>NZ_JAJKLK010000037.1 GCF_020982545.1 Streptomyces sp. MNU76 | reverse complement strand
GTGGTTGACGGCGTCGTACATTGCTCCGTGCCCGCGCCGGTGCTCGGCCGTGAGCGTCAACTCGACCAGCGAGGTGACCGGGCCGTCCGAGCACAACACCGCGTCGGTGAGCTCGAAGAGCGCATCCGCCCGGGTGTAGAGGCAGTCGTAGAACTCGACACGAAAGTGGGACAGGACACCAACGCGGCGTCAGCGGACTGTTCAGCGGCGAGACTCTTCACCAGCGGCCGTTCCTTCACGCGACGTTGCTCGACACCTCGAAGCGTGAAGAACGGCCGCCCTGCTGTCTCGGGAACGAGCCAAGATCAGCAGGTCAGGTGAACGGCCGAGGTTAAACACCAAGCTCAGTGGCTGTTGTCGTTCCGATCTTGAGTGGTGTGCGTCGAACGGGAGTCTCGATCGGGTGACCGCAGTCGGTCGCGTGCATGAGAACAGACACCTCACGATGCCAACGCGTCAAGCTGCGGCGGCGAGTTCGGTGGGGAACGCGGTGTGTTCGTCGAACAGCTGGCGGTGTTGTAGGCAGTGGTAGAGCTGGCCGATCATGCGGTTGAAGAGGTTGCGCTGGGCGGCGGCGTGCCAGTCGCCGTGCTCGCGTCGTCGCCCGGCAGTGGGCGTTGGCTCCGGCGGATGTCCGGAGTGAGGCGAAGGCCCAGAGGTAGCCGGCGTGATTGAGCCGGTCGTTCTTCACCCACCGCCGTGTGATGGACGACTTCTTGCCGGAGGCCCTGGTGATGGGCGAGGAGCCGGCGTATGCCTTCAGGCCGCGGGCGTCGGCGAAGCGGCTGTGGTCGTCCCCGATCTCAGCCAGGATCCGGGCGGCGAGCTGGATACCGAGCCCGGGGAAGCTCAGCAGGATCTCAGCGTCCGGATGCTGAGGGAACGCCTCTTCCACCGCCTCGGCGAGCTGGTCGGCGGCGGTGCAGGCGGCTTCCAGCTGGAGAAGGAGGGCGAGCATCTGCTTGCCGAGCGCGTTCTCGACCAGCGGCGGCTGGTGGGCCCACTCGGCGCGGAAGACCTCGCGGACGCGGTCGGCCTCAGCCTCGATGCCGCGCTTGCGGCCTGCTCGTTTAAGGGCGGCCTGGAGCTGGGTGCGGGTCAGCCGCGCGGCCCGGGAGGGAGTCGGTGCGGCCTTGAGGAGTTCGCGGGCTTCGGGGCGGCACAGGCCGTTGGTCCAGGTGGCGAAGGCTTCCAGGGCGGCGGGGTAGTACTCGCGCAGCAGGGAGCGGAGCTGGTTGGCGATCTGTTGTCGGTTCCACAGCGCGTCCTGCTGGGCGCGGGCCAGGACGGCGATAGCGCGTCCGAGTTCGGAGTCGCCCGGCAGCGGCCGGTGGGCGTGCATGTCGGTGCGCAGGATGTTCGCGAGCACGAGTGCGTCGCCGGGGTCGGACTTCTTGCGGGAGACGGAGTGCCGGTCGCGGTAGCGGGCGGCGGCCAGCGGGTTGATCGCGAACACCTTGCGTTTGCCGGTTCGCAGCACGGCAACCAGCAGGCCGCGGGAGGTCTCGATCGCCACGGGGATCGGGTTCTCCTCGGTGTCGCCGTGCTCGGCGAGCAGGTCCAGCAGCAGTTTGTAGCCGGCCGCGTCGTCGGTGATGTGCCGCTTGGCCACCAGCGCCCCGGCATCGTTTACCAGGGCGACGTCGTGGGTTCGTTCCGCCCAGTCGATTCCGCAGTAGATCAAGGTTGTCCCTCCCCGATGTGCAGGTGTTTGCGCTGGTGACGAGCGCATGCGGGCCACGCGAGCGACCTAATCCCAGGCATCAACCGTCCTGCGGATGTGCCTCCACCTCACTAGCCGTTCGTGGCACCAGTGCACCCCACGGGCCTCGGTCTGCGCGGGAGCTCGGACGGCTCGGGCGTATCAAGAGGTCACCGTGCGGCAGGCTCGCACCACCAACACCAACGAGTGATCAAGAATCGGTGTTGACGCTCGACGGCCCTGGACGGCGCCGCTCTGGCTGGAGGCATCAAGGCCCAGACCGCACAGGCGTCCGTCCAGTGCCGACGAGCACCAGCGCCCGTCGACGGTGGTGGCGGCCCCGCTGCACCGCATGTCGCCGCTCTGCCTTGAGGCATCACACGCCAGGGCCTCTTGGGGCATCCATACGGCGCCCACGCGACCGCCACCACCATGAGCACCAGGACCGCGCACGCTGTCTAAAGCGAGGCGTTGCCCGCCCGGCAGCCACGAGGTGTCACGGTCCGGCACTCGAACATCCCGGGAGCCAACCGCTTCCTCGGAACGCCCTTAGCAACGGATTAGGGCCTCTTGGTAGCTCGGGGTTGCGAAGCCGACCGAGATCCAGGAGACCCTGTTGCCGCAGTTGTACGCGCTCGCGCCGGTGGAGTTCAACTCGGCTGCACCGACGTGTGATTGGAGCCGAGTGCGGGTGTGATCGATTCGCAGTCGGTCAAGGCGGACGTCGCCGTCGGTGCGGACAGCCGTGGCTTCGACGGCGGGAAGCTGGTCAACGGGCGCAAGCGGCACGTCGTGGTCGACACGCTCGGCCTGCTGCTGGGTGTGATGGTCACCGCAGCGGACACCGGTGATCGCGCCGCCGCGCAGGTCCTGCTGCGGCAAGTCGCCGACGCCCACCACCAGTTGGAGCTGGTCTGGGCCGACGGCGGCTACACCGGCGGCCTCGTCGAGTACTGCCTGGCCACGTTCGCGCTGGTCCTGGCGATCGTCAAGCGCAGCGACGACATGCGCGGCTTCGTGGTGCTGCCCAAGCGGTGGATCGTCGAGCGGGTGCGCCGTGAGGCGCTTGTTGATCGAGTGGAGGTGAAAGACCTGCACCAACCTGCTGTCGCAGCAGTGGGGTTGAAGCTGAGGGCAGCCTGATCCGGGAGGTGCCGGGGAGGGCGGGAAGCAGCCCTGACAAAGCCGGGGCGGGGCCAGGACCGTCAGATGGCCGTGTGCCCGGCGAGCATGACGGAGAGGTGTACGAGAGGAACCGGTGTGTGAAGCCTCGTAACGAATTCCCACCAGCTCGAACCTGACGGATCTGGGCTGGGTGCGGTGCGCGTCTGCCATCTGCTCGGGCAGGCGACTTGCGCGGAGGTCTCGTTCGCCGCCGCGCAAGGCCACGGTGAAGGACTGCGGCGTAGCCGTGGCGATGCCGCCGGGGGTATAGCCGGGCGCCTCCTCCGACAAGCGATCACAAGTGAACACGGGAACCGTCCCGGTCCCGCCGCGGGCCGCGCATCCGGCGCGGACATCCGGGCTGGGTCCACCGTCGGCCGAACGGTCCGGGATGGGGCGGAGCCGCCGTAGTAGTCCGAGCGCGGGAAAGCCGCGTACATGGCGAAGGGCGGCAGCAGGTAACGAGTGGAAGGGGACTGCAATGCCCGAAGACGCCGGAGTGGAGACTCCGGCCGTGCAGCGCGACGTGCCGGTGGTGCGGCCGCTGCAGGTACGGGAGATGCAGACCAAGCTGCACCGCTGGGCGGCGGCCGATCCCGGCTGCCGCTTCGATGATCTGTACCACCTGGTATGCGACCGCAGGTTCCTCGCACGTGCGTGGGACCGGGTCGCCGGCAACACCGGTGCCCGCACCGCCGGCGTGGACCGGGCCACGGCCCGCACCATCGCCGAGCAGGTGGGCGTGGAGGTGTTCCTGGACCAGCTGCGCGAGCAGCTTCGGCAGCGGACGTTCCGCCCGCTGCCGGTACGCGAGCGGATGATCCCCAAGCACGGCGGGAAACTGAGGAGTCTCGGCATCCCGACCGTGGCCGACCGCGTAGTCCAGGCGACGCTGAAACTGGTGCTGGAACCCATCTTTGAGGCTGACTTCACGCCGGTCTCCTACGGGTTCCGCCCCAACCGGAGGGCGCACGACGCGATCGCCGAGATCCACTTCTGGGGCACCCAAGGCTACCGCCAGGTCCTGGACGCGGACATCGAGGCGTGCTTCGACTCGATCGACCACACGGCCCTCATGGACCGGGTGCGTTCCCCGAGTCAAGGACAAGCGCGTGCTCGCCCTGGTCAAGGCGTTCCTGAAGGCCGGAATCCTGCGGGAGACCGGGACAATGGAGCCATCCGAGACCG
>NZ_JAJKLK010000036.1 GCF_020982545.1 Streptomyces sp. MNU76 | reverse complement strand
CTGAGGAGTCTCGGCATCCCGACCGTGGCCGACCCGCGTAGTCCAGGCGACGCTGAAACTGGTGCTGGAACCCATCTTTGAGGCTGACTTCACGCCGGTCTCCTACGGGTTCCGCCCAACCGGAGGGCGCACGACGCGATCGCCGAGATCCACTTCTGGGGCACCCAAGGCTACCGCCAGGTCCTGGACGCGGACATCGAGGCGTGCTTCGACTCGATCGACCACACGGCCCTCATGGACCGGGTGCGTTCCCGAGTCAGGACAAGCGCGTGCTCGCCCTGGTCAAGGCGTTCCTGAAGGCCGGAATCCTGCGGGAGACCGGGACAATGGAGCCATCCGAGACCGGCACCCGCAAGGCAGGATCTCTCCGCTGCTGGCCAACATCGCGCTGTCCGCGCTCGATGAGCACGTGATGGGGCCGTGGAAGCCAGGCGGGACGATGTCCAGCGACTCGCGACGCTTCACGCGGGTGGCCAGAACCTGCCGAACTGGCGGATCGTGCGCTACGCGGACGACTTCGTCGTGCTCGTCAGGGGCGAACGCCACCACGTCGAGGCGCTGAGAACGGAGATCGGCGAGGTCCTGGCCCCGCTCGGACTGCACCTGTCGAAGTCCAAGACGCGCGTGGTGCACATGGCCGACGGGTTCGACTTCCTCGGCTTCCACATCAAGTGGATGCGCAAACGGGGAACGGACAAGCACTACGTCTACACCTTCATCGCGGACAAGCCAGTCCGTGAACTGAGGCGGAAGATCCGGGCGCTGACCCACCGGAGGTCACAGGTCCCCTTCGCCGCCGTGCTGTCGAGGATCAACCAGATCCTTCGCGGCTGGGCCAACTACTTCAAGCACGCCGTCGCCAAGCACACGTTCAACACCTTGCGGTCGTTCGTGTGGTGGCGGGTGGTCAACATGATCACGTATCGGCGGCGCATGACGTGGTCGGCCCTGCGCCGACAGTTCAAGGGCCCCTCGGGCTGGCGGCAGATTGCCCTGGACGGAGTCATGTTGTTCAACATCGCCGCGGTGACGGTCACCCGCTACCGCTGGCGCGGCTTGAACATCCCGACACCGTGGACCGCATAGATCATCGAGCCAACGGCAGGAACCTGTGGAGAGCCGGATGCGGTGAGAGTCGCACGTCCGGTTCGGTGAGCGGCCCGGGGAAACGGAGTCGGAGAAATCCGACCACCGCGTCCCGGGCCGACTCTCCTTCTTCGCCCACCTGATGCGCACCCGCCGCCTGGCACGCGACTTCGAACGCCGCACCACCAGCGCCGAGGCGATGGTCTGCTGGTCGATGACCCTGCTCATGACGCGCCGCCTTGCCCGGCCGGGCCCTGGGCGAGGGTGAACCGGCCCGGCTGCCGCTCTGCCAGCCAGCCCCGCGCGACCAGGCGTTTCGCCTTCGACCGCAGCGCCTCCACCTTCGCCGGCACCGCGTCCAGGCCGAACGCCACGGCCATCTCCTGGCAGGTCAGCGGCTTGATGGAGCCGATGCCGGTCCGCGAGGGACTGAAGGATGCGCTGATAGTCCACCGACACA
>NZ_JAJKLK010000035.1 GCF_020982545.1 Streptomyces sp. MNU76 | reverse complement strand
GGCCCGGTGGTTGAGGGGGCCTTCCTCGGCGCACAGGACGGATTCGGACAGAATGATCTCCACGGACGCAAGGGAGAAGCGCCCAAGATAGTTTCTCCACGGCTCCGAGACGGCGCCGGCGTCTCGGAACCACACGGGTGGGTCGTCCTCGTCCGCATGCGAGAGCGGCACGGCCCATTCGACAACGTGCTGGCTCTCCACCCGGTAAACCAGCGCCCCGTCCTCCAGCCGGAGTTGGTCCGGGGAGAGCAACCGGTCCTGTCGGCTCGTGAGATCGCTGCGGCGACCGAACAAGGAGTACGCCTCCCTCATCGCGGCGGGCAGAGCCAGACCCAGCCGTGCTTCCGCCCGTGTGATCTCACTTTCGTCGCACCCGTCTCCCGGCAGGATGGGCGTCCGCCAGCCTCGAACGAAGCAACGAATGAAGTCCCAGGCTCCGTCCCGGTCTTCGATACTTCCGGCGGCAGCCACAAGGTCCACGTCCTCGCCCATGCCCCGGAGCCTAGTAGTGCGTCGCTGCTTAGTTGTGGCGTGTCTGGTTGGGAGGCTGGTGTCTGGTGGGTTCCTCCTTCCCTTTTGCCGGACAGGACTGTCGTCATGGGTTCACAGAAGAAGCGGCCGGTCAGGTTGACACCGCAGGATCGTGAGGAGTTGGTCCGGGTGACCACCACGGGTGTTCGTGGGGCCTCGATGATCATGCGTGCGCGTGTACTGCTAGCACTGGACACCTCGGTGGGAGACGTGGATCCCAAGGCGGTGATCGCGGCCCGGCTCGGCGTCTCCGGTGAGACGTTACGGCTGGTCGCCAAGCGTTTCGCCGAGACCGGTGGCGATGTGCACGCCACGATCGCGCGGAAGAAGCGCGACCTCGGTGCCTCGCCGGTGACCGGCGAGGTCGAAGCCCGGCTGATCGCGATGGCGTGCTCACAGCCACCCCAGGGCCATACCCGGTGGTCGCTGCGGCTGCTGGAGAAACATGTCGCGCTGGCCGAGGACATCCCCGATCTGGACCACTCCACCATCGGGCGGGTCTTAAAAAAACGGAACTGCGCCCTCACCTGAGAAAGTGCTGGACCATCCCACCCCGGGCGAACGCGGAGTTCGCGGCCCGGATGGAAGACGTGCTGGCCGTCTATGCCCGGCCCTACGACCCGGCACGTCCGGTGGTGTGCATGGACGAGAAGCCCTACCAGCTCCTCGGCGATGCCCGCGACCCA
>NZ_JAJKLK010000034.1 GCF_020982545.1 Streptomyces sp. MNU76 | reverse complement strand
CTCCGGTGAGACGTTACGGCTGGTCGCGTTTCGCCGAGACCGGTGGCGATGTGCACGCCACGATCGCGCGGAAGAAGCGCGACCTCCCACCAGTGCCCTCGCCGGTGACCGGCGAGTCGAAGCCCGGCTGATCGCGATGGCGTGCTCACAGCCACCAGGGGCCATACCCGGTGGTCGCTGCGGCTGCTGGAGAAAACATGTCGCGCTGGCCGAGGACATCCCCGATCTGGACCACTCCACCATCGGGCGGGTCTTAAAAAAACGGAACTGCGCCCTCACCTGAGAAAGTGCTGGACCATCCCACCCCGGGCGAACGCGGAGTTCGCGGCCCGGATGGAAGACGTGCTGGCCGTCTATGCCCGGCCCTACGACCCGGCACGTCCGGTGGTGTGCATGGACGAGAAGCCCTACCAGCCTCGGCGATGCCCGCGACCCACTCCCGCCCGCCCTGGTCACGACGCCCGCCAGGACAGCGAGTACATCCGCTGCGGCACGTCCTCGATCTTCGTGTGGGTCGAACCCCTGCGCGGGTGGCGTCGCGTTCAGGCACTGTCCCGGCGGACCCGGATCGACTGGGCCGGCCAGGTCAAACAGTTACTGAGCGTGGACTACCCCGACGCCGAGACCGTGGTGCTGGTGATGGACAACCTCAACACCCACAACATCGCCTCGTTGTACGAGGCGTTCGAACCCGAAGAGGCATTCGCCCTGGCCCAACGCCTCGAAGATCCACCACACGCCCAAGCACGGGTCATGGCTCAACATCGCCGAGATCGAACTCTCCGCACTGACCCGGCAATGCCTCGACCGCCGGATCAGCGACCTCGACACCCTCAACACCGAACTCTCAGCCTGGCAGAACGCCACCAACACCGACCAGCGTCAGGTGAACTGGCAGTTCACCACCCACGACGCACGCATCAAACTGCGCCACCTCTATCCCAAAAACTAGCCGCGACAGTCTACTAGTGCCGCGTCAGGCAACGTTTGCCCTGTCGACGACGGCGCGGAGGTGCTGGTCGTTGGCATGCCGGTTTCGCCAGATGATGTAGCGGCGGATCATGCTGCCCTGTTCCTTGTGGTCGGCGTGGTCGGTGCCGTCGAGGGTGAAATACCGCAGGGCGGTGAACTGGGCCTCGATCCGGTTCAGCCAGGAGCTGTTGGTGGGGGTGTAGGCGATCTCGACGTTGTTCGCCGCTGCCCAGGTGCCGACGCGCTGACATTTCTTCGTTGTCAGGTGCGGGGAGAAGTTGTCACAGACGATCGCGATACGGACGTCGGGCGGGTAGAGGCTGCGCAGGTAGCGGCAGAACTCCAGGAACTGCGTGCGTTTCTTGATGGGCTTGATGTGCCCGTAGAGCCTGTTCTTCGTCAGGTCCAGGGCCGCGAACAGGTGACGTATTCCGCCGTAGCGGTTGTAGGTCGCCCGGCGCCGCCGGCGTGGCTCGCGAGCGGGGTTTTTGTGCTTGCCTCCGCGTTCGGCCCATTGCCGTCCGGGGTGGGGCATCAGGTTGAGCGGCCCGAACTCGTCCATGCAGAAGACGGCTTCGGGCTCTCCCTCTTCGGGTATGACCTCGCCGTCGGCGATAGCGTAGAGGTGTTCGACGCGGGCCTTCTTGGCCGAGTAGTCGGGATCGCGGGAGGTCTTCCAGGTCTTCAGGCGTTGAAAGGAGACGCCTTCCTCGCGGAGCAGGATGCGCAGGCCCTCGTGGCTGATGTCGTCGACCACCCCCTCGGCGACCAGGAAGTCCGCCAGCTTCGTCAGACTCCAGGCGGAAAACGGCAGGTCGTGCTCGGTCGGCTTGGACTTGGCGATCTTCTTGATCTCGCGGCGCTCGGGCAGCGTGAACGTCTTCGGGCGCCCGCCCTTGTACTTCGGGTAGAGCGAGTTGAAGCCGTCAGTGTTGAAGTTGTGGATCACATCGCGGACCCGGTCGGCGCTGGTGAACGTGACCTCGGCGATCTTCGCCACCGGCATACCCTGAGCGGCCAGCAGGACCACCTGGGCCGCCGCCAGGTCACCACCGACCCGGTGCCCCTGCGGATGATCCGCAGCAGCCGCCGCCCCTCGTCATCGTCGATCTCACGCACGCGTACTCGCTCTGCCACCAAGACAGGGTGCCAGTCACGCGCCGCCAGAACCCTCATTTCCTGCCCCTTGATCGGCAGCGGATGCCGCCCCTGCGACTGTCCATATCGCCATGCCCCATAGGGAGAGCGCAGAAATAAGGCCCACCACGAGGCGAACGCTCTCGTCCGGGCCGTTCGTGAGCCAGACGGTCATGCCCGTCGCCCCGGAAGCGATCAACAGGGCCGCCGGTATTCGCAGTCGGGGCTGCTCGAACACCGCCGCCAACGGCAGGAAGTGGAGCCCGACGACAACCGCGATCAGCGGGGGAATGAGCACCGGCACCCCGACGTGACGGCAGACTGCGGCGATGGCGATGATCAGCAGCCACTGGAGCCCGTTGATCTGGTTGAACCGCCGACGTCGGTCAACGGGAAACGGTCCCCCTGCCGACGAGGGAAGGAAACGGCGTGCGGCGAGCATCAGCCCCACCATGACGGCACAGCCGACTACGGCCAGGACCTGCTGCATCAACCCGTCGAATGCACTCGAGCCCAGCAGCCACCAGCCGAGCCCGAACAACGCGAGGAACCCCACCCCTGACTTGAACATGATCGAGACCCTAGGCGGAAGAGCAGCCCGCCGGTCCGGATTCTCAACTTAGCGCGGGCCGTGTTGACCGACGTCCTCAACCGCCGCCGGTGCTGCGGTCGCGGGTGAGTGGGAGTGAGTGTGGGGGGGTGGTGTCGTGTCGGGCACCTTGTTTGTGGGGTTGGCTCAAGTGGCGAACTGAAGTGCGTCGCTCTCGGCCATCGCGATCCTGTCTTCAAGGACGGTCATCGTGGCGCTCCTCCCCGGCCGCCCCTCGACCGAGGACGGCCGCGCAGTACAACGATACGCACGGTGACGAGGACGCGACGGACGAACGGGGCGCGGAGGCTACGGCTCCTCGTAGGGGCCTCCGAGCCCCCACGCCTCGTGCATCGCGTTCGCGAAGGTCGCCGCCAGCTTGTGTTCGCCGGAGGCGTTGGGGTGGGTGCCGTCGTAGGTGTCCCAGTGGATGTCGTACGACGAGGGCGGGGAGGCCAGCAGGAGAGGCGAGCGGGGTTCGTCGAGGTCGGCGGCCGTCTTGGCGAGGAGCCTCGTTGAAGCGGGTGACCTGGGCGGCGAAGAGGGCGTCGGACTCGGCGCGGATGTTCGGGGTGACCG
>NZ_JAJKLK010000033.1 GCF_020982545.1 Streptomyces sp. MNU76 | reverse complement strand
ATCTCCGCCGCAATGGCATCTCCGGCCACAAGCGCCCATGTGCGTACCGGGCGCCTCAGGCCTCCAGCGCCGCCTTGTCCCCCATGACGATCACCGGGTGCTGGGCCGGGTCGAGGGTGCGCAGCAGGTACTCCATGCCGGACTTGGACAGGCTGACACAAGCCGAGGTGCCGCTGCCGTGGTCCATGTGCAGCCAGATGCTGCCGCCCTTGGACTGGCCCTCGGGACGCGTCGGGTCGATCGGCGAGGTGCCCTTGACCCGGTTGTAGTCGATCGCGATGACGTAGTCGAAGTCGTGCCAGTGCGTCTCGGCCCAGTAGTGCGGCGCCTGGAACGCCGCCGACCTGCTGTACGGCAGCTTGGATCCCGGGTCGGCCAGGACCCCTCCCGCGTCGCTCAGCGTGAACACGCCGACCGGACTGCGCTTGTCACCCTCCCGATGGTCGGTGGTCCACCCCTTCTTTCCATTGTGGCCCTCCCAACTGCGGGTCTTCTTCCAGGTGGAACCGCTCTTCGTGTACAGCACGACCGTGGCGTCGGCGTCGTCCCTGCCCTCTCCGTAGACGGCCACGACCTGGCGGGACTCCGCGGGGATCTGCTTCTGCAGACGGTCGCCGACACCCGGGACACGGGTCGGGTCCGCGGCCTCGGCCGCCGCGCGATCCGTGCCGCTCCCGGACGCCGTGGCGTTCCTCTCGGCCTTGGCGCCGTCGCTCGTGTCACCCGAACCGCCGCACGCCGCAGCCGACATCACCAGGGCGCCACAGACCACCACGGCGAGCCCGACACGAGCCGCGCCCCTCCTCGCGCCCGCGTCGTCCGCACCACCCGCGCCGCCCATACCTTCTTCGCCCACCGTGCCGGTTCGTCCCCGCCTGGTACCGCCTATTCGCATGCGATCCATCGTCGCACCGCTCATCGGACACGAGCGCCCGCCGCCGCGCACGCCGGGCCTCCCAAGGACGGTCCAGGCCGAAAATTTGCCCGGCACCGGAAAACCGTTTGCCTCCGACCACGACGCGACGCGAACCTTTCACAGCCGGTCACTGGACCTCGCCGCCCCTTTTCTCCCCACTTCTCCCCTACTTCTCCCCACTTCCCCACCCTGACTCGAGCCTCTGGGACGTCATGCAGATTCAAGACCTTCCGTACGAAGACCCGGGCGTGCCGGACGCTCGCTCGGGCCCACGATTCCTGTGGTGGCTCGGCCGGAATCAACTGGGCGGACAGTTCCAGGCGCTGGCGTGGGGGTTGTTGCACTTCACCTCCGTGGCCGGACTTCCGTTCTGCGTCGGCTTCGCCGTCCAGGCCGTCGTCGACCGCTCCGGCTCCCGACTCGCCCTCGCGGGCGTGGTGCTGCTGGCGTGCGGGTTCACCATCGCGCTGGGCGACACCTTCCTGCACCGGTCGGCGGTCACCAACTGGATCACGGCCGCCGCCCGTGTCCAGCAGTTGCTGGCCCGCAAGACGGCCCAGCTCGGCTCGGCGCTGACTCGCCGGGTCGCGGCCGGAGAGGTGGTCGCGGTCTCCACCGGCGACGTCGAGAAGATCGGCTGGTTCGTCGAGGCCGTCTCCCGCTTCACCGCCGCCGCGCTCACTGTGGTGCTGGTCTGCGTCGGCCTCGTCGTGTACCAGCCCGCCCTGGGCGTCGTCGTCGCCGTGGGAGTGCCCGTCCTCGCCCTGGCCGTGCTTCCGCTGCTGCCCCGCGCGACCCGCCGCGCCGACTTCCAGCGCGAGAAGGCGGGCCGTGCCACCGAGCTGGCCTCCGACACCGTCGCGGGCCTGCGCGTGCTGCGTGGCATCGGCGGCGAGGAGCTCTTCCTGGACCGCTACCGCAGCGCCTCCCAGGAGGTCCGGCACGCCGCCGTCCGCAGCGCCCGTATGTGGGCCCTCATCTCAGGCATCCAGGTGCTGCTGCCAGGGCTGCTGATGGTCGCGGTCGTCTGGCACGGCGTGGGTCTCGCCCGTGAGGGCCGGATCACGGTCGGCGAACTGGTCACCGTGTACAGCGCGGTCATGCTGCTGACGTATCCGCTCAGACACTTCGAGGAGATCGCGATGGCGTACTCCTTTTCCCGTCCGTCCGCGAACCGGGCCGCCGGGGTGCTGTCGCTGGAGCGGAGCACGGACACCGAGGGGTCCCGCGAGGCCACCGTGCCCACCGGGGACCTGTACGACCCGGCCACCGGGCTGCTCGCGCCCGCCGGGTGTCTCACAGCGGTGGTGTGCGGTGACCCCGACGCGGCCGGACGACTGGCGGAACGGCTGGGCGGCCACGCCCCCGAGGAGGGCACCTCCGTGCTCCTCGACGGTGTACCGCTCGACGAACTGCCCCTCGACTCCGCCCGCACGGCCGTCCTCGTCCAGGACAAGGACCCGGTGCTGCTCTCCGGCACCCTCCGCGAACTCCTCGACGTCCCCGCCTCGGGCCACGTCACCGCCGAGGAGGCGCTGATCGCCGCCCAGTGCGGTGACGTGCTGGAAGCCCTGGTCCAGGGGTCACTGGACGCCGAGGACCCGCTGGACGCGCGGATCACCGAGCGCGGACGGTCCCTGTCCGGCGGGCAGCGCCAGCGACTCGCCCTGGCCCGCTCCCTGATCACGGACCCGAACGTGCTGGTCCTCGACGAGCCGACCTCCGCCGTCGACTCGCACACCGAGGCGAGGATCGCCGCCGGCGTCCGCTCGCTGCGGGCGGGCGGCACGACGGTCGTGCTGACCTCCTCGCCCCTCCTGCTCGACCTCGCCGACCGCGTCGTCCTCGTCCATGACGGCGAGGTGGCGGCAGTCGGCCTGCACCGCGACCTGATCCACAAGGAACCCCGGTACCGGGCCGTCGTCACCCGCGAGACCGACGAGGAGACCCGTGAGAAGGACGCCGAGAAGACCGCCTTCACCGTACGGCCGCAGGACCGCAGGACCGCTCTCAGCGACGTGCTGGACGAACTGGAAGACATCGAGGAGACCGCATGATCGGCGTGGTGCCCCCGGCCTACGACCCGGCCGCCCCGACGACGGCGAACACCCTGCCCGTCGGCGCCCCCGCGACCGTACGCGCCTACGTGGCAGAACTGTTCCGCCGGCACCGCCGGGCCTTCGTCCTGCTCATCACCGTCAACACGGTCGCGGTCGTGGCCTCGATGGCGGGCCCCTACCTGCTCGGCGCACTCGTCGAGCGGGTCTCCGACGGGGCGCGTGAACTCCATCTGGAAGTCAGCGCGGCGGTGTTCGTCGTCGCCCTCGTCGTCCAGGCCGTCTTTGTACGGGAGGTACGGCTGCGCGGCGCCATGCTCGGCGAGCGGATACTGGCCGACCTGCGCGAGGACTTCCTAGTCCGGTCGGTCGGCCTGCCGCCGGGTGTCCTGGAACGCGCCGGCACGGGTGACCTGCTCTCCCGCATCACCACGGACATCGACCGGCTGGCCAACGCCATGCGCGAGGCGGTGCCCCAGCTGGCCATCGGGGTGGTGTGGGTCGTCCTGCTCGTCGGCGGCCTCGCCGTGACCGCGCCCCCGCTGGCCCTCGCCGTCCTGCTGGCCCTGCCCGTGCTGGTCGTCGGCTGCCGCTGGTACTTCAAGCGTGCCCCTTCCGCATACCGCTCGGAGTCCGCCGGGTACGCCGCCGTCGCCGCCGTCCTCGCGGAGACGGTGGACGCCGGCCGCACCGTCGAGGCCCACCGCCTCGGCACCCGCCGCATCGACCTCTCCGACCAGCGGGTCCGCGAATGGACCGCCTGGGAGCGGTACACCCTGTGGTTGCGGTCGGTGCTCTTCCCCGTGATCAATTTCACGCACACCACGGTCCTCGGGTCCGTCCTGATCATCGGCGGGGTGTTCGTCCTCCAGGGCTGGATCAGCCTCGGGCAGCTGACCACGGGCGCGCTCATCGCCCAGATGCTCGTCGACCCGATCAACCTGATCCTCCGCTGGTACGACGAGCTGCAGGTCGCCGAGGTGTCGCTGGCCCGTCTGGTCGGGGTACGGGACATCGAGCCCGATGCGGGCGACCCGGCCGTGGCCCCCGAGGGGCGACATGTCCACGCCGACCGGGTGCGCTTCGGATACCGCGAAGGCGTCGACGTCCTGCGCAAGGTCTCCCTGGAGGTCGCGCCCGGCACCCGGCTCGCCCTCGTCGGCCCGTCCGGCGCGGGCAAGTCGACCCTGGGCCGACTGCTCGCCGGGATCTACGCCCCCCGCGACGGCCGTGTGACCCTCGGCGGTGCCGAGCTGTCCCGGATGCCCGCCGAGGACGTCCGCTCCCACGTCGCCCTGGTCAACCAGGAGCACCACGTGTTCGTCGGCTCCCTCCGCGACAACCTGCTTCTGGCCCGCACGGGCGCCCGGGACGCCGAGCTGTGGGCGGCGCTGGGCGCGGTCGACGCCGACGCCTGGGCGCGGGCGCTGGACGAGGGACTGGACACCGAGGTCGGTTCCGGCGGGTTCACGCTCACCCCGGCGCAGGCCCAGCAGATCGCGCTGGCCCGGCTGGTCCTCGCCGACCCGCACACACTGGTCCTGGACGAGGCGACCTCACTCCTCGACCCGCGGGCGGCCCGCCACCTGGAACGCTCGCTCGCCCGCGTCCTCGACGGCCGTACCGTCGTCGCCATCGCCCACCGTCTGCACACCGCCCACGACGCCGACGTCATCGCCGTCGTCGAGAACGGCCGCATCAGCGAGCTGGGCAGCCACGACCAGCTCGTCGCGGCGGACGGCGCGTACGCCGCGCTGTGGAGGTCGTGGCACGGCTGACCGACGCGCGGGCCCCGGCAGCGGGGGCCGACTCCGGCGGGGTCCGACGGCTGCCGTCGCCCTGCCGTTGCGCGGTGCCGAACGCGAGTGGAAGGCTGGTGGTGGGCACTGATTCGGGGGACGCCCGTGAACCGCCCGGTTCGCGGGGTTCGGGCCGTGGCCCAGCGGTCCGTGCGCCCACCGTCGCCGGACGGTGGCACCGGGCCCGCCCCACCACTGGAGGTACCCGTGGACAGAGCCGGCGGATGGGGAGACGACGTCTACCAGCCAGACGGATCCGAGATCCAGGACGACGCGGGGCTGCTGGACGCCGAGGACACCCTGGTCGCCGACGGTGTGGCCGACCCCCTCGACCGGGGCTGGTCCCCACCGGAGCGGCCATGGGCGGTGGAGCACACCGGTGTCACGGCGGCGGAGCGACTGCGCGGGGAGACGCTGGAGCAGCGCCTCGCCGAAGAGCTCCCGGACATCGCCTACCCCGACGGAGACGGCATCGGCGACACCCAGGACACCGACGGCGAGCCGCTGGACAACGAGGTGGGCGACCTCCGCTCCGGCCGTCTGGTCGCCCCCGACGAGGGCGCGCACGAGGACGAGGAGAGCAGGTTGATCGCCACCGACGTGGGAATCGACGGAGCCGCCGCCTCCGCCGAGGAGGCCGCCATGCACATCGTGGACGAGGACTCCCTGCCGGGCTGACCGCCGCGCGAGCACGTCACCCAGGGCTGGGCGGCCGTAGCGTCGGCGGGGGTGCCCGTGCCCGGTCAGATGACGTTCAGCGCCGCCGCCGCGCCCACTCCCCCGAGCACCATGAACACCGGCATCAGCACCCTCAGCTCGACCCAGCTGCCGGCCCGGAACCGCATCGCCTTCGGCGGGCCCACGGGGTACCAGCGCTTGCGCCCGATCGGTATCGGCCACAGGATCGGGCAACCCGAGACGGTCAGCGAGTCCCCGATGTCGTGCACCAGCGCCCCCAGCACGATCGGCAGCCCGAGCCACAGATACTCCTGGCCCGGCTGTGTGAACAGCCAGTCGGCCCCGTTGCCCGGCTTGTCCAGGACCCCGGCGAGGATCCAGGCGCTCGTCGCCGCCAGCAGCCACACCAGCACATCGCTGCTCGAACCCCGGGCCGCCCGCCACAGCAGGCCCTCGATGGCCAGGACCAGGTGCACGAAGAGAATGGCCAGCACCGCCCAGCGCCCCCCGGTGATGGCGGCGACGGAGGCACCGGCGCCGAGCAGCGCTGCCCACAGCCAGGTGTGCGTGAGCGTGCGGTGCCCACCCGAGCGACGCGGGTCGCCCTGCTTCTTCGTCGCCTTGTAGACGGCGTAGGACAGCTTGTCGACGATCTCGCACACCCAGCGTGACAGCGGACCGAAGGAACGGGAGATCGTCGCCGCCTTGTGGTCCAGGTCGGGGGCGAGCGCGGCACCCGCGCAGATCAGCGCACCGACCAGGAGCACCGGCCAGGGCATCGTGTGCCCGGTGGCGGCCGCCGCGGCTCCCACGCCGAGCCAGGCGGCGGCTCCCGACAGTGAGTGTGCTGGTCCCATCATGGCCGTGCCCCGTCCCGTTCTGTTCGTGCCGCTGTCCAGGCGCCTTGTGCCGCTGTCCAGTTGTCCAGGTGCGCTGACGTTCCGTCGGCGTCACAGCGTAGCGTTCGCGATCTTCGGTCCGGCAGCCGATTCCCCCATCGGGTGCGCGGGCAGGCAAGATGGGGGCGTGACCCTCATCGATCAGCTGCCGCGGACCGCCGACCCCGACGCCCTCTACGAAGCCTTCGAGTCGTGGGCCCAGGAACGCGGTCTCACCCTCTATCCGCACCAGGAGGAGGCGCTCATCGAGGTGGTCTCCGGCGCGAACGTGATCGTGTCGACGCCCACCGGCTCCGGCAAGAGCATGATCGCGGCGGGTGCCCACTTCGCGGCGCTCGCCCGCGACGAGGTCACCTTCTACACGGCTCCGATCAAGGCGCTCGTCTCGGAGAAGTTCTTCGAGCTGTGCAAGATCTTCGGTACCGAGAACGTCGGCATGCTCACCGGCGACGCCTCCGTGAACGCCGACGCCCCCGTCATCTGCTGCACCGCCGAGGTGCTGGCCTCGATCGCGCTGCGCGACGGCAAGCACGCCGACGTCGGCCAGGTCGTGATGGACGAGTTCCACTTCTACGCGGAGGGCGATCGGGGCTGGGCCTGGCAGATCCCGATCCTCGAGCTGCCGCAGGCCCAGTTCATCCTGATGTCGGCGACCCTCGGCGACGTCTCGATGTTCGAAAAGGACCTCACCCGGCGCACCGGTCGCCCGACCGCCGTGGTCCGCTCGGCGACGCGTCCGGTGCCCCTGTCCTACGAGTACGTCCTGACCCCGCTGACGGAGACGCTCACCGAGCTGCTCGCCACCAAGCAGGCTCCGGTCTACATCGTGCACTTCACGCAGGCGCAGGCCGTGGAACGGGCGCAGGCGCTGATGAGCATCAACATGTGCACGCGGGAGGAGAAGGACCAGATCGCCGAGCTGATCGGCAACTTCCGCTTCACCACCAAGTTCGGCCGCAACCTCTCCCGTTACGTGCGGCACGGCATCGGCGTCCACCACGCCGGCATGCTGCCCAAGTACCGACGCCTGGTGGAGAAGCTCGCCCAGGCCGGTCTGCTGAAGGTCATCTGCGGCACGGACACGCTCGGCGTCGGCGTCAACGTCCCCATCCGCACCGTGTTGTTCACCGCCCTCACCAAGTACGACGGCAATCGTGTGCGGACCCTGCGGGCCCGTGAGTTCCACCAGATCGCGGGCCGCGCGGGCCGCGCGGGCTTCGACACGGCGGGCTTCGTGGTGGCGCAGGCGCCCGAGCACGTCATCGAGAACGAGAAGGCCCTCGCCAAGGCCGGCGACGATCCGAAGAAGCGTCGCAAGGTGGTGCGCAAGAAGGCTCCCGAGGGGTTCGTCGGCTGGACCGACAACACCTTCGAGAAGCTCATCGCCTCCGATCCGGAACCGCTGACCTCCCGCTTCCGTGTCACTCACACCATGCTGCTGTCGGTGATCGCGCGGCCGGGCAACGCCTTCGAGGCGATGCGCCATCTGCTGGAGGACAACCATGAGCCCCGCAAGCAGCAGTTGCGGCACATCCGCCGTGCGATCGCGATCTACCGCTCGCTCCTCGACGGCGGCATCGTCGAGAAGCTCGACCAGCCGGACGCCGAGGGCCGTATCGTCCGGCTGACGGTCGATCTCCAGCAGGACTTCGCGCTCAACCAGCCGCTGTCCACCTTCGCGCTGGCCGCGTTCGAACTTCTGGACCCCGAATCCCCTTCGTACGCCCTCGACATGGTGTCCGTCGTCGAGTCGACGCTGGACGACCCGCGGCAGATCCTCGCCGCCCAGCAGAACAAGGCGCGCGGCGAGGCCGTGGCCGCGATGAAGGCCGACGGCGTCGAGTACGAGGAGCGCATGGAGCGGCTGCAGGACGTCAGCTACCCCAAGCCGCTGGAGGAGCTGCTCTTCCACGCGTACAACACGTACCGCAAGAGCCACCCCTGGGTCGGCGACCATCCGCTGTCGCCGAAGTCCGTGATCCGTGACATGTACGAACGGGCCATGTCCTTCACGGAGTTGGTGTCCCACTACGAACTGGCCCGCACCGAGGGCATCGTGCTGCGCTACCTCGCCGGCGCCTACAAGGCACTCGACCACACCGTCCCCGACGATCTGAAGTCCGACGATCTGGAGGATCTGATCGCCTGGCTCGGGGAGATGGTGCGCCAGGTCGACTCCAGTCTCCTCGACGAGTGGGAGCAACTGGCCAACCCCGAGGAGATGACGGCCGAGGAGGCCCAGGAGCGGGCCGACCAGGTCAGGCCGGTCACCTCCAACGCGCGTGCCTTCCGGGTGCTCGTCCGCAACGCCATGTTCCGTCGCGTCGAACTCGCCGCGCTCGACCAGGTGGACGAGTTGGGCGAGATGGACGCCGAGGCCGGTTGGGACGCCGAGCGGTGGGGCGAGGCGATGGACAAGTACTGGGACGAGTACGAGGAACTCGGCACCGGTCCCGATGCCCGTGGCCCGCGGCTGTTGATGATCGAGGAGGAGCCGCAGAACGGGCTGTGGCGGGTCCGGCAGACCTTCGCCGACCCGAACGGCGATCATGACTGGGGGATCAGCGCGGAGATCGATCTCGCGGCCTCCGACGCCGAGGGACGCGCCGTCGTCAAGGTCACCGACGTCGGTCAGCTGTGAGCACAGGAGAGGCCAGCACATGACGACCAACCCCGCCGAGCGGCTCGTCGACCTGCTCGACCTGGAGCAGATCGAGGTCAACATCTTCCGCGGGCGCAGCCCGCAGGAGTCCCTGCAGCGGGTCTTCGGCGGGCAGGTCGCCGGCCAGGCTCTGGTCGCCGCCGGACGCACCACCGAGGGCGACCGGCCCGTGCATTCATTGCACGCGTACTTCCTGCGCCCCGGCCGTCCCGGGGTGCCGATCGTGTACCAGGTGGAGCGGGTGCGGGACGGGCGGTCGTTCACCACGCGCCGGGTCACCGCCGTGCAGCAGGGCCGCACGATCTTCAATCTGACCGCCTCCTTTCACAAGCCTGAAGAGGGGAGCTTCGAGCACCAGTTGCCGCCGGCCCGCAAGGTGCCCGACCCCGAGTCGCTGCCGACGGTGACGCAGGAGATCAGCGAGCATCTGGGCACGCTTCCCGAGCAGTTGGAGCGCATGGCCCGGCGGCAGCCCTTCGACATCCGGTATGTCGACCGGCTGCGCTGGACGGCCGAGGAGGTCGAGCACGCCGAGCCGCGCAGTGCGGTGTGGATGCGCGCGGTGGGTCCCCTCGGCGACGACCCGCTCGTGCACACGTGCGCGCTGACGTACGCCAGCGACATGACGCTTCTGGACGCCGTCCGCATTCCGGTGGAGCCCCTCTGGGGGCCCCGTGGCTTCGACATGGCGTCGCTGGACCACGCGATGTGGTTCCACCGGCCGTTCCGCGCGGACGAGTGGTTCCTGTACGACCAGGAGTCCCCGATCGCGGTGGGCGGCCGCGGACTGGCCCGCGGCCGTATCTACGACCTGGAGGGACGTCTGCTCGTGTCGGTCGTGCAGGAAGGACTGTTCCGCAAGCTCGAGGCGTGACCGGCGGGTCAGTGGTGTCTGCGGCGGAGCCAGCCCAGCAGACCGCGTCGCCCTTCGGGAGCCGTGCCGGCGCCGGGCGCGGGGTGCCCGGGGCGTCGTCGGCCCCGGGGTGGCCGCGCTGCGGGGCGGGTCGCCGCGCCGGGTGTCTCGTCCCAGGCCGGCGACCACCGCACCTTCCGGCGGGGCCTCGGGGCGAGTCGGTGTGCCCGGGCCTCGCCGAGGGACCGCTGGAGGTCCGCCCGTAGCCAGGCGATCTCACCGGGGTCGTCCGCGGTCATGATCCGCGCGGTGATCCGTGCGGCGGGCGAGTCGGGCGTCCCGTGCTCGGCTCGTACGGGCCGGTGGAAATGCAGGTGGGCGCGCTCGTAGGGGTCATGGACGATCTCGGCGACCTGGACGGGGTCGAGCAGGGAGGCCGTGGCGGCCGCGCGGCTCCAGGGGTCGTCGGCCTGCCTCAGCAGGGCTCCGAGGTGGCGCCCACGCCAGTTCCGGGGGCGCAGGTCCAGTCCCGCGTCCAGTCGGCGCCTGAGATCCTCCGGGACACGCTCCGTCAGCCAGGGGGCGTTCCTCTCGTCAGCCGCGAACTGCCGCAGTTCGGCCGACGGATAGAGCCAGAGCACGGCGCGGTAGCGGTTGAGAGAGAACTTGACCGGTGTGACCAGTCCCAGGCGCGCGAGGCGCGTGAACCGGGTGGGCGGCACGCCCAGGATCTCGGCGGCTGCTTTGGTCCCCACGGCCTCGACCCGTTCCCGCAGGGTCTCGGGGAAGCCCTTCTCGGCCCGGAGCCGCTCGACCTCCGCCCGTGTGACGCGACGGCCTCCGCCTCCGTCGTCGACGACCGTTCGCAGGCAGCCCAGTTGTACGGCGAGGTCGATTTCGCTGCGTTTCAGGCCCAGTTCGCGTGCGGCTCGGCTCAGTGCCAGGGTGCCGCCGGCCGCCCCGGCGGTCCTGACTACACTGGCCGCCCTCTTCGATGCCGGGGCGCCGCGTCGTGTGGTGGGCGTGCTGAACTCGGCGGTCGTGGTGTGGGTGTCGGTGGTGGTGTGTGTGGCCGACTGTGTGACGGTGTCGCCGGACATGGCGGTTCTCCCCCGTGCGGTGTGGTGCTCGCGCTGGTCTCGCGCTCGCCTCGGGAAAAACCGTAGCCCGTTCGCGGAAAGTCGTGGCGGGCCTGTGGATAACTCTGCCCGTCACAGAGAGAACCGCAGGTCAGCGGTCTACCGCGGCCGAGCGTTCGGGGTGCCTGGCGTCCACTCGGAGATGTTCGCCGACCCGGTTCACCAACAGCGTCATCTCGTACCCGATCTGCCCGATGTCCGCCTCCGCCGCGCTGAGGACGCACAGGCAGCTGCCGGGCCCGGCGGCGGTCACGAAGAGCACCGCGTCGTCGAACTCGATCATCGTCTGTCGTACGTCACCGGCGCCGAAGTGGCGGCCCGAGCCCTTGGCGAGGCTGTGCAGACCCGACGAGACCGCGGCCAGGTGTTCGGAGTCCTCGCGCCGCAGGCCGGTGCTGGCCGCGGTGACCAGTCCGTCGTTGGACAGCACCAGGGCGTGTCGTATGGGTTCCACGCGCTCGGTCAGGTCGTCCAGCAGCCAACCGAGCCCCGCGTTCTGAGACATCGTTCGCACTCCCCGTTTCGTCGTTCCCCCGGACACGGAGGATCCGACGATTCAGCCTTCCCCACGGCCGCTGTCGGAGCAAGCAGGATCCGAACATGGCAGGGAAGATGACCGACAAGGCATGCCGGTCCTTCCGCGCGAACAGCGACAACGGGTGCTTCCCCACCCGAAACAGCGGTGTCAATGGCCAGTATTCGGCCAGGAACAGGCGTGTTGGCGCCGGTTCAGCCCACGGAGTCGAGCAGCCGGGCGGTGTGCATCCGCCCGGCGTATTCGACGAGGCGTATCAGCACTTCCTTGCCGGAGTCGCGGTCCCTGGCGTCGCAGAGGACCACGGGGGTTCCCTGGTCGAGGTCGAGGGCGCGTGAGACGTCCTGGGCGCCGTGGGCGCGTGCTTCCGAGAAGCAGTTGACGGCGACCACGAAGGGGATGTGCCGGTGCTCGAAGTAGTCCACGGCGGGGAAGCAGTCCTGCAGTCGCCGCGTGTCCGCGAGGACGACGGCGCCCAACGCCCCTTGCGCCAACTCGTCCCACATGAACCAGAACCGGTCCTGCCCCGGGGTGCCGAACAGGTAGAGCGAGAGCCCCGACCTGATGGTGATGCGGCCGAAGTCCATGGCGACGGTGGTGGTGACCTTCTGGTCCACCCCGTCCGTGTCGTCGACCGACTGGCCCACCTCGCTCAGGAGTTCCTCGGTGCGCAGCGGCTTGATCTCGCTGACCGCGCCGACCAGCGTGGTCTTGCCCACGCCGAATCCGCCGGCGACGAGGATCTTCAGTGCCAGGGCGCCCGTGTCGCCGTCTGTCTCATCGGAATGCTCGGAGACCATCGATCACTTCTCTCGGGAGTGTCGACCGTAATCGACATCGGTACGGCCGTGAGGAGTCAGCATCTTGGCAACTGCCGCTCGTTCATGGGGCGTTGGACCGGTATTTCTGCTCACCGACCGCTTGTGCCCGTTCGGAGCCGGGTTGGATGCGCAAGTCGGTACGGGTCGCAACCGGGTGCGTGTTCATCTACAGCGCCCTCAGCCCCTCGATCACCTCCCGCAGGATCCGTTCGTCCGGCAGTCGCGCGGGCGGCACAGGGCGACTGACGGTGACTCGGGCCGCCTCCACTAGGTCCCCGAGCAGTACCCGTACGACGCCGACGGGCAGGTCGGCGCCCGCGGCGAGTTCGGCGACCGACTGGGTCTCGGTCCGGCACAGTTCCAGGAGCGCGCGGTGTTCCGGACCGAGCAACGCGTCGTCGACCCCGGGTGCGCCGGGGTCGAGCGAGACCAGGGCGATCAGGTCGAAGCGCGGTCCGCCGTGGCCCGGTCTGGTGCGGCCGCCCGTCACGGCGTAGGGGCGGACGAGCGGCCCGGCCTCGTGGTCGTACCAGCGACCGCCCGCCGGTTCGTGCGGGGCGCCGGTGTCGCTGCCTTCGGTCATGAGCACGGCCTGTCCCTGGTTCATCCGGCCGTGGGCGGGCGTGCGCCGGCGCGGGTCGGTGTCCGCAGGTGCTCTCCGACGCGTTTCACCAGCCGTGCCATTTCGTACGCCACCAGCCCGATGTCGGCCGTGACGGAGGTGAGGAGGGCGAGGCAGGAGCCGTCTCCGGCGGCGGCGACGAAGAGGAAGCCGTCGTCCATCTCGACCATCGTCTGGCGTACGCCCCCTGCGCCGAAGTGGCGGCCCGCGCCCTTGGCGAGACTGTGGAAGCCGGAGGCGACCGCGGCGAGGTGCTCGGCGTCCTCGCGCCTGAGGTCGCTGGAGGCGCCGACCGCCAGGCCGTCGTTGGACAGGACCACGGCGTGCCGCACCTCGTGCACGCGCAGGACCAAGTCGTCCAGCAGCCAGTCGAGTTCACCGGAGCGTTCGGTGGCCCTGGTGCTCGGGTCCTGGATCATGCGGGGTCTCCTTCGCTGCTGTCGCGGGCCTTCGTGGGGCCCTGTGCGACTCCTCTGCCGGGTGCCCTGCCGCCGCCTCGTGCCCAGCCGTCGCGGTAGGCCGCCATGCGGTCCCTGACGAGTTCCGGCGTGCGCTCGTCGTCCGCTCCGGGCGCCGCCGCCGACGCGGGCTGCCCGGTGTGTCGCTCACGCAGTTGGGGCGCGAGGTGCGCCTGCCGTACGCGGCGCGGCAGTCCGTCCGTGTCCTGAGGTTCCGGCGCCCTGCGGTTCGGCCGCAGGGTGGTCACACCGGGCGGCGCCTCGGGCGGGCCCTGCTCCTCCGCGTTGCGCCCGGCGGAGGCCATGGGAGCCGTCAGGGCGTGGCGGTTCGCGGACTGCTCCACGGGTTCCTGACGCGGGGCCGCGGTCACGCGCGCGTACTCGCGTGCCTCGGGCTCCGGGGGTGCTTCGGCCGACGCTTCGGGGGAACGTTCCGGCACGCCGCTGTGGAGCAGCGCGGTGGGCAGGAGCACCACGGCCGTGGTGCCGCCGTAGGGGGAGGTCCGCAGATGGACCTTGATGCCGTGGCGTGCGGCGAGGCGGCTCACGACGAACAGGCCGAGCCGGTCGCTGTCGAACAGGTCGAGGGCCTCGGACTGTTCGATGCGGCGATTGGCCTCGGCGAGCGTCTCCTTGCCCATGCCGAGGCCCCGGTCCTCGACCTCCAGGGCGTAGCCGTTGCCGACCGGTTCGCCGGTGACCCGTACGCGCGTGTGGGGTGGTGAGAACTGGGCGGCGTTCTCCACGAGTTCGGCGAGGAGGTGGGTGAGGTCGGCGACCCCGGTGCCGACGATCTTCGCCTCGGGAAGTTGCCGCAGTTCCACGCGCGCGTAGTCCTCGATCTCGGAGACTGCCGCCCGGACCACGTTCGTCAGGGACACGGGCATGCGCCAGGCACGGCCCGGGGCGGCGCCGGAGAGGATGATCAGGCTCTCCGCGTGGCGTCGCATGCGCGTGGTGAGGTGGTCGAGGCGGAAGAGGTCGCTGAGTTCGTCGGGATCGTCGGAGCGGCGTTCCATGCTGTCGAGGAGACCGAGCTGGCGGTGCACCAGGATCTGGCTGCGGCGGGCGAGATTGACGAACACCCCGGAGATGCCGCTGGCGAGTTCGGCCCGCTCGACCGCCGCGCGCAGGGCCGCGCGGTGCACCGTGCCGAGGGCCTCGGCGACCTGACCGATCTCGTCCTCCGCGGGCGAGCCGGGCGGGGCCTCGGCGTCGACGTCGATCTCCTCGCCGGAGCGCAGTCTGCGCATGGCGTGCGGCAGTTTGCGGCGGGCGATCTCCAGGGCGCCGTTGCGCAGGCTCACCAACTCCACGACCAGACCGCGTCCGATGCGTACGGAGATGACGAGGGAGGCCGCGACCGCGGCGAGGCCGAGAAGCACGGCGGCGCCCGCCGGGGTGAGCAGTGCGCGGGTGAACGGGTCGGCCCGGTCGGCGACCCCGTGGCCGGCGTCCGTCTCGATACCGCGCATGTCGTCCCGCACGCGCGCGTGGGCGGACGTCCAGGCCGCTTCGGGAACGGCGTGGAGCACCTGCGCTCCGGGGTGGCTCGCGACCACCTCGTCCTCGAGGGCACGCAGGTCGGCGTAGGCGTTCCCTCCGGCGAGTTCCTGCCAGGCCGCGTTCTCGGGGCCGCGCAGGTCCGCTCCGGCGGCTTCGGTCAGCGTGCGGCGTGTGTCGACGGCGCCGATGAACAGGCGCAGCCGTCCGCGGTCGAGGGTCTTGGCGAGGTGGGCGCCGGACAGGAGCGCGTCCTCCTGCGCCAGCGCCTCGGCCGCGCGGGAGAACTCCATCAGCACGCGCGCGTCGGAGCCGAGTTCAGCGTCCTGGATCCCGGTGAGCGCGCCTCCCACGCCGAAGGCGGTGGAGATGGTCGTGGTGTATCGCTCGTACGTCTGCGCCCAGCCGCTGCGGCGGTCGAGAACCGACGTCCGCAGCGCACGCAGGTCTTCGGCCCCGGTCACGAAGCCGGCGAGGCGTTCGGCGACCCCTGCGGGCAGGTCGGTTCCGTCGGCGACGGTGTGGCGGTCGCCGAGGCGCAGGGCGCCCACCGCCCGGTCGGTGCGGCGCGCGAGTCCGCGGAGCGTCTTCTCCCGCTCCGCGGAGGGTGCAGTGGCGTACCGTACGGCGGCCGCGCGTTCGGACTGGAGGGCCGCGACGGCGTCGGCGACCGGGCCGCGTACGGAGGCGTCGACGCGTTGCAGCTGACGGTGGCGGGCGACGTCCTGGGCGGTGGTGACGGTGGCGTAGGCCCACAGTGCGAGCAGGGAGACGACCGGCACCATCAGCAGACAGACGATCTTGGCGCGGACGGTGCGGGGGCGCAGCCGACGGCGTCCCGCGCGCGGGGTGGGCCGGTCGTCGGGGCGCCGGTGCCGTCGGTCGCGAGGTGCTCGTCGGCCGGTGGTCCGGCGTGGGCGCGGCGCCCGCGTATCGCGGGGCGGGGCGACGCCTCGGCGGCGGCTGTCGGGGTCCTGCGGGGTGTACGCATGGCCTCCTCGATCAGGGTTCGGGGGCGGGCTTCGAAGGCCGTAGCGCGGCTAGTGGGCGGCGGCGTTATCGACCGGCCGCTGGGCCGACGCGGATGCCTCGCGCTCCCCGGCCGTCGGCGACAGTGCGACGAACGCCGAGGTGAGGAAGAGGTAGGACCCGAGGCCGACGGCGAGGGGGAAGATGAACTGCATCGCCGTGGCCCCGGGCAGGACCGCCGCGGACGGAGTGACGTCCACGCGCACCGCCCACATCGCGGTGTAGTGCATGCTGGTCACCGCACCGCCCATGACGAGGGATGCGACGGTCACCGCGACGGGCGACTCGATGTTGAGGGCCGCCCAGAGAGCGGCGGTGGCCGCGACCACGGCGATCACGACGGAGAGGGCGACGAGTGCGGGATCGTAGGTCACGTCGCCGTGCAGCCGTACGGCCGCCATGCCCAGGTAGTGCATGCTCGCGACGCCCAGGCCGGTGGTGAGTCCGCCCAGCAGGAGCGCCCGGGCGCGGTCGCGGCCGTAGCCGACGGCGAAGACGCCGCCGCAGACGACGAGCATGGCGACCAGGAGGCTCAGAACGGTCAGGGGCACGTCGTAACGGATCTCGGTGCCACTGACGCCGAAGCCGAGCATCGCCACGAAGTGCATGGTCCAGATGCCGGTGCCGATCGCCGACGCCGCGGTGACGAGCCAGTTGCGACGGGACTTCCCGGCGGTGGCGAGGGCGCGGACCGTGCAGCGCAGTCCGAGGGCGGCGCCGATGCAGGCCATGGCGTACGACAGCGCGGGGGTCAGCCAGCCGAAGGTGGCGTGGTCCATGTGTCCCATGGCCCCGGGACGCTAGTGGGGGCACGGGAGCACGGAGGGGGCGCATTTCGAAAGCTGCCGCAATGTGCCGCATATATGCACAGGAACGACCGCCTCCCGCTCGAACGTGCGCGTCGTCTCCTCCATCGTCCCGGTGAGGGATCATGCGGAGCATGAGCGACGACCACACACACGTCCAGGAGTTCTTCACGGCACGGGCGGCCCGCTGGGACGCCCGCTTTCCCGACGACGGGCCCGCCTACGCCACCGCGGTCGCCGAGCTCGGTCTGCGCGAGGGTGAGCGGGTGCTCGACGCGGGGTGCGGCACGGGACGGGCCCTGACGCCGTTGCGTGCCGCCGTGGGGGCCTCGGGAGTGGTCCTCGGGGCCGATCTGACGCCCGCCATGCTGGAGGCCGCCGTACGG
Organism: Streptomyces sp. MNU76; assembly: GCF_020982545.1. Classification (GTDB taxonomy): domain Bacteria; phylum Actinomycetota; class Actinomycetes; order Streptomycetales; family Streptomycetaceae; genus Streptomyces. Next base: position 59,940 of record NZ_JAJKLK010000033.1, on the reverse strand, counting down.
GCGGGGCGGGACCGTGACGGGCGGTTGGTGCTCGCCGACGTCGGCCGGCTGCCGCTGCGTACGGCGTCGCTGGACGCGGTGTTCGCCGCCGGGCTCGTCGCACACCTTTCGAACCCCGCGGAAAATCTGCGAGAACTGGCCCGGGTGGTCAGGCCGGGCGGCACGCTGGCCCTGTTCCACCCCATCGGCCGGGCGGCGCTCGCCGCACGCCAGGGGCGGCAGATCACCCCGGAGGACCTGCGTGCCGAGGCGAACCTGAGGCCGCTGCTGGCCGGTTCTGGCTGGCGCATGACGTCGTACGCCGACGAGGACACCCGATTCCTGGCGCTCGCCACGCGTGCGGGCTGACCCCTGCCCTCGCGCGGTGGATCGCGCCGAGGAAGGTCCGGAACGCGCCGTTCGTCGCTCTTCACCCCGCCGTCCCCCTTCTGTGGCCGCGAGTCCGTCTCTACGTTGAGTAGGACGAGCTGTGATACCGACGCGGGGGTAGGTAGCCCATATGTTCGGCAGCGTTCGCAAGTCCTTCGGCAGATTCCTCGACTCGTTGCGCGCGGAGCCCACCGCACGGGAGACGAAACGCACGCACAACCTGTTCGAGTCTGCCGCCGTCTACATCGCGGCGTGTGCCGAGGACGATCAGGACCAGATCGACGAGGCCACGACCTGGGTGTCGCCCGAGGCTTTGTCGTTCGGAGTCAGCGAGCTGGCGTGCCGGGCGGTGATCGCCCTCGCGCGGGAGCGCGACGAGTCGCCGCTGACGGTCGCGCGGTCACTTCTGGGGCTGCCCGCCGCCTGAACGAGTGAGGGTGTCCGGTCGTTTCGCCCCTGTCCACCCGGATACCTGCAGCTCGCCCGGGATATCCGCAGCTCCGCACGGGGTTCCCGCTCGTGACAAGGGCCCGTCGGGCGCATTAGGGTGCGCCGACGGACGAGCGAGAGCGATGGGAGGCCGGCATGGCCGGGACGGACGAGGACGCCGTCACCGCCGGGGACGACGACGCACTGTATGTGCTGACGGCGGTACTGCTCACGCCCGCGAACTTCCCCAGTGTGCTGGGCGACGACTACCCGGAGGCGTGCGCGGCTCTGGACCTCGCGCCGCTCGCCGACGGCTACGGGATCGTCCTGGGCCAGGACGGCGAGGGAGCGAGGTGGACGGTGGCGGTCGACGACGTGTCGCTGGTCGCCGTGGCCATCGCGTCGTGGGACTGCGGCATGGAGTACGACCTGTCGCCCGACGAGGACTCCGTGGTGGCCGCGCTGCCGGGCTGGCCCCTCGCGGTCGCCGTGTCGGCTCCGGGGGTGCCCGCTCCGCACGACCCCGATCCCGAGGTGTCGGACCGACCGCCGCTGAGCCCGCCGGACACCGCCGTCTGGGGTCCCGCCCAGCGGCGTCTGGGGGCCGACGAGATCGCTCTGCAGTGGTCCATGTGGCGGGAGCAGATCGACGACGCCTCGTTCGCCGGGCAGGGCGGCTCGGACGGGGCGGCGACGTCGGCGACAGGAGGCACGACGGAAGCCGGGCCGGGTGCCGGGAAGGACGACGGCGCTCCGCGCACGGGCATCCGCCGCGTGCTCGCGGAGGCGCGCGCGTACGTGGAGTCCCCTCCGCCCCTGGGCCGGGTGCGTTCCTCGTTCGCACCGGGTGACGCCCGCACCCTTCGCGCCGACGGTCCCGGCTGGTCGATGGTGGCCAGAACCGACGACATCGCGTTCGTCCTCCTCGACGAGGAACCCGGCGAGGTACTGCCGGTGGGCAGGGGCCCGGAACTGCCCGGTCTCCTGGAGTCCCTCGACAAGATCGCCGTACGTCCGAACTGATTCCGTCCGCCGCACCGGCCCGCTCGCGCGGGCCGGTGGCATTTCAGCGGCCGAGCTCCTTGCGTCCGGTGCGGCGCAGCCTGCGCCGCTGTGAGGGGTCCAGCGCCAGGTACGCGGCCGTGGGGATCCCCAGGACTATCAGCAGATTGGCCCAGAAGGGGAAGGGCAGCAGGATCAGCAGGACGATCCCGATTGCCGCACCCCCTGCGACGATCTTCGTGCTCTTCGACATCTCCGTCGCCTCCTTCGCGGCCACTGCCGCTCTCTGTCCTGAAAACGGGATCGGACTCCCCGCGGTTCCGGACCACGACCCTGACGTGTCCCTGAGTCGAACCCCCGTACAACCCTGAGATGCCCGCGCCACCCAACGGGAAAAGTGACCCACATCACCTCCTCCGGCGCCAGGCAAAGGTTTGAAGTGAGGTATAATCGGCGATTCTGACTCAGTAGTCAAATTTGAGGAGTCCAGCATCTCTGTGCCGCCGACCCCCGTGGCAACCCTTCCCGAAGTATCCGAACTGGCCCGTTGCAGCGCCGTCTTCGTGGCCGCGGACCCCGCCCGCACCGGCCTCGTCGCCTTCTGGCGGCCGGACGGCGCGACACCGCCCCGGGTCGCCCACGGCTCCGAAGGGAAGCTGCCGCTCGTCCGGCCCGGCGGCCCCGGAGTCCGACGGGTCACGGTGCCCGTCGTGTCGCTGCCGGTGCACGCCGCGCTGCCGGTGCTCACGCGCGCGCGTGTCACCACCGGTGTCCACCGGTCGACGGCCTTCTGGGGCGCCGCCGCCCTGCTGGCGCTCCAGTTCGCCGCGCGAGGCCTGCTGCTGCCCGGCGTCACCTCGAACGGGCACGACGCCTGGCGGGCGGGGCCGCTGCGGGCGGAGGACCTGGACCGGGTCAGGGACCTGGCCGCGGCGATGCCGCCCGAGGCGCACGCGCTGCCCGTGGACCACGGCGAGCCGGCCCGGCTGCCCGATCCGGAGCGGCTGCTGCGCGCGTTCCTCGACGCCGTCGTGGACTCTCTGCCCCGCTCCCCCGCCGCGAGCCTCGCGGCGGGCGGCTGTGCTTTCGCCGCCCGTGAGCCTCGATCCGTTCCCGAACTGCGCGCCTGGGCCACGGACGTGGCCGCCGGGCACGACGCCGGGGTCCGCGTGTCCCTGCGCGTCGAGATTCCCGGGCTCGACTTGCTCCGCGCCGACGATCCGGCTGGGACGCAGCCGGTGTTCCGTGTCGTCCCCCAACTGCACAGCGTGAGCGATCCGGCGCTCGTCGCGGACGCCTCCGCGGTGTGGGCCGACGCCACCGCCTTCGGCCCGCGCGCGCGGACGGACGCCCTGCTGGCGCTGCGCCGGGCCGCCCGCGCCTGGGCTCCGCTCGGTCCGCTGCTGTCGGCGGCGGTGCCGGACGCGGTGGAGATCGCCGACGAGGAGATCACCGAACTGCTCGGCGAGGGAGCCCGGCTGCTGGCGACGGCCGGTGTCGAGGTGCATTGGCCCAGGGAACTGGCCCGCGGTTTGACCGCCCGCGCGGTCATCGGCCCACCGGACGACGAGCAGGGCCCTGCCCGCAACGCGTCGGACACCCCGTCGTACCTGTCCGCCGACGCGCTGCTCGCCTTCGACTGGCGGTTCACGCTCGGCGATCAGCAGCTCAGCCGCCAGGAACTCGACGTTCTCGCTGAGGCGAACCGCCCCATGGTGCGACTGCGCGACAAGTGGGTCCTGGTGGATCCGGCGGAGATCCGCCACGCCCGTGCGCGGCAGGACCGCAAGGTGTCGCCCGTCGACGCGCTCGGTGCCGCTCTGACGGGCTCGACGGAGGTCGACGGCCGGATGGTCGACGTCCTGCCCACCGGGTGGCTGGCGACGCTGCGGGAGAGACTGTCGGACCCCGAGGGACAGGCCTCGGTCGGACAGCCGTCCGCGCTCGCCGCGACGCTCCGGGACTACCAATTGCGAGGGCTCGACTGGCTGGCCCGGATGACCTCCCTCGGGCTCGGCGGCTGTCTCGCCGACGACATGGGCCTCGGCAAGACGATCACCCTCATCGCTCTGCATCTGCACCGGCAGTCCGACGCCTCGTCCGCCGGCCCCACCCTCGTGGTCTGTCCGGCCTCTCTGATGGGCAACTGGCAGCGCGAGATCGAGAAGTTCGCGCCAGGTGTGCCGGTGCGCCGCTTCCACGGATCCCGGCGCGGTCTCGACGGACTCGCCGACGGGGAGTTCGTCCTCACCACGTACGGCACCATGCGGCTGGACGCGACCCGACTCGGCCACGTGCCCTGGGGCCTGGTCGTGGCGGACGAGGCGCAACACCTGAAGAACCCCTACTCGGCCACGGCACGGGAACTGCGCACCATCGGGGCACGCGCGCGCGTGGCGCTCACCGGCACCCCGGTGGAGAACAACCTGTCCGAGCTGTGGGCGATCCTCGACTGGACCACTCCTGGTCTCCTGGGCCGCCTCGGCACCTTCCGCACCAGGTACGCGCAGGCCGTCGAAGGCGCCCGGGATCCCGCCGCCGCGGAGCGGCTCTCCCGGCTCGTACGGCCGTTCCTGCTGCGCCGCCGCAAGTCGGACCCGGGCATCGCGCCGGAACTGCCGCCGAAGACCGAGACCGACCGTACCGTGTCGCTCACCAGGGAACAGGTGGGACTGTACGAGGCGTTGGTGCGCGAGACCATGGCGGAGATCGCCGCCGCCGACGGCATGGAACGGCGCGGTCTGATCGTGAAGCTGCTGACCGGGCTCAAACAGATCTGCAACCACCCCGCCCAGTTCCTCAAGGAAGACAGGCCGCGGATCCCGGGCAGGTCGGGAAAGTTGGAGCTGCTGGACGAACTGCTGGACACCATCCTGTCCGAAGGAGCGAGCGTTCTGGTCTTCACGCAGTACGTCCGGATGGCCCGGCTGCTGGAACGTCATCTGGCGGCGCGCGGGGTGCCCACCCGCTTCCTGCACGGCGGGACACCGGTACCCGAGCGCGAGGAGATGGTGGAGCGCTTCCAGGAAGGCGAGGTGCCCGTCTTCCTGCTGTCGCTGAAGGCGGCCGGCACGGGGCTGAACCTGACGCGGGCCGAGCACGTCGTGCACTACGACCGCTGGTGGAACCCGGCCGTGGAGGCGCAGGCCACGGACCGGGCGTACCGCATCGGACAGACGCGGCCGGTGCAGGTGCACCGGTTGATCGCGGAGGGCACGATCGAGGACCGCATCGCGGACATGCTGCTGCGCAAGCGGGAGTTGGCCGACGCGGTGCTGGGCGCGGGCGACGCGGCGCCGACCGAACTGTCCGACGCCGAACTGGCCGATCTGGTGGAGCTCCGAGGGGACGCGCGATGACGGAACGCACGGGACATGACGAGGAGCGCACCTTCGCCGCACTGGCTCCCGTACGGGGCGCCGGTTTCGCACGGACGTGGTGGGGCCGGGCCTGGTTGCGGGCGCTCGAGGACGCGGCGCTGGACGGGGAGCAGGTGAAGGCGGGGCGCCGGCTGGCTCGGGCGGGGGCCGTGGGCGCGGTGTCGGTGCGCCCCGGGCGCGTCACCGCGGTCGTCCAGGACCGCGACGGCACAGGCCACCGTGCCGACGTCCTGCTGCAGGAGCTGTCCGGGGAGCACTGGGACCGCTTTCTGGACATGGCGGTCGAGCGGGCCGGGCACGTGGCCGCCCTGCTCGACCGTGAGATGCCGCCGCATCTGGTCGAGGACGCCGCGACGACCGGTGTCGAACTGCTGCCCGGACTCGGCGATCTGGAGGCCGCGTGCGACTGCGGTGCCTGGGACCACTGCGGACACACCGCAGCGCTCTGCTACCAGGTGGCCCGCCTGCTGGATCAGGACCCGTTCGTCCTGCTGTTGATGCGCGGCCGTGCCGAACGTGCGCTGCTGGACGAGATCCACCTGCGCGGAACCGCGACCGCCGCGGACGGTGAGGAGGTGTCCAGCGGCCTCGGGAGCAGCCTCGCGGACGATCACGGGGACGACGTGGACGCCGCCGAGGCGTTCGCGGCGGGTGACATCCTGCCTCCGCTCCCCGAGCCGCCCCGGCCGTCGGTGGAGCCCGGCCTGCCGCCCTCCCTGGACACCGAGATCGGGCCCGCGCCGGAACTCGACCCGGCGGCACTTGAGTTCCTGGCGGCGCAGACGGCCCGGGAGGCACACCGGTTGCTGGCCGAGGCTCTCCGCCCCGGTCACGAGCGGCTGCCCCTGGACGACGAGTTGACGTTCGACCAGGACGTGGTGCGGCTGGCCGCCGGCGGCCCGGGGCCGGGCATCGAAGCACGGCTCGGCGACGGTTCGGGGCGCGGCCGGGAAGGACTGGCGCTCGCCGTCCGCGCCTGGCGGTACGGCGGGGCGGCGGGTCTCGCCGTACTGGACGAGGAGTGGCACGTACCGGCGGAGCCGCTCGCACGCGCGCGTGCCGCCCTGGAGACGGCGTGGGACGAGGGCGAGCGGCCGTCGCTGCGGTCCGCGCACAACCGTTGGACCGTCGTGGGCGGGTCCGCCCAGCTGCGCCTCGGGCGGGACGGCCGCTGGTGGCCCTACCGCAAGGAGCGGGGCCGCTGGGCACCGGCGGGCCCGGCGGCCCATGATCCGGCGACGGCTCTGGCGTCGGTCGTCGGCGAACCCCCCGGCTGATGCCCGAGTGCGACCCGTCAGCCGGTGTGGCCGACCGGGTCCGGGAAAAGTGAGTCCAGGTCGCTGGGCAGCCCCGTCGGGAACCCGCTGGGCAGATCGCTCGGCATCCCGCTGGGCAGATCGCTGGGGAAGCCCGAGGGCAGCGTCGGAAGATCACTGGGCAGCCCTGACGGGAGGCTCAGCGACGGGGTCGGCGAGGAGCTGGTACCGCCACCGGCACCGCCCGACGGCTCGTCGTCCGCCGGTCCCTCGCCCCTGGCGGCCACCAGCACCACGGCGAGGACGGCGCCGAGGGTGATGATCACGGCCAGCGCGACGAGCACGAGCCTGCGACGCCCGTCGGACGAGGGTCCACCGGGCGGATCGGATGACTGCCAGCCCCCGCCCTGACTCGGGGGCTGCCAGCCACCTCCGCCTCCGGTCGGATCGCCCGGCGGCGGACCGTAGCCCCCTGGCGGGGGCCCGAATCCTCCGCCGTTCGACGGCGGTGTGCCGTCCGGCGGTCGCGGCGGCTGGGACGACGGGGTAGGCAGGCCCATACCGTCCAGAGTCGCCGCGAAACGGCCAAGGCGCGAGCCCCGCGCGGGAGTTGCTACGGACTCATGCCATGGACCACATGATTCCGAAGAATTCCGCGCAGAGACCGACCGGAGGAGGCGCAGAGCCGGCCGAAACAGGTCCGGCCGGATCGAGCGACGCGATCAGCCGCGCGCACCCAGCAGGTGGTCCATCGCCAGCTGGTCGAGCTGCTCGAAGGCCATGCCGCGCGCGGCGGCGGCCTCGGCGTCGAACTCCTCGAAGGCCGCCCGGTCCGCGAGCAGCGCCTGCAGTCCGTCGGCGGCCGTGGGCTGGGCCAGCTGGTCCAGGCGGGCGGCACGCAGCGCCTCCTGGACCGCCGGGTCGGCGCGGAAGGCGGCCGCGCGCTCCTTGAGGATGAGGTAGTTGCGCATGCAGCCCGCGGCCGACGCCCACACGCCGTCGAAGTCCTCGGTGCGCGGCGGCTTGAAGTCGAAGTGCTTCGGCCCCGCGTAACCGGCACTCTCCAGCAGGTCGACCAGCCAGAACGCGGAGCGCAGGTCGCCCGCGCCGAAGCGGAGGTCCTGGTCGTACTTGATGCCGGACTGGCCGTTGAGGTCGATGTGGAAGAGCTTGCCGGCCCAGAGGGCCTGTGCGATGCCGTGCGGGAAGTTCAGCCCGGCCATCTGCTCATGGCCGACCTCGGGGTTGACGCCGTAGAGCTCCGGGCGCTCCAGGCGCTCGATGAAGGCCAGGGCGTGGCCGACGGTGGGGAGCAGGATGTCGCCGCGCGGCTCGTTCGGCTTGGGCTCGATCGCGAACTTCAGGTCGTAGCCCTGGGAGGTGACGTACTCGCCGAGGAGGTCGAACGCCTCCTTCATGCGGTCGAGCGCGTCCCGGACGTCCTTGGCGGCGCCGGACTCGGCGCCCTCGCGGCCGCCCCAGGCGACGTAGATCTTGGCGCCGAGCTCGACCGCCAGGTCGATGTTGCGGATCGTCTTGCGCAGCGCGTAGCGGCGGACGTCGCGGTCATTGGCGGTGAACGCGCCGTCCTTGAAGACGGGGTGCGTGAAGAGGTTGGTGGTGGCCATGGGCACGGTCATGCCGGTGGTGTCCAGGGCCGCGCGGAAGCGCTTGACGTGCTCCTCGCGCTCGCTGTCCGAGGACCCGAAGGGGATCAGGTCGTCGTCGTGGAAGGTCACACCGTAGGCGCCGAGCTCCGCCAGACGCTGCACCGACTCGACCGGGTCGAGGGCGCGCCGCGTGGCGTCGCCGAACGGGTCCCTGCCCTGCCATCCGACGGTCCACAGGCCGAAGGTGAACCTGTCGTTGGGAGTGGGTTGGTAGTTCATGCCGCGGCTCCTTGCGCTCCGACTATTTCGTCATGGCGATTTACAAATTAGTATGAGGACGCGTCTCCGGGAAGACAAGGTGTCGCCGGACGGAGACGTCAGCCACGTCAGCGGCGGTCATGAGCCGCGTGAGAAGGAGAGCCCGATGTCAGCTGCCGAGGGTCCGCTCGTCGTCGGTGTGGACTCGTCCACACAGTCCACCAAGGCCCTGGTCGTCGACGCGGCGACCGGCCGGGTCGTGGCGAGCGGGCAGGCGCCGCACACCGTGTCCTCCGGTGCCGGCCGGGAGAGCGACCCCCGCCAGTGGTGGGACGCGCTCTGCGAGGCGCTGCGCCAGTGCGGGGAGGCGGCGCGCGAGGCCTCGGCGGTGTCCGTCGGCGGTCAGCAGCACGGCCTCGTCACCCTCGACGCCCGGGGCGAGCCGGTGCGTCCGGCGCTGCTGTGGAACGACGTGCGCTCCGCGCCGCAGGCGGCCCGCCTGGTCGAGGAACTGGGCGGCGCGAAGGCATGGGCGGAGCGTGCCGGCAGCGTGCCGGGGCCGTCCTTCACCGTGACGAAGTGGGCCTGGCTGGCGGAGAACGAGCCCGAGGCCGTCCGCGCGACCGCCGCCGTGCGCCTGCCGCACGACTATCTCACCGAGCGTCTCACCGGTCAGGGCACGACCGATCGCGGCGACGCCTCCGGCACGGGGTGGTGGGCGTCGGCGACGGAGCAGTACGACGCCGAGGTGCTCGCCCATGTCGGGCTGGACCCGGCGCTGCTGCCCCGTGTGGTCCGGCCGGGCGAGGTCGCCGGGACCGTACGGGACGCCCATGAGCTGCCGTTCGCCAAGGGGACGCTGGTCGCCGCCGGTACCGGGGACAACGCGGCCGCCGCGCTGGGGCTCGGGCTGCGCCCCGGCACCCCGGTGCTGAGCCTGGGCACCTCCGGTACGGTGTACGCCGTCTCCAGGCGCCGCCCGGCGGATCCCACCGGCACGGTGGCGGGCTTCGCCGACGCGCACGGGGACTGGCTGCCGCTGGCCTGCACCCTGAACTGCACCCAGGCGGTCGACCGGGTCGCCGCCCTGCTGGGCCTCGACCGCGAGGCCGTGGAGCCCGGCACGAACGTCACCCTCCTGCCCTACCTGGACGGCGAACGCACCCCGGCGCTGCCGCACGCCTCGGGTCTGCTGCACGGGCTGCGCCACGACACGACCGGCGGGCAGCTGCTGCAGGCCGCGTACGACGGAGCCGTCCACTCCCTGCTCGGCGCCCTGGACCTGGTGCTCGACTCCGACGCGGACGCCTCCGCACCGCTGCTGCTCATCGGCGGGGGCGCGCGGGGCACCGCCTGGCAGCAGACCGTGCGGCGCCTGTCGGGGCGTGCCGTGCAGGTCCCCGAGGCGAAGGAACTGGTCGCCCTGGGCGCTGCCGCACAGGCCGCCGGGCTGCTCACCGGCGAGGACCCGGCCGCGGTCGCCCGCCGCTGGGACACCACCCGGGGGCCGGTGCTGGAGGCCGTGGAGCGGGACGAGGAGACGCTCGCCAGGATCTCCCGGGTGCTGTCCGACGCGGCGCCGCTGCTGGATCACGGACCGGACAGCGACTGACCGGCGAGGGGGGTCCCGAGTGGGAAAATCTGATTCCGGCATGATCTACAGAGCACGGACAGGAAAACGCACAGGGACATCCACCGGGACGCACCGACGGGAGCCGAGGGAGGCATGACCGCACCACTGCACGAAACCCGCCCGAGCGGCTCCGGCCGCCGCCTGCCCGACAACCAGCAGGGCATGCGGCGCCGCAATCTCTCCCGCGTCATGCACACCGTCAACGCCGAGGGGCCGCTGTCCCGGGCCGCCGTCGCCTCTCACATCGGACTGACCCGGGCCGCCGTGTCGACGCTGGTGGACGAGCTGATCCGTGCGGGACTCCTGGAGGAACTGGGCCCTGAGCGTCCAGGACGGGTCGGACGGCCCGGCTCGGCGCTCGCCCTCAGCGGACACGGCCCCGCAGGTATCGGCGCGGAGATCGGTGTCGACCACCTGGCGGTCTGCGCCGTGGATCTGCGGGGCGAGGTACGGGTTCGGGCGGTGCGGCACGGCACCAACCGCGGCCGGGCGCCCGAGCCGGTCATCGACGAGCTGACCGAGCTGGTGCGAGGGGTCGTCGCCGAGGCGGAGGGCGAGGGCCTGTGGCCCGCGGGGCTGGCGGTCGCCGTGCCCGGGCTGGTGGCGAGCGACGCCCGCACGGTGGTCCGTGCCCCCAACCTCGACTGGCACGACACGGATCTGGGCGCCCTGTTGCCCGCCGGTCTCCCGGTGACCGTGGACAACGAGGCCAACTTCGGCGGACTCGCGGAACTCTGGCTCGGGGACGGCACACCGTCCGACTTCCTGCACGTCTCCGCGGAGATTGGCATCGGCGGCGCGGTCGTCGTGGACGGCCGGCTGCTTCGCGGGACACGAGGATTCGCGGGCGAGTTGGGGCACGTCCCCGTCCGGCCGGAGGGCCCCGACTGCGCGTGCGGTGGACGCGGCTGCCTGGAGCAGTACGCCGGTGAGGAGGCCGTGCTTCGGGCGGCCGGGCTGGAACCGGGCGAACACCGCGTCGAGTTCCTCGCCGAGCGGGCGGCGGGCGGCGACAAGGATGTGCACCGGGCTCTGCGTGGCGCCGGCGCCGCGCTCGGTGTGGCGCTGACCGGCGCGGTGAATCTGCTGGACCCGCGGACCGTGGTGCTGGGAGGCGCCCTGGCCGCCCTCGCACCCTGGCTGCTGCCCTCGCTGGAGCGGGAGTTGGCTCGGCGCACGGCCGGTCCGGCGTGTTCCGTGACCGTGTCCCGGCTGGGCCCGGAAGGCCCACTGCTGGGTGCGGCCCACTCGGTGGTGCGTGGGGTGCTGGACGATCCGGCGACGGCCGGGGTGCGGTCGTAGCACGGCCGGGATGCGCCCGTGGCGCGGCGCCACTTGTTCCCTCTGTCGGGTGATGGAGTTATCCACAACTCGCTGGTTTTCCACCGGTATCCACACGCTCGATCGGCCCGACCGGGATTCGCCGTACCGTGATCCACGTGAGGCGCAGCCGTTCGACGTGCGACTGCGTCTTCGAGTACGGATGCGAGTCGACCAGCACAAGCACAAGGACCACCCACCGACCGGAGAGGCAGAGCCACATGGAGCGAGCCAGGCCGTTGCCGAGCAGGCGGCGGCTGCTGCGGGGCGCCGCCCTCGCCGCGATCCCCTACGCGCTGCTCCCCAGCCCGCGGGCCGGCGCCCAGTCGCCCCACCTCGACCACACGCCCGCCCTGTGGGAGCCGGCGAGCGCGGCCAACTACACCGCGGCCGACCGTCCGTCCGGCCGTTCCATCGACATGGTGATCATTCATGTCACGCAGACCACGTACAAGAACACGGTGCCCGTCTTCTGGAACCCGGCGAAGCAGGTCTCCGCGCACTACCTGCTCCGGTCGGCCGACGGACGGGTCACCCAGTGCGTCCGGGAACGCGACATCGCCTGGCACGCCGGCAACTGGGACTACAACGTGCGGAGCATAGGCATCGAGCACGAGGGCTGGATCGACCGCCCCGAGTACTTCACCTCCGCCATGTACGAACAGTCCGCGGCGCTCACCGCCGCGATCTGCGACAGGCACGGCATCCCGAAGGACCGCGCCCACATCATCGGCCACTACGAGGTCCCGGGCACCGACCACACCGATCCGGGGCCGCACTGGGACTGGGACCGCTACATACGCCTGGTCGTCGCCGCCTGACATTGCCGACGCGCGCGGCTTGTCGGGGTGCGGGTCCGGCGGTGACGATGGTTTGCAGCCGTGCGCACGTGTCCGGGAGGCCGAGTTGACCGATCCTTGGGTGGCTCTGGAGCCGGGAGCCGACCCCGTCCAGCGGGTGCGCGTGCTGCGTCGCGCGCATGAGACGTTCACGCAGCGGGGCACGGTGGCTCGGCCCGTGCGTGCTGTGGTGGCGGACTCGTGGCGGCGTTCGGCGAAGGCGGGTGTCGGACCGGAGGGCACCGCCCGGGTGGAACTGACGGACGGCGACCTCGGTTCCTATCGCGCCGAGCATCCGCTGTCCCGGGTGATGCCGTTGGTGCGCGAGCTGCTGGGCACGTTCGCGTCGGACGGCGAGCATCTGCTGGCGGTCTGCGACGCGCAGGGCAGGCTGCTGTGGGTCGAGGGGGACGCGGCGACCAGACGACGGGCCGACCGGATGAACTTCGTACCGGGTGCGCGCTGGGCGGAGTCCGCCGTCGGGACGAACGCTCCGGGCACCGCGGTGGCGGTGGACCGGCCCGTGCAGGTGTTCGCGGCCGAGCACTTCATACGGCGGGTGCAGCCGTGGACGTGCGCGGCGGCGCCGGTGCACGATCCACGGACCGGACGGGTGCTCGGTGCGGTCGACATCACCGGCGGTGACGGCCTCGCGCATCCGCACAGCCTGGGGTTCGTGCAGGCGGTCGCGCGGGCCGCCGAGTCCCAGCTCGCCCTGCTCACCCCGCCCGGGGCGTCGGCGGACGCGCTCGAACTGGCCGCGCTGGGCCGGGACGAGGCCCAACTCCTGGTCCGAGGGCGGAAGATCAGGCTCAGCCGTCGGCACAGCGAGATCCTGGTGCTGCTCACCCGCCATCCGGAGGGCCTGTCCGGCGACGAGCTGCTCTGCGCACTGTACGAGGACGAGTCCGTGACGCCGGTGACGTTGCGGGCCGAGCTGGCGCGGCTGCGCCGTCTCCTCGTGCCGGGGTTGCTGGGGTCACGGCCGTACCGGCTGATGGTCCCCCTCGAGTCCGATGTGGCGGTGGTGGAACGGAGACTGGAGACAGGTGCGGTGACGGCGGCCGCGTCGGCGTACGCGGGCCCGCTGCTGCCGGGCTCGCAGGCGCCGGCTGTCGTCCGGCTGCGGCGCAGGCTCGCCGACGGGCTGCGCACGGCGCTCATAGCCGGGCACGACCCCGACCTTCTGGCGGACTGGGCGCACGCCCCCTGGGGCGAGGACGACCTGGAGGTGTGGCGGGCGCTGGCAGCCGTACGCCCCACACCGGCCGTACGGTCCCGGCTGCGCGAGTTGGAGTCGGAGCTGTCGGTGCCGACGTCGTGGGCACGCCCTCGGCCCCGGCCTCGGCCTCGGCGGCAGTAGGGGACGTTCGGGCCGCGGGGCGGGGCGGGGCGGGGCGGGCGGGCGGGGCGCAACGTCGTTGCAACATTCCGGTTTCTAGCCTCCTCACGAGAGCCGCCCCAACGGCGGGTGGCGCTTCTCGGGAGGCAGGTATTCATGACCCGTTTCGCAGCACCCGGTACGGATGGCGCGGTCGTCTCCTATGAGGCGCGCTACGACCACTTCATCGGAGGTGAGTACGTGCCGCCGGCGCGCGGTCAGTACTTCGAGAACCCGAGTCCGGTGAACGGGCTGCCGTTCACCGAGATCGCGCGGGGTACGAGCGAGGACGTGGAGCGCGCGTTGGACGCGGCGCACGCGGCCGCGCCCGGCTGGGGGCGCACGTCCGTGACCGAGCGTTCGGACGTCCTGCGGAGGATCGCCGACCGGATGGAGGCGAACCTGGAGCAGCTGGCGGTCGCGGAGAGCTGGGAGAACGGCAAGCCGGTGCGGGAGACGCTGGCCGCGGACATCCCACTCGCCATCGACCACTTCCGGTACTTCGCGGGGGCGATCCGCACGCAGGAGGGTTCGCTGTCGGAGCTCGATGATGACACGGTGGCGTACCACTTCCATGAGCCGCTGGGGGTGGTCGCCCAGATCATCCCGTGGAACTTCCCGATCCTCATGGCGACCTGGAAGCTCGCGCCCGCGCTGGCGGCGGGCAACGCGGTCGTGCTCAAGCCGGCCGAGCAGACCCCGGCGTCCATTCACGTGTGGATGAGCCTGGTGGCGGATCTGCTGCCGCCGGGTGTGGTGAACATCGTCAACGGGTTCGGGGTGGAGGCGGGCAAGCCGCTGGCGTCGAGTCCGCGGGTGGCGAAGGTGGCGTTCACGGGTGAGACGACGACGGGGCGTCTGATCATGCAGTACGCCTCGGAGAACATCACGCCGGTGACGCTCGAACTCGGTGGCAAGTCGCCGAACATCTTCTTCGACGACGTGTGGTCGGCGAATGACGACTTCCGCGACAAGGCGCTCGAAGGCTTCACGATGTTCGCGCTCAACCAGGGTGAGGTGTGCACCTGTCCGTCGCGGGCGCTGGTGCAGCGCGGCAACTACGCCGAGTTCATGGAGGCGGCCGTCGCCCGCACCGAGCTGATCAAGACCGGGCACCCGCTGGACACCGACACCATGATCGGCGCTCAGGCCTCCAACGACCAGCTGGAGAAGATCCTCTCCTATCTGGACATCGGGCGGCAGGAGGGTGCCAAGGTTCTGACCGGCGGGGAACGCATCGAGCACGGCGGCGAGTTGCAGGGCGGTTACTACGTCCAGCCGACGATCTTCGAGGGTGACAACCGTATGCGGATCTTCCAGGAGGAGATCTTCGGTCCAGTCGTCTCCGTGACCCCGTTCGACGACTTCGACGACGCCATCAAGATCGCCAACGACACGCTGTACGGGCTGGGCGCGGGAGTCTGGACGCGCGACACCAACACGGCCTATCGCGCGGGCCGTTCCATCCAGGCGGGCCGCGTCTGGACGAACTGCTACCACGCCTACCCGGCGCACGCCGCGTTCGGCGGCTACAAGGGGTCGGGCATCGGTCGCGAAACGCACAAGATGATGCTGGATCACTACCAGCAGACCAAGA
The DNA here is from genome assembly GCF_020982545.1 of Streptomyces sp. MNU76. Classification (GTDB taxonomy): domain Bacteria; phylum Actinomycetota; class Actinomycetes; order Streptomycetales; family Streptomycetaceae; genus Streptomyces. The sequence goes on along the minus strand of NZ_JAJKLK010000033.1, from coordinate 44,866 downwards.
ATCTTCTGGTGAGCTACTCGCCGAAGAAGCTGGGCTTCTTCTAGAGACACGAAAGAAGGCGTCTGACCTGGGGCTTTACACGTCAGACGCCTTCCTCTCGGCCCACCCAGAGCAAGGACCGACTTACGTCATAACTCCCAGTTCCTCCCACTGTCGTCCCACTCCTGACCAGCGCTTGCGGACCGGTCACGGACCAAACCCCGACTCACCCCTCAGACTCCGCGCCCCGGCTGATGCGCTCCCACTCCTGCATGGACTGCTCGATGAGACGGTTGGCCTGCTCTCGGACGCCGTCCAGGAACTTGGCGTCCGCGACGCCGAGCTCAAGACGTTGATCACCGAGGCGTACGAGGCCAACTACCGTGTCCACAGCGCCTGGGAGATCTGGCGACACCTGAACCGCCAGGGTGTCGCGGTGGCCCGCTGCACGGTCGAATGTCTCATGCGTGAACTCGGCATCACCGGAGCGGTCCGCGGCAAGAAGGTGATCACCACGGTCCCCGACGCGAGCGCGGAACGGGCACCACCGCCGACTCCACGGTGAGATCGGGCACATCCCACCCGTCGTCAGCAGCCCGGCGCGGCAGGTCGCGTCGGCAGCCGTGGCGAACGGGCCGGAACAGGAGCAAGCGGTGGACCGCCGAGCCTTCGTGACAGACGGCGCGGGCGCTGCTCTGTCCCTCATCCTGATCGAGCCGCCGCGGACAAGCCACCGCGCCGGATCGGAGTCAGCGACGTCCGCGCCGTCGACCAAGCCGTCAGCAAGATCTACACGCACGACCATGACTACGGCTCCGTCGTTCTTCTCCGCAGTGCCTCCCAGGCGCTGCACACCGCCTATCAGTGGTTGAACACACGAGTGTTCACGGAGAGGACCGGCAGTCGGCTGCGGTCGGCGACGGCCATCTGACGATCGCGGCCGGGTGGCTGTCCTACGATTCCGGCCTCCCCGCCGACGCCCGCAGCCTCTGCAACGAGGCGTTGGCCGCCGCCCGGATCGCCTACGACCCGGGCCTTGAGGGGCAGGCCTTCGGCTGCGTCTCGCTCCTGGCCAGGGCATCAGGCCGTCCCCGCGAGGTGATCTCCGCAGCCCAGGGCGCGCAGACAGCGGTGAAGTCGTACGGCTCGGCGCGGATGCTCTCGTTGTTCGCGATGCGGGAGGCTGGTGGCTGGGCGCTGCTGGGCGACCCGAGCGCCACAGAGAAAGTGATCGTGCGTGCTCACCGCCTTCACGCCAAGGGGCCGAGCGACGCCGATCCTGACTGGCTGGAGTTCTACACGCCCGCCGAACCGGCCGGGCTCGAAGCCCTCGCGCGGGCAGACCTCGACCAGCACGAGAGGGCCGTTGCGCGGCCGGGGCTGAGCAGGCCGTCTTGCTGCACGGCGATCAGTTCGCACGCAATCGGGCCTGGTACCAGGCTGAGGAGTCGCTCATTGGGTGGGGGCCTTGGGATGGCTGGTGCCTCATCGCTCCGGTGGACGCGTGTCACAGCTTGCGCGTGCGACAGGAATGGACCGTTCCGGGGCGATGAGGCGATCTTCCGCTGTATTCGGAATCAGCTCTCCGGGGCCAGGCAGGCTGGGACGGGGTTGGCGGAGGGCGTCGGGTCGGCGAGGTCGGCGGCGGCGCGTTCCGGGCCGAGGAAGGGGGCCAGTACGAAGAAGGCCAGGCCGGGCAGCAGGCCGGGCAGCTCGGCGGTTCGGTCGGCGGCGATCCGCCGGTAGATCGCGGAGTACACCCCGCCGATCACCATGTCGACCAACTCCTCGGCCGGGATGGGAAGTTCGACCTCGGGCAGGTCGGTGAAGAAGTCCCGGAAGCGGGCCAGCAGCTCCTCGCGTGCCTCCCGCCCGGCCGGGCCGACCGCGTCGATCTCCACGATGGCCATGACGGCGAATTCGGGCGCGCTGGCGAGGATGCCGAGCAGCGCGCCGAGCCCGGCGCGCACCCGGCCCGGCCAGTCGGAGGCCTGGGCGTGGGCCTCCTCCATGGCGCTGAAGACCAGGGAGGTGCCGTACTGGTGGGCAGCGAGGAAGGCGTCCTCCTTGCCCTTGAACAGCTCGTAGAAGACCGGCCTGGTCACGCCTGCCGCCTGGCAGATGTCACTGACCCGGGTGCGGGCGTAGCCGACCTGGGCGACGGTGCGGACGAAGCCGTCCAGGAGCCGGTCGCGCTGGTTGGCGGCGACCACCTCGGGCGGGGTTCGGCTCGGTCCACGCCGCAGGGAACGCTCCGGATCGCGTCCCGTGCGGGTACCGGGCAGCACCAGCGGAGGCCGTGCCGACGAGCCTGCTGCCATTCCGCATCCTTCCTCGAACTTGCGCGCGCGCCTTCTTGTACGCGCGCCTTGACTTGAATACCCGTCAGGTTTACAACTCTCACAGGTTTTCTTCTCGTGCGGCCCGCGGTCGTAGAGCAGCCGGGGCCGTCAGTGTCACGCACCCTGCAAGGCCGCAACAAGTGCACCGAGTCTCTGACGCCAAGTCAGAGACCGGGCCGGTCCGGCCGTTCCATCTCACCCGGGAACGGCAATGCGCGAGCCGCTGCCCCACTCCCCCCGGGGCAGCGGCCCGACCCTGCTCGTCACCCATGCAAGTGGAAGAGGAACCCGCATGCGCAGATACGCCGTCTCCACCCTGGTCGCCACAGCCGTCTCGACGGCCCTGGCCATCCTCCCGGCCACCGCCGCCCCGGCGGACACCGCCGTGCTCACCTACGGCAGTGCCGACGGCAACGCCGTCTCCGTCGGCGACGTACTCACCGCATCGTTGGCGAGCGGCACCAACGCCACCCTCGCCACCAGCAGCAACGGCACCTCCGGCATCACCTGCACCGAATCGACGCTCTCCGCCACGGTGACGGCGAACCCCGCCGCCCCGGGCACCGCCACCGAGTCCGCGACCTCACAGACCTTCAACGGCTGCACGAGCAACGTCTTCGGCGTCTTCGGGGTGCAGAGCATCACCGTCGATGACCTGCCCTACAACACAGCCGCCTCCTCCGACGGCACCGTCACGGTGACCGCGGCCCCGGGCAGGGCGATCCAGACCACGGTGGCGCTCTCCACTCTGCTGGGCTCCATCACCTGTGTCTACCAGGCGCCCGGCCTCTCCGCGGTGAGCTCCAACAGCGACAACAGTCTGACCTTCAGCAACCAGAAGTTCACCAAGGTCTCCGGCTCGGCACTGTGCACGGCCAACGGCTACTTCACCGCCGCCTACGCCCCCGTGGTCGACAGCAGCGTCAGCGACTCTCCCGCCGTCTACACCAACTGACAGCCTGTCCGAGAGGACCCCCGTGAAACTGCTCCCGTTCCGAGCGCTCACGGCGATCGTCGCGGTCGTCATGGCGACCGCCCTCGCCACCCCGGCCCAGGCTGATTCCCAGAACCCCTACGAGCGCGGCCCGGTCCCGACCCTGGAGAGCATCACCGCCGAAACCGGTCCCTTCGACATCGGCTCGGTCACCGTGCCGGCAGGCAGCGGCCAAGGCTTCAACAGCGGCACCGTCTACTACCCCACCGACACCAGCGAGGGCACCTTCGGTGCCATCGTCATCATGCCCGGCTTCCTCGCCTCGCAGTCGGACATCGCCTGGTACGGACCCCGGCTGGCTTCCCAGGGCTTCGTGGTGATGACCCTGAACACCAATGCGCTGTGGGACTTCCCCACCGACCGCAGTAGGCAGCAACTCGCCGCACTCACCTATCTGACGGCCCAGAGCACGGTGAAGAACCGGATCGACCCCGGCCGGCTGGCCGTGATGGGCTGGTCGATGGGCGGCGGCGGCTCGCTGCAGAGCGCGGCGAGCACCCCGTCGCTCAAGGCTGCCATCCCGCTGGCACCCTGGGACCTCAGCAACGTCTCCAGCCGGATCACGGTCCCCACCATGATCTTCGGCGCCGACGGTGACACCGTCGCCTCCGTCGACGACTTCGCCCTGCCCTTCTACAACGGGCTGACCAACGTCCCCGACAAGTCACTCATCGTGCTCAAGGACACCGACCACTTCACCTTCACCGACCCGAACACCACGATCGCCCAGTACAGCGTTTCCTGGCTGAAGCGCTTCGTCGACAACGACACCCGCTACGACCAGTTCCTCTGCCCCACCCCCAACGACCCCAAGACGGTCGTCTTCCAGATCACCTGCCCGCTGTAACCCCAGCGGATGCAACCCAGCGCAAGCGCGGCAGGCACGGGCCCCCACGGTCATCCGTGCCTGCCGCGAACGCGACCAGGACGGCGGCGGGCAGGAGCGAATCGGACACGGCCCCGGCAGGGGGCCGTGGTCTCTCGCGGGTGTTCTCTCGATCTGTGACACGGAACCTTGAAGAAGTCCCATCATCCCAGGTCAGCAGCGCAGCGCGCCTTCGGTGCGCGCCGGGGGCGTGGTAAATGCCGTGGCGCGCGCCGAGGTGCTCCTTGTGTGCCCTGACGTGGGCTGATGCCGGTCCGGGAGGCTGGTGGGGTTCGTTCCGGCCGAAACCGAGGTCTCTGTGATGCCGGTGAGCTCGCAGGTCAGCATGGTGCCGAGGGCCGTCCGCGGGAACCGTGGAGTGTTGCTGTGAGCACGTGCGTCAGAATTCCTGATTCACCCTGGCCCTCCCGGAACGGCGTACCGCTCGGCCGTTGAGGGAGGGGCTCTGGACATGGACGTACTGCACGAACGCTGCGCCGGTGTGGACGTCAGCAAGAAGGACGCCAAGGCGTGCATCCGCACCCCGAGTACGAAACGGCGTGGGTCGTTCACGAACCAGACCACGACCTGGGGCGCGACGACGAACGCCGTGCTCGCCCTGCGCGATCACCTGCTCGCCGCCCAGGTCACCCTGGTGGTGATCGAGGCGACCTCGGACTACTGGAAGCCCTTCTACTACCTGCTGGCCGACGAGTTGAACGTGATCCTGGTCAACGCGCGGCAGGTCAAGAACCTGCCCGGCCGCAAGACCGACGTCTCGGACGCGGCCTGGCTGGCCCAGCTCGGCGCCCACGGCCTGGTCCGTGCCTCGTTCGTCCCGCCGCAGCCGGTGCGCGAGTTGCGGGACCTGACCCGGGCCCGGACCCAGATGACCCGCGAGCGCGGCCAGATCGTGCAGCGGCTGGAAAAGCTGCTGGAGGACACCGGGATCAAGCTTGCCGCGGTCGCCGCCGACATCATGGGCGTCTCCGGCCGGGCCATGCTCGAAGCCCTCATCGCCGGGGAACGCGACCCGCAGGCCCTCGCTGAGCTGGCCAAACGCAAGCTCCGCAACAAGATCCCCGAACTCACCGAAGCCCTGACCGGACGCTTCCGCGCCCACCACGCGTTCCTGACCCGGCTGCACCTTGACCACTACGACCAGCTCACCGACGCGATCGGGCAGCTGGACGCACGGATCGAGGAGGCGATGGCCCCCTTTCGTCCTGCGCTCGACCTCCTGGACACCATCCCCGGGATCAACCGGGCCGTCGCCGAAGTGATCATCGCGGAGACCGGCGGCGACATGACCCGGTTCGCCACCGCCAAACACCTCGCCTCCTGGGCCGGCGTCTGCCCCGGCCACCACGAGTCCGCCGGCCGCACCAAGAACACCAAGGTCCGGCCCGGCAACCCCTACCTCAAGGGCGCCCTCGGCCTGGCCGCCTTCGGCGCGGTCAGAACCAAGGACACCTATCTCCAGGCCCGCTACAAGCGGCTGACCGCCCGCCGCGGCCCCCTGAGGGCCCTGGTCGCCGTCGAACACTCGATCATCACCGCGATCTGGCACATGCTCACCAACCACCTCCCCTACCACGAACTCGGCGGCACCTACTTCACCCAGCGCGACCCCGAACGCGCCACCCGCCGCGCGATCAACCAGCTCAATCAACTCGGCTACACCGTCACCCTCAACCCGAGGGAGCACGCAGCCTGACACAAGAAACCCGGACACCCGGTGGCCAGCACGGCCACCGGGCACCCAGACCTGCCCACCACCGCCCTGACCTGCACCTATTTACGCGTCAGCGACCCAGGGCGGCTTCATCGCCTGCGGTGGGGCGGGTAGATGGGAGGGCGAACGCCCCGTAGCCCTTGATCAACACCGCGCCGCGGGGAGGCGACGCAGGAGGCGAGGTCAGCTACGGGAGGCCGCGCGGACAGGCGTGCGGTCACGGCCGGCGATCATGTCGATTTCCGACATCGACGACATGGCCGAGCTCCGCGGCGACCGGGTCCGGCTCGTTGCGGTTCCTCTTCACTGAGATCGGTGTCGGGGGTGCAGCCAGATAACTGACTACCCGTTAGTATCTGACGGGTCATCAGCTCCAGAGCGCGCGGCGTGCGCCGAATCCGCTCGTCCCGATCGCACACCCCCCCGATCGCACAGAGGAGCCTCCCCCCATGACGCATACCGTTATCGGCGTCAGCCCGTTGGGTGCACCGGACCCCCGCCTCGTCGCCGCCGTCTGCCGGGCCGGTGGGTCCGGTGTCCTCGACCTCGGCCCGGGCGCCCGCGCCGCCCGCGAGGCCCTGACCCTCTTGCGGCAGTGGGCTCCCGGCCGCCACGGCGTGCGGGTCCCCGCCGACTGTGCGCTGCGCCCCGAAGAGCTGTGGGCCCCGGCGCCCGCCGGAACGCGGCGGACCGCGGACCCGGCCGCCGCCGGACCGTGCACCGTGCTCCTCGCCCCCGACGCGCCCTGGACCGTCGCCGAGGTCCGGGCCACCGCCCGCGCCGCCGCCGCGGACCCCGCCGTGCTCGCCGAGGTCCGCGGCACCGACGAGGCCGTCCGGGCCGTGGCCGACGGTGTCACCGGGCTCATCGTGCGCGGCGAGGAGTCCGGCGGCCCCTGCGGCGAACACTCCACCTTCATGCTGCTCCAGCGCGTCCTCGGCGCCGTACCGGCCGACCTGCCGGTGTGGGCCTGCGGCGGCATCGGGCCGCACACCGCGGCCGCCGCCGTGCTCGCAGGCGCCCGCGGAGTCGTACTGGACATCCAGCTCGCACTGCTCGACGAGGCCGGTACGGCCCCCGCGGCCGCCGGTCTGCTGCGCGCCGCCGACGGCACCGAGACCGTCGTCGTCGACGGCTGCCGGGTGCTCGACCGAAGCCGCCCCGGCCTCCCGGCCGTCCTGCGCGACCGGCCCCTGCCGCTGGGCCAGGATGCCTTTCTCGCCGCCCGGTTCGCCGAGCGGTACGGCACCGTGGACCGCGCCCTCGCCGCCGTCACGGAGGGCATCGACGCCGCCGTGGCCGACGACGGCGCCGTGCTGCGCGGCGGCTCGCCGATGTGCCAGGCGCTCGGCACCGCGCTGCCGGTCGTCCAGGGCCCGATGACCCGGGTCAGCGACCAGGCACGGTTCGCGGCGGCCGTCGCGGACGGCGGCGGACTGCCGTTCGTCGCGCTCGCCCTGGCCGGGCCCGAGCAGACCCGCACCCTGCTCGAGCAGACCAGGTCCGCGCTCGGCGACCGCTCCTGGGGCGTCGGCATCCTCGGCTTCGTTCCGGAAGAGATACGTACCGCCCAACTGGAGGCCGTCCGTGAGCTGCGCCCCAGCCACGCCGTCATCGCGGGCGGCCGTCCCTCCCAGGCGGCCGCTCTGGAGGCCGAGGGCATCCGTACCTTTCTGCACGTGCCGTCGCCCGGGCTGCTCGGCCAGTTCCTGGCGGCCGGCGTCCGGCGCTTCGTCTTCGAGGGCGCCGAGTGCGGCGGGCACATCGGGCCGCGCAACAGCTTCCCGCTCTGGGAGGCGCAACTGGCCGTCCTGGAGGACTTCCTCGACGCGGCGGCCGACGACGGTCACGCCGATGGCGGTGACGCCGCCGACCCACAGGACGTACAGGTGCTGTTCGCGGGCGGCATCCACGACGAGCGCTCCGCCGCCATGGTCGCCGCGCTCGCCGCCCCGCTCACCACCCGCGGTGCCGTCGTCGGCGTTCTGATGGGCACCGGCTACCTCTTCACCGAGGAGGCCGTCGAGTGCGGCGCCATCCGGCCGCTGTTCCAGCGCGCGGCCTTGGACGCCACGTCGACCACGCTCCTGCACACCGCGCCCGGCCACGCCACCCGCTGCCTGCCCAGCGCGTTCAGCGACACGTACCAGGAGGTCAAGGACGAACTGCGGACTCAGGGGATACCCGAGCGGCAGGTCTGGCAGGAGCTGGAGCGGCTCAACGTCGGCCGCCTGCGCATCGCCAGCAAGGGCGTCGAGCGGGTCGGCCACGAGCTGCTCGACGTCGACGAGGAGCGCCAGCGCGAAGCGGGCATGTTCATGGCCGGCGAGGTCGCCGTGCTCCGCTCCGCCGTCACCACCGTCGACGCCCTGCACCACGCGGTCACCGACGGGGCCGCCGACTTCTACGGGCGCCGCACCGCCGAACTCTCCGCAGACGTACGCGACGCGGGCGGTACGGTACCCGCACGGAACCCGGCCCCCGCTCCCGAACCGCTCGACATCGCCGTCGTCGGCATGGCCGGCATGTTCCCCGGCGCCCCCGACCTGCCCGCCTACTGGGCCCAGGTGCTCGCCGGCGCCGACGCGATCACCGAGGTCCCGGACACCCGCTGGGATCCCGCGCTGCACTTCGGCGCGGACGCCGAGGCGGACGACGTGTCCGCGTCCAAGTGGGGCGGTTTCCTGCCTCCGATCCCCTTCGACCCGCTGGCCTACGGAATCCCACCCGCCTCCCTGGCCGCCATCGAACCCGTCCAGCTCCTCGCCCTGGAGGCGGCCAGGCGGGCGCTCGCCGACGCCGGGCTCGACCGCCGGGCCTTCCCGCGCGAGCGGACCTGCGTCGTCTTCGGTGCCGAGGCGGGCAGCGACATCTCCGGCGCCGCGACGCTGCGCAGCGTCCTGCCCTCGTACATCGGCCGTCTTCCCGAGGACCTGGAGGAGCAGTTCCCGAAGCTCACCGAGGACTCCTTCCCCGGCATGCTCGCCAACGTCATCGCCGGCCGGATCGCCAACCGGCTCGACCTCGGCGGCGCCAACTACACCGTCGACGCCGCCTGCGCCTCCTCCCTGGCCGCCGTCGACGCCGCCTGCAAGGAACTGGCCTTCGGTGCCGCCGACGTGGCCCTGTGCGGCGGCGCCGACCTGCACAACGGCATCAACGACTACCTGCTCTTCTCCTCCGCGCACGCGCTGTCGCCCACCGGCCGCTGCCGCACGTTCGACGCGGCCGCCGACGGCATCGCACTCGGCGAGGGCGTCGCCTGTCTCGTGCTCAAGCGCCGCACCGACGCCGAGCGGGACGGCGACCGGATCTACGCCGTCATCGAGGGCGTCGGCAGCGCCAGCGACGGCCGCTCCCTCGGCCTGACCGCGCCCCGCCCCGAGGGCCAGCGCGCCGCCCTGGAACGCGCCTACGCGCAGGCCCGCGTCTCGCCCGCCGAGGTCGGCCTGATCGAGGCCCACGGCACCGGCACCGTCGTCGGCGACCGCACCGAACTCAGCACGCTCACCCGGCTGTTCGAGGAGGCCGGGGCCGCGCCCGGCAACTGCGTCGTGGGCTCCGTCAAGTCCCAGATCGGACACACGAAGTGCGCCGCCGGTCTCGCCGGACTGATCAAGACCGCGCTCGCCCTGCATACCGGGGTGCGCCCGCCCACCCTGCACGTCGACGTGCCCAACCCCGTCTGGACCGGCCCCGACAGCCCATTCGTCTTCCACAGCGAGGCCCGGCCCTGGGCCGAGCCCGCCGCCCGCCGCGTCGCCGGGGTGAGCGCCTTCGGATTCGGCGGCACCAACTTCCACGTGGTGCTGCGGGCCCACGCCGACGCCGGAGCGCCGCCGCGCCAGAGCCACGACGTCTGGCCCGCCGAGCTGTTCGTCTTCCGCACCCGCGCAGCGGCCGAGGAACTCGCCGGCCTCGCGGCGAGCGGCCACTGGCGGCTGCGGGACCTGGCGCGTACCGCCGCACAGTGCGCGGAGACCGGCCCGGGCCCGCTCCTCGGCGCCGTGGTCGCCGAGTCCGTCACCGAACTCCCGCACCTGATACGGGACCTCCTCGACGGCACGCCCGGGAGAAGCGGAGTGTTCCCCGCCACAGGCGCCGCCGCCGGGGCGCCCGACGGCAACGGCAACGGCGAAAGCAACGACGGTGGCAAGGTGGCGTTCCTCTTCCCCGGCCAGGGCAGCCAGCGCCCCGGCATGTTCGCCGAACTGTTCACCGCCTTCCCCGAACTCGGCCGCCACCTTTACCACGCCCCGGCCGCCGCCCTCTTCCCGCCCGCCGCCTTCGACGCCGCCGAACGCGCCGCACAGGTCGCCCGGCTCACCGACACCCGCCACGCCCAGCCCGCGCTCGGGGCGGTCGGCCTCGCCGCGTACGACACCCTCACCGCGGTCGGTGTCCGCCCCGACATGGCCGCAGGGCACTCCTACGGCGAACTCGTCGCGCTCTGCGCCGCGGGCTCCCTCGACCCCGACACGCTCGGTGACCTCAGCCGGGAGCGGGCCGAGGCGATCCTCGCCGCGACCGGCGCACAGGGGCCCGATCCCGGCACCATGGCCGCCGCCGTGGCCTCCGCCGAGCAGGTGACCCGGGTGCTCGCCGGCGCAGGCCTGGCCGAGCGGGTCGTCGTCGCCAACCACAACGCGCCCGCGCAGAGCGTGCTCTCGGGCCCGAGGGACGCCGTCGCCGAAGCCGTCGACGCGCTCACCGCCGCCGGGTTCGCCGTCCGCCCGCTGCCCGTCGCCTGCGCCTTCCACAGCCCGCTGGTCGCCGGGGCCGTGTCCCGCTTCGCCGAGATCCTGACGGCGTACACCGTGCGCGGCCCCGAGTTCCCGGTCTGGGCCAATCTCACCGGCACCCGCTATGCCGGGGACCCCGCCCAGATACGGGCCGACCTCGCCGAGCAGATCGCCGCCCCCGTCCGTTTCGCCGAGCAGATCGAGGCGATGTACGACGCCGGGGCGCGGATCTTCGTCGAGTGCGGGCCCGGCACCGTGCTCACCGGTCTGGTCGGCCAGATCCTCGGCGACCGGCCGCACGTCGCCGTCCCGTTCGAACCCCGCCCCGACGCGGGCCTGCGCGGCCACCTGGAAGCCCTGGCCCGGCTCGCCGCGGCCGGTGTCCCGGTGGCGCCCGCACGGCTCTTCAGCGGACGCGACACGGCACTCGCCGACCCGGCCGCCGTGCCGGTGCGGCCCGGCTGGACGGTCGACGGCCACCTCGTACGCACGGCGGACGGCCGGCCGGTGCCGGGAGCGCTGCGCCCTGCCCGGCGCACCTCGGGCATCCCGCGGACCAGAGAGGGGACCAGAGAGCGGACCAGTGAGGCGACGACGACGGGCGAACGGGAAGAACTGCTCCGGGAGTTCCTGCGCAACAGCCGGGAGATGCTGGCCGCCCAACGGGACGTGCTCCTCGGCTACTTCGGGGCTCCGCCCGCGCCGCAGGCGGCTCCGCCGGCCCCCGAACCCCTTCCGGCCCCGGCTCCGGCCGCTCTCGCTGCGGCTCCGGCCCGCGCTCCCGCTCCGGTGGGGGTGGATGTGCTGGCCGAGGTGCTGGCGGTGATCGCGGAACGTACGGGATATCCGGTGGAGATGGTGGGGGCGGAGTCGGATCTGGAGGCGGATCTGAGTGTGGATTCGATCAAGCGGACGGAGATCGCCGGGGAGCTGGGACGGCGGCTGCTGGGCTCGGGTGCGGATCTGCGGTCGTTGCCGGACGCGGACCTGGAGGAGCTGACCCGGGAGCGCACCGCAGCCGGGATCGCCGACTGGCTGCGGGCCCGCGCGAAGGCGCTCGCCGACCGGACCCGGCACCCGCCTCGCCACCGCGGCCCCCGCCGCCGGGAGCCCCGCCCCGCTCACCGGCCAGGTTCCCCACCGCTATCTGCTGCGGCCCGCCCCGCTCGACCCGGCGCCCGTGCCCGGCGCCGAAGGCGCGGTACAGCTGCGCGGGAAGCGGTTCCTGATCGTCGCGGGCGACACGCCACTCGCACGGGCACTCGTCACCCGGCTCACCGCACTCGGCGCGCTCGCCGCCCGTGGCGGCCCGGACACCGCACAGCTCGCCGGGCACACCGGCCCGGTCGACGGAGTGCTGCACCTGGGCGCTCTCGCGGGTGCGGAACAGCAACTGCTGCCCGCCAAGCTCACCGTGCTCCAGGAACTGCTGCTGCGCGGCCCGCGCCGGCTGCTCTGCCCCCGTCTCCCCGACGACACCAGCGGCCTCGACGGCTTCGTGCGCACCGCGGCCCGCGAATACCCCGACACCGTGGTCCGCACCGTGGAGCTCGACCCCGACGAGCCCGCCGCCGAGCAGGCCGAGGCGCTCGTCGGGGAACTGCTGGCGCCCGACCGGGAGCCCGTCGTGCTGCGCACCTGCGGGCTCCGCCGCGCCCCGGTACCGTACGAGAGCCCTCTGGGCCCGCCCGTCTCCTCCGGCGCCGGGCCCGCCTCCTCCGGCGCCGCCGCAGCCGCGGCACTCGGGCTCGGCCCGGAATCGGTCGTCGTCCTCGCGGGCGGCGCACGCGGCATCACAGCCCGGTTCACCCTCGCCCTTGCCGCCGCCGCACGCTGCCGGGTCGAACTGCTCGGGCGTACGCCGCTCGACGACGGCACGGGCGGGCACCACGAGCTGGCCCACGCCACCGACCTACCCGCGCTGCGTGCAGCGCTCGCCGCCCGGGGCGGTCTGAGCACCGCCGAGATCGACCGCGAAGCGGGCCGCGTCCTGGCCCGCCGCGAGATCGCCGCGACCCTGGCCGAGGTACACGACGCGGGCGGCCGGGCCAGGTACCGGGCACTCGACCTGCGGGACGCGGAGGCCGTGCAGCAGGCGGTCAAGGAGACGTACGCGACGTACGGCCGGATCGACGGGGTCGTACACGCCGCCGGAGTGATCGAGGACCGGCTGCTCTCCGAGAAGGACCCCGTCTCCTTCGAACGGGTCTACGGCACCAAGGTGGACGGCGCCCGCGCACTGCTCTCGGCTCTCCGGCGACTTCCCCAACTGCCCGCCTTCACGGTCATGTTCGGCTCCGTCGCGGCGGTGTACGGCAACCGCGGCCAGGCCGACTACGCCGCCGCCAACGACGCACTCGCCCGCCTCGGCCGCCTCTGGCGTGCCGGCACCGGCAGCCGTACCGTCACCGTGCACTGGGGCCCGTGGGCGCCGGCTGGGGCGCACCGCGGCATGGTCGGCCCTGAGCTGGGCCGGGAGTACGCGCGCCGCGGCATCGAGCTGATCGACCCGGAGGAGGGCGTGCTCGCGCTGCTGCGGGAGCTGGCCTGGGGCGAGCCGGAGACCGACGAGGTCGTCCTGACGGCGTCGGGCCGGTGAGCCCCACGATGCGACCGACCGCCCCGCAGCAGCGGCAGCCCGTCGCCATCGTCGGCATGGCGGTGACCCTGCCCGGCGCCTGTGACCTGGCCGCGTTCTGGCGCAACCTCGTCACCGGCGCTGACGCCATCTCCGAGGTGCCCAAGGCCCGCTGGGACGCGGACACCTACTACGACCCGGACGGACGGCGCGGCCTCGATGGCGTCTACTGCCGCCGCGGCGGCTTCGTCGACGGGCTCGACGCGCTCGCCGCCTTCGACCCGACCGTCTTCGGACTCATGCCGGACTCCGTGCCCGGCACCGAACCCGACCAGCTGATCGCGCTGCGCACCGCCGCGGCCGCGCTCGCCGACGCGGGGGAGGCCGCACTGCCCGAAGACCGCTCCCGGGTCGGTGTCGTGCTCGGCCGCGGCGGTTATCTGAGCGACGGGCTCGCCCGACTCGACCAACGGATGCGTACGTCCGCCCAACTGGTGCGCACCCTGCACGAGTTACTGCCCGAGCTGGACGGCGAGCGGCTCGACGCGGTACGGATGGCGTTCACGGCCGCGCTCGGCGGCGAGCAGAGCCCCGAGTCGGTGATCGGCCTCGTGCCCAACTTCGCGGCGTCCCGGGTCGCCAACCGGCTCGATCTGCGTGGCCCCGCCTACACCGTGGACGCGGCCTGCGCCTCCTCGCTCGTCGCACTCGACCAGGCCGTCGGCGCGCTCGCCGCGGGCAGCTGCGACGTGATGCTCGCGGGCGGCGTGCACCACTGCCACGACATCACGCTCTGGTCCGTCTTCAGCCGGCTGCGGGCGCTGTCGCCGTCCCAGCGGATCCGCCCGTTCCACCGGGACGCGGACGGCGTGCTGATGGGCGAGGGCACCGGCGTGGTCGTACTCAAACGGCTCGCGGACGCGCGGCGCGACGGCGACCGGATCTACGCCGTGGTCCGCGGCGTCGGCGTGGCCGGCGACGGCCGGGCCGGCTCCCTGGTCAACCCGGACCCCGGCGGCCAAGCCCGCGCCGTCCGGCTCGCCTGGGCTGCGGCGGGGCTCGACCCGGCGGCACCGGGGTCGCTCGGCCTCCTGGAGGCGCACGGCACCGGAACCCCCGGCGGCGACCGGGCCGAACTGGCCGCGCTGGCCGAGGTGTTCGGGCCGCCGGACCCGGACGCCGGGCCCGACGCCGTGATCGGCTCCGTGAAGTCGATGATCGGCCACACGATGCCGGCGGCGGGTGTGGCGGGCCTCGTCAAGGCGGCCCTGGCGGTGCACCACGGCATGCTCCTGCCGACCCTGCACTGCGACGACCCGCACCCGGCGCTCCGCGTCACCCGCTTCGCTCCGGCCCAGCAGGCCCGGACCTGGGACGGGGACGTCCGACGTGCCGCGGTCAGCGCCTTCGGCTTCGGCGGGATCAACGCCCACGTCGTCCTGGAGTCGGTACCGGAGCCCGTACCTGCCCCCGCATGGGCGCCTGCCCCGGCGTCGGTTCCCGCACCGGCATCGGCTCCGGCCGTCGCGCCTGCGGCCCCGGCACCCGGCGGCCCGGGCGCTGGGCCTGCTGCCTCCTCGGACCGTGCCGAAGTGGCCGAGCCGCCCCGGCTGTTGCGGCTCGCAGCCGCGACCCCGCAGGACCTCGCCGAACTGCTCGACGCCGACGACACCGCGCTGCGCGCGGCCGCCGCCGAGGGCGGAGCGAGGGGAGCCGGGGGCGCCCGCGTCGCCGTCCTGGACCCCACCGACCGCCGCCTCGCCCTGGCCCGCAAGGCAGTCGCCCGCGCCCGGACCTGGGGCGGCCGAAGCGACGTCTGGTGCGCGCCGCGGCCGGTACTCGGCATGGGCGGCGGGAAGATCGCCTTCCTCTGCCCAGGGCTGGAGGCCGAGTTCGAGCCGCGGGCCGAGGACGTCGCCCGCCACTTCGACCTGCCGGCGCCGCACTGGCCGGACGCCCGCGTGGGCGACGTCGCCCGGCACGGCGCGGCCGTCGTCGGCCTCGGCCGGCTGCTCGCCGGAGCGCTCGCCCGGATCGGCGTCCGGCCGGACGCGCTGGCCGGGCACAGTGTGGGGGAGTGGACGGCGATGGCGGTCGGCGGGATGTACGCGGACGCCGAGGTCGACGCCTTCCTGCGGGACTTCGACCCGGCCACGCTGCGCGTCCCAGGGCTCGCCTTCGCCGCGTTCGGCACCGGTGCGGACCAGGTGGATGCCGAGCTCGCGGCGTACCCGGACGTCGTCGTCTCGCACGACAACGCGCCCCACCAGACCGTCGCCTGCGGACCTCACGACCAGGTCGAGGCGCTCATCGGGCGGCTGCGCGGCGCGGGAGTGCTCGGTCGGCTGCTGCCCTTCGAGTCCGGCTTCCACACGCCGATGCTCGCCCCGTACCTCACCTCCATCGAGAAGGCCGCGCGCGGCTTCACGCTGCACCCGCCCCGGGTGCCCGTCTGGTCCGCCACGACCGCCGCGCCCTTCCCGGCCGACGAGGCCGCGGCGCGCGCGCTCTTCCTGCGCCACCTGCTCGAACCGGTCCGCTTCCGGCAGCTCACCACGGCCCTGTACGACGCCGGGTTCCGGGCCTTCGTACAGCTGGGCCAGGGCCAGCTGCCGGCTCTCGTGGACGACACCCTCACCAGCCGCGCGTGCCTGACGCTCAGCGCCAACACGCCCCGGCACAGCGGGCTTTCGCAGCTGTACCGGGTGGCGGCCGGACTCTGGTCGCACGGTGCCGAACCGGACTTCGCGGCGCTGCGGGCGGGGGCCACGCCTCGGTCGACGGCGGCGCCTGCCCGTACGGCGGAGACCGACCCTACGGCGGAGACCCTCCGTACGGCCACGGAGAGCCCGCGAGCCGTCCCGCCCCTGCCCCCGTCACCGTCCCCTCGCCCTCGGCTCCGGGCTCGTCTCGCTCGACGCCGCCACCCGGGACCGGCTCCGCAGCACCCTGCGCGCGGCACCCGCACCCGGGATGGACCGGCTCGCGGCCGTGGCCGCGCGGAGCCCCGTGGCGGCCGAACTGCGCTCGCTGCTCGGCGAGACGGCGGACACGGCAGCGGAACTGGCGGAGCTGTTCGCCGCGGCAGCGGCCCCGCGCCGCACCGCGCCCGCGGCGCCGCCCCCGAGCCCTCGGCGACCGGGGCGGTGCCGCCTGCCGCCACCCCCCGCGCCATCACCCTGCGCATCTCACTCGACACCATGCCGTACCTCGCCGACCACTGTTTCTTCCGGCAGCCCGCGCACTGGCCCGAGATCGCCGACCGCTGGCCCGTGGTGCCCGCCACCACCCTGGTGCAGCACATGATCGACGCCGTGCCCGGCCCAGGGAGGGCCGTGGCCGTGCACGACGCCCGGTTTCTGCAGTGGACCGTCGCCGCCCCGCCCACCGAGGCCACGGTCACGGTCCGGCCCGAGGGACAGGGGCGGTACGCCGTGGAGTTCGGGCGCCACGCCCGCGCAACGGTCGAGACCGCCCACGGGCACGACACCGCGCCCCGCCCACGGCCGTGGCGGACGGAAGCCCCGGAGAGCCGTCCGGCTGTGTCCGCGCGGCAGATGTACGACGCCCGCTGGATGTTCCACGGCCCGCGGTTCCGCGGCGTCACCGAGATCGGCGCGCTCGGCGAGCGGCACGTCCGCGGTGTCCTGACCACCCCGTCCGCGCCCGGCGCGCTCCTCGACAACGTCGGTCAGCTGCTCGGCTACTGGCTGATGGCCACGCACCCCGACCGCACCATCGTCTTCCCGACGGGCGTCGAGGAGATCCGTTTCCACGGCCCGCCCCCGGAACAGGGCACCGCACTCGACTGCCACATCAGGGTCACCACCGTGACGGACACCGTCCTGGTGGCTGACGCGCAGCTCGCCCGCGACGGCGAGGTCTGGGCCGAGATCCGCGGCTGGCGGGACCGGCGCTTCGACTCGCCGCCCGAGGTCGATCCGGTCAAACGATGGCCCGAGCACAACACTCTGTCGGAAACCCAGGAGGGCGGCTGGCAGCTGGTCTTCGAACGCTGGCCCGACCCCGCATCCCGCGAGATATTCATGCGCAGCCAGCTCGCGGGCCCTGAGCGCGAGCAGTACGCCGGGCACCCCCCGCGCGGCCGGCGCCAGTGGCTGCTCGGCCGGATCGCCGCCAAGGACGCCGTACGCCGCCACCTGTGGGCGCACGGCGCGGGCCCCGTCTTCCCCGCCGAGATACGGGTCGCCAACGACCCTGGCGGCAGACCGCGCCCCGAGGGCGTACACGGCAGAGAACTCCCGCCTCTGGAACTGTCGCTGGCGCACTGCCGGGAGGCCGCCGTCGCACTCGTCCACCCCGCCGCCGACAGCCCTGGCACCGGCACCGGCATCGACATCGAGGAGATCGTCGAGCGCCCCGAAACGGCCTACGACGCCATCCTCGCCCCGGACGAGCGGGCGCTCTTCACCGGGCTCGGCGGCGGCCCCGGCCCGCTGACCCGGTTCTGGGCCGCCAAGGAAGCCGCGGCCAAGGCCGAGGGCACCGGACTGGGCGGCCGGCCGCGGGACTTCACGGCGGTCGAGGTCGAAGACGGCGCCCGTGCCCTCACGGTCCGGGCGCCCTCCGGCCGGCTGCGGCGCATCCGGCTCACCGATGTGACCAACCCGCCGGGGCTGCCCACCCGTACCTACACCGTCGCTTGGACCGAGGAGCGCCCATCATGACCAGCCCCGCCACCACCGGCCCCGCGTACGCCGCCGTCCTCGCCGAGATCACCGACGCGCTGCACACGGTCCTCGACGACCTCGAACTGGACGACACCCCGATCACCTCCGACACCCGCTTCGTGGAGGACCTCGACCTGGAGTCCATCGACCTGGTCACGCTCACCGCCGAGCTGGGCGGGCGCTACGGCGACCGGGTCGACTTCCCCGCCTGGTTCGCCTCGCTCGAACTCTCCGACATCGTCGGACTGACCGTCGGACAACTCGTCCAGTACATCGCGGGGTGCCTGCGGTGACCACGATCGAGGCGGGCGGGATCCGGCTGAACGTGGAGCGGCTGAGCGGCGCACCCACCCCGGCACCGGGCCGCCCCAGACGGTCGTCCTCGTGCACGGCATCGCCACCGACAACCTGACCAGCTACTACTTCACCATCGCGCCCGCGCTCGCCGCAGCCGGACATGACGTCGTGATGTACGACCAGCGCGGCCACGGCCGCAGCTCCCGCCCGCCGCGCGGCTACGGCATCGAGGACTTCAGCGGCGACCTGGACGCACTCCTCGACGCCCTCGCCCTGGAAGGGCCCGTCCACCTGATCGGCAACTCCTTCGGCGGCACCGTCGCCCTCGCCTACGCGCTGCGCCGCCCGGAGCGGGTCGCCGGCATCCTGATGCTGGAGTCCGAGCCGCCGACCGCCGCCTGGGCCAAGAAGATGAGCGGCATCCTGGCCGGCTCCGCCCACCAGCTCCACGACGAGCGCACCCTGCCGTGGATCGAGGAGACCTACGGCCGCCACGAGGCCCGCCTGGTGCGCTGGGCCACCCGGCTGCTGCACGGCACCTCCATCGCCGAGGACATCGCGTCCTGCCCCGTCCCCGCCGAGGAGTCCTGGCAGAGCCTGCACGTGCCGGTCTGCGCGGTGTACGGCGCTACCTCCGACCTGGCCGACATGGCGCCCTGGCTGGAATCGCTGCTGCCCCGCTGCCGCACCGTGACGGTGCCCGGGCACGGGCACTCCGTGCTGGTCGGCACCCCCGAGACGGTCGTCCCGCTGCTGCTCGACTGGCTACGGGACGGCCACCGGGAGCTGGTCGCGCCGTGAGCCGCTTTCTGTTCGTCGTGCCGCCCCTGGTCGGGCACGTCAACCCGGCGGTCAGCGTGGCCGCCGAGCTGACCAGATGCGGGCACCGGGCCGCCTGGGCCGGACTGCCCGGGTTCGTCGGGGAACTGGCCGGACCCGACGCCGAGGTGTACCCGTGCGACGTGCCCCCGCTCCCGGAACGTCCGGCTGCCCTGCGCGGTGCCGCAGCCTTGCGCTTCCTGTGGGAGGAGTTCCTCGTGCCGCTCGCCGGGGCGATGGCGCCCGGTGTGCGCCGCGCGGTCGAGGGGTTCCGGCCCGATGTCGTCGTCGCCGACCAGCAGACCCTCGCCGGTGCCCTCGTCGCCGAGCGCCTCGGGGTGCCGTATGCCACCGCGTCGACCACCCCGGCGGAGTTCAGCGACGCCCTGGACGGCATGCCGAAGGTGGCTCAGTGGACCGCCGGGCTCGTCGCGGAGCTGCGCGCCCGCCTCGGCGACCCGGGGCGCACCCACGATCCGCGCTTCTCCCCCGACCTGGTGCTCTCCTTCACCACCCCCGAACTCGCGGGCCCGGGCCCTCAGCTGCCGCAGCTGCGGTACGTCGGTCCGGCGTTCACCCGGCGCCCGGCCGCCGACTTCCCCTGGGAGTGGCTCGACGAGCACCGGGCCACCGTCCTGGTCTCACTCGGCACGGCCAACACCGGCCTGGGGGCACGTTTCCTCGCCGAGTGCGCGGCCGCCGCGCGGGAGCGCGGGCGGCGGCTGCAGGCGGTATTCGCCGACCCCGGGGGGGTACTCGACCAAGAGTCCGACGCCGACCTCCTGGTGCTGCCCCGGATCCCCCAACTGCCGCTCCTGCGCCGGGCGTCCGCGATGGTCAGCCACGCCGGGCAGAACACCGTAGCCGAGTGCCTGTGGCACGGCGTACCGCTGGTGGTCGCGCCCATCCGGGACGACCAACCACTGATCGCCGGCCAGGTCACCGGCGCCGGCGCCGGAGTGCGGGTGCGCTTCGGGCGCGCCGACCGCCGACGGATCGGTGCCGCCCTCGACGCCGTACTCGACGGGCCCGCCTACCGCGCGGCGGCCCGGCGCGTCGGGGACTCCTTCCGTGCGGCGGGCGGGGCGGCTGCTGCGGCGGCGTACCTGGAGAAGTTCGCGGCACAGAAACCACGGGAGCCGCAGGAGTCACGGGAGCGGTGAGCGAGCGACCGGCAGGGCGACCGCCGTGCCGAAGAGTGGAACGAGAGGAGACCACGGACATGGCCACCACGAACCAGCCCCTGACACCCCCGACACACCCGCCCCACCGCCCCCTGCTTCCGACGCCGAACGCGTCGCCCGCCTGCGCCCCGCGTACCAGGCAGAGCTGGCCGACGGCATCGCCCGGTTCTTCGAGCCGCGCCGCACCGACTGCCCCTGGTGCGGGGCGCGGCAGCTGCGTCGCCGCCTGCGCACCAAGGACCACCTGCAGCGAAAGCCTGGCACCTTCACCCTGGACCAGTGCCGCGACTGCGGGCACACCTTCCAGAACCCGCAGCTCAGCGCGGCCGGACTGGACTTCTACTACCGGGACTTCTACGACGGCCTGTACGCCGAGAAGATCGGCGGCGCCCTGGACAGCGACGCCGCGAGGAAACGCAACCACGACCGGGCCGTGGCCATGCGGCGGCACGCCCGGCCGAAGCGCTGGCTGGACGTCGGCACGGCGGGCGGTGACTTCTGCCTGGCGGCCAAGGAAGCACTGCCCGGCACCGCCTTCGACGGGCTCGACATCGGCGCCCATGTGCTCGGGGCGCAGCGGTCGGGGCGCATCGAGCGGGCCTACCAGGGCTTTCTGCCCGACCTCGCGGACGAACTCGCCGGCCAGTACGACGCGGTGAGCATGTTCCACTGCCTGGAGCACACCACGGACCCGCAGGCCCAACTGGCCGCGGTTCACACCGTGCTCCGCCCCGGCGGCCACCTGATCATCGAGGTACCCAACCCGGAGTCGCCCTTCGGCCGGCTCTTCGGCCGGTACTGGCTGCCGTGGTTCCAGCCTCAGCACCAGCACTTCGTGACCATGCGGAACCTGCGCCGGGCCCTCACCGAGCTGGGCTTCACGGTGGTGGCGACGGACCGCGAGGAGTCCCATATCCCCGTGGACTTCACCGCGCTCGTAGGGCTGTACGTGCTGCGGCTGCTGCCGTTCCGCGACGAGCCCTGGCTGCCCGAGCCCCCGGGCCGTCTCGGCGCCGCGGTCACCAAGACGGTCTTCTGGGCGGGCATACCGTTCTGCTTCCCGATGTACGCCCTGGACCGGCTCCTCGCCCCGCTGATCCGCCGCAGCCGCTTCTCCAACGCCTTCCGGGTGATCGCCCGCCGCGAGGAGTGACCAGCCCAGCACGAGCTGGGACTGGAGAAGATGAAAGACGCCATGTGGAAGGTGGACCCTTCCTACGGAAGTCCGCTACCGCGACCCCAGGGACACCAACAGCAGATGCCGAACCTCGTATTCGAACCCGATACGGGTCCGCTGCGACGCATCCTGCGCGACTTTCATGAGCGCAGCGATCCGTCGACACCGGGAAACAGCGCCGAACCGCCGGCACCCGTGCTTCGGTGTCAACGCCTCCACCGGCGGCGGCAGACGGGTGACTCTGCGGTCGTCGCCCTCCTCTTGAACCGCGGTCCCCACGCGTGCGACCGCGGCCGCCTTCCCGACGTCTTCGTCAAGGGGCCCTGTTCCGTGAGGGATCAGGTGCCCCGCGCCACCGTCCTCGCGGCCGGAGCGGGCCGTTCCTGGCGGCCACCATGTCGAGAGACGTAGAACGCCAGGTGGCGTTCGGCTGCGGTGGTCCAGGTGTGACGGGCGGCGAGTCGGCGGCCCTCATCCCGCCGCGCTGCGGTGTCGTCCGTGAGCGCGGCGCCCAGCTCAGTGGCCAGATCCTGGGGGGTGGTCGCGAAACGGGCGGCGCTGTCGAACACCTCGCGCAGTACGGGCAGGTCGCGTGTGACCAGCGGAACTCCCGCGGCGAGTGCCTCCATCGCGGCGAGTCCGAAGCCCTCCTTCACGGAAGGAAAGGCGAAAGCGGAGGCGGCGGCCACCAGGGGCGGCAGCTCGTCCTCGGCGACCTGCCCCAAAACGATCGGCTCAACGCGGAGTTCGGCTGCCCGTGCCTCCCAGCGGGCCCGGTAGTCGCGGTAGTCGAAGAGCGTTTCGCCGCCCGCGATCACCAGTCGTACGTCGGGGTGCGCGGAGCGCAGCAGGGCGTACGCCTCCAGCAGGTCCAGCGAGCCCTTGCGCGGCTCGATGCCGCCGACGGTGAGGACGTAACGGCCCAGGCGGGTACGCCAGTTCGCGCGGGCAGCCGGATCAGTGGTGGCGAAACGGTCGTAGGCCACCCCATTGGGGATGACGGCCGCCTCGATGCCCCAGCCGTCGGCCAGTTCCGTGGCGACGGCCGCCGACACGCAGATGTGCGCGTACGGCTCCACGATGGCCCGCTCGTGGCAGGCGGCCAGTTCGGGGGTGGTGAAGTGGTCGATGTGGTGGACCGTGCGCACGCAGCGGCCGCCGACCGCGTTGGCGCTGATGCAGTCCTGGGCGTGGACGATGTCGTACGCCGCCGCGAAGGGCTCGAAGGCCGTGCCCAGGACGGCGATGGAGCGCAGGATCCGCTCGCCGACGGACTCCTCGGGCGGGCCGTCCGGGAACGGCACGATCCGCAGCCGTACGGCGGGGTCGACCGGCCGGAAGAAGCCCTCGTCACCGCCGCGGCCCAGCGTCCACACCGTGACGTCCTGCCCGGCCGCGGCGAGCGCCTCGGCGAGGGCGAGGGTGTGCACGACGCCGCCGCGCGGCTTGGTGGAGTAGCTCAGCAGAGCGATCTTCACGACGGGTTCTCCCGGTAGGCGTCGGGTCGGCGTTCGTCGAGGTGGCGCAGAATGCGGCGGGCTCGGTCGATCTCCTCGGCGACGTCGATCTCGGCGACCGCCAGGCCGGCCTTGGCCCAGGTGCGGGCGAGGATGTCACCGCCGGGGCCGACCACCTTGGACTGGCCGAGGAACCGCATGCCCCCCATGGCGCCGGTCTGGTTGGAGGAGGCGAGGACGACCTGGTTCTCGGCGGCACGGGCCTGGTCGTACAGGTCGAAGAGCTTGGCCTGGCGGTCCTGGGCCATGCGCGGGGCACGGTTGGTGATGGACGTCGGCCAGGCGGAGAGGCAGGCGAGGATCTCCGCGCCGTCCAGGGCCAGCGAGCGGGCCGACTCGGGAAAGGTCTTGTCGTAGTCGATGAGCATGCCGATCCGGCCCACCGGGGTGTCGAAGGCGTCGAAGCGGTCACCGGGCGTGTAGGCGGCGACCTCGCCGGCCGGCAGATGGACCTTGCGGTGGCGGCCGAGGACACCGTCGCCGTTGACGCAGACCGCGGCGTTGTAGCGCTCGTCGCCGCCGTCCTCGCAGTAGCCGAGGCAGACCACCATCTCGGCGGCCAGGCGGGCGACCTGGAGGATCAGCGGGTCGTCCGGCTTCAGGGCCGGCGGCAGGGCCTCGGGGTCGGGGTGGCGCAGGTCGGCGAGGTAGCCGCCGAGCGCGGCGTCGGGCAGGACGAGCAGTCCGGCGCCGGAGGCACGCGCGTCGTCGACGAGTTTGGCGACGCGGGCGAGGTCGAACTCCAGGTCGCGGCCGAAGTGGGCGGCCGCGGCCGCGATCCGGATCGTGCTCATGCGGTGACTGCTCCCGTGGGTACGTCGTAGGTCTCGGGCCGCCGGTCGCGCAGGTGCCCCATCGACCGGCGGGCGGTCTCCAGTGCCTGTGCGACGTCCAGTTCGGCGACGGCGACGCCGGCGGCGACGCCCGTGTCGGCGAGGATCTCGCCGCCGGGATCGACGACCTTGGCGCTGCCGACGAAGCGTAGCGACCCGAAGGTGCCCGCTTGGTTGGCCGACAGCCACACGATCTGGTTCTCCAGCGCGCGGGCCCGGTCGAACAGGTCGAAGCGGCGTTTCCAGCGGTCCTCTTCGAGGCTGGCGGTCGCGTTCGTCCGGGATCCCGGCCACGCGGAGACGCAGACCCCGATCGCGGCGCCGTCGAGCGCGAGCGCGCGGGCGGACTCCGGGAACGCCTTGTCGTAGCAGATCATCATGCCGATCCGGCCGACCGGGGTGTCGAAGGCGCGGAAGCGGTCCCCGGAGGCGTAGCTGGCGTCCTCGCTCAGCGGCTGGTGGACCTTGCGGTGGTTGCCGAGGACGCCGTCGCCGGTGAGGCAGACGACGCTGTTGTAGCGGGTTTCCCCGGCCGCTTCACAGTATCCGGCGACGACCGTCATCTCCCCGGCCAGAGAGGCCAGTCGGCGGAGCTCGGGGCCGTCGAGAGCGAGCGCGGGCGGGCCCTCGTCGAGTTCGGCGCGGTCATCGAGGCTGAGCAGATACCCGCCGAGGCACGCCTCGGGCAGCGCCAGCAGGCGTACGCCCTCCTCCCGGGCTTCCTTGATCAGCCGTTCGGCGATGTGGAAGTCCTCCTCCAGGTCGCGGCCGAACTCGGCGGCGACGGCGGCCATACGCAGGGTGGTCATGCGGTCCCCATCCCGGTCACGGTGGACATGACCGCTTCGGTGATCTCTCCGTCGGGCCAGCGCAGCCCGACGCCTTCTCCATCGGTGAGTTCCCCGCACACGGCACCCGTGGCGGGCCCAGCGGGCAGGGGCGGTGTGCCCGGTTCGTCGGCCGTGAGCATCGCGAAGCCCGGGAAGCAGGTGAACCAGTCGCCCACGGTCGCGGCCTCCGGCCGGGGCACGGCGGCCACGTCGAGCACCGCGCGGCAGCCGCTCGCCTCGGCGAGCATGCCGAGGGTGCCGGCGATGCCCGCCATCGACACGTCCTTGGCGGCGGTGGGCCGCGCGGCGGCCACCGCCCCGGTCATGGTGCGCAGTTCGTCGGTTCGGCGGTGGGTGGTGGAGTCCCACTGGCGGCCGCGGTAGCCCGGACGCCAGCTCCCGCCGAGGTCGGCGGTGAGACGTACGGCGTGTCCGGGGCGGCCGCCGCCACCCGGTACCGGCCGGTCCGTGCGGCCGAGGGCGGTCACCGACAGGGCGGCCGGGACGCCGAGCTGGGTGTGTCCGCCGAGTACCGGGATGTCGTACGCCTGTGCCGCCCTGGTCAGTCCGGACAGTACGCGGGCGGCGTGCGCGGCGTCGCGGGCGCCGACGGCGTCCAGCAGCCCGAGCGGTTGGGCGCCCATCGCCGCGAGATCGTTGACGTTCACGAGGACCGCGCACCAGCCCGCCCACTCGGGGTCCCTTTCGACCATGGACGGCACGATCGCGTCACACGCCGCGATCACGTCGGTGCCGGGGACGGGCGCTCCGTCGTCGCCGACGAAGCCCGGGGGCGAAGCCAGCGCGGTGAGGAGCGGTCCGAGGGGGGACTTCGTGGCCGCCGCGAGTGCGGCGACGCGGCCGATCGGCCAGCGCATCAGGACGTGCGGCACGCCCGCGACCGTCGTGTCCCGCACCCGCTGCCAGCCGAGGCGCCGGAACAGTACCTCGTTGCGCGCCTGGACGGTCGCGTCGGTGATGCGGTCTCCACGGTCCGCCCGGGGACCGCCACCTTGGCCGACGCTCTACCGCAGACCCTCCAACTGACGGGAGCCGCACTGCTGTTGGCGGTGCTGCTCGGCGGCGGTCTCGCGGTGGTGGCGACGACACGGCCGAGGCGGCGCTCAACGCCGTCTCCGCCAAGCTCACCACCGCCGACCTCCAGGAGGACCTGACGAAGAAGCTCGTCAACGACAGGGATGACGCCGGCACGGTCGCGAAGCAGTGGCTGACGAAGGCCGGCCTCGCGAGCCGACCGGTTCGCGCATGCTGACCGGTCCGGCGACGCGAGGGCTGGAGGAGCGGATGTGTGAAGGCGCCGGGACCGACGTACCTGCTGGTGTCGGGGTCTCCACACAACTGCACCAGCTCTTCGAGGCCGTCGCAGTGGGACGGACTGGGTGGGACGGACGTCGACGGGGTGGAGCCAGGGTCGTCCTGGCTCCACCCCATGGTGCGGGCGTGTCACTGGAACTGTGCGAAGAACCTCCAGATCTCTGCTTTGGTCCAGGTGGTGACGCCGCTTTCGTTGGCGGAACCGTCGACCGGACCGGGTATGTGGCCTCCGTCGAACGCGGCCCACTGGACCGGGTATCCGGCACGGCAGCCCGAGTAGGTGGTGGTGATGTGCGTTCGGCTGCCCGGCGCGGGCTCGCGCGGGCTCTGGGAGGTGCAGCCGTTGTTCCTGACGAACGTGTCGCGCAGGGACCGTCCTTGCCCGATGTTGAGGACGGAGTCGCTGATGCCGTGGATTCCGAAGTAGGCGATGGGCTGGGTGCCGCCGCTGCACCCGCTGATCTGGGCGCCGGAGATGACCGCGACAGCCCTGAAGACGTTCGCCCGGCTGCATGCGAGTGCGTAGCTCATGCCGCCGCCCCAGCTGAATCCCGTGGCGAAGCGCTGTGCCGGGTTGACACAGAGGCCGCCCTCGATCCGCCGGATCATGTCGTCGACGAAGGTGATGTCCTCACCGCCGGAATTGGCCCAGCCGTTGCCGAGGCCCTGGGGGGCGACGAGGATCGCGCCGTTGTTCGACTGTTCCTGTTGGCCGTAGTAGGACCAGGCGCTCCCGCTCGTGCCGCCCGAGGCGACGTCGCCGGCGGTTCCGCCCCGCCAGTGGAACGCGAAGATCAGCCGGTAGGGGCGGCTGTTGTCGTAGTTGGCGGGAACCCTGAGGATGAAGCTGCGGCTCTTACCGCCGCTCTGAATCGTGTGCGTACCGCTCGTCAGGGTCGGGGCGCTGCCGCATCCGCCACCACCGCCACCACCGGACGACAGCTTGACCATCTGCCATTGCTGGTTGGCGCCGCCCCAGTCGGTGTACTGGACGACGTTGCCGCCGTCTGCGGTGGAGGCGCCCTGCACCTCCACCGCCTTGCCGCTGGTGCGGTTGATCAGCCGGACATGGCCCCCGTCGGAGTCGGCCAGGCGGAACTGCTGGTTGGCCCCGTTGTGGTCGGCCCACTGCTGGATCGCGGCGCCGTCCGCGGTCGAGGCGCCGGCCACGTCGAGAACCTTGCCCGAATGCCGGGCCTTGAGGCGGTAGAAGCCGCCGCCGGAGTCCACGAACTGCCACTGCTGGTTGGCGGCTGCGTCGTTACGCGTCCACTGGGTGACCCGCGCGCCGTCGGCGGTGGACGTGCCGGAGACGTCCAGCGCCTTGCCGCTGTTGCGATTGACCAGGACGTACCAGGCATTGGGGTCCACCGTCGCCGCCTCGGCCGGCGCCGGATTCACCGCGGCCAGCATGCCGATCGCGAGGGTCGCCGCCACCACGGCCGCGACCCGGGACCACCAACGATGTCTGCGTGGAGGGGCGGGGGAAGCCGCACCGGAGGTCTTCATCGATTCGCCCTTTCGTCCGTGGCAGGCCCCATCAGGTGCGGGTCCAGCGTTGGTTGCCGCTGTTCGAGCAGGAGTTGAGCTGGATCTGGGTGCCGTTGCCGGTGCCGCCCGAGGCGGCCTCGAGGCACAGCCCGGACTGGACGCCGACGATGGTCCCGTCGGAGTTCAGGCGCCACTTCTGGTTGTCGCCGCCCCAGCAGGAGTAGATCTGCACCTTGGTGCCGTTGCCGGTACCGGCGGCGTCCAGGCACTTGTTGCCGTAGACCCGCAGTTCGCCGGAGCTGCTGGGCGTCCACTGCTGGTTGGTGCCGCCGTGGCAGTCCCAGAGCTGGAGCTGGGTGCCGTCGGCGGTGGAGGCGCCGGGCACGTCGAGGCAGCGGCCGGAGCCCACGCCCTTGACCTGACCGGAACCCGGAGCGGGCGTGTTGGAGCCGCCGTTGAGAGCGTTGAGGACGGAGGTGTAGGCGGGCTTCTTGCTGCCGTTGGAGTTGAACAGCAGCGGCGTGTGCTGCGGCCGCCAGGAGTCGGAGTCGCGCACACCCCACACGGTGATGCCGAGGCAGCGCGGCACGGCCAGGCAGTCGTTGGTCACGTTGGCGTAGGTCGTGCCCGAGGCGCCCTGGATGTCGAGTTCGGTGATGGCCACGTCGACGCCGAGCGCGGCGAAACTCTGCAGGGTGGTGCGGAAGTTGCTGTTGTAGGGGCTGTCGTTGTTGAAGTGCGCCTGGAAGCCGACGCAGTCGATCGGCACACCGCGCTGCTTGAAGTCCCGGACCATGTTGTACATGGCCTGGGTCTTGGCCCAGGTCCAGTTCTCGACGTTGTAGTCGTTGTAGCAGAGCTTGGCTGCCGGGTCGGCGGCGCGCGCGGTGCGGAAGGCGACCTCGATCCAGTCGTTGCCGGTCCGCTGGAGGTTGGAGTCGCGCCGGGCTCCCGAATTGCCGTCGGCGAAGGCCTCGTTCACGACGTCCCACTGGGCGATCTTGCCCTTGTAGTGCGCCATCACGCCGTTGATGTGGCCGATCATCGCCTGGCGCAGGTTGCTGCCGCTGAGGCTCTGCATCCAGCCGGGCTGCTGGGAGTGCCAGGCCAGGGTGTGCCCGCGCACCTGCTTGCCGTTCTGCACAGCCCAGTTGTAGACGCGGTCACCGGCGGTGAAGTTGAACTGGCCCCGCTGTGGTTCGGTGGCGTCGATCTTCATCTCGTTCTCGGCCGTCACCGAGTTGAACTCGCGGTTCGCGATCGACGTGTACGTCGAGTCGCCCAGCCTGCCGGAGGCGATGGCGGTGCCGAAGTAGCGGCCGCTCTGCGCCGCCGCGGCGCCCAGCGTGCTCTCGGCGGCGTGTGCGGGCGGCGGGACCAGCGCGGCGACCGTACCGAGGACGCCGGCGACGAACGCCAGCTGCAGGCCGCGGATCTTCCGGCGGACCTGGTGTCTGGGAAGGGCGTACAAGCCCATGGCTCTCCTCCAAAGCGGCTGTCACGGATATGCGCGGATAGGGCGGGAGCTCGGGGAAGCGGCGGTCGGGCCTGCGCGGCGAACCCGTGGGGCGGGCCGGAACCCGCGCAGCACGGACCTCACCGGCAGCCGCGGTGCCGGGACGGCGCCCGGTCCGCCGTCGGGTGGGGCACGGCGGGGCAGCGCTGCGGCGCGGGCACTTCATCGCGGTTCGGCGGTGGGGTGTCGCGTATGCAGGCCCGGATGCCCTGGTGCGAGCCTCGCCGGGACGGACCGGGGTGGTGCGGGTGGCGCGATGCGCTGATCTGTGGGGGGTGTGGATCTTGCGTGCGGCCACGGGTGAGCCCGGGGTCGAGACGGTTCGACATCTCGAACTGCATCCGGTCGCCCAGAGAGGGATGATTGAGGGATTGACGGTGGATCGTCAATACTCGGTAACGAGAAAGTTTCCGCCCATTGTCCGCAACTTTCGGGTGCGCCACCGTGGCCGGCCGGCCCTTCCGCCGCTCAGTGCGGCCTCTGCCAGGGCGAGCGGCGCCGCGGACATCCGGGGCGATCCCTTTCGGAGCGTCGCCCCGCGCCGCCCGAAACAGAGGATCGGTTTGTGGTCAGATCGGCGACAGGGGTTGACCGGAGGGCTTTGCATTCCTAGCTTGTGCCGACAAGGTTCGGGAATAGCTTCGAATGTTTCGAAGCCCTCCTGCCTTCGATACGGCCGCTCCGCGGTTCATCGGCGTCACCTCACCCGCCCCTAAAGGAGGCCCCTGATGCGGTTTCGCCGCCCCTCCCCGGTCCCCCTGAGACGCTTACTCGCTGCTCTCGCGCCTCTGGTGCTGGTGGTCACCTTCCTCGGCGCCCAGCCCGCGAGCGCGGCGACCGTCGACCCCAACGCCTCGTATGTGCTGGTCAACCGCAACAGCGGCAAGGCCCTGGACGTATACAACATGGCGACCGGTGACGGCGCCCGCATCACCCAGTGGACCAGAAACGATCAGGCCCAGCAGCAGTGGCAGTTCGTCGATGCCGGGGGTGGCTACTACCGCATCAAGTCCCGCCACTCGGGCAAGGTGCTGGACCTCTACAACTGGTCCACCTCCAACGGCGGTTCGATCGTCCAGTGGACCGACCTGAACGCCGCCAACCAGCAGTGGCGGCTGGCGGACAGCTCGGACGGCTACGTCCGGCTCATCTCGCGCCACAGCAACAAGGCCCTCGAAGTGCAGGGCTCCTCCACCGCGGACAACGCCAACGTCGTCCAGTACGACGACTGGGGCGGCACCAACCAGCAGTGGCAGCTCGTCAAGGTCGGTTCCGGCACCCCCGGCCAGTGCGACCTTCCGTCGTCGTACCGCTGGTCGTCGACGGGCGCGCTGGCACAGCCCAGGTCCGGCTGGGTCTCGCTCAAGGACTTCACCGTCGTCCCCCACAACGGCAGGCAACTCGTCTACGCGACCACGCACGACACGGGCACGAGGTGGGGTTCGATGAACTTCAGCCCGTTCACCAACTGGTCGGAGATGGGCTCGGCCGGCCAGAACGCGATGTCGTCCTCCACCGTCGCACCCACGCTCTTCTACTTCGCGCCGAAGAACGTCTGGGTGCTCGCCTACCAGTGGGGCAGGACCGCCTTCTCCTACCGGACGTCGAGCGACCCGACCAACCCCAACGGCTGGTCCGCCGAGCAGCCGCTCTTCACCGGAAGCATCTCCGGCTCCGGAACCGGCCCCATCGACCAGACGCTCATCGCCGACGGGACGAACATGTACCTGTTCTTCGCCGGCGACAACGGCAAGATCTACCGGGCCAGTATGCCGATCGGGAACTTCCCGGGCAGCTTCGGATCCTCGTACACGACGATCATGAGCGACACGACGAACAACCTGTTCGAGGCCCCGCAGGTGTACAAGCTCCAGGGCCAGAACCGCTACCTGATGATCGTCGAGGCGATCGGCTCGCAGGGCCGGTACTTCCGCTCGTTCACGGCCACCAGTCTGAACGGTTCATGGACGCCCCAGGCCGCGACCGAGAGCAATCCCTTCGCCGGCAAGGCCAACAGTGGCGCCACCTGGACCAACGACATCAGCCATGGCGAACTGATCCGCACCAGTGCCGATCAGACCATGACCGTCGATCCCTGCAATCTGCAGTTGCTCTACCAGGGGCGCAACCCCAACTCCGGCGGCGACTACGGCCTCCTGCCCTACCGTCCGGGTCTGCTGACACTGCAGCGCTGACGGCGTGACACGAGTCCGGCTCCGGGAGGAGGGAGCCGGCGTGGCGGGCTCGGCGGAAGGCCGAGCCCGCCACGGTCACGCGACCACGTCGGCACTCCAGGCGCACCGGATCGCCTGGAGTGCTGCGGCGGACGAGCCGGGCTTCGGGTGGGGAAACGGGGAAACATCGCCTCGGTCGGCCGGGCAGGGCTCTCGTCAGGCGCCCCGCTGCACGGTCAGCCGTCGGCGGTGGTCGGGCGTGGCTGTCGGTAGGGCCGTACCGCGCGGCGCGCGATGGCGAAGCGGTGGGTCTCCGAGGGGCCGTCGTAGATGCGGAACGGCCGGACCTCCCTGAAGAGGCGGGCCAGCGGGGCGTCGGCGGCCGAGATGCCGAGCGCTCCGCAGATCTGCACCGCCCGGTCCACGACCCGGTTCACCGCCTCCGCGACGAAGGTCTTGGACACCGAGGTGAGCTGAGAGGCGGCGGTGGAGCCGGTGTCCAGCTCCCAGGCGGTGCGCAGGATCAGGGCGCGGCTCGCCTCGATGTCGATCTCGGAGTCGGCCAGCATCTGCTGGACCATGCCGAGGTCTCCCAGCGCGGAGCCGAACGCCATCCGGCTGCCGGCCCGCTCCAGTGCGACGTCCTGGGCGCGGCGGGCGGCTCCCAGCCAGCGCATGCAGTGGGTCGTCCGGGCGGGGCCGAGCCGGACCTGGGCACCTTCGAAGCCGTGATCCACCGCGCCGAGCACCTGGTCCTCCCCCACCACACAGGCCTCGAAGACGATCTCGCTGTGCCCGGCGAAGAGCGACTCGTCCAGGGTCTCGATGGACCGGACGAGACGCATGCCGGGGGTGTCCGCGTCGACCAGGAACATGGTGGCGCCGCCCGGGTCGCCGGGGCTGCCGGAGGTCCGGGCCATGACGATGGCGAAGTCGGCACCCTGGGCGCCGGTGATGAACCATTTGCGCCCGTCGATGCGCCAGCCGCCGGGGACCCTGGTCGCGGTGGTCCGCAGGGCGCGGGGATCGGCGCCGGCTCCCGGAGCGGGTTCGGTCATGGCGAAGCAGGAGCGGGCCTCGCCCGCGGCGAGCGGAGCCAGATACCTCTGCTTCTGCTCGTCGGTGGCCACCTTCTCCAGCAGGTGCATGTTGCCCTCGTCCGGGGCCGCGCAGTTCAGCGCCAGCGGTCCGAGCAGCGAGTAGCCCGCCGCTTCGAACACCACCGCCTGGCCGCGCAGGTCGAGCCCGTGTCCGCCCCAGCGCCTCGGTACGTGCGGAGCGAACACCCC
This sequence comes from Streptomyces sp. MNU76, assembly GCF_020982545.1. Lineage (GTDB taxonomy): Bacteria > Actinomycetota > Actinomycetes > Streptomycetales > Streptomycetaceae > Streptomyces. The sequence goes on along the minus strand of NZ_JAJKLK010000033.1, from coordinate 12,478 downwards.
CGCCTCCCGGGCGGCTTTCTGCAGGGTTTCCCGCAGTGCCTCGGGGGCGTCGTGCACGGACCCGCCGCATTCGCGCTCGGCGGGGATGACGATCTCGCGAACGAACTCGGCGGTGGACGCGGCAAGTTGCGCGACAGCCGGATCGATATCGAACTGGATGGGCACGTGGCCTCCCGCCGCCGGGCGTACGGGCTTCGGTACCCGCCCGCATCATGGAAACTGTATAGCGTCTTCAGTATCTTGCCGGGAAGCACCCGGCGACGGGAAGACGGCAGGAGAAGCGTGATGAGCGTCCTTGCAGGTACCGAGCCGGTCAGGATCGTCCGGCACCCCGACGGAGTCGTGGAGATGAGGCTGGACGATCCCGGCCGGGGAAACGCCCTGGATCTGGGGACGGCCGAGGCGCTGCGGGACACGGCCGCCGAGGTGGCCGCGGACCCGGGCGGCGCGGTCCTGCTGCGATCGACGGGCGGCAGCTTCTGCGTGGGCGGTGACCTGCGTGCCTTCGCCGGCCGCGGTGCGCGGACCGGCAGCTACGTGCACGCCGTGGCGAGTGCCGCGCACGCCGCGGTACAGGCCCTGTACGAACTGCCGGTGCCGCTGGTGACGGCGGTGCGCGGCGCGGCCGCGGGCGGGGGGGTCGGCCTCGCCCTGGTGGGTGACCTCGTCGTGGCGGCCCGGTCGGCACGGTTCCGGCTGGCGTACACGGCGATCGGCCTCACACCGGACTGCGGGGCCTCATGGTTCCTGCCACGCCTGCTGGGCCCCCGCAGGGCGGCGGACCTGATCCTCACCAATCGCGTCCTGACCGGCGACGAAGCCGAACGCTGGGGCCTGGTCTCCCGGTCCGTGGACGACGGGGAGCTGGACGACGCGACGCGTCGGATCGCGGCCGATCTGGCCGCCGGCGCCGGGGACGCGCTGCGGGCCTCGAAGGGTCTGCTGCGCGTCGGCGACGGGGAGGAGCTGCGCCTGCGTCTGGCCGAGGAGGCGCGGCTGATCGCCGCCCTGGCCGACGGCCGTCAGGCGCAGGACCGCATGGCGTCGTTCCTCGCCGCGGGCAGCCGTCCGAAGGCGGATGACGGCCGGGCGGGGGCCAGGCAGACGGAAAGTGTTTCTTGAGTTCCTCTTCACTAACGTGCCCGCCGGGGCGTAACCTCCGGGCAACACAGAACCGAGGAACCGGTCACCACAGAACCGGGGAAATGGTGTGGCGATGCAATCTGCTGCCGTGGACCTTCCGGACGCATTCGACGAGACCCTCACCGAAGGTGTCCTCGACCTCGTTCTGCGCGGTATGTGGCGTGGCCGACCGGACGCCGAGCACCGCCCGCTGGTCGACGCCGGGCTGGCGATGGTGAAGGGACCGGTGGTGCTGCCGACCGAGCGCGCCAAGACGGCCGCCGCGCGGATCCTGCGGGTCCCCCCGGGCTCCGAGCAGGAGGACCGGATCACCGCGGCGTACAAGGCGTTCCTGCCGGTCAACCGCAAGATCCGTGACGTGTGCACAGCGTGGCAGTGCCGCCCCGACGGCTCGGTCAACGACCACCACGACGAGGTGTACGACGCCGGGGTGCGCGAGTCGCTGGAAGACGTGCACGAGGCGATTCAGCCCGTGCTGCGCAGGCTGGACCGGGTGCTCACGGGCAGCGGACGGTACCTGACGGCCCTGGAGGAGGCCCTCGACCGCTTCGACGACGGCGCGCCGCAGTGGCTGGCCTCGCCGCTGTGCGACTCCTACCACACCGTGTGGATGCGGCTGCACCAGGAGCTGCTGCTCGTCCTGGGCATCAGCAGGGCCGAGGACGAGGCCCTCGAAGAGGAGCTGGTCACAGGGAGCAGGGGGTGAGCGTCACCGACCGCGAGGCGGGGCCGCTCGCACAGTCCCGGCTGTCCGTCGCGCCGTCCGGGACGGCCGGCCGACCCCTGGTGCCCTACGGTCAGGGACGCACCCGGGGCCTCGATGCCGACGAACTGGGCGCGCACGGGGCGGCGATGGACCGCCTGGTGGCCCTGGGTCTGCCGGTCGTGCCGGGGCTCACCGTGCCCGCCGGCGCCGCCGGGTCGCTGTGCGATCCCGACACCGCCCGGGCCGCCGTCGACCTGGTCGAACAGCTTTCGGGTCGGCGCATCGAGGACACGTCCCGGCCGCTGCTGCTGCGCCTTTCGGCGAGCGCGCCGACCGAGATCGCCGGACTGCCGCCCGACCTGGCCTGTCTCGGCGTCACCCCGGCCCGTGCCAACGACCTGTGCGCCGTCATCGGGCGTGCGGACGCGCTGCACGAGGTGTGGGCCGACACCGTGCGCATGATCGCCGAGTACTCCCTGGACGTGCCCGGCGCGGTGCTCGACGACGCGCTCCTGGACACGCCGACGCCACGGGCACGGGTGGAGGTACTGCTGTCGCTGGCGGCGGAACACGGGTCCCGCCCGTTCCCCGACGAGCCGGCGGGGCAGCTCGCGCTGGCCGCCCGTGCCCTCCTCGCCCGGTGGGACTCGCCGCGTGCGAGGAGATCCCGCCGCACCCAGCGGCTCCCCGCCGACCTGGCCGTCGCCCTGCATGTCCAGGCCCTGCGCATCGGCCCGGCCGACCGCTCCGGCTACGGCACGGCGACCAGCCGCGACCCCGAGACCGGGCGTCTCGCCCCGCGGGGCTCGTTCTTCCGCGGGGTGCGTCGCAGCGCCCCGCCCCCGGACACCGCAGAGCCACTGGACCGGCTCGCGGGTGGCACCGCGCTCCTCGAGCACTCCCTGCTCACCCTGGAGCGGCATCTGCGCGCGCCGGTGTCGGTCGACTTCGAGGTGCGCGACGACGAGATCTCCCTGCTCGCCGCCTCGCCGCAGCTGCGCCCTCCGCTGCGGGCCTCGGTGTGCCTCGCCACGGACCTGGCCCGTGACGGGGCACTCGGCCGCGCGGAGGCCGTCCGGCGGATCACTCCCGCGCAGGTGCAGGAACTGCTGCACCCGCAACTACGGCTGACCGGTGGGGAGGAGCTCCTGACGAGGGGTCTGCCCGCGTCCCCCGGGGCGGCGACCGGAGCTGCCGTGCTGTCCAGTGAACGTGCCCTCGAACTGGCCGCGCACGGCACGCGGGTCGTGCTCGTGGCCGGTGAGACGACACCGGCGGACGTCCCCGGGATGCTGGTCTCCGCCGGCGTGCTGACCGGCAGCGGCGGTATCGCCTCGCATGCCGCCGTCGTGGCTCGGGGCGCCGGCACACCGGCGGTGTGCGGCGCGGAGGGGCTGCGCGTGGACCTCGCCGCCGGGACGGTCCGCATCGGGGAGCGGGTGCTGCGTGAGGGCGACCCGATCTCGCTGGACGGCCGTAGCGGCGCCGTGTACGCGGGCACGCTGCGCGTCAGTGTGGCCGGACCGCCACCCGAACTGTCCACCTTGCTGGAGTGGGCGGACGGCGTGCGCCGACTGGGTGTGCGGGTCAACGCCGACACGGCCGCCGAGGTGGACACGGCCCTGGCGCTGGGCGCGGAGGGTGTGGGGCTGTGCCGTACGGAGCACCAGTTCCTCGGCGAGCGGCTGCCGCTGATCCGGCGCGTGCTCCTGGCCGCCGACCCAGCCGCCCGCGACGAGGCGCTGTCGGCGCTGGAGCGTGCCCAGCACGAGGACTTCCGCGCGCTGCTGGCCGCGGCCGGGAACCGCCCGGTGACCGTGCGCCTGCTGGATGCCCCGCTGCACGAGTTCCTGCCCGCCCCCGGGGAGGCCCTCGACTCGGACGAGGAGCGGCGGGCCGCCGCGCTGCGCGAGGCGAACCCGATGCTCGGGCTGCGCGGTGTGCGGCTGGCCCTGCTGCACGAGAGGCTCTACCCGGCTCAGGCCGAGGCCCTCTTCGCCGCCTGGGCGGATGTCGCCGCCACCGGGGTCCGGCCGGAGCTGGAGGTGATGATCCCGCTCGTCAGCCTGCCGGAGGAGCTCGCGGCCGCCGCCACATATGTGCGGGGTGCCGCCGACACGGTCGCCGCCCGCACCGGGGTGCGGGTCCCGTACCGGCTCGGCACGATGATCGAGACCCCGCGGGCCGCGCTCCTGGCCGGTGAACTCGCCGGGCACGCCGAGTTCTTCTCCTTCGGCACCAACGACCTCACGCAGCTCACCTACGGGTTCTCCCGGGACGACGTCGAACGGCAGGTGCTCGTCGCGTACCAGGAACGCGGGCTCCTGACCGCCAGCCCGTTCGCACACCTCGACCCGCACGGGGTGGGGGCCCTGATCCGCCTGGCCGTCGAGCGGGCTCGGGACGTGCGGCCCGGCATCAAGCTGGGCGTGTGCGGTGAGCACGGCGGGGATCCGGAGTCGATCGCGTTCTGCGACGACCTCGGCCTCGACTACGTCTCCTGCTCCGCGCACCGCGTGCCGGTGGCCCGGATGGCGGCCGCGCACAGTGCCCTGGACCGACGGGGGGACGCGGAACGGCGCGACGAGAGCGGGAGCACACGATGACGAGCACCATGACCGGGGCGGCTGCCCTGTCGGAGACAGAGCTGGCGGACCTGCGCGAGACCGTTCGGTCGGTGTGCGCGGACGCCGGAGGCACCACCGCGGTACGCGGGCTGTCAGAGGAGGCGCCCGGCATCGACGCCGGGTTGTGGGACACCCTCGGCCGGCAGGTCGGCCTCGCTGCGCTCGGCCTGCCGGAGGCGGCGGGAGGCATCGGCGGCCTCGCCGAGATCGCCGCGGTCTGCGAGGAGTTGGGCAGGACACTCGCACCGGTTCCGCTGCTCTCCTCCACCGTGCTGGCCGGGCAGGTGCTGGCCGGCTGCGGTACCGCCGACGAGGCGTCGGCGGCCCTGGCCGAGGGCACCGTGCACGCGCTGGCGGTGGCCGCGCCCGACGGGGCGTGGCGGGCCGATGCCGTGCCGGTGGCCGTCCATTGGCGGGGCGGCGTCCCGCTGCTGGAGGGCACCGCGCCGTTCGTCCTCGACGGCGCCGACGCCGAGGCGCTGGTGGTGGCCGCGGCCGGGCCCGACGGTGTGGACGTGTTCCTGGCCGACCCCCGTGGGCCGGGAGTCACGGTGCGCCGGGTGCCCACGCTGGACCTCAGCCGAGGGCAGGCGGTGGTCACCTTCTCCGCTGCGCGGGCACGGCCGCTGACCGTCGGCGGCGAAGGGGCGGACATCGTCTCCCGCGCCCTGGACGTGGCCCTGGTGGCTCTGGCCGCCGAACAACTGGGCGGAGCGCAGGCCGCGTTGGACATGACGGTGGCGCACGTGCGCGAACGGACCCAGTTCGGCAGGGCCATCGGCGGCTTCCAGGCCGTCAAGCACGCCTGCGCCGACATGCTGCTCCAGGTCGAGGCCGCACGGTCCGCCGTGGTCCGCGCGGTCCGGGCGGACGGATCGCCGCAGGCGCTGGCCGAGGCCGCGGCGGTGGCACAGGCGTGGTGCGGCGAGGCGTTCGTCTCCGTCGCCGCCGAGTGCGTGCAGTTCCACGGCGGGATGGGCTTCACCTGGGAGCACGACGCGCACCTGTACTTCCGGCGCGCCCAGTCGGACGCGGTCCTGCTGGGCGGCGCCGCACACCATCGGGAACGGCTCGCCGGGCTGCTGGGCTGGTGACGTGGAAGGCGGGCGCATGAGAACCACCAGACTCATCGACGAGAACCTGTTCGACAGCGTGGATCCGGCGCGGCTCGTGGGAGCGCGCTGCGGCCACTGCGGCACGGTCGTCTTCCCCCGGCAGGCCTCGTGCCCCCAGTGTCCGGCCGGGAACATGTCCGCGCACGCGCTGCCGGTGCGGGGTCGGATCTGGTCGTGGACGCTCCAGGCGTTCCCACCGAAGCCGCCGTACCGGCCGCCGGCCGGGGGCTACCAGCCGTACCACGTCGGCTATGTGGACCTCGGCCCGGTGCTGGTCGAGGCGCGGCTGGCGGTGCCCCGCGCGGACATCCGGATCGGGCTGCCGGTCCGGCTCACCACGGTCCCGGCGTTTCACGACGAGGACGGAACCGAGGTACTGACCTTCGCCTTCCGCTCCGACGGGCAGGCCGGGCGGTGAGCCGCGCGCAGGAGGTCTACGTGGTCGGATGCGGCATGCGTCCCTTCGGCCGCGACGAGAGCGTCACCGCAATGGACATGGCCGAGCACGCGGTGCGCGAGGCGCTGGCCGACGCGGGCGTCGCCTGGGAGGACATCGGCTACGCGGCCGGCGGCTCCGACGTGTCCGGCAAGCCCGATACGTTGGTGGGCCGACTGGGCCTGACCGGGGTGCCGTTCGTCAACGTGCAGAACGGCTGCGCGACCGGCGCCTCCACGGTGCTCTCGGTGGCCAACGCGCTCCGGGCGGGCGAGGCCTCCCTGGGCCTGGCGGTCGGGTTCGACAAGCACGAGCGGGGGGCGTTCCATGTCTCCGCGGCGCGCTACGGGCTGGGTGACTGGTACGCCGAGACCGGGATGATGCTGACGACACAGTTCTTCGCACTGAAGACCCAGCGGTACCTGTACGAGCACGGGATCTCGGAGCGGGCGCTGGCGACGGTCGCCGCGCGAGCCTTCCGCAACGGCTCGCACCACCCCCTGGCCTGGCGGCGGAAGCCGCTGACGGAGCGGGAGATCCTGGACTCCGCCGAGGTCAGTCCCCCGCTCACCCAGTACATGTTCTGTTCGCCCGGCCAGGGCGCGGTGGCGCTGGTCCTCGCGCTCGGCGACCGGGCGTTCGATCTGTGCGAACGGCCGGTCAGACTGGCGTCGCTGGCGTTCCGCACCCGGCGGTTCGGTTCGTTCGAGGTGTTCTCGCCCTGGCTGCCGCCGGGACCGCACCACAGCCCCAGCGTCGACGCCGCTCGGGCGGCCTTCCGCACGGCGGGGGTGCGGCCGGCGGACGTCCAGGTCGCCCAGTTGCAGGACACCGACAGCGGATCGGAACTGATCCACCTGGCGGAGACCGGGCTGTGCGGCCACGGTGAACAGGAGGAGCTGCTGGCCGCCGGGGCCACGGAGCCCACGGGCCGGATTCCGGTCAACACCGACGGCGGCTGTCTGGCGGGCGGGGAGCCCGTCGGCGCGTCGGGGCTGCGGCAGTTCCACGAGGTCGTGCGGCAGTTGCAGGGCAGGGCGCCCGGTCTGCAGGTGCCGGGCGGTCCCCGAGTGGGCTTCACCCACGTCTACGGGGCACCCGGCATCAGCGCGTGCTCGGTCCTGACGGTTGAGGTGCACGGGTCCTGACGGCCGCCTCAGACGCGTGCCCCGGCCGGCTTCGTGGGGGTCTGCTCGGCGGCGACGATGCGCAGCGCCAGCGACCTGACCGCCTCCAGTACGGCCCGGGAGGGCAGCTGGGACAGTGGGCCTCCCTCCGCCCGCAGGGCGGTGACGAGCATGGTCGTACTGATCAGCGTGCGGACGGCGAGCGCCTGCGCGGCGTGCCGGGCCTTCGCCGTCCTGGGGTTGCGTGTGGTGCCCTCGGGCAGATAGTCGTAGCCGCGCTGGATGTGGCGCTGTTCGAACTCGTCCCGCAGCACCTTGACGTTGCCGCTCGCGGAGGCGACCTGGACCTGGTAGATGCGGGCCTCGTCCGGATTCTGCTCCACCCATTCCCACACGGCGTCGATGACTCGGAGCAGGCTCTCCGCGTCACCCGGTTCGGTCGCCGGCCGGGCCGCCTCCACGACCTCGTTCAGCTGGTCGAAGACGCGGCGCATGGCGAGTTCCAGCAGCTCGTCCTTGCCGTCGAAGTGGTAGTAGACGGCTGTGGGGACCACCTGGGCCTCGTCGGCGATGTCCTGGATGCTGGTCTCGGCGAAGCCGTTGCGGCCGAACACCCGCACGGCGGCGCTGATGATGTGCTGCCGCCGCGAGGGTCGGTGGGCAGGCTGTTTGCCGTTCTTCGTGGTGGCCATCTTGCTCCCTGCCGACTGCCGTGGCCCCCGCGTCCTCGGGCCCTGGGTACTGATGATTCTATCCAGTAACTCCGGCCGCCCACCCCACATAGTTCCAGTAACCTGCGTGCCTCCTGAAGAACCAGGTGACGGCATACTTGACACCATGACGACATCCGGAACCCGCGCCGCCCATCGTCCGTCGCGCAAGCAGTGGGTGATCGAGGCGGCCACGGAGTTGTTCGCCACGCAGCCGCCGGACGAGGTGACGGTGGCCGACATCGCCGCTCGCGCCGAGATGACCTCGGCGGCGGTGTACTACCACTTCTCCTCCAAGGACCAGGTCCTGTCGGAAGCCATGCGGGGGTTCGCGTCCGGGCTGCGCGAGCAGTTGGAGGCGCTCACGGCGGCCTACGAGCCCGGCTCGGACGTGGGGGCGGCGGTCACCACGCTGCTGGCCTGGCTGGGCGAACACCGCTCCGCCGCCACCGTGTTCTTCGTGTCGTCGGCGGGCATGAGCCAGGAAGCGGAAGCGCTGCGCCAGGAGAGTCGTACGGAGTTGCTGAACGAGCTGGTGCGCCTGATCCGCAAGGCGCGCGAGTCCGTCTCCGACGCCGAGGCGGCGGTGATCGGCCTGGGCCTGCTGGCGCTGCTGGAGACCGCGGCGATCTCGCAGGTCCGGGGCGACGACGTCTACCGGTCGCTCGGGCACCGCTACTTCGTCCGCGAGGTCGGCGGTCTCGCGGACCGGATCGCCGACCCGGGGGCCTAGGTGTATTGACCCGCGTGAACAACCCTGCGGGTCAATACACCTAGCTTGTTCTTTATCTACCAAGATCTTCCGGGCTTGCCGATGGCCTTGAGGGTCTCGGGGCGTTTGACGGTCTTGCCGACGTCGTAGCGGGGTGCCCGGTGTCTGTTCTTGGCGCCGGGTGGGCGTCCGGGGCCGGCGCCTTGGGGTTTGGGAACGCGGGCCGGGCAGGCGAGGTGAGCGCGGATGTTCCTGAACCCCCGGCGGACCCGGGCCGGGCTGAGCCGGTCCGGGGTGGTGGGTTTCTCCCAGGGCCGGCGGAGGTCCGTAGCGAGCGGTCGGGCGAGCCGGAGCTGGGTGTGAGCGACGATCAGGATCCAGGTCCAGCGGTCCGCCGCCTCGGGAGTACGGAGCTTCGGGGTGGTCCAGCCGAGGGTCTGTTTTGCGAAGCGGAAGGTGTGCTCCAGATCGAATCGACGGAGAAATGCCTGCCAGAAACGGTCCACATCGTCCGGGGTGGCGCCGGTCTTCGAGGACCATAACCACACCGGCGGCGCGTCTCGTTCCTTTGACAGGTGCTCGACCTTCAGTCGAATCAACGTGCCCTCAACCAGGGGTAGTTCACCGTCGTGGTCGAGCCAGGACGAGCGGTGGGTGAGCCTTGGGTGGACTCGGTCCCATGCCTGAGTCTCGGCCTTGCCGTAGTTGCTGGTGTCGGTGACGGTGGTGATCGCGGGCTCGGGCCAGGTCTCCGGCCTGGTGAAGCGGAACTCCGGGCCGTGCTTGGGCGGCCGGCCATTCGTCCCCGGCCGGCGGGACGGCTTCGGCAACCGCATGACGCGGTCGGACCGGACCCTGCCGACCAGCTCGACGGGCAGGTCACGCAGGACCCACGCCAGGCGGGTGACGTCATAGCCGGCGTCGCTGACGATCACGATATGCGGGTCCCCGGTCTGCCACTGGCCAGCGGTGACGAGCCGCTCCACGACGCCCCGCAGCTGGGCGGCGGTGATGGCGGTCGCGTCGTCCGCCGGGCCGAGCCGGACCGCGTCCAGGATCGCGGTCCAGGACGTGGCGCCCGGCTCCAGCACGGCCACGAAGGAATAGGGCCAGCCCGGAATGAACTGTGACGCCGTCTTCGCGCGGCCGTATACGTGGCAGAACAGCCGCTCGGCCGAGCACGGCGCGTCCGAGCGAAGCCACGGCGACACGTCGACCGCCAGGACCAGGCGCCCGCCGTCGAAACGCGGCAGCGACAGCCCGGCCAGCACGGTCCGCAGCCGGCCGACATCGATCCGTCCGTGGTTCAGTCCGCCGTACATCGCGCCGTGCCCACGACGATGCTCGGGCAGCAGCGTCAGATCCACCGGGGACTTCACCGCCCTCCGCACACAGCACCGCGTCGGTGAGTTCGAACAACTCGTCGCGCCGAGCCGTCAGACACTCGTAGAACTCGCCCCGGAAGCGTGACGCTTCCGCGAACGCTTCACTCCGGACAGCATCACGCAGCAGACTCACCCTCACGGCCTTCGTCGTGGTCACGTGCACCTTGGTCGGAGCACAGGATCAGACGAAGGCCGCCCCCACGTCCGGCGAATCCCCAGGTGAGCGACCCAGTTCGAGACACCGTTCGAGACCGAAAGAAAAAGAACAAGCCTAGAAGGCTCATGAAGATCTTGGGTTTTGGCCCTGCCGCGTCAGCGGCCAGACTCGTCTTGTGGCGATGGGCGAGTGGGTCGGCGAGACCGTCGGGCCGGACGTGTGGGAAACCTGCCGGGATCTGATCCCGGCCGGGAGCGTGTTCGCGTTCCTGGCCGAGCATCGCGGCGAGTTGTTCCCGGCTGAGATGTTCGCGGACATGTACCCGTCGGTGAACGGACGGCCGAGCATGCCGCCACAAATCCTGGCCGCCGCGATCACCTTGCAGGCCCTGCACGGGCTGTCGGACTTCGAGACGGTCCAGGAACTGCGGTGCGACCTGCGCTGGAAGGCCGCATGCGGCCTGGGACTTCACGACATGGCATTCGACCCGTCGCTGCTGGCCTACTTCCGCCATGCGGCTGTCCCGCTCCGCCCGCCCGAACCGGATCTTCGACGCCGTGCGCGAGGTCGTGAAAGCCACCGGCGTCCTCAAGGGCAAGCACCGCCGGGCACTGGACTCCACCGTGCTGGACGACGCGGTCGCCACCCAGGACACCGTCACCCAGATCATCGCCGCCGTCCGCGCGGTGATCCGCGAGGTCCCCGGCGCAGTCGCCGCTGCCAGTGCACCGCGCACGACTACACCGACCCCGGCAAGCCCGCATCGCCTGGAACGACGAGCAGGCCCGCGCCGAACTGGTCGACGCCCTGGTCACAGACGCGCTGCGGCTGCTGGGCCACCTGCCCGAACAGCAACTCTCGGAGAGAAACGCGGTGGGCATTCTGGCCCTGGTCGTAGGCCAGGACGTCGAGCCCGCCGAGGACTCCGACGGCCGCGACGGACGCTGGCGCATCACCCGGGCACCGCCCCCAACCGGATGGTCTCCACCACCGATCCAGAAGCCCGGCACGTCCACAAGACGCGCAGCCACCAGCAGGACGGCTTCAAGGCCCACCTGGCCATCGAGCCCGAGACCGGCTTATACACCGCGGTCGCCCTGCGGCCCGGCTCCGGAGCCGAACACCACGAGGCCGCCGTCGGTCTGGACCTGCTTGCCGACGAGGACAACCCGCTGGACGTCTTCGGCGACACCGCCTACTCCACCGGCGATGTCCGCCAGACCCTCCACGAGGCCGGGCACCAGCTGTTCCTCAAACCCGCCCCGCTGCGGCCTGCCGTCCCCGGCGGCTTCACCGACGACTTCGCCATCGACACCGAAACGGCCGTCGTGACCTGCCCGGCCGGACACACCGTCGCCCTGTCCGACCCCGGCGGAGCAGCACCAACGCAAAAGCCTCTTTCGGGGACCTATGCGCCGGATGCCACCTGCGCGAGCGGTGCACCAAAGCCGGGGCCGGACGCATCCTGACCATCCGGCCCCACCACAACCTCCAGACAGCCGCTCGCCGCCAGGCCGCCACCGACCCGGCTGGCGGAGGCCGACTACTGGCGGCCCGTCGAACGCGCCGTCGCCTGGCTCGTCCACCACGGCAACCGGCGCCTGCGCTACCGCGGCACCATCAAGAACGACACCTGGCTCCACACCCGAGCCGCCGCCCTCAACCTCCGCCGACTGATCAACCTCGGACTCACCCACACCAGTGGCACCTGGCACATCGCACCGGCCACTACATGACCACAGGGGTTGTCCGGCCTGGCGGCCGGACAACCCTCACCAAGATCTTCATCGAACTTCTAGTAGACTGTCGCGGCTAGTTTTTGGGATAGAGGTGGCGCAGTTTGATGCGTGCGTCGTGGGTGGTGAACTGCCAGTTCACCTGACGCTGGTCGGTGTTGGTGGCGTTCTGCCAGGCTGAGAGTTCGGTGTTGAGGGTGTCGAGGTCGCTGATCCGGCGGTCGAGGCATTGCCGGGTCAGTGCGGAGAGTTCGATCTCGGCGATGTTGAGCCATGACCCGTGCTTGGGCGTGTGGTGGATCTCGAGGCGTTGGGCCAGGGCGAATGCCTCTTCGGGTTCGAACGCCTCGTACAACGAGGCGATGTTGTGTGTTGAGGTTGTCCATCACCAGCACCACGGTCTCGGCGTCGGGGTAGTCCACGCTCAGTAACTGTTTGACCTGGCCGGCCCAGTCGATCCGGGTCCGCCGGGACAGTGCCTGAACGCGACGCCACCCGCGCAGGGTTCGACCCACACGAAGATCGAGGACGTGCCGCAGCGGATGTACTCGCTGTCCTGGCGGGCGTCGTGACCAGGGCGGGCCGGGAGTGGGTCGCGGGCATCGCCGAGGAGCTGGTAGGGCT
>NZ_JAJKLK010000032.1 GCF_020982545.1 Streptomyces sp. MNU76 | reverse complement strand
CCTCCTGAAGAACCAGGTGACGGCATACTTGACACCATGACGACATCCGGAACCCGCGCCGCCCATCGTCCGTCGCGCAAGCGGTGGGTGATCGAGGCGGCCACGGGTTGTTCGCCACGCAGCCGCCGGACGAGGTGACGGTGGCCGACATCGCCGCTCGCGCCGAGATGACCTCGGCGGCGGTGTAATACCACTCTCTCTCCAAGGACCAGGTCCTGTCGGAAGCCATGCGGGGTTCGCGTCCGGGCTGCGCGAGCAGTTGGAGGCGCTCACGGCGGCCTACGAGCCCGGCTCGGACGTGGGGGCGGCGGTCACCACGCTGCTGGCCTGGCTGGGCGAACACCGCTCCGCCGCCACCGTGTTCTTCGTGTCGTCGGCGGGCATGAGCCAGGAAGCGGAAGCGCTGCGCCAGGAGAGTCGTACGGAGTTGCTGAACGAGCTGGTGCGCCTGATCCGCAAGGCGCGCGAGTCCGTCTCCGACGCCGAGGCGGCGGTGATCGGCCTGGGCCTGCTGGCGCTGCTGGAGACCGCGGCGATCTCGCAGGTCCGGGGCGACGACGTCTACCGGTCGCTCGGGCACCGCTACTTCGTCCGCGAGGTCGGCGGTCTTCGCGGACCGGATCGCCGACCCGGGGGGCCTAGGTGTATTGACCCGCGTGAACAACCCTGCGGGTCAATACACCTAGCTTGTTCTTTATCTACCAAGATCTTCCGGGCTTGCCGATGGCCTTGAGGGTCTCGGGGCGTTTGACGGTCTTGCCGACGTCGTAGCGGGGTGCCCGGTGTCTGTTCTTGGCGCCGGGTGGGCGTCCGGGGCCGGCGCCTTGGGGTTTGGGAACGCGGGCCGGGCAGGCGAGGTGAGCGCGGATGTTCCTGAACCCCCGGCGGACCCGGGCCGGGCTGAGCCGGTCCGGGGTGGTGGGTTTCTCCCAGGGCCGGCGGAGGTCCGTAGCGAGCGGTCGGGCGAGCCGGAGCTGGGTGTGAGCGACGATCAGGATCCAGGTCCAGCGGTCCGCCGCCTCGGGAGTACGGAGCTTCGGGGTGGTCCAGCCGAGGGTCTGTTTTGCGAAGCGGAAGGTGTGCTCCAGATCGAATCGACGGAGAAATGCCTGCCAGAAACGGTCCACATCGTCCGGGGTGGCGCCGGTCTTCGAGGACCATAACCACACCGGCGGCGCGTCTCGTTCCTTTGACAGGTGCTCGACCTTCAGTCGAATCAACGTGCCCTCAACCAGGGGTAGTTCACCGTCGTGGTCGAGCCAGGACGAGCGGTGGGTGAGCCTTGGGTGGACTCGGTCCCATGCCTGAGTCTCGGCCTTGCCGTAGTTGCTGGTGTCGGTGACGGTGGTGATCGCGGGCTCGGGCCAGGTCTCCGGCCTGGTGAAGCGGAACTCCGGGCCGTGCTTGGGCGGCCGGCCATTCGTCCCCGGCCGGCGGGACGGCTTCGGCAACCGCATGACGCGGTCGGACCGGACCCTGCCGACCAGCTCGACGGGCAGGTCACGCAGGACCCACGCCAGGCGGGTGACGTCATAGCCGGCGTCGCTGACGATCACGATATGCGGGTCCCCGGTCTGCCACTGGCCAGCGGTGACGAGCCGCTCCACGACGCCCCGCAGCTGGGCGGCGGTGATGGCGGTCGCGTCGTCCGCCGGGCCGAGCCGGACCGCGTCCAGGATCGCGGTCCAGGACGTGGCGCCCGGCTCCAGCACGGCCACGAAGGAATAGGGCCAGCCCGGAATGAACTGTGACGCCGTCTTCGCGCGGCCGTATACGTGGCAGAACAGCCGCTCGGCCGAGCACGGCGCGTCCGAGCGAAGCCACGGCGACACGTCGACCGCCAGGACCAGGCGCCCGCCGTCGAAACGCGGCAGCGACAGCCCGGCCAGCACGGTCCGCAGCCTACCGACATCGATCCGTCCGTGGTTCAGTCCGCCGTACATCGCGCCGTGCCCACGACGATGCTCGGGCAGCAGCGTCAGATCCACCGGGGACTTCACCGCCCCCTCCGCACACAGCACCGCGTCGGTGAGTTCGAACAACTCGTCGCGCCGAGCCGTCAGACACTCGTAGAACTCGCCCCGGAAGCGTGACGCTTCCGCGAACGCTTCACTCCGGACAGCATCACGCAGCAGACTCACCCTCACGGCCTTCGTCGTGGTCACGTGCACCTTGGTCGGAGCACAGGATCAGACGAAGGCCGCCCCCACGTCCGGCGAATCCCCAGGTGAGCGACCCAGTTCGAGACACCGTTCGAGACCGAAAGAAAAAGAACAAGCCTAGAAGGCTCATGAAGATCTTGGGTTTTGGCCCTGCCGCGTCAGCGGCAGGGCCAGACTCGTCTTGTGGCGATGGGCGAGTGGGTCGGCGAGACCGTCGGGCCGGACGTGTGGGAAACCTGCCGGGATCTGATCCCGGCCGGGAGCGTGTTCGCGTTCCTGGCCGAGCATCGCGGCGAGTTGTTCCCGGCTGAGATGTTCGCGGACATGTACCCGTCGGTGAACGGACGGCCGAGCATGCCGCCACAAATCCTGGCCGCCGCGATCACCTTGCAGGCCCTGCACGGGCTGTCGGACTTCGAGACGGTCCAGGAACTGCGGTGCGACCTGCGCTGGAAGGCCGCATGCGGCCTGGGACTTCACGACATGGCATTCGACCCGTCGCTGCTGGCCTACTTCCGCCGCCGGCTGTCCCGCTCCGCCCGCCCGAACCGGATCTTCGACGCCGTGCGCGAGGTCGTGAAAGCCACCGGCGTCCTCAAGGGCAAGCACCGCCGGGCACTGGACTCCACCGTGCTGGACGACGCGGTCGCCACCCAGGACACCGTCACCCAGATCATCGCCGCCGTCCGCGCGGTGATCCGCGAGGTCCCCGGCGCCGACGCAGTCGCCGCTGCCCAGTGCACCGCGCACGACTACACCGACCCCGGCAAGCCCCGCATCGCCTGGAACGACGAGCAGGCCCGCGCCGAACTGGTCGACGCCCTGGTCACAGACGCGCTGCGGCTGCTGGGCCACCTGCCCGAACAGCAACTCTCGGAGAAAGCCGCGAACGCGGTGGGCATTCTGGCCCTGGTCGCCGGCCAGGACGTCGAGCCCGCCGAGGACTCCGACGGCCGCGACGGACGCTGGCGCATCACCCGGGGCACCGCCCCCAACCGGATGGTCTCCACCACCGATCCAGAAGCCCGGCACGTCCACAAGACGCGCAGCCACCAGCAGGACGGCTTCAAGGCCCACCTGGCCATCGAGCCCGAGACCGGCTTATACACCGCGGTCGCCCTGCGGCCCGGCTCCGGAGCCGAACACCACGAGGCCGCCGTCGGTCTGGACCTGCTTGCCGACGAGGACAACCCGCTGGACGTCTTCGGCGACACCGCCTACTCCACCGGCGATGTCCGCCAGACCCTCCACGAGGCCGGGCACCAGCTGTTCCTCAAACCCGCCCCGCTGCGGCCTGCCGTCCCCGGCGGCTTCACCCTCGACGACTTCGCCATCGACACCGAAACGGCCGTCGTGACCTGCCCGGCCGGACACACCGTCGCCCTGTCCGACCCCGGCGGGCAGCACCACCAACGCAAAGCCTCTTTCGGGGACCTATGCGCCGGATGCCACCTGCGCGAGCGGTGCACCAAAGCCAGGGCCGGACGCATCCTGACCATCCGGCCCCACCACAACCTCCAGACAGCCGCTCGCCGCCAGGCCGCCACCGACCCCGGCTGGCAGGCCGACTACCGCCGCTGGCGGCCCCCGGTCGAACGCGCCGTCGCCTGGCTCGTCCACCACGGCAACCGGCGCCTGCGCTACCGCGGCACCATCAAGAACGACACCTGGCTCCACACCCGAGCCGCCGCCCTCAACCTCCGCCGACTGATCAACCTCGGACTCACCCACACCAGTGGCACCTGGCACATCGCACCGGCCACTACATGACCACAGGGGTTGTCCGGCCTGGCGGCCGGACAACCCTCACCAAGATCTTCATCGAACTTCTAGTAGACTGTCGCGGCTAGTTTTTGGGATAGAGGTGGCGCAGTTTGATGCGTGCGTCGTGGGTGGTGAACTGCCAGTTCACCTGACGCTGGTCGGTGTTGGTGGCGTTCTGCCAGGCTGAGAGTTCGGTGTTGAGGGTGTCGAGGTCGCTGATCCGGCGGTCGAGGCATTGCCGGGTCAGTGCGGAGAGTTCGATCTCGGCGATGTTGAGCCATGACCCGTGCTTGGGCGTGTGGTGGATCTCGAGGCGTTGGGCCAGGGCGAATGCCTCTTCGGGTTCGAACGCCTCGTACAACGAGGCGATGTTGTGGGTGTTGAGGTTGTCCATCACCAGCACCACGGTCTCGGCGTCGGGGTAGTCCACGCTCAGTAACTGTTTGACCTGGCCGGCCCAGTCGATCCGGGTCCGCCGGGACAGTGCCTGAACGCGACGCCACCCGCGCAGGGGTTCGACCCACACGAAGATCGAGGACGTGCCGCAGCGGATGTACTCGCTGTCCTGGCGGGCGTCGTGACCAGGGCGGGCCGGGAGTGGGTCGCGGGCATCGCCGAGGAGCTGGTAGGGCTTCTCGTCCATGCACACCACCGGACGTGCCGGGTCGTAGGGCCGGGCATAGACGGCCAGCACGTCTTCCATCCGGGCCGCGAACTCCGCGTTCGCCCGGGGTGGGATGGTCCAGCACTTTCTCAGGTGAGGGCGCAGTTCCGTTTTTTTAAGACCCGCCCGATGGTGGAGTGGTCCAGATCGGGGATGTCCTCGGCCAGCGCGACATGTTTCTCCAGCAGCCGCAGCGACCACCGGGTATGGCCCTGGGGTGGCTGTGAGCACGCCATCGCGATCAGCCGGGCTTCGACCTCGCCGGTCACCGGCGAGGGCACCGGTGGGAGGTCGCGCTTCTTCCGCGCGATCGTGGCGTGCACATCGCCACCGGTCTCGGCGAAACGCTTGGCGACCAGCCGTAACGTCTCACCGGAGACGCCGAGCCGGGCCGCGATCACCGCCTTGGGATCCACGTCTCCCACCGAGGGGTGTCCAGTGCTAGCAGTACACGCGCACGCATGATCATCGAGGCCCCACGAACACCCGTGGTGGTCACCCGGACCAACTCCTCACGATCCTGCGGTGTCAACCTGACCGGCCGCTTCTTCTGTGAACCCATGACGACAGTCCTGTCCGGCAAAGGGAAGGAGGAACCCACCAGACACCAGCCTCCCAACCAGACACACGCCACAACTAAGCAGCGACGCACTACTAGTAGTAGGGCTCCGTTAGGTTGCTCTGGCTCTTGGGTTCTGGCTGGTGGTGGATGTTCTGGGCAGCGGGCGGTGGCAGGTGGTGCAGGTGCCGGTCCAGCAGTTCAGCAGGTCCTGGATGGCGTCGAGGATCTGGTAGAGGGTGAGTCCGCTGTATCGGCTTTGGGGACAGGCGCTCGGTGAGGAAGGCGTGGGCGGTGACCAGGGTGACGTGGTGGTGCCAGCCGTTCCAGGAGCGGCCCTCGAAGTGGTCCAGGCCGAGGCCGTGCTTGAGTTCCCGGTAATCGTGCTCGATGCGCCAGCGGATCTTGGACAGGCGGACCAGTTCGGTGATCGGTGTGTCGGCGGGCAGGTTGGACAGCCAGTAGTCGGTGGGTGCTTCGGCGTCCTGGGGCCATTCGACCAGCAGCGTCACCTCGGGCAGGACACCGTCCCAGTGGCGTGCTCGGCAGTGGCGGCGGCTTGGGCCAGACGGCGGGCCCTCACCCCGGCCGCCGCACCGCAGCGCCAGAAAGCGTGAGTGCATCGGCCCGCGGGAGCCTTCACGCCAGGTCACCTCGGTGAACGCCTGCCGTCCGTGCTCCTGAGCCAGCGCTGCCACCGAGGACGGCTTGTCCCGGTAGCGGGGCTGCGGCCTGCGACCGTTCCCGGACCAGGCCGGGGCGGTGGGCCGCACGTCGTGCGGGTGGACCGTCACGTCCGAACGGACCGCCACGACATAGCCGATGCCCCGCTCGCTCAGACCGTCGCGGAAGTCGGCGTTCTGCCCGTAGCCGGCGTCGGCCACCACCACCGGCGGCACCAGACCCCACCCGGCCAGCTCATCGAGGATGTCCAGGGCCAGACGCCACTTCTCCCGGTGCCCGACCTCCTGCGGTATCCCGGTCTTCTGCCGCCGCACCGCATCGTCCGCCCACTCCTCGGGCACGAACATCCGCCACTGCAGCGGACAGGACGCGGTGTCGGAGACCGCGTGCACACTCACCGCGACCTGGCAGTTGGCCCGCTTGCCCAGCGCCCCGCAGGACTGGCGCGCGACCGCCACCGACATCTTCCCGTCCTTGGGGAACGACACGTCATCGACCGCCCACGCCTCCGGGCCGATTCTCGGCACCATCCGCTGGGCGATCCGCCGCCGCACCGGCACCGGATCCCACGTCGACTGGTTCACGAACTGCTGCAGGTTCTGCTCGTTGCCGTCCGGCAGCCGTTCCGCCATCGGCTGGATCGACTTCCGCCGTCCGTCCAGCATCAGTCCCCGCAGGTAGCAGTCGCCCTTCGCCCGCTGATCCTTACGCGGCACCGACGCGAACACGTCAGCCACGAATAACGCCAACGTCGCCCGAGCCCGGTTCACTTCATGTGCGTCCACACCTTCAGCGTTCCCCCAAACAGGACCGACAGACAGACGCACGGAGTTTCGAAAGCACACCACGGCCTGCATCGCTCTCGCCGCACCGGCCGAAACCCCAATGTACGTCCAGTACGAGGGCTTTCGTCCGGCACGCCGAGAGCACGCACCGGACACCGCGGGCACCGCACAGGACTTTCGACACCCCAGGCGGCCTCCGCCCGGATCACACCAGCAGGCGCAGGGCCTGCAGCAACCTCACCGACCGTGCGCAGGTACTCGGCGGCGCGGTGCCCGCCCGTGACGACGGCACGGTGGTCGAAGGTCAGGCTCAGGTGAGCACCCGTGTCCGCAGGGCCGGTCGTCCGCCCACCTCGACGCCGTCCCTGAGTCTGCCGACCCCGAGGATCGCGACATTGCCGGGTTGATCACGGGTGAAGAAGTCGACGCC
>NZ_JAJKLK010000031.1 GCF_020982545.1 Streptomyces sp. MNU76 | reverse complement strand
CACCCTCACGGCCTTCGTCGTGGTCACGCACCTTGGTCGGAGCACAGATCAGACGAAGGCCGCCCCACGTCCGGCGAACCCCAGGTGAGCGACCCAGTTCGAGACACCGTTGGAGACCGAAAGAAAGAACAAGCCTAGAAGGCTCATGAAGATCTTTGTTTTGGCCCTGCCGCGTCAGCGGCAGCCAGACCTGTCTTGTGGCGATGGGCGAGTGGGTCGGCGAGACCGTCGGGCCGGACGTGGGGAAACCTGCCGGGATCTGATCCCGGCCGGGAGCGTGTTCGCGTTCCTGGCCGAGCATCGCGGCGAGTTGTTCCCGGCTGAGATGTTCGCGGACATGTACCCGTCGGTGAACGGACGGCCGAGCATGCCGCCACAAATCCTGGCCGCCGCGATCACCTTGCAGGCCCTGCACGGGCTGTCGGACTTCGAGACGGTCCAGGAACTGCGGTGCGACCTGCGCTGGAAGGCCGCATGCGGCCTGGGACTTCACGACATGGCATTCGACCCGTCGCTGCTGGCCTACTTCGCCGCCGGCTGTCCCGCTCCGCCCGCCCGAACCGGATCTTCGACGCCGCGCGAGGTCGTGAAAGCCACCGGCGTCCTCAAGGGCAAGCACCGCCGGGCACTGGACTCCACCGTGCTGGACGACGCGGTCGCCACCCAGGACACCGTCACCCAGATCATCGCCGCCGTCCGCGCGGTGATCCGCGAGGTCCCCGGCGCCGACGCAGTCGCCGCTGCCCAGTGCACCGCGCACGACTACACCGACCCCGGCAAGCCCCGCATCGCCTGGAACGACGAGCAGGCCCGCGCCGAACTGGTCGACGCCCTGGTCACAGACGCGCTGCGGCTGCTGGGCCACCTGCCCGAACAGCAACTCGGAGAAAGCCGCGAACGCGGTGGGCATTCTGGCCCTGGTCGTTGGCCAGGACGTCGAGCCCGCCGAGGACTCCGACGGCCGCGACGGACGCTGGCGCATCACCGGGGCACCGCCCCCAACCGGATGGTCTCCACCACCGATCCAGAAGCCCGGCACGTCCACAAGACGCGCAGCCACCAGCAGGACGGCTTCAAGGCCCACCTGGCCATCGAGCCCGAGACCGGCTTATACACCGCGGTCGCCCTGCGGCCCGGCTCCGGAGCCGAACACCACGAGGCCGCCGTCGGTCTGGACCTGCTTGCCGACGAGGACAACCCGCTGGACGTCTTCGGCGACACCGCCTACTCCACCGGCGATGTCCGCCAGACCCTCCACGAGGCCGGGCACCAGCTGTTCCTCAAACCCGCCCCTGCTGCGGCCTGCCGTCCCCGGCGGCTTCCCTCGACGACTTCGCCATCGACACCGAAACGGCCGTCGTGACCTGCCCGGCCGGACACACCGTCGCCCTGTCCGACCCCGGCGGGCAGCACCACCAACGCAAAGCCTCTTTCGGGGACCTATGCGCCGGATGCCACCTGCGCGAGCGGTGCACCAAAGCCAGGGCCGGACGCATCCTGACCATCCGGCCCCACCACAACCTCCAGACAGCCGCTCGCCGCCAGGCCGCCACCGACCCCGGCTGGCAGGCCGACTACCGCCGCTGGCGGCCCCCCGGTCGAACGCGCCGTCGCCTGGCTCGTCCACCACGGCAACCGGCGCCTGCGCTACCGCGGCACCATCAAGAACGACACCTGGCTCCACACCCGAGCCGCCGCCCTCAACCTCCGCCGACTGATCAACCTCGGACTCACCCACACCAGTGGCACCTGGCACATCGCACCGGCCACTACATGACCACAGGGGTTGTCCGGCCTGGCGGCCGGACAACCCTCACCAAGATCTTCATCGAACTTCTAGTAGACTGTCGCGGCTAGTTTTTGGGATAGAGGTGGCGCAGTTTGATGCGTGCGTCGTGGGTGGTGAACTGCCAGTTCACCTGACGCTGGTCGGTGTTGGTGGCGTTCTGCCAGGCTGAGAGTTCGGTGTTGAGGGTGTCGAGGTCGCTGATCCGGCGGTCGAGGCATTGCCGGGTCAGTGCGGAGAGTTCGATCTCGGCGATGTTGAGCCATGACCCGTGCTTGGGCGTGTGGTGGATCTCGAGGCGTTGGGCCAGGGCGAATGCCTCTTCGGTTCGAACGCCTCGTACAACGAGGCGATGTTGTGGGTGTTGAGGTTGTCCATCACCAGCACCACGGTCTCGGCGTCGGGGTAGTCCACGCTCAGTAACTGTTTGACCTGGCCACCAGTCGATCCGGGTCCGCCGGGACAGTGCCTGAACGCGACGCCACCCGCGCAGGGTTCGACCCACACGAAGATCGAGGACGTGCCGCAGCGGATGTACTCGCTGTCCTGGCGGGCGTCGTGACCAGGGCGGGCGGGCCGGGTCGCGGGCATCGCCGAGGAGCTGGTAGGGCTTCTCGTCCATGCACACCACCGGACGTGCCGGGTCGTAGGGCCGGGCATAGACGGCCAGCACGTCTTCCATCCGGGCCGCGAACTCCGCGTTCGCCCGGGGTGGGATGGTCCAGCACTTTCTCAGGTGAGGGCGCAGTTCCGTTTTTTTAAGACCCGCCCGATGGTGGAGTGGTCCAGATCGGGGATGTCCTCGGCCAGCGCGACATGTTTCTCCAGCAGCCGCAGCGACCACCGGGTATGGCCCTGGGGTGGCTGTGAGCACGCCATCGCGATCAGCCGGGCTTCGACCTCGCCGGTCACCGGCGAGGGCACCGGTGGGAGGTCGCGCTTCTTCCGCGCGATCGTGGCGTGCACATCGCCACCGGTCTCGGCGAAACGCTTGGCGACCAGCCGTAACGTCTCACCGGAGACGCCGAGCCGGGCCGCGATCACCGCCTTGGGATCCACGTCTCCCACCGAGGTGTCCAGTGCTAGCAGTACACGCGCACGCATGATCATCGAGGCCCCACGAACACCCGTGGTGGTCACCCGGACCAACTCCTCACGATCCTGCGGTGTCAACCTGACCGGCCGCTTCTTCTGTGAACCCATGACGACAGTCCTGTCCGGCAAAAGGGAAGGAGGAACCCACCAGACACCAGCCTCCCAACCAGACACGCCACAACTAAGCAGCGACGCACTACTAGTAGGGCTCCGTTAGGTTGCTCTGGCTCTTGGGTTCTGGCTGGTGGTGGATGTTCTGGGCAGCGGGCGGTGGCAGGTGGTGCAGGTGCCGGTCCAGCAGTTCAGCAGGTCCTGGATGGCGTCGAGGATCTGGTAGAGGGTGAGTCCGCTGTATCGGCTTTTGGGGACAGGCGCTGTTCGGTGAGGAAGGCGTGGGCGGCGGTGACCAGGGTGACGTGGTGGTGCCAGCCGTTCCAGGAGCGGCCCTCGAAGTGGTCCAGGCCGAGGCCGTGCTTGAGTTCCCGGTAATCGTGCTCGATGCGCCAGCGGATCTTGGACAGGCGGACCAGTTCGGTGATCGGTGTGTCGGCGGGCAGGTTGGACAGCCAGTAGTCGGTGGGTGCTTCGGCGTCCTGGGGCCATTCGACCAGCAGCGTCACCTCGGGCAGGACACCGTCCCAGTGGCCGTGCTCGGCAGTGGCGGCGGCTTGGGCCAGACGGCGGGCCCTCACCCCCGGCCGCACCCGCAGCGCCAGAAAGCGTGAGTGCATCGGCCCGCGGGAGCCTTCACGCCAGGTCACCTCGGTGAACGCCTGCCGTCCGTGCTCCTGAGCCAGCGCTGCCACCGAGGACGGCTTGTCCCGGTAGCGGGGCTGCGGCCTGCGACCGTTCCCGGACCAGGCCGGGGCGGTGGGCCGCACGTCGTGCGGGTGGACCGTCACGTCCGAACGGACCGCCACGACATAGCCGATGCCCCGCTCGCTCAGACCGTCGCGGAAGTCGGCGTTCTGCCCGTAGCCGGCGTCGGCCACCACCACCGGCGGCACCAGACCCCACCCGGCCAGCTCATCGAGGATGTCCAGGGCCAGACGCCACTTCTCCCGGTGCCCGACCTCCTGCGGTATCCCGGTCTTCTGCCGCCGCACCGCATCGTCCGCCCACTCCTCGGGCACGAACATCCGCCACTGCAGCGGACAGGACGCCGTGTCGGAGACCGCGTGCACACTCACCGCGACCTGGCAGTTGGCCCGCTTGCCCAGCGCCCCGCAGTACTGGCGCGCGACCGCCACCGACATCTTCCCGTCCTTGGGGAACGACACGTCATCGACCGCCCACGCCTCCGGGCCGATTCTCGGCACCATCCGCTGGGCGATCCGCCGCCGCACCGGCACCGGATCCCACGTCGACTGGTTCACGAACTGCTGCAGGTTCTGCTCGTTGCCGTCCGGCAGCCGTTCCGCCATCGGCTGGATCGACTTCCGCCGTCCGTCCAGCATCAATCCCCGCAGGTAGCAGTCGCCCTTCGCCCGCTGATCCTTACGCGGCACCGACGCGAACACGTCAGCCACGAATAACGCCAACGTCGCCCGAGCCCGGTTCACTTCATGTGCGTCCACACCTTCAGCGTTCCCCCAAACAGGACCGACAGACAGACGTAACGGAGCCCTACTAGGGGATGTTTCGAAAGTCCCGCACAGCACCCACGGCGCCCGGCACGCACTCTCGCCGCACCGGCCGAAACCCCAAGTACGTCCAGTACGAGGGCTTTCGTCCGGCACGCCGAGAGCACGCACCGGACACCGCGGGCACCGCACAGGACTTTCGAAACACCCCCTAGGCGGCCTCTCGGCCTCGGATCACACCAGCAGGCGCAGGGGCCTGCGCAGCAACTCACCGACCGTGCGCAGGTACTCGGCGGCGGGTGCCCCGTCGACGGCACGGTGGTCGAAGGTCAGGCTCAGGGTGAGCACCCGTGTCCGCAGGGGCCGGTCGTCCGCCCACTCGACGCCGTCCCTGAGTCTGCCGACCCCGAGGATCGCGACATTGCCGGGGTTGATCACGGGGGTGAAGAAGTCGACGCCGTATCCGCCGAGCGAGGTGACGGTGAAGGTGGCTCCTTCCAGTTGTGCGGGAGAGATCCGGCCCTCGCGCGCGGCCTGGGCCAGGGATCTCGACCGGCGGGCGATCTCGGGCAGCGGCAGCGTCACCGCGTCCTCGATCACGGGGACCATCAGGCCGCCCGGGACGGCCACGGCGAAGCCCAGGTGGATGCCGTCGAGCAGATGGACGCCGTCCTCCCGCACCGTCGCGTTGAGCAGCGGGTGCTCGCGCAGGGCGAGGGCGGCGGCCTTCAGCAGGAAGTCGTTGACGCTGGGCACCGGCGGTTCGCTGTCGGTCCACTCCTGCTTGAGCTGGTCCCGCAGGGACACCACGGCGTCCATCCGCACCTCGTAGCCGTGCGTCAGTTGTGCCATCTCCTGGAGGCTGGCGTGCATCCTGCGGGCGATGGTGCCGCGCATTCCGGTGAGTGGGAGGACGTCGCCGGGGCGGGGAGCCGCGTCCCGGCGGCGGGGCGGCGGGGCGACGGCGTCGAGGTCGGCTCGGCGTACCCGGCCGCCGGGCCCGGTGCCGCTGACGTCGCAGAGGTCGATGCCCCGCTCCTTCGCCAGCTTGCGGACCAGCGGCGAGGAGGCGATGCCGTCCGCCGGGGCCGGGGTGACGAGGTCGTCGCCGGGGAGGGCGGCGAGGAGGTCCTCCACGTCCTCGGACACGATCCGGCCGCCCGGCCCGGTGCCGCGTACGGCGGAGAGGTCGACGCCGGCGGCCGCGGCGATCCGCCGGGCGTTCGGCGAGGCCGGCAGCCGGTCACCGGCACCGTCGGTGGAGGGCGACACGGCAGCGGGTCCGGCAGCGGGAGCGGCCACGGCGGCCGGCTCCGAGCCGGTCCCGGACCCGGCGGGCATCGGCGCACCCGCCGGGTCCGGTGGCTGCTCGCCCTCGGCCAGCAGCCAGCCGATGAGGGCCCCGGCCGGGACGGTGGCGCCCGCCGGGACCACCGGGTGGAACAGTCCCCCGGCTTCCGCCTCGACGTCCACGTCGACCTTGTCGGTGGCCAGCCGCAGCAGCGCCTCGCCCTCCGCGACGGCCGTGCCGGCGGGCACCAGCCATTCGTCGATCGTGCCCTCCTGCATGGTCAGGCCGATCTTCGGGAGCAGAACCTCGACCGCCACGTCGGTCACGACCTTTCGAGGAGGCGCCGGCAGCCCTGGGCGATGCGGGCGCGATCGGGCACGTACGCCTTCTCCAGGACCGGCGAGAAGGGCACCGGGGAGAAGGGGGCTCCGATGCGCAGGACCGGCGCGTCCAAGTGGTCGAAGACCACGTCCTGGATCTGGGCGGCGATCTCCGCACCGAGGCCGCCGAAAGTGACGGCCTCATGGACCACCAGGACGCGGTTGGTGCGGCGGACGGAGGCGAACATCGTCTCGGTGTCCAGCGGCTGCACGGTGCGGGGGTCGATCACTTCGATCTCCACGCCCTCGGTGGCGAGTTCGTCGGCGGCCGCGAGGGCCTCGCCCACCATGCGGCCGAGAGCGATCACGGTGACGTCGGAGCCCTGCCGCGCGGTGTGCGCCCGGCCCAGCGGGATGCCGTAGATCTCCTCGGGCACCTCGCTCGTGCTGCCGAGCAGGACCTTGTTGAGCATGACGACGACCGGGTTGTCGTCCCGGATGGCCGAGACGGTGAGGCCCTTGGCGGTGTACGCGTCGCACGGCATCACCACCTTGAGGCCGGGCACGTGGGCGAGCCAGGCCTCCAGGCTCTGGCTGTGCTGGGCCGCGGCGCCGAGGCCCGCCCCGGAGGCGGTGGTGATGGTGAGCGGTACGGACGGCGCGCCGCCGAACATGTACTTCATCTTGGCCGCCTGGTTGACGATCTGGTCGAGGCAGACACCGATGAAGTCCATGAACATCAGGTCGACGACGGGGCGCAGCCCCCGGGCGGCGGCTCCTACGCCGAGGCCGACCAGGGCGGCTTCGGAGATGGGGGTGTCGATCATGCGGCGGGGGCCGAACTCGTCGAGCAGGTTGTCGAACATGCGGAAGACTCCGCCGTATCCGGCCACGTCCTCGCCGGCGACGAAGACGTTGTCGTCCTCGCGCATGGCCTGTGCGAGACCTTCGTTGAAGGCCTTGACGTAGGTGAGTTTCCGCGTGGCGGGGGCCGGTGCTTCGGTGGTGGTCATGGCGGTCATCCCGAGTAGACGTTGAGCAGCAGGTCGGCGGGGTCGGGCAGCGGGCTCGCCTCGGCGTACGCGATGGCCTCGGCGATCTCCTCACGCGTGCGCCGCCGTACGTCGTCCAGCTCCGCTCGCGTCGCGGTGCCGTCGGCGACGGCCCGGGCCTCGATGAGGTCGATGGGGTCGCGGGCCTTCCACTCGGCGACCTCCTCGTCCGAGCGGTAGGGATGACGCAGGCCCTTGACGCCCTGGTGGTCGAAGTAGCGGTAGGTCTTGGCCTCGATCATCATCGGGCCCTCGCCGGCCCGGGCCCGTGCGACGGCCTCGGTCGCGGCGCGGTGCACGGCGACCGCGTCCATGCCGTCGACGATCACGCTGGGGATGCCGTAGGCGGCGGCCCGGTCGGCGACGTCGGTGAGGAGCATGTGCCCGGACTGGGGGGTGAATTCCGCGTAACCGTTGTTCTCGCAGACGAAGACCACGGGCAGGCCGAGGATCGCGGCCATGTTGGCGCCCTCGTGGAAGGCGCCGATGTTGGTGGCTCCGTCGCCGAAGAAGGTGACGGCGACGCTGTCCTCGCCCTTGTACCGGGCGGCGAAGGCGGCGCCCACGGCGATCGGGACGCCCGCCCCGACGATGCCGTTGGCGCCGAGCATGCCGCGGGCGAGGTCGTTGATGTGCATGCTCCCGCCGCGGCCGAGGCACGCGCCGGTGACCCGGCCGTACAGCTCGGCGTACATCTCGCGGAATCCGACGCCCTTGGCCACGGCGTGCCCGTGGCCCCGGTGGGTGGAGGTGATCTGGTCGTCGTCGCGCAGGGCCGCCATCACGCCGGCCGCCACGGCCTCCTGGCCGACATACAGGTGCAGGAAACCGGGCAGCTTGCCCGCTTCCATGAGCTTTCCCGCCTCGGTCTCGAAGAGCCTGATGCGCACCATGCGTTCGTGCAGATCCTTGATCACCTGCGCGCTGACCTGCGTGGATTTCTTCGATGCCGTTGATGCTCGTTGAGCCATCGTCCGCCCCTTCGCCCGAGGGAGGTTGCCAAGCAATCGGACTTACTTATGCCGGTCTACAGTAACCAGCACGGGGCACCTTACTGAACACCTTCTCTAATTACTATGGCCCTGCCCCGCGATGTCGGCCCGCTCGTCCACCACCTCCACGACGTTGCCCTCCGGATCCGCCCAGAAGCTGATCCGCCGACCCCGCGCCCGGACGACGACAGGGTCCGACAGCGGCCTGGCACCCGCGACCGGCAGAGCCGCCACCACGGCGTCCATGTCGTCGAGATGGAAGGTCAGGTACGACAGCCCCAGACGCCCGGCCGGCAGCACCTCCGCACCGGCCGAGACCGGCGCCGACCGGGGAAGGATCAACTTGACGCACCCCCCGGAGGGCACCCGCAGCCAGACGACAGCCAGCTCGCCGCCGAGCCCGGCCGGGACCCCGACGGACTCCGGCACACGGGAGCGGCGCTCGGCCCGACAGCCGAACACCTCGCCGTAGAAGCGCTCCATCAGCTCCAGGTCCCGCACCACCACGCCCACCTCGAACGGCAGGGTCATGACCATCGCACCCACCCCCACGGTCCACCGAGCGGCCACTTCGCCACTTTCTATTGACAGAGCACACTAAGTCCTGTTGTCGTTTCGGACACAGCCCAGCTGTCGCACTCCGAAGCCGGCCACCGGCTCACGGCTGGGAGGATTGTGAGGACATCGTGGTCCAGACCAGTTCGCCGGAGATACGGGAGACAGACACCGACCGCGGGTCGCGGGCCTCGGCCACGGCCTCGGCGGCTCCCGCCTCCCCCTCGGCCCCCGAATACGCGTCGTGGATCAGCCAGGACCGGTCCACCGACGCCGCATCCGTGGCGATGCGGCGGGAAGCGGCCGAACTCGTCGAGCGTGTGATGGCGCACTACCGCGGCAACACGACGCACGAGACGGACGGCCAGTGGACGGAGCCCGTGGCCAACTACCTCGACGCCGACCGCTGGCAGCGCGAGATGGACGCCGTCCACCGCAGCGTCCCGCTGCCGCTCGCCATGTCCTGCGAGCTTCCGGGGCCGAACACGTACAAGGCGATCGACGTGCTCGGCATCCCCGTGCTGATCACACGGGACCGGCAGGGCACGGTGCACGCGATGATCAACGCCTGCCGGCACCGGGGCGCCAAACTCCTCGAACCCGGCTGCGGAGTGTCCAGGCGGCTCACCTGCCCCTACCACTCCTGGTCGTACGATCTGGCCGGGGAACTGCGGGGCGTGTACGCCGAGAAGACCTTCGGCGAGGTTCCGCGCGAAGGCCGCAGCCTGGTCCGGCTCCCGGCCGGGGAACACGCGGGCATCGTCTTCGTCTCGCTGGACCCGGCGGCCGAACCCGACCTGGACGCCTGGCTGGGCGATCTCCGGCCACTGCTGGAGGGCCTCAGGCTGGCGGAGTGCCACCACTACTCCACCTCCGAGCTGACCAGCCCCAACTGGAAGGTCACGCTCGACGGGTACCTGGAGACGTACCACTTCGCCTCGCTGCACCCCAAGACGGTGTTCGAGACGAACCTCTCGAACATGATGGCCCACGACACCTGGGGCCCCCACCAGCGCATCGCACCGGCCCTGCGCCCCATCGCGCAGGCGGTCGAGCTGCCGCCGGACCGGCGTGACCCCGGGGAATGCGTCGGACCCATCTACTGGCTCTTCCCGGGCCTCGCCATCGCCGGCGGCTGGCGCCAGAAGATCGCAGTATCCCTGGTGCTCCCCCGCACGGCGACCGAGTCGGTGACCCAGCAGATCATCCTGCTGCGGGAACCGGCGGTCACCGAGGAGGAACGCCAGGCCGCCGACCGGTTCGGCGCGTGGTTCCACGAGGTGGTCCGCGACGAGGACTACGCGACCACCTACGGAGTCCAGCAGGGGCTCAAGGCCCTCGACGGGACCGATTTCGTCTTCGGACGCAACGAGCCCGGACTCCAGCACTTCCACCGCACCATTCACCGACACCTGGACACAGGGGCCACAGCAGCCTCAAGAGCCACCAGGTGACGAACCAACAACACTCGCGGGAGAACACCATGGTGGCTACGGGCAGCCTCGACGGACGTGTCGCGGTGATCACGGGCAGCACGCGCAGCATCGGCCGCGCCATCGCCGAACGGTTCCTGGCCGACGGCGCGACGGTCGTCGTCAGCGGCCGCAGCGAGCTCAAGGGCAAGCAGGCCCTGGAGGAGATGGCCGCCGGGGACCGGGCCGTCTTCCACCCCTGCGACGCCAATAGCCAGGAGGACATCGAGGCCCTCGCCGACTTCGCCGCGGAGCGCTTCGGCAGACTCGACATCTGGGTCAACAACGCCGGCGGCACCTCGGGCTTCGCCCCGGTCCACCAGCTCAGCGACGAGGCCTGGCACGACGCCCTCAACCTGAACCTCAACGCCTACTTCTACGGCACCCGCCGCGCCCTGCCGAAGATGCTGGCGGGCGGCTGGGGCCGGATCATCAACATCTCGTCGGTCGAGGGCAAGCAGGCCAACAAGCCCGCGATCAGCCACTACATCACCAACAAGCACGCCATCCACGGACTGACCAAGGCGACGGCCTTCGAATACGGCACCCAGGGCATCACCTGCAACGCCATCTGCCCCGGCGCCGTCGACACCGACCTCATGCGGGCCGCCGGCCCGGCCGCGGCGGAGGCCGAGGGCATCACCTACGAGGTCTGGCTGAACCGCTTCGCCGAGCACGCGGCCACCAAGCAGATCACCACCGTGGAGCAGATCGCGGCCGTCGCCTCGCTGCTCGCCGGCGAGGCCGGGGCGGGTATCACCGGCACGCTGATCAGCGTCGACGGCGGAACGGCGCAGTGGTGAGCGCGGGACGGACAGGGACAGGCGCGGGTACGGACAGCGGGAGACCTCGGCGATGAAGAGCTGGATCACGGACTGGCAGCGCAGTGAGCGGCTGCCGCACTACACCCGGGCCAACGCCGGCGAGACGCTGCCGGACCCCGCGAGCCCCCTGGGCTGGACCCTCGTCTGGGGGCGCGGCCTGCAGGGCTGGCGCCGCGGTTTCGTCGGGTTCGGCATCTACCGCGAGGAGGAGGTCACCGGTGACCGCCCGCCGTTCGTCGGCATGTTCGGCGGCCACTTCTACCTCAACCTGTCCCACATGCGGCTGTTCGGCATCCGCATGGGACAGACGGCGGACCAGATCGACACGGCCTTCGTCGGTCAGCGCTCCGACACGCCGGTGTACGTGCCGCACCCGGACGACCGGGACGAGGAGCTGACCGCCAAGGCGGGCGCGACGCTGCAGCGGATGCTCGGCCAGGCCGGGTTCCCCGAGGCCGACGCCGACCGGGAACGGCTGCGCGCCCTGCGTCGCTCGCGACCCGATCCGACGCGACTGTCCGACGCCGAACTGGTGGCGCACGCACGGTCGTTGCTGGACGAGGTGGAGACGACGTTCCAGCGGCACGTCGAGTCGTCGCTGCCGGCGTCCGTCGGACCGGCGATCCTCGGCCCGCTGTGCGCGAGCGTGGACCGTCCCGGCGCCATGCTCGACCTGATCGGTGGTCTCGGCGACGTCGACTCCGCCTCGCCCTCGACCGGGCTGTGGACCCTCTCGCGTCAGGTGGCGGCCTCTGCCGAGCTGAGCGCGCTGTTCGACCGGGGACCGGCCGCGGTGGAGCAGGCGCTCGACGGGGCGACCGGCGACGTGAAGGCGTTCCGTGACGCCTTCGAGGAGTTCCTGGCCGAGTCCGGCGACCGGGGCCCCAACGAGTGGGACATCCACGCGCTGTCCTGGGAGGCGGCGCCCGTGCAGGTGCTGGCCCTGGTCGACCGGATCCGGCACAGCCCCGACGACGACTCCCCGGCCGCCCGCCGCAAGCGTCTGTCCGAGGGGCGGGAGAGGACGGCGCGGGAGATCCGGACCGCGCTGCCCGAGGACGCGCGGCCCATGTTCGACGCCGGCATGCACGCCTCCCAGGTGTGGATCCCGGCCCGCGAGCGGACCAAGGCGAACTGCGTCACCGTCGTCAACGAGATCCGCATGACCGTACGGGAGCTCGGTCGCCGCGGCGTCGAAGCGGGGCTCTTCGCCCGGCCCGAGGACGTGATGATGCTGCTGGACACCGAACTCGACGACTACGTCGCCGCCCCCGAGTCCTTCGGCCCCGTGATCGCGCGCCGGCTGGAGGAGTACGCGGGCCTGCACGAGCTGGAACCGCCGTTCTTCGTCGCCGACGACGCGCAGACCGAGATCGACACCTGGGCGCGCCGCGCCGAGGAGCGCACCCCGGCGGCCGTCGAGGGCGATGTCCTCGGGGGTGTGGGCGGCAGCCACGGCACCTACACCGGAACGGTGCGGGTGGTCACCGACCCGGCCTCGTGCGAGGCGCTGGAGCCCGGCGAGGTGCTGGTCGCACCGATCACGGACGCGGCCTGGACCCCGCTGTTCCTGGTCGCCGGGGCGGCCGTCGTGGACGTGGGCGCGCTCAACAGCCACGCCGTGGTGGTCTGCCGTGAGCTGGGCATCCCGGCGGTGATCTCCGTGGAGGGCGGGACGCGGAAGCTGCGGGACGGCATGGTCGTCACGGTCGACGGCGACCGCGGCACGGTCACCGTGGACGGTGTCCCCGCCTCGCCCGGCAGCTGATCACTCCGCGGGCCCGTCGCCTCCGCCCTGCGGACGCGACGGGCCCGCGGGCACGACCGCGAAAGGAGACGGCCCGTGGCCGAGGAGATCATCGTCGCCGGCTGGATGGACTACGAGCCCGGCGACCGCGACGAGATGCTGCGGCATCTCGTCGCACTGGGCCGGCGGACCCGCGAGGAGGAGCCGGGCTGTCTCGACTACGCCATGACGGCGGACCCCGCCGACGAGCGGCGCATCCGGGTGTACGAGCGGTGGGTCTCGCAACAGGCCCTCGACGCCCACTTCGGCACCGCGCACATCAAGGAGTTCAGGGCCGCCTCGGCCGGACTGACCCGGGTGGGGGTCTCGTTGGAGGCCCACACGGTCGCCGAGACCCGCCCGATGCGCTGAACGGCCCGACGCACTGAACGGCGCCCCCTTCCGGGGGCGCCGTTGTCCTGTCCGGTCAGTCCCCCAGCCGTACCAGCATCTTGCCGACGTTGCCACCGTCCAGCAGGGACAGCAGCGCCCCCGGGGCGTTCTCCAGGCCGTCCACGACCGTCTCGCGCGCGGTGATCCGGCCCTCGGCGAGCCAGCCCGCGACCCGCCGCTCGAACTCCGGCCGCAGGTCGTCGTGGTCGCGGACGATGAAACCGCGCAGGGTCAGCCGCTTGAGGACCGCCTGGATCAGCTGGTTGATGTCCGCGGACAGCCGGTCGCCGCCGAACTGCGACATCATGCCGCACAGCGCGACCCGGCCGCCGGTGCGCAGGGCGTGCAGCGCGGCGGCGAGCTGTTCGCCGCCGACGTTGTCGAAGTAGACGTCGATGCCGTCGGGCGCCAGCCGGGCCAGTGCGTCGCGCACCGGCTCGGCACGGTAGTCCGCGGCCGCGTCGTAGCCGAACTCCTTCACCAGCAGGGCGCACTTGTCCGGTCCTCCGGCGGTCCCGATGACGCGGTCCGCGCCCAGCAGGCGCGCGAACTGACCCGCGGCGGTGCCGACCGCGCCGGCCGCCGCCGACACGAGGACGGTGTCGCCCGGACGCAGCCGCGCGATCCGGGTCAGGCCGACGTACGCGGTGAAGCCGGTCTGGCCGAGCAGGCCCAACCAGGTGGGCAGCGGGGCGAGTTCCGGGTCGATGCGGCCGGCGCCGTCCACGGCCCTCGCGTCGAGCACCGCCCGCTCCCGCCAGCCGAGCTGGTGGCGTACGTAGGTGCCGGGCGGCACGGAGGCGCAGCGGCTCTCCTCCACGACGCCGAGGGCACGGCCGTCGAGCGGGGCGCCCGGGGTGAAGTTGTGCGTGTAGTGCTTCTCGGTGCTCTCCAGGCGGCCGCGCATGGACGGGTCGACGCTCATGTAGAGGTTGCGCACGAGCAGCTGTCCCTCCTCCAGGGGCGGCAGCGGGCGTTCCTCGACGGCGAAGTCACCGGGAAGCGGCTCACCGACCGGTCGGCGCACCAGGCAGACCACCCGGGTGGTGCGGGGCGTCACGGGTCAGGCCTCGGGCTGCGGCGGTGTGCGCCGCTGGGCGAGACGGCCGACCCAGCCGGCCATCTGGAGGTCGGCGTGGCGCAGTTCGCCCGACTGCCACCGGGCCTGGAAGTCGAAGACTCCCTGTGCCCCCGTCCGGGGGTCGGTCACCTCGACCAGCCCGTCCTCGGTGAGCCGGTACACATGCCCGGTGAGTGGGTGGATCACTTGCTTGGACATGAGGGCCTCACTCCTGCACTCGGCGGCGCACGCCGCTCTTGGTCACGGTCACCGGCCCCTCGACCAGGAGCCGGCAGGCGAGTCTGGTCGAGCCGTCCACCGGCCGGCGCAGGGACTCGATGCCCTCGCGCTCCAGCGGGCCCACGGGGGAACAGTTCTCGGCGCCCTCGTCGACCCGGACGAAACAGAGGCGGCAGGTCCCCTTGCCGCCGCAGACGGTGGGCCAGCGGTAGCCGAGGCGCCGGGCGGCGGTGAACAGGTCCTCGCCGTCGAGGACTTCGAGCTCGACGCCGGAGGGTCTGACCGACACCCGGTGGGTCACTTCTCCATCCACCGGTCGAGGGTCCGGTTGAAGTGGCGGATGCGGCTCTCCTGGTAGTTGGACAGGGTGATGCCCGGCTTGCGCATGGCCTTCAGGCCCTGCTGGACGTAGGGCAGGTTCTCGCAGTCCTGGTCGAAGACGGGGCCGAGCACGCCGAGTTCGGGGATGTCGGCGAAGAGCATGTCCTCCGGCACCCAGCGGATCTTCGCCGGTGGCGGCAGCTCGCCGGGCTGTTTCGGGGACGACATGAAGATGATCTCGGCGGTGCAGGAGTCGGGGTCGAGGCCGTTGGGCCGGAACCGGTAGATGATGTTCGACTTGGCGCCGCCCCAGGGGTTGAAGTTGGGGAACAGCAAGTAGTTGATGGCGTCCAGCAGTTCGGTGTCGGGGGTGTTCGAGAAGTCCTGCCGCGAGGTGGCCGCCAGTTGGGCGCGCATCCGTTCGGCGAGGACCTTGCGGGCGGTGCCGCCGGGCGGGATCGCCGGCAGTTCGTCGCCCTCCTGCCGCACCAGGTCACGGCCCTGGGCGGCGGAGTAGAACGCGCGGGAGTCGTAGAAGGTCTCCAGGACGTCCTCCTCCGTGACGGAGTCCGCCACGTGCGGGCTGGGCGCGCCCTGGATGTTGATCATCCGGCTCCAGTTCGGCTGGTCCGCCATGACGTCGTACTGCGAGTTGGCGTCGGCGAGCCACGGCAGCATCTGCGGGTGGGTGGCGATCACATGGAAGGACTCGATGAACGCGTCCTGGGCGACCTTCCAGTTGCAGGGCAGCACCTTGCCGATGTGCAGCGACTTGTAGCGGTTCTCCAGGGGCCAGATGTAGTAGTCGTCGAAGGTGCCGCGGTAGCTGTCGAAGGACTCGGCGCAGGGGTCCATGTTGATGAAGACGAAGCCGCGCCAGGTGGCCACCCGGGCCTCCGGGAGGGCGAACTTCTCCGGGCTGACGTGCGGGAAGTCCCAGGCGCACGGCGGGGTCCGCATCGTGCCGTCGAGGTTCCAGGTGAAGCCGTGGAACGAGCAGCGGAACTCGCCGACGTTGCCGCCCGCGGTGCGCAGTTTGCGTCCGCGGTGCAGGCAGACGTTGACGAAGGCGCGGATCTCCTCGGGCGCCGTGCGGACGACGATGAGCGAGTCGTCGCCGATCTCGTAGACCTCGTGGTCGCCGACCTCGGGAATCTCGCTCTCCAGGCAGGCGAACTGCCACACGCGCCGCCAGACCTGCCGCATCTCCCGCTCGGCCCATGCGCGGGAGGTGAAGCGGGCGGTGTCGATGTCCTCGCTGCCGAGGTGGTCGTTCCGCTCGAACCTGAGGGCGGGGGGAACGGGGCGGCTGTCCTGGTCGAGGTAGTCCTGGACGCTGGGCCCGGGGCACCGCGCGGTGCCCAGCTCCGATGTTTCGTCCATCATCTCTCCTCCGGCAGAAACTTTAGAGTGAGTGTAGTTACGGGTGACGGCGTGGAGCAACACTCGTACCGAGGGACGGACTCTTACGATTTCCTCGCCCACCACGACATTCACCGCTGGTACCGGAATTTCTTAGGGCGGCCCTCTCCCCAAGGCCGCTGGGACATGTCACACTCCGACCCACTTGAGGCTGTAGTACCTCAAAAGTTTCTCCGTTGCTGGACGGCCCTTGCCGTCCCGGCCCCAGCGCCGCGGCGTCCTCGCCCCGGGGCGACACAGAATCGATCCGCCTGACCGGAGCCCGACCGCCGCGTACGCGGGAGCGACGTGGGTCGCGGCAGCGCAGGCGACATCTCTCGGGAGTACTCGACGATGAGTTCCAGACCCCGTCGCGCGGTCCGCCGCGCCTCCACCGCAAGCCTCTGCGCCGCCTCACTGCTCGCCCTGGCGGCGTGCGGCGGCGGCAGCACACCCGCCGCCGACTCCACGCAGGCGGCCGCGCCGGACTCGCCCGGCCTGACGGCGGCCCGCGAGGCCCTGGCGAAGTACTCCGAGCGCCCGACCGCGATCTCCGTGACCCAGCCCGTCGGCAAGAAGATCCCCAAGGGCAAGAAGATCGACTTCATTCTCTGCGGCGTCCAGTCCTGCAAGGACCTCGCCGACTTCTTCACCGAGGCCGCCGAGGAACTCGGCTGGGAGGTGAAGCAGATCGCCACCCAGGGCACCCCGGAGTCCGTCCAGGCCGCCTACGAACAGGCCCTGCGCGACAAGCCGGACGCCGTCGTCGCCTCCGGTTTCCCCCGCGCCGTCTACGCCAAGCAGCTGGCCCGGCTGAAGGCCGCCGAGATCCCCGTCGTCCAGTCGAACGCCGACGACCTGCTGGGGGACGGCATCTCCCTGCTCAAGAACGGGCCGGACGACGTCGGCGTCCAGGGCGAGATGCTCGCCTCCTGGGTGGTGTCGAACAGTGACGCCGAGGCGAACACCGTCTACTTCGACCTTCCGGCGTACACGATCCTGAAGCCCGTCAAGGACTCCTTCGCCGCCAAGTACAAGAAGTGGTGCGACGGTTGCGGGTTGGACAACGTCGATGTGCCGATCACCGCCGTGGGCAAGGACATGCCGGACCGCGTGGTGTCGTACCTCCGGTCGCACCCGAAGGTGACCCACGTCGTGTTCTCCCTGGGCCTTCTGAACGTGGGTGTGCCGACCGCGCTGAAGACCGCCGGGATCACGGGCAAGCACATCGTCGTCAACGTCGGTGACGCGCAGAACTACCAGTACATCCAGAGCGGTCTCACCGACGGCGCGATGGCGCTCAACTCCCACGAGACGGCCTGGCTCCAGGCCGACGCGCTGGCACGTCACTTCACGGGCCAGCCCATGGACGTGGACCAGCAGGCCGCACTGCCCAACATGCTCGTCACCAAGGACAACCTGCCCTCGGCCGACGGCGACTTCCCCATCGTCGAGGACTACCAGGCGCAGTTCAAGGCGCTGTGGGGGCTGAGTTGACCGGCCCGGTGCTCCGGGTGGCCGCCCTGTCGAAGAGATTCGGCGGCACCCAGGCACTCCAGGACGTCGACCTGGAGGTCTCGCCGGGCGAGATCCACGCCCTGATCGGGCCCAACGGCTCCGGCAAGTCCACCCTCATCAAGATCCTCGCCGGCTACCACCACGCGGAGCCCGGCGCCGTGGCCGAACTCGACGGTGAGCCCTTCGACCTCGGCCAGGTCTCGGCATCCCGGCACGACCGGCTCCGCTTCGTCCACCAGGAGCTGGGGCTGGTGGGCGAGTTGAGCGCCATCGACAACCTCGCGCTCCGGCACGGCTTCGCCCGCACCGCCCTCGGCAACATCCGCTGGCCGGAGATGGAGCGGCGCACACGTGCCCTCGTGGAACGGTTCGGCCTCGGTATCGACGTGCGCCGGCCGCTGGCGACGGCGACCCCGGTCCAGCGCACGGTGGTGGCCATCGCCGCCGCGTTGCAGGGCTGGGAGGGCCGGCGCGGTGTCCTGGTCCTCGACGAGCCGACCGCCGTGCTGCCGCCCGGCGAGGTGGCCCGCCTGTTCGACATCGTGCGGGAGGTCCGCGACGCGGGCGCCGGCGTCCTGTACGTCTCGCACCGGATGGACGAGATCTTCGCGCTGGCCGACCGGGTCACCGTGATCCGCGGCGGACGCCGGATCGCCACCCGCCCGGTCACCGGGCTCACCCCGCGTGCGCTGGCGGAGCTGATGGCGGGCGAGGAGATGGAGACCGACCACCGTCCCCCGCCCCCTTCGAGCCGCGCCGACCCGGTGCTGGAGGTCAGGGACCTGTGGGCCGGGCCCCTGCGGGGCGTCGGCTTCGACCTGGCCGGCGGCGAGCGGCTGGGCATCACGGGCCTGGCCGGCTCCGGCCACGAGATCGTGCCGTACGCGGTGTGCGGGGCCCATCCCGGGCGGGTGAGCGGCAGGCTGCGGCTGCCCCGGCGCTCCGAGCGGTGGACCCGGGCGCGCGACGCCGACGGTCTGGGCCTTCCCCTGGTTCCCGCGGACCGGGCGGGCGAGGGCGTGATCGGCGACTTCTCGGTCGGCGAGAACCTCACCCTGCCGCTCCTGGGCCGGTTGCGCGCCCGTTCCGGCCGGCTGCGCCGACGCCGCGAGTCCGCCCTGGTGGAGGAGTGGATCCGGCGGGTCGGTGTCCGGACGGCAGGCCGCGGGGCGCGGATCATCACGCTGAGCGGCGGCAACCAGCAGAAGGTCGTGATGGCCCGCTGCCTGGCACAGCGCCCGCCGGTGCTGGCGCTGTGCGAACCCACGGCGGGCGTGGACATCGCCACCCGTCTGCAGCTGTACGACCTGATAGAGCGGCAGGCCGACGAGGGCATGGGCGTCATCGTGTCCTCCACCGACACCCAGGACCTGCTCGCGCTGTGCACCCGTGTCCTGGTGGTGCGGGACGGCCGGATCGCGCGGGAGATCAGCGGCCGGGACATCACCGAGTCCGCGCTCGTGCACGCCATGGAAGGAACCGAGTGACATGACGTCCACCCCGACCCGGACGGCGGGGCTCCCGCCGTCCGCACCGGAGAGATCCAGGGTGTCCGCACCGGGGACAGCGGTCCGACGGGCGGTGGTCGCCCTGTCGTTCCGGAACATCGGCGCCGTGTACGTGTGGCTGGTCATCGTCGTGCTCTTCTCCGTATGGGCGCCGGACACGTTCCCGACCGCCATCACGGTCAAGCAGGTACTGAACGGCAACGCCGTGGCGGGCCTGGTGGCGCTCAGCGTCGTACCGCCGCTGACCGCACGGGTCTTCGACCTCTCGGTCGCCTACACCATGTCGCTCACCAGCGTGCTGACCGCCTATCTGATGGTCTCCGCCGGGCTCGGTCCCGGCACGGCGATCGCCCTGGCGATGACCGCCGCACTGCTGATCGGTGTCGTCAACGGCATCGTGGTGGTGGCCCTGCGCGTCGACTCGTTCATCGCCACCCTGGCCACCGGAGCGCTGATCCAGTCCCTGATCACCATGGTGACCAATGACAGCTCGATCACCGGTGTGCAGTTGCTCGCCGAGCCTTTCGCGAGCATCGCCCAGCTCGACGCGGGCGGTATCACGCTGCCGGTGCTGTACCTGCTGCTCGCCGCCGTCGCCATCTGGTTCCTGCTGGAACACACCGCCACCGGGCGCCGGTTGTACGCGACCGGTTTCAACGCGGACGCCGCCCGGCTGCAGGGTGCGCACGGGTGGCTGCGCTTTTGACCCTGGTGGCCTCCGCGCTGCTCTCCGGTTTCGCCGGGGTCGTCTTCGCCTCCTCGGTCGGCTCCGGATCGCCCACCGCGGGCACCCCGTATCTGCTGGCGGCGTACGCGGCCGCGTTCGTCGGGGCGACGCAGTTGCGGGCGGGCCGCTTCAACGCCTGGGGCACGGTCCTCGCCGTCCTGCTGCTCGGCACCGGCATCACCGGGCTCGGGCTCGCCACCAGCGCGCAGTGGGCCGCGAGCCTGTTCACCGGGTCGGTCCTCATCGTGGCGCTGGTCCTCACCGGTGGCAGGGTCGCCCTGCCCGCCGTGCTGCGCCGCCGGACGGGGACCCGTCCGGCGGAAACCACCATCGAGGAGGTCCGACGATGAAAGCCGTTCAGTACCGACGGGTGGGGCACGCCCCCGAGGTGGCAGAGGTTCCGGTGCCCGAACCCGGGCCGGGCCAGGTGCTGCTGAAGGTGACGGCGGCGGGGCTGTGCCACTCCGACCTGGCGGTGATGGGCTGGCCCGAGGAGCAGTTCCCCTACGCGCTGCCGATGACACTCGGTCACGAGGGTGTCGGGACGGTGGCGGCGGTGGGCGCCGGAGTCACCGCCGTGGTGGAGGGCGAGGCGGTGGCGGTGTAAGGAACCGAGTGACATGACGTCCACCCCGACCCGGACGGCGGGGCTCCCGCCGTCCGCACCGGAGAGATCCAGGGTGTCCGCACCGGGGACAGCGGTCCGACGGGCGGTGGTCGCCCTGTCGTTCCGGAACATCGGCGCCGTGTACGTGTGGCTGGTCATCGTCGTGCTCTTCTCCGTATGGGCGCCGGACACGTTCCCGACCGCCATCACGGTCAAGCAGGTACTGAACGGCAACGCCGTGGCGGGCCTGGTGGCGCTCAGCGTCGTACCGCCGCTGACCGCACGGGTCTTCGACCTCTCGGTCGCCTACACCATGTCGCTCACCAGCGTGCTGACCGCCTATCTGATGGTCTCCGCCGGGCTCGGTCCCGGCACGGCGATCGCCCTGGCGATGACCGCCGCACTGCTGATCGGTGTCGTCAACGGCATCGTGGTGGTGGCCCTGCGCGTCGACTCGTTCATCGCCACCCTGGCCACCGGAGCGCTGATCCAGTCCCTGATCACCATGGTGACCAATGACAGCTCGATCACCGGTGTGCAGTTGCTCGCCGAGCCTTTCGCGAGCATCGCCCAGCTCGACGCGGGCGGTATCACGCTGCCGGTGCTGTACCTGCTGCTCGCCGCCGTCGCCATCTGGTTCCTGCTGGAACACACCGCCACCGGGCGCCGGTTGTACGCGACCGGTTTCAACGCGGACGCCGCCCGGCTGCAGGGGGTGCGCACGGGCCGGCTGCGCTTTTTGACCCTGGTGGCCTCCGCGCTGCTCTCCGGTTTCGCCGGGGTCGTCTTCGCCTCCTCGGTCGGCTCCGGATCGCCCACCGCGGGCACCCCGTATCTGCTGGCGGCGTACGCGGCCGCGTTCGTCGGGGCGACGCAGTTGCGGGCGGGCCGCTTCA
Source organism: Streptomyces sp. MNU76 (assembly GCF_020982545.1). Lineage (GTDB taxonomy): Bacteria > Actinomycetota > Actinomycetes > Streptomycetales > Streptomycetaceae > Streptomyces. The sequence continues at coordinate 369,287 of NZ_JAJKLK010000031.1, read as the reverse complement.
ACGCCTGGGGCACGGTCCTCGCCGTCCTGCTGCTCGGCACCGGCATCACCGGGCTCGGGCTCGCCACCAGCGCGCAGTGGGCCGCGAGCCTGTTCACCGGGTCGGTCCTCATCGTGGCGCTGGTCCTCACCGGTGGCAGGGTCGCCCTGCCCGCCGTGCTGCGCCGCCGGACGGGGACCCGTCCGGCGGAAACCACCATCGAGGAGGTCCGACGATGAAAGCCGTTCAGTACCGACGGGTGGGGCACGCCCCCGAGGTGGCAGAGGTTCCGGTGCCCGAACCCGGGCCGGGCCAGGTGCTGCTGAAGGTGACGGCGGCGGGGCTGTGCCACTCCGACCTGGCGGTGATGGGCTGGCCCGAGGAGCAGTTCCCCTACGCGCTGCCGATGACACTCGGTCACGAGGGTGTCGGGACGGTGGCGGCGGTGGGCGCCGGAGTCACCGCCGTGGTGGAGGGCGAGGCGGTGGCGGTGTACGGGCCGTGGGGCTGCGGGCGCTGTCACAAGTGCGCCGAGGGCAAGGAGAACTGCTGCGCGTACGCCGCCGGGCTCGGCATCCTGCCGCCGGGGCTCGGCCGGCCCGGTGCCCTGGCGGAGTACATGCTGGTGGACTCGGCCCGCCACCTGGTTCCGCTGGACGGGGTCGACCCCGTCCAGGCCGCGCCGCTCACCGACGCCGGGCTGACCCCGTATCACGCGATCCGCAGATCACTGCCGAAGCTGCTCCCCGGCAGCACGGCGGTGGTGATCGGCGTGGGCGGTCTGGGCCACCTCGCCGTGCAGCTGTTGCGCGCCCTGACGCCGGCCCGCGTGGTCGCCCTCGACATGGGCGAGGCGAAGCTGGAGCTGGCACGCGAGGTCGGGGCCCATGAGGTGCTGCTCTCCGACGGCGAGGCGGCCGAGCGGCTGCGGGAACTCACCGGCGGTACGGGAGCGGAGGTCGTCCTGGACTTCGTGGGAGCCGAGGCGACCCTGGCGGTGGCCGCCGCGTCGGTGGCGCTGGAGGGCGATGTCACCGTCGTCGGCCTCGGCGGCGGCACGCTGGCCGTCGGGTTCGGCGGCGGGCTGCCGTTCGAGGTGACAGCCGCCTTCCCCTACTGGGGCAGCCGGACGGAACTCATGGAGGTCCTCGACCTCGCGCGGCAGGGTGTCGTGTCCGCCCACGTCGAGACCTTCACGCTGGAGCAGGCGCCCGAGGCGTACGAGCGTCTGCACGCGGGGGAGATCGGCGGCCGCGCGGTGGTACTGCCGCACGGCCCACTGAGCCCGTCCGGCGTGTGAGGACATGGCCCGTTCAGGGCCGGAGCGGGGGTCCGGGGGCGCAGCCCCGGGACGGGAACGGGTGGGGCGGCGGGGGCGAAATCCTCCGGCCGCCCCCGCCGCGCTCAACCGCCTGGCCGCGCTCAACCGTCCGCCGCCCCCACGCACCCACCGTCCGCTCGACGCACCGCCGCAGCACCGTCAGGAACTCCGGTGTATGCCAGGGGCCCCGGTCCACGCGCCCCGTGTCGTCCACCCCGAGGTCCTGCACGTCGTAGCGCCCCCGGCAGTGACCGAGGGTGAAGTAGCAGACCTCGCCTGCCCCGTGCCGCTTGAGATACAGCACCGGTCGGGGCGCGTCGTCCAGGGCCGCCGAGTCGCCCTCGGCGAAACCGCGGCACGGTCCCGTGTACTCGGCGTGCAGCAGTACGTCCAGCTCCCCGTGCAGTTCGCACACGTACAGCTCGTCGGTGACCGTGAACGGCCCGATCCCGGCGACCAGCGGATGGTCGGGCCGGGTCACCCGCACCTGGTACGGCTCGATCGGCGGATGGGCCAGGAACTGGCTGCCGAGCACCTGCGCCAGTTCGCCGAGGAGCCGTGGTGTGGTGAACACACGCGGCCCGCCGCCCGTCGACGGCTCGATCACCGCGTTGGTGCCGTGCAGGGCGAGCCAGCGCCCGCCCCGTTCGACGAACCGCGCCAGGGCGGCCCGCTGAGCCGGGCGGGGCCGGACGTCGCAGGTGTAGGTGACCAGCAGGTCGGCCTCGTCGAGGGCGGCCTCGCAGCCGTAGTCCTGGTACACCGTGGTGCGCACGCGCGGATGCTCACCGAGCAGTTCCAGCAGCCGCAGGCGCGCGTGGTCGAAGTCGTGCCATCGGCCGCCGCAGACCAGTACGGCGTCCAGGCGACCCGCCGGGCCCGCCACGGCTCAGTACTGGACGCGGGTGAGCAGCCCGCCGTCCACCACGAGGTTGACCCCGACGCAGAAGGAGCCGCTCCGCCCGAGCAGGAAGGCCACTGCCGCGGCCACGTCCTCCGCGGTGCCGTAACGGCCGATCGGCAGCTTGGCGAGTACCTCCTCGTAGACCTCGGGGCGGCTGGTGCGGATGGTCTCCCAGGCGCCGCCGGGGAAGTCGATGGGGCCGGGCGAGACGGTGTTGACGCGGATGCCCTTCGGAGCGAGGGCGTGCGCGAGGGCCGAGGCGTGCTGGACGACGGCGGCCTTGAGCGCGGAGTAGGAGTTCGCTCCGGCCGGACGCGCGGTGTCGGAGGCGTTGGTGGTGCCGATGGCCACGACCGCGGCCCGGTCGGAGGCCTCCAGGTGCGGCAGGGCCGCCTCGACGAGTCCCGCGAACGGGATCAGGTCGCCGCGCAGGCTGGCCTCCCACGACTCGGGGCCCTTCACGTTGCCCGCCGACACGTTGGACACCAGCAGGTCCAGGCCGCCGAGTTCGGCGGCGGACCGCTCCACGAAGTCCGCGAGGGCCGCCGGGTCGGTGACATCCACCGCTTCCGCGAACACGGTGGCCCCCTCGGCCCGCAGCTCGGCGGCGGCCTTGGCCAGCCCCTCCTCACCGCGGGCGCACAGCGCCAGCGAGCATCCCTCGGCCGCCAGGGTGGCTGCCACAGCCCGGCCGATCCCCCGGCTCGCCCCGGTCACCAGCGCCTTCGCGCCCGTCAGTCCCAGATCCATCGATGTCACTCCTTCGTGATTGGCAGAACCTTCGTGATTGCCAGAACGCGGCCCGGTCCCGCAGGCACCAGGACCGGCCCCTCAGTCACCGGGCAGCTGCGAGAAGGGCGCCCGGTCCGCCCGCGGCTCCGGCGGCAGCTTCAGCACGCGCTCGCCGATCAGGTTGCGCTGGATCTGGTCGGTGCCTCCGGCCAGCCGGTAGCCGGGGGCACCGAGGAGATGCTGGGTCCAGGCGAAGGTGCCCGGTTCCCCGGTGTCGGCGCTGATCCGTGCTCCCATCAGCTCGGCGGCGACCTGTCCCGTGCGGGTCATGAGCTCGGATGCCATGAGTTTGGTCAACGACGCCTCCGGGCCCGGCCGGCCGCCGGCGGCGCTCGTCCTGGCGACCCGCTCGACGGTGGCCGCTCTCAGGGCGGTACGTATGTACAGGTCGGCGAGGCGCTGGCGAACCAGCGGGTCCCCGGTGCGGCCGAGGGAGCGGGCAAGGGCGAGGACGTCCGGAAAAGTGCCGCCCTTGCGGCGGTTGCCGCTGCCGGAGGCGGTCCGCTCATGGGCAAGAGTGGCGGTGGCGACCTCCCAGCCCTGGCCCGGGCGCCCTATCCGGAGCCGGTCCGGGACGCGTACGCCGGTCAGGAAGACCTCGTTGAAGGAGGCGCCGCCACTCATCTGACGGATGGGACGCACCTCCACACCGGGCGCGTCCATCGGGACCAGGAAGGCGGTGATGCCGGCCTGCTTGACGACGTCCGGGTCGGTGCGGGCGAGCAGCAGACCGTAGTCGGCGAACTGGGCGCCCGAGGTCCACACCTTCTGCCCGTCGACCACCCAGTCGTCGCCTTCCTGCCGGGCGCGGGTGCGCAGGGCGGCGAGATCGGATCCGGCGGCGGGCTCGCTGAAGAGCTGGCAGGCCAGCAGGTCGGTGCGCAGGAACGCGCGTGCGTAGTGGTCGCGTTGCCCGGCCGTGCCGAACAGGGAGACGGCCATCGCGACCAGGCGCACGGTGACGCTGATCAGCTCGGTGGACGGCGGCACGTCGAAGGCGGACTCCTCCTGGGCGAAGGCCGCCACGTGGGCGGCGGTCAGGCCCGCGCCACCCTTGTCCGTGGGGAGGGTCAGCGCCTGGTAGCCGGCGTCGAAGCGGGCCCGCTGGTAGGCGCGGCAGCGTTCCAGCAGCAGGCGTTCCTCGTCCTCCGGGAGGTTGTGGAACACGGCCAGGTCGGCGGCCGCCCCGGCGGACTGCGGCGTCCGGGCCGGTTCGAGCACGGTGGCCAGCCACTGCCGGACCTGTGTGCGCCATGCGTCCGGATCAGGCTGTGACATGGCTCCTCCTCGGGCACTTACCAGACGAAAGATTGAGTAAGAGGGAGCGGAGCGCGCGTCGCACGCACCTTTGGAACGTGCGGTAATGGCTCCTTCTGGGACCAGAGTGTTCCGCACTTTCTTGATAAACGCTACAGTCTCGGCATCCGTCCTCCCCTCGAATCGGGAGAGGACCGAGGAGCCGCCGGAGGAGCCATGTCGCTGCTGCCACTCGACCGTCGCGCCCAGGAGACACCGGACGAGCCCGCCCTCGCGGACGACCTGAACGTGCTGTGCTGGTCCGCACTCGCCGACCAGGTCGCGCGAGCGGCGGCACGGCTGCTGGAGTTCGCGCCCGGCCCCGACGACCGGATCGCCGTCCTCGGCGACAACGCGATCCCCACGCTGGTGGCCCATCTCGCCGGCCTGCGGGCCGGGGTCGGGACCGTGGCCACGTCCCGGAACCTCACGTCGGGGGAGCTCGTCGACCAGATCATCGACGCGGGCGTGACCGGCATCATCGCCGGACCCGCCGGCGCGGGCGCCGCCCTCGACGCGGCCCGGGAACTGGGCCTGCCGCTGGTGACGCACGGGACCACGGCGATCGGGCACGCCTTCGACTGGGACCTGTGGCTGGCGGCCGCACCCGCCGGACGCACCCTTCCCACGGACCGGCCCGCACGTCCTCCGCTCGTCTACACCTCGGGCACCACCGGTCGGGCGCGCGGCACCGAGGTGCGCTGGGTGAGCGGCCCGGTCGCCGACTCCTCCGCCTATCTCGCCGCGATGTCCGCCCGGCCCGGGTTCCCTCCGGGACCGCACCTGGTGTGCGGCCCCCTGCAGCACAACGCGCCGCTGACCTCGCTGCGGCACCTGGCGGCGGGGCAGCCGGTGGTCGTCCTGGGCAGGTTCGGCGCGGAGGCGTTTCTCCACAGGGTGCGGGGGTGGCGGGTCTCCTCGACGGTGATGGTGCCCACCCACTTCCAACGGCTGCTGGCCCTTCCGGACGAGGTCCGCGCCCGGTACGACGTCTCCAGCCTCCGGCAGGTCTCCCACACCGGCTCCGCGTGTCCACCGGACGTGAAGCGAGCCATGATCGACTGGTTCGGTCCGGTGCTGACGGAGTCGTACGGTGCCAGCGAGGCGGGAACCGTGGCCCGCATCAGCAGCGCCGAGTGGCTGGCCCACCCGGGATCCGTCGGACGCGTGCGGCCCCCGTTCGAGGTGCTGGTCACCGGTGACGACGGCCGGGAACTGCCGCCCGGCGAGCACGGGCTGCTCGCCTTCCGTGCGCCCGAGGAGCAGGGCGTCCGCTACCACGCGGACCCGGACAAGACCAGGTCCGCCTACCTCTCCCCCGGTGTCTTCACACTCGGCGACATCGGCTTCGTCGACGCGGACGGCTACATCTTCATCACCGACCGCGCCGCGGACGTCGTGGTCTCCGGCGGGGTCAACCTCTACCCGGCGGAGAGCGAGGCCGTGCTGCGGCAGCACCCGGCGGTCGCCGAGGCCGCGGTCATCGGCGTGCCCGACCCGGACTTCGGTGAGTCCCTGCGGGCCCTGGTCGTGGCGGCGGCCGACCAGCCGCCGCCCGCCGAGCTGGACCTGTTCTGCCGCGCACGCCTCGCCGCCTACAAGTGCCCGAAGACCTACGAGTTCGTGCCCGAGCTCGTGCGCAACGCGATGGGCAAGCTCGACAAACGCGCGATGCGCCGCCCCTACTGGGGCTCGGAACGGACCATCGCCGGCTGAGCACGCCTGCTGAGCGCCCCGGCACGGTCGTACTTCCCGCCCTCCCCGCCTCCCGGCCTGTCCGCCTTCCCTCGCTCGAAGGATCACCCATGACCGAACTCCTCCTCGTCCGGCACGGCCTCCCGTTGGCGGGCGTGTTCGACCCGGGGCTGTCGCCGGAGGGCACGGCCCAGGCCGAGCGCGTCGCCGCCTGGCTGGCGCACGAGCACATCGACGCCCTCTACTCCAGCCCGTTCCGGCGTGCCCGCGAGACCGTGGCGCCCCTGGAACGGCTCACCGGGATGACCGCCACCGTCCTGGACGACCTGCGGGAATGGGACACCGACGTCTCGCACCCCTACACGCCGCCCGAGCAGATACAGCGGGACGACCCCCGGTCGGTGGCGCTCGCCGAGGGACGGTACGAGGACTTCGTGCCGGACCTGGACTGGGACGCCTTCCGCGCGCGTGCCGTACGCGCCATGGACACCGTCCTCGACGCGCAGCCCGGCGAGCGGGTCGCGGCCGTGTGCCACGGCGGAATCATCAACACGTATCTCGCGACGATGCTCGGCCTGCCCACGATGTTCTGGTTCCACCCCGGCTACACCTCGATCAGCCGGGTGCGGCGGATGCCGGGCGGGAGGCTCGTCCTGCACTCGGTGAACGAGACGGCCCACCTGATCACCGAGCGCGCCGTCGACGCGGCCGCCGGATCCCGCTGAATCACCCAAGGAGGTCCCGGCCATGCCCGGATCCGTCATCGTCGCCGGAACGAGGACACCCATCGGCAAGCTGATGGGCACCCTGAGCCACCTGTCAGCGGTCGACCTCGGCGCCCACGCCATCGGCGCGGCCCTGGCCGCCGCCCATCTGGATCCGGCGGCCGTCGAGGCGGTCGTCATGGGCCATGTCGTGCAGGCCGGGGCCGGCCCCAACCCGGCCCGGCAGGCCGCGGTCCGCGCCGGCATCCCGTTCTCCGTCCCCGCGAGCACCGTCAACAAGCTCTGTCTGTCCGGTCTGCACGCCATCGCCCTGGCCGATCTCATGATCACTTCCGGACGTCATGAGGTCGTCGTCGCCGGCGGCATGGAGTCCATGTCCGGCGCCCCGCACCTGCTGCGCGGAGCCCGCACCGGCTGGAGACACGGTTCGACCGCGGCGGAGGACGCCCTCGACCGCGACGCCCTCGTCTGCGCCTTCGACGGCGTCTCCATGGGTGCGGCCACCGAGCGCCACCAGCAGCCGTTCGCCCTGACCCGCGAGGAGCAGGACGAGTACAGCGCGCGGTCCCACCGAAGAGCCGCCCTCGCCCAGGAGTCGGGCGCGTTGTCCGAGGAGATCACCCCGGTCGTCGTGGCCGGACGCCGGGGAGAGACGGTGGTGGACACCGACGAGGGCGTACGGCCCGGAACCACCACCGAGGGGCTCGGACGCCTGCGGCCGGCCTTCTCCGGCGCGGGCACCATCACCGCGGGCAACTCGTCCCAGCTCTCCGACGGCGCCGCCGCCGTCGTCGTGATGAGCGCGGAACGCGCCCGGTGGGAGGGCCTGACGCCACTCGCCGAGATCGGCGCCTACGGCACGGTCGCGGGCCCGGATCCCTCGCTCCTGGTCCAGCCGGCCGGCGCGGTCCGCGACGCCCTGTCCCGGGACGGTCGGCTGAAGGCCGCCGACCTGGACCTGTTCGAGATCAACGAGGCGTTCGCGGGAGTGGCCCTGGCGTCGCTGCGGGAGCTGGACATCCCCCTGGACAAGGTGAACGTGGGCGGCGGAGCGATCGCGCTCGGGCACCCGGTCGGCATGACCGGGGCCCGGCTGGTGCTGACTCTCGCGGCGCAACTGCGCAGGCGCGGAGGCGGCAGCGGAGCGGCGGCCCTGTGCGGGGGCGGCGGCCAGGGCGACGCGCTGTTGCTGCACGTACCGACACCCGCCTGAGCCCCGGAGCCGACCCCATGAACGACCCACTGCCCCCGATCGACACGACCCTCGTCGTGGCGAGCCGCACCATCGCCGCCGACGGCGTGGTCTGCCTCACCCTTCGCCGCCCCGACGGCGGTCCGCTGGCCTCCTGGACGCCGGGCGCCCATATCGACGTATTCCTGAACAGCGGAAACAGCGAGAACGGCGAGTTCAGCAAGCGCGGTGACGGTGACGGCCACGGCGGTCTGATCCGTCAGTACTCCCTGTGCGGACACCCGGCCGAACGCGGGGCGTGGCAGATCGCCGTGCTGCGCGAGCCGCGGGGCCGCGGCGGCTCCGCGTACATCCACGACCACCTGCGGGAAGGCGACTCCGTGCGGGTCCGCGGACCACGGAACAACTTCCCGCTGCGGCCCGCCGCACGCCATCTGTTCATCGCCGGCGGCGTCGGCATCACGCCCATCCTCCCCATGGTCGAGGCCGCGGAGGCCGCGGGGGCCGACTGGCGTCTGCTGTACGGCGGCCGTACCCGCACCTCGATGGCGTTCCTGGACCGCCTCGCCCCGTACGGGGACCGCGTCCTCATCCGTCCGCAGGACGAATACGGTCTGCTGGATCTCGCCGCCCACCTCGGCGAGCCCGAGGAGAACACCCTCGTGCACGCCTGCGGTCCCGAGCCCCTGCTGCGGGCGGTGCGGGAGCGGTGCGCGGGCTGGCCGCCCGGCGCACTGGGCGTCGAACGGTTCGCCCCGTCGGCACCGGCGGACGAAGCCGCCCCGGCCGCGGCGTTCGAGCTGGAACTCGCCCGTTCCGGGCTCACCCTCATCGTGCCCCCGGACCGCTCGGTGCTCGAAACCCTGGAGGAGGCCGGCGTCGCGGTCGACTTCTCCTGCCGGGAAGGCACCTGCGGCACGTGCGAGACCGACGTGCTCGACGGCACGCCCGACCACCGCGACGCGCTGCTGACCGAGGAGGAGCGGGCCGCCGGGGACACCATGTTCATCTGCGTCTCCCGCTCGTGCGGGCCCCGGCTCGTCCTCGATCTGTGACAGCGATCACCTCCGGCATTTTACTAGGACGTCCTAGTATTTCTTCGTACCGTTCCTCGTCCTGCCGCACCCCACCCTGCCCGGGAAGGCCCTCATGAGCGATCAGCATCGACCTGTGCACCCCGTCCGCCTGGTCACCGCTTCGGCTCTGTTCGACGGGCACGACGCCTCGATCAACATCATGCGGCGGATCTTCCAGTCCCAGGGCGCCGAGGTGATCCACCTCGGACACAACCGGTCGGTGCGCGAGGTCGTGGACGCGGCACTGGAGGAGGACGCGCACGGTGTGGCGGTCTCCTCCTACCAGGGCGGGCACGTCGAGTACTTCGAGTACCTGGTCGAGTCGCTGCGTGCGCAGGGGGCGGGGCACATCCGGGTGGTGGGCGGCGGAGGCGGTGTCATCGTGCCCGCCGAGATCGCCCGCCTGCGCGGGAGCGGGGTGACCATCTTCTCCCCGGAGGACGGGCAGCGGATGGGCCTGGCCGGGATGGTCAACTCGGTGGTGCGGGACTGCGACTTCGACCTCTGGGACGACCGGCCGGCCGACGCGGCCGCCGTGCTCGCCGGTGACCGGTTCGCGATCGCCCGCGCCATCACCGGCGCCGAACTGGGCAAGCTGCCGCCCGACTTCCTGGAGCGGGTGCGAGCCGCCGCCGGGTCCCGGGTCGTACCGGTGCTGGGCATCACCGGTACCGGCGGCTCGGGCAAGTCCTCACTGACCGACGAGTTGGTGCGCCGCTTCCGCGTCGACCAGCGGGACAAGCTGCGGACCGCGGTGATCGCGGTCGACCCGACCCGTCGCCGTGGCGGCGGCGCGCTGCTCGGCGACCGGATCCGGATGAACTCCCTGGACGGGGACCGGGTGTTCTTCCGGAGCCTGGCCACCCGCGGCAGCCACGAGCTGCCCGAGCACCTGTCCGACGTGATCGACGTCGTGAAGGCCGCCGGGTTCGACCTGGTGATCGTCGAGACGCCGGGCATCGGCCAGGGCGACGCGGCGATCGTGCCGTTCGTGGACACCTCGCTCTACGTGATGACACCGGAGTTCGGTGCCGCCTCGCAGCTGGAGAAGATCGACATGCTCGACTTCGCCGACGTCGTGGCGATCAACAAGTTCGAGCGGCGCGGCGCCAAGGACGCCCTGCGCGATGTCGGCCGCCAGCTGGTCCGCAACCGGGAGGCGTTCGACAAGCGGCCCGAGGACATGCCGGTGTACGGCACCTCGGCGGCGACCTTCAACGACGACGGCGTCACCGCCCTCTACCAGCACCTGCGGACCGAGCTGGCCGGGAAGGGGTTGCCGCTGTCCGAGGGCGCGTTGGCACCGGTCGACGTGCGCCACTCCTCGGGCATCCGCCAGGTGGTTCCGGCCGACCGGGTGCGCTATCTCGCCGAGATCACCGACACCGTCCGCACGTACCACGCGGACACCGGGAAGCTGGCCGCGGCGGCCCGGCGGGTGCAGCGACTGGAGGCGGTCGAGGCCGAGCTCGTCGAGGCGGGCTGCGACGCGGGGAACGTCCGGGCGCTGCTCGACGACGCCGTCAAGCGGCTCCCGCACGACGTCAGGGAGCAGATCGGCGCCTGGCCCGCCGTCATCGCCTCCTACTCCGGCGACGAGCAGGTGGTGAAGGTCCGGGACAAGGAGATCCGCACCCGGCTGACCCGCGAGTCCCTGTCGGGGAACAAGGTCCCTCGCATCGCCCTGCCCCGGTACACCGACCACGGCGAACTGGTGCGGTTCTGGCGCCGGGAGAACCTGCCGGGCCACTTCCCCTTCACGGCCGGGGTGTTCCCCTTCAAGCGCGACGGCGAGGACCCGGCGCGGATGTTCGCCGGCGAGGGCGATCCGTTCCGCACCAACCGCCGGTTCAAGCTGCTCTCCGAGGGGCAGCCGGCCACCCGGCTGTCGACCGCCTTCGACTCGGTGACGCTCTACGGCCGCGACCCGGACGAACGTCCCGACATCTACGGCAAGGTCGGCACCTCCGGTGTGTCGGTGGCCACGCTGGACGACATGAAGGCCCTCTACGACGGCTTCGACCTCGTCGCTCCGACCACCTCGGTCTCCATGACCATCAACGGACCCGCGCCGACCATCCTGGCGTTCTTCCTCAACACCGTCGTCGACCAGCAGACCGACAGGTTCCGCGCCGCCGAGGGCCGCGATCCGTCGCCGGACGAGGCGGCCGAACTGCGCGCGCACGCGCTGGCGAACGTCCGCGGCACGGTACAGGCCGACATCCTCAAGGAGGACCAGGGCCAGAACACCTGCCTGTTCTCCACCGAGTTCTCGCTGCGGATGATGGCCGACATCCAGGAGTGGTTCATCACGAACCGGGTCCGCAACTTCTACTCGGTGTCGATCTCCGGCTACCACATCGCCGAAGCCGGGGCGAACCCCATCAGCCAGCTGGCGTTCACCCTGGCCAACGGGTTCACCTACGTCGAGGCCTACCTCGCCCGCGGCATGCACGTCGACGACTTCGCCCCGAACCTGTCGTTCTTCTTCTCCAACGGCATGGACCCCGAGTACTCCGTCCTCGGCCGGGTCGCCCGCCGTGTCTGGGCCGTCGCGATGAGGGACAAGTACGGGGCCAACGAGCGCTCCCAGAAGCTGAAGTACCACGTGCAGACCTCCGGCCGCTCCTTGCACGCCCAGGAGATGAACTTCAACGACATCCGCACGACGCTGCAGGCGCTCATCGCGATCTACGACAACTGCAACAGCCTGCACACCAACGCCTACGACGAGGCGGTCACCACCCCCACCGAGGACTCGGTCCGCAGGGCCCTGGCCATCCAGCTGATCATCAACCGGGAGTGGGGCCTGGCCATGAACGAGAACCCGCTGCAGGGGTCGTTCGTCATCGACGAGCTCACCGACCTGGTCGAGGAAGCCGTACTCGTGGAGTTCGAGCGGATCAGCGAGCGCGGCGGTGTCCTCGGTGCCATGGAGACCGGCTACCAGAGGGGCCGTATCCAGGACGAGTCGATGCTCTACGAGCAGCGCAAGCACGACGGCAGCCTGCCCGTCATCGGCGTCAACACCTTCCGCAACGCCCACGCCGACACGGCCGGGCCGGGTGCCATCGAGCTGGCGCGCGCGACCGAGGACGAGAAGCAGTCCCAGCTGCGACGCGTGCGCACCTGTCAGTCCCGCCATCGCGACGACGCCCACACGGCCCTGACCGCTCTCAAGGACGCGGCCATGGACGGCCGCAACGTCTTCGCCGTCCTCATGGACGCCGCCAGGGTCTGCTCACTCCAGCAGATCACCGAGGCTTTCTTCGAGGTCGGCGGCCAGTACCGCCGCAACGTGTGATCCAGCCCGTGGACCGCGTAGCGGCTCATCAGAGAGGACCTCAGATGGATCCCGTCACCCGGCTCGGCGTCGTGGGCTGCGGCCTCATGGGCTCCGGCATCGCCGAAATCGCCGCCCGCCGCGGCATCGACGTCCGTGTGGCCGAGGCCACACCGGACGCGGTTGTGGCAGGCCGCCGCCGACTCACCGCGTCCCTGGACCGAGGCGTACGGCGGGGCAAGCTCGGCGAGGAGCAGCGTGAGCAGGCCCTCGCCCGGCTCTCCTTCACCCATGACCTCGGCGACCTGGCCGACCGTCAGTTCGTCGTCGAGGCCGTCGCCGAGAACCGCGACATCAAGGCCGACGTCCTGCGCGCCCTGGACAAAGTGGTCGAGGACCCCACGGCGGTCCTGGCCACCAACACCTCCTCGATCCCCGTCGTCGATCTCGCCGTCGTCACCCAGCGACCCGCGCAGGTCATCGGCATGCACTTCTTCAACCCCGTGCCCGTACAGCGGTTGGTCGAGCTCATCCCCGCCCTCACCACAGGCGCGGACACCGTGCGGCGCACCCGCGGCCTGGCCGAGCAGTTGGGGAAACAGGCCATCCAGGCGCCCGACCGCTCCGGCTTCGTGGTCAACGCCCTCCTGGTGCCGTACCTGCTCAGCGCGGTACGGATGGTGGAGTCGGGTGCCGCGCGGCCGGAGGACATCGACCGGGGCATGGAACTCGGATGCGCCCACCCCATGGGGCCGTTGCGCCTGCTCGACCTCATCGGCCTCGACACGGCGCAGTCCGTCGCGGAATCGATGTACGAGGAGTTCAAGGAGCCGCTGTACGCGCCTCCGGCCCTCCTGCGCCGCATGGTGGCCGCCGGCCACCTCGGCCGCAAGAGCGGACGCGGTTTCCACATCTACGACGCCTGACGCCTGGTGGCCCGACGAATGGTCGCCCCGCACGGGCGCGGGGCGACCATTCGTCGGCTCAGCCGGTCACCGGCTGCAGTTTGGCGCGGAAGTGCCGCAGGATCGGGGACTGCTCGACGATGCGGTAGCCGTGGACGGACTCGCTCTCCTTGGCGATGCGTTCCAGGGTCCTGCCGACGTGGTCGTAGTGGCTGCGGGTGTAGACCCGGCGCGGGAGCGCGAGCCGGACCAGTTCGTACGGGGCGCTCTTGATGGGGTTGCCGTCCTCGTCCTCCTCGCCGAGGTAGAGGGAACCGAGCTCGGCCGAGCGGATGCCGCCTTCGAGGTAGAGGCGGCAGGCGAGAGCGTGACCCGGGTAGTGGTGGGGCGGTATGTGCGGGAGCAGACGGCCCGCGTTGAGGTAGAGGGCGTGCAGGCCCGGGGGTTCGAGCAGGTCGACGCCCGCCGCGCGGACGCGGTCGGCGAGATGGGAGGCGACGTCGGCGCGCTCGGCGAGGTAGGCGGGCTCGGTGACCTCCAGCAGGCCGGTGGCCATCATGTCGAGGTCGCGGCCGGCGAGACCTCCGTAGGTGGCGAAGCCCTCGGTGGCGATGAGGAGACGTTCGCACTTCTCGGCGAGTTCGGGGTCGTTGAGCCCGATGAAGCCGCCGATGTGGACGATGCCGTCCTTCTTGGCACTCATCACACAGCCGTCGGCGAGACGGAACGCTTCTTCGGCGACCTGGCGCGGGGTGTGCCCTCGGTAGGCCTCCTCGTGACGGGTCACCAGCCAGGCGTTCTCGGCGAACCTGGCGGCGTCCAGGATCATCGGGACGCCGTGCCGACGGCAGATCTCGGCGGTCTGTTTCAGGTTCTCCATGGAGACCGGCTGGCCTCCGCCGCCGTTGTTGGTGATCGTCATGATCACCACTCGGACCCGGGAACCGTCCGGGCCCTCCAGCGTCCGCCGGAGTCTGTCCAGGTCGATGTTGCCCTTGAAGGACACTTCGCTGTCCAGGTCACGGGCCTCCGCGCACGGGATGTCATGGGCCTGACACCCGGAAAGCTCGACGTTGGCCCGGGTCGTGTCGAAGTGGGTGTTGGCCAGGACGATGCCGCCCGGCTCCAGGAGGGTGTTGAACAGGATGCGTTCGGCGGCGCGCCCCTGATGTGCGGGCAGGATGTGCTGGTAGCCGGTCAGTTCCGTCACGGTCTCGTGGAAGCGGTAGAAGGAGCGCGAGCCCGCGTACGACTCGTCGCCCTCCATGCCCGCGGCCAGCTGAGCGGCCGAGATGGCGCCGGTGCCCGAGTCGCTGAGCAGGTCGATGGTCACCTCCTCGGCGCGCAGGTCGAAGAGGTTGTAGTGCACCCGTTCCAGCGCCGCCTCGCGCTGTTCCCGCGTGGTGAGCGCGATGGGCTCGACGACCTTGATGCGGTAGGGCTCCATAGGGGTTCTTGCTCCTGACGTGGTGCTGAATGGTTCGTGATCGTTGTACGGGCGGCCGTTCGGCGGGCGGACGGCGTAGGCCTCCGAGGAGATGTACGCGGTCACCCGGGCCGGTTTGCGCTGCTCGTGGGCGAGGGCCACGTACGCGACGAGCCCCACCCCGTCCGTCAGCGGGCGTCCGGTGACGGCGGCCAGCGGCCGGTCGAGCGCGCCGGGGTCGATCCCGTGGCGGCCGAGGACGGCCCCGGCCCGGCGCAGTGCCTCCGCGTCGTCGCGGGCGTAGTCCCTGACCGGGACATGGAGGGTGAAGCCGGTGGGCCCTCCGGTCGTCCGGGTGAAGGAATGGCAGGACAGGACGGGCCGCCGGTCGAACCGGGCCTCCGGCCGGGCCCGGTAGCCGTCCCTTCCCTCCTCGAAGCCGCCCGCCGTGCGCAGGAACTCCTCCAACGTCGTACGGTCGGGGCCGGATTCCATCCGGCACAGCCCGCCGACGTCCCTCACCGCCAGGTCGCGGTGAGCGGTGTAGATCTTCACGCGGGGGGCCGCCCAGTCCCCCAGGTCGAGCGCGAAGAACGGGTAGCCGTCGGCCGGCGGCAGCACGTCGAAGGCGTGCCGGTGGCCCAGCCGGTCCAGGGCCGTCCGCACCGTCTCGGCGGCCCGTTCCTCGCCGGACGCCGACGGGTTCAGATACACCTTGATCTTGGGGATGCCACCGGGACGCAGCTCCAGCGCGATCCACAGCGCCAGGAGGCCCTGCGGGTCGGTGGGGAGGAACAGGTCCTCCAGCACGTCGAGTTGGTCGGTGGCGAAACCCCAGCGCCGTGCCATCGCACGGACGGCGCGCAGACCTTCGAGGCCGTTGTCCCGCAGACCGCCGGCCCCGCATCCCGGTTCCAGCAGCACCCTGATCGCCGGGTGCGCGTCCGGCGTGAGGGAGAGCGAGAACTCCACCGGGGTGGAGTCGTCGGACAGGAAACTGAGGGACGGGGGCGGCAGGTTCAGGGGCCGTTCGGCCACCGCCCCCAGCGAATCGGTCAGTAGACGCGCGTAGTTCCGCGCGTCGCCGCTGCCGAGCCCCGACGCCTCGCACAGCCGCAGCAGTTGGCCGGACACCAGAGCGCCGAGCGTCCGGTTCCCGGGGGCGTCCCCGGAGCCGGATCCGAGGGGGCTCACCACGTCTCCCGCCGCTGCTCGGAGTACGCGGGCGCGGCCGTTGTCCCCCGGCGGCGGAGGGTGTGCGGAGACACAGAAAGATACCCGCCGGCCTGGGCGGGTATCTCGTGTCGCGGCGACTGGTGGCGGGTCACGCCCCTGGTCTCCGCGCGGTGTAAGTCGATGTCTCGCAGGGAGCGGCGGATCAGATCCGGATGTCGAGCAGAAGCGGCGTCGATGGATATGTGGTCCACGACACCTCCCTTTGTTCAATGGTCACCACGAATGCCGCCGCGTTACTACCCCTTTGGTTGAACACTCATGCAGTACCAGCCGTCGCAGACTGTTGTCTGCGTCACCCCTTCAACCACTGCAGGAAGGAGCCCCACACGCCACGCTCCGCCTTGCGGCCCGCCGGGGCGTTCTCCTCGTGCGCGGACGGTTCCGTCGCGCGGGGCGGGACCGGGCGCTGGACGACCTGCGGGGTGAAGCGGCAGGGAAGCGCGGCCAGTGCGCGGTGGAAGGGGCCCGGACGCCAGGTCAGGCTGTCCTCGGGGACCGCCAGCTCGATGTCGTGCAGGCGGTTCAGCAGGTTCTCGATAGCCACCATGGTGACGAGCCGGGCGAGTTCCTTGGAGGGGCAGGCGTGCGGGCCGGCGCTCCAGGACAGGTGGGCCCGCCTGCCGCCGGTCTGACCGGCCGCCACGAGTGCCGGGTCGGTGTTGGCGGCCGTCATGCTGACCAGGACGAGATCGCCCGCCCGCAGCTCGGTACCGCCGAACTCCATGTCGGCCGCGGGGTAGTGCGGCGCGTAGTTCGCCATGGGCGGGTTCTCCCACAGCGTGTCGTCGATGGCCTCCTCGATCAGCCCGCCGTCGGCGTACCGGTCGTGCAGGAGCAGCCGGTGCAGGGTGTTGCCGATGAGGTTGCGCAGCGGCTCGGCGCCCGCACCGAGGAGCAGGATCAGCTGGTGGACCAGCTCCTCGTCGGTCAGGCGCGCCTCGTGCCGCATCAGATACGAGGTGACGTCGTCGGCCGGCCGGGCACGCTTGAGGGCCACCAGCTCGAACACGGCCTGGCCCAGCACCTGGTTGGCCTTCTCGGCGTTGACGCCCTCGAAGACTCCGGAGATGCCGAAGACGACCCGGTCGCCGATGTCCGCCGGGCAGCCGAAGAGCTCGTTGAACACGAGCAGCGGCAACTGCTTGACGTAGTCGTTCATCAGGTCGATGGAGCCGCGGCCGGAGACCTGGGAGAGGAGGTAGTCGGAGGCCCGCTTGGTCATGTCGCTGATCCGGCGGGAGTCGACCTTGGCCAGGCTGTCGGTGATCGCCTGCCGGAGCCGCGCGTGCTCGGCGCCGTCGGTGAACATCGCGTTGGGACGGTAGCCCAGCATCGGGACGACAGGGCTTTCCGGGCCGACCTTGCCCTCGGCGACGTCTCGCCAACGGCGTGCGTCCTTGCGGAAGTTGCCGGGGTCCTGCAGCAGCTTCAGCGCGGCGGCGTGGTCGGTGACGAGGGTCGCGTCGACGCCGGGCGCGATCTCGACGGGCGCGCTCGGTCCGTAGTGCCGCATGTACGCGTAGTACGCCTGCGGATCGGCCGCGTACTCCGGTCCGTACAGCGGGATGCGCCGTCCGCTGTCGTGGGCCGGGCAGCCGGGCGGGGTGAGGGAAGGGTGGGGTCGGGGTCATGTCTGCTCTGCTCCTATCGGGCGCGGTCCATCAAGTAGCGGACGAGCGTGATCAGAGCCTCGGCCGACGACCGTTCGTCCCGCGCGTCGCAGGTGACGATGGGGGTGTCGTCGAGGAGATCAAGCGCTTCGCGCAGCGCCCTCGCGTCACGTATCGACGTACCGTCGAAATGGTTGACCGCGATCGCGTAGTCGAGTCCGTACTGCTCGATCAGGTCGATCACGGCGAAGGAGTCGGCCAGCCGCTCGGGGTCGACCAGCACCAGCGCCCCGAGGGCGCCGCGTGCCATGTCCTCCCACATCTGTACGAAGCGCTGCTGGCCGGGTGTGCCGAAGAGATACAGCACGACACGGTCGCTGACGGTGAGGCGGCCGAAGTCCATGGCGACCGTGGTGGTGGTCTTGCCCTGGACGCCCTTGAGGTCGTCGATCGCCTCGCCCGCCTGGGTCATCGTCTCCTCGGTGGAGAGCGGCGAGATCTCGGAGATCGACCCGATGAACGTGGTCTTGCCCACCGCGAAGTGCCCGACGACCAGGATCTTCACGGCGGTCTGCGTCTCTCCGCCCGGGACGTACGCCCGTTCATCCAAACTTGGACTGGAGACCATTGAGCACCTCCTCGAGAATCTTCAGGTTGGCGACGGGAGCACGGGTCTCCGGCGGACGGGTGACGAGATAGCCGGCCTCGGAGAGCGCGGCCAGCAGGATCTTCACGACTCCCACCGGCAGTTGGATGTGCCCCGCGATCTCGGCGACGGAGAGGTAACCTCCGACACACATACGCAGCAGGTCCTGCTCCTCGGGCGAGAGGCGCGCGGGTCGCTGCTGCTGGTCGGCGACCGCCGTGACCAGCGTGATCAGGGAGAACTGACTCTCGCCGGGGAGGCTGCGGCCACCGGTGATGACATACGGCCGTACTAACTCGGCGGCCTCGTGCTCATGCCTGTCGGAATCGGTCATGGCCCTACCACGCTGCTCTCCCTGGGCGGAGCGGTCATGACCTTGCCCAGCTGTCCGACGAGCTGCTGCATCCGGAAGGTGATGTCGGCCATGTCGACGTCGGAGGAGGCCGACACCGCGAGGTAGGCGCCGTCCCCGGCCGAGATCAGGAAGATCCAGCCGCCGTCGAACTCGACCAGGGTCTGCTGCCAGCGCAGATCCGAGCGGGAGCAGAAGAACGCGAGTGACCGGCTCAGCGACTGCATACCGCTCATCGCGGCGGCGGCCTTGTCCGCGTCGTCCTTGTCCACTCCCTTCGAACGGGCCCTCAGCAACCCGTCGGAGGAGACCAGAACCGCGTGGAGAGCTCCGGGGATCTCCAGGGCGCTGTCAAGCATCCATGAAAGATCGTTGTTCATTGGACCTCGTGCCCTTCGCTGCTTGCGTCATGGGGGCCGCTCGACCGCTCCCCCGCCTCCGGGTGAGTGGCGCGACCGGCGTCCGTGCCCTGCTTGAAGGCGGCCATGATCGCTGCCGTGTCCTCGCTGCGGCGCCGCGGAGCCGGGGCGGCGGACGGGCCGTTGGAGACCAGGGCCATCGGCCGCTTGCGACGCCGCTTGGGCAGACCGTCCTCGGTCGTGCCCACGGGCAGCGAGGACTCGGAGGCGGTGTCGTACACGGACGGCCCGACCTCCACGGGGGCCGGGACCTCCCGCGGCGGGGCCGAATCCACCGGCACCGCAGGCTGCTTGGGCTCCGGCATCGCGGTGAGCAGCTCGTCGGGCAGCAGCACGACCGCCCGCACACCTCCGTAGGGGGAGGTGGAGTCCACCGACACCGTGAAGCCGAACCGCTCGCAGAGCACACCGATCACCGCGAAGCCGAACTGCGGAGGGTTGCCGAGCCCCGAGACACCCGTGACGCGCTCGCTCGTCAGGAGCCTCTCGGCCCTCGCCTTCTCCTCCTCGTTCATGCCGACACCGGCGTCGTCCACGATGATGCAGACGCCCTTGGGCACGGAGCGGACGTTGATCTCGACGACGGTGTCCGGGCTGGAGTAGCTGGTCGCGTTGTCGAGGAGCTCCGCGAGGGCCAGCGCCACCGGTTCGACGGCCCGGCTGGTGACGCCGAAGTCGACCTTGGACAGGATGTGGGCCCGCTGGAAGTGGCGGATCCTGCCCTGGGCGCTGCGGACCACGTCGTAGACCGAGGCCACGTCGCGGTGGCGGCCGAGCCAGCCCTCGCACAGCACGGCGATGGACTGGGCACGCCGGCCGAACTGCGCGTTCATGTGGTCGATCTCCAGGAGGTCCTGGAGCATGACGGAGTCGCCGTACTTGCGCTGCAGCCCGGAGATGATGCGCTGCTGCTCCGCGGCGAGACCCTGCAGGGTCCGCATCGCCGACTTCAGGGCCGTCCTCGTCTCACCTTCGGCTTCCTGCTGGGCCGCGCGGACGGAATCCGAGTATTGGCTCTCCAATTCACCGTAGTGATTTCTGAGCCCTGCGATCTCCTGCCGTAATGCTCGCGCCGCCCGTCGCTGACGAATGATCAGGGCGACGGCGGCAAGGGTTACGACAATGAGTGCCCAGAGCGCCGGATTTTGTATGTATTGCGTCATGAGACCCTCTTCAGGCGGCCGATGGCCAGCTACTGAATTTCCGTCAATTCACACAGACCGAAGGCCAGCCACTCCGGGGTTGCCACCCAGGCCTCCACGAATGGCGAGAGGTGCTCCTTTTGCACCTATCCGTCCGTTCGGTAAGTGCGGTGATCGTATCATCACTCGACCTGGTGACGGATCGTCAACCTGCGCAATCCCTGAGCTGGTTGAGCCGCGCGACGCTCACACGAGTAAGGCCGAATAGGGCTTTCTGCCGCGCCTGGCGCCAAATCCACTTCTGCGAGCGCTCCCACCGCCCCGCCGAGCGCCTCCGGCTCGCCGATCCCATCGCGCGAGGGGCCTGCGAGAAGTCATGATGAGCCGTAAGCGGATTGTCAGGGGGGATCGCTCTTGGTGATGACGATCACGGAGGGTCAGCACGCCGGTTCGGTCGAGCACCGGTCGCGCACCGACTCCCACCCCCGGCAGGACGACAGACCCGGCGCGGCGTGCCGACGATCCGCCGCGTCGACATCACGGAGGCTGTCATGACAGAAAGACCCACCGGTTCCGTCGGCAGACGGCAGTTCCTGGCCAGGTTCGGAGCCGGAACCCTGGCACTCGTGGCCGGTTTCGATCTGCTCACCCGGCAGTGGGTGACCGAGGCCGCGGCAGCGGACGGCGCGTCCTTCGCCGCGGCCCCGTCCCTCGACGGGACGCTCGTCTTCGACGCGGCGTCGCTCGCGGCGAACGCGCACGACCAGGGCAACATCGTGTTCCGGACACCGTGCGCGGTGCTGCGGCCCGGATCGGTGCGCGACATCAGGAAGATGGTCGGTTTCTGTGCCGATCACGGCATCCCGGTCGCCCCGGCCGGCGCCCACCACGCGATGTTCGGCCAACCGCTCGTGAGCGGGGGCCTGGTCGTCGAGATGCGGTCACTGGACACGATCCACTCGATCGGCCCGGACGGCGCCGACGTCGACGCCGGTGTGCTGTGGAAGGACCTGATCGAGGCCGCGTACGAGCAGGGCCTCACCCCGGCGTCGATCACCAGCTACACCAAAGCGACGATCGGCGGGACCCTGTCCATGGGCGGCATCGGGATGATGTCGTCCTACCGGGTCGGCGCGCAGGTCGATCACGCCCGGCGGCTCCAGGTGGTCACGGGCGACGGCCGGGCGAGGTGGTGCACCGACGCGCAGAACAGCGACCTGTTCGAGGCGGCACTCGCCGGACTCGGACAGTGCGGCGTCATCACCCGCGCCACCGTCGGCCTGGTGCCGGCCAAGCGGCTGGCCCGCACCTACCGGATCGGCTACCCGGACATCCCGACCTTCTTCCGCGACATCCGAGTCCTCGCGAACCGGGGCGAGTTCGACTCGCTCGGCAGCATTCCGCAGCCCGGCACGGCGCAGCCCCTGGTCCTGTGGGCCACCGTCTTCCACAATCCCGGCGAGACCCCCGACGCGTCCCACCTCCTGCGCGGGCTCAGCCCCGCCGCGGCCTTGGCCGCCTTCGAGGACTACACCTATCTCGAGTACATATCCCTGGTCACCGACATGTACGACGCGTTCGCGGCGAACCTGGACTGGGACGCGAAGGTCAAGCCCTGGTCGGACCTCTTCCTGCCGGACGATGCCGTCGAGGAGTACGTCGCGTCGGTGTTCCCGTCGCTGACCGCCGAAGACCTCGGCCCGACCGGCTTCGGCCTCGTCTTCCCGATGCTGCGCGCGAGCTACGGCCGACCGCTGCTGCGGCTGCCCGACGACACCGGCGGCCCCTGGGTCTGGCTGGTCAGCGTGCTCACCGACGCCGCCCGGTCCGGCCCCGACCCGGACTTCGCCTCCCGGATGACGGACCGCAACTACCGCTTCTACCAGGACGCGGCGGCCGTCGGCGGAGTGCGCTACCCGCACGGCGCGTGCGCGTTCACGGCGGCCGACTGGCGGGCGCACTACGGCGCGGACTGGGAGCGGTTCGCGTCGTGGAAGACCCGCTTCGACCCGCAGGGCGTCCTGACTCCCGGCCCAGGCATCTTCTGAACGGGTCGGTCCGGCCCGATCCGCCGCCCGGGGAGGCGAGCGGATCGGGCCGGTCCGCGGCGCTCACCACTCTTTCGTGGGACACCCACGTGGCGGATCGGGAAGGTTCCGGTACGTGTGCCGCGGACCGGCGGGTCCGGCGGCCGGTTCGCGCCTATCGTGGAACGACACACCGACGCTCGGCGCCAAGGCAGGCTGGACATGAGGGAACCGCATATCGACTATGCGGAGGTCTTCCGGGCCCTGCCCGGCATGGTGGCGCTGCTCACGCCCGATCTGGTGTACGCCGACGCCAACGACGACTTCCTGCGGCTGGCCGGCCGCAGCCGCGAGCAGCTGCTCGGGCGCTACATCTTCGACGTCTTCCCCGAGAACCCGAACGAACCGGCCGCCGCCGGCATGCGGGAGACGGAGGCGTCGATGCTGCGCACCGTGGCCACCGGGGAGCGCGACACGATGGCGCTGCTCCGCTACGACATCGAGGACCCGCAGCGGCCCGGCCTCTGGCAGGAGCACTACTGGAGCCCCGTCAACGCCCCTGTCCTGGGCGCCGACGGCAAGGTGGTCCTGATCGTGCACCGCGTGGAGGAGGTCACCGAACTCATCCGCGCCCGGGGCGGCGCCGGCGATGCCGGTCGGGGCGGTTCCCCCGGTCCGGGTGAGGACGGCCGGGCCCGGGTGCTGGAGGCCGAGCTCTACACCCGCGCCCGCGAACTGCAGGAGGTCAACGAACGTCTGCGCACGGCGCACGCCCATGAGCGCGAGGTGGCGCTGGCGCTGCAGGCGGCGATGCTGCCCCCGCCCGGCCCCATCGGGTCGCACGACGCCGCCGTGCGCTACCGGCCCGCCATCGGCGCGCTGAACGTGTGCGGCGACTGGTACGACCTGGTCGGGCTGGACGGGCTGGACGGCGAGGGTCTCGCGGTGGCCGTCGGTGACGTCGTCGGCCACGGTCTGGCCGCCGCCTGCGCCATGGGGCAGTTGCGCAGCGCCCTGAGCGGGGCCACGCGTGTCGCGGACGGTCCGGCCCAGGCCCTGGAGGCCCTCGACCGTTACGCCCGCTCCGTCGACGGCGCCGAGTCGACCACCGTCGTGACGACCTTCATCGACTGGACCGACCACACCATCACCTACAGCTGCGCGGGCCATCCGCCGCCCGCGCTGGTGCGTCCCGACGGCACCGTCACCTTCCTCGACGGCGCCACCGACCCGCCGCTCGCCGCCCGCCCCGTCCAGGTCCCGCGGCCCCAGGCCCGCACGTCCTTCGTCGAGGGCTCCACCCTGGTGCTGTACACGGACGGACTGATCGAGCGCCGTACGGAGAGCATCGACAGCGGTCTGGAACGCCTCGCGGCCTCCCTGGCCCACCACCGCGAGAAGGACCCGGAGACGCTGGCCGACGCCCTGCTGGCGGATCTGCTGCCGCCGGCCGGCAACACCGACGACACCGCGCTGATCGTCCTGCGGCTGTGACCGGCGGGCCACCGCGGGCCGCCCGGGGCCCTGCCGTCGGATCCCCGCGGCGTCACCTGCCCCAGATCTCGCGGTACCCCTCCCGGTAGCCCGACGGGTTCCAGCTCGTGGCGCCGTCACTGTTGTCGGCCGTGCTGATGTGGACGGGCGCCACATAGCCGCTGGCAGGGCTGCCGGAGAAGGCGCGGTTGAACTCGTCGACGATCTGCCAGCCCTGCAGGGTGAGCGGTTCGGGGACGGTGGCCGCCTGGTACTGGTCGCTGTCGACGCGCTGGAAGGCGGAGGGGTCGCCGTCCCCGGCACCGATGTTGAACGGCGGGCCCGAGCCGTCCTTGCCGGCCGCGCGGAAGGCGGGGGCCGCGTCGGCGAAGTACAGGTCGTTGATGGCGACCGAGTGGGTCCAGCGGTCCTGGAACCGGGAGAGCAGCGAGGAGACCTCGCGGGGCGTGCGGCTGCTGGCGTCGGGGATCGGGATGTTCACGTAGGCCAGGAGGTCCACGCCCGCGCAGGTGGCCAGTTCCTTCCTGATCAGCTCCGACTTGTTCTTGGCGAAGGGGATGGAGGCGTCGGTGAAGATCACGGCCCCCGCTTCGCCGTTCGAGGTCGCGATGACCCAGCGGGCGCTGATCCGCGCGACGTCCTCGACCCGGGTGGTGATGTTGGTGAAGAGAGCGGGGCGTTCGCTGGGGCCCGGGGCGGCGACCGCGTGCCAGCCGATGAGCGGGATGCCGGCCTGCTCGGCCCGCGTGATCTGCTGCGAGGTCGAGGTGGGGTCGAAGCCGCCGATGACGATGCCGGAGGGGCGGAGCGCCACGGCCTCGCTCATCGCGGCCTGGATGCCGGCGGGCGTGCCTCCGCCGTCGATCACCCGCAGGTCCCAGCCGACGACCCGCGCGGCCTCCCGTACACCCTCGGCGGCGCCCGCGACTCCCGGGTTGGTCATGGTCTGGGCGACGTAGACGAGGGTTCTGCCGGTCACGGCCCTGGGCCCGGTGGTCGGGCCGTTCCAGGGGACGTCGTCGCGCTCCGCCCGTTCGACGGCGGCCTCGGCCCGCGCCTGCACCGCGGGGCAGCCGCTCGTGCCGGTGGCGGGGGGCTCCGGGTCGCCGGACGATCCGCGTTCGCAGCCGCCGAGCACGGCGGTGGCCGCCGCGGTCAGCAGGGCGGCCGCCGTACGACGGGCCCGGAGGGTACCGGAGCGGGCCTTGCGGTTGTGGTGCACGGGGACTCCTCGCGGAGGGACGAGCGGGGAACGCTGCCGGGGTCTGCGGCCGGGGTGATCCGGGGCCTGGACGGTCCGGGCCCCGGTCAGGGGCGGTCCGGGGCCGGGGTCAGGGGCGGTCCGGGGCCGGGGTCAGGGGCGGTCCGCACCCCGCGGCCTGGCTGAGGCCGGAGCCCGGGTCCTTGGTCGACGTCCGCGGGCTCTGTGCCTCGGTCGTCTCGACCTCCGGTCGGCGACGGGCCCGCCCGGGCACGCCCGGCCGACAGCGGGGCGGTGGCCGGGACGCGGCGCGGGCCGAGAGCTTGGCAGGGGACCAGAGCCCCGGGACCTCGGTCGCGGTCCGCGCCCCGGACCTCGGCCGGGGAGTCCTGACCTCCGATCGGCGACGGCATGCCGCCGCGCACGCCCGGCCGGCGGCGGTGCGAGGGCGGGGCGCGGAGCGGGAGCGGGAGCGGAGGGAGTTCATCGGCCCCGTCCTTCGGGGTGCCGTCCGGAGGCGGTGCCGGCGGCGCTTCCGGTGGTGCGGCGGGGGCGGTGCGGGACGTGAAGGCGCCGGTGCGCAGTCGGCGGCGGGCGGTGTAACCGGCCAGGCCGACGGCGAGGAGCAGGGTGCCGCCGTGGAAGAGCGGCACCGTCCAGAAGTCGGCGCCCATCTGGGCGATGCCGGTGAGGCCGACCGCGAGGACGGCGACGGCCACGAGGGTCCCGAGGGCGTTGGGACGGCCCGGTCTGATCGCGGTGGAGCCGAGGAGGGCTCCGACGAAGGCGGGCAGCAGATAGTCGAGGCCGACGCTCGGATTGCCGATCTGCTGCTGGGCCGCGAGGAGCACCCCCGCGAAGCCGACGATCAGGCCGGACGTGGCGAAGGCGCAGACGGTGTAGGTGCGGACGGGGATGCCGACGAGGTCGGCGGCGCGCGGGTTGGAGCCGACGACGTACAGGTACCGCCCGATCGGCAGCCGCTCCAGCACCAGCCAGAGGGCGACCGTGAGCGCCAGCACGTAGAAGGCGGGGACCGGAAGCCCGAGGAAGGTGGAGGTGTAGAGGTCGGTGAAGGCGGGCGGCAGGCCCTGGGGGCCCGGGACGATCCGGCCGCCGTCGGTGATCCAGCCGGTGACGGCGTACATCATGCTGCCGGTGCCGAGGGTGGCGATGAAGGAGTCGATCCGGCCGAACTCGACGATGACGCCGTTGAGGACGCCCGCGACCGTCCCTCCGACGACCACGGCGAGGCAGGCGAGCGGCCAGGGCCAGTCGGCCTCGACGACGAGGTACAGCACCATGACGTGCGCCAGTCCGAGGCCGTAGCCGATGGAGAGGTCGAACGCGCCGGTCACGATGGGAACCATGGCGGCGAGCGCGAGGACGGCCGGGATCGACTGGGTGGAGAGGATCGCGTCGAGGGTGTCCAGGGTGGGGAAGGTGCGCGGCAGGGTCAGCGAGAAGACCAGGACGAGCAGGACGGTCAGGCCGAGGAGACCGTAGGCGCCGACGAGGTGCCCGCCGGGGCCGCCTCGGGCGCCCAGCCGGTGCGAGCGCGCGGGCGCGGGGCGGGCGGGGGCGGCGGGCGGTCACGGGTGCGTCGCGGTGCCGGAGGGGCATGGCCGAGGCCGCCCGGGTCAGGCCCGCGACGGTGAGGGCGGGGCCGCTCAGCTCGGCGGTCGCCGCTCCCCGGACGAAGACCAGGGCGCGCCCGCACACGCCCGCCACCTCCTCGAAGTCGGTGGAGACGAGCAGGACCGCGAGGCCCCCGGCCCGTGCCTCGTCCAGGAGGCGGTGGATCGCGGCCTTGGCCCCGACGTCGACGCTCGCCGTGGGTTCCTCCAGGATCAGCAGGCGCAGCCCGGTCCGGAGCCAGCGGCCGATCATGACCTTCTGCTGGTTCCCGCCGGACAGGGTGGTGATGGTCGTCTCGCTGTCACGGGGGCGCACCGAGAACCGTTCGATCAGCGCGGCGGCCGCGGCGCGTTCCCTGCGGGGGGCGATCCAGCGGGGCGGGGGCCCGTCCCCCGCGCGGGGGTTGGCCAGGAGGTTCTCCCGTACGGTCAGTTCGGGCAGGCAGCCCTCCCGTTGCCGGTCGCCGGGGACGAGGGCGACACCGCGGGCGACGGCGTCGGTGACGGTTCGCGGCCGGTAGGGGCTGCCGTCGAGCAGGACCTGTCCGCCGAGGAGGGGGCGGGCCCCCGCGAGGGCTCGGCCGAGCTCCGTGTGTCCGGCGCCCGAGAGCCCGACCAGGGCCAGGGCCTCCCCGGCACGCAGCTCCAGGTCGACGGGTCCGGCGCCGGAGGTCCGTACGCCGTCGAGGGCGAGCACCACCGGGGCGGCGAGCGGTACCGGGGGGCGCCCGGGTGCCGGGCCGGGGCGTGGGCCCGCCGGTTCCTCACCGGTGATGTCGCGCACCAGCCGCAGCGGGCTGTGGCCCGCCGTCGCGCCCTGGCTGACGAGACGGCCGTCGCGCAGGACGGCGAAGGAGTCGGCGACCTCGTACACCTCGTCCAGGCGGTGGCTGACGTAGAGGATGCCGTGGCCTCGGTCGCGCAGGGCGCGCAGGACGCGGAAGAGGCGGGCGCAGTCCGTGGCGGGGAGGCGGGCGGTCGGCTCGTCGAGCACGATGAGCCCGGCCCGGGTGGCCAGGGCGCGGGCGATGGCGACCAGTGACCGTTCGGCGGGGCCGAGGCGGGCGACCGGCGTGTCGGGATCGACGGCGCCTCCGACGAGCGCCAAGGCCTCGGCGCAGCGGTCCCGGGTGCGCCGCCAGGAGATCAGTCCGGCGCGGCGCGCGTACCCGGTGCTCAGGGCGATGTTCTCGGCGACCGTCATCCACTCCACGAGGCCGAGGTCCTGGTGGATGAAGGACATGCGGTGGGCGGCGTGGGTCCCGAGCGGGTGCCCGTCCACGGTGATCCGGCCCGAGTCGGCGTGGTGGACTCCGGCGAGGATCTTGATGAGGGTGGATTTCCCGGCTCCGTTGGGGCCGAGGAGCGCGAGGACGCTGCCCGCGTGGACGTCGAGGTCGACCCCGGCGAGTGCGAGGGTGCCGCCGAAGCGTTTCGTGAGGCCACGGACACGCACCAGCGGCTCCGCCCCGCCGGGCGGGGTCGGCTGCGCAGAGGTGTCGTGAGCGTCGTGCACGGACAGCTCCGGGGGTCGGCCTGGCGAGTTCTTCCGACTTCGACTTGCGCGAGCGATGCTAACTGCCCATTTCGCCTTATTCGCGCCTTTTACACCATTGGCGACATCTGGTGCCGTCGCCGACCCCGGCGGGGCGGAGGTCGGGCCGCCCCGACCGGTCGTGGATGCCGGGCCCTTCGCCTCAGGCGCTGTCGAGCCCGCATTCGGCCCAGATGACCTTGCCCTCCGCCGTGTAGCGCGTGCCCCAGCTCTGCGAGAGCTGGGCGACCAGGAACAGACCGCGTCCGCCCTCGTCGGTGGTGGCCGCCCGGCGCAGGTGCGGGGCGGTGCTGCTGGTGTCGGCGACCTCGCAGATCAGGGCACGGTCCCGGAGCAGCCGTACGCGGATGGGCCCGGCACCGTGCCGGATCGCGTTGGTGATCAGCTCGCTGAGCACCAGTTCGGCGGCGAACGCGGCGTCGTCCAGGCCCCAGTCGGCCAGTTGCCGCAGGGCCGCGGCGCGGACCTCGCTGACGCGGGCCGGGTCGGCGGGCAGCTCCCAGGTGGCGACGCGGCGCGGGTCGAAGGCGTGGGTGCGGGCGACGAGCAGGGCGATGTCGTCGCCGGGGTGGGGGGACGCGACGGTGTCCAGGACCATCCGACAGGTCTCTTCCGGGGTGTGCTCGGGGTGGGCGAGGGCCGCGCGCAGCTGGTCCAGGACCACGTCGACGTCGCGTTCGCGGTCCTCGATGAGGCCGTCGGTGTAGAGGACGAGGGTGCTGCCCTCGGGCAGATGGACGTCGACGGCTTCGAAGGGCAGTCCGCCGAGGCCGAGCGGGGGCCCGGCGGGCAGTTCGGGGAACGTCACGGTGCCGTCGGGACCTACCAGGGCGGGCGGCGGGTGGCCGGCGCGGGCCAGGCTGCACTGCTGCGAGGTCGGATCGTAGACGGCGTACAGGCAGGTCGCGCCGATGATGCCGCCGCCGTCGGAGACGGGGTCCTCCCGGTCCAGCCGTCCCACGAGGTTGTCCAGGTGGGTGAGGACCTCGTCGGGCGGGAAGTCGAGTTCGGCGAAGCTGCGGGCGGCCGTGCGGACGCGGCCCATCGTGGCGGCGGACAGCATGCCGTGGCCGACGACGTCACCGACGAAGAGGCCGATCCTGGTCCCGGAGAGCGGGATGACGTCGTACCAGTCGCCGCCGACGTCGGACTCGGCGGGCAGATACCGGTGGGCGACCTCCACGGAGTCCCGGTCGGGGAGCCCCTGCGGGAGGAGGCTGCGCTGCAGGGCCAGGACCATGGTGCGTTCGCGGGTGTAGCGCCGGGCGTTGTCGATGGACAGGGCGGCCCGGGTGGCGAGTTCCTGGGCCAGTGAGCGGTCGTCGTCGCCGAAGGGGGCGGGGTCCTGGGCACGGTAGAAAGAAGCGACGCCCAGGACGACGCCCCGGGCGACCAGGGGCACCACGATGAGGGAGTGGACGTGGCCGAGCAGCCGCTCGGTGTGTTCGGGGTCCTGCGCGAGCCAGCCCGCCGCCGCCCTCAGGTCCGGTTCCAGCACGGCCTCGCCGCTGGTCAGGCAGCGCAGCTGCGGCACGGCCGGGCCGTAGTCGACCTGCTTGCCGACCGGGCAGAAGGGGAGGTCGTCGCGGATGCCGTGGACCACCGCCCGCCGTAGATCACTGCGCGGGTCGGCGGCCTCCTCGCCCCGCAGCACGGGCTCGGCCAGGTCGATGGTGACGAAGTCGGCGACGCGCGGGACCGCCGTCTCGGCGAGTTCCTGGGCGGTGCGGCGCACGTCCAGCGTGGTGCCGATCCGGGCGCTGGCCTCGGACAGCAGCTCCAGCCGACGGCGCGCGGCCAGGGCGTAGCCACCGACGTGGGGCTCCCCCACCATCAGCAGACCGCGCTCCGACGCCGGGGGACCGGAACGGTCGCCGGGCAGGCCGTCGGCGGAAGGCGAGGGGACGGAGGTGTGCGGGGCCACGGGGTGTGCGGCAGGCCGTCGGCGGCAGGAGGTGGGCCCTCCGCGGTGAGCGGGGTGCCGGGGCGAGGGCTTCCGCGGGGGTGTCGGGGTGCGGCCCTCGGGTGTGCCGTCGATGCCCGTCGTGGCGGCGCCGGCGGGGGGTGGGACCTCGCGCAGCTGACCGGGGCCCGTGACGACGGTGAGTGCGCCGGAGGCCACGGCGAGCGGGACGTCACGGACGCGGAGGACGATCGAGGGGTCGACGGGCGCGAGCTGAGTGAGGGGGCTCGCGGGCCCGGTGGTGAGGCTCGGCACCGGCTCGACCCCGCGTGGGGAGGAGAGGGCCTCCGACGGGGAGGAGGCGTGCAGGACTGCCTCGACGGCGATGCCCTCCACCCCGGAGGTGCTGGTCATCGGGCGACTGACGAGCGTGACACGGCGGCCGTCCGTGAGGGAGACCTCGACGGCCGCCCGCTGCGCGCGCGAGATCAGCTCGGCGGCCTTCTCCAGGAGGGCCGCCCGGTCGACGGGGCGCAGCCCGAGGGCCAGTTCGTCGACGCCGACGACGCGGTGCGGGTCCGCGTCGGCCTCGACCCCCGCGTCCAGATACGCCCGCAGCAGGGAGCGTTCACGTGCGGAGCTCTGCCCGAGGAGCCGCCGCTCGATGGCGGCGGCCGCCTTGCGGATCACGGTGGTGAGCGCCGGGTTCTCGAAGTCGCGCGGATATCCGAAGCACAGGACGCCCTCGATCCGGCCGCTGAGCGGGTCGCGCACGGGAAGCGCTCGGCAGGCGCTGCCCTGGGAGCGATCGGCGAAGTGCTCGGCGCCGTAGACCCGGATGAGCCGCCGTTCCGCGAGGGCCAGCCCGATGCCGTTGGTGCCGGCGAACCGCTCGGCGAACACGAACCCCGGCACGGTCTGGATGTCCGGGAGCCCTCGGGCCAGGGACGCCTCGCCGAAGCGGCGTAGCAGCACCGTGCCGTCCGCGTCGGCGACGGAGATGTTCATGGCGCTGCCGGCGAACGTGGACTCCAGCCGGTCGAGGACGGGCGCGGCGGCACGGGCGACCGGGTCCTCGCGGTCGAAGTCGTCACGGAAGGGGAGGTCGGAGCGTTCCGGGGAGAGCCCCAGGGACCGGCAGCGCCGCCAGGAGTCGAGGATCGTGGCGCGCACACCCGACTCCAGCGGCTCCCCCTGCAGAAACCGCTCACGGAAAAGGGTGGGGCCCGTGCCGTCTGTCGCACGCCCTGTGGGTATCGGCTCGCCGTCGGACCGCACCACGCTGGCCTCACTCGCGCCCTGGACAATCCGCTTATCGGAAATATCTGGCATTGACGAGGATACGGGCATCAGCAACACGAGTCACGGTCCACCGACCTCGTCACGCTCGGTGATCGTCCCGGGCGTCACAGCACGGCGACCGGGTTGACCGGGGAACCCGTGCCGCCCGGGACGTTCAGCGGGGCCACGACGAGCAGGAACTCGTACCGTCCCGCCTCGGCGGTCGCGGCTGCGAGCGCCTCCAGGTCCAGGTTGTCCAGCAGCGGCACCCCCATCGCGGCCACCGCCAGGGCGTGCACCGGCGAGTGCACGCCCGCCACGGGCGACGGCCTGACATCGCTGTCCCCATCCCCGCCGAGCAGCGCGATGCCCCGTTCGGCCAGCAGGGGTACGGCGTCCACATGGAACCCCGCGCTCGCCGCACCGGGGTCCCAGGCGCCGAGCTCCGCGCGCCGACGCACGTGCCCGGAGCGCAGCAGCACCGCGTCCCCCTCGCCGATCGTCACGCCGAGCGCCTCCTCGGCGGCGAGGACGTCCCCGGCGCGCACCGCGTGCCCCGGCTCCAGCCAGGGGACGCCGAGCACGGCGGGGAGGTCCAGGAGGACCCCTCTGGTGACGAGGGGGCCGAGCGCCGACACCGCGCCGAAGCGGGCGCCCGCGGCGTCGACGTGCTCGCGGGCCGGCCTGCCGTCGTAGAGGAGTCCCGCGTAGGCGATGTGGCTCAGGGCGTCGAGATGGGTGACCGCCTTGCCGTGGTAGTCGGCAGCGACGAAGTCCTTGTGGGTCGTGGGCTCCGGGCCCTCCACGTCGCCGAGGTCGGTCATGTGGTGCAGGGCGGGCCTGAGGTTGTCCGGGCCCGACCGGGTGTTCCAGGGCAGTGCCATCGGGACGACCACGCCGGACCGCACTCCCGCCACGGCCCGCCGCACATGGTCCTCGGTCACCCGGTTCCACGCGCCACGGTCGGCCCGGTCCCAGCGACCCCAGGTACGGACCGCCGCGAAGAGTGCGTCGAAGTCCTCGCGGGAGACGGCGGGATGCGCGCTCATACGTCCACGTCCTCACGGCTCGGGGCGACACCGGACAGGGAGGGCGAGGACACGGCGCCCCGAAAGCACCCTATGGCGGTTTCGCGCGATCCGCGTCAGCTTCCTCCGCCCACCCCGGTGTCCACCCAGCCGAGCGGGCGCGGCTCGGCGTCGTCCGTCGCCGGGGCCACGGACTCCCCGCCCGCCGCGTTGAACACGGTCAACGCCTCGACCAGCGCCGCCCGTTGCGTCGGGGCGAGGCGCTCGACGACCGTGGCGAGTTCGGTGCGCCGTCGGGCCGTGACCTCCTCGACGGCACGCCGGCCCTCGTCGGTGAGCCGGAGCAGGGTCTCGCGGCGGTTGTCGGGGTTGGTCTGCCGGTCGGCGAGCCCGGCGGCGATCAGCCGGTCCACCATGCGCATCGCGGTGGACGGGGCGACCTGGAGCTGATCGGCGAGGACGACGAGCTTCGTGGCGCCCCGCACCGACAGCACCACCAGCATCCGGAACTGCGGCAGCGTCACCCGCTCCCCGACGGCGGTGAGCGACCGGGCGGAGATCGCGGCCAACAGCCGCGACGCGGTGAGCACCGCGCGCGTCACCTCGTCGACGTCGTCCACGCCACCCGCCGGGACATCGCGTTCGGCCCGGCGCTATTGAATGCTTGATTCAGCAGCTCTAGCCTCTTTCGATGGCTTCAATCACCTCTTTCCTCCCACGCCCCCGGCGTCTCCCCTGGGCGCTGTTGCTGGCCCTGAGCCTGAGCCTCCCGTCGTTCCCGGCGGACGCCGCCCCACCGTCCGCACCGTCCACGCCGTCCACGCCGTCTTCCGCGAAGCGCCCGTCGGTGCCCGAGGTGTGGCCGACGCCCCGTCACATCGAGGGCGACGGACGTCGACTCGCCGTTCCCGACCGGGTGGTGGCGGTGGTCGGGCCCCGCACCGACCCCTCCGCGCAGCGGACCGTCGAGACCGCGCTGCGGGCCGCCGGGGCCGACCGGATCGTCACCGTGCCGGCCGGGCAACGTCCGCCCTCCGCAGGGCTCACCGTCTACGTCGGCGGGCCCGACGAGAACCCGGCGACCGCGGGCGCGCTGCGCCGGCTCGGCGTCGGATCCCCGGCCGGGCTGCCCGCCGAGGGATACGTCCTGGCCTCCGGACGCGGCTCCGGCCGTACCCTGCTCGCCCTCTCCGGCGCCGACACCACCGGCACGTTCTACGCCGCCCAGACCCTCCGCCAACTTCTCACCGGCCGGCACCTGCCCGAGGTGACCGTCCGGGACTGGCCGACAGCCGCACTGCGCGGTGTCGTCGAGGGTTTCTACGGCACCCCCTGGTCCCACGCCGAACGGCTGAGCCAACTCGACTTCTACGGCCGCACCAAGCAGAACGTGTACGTCTACTCCCCCAAGGACGACCCGTATCTGCGGGAGCGGTGGCGCGACGAGTACCCGGCCGACCGACTCGCCCAGGTGCGCGAACTCGTCGATCGGGCCGCCGCCAACCACGTCCGCTTCACCTACGCCCTCTCGCCCGGCCTGTCGGTCTGCTACTCCTCGGACGGTGACATCACCGCCCTGGTCCGCAAGTTCGCCTCGCTGTACGACATCGGGGTGCGGTCCTTCGCGATCCCGCTGGACGACATCAGCTACACCAAGTGGAACTGCGCGGCGGACGAGGAACGTTTCGGCAGCGGGGGCGGCGCCGCCGGCGAGGCTCAGGCGCATCTGCTGAACCGGGTGTGGGAGGAGTTCTCCGCCGGGCGCACCGGACTCCACCCGCTGGAGATGGTCCCCACCGAGTACTCGGACCTCGCGGACACCCCGTACAAGAAGGCGCTGCGCGAGCGGTTGGACGCGGACGTGGTCGTGGAGTGGACCGGTGTCGGGGTGATCGCGCCGACGATCACCGCCGCGCAGCTGCGGCAGGCCCGTGCGGTCTACGGCCATCCGATCCTGGTCTGGGACAACTACCCGGTCAACGACTACGTCACCAGCCGCCTCCTGCTCGGCCCCTACACGGGCCGGGAGGCCGGGGTGGCGGGTGAGTCCGTCGGCGTCACCGCCAACCCGATGGTGCAGGCGGAGGCGAGCAAGCTCGCGCTGTTCACGTCGGCGGCCTATCTCTGGAACGCGGAGGCGTACGACCCCCGGGCCGCCTTCCTCGCCTCCGTGCGGGACCTGGCGGGGCCGGGCGCGGCGCCGTGGCTACGGATCTTCGCCGAGAACAGCCACTCCTCCCAGCTCGACGCCACCGAGGCCCCCACACTGGCCAGACTGCTCGCCGCGTTCCAGAAGGCGTACGAGGAGGGCAGGGGCCTCGACGAGGCGGCGGCCGCGCTGCGGTCGTACTTCACGGACATGGCCGCCACGCCCGCGAAGCTGCGCGCCCGTCTCGCCAACCCCGGCTTCCTGAAGGAGACTTCGCCCTGGCTGGACAAGCTCGGCTCCTACGGCACCGCCGGACTGACGGCCGTGGACCTGTTGCTGGCCGGTGAGCGGGGTGACGCGGACGCGGTGTCGAGATACTGGAACCGGCTGCGGAGCGAGCGCAAGGCGCTGGACGCGATACCGCAGCAGGTGTCGCCAGGGGTGATGGACCAGTTCCTGTACCAGGCGATGCTCCGGCACGCGCCGGACCCCGGCGTCGACGCCTCCTTCGCGCCGGGCTCGCTCTCCTTGAAGCCGGGGGCCTCCGGGTCGGTGGCCCTCCGTTTCTCCTCCGCGGCCGAGGCGCGGACGGTGACCTGGAAACTCGACGTACCGGACGGGGTGACGGCCACGCCCGCCGAGGGGACCGTGACCGTCCCGGCCGGGGGCGGTGCCTCGGCCGAGGTCACCCTCACCGGGGTCACCGAGGGCGTGCACTCCGTCGTCGTGTCCGGCTCGGGCGTCCTCGACCGGGCGATCCCGGTACGGGTCACCGACGGGGACGGGGCGTCGAGAGCTCTGACGGCCAACTTCAGCGGGGCCTCGGTCAGTTCCATCGACCTCTCGTCCGGGAAGAGCACGGACATCGCCGTGGGCGCGAACCCCGGTGAGGTGGTCGTGAGCGCCGACGGCCGGACCGCCTACGCCGCGAACCAGGGCTCGAACTCGGTCAGCGTCATCGACGTGGCGCGCGGCGAGGTCACCGCCACCGTGCGGGTGG
The DNA here is from genome assembly GCF_020982545.1 of Streptomyces sp. MNU76. Lineage (GTDB taxonomy): Bacteria > Actinomycetota > Actinomycetes > Streptomycetales > Streptomycetaceae > Streptomyces. The sequence continues at coordinate 334,013 of NZ_JAJKLK010000031.1, read as the reverse complement.
GCCGTGTCCCCGCCGGGCTCGCGCTGACGCCGGACGGCGGCACCCTGTGGGTCGCCAACTACACCGACGGCACGGTGCAGCCGGTGGACACGGGCACGCTCCGGGCGGGCGCGACCGTCACGGTCGGGTCGGGACCGGAGAACATGGCGATCACCCCGGACGGACGGACGCTGTACGTGGCGAACATCCACGACAACACGGTCTCGCCGGTCGACCTGGGCACCGGGAGGGCCGGGGCGGCGATCCCGGTCGGTCCCCGCCCCTTCAACGTCGTGGCCGCGCCGGACGGGAAGACGGTGTACGTGTCCAACTCCGGTGGGTCGACGGTCACTCCGATCGACACCGCGAGCAACGACACCGAGCCGACGCTGCTCGTCTCCGGTCAGGCGTACGGGCTCGGGCTGTCACCGGACGGCCGGACGCTGTGGGTGAGCCCCAGCACCGGGGACCACGTCACACCGGTCGACACCGTGACGGGCGCACCTGGCAGGCGGATCACCGTCGGGAGGTCCGCGTTCGACGTCGGCCTGGACTGGGACGGCGGCACGGCCTACGTCACCACGGCCGACGGGAACAGGCTGGTGCCGGTCGACACCGCGACCGGCACCGCGGGGGCGCCGCTGACGACCGGCGCCTATCCACTGGCGGTCGCGCTGACGCCCGTGCCGGTGCCCTAGGCGTCCGCGAGTGATCAGCTGGCGGTGCGCCGGATGCGGCCGGCGTACCGCTGCTCCAGTCCCAGGTTGCTCTCGAAGCCGCCGGGCACGTTGGCGGAGACGTAGACCGGGGGGCGGTCGCCGGAGGCGAGGAGTTGGGCGGCGACCTCGGCGACGGTCATCTGGACGAGCATGACGCCGGTGAGGGTGGAGAGGGCGCAGATCGCACCGCCGCCCGGGAGTTCCAGCAGGGCGTCGCCGCGCGGGGCCGCGTTGTCGAGGACGACGTCGGCGAGGTCGGCGAGCTTCTTGCCGCTGGGGTGGGTGGCGGGCACGGAGTGGGTGTGGGCGAGGGAGGTGAGAGCGAGCAGGCGGTGGCCTCGCTCCTTGGCATGCAGGGCCATCTCGACGATGACGTTGTTGACGCCGGAGTTGGAGATGACGACGAAGAGGTCCTGCGGGCGTGGGGCCGCCAGTTCGTAGAGGCGGACCGCTATGCCGGGCTCGCGTTCGAGCAGCGGGTCGTCGAGGCCGCTGGGGTGGTCGCCGCCGAAGAGCACGAGGTCGGCCATCTGGATCCGGTTGGTGGGCACGAAGCCGCCGGCGCGGCCGGCGAGTTCGAGGACCATGGCCTGGGAGTGGCCGGTGCCGAAGGCATGGACGACGCCGTCCTCGCGGACGCAGTCGGCGATCAGCGTGGCGGCGGCGCTCACGTCGGCGCGCGCGGACTCGGTGAGACGGTGCAGGACGGCCAGGCCCTCGCGCGCGAAGCGGTCGGCGCTCACCGGCTCGGTCACGGACTCGTTGGCGGACTCGACGGACACCTGAGACTCCCCACTGGTGGATTGAACCACCCCATACACACCTATCAGTGAATCACTGAATCACAGGCGCGGCATCCGGTGCAATGGCGCAGTTCACCCCCGAGTGCGGCCGCGAAGGCCGGTCCTGGTATTCAGTCGATGCGCCAACGGGTGGCTGATACCTTCTCTGCATGCCCTCGACCGATGTCACCGCCCTGATCCGCACCGAGCTGCCCCGGCTGGCCGGCTCCCTGCGGAAGGTCGGCGAGCTGATCCTGGAGGATCCGGCCGCCGTCACCCACTGCTCGGCCGCGGAGCTGGGCCGGCGCACCGGCACCTCCCAGGCAACCGTGACCCGGTTCTGCCGGGCCATCGGCCTCGACTCCTATCAGCATCTGCTGATCGAGCTGGCCCAGGAGCGGGGCCGGGGCGAGTCCTCGGAGTGGGGCAGCGCCGAGATCGGCCCGGACATCTCCCCCGACGACAGCCTGGAGCGGGTCGTCCAGGTCGTCGGCACCGCCGATCTGCGGGCGATCCAGCAGACCATCGACCGGATCGACCTGGACTCCGTGGAGCGGGCCGCGCAGGCCGTGGCCCGCGCGCGGCGCACGGACGTGTACGGCGTCGGCGGCAGCGGCGCGGTCGCGCAGGAGACGGAGACCCGGCTGTTCCGCATCGGCTGCGCGGTGCGCGGCTGGACCGAGGTGCACGCGGCGACCACGTCGGCCGCCCTGCTGACCCCGGCGGACGTGGCGATCGGCATCTCCCACTCGGGCGCCACCCGGGAGGTGATCGAGCCGTTCGAGCTGGCCAGGGAGCGCGGTGCCACCACCATCGCCCTGACCGCCGATCCCCGCTCGCCGCTGGCCCGCGCCGCCGACATCCGGCTGATCGCGTCGTCGTCGGAGACCAGCTTCCGCACCGGCAGCATCGGCGCCCGCCACTCCGTGCTGATGCTCATCGACTGCCTCTACGTCCGCGTCGGCCAGCTCTCCTACCAGCGGGCGAGCGCCTCCCTGGCGCTGACCGACCACATCGCGGGCGCACACGCGGTGAAGTCCCGGCGCAGCCGCTGACCGGGGCACGGCGTGGCCGGGGCGGCGAGCGATTTTGCCTGGTTGAATCAACCAATATTCCGATGCATGGTTGATTGAACCACCCCACGCTGCCAGGATGGGGCTCCCCCGAGCACTCGTAGGAGCCCCATGCGCGTCATCTCTGTCGAGTCGACCGAGCTCTTCGTCGGGACGGAGGACCAGCCGCAGCAGGTGGTCGCCGTGGTCGTCGAGCACGACGCGGGCCGGCCGGCCCGGCTGAGCGTGGAAGGCCCTGGTGTACGCACGGCCGGGCAGTCCGTCGTCACCGTCGGCGAGGACGGCACCGTACGCGCCGAGATCCCCGTGGCCACGGACGGTCTCGCCGCCGGCGACCACCGGGAGATCACCGTCACGGCCGCCGACGGGGACCTGGTGGCCCGGCGGACCGCCGGCTTCACGGTCGCCGAGCCCGGCTGGACCATGTTCATGGTCAGCCACTTCCACTACGACCCCGTCTGGTGGAACACCCAGGCCGCCTACACCGAGACCTGGGACGTCGCCGACGACCCGGCCGTCACCGGCCTGCCCGCGCGGACCTTCGACTCGCGCGGCCAGTCCGGCATGAGTCTCGTCCGCGCCCACTGCGATCTGGCCCGGCGCGATCCGGCGTACACCTTCGTGCTCGCCGAGGTCGACTACCTCAAGCCGTACTGGGACGCCTTCCCCGAGGAGCGGGCCTTCCTCCGGCAGCTGATCCGCGCCGGCCGTGTCGAGATCATGGGCGGCACCTACAACGAGCCCAACACCAACCTCACCGGCGCCGAGGCGACCGTGCGCAACGCGCTGTACGGCGACGGCTTCCAGCGCGGGATCATGGGGGCCTCGCCGGAGACCGCCTGGCAGCTGGACGCCTTCGGGCACGACCCGCAGTTCCCGGGGCTGATGGCGGACGCGGGGGTCACGTCGAGTTCCTGGGCGCGCGGGCCCTTCCACCAGTGGGGGCCGACCCTGTCGGTGTTCGGGGAGGAGCCGCGCGATCCGCGGCGGATGCAGTTCCCGGCGGAGTTCAGCTGGATCGCCCCCTCCGGACGCGGCCTGCTGACCGCGTACATGGTCAACCACTACGGCGCCGGCTGGGCCATCGACAACGCGCCGACGCTCCCCGAGGCCGAGGCCGCCGCGCTCAAGCTCTTCCGGGGCCTGAAGAAGGTCGCGCTCACCCGGAACGTCCTGCTGCCGGTCGGCGGCGACTACGCGCCGCCCTGCCGCTGGGTGATGGGCATCCACCGGGACTGGAACGAGCGGTACGTCTGGCCCCGGTTCGTCAGCGGCGTCCCCCGGGACTTCTTCGCCGCCGTCCGCGCCGAGCTGGAGCGGGAGGGGCGCACGGCCTCCCCGCAGACCCGGGACATGAACCCGGTCTACACCGGCAAGGACGTCTCCTACATCGACACCAAGCAGGCCCAGCGGTACGGCGAGGCGCTCCTCGCCGACGCCGAGGCCTGGGCGACCCTCGCCTCCCTCACCACCGGGCACCCCTACCCGGACGCGGCCCTCGACAAGGCGTGGCGGCAGTTGATCTACGGCGCCCACCACGACGCCATCACCGGCTCCGAGTCGGACCAGGTGTACATCGATCTGCTCACCGGCTGGCGGGAGTTGTACGACCTGGCGCGGGAGGTGCACGCCGACGCCACCCAGGCGCTCGCCGACCGGGTCGCGCCGCTGCCGGGCGACGGGGCGGACCTGGTCGTCCTCAACTCCGCGACCTGGCGGCGCAGGGACGTGCTGACCGTTTCCGACCCGGGCCGGATCCCGCTGGACCACACCGGCCTGCCGCTGCCCGCCGTGTCCGAGGACGGCGAACTGAGCGTCGTCGTGCCGGACGTGCCCGGCATGGGCCTCAAGGCGCTCTCGCTGGCGGACGGTTCGGTGCCCGGCTGGACGTCCGGCGACGGGACGACGATCCGCAACGAGTTCTACGAGGTGACCGTCGACCCCGCACGGGGCGGCGGCGTCAGCAGCCTGCGCGCGCTCGCCGGAGCCGGGGGCGGCCGGGAGCTGCTGCGGCCCGGAGACATCGGCAACGAGCTGGTGGTGCAGGAGGAGTACCCGAGGCACCCGCGCTTCGGCGAGGGCCCCTGGCACCTCACCCCGACCGGCACCACGGCCGCCCGGAGCCGGGACGTGACCGCTGACATCGATGTCGAGCACTCGCCGGCCGGTTCCCGCATCACCGTCCGCGCCGACCTGGGCCTCTTCCGGTACACCCAGCGGCTCACCCTCTGGGCGGGCGTCGACCGGCTGGACGTGACGACGACCGTCGACGGCTACGACGGTGCCGACCGGCTGATCCGGGTGCGCTGGCCCTCGGACGTGCGCGGCGGGCTGCCGGTGCACGAGGTCGCGGACGCGGTCGTCGGACGCGGCTTCGGGTTCGTCGAGGTGGACAGCGAGCGGTTCCCGTGGACGCTCGACAACCCGGCCAACACCTGGTTCGGGCTCGGCTCCACGGCCCGCGTCGCCGTCCACGACGACACCGGCGCCCTGCTCGGCCACCGGTCCATCGGCGTCGCCGAACTGGTCTTCGGCGACTGGGACGCCGCCGGTGAACTGGGCTCGCCGCTCGCCGCGGCCCTGGTCCGCACCGGTGTCACGGCCACCTCGACGATCGCGGGCGGCCCCCGCTACGGCGATCTGGAGGTCGACTCCAACCTGCCGGACATCCGGATCGCCGTCGGCGGCCCCGAGCGCAACGCCCTGGTCGCCGAAGTCCTCGGCTGGGACCCGGCGGCGGCCCGCGAACTGCGCCGCCGGCTCGCCGAGGACGGTCTGGCGGCGGTGTGGGTGGCGCCCCGCGCCTCCCTGCGCGAGGAGTGGGTGCCCGGCGCCGACCTGCGGGACCTGGAACGGCTGCCGCTGCTCGTGGTGGCGGGCGCCCACCCCGAGGACGACGCGAAGGCCGTGGACGCGCTGATCGCCGACCTCGACGACGCGACCGTACGGGCCACCGCGGCCGGGGGCGGCGAGGCGCTGCCCCCGGGCGACGCGTGGGACGGGCGGGGCTTCGCGATCCTGAACCGGGGCACCCCGGGCTGTGTCGTCACCTCCGCCGGCGACCTCCACATGTCACTGATGCGCTCCTGCACCGGCTGGCCCTCCGGCATCTGGGTCGACCCGCCCCGCCGCACCGCGCCCGACGGCTCCGGCTTCCAGCTCCAGCGCTGGTCCCACACCTTCGGGTACGCGGTCGTCGCGGGCGAGGGCGACTGGCGCGAGCTGGGCTGGCCGCGTGCGGGCCACGCCTTCAACCATCCGCTCACGGGGCGGTTGCGCACGCCCGAACATCCGCTCACGGCACGGCTGCGGGAGCCCGCCCAGACGACGGCCGGTCTGCCGAGGACCGTGACCCTGCTGGCGCTGGAGCCCGAGGGCCGGGTCGTCCTGGACGCGTTGAAGCCGGCCGGGTCGCCGCTGGCCCGGGGCGGCACCACGCCCGTGGACCCAGCGCGCGAGGTCGTCGTACGGGCGCACGAGGTGGACGGGCGGCCGGTGCGGGCGCGGGTGACAGGGCCTGCGGCGTGGGCCGGAGGCCGACGGGCGGACGTCCTGGAGCGGCCCGGTGAGGCGCTGGCCCCCGGCCCGGACGGGGCGTTGGAGCTGGACCTCACCGGGTTCCAGGTGGCCACCGTGCTGGCCTCGCCGATGGCCACCGCGCCGCCCGTACGGGCCTGCGGGACCACCTCCGGCGTTCCCGGCGACGGGAGCCCCGCCGAGCAGCTTCCGTCCTCCTGCGCGCTCCCCGACGAAGGTGCCGGTGTCGCCGCGCACGAGCCCGCCCAGCCCGTGCACACCCGGTACTGGCTGCACAACTCCGGTCCGGCGCCCCGGGGCAACATGCCCGTGGCCCTCTACCTCTCGCCGGCCGCGCTGACCGCCGACGGCCCGGTCACGGCGACGGTGCGGATCTCCTCCGAGCTCACCGACGCGCCGGCATCGGGCACGGTCGCCCTGGAGGTGCCGCCCGGCTGGAGCGCCGAGCCCGCCGAACTGCCGTACGCCCTCGGCGCGGGCGGCTTCTCGCTCACCGAGGTCACCGTGACACCCCCGCCGGGGGCGGTGCCCGGCCGTTACGCGCTGGCGGCGCGGCTCACCCACGGCGGGCAGACGTTCGAGGACGTGGTCGCCCTGGACGTGCCCGGCGCGGCGGTCCGGGGCGAGCCGGACGGGCGGACCGGGCCGAGTCTGGTGATGGAGCTGGGCGTCGACCGGGTCGAGGTGCGCCGGGGCGAGCGGGCGCGTGTGCCGGTGCGCCTGCGGAACACCACCCGGGGGCCGGTGGGCGGAGCGCTCTGGGCGGTGTCCTCGTGGGGAACGTGGGCCGGCGTGGCACCGGGCCTCCAGGGCTTCGCCCTGGCCCCCGGGGAGAGCACGGAGTACGCGATCGAGATCGACGGCTCGGCGGTGCCCGTGGGGTCGTACTGGCTGATGGCGAAGGCCGGTTGGCACGGCTGCGTGGCCTACTCGGAAGCGGTCGCCCTGGAGGTGGGACCGTGAACGGACGGACGGCGGACGGCGTGCCCGCCGCGCTCGTCGGTGGTGAGCCGGTCGCCCGGGAGCGGGTGGACGTCGTGCTGGCGGTGGTGCCCGCGCGGGACCGGGAGGTCCGGCCGGAGGGGCAGGCGCGGGCGGAGCGACAGCGGCGGCGGTGGGCCACGCAGGTGGTCGTCGCCGACGAGTTGGCCCGGCGGGCGTGCGCCGCGCGCGGGCTCGCGCCACCGCCCCGCGAGGCACCGGCCCGCCCGCTGGCGGTGTCCGGCACCGAGGTCGCCGCCCTGGGCAGCATCATCGCGGTGACGCTCGCCCACTCCCCCGCCGCGCGCACCCTGCTGGCGGCGCTGGAGGCCGAGCAGAGGGTGCCGGAGGAGGCCGTACGGGACTACTACGACCGCAATCCGGACCGCTTCCTCACCCCGGAGGCGCTGCGGCGTGGCGTCGACCCGTACGGCGGGGCGGAGCCGGGCGACTTCCTGCCGTACGACGCGGTTCACGAGGACGTCGCGGCGGAGCTGCGGCGGGCCCTGGGCCGGCAGGCCTTCTTCGACTGGCTGGACCGGGCGCGGGCCGACGTGGAGTACACGCCGGGGCACGAGCACCCGGGCGACCCCTCGCACCCCGACCACGAGCACCGGCACTGAACACATCCACCGGCGCCGTACCCGTCGGAAACGCCCTGGAACCGAAAAGCAACACGGCCAGGCATTGACCTCCGATGAATTCTGGTCCACCTTTTCATCAATCACGGTCCAAGTTGGTGATTTGAACCAGCAACCCGACCCAGCGGCCCGACCCAGCAGCTGACTGATCGCAGGAGGCGACATGCGCGCGAGAAGACTGACCGGATGTGTGGTGGGTGTCATCGCCCTCACCCTGACCGCCGCGGGGTGCGGCCTGTCGGGCGGGGGATCCGACAGCGGGGACGCCACCGCCGGCGGCTGCAAGGTCGACCAGGGCAATGTCGGGTCCGGGAAGCTGACCGGAGACGTCAAGGGCACGATCACCTTCCAGACGACGAATCTGAAGAAGGACTTCGGCGGCTACTTCAACGGCGTCATCAAGGCCTTCGAGCAGGCCCACCCGGACACCACCGTGAAGTGGGTCGACGACCCGGGCGACGCCACCTTCACCCAGCGCCTGGTCGCGGACGCGCAGGGCTGCACCCTGCCGGACGTAGTGAACATCAACGTCAACACGGCGATCGCGCTCACCAAGACCGGCTATCTGCTCGACCTGGACAAGAAGGCCCCGGACGCCGGCGAGCCGTTCGTGCCCAACCTGTGGAAGTCGAGCATGTACGCCGACGCGTCCGGCACCAAGGTGCACAGCGTGCTCCCCTGGTACTCCGGCGGCATCGTGCAGACCTTCAACACCGATCTGATGAAGAAGGCGGGCCTCGATCCGGCCAAACCTCCGACGACCGTGCTCGGTCTGTTCGAGGACGCGCAGAAGATAGCCGAGGTCTCGGACGGCAAGTACTACGCCTTCCTCGCCAACCCGCAGCTGCGCATCCCCGCCGACTGGCAGCAGATGGACATCAAGGTCCTCTCCTCCGACGGCAAGAAGTTCACCTTCGCCGACGACCCGAAGACCGCGCAGTGGGTGGAGGCGATGACGAAGCTCTACAAGGCCGGCGGCATGCCGAGGGACTCGCTCTCCTCCACCCAGGACCCGGCCAACGTCTACGGCCAGGGCAAGCTGGTCTACGGCCCGACGAACCCCAACTTCCTGCGCTTCATCCAGCAGAACAACCCGAGCGTCTACAAGAAGACGGGTGTCGCCCGCTTCATGCTGGACGACCTCGGCCACACCGTCGGCGCCCCGCAGTACATCGGTGTCGCGTCCACCAGCAAGAACGCGGCGACCGCGCTGTCCTTCGCGCGGTTCCTGACCGACGCGAAGAACCAGCTGGAGTGGGCGAAGGACCCGAACGTCGTCATCTTCCCCTCCACCACGGCCTCCCTGGACGACCCGTTCTTCCAGTCGGTCAAGGGCGACGACCCGTTCGCCGAGGCCCGCAAGATCGTCGCGAGCGACCGCAAGACCTCCACGGCCGACGAGATCGCCCTGACCCCCGGTGAGCTGAACGCCATCACGGCCCAGATCCAGCTGGCCATGCAGGGCAAGAAGAGCGCCCAGGACGCCCTGGACGAGGCCCAGAAGAAGGCCAATGCGCTGATCGAGCAGGGCAGCTGAGTATGACCACCCTCTCTCCCCCCACCGAAGGAACGGGGGTCGCGGTCTCCTCCCGCGACCCCCGCGCCGGGGAACCGACCGGCCGGCGCCGCCTGTTGCGGGCCCTCAAACCGGGTCCCAGCGCCGACGCGGGCGGCGCCGCGCTGTACCGCCGCTGGTGGCTGCCGTGGCTGTGGATGTCCCCCGCGATCATCGGCATCAGCGTCTTCGGCCTCTACCCGTTCCTGAACACGCTCCTGCTGTCGTTCACCGACGCCAAACCGCTCGGCGGCGCCGCCTCGTTCGTGGGCCTGGACAACTACACCCGGATGCTGGGCGACTCCGACTTCTGGCTCGCCACCCGCAACAGCGTGCTGTACGCGCTGATCGTGGTCCCGCTGATGGTGCTGCTGCCGCTGATGCTGGCCGTGCTGGTGGAGAAGAACCTGCCCGGCATCGGCTTCTTCCGCTCCGCGTTCTACACCCCGGTCCTCGCCTCCAGCGTGGTCGTGGGCCTCAGCTGGCAGTGGCTGCTCAGCGACCAGGGCCTGGTCAACACCTGGCTGCAGAAGGCCCACATCATCCGGTCGGCGATCCCGTTCCTGTCGGACTCCTGGCTGATCCTGCTGTGCGCGATGGGGCTCACCCTGTGGAAGGGCCTCGGCTGGTACATGATCTTCTACCTGGCCGCACTGGGGAACGTGCCCAAGGAACTGCACGAGGCCGCCGCGGTGGACGGCGCGGGCGCGGTCCGCCGTTTCTGGCACGTCACCGTGCCGGGCGTGCGCACCTCGATGATGCTGGTCGGCACCCTCACCGGTATCGGCTCGCTGCGTGTGTTCACGGAGATCTACATGCTCGGCGGCGCGACCGGCGGCCCCGGCGGCGCCGACCGCACCCTCCCCTTCTACATCCGGGACGTCGCCCTCGACCCGCTCACCGGCAACGCCGGCTACGGCTCGGCGGTCAGCGTCGCCCTCTTCGTACTCACCCTGGGCCTCACGCTGCTCGCACAGCGACTGACGAAGGAGGACGAGTCGTGACCACCGCCGTGAAGGAGCCGCGGACGGCCACGGCCACGGCCCCCGTCGGGAAGCGGCGGCTGATGCCGCGCTGGAGGGACTACGGCCGCCCCCGCGAACTCGTCGTCCGCTACCTGCTGTTGCTGTTCGTCCTCGGCATCACCGTGGGCCCGCTGCTGTGGCAGCTGCTCTCGTCGCTGAAAGGCGTCGGCGAGGACGTGTTCGGCGAGAACGCCTCCCTCCTCCCGCACGATCCGACGCTGCGCGCCTACCGCGAGGTGTTCGCGCAGGTCCCGGTCTGGACGTACATCCGCAACAGCCTGGTGGTCGTGGCCCTGTCCGTCACCAGCCAGCTGGTCTTCTCCACGCTCGCCGGCTACATGCTCTCCAAGCCGAGCTGGAAGGGCCGCAAGCTGGTCTGGGTGCTGCTGATGGCGTCCATGATGTTCCCCTTCGAGTCGATCATGGTGTCGCTGTTCCTGAGCATCCGTGACCTCGGTCTGGTCGACAACCTGGCGGGCGTCTGGCTGCCCGGCTTCGTCGCCGCCATCAACGTCCTGATCATGCGGGCCGCGTTCCTCGCCGTGCCGCGCGAGGTGGAGGACGCTGCGATGCTGGACGGGGCGGGCGAGTGGAAGCGGTTCCGGTACCTCTATCTGCCGTCCGCGTGGGGCGCGATCCTGGTCGTCACCATCAACACCTTCATCAGCGCCTGGGACGACTTCCTGTGGCCACTGATCGTGCTGCGCACCGAGGACCACTTCACCCTGACACTCGGCCTGTCCCGCCTCACGTCCTCCTCCTTCGGCTACGACCAGCGGATGGTGATGGCGGGCTCGGTGATCTCCGTGATCCCGGTGCTGGTGCTGTTCGTCATCACCCAGCGGTGGTTCTACAAGGGCGTGTCCTCCGGGGCCGTCAAGCTCTGAGGTCCACCACGACGGGTGCCACGTCCAGCGCCTCCCGCGCGGACCGCGCGACCCGGAGCTCCACGGAGTCGGTCCCGGCGGGCACCTCGAACGCCAGGGAGACGGTACGGCTCTCGCCCGGCGCCAGGCCGACACCCTCGAACGCGCACAGTTCGAGGGTGCGCGGCCAGGTGCGGGTGATCAGCCTGCGCAGATACACCTGGACGACCGAACGCCCGTACCGGTTGCCGGTGTTGGTGACGTCCACCTCGACCGTGCGCCCGGACACCCGGGGCGCACCGTGGTCGAAGGTCGTGTACGACAGCCCGTGCCCGAAGGAGTACGCCGGCTCGGCGCTCCCGTCGACGTATCCGCCGTACTCGGTGTCCTTGTGGTTGTAGTGGACGGGGAGCCGGGCGGCCGAGCGGGGGACGGAGACCGGGAGCCGGCCTGCGGGCTCGGCGAGACCCAGGAGCACCTCGGCGACCGCCTCGCCGCCCCACGGGCCCGGGTACCAGGCGGTGAGCAGAGCCGCGGCCGGGGTGTCGGGCAGCACGTGCGGGCGGCCCTGCATCAGGACGACCGCGCTGGGCGTGCCCGTCGCCACGACGGCGTCCAGCAGGGCCTCCTGCGCCGCGCCGAGCCGTAGACCCGCGAGGTCGACGCCCTCGCCGCAGGTCATCTCCGACACCACGGTCCGCGCGGCACCGTTGGCGTCGAACTCCGTGTCGGGGGTGCGGGCGCTGCTGCCGCCCAGCACGAGCACGGCCAGGTCGGCCGCGGCGGCCTCGGCGATCGCGTCCGGGATTCCGGAACGGTCGGCGCCGGTCAGGGCCGCGCCCTCGGTGTGACGGACGTCGGTGCCGGGCGGGGCCAGGCGGCGCAGGGCGTCGAGGACGCTCGTGCCGGTGCCGGGACGCTGCGGGGCGGTGTAGTCGCCGAGGTGGTGACCGGTGGTGGCGGCGTGCGGGCCGAGCACGGCGATCCGGCGTGCCGAGGGGCCGACGGGCAGGGTGCCTTCCGGGTTGCGCAGGAGGGTGACGCAGGCGCGGGCGAGGTCGGTGCTGCGGGCGCGGCCGGTGTGCTCGGGGATCGACGCGCGGCGGGTGTAGGGGTTCTCGAACAGGCCGAGGCGGAACTTCAGGCGCAGCACGCGGGCGACGGCGGTGTCCAGGGCGGCCTCGTCGACCAGACCGCGCTCCACGGCCTCCTCCAGGTGCGTGAAGCCCTCGTCCCAGAGGCTGAGATCGACGCCCGCCTCCAGGGCGAGGGCGCCGGCGGAGACCTTGTCGCCGGTGATGCGGGCGAGGCGGTCGACGGCGAGGCCGTCGGCCATGACCAGGCCGTCGAAGCCCCAGTGTTCGCGGAGCAGCCCGGTGAGGAGGGCGCGGTTTCCGCAACAGGGCAGGCCGTCGACCTCGTTGTAGGCGGCCATGACGGCGGCGGCGCCCGCGCGGACCCCGGCACGGGCGGCCGGGAGGTGGATCTCGTGCAGTTCGCGGGGGCCGAGTTCGGACTCGGCGGAGTTCCTGCCGCCGACGGTGGCACCTTGGCCTGCGAAGTGCTTGAGGACGACGGGGGCACGGTCGGCGGCGAAGCGCTCCGGGACGCGCGCCGGGCTGGGCGCCGCGTGCGGGCCCGGGGGCGGTTGAGCGCCGGGGGTCTGCTGAGCGCCGGGGGCCGCCTGTGCACCCGGCGGTCCCTGCATGCCTCTGACCAGGGCCTCGGTCAGGCGGGCCGCGAGGTGGGGGTCCTCGGTGAAGCATTCCTCGGTGCGGCCCCAGCGCGGGTCCCTGGCGATGTCGAGCGCGGAGACGAGGGCCACGTGGCCGCCACGGGCGCGGAGTTCGGCGGCGGCGTGCGCGGCGGCCCGCTCGTGGAGGTCGGGGTCCCAGGTGGCGCCGACGGCCAGGTTGACGGGCAGGACCGTGCCGTCGAGGGCCATGTGGCCGTGCGGGACCTCCTCGACGAAGAGGGCGGGGATCCCGAGCCGGCTGCGCTCCAGGACATGCCGCTGGACCAGGTCGGCGAGGTCGGCGCTGTCCGCGGCACCGGGCCCGTCGCCGTGGCCGACGCCGGACCAGGCGTCGGCCCGCATCAGACCGTAGAGCGCGCCGAGCCCCGCGAAGCGCTCGGTCTCGGCGGACAGGGCCTCGGTGAGTTCGAAGTCCCCGGTCGGGGTGCGGCGGTACGCGTCCCAGCCGTACATCCGCTGGTTGAGCTGCCCGACCCTCTCGCGCCGGGTCATCCGGGAGAGGAGGTCGGCGACCCTCGCCTCGACGGGGGCGGACGGGTCGCGGTAAGGCGGCCGCGCGGGGGCGGCGGCCGAGGCGAGCGGCTGATCCTGTGCGGGCATGGGGTGGTCCTTGTCGGCGAGGGGCTTGGGGCCGAAGGAGGTGTGCGGCCCGGGGTGGGAACCCCGTGCGGGCCAGGGCGGGTGCCCGTCCGGTCAGTCGCTCCGGCCGTGGGCGAGGCGGGCGAGGGCGACGGCGCCGGGGAGCCGTCCGCGACCGGGGTGACGGTGAGTCCGAGGGGGCGAGGCGTTCGGTCAGCGGCGGCAGCAGAGGGCCGTCGGGGGCGAGCAGACCGCCGGTGGCGACGAGGGGCTCGCCGGGGCAGGGCGCCAGGGCGGCGACGGTGTCGGCCAGGCGGCTCGCGGCCTCCTGGAGGATCCCGACGGCCACGGCGTCCTTCTCCTCAGCGGTGCGCACCACCGCGGGCGCGTGGTCGGCGAGCCGGACGGGCGCTCGGTCCATGACGGTGGGCAGCAACCTGGCCCGGTAGGCGGTCCGCCGCTCGGCACTCCACACGGCGGCCCCGGTTCCCCCGTAGCCCTCCGGCGGAAGCATCTCCTCCGGCAGCCCCAGATCCCGGCCCAGGGCGAGGACGAGGGCGGTGGGCCGACCGCGGCCGTCGGCCGCGCGCAGGGCCGCCCGTACGGCCGCGCGGCCGATCCAGAAGCCGCCGCCGTCGTCCCCGAGGAGCCAGCCGTCGCCACCCGAGGTCGCGGTCGGCACCCGGCCTGTCATCCGGGCCGCGACCGCGCCCGTGCCGGCCACCAGGACCAGGCCGTCTGCGGGATGGCCGGGAGCCGCGGCGAACGTCGTCTCGATGTCGCTGTGGACGCCGACCGACGCGGCGGTGACACCGAGCCGGGCGAGCGCGGCCGACAGGGCGGCCCGGGCCCGCAGCCGGCCGGGCTCGTCGGCGCCCTGGCCCTGGTGGCCGGCCCCGGCGAACCCGCCCGCCACCGCCACCACCCGTCCGCGCAGTGCCTCCGGCACGGCCCGCGCGACGGCCTCGACGAGGTGGTCGGCGAGCAGCGGCCCGGGCACCGTCAACGAGTTGCCCGGCCCCGCCGCCCCTCCCGATCACCGCCCCACCGCCGAGCTCCGCCAGAACGGCACGCGTACGGGTACCGCCGGCGTCGATACCGACCACGTAGACGGGGGCGGGCGTGGCAGCGGGCGGGGCGGAGTGGTCGGTGGGGGTGGGGTGGCGCGGCGGCGCCTGGGGATCCGTGGACGGTCGGGGCGGGCGTGGCTGCCGGAGCCGCGTCGGCGGCGCGGGCCGTACCGGCAGTCGACCGCCCATCGGCAGCGGGTGCCGCATCCGTGGCCGGCCGCGCATGGGTGGTCAGCCGCGTATGGGTGGTCGGCCGCACATCGACCGCCGACCACCGATCTGGCGCCGATGATCCGTCGGGTACCGACCACGCGCCGGTGTCCGACCACGCGACGGGCGCCCACCGCTGATCCGCCACCGGTCCGGGGCCGGCCACCGACCGTGGCTCGCGTGCCGGGTGAGTCCCGGAGGCTTGGTCCCCGAAGGTCAGACTTCCGGAAGCTTGGTTCAAATCACTATTCATTGCTGTCCATGGTGGTTGATACATTCGCCGGAGACAAGGTCCATCTCTTGAGGAGGACGCCATCAGCACGCCACCCTCGCCCGCGCCCACACTCCGCTTCGGAGTGAACTACACCCCACGCAAGGGCTGGTTCCACGCCTGGCACGACTTCGACCCCGAGCTCGCGCGCGAGGACCTGGCCCAGATCGCCGGGCTGGGCCTGGACCACGTCCGGGTCTTCCACCTGTGGCCCCTGCTCCAGCCGAACCGCACCCTGGTCCGGGCCTCGGCCGTGGACCAGCTCGTCCGGCTGGTGGACCTGGCGGGCGAGTGCGGCCTCGACGTCCTCGTGGACGGCGTCCAGGGCCACCTGTCGAGCTTCGACTTCTACCCCGAGTGGACCCGCAGCTGGCACCACCGCGACGTCTTCACCGACCCCGAGGCGATCGAGGCCCAGGCACTGCTGCTGCGCACGCTCGGCCGCGCCCTCTCCGGCCACCCCCGCCTCATCGGCCTCCAGCTGGGCAACGAGCTCAACAACCTCGTCGAGCACAACCCGGTGACCGCGGCCGAGGTCGACCACTACCTCGACACCCTCCTCGGCGCCGCCCGGGACGGGCTCGGCGAGGCAGGGGGCCTGGTCACCCACTCGGCGTACGACGCCGCCTGGTACGGCGACGACCACCCGTTCACCCCCGAGGCCTCGGCCCGCAAGGGCGACCTCACCACGGTCCACCCCTGGGTCTTCTCCGCGGACTGCGCCCGGCGCTACGGCCCGCGCTCACCCGAGGTGCACCACCTCGCGGAGTACGGCACGGAGCTGGCCGCGGCCTACGCCACCGACCCGGCCCGCCCGGTCTGGGTCCAGGAGACCGGCGCCCCCGAGCCGCACATCCCGGCCGCCGACGCCCCCGACTTCGCCCGCGCGACCCTGCTGAACGCGGCGGGCTGCACCCACCTGTGGGGCGTCACCTGGTGGTGCTCCCACGACGTCGACCGCGCGTTGGCCGACTTCCCCGAACTGGAGTACACGCTCGGCCTGTTCGACTCCACCGGGCGTCCCAAACCGATCGCGGAGGCCCTGTCCACGACGGTGGCCGAGCTCCGCACCGCCTCCGCACCGCCCGCGCCCCGTACGATCGCCCTGGTCCTGGACTGCACCCCGTCCACCCGCTCCGTCTCCGGCCCGGGCGGCACGTTCTTCGACACCTGGATGCGTCTACGACAGGAGGGGGCCCGCCCGGCGGTGGTCCTTGCGGAGCATGCGGAGGACACCGGGTACCTGGCGGCACGGGGAATCACGGAGTTGATCGAGGGGAAGTGAGAGCGGCGGCCGGGCGCAGCGCCCGGCGCCGCCCACGGGACCGCCCACGCGGGCGGGATGGCAGGGCGGCCGAGGTAGGCATGCCGACGGGCCGGGGCCGAGCGTGCAAGCCCACAGGCGTAACCGTCGAGGGAACGGGGCGGCAGGCGTGCCGGACCCCGAGCCGACAGGAGAGCCGACGACCTGCGAACCGGCAAACCGACAAACCGGCGGGCCGACAGACCGGCGGGCAGGCGAGCCGGGGCAGGGCGGGGCGGGATGTCCGGACGCCGCACACCCGCTCACGCCCGCGCCGCGCGCACCCGCCCCGCCGCACCCCGCACCCCCGTCGGCCATCGATGCCCCGGAGGGACACCGCCCCTCAGAACGTCCGGCCCGTGATGATCTCGGCCGCCGCCCGCAGACTCACCCGTCCCCTGCCGTGCGCGGCCACCGCGTCATCCGCTTCCGGCAACCCGGTCGAGACCACGAGCGCGTCCGGCCGGGCGGTCAGCAACAGGTCGCGGAGGCGGACCTGCCAGGGGTACAGCTCGGCGTCGCACAGGGCGAGCACCAGCGGACGCGCCCCGGCGGCCCGCAGCGCCTCCCCCGCGACGGCCGCGAGATCGTCCGGCTCCCCGGCGACCGCCGCCCCCGTGGCGGTGGGGTCGAGCGCGCGGACCTCGGTCAGCAGATCCTCGCCGCCCCAGTTGAGGGCGGGGTGCGGAGGTGGGAAGCAGTCGACGACATGGGCGCCCGGCACCGGCCGGGGCAACGGGCCCCCGCTCCGTACGGCCCGCCGCGCCGTCGTCAGCCCGGCGTGCGCGTCCCACGCGGCCACGGCACCCGGCCGGTACGGCACCGCGTACCGCAGCGCGAGCCGTCGTACCCGCTCCGCGGCCTCGGTCACCCGCTCCTCCGCGAGGTCGCCCGCTCCGAGCGCGTCGAGCACGGCGTCCCGGCAGGCGAGGGTGACCTCCAGATCCGGCACGGCGACGATGACCTGGTCGGCTCCGGCCGCGAGCGCGAGACGGGCACCGGCCGCCTCGCCGTAGCGGTCGGCGATGGCCTTCATCTCCAGCGCGTCGCTGACGAGGACGCCGTCGAAGCCGAGTTCGCCACGCAGCAGGCCGGAGAGGATCCTCGGGCTGAGAGTGGCGGGCAGCTCCGGGTCGAGGGCCGGGAAGACCACATGGGCGCTCATCAGCATGGGCACGCCCGCGTGGACGGCGGCCCGGAAGGGCGCGAGGTCGAGTCGCTCGTACGGCCGCGGGTCCACCGCCAGTTCGTGGTGGCTGTCGGTGACGGTCCCGCCGTGGCCGGGGAAGTGCTTGGCGCAGGAGGCCACGCCGCGCGACTCGGTGGCCTCGATCCAGGCGCGCAGATGCCGGGAGACCAGCTCGGGGTCGCCGCCGAAGGCGCGGGTGCGCACGATCGGGTTCTCGGGCCGGCTCTGGACGTCGGCGACGGGGGCGTACGAGACGGTGATCCCGAGCGAGAGCAGGTGTCCGGCGAGGGCGTCGGCGCACGCGGCGGTCAGGCCGGCATCGTCGGCGGCACCGAGCGCCCATGAGCCGGGTACCTCGGGGGCGCCCGCGGCGACCAGGTGGCCGATGCCGCCGCCCTCGTTGTCGATGGCGATCAGCAGGTCCGGTCGCAACGTCCGCAGGGTGGCGGTGAGTTCGCGGACCTGGTCGGCGTCACGGATGTTGCGGGTGAACAGGATGACCCCGCCCAGGCCGCGGTCGATCAGCCGTTTCAGGGTGTCGGGGACGGTCGTCGTACCGTCGAAGCCCGCGACGAGGCAGCGGTGGGCTGCCTCGTCGAGGGCCGCGGGGAGAACCGGGCCGAGGGGCCCGGCGGCGGAGTGTGTCACCTCCGAAATCCTCTGGCTGATCAAGCCGAAAGTCAACAGTTCGATGGATGATTGATTCACCAAGGGCCGTCGAGGGCCCCGCCCAGGTCGGGTCAGGTCAGGTCGGTCACGTCCGGTCAGCTCAGGCTCAGGTCAGGTCAGGCGCTGCGGTGCGGTCGCGAGGGCGCTCTCGCGCGGGCGCGCACCCAGCCGAGCAGCACCACCGAGCACAGGGCCGCGAAAGCGCACCAGGTGGAGATGAACTCCAGCCGCCACAGGGCCCAGCAGACCACGGCTCCGACGCCCGCCAGGGCGCCGAGCACGACGAGCCGCCGGTCGCCGGAGAGGAGCAGGGAGCCGACGGTGGCGAGGAGGTAGCCGGCGACCAGGAGTGCCGGGTGGGCGAGGTCGATCGTGTAGCCCACGGTGCGGCCGCGGATCTCGGCGGTCACCGGGCCGGTGGCGAGGGCCCGGGCGAGCGGCACGGCGGTCGCGACGCCGACGGCGAGCGGGACGACAAGCCGGGGACGGGCCCGTGCCGGGGCCGCGCACCACACGCCCGCCGGCACCCACACGGCCAGCAGCGGCAGGGCGACGACGGCCCAGGCGACGGTCGCCGGCCCGCTGCCGCCGCCCGAGGACCAGACCACCGACTCCACGATCTGGTGGGCGCCGAGCAGCAACGGCAGCGCGGCGAGCGGCAGATCCCGCCGGTCGCGCGCCAGCACCACACCGGTCACCCCGACCGCGGCGACACCGGCACCCGCCATGAGGTCGGCCGTCGCACTCCAGCACATCCCGCCGCCTCCGGCTCGACCGTCACCCCGGTCGCCCACGCTACGTCGCCGACTGCGCCCGGCCAGGTGACGACACGGACCCGCCGCGCCCCACGCCTCTCGCCCCCGTACCCCTCCCCGAAGGCGTTCCGTGAGGTGTTCTTGATGGGTTTTCGCGCATTGAACGAGGGATTCGAGATCCTCAGACTGGCAGCAACACAAGGGCTGCGAAAGGAGCCGCGATGTCCCCCATCGCTGCGGTGTCACGGACCTGGCCGACCGAGGCGGACTGCGATCTCGACACGTTCCGGGCCGTCGTCGAGCGAGCCACCGACCCGGCCGACCACCCCTCGGCCGAGCGGGTCGAGCAGAACGTGCCGCTCTACGACAGCGACCGGCTCCGCGCCCTGACGGCCATTCCGCAAGGCCGCCGGGCCGTCCGGGCGGAGTTGGTCCGCACTCTCCTGGACGGCCCCGGAATCGTCGTGTTCAAGGGCGCGTTCCCCGACCCTGCCGTCGTGGACCGGGCGTCCGACGTCTTCCGCGAACTGATCGAGGAGGAGCGCGCCTCGGGTACGGCCCGGGGCGACCACTTCGCCAAGCCCGGCGCCAACGACCGGGTCTGGAGCGCCCTGGACAAGATGGCCGTACGCGCGCCGGACGTCTTCGCCGACTACTACGCCAACGACATGCTGGCCCTGCTCGCCGAGGCCTGGCTCGGCCCCGCCTACCAAGTCACCTCACAGGTGAATGTGGTCAACCCCGGTGGCGCCGCGCAGAGCCCGCACCGCGACTACCACCTCGGCTTCCTCTCCCAGCGGCAGGCCGCCGCCTACCCGGCGCACGTCCACCGGCTGTCCCCCGTCCTCACCCTGCAGGGCGCGGTCGCCCACTGCGACATGCCCGTGGAGTCGGGCCCCACCCTCTATCTGCCGCACTCGCAGAAGTACGAACCCGGCTACCTCGCCTGGCGACTGCCGGAGTTCGTCGCGTACTTCGACGCCCACCACGTCCAACTCCCCCTCGCCAAGGGGGACGCGGCCTTCTTCAACCCCGCCCTCTTCCACGCCGCCGGGCGCAACCGCTCCTCGGACATCCGGCGCATGGCGAACCTGCTGCAGATCTCCTCCGCGTTCGGCCGGGCCATGGAGACCGTGGACCGCGAGGCGATGGCGAACGCCGTGTTCCCCGTCCTGCTGCACCGCGTGTCCGAGGGCGCCACGGAGGAGTGGCTGCGCCGCGTCGTCGCCGCCACCGCCGAGGGTTACCCCTTCCCCACCGACCTGGACCGCGACCCGCCCGTCGACGGCCTGGCCCCGCCCTCCCAGGCCGACCTGCTCCGGCAGGCCGTCGACGAGGCGTGGGATCCGGATCGGCTGCGCCGTGCACTGGAGGCGGCCGGCCGGCGCCGGAGGCACCGGACCGTCCGGTGACACCGCTTCGCCAGGCGGGTGCGCGCCGTCGCCGACCGGCTGTGGGCGCGGCTCGCGGCCGCGGACGAGGACACCTACCGTGCCGTGGTCGCGGCCCTGGCCGACCTGCGGAGCAGCGCCCGCCGACGGGGCGTCGTGTCCTGCCTCGTCCCCAGCGAGACAACACCCACCTGGCGGGACTACCACTGCGCTGGTGACGCGACCTGAGGCGGGTACGGCGGGACTGCCGAGTGCGGCCGGGCTGCGGGTGCGGCCGGGCTCAGGCCGACACGGCCCGGCCCGGTCGCAGCGCGTCGAGCAGGCCCGTGTGGTGCAGGGTCGCGACGGGCGCGAGCAGGTCGGGGTGGCGCAGGAGCGCGGCGGGCGGTCCGACCGTGTGCGGGGATCCGTCGAGGGCGTCCACGGCGGCGTGGGCCAGCTCGGCATCGGCCAGGAGGCAGGCCGCCCAGCTGGCCACGACCTCGTCGACCCAGGTCCGCCAGGCGTACTCGTCGGGGGCCGGGGTCTCGTCGTGGCCCGTGATCCAGTCGAGCCGGGCGGAGCCGCCCGGTCCGGCCATGCCGACGAGGGCCGCGTCCATCGGTGTGGGATAGCGGAGCCAGGCGGCGACGGTGACGGCCTGCCGGGCCTGTGCCTCGCAGAGCGCGCCGTCCAGCGCGCCGCCGCCCGCCGGGTAGGCGCGCGTCAGCCACTGGGTGGTCGCCGCTATGAGAGGGGAGAGATCTGCGAGCACGCCGGGCCATCCGTGGGTACTGGGGAACGCGTGGCACAACGTAGTCGTGCGCCGGTCGCCCTGAAATGGCGCAGGCCACGGAATGGACGTGTCCTGGGCCACACCTGTGCGCCGCGCTGACTCACCGGACGTCAATACGACGCATTCGGGACGGTGAGGGTTTCACTGACCTCCACAGGTCCGGACCGGGACGAACGCCGGGACGCGCAGGCAAGGAGCGACGGAAATGGCACACGGCGGTGACGTGATCGAGGAACTGAAGGCGGACCACCGGGAGGTGGCGGAACTCTTCGGCAAAATCGAGGAATTGCCTTCCGGGGACCCGAAGCGCAAGGAATTCGCCGACCTGGTCACCATCGAGTTGGTACGACATGCCGTCGCGGAGGAGGCCTATCTCTACCCGGCGGTCCGCGAGCACCTGAGCAACGGGGACGCGGTCGCCGACCGGGAGTTGGCGGATCACACCGCCGCCGAGCGCACCATGAAGGACCTGGAGCGGCGCGCCGCCGACGACCCTGAGTTCGACCGGCTGATCACGCAGTTGATGGCCGAGGTCCGTCACCACGTGCGGGACGAGGAGAGCAATCTCTTCCCGCAGTTGGCGAAGGCCTGTTCCGCCTCGGTACTGAACGACCTCGGGGACAAGGTCCGCCGCGCCAAGAAGCTGGCGCCGACCCGCCCCCACCCGGCGGCCCCGGTCAAGCCGCCGGCCAACAGGATCCTGGCGCCGGGGCTCGGCCTCGTCGACCGGATGCGCGACGCGTTGAGCGGCCGCGGCAAGGAGTCCTGAGGGACTTCTGGGAGGCATAGCGTTGCCCGCCATGAGGCTTCTGATCATCGGCGGCAGCGGTTTCCTGGGCGGCGAGTTGGCGCGCCGGGCCGTGGCGGCGGGACACGAGACGTCCGCGACCTACGCCGCCCACCCGCCGGACGTCCGGCAGGACGTCCCGCCGGACGTCTCCTGGTACGCCCTCGACCTCCGGGACCCCGCGCGGCCGGCCGAGGTGATGACGCGGGTTGCTCCCTCGGTCGTCGTCAACGCGTCGAGCGGCGGCCCGGACTGGGAGGTCACCGCCGAGGGCGGGGTCCGGGTGGCGGCGGCCGTGGCCGGGCGGGGCTGCCGGCTGATCCATGTGTCGAGCGACGCCGTGTTCTCGGGTGACGCCGGCCACTACGACGAGACGTGTCTCCCGGATCCCGTCACCCCGTACGGTGCCGCGAAGGCGGCGGCGGAGACCGGCGTCCGGCTGCTGGCGCCGGACGCCGTCGTGGTGCGGACCTCGCTGATCATCGGGGACGGGCGCTCGTTGTCCGTGCACGAACGGCATGTGCACGATCTCGTGGCGGGTGCCCGCGACGGTGTGCTCTTCACCGATGTGGTGCGCTGTCCGGTGCAGGTGGCCGACCTGGCCGCAGCGCTCCTGGAACTGGCCGCGTCCGAGGTGGTCGGCGTGCGGCACGTCGCCGGGCCGGACGCCCTCACCCGGCACGAGCTGGGCGTCCTCGTCGCCCGCCGCGACGGCCTGGAGCCGGCGCGGCTGCCCGCCGGACGCCAGGTCGACGGCGCCCGGCGGGGAGCCCTCGACGTCCGGCTGGACAGTCGGGTCACCCGCCGGAGTCTGCGCACCCGGCTGCGCGGCGCCCGTGAGTTCCTCGCGGAGCCGCCGCCCTGACGGACGGCGGCCGGTCGGTCGGTCAGGTGTCAGCGTGCGGTGCGGGCGAGGTCGGCCATGACCTCGACGGTGCGGTCGAGTTCGGCCTCGGTGTTGTAGTAGTGCGGGGAAAGCCGGACCAGGGGGTGCACGCCCCGGTGTTCGGTGTCGAACTGGGTGTGCTCCGGGAAGGTGGTGGTGACGTTGATCCCGTGCCGGGCGAGACCGGCGGCGACCTCGGTCTCGGCCAGGCCGTCGACCTTGGCGGTCACGATGGCGCAGCGGTCTTCGCCGAGGTCGTGGGTGGTGACACCGGGGAGGGCGTCGAGGCGGTCGCGCAGGTACGCGCCCAGGGCCAGGGCGCGTTCACCGATCCGGTCCAGGCCCAGGTCGAGGGCCTGGCGCACGGCCGTGTCGAGGCCCAGGACACTGGCGTAGCCGGTCTCCCAGGTCTCGAAGCGGCGGGCGCCGGGCTGCCAGGTGAAGCCGCGTCCGCCGTCCCAGGTCGCCGAGTGGATCTCGATGACGTTCGGGTCGAGGTACTCCAGCGCCTCGGTGCGCACCCAGAGGAAGCCCGTGCCGCGCGGGCCGCGCAGGAACTTGCGGCCGGTGGCGCTGAGCATGTCGCAGCCGATGGCCTCGACGTCCACCGGGAACTGGCCCACGGACTGGGTGGCGTCGAGGAGGTACGGGACCCCGGCGGCGCGGGTGATCCGGCCGATCTCGGCCGCCGGGTTGATCAGGCCGCCGCTGGTGGGGATGTGGCTGATGCCGACCAGTCGGGTGCGTTCGTCGATCAGGTCGGCGAGGGCGGCGGTGTCGAGCTGTCCGGACGGATCGTCGGGGACGACGACGATCTCCGCGCCGGTGCGCCGGGCGACCTGGAGGTAGGCGAGCACATTGCTGCCGTACTCGGCCCGGCCGGTGAGGATGCGGTCGCCCGGCTTGAAGGTGAGCGCGTAGAACGCGGCGTTCCAGGCGTGGGTGGAGTTGTCGAACAGAGCGATCTCGTCGGGGCGTCCGCCGATGAGGCGGGCGAGGTCGGTGTAGATGGCGTCGATGCGGTCCTGCTCCTGCCGTGCCGCCTCGTAGCCGCCGATGGTCGCCTCCAGTTCCAGGTGGGCGGTGACGGTGTCCAGGGTCTGCCGGGAGACCAGGGCGGCTCCGGCGTTGTTGAGATGGATCCGGTGGGCGGTGCCGGGGGTGTCCCGGCGCAGTGCGTCGATGTCCATGCCCTCACCCTTCCCACGGGTCGGCGCTCGGTGAACTGGGCGCCGGGCCTGACACCGGGGTACGCCGGTGAGGGGAGGCCGGGTTCCCGGCATCGTTGCACCCTCAAGTGCAGCGTTTTCACGGCCGTACGCCCGGAACACCCGAGTCGCGCCCGACCCTTGTCACCCACGGACGAACCCGGGCCCCGAAGGACTCATCTTCCGCAAACAGAACGGGGATCGGTCCGGTCGCCCCCTCCTCCGCTGCCATATTGGCCGAAGCACAGGGTGCCATTCCGTCCGAGCGCAGCGACGGCCGCGAAGCCGGCGGGGGGCCTCTCCGCCAGGGGCGCCGGCCACGCTTCGACGGAAGCCCCTCCCCGACGGCCGCGGCCGCGGCGAGCAGCAGGGCGGGCGTGAGTGTGCAAACCGTGTGTGACGACGACCTCATGTGGTTCCTCCCGGGACGAGGGGGACGTTTCCGGGTCAGGCGAATTCGCGTGAATCCATGCACACAAGGGCTAGAAAGCGCTTTCAGTTTCCTGAATGCTAAGCACGTGTTTTGGGCATGTCAACGAGATCGCGTTCGCCTCTGTGTTGTGGAAGGAGTGTCGTGACCCCACGACATCGCATCGCCCGGGCCCTGGCAGCCACGGTCCCCCTGATCCTCGGCGCGAGCCTCATGGCCGCGCCCCCGGCGAGCGCGGACACGTCGGCGACGGCGGCCGATGCGGCGCCGGGCGCGGTCACCGTGCGGATCGACCCGTCGTACCGGCAGCAGGAGTTCGAGGGCTGGGGCACCAGCCTCGTCTGGTTCGCCAACGCCACGGGGAACTACCCGGAGCCCATCCGAAGACGGCTCGTCGACATGCTGTTCGGCGAGGACGGCCTCGGTCTCACCATCGCGCGCTACAACATCGGCGGAGGCAACGCCCCGGACGTCCGCAAGGACTACATGAAGGCCGGCGCGACCATGGACGGTTTCTGGAAGGCGCCCGAGGGCACCACCCGGCAGGACATGGAGTGGTGGGACCCGGACAACCCCGACCACTGGGACTGGGACGCCGACTCGGGCCAGCGCTGGTGGGTCGACCAGATCAAGGACAAGGTCGACATCTGGGAGGCGTTCAGCAACTCGCCGCCCTGGTTCCAGACCGTCAGCGGCTATGTCTCCGGCGGCTTCGACGCGAGCACGGACCAGATCCGGGCCGACCGCGTCGACGAGTTCGCCACGTATCTCGTGCGCGTCACCGAGGAGTTGGAGAAGCGGCACGGCATCGACTTCGACACCATCGCGCCGCTGAACGAGCCCAACACCAACTACTGGGGCACCCAGATCGGCGCGAACGGCCAGCCCACCGGAGGCCGCCAGGAGGGCGCGCACGCCGGCCCCGCGCTCCAGCAGAAGGTCGTCCTCGCGCTCGACAAGGCGCTCCAGGCAGCGTCGACCGACGCCGAGATCTCCGCGATGGACGAGACCAACCCCACGATCTTCACCCAGAACTGGAACGCGTACGACGCCTCCGCGCGGGAGGCGGTCCCCCAGCTGAACGTGCACACCTACGGCACCGGCATGCGCACCAGCGCCCGTGACATCGCCAAGGGCGCCGACAAGAAGCTCTGGATGAGCGAGGTCGAGGGCACCTGGGGCACCGGCACCGACTTCACGAGCATGGAACCGGGGCTCGGGATCGCGACCCGCATGGTCGACGACATGCGGGAACTGGAGCCCTCCGCCTGGGTGTTCTGGCAGCCGATCGAGGACTCGATCCCGCAGGCCGCCGCCGGCAAGAACTGGGGCAGCATCCATGTGCCGTTCAACTGCACGGCCACGGACACCCTGGAGACCTGCCCGGTCCGGGCCAATTCCAAGTTCCACACCATTCGCAACTTCACCCACCACATCCGCCCCGGCGACCGCTTCGTGAAGGTCGACGACCCCTCCAGCGTCGCCGCCGTCAGGAAGTCCGGCCGCGCGGCCTCCGTGGTCCACGTCAACAGCGGCACGACCGGGCGCTCGGTGACCCTGGACCTCTCGCGCTTCGGCAAGGTCTCCTCCCGCGCCACCGTCACCCCCGTCGTGACGAGCGCCGACGGGGCCCTCGTCGAGGGCACACCGGTCCGGGTGAAGGACCGTGCCGCCACCCTCGACGTGCCGGCCAGGTCCGTCACCACCTTCCTCGCCGACGGCGTCAGCGGGGTGACGAAGGACGCCGCCCTCGTCCAGCCCGACCACGTGTACCGGCTCCAGGGCGCCCAGAGCGGCAAGTCGCTGACCCCGTCGGAGGACGGCGCCGGCGTCGTCCTCCGCACCACCGACGCCGCGAGCGCCCGGCAGCTGTGGTCGGTGGAGAAGCTGACCCCCGGCCGCGACAACCGCGAGCGGTACGCCCTCACCAACGCCGGCACCGGCGGGCGGCTCGCGGTCCGTGACGACCAGGCCGTTCTGGAGGACCCGGCCGACGGCGAGGTCCCCGCGGCCGCCCAGTGGATCATGTCGACCACGGGCGACGGCAGTTGGACCTTCGTGAACGCCGCCACCGGCCGCCTCGTCGACGTCACCGGGCAGTCCTCGGCCGACGGCGCCAAGGTGTCGACGTACACCCCGACCTCCGCCGCCAACCAGCGCTGGACGGTGACCGACGAGACCGTGCTGCGCACCGAACGGGCCGAGGCGTTCACCGTCCCCGGGCTGCGGCCGAAGCTGCCGGAGACGGTGACCCCGGTGTACCGGGACGGCGCCCGCGGCAGCCTGCCCGTCGTGTGGGAGCTACCGTCGGACCGGAAGTGGCGCAAGCCCGGGACGGTGCGGGTGACGGGTGAGGCGACCGACGCCCTCGGCAGGACGCACCCCGCGCAGGTCCTCGTCACCGTCGACACGATCACCTCGACCCTGCCCGGCCGCGCCAAGACGTACGTGGACGGCGTCCCGGAACTGCCGTCCACGGTCGTCGGCGTCGGCCGGCACGGCGGCCGCACCACCCTCCCGGTGCGCTGGGACGCGGTACCCGAGGGGGCGTTCGACGAGGCGGGGGTGGTGACCTTGACGGGCAGCGCCGAGGTCGTCGGCGGCACCACCGCCGAGGCCACCGTACGCGTCCAGGTCACCGAGGCGACGCAGAGCAACATCGCGACCGACCCGAAGGTCTCCGTGGGCGCCACCTACACCGAGAGCGGCTACTCCGCCGAGCGGCTGCGCAACGGCACCACGGCGGAGAAGGCCTGGTCCAACTGGCGGTCGGGCACCAAGAATCCGTCCGACACCATCACCTTCGGCCTCCCGAAGGCCCGCGACCTCACCCGGGTCGTCGCGCACTTCCACCGGGACGGGACCAATGTCTCCTTCCCGGAGAGGCTGAAGGTGCAGGTCCAGGCCGCCGAGAACGGGCCGTGGACCGACGCGGGCGACCCCGTCGCGGTCGGCACCGAGGGCACCCCGGTGATCGACGTCCCGCTCGACGCGGGCCCGGTGACCGGTGTGCGCGTGGTCATGACCGCGCGTCAGGGCGGCTACATCACCATGGGTGAGATCGAGGTGTTCGCCAAGAGCCCCGGCGTCTCCTCGGACGCCGCCGCCACCGCCGTCGAGGTCGACGGCCGGCCGATCGGGGCCTTCGACCCCGACACCACCGCCTACCGGGTGGCCACCGACGCCCCGGCCCGGGCGAAGGTCACCGCGACGCCGCGCGATCCGTACGCGCCCCTCACGGTGGACCGCGTCGGCCGGACGACCGCCGTCGTCACGGTGACGAGCGAGGACGGCTCACGGACCCGGACCTACCGGATCACGCTCGTACGACGCTGACGTGACCGGCGGGGGCCGCGAGCAGGCCCCCGCCGGTCACCTCGCGAGGAACGGCCACCTGGCAGGAACCGACGCCTCGCAAGCACGGTCGCCCGACCGGGGCGAGGTCAACTGCTCGCGCAGCTCGCCCCGTCGAGCGTGAAGGCCGTCGGCGCGGTGTTGGTCGTGCCCTTGCTCCCGGTGAACCCGACCGTCACGGATCCCGCGGCCGGGATGGTGGAGGTGTAGGAGGCGGGCCTCACGCTCACCGCGCCTCCGCTCTGTGTGACGGTCCCGCCCCACATGTTGGTGATCTTCTGCCCGCCGGCGAAGGCGAAGGCCAGGGTCCAGCCGCTGACGGCGGTGGCGCCCGTGTTGCGGATGACGATCTCGCCCTGGAAGCCGCCCGGCCACTCGTTGGTGGCCCGGTAGGTCACGGAGCAGTTCCCGGCGGGGGCGCCGCCCTCGTCCGTGGTGACGTTCACGGTCGCCGAGCGCGCCGACCGGTTCCCGGCGGCGTCCCGGGCGTAGACGGCGAAGGTGTAGGCCGTGTCGGCGGTGAGGCCGGTGAGGGTGACGGAGTTGGTGGTGGAGGCCGCGAGCTTCGTCTCGGTGGAGCCGCTCACCCGGACGATGTCGTAGCCGGTGACGCCGACGTTGTCGGTGGCGGCGGTCCAGGAGAGCGTGGCGGAGGTCGCCGTCACCGCCGAGGCGGCCGGGGTGCCGGGGGTGCTCGGCGCCTGGGTGTCACCGGGGCTGCCGCCACCGAAGACCGTGGCCTCCTTCGCCGTCTGCGCGATGCCGTTGGCGCCGTTGAAGATGCGCCGGCCCCAGGCGCTGAGCCGCGTCGGGTCGAAGCCGATCGACAGGTCGAGGATCGGATCGGTGTTGCCGCTCCAGGACCAGGCCAGATAGCCGAGGTCGAGCTGCTCGGCGGCGGCCATCATGGTGTCCTCGTCGGGGTCGCCCCACTGGTCGGCGGGTCCGCCGAACTCACCGATGAGCAGGGGCAGTCCGGCGTTCACGAAGGCGCCCAGGTAGTCGGTGATCTCGGCGGCCGTGTCGAAGACGCTGTACATGTGGATGGAGAAGATCAGGTTGCCGGTGGTGTCGGCGTCGTACACGGACTGCGCGTTGGCGCGCATGACGCCCTGCCAGTCCTGGCCCCAGTTCGGCGCGTCCACCATGATCGTGTGCTGGAAGCCGGCGGCCCGCAGCTTCTGCACGGCGGCCTTGGTGGGCGTGGTCCAGCCCTCGGGGTTGGTGTTGCCCCAGGGCTCGTTGCCGATGTTGACGATGACGTAGTCCTCCTCGCCGGCGAGGACGTCCTTGAGGCCGATCCAGTAGTCGGCGGCGTGGTCGAGCGTGCCGGCGGCGGCCTCCTCGCCGTATCCGGTGGTGTCGTGCACCTCCAGGACACAGATGAGGCGGTTGGCCTTGCACTGGGCGACGACGTTCGCCACGTCGGCCGGGCTGTTCTTCGTCCAGCGGTGACCGTCGGAGAGGACGACGCGGACGGTGTTGGCGCCCAGCGCCTTGACGTCGGCCAGCGACTGCGTCTCGTTCGGGTACCAGGTGTGGGCGTGGTTGACGCCGCGCATCACGAAGTCGTTGCCGTTGGCCTCCAGCAGCCGGCCGTCGCTGATGTGCAGGCCGGTGGCCCGGACGTCGGGGGCCGGCTGCGCCAGGGCGACGGCCGGGGCGAGGACGCCGAGGAGGGTGAGCGCGACCAGGCCCGCGAGGCCGGCCAGGAGAGTGCCCAGGGGGTTCCTGCGCTGGGTACTGCTTGTCGGTCTTGTCGGTCTCACTGCGGCTCCAGGTGGGGGTGAGCGCCGAGAGTGTCGGACGGCGGGTGTGGGGGCGCTGGGGGTGTACGCGTTCAAATGGGTCTATGGGAGCGCTCCCATGAATCCATTTGAACGCGTACACGTCAAGTCATCGCGCGCGGACTGTGGCACAGAGGGCTCCACGGCCCCGCTACCGCCGTAACGACGCCGCGGCGGACGTGTGGCGCCGTCCGGCGAAGCGTCGCACTGATCGACGGCCCCGACAGAGAGGTCCCGCAGAGCAGTAGACGCCGGCTCGACGTCCCCGACGACGCCTCCCTGATCGGCTTCGACGACGTCACGTTCGCCGCCGACCGTTCCTCCACACTGACCACGGTCCGGGTGCCGTACGAGGATCCGGGGCTCACGGCGGTCCGGTTGACGCTGGAGCACGAGGAGCGCCCGGGCGGCGACCACCACGTGGCGCCGAGCGGCAGCTGGTGATCCGGCAGTCGGTACGCCCGCTTTCCCGAGCGTGGACGCCCGCAGCCCAGGGCGGAGGCCGGCGACCACCTCGGACAGCCCCCGACTCCGCACGGGAACTCCTGCACCGCCGCACGGCACTCCGCCACCCCGCCCGGCAATCCCCGCCCCCACACGGGAATTCGACGAAGCGCCACCCCCCTCGTAGGGCCGAGGGCGCCTCCAGGTCAACCGTCCCGGACTATTGACTCGGATCACCGCAGTGGCGATTCTCGTCACATCGCTTGTGCCAGCCATGACAAACGCGCCCCGGGCAGGCCGGAGGCGTCGTGAATGTTCACCGTGTCCCGGAACGGTCTGGCCGATCGACCGCGCACCCCCCGACCGAGGACGTGAGTATGACCAGGACTCCACGCGCCCATCGCAGCCGCAGACCCCTCATGGTGCTGGCGCTGTTCCTGACCACGATGGGCATGCTGCTCAGCCCGTCGTCGAGTTCGGCCGCCACCGGCGAATGGTGGCTGCCCACCTCACGGCCGTCGCCCGACTCCCAGATCAACGTGACGGGCGAGCCGTTCAAGGGCACCGATGCGGCGGGGGACGTGCGCGGGTTCGTCGACGCGCACAACCACCTTTTCTCCAACGAGGCGTTCGGCGGCCGGCTCATCTGCGGCAAGGTGTTCTCGACGTCCGGTATCGCGGACGCGCTGAAGGACTGTCCCGAGCACTACCCGGACGGCTCCCTCGCGATCTTCGACTACATCACCCACGGCGGCGACGGCAAGCACGACCCGGTCGGCTACCCGACGTTCAAGGACTGGCCGGCGTACGACTCGATGACCCACCAGGCCAACTACTACGCCTGGATCGAGCGCGCCTGGCGCGGCGGCCAGCGGGTGCTGGTCAACGACCTGGTCACCAACGGGATGATCTGCTCGGTCTACCCGTTCAAGGACCGCAGCTGCGACGAGATGACCTCGATCCGGCTCCAGGCGAAGCTGACGTACGACCTCCAGGCGTACATCGACGCGCAGTACGGCGGCACCGGCAAGGGCTGGTTCCGGATCGTCACCGACAGCGCGCAGGCCCGTGAGGTGATCAAGCAGGGCAAGCTCGCCGTCGTCCTGGGCGTGGAGACCTCCGAGCCGTTCGGCTGCAAGCAGATCCTCGACATCCCGCAGTGCAGCAAGGCCGACATCGACAAGGGCCTCGACGAGCTGTACGACCTGGGTGTGCGCAGCATGTTCCTGTGCCACAAGTTCGACAACGCGCTGTGCGGCGTCCGCTTCGACGAGCACGGGCTCGGTACGGCCATCAACGTCGGGCAGTTCCTGTCGACCGGGACGTTCTGGCAGACGGAGAAGTGCAAGGGCCCGCAGAAGGACAACCCCATCGGCGGGGCGTCGACGGAGGCCGAGGAGGACCTGCCGGCGGGCACCGAGGTGCCGGAGTACGACGAGAACGCGCAGTGCAACGTACGGGGGCTGACCGATCTCGGTGAGTACGCCGTGCAGGGCATGATGAAGCGCAAGATGATGCTCGAGATCGACCACATGAGCGTCAAGGCCACCGGCCAGGTGCTGGACA
This sequence comes from Streptomyces sp. MNU76, assembly GCF_020982545.1. Taxonomy (GTDB): domain Bacteria; phylum Actinomycetota; class Actinomycetes; order Streptomycetales; family Streptomycetaceae; genus Streptomyces. Next base: position 302,425 of record NZ_JAJKLK010000031.1, on the reverse strand, counting down.
TGTTCGAGGCCGCGTCCTACCCGGGCGTGCTGTCCTCGCACAGCTGGATGGACCTGAACTGGACGGAGCGGGTCTACTCCCTCGGCGGTTTCGTCGCCCAGTACATGCACGGGTCGGCGGAGTTCAGCGAGGAGGCGAAGCGCACCGACGCGCTGCGGGCCAAGTACGACGTGGGCTACGGCTTCGGCACCGACTTCAACGGCGTCGGTGAGCACCCCGCCCCGCGCGGCGCGAACACCTCCAACCCGGTGACGTACCCCTTCAGGAGCGTCGACGGCGGCTCGACGATCGACAGGCAGACCACGGGTCAGCGCACCTGGAACTACAACACCGACGGTGCCGCCCATGTGGGCATGGTCCCGGACTGGATCGAGGACATCCGGCTCGTCGGCGGCCAGGGCGTGGTGGACGACCTCTTCAAGGGCGCCGAGTCCTACCTGGGCACCTGGGGTGCCTCCGAGGCCCACCGGGCGGGCGTGAACCTCGCCAAGGGTGCGACGGCGACGGCCAGTTCGTCCGAGTCGAACCCCTTCACCAGCTACCAGCCCGGCCGGGCGGTGGACGGCGACGGCTCCACCCGCTGGGCGAGCGACTGGAGCGACGGCCAGTGGCTGCAGCTCGACCTCGGCTCCTCACGCGTGATCAAGAAGGTCACGCTGGACTGGGAGCGGGCCTACGGCAAGGCATACCGGATCGACGTCTCCACCGACGGCTCGACCTGGAAGACCGTATGGTCCACGACCTCCGGCGACGGCGGTCTGGACACGGCCGGGTTCGCCGCCGTGCCGGCCAGATATGTTCGAATGCTGGGGACCGACCGCGGCACCGACTGGGGCTACTCCCTCTACGAGGTGGGCGTCTACAGCGGCTGACCGCGCACCACGGGGGAAAGAGGAACGCACATGGCACGCCTGCCGTCGGCCGAGCGGCGCAGACAGCTCACCGAGGCCGCGATCCGCGCGATGACCCGGGACGGCGTCCCCAGGACGACGACCCGGTCCATCGCGGCCGAGGCGGGCGTGTCACTGAGCGTCTTCCACTACTGCTTCGAGTCGAAGCAGGAACTGATCGAGTCCGTGATCACCACCATCACCGGGCACTACGTCACCCTCGTACGGGAGGCGATCCGGCCCCGGGACACCCTCAGGGAGACCGTCCGGGCCGGTTTCCAGGCCTACTGGGACCATGTCTCCGCCCACCCGGGCGAGCACATGCTGACCTACGAACTCACCCAGTACGCCCTCCGCGAGCCCGGCTTCGAACACCTGGCCCGGCGCCAGTACGAGATGTACCAGGTCACCTACGCCGACCTCATCGAACAGTTGCGCAGGTCGATGGGGTTCGAACTGACCGTGCCCGTCCCGGTCCTGGCCCGTTACCTCGCCGCCATGACCGACGGCCTCACCCTGAACTTCCTGGTCCTGGGCGACGACGCGGCCTGGACGGACATCCTCGACACCATCACCGAGCACGTGGCCGGGATGGTGCGCGAGGAGGTCCGTCCCTAGGGCGTGTTTCGGAAGTCCCTTCGTCGCCCGAAGGGCGGCTCTGCGGCGTCCGGTGCGTGCTCTCGGCGCGCCGGACGAAAGGCCTCGTACTGGGTGTACTCGGCCTTTCGTCCGGTGCGGCGGTGGGGGTACCTCCCGGTCGAGCGCCAGCCGAGACCGGGGGAGCGTGCCGGGCGACGCAGAGCAGAAGGGACTTCCGAAACACGCCCTAGGAGCGCTCCTGCGCTCCTCCATGGCCCGTCCGGGGCGCCCGCGCCCACCGCTCAGCGGGCCGAGGCCGCGATCAGTCGGTCCAGGAGGGCGATCAGGACGTCGCGGCACGAGGTGCGTTCGCGGGCGTCGAAGAGGAGGACCGGGGTGTTCTCGGGGAGGGCCAGGGACTCGCGGATGTCGTCGGGCTCGTAGGGGTGCTCGCCGTAGAAGCCGTTGACGCCGACGACGAAGGGGATCTTGCGGCGTTCGAAGAAGTCGATCGCGGCGAAGCTGGACTCGGGGCGGCGTACGTCGATGAGGACGACCGCTCCGAGGGCACCGATCGCGAGGTCGTTCCACATGAACCAGAACCGCTGCTGTCCGGGCGTGCCGAAGAGATAGAGCACCAGGTCCTGGCCGATGCTGATCCGGCCGAAGTCGAGGGCCACCGTGGTGGCGTTCTTCTCGGGGATGCCGTCGAGGTCGTCGACCCCGAGCCCGGCGGTGGTGAGGGGTTCCTCGGTGCGCAGCGGGACGATCTCGCTGACCGACCCGACCATGGTCGTCTTTCCGACGCCGAAGCCGCCGGCGATGAGGATCTTCACCGTGTCGGGTGCGGCGGTGCCCTGTGCGGTGGGGTCAGAGCCGGCCAAGGCCGTCCCTCACTTTCTTCAGCAGGTCCAGGTCGGGGGCGCGGGCGATCAGGCGTGGCTGGCGGACGCTGATCCGGCCCGCCTCCAGCAGGTCGCAGAGCATGATGGCGACCACGCTGACCGGGAGGTCGAGCTTGCTGGCCAGCTCCGCCACCACGATCGGCTTCGCGCACAGCTTGACGATCCGCGCGTGCTCCGGCTGCGGCCGGGTGCCCCCGGCCGGCTGTGGGTCGACGGCCGTCACCATGGTGATGAGGGTGAAGTCGCCACGGGCGGGCCGGGTCCGGCCGCCCGTCAGGGTGAACGGGCGAACCAGCCGGCCCGCCGCGTCGCCTCCGTTCACCTCACTCGCCGCTGTCGGCCGCGACGACACCGGCGCGCGGGGCCGCGCTGAGGTGCTCGCCGATCTTCTTCACCAGCATGTTCATCTGGTACGCGACCACGCCGACGTCGGCGCCCTGCCGGGTCAGCACGGCGAGGTTGGCGCCGGGTCCGGCGTTGGTGAGGATCAGGAAGGCGTTGCCCATCTCGATGAGCAACTGGCGGACGGGGCCGCCGCGAAAGTCCATGCTGACGCCCTTGCTGAGGCTCATCAGGCCGGACGCGGTCGCCGCCAGCCGTTCGGCGTCGTCGCGCAGGAACGCGGTGGACTTGCTGACGACCAGCCCGTCCTCGGAGAGCACGACGGCGTGGTCGACCTCGGCGACCCGGTCCACCAGTCCGGTGAGCAGCTGGTCGAGCTGGCTGTGGGTGGCGGGAATGGGGCGTGTCATCTGTGTGTCCTTCAATGAGCGGTCTGCGGGGAGGGAGTCGTGGGGACGTCAGGTGCCGGAGGCGGGGACTCGGTCTCCTGGGTCTTCGGATGCGGTGTCCTCCCCTGCTGGAAGATCCGGTTCCGTCTCGTCGTCACGTGCCTGGAGCGTTCCGCGCTGGAACCCGGCGAGCGAGGAGGCGGCCCGCTCGGCGGTGAAGTCGTCGGCGGCGTCGTCGGGGCAGGGCCCTGCCTCCTCCTTCAGCTCCGCCGCCAGACTGGTCTGCGGTATCCGGCGGGGCAACGGCATCAGGCCGCCCTTCTTCCCGGCCCGGGGCTTGTCCGCCCGCGGCTTGCCCGTGGGGGCCGGCCGTGTCCCGTTCGCCTCCTCGACGACGGTGTCGGCGGCCCGCGCGTGCGTGGCGGATCGTTCCTCCGGCGTACCGTCGGTGTCCTGCCGTACGGATTCGGGACGGGACTCCGCCGTGGCGGCGGAGACGCGGGCCGCCACCAGCGAGGCACGGGACGGCGGTTCGACCGGGTCGGCGCCGTCCTCGTCGGGGGCGGGGGCCTCGCGCACCACGATCTCGTCCGGGATCAGCACGATCGCGGTGGTGCCGCCGTACGGCGAGGCGCGCAGGGTGACGGTGATGCCGTGCCGGTTGGCGAGCCGGGCGATGACGAACATGCCGAGCCGGAGGTCGTCGGCGAGCGCGACGACGTCGAACTGCGGGGGCACCGCCAGCTGGGCGTTGAACGCCGCGTAGTCCTCCTCGGACATGCCGAGCCCCCGGTCCTCCACTTCGAGCGCGAGGCCCTTGGCGACGATCGCGGCGCGGACGCCCACCGGGCTGGGCGTCGGCGAGTAGGAGGTGGCGTTGTCGATGAGTTCGGCGAGAAGGTGGATGACGTCGGCCACGGCGGGCGGGGCGATCCACACCTCGTCGTCGGTGTGCACCTCCACCCGCTGGTACTGGGCGACCTCGCCGACGGCGCTGCGCAGGATGTCGATCAGCGCGACCGGTTCGGTCCAGCTGCGGCCGGGGCGCTCGCCGCTGATGATGACCAGGTTCTCCTCGTAGCGGCGCAACTGGCTCGCGGTGGAGTCCAGTTCGTACAGGCCCTTGAGGATCTCCGGGTCCTGGTGCTGGCGCTCCAGCTTGTCGAGCTTGGTGAGCTGGAGGTTGACCAGGTTCTGGCTCTGCCGTGCGATGCCGAGGATGACGCGTTGGAAGCCGCGCCGGGTGTCGGCGAGTTCCACGGCGGTGTGCACGGCGGTGCGCTGGGCGGCGTTGAACGCCTTGGCGACCTGGCCGAGTTCGTCGGTGCCGTAGTCGAGCGGCGCCGCGGCCTCGTCCACGTCGACCTTCTCGCCCCGGTCGAGGCGGGCGACGACGTCGGGCAGCCGGTGCTCGGCGAGGCTCAGGGTGGCCGTGCGCAGGCCGGTGAGCCGCCGGGACAGGGAACGGGTGATGCGCCAGGACATCACGACGCACAGCAGCAGCGCGCCGAGCCCGCCGGCGCTCAGCGAACCGGCCGTGATCAGCAGCCCGCGCGCCTCCTCACCACTGCGGTCCAGCAGCGCCTGCGTCTGGCTGCGGATCAACTCCTCGTACTGGGCGGACAGCTTCGCCATCGAGGCGTTCCAGCCGGCCTGGGCGTCCGGCAGTTCGGTCTTCCGCGCGGCCCCGGTACCCGTGGTGCGGGACCCGAGAACCTGGTCCTCAACGGCCTGGAGCCGCTGCCAGTCCCGGCCCTGGACGATCCGCTCGACATGGATCTTCACCTCGCCGTCCAGCGAGGGGACGAGCTGGTTGTCGACGAGCCAGCGCCGGGCGCTGACCACCTGGGCGAAGCGCTCCCGGGTCGGCTCGTCGAACCGGCCCGAGGGCCAGTTGAGGGTGAGGATCGCGTCCTCCTGGGAGACCAGCTCCGCGGCCTGCGCGAGGGTGACGAGCGGACCGGCCTGCGAGGTGAGGTCGCCGTCGTCGACCTGGGAGAGCGCCTGGAAGGCGTGGATCTGGCCGTCGATGATCGAGCTGTAGTGGTCCAGGATCTGCTCGGGCGTGATGTCGGTGGGGTTGTCCACCTGGTCGCGGTAGTACTCCAGGCTGTTCGACGCGCCCATGACCGCGTACAGCTGATCGCCGATGCGGGCGGGGGCGTCCTCTATCTCGCGGGCGCGACGGTCGAGTTTGGCGACCGCCCGGTCGGTCTCCCGGCGCTGCTGTTCCAAGGCGGCCATGGAGCCGCCCGGGGCCCCCATATAGGCGGCCGACAGGGCGCGCTCGCGTTGCAGGGCGAGAGCCGCGTCGGTGCCCATCGCGCCGGTCGACTTGCTCAGTCCGGTCTGCGTCCGCAGCCGCAGGCCCTCCGAGAACATCTGGGTCGTCGTCACACCCCAGCTCACGGCCAGTGTGACGCTGGGGATCAGAGCCAGGAGGATCAGCGAGAGACGTATGGAGCCGAGACGGCGCCGGGCGCCGGTCCGTGGGGGCATCGTCGTCCTTGGGCGGTTGGCGGGGAGCGGAAGGGATCGGGAGCGGGGCGACAGGGTTCCGTAGTGATGGGCGGACACCTGTCAGTACGGCGCACTGGGGATGCGCAGGATGTTATCCGCACAAGTGAACGCACGTCGCAGGGGTGGCCGTAAGTTTGGGGTCGCCGTTACACGACCGTTCCGGATGCTTGGATTCCGGGCCGCGGTCGTGTCCGAACGAGAGGTTCCGTTTGCCGGTGTCAACGGGTGCCGTTCGCCGCGAACTCGGCGATGCCGGCGATGTTCTTCTTGGTGACGAACGCCGGGCCGGTGAGCACGGGCTCAACCCCGCCGCCGCTGGTGTTGCCGTTGGTCCGGTAGAGCCAGAGTCCGTCGACGGCGAGATAGCCCTGGAGGTAGGGCTGCTGGTCCACCGCGAACTGGACGTCGCCGTCCTTGACCGCCTCGACCAGGTCCTTGTTGAGGTCGAAGGTGGCGACCTCGGCCTTGCTGCCGGCATCGTCCACGGAGTCCACGGCGGCGAGCGCGAACTGTGCGCCGAGGGTCACGACCTCGTCGATGGTGGGGTCCTGACGGAGCCTCGCGGCGATGGAGTCGGTCACCGAGTCCATGTCGGTGCCGTCGACGTAGAGGTTCTCGATCTGCCCGGCGAAGGTCTTGCGCACACCTGCGCAGCGGGCCTCCACGGCGACGTTGCCACGCTCGTGGATGACGCACAGCGCGTGCTTCGCGGCGCGGGCGTCGAGTTCGTTGCCGAGGGCCCGGCCGGCGACACTCTCGTCCTGGCCGTAGAAGGCAAGCAGCCCCTGGGCCTGCCAGGCGTCGATACCGGAGTTGAGGCCCACCACGGGTATCCCGGCGGCGCGGGCCTCGGCGACCGCGCCGCGCATCGCCGCCGGCTTGGCGAGGGTCACCGCGATGCCGTCGACCTTGTCGGCGATCGCGTCCCGCACCAGCTTGGCCTGGCCGGCGGGGTCGGGGTCGCTGACGAAGGTCAGCTCGACACCGTCCTTGGCCGCCGCGACCTCCGCGCCCTTGCGGACCAGGTCCCAGAAGGCGTCCCCCTCGGCGCTGTGCGTGATCAGCGCGATCTTCATCCCTCCCGAGGCTCCCGACGCGCCCGTGTCCGAATCCGCCTGCGAGCCGCCGAACACCGAGCAGCCGGCGACGGTCAGACAGACGGCGGCGGCGAGCGCCGTGGCACGGAACGCCGTGCGGATTCCGTGGGGTGCGGGGGTGGGTTCATGGGGCGCGGCACCTCGCTGTGCGACCGGGGTGGGACGTCTGTGGAGAGCTGAGTAGCCGCCATCACCGCGATGACGTGCGATGACTGGCCGACTTTCGCTGGGCGGAGCCAATCGCGTGTGACGCCCGGTAGTCAAGTGAACAACGAAATCGATGTATTGCTGTGACAGCCCCATCCTGACCTGCGCACACGTGTCAACAGCCGGCGCGGTCGCGACCCGAGCGGATTGCACCGTTCCCTTCCCGACCCGAGGGTCGATTCTCGGCCACTGTCACCTCCGGTCGGAAGTTCCGTTCCTCCGACCGGAATTCGCGCCGCGCGACGGCAACCTCTCCCCGTGCGGCGGCGACTGCTCGGCTGACGACCACCCCACACACGGAACGGAAGCGACGCGTGAGCGACGACCACGGCAAGCCCGCCACCGCGGCGACCGACCGCAGCTGACGGACGCCCGGGCCGCCGCCCAGGAGGTGGCGGACCGGCTGGGCGGCTGGGTCCCGGGCGCCTGACCCGTCGGGTACGACGCCCTCGGTACGGGGCGGGACGCACCGCCCCGGTTTCTGTTATCCGCCCCGGGGTCGGTGCGTCTCCTGTTCGCAGCCGCTCGCGCGGGCCGGCGCGAGCGAGCCACGCCCCGTACCCGAGCCCCGAGGACCCCCACGTGACTGCAGAGATCAGCCGCCGGAGCACGCTGAAGATCGCCGGTATCGCCGCGGGTGCGGCGGGCCTGGGGGCCGGCACGGGCCTGGCGGCGACGCCCGCCTCGGCCGCGGGCGGCGGCTTCGCGCACCCCGGTCTGCTCCACACCACTGCGGATCTGGCCCGGATGGCGGCCAAGGTGAAGGCGGGCGCCCAGCCGTACACGGCGGGCTTCGCCCGGCTGACCGCCAACCGGCACGCGCAGAGCGGCTGGAGGGCCAACCCCCAGACGACCGTGGTCCGCGGCGGCACCGGCCAGAACTACGTGACCCTCTACAACGACATCCACGCCGCCTACCAGAACGGCCTGCGCCACCACGTCTCCGGCGAGGACGCCCACGCCGACACCGCCGTGGCGATCCTCAACGACTGGTCGGCGAAGCTCACCTCCCTGGCGGGCAACGCCGACCGCTTCCTGGCCGCCGGTCTGTACGGCTACCAGTTCGCCAACGCCGCCGAGCTCGTGCGCGACCACCCGGACTTCGCGCTCGACCGCTTCCAGGAGATGCTGAGCGAGGTCTTCGCCCCGCTCAGCGACGACTTCCTGGTCCGCCACAACGGCGCGGTGATCACCAACTACTGGCCCAACTGGGACCTCGCCAACATGGCCTGCGTCCTGGCCGGCGGCATCTTCTGCGACGACAAGGCCCAAGTGGCCCGTGCTGTCGACTACTTCAAGAACGGCGAGGGGCTCGGCGCCGTCAGGAAGGCCATCCCCGTCGTGCACGAGGACGGCCTCGCCGAGTGGCTGGAGGCCGGCCGCGACCAGGGCCACGCGCTGCTCGGCGTCGGCCTGATGGGCACCTTCTGCGAGATGGCCTGGAACCAGGGCATCGACCTGTACGGCTACGACGACAACCGCTTCCTCAAGGGCGCCCAGTACGTGGCCAAGTGGGCCAAGGGCGGGGAGGTGCCCTACACGGCCAACACCCGCGCCAAGGGCGCGGTCGACGGCTGGTCGGGGAGGGAGACCGCGTCCGACGCGGCCGGTGTCGACCCGAACATGACGCGCCCCATCTGGGCGATGATCGCCAACCACTACACCAAGCGGCGGAGGCTCGACGCCTCCTACCTCACCCGGATGGCGGCCAAGGCGGCCCCCGAGGGCGGTGGCGGCGACTACGGCCCCAACAGCGGGGGCTACGACCAACTGGGCTTCGGCACGCTGGCGTTCACCCGGGACCGGGCCACGGCCGCCGAGGCGAGCGCGCCCCCGTCGACGTCCACGGCCGCGGATTCCGGCGCAGGCTCCGGCTCCGGCTCCGGCGCGAAGAAGAGCGCGTCGTCCGCCTCCCCCTCCGCCGGCGCCCAGGGCGGCCGGGGCGAGGACCTCGCCGCGACAGGCACCTCCGACTTCCCGGCCTGGACGGCCGCGGGCGGCCTCGCGGCCCTCACGGGCGGCCTCCTCCTGCTGCGCCGCCGCACCCGCACCGGCTCCGGCGGCGGGCGGCAGAGCTGAGGGACACGCAACGTCCTCGCAACCTGGCGAGGCGTTCACTGCGCGCATGGATGTCGTCCCGCGCGTACAGCTGACCCCCGCGGCCGCCGATCTCGTCCGGCGGCTGCGGGCGGCCCACGGCCCGTTGATGTTCCACCAGTCGGGCGGCTGCTGCGACGGCAGCGCCCCCATGTGCTACCCCGACGGCGAGTTCCGTACGGGGAACTCGGACGTCCTCCTCGCGGAGCTGACCGTCGACGGGGTCGACGAGACGGTGGGGTTCTGGATGTCCCGCGGCCAGTACGAGGTGTGGAGTCACACCCGTCTCATCGTGGACGTGGTGCCGGGGCGGGGCAGCGGGTTCTCCCTGGAGGCACCCGAAGGGGTGCGTTTTCTCATCCGTTCCCGCGTCGTCGAGGCGGAGCCCCCGCCCGGCCGGTAGTCGTCTGGTGCACTTCCCCTGAGTCCTGGGACATGTGACGAGACATCAGGGGGCACCGTGACACGTCGTGCTCGACGGTTCAGAACGGTACTGACGGTTCTCTCGGCGTGGAGCGTGCTGGCCGGGGCAGCCCTCGTGGGGGCGGCACCGGCCGGCGGCGCGCCCAGGGCCGTCGCCCTGGCACCGGGCGTGCAGTACAGCCAGTTCGACATCCGGGCGGCCAAGGGCGTGACGCACGCCCATGTGCTGACGGTCGACCTGAGCAATCCCCAGGTGGGCGTCGGGCTGCTGTACCCGGGGAAGGTGGCCTCGCGCGCGACCGTGTCCCGGCTGGCCACCGCGGCGGGTGCCGTGGCCGGGGTCAACGGCGACTTCTTCAACATCACCGAGACCCGGCGCCCCGGCGTCGCCGCCACCGGGGCGCCGGTCGGCCCCGCGATCGCCGCCGGGCACGCGCTCAAGGCCGCCGTGCCGAAGGGCCAGCGCTTCGGTCCGGCCCTGCCGCCGGGCACCGGCACCACGGACGTGCTGGGCGTCACCGCCGACGGTACGGCCCGCCTCGACCGCATCGCCCTCGACGGTTCCGTCACCACCACCGGGGGCGACCTCCCGCTGCGCGGCCTCAACCAGTACGCCCTGCCGGTCGGCTCCGTGGGCGCGTTCACCACGGACTGGGGCAGCGTCTCCCGGATGCGCGCGGTCTGCGGCACCGACACCGACCGGGCCGCGCCGTGCAGCACCGACACGCACGAGGTGCTGGTCGAGGACGGCCGTGTGGTCGGTACGACGGGTACCCCCGGCAGCGGGGCGATCGCCGCCGGCACGACCGTCCTGGTCGGACGCGAGGCGGGCGCGCAGCAGCTGCGCAAGCTCGCCCCCGGTGACGCGGTGGAGGTACGGCACATCCTCGTCTCCTCGACGGGCACGCCGTACGCGTTCGCGCTCGGCGGCTACCCGGTCCTGCGGGGCGGCCTGCCGCTGCCCGGCCTCGACGCCACGACCTCGGCGGTCCGCACGGCCGCGGGCGTCGCCGACGGGGGCCGCCGCCTGCTGCTGCTCGCCCTGGACGGCGCGGCGGCCTACCGCACCGGGCTGACCATCGCGGAGGTCGCCGACACGATGCGGGGCCTGGGCGCGGTCGACGCGTTCAGCCTGGACGGCGGCGGCTCCTCCACGCTCGTGGCCCGCGCCCCGGGGACGACGACGGTCACCGTCCGCAACCACCCCAGCGACGGCGCCGAGCGGGCCGTCCCGAACGGCATCGGCGTGTTCACCAAGGCGTGAGCCTCACGGCTTCACGCTGCTCACGATGTCCGCCGTGGCCATGAGCCCGTTGTGGACGGTCGGCGCCAGACTCGTGCCGGCCAAGGAGAAGCCCAGCAACACGCAGACCGCCGCGTGCGAGAACTTCAGCGCGCCATTGCGCATGAAGACCACCGTCAGGATCGCGAGCAACACCACCACAGAGATGGAAACGGCCACCGTCAACCTCCTCCGCCACGCCCATTTCGCGGCATTCGGCCGCAAGTGTGGCGCAGCGGAGGGTTCGCCCGTGCGGCGGAGCCGTCCGCCGAACGAGTGGTGTCGACCGCGTCGGGGTTCGTCGCGCCTACGCCACCCCGCGTGCGTCCAGGAACGCCTCAAGACCCGCGAGGTCATCGGTGTTGAGGTGGTCGACACCCGCGGCCAGCAACTCACCCCACAGCGCGTCCCGCGCCGGCCCCGCCAGATCGGGCGTCGCCCAGAACCGCACCCGCTGACCGCGTCCGTGCGCCGTCGAGACGATCTGCCGGAGCCTTTCGCGTTCGGCTCTCGGGAAGGGACCCACGCCCTGCCAGGTGAAGTTGAGCAGCCAGTTGTCGGAGACCAGCGGGATGAAGGAGGCCGGCGCCGGCGTCGTGGACACGAGGTCGGCGAGCCGCCCGTCGTAGAAGGCGCGCCGCACCCTCTGCGCCTCCATGGGCACCCGGGCGGCCCGGTCCCCGGAGATCACGGCCGTGACCGCGCCCTGACGGACCCGCCCGTGCGCGTACGTGGTGAACAGGTGCCGGTAACGCCGCAGATGGCGGTCGAGTTCGAGGTACGTGGACGAGCCTTCGGTCTTGATGTCGATGAGGAGCTGCAGCGGCCTGCGGTGCCCCCGGTGGACCGAACCCCGGTTGGCGCGCACCCGTGCGGCGAGCGGCTCCAGGTACAGGGCTTCGAGGGTGCGGGCGGGGTCGAGGTCGGCGGGGTCGTGGGCGACGAGGAGTTGGTCGCCGACGAGGAAGATGTCGGCCTCGACGCTGCCGAAGCGGTGGTCGAGGGCGTCGAGGAGGGGCCGCGGGTGCTCGTAGTCGTTGTGCGCGTGGGCCCGCCACAACGGGCGTGGCCGGTGCTTCTGTTCGCCGGCCAGCGCGCTCGTGGCGGGCAGGGCGACGGCGCCCGTGAGGGCGGCGCCGAGGGTGGTGAGGGCTCTGCGGCGGGTGGTGAGGGCCATGCTCTGCCTCCCGGATGGGCCGGTTGCGGACCCAGCGAGTATGCGAGCCGGAAGGGGTCGATGAGCAGGCCTGTGAAGGGAGTTGGCCGGACCGCCGTCGTGCGTTCACCCGTGTTCACCGGGCCGCCGAGAGGCGCACGGAAGAGCCCGCCCCAGGTGGGGCGGGCTCTTCGCGCTCTTCTTCCGCTGTACGTCAGGGGGCTTGGAGGTCGACCAGTTCGGCCAGGGCCGCCCGGTGGGCACCCGCGGTGCCGTACGCGATCGAGTCGGCCTTCGCCCGCTTCAGGTACAGGTGGACCGGGTGTTCCCAGGTCATGCCGAGCCCGCCGTGCAGTTGCAGCGCCTCCTCGGCCGCGTGGACGGCCACGGGTGCCGCGAAGGCCTGGGCGACGGCCACGGCGAGGTCGGCGTCGTCGCCCGAGGTGGCGAGCTGGTCGGCCGCGTTCCGGGCGGTGGCCCGCAGGTTGACGACCTCCAGCCACAGCTGCGCGAGGCGGTGCTTGAGCGCCTGGAAGCCGCCGACGGGCCGGTTGAACTGCTTGCGTTCCTTGAGGTAGCGGACTGTCTCGGTCAACGTCCATTCGGCGAGGCCGAGTTGCTCGGAGGCGAGGAGTCCGGCCCCGGCCCGCAGGGCGCGGCGCACGGCGGGCTCGGCGTCCCCGAGGAGGCGGCCCGGCGCACCGTCGAGGGTCACCTCGGCCACCGGCCGGGTCAGGTCCAGCGACACCTGCGGGGTGACGGTCGCGGCGGTGGCGTCGACCGCGTAGAGGCCCCCGTCGTCGGCGGGCACCAGCAGCACGTCGGCGACGGCCGCGTCCGCGATGCCGGTCAGCCGCCCGTGCAGGGCACCGTCCTCGAACCGTACGACCTGGTAGGCGCTGCCGGCGGAGACGTTCAGGGCGACCGCCAGGGCGCCGATCCGCCGCCCCGACGCCAGTTCGCCGAGCAGGTCGCGGGCGTCGGCGGCGAGCAGCGCCTCGGTGGCGACGACGGCGCTGGTGAGGTACGGCACCGGGGCGACGGACCGCCCCAACTCCTCCAGGACGACGGCGGCTTCACGGTGGGTGGCGCCCTGTCCGCCGAGTTCCTCGGGGACGAGCAGCCCGGCGAGGCCCATGCCGTCGGCGAGCAGCTTCCACAGTTCACGGTCGTGCGGGGTGTCCGACTCGACGCGGGCGATGACGCCGGCCGCGTCGCAGTGGTCGCTCAGCAGGTCGCGGACGGCCGCCCGGAGTGCTTCTTCGTCCTCCGAGTACAGGAGGTCGGGCTGTGCGCTCGGTGTCGTCATCGGGACAGGTCCTTCCACGCGACGTCCTTGTCGGTGCGCGGTTCGCCGGGCAGCCCCAGGACGCGCTCGGCGACGATGTTCAGCAGGATCTCGGTGGTCCCGCCCTCGATGCTGTTGCCCTTGGAACGGAGGTAGCGGTAGCCGGCGTCCCGGCCGACGAAGTCGACCAGTTCGGGGCGGCGCATGGTCCAGTCGTCGTACAACAGGCCTTCCTCGCCCCGGAGTTCGACCTCCAGGCCGCTGATCTCCTGGTTGAGGCGGGCGAAGGCGAGTTTCATGCCGGCGCCCTCGGGTCCGGGCTGACCGGCGACGAGCTGCTGGCGCAGCCGTTCGGCCGTGAGGCGGGCGGCCTCGGACTCGACCCAGAGCTTGAGCAGCCGCTGGTGGAGGTCGTGGGTGCGCAGTTCGGGGCGTTCGCGCCAGGTCCTGGCCACCGGGCCGATCATGCCGCCCTCGCGGGGCAGCCGCATGCCGCCGATGGCGACGCGCTCGTTGTTGAGGGTGGTCTGCGCGACCTTCCAGCCGTCGCCGATCTCGCCGAGGCGGCGCGCGTCCGGGATGCGGACGTCGGTGATGAACACCTCGTTGAACTCGGCCTCGCCGGTGACCTGCCGCAGGGGCCTGACCTCGATGCCGGGGTCGGTCATGTCGCAGATGAAGTAGGTGATGCCCCGGTGCTTGGGCGCGTCCGGGTCGGTGCGGGCGATGAGGATGGCCCAGCGGGCGACGTGAGCGCTGGACGTCCACACCTTCTGCCCGTTGACCACCCAGTCGCCGTCGCCCTCACGGACGGCCCGGGTGCCGAGCGCGGCGAGGTCGGACCCGGCGCCGGGCTCGCTGAAGAGCTGGCACCAGACCTCCTCCCCGGTCCACAGCGGCCGCAGGTACTGCCGCTTCTGCTCCTCCGTGCCGTAGGCGAGGATCGTCGGCGCGGCCATGCCGAGGCCGATGCCGATACGGCGGGGGTCGTTGTCGGGGGCGCCCTCCGCCTCCAGGTCGGCGTCCACCACGGCCTGGAGGGAACGCGGGGCGCCGAGGCCGCCGAGGCCCTCGGGATAGTGCACCCAGGCGAGGCCGGCGTCGAAGCGGGCGCGCAGGAAGTCCAGGCGGTCGGTGGTGGCGGGCGGGTACGCGGCCAGCAACTCGGCGGTGCGGCGCCTGAGGTCACTTGCGTCGGTCATGCGGCGGCTCCGTTCTCCGGCGAGGGCACCACGACGACCCGGCCGGTGGTCACGCCGTCGGCGACGCGCTGCACGGCGGCCGCGGCCCCGTCGAGCGGTGCGCGCTCGCTCACCAGCGGCTTGACGACGCCCCGGGCCGCCAGCTCGGTGAGCTGCTCGTGGCAGTGCTGGACCAGCTTCGGGTTCTTGGTGTTGTACAGGCCCCAGTGCAGGCCGAGGATCGAGTAGTTCTTGACGAGGGCGTGGTTGAGGCCGGGGCTGGGGATCGTCCCGCTCGCGAAGCCGACGACCACGATGCGTCCCTCGAAGGCGACGACCTTGGTCGACTGCGTGTAGGCCTCGCCGCCCACGGGGTCGTAGATCACGTCCGCGCCCCGGCCTCCGGTGGCTTCCTTCACGGCGGAGACGACGTCCTCGCTCCGCCGGTCGATCACCACGTCGCAGCCCAGCTCGCGGGCCACGACGGCCTTGTCGGCGCCGCCCACGACACCGATGACCGTCGCGCCCGCGGCCTTGCCGAGCTGCACCGCCGCGCTGCCGACCCCTCCGGCGGCAGCGTGGACGAGCAGGGTCTCCCCCGCTTCGAGGCGGGCCCGACGGTGGAGGCCGAACCAGCCCGTCTGGTAGCCGATGTGCAGCGCCGCGGCCTCGGCGTCGTCGAGCGACTCGGGTGCGGGCAGCAGGGCGGCGGCGTCGGCGACCGCGTACTCGGCGAGGCCTCCGTACGGCAACGCCGGATTGGCGAGGACCCGGCGTCCGTCCCCCGTCTCCCCGCAGATCTCCACGCCCGGCGTGAACGGCAGCGGCGGCCGGACCTGGTAGTGCCCCCGGCACATCAGTACGTCGGGGAAGTTGATGTTCGCGGCGCGCACCTTCAGCAGGACCTGGCCGTCACCGGGCGTGGGCCGCTCCACGTCGTGGAGCCGCATCACCTCGCTCGGCTCGCCGTTCTCGTGCACTTGCCATGCCTGCATGCGGTGCCTCCACGGACTGCTCCGGACTGCTTCGTCGGCCCCCGGGGCCGACTGCCGGATGCATACTAAGCGGTCGCTTGCCCTCCGGGGAACAGTCCGGGCGCAGTAGCGTGCGTCACGACCGCGCGGGCCTGGCCCGGACGTGCATCCGCTCCCCCTGCGGCCCGAACAGACTGAGGAACTCCACCGGCTCCTCCCCCGCCGCGCCGAACCAGTGCGGGACCCGGGTGTCGAACTCGGCGGCCTCCCCGGCGACCATCACCACATCATGCTCGCCGAGCACGACCCGCAGCTTGCCGGACATCACATACAGCCACTCGTAGCCCTCATGGGTGCGCGGTTCCGGTTCCTGTCGCCCGTGGGGCTCGACACGCACCTTGAAGGCCTGGAGGCCGCCCGGCTGCCGGGTGAGCGGCCAGTACGTCCGCCCGTGCCGCTGGATCGGCTTGGACCGCACCCGCGGATCACCGACCGGCGGCTCCCCGATCAGCTCGTCCAGCGGCACCTGGTGGGCCCGCGCGATCGGCAGCAGCAGCTCCAGGCTGGGCTTGCGCAGCCCCGACTCCAGTCGGGACAACGTGCTCACCGAGATACCGGTCGCCTCCGACAGTCCCGCGAGCGTCGCCTCCCGCTCCTTGCGGATCCGCCGCAGCCGTGGCCCGACTCCGGCGAGCACCTCGTCCGTACCGCCCGCGCCCTCGTTCGTGTCACTCGTACCACTCATGCCTTCATTGCAGTTTCGGCAAAGACATTTGTCAATGTGGCAGTGCGCGCGCGACCGTCGGTCGTGGAGGTGGTCACCATGACCGAGCAGTACGACATGGCCGAGCAGTACGAAGTGATCGTCATCGGCGGCGGCGCGGCGGGGCTCTCCGCCGCCCTGGTCCTGGGGCGGGCCCGGCGCCGCACCCTGGTCGTCGACGCGGGCGAGCCCCGCAACGCGCCCGCCGCGCACATGCAGGGCTTCCTGTCGCGGGACGGGATGTCCCCGGCCCAGTTCCTGGCCGCCGGCCGGGAGGAGATCGCCCGCTACGGCGTGGCACTGGTCCGGGGCCGGGCGGCCGACGTGACGCGGGACGACGACGGCCGGAGCTTTACCGTGGCTCTCGCGGACGGCCGGACCGTGCGCGCCCGGCGCCTGGTCGTCGCCACGGGGCTGAAGGACGAACTCCCGGCCGTCCCCGGCGTCGCCGAACGCTTCGGCCGGGACGTCCTCCACTGCCCCTACTGCCACGGCTGGGAGGTCCGCGACCAGCCCTTCGGTGTCCTCGCGACGACCCCGCTGAGCGTCCACCAGGCCCTGATGGTCTCCCAGTGGTCCAAGGACGTGACCCTGTTCCTGCACACCGTCCCCGAATCCGACCTCTCCGACGACGACCTGCGCCGTCTCGCGGCAGCCGGGGTCCGGGTGGTCCCCGGCGAGGTCGCGGGCCTGGTCGTGGCGGACGACCGTCTCACCGGCGTCAGGCTCGCCGACGGCACGACCCACGCCCGCTCGGTGCTCTTCACCGCCCCCCGCCCGATCCCGCAGACGACCCTCCTGGAAAAACTGGGCGCCGAGCTGACCGAGACCCCCTTCGGCGCCTACCCGGTGGTCGACCCGACCGGCCGAACCACGATCCCCGAAGTCTGGGCGGCCGGCAACGCGATGGGCTTCTCGGAGCAGGTGATCAACGCGGCCTCTTCGGGCTACCGAGCGGGAGCCACGATCAACGGAGACCTACTGATGCAGGACCTTGACACGACCTGATCGATCGGCCCGAAGGGGCCGTAGGCCCTTCAGGGGCGCGGGGAACTGCGCGAGAAGCCCCACCGGACCCCGCACCCGCCGACGCACCCGAACCCCCACCCCATAGGCGCCCGGCGAAACTCCGTAGGACCATGACTCCATGCTCTTCGCCCGGCTCGCCCGCGTGTCGCAAGAGATCGCCGCCACCTCGGCCCGGTCCCGCAAGGCCGCCCTGCTCGCCGAACTCTTCCGGGACACGGACGCCGCGGACGTCCCGATCGTCATCCCCTACCTCGCGGGCCGGCTGCCCCAGGGCAGACTCGGCATCGGCTGGAAGGTCCTGGACCAGCAGATCCCGCCGGCGACCACCCCCACCCTCACGGTCCGCGAGGTGGACGCCCGGCTGACGGTCATCGGCGCGGTCGCCGGCACCGGTGCGCAGGCCGAACGAAGGCGCCTGGTCGGCGAGTTGCTGGCGGCGGCCACGGAGGAGGAGCAGCGCTACCTGTTCGGCCTGCTCACCGGTGAGGTCCGCCAGGGCGCCCTGGACGCCCTCGCCGTGGAGGGGCTGGCCGGCGCCACCGGGGCGCCCGCCGCCGACGTACGCCGGGCGGTGATGCTGGCCGGGTCGCTCCAGACCGTGGCCCAGGCACTGCTGGCGGAGGGCGCGTCGGCCCTGGACGGGTTCCGGCTCACCGTGGGGCGGCCCGTCCAGCCGATGCTGGCGCACAGCGCCTCCTCCGTCGCGGAGGCCGTGGCGAAGCTGGGCGGGTGCGCGGTCGAGGAGAAGCTCGACGGCATCCGCGTCCAGGTCCACCGCGACGGCGACCGCGTACGCCTCTACACCCGCACCCTGGACGACATCACCGACCGACTGCCCGAACTGACCGCCACCGCACTGGAGTTGCGAGGCGAGCGGTTCATCCTGGACGGAGAGGTGATCGCGTTCGACGAGAACGGCCGGCCGCGTTCCTTCCAGGAGACCGCCGCACGGGTCGGCTCCCGGCTGGACGTGGCGACGGTGGCCGAGCAGGTACCCGTATCACCGGTCTTCTTCGACGCGCTCTCCGTCGACGGACAAGACCTGCTGGACCTGCCCTTCACCGACCGCCACGCCGAGCTGGCCCGCCTCGTCCCCGAGCCGATGCGCGTCCGGCGCACCCTGGTGAACGGCCCCGGCGACCTCACCGAGGCGGAGGGCTTCCTCGCCGCCACGCTGGAACGCGGTCACGAGGGCGTCGTGCTGAAGGCGCTCGGCGCCCCCTACAGCGCGGGCCGGCGCGGTGCCTCGTGGTTGAAGGTCAAGCCCGTGCACACCCTGGACCTGGTGGTCCTGGCCGCCGAGTGGGGGCACGGCCGCCGCACGGGCCGGCTCTCCAACCTGCATCTCGGCGCCCGCACCGCCGACGGCTCCTTCGCCATGCTCGGCAAGACCTAAAAGGGTCTGTAGGTACGTATGCAAACGACAGCGCCCCCGATCCGAAGACCAGGGGCGCCGCAGCCCTCCCATCCGCCTGGCAGCAGGACAGGGAGGGCCGTCCGTGAGCGGTGCGTTCGCGTCGGCACCGCATCCATTCCATGATCACAAAAAGCTGAGCACATTCCGCCGACAAGCTATCGTGCCCGGTCAAGCGTGTACGGGGTGCGCGATCTACCTGAAGACGATTCGTGGTTCACCCAGCGTCAGGAGGCGGTAGGGAGGCGGGTCGTGGCCGAGCGGCTACGCCAGAACCTGACCCAGGAAGACCTGTTCCTCGCGGCCCGAGTGGACCGTCGCACTCTCCAGGCCCTTGAAGCCGGTCGCGGAAATCCCGTCCTCGCGACGCTGCACCGCATCGCGTACGTCCTCGACGTACCGCTGTCCGACCTCGTGCGGTGAGCCCGCCGCCGCGACGGGGGACGTCAGCGGCGGGCTCACCCAGGCCGCCCCCGACGGCACAGGGGCAGCCACCCGGACACCGGTGTCTCGCGGCCGGCGACCGGGGGTCTCAGGTCTACGTCCAGCGGGTTCCGGTGTACGGATGCCAGTGATCCCTGTACCGGGCCTCGTGCCCGAGCGGCTCGACGCAATGGACGTGCCGGCCGGGGTGCTCTGCCCAGCAGTAGCCGCCCAGGCCGCGCGGCGCGGACGGGGCCTCCGACGGGCGGCGCTTCTTCGCCTCCGGCTTAGGCACGGGCCGCCTCCGCCTGATCGGCCACCACAGCCCGACCCCGCAGTATCAGCTGCTGCACGGCCTCGGGCCGGCACAGGTCACCCTCGAACCGCGGTGGTGCCAGCCAGTACGTGCCCGGCGGCGTGACCCGGCTTATGTGCGGGACGCCCATGTACGTGCCCTCGCCGAGGCACGGAGCCTCCTCGTCGTTCTCCCAGACGACGCCGGCGTGCCACTGGATGAGCGGGTAGTACGGGAGGCCGACCGCGAGGGTGTCGCGGATGACCGGGCCCTGAAGGCGCTCGGTCAGTGTCTCGGCGACCGTGGTGAGGTTGCTGCTGCCGACGGCAGCGTGGACGAGGCGCTCGGGGAGGCGTACGACGCTGAAGCGAGCGCCGAGGGGGAGGAGGGCGACGCCCTGGTCGTTCCAGTCGGCGTGGGCCTGGTGGCGTTTCTCGGGCGGCAGTGATCGGGCGAGCCAGTCGGTGATGAACCTGTCGAGCATGGCTCTGTCCATGAGTGACCCCCTGGCCGTTGCGGTTTGTCCTGCTCAACCGACGGTAGAAGCCAGAGGGTCACTGAAGTACCACAGTCTGTAGTACCTGTGTCACACGACGCCGAGGCGGATACCCAACTCCATCAACTCACCCCGCCGCTTCGTACGGATCATCGTGCCCACCGTCTCCCGCACACCGGCATGCGCACGCGTCGCTTGAGGCGCCAGCCGCTCCGCCTTCAGGAACGCCCTCAGTGCTTCGTCGCGCTGCCCGTTGTAGAAGTAGGCACGCCCGAAGTCGATGTAGAAGTGGGAGTGCCGCTCCTCCGAGTAGTCCGGCGGGAGCTTCACCTTCTCCGCTTGGGCAACTGCGTCCTTGCCACGCCCCAGCTCGACGGGCAGGCTCACCGACCACAGGGCGGTGTTCGTGGGACCGAACTGCATCTGCCAGTGATTCTGATCCTCCCCGAGCTCCTCGGCCGCCTGCTTGGCGTAGCCGAGGTGGCGAACTGCGGTCGTTGGATCCTTCGCCCGTGCCGAGTTCAGGGACGCCTTCAGGTGGAATGCCCCCTTCAGCGAGACCGCCTCCGGGCCGGGCGACGGAATCGCCCCCAGCTCGGTCAGCGCGTCGTCGATGATGGCGCCAGCCTCGTCGTGCTCACCGATCGTGAGGAACTCGCCGGCGTCGTACCAGGACGCGGCGAGCGCGCGCAGTGGGTCGCCGGTTTCTCGGCTGGCCCAGACGACGCGTTCGGTGGCGAGGGTGGCGTCGCTGTTGTGGCCGAGTTTGTACAGGTACTGCATGGCGCACTCGTAGCCGGACGCCAGCAGCCCGTAGACCTGGCGACGCTGGTCTCCGTCAGTGAGTTCGGCGGCGACCTGCAGATCCCGCAACAGGGCGGGCAGGGCAGCGCCGGACTGCGTGAGATCGGCGGCCTGCCGGTAGCCGTTGGCCTCGGTGACACGGCGGCGTAGGCCCGTCAAGTCGACTGCTGCGGCTTCTGCTTCGGTGGGTCGTGCTGGCCGACCGTGGCGCATGAGCGCGCGGCGTACGGCGGCCACCGAGGCGACTGCGGTTTGCCCGTCGCGGTCGGCTTGGGCGGGCATGTACGGGGCTCCGGTGATTTCGGTGGGGTGGCAGTCGAGGGCTTGGGCGAAGGTGAGGACGACGGCTGCGCGGTCAAGGCTGCGGCGTCCCTGTTCGAAGTGGCGGATCGCGGAGAGGCTGTAGCCGGATTCGAGGGCGAGGCGCTCCTGTGTCCAACGGTGACGCTGGCGCAGTCGGGCGAGCCTCTGTCCGTTGGACTCTGCGATGGCGGTGGTGTGGGCCATACTGGTCTCCAGTTCCTTGCTCGACACTTGGAACGGTACGCCTCACGGCCGGTGGTGTGCGTGGGGAAGGCCCTTACGGATTGCGGTCCGCAGGGGTCTTCTCCGTTTCGTGGAGGTGGCCATGGGCGTCCGGGCATGACGAAACGCCCCCTGCACGGCCGCGTGGACCGTGCAGGGGGCGCAGGTTCGGCTTTGGTCGTTTCACTGGCTCATCGCCTGCCACACGGCCAGGCCTAGCGCGCACAGGGCTGTCACCGCAGCGAGCGACGGCAGCGGCCAACGCGCCCGTTCCAGCGCGTCCACCCGGGCCTTGACCTCAGCAATGTCCTGCTCGTACTGATTGCCACGCTGCACCAGCAACGCCAGCTGACCCTGCGTCGTCGCGTTGCCGACATCGACGGCACGGCGGAGCTCGGCCAGCTCCAGCGCGATCGACGTCGACTCCGGCGGCGTCATCTCGGCCCCCGCTCCTCGGCCGCCGCGTTGAGCCTGCGAACGAAGTCGCTGATGTCCTGGTCCATCGCGGCCTGGTCGAACTTCAGCCGGATCGGCGCCTCTACCGGCGTGACGTACTGCGGCGGCCGCGCCCACCCCAGCGCGATACCGGCGAGCAGCTGCAGCGGCCCCCACGACATCCGCTCAGCGAGCTCCTCCAGGAGCCGGAACACGGCGTAATACGCGGCCATCAGACCGACGGAGACCGCGCCGGCCGCCGTCTCACTGTCCACCGGGATACCCAGCCACCCCGTTGCTGTGAGGACCAGACCGGCCACGGCCGGCACGGCGAACCGCATGAAGCTGATGAACAGGTTCTGCATGACTCAGACCTCCTCGACGTCCAGGCGGACGGTCACGTTCTCGATGGCCCGGGTGATCCGCCCCACCAGCTCGTCAGGGTCGACCGCCGCGGTGTTCGCCGCGAGCGTCGCGACGGTACGGGCGAGCTCGGCGATCGTCGCGTGCTGCACGACCGCCTCCGCCTGCAGCGCCCGCACCCGCTTGCCGAGGTCGATCAGGATCGAGGCGGGCTTCCATTCCGTGTTGCCCTTCGCGCCCCACCCGGCGGGGACACCGACCACACCGTCGGTCTCCCACACCGCCCTGCACAGGTCCTTGGTCGTCCACGTCGCCATCGGGTCCTCCTCCTCGCTGTCGGTGGGGCGGGGTGCCCCTGCTTTCACCCAGGCGTAGACCGCGTCGCCCGGGCATGCTGTGGCGTAGCCGTCGCGGTGGCCGCCGAGCCACGTCCCGGCCGGGCCCTTGCTGCGGCAGTACTCGATCGCGTCCCGGCCACCGTGCAGCTGCTCGACGGTCGGCTTCGTCAGCCCTGACGAGCCGACCATCAGCAGCACCGCGTAGTCCTGCTCGTTCAGGCTGGTGTTGCCGTTCGCCGAGTTCCGGCGCGTCAGGCCCCGCCCCTCGTACACCCAGCCGTGCGTGCAGACGACGAAGCTGTAGCCGATGTCCGACCAGCCGTTGCCGTCCATGTGCGAGGCCTGCAGCTGGCGCACGTAGGCGGCGCACCCGGTGTGCGGCCGGTCGGCGTACGGGGTGCCGAGGTAGTGGATTTTGACGCCGCGGCGGGCGCGGCTGTACGGGGTGGCGCCGTTCGGGCGCAGGTAGTCGCGGGCGCCCCACTGCGCGCGCGTGACGAGCTTGATGGCCACGGGGCCTCCAGGGCATGACGAAGCCCCGCACCATGGGGTGGTTGCGGGGCTGGTGACATGAGGGCGGCCCCGGCGGAGAGTTGCCGGGGCCGTGTTCCCCAGCAGGACTCCTGCCGGGGCTTTCTCTCCGCTGCCGACTGTACGCCGCGCGGTCAGGCGATGCGCCGGTACACCAGCCTCGACTGGGCGCGGAAGATGGTCTGGTTGGCGTTGGAGGTCTGCTGGGCGAACTGCACGGTGCAGTTGCCGGCGGTGCCGCCCATGACGATCTGTCCCTCGTCCGAGGCGTAGAAGAAGTCGCCGGGTGCGCCGCCGTCCGCGCTGCCGCCACCGGCGATGATCTCCGTGCCTGTTCCCGGGGAGCGCATGATGACGGCCGCTCCGGTGTTCAGGCCGGCCACTGCGGCGGCTTCCCGGCTGATGGTGAAGCGGCGCGCGGCCGCCCCGGAGGGCACGGACCAGGCGAACTTCAGGTCCGGGGTGACGGTCGCGGAGTACGAGATCTGCAGCTGGTATTCGTAGGTGGCGTTCGCGACTCCGGGCAGGACCAGGTTCGTGCTGACCAGGGTGGTGCTGCTGGTCACGGTCTGGTCGGAGCCCTGCTCGACGAGGATTGTGTTGCGGGCGTTCATGCGCCCTGCGGTCATCCGCATCCCTGCAGGCCACTCGGGGAACGGCAGCGTCATCCGATGCTCCGATCTGTCTCATAGGGCGGTGATCGCCGGGACGGCCAGGCGCAGATCGTCTCCGGTCGCGTGGACCTTGGCGATGCCGTTGGCGGAGCGGGTCACGGTGAACGTCTGAGGGCTGGTGGTTCCGGAGACGGCGGTGACGGTGAGGTCCTCGCCGCCCACGCGGACGGTGAACGGGAACTCCTGCGGGAAGGTGGCGGTGGTGACCCACAGCGGGCCGTCGGTGACCGTGACGGACAGGCTGGTGTCGTCCACGTCAATGCCCGCGGCCAGTTGACTGCCGTCGGTGTCGACGCGGGTGGGGGCGATCCCGGTGAAGGAGAGGTCGTCGATGTGGACGGCGTCCTCACCGGAGGCGGCGCTGTTGTCCTTGGCGTACCGGAAGGTGACGGTGGACTTGCCGGTGACGTCGGCGATGGCCTGCGTCCACCCGGTGGTGCCCTGGGCGCGCAGGATCTGCACGCCGTCGACGAGGACCAGGAGCCGGTCGCCCTCGAAGCCGGGCCCTGAGTTCTCGCTCGATGTCCAGTACCAGAACCGCATCTCGACCGACCCGGCGGGGATCGTGACAATCCAGTCGGAGGTCTGGTTGTTGCCGATGGCCCCGGACCGCAACGACCAGACGCCGGTGTTGAAGTGCGCCTGCGACCGCGCCCACGGCAGGCTGCCGCCGTCGACGGCGGTGACCTCGTAGGTGGTGTCCTCGAAGTCCTCGTACACGGCGAGGCCGGCCACGATGTACGGCCCGAAGGGCACGCAGTTGCCCTGCACGGTCCACCGGGTCGGGGAGAGGGTCTGGGTGTAGCCCTCCAGGAGGAGATCGACGAGATCGGTGGGGTGCTGCGGGGGGAGGCCCGCGACCTGCAGGCGGTCGCCGGTGTCGGTGCGCAGCCAGGTGTCGATCAGGTGCGGGGCGATCGACAGGTCGAAGGAGACGGACGGATAGCGCATGCCGGGCCAGGTGCCCAGGTGCAGCCGCCATCCCGCCAGTGCGGGCAGCTGTGCGTCGCTGTACGCGTTGACGGTGGGGCTGTCGCGGTAGCGGCGTCTTTTGGTCACCGACGCCTCGTCGACGGCGCGTGCGGAGGAGCCGCCCTCGCGGGTGACGGTGATGTCGTTGCGGATGCGCTGGTCGTCCAGGACGGGCGCGAACGGGTTGGCGATCTCGTTGTTGCCCGCGTCGAGGACCAGGCGCGCTGCCTGGTTGTACAGGTCGGCGCGGGTGCGGTACAGCAGGCCGCGTGAGGAGCGGCGCTCGCCCATGCGGCCGCCGTCGAGGGCAGCGCACTCGCCGAGGAGGTCCAGGAACGGGGCGGGGCGCTGGGGGCCCATCGGCTCGCTGTCGTCGGGGTCGCCGACGACGGCGTAGGGGATGCCTTCCTCCTCGCACAGGCGGGCGAAGCGGTTGGCGGCGGTCTCTCCGGCCCATGCGTCGATGGCGCCGCTGTAGGCGCCGGTGAGGTCGATGGGGAAGGCGGAGATGTGGCCGAGCGCCATGCCGTCGAGGTCGGGGCTGTAGCCGTCGGGCGGGGAGGCGACGCCGGTGGGGCGCCCGACGGTGCCGGCGAAGGAGGCGCTGAAGGCTCCGGCGCCGCCGCCGATGTTGAACCAGCTGATGTCCCAGTTGACGTTGCCGCCGTTCTGGGTGGCCATGAACCGCACGAACAGCCAGTCGTTGTACAGGTTGGCGCCGGTGCCGATGTCCTGGGTGAAGACGGTGGCGCCGTCGGAGTCGAGGCCGAAGACGCGGGTGAGGTTGTTGCGCTGCTGGATGTACCACTCGGCGACGGTGCCGGTGGACAGGATCCGCATGAACGTGCGCAGCGTGGTGTTGGCGTTGTCGAGGCGGTAGATGTAGCGCACGGACCAGCTGCTCGGCGCTGTGGCGGGGGCCGGGATACGGCCGAGCATCTGGGCCAGGCTGCTGCCGGAGCTGGCGAGCACGGGCAGGGCGTTGCTGCTGGCGAGGGTGTCCACGCTGGCCCACTCGACCTGGGTGAGCTTGAGCGGGTTGACGCCCTCGACGGGGCTGGAGGCCTGCGTGGCGCTGGCGCCTTCTTCCATCGGCCAGTACGCCAGCGGCCCGAACGAGGGGACGCGGCGGCGCAGGGTGGATTCCAGGGCTTCTTCACCCTGCCCGAGGCGGCGCAGGATGCCGGAGGCGGTGACGGTCACCTGCGCTTCGCCCTCGTAGCCGCTGTCCTCGTCGGAGAGGTCCCCGTACGGCCAGACGGGTTCCCAGCTGTCGACGTGGCCGTTGAACTGGTGGTGCCAGTCGGTGATCTCCGCGCCGCCCGCCAGTGTCCAGGTCAGGCCGGCGCTGTCGGTGAAGGAGGTGGCGCCGGGGCTCTGGGCGGTGAAGTCGGGGTCGGCGACGAGGGTCCCGTCGATCCCGTCGTACAGGCGGAATGCGTGGTAGGCGCCCTGCGGGGCGGTGAATCCGACGCCGGGCACTTCGCCGACGGTGAGGGGCTGGTCGCTGTTGAACAGGGAAGTGGCGCCGGAGGGGGTGGAGGCGTCGCCGAGCTGGACCCAGGGGCCGTCGATGCTGTCGGCGGTGTAGTGGGTGACGACGCCGGTGGTGGTGTCGAGGGTGGAGCGCAGCGCGATCCGGCCGGAGGCGGGCACGGGAACGGGCACGGTGGAGATGTACTGGGGGATCGCGACGCCGTCGGGGGACCAGCGGAAGACCAGGGCCCTGGCGTCGCTGTAGAGCCACAGCCAGGACCGCTGGGGGGTGGTGACGGTGTACTTCCCGGCCAGTTCGATGATGTCGCCGGAGAACCAGTCGTCGAGCTCGATCTCGGCGCGCACGTCGACGGAGCCGGTGATGTCGATGGCCGCCGCGTCGGGGGTGCTCGCGCGGCCGGATCCTTCCAGGCCGAGGTAGGGCGGGCCTTGCACGGAGTACCGCAGCGGCACGCCGAGTTCGATGTCCGGGTAGTGGGCGCCGGCCGGGTTGTCGGGGGTGTAGTCGCCGGAGACGTTGTCCAGGACGAGGCTGATGCTGGTGGGTTCGGCCTGTCCGGCTTCGTTGGCGGTGCCGCGGGTGATGCTGATCTGCTGGGCGTGGATGGCGGCGGTGATGTTGGTCCACGACCAGGTGGTGGGGGATGCGTCGGCGTCGGCGCCGAACGCGGCCTGCAGCCGGTGCACGAGCCGGTCCTCGGGGAACGCCACCACATGCCTCCCTTTACGCTGCAGCGGGCTTCTTGAAGAACTTCTCCGCCGACCCGCCGGCCTCGGTACGGATCGCGGCGCGCAGCCATTCCACGAGGGCGCGGGGCATGCCGTGGGCGTCGAGGACGACCGTCGGTGCGGTGGCCGCGGCGGCGGTGCGGCTGCCCGCGCTGAGCTGCTGTTGCAGAGCCGTGCTCGGCAGGTGCTGCAGCTGGGCGCGCAGGTCCGGGGTCTGGTCGGTGATACCGGTCTGGAAGCCCTGGATGAGGGCGCGGCCGGAGTAGAGGGTGTAGCCGCGCCCGGAGAACGGGCCCCTTTTCGCGGGGCTGAAGGGGAAGTACTCGCGCGCCGCGCTGACCACGCTTGAGGCGGCCGACCGGACCTGTCCGATCTTGTTCTTGATGCCGGTGATGAACCCTTGGATCAGTGCCCGCCCGGACGCGGCGAGGACCTGGCCGATGTTGCCGAGCGCGGACTTCGCCCGTCCGGGCAGGCGCCGTACCCAGGTGAGCAGGTCGGTGGCCTTGCGGGAGGCGGCGTCCTTGAAGCGCTGCCAGGCGCGCGAGGACGTCGACGACAGGTTCCCGCCCAGGGCGCTCAGCGCGCTGACGGCCCGCCCGGGCAGGGCGCGCACCGAGCCGACGAACGACGTCCACTGACGGCCGACGGGGCCTGAGATGTACTTCGACCACAGCCCGCCGAACCAGCGGCCGACAGCGGTGCCCAGCACGGCGAGCACCGACGCGGCGGTGGTCGCTTTCTGCGAGACCCAGCCGGTGAACGCCTGCCACCACTTGGGCAGGTTGTCGTTGAGCTTGGACACCATCTCCTTGACGAACCCGACCATGATCACCGCCACGGCGGCGCTGAGCGCGGCGCCCACGGTGATCGGCAGGGCCACGATCGCCAGGAGGATCGCCGCGGTGATCAGTCCGATCTTCAGGACCTTCCCGGGGTTCGCCGCGATGTAGTCGGCGACCTTCCCCCCGAACGTCATCAGAGCCTCGATGCCCTTCGGCGCCCACTCGACGATCTTCTGCCCGATCTTCACGCCGAGGAGCCGCACGAATTCCGCCGCCCGGTCCGCCGCGCCCTCGGAGCCCTTCCCGGCCTGGTCCCAGATGCCGCCGAGTTCCTTGCCGATGACGCTGCCCGCGGTCGTGACAGCGGGGATCACCGTGCCGCCGAGGAACTCCACCAGGTTCTGCTGCATCGAGTTCTTGAACGCGGTCAGCTTCGCGCCGGCGTTGTCGCGCAGCCCGTCGCCGAGTTCGTCGGCGGCCCCCTTCGCGCCGTCCATGGCCTTGGACGCCTTGCCGACATCGAGGGCGAACAGGGCCGCGCCGAGATCCTCGCCGGGGCCGCCGAACAGGTCCTGAATGGCGACCTTCGCCGTCTGTGATCCGGGGCCCAGCTCCCGAATCTTCGCCAGGACCGACCCCATCGCCTCTTCGCCGCGCTTGCCCCCGGCAGACATGTCGGTGCCGATCTGCTTGGCGTCCAGGCCGAGCGACGTCAGGGCGGCTGCGGAAGCCTCGGAACCGGAAGTGACTTGGAGGGTCAGTTCCTTGAATGCGTCCGCGATCTTGTCGGTGTCCTTGCCCCAGCCGCCCTTGATGGCCTGTCGCATCAGGCCCAGCGCGGTCTGCCCGCTGATGCCCGCGGACTTGAAGATCGGCCCGTACTCGGTGAACGTCTCCATCAGGTCTTCGGAGGCCGGCCCGAGGCCGTTCATCCCGGCGGCGAGCAGGTCGAAGGCCTCGGTGCCGTTCTTCGCCAGCCCGTTCTTCATCATCGTGCCGGCGGCGTTCGCGGCCTGCTGCAGGTCGATGTCGAAGGTGTTCGCGAGATCGGCGGCGTTGGTGGCGATCGACTTGATCTGCTTGTTCGTCGCCCCCGCCGGGACCAGCCCAGACGACATCACGGCGCGGATGGTGTCGGCGCCCTGCTGGAAGTCGGTGACGATCGCCCCCGCGAACAGCTCGCCCGCGATCTCGCCGTACTTCTTGGCCTCCGCCGGTGTCGCGCCGAGCTGCGCGCGGAGCTTGCCGACGATGCGGCCCTGGTCCAGGGCCTCGGTGACACCGCCGATCAGCGCCGCCCCGGCCAGCAGCCCGGCCCCGAGCAGGGCGCCCTTGAAGGCCTGCCCGAACTTGCCGCCCGCCTGGTCCCCGGCCTGCTGCCCGGCGTCGTTCGCCGGGCCGCGCATGGCGTCGTTCATGGCCTGCTGGGCCTCCGGCCCGAACCCCCGCATGGAGGGCACGAGCCGGACGAACGCGACGCCGACCTCTTCGGCCACGACGCTCACCCCCTCTTCAGTTGTGTGGTGCTGAGATCAGGTGCGGGCGGGCCCGTAGCGGGCGAGGAGCGCCTGTACCTCGGCCGGGCTGCGGTCGGTGCGGCCCGTGCGGATGCCGGGCTTCGTCGCCAGCGGGCTGATTGGCTTGGGCCGGTTGCGGCCTTTCTGGCCGTCCTTGGTGCGCTGCCAGTTCGCCGTGCGCAGCTCGTCCACGGCCAGGTACAGCAGGTGCTCGGCCAGCTCGCGGCCGTCGCCGCCCAGGAGGCGGGCGGTGACGCTGGTGGGGTCGGCGCGCAGGGCTTCGTGCAGGACGGCGATCCGGCCGACGGTCAGCGTCTGCGGTTCGACCGGCGAGCCGCGGAGGAGGAGGTCCGCTGCGAGCGCTTCGCGGAGCTGCGGGGTGCAGATGACCTCGATCCCGCTTTTCCCGCGCGGTTGCCGTGCTCCACCCAGGCCTTGGACAGTTCTCCCTGCACGCCGACGGGCATGTCGTCGATGGCGTCGAGGGTGTCCTCATCCGCGATCTCCTCCAGCACGGAGTCATCGCCCTGGCGGAATCGGCGGGCCTGCTCGCCGGTGAGGGTGTTGACGTTGGGCAGTTCGTACTCCTCGCCGTCCAGGCCGGTGAAGACGAACGGTTCGGTGTTCTGCTCGGCGGCGACCTTGCGGGCGTCGAAGACCATGCGCGGATCCCTTCACGATGTGCGCGCGGATGGAGAAGAAGGGTGGGCGTTCCGGGGGCACTCCGCGCGAGATGCCCCCGGAACGCGATCAGGGGTCACGACCCGATGTCCTCGCCCCACGCCGCGGAGTTGGAGAACTTCGTCATGAGGTTGCCGTTGTCGTCCGGGTAGGCGGTGATCGTCACCGGATACATGACGGCCTCCCCGGACTGATAGGGGACCTCGCCGCGCTCGGTGAGTTCCCCGTTGCCGACGTAGAGGCGGATGATCTCCGCGCCGTCGACGACGTTGAGGACGAACGCGCGCGGATCACTGGTGGCGGGCTTGACGTCGATCTTCCACTCGCCGCCGTTCGCCTCCACCTGCGAGCCCGGGTAGAAGAGTTCGAGGTTGCTGCCCCTCGTCTGGATGAGGGTGCAGGCGATCGTGAGCGTGGACTCGGTGCGCGCCGCGCGGACGGTGGTGGCGTTCTGCCAGGCGATGATGTTGTCGACCGAGTCGTCCCAGTTCTCGGTCACGCCGTCCTCGGACACGTAGCCGTGCCCGAGGAACAGCGGGTCCAGCACGCTGACGGCGGTGGTGGGAGCGGCGGTTCCCCGGGGAGCCGACAGCAGCTCCCCGGTGATCGCCACCCGTACTTCATCGGCGGCCAGTGCCATGGCGGTTCTCCTTCGCGAGGGTCTGGGGGTTCACCCGGGCGCGCGGACCACCGGGAGACGAGAGAGGGCGGGTCAGGGGCGGGGTGGACGACGTCGTCCGCCCGCAGGTCCAGGGCGTAGGTCGCCCACGCCACCGGGGAGTTCGTTATGGGGTCGTCGTCCAGGCGCGGGGCGAGGAACTCCTGCACCCGGTAGCAGGGCACCCCGCCCAGCAGGCTGGTGCCCGACAGCGCCCACACGTGGGCGCGCACCAGCAGCGCCAGCGCCATCGCGGCCCGGTCGTCGGCGTCCCAGCACTTCACGTCCAGGCGGGCGGAGTCCCGCACCGGCAGCACGGCGGCGCCGCCGACCCGGCGCACCTGCACCAGCTGTGCGGGCCCGGGGTCGGGTCGGCGGGAGACGACGGGGACGGGGTCGACGAGGGGGTCAGGTAGGCGATCAGGAGGGCGTTGGCGTCGGGGAAGGCCATCAGAGGGCCTCGACTTCGATCGGCCCCAGGATCGTGTGGAGAGGCACCCACAGCAGCCGGTGCGGCTCCAGCTTGAGGATCAGACAGCCCTCCTCCACCCGGGGCGGCTCGATCACCTGCTTCCATCCGGACATGCCGGAGAACTTCGGCCACCGCACCCGAAACGGCGGCGCCGGCGGGCTGCTGCCCTGCTGCATCACCATCGGCCCTGCCCCCTTGTCTGTGCCGGTCAGCTCGCGGCCGACATCGCGGCCCGGAAGTAGCCGTGCTCGCGCTCCACCCGCAGCGAGCCCGGGTGCACGGCGATCGCGGTCGCGCCCGCACGCGACCGGCCGGTGTAGGAGTCGGCGACCATCCGCACCGGCTCCGGGGTACCGGACTGCGCGAGGGCCTGCTCGAACAGCGGGCCCGCCTGGTCGGCCACCGCGCGCGCCCGCCGTTCCAGGTCCGCCCGCACCCCCGGCGACTTCAGCAGGGCCTCGGCCCCGCGCGACTTGATCCGGAACCGCTCGATGGTGCCGGCCATAACGAGCCCCCTATCCGTTGACGATCTTCAGCGTGAGTTCGGTGTGATGCGGCGCCGTGGACGCGGCGGCCGCCATGGCGAGCGGGTTGTAGGCCGGGCCCGGGCGGCCGTCAAGTTCGAAGACCACCGCGCCCTCGGGATGCCCGGCCCACTCGATGCGGGCCCGTCTGGGGACGGGACTGTGGTTGGTGGCCATCAGCCACCGCTCCTCCAGCGGGTCCGCACCGACCTGGGTGACGAGGGTGCGCTGGTCCTGCTGCAGCCACGCCGCCACCGTCGTCCGGGCAGCCCCGGCGCCGTAGTCGTAGACGGTGTTGCCGTAGGAGTCCGTCGACGTTGCCGGGGCGACGATCACGACCTCGTGCGGCAGCAGCCTGTCCGGAAGCTGACTGCTCACCGTCGGCTCCTCGACAGACGGCGGGTCAGGTCCGCGATCGCCTTCTGCGCCCGCGCGGCCGCCGCCTGGTCGCCCTTGCGTAGCGCGGTGGCGAGCTTGGCCTGCTCACGCACCAGCTGGCGGCCCCAGCGGTCGGCCGCGCTGCTAACCACCGCTGCCACCTCCTCGGTGCGGGACCGCTCCCGGAGCATGGTCGAACCAGCGCAGCCGCGTGGGCCGCTCGCCCGGGCCGGCATGGGCCGGGCCGTGTTCGGGGTCGTGGTGGCCTGCCTGCAGCACGCAGCGCACCGTCCCGTACCCGTCAGCGTTGATGACGGCAGTGCAGTCGCCGTTGCCCGATTCGCGCAGCCCCACCGCCTCGGGCCACGTGCGTTCAATCTCGTCGGCCACCCGACGCAGCAGCGCGGCGAGAGACGCGTAGAACTCCGGCAGGGTGTCGGCCTGGACCTGGCCGACGGTCTCCGCCGACGAGCCGACCTTCAGCGCCACGTCCATGTGGACCGTGCTCATCCTGCCTCCACTTGGATGGTTCCGGCGCGGCGGGGACCGTACCGCTTGAGGGCTTTCTCGTCTTGGTCGTCCATGACGACGCGGGCGCCGGTGGCTCCGGCGCCCTGCTGCAGCTGGTAGTTGTAGGCGCCGATCCGCTCGGCGACCATGCCCGGGGTCATGGACGGTGAGAGCAGGGTGCGCAGCACCATGTCGCACACCACCTTGACGACGATGGCCGGGATCGTGGCGTCGCCGTGGTCGTAGTCGACCTGGTAGGTGTCGGGCTGGCACCGGTCGCGCCACGCGTCGGAGGCGAAGTCGGCGCTGTACGTGGCGTACGTCAGGTCTATCTTGTCGACGCCGTCGAACGACCAGCCCGACATCACCGCCGTGGCTGTCCCGTCGGGGGCGACGGCGGCCACCGAGTTCACGGCGGTCACCGGCCGCTGCGGCAGGCGCAGCAGCACACCGACCGGGCGGAGCACGATCACGTCGTCGGCCACCGCCTCGAAGTCCCGGCCGGTGTACTCCCGCACGAGGGCGGAGGCGTCGGCGAGGAGCGAGGGCGCGCGGGCCGCCTCCTCCTCGGTCAGGTCCCGGCCGAGGCGCGCCTCGACGTCCTCGACGGTGGCGAGGTCAGCCATGACTCACCTCCCTCGTGGCGCCGGCGAGCACGGCCCGCATGGCGTGCGGGTCGAGCCGCGCCCGGTGGTAGAGCTCCCACAGGGCGAGGCTCTCGTCAGATCCCCAGCGGCGCGTCAGGCGTGGCTGGGGCGGATGCCACAGGTGCCACATCGGGGCGGTACCCCGCCACGGCGTACCCGCGAGGCAGGCCAGGGCGATCGCCCAGGCCTCGTCTTCCTGCCCCCACCCGGTGAACCGGGCATCCAGCGGGATGCGCTCGTACGTAGCCCTCGGCAGCACGGTCATGCCACCGCCGGCGAACCCGGGATACGCCCGCTGCGCGAGGGGGCCTCCCAGGGGGGCGCCCTCGAGGACCGTGCGGGTGGACTCCGGGGCGAGCCGGTACACCCGGTGGTGAGGGATCGCCCAGGGGGCGCCTTCGGCGATGACGGTGACGGCCTGCAGGACGCCCTCGCACCACACGTCCGCGTCCGCCAGGACCAGTACGTCCCCCGTCGCGTCCGGCAGCGCGGCAGCGACGGCGGCCGCCTTGCACCACACTCCGTCGGGCGGGGTGCCGGTGACAATCTGCCAGCCGGGGAACCGTTCGTGCCAGCGGGCACGTGCCCACGCCCAGGCCGCCTCCCGCTCGGCGCCGTCGGGACGCCAGGGCACGATGACCGACACGGTCAGGGTCATGGCTCCCACCTCCTGCACAGTCGGCGCAGCTGCGCGTACGCGGCCTGCTTGTCGGCGGCCGTGATGGTGTGGGAGTGCGAGCCGGAATGCTGCCGGTAGACGAACCCGGCCCGCCGCGTCGGTACGAAACGCGCGCCGAGGTGAGCGAAGCCGACCCACAGAGCGGACTCGATCCAGTCGTTGACCGTGATGTAGGGGCGGCGTTCCCACAGGGTCCGCCGGTAGGGCGACGGAGAGAACGCCCCCAGCCGCCCGCGCAGGATCGTCCGCGCGCTGGCATGCGGGAACGTCACCTCGCGGCCGTCCCGCCACGCGCCGAGGGAGACGACGTCCGCCCGGTGGGCGACGGCGGCGGCGTCCGTGAGGGCGTGCGGGAGGAGGACGTCGTCGGCGTCGAGGTGCATCACCCACTCGGTCGGTGTCGAGGCGACCGCCGTATTGCGTACGGCGCCCATCCCCTCGTGCCCGGTGGCGACGACCTGCCAGGTGAGGCCGGAGGCGTCGAGGGCCTCGCGGGCGGCGCCGAGGTCGTCGGCGCCGGCGTCGACGACGGTCACCAGCTCGGGCCGTACGGCCTGCGCGGCGACGGAGGCGACCCAGCCGGGCAGCCACCGCCCGTAGGCGCCCCACACGGTGGTGACCACGCCGACCCTCAATCCAGGGCCCCGATCGCGTACAGCGGCCGGATCTTCTTGGACTTGTAGCCGTGGGACTTGGCGATGACCCGGGCGCCCTCGAGGGCGGCGACCGCTTCGGGGATCTCGGGGCAGTGCGCGACCGCCTTCGGGAGCACCTCGCTTGCGGAGGCGGTCTCGACGAACAGCAGCCTCGCCTTGTCCCGCAGACCGGCGAGGAGTTCCTCCCACCAGGGGACGTGGTGCAGCACCGACAGGCACAGGACCACGTCGAAGGCGGGCAGCGCGTAGAACTCCTCCTGAGTCAGCCGGTGGAACACGCCGGTGACCCGCTCGTCGGCGGCCTCGTCGAGCGCACCGGGCAGCCCCTTGTAGTCGTCGACCGCCGTACAGGTGGCGTCGAAGTCCTCGGCCAGGCGCAGGGAGAAGTACCCGTTGTAGGCGCCGAGATCGAGGACGGTGAAGCCCCGGGCCTCGCCGAGCTCCTGGGCGATGGCCTCATACCGCGGGGCGGCCCTGCGGATCCCGGTGCCGATCTCCTGGCCGTTCACCCATCTCGGTTGGTACTGCATCTGTCCTCCAGCGCATACGGATCGAGCTCTTCTGAGGCGAGCCCCACCACTGCGGGGTCATGCCTCCGTGGATGGCCGGCACCGGGACGCCGGAGGCATCCGGCCCGTGCAGGTCGTACGACAGCGGCGCCGGCCGCGCGAGGGCGGTCTCCCAGTCGATGAGCAGCGGCGCCCCGTCCTCGGCCTGGACGATGTTCCCGACGTGCACGTCCCGGTGATGCACCCCTTCGGCGTGCACCGCCTGCAGGAGTTCGCGGAGCGCTTCGGCGGGCTGCCACCAGGGCAGCGCGCGGGCGGTGGGCCTGGTCTGAAGCACGAGGGCGGCGCCGTCGACGTCGAGGAGACGAGGCGCCGCCCACGGCAGACGCTGGTACCAGCAGGCCTCGGCGGCCGCGGCCGCGGGACTGCCATAGCGTTTGACGGTGTGCGACCGGCCCACCGTCACGGCCGCACGCCGCCCCATCAGGAACCGGTGCCGTCGGCCAGGCCCGTGATCTTCCCGTGGGCCTTCTGGTTGCCGTACTTCAGGCCGACCTCGCCGTAGATCTGCGACCGCTCGGCGGCGCCGACCTTGGCCAGCGGCTCGACGAACAGGAACCCCTTGCCCGGCGTGAACAGAAACGTCGGCGCGCACTCGTCGAGCGAGACCACCGCCAGTTCGTCGGTGGGCATGTACCGGTTGAGCATGATGTTCAGCCGGCCGAAGTCCGTCTCGATCGTCGTCACGGACACGCCGCCGACCTCGCGGGACATCTCCTGGTAGTTCCGGTCGGTGATGAACGCCTTGGTCAGCTTGCGCTTCTGGTAGGCGTTGCACATGATCGTCGCTGTCTCGGAGACCATGATCCCGCCGGACTCCCACACCATCTGCAGGAGGTCCAGCAGGAGATAGCCGGGCTCCTCCGCGCCGCCGTTGTCGGAGTCGAGCTCGGCGCCGGCCGCGGCGATCACGTTGGTGGTGATGGCCGCGAGGATGCCGCGGGTCTTGCGGGGGGTGAGGTTGTCCGCCGGGTTCTGGAACGTGCCCGTGAGGAAGGACTGCTCGACGTCGCGGGCGATCTGGATGAGGTGCTGGCGGATTTGCCAGTCGGCCTCGTTCATCACCGGGTTCATCCCGGAGATACCCACCGAGCCGGGGTGGGTGGAGCCGGTGGAGTTGAACTGCCCGACGGCGGCGAGCTTGGTGTAGGAGATCTCCACCGCCTCCTGGTGGATCTCGACGACGTTGGTCACGTTGAACCGCGTACGGGCCTCCGCGGTCGGGGCGTCCGCCCCTTCGAGGCGCTGCCGGTCGTCCGCGGCCGCGCGCAGGTCGTAGCCCTGCCACTGAAACAGCGTCGCGGAGACGGACTCGCCGCCGGACAGTCCGCCGATCGACGACAGGAACGGGGTGTCGGTCGGGGTCTCGGCGAACAGCTCGCCGACGTAGTTCGGCAGGTCGAACGTGTCGCCCTGCCCGGTGATGCCTGGCATCGGTTACCTCCAGTCGTCGGGCAGGACGCACACATCCGCCTGCCATGGATCAGGTCTTGCTCTGCTGCAGCTCGATGAGCTGCTGTGTCTTCAGGCGCCGCGCCTCGGCCCACTTGCCGTCCTTCTCCGCGGCCTTGATCTGCTCGGCGAGGCTGAGTTCGGGCGGCGTCGGCATCGCGCCGGGCCGCAGCTTCTCCACGGGGGTGCGGCCCTTGCCGCTCCCGCTGCCCTTGCCGCCGCTGGTGTCGCCGGCGCCGAAAGACGTCAGGAGTTCGTCGGCGTCCGCCTCCAGCTCCTCCTTGGTCGCGCCGACGAGCCGCTTGGCCTGGGCCTGGGTCAGGCCCTTGGCCGAGGCGACCTCCAGGCGCAGCGCCTTCTGCTCGGCCTCGACGGCCCGCTTCTCGGCGGCGGTGAGCTTCTCCCCGAGCTTCTCGGTCTCGGTCTTCTTGGAGTCCTCCAGCTGCTTCGCCTTCGCCGCGAGCGGCTCCAGCTCCTTCAGCCGGGTCTCCATGTCCTTGCGTGCCTTCTCGGCCTCGCGCCGGGCCGCACGCTCTTCGTCCAGGGCCTTCTTGCCCGCGTCCCCAGATCCACGGCGCGGGGCCGGTGGCGTGGGCGGTGCGGGCGGGTGGTGCCGTCCGTCGCGGGCGGCGTGATCGTGCCGTTGTCGTCAGCCATCGCGGCCAACCTCTCGGTGGGTGGTGTGTCCGCCATCGCAGCGGACTCCCCGCGCGGGAGCGCGGAGACGATGTGGGGAGGGCTCAGCCCTCAGCGGGCTCGGCGCCCTCGGTGCGCTGGCCGCGCTGGCCGGCGATGTGCTTGCGCCACGCCTCGATCGCGGCCTTGCCGGTGTGCCCGGACGTCACCCGCGACCACTCCTCGGACAGCCGCCGCACCTCCGGCGGCTCCGGCTCGCGCCGGTACAGCAGCTCCGGCTTGCAGGAACACCGGTCGTGGGACTGGAAGCGACTCGACTCCTTGGAGTAGACGGCGCCCCTGCCGATCAGCATCAGGCAGAACGGACACGGCGAGCCGCTGCCGCCCACCCTGCGCCAGCCCTCGATCGCGTCGTTGTCG
The DNA here is from genome assembly GCF_020982545.1 of Streptomyces sp. MNU76. Lineage (GTDB taxonomy): Bacteria > Actinomycetota > Actinomycetes > Streptomycetales > Streptomycetaceae > Streptomyces. The sequence continues at coordinate 265,223 of NZ_JAJKLK010000031.1, read as the reverse complement.
GTGAACGTCCGCATGGTCGTCTCGCGGTCGCCTTCGAGGACCAGCCGGGTGGCGGCGCCCTGCAGCTGGGAGGCCATCACCCGTGTCGCCTGCACCTCGGACCCGCTCGCGGCCATCTGCGTCTTGAACGCCACCGGCCCCGACACGCGCAGACTCGTGGCGATCTGCTGCGCGTTGGGCTCGACGACCGCCGCGGCGATCGTGACGCCCTCCAGGCGGGCGTGAGCGACGAGGTAGCCGCGGGCGAGACGGGCGAGCGCGGACTGCCCGGTGAGGATCTCCTGCTGGATCTGCGGGGAGACCTGCTCCCACCAGCTGTCGATGTCAGCGACGTCGGCGCGCAGCGCGCTGACGCGCAGCCGGCGGGCGAGCAGCTCAGCGACCCGCAGCACCTGCTGCTGGTACTCCCGGGTCAGGGCCTGCGCCTGCGGGCTCGGCACCGGGCACCACCTCCGCTTCCGTCTCCAGGCCCGGGACGACCGGGGCATCGGCGCCGGGCGCGGGTGCGGCGAGCAGCGCGGCCATGTCGCCGAGGCCGTCGCGGTCCTCGGCGAGCAGCTCCCACCGCTTGATGTCCGTCTCCGTCACCCCGGGGATCCGCTCCCACAGCGCGCGCGGCGGCACGTCGAGGAGCTGGGCGAGTTTGCCGAGCGCGTCGGCGACCTGGGCGAGCGAGCGCGGCGTGGTGTCCCGCCACACCACCTGGGCGCTGGTGTCCTCCCAGGTTTCTCCGTCGCCCATGGCCAGCCCGGCGAGGCGGAGCATCTGCTCGACGCTCTCACCGAAGGCGGTCTTGTGCTCGCCGATGTCGAGCTGGTGACCGGCCTCCAGCGCGGCCAGTGCCTCGGCGGAGACGTTGGAGACGGCGTTGCCGACGACCAGGGTGTGCGGCGGGATCTGCCGCGCTGAGGCGACGTACAGCAGCGTCTTGTCCCGGCTGTTGAGGTAGCCGTTGAGGTCGGCCTGGCTGAACTCACCGAACTTCGTGTCCGGGCTGTCGGACTGCCACACACGGTTCACGGCCGCGTTCCACGGCTCGACGGGGTTGCCGTTCTCGTCCTCGGCGATCGCCATGCCGGTGACCCACCGCTGTTTGAAAGCCTCGTACTGTTGCGTCATCAGCAGCCCGAACGTGGTCTGGTTCAGCTGCCGCTGCGCCGGGAGCATCGGTTCCACGATGCCGGTCGGCCCGTCGTCCAGGTCCTCGTACGACTCGCAGTACCTGACGATCGGGCACACCCCGAGCCCATGCTCCTTCACCTCCACCTTCGAGGTGTCGATGGTGATGCCCTCCATCGGCAGCGGGTCCGTCCACTGGCCGTTGGCCTGCGGATGCACCATCGCCGCAGGCACGTCCGTGGTGTACGTGAAGTGATCGTCGAGGACGGTGACCGCGGAGACCATCGTCACCGGCTGATCGGCGTCGATGACCGGGTGCGGCAGCCCGACAGTGATCCCGTACATCGGCCACTCGTCGTTGACCGCGTCCTCGTACAGGGCGGTCAGCCGACGCGGCGAGTACGGCGTGATGACGGGTACCGGGTCGCCTGGCATCACCACGGCGTAGGAATAGCCGTACGTCAGGGCCGCCCGGTACAGGCCGCTCTGGCGGGCATCCATCCGATTCGGTTGCCAGACGGCCTCCCACACCGGCGAGTTGTCGACGGTGCCGGAGGGCCGGTAGCCATCGACGAACAGGCCCTGCGCCACCGAGCTCACGAGCAAGGGCAGGATGTTGAAGCGGGCCTGGTCGACGAGCTTCCGGTACTCCACCGTCGCCGATGTCGGCACGTAGATGTCGCAGACCCGGTTCTTCAGGTACTCGCGGATCATGGTGATCCGGCCCGATTCCGCACGTCGCGCGGCCAGCAGCCACGGCAGGACCTTGCCCAGCTGCTGGGCGTCCATCGGCTCGGCCACGTCAGTCGCCCTCCTTGTCCCACAGCAGGGCAGCCACATGGAGCCACGTATCGGCGAGGCCTTCCAGGCGCTCCATCAGCATCAGGTTCGTCTCGCGTTCCGCGGCCTGCAGCAGCCGCACCGTGTTGCCGATTGCCTCGTCCGAGGTCATGCCGGCCACCTGCTCACCCCCATCCGACGACTCGTCCGGGCCGCTTCTTCGGGGCGGCCCTGTACTTGGCCCAGGCGGGCGAGGCGAGGAGCTGGCGGCGGACCATCCGCGCGCCGACCGCGCACACCGCGAGGTCGATCTTCTTCGGTGACTCGCGGTTCTCCTTCGAGATGCTCACGCCGTACTTGTTCGGGCGGCGGCGGGAGTTGAGGATGTGCCGCTGCAGCCGGGAGTCGCCGTCGTGGGTGAGGTCGCGTTCGCGGATGTCGATCTCCATGCGCCCGCAGGCCTCGGTGAACTCCCGTACGTGGCCGCGCATGTCCCATGCCACCGGGTGCGCGTAGCGGCCGAGGGTGGCCTGGATGAGCAGCTGCTCGCCGAAGTCGCTGCCCCAGTCGTCGATGTAGGACTCGAACTCGGCGACGTCGCCGAAGAAGGCGACCACGGTGCGTTCGTTCATGACGCGGCGCACGGTGGCGTCGACGTCCTGGCGGTCGACCTGCCAGTCCTTCCCGGCCGGTCCGAGTGGTTTCTCCCAGCAGCCGAGGACGAAGGTGTGGCCGGTCTCGACGTCGCAGCCGACCAGGCCGGTGGCGTCGTCGGACTTGGAGCCGTCGAAGAACATCACGATCGGCGCGTCCGCCGGCACCTCGCGGTCGGGTTCGGCGCACGCGGCCCACTCCGGTTTGGTCGTCCAGGCGTGCCGGGCCGCGGTGGGCTGGTTGAAGAAGTACCGGCGGGAGTCCTCGGGGTCTTTCTCGATGTTCCAGAACTCGTTCTCGATGATCCCGTCGAGGTCCAGAACGTCGGCGAACGGCCCGTACACCTCACGCAGCGCGGCGGTCAGCTCCTCGTGGCTCGTGAGGTCGACCTCGGCCGGCGCCTCGCGGTGGTCGAACAGCAGACGCGAGCCGCGGACCTTGCCCTCACGGATCATCTTCGCCCGCTCGTGCGTGCCCTCGGCCACCGAGCTGTCGCCGGGCTGGTACATCGTGGTCGTCTGCAGCGTCCACGGCTGGGCGTCTTTGCGCTTGCGGCAGTTGCGGTCGACGGTGACGTACATCCGTTTGAGCTCCGGCGTGGCGTACAGGTGCGTCTCGTCGAAGATCGTGCAGGTTTCCTTGCCGCCGTCCTTCGACGAGGAGGATGCCGTGGACGGGCGGATCTCCCCGCCGCCGGGCACGAACGTCCGCGTGATGCCCGCCGCACCGGACGGCAGGCCTTCGCCGAGCGGGCCCTCGGAGAGGTTGAAATAGATGTTGTCGTAGGTGTTGCCGGCCTGCTCCTCCTCGGTGGCCAGGCACCTGACGAACGGGTAGGTGACCCGGCGGCCCATCGGCTCCCCTGGCGTGTACTCGTAGCGGAAGCCCTGCCACTGGAACACCTCGCCGCCCTCGGCGAACCCGGCGAACCGGCACGGCCCGAACGCCTCGAACAACCCGATGAACGCCGCCAGCTCGCTCTTGGCGCGGCCCTTGCCCCGGGAGATGACGGCCGAGTCGTACAGCTTCCGCCCGGACGGGTTGAGGGCGTAGGCGTCGACGATGAACCCGCCGAACTCTCCGTCCAGCTCGACGGGGTCGCCCTGGACGTCGCCGGGGCCGTGGACACAGAAGTACTCGATCCACGCCCAGCCCAGCAGGCCGAGGGAGCGGTCCCGGTCGTGGCCCGGGGCGTGGATGAGTTCACGAGGCATCGGTCATCCGCCGTCGGCGCGCGGCGGTCATGTCCGTCACACCCTCCGGGGGCGTCCCGTCGAGGTTGCCCTGCTCGGCGGGGTCCTCGACGACCGTCCAGCGCAGCGCGGCCATGCCCTTGGGGGTGAGGCCGAGGCGGTCGTCGAGTTCGCGCATCTCGCGGCAGACCGCGAGGCGCCCGGAGGCCAGCGACGCGAGCCGCTGGAACAGTGCCTTGAGGTCGGCGGCTCCGGCGGCCTGGGCGTCGATGATGTCGAGGGCGTCGAGGGAGTGGACGGTGCCGATCGCGGCGAGGTCGTCCTCCAGCGACGCACGCCGGGCGATCATCACCTCGTGGCCGGGTGCCCAGGCGCAGGCCTGCGGCGTCGACCACGCCCACTTCCACCAGGCACGCCCGACCTTGCCGAGCCTGGCCCAGGTCGGCGGCCGCGGCGTGGGTGCGGTGCGGCCGCCGACCGGGAGCTTGGTCGTGGGGATCGTCGGAGCGTTGCGGCGCCGCTTGTTCTCAGCAGGCAGCGGTCCAGGCATCGTGCTACCTCCGTTCACCCGAAGAGCGCGCATTGCACGAAGGCATCAAGCGCGTCCTGCTTGCTCGAATTGCACCCGTAGTGCGCGCATTGCGCGTTCGCGTTGGAGTGCACACCACCAGCTGCGAGCGGGATGACGTGGTCGACGCTCGGGGCCAGACGGTGACGGGGGTCTACATCTCGCCGCACTTTCTTGCCGCATATCTGGCAGCGCCACCCGTCCCGCTCGAAGATGTACCGCGGGTCTACGTCCTCGACGTAGGCCTCACGCTTCCGGGCGCGCCGGTTCTTCGCGTAGACCTTTCGCTTCTCCCGGTAGCGGCTGCTGTACGCGACGCCGGTGCGGCTCTTCCACTCGGCGAAGAAGCGCCGCTGCCTGTCGTTGTGGTAGGCCCTCGTGCATGCGGGCTTCCCGCACTGCACTCGCTTCAGATTCACCATCGTGTCGCCGCAGTGGGGGCACTTATTCAAAGGCCGTAGAGCGCGGGCTTCCGCTCTCGTGGCTTCTTGTCGCTCGCGCCACTGAGTAACGCGCCCTTCTGCCAGGGCTTGGCGGTAGTTGCCTTTCGAACGACAGCGCGGCGAGCAGTACGTCGGCATCGGGCCGCGCTTCGGCTTGCGTAGTGGACCACCGCAGCAGAGGCAACTTTTCACTTGTTCCTTCTCCCGGGCATGCGAAAGGCCCCGAGCCGGGAGACTCAGGGCCTTTCTTCCCGCGCGGATCAGGCGCGGGCGTTTTCGGATTGGTGTTACGTCAGCGAGTCCAGAACCTCGGTGAGGTCGGCGAGCTGCAGCGGCGCCTGGTGGTAGCGGTGGCCGAGGGCGATGTAGCGGCCGGAGGAGTACGCCTCAATCGCGGCGCCATCCGGCCGGCGGATGCGGCGACCGCGCGCCAGACGGCCGCGGCCCCAGATGTGCAGGCCGGTCCCGGACAGTGAGACCTCGGTGTAGGTGGGCGGGCAGGCGGCCAGGATCTCGGCGGCCCACGGCGCCAGCTGCTCGCCGTCGAGGCAGTGGTCGAGGTCGAGGACCACGACGTCGTCGCCGTCGGCCAGGACGTAGCCGAGCCCGGCACCGTGCGGCGAGCGGACGGCGTCGGTGTGGCTCGCCCAGGTCGCCGGGTCGGTCGACGAGGCGGGCCGTCCGGTACCGGCGGTCAGCGGAACCTTGTCCGCGCTGCGCCGTACCCAGCGCTCGCGGCCTCGGAGCTCGACGGGGACGGCCGTACGGGTGCGGTGGGCGGCGACCCGGCAGCGGGTGCTGCAGAACCGGGCGCGGTGCGAGTGCCGCGCCCGCAGGTGCTCGCCACACTGCTCGCAGGTCCGGGTGTTCATGCCTCCATCCTACCGCAGCGTGTAACGGTAGAATAGTCGCTGAGCTGCGATGATGCTGCACACCCTGAGGAGTCGAGGGGCTGTGTGCCCGTCTGTCTGCAGGGGAGTCGGATCACCCCGGCGCCTCGGCGCCCAGCCGCGTGTACCCCCGCCGAGGGCCGGGACGGAGCTGGACTCCGGGACCCGTACGGATCGCGCCAAGCTATGCCGCACCGTGGGCCAAACCGGAGGGCGGAGGGGGTCACCCCCCACCCCTTCGACAAACATGCAGGTCAGAAGGGTGGAACGTCGGGATCGGATCGCTTGGGCTTCGCGGGTTGTGTGCTGATCAGGCCCGGATGCGGCGCGGCTGGCCGCTGTCGGCTGGGCAGCGGTCCGCGTGAGGCGCGGGCCTGGATGGCGGTCCGCTTGCGGTGGTGCGGCCCGCACAGGGTGCGGAGGTTGCCGGGGCTGTGGTCGTCGGGGTCGCCGATGTGGTCGGCGTCGGTGCCCTCGGCGGTGCAGCGTTCGCCGTCCTCGATCCATGTGCACTGGTGTGCGTCGCGGGCGAGGACTTGGGCGCGGAGGGTCTTCCAGCCCCGGGGGCGGGGTGTGGTGCGCCAGGCGGAGGGGCCTCTTTCCAGTGCTCGGCCGGGGAGGGGGTGGTCATTGGCATCTCCTCCCCGGCCGAAGGGGTGCGGCCCCGTACCTGGCTGGTGCGGGGCCGCGTGCATCTCAATGGGTAGCGAGGGGGTCAGACGTCGCAGAAGCCGATGCGCTTGAGGGCGGCGTTGATCTGCTTGCCCTGGGCTTCGGTGGTGGTGACGTCCTTGTAGGTGAAGCGCTGTGCGGCGAGCCAGTCGAGCCGGTTGGCTTCGCCGTTGATGGCGCTGCACTGGTTGCGTGCGGCGTCGACGGCCTTGTCCTCGTGGCGGACGGCGTCGGGGTTCACGGCCTCGATGGCGTCGAGGAGTTCCTGGCGCTTGGCGCCGGTGGGCTCGGGCGGGAGGCCGGCTGCTTTGGCGGCGGCGTCCCGGTCGGCTTCCTCTTTGGCCTCGTCCGCAGGGTCTACGGGGCAGGTGCGGTCCGGGTTCGTGGAGAACTCCGTGTCGCCGTCCTCGAGTCCGGTGGTTGCCGCGCCCATGCTGCCGACGGCCTTCTGTCCGTTGGCGAGGCGGTTGTCGACGTCGTCGGTACCGCCTGTCGAGCAGTTGATCACGACGTAGTAGCCGGCCTCTTCGGTCAGCTTGCCGGTGACGTCGTCGAAGACGGCCTTCAGGCTCTTGGTGCTGTCGACCTCGACGACGACGTTGCGCTTGTTGCCGCTGGTGTCCTGTTCGACGATCTCGTAGCGGGGCGCCTTCGCGGCGGCCTTGTCGCTCTTGTCGTTGCTGTCGCCGCCGGTGAGGGAGGTCAGGGCGCTGACGACGGTGGCCATGAAGACGATGCCGAGGCAGCCGATGCCGACGAGCGCCGCTGGGCGGGTCTTCTTCGGCGGTCTGGGCGGTTGCGGTACGGCCCATCCCGGCTGGTGCGGGTGTGGCTGGTGGCTCATGGGTTTCCCCCACGGGTTGCTGGTGTGAGGGGCCAGCATGCGCGGTTCGCAGGGGTGCGTGAGGGCGATGTGTCGGAGTTGTGACAGAGGCGGGCGCTGGCCTCTACGGGGTGCGCTGGGTGGCGCGTTCGGGGTGGAGGGCGATGTCGCGGGTGGCGAGTTCGGCGCGGGCGAGGTCGGCGAGGGCGTAGAGGGGCCGTTGGCGTTCGTCGAGGCCTGCGACGGGGAGGTGGCCGCGGCGGCGCCAGTTGCAGATGGCGGACCGGCTGACGCGGGCCGCGCCGGCGGAGACGCGGCGTCGCCACTCGGTCGCGAGCCGGGCGGCCTCGGTGCCGTTGTACAGCTGGTCGGCCATGCGCGGGCCTCCTTCGCCGTGCCGGTGGATGCGCCGCAGCCCCAGACCTGTTGGGGGGGTCTGGGGCTGCGGCTTTTCATGGTGGGGTGGCAGGGACCGCTCTTGAGGCTCGCGGTAGCCCGCCGGCTCTGCGGCCCGTAGGCCGGGGCCGGTCAACCCTTCCCTGAGCGCCACCCGAGTGGGAGTTCTGTGAGGAGGGCGCACGTGTGGTGCTGGCGCCATGTTCACACCGTGGCCGGTTTGTTGTCCAGCGACAACGTTCGCGTCGCGCTACGGCGAGGGTGCCTGTTTGGCGCCGGGGATGAGGGCGAGGGTCTCGGCGACGATGCTGTCGTGGCCCGCGCGGGCCTCGTCCTCGGTGTCGTAGCGCTGCTGCCGCTGGTCCTCGGGGCCGCCGAAGACCATGGTCTCGAAGAGCTGGGGGCCGAAGCTGGGGATGTCGATACCGCGCCAGACGGTGGAGATGCGGGCGGTGCGGTGTGGGCCGTCGGGGGCGGTGAGTTCGGTGAGGGCTATGCGGACGTAGCCCTGGTCGCCGAGTAGCCGGTTGGCGGTGTCGGCGTCGATGGGCTGTCGGTTTCGGTCGTACCAGAGCTGCATGTCGGGTCTTCCTTGCGGCCTTTGCTGATGAGGATCTGCAGGGCGGTGCGGTAGAGGGCGGGCAGGACGCGGCGGGCGTGGGCCTGGTACTCGTCGCGGGTGAGGAGGTTCCCGCAGACGACGCACTCGACGTAGTTGGCCCAGTCCTCGTCGACCAGGCCGAACGCGTCGCACGAGGGGCAGGGGGCGTCCTGGGCGTGGCGTTGGGGTTCGGTGTGGGTGATGCGGCGTACGCGGGTGAGGACGTCGGCGAGTTCCTGGTGGAAGAGGCCGGCCCAGTCGGCGGTGAGGGTCCAGGGGAGGTAGGCGATGTGCCAGGCGACCCAGGTGTGTCCGGGGCGTCGCCAGGGGGTTGGGGCGAGGCGGATGTGGGTGGCGAGTATCTCGGCCCAGCCGCGGAGCATGGTGTCGACGGGTATGGGGCCGTCCTGGTCGTGGCGGGCGTCGCCGTAGGGGTCGGTGAGGGTGGTGTTGGATCCGGCGCCGAGGAGGTTGAGGACGTCGCCGCGGGCGGGCAGGGGTGAGTGGGCGCGGCCGCCGTGGATGGTGCCGGTGGTGGGGCTGCGGTCGGGGTAGAGGCAGGCGCGCAAGTGCGGGAGTTGCCACTGCAGTTCGTGCAGCTGTGCAGTGAGGCGGCCGGTGCACCGGTGGCACAGGCGCCGGCTGCTCTTGGTGTCGCGGGAGCGTCCGCAGTCGGGCGTGGCGCAGCGGTCAGACACGGCCGGTCCCGCCGAGGCGTCGCTGTACGCCGGCCAGGACGGCGGGGTCCTGCAGGAGTTCGGGGATGGAGCGTTCCTCGCGGCCGTCGGCGACGTGCTCGTTGCCGAGGAGGATGTCGAGGAGCTTGTCGAACTCGGCGATCACCTTGGTGGACGACTTCTCCATCTCCTGCTTGGTCACCTCGCCGAGGGCCTCGACCTGCTTGGTGACTTCGGTGTCGATGACGGTCCTGACCGTGTCGGCGGCGAGGGTGGCGGCGAGTGCTTTGGCGGACGCGATGAGCTGGCGGGCCTCGCGGATCTCGTGGCGGAGGTCCTTGAGGGTGCCGCGGGCCTCACTGATCTCCCCTTGGAGCTGCTCGCGGAGTCGGGCCAGGTCCTCGGTGCTGGGCTGATTCATGATCGTTCTTTCCGGCCGGGGATGTCCGACCATGCCTACTGGCGGGTAAGGGATCTCGCTCGTACGCGCCTGCGGTTACCGCGCGCGTGATCGCAGGCGCGCGTGCGCGCGAGACGGGTCAGATCTGGGGGTGGCGGGCCATGACGGCTGGGTCGGGGTGCAGTCGGCGGTGCAGCCGGGTGGGCACCAGCCGTAGGCCTCGGGGTGGGTGTCCAGGGCGCGGAGGACGAGGGACGGGTCGGCGGCGACCAGGCCGGGGTGGTGGGCGATGAGCCAGAGGACGCGCTGGAGGGCGCGGCGGCGGTCGGTGTAGGCGTCGAGGAGGGCGTCCACGGTCTGTTGGGTGGGCATGGTCAGTGCCTCCTTGCGGTCATGACGGGCTCCCGAAGATCTGTTCGAATGCGGTGTCGGCGCGGCGGTGGGCTTCGCGGATGGTGCGGTCGGTGAGGTGGGCGCCGTTGACGCAGCGGGGTTCGTCGCAGGCGACGCGGACGCGGCCGTCGGGTTCGCGGCCGTGGTGGGCGCGGAAGGCGACGCGCCAGCCGCTGAGGGCTTTGCTGCGTGTCCAGATCGTGGGTTTCCCGCCGCCGTCGATGGGGCCGGTCCAGATGGTGTGGCCGTCTGTGGCCGGTCGGCTGTACTGGGCGAGGGTCTGTTCGGGGGTGCGGGGGCCGGTGTGGCCGGGGCAGCGGCCGGGGGCACGGGGATCTTGTGCTGCAGGCGGACGCCGGAGACGCGCTGGGCGCTGACGTGAAGCTGTTCGCGGATCTCGTTGTAGGTGGCGCGGCGCGGAGCATGGCGGCGATGGCGGCGTCGACCTCTGCGGCCTCGGGGCCGGGCGGCGGCCTGCGCGGCCGGGGGCAGGGGATGTTCAGGGCGCGGCGGGTGGCGGCGATGGTGGCCTGGCCGACGCCGAGGCGGGCGTGGATCAGCCGGTAGGTGGCGCCGGCGCGGAGCATGGCGGCGACGTCCTCGGGGGGCGGGCGGGTGGTGGCTTCACGGGGTGTCCTTCCGGATGCGGCGGTCGGTGAGGTGGGCGCCGGCGATGCAGTCGGGCTGGTCGCAGGTGCGGCGGGTCTGGCCCTCGGGGTCGCGGCCGTGGTGGCGGCGGAAGGCGATGGCGCGGGCGTTGTAGGTGCGGCCGGAGGCGATCAGGTCGAAGCTGCGGCCGCTGCGGGGGCCGGTCCACAGCAGGTGGCCGCCCTCGGTGGTGGCCCGGGTGTGCGTGGTGAAGGCCTCGTCGACGGTGTAGCGGCGGGGGTTCTCGCGCTTGCGGCTTGGGACGGGGATGCGGTGCTGCCTGCGCAGGCGGGAGATGCGGTTCAGGGCGAGCCGGAGCGTGCGGTGGATCTCCTTGTAGGTGGCGCCGGCGCGGAGCATGGTCACGGCCTGGTCGTCGAGGTCGGCCATTTCGGCCTTGCTGCGCCTGGTCCGCCCGATGGGCAGGGGGATGTTCAGGGCGAGGCGGGTGCGGTGGATCAGCGTGTCGGACACGTGCAGCTGGGTCCTGATCTCGGCGTAGGTGGCGCCGGCGCGGAGCATCGCGGCGACGTCCTCGCGGGGGCTCATCGCTGCCACCTGACGGGGCGTACGCCGACGCGCACTTTGGCCGAGGAGAGGCGGCGGGCGGCGGGCCGCTTGGGCGGCGGGTTGCTGCAGGTGGGGGCGTGGGTAGTGCAGGGCCTCGGAGCCCTCCAGGGTGGAGCGGTCCTTGGCGAGTTGGCGGACGTGGTAGCGGCCGACGGAGTCCTGGCGGACGGCCTGGTTGCCGTAGTCGGGGACGCGCTGGGCGTTGATCATCTGGGTGTTGCCGTTGGCGTTGAGGCAGAAGATCACGGCGTCTCCACAGTGTGGGCAGCGGCCGGGGCCGTTGCGGGGGTGGGGCGCGGGTTCTGGTAGGGCACAGGGGGTCTCCTCGGTCAGGCGGTGAGTGGGTGGTGGCAGAGGCGGCAGTTGGGGTGTCTGAGGGGTGGCCGGTAGGGGGCTCGGCAGCCGGGGCACTGGTGCAGTGCGGTGGAGGCCGCTGTGGTGGGTGGTGGGTGACCACGTGCGCGGCCGCGGTGCCGTTCGGGCGGGAGGGCGGCGCAGGCCTTGCAGGGGATGCCGCTGTGGCGGATAAGTCCGTCGACGCAATCGGCGAGGCCGCAGGGTGAAGCCCAGTCGGCGAGGGCGACGCCGAGGAGCCACCGGCCGGGGTCGGCGAGCAGGTTGGCGGCGCCGGTGCGTTGGCGGCGGTGGAGGAGTTGGTCGTGGAGGTCGTCCACGGGGACCTCGGCGTCGAGTTGGCGGCCGATGGCGCGGGCGGCGGTACGGATCACGAACTCGTTGATCCGGGGCAGGAGATCGGCGACGGGGGCGAGGACTTCCCAGACCCTCGGCGAGAGGCTCAGCCCGGGCCCGTCGTACGGGCGCGGGCTCGGCTCGGCGTGGAACGTCGCAGGCACAGCGGAGTTATCCACAGGTGAGGGCGCCCACTTACGGTCACCTCGCCTACGGCGGACACCCCCACCCGGGGGCGCATCGTTTCCAAGGTGAGTCAGTGCATGGTCTTCCTTATACGCGGGGGCCCCGCACTGAGCATCGGGACCCGCCCCGTACTGAGCATCGGGAGTCGACGGCGCGGGGGTTGCGGTCGTGGGCGGGGCGGTGGCCGGGTCGTGGACCAGGTGGACGGGGTCGTCGTGGACGGTGATCTGGTGGCGGCCGCGGTAGCCGGCGCGCTTGTCCTGGGTGATCCAGCCCGCTCCCTCGAGTTCGTCCAGGAGGCGGGCGGCGGTGCCCTCGTGCAGGGCCTCGCCGACGACGTGCTTGCCGCCGAAGTGGCGCAGCGCCTCACCGATCTCGGCGAGGGTGAGGTCACGGTGCTCGACGAACGTGGTGTAGCGCAGGAGGAGGTACAGGCGGTGCAGGGTGCCGCGCAGGGTGTCAGCGGCCCGTACGGGCGCGCTCACGTACCGCTCGTCGGCGTCGAGGGGGCGGGTGTCCCGCTCGTTGGTGAGGCCCTTGCCGGTGGCCCGGTGGGAGCGCTGACGGCGGGTGAGTTCCGCGATGCCGTCGGTCGGCGCGGGCCTCGACAACCGGGTGAGCGCCTTCTCGACGGCCGAGACGGACAGGCCGGTGAACTCCGCCAGCCTCGCCACCGAGGCCTCGCACATCCGGCCCCGGGAGAGCGCCTTGACCTTGCCGTAGATCTTCGTGTCGGCGTCCGCGTAGGAGACGGTGTCGACAACGACCCGCAGCGGGTAGCGCACCCACTGCCCGCGCCCCACGCCACCGGCCCCGCCACGGGTGTGGCGGGGCTCGGCGGGGGACGCGGGCAGACGGGCCATCTCTCAGATGCCGTCCGGACGGTGCGGGGTCAAGGCGGGGACTCCTCTTCGGGGTGGGGCACGGTGTACTCGGCGCCGCAGGGCGCCGTCTTGATGCCGGTGCTGACGTGCCGGTGGTAGGCGCCGCAGCCGCCCGATCCGACGCACTGGACTGAGTACTCGGTCTGGCCGGACGTCCTGATCGGCACCGTGGGCAGGTACGGCTCACCGCCGTACGCGGGTGGGTCGTCGGGCAGTAACGCCATCTGCCCCTCGACGCTCACCGTGGCCCGCCCGTATGGGCAGGCTCCGTACGGAACCTGTTGGGCAGGATCAAGAAGACGGGGCGCACCAGGTCCTTGTCCTCCCAGGTCTCGATGGGCGGCCGGGAGATGAAGTGGCAGCGTTCCAGGCGCTCCAGGGAGATCCGCACGAACTTGCCCTCGATGCCGGAGTCCTGGGCGAGGAGGCGGGCGTCCTGGCGGCCGCCGGGCGCGATCACCCCCTGGTCGTCGGCGTGGTGGGCGAGGATCAGGGCGATCAACCGGGCGCTGGTGTGCAGGTCGTCGGCCATCACCGCCCGCTCCCACACGGCCCGGTCATAGGCGGGTGCCGGGCGGGCCGGGCCGGGGCGGCCGGATGCCGTCGCGCGCGGCGTGGCTGCTGCTGTTCTGGTCATTCACGCGTCCTTCGGGGTCTCGTTGGTCGTCACTCGGGGGGTGGGGCTGTCGTGGCCGGCCAGGGCCCAGGGGCTGTGCCGGTCGCACCGCCACCCGCCCGGGTAGAAGCGGGAGTTGAGGGAGTGCGGGAGGGACGGGACCTCGCACGGCTGACGGCGGCCGCGCCGCCGGACAACCGCGGCAGCCAGGTCACGGATCGGCACGGTCTCCTCCTCAGTCAGTGGTCGGCCGGTGGCCGCCCGCCCCGGGAGTCGGGCGGGGCGGACGGCCGGCTTTCAGGTGTGACGGCAGGGCCGTACGCGGATCTGCACGTCGTAGCCCTGACCGCGCTGCAACTGCCCGGTGGCAAGGGCCTGGTGGTAGGCCGCAGCGAACGCCCGCAGGACGTCCTCGACGACGTAAGGGATCTGCAGGCCCACCCGGGCCAGCGCGACCAGGTCGCGCAACAGGCCCCGGCGGCGGGACAGATCCACTCGCAGCCACGGACTGCGCGCGCCCGGCAGCGGGATGCGGACCGCGCCGACCGTGTGGCCGACCGGCGCGGCCGCCACGACCACGCCCTCGACCACCGGCGCCGCCCTGTCGCCCGCCCGCCCACCGGATCGGCCACGGTGGCCGCCCGGTCGCCCAACCCGGTGGTCTGCTCGCCCACGCTGGTCGCCTGGGCGGCCGGGCGGGCGGTCTGCCCGACCACGGCGGGCGGCTGGGCGACCGCCGGGCTGGTCAGCATCTGGCGGACCTTGTACCGGGTGATGCCGAGCCGCTCGGCGATGACGCGCTGGCTCATCTTCTGGGCGGCGAGACGACGTGCCTCGCCCGCCTGGTCGACGGCGCTCACCGGTCACCGCCCGACGGCTCGTCGTCGGGCGCCCACGGGTCCGAGGGCTCTTCCTGCGGCGGCGCGCTCGGCTCGTCGTCGGCCTGGTCGTCCTCGTCGGGGCGTTCCAGGGGGCGGGAGGCGTGCCACAGGGCGCGGGCGAGGTCGCCGCGCAAGTACCGCAGCCACAGCTCCGTGTCCCCGTCTCCCGCATGGGCGGTGATCGCCATGCGGGCGGAGGTCCGGGCGCTTTCGACGGCCGCGCGCACATCGGCCAGCGGTTCGGGCAGGTCCATGTCGTGCGGCTCGTACGCCCAGGGCTCGATGTACCAGCGCAGCCGGGCGGGCTTGTCGTCCGGCTCGGCGTAGACCTGGCGCATACGGTCGATGAGTACCGCCGCGTGCTCGGGCGAGCAGGCGGTCAGCGTCTGGTGGGTGCGCGGGCGGGGCCCGCGGTCGACGTACACGAAGTCGTCGCCGCACGGGCACTCGTCGGCCGGGCCGTGCCCGCAGCCGAGGTCGACGGGTGCGCCGACCCAGTCCCGGACCAGACGGAACCCGACCACCCGGTAGCGGGTGGCCTTGGCGCACCGGGTGTCCAGGCCCGCGCAGGGCGGCCCGGCCTGGCACGTCTTGGCCCGGACGTACTCCTGGTGGTAGCAGGAGTCGCAGGTGCAGCCGCCCGCGCAGTTGCAGCCCAGCGGTTCACCGTCGTCGTCGGTGCCGGCGCACTGGCAGCCGTCGTACGGGTCGTAGTCCTCGTCGTCGTCCGCCTCCATCGCGGGGGCGTCGGCTTCGAGGGGGAGCAGGTTCGGGGACCAGGCGCGCAGCAGGGTGCGCAGCGCGGCGTCGATCTCCTCCCGCGACGGCACCGGCACCGCGGGCGTGACGGTCGTGGTGGGCTCGCTCACTTGACGTCCCCCTCGGCCGGGGTGGCGGCCGAGGCCGTCTGCTGGGCGGCGCGCTGCTCGGCGAGCCGTTTGCGGTGGGCGTCCTTCGTGTCGAGGAGGACGTACTGCAGGGCGCCCTCCAGGAGGAGGCCGTAGGCGTAGGCGGCGTCCGGGAGACCGCGGGCGTGGTCGCCGGCCTCGAACATCTCGCCCGCGTCGCGCTCGGTGACCTCGTGGTCGGGGCGGCCCGCGATCTCCTCGGAGACGTCGTGGGCCAGATGCGTGGACCGCAGCCGGTCGTACGCGGCCGCCAGCTTCTCCGCGCCCGCGTACGCCTCGACGCCCTCGACGCTGTAGCCGTGCGGGATGGGGGCGGGCCGCTCGTAGTGGTCGAGGGTGAACACCACCTGGCGGGGCTCCCCGCCCGCCTGCACCTGGGCGATCGCCCACGCCGCCCCCGACGCGAACAGCATCGCCGTGTGGCCGTACCAGCGCCTGGTGAGGGAGCGGTGCTCCTGATAGGCGCGCCGCAGCTCGCGGACCGCCCGTACGTGCGGGCGGTGGTTGCTGTAGGTCCGGCGGTGCAGGGGCACCGTGTCCGGGCCGGGCTCGTGGGTGGTGCGGCCCTCGTGCAGGACACCGCGTTCCCACCGCGTGTGGTCCTCGGCGAGGGAGGCCGCACGGTCGGCGAGCCGCCACTCACGGGCCGCTTCACCGAGCGCGCCGACGCTGTCGGTGAGGTGCTCGAACCAGGGTGCGTTCTCCGGCGCCAGGTTGTACGTCATCAGTGGGATCTCCACAGTCGTGGTTGGTGGGCCGGGCGGGCGGCACGGTTGTCAGGGCACGTGCCGCCCGCCCGGCGGTACAGGGGGACGGCTCAGGCCTGGTCGTCGGCCTGGGCGAAGTCCGGAAGCGTGCTGCGATGCGTCCCGCACAGGACACAGGTCGCGTCCTCGTCGCCGGTGATCTCGTGCGCGGTGGTGCCGGGGCAGTGGCCCTCGCATGCCAGCTGCAGGAACTCGCCGGTACCGGTGTGGCGGGCGCCGGTGCGGAAGCCGGCGTACGGCTCCGGGGTGCGGCCCTGGTAGCGGGCGTGGCGGGCGAAGATGAGGGAGCCGATCAGGACTGCGGCGGCGATGCAGCCGAGGAGGACCGCGATGAACAGGCTGGCGTCGAGGTTCACGTGCTCTCTCCGGTGGTGGTGGTCTGGCCGGTCCGGGCCAGGGCGGTGACGGGCACGGTGATCCGCAGCCCCTTGGCGCGCAGTGCCTCGGCCTGGGCGGCGGCGATGCGGTCGATGTCGTAGCGGGGCAGCAGCGGCATCTCCTCGGCGAGCTGGTCGGCGAGCACCTTCACCGCGGCGTCCGCGACCAGGCCGAGGCGCGGACTCACTCGCGCACCCCCGCCCGGGCCGGTCGGCACTCGACCTCATCGAGCCAGCCGGCGCGGCCGGTGCTGCCGCCCACGTAGAACCAGAAGAGGACGTTCCCGTCGCGGGTGGCCCGCGGCCGGGCGCCGACGGTCAGCCACACCCCCGAGGGCTGGCGAACCTGGTCGCCCGGGCGGAGGTCGAGGACGGGGCGGGTCACCATGCGATCAGCCCCCCGCCCGGCAGCCCGGGTGAACGCCGCCCACACGCGTGTGGGTGTCCTTCCCGTCCCCGCCCGCCGCGCGCGGGCCCTCCTCGATGGCGCTCACTGCGCGCCACCCGCCGTCTCGGCCTCGGCGGCGGCCTGGTCCTGCTCGGCACGCCACGCGCGGTACTCGTCGCCGGTCAGGGACCGCGTACCGGAGACCTTGACCTTGATGCCGTTCACGACGGCCTTGGCCGCAGCCCGCTCGTACCCGCTGCCGGCGATCGTCACGGTGGCCTCGACACCGAGGACCGCCGCGCAGGCGTGCGCGCCGTCGACGGAGTCGCAGTGGATCTCCAGCTCGGCGTGGACGTCGGGGCCGGCACTACTGGCGAGCGCCCAGACAGTGGGCAGCATGGTCTGGACGGGCAAGTCGGGGTGGTCGGTGCGCAGGCGGCGCGCGAGCTGACCGACCCTGAACGCGGCGGCCTCGAAGGCCTCCAGCTCCGCGAGCACGTTCCGGCTGGTGTCCTCGCTCATCGCGCACCGCCGATCCGGCGGATGCGGCGGCCGCTGTGGGCCTGGCTGTCGCAGAGGTAGACCGCGAGCAGGTAGAGCACCCACCCGCCGAACGTGCCGAGGATCAGCGTGATCACTGGGTCGCCCCCTGACCGCCGTTGCCGGCGGCGGTGCCCGGAGTGGGCACGAACGGGATGGTCTCGGGGGCGTCCTCGACGGCGTCGGTGTCGGCCTCCATGTCGGCGAGGCTGTCGTACGCGTCCGAGATGAACTCCTCGACGTTCCCTCCGTACAGCGGCCCGGGCGCCTGGCGGCGGGGATCGATCGCGGCGGCCCGGTCGGCGGCCGCGAGCTCGGCGCCCGCGGCGGTCATGGCCGCGCTCGCGCAGAGGGGGTTGCACCACCAGCGCGGGCCCTGCTCGCTGCCGGCGACGTCGACGCAGATCCAGCCCCACACCGTCGGGTCGGCGGTGTCGAGGTCGTCGGCGGACAGGCCGCAGCCGGGGGTGGCGCAGGCCTCCGCCGGGTGGATGGTGGCGAGGAACAGCTCGGCGAGGTCCCGGCGCTGGGCGTCGTCGAGTTCGAGGACCGCGCGGGCACCGAACGTGGTCTCGCACCCGACGAGGGTCTTCTCGCCCGGGCGGTCACCGGCGGGCGGGGCGACCATGCCGTCCCAGGTCAGCTTCAGGGGCCGGTCGTCGGTGGTCGCCTGCCGGCCGTCGAGCGCGCCCAGGACCGCGTCCACCGGCAGGTGGTAGTAGCCGGGGCGGCCGTCACACAGGCGGTGCACGGCCTTGCAGCCCTCCTGCAGGGGGGCGGTGGCCAGCCACCGCTCGTGGAACCAGTCGGCCGCCTCGGCGGCCTCGGCGGCGGCCTCCAGCTCGGCGCGCATCTCGGCACGCTCCTGCTCACGGGCAGCGGCCTCGATGTCCTTCGCACGCTTGGGGTCGAAGAGCAGGCCGCTGTCGTACTGGGCCTGCGCCCACTCGCGGGGGGTGCCCGCACCGTTGTTCATCGAGGCGCCGATCACACCGGCCGCGGCCTGTACCGGGTCGACCTCGCAGCCGTCCCCGCAGACGAGAACCTGCGCGCCGGAGCGGTAACGCTCCTGCCCACGGGGGACGAGGTCGCGGCGGTTGCCGCAGACGGCGCACATCGGGAACAACGGCTCCGGCGCCGTCGACACCAGCGGCGCGGGAACGGCGGGGGTCACGGCGGCCTGCATCGCCGGGACCTGACGCAGCGGCATCGCGGCCGGCATCGGGCCGGGCACATGGAAACCGAACGGGTGATGGGATGATGCGGTCAAGGTGATCCACTCCTGGGTTGGGTTTTGGGTGTGGATGTGCCGTAGGGGTCGTGCGCGGGTGGAGCCGGGCGCGGCCCCGAACTATGTGCTGGTCAGGCGGCCTTGGCGTGGGCGGCAGCCTCGTCCGTCGCCAGAGCCGCAGCGGCCGGGGCGAGGATCGGGCGCAGCCTGTCGATCAGCTCCTGCGGGATACCGACCGTGCTCACGGCCCGCCGAGCCTGGCCCTGCGCGTCCGCGATCTCAGCCGGGCTGAGCAGCCTGTGACGCTCCTCGCGCGTCACGCCGCACTCTCAGAGACGGTCGGCTCAGGCGGCATCAGATCGGCAATCTCGCAGCCCAAGACATCAGCGAGCTGCTTCAGCACACGCGGCGAGGCCCCCGTCACGCCGCGCTCCACCTGAGACATGTGGTTCTTCGAGATGCCCGCCTTGAGCGCCAACGTGGTCTGGTTCAGTCCGGCTTGGATCCGCTTACGGCGAACTCTCCCCGGATCCTGGTTCCTTCGGGGTTCCATGACTTGAGAGTACGGGCAGGTATCGCGAAGTACAAGCAAAGTACCGAACTTTACGGTACTTCACCGCACAGAGCAGAAGGGGGCGGGGTCGCTGACCTGGGAAAGTTCGCTAAAGTTCAGTGAAGTTCCGTTGGGGCCAGAGATGGAGTCGCCGTGACCACAACGCCACGCACCCCGGAGCCGCCAGCGGAGGGCGAATTGATCCGCGTCGCGCGCCTCGCGCGAGGCCTAAGCGCCGAAGACGCAGCAGCCCTCGCGCAGGTCAAGCTCGGCGCCGCACGATGGCGTCAGATCGAGCGCGGTTACAAGACCAGAGACGAGCCTGTACACGCTCCCCCCAGGACACTCGCCCACATGGCCCGCGTGGTGGGCGTGACGCCTGAACAACTGGAGGACGTAGGCCGCGGAGACGCCGCAGAGATCCTCCGGGAGATTCTGCGCGCGACGGGCTCCAGCACACCGGAAGCCGGGCCAGCGCTCTCACCGGACGAGGAACTGTTCCGACGCGTAGTGACCGCCGCGGCCAAGGAACTGAGAGTGAGGCCCGACGCCTCGGACGAGATCATGCGGCGAGTGCGCCGGGATCTCGAAGAGGCACAGCCGCCACTGGAGCCCCCCAGGAGAGCCCTCGCGGAGCCCGAACCTGAGGCTCCGGACCCGGCGACAGGGCGTACAGATCTGTCCGATCTAGTACGCGTGCACCGTGCCGAGACTGGGCTGAGCCTGGCGGAGGTCGCGGCCCGTGCGCTCGACCCCACCAGCGGAGAGCACGTGATCGAAGCGGATTGGCTGGGCCGCCTGGAGCGCGCCGAGCTGGGCCCGGCGGAGCATCCGGAGTATCCGCAGCTGGACGCGCTCGCCGACGTTCTGGGCCTCGACCCGGGCGCCGTTCAGGAGGCCGCCGGGGTGCAGTTCATGGACGTCCACACGGTCTGGAGCGACGACGGTCAGGTCAGGGCGGTCGTGACCGGGGAGCTGGACTCCGAGGACCTCGCGAAGGTGCACAACCTCATGCGCCTGTACGGCAGAGCCCCCAAGCGCTGATGGCGCAAAATTGCCTATAGCCCAACTGCCCGCACACATCAGTGCAGTTGAGAGCCCCTCACATGCGGCCCGTAATGAAGGTGTGGCCAAAAGTAATCGCCCTGTGCATGATGGGTCCCCCGCCTGGCAGCGAGGGACGCAAACCATAGGAAAGCGCTGCCTTCTTGAGGGCAGCGCCGCAGGGGGTGGACCGCAGTGTCCGACACGTCACGCAAGCAAGCGCTCTACAGACTGGCCGAGCCCGGGGAGATACCAAAGGGCCGTGCCATCCATGTGAAGGACCGGCCAGGCGGTCAGATCGAGTTCCTTCTCAGCCCGGACCACACAGAGCAACCCCTGTGCAACGAGTTCGACAGGGCCACCAAGCACAGCGTGGTTCACGGACTCTGGCGGCAGCGGTGGACCGACGACGGACGTCTGATGCGCCCGGCGCAGGGGCTCCGGCTGGCCGTCCTGCGCTGGGAGACCGTACCGCCGGACATGATGCCCACGGGGCGGCTGCTCGTGACCGTCGAGGACGAGGGCTGGTGCGTCCACCTCGTCGACGAGCGCTACTGCACCCGACAGCTTCAGGGCGAGATAAACGACCTGCTGCTGCGCCTGGCCGGAGACGGCCTGTGGGTCCAGGCCTGGCTCCGCCGCCGGCCGTTCCCGTCGGCGGCCGCGCCGGATCCGCTGCTCGCACCGCCGGTGATACCGATGGCGCTCGCGTAGCCGGACGGCCTTACGCCCGGCTTCCATCCACCGGCTTGAAGCCGGGCTCGCCGAAGAACGACATCCGCACGCGGCCTTCGAGGGACTTGACCCCCTGCGCCGGCGCTTTGAACACGCGGATCGTCACGACCTCTCTAAGGATCATCCGCTGAGTGGCCATCTCCAGGCTCGCCCAGATCCTGTCCGCGTCCCGGTTTCCGACCAGGCCTCGCAGGATCGGCGGGATCGTGGCCGCCTCGATCTGCCCCTTGAGCTTCTTCATCTGCGGGCTCAGCCCTCGCTCCAGGTCGGCGAGCGTCAGCGCGGACATCCGCGGCTGGCCGTCGTCGTCGAACTCGCGCGCGGCAGCGCGGGCCTCACGCAGCTGGTGCTCCATTCCCGTCAGCTTCCTACGGGCCCGCTTGATCGTGTCGGACTGGGCGCTCTGCTCGAAGGCCCGCTTCGCCTCGGCCGAGCTGAGCCAGGTCACCACCCCTTCCTCGACGTAGGCCTGGAAGCGGGCGGCGCTCAGCGTGACGTCGGTGCGGACGCACCGGTACTGCTCATGCCCCTTGCCGTCCTTCTTCCACCTGACGAGGGGGTCCTGGTCGCCGTGTTCGCCGCAGACCGGGATGCCCGACAGCAGGTGCTTCACGGACGTGTCATGCGACTTCCCGTACCGGCGCTGCTCGATGATGCGCTGCACAGCGTAGAAGCGGTCCTCAGGCACTATCGCCTTCCAGGTGGCGGTGCCTGTCTCCTCACCGTTGTTGATCTTCTTGCCCAGGAACGCCTTGTTCGTGAGCATCTTCGTGATGGCCTTCGCGCGCCACGGGTTGCCGAATCTGGTGAGCAGTCCCAGCTCGATCAAGGTCTGGGTGATCTCCTCTTCGGACCGCCCCTTGCGTTCCAGGCGGGTGCGCTGGGCCTGAGTCTGCTCAGCGACTTTGCGGGCTATCTCGTTGGCGCCTGTGCCCTTCTCAGCCAGTTCGAAGAGGTCGTTCACGAACTTCGCCTGCCGGGCGTGCGGCTCCTGGTTGAGGAGTTCACCCGTGCTCTGGTCGTAGACGCGGCGGTAGCCGGTCAGGACGGGTCCGTGCGGGCGTCCCTTGGCGGCGTTCCCGTTCAGCGTGCGGACGTTCCTGTCGCGGATGCCCTCGGCCTCGTCCTCGGCCGCGATGGCGTCCATGGCGGTTGCCTTGCGGTCCGCTCGCTTGGACAGGTCGTAGACGGTGCCGTTGTAGCAGAGCAGCACGTTCGCGGCGAAGCAGGCGTTCCGGAGCCGGACGTAGATCTCCAGGTCCCGGTAGTACCGCGAGGCCTCCCACGCGACCAGGATGCGGGGCTCGCCGGCCTCGATCCGCTGCAGCATCTCGTCGAACTCGTCGCGCGCCTTCCGGGCATGCCGGCTCGCCGAGATGCCGGTGTCCTTGAATTCGTGGAGGACCGGCCAGTCGTGCGCTTCGCACAGCGCGCGGCCGTTCATCAGCTGGTCGGAGACCGAACGGCCCTTCTTCTTCGGGTCGGCGGAGTTCCGCCCGTACAGGAAGGCCCCGAACGGGGCCCGGTCCGGATACACCAGGTGGAGGTACTCAGGGGCGATCGCCATGCCCGGGAGCTTAGCTCTAAGTTCGTACCTACAGACCCTTCTAGACCTTCAAGGGCATGACCGACGCGTTGCTGGCCTGGCAGACCGAGCGGCTGACGGAGCTGGCCGTGGAGCGGCACGGCTGGGGTGTGACCGTACGCCCCGAACTCGTCGTCGAGATCGCCTACGACGGCCTGCAGCGCTCCACCCGCTACCCGGCCGGTGTCACCCTGCGTTTCGCCCGCGTGATCCGCTATCGCGAGGACAAGACCCCCGCCGAAGCCGATACGGTCGAGACCCTGCTCGCCGCACACCCCGAGGTGACGCGTTGACCACCCCCAAGCGCAGTGCCGGCCTGCTGCTGCACCGCCGCACCGAGCACGGCGTCGAGGTACTGCTCGGCCATATGGGCGGCCCGTACTTCGCGCAGAAGGACGCGGGGGCGTGGAGCGTGCCCAAGGGCGAGTACGAACCGGACGAGCCCGCCTGGGACGCGGCCCGCCGGGAGTTCCAGGAGGAGCTGGGGCTGGCCCCGCCCGACGGGGAGGCCGTACCGCTGGGCGAGGTGCGGCAGAAGAACGGCAAGATCGTGACGGCCTGGGCGATCGAGGCGGACCTCGACCCGGCCACCGTCGTGCCGGGCACCTTCCGCATGGAGTGGCCGCCGAGGTCCGGCCGGCTCCAGGAGTTCCCGGAGCTGGACCGCGTGGAGTGGCTCAGCGTCGAACGGGCCCGGGCCGTGATCGTCCCGGCGCAGGCGGAGTTTCTCGACCGTCTTCTGGAGCACTCGGACTGAGTCGCGTTGCGGCGTGCTCCGTAGCGCGGGAAGGTCGAAGGACAGTCCACGCAGGAGGCCAGCATGCCCATCGCCACGGTCAACCCGGCGAACGGCGAGACCCTCAAGACGTACGACGCCCTGGGCGAGGAGGAGATCGAGCACCGCCTCGCCACCGCCGACGCCACCTTCCGCACCTACCGGACCACCTCCTTCGCGGAGCGCGCCCGGCTGCTGCGCCGGGCCGCCGACCTCCTCGACGAGGACGCCGAGGACGTCGCGCGGACGATGACCACGGAGATGGGCAAGCCCGTCAAGCAGGCCCGCGCCGAGGCCGCCAAGTGCGCGAAGGCGATGCGCTGGTACGCCGACCACGCCGAGGTGCTGCTCACCGACGTGGAGCCGTCCGACGCGGACGTGAAGGACTCGGGCGCCTCCCGGGTCCTGGTCCGCTACCGCCCGCTCGGCCCGGTGCTCGCCGTGATGCCGTGGAACTTCCCGCTCTGGCAGGTGATCCGGTTCGCCGCGCCCGCCCTGATGGCCGGCAACGTGGGCCTGCTGAAGCACGCCTCCAACGTCCCGCAGACCGCGCTCTACCTGGAGGACCTCTTCCGCCGGGCGGGCTTCCCCGAGGGCTGCTTCCAGACCCTGCTCGTCGGCTCGCGCGCCGTCGAGGACATCCTGCGCGACCCGCGTGTGAAGGCCGCGACCCTCACCGGCAGCGAGCCGGCCGGCCGGGCGGTCGCCTCGGTCGCCGGGGACGAGGTCAAGAAGACCGTCCTGGAACTGGGCGGCAGCGACCCGTACGTGGTGATGCCGTCCGCCGACGTCGAGGAGGCGGCCCGGATCGCGGTGACGGCCCGGGTGCAGAACACCGGCCAGTCGTGCATCGCCGCCAAGCGGTTCATCGTGCACGCCGACGTCTACGACGCCTTCGCCGAGCGGTTCGTCGAGGCCATGAAGGCGTTGAAGGTCGGCGACCCGCTGGACGAGGACACCGATGTCGGCCCGCTCTCCAGCGAGCGGGGCCGCAAGGACCTGGAGGAACTGGTCGACGAGGCCGTGGAGAGCGGGGCCACCGTGCTGTGCGGTGCCGAACGCCCCGACGGGCCGGGCTGGTTCTACCCGCCGACCGTCCTCGCCGACATCACCCCCGAGATGCGCGTCCACCAGGAGGAGACCTTCGGTCCCGTCGCCACGCTGTACCGGGTGGCCGACCTCGACGAAGCGATCGCGATCGCCAACGACACGCCCTTCGGGCTGAGCTCCAACGTGTGGACCCGGGACAGCGCCGAGGTCGACCGCTTCGTCCGGGACCTGGACGCCGGCGCGGTGTACGTCAACGGGATGACCGCCTCCCACCCGGCGTTCCCGTTCGGCGGGGTCAAGCGGTCGGGATACGGGCGCGAGCTGTCCGGACACGGAATCCGGGAGTTCTGCAACATCACCACCGTATGGCACGGGGCGTGAGCGTTCCGCGGCTACCATCCCCGTTGTGAACCGCGAAGTGACTCTGCCTCTGATCGTCGACGCCCGCGGGACCCTGCAGGTGTCTGCGGCCGATGTGAGCAAGCTGCTGCGGACGGTGGGCGGGCGCTGGCTGCACCTGGTGGAGGCGGGTGAGGAGCTCGACGAGGACACGGTGGCGGCTCTGACGATCGAGCTGGCGAAGCTCGCGGACCGGATCGACGTGGCGTGCATCGCGCACAGCAGCGGGGCCGCCTCCGGCTAGGGCCGCTTCGCCCACGCGCCGTAGCCCTCGCGACCGTGCGCGCCTGCGGGTACGTCGTGGCTTGTCGCGCAGTTCCCCGCGCCCCTTTCAGGGGCGCGCCAGTGTGGTCCAGAACATCGATTCGTAGCTCTGCAGCAGTCGCCCGTAGCGGTGGGCCGCCTCCTCGTCGATCCGCCCCGTGTCCACCCCCGCCTGTACCGCCCCTTCGCCCTCTCCTCCAGTTCCGGGGCCGGCTCGGCGAAGAAGTCGAAGAAGCCGCAGGCCTCGACGGTGAAGGCGTAGTGATCGCGGAGGGACTTGGCGATCGTCGCGCAATAGCCTCCCCAGGAGGCGAAGTTGGCGCTGAGCGCGAGCACGACGTCGGCCGGGACGGCACCGAGGGCGAGCCGGGCGACGTACGACGGGTAGGCCTGACAGCCCGGCAGCGGCTCGTACGCCGTCGCCCTCTCCTCATCCACCCCGCACGCCTGCGCGAGCGCGCCGAGCCGCCCGGCCGCCACCTCCTCCCCCTCCGCGAGCATCTCGAAGAAGGGGGCGCAGGCCGGATCCTCGACGGCCGACCGCTCGGCCAGATGGCGGAAGGAGAGCAGATCCGCGGCGATCACCAGCCGCTGCTCCATGGCGAGCACGGCGAGGGTGTCGAGATCGGCCGCACCGGAGGCGATCAGGGGCAGCAGCGGATTGGCATCGGGTCCCGGGGCGAGCCGCGCGGTCATTTCTTCCAGCACTTCACCGGCCGTACGCGTCATCAGGCACTCCTGTCGGGGGTACGTGTCGTCACCGCTGATGACAGCCCGAGCCCTGAAGGGGGCGCGGGGCCGTGTCGATATGCGGCTGCGCCGCGTGGGCGCGAGCAACCACGACGCTCCCGCAGTCCGACCGACACACGCACCCCCACGCCGCTACCGGATCGGCATTCCCGACAGGGTCCGGGCGATCACCAGCCGCTGCACCTCACTCGTACCCTCGAAGATGGTGTAGATAGCCGCGTCCCGGTGCATCCGCTCGACCGGGTACTCCCGCGTGTACCCGTTGCCGCCGAGGATCTGGATCGCCTGCGCGGTCACCTTCTTCGCCGTCTCGCTCGCGAACAGCTTCGACTGGGACCCCTCGGCCGCCGTGAACTGCTTGCCGTTGATCGCCATCCAGGACGCCCGCCACACCAGCAGCCGCGCCGCGTCGACGGAGGTCCGCATGTCCGCGAGCTGGAAGGCGACGCCCTGGTTGTCGATGATGGGCCGGCCGAACTGCTCACGGGTCTTGGCGTAGTCGAGGGCGACCTCGTACGCGGCACGGGCGGTGCCCACCGCCATGGCGCCCACGGCCGGGCGGGAGGCCTCGAACGTGGCCATCGCCGCGTTCTTCACCCGCTCGCCCCCGGCCTTGGCCCGCTCACGGGCCCGCGCCAGCCGCTCGTCGAGCTTCTCCTTGCCACCGAGGAGGCAGGAGCCGGGGACGCGGACGTCCTCCAGGACGACCTCGGCGGTGTGGGAGGCCCGGATGCCGTGCTTCTTGAACTTCTGGCCCTGGGACAGTCCGGGCGTGCTCGGCGGGACGATGAAGGACGCGTGGCCCTTGGAACCGAGCTCGGGGTCGACGACGGCGACCACGACGTGGACGTTGGCGATACCGCCGTTGGTCGCCCAGGTCTTGGTGCCGTTGAGGACCCACTCGTCCTTGGCCTCGTCGTAGACCGCGCGGGTGCGCATGGAGGCGACGTCGGAACCGGCGTCGGGCTCGGAGGAGCAGAACGCGGCGACCTTGACATCGTTCGCGTCACCGTACATCTGGGGGATCCAGGTGCCGACCTGCTCCTCGGTGCCGTTGGCGAGGACACCGACGGCGGCGAGGCCGGTGCCGACGATGGACAGGGCGATGCCCGCGTCGCCCCAGAACAGCTCCTCCATGGCCATGGGGATGCCGAGGCCGGTCGGATCGAAGTACTGCTGGGCGTAGAAGTCGAGGGAGTAGATGCCGACCTTGGCGGCCTCCTGTATCACCGGCCAGGGGGTCTCCTCGCGCTCGTCCCACTCGGCGGCCGCGGGGCGGATCACATCGGCGGCGAATCCGTGGAGCCAGTCGCGGACCTCTCGCTGTTCCTCGTTGAGTTCCATGGTGAACTCGGCCATGACGCGCCTCCAGCACTGCACTAAGATGTTACCTGCGGTAACTGGAGTCTGTTACCGGTCGGTAGGAAAAGTCAACTCCCGAGCAGTGCTCGGTAGCCCGTTCGAACGGGTCACGCCGATCAGTGTTAGTTTGCGCAAGGCGTCACCGTCATCAGCATGTGGGGGAGAGACTCATGGACACCACGCAGCGGACCGACCAGGAGCGGTCCGCCGACCGCCGTCGTCGCGAGCTGCTGGAGGCCGCGGACCGAGTCGTGCTCCGCGACGGCCCCGGAGCGTCGATGAACGCCATCGCCGCCGAAGCCGGCATCACCAAGCCGATTCTGTACCGCCACTTCGGCGACAAGGGCGGACTCTACGCCGCCCTCGCCCAGCGGCACACCGATGCGCTCCTCGATTCCCTGCGGGCCGCGCTGGACGCCCCCGCGGAGCGCCGTGAACGCGTCGAGGCGACCCTCGACACCTATCTGGCGGCCATCGAGGCCCGCCCCCAGGTGTACCGCTTCCTCATGCACCCCGCCGAGGGCGGCCAGCCCGGCGACCAGGGCTTCGACGTCGGCAAGCACTCGGCCCCCCTCCTGCGGCGCATGGGCGAGGAACTCGGCACGGTCATCGAGGACCGCCTCGACCTCGGTCCCGACAGCCGCCAGCTGGCACGTGTATGGGGCCACGGCATCGTCGGCATGATGCACGCCGCGGGCGACTGGTGGCTCGGCGAACGCCCACTCACCAGAGCGGAGTTGGTCCGCAGCCTCGCGGACCTCCTCTGGGGCCGCCTGGCAGCGGCGGGCGACAAGGTGGGCGGCCCGGGCTTCTAGAGGGTTCCATCCGCGCCCCTGAGGGGCGCGGGGAACCCCGCGAGAAGCCCCACCGGCCTGGACCCGCCGAGGAACTCACACCCCCCACGGCGCCCGCGCGGCCTTCCGCAACACCCGAGAACGCCGCCACCCCGACAGCCGGTCCACATACACCCGGCCCTCGAGGTGATCGCACTCGTGCTGCAGACACCGCGCGAAGAACCCGCTCCCCGACACCCGCACCCGGTCCCCGTCCACCGTGAACCCCTCGACCACGGCCTCGTCGTACCGCTCCACCCCCGCCTCCAGCCCGGGCAGCGACAGACAACCCTCGGGCCCCCGCAGTACGATCCCTCCGGTCGAGACGAGCCGGGGGTTCACCACATGGCCGAGATGACGCACGTCCTCGTCGTCCGGGCAGTCGTACACGAAGACCCGCAGCCCCCGGCCCACCTGGTTCGCGGCGAGCCCCACCCCCCGCGCGTCGTACATCGTCGCGAACATGTCCTCCACAAGCCGCACCAGTTCGGCCCCGAACTCCGTCACCTCTTCACAAGGCGCCTGCAATACGGGGTCCCCGAGCAGTGTCATGGGGAGAACGCGCCCTCGGGCGCCGGGAATCGAGCCGCTTCGCATGGCCGCAAGGGTACGTTCAGACCTGATATCGCCGGTCCGACCAGGGTTACGGCCCGGACGAGATTCGGGCGCGTGAGTGGATCTCGATAGTCTTTGGTCCACACGTTGCCGGGACTGGGCGCGGCGCTGTACGCAAGGAGGATCGAGAACTGATGGCAGGCAACTCGGACCCGCTCACGCCGCGGGCCAAGCTGGCCGTGACGGCGGGCAAGGCGGTCGCGGCGGCATCGCGTGCCGCTGGACGCGGTAGCGGATCTGTGATCGGCGGCCGGGTGGCACTGAAACTCGACCCCGACCTCCTCGCCAGGCTCGCGCAGAGCCTGGACGTCATCCTGGTCTCCGCCACCAACGGCAAGACCACCACGACCCGGCTGATCGCCGAGGCGCTGCGGGCCGCGGGCCCCGTCGTATCCAACGCGCTCGGCGCCAACATGCCCGCGGGCATCACCTCGGCGCTCGCCGGGAACTCGGACGCCAAGTTCGCGGTCATCGAGGTCGACGAGAAGTACCTGGCCGGTGTCGCGCGGGACACCGACCCCAAGTGCATCGCACTGCTCAACCTCTCCCGCGACCAGCTCGACCGTGCCGCCGAGACCCGCATGATGGCGGAGGCATGGCGGGAGGGCCTGGCCGGCACCAAGGCCGTCGTCGTGGCCAACTGCGACGACCCGCTGATCGTGTGGGCGGCCTCGTCCTCGCCGAACGTGGTCTGGGTCGCGGTCGGCCAGATGTGGAAGGACGACGCCTGGTCCTGCCCGTCCTGCGGTGGTGTGATGCAGCGCCCCGGCGACGACTGGTTCTGCGGCGAGTGCGGTTTCCGCCGCCCCACACCGAGCTGGGCGCTCTCCGGCGACCACGTCCTCGACCCGCACGGTTCGGCCTGGCCGATCCATCTGCAGCTGCCGGGTCGCGCCAACAAGGCCAACGCCGCCTCGTCGGCCGCCACCGCCGCCGTCTTCGGTGTGCCGCCGCAGGTCGCCCTGGAACGCATGTACCAGGTGCAGGCGGTCGCCGGACGGTACGACGTGGTGCAGTTCATGCAGCGGGATCTGCGGCTGCTGCTCGCCAAGAACCCGGCGGGCTGGCTGGAGACGTTCTCGCTGATCGACCCGCCGCCGTCGCCGGTGATCCTGTCGGTGAACGCGCGCGGCGCCGACGGCACCGACACCTCGTGGCTCTGGGACGTCGACTACACCCGGCTGACCGGCCACCCGATCTTCGTGCTCGGCGACCGCAAGCTGGACCTCGCGGTGCGTCTGGAAGTGGCGGGTCAGCACTTCCAGGTCTGCGACACCCTCGACCAGGCGGTGCAGATGTGCCCGCCGGGCCGGATCGAGGTCATCGCGAACTACACCGCGTTCCAGGACCTGCGCCGTCGCGTGGGCAACTGAGCACCCGGCCACGAACGACCATGAACGACTCTGAGGGGCACTGACTTCATGAGCGACAACAGTCTGCGGGTCGTCTGGGTCTACCCGGACCTGCTCAGCACCTACGGCGACCAGGGCAACGTCCTCGTCGTCGAGCGCCGCGCACGGCAGCGCGGCCTGGACGTGGCCCGGCTGGACGTGCGCAGCGACCAGCCGATCCCGACCTCCGGCGACATCTATCTGATCGGCGGCGGCGAGGACCGGCCGCAGCGGCTGGCGGCCGAGCGCCTGCGCCGTGACCGGCATCTGTACCAGGCGGTGAACAACGGCGCGATCGTCTTCGCCGTCTGCGCCGGCTACCAGATCCTCGGCCACGAGTTCGTCAACGACCTCGGCCAGCGCGAGCCGGGCCTCGGCCTGCTCGACGTGACCACGACCCGGGGCGAGGGCGAACGGTGCGTCGGCGACGTCCTCGCGGACATCGACCCGCGCCTCGGGCTGCCGCAGCTGACCGGGTTCGAGAACCACCAGGGCGTCACCCACCTCGGCCCCACCGCCCGCCCCCTCGCACAGGTCCGCCTCGGCAAGGGCAACGGCACGGGCGACGGCACGGAGGGCGCGTACAACGACACCGTCTTCGGCACGTACATGCACGGGCCGGTGCTGGCGCGGAACCCGCAGATCGCGGACCTGCTGCTGAAGCTGGCGCTGGACGTGAACGCGCTGCCGCCGACCGACGACCGCTGGTTCGAGGCGCTGCGCGACGAGCGGATCTCGGCGGCCCAGCAGCCCGCGTAGCGCGTCCGGGCGGGGGCCGGGGCCCTTGAGAAACGGTTCAGCACCGCTCGTGCGAAAGGCCCATCCGTAGGGGCTCCCGCTCACCTGTGAAAGCCCGTCTGACCAGGGCTCCGCTCACCTGTGCGGGGCCGTCCAGCAGGCGGACGCCCGCTACGGCCCCGCCCCCTGCCGCCGGTAGGGTGGCGGGGATTCCAGCCGGACAGCGTGGTCCGGTCCCCGGCCCACGTCGAGAAGGTATTCGGGCTATGCGTATTGGTGTCCTCACGTCCGGCGGCGACTGCCCGGGGCTGAACGCCGTCATCCGGTCCGTCGTGCACCGCGCCGTCGTCGACCACGGCGACGAGGTCATCGGTTTCCGGGACGGCTGGAAAGGTCTGCTGGACTGCGACTACCTCAAGCTCGACCTGGACGCGGTGTCCGGCATCCTGGCCCGCGGCGGCACGATCCTCGGTTCCTCCCGGGTGCAGCCCTCGCACCTGCGGGACGGGGTGGCGCGGGCGAAGGGCCACGTCGAGGAGCTCGGGCTCGACGCGATCATCCCCATCGGCGGTGAGGGCACGCTGAAGGCGGCCCGGCTGATGTCGGACAGCGGCCTGCCGGTCGTGGGCGTACCGAAGACCATCGACAACGACATCGCGGTCACGGACGTCACGTTCGGCTTCGACACGGCCGTGGGCGTCGCGACGGAGGCGCTGGACCGGCTGAAGACCACCGCCGAGTCCCACCAGCGCGTCCTGGTCGTGGAGGTCATGGGCCGCCACACCGGCTGGATCGCGCTCCACTCCGGCATGGCGGCCGGCGCGCACGCCATCGTCGTACCGGAACGGCCCTTCGACATCGAGGAGTTGGCCACGAAGGTCGCCGAGCGGTTCTCGGCGGGCAAGCGGTTCGCGATCGTCGTCGCCGCGGAGGGGGCGAAGCCGAAGGCCGGGTCGATGGACTTCGACGAGGGCGGCAAGGACATCTACGGCCACGAGCGGTTCGCCGGGATCGCGCGGCAGCTGTCGATCGAGCTGGAGCAGCGCCTCGGCAAGGAGGCGCGGCCGGTGATCCTCGGGCATGTGCAGCGGGGCGGTACGCCGACCGCGTACGACCGGGTGCTGGCGACGCGGTTCGGGTGGCACGCGGTGGAGGCCGTGCACCGGGGTGAGTTCGGGCACATGACCGCGCTGCGGGGGACCGACATCGTGATGGTGCCGCTCGCTGAGGCGGTGGAGACGTTGAAGACGGTACCGGAGGATCGGTACGCCGAGGCGGAGTGTGTGCTCTAGGGCGCCGATGAGAGCTCGGTCCAGCCGGTGATCGGCGGGGTGCGGGTCGTTCGTGGCTGATCGCGCCCACTCGGCGGAGCCGCATAGCGAAACAGCCCCGCGCCCCTTCCAGGCTTGCCCCCGGTCATGATCGTGACCGGGGGCGGTTCTAGTCTGGGGGCGGACAGACAGCACAACCCCCACGAAACAGGAGCCGGCGGATGGATCACAGCGGGCACGGGACGGGGCTTTTGCCCTTCACTCTCGGGCGAGGGCTCTCGTGGTCGGCGGATCCGTTCTTCCTGATCGCCTGTCTGGTGGGGCTCGCGCTCTACGCCTGGGGCGTCGTACGGCTCGTGCGGCGCGGGGACAAGTGGCCGGTGGGGCGGACGATCGCGTTCGTCGTGGGTGTGCTGCTGGTGATGCTGGTGACGTGCACCGGGCTGAACGACTACGGCATGGTCATGTTCAGCGTGCACATGGTGCAGCACATGGTGATCAGCATGCTGGCGCCGATCGTGCTGCTGCTGGGGGCGCCGATCACCCTGGCGCTGCGGGCGCTGCCGGTGGCGGGGAAGGGGCGGAAGGGGCCGCGCGAGCTGCTGCTGATGTTCCTGCACAGCTGGTACATGAAGATCGTCACGCATCCGGCGTTCACGATCCCGATGTTCATCGCGAGCCTCTACGGGCTGTACTTCACGCCGCTGTTCGACTTCCTGATGGGGTCGACGCCGGGGCACATCGTGATGATGACGCACTTCCTGCTGGTCGGACTGTTCTTCTTCTGGCCGATCATGGGCGTGGACCCGGGCCCGCACCGGCCCGGCTATCTGATGCGGATGCTGGAGCTGTTCGCGGGCATGCCGTTCCACGCCTTCTTCGGCATCGCACTGATGATGGCGTCCGCGCCGATGGTGAAGACGTACGAGAACCCGCCCGCCTCCCTCGGCATCGACGCCCTGTCCGACCAGAACGCGGCCGGCGGCATCGCCTGGGCCTTCAGCGAGATCCCCTCGGTCCTTGTGCTGCTGGCGCTGCTCTTCCAGTGGTACAACTCCGAGCAGCGGCAGGCCCGGCGCACGGACCGCGCGGCCGACCGGGACGGGGACAAGGAGCTGGAGGCGTACAACGCCTACCTCGCCTCACTCAACGCACGTGGTCGCTGAGTCACATTTCTTTTTCTTGCCAGATGTGCTCCCATTCTTTTCTTTGGCCACAGAACCGTGCCCCTTTCTATTTCTCTTGACGGAAAGGCTTTGCCCTTCAGTAGCATGATGCGTGAGCCTCGCATACGCTCTGCGAGGTGACGGGGGAAACCGCAAGGGGGAGCGGTCATGACAATTCGCGCACGCTTGCGAACATGTTTGCTATTGGTGGGCGTACTGGTCCTCGGCGGTTGCGGGGAGTCGGGCCCGTCACTGCTCGCGGTGACGGCGGTGGCCGCGGGGGTGCCGTCCCTCGCTCCTTTCTTCGACGAGGGCGAACGGCTCGGCCGGGACGAGCCGGACCTGCGGTCGCGGGCGCCGCACAGCGGCCTTCAGCAGGGCAGCACCCCCGGCCTGTACGGGGGCACACGGAAACCGAAGATCTGTGACGTCGGCAAGCTGGAGGATTTCCTCACCGCTCCCGAGAACAAGAAAAAGGCTCAGCAATGGGCCCGGATCGTCGGAGTCGGTGTCGACCGCATCCCGGATTATCTCGACGACCTCACACCCGTTCTGCTGCGTCACGACACCCTCGTGAAGAACCACGACTACAAAAAGGGCAGGGCCGTCCCCTTCGACGCGCTGCTGGAAGCCGGGATCGCGGTATTGGTGGACGACCAGGGGCTGCCGGCCGTCAAGTGCAGCTGCGGAAATCCGCTGCGCTCGTTCGCCGGGGACCCGGACCGCATCAAGGTGGAGTTCACGGGCGACAACAAGCGGTGGGAGAACTACGACCAGGCCGCGGTCGTGGTCGTCAAACCCGCGCCCGAGCAGCTGAAGGAGATCAAGCTCGTCGACGTCGAGGACCCGGACCGGGGCATCAGCCGCGAGATCGGCACCACGGGCGAGTCCGACACGACGTTCGACACCCGTGCGCGGCGGTCCGTGCCGAAGGTAGGGGGGATGACCTTCGGCGAGGCGAGCGCGGCCATGGCGGAGCGGGGCCTGGCGGTGACGGTCGCCGGAAACGGGATGCCGCCGAGCGACGCGCCGGTCACCGGGTCGAGCCCCGGGCCGGGCGCCCGGCTGGAGTTCGGCGCCCCGGTGGCACTGCACGTGGAGTGGCCGGGCGGGACTTCGGGAGACGGCACCGACGGATCCGCGTCCGAACCGGGCACGAACGGCGGCTCGGGTCCGAGCGGTGGCGCGACGACGGACGGTGGGTCGGACTCCGACGGCGGATCCTCGGGCACGGATCCGGGGCCGACAGAGCCCTCGGACACGGGAGGTTCGTCCTCGGACGGCTCGTCGTCGGGCGGATCGCCGACGGGAGAGTCGCCGACGGACGACAGGTCGTCGCCGACGGACCCGGGCACGACCCCTTCGGGCGGAGGCTCCCCCACGGACGACGTGTCGTCGCCCACGGGGCCCACCACTCCCCGCCCACGGACGAGACGCCCCTCACGCCGTCACCGGACCCCACCCCCACCTCCGTTCCCACGTCCACCGAACCCTCGACACCCCCGCCGACCACTCGCGACCCCGACCCGACTCCGCCGGAGGAGAGCGGCCCGCCCACCGACATCCCCACGAGCGCTCCCGATCCGACCGGTGACCCACCTTCCGACGTCCCCGGGAGTCCGGGGGATCCGAGCCATGCGGGGGCGCCGGGCGCCCCCGTGCAGGAACCGGCCCGGTTCATGTGGATCTGACCCTGGGAGTGACCGATGCAGTCAGGCGCACCGCATTCGGGAGCCGGCCGGGTCATCGCCGACCGCTATCTCCTGCTGAACCAGCTGGGCAGCGGCGGCATGGGCCATGTCTGGCTGGCGCACGACCGTCAGCTGGACTGCGAGGTGGCGCTCAAGGAGATCGTGTTCCGCCATCCGGGCGAGGCCGAGCAGGAGCGCACCGCTCGCGTGGCCCGCGCCCGCGCGGAGGCCCGGCACGCCGCCGGACTGCGCGCCCACCCGAACGTGGTCACCGTGCACGACGTCCTGGAACACGACGAGCTGCCGTGGATCGTCATGGAGTACGTGCCGGGCGCCCTGGACCTGAAGGCGCTGGTGACCCAACGAGGCTCCCTCGCGCCTGCCGAGTGCGCCCGGATCGGGCTCGCCGTGCTGGACGCGCTGACGGCCGGACACGAGCGCGGCATCATGCACCGGGACGTCAAGCCGGCCAACATCCTGCTCGCCCCGGACCGCACCGGATCACCGTACGCACGCGTCCTCCTCACCGACTACGGCATCTCCGTCCAGCCGGACACCCAGGAGACCCGGTACACCCGGACCCATGTCCTGGTCGGGACCGCCGGGTACCTGGCACCCGAGCGGGCGCAGGGTGGGGCGCCGACCGCCGCGTCCGACCTGTTCTCGCTGGGCTGCACGCTCTACCACGCCGTCGAGGGGTACGGGCCGTTCGACCGCGACTCGGAGATCGCGGCGCTCACCGCCGTGGTCCTGGAACAACCGCGCCCCATGCTGCGGGCGGGCGCGCTGGAACCGGTGCTGGCCACCCTGCTCGCCAAGGACCCCGTACACCGGATCACCGCAGCCGAGACCGAGGCGGCGCTCTCCGCGATCGTCACGCCCCAGGCCCACCCGCGCACCGAGCCCGACCTCGGCTCGCAACCGCAGTGGGCGAGCGGGCCCACGCACACGGCGGATCACGAGTACCCCCTCGCCCCTCCGGGCGCGCACGAGACACCGTGGTACGCGCCGTCGGGTGGAGCCGGCGAGCCGGGAGGAGGGGCTGCACCGGCACGTGCGGACGGCTGGTCCCCGCCGGAGCACCGAGGGGCGGGCTCCGGCGGGCATCACCGTCGGCATCGCAGCCGCGCCCTGCTCGCGGGCGTGGCGACCACCCTCGGTCTCGCTCTGGTCGTCGGCGGAACCTGGTACGCCATGGGGAACATGAAGGAGCTGACGGACGGCCTCGGCGGCGGAGGCGGCGGGAACGCGGCGCTGCCGTACGGCAGGGCCGTGGGCCTGACCGAGCCGCTGAAGGACGGTGACTGCGTCGACGTCACCTGGCGCGACACCCCGTTCACCGACCCGGCCGGGCTGCGGATCGTGGCCGGGTGCGCGGGGCCCGCGATGGACGGCCAGGTGATGGCCTCCTACGAGGTCTCGTCCGCCGCGGACGCCCGCGCGGGGGGCGCGGCCCGGTGCGAGCAGCTCACGGCGGAGGCCCGGGACAGGCTCGTGGACGTCCGCTCCCTCGCCGTGGTGCCGACCGACGACGGTTTCGACGCGGCCGGCCGCCGGGTCGCCTGTCTGCTGCTGGGCGAGCGCAGGCCGGTGTGGGGGCCGATCGGTGAGTACCGGACGGTGGGTGAGACGGTGCTCGTCGACGTGGCCACCCTGCAGAAGCAGGACTGTCTCGACACGATCTCCAGCAACAAGATCCGGCTGGTCTCCTGCCAGGAACGTCACGAGGAGAAGGTTCTCGGGTTCCACGAGATGAGTCCCGGCACCAGCTACGGCGATGCTCAGGAGCAGGCTCGCGACGCCTGCAAGAAGAACCTGCCGCCGGTGCAGTACGGCTATGAGCCCGATCGGACCGGATCCGGTTTCTGGGTCAGCGAGGACGGCTGGAAAAAGGGCGCGCATTTCGTCGTCTGCACTGTCATTTCCGCCACTGGGGGCACCATGGAGGGAGAAGAAGCCTGAGGACCTGAGGGAAGGGTGTCGCGATGCCCGGTTCGACGAAGGCCATGGGGGTGCTCACCGTCGGTGGGCTGGTCATGGTGACGGCCTACTCGGTGGCCCTCGGCAGCAACGGCTGGCTGTGGTTCGGCTGGGTCGTCCTGGGCCTGCTGACGCTGGGGATGGTGGCGGCGCGCACCTGAGGCCCACCGAGGGCTCGGCAAAGAGCTCACCCAGGGTGATCCTCAGGTGCGGGGTATTCCCCCGTCCGGGTGTACGCCCGGCTGGTATTTCGGCAGCCGGGCGGTGATCTTCATGCCCGCGCCCACCGCGGTCTCGATGACCAGGCCGTGGTCGTCCCCGTAGACCTGGCGGAGCCGCTCGTCGACATTGCTGAGGCCGATGCCGCCGGACGGGCTGGTCTCGCCGGCGAGGATACGGCGGAGCACATCGGGTTCCATGCCGACGCCGTCGTCCTCGATGACGACGAGGGCCTCGGCTCCGGCGTCCTGCGCGGTGATGCTGATGTGGCTCTTGCCGGCGGCGGTGACGGACCGGCCTTCGAGCCCGTGCTTCACCGCGTTCTCCACGAGGGGCTGGAGGCAGAGGAAGGGCAGGGTGACCGGCAGGACCTCGGGGGCTATCTGGAGCGTGACCGAGAGCCGGTCGCCGAAGCGGGCCCGGACCAGTGCCAGATAGTGGTCGATGGCGTGGAGTTCGTCGGCGAGGGTGGTGAAGTCGCCGTGTCTGCGGAACGAGTAGCGGGTGAAGTCGGCGAATTCCAGCAGCAGTTCGCGGGCGCGCTCGGGGTCGGTGCGGACGAACGAAGCGATCACCGCGAGCGAGTTGAAGATGAAGTGCGGGGAGATCTGGGCGCGCAGGGCCTTGATCTCGGCCTCGATCAGTCGGGTCCGGGACTGGTCGAGATCGGCCAGTTCGAGCTGGACGGAGACCCAGCGGGCGACCTCGCCGGCCGCACGGACGAGGACGGCGGACTCGCGGGGCGCGCAGGCGACGAGCGCGCCGTGGACCCGGTCGTCGACCGTGAGGGGGGCGACCACCGCCCAGCGCACCGGGCAGTCGATGATGTCGCAGGTCAGCCGGAAGGCCTCGCCCCGGCCGGTCTCCAGGGGCCCCGCCAGGCGCCCCATGATCTCGGCGCGGTGGTGCTCGGCGACGCCCTCCCAGGCGAGGACGGACTCGTGGTCGGTGAGGCAGAGCGCGTCCGTGCCGAGCAGGGTGCGCAGCCGTTTGGCCGATCTGCGGGCCGTCTCCTCCGTGAGGCCGGCGCGCAGCGGGGGCGCGGCGAGGGTGGCGGTGTGCAGGGTCTGGAAGGTGGCGTGCTCGACGGGTGTGCCGAGTCCGCCGAGGCTGTCGCGCGGGCGGGCCGTACGCCGGCCGAGCCAGAAGCCGGCCGCGAGCAGCGGGAGCACGGCCACGCAGAACCCGGCCAGGAACCCGGTCGCTTCACCGCTCATCGCTCACCTCCTGCATCTGGTACACCGCTCACCGCTCGTGGGTTCCCGCCCCGGTCGCCCCTCATCGCCGCCACAGTTCGATCTCCTTGGTCGCCGCGCGGGTCCGGCCTCCGACGAGTTCCTCCGGGAGGTGGAAGCGGGCCAGGATCGCCGGGGTCTCGGGCGGGACCTTGCCGGGGGTGGCCAGGGACACCAGGACCATCGTGAGGAAGCCGAGCGGTACGGACCAGAGGGCGGGCCAGGCCAGCAGGGCGTGCAGGGTGCCGGTGCCGGGGTATCCGGCCATCGTGGCTGCGACCGCGAGGAGCGCAGCGCCGCCTCCGACGAGCATGCCCGCGGCGGCGCCCGGCGGGGTGAGGCGCCGCCACCAGATGCCGAGGACGAGCAGCGGGCAGAACGAGGACGCCGAGACGGCGAAGGCAAGGCCGACCGCGTCGGCGACAGGCAGCCCGCCGACCAGGACGCTCGCGGCGAGCGGCACCGCCATGGCGAGGACCGTGGCGAGCCGGAAGTGCCGTACGCCCCGGGCGGGCAGCACGTCCTGGGTGAGGACTCCCGCGACCGCCATGGTCAGTCCGGAGGCGGTGGACAGGAAGGCGGCGAAGGCACCGCCCGCGACCAGCGCGCCGAGCAGGTCGCCGCCGAGGCCGCCGATCATCCGGTCCGGGAGCAGGAGGACGGCCGCGTCGGCGTCGCCGGTGAGGGTGAGGTCGGGGGCGTAGAGCCGCCCGAGTGCCCCGTAGATCGGGGGCAGGAGGTAGAAGACGCCGATCATGCCGAGGACGACGACCGTGGTGCGGCGGGCGGCGACACCGTCCGGGCTGGTGTAGAAGCGGACGACGACGTGCGGCAGGCCCATGGTGCCGAGGAAGGTGGCGAGGATCAGCCCGTAGGTGGCGTACAGGGGGCGTTCCTCGCGGCCGGACGCCAGCGAGGTGGACATGCCGCCGTTGGTGCCGCGGTCGGCGACGGGGACGGGGTCGCCCTCGGTGAAGGTCAGACGGGTGCCCCTCTCGATGCGGTGGGTGCCGCCGGGCAGGTCCACGCGCCGGTTGTCGTGGCGAAGGCCGTCGATCGTGCCGGTGGCGGTGACGGTGAGCGGGCCGTCGAGCTTCAGGTCGAGGGTCTCGTCGACGCGGACGACACGCTGTTCGCGGAAGGTCGCGGGCTCGTCGAAGGCGTGGCGCGGGGCGCCGTCGCCCTGCCAGGCGAGGACGAGGAAGAGGGCGGGGACGAGGAGGGCGGTGAGCTTGAGCCAGTACTGGAAGGCCTGGACGAAGGTGATGCTGCGCATGCCGCCGGCGGCGACCGTGGCGGAGACGACGACGGCGACGATGACGCCGCCGAGCCATTCGGGGGCGTCGGTGAGCACGTTCAACGTCAGTCCTGCGCCCTGGAGCTGGGGCAGGAGGTAGAGCCAGCCGACGCCGACGACGAAGGCCCCCGCGAGCCGTCGTACGGTCTTGGAGGCGAGCCGGGCCTCGGCGAAGTCGGGCAGGGTGTACGCGCCCGAGCGGCGCAGCGGGGCGGCGACGAACAGCAGGAGGACGAGGTAGCCGGCGGTGTAGCCGACCGGGTACCAGAGCATGTCGGGGCCCTGGACGAGGACGAGGCCGGCGATGCCGAGGAAGGACGCGGCGGAGAGGTACTCGCCGCTGATCGCGGCCGCGTTGAGGCGGGGGCCGACGGTGCGGGAGGCGACGTAGAAGTCGGAGGTGGTGCGGGATATCCGCAGGCCGAAGGCGCCGACGAGGACGGTCGCGACGACGACGAGGGCGACCGCGGGGACGGCGTAGTTCTCGTTCACGGGTTCACTGCTTCCGTCGCCTCAGCGGTCCTCGACGAGGCGGACGAGGTCCTGTTCGTTGCGTTCGGCGCGGCGTACGTGCCGCAGGGCGAGGAGGACCAGGGGTGGGTAGACGCCGAAGCCGAGGAGGGCCCACTCCAGGCCGGCGCCGTCCGGCATCGCGGCGAAGACCAGGGGCAGCGGGGCGACCAGCAGGACCAGGACCGCGAACACGGCGAGGGCGGCGCGGAGCTGGCTGCGCATGAGGGAGCGGACGTAGGTGTGGCCGAGGGTGGTCTGTTCGTCGATCTCGGTGCGGGGGCGCTGGTGGCCGGTGGGGCGGGGTGCGGCGGGGCACGCCGGTGACGACGACGCGGCGTTCGGTGGGGTCGTTCGGCATGGCGGCTCCTCAGCCCGTGGTCCGGCGCATCAGCAGGTCGCGCAGTTCGCGGGCGTGGCGGCGGCTGACCTGGAGTTCCACGGAGCCGACGAGGACGCTGACCGTGCCCGCGTCCAGCCGGAGTTCGCCGACGTGCCGCAGGGCGACGAGATGGCGGCGGTGGATGCGGACGAACCCGCGTGCGCGCCAGCGCTCCTCGAGGGTCGACAGGGGGATGCGGACGAGGTGGCTGCCGTGCGGGGTGTGCAGTCGGGCGTAGTCGCCCTGGGCCTCGACGTGGGTGATGTCGTCGACGCTGACGAAGCGGGTCACCCCGCCGAGTTCGACGGGTATCTGGTCGGGGTCGGGTTCGTGGACGGGGATCGACGGGGTCGGGGCCGTGATCGCCTCGCGGAGCTGGGCGGCCCGGCGGATCGCCTCGGCGAGGCGTTCCCGGCGTACGGGTTTGAGGACGTAGTCGACGGCCTTGAGGTCGAAGGCCTGGACGGCGAAGCCCTCGTGCGCGGTGACGAAGACGACCAGCGGGGGCCGGGCGAAGCCGGTGAGGAGGCGGGCGAGGTCGAGGCCGTCGAGGCCGGCCATCTGGATGTCGAGGAAGACGACGTCGATCGCCTCGGGCCCGTCGGGGCCGGACTCCAGGGCGCGGTTGATCCGCCGCAGTGCCTCGGTGGCGTCGTTGGCGCCCTCGGCGCTGCCGACCCGTGGATCCGCGTTCAGCAGGTACAGCAGCTCCTCCAGGGAGGGTTTCTCGTCATCGACGGCGAGCGCGCGCAGCATGAACGTGGAGTGTAGGAGTAATTCGTACTCCTGCACACGGGCGCGCGGCGGAGGCCTTCGCGCCGGGGGTCGCGGACGCCTCCCGCTGGCTACAGTGCCCTCATGAACAGCAAGTCCGCGGCGTTCGACGAGCTCGACCGCAAGATCATCACGGCGTTGATGGCGAACGCGAGGACCAGCTTCGCCGAGATCGGCTCGGACATCGGGCTTTCGGCCACCGCGGTCAAGCGGCGGGTGGACCGGTTGCGGGAGACCGGGGTGATCACCGGGTTCACGGCCACCGTGCAGCCGGCCGCGCTCGGCTGGCGCACGGAGGCGTACGTGGAGGTGTACTGCGAGGGCGCGGCGCCGCCCCGGCGGCTCGCGGAGGTGGTCCGCAACCATCCGGAGATCACGGCGGCGATGACGGTGACCGGGGGCGCGGACGCGCTGCTGCACGTGCGGGCGGTCGACGTGGAGCATTTCGAGGAGGTGCTGGAGCGGATCCGCACCGAGCCGTTCATCCGGAAGACGATCAGCTACATGGTGCTGTCGCACCTGCTGCCGGAGGCTCCGGAGGCCGCCGCGACCCAGGACGCAGCGAACGTGCGCTGAGCGGGTTCAACACGCAGTATTACTGCGCGAACACGCAACGTTCGTTCCTTGTCGTGCGCCTGGCCCGATTCCTACCGTGGTGTCATCCCCGTCGACACCGTCAGGAAGCGGAGAAACCCTCTGTGCCCGACAGCCGTGTGCCGCGCCTTCGGCGCTTTCTCGTCTGCGAACCCAGACACTTCGCCGTGCAGTACTCGATCAATCCCTGGATGCATCCGGACGTCCCCGTGGATGTCGACCTCGCCCAGGATCAGTGGCAGGAACTGATCCGCGCCTACCGGACCCATGGTCACACCGTGGACACCGTGGAGCCGGTGGCGGCGCTGCCGGACATGGTGTTCGCGGCCAACTGCGCGCTCGTCCTCGGCGGCCGTGTCCTCGGCTCGCTGTTCCACGCGCCCGAGCGGCGCGCCGAGTCCACCGCCTACGACGCCTGGTTCAAGAGCGCCGGGTACGAGGTGTTCCGCTCGGAGTCGGTGTGCGAGGGAGAGGGCGATCTGGTGCCCACCGGTCGCCATCTGCTCGCCGGGACCGGCTTCCGCACCACCCGTGAGGCGCACCGCCAGGCACAGGAGTTCTTCGGTGTCCCCGTGATCAGCCTCCAGCTGGTGGACCCGCGGTTCTACCATCTGGACACGGCGCTGTTCGTCCTGGAAGACGGCAGCGACGGCTCCGCGGGCAACATCGCGTACTACCCGGAGGCCTTCTCGCCCGGCAGTCGCGCGGTCCTCGCCCGCCTCTACCCGGACGCGGTGATCGCCACCCGCGAGGACGCCATGGCCTTCGGCCTGAACTCGGTCTCCGACGGCCGTCACGTCTTCCTCTCGCCCCGCGCCAAGGAGCTCGCCGACCAGCTCGCCCGCCAGGGCTACGTCCCCGTCCCCGTCGACCTGTCGGAGTTCCAGAAGGCCGGCGGCGGCATCAAGTGCGTCACTCAGGAGATCCGCTCATGACCGCTCCCGTCCGCGCGCGTTCGTCGGCCGACCTGATCCGCGCCGAGGAGCCCGTCCTCGCGCACAACTACCATCCGCTGCCCGTGGTCGTCGCCCGCGCCGAGGGCACCTGGGTCGAGGACGTCGAGGGCCGCCGCTATCTGGACATGCTGGCCGGCTACTCCGCCCTCAACTTCGGCCACCGCCACCCGGCGCTGATCGAGGCCGCGCACCGCCAGCTCGACACCCTCACCCTCACCTCACGGGCGTTCCACAACGACCGGCTCGCCGAGTTCGCCGAGTCGCTGGCCGAGCTGACCGGCCTGGACATGGTGCTGCCGATGAACACGGGCGCCGAGGCCGTGGAGAGCGCGATCAAGGTGGCCCGCAAGTGGGCGTACGAGGTGAAGGGAGTCCCGGCCGACCGGGCGACGATCGTGGTGGCCGACGGCAACTTCCACGGCCGGACCACGACGATCGTCAGCTTCTCCACCGACCCGGTGGCCCGGGACGGCTTCGGCCCGTTCACTCCCGGGTTCCGGGTGGTCCCGTACAACGATCTCGCGGCGCTGGAGGCGGCGGTCGACGAGACGACGGCCGCGGTGCTCATCGAGCCCATCCAGGGCGAGGCGGGCGTGCTCATCCCGGACGACGGCTATCTGCGCGGGGTCCGCGAGCTGACCCGGCGCACCGGCTGCCTGTTCATCGCCGACGAGATCCAGTCGGGCCTCGGCCGCACCGGCCGGACGCTCGCCGTGGAGCACGAGGACGTCCTCCCCGACGCCGTACTGCTCGGCAAGGCCCTCGGTGGCGGCATCGTGCCGGTGTCGGCGGTGGTGGCCCGCCGTGAGGTGCTGTCGGTCCTGCGGCCCGGCGAGCACGGCTCGACGTTCGGCGGCAACCCCCTCGCCGCGGCGGTCGGGTCGGCGGTCGTCGAGCTGCTGCGCACCGGGGAGTTCCAGCTCAGGGCCACCGAACTCGGCGGGGTGCTGCGGGAGGGGCTCACCGAACTGGTCGGCCGGGGCGTGGTCGGTTTCCGGGCGCGCGGACTGTGGGCGGGCGTCGACGTCGACCCCGCGATCGGTACGGGCCGCGAGATCAGCCGGCGGCTCATGGAGCGGGGCATCCTGGTCAAGGACACCCATGGCTCCACCATCCGGCTGGCCCCGCCCCTGACGATCACGGCGCCGGAACTCCGGTCGGCGCTGGGGACGTTGGGGGAGGTCCTGGGCGAGGGTTCCTGAAGCCGAGGGCGTCTCACGAGACGAAGCCCGCCCCCGCGCCCCGAAAGGTGCGCGGGGGCGGCGCGAGCAACCACGACGAACCCGCGGCGGGGGCGAAGGGGCACCGGCCCTGGGGACGGGACGAGGAGGGGCGGAGGGGCGGAACACGCCGCTCAGGACCGCAGCCGATCGAAGCGGAACGGCAGGAGCACCTCCGGCCTCCGCCCGGTACGGATGTACTCGGCGAGCCGCGCCCCGGTCGCCGGCCCCAGCGTGACCCCCAGCATCCCGTGCCCGGTCGCCGCGTACGCGTTCTCATGGCTCGGAACCCGGTCGACCACGGGCAGCCCGTCCGGGAGGAACGGCCGCCCGCCCACCCACGGATCCCGGATCAGGCTCACCAGATCGTCGGGATCGTCGAACCAGCGGCCCAGATAGGGCCGGCTCGCGAGGGCGACCGCGACGACCCGCCGCCAGTCGAGCCGGTTGTTGTTGCCGCTCAGTTCCATCGTCCCGCCGATCCGCGTGGTGCCGCCGATCGGCGAGGCGACGGCCCG
Source organism: Streptomyces sp. MNU76 (assembly GCF_020982545.1). GTDB lineage: Bacteria > Actinomycetota > Actinomycetes > Streptomycetales > Streptomycetaceae > Streptomyces. The sequence continues at coordinate 221,021 of NZ_JAJKLK010000031.1, read as the reverse complement.
GCGCTCACCGAAGTACAGCGTGTGGCGAGGCGCCGGATCCAGCTCCACGGAGAAGCTGTAGCCCTTGCCCGCCTGGAGGGGCATCGGCCTCCCCAGAGCGCGCAACAGGCCGGGCGAACGCATCCCGGCGGCGACGACGACGGCCGAGCAGGGGATCTCGCCGTGCGCGGTGCGCAGTGCGGTGATCCGCCCCCCGGCGGACCGGAATCCGGTGGCCTCCGCGTTCTCGTGAACCTTCACCCCGGCTGCGGCGAGCGCGTCGCCGAGCGCTTGGGCGAAGGCCTCCGGATCGACCACCCCCTCGCCCTCGACGAGATAGGCCGCGCGCACCGTGGGCGCCAGCGCGTCGTCCAGCAGCCGGGCGTCGGCGCCCGTGGTGACGTCGTCGGGCAGCGGGTAGCGGCCCTCCGCCATCTCCCGCTGGACGGCGAGGTGGTGGCGGGCCTCGGCCGGGGACAGGAAGGCGTGCACCATGCCGGGCCGGGTGAGGGTCGTGTCGACGCCGCCCTCACGCAGCCCTTCGAACAGGTCGAAGGTGGTGCGGTTCAGCTCCGCGATCGCCGCGTAGCCGTGCCGGAACGCGGCCGGTGTGCTGTTGCGCCAGAACCGCCACAGCCACCGGACGAACGCCGGGTCCGGCAGCGGCCGTAGGTACAGGGGCGAGTCGGGGCGGCCGAGCGAGCGCAGGGCGTAGCGCAGGACACCGGGGGCCGGCACGGGTGTCGAATGGCTGAGGCAGACCCAGCCCGCGTTGCCGCGGGACACCCCGGAGCCGAGGCCCCGGCGCTCCACGACCTCCACCGGAACCCCGGCGGCGGCCAGGTAGTACGCCGTGCACAGCCCTACGACGCCACCGCCGACGACCACCACCGGGGCGTCGCCGACCGGTGCGCCTGCATCGGGCGCTCGGGTCATGACGCGGTCCCGTACGAGGCGAGGAACTCCCGGGTGCGCGCGTGGGCCGGACGATCGAGGACCTCCTCGGGTCGGCCCTCCTCCACGATCCGGCCCCCGTCGACGAAGACGACGTGGTCGGAGACCTCGCGGGCGAACGGCAGCTCATGGGTGACCAGCAGCATGGTCATGCCGTCGGCGGCGAGTTCCCGCATCACGCTCAATACCTCCCGGGTGGCCTCCGGGTCGAGGGAGGAGGTGGGTTCGTCGAAGAGGAGCACCTCGGGGGTGAGGGCGAGGGCGCGGGCGATGGCGACGCGCTGCTGTTCGCCGCCGGAGAGCTGGTCGGGGAGGGCGAGGGCACGGTGGGCGACCTTGACCCGGCGCAGCAGGGCCACGGCCCGCTCCAGTGCCTGCTGTTCGGGGACGCCCGCCTTGCGCTGGGCGAGGACGACGTTCTCGACGGCGGTGAGATGCGGGAAGAGGTTGAACCGCTGGAAGACCATGCCGACGGTGCGGCGCAGCCGGGCGAGGTCGCGGCAGACGGTGCGGCCGCCCTGGTGCACCACTTCCCCGGCGACCTCGACCGTGCCCCGGTCCGGGCGTTCCAGCAGGTTGACGCAGCGCATCAGCGTCGTCTTGCCGCCGCCGCTCTGCCCGATGACGCTGACGATGCGGCCCCGGGCGACCTCCAGGTCGACGTGGTCGAGGACGAGACGGCCGTCGAAGGACTTGCTCAGGCCGCTGATGCGGACGACGGTGTCGGCGGTCGCCCGGTGTTCGCCGGGCGTGAGCTTCTCGGGGTCGGCCTCCGCGGACCCGGCCCCCGCGGTGGCTGCTCCGGGTGCGGCCTTCTCGGGTGTGGTCGCCGACTCGGTCATACGGCACCTGCCTTCATGTCGGTGTCGTCCCCGACCGGGACGGTCGGGCCGGGGGCGAGCAGCGCGCGGGCCGCGTTCAGGCGTCGGCGTCGCCAGGGGGACAGGGGCACTCCGGCCCGCACCCTGCGCTCCAGCAGGAGGAGCAGTTGGGAGAGCGGATAGCAGAGGGCGAAGTAGACGGCCGAGATGACGAGGTACACCTCCAGGGCGCGGAAGGTGGCCGAGGTGATGAGCCGGCCCTCGGACATCAGCTCGGCGGCGGAGACGGTGACCAGCAGCGAGGTGGACTTCAGCAGGTCGACGAGCATGGTGTTGGTGCCGGGCAGCGCCTGACGCACGGCCTGCGGCAGGATGACGTGGCCGAAGATCCCCGCCCGGCCGAGGCCCAGTGCCTCACCGGCCTCCGTCTGTCCCGCGTGCACCCCGCTGATCGCGGCGCGGAAGATCTCCGAGAGGTAGGCGGCGTAGAAGACGACGAGGCTGAGGCAGCCGGCCGTGAAGACGTCCAGGCGGACACCGGCCGAGGCCAGCCCGAAGTAGGTGAGGAAGATGATGGCGAGGAGGGGGACGTTCTTGAACACCTCCGTGTAGACGGCGGCGGCGGCACGCGCGGCCCACGCCCGGCTGAGCCGGAGGAGAGCCACCGCGAGGCCGAGCAGCACCGCGCCGACGAAGCTCACGACCGTGTAGGAGACGGTGCGCCAGAGGGCGTCGACGAGATCGCTCCGGTAGTCGGACCAAGGGACTTCGAAGAAGGCGGCGAGATCGGACACGTCGGCCCCTCACTCGCCGACGGACGGCGGGGTCCAGTCCCGTGGCCGGTCCACGCCCCGTCGCGCGGCGGCGACATCGGCCGTCGGCACGAGGAACTGCTTCGGGTCGCCGCCGTACTTCTCGACCAGCCCGGACATCTCACCGTTCTCGTACATGCGGTCGATCTCGGCGGAGATGGCCTTCTCCAGCTTGTCGGCCTTCTTCGGGAGGTAGAAGCCGGTCTGGTACGGCTGGAAGTAGGCGTAGGCGGGCTTCGCCTCGACCTCCGCCGCGCTCGGCGGGGTCAGGTACTGCGTGCTGATCCTCAGGTCGGGGCGTTCCTTCTGGGCCGCGATGATGATGAGCGGGTCGAGGAAGCCGACGTCGACACGGCCCGCTCCGAGGTCGTCGAAGACGCCCTGGGCATCGGGGTAGGCGTGCAGCTCGGCACCCGGGACGGACTGGATCGACTTGACCCAGACATAGCCCTCGACGGTCCCGAGGTCGTGGCCCTCCAGGTCGTCGACCGTCCGGTAGGTCCTGCCGTCGCGGACGGCCATCGCCGGGGGCGAGTAGTAGGGCGGGTCGGTGAACAGGCCCTGCTTCTGCCGGTCCGCCGACCAGGCGACCCCGCCTATGGTGATGTCCACCCGGCGGGACTGCACCCCGGCGAGCATGCCGGCGAAGTCCGTGACCTGGGGTTCCACCTTCAGGCCCAGTTTCTCGGCCACCTGGTTGAGGATGTCGCCGTCCAGTCCGACGATCTTGTCGCCCTGGACGCTGGTGTAGGGCGCGTAGGGCTGGACGGCGACCTTGATGACGCCGGGAGTGAGGGTGCCCAGCCCCGCGGTCTTCGCGGACACGTTCTTCGGGCCGTCGTCACCCTCCGCACCACAGGCGCCGACGGTGGACAGCAGGAGGGTCGCGGACAGAGCGGCGACGAGTGGACGCAGACGGTTCATCGGCGTGGGCCTTCCGTATCGGCCTGCGGGCCCCGCCGTTCACCGCGGTGTGCCTCCGGCGGGGGTGTGATGAGGCCAAAGGCTACGAGCGGGCCGGTCGTCGGTCACTGTTCGCTTCGTACGAACTTGTGGTGAACTCCGGCCCTCCCGCTGTACGGTGCGTCCAGCCTCGGTCCGCCTCTCGACGGGAGGAACGCCCGTGCTGAGCCCGTCACTCGCTCAGGAGATCGCCGGGGACACCTCCGCGGTCATCGGCTTCAACGTGCTGATCACCGATGCGGAGGGCATGGTCATCGGCAGCGGCGACAGCAGCCGGGTCGGCACCTTCCACGAGGCCTCCGTCGAGGTGATCCGCACCCAGGAACCGGCCGCGCACAGTGCCTCGCAGGCGCATCGGTTGCGGGGTGTGCGGCCCGGTGTCACCCTGCCCCTGGTCACGGACGGGCGGGCGGTGGGCACGGTCGGGATCACCGGCACACCGGCCCAGGTGCGGCGGTTCGGCCTGCTGGTGAAGCGTCAGACGGAGATCCTGCTGCGGGAGTCGGTGATGCTGCGCTCCCGGCTGCTCGCCGAGCGGGCGGCCGAGAAACTGTTCGCGGACATCGCCTCCTACGATCCTCAGGTGGTCGAGGGCGACTTCCTGCTCTTCCGTGCCGCCGAGCTGGGCTTCGACCTGCGGTTGCCCCGGGTCGCGGTGGCCTTCGAGGTGACCGTGGCCGAGCCGGGCGGCCGTCGGCACGGCGGAGCGCCGACCCGGGACATGGCACTGGTGCGCTCGGAGCTGCTCCGCACGGTCCGTGAGGTGTTCGCCGACCCCCAGGACATCGTCGCCACCACGGCTCCCGGCCGGCTCGGCGTGCTGCACCGCCTGCGGGCCGACCGGGCGACGGCGTCCCTGACGGCCGACTGCCGCCGGGTCGCCGATCTCATCGCCGCGCAGAACTCCCTCACGGCCCGCGCCGGTATCGGCGGACCGGCCGACTCCGTGGGCGCCCTGCACGACTCCTACCAGGACGCCTGCGACGCACTCCGGCTGACGGCCCGGTGGGCGGGCGGTTCCGCCGGGCGGCCGACCACCCGCGCGGCGGGCGACGGCCTGGTGCATCCGATCGCCGATCTGCGGATCCAACAGCTCCTGGCGGCGGTGGGCCAGCCCGCCCGAGGCCGACTGCTGGCGGTGACCGCCGCGGACCTGCGTGTCCAGCCGGACTGGACGGTCCTGCGCGACACGATCATCGCCTGGTGCGAGGGCGGCTTCAATCTCGTACGGGCCGCCGAGGCGCTGCACGTCCATCGCAACACCGTGGTCTACCGCATGCAGAAGATCGAGCAGTTCACCAGCCGGTCGCTGCGCGACCACCGTGCCACCATGGCCCTCTATCTGGCCTGTCTGTCGGACGAGTTGGGCGGGGCTCCGAAGCTGCCCGCGCGCCCCGGGGAAGTCGCGGACGACCAGCCGTCGAGGCCCGGACGGACAGGCTGAGAGGCTCTGCGAGCGAGTCCGGTCACCGCTCTGCGGTGTGCGGGGGCCGGAGCAGCAGGGCGATGTCGTCGGTGTGCCGGCCGGTGCGGTGGGTGTGGTGCACGAGGTCGTCCACGAGTTGGTGCAGCGGGAGGTCGCCGGAGTCGCCGAGGTGGGCGTAGAGGCAGGAGACGAAGCGGCCGGCGTTCAGGTCGGCGAGGTCGCGGTCGGTGCGGGTGAGAACCTGCTCGGGCGTGGCTCCGGCCGTGGCGTGGGCGTGGACGGCCATGCGCACCTGCCCCATTCGGATCGTTCACGCCCGGTTCCTCCCCGGACCCGGTCATTCGGCGCCACGCCCTACGCGCATATGCCGACGCTAAGGCCGCTCGCGGGAGAGGGCATGTCGATCAGGGGTGTGGGCGGGCGGGAGCACGTGGTGCGCCCGCCGGGCCGAGACGAGCCGTGCCGTGGCGTGGCGTGGCGTGGCGTGCCGACTCAACGCGTCCCCGCTTGGCCGCCGGCCCGCCGGTCCTCCAGTCCGCCGAGTGCCGGGTGCCGGTCGGCGTCCTCGCTGTTCGGTTTCCTCCGGCCTCCTCCCGGTGACGTGGCAGGTAGGGCTACGATCAATCGTCGACACGCTGGACGAGGCCCACCAGCGCTCCCGCGCCTGACGCAGCGTCAGCGAGGTCGGCGAGGAGTCCTCGTGAGTCCGAACACGTCCACAGAGCCGATCCGGTAGCGCGAGGGAGACGCCGTGTTCTATTACCTGCTCAAGTACGTGCTTCTGGGCCCCCTGCTGAGACTGGTCTTCCGGCCTCGCATCGAAGGCCTCGAACACGTGCCGTCGTCGGGCGCGGCCATCGTCGCGGGCAATCACCTGTCCTTCTCGGACCACTTCCTGATGCCCGCGATCCTCAAGCGCCGCATCACCTTCCTGGCGAAGGCCGAGTACTTCACCGGCCCGGGGCTGAAGGGCAGGTTGACGGCGTTCTTCTTCCACAGCGTCGGGCAGATCCCGGTCGACCGCTCCGGCAAGGAGGCGGGCCAGGCCGCCATCCGTGAGGGGCTCGGCGTGCTGAGCAAGGACGAACTCCTCGGCATCTATCCCGAGGGCACCCGTTCGCACGACGGCCGCCTCTACAAGGGCAAGGTCGGCGTCGCCGTCATGGCGCTCAAGGCCGGGGTGCCCGTCATCCCGTGCGCCATGATCGGCACCTTCGAGGCGCAGCCCCCGGGCAAGGTCATCCCCCACATCCACCCCGTCGTCATCCGCTTCGGCAAGCCCCTCGACTTCTCGCGCTACGAGGGCATGGAGAACGAGAAGGCCGTGCTGCGCGCCATCACCGACGAGATCATGTACGCGATCCTCACGCTCTCCGAACAGGAGTACGTCGACCAGTACGCGGCCGTCGTGAAGGCGGAGGAGGCCGCCGCGGCGAAGGAGCGCAAGTTCCCGCGTATGCCGCTGAGTTGAGCGCATTGGCCCAGGTGTTCTGCCAGTAGCAGAGCATCAGGGCGCCCGGCACCGGAACGTCGTACGGTCGAGGCCATGACACGACGTGCTGTGGTGGTCGGAGCGACGGGACAGATCGGCCGGGTGGCCGTGGGCGCGCTGGCTCGCGACGGGTGGGAGGTGACGGCCGTCTCGCGGGGCGGCGGCCGGGACGACGACTGGCCGGATGAGGTGCGGACCCTCTCCGCCGACCGTGGCGACGACACGGCGCTGGCGGCCGCGATCGGTGACGGCTGCGACGCGCTGGTGGACGTGGTCGCCTACGGCCCCGAACACGCCCGGCAGTTGCTGGCGCTGGCCGACCGGGTGGGCTCGGCGGTCGTCGTCTCCAGCGTCTCGGTGTACGAGGACGACGAGGGCCGCAACTTCGACACCCAGGCGGAGCCCGGATGCTTCCCCGCCTACCCGCTGCCCCTGCCCGAGAGCCAGCGCACGGTCCGGCCGGCCGACACCTCGTACAGCACCCGCAAGGCGGGCCTGGAGCGTGCACTCCTCGCCGGGGGCGACCGGTTGCCCACGACCCTGCTGCGCGCGGGCGCCGTCCACGGACCGCACTGCCGTACCCCGCGCGAGCTGTACTTCGTCAAGCGCAACCTGGACGGCAGGCCGCGCCGGGTCCTCGCGTACGGCGGTGCGAGCCGCTTCCATCCGGCGAGCGTCCACAACATCGCCGAGCTGGTCCGGCTGGCGGCCGCCCGGCCCGGTTCGCGGGCGCTGAACGCCGTCGACCCCGAGGCGCCCACCGTTGTGGAGATCGCCGCCGCCATCGACGCGGTGATGGGCGTACGGACGGAGAACGTGCTGGTGGACGGCCCCGCCCCGTCACCCACGGTGGGCGACACCCCGTGGTCCGTGCCGGTGCCCGTGGTGTGCGACATGTCGGCGGCGGAGCGGGAGCTGGACTACCGCCCGGTGGTCCGGTACGCGGAGTCGCTGCCGCGGACGGTCGCGTGGATCGAGGACCGGCTGGCGGACGGACGGGACTGGCGGGAGGCCTACCCCCGGATGGCCGAGGTGTACGGGGACCTCTTCGACTACGCGGCGGAGGACGCCTGGCTGGCGGAGCACCAGGCGTGAACACCCGCGCGCGTGCGTGAACTGCGCATGAGTGAGGGGGCGACCGGCGACGACGGTCGCCCCCTCACCGTTCTCTCATGGCCCTACGGCCCCTTCACGCCCTACGGGTGCAGGTCCTACGGGGTCGGCGTGGCGTGCGGGGCGCACTTCACGTCGGCCTTGCCCACCTTGCCGGTGAGCAGGTAGGTGTCCACGCGCTCGTTGACGCACGGGTTGACCAGACCGGTGACTCCGTGGGAGCCGGCCTTCTGCTCCGTGATCAGCCGGGAGCCCTTGAACCGCTTGTGCAGTTCGACGGCGCCCTCGTACGGCGTGGCCGCGTCCCGCTCTGACTGGACGATCAGGACGGGCGGCAGGCCCTTCTTGGTCTTGACGTCCACCGGGGTGTACTGCTTGGACTGCCAGGTGGCGCACGGCAGGTTCATCCAGGCGTTGGCCCAGGTCATGAACGGGTGGTTCTTGTGCAGCCGGGTGTTGTCGCGGTCCCACTTCTCCCAGCTCGTGGGCCACTTGGCGTCGGTGCACTCGACCGCCGTGTAGACGGCGTTGCCGTTCTCGGAGGCGGCGTTGCCCGCGGTGTCGGTGAGGTCCGGGGCGGCCGCGTCGACCAGCGCCTGGGTGTCACCGGCGGCGTACTTGCTCCACACCCGGGCGGTGGGCGCCCACGCGGAGTCGTAGTACGGGGCGCTCTGGAAGAAGGAGATCAGCTCGGCCGGGCCGACCAGCCCGCCGAGCGGGTTCTTCTTCGCGGTGGCGCGCAGCTTCAGCCAGTTCGCCTGCACCTTCGCCTGGGTGTCACCGAGGTGGTAGGTGGCGTCGTTCGCCGCGACCCACTTCGTCCAGTCCTTCCAGCGGCCCTCGAAGGCGACGTCCTGGTCCAGGTTGGCCTGGTACCAGATCTTCTCGCGGGAGGGGTTCACCACGCTGTCGACGACCATGCGGCGCACGTGGGTCGGGAAGAGGGTGCCGTAGACGGCGCCGATGTACGTGCCGTACGAGACGCCGAGGAAGTTGAGCTTCTTCTCCCCGAGGGCGGCCCGGATGACGTCCAGGTCACGCGCGGTGTTCGGGGTGGTCATGTGCGGCAGCATCGCGCCGCTGCGCTCCTTGCAGCCGGCCGCGTACTTCGCCGCGAGCCTGCGCTGCTTGCTCTTGTCGGCCTCGGAGTCCGGGACCGGGTCCATCTTGGGCGCCTTCACGAACTCCTGCGGGTCGGCACAGGAGATGGGCGCCGACTTGCCGACACCACGCGGGTCGAAGCCCACGAAGTCGTAGGCCTTGGCCGTGTTGACCCACAGCGGGCTCTTGGTGGTGACCCGGCGCGGGAAGCGCAGGCCGGAGCCGCCCGGACCGCCGGGGTTGTAGACGAGCGCGCCCTGGCGCTCCTCCTTCGTACCGGTGCTGTTGATCCGGTCGACGGCGAGCTTGATCTGCTTGCCGTTCGGCCTGGCGTAGTCCAGCGGCACGGTGACCCAGCCGCACTGGATGGGCTTCTCCAGACCCCAGCCCTCGGGGCAGTCCTGCCAGGCGATGCCCTGCTTCGCCGCCTTCGCGGCGGCTACGGCGACTCCCTTGGCCTCACGGTCCCGCGCACTCGCACCGTCCGCGGCACCGGCCGCGGGCGCGGTGACGGCACTGGCTATCAGGGTCGCCGTGACGAGCAGTCCGGCGGAGCCGAACGCTCCCGCCCTTCTCGTCGGCCTCATACCTCTCAAGAGGGAACTCCCCGTACATCGATTCGAAGTGTCGAATGGTCACGGGGATCCTCGTACCTGTGAGGCACCTGGGAACAGGGGGCCGACGTGTTCTTTACTAATCCGATAACCGGTGCGGAAAGTCCCGTTCAGCGGATGGCGGACCCGCTCCCCCTCAGCCGTCCAGCTCGGCGAGAGCCTGGTCGAGCACACGCCGCAGCCGCAGCGCATCGGGGGCGAGCGCGCTGACGAGGACGGCGGGGCCGGCGAGCGGAGTGAGCACGGCGGTCTCCCCCAGCACTCTCGGCTCGGGCAGCTTGTCGACGAACTCCGGCCGTACGACGAGGAGTTGACCGAGGGCCCGGTGTCCGCCGAGCACCGCGGGTCCGTCCCAGCCGCCGGGTGCCCCCGGCCCGCATCCCACCTCCTGGTCGAGCAACGCCCGCCCGCCGAGCAACAGGGTGAGCCGGCTCCGCAACCGTCCCGGCTCCTCACCGGCCCGGCCGAGCACCTGCTCCTCCCGGAACACCGACCGCGCCCCGACGGCGAGTTCCAGCCGCGTCGACACGGCCAGGTCGCTCCCCTGGGCGGAAATCAACTGCTCGGGCAGCCACCGCAGTTCGCCTCCGGCGGCCACGTCGATCCGTACGTCGTAGCGGGCCTCTCCCCTGGCCTGCCCGGGCAGCGCGATCGTCGCGGCGGCCGACCCGACGTCCAGCCGGGCCCCCTCGCCGATCTCCGCCTCGACGGCGAACCGGTCCCCGCCGAGCGGCCCGCTCATCGCCCCGACCAGCATGACGCGCGCCGCGTCACCGCTCCCCCGGGTGCGCCGCAGGGCCAGGGGTCCGTCGCTCTCCAGCACGGGCAGGGCCGTACCGCCGCGCCCGTCGGCGCGGGCCGCGATACGCGCGGTGGCCCTGACTCCGGTCGTCCCCCTGTCCCGCTGCACGGCGGCCCCTCTCGCCACCGTCATGCCGTCCACGCCGCGAGCTTCTCCCGGACCCAGGCGGCGACGTCCGCGACCCCGGTCCCGCCGCGCAACGACTGGAACACCACGGGCAGGTGCGCACGCTGTGCCTTCGCGTCCGCGGCCATCCGGGCGAGGTCGGACCCGACGTACGGCGCGAGGTCCGTCTTGTTGACGACGAGCAGGTCGGCGGTGGTGACACCGGGCCCGCCCTTCCGCGGGATGTCGTCGCCGCCGGCCACGTCGATGACGAAGATCTGCGCGTCGACGAGGCCCTTGGAGAAGGTGGCGGTCAGGTTGTCGCCGCCGGACTCGACGAGGATCAGGTCGAGCGGTCCGACCTCGTCCTCCAGATCCTCCACGGCCTCCAGGTTCGCGGAGATGTCGTCCCGGATGGCCGTGTGCGGGCACGCCCCCGTCTCCACGGCCGTGATCCGCTCGGGCGGCAGTACGGCCTCCCGCAGCAGGAACTCGGCGTCCTCCCGGGTGTAGATGTCGTTGGTCACGACCGCGAGGGACAACTCGTCCCGCAACGCCCGGCACAGCGCCGCGACGGTCGCCGTCTTACCGGACCCGACGGGCCCACCGAGCCCCACGCGCAGGGCCCGCCGAGTCCCGTCGGGCCGCCGCGCGTCCGCGGCGAGGGCGGAGGGGCCGTCGTGGGAGTGGGTGTGGTCGAGATGCATGACTGCGGCTCCTTGTTCGAGAGGGTGGGGTATGCGCGGAAGAGCTCGGGGAGGACGGTCGTACGGCGAGCGCGGGTCCATGGGGCCTCTCGCGCAGTTCCCCGCGCCCCTAAAGGATTCAGGCCCTGCGGGCCTGAAAAAAGCTGGGGCGCAGCCCCTTCAAGGATGGGACGGGTAAGGGCGGCGGGGGCGAACCCCGCTCAGGACGCGAACAACCGCACAGGCCAAGCCGCATGCACCTGCGCACCGATCTCCAACAACGGCCCGGAAGCCACCGGCAGACCCCCACCCCACCGGCCCCCACCCCCGCGCCGCCTCGACCGCCGCCCCCACCACCCCGTCCATCTCGGGAGCCAGCCGCGCCAACACCCCCGTCGCCTCGAACGGATCAAGACTCAGCAACCGCACCGTCGCACTGGCCGCCCCGCTCACACTCTCGTACGCGGCGCAGTACGCGGCATCGTCCGCCCCCAGCCCGGCGACACGGGCGGCGACCCCCAGCACGACCGGCTGGTGCGCCCCCTTGGGGAACGCCCGCGCCACCGCGTCCAGCTCCCCGGAGGGCCACGTCGCCCGCGCCGCCCGCATCAACTGCCGCCCCAGCTTCCGCGAGGCGACCCGCAGCGCGAGCGACGGCGTACGGGCGTCGGCGGCAACGTCCAGCTCGACCGGGTCGACACCCAGCGCGGCGGCGGCCGCGAGGGACGCAGCCACCAGTCCGGCGGTGTGCAGTCGCCCCCGGCAGAACGCCTCCAGCCCCTCCGCCCCGGTGATCAGCCCGGCCTTGACGGCCGCCTCGGCCCCGCCGGAGTGCGCGTGCCCCCCGGCGGGGAAGCGGCCGTCGGCCAGGACGAGAAGAGTCGCCCTAGACATCACGGACCCCAGCCACACGGACCCCAGCCATCAGAAGAGGAAGTAACGCTGGGCCATGGGCAGTTCGGCGGCCGGTGTCGCCTCGACCAGTTCCCCGTCGATGTGCACGGCGAAGCTGTCGGGGTCGACGCGCACCTCGGGCCGCGCGTCGTTCTCCCGCATGTCCGCCTTGGTGACCCCGCGGGTCGACTCGATGGCGACGAACCGCTTGCCCAGCGACAGCCGCTCCGGCAGCCCGTCCTCGATGGCGAGCGGTGCCACGAAGTTGAACGAGTTGGAGGCGGGCGCCCGCCCGATGGCCCCGTACATGGGACGCGGGAGGATCGGCTGCGGCGTGGGGATGGAGGCGTTGGCGTCGCCCATCTGCGCGTAGGCGATCTGCCCGCCCTTGATCACGAGCTGCGGCTTCACGCCGAAGAACGCGGGCTCCCACAGCACGAGGTCGGCGAGCTTGCCGCTCTCGACGGACCCGATCTCCTTGGAAAGACCCTGCGCGAGCGCCGGGTTGATCGTGTACTTGGCGACATAGCGACGTACCCGTCGGTTGTCCGCACGCCCGTCACCCGGGAGCGCGCCCCGCCGTCGCTTCATCACGTGCGCGGTCTGCCAGGTCCGCAGAATGACTTCGCCCACCCGGCCCATGGCCTGCGCGTCGGAGGAGATGATCGAGATCGCGCCCAGGTCGTGCAGGATGTCCTCGGCCCCGATGGTCGACGGCCGGATCCGGGACTCGGCGAACGCGAGGTCCTCGGGCACGGCCGCGTTCAGGTGGTGGCAGACCATCAGCATGTCGAGGTGTTCCTCGGCGGTGTTGACGGTGTAGGGCCGGGTCGGGTTGGTGGAGCTGGGCAGGACGTACGGCTCGGAGACGACGGTCATGATGTCGGGCGCGTGCCCGCCGCCCGCGCCCTCGGTGTGGTAGGCGTGGATCCCGCGCCCGGCGATCGCGGCGAGCGTGTCCCCCACGAAACCGGCCTCGTTGAGGGTGTCCGTGTGGATGGCGACCTGGATGCCGGTCCGTTCGGCGACGGTCAGCGAGGCGTCGATGACGGCCGGGGTCGAACCCCAGTCCTCGTGCAGCTTGAGGCCGAGGGCGCCCCCGCGGATCTGGGACAGCATCGCCTCGTGCGAGACCGTGTTGCCCTTGCCGAGGAACCCGATGTTGAGCGGGTACTGCTCCATCGCCTCCAGCATCCGGGCGAGGTGCCACGGACCGGGTGTGACGGTCGTGGCCTTCGAGCCCTCCGCCGGTCCCGTGCCGCCACCGACCAGGGTCGTGACACCGGACGACAGGGCCTCGTCGGCGATCTGCGGGCAGATGAAGTGGACGTGGGCGTCGATGGCCCCGGCGGTGACGATCCGCCCGTTGCCCGCGATGATCTCCGTCTCGGGGCCGATGACGAGGTCGGGGTGGATCCCGTCCATGGTGTCGGGGTTGCCCGCCTTGCCGATGCCGGTGATCCGGCCGTCCCGGATGCCGATGTCGGCCTTGACGATGCCCCAGTGGTCGATGATCACCGCGCCGGTGATGACGGTGTCCGGGGTGCCTTCTGCGCGCGTAGCACGCGCCTGGCCCATGGATTCGCGGATGACCTTGCCGCCACCGAACACGGCCTCGTCGCCGGCGAGTCCGGGTCCGCCGGAGCGGTCCTCCTCGATCTCGACGAGCAGATCGGTGTCGGCGAGCCGGATGCGGTCACCGGTGGTGGGGCCGAACAGGTCCGCGTACGCGGCACGCGAGATCTCAGGCATCGAGGGCACCTCCGGTCTCGCCGCGCAGACCAGGCACGACACGGGCGCCGGTGAGCGGTACGAGTTCGACGTCGACGGGGATCCCGGGCTCGAAACGCACGGCGGTGCCGGCGGCGACGTTCAGCCGCTTGCCGCGCGCGGCTGCGCGGTCGAACTCCAGGCCGGGGTTGGCCTCGGCGAAGTGGTAGTGGGAGCCGACCTGGACGGGCCGGTCGGCGGCGTTGAGGACGGTGAGCCGGGTGACCTCACGGCCCTGGTTGTAGACGATCGGGTCCGAGGCGAACAGGATCTCTCCGGGAATCACTGGCCCCCCTCAGACGATCGGGTCGTGGACGGTGACGAGCTTGGTGCCGTCCGGGAAGGTCGCCTCGACCTGGACGTCGTGGATCATCTCGGGGATGCCCTCCATGACGTCGTCCCGGGTGAGCAACTGCCGCCCGGAGGCCATGAGTTCGGCCACCGTGCGGCCGTCCCGCGCGCCTTCCAGGAGGTGCGCGGTGATGAGTGCGACGGCCTCGGGGTGGTTCAGCTTCAGGCCGCGGGCCCGGCGCTTCTCCGCCACGTCGGCCGCCACATGGATCAGCAGCCTCTCCTGCTCGTGCGGGGTCAGTTGCACGGCGTCCACCTCACATCCTCGCTCCGGACCGTGCGGGATCCGGTTGCCTCGCCACCGGACAAATTCGCTGGTGGCGTGGCCGCAGGCTAATTGGGTGGCGTTTCGGCGACGTTAACGCCCCGCCCGCTCAGTCCCGGTCTTCGGGTCGCCCATGCTCGTCAGCGCCTGCAGACCCAGCTCGACCACCTGGACCGGCGCTTCCCCGAAGAGCGCGTACTGGGCGAGGAAGCCCTGGGCGAGCGCCACCATCGTCCGCGCGACGCTGATCGCGGGGATGTCGGCCCGCATCAGGCCGGCGTCCTGGTAGGCCTCGACGATCTTGATCCAGGGCTTGCGGACCTCTGCGAACCCCTCCTGAAGGATGGCGTGCAGCTCGGGATTGCGCAGCGTCTCGGCCCAGACCTGGACCATGAGCCTCGGATAGAGGGACTCCCCCGCCTCCCCCAGCATGGGCTGCCGGTGCAGGATCCGGCGCAGGACCGTGCCGATCAGCACGTCCGGCGGCGGAGGAGGGCTCTGCGTGGTGGCCTCCTCGAACGCCGCGCGCACTTCGGCGAGGACCGTGCCGGCGATCGCGGCGATCAGTTCCTCCTTACCGCTGAAGTACCGGTAGACCGCCCCGGCGGAGAGGTCGGCCTCCTTCAGCACGTCCTGCATGGACGTGGCGTGGAAGCCGTTGCGGGCGAAGCAGCGGGCGGCGGCGTCGAGGATCTGGCGGCGGCGGGCGTCGAGGCGCTCCTGGGATACGCGGGGCATGCCGCCAAACGTAAAACGAACGTTCCTTCTTGACAAGCGCGACCCTCGGGAGCATGGTGAGCCCAAGAAAAACGAACGATCCTTCTTTTTAAGGAGACCCAGATGTCCGCCCCGTCCGCTGCATCCACCGCGGCCCAGGCCACGGGCACAGGCACAGGCACAGGCACCACCCCCGCCGCAGCCGCCCCCTCCACCGGCGCGGCGACCACGGGCCACTCGGTACCTCCCGGCCGTCGCATGGTCGCGATCATCGTCCTGGTCCCGCTCGTCGCGGCGCTCGCGCTCTGGGCCTTCGCCTGGCCCAACGCCCGCACCGCGCCGCGCGACCTGCCGCTCGGCGTGGCCGGACCGGCTTCCGCCGCCACCCAGGTCGAGCAGCAGCTCGAGCAGCGGGACGGCGCGTTCGAGATCCACCGCTACGCCGACGAGGCGGCCGCCCGGGAGGCGATCGAGGACCGGGATGTATACGGCGCGGTGGTCGTCTCCCCTGCCGGGCCCAAGCTGCTCACCGCCTCGGCCGCGAGCCCGATGGTCGCCCAGTTGCTGCAGCAGGCCGTGACGGAGCAGGCCGCACAGGAAGGCACCCGGGTGACGACCACCGACGTGGTGGCCGGCCCGGCGAACGACCCGCGGGGCGCGGCCTTCGGTTCGAGCGTGCTGCCCCTGGCCCTGGCCGGGACGGCGTCCGGCGCCATGATCACCCTGCTCGGGCTGCGCCGGGGTCGTGCGGCGGCCGCGTTGACCGGGGCCGCCGCACTGGTGGGGGCCGCGGCCGCCACCCTCGCCGACAGCTGGCTCGGTGTGCTCGGCGGTCACTGGTGGGCCGAGGCCGGCGTGCTGGGCCTGGCGATCCTGGCCGTCGGCGCCACCATGGCCGGACTCGCCGCGCTGCTGGGCAGGGCGGGCCTCGGTCTGGGCGCCCTGCTGATCGTGTTCCTCGGCAACCCGTTCGCGGGCGCCTCCTCCGCACCCCAGATGCTCCCGGAGCCTGCGGGCGCCCTCGGTCAGCTCCTCCCGCCCGGCGCCGGGGCGTCGCTCCTCAGGTCGGTGTCCTTCTTCGACGGCGCCGGCGCCCTGGCCCCGACCTTGGTGCTGACCGCGTGGGCCGCCCTCGGTCTGACGGCGATCCTCATGGCCGGCCTGCGCGAGCGCCGCACCCGCCCGCCGAGCGCCCCACCGAGCGGACCGCCCGGAGCCGCCCCCGGCCCACTGAGCCCGGCGACCGCTCTCCACACCGGCCCTGCGCCCCCGCTGTAGCGGACGGGGGCGCAGGGCCTTTCGGTTGCCGAGGTTGCGGGTCCCCTGCGTAGACGCGGGAAGCGACCGCCGCCCGGGCCCAGCCCACCGCTCCTGTCAGGAGTCCTACGAAGCCCCGGGCCCCCGGTGCTCGGCCGCGATGCCGAAGCGCTGCTGTTCCCGCGCCGTCGGCGCTACCTCGCGTACTCGGGAGACGGCGCTGATCACCGGCTCGTCGGTGGGCTCCTGGAGGGCTTCGAGCTGCTCCAGGTCCGCCGCGGAGACCAGGGCGACGAGGGGCTTGCCGTGCCGCGTCACGACGACGCGCTCGCCGCCGTAGACCACGCGGTTGATCAGATCGGCGAGCTCAGCCCTGGCTTGCGTCACCGGAATCTCGTAGGCCATGCAGTCCAGCTTAGACCGGGCACCTCGCGCCGCCCCGAGTACGAGATCCCGCTCCGGCCGACCGAAACGCCTCCTCTCTGGTACGTACGTCCTGTACATTTTTTACAGAAGTCGATCAGAGGAGGCGCGTCCCATGCCAGCGAACCGCGTGCCCGCGAACCGGCCGTCGGCCCGTCATGTGCTGCCCGAGTTCACCGAGCGCACCAGTGCGGGTCACCGAACGATGGATCCGTACGCCAAGTTGTTGGAAGAACGGATCGTGTTCCTCGGGACGCAGATCGACGACACCTCGGCGAACGACGTGATGGCGCAGTTCATGCACCTCGAACACCAGTCGCCGGACCGCGACATCTCGCTGTACATCAACTCGCCCGGCGGCTCGTTCAGCGCGATGACGGCGCTCTACGACACCATCCGCTTCGTCACCTGCGACGTGGAAACCGTCTGTCTGGGGCAGGCGGGATCGGCCGCCGCGGTGCTCCTCGCGGCGGGCACGCCGGGCAAGCGGTTCGTGCTGCCCGGCGCGCGCGTGTTGATCCACCAGCCGGCGGTGGCCGACCGGATCGAGGGGCAGGCCAGCGATCTGGCGATCCAGGCCGAGGAGTTGACGCGCAACCGCCGGAAGCTGGAGGAGATGCTCGTCCGGCACACGGGCCGGAGCCCGGAGCGGATCAGCGCCGACATCGAGCGGGACACCTTCCTCGACGCGGAGGCGGCGGTGGAGTACGGCCTGGCCGATCGGGTGATCCCGAACCACAGGGCCTCGCGTACGCTCCCCGGCGCGAGGTGAGCCGGAGATGCTCCCGCCGGAACTGCCGCCGTTGCCCGCGCTCACGCGCGCCGAGGCCGAGCTGATCGACCGTTACCTGGATGCGGTCGATCTGCTCGGCCGGATCAATCCGGCCCGACCGGGCGACACCTACCGCGGGTTGCGCGCGGCGCAGGCTCTCGTCTCCAAAGCGACCGCCCTGCGCGACGCGCTCGAACTGATGCACAGGCGTGGAGAGCACGAGGTGCACGCCCCGACGCTCGCGCGAGCCCTGCGGGTCCTGGACGGCGAGCGGCGGGCGGGGCGGGTGACGCTGCCGCCGGAGCCGGAGGACTCACCCGCCTAGGTGTGCTGACCCGAGAGGTTGGTGACGCGGCTGAACCGATCCCTGAGCGCTCGCCGTACTCCTGACGGAGCGTCCGGTCCAGGTTTCGCGCCGTCCGGACGGCCTACCGCTATCGACCCATCGGCCCATACGTCGTGAGGACCTGTGAAGTTGCGCAACATGCCTGGTACCGGGCCGGAATATGCCATTCCGGTGCTGGTGCGGACCTCCTCGACCGCAGAGACACAACAGCTGAAAAGGATCTGTCCACCCGAACGGGCGAGTGGTGAGTAAGACCACAAATCCACGGTTCCGTTGGGATTTTCGGACGTCCGTACGCCAAGATCCCTTCCTGACGACAAGCCCCCGCCGCAGCGGCGGGGCGATCCGGGTGGACGCCGAGTCCTGCCGCTACCCGGATGACCGGTCGACAGAAGTGCATCGGCAGGAGTGGAGGACCCAAGCACGACGGGTCGCCGGAACGGTCACGCCATGACCGGGCCGAGCAGCCCTTGGGGTGAAGCCGCGTCAGCGGCCGGGCAACTTCGCCAGCCCGAATCCGACAGGTCATCCTTCACAGGCGGCTGACGAAGGGTTGCGCATGACTGCGCTGAATCGTGTCCCGTCGCTGTTGACCCGGGCCGGCACGGCCTCGGCTCTGACCATCGCCGCTGTCAGCGGCAGCATCGTGGTCCCGGGCGCCGCATCCGGCGCCGAGGCCGCCACTGTGGCGTCGAAGGCACTGAAGGTCGCGGCTTCCAAGAAGGGCTCCCCTTACAAGTACGGCGCCACGGGCCCGAGCAGGTTCGACTGCTCAGGGCTGACGCTCTACTCGTTCAAGAAGGCGGGCAAGAAGCTGCCCCGTACTGCTCAGCAGCAGTACAACAAGACGAAGCACATCTCCGCGAGCAGCCGCAAGCTCGGAGACCTCGTCTTCTTCCACTCGGGCTCGAACGTCTACCACGTCGGTATCTACGCGGGGAAGGGAAAGATCTGGCACTCGCCGAAGACGGGTGACGTCGTCCGGCTGCAGAAGCTGTGGACGAAGAACGTCTGGTACGGCCGGGTCCGCTGACCCACCGTCCGGGGCGGCGGAGAGCTCTGCCGCCCCGGACGGGCGTGCGACCGGCGGTTTTGGATACCCGTTCGACCATGGCCGACGAACGCACCCGCCCCGCACGCAACGAGACCCCGCTCGAACGCGCCGACCGCAATTTCTCCGAGCTGCTGCAGGAGTTGCGCGTCACCCAGACCGGGGTGCAGATCCTCTTCGCGTTCCTGCTGACGTTGGCCTTCACCCCGCGCTTTCCGGACCTGGACTCCGTCCAGCGCGCCACGTACGTCATCACCCTGCTGCTCTCGGTCCTCGCGGCGACGCTCTTCACCGCCCCGGCCGCCCTGCACCGCTCACTCTTCCAGCAGAACGCCAAGCCCGTCATCGTCCAGGTCTCGTCGAGGCTGGCCACCGCGGGCCTGATCGTGCTGATGCCGGCCTTCACCGGATCGGTCCTGCTCGTCGTGGACGTGACGCTCGGCCGGAAGGCCGGGATCACCGCCGGGGCCGGCACCTTCCTCGTGTGCCTGAGCCTGTGGGCCGTCCTCCCGAGGCTGGTGGGCCGTGTCTCGGACCGCTACGGCTCGACTCCGACCACGCGCGCACCCGCGCCGCCGTCGACGACACCTCAGGGCCCGGGCACCAGCACGGATACGGGCACGAGCCCGGAAACGGACCGGGACGCCGTCACGTCTCCTGCGGACCGCCTGCGCTGACCGGCTGCGCCGGGACCGTCCAGGGCAGTTCGATCGCCACCGTCTTGCCGCCCTCCCGGGTGGGTCTGACGCTGAGCCTGCCCCCGCACTCGGCGGTCAGCCAGCGGATGATGACCATGCCCCGGCCGTTGTCCTGCTGGACGGCGGCCGGCAGCCGTTTCGGAAAGCGTGGATGGCTGTCGGTGACGCCGATGCACAGCTGCTCGTCCCGGTCGAGGGCGATGTCCACGGTGAAGGTGGGCGACTGACCGAGGGTGTGCTGGACGGCGTTGGTGGCGAGCTCGGACACGATCAGGCGCACGGTGTCCGCGATGTCGGTGTCGCCCGGCAGACCCCATTCGGCGAGCACGCCGGCGACGTAGTTCCGGGCCGTGGACACCGAGGCGGGATCGCTCGGCAGAGTGACGGATGCTTCCAGGTGATCTGCCATGGCGAGGCGTCCCTTTCCCACGGGACCGGATGTCCGACAGGGAGCGGATGGTTCGACTACGGTCCCGGACTGGTGCTTCGCGCCAGACTGCCACTACCTGGGCTGTCTCGGGTGGCGATCCACCAAGATATGCATATATCTGTCGCTCGAAGCGGTGAACTATCCGACGGCCGACCGTATTTCGGTGGGGGTTTCGTCCATCCTTTGTCGTCACCCCGACTTCGCGCGCCGGGCGGAAGGAGAATCCCATGCAGTACGGTCCGGCGGTGCGCCGCCGCAGGCTCGGTGCCGAGTTGCGTGTCCTGCGCACCCGTTCCGCGCTCACCAGCATCGAGGCGGCCCACCGCGTGGGCTGGCACCAGTCCAAGGTGAGCCGGATCGAGACGGGCGCGAGCGGGGTGAAGCCCGCGGACGTCCGCAAGCTACTGGACGCGTACGGGGTCTGCGACGCCGAATTACGGGAGCTGCTCCTGGCGCTGGCGGGCTCCGAGGACGGCGGCGGGCGGCACAACTGGTGGCACGCGTACCGGGGCGTACTACCGCCGACGTACCGGGACTTCATCAGCCTGGAGTCGCAGGCCGGGGGGATGCGGACGCTGGAGACCTCGGTGGTGCCCGGCCTGCTGCAGATTCCCGAGTACGCGCGGGCGGTGACCCGGGCCGCGGTGGAGGGGCTGGAAGACGACAAACTCGACGCGCTCGTGGAAGTGCGGCTCGCGCGGCAGGAAGTACTGCGCGGGAACCCGCCGCTGGAGCTGAGCGCCGTGCTCGACGAGGGCGTTCTCCGACGCGAGGTCGGCGATCCCGAGATCATGGCCCGCCAGCTGGGCCGGCTGGTCGAGGCGGCGCGACTGCCTCAGGTGCGACTGCAGGTGCTGCCGTTCACTGCCGGAGCGCACATCGGCGTCACGGGCCCTTTCGTAATTTTCTCATTTCGGAGCACATCCGATCTGGACGTGGTTGTTCTCGACCACTTGACGAGTAGCCTCTACCTCGAACGGAAAGAAGACCTCAAGGCGTATGTCGAGGCCTTCAACGCCCTTCAGATCCACGCCCTTTCGCCCGAGGACTCGTTGGATTACATCGCCGGGCTAGCCGCCGGCGCGTAAGGAGGCACCATGTCCGCACTGCCTCGGAACGTACCCACCAGTACCGAACTGCGCGGAGTGCGATGGCTGCGCGGCAGTCGCAGCACGGGGATGAACAACTGCGTGGAGACGGCCCGTCCCGCGTCCGGCCGCTGGGCCGGACTGGTGGCCGTACGCGATTCGAAGAACACGGCGGGGCCCGCCCTGCTGTTCGACCCCGACGCCTGGGAGGGATTCATCACCACGCTTCGGTGACCACCACCGACGGCGTTCGCACTTCCGCTTACGGCGACGCTCGGTCCTGACGCCGACTCACGGCCGCGTATCGCCGATGATCCCCACGGCTCGGTCGATCTGTTCCCGCGTGAGATCCGCACGGGCGGTCAGCCGCAGCCGCGAAACGCCGTCCGGTACGGACGGTGGACGGAAACAGCCGACGGCGAGACCCGCCGCCCGGCAGTCCGCCGCCCACCGCACCGCCTGATCCGGCGACGGCGCGCGTACGGAGACCACCGCGGCGTCGGGCCGCACCGCTTCATGGCCCGACGCCGTCAGCCGTGTGTGCAGCTCCCGCGCCACCTCGCGGGCCCGTGCGGCGCGCTCCGGCTCACGGCGCAGCAGCCGGAGCGCGGCGAGCGCCGCTCCGGTCGCCGCGGGGGCGAGGCCCGTGTCGAAGATGAACGTCCGGGCCGCGTTGACCAGGTGGTCGACGACCTTCGCGGACCCGAGCACCGCTCCGCCCTGGCTGCCCAGCGACTTCGACAGCGTGACCGTCACGACCACGTCGGGGGCGCCCGCGATCCCCACCGCGTACGGCGCGCCCCGGCCGCCGTCGCCGAGGACACCGAGGCCGTGCGCGTCGTCCACCACGAGCCCGGCGCCGAACTCACGGCAGGCGGCGGCCAGTCCGGTCAGCGGGGCGGCGTCGCCGTCCACGGAGAACACCGTGTCGGAGACGGCGACGGCAGGCGCCCCGCCGCCCGTGGCGAGCGCCTTGCGGACCGCCTCCGGGTCGGCGTGGGCCACGACCTGGGTGGTGCCCCGGGCCAGCCGGCAACCGTCGATGAGGGAGGCGTGGTTGCCCGCGTCCGAGACGATCAGGAAGCCGTGCGGGGCGAGCGCGGTGACGGCGGCGAGGTTGGCCGCGTAGCCGGAGGAGAAGACGAGGGCGGCCTCGAAACCGCAGAAGTCGGCGAGTTCCCGCTCCAGCTCGCCGTGCAGCTCGGTGGTGCCGGTGACGAGCCGGGAGCCGGTGGCGCCGGCGCCCCAGCGGCGCGCGGCCTCGGCGGCGCCCTCGGTGATCTCGGGGTGCCGGGCCAGACCCAGGTAGTCGTTGCTCGCGAGATCGAGGAGCGGCGAGTCGGCGGGGCGGGGACGCAGGGTGCGCACCAGCCCGGCCCGGCGGCGCGCCGAGGCCTGCTCGTCGATCCAGCCGAACGCCATGGGTCCTCCGGTTTGATGTGCGGCCCGCAGCACCGGGCCGTCGTGGACGGCTCGGCGGGGGCTTTTGTAGGCAGTGCACAGACACTAACGGCCGGACCAGCCGCCCACGATGTGGCAATACCCACACGTCGATCCCACTCTGTTGTCCGAAGCCTCCTTGGCCGGGAGCGGTCCCGTAGGACAGGATCGGCTCTCATGGACCTGCTGAACACGCTGGTGGACAAGGGGCTCCGGCGAGAGCCGCTGAGCCGTGCCGAGGCGCTCGCCGTTCTGGGCACCTCCGACGACGAGCTGTTGGACGTGGTGGCCGCGGCCGGGAGGGTGCGCCGGCACTGGTTCGGGCGCCGGGTGAAACTGAACTACCTGGTCAACCTCAAGTCGGGCCTGTGCCCCGAGGACTGTTCCTACTGCTCGCAGCGGCTCGGCTCGACCGCCGGCATCCTCAAGTACACCTGGCTCAAGCCGCATGAGGCCTCCGAGGCAGCCGCGGCAGGGCTCGCGGGCGGCGCCAAGCGGGTCTGCCTGGTGGCGTCCGGGCGCGGCCCGACCGACCGGGACGTGGGCCGGGTCTCCGACACCATCAAGGCGATCAAGGACGGCAACGAGGGCGTCGAGGTGTGCGCCTGTCTCGGTCTGCTCTCCGACGGCCAGGCGGAACGTCTGCGGGAGGCGGGCGCCGACGCCTACAACCACAACCTGAACACGTCCGAGGCGACGTACGGCGAGATCACGACGACGCACACGTACGCCGACCGGGTGGACACGGTCCAGAAGGCGCACGCGGCCGGTCTGTCGGCCTGCTCGGGGCTGATCGCGGGCATGGGCGAGAGCGACGAGGACCTGGTCGACGTGGTCTTCTCGCTGCGCGAACTGGACCCGGACTCCGTGCCGGTGAACTTCCTGATCCCGTTCGAGGGCACCCCGCTGGCCAGGGAGTGGAACCTGACCCCGCAGCGCTGTCTGCGGATCCTGGCGATGGTGCGGTTCGTCTGCCCGGACATCGAGGTGCGGATCGCGGGCGGCCGCGAGGTCCATCTGCGCACGATGCAGCCGCTCGCCCTGCACCTGGCCAACTCGATCTTCCTCGGCGACTACCTCACGAGTGAGGGCCAGGCGGGCAAGGCCGACCTGGAGATGATCGCGGACGCCGGGTTCGAGGTGGAGGGCACCGACCAGGTGACGCTGCCGCGGCACCGGGCGACCGCGGCCGCCGGTGAGGGCTGCGGGTCCGCGGAGAGCGCCGGGTGCGGGTCGCACGCCGGGGGCGGCTGTGGATCGCACGCGGAGGAGGGCGCGGGCGCGGGTTGCGGGTCGCACGCGGGGGTGGGGTGTGCGGTTCCGCCACCCAGGCCCCGGCCCCGGCCGCCGCGACCCCGGTCGGCGAGGCTCGTACGGATCTGGTGGCCGTACGCCGCCGGGGCGCCGGCACCGATCTCGCGCCCAATGCCTGAGGTGCCCGCCCCCCTCGGCACGGCCGGTCCGAGCGTGCCGGAGCTGCTGGAGCTCGACCGGCGGCATGTGTGGCACCCGTACGGGCCCATGCCGGGTCGGCAGGAACCGCTCGTCGTGGAGTCGGCGAGCGGGGTCCGGCTGAAGCTCGCGGCCGGTTCGGGCGAGCTGGTCGACGGCATGTCGTCGTGGTGGTCGGCGATCCACGGCTACAACCACCCCGTCCTGAACGAGGCGGCGCGCGAGCAGCTCGGCCGGATGAGCCACGTCATGTTCGGCGGGCTCACCCATGAGCCCGCCGTGCGGCTGGCGAAGCACCTCGTCGACCTGTCGCCCGACGGTCTGGAGCATGTGTTCCTCGCCGACTCGGGGTCGGTGTCCGTCGAGGTCGCGGTCAAGATGTGCCTGCAGTACTGGCGCTCGCTCGGCCACCCCGACAAGCGGCGGCTGCTGACCTGGCGCGGCGGCTACCACGGCGACACCTGGCAGCCGATGTCGGTGTGCGACCCCGAGGGCGGGATGCACGAGCTCTGGCAGGGCGTCCTGCCCCGGCAGGTGTTCGTGGACCCGCCGCCGGTCGAGTTCGACGAGGAGTACGCGCAGTCGCTGCGCGCGGCGATCGAGCGGCACGCCGGCGAGCTGGCGGCCGTGATCGTGGAGCCCGTGGTGCAGGGGGCGGGCGGGATGCGCTTCCACTCCCCCGCCTATCTGCGGGTGCTGCGCGAGGCGTGCGACGCGCACGACGTGCTGCTGGTGTTCGACGAGATCGCCACCGGGTTCGGGCGTACGGGAGCGCTGTTCGCGGCCGACCACGCGGCGGTGACGCCGGATGTGATGTGTGTCGGCAAGGCGCTCACCGGCGGTTATCTGACCCTGGCGGCGGCCCTTTGCACAGCCCGGGTGGCCGACGGGATCTCGCGGGGCGAGGTGCCGGTGCTGGCCCACGGGCCCACCTTCATGGGCAACCCGCTGGCGGCTGCCGTCGCCTGTGCCTCGATCGAGCTGCTGCTGGGTCAGGACTGGCTCGCGGAGGTCAGCCGGATCGAGACGGGGCTGCGGGACGGGCTGGCGCCCGCGCGTGAACTGCCGGGGGTGAGGGACGTCCGTGTCCTCGGCGCGATCGGGGTCGTCCAGCTCGACCACCCGGTGGACATGGCGGCCGCCACGGCGGCAGCGGTGCGCGAGGGCGTGTGGCTGCGGCCGTTCCGGGATCTCGTCTACACGATGCCGCCGTACGTCACCGGCGACGAGGACGTGGCGCGGATCGCGCGCGCGGTGTGCGCGGCGGCGACGGCGGGATGACGGAAAGGGATGACATGACGGTCCTGGTGGTCACGGGGACGGGTACGGAGGTCGGCAAGACGGTCACCACGGCGGCCGTCGCGGCGGTGGCCCTGGCGTCCGGCCGGTCCGTGGCCGTCCTCAAGCCCGCGCAGACCGGCGTACGTCCGGACGAGCGCGGTGACGCGGACGAGGTGGCCAGGCTCGCTGGCGCCGTGACGGTACGCGAACTCGCCCGCTATCCCGAGCCGTTGGCCCCGGCGACCGCCGCCCGGCGCGCCGGGCTCCCCGCGGTGCACCCCGAGGACGTGGCCGAGGCGGCGGCGAAGCTGGCGGTCGACCACGACCTGGTACTGGTGGAGGGCGCGGGCGGCCTCCTCGTCCGGTTCGACGAGGCGGGCGGCACGCTGGCGGACACGGCCCGGCTGCTGGGGGCGCCGGTCCTGCTGGTCGCCTCGGCCGGACTGGGTACGTTGAACACGACCGAGCTGACGGCACGCGAACTCGCCGCGCGGGAAGTGGAGTCGGCGGGTGTCGTGATCGGCAGCTGGCCCGAGGTCCCGGATCTGGCGTCGCGGTGCAATCTGGCTGATCTGCCGGTGGTCGCGGATGCGCCACTGGTGGGGGCGGTGCCCGCGGGGGCCGGGGCGTTGCCCCCGGCCGCCTTCCGGGCGGCGGCCGGGGTTGGCTGGCGCCGGCGTTGGGCGGGGTGTGGGACGCGGTGTCCTTCAGTGCCAGCGAGGCCGCGCCGTAGGGGTCCTGTGGCGGGTCTTCTGCGGGTACGTCGTGGCTGGTCGCTTAGTTCCCGCGCCCCTGAGGGGGCGCGCCGGCGCTCTCAGCTTTCCGTCTCCCCCAGCAGCCTCACCAGCTCGATCCTCGATCTGATGCCCAGCCGCGAGAACACCCCCCGCAGATGGTGGTCGATCGTGCGCGGGCTCAGGAGCAGCCGCGAGGCGATCTCCCGGTTGGTCGCCCCCTCCGCCGCCATGCGCGCGATCATCAGCTGCTGGGCGGTGAGTCGGGTCGCCAGGGCCTCGGCGGCGGGTGCGGCGGTGGCGCGCTCGCCCAGGGCGCGGAGTTCCGCGCGGGCCTGGGACGCGCAGTGCGGGGAGCCGAAGTGGTCGAAGGCCTCCAGGGCGCTGTGCAGCCGGTCGCGGGCCTCGGTGCGGTTGCGGAGCCGCCGCAGGGCGCTGCCGAACAGCAGTTCCGTACGGGCGCGTTCGAAGTCGCGGGTGCCGGAGGCATGCAGGTCGAGGGCGGCGCGGTAGTGCTCGACGGCCTCCTCGCCGGTGGCGAGGAGGGCCCGGCAGCGGGCGCTGAGCGCGAGGTCGTCGGCGCTGCGGACGGTGCGGGCCCAGCGGTCGTAGTCGGCGTGCGCGGCGACGGCCACCCGGGTGTCGCCGGTACGGACGGCGGCCTCGACGTAGTGCGGGGTGGCGAGGTGCCGGATGGCCCGGTGCCCGTGCCCGGGGCCGAACCCGGCGAGGGCGCGCAGCCGGGCGGCCGAGGCGGCGTAGCGGCCGGTGCTCAGGTCTAGGAAGGCGAGGGCGAACATCGCGAGCGCGGCGGGCAGTCCGAGGCCGCGTTCCAGGGCGTGGCCGCGGGCGGACTCGGCGCGCTCCCGGCAGACCTGCTCGTCGCCGGTGATGGCGGCGAACATCGCGAGGGCGGCCTGGAGATGGCAGGCCCCGTTGTCCTGCCCGGTGGCGTACGCCTGGCGCAGGGCGTCCACGGCGGCGGCCTCGGCGGCCTTGGGGCGGCCGGTCCAGAACTCGGCGTAGGCCCGGAACTCCATGGCCTGCGGCACGGTCGCCGTCTCGCCGCCGGCCCGCGCGGAGGCGGCGGCGCGGGCGGTGGCGGTGAAGGCGCGGGTGTGGTCGCCGAGGAGGAGGGCGGCGATCCCGGAGTGGATGAGCTGGGTGGGGTCGCCGCCGGGACCGCAGCGTCCGGCGGCGGCTTCGAGGACGTCGCGGGCGTCGTCGTAGCGTCCCTCGAACGCGGCGGCGAGGGCGCCGAGGGTGCTGGGCGGCAGGATGCCGAGCCCGTCGGCGACGGCGGCGGCCTCGCGGCAGCGGCGGAGGTCCCCGGTGTAGATGGCGGCCTCGGTGGCTCGTGCCAGCAGATGGGAGGCGTGGTCCGAGGTGTGGTCGCCGACGTGCCGGACGGTGGCGGTGAGCAGGGCGTCGAACGCCTCGGCGGCGTTGCCGGCGCGCAGGGCGAGCAGTCCCGCGAGGGCGTCGTCGTCGGTGGCGGCGACGAGACGGCGGGCCCGGTCGCCGTCGCCGGACTGCCAGGCCTCGGCGGCGGCCCGGGCGAGCAGGGGCGCGCGTTCGGCGGGTTCGGGGGTGAGGCCGGCGGCGCGTTCGGCGAGGGCGGACGCGAGGGCCGGGTCGCCGATGGCACGTGCCACCCGTGACGCGAGACGGAGTTCGGCGGCGAGCCGACGGCTGGGGCCGAGGGCGGCGGCGGCCCGGTGCCAGGACCGGCCGGGTCGCTCGCCCTCGCCGCTGAGGACGGCGGCGAGGAGGCGGTGGGCCTCGCGCCGGTCGGCCGTGGACGCGGACTCGTAC
The DNA here is from genome assembly GCF_020982545.1 of Streptomyces sp. MNU76. Lineage (GTDB taxonomy): Bacteria > Actinomycetota > Actinomycetes > Streptomycetales > Streptomycetaceae > Streptomyces. Next base: position 193,369 of record NZ_JAJKLK010000031.1, on the reverse strand, counting down.
ACGGCGATCCGGGTCCAGGCGTCCCGGAAGACGATGCCCTGGGCGGTGGTGTGCGCGAGGCCGGCCGCCTCCGCCGTGTCGAGCGGCCGGGTGTCGAGGCGGGCGGCGGTGACGGCGCGCGCGCGTGCGTCGCCACCGGGTACTGGTCGGCGGCGGCGAGGAGCAGCAGGAAGCGGGTGTCGTCGGGCAGGGCCCGCACGTCCCGCCGGTGGCTCTGCAGGAGGGTGGGGGCCAGTGCGAGGGGCTCGGCGGGGAGCGGGTCGAGGCCCGCGAGCTGGCGGGGTGAGGGCCGCGGCGAGTTCCGCGGCGGCCCGCGGGTCGCCGTGGGCGGCGTGCAGCAGGCGTACGCGCACGCCTTCGGACAGCGTGGGCACGGCGGCCGACGCTGCGTCCGGACTCGGCCACGCGTTCATGGGGGGCGGTGGCGAGCGATGCGGAAGTCGCGGGGGGTTCACCGGAGTCACCACACCCATCACGTTACTTGCGGGTTAACCGGCCAGTAAAGACCGGCGATTTCGCCGATGCGGCGCGCGTAGACCCCGCTGACACTCCTGACGAACCCCACCCGTTTCAGGAGGCACCATGCATCGCCGCATGCGCCGTATCGCCACGGCCCTCGCGACCGTGACCAGCACGCTCCTTGTGTCGCTCTCCTTCTCGGCGTCCTCCGCCCAGGCCGCCACCCACAACCCGGTCGTCTTCGTACACGGACTGAGCAGTTCGTCCAGCAGCTGGGACGACTGGATCGCATACTTCAAGGCGGACGGCTACACGTCCTCGGAGCTGTACTCCTGGTCCTACGACTGGGGCCAGTCGAACGCCACCACGGCGGCACAGCTGAAGACCAAGATCGACAGTGTGCGCGCCACGACGGGCGCCGCGAAGGTCGACGTGGTGGTGCACTCCATGGGCGCGCTCAGCTCCCGCTACTACCTCAAGAACCTCGGCGGGACCTCGTACGTGGACGACTTCGTCTCCACGGCCGGTGTGAACCACGGGACGACCGTCGCCGGTTGGTGCCGCTGGCTCTACACGTCGTGTGCCGAGATGTACACCGGCAGCTCGTTCCTGACCGCGCTCAACTCCGGTGACGAGACGCCGGGCAGCGTGTCCTACGCCAGCTACTGGTCGAACTGCGACGACGCGCTCACCCCGGACACCACCGCGATCCTCAGCGGTGCGACGAACGTCGAGGTCGGCTGTGTCTCGCACAACGAGATGAACAACGACCACGGCGTGTACGAGCAGGTCCGCAACTTCATCGCCTGACGCGGCACCCGCCGCCCCACCCCACCCGTCGCACAGTCGTTCCCCACGGCCGTGCGACGGGTGAGCCCGTGCTTCCCGGGGGACAATCGCGGTATCCGCCGCCCTCTTCGGGAGGTTCCCATGGTCCGCGCCCGTGCCGCGAAGGACGCCGTGCACCACCCCCTCTTCGCCCGTTTCTACGCCAGACTGAGCGTGTCGGCGGAGCCGAGGATCGGCCCGCTGCGCGAGGAGTTGCTCGCCGGGCTGTCGGGGCGCGTCATCGAGATCGGGGCCGGCAACGGCCTGAACTTCGCCCGCTACCCCGCCGCCGTCTCCGAGGTGGTGGCGATCGAACCCGAGCACTCGCTGCGGCGGTTGGCCCTGGAGGCCGCCCTGCGCGCCGAGGTACCGGTGGACGTGGTGCCGGGCGCGGCGGAGGCGCTGCCGGTCAAGAGCGAGGCGTTCGACGCGGCCGTCGTGTCCCTGGTGCTGTGCAGTGTGCGGGACGTACGGCGCTCGCTGAGCGAGGTCCGCCGGGTGTTGCGTCCCGGTGGTGAGCTGCGGTTCTTCGAGCACGGCCGGGGCGGTGGCCGGGCCATGCGGACGGCCCAGCGGGCACTGGACGGCTCGGTGTGGCCGGTGCTGTTCGGCGGCTGCCACGTCTCCCGTGACCCGGTCGACGCGCTCCGAACCGCCGGGTTCGAGGTCGGGGAGGTACGGGAGCTCCTGGTGCCCGAGCAGGGGCCGCGGCTGCCCAGCTCCTACTGCGTGCTGGGCCGGGCGCGGCGGCCGGGCGTCACTGGCTCCACTGGCGCAGCTCCCGCGTGATGTCGTGCAGGCCGGCCTCGCCGCTCTTGACGAGTCTGGCCAGTTCGCGCACCTGCTCGGCGGAGGTGACGACCTTGACGCCGCTGGCCACCAGGTAGCCGTAGGCGACGGCGGAGGCGAACAGCGCGTTGGAGCGTTCCAACGCCGGTACGTGCAGGAGGAGTTGGAGCAGGGCGGCGGCGCGGGCGTGCGGGGTGTCGTAGACGGCGACGTCGAAGATCTGGGCCTCGTGCCGGGCGACGGCCGCGACGAGCGCGCCCCAGTCGGTGACCTGGGGATCGCCGGGCGTCTTGCGTTCGGCGACCATCAGGAGCCAGGCGAGGTCGATGCGAAGCTGACTCAAGGGATCAGTGACGTCCCTCGCGCCCGTTCTCGGGCTCGGTGCCGAACTCCTCGGCGAAGACCGCCTCGTACTGCTTCATGAAGTCGGCGGCGGACTCGACGAAGGTGTGACCCGCCTCGCCGGTGTCCTGCCTGACCAGTTCCTCGATGTACCGGTTCACACTCATCCCGCGCTCCAGGGCTCGCTCTCGGGCGGCTCGGGCCGTGTCCTCGTCCACCCGCACGTTCAGCTGGGTCTTGGCCATGGTTCGACGCTAGCGCTGGAGTGCTAGCGGAGGCAAGGGCGCCTTGGCCCGGAACCGGCCCGAGGGCACCCGATGGGTGCCCCTTACATTGATCACGGAAACCCGACCTGCGACGGAGACGGCCTCGCCCCTCGGGGGGATTTCGGCTGTGCCCTGAGTCACACTAGGCTCGGCCGAGAACGCCCGGAATTCGAACTGGTTCGAGCCTGGAGGCCGTTTTGTCCACTGCTGCCGCTGAGCACCCCCTCGGCCGCGCGGAAGCCGACGGCATCGCCGCCCGTGCCCGGGGCCTGACGAAGGCGTACGGTTCGGGCGAGACGGCGGTCCTCGCCCTCGACGCGGTCGACGTGGACATCGCGCGCGGCCGCTTCACCGCCGTGATGGGCCCCTCGGGCTCGGGCAAGTCCACGTTGATGCACTGCCTGGCCGGACTCGACACCGTCTCCGCCGGACAGGTGTGGCTCGGGGACACCGAGATCACCGGACTCAGGGATCGCGACCTGACCCGGCTGCGCCGGGACCGGATCGGCTTCATGTTCCAGTCCTTCAACCTGATCCCGACACTGAACGCGGCCGAGAACATCACCCTGCCCATGGACATCGCGGGCAAGAAGCCCGACGAGAAGTGGCTGGCCCAGGTCATCGACACCCTCGGACTGCGCGACCGGCTGAAGCACCGGCCCGCCCAGCTCTCCGGCGGTCAGCAGCAGCGCGTGGCCTGCGCCCGCGCGCTCGCCTCCCGGCCCGAGCTGATCTTCGCGGACGAGCCCACCGGAAACCTCGACTCCCGCGCCGGGCTCGAAGTGCTCGGCTTCCTGCGCGAGGCGGTGGACCAGCTGGGGCAGACGGTCGTCATGGTCACCCACGACCCGGGTGCCGCCGCCCACTCCGACCTGGTGCTCTTCCTCGCGGACGGGCGGATCGTGGACCGCATGGAGCGTCCCTCCGCCGAGGCGGTCCTGGAGCGCATGAAGCGCTTCGACACCGTCCGGGCGGCCCCGGTCACCGAGGCCACCGGGACCGCTGGGCCCATCGACGCCGACAAGGACTGAGACCGTGCTCAAGGCGACCCTGCGGAGTTTCCTGGCGCACAAGGGGCGGCTGCTGCTCTCGGCACTCGCGGTGATCCTGTCCGTGGCGTTCGTCGCGGGCAGCCTGATCTTCTCGGACACGGTCACCCGCACCTTCGACCGGCTCTTCGCCTCCACCTCGGCCGATGTGACCGTGGGCCCCAAGGACGACGGGCTGGAGGGCCAGCTGCCCACCGGGGCGCAGGAGACGGTGCCCGCCTCGCTCGCCGAGCGGATCGCGGGCATCGACGGCGTCGCGGACGCCTACATCGACGTGTCCGTGGAGAACGTCACGGTCGTCGACAGCGACAACGAGTCGGTCGGACCGACGACGGGCGCCCCGACCATCGCCACCGACTGGCACCCCACCGACCGCAGCCCGGTGAAGCTGACGAGCGGGCACGCGCCGGAGGGCCCCGGCCAGGCGCTGCTGGACGCGGACACCGCGAAGAACAAGGACGTGCGGATCGGCGACACCCTGAGGGTCCTCGCCCGGCCGGGCTCCTTCGAGGTGGAGGTCGTCGGCATCGCCACCTTCACCACCACCAACCCCGGCTCCGCGCTCGTCTTCCTCGACACCCGGGTCGCGCAGACCGAGCTGCTGGGCGACCCCGACGCCGCCACCGACATCTCGGTGACCGCCGGGCCGGGGGTGAGCGACGACGTGCTCAAACGGCGGATCGCCGACGCGCTGGGGCCGACGGCGTACGAGTACGAGACGGCAGACGAGCAGGCCGAGTCGGCCGCCGCCTCGCTCGGCGGATTCCTCGACGTCATCAAGTACGTGATGCTCGGTTTCGCCGGCATCGCGACGCTCGTCGGGATGTTCCTCATCGTCAACACCTTCTCGATGCTGATCGCCCAACGCACCCGCGAGCTGGGCCTGTTGCGCGCGCTGGGTGCCGACCGGCGGCAGGTGCGACGGTCGGTGCTGACCGAGGCGGCCCTGCTCGGCCTGGTCGGGTCGACGCTCGGTCTCGCCGTGGGCATCGCACTGGCCTTCGGACTGATCGCGCTCATGGGCGCCTTCGGGATGAACCTGAAGTCGACCGAGATGGTGATCGGCGTGGGAACGCCCGTCGCGGCCTACGTCGTGGGGCTCGGCGTGACCTTCGTGGCGGCCTATCTGCCGGCGCGCCGGGCGTCGGCCGTGTCGCCGATGGCGGCGCTCGCGGACGCCGAGATCGCCGGGGCCGGGCGGCCCCTGAAGGTCCGCGCGGTGGTCGGCGCGGTCGTCGGGGCGGCGGGTGCCGCCGCGCTGGCCGGGTGCGCGGTGTCGTCCGACACGGGGTCGGCGGCCTCCCTGCTCGGCCTCGGTGTGGTCCTCACGCTCATCGCGACGGTCATCGCGGGACCGCTCCTCGTGCGGCCGGTGATCCGTGTCCTGGGCGGGGCGTTCCCCGCGTTGTTCGGCTCCGTGGGCCGGATGAGCCAGCGCAACGCCCTGCGCAACCCGCGCCGGACCGGGGCCACCGCCGCCGCGTTGATGGTGGGCATCGCGCTGGTCGGCGGCATGTCCGTGGCGAGCGCGTCGATGACGAAGTCCTTCGACCAGGAGATCGACAAGACCCTGGGCGCCGACTTCGTCGTCCAGAACCAGAACTTCCTGCCGTTCCCGCAGGAGGTCACCGACAAGGTCCGCGCCACCGACGGCGTCGGCCTCGTCGTACGGCAGCGGTTCACCCCGGTCGCGGTCCGGCTGCCGGACGGGACACGGATCGAGACGACCGCCGGGGCCTACGACGCGCGGCTCGACGAGGTCGCGAACGTCACCTACGCCCGGGGTGACAGCGCGGCCGCGCTCGCGGACGGTGCCATCGCCATGGACGTGGAGTTCGCGCGGGAGCACGACGTGAGCGTCGGCGACACGATCCCGGTGCGGTTCCCCGCCGGGAAGAGTGCCGAGCTGAAGGTGGCCGCGCTCACCGACCAGGACACCGCCGACGGTTTCGGGATGCAGGGCGGGCTGTTCTTCGGGACGGGCACCATCGAGTCCCAGGTGCCCGACGGGCAGGACTCGGCGCTGTACGTGAACACGGGTTCCGGCGTGGACGCCGACGAGCTGCGCGCGAACCTGGAGCGGACGCTTCAGGCGTATCCGCAGGTGCAGGTCCGCGACCAGGCCGACTACAAGGAGCTGGTGCGGGGCCAGATCGCCGTACTGCTCTATCTGGTCTACGCGTTGCTGGGCCTCGCGATCGTCATCGCCGTGCTCGGCGTGGTCAACACCCTCGCCCTGTCGGTGGTGGAGCGCACCCGGGAGATCGGGCTGCTGCGCGCGATCGGGCTGGCCAGGCGGCAGCTGCGGCGGATGATCCGGCTGGAGTCGGTGGTGATCGCCGTGTTCGGCGCCGTCCTCGGGCTCGCGCTGGGGCTGGTCTGGGGCGTGTGTGTGCAGCAGGTGCTGGCACTGCAGGGGATGAAGGCGCTGGCGATCCCGTGGGGCACGGTCGTCGCCGTCGTGATCGGCTCCGCGGTCGTGGGCGTGGTGGCGGCCCTGCTGCCGGCCCTGCGGGCGTCCCGGATGAACGTGTTGGCGGCCATCGCGCACGAGTGATGTACTCGCGGTGCGCCAACTCAAGTCCCTTGTCAGTGAGGAGAGTTCATGCCGCGCCCGTTCCGCTTCGGAGTCAGCCTGCTCAGCCCCACGTCGGCCGGGGAGTGGCGCGCGAAGTGCCGCCGCGCCGAACAGCTCGGCTACGACGTGATCCTGGTCCCCGACCATCTGGGCATGCCGACCCCGTTCCCCTCGCTGGTGGCCGCGGCGGCGGCCACCGAGCGGCCGCGGCTCGGCACCTTCGTACTCAACGCGGGCTTCTGGAACCCGACGCTGCTGGCCCGCGAGGTCGCCACCACGGACGCGCTGACCGGCGGACGGCTGGAGCTGGGGCTCGGCACCGGATACGTGCCCGCCGAGCACGAGAAGGCGGGTCTGCCGTGGGGATCGCCGGGCGAGCGGGTGGACCATCTGCTGCGCACGGTCGAGGAGGTGGACCGGCTCCTCGGTTCCGACGACCACCGGCCGCGCCCCGCGCAGCGGCCCCGGGTGCCGCTGCTGATCGGCGCCAACGGTGACCGGATGCTGCGCGCCACCGCCGAACACGCGGACATCGCGGCGTTCACCGGCGCGCGGGCGGTCGGGGACGGGAAGCTGGAACCGCTGACCGCCGAGGAGCTGGACGAACGGGTCGGCCGGTACCAGGAGTTCGCCGCCGGGCGCAAGGAACCGGCCGAGCTCAACCTGCTGATCCAGATCGTCGAGCTGACCGACGATCGCGCCGCCGCCGTGCGGCCGTGGCTCGGTCATCTGCCGAACCTCAGCGAGGAGCAGGCCCTGCGGCTGCCGCTGGTCCTGGTGGGGACGCTGGAGGAGATCGTCGACCAGGTCCTGGCGCAGCGGGAGCGGTACGGCTTCTCGTACCTGACCGTCCTGGAGCCGAACATGGAGGCCTTCGCGAAGGTGGTCGAGGCACTGCGGGGCAGGTGAGACGACCGGTCCCCGAGCGGGCCCCGAGCGGGGTGGGCCCCGAGCGGGGTGGGCCCGAGCCGGGCGGGTCCCCGAGCCATGCCGGCCCCGAGCCGGGCCGCCGCGAGGCCGGGCGTGCCGACCCCGAGGCCGGGCGGCACCGAGGCCGGGTGGCCGCTCCGGGTCGGCGCGCCCGGTGGCCCCTGCCCCGGCCCGTCCAGATCGCCTCCCGGCCGGCCGGCTCCGTACAGCCCGACCGACTCCCGTGGGGCTTCCGCCCGGCTCCGCTCCGCCCCGGCCAACCCCGGCCCACGCCCGTGCGGCCCATGTCCGGCCCCGTCCGGATCCTGGAATTCCAGGTCGTCCCGTGGCCTCCGTGGTGGGATCCGATCATGACCGACCTGCGTATACGGGCCGCGACGCCCGACGACCTCGACGCCGTGCTCGCCTTCTGGACGGTGGCCGCCGAGGGCACGAGCATCAGTGACGACCGCGACGGCGTCGAGCGACTGGTGGCCCGCGACCCCGAGTCGCTGATCATCGCCGAGCTGGGCGGAGAGCTGGTGGGCACGGTCATCGCCGGCTTCGACGGCTGGCGATGCCATCTGTACCGGCTCGCGGTGCACCCCGGGCGCCGCCGCAGGGGCATCGGTTCGGCGCTGCTCACCGCCGCCGAGGAGCGGTTCCTACGGCTCGGCGGGCGGCGCGGGGACGCGATGGTGCTCGTCCGCAACGAGACGGCCCAGCATGCCTGGCGAGCGGCCGGGTACGCACCCGAGGAGAAGTGGCGGCGATGGGTGAAGCCGCTCGGGGACTGACCGCCTCCCACGGGGACCGACATGCCTTTGCCGATCCTTTACCATGGGTGGGCCCGCCAACCTCTACGGAAAGGTTGTGAGCGTCCGCCCATGGGCGAGCCTCCCAGTACCAGCACCGGCGCCCGCCGTCGTACCGGCACCGGCGCCCGCGGTGTCACCGGCCCCGGTGCCCGACGTCGCGCATACCTCCGCCCCTGTCCGACCATGGGACGGAGGTGACCCGATGACCGAAGTGCTCCTCCTTCTGGTGGCGGTGCTGCTCTCGCTGATCTGTGGTGCCTTCGTCGCCGCCGAGTTCTCGCTGACCACGGTCGACCGGGGCCGGCTGGAACGAGCCGTGGAGCGCGGCGAACGGGGCGCCGCGGGCGCCCTCAAGGCCGTACGGAACCTGACGTTCCAGCTCTCCGGCGCCCAGCTCGGCATCACCGTCACCAACCTGGTCGTCGGCATGCTCGCCGAGCCGTCCATCGCCAAGCTGATCGCGGGCCCGCTGGAGGCTGTCGGCGTGCCGGGCTCCGCGTCGAGCTCCGCGGCCCTCGTCATCGGTACGGCCCTGTCGACCGTCGTCCTGATGGTCGTCGGCGAGCTGGTGCCCAAGAACTGGGCGATCTCCGCGCCGCTGCCGGTGGCGAAGAAGGTGGCGAACCCGCAGCGCTGGTTCAGCGCCGCGTTCCGGCCGTTCATCACCCACCTCAACAACACCGCCAACCGTCTCGTACGGCTCTTCGGCATCGAGCCCGCCGAGGAGCTGGCCTCCGCGCGCGGACCCCAGGAGCTCGCGGCCCTCGCCCGGCACTCGGCCAAGGAGGGCGCCCTGGAGGAGGACACCGCCGAGCTGTTCGTGCGCACGCTCAACCTGGCCGACCTGACCGCTGAGAACGTGATGACCCCGCGCGTGCAGGTCATCGCCCTCGACGCCCAGGCGACCTGCGAGGACGTGGCGAACGCGACCCGGGCCACCGGCCTTTCCCGCTTCCCCGTCTACCGCGGCAGCCTCGACTCGGTCATCGGCACCGCGCACATCAAGGACGTCCTGGCCGTGCCCGCCGAGCGCCGGCTGCGCACCTCTGTCGCCGAACTGCTGCGCGAGCCGCTGTTCGTCCCCGAGTCGCTGACCGTCGACCGGGTCCTCGACCGGCTCTCCGGCAAGCGCACGATGGCCGTCGTCATCGACGAGTACGGCGGGACCGCCGGTGTCGTGACCCTGGAGGACATCGTCGAGGAGGTCGTCGGCGAGGTCCGCGACGAGCACGACCCGCACGAGACACCCGACCTGGCGGCCGTCGGCACCGACGAGAACGGCCGCGAGCTGTACTCCGCCGACGGCTCGGCCCGCACCGACCAGCTCGCCCGCGTCGGCCTGCGGGCGCCCGAGGGACCGTACGAGACGCTCGCGGGTCTCGTCGCCACCGAGCTGGGCCGCATACCGGCCGTCGGGGACACCGTGGAGGTCGTCGGCTGGCGGCTCGATGTGGTGGACGCGGCAGGGCGCCGGGCCGCGCGAGTGCTCCTGCACGCGCCGGTCGCGACCGCCGAGGAGCACGAGGAGGAGACCCGATGACCGCCGTCCAGCTGCTGATCGGCTTCGCGACGCTGGTCGTCAACGCCTTCTTCGTGGGCGCCGAGTTCGCCCTGATCTCCGTACGCCGCAGCCAGATCGAACCGCACGCCGAACGGGGTGACCGTCGGGCCCGCAGTGTGCTGTGGGGCCTGGAGCACGTGTCCGCGCTGATGGCGGCCGCGCAGCTCGGCATCACGCTGTGCACCCTGGTGCTCGGTGTGGTCGCGGAACCCGCGATCGAGCACCTGCTGGAGCCGCTGTTCCACGCGGTGGGCGTGCCGGAGGGCGCGGGCCACGTGATCTCGTTCGTGATCGCCCTGGCGCTCGCCACCTATCTCCACATGCTGCTCAGCGAGATGGTGCCGAAGAACATCGCCCTCGCGGAGCCGGTGCGCAGCGCCCTGCTGCTCGGTCCGCCGCTGGTGACGCTGTCGCGTGCGCTGCGCCCGGTGATCTTCACGGTCAACGCGTTCGCGAACACGCTGCTGAAGCTGATGCGGATCGAGACGAAGGACGAGGTCGCGGCGACCTTCTCGGACACCGAGCTGGCCCGTCTCGTCGCGGACTCCAGCGAGGCCGGCCTCATCGACGACCGTGCGCAGGAGCGGTTGCGCGACGCCCTGGAACTGGGCCGCAGGCCCGTGCGGGACGTGGTGCTCCCACTGGAGCGGGTCGTCTACGCGGGCATGGGCGTCACCCCCGAGGAGCTGGAGCGGCTGTCGGCCGAATCCGGGTTCTCCCGCTTCCCCGTGGTCGACGAGGGGCGCCGGATCGTGGGGTACCTCCATGTGAAGGACGCGCTCGACGCGGCCCCTCGGGACGTGCCGTTCTCCGTCCGCGACATGCGGTCCATCGCCCGGGTGCGGGAGACCACGCCGCTGGACGACGTCCTCACCGCGATGCGCCGCAGCCGGACCCATCTGGCGGCCGTGCTGGGCGAGGACGGCCGACTCGCGGGCATCGTGACCATGGAGGACGTCCTGAGGGAACTGTTCGGACAGCCCGCCGTCTGAGTCGGGCTCCTCTCGTCCCGCCGACCGGCTGACGGTCGGACCGTCCGACCGACTGACGGTCCGGCCGCCGGCCGCCGAACAGGGTGACCGACCGCTGGGTATGTGCACGGGGTACCATTTCCGACGCCATGCAGACGAATCCCGGCCCTTCCGGCCCCACCGCCCCCGGGCCCGCCTACTCCAGCCTCGTCACGGTCGGCGACTCCTTCACGGAGGGCATGTCCGACCTCCTCCCCGACGGTACGTACCGGGGCTGGGCCGACCTTCTCGCGGGCCGCATGGCCGCGCGGACGCCCGCCTTCCGGTACGCCAACCTCGCGGTGCGCGGAAAGCTGATCGGTCAGATCGTCGCCGAGCAGGTGGAGGTCGCGGCCGCGATGGAGGCGGACGTCATCACCCTGGTCGGCGGCCTGAACGACACGCTCCGGCCCAAGTGCGACATGGGCCGGGTGCGCGGCCTGCTGGAGGAGGCTGTGGAACGCCTCGCCCCCTCCTGCAAGCAGCTCGTCCTGATGCGCAGCCCCGGCCGCCAGGGCCCGTTCCTGGAGCGCTTCCGGCCGCGTATGGAGGAGCTGTTCGCGTGCGTCGACGAACTGGCCACCCGGCACGGCGCCCTCGTCGTCGACCTCTACGGCGCGCCTTCGCTGGGCGACCCCCGGATGTGGGACGTGGACCGGCTGCACCTGACCGCCGAGGGGCACCGCCGGGTCGCCGAGGCGGTCTGGCAGACCCTCGGCCACGAGGCGGAGGACCCGGAGTGGCGAACCCCTATGCCCGTCACCCCGCCGCCCGGCTGGACGGCCCGCCAGGTCGCCCACGCGCGCTTCGCCCGGCAGTACCTGCTGCCGTGGATAGGGCGCCGTCTCACGGGCCGCTCCTCGGGCGACGGCATGCCGGCCAAGCGGCCCGAGTTGCTGCCGTACGAGGGCCCGCTAGCGTAGGGACCGGTCCGACCGGGAGGCGCGTGTGACCACGACCGTGATCAACCTCAAGGGCCGTATCCGCGACTTCGGCCCCCGGCTGGAGTACGCGCCCAGCGACGTCGTCTACATCGGCCGCCGCTGGACGATGGGCCACTGGGACCTGCCGCAGCACCCGCTCTTCAACCCCTTCCAGTACGACACCGAGAAGAAGAAGCGCGACGGGACGCGGGCCGAGGTCATGGCGAAGTACCGGGAGTACCTGACGGCCGACCCCGAGCTGATGGCCCTCGTCCCGGAGCTGCGCGGGAGGACGCTGGCCTGCTGGTGCGCGCCCGAACCCTGCCACGGCGACATCCTGGCGGAGCTGGCCGACGGCACGAAGTCCTCCGCCTAGCGAACAGACCACCCGTTCCTCGATCTTCGGCAGATAGTCGTCGATCGCGCCGGCCCGGTGGCGGCGCTGGTCGGGTTGCTGGCCGACGGCCCGCATCTTCACATAGCGGGCCACCGTGTGGTGGTCGACGCCGTCGGTCAGTTCGGCCGCAGCGCGGTAACTGCCCGTGAGGTCGTACGCCTCAAGGGTCTCCATGATCTCCCTGCTGTTCTTCACCCGCCCGAGCCTCGCCGAGCGGGATGCGTCCAAGGCGAGCGGGGAGATATCTGGCCGTGCGTGAGGAGTCCCTAGGCCATCAGTGGGGCGGTAAGAGGCCGCCTATGGGGAGCTTGTATGGCCGCCTTCAGGCAAACGCCGGGGCCCTGACCGGAAACGGCTCCAGCTCAACCCGACAATGCCCCTCAGACTTTCCTCAGGCTTCCCTCAAGTGGTGAGCCGGGATTCTACGCATAGTTGTCACTATCAATTCGCAAGAGTAAGCAGACAGTCGAGGAGACTCCCGTTCGGAGGGAGTCTCCGAAAACGAGGAGACATAGATATGCGAGGCAAGCAGACAATCGGCGCGGGCATTCTGGCCCTGGCCCTGGTATCCGCAGCCGGCTGGGCCGCCCAGGCCGCCACCAGCGAGACCGCAGCCGGCCAGGCCGCCGCGGCCAAGACGCCGGCGCGGGCCGCGGCCGTGGACGGGCACCAAATCGTTCAGCTCCCCAACGCCAACGTGCCCAACTTCCAGCGTCGGACGCTCAACTGCCCGGCGGGCAAGAAGGTTATCGGCGGCGGTGCCGAGGCCCGGGGCAACGGTGCCGTGCTGATCGGGAGCTTCCCCACGAATGACGGGCGCGGCTGGATCGCGGTTGGCCGTCAGAACGGCTCCTCCACCGTCGGCATCACGGTGTACGCGATTTGCGCCAACCCCTGACACAGGGGTGATTCCTACGGGTCGGCAGGAGCCACCCCTGCCCCGTCTCCTTGTTTCGCCGGTGCGACACTCAGACGCCGACCCTGCCGGCGGCAGTTCGCAGGCCACTCGTTGCCTCCACCCACCGAACGACTCTGACGCGTAAGTAACCGCAGGCAGGTGGTATTTCGGGCACGACGATGATCTCGGCGGGGCCGTTCCCGCCGGGTTTCGTTCCGGTTGGCTCATCCGGTGGCCTCCATGGGGTCGATGGTGGCCCGGTGGCCGAGTCGTTGCGGCGCGTGCGGGGTCGCGCCGGGTGACGGTCGGCCCGCTGCCTGAAAAGCTGCGGATCGATTTCCACGTCGCGGTTTCTCCTCCGGTCACAAAGGCCGAACCGGTCAGGAACTGAAAGTGGTCGAGCCGGAGCAGGACGTCGGCACGCGCGCGCATACCGTGCGCGCCATGGATGATGGTGTTGTACGTCTGCCGCACATCGGCCTGTTACCTGCACGTTCACGACAGGTTGCCGGTGCGTTCCGGACAATCGCAGGTCCGCGCCGTCGGGGTCCGGGGAGCCGACACGGGATGGACATCCACCGGAAATGAATCACTTCCGGCCATCTCCGTGCTCATTTCCGCCGAGTATTCTTCCCAGCGGTATCCAAACGATTCCGGACGCCGCCAGTGCAGCAAGGAGGGAGCCTTTGGGCGGTCTTGCCCTTCGGGCGAGCACTGTGATCGGATATGAAAATCGGACGGCGAAGTTCTGGTCGATGAGGGAGAAAATGCACAGCTGTTCACGGTCGGCAATGGCGAAGTGCGAGAATCCGGTTCTCAACGTAGTTCACACACAGCCCATTTCCCGGGGAGCAGTTCACGGCAGGGAAGACCAGCTGGCCCAGACGATCGCCCAGCTGCGCGCCGTGGCGAGCACCGGGCGGAGCACGGTGCTGGTGATGGGGGCGGTTCCCGGCGCGGGCAAGACCCGCCTTCTCAGGGAAGCGGCCTCGCTCGCCGAAGGTGACGGCTTCATGGTGCTGGGCGCCGCCCCGGCCGGGCCCGACTCCACCCCCGGGGCCGTCATCGAGGCGGCACGGGCACGGCTCCCCGGCGCCGGGAGCACCCGCACCACCGTCGTCATCGACGATCTGCATCTCGCGGGCCTCCCCGCACTGACGACGCTGAACGACCTCATCGTGGCACTCAGAGGACGCCCGATCCTCTGGCTGCTCACCTTCACCACGGGACGCGACGCCCCACCCCGGGAACACCTGCGGACCTCTCTCGCCGGACTCCGCACCAGCCTCCCGGTGGAACACGTGCGGGAGCTGGGACCGATCGAGGGCGACGCGCTGGCACGACTGGTCGCCGACCACACGGGAGCCACCCCCGACCCGGCTCTCCTCGCCCTCGCGGAGAGCGTCAACGCCACCCCGCGCTCGGTGATCGAGCTGATTCGCGGCCTGGCGGAGGACGACGACCTGTGCCTGATCGACGGCACCTCCCGATTACAGCCCGCCCCACCCGGCGGCCCCTCGGCCGGGTGGGGCATCCCGGTGCCCGCTCCCGTGCCGAAACGCTTCTCCGCGACCGTCCAGCAAGACCTCAGGACACTGTCGGACCCCACCCTGAAGGCGCTCAGACTGGCCGCCGTCCTCGGATCACCGTTCGCACCGGAAGACCTGTCGGCCCTGCTCGGCGAAGCACCCGTCGGTCTGCTCGCGGCCGTGGACGAGGCCGTCGACCGGGGCCTGCTCGTCTGCGGCGAACGCGACCTCGCCTTCCGCACCGAGCCGATCTGGCGGGTCCTGCTCGACTCCGTACCGCCCCCGGTGCTCGCCCTGCTGCGCCGGCAGGCCGCGAAGATCCTGCTGCCGCGCCCCGAGGGCGTCGAGCGCGCCGCCCTCCAACTGGTCCACGTCACCCAACCCGGCAACACGGACGAACTACGCATCATCGCCGAGGGCTCCCGCAAACTCCTGCTCGCCGACCCCTCCACAGCCGCCTCGCTGGCCACCCGCTCCATGGAGCTCCTGGACCCCGGCACCCCCGAACGCGTGCGACTGGCACGGACCGCCGTCGAAGCGCTCACCAGAGCCGGCCGACTGGACCACGCGATCGCCCTGGCCAAGGACACCGTCGACGAGACAGCCCGCCTCGGCGCCCCCCTGCCGCCGGAGCTCGTCGAGGACGTCGCCGCGTTGCGGGCCTCGATGTCGACCGCACTGCTGCTCCTCGGCAACGCCCCACTCGCCCGCCGAGCGGCAGGCGACGCGCTCGCGCTGCAGCACGGCGGGTCCCAGCACCGCGAGGCGATCGTCGCCCACCTCGCCTCCTCCTACCTCACCGGCGACGTCACCGCCGTCCAGCGCGCACACCAGATCCTCGGCGCACCCGACCGCCACACCGGCGCCGTGCAGGTCGGCGCGATGACCTTCCAAGCCTTCGGCCAGTGGCGTGCCGGCGACGTCGGCGAGGCCGTGGCCACCCTGCGCAGGGCGGTCGCCCTCGACCGCGCCGACGACGAGGCGCCGATCCTCGACCCCCGCTGGTTCCTGACCTTCACCCTCGCGAGGACCGACGAGTACGAGCAGGCGGCGGCCGTCATCCGGAGCTCCGCCGCCATCGCCTCGAAACACGGCACGCTGACCACCGCGGTGCCCGCCGTGCTCCGCGCCCAACTGAACCTCGCACAGGGCCGGTTGGACGAGGCAGAGGACGACGCCAAGCTCGGGGTCGGCACCGACGGTCCCTATGTACCGATGCTCGCCCCCCAGGCATGGCTGGTTCTCGCCTCCGTGGCCCTGCGCCGAGGAGCGCTCACCCAGGCCGAGGAGCACATCACGACCCTGGAGAAGGACTTCCCCCAGCACGCCTCCAGCCCCTGGTGGGGCGCGCGGCTGCTGCTCAACGCGCAACTGGCCGAGGCGCAGGCCGACCAGCAGGCCGCGACGGAGATGCTGGCCGAGATCGGGGCACAGAACGGTGCGCTCCGCGAGGTCGTCCTGGAGGATCCGACCGCGGCCGCCTGGTGGGTCCGGTGCGCTCTCGCGGCCGAGCGGCCCGACCTCGTCTCGGCGGTGATCGAGGCGACGGAGCACCTCCGTGGACGCAACCAGTGCGTGCCCTCGGTGGTGGCCATGGCCATGCATGCCCGGGCGCTCGCCGAAGGGGACGCCGAGGCACTCGACCGGGCCGGGCGGCTGCACCGCAATCCCTGGGCGCAGGCGACCGCGGCCGAGGACCACGCCGGGCTGCTCCTCGACCGCGGGGAGCACGAGGCCGCCATCAGTGAGTTCGACAGGGCGATGAGTGCCTTCGGCGCGCTCGGCGGGGAGCGGGACGCCGCCCGGGTGCGGGCGCGGCTGCGAGGCTTGGGTGTACGGCGGCGGCACTGGACGCATGCGAAACGGCCGGTGTCCGGGTGGGAGAGCCTGACCAAGACCGAGCGGAAGGTGGCCGAGCTGGTGGCCGGAGGGCTCACCAATCAGCAGGCCGCCCGGCATCTGTTCATCTCACCGCACACGGTCGGGTTTCATCTGCGGCAGATCTACCGGAAGTTGGGAATTCGGTCGCGCACCGCGCTGATCCGGTTGAGGGCGTGAGGGCGGGGTGCGCCTCTTCAGGGGTTCCCACCAAGCGCGGTTGTCGGTGTACCACTCGATCGTTTCGATGAGGCCCTCCTCGAAGGGGATCCGCGACCTGTGGCCCAGCTCCCGCAGCTTGGCATCGGTCAGGGAGTAGCGGCGGTCGTGGGCCTTGCGGTCCCGCACCTGTTCGACGCTTCGCCAGTCGGCGTCGAGGGCGTTCAGGAGGCGGGTCGTGAGGTCCGTGTTCGTCAGCTCGGCCGTTCCGGCTATGTGGTAGACCTCGCCCGGTTCGCCCCGCTCGGCCACCAGGCGGATCGCTCGACAGTGGTCGTCGACGTGGATCCAATCGCGTACGTTGCCGCCGTCGCCGTAGAGCGGGACGGTCAGGCCGTCCAGGAGGTTGGTCACGAAGAGAGGGATGACCTTCTCGGGGTACTGGTACGGGCCGTAGTTGTTGCCGCAGCGCGTGATGCTCACCGGGAGGCCGTGCGTGCGGGCGTGGGCCAGGGCGATCAGATCGCCGCCTGCCTTGGCCGCCGCGTAGGGGGAGTTGGGGTTCAACGGGGCCGTCTCGTCCCAGGAGCCGGTGTCGATGCTGCCGTACACCTCGTCGGTGGACACATGGACGACGCGTGGGGTGCCGGCGTCGAGGCAGGCCCGCATCAGGGTCTGCACGCCGAGCACGTTGCTGTGGACGAACTCGTCGGCGTCGGCTATCGACCGGTCGACATGGGACTCGGCCGCGAAGTTGACGACGAGGTCGTGGCCGGGAACCACGTCGGCGACGAGACCGGCGTCCCCGATGTCGCCGTGGACGAAGGTGAAGCGGCCCTCGACAGGCTCCAGGTTGGCCGGATTGCCGGCATAGGTGAGTTTGTCGAGCACGGTCATTTCGTCCTCGTCGGCGTAGGAGCGTACGAAGTGGGAGCCGATGAAGCCGGCGCCTCCCGTGACAAGGATCTTCATGAGGTCACCTGCACCTTGCTGTGGTCGCCGAGGACGAGACGATGGGAGCGCAGGATGCGGGGCGTCGACGTCACCTCGACCTCGCGTCCGATGAGAGAGCGTTCGACGCGGCGCACGCCGACGATGGACGCCCCGCGCAGCACGATCGAGTACTCGACCTCGCTGTCGATGACCGAGCAGCCGCTGTCGATCGAGGTGAACGGGCCGATGTAGGAGTCCTGGATGCGGGATCCGGCGGCCACCACCACCGGGCCGACGATGCGGGAACCGGTGACGGTCGCGCCCTCCTCGATCACCACCCGACCGACCAGTTCGCTGGAGTCGACCACTCCCGAGCAGTCGGCCTCGACACCGTCCAGGACGAGGCGATTGACCTCCAGCATGTCGGCGACGTTGCCGGTGTCCTTCCAGTAACCGGACACGAGGGTCGACTCCACCCTGCAGTCCGAGTCGATCAGTTCCTGGATGGCATCGGTGATCTCCAGCTCGCCCCGCCAGGAGGGTTTGAGGCCGCTGACGGCGTCGTGGACGCGGGCGCTGAACATGTAGACGCCGACCAGCGCGAGATCGCTCCTGGGGTGCTCCGGCTTCTCCTCCAGACCGATCACCCGGCCGTCGGCATCCAGTTCGACCACGCCGAACGCGCGCGGGTCCGACACCCGGGTCAGCAGGATCTGGGCGTCCGGTCGGCTCACCCGAAAACGGTCCAGGAGAGCGCCGATACCGCCGACGACGAAGTTGTCACCGAGGTACATCACGAAGTCGTCGTCGCCGAGATAGTCCCGCGCGATCGCCACGGCGTGGGCGAGACCCAGCGGTGCCTCCTGAGGCAGGTAGGTGACGTCCAAGCCGAACCGGGAACCGTCGCCGACCGCGGCCTCGATCTCGGCTGCCGTGTCGCCGACCACGATGCCGACCTCCCGGATGCCCGCCTCGGCGATCGACTCAAGTCCGTAGAACAGCACCGGCTTGTTGGCGACGGGCACGAGTTGTTTCGCCGAGGTGTGCGTGATCGGCCGCAGCCGGGAGCCGGAGCCGCCGGCGAGCACGAGCGCCTTCATCGACGCCTCCGCAGTACGTCCGCCGCACAGGGATGTCCCTGCGGTTCGGCCTCAAAGCTAGGAGCCATCATCTCCCCAACTGTCCGTGGAAGGACCGGATACGTGATCCATGCTGGTGAACGCCGGAGAGCCGCACATCCCCCGGAGGCGGCCTCCACGGGTGGGTTTGCCGGTGCCGGGGCGACGTTCCCGCGCAACGCCGCACCCGCAGCCCACGCGACCACGTGGACTCAGGACCGACTCGCCCCTCCCGCCCGCCCGAGTGGCATCCTGGCGCTTCCCCAGGGGACGGAGGCGCTCGCGGAGGCGGCAACAGCGCGCGGGAGACGGCGTGTCACCACCTGGTACGCCGGTGCGCCCGCGATCGCCTCCGACTGCCCACTCCGGTGCCGACCGCGCCCCCCTCCGTTCCGCCCCGTCGCACACGAACGTGCCCTGCCCCTCGACGGTGAGGGGCAGGGCACGTCGGTGTACGGCCGTGGCCGTCAGTTCAGCACGGCGGGCAGGGCGCTCAGTCGACGGATCATCCACTCCGACTCCCACTCGACGGAGGAACCGGTGCTCAGCCGGGCCTTCGGGAACCGGCGCAGGAACTCCCGTACCGCGATCTGCGCCTCCAGCCGGACCAGGGAGGCACCGATGCAGTAGTGCGTACCGAGGCCGAAGCTGAGATGGCCGTGGCCGCCCCGGGCCGCCTCGAAGCTGTCGGCGCCCTCACCCGGCTTCCGGTTCGCCGCCGCGATGCTGACCTGCACGGGGGCACCCTTCGGGATCAGATATCCGCCGAGTTCGATGTCCTCGGTGGGGAAGCGCCAGGTGGGATGCGGGAACGGAGGGTGCACCCGCAGGGCCTCCTCGATCCAGCTCTTGATCTCCTCGTCGTTCCCCGGCCGCTCCTCGGGCGGTCGCCGCAACGCCTCGTACAGCGATGCGGAGATCAGGCTGCCCGTCGTCTCGTATCCGGTGATGATCATGCCGACGGTCCAGACGATCACCTCGCCCTCGGTGACCTTGTCCGGCCCGTCGGCGGCCGCGAGGAAGCCCGTGATGACGCCGTCCCGTAGCGGGGCGGGGTTCTGCACCCAGCTCTCCACGGCCCCGAACAGCGCGCCGACCGCCTCCTGACGGGCCGGGTAGTCGGAGGAGTACAGCATGACGTCGGTGATGCTGCGCAGCCGCCGCTCGGCCTCCAGGGGCAGCCCGAGCATCTCGGAGATGAAGGCCAACGGCACTCGGTGGGTGTAGTCGGTGACCACGTCGACCTCGGCGGAGTCCGAGGAACGCGACTGCTCCAGCTCGTCCAGGAAGCCGCCCACCTTGACACCGACCCGCTCGCCCCACCGTTCCGTGTTGCGCGGGCTCAGCACCGGCTGGTGCACCCGCCGGATGCGGGCGTGGTCCTCGCCATCGCTCATGATCATGGCCCGGGCGTACTCCGGGGGCGGCTGCGACCCCACCATCAGGCCCGGCTTGCGCATGAACTGGGGGACCAACGTGATGTCCTTGGCCATCTTGGGATGGGTGAGCGCGGTCCGCACCAACTCCGGGTCGCACACCACCCAGGCGTGCTCCTCCAGGTAGGGGATGCGCACGACCGGCGCCACCCGCGCGGCGGCCAGCAGCTCCGGCATGCAGTCGAACGGACCCGGATCCACGGGCATGTCGGTCAGAGGGGCTTCCGACAAGCCGGTCGGATCGGTCGGATCAGCCTGTTCCGTCGAGTCGGTCGTCTTCGTATGGGCGTTCAACGGGTGATACCTCCGGTGGGGATCTGGCCTTGGGAATCGGCCATGGACTCGATGAGATCGGCGGCTCGTCGGGGTGCGTCGACGCTCCGGTGCTCCTCGGCCAGTGCTCGTGCCCGCCGTCGGTGGCTCCCGTCGTGCAGCACGGTGGTCACCGCGTCACGCAGGTCGGCCTCGGACACGGGCCGCCGTTCGAGGACGACACCGGCACCGGCCCACTTCACCCGCGCCGCCACATCGGGCTTCTCCTCCGACCCCGGTACGACGACCAGGGGGACTCCTTGGGCGAGGGCCGCGTTGACGCCGTTGTAGCCGCCGTTGGTCACCATGGCGTCCACCCGCGGCAGCAGATGGTGGTAGGGGATGAACCGCTCCAGCCGCACGTTCGCCGGCAGCGGCCGGAGCCGTTCGACGTCCAGGTCGCTGCCGGTGGTGACCACGACCAGGACCTCCTGGTCGGCCAGGGCCCGTACGGCCGGGCGGAGCAGCCCGTCGACGTCGTTGGCGGTGGTGCCCTGGGTCATCAGCACCACCGGGCGGTCGCCATCCAGGTCCTCCCACCAGGCGGGCGGGTCGAAGTGCTTCGGGGGCAGTCCGAGGAGAGGGCCCACGAAGTGGGTGCCGGGGAGCAGATCGCTGCGGGGAAACTCGAAGGACGGCACGGTACCCAGCAGATAGAGGGCCGGCGGGCGGGCTATGTTCTCCATGGCGGAGGAGCGCAGCCGATCCAGGCCGACCAGGGCCCGGACACGGTCCGCCTCCTGGCGCATGTCCCGCATCACCACGTGGTCGGAGACGAACCGGAGCAGCGCGTTGCGCACCCGGCCCAGCGGTGACGAACTGGGGCCGAGCCCCCGGCCCAGGGGTGCGGTGTCCCGACTGCCCAGGATGTAGACGGAGTTGGCCAGCCACGCCACGGGGATACCGGTGCGTTCGCCGACGAAGCAGGCGCCGTAGCACATGTCGTCGGCGAGGATGCAGTCGGCCGGGAACCGTTCGAGGACCTTCGACAGGTCGTCCATCTGGCGGGGCGCGGTCCGGTAGAAGATGTCCCGGACGCCGATCTTGAAGTTCGCCGGTCCGCTCAGCCCCGCGTGCTCGGGGAACGCCTCCTCGCGGCTTCTGCCGCTGAAGTCGAGCTCGGGGCTCATGGGTTCGAAGTGCGCCCCGGCCCGCTCCACCTGCTGTTGGAAGGCCCGTCCGGTGTACCACCGCACCTCGTGGCCGCGCCGGGCCAGTTCGCATGCGACCTCCAGCATGCTCACGACGTGCCCCGGTGCCGGGGTGGTAGCGATCAAAACACGCGTCAACGTCGCCTCCGCGAGGGGTCTCGTGATCACCGATCGCGCCGGTCGGCCCGATGCCCCAGCGGGCCCGGGTCGACCTGACACGCACGCCAGCATCGCCTCGCCCGGCGGCTGGAACGGCGGCGACGGCAAAACCCCACGTACTCGCGCAGGGTGACACCGCCCTGCCGCGCCGACCACGTGGGCCGACGGCCCGTCGAACCATGCGTGCGCAGGTCCGCCGGGGGATGCGAACGCGCAGGGGCACGACGAAGGATTGCCTCCGGAGCACATTCCCCGCATCGCCCTTTCCCGGGATGAGGAAAGGCCCCGCGTTCATCCAGGACATGCCCCGGCCTCGGACTTCGCCTACTGGAGGAAACCTGTGACGGCACCCTTGCAGGACAGTGACGGGCCGGACGACGCCGTCGGCGGACCGAAGCAGGTCACCGTCATCGGCGCCGGTATCGCCGGCCTGGTGACGGCCTATGAACTGGAACGCCTCGGACATCACGTGCAGATCCTCGAAGGCAGTGATGAGATAGGCGGCCGCATTCACACCCACCGCTTCTCCGGTGCCGGTGAGCCCGGCCCGTTCGCCGAGATGGGGGCCATGCGTATCCCCGCCGGACACCGGCTGACCATGCACTACATCGCCGAACTCGGGCTGCAGAACCAGGTACGGGAATTCCGGACGCTGTTCTCCGACGACGCCGCCTACCTGCCGAGTTCCGCCGGATACCTCCGGGTGCGCGAGGCACACGACACGCTGGTCGACGAATTCGCCACCGGACTGCCGAGCGCGCACCACCGCCAGGACACCCTGTTGTTCGGTGCCTGGCTGGATGCCAGTATCCGGGCCATCGCCCCACGCCAGTTCTACGACGGACTGCACAACGACATCGGTGTGGAACTGCTGAATCTCGTGGACCACATCGATCTGACGCCCTATCGCTGTGGCACCGCCCGCAACAGGATCGATCTGCACGCCCTGTTCGCCGATCATCCCCGTGTACGGGCGTCCTGCCCGCCCCGGCTCGAACGCTTCCTCGACGACGTGCTGGACGAGACCAGCTCCAGCATCGTGCGGCTCAAGGACGGCATGGACGAACTGCCCCGCCGACTCGCCTCCCGTATCCGGGGGAAGATCTCCCTGGGCCAGGAGGTCACCGGCATCGACGTACACGACGACACCGTGACCCTGACCGTCCGACAGGGCCTGAGGACGGTCACCAGAACGTGCGACTACGTGGTGTGCACCATCCCGTTCACCGTCCTGAGGACGTTGCGGCTCACCGGCTTCGACCAGGACAAGATCGACATCGTCCACCAGACCAAGTACTGGCCGGCGACGAAGATCGCCTTCCACTGCCGAGAGCCCTTCTGGGAGAAGGACGGCATCAGCGGGGGCGCCTCCTTCACCGGCGGCCATGTCCGGCAGACCTACTACCCGCCCGCCGAGGGCGACCCCGCCCTCGGCGCGGTCCTCCTCGCCAGCTACACCATCGGCCCGGACGCCGAGGCCCTGGCCCGGATGGACGAGGCCGAGCGCGACGCCCTCGTCACCAAGGAACTCAGCGTGATGCATCCCGAGTTGCTCAGGCCCGGCATGGTCCTCGCGGTCGCGGGCCGGGCCTGGGGCGCCCACCGATGGTCCCGGGGCGCCGCCACCGTCCGCTGGGGCCAGGAAGCCGCCCTCCGCGAGGCCGAGCGCCGTGAGTGCGCACGACCGCAGAAGGGCCTGTTCTTCGCCGGCGAGCACTGCTCGTCCAAGCCGGCCTGGATCGAGGGTGCCATCGAGTCCGCGATCGACGCCGCGCACGAGATCGAGTGGTACGAGCCGCGCGCCAGCCGCGTCTTCGCCGCCTCCCGCCTCAGCCGCTCGGAGCGGTCGGCGTGAGCGTCTTCGACCTGCCCCGGCTGCACTTCGCCGGCACGGCCACCACACACCTGCCCACCGGCGCCCGCAGCGGCCTCGTCGACCTGGCCACCAATACGGCCCTCACGGCCGACGGCCGGCCCTTCCCGGCTCACCGCCCGCCCGCCGAGTACCACGACCACCTCGACCGGCTCGGCCCCCGCTACGACACGACCGGCCGACCGGCGCCCGACGGGCCCTTCACCGAGGCCAAGGGCGAGGACTTCGCCGGCAACGGACACTTCGCCGTCGACGCCCGGATCGTCGGCGTCGAGTGCCGCGCGGGCGAACTCGACACCGCCGACCCCGTGGTGGGACGGAGCGTCGACATGTGGGGGCACTACAACGAATACCTCGCCACCACCGTCAACCGGGCCCGCGTCTTCGACCTCGACCCGGCCTCCGAGTGGACCACCACCCTCATGGTGGGACAGTTCGGGTTCGGACGCGACGGGCGTTCCCACGACGTCGGCTACATGCTGACCGGTACCGTCCACGGCTTCCAACCGCCGAGGTGGCACAACCCCGGTCATGTGCGCGACCTCGGGGACGCCGAAGGGCACTGGCTGGCCGAACGTCTGCGCCGGTCCGTGGTCCACCAGTTCGTGGCGTCCGAGGACGACGAACTGACCTGGTTCGACGAGACCGATACCTCACCGGCGGTACGGCGGCTGCGGGACACGGTGGCCACAGAGGGGGTCGGCGGTCTCGTCGTACAGTTCGCGCTCAGCCACCGGGCCACCCCCGAGGCCCCCGACCGCCCGAGCCGCCTGCGGCTGCGCGGAACCATCGCCCCCTGGCTCCCGCACGAGATCCGGACCTACCCGGCGGGACGGCTGTTGACGCCCCGCCAAGGGCCGCACAACCGCACCGACCGTGGTCCGCACAACCTGACCGTGCGACTGGCGGACGACCACGCCACGTTCAACATGATCACGGCGCTGCCCACGTCCGACCGGACGGCGGGCGACGGCCGACCCGAGGCCGCACCGCTCGACCTCGGTGACCTCGAACTGCGTACGGCGCACACCGATCGACTGGTCGCCCGCCTGCCCCGGCAGGCCTATCTCGGGGACGCGTACGCCCTGGCCGGCGGGCTGGTCACCGTGCCTGTCGAGATGCCCGCGCACGAGGCCGCCCACGAGGCACTGCGCCTGGTGGGCACCGGACCCGACGGCCCGGTCGTCCATCTGCGCGAGAAGGAGATCAACGTCCAGGTCGACGACGCCTCCCTCATCCTGGAGCACCCCCGGGACACGGCCGACGCGGAGCACGACGTCGAGGTGCTCGTGCGGTCCTTCGTACGGGGCCGTCCGGCCGCCGTCGACGAGATCGGCGTACGGCAGTTCTTCAACCCCCGGGCGCTCCCCCGCGATCCGGTCGCGAGCGCCCCGGAGGCCCGGTCGTCCGACGTGGACATCGTCCGGGCGCGCGCGGGACGGCGGGACGACGACGGGCCGTGGTCGAGCGGTTGCCTCCTGAGCACGGACGACGACGGCCGGGGATGGCTGACCCTGCGGGGTGCGACGGCCGGTACCGCCCGCGTCCTGCTGTCCACCGGCCCGGACGACGTGCCGTGCGACCCGGACGCGCCGGGCTCCGCCGCCCTCGGCCACGACCAGGACAACACGCTCGATTACTGGCCCGGCGCCGGACACCTGTCGGTGCGGGTGCTGCCCGACGACTGGCGGCTGGACGGTGTCGGCGAGGACGAGGTCACCTTCGACCTGGTCTACCGGGAGGTCTTCGCCTACTACGAGCACGTCCACTCGTTCATGAAGGCCGAGGTCTTCAGCCTCGCGGACCGCTGCAAGGTGGAGACGTACGCCAAGCTGATCTGGCAGATGTGCGACCCGCGCAACAAGGCGAGGACGTACTACATGCCGCCCACGCGGGAGTTGTCCGCACCCAAGGCCCGTCTCCTGCTGACGTTCCTGCGGGCCCAGCAGAAGCCCGACGAGGTACTGCTGACGACGCCGGCCGTCGCGCGCGGCGGCCGGAGGATCACCACACGCGCTCGACTCGTCGAGGTGCTGCGCGACGCCGCCGCGATCGAACTCGCCGTCATGCTCCAGTACCTGTACGCCGCCTACTCGGTACCCACCCATGGCGTCGGCGCGGAGTACGTACGCCGGGGCCTGTGGACGCCCGAGCAACTGCGGCTCGCGTGCGGTGACGGCGGGGAGACCCTCGACGAGGGCATCCGCAGCATGCTGCTGACCATCGCCCGCGAGGAGATGATCCACTTCCTCCTCGTCAACAACATTCTCATGGCAGTGGGCGAACCCTTCCACGCGCCCCGGATCGACTTCGGCACCGTCAACCAACAGCTGGCCGTCCCGCTGGACTTCGCCCTGGAGCGCCTGGGGCCCGGCAGCGTGGAGCGGTTCGTGCAGATCGAACGGCCCGAGGACCTCGTCGACGAGGTACGGCGCGGCGACGCTCCGGCGCCCCCCGCCGCGTACGACGAGCGGCACCCGTACGCCTCGCTGAGCGAGCTGTACGCGGACATCCGGGAAGGGCTGGAGAGCGTCCCGGGCCTCTTCCTGGTGGACAGGGGCCGAGGAGGCGGCGAACACCATCTCTTCCTGCGCGAGTCCCTCAACCGGCGCCACCCCGACTACCAGCTCGAAGTCGACGATCTCTCCAGCGCGCTGTTCGCGATCGATGTCATCACCGAGCAGGGCGAGGGCGGCGTCCTCGACCCGCGCGCCGAGGAGACGTCCCACTACCACGCGTTCCTGCGCGTCTCCGACCTGCTGCGCGGCGCCCCGACGATCGGCGGACGGCCGGGAGGCGAACGCTGGAACCCGGCCTACCCCGTCGTACGGAACCCCACGCGCGGGCACGGGAACCCGGCGATGGAGACGGTCACCGACCCCGACGCCCGCGCCGTCATGGAGCTGTTCGATCGCGCCTACTTCATGGCGTTGCAGCTGATGGCCCAGCACTTCGGCGAGTGCCCGGACGCCAGTCTGCGGCGGTCGGATCTGATGAACGGGGCGATCGACATGATGACGGGCCTGATGCGGCCGCTGGCGGAACTGCTCGTCACCATGCCGTCGGGGCGCCGGGGCATGACCGCCGGACCTTCCTTCGAACTGCCCGAGCAGCCCGCGCCCGTCTCCCGGCCGGACGTGGCCAGACGCGGTATCGCCCGCCGCCTCGACGACCTCGCGGCGCGGTGCGCCAAGCATCCGCTCGTCCCCCCACGCGTGGCGGAGATGAGCGCCTTCTGGGCCGACCACTTCCGCCCGCCGAGCCGTTAGCGCCCGAGCACTTCCGACCGAAGGAGACGCATGCCATCCGCGACGCTGCCGCGGTTCGACCTCATGGGCTGGGACAAGGAGGACATCGCCCACCCCTACCCGGTCTACCGGCGCTACCGGGAGGCCGCCCCGGTCCATCGCACGGCGTCGGGCCCCGGAAGGCCGGACACCTACTACGTGTTCACCTACGACGACGTGGTCCGCGTCCTGTCCAACCGGCGGCTCGGCCGCAACGCCCGCGTGGCCTCCGGCGACACCGGCACCGACACCGCGCCCGTCCCGATCCCGGCCGAGCACCGCGCCCTGCGGACCGTCGTCCAGAACTGGCTGGTCTTCCTCGACCCGCCGCACCACACCGAACTGCGCTCCCTGCTCACCACCGAGTTCTCCCCCTCGATCGTCACCGGCCTGCGCCCCCGCATCGCCGAACTCGCGAGCGAACTCCTGGACCAGCTCCGAGCACAGCGCCGGCCTGATCTCGTGGAGGGCTTCGCGGCGCCCCTGCCCATCCTCGTCATCTCCGAACTGCTGGGCATCCCCGAGGAGGACCAAACCTGGCTGCGCGCCAACGCGGTGGCCCTCCAGGAGGCCAGCACCACCCGGTCGCGCGACGGCCGCGGCTACGCACGGGCCGAGGCGGCTGCCCAGGAGTTCACCCGCTACTTCCGGCGCGAGGTGGACCGGCGCGGCGGCGACGACCGCGACGATCTGCTCACCCTCCTCGTCCGCGCCCGGGACACCGGATCGCCGCTGAGCGTGGACGGCGTCGTCGGCACCTGCGTCCATCTGCTCACCGCCGGCCACGAGACCACCACCAACTTCCTCGCCAAGGCGGTCCTCACCCTGCGCGCCCACCACGACGTCCTCGACGAGCTGCGCACCACACCCGAGTCGACACCGGCCGCCGTCGAGGAGCTGATGCGGTACGACCCGCCCGTACAGGCGGTGACGCGCTGGGCGTACGAGGACATACGGATCGGCGACCACGACATCCCGCGCGGCAGCCGGGTGGTCGCCCTGCTGGGCTCGGCGAACCGGGACCCGGCGCGCTTCCCGGATCCCGATGTGCTGGACGTCCACCGCGCCGCCGAACGGCAGGTGGGCTTCGGCCTCGGAATCCACTACTGCCTCGGCGCGACCCTGGCCCGCGCCGAGGCCGAGATCGGCCTGAGGGCCCTGCTGGACGGCGTCCCCGCCCTCGGCCGAGGCACCCACGAGGTCGAGTACGCCGACGACATGGTCTTCCACGGCCCGACGCGGCTCCTCCTCGACCTGCCCGACGCCGCATGACCCCCCGGCCACCCCTTGCCCCCGGCCACCCCTCGACCTCGCACCAGCAGGAAGGCACAGCCATGACGCAGCAGTCCGACACCACCGCAGACTCGGTCGGTGAGGTGTACGACCAGTTCGCCGACGCCGGCGCCAGCACCGCGATGGGCGGCAACATCCACGTGGGGTACTGGGACGACGACCCCGAGGTGCCGATCGCCGAGGCCACCGACCGGCTCACCGATCTCGTCGCCGAGCGCCTCGCACTCCGCCCCGACCGGCATCTGCTGGACGTGGGCTGCGGCATCGGCGTCCCGGCTCTCAGGATCGCCGGAGCGCACGACGTCCGGGTCACCGGCATCACCGTCAGCCAGCAGCAGGTCGCCGAGGCGGCCGGGCGGGCGGTGGAGTCCGATGCCGGGGGCCGGGTCTCCTTCCGGCTGGCGGACGCCATGGACCTCCCCTTCGAGGACGTCTCCTTCGACGGCGCCTTCGCCATCGAGTCGCTGCTGCATCTGCCCGACCAGACACCCGCGCTCAGGGAGATCCACCGTGTCGTCCGCCCCGGCGGCCGGCTCGTCGTCGCCGACCTGTGTCAGCGACAGCCGTTCACCGGCGCCGACGAGGCGGTACTCGACGGGATGCTGCGGATGTACGAGATCGCCGGGATCAACACACCCGCCGAGCATCACGCGCGACTGGCGGAGGCGGGCTGGGAACTGCTGGAGCTGACGGACATCGGTGAGCGGGTCCGCGCCAGCTACGGGCATGCCGCCGCCGCGTTCCGGGGTCTCGCCGGGGCTCTCGACGCCGGGGCGGCGCAACAGATGGAGGCTGCGGCCGACCTGATGGAGACCTTCGGTGGGCATCCGCACGCCGGCTACGTCCTGATCACCGCGCAGCGGTCCTGACCGGACGGGGAGACCTGTGATGTCTTCTGCTCTCGGCCCGCCGTCCGCCGCCCTACGCCCGCGTGAGGACCGTGCGACGGCCGACCGTGTCGCCCTGTCCGCCGCGACCGCCCGCGGAGCCCGGTCGCGGACCGAGGAGGTGCGGGCCTGGCTGACCGAGCGGCGCCGTGCCCATGTGTTCGAGGTGACGCGGATACCGTTCGCGGAGCTGCGGCAGTGGCGGTTCGAGGAGGGCACCGGCAATCTCGTGCACCGCAGCGGACGGTTCTTCACCGTCGAGGGCATGCATGTCGTCGAGTCGGACGGGCCCTTCGGTGACGGCCCGTACCAGGAGTGGCAGCAGCCCGTCGTCCGCCAGCCCGAAGTGGGCGTCCTCGGCATTCTCGCCAAGGAGTTCGACGGAGTGCTGCACTTCCTGATGCAGGCCAAGATGGAGCCGGGCAATCCCAATCTGCTCCAGCTCTCCCCGACCGTGCAGGCCACCCGCAGCAACTACACACGGGCGCACCGGGGCACGGACGTCAAGCTCATCGACCAATTCCTCCGGCCTGCCCCCGACCGGGTCCTCGTCGATGTCCTCCAGTCCGAACAGGGCTCGTGGTTCTACCGCAAGTCCAATCGCAACATGATCGTGGAGACCGTCGACGACGTTCCCGAACTGGACGACTTCCGCTGGCTCACCCTCGGCCAGATCGCCGAACTGCTGCACGAGGACGACCTGGTCAACATGAACGCCAGGACCGTGCTGTCGTGCGTGCAGTACCCGGACACCTCCCCCGGGGCGCTGCTGTCCGACGCCCAGCTCCTGTCGTGGTTCACCGGGGAGCGCTCCCGGCACGACATTCGCGTGGAGCGCGTCCCGCTCGCCTCCGTGCGCGGCTGGAAGCAGGGTGTCGAGTCGATCGAGCACGAGGACGGGCGCTACTTCAAGGTCGTCGCCGTCTCCGTGCGGGCCGGCAACCGCGAAGTGGTCGACTGGGACCAGCCGTTGCTGGAGCCGGTCGGCCTGGGGGTCAGCGCCTTCCTGGTGCGCGAGTTCGAGGGCGTACCCCATGTCCTGGTCCACGCCCGGGCCGAGGGCGGATTCCTGGACACCGTCGAGCTGGCTCCGACCGTCCAGTGCACACCCGGCAACCACGCCCATCTCACCCCGGAGCACCGCCCGCCGTTCCTCGACACCGTCCTCGACGCCCGCCCCGAGCGCATCCGCTACGAGGCCGTCCACTCCGAGGAGGGCGGACGCTTCCTCAACGCCAGGAGCCGCTATCTGCTGGTCGACGCCGACGACGTCCCCCTCGCCCCGCCCCCCGGCTACACGTGGGCCACCCCGGGCCAGCTCAGGACCCTCACCCGGCACGGCCACTACCTGAACGTCGAGGCCCGCACGCTGCTGGCCTGCGTCAACGCGACGGCCGCACGGCCGCGAGGAGGACAGTGACATGGGGTACACACCGCTGATCACCGTGCTCGGTGCCTCGGGTTTCGTCGGGTCGGCCGTCACCCGAGCGCTGGCGTCCCGGCCCGTCCGGCTCCGGCTCGTCTCCCGTCGGCCCTGCGCCCACGCCCCCGGCGCGGCCGAGACCGATGTCGTCACCGCCGATCTCACCGACCGGGCCGCGCTGGCCGGGGCGGTTCAGGGTTCGGACGCGGTGATCCATCTGCTGCTGGGGGAGGGCGGCTGGCGGGCCGCGGAGTCCGACCCCGGTGCCGAGCACGTCAACGTCGGCGTCATGCGGGACCTCGTCGACGTACTGCGGCCCGCGCCCGGCGACGCCACACCCCCGCTGGTGGTGTACGCCGGTGCAGCCTCGCAGGTCGGGGTGCCGCCCCGGGAGCCCCTCGACGGCAGCGAACCCGACCGCCCCGAGACCGCCTACGACCGGCAGAAACTGACAGCCGAACACCTCCTGCTCAAGGCCACCGCCGAGGGCCGGGTACGCGGCATCGGCCTGCGCCTGCCCACCGTGTTCGGCGAGAGCACGGCGTCCGGCACCGGCGACCGAGGCGTCGTGTCGGCCATGGCGCGCAAGGCCCTCGACGGGCAGACGCTCACCATGTGGCACGACGGCACCGTGCGCCGCGACCTGGTCCATGTCGACGATGTCGCGGCGGCGTTCACGGCCGCCCTCGACCACCCGGACGCCCTCGTGGGCGGCCATTGGCTGATCGGCGCCGGCCGGGGCGACGCGCTCGGCGATGTCTTCCGGCTGATCGCCCTCACCACGGCCGAAGTCCTCGGGCGGCCCGCGGTCGACGTGGTCTCGGTCGAACCGCCCGCGCACGCCCCCGTGACCGACTTCCGCAGCGTCACCCTCGACTCCTCCGCGTTCCGGGCGGCCACCGGTTGGCAACCCCGTATCTCCCTGCCCGAGGCAGTGCGCCGCACCGTCACCGCCCTGGCCCGGGAGCGGACCGGGAGCCGGTGACAGCGACACCCTCGACCCCTACTCACCACAGGCGTACGGCTGTGCGCCGCAGCACTGGAAAGGCTGGACGATGACCACGCGTGTATGGGACTACCTGGCGGAGTACCGAGCCGAGCGGGCGGACATCCTCGACGCCGTCGAAACGGTCTTCGAGTCGGGCCAGTTGGTGCTCGGCGCGAGTGTGCGCGGCTTCGAGGAGGAGTTCGCCGCCTACCACGGGGTGGACCACTGCGTGGGTGTCGACAACGGAACGAACGCGATCAAGCTCGGTCTCCAGGCCCTCGGTGTCGGCCCCGGCGACGAGGTGATCACGGTGTCCAACACCGCCGCCCCCACCGTCGTCGCCATCGACTCCACCGGCGCCACCCCCGTCTTCGTCGACGTCCGCGAGGACGACTTCCTCATGGACACGAGCCAGATCGAGGCGGCCGTCACCGAACGCACCCGCTGTCTGCTCCCGGTCCATCTGTACGGCCAGTGCGTCGACATGGCGCCACTGAAGGAGATCGCCGCCCGGCACGGGCTGGTCGTCCTGGAGGACTGCGCCCAGGCCCATGGCGCCCGGCAGGGCGACACCATGGCCGGCACCACCGGTGACGCCGCCGCCTTCTCCTTCTACCCGACCAAGGTCCTCGGCGCGTACGGCGACGGCGGCGCCACGATCACCGGCGACGCGTCCGTGGCCGCACGCCTGCGACGCCTGCGCTACTACGGCATGGACGAGCGCTACTACACCCTGGAGACCCCCGCCCACAACAGCCGCCTGGACGAACTCCACGCCGAGATCCTCCGCCGCAAACTCCGGCGCCTCGACACCTACGTCAAGGGCCGCCGCGCCGTCGCCGAACGCTACGCCGACGGCCTCGCCGACACCGACCTCGTCCTGCCGCGCACGGTCCCCGGCAACGAGCACGTCTACTACGTGTACGTCGTCCGCCACCCCCGGCGTGACGCCATCATCGAGCGCCTCAAGGCCCACGACGTCCACCTCAACATCAGCTATCCGTGGCCGGTCCACACGATGACGGGCTTCGCCCACCTCGGCTACGCCAAGGGCTCGCTCCCGGTCACCGAGGCACTGGCCGGCGAGATCTTCTCGCTGCCGATGTACCCCTCGCTCGCCCCCGAGCTCCAGGACAAGGTCATCCAGGCCGTACGCGAGGTCCTCGCCACCCTGTGACCGCCCGTCAACTCTCTTTCCGTACCCCGCCGTTCGCCGAGTCACTGGAGCAGAAGTGAAAGCACGCCCGCTCACCGTCGAGGGAGCCGTCGAGTTCACCCCCCGCGTCTTCCCCGACGACAGGGGCAAGTTCGTCTCGCCGTACCAGGAGGCGGCGTTCACCGAGGCCCACGGCGCCCCGCTCTTCCCCGTGGCGCAGACCAACCACAGCGTGTCCCGGCGTGGTGTCGTACGCGGCGTCCACTACACGGCGGCGCCCCCCGGCACCGCCAAGTACGTCTACTGCGCCCGGGGCCGGGCCCTGGACATCGTCGTCGACATCAGAGTCGGTTCGCCCACCTTCGGCCGCTGGGACGCGGTGCTGATGGACCAGCGGGATCACCGGGCCGGCTATTTTCCCGTCGGGGTCGGCCATGCCTTCGTGGCCCTGGAGGACGACACCGTCATGTCGTACATGCTCTCCGAGAGCTATGTCGCCGAGCACGAACTCTCCCTGTCCGTCCTGGACCCGGCCCTCGGGCTGCCGATCCCCACGGACCTCGAACCGATCCTCTCCGAACGCGACCGCGCGGCCGTCACCCTCGCCGAGGCCCAGGAGAAGGGTCTGCTGCCGGACTACGCCCGCTGCCAGGAGATCGAGCGGGGACTCGCCCTCCGGGCGAGGCCCGTGGCGTAGCCCCGCACCGACGCGGCGCACGGCGGAGGCCGATGCTCCGCATCACCCCTGACCACCCCGGCGACCGTCCCTTCCTGGCGACTGTCCCTTTCTCACTGTTCTCACTGTCGATCGATCCGAAAGGCCGTTCCCATGACCGACTCCACCCAGACCCTGCCCGTGCCGGAAGCCGTCGGTGAGCTGTACGACCGGCTGACGCTGAGCGCGATGAACGACGGCTCGTTCAACCCCAATGTGCACATCGGCTACTGGGACACCCCGGGCTCCGAGGCCACCATCGAGGAGGCGATGGACCGCCTCACCGACGTGTTCATCGAACGGCTGAACGCGTACGCCACTTCCCACGTCCTCGACCTCGGCTGCGGGGTGGGCGGGCCCGGCCTCAGGGTCGTGGCGCGCACCGGGGCGCGGGTCACCGGCATCAGCATCAGCGAGGAGCAGATCAGGACCGCCAACCGGCTGGCCGCCGAGGCCGAGGTCGCCGACCGTGCCGTGTTCCAGCATGGTGACGCGATGAAACTGCCCTTCGCCGACGCCTCGTTCGACGCCGTGATGGCGCTGGAGTCGATCTGCCACATGCCCGACCGGCAGCAGGTGTTCACCGAGGTGTGCCGGGTGCTGCGCCCCGGGGGCCGGATCGTTCTCACCGACATCTTCGAGCGCCACCCGCGCAAGGCGGTACGACACCCCGGCATCGACAAGTTCTGCCGCGACCTGATGTCGACCACGGCGGACATCGACGACTACGTGGCGCTGCTGCACCGCTCCGGGCTGCGGCTGCGCGAGATCGTCGACGTCACCGAGCAGACCACGCTGCGCCTCGCCGACGAGATCGGCAGGCTCGCGGCCGTCGAGGAGCGCCCCGTGGCCATGGACGAGGGCAACTTCGACTTCGGCGACGACTCCTTCAAGCCCTCCGACCTGGCGGGCGTCGATGACTTCGGTTGCCTCCTGGTCACCGCCGAGCGCCCCTGACCCGCTGAAACGCCGGGAGGCCCAGGGGCACCTGCCCTCCCGGCGCCCGTCCCCCGGGCCACGAGCCCACGCGTCCGCGACACGGACCCACAAGGAGAGGCAGGAACGAGATGACGCATTCCGGTGAGCGGACCGATGTGCTGATCGTGGGCGGCGGCCCGGTAGGGATGGCGCTGGCGCTGGATCTGACGTACCGGGGCATCGACTGTCTGGTCGTCGACGCCGGTGACGGCAAGGTCCGGCACCCCAAGGTCAGCACCATCGGCCCCCGCTCGATGGAACTCTTCCGCCGCTGGGGCGCCGCGGACACGATCCGGAACGCCGGCTGGCCCGCCGACCATCCCTTGGACATCGCCTGGGTGACCAAGGTCGGCGGCCACGAGATCTACCGCTACCGGCGGGGCACGGCCGCGCACCGCCCGGCCTTCGTCCATACCCCCGAGCCCGATCAGATCTGCCCCGCCCACTGGCTCAACCCGGTGCTGATCGAGGCCGTGGGCGCCCACCCGGACGGCCCCCTGCGACTCCGTACGACCGTCGACGGCGTGCTCCAGACCGACGACCACGTCGAGGCCACCCTCACCGACCACGCCACCGGCACCACCGGCACCGTCCGGGCTCGCTTCCTGGTCGCCTGTGACGGCGCCTCCTCGCCCATCCGCCGGGCCTGCGGCATCGAGGCACCGGCCCGCCACCGTACGCAGGTCTTCCGCAACGTCCTCTTCCGCGCCCCCGAACTCAAGGATCGCCTGGGTGAGCGGGCCGCCCTGGTCTACTTCCTGATGCTGTCGTCCACGCTGCGCTTCCCCATGCGCTCGCTGAACGGCAGCGACCTGTACAACCTGGTGGTGGGCTCCGACGACGACACCGGCGCCCGACCCGACGCCCTGGCCCTGATCAAGGACGCCCTGGCCCTCGACACCCCGGTGGAGCTGCTCGGCGACAGCGAATGGCATCTCACCCACCGTGTCGCCGACCGCTACCGGGCCGGACGGGTCTTCCTCGCCGGCGACGCCGCGCACACCCTGTCGCCCTCCGGCGGCTTCGGACTCAACACCGGCATCGGCGACGCCGCCGATCTCGGCTGGAAGCTCGCCGCCACCCTGGACGGCTGGGCGGGACGGCACCTCCTCGACACCTACGACAGCGAGCGTCGACCGATCGCCGAGGAGAGCCTGAACGAGGCCCACGACAATCTGCGGCGCACCATGAAACGGGAGGTCCCGCCGGAGATCCACCTCGACGGACCCGAGGGCGAGCGGGCCCGCGCCGTGATGGCGGGGCGACTCGAGAACAGCGGCGCGCGTCGGGAGTTCGACGCCCCTCAGATCCACTTCGGACTGCGCTACCGCTCCCCGGCGATCATCGACGACCCCGACGCACCGATCCGCCAGGGGCAGCCGGACGCCGACTGGCGGCCCGGCAGCGAGCCCGGGTACCGTGCCGCGCACGCCTGGTGGGACTCCACGACCTCCACGCTCGACCTCTTCGGCCACGGCTTCGTCCTGCTCCGCTTCGCGGACCACGACGGCCTCCCGGCGATCGAGCGCGCGTTCGCCGAGCGGGGCGTACCCCTGACCGTGCACCAGGGACAGGACACGGAGATCGCGAAGCTGTACGCACGCTCCTTCGTCCTGGTCCGCCCCGATGGTCACGTCGCCTGGCGCGGCGACGACCTGCCCGGCGACCCCATGGCCCTGGTCGACACGGTACGAGGTGAGGCCGCGCCCCGTGAGCCGCGGGGCTGAGGCCCACGCGGACTCCCGTCCGCCGGTGGGACGGCTCGAACCGAACCCTTCTGACCTGTATGTTCCTACAGTCCGTGCACGGTGCGGACCCTGTAGGGACGCCCGGTAAACTCCGTACACGTGACTTCTGCGCCAGCCAAGCCCCGCATCCCGAACGTCCTCGCCGGACGCTACGCCTCCGCCGAGCTCGCCACGCTCTGGTCTCCCGAGCAGAAGGTGAGGCTGGAGCGGCAGCTCTGGCTGGCCGTGCTGCGGGCCCAGAAGGACCTCGGCATCGAGGTGCCGGACGAGGCGCTCACCGACTACGAGCGGGTCCTCGACACCGTCGACCTGGCCTCCATCGCCGAGCGCGAGAAGGTCACGCGGCACGACGTGAAGGCGCGGATCGAGGAGTTCAACGACCTCGCCGGGCACGAGCACGTGCACAAGGGCATGACCTCCCGCGACCTCACCGAGAACGTGGAGCAGCTGCAGATCAGGCTCTCCCTGGAGCTGGTCCGCGACCGTACGGTGGCCGTGTTGGCGCGCCTCGGCAAGCTGGCCGGGGAGTACGGCGAGCTGGTCATGGCCGGCCGCTCGCACAACGTGGCCGCGCAGGCCACCACCCTCGGCAAGCGGTTCGCGACGGCCGCCGACGAACTGCTCGTGGCGTACGGCCGGGTCGAGGAACTGCTCGGCCGGTACCCGCTGCGCGGCATCAAGGGCCCGGTGGGCACGGCCCAGGACATGCTCGACCTGCTGGGCGGGGACGCCGCGAAGCTGGCGGAACTGGAGGACCGGATCGCCGGGCACCTCGGTTTCGCGCAGGCGTTCACCTCGGTCGGCCAGGTCTACCCGCGCTCGCTGGACTACGACGTGGTGACCGCGCTGGTGCAGCTGGCGGCGGCCCCCTCCTCACTGGCCAAGACGATCCGGCTGATGGCCGGGCACGAGCTGGTCACCGAGGGCTTCAAGCCCGGCCAGGTCGGCTCGTCCGCCATGCCGCACAAGATGAACACCCGCTCCTGCGAGCGTGTCAACGGCCTCATGGTCATCCTGCGCGGCTACGCCTCGATGACCGGTGAGCTGGCCGGCGACCAGTGGAACGAGGGCGACGTGTCCTGCTCCGTGGTGCGCCGGGTCGCGCTGCCGGACGCCTTCTTCGCGCTGGACGGTCTGCTGGAGACCTTCCTGACCGTCCTCGACGAGTTCGGCGCGTTCCCGGCGGTCGTCGCGCGTGAGCTGGACCGCTACCTCCCCTTCCTCGCCACGACCAAGGTGCTGATGGGCGCCGTCCGGGCGGGCGTCGGCCGCGAGGTCGCGCACGAGGCCATCAAGGAGAACGCCGTCGCCTCCGCCCTGGCCATGCGCGAGCAGGGCGCCGAGCGCAACGAACTGCTCGACAAGCTCGCCGCCGACGACCGCATTCCGCTGGACCGGGCCCAGCTGGACGCGCTCATGGCCGACAAGCTCTCCTTCACGGGCGCCGCCGCCGACCAGGTGGCCGTCGTCGTCGGCCGGATCGAGGAGATCGTCAAGCAGCGCCCGGAGGCCGCCGGCTACACGCCGGGAGCCATCCTCTGACCCGCTACACCCAGGCCGAGCTGGAGGCCGCCCGCGACCGGCTGGTGCCGGACGTCACCGCGGACGGCCTCCGGGTCCTTTTCTGCGGCATCAACCCGGGGCTGATGACGGCGGCCTCCGGCCACCACTTCGCCCGCCCCGGCAACCGCTTCTGGCCCGTGCTGCACCTGTCCGGCTTCACGCCCCGGCTCCTGAAGCCGTCCGAGCAGGGCGAGCTGCCGTCGTACGGTCTCGGCATCACCAATGTCGTGGCCCGGGCCACGGCACGCGCCGACGAGCTGACGGCCGACGAGTACCTGGAGGGCGGCCGACTGCTGACCGCCAAGGTGCAGCGGCTGCGCCCGCGTTGGCTCGCGGTGGTCGGGGTGACCGCGTACCGCGCCGCCTTCGGCGACCGCAGGGCCGGCGTCGGACCGCAGGAGAGGACGATCGGGGACTCACGTGTGTGGGTGCTGCCCAACCCGAGTGGCCTGAACGCCCATTGGACGGCGGCGACGATGGCGGAGGAGTTCGCCCGGCTGCGGGTGGCGGCGGAGGGCTGACCGGCCGGGGCGGTCACGGGGGGTCCGTCTCCGTTATCAGCGCGACGAGTTGGAACGGCAGTTCCTTGTCCCACTGGGAGACGCCGAGGGCGACCCAGCGTCCGTCGACCTGCCAGAGGTGCAGGTCGGGGACGTGTGAGCTGAGCACCGCCCATGGCTCGGGTATGTCCTCGCCTTCCATCGACCGGTCGAGGACGCTCCACAGGCTGAACACCGCCGGGGCGCCCCAGCGCGCGGTGAGCAGCTCCGACAGGGCGTCCCGCTCCGCCTCGTACTGTTCCTCGGTCTCCTCGCGCCGTGAGCCGTCGTCCTCCCAGAAGTCGGCGCTCGTCCGTAACTCGGCGACGTGGTACCCCGGTCCGGCCGTGCCGACGTCCGACCGGCCGGGCTCCGCGGGGAACTCCTCGGAGCACAGCCGGTCGATCACGGCGAGGTGGTGGGCGATGCTGCTCATGCGGTCCAGTAAAGCGGTCACCACTGACAATTGGCACGGTGCCAGGTGGCTGTGCCGGGGGTCCCGCGCCCGGGCTCCGGCGCCAGGTGTCATGGCGGCCGGGCCGGGCCGTCGTGCGGGGGCCGCCGGGGATCCCGCAGGTCGGAGGCGGCGGACACTCGCCCGGGTGCGTCGTGGCGAGTACGATCCGGCAGACACGGGCGCGAGCTGGGAGGACGGGCGTTGGGGCCACTGACCGGCGGGGATCCTTCTCTGCTTCGAAGAATCAACTCGGCCGTGGTGCTGCACGCGCTGCGGGCCACGGATCACGCGACGCTGACCGAGATCACCAGGGTCACCGGGCTGTCCCGGCCCACGGTCGAGGGCGTCGTGGAGGGGTTGGTCGAGGCCGGGCTGGTGGTCGAGCGGGCCGCCGAGGAGGGGGCCGCCCGGCGGCAGGGGCGCCCGGCGCGGCGCTACCGGTTCCGGGCCGAGGCCGGCCATCTGCTGGGACTGGACGTCGGCTCGCACCGGGTGGCCGCGCTGCTCGCCGACCTCGACGGACGGGTGCTGGGCTCGCTGTCCAAGGAGGTCTCCGAGTCCGCGTCGGCGGACGACCGGCTGGAGCGGCTGCGCTCGACCGTCGCCGAGCTGCTGCGCAGGTCAGGTGTGTCGCGTGGTTCGCTGCGCGCGGTCGGCGTGGGCAGCCCGGGGGTCATCGAGGCCGACGGCGCCGTACGCCTGTGCGCGGCCCTGCCGGAGTGGACGGGACTGAACCTGGGCGAGCGGCTGAGCCGTTCCTTCAAATGCTCCGTGCTGGTCGAGAACGACGCCAACGCGGCCGCCGTCGCCGAGCACTGGAAGGGTGCCGCCACCGAGTCCGACGACGTGGTGTTCGTGCTGGCGGGACTGAGCCCAGGCTCCGGTTCGCTGATCGGCGGGCGGCTGCACCGGGGGTACGGCGGCGCGGCCGGGGAGATCGGCGCGCTGCATCTGTTGGGCCGGGAGGCCACCCCCGAGGCACTGCTGTCGACCACGGGCGAGCCCCTGCACCCGCTGGACGAGCAGGCGGTCGCCGAGGTCTTCAAGCACGCGCGCGAGGGCGACCCGCGGGCCCGGGAGGCCGTCGACCGCTTCATACAGCGGCTCGTCCACGACGTGACGGCCCTCGTCCTCGCCCTGGATCCCGAGCTGGTCGTCGTCGGCGGCTGGGCGGCCGGCATCGACGACGTCCTCGACCCCCTGCACCGCGAGCTGGCCCGCTACTGTCTGCGGCCGCCGCGCGTCGCCCTCTCCCGGCTGGGCGAGGCGGCCGTCGCCATGGGCGCGCTCCGGCTCGCCCTGGACCACGTCGAGGAACAGCTCTTCGCGGTGGAGGGCACGGTGACGGCCCGCCGCTGAAGCACGGCCGAACGCGAGAACGCCGCGCCCCGGGAGCCGGGGCGCGGCGGTTCGTCGTGGTGGAGCGTGGTGGCGGCGCGCGGCGGGAGACAACGCTGTCGGCGGCGTCAGGACGCGCGGCGCTCCGGCCCGTGGTGGATCTCGACGCCGCCCGAGGCGCCGAACGTCAGTCGGCACGTGTCAGCACGGTAGGTGGCCAGGGAGACGGCCGCCGTGCGTCCCTCGGCGAAGAAGCGGGTGGTGACGACCAGGACGGGCGCGCCCGGCAGCCGGTCGAGTTCCTTGGCGTCGTCCGCGCGGGCGGAGCCCAGCTCCACCGAGCGCTCCTGTCCCTCCAGCTCCAGGCGCTGCAGCTCGCGCAGGACGGCACGCGCGCGTGCGGCGCCGGAGGGCGCGTCTATGGCGGAGAGGGCGGGTACCGAGTCCGCCGGGACGTAGAGCAGTTCGGCGGCGACGGGCTGACCGTGCGACACGCGGGAGCGGCGTACGACGTGCACCTGCTCGCCGTGGACGCTCTCCAGGATGTCGGCGACCGCGGCGGGCGGTGCGCAGGCCGAGCAGTCCACGGCCTGCCAGGCGTCGCCGACGGTGCCCGGCCACGCGTGCTCCTCGGTGCCGACGGCGACACCCACGCGCGGGGGCGCGACGGTGGTGCCGACGCCGCGACGGCGCTGCAGCCGGCCCTCCAGTTCGAGCTGCTCCAGCGCTTGGCGGAGGGTGGCCCGGGCGACGCCGAAGCGGGCCGCGAGGTCACGTTCGTTGGGCAGGATCTCCCCCACCGAGAACTCGGAGTCCAATGCCTCACTGAGCACGGTCTTCAGATGCCAGTACTTCGGTTCCGGCACCGATTCCAGCTGCTGGGTCCCCACCCTGTCCTCCGCTGCTTCGCCGTGGCCCGGCGGCGTTTTTAGCGCCCTTGTTTATTAAAGGTTGTTGCACTTTCTTGCGACCATAGGCCTGCCCCCACCCTTGGTCAAGACCAATCATCGAACCCTCGGGCATCCGACAGGCCGGACCGTCCGACAGCGTTCATCAAGGCTTCACGGCCGCCACGGAGAGCAGCTTCTCCGGGTTGCGCACGATGTAGACGCACTGGACGAGCCCGTCGGCGGCGTCGAGTTGGAAGACGCTGTCGACCTCGCCGCCGGAGACGAGGACCACGGCGAAACCGCCGTTGATCTCCATGAACCGCAACGAGGCTTCCAGCAGGCCCTTGCCGGCCGCGCCGTGCACGAACCGGCCCACCCTGTCGGCGGTTTCGAGGACCCGCACGGGGGCCTTGCCGATGCCGCCGCCGTCGCCGTCGCCCACCAGGCGGACGTCGGGGGCCAGCAGCGCCATGAGTCCGTCGAGGTCGCCGTCCTCCGCGGCGGCGAGGAACTCCTCCGTCAGCGCGCGCCGTTCGCCGGGGTCGACCTCGTAGCGCGGGCGCCGCTCGTCGACGTGCCGGCGGGCCCGCCCGGCGAGCCGGCGCACGGCCGGCTCGGCGCGGTCGATCATGGCCGCGATGTCGGCGTACGGGTAGCCGAAGGCCTCCCGGAGCACGAACACGGCGCGTTCCAGGGGCGAGAGGGACTCCATGACGACCAGCAGCGCGAGGGAGACGGTGTCGGCGAGGACGGCCCGCTCTGCGGTGTCCGGGACGGTGGCCGCGTAGTCGGTGACGTAGGGCTCCGGGAGCCAGGGGCCGGGGTACGCCTCGTTGCGCGACTGCACCTGGCGCAGCCGGTCGATGGCGAGCCGGGTGGTGATCCGGACCAGGTAGCCACGCGGTTCGCACACGTCGGAGCGGTCGGCGCCGGACCAGCGCAGCCAGGTCTCCTGGACCACGTCCTCGGCGTCGGCGACCCGGCCGAGCATCCGGTAGGCGACTCCCATCAGGACGGAACGGTGCTCTTCGAAGACGTCGATCGCGATGTCGGTGGTCACCGTTCCATCCCAACCCGAGGGGCGGGGCCGTGTCCAGGCGATTCCCGTGAAGCGCGCGGCTGGTTACCGCCGGGGACTACCCGCCGGTAGCAGTTGCTGACAAGCTGTCTACGACCGCCGCACGCCGGCCCGTCCGTCCGCCCACACGAGGAGCTGCACCATGTCCGCCGCCACGGTCTCCTTCCAGGTCCCCTCCCCGCTCGGCCCACGGCCCGTGACGGTCTCCTACACCCGCGAGGGCACCGGTGAGCCGCTGCTCCTGCTGCACGGCATCGGCCACCACCGGCAGGCCTGGGACCCGGTGACGCACATCCTGGCGGCCGAGCGCGAGGTCATCACCGTCGACCTGCCCGGCTTCGGCGCCTCCCCCGCGCTGCCGGACGGTCTCTCCTACGACCTGCCCACGACGACCGCCGTCTTCGGCGCCTTCTGCGAAGCGCTGGACCTGGACCGGCCCCATGTGGCGGGCAACTCCCTGGGCGGTCTGCTCGCCCTGGAACTGGGCCGCGAGAAGCTCGTACGGTCCGTCACGGCCCTGTCCCCGGCCGGGTTCTGGAACGAGACCGAGCGGCGTTACGCGTTCGGCGTCCTGCTCACCATGCGGCACATCTCACGGCGCCTGCCGCTCCCGCTGGTCGAGCGGCTGTCCCGGTCGGCGGCCGGCCGCACCGCCCTGACGAGCACCATCTACGCCCGCCCGGGCCGCCGTTCACCCGAGGCGGTGGTCGCCGAGACGCTCGCCCTGGCGGGGGCCACCGGGTTCGACGAGACCCTCCGGGCCGGTGGCAGCGTCCTGTTCACCGACGACGTCCCCGGTCTGCCCGTCACCGTGGCCTGGGGCACCCGGGACTGGTTGCTCGTCCGCCGCCAGGGCGTCCGCGCCAAGCGGGTCATCCCGGGCGCCCGGCTGGTGCGGCTGCCCGGTTGCGGCCACTGCCCGATGAACGACGACCCCGCCCTGGTCGCCCGCGTCATCCTCGACGGCAGCCGCTGACCGGGCCGGCCGTCGGCCCGCCGCCCGGCGGCGGGTCGACGCCCCGGACCCCAGGGCGACCCCGGCGCCCACCAGCACGCTGCCTACGGCCTGCGCGGCACCGTAGGAGCCCGTGCCGACGAGGGGGGCCGTGCAGGCGGCGGCCACCGGGATGAGGCCGGAGAAGAGGGTGGCGCGCTCGGTGCCGATGCGCTGCACGCCCATGTACCAGCACACGAACCCGACGACCGTGACGACCGCCGCCTGCCACAGCAGCGCGGCGGACTCCGTACCGTCCGGGCGCCGCAGCCACGCGCCGCCGTCGACGGCCAGGCCGACGACGGCCGACTCGATCGCGGCCACCGCGCACACGGTCGCCGACAGCAGCCGCGGGCCGAGCGGCCGCAGCACCGGCACCGCCAGCACCGCGAAGCCGATCTCGCCCGCCAGCGCGCACAACGAGAAGCCGATGCCGACTCCGTCCGTACGGCCCCAGCCCTGGACGGCGAACGCGCCGGCCGCCACCAGCAGCGCCCCGTGCAGGACCGTCCGCCGGGGGCGGCGGCCCTCCGTCAACGGGACGAGGACCGCCACGGCCACCGGGGCACAGCCCACGAAGACCCCCGGTACCGCCGGTTCCGCCGAGCGTTCGGCCGCGAGCACGGCGATGTTGAAGCCGACCATGCCGACCGCCGCGAGCAGCCCCAGCCGTGCCCACTGCCGTGCGGTGAGCCGGCGCAGGGGTGCCGTGCCGCCCCGGCCGAGCAGCGGGAGCAGCAGGAGACAGGCGAGGCCGTAGCGGAGGAACTGGCCGCCCGCGTACGGGTAGTCGCCGAGGACGCTGTTGGCGGTGAACGAACCGCCGACGAGCACGCAGGCAAGGGCGGCGAGGAGGGATCCGGTGATCGCGGAAGGGGGCCGGGTGGTTGACGGGGCGGTGGGCGTGGGCTTCATGGGCGTGACGCTAGGGAGCCCGGCGGTCCGGTCTAAGGTCCACTTCCATGACGTCATCGGGGTCCAATTCCGGCCGTGGCGCGCTCGCCGGGTCCGCTCCCTGGGCCGCCGCCTGGGAGTTGCTGCTGCCCGTCGCGGACGCGCCCGCACGCGCGCGTGGACGCACGTTGCAGGCGGCGCTGAGGGAGGCGATCCGGTCGGGGCGCCTCGCACGGGGGACGCGGCTGCCGGCGAGCCGGGAGCTGGCCGCCGACCTCGGCGTCTCGCGCGGACTGGTGACGGAGGCGTACGAGCAGCTGGTCGCGGAGGGGTACCTGCGCAGTGGCCAGGGCGCCGGGACCTGGGTGGGCGCCGCCGTGCGCACGACGGCGCCGCCCCGCGCGCGGGACCTCGCTCCGCGTCCGCCGGGCGCCCGCGCCGACTTCGTGCCCGGGACGCCCGACCTGTCGCTGTTCCCCCGGGCGGCGTGGGCGGCGGCCCAGCGTGGGGTCCTCGCGGAGCTGCCGCACCACGAGCTGGGTTACCCGGATCCGCGCGGGCTGCCCCGGCTGCGTGTCGCGCTCGCCGAACTGCTCACCCGGCGGCGGGGCGTGGTCGCCGCCCCGGAGCGGATCGTCGTCGTCTCCGGGGTGGCCCAGGCCAGCACGCTGCTCGGAGCCGTGCTGCACGCGCGCGGGACACGCGTCGTCGGCGTCGAGGACCCCGGGAGCCCCGAGCACGGGACGCTGTACGCGGCCACCGGGCTCGCCACCGTGGCGCTGCCGCTGGACGACGAGGGGCTCGCGGTCGGGCCGCTGCGGGAGGCGGGGGTGCGGGCCGTGGTGACGACGCCGGCGCACCAATTCCCGACCGGTATCGCGTACTCCGCGCGGCGGCGGGGCGAACTGCTCGACTGGGCGCGGGCGGTGGACGGGCTGGTCGTCGAGGACGACTACGACGGGGACTTCCGCTACGACCGCGCCCCCGTGGGGGCACTGCAGGGCCTCGACCCCGACCG
This sequence comes from Streptomyces sp. MNU76, assembly GCF_020982545.1. Classification (GTDB taxonomy): domain Bacteria; phylum Actinomycetota; class Actinomycetes; order Streptomycetales; family Streptomycetaceae; genus Streptomyces. The sequence continues at coordinate 148,748 of NZ_JAJKLK010000031.1, read as the reverse complement.
GGTCGCCTACACGGGGTCCGTGAGCAAGTCCCTCGCGCCGGGGCTGCGGCTCGGCTGGCTGCTCGTGCCGACGTGGCTGGCGGAGGAGGTCGTCGAGCGCAAGCGGACCATGGATCTCGGGCATCCCACCATCGACCAGGCGCTGTTCGCGCGGTTCGTGGAGCGGGGGGACTACGACCGGCAGCTGCGGCGGTGTCAGCGGGCGTACCGGGAGCGGCGGGACGTGCTGGTTGCGGCGCTCGCCGAGCACTTTCCGGGGGCGGAGGTGTCCGGGATCGCCGCCGGGCTGCATGTCATCGTGGCGCTGCCGGAGCGGTACAGGGCGGTCGAGGGTTTCTGGAGCGGGCCCGGGCGGGTGGGGTGGGGTGCGGGGCTTGGCGGAGTACGGGCGGGTGCCGGATGGGCGGGTGCGGTTGGTTCTGGGGTACGCGCATCTGTCTCCCGGGCGGATTCGGGAGGGTGCGGGTGTTGGCGGCCGTGGTGGGGTGACTCCATGGGGTTCTCGCCCCCGCCGCCCCTACCCTTGCCTCCCCACTCTCGGCTTCGCTCGAGGCGGGAGGTGCCCCACCCAGGGGCTGCGCCCCTTCGACCCCCAGGCGTCCGTCCGGTGGGGGCTGGTCGCGCAGTTCCCCGCGCCCCTGAAGGAGCCTTCGGCCCTTCGTCAAAAAGCACGGGGCGCAGCCCCTGCTTCTTGAGGGGCGCGGGGAACTGCGCGAGAAGCCCCCACCGGACCCGCACCCGGCAACGTGCAGGTACCCCCGAGCGGCACGCGGTGTCGGCTTCCCCCCTCAGCCCGCGCAGTTGTTCACTTGTCGTTTCCGTGTGCGCTGCGGCGTGCGCGTAGTTGTGGCTGTGCACATTGGCCGGATCCGTCGCTGGAGGCGCATTCATGTCACACCGTCCGCCGAGTTCCCTGCCCGGTCGCCGCAGCGTGCTGCGCGGCTCGCTCGCCGCGTCGGCGGCGCTGGCGCTGCCCGGTTCCGTCGCGCTCGGCTCGGCGCCCGCGCTGGCCCTCTCGGGGCGGCCGAGGGCCGGCTGGGGTGTGCAGGCCGGGGACGTGACCGCGCACTCCGGGCTGGTGTGGGTGCGGTCGGACCGTCCGGCGCGGATGATCGTCGAGACGTCCGCCACCGAGTCGTTCCGCAACCCGCGCAGATGGCACGGCCCGCTGCTGGGCGCCGGGACGGACTTCACCGGTACGACACGGCTGCGCGGGCTGCCCTCGGGCGAGCAGATCCACTATCGCGTGCTGCTCGCCGACCCGGACGACCCGCGCCGCACCGGGGAACCGGTCACCGGTACGTTCCGTACGCCGTCCCTGAAACGCCGCTCCGGGGCGCGGTTCGTGTGGTCGGGCGACCTGGCCGGACAGGGCTGGGGCATCAACCCCGACCGTGGCGGCTACCGGATCTTCGACGCGATGGGCGCGCTGGACCCGGACTTCTTCCTGTTCAGCGGCGACACCATCTACGCCGACGGCCCGATCGCGGCGACGGCGGCCCTCCCCGGCGGCGGCACCTGGCGGAACATCACCACCGAGGAGAAGTCGAAGGTCGCGGAGACGCTCGCCGAGTTCCGGGGCAACTTCCGCTACAACCTGCTGGACGAGAACCTCAAGCGGTTCAACGCCCAGGTCCCGGCGCTCGTGCAGTGGGACGACCACGAGGTCACCAACAACTGGTATCCGGGCGAGATCCTCACCGACGCGCGGTACACCGAGAAGAGCGTGGACGTGCTGGCGGCGCGGGCGCGGCGGGCGTTCGGCGAGTACTTCCCGATCTCCACGCTGCGGCCGGGCTCCCGGGAGGGCCGTGTGCACCGGGTGGTGCGCCACGGTCCCCTGCTGGACGTGTTCGTGCTGGACATGCGGACGTACCGCGACGCCAACTCGCCCGGTACGCAGACCACCGACCCGGTGGGCATTCTCGGCGTCGAGCAGTTGGAGTGGCTCAAGCGGGAGCTGTCGCGATCGCGCGCGGTGTGGAAGGTGATCGCCTCCGACATGCCGCTCGGCCTGGTCGTGCCCGACACCGGGGACGGCAAGCCGAACATCGAGGCCGTGGCGCAGGGCGACCCGGGCGCTCCGCTGGGGCGGGAGCTGCAGATCGCCGAGTTGCTGCGGTTCGTCAAGCATCGGCGGATCACCGGCACGGTGTGGCTGACGGCGGACGTGCACTACACCTCGGCGCAGCACTACCAGCCCTCGCGGGCCGCCTTCACCGACTTCGAGCCGTTCTGGGAGTTCGTCTCCGGACCGCTGAACGCCGGTGCCTTCCCGGCGAACGCGCTGGACGGCACCTTCGGCCCCGAGCGGGTCTTCGTCAAGGCACCGACCACGGCGAACGTCTCTCCGGCGGGCGGCTACCAGTTCTTCGGCGAGGTCGACATCGACGGCCACAGCGGGGAGTTGACGGTCCGGCTGCGGGAGCAGGACGGGACCGTGCTCTACACGAAGGTGCTCCGGCCGGGCCTCGTCGGGCAGTAGCCGTCGGCATGGGGACATGAGCCCCTGACCGCCGTGTCTCCGCAGGTCAGGGGCGATTGCCAGTGATGGCTCCTACCGTCTTCCCGTGACGCGATCTTTGCAGGGGCGTGACCCCGGCGGGTGTCGAGGACCACCCGCGGTTCTTCACCGGTCGCGGCGGGTGCGTGCGGCGCTGGTCTGACTTCTCCGGTCACCGTTGACATCGGTTCCGACAGCACCAGTCATAGAAAAAGCAACAAAAGGTGCGGAACGATGCTTTTACCGGTCAGTCACAAAGCGTTCGTGATCACGCAACACCGTTCGTCCACAGTGGCCACATGACTCAGGACATGTCCGATGTGACGCAGGCGAGCCACGGCCGCCCCATGCACCACCCGCTGCACTCCGCCCTCGCCGGAGTTCGCGGCTGGTGGGAACGGCGCCACGGCCACGCGCCGCCGCCGAAGGATACCGACGCCCGGCCGCCGCTCGCCGAGGGGCGGCAGGCCGGGCCGTCGGAGACGGTCGCCCCGGTGGTCACGGGCGCGACGTTGATGTGGCGTATGCGGACGACGGTGAAGGACGAGCCGGGTTCGCTCGCCGCGCTGTGCACGGCGCTCGCGGAACTCAGGGTCGACATCCTGAGCCTGCAGACGCATCCGCTGGCCGAGGGCACGGTCGACGAGTTCCTGCTCAGGGCGCACGAGGAACTGTCCGCCACCGAGATCGGCCACGCCGTGTCGGAGTCTGGCGGCACCGGGACCTGGATCGAGCGCGGTGACGCCCACGACCTGGTGGACGCGCCGACCCGGATCCTCGGTCTGGCCACCCGCACGGCGCTGGACGCGGCGGAACTCCCGCTCGCCCTGCGGCAGTTGCTCGGCCGCTGCACGATCCGCTCGCTGCCCGCCACCGCTCCCGGCTCGGGGCGGGCCCAGAAGGGTGTCCCGGTCGAGGGCGTCCTGGAGGACACGGTGATGCGGCTGCGGGCTCCGGAAGGCGGGGTGATCACCGTGGAGCGGCCGTATCTGCCGTTCACACCGACCGAGTTCGCGCGGGCGCGGGCGCTGGTGGAGCTGGACGCGCGTCTGGGGCCCCGGATCCCGCGCAGCCAGGACGTGCTGACCCTGCCGGAGGGCAACGACATCATGGTGCGCCGCGCCGACGTCGGCGACCTGCGGGCGGCGAAGGCGATGCACGAGCGGTGCTCCGCACGCACGCTGACCATGCGGTACCACGGGCCCGTGGGGGATGCCGACCGCTATCTCAAGCACCTGCTCAGCCCGCGCTTCGGGCGGACGCTCGCCGTGCAGACGGCCTCGGGGCGCCTCGTCGGGCTGGGACACCTTCTCTGGGACGGCGACGAGACCGAGATCGCGCTGCTCGTCGAGGACGAGTGGCAGCGGCGGGGCATCGGCGGTGAACTGCTCCGCCGACTGGTGGAGATGGCGGCCGAGACGGGCTGCGAGAACGTGTACGTGGTGACGCAGGCGTCCAACACGGGGATGGTCGCGGCGATGCGGGGCCTTGAGCTGCCGCTCGACTACCAGATCGAGGAGGGGACGCTGGTGATCACCGCGCGGCTGTCCGAGGCGGGGGTCCCCGAAGCAGGGATCTCCGAAGCGGTGGAGGGGCGGCGGCGGGTGGGGTGACCGAGCGGGTGAGGTGACCGAGCGGGTGGGTCGGGTGCGGGTGAGTGGGGGCTGGTCGCGCAGTTCCCGCGCCCCTGACGGGGCGCGGTTGCCGGGCGGTGGTTGCATGGCACTGGGGTTCGGGGGCGGCCACCGGGCCCGCCTGGCCACCTGAATCGGCCCACGCCACCTGACTCGGCTCAGGCCCCGTCGGCCTGCCCGGAACCCCGCCCGCCCACCCCTAGGCGTGCCCCGTCGAGAACGCGGGCCCCTCGTCCTTGCTCCACTCTCTCGGGAGGCCGGTGGCCGTCTCCCCCAACGCGTGGTCCAGGTCCGCCCACAGGTCGTCCGTGTCCTCCAGGCCCACCGACATACGCAGGAGACGGTCGCTCACCCCGGCGCCGCGGCGGTCCGACTCCTCCACTATGCGGTGGCTGATCGAGGCCGGGTGCTGGATGAGCGTGTCCACGCTGCCGAGGCTCACCGCCGGGGTGATGAGGCGGACGGCGGCGATGACCTCGTGCGGGTCGCCATGGACCTCGAAGGCGATCATGGCGCCGCCGATGCTCGGGTAGTGGACCCGGGCGACGCGCGGGTCGGCGGCGAGGCGGCGGACGAGTTCGGCGGCGGTCGCGGACGCCGCACGGACGCGGACCGGGAGCGTGGACAGGCCCCGCAGCAGGAGGTAGCCGGCGAGCGGGTGCAGCACGCCGCCGGTGGCGAAGCGGACCTGACGGAGCCGTCCGGCGAACTCCTCGTCGCAGGCCACGACCCCGGCCATCACGTCCCCGTGCCCGCCGAGGTACTTGGTCGCGCTGTGCAGGACGAGCCGGGCGCCCTGTTCGACGGGGCGTTGCAGGACGGGCGTGGCGAAGGTGTTGTCCGCGAGGAGCGGGACCGAGCCGCAGGCGTGCGCGAGGGCCCGCAGGTCGATCTCGGCGAGCGTCGGGTTGGCCGGGGACTCGACCATGACCAGGCCCGTGTCGGGGCGCAGTGCGTCCGCGACGCCGGCCGGGTCGACCCAGGTGACCTCGGTGCCCAGCAGCCCGGCGGTGAGGAGATGGTCGCTGCAGCCGTACAGGGGGCGAACGGCGACGACGTGGCGCAGGCCCATCGAGGCGCGGACGAGGAGGACGGCGCTGAGGGCGGCCATGCCGCTGGCGAAGGCGACCGCGCTCTCGGTGCCTTCGAGGCGGGCGAGGGCGGTCTCGAAGCGGGCGACCGTCGGGTTGCCGAGCCGTCCGTAGATCGGCGGGCCCTCCGGCTGGGCGCCGTCACCGGCGAAGGCGTCGATGCGGGCGGCCTCACCGCGGCTGTCGTACGAGGGGTAGGTGGTCGACAGGTCGATCGGCGGGGCGTGCAGGCCCTGGCGCGCGAGGTCGTCGCGGCCGGCGTGCACGGCCTCGGTGGCCAGTGCTCTCGGCGTGGTGCGTGCGGGGTCGTACGCGTGCGTGCTCGCAGAGTTCATGGAGGTCAGAGTGAACATCGGCCGGGTCCCGGGGTGCGAGCACCGTGTTACGTTCGAACAATGGCCGATTCCGTCGTACTCGATCCGGTGGACCTCCATCTGCTGCGGCTGTTGCAGAACGACGCCCGGGCGACGTACCGGGACCTCGCGGCGCAGGTCGGGGTGGCGCCGTCCACCTGTCTGGACCGGGTGACACGGCTGCGCCGTGCGGGCGTGATCCTCGGCCATCAGCTGCGACTGGATCCGGCCAAGCTGGGGCGGGGGCTGGAGGCATTGCTGTCGGTGCAGGTCAGGCCGCACCGGCGGGAGTTGGTGGGACCGTTCGTGGAGCGGATCCGGGCGTTGCCGGAGTCTCGGACCGTGTATCACCTCACCGGGCCGGACGACTATCTCGTGCACGTCGCGGTCGCGGACATGGCGGATCTGCAGCGCCTGGTCCTCGACGAGTTCACGTCGCAGCGCGAGGTGGCGCGGGTGGAGACCCGGTTGATCTTCCAGCAGTGGGAGTGCGGGCCCCTGCTGCCTCCGGACACGGACCGGCCCGCACCCTGAGCCGGCGAACACCGTCCGCCCCCGGAGCACCTCACACGCGTCACCCGCATCACGCCCTGAGCGGAATCCAGCCGACGTAAGGCTCAAGCGCGGGTTGAGCAGCTGACGCCGATCCCGTGGCCGTACCAAGATTGTCGGCATGTCTGACACCAAGAGCCCCCTGCCCCGTGAGGTCGCCGACGCGTACGTCGACGACCTCATCGCCCTCGACCCCGTGACCGGTACGTACCTGGGTGTGAAGGAGAGTTCCGGCAAGTTGCCGGACACCTCGCCGGCCGGTCAGGAGGCCCGCGCGGAGCTGATCCGGACGACGCTCGCGCGCCTCGACGAGGCGGAGCGGCGACCGGGCGCGGACAGTGACGTCGAGCGCCGGTGCGCGCGCCTGCTGCGCGAGCGGCTGACGGCGGAGCTGGCCGTGCACGAGGCCGAGGAAGGGCTGCGCGCCGTCGGCAATATGGTCACGCCCCCGCACGAGGTGCGTGAGGTGTTCACGATCACCCCGGCGGAGACCGAGGAGGACTGGGCGGCGATCGCGGAGCGGCTGCGCGCGGTGCCGACGGCCTACGCCGGCTATCGCGAGTCCCTGGCACTCGGCCTGGAGCGGAAGCTGTACGCGGGTCCCCGCCCGACCGCGACCTTCATCGGCCAGCTCACCGAGTGGGCGGACACGGACGGTTCGGGGCGCGGCTGGTTCGAGGACTTCGCGGCGGCCGGGCCCGAGTCACTGCGTGCCGAGCTGGACGAGGCCGCGCGCGGGGCGACCCGGGCCGTGGTGGAGCTGCGCGACTGGATGCGCGACGTGTACGCCCCTGCGGTGGAGGGGGCGCCGGACACGGTCGGCCGGGAGCGCTACGGCAGGCTGGTCCGCTACTTCACGGGTTCGGACCTGGACCTCGACGAGGCGTACGCGTACGGCTGGGCCGAGTTCCACCGTCTCCTCGGCGAGATGAAGGAGGAGGCCGCGAAGATCCTGCCCGGCGCCGAGACGCCCTGGGTGGCGCTCGCGCACCTGGACGAGCACGGGCGGCACATCGAGGGCGTCGACGAGGTGCGCACCTGGCTGCAGTCGTTGATGGACGAGGCGATCGAGGCGCTGGACGGCACCCACTTCGACCTCGCCGAGCCGGTGCGCAAGGTCGAGTCCTGCATCGCCCCGCCCGGTGGCGCGGCGGCCCCCTACTACTCGGCCCCGACCGAGGACTTCTCCCGCCCGGGCCGCACCTGGCTGCCGACGATGGGGGCGACCCGCTTCCCGGTGTACGACCTGGTCTCCACCTGGTACCACGAGGGCGTTCCCGGTCACCATCTCCAGCTCGCGCAGTGGGTGTACGTCAAGGACGACCTGTCCCGCTACCAGGCCACGATCGGCGGGGTGAGCGCCAACGCCGAGGGCTGGGCCCTGTACGCGGAGCGGCTCATGGACGAACTGGGCTTCCTCAAGGACGCGGAGGAGCGGCTCGGCTATCTGGACGCGCAGATGATGCGCGCGGCCCGGGTGATCGTCGACATCGGTATGCACCTGGAGCTGGAGATCCCGGCGGACTCGCCCTTCCACCCGGGCGAGCGCTGGACCGTGGATCTGGCCCAGGAGTTCTTCGGCGCCCACAGCAGCCGGCCGGCGGACTTCGTGGAGAGCGAGCTGACGCGCTACCTGACGATGCCGGGGCAGGCCATCGGCTACAAGCTCGGCGAGCGGGCCTGGCTGCTGGGCCGGGAGAACGCCAGGCGGCGCCACGGCGAGGCCTTCGACGCCAAGTCCTGGCACATGGCCGCGCTGTCCCAGGGTTCGCTGGGCCTGGACGACCTGGTGGACGAGCTGTCCCGGCTGTGATCCGGTCCGGCCGGGCCCACCGCCGCCCACCACGGCGGGGCCCGGCCGTCACGCCGGTTCCCTCAGACGTCGGCCTGGGATCTCACCCTGACCAGGCCCAGCCAGGTCTCCGGGCCCGTCGAGACCCGGGCGGCGCTGACCCCGTAGTGGCCGGGAGCCAGTTCCACCCGTGCGTGGTCGGTCTCCGGCAGCGACCTGCCGGGCCAGACGGCGTCCAGGAGGACGACCGGACCCGGCACCCGCCAGCTCAGCTCCGGCCCCCAGACCGCGCTGTCGAGGGCCGCCGGAACGCCCGAGAGGAGTTCGGTCTCGGAGTCGGCCGCGTACCAGCGGACGAAGGTGCCGTGCTCGGGCAGATACGCGGTGGACGCGGGTTCGTCGCCGAGGACCAGGGCGCGGGTGTCGCCGACGGGGAGCAGGCCGACGTCTCCGTCGACCTCGCAGACCCGGTCGTAGTCCGAGGACGTCTCGTCACCGTCGGCGCCCGCCCAGAACGGCAGCACCGCCTCAGGTATCGCGATGAGCGGTCCTCCGCTCGACTCCACCCACCGCACCACATCGGGTACCACCGCCGCGTCCGCGTATCCAGCCATGCCCAGAAGCTACACGGCGGGCGTCGATGCGAACTCGCCACCCCTGACCACCTCTTGACAAACTGTCAGCAACGGGTCGCGGTCACGGTCGGCGAGGGCGTGCCGGTGAGCGTGAAGAACCCGGCGACCGACCGGACGGCAGCCCCGGGTCAGCAGCCGCAGTCCTCGGCGTCCACGGGCGCGGTGAGCGGGTCCGCCGTGCGTCGCCCCTCGCCCTCCCAGGTCTCGTACGCGAGGCCCTCGCGCGCCCAGTACTCGAACCCGCCGAGCATCTCCTTGACCTGGAAGCCGAGTTCGGCGAGGGCGAGGGCGGCGCGGGTCGCGCCGTTGCAGCCGGGGCCCCAGCAATAGGCGACGACGGGCACGGACTTGTCGAGCAGCCGCTCGGCCTGTTCGGGGATGAGAGCGGTGGGGAGGTGGACCGCGCCCGGGACGTGGCCCTGGTCCCAGGACGCGGTGGAGCGGGAGTCGAGGACCACGAAGCCGGGGTCGCCGTCGGCGGCGAGCGCGGCGGCCACGTCGGAGACGTCGGCGTGGAAGACGAGACTGGCCCGGAAGTACGCGGCGGCCTCGGCCGGGGCGGCGGGGGCGACCCGCAGGACGGCGTTGGCGGCGGACGCGGTGGCGATGGTCATGAGCTGGCCTTCCCTCGGGGAAGCCCTTGTTCCCCTCACCGGAAATCTACGGCGGACGATCACTGTCCCTGAAGGGGCGATCCACGGCTCTGACCTTGTTCGGCCGGGGATTCCCCTGCTATTCATCGGGGATGCCCGCGAGCTCCCCGTATCTGCCCGATGCCACCGACTGGCGCATCCTGGAGGTCCTCCAGCGCGAGGGCCGGGCCAGCTTCGCCGAGCTCGCCCGTGCCGTGTCGATGTCGGCGAGCGCCGTGACCGAGCGGGTGCGGCGCCTGGAGGAGGCGGGTGTGATCCAGGGCTACGCGGCCGTCGTGGACCCGGAGCGGCTGGGGCTGCCGATCCTTGCGTTCGTCCGCCTGCGCTACCCGACGGGGAACTACAAGCCGTTCCACGATCTGGTGGCCGTCACGCCCGAGATCCTGGAGGCGCACCACGTCACGGGCGACGACTGCTTCGTGATCAAGGTCGCGGCCCGTTCGATGCGCCACCTGGAGGAGGTGTCGGGCAAGATCGGCGCACTCGGGTCGGTGACGACGAGCGTCGTCTACTCCTCACCGCTGCCCCGCCGCCCGCTGGGTCGGTGACCTCGCTTCGCGGCGCCACCGACCTCGCTGCCGCACGGCCCGTCGCGCCCGCCGGCCGCTGACCCCGCTGCCGCACGGCTCGTCCCGGCCGCCGGTCACCGACCTCGCTGCCGCACGACCGATCCCGTCCGCTCCTTCACGACCTCCAGCTGGGCATGGATCCGCCTGCGCAGATCGGCGACGTGGCTGACGATGCCGACACTGCGGTCGCGTTCGCGCAACGCGTCGAGGACGTCGAGGACCTCGTCGAGGGTCTGGTCGTCGAGGCTGCCGAACCCCTCGTCGATGAAGAGGGTGTCGAGCCGTACGCCGCCCGCCTCGTCGGTGACGACGTCGGCCAGACCGAGGGCGAGCGCGAGGGAGGCGAAGAAGGTCTCGCCACCGGAGAGCGTGGCCGTGTCCCGCTCCCGCCCCGTCCAGGCGTCGACGACGTGCAGCCCGAGCCCGCTGCGCCCGCGTCCGGCCCGGTCGTCGGAGTGGACGAGGGTGTAGCGGCCGGAGGACATCCGCTGGAGCCGTACGGTCGCGGCGGCCGCGACCTGTTCCAGCCGGGCGGCGAGGACGTACGCCTCCAGCCGCATCCGGCGCTCGTTGTCGGCGGAGGTGCCGGCCGCGAGCCCCGCCATCCGCGCGACCCGGTCGTACTCCTCGCGCAGCGGTGCCAGCCGACGCACGGAGGCGGTGGCCCGCGCGGACAGCTCGTCGAGTTGGACGCGGCTGCGCTCGGCGGCGTCCCACGCGGAGACGGTGTGCTGGAGCCGTCGGGCGGCGGCTTCGGCGTCCCGCTCGGTGGCCCCGAGATCGACGGGCGGCTGCTGGGCCGCGGCGGCCGTCTCCGCCTCCGCGAGCACGGCCCGCACGGCCGCCTCCTCCGACTGCCAGGCGTCTAGGCGGTGTTGGAGATCCCGGTGGGCGGCGTCGTCGAGCACGGCGGCGGCCGCCTCCCGCGGGGTGTCGAACCCGGCGCGGAACGCCGCGTCCGCCAGGCGCGCGTCGGCGTCCTTCAGGCGCTGCGCGGTGTCGTCGGCCGCCCGGGCGGCCTCGGCGGCCCCGTCGAGCTTCGCGGCCCACGCCTCCAGCCGGCCGGCCAGCTCGGCCACGCTCTCGGCGTCACCCCGAGCCTCGGCCAACTCGGCCTCCAGGGCGGCGCGTTCCCGCTCCAGGGTGTCGCGCCGGGTGTCGCGGGACGCGGCCCTGACCGCCGCCTCCTGTCGTGCGGCGGCCCGTCGGTCGCGTTCCTGTTCGGCGTGGAGCAGCGCCTCCTGCGCGGGGTGCAGGTCGAGGGCGAGCCGCCGGGCCTGTGTGTGCTCCCGCTCCAGCTCCGCCGCCGTCGCGGCGAGCCGCTCGGTCGGCGCGTCGCCCGCCTCGGCGCTCGCGGCGGCCAACGCCCTTTGCGCTAGCCCCAGTTGCCGTTCCGCGCCAGCCCGCTCCTCATCGGCCCGCTGGAAGGCGGCGAGCGCCTGCTCCTCCGCCTCGCGGTCCACATGGCCCGCGACCTTCCGGGCGGGCGCGGGGTGCTCCGTGCCGCCGCAGACGGCGCACGGCCGCCCCTCGACGAGCTCGGCGGCCAGCTCCGCCGCGATCCCCGACAACCGCTGTTCCTTCAGGTCCAGCCAGTGGGCGCGGGCCTGCCCCGCCCGCTCGGTGAGCCGGAGCACCTCCGCCTGGGCGGCGTCGGTGTCGCGGCCGAGCTGGTCGCGCTGACGGGCGGCGGCGAGCCGTCGCTCGGCGGGTTCGCGCCGCACGGCGAGCTGTTCGGCGCGGGCGGCGGCCTCCTGCGCGGACTCGATTCGGCCGCGCAGCCCGGCCCGGGTGGTCTCCCACTCGGCGAGCCAGCCCTCGGCGTCCTGCAGGACGCCTTCGTCCGCCCGCTCCTCGCTGTCCAACTCGGCCTGTTCGGTGCGGAGTACGGCGAGTCGCCGCTCGGCACGGCGGGCCGACTCCAGCGCCCCCAGCTCCTCGGAGGCCCTGCGGGCGGCGGCGGCGAGTCCGGCGGCACCGGCGTCGGCGTACTCCCCCGACAGGCGCGCTCGCGCGGCCTCCTCCTCCCCTCGCGCCCTGCGGTGCTCGGCCTCGGCCGCGTCGCGCAACTCCAGTGCCGGGGCCACGGCCTCCGCCTTGCGGGCGCGCTCCATCCGCGCCCGGTCCTCCCGGTGGGCGTCCGCCCGCTCCTCCAACCGCGCGGCGCGCTCCCGGGCCTCCGCGAACCGCCTTTGCAACCGCGCCACTTCGCGTACGTCGTCCAGGACGCGGTCGGCCGCGGCCCGGGCCGACTCCGCCGCCGCCCGCGCGCAGTGGGCGATGGTGAGCCGTTCCCGGGCGGTGCTGCGGGCCACGGCGGCCCAGGCGAGGACCGCGTCGGCGAGACCGGGGTCCCCGGGGGACAGCTCGGGCAGATCCGGGGCGTCCCCCGCCGCCTGCTGCATCCGGTGGGCGTCGGCGAGCAGTGCCTCGTCGCCCTCGCGCACCCTGGCCTCGGTCTCCCGGCGGCGGTCGGCGAGCCGCTTCTCGACGGCCGCGAAGTGGTGGGTGTCGAAGAGACGGCCGAGGAGCCGCCCGCGCGCCTCGGCGTCGGCGCGCAGGAACCGCGCGAAGTCACCCTGCGGCAACAGCACGACCTGGCAGAACTGTTCCCGGCTCATCCCCAGGAGCTGGGTGATCTCCTCGCCGATCTCCTGGTGGGAGCGGCTGAGGTCCTTCCAGGCGCCGGCGGCCGCGTCGTACTCGCGCAGCCAGCTCTGCGCCTTCTCGACGGTGGTGCCCGTGCCGCGTTTCTTGGGGCGCTCCCACGGGGGCTGCCGCGTGACCTCCAACCGGCGTCCCGCGACGGTGAGTTCGAGGCGGACCTCGGTGCGGTCCGCGGGTGCCGCGTGGTCGCTGCGCAGGTTCATGCCCTGGCCGCTCTGCCGGGCCCCCGGCACCGAGCCGTACAGCGCGTAGCAGACGGCGTCCAGGACCGAGGTCTTGCCGGCGCCGGTCGGGCCGTGCAGCAGGAACAGTCCGGCGGCCGAGAGCTCGTCGAAGTCGACGGACTCGGTGCCGCCGAAGGGGCCGAAGGCGGTGATGTCGAGCCGGTGGAGCCTCATCGGGCGACCTCCCGGACCGTCTCGTCGGCCCGTACGGCGTCGAACGCGTCCCTGAGCACGGTCCGTTCGTGTGCGTCGGGGCCGGTACCGCGGACATGGGCCACGAAGTCCTCGGCGATCTGCTGGTCGTCCCGGCCGGCCAGGCGCCGGGCGTAGGAGACGTCCGGGTCGCCGGGGGCGCGTTCGGGGGCGAAGACGAGGCTGAGGGTGTGCGGGAAGCGTTCGCAGAGCCTTGCCATGGGCTCGGCGGGCCGGACGGGGTCGGTGAGGGTGGCCTCGACCCACGCCTCCTCGTGCCGGGCCAGGTCCGGGTCGGCGAGCAGGTCCTCCAGCCGCCCCCGGAGCCGGGCGAGGGGGCGCGGCACGGGGCAGTCGATCCCCTCGGCGTCGATCGAACCGTCGGCGCCGAGGTCCACCAGCCACATGCTCTTGCGGTGGTCGGCCTCGGAGAAGGAGTACGGCAGCGGGGAACCGGAGTAGCGCACGCGCTCGGTGAGGGTCTGACTGCCGTGCAGATGCCCCAGCGCCACGTAGTCGACGCCGTCGAAGACACCGGCGGGTACGGCGGAGACACCGCCGACGGAGATGTCGCGCTCGCTGTCGCTGGGTTCGCCGCCAGTGACGAAGGCGTGGGCCAGGACGACGGAACGGGTGCCCGCCGGCCGGGCGGCCAGGTCGGCCCTGACCCGGTCCATGGCGGCGGCGAGCACCGCTTCGTGGCCGGCCTTCTCAACCCCGAACTCGTCCTTCACGAGCGCGGGTTCGAGGTAGGGCAGCCCGTAGAACGCGACGTCGCCGTGGGCGTCCGACAGCGTCACGGGGGTGCCGGCGGCCGAGGCCGATGTCCGCAGATGGATGCCGGCCCGGCCGATGAGGCCCGCCGCGACGCCGAGCCGCCGCGCCGAGTCGTGGTTCCCGGAGATCATCACGGTGGGCACGTCCAGCTCGGCCAGGCGGTGCAGGGCGTCGTCGAAGAGCTCGACCGCGGCCAGCGGCGGCACCGCCCGGTCGTACACGTCCCCCGCCACGACCACCGCGTCGACCTCGCGCTCCCGCACGGTCGCGACCAGACGGCCGATGAACTCGGCCTGCGCGCCGAGCATGTTCACCCGGTGGAACGACCGACCGAGATGCCAGTCGGATGTGTGCAGAATTCTCAAGAAACTGCTCCGACCTGCATACGTCCCCCTCTTTCACCCGTGGCCCCGGCGCCGGACCAGCCGGTCCCGGCTCTCGCACCGACCACGCTAACGCCTGTCGGCACCTGGTCCCGCACGGACCTCGATCCGAGCTCCCGCGATCCCGCGGCCGCACGGTGCCGCGACCGCGCCGTGCCGCGGAGCCCCGCCGGGGGCGGGCGGGGCTCCCCCTCGGCGTTACTCGGTCACGTCGCCGGTGCCGGCGCGGGCAGTCCGTCGAGGCCGGCTTCCGGGACCGGTCCGGTGAGGTCCGGCTTGGTGTTCTCGCCGAGGAAGCCGCCCGACTGGTGCTGCCACAGCTTGGCGTAGGCACCGTTCGCAGCGAGCAGTTCCTCGTGGGAGCCCTGCTCGACGACGCTCCCCCGGTCCAGGACGACGAGACGGTCCATGCCGGCGACGGTGCTCAGCCGGTGGGCGACCACGAGGGCCGTCCGGCCGTCCATCAACCGCCACAGGGCGTCCTGGACGAGGATCTCGCTCTCCGAGTCCAGCGCGCTGGTCGCCTCGTCGAGCAGCAGGACGGGGGCGTCGCGCAGGATGGCCCGGGCGAGGGCGACGCGCTGGCGCTGGCCGCCGGAGAGCTTCACCCCCCGCTCCCCCACCAGGGTGGCGAAGCCGTCGGGGAGTTGGCCGACGAACTCCGTGACGTGCGCGGCCTCGGCCGCGGCGTGGATCTCCTCGTCGCTCGCGCCGGGCCGGGCGAAGGCGATGTTGTCCCGCAGACTGCGGTGGAACATGGCGGGTTCCTGCGGGACGTAGGCGATCAGTGAGCGCAGATCGGTCTGGCGCAGCCGGCTGATGTCCTGCCCACCGATGAGGATGCGTCCGTCGTCGATGTCCGACATCCGCAGCAGGAGCCGGGTCAGTGTGGTCTTGCCGCCGCCGGACCTGCCGACCAGTCCGATGCGCGCGCCCGCGGGCACGTCGAGGTCGAGCCCCTGGAAGATCGGCTTCGCGCCCGCGTGGGCGAAGCTCACCTTCTCGAAGCGGACGCCTGTGTCGCGGAGGGCGAGCGGTTCGGGGTCCGTCGGGTCGACCACGGTGGGCGGATCCAGCAGCAGCTCGGTGAACTGCGCGGCCTCGGTCATCGAGTTCTCCAGACGCCGGTAGATCTGGTTGAACTCGAACATGATCTGGGTGGCGTTGGAGAAGTAGGTGAAGGCGACGACGACCTCCTCCACTCCCCTGCCCGAGCCCCCGAGGGCGATGGCGACCACCAGACCCAGCACATTGGTCAGGATGGACATGGGCGCGATCAGGGTGTCGACGCGCAGATTGGCGTAGTCCCACGACCGCAGGGTCAGGCGCCGGGAGTCCGCGACACGGTCGCGGTGTTCCTCGGCCTCCCGTGCCTCGGCCGCGAACGCCCTGATGGTCTCCATGTTCACGAGGCTGTCGGCGACATGGCCGGAGACCCGGGCGACCGCCGCCTCACGGTCGTGGACGAGCCGCTGTCGGCGCCGGATCAGCGGTGTCGCCGCCACCACGGTCACCACGATCATCGCCAACAGGCCGACGACGAGCATCGGCTCGTAGGTCCACAGCACCACGGCCCCGAACAGCAGGGGGACCACACTGCCCACGATCCGGAAGGTCAGCGTGTCGACGAAGTCCTCGAAGCGCTTGCCGAAGCTCAGCACCCGCTTGGTCAGGGAGCCGGCGAAGTTGTCGTGGAAGAACGCCGCGTCCTTGGCGAGGAGTTCGTCCATGCCGTTCACGTAGAGGTGTTCCATGCCGAGCGCGTCCACCCGGTTCAGGCAGTGCTGCCCGACCCGCCACACGGCCTCGGCGAGCAGCAGCGTCACCCCGAACGCCACCACGTACGGCAGCGCCGAACCGAGGGTGAGACCCCCTTCGTCGGCGGCCTGCCCCGCCAGCTTGGCGATCAGCAGGGGGGCGACGTAGCGGATGCCGATGTTGCCCAGGGCCGGCAGCAGCAGAGCCGGCAGGGCCAGTCGTCGTAGGCGCAGCAGTTCCAGACCGTAGCGGCGCAGCGCCAGAACGACCGCGCTCCTGCCCGGCGTCGACCCTCGCGTATCTGATGTCCCCATCACACTCCCGGAAGTTGAGAAGTCGGAAGTGTCCCGTCGGCGGAGGCTCGCAGTCCACACATTTAACGCGGACCGGCGATAACCGGACATCGATGTGTCGAGCCGACGCGACGGGCGTCCGCGCTGGTGAGCCCGCGACGGCGAACGCGGCGGCGACCCCGCTCGGCTCCGCCACACGACGGGCTCAGAACGCCAGTCCGATAAGTGCGGCGACCGGCGGGACGAGGAGCGGGAGCGGGAGCGGGTCGGCGCTCAGGCGTCCCCGTACGCCTCCCCACCGAGTTCGAACCCGGCGGTGCCCGCGGTGGTGTCGGCGAGCCAGGCACGGAAGGCGTCCACGTCGGCGTCGGGCAGTCCGATCTCGATGGTGACGGCCTCGCCGTAGTGGACGTCACGGACCTGGCGCCCGGTGGAGCGCAGGTCGTTCTGCACCTTGCCGGCGCGCTGGTGGTCGACGGTCACCGTAGCCAGCCGGAAGCGCCGGCGCGTGAGGGTGCCGAGCGCGTCGAGCGCCTCGCCGACGGCGCCGCCGTACGCCCTGATGAGTCCGCCCGCGCCCAGCTTGACCCCGCCGTAGTACCGGGTGACGACGGCGACGACGTACCGCATGTCCCGTCGCAGCAGCATCTGGAGCATCGGGACGCCGGCGGTGCCGCCGGGCTCGCCGTCGTCGCTCGCCTTCTGGACGGCCGCGTCGGCGCCGACGACGTACGCGAAGCAGTTGTGCGAGGCGTCGGCGTGCTCCCTGCGGACGGCCGCGACGAACTCCTGCGCCTCCTGCTCGGTGGCCGCCGGGGCGAGCGCGCACAGGAAACGGGACCGGTTGACCTCGGTCTCGTGCACTCCCGCGCGGGCGACGGTGCGGTACTCGTCCTGCATCCGGCCAGCCTATGCGCAGCCCGAAGCGGGTCGGCACGGGGTGCGGGCCGGGGCGCGAGCGCCCGTCACACCCTCACCCCTTGGCCCCCCTGGTCTGCTTGCCCCCCTTGGTCTGCTTTCTGCCCCTGGCCACGATCAGGTCCGTCAGCAGGGCCGTGCCCGGGGCGAGTGCGGACCAGGTCGGGCCGTGCCAGGAGAGGAAGGCGATCGCCGAGGTGGGGAACTTGGTGCGCACCTCGTCCAGCGCGTCGTCGAGGGCGTCGCCGGCAAGGTCGAGGACGAGCTCCTCCAGACCCGGGTTGTGGCCGACGAGCAGCAGGGTCCGCACCCGGTCGGGGATCTCGCGCACCACCTCCAGCAGTTCGGGCACCTCGGCCGCGTACACCCGCGCGTCGTGCCGTACGGGCGGTGGCGTGCCCCACTCCGCGGCGGCCAGCTCCCAGGTCTGCCGTGCCCGTACGGCCGTGGAGCACACCGCCAGGTCGGGCAGACAGTCCGCGTCGGCGAGGGCCCGCCCGGCGGCGGGGGCGTCGCGGCGGCCCCGTGGTGCCAGGGGCCGCTCGTGGTCGGGGACGCCCACCGGCCAGGCGGACTTGGCGTGCCGCAGGACGATCAGTCTGCGCAGTGGGCCCGCTCCGGCGCGCGCCTTCATGCCGATGCTCCGATCTGACGAGTGAGCTCCAGCCCGAGGAGCCGGTCCGCGTAGGCGTACGTCTCGAACCGCGCCCCGTCCGGTACGTCCGGGGCGCCCTCCACGTCCCGCAGTACGTCGAGCACCGCGCGGACGTCCAGGTCGTCCTCCCAGGCGGCGCGCAGGGCGTGGCGTACGGGCTCGGGAACCGGCCGTGACGGTCGCGTCGCCCACGCCGCCACCGCCGTGCGCCAGTGGTCGAGCGTGTCGGCGGCCTCGGTGAGCGCGGTGGCGTCGAGGGTCGCGGGCGTCCGGCGGGGGTGGGTGAGCAGGGCGAGCCGGAGGACGGTGCCCGACGCCGACGGCGCCTCGGTGCCCCGCACCGGGGCCACCTCGACCGTGACGTCGGTGTCGGCGCGCTCGGCGCCGACGGCGCTCACTCCACGGTCACCTGCGCCGTCACCGTGGTCGTCGCGCCCCGGCCCCCACTCCCCCGTGCCGGTCACGCGCAGCACCCGTTCTCCACCCCTCGTGGCGGTGGTCTCGTTCGGCCGGACGCCGAGGTCGTCGGCGCGGCGTCGCAGTTCGGCGGGCGGGTCGGCGACGAGGAGAACGGGGCTTCCGTCCAGCTCCAGGGCGCGGGCGAGGACGTCGGCGACCAGCAGGACCCGCAGGGCCGAGGTGTCCTCCCCCGGCGCATGGGCATGGACCCGGATGAGCGCCCTGCGGATCTCGGCGGGTTCGCCGGTCCGGGCGTCGGTGATACGCAGCACGGGGTGAGCGTAGGCGCGGAAACGGCCGGACGCAGTGCGGAGGACGGCCTTCCGGTCCACCGGCCGCCGTGAGGGCACCGTGAACGTACTCACGGACGCACTCATGGACGCCCGTGAGGGGCCCGGCGCCGGGAATCGCCGGACACCGCACGCTGTTGGCGCAGGCAGGCCCCGCCACCGGGCGCCTCGTACGGACGGACGGACAGAGGAGACGGCACATGTACGGCGACCCCGCCACGATCCGCAAGATCCTGACGGAACTCGGCGACACCTGGGCGGTCGTCGGCCTGTCCACCAACCGCGACCGGGCGGCGTACGGCGTCGCGCAGGTCCTCCAGCGCTACGGCAAGCGCGTCGTCCCGGTGCACCCCAAGGCCGAGCCGGTCCACGGCGAGCAGGGGTACGCCTCCCTCTCCGACATCCCCTTCCGCGTGGACGTCGTCGACGTCTTCGTCAACAGCGCCCTCGCCGGTCCCGTCGCCGACGAGGCTGCCCGCATCGGTGCCGAGGCGGTCTGGTTCCAGCTGGGTGTGATCGACGAGGAGGCCTACCGCCGCACCCGCGAGGCGGGCCTGGACATGGTGATGGACCGCTGCCCGGCGATCGAGATCCCCCGTCTGGGCTGACGCCGCCGGACCCGTGCGGACGCGGTCTCCGCGTGGCGGTGCCGCCCCAACACAGGGGGCTTTTCCGGGCGTTGCACCGGGTGCGACACTGGTGCGCTGCGGAATCGGCGGAGCATACGGGGGCACGATGGGCCAGGCGGTGACCGCGGCCATGCTGCGGGTGGCGGATGTACACAAGTCCTACGGCCGGGGCGCCGGCGCCGTGCACGCACTGCGCGGCGTCTCCTTCGAGGTCCCCCGGGGGGAACTCGTCGCCCTGAAGGGACGGTCGGGCTCGGGCAAGACCACACTGCTCAACATCGTCGGCGGTCTGGACGAACCGGACGGCGGGCGGGTGACCGTCGACGGTCTGCACCTCGGCGACCAGGGCGAGGACGCCCTCCTCGCCCTGCGCCGGGAGCGCATCGGCTTCGTCTTCCAGTCGTTCGGACTCATCCCGATCCTGACGGCCGCCGAGAACGTCGGCGTGCCCCTGCGGTTGCGCGGGGCGGACCCGCGCGAGCGGCGGGAGCGCGTCGAACTGCTGCTGTCCCTGGTGGGGCTCGCGGACCACGCGGCGCAGCGGCCGGGCGAGTTGTCGGGCGGGCAGCGCCAGCGGGTCGCCATCGCCCGCGCCCTGGCCAACAGCCCCTCCGTCCTCATCGCCGACGAGCCGACCGGTCAGCTGGACGCGGAGACCGGGCACTCCGTGATGGAACTGCTGCGCGCCGTCGTCCGCAGCGAACGGATCACGGCGCTCGTGGCCACCCACGACACGACGCTCCTCGACCTCGCCGATCGTGTGCTGGAGCTGAAGGACGGCGAGATCACCGAGTCCTGACCCGGTCCCGCCTCAGCCCTCCGGCCGCTCCCCGGCCGAGCCCCGGCCGTCACTGCCGTTCCGGGCGTCACTGCCGTTGCCGCCGTCACTGTCGTTGCGGGCGTCGTCCGGGCGGACGGCGATGTGGTCGGGTTCCAGTTCCAGGGCGACCCGGTCACGCATCCCCAGGGCCCGGGTGTACTCGGCGGGGAGCTGGAGGCGGCCGGCCCGGTCGAGCATGGCGTACTCGCGGGCCACCAGGTTCTCCTGCCCGGTGGCGGAGTCGACCTCGCTGTGGCGCAGGACCTCCGTCGCCGTGCGGCCGTCCCGGATGGCGACCGTACGGCGGACCTCGTCGGCGACGGACTGGTCGTGGGTGACGATCACGATGGTCGTCCCCAGCTCCTCGTTGGCGGTGCGGAACGCGGCGAAGACCTGTTCGGCGGTGTGGGAGTCCAGTTCGCCGGTGGGCTCGTCCGCGAGCAGGACCGCCGGATCGTTGGCGAGGGCGACGGCGAGGGCGACGCGCTGCTGCTGGCCGCCGGACATCTCGTGCGGCCGGCGGTCGCGGCACTCGACGACGTCCAGCAGGTCGAGAAGCTCCAGGGAGCGCTCGGCCACGGCTCGGCGTCCACCCCGGGCACGGGCCAACTGCAGGGGCAGGGCGACGTTCTGCGCGGCGGTGAGATAGGGCAGGAGATTGGCGGAGGTCTGCTGCCGGACGAAGCCGACGGTCCCGCGGCGATAGGCGAGCCGTTCCTTGGCGGACATCGTGACCAGGTCGTGGTCCGCGACCCGGGTCGCTCCGGCGGTCGGTCTGTCCAGTCCCGCGAGGATGTTCATGAGGGTGGACTTGCCGCTGCCGGAGGCGCCGACCAGGGCCAGCAGCTCCCCCTTGCGCACGAGGAGGTCGAGGCCCTGCAGGGCCTGCACCTCCACGCCGTCGGCGGTGAAGATGCGCACCAGGCGGTCGCAGCTGATCAGGGCGTCCTGTCCGTAGGCGGCGTCGCGCGCGGCGAGCGCACGGTCGGCGAGTTCATCGAAGGTCGGGCTGCTGGTCATCGGCTGCTCCTGGGAGGTCGGAGGGGCACGGGCCGGTGCCGAAGGGGGCTCGGCCGAAGGGGGCTCGGTCGCGGGGTTCTGGGCCCTGGGGCATCAGAAGGGCCCTAGTAGGGCTCCGTTAGGTTGCTCTGGCTCTTGGGTTCTGGCTGGTGGTGGATGTTCTGGGCAGCGGGCGGTGGCAGGTGGTGCAGGTGCCGGTCCAGCAGTTCAGCAGGTCCTGGATGGCGTCGAGGATCTGGTAGAGGGTGAGTCCGCTGTATCGGCTTTTGGGGACAGGCGCTGTTCGGTGAGGAAGGCGTGGGCGGCGGTGACCAGGGTGACGTGGTGGTGCCAGCCGTTCCAGGAGCGGCCCTCGAAGTGGTCCAGGCCGAGGCCGTGCTTGAGTTCCCGGTAATCGTGCTCGATGCGCCAGCGGATCTTGGACAGGCGGACCAGTTCGGTGATCGGTGTGTCGGCGGGCAGGTTGGACAGCCAGTAGTCGGTGGGTGCTTCGGCGTCCTGGGGCCATTCGACCAGCAGCGTCACCTCGGGCAGGACACCGTCCCAGTGGCCGTGCTCGGCAGTGGCGGCGGCTTGGGCCAGACGGCGGGCCCTCACCCCGGCCGGCCGCACCCGCAGCGCCAGAAAGCGTGAGTGCATCGGCCCGCGGGAGCCTTCACGCCAGGTCACCTCGGTGAACGCCTGCCGTCCGTGCTCCTGAGCCAGCGCTGCCACCGAGGACGGCTTGTCCCGGTAGCGGGGCTGCGGCCTGCGACCGTTCCCGGACCAGGCCGGGGCGGTGGGCCGCACGTCGTGCGGGTGGACCGTCACGTCCGAACGGACCGCCACGACATAGCCGATGCCCCGCTCGCTCAGACCGTCGCGGAAGTCGGCGTTCTGCCCGTAGCCGGCGTCGGCCACCACCACCGGCGGCACCAGACCCCACCCGGCCAGCTCATCGAGGATGTCCAGGGCCAGACGCCACTTCTCCCGGTGCCCGACCTCCTGCGGTATCCCGGTCTTCTGCCGCCGCACCGCATCGTCCGCCCACTCCTCGGGCACGAACATCCGCCACTGCAGCGGACAGGACGCCGTGTCGGAGACCGCGTGCACACTCACCGCGACCTGGCAGTTGGCCCGCTTGCCCAGCGCCCCGCAGTACTGGCGCGCGACCGCCACCGACATCTTCCCGTCCTTGGGGAACGACACGTCATCGACCGCCCACGCCTCCGGGCCGATTCTCGGCACCATCCGCTGGGCGATCCGCCGCCGCACCGGCACCGGATCCCACGTCGACTGGTTCACGAACTGCTGCAGGTTCTGCTCGTTGCCGTCGGGCAGCCGTTCCGCCATCGGCTGGATCGACTTCCGCCGTCCGTCCAGCATCAGTCCCCGCAGGTAGCAGTCGCCCTTCGCCCGCTGATCCTTGCGCGGCACCGACGCGAACACGTCAGCGACGAATAACGCCAACGTCGCCCGAGCACGGTTCACTTCATGTGCGTCCACACCTTCAGCGTTCCCCCAAACAGGACCGACAGACAGACGTAACGGAGCCCTACTAGGGCGTGTTTCGGAAGTCCCTTCGTCGCCCGAAGGGCGGCTCTGCGGCGTCCGGTGCGTGCTCTCGGCGCGCCGGACGAAAGGCCTCGTACTGGGTGTACTCGGCCTTTCGTCCGGTGCGGCGGTGGGGGTACCTCTCGGTCGAGCGCTAGCCGAGACTGGGGGAGCGTGCCGGACGCCGCAGAGCAGAAGGGACTTCCGAAACACGCCTAGGTGTCACCCAGCCTCAGTTCGCGCACCGAGCCACGTCGGCTGGTCCACCAGGCCTGGCCGGCGGGCACCCCGACGGCCAGGAGCAGCACGGCGAGCGCCGGAACAGCCAGCGAGAGCGGATCGGTGCGCAGCACGGCCCCGTGCGGAGCGGACGGTGAGGCCAGGGCGATCGCCGTGAGGTCGACGCCGGGCGCCAGCAGGTGGATGGCGACCCAGCCGGTCAGTACGCCACCCGCCGCGGCCAGGCACGCCTGTGGGAGGGCCGTGAGGATCAGCAGGCGGCGGCCCTGGGACCGGGTCATGCCCATCGTGCGCAACCGGGCGAGCAGGGCGCCGCGTTCGGGCGCGGTGCGCAGCACGGTCAGCACGAGCGCGAGGATCGCGTACCCGGCGCCCGCGGCGACCGCGACGCCGTACAGGCGTTCCGCGCCCGACTGGAGCGGTGAGTCGACGTGCCGGTTGCGTTCCTCGGCGCGCAGCCGGACGGTCGCCGCCGTGCCGTCGGCCGCCGAGCGCAGCGCCCGGCCGTCGAGGGCGTCACCGGTCAGCAGCAGGGTCGTCGCGCGCGCCTCGCCGCGGGGAAGGCCGGCTCGGTCCACGATCAGGAACTCCTCACCGGACACGGCCGGGGTGCGTTCCCGGACCTGGGCGATCCGGACGGTGACGGAGGTGCCGTCCGGGAGCAGGACGGCGTAGGGGCCGGTGCCGTACTCGTCGGCCACGCGGGGCGAGGCCAGCGCGGGCAGGGGCCGGTCGGCGCCGCCCGCCGTCCCGGCGTCCGCCTGCCGGAGGGTAGACGCGTCGAACGGTCCCGTGCCCGTGCGGTGCGAGAGCCGGGCGTAGCCCTCGGGGTCCACGGCGGCCAGGGGTACCAGCCGGCTGCCTTGTTCGGGCTTGGCGTCGTAGGTGACGTGCGCTTGCGTCATGTCCTGTACGCCGGGGAGTCGACGGACGCGGTCGGGCAGGCTTCGGGGCAGTTCACCGGTGGTGGTCTCGATCCGGCCGTCCGCGCCCACCTCGTGGAGGGCGGCCTGGTCGCGGGCCGCCGTGACGCCCGCCAGGACCGAACCGCCGAACGCGGCCGTGGTCAGGGCGCTGAGCAGGGCGAGCAGCGGCAGCACGGCGAAGCCGGGGGCGCGGGCCACATGGGCCAGCGACAGCGGAATCACCAGGCCGCGCAGACGTGCGGCCGCCCTGCTCAGTGCACGGAGCGGCAGGGGGTGCAGGCGGGCCAGCAGCAGAGCCGCGACGACGCCCGTCAGCAGCGGGGCGGCGGCCACCAGGCCGGTGCTGCCGGATCCCTGGCGGCGCAGTGCGGCGACCGCCCCCACGGCGATCACCAGGACGGTCAGTTCCGCCACCGTGCGGCGCCGTGAGGGCCGGGCGGCGGTGAGGTCCTCGCGCCCGTCGTGCGTCCGTACCGTGCGGTGCGCCACCACGGCGCGCACGGGGAGCACGAGGCAGGCGAAGAGGGTGACGGCGACGGCGATGACGACCGCGGGCGCGGTGCGGGCACCGGGCAGGACGAGCAGCGCGGCGGTGAGTCCGAGGGCGCCGGCGGGCACCGCCACCACCGCCGTCTCCGCCAGCAGGCGCGCGGCAAGGCCGGGCAGTGAGGCTCCGCGGGCACGCAGCAGGGCCAGCTCCGCGCGCCGACGATCGGCCGCCACGCCGCCCGCCATGGCGAGGACGATGACGGCGAGGCTGCCGGTGCCGACGGCGGCGAGGAGCAGCAGCGGGTCGATCCCCGACCGGAGCCGTGCGTGGTCCGCGAGAACCTCGTCGAGGTTGGTCTGGGCCTCCAGGCCGTCGTCCACGACCGTCCGCAGTCGTTGCACTCCCGGCCCCGATTCCAGGGCGGCCACGGCGGACGCCAGCCGGTCGAGGTCGTGGCCGCGCAGGGTGGCGATGTCGGGGGCCACGTGCCAGTACCGCTCGGGCCGCCCGGGGGTGCCCAGGAGGGCCGGGCCTGCGTCGGGGGCGAGGAGCAGGCCGGCGAGCCAGTGGACCTCCGACGGCGGAAGGTCCGGCCGGCGGCTCAGTGCGGGGGTGCGCAGCACCGGCAGGGCCGACCAGTAGGCGCCCTCGGGGGCGCGGGGGACGACGACGCCGGTGATCCGGACGGCGAGCGGGGCGCGGCCCGAGCCCGGTACGTGGATGACCGAGCCCACGCGGATCTTGAGGGTGCGGGCGGTCTCCACGGTGACGGCGGCCTCGACCTGCTCGGTCGCCGCGGTCACCGGCGCGCCCGTGGTGCGCGGCAACCGGCCCGCGCTGAGCCGGGCGTGGGAGCCCAGATCCTGCTGGGCGGCGAGCACCACCTGGGCGGGCCGGCCGGCGGGCTGGGGGAGCCAGGAGTCGGACGCCTCCAGGCCGACGGTGGTACGCACGCCGTACGACGACTGCGCGAGGTCGGGGACCAGCGGCGCCTCGGCGGTGGCGAGGATCTCGGCGCGCGCCTCGGTCAGCGGTGCGGCGCGCAGGGCGGCCTCTATCTCCTCGACCGAGTCCATCCAGGGCAGCGGTACCTGCATCTGCACGGTCGTCTGGTCGGGCAGGGCCTGCTCGACGGCCCGGCGCAGCCCGGCGTCCCCGTAGCGGTCGACGGCGCGCGGGTACGCGGCGGCCAGCACGGCGGTCACGGCCACCAGGAGCGCGAGGGCCACGGACGTACCGGCGAAGGCCCTGAGCCGGGTCCGCAGTCCGGCCCGCACGCGCCGTGACACGGCCCTGGCCTCCCCGCCGCGAGCGGGCGCCGCGTCCGCGCCACCGGCCCGAGCAGGCACCGCGTTCGCGTCACCGGCCCGAGCGGGCACTCCGTTGGTCTCTCCGTCCCGAGGGGGCACCGGACGCGCGTTCACTGTGTCACCTCGTCCCGAAGAGCCGTCACGGGTTTCGCCCGCCGCAGGGCGAGGGCCACGGTCACGAGGGCGGGGCCCGCCGCGAGGGCCGCCAGCAGGGCGGTCAGCCGCAGGAGCGGGAGTTCCACCGACACGGGCGGGAGCGGCCGGGTGGCCTGCCCGGTCAGGACGACCAGGGGCACCAACGCGTGCGTCAGCACCGTGCCCAGGGCCGTGCCGACCAGCAGCGCCAGGGTCACCAGGACGCCGTGTTCCACGACGACCAGCCGGGCCAGCCGACGGCGCGGTGTCCCGAGGGCGCGCAGCACGGCGAACTCGCCGTCCCGGGAGCGCATGGCCCCTGCCGCGCTCACCGCGAAGCCGAGGGAGGCGAAGAGGACCGTCACCACCGCCGCCGCGATCAGCGCCGCTTCCGGGGCCGCCCCGAACGGGTCGTCGCGCAGCTTCGCCGCCAACTCGTCGCGTACCGTCACCTGCTCGGGATCGACGTCGGGCAGGGCGCGCGCGGCCGCCGCGGTGGCCCCGGGCGCGTCCGTGCCCAGCCACCACTCGGTGGGCTTCAGGCTGGTGCCGTAGCGGGCCTGCAGCACCTGGTTGACGGCTCGGAGGTCGACGAACAGGGCCCCGCCGTCCTGTGTGGTGGCTTCCGTGGTGGGCAGGGCGCTCGCGGTGCGGACGATGCGTACGGGCACGGTACGGCCGTCGAACGTGACGTCCACGCGCTGCCCCTCGCGGGCGCCGGACGCGGCGAGGAACCGGTCGGTGGCGACCGCGACGATCTCGGGCGCCGCAGGCTGGACGACCTTGAGCCGGACCTCCAGCGGCAGGGCGGGCGGCATCAGTTCGGGCAGCTGGTACCCGGTGTCGTAGGTGAGGGTGAGGGGTGCCGTCGACGTGAGCCGGGGCAGGGTCGGCCGGGCCTCGTCCTCGGGTGGGGCGGCGCCGGAATCGGCCTCGACGGCGGTCGTCCACTTCGTCGGCAGGGTCACCTCTCGGACGTCGCCGTCGCCCGCTGTCGCCGTGAGCCCGCCGATGACCAGGCGGTGCCGGTCGGGGCGCTCGGTCGGCTGCGAGGTGCTCAGCCGGAGCGCGATCAGCGCCAGGGGGCCCCGCGCGCCGTCGAGATCCGGGGTCAGCCGGTGCTCACGAGCGTCGGCAGGAAGATGGCCGGACGGCAAGTCGTAGGAGGTTCCGTGGCGGTCCCGCACCGTGAGCGTGACGTCCGCCTCCGTCCCCGGCGCGGTGCCGTGCAGGGCGGCGGCCAGGGTGAGCCGGGTGGTGCCCTCGGGTATCGCGATGCCCGCGGGGGCGCCGCGTGGCGCGAGCCCGGCGAGCAGCGGGCCGTCCGACAGGTCGCGCCGCGCCAGCACCGTCCCGGCGGCCTCTGTCGTGTTCAGCGCCACGACGGTCGCCTTGCGGCTGCCGGACAGCGACATCGTGCCCCGGGCCGCGGGGGCGACCGCGTCCACGTGCGGGAGGCCGGCGTAGACGTCCGTCCGGCCGACGACACCGCCCCCGGAGGCCACGACGCGCACCTCGGCGCCCGCGCGGAAGTCGGCCTGGTCGGCCTGGGAACGGAGCCAGGACGCGTGCTGCCCGATCGCCACCACGCCCAGCGCCACGGAGATGACCAGGAGCAGGACCGGACCGGCCCCGCGCATCGGCCGACGGCTGAACTGCCAGCCGACCATGGCCGCGGTCAGCCCGTGCCCACGGGTCAGCAGCCGCTCGCCGGCCCGCGCCAGCAGGGGCAGCAGCCGCAGCACCAGAACCGTTCCGGCGAACAGCACCAGGGCGGGCGCCACCACCAGCAGCGGGTCGACACCGAGGACCCCGTCGCGGTCGGCGGTGACGGCACCGGAGTCCTGGCTGCCGAGCAGCCAGAAGGCGACACCGGCCACGGCCAGCAGCCCGACGTCCGCCCCGGCGCGCAGCGGTGCGGACAGCGCTCCCGCCCGCACCGAGACGGTGCCCGCGAGCGTCGCCCGCCACGCCGGGACGGCCACCGCCAGCGCGCACAGCCCGGCCACGGCCGCGGCGACCGCCCACACCTCGGGTCGGCCCCCGGCGGGCACGTCGACGCGTACCCCGGTCCGGCCCAGCGCGCCCTGCGCGGCCAGCAGCCGCGTCAACGGTCCCGACAGCAACGGCGCCAGCACCACCGCCGGCGCGGCGATCAGCAGGGCCTCCAGCGCGGCCAGGCCCGCCAGCCGTGCCCGGGTGGCCCCGCGCGCACGCAGCAACCGGGTCTCGCCCGTGCGGTCGGAGTCGAGCAGCCGTGCGACCAGCAACAGGGCGCAGGCGGCGAGCAGGGCGAGCTGCCCGGCGATGATCAGCATGCCGGCCCGTGTGACGAGCAGGGAGCGTTCGACGCGGTCCAGCACCTCGGGCAGCGCGGTGTCCGCCGTCGTGGCGCTGCTGAGCGCGGGGTGCTTGCGCAGCTGCGCGTTGCCCGAGCGGGCGGCCTCGCGCAGCGGGCCGATCCGGTCCGTCGTCAGCGCGGAGTAGTCGGCCGAGACCAGCCAGCCCGACGCGCCGACGCTCACCCTGCCCGACGTCGGCACGCCCGCGGCGGTGAGCAGGGGCCCGTACGTCGTGTAGCTCGACGCCTTCACCCCGCGCCCGCCCAGGTCGTCCAGCTGCCAGTAGGGGGCCCGGACGTCCGTCGGCCGGTACACGCCGGTGATCACCACGGGCACCGCCGGGCCGTCCAGCTGGTCGTCGACGGTCAGCCGGGTGCCGGGGGCCACCCCGAGCCGCCGGGCGGCGCTCTGCGGCAGGGCGACCTCGACGGGCCCCGAGGCGACCGTCTCGCGGGGGAGCCGCCCGGCCACGGTCCGCACCTGGCCGCGGTCCAGGGCCGCGAAGTACGTGAGGTCCGGGTTCCCGCCCCGCTCGGCGGGCGGCCGCAGCTCCCCGGGCAGGGCGTAAGACCCGGACCGCAGCAGCGTGCGCACCCGCACGGGCAGCCCGTCGAAGACGGTGCGGGCCCCCGCCCGTACGGCGTCGTCGGCCGCCTGCCGCTCGTCGGCCGGCACGTCGGCCTTGAGCACCAGAGCGGCCTCGGCGGCGGTGCGCTGCTCCGCGAGCGACCGCCGCAGCGCCGCGTCGCCTATCGCGCCCGAGTAGGCGGTGAGCGCGGCCAGGACGGCCGTGGTCAGCAGCACGGTCATCAGCACGGCGCCGAGAAGGGCGCGATACGCCCACGCTCGCAGCACGATGAACCGCAATAAGCCCGCAGGCACAGCTCTTTCCCCACCGGACCCCCGTTGCCCCGTAACCCCCGTTTTCAACCACACGGACCGGAACGCGCTGCCACGTCGGTAGCGTGCGACTGCGAGAGGGCATTCTAGGACTGACTTTGGTCGTCTTGTGATCGATATCGGTGCTTCTTGAGAGGATCGATGTCTTCAGTCGTGCGGAACCACCGCCACCGGTACACCGGCGTGGTGCAGCACCGCATGGGTCACCGGCCCGATGTGCGCCCCCAGCGGCGAACGGCGGACGCGGCGCCCGACCACGAGCAGGGAGGCGTCCCCGGACGCCTCCAGCAGATGCTCGGCGGCCTTTCCGCGCCGCGACTCCTCCACCACCTCGACGGACGGATACTCCAGCCGCCAGGGACGCAGCGCCGCACTCAGCCCGGCGGCGTCCATACCGCCCAGGTCGGCATCGAGATCCTCGCCCAGGCCCGGCCTCTCCCGCAGTCCGGACCGCGGCGGAGGACTCCAGTCGTGCAGGACGCGCAGCGCGGTGCCCCGCGCGGCGGCCGCCTCACACGCGAACCGGATCAGCGTGGGGTCCGGGTGCGCGAGGTCCACACCGAGCACGACGGGCCGGAACGGCGTCGCGGCGGCCGCAGCCCCGGCCGGGCCCGGCGCGTGCTCGTCCACCGCCCGCTCCCCGGCCCGCACGAGGACGACGGGCCGCGCGGTGTGCGCGACCACGTGCAGCCCCACGGAGCCGAGCAGGAAGCCGGCGATCCCGCTCAGCCCCCGGGAGCCGAGGACCACCAGCTCGGCCTCCGGTGCCGCCTTCACCAGTTCCTCGGACGCCCGCCCCGTCAGCTGGTCGACGCCGACGTCCACAGCGGGGTGGCGCCGCCGAATCCCGTCGGCCGTCTCCCTCAGGACCTTCCCGACCCCCGTGCCGTGCTCCCCCTCACGGTTCCGGCCCTCCTCCGCCTCCGACTCACCTGCCGCCCCCGTCGCCGACGGCCGCCCCATCGGCTCGGGAACCGGCTCCCAGACGTTGAGCAGCCTCAGCGGCAGGGCCCGCAGCCGTGCCTCCCGGGCCGCCCACTCGGCCGCGGCGAGGCTCTCGCGCGAACCGTCGATTCCCACGGTGACGGTGCGGGACATGGACGCACCTCCTGAGGTCGAGGTCTGATCCCAGCATCGCCGCACGGCGGCGGATCCGCAGGGGCGAGAATCGGACCGTGCTGAGCATCGGATCCGTGGTACTGGGCGCGTCCGACGTGCGGCGGGCGGCGGCGTTCTGGATGGAGGCCCTCGGATACGTCCCCCGCGAGGAGCCGGAGGACGACTGGGTCGTCCTGGTGGATCCGCGGGGCGTCGGCGCGCAGATCTCCCTGGGCCTCAGCGAGACGCCCGTGCGGGATCGGCCCCGCGTGCACCTGGACCTCTACGCGGGCGACGCGCGGGACCAGGCCGCCGAGGTCGAGCGACTGGTCGGTCTCGGCGCGCACCGCGTCGACTGGGACGACTACCCGGAGGACGCCGACTTCGTCGTCCTCGCCGACCCGGAGGGCAACCGCTTCTGTGTGATCGACACCGGCCGGGAGTGACCCCTCACACCGGCAGCAACCGCGTCACCAGTTCCCCGAGCCGCCGCGCGTTCCGGCAGGTGTGCATGTCGACGATCCCGGCGTAGACCGGGGCGGCGGAGTCGCCCACCCCCCAGGTGCTCGGCGTCTCGGGGTTCAGCCAGTGCACGCGGCGGGCCCGGGCCGCGATGCGCCGCAGGGCCTCCTCGTTGGGGTCGAACCCGTTGGTGCGGGCGTCCCCGAGCACGATCACCGACGTACGGGGGCCCACGGCGTCGAGATGGCGCTCGGCGAACTCACCGAGCGCGGCCCCGTAGTCGCTGCTGCCGTGCCAACCGGTGAGGGTGGCCTCGGTGGCGATCCGGCGGCCGAGTTCGGCCGGGTCGGCCTGCCCGGTGGTGACGAGGCGGGTGACCTCGTCGACGCGATTGACGAAGGCGTAGACCCGCACCTTGCTGAACTGGTCCCGCATCGCCTGCACCAGGAGCATCGTGAAGTTGGCGAACCCGGCGACCGACCCGGAGACGTCGCAGAGCAGCACGATCTCCGGGCGGGCCGGCCGCTGCCGTCGATGGGCGGGACGCAGCGGTACGCCCCCGGTGGACAGCGAGCGCCGTAGCGTGCGCCGGATGTCGATCTGGCCGCGCGCGGCCCGGCGCCGTCTGGCGGCCAGCCGGGTCGCGAGCTTGCGCGCCAACGGCTGGACGGTACGGCGCAGTTCGACGAGTTGCTCACGGTTCGCGACGAGGAAGTCGACCTGGTCGGCGCTCCGCGCGACACCCCGCTCGGCGATCATGTCCGCGCCCCGGCGCTCGGCGACCCGCCGCCGCGCCTCCGTCCGTACCCGGTCGCGGAAGTCCTCGATACGGCGCCGGACCTCGTCCGCGTCCAGCCGCTCGGTGAACCCTGCCGAACCGAGCCCGGCCGCGGTGCCCCCTCCCGGGCCGAGGGTGAGCCCTCCACCGAACCCCATACGGAACGCGCCACCGGCACCGGTGAGCCCGGGCTCCGCGCCCGCCCCCTGCTCCCTCGCGCCCGCCAGGATCCGTGCCAGCAGCGTCTGCGGGCGGAGGCGGTCCAGCGTCTGGTGGGCGGACCAGCCGTCGGAGCCGGGGGAGCCGTAGCGGCCGAGCAGTTCCACGGCCTCGGCGGCGAGTCGGGTGAGCGCGGCCGTGTCGTTCGCGGCCAGCGCCTCGGCGAGCCGCTCCCGCAACTCGTCCCGGTCCCCGGCCGACGCGCCCCGTGCCCCCGTCAACTCCCCACGCCGAGCGGGAAGTACAGCTCGAAGGTCGCGTCGAAGACGGGTCGCTGCCGGTCGGCACGGAGCAGTGCCGCCGCCAGCCCCTCCCGGATCCGCTCCCGATCGGCGAGACCCAGCACCTCCAGCACGGCCGCCGCGTCCACGGTCTCGCCGGGTCCGATCCGTATCCCGTGCCCACGCAACGCCCGGACCAGCGCGGTCAGCCGCTCGGCCAGCGGAGAGGCGGGAGCATCGGAGGAACCTGGAGCGACGGGGGAACCGCTCATACCAGCGTCAGCTTCCGCGCGGCCTTCTCGATGTCGTCCTGGTGCTTGAGGATCACGCCGAGACTGTCCCGGACGACCGTCTCGTCGAGGGTGTCGGCGCCGAGGGCGAGCAGGGTGCGCGCCCAGTCGATGGTCTCGGCGACGGAGGGTGCCTTGCGCAGCTCCATCTCGCGCAGCGCACCGACCACCCGGACCAGCGAGTCGGCGAGCGCGGTGTCCAGGCCGGGGACCCTGAGCCGTACGATCCGCTGCTCCAACTCGGCGTCGGGGAAGTCGAGGTGCAGGAAGAGGCAGCGGCGGCGGAGCGCCTCGGAGAGCTCCCGCGTGGCGTTCGAGGTGAGGACGGTGAAGGGGCGCCGGGTCGCGGCGATCGTGCCCAGCTCGGGAACGGTGACCTGGAAGTCGCTCAGCACTTCCAGCAGCAGCCCCTCGACCTCGACGTCCGCCTTGTCGGTCTCGTCGATGAGGAGCACGGTCGGCTCGTCGCCCCGGATCGCGGTCAGCAGGGGGCGGGTGAGGAGGAACTCCTCGCTGAAGATGTCGGAGCGCGTCTCGTCCCAGGCCTCGTCGCGCCCGGCCGTGATGCGCAGCAGCTGCTTGGCGTGGTTCCACTCGTACAGGGCGCGGGACTCGTCGATGCCCTCGTAGCACTGGAGCCGGACCAGGCGGGCGGCGCCCGCCTGGGCGACGGCCTTGGCCAGCTCGGTCTTGCCGACGCCCGCGGGGCCCTCCACCAGCAGCGGCTTGCCGAGCCGGTCGGCCAGGAAGACCGTGGTGGCGACGGCGGTGGAGGCCAGATAGCCGCCTTCCGCGAGCTGTGCGGAGACGTCGTCCACGGACGAGAAGAAGCCGGTGCCGACGAAGTCCGCCCCCGCGCGCCCGCCGCTCGGGCCGCTCGGGCCGCGCGTGCCGTCTTCGTCCCGCGCGCCGCCGACGCCGTTCACCACGTTCGTGTCGGTCATGTGGCCCCTCCCGCTCCGCCCGGCGTACGAGGCACCTCCCCGACACCCTCGACAAAGTTACCAAGCGGTCGCTTGGGCTGCCCTACGCCGTCCCGACCAGCCGCGTGATCAGGTCCCCCCACCCGAGCTCCAGCCGGTCGAGGGACATCCCACGCCGCTCCACCAGGTGGTCGACGAGGTTGATGTCCAGGTAGCCCAGCAGGGTCTGCGCCAGCAGCTCGATGTCGCCCTGCACCCCGGCGCGGCGCAGCAGCATGCACAGGTGGCTGAGGCGGAGCCGGGCGGCCGGGTTGGCGTGCCTGCGGGTGGCGTCCGCATGGGCGGCGAGGTAGAGGTCGCGGTGACCGTACTCGTGGCGGATGGCGGCGGCGCCGAAGGCCCGCAGCCGCTCCACGGGAGGCGCGTCGGGGCCGAGCGGCGGCGGGCCGGTCAGGAACGAGGCCTGGAACTCCCGCTCGTGGTGGTCCAGGAGCGCGACCAGGAGCCCGAACCGGTCGCCGAACCGCCGGAAGACGGTGCCCTTGCCCACCTCGGCGGCGGTCGCCACGCCCTCCATCGTCAGGTTGGCGGCCCCGCACTCCGCCGCGAGCCGGGCGGCGACCTCCAGCAGGCGCGTACGGTTGCGGGCCGCGTCGGCGCGCAACCGGGGCTGGTCGGAGGCGGCGGGGGTGAGGTCCAGCAGTCCGTCGAGGGGGTCGGGGGCCTGAGGCGCCGGGAAGGGCGGCAGCGACTCTTTCATGAAAAGAGCGTAACGCTCACCACACGCAAGTGGACCCCGGTCCGGATAGCTGATACAAATTTCAACGGACCCCGGTCCGTTTAGCTTTTCCCGCGGGCCTCGGCCCGTCGGCTTTTCCTGACGTGTTCCTTACGTGCACATCCTTGCTAGGAGTCAGCTCATGTCCGTACGCATCCTCGCGCTCGTCGGCAGCCTTCGCGCCGGTTCGCACAACCGCCAGCTCGCCGAGGCGGCCGTGAAGCACGCCCCCGAGGGCGTCGAGATCGAGCTGTACGAGGGTCTGGCCGACGTCCCGTTCTACAACGAGGACATCGACAACGAGGCCGCCCTCCCGGCCACCGCTGCCCGGCTGCGTGAGGCCGCCGGCCAGGCCGACGGCTTCCTGCTCTTCTCCCCCGAGTACAACGGCACCATCCCCGCCGTCCTGAAGAACGCCATCGACTGGCTGTCCCGCCCGTACGGTGCCGGCGCCCTCACCGGCAAGCCCGTCGCCGTGGTCGGCACCGCGTTCGGCCAGTTCGGCGGCGTGTGGGCGCAGGACGAGACCCGCAAGGCCGTCGGCATCGCCGGCGCCACGGTCCTGGAGGAGGCCAAGCTCTCCATCCCCGGCTCGGTCGTCCGCTTCGCCGAGACCCACCCGGCCGACGACGCCGAGGTCGTCACCGGCCTCACCGAGGTCCTGGCCCAGCTCACCAGCAAGGCGGACACCGCCGCCGCCTGAGGCCTCTCCTCAGCCACACCTCGTCGGGTTCCGGGCCGCCGCCCGGGGCTCGACGTCGGCGTTCCGGGGCTGATGCCCTTCAGACGGTGACGCCCAGCCCCTCCAGCACCACCGCGTTCGGCAGCTCCGCGAACGCCTTCCCCGGTACCAGCAGTTTGCCGCGCCGCCGTCCGCTGCCGACCAGGACGTACGGCAGGTCGACCACGGCCGCGTCGACCAGGACCGGCCACGCCGCCGGCAGCCCGACCGGCGTGATGCCGCCGTACTCCATCCCGGCCTCCCCGGTGGCGGTGTCCATCGACGCGAACGAGGCCTTGCGGGCGCCCAGTTGACGGCGGACCACGCCGTTGACGTCGACGCGGGTGGTGGAGAGCACGACACAGGCGGCCAGGCTCGGCTCGCCGCCCCGCTTGCCCGCGACGACCACGCAGTTGGCGGACCGTTCGAGCAGGTCCTGCCCGTAGTGCTGGACGAACACCGTGGTGTCGGCCCACTCGGGGTTCGTCTCGACGTACAGGAAGCGGTCGGCGGGCACGCTGCCGGACCAGCCGCGTACGGCGTCGGCGACCGGGCGGACGAGATCGTCCAGGCAGTCGGGGGCGGGGGTGGCGTGGTCGAAGTCTCCGATGGGTGCGCGCATGGGCCGCACGGTAACAAAGCCCGTGGGCCCCTGATCCGCCGTCTCAGTGCACGCCGGGCACCGAGACCGTCAGCACCATCTCGGTCGGCACCGCGCCCCGATTGGCGTACTCGTGGGGCGCGTTGGCCTCGAAGGTGACGCTCGCGCCGGCCGGGACCCGGTACTCGGCACCCTCCACGGTGAGGGTCAGCTCGCCCGCCGTGACATGCGCGATCTCGACCGTACCCCCGGGGTGCGGGTCCGACCGGCTGCCCTCCCCCGGCATCAGGCGCCAGTTCCACATCTCCAGCGGACCGGGCGCCTCGGTACCGGCCAGCAGCCGGCTGTAGCTGCCGGCCTCGGTGTGCCACAGCCGGACCACCTGCTCGGCCGGAACGACCCTGACCTTGGGCCCCTGCGCGTAGTCGAGCAGGGTGGTGATGCTGACACCGAGGGCGTCGCCGATCTTGACGACGGTGCCGAGACTGGGGTTGGTGCGGGCCTGTTCGATCTGGATGAGCATCCCGCGGCTGACTCCGGCGCGAGCCGCCAGGGTGTCCAGGGTGAACCCCCGCTCGGTGCGCCAGCGCTTGACGTTCCGCGCCAGGGACTGGGTCAGCAGGTCGAGGTCCGACACATTCCGTCCAAAGTCTCAGTCGTCTCGGTTGTCTCGGTTGTCTCGGTGACAGAGTCCAACACGTTGAACGAGGTGAGGTGCACCCGACGTTCACCGAACTGTACTGCGAGGGCGGCGCTCCTCCAGGGCCGTGGGGCGTGGTCGTGTGCGACCGCCCCCGCGTTCCTAGGCGGACTCCTCCGCCCCCTCCGCGTCCCACTCGGCGAGCGCCAGCAACTGCTCCGGTGTGACCCCGTCGGGGATCGGGACCGGCGCGGGTGTCCGGATCGGCGGCTGCCACCCCGCCACCGGGTCCCACCGCCGCACGACCCGCGCGGGCGCCCCGGCCACCACCGAGTGGTCCGGCACCGTCCCGCGCACCACCGCCCCGCCGCGACCACCACGTTGCGCCCGACCCGCGCCCCCGGCAGGATCACCGCGCCGGTGCCGATCCAGCAGCCGGGTCCGATCGACACCGGGTCCATACGGGGCCACTGCTTGCCGATCGGCTGGTGCGGGTCGTCGTAGGAGTGGTTGGTGGAGGTCACGTACACGTACGGCCCGAAGTAGCAGTCGCTGCCGATCGTGACCGTGGTGTCGGCGATGACATGGCTGCCGCGCCCGAGCACGACGCCGTCCCCGATGCGCAGGATCGGTTCCGCGCCGAGGTCCAGGTCGGGCATCAGTCCGGCGGTCAGGGTGACCTGCTCGCCGATGATGCAGTGGGACCCCAGGTGGATCCACGGCTCGCCGAAGACCGTGCCGAGCGGAAAGGCCAGCCTGGTACCCGTTCCCATCGCACCGAAGCGGAAGCGGCCGGGCCGCTCGGCCGTCACCGACCCCGTGCGCTGCAGCCACGCCCAGCCCGCGTGGACGGCGCGCTGCGCGAGGCGGCCCGACCAGGACGAGAACGTGTTCTTCTTCGGCACCCGCTCACCGTACTCACCGGGCGGCACCGGCAGGACGTCGTACGGCTGTGATCTTCACCCCACGCGACGCGCACCCCATGGCTTACGGTGCGGGTGAGGACTGATCTTCACCCAGCATCTGGAGGCGGCGATGAACCGGCAGCGGGCCCTCATCACGACGTTCGACGGCAAGAAGCCGGAGGTGGAGGAGGCCGCGTTCGTCTCCCCCACGTCGACGGTGATCGGCGACGTGACCCTGCGGCCGGGGTCGAGCGTCTGGTACGGGGCGGTGCTGCGGGCGGAGTTCGAGCCGATCGTCATCGGCGCGGACACCAACGTCCAGGACAACTGCACGCTCCACGTCGACCTCGGCTTTCCCGTCTCGATCGGCGAGCGGGTGTCGATCGGGCACAACGCGGTGGTGCACGGGGCGACCGTCGAGGACGACTGTCTGATCGGGATGGGCGCGACGGTGCTGAACGGCGCGGTGATCGGTGCGGGGTCCCTGGTCGCCGCACATGCCCTGGTCCCGCAGGGGATGCGGGTGCCGCCCGGATCGCTGGTGGCGGGGGTACCCGCGAAGGTGAAGCGACCGCTCACCGACGAGGAGCGGGAGCTGGTGACGCTGAACGGCACGCACTACACGGAGTTGGCCAAGGCGCACCGGGAGGCGCAGGAGGAGTACGGGGCGTAGACCGACGCGTCGGCGCGGGAGGAGCACGGGGCGCACACCGCCCGCGGGCCGCGTACAGGCCGGGCCGGCGCTCGGCGGCCGCGCGTCTCCCGTCGTACGTCTCACTCCGCGACGGTGACCAGTTCCCCCTCGGCCGTCTCCGCCTTCTCCGCGGCCTTCTTCGCCTTGCGCTTGATCACCAGCATCGAGGTGACGCCGATCAGGACCGCCAGGACCAGGCCGAGCCAGGAGAAGCGCTTGAGCCAGGCCTCGGCGACGACGCCGACGTAGTAGATGACGGCGGTCGTGCCACCGGCCCAGAGAATGCCGCCGAGGACGTTGGCGACGACGAAGCGCCAGTAGGGCATCTGGAGGACGCCGGCGAGGGGGCCGGCGAAGATGCGGAGCAGGGCGATGAAGCGGCCGAAGAAGACGGCCCACATGCCCCACCGGTCGAAGGAGCGCTCGGCGACGGCGATGTTGCTCTCGCTGAAGTGTTTGGGGAACCGCCGGTTGAGCTTGGCCAGCAGGGGACGTCCGCCCCTGCGGCCGATGGCGTAGCCGATGGAGTCGCCGATGATCGCGCCGGCGGTGGCGCAGGCGCCGAGGACGAACGGGTCGATCTCTCCGTGCTGGGACGCGAGCAGCGCGGAGGAGACCAGGATGATCTCGCCCGGCAGCGGGATGCCCAGGCTCTCCAGGCCGATGACCAGCCCCACCAACAGGTAGATGCTGAGCGGAGGCACCGTTTCGAGCCACTCCTGGACGTGCAAAGCCGGTTCCTCCCGTGCGAGCGGATCAAGTGGATCAAGTGGGTGAGGCGGTACTCATGACCCCCGGCGCCCGCTCTCGACGAAGCACGCGCCGGGGCAGCCTACCCGCTTACTCGGACGGCGACGGGGTGCCGCGGGTTGCCCCACGGGTCGCACCAGTGCTCACCGTGCACGGCCGCGCCCAGTGCGTCACCGCCCTGTGGCGGCGGGGCGCCGGAGCACGCCGGTGCCTGGCGTCGGGCCCACCGGGGCACCACCGGATCACGCGTTGGGGCGAAGGGTCCAGACGACTGTCATCTCGCCCGTCACGGCTCCGTCGGCGCGTCGGATCGCGATCGTGACGGGGAACTCCGGGCGCAGTCCGGCGTCGAGTTCGGCCACGACCTCGACGGCGGGGCGGCCGAGCGTGGCGGTGGCCGTGACCCGTCCCGTCGCGAGCTTCTTGTACGCGATCTCCGCGCGGACCGCGAGCGGCACGGCGCGCGAGAGCTGGTCCCCGAACGCGGCGAGCACGATCGCCCCGCTCGCCGTCTCCCCCAGCGTGAACATGGCACCGGCGTGCGGCCCGCCGACATGGTTGTGGAACTCACCTTGGTCCGGCAGCGCCACCACGGCCTTCTCCGGCGTGGCCTCCAGGAACTCCAGCTTCAGGGTCCTGGCCATCGGCACCGTGGCGGCGAGCATCTCGCCGATCGACATCTGGTCTGCGCTCATGGCGTGATGTTACCCGCGAGTAGGCGGCCATGACCAGGGGGATCTCGCCGGGCGGCGGCGTTCGCGTCCGAGAACCCGGCACCTCCGTGATCGGCCGACCACCTCCTGGCGACACCGGGGCATCAGGGCAATAGCCGCCGCCCCGGGGTGTTTTGGAACCGGTTCGTCACGACCGCGAACCAGCTTGGTGGACTCCCGTGGCACCCCGCCCCCCGGCACATCTATGGTTACGAGCCATGTGGCCAGGACAGCAGCAGCCGCCCGGGGGCGAGCACCAACCGCAGCAGCCGAACCCGTACCAGCAGCCGGGGTACGACCAGTCCGGACAGCCGGTACAGCCGGGATACCAACAGCAGGGGTACCAGCAGCCGAACCCCTACCAGCAGCCCGGATACCAGTCGACGGGCCAGCAGGCCCAGTACGGGCAGCAACCGCAGTGGGGCGCGCAGGCCCCCGCGGGCCCGCCGGTGCCGCCGGGCGGAGGCGGCGGCAACCGGACGAAGCTGATCGCGATCGTCGCGGCCACGGCCGTGGTCGTGGCGGCCGGTGTGACGGGCTTCCTGGTGCTCGGCGGTGACGGCGACAAGGACAAGTCGGGGACCCAGTCGGCTTCTTCGGCCTCCCCGTCGCCGACCGCGTCCGAGAGCGAGGACAACCCGCGCGGCGAGGACGCCGGCGCGAAGCCGACCGTCGAGGGCTGGAAGGTCGTCGTCAACCCCAAGTGGGGTACGGCCTTCGACGTGCCCGCCGACTGGGAGGTGCAGTCGCCCGACACCTTCATCGGCTTCGAGGACTCCGTGAAGGGCGACGGCTCTGTCCTCATCGGGATGTCGGCGCCCGCCGTTCTCAAGGAGAAGTACTGCACCTCCGACGACGACAAGGACGGCCGCAAGGAGTCGAGTTCCCTCGCCGCCGCGGGCACCAAGGGCCAGCAGGGCGCCAAGGGCACCGAGGACATCGCCCGCAACGACTCGGCGTGGTGGGTCTTCGGCGGGTACACCGACCAGAAGCCCGCCTCGAAGAAGAAGTTGACCATCGGCAAGCCCAAGGCGTACACCACGGCGTCGGGCGTCGAGGGCAGTGTCGCGACCACGTACTCGACGGGCGTCGCCAAGAAGGGCAAGTGCGACACCGACGGCAAGGCGACCACGTTCGCCTTCAAGAACTCGGCCGGTGACTACGTCTCCTGGACCTTCCACGGTGACAAGGACGTGCAGGAGGAGGTCCCGGACGCGACGGTGCAGAAGATCCTGAGCACGGTACGCCTCTACGGCGACCCGACGGGCGGCTGAGCGGCCACGCGGCCGGCCGTGGCGGGCGAACTCCGGTGAAGCCTATGCCCACCGCACAGGGCCGGCCGCCAGGGGTCGGCCTCACCTGGCCCGATCCCGCCGCATCAGGTGCGGAAGCGGTTTGGCAGAAGGTGTCGGGGCGGCGATAGTCGGCGGGTGACCACTCCCGCCGCTCCCCGTCGCCGCCCCGCCTGGGCCGGCCGCAACTACACCCTGCTGACGACGGCCGCGGTCGTCACCAACCTGGGCAGCAACGGCGCCCTGATCGCGGCCGCGTTCGCGGTCCTGGAGGCGGGCGGCGACGGCGGGGACGTCGGCCTGGTCGCGGCCGCGCGCACCCTGCCCCTGGTGCTGTTCCTGCTGGTCGGCGGCGCGATCGCCGACCGGCTGCCCCGGCACCGGGTGATGGTCGCGGCGAACGGCCTCAACTGTCTCTCCCAGGCGGCCTTCGCCGTCCTGGTCCTCACCGGCGAGGCACGGCTGTGGCAGATGATGCTGCTCTCCGCACTCGGCGGCGTCGGCCACGCGTTCTTCGGCCCGGCCGCCGAGGGCATGCTGCTGTCCTCCGTCACCGCCGAGCAGGCGGGCCGTGCCTTCGCGCTGTTCCGCTTCGCCTCGCAGGGCGCGACCATGAGCGGCGCGGCCCTCGGAGGCGCCCTGATCGCGGTGATCGGCCCCGGCTGGGTGCTCGCGGTGGACGCGGCGGCGTTCGCCCTGGCCGGCGCCCTGCGCGCCTTCCTGGACGTGAGCCACATACCGGAGCGCGGGGCGGGCGGCGGCCTGCTCGCGGATCTCCGGGACGGCTGGCGGGAGTTCACCGGCCGTACCTGGCTGTGGGCGATCGTCGTCCAGTTCTCCCTGGTGAACGCGGTGATCGTCGCCGCCGACGCGGTCTACGGCCCGCAGGTCGCCCGGGACAGCCTGGGCGGGCCGGGCCCCTGGGGCCTGGCCCTGGGTTTCTTCGGGGCCGGCAACGCCGCCGGAGCGCTGCTCATGGCCCGTTGGAAACCACGCCGTCTCCTCCTCGTGGGAGTCCTGTGCGTCTTCCCCTTCGCCCTGCCGTCCGCCGCGCTGGCCGTGCCGGTGCCGATCGCCGTGCTGTGCCTGACCATGTTCGTCAGCGGTCTGTCGATCGAGGTGTTCGGGGTCTCCTGGATGACCGCGCTGCACCAGGAGATCCCCGAGGACAAGCTGTCCCGGGTCTCCGCCTACGACTGGTTCGGTTCGGTGGCGATGGTGCCGCTCGCCGCCGCGCTGGCGGGCCCGGCGGAGAGCGCCTTCGGACGGACGACCGCCCTGTGGGGCTGTGCCGGGCTGTGTATGGCCGCGACAGCCGCCGTGCTGTGCGTACGGGACGTGCGCAACCTGACCCGGCACAGCACGCCGGTGGCCCTGGCCAAACCCGACGCCCGGCCCGACGCCGGCCCCGAACCCGACGCCGGCGGCGAGACCGGGCCCGCCGCCCCGCGGCCCGAGCCGGGTGGTGCGACCGGCGGCGAGCCCGGTTCAGCCGATGCCGAAGGCCCCGTCGGGCGGCTCGGGTGACAGCACGGCGTCCTCCTCGCGCACGGGCGCGGCGCCGCCGATGAACGCGCGCAGCGCCGTGCCGTGCTCGACCCGCGCGGGGAAGGCGTCGGCGGCGGTCCGCCGGGCCAGGACGGCGATGTCGAGCGGCTGATGGGCGGCGACCAGCACGGCGTTGCCGAACCTCCGGCCGCGCAGCACCGCCGGTTCGGCGATCAGCGACAGCTCCGCGAACACCGTTGCCAGCGTGGCCAGTTGGGAGCGCAGGAAGGTGAACGGCGCGGCATCGGCCAGGTTCGCCAGGTACACACCGTCCGCACGCAGCACCCGTTCGACGGCCCGCGCGTACCCGACGGTCGACAGATGCGCCGGGACCCGTGAGCCGCCGAACACATCGCCCACGAGGACGTCGGCGGAGTCGGCGGGGGCCGCTTCGAGCCATTCCCTCGCGTCCGCCCCGTGCAGCGCGATGTCCGCGTCGGCGGGCGGCGGCAGCTGCTCGACGACCAGGTCCAGCAGGCCCCGGTCGTACTCGACGACCCGCTGCCGGGACCCGGGCCGGGTGGCAGCCACGTAGCGGGGCAGGGTGAGCGCGCCCCCGCCGAGGTGCACCACGTCGAGCGGCAGCCCCGGCTCCGCGACCGTGTCCAGCACGTGCCCGAGCCGCCGCGCGTACTCGAACTCCAGATGGGTGGGCTCGTCCAGATCGACGTACGACTGCGGCGCCCCGTCCACGGTCAACAGCCAGGCCCGTTCCCGGTCGACGTCGGGCATGAGCTTGGCGGTGCCCCGGTCGATGGCACGGGAGACGGGTATGGCTTCGTTCACGCTCCCCATTCTGGTGCAGGGAGCGGCCCGCGGGACGCGCGGGGAACCGCGCGACCGGCCGTGCGCCGGCCCGCGGTCCCCCGCCCGTGGCGAGCCGTCTACCGCACGGCCGTCACGGTCCCCGCCCCCACGGTCCGGCCGCCCTCGCGGATGGCGAACCCGAGCCCCGGCTCCAAGGGAACCTCCCGGCCCAGCTCCACACTCATCGTGACCCGCTCCCCCGGCCTGGCGACGGCGACCTCGCCGAGGTCGATGTCGCCCACCACGTCGGCCGTGCGGATGTAGAACTGGGGCCGGTACCCGCTGGACACCGGGGTCGTGCGACCCCCCTCCCGCGCCGAGAGCACGTACACCTGCGCGGTGAAGTGCCGCCGGGGCTCGACGCTGCCGGGCGCGGCGACGACGTGCCCGCGTCGGACGGCGTCGCGTCCCACCCCGCGCAGCAGCAGCGCCACGTTGTCCCCGGCCTGCGCCTCCTCCATGGGCTTGCCGAAGGTCTCCACGCCGGTGACGACGGTCTCGATCCCGGCGCCGAGCACCTCGACGCGGTCGCCCACCCGGATCGTGCCCCGCTCGACGGCCCCGGTGACGACGGTCCCCCGCCCGGTGATCGTCAGCACGTTCTCCACGGACAACAGGAACGGCGCGTCCAGGTACCGCTCCGGCATCGGGACATAGGTGTCCACGGCGTCCAGCAGCGCGTCGATCGACGCCGTCCACCGTGGGTCCCCTTCGAGCGCCCGAAGCCCGGAGACCCGGACGACGGGTACGGAGTCACCGCCGTACCCGTGCGCGGTGAGCAGCTCGCGGACCTCCAGCTCGACGAGGTCGGTGAGCTCCTCGTCGCCGGCGTCGGCCTTGTTGAGGGCGACGACGACGTGGTCGACGCCCACCTGCCGGGCGAGCAGCACGTGCTCGGCGGTCTGCGGCATGATCCCGTCGAGCGCGGAGACGACGAGGATCGCCCCGTCGAGTTGCGCGGCGCCGGTGACCATGTTCTTGACGTAGTCGGCGTGGCCGGGCATGTCGACGTGCGCGTAGTGCCGGGTGTCGGTCTCGTACTCGACGTGCGCGATGTTGATGGTGATGCCGCGCGCCGCCTCCTCCGGGGCGCGGTCGATACGGTCGAACGGGACGAACGTACCGGCCCCCCGCTCGGCGAGGACCTTGGTGATGGCGGCGGTCAGGGTGGTCTTGCCGTGGTCGACGTGACCCATCGTGCCGATGTTGAGATGCGGTTTCGTGCGGACGTAAGCAGTCTTGGACATGGCGGTACCTCGAAGCCTCTTCAGCGGTACTGAGTGATGGCCCCGGCGGCACGCAGCGGCGGCCGGGACGGGGACCCCGAGGTCTTGCCGACC
This sequence comes from Streptomyces sp. MNU76, assembly GCF_020982545.1. Lineage (GTDB taxonomy): Bacteria > Actinomycetota > Actinomycetes > Streptomycetales > Streptomycetaceae > Streptomyces. Next base: position 105,225 of record NZ_JAJKLK010000031.1, on the reverse strand, counting down.
CTCCCCCTGCGGGGTCCGCCGGAATGTCCGGGAAGGGTCAGCTTCGGGCGCCGTCCGCGGCGGCCACGACGATCAGAAGGGCAGCCTTCGGGGCATCCGCGACTGTCGCGGATGCGTCGAGAGCGAAGGCGTGCCGGAACATGACGTCGATCCTCGTCGACACGTCGGCCCGCGTCGAATGGTTTTCGGTACCCGGACGTTCCGGGAGGGAGCGGAAGAGAGATGCTTCACAGGACGACGCACGGGATGAACGGTGAGCGGGCGGGGTCCGTGTTCCGGAAGGCGCAGGCGGCGCGGTGTGCGGTGCCTCGCACAGGCCGGGGCGCACCGTGCCGGACGAGCCTGTTGTTCCGCTTGCTGTGACGCCGGTGAGACGTTCCGTACGGCATACACGGACACGGGTCGGTTACCGTCGTCGAATGCTCGATGCCACCACCCGCTCTGGGGGCACCGCCACGGTCCTTCCCCGGACCGCCGCCACGGAGCTCGCCGTCGCCGCACCTGGCACGGTCCCGGCCGTGCCCCCGGGCCGTGCCGCCCGTTGGGGCAGAGTGCTGTTCTCGCCGTGGGCGCGGTTCTCGCTGCTCGTCGCACTGCTCCTGTCCGCCGTGTCCACGGTGCTGCTGTTCGAGCCGCAGCGACTGCTGGCCGACGGCTGGCCGCCCCAGTTGAGCGGTGCCGCCGCGGCCGTGGTGTTCGCGGTGGCGTACGGGCTGTGCACGGTCGCCTTCGTGCCCCGGCCGATCCTCAACATCGCGGCGGGCGCCCTCTTCGGCTCCCAGCTCGGTCTGGCGTCGGCGCTCGCGGGCACGGTCCTGGGGGCCGGCCTCGCCTTCGGCCTGGGGCGGGTCCTCGGTCAGGACGCCCTGCGTCCGCTGCTGCGCCACCGCTGGCTGAAGTCGGCGGACGGCCAGCTCAGCCGGCACGGCTTCCGCTCGATGCTGGCGGCCCGCCTCTTCCCCGGAGTGCCCTTCTGGGCGGCCAACTACTGCGCCTCGGTCTCCCGCATGGGCTATCTGCCCTTCCTCCTGGCCACCGCGCTCGGCTCGATCCCGAACACCGCCGCCTACGCGGTGGCCGGCGCCCGTGCCTCGTCCCCGACCTCCCCGGCGTTCCTGATCGCCATGGCCTGCATCGCGATCCCGGCCCTGATCGGCGCGACGGTGGCCTGGCGCAAACGCCACCACCTACGGGCCCGCTGAGGTCCCCTTCAGAGGCGCGGGGAACTGCGCGACCGGCCCCACCCACCCGCACTCGCCCCCGACCCGATCGACCCCCACCTCAAAGCGCCGCCGCCTCAAACCGCCTCCAGCACCATCGCGTTGGCCAGCCCACCCGCCTCGCACATGGTCTGCAACGCATAGCGAGCGCCGCGCTCCCGCATCGCGTGCACCAGCGTCGTCGTCAGCCGGGTGCCGCTGGCCCCCAGCGGATGCCCCAGCGCGACGGCACCGCCGTGGACGTTGACCTTGTCCAGGTCGGCCCCCGTCTCCTGCTGCCATGCGAGCACCACACTGGCGAACGCCTCGTTGACCTCGAAGAGATCGATGTCGTCGAGACCCAGCCCCGCGCGGCGCAGCACCTTCTCGGTGGCGGGGACGACCCCCGTGAGCATCAGCAGCGGATCGGAGCCGGTGACGGCGAAGGAGTGCAGCCGGGCGAGGGGGCGCAGCCCCAGGCGCGCCGCCGTCTCACCGGAGGTGACGAGGACGGCCGACGCCCCGTCGTTGACGGTGCTGGCGTTCCCCGCCGTGATGTTCCACTCGATCTGCGGGAACCGCTCGGCGAAGGCGGGGTCGTGGTAGGCGGGCCTGAGTCCGGCCAGGATCTCGGTCGTGCTGCCGGGCCGTACGCACTCGTCGCGGGTCACCCCGTCCAGCGGCGCGACCTCGGCGTCGAAGAGGCCGCCCTCCCAGGCTGCCGCGGCCCGGAGATGGGACGACACCGCGAACTCGTCCATCCGCTCCCGCCCGATCGACCACTTCGCGGCGATCAGCTCGGCGCTGATGCCCTGGGGCACGAGCCCCTCGGGGTAGCGCGCGGCGACCCCCGGCCCGAAGGGGTCCGTGCCGGGCGGCACGTTGGACCACATCGGCACCCGGCTCATCGACTCCACCCCGCAGGCGACGACCATGTCGTACGCCCCCGACATGACGCCCTGGGCCGCGAAGTGCACGGCCTGCTGGGAGGAGCCGCACTGCCGGTCGACCGTGGTCGCGGGGACCGTCTCCGGGAACCCGGCCGCGAGGACGGCGTAGCGGGTGGTGTTCATGGCCTGCTCGCCCACCTGGTCGACGGTGCCGCCGATGACGTCGTCGATCAGCGCCGGATCGACACCGGAGCGGTCGACGAGGGCGCGCAGGGTGTGGGCGAGGAGTTGGACGGGGTGGACATGGGCGAGGGCGCCGTTCGGCTTCCCCCTGCCCAGGGGCGTGCGTACGGCTTCGACGATCACGGCGTCACGCATGGGTCGGGCCTCCACGACTGTCAGGGACCAGGGGAACCACCAGCGAGTAGGAACTCCAAACTCACCCTAGTCCTGGAAGTTGGAAAAACAAACCCTCCCCTAGACTGGGCGCATGCCCGCCTCCGGAGATCCGCGCCCCTGTTCCATCGCCGACACCCTGGCGATCGTCGGCGAGAAGTACTCCCTGCTGGTCCTGCGCGAGGTCTGCCTCGGCAACGGCCGCTTCGACCAGCTGGTCCGCAACATCGGGGCGCCGCGCGACGTGCTGGCGACCCGGCTGAGGCGCCTGGTGGACGCGGGTGTCCTGGCCAAGCACGTCTACAACGAGCGCCCCCAGCGCTTCGAGTACCGGCCCACCCGGGCGGGACTCGAACTGGAGCCGGTCCTGATGACCCTCATGGCGTGGGGCGACCGCCACCTCCGCACGGCCGGCGACCGCCCCATGGTGATCGAGCACGCCTGCGGCAAGACCCTGGTCCCGGCGGTCACCTGCACGGCCTGCGGCACAGAGGTCCACCACGAGGACCTCAGGGCCCACCCCCAGACCCCGGGCTGGTCGGTGAAGGGCCCGACGGCACCGTGACCCCCCGGCTCACACAAGCGCCCTGAAGGGGCGCGGGGAACTGCGCGACAAGCCACGAACAACCCGCAGCCGCCACACCACGGTTCCCCCCGAGCTCCGAGGCGCCCCTCAGTCCCCCGTATAGACGTCCAACCGCCCACACATCCCGAACTTCCCAAGAACCGCGGGCTCTTGGGCACACACGCCGGCCTCGGCCAGATGGGACACATCCCCCCGCTCCAGCCGGCCCAGCTGATCCCCGGTCGCCGCGGCAGCGGCCCGCGCCCCCCGCTCCCACCTCGCGCGCCACTGCGCGAGCCGGGGCCGCACGAGCGCGGCGGCGGCCCGGTGGAACGCGGCGAGCGGCTCGGGCCCGGACGCGTAGCGCAGCGTCCGGTAGCCCTCCAGGGCCAGGTCGCGCCGGGCCCGCGCGACCCGCTCCCGCTCCTCCTCCGGCGCGTCCGGCGGGATACGGGTGGCCGCGGCGTACGTCTCCGGATCGGTCAGGTACTCCGGGGGCAGCGTGAGGACCGCGTCGCCCGCCTCCGGGAGCCCGTTGTTCTGCATGAGGACGGTGATGCGCAGCTCGTCCTCGTTGACCAGCCGGTGGATGGTGCCCGGCGTGAACCAGGCGACCGTCCCCGGCGCCAGCGGCGTGACCTCGTACCCCGAGGTCGTCAACGTCTGCACGGCGCCGCGCCCGCCGGTGACGACGTACGCCTCCGAGCAGGTCAGATGCATATGGGGGGTGCCGCCGCAGACCCCGTCCGCCGCGGGCCAGTCGTACACGGACAGGTGCGACAGGGCGACCCCGCCCGGCAGTCCCTCGTAGCCGCTCACCACGGGTGCGCCTCCAGGTACTTGGCGATCTCCTCCCGCTCCCAGGAACCGTCCGCCACGACGACGCGGTAACGGCGGGTGAGCGTCTCGCCGGGAGCCAGCTCCAGCTCCTCGAAGAACGCCCAGGAGGGGGCGACGGCGGCGAACGGCTCGTTGCGGACGAACCAGTGCGCCGGATGGGCGCCCTCGGCACCCGTGTGGTCGTTCTCGGGGGCGTGCGCGAAGACGAGCGTGGCGTGGCCGTCGGTGCCGTCGTGCTCGCCGGAGTACGCCAGCCAGGGCGCCTGCTCACCCATCAGTCCGGGTCCCTCCGCGTCGGGCCCGATGATCCGCCCGTCGCGGAAGGCACGCGGGCCGCGCCAGAACAGACCGGTGTAGCCGGCCATCTCGCGCCCCGCGGTGGTCGGGCTGCCGAACAGCAGCGGCTCGTCCCGTCGGTTGGTGATCGCGCTCGTCCAGGTCAGTGCCCACGATCCGGACTCGGTGTCCACGTCGTGGATCTCGATCCGGCGCTCCTCTTCCGCCCACAGCTCCCCGGTGTACGGGTGCCAGGTCAGCCGCTCGGCGATCACGACCCGCTCGCCGTCCGACTCGACGACGTCGAAGCCGACGTGCGCCATCGAGCCGACCCGCTCCGGGATCGGCAGATAACCCTCCCCGTGGACGTACGAGTTGCCGCCCCACAGGTTCTGGCCCGACAGGTGCGAGGCCGTCAGCTGCAGACCCTTGTGCCAGCGGTGGTCGTTGGGCCGGAAGTCGGTGACGACGTCCCCGGCCAGCGTCCGGATCGGGTGCAGATACGGCTTCGGGGCCTCCCAGTCCGCCTCCGGCCGGTAGACGTAGCTCAACAACTCGACGCCCGTGGTGGGTTCGGTGACCGTGATCCGGTCGCCGTGTGCGTGGACCACGCGCAGCCCGTCGTGGAAGGTCATGCGGTGATCTCCTCACTCGTGCCGGCGGCGCTGGTGCCGACGGTGCTCGGACCGGCAGGGCTCGGACCGGCGGGGCTCGTACCTGCGGGGCTCGCGTCGGCGAGGGACGCGTCGGCGAGGCTCGCGTCGGCGGACACCCGGACGGTTCCGGGTGCCCAGCCGGGGGCGCCTCCGTGCATGGCCGTGTAGTACGGGTCCCCGGGGCCGATCTCGCCACGCCGTACGGTCGCGTCCGTGAAGGCCGACTTGTAGAGGGCGGCGATCAGCTCCAGACTCGTCCGTCCGTCGGCGCCGCTGCTGCGCGGCCGTTCGCCCGCGCGCATGCTCGCCACGAGTTCGCGCAGCTGGGCGAGGTGCGAGCTGGGCACGTCCGCGCCGAAGTCCCGCCAGGCCGCCGCGTCCGCCTCGGAGGTACCGGGGACGGGGGTGACGGACCAGTCGGCGTTGGAGTGGCCGTACAGATGGGTCAGCTCGACGGTGGCGCGCTCGCAGTCGATGCGGATGCGGCTGACCTCGTCGGGGCTGAGGACGCTGTTGACGACGGTGGCCAGGGCGCCGCTCTCGAAGCGGACGAGGGCCGTGGAGACGTCCTCGGTCTCCACGTCGTGGACCAGCCGCCCGGCCATGGCCCGGACCTCGCTCCACGGGCCGAGCAGGTCGAGCAGCAGGTCCATCTGGTGGATGCCGTGGCCCATGGCGGGCCCGCCACCCTCGGTGGCCCAGCGGCCGCGCCAGGGGACGGCGTAGTAGGCGGTGTCGCGGTACCAGGTGGTCTGGCAGTGCGCGACCAGCGGACGTCCGAGGCCCCCCTCGGCGAGCAGCTCGCGGACGTGCCGCGCGCCGGAACCGAAGCGGTGCTGGAAGACGATCGAGGCGTACGGTCCGCCGGTCTCCGCGCCCTCCTCGGCCTCGACCGCGTCGAAGTCGGCGAGCGTCGGTACCGGTGGCTTCTCGCACCACACCCAGGCGCCGGCCCGCAGCGCGGCGATCGTCTGGTCGCGGTGCAGGGTCGGCGGGGTGCAGATGCTGACCAGGTCGGGCCGCTGCTCCGCCAGCATGCGGTCCAGATCGGTGTAGCCGTGCGGGATGCCGTGCTCGGCGCAGAACTTGGCCACGGCCTCGGCATCGATGTCGACGGCGGCGACGACCTCGGTCTCGCCCTCCTCGGCGAGGCGCTCCAGCGCGGGCAGATGGGAGCCGCCGCCGATGGCGCCGATGCCGACGATCGCGGCCCGGACGCGGCGGCCGGTCAGCGGGGCCGGGGGACGGTCGGGTCGCTGGTCCGGAGTCGGGCTCGGGTCGTTGCTGGGTGTGGGCATGGACGTGATCAGCACTCCATCGAACGTGACAGCGGACGGCGGCGGGCGCCTGGTGGCGGGGGTTCCGGCGGAACGGCGACCCTCACACGGCAAGCGCTTTCCCTCGTCAGCAAAGTATGTGCGGACATAGTGACTGGTCAACACCGCGGATCCGGCCGTTCCACGCCTCGGAACGCCCACGCTCCACCCGTCTCCCGCACACCCTCCGCCCGGGCCCCGCCCGGCCCTGCCAAACCCCTGTGGCAGCCCCGTCACCAAGGGGCGCTAGGCTGCCCCCCAGCACCTGTGATCACCCGCCCCGCGGCACGTCTTCCGTCGGCCCTCCTCGATCAGCGCTTGGACCACGTAACTTCATGTCTTGGTTTGAATCCCTCATCCTCGGACTCGTCCAGGGGCTGACCGAATTCCTCCCCATCTCCTCCAGCGCGCACCTGCGCCTGACGGCAGCCTTCTCCGGCTGGGAGGACCCGGGAGCGGCCTTCACCGCGATCACCCAGATCGGCACCGAGGCGGCGGTGCTCATCTACTTCCGCAAGGACATCGTCAACATCATCTCGGCGTGGTCCCGCTCCCTGTTCAACAAGGAGATGCGCAGTGACCACGACGCCCAGATGGGCTGGCTGGTGATCGTGGGCTCCATCCCGATCGGTGTCCTCGGGGTGACCCTCAAGGACCAGATCGAGGGCCCGTTCCGCGATCTGCGGCTCACGGCGACGATGCTGATCGTGATGGGCATAGTCCTGGGCGTCGCGGACCGGCTCGCCGCGCGCGACGAGACCGGCGGCAAGCACCGGGCCGCGAAGGAGCGCAAGACCCTCCAGCAGCTCAACGTCAAGGACGGCCTGATCTTCGGCATCTGCCAGGCCATGGCCCTGATCCCCGGCGTCTCCCGCTCCGGCGCCACCATCAGCGGTGGCCTCCTCATGGGCTACAAGCGCGAGGCCGCGGCCCGCTACTCCTTCCTCCTCGCCATCCCGGCCGTGATCGCCTCGGGCGGCTACGAGCTCAAGGACGCGATGGAGGGCGGCCATGTCTCCTGGGGCCCGACGATCTTCGCCACGGTCATCGCCTTCTTCGTCGGCTACGCGGTCATCGCCTGGTTCATGAAGTTCATCTCCACCAAGAGCTTCATGCCGTTCGTCTACTACCGCATCGCGCTCGGCATCCTCATCATTGTGCTGGTCAGCATGGGCGTACTGAGCCCTCACGCGGGCGAGTCCGGGGGCTGAGGCAGTGCACACATGCAGCACCATCTAGCATTTCCCAGTGCCTGACTGCATCACCACGCCATGATCATCTCCCACTCGTCTCCCACCTGGGAGGCGGGACGCACTACCCCTAGGGCGTGTGCGTCCGCAAAGTCGGGATGACACGGAAGGGCCCGCACGGCCAGCCGACGCTGTTGGTTAATTCGGGCCCTCTTGCTTCGCCCCGTGGACTTGGTCGGCGGGGCGAAGTGCTGCGAAGTGGCTGGTGCGAGTGCGGGCCCGGGGTGTTTCGGTGAGGTGGGCGTCGATGCGGGCGAGGTTGATGGCGGCGCCGGTGAGCTGGTGCTGAAGACTGGTCTTCGCCAGGCCCCGGTAGCGGGATCTGCGCAGGCCGCAGCGCCCGACGCCTTGGGAGATGGTGCCTTCGACGCCGGCGCGGATCTTGTAGCGGGCTTTCCACTCGTCGGTCTGCTGGAGAGCTCGGGTGCGTTGAAGGGCCTGGTGCTCGTCGTGCTGCCGCAGGGTGAGTTCCCTGCGTTCGGCCTTGGGTGAGCTGACGCAGTCGCGCAGTGCGGGGCAGTGGCGGCAGTCGGCCGGGGAGAATCTGACCCGGATCACGGGAAACTGCTGCTGAGAGCTGCGCAGAGCCCACTGGGTGCTGGTGGCTCCGTTCGGGCAGGTGACGTGCTGCTGGTCCCAGTCGATGGTGAAGGCGTCCTGGTCGTAGCCGCTGCCGTTCTTCGCTTGGGAGACGGTGACCGCCTGGAGCGGTCCGTGCAGCTCGATGCCGTGCTCGCGGCGGGCGGCCGCGATCTGGGAGGCGGTGGCGTATCCGGTGTCGACCCAGTGTTCGCCAGGCAGGCAGTCCCGTTCGGCCAGGCCGTTGTGGATCTTCTCGCTCATCACGCTGTCGGGGACGGTGGCGACGGTCGTTGCCACGTTCGTGATCAAATTTGGGGTGTCCGGCTCACAGGTCTCGGTCAGATGGGTCTTGTGTCCGTCCCAGAGGATGTCGCGTTTCTTGCTGCCCCTGGCTTCTGGGTCATAGGGCGTGACCAGGCGCTTTGCGCCCGGCGGTCGGTCTTTTGGGTCCCGTCGCCTCACCTCGCCCCCGACCAGGTGGAAGTGCTGGACCCACATCTGCCGCAGGATCTTCACCTGCTCCAGCTCCCGGAGCCCGGCCGGTGCCTGAGGCGAGAAGACGGCGTCAAGCAGCCGCATCCCGTCCGTCCCGATCCGTCGGCCGACTTCCTCCCGTCTGGTGTGGGCCTTGGGGAACCGGGAGTCCTCGGCCCGGGTGGCGTAATGCCGGAACCAGTCTGGTTCGGCGATCTCCGCCAGCCAGTCGGGGGCGGCCTGCGCGAGCGCGTTCAACGTCGAGCGAAGCGTCTCCGCGACCATCTCCAGCCAGCACAGTTCCCGAGCCGCGGACTGCACATGCGTGGAGTCGGTCCGGGCCCGGCCTGACGTCTTCAGCAGGCCTTTGTCACGGGCCGCGGCCAGGATGCCGTCCAGCACCATCCGCCCGGCGTCCGCTTCGACGAGGCGGTCCCTGAACTCCGACAGCACCGAGAAGTCGAAGCCGGGATCGGCCAGTTCCAGCGCGAGGGCGTATTTGAAGTCGATCCTCGGCGGCCTGCCTGTCGGTGAGCCCCTCGACGAACTGCAACACCAGCACCAACGCCAGCCGGCCCGGTGACCAAGCAGGCTTCCCCCGCGCCGGGAAGAGGTCGGCGAACTCCTCGTCAGTGAACAGCGGACCCAACTCGTCCCGGACCCGGATCGCCAGGCTCCCCTTCGGGAACGCGGCCCGCGTCACCCGCACCGTCTCCGCCGGGATCTCCCCAGGCCCCTTCGGCTGCATAGACATCGACACCCACCCCGTACGACAACGTCGGCTCCCAAGACCACAACCGGGTCTTGGGAGCCGACGTCACGCACGGGCCCGACTTAACCAACAGCGTCGGCCAGCCGTGCGGGCCCTTCCGTACAGAGGGTGGAGCGGGTCAGCTGAGGTTCATGTCCGGCCAAGGCCGCGACCCTCGCCACAAGGAAACGCAGTCGCTCATCCACCGTGTCCCAGGCATCGCCGGTGAGGTCGTCCAGCGCGGCGGCGGCGGTGAGGGTGATCCGGCCGAGGCGCGCTTCCACGTGCTCCCACGTGTGCGTCACCTCGACTGCCTCACCGTGCGGACCCGTGCCCAGTTGCGCCTGCCGACTACCTCATCCATGCAGTTCAGGCGGTATGTCGGTACTCGTGGATGACTCCGCCGAGGCGCTCTCTGCGGCGTATGCCCAGGCGGGTGACTCGTAGCTGTCGGCGAGCGGGCTGTTCGCCCACACCAGCGCGATGAGGGCCGCCGCCAGCAGGACGAGCCCGCCGAACGTCTCCGCGCGCAGGATCTCGGCGAGGGAGCGGCGCTCGGATCCCGGCAGCAGCGCAAGAAACGGCGGCGGCGCGGCACCCTGCCCCTTACTGGTCATGACGCAGCGCCTTCCGACTGCCGCCCGCTGGCGCCGCCGCGGCGGGCGCTCTGACGGGCTCCTTGCGCGTGGGCCACCGTTGACTCGCCGAGCACAGCGGCGCCGTACCGGCAGGCGTGCCGCTACCGCCGATCGGGAGGCGTGCCGCCCTCACGTGTTCTCCGGTTGCGGTACCAGCCCCGCAGGAACAGGGCCGCGGCGGCGAGCAGTGACACCCAGGCGAGGGCGAAACACCAGATCAGCACGGGGGACGACGTCGCCGCAGCGGCCAGCAGCAGACCGAGGCAGAGCACGGCCGGGGTGCACAGGATTCCCGCCGCGAGGGGACGCCGCGCGATGGCGTGCAGCCGGGACCGTGTGCGCAGCGTGCGCTGGAGTTCGACGTCGGAGTCCAGGCTCTGCTCGATGTCCGCCAGGATCTTGCGTTCGTGAGGTGACAGCGCGGGTCCCTCATCCATTCCAATCCACCTCCCTGTGTGCGAGGTGCCGGGCATGCTCCCAGTTTCGCCCTTCGCGACAGGTTCGTCCGCACGAACACCGGCCAGCCAGGGCCGTGCCGTGGGTGCCGAGTGCACGTCGGCCATCGCCACAGGTGGCGGTGGCCGACCGGAGCGGGCTTGTCCCGCGCGTCGGTGCCGCTCGCGGCGATGCCAGCCGGTCAGCTCGCCACCGCCTCAGACGCTCCCGCGAGAGACGGCTGGGCAGAGACCACGGACTCGCCGCCCGCCGGACTGCCCGTGCCCCGCGTCGTTGCCGGACGGGACGGCTGTGGGATCTGGTTCTGGTGGTGCTCCCCGGCGCGTTCGAGGAAGCGCAGGAGTTCGACGGGGAAGGGCTGGATCAGGGTGGAGTCCTTCTCGGCGGCCACGGCCACGACGGTCTGCAGGAGCCGCAGACGGAGGGCGACGGGCTGTTCGGACATGGCCGTAGCGGCCTGGACGAGCTTCCTGGACGCCTGCAGCTCGGCATCCGCGTTGATCAGGCGGGAACGCCGTTCCCCGTCGGCCTCCGCCTGCCGCCATGGAACGCTTCATGCCCTCGGGCAGGGAAACGTCCTTGATCTCGACCCGGTCGATGGTCACGCCCCACTCGACGGCCGGACTGTCCATCATCAGTTCCAGGCCCTGGTTGAGCTTCTCCCGGTTGGAAGCAGTTCGTCGAGGTTGGACTTGCCCAGGATCGAGCGCAGCGAGGTCTGCGCCATCTGCGAGACGGCGAACCGGTAGTCCTCCACGCGGATGATCGCGTCCACCGGGCCGACGACCTTGAAGTAGATCACCGCGTCCACCCGCTCGGTCACGTTGTCCCGGCTGATGCCGTCCTGTGCTGGCACCGGCATCGTGACGATCTGCATGTTCACCTTGCGCAGCCGGTCGATCCCGGGGACGACCATGGTGAACCCCCGCCCACGGACCGAGCCCGTCAAGCGGCCGAAACGCAGTACGCCCCCCCCGGCTCGTACTGCCTGATCACCCGCGCTGCGTCCGCCAGATACAGCACCCCGCCGATGCCCGCCGCGACCAGAGCGGTAAGCGGTCCTTGCGACATGACAATCACAGACAACCGCGGAACTTTCCTTCTTGACTCGCCGTCCGCGGTCAGGTCCGGGCGGCGGTCGGCTCGCGTCGGCCGAGAGCTTCGCCCCTCACGGCCGACAGCCGACTCACACAGGATCCGGCCGACAGGCCGTGAGCGACAGAGCACGCTCCCGGGTGCTCATGCGTACGAGCACGGTGCCATAGCCAGTGAGCGCCAGCAGGCGCGCGACTTCCCACCACACCGGGAGCTCACCAGGGCTATTGGAGTTGGTCCAGTTGCTCAGCGCGTGGAGCAGCGCCAGGGGCCAGATGGAGACGGTGTGCAGCCGCAGCGCGGCCAGCAGGAAACCGAAGACGGTCGCGTGCACCACCTGGAAGGCGCGCAGCTCTTCCCGTCACCGACCAGGCCGTGGTCGGCGATCGGCAGGTAGCCCTGATGCCGCCGCACGTCAATACCCCATGATCGCCCTTCGGGCCGCACGCGTCTTCCCCAGTACTCGGTGGTGTCTGGCGGGTGCAGCGCTGTCCGTGGCGGCGGATACTGGGATCAGGGGCGCGGGTACGGGAGGTCGGCGCAGATGGAGTGGTGGATCTGGCTCGTCATCGCCCTGGCGGTCGTGGCGGTGTGCGCCGTCTCGGCGCTGGGAATCCAGGCGCGGCGGCGCGGCGGCGGGGTCATCGCGGGCAGGCGCCCGCGCCGGGGCGGCGGCGACAGGACTGGGTCATGACCGGATACATGCGGGCAAGTGAGATCGCCAAGCTGCCGGTGGTGACCCTCGGCGGCGAGGACGTGGCCCAGGTCAAGGACATCGTCTTCGACACCGCCCGCGGCAGCGTGCGCTGTTTCACCCTCAGCGGGCGCGGTCTGCTGTCGGGTCCCCTCAAGCGGGACCTGCCGTGGAACAAGGTGCACGCGCTCGGCCCGGACGCGGTGATGATCCGGAACGAGGACGCACTCGCCGAGGACGACCAGACGTCCAAGGACCTCACCGCTGCCGGCGGCGGCAACGTCCTCGGTGCCCGGGCCATGACCGACGGCGGCACCGACCTCGGCAAGATCGTCGACGTCATCATCGAGACCGGACGCACGCCCGCCGTGGCCGGCTACGAGCTCGAGGCTGCCGGCCGCGGCCACCAGCGGGTCCTGCTGCCCGTGGTCAAGCCCGTCGCCGTCTCCGGCGAGATGGTCCTCGTCCCCGACGCCACCGGCGAATTCACCGCCGGAGACCTGGCCGGGTTCCCTGAAGCAGCCCGCGGACTGCGCACCCGCCTCGAAGGGGAGGCGTGACGATGCCGCTCTTCAGCCAGGCCAAGGGCCGCGACATCGTCGGCCTGTCCACCGCCGAGACCCTCGCCACCGTCACCGGGCTCGCCATCACCGTCTCACCCGCCCGCATCGCCGCCCTCCGCGTGAAGACCAAAAACCCCGGCACCCTCGTCACCTGGAACCATGTCCAGGCATTCGGGCCGGACGCCATCACCGTCCGCTCAGCCGACGACATCCAGACCGAGGACGACACCAAGACCCCTGCGGACAAGAAGCACGACCCGCTCGGCAAACGCGTCCTGACCGAAACCGGGCACGACCTCGGCACGCTGCAGGACATCGAGTTCGACGAAACCACCGGCCACATCCAACGCCTCATCCTCGCCGGTCAGGACGTCGAAGGCGAACGCCTCCTCGGCGCCGGCAGCTACGCCGTCATCGTCGCCACCCCCTGACCCGCCGGCACCCCGGGCAGCAACCGAAGTGCGCGCCAGCCCTACGGGCTCTCCGTTCGTCAAGGTGCTTGGCCATCGCGCTGACCTGGGACTTCGACAGCTGGGTGACGCCGAGGGACTCGGCGAGCTTCTCGACCCGGCGGGTGGAGACACCGAGCAGGTAGGCGGTGGCGACCACTGAGATCAGGGCCGGCTCGGCCCGGCGGCGCCGTTCGAGGAGCCAGTGCGGGAAGTAGCTGCCCTGCCGCAGCTTGGGGACGGCGAGTTCGACGGTGCCGGCCCTGGTGTCCCGCTCGCGCGGGCGGTAGCCGTTGCGGTGGTTGACGCGTTCGTCGCTGACCTGCCCGTACTCGGCTCCGCAGAGGGCGTCGGCCTCAGCGGACATGAGTGCGTCGGCAAACGTCTTGATCATCGCGCGGAGCAGATCGGGACTCGCCGCGGCAAGGTTGTCCTCCGCGAGGGCGGGCAGGGGCAGGCTGTCAGGTGCGGTCATCGTGCTGATCTCCTTCGAGGCTTCGACACTTCGAAGATCAGCCGGTGGCCGTTCGTCTATGCGGGCATCAGCCCGATGCCGGAGCAAACCCCCGGATCAGGTCCAACCCGTACACCACTTCCCAGGACCCAACCCGTACTCACGCATCAAGGCCCGGTACGACATCCCTGCCCGGGCGTCACGGCGGATCGCCGCGTACAAGTCGAGCTTGGACTTCGGTGGCGCCATCGCAGCCTCATCCCGCAGAGCACGTCCATGCTCCCACCGCAGCCCCTCAAGCGTTGCCAGAACTCACAGACATCGCCCTCCGGCGAGACAAGGCGTTCTCGACCCTGAGCGACAAGTGGTGTCGGATCCCGTCGACAGAACCACGCTGTCTGCGCACGCGGAGCGGGAGGCAGCCGGGCGGGACTCGGCCGAGTCGTCTGGAGACGCACGTGGGTTGATCTGAACGGGCTGTGACAGTGCCCGGCCAGCTTGCCCAACGCGGACAACCGTCTGGTCGCTGCCGGCCTCCTTCGCCGACGTGATCCCACCGGCCGGTCCCCCCTCAGCTCTTCCTGAGGAAGCCCTCAGAGTTCCACCAAGCGGCGGGCCGACGGCATGACCGACGATCGAACAGGTCCTGCCCGAGGAGCCGGTGTCTGGGTTTCCATCCAGGGCCGATCCAGTTGTGCCAGGCACGTGCATGATGTCGCAACCGCACTACGAGAGAGCCGAGAAATGCAGTTCGAGGACATACGGAGCGAATGGTCGGCCGACCCCGAGGGCTTCTGGGAATCCCAGGCGGCCCGGCTCACCTGGGCGCAGACCCCGGACAAGGCCCTGGACGCCACTGGTGCCGCGTTCTACCGCTGGTTCCCCGGTGGAATGATCAACGCGGCCGAGAACTGCCTGGACGTCCATCTCGCCGAGGGCCGGGGCGAGGCCACCGCGCTCATATTCGACAGCCCGCAGACCGGCACCAAGGACGCCTACTCCTACCGTCGCTTGCACGACGAGGTGGTCGCGTTCGCCGGGGCCCTCGATGGCCTCGGACTGGCCGCCGACGATACCGTCTTGATCTTCATGCCGGCCGCGCCGCAGACCGTCGTGGCCATGCTTGCCTGCGCCCGGCTCGGCCTCACTCACTCGGTTGTCGTCACCTCGGTACCCGTCGCCGTGCTGCGCGACCGCATCGACGACGCCCGCCCGGCGGCCATCCTCACCGCGTCCGGCGGTTTCGACGGCCCGGACGCCATCGTCTACCAGCCGCTGCTCGAGGCCGCCCTCGCCCAGGCCGACCACCGGCCGCAGCACTGCGTGGTGCTTCAGCGCCCTCAAGCCGGCCGGTGGACGCCGGTGCCCGGCCGAGACCTCGACTGGCACGACCTGATCGCCACCTCTACCGCGACCGGGCCGCGGCCCGTCCCCGTGCCATCGGCGCACCCTCTCTATCTGCTGTACACCTCCGGATCGACGTCCCGCCCGAAGGCCGTCACGCGGGACACCGGCGGCTACCTGACCGCGCTGCGCTGGGCCGTCGAGAACGTCTTCGGCGTCCGGGCGGGCGACGTGTTCTGGACCGACTCCCACCCCGGCTGGGTGATGGGCCACTCGTTCACCGTGTACGGGGCGCTCGTCACCGGGGCCACGACCGTCGTCTACGAAGGGTCTCCGGTCGACACGCCCGACCCGTCGGCGTTCCCGCGGATCATCGCCGAGTACGGCGTCAGCGTGCTGTTCTCAACGCCCATGACACTGCGCCGCATCCGCACGGCGTCCCTGGAGGACCGGCCGTTCGGGTCCGGTGGCTCACCGCTGCGCGCGGTGTTCCTGGCCAGCGAACGGGTCGAGCCGGAGCTGATGGACTGGATCGGCGCGTTCTTCGGCTGCCCCGTCGTCGACAACTGGTGGCAGACCGAGACCGGCTGGCCGATCGCGTCCAACTGCCTGGGCCTCGGCCTGCTGCCGGTCAAGCCCGGCTCCGTGGCCCGGCCGCTGCCCGGTTACCAGGTCGAGATCCTCGACGAGGACGGATGCCCGCTCCCGGCTGGGGAGCAGGGCCACGTCACCGTCCGGCTGCCGCTGCCGCCCGGCTGCCTGACCACGCTGTGGAACGACGACGAGCGGTTCGCCGACACCTACCTCAGGAACTTCCCCGGCCATTACGACACCTCCGACGCCGGCCACCTCGACGAGGACGGCTACCTGTGGATCGCGGGCCGCACTGACGACATCATCAACGTCGGCGGCGACAGCCTGTCCGGCCTCGATGTCGAGCACGTCATCGGTGCGCACCCGTCCGTCAAGCGCTGCGCGGTCGTCGCCGCCCCGGACGGCTTCTACACCCAAGTCCCGGTCGCCTTCGTCGTCCAGCGCGACGACACCGACCTCGCCCCGCACCACCTGGCCCGAGAACTGCGCGCTCTGGTCGACGAGCGGATCGGCGCATGGGCCCAGCTGACCCGCTTGGTCTTCGTACGCGCCCTCACCTACACCCCGTCCAAGAAGATCAAGCGTTCCGACCCGCGTGCCTGGCTGTCCACCGGCACCGGTCTTGACGTCCTCGCAGACATCCGTCTGACTTCCGACGCCACTGCAAAAGTGGATGAGTGAGACCCATGCATCGTGAAACGTGCAGGTGAGGTGGGCTGGTGTGCGGGCGAGTTGCCGTGCTCGTGCTGGTCGGTAGCGGGTGTCCATGGTGAAGATCGTCTGCCCTGTCGGCTGAGGCGGTTCCCGGGTTCCGCTGCGCTCGTCGCGGGACCGCTCCTACGATCCGTGACCGGGTCGGTACGCAGTGAGGTCGCCGGAGGGTGCGGGGTATGGGAGACCTGGAGCGGATCATCGCTCGCCGGAGCGAACTGGACGCGCTCGCTGAGGAGTTGGCCAAGCAGCTGCGGGAGGTTCAGGTCGAGCGGGAGGAACTGCTGGTCGCCGAGCGGGTGCTGAACCTGCTGGCCGAACAGGACCGGGCCGTTACCGAGGTTGCTGAGGCGGTTCCGGCGAAAGCGTAGGTGGCGGGGCGTGCGGTGCTGCTGATCCCGCACCGCGGTGAGACCGGCGACGAGGCCGCGCTGCCCGCCGACTACCGCCGGATCCTGGCGATCGTGCGGGCCGCCGGAGGGGCGGTGCAGGTCAAGTTAGTGGGTGAGGAACTGGGGCTTGAGGTGGGGGTACGCGGGAAGCTGGAACCGCTGCAGGCGAAGATGACCAAGCTCGCCGATCGCGGCTGGCTGCACAAACGGCCCGACGGGAAGTTCACCGCACGCCTGTAGCAGCACCGGACCGGGGGTGGCAAGAGAGCGTAACCGGCGAGCCCCCGACGGCAGTTGAGTTTGGTGTGAAGAAAAACAACCATCCCGTCGAGGGCCCTGACGGCCTTGTCCACACCGCCCGCCTGCCGCTGTCGAGTGCCACCCTGAACTGGCTCGCCGACCTGTTACGCGGCCACTTCAAGAAGATCGGCTCCCGGTGGCGGGCCCTGCCCGCGGGGAAGATCGCCGGTATCGTGCTGGCGGTGCTGCGCTGTGACCAGCGGCCAGGCGACCTGGCAGGCGGCAACGGGATACACCGCACCACCGTCACCCGGTGGGTGCGGGAGGTCGTGGGTCTGCTGGCCGCCCGCGCCCCGCGCCTGGACCGCGCGCTGAAGAAGATCGCCCGAAAGGGTGGCGGGGTGGTGCTGCTGGACGGCTCGGTGATACGTACCCGGCGGCGCACCGGGGCCGAGAACCGCAAGAACTACTCGGGCAAGAACAAATGCCACGGCCTGCTCGTGATCGCGCTCACCGACGACCGGGGCCGACTGCTGTGGGTCTCCGCGGCCCGGCCCGGGCGGACCTCGGAGATCACCGCCTGCCGACACGACAAACTCACCGCCCATCTCCCTGCACGCGCGTCGGCTGAGGTCGGCGACGGTCGAGCTCGTCCGAACTTCCCGTGCACTCGACTGCGAACGCGCTGGTCACCCGTGCAGACGACTTCGGACATTGACACCCGGCCCCGAAGGGCACTGCGAGCGCTCGTAGGGAACTGGCCGGCATGGCAGAAGACGCGGATCCGCAGCAGGACGTTACTTACCGAGCGCCGGTCGGATCCGTGGGCGGACTCGCGCATACGCATGCCTGTGTCCTGCTCGCCGAAACCGTGCTGATCGTGGTTGTTTGGGGACATGATCAGCAAAGTCCGCGCGCGTGTTCTGCCGGCCTCCCAGCGCCGCTCGCTGGATGAACTGACCGAGGATCTGGACCTGTCGTCCGGGGACACCGCGTCCAAGCGCTCGGCGTTCTGGACGATGCTGACGCTGTCGTCGGTCATCGCGTCCGGCGGCGTGCTCACGGACTCGACGGCCACCGTGATCGGCGCGATGATCATCGCGCCGCTGTCCACACCGATCATGGGCATCGCCCTGGGCTCGGTGCAGCGCCGCCGTACCGGATCGGCCAGGGTCGTTCTCCTCGCGTGCCTGCTGGTGATCGCGGTCGGGATGGCCATGTCCGTGGCCCTCCCCGGTGACTACGACCTGCTGTCCAACAGCCAGATCTCGTCGCGTACGTCGCCGGGTCTGATGGACCTGGTCGCCGCTCTGGCGACCGGTTTCGCCGGCGCGGTGGCGCTGGCCCGTCGGGACGTCGCCGCCGTGCTGCCCGGGGTCGCGATCGCCATCTCTCTCGTCCCGCCCCTGGTGGTGGCCGGAGTGTGCCTTGGGCAGACGTCCGGATGGCTGGCGCTGGGCGCGCTGGTGCTGTTCGTGTCGAACCTCTTCGCCCTGGTCTTCGGGGGCATGGTGGTCTTCGCCTCGCTCGGTTACGGCGTGGAGGCCGACAAGGCAGCCGGACGGCCCGCCCGAAGGACCTATGCCGCCATGATCCTGCTGTTCGTCGTCGTGTTCGTTCCACTGACGGCCAACACCGTCGTCACGCTCCTGCTCGACACCTGGACCGGCCGGACCAAGGACGCGGCCAAGCAGTGGCTCGCCGGCGTGCCGGGCGCGTCCGTCACGAGTGTCGACGCGACCTCCCGGACGATGCACGTCCACGTCCGCAGCCCCGGAGACCTCCCGCCTGTGGAGTTTCTGCTTGACCGGCTCGAGGGACGGATCCCGGACGGTATCCCCGTCGTGGTGGACACGTCGCGTGGCCGGCGCATCGACGCAGGAGTGGTCGGCGGCTGAGCACCACCCGGGCCGGGCCGTCCCACATTGTCTGCCAGGGCACGACGGTTGTGTCCCGCCCGGCGCTCCGGCTCACGCGGTGGGGCCGCCACCGCCGGTCGGCCCACCCGCTGTCACGGCTCCCCGGAACGGTGATCGGGAGATTGCCGGTCTCGGCCGTGCCGTCCGGAACGTTGCCGGCTGCCACCGCGTGTGGCCGCCTGGGCCGTCCGGTCCCGCTCCGGTCACCTGAAGGGGTGGCAACGACGCCGTGCGATGGCGGCATGGGCCGTTTCCGTGCCGATTCACTGAAACCGTGAACCATCCAGCCAAGGCACCGAGACTCTGCCGACGGAACGCCCGGCGGCACCGTGTTCCCCGCCCGAGATATGGAGCTCTTGTGCGTCTCATCCGGGGCACCGCTGCCGCCCCAGTCGGCCTCACGCATCCTGCCCTTGCCGAAAATCTCATCCGGGCTGGTGAGCGACCGAGGCGCGCACTGCGGCCAGTGCCTTGTTGGACAGTTTGGCCGCGGATCAGGGGCCGGTTCCCCGCGACCACGAACGCCGGAAAGCGGCTGTACCGGCTTCGTCACGGCGGCAAGGAGTGGCTGGACGAAGATCGACACAGTCGCATCGCCGTGGAGACCCGCATGGGCCGCGAGGCCGCCGGCGTGGATGGTCTCTACTCGCACGTTGCCCTGGCCATGGAGCAGGAGATTGCCGATTCGCTGCAAAGCAGGTGGCTGCGCCTTTCGTGGCAGGCGAGGGAGGGCACTGGAAAAGCGCCGTCTCCCACCGCTCTTCCATTCGATCTTGAAAAGTGGTGGAAAACAGCAGGTCAAAGCCGCTCAGGACAAGTCGTCATAGGTTCGTTCATGAAGTTCATCTCCACCAAGAGCTTCATGCCGTTCGTCTGGTACCGCATCGCCCTCGGCATCGTCATCGTCGTCCTGGTCTCCATGGGCGTGCTGAGCCCGCACGCGGGCGAGTCGGGCCACTGACCGGGGCTGCCCCGAACAGCCCGTCCCTCCCCAACTCCCCTTAGTGACCAAGCACATACGGCATCCGTAGCCGCCCAGTAGCGCACTGTCAGTCCGGGCGCCTACTCTTGTCCGCATGTCCCCCGATTCCCCCACCCGTGGTTCCGTGCGGTCCGCCGACGACCTGAACGACCGGATCAGAGCCCTGTGGCGCCACGCGGGCGCGTCACTGTCGGCGCAGGAGCGGGCGGAGTACGAACTGCTGGTCGTGGAATGGGCGGCGGCGACCCGGGGAGACGTGATCGAGGCCGCGTGACCGGGACACCCGAGGACGGCACGCCCAACGGATCGATCATCTTCCTGAACGGCACGTCCAGTTCAGGCAAGTCGACCATCGCCAGGGAGCTGCTCCGCATCCTCGACGAGCCGTACTTCCACATGCCGGTCGACGCGTTCCACGCCATGCGGACCCGCCAGGAGATGCCGCCCGACCGGCTCACCACCGTCCTGCACCGCACCTGGCGGGGCTACCACCGCGCGGTCGCCGGCATGGCCGCCGCGGGCAACAACGTCGTCATGGACCACGTCCTGAGCGCGGAATGGCGGCTGCGGGACTGCCTCGACCTCTTCGTGCCCCGCGACGTCGTCTTCGTCGGGGTGCACTGCGACCCGGACGAGCTCGGGCGGCGCGAGCGGGAGCGAGGTGACCGACCGCCGGGGCTCGCGGCGCGCCAGTTGGAGCAGGTGCACGCCCACGGCGTCTATGACGTCGAGTGCGACACGAGCCGGTCGGACCCGCTCCGATGCGCCGCCCTCATCAGGGAGTTCCTGGCCGACCGACCTATGCCGACCGCGTTCCAGATGCTGATCGACAACGGGTTCGGCCCTCACTCACCGGCCGACTGAGCGCCCCTCCAGAGGCGCGGGGAACTGCGCGAGCAACCACAGACGACCCGCACCCGGCCGCCGACAACGCCCCCGCTCACCTCACCGGCCCCCGGACACCCGCAGCACCGCCCCCGTCGTGTACGAGGCCTCCGGCGACATCAGCCAGGCGATCGCCGAGGCGATCTCGTCGGCGCGACCGGGGCGGCGCAGTGGCACGGACGCGGCGATCCGGTCGGGACGCTCGGGATCACCCATCCGCGCATGGATCTCCGTGTCGATCACCCCGGGCGCGACCGCGTTGACCCGGATGCCGTCCGGCCCGAGCTCCTTCGCCAGCCCCATGGTCAGCGTGTCGACCGCCGCCTTGGTCGCCGCGTAGTGGACGTACTCACCGGGACTGCCCAGCGTGGCCGCCGCAGAGGACACGTTGACGATGGCTCCGCTCCCCCAGGCCGCCATCACCTTCGCCGCCCGCCGCGAACACAGCAGCACACCGAGGAGGTTGACCTCCACCACCCGCCGCAGCACCTCCGTGTCCGTGTCCGCCAGCCTCCCGAACGGCCCCGTCACCCCGGCGTTGTTGACCAGCCCGGTCACCGGCCCGAGCCGGTCCGCCGCCGTCTCGAACAGCCGGTCCACATCGGCCTCCACCGAGGTGTCCGCCTTCACCGTGACACAGCGCGCCCCGTTGGCCCGCACGCCCGTGGCGATCCACTCGGCCGCAGCACCGTCGTTCACATAGCCGACCACCACGTCGTGCCCGTCCGCGGCGAGCCGCAGGCAGGTCGTGGCACCGATCCCCCGGCTCCCACCCGTGACCACCGTGACCGGACGTGACATCCCAACCTCCCCGACACACCAAACGATCAATCATCCTACGATCGCAGCTTCGCCCCCGCCTCGCATCGGGGGCAACCATTCCGGCCCCGGCGGCAACAGATGAGTGGCAGGCTCCTTTCACGCGAGCCCCACACGCACCACCCTTTCTCCTGGGCTCTTCTTCCGAACCAGGCACGGAACCGAAGGACTTGAACGTGGCTGTCCGTTCCTCCCGCTCCGCCCGCCGACCCCGGCGCCGCACCACCGTCATATCCGCCGCCGTGGCGGCCGTCGGGCTCGCGGCGTCGCTCGTGATCGCCTTCGGCCCCGGCCGGGACACCGGCACCGAGGCCGCCGGGAAGGCCGGGGCCACCCCCGTCACCGACACCACCCGGACGTCCGCCCCGCCCACCGGCACCCCGGAACGGAAGAAGCCGTCGCCCACGCCGTCCAAGTCCCCGTCCCCGTCGGCCTCGAAGACCACCCCGGCGGCGACCCCGACCACCGAGCCGACCCGGCCGACGACCGCCGCGACCGGCCGGTCCGGTTCCGCCTCGGGACAGCTGGCGGGACGGATCCGCCCCGGCGTCGACTACACGGGGGTCGCCACGTTCTACGACGCCGGGAACGGTGACGGCGCCTGCTCGTTCGGCGCGAGTGGCGACGTCATGACGGCGGCTATGAACACCACCGACTACGAGGTGTCCAAGGCCTGCGGGGCGTACGTGCGCGTCCGCGCGGGCGGCGCCGCCGTCACGGTCCGGATCACCAACGAGTGCCCGTCACCGTGCAGGCCCGGCCAACTCGACCTCAGCGCCGAGGCCTTCGCCAAGCTCGCGGCGCCCTCCCGCGGCGAGATACCGATCACCTGGAGCCTGCTGAGCCCCGCCATCTCCGACCCGCTGTCGATCCGCTACAAGACCGGCTCCAGCCAGTACTGGTGCGGCATCCAGGTGCTCGGTCACCGCAACCCGGTGGCGCGGCTGGAGGTCCGCTCCGGCGGCGCCTGGACCCCGCTGCCGCGTACCGGGTACAACTACTTCCTCTCCGAGCAGGGCGGCGGGTGCGGCGGCGCGCTCCGGATCACCGACATCTACGGGGAGCGGTTGACCGTCGAGGGCCTCACCGTGCGACCGGACGTCGTACAGCGGACGAGCGTGCAGTTCACGGCACGCTGACGGCAGCCGACCCTGCCCCCGCAGCGGGCGGATCACAGCGAACGGGTCACAGCAGGCGGATCACAGCGGGCGGATCAGAGGGTGCGGTCGCAGGGCGCGGATCACGGGGCTCACGGGGGCGGCTGGGGCGGCTCACCGACACGGCTCGCGCGCCCGATCCGCCGGACAGCGCAAGCTCGCGCGCGCGTCGTCGAGGTCCCGGCCGATGCTGAGGGTGCCACCTGCCCACCGATCTTCCCCGGGACCCTCATGCCACCCACGCCCGCGCCCCGCCCGCGCCC
Source organism: Streptomyces sp. MNU76 (assembly GCF_020982545.1). Taxonomy (GTDB): domain Bacteria; phylum Actinomycetota; class Actinomycetes; order Streptomycetales; family Streptomycetaceae; genus Streptomyces. Next base: position 82,375 of record NZ_JAJKLK010000031.1, on the reverse strand, counting down.
CGATGCCGGTCCGCGTGCCGGCCGCCTCCGTCTTCGCCCTGGCCTTCGCCACGGTCTTCGTCTCCGTATCCGGCCCCCTCTGCGGCGCCCCTCCCTCGTCGCCCTGCTCGGCGCCTCCTGCCTGGGCGGGCTGCTCCTCGCCCCGACCGCGGGCGCCTCCGCCGACGGCGGTGCCGACGGCCGAGGCGAGCGCGCCCTGCAACGGCAGCTCGAAGAGCTGGTCGCCACCCCCGGAGGTCCGCCCGGCGTGATCGCCGTACTGCAACGGGACGGCAGCCCACGCGTCCTGCGGGCCGGAGTCGCCGACCTGGAGAGCGGCCGTCCGATCGAGATCACCGACCACATGCGCATCGCCAGCACGGCGAAGGCGTTCAGCGGCGCGGTGGCGCTCCGCCTCGTGCAACAGGGTGAGCTCAGCCTCGACAGCACCATCGGCGACACATTGCCCCGACTGCCGCAAGCCTGGTGGCCGGTCACCCTGCGGCAGTTGCTCAACCACACCAGCGGACTGCCCGACTACAGCGAGGACCAGGAGTTCCTGGACCTGCTCCTCGCCGACCCCCGCCGCACCTTCGACCCCCGCCGGCTCCTGGACTTCGTGGCGGACCAAGCACTGCGGTTCCCTGCGGGCTCCCGGTACCAGTACTCCAACTCCGACAACATCGCCGTCGCCCTGATGGCGGAGGCCGCGACCCACAAGACGTACGAGGACCTCCTGCGCCGGATCGTCTACCGGCCGCTCGGGCTGACCGACACCAGCCTCCCCCTGGGGTACGAGATGCCGGAGCCGTACATGCACGGGTACGCCGTCGAGCCGCCCGCGCCGCCGGAGGACGTCAGCGAGGCGCTCAGCGCGTCCGGTGTGTGGGCCTCGGGCGGGATCATCTCCACCCCACGAGACATGACGCGGTTCATCCGGGGCTACGCCGCCGGGGAGCTGACGTCGAGAGAGATCCTGCACGAACAGCGGCGCTGGATCCGGGGGGCCTCCGAACCGGCCGGTCCGGGCCGCAACAGGGCGGGGCTGGCCATCTTCCGCTACGACACACGCTGCGGGGTGGTCCTGGGCCACACCGGGAACTTCCCCGGGTACACCCAGCTGATCGCCGCGACCCCCGACGGCCGCAGGTCCCTCACCTTCTCGCTCACCACCCAGGTGAACGCGCGGCTGACCCCCGACCTCGTGGAACGGCTGCGCACGATCGAGGAGAACGCGGTCTGCGCACTGCTCGGCCCTCGCCGCGGCTGAGCGCTCAGCTCCGCAGATGGGCCAGGACATCGTCGGCGACGGGATACGGCGGCTCATCCGGCAGCAGTGCCGTGGCCGCCTCCAGGTCACGTGCCCGGACGAGGCCGTGGATCTGCCTGGCGAGCGGCGTCACGTCCTCGATGCCGACGATCCACTCGTCGGCGTACCGCGCCGCCGCCTCACCCGACAGGCCCAGCTGCAACGAGCGATGGGGCAGCGGGGCGAGCCGCAGGTCGCGCTCGGGGTCCCACTGGACACGGGCGGGCGACCGACGGACCTCCCGCTGCCAGGCGCCCCGGCTCGGCCCGGCGGCGCGGCCGGTCGCAGGTCTGAACACCCGGAAATATCCCCCATCCGACCGCACGCCCCTTGGCGTGGCGCGGGTTCTGCCCCAAGACTGAGCCGATGACGCAGCGTGTGGAGCTCGCGACCGTGATGGACCGACTCGCCGTCGACGGCCTGATCACCGAGTACGCGGTGGCCGTGGACGACGGTGACTGGGCGGCGTACCGGGACCTGTTCGCACCGCACGGCCGCGCGGACTACCGCTCGGCCGGCGGCATCGAGGGGGACGCCGGGCAGGTCGCCGGGTGGCTGGCGCGGAGCATGGAGCTCTTCCCCATGCGCCAGCACCTCATCGTCAACAGACGGGTGCGCTTCGAACTCCTGGAGCAGGACACCGGCGACACCGCCCGGGTCCAGGCGGACTACGTCAACCCGATGCGCTTCGCCGGCCACGACGAAGGATCCACCGCCCCCGACTTCGTCTGCGGCGGCCGCTACGCCTTCGCCCTGGTCCGCACGCCGGACGGCTGGCGCCTGCGCGAGGTCGTGGTCCAGGAGAAGTGGCGCCGCACCCCCGAGGGCCTCACCCCGCACAGCACCCCTCACCCGCCTGACCGGGCCCCTCGCACCTCCGCAACGCCCCACGCCTCCGCCAAGCCACCGGCTGCCACCACACCCCGGCTGCCACACACCCGTAACCCGCCCCGCGCGCCACCCCCACCCCACCCCACCCCACCCAGGCCCTCTGTCGGAGATCGTCTCCGGCGCGCACACTGGAAGGACTCACCGGTGGGGAGGGAGGCGCTGGATGCGAACGGCGGCGGACTGGGTGGCCTCCCCATGGCGGCGGCGGACGGCGGTATGGACGGCCACCCCCTGGCGGCGGCGAGCGGCCCTCGTCGTGGCCGGAGCCCTGCCCGTGCTCGCGTTCCCCGCGCCGGGCCTGTGGTGGTTCGCGTACGGGGCGCTGGTGCCGTGGATGCTCATCGTCCGCACCGCCCCGACCGCCCGCCGGGCGCTGTACGACGGCTGGCTGGGCGGATGCGCGTTCATGCTGGCCATGCACCACTGGCTGCTGCCGAACCTCCATGTGTTCACCTTCGTCATCGCCGGCCTGCTGGGCGCGCTGTGGGCGCCCTGGGCCTGGCTGGTGCGCCGGTTCCTGGCCGGGACGCCGTCACCGGGCCGGGTCGCCGCGGCGCTGCTGGTCGTGCCGTCGGGCTGGCTGGCGATCGAACTCGTCCGCTCCTGGCAGGGCCTCGGCGGGCCGTGGGGTCTGCTGGGCTCCAGCCAGTGGCAGGTGGAGCCCGCGCTGCGGCTTGCCTCGGTCGGCGGAGTCTGGCTGATCAGCTTCCTGCTGGTGGCCGTCAACGTGGCGGTCACCGTACTGGTCGCCGTACGCCGGTCGCGGGCGCCGGCGCTCGCCGGTCTGGTCGCGACGGCCACCGTGACCTCGGCGGTGTGGCTGTGGGCGCCGCGCCCCGACGTCCGGGGCGAGGTGCGGATCGCCGTCGTGCAGCCCGGCGTGACCGACGGGCCCGACAACCGGTTCGACCGTGAGGAGGCACTCACCCGAAGCCTCGCCGGGCGGGACCTCGACCTGATCGTGTGGGGCGAGAGCAGCGTCGGTCACGACCTCGCCGACCGTCCCGATCTCTCCGACCGGATAGCCGCGCTGGCCGACCAGGCGGACACGAACATCCTGGTGAACGTGGACGCCCGCCGCTCCGACCGTCCCGGCATCTACAAGAGCTCCGTGCTCGTGGGTCCCGAGGGCCCCACCGGCGACCGCTACGACAAGATGCGTCTGGTCCCCTTCGGCGAGTACATCCCGATGCGCTCGCTGCTCGGCTGGGCCACCTCCGTCGGCGAGGCGGCCGGCGAGGACCGCAGGCGCGGCACCGAGCAGGTCGTGTTCGACTCCGGGAAGGGGCTGCGGATCGGCCCCATGGTCTGCTTCGAGTCCGCGTTCCCCGACATGAGCCGTCACCTCGCCCGGGACGGCGCCGAGTTGCTGCTCGCCCAGTCGGCGACCTCGACGTTCCAGCAGAGCTGGGCCCCCGAGCAGCACGCCTCGCTGGCGGCGCTGCGGGCCGCCGAGACCGGCCGCCCGATGGCCCACGCGACCCTGACCGGAGTCTCGGCGGTGTACGGCCCGGCCGGCGGGCCGGTCGGCCCCCGGCTCGGCACGGACGAGAGCACGACGGCCGTGTACGACGTGCCGCTGGCGAGCGGTACGACACCCTATGTCCGCTTCGGCGACTGGCCGGTGGACGCGGCGCTGCTGACCCTGCTCGCGTGGGGCGCCTTCGAGGGCGTACGGACCCTGCGGCTCAGGCGGCGGGGCGGTCCTCCACCGCCCGCACCACCCGCTCGCACAGCTCATGGGTCGCCAGCGCGTCCCGCGCGCTGAGCACCCTGCCCGCGCGCACCGCGTCGAGGAAGGCGAGCACCGCCTGCTCGATGCCACGCTGCCGGGCCACCGGCACCCAGTCGCCCCGCCGCCGCAGGGACGGCTGTCCCTTGTGGTCGATCACCTCGGCGAGGTTCACCACCTGCCGCTTGGTGTCCTGTCCGGAGACCTCGAGGATCTCCTCCGCCGAGCCGCTGAGCCGGTTCATGACACCGAGCGCGGTGAACCCGGCCCCGGAGAGCTGGAGCACGACATGGTGCAGCAGGCCGTCCTCGGTCCGGGCCCGTACGGTCACGTCCTCGACCTCACCCGGGGCCAGGAACCGCAGGGTGTCCACGACGTGGATGAAGTCGTCCAGGACCATCGTGCGCGGCACCTCGGGCAGACCGATGCGGTTCTTCTGCATCAGGATCAGTTCGCGCGGATGGTCGGCGCACTGGGCGTACCCGGGCGCGAACCGCCGGTTGAACCCTACGGCGAGCCCGACGCCGCGCTCCTCCGCGAGCCGTACGAGCCGTTCCGAGTCGGCGAGTTCGTACGCGAGTGGCTTGTCGACGTACGTCGGCACGCCCGCCTCCAACAGGCGTTCCACGATCTCGGGGTGGACGTCGGTGGGCGCGTGCACGAAGGCCGCGTCGAGGTCCTGGGCCAGCAGCGAATCGAGGTCGGTGTGCCGTCGGCCGGGCGGGAGGTGGAGGCTGTCGGCGACGCGGGTGAGGGTGGCGGGCGTGCGTGTCTGCAGATGGAGTTCGAGCCCCGGTTGGGTGCCGAGCACCGGCAGATACGCCTTCCGCGCGATGTCGCCGAGCCCGACGCAGCCGACCTTCACTGGGGTCTCCCGTCCACGGTGTGCCGTCGAAATGCCTCGTCGGCAGCATACGGGGGCTGCGAGGATGGCCCGTATGACCGACCTGCGCACCGAACCCTCCGTCACCGCCGGCGAACGGGCCATGCTGGAGGGCTGGCTCGACCACCACCGGGAGACCCTCGCGCTGAAGTGCGAGGGTCTGGACGACGCCCAGTTGCGGACCGCCTCGGTGCCGCCCTCGCAGCTCTCCCTCCTCGGGCTCGTACGGCACATGGCGGAGGTCGAGCGCATCTGGTTCCGCAAGGTGCTCGTGGACGACGACCGGGGCCCGATCTACTTCAGCGACGCGGACCCGGACGGGGAGTTCCACCTCACCGAGGCCGACACCTGGGAGGAGGCGTACGGCACCTGGCAGGCGGAGATCGCGATCGCCCGCCGCAACGCCGAGGGCCTCGCCCTGGACGACGTCGCCAAGGCCGTGCACCGACGGTCGGGCGAGGCACCGAGCCTGCGGTGGCTCTACACCCACATGATCGAGGAGTACGCCCGACACAACGGCCACGCGGACCTGCTCCGGGAGCGCATCGACGGGGCCACCGGATACTGACCGGAGCCGGGGGCGGCCGACCGCAGCCAGGGCGAGCGACCGGAGCCGGAGCGGCCGACCGCAGCCAGGGCGAGCGACCGGTGCGGCGAGGGCCCGGGGGGCCAGGGCCGGCGGCCGCGTTCTTCCCGAAGTAGGGCGCGCGGCGTCGTCCTGAGGCCGCGGGCGTCACCCATGTGGGGGCATCATCCGGCCGCCCCCTCCCCAAAGGGGCCCGCACACAGCAGAGTTGCGCGCGTGCATCGACCGACCACCACCGCAACGCTCCTGGTCACCGTGGCCGTATCGGCTCTCACCGGCTGCGTGACCCCGCACCACCCGCCCCCGCGGCAGCCCGTCGCCCTTCCGTCCCGCCCGTCCGAGCCCCGCCCGGAGGGCACCACCGAGACCCAGATCGTGGAAGCCCCAGCGCGCGAGGCGCTGCGGCTGGTCGGCCCGCCCCGGGAACCCACCCCGAGCGCGCCCCCGGCGCAGAAGCCCACGTCCGGGCCGCCCCCGGCACCGGCACCGACGCCGCCCCGACCCCCGCCGCACCCCGCCACCCCGCGACGAGCGGCCGGCCCCGCGAGCGGCAGGGCCCGCCACCGGGCTCCCGCACCCACGTCGAGATCCCGCCCCCCCAAAACGGTCCCGACGACGTAGGCGAAGAACTCCGACGTCTGCGCACTCGGCCACCGATACGGCGGCTGGGGCAAGGACACCCCCAGGCGGTCATCTGCAAGGACGTCTACGGCCGCTGAACCCCTGCCGGGCACACGAACCGGCACGCCCCGGCCTGCGCCGCCCCGCACCGCCCCGGCCTGCGCCGCCCCGGCCGACCCTTCGCCGCTGGGACCCTGGGGCCGCTGTCGTGGCGGCCCCGGTGTCTCCCCACCCGTAGGGCCCGTCTCGTCGAGCCGGGCCTCCAGCCGGGCCAGGGCGGTGCGGACACCGTCGCCGTGGCCGTCGTCCGCCAGCGAGGCCAGCGCTCCTCGGGCCAGCCGCAGATGGCTGCGGGCCGCGTCGGGGCGGCCCAGTCTGGCGTAATCGGCGGCGAGGTTGAGGTGGAGCGAGGGATAGAAGGCCCGCACCGCGAGCTCGTCCCGGTCCTGCGCCGACCGGCCGTCGCCGAGCTCGTCGGCCGCCGACAACGCCCTGAGGTCCCAGGCCAGTTCGGTGTCCGGGTCGTCCTGCGTGTCGGCCATGTAGTGCGCCAGGGTGCAGCGGTGGAGCGGTGTGCCGTCCTCCCCGATCTCCGCCCACAGCCGCAGCAGACGGTCCCGGGCCTCCTCGCGGTCACCCCCGTGGTGCAGCATGACCGCCTGCCCGATCCGGGTCAGCACGGCGTCCGGCGCCACCCGCTCCTGTCGCTCCACCACCGCGTCCTCCGCACTCCTCGCCCCCTGCCCCGTCTGTCCCTCCCGACGCTAACGGCAGGCACGGGCAATCCCGGTCAGGCCGCTCCGTACGGCCGCGGGGGAGCCTCGGCGGCCGTACGGCGAGCAGCCGGTCGGACGGACCTACACGTACGGAGGGACGAGCGGCCGGCCGGTGTCGACCGAAACCGGGGCTGGAGGCCGAAACCGGCCGAGGCCGGGGCCGAGCGGGCCCGTCAGCCGAGGTTCGGGATCGTCCAGTCGATCACCTCGTGCCCCTGCCGGGCGACGGCCTCGTTGATCTGCGTGAACGGCTGGGAGCCGAAGAACTTCTTGGCCGACAGCGGCGAGGGGTGCGCGCCCTTGACCACGATGTGGCGCTCCTCGTCGATCAGCGGGAGCTTCTTCTGCGCGTAGTTGCCCCACAGCACGAAGACCGCCGGGTCGGGCCGGTCGGCCACCGCGCGGATCACGGCGTCGGTGAACTTCTCCCAGCCCTTGCCCTTGTGCGAGTTTGCCTCGCCGGAGCGGACCGTGAGGACCGCGTTGAGCAGCAGCACGCCCTGCTGGGCCCACGGCATCAGATAACCGTTGTCCGGGATCGGGGTGCCCAGCTCGGCCTGCATCTCCTTGTAGATGTTCCGCAGCGAGGGCGGGGTCTTCACCCCGGGCCGCACGGAGAAGCAGAGCCCGTGGCCCTGGCCCTCGCCGTGGTACGGGTCCTGGCCGAGGATCAGCACCTTCACGCTCTCGTACGGGGTGGCGTCGAGCGCGGCGAAGACCTGCTCACGGGGAGGGTAGACGGGACCCTTGGCACGCTCCTCCTCGACGAACTCGGTGAGTTCCTTGAAGTAGGGCTGCTGCAGCTCGTCCCCCAGGACCCCGCGCCAGGATTCGGGCAGCATCGCGATGTCGGTCACGTCAACTTCCTCCGGTGTGCGCTCACTTCACGGCCACGGAACACGCGGCCATGGGCGGCCGCGCGAAGCGCGGCCGCCGTCAGAGCACAGAACCTACAGGCGCCCACTGACAACGGGACCGGGCACCCGGAATTACCAGCTGGTCTTCCACGACAGCTGCCACATGATCATCATCGTCGCGGGGTCGATGACGTTCTCGAGGCCGGCGATCTCCTCGTTGGCGGCCGTGTACGCCTTGCCCTGCCACAGCGGGATCAGCCGGGCGTCGTCCACGAGGATCTGCTGGGCCTCCTCGAACTCCTCGCCCACGGCGCCGCGGTCGCTCTCGGCGCGCGACTCCGGGATCAGCTTGTCCGTGATCTCGGGGGCCTCGTACGGCGTGCCGAGAGCATTCTGCTTGCCCACGAAGGGGGCGATGAAGTTGTCGGCGTCGTTGAAGTCGGGGTTCCAGCCGCGCCCGAAGACCGGGTACTCGCCCTTCTGGTAGCCCTCGGAGTAGGTCTTCCACGGGCGGCTCTTCAGCGTGACCTCGAACAGGCCGGACGCCTCCAGCTGCCGCTTCAGCTCCTCGAAGGCCGGCTTGGTCTGGGAGCCGTACCGGTCGGTGGTGTACCAGAGCTGGAGAGGAACCGTTTCGGTGATGCCGGCCTCGGTGAGGATGGACTTCGCCTTGGTCGCGCTGGGGTTGCCGTAGTCGTCGAAGAAGCCCGTCGTGTGGCCGACCAGACCCCGGGGGATCATGGAGTAGAGCGGCTCGACGGTGTCCTTGTAGATGTTGTGGGCGAGCGCCGGCCGGTCGAGGATCTGGGCGACAGCCTTGCGGACCGCGGGGTTCTTCGCCCAGGGGTCCTTGGGGTTGAACACCAGGTAGCTGATCTCGGTGGTGGCGTTCTCCACGATCTGGAGCCCCTCCTCATCGTGGTTGGCCTGGATGTCCACGATGTCCGAGGCGCCGAGACCCCGGTAGATGACCGAGATGTCCTTGTTCTTGAGGGCCTTGACCATCTCGTCCGACTGCGTGAAGTACTGGATGGTGACCGCGGAGTTCTTGTGGTCCGCGATGCCCTTGTAGTTGTCGTTGCGGGTCAGCTCGGCCCTCTTGCCCTCGTCGTAGGAGGCGAGGTTGTAGGGCCCGGAGCCCGCGATGTCCCCGCCCTCGCGGAGCTTGTCCGCGGGGTACTCCTCGGGGTCCACGATCGACATCGCCGGCGTGGTGAGCACCAGCGGGAAGGTCGCGTCGGGCTGGCCGAGGTGGAAGACGACCTCGCGGTCGCCCTTGGTCTGCACCCGGGAGAGGGTGGTCAGCAGACCGGCGGGGCCGCCGTTGACGTTGATCTTCTTGATCCGGTCGAACGAGTACTTGACGGCCTTGGCGTCCAGCGTGTGCCCGTTGGAGAACTTCAGGCCCTCACGCAGCGTGCAGCTGTACACCGTGCTGGAGTTGTCCGTGAACTCGCAGCTCTCGGCGGCGTCCGGCTCGGGCTCGGACCCGCCGGGCGCGTAGCCGAGGAGGGGCTGGAAGACGTTGCGCATCAGCTCCCAGGAGCTGTCCCAGGCCGCGGCAGGGTCCAGCGTGCTCGGCATGCTGGTGGTCCCCACGACGATGGGGTCCGCATCGTCGGAGGCGTCCGAGGAGAACACACCACACCCGGTCACCATGGATATGGACGCGATCACCGCGAGTGGCGGCAAGTATCGGTTCCGGTTGAACACGTGCATGCTCCTCGAAATGCCGTACAGAGTGGCCGAACGATACCGCAGGCTCCCCGAGCCGATCCCGCTAGGTCGGCAAGCCCTTGGTCGGTCCGCGTGTGACGGCGTTGTCGAGGCCCCGTGAGGGGTACGGACGGGCGCCGGAGCGGTTCGGTGAATCGCGCACCGGCGCCCGCCTCACTCTGTCAGCCCACCCCGGCGTTGAGGAAGATGCCGCCGTCGACCACGAGGGTCTGTCCGGTGATCCAGTCGGACTGGTCGGAGGTGAGGAAGGCGGCGGCGCCCCCGATGTCGGAGGGCACGCCGAGCCGTCCGAGCGGGTAGGACGCGGCGGCCTCTGCCTCCCGGCCCTCGTAGAGGGCCTGGGCGAACTTGGTCTTCACCACGGCGGGCGCGATCGCGTTGGCCCGGACCTTGGGCGCGTACTCGTGCGCCAGCTGGACGGTCAGGTTGATCATGGCGGCCTTGCTGATGCCGTACGCGCCGATGAACGGCGACGCGGAGACACCGGCGACGGAGGCGATGTTCACGATCGCGCCGCCGTTGTCCTTCTGCCAGGCGTGCCAGGTCCGCTGGGCGAAGCCGAGCGCGGAGACGACATTGGTCTCGAACACCTTGCGGGCCACGTTCAGGTCGAGGTCGGCGATCGGGCCGAACACCGGGTTCGTACCGGCGTTGTTGACCAGGTAGTCGACGCGGCCGAAGGCCTCCATCGTGCGTTCCACGGCGAGGGCCTGGTGGGCCTCGTCGTGGGCCTTGCCGGCGACGCCGATGACGCGGTCGGCGCCGAGCTGCTCGACGGCCTCCTTGAGCGCGTCCTCGTTACGGCCGGTGATGCAGACCCGGTCGCCGCGTGCGACGAGGGCCTCGGCGATGCCGTAGCCGATGCCGCGGCTGGCGCCGGTGATGAGCGCGACCTTGCCCGAAAGCTCGGGGAGTTCCACCGAAGTCATGTTCTGGATCCCTTAGTTGAGCGGTCCGCCGGCGACGTACAGCACCTGGCCGGAGACGAAACCGGCGTCCTCGCCCGTGAAGTAGGCGATGGCTCCGGCGATGTCCTCCGGGCGGCCCACGCGCTGGACGGGGATCTGGGTGGCCGCGGCGGCCTGGAAGTCCTCGAAGCCCATGCCGACGCGGGCGGCGGTGGCGGCGGTCATGTCGGTGACGATGAAGCCGGGGGCGACCGCGTTGGCGGTGACGCCGAACTTGCCGAGCTCGATGGCCAGGGTCTTGGTGAAGCCCTGCAGGCCGGCCTTGGCGGCCGAGTAGTTGACCTGGCCCCGGTTGCCGAGCGCGGACGACGAGGACAGGTTCACGATCCGGCCGAACTTGGCCTCGACCATGTACTTCTGCACCGCCTTCGCCATCAGGAAGGCGCCGCGCAGATGCACGTTCATGACCGTGTCCCAGTCGGACGCACTCATCTTGAACAGCAGGTTGTCGCGGAGCACGCCCGCGTTGTTCACCAGGATCGTCGGGGCGCCCAGCTCCTCGGCGATCCGGGTGACGGCGGCCTCGACCTGGGCCTCGTCGGAGACGTCGCAGCCGACCGCGAGCGCCCTGCCGCCTGCGGCGGTGATCTTCTCCACGGTGTCCTTGCACGCGGCCTCGTCGAGGTCGATCACCGCGACGGCCCGCCCTTCGGCGGCCAGTCGTACGGCGGTCGCGGCGCCGATGCCGCGCGCGCCACCCGTGACCACGGCGACACGCTGCTCAGTGGTGGACATTGCTGGTTCTCCTCGCCCTTGGGATGCGGCTCCTGCGGCGCCCCCATAGGGTGAGCGACCGCTTAGTACCTTCAGTACACGTGACGCTAGAAGTCCTGGCACCCGGTGTCAACGTTCCACCAGGTGTGATCCCTTACCTTGCCCCGGTCACTTCACCAGCAGGGCGAGCAGCCGCTCGGCCTCCGCCGCCGGATCCGCGGTGAGCCCCGTGTGCACGGGTCCCGCCTGGACGACCGTCGACCGGGGCGCGACAAGCCAGCGGAACCGCCGTCCGGCGTCGTCGCCGGCGGCCTGCCCGGCCGCCTCTCCCCCGGCGCACACGCCCTCCACGGCGCGCAGCGCGGCGCGTACGCCGGCGACGTCCGCCCCGGGGTCGAGGGCGAGCAGCTTGGCCTCGTCGAGGTGGGTACGGACCGCCACCAGGGCCCGGGAACGGCTGTACACGAGGACGCCCGCGTTGAAGCACTCGCCGCGCTCGATCCGGGGCACGATCCGCAGCAGCGCGTACTCGTAGACGTCCTGCCCGGTCGCGCCGGTCCCCAGGAAGCGGTCGCTCACTTGATCCCCTCGATGCGTTCGTGCACGTCGGCGGCGCGGACGAGCAGGGGTTCCGCGTACGCCCGCCGCAGCGCGTCCGGTGTGTCGAAGCCGGGCTCGTCCGTCAGCCAGACGTCGGGGATCTCGGCGGTCACCTCGGCGAGCAGTTCCTCGGTGACCAGGGGCGCGAGCTCGGCGGCGGCCGCCGCGACGTCGGGGCCGAAGCGGGCCAGGGCGTGGTCGGCGGCGGCGTACGGCTTGGCGGCGGAGGCGCGGGCGCCGGGCCAGTTGTGGTGCCAGATCATGGTGGCGCCGTGGTCGATGAGCCACAGCTCGCCGTGCCACATCAGCAAATTGGGGTTGCGCCAGGATCGGTCGACGTTGTTGATCAGTGCGTCGAACCAGACGATCCGCCCGGCCTCCTCGGGGCTGATCTCGAAGGCCAGCGGATCGAAGCCGACGGCCCGGGGCAGGAAGTTCATGCCCAGGTTGGTGCCGCCGCTTCCCTTGATCAGTTCCTGCACCCGCTCGTCGGGTTCGCCGAGACCCAGGACGGGATCGAGGTCGACGGTGACGAGGCCGGGCACCCGCAGTCCGAGCCGCCGGGCCAGCTCCCCGCAGACCACCTCCGCGACGAGCGTCTTGCGGCCCTGCCCCGCGCCGGTGAACTTCAGGACGTACGTGCCGAGGTCCTCGCCCTCGACGAGCCCCGGCAGGGACCCACCCTCGCGCAGAGGCGTGATGTAGCGGGTCGCAGTGACATTTCTCAGCATTCCCACAGGCCGCTCACGCCATTCCCCTTACAATCCATGGTTGCCTTGCAGATACGTGAGCATAGTAACCGAGGGTGATCGACGACGTCGAAGCGTAGGTGTGCCGCAGCACGTGGAAGCCGTCCTTAGGGGCCGCCGCGATTGCCAGGGTTGCGCACCCTCAGCGGATGGCGGAATGACGGCAGGCTCCCTTGCCCATCCGGCTTCCCCCGAGGAAGCTCGACCTCCCCGGCGGATACGCCTCGACGTGGCGCTTCAACTCCATGGCCACTGTGGAAGGCATGTCGACGGTTCGAGTCCTCTTTCCCTTCACGCCCCGTGCGTGGTCGACGTCCTGCGGACTCAGCCCGAATACTCCTCGCTGCGCCGCTGGATCGAAAAGCACCTGGGGCCCAGCACGCCGACCTCGGCGGTGTTCTGGGCGACGACCTGCGGTGCGGTGCCCGCGCCGGCGGCCGGTGTGCTGCCTGCCTTCGTTCGACGGGAACCAGGCTTTGACGAGCGGCACTCCGACGGCGAACGCGGTGCCGCCGATGCCGAGGAAGAATCCGCCGATCAGCAGGGCGGCGAGGGACCCTTGCGCGGGTCCGGGCGCCTGGTCCGATCGGCGCAAGGGTCTGGCTGACGCGCACGCCCCCTCACCGGACGAGGACCCGCTCCCCGGGACGCGGCACGACGGCGGTCCAGCCCAGGGTCCGGTCGATACGGTCGCGCAGCGCCTCGGCCGCGTCGGGCTCTCCGTGCACCAGGTACGTCGTCTGCGGGGCCTCGGCGCCGCGCAGCCAGTCGATGATCTGAGCGGCGTCGGCGTGGGCCGAGAAGTGCGGTACGTCGGCGACGGTGGCGCGCACCGGGACGTACTCGCCGAACATCTTCAGCGCCTTGGCACCGTCGACCAGGTCACGGGCGCGGGTGCCCTGTGCCGCGAAGCCCACCACGACGACGGCGTTGCGCGGGTCGGGCAGCAGGCGCCGCAGGTGGTGCAGGACGCGTCCGCCGGTGGCCATGCCGGACGCCGAGACGATGACGGCCGGTCCGCCGGCCCGGCTGATGTCGACGGAGTCCTGGATCGACCGTGCGGCGAGGAACGGCTCGGGGCTGAACGCGGCCGTGCCCGCCTCCGTGACCTCGGGGCGCAGCTCCGCGGCCCGGGTGAGGACGGCGTCCCGGTAGACGTCCAGGGCGGCCAGGGCCATGGGGCTGTCGACGTACACCGGCACATCGGCCGGGAGTCGGCCCTCGCGGCGGAGCTCGGCGAGTTCGTGCAGGACGACCTCGGTGCGGTCGAGGGCGAAGGCCGGGATGACGACGGTGCCACCGCGGGCGAGGGTGCGCGTCAGTACGCTCGCGAAGTGGTCTCGTGCGGTGTCCTCCTCGTGTGGCCGCTTGCCGTACGTCGACTCCATCAGCAGTACATCCGCCCCGGAGAACGGCTCGGGAGGGAGAAGCAGGGGATGGCCCGGCCGGCCGAGGTCGCCGCTGACTGCCAGGGTGTGCCCGTCCTCCAGGGTGAGCCGGGCCCAGGCCGAGCCGAGGATGTGCCCGGCGGGGTGCAGTGTCAACCGGGTGCCCGGGGCGACGTCGGTCGGCGTGCAGGTGGGTACAGGGTCGAGGAGCTTCAGGGTGCGGTCGACGTCCGAGTCGTCGTACAGCGGCCGGGCGGGCCGGTGTTTGGACCAGCCGTGCTCGTTGGCGTGCTGGGCCGTCTCCATCTGCAGCTTCGCGCTGTCCCGCAGCACGATCTCCATGAGCCGGGCGGTGAACTCCGTGGTCACGATCCGTCCCCTGAAGCCGTGCCGCACCAGTCGGGGCAGGTATCCGCAGTGGTCCAGGTGAGCGTGGGTGACCACCACCGCCTCGATGTCCTCGGCGTCGCAGGGCAGGCCGCGCCAGTTGCGCCTGCGCAGATCGGCGAGGCCCTGGAAGAGCCCGCAGTCGATCAGGACGCGTGCGTGGTCGCTCTCCACGAGGAACTTGCTGCCGGTGACCGTCCCGACACCGCCCACGAACGTCAGCAGCGCGGGCCGGGAAGGCGAGGGATGCAGTGCCTCAGTGGTCATGACGCGGGTCTCCTCCGGGATGCGGCCGATCGGCCCTGGCGGCTTCGTGGCAGAAGCGGTGGGAAGAACTTGAGGGGGCGCGGCACAGCGGTTCCGGGCGCGCACCGGACCATCGTGACTCCTCAACTGTGAACTGACGTACGTCGGTCGGCCGGCTCAGGTCGGTGGGGTGCGTAGGTCGACGGCGGCCTGTGCGCACGACCGCGCAGCAGGCGGACGGCGAGCGCATCAAGGCTCGCCGTGAGAACCATCGTCACGGCTGTCGCCGCGACCAGCAGAACCGCGAACTGCTCCCAGAACTCCGGCGTGAGACTCGTACCCACTGCCCTCACTCCCCCTTCGTGGTCGGCGTCCTTCTCCTTACTTCCAGCCAACTCCGATACAGGCGGGGGCGCATGAGCCGTCCGGTCCGAAACAGAGGCCTGGAACGGCCCTTGCGCGGACTGGCACGGCCTGGTCCGACCTGCCGACGGTGTGAAGGAACGGCTCAGGGCTGTTTCCCTCCCTCCCCTGGCCGTGCCTCCAGCCTGCGGGGACACGGCAGCCGTCCGGGCCATGGGTCAAAAGGCCCCGCCACGGGTCCGCGCGGTCTGCGTCGCGGGGGCCCTCGACCTGTGTGGCAAGGGCCTGGAGGACCTGTCACCCGCCCTGCGCCCGCGCGCAGTCTGGGCATGCAAGAGCATCAGGGAGGGGAGAGATCATGGCGACCGTCGTCTTCGACAAGGCCACACGGAGATTCCCGGGGATGGACCACCCGGCCGTCGACGCGTTTGATCTGGAGATCGCCGACGGCGAGTTCATGGTGCTGGTGGGGCCCTCCGGCTGCGGGAAGTCCACAGCGTTGCGCATGCTCGCCGGGCTGGAGGACGTCGACTCCGGTGCCATCCGCATCGGCGACCGGGACGTGACCCACCTGCCGCCCAAGGACCGTGACATCGCGATGGTGTTCCAGAACTACGCTCTCTACCCGCACATGACGACGGCTGACAACATGGGCTTCGCCCTGAAGATCGCCAAGAAGCACAAGGACGACATCCGTCGCCGTGTCACGGAGGCTGCCGGTGTCCTCGGCCTCGGCGACTACCTGGAGCGCAAGCCCAAGTCGCTCTCCGGCGGCCAGCGCCAGAGGGTTGCGATGGGGCGGGCCATCGTCCGCGAGCCACAGGTGTTCCTCATGGACGAGCCGCTGTCCAACCTGGACGCCAAGCTGCGCGTACAGACCCGGACGCAGATCGCCTCGCTGCAACGGCGACTCGGCACGACGACGGTGTACGTCACCCACGACCAGGTGGAGGCCCTGACCATGGGCGACCGCGTGGCGGTGATGAAGGCCGGCGTGCTGCAGCAGGTGGGGACGCCGAAGGAGGTCTTCCAGCGCCCCGCCAACGCCTTCGTGGGCGGTTTCATCGGTTCGCCCGCGATGAACCTCTTCCGCCTCCCCCTCGCCACGGACGGTACCGAGCTGGGCGGCCTGATCGTGCCCGTGCCGCGGACCGCCCGCGAGCCGGACGCCACGGAGATCCTGCTGGGTGTACGGCCCGAGCAGTTCGAGATCCTTTCGTCCGAGGACCTGGAGACTCCGGCACTGGATCTCGTGGTCGACGCGGTCGAGGACACCGGTGCCGTCGCCTACGTCCACGGGACCGCCAAGGCCGGGCCGGAAGCCGTCCCAGTGGTGGTCCGTCTCCCCGGGCGGCCGGTTCACGGCAAGGGGGAGCAGCTGCGCGTCACCGTCCGTCCGGAGGCCGTCCAGCTCTTCTCGGCCCGGACAGAGCTGCGGCTGCCGATCGACGGGAGCTGAGGCACCACTGCCCACCGAGGGGGCCGGACCCGGAGTGGCACGAGACCGACAGGAGCATGACCGCCGTGCTCGACAGGAACGGGAACAGTCTCGACGCCCGCCGAGGCCGGCGCGTGACACCGCGGCTCCGGTCGGCAGCGGGGCCGGTGGTGGACATGCCCGTGGGACCACGACTCCGGCTGAACTGCACACCCTTGAGTCCGATCCACCCGGCAGAGAGGCGAAGGTGCGCGCCTTCGTTGCCGACCGGGCGCACCGCCCCCGTTGGCCCGCCGTCACCGGCGGACGGTCAGTGGCACCGTGTCCTCGATCACCGCCCGGCCGTCCTCCGGTGACTCCCAGTACGCCGTGAGCGTGCCGACGCCCGAGCGGGCCGCCTTGTAGGGGATCGTCACGTCGAACGTGCCGCGGGTCCCGGTACCGGAGGTGGCGGTGACGTAGACGTCGGCCGCGGTGCGCCCGGTGACGTCGTTGATCTTCAGTTTGAGCGTCGCCTCGAACGTGTTGGCGCTGCCCCGGACCCGTACCGGGGTGCGGATGCTGTCGCCGATCAGCGGCGACTCCACGAGGACGAGCGGTGCCAGATCCTCGAAGTCGGCGCGGGTCACGGGCTCGTTGAGGACGATGCCCTCACCGCCGAAGGACGTCACCGGCTTGCCGTCCAGCTCGAACTGAACCTTGTGGATGGACGGGAAGCGGGTCGCGGTGAAGACGACCTGTGCGAGCCGGGCCTGCATCGACAGGCTTCCGCCACCGTCGTCGTACCGTCCGGACAGATCGATCGTCGCCACTTGGTGGCGGACCACGACCGAGCGGAGCGTCGTTCCCGAGGGAATGGCCGTGGTACGGCCGTGGCGGCGTTCGTACCGGTCGGGCCCCGCCAGCAGAGCGCGCAGGGCTCCGGCCGCGGTGGTGGGCGCGGTCACGGTGCGCGGGGCGGGCGAGACCTTCTCCCCGTGCAGGAAGTACACCGACGTACGCACTTTGGACGCGCCGCCGGACGTCACCGGCGGCGCCGGCGTGCCGGGCTCGGTCGGCCTACCGGAGGTGGTGGGTGTGGTGGACGCGCCCTGACCGGGGGTGGCGCTCTCGTTCCCGGTCGTCCCTCCGGTGGTGCCTCCGGCGCTCGGTGTGCTCGGCCGGTCACTTCCGGCGGACGTGCCCGGGGAGCCGGCGTCGCTGCCGCATGCCGTCGCCAGGGACGAGACCAGGACGACAGCCGTGGCCAGCACCATCGGCCGGCTCAGCCGGCGGTGCGTGCACCTGGTGGGAACTTCGGTGTTCATGGCAGCCTCCTCCACACCTTCCAGCCAACGCCTCCGGTGGAGCCGCCCCAAGTGCCGTACGGGTCCACGTAGGTGGGTCTTCTGGTACTCGTCCCGGGCCGTTCGGCCGCATACGAGACCGCATCAGACAGGGGGCCGACCGCACCAACAGACGCGGCCGCGGCTGCCACCCGTGGACGCGCCCGTGGCTACCCCGTCAGCTCCGGCCCGGGACGGCGTCGAGAAGCGGCCCGATCCGTCTAGGGCCCTTCTGACGGTGCATGGTCTCCAAGGCCTCTTTCAGCACGTGCGGGTCGTGGTGCCCCTGGTAGACCTCGGGCGGCCGCCGGTCGAGGCCGAGCAGTTCGGCGACCGCCGTCCACGCGGTGCGCACGGAGTACTCGACGGTGAACACCACGTCGTCCGGCACCTCGGCGAACTGCCCGACGAAGGCGAGGTTCACCGACCCCCGGGGCACCACCCGGGGCCGGTCCCCGTGCCGACGGACCAGGAACTGGCTGGTGATGTAGGGCATCAGGCACGGTACGACGGTCGAGCCCGCCAGGACACGTTGCGTCAGGTCCTCGTCGAAGTGCAGGTGGTGCAGTACCTCTTCGAGGATCTCGCGACCGGAGCACTCGGTCATCGGCTTGCCGGTGTGGTTGCCGGGCCGGCCGGGGAAGAGCCCATAGCCCCACCACACCGACACACCCTCGGGCTGGTCCCGGTAGACGGGCTGGCGGTTGACGACGATGGTGAGCAGCCAGTTGGAGGCCGTGAAGGTCATCAGCCCGCCCCTGCCCGTCTCGCGCCCGCTGAACTTCTCCATCGCGTCGAGGAACGCCGGGTCCTGGGCGGTGACCGTGAAGGACTCCCACCTGGATTCCGGGATGTTCTTGTCGAAGACGTCGGGGTCGCCGAAGTCGTCCCTGCCCCGGGACAGGCGGTGCCACAGCAGCCAGGCGTCGGAGCGGCGTGCGCCGCGGGGGTCGGGTGCCTCGGTGTGGGAGCCGAGGCAGGAGGCGTCCGTCATCGAGCCGTTGGTGACCAGGACGAGGTCCTCGGGGGTGACCTGGATCGTGTCGTCGTGCCCGTCTCGGAACAGCAGGATCCGCTCGACCGTCGTACGCGGCCCCGGCGCGAACACGAGGTCCCGTACCCGGCAGCCGGGGTGGATGGTCACGCCCCGCTCGGCCAGCCAGGCCCGCAGCGGGCGGACGATGGAGTCGTACTGGTTGTAGCGGGTGCGATGGATCCCGGACATGGTGGTGAACTTGGGGAACAGGTGGATGAACCGCTTGAGGTAGCGGCGGAACTCGATCGCGCTGTGCCAGGGCTGGAAGGCGAACGTGGTGCACCACAGGTACCAGAAGTTCGTGGTGAAGAAGTGGTCCGTGAAGCAGTCGGTGATGCGCTTGCCGTCCAACCGCCCCTCGGGCGTGGCCAGGCACCGCATCAGGTCCAGCCGGTCGCGCTCGGAGAACCCCATCGAGGTCACGTCGACGATCTTCCCGTCCCCGTCGACGAGGCGAGCGATGTCGTCCCAGGCGAACGTCTCGTGCCCGGCGAGGATCTCCTGCGTGACCGACATCGACGGATCGTCGAGGGAGGGGATGGCGGACAGCAGGTCGTAGGTGCAGCGGAACTCGGGCTCGAACATCCGGCCGCCGCGCATGGAGTAGCCGGTCTCTGGGGTTCCGCCCGCGTCCAGACTGCCGCCGATCCGCTCCTGCTCCTCGAAGAGGTGGATGTCCGCCCGTCGAAGCCGCCGTCACGGATCAGGAACGCCGCCGCGGCCAGCCCCGCGATGCCGCTGCCCACCAGATATGCCTTCGCCATCGCTGCTCCTCGTTCTCGGTACCGGCCGGCCGGCCCGCCCGTCGTACGGGAACCGGTGTGCTCACGGTTGCTCGCGGGGCCCGGTCGGCATCAGGGGCCTTTGGGTACCGGGGGCCGGTCCGGTCGGCCCCAGTCATGGGGCCGGTGACACCGGTTGCTGACGGCCAGGACAGCCGGTGGAGTCGTTCGGCCCAGCTCGGGGCGTGGGCATGAGGGCCGTTCGGCCCCCTCACTCGGCCCGGTCGGCTGCTGTTCCGGCCACTCCCCCACACCCGAAGGTGTCCTCCATGGGCCGGGTCCTGTCCGGTCGGCCCCGCATGTCCCCCTGCCGACCCCCGGCCCCTCGGAGGTGCTCGGCCCGTACGCGAGGAGGCCCGCCGTGGAGCTGGCGCTGGCTCAGGAGACCGTGGCGCGATGGCAGTTCGGCATCACGACCGTCTACCACTTCCTGTTCGTCCCGATCACCATCAGCCTGGCCTTCCTGATCGCCGGACTGCAGACCGCCTGGGTGCGCACCGGGAAGGACAAGTACTTCAAGGCCACCCGGTTCTGGGGCAAGCTCTTCCTGATCAACATCGCGATGGGTGTGGCCACCGGCATCGTGCAGGAGTTCCAGTTCGGTATGAACTGGTCCGACTACTCGAAGTTCGTCGGTGACGTCTTCGGCGCTCCGCTGGCCATGGAGGCACTGCTCGCCTTCTTCTTCGAGTCCACCTTCATCGGTCTGTGGATCTTCGGTTGGGACAAACTGCCCCGGAAGATCCACCTGGCCTGTATCTGGCTGGTCGCGGTGGGCACGTTCCTGTCGGCGTACTTCATCCTGGCCGCCAACGCCTGGATGCAGCACCCGGTGGGGTACGAGATCAACGAGGCCACCGGGCGCGCCCAGCTCAACGACATCGCGGCGGTGCTGTTCCAGAAGACCACCCTGACCGTCGTCTTCCACACGCTCACCGCCTGCTTCCTCACCGGCGGCGCCTTCATGATCGGTATCGCCGCTTATCAGCTGCGCCGTGCGTCGAAGGCCATGGCCGCGGACCGTACGCCGGGTCGGATCGCCGCGATGCGCACCTCGCTGCGGCTCGGCCTCGTCACCGTCGTCATCGCGGGCCTCGGCACGGCGGTCAGCGGCGACGCACTCGCCAAGGTGATGTACGAGCAGCAGCCGATGAAGATGGCCGCCGCAGAAGCCCTGTGGGAGAGCGAGGACTCCGCGCCGTTCTCGCTGTTCGCGTACGGCGACGTCTCCGAGGGCCGCAACACCGTGGAGATCGAGATCCCGGGCCTGCTCTCCTATCTGGCCAAGGGCGACCTCGACTCCGTCGTCCCCGGCATCAGCTCCGTCGAGGCGCTGGAGCAGGCCGAGTACGGCGATCTGGCCCCGGACTACAAGCCGTCCATCCCCACCACCTACTGGTCGTTCCGCCTGATGATCGGTTTCGGCATGACGTCCTTCGCGATCGGCCTCGCCGGACTCTGGCTGACCCGGAAGAAGCGGTGGCTGGCGGCGGAGAAGCAGCGCGGTGAGGACGAGGTGCCGCTGCTGATGCTCACCCCCACCCGTGAACTGGGTCCGGCCGCGGGCCGCTGGGCCTGGCAGCTGCCGCTCCTCACCGCCGGCTTCCCGCTGATCGCCAACTCCTTCGGCTGGATCTTCACCGAGATGGGCCGTCAGCCCTGGACCGTGTACGGGCTCATGACCACCGCCGACGCCGTCTCGCCCGGGGTGACCGTGGCCGAGCAGATCACCTCGCTGAGCGTGTTCACCGCCCTGTACGCGGTGCTGGCCGTCGTCGAGGTGAAGCTGCTCGTCAAGTACGTCAAGGCCGGAGTCGTCGACGAGCAGCCACCGCCGGAGGTTCCCTCGCTGCGCGGCCCCGCCGCCGGTGAGGACTCCGACCGCCCGATGACCTTCGCCTACTGAGGACCTCCCGGGTCCTTTCGGAAAGAGACACGGCCATGCAGCTTCACGACGTCTGGTTCGCCCTCATCGCCGTCCTGTGGATCGGCTACTTCTTCCTCGAAGGCTTCGACTTCGGAGTCGGCGTCCTCAGCGGACTGCTCGCCCGCGACGAGTCCGAGCGCCGGGTCCTCATCAACACCGTCGGCCCGGTCTGGGACGGCAACGAGGTGTGGCTGCTCACCGCCGGCGGCGCCACCTTCGCCGCCTTCCCCGTCTGGTACGCCACCCTGTTCAGTGGCTTCTACCTCCCGCTGCTGGCCATCCTGGTCTGCCTCATCGTGCGGGTCGTCGCCTTCGAGTACCGCGGCAAGCGTGACGACGCCCGCTGGAAGCGCACCTGGGAACACGCGCTGTTCTGGACCTCGCTGCTGCCCGCGTTCCTGTGGGGCGTGGCCTTCGCGAACATCGTCCGGGGCGTCAAGATCGATTCCGAGGGCGAGTACGTCGGCACGGTCCTGGATTTGCTGAACCCGTACGCGCTCCTGGGCGGCCTGGTCACGCTGGCCCTGTTCACCTTCCACGGCGCGGTGTTCGTGTCCCTCAAGACCCGGGGCGGCATTCGTGAGCGGGCCCGGGTGGCGGCCCGGTGGGCGGGTTCGGCCACCGCCGGTCTCGCGCTGGTCTTCCTGGTGTGGACCCAGAGCGAGGGCGGCAACGTGCGCAGCCTGGCGGCGCTCGCCGTCGCCGCGGCCGCGCTGCTCGGCGCCCTCGCGGCGAACCAGCGAGCGCGCGAGGGCTGGGCGTTCACCCTGTCCGGCGTGACGGTCGCCGCGGCCTTCGCGATGCTCTTCCTCACGCTGTACCCGGACGTCATGCCCTCCAGCCTGGACACGGCCTGGAGTCTGACCGTCTCCAACGCCTCCTCCTCGGCGTACACGCTGACGGTCATGACCTGGGTCGCCGCGATCATGACACCGCTCGTGCTGCTCTACCAGGGCTGGACGTACTGGGTGTTCCGCAAGCGCATCGGCGTCGAGCACATCCCCGCCTGATCCCGGCTCGAAAGCCACCGGCTCGAGAGCCACCGAGAAACTGAGAGGCGGTCACCGATGAAGCCCGTGGACCCGCGGCTGCTGCGCCATGCACGCGCCACCCGGCTCTTCCTGGCAGCATCCGTGGTTCTGGGCACGATCGGTGCCGCGCTGCTCGTCCTGCAGGCCGTCGCCATCGCCGACGTGGTGGTGGGGACGTTCCAGGACGGGCGGGACCTCGCGTCCCTGCGCGATCCGCTGCTCCTGCTGGCCGGTGTCTCGGCCGGCCGGGCAGCGGTCGCCTGGCTCACCGAGACCGCAGCCCATCGGGCCTCCGCGGCGGTGAAGTCGCACCTGCGCGAGCGACTGCTGGCGCACGCGACCGCACTCGGCCCGGACTACGTGGCCGCCCAGCGCAGCGGCGAACTGGCCACGCTGGCAACGCGGGGTGTGGACGCGCTCGACGACTACTTCGGGCGCTACGTGCCGCAGTTGGCGCTGTCGGTGGTGGTCCCGGTCGTCGTCCTGGCCCGGATCGTGACCGCCGACTGGCTCTCGGCGGCGATCATCGCGGCGACACTGCCGCTGATCCCGTTGTTCATGGTGCTGATCGGGCTCGCCACCCAGCACCGGATGGACCGTCAGTGGCGGTCTCTGTCCCGGCTCTCGCACCACTTCCTCGACGTGGTGGCGGGCCTGCCCACGCTGAAGATCTTCGGCCGGGCCCGGGCGCAGGCGACGGCGATCCGGCGGATCACCGACGAGTACCGCCGGGCCACCCTGCGCACCCTGCGGATCGCCTTCGTCTCCTCCTTCGCCCTGGAACTGCTGTCCACGCTGTCCGTGGCCCTGGTCGCGGTGAGCATCGGTCTGCGGCTGGTCGAGGGCGGGCTCGATCTGCACACCGGGCTGCTGGTACTCGTCCTCGCCCCGGAGGCGTACGCGCCGATCCGGGCCGTGGGCGTCCACTACCACGCGAGCGTCGAGGGCCTCACGGCGGCCGGGAAGATCTTCGACGTCCTGGAGACCCCCCTGCCCCGGCGCGGCACCGCAGACGTCCCCGACCTCTCCACGGCCCCCATCACGATCACCGGTCTCACCGTGACCCGCCCGGGCCGCTCCGCTCCCGCCGTGGACGACCTGTCCCTGACCATCCGGCCCGGCGAGACACTCGCCCTCACCGGCCCCTCCGGAGCGGGCAAGACCACTGTCCTGTCCGTCCTGCTCGGCTTCACCTCCGCCACCGCCGGAACGGTGACCGTCGGCGACCGGAACCTGGCCGACATCGACCCGGAGCAATGGCACCGACACATTGCCTGGGTCCCGCAGCACCCGCACCTCGTCGCCGGGACCGTGGCCGACAACGTCCGCCTCGCCCGCCCGGAGGCCACCGACGCCGAGGTACGGCGCGCCCTCGCCGACGCCCACGCCCTGGACCTCCCCACCGACCTCCCCCTCGGCGAGGGTGGCGCCGGCCTCTCCGCCGGCCAGCGCCAACGCCTCGCCCTCGCACGCGCCTTCGTCAGCGACCGTCCCCTCGTTCTCCTCGACGAGCCCACGGCCCACCTCGACGCCGAGAACGAGAGCGCCGTCGCCAACGCCGTCCGGCGCCTGTCCGCCACCCACACGGTGGTCCTCACGGCCCACCGCCCCGCCCTGGTGGCCCTGGCCGACCGACGGGTGCACCTGAGCGCCCCGGTCACCGACGACCACGCGCAGCCGTCGCCAAGTCGCCCGACGGCCGAGCCTGCCGGGCCCGCGAACCGTACGCAGGGGATCGTCGACGGGCGGCACGGCGTCGGGTGGCCCAAGGTCCGCACCGCAGGCGGACCGCTGCGGCGCCTGACCCGGATGGCCCTCACCGGCCGCACCAGAGGGCGACTTGCCCTGGCCGCGCTCCTCGGAGCGCTCGCCCTCGCCTGCGCCGTCGCGCTGATGGGAACGTCCGGCTGGCTGATCTCACGGGCCGCGCAGCAACCCCCGGTGCTTCACCTCATGGTCGCCGTCACCTGCGTACGCGCCTTCGGCATCGGCCGCAGCGTGCTGCGGTACGCCGAGCGGCTGGTCGCCCACGACGCCGTACTGCGCGGCCTCGGCACCCTGCGGACCGCCGTGTACGCCCGCCTGGAACGGCTCGCGCCCGCCGGTCTGCGCCTGTACCGGAAGGGCGATCTGCTCTCACGCTTCGTCTCCGACATCGACTCCGTTCAGGACCATGTGCTGCGTTTCCGCCTCCCTGCCACCGCCGCTGCCCTGGTGGGGACGACGGCCTCGGTACTGCTCGGCGTACTGCTGCCCGCCGCGGGGATGGTCCTCGCCACCGGCCTGCTGCTCGCCGGCGTCGGCGTGCCGCTGCTGACGGCGGCCGTCTCACGCCGCACGGAACGTCGACAGGCACCAGCGCGGGGCGTACTGGCCACCACCGTCCTGGACGCGCTGTCTGGTACCGGTGAACTGACCGTCGCCGGAGCGCTCCCGGGCCGGCTGGCCGCCGTGCGGGCGGCGGACGGACATCTGACCCGCCTCGCCGCGCGCTCGTCCGCCACCGCGGGCCTCGGGTCGGGACTGGTCACGCTGATCGCCGGGCTCACGACCACCGCCTGTGCGGCCGTCGGCGTACGAGCGGTGGCCGCGGGTCAGCTGGACGGCGTACTGCTGGCCGTCCTGGTCCTCACGCCGCTCGCCGCCTTCGAGGCGGTCGCCGGGCTCCCGGCCGCCGCCCAGGTCCGGCAGCGCAGCCGCCGGGCGGCCGAGCGCGTCCTCGACGTCATCGACGCCCCCGCCCCGGTGCGCGAACCCGAGCACCCGGCCGCACCCCCCACGTCGCCGCTGCCCCTGCGGTTGCGCGGGCTGACCGCCGTCTGGCCGGCACGCCGCGAACCGGCCCTGCGCGGCATCGATCTGGACCTCACCCCTGGACGCCGGATCGCGGTCGTCGGCCCGAGCGGCTCCGGCAAGACCACCCTGGCCCAGGTACTGCTGAGGTTCCTCGACCCGGCAGCGGGCCACTACACACTCGCCGGCACCGACGTGACCACCATGTCCGGGGACGACGTGCGACAGGCTGTCGGCCTGTGCGCCCAGGACGCCCACGTCTTCGACAGTTCCCTGCGCGAGAACCTCCGGCTCGCCCGCCCCGACAGCACCGAGCAGGAGCTGTGGGCGGCCCTGGCGGCGGCACGCCTCGACACCTGGGTGCGCGCGCTGCCCGCCGGGCTCGACACCCCCGTCGGCGAGCACGGCGCCCGCCTCTCCGGCGGTCAGCGCCAACGCCTCGCCCTGGCCCGCGCGTTGCTCGCCGACTTCCCCGTCCTCGTCCTCGACGAACCCACCGAACACCTGGACCTGCCCACCGCCGACGCCCTCACAACCGACCTGCTCGCCGCCACACGCGGACGCGCCACCGTACTGATCACCCATCGGCTCACCGGCCTGGACCAGGTCGACGAGATCCTGGTCCTCGACCACGGCCGCATCGTCCAGCGCGGCACCTGGGAGGAACTGACGACAGTGCCCGGACCGCTGCTGCGCACGGTGGAGCGCGAGCGCGCCACCGCCCTCTCCCCGATCCCCGTGTCCGCCTGACGAGGCCGTGCCCGTGTGACGGGGGAGGACGGGTGCGGCCACCCGTTGCACGCCTCTTGCCCGTGGCTCGAGAGGCCTGCGTTCAGCGGCGGAGCACAGGCACGGTCCTTGTGGGCGTCCTCCCGCCGGCGCTGCAACCCTGATCGTCAGGACATGCGCCGGCGCCGAAGGTGCAGGGGCGGATCGGCCCCACCGCGAGACCAGTGGTCTCCCTCGGATGTGATCGAGCCGGACCCGGTAACCGTTCGCCATCCCTGGCCCGGCCGACGTCGGCCGGGTCGGTGTTCTCATCGGTACGTCTCGGTCCGCGGACTCGAAGCGGCCGCCGTCATGGGCCAGTTCCGCTCGGCGGACCACGCGCTCAGACCGGTACGCAGCCTCGACAGCTGAGGAGACCGCCCCACCGGCGAGGGCAGGACCGCCGGGTTCACGCTCAGGCGGTGAGGGCTACCGGTCCGTCACCGGCACCCGCCAGCGCAGGAGGGTGCCGCCGGTGGCCGGGCTGGCCCACTCCAGGTCCCCGCCCAACTGCTGCGCACGTTCCGCCATGTTGCTCAGGCCGCTGCGCCGGCCCTCGGCCGGGATACCCACGCCGTCGTCGGAGACCTCCAGCCGCACTTCGCGCCCGTCGGTCTCCAGCACCACCTCGGCGCGGTTGGCCCGCGCGTGCCGGGCGATGTTGGTCAGGGACTCGGACAGGACGGCCACGACGTGGTCGGCGATCTCCTTGGGCACGTGGGTGTCCAGCAGGCCCTCCATCCGCAGGCTTGGCGCGAATCCCATCACCGGCGCGGTCTCGCCGACCACGCGCACCGCCCGCGCCCTCAGGCCGGGCCCGGCTGCTTCGTCATGCGCCCTCAGACCGAAGATCGTGGACCTGATGATCTTGATGGTCTCGTCCAGGTCCTCCACCGCCCGCACCACGCGCTCCGAGGCCTCCGCGTGCTCGATGAAGCGGCCGGCGCTCTGCAGTGTCATGCCGGTGGCGAACAGTCGCTGGATCGCCAGGTCGTGCAGGTCCCGGGCGATCCGGTCGCGGTCCTCGAGCATCGCGATCTGCTCTGCGTCCCTGCGGCGTTCGGCCAGTTCCATCGCCACTGCGGCCTGTGCCGCGAAACCCTGCAGTGGTTCGGTTTCCTGGTCCGCGAACACCTTCCGGCCCGCCTCACGGACCAGCAGCACGACGCCTCGCAGCCCGTCGCCCGAGCCGATGGGGACGGCCACGGCCGGACCGAGGCCGGTGAAACGCTGGAAGTCCGTCGCAACGCGCTCGTCCTGGAAGATGTCAGGGCTGGAGACGGGAGTGGCGTCCGAGAAGGCCTGGCCGATCAGACTGCCCTTCACGGGCAGCACCAGTCCGCGGTGTGCCTCAGCCTCCTGGCCGATGGCCAACTCCACCGTGAGCGAGTCTGTGTCCGGCATCGGCAACGCGACCACGGCCAGGGCCGCGCCGGTGATCTCCCGGGCCCGTTCGGCGATGAGCGCGAGGACCTCGCCGCGCTCGCTTCCGGACATCAGGCTGTGTGTGATCTCCGCGCTGGCTTGCAGCCACCGCTCGCGCAGCCTGGACTCCTCGTACAGCCGGGCGTTGTCGATGGCCACACCGGCCGCCACGGCCAAGGTGGAGAGCACCGACTCGTCGTCCTCGTCGAACTGCGCCCCGCCCCGCTTCTCGGTCAGGTAGAGGTTGCCGAAGACCTGGTCGCGCACCCGGATCGGAACGCCCAGAAAGGTGTTCATCGGCGGGTGGCGGGGCGGGAAGCCGTACGAAGCGGGATGCCCGGAGAGCTTCGTCAGCCGCAGCGGCTCCGGGTGGCGGATGAGTTCACCGAGGATGCCGTGGCCCTCCGGGTAGTTGCCGATCTGTACGACCTGCGCGTCGCTGACGCCGACCGTGAGGAAGTCCGACAGCCGCTTGCCGTCCGGACCGATCACACCCAGGGCGGCGTACTCGGCGTCCACCAGCACGGCCGCGGCCTCCACGATGCTCCGCAGCGCCTGTTCCAGGTCCAGCTCCCGGCCGACCGAGAGCACCGCCTCCAGCAGGCTGTGCACGCGGTCTCGGGTGCCGCGGGCCGCGTCCAGGCGAGCCTGCAGCTCCTCCAGCAACTCGTCCAGCCTCAGCTGGGGCAGCCGTACGCGGGCCTCCCGAGGCTCCTCGGAACTTCCCACCCCTGATCCTCCAGGTCCCCATCAACCGTGCCGACAACCGGCCGTGACTGTTCCTGTGCCACGGTACGGCCCACCGCAGGGGACGGTACAGGATCAAGACAGGTCGCAACGGCTCCGCAGGTCGAGGCCCTCCTCGACGCCTGCCGCCGAGCTCGTGCTGCCCGGCGCATGGTCATGCCGTGTGGGGTACGACGGCGACCGGGCAGGCTGAGTGGTGCAGCAGGGTGTGGGAGACGCGGCCGAGCCGGAGTCCGAAGGCGCCCTTGTTGCGTCGGGCGCCGACGACCAGCAGGTCGGCGGTGGCCGACGCGTCGAGCAGGATCCTACGGGCGGGACCCTCGGCGGTGCGCCGGTGCAGTTGCACGGACGGGTGTTCCTCGGCCACCTCGTTCAGCGCGGCCTCCAGCGTCCCGGCTGCTCGCTGTTCGTGCAGGCGGGCGGGTTCGCCCGCCGGCAGGGGATGGTCGGTGGTCTCGTGCGCGGGGCACCGCCAGGCCCGTACGGCTTCGAGGACGGCTCCGCTGCGTGCCGTTGCCTCTCATGGGGCCGAACGGCCCTCAGTGCGACGGCCCATCGGCCTCTGTGCCCACGGTTCGCGGATCCGCCACCGTACCGGGCATGGAGTTCTTGCACGTCGCGCGCGGAGGGATGCACGCATGCTGAAACGGTGCCGCGAGGGGTTGCTGTGGCGCTGGCGGCGCAATCCGCTCAAGCGCCGCTCGGACGTCGCCGAAGCCTGGGTCGGCCTGGCTACGGTGGCGGCGGTGCTGTTCACCGCGCCGACGGTGGGTGTGACCGCGGCTGCCGTCGCCGAGCGTTCCGCGCTCACGGAGTCCCAGGGACTGCGTCACGTCACCGCGGAACTCGTCGAGGACGCCCCCGCGGCGACCGTGGCGCGGTTCTCGGGTGCGGCGGACGACCAACTCGTCCGTGCGACCGTGAGGTGGACGACGGATGGCTCCGCCACGACCGGGACGGCCCTGGTGGCAGCGGGCCGCGAGGCCGGCTCACGGACGACGGTGTGGCTCGACGCATCCGACCGTGTTCACCCACGCCACCCACCCCGCCCAGGCCAGGGCGCAAGGAGTGGTGACCGGTACGTCCGCCGCGGTGGGTGCGGCTCTCCTGGTACTGGGCCTCCGGTGGGCCGCCCGGGTACGGCTGGACCGGCGCCGATGGGCGCAGTGGGACCGGGACTGGGCCGCGTTCGAGGCGCACCGGGGCCACCGGCACGCATGACGGCCCGTCGGTGACGCGTGTTCGCCTCGCCCCGGACCTGTCCCGGCCGGGGCCGCCACTCTGCTTCACGCTCCCCTTCCTTGGTGGCCGTGGGCGGCCAGGAACGCGTCGGCCCATCCCCCTCCACCCGGTATGCGTGTCCGAGCCGTCCGGGTGAAACCGCGATCGTCCGCCGGCCAGTGGAGCGGAAGCGGCATCGCGACCTGCTTGTCCGGGCCGCCACCTGACCGGCATCGTCGGCCGGACCATCGCCACCAAGCTCTCCTCCCTCGGCCACGGGATCGTCATCGGCGCCCGCGATCCCGCGGCAACCCCTCGCCCATACCGAACCGGACGCCATG
The DNA here is from genome assembly GCF_020982545.1 of Streptomyces sp. MNU76. Taxonomy (GTDB): domain Bacteria; phylum Actinomycetota; class Actinomycetes; order Streptomycetales; family Streptomycetaceae; genus Streptomyces. The sequence continues at coordinate 52,755 of NZ_JAJKLK010000031.1, read as the reverse complement.
GCACCCCGCCCTTCGCCACCTGGAACGCGGCTCACCCCACCGTGGAGCTGCGGTCATTCGCCGAAGCCGCCATCCTCGGCGAAAGGGTCGTCAACGCCACCGCCATCGCATACTCCTCGGCATACGTCGTGATCATGCGGGCGTGCGCCGATGTCAACCCGCCACGGGTTCTCGGCTCCCAGACGGGGATCCGTCCCGATTCCCCTCTGCCGGGCTATACGGAAGCGGGTTCCGGGTGGCCGAGGGCCGACCGGCCCACCGGACGGGACATCCGGCACCTCCCTCCCGGCGGGTACCGGTTCGACGCTGGAACGGCCACAGATCTGCCCTATGAGGCTGAGGAGCGCGACACCATGGTCCGTTACGTGTACGACTTCCACCAGGGCGGCCGTGACATGGCCGACCTGCTCGGCGGCAAGGGAGCGAACCTGGCCGAGATGACCCGGCTCGGCCTGCCCGTGCCGCCCGGTTTCATCATCACCACCGAGGCATGCCGGGCCTTCCTGGCCACTGGTGTCGAGCCCGAGGGGCTGTCCCGGGAGGTCTCCGGTCACCTGGCCGCGCTGGAGGAGTCCGCCGGGCGCTGTGTGGGTCAGCCCGACGATCCGCTGCTGCTGTCCGTGCGCTCCGGGGCACGGTTCTCCATGCCCGGGATGATGGAGACGGTCCTGGACATCGGCCTGAACGACGACTCCGTGCTGGGGCTGGCCAAGACGTCCGGCAACGAGCGGTTCGCCTGGGACTCCTACCGCCGCCTGGTCCAGATGTTCGGCAGTACGGTCATGGGTGTCGACTCCGCGCTGTTCGAGAACGCCATCACGCTGCTGAAGAACTTCCGGGGCGCCGAGGACGATGTGCACCTGGATGCCGGCGATCTCGCCCAGCTGGTGGAGACGTACAAGAGCCTGATCCACGACGAGACCGGCGAGGACTTCCCACAGTCTCCCGCCGAGCAGCTGCGCCGGGCCATCCTCGCGGTCTTCCAGTCCTGGAACGGCGACCGCGCCCGCCTGTACCGCAGGCGCGAGCACATCCCGGACGACCTGGGCACCGCAGTCACCGTCCAGCGCATGGTGTACGGCAACCTCGGCCCCGACTCCGGCAGCGGCGTCGCCTTCACCCGCGACCCGGCCACCGGCCGCCCCGGCCTGTACGGCGACTACCTGCCCAACGCCCAGGGCGAGGACGTCGTCGCCGGCATCCGCAACACCGTGCCCCTGGCCGAACTGGAACGCCTCGACACACGGTCGTACCGGCAACTGCTCACCCACATGGGCACCCTGGAGAACCACTACCTGGACCTGTGCGACATCGAGTTCACCATCGAGCGCGGCACCCTGTGGATGCTGCAGACCCGAGTGGGAAAGCGCACCGCCGAAGCCGCGTTCACCATCGCGGCGGAGCTGGTCGACGAGCAGCTCATCAGCCCGGACGAAGGGCTGGCACGGGTGAGTGGGGAGGAACTGGCCCGGCTGATGTTCCCCCGCTTCGATGCCTCGGCCACGGGTGAGGCGCTCGCCCACGGCCTGCCCGCCTCGCCGGGCGCCGCGGTCGGCTCCGCCGTCTTCGACTCCGCCACAGCCGTACGGCGCGCCGCGGCCGGCGAGAAGGTGATCCTCGTACGCCAGGAGACCACCCCCGACGACCTGCCGGGCATGGTCGCCGCCCAGGCTGTGCTGACCAGCCGGGGCGGCAAGACCAGCCACGCGGCTGTGGTCGCCCGTGGTATGGGCAAGGTCTGCGTGTGCGGCGCCGAGGAACTCACCGTCGACGTGGAGCAGCGGCACTTCACCACCCGTGATGGCACTGTCGTGGAAGAGGGAACGGTCATCTCGGTGGACGGCTCCGCCGGGGCCGTGTACCCGGGCGCGGCCCCGCTGGTCGACTCCGAAGTCATGCGGTACCTGGAGACCGGTGAGCGGTCGGAGGGCGTGGTGACCGCGGTTGCCCGTGCCCTGGAACAGGCCGACGGGGCACGGCGGTTGGAGGTGCGGGCCAACGCGGACACCCCCGAGGACGCCGCGCGCGCCCGGCGGTTCGGCGCGCAGGGCATCGGTCTGTGCCGTACCGAGCACATGTTCCTCGGCGAGCGCCGCAAGCTGGTCGAGGAGATGATCCTCGCCCGCGACGACCTCACGCGCGAGCGTGCGCTCGCCGCCCTGCTCCCCCTGCAACGGCAGGACTTCATCGGCATCCTGGAGGCGATGGACGGCCTGCCGGTCACCATCCGCCTCCTCGACCCGCCCCTGCACGAGTTCCTGCCCGACCGCACCGAACTCGCCGTGCGCATCGCCACCGCCGAGGCCCGTGGCGATCTTCCGGACCCGCACGATGCCGAGTTGCTCGACGCGGTGAGCCGCATGCACGAGGAGAACCCGATGCTCGGCCTGCGTGGTGTCCGCCTCGGCCTGGTGGTGCCGGGTCTGGTCGCCATGCAGGTGCGGGCCATCGCCGAAGCCGTGGTCGAACGCACGAGGGCCGGGGGCTCCCCCAAGGCCGAGATCATGGTGCCGCTCGTCGGCGCCGTCGAGGAACTGCGGATCGAGCGCGACGAGGTGCGACGGGTACTGGCCGAGGTCTCCGCGAAGACCGGTGTTTCCGTCACATGCCCGGTCGGCACCATGATCGAGCTGCCCCGCGCCGCGCTCACGGCGGCCCGGATCGCCGAGCAGGCGGAGTTCTTCTCCTTCGGTACGAACGACCTCACCCAGACCACCTGGGGCTTCTCCCGCGACGACGTCGAGGCCGCGTTCTTCTCCGCCTACCTGGACAAGGGCATCTTCAGCACCTCACCGTTCGAGACCCTCGACCGGGAGGGCGTGGGCCGACTGGTCCGGATCGCCGTCGCCGAGGGCCGCGCGACGCGGCCGGACCTGAAGATCGGCGTCTGCGGCGAACACGGCGGCGACCCCGACTCGGTCCACTTCTTCCACGGCGAGGGACTGGACTACGTCTCCTGCTCCCCGTTCCGCGTCCCGGTGGCCCGCCTGGAGGCCGGACGAGCCGCGCTGTCGGGGGCCCGTGGCAGCGACAGCCGGTGACGCGCGTCCAGGCTCCGCCCCTTGGCCTCGGCGGCTCGGGGGCGGGGCCCGGCCGTGCCGCGGCCCTCAGGGGGCGTACGACGGATGAGGGATGAAGTGCCGTATCGACGACAGCCCACCCGAGAAGCACGCCTCGGGTGAGATCGGGGCACGGATGGGCTCCGACAAGCACTGAGAGGTCACGGCACCAACGGTCTCGGCTGACGTACACAGCCACGCCCAGGCCTTGCCCAGACTCCAGCCGGAGCGCCGGTGGTCGCAGGCGCTGTGCCCTCACTCCCACGCTCCGGCTACGCCCTCCACGGCAGGCGGTCAGCGTCGTCGGGACGCTCTTGGCCCACAAACCGCCGATCAGCTCGCGCCCGGTGACCAGTTGGGGTTCGATGCGGACGCTTCGACGGCGACCACCGCGCCGACGATCGCACGGACCGGTTCCGAAGCCGCGGAGGCACTCCTGCCGCCCCAGTTCACGGAAGCCGTCGTTCGGATGCATCATCCGGTCCGTCTTCCGCTTCCCAGCAGTAAGCCCTTCAGTAGGAGTCCTTGGCTGGACGGTGACGAACCGTGGGGGAAGATCGGTCCCGACCGTGCCGGACGACGGCCTTCTGCCGGGACCTCCCCGTTCCGCCAGACGTCAGCCGACGGTCAGATCGGGGCGGACGAGCGTGCCCGACCTGCCATGGACGATCTCGTACGCCGCATCGAGTGCACCGATCGCGGCCAGGCCACCCGTGCGTTCGACGAACCGGGCCGCGGCCTCCGCCTTGGGACCCATCGAACCGTCGGGAAACCTGCCACGGCGCAGGTCGTCGGGGGTGGCGTCGAGGAGTGGCTGCTGGTCCGGAGTGCCGTAGTCGGCGTAGACGTTCGGAACGTCGGTGAGGATGAGCAGGAAGTCCGCCTTGAGGTCCTCGGCCAGCAGGGCAGCGGTGAGGTCCTTGTCGATCACCGCGTCGACTCCGTGCAGCGCGCCGGTGTCGAAGTCAGCGGTGACGGGGATGCCCCCGCCGCCGGCGCAGACGACCAGCGCTCCGCAAGCGAGCAGGTCATGGATGGTCTCGGTCTCCACGATCTCCTGGGGTGACGGGGAGGCGACGACCCGGCGCCAGCCGGTGGTGTCCTGGGCGATGTGCCAGCCGTGCTTCCGGGCGAGTGACTGGGCGATGTCCCGGGTGTACACCTGCCCGACGAACTTGGTGGGTCGCGCGAAGGCCGGATCGTCGGCCTGGACGCGAGTGTGGGTCACCAGTGCGACGATCTTGCGACCGGGCAGGGCGCTGTACATGCTGCGGGCGAGCAGCGAGCCGATCATGCCCTCGGTCTGGGCACCGAGCAGGTCCAGCGGATAGGGGCACTCAGCGCGGGATCAGACGCGCTCTCCATGGCGAGGAGGCCGATCTGCGGGCCGTTGCCGTGGGTGAGGACGACCTCGTGCTCGTGCGCGAGCGCGGCGACGGCCGTGGCGACCCGGTCGATGTTCGCCTGTTGCACGGACGCGTCGGGGCGTTCGCCCCGGTGCAGCAGGGCGTTGCCGCCGAGGGCGATGACGATGCGCATGGTTCAGTCCTCCAGAGTGGCGACGAGCACGGCCTTGATGGTGTGCAACCGGTTCTCCGCCTGGTCGAAGACGATGGAGGCGGATGAGGAGAAGACCTCGTCGGTGACTTCCAGTGCGTCCGGGCCGTAGTTGTGGGGTACTTCCTCGCCGAGCCGGGTGTGGTGGTCGTGGGGTCGCGGCAGGCAGTGCATGAACTTGACGTCCGGGTTGCCGGTCTCGCTCCGCTCGCCGCAGGTCTCGGGCGGCTCCCCCATGGAGACCCAGACATCGGTGTGGAGGAAGTCGGCGCCGCGTACGCCCGTTTCGATGTCCTCGGTGAGGGTGATCCGGGCCCCGCCCCGCCCCGCTCGGCGAGCGAGCGGCAGGCAGTACGGGGACACCGGAGTGGGCGGCGAGCGCCGTGACCGTCGACTGGGCTGAGCCGCGGTACTCGATGGCATCAAACATGCGGCCGAGGCCGCGGGCCGTGTCGGCGACGGACTCCTTGGCTCCCATGTGAGTGTCGCCCGGCCCCAGGTAGGTGGTCGCGGCGCCCTGGTCCGCGGCGGCGACCTCGAAGGCGCAGCGCCGCCGCGCCGGGCGGCCTTGAGGTCGGTGGCGAGGTCGAGGAGGTGGTGGATCTCAGCGGCGGTGAAGTCGAGTTCGCTCATGCGGGAGCGGCCTCGCAGGTCGTCGAAGAGCCGGGCGTCGACGTTGCGCGGGGTCAGCCGGGACAGTTCGAGACCGGGGCGGTGGAGGATCTCTTGGCGGAGTCGGCCGACCTCGGAGTCGACGTGGAAGGTGTTCATGGCGAGCTTCCTCAGACCGTACGGACGTGGTCAGTCGTGGTGCCGTGGCGTGTACTTCCGGAAACCGCCAGTGCGATACCTCCGCCTCCCCCGAGAGCTCCCCTTGGCCGTCATGGGCGTCTCGGGCGCCCGTGCCTGAGGGACCGTGGCCCCGGGCTGCGCGGGCACCGTCTCGCCGTACTCACCGCGGTCGCGCTTCAGCCAGACGTAGACCGGCAGGCCGAGCAGCAGCACGAACAGCCCGTAGTAGACGGTCTGGTAGCCGCTGCCCTGGATCGACCAGTACGAGAAGGCCATCGCGAGCGCGGCGACGGTGACGTCCCGGGCCAGCTGCCTCGGCTTCAGGCTGTCCCTGCCGCGTACCAGCAGCCAGTACAGCTGGGCGGCGGCGGAGAACAGGTACGGGATCACGGCGGTGAACACGCTCAGCAGGACGATCTTGGTGAAGACGTCCTCGAAGCGCGTGTAGCTGAACGCGGTGATCAGTGAGGCGAGCAGGGTCGAGGCGACGATGCCGAAGACCGGGACGCCGCTGTCTCCGCGCAGCTTGGCGAAGGTCCCGGGGAAGAGTCCGTCGCGGGCGGCGGCGTAGGGCATCTCCGCGCACAGCATGGTCCAGCCGTTGAGGGCACCGATACCGGAGACGATGGCGGCGACGGCGACCGCGTCGCCCGCCCAGGTGCCGCCGAAGATGTTGTTCGCGGCGTCGGTGAACGGCGCGGTGGAGGCGCCGAGTTCGCCGTGCGAGACGGTACCGAAGACGGCAAGGGTGCCCAGGATGTAGATGACGGCGCAGACGAGCGTGCCGTACACGGTGGCCCGTGGCACGTTCCGCCCCGGCTCGCGCACGCGGCCGGCGACCACGGAAGCGGCCTCCAGCCCGAGATAGCTGAACAGGGCGATGGCCGCGGCGGCGGAGATCGCACCCGACGCCGACCGGCCACTGGCGTTGAAGGCGCCGAAGTTGTCCGGGTCGATGAACAACAGCCCGATCGTGGCCATGAACACCAGCGGCACGAACTTCAGCACGGTGGTGATCACTTGGAACGCGCCGGTGTTGCGCACACCGGTGAGGTTGATCGCAGCGGGGACCCACAGGCCGATCAGGGCGATGAGCACCGAGATCCCGGTCCTGTGCCCGGTGTTGACGAACACCTCGACATAGCCGACCCAGGCCACCACGATCGCGGCGTTCCCCGCCCAGGCGGTGATCCAGTACGACCAGGCGTTGAGGAACCCGGCGAACTCCCCGAAGGCCTCACGGGCGTAGACGTACGGCCCACCGCTCGCCGGGACCCGCTTCGACAGTGCCCCGAACGTCACGGCCAGCGCGAGCGCGCCGAGCGTGACGGCGACGAACGCCACGAGCGAGATGGGCCCGTACGGGGCGAGGGCCGACGGCAGGGCGAAGACCCCGGTTCCGATGATGCTGCCGATCACGAGCGCGGAGGCCGCGGGAAGGCCAAGTGCCGCCTTCGGGGCGGCTGGTGCGCCGTCGTCGGCGGCTTCGGATCCTTTGGGGGGCGCGGACATGACTGTGCTCCTTGGACTGATCACAGAGAGGGAGTCGATCCACGATTGATCCTTCTGCTCCACGGCGACCGGGGTGAGTGGCCACAAGTCCCCCTGTTGGCCCGTTGGTCCCGAGTGCCGGCGGCTCTACCCGCCCCCGACGTTGCCTCGATGCGTGGATTCAGTCGTGCGGGACGACGGCCACGGGGCAGCCGACGTGGTGCGGCACCGCGTGCGTGACGGGACCGATGTGACTGCCCGGACGGCCGTCCCGCGTCCGGCGGCCCACGACGGCGAGGGAGGCCCGGTCGACGCGCGCACGAGTTCGGCGGTGCGTCGCGGCGGCGGGCGGACTCGAAGGCGAACTCGATCAGTTCGCCGCAGGGGCGGCGGGTGTCCAGTCCGAGGACCACGTCACGGTACATCCCCGTCACCCGCACGCCCGACGCGCACTTCCTGACCGAGACCCGCTACAACGGCACCAAGGTCGTCGCGGTCAGCCCCACCGGCCGTCGGCCCCCTGCTGGACACCCTCGGCACCACCACCAAAGGCATCACCGTCCACCCCGATCAGGAGATCGACGACCTGCGCCGCCGCAACGGGACCGTGCGGGACGGCGTCGCCGCCGGACGCCCTTCGCTCGCCACCGCGAGCAACATGTGTGAGGCGATCCTCGCCCTGTCCGGCACCACCAACGGACGCCTGGCCACCGAGGGCTTCCGCGCGATGGAGCGACAGACCGGCAGCGAGGGCCTGGTCGAGCTAGCCTCCGAGCTTGAGGCCGAGCGGATCACCTTCGCCGACACCCGCACCCAGCCACGGTCCGTGATGACCTCCTGTGAGTGGTCGGGCAGCGAGACGGGCGGCCGTCGCTACTCCCCCTTCGTCATCAACACCGAGCACAAGAAGCCCTGGCACACCCTCACCGGACGCCAGCACTTCTTCGTCCAGCACGACTGGATCGCCGAACTCGGCGAGCAACTCCCGGTCTACCGGCCGCCGTTGAATACGCTACAAGGTGGCGCTGCCGCTGCACCCCGAGTACCGGACGATGCCGATGGTCTGGTACGTACCTCCGCTCTCCCCCGTCCTCGACGCCGTCGACGCGGCGGGCGGCAACCAGGACGACCCCGACCATTCCTCGTCGCCTGGTGCGGCGTGATCGCGCTGCTCGTCCTCACCCGCTTCCTATGCAGGTCATTGGCTGCTGGGCCGCCCGGGCAAGCGCCTCCTGCGCCCGGGTGGCGTGGGGTCGACCCGTTGGATGCGCGCTGGGCGTTGTGCATGGAAGGGGCGGCCGTGGCGTCAACGACCAGAGTGGTCACCGTTTCGGCGTCCAGCTGTGGCATGGCCGAGCGACCTCCTCACCTGACAAGTACCTGTATCGGGGCGGTTGCTTCCAGCGTTCCGACGAAGAGCCTGACCCGCCTCGCCGAAGTACGCGTGCTCAGACCCCCGGCGGACGGACGAGAGTGTTGTCACCGGTCCGACCGGCGAGGTAGTCCTCGACGTTGCCCACGGTCGTCTCGGCGATCTGGCCCACCGCGTCGCGGGTGAAATACGCCTGGTGAGAGGTGATCAGTACGTTGTTGAACGTCATCAGCCGGGCGAGGCGTTCGTCGGTCATCACCTCCAGGGACTTGTCGAGGAAGAACACCCCGGCCTCCTCCTCGTACACGTCCAGACCGACACCGCTGAGCCGCCCCGCACGCAGCGCCGCCAGCAACGCGTCGGTGTCGACCAGGCCGCCGCGGCTGGAGTTGACCAGGATCGCGTCGTCCCTCATCAGGCTCAGCGCCGCGGCGTCCACCAGGTGATGGGTCTCGGGCAGGAGCGGCACATGCAGGCTGACGAGGTCGGACTCGGCGAACAGCTGCTCACGCGGGACGTACTCCATACCGAGGTCAAGGCAGTCGGGGTTCTCGGTGATGTCCCAGCCGAGCAGCCGCATCCCGAATCCATGGGCGATGCGGGCGAACGCGGCGCCGATCTTGCCGGTGCCGACCACTCCGGCCGTGCGGCCGCGGAAGTCGCGGCCCATCAGACCGTCGAGGCGGAAGTCGAACTCGCGGGTGCGGTGCGCGGCCCGTACGATCCTGCGGTTGACCGCGAGCGCCAGCGCCCACGCGAACTCGGCGACCGAGTAGGGCGAGTAGTACGACACCCGGGCCACCGTCAGCCCGAGTTTCTCGGCAGCGGACAGGTCGATGTTGTTGTAGCCGGTGGACCGCTGGGCGATCATCCGGGTTCCGCCTTCCGCCACAGCCCTCAGGACCTGCGCGTCCAGGGTGTCGTTGACACCGCTGAGCACGACCTCGTGGCCCGCCGCGGTAGGAGCGGTGTCCCGGTCCAGGAACATCCCGAGACAACGCAGTTCATGACGGCCTGCGAAGACCCGGTCGAACGCTTGCCGCAGCAGGGCCTCCTCGTCCGCGAGGACGCCGTACGCGACGATCTCCATGGGGGCTCCTCCCGAAGGGAAAGGCGATCGTCACTCCACCCTAGGGGCCGTGGGTTCGTGTGGAGCCCACAGCCCGCGCCGATGCCGCAGTCAGCCCAGCGGAAGGCGAGCGGCGACGTACTCGGTGAGGTCGAGGAGGCGGTTGGTGTAGCCCCACTCGTTGTCGTACCAGCCGAAGACCTTCACCAGCTCACCGTGCGCCTGGGTCAGTGGGGCGTCGAAGACGCAGGAGGCGGGGTCGCCGACGACGTCCCGCGAGACGATAGGTGCCTCGGAAACCCGCAGGACGCCCTTCAGTGGCCCATCGGCGGCCTCCCGGAACGCCGCGTTGACCTCCTCCACGGTGACGGCCCGGTCGAGGACCACACTCAGGTCGGTCAGCGAACCGTCCTCCACGGGGACCCGTACGGCGATGCCGTCCAGGGTGCCGGACAGTTCCGGCAGGACGAGGCCGACGGCACGCGCGGCACCGGTGCTGGTGGGGATGATGTTCACGGCGGCGCTGCGGCCGCGGCGCAGATCCTTGTGCGGGCCGTCGAGGACGACCTGGTCGTTGGTGTAGCCGTGGATGGTGGTCATCAGGCCCTTGTCGATACCGAAGGACTCGTCGAGGACCTTCACCATCGGCGCCACGCAGTTGGTGGTGCAGGAGGCGTTGGAGACCACGTGGTCCCGCTCCGGGTCGTACGCACCCTCGTTGACGCCCATGACCACGGTGGCGTCGACACCCTTGCCCGGCACGGACAGCAGCACCTTGCGCGCGCCGGCCTCCAGGTGCAGGCCGGCCTGTTCGCGGGTGCGGAAGCGGCCGGTGGACTCGATGACGACGTCCACGCCGAGGCTGCCCCAGCTCAGGGCGGCCGGGTCGCGTTCGGCGGTGACGGCGATGCGGTGTCCGTCGACGGTCAGTGAGTCGTCGTCGTGTTCGACGGTGCGGTTCAGGCGACCGTATGTCGAGTCGTACGCCAGCAGGTGCGCCAGCGTGGCCGGGGAGGTGAGGTCGTTGACCGCCACGACCTCGACCGGTGTGCCGGTGCCACGCTCCGCGCGTTCCAGCACGCAGCGCAGGTAGTTGCGGCCGATGCGACCGAAGCCGTTGATGCCGACGCGCACGCTCATGTCCGTCGTCCTCCCGATCGATGCCCGGCGGTGTGCCGGGGTGGGTTCCCAGCCTGCGCGCGGACAATCGGGAGGGCAGGGGTCGGACGGGGCGGGCTGCGGGACCTTCGGCCCCGAGTCGGGCTTCGCCCGTTGCCCGGCGCCGGCTGTCGCGTGGCGCGTCGCGTCAGCGGCTTTGCTGCCGCAGCCGGTCCCGGGCTTCGGTGGCGAGCACGGCGGCCTGGATGCGCCGCTCCACGCCGAGCTTGGCGAGCAGACGGGAAATGTGGTTCTTCACCGTCTTCTCGGCCAGGAACAGGCGCTGACCGATCTGTCGGTTGGTCAGTCCCTCGCCGATCAGGGCCAGGATCTCCCGCTCCCGGTCGGTCAGACCCGGCAGGGCGTCCGGCTCCTCCTCCTTCTGCTGTCCGCCGCGCAGCCTGGCCATCAGCTTGGTGGTGGCGCTCGGATCCAGCAGCGACTGGCCCCGGGCCACCGTGCGCACGGCCGCCACCAGGTCGGAGCCCTGGATCTGCTTCAGCACGTAACCGGATGCGCCCGCCATGATCGAGTCCAGCAGGGCCTCCTCGTCGTCGAACGAGGTCAGCATCAGGCAGGCCAGGTCCGGCATGCGCGAACGCAGCTCCCGGCACACCGTGACACCGTCGCCGTCCGGCAGACGCACGTCGAGGACCGCGACCTGCGGGCGCAGAGCGGGGACGCGGACAAGCGCCTGCTCCGCCGTGGCGGCCTCGCCGACCACGGTGATGTCCGGTTCGTCGTTCAGCAGGTCGTGCACCCCGCGCCGTACCACCTCGTGGTCGTCCATCAGGAAGACCCGGATCGGGTTGTCGTGGCCGGGCTGCTCGCCGTCCGCCATCAAATGCTCCAGTTCTGCGTATGCCGCGTTCCACGCCGGTGTCGGCGTGGAACGCGATGGGCCGTCTCGTTGGAGATCCTTCCCGGTTCGGGGCCGTATGCCCAGGGCCGGTCGGCCCCTGTTTCCCCGGGTACGCGCTGCCGCCGGTCGAAGTCGTCGAGGACCAGTTGCGTCGGCCGGCAGCGGGTGACGGGGCCCCACGGTCCCGGTTTCCGGGGCCGGGTGGCCCTGGGGCGGGGGCGGGGGCTCGCCTCAGGCTGGAGCCGCGGAACGATCACAAGGAGTGGAACAGATGACCGTCAGGGACACCGACATCCAGCAGACCCCCGCCACCGTACGGGTCCGAGGCACGGGCGACGTGGACGAGCAGGCGCTCGCCTACGCCCGCACCAAGGTCGACGCGGTCCTCGGCCGGTCGGGACTGCCGCCCGTGAGCGGCGAGGTGCGGATCGAGAAGGCCACGGCGCACCACGCCACGCGCCTTTGGACGGCACGGGCCGAGATCCGGGTGGGCCGCGACCTCGTGGTCGTCCACGCCGAGGAGGCCACCGCCCATGAGCTCGCGGACCGGCTGCACGACCGGCTGCGTGGCCAGGTGGAGCGGGTCGTGCACCGCGGGGACGCGGCCCGCAAGTCGGCCACGCCGCCGGCCTGGCGCGGCGGCCCGACGGACGGACGGCAGGAGTAGGGGCCTGGAGCCGGGCGCGGCGGGGTTCACCCTCCCGCACCCGGCCCGTCCAGGGGCCCCGGAGAGAGAAGGAGGGCGGCGTGAAGACCCACACCGTCGGAGAGGTGATGACCCGTGAGGTCATCCAGGCACATCGGCAGACGGCGTTCAAGGACCTCGTACGGCTGCTGAACCGGCACCGGATCGGCGGACTGCCCGTCGTCGACGCGGACGACAAGGTGGTCGGGGTGATCTCCGCGACCGACCTCGTCCACGGGCAGGCGGACCGCGCCGACCGGCGGATCCGTCTGCCGGGCCTGCGTCGTCCGGTGCGCGTCCCGGCGGGTGGGGCCCCGGGACTCGTCGCGGCGGAGCTGATGTCCTCACCCGCGGTCACGGTGCATCCGGAGCAACTGGTCCCGGAGGCGGCCCGGATGATGGAGCGTCACCACATCGAGCGGCTTCCCGTGGTGGATGAGGAGGACCGTCTCATCGGCATCGCCACCCGCCGCGACCTTCTGCGTGTCTTCCTGCGCACGGACGAGGAGATCCGCCGGCAGGTGATCGACGAGGTTCTGGTCGGCGCCCTCGGCCTGTCCGCCGACGCGGTCACCGTGTTCGTCCGGGACGGCGTGGTCACACTGAAGGGACGCCTGGATCGCCGGAGCGACATCACCCTGGCGATCCGATCGGCGTGGCGGGTCGAGGGGGCCGTCGGAGTGGTCAACGGCCTGACCTACAGCGTCGACGACTGCCACCCGGCCGAGCCGCGCCCCCTTGACGAACCCGCTCAGGAACCGCCCGCGTGAGGTCCCGTTGCCCGAGAGGGCCGTCCGGCCCGCCCCGACCGGGCCGGACGGGCGGAGGAAGGGACCAACGGCGTCTGCGGCCGGGCCGCACCGCGGACGAGAGTGGAAACGGAGCGGCACCGGCATTGCTCGCGCTGCCGCTCCCGTAACGCCCCGCCGGATCACCTCCGGCGGCACCGACGTACCGGAGGCGCACTCCCATGACCCGACAGGAAGCCGGGACCACGACCACGACTCCTCTCACCGAGGCTCCGTCCGACACCACCATCGCGGTGGACCGGCTGGTGACGGCCGGGTCGAAGGCGCTCACCGACTACGAGGAGCTCGACCAGGAGCAGGTCGACCACATCGTCAGGAAGGCCTCGGTCGCCGCTCTGGACCGGCACACCGCGCTGGCACGGCTCGCAGTGGAGGAGACCGGACGCGGCCTGTTCGAGGACAAGGCGGCCAAGAACATGTTCGCGTGTGAGCACGTCACGCACAGCATGGGCCACATGAAGACCGTCGGCGTGATCGCACGCGACGACGTGGAGGACCTGGTGGAGATCGCCGAACCGGTCGGCGTGGTCGCCGCGGTCACCCCGGTCACCAATCCGACCTCCACCACGATCTTCAAGGCGCTGATGGCGCTGAAGACCCGCAACCCGGTCGTCTTCGCCTTCCACCCCTCCGCCCAGCGGTGCAGCGCCGAAGCGGCCCGCGTCGTGCGCGACGCCGCCGTCGCCGCCGGTGCGCCCGAGCACTGCATCCAGTGGATCGAGACCCCGTCCGTCGAGGCCACGCGCACCCTGATGCACCACCCCGGCATCTCCCTCATCCTCGCCACCGGCGGCAACGCCATGGTCAAGGCCGCGTACTCGGCGGGTAAGCCCGCCCTCGGCGTGGGCGCCGGCAACGTCCCCGCCTACGTGCACAAGAGCGCGAAGCTGCGCCGGGCCGTCAACGACCTGGTGCTGTCGAAGTCGTTCGACAACGGGATGATCTGCGCATCCGAGCAGGCCGTCATCCTCGACGACGAGATCTACGACGCCGCTCTCGCCGAGTTCCGCACCCTGCACGCCCACTTGGCGACCGCCGAGGAGAAGGCGAAGCTGGAGGTCTTCCTCTTCCCGACCGGCAAGGCGGCCGGCAGCGGCTGCGAGCCCAAGGTCAACTCCGCGGCCGTGGGGCAGAGCCCTGCCTGGATCGCGGAACAGGCCGGGTTCACCGTGCCCGCCGACACCTCGCTCATCCTGGTCGAGGCCGAGCGGGTCGGCCCGGACGAGCCGCTGACCCGCGAGAAGCTCTGCCCCGTGCTCGCCGTGCTGCGCGCCGGTTCCGAACAACAGGGCTTCGACCTAGCCGCCGACATGGTCGCCTTTCACGGCCAGGGCCACAGCGCCGTCGTCCACACCGAGGACCCCGCGCTCGCGGAGGCGTACGGCCGCCGCATCAAGACGGTGCGCGTCATCGTCAACTCCCCGTCCTCGCAAGGCGCCATCGGCGGCATCTACAACGGCCTGCTGCCGTCGCTGACGCTCGGCTGTGGCTCCTGGGGCAGCACCTCGGTGTCCAACAACGTCTCCGCCGCCCAACTGCTCAACATCAAGCGGGTCTCCACCCGTCGCAACAACCTCCAGTGGTTCAAGGTCCCACCGAAGATCTACTTCGAGCCGCAGGCCCTGCGCTACCTGCAGTCCATGCCGGACGTCCACCGCGTCACCGTCGTCACCGACGCCACCATGACCCGCCTCGGCTTCGTCGACCGCGTCACCCGCATCCTGCAGCGCCGCCGCGAGCCGGTCACCGTGCAGATCATCGACAACGTCGAACCCGAACCGAGCATCGACTCCGTCCGGCGCGGTGCCCGCCTCATGGGCGACTTCCGACCGGACACGATCATCGCGCTGGGCGGCGGCTCGCCGATGGACGCGGCCAAGGTGATGTGGCTGCTGTACGAGCAGCAGGCCGACGGCAAGGACGTCGACTTCGCCGACATGCGGCACAAGTTCTCCGACATCCGCAAGCGCGCCTTCCGCTTCCCCGTCCTGGGCAGGCTCGCGCGCCTGGTGTGCGTGCCCACCACGTCCGGAACCGGCGCCGAGGTCACCCCCTTCGCCGTCATCTCCGACCCGGCCACCGGCAAGAAGTACCCACTCGCCGACTACGCGCTCACCCCCAGCGTGGCGATCGTCGACCCGCTGCTCACCACCGAACTGCCTCCCGCGCTCGCCGCCGACAGCGGCTTCGACGCCCTCACCCACGCCATCGAGGCGTACGTGTCCGTCTACGCCAACGACTTCACCGACGGCCTGGCGCTCCACGCGATCCGCCTCATCTTCGACAACATCGCGGCCTCCGTGAACGACGGCGCGGGAAGTACCCAGGCCCGGGAGAAGATGCACAACGCCGGCACCATCGCGGGCATGGCCTTCGGCAACGCCTTCCTCGGCATCGTCCACGCCATGTCCCACACCCTCGGCGCCACCTTCCACATCGCCCACGGCCGCACCAACGCCGTCCTGCTGCCGCACGTCATCCGCTACAACGGCACCGTCCCCACGAAGCTCACCGGCTGGCCCAAGTACGAGCACTACCGCGCCCCCGAACGCTTCCAGGACATCGCCCGCACCCTCGGCCTGCCCGCCGCCACGCCTCAGGAGGGCGTGGAGTCGCTGGCCTCGGCCGTGGAACGCCTGCGTGACGGCGTGGGCATCGAGCCGTCGTTCAGCGCCCTCGCCGTCGACGAGCGCGCGTTCCTCGACGCCCTGCCCCAGCAGGCCCTGAACGCCTACGAGGACCAGTGCGCACCCGCCAATCCACGGATGCCGATGCTCGACGACATGCAGGAACTCATGCGCACGGCCTACTACGGCCAGAAGGACGCTCCCAGCGCATAGGACGACCGCTGGAAAGCGCCGGGGTGCGGTAGGGCCGTTCGGCCCTACCGCACCCCTCACTGCCCGCATTCAAATGGCCTGATCCATCCCGCCCGTGACCCACCGTCCACCGGGCTCCACCCCGAGACCTCGGCGGGTCTCATGCCACCGATCTTCGAAGGGACACACAGATGCGGTACTGGCCCCGCGGCGACCAGCGCCGTCACGGCAACGGCGCTCCCACCGAAGCACCCGCGCAGTGAGCGACGAAACCTACGGAAACCCACCATGACCACCAACAACGCCCTGCCCTTCACCGCCGGTCCACGGCACAGCGTGGGACTCGACAGCGCCGAGGCCCTGCGACTCCTGGGCAGCGTCTCCCTGGGCAGGATCGTCTTCACCCAGCACGCGCTCCCCACGATCCGGCCGGTCAACCACGTCCTCGACGACGGCGACATCATCATCCGCACCCACGAAGGCTCGGTGATCACCGCGCACACCCGCCATGCGAACAGCTCAGGCGTCGTCGTCGCCTACGAGGCCGACGCCATCGACCCGGACACCCACCTCGGCTGGAGCGTGGTCGTCACCGGCTACGCCCGCCTGATCACCGACCCCCACGAACTGGCCCGTTACCAGGCGCTGCTCCATCCCTGGGTGAAACAGACCATGGACTACGCAGTCCGCATCCACCCCGACCTGGTCACGGGAATCCGGCTCACCGCCGCGGACGAGACCATCAGCGCCTGACCCCGACGGATCAGCGATCCGGTGCAGGACCGCTGTGGCGCGCCCTGCGACACCTGCGCAGCAGGATGCCGTCCTCCAGCAGCAGCCGTTCGAAGACCGGACCTTGGTGCAGAAGCCTCCACGTGCTCAACGCCGGCGCGGTTCGATCAAGATCCGCTCCGGGTCGGTGGTCGGCCGACCGGTCTACGTGGCCGTCGGCGTCGACATGGAGAGTGCAAGGACGTGACGCCGGTCGAGCCGTCACGCTCCGAGGTGCCGATTCCGGAGCGGCGCAATTTCGCCAGGTGCTGAGGCAAGCTGGGGCCCCACCTGATCGCGGCCAGTTGTTCAGGCCCGTCCCGCAGCGACTCCGGCGCCCTTGTCCGCCCGGGATGCACCACGCCAGGGTCACAGGGCCCGGAGCCCGTGCTCCCTGAACTGCTCACGCACGCGCTCGGTCAGCTCCGGGGCGGGCGTGGCGGTGTCGCGCAGGGGGAAGGGCAGCCCGAGGACGTCGTACTTGTGGGCGCCGAGTTTGTGGAAGGGCAGGACGTCGACCCGGTCGACGTTGCTCAGCCCGGCCAGGAACGCGCCCAGGCCGTCGATGGCTTCCGGGTCGTCGGTCCAACCGGGGACCAGCACATAGCGAACGTGCACCGGGACGCCCAACCGGTCCAGTCGGGTGGCGAAGCTCAGGGTGGGGGCGAGCGAGCCGCCGGTGAGCTTTCGATAGGTGGCGACGTCGAAGGACTTGATGTCGAGCAGGACCAGATCGGTGTCGGCGAGCAGTTCGTCGGTCGCGCGGGCGCCCAGGAAGCCGGAGGTGTCCAGAGCGGTGTGCAGGCCGACCTCCTTGCAGCGGCGCAGCACCGCGCCCGTGAATGCCGGCTGGAGCAGGGGCTCGCCTCCCGTGAGGGTCACTCCCCCACCCGCCGTGGTGATGAAGGCCCGGTACTTGTCGAGCTCGGCCATCACCTCGTCGACGGAGGCCTGGCGCCCGTCGCGCATGTGCCAGGTGTCGGGGTTGGCGCAGTACAGGCAGCGCAGTGGACAGCCGCTGACGAACAGCACGAACCGCGTGCCTGGGCCGTCGACGCCGGTGGACAGGTCCCAGGAGTGGATCCGTCCCGAGACCTGTCCGGCGGCGAGCTGCGTCACGGTGTTCACAGCGCCCCATGGAAGGTGCGGCTGATCACGTCGAGCTGCTGCTCGCGGGTCAGACGGACGAAGTTGACCGCGTAGCCGGAGACCCGGATCGTCAACTCCGGGTACTTCTCCGGGTGTTCCATGGCGTCCTCGAGCGTCGCCCGGTTCAGCACGTTGACGTTCATGTGGAAGCCGCCGGAGGCCGTGTAGGCGTCGAGGATGCCGGCCAGGTTCGCGGCACGCTCGGCCGGGTCGTGGCCGAGCCCCTCAGGCGTGACGGTCGACGTGAGGGAAATGCCGTCGCGGGCGGCCTCGTACGGGAGCTTCGCCACCGACAGCGCGGAGGCGACCATGCCGTGCCGGTCGCGCCCGTTCATCGGGTTCGCTCCGGGCGCGAACGGGGCACCCGCGCGCCGGCCGTCCGGGGTGTTACCGGTGTGCTTGCCGTACACCACGTTCGAGGTGATGGTCAGCACCGACTGCGTGTGCTCGGCGCCCCGGTACGTGGGGTGCTTGCGCACCTTCGCCATGAACGACTCCACCAGCTCGACGGCGAGATCGTCGGCGCGGTCGTCGTTGTTGCCGTACGCGGGAAACTCCCCCTCGGTGCGGAAGTCGACGGCGAGGCCCGTGGCGTCCCTGAAGACCTTCACCCGCGCGTGCTTGACCGCCGACAGACTGTCCACAGCGACCGACAGACCCGCGATGCCGCACGCCATGAAACGGTGCACGGGGTAGTCGTGCAGCGCCATCTCGATCCGCTCGTAGGCGTACTTGTCGTGCATGTAGTGGATGACGTTCAGTGCGTCGACGTACGTGGCCGCCAGCCAGTCCAGCACCCGGTCGTACGCCGCCGACAGCTCGTCATAGTTCAGGTACTCGCCCATCAGCGGGGGCGTCTCCGGCGCGATCTGCTCGCCGGTCATCTCGTCCCGGCCGCCGTTGACCGCGTACAGCAGCGCCTTTGCGAGGTTCACTCGGGCCCCGAAGAACTGCATCTGCTTGCCCACCGCCATCGCGGACACACAGCAGGCGATCGCCGTGTCGTCACCGGTGCGCGGCCTCATCAGCTCGTCGGACTCGTACTGGATGGAGCTGGTGTCGATGGAGACCTGGGCGCAGAACCGCTTGAAGCCCTCGGGCAGCCGCGGAGACCACAGGACGGTGAGGTTCGGCTCGGGGGCGGGGCCCAGGTTGTACAGCGTCTGCAGGAAGCGGAAGGAGGTGCGGGTGACCAGCGGGCGTCCGTCGGCGCCGATGCCGCCGATGGACTCCGTCACCCAGGTGGGGTCGCCGGAGAAGAGGGCGTCGTACTCGGGGGTGCGCAGGAACCGTACGATCCGCAGCTTGATGACGAAGTCGTCGATCAGCTCCTGGGCGCGGGTCTCGTCGATGCGGCCCTCGTCCAGGTCCCGCTGGAGGTAGACGTCCAGGAAGGTCGAGGTTCGCCCCAGCGACATCGCGGCGCCGTTCTGCTCCTTCACCGCAGCCAGGAAGCCCAGGTAGAGCCACTGCACCGCCTCATGTGCGGTGGCGGCGGGGCGGGTGACATCACAGCCGTAGGAGGCGGCCATCTCGGCCAGCTCACCCAGCGCGCGAATCTGCTCGGCAAGCTCCTCACGGTCCCGGATGACGTCCGGGCTGGAGGGTTGCGCGTCCAGCAGCTCCCGCTCAGCCCACTTGGCCTCGATCAGCCGGTTGGTGCCGTACAGGGCGACACGCCGGTAGTCACCGATGATCCGTCCGCGGCCGTACGCGTCCGGCAGCCCGGTGATGATCCCGGCCTTGCGGGCGGCGCGCATCTCGGGGGTGTAGGCGTCGAAGACGCCGTCGTTGTGGGTCTTGCGGTAGGTGCCGAAGACCTCCGCCACGAACGGATCGGCCTTGTAGCCGTACGCCGCCAGCCCGTTCTCCACCATCCTCAGGCCGCCGTTCGGCATGATCGCCCGCTTGAGCGGGGCGTCGGTCTGCAGGCCGACGACCAGCTCACGGTCGCGGTCGATGTAGCCAGGCGCGTGCGAGGTGATGGTGGACGGGGTGGCCGTGTCGACGTCGAGGATGCCCCTCTCCCGCTCCACGGGGAACAGGACGCTGACCTTGTCCCAGACCGCGCGGGTGCGCCCGGTCGGGCCGGCCAGGAACTCCGAGCCGCTTTCGTACGGCGTGTAGTTGGCCTGGATGAAGTCCCGTACGTCGACGCGCTCCTGCCACCGTGTTCCGGCGAATCCGCGCCACGCCTCCACGGATGCGTCCACGCCGGTCTCGGCCGCTTCTGCGTGGGGTGCCACCGTCATCACTGCCTCCGCTTCGTTCACGACACCGTCCGTGGGATCTCCGCGTTCGGCTCCACCGACGATGCTCGTCGCCCACCGTGCTCCGGGGCAGGGCCGCCAGGAACCCGTCACCGCGACCGTCCGGCCCCTTTGCCCTGGGGCCGTTCGGCCCTCTGCGCAGGCTCGCCGCCCGGGTGGCCCGAGGCACTGCGCGGCCGACCGATCGCCGCACATGGCCGGGCAGAAAAAGAGGCGGAAGGACCATCCGCTTCTCGCGGATCCTGATTGCGCGGTGAACAGATGACGGCTGCTGCCCCGCGTCTGTGGCTGGTCCTTTCCGCCGGTTCCATACAACCGGCCTGTGCACCACCACTGGGAGGGCGCAGTGGGCCATCGTCCGGGTCCGGCTGCCCCTTCCGTGCTGGTGTGCCTCGTGTGAGGGCGAGGAGGCTGCCGCGACTGTCACGCGAGCCGCCCCGGCCCAGGGTGACCGAGGCGACAGAACCAGCTCCGGTCAGCTGTCCCAGGTCCAGTCGGCGACCTCGGGCAGGTCGATGCCCAGCCGGTAGCGGTCCATGTCGTTGCCGACGACCATGTCGAAACGGCGTGGTGGTGCCGACTTCCTTGTAGCCGCGAACGTGCAGGTTCTTGTGCCCGGTGCGCGTGTAGGCCAGGCGGTGGATCAGCCAGGGGTGACCGTGGTAACCGCGTGAGGCCGGGCCGGGTGTCTACAGGACGTACGTCCCGCGGTCGTCGCCCCCGACGAGACCGGGCAGCGAGCCGCCCTCCCGCAACGGCGCGATGTACCGGGTCGCGCTGACTTCCTTGAGCATCGGCCCAGGCTACCGGCGTACCGACGGCCCCCGGGTGCGCCCCGTCCGGCGGCGCCGCCGACCGACAGCTTTCAGACAGCTGTTTTTGACGCCGTCATGATCCCGGACAGGTCAAGATGTGCACCCTGTCTGAACGTTCAAGCGCAGACCCGCCGTATTCATGGGCGAAAGCGCAAAGCCATCTCGGAAGGAACCGTCAGCATGACCAGCGAAACGACCAAACCCGCTTCGATCCCGGGCCGTCGCACCGTCATGGCGGCCGTCGGCGTGGCGGGGCTCGCCGTCGCGCTGACCGCGTGCGGATCGGACGACGACGCGTCGACGTCGAGTTCGTCCGGCGCCGGGGCCGGCGGCGACTCGAACGCCGACTCCGGCGGCAGCACGGGAGGCGACACGACCGGCGGCAGCACGGGCGGCGACGCGGGCGGCAAGGAGATCGCGAAGACCGCGGACATCCCCGAGGGCGGCGGCAAGATCTTCGAGAGCGAGGGCGTCGTCGTCACCCAGCCCGAGGCGGGCACGTTCAAGGCGTTCTCCTCCGTGTGCACCCATCAGGGCTGTGCGGTGAAGACGATCGCCGACGGCGTGATCAACTGCCCCTGTCACAACAGCAACTTCTCGATCGCGGACGGCAGTGTGAAGAGCGGACCGGCGACGAAGGCGCTGCCGGCCAAGCAGGTCACCGTGTCTGGGGACTCGATCACCCTCGCCTAGCGTTCGCCGGACGCGCGGCCCGCCGGCCGCTCGAAGCACTCCACCACCTCGTCCGTGGTCGCGACCGTGGCGACCAGCGCGAGGGTGTGACGGATCATCGCGGGGGTGTAGTCGGCAGGCACCCCCGCGATGGCGTCGCCGGGCACGACCACCGTGTAGCCCAGGTTGACCGCGTCGAACACCGCGTTCGGCACGGCCACGTTCGCCGAGACGCCGGCGACGACCAGGGTGCGGCAGCCCAGGTTCCGCAGGAGCGCGTCCACATCGGTGCCCGCCAGCGGGGACAGCCCGTGCAACCGCCGTACGATCAGGTCCTCCTCGGCGACCTCGATGGGCGGCGCGACCCGTACGGCCTCACTGCCCGTCAACTGCCGTACGGGCAGCCGTTCCGCCGCGCGGAACAGCCGTGCGTTGCGGTTGGCCCCCCGGCCGTCGGGCCGCCGCTCGGCGACGGCGTGCAGGACCTGCGCCCTGCACCCGTGGGCCGCGGCGACCAACCGGGCGACACGCGCGAGCACCCCCGACGACCGGGCCTCCCGGGCGAGTTCGGGCAGCGCGCCGTCGGCTCCCACGACACCCTGCTGACACTCGACGGTCAGCAGGACGGTGGTGGCGGGATCGAGGAGCCCGCCCAACTCCCGTCGGCGCTCGGACTCACTCGCGTACGCGGGCATGACGCTCCCCCTGTCGCCGGCGATCGGGCGGTGGAGCGTAACGCCCCTTGCGCAGGGACGGAAGACGACCGATGCTCTTCTGACGCCACATCAGAAAAGGGGACTCCATGGCCGTCACCCAGCGCCGGGGCCGGAAGATCATGATGGAACCCTCCGAACTGGACGAGTTCCTGAGCACGCAGCGCACCTGCCGGGTGGCGACAGTCGGGTCCGACGGCGCCCCGCACATCAGCCCGCTCTGGTTCTTCTGGGACGGGACCTCGTGCTGGCTCTACTCGATCACCCGCAGCAAACGCTGGTCCGCGCTGCGCCGCGACCCGCGCCTGGCCGTCGTGGTCGACGCGGGCGAGGAGTACGGCGAACTGCGCGGCGTCGAACTGTCCGGCACCGTCGAATTCGTCGGCGAGGCACCGCGCACGGGCGAACCGGTCCCCGAACTCGTCGAGGTGGAGCGGCTGTTCGCCCAAAAGAACTTCGGCATCGACGAAATGCCCCACGACGGCAGGCACGCCTGGCTGCGTCTGACACCGGACGCCGTCGCGTCCTGGGACTTCCGCAAACTGGGCTCGCCGTGACCGGCCCCCTCGGCCGACGGACGCTCCCGCGGTTCAGCCCGCTCCGCACCCGTCGCCCGCGGTCCGCAGCGCCTCCACCGCCGCCCTGATGGACGGCCGCCGGTCGGCGTCCGAGCGCCACACCGCGTACACGCTGCGGTGGACACGGTGGCGCACCGGCACGGTCCGCACCCCGGCCGGCATCGGGTCCCGGCCGAGCCGGGGCGCGATGCAGACACCCAATCCTGCGGCGACCAGGGCGAGTTGCGTGTGGTGTTCACCCGCGCGGTGGGCGATGTGGGGCTCGATGCCGTTGGCCCGCAGCGTGTAGAGCAGCCATTCGTGGCAGAACTCGCCCTCGGGCCAGGCGACCCACGGCTCCTGGGCCAGCTCCCGCAGGTCGATCTCGTCCCGGGCGACGAGCGGATGGTCCTCGTGCAGGGCCACCTCCACCGGGTCGTCGAGGATCGCGGCCCTGGCCAGCCCCGCGGGCACGGGCAGCGGCTTGTTGTACCAGTCGAGGACGACGGCCAGGTCGATGTCGCCCCGGATCACCGCGTTCGCGGCGAGTGCGGGTTCCAGTTCCCGTGAGCGCACGCGCAGCGCGGGATGGTCCTCGCGCAGCGCGCGGAACACGGCGGGAAACAGCCCCCGGACAGCCGTCGGGAACGCGGCCAGCCGCAGTTCGCCGACCACCTGCCCCCGCTGTTCCTCCAGTGCCGACTGCGCCAGCTCGACCTGCGACAGGATGCGCGCGGCGTGCTCGGCGAGCAGCCGCCCCGCGTCGGTGAGGCGCACCCCCCGCCCGTTCTTGGCGAGGAGCCGCTGACCCACCTCGCGTTCCAGCTTGGCCATCTGCTGCGAGACGGCCGAGGTCGTCACATGCAGGCCCTCGGCCGCCCCGCTGACCGAGCCGTGCCGGGCGAGGGCGTCGAGGGTGCGCAGGCGCTCCAGATTCAACATGTAAGCGATACTACGAGGATCGACTCACCAATTCTCGCTTGTGCTACGAGATCACCGGGCGCCATCGTGGTGCGCATGACCACCGCCACGCCCACCCGAGCCCCCGGTCGCGCCCCTGACCGCTCCCGCGCCGCCGTCGACTGGCGGCTGCGCTTCGCCTTCCTCTCCCTCGTCTGGGGTTTCAGCTTCCTCCTGATCAAGGTGGGCACACAGGCGTACGCGCCCTTCCAGGTCACCCTGGGACGGCTGCTGTTCGGCACGCTGGTCCTCGCGGCGGCGATGGCGGTGAGGCGGGAGCGGCTGCCGCGCGGCGCCCGCACCTGGGGTCACCTGACCGTGGCCGCCTTCTTCCTCAACGCCCTGCCGTTCTCCCTGTTCGCCTACGCGGAGCTGACCGTCCCGTCCACTCTGGCGGGCATCTGCAACGCGACCTCACCCCTGTGGGGCATGGCCCTCTCCCTGGTCGCGCTCTCCGAGGACCGCCCCACCCGGGTGCGGGTCGCCGGTCTCGGCCTCGGCTTCCTCGGAGTCCTCACCGTGCTCGGCGCCTGGCAGGGCTTTCAGGGCGTGGACGCCACCGGCACCGCGCTAGCGCTGCTGGCCTCCCTCTGCTATCCCGTCGGCTGGATCTACGTCCGCCGCACCCTGGCCGGCACCACCGCGTCGCACCTCTCCCTCACCGGCGCCCAACTGCTGCTGGCCACCACCCAACTGGCCTTCGTCACCCCGGTGTTCACGAGCGTGCCGAGCAGTTTCCCGGTGCTGCCCCTGCTGGCGGTCGTCGCGCTGGGCACCCTGGGCACGGGGGTCGCGATGCTCGTCCAGTACGGGCTCGTCTCCGAGGTCGGCCCGACGACGGCCCAGATGGTCACCTACTTCATCCCGGTCATCGCCACGGCCGCCGGCGTCGCACTCCTCGGCGAGTCCCTGACCTGGTCGACCCCGGTCGGCGCGGCGATCGTCCTGGCGGGTGCGGCACTGACACAGGCCAGACCGCGCACCTGATCCAGCAGGAGCCGAGCGTCCCGGCGGACGCGCCGGGCCCACATCCCCGGCCCGTGCCGTCACACGTACGCGGCCGGCGTCCCGACTGCTGTGACGGCACACGTACCGTCACGCGCATCCCGCTCGCGCCCCGGCCGCCGCGACGTGACCTCACACGCATCCCACTCACGTCCCGGTCGCCGTGACCTGACCTCACACGTATCCCGCTCCCGCGCCCGGCCCGATCGCCGAGGCCACCGCGTCCGCCACCCTCCCGATCTCCTCCTCGGTGAGGGTGGAGACGGTGATCCGGATCCCCTGCGGGGCGCTCATCCGGAAGCGCGCCCCGGGCGCGACGGCCCAGCCGGCGTGCAGCAGCCGCGCGACCGCGCCGGTCTCGTCCGGCACCCGGATCCACACGTTCATCCCGCTGACCCCGTGCGCCTCGACCCCGCGCCGCGCGAGGGCACCGATCAGCGCGTCCCGCCGCCGCCCGTACGCCGCCGCCACGGCCTCCGCGTCCACCGCACCGCCGGACCACAGCCGGACGACGGCCCGCTGCACCAGCAGGCTCACCCAGCCGGGCCCCAGCCGCTGCCGGCCCCGCACCCGGTCGACGGTGGCCGCGTCACCGGTGAGCACGGCGAGCCGCAGGTCGGGGCCGTACGCCTTGGCGACCGACCGCACGAAGGCCCAGCTGCGGGTGACCCCGGCGAGCGGATGCAGGGACTGGTCGACGATCCGGTAGCCGTGGTCGTCCTCGATGAGCAGGGTCCCCGGATGCTGGGCCAGCACGGACCGCAGGGCACGCGCGCGAGCGGCGCTCACGGCCGCGCCGGTCGGGTTCTGCGCCCGGTCGGTGACGATCAGGGCACGCGCCCCGCCCTCCAGCGCGCCTCGTACGTCGTCGGGGAGGGGCCCCTCGTCGTCGACGCCGACCGGGACGACCCGCAGCCCGAGCGCCGGCACCAGATCGAGCACGCTTCCCCACCCGGGGTCCTCGACGGCGACGGTGTCCCCCGGCTTGAGGTGGACGGCCAGCACCCGTTCGATGGCGTCGAGCGACCCCGAGGTGACGGCGACCGGCCCGTCCGGCACCCCGTCGGCGTCCAGGTCGGCCCGCGCGATCCGGGCCAGTTCGGGCTCCACGGCCGCCGCCCCGTAGAGGACCGGTTCACGGTCGCCCTGCTCGGCGGCGGCCGCGAACGCCTCCGCCAGGCGCGGCAGCTGCGCGGGGTCGGGATTGCCGTCGGCGAGGTCCCGCGCACCCTCGGGGACCTCCACCCGGATGTACTCCCGCCCCGTCGTCGCCGGCCGGGACCGCACACGGCTGCCCCGGCGCCCCGAGGTCTCGATGACCCCACGCTCACGGAGCGTGCGATAGGCGGCCGCGACGGTGTTCGGATTCACGCCGAGCCGGTCCGCCAACTCCCGCATAGGCGGCAGCAGTTGACCGGGTTCCAGCCCGCCCTCCGCCACCGCCTGCTCGACGCTCGCGGCAATCTCGACTGCGCGTCGACCAGCGATCAGGTATTCTCCTAGCACAAATCTAATTATGCACTAGTGCAATGGAGAGCGCAATGACGGGGACCCAGCGGTCGACGACACCGGAGCCGACGACACCACCGCCCGCCGCCTACACCCCCACCGAGCGCACCGTCCCCACCCGGGCCGCCCAGAAGGCCTCGTACGACAGGGAACTGGTGCACTCGATACTCGACGAGGGGTACGTCTGCCATCTCGGCTTCGTCCGCGACGGCGCCCCGGTGGTGCTGCCGACGCTGTACGGCCGGGTCGGCGAGACGCTCTATGTGCACGGCTCGACGGGCTCGCGCCCGCTGCGGATGACGGGCCAGGCCGACCCGGGCCTCCCGGTGTGTCTGACGGTCACCCATGTGGACGCGCTGATCCTGGCCCGCTCCGCCTTCCACCACTCGATCAACTACCGCTCGGTGGTGGTGCACGGCACCGCGCACCAGGTGACCGACCCCGAGGAGCGCCGGATCGCTCTCGACGCGCTGGCCGACCATGTCGTACCGGGCCGCTCGCGGGACTCCCGGCCCGCCAACGGCAAGGAGTTCGCGGCCACGGCCGTGATCCGCCTCGACCTGAACGAGGTCTCGGCCAAGACCCGCACCGGCGGCGCCAACGACGAGCCCGAGGACTTCACGCTCCCCCACTGGGCCGGCGTCGTCCCCCTCCGCAAGGGCTACGGAACCCCGATCCCGGACCCCGACCTGGCCCCGGGCACCGCACTCCCGGCCTACCTCAAGGCCCTGTAGCCAACGGCGAACCCGCGCCCCTGACCCGCGCCCTCAAGGGGCGCGGTGAACTGGGCGAGCAACCACGACGGACCCGCACCCCGCGGACTTCAGGCCCCGACCGCCTCATCGGCCGCATGTCACCGGGCCCCGGCCACCTCATCGCCCCCGACCCACCGGCATGCCGACCCCGCCCTTCCCCACCGGACGCCACCTTCCTCGGCGCCCTCCTGCCCGGCGCGGACCGCTGCGCGACGTACGCCCCGGCCAGCACGACCAGCCCGCCGACCATCTGCGCCGCGCCCAGGTGCTCACCCAGCAGCACCCACGCGAGCACGGTCGCCACCACCGCCTCCAGACACCCCACCACCCCGGCCACCTGGGGAGACAACCGCCGTACGGCCACCACTCCGGTCACATACGCGAGCACCGTGGCGATCAGCACCACCCACCCGAGCAGCACCCACGCCGGAACGGCCGTCCCGTCCATCAGCGCGGTGCCCCCGAGCACCTCCCACTCCATCCCCCACGGCCGGGCCACCACCGTGAGCACGGCCGCCCCCACCAACAGTCCGTAGGCGATGACACCGAGCGGGTCCGGTGCCTCGGCCCCGGCCTCGCTCCCCTGGTCGGACAGCACGAAGTACCCGGCCTGACAACAGGCGGCGCCGAGCGCGAGCAGCAGCCCCAGCGGATCGAAGCTCAGCCCGGACCATATCTCGACGACGCAGGCGAGGCCGCCGACCGCGAGAACGACCCCGACCGCCGCCGCCCGGGTCACCGGCCGCCGCTGCACGCATCGCACCCACCCGAGGACGAGCGCCGGCCCGAGGTACTCCACGAGCAGGGCGACTCCGACGGGGATACGCGAGATCGACGCGAAGTAGAAGGCCTGCACACCGGCCACGGCGAACAGTCCGAAACCGACGAGCAGCGCGGGCCGCCGCCGCACCAGGTCCCTGTGCCGGACGGCCCACGGCAGCATCACCAGCGCGGCGCCGACGACGCGCAGCCACACCACGTGCAACGGTTCGAGCCCGGCCTCGATGAGTGGTTTGGCCGCCGTGCCCGATCCTCCGAAGGCGACGGCGGACCCGAGCGCGAGCACCAGCCCGACACCCCGACCGCGTTGTCCGTGACTCCTCTGAGACGTATGCACCGGCACATGATGACAGCCGACGACAGGAGCGTCACCCCCGTTGACACCTGTCTCACCGACTGGACCGCAGGCGGGCTGCGGCCGACTCGGGCGCAGCCACCCAGAAGACAGCCGGGGTCAGAGGGCCTCGCCCGTCCGCACGACCCGCCGCGCCACAGCCCCGACGTCGACACCCACGGTGGCCAGCACCTCCACGGCCCGCGATCCGGCGGTCGCGACCAGCGCGGCGAGCAGGTCCACACCGTGGGCCGACCGCTCCCCCCGCCGCACGGCACGGTCGTACGCCTGCCCCATCGCGCGGGCCGCGACCGGCGACCAGCCGGGCGCGCCCGGGACACCCGGGACGACTCCGGCGTCCTCGACCCCGATCTGCCAGCGCAGTCCGTAGCCGATGCTGCGCTGCACCATATAGCCGAGCAGCCGGGCGACCTGCGGTCCGTGGAAGAGGGCGCGGACGTCGGGGTCGGACTCCAGGAGCGTGTGCAGCAGATGGGCGGTGTCGATCTGCCGGTCCCCGTCCCGGAGGGCCCGTCTGCGCGCAGCGGCGATCACCGAGGTCAGCTCGTCCGTGAGCCTGCCCTCGATCTCCACGTGGTCCGAACCATGATCTACGGCCGACTGCCGGGGAATAGGGGGTCGCACGCCCTCCACCCCATCAGTCCCACCACCCCCGGGTCATCCACGGCAGGAAGCATCTTCGTGTCCCACACAGGTTGCGTAGGGAGGACCCGCCTCTCCTCCCTGGGGATGAGATGGCGGCGCTCACGCCCCAGGGGCGCGCGCCTCCTCGCCCCACGCCCCGCGCATGGGACCTGTTCGACGCGGCACTGATCCAAGATCCCCTGGACACCGAACCGTCCGGAAGCCCCCCGCCTTTCCTGACGGTTCATCAGTATTGAATGTTCGGGGACCCGGGACTACGTTCCGCGACACCACCGTCCGAGACGAAGGGGTTGTCGCATGGCCGATGTCAGCGCGGAGGCACGCATCGAGGCGCCCGCCGAGCAGGTCTGGGCCCGGCTCGTCGACTGGTCCGCGTACGGCGAGTGGAACACGACCCACACCGGCTTCCCGCAGGGCGGCCCGCGGACCCTCGAAGTAGGTGGCACCTTCCAGGAGAACCTGAGGCTCATGGGCTTCCCGGCGGAGGTCGAGTGGACCATCGCCGAGCTGGAACCCGCGCGCACCCTGGCCATCCGCGGCAAGGGCCCCATGGCCGTGGACCTCACCACGCGCTACACCCTCACCCCCGACGGCGACGCCACCACGGTCCGCGTCGACGGCCGGTTCACGGGCGCCGCGGTCTCCCTGATGGCGGGCAAGCTCAAGGACTCCGCCACGGCCGCGCTCGACGAGTCCCTGCGCAAGCTGGGCGCACTCGTCGCCCGACCGAAGCCCTCCCTACCACCCACGCGCCCCCACCGCACACGCGCCGCCCGGCACACACGAGAGCGCCCCCGGTCCACTCCGGGGGCGCTCCCGTACCTCACCTCACCCACTCACCGCTGTCAGTCCTCGTCGGCGAGGATCAGGTACAGCTTCTTGCGGGCTTCGTTGATCACCGTCAGCGCCTTGTCGCGCTGTTCCTTGTCGCCGGTCTTCCAGACCTGGCCGAACGCCTCCATCAGGCCGAAGCCGGCCTGCCGGATCTCGCTCAGCGCCTCCCAGTCGACCCCGCGCGAGGCCTCTTCCCAAGGAGCCTCGGGCCCCTCCTCGGCCGCGGTGCGACCGGCCTCGGTGAGCGAGAACAGCTTCTTGCCGCCCTCGGTCGCGCTGGCGATCAGCCCCTCGTCCTCCAAGAGCTGGAGGGTGGGGTACACCGAGCCGGGGCTGGGCTTCCACGCCCCACCGCTGCGCTCGGCGATCTCCTGGATCATCTCGTAGCCGTGCATGGGCCTGTCCTTGAGAAGGGCCAGGATCGAGGCACGTACATCGCCCCGCCGTGCCCTTCCCCTGGGTCCGCCTCGGCCGCGTCCGCCCCACGGGCCACCACCGAAGGGCCCGAACGGCCCGGGACCACCATGGCCCGGCCCGAACGGCCCGAAGGCGGCACGCAGCGCCTCGCCGTCACCTCGTCCGCGGTGGTGCTCCCCACCGCGTCGCCCATGCCCATGCTCGAATCCGAAGTCCTGTCCACGGGAACGCATTGCCATCACTCCATCCATCGTTGACCTGTCGCGAATCTGTCGCGATGCCTCAACGATATATCGGAACCGATCGCATGACAACCCTCGGGCACAGGACGACCGGATAGCCTGCGCGAGACAGCAGCATGGCCAGGGGGGAAGCGTGACCGACACCAGCAACACCCGACCCGCCGACAGCGACGCGCGAGCTCCGCGGCAGGGCCGGCTGCACCGCCTGATGCGCTGTCTCCCGCTGATCGCCCCCGTCCTCCTGTGGACCGTGCCCTGCTGGGTGCTCCTGTACGCCGACCAGCACTGGCCGCTCCCCGTCACGACGGTCGGCACCGCGCTGTTCGTCCTCGGCCTCGTCGGCATGCCGCTCGCGATGGCGCGCGGCCACGGCCGACGCCTGCAAGACAGGGCGGCGATCATCGGCGACACCCTGCTCGGCGCCAGCTGGGTTCTGTTCACCTGGTCCGTTCTGCTCGGCCTCTTCCTGCGGCTCGCCCTGACCGTGACCGACGTCGGCGCGAGCCAGGACCGGGCCCGCATCGTCACCTGGGCCGTCCTCGGCACCACCGCCGTACTCCTCGCCTGGGGATACGTCGAAGCCCGCCGGGTGCCACGTGTGCGCCGCCTCGACGTGCAACTCCCTCGGCTGGGCGCGGGGTTGGACGGCCTGCGCGTCGCCCTCATCACCGACACCCACTACGGCCCGCTCGACCGCGCCCGCTGGTCGGCACGAATGTGCGAGACGGTGAACACCCTGGAAGCCGACCTGGTCTGCCACACCGGCGACATCGCGGACGGCACGGCCGAACGCCGCCGCGCCCAGGCCACCCCACTCGCCACCGTGCGGGCGACCCATGCCCGCGTCTACGTCACCGGCAACCACGAGTACTACAGCGAGGCCCAGGGCTGGGTCGACCTGATGGACGAGCTGGGCTGGGAACCGCTGCGCAACCGCCACGTGCTGCTCGAACGGGGCGGCGACACCCTCGTCGTCGCCGGCGTGGACGACGTCACCGCCGAATCCTCCGGCCTGGCAGGCCACCGCGCCCATCTCACCGGTGCCCTGGACGGCGCCGACCCCGACCTGCCCGTCCTGCTCCTGGCCCACCAGCCCAGGTTCATCGACCGGGCGACAGCAGCCGGCATCGACCTCCAGCTCTCCGGCCACACCCACGGCGGCCAGATATGGCCCTTCCACCACCTGGTCCGCCTCGACCAGCCCGCCCTCGCCGGTCTCAGCCGGCACGGCACCCGCACCCTCCTCTACACCAGTCGCGGCACCGGCTTCTGGGGCCCGCCCTTCCGCGTCTTCGCCCCCAGCGAGATCACCCTGCTCGTACTCCGCTCCCCGCACCCGCCGACCTCGATGTAGCTCGGACGGCCGGCTGGGTCGGCAGGTCCATCCCGGCACACCCGCGAACCGCCGGGCGCCGACGCTCCCCTAAGGTGCGGGAATGATCTCCGACAGCTACCTCTCCCGACTGTTCTCCCTCGACGGCCGGGTAGCCGTGGTGACAGGCGGCAGCTCCGGCATCGGCAAGGCCATCGCCACGGCGCTCGCGCAGGCCGGGGCGAGCGTGGTGATCGTCGCGCGCGGGGAGACGGAACTGGCGGCCACGGTCGACCGGCTGACGGCGGACGGCTGCCGCGCGGCCTGGGTGAGCGGCGACCTCGGCACGCGAGCAGGCGTGCGCGCGGCGGCGGAGCAGGCGACAGAGGCGTTCGGGGAACCCGACATCCTCGTCAACAGCGCCGGCGTCAACCTCCGTCCCCCGCTGAGCGACCTGGGCGAGGACGTGTGGGACACCACCATGGCGGTGAACCTGGACGCGCCCTTCCTGCTGGGCCAGCGCTTCGGGCCCGGCATGGCCGAGCGGGGCTACGGACGCATCATCCACATCACCTCGCAGCAGGCGCACCGGGCGTTCGTCCGCAGCGGCGCGTACGGCGTCTCCAAGGGCGCCCTGGAGTCACTCGCCCGCTCGCAGGCCGAGGAGTGGTCGCCGCACGGCGTCACCTGCAACACCCTGGTCCCCGGCTTCGTCCCGACCCCGCTCAACACCCGACTGTCGTCCGACCCGGAGCAGGTGGCGGCGCTCGCCGCCCGCACCCTGACCGGCCGCAACGGTCTCCCCGACGACTTCGCCGGCGCCGCGGTGTTCCTGTCCGGACACTCAGCCGGCTACATCACCGGGCAAACGATCTTCGTCGACGGCGGCTTCTCCGTCCACTAGGCGGACCCCCGACGGCGGCCAAACGGATCCCCGTCTGCCAAGCGGACCTTGTCTGTCAGGCGGACCTCGCCTGCCAGGCTGGGCCCTGGCTGCCAGGCTGATCCCGTCCACCAGGCGGCTTCTCCGTCCGCCGGCCCACCGTCCGGCGAAGTGGCCCGATGAGAACCACGAAGTGGCCCATGAGAACCGGTCCACCCAGTCCACCGTCCCGGAATTGGCCTTGGCCCGTGGCTCCCCGAACCGCCTAGCGTCGTCCCATGCGCATTCGTATCGTCGACGCCTTCACCGACCGCCCCTTCTCCGGCAACCCGGCCGGAGTCCTGCTCCTCGACGCCTTCCCGGACGACGCCTGGCTCCGGAACGTGGCCAAAGAGGTCAACCACGCCGAGACCGCGTTCGCCCACCCCCTCCCGGCGGGCGGCGACGCCGACTGGGCGCTGCGCTGGTTCACGCCGGTCGCCGAGGTGGCGATGTGCGGCCACGCCACACTGGCCACGGCGCACGTCCTGAACAGCACCCACACCCACGAGGGCCCGGTTCGGTTCGCCACGCGCAGCGGCGTCCTCATCGCCACACCCCAGCCGGACGGTTCCCTCACCCTCGACTTCCCGACCGCGCCCCTCACCCCGGTCCCCGTCCCGGACGGCGTCGCGGAGGCCCTCGGCGCCGAGCCGTTGAGCGCCTTCGACACCGGCCCGCAGGTGGGCGACCTGCTGCTGGAACTGGCCGACGAGAAGACGATCCTCGGTCTGACCCCCGACCTGCGTTCCCTCGGCCGCTACTCCGAGCGCGGCATCATCGCCACCGCCCGCGCCGAGGACGCCGCCGCCGACCACGACTACGTCTCGCGCTGCTTCTTCCCGAACATCGGCATCGACGAGGACCCGGTCACGGGCAGCGCCCACACCGCCCTCGCCCCCTTCTGGTCCGCACGCCTGGGCAGCCCGGATCTCACCGGCCTCCAGGCCTCCCCCCGCTCCGGCCACGTCCGCACGGGACTCCGCGGCGACCGCACCCTGCTCTCCGGCCGCGCGGTCACGGTCATCGACGGCGAACTCCTCGCCTGACGGGCGGCCTGCGCGGGCGTCGGTCCGGCCGCCGTCGCCCACTCCGGCCGCACTCCCCTCAAGGCGTGGGCAGCCAGTCCACCTTCCCGGCCAGCAGCGCGTACCCCACGAACGCCCCGATGTCGAGCAGCGAGTGGGCCACCACCAGCGGGCCCACTCGCCCCCACCGCCGGTACAGATAGACGAACACCACGCCCATCACCATGTTGCCGACGAAGCCGCCGATGCCCTGGTAGAGGTGGTACGAGCCGCGCAGCACCGAGCTGGCGGCCAGCGCGCTCCCCGGCGACCAGCCCAGTTGCTGGAGCCGACGCAACAGATACCCGACCACGATGACCTCTTCGAGGATCGCGTTCTGGACCGCGGAGAGGATCAGCACGGGGTACTTCCACCACACCTCGGGCAGCGCCTCCGGTACCACGGTGAGGTTGAAGCCGAGGCCGCGCGCCGCCAGGTAGAAGGCGATCCCGGTGCTGCCGATCACCGCGGCGATCGCCGCACCCCGGCCGAGATCGGGCCACGGCTTCGTCCGGTCGAAGCCGAGGGTCCGCAGCCCGGCGCCCTCACGCAGCAGGAAGTGCGCGACCAGCGCGACGGGCACCAGGGCGGTCGTGATGCCGAAGAGCTGCCACGCGAGGTCGAGCCACGGCCGACCCGGCGCGGCCGAGGCGTTCATGGTGGCCGCCTGGTCCTTGAGCCCACCGGGTTCGGTCACCGATCCGATGAAGCTGATCAGCGCGGACACCCCGCTCGCGCCGAGCGAGAGCGCGAGCACGAGAAGCGTCTCGTCCCTCAGAATCCGTCGGCCCGGCCGCTCCTCCGGTACCGCGCCCTCCACCGACTCCGCCTGCCCCTGCACCCACGCCTCCCGTTGTCCGGCCCGCCGAGGGTCCATCATCACCCGCGGCGGTCCGCGACATTCCGTCGGCGTCCCCTCTCAGCGGCCCACCCGAACGGAGACGACGCCCGGGAGGCGGCCGGCGGCCCGGCGAAGGCAGGCTCTCAGCCCAACGGCACCGGCTCCGGCAGCCCGACCGGCCAGCTGTGGACCGGTTCCCCGGAGTGCATCAGCTCGCCGTAGCGCCGTGTCGTGGCGGCCAGCGCCTCGTCCCGGCCCAGCCCCTTGGCCAGAGCCCGGTGGAACGTTTCGACCTGCCAGGACGCCCCGTTGACCCGGCGTCGGCAACGCTCCTCGATCACACCGAGGTAGAAGTCGCGATCGACCGGCTCGACCCCCCACGCGTCCAGCCCCGCCTCGGCGAGCGGCAACAGCTCGTCCCGTACGAGGTTCACCGCGTCCACCGGCCCCACCCCGCCGTAGCGCCCGCGCGGCCACTGCAGCCGCGCGTCGATGCCGTGCCGGCACGCCTCGTCGAAGTTGGCGGCGGCCGCCTCGAACGGCAGCCGTGTCCAGACCGGCCGCGACTCCTCGGCGAGGGCGCGTACCACGCCGTAGTAGAAGGCGGCGTTGGCGATCACGTCCGTGATGGTCGGCCCGGCGGGCAGCACCCGGTTCTCCACGCGCAGGTGCGGGACCCCGTCGGCGATGCCGTAGACGGGCCGGTTCCAGCGGTAGATCGTGCCGTTGTGCAGGGTGAGTTCGGCGAGAGAGGGCACGCCGCCCGCGTCGAGGACGGCCATCGGGTCCTCCTCGTCGCAGATGGGCAGCAGAGCCGGGAAGAAGCGCAGGTTCTCCTCGAAGAGGTCGAACGCCGAGGAGATCCACCGCTCCCCGAACCAGGTGCGCGGCCGCACCCCTTGGGCCTGCAACTCGGGCGGCCGGGTGTCGGTGGACTGCTGGAACAGCGGCGGTCGCGACTCGCGCCACAGCTCGTGCCCGAACAGGAACGGCGAGTTGGCGCCGATGGCGACCTGCGCGGCGGCGACCGCCTGGG
This sequence comes from Streptomyces sp. MNU76, assembly GCF_020982545.1. Lineage (GTDB taxonomy): Bacteria > Actinomycetota > Actinomycetes > Streptomycetales > Streptomycetaceae > Streptomyces. The sequence continues at coordinate 17,455 of NZ_JAJKLK010000031.1, read as the reverse complement.
CGGCGTTCCACACGTCGGCGAACCGGCCCGGGGTGACCTGGAGGTGCAACTGCACCGAGGTGCAGGCCGCTTCGGGCGCGATGGACTTCGAGGTACAGACGAGCCGCTCCACCCCGTCGATGTCGAGGGTGAAGTCCTCGCCCCGGGCGGCGACGATCTGATCGTTGAGCAGGGTGTAGCGGTCGCCCGCGGAGAGGTTCGAGGAGACCAGGTCGTCCCGGCCCAGGGTCGGCAGAATGCCGATCATCACGATTCCCGCGCCGACTTCGATCGCCTTGCGGTCGGCATACGCGAGGGAGGTGCGCAGTTCCTCGGAAAGCTGGTCGAATACCCGGCCGCCGAGCCGATGTGGAGCGATGTTGACTTCCAGGTTGAACATGGCGAGTTCTGTTTGGAAATCTCGGCTCGCAATCCTCTCCAGTACTTGCGCATTCATCATTCTGGGCAGCCCGTCACCGTCGACGAGGTTCAGCTCGATCTCCACACCCATCAGGTTCTTGGGACGATCGAACCGCTTCTCCTCCAGCAGCCGCGCCAGCCCCGCCAGGCACTGCCTCAACTTGTCGCGGTACTGCTGGCGATCGGAGAGGCCGAACGGCCCCGCCACGACCTTCTCTCCCATCTAGGGGTCCCTCCTTGGATGGGCAGGCCGACGATCCGGCCACTGCTGTCTCGGGTCCACGAATGATGATGCCCCGATGGAGCCGCTGATAACGTCCCGGCCGCGACCTGCGCACGCTAGGCTGAACGCGGTCGCCAACGACACTATTCACTCGGCGTGCTTCTGGCACATTCAGCGGGCATGAATGAGCATGCGCTTTCCGCCTGTTGTGTTTCGTGAAAAGCGTCGACGAGAACAGGCCGTCCGCTACGCACCGGTATTACGAGGTCACCGGCGGTCCCCGTTGAAAAAGCGGGTTGATGGGCAGCTCCCGGCGACCTGATACCGCCTTGTTCTTCATATGGGGAACGGCTAGACGAAACCTTGCGTGAACACGTGTCGTATAAACTCTGCAAACGAGGCTGAGAGCGGCACTCGCGGTCCTCGGTCCCGCCGTCGGACCACGCGCGGCGGACCCACCCACGCACCCGGACCCCGGGCACCCGTCTCTCCGATCCCCGTGAGCTGACAGCGCCGTCTGCCCCCGCCCTCGCGCCACCGTGCCTGTCGAATGGAGAGGCGACCCACCATGCCGCTGCATGTCCCCCCGGCTCCCGCGCCCGCCCTGCGCACCGTCCTCATGGCACTCGGTTCTCCCACCGCCGTCCACGAGACGCGAACCCCGTCGCTGAAGAACGCCTCGGGCCCCGCCACCCCCGAACTTCCGCTGCCCGTCCACGTCCTCGACCGGATCACCCCGGCGGGCACGGGCACCGCCCGGCTCACCGGATGGCGGTTCCTGATCCGCTGCGGCGACCGCGCCGTGGCCGCCGCAGAGACCCGGCTGACCCCGGACGGCTGGGTGTTCTCGCACTTCTTCGAGGGCCCGTACATCACCTCCACCGAGCGCGCCCTGCGCCAGGCCGAGGTCCTGCAGATGCCCTACCAGCCACGCCTGCTGTCCGTGCCCGAGCTGTACATGATCACGCTCTGGCTGCACGCCGGCCCCACCGCCGACGGCGCCTCCGGCCATCCGGCCCCGGACGACCTGCTGGTCCCGCTGGCGCCGGCACCGCCCGGTATCGCCGCCCACCGTCCGCACCGGGTCGCCGATCTCCTCCCGGTACTGACCACCCGACTCACGCCCGCACCCCTACTGGGGTCACCCGCCTGAACCAAGGCCGGCTCGCCTCTTCGCACCGCTCGCGCCCCGCTGCCGATTTCCCGGTGGCGGGGCGCTCGCTTTCCCTCTGCCCCATCACCGAGAATGCGCGCTCTTTCGGGCAGCAATACGCTCGTACGAGCTATTCGCTCGCTATCCCACCACCGAACTAGCCCCATCCGACCATGGCGAACCACCCGAAGGGACAGGGGGGCGGGGATGAACCGTCCGCGCAAGGGATGCGTCATCAACCTGTGAAGAAGCCGTGCTGCGAAATGCCTGCGGATTGACGCCCGTGGGGCAACACTGGGACCGGACCGATTTATCACAACGGGGGGCGGCCATGAACGAGGCTTCAAGCCGCGGGTCGGACAAACCAGCCGACTCAGACCACACGACAAGCCGAAAGATCCCAACAACCATGTGCCAGCACCAGCCACTGTGCCCGACCGCCGAGTCCGCCGACCGGGAGGGCGCCCGACTCGTGGCGCACCACCCGGAGCAGGGATGGAGCCTGCTCTGCAACGGCGTTCTGCTCTTCGAGGACACCGGTGAGCTCCTGCCGGACGGCCAGATCATCGCACCGCACCGCCCGATGGGCACCGTGGTGACAGCCGCCTGAGCCGCACAGACGTGCGCGCAGGGTGAACGTCCCCGCACGGGACGTCAGCCCGGACAGACGAGGGGCCGGCCGGAGAACGCACTCTCCGAACCGGCCCCGACGCGTATCCGCGGACGACTACTCCGCGTAAGCGTCCAACGGCGGGCAGGAGCAGACGAGGTTCCGGTCACCGAAGGCCTGGTCGATCCGGCGCACCGGCGGCCAGTACTTGTCGGCGGGCGAGACCCCGGCCGGGAAGACCGCCTCCGCACGGGTGTAGGCGTGCTCCCACTCCCCGCCGAGCGCGGCCGCCGTGTGCGGCGCGTTGCGCAGCGGGTTGTCGTCCGCCGGCCACTCGCCCGAGGCGACCTTCTCGATCTCCGCACGAATGGCGATCATCGCGTCGCAGAACCGGTCCAGCTCACCGAGGTCCTCCGACTCGGTCGGCTCGATCATCAGCGTCCCGGCCACCGGGAACGACATCGTCGGCGCATGGAAGCCGTAGTCGATCAGCCGCTTGGCGATGTCGTCGACGCTCACCCCGGTCGCCTTGGCCAGCGGCCGCAGGTCGACGATGCACTCGTGCGCCACGAGCCCGCCGGGACCGGTGTAGAGCACCGGGTAGTGCGGCTCCAGCCGCTTGGCGATGTAGTTGGCGCTGAGCACCGCCACCTGAGTGGCCCGCTTGAGCCCCTCGCCGCCCATGAGCCGGACGTACGCCCACGAGATGGGCAGGATGCCCGCCGAGCCCCACGGCGCCGCAGAGATCGGGCCCACACCCGTCTCCGGACCGGCCGCGGGCTGCAACGGGTGGTTGGGCAGGAACGGCGCCAGGTGCTCGCGCACCGCCACCGGCCCGACGCCCGGACCGCCGCCGCCGTGCGGGATGCAGAACGTCTTGTGCAGGTTCAGGTGCGAGACGTCGCCGCCGAAGTGTCCCGGCTTGGCGAGCCCCACCAGCGCGTTGAGGTTGGCCCCGTCGACGTAGACCTGCCCACCGGCGTCGTGCACCTGCGCGCAGATGCCGGCCACGTGCTCCTCGAACACACCGTGCGTCGACGGGTACGTGATCATCAGCACGGACAGCTCGTCACGGTACTGCTCGATCTTCGCCCGCAGGTCCTCGACGTCGATCTCGCCGTCCTCGGCGGTCTTCACGACGACGACCTTCATCCCGGCCATCACGGCGCTCGCCGCGTTGGTGCCGTGCGCGGAGGACGGGATGAGACACACGGTCCGCTGCGCGTCGCCGTTGGCCCGGTGGTAGCCGCGCACGGCCAGCAGCCCGGCCAGCTCGCCCTGCGAGCCGGCGTTCGGCTGCAGCGACACCTTGTCGTACCCGGTGGCCTCTGCCAGGCGCTCCTCCAGCTCACGGATGAGCGTGAGGTACCCCTGCGCCTGCCCGGCGGGCGCGAACGGGTGCAGCTGCCCGAACTCCGGCCAGGTCACCGGCTCCATCTCGGTGGTCGCGTTGAGCTTCATCGTGCAGGAGCCCAGCGGGATCATGCCCCGGTCCAGCGCGTAGTCCCGGTCGGCGAGCCGGCGCAGATAGCGCAGCATCGCGGTCTCGGAGCGGTACTCGTGGAACACCGGGTGCGTGAGGTAGTCGTCCGACCGCAGCAACGCCTCGGGCAGCGTGTCGTCGGCGGCGGCGTCCAGAGCCTCGGCATCCCCCTCCACCCCGAACGCGGTCCACACGGCGCCGAGCTGCGCCCGGGTGGTGGTCTCGTCGCAGGAGATCGACACCAGGTCGGCGTCCACCGGGTGCAGGTTCACGCCATGTTCCCGCGCCGCCGCCACGACCTCACCGGCCCGCCCGGGCACCCGCACGGTGAGCGTGTCGAAGTACGCGCCGTGCACGACCTCGATGCCACCGGCGGCGAGCCCCGCGGCGAGCACGGTGGCGTACCGGTGCGTACGCCGGGCGATGGTCCGCAGCCCCTCCGGCCCGTGGTAGACGGCGTACATCCCGGCCATCACGGCGAGCAGCACCTGAGCCGTACAGATGTTGCTGGTCGCCTTCTCCCGGCGGATGTGCTGCTCCCGCGTCTGCAGGGCGAGCCGGTACGCCTTGTGTCCGTCCGCGTCCACGGAGACGCCCACGAGCCGCCCGGGCAGGCTGCGCGCGAACTTCTCCTGTACGGCCATGTAGCCCGCGTGCGGACCGCCGAAGCCCATCGGCACACCGAACCGCTGTGTCGTGCCCACCGCGATGTCGGCACCCAGCTCACCGGGCGACGCCAGCAGCGTGAGGGCGAGCAGGTCGGCGGCGACGGTGACCAGCGCGCCGAGCTGGTGCGCCTGCTCGACGACCGGCTTCAGATCGCGTACGGCACCGGAGGCGCCGGGGTACTGAAGCAGCACCCCGTTGATCTCCCGCTCGGCGATGTCGGCCGGGATCCCCTCGCTCAGGTCCGCGACGACGACCTCGACCCCGGTCGGTTCGGCACGGGTCTGGATCACGGCGATCGTCTGCGGCAGCGCGTCCGCGTCGACGAGGAAGAGCCCCTTCTTGTTCTTCCCCATGCGCCGGGACAGCGCCATCGCCTCGGCGGCGGCGGTGCCCTCGTCGAGCAGGGAGGCCCCGGAGGTGGGCAGCCCGGTCAGTTCGGCGACGACCGTCTGGAAATTGAGCAGTGCCTCCAGGCGCCCCTGGGAGATCTCGGGCTGATACGGCGTGTAGGCGGTGTACCAGGCCGGGTTCTCCATGACGTTGCGCAGGATGACGGGCGGCGTGAAGGTCCCGTAGTACCCGAGCCCGATCATCGACCCGAGCACCTGGTTGCGGTCCGCCAGCGAACGCAGCTCCGCCAGTACCTCGGCCTCGGTGCGGGCGCCCGGCAGATCGAGCGCCTCGGCGTTCTTGATCACATCGGGCACCGCGGCGGCCGTCAGCTCGTCGAGCGAGCCGTACCCGACGTGCGCGAGCATCTTGGCCCGGGCCTCGACGTCCGGGCCGATGTGGCGCCGCTCGAAGGGGATTCCCTGTTCGAGCTCGGAGAGCGGAATGCGATGGGCGGTCATTACGGAGGCCTCCTGGTCTGACACGACCTTCGAGGGACACCACGGCACGGGTGCCCGGACGGCCTCCCCCTCTGTCATCTCAACCTGAGAGCTTCACCGGTCCTGGTTCGGGCCGGTTTTCACCGTCGGTGAGAGCGGGAGCCGTGACACCCGCTCTGCTTTCCAGAGTGACCTCGTCCGTGCGGTACGTGGGCCTGAGAGATTCCGGGGAGGATTTGCTCCTTCGGCGCCTCCGGATGGTGTCCGGAGGACTCTCCCGCACGGGGTCAACAGCCGCTGCCAGCGTATCAGCGCGGTCAACGCACTCACCTTCGAGTGGCCGCCGCCCCCGATGTGCCTTTTCGTAGTCATGAGACACGATGTGCGACTGTTCTGCGACCACATGGAGGGCCCGTGCAGACCGACATCGATCCGCGCAACCTGATCGGCCGCAAGGCGTTCGACCGCAGGGGCAGCAAGATCGGCACCGTGGACGAGGTCTACCTCGACGACGCCACCGGCATCCCCGAGTGGGCGGCGATACGCATGGGCTTCTTCGGCCGCGACGCTTTCGTCCCCCTGGAGCCCAGCGAACTGGTCGAGGGCACCCTCCGCGTTCCCTTCGAACGCTCCCTCATCAAGGACGCCCCCGACTTCGGCGTGGGCCGCCACCTCTCCCCGGAACAGGAACTCCAGCTCTACCACCACTACGGCCTGGACACGGCCCCACCCCACCCATGGACCACGACTTCGGCAACACAGCAGGCAAGGACGACACCTGACCCCGCCCCTCCCCGAGCCGACCATCCGCCCGGCCCTCCCCGAGCGGCCACCCGACTGACCGGCACGGGCCCTCCCGGGCCGACCACCCCGGCCCTCTCGCGAGCCAGCGCCCTCTGAGTCCCAGCCCGCCCCTGATCCCCGCCGCGACGGCGCTCAGCCCCGGCGGCGCGGCCCGGCAATGCCCACCCTACTCAGCCCCGCACCCCACCCGGCACCAACGGCAACGGCTCAGCCGGTTCCAGCTCCGGATCGTCGGTCCGGAACGTCCGCACACGCCCGGGCTCCACGTCGTCCGGCGTCTCGAACCGCACGGTCACCCGCCCCAGCCCACTCCCTGCACCCACCCGTGCCCGTACTCGGCATGCCGCACATCGTGCCCGGCTCTCCACTGCCGCTCCCCACCCGCACGCTCCTCGACAGCGGGCGCATCCACAGCTACCCCGGCGGCCCCGGCGTCGTCCTGGACAGGACCCACCTCCCCGGCCGCCTGCGCGAACAGGTCCTCCTGCGTGTAGTCGGCGAGACCGCTGACGCCCACCCCCAGCAGCCGCACACCACCTGTCGTGTCCACGGCCTCGAGCAGTCGACCCGCGGCCTCCCGCACCACCGTGGGGTCGTCCGTGGGCCCCCGCAACGTCTCGGACCGGGTCAGCGTCGAGAAGTCGTACCGCCGCACCTTCAGCACGATCGTCCGCCCCGACAGCCCGGCCCCCCGCAGCCTCCGCACACACCGGTCCGCGAGCCGCTGCACCTCCATCCGCACCCGCACCCGGTCATGGATGTCGACGTCGTACGTGTCCTCCACCGACACCGACTTGGTGTCCCGCTCGGCCACGACCGCGCGGTCGTCCCGCGCCAGCGCCATCGCGTACAGCCCGTGCCCGTGCGCCTTGCCCAGCAGCCGGACGATCTCGTCCTCCCCGGCCTCCACGATCTCCCCGACCGTGGTGATCCCGGCCCGCCGCAGATGGTCCCCGGTCGCCGGCCCCACGCCCGGCAGGATCCGTACGGACATCGGCCCCAACAACGCCCGCTCGGTCCCGGGCTCGATCAACACCAGCCCGTCCGGCTTGGCCTGCTCGGAAGCGATCTTCGCGAGCATCTTGGAGGCCGCGAGCCCCACGGAGCCGGTGAGCGCGGTCACCGCCCGTATGTCCGCCCGCAACCGCACCCCCACCAGCCGCGCGGACTCCTCGTCCCAGGCCGCTCCTCCGGCCTCCAGGTCCACGAACGCCTCGTCCAGGCTCAACGGCTCCACCAGTGGAGACAGATCCCGCAACAGCCCCATGACCTGATCGCTGATCGCCCGGTAGAACGTGAAGCGCGGCGTGAGATACGCGGCGTTGGGAGCGAGCCGACGCGCCTGCGCCATCGGCATCGCCGAGTGCACCCCGAAGACCCGCGCCTCGTACGAGGCGGTCGCGACCACTCCCCGGGGCCCCAACCCGCCGACCACAACGGCTTTCCCGCGCAGACTCGGCTTGGACGCCTGCTCCGCCGAGGCATAGAAGGCATCCATGTCGAGATGCAGAATCGTTGGCGCGGTTCTCACATGTCCGATGCTGCCCTACGCCACTGACAATGCCCCATACCTCGCGTGGACGGCGGCACCGCTGCTCACATCGCCGGACCCCTCGGCCGGCCTCTCAGACCGCCCGGTTGCGTCGCCGCGCGAGCTCGTCCGACGGGTTGTGTCCCACGAGTGTCTCCCCGGTGTCGACCCGTTCTCCGTGCAGCTGGGAGAGAGCGCTTTCCACATCACGCCAAACGACCCCCACGGCGATCCCGAAGACCCCCTGGCCGCCCTGGAGCAGGGCGTGGACCTCGTCGGGCGAGGTGCACTCGTAGACCGTCGCCCCGTCGCTCATCAGCGTCATCCGCTCCAGATCACTGAAGCCCCGCTCCCTCAGGTGCTGGACTGCGGTGCGGATGTTCTGCAGCGACACCCCCGTGTCGAGGAACCGTTTCACGATCTTGAGGACGACGACGTCCCGGAAGCTGTAGAGGCGCTGTGTCCCGGAGCCCTGCGCGGAGCGCACACTCGGCTCCACGAGACCGGTGCGGGCCCAGTAGTCGAGCTGCCGGTAGGTGATGCCGGCCGCCGCGCACGCGGTGGGACCCCGGTAGCCGACGTTCTCATGCGGCTCGGACGCCGCCTCTGCGCTGTCCTGCACGACCGCGGGCCGCTGCGGGACGTGACCGGCCGCGCTGCTGTGAAGCTGGTACGGGCCGCTGTCCCCCAGCCTGCGTCCGGGGGCACCCCCAGCCGTACCGTCGCCGCTGCTTCTCACGCCGACCTCCGTCCTTGACCTGCCTATCGACGGTAGGCAGCCACCAGGGGTGCGTCAACGACCACCGCACTCGCCACGCCGAGTGATAATCACCCTGAGAGTGGTTTCGCGTGCCCTCCCGCGGGGAAAGGCTAGCCGAATGCACTCCGGCGGAGCCGACTGACGGCACACAGTTCCCCGGCACGTGCGGACCCCCGCTCGGACGCCCTCAGAGCAGCAATGCCCCGCCACCTGGATACATGCACGGACATCGCGACGGGCGGCGTCGAGATCGCACGGCCTCGCACCACCGCCCACCCGGCTCACTGACTGTTCGTACCGAAGTCCTCGGGCGAGATCTGGTCGAGGAACTCGCGGAACTTCTCCACCTCGTCCTCCTGCTCGTCCGGGATCGCGATGCCCGCGTCGTCGAGTACCCCGTCACTGCCGAAGATCGGCGTACCGGTACGCAACGCCAGCGCTATGGCGTCGGACGGCCGCGCACTCACCTCGACCCCACTGGCGAACACCAGCTCCGCGTAGAAGACGCCCTCACGCAGGTCGGTGATGCGCACTTCCGTGAGCTCCTGGCCGACGGCCTCCAGCACATCCTTGAACAGGTCGTGGGTCAGCGGCCGCGCGGGGGCCATGCCCTGCTGGGCGAAAGCGATCGCCGTCGCCTCCCCCGGCCCGATCCAGATGGGGAGGTAACGATCGCCTCCCACTTCGCGCAGGAGCACGATCGGTTGGTTGGAGGGCATCTCGACCCGGACACCTACGACATCGAGCTCGTTCACACAGCAACCCTAGGCCGTGCTCGGGATGTTTGGGTAGTCGGGCACAGATCGGCTGCCCGATCCGCCACAGGCGAACACCGCGCCTCAGCGGATTCGAACGCCCAGCGCGCTGCGCACCAGAGCCGCGTGCAGCTTCACCGTGAGCCCTGCCAGCTCCCGCGTGCGGTCCTCCGCATGGGCCCTGGTCTGCGGATTGCGATGCAGACGCAGCGGCGCCACCACCTGATCCACGAGCCCCGCCTCGCGATCCGCGGCGGCCCGCATCACCCTCAGATGCCGTGGCTCGATACCGAACCGCCCCAGTTCGACCACAAGCGTGGCGACGGTGAGGGTCTCGGCCTCGTACGAACCGTCCGGCAGCGCGGCCACCAGCCCGTACGACTCCCACTCCGTCAGCTGCTCCTCGCCGATCCCGGCGCCGGCCAGAAGCTCATCGCGCCCGATCCGGGCCGCCGGCGCCTCCTCCGGCTCCCCGAAGAACTCGCTCAGGCGCTCTCCGTCGCCCACGTCACGCTGACGCCCCACGGACGGCAGCCGTACGTCCTCGCCCCGCTCCAGGGCCTCCAGATGCTCGCGGATCACCTTGAGCGGCAGATAGTGGTCCCGCTGCATCCTGAGAACGTGCCCCAGGCGCTCGACGTCCTCGGCGCTGAACTTGCGATACCCCGAGGGGGTCCGCTGCGGCTCGATGAGCCCCTCCGACTCCAGGAAACGGATCTTGGAGATGGTTACCTCGGGGAACTCCTCGCGCAGTGCGTTCAGCACCGTGCCGATGCTCACTAGGCCACTGTCCGCGGCGGCGGTGCCGTGGTCGGCACCACCGCTCGTTGTTCGAAGCATGGACCTTCCCTGGGGTCCCCCCGGACGCGGTCCGGGGGAGGGTCAGTAGCCCCGCTGGCTCGCGTAGAAGACCAGCCGGTACTTGCCGATCTGCACCTCGTCGCCGTTGTGCAGGGCGACCTGGTCGATCCGCTCACGATTGACGTACGTGCCGTTCAGGCTGCCGACGTCAGCGACCGTGAACGAGCCGTCCTGGCCCCGGCGGAACTCCACATGGCGACGCGACACGGTCACGTCGTCCAGGAAGATGTCGCTCTGCGGGTGGCGGCCGGCCGTGGTCAGATCGCCGTCCAGCAGGAAGCGGCTGCCCGCGTTCGGGCCGCGACGCACGACGAGGAGTGCCGAGCCGAGCGGGAGCGCGTCGACGGCGGCCTGGGCCTCGGGAGAAAGCGCCGGCAGCTGGGTCTGGCCGGTGACCTCGGAGTCATAGGCCTCGAGGCCGGAGATGGAGATCGTGGAGGTCGTCTCGGACGGACGCTCGGGAGTCGCGCCGGCCCGCAGCGGAGCACCGCAGTTCGAGCAGAAGCGACTGTTCTCCGCGTTGCGGTTACCGCACCTCGTACACACCAGGGCCGACATCGACGGATCCTCCTGCCGCGGCTGCCCCGCCGGGGCATTGGACGCATACGGGTCTGAAGCGAAACCTCCACCCGTACCTGAGGTTGACGGATCCCCGAAACCTATGCGGCCTGACTGGGCAGGGTCAACAGACGGCGCGCCCTGACCTCCGGAAATGTCACCTCCCGGACCAGCGATCTGGTCCCGGAACATGGGGCGCTCACCGCCCTGGCCCTCCGCCTCCGAAGGCTGCGCGCGATGGCGGGAGGTCGCGTTGTCGCTGCCCTCTCGCGCGCTCTTGCCGAACAACTTCGCAAACAACTTCACGGGCGATTCCCCTTGACCGAAACAGACCCGCCCGTGGGGCAGGACGAACCCTGACTGAACACACCGGCCGAGCCGGACAACCTCACAACGTCCGTACCCACCGGACAGTTTCCACCACGCACCACCCATTCGGTGCGCCGACCCCCCGCAACCTCATGCCCTCGCCGGACGGGCCCCATGCACCTGCGGTTCACTGGGAGGACGACCGAGCGTAGTCAGGCCGCTTCGCCGCTCGCAAGGCGTCCACGACGATCTTCTCCGCCCGCCGCACGGTCACGGTGGCCTGCTCCTTCTCCAGTGTCTGCACCACTCCTCCGGGGATGTTCAGTGCGGGCTCGAGGTCCTGCGGGTTGCCGATGACCTTGAAACGAAACGGCTGGGTGATCTTGTTCCCGTCGACACTGATTCCGTCGTCGGAATCAGTCAGATACGTGCTGGCCACGACCCTCACACCGTTCACCTGGATCGCCTCCGCACCGGCCGCGCGCAGCTCCTGGATCGCGTCGAGCAACATGTCCGCCTCGACCGTCCCCTTCGTGTCGTCGATCGTCAGTGTGATGCCGGGCCCCTGCGCCGCCACCGTGCCCGCCAGAATTCCGAGTTGCCGCTCCTTCTCGACCGTCTGCTTGCGCGCCTCCTCAGCCTGGTCCGAGCTGTTCTCCAGCTCGGTGCGCTGATCCTCCAGACCCTGCTTCTCCTCCTCCAGACGCTGCGTACGGTCATCCAGTTCATCCAGGATGCGAACGAGGTCCTCCTGGCGTGCTCCGCGCAGCGCGCTGTCGTCGTTGGTGGAGGCCACCTGGATGGCCAGCCCGAAGCCGAGGCCGAACAGCAGCAGGGCCACGATGAGTTGGGCACGGGTGAAGCGCGGCGGCCACAGCCCCTGGGCCAGCCGCTGCCGCCCGGTCAGCCTGTTCTTCTCCTCCTGAGGTGCCTCACCGGGCTCCTCGATGGCCGTGGGGGCCATGGGGGCCACTTCCTGCGGAAGTTCCCGGCGCAGCCGGGTCGTGGGCGCGTCGTCCTCTCCCGCACCGGGAGTCGGCTTCGGATCGGGCGTGCGGTCCTGGTCGCTCATCGGCCTCACGCCCGGAACACGTGCCGGCGGATCGCCGCGGCGTTGGAGAAGATGCGGATGCCGAGAACGACCACGACGCCCGTGGACAGCTGGGCGCCGACGCCCAACTTGTCACCGAGGAAGACGATCAGGGCGGCCACGACCACGTTCGACAGGAACGACACGACGAAGACCTTGTCGTCGAAGATGCCGTCCAGCATCGCGCGCAGACCACCGAAGACGGCGTCCAGCGCCGCCACCACGGCGATGGGGAGATACGGCTCTACCACCGCCGGTACCTCGGGCCGGACCAACAGTCCGGCCACGACTCCGAGGACGAGGCCGAGTACGGCGATCACGATGTGCCCTTCTCTGTGCTGGGTTCTGCTGTTCGTACGATCACGCTCGGCGCAGCCGGCACCTTGAGGTCGTCCTCGACGGAAATGCTCGTGCGGATGCCGAAGTTCTCCTGGAGGGCATGCAGGTACAGCCCGTCGGGGCTGTTCTGGAACCTGGTACTCAGCCGCTGCCCGTCCCCCACCGCGAGGACCGTGTACGGCGGTGCCAGGGGCTTGTTGTCGACCAGTATCGCGTCGCCCGCGGCCCTGATCGCCGACAGCGCGGTGAGCCGCTGGCCGTTGACCGAGATGGCTTCGGCGCCGGACTCCCACAGCCCGTTGACGACCCGCTGCATGTCACGGTCCCGCACACGGCCCGTGTCCGAGAACCCGGAGGTCTCCCGCGGGTCTCCGTCACCGCCCTGACCGGCGCCCTTGGAGTCGTTGACGACGAGGCGGACTCCGGGGCCGTGCACCTCGACGGCGCCCGACAGGATGCCCATCAGGTCGTTCCCGTCGCTGCCGCCGTCGTCCTTGAGGGCTTTGCGCTGGCGTGCGCTCACGTCGTCCCGGAGATCGTCCACGGAGTCCTCGAGCTCGTCCGCGGCGGCGGTCTCCTCCTGGATGCGGTCGATGAGCTCCTCGCGCTCCTTGGCGACCACGGGCGCGCTGATGCGCGCCTGCGCGGCACCCACCGTCACCACCAGGGCGGCGAGGACCAGACCGACCGCGAGTCCCAGCTTGGCCCGCACCGTCTTCGGCATGCCCGCGGTGCCCGCGGCCTTCTTGCGGGCGGCGGCCTCGGCGTATCCGGCGTCGAGGCTGTGGTCCATGACGTTGTTGAGCAGCGACATGGAGGCGTCCGGACGCGACGGGCGCGCGGGTGTGCTCCGAACGGGGGGCTGCTGCGGCATGCCGCACATCGTCGCACGTCGCGACCACTACCTCCGAATGGCCCCACCGGCGTGCCGGACAGGCCCCGTTGGGGGCACTTGTCCGGCACGCGCGCGTGCGAGGTCGATCAGCGGCCGGCGCTGTCCACGACCGCCGCCCACTCGTCCAGCAGGGCCTGCGCCGAGGCGTCGTCGGGCCCCTCGGCCCACAGATGCGTGACGGCTTCGGCGGGGTCCGGCAGGACCATGACCCACCGCCCGTCGGTCTCCACGACCCGCACCCCGTCGGTGGTGTCCACGAAACGGTCCCCGGCCGCCTCCACGACCCGCCGCATCACCAGGCCCTTGACGGCCCACGGAGTGGCGAGATCCCGCTTCAGGACGTGCGCCCGTGGAATCCGCGCGTCGATCTGGCTGAGCGTGAGCTGCGTGCGCGCCACCAACCCGATGAGCCGTACGAAGGCCGCCGTCCCGTCGAAGACGCTGCTGAACTCCGGCACGATGAAACCGCCGCGCCCGTCGCCGCCGAAGATGGTCGTCTCGTCCCCGCCGACCCGCGTGAGGTCGTCGGGCGAGGTGGTCGTCCACTCGACCTGCGTGCCGTGGTACGCGGCGACCTGCTCGCCGATCCTGGTGGTGGTGACAGGGAGGGCGACCCGTCCGCTCCGCCGTTCGGCGGCCACCAGGTCGAGCATGACCAGCAGGGCCCGGTCGTCCTCGACGATCCGGCCCTTCTCGTCGACGAGCGACAGCCGTTCACCGACAGGGTCGAACCGGACGCCGAACGCGGCCCGCGAGGACGCGACGATCTCGCCCAGTCGCACCAGACCGGAGCGCCTCATGTCGCCCGTCTCCGTCGGGCGCGACTCGTCGAGGCCCGGGTTGATCGTCAGCGAGTCGACACCCAGCTTGCCGAGCAGACTCGGCAGCACCAGGCCGGCGCTGCCGTTGGACGCGTCCACGACGACCTTGAGCCCCGACTCGGCGATCCCGGTGGTGTCGACGTTGCGGAGCAACGACCCGGTGTACGAGTCGAACACGCTGGCCGGGAAGTGCAGGTCCCCGATCTCGCCCGGGAACGCGCGCCTGTACTCCTGCCGCGCGAACACCCGGTCCAGCTTGCGCTGGCTGGCCTGCGACAGGTCGGCGCCCTGCCCGTCGAAGAACATGATGTCGACGGAGTCGGGAACGCCCGGTGTCGTCCGGATCATGATCCCGCCGGCGCTGCCCCGGGCGGTCTGCTGCCGAGCCACCGGCAGCGGGACGTTCTCCAGGTCCCGTACGTCGATGGCGCTGGCCTGCAGCGCCGAGATGACCGCCCGCTTCAGCGCGCGGGCGCCTCGGGAGTGGTCGCGGGCGGTGGTGACCGTGGAACCCTTCTTGAGGGTCGTGGCATAGGCTCCCGCGAGCCTCACGGCCAGCTCGGGGGTGATCTCCACGTTCAGGATGCCGGAGACGCCCCGGGCACCGAACAGGTGGGCCTGCCCTCGGGATTCCCAGATCACCGAGGTGTTGACGAAAGCACCGGCCTCGATCGTCTTGAAGGGGTAGACGCGCACGTTCCCCTGGATGATCGATTCTTCGCCGACGAGACACTCGTCGCCGATCACCGCGCCGTCCTCGATCCGCGCGGCGCGCATGATGTCGGTGTTCTTTCCGACCACGCAGCCACGCAAATTGCTGTGCTGCCCGATGTAGACGTTGTCGTGGACCACGGCCTTGTGCAGAAAGGCCCCGCTCTTGACGACGACGTTCGAGCCCACGACCGTGTGCTCGCGGATTTCGGCGCCGGCTTCCACCTTGGCGTAGTCCCCGATGTACAGCGGCCCGCGCAGCACGGCGTCGGGGTGTACTTCGGCGCCTTCGGCGATCCACACACCGGGCGAGAGCTCGAACCCGTCGATCTCGACGTCGACCTTGCCCTCCAGCACGTCGGCCTGAGCCTTCACATAGCTCTCGTGCGTGCCGACGTCCTCCCAGTAGCCCTCGGCGACATAGCCGTAGACCGGCTTGCCCTCCTTCATCAGCTGCGGGAAGACATCGCCGGACCAGTCGACGGGAACGTCTGCCTCGACGTAGTCGAAGACCTCGGGCTCCATCACATAGATGCCCGTGTTGACGGTGTCGGAGAAGACCTGGCCCCAGGTGGGCTTCTCCAGGAATCGCTCGACCTTGCCTTCCTCGTCCACGATCGTGATACCGAATTCCAACGGATTCGGCACCCGAGTCAGACAGACGGTGACCAGCGCACCCTTTTCCTTGTGGAAATTGATGAGCTCGGTGAGGTCGAAGTCGGTGAGGGCATCCCCGGAGATGACGAGGAAGGCATCGTCCTTCAGCGCCTCCTCGGCGTTCTTGACGCTCCCGGCGGTACCGAGTGGCTTCTCCTCGTTGGCATAGGAGAGCTCCATCCCGAGCTCCTCGCCGTCCCCGAAGTAGTTCTTGACGAGTGACGCCAGGAACTGAACAGTAACGACGGTCTCGTTGAGCCCATGCCTTTTGAGCAGCCGCAGTACGTGCTCCATGATCGGGCGGTTCGCCACGGGCAGGAGCGGTTTGGGCATGCTCGAGGTCATGGGGCGAAGGCGTGTGCCTTCGCCTCCGGCCATCACGACGGCCTTCATGTCGGAAGCGTCCTCCTTGAAGAGACGGTCTAGCCGACTTCACCCGTCCAGATTGTCCCGCACTTTTCCGACGCGGGCCATCGAGCCACTAACGGCCGCCCACTGGGCGGGCTCAATCGGCCATGGCGTCCGCACTGACGAGTCGGCGGACCTGAACCACGTAGAGGATCCCTGCCCACCAGTACAGCGTTGTACCCCATCCGGCGAACGCCCATCCGAAAATAGCAGCGAGTGACGAGATCCATCCGCTTCCGTCACTGAGCAGCAGCAACGGGAAGGCATACATCAGGTTGAACGTAGCCGCCTTGCCGAGGAAGTTCACCTGGGGCGGCGGATAGCCGTGCCGTCTGAGGATGGCCACCATCACCAGCAGAACCAGCTCACGCAGGAGCAGTACAGCGGTCAACCACAAGGGCAGAATCTCGCGCCAGGTGAGCCCCACGAGAGTGGACAGGATGTACAACCTGTCAGCCGCGGGATCGAGAAGCCGGCCGAGGCTGCTGATCTGGTTCCAGCGTCGGGCCAGCATGCCGTCCAGATAGTCACTGACGCCGCTGAGAGCGAGCACCAGGAGCGCCCAGCCGTCGACTTTGGGGCCGCCGAACTCCGGCCAGAGAATCAGCCACAGGAAGACGGGAACGCCAACGAGCCGCGCCATGCTGAGGATGTTCGGGATGGTGAGGACCCGGTCCGTCTGGACCCGTGTCTCCTGGACCTCCACCCGGGTGCCTCCTGGGGGAAAATGAGCCAACGATGCCCCCTGACCCTACCTCAACGCAAAAAAGCTCTGGCTCCTGGGCTTGTGTGCCCAAGAGCCAGAGCTCTAAAAGGAGTTCGGCGGCGTCCTACTCTCCCACAGGGTCCCCCCTGCAGTACCATCGGCGCTGTAAGGCTTAGCTTCCGGGTTCGGAATGTAACCGGGCGTTTCCCTCACGCTATGACCACCGAAACACTATGAAACTATGAATACCGCACCATCCCTCGTGACCATGAGAAATGGGGTTGTTCGTGGTTTCAGAACCAACACAGTGGACGCGAGCAACTGAGGACAAGCCCTCGGCCTATTAGTACCAGTCAACTCCACCCGTTACCAGGCTTCCATATCTGGCCTATCAACCCAGTCGTCTACTGGGAGCCTTAACCCCTCATGGGGGTGGGAGTCCTCATCTCGAAGCAGGCTTCCCGCTTAGATGCTTTCAGCGGTTATCCCTCCCGAACGTAGCCAACCAGCCATGCCCTTGGCAGAACAACTGGCACACCAGAGGTTCGTCCGTCCCGGTCCTCTCGTACTAGGGACAGCCCTCTCAAGACTCCTACGCGCACAGCGGATAGGGACCGAACTGTCTCACGACGTTCTAAACCCAGCTCGCGTACCGCTTTAATGGGCGAACAGCCCAACCCTTGGGACCGACTCCAGCCCCAGGATGCGACGAGCCGACATCGAGGTGCCAAACCATCCCGTCGATATGGACTCTTGGGGAAGATCAGCCTGTTATCCCCGGGGTACCTTTTATCCGTTGAGCGACGGCGCTTCCACAAGCCACCGCCGGATCACTAGTCCCGACTTTCGTCCCTGCTCGACCCGTCGGTCTCACAGTCAAGCC
>NZ_JAJKLK010000030.1 GCF_020982545.1 Streptomyces sp. MNU76 | reverse complement strand
TTATGCCGGAAGCTGGCGCGGCCCTTGGTTTGTTGTGAATTTTCCTGGCGGAAAATTCTGGGTTGTTAGTGGATTTTGTTTCTGTTTTGCCTGGCGGCAAAATTTTGTTTTGTTTTGCTTGAGGCTGGCGCGGCTCTTTCTTGGGTTTTGGTTGGTTTTTGCCGGAGCGCTGTTCCGGTTGTTGACGGACTGTTGGTGGAGTGTGGTGTCATGCCGGGTGGCATGACTGGGGTTAGTGTCGGCGGGACTGGTGGCCCGCGGGTGTGTGGGGTGAGTGGGCTTGTGCTGGGTGGGTTGTCGAACGTGGCCTGCTCGTCATTGGCTTGAGGGGGTGTTAGATGTTCTGGGCTGCGGTGGCCTGAGCGTGTGTCTT
The DNA here is from genome assembly GCF_020982545.1 of Streptomyces sp. MNU76. GTDB lineage: Bacteria > Actinomycetota > Actinomycetes > Streptomycetales > Streptomycetaceae > Streptomyces. Next base: position 402,438 of record NZ_JAJKLK010000030.1, on the reverse strand, counting down.
GCGGTCGGGGTGTCACGGGTGGGCGGTGTATGGGTGTGGTGCCGGTGGCTGGGCCTGCCGCTGTCGCGGCTGGGGGCGTTGTGGGTTAACTGAGCGGTTACGGTGGGCTGGTGTCCGATCCTCTTTCTGACGGTGAGCAGGCTGAGCCGTCGTCAGCTGTGTGCGGGGTGCGTTCGGAGCTTGTGTCGGCGCTGCAGGCTCAAGGCAGGCACGGGCAGCGGGCGTTGGGACTGTTACTGGATGCCGCCCATGTTCTGAACTGGTCTGCGGAGTTCCGGGCGCCGTATGAGGTGGCTCAGTCGTGTCTGCGGGGTGCGCTGGACAGCGTCCTGCATATCGCGGGTGAGGATTTCCCTGGGTTGCGTAGTGCCGCTAGGGCGGTCACCGAGGCGGCTGGGGCGGTGGCTGATGCCCGGCGGCATCAGGGGGGTGGGTGACGGGGAGATGGACGTCCTCGTGGGTGCGGTCGAGGAGCTGCGTGCCGAGCAGGCGGAGCGTGGCGGGTTCCGCACTCGGCAGATCGGGCACTTGGTGGCCGAGCAGACCCGGCAGGAGATGGGGCTGGCCGAGACGGAGGCGGCCCGTAGTTGGAGTGCTTTTTACAGCACTGCCTCGGGTGTGCTGCATGGGTCCAGCAGTGGCGCTGATGAGGCGCGCCGGCAGTTCGATGACGTCACGGCCGCCATGGAGCAGCTGTTTTTGGGTTTGCCGGAGCGGGCGGACCGGTTGCGGGAGCTGGCCCGGTTGGAGGTGCCGGTAGAGCAGGATGCTGTCGAGGTTGCGCGGATGACCGACCCGCGGGCGGGGGTGTACTTCTTCCGTGCCGCGGAGAGTACGCGCTGGCTTGAGCTGCTGCCGCTGTACCGGCTGCTTCCGGAGGAAGGGCGCTGGCCGGCCGCGCCGTATCTGCGGCGGTTGCTGGCCGATGAGCCGGAGCGGGTGTGTGCCTGGGTGAAGGAGCACCTGGAGCCGATCCGTGCGCAGGGGCCGGGTGCGCTGTCGCAGTCGGTCGCCGTGGTGAGCGAGGCGGGCATGGCGGCGTGCCCGCTGCTGACGAGACTGGTGCGGGAACAGCCGGAGCGGTTCGTCGTGCTGCGGGCCGCGTACTGGACGGTGGACATTCCCGTCGCCGAGCGCACCGGGGCGTGGGTCGCTGTACTCGAAGGCATCCTGCGGGCGAGGGAGTTCACGACGCATGAGTCGTGGGAGAGCGGGCTGCTGCTGCGGACGCTGGTGGATACCGCCCACCCCGGGGGGCGGCTGCGCACCGGTGGGGACCGGCTCGGCGTGATCATCCGCTTTGCGCTCGCCGGCGTGCTGGCCGACTATCTTGGCGACGAGGACGCGCGCTTTCAGGCCGAGATCGTCAACGATCTCGGTGAGGTCACGTTGGCTGACCCGCCGCATGCGATCGTGGTGACGCTGATGCGGGCCGTGCTCGATCTCGCCCTGGCCGAGGCACGGCTGGGCGTGCCGGTCGCGCAGCGGCTGCGGGGCGTGCACGGCAAGCTGGCGCAGGACGCGTACCGGGGGCGGCTGGTGGCGGTGCATCTGGCCGAGTCCTGGCCCCTGGACAGCGAGCGTCCCGAGGCCGCGGCCGGATGGTGGCAGGCTGCGCTCGGCGCCGCGCGGGAGGTCGGCGGCGGGACGTGGCCGAGCGCGGACCTCGCCGACTTCCTCGCCCTCCTGGACGTCCACTGCCCCCAAGAGCTGCGGACCGAGCTGGAGGAGGCGCTCACCGAGGGCCTGGGCGCACCGCCCACCGCAGAGGAGATGGGGGCGTGGGCCGATGCCTTTCCCGGGCCCGTGCCCGCCCGGTGGCGCATCGTGCGGGGCCTGTCCCCCGTGCTGCCCGAGGCCGTGCGCGCGCCCTGGCAGCCGGTCCTGGACCTGCTGGAGGAGAAATACGGGCCACCCGCCGAGCGGCCCGAGCCCGTCGTGAAGATCACCAGCTGGGTGGAGTCCTTTGGCGGGCTGTCCCTGGAAGCCTTCGCCGCGCGCGCCCAGGCCGACGGGGTGGTGGCAGCCGTCGCCGAGCTCGCCGCTGCTCCCGTGCCGGGGGACGACGATGATGAGGATGGCGGGGAGGGTGCGCGTGCCGGGCTGCTCGGCGAGCTCGTCGCCCAGGACCCGGATGCCTGGGCCGCCGAGCCGACTGCGATCGCGGCGGCCGCCGCACGCCCGGCGCTGCAGGCCGCCTACTTCAACGCCCTCCACCACGCCGCGACCAGCGGCCACCTCAGCCCCGACCGGCTGGGACCCCTCGCCGAGGCCGCCTTCGCCGTACGGCCGGGGGAGGATGGCGTGCCGCAGGCGGCGCGGCTGCAGCTGGTCATCTCCAACCTCCTGCACCGGCTCTGGAACACCGGCGCCTCCGTGGAAACGGTCGAGGCGGATGCTGTGGCCTGGCTGCGCACGCTCATCAACGGCTGGAGCACGCCCCGTCTGGACACCTCCTTCCCGCTGGGAACGGCCACGGCGGCGTCCGGCGGCAGCGCCCTGCTGTCGTTGACCGCCTGGGGCATCCAGTACGCCGTGCGCACCGACGAGGGGCTGCCCGAGCCGTTGACGGCTGTCTTGGAGGAGCTGTTGGGCGCCGAGCCGGACGACCAGGCCCTGGCTGTCATCGGCTTCGGCCTCGGCCAGCTCCACCACTACGACCCTGGCTGGGTCACCGACCACGCCGACACGCTGCTGGCCCTGGATGAGGCCTGGCGTCCCGCGCGTATCTGGCTCACCCACGGCCGGCCCGACCCTGTCCTGCTGGCCCGGTTGGACCGTGCCGGCCTGTGGCAGGCCCTGTGCGCACCACACGCCGAAGGAGCCCTCGACCGGGTCTTCCTCGCCCTCTTGGACGAGGCCGAGCCCCTCGGTGACGCCGGTGAGTTCCTCACCCAGCTCGCAGGCCGCACGGGCGGCAGCGAGGCAGTCTCGGTGATGCTGTCCCGGCTCGCCACCTATACCGCCCGCGCCGAAAGCAGCACGGTGGCCGGGCGGGCCGCCGCCATCTGGCGCGCCGCCCTCGATGCCGGCCTCCCGGCTGCCGCGCTGCACGGGGCGGGGCACTTCGCCTTCGCCGACAGCCTCGATGAGGACACCTGGCTGGGGCTCACCGCCGCAACCATCACCCAACAACCCGACCAGGAAGACGCCGACCACGTCGCCGAACGCGCCGCCCGCACCCCCACGTCTGGCGCTGCCCAGCTCATCGCCGCCGCCACCCTCGACCACGGGCCCGCCGACAGCCACCGCCGCACCGCCACCATCCGCCACGCAGCCGCCCTCTACGCAAACGCCCCCGCCGGGAACACCCCCGAGCGTGAAGCACTACGCATCGCGCTGATCAACGCCGGAGCCATCGACGACGCCTACCGAAACTGACCGATGCCTGCGGAAGTCGCACAACCTCGAGGGACACCAAGCATCGCGCAGCGACTCGCCCGCGGCGCCGTCGGCGCCAGCTCGTGCCTGCCGCTGTCCTGACAAAAGCAGCGCGGTGGGTCGTACGGCGCTGATCGCGTGACGCTCCAGGCGCCCTGCGGTACTCGAGGACAGGACGGACCACGCGCCCGGGCCCACACTCACCAGACGCGTCCCACATCCAGCGAAGGACCTCGATCACTTCCGTGCGGTCGGACCACTGCACGTACAGGGGCGACAACCGGGGCGCACGCACAGGCTGAGCCTGAGGAAAGGGAGTTACCTCAATTTGCCCTCACCGTGGTCCGGGTGAAGCATGGAACTACGGGCGCTGCAACAGCGTGAACCTGCGTCAAGGGAGTATTCCCATGACCAATGCCCAGACGGTCGCGCTCGCCGGGGGTGCCACAGCCGATCTCTTCCTTCTCCGCTATGACAGCGACGGCACGCTGCTCAGCGTGGAGACGGAGAAAAAGGTCAAGAGGGCACTCGCTACCTCCAGCGATGTCTTCCTCTTCTCGCACGGCTGGAATAACGTCTTCCAGACGGCGCTGGACCGCTATCGCAGCTTCATCACCGGATACGCCGGGCAAGGGCAAACGTACGGCGTTCCCAAACCACCGGGCTACAAGCCACTCTTGATCGGTGTCATCTGGCCATCGACCAGCTTCGTCTTCCCGTGGGAAGCAGGCCCGGCCATCGCAGCGGCACCATCACCCGATGGCAGGGAAGCCGCCGAGGTGGAGGAAATGCTGCAGCTACTCACCGAGTCGCTGCCTGCCCCTGTGCGTGCAGCGTTCGTCGAGCACATCGACGGCCGGACCGCCCTGGGACGTGACGACGCGCTGCAGCTGGCCGACCTGGCTCTGCAGTTTCTGCGTGGTGAAGACGCCGACGACGGCGGCTCACGCCGGCCGAACGCCTCGGAATTCCTTGACGTCTGGGCGCAGCTGGACGGAGGGGACGAGACCTTCGACGACGACTCCAGCAATGAGATCGGGCTGGTCCAGGAGGTCGACGACGAGGCCGTCGGCATGGCCGGAGGCTTCTCCCTCGATCCACGCAACCTGCTGCGGGCTGCGACGGTGTGGAAGATGAAGGCCCGCGCCGGGGATATCGGTGCCCACGGTGTAGGCCCGTTGGTGGGGCACATTCTGAGCAAGGACGGACCTCGACTGCATCTGATCGGCCACTCCTTCGGTGCCCGGGTGCTGCTGTCGGCACTGGCGACCGCGGCGCCGCCCCGCAAGGCCCATTCGATGCTGCTGCTTCAACCGGCCGTGAACCGCTGGTGCTTCGCTTCCGACGTCGCTGGCACCGGCCGGAAAGGGGGCTACCACGCCGTGCCGGAACTGGTCGAGCGGCCGGTGCTCACGACACTGTCGAAACATGACGGCCCCCTGCACAACTTCTTCCATCTCGCGATGCGCGGCAGCCACCTCGGCGAGCCGGACATCGCCGCTGTCGGAAACCCCGACCTGTACGGGGCTCTGGGCGGTTACGGTCCGAGCGACAACCGGCAGGGACGGACAGCGCGGCAGGATGCGCTCTCGCCGCAGGACCGCTACGACCTCGCCAACGGCGCCCGAGTAATCGCCGTCGACGGCAGCCTCAGCATCGGCAACGAGCCCGCCATCCCCAGCCACGGCGCCATCAGCAGCCCGGTCACATGGTGGGCACTGCACTGCCTGACGCGGCCCGACTGACTCCGGCCGGCCCCAGAACAAGGAGCCGCCATGACCTCAAAAGATCTGCCTCACCGCTCCGGTCCCTCGGACCAGTTCGGGCCAATGGTGCTTCGAGTGGGTCTGGATCTCGCACCGCGGGAACCTGACGTCTACACCGAGCTGGTCACATATACGCGTGGAAGGGAGCCAAGAAGCCTCTGGCATGGGCATTTTGGCCCGCAGGACTTCGGACTGCCGGAGGGCACTGGTCTCTCTCGCGAACTGCGGGTCCCGGACAGTCTGGCCAGCGCAGTCTCCGAAACGCTCGGCACGTTCCCCTTCGACTGGTCGGCGCTGTGGCTGCGTCTCGTGCCCCCGTACGGACAGCTGGGGGCGGTGCCCTGGGAGGAGAAGCTCATTCGCAGAATTGGGCGGACGCTGCTGCGGGTACCGGACCAACTTCCGGCGCCTGCAGACTCGGGACCGTGGCAGAGCATGGCCATCGTCGTAAATGCCGGGCCGCACGCGTCCTGGGCGGCCGAGTGGATTCGCAGTTTCGGCGCGCGGTTTGCGCGACAACGCCCTTACATTGTCCAACACTTCTTCCCTGATCTGCCCACGTTCGAGGCTCTCGCGCCGAGCCCCGAGGAGGCAGAAGTTCCGGGAGTGGTCCACGATCCCCGGCGGGCCGCTTCCATTCACCAGGAGCGCGCTGCTTGAACCGCCCCGGGTTCGGTGGAGATCTCAGTTGGTGGCTGTGAGCTGGGTTTTCGTGGTTGCTCGGTAGTAGTTGGCTTCGTATTCGACGGGCGGAATGTGCCCTATCTCACCGTGGAGCCGGCGGTGGTTGTACCAGTCGACCCACTCGGCGGTGGCGAGCTCGACGTGCGAGAGCGTCTTCCACGGCCGCTGCGGTTTGATGACCTCGGTCTTGAACAGACCGATCGTCGACTCCATGAGCGCGTTGTCGTACGCGTCGCCGACCGAGCCGATTGAGGCCGCGATGCGGGCCGCGTCGAGGTGTTCGGCGAGGCGAAATGAGGTGTATTGCGACCCGGCGTCGGAGTGGTGGACCAACTCGCCAGGGGCCGGCGGACGGCCGTCGCGGTCGCGCTGCCACAGCCCCATGTCCAGGGCGTCCAGGACGAGTTGGGTCTCCTTCGACAACGACGCGGACCAGCCGACAATGCGACGCGAGAAGGTGTCCACGACGAACGCGACATAGACGACGCCCGCCCAGGCCGCGACGTGTGTGAAGTCGGCGACCCAGGTGCGGTTCGGAGCCGGGGCGACGAACTCGCGGTCGAGCAGGTCCGGGGCCCGGGCGGCGGCCGGATCCGGCATGGTGGTGATGACCTTCTTGCCGCGGACGGCGCCGGCGATGCCGAGCTCGCGCATGAGGCGCTCGATCGTGCAGCGGGCCACCTCGTGGCCCTGGCGGTTGAGCTGTCGCCAGACCTTCCTGGCGCCGTAGACCCGGTAGTTGGACTGGTAGACCTCCTGGATCAGCTCCTTGAGTTCCTCGTCTCGCACCGCTCGCGGAGAGGGGCTTTCGAGGCGTTTCTTGCAGGCGTAGTAGGTGGAGGGGGCGATCTTGCAGCTGTGCTGGGTCAGTACGCGGCAGATCGGCTCGACGCCGCCGAAGCGGTCCCGGTGCTCGTCGATGAACGTTACGAGCGAGGAAGTGGCCGGTCGAGCTCGGCCGCGAAGAAACTCGCCGCGGCCTTCAAGATCTCGTTCGCGCGCTTGAGTTCGGCGATCTCCTTCTTCATCGCCTTGATCTGCGCGGACTCCTCGCTCGTCGTCCCCGGCAGGGTCCCGGAATCGATCTGGTCCTGGCGGACCCACTTGCGCAACGTCTCGCGCGAGCCGATGCCGAGCTTCGCCATCACCGCGTTGATCGCGGCGGACTCGGTCGGGTAGTCACCGCGGACCTCGGCGACCATGCGCACCGCGCGCTTGCGCAGCTCAGGGGGATAGGAGGAGGGACGTGCCATGACTCTGATCCTTACACGGAATCGAGTCTCCATTCGAACCGGGGCGGTTCAGCTCTCACGAGGACTCGGTTGCGTGGTCTGGGGCGTGAGGGCACCCGGCTGTTCCCCATGGGCCCTGGCCTGGTATGGGCCGACTGGATCGCTGCCGAACTAGCCGCATGGAATGTAGGTGCAGTGCACGTCCTCGCCAATGGGGTGGTCGAAGGGGGACGTCCGATGCTCATGGTCAGCCCGGACCCGGGCGCATTGGTAGAGCGGGAGCGCTGGGTAGGCCTGAGCGGTGACGACATCAAACGGCTGGCAGACGGCATCGGCGCGTCCGTGCTGTCCCTGGGATCGCCGCCGGACGATGCATACGACGTCGCCACTCGCCTGCTCGCCGACGGTCTGGGCCGGCGACGCTCGGGGCCCACGCTGTACAGCAGTGTATGGGAGGACCCGGGGGCTTGGGGCTTGTCGGAGGCGCAGGCGTCCCTGGTGTGGGGGGATGTGCCGCCGGTCCCGCCTGACGGGTCTCTCTTCGTGTACGTCCAGCCCCAGCTCGCCGAGAGCCGGCTGCCGGAGAGTTGGCCCGATCCCGAGCAGTCAGGCCAGGCTTGGCTGTTCGGGCGGGCTCCGGTCGGTGCCTCGCACACCAGCCAGGAGATTCTGCCTCTTGTCTTCGAGGCCGGCGAGGCAGGAGTTCGGCAACGACGTCGTGTAAGGCTGAGGGAACCGCTGGCCCCCTGGCTGACCAGGACTGAGCGTTTCATGGAGGCGAAAACGGCTGAGCTGATGGAGGCCGCAGCCGTGCCCGGCGAAACGTCGGAGGTGAAGCAGGCATACGATCGTGGCGCCGCGCAGGCCCTGCGCGAGTTGCGCGCGCTCACCAACGAACGACTGGAGCGGCCATGACTCGCGTTGTGCTGGCTTTCGAACCGGTCGGGATTCCCCCCGAAGACCAGGTCGTGCTCAAGCTTGAGGATGCCCCGACTGACATCCCGAACATGGGCTGCAATGCACCCACCGATGTCTCCGACATAGAGGGCTCCATCATGCAGCGCGGCACGGAGCTGCGAGACCGCCTCGGCTTGCATCCTCCGGTGAAGATGGGGCTGGAGGCCGCGCTGATGCAGCCGGCCGTCTCACCGCCGATGCCTCTGTACTTCCGGATGGTCTCTTCCCGTGCGGACCAGTTGCCCTGGGAGGAACTGTTCGACCAAGAGCGAAAGTTCGTTGCCCTTGATGCGCGTTGGCCGATTGTGCGGATCGCCGCACGCCGTCGCAAAGTCAGCCCCAGGGGCTTCTCCCCTCCCCTGCGGCTGGTCGCAGTACTCGCAGCGGCAGGGTACTCCGCGGTGCCGCAGGCCGAGACGCTGCTGGCGGCGATCCGATCTCCCAACGCCGCTCACATCGGCGTCCACTTGCACATCATCAGTGGTGACAGCGACGTACTGGACACCGTCGCAGCCGCCGGCCTGCCCGGGCTCGTGACAGCAGAGTTCCTGCCGGGCACCGATGGGGAGCTGGCTCAGAAGATCACCGACGCTCACCCGGACATCCTGCATATGCTGTGTCATGGGGGTGCCATCGGGGGGGGAGAGAAGGCTGGCCTTCGCCACTCTCGCCGACTTCAATGCGGCCAGGAGCCGAGAGCCGCAGGAACGGCGTGGCGAGGTCGGCAACGTGCATCTGACGCTGTCCCAGCTGATCGCGGCCCTGAAATCGTGCACACCCTGGCTGGTAGTGCTGAGCGCCTGCCAGTCCGCGCAGGTCTCACAGACGCATGCACTGGCCCATGACCTGGCCAACGAGGGGATGCCGGCCGTCGCAGGCATGCGCAGACAGGTGGATCTGGATGACGCCGACCGCTTCTGCGCCGCGCTGTATCCCGAAGTGTTCGCCGCCGTCCGGGCGGCGGTGACGGCCCACTCCCCCCACATCCGTGAGCGAGAGGTCGACTGGGCCACTGTCTTCACCAATCCCCGCAAAGCGATGGCCCGATCGAACCCGACGAACACCGACGGCTGGTCGGATCCTGTGCTCTACGTGCAAAGCGATGCTCTGCGGATCTTCCCTGACTCGGAGGACCTGTCCGCCGTCGAGTTCTCCGAGCTGCGTGGGCGGCTGGAGTTCTGGGAGGGCTACGTGGCCAGCTTCGACCCGCAGGCATTTGACCCCGTACTGCTCGGCAGAGCCCAGGAGGAGATCCAAGCACTACGCATCCGATTGGGGGTGCCTGCACCGTGAGCACGGTGCCGGATGTCCTGCCCGAGGAAATCCAGATCAACGCCTGGACTGGCGAGGAAGCACCGCGAACGGCTCTCGGTCAGGATGCTGAATACTGGGGTGCCCGGACGGAGGGCATCCCGCACCGCCAGAGACCACTCCCCTTCGAAGCGCCTGCCGACATGCGTGAGTGGAGTGCACCGGACGTGGGGTACGGCGTTGTGCTGCCGGAGCCGGAGGACACCCGGCTCTCGGACGCAGAAAAGGCGGCCGGTGTGGATGCACCGGGCCCCGTCCAGCAACTGCTGGCCGCCCGCCCCGGAACCGTAGTACTGCGCTGGCGTCCGCTACTGGAAGGCCGCTTCCTACGCCGCTACTACCCCCATGACAAGCCGGAGGAACCGACGGTCGGCCTCAGCGACTTCGGCGTGCGGCGCAAGTGCCTGCCGAAGTACCTGGTGATCATCGGCGGCCCTGAGGTGATTCCCTGGAACGTCCAGTACGCGCTGAGCACCCGGCATGCGGTCGGACGGATCCCGCTGTCCGGAGACGCACTGGCCAACTACATCAAGGCGCTGCTCTCCGGCTGGCAGGGCGCCGCCACCGCAGTGGACCGTGCCCTGAGTTGGACCGTCGTGCACAGCCCTCCCGACATCACCACCCTGATGAAGACGGCCATCGCCCAGCCCCTGGCCCAGATGCTCACCCCTCCGCCGCTCACTCAGTTCCGGCACCTCGTCGGCAATGAGGCAACGGGAGCCGCACTGCTCCAGACACTCCAGGACACCGCCCCCGGACTGGTCGTGACCTCCAGCCATGGCCAGACCTGGCCGTTGGATAATCCTGCGGCCATGCGGGCCGCGCTGGGGCTGCCCGTCGACGTGTCCCATGCCGACCTGCCGCTGACCGAATTGTGCAGTCGCATGCCGACCGGCTGCATCTGGTACGCACAAGCGTGCTGCTCCGCCGGCGCCAGCGGCGAGAGTCTGTACACCGGTCTGCTTCCGGCGGGCAGTTACGCGCTGGGCACCGTATCGGCCGTAGCAAACCTGGGAACGATGGTGGCCCCAGCCGCTGTGGAGCTGCTCGGCCGGGCACACCCCGTGCGGGCGGTCCTGGGCCATGTGGAGCCCACGTTCAGTTGGACGCTCACCGTTCCCGGGACCGGCCAGATACTGGGAACACGGATCGCTGCCGCGCTGTCCTCTCACTTGTACGCTGGCGAACCGCTGGGCTTCGCGCTTTCCGAGTACAGGACCGACGTTGGAGAACTGCACGCCCAGTGGGCAAAGCTGCACGAGAAACTGGCGGCAGGCGATGGCAACGTCGGCCCTACGCTGACTCGGCTGCGGGTAGCCGCACTCGACCGGCAGAGTCTTGTACTCCTCGGCGATCCAACGGTGGCGCTCCCGAAGCTGCGGCCGGGTAGCGGTAGACCCCTTCCCGGGTGAACGCCAACTGCCGTGTACGAAAAGCTGACCTGGTGCTGTTTCTGACGGCATTGCGGCAGCTTGCCGGACAATCAGGACGTACGCGGCGGACCGCACTGGAAGACCCGCACCCTCGTCGCGTGGGCGGCGGGGCGGCCGTTCGTATGGGTGACGACGAGGTCACCGACCGGGACCGGGCCTGGGTCGCCGTCCACCATCGGGACCTGGCCCTGCTCCATCGCGTCGACCCCCGCCTCGGTCTCACCGACGGCGACTACGTCGCGCTCGACTCGTGGCTGCGGCGGCCGTTCCGACCTGAGGGATGAGGGGCACTCTCGGGCTCGGTCAGTCGTACCGGATCAGTATCGGTCGTTCCGTGATGTGTTCCGTTTCGCGGTCGTCGACCTCGCGGGCGGTGCTGTCGAGGTACTCGACACTGCGGGCGCCGGTGCCGACGGAGGTGTCAGCTGTGCCCGTGTGGGTCCAGCGGATGCGGGCCTTGCGGAGGGTGCCGTGCTCGTCGGGCATGAGGAACTCGCACTGCCAGACGTTCTCGGGCAGGGCAATCTGGAGGCCGTGGCCGCAGGAGCGGACGTCCGCGTGGGCCAGCCAATGCTGGAGGCGGGCGACGAACAGGCCTGCCTTGGTGGGTGGTTGGCCCTCGGCCTGGAGGACGAGGGGGATCTTGCCGTTGCCCCATGCGTAGAAGTACATGCGGGCCAGGCCCCGGTGCCGGGCGTACAGGCCCGTCAGATAGAAGCGGACCGCGTAGTCGGCCGCCGTGTCGTCCTGCAGCGGATCGTTCAGCGTCACGGTCTGCGTGGTGCCGGTGCTCCACAGCGGCAGGTGGTACCCCGCCCGCTGGAACGTCCGATCGACATCACGCACCGCCTCCAGCATGGTCTCCGGCGGGTCGGTGACCTGACGCTGGTACAGCTTGATCCCCGCCGCGTCACAGTACTGGTAGCCGCCCGACTCGGCGAACCGCAGCAGGTACTCGTGTGCCTCGGCCGTCCACAGCTCGGTGATCGAGGGGCACACCACGGTCGCGTCCGCGTCGGCCTCCCGGATGATGCGGCTCGCCCGCCGGGTCATCTCCACGAGTGTCGCGACGCTGCCGTTGTAGTGGTGCTCATGGTTCGCCATGACCCACAGCTCGTATGCGTCGATACGGGCACCCGCATGCCCTACGAGAGCACGCACGAAGGCGTCCCAGTCGTCCAGGTCGTCCGGCGGCGCCGCTCGCGAACCGTCCGGATACGCGGCCTTCCGGGCCTCCGGGGCGGCCCAGGCGGGCGTACCGCCGAAGACGAACAACGTGGGCAGGCCCTCCTGTTCGGCACCGTCGAGGAGCCGGTCGAGCGTGGACCAGTCGTACTCCCCGCGTACGGGTTCCACCTGGGCCCAGCGGGTCTCGCTGTCCCACAGCCGCAGCGCGCCGGTCTGGAAGGACGGCATGGCCCCGCTGGAGCTGTTCATCGTCACGCCGAACAGTTCCGGATCGACGGGCTTCGGCGCCTGCGCCCAGCTTGTCGCCCCGGCCGGCGTCGGCACGGTCGTCGTCGCCTCGTACGGGGCGCTCGCGACGGCGGTGCAGAGGACGACCAGTGCCATGACGGCGGCCAGGACGAACCTCGTGCCCAGGGGACGCCGCCGAACGGGCGCCGGCGCCGGCCTCTGCCCTGATTCCCGCCCCGCCCCTCGTTCCGGTTCCTGCCCGGTCGCGGCCCGCCAGCGTCGCAGCAGCGTGTTCAGTTCGTCCGCGTCGGCTCCGCACTCCTTGGCGATACGGACGACGAGGTCGTAGTCGCCCGGCACCCCCTTGCCGCTGCAGTACCGGTGAAGGGTGGAACTGCTGGTGAAGACCCGCCGCCCCAACTCCTGGTAGCTGAGGCCGCTGCGCCTCTTCAGCTCCGCCAGAACGGCGGCCAACTCCTTGACTTCCCGCGTCCCGTCCAAGGCCTCTACCCCCGTGACACCTTGCTCCGACTTCCGCCCAGCATTCCATGCCCGTCCCAAACCGTCTGCAACGCACCAGGTCAACGGCGTGGCCCACGTCCCATGGCGAGTTGAGACGCGAGATCACTGGCCCACGGCCCAAACGGAACAGCACAGTTGATCTCGTCGGCACAGACCAACGTCCGACACGGAACGAACGAGAAACAGAACGAGACAGAGAACGGGGACGAACCACATGTCACGAGTCCGACGCACACTGACGGTCACGGCCATGGCCACCATGCTCACCGCCACACTGGCCGGCGGAACGGCCGCGGCCACCGAGATCGGCACGATGGCGCAGGGCGGCAAGTGCGACTACAACCAGCTGGACAAGCCCACGATCCGCAGCCACAAGGGCAAGGGCGACGACAGGTACAACGACGGCAAAACCAAGAAGTACGGCCGCGAACTGATCCTCTCGACAGGGAAGATCACCGACAACTCCGCGGCAATGCTCAGCGGAAAGGTACGCAAGGGCGACGAGGTGTGGGTCGACATCAGCCACGACGAGGGCAACAACTGGAAGGGCGCCTGCGGCAACGTCAAGGCCACGAAGAAGGGCCAGAAGATCTACTCCAAGTGGTACAAACACTCCGGCGGTACCGTCAAGAACCGCGTGATCCGCGCCTGCGCGCGCACCACCACGGGCGCCTCGGACACCGGCAAGCGCGTCACCTGGTGCGCGGACATCGGCGACGTGAAGTCGAAGGCCGGCGCCCGCTGGTGGTCGGACAAGGACTAGCCGCGGCTGAACACCCGCCCTTCGCCCGCCGTTCGAACCCGCTTGCTTCGATCAAGGTCTCTGAACGAGGAGGCCGACATGACCGAACCGCTGTCGGGGATGCGGGTCGACTACGCCGACGCCGACGACCCGGTCCTGATCCGGCCGGACGGTACTCCCGTGGGCGCCTGGCGGGAGGACTAACCGTGACCAGCGCATGGAGCGCGGGGAGTACGACCTGCACAAGCGCCTCCAGCAGATTGAGCTGCTGAAGCTGCGGGGCTGGATCAAGCAGACCGGGCGTCGGCTCGTCGTCGTGTTCGAGGGCAGGGACGCCGCCGGCAAGGGCGGCACGATCAAACGGTTCACCGGGCATCTCAACCCCCGCGGCGCGCGGGTGGTGGCCGTGGAGAACGCAGCAGTGAAGTTCTCGTATGGCATAGGCCATGCCCCATGGGGCATGGGGAGGCACTGGGCGGGGGCACGAGGGGCCCTCAGGCCGCGGGCCTCCTGATTCCAGGTTCCCGCAAGGTCGCCGGAAGCCGGCTCCGCAACTCTTGGCGGGCCGGCCGGTGAACGGGACGGACCGGCACGACAGCGAACACCACAACCAGGAGGAACTCATGGCTTGGCTGAAGAGGGCAGGCGCCACGGCGCTGACCGGCGGGGTCGCGCTGGCCTGCGCGACGACGTTCGGGGTGGCTCCGGCGGTGGCGGCCGTTCCGGACAAGTGCAACAGCGACTACCAGAGCAAGACGTTCGACACCCCGGGTTCCAACGTCACTTTCAAGATCAAGTTGTGTGTGTCGCTGAACAGCAGCACCGGCAAGTACCACGCGTACGCGATGGGGAGCTGGAGCGGCGGGGGCAACTACGTCGTCGGCGAGATGGACAAGTTCCTGCTGGGCCTCAGGCTGGAGCGCAGCGATGCCCTCATGAGGTACGAGAGCTGCGAGTTCAGGAGCGGCATCAACTGGATCGAGGCGGATTCCTTCAAGCCCAGCGACATACCCACCATCATCTCGGGCGAATGCGACCTGAACACGGACTCGACGAACAGCGGCGGAGGCAAGTGGACCGCCGACGGAAAGATCATCTACAACATCAACAACGACGGGGACGGCGACAAGACCTGGGAGCTGGGCGGGTCGCCCGGCTACGACGACTGACGCCGACCGCGTGTGTGTAGGGCCCGCCCGCCGACCGGCGGGCCCTGGGGCGTTCCGGACACGCCCCGCGCAGAGGCCACCGAGGCCGGGCACGCTCTCGCTCACAGTGGGCTTTGGCTCGAATCGCAGGACACGCCACCTCACGGCATCCCTTTGATCCAGGCTCCCCCGGCCGTCCGGAAGAGGCCCATGTCAACGGCCTCCGCCGCCCTGTCCCAGCTCCTGGGCCGGTTGCGAGAGGCGACCCGCGAAGTGCGTGCCGAAGTCCTCCGGAGCCCTGCCCGGCAAGAAGTCCCGGTACGTCGCGAGCTTCTGGAAGCCCTGGAGCGGGTCAGGGCCGCGCGTGCACAGCTGAATGCCGTTCTCCTCGAACAGATCGATCACATCAATGGAGGCCGCGCGCGCCGTGCATAGAAGTGAGCTGGCCTGTTCCCCGTCCAGGGGTCTACAAGACCGCTGACTGGCGCCGGTAAAGCGAACACTTCGGGTGGTGGCGGCCCCTGGGCACGCCGCCTGTACCCAGCTAAGCGGTGTGGCTGGTGTGATCACGGCGTCGGAGTCGTCCTTGGATAGCCCCCGTTCACAGGGCTGAAGCCGTGCCAGTCCGCCAAGTTGATGATCGTCCTGCCCTGCGCGCTGGCGCGGACACGGTCCGCAGCGGGCGACGTTGAGCCTGTCCTGGAAGAGCGGGCGCTGCTGGTCGCGGCGTACTGGCGAACCAACTTGACGATACGTCAGCTCATCCCACTATTCGGGGTGTGAAGTCGGCCGACGACCGCATCATCGACGCACGCGGCCCTTAGCCGGTCTGCATTCCTGAAGGCCTGCAGTCGAGGACTTTGGCCCGGACCGTGGCATTGCACTGGGTCGCCAGCGCGTGCTGGCACTGCTCGATCAGCTGCTTGGTGTGGCCCGGGGTGCATCGTGGCCGATGGCGGTCGTCCCACAGGGCGCAGTCGAAGAAGCCGACCAGGAAGATGCCTGCGGTTCTCGGGCGGCGCAGGTAACGGGCCACCAACTGGTCGGCCAGAGCAGTGTCCAGGCCGGGGTTCCAGCATCCCTTGCATTCGATGACCACAGTGAAGGGTTCGAGATCCTTGGCGTCCGTCGCCGCCTGGATGTGGATGTCCGTACGTCCTCCTCCCGCCCCTGGGCGGTCGACTTGGACCTCCCGGTTGATGACGACGCGCCGCGTGCTGAGGTGGATCTTGAGCAGGCCCATGACGAGGTCGCTGAAATCTTCCTCCCACATGGGCCACATGGGGCTGCCCGCGGCATGTCCTCTGCGGTTCCACAGCAGGATGGCCAGGCCGTTGGGGCCGGAGAGGGCTTCTTGGACGCGGTCGAGTGCCTCCATGACGACATCGAGCAGGTGAGATTCGTTGGTGGGGACGCGCAGGCTGCGGTCGTCTGCCAGCTGTCGCAGTTGATGTGCCGGCAGGGGTTTGAGTGTCCGACGTGCGGCGTGGCGTGCGGTGCGCCAAGCCAGCTTCGTGAGGCGGCCGGGGTCGCGGTGGGTTGTGCGGGAGAGCTGGTGCAGTTCATCGGCCGCGGCGGTGGTTTCCTTGTTCACCAGCAGACGGAGCAGGGCATCGGCGAGGTCGTGCAGGGTGTCGTCGGTCGTGGCCTTGTAGAGGTTGCCGGGTTCTCGTCGGGGGCGTGGGCGCTGGAGTTCTGGGCGTCGCATCAGGCAGGCGTAGAGATCTGCGAGAGCGGATTCGCTCAGGCCGGCGACCGCCTCGGGCCAGCCTCTCCTGTACTCGGGGTGTTTCATCATCCGGTCGGTCAGCTCGGTGAACAAGGCATGGTCCGTGAGGTGCTGGCTCGCTGTGGGCCAAACATCGGTCAGGCCGTCGCAGGACATGAGGATCACTACTGCTCTGATCCATCGTCTCCTGCGTTCGGGTCCTGAGTGCGGTCCGGCCGAGACGACATCTGCCAGGTGCGCCTGAGCCTGGAGGTGGCCTCGCCGGGCCAGGACGTCCAGTGAGACTCCGCCAAGTTCGTTTCCGCAGTTCAGTGGGGCTGGTGTGATGCGCGGTGAGGTCCTCACGCTGACAGGTGGCGTGATCGTTAGCACGAGATCGTCCGGCGCGGGCGTTCTCGCGGGTTCTGGCGTGAGGTTCGGGGCTGCCGCGTAGGTTCCGCGTCGGGAGGGATGTTCATGACAGACGTGCTGACGTGGACGATCGGGCGGCGGCTTGAGCTGGCGAAACGTGCTGAGCTCCTGCGTAAGGAGCTGGGCGAACTCGAGCTGGAGGTGGCCCGGTTGGAGGCCGCCGAGGTGGTGTTCGGGCAGTGGGCCGAGGCCACCGACGGTGGACGGCGGCCGTCGGGCATCGTGTCGCCGGAGCCGGAGCCGGAGCCGGTCGCTGTGACGGTGGGCCCGGGTGCGGGCGGGATGCGGGTGGTCCCCGATCGTGTCGAGGGGATGGGGCTTCAGGCCCTGACCTCGGAATACCGTCGGATCATGGAGATCGTGGCCGGGTCGGACGGTCCGGTGATGGCCAAGGACGTTGCCGTCGGACTGGGCCGGGAGACGACGCCGGGGAAGATCGAGCCGGTCCGGGGTCAGCTGCGCAAACTCTCCGACCGGGGCTGGCTCGTCCGCACCGCATCGGGCCGCTACCGGCCATGCTGACCAGCGGTGTTGGCGGCCGGACGGGCCGATTCCGGCCGTAACGCGAGGGCCCCCGGCGGGAGTTGGTTGATGTGTGACGAAAAACCAGCCCGCCGAGGGCGCTCAGGATGTTGTCTACCAGGTCCGCCTCCCGCTGTCGAAGCGGACCATCGATCTCGTCGCCGGCCTGATACGCCGGCGCCGCAACCGGATGCGCTCTGTCTGGCGCAAGGCCGAACCCGGTAAGCAGGCCGTCATCGTGCTCGCCGTCCTGCGTCACGACCAGCGCCTGGCCGACATGGCCGGCGGCAACGGTGTCGGGGAGTCCACCGTCCGCCGCTGGGTGAAGGAAGTCGTCAAGCTGCTGGCCGCCCGCGCCCCACGCCTGGACCGCGCGCTGAAGAAGATCGCCCGCAGCGGCGGGTCGTGGTCCTCCTCGACGGCACCCTGATCCGCACCCACCGCCGCACTGGGAAGGACGACCGGAAGAACTACTCGGGCAAGCACAAGGCCCATGGCCTGCTGTTTCTCGCACTGACCGACGAGAAGGGCAACCTGATCTGGATCTCCGCAGCCAAGCCCGGCCGGTCCAGCGAGATCACCACCGCCCGCCACAACAAGATCACCGAACACCTGCGGGAAGCCGGCCTCGGCGCCCTGGCCGACCTCGGCTTCGTCGGCCTCGACGACAAACCCGACGACGACCCGGTGATCATCACCGGCCGCAAGGCCACCCGCAACCACAAGCTGACCGCCGCCGAGAAGGAAGCGAACCGCCTGGTCAGCCGCGAACGCGCCGCCAACGAACACGGCTTCGCGAACCTCAAGAACTGGCGGATCCTGACCAAGCTCCGCACCGACACCCGGCAGGCCACCACGCTCCTGCGGGCCCTGCTCGTCCTGGCGAACAGCGAAGTACAGCGCTGACGGAGCGGGCGGATGATCTCGCCCCGACGATCATGCCACCTGTCAGCGTGAGGACCTCACCAACGCATCACACCAGCCCCACTGAACTGCGGAAACGAGCTTGGCGGAGGCTCAGTGCGTCGCCCTGTGGCTCAGAGGGATGCCCCGGCGTGCTGGCCCAGTGGTACACGGCGTCCATGGCCTCATGCAGCGATGCGGACGCCAGGGTTTCGGTGAGTTCGTCGAGCCGATGGAGCGTGTGGTGCAGCCGGTCCTTCACAGCCGTCACGAATGCCGGACCCGCCCGGTCTGCGCAGTGCTGCAACAGGGTGTACCGGAGCGCGGAGTCTTCGCCGGGGTCCAGCAACGCGGCCAGGGCCCAGCCCGCCCAGCGGGCGGCGTCTGCCTGCGGAACGGTGGTGTCTTGCGTAGCCGTGAGGAGGAAGCCCAGGGCGCCGAGTTCGGGTATCCGGTGGTAGCCCGTTCTCCAGGCAGGGATGTCCTGTGCTGTCACTACGGGGGCTGTCACCAGCACATGGCGGGCAGCTGTGACCAGGGCCTGGAACGGGGCACTGCCCTTCGGTGGGTTCGATGGTGCCGCCGCGACTGCATCGAGGGTGGATCGTGCTGTGACGCGGGTACCGTCCACAGTCCGGTACAGATGTTCGATAGCGGTGCTCCATGCTTGGCGCACCGTTTGTGGTCCGGCGCCGTGCACCGCTTCCAGCGCGGCGGTGAACTGGTTCTCGTTGTAGGTGAGGCGGTGTCGTTCGTAGCGTTCGTGAGCGCGTCGGCGCACCAGCCACAGGGGGTCGGGAGCGCTCCACCAGTCCGTGGCCTGCCTCAGATCCTGGTCCGTCTGCCGGGCGCGTTCGACAGCTTTCCGCAGTTGCGGGTCGTCGGGGCGGGGGCGGCTGCTGATAATCAGGCGGATTGCGGTGCGGGCCTTGCCGGACAGGTCGGGCCAGCGGGTGAGCCAGTACAGAAGATCAGCGTCGGGGAAGAGACCATGCCGCGGTGTGGCGCGGGTAAACCGCAGGATGTCCTCGGGAGTGCTGTGGTGCAGTAGATGGCCGGCCAGGCGGCGGCGCAGGGCGGGGGCGGCAGCGAGTGCGGTGTCGATTTTCCCGAAGGCCGCGTGCATGCCGGTCCTGAACGTGGGCTTGTGGTGGGCTGCCAGCGCCGCCAGCGCTTGGCCGGCTTGTTTCTCAAGCAGATTCGTTGTGCCGGGGAGGTCTGTTCGAGCCAGGTGGGCGATGGCCTGGATCGCTAGATCAGCGGCCCAGGCCGATTTGGATCCGCGGGCCACGAGGGTGCGGGTGGACCAGTCGAGCAGGGTCGCCACCTGCTCGGGAGCCAACGATGCCGTTGAGTCGAAGAGGCTGTGGGCGGCCTGGGAACGGGGGTCCGGGAGCAGGTCCAGGTACTCGGTGATCGACAGACTGTGCGGCCACAGGTGGGCGAGGGCCTCGTCGGCAATGCGGGGCTGCGGATCGGCGGCCAGCAGCAGGAGGCGGTCGGCTGTCGTGTCGTCCACCGGGTTCAGGGCGCGCAGGGCCAGTGCTCGGACGGGTACAGGTTGGGCTCTGTTCTCGGCGACGGTGAGGAGGGATTGTGTCAGGCCCTCGGGCCGGCACGTGGCGGCGATCCGCAGTGCCAGGTGCTGTTGGTCCGGGTCGGTGTCAGGGGTCAGGAAGGACTGCAGCTGTGCGGCGAGGCCGGGGTGGTCGACGCCATCGAGGCTGTTCCAGGGGATGCGGCCGAAGTCTGTTTCCGGCGCGCCTTCGAGGAGAGCCTGTGTCACCCGGGCACGGTGCCGGGCTGTGAGCGCCTGCAGGTCGGAAAGGAGCAGAACGGGCAGGTCGTGCGCCAGCAGGTCCTCGAAGAGCTGGGGATCTGCAATCGCGAGCCGGGCTGCGATCTCCTCGTGCGCCGGCACGATGTGGCGGGCCCGCCCGCTGCCCGTCCACAGCAGTTCCTTGAGCACCGTGGCGCTGATCCGGCTGGTACTGAGGAACTCCGCTGCCAGATACTCCTGGAAGCTGCGGTGGGCGAAGACCCAGCGGCGCCGGCCCACCGGGGTCAGCAGTCCGGACTCCGTCAGGTAGAGAAGTTCGTGGCGGCGGCACTGCAGTTGGGGTGCGGGGCCCGGGACGTCGGCACCGGCCAGGGCGTCCAGGTCCAGTTCGCCTTCCCCTGTGCACGGTCCGTCGACCAGCGCTGGGCAGCGGCTGAACTGCATGGCAGCTGCGGCCCAGCGGGCGATGGCGAGGAGATGGTCCACCGGGGGACGGCCCTGGCGGCGGGTGAAGCCTTCGTCCCGGGTCTCCGTGCACAGCGTGCGGCAGGCCTGCGCGTATGCATCTGAGACGGTGGCCGGCAAGGCGACGCCGTGCGCGTGGGCCTCGATCAGGGGGACGAGGGTGACTGGCTGCTCGGTCAGGGCCTCCAGATTCCGGCTTCTTATCTCTGTCACGAAGTCGGTGGGGTCCAGGCCGTGTTGCTCGGCTGCCGTCCGCAGGTCTGCGCGGGTCAGCGGAGCGAGTGTCGCCACCGCGACCTGGCCTGCCGAGGGCCACAGGCTGCACAGGCCTTCCTCCAGTACGGCGGGCCACCGGGTGGTGCGGCACGTGATCCGCAGCCTCAGGCCGCAGCGCTCTTCCTCGCTCAGTTCCTGCATCAAATGCAGAAGTGCCTTGTCCAGGCCGGGGATGTCGCTCAGTCCCTCGTCCAGGCCGTCGAGCAGGACGAACCGCTCGTCCTGCTCCAGTCCGGCGTGCAGGTGTTGGCGCAGTCGCGCAGCGGCGGACGCCAGGTCGAAGACGTCCTTGCCGAGGTCCAGGAACGCAACAGGCAGCCCGGCTTCGAGGAGTCGGGTGTGCTCCTGGGCCAGCGCGACGGACTTGCCGCATCCCCGCTCCCCCAGAACGACGATGACGGGTCTGTGCCGCATATCGTCCAGGTGGGGCAGACGGGTCCGGTGCGTCCTGTCTTCGAAACGCTCACGGATCTGCGTGCTGTCGGCGGCTACCGGCAGCAGGGACCGTCTCCAGGCGTATCGCACCGTCTCATTCCCGCCCGGCGGCCGAGGACACCCGTTCGCGTGGCTCCTTGCAGCTGTGTGCCCGGCCGGGTCTTGAGTCCTGCGGGATCTCGGCGGGTACCGCAGCCAGATCAGTGTCGGTGGGCATCGCTCAGCCATTCCGTGAAGAGGGTGGACGGCATACGGGGAAGTTCGTGTTGGTTGTCGGTGTTCTCCCGCGTGCTGTCCGGGAGCCGTGCCAGGTCTGGCTGCTTCAACTGCAGCACCCCCTCGCCCGCGGCCGTGTTCACGCGCGTGTCCATGCAGGCATCCACCTGATCGCCGGATTGTCTGTCCACCGCCCCCGCACGTGCGTTACTGGGGTCCGAGGAGTTCTGCCGCAGCCATGCGCCAAGCAGATCGTGGTTGAACGTCCATACGGTCTGCTCTCCAGCCGCCCCTTCCGAGGCCGCATACACGGCATATGTATCGCTGCGGTGGCTGGTGAGAGCCATGGGGGCGGCAATCCGATAATTTTCTGCCCGGAGAAGCAGCCGGGCGGTTTCCCATACAGTCGCCGCTTCCTGCGCCGCCTCGATGCGGCAGGCCCTGCTCGCCGAGTCTCTGCCGCCAACGGCGGGAGGCAGCAGGTCCAGT
This sequence comes from Streptomyces sp. MNU76, assembly GCF_020982545.1. Taxonomy (GTDB): domain Bacteria; phylum Actinomycetota; class Actinomycetes; order Streptomycetales; family Streptomycetaceae; genus Streptomyces. The sequence goes on along the minus strand of NZ_JAJKLK010000030.1, from coordinate 380,620 downwards.
GCCAGGGAAAGCGGCATGACCTGTTCCCGGCAGGTCTCGCTCAGGCCGGTGTACAGAAGTTCTGCCGCACGCGTGGCCATGACGAATTCCGAAGCGAGCGCGGGGATACGCAGGCGGTCATCCGGCCGGGAGTTCATGCTGACCATCGTTCTTCCCAGTGGCCGGTACGGGTGAGCGGGACAGCGCCCACCGAACCCATCAACCTGGTTGGCGGCAGCGCCGGTTGCTCCCGGTGTTTGTCGCTCTTCCAACAAAGCATCCCTGCCACGCCAAAAATGGCGCGCTGTCAGGCAGCCATGCGGTACAGGAGCCGACCACTCCAGGAGCCCGTACACGAGTTGTTCCCACGTGGTCTGCGGTACAGCGGGGGATCGTGTCGATACTCCCGGCCCGTACACGGTGAGGGAGCAGCACAGCCAGGTGTGACTGCCGTTCCCTCTGTTGGTCATCTGACCTCGAAAGCTGCGTCCGCTTCCTCGGCTGCCCCGAGAAAGCCCGACGGCGGCCAGCCAGTCGCGCAGCCCGGCTTCGGCATCGATCCTCTCTGGCGGACACCACGGATCGCTTCGTTGTGTCCGCTGTGTAGTGACCGTGTTGAGCAGATGCCTGGTTGCGCAGGCCCGGTGCCCTGCCTGCGTGCTCATGCCGTGAGTGCTTGGGGCGGATGCACAGGGCCCCAGGACGAGCCAGTGCCCAATATCGCCGGGCCGGACTGCGTTGAAGACCGCGGCTGCGACATGTTGTGCCGCATCGGTGTCCCGTGACGCCCAGACCGGAGAAGGCACGTGGTGGCGATATGCGTGCGACCAGCCTGCGCGCATGCGCCTGTTCCCATATGTGTGCTCGGAACGCCCGTTACCGAGAAGACCTCCGGATGAAATCCCGGAAATCCACACCTCGCAAATAAATGAGGAAAGCAGCGAGCTTTTCAGTCCCATACCGTAGCGCCCGATCCGGCTGCCGTCCTGGCCCCGGAAGAAGAGCTGCCCAAACAACCTTGTTTCCATCGGTGCTTCAGTAGCTTTGAGAACTTCTTCCAAATAGCCCGGAAATTTGCGGACAATTGCCCGAGCAGCCGTTTCCGCTGAATCCACACAGTCCCGCACCAGGGAATTCAGTTGATGCAGACCATCCTCCTGCAGGATGGAATGAGGTACAGAAGAAAAAGGCTCACTGGCCGCCCCGAAATAACTTTTGATCTGCGTGCGGTTGTATGACCTGTTGCCATGTGGTGCGTGCGGAGGCTCCAGTTCCTCCACGGCCCGCGGCAACGGGGGCGGAGCGTCCTCCGTGACCCGCTCGGGCAGTAGTGCGGGTCGCGCCTGGGCGTCGGCGGCCGGGCGGGCGCGGCGGGAGGCGAGTAGGTCACGGACAGACGCAGGCGTGCGGCGGCGCACCGCCTGCACGCGGGGGGCTCCCAGGCTGGAGGCGTCCAGCAGGGTGTCGAAGGCGTCGTGGCTGTTGGCCACCTGATGGGCATCCATGGCTCCTCCTGTCTGGGCGGTCATCGCGTTCCCCCTTCACTGTGCTGCTCGCGGGCCTTGGTGCGGACGCGGGCCAGGCGGCCCTCCAGCGCCTTCACGCTCAGTCCCGCGTGCTCGGCGGCTTCCTCCTGGGTACAGCCCGCCCCACGCCAGGCGACGGCCACGCGCAGTTCGGGGGTGGTCAGCAGCGGCAGGACGCGATCGATGGTGTCGTGGACGACCGCGGTGTGGCAGGGGTCTGCGGCGCTCTGGTCAGGAAGGTCGACGACGGGGTCGCCGTCGAGCCCGGTACAGATCTGCGTGGCCCGGGCCACGGTGTACTGCCTGCTCCAGGCCTCGTAGACCTTGCGGAAGGCGAAAACGCAGGCGCCCACGTAGTAGGTCGTCAGCGCGGCGCCTTTGGCGGGGTTCCATCTGCCGCCCACCAGGGCGTTGCCACGGAAGGTGTCCAAGCCGTCCAGGACGGAGTCGGCCACCACCTCGTAGCGGTCGTCCTGGCTCCACTGCGGGATGATCAGGCGGGCGGGGACAGGGCATCCCGCCCGTCGAGCCTGACGGAAGATCTCTCCGGTACCGGTCCAGTCGAGCAGGACAGGCCAGGCGTACTCCATCAGCCGACTGGTGAACTTCTCGAACAGCGGGCCGGCGAAGCCCTGCCCGCGCAGGATCTCGACCACCTCGGCGTCCCCGGCGCGGCGGGCAGCACGCTCGGCCGCGCTCTCGTTGGGGACACCCGGCTCCAGCAACCGTCCGAACCGGTCAAGTTCGCCGTCCAGCAGGAGCAGCTCAGCTCCAGAGGCCGGGGGCGAATCGGGGTGCCGGGGAGTGCCCGCTGCCTCGTCAGACATGTGCACTCCTTTGCGCTTCGGCCGGCTCGTCGGTTGCCTGGGTTTGCCTCACACCCGCCTCATAGGGCCGCGCAGCACTTCTCCCCTCGTCTCCCCCGGGAACTTCTTCTGTGACATGGATCACGCGAGGGTGTCGGGGGGTGCACCGGCTACAGCATCAGCAACAGACCGGCAGCACCCGAGCTGCCGCCTTCCTTCCCCCTCCCCGGAGCCGATGTGCGCAACAACGACCGTGACCCGCTGCTCGACCAACGCGCCGCCCTCATACTCCTGTTCGGCGCGCTCACCGGGATCGGCGCCGGCGCGCTGACCGTCCTCAACGGCGGCACCCTCGCCGGAGCCGGCCTCGCCGGGGGCGGAGCCTTCGCAGCCGCGGTCTACTTCTTCCACAGGCTCATCCACTGACCCGACGCCCGCGGCCGTACATGCCATGCCTGGCTCGACCGCGACCTCGCCCAGGGTGGCCGGCGAGCGGCCCCTTTCCGCTCGCGGCCCCGGCGCGGCGTATGCGGGAGTTCAGGGTTCATTTCGTCGGCCGGAGCGGGCCCCGCGGGCTCGTACGAGAATCCGTTCCGCTGCTCCAGCGCCCGCGGCTCGTCCGGACGGAGGTGACAACGAACGCGCGCAGGCCCGCCGCTGGCACGCCACACGGGAGCGACAGCCGGCCGAGCAGTGGCGGTGGATCACCTACGGTGTCGATCACCCGGCTGCCGAGGCCACTGCGGTCCAGCAGCAGCTGGACCTGCGGCATGTGCTCGATGCGGGCGCCGGTGCCACACTGGCCGCCCTGCAGCGGCGGGGGCTGATTGAGCTGCGACGGGTGGCGCAGGACAGTGTGGCCGGCCCGGTGTGGCATATCCAGGTCCGCCTCACCCGCGCCGGGCGGACCGCCGGACGGGCCCTGCAACCGGCGTCCGCCGAGCAGATGCCAGACCCGTCACTGCTGCCCGAGTGGCTGCACGCAGCACTCGATGCAGTGGCCGCCGCCCCCGAGCAGACTCTCTCGAAGACTGATATCGGGCGAGTGGCGGCACGCCGGCTCGGCCCTGGCGGGCACGGCTACATCGAAGACGCCAGTGCCTGGCAGTACCGCCTCACCGAAGCCGGCCGTGTGTACCTCAGCGCATACTCCGGTAGCGCACAGGGCAAGAGCGACTGACACCCTCGGCGCGCAGCCGGGCCTCACCAGCAGGTGGCGAAGGCGGTGACCGTCGCTGAGCACGGTCAGATCCATCACAGCCTCCGGCTGCCCGCTTGGGATCCTGGTCGGCCTTGGGGTGCCGGTAAGAATGCTGTCACCAGCCGCAAACGGCGGTGATCACTCCTCGGACCTGGTGGGTTGGGGCAGTTCCGGCGTGCTCGTCGCCTCAGCGAGTGCGAGGCGACCGCCCTTCAGTTCGGGCACGTAGTTGTAGATCGTGTTCCTGGAGACGCCGAGGAGCTTTGCGATCGAGGTGACAGTGTTCTCCGGGCGGGCGAGCAGGTCGCGAGCGTGACGTACCTGTTCCTCCGTCATCGCCGGCGGGCGGCCGAGTCGGGCACCACGGGCGCGGGCGGCGTCCAGGCCCTCGTTGGTGCCCTGCACGATGAGTTCGCGGATGAACTCCGCGAGCGCCGCGAACACGTGGAAGACCAGGCGCCCGCCGGGCGTGGCCGTGTCGAGCGCCTCGTGCAGCGAGGTGAAGCCGACGCCGCGCTTGCGCAGGCCGGACACGATCGCGATGAGGTCCTGGATGGAACGGCCGAGCCTGTCCAGCGACGGGACGACGAGGGTGTCGCCCTCCCGCAGGTAGTCGAGCGCCTTCCACAGTTCCTCGCGTTCGGCGTTCTTGCCGGACTTCTTGTCGGAGAAGATCCGGATGCAGCCCGCTGTGTTGAGTGCGTGGATCTGCCGGTCGAGCAACTGCCCCTTGGTGGACACGCGTGCGTATCCCACGAGGCTGCCGGTCCGTACGGCCGGAACGGGGGCGAGGAGATCAGCGGCGTCGTCGTCCTGGGGTGGCTGCACCCGCCAGATCGTACAGAAAACGGTGCTCCTCAAGTTCTTGAGTACAACGACTTTCTGACACCGTTTTATGGGCATGATCCGGCGCCGATCCGGCCACGCGCCGCCGCTTATCGATCTTGCTCATCAATCGGTCGATTCATCAACGTTCATCCCCACCACCCCCCTCCAGTGGGCAAGGTCTTGGCGGGTGGTCAGGGTGTCGGGGTGGTCGCGGCCAAGCACCCGTACACGGTCGGCCAGTACTTCCTCGAAGGCAGCTGCGGCTCCGGCTGCATCCCCTGCCATCCCTCTCCAGCGGGCGAGGTTGTTGCGCGTGGTCAGGGTGTCGGGGTGGTTTTCACCCAGGATCCGCACGTTGTCGGCCAGCAGTTCCTCAAAGGCAGCCGCGGCGCCAACTGCATCCCCCGCCTCACCCCTCCAGTGGGCGAGGGTGTTGCGGGTGGTCAGGGTGTGGAGGTGGTCTTCGCCCAGCCTCCGCACGTTGTCGGCCAGCAGTTCCTCGAAGGCAGCCGCGGCGCCAACTGCATCCCCCGCCTCACCCCTCCACCCGATGAGGTCGTGACGCGTGGTCAGGGTGTCGGGGTGGTCTTCGCCCAGCCTCCGCACACTGTCGCCCAGCAGCTGCTCGAAGGCAGCCGCGGCGCCAACTGCATCCCCCGCCTCACCCCTCCAGTGGGCGAGATTGTTGCGGGTTTTCAAGGTGTTGGGGTGGGCTTCACCCAGCACCCTCACCATGTGCGCCAGTAGCTGCTCGAAGGCGGCTACGGCGCCGGCCGCATCCCCTGCCAGCCCCGTCCACCGGGCGAGGTTGTTGCGCGTGGCCAGGGTGTCGGGGTGGTCTTCGCCTAGCACCCGTACACGGTCGGCCAGTACTTCCTCGAAGGCTGCCGCGGCGCCAACTGCATCCCCCGCCTCACCCCTCCACCGGGCGAGATTGTGGCGCGTGGCCAGGGTGTCGGGGTGGCGGGGACCGAGGTGGTGGTTTGCGGTCCGGGCCAGACGATGGAAGTGGGCGGCGGCAGCGGTGACCTGGCCACTTTCGCCGAGGCTGTGGCCGATGCGAAACAGCGCCGCATGGATATCGGGCCGGTGCAGGGCCTCTTCGGCGTGGACGGAGAGGGCGACGCTGTTCGTGCGCAGCGTTTGAGCGAGGGCGATGTCACGCTCGATGGCGGGCCAGGTGGCAGTGAGGGCGTCGGCGGCGGCGCGGGCGGTCTGGTATTGCTGGTTGGGGGTGAGTGCGTCGCGGGTGGCGCGCTGGATGAGCTGGTGGACCCGGACGGCATGGTGCCGGGTGGCGGAGTTGTAGTCGATGAGGCTGAGCCGGTGCAGGGCGCTCAAGGCGAGCTTGGCGTCCCGCTTGGAGACCGTCTTAGGCTCGCTGGAGGGGGTCTGACTCGTTCGGGTGCGGTGCTGGGTGAGATGGGTGAGGACGGGGCCGCTGGTCAGCACGGTCCGGGGAATGCCATTGGGATCGAGCATGGCGGCTAGTTGGAGCATGGGGCGTGCGAGGCCAGCAGGGCGGAGGGTGTCGGCCCGTTCAATGGACAGGGACCAGGCGGCGGCGAGTGGGAGCGTCTGTTCGTCTGGGAGCCGGTCGGGTGCGGCGTCAGCAAGTGCAGTGGTGCGGTCGGCCAGTAGTTCCCGGTAGGCGGCTGCGTCTTCGCCGGAGTCGATGAGGTAGGCGGCGGCCTGGGAAAGGGCCAGGGGCAGCCGGTTGAGGTCGCGGGCGAGACCGGTGAGCTGGTCTTTGTACTCGTGGCGGTTGCGGGCTGCCAGAGAGGTGGCGAGGTAGGCGACGGCTTCGCCCTCGCTGAACAGGTCGACATCGAACAGGCGGCGGCTTTCGCCGGTCAGGGCTGCGTCTCGACGGCGTGTGGTGACCAGAACCCGTCCGTACCGGCTGGCGGGCGGCCACAGGCCGTTGAGATCGTCGGGGTCGGCGACGTCGTCCAGGACGATCAACCACCGGCATGGCCTTCCGCCCGTTTTCGGGGTCAGCCATGCCAGGAAGACCTGGGCGGCCTGTTCGGGATCGTCAGGGTCGGCCAGGCACAGCTCGACCCCGGCCTGCGAATAGCTGGCCACTACAGCGGAGCGGCTGCTCGCGGTGACCCAGGCCAAAACATCCAGGGCGCCGTTCTGCCAGGCGGTTCTCGCGTAGGCGGCGGCGAGCTGTGTCTTGCCCACGCCGCCCATGCCGGTCAGCACCTGCCCCAGCACGGCAGCGCCGTCGCCTTCGACTACCGCCGCGAGCCGGTTCGCCTCGCTGCGGTCCTGGAAGGACTGTGCCCGGGAGGGGATCGCACCGACCTGATGTGGCCAGTCTGCGGGCTTCCGGGGCGCGGCGTAGTGATTGACCTGGTCGGCGTGGGCAATCGCCGTGCTGTGGTTGGCAGCGTGGGCCGTGTAGGAGGTTGGTGTGCCGGTGTCAACGGGGTGCAGTTGCGGGCTGGGGAGATTGACCGGCCCGATCAGCCCCGGGACGGACCGGGCGCCGGAGGGGGGCCGATACGCGCACCCCCATGAACGACGCCGGCGGCGATCGAGCCGCCCTCGGCACGGATGTCCACGTTGCCGTCCACGGCCAGGCCCCCCCGGTCGGCCGACACGCCGCCCTGGGAGGTGTGCTGGGCGAGCAACGCCTGGAGTTCCTCGGCGGCCTGAGAGCGCTCCGCATCGGCCAGGTTCTCCAGCAGCGTCTCGATGCGGGCCTGCCAGCCCGCCTCGTGGCGGACACGTGCCCGCTCCGCCTCGGCCAGCCCGGAGGATGTGGCTGACTCCAGTTCGCCCGCGGTCCGGTCGAGGCGGTCCGGTCGAGGCGCTCCAGTTCGGCGTTCTCGCGTTGCTGGTCCCCGCGGCCGAACCACCGGGCCACCCGCAGGCGGAGCCCGGTCCACGCGTCCGTGGTTGCGGCCTGCACCACCGCAGTGCCCCCCGCCGCGGCCAGCGCGATCATTGCCTCCGGTAGCATCCTCGCCCTTCCTGTTGAGAGATCTGCCCCGCCATGCAGGGCGCACGGCATCAGTGCCTTCAACCCGTCACTTCACCAGAGACGCGACCCCACTGTCCGTGCTTTCGTCGAGTACGGCGCTCTCCGTCGACGCGCGGGGGCCGGGTACGGTGTGTGCGGTGAGGCTCAGGCGTGCGTCCATGTCGAGGTTCACCTCCCCGTACGGGCGTACGTGGGACCAGAACAGCGGGGTCAGGCCGCGCCGGTCGGCGGGCGTGAGCAGGTCGGCCCCCTCCGGCTCGCCGAGAACGTCCTGGAGCATCAGGGTGTTCACGTAGACCAGGGCCGATTGCAGAATTCGCAGGCACAGGACGAACATCTCCTGCTCGTCACGCCGGTTCGAGGCGATCTCCCCGCCCTTGCCATAGGCGATCACGGAGTTGGCGCCGTTGGAGGACTCCATCGCGTTCAGGCCCTCCTCGATCTCCCTCTGGAGGTCCCGCAGCCGGAGGTAGCGGGCCACGAAGACGGTCTTCTGGGCGCGGCCGACCTCCAGCATCGCCGCGTAGGTGGGGTGGGAGGCGTTGCGGGTGAAGCGCCGCAGGATCGCCTCCGTGGACGCAGTGCGGGTACGGATCGCGGTCGCGTACTTGATCATCTGGTCGTACTGCTGGGCGATGAGTTCCCAGCGGATCGGCCGGGTCAGTGCCGGGGTCAGCTGTGGGTAGGCGTCCGGTTCGCCGGCCACAGGCCGGTACAGCTTCACCTTGTTGATCCGCTTGATCCTCGGCAGCAGGTCGAAGTTCAGCAGCCTCGTGATGCCGAACCCCATTTCCGACTGGCCATGCGAGTCCGTGTAGTTGGCCTCGACGTCCATGGTGGTTCCGTGCCGCATGGCGCCCTCGATCATCGCGGCGACCTCGGAGGCGGTGCAGTTGATCAGCTGGGAGTGGATGGCCAGCAACTTCTTCTCCACGTGCCAGTAGATAAGCACCCGCGGCCGCCGTAGCGCGAGTGCCACTCGGTGAAGAGGTTCTGGTCGTAGGCACGGACGTGGGTGGAGTCGGACGCGACCGCGGTCGAGCCCTGACCCCACAACTCGGTGCTGCGGGCGGCGAAGGTGGCGTTCGCGATCTGGATAGCGATGGCGCGAGCGGCCTCCGCCGACAGGTAGCGGCGGCGTACGTAGCGCAGTTCGTCCTCGGTGTGGCCGTGGCCACCGGACGCCACGGCCTTGATCCCGGTGTTCGTGCCGTACGCGTAGATGACCAACAGCAGCCGTTCGGCCAGGACCTCCGGCGAGAGGCTGCCGCCGCCGGAGACGGAGGTGACCGCGTCCAGGCAGCCGGTCCGCAGCACGGCTTCCTTGAGCATGTCGACGAGCAGCACGATGCCCCATCGCCTCTGTACCTCGGCCTTGATCCTGCGCAGGTTGCGCGGCTCGGGCTGGGCCTCGGCCGCCGTGAGCCGGATCGCGCCGGACTTGCGCTCGGCGACTGCCGAAAGAGGAACAGGAGGCCCGGACCGCCGAAGCACTCAACCGCATGCCGGAAATGCTGCGACCGGGAACAGCCGACACCTCCCACTGACCACAACGGTTCACCCAGGCCACGCCTGCAGGACGAGGCCGAGAGCAGCCCCCGGATGACGGCTGGCATGTCCACCCGGGGGGCGGTGACGTGACGCGCGGAGTTGACGGAGCAGCCGGTTTCCGCACCACACCGGCCGGCATACGCCGATCACGCCACCGGTTCCCGAAACCCGTTGGCGTCAGCGACGTTTCGCGCGCGCGGAATCGACTCGTGCGAAATCCTCAGGCCCTTCGTCCATGAGTAGACCCCGGGGATCCCCCACCAGGGTCGTCTCCAGCGGGCTCATCCTCGCCGTCACGCCATCGCGCAACCGCACGCCCCGCACTCGCCCGGGAGCCGATGGGATTCTCGTCCGGATCTTCCACGCGCTGCTTGCGGAAGGCGAGCGGCTCGGCCCCGCCGAGTAATGCCTCACCGGGCTCGCCAACCGTGCAGGCGGAGAGCACACCGTCTCCCGGATGCTGTTCCTGCTCGCCACCCAAACCGGCCGCACGGCCGAGGCGGGGGTACCCGAGCGGGCGGTCACCCTCTGGCGCACCGCCCTCGACTCGGGCCTGCCGGCCGGCGCCCTGTCTGGTGCGGGACGGTTCGCCACCGCGGACGTCATCGACCAGGACACCTGGCTGGAACTCACCACGGCCACCATCGACCGGCAGCCCGGCCTGTCGGACACCCGCCCCGTCGCCCAACGCGCGGCCCGCTCCCCGGCTCCCCACCGCCCTGCGCATCGCCGCGATCATCCTCAACCACGCCTCTGTCGGCGGCCACCGCCGCAGGCGGGTCATCTGGCGCGTGGCCAGCCTGTATGCCGCGAGCCCGGCCGACGGCAGCCTCGAGCGGAGGCACTACGCGTGGCGTTGATCAACGCCGGAGCCATCGAGGACGCCTAGGGAAACTGACGTATGGCCTGCCGGACGAGGTCGTCGTTTCGAAGGCGTCAGTGCGGGCTGACGCCTTCGAAACAGGGGCAGTACCGGGCGGCATACCTACGGAAGAAGCTGTGCAGGGCCCAAGGCTGCACGGCAGGTTGCCGGTGCACGATGCGCCGCGATCGGTCCATGCCCGTCGCCCCTGGAGACCGGCCCGGCCTCACCGTGTGCCATCCACCCCGATGTCAGACCGCACCGAACGGCCGATGCACTGTGCAGCAGCGCAGGGGCTTGGCGGTCTTCGCGCAGGCCGCCACCGTGCCAGGCCTCGGTGACCAGCGTCGAGGAGCCCGAGTGGCGGGTCACCGCGTGGAAGGGCGCGGCTCGCCAGGCCGGTTCGCGTTCTGAGCCAGGTTCGTTTCCTCTCCTGGTTCGGCCCGTCAGATAACGGGAGGGGGCGGTGCAATGCCGGTGGCTAGAATCTGTCTGCGCCGGTCATGCGGGGACAAAATTGGAGAAGGCCGGCGTTAGCGGAGGGGCCGCGGTACGGCAGAGCCGTGGACGGCTTCCTCTTTGGGGCCGTGGGGAGACGGGGCGCATGAAGGTACGGCGGCTGGCGCTGCGTAATTTCCGGGGAGTCAGCAGCGGCACGGTGCTGCTGGACGACCAGTCGTTGCTGGTGGGCGCCAACAGCGTCGGCAAGTCCACCGTCTGCGAGGCCCTCGATCTCGTCCTAGGGTGCGTTTTGAAAGTGCTGGTCACAGCCACTCGTTGATGGCTGCGACCAGCACCGTCGCTTCGTAACGGACGGCGAGCTTGTCGTATCTCGTGGCGACCGCACGGTGCCGTTTCAGGCGATTGATTCCGCACTCCACTGCGTGGCGCTGCTTGTAGTCGTCCTTGTCGAACTTCCACGGGCGTCCGCCGTGGGAACCGCGTTTCTTGCGGTTGGCGATCTGGTCGCGCTTCTCCGGGATCGTGCAGCGGATGCCACGTTTGCGCAGGTAGGTGCGGTTCGCGCGGGAGCCGTACGCCTTGTCGGCACGCACCTTGTCCGGCCGGGTGCGCGGGCGGCCAGGCCCGAGCCGGGGCACCCGGATACGGCCCAGGACCACCTGGAACTGTGGGGAGTCCCCGCGCTGGCCGGCCGTGATGACCAGGGCCATCGGCTTCTGGGCCTGCTCGACCGCCAGGTGCAACTTGGTGGTCAGCCCGCCCCGGGACCGTCCGAGCCCGTGGTCGTCGGGCTCGGTGAACACACCGCCTGGCGGCTCGATCTGCAGATCCCCTTTTTGCGGGCACCGGCCGCATGCTGGTGGGCGCGGGCGATGGTCGAGTCCACCGAGACGTCCCAGGTGATCAGTCCCTCGGCGTCGGCCCGGGCCTGGAGCTGCTCGAAGATGCGGTGCCAGGTGCCGTCCCGCTGCCAGCGCCGGAACAGGCCGTAGACCGTTTCCCACGGGCCGTACCGCTCGGGCACGTCCCGCCACGGAGCACCTGCGCGGGTGCGCCAGCGTATGCCGTCTATCAACTGCCGCTTGGTGTGCACCGGTGGCCGGCCAGGCTTCTTGCCGACCGGGAGCAAGGGCTCCAGCTTCGCCCACTGCGCATTCGTCAGATCATGCCGTCCCACAAAGTGGATCTTGACACATCAAGATCCACTTCTGAAACGCACCCTAGGGCCTGAGCGCATGCTGCGTCGGCCCGTCATCGACGAGTTCGACTTCTATGCGGCGCGCTACCAGGAGGTCCAGGGAGAACTCCCCGAGGTCCGCATCGAGGCGGTGCTGACTGATCTGTCTGCCGAGGCGCAGCGCCGGTTCGGTCCTCATCTGAGGCGGTGGGACGAGCGTGTGCAGGACTTCATGGATACCGTTCCTGCGGCGGTGGCGGACGCCGAAACCGGCGAGTGGGCTCTGCCGGTGGTGTTCCTGGGACGCTTCGATCCCGAGGAGGATGATTTTGTCGGGGGGACGTTCTTTGCTCACCCGACGCGTGAAGCCGATGATCTTTTCGGGGAGCTGACCGGGCTGGGAGCCGGTCTGGTCCCGTTCAAGCGGGACGACAAGCGGCTGTGCGGCTTTCTGTATCTGCGGCCCAACCGCACGGGGAACCGGGCGTTGACGTTTCAGCGGGGATCGCTGCTGGACACGATCGTGCGCTTGGAGGCGGAGACGGCGCAGGGGCCGTTGTGGGAGAAGGCTCTGGCCGATGTGGCGTCGGTTGCCGTGGCCACGGGCGGCTCGGGCTTCGTCAAGATCCAGAGCGAGGTGCGGGACCGCGTGGCGAAGTTCCTCGCGCTGGCCTCGGCGGACGATCCGGTGGACACGCGTGTCTCGGAGCTGACGCGTGAGCATCTGCGCGAGGTGCTGCGTCTGTTCATCGCCACCCAGCCGGGAACCCATGGCGTCCCGTTCAACCGCCTGAGCACCGGGTCGTTGAACTTGCTGGTCTTTGCCCTGCTCACCTATATCGCGGAGTTGAAGGGCGAGAAGTCCGTCATCTTCGCGATGGAGGAGCCGGAGATCGCGCTGCCCCCGCACGCGCAGCGCCGCCTGGTCGATCACGTGGTCCGCAACATGGGGCAGGTGATCGTGACGTCCCACTCGCCGTATGTGATCGAGCGGTTCTCTCCGGACCGGATCGTCGTCCTGGACCGCACCGCGGAGGGTGCGATGACCAGCGCGGGCATCACCCTCCCCGACGGATTCAAGCCCAAGCGGTACACGCAGAACCGGAGGCAGTTCGCCGAGGCGGTCCTGGCCCGGGCAGTCCTCGTCGTGGAGGGCGCCACGGAGGCTGCGCTGATGCCCGTCATCTCTGACGTCCTGGACCAGGCCGAGGACTCGTCGCTGAAGGACTACCTGCACATCGACCTCGCCGGCGTCAGTGTCTTCGACGCAGGCAACGATGTGTCCGTGCCGCTCTTCGCACCTTTGTTCAAGGCGATGGGCAAACGCGTCTACGGCATCCACGACACCCCCGACAAACCGTTCGCCGACGAACTCGCCGCGAAGACCGGCGACTTCACCCTCTACCGGCCCATCGCCTACAGCGGGGTGGAGGCGCTGCTGGCCGCAGAGGTTCCGGTGCCGATCCAGCGCCGGTTCCTCGGCGAGGCGGCGGGGCGGCCGGACTACCCTCGGGAGGCCGGTGCGCTCGGCACCGAGGACACCGACGAGACGGTCCGGAAACTGACCCGCGCGGTGCTGACCAAGCGCAAGCCCGACTACGCAGCGCTGCTGGTCGGCCTGTGCCAGCACCGGGCCGACCTGCCGGCGAGCCTTGCGGACTTCCTCCTCGACATCGACCTCGACCTGCGCGCGTCCTCGTCGGCCGACGAGCCCGAGGCCAAGGAGCCGAGCCAGGACGGAGGTGGCCGTGCAACGGATGCTGCTTGACGACAAGCGCCTGGAGATCCTCCGCACACCAGGACATCTCCTCATCGAGGGCGGGCCCGGCAGCGGCAAGACCACCATCGCCCTGCTGGCCACAAAGGAATACCTGGACGCTCTCGAGCCGGGCCAACGGGTGCTCTTCCTGAGTTTCTCGCGGGCCGCAGTCCTGCAGATCAGCGAGCGCATGAACGCCGTCCTGCCGCAGCGCGCCCAGGACCTGCTGGAAATCCGTACCTTCCACGCCTTCTTCATGGACCTCGTGCGCAGCCACGGACGTCTACTCACCGGAGTGCCGGCCGCGTTCATCACTCCCGACCGGGAGAAGCGCCTGCGTGCCGACTTCGACGGCGACTGGCCCGAGGAGCGTCGCCGGCTGGCCGGCCAGGGCCGGTATGTCTTCGACGAGCTCGCCCCCGCGGCCGCCACCCTGATGGAGAAGAGCAGGGCCGTCCGCAACCTATACGCGGACATGTATCCGACCGTCATCGTCGACGAGTTCCAGGACACCAGCACCGACCAGTGGCGGGCGGTGAAGATGTTCAGCGCGAACTCGAGGGTGATCTGCCTGGCCGATCCGGACCAGCGGATCTACGACTACGTCCCCGGCGTGGATGCCCGACGCATCCACTACGCGGTCGAGTATCTGCAGCCGCGGCGCTTCGACCTGTCGGGCGACAACCACCGCAGTCCCTCGGGCGGCCTGCTCGACTACGCCAACGCCGTCCTGCGCAACACCGCCCAAACTCTGCCGGACGCCGTCAAACGCATCCGTTACCCGACCGCGTACGGCAGCCCGCCCGTCGAAACGTACGCCCACTACGCGGTCACCGCGCTGCGCCGCTACCTTGCCGAGGAGCTGGGTCGGCAGCCCACGATCGCGGTGCTCGCCAGGGAGAACGCCTTCCTGGGCCGGATCTCGGACAAGATCGCCACCGCCGGCAGGCTCGGGGAGCACGCGCTGCCCGCTGTCGAGCACGACCTCGTGTTCGACGCCGAGCTCTCAGCCGCTGCCGGCTACGTCGTCGCGTCCGTCCTCGAATGGCCGGGCCTGACCCGCGCAGAGGCCCTCACCCGCACGCTGCAGGCCGTCGGCGACTACTACCGCATCAAGTACAGCAACGGCACCCTCGGCGCCCGGGCCACAGTGCGGACCCTCGACAACGCCATCACCGCCGTCCGCGACGGAAAGACCGTCAGGGCGAAAACCGCCAAAATACTCGCCGACGCCTACGACTCCGGCGTCCGGCTCAGCGGACAGCCCGTATCCGACTGGCAAAAAGCCCGCGCCCTGCTGACCGGGGCCGCGGAACTGGACGAGTTGTTCAAGCAGGTCCGGATGCTGCGCCTGCTCAAAGCGACCGATCTGCTCGCCTGGACGCTTGCCGGGGCCTGGGACGCCACCTCCTACGCCGACGCGGCCGCCGCGATCAGACGTGCCCTGGGCCAGGAGTACCTCACCGGATCCCAGCAGGAAGCCGCAGACGTCAGCCTGATGAGCATCCACCGTTCGAAGGGCAAGGAATTCGACGGCGTCGTCATCGTCGAGGGAACCTACAGTTCCCGGCTCCTCGACGCAGAGTGGGACGCCAAACGCACGGACGAGGCGCGACGCCTGCTGCGGGTGGCAATTACCCGGGCCCGCCGCACCGTGGTTCTGGTCCGCCCGGCTGACGCCATCCCGCTCACGCCTCCGGCACGGGACGACAACTGACCACTGCCCGGCAAGCCGCATGCGTGCCGGACCCTGCCTGTTGGCGAGGCAACGAGAGCCACGCGGCCCCGTCCGTCGCCGGGTCAGGGTTCAGGGCATTGCCTGATGTGGCCCCCGCAGCCGACGTGAGTGGAGTACGTCAAGCGGTTCGCTGCCGAGAAATCCAAACATCGTCCCGTTGCTCAGCGTCTGCGGAAGGATCTACCTGACGGGCTCATGAACGGAGAGGCAGTGGCAACGACGCAATACCGACCGGTCAATGTCCGGCTGCGGGCGCCGCGGCTCGCCTTGGCCTACTACACCCTGGACAGCTGGATCCCGATGGCGCGTGGCGCGGTGGCCGCCGCCTCCCGGGTCTGGGGCGGAGCAGCCGCCGTCGTGCTGCCGGTGCACGGCATGCCGTCCGCCCAGGCAACGGTGGCCGATGTCCTGCTGCCGTTACTGCGTCTGCACGATCCCGACCACATCGCACTGCTGCAGCTGGCGCTGAGCGACTTGGCGGTCGTGGATCCGTCGGTGGTCGACACGATGGTCGCCCGGTTCGGAGGGCAGGACGAGGACACCGACACGGTGTGGCAGCGCCTGAGCCCGATGCCGCTTCCGGCCCCGGGAGCGGAAGGGCTTGCCGCTCAGGTCAACGACTGGTGCACTCCCTTCAAAAGCGTGGTGCGCCATGCGCAGCAGCGGTTCGAAGCGGGAGACGTCCTGCACGTGGAACACGGCGGAACGTCGCGGGGAAGGCTGGCGACCGTTCCCACACTGCCGGGCAAGCCTCTGCTCACGCTCGACCTGGCTGGCGTGGATCCTGCTCTCGCGCTGATGGTGGAGTCCCGCATCGGCGCCGTGCACCCGCACGCCCGGGACGCGCTTGACATCGTGGAGCTGCCGGTGGAGGAAGAGGACCTGCCGGCACTCGTACATCTGGCCATCACCGGTCGGCCCGCAACGGGCTGGAGGCTGGCAAGCCGCTACCGCTCTGCGACCGGTGGCGGCCCGTCGGACACCCTGACAGCCGACGAGTTCATGGCATGCGTCCCCTTCACCCGCTCCGAAGCCTGGACCAAGCGGCTGACCCGCATCGACACGTCCTCGCCCATCGTCTGGGTCGTGGGCGACACCGCCGACGACCACGCCCTGGCTCAGTTGTGTGACCGCCTCTACCAGCAGTCGGTGTGGATGCCCTCCCGCCTGCTCGCGAACAACCATCCGCTCGTCCGAGCGGTCAGAGGCGCCCTGTGGTCCTTTTACTCTGTGGGAGACCAGCACAGGCCGCCCATCCTTCTGACCAGCGTCAGTCTCTCCCCCGAGGATCTGCAGAACCTGGCAACTGAGCTGAATGCTCCGTTCACTGGCATGACCATGCGTGTCGGCGACGGGCCACAGGTGCCCTTCAACGTCCGGAAAGCTGAAGCTGTCACCCCTGCGGCTCTCGCTGGATACCAGGGCATCGCTCTTCTCGCCGACCCGGAGGCGCGCCGGATTTCCCAGAGAGTCCCGACCAGCCGCGAAAACGGAAGCACTTCACTTCTTACGTCACTTCAGCTGCCCGAACCGCAAGCCGCAGCCCATCTCGGGGCAGACCTGCACTGGTACGTCGACGTATGGCTTCCCGACCACAACCTCCCCGCACATGCTGCCCTCCCCGGCTCATGTCTTGTTCAGGAGACGAATGGGTTCCCCGAGACCATCGCGCGAACGGCCCGGCACTCGGTCTCGTTCATCTCCGCGAACATGGGATTCGCCACACCAGAAGACAGACACACTCGTCCTCTGCTCCATTTCCCTTCCGCAGACCGCGTGTTTGAAGAACTCGCCCGCGCGCACGACGCCACCGTGGAACGCTCTGACGCAGGCCTACGCGCCGCCATCGCAGCGGAGATGTGGGGCTCGCCCGAGGCTCTTGCGGCAGACCTGCGCGGACCGGCACGCAAAGTGCTCGACTCCTTCCTCCCTACCGGGAAGAAACGGGACGGTGACTACGGGGCCGGCTACGCCATCCGCGGCATCGGCTACGTCGCACTGGAAGACATCGAAAAGACCCTTGGGGACAGCACGTTCGGCCCCGCCCGCGACCTCGTGGATCGGCTGCTGACCACAAACGTCCTGCGCCGCGGCCTGATCCTCAACTGCGCCCGGTGCCGCTTCGAAGCCTTCTACCGCATCGAACAGGTCGGGGCAGCCTTCGACTGCGAAGCATGCGGTCACACCAGCCCACTGGTCCGCGGCCGCTGGTACAGCAACGATCCAGAACCCCACTGGTACTACTCCCTCGACCAGGTGGTGCGGGACCTCCTTCTACAGAATGGTGACGTCCCCCTGCTGGCCACCCGGCTACTCCAGCAGAACACGATGTCGGTGTTGTGGTCACCCGAACTGAAGATCACTGACGCCGAGGGTGCCATCGAACTCGATCTCTGCCTGATCATCGACGGACGAATCGTCATCGGCGAGGCAAAGTCCAACAACACCCTCAAAGCCAGGAAAGGCACCCGGGAGGCGGCGGCCCGGCTCGTCCACGCGGCACAGCTCCTCAGCGCCAACGAGATCGTCCTTGCCACCAGCGCAAGAGCCTGGGCGAAGGACACCATCTCAACGGTCACTCAGGCCATCGAGGACAGCTGGACGAAAGGGCCCCGTCCCACCGTCACCGAGCTGATCGACGTGCGGTCAAGGCACTGAACTACAGTCCTCGAACCGGCCTCAACCAAGCCCTGCCGCACCTCTTTCCTGAAGTCGAGGCACCCCGGCGCAGGACCCTGTACGGCTCGCTTTCGACCGCCTCCCTGCCCGCACCCATAACGGAGACGAGGTATCCACCGTTCCGTCCAAGCCCTAGAACGCGCCGTCCGCGACTGGCTCGCCGACTGGAACGACAACGTCTGCACGAGGACCGCCGACGAGATCCTCGGCAAAGCCGCCGCATACTGCCGACGAGTCTCCGACTCAGCTCAGGTGTCGACCAGGGTTCCGTCAGTGCGCTGTGCCGGTTGCGCAGATGACGACCGTCGATGGCGCCGTGTATCTGGTCGATGTGGCGACCGGCTCTGCGGCCGCGCTCGCTCTCGTCGAAGGCCGGTGGGAGGTGCGCTGGGGCGGCGGTGGGAGCGAGTCGAGCGGGTGCTGTCCGCGTATGGCGAGGCGGACCGGCCCGAGCCGGAGACGTTCACGCTGCGCATCTACGACGGCGAGCAGCATCTGCGCACCCGCACCCGCACCCGCACCCGCACCCGCACCCGCACCCGCACCCGCACCCGCACCCGCACCCGCCAAGCCTGCCGCTGCCCAGGTCCTGATCCGGGCCGGCGGCTCCAAAGCCGGCGGGGAGGGTGACGGCGCCGCCCGGGCTCCGTTCGTGCTCGGTCAAGCCGTAGGGGATGACGGGTAGCAGATGAGGTGTCATCCACCAGTCAGGCCACGGCCTTTCTCGCTGAGTCCCCCTGTCGCACGGTCCGGATCACGGCAACGGACCGTGCGGTCGTCATCTTCGATGCGGGCCGTGACATCCGGCGGCGGGGCCCCGCCGGTTCCGCCGGTCGCTTCAGCCACGCAGCGGATTATTCAGGGGCGTCTTCCGGCCCAATTATGAGCGAGTCACATTCGTCCGACCTCGCATTTGCGAGTCGTTTAACTTACTCTAAGTATGAATTCTCGGAAGGATTTCACTGGCTTTTTATCAGTGTGACCCTATGCGAGGTCGTGACGGCCCCAGGGGCGATGCGCTGGCGGCTTGTGGTCGAGGGGCCCGGCACGCGTGACGCGGGTTCGCTGTGGAGTCGGCGTGTCGGGGCCGTGTTGCTGTAGGTGTGGGGATGTGGCTGACGAGGGTTTGACGTCGATGACGGTGAAGGTGCCCCGGGGGACGAGGTCCCGCCTGGAGGCGGTGGTGGCGCGTCATCGCGCGCGGCGGCGGGAGCTGATGCGTGATGCCCGGTGGAGTGTTGCGGGTCTGCCCCGACGTGAGGCCGAGGCGGTGCGGGCGGGGCGCCGCGCGGAGGTGGCGCGGTTGCGTGAGGGGGGTTGGCTGCTGGACACGGTTGACTCGTTGGCCTTGTACGGGGTGCGTCACGAGTTGGCGGTGCGCCAGTGGCTGAGGGAGTGGCCGGATGTCGAGGACGGAGCGGGGCAGATGGGGCGGTGGCCGGGGGCTCGGGACGGCGGGTATCCGGAGGCTGTGTCGTTTCGGCTTCCTGTGGTGACGGCACGTCAGGTGTCGGCGGGGTGCTGGTCGGTCTCGGGCGGGGCGGTGGCCGCGTTGCGGGACTGGCGGGATCGGCATCCGGGAGTTGTGGTCTCCCGGGCGGGGCGAGATCGGGGTGCGCAGGAGAGGTTGGCTGAGTACGAGCGATTGGCGGATCAGGTTGTGACGGTGGGTGATTTTCTGCGGGCGGGGCTGGAGTGGGGGATCTGCCAGCAAGAGGCAGATTCTTAGTTTTCAAACTTTAAAAGCGCTGCTCAGCGCCAACATCACACAGTTGCTTCAGCTCTCATTGAGGGATACCTTCACTCCCAGCCGGGCCATCACGGATTGTGAATATTTGGAGGGTTGGGCATGACGGTGCGGTACGAGGACTGGGAGCAGGTGCCGTGGTTCATGGCCTCGAGGACTCAGCTGCTGACGGCTGATCTCCCCCGGGAGCCGGTCGGCCGGGCGGGGGCCCATGTGCGCACCTACCGCGGCGGGCGTCGCGCAGTGGTGGCGCTGTACCGGGTGGAGGCCAGCCGACCGACTGCCGCGTCCGCGCGACAGCTGGAGGTCGCGGCAGGCCGGCGTACGCAGGAGACGCATGTGTGCGAGGGGTGTAATGCCTGTTGCGACCGTCCCCTCGTCGCCCGCGACGGGCGGGGGTTGTGCCCGATGTGCCGGCGGATGCGGGAAGTGGCCGCTTTCCAGGCGTCGTTGGGTGAGCGGCGTGGGCAATTGGCCCGGTGGGCACAAGGGTTGCTGGATGACCCCCGGCTCGCGGTGGTGTGTGGGTGGGGGTGGAGGGGCCTGACTGCGTCGGGGCGGGCACGCCCTGGGCGGCGACCCGGGTGACGGCGGTTGACGGGAAGGGCAGCTGCCTGGTCGACATCGTGGTGCGGTTCGCCGGGGCACGCGGCTGCGGGGTTCCGGTGGGTGCGTGCGCGCCGCGTGAGGGGGTGGCGGTGCTGGAGCGCGCGCTGGAGGGTCGGCGGGTGCTGGCCTGGACGGAGGATCAGGTGTCGGCTCTGACGCGCCGGCTGCAGGCGCGGGGGTGCCCGTTGCGGCTGTCGGTGGTCAGCAGCCGGCCGGGAGCCGATTGGGACGGGTGGCAGACATCGGTGCGAGACCGCGTCGCGCAGTGGCGCGGCCAGCTCGACCCGGCGTCGGGGGCACTGCTTCCGGCGTGGGAGCCGGGGCGGGCCGACCGGCTGCGGCTGCTCCTGACGCGCATGGCGATGTCCCGTGAGTTCGCCGATTCCGAAGGGACTTCGGCGGCCCGGCCGGCTCCCGGGGGAGATCGGCCGTCGGCAGCTGAGTCCTCGGTGCCATCAGCGTGTCATGTGCCTGGGTTCCGGGTCGCTGATGAGGCGAGGCAGGCATCCGAGTTGTAGGCCGGCACGTTGAAGGGGGCAGCGTGGTCAGGATCTTGCGGGGCCGGCGATCTGGACTACGAGAGGGTCAGCGGCAAGGCGCTGACGCGCTTGGAAGAGGTGGACCCGGACCGTGCTGGGGCTGATGCCCAGCTGCTGCGCGATATGGGCCGTCGGCACGCCGAGTGTCCACAGCCACGTGACCTGCCGCATGCGAAGGGGAAGCCTGCTGAGCGCTTCGGCCAGTCCGCGGTCGCGCAAGGCTTCGACGGCCATGTCTTCGGAGCTCCGCTCGACCTCGTTGCCGTCCAAGAGCTCGCCGGTCGTCACCTCCAGTCTGAAGCGCGCTGAGGCGAAGTGGTCGGCCACAAGATTGCGGGCAATGGTGACCAACCAGGCCCCGAAATCCCGCCCCCGCCAGGTGAACGTATCCAAGCGCGCGTACGCGCGGACGAACACTTCGCTGGTCAGGTCCTCAGCGGTTGGCTTGCCCCCGACCCGGTAGTAGACGTACCGGTACACCGTGTCGCAGTAGGCGGCGTAGAGCTGAGCGAACGCCACGCCATCGCCCGCCTGGGCACGCTCCACACACTGCACGATGTTCTGGATGCCGTGCGCCGGCTCACCGCCCGGAGGGCGGGGAGCCGGCGATGCTGACGTTGGCATCAGCTGTCGGCCGTCGAGGCACTGGGGCGACGCAAGGCCATCCACAAGGCGGCTCCCGCTTGGACAACGGCTGCGGTACTGGCCGCAACTGCAGGGTTCGGCGCGGCGATACACACTGTGACCGTCAACAGGAGGATGACCACCAGGACGATCGCTTGGCCGTGACGTGGGACCAGCGCGCCACAGAGTGGCTGACGGCAACGGCCTGTGGGCAGACGCAGCGAATGATGCATGGCGTGAACTCCCGTGTCTGAGAGGGCCTTTCACCGTGCTCCGGCCAAGGACTGCGGCGGAAAGCCCCGTGAGGATGACACTTCGCAGTGTGGGACTGGTCACACGATTCATCCAAGGCCTGGGGAGCGTGGATAAGTTCACATGTTCCGGACTAAACGCCCCTGGTGGCAGCGTCGTTGAACAGTTCGCTGGTGCCTGCAGAGTGGCGTGGCGTTGGTGTTTAGTAGGTACGGGACATCTACGCGTCTGGGAGAGCCCCGCCGTCTTGCTCCGGCCGAGCGACTGAGACGGCGGGCCTTCGCCTGTGGCATGTCACCGGCCTTGCGGACGAGCTCTCATGGCTTGGGCATGCGGGCTTCCTGGGCGAGGCGGTCGCACGCCTGTCCGTGAGGTGGAGTCGGCCCTTGTTGTAGGTGGTCAGCGGCAGGCCGCTCTTGTGCCGCAGGAGGACGCGGAAGAGGGCACGCATTTCTCTTCGTCAACCCACGGGACTTTCCGCACGGGGTCCACCGGGGCGGGTGCGTTCGGTGTTGTCGCTGCTCGCTGGGGGTTACTGATGAGTTGCGCGGTGACTGTCAGTGGGGGCCTTTAACGTGTGGCGGGTGAGTCTGACACAGTTCGGCCCGGTGTACTCCGGGCGGGCCAGTGCGGTCCGTGCTGGCGAGGTTGTCCTGAGCCTGGTGGCGTCAGGACTGGTAGGAATGCGCGGCTGGGCAGGGGTGCGCCGGCTTCAGCACCCCTATGACAGGAGTCTGCAGCTGGGGCTGGACCGGCTGGCCGCCTTGTGCGTGCGGGCAGGCAGCTCCCCTCCCGTGGGCGTGGCCGATCTGGTGGGCGTGTGGTGCGCCGAACGGCCGTTGGACTCCTGGCCCCTGGAATTCGATCCAGATGCGCAGGTGGGCGGGGAGCGGCTCCTGATCGGCGGGGAGCCGAGCGAGTTCTGTCTGGAGTGGGCGGTCGCGGCCAGGGACGTGGTGTCCGAGGTCCACGAGAGTGCGCTGGTCAAGCACATCAAGGACACGGCGGCCCTGCTGGGGCGGCCGGAGTTGTATGCGCAGTGGCGGCTGTTCGTCACCGAGCATGCGGTGCTGGGGCCCGAGGAGTTCCTGGTGGCGAAGAACGCGGTGCTGGATGTTCCGCAGTGGGCGACCTGGATGGAGGAGTCCTACGGGCCGGTGACGGCGGAGGCGTCGGCCGGCGGGCGTGTGGCGGTGTGCGGCGGATGCGGGCAGTGGATCGTCCCGCGGGCGGACGGCCGGGTGCGGTGCCGGGTGTGGCGGTGCGCTCAGCGGCACGACCTCCCGGAGCCGGACCGGGTGCAGGCGCGCGGCGCTAGGCGGCTGGAGCCGGAGCTGGTGAGGTTCGTGGCGCTGCCGGGGCGGCCGGAGCTGGATCTCGCACGGCGGCTGGCGGCGCGGGGAGCACGGGTGGTGCTGTATCCGAAGCTGGACGCGCTGGACCTGGTGGCCGTATGGCCCGGCGGCCACAGCATCGGGGTGGACGTGAAGGACTGGCACAGTCCCTACCTGCTGGCCCGCCGGATCAAGACGTTCCCGAACTGGGGTGCCGGTGACCCCCATGCGTATCGCAAGGGGTATCTGGTCGTTCCGCGCGACCGGCTGCGAGCCAACCGCAGCTACATGAGGATCCTCGCGCAGCGCAGCGAGGCGCTGAAGGCGCAGCCCCAGATCGAAGTGGTCTGCGACGACGATCTAGTGGCGTCCTGCCCCGATCTGGGTACGGCTGGGGAGGTCGTCTGTGGCCCGTGATCGCAGTGGCTGGTACAAACCGTTGGGGCAGAAGCTGCGGCGGGCGGCCAAGAGCAACGGCCTGGGCCGCGTGGATGCGCGGCTGGTGGCGTCGGTGGAACTCGGGCTGTTCGCGCTGGAGTCGTGGGCCGATAAGGCGGCGGCCTCAGATGCCTGGGCGTTGATGGGCGGCTACGACTTCCGTACGCGTCGGCAGCGGGCGGTGCCGGCGTCATCGTCGCTGCGGTGGCTGGTAGGCGAGCTGAAGAGCCCGAGCGAGTGGGGCAAGGCCCTCCAGGCGTATCAGGCGCTGCCGGAGCTGCTGCGGATGTTCGAAGTGAAAGACCCCTCACGGCCTCCCGAGCGGCGGCAGTCGTTGTCGGTCGCATCCGACCGGGAACAGGTGTACGCGCAGGCGTTGGCGGCGCTGCCGGCCCACCGAGAGCAGCGGGTGCGGCTGGCCGAGGAGGGGGTGCGCTACCGCATGGGGCGCGGGGACGCCAGTGTGGTGGTCCCGGATGGGATGAGTCCCTCCCCCGCGCGGCGGCATCGTGCGGGACGGCGGCGCAAGCAGGTGACCTTGCGCTGGTCGGCGCTGACGGCGACCGCCGACCTGATGGACGCGGTGGACGCGCAGCTGGGGCTGCGCAGCAACTGGCGCGGGCGGATCGACGACCTGTATCTGCTGGTGCGTCAGAGCGACGGCCGACTGCGGAAGTCGAAGAAGCTGGCGCTGGCGGACGTGATGCACGTGGTGGGCATGCCGGCCGTCGGCAAGACCACGCTGATCACGGTCGCGGCGGTGTGGGCGTGTGCCGAGCCGCACCGCCGGCACACGCTGACGGTGGTCCTCGGGGATGTCGTGTCCGTTCTCGACATGGTCACCGCGCTGTGCCGGTACGGGGTGAGGGCGGCGCCGATCCTGGGAGCGGCCAACCGCGGCCGGCACCTGCAGCAGGTCCACCGGCCGGTGGACGCGCACGCCCGGGGCCTGGCGCTGCTGGAGGACCCCCGGCTGCGGTGGATCTCCACCGAGTGTGTCCTGCAGGGCCTGGCCGAGCTGACCGAGCCGCTGGCGCTGAAGGACGCCCCCTGTGCGCACCGGCTGCGGCCGTGGAGCGGCGAAGGGCCGGACCAGCAGCAGCGGGAGGCGGCTGTCGGCTGTTCGCTGCTGCCGGTGTGCGGGCGGCACGAGGCCGCGCGGGAGCTGGTGGACGCCGCCGTGTGGGTGGCCACCCCCGCCAGCCTGATGCACTGCCGGGTGCCCGAACAGTTGTCGCAGCACGACCTGCGGTACCTGGAGCTGGCCTGGCAGCGCAGCGACGCGTTCGTCGTGGACGAGGCCGACCGGGTGCAGATCCAATGGGACCAGGCGTTCAGCCCCTCACAGTCGCTGGCCGGGCCGGGCGAGGACGCCTGGCTGGACGAGGTACGGCCGCTGTTCGAGCGGCACATGCGCCACACCCGCGGCCAGCACCTGTTCAGCGAACCGGTGCGGGACTGGTCCCTCGACATCAGCACGGCAGGACTGCTGGTGACTCACCTGCGCAATCTGCTGGCCGAACACGGCCACGTGCGGGAATGGCTCGGCCAGGGCTACTTCAACGAGTGGCGTCTGGCGGTGGGACTGGCCGGTGAGATCGCCCGCCGCCCGCGTCCGGTGCGGAAGAGCGGCACCCTGCGGCGGGAGCGGCCGGCGGCATGGGACTCGGACGAGGAGTGCCGCGCGCGGTGGCTGGCCGTCTTCGCCCAGTGGCTCGACGCCCCGGCGGGCCGCTACGAAGGGCCGGATGCGTCCGTTGCGTTCCTACGTGATCTGACCGCACGCGGCTACCAGCCGCCCGGCCTGGTCACCCAGGACCTCGTGGAGTGGCTGCGCGGGCAGGACGATGTCGTGCTCACCGGGGAGCAGGCGCTGGAACGGCTGGCCGTGCGGTTCCAGGTCACCATGGTCGTCGCGCTGCTGGCGGGGAAGCTCGCCCTGCTGACCCGCGCCTGCTGGGAAGTGGAGATGGAGACCGGCCTGGAGGCCATGGGATCGAGCCTCGTGCACCGTCCGCCCGCGGAGTACCTGCCGCTGGTGCCGGAGTCCCCCATGGGCAATCTGCTGGGTTTCCAGTACCGGGAGCACGAGGGGGAGCTGGAGCAGATCGGCACCCTGTCGTTCTTCCGCTGCTCGGGCATCGGCCGCTGGCTGCTGCTCAACCTCCCGCACCTGTACCGGGCCGACACGGCCGACGGGGAGGATGCGGGACCGGCGTGCCTGCTGTTGTCGGCCACCAGCTGGGCGGGAAACTCTCCGCGCTACGACGTGCAGGTCCCCGTCGCGGGCATCCTGGCCTCCCGCACCGGCGACCGGGTGCCCCTGCACCAGCGGATCACGCTCACGTACCTGCCGGTCAAGATGCAGTCCTCCGGTGGGGCCGCGTACGCGGTGACCGTGTCGGGCAAGCAGGGCCAGGACCGTCTGGAGGCGTTGCGGGAACTGCTGGCGGGGTTGTGCCGACAGCAGCCGGGCCTGCGCGGACCGCGCAGGAGCCGCCTGGAGGAGATCCGCGACGAGCTGCCCGAGGGGCGGCAGCGGGTCCTGCTGCTGGTGGGCAGCTACCGGGAGGCCGAGGAGGTGCTGCGGCACCTGATCAGGATGCGGCCCGAATGGGCGGATCAGGTTCTGCAGATGGTGCCCGACGACGACTCCGGCAGCCATCATTGGAGCGGGCGGACCATCGCCCGCGGCAACGTCCACGCGATGGCCAAGCAGCAGGACGCCTGGATCCTCATCGCGCCCCAACTTGCTATCGAACGCGGCCACAACATCCTCAACGACGACCACATCGCCGCGCTGGGGGCGGCGTTCTATCTGGTCCGCCCGCACCTGCACCCCGAAGACCTCAGCTATCACGTGCAGACGATGAACCGGTGGGCCGTTCAGGAGATCCGCCGCGCCGTCCCCTCGGCCGGCCCCGACACGGCGCTGGGCGAGCGGGCGAGGATGTTCCGCGAGCTGGCCCGCCGCACCTGGCTCGACCTGCTGGAGGGCACCCTGCAGTACCGGGCCACCGGCGCGCACTCGGCGCAGCGGCGTGCCATGGACTGGACGAACATCGTCCCGCTGGACCAGATCATCGGCCGGATGCTGCGCGGCGGGGCAACAGCCCGCGTGTACTTCTGCGACGCCGCCTTCGACCCCAAACACGAGGACAGCATGCTCGTCGGCATGCTCGACGCCCTCGACGAAGCCCTCGACGGGCCGGACGAGGCGATCGCCTCACCGCTGTACCGGCCCCTTCGTCAGTCCCTGCACACCCTGGTGGAGCAACACCGTGCGCTATGACTTTCTGCAGCCCCTCTCTCTCGTCCTTGAGTCTTTCGCCGACCACCGTCTGGCGCGGTACTGGACGTGCGAGTTTCCCGCAACGTGGGCGCAGCCTCTGCGGGAAAAGGTCTTTCGTCCCGCCACCGCGGAGGGTGAGAGCGAGGAGGAGAAGCGGGGTATTCCCCTGTGGGCGGTCAACGGCGCGATCGCCGCGCTGATGCCGCAGGTGCTGACCCACGACGCCCGCGCGCGGCGGGGTGAGATGTGGCTGGCCTGGGCGGCGGGCGCGGACGAGAAGGCACCGGACCGCGCCCTGCTGGTGGAGTTCGTCAAGGGCGGGCTGGTGGCGGCCGCGACGCACCGCAACCAGTTGGCGCAGCGCCGTGGGCGTCCCCCGGTCATCGATCTCACCGCCTTGGCCGCCGTCCTGGAGACCTTCCGCGGCGAAGACCTGACGTTCACGCGCAAGACCCTCGACTTGGGGCCGGGCGCCGATCCGGAGAGCTCCGACTACACCCTGGTGCCGCACGCGCTGGCCACGCACCTGTGCCTGACGGACTGGCACGTCGTCCACGGCGGGACGGCATCGGAGCCAGCGGCAGAGGGCAAGGAGGACGGGGAGGCCCCCGAGGACGAGGACGGGGAGGCTGCCGGGAAAAGCGAGGAGGAGGGAGTGACGGCCCGGGTGGTGCACACGACCCGGTGGCGGCGTACGGCGGCCCGGGACGGGGCCGAGCTGGTGTCCTGGCCGCCGTATGTGTACGAGAGCAAGGGAGGGGTGCGTTATCCCTGGTCCTACACGCTGCGGCTGTCGGTGCAGACCAGGGGCCTGGAAGCGACGGTGCAGCCGCGGCTGCACGTGCGGGTCGGGATGCGCCGCTGGGCCCGGTACAACGTGTTCGATGCGAAACGGAACATCGGCGTGCACCTGTTCTCCCCCTCCCCCTGGGCGGATGCCAGCAGCCCGTTCGGGCTCGCTTCCATGGCCTGGCATCGCGGGCCGGCCGGCAAGAAGCAGGGCTTCATGGGCTGGGCTGATGATCTGGTGCCCACGCTGGAGCGTCTGGGCTCGTTCGGCTTCCTGCCCGATCCCGCCGAGCTGGCGGGCGACCCGCTGGCCTTCCTGGAGCCCGGGACGGACGGTGAAGGACACCCCCGGGAACCCATCGCGGGTGTCCCCTACCGGCCCGGGCTGGGCAAGAACACCGGACACGCCGTCGGTGACGGCGTCTCCGCCAAGGACAAGTGGCGCATCTTCAGCCAGTTGGTGCCCGCTCTGAAGGGCTTCGCGGCGCTGGACGAGCCCCATGTACGCGTGCCGGTCCCCACCCGCGTACGCCCGACTGCGGAAGAGCTGCTGCGGATCGACCGCAGCGCACTCGCCACGGCCGCCGGGCCCCGGATCGAGATCGTCCTGTGGTGCGACACCACCACCATGCGCGACGAGGCGCTGAACGCCGTCGCGCTCGCGCTGGACCTGCCGCTGGACGCGGCGGACCAGCCCGAGCAGGTGCAGGCGTGGCGGAAGACCTTCGCCCTGCCCGAACTCGAGGTGCTGCTGCGCGTGGAGCCGGTGGGCGCGATCGCCGACGATCTCGACCTGGACGAGAAGATCAGACGGCGCAGCGACCGGCTCAAGGACGCCGGCGTCAGCCGCCAGGTACAGGTGCGCAAGCATCTCGGGCAGCCCGAACCGGGGGTGACGTCCCGCTTCGTGCTGGTGGAGATGCGTGGCGCCGACGGATTCACCTCCCTCGACCATGACCCGAAGATGACCGTGCGGGCCGGAGCGGCCACCTGCGGGGCGGTCACCCAGAACCTGCTGCCGCCTGCCGCGACCGCGCCGGACGGCGACGCCGAAGACGAAGACGGCGCTGAGGAAGAGAGCGTGAAGAGCCAGCGCGAGCGCACCCGCAGGGCGGTCGGTGACCTGCTGATCCGGCAGAGCGGCCTGATCAGGCCTCCAGCCCGACAGGGCACCACGGAGCATCCGCTGACCGACGTGGCGTGCCTGGGTCTGTGGGTGGTACGCCGCACCGGTGACTTCAGGACCGTCATGCCCCTGGCCGTGGCGAGCGTGCCCGACCGTCCGAACGTCCTGGTGCGTCTGCCCCATTCCGGCTGGCTCACCTACCATCAGGCCTCTGTCCAGCTGGCCGGGTGGAACCGTCCGCGCACGTTCGACAAGCCGGAGATCCAGGATTTCTTCGCCGACTGCGTGGCCGATTCCTGTGACGGCGGGGATCTCGCCCTGTTCACCCTGGCCCAGAACCTCCGTGCGGAATGCCCGGCGCTGACCAATCCGAAACTGGTGGCCGACCGGCTCGCGTTCCACGCCGACCGGCCTCTCGACGCCGACCGGTACAAGGGGCTGCGGCACATCCGGCTGCGCACCAACGTCCGTGACGAGAGCGCGCAGCATTTCGCCTACGGCAAGGCCGGTCCGCAGGGCAGGGTGGGGGTGGGCGGCGGGCTGTGGGCCAGCACGGACAACGACCGGTTGTTCTTCGCCACCGCCGACAAGCCCAAGACCGCAGGGCCCGGCAGCCCGGGCGGTTCCCGGCTGGAGCCGCATCGGGGCAAGAACCGTGCCAGGGAGACCGTGTGGAAGGTTGATGTGTGCAAGGACGTGTGGAATCCGCAGCTGCTGGAACTGCTCGTGGCGGTCAAACAGAATGACGACTCGGCTGCGGCCTGGGCGGCTCTGGCTCATCAGCGCCGCTCCGCGGCTGCGCACTTCGCCGACCCGGTGACCCTGCCCATCGAACTGCATCTGGCCTACAAACTCGGCAGCGCGCTGCTGCCCTCCCACCAGCTCGAAACGATCGAGCAGCCGGAATCCTCATGACACCGCCGCCCGCACCGCCCACGCCGCACGGCGAGCAGCCAGGCGGAGCGGGCGGACACCCGGAGGGGTTGAACGCGCGTCAGCAGGCCTATCTGGACGTGCTGTTCACAATCGACCAGGACAACGAAAGCGCGCAGACCCGCCGCTGGCATGCCGGCCGGGAGCGGCAGCCGGCCGAGCAGTGGCGGTGGATCACCTACGGTGTCGACCATCCGGCTGCCGAGGCCACTGCGGTCCAGCAGCAGTTGGGCCAGCGTCATGTGCTCGATGCGGGCGCCGGCGCCACATTGGCCGCCCTGCAGCGGCGGGGGCTGATTGAGCTGCGACGGGTGGCGCAGGACGGTGTTGCCGGCCAGGTGTGGCATATCCAGGTCCGCCTGACCCGCGCCGGGCGGGCCGCCGGACGGGCCCTGCAACCGGCGTCCGCCGAGCAGGTGCCAGACCGGTCGCTGCTGCCCGAGTGGCTGCAGGCAGCACTCGATGCGGTGGCCGCCGCCCCTCGGCAGACCCTCGCCAAGGTTGAGATCGGGCGGGTGGCGGCCCGCCGGCTCGGCCCTAGCGGGCACGCCTACATCGAGGACGCCAGCGCCTGGCAGTACCGCCTCACCCCAGCCGGCCGGGCGTACCTCGTCGCGCACTCCGAGCATGCACAGGACGAGGGTGCCTGACGGACGCCGCCGCCCGGCAAGCAGCCGAGCGGTGCGTCCCGTTGGCCCGCGGACCGAGGATTCCCCGCACCGACGACGGCTTCTGGTCCGTTCCATGCGCACGGAGTCGTAGGAGAGGCCGTCGACCGCCCTCACTGAGGGAGAACTTGGTGCCCGTGCTCGCCTGGCCAGAGATGGGGCATCGGAGGGGTCTTTTGACGCTACGTGAGGTCAAACCTCGGGCGCGAATGCACTCCGTGTATAACTGGCCACTGTTTACGGGTAGTTACGTCTAAGCTGAAAGGGCGACGTGCTCGGGGGCGAGGGGGACGCGGTGGCGCCTTATGTGACACAGCACTTCCTAGTGCAGGGAGGGCAGGCTGATGATCCGGCGTTTTTGCCTCCAGGTACCAGGAACAATGCCTCGGTCCTCGCGGAAGCGTTGACCGATCCGCACGCTGGAGGGGTTGACCCACAGACCTGCCACAGAGTCCTTCCCTTGACGACGGAGGACGTTCTCGGCCGCGTCGAGGGCGGTGTATCCGACGGAGACGGCCTGTTTGTGTACTGGACAGGGCACTGCCGACTGTCTGCGGAGGGGACTCTGCAACTGGCCCTGGCATCAGGCCCAGGGCGTACCTCAGCAGAGTGGTTGGCTGCCCGTGATCTCGTGCAGGCCATGACGCGTTCAGGCAGCCGGGATCGCCTGCTGGTCCTGGATACCTGCCTGGCACCTCGCGAAGTAGAGGGCAGCTCGCTTCGCCCCGGTGCGCTGCGGCGTGAGATCGACCGGCTGGGCAGGGCGGGCATCGCCGTTCTGTCGTCGATTGATGCCTCGCCCTTCGCGTTCGCTGTCAACAGCCAAGCACCCTCCGTGTTTACTCAGCATCTGGCATCGCTTCTTGGTTCTCTGCCCCGTGCGGCCGGCGGGACGATGGCCCTGCCTGCCTTGCACCGGCTCCTTGCCAAATCACTGCGCAGCAGCGGCTACCTACGTCCGACACTCCGCAATGCGCAATGCTTCCAGCGCCCTGTGGTGACTCTGCGTGCAGACATGCCGTCAGATCGTCTGCCGGTTCGGCGTAGTTCTACGCGGCACCGCGAAATGCTTTCCCGGTATGCCCTCGCTGTGGCTGGCAGCGCCCTGCGCTCGGCTACAGCGCCGGGCGCTTGGGCGTACGAGCCTGCGTCTGACGTAGCCGAGATCTATCATGCTCTGCTGGACAGTCACTGCGGGTTCACCCCCGACAGTACGTCACTGTTCACCACGCCGCTTTCAAGGGAGAGCCTCACCAGCGCCATTGAGGACATGGTCGAGAGTAGCCAGAACATGCTCCTGGTGTACTTCGCCGGCCATGGCACAGTAGAGAGTTCTGGGCACAGACTCGACCTTGCCCTGACCCTAGGCGACCACGAAACGGTTCTGGCCAGCGCACTGGTGAACAGTCTCCGCAAGGCACGCACCGAGAGCGTTGTGCTCATGCTCGACATCTGCTCGTCCGACGCAACAGCACCGGCGACACCTCTTACTCGGCGCAACGCGTACTCTCAGCGGCGTCCTGGGTTCAGCAGAATCTTTGTCGAATGGATGAACACCGCAGCGCAGTCACGACCGCCGACGCGGAGTCTGCCCTGGCATCTCTACGACGAGAACAGTGGTCTCACAGTGCGGCCGCGCGAGCAGGCCCCGGAGCCGAACAGACGCGGCGCGTTCGAGTGGCTCTTCGACTTCCCCGGTGCTGCCATTCGGTACGTCGACGACTCCGGCCCTCTGGAGCGCTTCACGCGCCAGTTGCATGACAGCCCGGCAGAAAGCCTGCTGGCGTATCCCAGTGAGATGCTCTCCACGATGGGGGATGATCCTCTCCTGGACGATGAGCCCCTGTGGCTGGCAGAGGAAGTGCCAGCTTTCCTGCCTACCAGCAGACGTTCCAGGCCTCGCACGGTGCGTCGTCCTCCATCGGCCGCAAAGGGAACGGTGGCCGCGTCTTCTGCCCAGGAGCACGCCGATACCGATGACGATCCGGCTTCGCGCCGCCCGGCGCACAGACGGCACCGCGCCCGGTTACGGGTGGCAGAAGGCTCGCTGCCACTGCGGGTGGGACGGCGCCTGCCGGTGACATTCAACTACCAGCCACAGGGCGCGGACTGGAACGCACCGGAGGACGACACAGCCCCTGTGGACATCACGTTACGCATCGGTGCTGGGACCGCGGCGGTCGATCGGTCCATCATCCATACGCGGCTCACTGATGATCATGGAACGCCACCCGAGGAATTCGGGATCACCCCTCGTTCCACAGCCCCTGTGACTTTACGCATCGACATCGTGCGCAGAGCGGACGGCGCGATGATCCAGCGCGTTGAACGGGTTCTTGAGGTAACCGCTGGGGACGGTGCAGACCGCTGACCATGACACCTGACGTCGACCTCGAGTACACCCTGGCAGAAGACGCGTACGACGGTCTGGTGGCGCTTCCACGCTCACTTCCCGGAGTACTCCAGGAGCGTTCCATATTTCTCAACTTCGACGACGCACATGACGGAACCTTCCGCGTGAGCGCCTACGGCTCCGCTTTGCCGTATGACGGCAACGGACAGTTCACCGGAGTCCTGCGGCGCAGCCGTGACGAAATAGCCACCAGCGTGGCACGTCTGCACGACGCATGGTTACAGAACGTCGTGCAGCACGAACATGCGGCACGTCAGTACACCTATAACGACCTTCCCGACGAGGCGCTAGGAGCCGACGAGGCCCGTGCGGTCCTGGCCTCGGTCGTCAAAAACCTCGCCCAGGCCGGTCAAGCCCTCTACCGACTGCTGTTCCGTGGCGCTGACGACGGCCTGATACGCCTGGAGGAGGCTCTTTCCCGCGCTCTGCGCAGTGGTCCGCAGACGATCACCGTCACTTCTGAAGACCTGTTCGTGCCCTGGGGGTTGCTCTACGTTCATCCAGACCCGGATGCTCGTCTGCTGCAACACGACACGGCTGCCCAGTGGTCCGGCTTTCTCGGCTACACCCACCTCATCGAGCACTGCCTCGGCTTCGTGAAGGACTACACCCCCTTCATCAATCACGGTTCCGGCCGCCCTAAGGCCAGTCTTCATTTCGACATGAGGCTGCAGAGACACGACCACGAGTCGGACCAGTGCCCCCTGTGCCCTGTGCGCGGCGTCGTCGAAACGCACGCCGACATCAGTGAGCACCCGACGAAGCCGGAGACCGCGGAAGCTCTGACCGAGCCAGACTGCGATCGTCACGTCGTCGTCTTCGGCGCCCACGGCACGGGCCTGCGCCCCGGCCGCAGACAAACCCAGCAGGCGAAGGTCGTTCTCAGTGAGCCTCCGCCAAGCTCGTTTCCGCAGTTCAGTGGGGCTGGTGTGATGCGTTGGTGAGGTCCTCACGCTGACAGGTGGCATGATCGTCGGGGCGAGATCATCCGCCCGCTCCGTCAGCGCTGTACTTCGCTGTTCGCCAGGACGAGCAGGGCCCGCAGGAGCGTGGTGGCCTGCCGGGTGTCGGTGCGGAGCTTGGTCAGGATCCGCCAGTTCTTGAGGTTCGCGAAGCCGTGTTCGTTGGCGGCGCGTTCGCGGCTGACCAGGCGGTTCGCTTCCTTCTCGGCGGCGGTCAGCTTGTGGTTGCGGGTGGCCTTGCGGCCGGTGATGATCACCGGGTCGTCGTCGGGTTTGTCGTCGAGGCCGACGAAGCCGAGGTCGGCCAGGGCGCCGAGGCCGGCTTCCCGCAGGTGTTCGGTGATCTTGTTGTGGCGGGCGGTGGTGATCTCGCTGGACCGGCCGGGCTTGGCTGCGGAGATCCAGATCAGGTTGCCCTTCTCGTCGGTCAGTGCGAGAAACAGCAGGCCATGGGCCTTGTGCTTGCCCGAGTAGTTCTTCCGGTCGTCCTTCCCAGTGCGGCGGTGGGTGCGGATCAGGGTGCCGTCGAGGAGGACCACGACCCCGCCGCTGCGGGCGATCTTCTTCAGCGCGCGGTCCAGGCGTGGGGCGCGGGCGGCCAGCAGCTTGACGACTTCCTTCACCCAGCGGCGGACGGTGGACTCCCCGACACCGTTGCCGCCGGCCATGTCGGCCAGGCGCTGGTCGTGACGCAGGACGGCGAGCACGATGACGGCCTGCTTACCGGGTTCGGCCTTGCGCCAGACAGAGCGCATCCGGTTGCGGCGCCGGCGTATCAGGCCGGCGACGAGATCGATGGTCCGCTTCGACAGCGGGAGGCGGACCTGGTAGACAACATCCTGAGCGCCCTCGGCGGGCTGGTTTTTCGTCACACATCAACCAACTCCCGCCGGGGGCCCTCGCGTTACGGCCGGAATCGGCCCGTCCGGCCGCCAACACCGCTGGTCAGCATGGCCGGTAGCGGCCCGATGCGGTGCGGACGAGCCAGCCCCGGTCGGAGAGTTTGCGCAGCTGACCCCGGACCGGCTCGATCTTCCCCGGCGTCGTCTCCCGGCCCAGTCCGACGGCAACGTCCTTGGCCATCACCGGACCGTCCGACCCGGCCACGATCTCCATGATCCGACGGTATTCCGAGGTCAGGGCCTGAAGCCCCATCCCCTCGACACGATCGGGGACCACCCGCATCCCGCCCGCACCCGGGCCCACCGTCACAGCGACCGGCTCCGGCTCCGGCTCCGGCGACACGATGCCCGACGGCCGCCGTCCACCGTCGGTGGCCTCGGCCCACTGCCCGAACACCACCTCGGCGGCCTCCAACCGGGCCACCTCCAGCTCGAGTTCGCCCAGCTCCTTACGCAGGAGCTCAGCACGTTTCGCCAGCTCAAGCCGCCGCCCGATCGTCCACGTCAGCACGTCTGTCATGAACATCCCTCCCGACGCGGAACCTACGCGGCAGCCCCGAACCTCACGCCAGAACCCGCGAGAACGCCCGCGCCGGACGATCTCGTGCTAACGATCACGCCACCTGTCAGCGTGAGGACCTCACCGCGCATCACACCAGCCCCACTGAACTGCGGAAACGAACTTGGCGGAGTCTCAGTGATGACCAGCCCATCTACGCCGACGACATCGAGTACTGGGCCAGTGACCGGGACACCCGTCTGCCTGACCCTCTGTGCTTCATGATGGTCTGTGAAGGCGGCCGCGCTGGTATGTACCTCCAGGAAGGTCTTGCACGCCCGCTGTTCAATCTGGGAGTGGGCTGCCTCATCGGCCCTCAGGTCGAAGTCAACATTCCTTTCGGCAGCAGGTTCACCTGCCGGTTCTTCGAGGAGTTCTTCAAGGGCGAATGCGTTGCTCCTGTGGTCCGGCAGCTCACGCAGGAGTTCATCGTCCAGCACTCCACCCCGCTCGGGCTGGTCTTCACCTTGATCCGTGGTATTGATAACTGCCTGGTCACAGAGACAGAGAGCTCATGACGGAGACGAATACACACGTCGACCTGATCGACCTGGACGCTGACGGACAGCTTCTGTACCCGGGCAGCCGCGCCGTGGTTCCCCGTGAGGCGATCCCTGGGTTCCTTGAGACGCACCTGCGGCTGCGCGAGGAAACCACGGACATCTTTCTCCACGTCCACGGCTGGCGGACCTCGCCTTCAGACGCAGAGGACAAGGCCCACAAGCTTTTCGCCCTGGTCGACCTCATGATGGCGCAGCAAGCCCATGCCTACCGTCGTATCCTCGGCTTCCGGCCGCAGTATGTCGGCGTGCGCTGGCCTTCTGCCGACAAGAGGCTTCCGCTGGACTACTACGCCGTTCGCGACCGCACCACCGCCATGTCAGAATCCGGCCAGGTAGCACGCGTCCTGGGAGCAGTCCTCGGATACTTCAACACCAACCGCGAATTGCCCGAGCCAGGACCTGACGTCTTCGCCAGCGCCTACGGACAGTATCTCCACTGCGTCGGCCACTCCTTCGGCAGCCGGTTCCTGCTTCACGGCATTCTAGAAGCCAGCGCGCGCCTTGCCGAGGGAGGCCCCGACACCCTTGCCTGGGACTGGCGCGATCCGTCATATCCCTGGACCCTCGACAGCCTGACCCTTTTCCAGGCCGCTCTGCCTGCGGACTCCTTCGCCCACCCGCCATACGCCGGCATCCTCGCCCCGAGCGTACTGAACGCGCCTGTCGTGATGACCTACTCGCCCTCCGACACAGCCCTGGGCTTCTACCACCGCCGCAACGAAAAACAGGATGGCATCGGCCGCCTCGGTGCCACCGCTCCCGCCGAACAGATCACCCGCGTGACGCTCGAGGACATCGGCACGTCCTACACACTGCCGCGGGACAAGCGGCTCATCAACGTCGACGCCAGCCACCTCTATGTGAAGGGAATACGCATCGCGGGAGGTGCGCACTCCGACTTCTACCACCCTGAATCCGCGCACCTCCTGCTATCCCTCGCCAACACCGCTCGCTGACCGCCCGTCTGCCCACCACACGCTTCCAGGCACGGTCGGCGCCATTTACTGGATGGCTGCCATGCCGTTTGAGCTCCTCGACCCCGGCGCCAACCAGCCAGGCTACCCTGCCCGCCCACGGCCAGTCAGGACCTGACGATCTGTCCATAGTCGATCGCTGTCGTCGAGTACCCTGGAGCGCTTCCATGACCGAAGGAGTTCCACCGTTGGTGGCGTTTGTCCCCTTTCAGCCGGGCCGACTGTTCCCGTGGACGACCGACCGTATGACGGTCAACTACCGTCCCGAAATTGCGACCTGATGTCCGTGACACAGCGCCGATCGGCTGTCGCCTGAAGTTGGAATGGGCTCAATGGCAGGGAGCCCGGGGCTCTCCGTAAACTTCTCAGGGTTGGGCGATAACGGGACCGGGCACGCCGGGATGCACCGGGGGCGGATATCCAGATTTCTTCGCACACTTGGGGCAGACATATAGGACCAGATCCTCCATATCTCCATGGTCGAAAACTGCGGCGGGTGAACATTCGAGAAACTTGCTGATCATGAACATGGCTTGTTCTTGGGGAACGTCAAGGGTAATCGCGTGCGGCTGGCTCGGTTTTCGCACTTTGACCGGCTGGAAGTCCTGGGCGGGGAAGAGACGGTCGTAACTGGACAGTGCCATCTGCCCGCGGGCGTCGATCGCCCGGCGCAGCAGCGCCATGCCCAGGGCGCGGGCCGTGGTGGCGGCGACGGGCGCGGTGAAGAACGTCCAGACGTGGGCGCCCTTTCCGGAGCGGGAGATCTCCAACAGGGCAGGCACACCGGCCTGTTGGCACGCGGCAGCGTAGGCGATGGCATCCGCGCGCCAGTCGCTGCCGTCCTTGCCGTCGAAGTCGCACGCCAGCAGCCGGCAGGTGTCGTCGGCCAGCAGCGGGTACAGGCCGATGTGCAGCTCGCTGCGGCCCTGCCGGGACGGATCGAGGTGGCGGTAGACCGTCTCGTCGGTCAGCGGCCAGAACACCCGGTCCGCATTGTCCTTGTTCCTGTCGAACGGGTCGTCCTCGGCCGGGCTCCAACCGGTCCGACCGGACTTCGCGCTCACCCACCTGCGCGCGTACACGTCCTCCCGGCCGGCGAACAAGGCCCGGAACAAGGCGATCTTCGCCTCGGCGCTCGACGAGGCATCCGCATACGGCAGCCCGCCGACCCCGCTGACGGGCACCGGCGCCACAGGCTCGGCGACGGGCGGCATCGGCGAGGCGCCGCTTCGGACGCCGAGGCTCAGAAGGCTGCGCAGGCGAGCGTTGTCCGCGCTCAGCCGGCCGACCTCCTCGTGCAGCTCTGCGTTCTCCTCCAGAGCCACGTCGAGACGGATGCGCAACTCGTCAGGGTCGAAGCAGTCGGACCAGTCCTCCACACCCTCATGATCCAGACTCGGCGCACGCCACGCAGCGAAATCGGCCAGGATCACCGCCGGGAACGTACGGGACTGTCCCACGAGGCATATCCGGCTCGCCCGCGGGCTAGCGTTCCCTCATCCCGATCAATCACCGCCACACAGAGGGGGAAACCGCCGTGTACCGCATACGCCCGGTGGCCAACGGCACCAGCACCGACCACCCCGTCCCGGGCCTGCCGTTCATCAACGACGGCCGCTTACCCCTGGACAACCCCGACGCGATCGAACGCACCGGCCGCAATCAGGGCGAAGGGCTCTGGGGCCGGGCCGACCGCACACCCGACGGAGGATGGGTCGCGTTCACCACCGAGCCCAAGAACCCGTCCTTCGCCTGGGCCGTGTTCCACCACCCGCCCTACGGACGCACCGTGCTGCTCATCCGTGACCGCGACCAGAGCGACCTGCACCACGACTGGCTGCACGGCCGCGAAGGCTTCCTCCACCGGCACGGCGGCTACTGGTGGAACGGTGAACTATGGCACCGTCCCGGGCAAGTATGGGACTGGGCCTTCGAGCGCAACGACGACCGGCCCGTCGACAACCCGACCACGATCACCGCGGCCGACCTGCTGGACTCCACCAGCAACCCCGACAGCGCCAGCATCCTGAAGATCGCCAGCTTCACCGCAAACGATCAGCCCGTGCCCAACTGGAAGAACCACCTGGCCCTGTGGGCGCGACTGCGCGCGTCCCAGCCGGGCGTGCTGCCGCTCGACGCCTGCGTCGTCGACCTTCACGCACCCGAACTGGACAGCCTGATCGACAAGGCGGGGCTGGCGAAGATCGCGGCCATCAGCACCGACGACCTGCCCGACCCCAAGTACAGCTCAGGGCGCAACGATCTGCCCGAACCACAGGACGAGACCAGCGGCAGCATGCGGTGGTCCGTGCCGGTCGCACAGGACTGGGCCGAAAACTACCACCGGACCAACGGCCCCGAAGCCCTGCTGTCGTCGACCACCGTGTACAACACCGCCCAGCCCGCCGGTCTCGTGGCCGACCACAACCGGCTACGCCGCGTCTTCCACGACACCCTGACCGAACAACGCCACAGCGGCGGCAAACGACGGGCGCCCTACATGAAGGGCGACCTCGCGCAGAGCGCCGCCGACGATCTCGCCTGGGACGCGGCAGCCGCCCTCATGTACGGCAGTAACCAGGGCCTCGTCCCGCATGGACCCGTACGTGACGTGCTGGTCGAGGCCATCCTCGGCCGCCTGGCCGAAGACGCCGAACGAAACCGCGGCGAGAGCGAAACCCTGGAGGACATCACTCTGTCCGACCTGTCCGGCAGTACGGTGAAGCTGCTGACCTGGTACCTCCAGCACCGGCCCGGCGACAGCGCGAACCTCCTCGGGGCGATCTGCCTCAAGGCCCGCGTGCGCCTGGGCCTTGCTCCCGCCCAGGTCGGCAGCCTGCTCCGCCGGTCCTTCCACCTGGACAGCGGCCTCGACGGCCAGACCATCGACACCCTGCTGGACATAGCCCTTCCCCCTTCCGCATCCGGCTACCGCAAGCGCTAGGGACCACGGACACACACCGGAGCTGATGCGGCAGCAGAGCCGTCGTCACCCGGCGCGGGCGAGAGGGACGGTCACCGAGAGCCGCGCAGCGTCAGACACCCGAGCATCCCCGGGAGTTGTACTCCCGGGCGACCTGCGGGTGCCACTCTGGAAAGCTTGACCGAACCCCCGCCTCCGCGAGCCTCCGATGCCGAGCCGGCCGACCTGGCAGCCCTTCGTGGCGTCCGGATGAACCAAATGGTGGACGAGCTGCACCAGTGGCGCGCCCACCGCGACCACGTCGAGACGTACCTGATGGACGAATACAACGACGGGATCACCGATCCCGAACCGGCCCCCGTCCGTCTGGTCGACCTCGCCGCCAGTCCCGACCTCCCTTGAGCATCTCGTCACGTGTGGCATGCTGCGCGACCTCGGGGAGATTGCACGTTCCCCAACCACAACGAGCTGTGGGCCTCTCTGCTCCCCGCCGGGGATTCGTCCCACGCCGTAATGGATCGTTGAGCTGCTTGTTTATAGGCCGAAGTGAACGTACGGGGCCCAGACTCGAGGCTCGCGACCAGCTTGCCGCAACCGGGTGACTGCACCGTGCAGCGCGCGTGCCGTACCGGACGCCGACGGTGTCCCGGGGTCCGCCGTCAGCCCGGCGTACACCGCCTCTGCCACCTCGGATGCCGAGTCGTCGTCCAGTGTCCAGCCGGCGGACACCACGTGCTCGTAGCCGGAGATCAGCAGGGCGGCCGCGGGATGGACGGCCTCGCCCGGCAGCTCGCGGTGTCCCTGTGCGCCCCAGCAGACCGACAGATAGGCCACGCCACCGGGGCGGGCCCGGGCCTGGGCGAGTTCGAGCACCGTCAACGTGCGGTCGTACAGGCGCAGTCCGCCCTGCGAGGCGTCGAGCGGGCGGTGCAGCCCGTGGCAGGCGAAGTGCACCCAGTCGTGCCGGGGCAGTTGTCGCAGTACCTCTCCGGCGGTCGCCGACGGGCCCAGCAGCGGCGGCGAGGCGTGGCACCCGAGCCGGGCCGCGACCGCTCGCACCTCGTCCTCGGCGTACGAGAGCGCGGGATCGCCCGGGACGGCGACCGGCAGCAGCGCGGGCGGCTCCGGGCCGGGCCGCCCGCGCTGGGCACGCCGCAGCCGGAGCAGGGTCTCGACCGTCGGTGTGCAGGACGGGACGACGCGGTCGAGTACCGAGTGGCCGGCGGTGGGGATGCCAGCGGCGTGCAGGGGCAGAACTGCGAGCGGCCCGCACGGCGACCACCACAGCCGGGGCAGCTCGCCCCCGGCAGGCGCCGGCAAGGACAGTGTGTCGAGCACGGGGCCCGCGAGCCGCTCCCACAGCCATGGCAGCAGGGCGTCGAGGCACTCGGCGAGTGCCTCGTGTCCTTCGGCGGACGAGGGCTGCAGGCGCACCAGGTTCCATGCCGTGACCAGCCTCCTCGCGTGGGTGCCGGTCTCGGCGGCTGTCAGGCCCGGCAGGTCGATCGGCAGGGGAGCGGCCCGATCGTCGGTGAGTGCCAAGGCGAAACCGCCGTCGGGTCCCGCGGACACCACGACGACCGGTCCGTCGGCCGCGGCCTCGCGCAGTTCGTCGTAGCGCGCGGGCATGAGATACCGCCCGAGACCGGAGTTTTCGCGCCTGATCTCGTCAATGAGCTCCTGTCGGCGACGGAACACGCCGGTCCGTCGCGCGGCGGCGTCGCCGTGCAGGGCCCGGCCGGCGACGGCTTCGAGTTCGGCGAGTGCCGCCGCCCGCTCGGGGTCCGCCGCCCGGAGCTCGGCCGCGTCGTCCCGCAGGCCGCCGTAGTGGGACCAGAGCACCGCGCGCCCCGTGTCCAGGAGTTCCAGGGCGTGGCGGGAATCGCCGATCTCGACCGCGATGCGAGCCGCCTCCTCGGGCAGCCTCTGCCATTCGGCCAGCGTCTTCTCCTGCTCCTTCCGGCTCCGGGAGGGCGCGGCCAGCAAGGGCAGCAGCTCGACCGCCTTCGACGCCGCACGCACGGCAGCGGACGGATCGGGCAGGCGCAGCAGTGCCGTCGCGGCGCGGAAGGCCGCGAGTGCCCGCCACTCGGCGGGGGCGCGGACGTCGTCGGCGATGCCGAGCCAGTCCGCCGCGACGGCGCGGAACTCCGCGTCCCGGCGACCGGCGTCGAAGCCCTCCGCCAGCGCGCGGTGCCAGCGCTCCAGGCACAGGTTGCCCAGGGTGTAGGGGTGGCGGAGATCGTCCTCGGGCGTCTCGTCGTAGGCCCGCCGCCAGGCGTTCACCGCCGTGTCCAGCACAGCCGGTTCGGGCGTTCTGCGGCCGAGGTCGCTGTGGACGGTGGCGAGGGCCGCCAGCGTCTGTGGCCGCCACCGGTCGTCGTCGGAGAGGGCGAGCGCCGTCTCGTGGCGGTCCAGGGCGGCGTGCAGATCCCGTACGACGCCGGGGTCCGTGTCCTGCCGGGCGCGGGCGCGGGTGCGCAACGCGTCACCGAGGTGCGCGTGCCGGCGCGGCAGGTCGAGGTGGTCGGCGTCGGTGTCCGCCACCGCCCGCTCCAGCACGCGGACCGCTTCGGCCGCCGAGTGTTCCGCAGCGGCTCCGTCGGCGGCCTGGGCATGGGCCAGCAGGGCGACGCCAAGGGCGGTCAGGGCGTCGGCACGCCTGTCGCGTCGCGTCTCGGCGACTTCCCGGAGCAGCTCGACGGCCTCGTCGAGGTCCTCCAGCGAACCGGTGAAATCGCCCCGGGCGCGCAGGGCGT
The DNA here is from genome assembly GCF_020982545.1 of Streptomyces sp. MNU76. GTDB lineage: Bacteria > Actinomycetota > Actinomycetes > Streptomycetales > Streptomycetaceae > Streptomyces. Next base: position 338,651 of record NZ_JAJKLK010000030.1, on the reverse strand, counting down.
CGCCGAGCGTGGCGGTGGCCAGAAGCCGGTCCCCGGCCGCCGGGTCGGCGGGCGCGAGAGCGCGGGCGGTTCTCAGTTCTGCCACGGCGGCATCGAGGTCGCGCGTGTCGCCGTACCGCTCGAAGCGGATACGCAGCAGCCGCCCCTTCAGGCTCGTCGCCGCCGAGTGCCGAGGGGGGAAAGGCTGGGCGAGCGCCTCGTCGAGGTCCGCCGGGTCCTCACCGCCCTGTGCCAGGGAGAGCAGGTCATGGCGCGCGTTGAGGAGCACCGCCAGGGCCAACCCTCGGTGGGCGGCTTCCGCCTCGTCGGCGTCCGGGGACCGCAGCCGGCGGAGCGACTCGATCGCCTGGTCCAGCCGCTCGCGATCCCCGGTGGCCGCGCAGCTGTCCACATAGACCGTGATCGCGAGAAGCCTCAGTGGTGAGTACCGGGGGTCGAGGACGCAGGGCAGACCGACGACGAGCCCGGCGGCGCTCAGGGCGTGGTCCCAGACCGTCCGGTCGTCCGACGCCCGGGCGATCCGCAGCAGTTTGTCGACGGTCAGAAACAGCCGTCGGGCGGGCGGGTCCAGGTCGGAGGAGTCGTCGTGCATCACGACTCCGCGGCGCGGGTGGCGGCCGGACGGACGCCTGCGAGTTCGGCCGTCTCCAGCACGGTCACGCGGGTCGTGGCGTGCCGGTACCGCTCGACGAGGTCGGGCCGGACCGCGGCCAGGAGACCCAGTTGGGCACGGCCGCGTTCCAGCGCCCGTGACAGGGACCGGGCCCGGCCGCGTTCCAGTTGCACGGCGGCAGCGCGCGCGTCGCCCGTGGCGGCCTGGGCGTACGCCGCATGGGCCGGGACCTCCAGGAACTCCGCCAGCCAGACCTCCACCGCCTCCCGGCCCGACTGGGTGCGCATCAGCCGCTCAGCCGCCTCGCTCGCGTGACCGAACGCCTCGCTCGCCTCGGCGTGAGCGCCCCTGGAGTGCGCCCAGAGACCCCAGGCGCGGCCGGCGAGGAGCCCCGCCTCGGGGCCGGCCAGCCGAGCACGGGAGCAGCTGCCGCGGTACGCGGCGGTCGCGGCCTCGGCATCCCGCGCCTGTCCCGTGCGCTGGTGGCGGACGCACAGTCCGTGTCCCAGGTTGCACCAGCGGCCCGCCAGATCGGGCGCCCTCTCGTCGGTACCGGCGACCGCGGCGGTGAGCGCGCTGACGGCCTCGTCCAGTTCGGCCTTGTCGCGCGCGGTCTCGGCGCGGGCGAGCAGCGCGGTGCCCAGGTTGCCGAGGGCTGCGGTGTGACGTGGCGAGCCGGGCGGCAGGTGGTCCAGGGCGTCGCGGTATGCAGTGATGGCCTCCGTCAACGGGTCCCGCGTGCCGAGGAGTTCGGCCTGCAGGCGCAGGGCTCCGCCCAGGTTGTTGAGATCGATCGCCCGGCTCGGCGTTCCGGTCGCGAGCGTGACCGCGCGCCGCAGTGCCGCCACGGCCTGCCCGGCGTCGTAGCGGTCGTGCCGCCTGCGGGCCCGTACGCGCAGACTGGTCCCGAACTGCCCCCACAGAACGGCCTCGTCCTCGGCTTCGTATCCGCGGCCCCGGACCGCACGCTGCAACACGGCCACGGACTCGTCCAGATCGGCCAGTTCGCCGGTGCGTTGGTACCGGGCGAGCAGCACGGTGCCGAATTCGCCCTCCCGCAGCGGGCGTTCGGGGGAGTTCTCGGGCGTCTCGCGCAGCGCGGCGGCGAACTTCTCCACGGCGAGGTCGAGATCCGAGAGGGATCCTCGGGCGTCATGGCGTTCCAGCAGCAGGATCGCGTGGAGCGCCAGTCGGGCGGGGCGTTCCGGGGAACCCTCGGACGTCACCCCGATCGTGCGTTCGATGCATTCCAGGGCTCCGTCCAGGTCGTCCTGGTTCCCGGTGCGCTGGTACCGCTCGGACAGGGCGGTGGCGATGTTGCCGAGCAGGCGCCCCGAGGTCCAGGGCTGTGCGCCGGCGACCGCGGCGACGGCCCGGCGGTAGCACCCGATCGCCGCGTCGAGTTCGGCCTGGTCGCCGAACCTGGTGTAGCGGGCGTAGTGGACCGATCCCAGGTTGAGCCAGAGCACCACGGCCCCGGGGTCGTCGGTGGCGGCGGCAGCCGGCGCCGGGGCGCCGGCCAGCGGTTCGAGCAGGACCAGCGCACGGTCCAGCGCGCCGGTGTCGCCGTCGACACGGTGGCGCTGCAGCAGCCCGCCCGCGAGGTTGACGGTGCAGTCCTTCCGCTCGGCACTGCCCGGCGGCGTTCGCACCACCGCGTCCTCCAGCAGGGCAAGACCCCGCTCGGTGTCCTCCGCGCTGCCGTCGCGTTCGGCCCGGTCCAGCAGCATGAGGCCCAGGTTGGTCAGTGCCGCCACCCGGGTCGGCACCGCGACAGCGCGGGCCAGCACCTCCTCGTTGCCGCGCACCGCCGTGTCGAGTGTGTCGGGTCCGCACCCCTCGTGGTAGCGCTCGTACGCCGCCGTCGCCTGCTCGGCCAGGTCGATCACGGCGTCGTCCTCGTCGGACGTCAACTCGCGCAGTGCCCGCTCCGGCCCGACCTCGCGATACCGTCCCAGGATCCCCCGGTAGTAGGCGTAGCGCTCCGCCACCTCGGACAGGCCCACGCGCTCCGCGGCCGCGACGAGTTCACCGATCACGACGTCCGCCCGCTCTTCGAGCAGCGCCGGACGACGGACGAGAAGCCGGTGTCCCTCCTCCCAGCTGGGTTCGGCGGCATAGGCGTCCAGCAGCCGTTGGCACCGGCGTACCCACACGTCCTCGCGGACTGCCGCCAGGGTCCGCGCGACCCACCCCGTCCGACGTGCCACCCCGTCTCCCGCCCTCGGCCGGTACCGCGCCGCCCCGCTTTCGTGTTCCTTCACCCGGTTCAGGCTTCCCACGCCGTCAGGGACCCATACGATGGCCCACGTGGCGGAGTCGACAGCGGACATTTTCCCCGAGGGCGGGCGTCAGGGGCTGAACTTCGACGAACTGCGCTCTGCTCGCCAGGAGTTGGACGACGTCATCGACGAGATCCGCCGACTCGAAGGCTTCGGCGACTTCCTCGCCGAACCGTCCTTCGAGGACATCTCGGTGGCGGCGGAGCAGCACCCCCTGTGCTACCTCTCCCCCGCACAGGGGGGCGGCCTCGCACTGATCGTGCGCGGGAACGACGTGAACGTGCTGTGGCTCGAGGACCTCTCGACGGAGGCGGTACGCCACCGCGTCGGCGGCCTGGCCGTCTCGGGGGCCGAGTTCCGCGCGAACCCGGGGGCCGGGTTCGCGGCCTGGAGCACGGATCTCGACGGCACCGCCCGGTGGCTGTGGGACGCGGCGATGGGCCCACTGCTGCGTGGCGAACTGGCCGACGAGGACCGCGTCACCCTCGTACCTGCCGGACTGCTGGGCATGCTGCCCCTGCACGCGGCCTGGACACCGGCCACCGGTACCCCGACCGGACGCCGGTGGGCCGTCGACCACGCCGCGATCAGCTACATCCCCAACGCGCGCGCCCTCACCGCCGCGCGCCGCATCGCGCAGGAGCACGCCCCCGACCGGCTGCTGGTCGTCACCGACCCCCACAGGACGGCCGCCGGCGGACGTACGTCCTTCACCGCGCTGGAGGCCGAGATCGTCGCCGGTACCTTTCCCGGCGCGCACCGGATGCTGCATGGTCCCCGGGCCACGGTCCCCGCCGTCCTGCGGGAGCTTCCTGCCGCCGGTGTCGTCCACTTCGCCTGCCACGGTTTCGCCGACGTCGGCAGCCCACTGGACAGCGGACTGTCGCTGGCGGACGGCCGGACGCTACGGCTGCGCGACCTGATGGGGCTCGACCTGCGGCTGCGGCTGGCGGTGCTGTCGTCGTGCGAGACCTCGGTGCCCGGGACGCGGTTGCCCGACGAGGTCGTCGCTCTGCCCACCGGTCTGCTCCAGGCCGGCGCCGCGGGAGTGGTCGCGTCGCAGTGGCCGGTGCCCGACCTGCCCACCGCCTTGGTGATGACGCGCTTCTACGACCACTGGAGGGCCGGCGCGCCGCCGGCGGAGGCCCTGCGCCGCGCCCAGATCTGGGTGCGGGACACCTCCAACGAGGAGAAGACGCGGTTCCTCGACGCGGCGGCCGACGAGGGCCGGCTCTCGCCTGCCGCTGCGGACACACTGCTCGACGCGCTTCTGCCGGCCGAGCCGGCTGCTCGGGACGAGGCACACATCGCCGACTGGGCGGCGTTCGCCCACTTCGGGATCTGATCGGGCCGCCGACGGCCGGGAGGGCACATGGAGCCGGGGCGGATGGACGAGGACTACTGGCGCGCGCTGGCCCGGGAGGCCCGGCGGCTGGTGTACCGGCTGATCACCGACGCGAGCGCCGCCCGGGACAGCGCCGCGGCCCTCGACCGGGCGCTCGACCTCCCGCCGGGCGCCGCCAAAGCCGCCCTGCGCCGGGCGTTGACGGCCCAGGACGACCTGCGCGCCTGGGTGCGTGAACAACACGCCCGCAACCGGCCCGACGACCACAGCGACTACCGCTCGACCGAGCCCGGCCCGGTCCGGCGCCTGGAGGCCGTACTGCCTCGGCAGTCGGTCGTCGTGGGCCAGCGGTTCCCGCTGTACGTGCGTGTTCTGGCCACGTCGCCGACGGGCCCCTCGGCCGCCCTGAAGCCCTTCGACGTGCCGCCCGAGGGGGCGACCGTGACCGTGAGCGTCTCGGCCCCCGGCCTGTTCTCCCGGGACGACCTCGAACAGGAGCTGGTGGTGCCCGGGACGGGGGACTCCGAGCCGGCGCGTTTCGGGTTCCGTGCCCTGGATGCCGGGCTGCACCGCGTGCTCGTCCGTGCTCACCGCGGTGGCACCTTCCTCGGCGAACTGACGGTCGAGGTGGCCGTCGAGACGCCCGCGGCCGACAGGACCGCTCCCGGTGGCAAGGCTGTTGTCACCGCGGACCTGCCGGTGATGGTCTGCGAGCCCGGGGAGGTGACCCTCGAAGTCGCCCAGGAGGCTGACCACTACCGGTTCCGGCTGCTCGGCGACGACCTCGCCCGGGCCGAACGCTCCGACCTGCCGAGCGCCGACCCGACAGAGGCCGTCGGCCTGCTCGCGACCGAACTCGGGCTGATGGCACGCGGAGAGCACCGCCTGGACAGCCCGGCACTGGTCCAGGAACGGCTGAAGGACCTCGGTTCCGGACTGTGGGGCATCATTCCCGCCGCCGTGCGCACCGCCTTCTGGAACCAGCTCGACCGCATCACTTCCTTCACGGTGGCCAGCGAACTGGACACGGTCCCGTGGGAGTTGCTGTACGCGGTGGACGAGACCGACGAGGTCGGTTTCCTCGCCGGCCGCATGGCGGTCGTCCGCCGGGCCTCGGGCCAGTCCCGGGCACGCCTGATCGTCCCGTCGAGCACCGCCTTCGTCCGGTCCCGGAAGGCTCCGGAGCATGCGGGACGGGAGATCGCCGCCGTACGCGCCCATCTCAGCGGTACCCGGGACCTGGGTGTCGTCGAGGACCTGGATGATCTGCGGCGGCTGCTCTCGGAACCCCCCGGCGTGCTCCACTTCGCCTGCCACCACATGTTCGACGAGCACACCGGGGCCGCGGTGGAGCTCAACGGTGGGGACTTCCGCCCCGACGCCCTCAACCGGGCGGCGCTGCGCAGGGCGTGGCGCACCAGTCCACTGGTGTTCCTCAACGGCTGTCGCACCGGCGGTGAGATCCGCGCGTTGACGGGAACCGTGGGCTGGGCCGGAAAGTTTCTCCAGGCGGGCGCCGGAGCGTTCGTCGGCTCCCTCTGGGACGTGCGTTCCACCTCGGCGGCGGATTTCGCCGACGCGTTCTACCGGGCCCTGGCCGACGGGACCCCGCTCGGCGAGGCGTCGCTGGACGCCCGCCGCACGATCATGGATGAGGCAGGGGACCCGACCTGGCTCGCCTACACCGTGTACGGCAACCCGTCGGCCCGCCTCGCCGGCCGCTGACGCGCGGTCACCGGCCCCGCTCCGGGGCCATCGGCCGCCGGACCAGGCGGCACTCGGGCGCCGGGTCGGCCGGTTCGGTCACCACCCTCCGTCCGCACTGCCGCGCGCTCGGGCAGCCGTACGCCACCGACGGCCCGGCTTCCTCATCGTCCCCCCGCACGTTGTAGCCGCCGGCCGCCGCGCGGTGAGCGTCGACGGCGTCCCACAGCACGGCCCACTTCTCCAGGGTGTCCCGCTGCTCCTGCGACGCCCGGTCGAGGTCGCGCCACTCGGCAAGCCGACCACCCTCCTTCGCCCACTGGCGCAGCCGGTCCTTGGACCGACAGACATCGGCCCACGACAGCGCTCCCCTGGGTGTTCGAGACTCCCCCACGCCGGCTACCTCCCGGTGCATACTGACTCACGTTCCGTTCCGTCCATGGTGCCTGACTCTCCGTCATGGGCCGGTAGACACGGGAGTGGTGTGCCGCAGACCACGACGTTCAGCTGCGCCGACGACGTGCGGCCCCACGAAGACGAAGTGCTCGACGTACTGAAGCGGCTCGAACCGGCCGGGGCGGGCATCGGGCAGTGGAGCGAGCCGCCGAGGCACATCGCGGCCAAACGGCTGCTGCAGGGCGGACGGGACGGCCCGCTGGTCCTGGAGGCGGAGATCTCCTGGCGGACCGCGGTGTGGCGGTGCGTCGTCAAGATCGGCCCCGCCGCGGAGATGAGGGCCGAGTGGAGGGCCTACCAGGACCACCTGATGAGCCCGCGCATCGCCCTGTGCGCCCCCGTCGAGGCCGCGACCCGTACCGTGCTCGATCGCGACAGGTCCGTGCCGGGACGGCGCGAGGCCGTCGTCTATGGTCATGTGAGCCACTACGCGGGAGGCCCCGACCGGTCCGTCGTCACCCTGGAGGAACGTGTCGCCCAGGTGTGGCAGAACGGCCCGGAGGCGGTGGCCCCGGTACTCGGGCTGCTCGCCGCGTACGGCGAGAAGGCGTGCGCCGCCTTCTACAGCCACGCGGAGGTGCGCGCGGAGGACACGAGCCTCGACTCCTTCGTACCGGACCTCGGCCCGATGTTCGAGCTGCGTGTCGACGGCTCTCCCCCGGACGGAGACGTCGCCTACTGCCACGAACGCACCCTGCTGAAGATCGTGCTCGCCCCGACCGCCCCCGCGGGCCCCGTCTACCTGGGCTCAGGATCAGCGGCGGTGGATGGCCCACGGACGCACGACCGGATCGAGTACCGCCTCGTCCCCTCCCCGGCCGTGGGAACGTCCGGAGAGATCAAGCTCTGCGGAGCCGTGGCAGACCGTTACCCCGCCAACCGGTGGAGCGCGATATCCGAGCGCTGTCGCGACCTCGTGCTGGAGGAAGAGGAGGTGGCGGCCGGCGGCGAGCGGACCCTGTCGCCCTTCGCCCGGCTGTACCCCATGCTGACGGACCAGCGTCCAGGTCGGGTCGAATCGCTGGTGCACGGCGACCCGAACCCGCGCAACCTGATCGTCGCGACAAGCGCCGACGGAGCCGAGCAGATCTATCTGATCGACTTCGCCCGGACCCGCACCGGCCAACCGCCCCTCGCCGACTTCACCTGGCTGGAACTCGGCCTGCTCCGTGACGTCTTCGCCCCTCGCTTCGACTTCGGCGAGGTCCTCGCCCTGCAACGGGCGCTGTTCCTGGCGGGCGCCCTGACCGATGCCTCGACCGCCCCGCCGCGGAAGGCGGCCGCCGCAGCCGAGCAGGTCGCCCTGGAGGTGCTGCGGCACTTCCCGAACCCGTTGCTCGCCGCGTTCCGGGTGCTGTGGGCGGTACGGACCCAGGCCGCGCTGAGCCTCCGGGGAAACGCGGCGCGGGGCTGGCACCGGGAGTACGCCGCCCATCTCTGCATCACCGCCAACCAGACCTTCGGCTGGAACCTCACCGCCGTCGGCCCGGCCGCGATCGCCGCGACCGTGGCGGCGGCCGGGGTCTGCGCCGAGTCCTACGACGAGGAACGGCCCTACGGGTACTGGCCGGCCGGCCTGCTGGTCGCCGCGGCCCGGGCCACGGCGAGGGGAGCCGCGCCGGACGGCCCGCGGACCGCGGCGGCGCTCGCCGCGCTGGTCGACGAGATGGACCACCGCGGCCTGTACGACCCCGAGCTGGAGGCCATGCTCCGGGAGGTCGGCCGCGAGCTCGTGCGCACGGCCTTCCGGGAGTGGGGTGAGACGACGGTGGGCCGGGCCACCGACCCCGGTCCGCGTCTGGTCATGCGGGCCGCAGACACCGGCGGACGGGTGGAGGACGTCCAGCGCCACCTGGACGCCGGGCGGCTGACGCTGCTGCGGGGCGAGCCCCAGTCCGGCAAGACGGCTGTCGTGGAGCAGTGGTGCCTGCGCCAGGCCGCGGCGGCCGCAGCCGCCGCCCCCGAGAGCCCGTCCGCGCCGCCCGAACTCCGCGTTCCCCTGGTCGTCTCCGCCACTCGGCTCTCGGAGCTGCTGCCGGACCGCAACGGGGAGTCACCGGTGTCCGTGTCCCCGCCGGCCCTCGCCTGGACGGAGGCCGAGATGCCCCCGGCCTGGGCGGACCACATCGACGCCCTGCGCTCCCTCGGCATACTCCTCCTGGTCGTCGACGGTCTGGACGCGCTCGATCCGGGTGCCGAGCGGCAGCGGGTCGTGTCATGGCTCCTCGTCCACGCCGACGCGCCGCGTGCCGGCATCCTGGTGTGCGAGCGCCCCCGTACCATCGCCGCCCTTCCCGCCGAGCCAGATCTGGCGGACGTCTTCGACGTGCTCGTCCTGGAACCGCCGGACGACGAGCAGATCCGCCGTACGCTCCTCGGCCGGCTGCTGGCCGACGCACGGTTGCGGGACCCCGTGGGCACGGCGGACAGACTCTTCGCGATGATGTTCGGCGAGCAGTCCGAGCCGCGGCTCGCCGCAGGGCTGCGCTCGCCCCGTCTCGTCACCCTCGTCGCCGACCTGGCCGCCGAGACGGCCGCCGCCGACGGACTCACCGCGGAGAGCGACCTCCGGCTGGGCATCGGAGAGGTGTTGTACATCTACGCCCGGCAGAAGCTGACCGCGTACACCCTGGCCCGGTCGCCCCGCCTGTCCGATCCCTACGACGCCGCCGAGGCCCTGCTCGCCGAACTCGCCCGCGAGCTCACCGACCGGCGTGCCACGGAACTGCCTGAGGCCGAGTTGGCCGGGGGGATGCCCCTGCGGATCGAGAACCTCACGAAGTCGGGACTGATCGAGCGGAGGGTCGTCGACCTGCAGCCCGTGCTCGCCTTCACCAGTACCACGATGCGCGAGTTCTTCGCGGCCCGGTGGCTCTACCTCACGTGGAGCGAGGATCCCGACGGCACCGCCAGGCGCGTTTGCCGCCCGGCCTGGCACGAACCGGCCAGGATCCTGCAGACGTTCACGGTGGCGGACGAGGCCCCGGCCGAGGCGCTGGTGAGGGCCGCACTTGAGCACGACCTCCTGCTGGCTGCCCGTCTGCTGGCTGCCGCTCCGGCGCCGAACCCCGCCGCTCTGGACGATTTCCTCACGCGCGCGGACAGCCTGCTCCGCAGACCGGACGCGGACCCGGTGACCCGGTGTGAGGCGGCGTCGGCACTCGGGCAGCTCGGCGGGGCACGGGCGCGTGCGCTCCTGCGGACCGTCGCACAGGATCCGTCGGTGGACCCCGGGGCGCGGACGGAAGCCGTCCGGGGTCTGGCCTCGATCGCGCGGCGCGACAGGACCGGGAACCCCGGCGCTCTGCGGGCGGCCTGCGCGGCCGTTCTGGGCGGCGCGTCCGACAACGCGACGAAGGTCGCCGCCGTGAACGCCGTGGCCCGCAACGGTCTCACCGCCCTCACACCCCGCCTCGCCGAACTGGTAGACCCGGCCCAGCCCTGGCCGGTGTCCTCGGCCGCCCGCCGGGCCCTGCGCACGCTCGACACCGACCCGACCGAGGCACTGACACGGCGCTGGGTCACCGTCTGCGAGGAGCGGCTGACCGCCAACGTAACGGAGCTGACCGCTGCCGCCGGGTACACCGAGCAGCTCCGGCTGACCGACGAGCGGTGCGCACTCCTCGGCGAACTCGCCGCCGCCGGACGGGTGGAGCCGCTGCTGCGGCATCGGTTCGATTTCGCGGCCCACGACGAGGCGGGCCGCTTGCTCGAACAGACGACCGCCAGGTGGGGCCTGAGCCCGTCGGCGCCCGAGCGGAAGAGCGTGCCGCCGCTGCCGGCCGAGGCCTGGGAGGTCCTGACGGGGCCCCCGTCCTCGCCCGAAGACCTCGCCCACCGCTTCGTCCGGAGCGACGACCGCCTGGTCGCCGCCGCGGCCGCCCACCGGCTGCTGGCCCTCGTGCCCGAACGGGCGGCGCTCCTGCTCACCGCGACGGCCGGGGAACTGCCGCCGGACCGGCTGCCTGCCCTGGCCGTGGCCGTCGGCGAACTCGATGCCGGCCTCGGCGAACCCGCCGACCAGGCGCTCGACAGGGCCGAGCAGTTGGTCACCTCGCTGGTCGAGGGTCTCGCCGCGCAGACGGCCGGTGACCATGCCGAGGCCCTCGCGGGACTTGTCTGCGCGGTGTTCTCCGCCGATCGTGCCCGGGGCGTCCGGCTGGCCCTGCGAACGGCACGCACACTGAAGCAGCGCGGCCTGACGCTGCGCCACAACTGGCCGTGGATCATGGCGTTCGCCCGGACCCGGGCCCTGCCGGAGGACCTGGAGACGCTGCTGGACGCCGGCGGGGAGGACGCGGCTCTGGCCCTGTTCGGGCTGGCCGGGAGCAGCGCGTTCCTGCTCGACGCGTCCAGTGGTCCCGGGCATCGACCGTGCCGGACCGCCCGGGAGCGGCTGGCCGAGCTGTGGCCGGGCGCCGACGACGAGGACGGCGCGGAACAATTCGTATCCGCCGCGGCCACGGCGGGCCTCGCCGAGGCCTTCCCGTACGCTTGTCTGCTCGCCGCCACTCCCGGGTTCGGCACCACGCCCAGGCGCCGGGCGACCGGCCCGTACGGATTCCTGGAGCAGACCGCCCTGGCGGACGTCCTGCCGGCCGTGGGCTGGCTCGCCCGGCTCGCGGCCGCCCGGGGCGACGCCGGCGCGCTGCCCCGGGCCAGGGATCTGCTGACCGCCGTCGCCCCGACGCCCGACTCGGCCCTCGGGCGGCTGGCGGGGCTCGCCTACCTCGGGGAATGGCAGACCGTGATCGACGACTACGAACAACCGGGGCCACGCGCGTCGACGATCGTCACGCACGCGGTCCGGGACTGGCATCTCGGCAGACCGGGCGGGACAGCGGACGACGCCATCGCCGTGGCCGACCACATCACGCGCCGGCTGGCCGGCCAGGACCTGCCGCCCGAGGTACGGGGCACGCTCCGCGAGCTGAAGCGTGCCTGCGAGCTGCGCGCCGACGCACCAACCCCGCCGCGGCGGGCGGAAGGAGCCGAATGACCGGGCCCGACGCACCCCTCCCCGAGGACATCGGCATCCTGGTCGCACAGGCGGACGCCGCCCGGGAGCGGTACGCCGCCACCGGTGACCTCGATGCCGCCGAGCGTGCCGTCCTGCTGTGGCGCCGCATCAACGCCTACGGAGCCCTCCCCGACACGGAGTTCCTCACCGAACTGGGCCATGCCCTGCTGGACCGCTTCGAGGCGATGGGCGACCCGGAGGACGTGGACGAGGCCCGGGTGGTCTACGAGGCCGCCCACGGTGCCGAACGGCCCGAGCAGCTCTTCACCCTCAACAACCTCGCCAACTGCATGCGTGTGCAGTACGAGTTGTCGGGCGCCATGGACCTTCTCGACAGCGCCTCCAGCACCCTGCGCAGGGCGCTGGAGCACATGGACCCGGACGGCCCTGACCCGGACGACACGGACCTGCGGTGCACGCTGCTGGACAACCTGGGCCTGACGCTCGCCGAACGGTTCGACAGGAACGGGGACGCGGAGGATCTCGCCCGCGCCGTCGAGGCGCACCGTGAAGCCGTCGCGATGTCCCGGCCCGACGATCCGAACCGGCTGCTGTATCTGACGAACCTGGGCAGCGCCCTGCAGGCCCACTACGACCGCACGGGCGACCGGAGCGCCATGGACGAAGCCGTGAGGGTCTATCAGGAGGCCATCGACAGCACGGACCGGGACTCTCCCGAGCTCCCGCTACGGCTGGCCAATCTGTCCGGGGTGCTGCTCGCCCGTCACCGGCGCGGCGGCGGTTTGTCCGATCTGGACGACGCGGTGTCGCTCGCGCAGAGCGCGCTGGCGGCCAGCCCGCCCTCCTCGGCCGATCGGGAATGGCAGATGCACACGCTCGCGGAGGCCCTGCGGATGCGCTACGAGGATCGCGGGGCCATCGACGATCTCACCCTGGCAATCACTCTCTACCGGGCGGTGCACGCCACGGACCGCCCCGCCCTGCGCGCCTCCTGCGCGGTCGGGCTCGCCGGCGCGCTACTCGCCGATTACGAGCGGATCGGGAACACCGACGCCCTGGCCGAAGCCGTGGCCGTGTGCCGACAGGCCCTGAGCACGAGTCCGCCCTTCGGCCGGGAGCCCGCGGCGCTGGCCCTGCTGGGCCGGGCCGTTCTGGAGGGCTACCGGACGACCGGGGACGGGTCGGCTCTGGACGAGGCGGTGCGCTTCCTCGACCAGGCTCTGACCATGACGCCGCCCAGGGCCCCGGCCCGCGGCGGACGGGCCGGCGACCTGGCGATCGCCTTGCTCGACCGCTGGGACGCGCGGGGCACCCCCGAGGACCTGGCGCGCGCGTCCGGACTCCTGTCGGACGACAGCCCAGGCGTCCTCCCCCGGGGCGACGGTCCGGAGCCGCCCGTCCGGAAGCTGAACGCCGCGACGGCGGGGCTGCGTTTCGCCGCCCCCGGCCCGCAGCTCGACGAACTGGTCGCGCGGCTGAGCAAATTACTCGCCAGGACCCCACCGGCCGCGCCCGCGGTGACCCCCCTCCTGGACAACCTCGCCGTGGCGCTGCGTCTGCGGCACGCCGGCTCAGGTGACATGGAGGACCTGGAAGCAGCCATCGCCCTGCACCGGGAGGCTCTGGCCCGCACACAACCCGGCGGGCCTCGGACGCCGGGGCTCCTGAGAGAGCTGGCGAACGACCTGCTGGACCGCTTCTCGGTCCGGGGGCAGGTGGTGGATCTGGACGAGAGTCTCGCGTGCCTGAACGAGGCGGTCGCCCTGACCCCGCCGGCCGCACCGGTACGGCACGGGCTGCTCAACGATCTGGGAAACGCCCTGCGCACCCGCTACGAGCACACCGCGGACTCCGTCACCCTGGCCCAGGCGCTGGCGGCCTTCCGCCAGGCGGTCGACGGCGCCGTGTCCACCGCTCCGGACCAGCCGGTGTACCTCGACAACCTCGCCGGCGCGCTGGTCGACCACCATCTCCGGACATCCGATGTCGCCGCGCTCGAAGAGGCCCTCCAGATGTACGACAGAGCCCTCGCACTGCTGTCCGCCGATTCGCCCGAAGCCCCGAGAACGGCCGCCAACCGGGCGGGCTGTCTGTGGCACCTGTGGCGGGTGAGGGAGGACGTCGGTCTTCTGGAAGCGGCGGTCGCCGCCCTCAGAGACGTGGTCGACCGCCTTCCCGGCACAGCGGTGTCCCGGCCGCTGTATCTCAACAATCTCGCGTGCTTCCTGCGCGATCGGCACCGGCTGTCCGGCGACCCCGGCGACGCGGCCAAGGCCACGGCCCTGTTCCGGAAGGCGTGCCGGGACGGTGCGGCGACCGAGGTGCTGTGGAGCGTCCAAGCAGCGCTGAACTGGGCCGGATGGGCGCAGAGCCGGGGGGAGCACCAGCAGGCGGCCGAGGCCTGCGGACAAGGTCTGGCCGTCCTGCGACAGGTCTTCCGGCGCCAGGCGACCCGCGCGCACAAGGAGAGCTGGCTCAGGTCCGCGGAAGTCCTGTCGGCCGGTGCGGCCCGGGCCCACGCCGCCCTCGGTGACGCCCGTGCGGCGGTCGTGGCCCTGGAGACCGGGCGGGCCATGCTGCTCAGCGAGGCGCTCGAACGCAACCACGTGATCCTGGACCGGCTGGAGCGGGTGGGTTTTCGCGGAGACGCCGAACGGTACCGGGCCGCGGTGCGCCGGCTGACCGCCGCGGTGGGCGACGCGGCCTCTCCCGGCCCCCTCGGCGGGCCGCCCACGATCAGCCTTCGGGCATCGAAGGACACGGACCGCTGATCACGCCGTATGGACACTCCGTGTCCGAGTCGGCACAGTGAGACCACGGTATGACGGACGGCGGGGGCGTCATGAGTAGCGAACCAGGGCACGTGCCGTCGATACTGACGGAGCAGAACGAGACCGAAGCGGTCCAGCGGCTGCGGGCCATGACCGTGGCTCACGCCCGGGCCCAGCGCCTGGCCGATGCCAGGCTGTGGATTTCCGTCCTGCTGGCCGGGGCCGGAGTTGTCACGACGCTCTTCCCGTCATGGTCGGCATCGGTGGCACTGCTGGGCGGGGCCTGGGCGGTTGCCCACTCGATGGGCCTCACCCTCTGGGAGAGCGGTACAGCTCGTCAGGCGGCCCTGCTCCAGGAGCTCTTCGACGTACGGCTCTACGGCCTGCCGTGGAACGATGTCCTGGTCGGCCCTGCGCCCGGCGCCCAGGTGGTCAGCAGCCTCAACCGGCGCTTCCGGGGCGACGAAGCGGACCTCACGGACTACTACGAGGTGCCACTCCTGCCCCGCCCCTACGACGTACTGGCCTGCCAGTACCAGAATCTCGGCTGGGGCGCCCGGGTGCGGCGGCGCTACGCCCGGGCTCTCACGGGGGCAGTCCTGCTCTGGCTGGCAGCGGGGCTCGTGGTCGGCTTGGTGATCAGGCTGAGCGTCATGGACCTGGTTCTCCAGTGGTACGTGCCCTCGCTCGGGGCGGTGATGATCGGGCTGGAGACCTGCCGTAAGCAAAGGACGGTGGCCGCGGAGCGCGAGCGGGTGCTGGCCCTCTTGGACTGCGCGGTCGCCAGCCCCACCGCGCCCGACCGGTTACTGGTGATGGCCCGGCAGATCCAGGACATGATCTTCCAATCGCGTGAACGCAACACCCGGGTGCCCAATTGGTACTTCCGGCGCTTCAAGGAGCAGGACCGGGCCGACTTCCAGGCCGCGATGACCGAACTCCACAACCTGGTGCGGCGGGTCTCCGCACAGCCGGGGTGACTCCGGCCGACACTTCCCGCACGCGTTGGGGAACCGTCCCACCTCGGGGGGCGTCGGTGGCGTTCACCGAATGAAGAGACGCCCGCGCGCTGTGCGGTGGGTGTGCCGCTCGAAAAGTCGTCGCCGCACGTCACGCGGCGTATCTGTACTCGTTGATGAGGCCGCCGAGGATCCGGGTGCGCAGCAGCCTATGGGTGTCGATGTCCATCGCAGCAGGCTGCTTCTCAGCATCGGGTGGTAGCTGGTTGCGTGCCTGGTGGGGCCGGTGCTCGTTGTGGTGACTCTGGTAGGCCGCGAGGACCTGTCGCGCGTGGGCCTCTCCGAGGATGAGGACGTGGTCGAGAACTTCGCGCCAGATGCTGCCGATGACGCGCTCGCAGTGGGCGTTCATCCGAGGTGCCCGCGGCGCACTCTTGATCACGTCCAGTTTCTCGGCCTCGAAGACTGCGTCGAACGCGTCGCCGTACTTGCCGTCTCGATCGCGCAGCAGGAAGCGCAGGGACTCCATGCGTACTCCGAGGTCGGCGGCGAGATTCCTCGCCTGCTGCACCGTCCATTCGCGCGTCGGGTGGGCGGTGACGCCGGTGATGTGCAGGCGCCGGGTGCCGTGCTCGAAGAAGGCCAGCGCGTACAACCGCCTGCCGAACACGGTGTCGATGTGGAAGAAGTCCGCTGCGATGATGCCCTCGGCCTGGGCGGTGAGGAACTCGCGCCAAGTCGGACCGGAGCGACGCGGCGCCGGGTCGATGCCCGCCGCGTGGAGAATCTCCCACACTGTCGAGGCCGCGATCCGGTGCCCGAGCCGAGCCAACTCGCCCTGGATCCGCCGGTGCCCCCATCGCCGATTCTCGCTGGCGAGTCGAAGCACGAGGTTCTTGATCGCCGCTGCGGTGGGCGGCCGACCGGTGCGTCTGCGCGCGCTGTAGTCCCACTTCGCGGTGATGAATCGGCGGTGCCAGCCGAGCAGGGTGCCGGGGGTGACCGGGAAGATGTCGCGCCAGTGACGCCGAGGTATCAGGCCGGAGAGGGCAGCGAACCAGAATCGATCGGCTGGTTCGTAGCGGACCTGGTTGGCCAGCTGTCGGCGCAGCACCGCATTTTCGTGGCGCAGCACGAGAAGTTCCGCGTCCTTTGCTGCATCCCCGCGAAGCAGCGCCGACGGCAGGGAGAGCAACTTCCGGGTCACCTTGTACAGCAGGGACACGATCATCCAGACATGCTGCCAGCCGACGACCCGTCCCCCTGCCACCAGCGGCGACGACTTTTCGAGCGGCACAGGGTGCACGTCACCACGACACTGGGCGAGGAGGAGTGCGACACCGACACTCTCGTGAACGACCTTGCGCTGCAGCAGCACGCCACTGCAGCGGCCGTCGAAGTGCTGAACTGCCTGACCATCTGAATTCCCGCCCGTCGGCTTCGAGACCTCATCCTCGGCAGCCGTTCGGGGCGGACCTGGTCCGCTACTGTTCTACGCCTCTTCATCATCCAGGCCAGGGAATCGAAGACGCCGTGGCGCAGTGGCGTCTGGGAATATGTGGGGATCTGCTGGTTCAGCCATCGCTTCGCAGGCAGGGTGAGGTCGCTGTGCCAGTGCTGCGGCCGTGGCACCGGCGTCCAAGCCTTCGCGGGGCCCGGCTCGCGCTCGCAGAGCCGGGCCCTTTGTGCGCGGGTGTCAGTCAAGCCAGTCGTTCGGGATCAGGGCCTTGCGCTGACCGTCGAGCGGCCGCCAGTTCTCGACGATGGCGTCCTGGAACCAGGGTTCTTCGGTGAGGTTGGCGTGGTCGCACACGATGATCTGCAGAGCGCCTTCGTTGAGGTCGGCTACGTCTTTGAGGAGTTCGAAGTAGGCGGTGACGGTGTTCCAGTCGGCGTCTTGGACGGTGGTGGCGTCCTTGATCTTGGCGGGGAAAAAGGCCTGGGTCGGCTGATCGAACATGAGGAAGCCGGGGACGGGCCGGCGGTGAAGCCGGAAGTAGGTGTGCAGGGCGAGATGGGCGACCATGTGGTAGCCGATCCAGTTCTTGGCGCTGCCGATGCGGTTGAGCGGGAGGCGTCCTTGGGGGCGTCGTACGACGACGTTGAGCTGGCTGAGGCTGATGGCGACTTCGTCCGCGGAGGCGGCCTGGCCCAGGTCCAGGCGCCGGGCCCAGGCTGTCATGTTGACGGCGATGTCGGCCAGCCGACGTTCCGCCTCGGCGGCGACGTCGTCCTCGTCGATCAGGGCTTGAAGGGTGGCGACGTTCTCCTGGGCCAGGACCAGGTTGTTGCGCAGTTCGCCGATGTCGCCAGCGGGTGATCCGGTGCCGGCGGTGAGAGCTTGGTCGATGCGTCCCTGGATCCGGGCGATGCGCACATGCTGGTCCTGGAGGTTGCGCATGCGTTCGTCGTTGGTGGTCAGTTCCCGCAGTTGCGCCCCGTTGACCTTGAGGCGTTCGACGACGGCTGCCCGTTCGGCTTGGAGGGATCTGCGGTGCTCGTCGCGGATCGGCTGGATGCCCTGGGCCTGGTCGAGTTCTTCCGCAAGCTGCGCGGTGAGTGTGGTGATCTCTGCCGCCGAGGCGTCCGGTTCCTCCAGCGGGCGGGTGCACATCGGGCACAGAGCGGTGTCGTAGTCGCGTTCGGGTCCCAGGAGGTTGATGGTCTGCAGGCGGCCGAGTTGCAGGTGGAGTTCGCCGGTGAAGGCCTCTCCCTGCTTTTGCCAGCGGTCGACGAGGGCGAGTGCCTCGTCGAGCTGCTGCAGTTGCTCGCGCAGGTGCCGTCGCTCGTCGGTCAGGCCCTGGCGCCGGTCTGTGAGATCCACCGGGCCCACGGTGGAGACCGTGACGGTGAGCGCCTGCTCCAGGAGAGCGCGGATCTCCTCTGCGGCGGGGGCCGGGGGGACTTCCTCCAGGAGTCCTTCG
Organism: Streptomyces sp. MNU76; assembly: GCF_020982545.1. Classification (GTDB taxonomy): domain Bacteria; phylum Actinomycetota; class Actinomycetes; order Streptomycetales; family Streptomycetaceae; genus Streptomyces. The sequence goes on along the minus strand of NZ_JAJKLK010000030.1, from coordinate 320,616 downwards.
CTCTGGGCGAGGCGGAGCAGGGCGACACCGCTGGCGTCCACGGCGTCGCGGTGGCGGTGGGCGTCGTCGAGCTTGCGCTGGGCGGCGCGCTGGGCGCGCTGGGCCTCGTTGAGGTGGTGGCGGCGCAGGGCCTGTTCAGGTCCGGCGGCTCCGAGGAAGTAGGGCAGGGTGTCCTTGAGGGTCTGGGCGATGCCGTTTTCGGTCTGGCGGTGGAAGAGGGCCTTCTTATCGGCGATCTCGTTCTGGTTCTGGAAGCACAGCAGGGCCGCCTGGGCGACGGAGACGTCAAAAGCCTGGCGGGCGGCGCCGGTGGGCGGCTGGAAGCGGAAGTCCTCGATGCCCAGGCGGGCACTGACCTGGCTGCGCAGCGCGGCGACGTTCGAGTTCGGTGTCAGTTCGTCGGCACGGGGCAGGTCGAGGGTGTCTCCGCCGGTGCGGATCATGGCCTGGGTAGTCGAGGCGCCTGCGGGGCGGGGCCGGGCCAGGAGCATGCGGCTGTCGTGGAAGGCGACCAGGAGCGCGTACCAGCCCACGGTCCGGTCGATGGGTTCGTCCGGCAGGTTGGGGGTGCTGCGGCCCAGGCAGTAGTCGACGATGTCGAGGATCTCGGACTTCCCGGTTTCGGACTCGCCGGTGAGGATGTTGAGCGCCCCGGGACGAAACCGCACGACCCTGGGGGTGGGCCGGCCGTCTCGGTGGTAGAGGGCCAGGGCGAGTAGCTGCATGGTGGTTCGTAGGCTCCTTGGGCAGAGGTGGTCAGGGGCGGACGCCGAGGAGGTTGTAGGCAAGGGCTGGCTCGACGACGGCGAGCCAGCGGCCGACGAGGCCGGCGCGGCGGGCGCAGTCGGCGACTTCATCGCTGGGGGCTTGCGAGGCGGCCTTGGGCGGGCGGGGCAGCGCAGTCCTGCTGCGGTGACCCGAGGGCGTGGTGGCGTAGGGCGGTGCGCAGGCTGGCGCGGGTGTATTCGGTCAGGGCAGCGGCCCGCAGGGCGAAGGCGGCCTGGTGCTGGGGGTGTTCGGTGAGCCAGGCGGACATCGAGTGGACGGCCTGGGTGGGCAGGTCGTTGCGGGTGTCGGTGGGGAGCACCAGGGGCAGCACGAGGAAGGCGCTGGGCCAGGGCAGGGGGCGGTTGGCCTTCTTGGTCGCGGCGTGGACGCCGGTCGCCAGGAGGTAGGCGCCGAAGGCTGTGTTGAGCAGGGCCTGGGCTTCGGGAACGCGGTGGTTGGTCATGGTCACTGGCCTGGCTGCTCGTTGTGGTTCTGGCACAGGTCGGGATAGTCGGGATGCCAACCGACCGATTCATCGTCCTCGGCGCTGTGGGCCCTGCCAGCGAGACTGTGCAGGGTGCCGCGTCCGATCCAGCTTTCGGTGGTGCTGCCGGGGCGGGCGGGAATGCCAGCGGCCTTGTCCATGGAGTCGTCGAGGACGCGTTTACCGACGGCCTTGCGTTCGGCGGCGGGAGTATCGTCCTCGACCGCGTCCGTGTGCCGGGTGAAGACGTGGTCCCACTCGTCCCACAGGAGCCGCTCGTAGTCGCCGAGGGCCTGTTCGGTGATCGTGAAGTCGCGCAGCCATGCGGAGCGCTGCGCACGGGCATAGTGGTAGTCGCGCAAGTGGCTGGCGATGGTGCGGTCCTTGAGGCCGATCCACTGCATCTGGGCAACGACCAGGTCGTTCTTGTAGGCCGTGATCTCGGCCTGGGTGAGGCGGCGCAGTGTTTCGGTGATGGGCAGGTTCTTGCCCGTGAACCGGTCGAGGGTCTCTTCCAGGCGGCACTGCAGTTCCTGGGCGGTGGCCGAGGCCCGTGTTCGGTTCTTGTCCAGCAACTCCACGGCCATGCCGTACCACCACCCCTTGATGTCGTCGAGGATGGCGCGGGCGTGCTGGCCAGGCCTGATCCCCAGTGCGCGGGCCAGCTTAGAGTCGAGGTCTGACATCAGCGGCGACGCATCGCTGATCTCCATGGCGGCGACCAGCCGGTAGCGCTGGGCAGGGGTGAGGTCGGTGAACTTCTTGCGGTCGTCCGCGGTGTTGCCGGGCTCGGCCGCTCTCGCGACCGTCTCCATGCCGGCCAGGGCATCGTCGACGGAACGCCCGGGGCCGGGGCGGAGTTTGTGGAGGAAGGTGCCTTCGGCCGCTACCTGAGTGGTGGCCAGCCGCAGCAGCGGCATGGTCCCGTCAGACAGACGCCCCAGCACGGTCAGAGCATCGACCCAGGAGGCGACCGAGCGCCAGAAGTCCTTGCCCGTCTCGCTCAGCCGCCCGGCACGCTCACGGTGTTTGGACTGCAGCAGCACGAACGGGTCGCTGCTGTCCTGGTACAGGAACTCGATGTCGTCGAGGACTTCCATGCGGACTTCGACCGTGATGTCGTCCCAGCTGCGCTCGGCGAGTTCCAGCAGGGCCAGTTCGCACTGGTAGAGGTATCCGGTCATCTGGCCTGCCGCCGAATGCGACCCTGCTTGCGCCACGTTCCCCACTTGCGGTCGGACCTGTATCAACGGCCGTCGGCTCGCCAGCTGTGACGACCAGCCGAGACATGCCGCATGCGGCGAATCGGCATGAACCGGACCCCGCTCCCCTGTCGGCGTAACGTAGCACCTCTCGGACAGGGCCTGACGCCTGTGGGAGTTCAGAATTCCACTCGTCGGCCAAAGCGGGCTCCCAACCGTCCCGCTGGCGTACCAGCAGAAGCGCCTCCGGCATTGCCGACAGACGGGACGTCATCCGTGGCGCCCGGCAGCCGTGCGGTACATCCCGCCCCAGAGACGGGATGTCACGGCCAACTCCGGCCCACTGCCGGGTTTATGAGCCGAGCGGCTGGCGCAAATCCAGGTAGCAGCGCAGCCGTACACCGGGCTGGCCCGGATCGCGCGTGACACGGTCTGCGGTCGCCGTCGCCCACTGTGCGGCGAGAGCCTCCTGGAGGGCGAGAGCGGTCGCGGCGTCGGCGGCCGTGATGTCGACGACGGCCAACCCCGGCTCCTGTACATGCACTTCGTTGATCGGGTTCACGTACGGCACTACGTCCTGGCGGCGGGCAGGGTTTCGCTGATGCGTCAGCATCACCCGTCCGAGTAGCGGCTGCCCCGGCTCCGTTCCTGCGCCAGGTCCTCCATGGCGTGCTGCAGTTCACACGCCTGGGCGGCATCAACGAGGGAACAGGCAGAGGCAGTTCGCTGTTCTTGATGTACGTGGCTGCGGAGGGGACAGTGTCCCCGGGCCTCACCTATAGCCCATGGGGACGATCGTTCGGCTGAAGCCCCATGGAGCACTTCGCCGAGAGGCGACCGCCCTCCGCACGCCACCACCCACGGCCCCGGCTGGCCTCCCCCGTCCAGCCGGGGCTTTGTGCTGCCCGGTTCCCGCGCCCGCGCCGCGACTGGAGCAGGAGCCGTGATCCCGCTGCGGGGTGTGCCTGCCCGCGAGTGCCCTCCAATCTGCGGGGCTGGCACGGGATGCGGCAGGACGGTGACCGGGAAGCGGCGGACCGAGTGGCGCAGGCTCTGCTCGGCTCCCCGTTTCGTCGACGTCGTGGACCGCCGACCACGACGACGATGTCGCTGTCATGGTCAACAATGTCGCAGGAACTGTCCCGGTGAGTGCCTGTCGCCGGGTGCCGTGACGGCTGCGGGTCCGTGACCAGGTGTTCTCCCTGGTCTGGGCCAGCAGCCGGTGGTGACAGATTCAGGGGCGGCCGAGGGCGCGGAAGGTCCAGCCGGCTTCGCGCCAGAGGGCGGGGTTGAGGGTGCTGCGGCCGTCGATGACCTTCGGGGTGGTGACGTGGGCGGCGAGGCGGTGCGGGTCGACGTGGGAGTACTGCGGCCACTCGGTCAGGTGCAGGAGCAGATCGCCGCCCTGGGCGGCGGCGATGGGGTCGTCGGCGTAGTCGAGTTCCGGGTGGGCCTTGCGGGCGTTGTCGAGGGCCTTCGGGTCGGTGACGGTGACGCTTGCGCCGAGTTCGTGGAGCTTGTGGGCGACGGCGAGGGCGGGCGAGTCGCGGATGTCGTCGGTGTCGGGCTTGAAGGCGGCGCCCCAGACGGTGATCCGCTTGCCGCTGAGGTTGCCGCCGGCCTGTTCGCGGGCGAGGTCGACCATGCGCTCGCGGCGCCGGTTGTTGATCGCGTCGACCTCGCGGAGGATCGTCAGGGCTTGGCCGACGCCGAGTTCGCCGGCGCGGGCCATGAACCCGCGGATGTCCTTCGGCAGGCAGCCGCCGCCGAAGCCGAGGCCGGGACGCATCCCGCGCCGCCCGATCCGTGTGTCGTGGCCGAGGATGTCGGCGAGCCGGCCGACGTCGGCGCCGGATGCCTCGCAGACCTCGGCGATGGCGTTGATGAAGGAGATCTTCGTGGCGAGGAAGGCGTTCGCGGAGGCTTTGGCGAGTTCGGCGGTGGCCCAGTCGGTGACGATCGTCGGCGTCCCCGCCTTGATGATCTTCTCGAAGCACTGCCGCAGCACCGTCTCGGCCCGGGAGCGCTCGGTGGCGAAGCCGAGGACGAGGCGGTCGGGGCGCAGGGTGTCCTCAACAGCGAACGACTCGCGCAGGAACTCCGGGTTCCAGGCGACCTCGACAGCGTCCCCGGCGGGCGCGAACTCGTGCAGCAGGTCGCGGACGCGGGGTGCGGTGCCGACCGGGACGGTCGACTTCACCGCGATGACCGCCGGGTGTTTGAGGCGGGGCGCGAGCTGGCGGACGGCTGCGAAGAGATGGGTGAGGTCGTAGGCGTGCTCGCCGGGTTGCTGGGGTGTGCCGACGCCGATGAAGTGCAGGTCGGCGAAGGCGGCGGCCTCGGCGTAGGAGGTGGTGAACTTCAGGCGGCCGGAGGCGGTGTGGCGGGCCAGCATATCGTCGAGGCCGCGTTCGTGGAAGGGTGCTTTGCCGGAGCCGAGGGTGTGGACCTTGTCGATGTCGCAGTCCATGCCGAGGACCTCGTGGCCGAGTTCGGCCATGCAGGCCGCGTGGGTGGCGCCGAGGTAGCCGCAGCCGACGACGGTGAGCTTCATGAGCGGGTTCCTTCGTGAGGGTGGGGGCCGCCGACGGGCCTCACCCCTCGCTCCGCCCGTGCGGGCGGGGTGTTCAGGCGGGCCGGGTGGCCAGGTAGTGGTTGATCCCGTCCCGGATGAACGGCGGGATCGTGCGGACTTCGAGGTCTTCGGGGGCGAGGAACTGGAGCTTGACGCCCTCGGCGAGGGGCAGTTCGGTCTCGTCGCCGTCCCAGGAGGCGGCGAAGAAGGTGATGATCTGGCCGGAGCCGTGCTCGTCGCGGATCTCGAACAGCTCGGTCAAGCCGTCGACGGTCAGGCCGGCTTCCTCGTCGAGTTCGCGGACGATCGCCTGGCGTGGTCTCTCGCCGGGGTCGCAGCCGCCTCCCAGGACGCTCCAGTGGTTCGGCCAGGCGATGCCGGGCAGGTCGTCGCGGAGGTGGAGGAGGAGTTCGCCGCGGTGGTTGGTGATGATCGCGACCGCTCCGCGGGCGGCGGACGGGCTGTCGGCAGTGGTGTCCTGGTGCATCCGGACACCGTAGTGAGGTGAGGGGCCGTCATGCGGCCGCCCTCGCTGTCTGGTCACCCAACCAGGCGGCCGCCATGAGTGCCTGCGTCCGGGTGCGGTCGAACCGCCCGCCCGGTTTGAGTCCGCCCTCCAGTAACAGGCGCATCGCGACCGGGGCCTCCGCGAGGGCGGCGCGGATCTGGGCGTCCGCCCACGCCGCCAGCGGCCCGTTCAGCCAGGAGGGAACCGGAGAGGCGAAGCCGAGCTTGTCCCGGCTGCCCCAGACCTCCCGGGGCAGGCCGACGGCCTTCGCGGCATCCCGCAGGATCCGCTTGCCCTCGGCCGGGTGGGCGATCTTGTGCTCGGCGGGAAGCCGGTAGGACAGCTCGACCAGGTCGCGGGCCAGGTAGGGGGACCGCCGTTCGAGAGCGTAGGCGGAGGCGAGCTTGTCGCTGGTCATCACCAGCGGCCGCCAGGCCGTCGCCAGGTCGGCGAGGGTGAGCCCGCGGGCCAGGTCCCCGCCGGCTTTCTCCATCGTGCCCGCGAGCAGGGCGCGGATCCGGTTGCCGGGGTCGGGGCCGCGCAGGACGAGCCGGGTGACCGCCTCCGCAGGATCCAGCTTCTCCCCGGCCGGGTGCAGGAGCTTGGCGGCCAGCGGCCGGTAGGCGTCCATCCCGGCGGCCAGCACGGCCTCGGCGCCGAAGAGGACCAGGGAGTGACGGACGTAGCCCATGAGGAACTCGTCCGGGCCGAGGCCGCCGGCCACGACCCGCAGGCCGAGTTCGGCAATCCTCCGGTAGGCCATGTATTCGGAGAACGTGGAGGCGTTGCCCATCGGGTAGTCCAGCGCGGACATCATGTGCGGCAGGGCCTTGGTGAAGTCGATGTGGTCCGGCTCGACCACCACGAGTTCGGCGCCGATGTCGGAGGCGATCCGGGCCGCGATCTGCGACTCGTCGAGGCGGTCCTGGCCCGGGTAGCGGACGGTGACGCAGACCGGCGGCCGCAGCAGGTAGGCCAGCACCGACGAATCAAGCCCGCCGGAGAGCAGGAGGGCGAAGTCGCCTGCCGGAGCCCGCAGCGGAACCTGCTCGGTCAGGACGACGGAGAACTTCGCCAGGGCCTCGGCGTAGGTTCCGGTGAAGGGCTGGCGGTCGGCCAGGGTCCAGTAGACGTGCTGGTCCAGGGAGCCGGTGGCGACGTCGAAGGTCATCAGGGTCGCCGGGGCCAGCAGCTGGATGCCCTGGAACGGGGTGTCGACGCCGGCCGGCGTCTCGATCGCGATCACCTCCGGCCGCAGGACCAGCGGGGCCGGTCCGTAGCCGGTCAAGGTGGTGACCTCGGAGGCGAACGCGAGCCGGCCGCCGTCCAGACGCCAGTAGAGCGGCTTCTCCCCCAGCCGGTCGCGGGCCAGGAACAGCTTGCCGACGCGCGGGTCATAAGCCGCGAGGGCGAACATGCCGTCCAGCCCGTCCAGGCAGGAAGGGCCGAGTTTGGCCCAGGCCCGCAGCAGCAGATGCGCGTCCGTCTCCCGTTGCGCGAGGGGAATGCCCCAAGCAGCAGCCTGGGCCCGGTAGTTGTAGATCTCGCCGTTGAAGGCCAGCAGGACCCCGCTCTCGCGGTCGAGGTAAGGGCCTGGCAGGGCGTGCGGGTCGACGATCAGCAGCGTGTTCATCGCCAGCACCGCCCGCCCGTCCGCGGTGGCGGCGTGGACGGTGCCGTCCGGGCCGCGGTGGGCCTGCGAGGTGCCCATCGCGGCGACCGTGTGCTCGTGCCGGGCGCCGTCGGCTCCGGCCAGTCCTGCGATTCCGCACATACCTGGTTCACCCCCGAGTGTGGTGATGCCTTGACGGCGGCCGCCGCCGGCAGGAACCCGGTCCGGTCCCCGGGGCGGCCTGGGCTCTCATCACAGCCGTCCGGAAAGATCCCGGGGAGGGCTCGCAAGGGGGCTCACAACTCGCGGACGCGGTTCACCGCGGCCCGCGAGGACATACCCTCGGTGACCCAACCCGCGGAACGCGTACGACTCTTCGTTGCCAGCCGAGTACGGGACCTCGTGCTCCACCGAGTACAGACGCACATGCTCAACCGTCTGTTCGAGTCGTGTGCGTCCCGCCCGCCGGCAAGGGAGAAGGTCGTGGCATCGACCAAGCGCCGGACCCGTCCGCCCAACACGGACCTGGCCCGGCTCATCGAGGCCTGCGGCGCGAGCCACAAGTCCCTGGCTCTGCGCGTCAACCAGCTTGCCCACCATGCCGGGATAGAGACCGACTACTCGCACACTTCGGTCGCGAACTGGTGCAGGCGAGGGATGACGCCGAAATGGCCGGTCCCGAAACTGCTGGCGCAGGCCCTCGGCGAGAGGCTCAGCCGGCCCGTCGGCCTCGATGAAATCGGGATGGGCGAGGCGGAGACAATCGACGCCTCGGTGGGGTTGGATTTCCCCAGGGACCCCGCCGACGCCGTCCGCGTCGCCACCATGTTCTGGAGCTCCGTGAACCGCCGCGACTTCCTCACCCAGGCTGGGTCCGGCTTCGCCGCCTCCGCCTTCACCACCCCCGTCACCCGATGGCTCGTCACCCCCGCAGACGAGACCGCCGACCATGAAGGCGGGAAGCAGGTCGGCCGGGCCGACCTCGCCGAACTGCGCGAGGCCGCAGACGACGCGAGGCGGTGGGACTCGAAATACGGCGGCGGGAACTGGAAGGCCAATTCCGTCACCGACTGTCTTGACCGCCGGGCCGGCCCGCTGCTGCAGGGCTCGTTCTCCGACGGGATCGGCCGCGAACTGTTCTCGGTGACCGCCGAGTTGTCCCGGCTCGCCGGATGGACGGCATTCGACGTCGGCCAGCACGACGCCGCCCAGCGGCACTTCATCCAAGCCCTCCGCCTCGCCCGCGCCGGCGGCGACGTGCAACTGGGCTGCTACGTCCTGACCACGATGGCCATGCAGTCCCTCATGCGGGGATTCGCCAGCGAGGCCGTCGACATGACGCAGGGCGCCTTCGAACGAGCCAGGGGCCATGCCGTGCCCCGGGTGCTGGCGTTCACCAAACTGATCGAGGCCCGCGCTCACGCCCGCGAGCGCGACCCGAAGGCGGCCTCGAAGGCCCTGAAGATCTCCGAGGATCTGCTGGGGCGGGCGAAGGCGGACAGCGGGGACGAGCCCGCATGGATCGACTTCTATCACCACGCCCGTCTGTCAGCGGACGCCGCCGAGGTCTTCCGCGACCTGAAGAACCCCAAGTCCACCCTGGCCTGGAACCAGCAGGCCGCCGCTATGCCACCGGGCATTTTCACCCGCTCCGTCGGCATGCGGCTCGCCATCGTGGGAACCGCCCACCTCCAGGCGCGCGACCTCGACCACGGCCTCGCACTCGGCAACCGGTCCGTCGACATCCTCGCCCGCGTCCAGTCCAGCCGGGCCAAGGACTACGTCCGCGAGTTCAACGACGCCCTCGCCCCCTGGCGGCGCGAGCCCGAGGTCCGCGAGTTCATCCACCGCACCCGCACCGAACTCGGCGTCGCCGCCTGAGAAACCTGCCTCGTCAGGTGAGGGCGCCCAGTCGGCCGAACCGGCCTGGAAGTTGGCCGAGAATCACTTCCGCCAGATCGAGATCATGCACATGCGCCACCCACAGGCACCACCAGGAGCGGGGTCTCACGCGCAAGAGCGGCGTCCGGAGAATGCCGCGATTGGGCACACCTGTTCTACGCGCTTTACGGGCTGGAGCGGCCCGCCGCGACGTGGCTGCGGCACAGCCAGCGCCCCGACTGCGGTGCGGTTCATCACCATGAAGTTCAGCGACTTCGTGGTCATGCCGCGCAGGTTCCGGCCCCGGCGGCGCACTCAGAAGACTGACCGGTCCCTACCAGCCGTGGCGAGGCCGCACCCGGGTTCCATCATGCCGGAGACGACACTCAGCCGTTGACCCCGGTGTAATACCGCAGGCTCCGGTTCCACAGCAGGCGTGCGCCTATGAAGGCGGCCAGTCCGAAAACGGGGGAGGCCGCCGCCACCCACACCGGGACGCCGAGCTCCGTGCCGTGGCCCGTTAGCACCCCGGCTGGGAAGTACGCGATGAACGCCAGCGGTAGTACGTACGTCAACGCCCCGGACACCGCCGTCGGCAGCACGCTCAGCGGATAGCTCCCGAAAGTCCCTAGAAGTTCCTCCAACCAGGTGCCCCAATACGACGTCGCCGGATAGTGAAGCGACGCGGCCGACAGAGCGGTGAACAGGGCCGCCTCCACCAGCATCCCGCCGAGAACGCCCGCCACCAAAAACGCGGTCCGGCCCGGCGTCCAATGCAGGGTGCTGCGGAGCATCGCCCCCACGAACAGGCCCACACCGACGATGAGGTCGCCTATTGCGTTCGTGGGGAAGAACATCAGCTGCACTTGCCGGTACACGGGCATCGGTCGCAGCAGTGCCGCATCGATGACACCTTCCTGGACCCGGTGCGCCAGATAGTGCACCCGGCCGAAGAACAGCACGAACAGACCGTGCGACAGCATTCGCATGGCCGCGATCAGCAGCGCGTCGGACGCAGCCCAGCCGCCCATCCCGGCGAATCGGCTGAGCAGCACGGTCGCGAAGACGATGACCGATAGCTGCCAGACCACCCCGATGGCGACCATCATGAAGAACTCGGTGCGGTACTCCAATTGCGCGCGGAAGTTGAGCTTGGTGATCCGCCAGGCGACCGCCACGGCCGATTTGGACACGGTCAGCCTCCTTGAGAGACGACCCGCCGTGCAGCGCGGTGCCACAGCATCCGGGTCAGGACAGCAAGCAAGACCACCCATCCCACTTGGAGGGCGAGTTGGGGCAGGGCGTCAGCAAGCGGAAGCCGACCAACGTACAGCGAGAGCGGCACAGCGAGCGTCGCCTGGAAGGGCAGGAAGGCGCTCACGGTGATGAACCAGTCGGGGAAATACCACAGCGGTGCGTACACCCCGGACAGCAGGTTTTGCGCGAAGACGAGGAGGAGCAGGGCAGCTTGATTGCGCAGCGTCCAGAAGCACAGCAGGTCGATCAGCAGCATCACGTAGTACAGCACCCACTGCCCCAGCAACAGACTGAGCGTGGCGACCCCTGCGACCGCCAGGGTAGCCGGTGGCCGCGCCACTCCGGCGGCGAGGCAGGCTGCGTACCCAGTGAGCAGCCACAACAGCCCGTAGATCTGGTCGCCTAGTGCACGCAATGCGTAGTAACGGCGAGGCGAGATCGGGCGCAAAAACCAGTAGACGATCGTCCCGAAGTGTAAGTGCTGGATGACCGTGTCACGAGCGGCGGAGCGGTCGAGGCCGCGGACGCGCGTGGCTAAGACGGCCAGCACCGCGTAGCTGACCGCCTGCTCGCGGGTCAGTCCGGCCATCGTGCCCGAGCCCACGTCGGCGTACAACCCCCTCCACAGCGCGACGACCAGGACGGTCTGCACGACGATGCGCAGCAGGTTCGCGGTGATGCGGGGCGGGGCGAGGAATTCACCGAGCGGTGTGATGCGGGCGACGCGGACCGCGCTCGCCACTGCGGCCGTGGAAGAGACGGCTGCCATCGGTCAGCCGCTCCGCACGGCCGAACCGGCCGATGGTGCGGCGCCGGACGGCCGGGTCAGTTCTACCGTCTCATCGGTGGGGTCGGGCGCCCGTAGATAGGCGGCCCGCATGACGTCCTCCAGGTCATTCTCTTCCAAAGCGATATCGGAAACCTCGTAGCGCTCGATGATCAGCTTCAGCGCCTCGTGGACACTCGGCGCCTGCGGTCCATCCGGACCGAAGACCAGGCGCGGGCCTTCATGGCGTAGCACCGCAACACCAGGCAGGGCAACGATGTCGGCGACCGGGTCGGTCAAGGTGATCCGCACCTGCCAGGTACCGCCGAAGCGCCGCCGGATCTCCTCCAGCGGGCCGTCCAGCACGATCCGGCCGTGGTTGATCAGGACCACCCGCTCGGCCAGCCGTGCCACTTCTGTCATGTCGTGTGTGGTGAGCAGGACGGTACGGCCGCGCTTTTCCACCTGGTATCGCAGGAAGTCGCGCACCTGCTCCTTGACGACAACATCCATACCGATCGTCGGCTCGTCGAGGAAGACCACAGGCGGATCGTGCAGCAAGGCGGCGGCCAGGTCAGAGCGGACCCGCTGGCCGAGCGAGAGGTGGCGCACCCGAGTGCCCCAGAAAGAGGATAGCTCCAGCAGACTGTCGAACTCCGCCAGCCGGGCCCGGTGTTCGGCGGCCGGGATATCGTAGATGTCGCGCAGGATGCTGAAGGACTCGCGGACCGGCAGGTCCCACCACAGTTGAGTGCGCTGTCCGAAAACCGCCCCGATATTGCGTGCGTTGCGCTCCCGATCGCCGTACGGGACTACACCAGCGACCCGTGCCTCCCCGGCGGTCGGGGTGAGGATGCCGGTGAGCATCTTGATAGTCGTGGACTTCCCGGCGCCATTGGGGCCCAGGAGCGCCAGCAACTGGCCGGCTCCCACGGAGAAGGAGACGTTCTCCACTGCGGTCTTCGCCACGCGCAGCGGGTTGACAAGGGAACGCAAAGCACCGCCCGGACCGGGCCGGCGCACACTCGTGTGAAAGACCCTGGACAGCCCTCGGGCCTCGATCACATCCGCCACGGCACACCTACTCGATTGTTCATGTTCTCGGCTTCGATGACTTGGTAGTCATGAGTCGCATCGCACGGCGAAACAAGACGACGCTCGGGCCATTCTGGTAGCTGGTGCCACTGCGCCGACGGCAGCGCCCCTCGCATACTCAAGCCACGGCTCGTCCGGCGGCCGTGCCGCGGATCACATCAGCCTCGTATGCGGCGACGGCGCGCCACAGCCAGCCAGACTGAGATCGTGAGGGGCTGTCTACCAGAAGGCTCATCACCTCGTCTTCACCACCAGGCACTTTCTGCTCCGCACAGCGGAGTGAGCCGCCAGGCGGGATTTCTGCGTGGCTACCTCACAGAACTACTCCACATAGATGTCGACGGCCGGACGGAGCTCACCACACGTACGGAGCACGTCATGGATGGGATGCGCGAGGAAGGCGTCGAAGGCGGACGCGTCCACTGTCCCCTCGTCGACGGCCGGGTACGCTTGCTCGGTCAGCAGGTAGTCGAAGCGCCCCGCCCACTTGCGGGCGCCCAGCCTGGCCGTGACGGAGCAGTTGTCCACCATGTAGGCCACGCCACGGGCTCGCATGTAGGGGTTGAGCGAATCCACGCTCTCAATCACGGACTCGTTTGCGATTTCCGAGTAGGGATGACCCCGCTCCATCAGCACGTCGATCTGCGCCATCATTACGCCGCAGTAGACGCCCGCAGTGAACGGGTCGAGCGGAATCTCCTCCTCGACCCTCGTGGCCCGCACCTTCTCCCCGATCCGCCACATCTCGGCACCGTCGATCTTACCGAGCGGGTAGCGCTTGACTCGCTCGCCGGCGAGGACCACGCTGCGGATCTCGTTCCCGGACCGGACCTCGTCATGGATCTCGGTGACGAGCTCGCAACCGACTGGGTAGGCAGCACTGTAAGCCGTGCGGAACGTCTCGCGGTCCTGCTCGGTCAGCTGCTCGTAGACGGCACGGATGCCCTGCTTCGAGATGATCCGTGTGATCGGCCCCGTGATGGACTCGGTGGAACGCGTGAAGGCTTCCTCGGGAGCGACTCCCTCGCCCCGGTAACGGCGGTAAAGGCTCTCGACGATGCCGTGCACCGCGCCGAGCAGGATGCTTCGCTCACCGGCGATGTCTGAGATGTATTCCGAGCTGAGTGTCGTCTGGAAGGTGTACGGCGAGCCGAGTGCAACGGACCAGCCCAGCGCACGGTCCACCGCCTTGCCGGTAACGTCCTGGTGGACGGCGAAACTGGCGTTGATCCCGGCACCATTGACTTCGGCACCCTGCTCGTACAGCGCGCGCACAGACCGCCCCATGCCTTTGGGGCAGACGGCGATGACATCGATGTTGTCCGGGAAGGCTCCCCCGGTGTTCTGGAGGTGACCGAGCAGGAAGCCGTGTGAAAGCCCAAGGGTGGTGCCCGGCTTCAGCGTCGCGAAGACGCGGGGCGCCAGTTCTGTCTGTGCAGCGTCGGAAATCAGTAGCAGCACCATGTCGGAGGCGGCCATGACCTCGAACATCTCGCCCAAGGTGCCGTTCTCTTCGGTGAAACCGGCCTTGCGTGCGTCCTCCATCGAACCGGAGCCAGCCCTAAGACCCACCACGACACGCACGGCACCGGCCAGTGAGTCCCTCAGATTCTGCGCCTGCGCCGAGCCTTGCGGACCCCAGCCGATGACGCCAATCTGGTCGATCCCCTCGAATGCCTGCGGCAGACGTGGGAAGAGATTTCGACCGCCTCGGACAATCGCCTCCCGGCGGTCGGCGACCTGAATGTACTCCTTGTCGAAAACCTTGCTCTCGAAGTCGAGTGGCTGCACCTGAACTGCTCCTGTCACGTGTGACGGCATAGAGAAAGCCGGAAAGGCTTGGAGAGTCGGCAGCGTGATGGAACCGGTGCCGACGGGCTGTCGACCCAGCTCTGCCGAGGTCGCTCAGCAGCGGCCGCGTCAACCGCACGTCCGGTGAGGTGGCGGACGCTGTGCGCGGCAAGCGGCGGGGGTGCGCGAGCTCACCGTCGTTCCGGGGATTGGTACTACCATACATGCCCCGACGCTGCCGCTGCGACGCCGCGCACTAGCGGAGCGTGGTGTCTCGCGTGCTCAGCGCGAACTGTTCGACTCGGTCTTCCGCCGGGCCGTCACATCGGCTGGCCATCCGCCGACTGGGTCCGTCGCCTTTTGAAATGCGCTGAAATGAGCGTCGACCGCTGCAGCGGCGGCAGCGGGACTGCCGCTCTCGACCGCGCGGTGGATGGAGTTATGGGTGTTGACCATGAGGTCACGATCGTGCGCCAATTCGCGCATCCGGTAACGACGTTCGAGGATCGATTCGCGCAGCGCGTGGACCAAGGCCTGGGAGAAGAACACCAACGCCGGATTCTCTGACGCCTCGAAGAGCGCAGCGTGGAAGGCCAGGTCGGCACGGTCCAACTCCTCGGGATCCGTGGCCCGCTCCATGACCAGCACCTGCCGGCGCATATGTGCCTGCAGGACGGGATCGCCGTTGATGGCTGCTTCAATGGCTGCCTGTCGCTCCAGGCCGACCCTGACGCTATGCAAAGAGGGCAGGTCGAGACCGCTGGCGTTCGTGCCGATGTCTAGGGCGAACGCCAACCCTTCGGGGTCCAGTGCCTGCACATAGGTGCCGGAGCCTGTCACCCGGCGCAGAACGCCGAACGCTTCGAGGAGCTGGAGACGATCTCGCAGGGCCGTACGGCTGACACCGAGACGCTCAGCAAGCAACCGTTCGCTTGGCAGCCGACCTCCGAGGCCGATTTCCCTGACGACATCGATCAAGCCTCGGGCGATCGGGTCCGACCTGAACCCCTCGGACATGCTTCCCCCTCGCGCCGCATCGTGGTCCGACATCACAAGTCCCTTTCTCCTCGCACAAGCGCGCCGTTGCCCAGGACCTTGACAATGGTCATACCGCTCAGACAATTAGCCATACCACAAGCACCAGAGCCGCGCTGGAAGGGACTGCCGTGTACTCCCCTGCCGACCAGAACCCACCCACTCCTGGACACGGGACCGTCGACCCTTCTGGCAAGGTAGCGCCCCCTTCAGTACCAGCATCGCCGGAAAGCATGAGCCGCATCGCCACGGCGAGCCTCATCGGCACGGCCATTGAGTTCTACGACTTCTACATTTACGGGATCGCGGCCGCCCTTGTCTTGAATGAAGCGTTTTTTCCCAATCTTTCCCCTGCCACGGCCACGTTGGCATCGTTCTCCACCTACGCTGTCGCCTTCGTTGCCCGCCCTCTTGGATCTGTGGTATTCGGGCACTTCGGCGACCGCGTCGGCCGCAAGTCTATGCTGGTCGTCTCGCTGCTTCTGATGGGATTGTCGACCGTTGCCATCGGCTTGCTGCCCTCGTACAGCACGTGGGGTCTCTGGGCACCGATCGCACTCGTGACCTTGCGCTTCCTGCAAGGAATAGGGCTGGGTGGGGAGTGGGGCGGTGCGGCGCTGCTCGCAGTGGAACACGCGCCTGCCAAGAGGCGCGGCATGTTCGCGGCCTTCCCTCAACTGGGGCCGTCACTGGGATTCTTCGCCGCCACCGCGGTCTTCCTGGCGCTGTCCACCGGCCTCAGTGAGAGGGCCTTCTCCATGTGGGGGTGGCGTGTGCCGTTCCTCGCCTCCATAGTTCTGGTGGCCGTGGGGCTCATGGTCCGGCTGAAGATCAGCGAGACCCCAGCTTTTGCGACAGTGATGGCCCGGAACGACGCTAGCCGTATTCCCTTCGTTGAGGTGTTGCGTGCCCACCCGAAGGAACTACTTCTCGGAGCGGGTGCCATGACCGCGGCGTACGGCCTCTTCTACACCGCCACGACGTACTGCCTGTCCTATGCGACCGGGCCGCTCGGCGTGGAACGCAACACCATGCTCGTCGTGTCGCTGGTCGCCGTGCTGTTCCTCGCGGCTGGTACATGGCTCGCGGCGGTGCGTTCCGACACCTTTGGACGGCGAAAAATGGTCCTGGCAGGTACGGCCGCAGCCACCCTCTGGGGACTCGCCCTCTTCCCCTTGATGGACACCACCCACCCGCTGCTCATTACTCTCGCACTGGGCGGTGCCCTGTTCTGCATGGGACTGATCTATGGCCCGATGGGCGCGTACCTCCCAGAACTCTTCCAGGTCAGGGTGCGATACTCCGGGGCAAGCCTGGCCTACAACCTGGGCGGCGTGCTTGGGGGCGCGCTGACTCCGATCGTGGCCGCACAACTCCAGTCGGGCATCGGTTCCTCTGCCGTCGGCTGGTACGTCAGCGCGCTGGGTATGGTGTCTCTCTGCTGCGTACTGCTGCTGCCCGAGACGCGGCAGCGGGACCTTTACTCGTCGGCCGGGTGAGACTGCGCTGAACACTGGGGACCGGTGACGAAAACGGGATGGAACCCGGCCAGCCCGTTGCCGTCGAACCCGTGCAGGGGCTGCCTGCGCCACAGCGCCGAGGAGGCGGCGATCAGACCGAGCTCCACCGTGACCAGGACCCGCGCCTCATGGACGTGGCCGGCGAAAACCCCGCCTTCGGACGACGCGAAGACCCCGTGGAGATGGGCAAAGGGCACCTCGTCGAGGTCATAACCCACATGTCCTTGCAGAGACCCTATCTCCGTGCATCCTTCGTGCCTCCTGGGCTTGGAGTAGGCAGGAGTTCCCGAGCTGTCTCGGATCGCAGTGGAGTAGACAACCTTCTCGACACTCCCGACCGCACTCGCGATGGCCATCGCCGGCAGCTCGTACTCCTTGGCCAGTAAGCACAGGCTGTCAGCGATGTCCTCGCCGGGTTCGAGTCGCACCAGATAGAATCGAGGCGACTGTTCGGGCTGGACGTCCAACGCGTTTCTCCCTCATGCCGTTGCCACACGCACCCTGTCCGATCGGGCACGTGATTACAGGAAAGCCCTGTCTGGCCGCCGCATTAGGTGCTGCATGAGGTCGTCGACCCGATCTGCTCGAAGCAGCGAGTAGCACTCCTGATCCCTGTGGTCGAGCTGTTCGAACACGTGTTGCTCGGCCTTCTCGCAGAACGCGACTGCAAAGGCGAGGATCTCCTCTTGGACGGCGGGAGCGACGTGCGGGACCGCAGTGAGCAATATCAGGAGATCATGGTCTAGCGCGACTAGGTCATAGGCCCTCTTCAGGTCTGCACTGCGCTCGCCCAGGAAGCCCGAAATCGTCCTGACCTGCTGCATTCGTCCGTCGAGGAGGGACAGGTCGTACACGCGCTGAGTAGTGGACAGGGGGCCTTCGTCACGTTGCCGCCAGAAGTACACCGGGCCGGACAGCACGTCAACGGCGCGCGCAAGCACGTGCGCACGAACGGCGAGGCATCCGTCCTCGAAGGGGTGCTCGGCGTACAACAACTCCTTCTCCTCCCAGAAGGAACGCCGGTACACCTTGTTCCACACCGTGCGATCGCCGAGAAGGTTCGTCCACCGCGTGATGTGGGTGCTCTTCCGCGAGGCGTCAAAGATTCCCTCGTGGAGCGGTGACGACCACTCGCCCTCGCGGTTGAACCTCCGCACTCCGCCACAGGCGATGTCGGAACCAGTCTCGCGCAGGGAACCGACCAGCCGTTCATAGGCGTTCTCCGCAACGATGTCATCGCAGTCCGAGAAGGCCAGGTAGCGCCCGGTCGCCTGCTGCAGGCCGGTGTTGCGCGCCGCACCCGATCCACGGTTCTCCTGGCAGACGAGACGGAACCGGCTATCGCGGCGCGTGTACTCGTCGGCCAGGTCCCGGCTCGCGTCAGTCGAGCCGTCGTCGACGAGGATGACCTCCATATCGCTCAGAGTCTGCCCGGCTACCGAGTCGAGACAGCGCTCGAGATAGAGCTCCGAGTCGTAGACCGGGATGATCACGCTGAGTTCTGGCTGCACTGGTGCTTCCCCTTCCGGACGGTGCTTTCGATGACATCGCAGATGTAGTCCACGTCCTCATGCGTGAGCAGCGAGTGCATCGGCAGCGAGAGTTGGTGCCGCCAGAACCAGTCGGTATGCGGAAGGTCCGACAGCTTGTACATCGGATAACTGTCGATGCGCCGGAAGTGGACGCCGGTGCCGACGCCCGCCTCCTCCAGCGCGGCCATCAGGCCGTCGCGGTCGTCGGCCATGACGGGCATGAGGAAGTTGCTGCTGCCAGCGGTGTGCGGGTGGTTGAGCGTACGAACTCCGGGCATGGAGGCCAACCGCCGGGCATAGTGAGCGGCCAACCGGGCGCGCGCTGCGTTGACCTCGTCGAGCACGTCGAGCTGCGCCAGCCCTATCGCGGCCTGTATGTCGCTCATGTTGTACTTGAAACCGACCTCGTCGACGGCATAGTCCCAGTTCCCAGGGACGGTTGACGCGTCGTTTCTGTGGCCGATCCCGAGCCGGCGTATCCGGCGGCCCCGCACGGCGTCATGTTCGGTGGGGACGACCAGCGCACCGCCTTCGCCTGTGGCAAGGTTCTTGGTGGCCTGGAAGGAATAGGCCTGGAAGGTGCCGAGTTCCCCAAGGGGCCGGTCCCGGTACCGAGCGCCGCAGGCGTGGGCGCAGTCCTCCAGTACGGCGATGCCTGCCTGTCGTGCCAGGGCTCGAATCTCGTCCATGGAACTCACTGCGCCCGCGTAGTGCACGGCGATGACGGCCGCGGTGCGCGGAGAGATCAGCGTCCGTATGTGTTCCGGGTCGATGTTGCCGGTGGAGGGATCGATGTCGGCGAAGACAGGGACGGCCTGCTCGTACAGGACAGCATGGCCAGTTGCCACGAACGTGTTGGCCGGGAGAATCACCTCGTCGCCTGGGCCGATGCCCATGAGGCGGAGGGCCAGATGGAGCGCGGCGGTGCCGGAATTGACGGCGACCACGTGACGGGCCCCGATCTTTTCGGCGAATGCCGCCTCGAACTCTTCGGTGACGGGTCCCAAACCGATCCACGGCGAGTCCAGGACCTGCGCTACTCGCTCCTTTGCCGTCGCGGGCACCACAGGGCGAAAGAGCGGTATCGATAACAGGTTGTACTTATCGGATCGGGGGGTTGGAATGGCCATCCGGACTCCTTGTTCGAGATACCGAAAACCGTTCGGTCCCACCCCGATGGGATTTCATCACAGTGGGTGAAGACCCGTCAACAGTCAGGAAGTTATCTGCACTTTGCTGTAGTCGCCAAGGACAAGTTGATGAGCTGCAGGACTGCGGGGGGCCGGCGTGACCTCCACGCTGCGGCCGATGAGTGAGGCCTGCACGCGGCGAACACCCTTGATGGAGGAGTCGCGCAGCACGATGGAGTACTCGATTTCACTGTCGTCGATTCGACAGTTTTCGGAAACCGACGTAAATGGCCCGATATAAGAACCGGTGATCACCGAGCCAGGACCGATGACGGCCGGTCCGACGATGCGCGAGCCCCGCACTTCGGCGCCCTCATCGATCCGCACCCGGCCGATGATCTCGCTCGAGACATCGACCGTTCCCTCGACATGGGGCTCGAGCCTCTCCAGGATTGAGCGGTTCACCTCGAGCATGTCGCCGACGTTCCCGGTGTCCTTCCAGTAACCGGAAATGGTGGTCGAGCGGACATCGTGCCGGGTGTCGATGAGCCACTGGATGGCGTGGGTTATCTCGAGTTCGCCGCGCCATGAGGGTTTGATCGAGCGTACGGCCTGATGGATTGCCGAGGTGAAGATGAAGACTCCGACGAGCGCCAGATCGCTCTTCGGCCGGGTCGGCTTCTCCTCCAGGCGGACGACCCGGTCCTCGGCGTCCAACTCGGCCACCCCGAAGGCGGTGGGGTTGGATACGGGGGTGAGGAGGATCCTCGCGTCGGGCCGTTCCGCACGGAAGTCGTCGACGAGACCCGTGATACCGCCAAGGATGAAGTTGTCACCGAGGTACATCACGAAGTCGCTGTCGCCTAGAAATTCATGGGCGATCAGCACCGCATGCGCCAGCCCCAGCGGGGCTTCCTGACGGATGTACGTGGCATTGATGTTGAACTTGGTGCCGTCGCCGACAGCCTCCTGGATCTCGTCAGCGGTTTCGCCGACGATGATGCCGACGTCGGTGATGCCGGCCTCCGCGATCGACTCGAGGCCATAGAAGAGGACGGGCTTGTTGGCGACTGGCACCAGCTGCTTCGCAGAGGTGTGGGTGATGGGGCGCAGGCGGGTGCCTGAGCCGCCGGAGAGTACGAGAGCCTTCAAGGACGTAATCCCTCCCCTTGGCCACTCTGGGCCGCAGAAGCCTCGTTGGGTGTACGTCGCGGCGGTCCAAGCCTCGTTGACGCACCCTGACGGCAATCACTAGAGTGCCAGACATGGTCATACCAATGCCAGATGCGGTGAACCATTTTTGGCAGGTATTACCCAGTGACTCGACCTACCCTCAGAGGGCGCTCATGCGGCTCACCAAGGACGAGACCCAACAAACAGTGGCCGTGATCGGGCTGGGTTACGTCGGCCTGTGCCTTGCGGCAACCCTGGCCGACCGCGGCCAGCACGTCATCGGCATCGATGTCACCCCTGAACGTATCGACGAGTTGAACAACGGCCGGCCCAGCCTTCATGAGGAGGGACTGCGGGAGTTGGTAGGCGACGCTCTCGCACGCGGTCGGCTGCGCGTCACCACCGACTACGCCGCGGTCTCCGCCGCCGACGTGGTGATCGTGGCCGTCGGCACCCCCGTGACCGAGGACGGATCCCTGGCCGATACCCAGCTGCGCAGTGCCTGCCTGTCCTTGAGCGACCACCTTCGGCCCGGGCAGCAGGTGGTCCTGAAGAGCACCGTGCCGCCCGGCACCACCCGGGAACTGGTGCTGCCGCTGCTGGAGAGGAGCGGCCTGACCGGCGGGAAGGACTTCTTGCTGTCCTTCAGCCCCGAGCGGCTCGCCGAGGGCACCGCGCTCCGAGAGCTCCGCACCTTTCCCATCGTGGTCGGCGGGATCGACGAACGCAGCACCCGGGAGGCCGGCGAGTTCTGGCGGCGCTCCCTGGGGGTTGAGGTCATGCCTCAGGACTCCCTCGAGGCGGCGGAGGTCGTCAAGCTGGCCGACAACTGGTGGATCGACCTCAACATCGCGCTCGCCAACGAACTGGCGAAGTTCTGCGAGCTATTCGATGTGGACGTGCTGGACGTGATCGCCGCCGCCAACACGATCCCCAAGGGCAGCGGCAACGTCAACATCCTGCTGCCCAGTGTCGGCGTCGGCGGCTCCTGCCTCACCAAGGACCCGTGGATGGTGTGGCAGTCGGCCCGCAGGCGCGGCCTGGACATTCTCACTGCCCCGGCGGGCCGCGCGGTCAACTCCGGCATGCCGGCTCACACCGCCCGGCTGATACTCGACGACCTGGCCGCGCGGCGCAAGGACCTCACCACGGCAACGGTCGCGGTACTCGGCCTTGCCTTCAAAAACAACACCGGGGACCTGCGAGCCACGCCGGCGCACGCGGTCGTCGAAGCACTGGCCAAGGAAGGCGTGCGGGTTCGGGTGTACGACCCGCTGACAGACCCCGCGCAGGTGGAGGCGCTCATGCAGCTGAAGCCGGCCGCGAGTCTGCACGAGGCGGTCCGCGGCGCCGACTGCCTGGCAGTGCTCGCCCTGCACCGGGAGTTCGAGGACCTCGACTTCGCGAAGCTCCCCCTCGCCGACTCGTGCCTCGTCCTGGACGGGCGGGCCTACCTTCCCAAGGAGAAGATCGTGGCGATACGTCGGCTGGGTTACGGCTACCGGGGAATCGGACGTTGAACGCCTCCCGCGCCCTGGTCACGGGGGGTTCCGGATTCATCGGAGGCCACTTGGTCGACCGGCTCCTGAAGGATGGCTGGGATGTGACCGTCTTCGACGGCACGCCTCCCGGCGGCGCCGGCGCCCCCGAGCGTGAACACGTCAGACACGTCATCGGAGACGTGCGGGACGCCGGACAGCTGGAGACGGCCGCCAAGGGAGCGGATGTGGTCTTCCACCTGGCCGGAGTCGTGGGTGTGGACCAGTACCTCGCCCGACCGCTGGACGTCATCGACGTCAACGTCTCCGGCACCCGCAATGCGCTCTCGGCCGCCGCGCGGGTCGGCGCACGGGTGATCGTAGCCAGCACCAGCGAGGTCTTCGGCAAGAACCCCTCCGTGCCATGGCGGGAGGACAGCGACCGGGTGCTGGGACCGACCACGGCCGACCGCTGGGTGTACTCCTCCAGCAAGGCCCTGTGCGAGCACCTGACGTTTGCCTTCGTCCGCCAGCACGGGCTGCAGGCCACGGTCGTGCGCTACTTCAACGCGTACGGGCCCTGGCAACGGCCCGCCTTCGTCGTCAGCCGCAATGTGCACCGGGCTCTCAACGGACGTCCACTCGTGGTCTACGACCAGGGCGAGCAGACCCGTTGCTTCACGTACGTGGACGACGCGGTGGAAGGCACCGTGCGGGCTGCCCTGAGCCCGAGAGCCGTGGGCGAAGCCTTCAACATCGGCAGCATGACGGAGACCCCCGTGAGGGAGGTCGTGGAGCTCATCGCCACCCTCACCGGTTCCACGACCGTCGTCACACCTGTTGACACGGCCCGGGCGCTGGGCCCCGCCTACCAGGACCTGCGGCGCCGGATCCCCGATGCCACCAGGTTGTGGGAGCTCCTCGGCTGGAGGTGTGGCACCACGCTGAGGGACGGGCTGACCCGGACCATCGAGTGGGCGCGCACCCATCCGCAGTGGCTGGCCATCCCGGACAGCGGCGCGGACGGCCAGGCGCAGTCTGCCCCCGCGTCTGTCCGGCAGTCCGACGGGCCACGTCCATGAAGAGGCTCTGTCTCATCGATTGACCCTCGCCACAAGCGGTTGCTAGGCTCTTTGGTAACACCAAAGTGGCGTTCGGCCATACCGAATGCCCGCAGCGGTCGGCGTCAGAGCTCGCTTCCGCCGGACCGTGTGCTCTCTCCCTC
Source organism: Streptomyces sp. MNU76 (assembly GCF_020982545.1). Taxonomy (GTDB): domain Bacteria; phylum Actinomycetota; class Actinomycetes; order Streptomycetales; family Streptomycetaceae; genus Streptomyces. The sequence continues at coordinate 297,584 of NZ_JAJKLK010000030.1, read as the reverse complement.
CCACGTCCGTGTTCTCCCCACCTCCGCTCCCCCACGGAATGCGCAGAAACAGGAGATGACCATGACGTCTGCCTCCCAGGACCTGGTGAACGATTTCGGAGAGGAACAGCCCATAGGCGCGCGTCATTACCGCGCCTGGGTCGGACCCCCGGAATACTACGACCGAATCGGAGCTCTTCAGTTCACGACGCTGGCCCGAATGGGTCTGCGTGAACACCACAAACTACTGGATGTCGGCTGTGGGTCGCTGCGCGGCGGACGGCTTTCCATCATGTATCTGCGCCCTGGTCATTACTTTGGCATCGAGCCCACCGCATGGGCGCTGGAGGACGGCAAGCGCGCGCATCTGGGCGAGGAGCTCCTCGCCATGAAGAAACCGGCCTTCAGCAATGACGCCGATTACACGCTGACCGAGTTCGGCGAGACATTCGACTTCATTCTGGTCCACTCCGTCTTCGCCCATGCGCCTGCCGTGCAGATCCGTCGCTGCATGCAAGAAGCCCGCAAGGTGATGGGTAAACAGTCGGTCCTTCTCGCGACGTATCTGGAAAGCGACGAGGACCACGTGGGTGACGAATGGGTATACCCCTGGGTTACCGAGTTCAGGCCGGAGACGATCACGCAGATCGTGACGGAGGCCGGACTCAAGTGCGTGCACCTGGACCTTCCTCACCCCTTCGACCAGCGATGGTTCGCTGTCGTGGACCCCGAGAACGACATGGACCTCGCGGCGCGTGCGGCCGGCAGCGAGTTCACGTACGAGACCCATCTGCAGGACAAACTGCGGCACTTCGGGGTCCGGCACAGGTCGTACGCCGACTACTTGAGGGACGACCTCGAAAAGCGCACCGAGGACAGGACGCCGCGTTGAGCAGAAGCGGGGCCACGGCCCGACCCACAACGGAGGTGGACATGCGCCTTACCGACCAGGAGATCACCAGCTACCGAGAGCGCGGCTATCTGCTCCGCAGCGCAGTGCTGTCGGCAGAGGAGGTCCGGCTCATGCGCGCCGCAGTGCCGGATCTCATCACGCACAACCCCGAAGCGACCCTCGCCAACAAGGGCAACGGCGACGTGCGCCTGGTCTTCGGACCGCACCAGGCATCGGAGACCTATGCGGCCGTCATGCGCCTGCCCCGTGTCCTCGAACCGGCCAGGCAGTTGCTGGGCGGTGACGTGTACGCCCATCAGACCAAGGTGACCCTCAACACCCGCCAGGGCAACGAAGGATGGGTGTGGCATCAGGACTATGCCTTCTGGCGCAGCAGGGACCGGGTCCCGGGCCCGGACATCCTCAGCGCGGCGGTCTTCCTCGACGACGTGACACACGTCAACGGACCTTTGTTCATCGTCCCCGGCTCCCACCGCGGCGGGCTGCTGGAGACGGAGGACGGCGTGCTCGACCGCGAACGCATCACTGAAGTCTGCACGGTGAACGGGATCGATGTCCCCACCGGACCGGCGGGCTCGGTGCTGTACTTCCACGGCAGCGCGGTGCACGGTTCGCCCGGCAACATCACCCCCTTCGACCGCCGCATCTTCTACATCACGTACAACGCGGTCTCGAACGCTCCCGAGTCCTTCACCGACATGCCGCCGGAGTACGTGTCGGCCACCGACCACTCCGCGCTCAGCGCCGTGGACGACTCGGCACTCCTCGCGGCGACCGCCTGACAGCCGGAAGAGAGAGGCTCCATGGCGCTTGTTAGCGCAGGGGACGCGCTCGGTACCCAGCACCTGAATGGGTTCGTCGTCGTTCCCACCGTGCATACGCTGGCCACGGCCGGGTTTCTTGAAGGATCGGCGGCCCGCGGCTGGACCGCCCTCAGCGAGGCCTATCGGGAGGCCACCGGACGCGATGCGGCTCCCGAGCGTCTGGGCGGTCTACTGGCCGCGGTCCGCACGCTGGGCCTGAAGGGATGGGCCGAACTGCGCGGACGTGGAGCGGACAGCAGCGTGCGGTTGACCGCCACCGGGCGTGCGATCGCCACGGTGGCGGCCGCGCACGACGAAGTACTCGCCGATGCAGTGGCGTTCACGCGCGGCACCACCGGATTCCTCTCAGGGATCTGGTCGAACCGCCGACTGGACGACGACCTCGTGGACCTCCTGGACAGGCTCTCTGCCCAGATGGCCGCCGGGTGGGAGCTGACCGGGCCACCTGCCGCCGAGGGCGAACGCGCCGTGCGTGAGATGCGGACCGCACTCGACGGAGTGCTGGTCTGCCCCCTGCTCGTCGCGATGGGAAGGTCGGACGGTCTACGCAACCTCAAGCCGGGAGCCTGCCTCCCACCGACGCCGTGGCATCATCCGGCGATGACGCGCGTCCTGGTGACCGCCGGACTGGCGGCCCGGGACGGCGACGAGGTGCGGCTGTCCGAACTCGGGGCCGACCGGCTGCGCCACGCCGCGGACTACGGGGTGACCGTCTCCTACGCGGACGTGCTGAGCGACCTGAGCGCATCCGTCTTCGGGGGATCGTGGCGTACGAGCCGTTCCGACTCCGATGTGTCCCGCGCCACGAACATCTGGGGAAGCGCGGGACACAGCGCTCTGCGCCGGCTGCGGGCGGAGCTCATCAAGGACGTGCTGCTTCCGGTCTTCGACCGGCCGGACCTGGCGGAGCAGCCGGCGGGGCTGGCGGACACGGGCTGCGGTTCGGGGCTGCCCCTGCGAGAGGTGGCGGAGCTGGTGATACGCCACACTCGCCGCGGCCGTCACCTCGACACGCACCCGCTGCTGGTGGTCGGCGGCGACATCAGTCCCGAGGCTCGCGCCCTCTCCGAGCGGACGCTCGCGGACCTGACGGACACGGACGGGGTGGCTCACCTGGTGCTGGAGGCCGACGTGGGCGACCCGGAATCGTACGACGCCTCCCTCCGTGCCCGCTGCTCGGAACTGGGCCTGCCCCAGGTGGGCCTGGGCGATCTGCTGCACATGCAGATGTTCCTGCTGCACGACCGGGAGCTCTCCGTGCGCGGACCAGGACCTGCCCGGGAACAACTGCGGGAGGCCCTGTCGACGTGCAGTCCAGCGGCTCTGGCCGACACCCTGGCGCTGGTGGGCGTGCCCATGGTGCCGCCTGATCCTGAAGCCGCGCTCTCCGCGGTCACCGACCAGTTCACCGTGGATCAGTGCGACGAGGGAGCACTGGTCCCCGGCCTCGTGGCGGCGGCCGACCTGGTGGCCACGGTGCGCCGCTGGCGGCCGTATCTGCGGCACGGTCTGCTGATGGCCGAGGCCCACGCACCACGCCTGACCGCCCCGGGTGCCGACGAGGGCGCACTGGGCGGGGATGCCGCCGTCGAGCTGGACCCCTCACCGGCCGTATGGGGGATCCACTCGGCCTCCAGCCAATTCCTGATGCCCCAGCAGGAGCATGAACTCGCCATGGTGCTGGGGGGTCTGGCGTGCGCGTACCGCAGGGCGACCGGGACGTCGGGGGTGAGCGTGGCTCACTGGGTGCACAGCGAGGAGGTCTATTTCGATCTCCGACTGCCCGCACTGCCCGAGTTCGCGTTCCCGTCGCCGGAACCCCGGAAGGTGGGCGTCCGATGATCGAGCCGTCCGCCGTACCGGAGGAGGAACACGCGAGGTATCCGGCAGTGGCCGGCTACTGGCTGCAAGCCTCGGCGTCCCGCTCCCCCTTCAGTTACCTGCCCGGAGACACCGTGGCGGCCCGCTCCGCCGAGGGACCTCGCTCCGGGTACCGGTACACCGTTCCGACAGCCGCGGAGACGGCCGCCCGGATCGCGGATCTGTGCCGACAGGACGACTTCCTGGCTCACTGCCTGTTCACCGCCGCGGTAGCGGTCACCGCGGCACGGTGGACGGCACGCCACGAGGCGGTCCTGGTGGTGCCGCCACTGATCGGTCTCCCCGCGTCCCGGACCGCTGATGGCCCGCCGACCGGGCTGGCGCTTCCGGTGGCGGTGCCGATGGACCTCTCCGCGGCCGCCCTGCTGGTCCGCGTGCGACAAGAGCTTCTGGCGGTGTACGGCCGACAGCTCCACGTCCCGCGGTCGGCCGTCCACCCGGCGGGAGCCCCAGGCATCGCCGTCCACATACCAGCCCTGCACGGCCCGACCCCGCCCGCTGCATCAGTCGTCCTGAGCACGGACCTGACGGGGGGCGAACCCGGCGACCTCCGGGTCGACGCGGATGCGTCGCTGTACACGGGCGACCTCCCCCATGCCTTCGCCGAGGCCTGCGCCGACGTCCTCGCACAGATGGCCGCCGGTCCCTGCCGCGATCTCGCCGAAGTGGTCGACGTGGCGGAGCGCGCCGGTGGCCGGCCGCACTCGGTGGTGCTGGGCGACCGGCCGACGGTTCCGGCGGAGTCGGTTGCCGAGCTGTTCCGGCGTCAGGCGGCACTGACTCCCCGTGACACGGCCCTGATATGCGGGGTGGAGCGTGTCACCTACGAGGAGTTGGATGTCCGCTCCGACCAGTTCGCCGCCGCCCTGGCCGACCGGGGTGCGGGTCCCGGAGACCTCGTCGGGACCGTTCTGGACCGGGGCGTCGAGGCCGTGGCCGCTGCCCTGGGGGCCCTCAAGGCGGGCTGCGGGTATGTGCCACTGCCTCCCGACCAGCCCTCGGCCCGGATTGCCGCGGCGATCGCGGCGACGCTACCCTCAGCCGTGCTCGTCGACGGTCCGGCGGCGCCGGAGGGCATCCCGCCCGACACGGTTGTTGTGCGCACGGCCGATGTCGGGCCCGCACCGGGGCCCGTACGACCGGCAGCGCTCCGGGGCGCGCTGTGCGTGCTGTACACCTCGGGCAGCACCGGGGTGCCGAACCCCGTCGCGATCGGCGAGTCCGCCGTCCTGAACCGGCTGCACTGGATGTGGCGCACTCAGCCCTTCGGACCCGGTGAAAGCCTGGTCCTGACCAAGTCCCTCGGGCTGGTCGGCTCCTTGTGGGAGTGCTTCGGCGGTCTGCTGCGCGGCGTGCCGACCACGATCCTCACCGCCCACGAGCTGCTCGACCCGGGCCGGCTCTGGGACCTCCTCAGGGCCCGCCGCGTCACCCGGCTCCATACCACCCCCGCCGTGCTCGACATGCTGCTGGACGAGGCCGGACGACGGGACGGCGAAAACCTCGACTCGCTCAGGCGGGTGTCGACCAGCGCCGAGCCGCTGGCGCCTGTGACCGCAGCCCGCTGGCGGCGGCGGTTCCCCGAACACGCACTCGTCAACCTCTACGGCCTGACGGAGTGCGCCTCCAACGTGGCCGTGCAGGAGGTGGGCGAGGCCGCGGACACCCAAGCCCGCATCCCGATCGGGCGGCCGATCGATCATGTGGGCCTGTACGTCCTGGACGAACGGCGGCATCCGGTCCCGCGCGGCGCCCTGGGTGAACTGCACGTGGGGGGCCGCTGCGTCGCGGACGGCTATCTGAACCGACCCGAGCTGACACGGGATGCCTTCCTGCCCGATCCTCACTTCGCCGCAGACGACGCGCGAACCAGCATGTTCCGCACCGGCGACCTGGCACGCGTGCGTCCCGACGGCACCCTGGAGGTGCTCGGCCGTCTGGACCGCCAAGTGAAGATCCGTGGATTCCGGGTCAGCCTGGAGGAGGTCGAGTACACGCTCGGTCGCCACCCGCAGGTGGCCGAAGCCGCCGCCGTGGATGCCGGCCAGGGAGAGGACGCACGAATCGTCGGGCATGTCGTGCCACGCCGGGCGGAGCCGGGGCGGCCTCCGGTCGGGCCACAGGAACTACGAGCGCACTGTGCCGCGCTGCTGCCCTCCTACATGATCCCCGCCGAGTTCGTCATGTGGTCCAGCCTGCCGCGTACACGCTCGGGAAGGTGGCCCGCAGCGCGCTGCCGACGCCCACGGCCACCCCGTCAGCGGCTCCCTGCCCCCGCCCACCGGGCGGTCCTGGAAGCCCTCGCCGGGCTGCTCGGCAGGAACGTCACCGCCGCGGAGCGACTGGACGACCTGAACATGCATTCGCTGCGCATGGTCAGACTGCACCGGCGCCTGGCCGCGCACTTCGGCGACCGCGTGGAACTCCTGGACCTCTTCCGCTGCGCGACGGTTGGGGACCTGTGCTCCCTGACCGAGAACGGCCGGGGTTCCTCACCCGGCGACGACGAGCGCTTCCAGCGCCGGGCGGAGCTTCGGCGCCGCTCCCTCGTCGCAGCCCGCCCCACGATGGACCGCAGGAGATGAGCCTCATGGACGACGCCATCCATCACCCATACAGTGTGGCCATCGTCGGCATGGCCCTTCGTGTGCCCGGCGCTTCGGACGTCACCGGCTACTGGCGGAACCTGTCCCAGGGCGTCGAATCGATCTCCCGGTTCGACCGGGAGGAGCTGGCGCATTCGGGCATCCCCGCGGTGCTGCTGGACGACCCGGACTACGTACCCGCCAAGGGTGTGCTGGCCGAGGCCGACGTGTTCGACTCCGAGTTCTTCTCCATCTCCCCCCGCGAGGGAGAGATGATGGACCCGCAGCACCGGGTGTTCCTGGAGACCGCCTGGCATGCCCTGGAGGATGCCGGTTACGACCCCGACCGTCTGGACGTGCCCGTCGGTGTGTACGCGGGCTCCCGCATGAGCCAGTACGCCTTCAATCTGTACGACCAGGCGAAACTGCACACCGACCTGGACGAACTGCCGCTGCTCCTCGGCAACGACAAGGACTATTTGGCCAGCAGGGTCTCCTACCAGCTCGGCCTGCGGGGCCCCAGCGTGGCGGTGCATACCGCCTGCTCGACTTCCCTGGTCGCGGTCGCCATGGCCTGCGACAGTCTGCTGACCCATCAGTGCGACATGGTGATCGCTGGTGGTGCCCGGGTCAGCCTCCCACTCCGGGCGGGCTATCTGCACAGCGAGGACAGCATCACCTCCCCTGACGGCCACTGCCGCGCTTTCGATGCCGAAGCCGCCGGAACCGTGTTCGGCGACGGGGTGGGAGCAGTGGTCCTCAAGCGTCTGGAGGACGCGGTCTCGGACGGTGACCACATCGAGGCGGTGATCCGGGGCTGGTCCGTCAACAACGACGGCCGCGCCAAGGTGGGGTGGACAGCCCCTTCGCTCGACGCCCAGGCAGAGGTGATGTCCCAGGCCCTGGCGACAGCCGACGTTGCTCCACGCAGTATCGGCTATGTGGAGACCCACGGCACGGGCACGGCCTTGGGCGACCCACTGGAGATCGCGGCGATGAATCAGGCGTACGGTACAGAAGAATCGGACATTTGTCCGATCGGCTCCGTGAAGCCGAACATCGGGCACCTCAGTGCTGCCGCCGGGATCGCGGGGCTCATCAAGGCGGTCCTCGTGCTCGGACACCGGGAGATCCCACCAAGCATCAACTACCGCTCGCCCAATCCGCAGATTCCGTTCGGTATGGGCCCGTTCTTCGTGAACACCGAGCTGAGGCCGTGGCCCTGCGGGGACACCCCCCGCAGGGCGGGCGTGAGCTCCTTCGGCATGGGCGGCACCAACTGCCACATGATCATTGAGGAGGCCCCCGATGCGCGGTGACGAGGCCACAGCCGATCTGCTCATGCTGTCCGCCCGCACGCCGCAGGCGCTTCGCACGCTGGCGGAGACCGTGGCGACCCATCTCGGGGGAGACGGCGCGGGCCTTCTCCTGGCGGACGTGGCGTACACCCTTCACCGTGGGCGGCGCCAGCACCCCGCACGAGCCGCCGTGGTCGCCGGCGAACTGGAAACCGCCGCCCGGGCGCTGAAAGGCGGGCAGTGGACAGAGACGGGGACCGCAGGCGAGAAGGCACCTGCCGTGGCGCTTGTGCTGCCGGGTCAGGGCAGCCAGCGCCCAGGCATGTTCCAGGACTTGTACCGGCATTCCGCCGTCTTTCGGCGACATGTGACGGAGTGCTCCGCGCTCATGGCCGAACCGCTCGGTCTGTCCCTGTCCGAGGCCGTCTTCGGAACCGGGGAAGACGCGTCGCGTCCCGACATCGACCTGCACGCGACGCAGTACGCCCAACCTGCGCTGTTCATGGTGTGCACGGCCGCCGGCCGACTGCTGGAGGAGTGCGGGATCCGGCCATCGGCGATGCTGGGGCACAGTCTGGGTGAACTCTCGGCGGCCTGCCTGGCGGGGGTCTTCTCCCTTGCCGACGCCGCCCATCTGGCTGTGGCCAGGGGGAAGTTGATGCAGCAGGCGGAGCCCGGCGCGATGCTCGCCGTACCGCTGTCCGAGGAGTCCGTCGCGACTCGGCTTCCCGATGGCCTGGAGATCGCCGCGGTGAACGGGCCCCTGCTCACTGTGGTTTCGGGGCCGGTGACGGAAGTGGAACGCTATGCATCCTCGCTTGGTGACGAGGATGTGCCAACCACGCGCCTGCGGACCTCCCATGCCTTTCACAGCGGTTCCATGGATCCCGCTGTCGAACCGTTTACCGAGCTCGTGGCCGCGTGCGCACCGCGCCCACCGGAGATTCCCGTGATCTCCACCGTGACCGGTGACTGGCTGCGGACCGAGGAGGCCACGGACCCCGCTTACTGGGGGCGGCAGATACGCCTGCCTGTGCGCTACCTCGATGCGGTCAGCACCTTGTTCCACTCCCGTGCAGCCGACCTTGTGGTGGACACGGGCCCCGGTCCCTCGATGGCCGTTGCCGCGCCTGCGGACACCTCCGCGGACGACGGCGACCGCCCGAGTCCGCTACTGGTCGCCACGCACGGCAACCGGCTGGGGTATCTCAAAGCCCTGGGAGCGGCCTGGACGCGGGGATGCGAAGTAGACCTGCAACCGATGGGCGACGGAAGACCAGGACGCCGGGTCTCTCTGCCGGGCTATCCCTTCGCGCGGCGCAAGCTGTGGGTGGACGGCCGGTTCACCTCCGCCGAGCAGTCCGGGGGGCATCCGCCGGCGCCGGAGCAGACACCCGCCCCCGGCGCGCCCGAATTGTCCAGAAAGGCTTCCAGTGACTGGTTCTGGACCCCCGTGTGGCGGGCTGCGGACCCAGGGGAAAGCGCCGTCGGCACGGTGGGGAACTGGCTGGTGCTGACGGCCGACGGGACGGTGGGAGATGCCTTCTCCGCCGCCGTGTATGCCGCTGGCGGCACGTCCCGCGTCGTGCGCGTCGAGCCGTCCGAGCTGCGGCTGCCGGGCCCCGAAGGGCCCCAAAAGGGTGACGAGTTGATCGTGGGCGCGCTCGCCGAGCCGGACTCCGCGGGGGCACCGGTCACCGACATCGCATATTTGCTTCCCTCGGAATGCGCGGTCGGGGACTCACCGGAGATCACGGAGCGTGCGGCCTTCCACGGTCTGGTAGTGCTCGCCCAGGCGCTCGCCCAGCGGGACCCGGAGCACGCCCCGCGCCTCCATGTCGTGACAGCGGGCGCGCACGCAGTGCGCACGGGGGACACGGTTGTCGCCGAGCAGGCGATGGTACTGGGCCCCGTGCGGGTGCTGCCGCTGGAGAACCCGGGACTGTCCGTGCGGGCTGTCGACCTGGACCCCCTCCTGGTCGCTTCGGCTCCCGACCGGGCAGCCGAGGATCTGCTGGCTGAACTGCGGTCACCCGGTCCGGCGGTGGTCGCGCTGCGCGACCACACCCGATATGAGCAGGACTTCACCCCGGTAGACCCCGTGGACGCCAACGACACCGGGGACGCTCCGGAAGGACCGGCGCTTCGGCAGGGCGGAACCTATGTGATCACCGGTGGACTGGGGGGTATAGGTGCCACTCTGGCTCGCCTGCTCACCACCGAGTACGACGCCCGCGTCCTCCTGGTCGGCCGGAGCCCGCTCGGCGAGCGGCAACACGTGCTGGACGAACTGGGCGGGCCGCGTCAGGTCCACTACACGGCCGTCGACGTCCGCGACGAGGAACAGCTTGGCAGCGCTCTCGCCGAGGCAGCGGAACGATTCGGCCGGATCGACGGCGTCTTCCACTGCGCCGGTGTGGCCGGGGCCGGTCTGACGGCCCAGAAGACCGAGGACGAGGCCGTCCACGTTCTTGGCCCCAAGGTGGCCGGCACGCGTGCGCTGCGCGGGGCCCTCGCCGGGCATGAACCGGACTTCGTGCTGCTGTGTTCTTCCCACAACTCCTTGCTCGGCCGGTTCGGACAGGTCGACTACTGCGCGGCGAACGCCTTCTTGGACGCCTTCGCCTACCGGGAGAATGGACAGACGCGTTGGCTGAGCGTCAACTGGGACGTGTGGGCCGAGGTCGGCATGGCACTCGAGACCGATCTGCCCGAGCAGCTCCGTCAATGGCGGCAGCGCACCCTTGCCTACGCGATCCAGCCGGAGGAGGCCGGCGAGGCCGTGCGGCGCGCGCTGGCCGTCGGTGCGCCCCAGGTCATCGTCTCCACCCGGGACTTCCGTCAGGTGGCGGCCCGGCACACGGACGACGAGGCCAACCGGTTCCGACACGCCGTGGGCCGCTTGGCCGCCTCCAAGCCCGCCCGCTCCACGGCCGGAAGCTCCACGGCCGACGCGCCGCCGCGCACTCCGCTCGAGTCGCGCCTGACCACCTTGTGGTGTGATGTGCTCGGCGTGGACAGCGTCGGCCTCCACGACGACTTCCTCGATCTGGGGGGCCACTCCCTGGTGGCGACCATCCTGCTGGCCCGGATTCGCCGTGAACACGGTTGCCGAATCTCGTTGCGTTCCTTCCTGGAACGCCCCACTGTTGCGGCAGTCGTGGCGGTGATCGAGGGCCGCGCGCCCGAGGTTTCTCCCTCCGGTGACGGGGCTGTGTCCCCTCCACCGTCGATGGGCCTCACGCCACCGGCGTCCGGTCAGCCTCCGTCCTCGACGGGACGTCACGCGCCTGTAGCCCGCGTGGAGGAGCCAGGTCCCATCACTGAGGCCGCCTCACCGCCCGCCGTCGCCGTACCCGTCACCGACGACCCCGGTGAGGAGCAGCCCGTCCAGGCGAGCCTGCTCTTCTTCTCCGCGGACGCTTCCCGGCCGGGGGGCGCGAGCTACGACCTGGTGCTGCAGGCCGCGCGGTTTGCAGACGAGCACGGCTTCCAGGCGGTCTGGCTGCCCGAACGGCACTTCGCCGCGTTCGGTGGCCTCTATCCCAACCCCGCCGTCGTGGCCGCCGCGCTCGCCGTCACGACCAGCCGCGTCCGGTTGCGGGCCGGGAGCGTCATCTCACCCCTCCACCACCCGGTCAGGATCGCGGAGGAGTGGGCCGTGGTCGACCGGCTGTCCGGGGGAAGAGTGGACCTTTCCTTCGGATCCGGTTGGCACGTCAACGACTTCGTGCTTGCTCCTCGGTCGTATGACGCACGCAAGTCGCGGATGCTCGAGGACATCGACATGGTGACCCGGCTGTGGCGTGGCGAACGAGCCGCGCTGCCCAACGGCGCCGGAGAAACGACGGCGGTGCGCGTCTACCCCGCCCCGGCCCGGCGGCAGATCGACGTTTGGCTGACGGGAGAGTCCCGGAGCACCTTTGAACAGGCAGGGCGCATGGGAGCGAACGTCCTCACCGCCATGATGCACCAGCAGCCGGACGCTCTGGAGGAGAACATCGCCGCGTACCGGGAGGCACGCGAGGCCGCCGGGCACGATCCGCAGGCCGGTCAAGTCACCCTGATGCAGCACACGTTCTGCTCACGCTCGCCCGATGCCGTGTGGTCGAGGCTGGAGGCCGCCTTCGAGCGGTACATCTCAGCCAATCTGCATCTGCAGAGCGACAACGCGCAGGGGCTCGGGGCCGGTGGCCTGGATATCGGCCCGGCCGAGGCCCGGGTACTGGCCGAACGCAGGCTCACCGACCTGGTCGAGCGCAGGGGGATCATCGGTGATGTCGAGCACTGCGCGACCCGCTTCGGGCTGCTCAGGTCCAAGGGCGTGGACGAGATCGCGTGTCTGGTCGACTTCCTGCCGGACGACGACCTGGTCCTTGACGGACTCCACGATCTGCGGACGGCCGTGGTGTCGCACCGGGCGACGGTCACGGCCGGAGAGAGGGCACTATGACGCGTCCCGAGTTCCGCACGGTGGAGTTCGAGGGGGCACGCTCCGGGACGTACCCCCTTACCTGGGCCCAGAAATGGATGTGGCGAGCTGTCACCACTCAGGCGCCTCGCCTGGAGCGGCTCAATGTGCCGATCGTCGTGGAGATCCCCTCCGGCTGTGACCTCGCCGACGTACTGGTGGCGCTCGCCGCTCTCCTGGAACGTCACGAGTCGCTGCGCACCCGGTTCACCGTGGACGAGTCGGGCACTCCCCGTCAGGTCGTCACCCAGGCGGGGGAACTGAGCGTCGAACTGCGCGAAATCGGCGACGAAGCGGTCGGCGAAGCTGCGCAGCGGCTGGCAGAGGAGATGTCGGCGGTTCCGTTTACGGTGCCCGAACTGTCCGTGCGAGCCGGTGTGGTGACCTCAGTCGGCGCACCCGCCTTCGTGGTTCTGGTCGCCTTCCACATGGCGGTCGACGGGTGGAGTGTCCGAATTCTGTCCGAAGACCTGGCCGCGATACTGCGGGCGTCCTTTCGCGGGCTGCCGTATCCGCCGGCCTCCGCCATCAGGCAACCCGTCGACAGGCTGGCGTACGAGCTGGGCACGGAAGGCAAGGAGGCGTCGACGGAGGCGGCACGCCACTGGGAGCGAACCGTGGCCCGCTTCCCCGCGAGGATGCTGCCCCGCTCCACGTCAGCCCCTGAGACGCCGCGGTTCCAGGAAAGGTGCCTGTACTCCGCGGCGCTGACCGTCGCGTCGCGGACGCTCGCCGCACGGCACCGGGTCACTCCGGGAACGGTGGTCCTGGCCTTCGTCGCCGAGCTGCTGGCCCGGCGCTCCGGGAACACCGGCTGCGGCGTCCTGATGTTCTCCCACAACAGGTTCGACGACTCCACTGCGAACCTGTCCGGGATCATGTTGCAGAGCGTGCCGATATACCTCCAGGTTGAGGGCCTCTCCCTTGCGGAACGCCTCAAGCAGACACAGCGGGCAGGCCTTGTGGCCAGCGCGTCGGGTCAGTACGACCCGGAGCATGTGCACGCAATGCTGCGGGACCTGGCACGGCGTACCGGCCTGCGGCCGGACCTCGCCTGCGGTGTCAATCTCACGCTTCCGGAGGACCGGGAGAACGCGGCCGGAACGGCTTTGGACCCGCACGGTGCAGCCGAGGAGATCCGGCGACTGCTGACGAACACACGTGTGACGAGGCAGAGGGCACCCGACTGGGACGACATGAGGTTCTACCTGTCAGCCAGGGAAGAGCCCGAAGGCATGTTGGTGGCGGTGCGGGCAGACACCTTCGTGCTGTCGTCGACCGAGGCCGTGCACCTGCTGCGGGAACTGGAGAGGCTCGTTGTCGAAGCGGTCCTCGACGCCGAACAGGAGTGATCGCCGCTGGTCAGGCGCTCGCCATCGGCAGCCGCTTCCGGCAGAGGAACTCACCGTGCGTGGTGCGAGGAAAGGAGTGAGAGACGATCTCCAGACCGGCCCGTTCGATCATCCCTTCCAGAACCCAGGTGTACGTCGAGAACTCCTCACGCACATGGGTCTCGAAATCGGCGCGTGTGAAGCCCTCGCCCTGCGGACGGCTCGCGGAGTCGATCCACCGCTGGAGGTGGTCCTCTGCCTCGGCTGGGTCGAAGCTGAACATGACGTCCCACACATAGAGGGTGCCGCCCGGGCGGAGCACGGCGGCCGCGTTGAGGAGCGCCTGTTGCTTCCAGAAGTCCGGCAGCTGGTGCAGGGCGGACTTGGTGGTGACCACGTCGGCCGGTGCGGCTCGGTGCGCGTAGTCCAGGAAGCCAGCCCGGTGCCAATGCGGTGTGACACCGAACCGCCGGGCGCGGCCCCGGGCGTGGGTGAGCATCTCCTCCGAGACGTCGACTCCATGGGCCTCGGCCCCCCGCCTCGCCGCCTGGACGACCAGTGAACCGGTGCCGCAGCCCAGGTCGACCATGCAGATGCCCGCCGTGACGCCGAGACGGTCTAGAAGCGCATCGTCCGCGGCCGCATCCGTCCCTTGATTCCGGTCGTACGAGGCGACCGCAGCCGGGCTACTGAGATCGGTGCCGACCGGGGTGTACTCAGGGAACGACCATGAGGGATGGGAGCGTTTACTTTCAGTCTGCGACATGACTCATTTCTACGGTATTACCGCGAAATGCGACAGCAGCGACCCTGGGGAGGTGCTGTCCGGTCCGTTCCTGCATCAACTGACTGTGATAATGCCCGTGTGGGCCCGGTGAGTGAAACGGGCGCCTCGGCCGCTGCCCGATCTGCACGCCCAGCCGGTCCCGGCTCCCCCTGAACGCGTTGCTGTCTGCGGCGGCCGAGATCACGGCGTTGCACGACCTGGGACGCGACCTCACTCCACAGTGATCCATCCGTCCGGGACCCATCCGTCCACGTAGCCTTCGAGAAACAAGTCAAGGCCAAGGATGCCCAGATGGCCGACATGGTCGGCAACCTGCAGGTAGGGAGTTCACACCAGGCGAGTGTCACCGCAGGGGGGATACGAGGCTGTCCGCGTCGTCGGCGTGTGCGGTGAACAGGAACTGCTCGCTGCGAAGTTGACGATTTGGGCTGCCGGATGTGGTTTAAGGGATGCGCCCGAGTGATCGCGCCAAGGCGTGCGGCTGAGCCCTGCCCTGGGTCCGCAGGAGGCGTGCGGCGCCGCGTTTAGCGGGATCTCGTCCCACTTCCGACCCCACCGCCACAGCCTGTCCGCTACCGACTACCGAGCCGAGATGATCACCCGCTTCGCCATCTGGGACCACATCACCGGCATCGCCGACCCGCCCGCAACAGCCTGACCCGGGCCGGCCACACCCCAGCACGCTGTCAGGCACTCACGCACCCAACAACGTGACAGCGCCCGCGGGCGAGGTTGCTGCGGCTGGTCAGGGTGTCGGGGTGGTCCGGGCCCAGGACGCGGATGCGGTCGTCGAGGGGCTGTCGGTGCAGCTCGACCGCCGCGCATACTCTCCCATCCTGTCCAGAGCGCGGGCGAGGTTGCTGCGGCTGGCCAGGGTGTCAGGGTGGTCCGCGCCCAGGACGCAGGTCTGGGTCTGGAGGAGGTGCTGGGACAGCGCGTGGTGCAGCGTGTAGGCGCCTGCTGCGAACAGCACTTGGGCCAGGCGGTTGAGGGTGTCCTGGGCCGCACGGAGGGCTTCTTCGGTGGTGTGGTCGAGGAGCAGTGGCAGGTGGGGGCGAGGAGGCGGGCGGGCCAGCCGGATCGCCCTGCCTGGGCGGTGTCGTGAACGGCCGCGGTCAGCCGCGCGGCCAGGGCCCGGTGCCAGTCGGTGCGGTCGGGGGTGTCGGCCGCCAGGGCGAGGGCGCTGATCTCCCTCACCAGGGGATGCAGTACCGACGCACTCGCGTAATTCGTCACCAGCCCGAGCCCGGCCATCACCAGCGCGGCCGCACCCGCCACCGCGGACCCCGCCCACGCTCCCCGCCTGTGCGCCATCCCCACCCCCGTGCCCCGGTCGTTCACCACCACCATGCCCCCACACGCCGCCCGGCATGACGCCTTCGAGAGCACTCGCCGAGTAGCCGGGAGGAGTCTCACCTCCCGGCCCTCACAGAACCGTGCTTGATCGTCTCCGATCACACGGCTCGTACCATTCTGATCACCAGGCCGAGGCCGCTGTGCTGATCCATCTCCAGTGCGCGAACATGCCGGGATACCACTTGGCAATCATCTGCATCCTTCGGATGGCCTTGCGCAGGGCCGCGAACCGTTCGTATTTCTTGCGGATCCAGCGCACCAGGTAGGCGTTGATGCGCTCCAGGAGGGGGTACAGGGCCGATCGGTAGAACCGGCCGTAATACTGCATCCAGCCCCGCACGATCGGATTGATCCGTCGGGCGAGGTCCACGAAGGAGAGGTCGGACCCGATGTGGAGCCGCCAGTTGCGGATTTCCGCACCGATCCTCTTCTGGGCGTCCTTGCTGATCGCGGGGAGGAACGACCGGCGGAGCCTGCCGTTCTTGTCCTGCGACTTCCTTGCTCGGAACGTGTAACCGAGGAAGGTGAACTCCGTGTGCCCGTAAGAGCCGCGGCGCTTCCAGTCCTGGCAATACACAATCCTGGTCTTGTCGGGGTGCAGCAGCAGCCCGACTTCTTCCATCCTGTTCGTGAGCGCGGCCAGCACCTGGCCGGCCTGCCGCTCGGAGACGCAGTGGATGACTGCATCGTCCGCGTAGCGTTCGAAACTGACGGTGGGGAACTCCCGGTCCAGCCAGAGGTCGAACGCGTAGTGCATGAACAGGTTTGCGAGCACGGGCGAGACCGCTGAGCCCTGTGGGGTTCCACGGTCCCGCTGTTGCAAGGTGCCGTCGGGCAGTTTCAGCGGGGCCTGCAGCCACCGCTTGACATACAAAATCACCCAAACGGCGTCGGTGTGCGCTTCCACGGCCTTGACAACGAGGTCCCACCGGACGCTGTCGAAGAACTTCTGGATGTCGAGCTCGATCACCCAGTCCTTCTTCCAGCAGCGTTCCCGGCAGAGCTCCACCGCGTCCAGAGCCGACCGCCCAGGGCGGTAGCCATAGGAGTCCTCATGGAACGCGGGCTCGGCCCGGTTCGTGAGGTGCCTGGCCACCACGGTCTGGGCGATCCGGTCGGCCACCGTGGGCACGCCCAGGATCCTCGTCCCGCCTCCCGGCGAGGACTTGGGGATCTCGACCGCACGCACCGGCGGCGGAAAGTACGTCCCCGACGACATTCGATTCCAGATCTTGTACAGATTGCCCTTCAGATCCTTCTCGAACTCGTCGATGGATTTTCCGTCCACGCCCGGCGCGCCTTTGTTCGCCTTCACTCCCTCGTATGCCTCCCAGACCTCCCGCTTCGAGATATCGAACGGCTTGGCCGGTAACTTCAACGTGTCCATCAAGTTCCTCCCGGAGAACGTCCGGTTGTCCAGATACACAACGTCACGAATAGCCCGGCCCCTTCGCTCCACCCCCATTACAGGGGCTTCGTCACTACTACGGGCCGGTCCGCCAGCGCGCCCCGCGCCGGTACTCGATCCCTCACGGCTTCCACCGCCGAGGACACTCCCTGTTACCCGCCCCTACCAGGGCGGACAGTATCGGGGCACGCCTTCTCCTGTTCCATGCGGAAGCGGCAGATCGGGCTCACGTCGTCTGCATGCCGGACACCACCTGGCCAATAGGCGGGCACCCGCCAGGCTCTTCCCGAAGTTGTCGGTAAACCCCGGTTTTGATGTCGTCTCAACTCTTTCGACACTTCAGCGACGATTCACTCGCGTTCGTCTTCCCGATCCCCACCTGACGCCTCTTACGACGCCTTTTCCTCATCGTTCACCACAACGGTCTTCAGCCAATGCAGCATGAGGCGGTTTGAAGCCTCCCCCCGCAGGGCGACTCCGAAGGGCCAAGCACCTTCATCTTCCACACAGCATCACTTCGCGAAGCTCTCCTACATGCAGCTCCACTTCGTGTTCAGGACACAAACCGACAGAGTCCCGGGACCGGTCCCTGCCAACCGCGAGGCGGGTGCCGCGAGCAGCTTGTGCTTCCAGTTCGTACAGGGCGATGGGCTGGACGGCTTCGGCACAGAACCAGAAGAGGATTACGTCCGCGATGCGGAGGTGCTCGTATTCCCAGGCGGTCTGCTCCCGTGCCGCTTCCACATGGCAGGCCGGGAAATCATCGCGGCGCGGGTTGAGGACGACGGCCGGGGAGCCGATCGCGTCCATCTGGAGCACCGCCCCTCTGACGGCACTCAGCGCCGCGCGTGATTCCCTTCACGCCCACTACGCGTAGGTGGCCTTGGCTAAAGAACCCGCAGCGCGAAGGGCCTGCGACGGGAGGACGGGACGCCCCGGTGCCGTCGCGGCATGACCCGTGATCCGGTGGAGGCGGTCTGGGCCACGCGACAAGTGGTCTGCACAGAGCCTGGGTATTCGGCCTCGCCGGCGGAGTGAGGCCTACGCGTCCTTGTCCCCCGCCCGCGGTGATGGTGGTGACAGGAATACGGCAGGGCGGTCCTCGATCCAGGACAGGCCTCCGATGTCGAGGCAGTGGCGGGTGCGGGTGACGGCGACGTAAGCGAGGCGGGCTTCGCCGTCGTCGATCGGTCCGGGGACCGCGCGGCCGGTGTCGTCCAGTTGGTTGCTGTCCTTGGGTGGGGTGAAGTCGTCGGCGATTCTCACACGGGGCCATTCACGGCCCTTGGCCTTGTGGGCGGTGGAGACGGTGACCTCGGCCTGCTGCTCGGGAACGAGTTGAGCGACGGCGGAGAGGATGGCGTCGGTGCCGTGGGTGTCGACGAGGTCGACGAGTGGCTGCAGATCGCGTCCGGCCGGGTCGTGGGCGGCGTAGTCCTGCAGTTGTCCCCAGGAGGGGAACAGGACCAGTTCGGGATGGGTGGTGCGGCGACCGTCCTTCAGGTCGTGGGCGGCCAGGGCCAGGGCGCGCAGGCTGTCTCCTCCCCCGACCAGGGCCACGCGGTGTTCGGCGGTCAGCAGGTCCATGACCTGGGCGATGGCGCCGACGTTGGTGCGGCACAGCACCGCGTCGGGACGGGTGAGGGGACCGATTTCGGTGGGCACGGTCTCGGTGCCGGTGAGTCGGATCGGGGCGTCGGCGATGGCCAACCACCGGTTGGCCTCGTCGGCGAGCCGGGGGCCGAAGCGGAAGGACTGGGACAGGGCGAGCTGGGTGCCGTCGAATTCGGTCATGACGTCTTTGGCGCCGCGCCAGTCGTAGATGGCCTGGGCGGAGTCGCCGACCATGACCAGCTGGGCGTGGTCGCGCTGGTTAAGGAAGATCTGTTCGACGACGGGGTTGGTGTCCTGGGCCTCGTCGAGGAGGAGGAAGTCGGTGTCGATTTTCGGGTTCGTGAGGGCCCAGATTTTGAGGTAGTGGTCGTGGTCGAAGCGGACCGCGCCGTCGTCGGGGTGCTGGAGGTCGGTCCAGGCTTTGCGGGCGAAGGGGACGATGTGGGCGGCGAGTTGGGCATGCAGGTCGCGGTCGTCCAGGCCGCGCAGGTGGGGGACGTGGTGGCGGGTGATGGCGGGGTCGGCGGTGTGGCAGAAGCGGGCCACCGTACGCAGGGCGGCGTTGGAGAGTGTTCGTTGTGACAGGTCGCGTTCGCCGATCCGGATGGCTTTGGTGATGCCGAGGGCTTGTCCGGTCTGCCAGGCGGGGCGGCGGGGGCGTTCAGGCGGCGGGTGTAGCGGTGGCCGACGGCAGCATAGGCGAGGGCGTGGGCGGTCTTGCAGGTGACGGTGGGCGGGAAGCGGGTGCGCGCGTCCTGGGCGATGGCCCGGTTGTAGGCGAGGTAGCGGCCGCGGCGCCGGGTGGCGTGGGCGAGCTGGGCCAGGGTGGTGGTTTTGCCGGTGCCCGCGCCGGCTTGCAGGGCCAGGTGGTCGCCTGCGTGGAAGGCGTCGGCTGCGGCTTGCTGTTCGTCGGTGGGGGTCAGCACGGCGTGGCTCCGGGGTGCGGGTGAGGGCGTGGCCGACGGCGGCGAGGAGGTGGGGTGCGGTGGTGTGGGCGAGCAGGTTCTGGACTGCGCGGTCGAGGCGCTCGGCTTCATCGTCGGCGTGTTGGGCGAGGGCCCGGTGGAGGGCCATCTGGAGGAAGAGGCGGAGTGGTTGTCCCGCGCTGTTGGCGGCGGCCTGGAGGCCAGCGTGTGTGGCGGGTGGGAAGGCGAGGTTGAGGAGGATCTTGCCGTGCGCGTTGGGGTAGTGGGTGGTGATCACGTCGATGGGGAGCAGTTTGCCGGTCTGGTGGCGCAGTCGGTTGAGGGCCTTGCCTGGGGTTTTGGCGGATACCAGGGCCATGAGGTGGGTGGTGTCGTGGTTGGCTGCGAGCGGCGTTGTGCGGGTGGCCTGGTGGAGTTCGGCTGGGGTGAGGGGCCGGGTCAGGGTGATGTCCAGGGCGTGGTGCGGCATCGTCATGCCTTCCCGTGGTGGCCGGGCGCTGTGTGGGGCAGGCGGGTGTGGATGTGTGCCGCGTGGAGGAGGGGGTCGAAGACCTGCCATCCGGTCAGGGCGAGGTCGGCGGCGCCTGGATTGGTGGCGTGGTCGGGGCAGCGCTGGGTGCGCCAGCGCATCTGCTCGGTGTACGGCAGGCGGCTGAGGTCGTAGACGGCCATGAGTGTGGCGGGCAGGGTGAGTTGGCCGCGTTGTGGGCTTGCGGGGAGCAGCGTCCATAGGCCTTGGGGGTGTTGGGGTCGAGGACGGGCTGGGGCAGCGGTGGCGGTGTCGGGTCTGGGCTACACACCGGATGCCTCGATGGGGTCTCGGCGAGGTAGCGGCCCAGGAGGAGTTGCACGACGGACCGGGCGGGCGGTCGCTGTCGGCGGGTGGCTCGCAGGCGGCGGGCGGGGCAGGGGTGAAGACGCCGGTGTCGATGAGGCAGCGGGTGCGGATGGCGAGTTGACGGCGTACCGCGTCAAGGCGCGGGCCGGTCCGGGTGGTGGGGGTGCGGTCCGGGCAGAGCATGGCGTGCGGGACGCGGCACCAGGTGCTGCCGTCGCCGTGCGGGTGGGCGATGCCGCTGCTCAGGTGCCAGCGGCAGGATTCGGGGACGTCGGCGGCAGTCAGTTCGGCGGGGTGCAGGGCGATGGGCCGCTGGTCGGTGCGCTGGTAGAAGTCGATGCGGTTGCCGCATCGGCGGCAGCGGCCGCTCTGACCGGCGTGCAGCAGGCGGCTGGGGCTGGTAGCGGCCACGCGCAGCGGACGGCGCGTCGATGTGGTGCGGGGGCTGCCGTCCCAGTGGCGGCCGGTGGAGAGGGTGTTGGGGTGCATGGCGGGGACCGTGTCAGGCGACACCCGGCGATGGTGGGGATGGACAGGGCCGTGTCCCCCGGGCGGCCCAGTGGCATCGAACGCGTATTCCACTCGGCGTGCGCAGGTTCGATGCGCGCTCGCCGGTTCGGGTGAATCGCAAACCAGTGGGCGAGCGGGGGCAGTGCGGTCAGGAGTCCGGGGTGCCGGGTGGGGTGTGGTTGTCGCAGATGAGGCCCAGCAGGTGGTCGATGGGGACGTCGAAGGCGTGGGCGAGGGCGTGCCAGGTGGTGACGCTGCCGGTGGTGCGGCCGTGTTCGAGGTCGATGAGGGTGCGCCGGGCCAGGCCGCTGCGGGCGGCGAGTTCGTCGAAGGTCCAGCCGCGCGTGTCCCTCAGTCGCGCCAGCGTCACGCGCAGCGCTGTGAGGTCGGGTTCCGGCGGCAAGATCGTCACTCCACCATCCGACGGTGCAGACCCCTGCCCTGTCAGTGCGGATTTCTGCACTATCGAGGCAGGCGGACGACGGGCGGCTCGACACTGCGGGAGGGCAGGGATCTGCACTACGGTGCGGCCGACTCCCGCTCTTGCACTGGGAGGGCACGGCACCTGGACAGCACGGATTCGGAGGGGAGGGCAACGGGCCGATGCGCGTTGCCAACACGCACGCCACGGTGCAGCGCATCTGGACGGTGGAGCTGCGCCCGCAGCCAGGCGGACCAGCTTTGGCCTGTCCTCACTGCACGCTGCACGGCCACCCCGTGCAGGCCGCCTCCGCACGGTCCGCGGCCCTGACCCATCTGGCCCGCCACGCCCGCACCGACGCTCTGCCGGGGCATCTGCGTACCTGCCAGTGCAGAGCACGCGGCTGCCAGTGGCATCCCCGCCACCGCGGCTGTGCAGGACCGGTGCTCCTCGCCCTCACCCGTGACCGCAGCGGCCGCACCTGGCGTCTCGCCGACGCCTGCGCCGCCTGCGCGGCCGCCACCAGTCACACGGCCGTTGTCCCCGCCACCCTCCTCACCCCGCACCCTCCCGGACGCTCTCCATGCCGGCCCGAGCCGCCGGGCGGCCCGGCCGAACGCACCCGCGTGCGGGAGATGCTCACCTATCTGGCAGCGGCACTCCCCCAGTTCACCTCCCCCGGCGCCCGCCTGCTCGCCCTGCAATGCGCCCTGCGCTCCGACACCCACGGATGCGTCCAGCTGCCCGGTGGCCTGCTGCGCGGCATGCGGCTGCACGGCCGCAGCGAGCTGTGGGAGGAGCTGGAACACACACGCTGGCTACGCCGCACAGCCGGCACATATCCGCGTACGCAGGCGCAGCTGCTGGATGTTGCAGTCCTCTCCCAGCAACCGGGCAGCCGAGCCCGGGCCCGCGCCGCACACTGGGCCCTGCGCCCCACCCCCCTGGCACCGCCGACCGGCACGCCTGCAGCTTTGCAGCTGACCGCACTGACCCTTGCCTCGCACACCTCGGGGGGCGCCGGCAATACCGACATGACTGTGCTCGCCCGCCTGTGCGGACACTCACCCCACCAGGCCGCCGAACTCCTCGACCGCCTGACGGCAACACGCACACTGGCCATTTGGCACCATGACCGCAACACTGACGAGGTCTTCTGGCACCTGCCTCAGCAGCACGCCACAGCACGGGCCAGCGAGCCTCCACGGCACTGACTGCGGTGTATGGATGACAGGACGGCTGAGCGCAGGACATCGCACGAGCGGAACAACCGGCTCCGCCCGCCCGTACTATCGCTACACGGGGACAGACCGCATCAGGTGCGGCCGCCCATGACTCAATCAAGCCCGGCGGAATCACCTCCCAGCCCAGGCGCCCGCTCCGGGGGTTGCTTCAGCCCCGCCACCGCGCCCCGAGGAAAGGCCAGCATCATGCCTGACACCCAGACCGCCACTACCGAACTGACATCGCAATACACGGCCCAGGTAGCGGGCGACCTTGAGCGCAATGCCAAGGAGCAGGACCGCATCGGCGCGGAAATCGACGCGCTGCAGGGACAACTGCGCGCCCTGCAACATGACCACACCGTGCTGACGAGCATGCAAAAGGCACTTGACTCCACAGACACCGCCGCGCAGCCTGCCCCCGAAGCCGCGGCAACGCCCTCGGTACCGCGGCAGAAGACCACCGCGCAGCCCGGTGCGGGAAAGCGGGTACGGGCGAAGAAGACTGCCGCCGCGCAAGGCGGCAAGGCGGTCAAGAAACCGGCCACCAAGAAGCCCGAGGCCACAGCCAGGACGACGGCAGCGAAGGCGGCCCAGCCCACCCTCGTCGAGCTGATCCGCCGCCACATCGCCGATCAGAGCGAACCCCGCTCCGCAGCGGAAATCGCCATCGCACTCGGCCAGGCCCACCCCGACCGCGCCATCAAGACCACCGTCGTACGCACCACAGTCGAAGGACTTGTCGCCAAGAGCCACGCCCAACGCACCAAGCAGGGCAACTCCGTCTACTACACCACCAACAACCCGGAACCGACCACACCCGCAACGACCCCGTCCGCCGTTCAGCCCGAGACGAACTGACCGACGCGGCATTCCCCTGCCGCTGGCGATCTGCCTCGGCGACCCCACCGCGCCCGCTACTGGCCCTGGCTACCCAATCGGCGGGCGTTGAGCTGCAGACGGGGGCCGAGGCGCCGGACGCGGGGCTGGGCGGTGAGTAATCCCGTAGTCGCGACTGAAGTGGTTGGCCTCCACCGCCGATCCGGTCATCCGGTGCAGCCAGAACCCATACGCCACCAACTCCATCTGCTCCTGTGTCAGATGCAGCAACCACCGCCTCGCCCCGTGATCACACCGGGCTGTACGCACCTGCTCCTTCAGTCCCTCGGCCAGCGGCACCCGTAACTGGCCGGAAAGGCTGACGAACAGGCGCAGTGCCGCCATCTGCGACGGCCTCAACTCCACCAGCCTCTGTTCCGGGCCCGGCCCTTCCGGAGCAGTCTCGGGGCAGGGGCGGGAGCGGGCATAGAGCAGGAGGTCGTGGCCGGCCGGGGCAACCCGGGCCGCCCACAGCACGAGGGTGCCCTCCCACGCCGACAGCTCTGCCCGGTCCTCTCTGCTGGCGATCTCCACCAGCCCTCGGTCCGCCAGCGTCCTCACCCTCTGCTTCATCGGCAGCACATATGCGTCCACGACCCAGCCATGGACCGCCGCACGCGCCCGTTCCTCCAGCTCCTCGAGTACAGCGAGAACCTGCTCTCCGCCCTTCATCGGCCCCTCTTCCGTGGATCCGCGCTCGGTGCTCCAACGAGGCCCGCCGCTGAGAGTTTCCAGACCGTTCGGTGACCAGCGCGTAGAGCGCCGACACTCGGTCCTCCACCTCCACCTCGACCGGGAGCGGCCCGCCCCCACGTTCAGCCATCCGAAGCCCGCGTCTCCCGGTTTGCACACATCACGCAAATGTATTGATCACATTCGGTATGCTCCGGACGCTCCATTCGCACCACTGAGGGGGGATTTCCTCATGCGTATCCGTCACGCACTGACCGCAGTAGCCACAGCGGCCACGATCGCCGCCGTCACGACCGGCCCGGCCCAGGCCGCCGAGTACTCGTCCGCGCTGAAGGTCAGAGGCGTCCAGTACGACGCCCCGGGCACCGACTCCAACCGGTGCTCCGGCGGCAACACCAAGAACGAATACCTGACGATCAAGAACTACTCGCGCACCGCGACCGTCAACCTCAAGGGCTACGTCGTCAAGGACGCCGCAGGCACCCCATTCACCTTCCCCGCCAGCCACAAGCTCGAGCCCGGCGACTACGTGAAACTGCGCGGCGGCAAGGGCACCGACTCCGACGCCAACAACGTCGTCTACCGCCAGAACTGCAACTTCCTCTGGAACAACGACAAGGACACCATCTACCTGATCAAGCCCTCCGGCACCCGCGCCGACGTCCACTCCTACACCAAGCGCGCCAACGACGCGGACGGCAACGGCTACATCAACTACCACGGCTGACACCTCGCCAGCACACACCCATACCGCGGTAGCGCGGCCGAAGTTGAGCTGACACCGTGGCCTCGCGGACCCGTGCCGGTCAGGTGCGCCCCTGAACCGCGCTTGTGGGCCGACATCTGCTCTGCGCGCGTCCTGGACAGCAAGTCGTCCGGGACGCGCGCAAAACGTGGCTTCTATGGCCCTTCGTACGCACCCGCTTTATCAGTTTCCCCTTCTCCTGTCCCTTCGGCACCGCCCGCGACCGGTGTGGGTCCGACCAGCGACTGTCGGCGGCAAGCGACTCAGCTGACGCGGACGAGCAGGCTGTGGAAGCCCCGGGTGATGTTGTTGAGGGAGTGGAGTGGCTCTCCCGCCAGTTCGATCCGTTCCACGCTGGCGGCCAGGGCCTTCAGGGCGGCGATGCCCGCCCGTGCCTGACCGACCGCTCCGGCATGGTGCGCGGTACGGGCGCCCAGCTACTCCTTGCCCAGGGATGCCTCGCCTTCGAGGAGGTTGCGCCACCTGCGAGCAGTTCGTGCGCCGCATGCCGGCCATGCCCGACACAACAAACCGCTGAGCAGCTCGCCGTGTTGATCCACGGACACTGGTCCGTCGAGGCCCTGCACCACGTCACAGACATGACATTCGCCGAGGACGCCTCCCGCATCCGCACCGGCACCGTACCCCGCGCCATGGCAACCCTGCGCGTCATCGCTATCGGCCTCATGCGCCAAGCCGGCTGGGCGAACCTCGCTGCAGCCACCGACCACTACCGGTCACACCCCACCCACGCGTGCGAGCTACCTCATCTCGCAACCTGAGAACGCATCAGCCTTGGCCTCGCAGCTGCGGAGAGCATGCTCGCCCAACTCGATGCACAAGCCGCACGATTCAAGCGGGCAGTCGACGCGGGCATGCCCTCGTTCAGCGAGATCGCCACCCGAACCACGGAGGGATCGAACTAAGATCCGTCACCCCTATGTTCTCAGGGCTGTTGCAAAGTCTGACGATCTCGGATCGTCGCTGGTCAGGCCAGGCCGAGGAGGTCCAGCGGGCGGTGGAAGGGCTGGTAGGACATCTCGCGGAGGCCGGCGGCGATATTTGTGTGACCTGCCGCTCGTAGCTGGTTGATCGCGAAGCTGCGGAGGGTGGCCATGTTGTCGGGGCCGTGGCCGGTGCGCTTGGTAGGTCACCCGCTCCAACCGGAGCTTCGTTGCGTACGAGACGGGACGGCCAGCAGGCGTCACACCACCGTGACCTGCAACATTCCTATACCACTGGGACTTTGAAACAGCCCTGCCTATGTTCTCCAGGCTCGGACCAACTAGAGAAATTTGAATCTGAGGGTGACCGAGCTACCGGGCCCTATTCCGCCCGGAGGCTCCTCAGCATCCAAAAGCGTGGCCAAAACCCATTGACCTTCGTCAGTCTGGATGCAAAGGCTCTGCGTTGTCTTCACATTACGCAGATCAACGGTTTCATCAGCGCGTTCCGACAGGGTCGAGCATGCGGGAATGTTCGCATTTTCAATGACTCCCATCTGAACTGGAGCGGAAAAACTGAAATACCCTGAGAAGAAATAGACGTCATCCGCGTTGCCGGACTGGTTGGTTATCGCCTTCCCGTCCACGTCCACGTAGTGGTCATGCGGGATCTTGAGGTCGTAACTGGCTGCCGACCGGTCGCCGTCATCGCCGGTTTCGCCACCCGAACCCGTCCCGCTCGTGGCTCCACCTGCGGGACTCTCGCCGCCCGAGGCGCCGCCAGTGGCGTCCTCGCCTTCAGACTCCGTGCCGCCGCTACCTGTCTTGCCGTCGGTGGACCCGCCGTCCGACCCTGACGCTCCCGTGGTATTGCCGTCATTACTCTCGCCGCAAACGCCGTTGGGGCAATTATTCTCGGTGTTATTCGAGTTGCTAGTGCAGCTGCCGGTCGCCAACGTTGCAGCTAGCACCATCGCAGCCAATGCGAATCCCCTTCGAGGAGAAACTTTTCTCATGTTCACTTCGAAGAGTCCGGGCTGCCGATTCGATTATCGTCGTTATCTTCGCCACATACGCCACCGGCGCATTCATTGTGATCCCTGCCGACATTATTGGGAATCGCTTGGAAGATTCCAATGACGGCGATAGCGATCAGTCCGACCACAATGATCAGTCTGATCAAAACCCTTCGACGATCTTCACTGCTCATCGGAGGCATACGTGCCCCTCCCCCCTTGCCGCGCATCGAGCCGAAAGACATGGTGGCAGAGAAAACTTCTCGCCGCCCTGCATATGGAACGCTACGCATCCCTCACCGTAGCTGGGGTCAAACGCCGGCACGGTCGATCACGGATCCCGGCGCAGGCCGTCGAGGCCGCAGTCGACAGCGGCCCTGCATGCCACGATAGCCACGGCGCCGTACAAGGCCGCTGTTGCCTCATCCGTGCTGGATCAGCCGACCGCGCCGGAGGCAGGGCGAGATAACGTTGCCCTCGCCCGTCCTGTGGTTGAGTCCGTCCAGAAGCAGGCCCGGGCGAAGACCCATCGCTTCGCATCCGGGCTCTGAGGGCGGAAGACGACTTCGATGGCGTAGGGGGCCAGCGCCCGGTAGGTGAAACGGGCAGGCAACGGTCGCCCCGGGTCATGCTCGTCCGCGTGCAGGCATAACGGCATAGTTGCGTGCCGCGCTGCCCAGCAGTCGGCAAGTGCCTGCCACAGCGTTTGGCGCTCGGGCGTGCCCATCAGCACCGGCCCTCGCGATCTCGACGCGCACCACCACGCTGCCGACTTTCGTGAGCACACTGGGTAGGTGGCTACGCCGACGGGATGAACCGGAGAGTGATCCCGTCCCCGCAAGGTGGTGCGGACTATTTCTGTCGGCATGATCGGAATCGTGTTGCGCGCCGCCGTGGTCGCCGCTCTGGGCGCCCTTCCCCTGACCGTACCCGTGTCGGCTCCCGCCGGGGCCTGTCCCGCACAGGCCGCTATCGACTGTCCCCCCTGCAGGTCGGCTTCGGAGGGCAGCCCCGCCGCGCGGTCGACGGCGGCATTGAAGGACTTGTCGGCAGCGATCCGTGACCGCTCAATCCGCAACCAGGTTCGAGCGCGCCGCCCGGGTTTACGAGAAGCGGGACTACTCGGGACACCGGGTGTACGTGGCCAAAAGCGGCGGCTCAATCCAGAATCTGCGCTCCTGCAACCTCAACGACCAGACCCGCTCGTTGAAGATCAACCGCAAGGAGTGCGGCGAATCCGGTTCCACAACGAAGGTGACCGTGCGGCCGGCGCCGTCACGGCTGCGAGGCGAAAGGCTGGGCGGGCATGGGATCGATCTACGTTGCGTGGTGGAACGTGGAGAACCTCTTCGACGAAGAGAACTCCCCGCGGCGCAGTGAGAAGCTCCAACGCGTACTGGGCGACGATCTGCGGGGCTGGACGCCGCAGCTACGGGACCGCAAGATCAGCCAGCTGGCGTCGGTGATCGCACAGATGAACAGCGGCCAGGGACCGGACCTGCTGGGGGTCTGCGAGGTGGAGAACGAGTTCGTCATGCAGCAGCTGGCCGCAGCCGTCAACGCCCTCGTGCCCGGCCGCACCTACGATGTCGCGCACGCCGACACCTCCGACCACCGGGGTATCGACGTGGCGTTCATCTTCGACTCCACGATGTTCACCGCGCCTGCCAGCCAGGTGTTCCAGCACGTCGTGATGCGCCGCACCGGGACCCGCGAAATCCTCCACGTCAACTTCGAAACCGCCCAGGGACAGACCTGGGCGGTGTTCGCCAACCACTGGCCCTCCCGCAGCGGCGGCCAGCTGGAGTCGGCGGCCTACCGGGCCGTGGCCGGGGAAACCCTCGCCTACTTCCACGAACGCGCCCTCGAAGTACACGGACCGGACACCCCGGCACTCGTCATGGGCGACTTCAACGACGAGCCCTTCGACCCCTCACTGACCCAGCACGCCCTGAGCAGCCGGCAGCGCAAAAAGGTCCTCAACTCCACCACCGCGCGCCGACTGTTCAACCTGATGTGGCCGCTGCTGGGCACCGACGACCAGCCCGGCCCCACCCCCCGCCCGTCCGGCACCTTCTACTTCGAAAACCAGGCCAACGTCCTGGACCAGTTCCTGGTCAACGAGAACATGCTCGCCCCCAGCGCCCCACTGCGCGCCGAACCCGGCTCGGTCCACATCGTCACCGACCCGCCGGGCATGGTCGGCACTGGACGGTACCCCGCACCCGTCCTCTTCGGCGGCATGGGCAAGAAGATCAACGAGGACGGCTACTCCGACCACTACCCCATCGCCATGCACATCCGCACAGCCGACTGAGTCCAAGCCGGGGACGTGGTCGTTTCCTTGTTCAGGACAACCCTATTGGGTGCCTGTCCGGAAACTTCGTGGCCCCTCAACATTCGCTGCCCTCGAAGCGCTGCAACCCCTGGCTCAAGGGCGCCCTCGGCGAGGCGGCGATGGCCGCCTCCCGCACCGACACCTTCCTCGGTGCCCGCTACCGGAGAATCGTCAAACGCCGTGGCCACAAGAAGGCCCTGGTCGCCGTCGCCCGATCGATCCTGGTCATCATCTGGCACCTCATCAACAACCCCGAGACCGAGTACCAAGAGCTCGGCTCCGATCACCACCAGCGTCTGATCGACCCGGCCCGGCGCACCCGCGACCTGGTCCGTCAACTGACCGCGCTCGGACACCAAGTCATCCTCGCCCCAGGCCTCTGACTGCCTGACCCGAATCAACCCGTCGTCCGTCCGGCACCGGCCGGACGCTCCTGCATGCCCTCAGGATCCTGGATTTTCCGTTCAGGATCGAGTCATGGCACGACCTTCCCGTTACCCGCTTGAGCTCCGCCGTCGTGCGGTGCGCATGGTCGCCGAGGTGCGCGACGACTACCCGAACGAGACGGCCGCCTTGCAGGCAGTGGCAGAGAAGCTCGACATCGGCTCCCGCGAGACGCTGCGGAACTGGGTGAAGCAGCACGAGATCGACGGGGGCCAGCGTCCGGGGACGACGACGGAGGAGTCCGCCCAGCTCAAGGCGTTGAAGAAGGAGAACGCCGAACTCAAGCGGGCCAACGAGATCCTGAAGGCCGCGGCGAGTTTCTTCGCGTCAATGAGTTCGACCGGCCACACACACGCTCGTAGCGTTCATCGACGAGCACCGGGACCTCTTCGGCGGCGTCGAGCCGATCTGCAGGACGCTCACCGAGCACGACTGCAAGATCGCCCCTTCCACGTACTACGCCCACAGGAAACGCCTCGAAACTCCCTCCGCCCGTTCCGTGCGCGATGAGGAACTCAAACCTGCGTTCCGCGTAATTCGCCGCGCCTAGAGCAACGATAGGCGCCCTGACCTGCGGAGACGCGCCCAAGGGGCCTGATGAGGCGTTTCTCTAGGCATAGAGAAACGCCCAGGTCAGAGAGGCGGCGATGTGCGCCAAGACTCCAGCAATGCATCGAAGCCCGACTTCCCAAAACGGCATCAGCATGGGCAAGTTGACGAGTCTTGTGTCCGGCGGGGCACCGCCCCTCTATCGTGGCTCCCGTCTTGATCGGCCAGGCACGGCCCGGCGGCCCGATGGCGGTCGGATTCAGGACCTGCCCTGACCTGCGAGAACGTCAAGCCCTAGAGAAACGGCCCGCAGCACCCGAAGGGGAGAAGCTGAAGGCCAGTAGGTGTGCCGTGGCTCTATGAGCTCCGAATTACGCGGAACGCGGGTCAAAGAACGGATCCAGGAGGTCTACACGTCCAACTACCGCGTCTACGGGGCCCGGAAGATCTGGCGCGTGCTGAACCGTCAGGGGCATGCCGTGGCCCGCTGCACCGTCGAGCGCCTCATGCGCGAACTCGGCATCACCAGCGCCGTCCGCGGCAAGAAGGTGATCACGACGATCACCGATCCGGCCGCCGGGCGGGCCCCGGACCTTCTCGACCGCAACTTCGTCGCCAGTGCCCCGAACCGCTGCTGGGTGGCCGACTTCACGCACGTCGCCGCCTGGAGCGGTGTCGTCTACGTCGCCTTCGTCGTGGACACCTTCTCCCGGCTCATCGTCGGCTGGTCCGCCTCCACCTCCAAGGAGACCCAACTCGTCCTGGATGCACTGGAGATGGCCCTGTGGCAGCGCGACCGCGAGGACCGCCGGCACACTCCGGCCGCGGGGGTTTCCGAGGTGTGCGCGCTGCTTCCGCACCAGGCAGGCAGATGCGTATACCCAACTGAACGGGGTGTCACATCAGGCCCGAACGCACCACGGTGACCGGGCAGTGCGCGTGATGGAGCACGGTCTGACTGACCGAGCCCAGGAGCAGTCCGGTTAATCCGCCGCGTCCGCGCGCACCGACCACGATGAGCTGGGCGTCACGACTCGCCTCGATCAGCGTCGGCGGCGTACGGCCTCGCACGACACGCACATGCGCGGTCACTTCAGGGTGCTCCTCCCGGTGCCCGGACAGGGCCTCGTCAAGGAGTCGCTCCTCGTGTGCCTGAAGCGTCTCCACGTCACCGGTCAGGTTTACTAGGTCCTCCGGGCGGGTGTCACCGTGGTCGCTCCATGTCCCCCATACGTGCAGCGCCACCAGGTTTGCACCTCGCAGTGATGCCTCCTCGAAGGCGCACGCGATCGCCCCCCGGTTCTGGGGTGTACCGTCCACCGCCACCAGCACCGGCCCGTCATCCGCCATCCGGTCCCGTACCACCGTCACCGGGCAGTGGCTGTGAGCGGCCAGATGGACCGACGTCGATCCCAGCAGCAGCCCTGCGAATCCGCCCGAGCCGCGATGGCCCACCACCATCAGCTGCGCCGTCCTCGACTGGGCTTCCAGGGCTGTGACAGCTTCTCCCGTGATGACCGCCTGGTCGGCCACCACCCCGGGTGCGGTGGCCAGGGCTCGTTCGACGGCTTCGGCAAGCAGATGCTCGATGCCTTCCCGCACGCCTCCCGCGGGCGGGCCCAGAGGCGAGCCGCCGGGCGGGACATGCATGGCGGGCCAGACAAAGGCATGCACGACGTGCAGCTTGGCCCCCCTCATCCGGGCTTCTTGTGCTGCGGCCTCCACGGCGGCCAGCGCGGAGGGGGAGCCGTCCACTCCCACCACGACCGGCCTGGGCAACACGCTGCGCTCTCCTCGCCACGGCGTCGACGCGGGCAACGGCCCGGCGCTCTGCTCTCAGCCTCTCGCACTGCCCACGGGGGCGCCACCAGGCGCAGGCCGGTCCTGTCCCCGAGCCGCACGCGTAGTTGCTCAGCCGTCCCGGGGGTCGGCTGCTGCGCGGGCCGCGTGCAGCAGGGTCGTGTCGGCCAGGAAGCAGGCCAGGGCTGCGGTCGGCAGCCCGAACGGGTCGTGGTGGGCGGGACCGGCGTCGGCCACCACGAGCAGGCCGAGCACGCAGGCGGCGTAGCCGACGGTGGCGCGCGGCCTGGGCCGGCCGAGCGCCCTCGGCGTCCACAACTGCGCGACGCTGCGGCCCGGCGCCGCAGGCCGAGCCGTCCGATCCAGCCGAAGACCGCCACGAGCGCGCCGAGCACGGGGAAGAGCACGGCCAGCCACGGCAGCCGCGCTCCCGTGTCTCCATCGTTCGCGTGGCTTGCCGGGTTGTCCACATCGGGTTCCAGGTATGCGTGGCGCACAGGTCGGCTTCTGTTCCCTGCTGCCCGTCCCGCTCGCACTCGGTCACCGTGCCGCAGGGCTCTCATCTGCAGGGCATGGCCATCTTCGAAGGGTGTAGATCTTCTGAGGGTGCCTCGTTGGGGTGATTCGCAGGGGGTTCGGGATGTGGCCGGTTGTGCCGACTTTTACCGTCGCTGGGGTCGAGCGCGCCGTGAAGCGTGCGGGTGCTGAGTGAGGGTGGGTGTGGTGTGCCGTCGTTGATGGAGGCGTTGGAGTCCAGGCGGGCTGAGGTGCTGGGCCAGGCCGAGCGGCTGCGTGAGCAGATCGCTGGTCTGTCCGAGGAGTTGTCGCGGGCCGAGGAGCGGCTGGCGCGGTTGCAGATCGCGCGCGAGACGGTGGAGGAGGTGCTGGCCGCGCCGTCTTCGCCGGTGCCGGGCACGGACGCCGCGGGTGGGGGTGACGGCGGGGTCGCTGTGGCGCTGGTGAAGGCCGAGGCAGAGCTGGACGTGACGGTGATGTCGCCGGAGTACCGGGAGATCATCGCTTTGTTCGCAACCTCGGGGGCGGCGATGCGCTGCAAAGAGGTCTGCCGGCACCTGGGTCTGGGGATTGAGCCGCGGCATGTCGAGGGGATTCGTTCGAAGCTGAAGAGGCTGGTGGAGCGCGGGATCCTGGCTGAACCTTCGTCCGGGCTGTTCAAGGTCGACGGCAGGAAGCAGGGGTGGTGAGCGTGGTCGGGCCGGCCCGGGGTGCGCTCGCGGAGTGTGAGGACGCCTTCGCCGCCTCGGCGGGTCTGTTCACCGCGGCGTGTGCGGAGCTGGCGGCTCCTCAGGCGGCGGTGATGACGCATGCGCAGTTGGAGGATCTGCTGGGAGCGCGGATGCGCGAGGTCACCCGGCAGTTGTTCCAGGACCATCTGACCCTGCGGGCCAGGGAGGAGGTGCGTCGGCAGGAGGTCGTGGACGCCACCGGTGTCGAGCGCTCGAGGATCGAGCGGGACCGACGTCGGAGGCTGGCCACGGTGTTCGGCAAGGTCACCGTGGTCCGGATCGCCTACCGCGGCACCAGGGTGGCGGACCTGCACCCGGCCGACGCGGTGCTGAACCTTCCGGACGGAATGCACTCGCACGGGCTGGCCCGGCTCGCCGCGATCGAGTCCTCCCGCGGCAGTTTCGCCGACGCCTGCGAGCGGATCAACGCCCACACCGGCTCCGGCATCGGGCACCGGCAGGTCCAGGAACTCGCTGTCAGCGCCGCGGTGGACATCGACGCGTTCTACGACGCCCTGGTACCCGCCCCCTGCACCGACACCACACCACTGATCTTGTCGGTCGACGGCAAGGGCGTGGTGATAAGGCCCGAAGCGCTGCGCGAGGACACCGCGAAGGCCGCGGCGGCCAAGGGCGGCAACGCGATGAAGACCCGGCTGGCGTCCGGGGAGAAACACGGCAGGAAACGGATGGCCACCCTGGGAGCCGTCTACGATGCCGAACCCGCGCCGCGCACAGCCGACGACATCATCGCCGACCCCGACCGGCAAGACGCCGGCCACGGCGCGGCGCCCGAGCGCTGCCAGGGGCCGAAGGCCCGGTCGAAGTGGTTGTGCGGCTCGGTGAACGACACCGCCGCGCAGGTGGTGGCCGCCGTGTTCGATCAGGCGGAGCACCGCGACCCCGGACACCGCCGTTGCTGGGTCGTCCTGGTCGACGGCGCCCGCCATCAGATCGACCTCATCAAAGCCGAAGCACTACAGCGCGGCGTGGACGTCCACATCATCGTCGACCTCATCCACGTGCTCGAATATCTGTGGCGAGCAGCCTGGTGCCTGCACTGCAGCGGCGATGCCTCCGCCGAGACCTGGGTCGCCCGTCACGCCCGCGTCCTGCTGGGCGGCGGCGTGCAGCAGACCGCCGCCGCACTCGAGGAAGCCGCCCGCACCGCCGGACTGCGCGACGCCCAGCGCAAGGGCATCGACGAGGCCGTGAACTACCTGACCGGCAAGGCCGAGCACCTGCGCTACGACACCGCCCTTGAACGCGGCTGGCCGATCGCCACCGGAATCATCGAGGGAGCATGCCGGCACCTGGTCAAAGACCGCCTGGACATCACCGGCGCCCGCTGGGGCCTGTCCGGAGCTGAAGCCGTGCTCAAGCTGCGTGCCGTCCGTGCCAACGGCGACTTCGACGCCTACTGGGCCTGGCACCAGCAGCAGGAGTTCATCCGCAACCACCAGACGCGCTACCGCGACCGGGTCATACCCACCGCCTGATCAACAGCACCCCCATTGGATCTGCACCCATCTTCGAACTCCGCCTGCCCCTCCGACCGTACTCACCCGTCGTTCCCAACGGCACCACCCTCGTTTCCGGCCCCGACACCATGCTCCGCACCGGTGATGAACCACTGCTGAACACCACCTTCAGAGCCGGGAGGGAACGGAGCGACGAGTGCGCGCCGTCGAACGCTGCGGCAGACTCGCGCGATGGTTCGGGGAACACGGCGATCCGGAACCCGCCGCCGCACCACGTCCGACGCCAATCGCCGCTGTGGCCGGGGAGCCTGGCGTTTGCCGCCATGTCGGCCAGCGGACGACGTCCGACACTGATCGTTCCACAGCGGAACTGCAGACGTCCTCTCTCGTATTCGCCCTGTTCGACCAGTCGTCGGCCACTCTCAGGGCTTGCGGTCGTCGTCCGTTGTTCCAGCCGCCCGGCCTGGAATCTCAAGCTCCTGGGTGGACGGTCGCGCCGCACCGGCAGTGTTGGCGTTGCCCGGAAGGCGGGCCGGGGCGCGGAGGGGCGCGCTCCGGCGGACATGCCAGAAAAGGGCGAAAACGGACTCTTGAGTCGTCCGACTTCGCACGCCGGTCGCTCCCTGTCGTTCCCCGGTGCCGCTTGGTGTCTCGATCTGCGGGTCAAGGAAGGCCGCAGGTGACTTTCCTTGTGCGTCCTTTACCGTGGGTGTAGAGGCACGCAAGTCTGTTTCCAGCCACTGTCGTCATAGGAGCGACGTTCCCCCGATGGGTGAGCCTTCTCTAGTACTGCCCGAGCCGTACCGCGTCCGGTGCCCGTGAACGAGGGAGCGGGGGTGGCGCGATGACCGAGGTCCTGCTGCTCCTGCTGGCCCTCCTGCTCACCCTGGCCTGCGCGCTGTTCGTCGCCGCCGAGTTCTCCCTGACCACGGTCGAACGCAGTGACCTGGAGCGCGCCGCCGAGGAGGGCGAGCGCGGCGCCGAGCGCGCGCTGAAGGCCGTACGCAGTCTGACCCTCCAGCTCTCCGGTGCTCAGCTCGGTATCACCGTCACCTCGCTGGTGATCGGCATGCTCGCCGAACCGTCGCTCGCGGCGCTGCTGCGCGGTCCACTGCGGGCGGTCGGCCTGGGCGGTGCCGCCTCGTCGGTGGCCACGTTGCTGGGTGTGGCCGTGTCCACCGTGGTGCTCATGGTGGTGGGCGAGTTGGTGCCCAAGAACTGGGCGATCTCCCGGCCGTTGGCGGTCGCCAAGGGCGTCGCCGGACCGCAGCGCGGCTTCACGGCCGCCTTCGGCCCGTTCATCCGGCACCTGAACAGCACCGCGAACCGTTTTGTGCGCCGCCTCGGTCTGGAGCCCACCGAGGAGCTGGCCTCCACCCGCGGGCCCGAGGAACTGGTCGCGCTCGCCCGGCATTCGGCCGCCGAGGGGGCGCTGGAGGCGGACTCCGCCGAACTGTTCGTCCGCACGCTCCACCTGAGCGAGCTGACCGCGGAGAACGTGATGACCCCGCGCGTCGACGTCAAGGCCCTGGAAGTGCACGCGACGGCCGCCGACGCCGCCAACCTCACCCACGCCACCGGCCTGTCCCGCTTCCCGGTCTACCGCGACAGCCTGGACGAGGTCGTCGGCACCGTCCACATCCGCGACGTCCTCGCCCTGGAACCGGACCGGCGCGCCGTCACGCCGGTCACGGAGCTGTCCACCGAGCCACTGCTGGTGCCCGACAGCCTCACCGCCGACCGGCTGCTGGAGCGACTCCGGGTGACCCGCACCATGGCCGTGGTCATCGACGAGTACGGCGGTACGTCGGGCGTGGCGACGGTGGAGGACATCGTCGAGGAGGTCGTGGGTGAGGTCCGCGACGAGCACGACCCCCTTGAGACACCCGACCTGGTGCCCGCACCCGCCACCGGGGACGGCCGTGCGGTCTGGGATTCGGACGGCAGCGTACGCCTCGACCAGCTCGCCGGCGTAGGACTCACCGCACCCGAGGGCCCGTACGAGACAGTGGCCGGGCTGATCGCCACCCGCCTCGCCCGCATCCCCGCCAAGGGTGATGCCCTCCATCTCGACGGCTGGCGGCTGGACGTCCTCGCGGTCGAGCACCACATCGCCGACCGGGTCCGCATCACCGAACCGGTCCGCGTTCCGGCCCAGGCGGAGGAGGAGTCCCGATGACCGCCCTCCAGCTCGCCGTCGGCGCCCTGATGGTGCTGGTCAACGCCTTCTTCGTCGGCGCCGAGTTCGCCCTGATCTCGGTGCGCCGCAGCCAGATCGAGCCCCGTGCCCGTGCGGGCCACAAGCGGGCCCGGATGACCCTGTGGGGTATGGAACACCTCTCGGCGCTGATGGCGACCGCCCAGCTCGGCATCACCGCGTCCTCGCTGGTGCTGGGCGCGGTCGCCGAACCGGCCATAGCGCACCTGCTGGAGCCCGGCTTCGAGGCGGCCCACATACCGCACGGCCTGGTGCACCCGATCGCGTTCGCCATCGCGCTCAGCCTGGCGACGTACCTGCACATGCTGGTCGGGGAAATGGTCCCCAAGAACATCGCCCTGGCCGCCCCGGTCCACACCGCCCTGTTCCTCGGCCCGCCCCTGGTCGCTCTCACTCGGGCCCTCAAGCCGGTCATCTTCGGCATCAACGCCTTCGCCAACGCCCTGCTGAAGCTGCTGGGCGTCGAGCCGAAGGACGAGGTCGAAGCGGTCTTCACCGACGACCAGCTGGCTCGCATGGTCGTCGACTCCAGCGAGGCCGGCCTGCTCTCTCCCGCCGACGGCGAGCGGCTGCGCGACGCGCTGGAGCTGGGCACCCGGCCGGTGGGCGAGATCCTCGTCCCGGCTCAGCGGATGCGCACCGTCGAGCACACCATCACCCCGGCGCGGCTGGAGCGGGTGGCCGCGGAGGCGGGTTACTCCCGCTTCCCTGTGACGGGCCAGGACGGTGCCCTCCTGGGGTACCTGCACATCAAGGACACCCTCGGCCTCACCGACCGCGACCGGCCCTTCCCGCGCGCCGCACTGCACCGGGTCACCCAGGTTCGCATCGACACCCCGCTGGACGACACCCTCACCGCGCTGCGGGCCGACGGCAGCCACCTCGCCGCCGTCCTCGGCGAGGGCGGCAAGGTGATCGGCTTCGTCACGATGGAGGACGTTCTGTCCGAGCTGGTCGGACCGGCAGCCGCGGCCACCGCGTGACCCCGGACGTCCGCCCATGAGGGACACGGTTTCGGGCACCATCGTCACCCGAGTGCACAGCCGATCCATGAGTTATATCCGCCAGACCGACGGACCCCCTGGACACAGTCCGCGCCCATCCCGCCTTCCGGGCAGTGAGTACGGCATGCGGCGGGGTGGCGTCCGTTGAACGCAGCCTGCTGGCCGTGCTGGTGCTGACCGCCGGTACCGGCTACAGATGCCGAGGCGGGCGCTCGTGAACAAGGCCACTCGGTCTGCGGCCGTTCGCGGAGATCATGACCATCAACTTCAGTGGTGTTGGAGAACCTCGCGCTGTACAGCACCGAGGGCGAGATACCCGACGGCGAGCACACCGTACACATCGGCACCGCGTGCCGCCGCTGAGGAAAGCCAGGAGAAGGAGCGCAACCTCGCCGGGCGGGAGCTGGACAACTACCGGGCCGAGCAATGCCTGCGGTCGGCGGAGGTCGAGCACGCCGAGTGACGCCGGATCGAAGCGGTGATGCGCCAGAGCGCCATGACCAGCTATTCCCCCACGGACGATCTCGAGCTGTCCGAGGCTGAACTCGAACAGCCCGACCCTGACCCCGGGCTCCGGCCCGGCCGGGTGAGCGAGCCGACCTCGGTGGGCAGCGGGTGAGTGGGGAGTGGCCGTGGGGTGGGCTATGCCGCGCTCTTAGGGGAAGACCCCGCTGTCGGGTACGCCGAGTCGGACCGCTTCGCCGGCCCGTGACCCTGGCCAGCCGTCAGTCGCGGGAATTGCCGAAGAGGAGGCGGTAGGCGATCAGCAGGACCAGGGAGCCGCCGATGGCTGCGCCCCAGGTGGTGAGGTCGAAGAACTGGTTCTGTATGGGCCGGTCGAGGAATTTGGCGGAGAGCCAGCCGCCGGTGAAGGCGCCGGCGATGCCGATGAGGGTGGTGCCGATGAGGCCGCCCGGGTCGCGTCCGGGCAGGAGGATCTTGGCGATGGCTCCGGCCAGGAGTCCGAGGATGATCCAGCTGATGATGCCCATGACGTGACGCTGCGTTCCGATTCGGCGGATGGTGGCGGTCCGGCGGGTCTGTACAGGGAGGGACATGCTGGAGTTGTGGGCTGGTCAGGTCCGCGGTGTGTCGTTGCCCGGCTGATCCGCGGGACGGCCGGCGGTGTCACCGGGTGTGGCCCGGATGGTGCGCGGGGCTGTGGCCTCGTTCGGGGACGCCTCCGCTGTGGTGGGCGGCGTCTGGTCGGACTTCATCGCTTTGGCCTCGCTTTTGAGGATGCGGGCCGACTTGCCCATGGAGCGGGCGAGTTCGGGGAGCTTCTTGGCACCGAAGATCAATATGACGATGATGAGGATGATGGCGATTTCACTGATGCCGAACATGGTGTTCGTCTTCTCCCCGGTGGCGGGCGGCAGGGTGGCTAGAGGTGGCTGGCGATGGTGGGCATCAGGTCCTGGAAGGTGCGGCCGGCGGCCGGTTCCCCGATGGCGGACATGTGCCATCCGCCGCTGGAGCGGTGGACCTTGGCCATGATCTGGGCGGTGTAGGAGCCGCCGCCGGAGAGCGTGTAGCGGGCCAGTTCCTGGCCGGTGTTCTCGTCGATGAGGCGGCAGAAGGCGTTCTGCACCTCGGCGAAGGTCTGGCCGGTGAAGGAGTTGACGGTGAAGACGATCTGGTCGACGTGGGCGGGCAGGCGCAGCAGGTCGACGAGGATCGATTCGTCATCGCCGCCCTGGCCGGCGCCGCCGACGAGGTTGTCGCCGGTGTGGCGGACCGAGCCGTCGTCGCTGACCAGGTGCTGGAAGAAGACGACGTCGACCGGCTCTTTGCCGGCGAAGAGGACCGCGGAGGCGTCGAGGTCGATCTCGCGTGCGGTCAGCTTGGCGAGGAAGCCTTTGCGGGGGGGGGTGCCTCTATGTCCTTCGTCAAGGCGCCCAGGTTTGGTTTGGGGTGGTTTGACTTGGTGGGGTTATGCGGCGAGTTCGACGTCCTTGGGGACGCGGGGTTCGTAGAAGGTGCCGTCGCGGAGCATGGCGAACAGGACGCTGATGCGTTGACGGGCCAAGCGGAGGAGGGCCTGGGTGTGGGTTTTGCCGCGGGCCCGCTGGCGGTCGTAGTAGGTGCGGGAGGCCGGGTCTGCGTTCATGCAGGCGAAGGCGGAGAGGAACATGGCGCGTTTGAGCTGCCGGTTTCCGCCTCGGGGCGCGTGTTCGCCGTGGATCGAGGTCCCCGACGACTTCGTCGTCGGGGCGAGTCCGGCGTAGGAGGCCAGGTGGGCGGCGCTCGGGAAGCCGGCGCCGTCGCCGACGGTGACCAGCAGGACGGCGGCGGTCCTGATGCCGACGCCGGGCATCGACGTCAGGACCGGGGAAAGAGGGTGGGCCTCCAGCAGGGTGTTGATCTGGGCTTCCAGGGCCCGGCGCTGGGTGTGGACGGTGGCCAGGGAGGCGGCCAGGGTGGGGATGACGATGTCGAGGGTGCCGGTCCCCGGGACCACGACGGTCTGCTCGTCCAACGCCTCGAAGACATCGTCGATCAGCCGCTGGGCCATGCGTGGGGCCTTGGGCCGGATCAGTTCGACGAGTCTGCGGCGGCCGGCTTTGCGCAGGGCGGCCGGGGAGCCGTGACGCTCCAGCAGCCAGGTGGCGGCCTGGTGGTCCAGGCGGGGGCCCAGGACGCGTTCCAGGCTGGGGTGGAACTGGGTGAGCAGGCCGCGTATCCGGTTGGAGGTGCGGGTGGCCTCGGCGGCGAGGTCCTGGTCGAAGCCGACCAGGACAGTGAGCTCGGCGGTGATCTCGTCGGTCAGTTCCAGGGAGCGCAGGGTGTGGGGCATCGTCCGGGCGGCGTCGGCGATGACCGCGGCGTCCTTCGCGTCGGTCTTGGCCTCGCCCGGGTAGAGGTCGGCGATCCGGCGCATCGCGAGTCCGGGCAGGTAGGCGACCTGGCAGCCCGCATCGCGGGCGACGGTCAGGGGCAGAGCGCCGATCGAGGCGGGCTGGTCCACGATCACCAGGACGGTGCCGAACTTCGCGGCCAGCTTATCGAACACGGCCCGCAGCTTCGGCTCGCCGTTGGGCAGCTGCTTGTCGAAGACCTTCTTGCCGGCCGGGGTGAGTCCGTGGCCGTGATGGGCGCTCTTGCCGACGTCCAGGCCGAGGAACACGCCCACGTCTTCAGTGTCGAACATCGCGCCCTTCCAAGGGTGTTGGCGGTGCCGGCCTCGGCAGTGGTGTCGTACTCGCGCATCCACGTTATGCAGACCTGCCATCCGCGAGCTGTCCGGCATTGCGCCGGACCGGGTGGCGGCCGGACCTCTCATCAGCGTCTCCGACGGCACCTCCCGGGCCCGGTGACACCACCCCCCAGGTCATCGACTTCGACAGGGGGACACAGTCATGCCGGGCCCGGAGGCCAGCGGCCCTCTTGCAGGACCGCGGAAAACATAACGGGGGCGGCCTGCCAGCCCAGTCCCATCCGTACGACGCTGAGCGGTTGACCGCCGCTCTTCTCCAGGCTGATCTGCTGGCCCTTGGTCAGCGTGATTCCCACCGGTTCCTCCTGGTGCTCGGGGTCCGAAGTGCGCTGCCCCAGCGGTGTATTGGGGCAGCACACACGAATCTACAGCACTGTAGAAGTGGCGGGCAGGGGCGCGCCCGGCCCGGCGGATACGGCATGGCGCGGCGGAACCATTTCGGCCTGCGTGCCCGCCCGTGTGGGGGCGGTGTCAGTCCCGGAAGGGAGGGTGGGGCCTGTGAAGTCCGGGCTGCTGTAGCCGGGGCGAGTGCGCTGTGCGGGGAGACGAAGCGGGGCGGGGCTGCGGCACGGGGCCGGGCGGCTGGTGCAGCTGGCGGTGCAGGAACGGGAGCAGTCCGCGCTCCAGCAGGGCCTGGCGCCACGCCGCGTGGGCCTGAGTGAGGGCGGCGGCATCCGGCTGCGGTTGGCGGGACGGGATGCGATGCCGGGCAGTGGTGATCACGAGTGCGGTGCCCGCTGCTGCGGCGGCGAGCACCGCTATGGCCCCGGCGACCCAGCCGGCCCGGATCAGCGCGATGGCGAGGGGCTGCTGGGTGTCGGCCAGTTGGAGCCCGTAGCCGAGGAGAAGGAATATGGCCGCCGCCGTGACGGACAGGAGCGGAGTGAGTACGGCCAGTGCCGCCAGCAGCCCGTTCCCGGCGGTCGCGGGTGAGGGCTGACGGGGGCCAGGGGTCGGGGTGTCCAGTGTCCGCAGCCGCACCAGGGCGGCGTACTCGGTGGCCGCTTCGGCGGCGATGGTGTCGGCCGCGGCCAGCGCCCGGGCGCGCAACTGCTCGGCGGTGACCTGCGCGGTCGGCTGCTGCAGGGTCTCGCGGATGTCAGGGTCGTTGAGCGCGACGTGCAGCGTGTGTTCGAAGTCTGCTTGGTCGACGGCTTCGAGGTGGCCGGGCTCGTTCATGAAGGTCCCCCCGATCGTGTGGTGCGGGCCCGCGCCGGCGTTTTGGCGCCGCGGCCCGCTGGCGGGCAATATGGCAGAGGACGTGCTCGTCGCGGGCGGGCCGGACGTACTACGCGGGTCCGGCCCGCCCGCAGACGTGTGGTGGGTCAGACGTTGACGCCGAAGTCGGCGGCGATGCCCGCCAGGCCGGAGGCGTAGCCCTGGCCGACGGCGCGGAACTTCCACTCCGCGCCGCTGCGGTACAGCTCGCCGAAGACCATCGCGGTCTCGGTCGCGGCGTCCTCGGAGAGGTCGTAGCGGGCCAGCTCGGCACCGCCTGCCTGGTTGACGACGCGGATGAACGCGCCCCGGACCTGACCGAAGCTCTGGCCGCGGTTCTCGGCGTCGTGGATGGAGACGGGGAAGACGATCCGGGCAACGTCGGCGGGGACAGTGGTCAGGTTGACCTTGATGGCCTCGTCGTCACCCTCACCTTCGCCGGTGAGGTTGTCGCCGGTGTGCTCCACCGAGCCGTCGGGGCTCTTCAGATTGTTGAAGAAGACGAAGTACTGGTCGGAAAGCACCTTGCCGGACTCGTTGACCAGCAGCGCGGAGGCGTCGAGGTCGTAGTCGGTGCCCGTGGTCGTGCGGACGTCCCACCCGAGGCCGACCAGGACGGCCGTCAGGCCCGGCGCCTCCTTGCTCAGCGAGACATTGCCGCCCTTGGCGAGGCTCACACCCATGTCGTATCCCTTCCCGTGTCCAATGGCCGGGCGCGGGGGTCCGGCCGCTGAGTGGCTGCACTCGAAATCTACAGCACTGTAGAAGTTGCTGAGGGTTGTCAGGGCCGTCCATGCCGCAATCGGATATGGAACGCGGGTGATGCAGGCCCCCCGGTCAGCCGCGCAGTCCGGGGTAGCCGGGGCCGACGGTGAGGGTCACCGCACCGGGTGCGGCATCCGCGTCCTGCCTGGGGGTGACGGGGATCCTGAGCCGGGCAGCCAGGGCCTTCGCCTGCTCTTCATGGCCGGACGGATAGGTCACGGTGGTTTCCTTCGCCGGCGTGGGCGCGTTGCCGGTGCCGGTAACGGTGTAGCCGGCCGCGCGCAACTCCTTGGCGGCGGTGGCGGCCTGGCCGGGCATGCCGGTGCCGTTGAGGACCTGGACGGTGATCGTGCGGGCCGGGACCGGCTCGGCGGCGGTCAGTTCGTCCTTGTCGACTTCCCTGTCCTTGGCGAGGGAGGTGAAGAGGGTGTGTGCCTGGGGGTACTGCCAGGAGATGTTGGCCTTGTCAGTGGGGACGTCCAGTTCGCGCGGGTAGTTGGGGACGGTCAGGAAGGTGAGCCGGTCCTCGGGTATGCCCTTGAGGCTGGAGGCGAGGCTGGTCAGGGGTGTGATCCCGGCGAGGGTCTCGTCGGTAGTCAGTGATTTGGTCGCCGAGTCCAGGAAGGAGTACAGGTCGCCGGGGCTGGTCAGTTTGTCCTGGGCTTTGGCGGCCAGGGCCTGCATGAATTCCTGCTGGCGGC
The DNA here is from genome assembly GCF_020982545.1 of Streptomyces sp. MNU76. Lineage (GTDB taxonomy): Bacteria > Actinomycetota > Actinomycetes > Streptomycetales > Streptomycetaceae > Streptomyces. The sequence continues at coordinate 253,960 of NZ_JAJKLK010000030.1, read as the reverse complement.
CGATGCGTCCGATGTCGGAGCCGTCGCCGACGCTGTAGCGGGTGCGGACATAGCCGAGGGCCTGCTCGCCCTTGACCGTCTGGCAGCCGGCCTCCAGGTCGAGGTGGGCCTTGGTGTCGTGGATCGCCTGTTTCGGGCAGACCTCTATGCCGTCCAGGGCGTCGACCATGCCCTTGAAGCCCTGGAAGTCGACCGAGAGGAAGTGGTCGATGCGCAGCCCGGTATTCTGCTCGATGGTCTTGATGGTGCAGGCCGCTGCCGAGCCGATGTCGCCCGTGGTGCCGCCGATCGCGAACGCCTCATTGATCTTGAAGTGGTGCGGGGCGGAGCTGGTGCCGTTGCCGCGGTCGCAGGCGGGTATCTGCACCCAGGAGTCGCGGGGCAGGGAGACCACGGCGGCCCACTTCCGGTTCGCGGCGATGTGCAGCACCATCAGAGTGTCCGACTGCATGGTGGTCAGGCCCTTGCCGTATTTCGCGTTGTCGCCGTCGCGGCTGTCCGAGCCGACCACCAGGATGTTCTTCGCTCCTGGGCTGAGGTTGACCGGACGGTCTCCGCCGATCTTGTTGTCGATGCCCGCGGCCTGGATGTTTCCGTCGAGGCGCTGGTACAGCCAGTAGCCGCCTGCGCCCGCAACGACGAGCAGTACGGCCAGGGCGGCACCGGTGAGGGTCAGGATCCTCCCGCGCCGGGTCAGCCGGGTCTTGGTGCGCCGGCGCCCTCGGGACTGGTCCGGCCCGCGGCGTTCGCAGGATGCACCAGGCTGCCTGTCCACGTGTCCGCCTCCCTGTGCCGCCAGGTGTGGCGGTTCGCTGTGCTGTGTCGTGATCACGCCCGGCGGCCCCTACTTTCGTGCCGGCGGAGTCAAGAATCTACAACGGCGTAGAAGATAGTGGAGGCAGAGGGCATCGTGAACATGTGCGAGGGCGTGCTTGTGCCCCTCGTGTCCGGCAGCGACCGAGAGGGAGTGGCAGGTGGAGAACAAGCATGGTGGACCGCCGCCGCGTGGGCGCCCCCGCAGAGGGCCGGGCGAACTGGAGGCCCGGGTGCTGGCCGCCCTCGGCAGCGCGCCGGGGCCGGTGACGGCCGGCTGGGTGCGCGAGCAGATCGACTCCTCCCTCGCCTACACCACGGTGGTGACCACGCTGGCAAGGCTGCACGGCAAGCAGGCCGTGGTGCGCCGCCGCGACGGGCGCTCCTATGTCTGGAGGGCCGTCTGCGACGCGGCGGGGCTGGCCGCCCGGCGCATGCACCAGATCCTCGACCAGGAGAGCGACCGGGGCGCCGTGCTCAGCCGGTTCATCGCTGAACTCTCCCCGGACGACGAACGGTTGCTGCGGCTGGGACTCGACACCGCCAGCGCGGGCACGGGCAGCTGATGACGCCCGCTCTGCCGGGGCCCTTTGCCCGCCTCACGGAAGTGGACATCGCGGAAACGGCGTGGGGCGGGCGGGTGGCGGGCTCAGTACGATGAACCGCCCCGCGGTGGCAGGCGGGGCGGGAGACGGGGAGGTTGACGGTATGACGGACCAGAACAGGGGCGGTACCGAGCAGTCCCCGCGTCGGCGCGGCCAGGGGGAGCTGGAGGAGCAGGTGCTCGCCGTGCTGGGCCAGGCTCCCGAGGCGGTTCCTGTGGCCTGGGTCCAGGAGCGCCTCGGCGGCACCCTCGCCTACACCACGGTGATCACCATCCTGACCCGTCTGCACGCCAAGGGCGCGGTCGCCCGTCGGCGGGCGGGCCGTTCGTTCGAGTGGACCGCCGTCGCCGACGCCGCCGGGCTGGCCGCGTTGCGGATGCGGAGGGTCCTGGACGCCGAGAGCGACCGGGAGGCGGTCCTGGCCCGCTTCCTCACCAGCCTCACGCCGGGCGACGGACAGGTGCTGCGCGATTTGCTGACCCAGGGCCCCACTGGGAGGGAAGTCTCACTTACCGTTTCGGAATGAGGGCGTGGACGGCGGAGGGACGCAGGCCAGTACGAGCAGGGTTCCAGGTGAGGTCGACGCGCCACGCGAAAGCGGATGCCGAGCGTTTGAACGAGGCGGAGGCGTACTTTCTGAGCGAGGGCACGCTGCTCGGGCCGGAACCGTGGGCGGCTGGATCCTTAATGTAGGGCGGCGGCGCCAATGCCTTCGAGAGGCTCGCGCGGCACTTCGCCGCCGCTCACGAGCCGGTCGAAGACCAGCCCTTCGATGCAGGTCAACAGGTTTGTGTGCCGTTCTCGACATCCGACACGCCGTGACTGGCGAGGAACAGCGGACGGCCTCGCGGCTGGCGTTCTCGCGGGGGATGAGAATCTCGCGCAGCTCGGAGTGTCGCACGCTCTCGACGGCAGGCTACAGATGCCTATGTTGTCTGGGAATGCCCCTCAGTTCCTGGATGGTCTGCCGGCCCAGCCGGTCCGCGCTGAGCCAGGCAGGCTGTGCCCCAGAGGATGACGGCTGCTCCGAGGCCCACGGTGGTCTGCCCGGAGCCAGTGGGGCCGCCGATGGCTTCGAGGGCACAGCCAGCCACACCGGCCGTGATCATCAAGGCGCCGGTCAGGTGGAACCGCGGCTGCCGGAAGAGCGCGGCCAGTGGCAGGAAGTGAAACCCGACGACGACGGCCACCAGACCAGGAATCAGTTCGGGCACACCGACCACCCGCGCCCCGGCGGCGACCAGAGCGATAGCCAGCCACTGCAGCATGTTCATCCAGATGAAGCGGCGGCGCACATCAGCGGGCAGCGACGTTCGACCAGTGTTCCGCAGCCCCCGGCCGGTACGCCACACGCCCGCCGCAACCACACAGCCCGCGAGAGCCGCAGCCGGCCAAAACCCCGCGCCCAGGGCACTCACGCCCGCAAGCCACCACACCAGGCCGAAGAAGGTCAGGAATGCCAAGCCTGTTCGATCCACTCGTCCCCGCCCCTGTCCCGGATTACGGACAGCGCCATCCGCACAGGGAAGCCTCGCCGTTCCGCGATTGCATGAGGATCCCGGAGTGCTCCCGAAACCCGGATGCGGCCAGAATCGTTTCTCCAGCCCACTGCTATCAAAGGAGCATCAGCCTTGTCCGCCAGATCGACGCACCCTGCAGCGGTCGGGGTAGCAGCGATCCATCGGCCTGGCACCCCGGCCGCTCATCCTTGAGTCAACTCGATGCACGGCCAACGGGTACTGACGCCTGTGTGGCGTCAGCACCCTTGTCCGACCGTCGGGTCAGCGGCGGGCCTTGAAGCGTTCGAGGGCGGCCACGCCCACGGCGGCGAGTCCGATCTGGATGAGCCATTCGATCCAGTCGACGCCCTTGGTGTCCGCCACCCCCAGGCCCGCGGCGATGCCGGTGCCGACGAAGGCCGCGGCGATACCGACGCCGATCGTCCACAGCACGCCGATGCGCTGACGGCCCGGCAGAACCAGCCGCCCCAGCGTGCCCACGATAACGCCGATCACGACGGCACTGATGATCCCGGAGATCTCCATACCCGTCCCCTCCCCTGCCCCGCGTGGGGCTTAGAGATCGAACTCGTGCGGCGGCAGATCAAGGGTGAAGCACGCCTCACGGACGATCGCCTGCTCGGTCTTGTCGAAGTCGCCGTCGGCGCCGCCGATGACGATGCCGATCTGGATCACGGCGCGGGCCTCGGCGGGCTTCTTCTTCGCCTTGGCGATCTCCTGGAGCACGCTGACCTTGCCGAAGTCGAAGTCCGCGACCAGCTTGTTGAGGTTGTCGTCGAAGCGGCGCTGCAGGTCAGCGGCGTCGAAGTTCTGCAGCACCTCGTTGGTGGCGATCAGCTGGGCCACGCGGCGCCGTTCGGAGGGGTCGATGGTTCCGTCGGCGGCGGCCACCAGCGCGCACATCGCCATGCTGGCGTCGCGGAAGGCGCCGCTCTTGAGGTCGTTCTTCTTTGCCACGAGCTGGGTCTGCATCGTCGTCGCGGATTCCTTGATGCGATCCCACAGGGCCATGAGAACTCCGTAAGTGTGTCAGGGTGCCCGCGCCGTGACCGACACGGGCCAGCATCATAATCTACAGCACTGTAGAAGGAGGCGGGGGCTGTTGACGCGCTCGGGGATGAAGGCGTCAGTCGTCCGCATGGAGGGCGCTCCAGGAACCGGGCCTACCGGAACCTCAGCCCTCGGGATCTACGCCCCTGTAGAACTCCGGCGCGTCGCCTCTGGACGCCTCACGGCCCGTTCTACCGTGTCAACCAGTCGCACAGTGGTCCACTCCCCCTTCTTTGGGTCGAGCGAGACCTGGGAGGAGCCCAGCCAGGGCGCCCCGGAGGGCCGGGCAGCCCACTTCGTTCGAGTCACTGAAGACAAGACGTCATCAGCCACACCCGGCCCTCCCGGGCCCAACACCTTATGGAGACGTCATGGTGGGCCAAGGGTTCACGCTCCCTGGATGGATCGGCCAGATGCTCACCCCCGAGACGCAGGCGCCGCCCCCCGCGTACTTGCCGCGCCCCCTGGGAACGCCGGTGTTCATCGCCGACTTCGCTTCCGAGCAGCAGTGGGTCGCGGGCCGTTCATGGGCGTACCCCGACGGCGGCCCGACCAACCCCGGGGACAACAAACTCGACCACCTCGTACCCGACCCTTCCTACAGCCGCCACGGCGCATTCCGGGCCACCCGCCGACCGGAAGGCACCTGGAGCACCGGGCTGCTGACGACCGAGGGCAGCGACGAGGACTTCATGGTCCGTACGGGCGACATCCTTGAAACCCGCGTGCGGCTGCCCGTCGAGCACGGAGCCTGGCCCGCGATCTGGACGTGGCGGGACGGCGGGAACGAAGTTGACGTGTTCGAGTACCACCCCAACAACCCGAACGTCCTGGAGCTGTCGAACCATGTCAACGGGAGCGGGCACTACTTCACCGACCCTGCGATCCGCCCGGGCGCGTGGGTCGACCTGAGAGTCGAACTGTGTCCGGAGTCCGTCAACTGGTGGGTCAACGGCTGCCAGGCCTTCTCCGATGGTGTCGGAGTTGGCCATGACTGGTACGCGTACCTCGTCGTCAACCTGTCAGTGTGCACGGGCCGACATCATCCAGCTCCGGACCCGTCCACCTCAGCCATGTCCTACGAGGTGAACCACCTCCACGTGTACCGCCCGTGAGCCCGCCAGGGGCTCACGGCAGACTGCGATGGGGCGGCCCCAGGACCACGGCAACGCACCGATGACCCGTCAGCGCCCAGCACAGCGGCGATACCGATGCCGGTCTCGAGGGGCCGTCTGGCGCGAGGCGCCCGCGCGGCCCCTCGAGTGGTGACGGGGTGGGTCAGCCTTCGTCCTCTCCGTCTTCCTCCTCATCATCGAAGACCTCGTCGATGACTTCGGCCGCGACCATGCCGCCGACCACACCGACGGCGAGGCCCGCCGCGCCGGCCGCGACCACGGTTCCCATGCCGGGCCCCGAGCGGTGCCCGTGGCCCTCGCCGTGATGGTGGTCGCCGTGACCGTGGTCGTCCTTGTGGGGGTGGCTGCCGTGGGCGGCGTAGGGGGCGCCGTGGCCGTAGTGGCCGCCGTGGTGCGACTCGCCGTGCCCGTACGATCCGTGAGAACCGTAGGAGGCGCGGTGCTCGACCATCTGACGGATCCAGCCGTCGACTTCGGCGCTCCAGTTGATCTGCTCGACGCCGTGGTGGCTGACGGTGAAACGGGACACCGCGTCGTGGCCCCCGGAAAAGAGTCCGCCGCGCTTGTCGGCCTCCAGGACCACCTCCAAACCGGCCGGACCGGCGAGGAAGGTCACCTCGATCTCGTTCATCTGGTGCGCGTACTGCGGTGCCGGGGCGAGCTCGATCTCCTGGTAGAAGGGCAGCTGCTGGCCGGTGCCGCCGATGCGCCCCAGCTCCAGGTCCGCGGACTTGAAGCCGAAGCCGAGCGTCCCGAGCGCCTCCAGGATCGCCTCCTGGGCGGGTAGAGGGCGCACCGCGAGCTGGTCGAGGTCGCCCTTGTCCTTCGCGCCCGCCACCGCCAGCTCGGTGCGCACCCCGAGCACGATGCCCAGACCCTGCCCGTACAGCTCGGTGATGGGGGTCTCCCACGGCAGCATCACACTGAAGGGCACGCTGTGCAGTTCGCCGGCGGCGAGGCGGAAGCTGCCGCCGACGGTGAACCGCTCGAAGACGACCGCGCCCTCGGACTCCCCGCCGTCGTGCTCGGCCTCGACGCGGGCCACCAGCTCCAGGGTGATGTGCTCGATCGTGAAGTCCGCGTCACCGCCCCTGAGGTGGACCTGCCCGCTCAGGGTCCCGCCGGGCAGCGCCGCGCCCGGGTCCAGGACCGTGTCCACCGTGGGCCCGCCCACGCCGAGCGATCCGAGCAGCCGCTTGAACACCATCGTGGCGTTCACTCCTTCATGTGTACGTACGGTTCTTGACCTGAGGTTCCCCCGAGATGCGGAGGATGGTGACAGAGGGTCAGATGGTTCTCATGAGAGGAACATCGACCATGAGTGAGACTCCGCCAAGTTCGTTTCCGCAGTTCAGTGGGGCTGGTGTGATGCGCGGTGAGGTCCTCACGCTGACAGGTGGCGTGATCGTTAGCACGAGATCGTCCGGCGCGGGCGTTCTCGCGGGTTCTGGCGTGAGGTTCGGGGCTGCCGCGTAGGTTCCGCGTCGGGAGGGATGTTCATGACAGACGTGCTGACGTGGACGATCGGGCGGCGGCTTGAGCTGGCGAAACGTGCTGAGCTCCTGCGTAAGGAGCTGGGCGAACTCGAGCTGGAGGTGGCCCGGTTGGAGGCCGCCGAGGTGGTGTTCGGGCAGTGGGCCGAGGCCACCGACGGTGGACGGCGGCCGTCGGGCATCGTGTCGCCGGAGCCGGAGCCGGAGCCGGTCGCTGTGACGGTGGGCCCGGGTGCGGGCGGGATGCGGGTGGTCCCCGATCGTGTCGAGGGGATGGGGCTTCAGGCCCTGACCTCGGAATACCGTCGGATCATGGAGATCGTGGCCGGGTCGGACGGTCCGGTGATGGCCAAGGACGTTGCCGTCGGACTGGGCCGGGAGACGACGCCGGGGAAGATCGAGCCGGTCCGGGGTCAGCTGCGCAAACTCTCCGACCGGGGCTGGCTCGTCCGCACCGCATCGGGCCGCTACCGGCCATGCTGACCAGCGGTGTTGGCGGCCGGACGGGCCGATTCCGGCCGTAACGCGAGGGCCCCCGGCGGGAGTTGGTTGATGTGTGACGAAAAACCAGCCCGCCGAGGGCGCTCAGGATGTTGTCTACCAGGTCCGCCTCCCGCTGTCGAAGCGGACCATCGATCTCGTCGCCGGCCTGATACGCCGGCGCCGCAACCGGATGCGCTCTGTCTGGCGCAAGGCCGAACCCGGTAAGCAGGCCGTCATCGTGCTCGCCGTCCTGCGTCACGACCAGCGCCTGGCCGACATGGCCGGCGGCAACGGTGTCGGGGAGTCCACCGTCCGCCGCTGGGTGAAGGAAGTCGTCAAGCTGCTGGCCGCCCGCGCCCCACGCCTGGACCGCGCGCTGAAGAAGATCGCCCGCAGCGGCGGGGTCGTGGTCCTCCTCGACGGCACCCTGATCCGCACCCACCGCCGCACTGGGAAGGACGACCGGAAGAACTACTCGGGCAAGCACAAGGCCCATGGCCTGCTGTTTCTCGCACTGACCGACGAGAAGGGCAACCTGATCTGGATCTCCGCAGCCAAGCCCGGCCGGTCCAGCGAGATCACCACCGCCCGCCACAACAAGATCACCGAACACCTGCGGGAAGCCGGCCTCGGCGCCCTGGCCGACCTCGGCTTCGTCGGCCTCGACGACAAACCCGACGACGACCCGGTGATCATCACCGGCCGCAAGGCCACCCGCAACCACAAGCTGACCGCCGCCGAGAAGGAAGCGAACCGCCTGGTCAGCCGCGAACGCGCCGCCAACGAACACGGCTTCGCGAACCTCAAGAACTGGCGGATCCTGACCAAGCTCCGCACCGACACCCGGCAGGCCACCACGCTCCTGCGGGCCCTGCTCGTCCTGGCGAACAGCGAAGTACAGCGCTGACGGAGCGGGCGGATGATCTCGCCCCGACGATCATGCCACCTGTCAGCGTGAGGACCTCACCAACGCATCACACCAGCCCCACTGAACTGCGGAAACGAGCTTGGCGGAGGCTCAGTGGGCCCCAATGATGGTGTTTGACCACACCAGCAGGGCCGCTTGGGCCAGTGTCAAGGGGTGGCGGAGCGACCGACGGCCCGCCAGCCGGCCATCACCAGGGTGGTTGTGCCGGAGATGAAGATCAGGTTGCCGAGCAGGTCCAGCCACAGTGGGACCTCGACCAGCGACCGCTGCGCCACGGCGAAAGCCAGGTGGGGCACCAGTGCGCCGGCGGCCAGGGCGAGGCGGTGGCGTGGCGACCAGCCGGGGCGGGCCGACCATCGTCTGACCGCTGTCACGCCCCAGGCGACGAGGACCAGGTAGACCGTCACCACCGCCGGCGCGGGCCCGACCTGGGCGGCGCCAGCGACGAAGAGGAGCGTGGCGCTCACCGCAGCTGCGGCGGCCCGTTGAGGCGTGGGCGCCGCCCCGGCGGGAACCACGGGCCGACCGGAGGCAGCGAGCTCGGGTGGCGCCGCGGGAGGGGCAGCGCCGTCACCTGCGGCTCGGGACGGACGGCGCGGCGTGCGAGCCAGCCACCCGGCGAGCGCGAAAAGTGCCGTCACCGCCACCGCGGCGCCGGCCAGGTGTGCGGACGACGGCACGAAGTCGTCCTCGGACAAGGTGATACCGGCCGTCGCCGCTCCGCCCAGGCCGATGGCCAGCACGGCCCAGGCAAGGCCGCGGGGGGTGAGCCAGGGCCGATCGGCGAGGTCGCCGCCCAGGGCCTCCACCAGAGCGATGGGCACGCAGATGCTCCACACGGCGTGGAGCAGTACGACGAACGTCGTCCACCACGACCCGATACCGAGCGCCGGGATCCACCCGAAGTCGAGCAGCCGCAGGTCAGCATAGTCGGGGTTGAACAGCGAGAAGCTGATGAACGACTCCTCGACCACGCCGTAGGCCAAGCCCAGAGTGAAGATGACCGGCCAGGGCCGCGCGGAGCGACGGCCCAAGTCGCGGATGAACACGGCGGCGCCGCCGTACAGGGGCGCGTAGATCACCAGCAGCCATACGTAGATGACTGGCAAGTTGCCCGAGGCGAACTCGGCCACCAGCGGCGCCGTGGCCACCAGCGCCCAGGCGAGACGACGGCGCCGTCGGCGGTCGGGCGTGCCGGCCCGCGGCACCTCGGCTGGCGTCACCCCCGCCACGAGCTGACCACGCCAGCGCCGACGAACACGCCCGCGAACAGCACGGTGAGGGCGAGCAGTGTCCCGTCGGGCTCACCCCGGGCCACACTGACCAGGTACCACCCGGTGACGACCAGGCCGAGAACGCCACCGGCTACCGACAACGAGCGCATGTACAGAGCGCGGTTGCGCTCGTCGCCGGCGCCCCCGACGGCCCGGATGGCGTCAATGCGGCGGCGGCCCAGCGCCAGGGCAAGGGCGAAGACCAGCATGCTCGTACCGGCCAGCAACCCGGCCACCAGCCCCTGGCCTAATCCGAAAGCCAGCCCTGACGCGACGGCGATGCCCAGGTACCAGGCCATGTCGGCCCGCCACGCCGTCACGGGATCTACGTCCATCATTACGCGTCACCTTCGCTCGGTGTGAACAGCTGCTCGATGACCGTGCCGAAGAAGCCGGCCAGCGCGAACGCGAGCGGGAGCGAGGGGAGATAGCGCCCGGTCTCGATGGCGTTGATGGTCTGCCGCGACACACCCACGGCCTCAGCCAGCTCGGCCTGAGAGATCCGTCGCTCGAGTCGGTACTCCCGCACATGGTTTCGCACGGTGACAAGTTTCCTTGTCACACCAGTGAATGTCAAGGAAACTTGTCACCTTCTTGACGTCACGGCCCGCTCGGACCTCGTTCAGCCACAGGCTGACCACGGGTATGAGGTTGAATCCCAAGCTCATGGAACGTCCGAAAACCACCCGTGCGGACGGCGGAAGCCGCCCCCGCAAGGCGACTTTGCCGCCCCTTTACTATGGGGGTCTGGGCGTAGACGCCTCACCGAACCGCACCAGGATCCGCCCGATCCGATGAGCCAAGAAGGAGCAGCAGACCCGCCATGGGTGAACCTCCCAGTCCCAGCCGTGCCATTGCCCGCCCGCCACGCATAGGTGAGGGGTCGGGGGTGGCACGGTGACCGAAGTCCTGCTGTTGCTCCTGGCCCTTGCTCTGACCTTGGCGTGTGCGGTGTTCGTCGCGGCCGAGTTCTCCCTGACGACGATCGAGCGTGGTGAGCTGGAGCGCGCCGCCGCGGCCGGTGAGCGCGGTGCCGAGGGAGCCTTGAAGGCCGTACGCACGCTGACCTTCCAGCTCTCCGGTGCCCAGCTGGGCATCACGGTGACCTCGCTGGTGATCGGCATGCTCGCCGAGCCGTCGCTCGCCGCCCTGCTGCGTGGCCCGCTGGAAGCTGTCGGCCTGCCGGCCGGCGCCGTCTCCACCGTCTCGACCCTGCTGGGCGTCACGATCGCCACGGTGGTGCTGATGGTGGTCGGTGAGCTGGTCCCGAAGAACTGGGCGATCTCCAGCCCGCTGACCGTCGCCAAGGCGGTGGCCGGCCCGCAGCGCGGCTTCACCGCCGCGTTCGCCCCGCTGATCCGGCACCTGAACAACACCGCGAACCGTCTGGTGCGCCGCTTCGGGCTGGAACCGCAGGAAGAGCTCGCCTCCGCCCGCACCCCGGAGGAACTGGTCGCGCTGGCCAGGCACTCCGCCCGTGAGGGAGCGATCGAGGCGGACTCGGCCGAGCTGTTCGTGCGCACCCTGCACCTGTCCGAGCTGACCGCCGAGAACGTCATGACCCCGCGCGTGGACGTGAAGGCCCTTCAGGCCCACGCCACCGCGACGGACGCGGCGAACCTCACGCTGGCCACCGGCCTGTCCCGCTTCCCCGTCTACCGCGACAGCCTGGACGAGGTCATCGGGACCGTCCACATCCGCGACGTCCTCGCCCTGGAGGAGGACAAGCGGGCCGTCACCGCGGTCACCGAGCTGGCCACCGAGCCGCTGCGGGTGCCCCACTCGCTGCCGGTCGACAAGCTCCTGGGCCGGCTGCGCGCCTCCCGCACCATGGCCGTGATCATCGACGAGTACGGCGGCACCGCCGGCGTCGCCACGGTCGAGGACATCGTCGAGGAGGTCGTCGGCGAGGTCCGCGACGAACACGACCCGCACCAGCAGCCCGACCTGATGCCCGTCGCCGAGTCCCCGGACGGCCGGCCCGTGTGGGAGGCCGACGGCAGCGTCCGCCTGGACGAACTCAAGGAGATCGGCTTCGCCGCACCCGACGGCCCGTACGAGACGCTGGCCGGCCTGGTCGCCACCCGCCTGGAGCGCATCCCGGCCCTGACCGACCGCATCGACGTGGACGGCTGGCAGCTGGCCGTCCTGAACATCGAGCACCACCGGGCCGACCGGGTCCGCATCACCGCCCCGGCCGCCGCCCAGCCGAGCACGGAGGACGCCCGATGACCACGATCCAGCTGCTGATCGGCGCACTCACCCTGGTCACCAACGCGTTCTTCGTCGGCGCCGAGTTCGCCCTCATCTCGGTACGGCGCAGCCAGATCGAACCGGCCGCACTCCAGGGCAACCGGCGGGCGAAGAGCACGCTGTGGGCCCTGGAGCACCTGTCCGCGATGATGGCCACCGCGCAGCTCGGCATCACCGTCTCCTCCCTGGTGCTGGGCGCGGTCGCCGAACCCGCCATCGCCCACCTGCTGGAGCCGCCGTTCCACGCCATCGGGGTGCCTGAGGCGCTGATCCACCCGATCGCCTTCGTCATCGCGCTCACCGCGGCGACCTATCTGCACATGCTGGTCGGCGAGATGGTGCCGAAGAACATCGCCCTCGCCGCACCCGCGCCGACCGCGCTGCTGCTCGGCCCCCCACTGGTGGCCCTCACCCGTGCCTTCAAGCCGGTCATCTTCGGCATCAACGCCTTCGCCAACACGCTGCTGCGGCTCTTGAAGGTCGAGCCGAAGGACGAGGTCGCCTCCGTCTTCACCGACGACGAACTCGCCCGTCTGGTCAAGGACTCCAGCGAGGCCGGGCTGCTGGACCCCGCCGACGTCGAACGCCTCCAGGACGCACTCGAACTGGGCACCCGCCCGGTCGGCGAGGTGATGGTGCCGCTGAACAAGACGGTCACCGTGGACCACGAGACCACCCCGCAGCAGCTGGAACGCGCCGCCGCGGCCTCAGGCTTCTCCCGCCTGCCGGTCACCGGACCCGCCGACGAGGTGCTGGGCTATCTCCACATCAAGGACGCCCTGGGCGCCGCCGAGCGCACCCGGCCCTTCCCGCGCAGCGCCCTGCACCCGGTCATCCAGGTCGAGATCGACACCCCGCTCGACGACACCATGACCGCCATGCGCGCCGCCGGCACCCACCTGGCCGCCGTCACCGGCGAGAAGGGCACTGTCATCGGCTTCGTGACCATGGAAGACGTCCTGGAGGAACTGGTCGGCCCCAGCCCCTCGGACCGGAGCTGACCACCAGTCGTCGCGGGCCAGCTGGGCCACACAGCCCAGTTGGCCCGCGACGGCATGCCTATAAGTCCTGGTGGCTCGGCGGTACACCCTGCTCCCCGCACCCGCGGGGATGGTCCCAGGGCGCGGCCGGGGACATGCCGCCGCGGCTCAGTCACCGGCAGATCACCACGGTCATATCCGGGCTGGTGCTCGGCATGGTGGTCTCGTCCATGCTGCGGACCATCGCCGACGACCTGCACGGGCTGACCACCCAGGCATGGGTGACCACCGCGTATCCCATCACCGCCACCATCGCGACGCCGCTGTACGGCAAGCTCTCCGATATCCACGGCCGCAGGCCCGTCTACCTCACCACGATCGCCCTGTTCACCGTCGGCTCGCTGCTGTGCGAATGCACCACGTCGATCTACGAACTCGCGGCGTTCCGCGCCGTGCAGGGTCTCGGCAGCGGCGGGCTGATGTCGCTGGCGATGACGATCGTCGCCGACATCACCACTCCGCGTGAAAGGGGCCGTACCAGGGCTACTTCATGGCCGTGTTCGGCGGCGCGAGTTCGTCGGCCCGCTGGTGGGCGGTGCGTTCGCGGACCGGGCCGAGCTGCACCGGACACTGCCCGGACGACAGCAGTGCAGGCCTGCGCACTCTGCCCTGCACCAGCACACGCCGACAGAAATGGGCCTGATGGCCTGACCACTGCCGACGCATGATCATGCCCTCCTCCGGGCCCGCACGACCCGGTAGGCCCGCAGTCCGGCAGCGAACCGAGCGCTGGAGGTGCCAAGGCAGGCCCCGGCCTTCGGCCGGGGTTGCGTCGGCCTTCGCATTCCAGGGGCCGTGCGGCGTCTGATCAAGGTCAGTGCGGGGCTTCGGCCCCGCCTCCCTGCCGAACCCGCTCGAGGACCTCGGCGTGAAGTGCGGCCAGCCCGCCGGGCGGCACCGGGACCGGGCTGCCGGTCAGGGTGTACCACTCCTCCGCTCCGGTGTACTGGACGGTGATGCCGGCGCGCCCGTCGGGCAGCAGGCCGGTGGCCACGGTGAGGTCGCCGGTGATGACGCCGACCTCATCCGTCATCGCCCCGCCGCGCCCCGCCGACACGTTGCTCACCAGCCGCTCCGGCGCGGGCGGATGGTCGTTTCCGGTCATGAGGTACAGGTGTCCAGCATCTCGGTGAGCATGTCCTTCTCCGCCTCCGTGACCGACAACCCGTAGGTGGCCTTCACCGAGACCCAGGACCGACCGTAGACGCACCAGTACGTCTTGGAGGGCGGCTGCCACTCATCCGGGCCCTGGTCGCCCTTGGACCGGTTGGAGGACGCCGACACGGCCAGCAGCTGCGGGCGGATCAAATCGTTGGCGAACTCCTTCCGCTTCTCCTGCGTCCACGACTTGGCTCCCGACCGCCAGGCGTTGGCGAGCGGGACCGTGTGGTCGATGTCGAGGTCCGAGGCGTCCGTGAACGTCTCGCCGTCGTACACGCTCACCCATGTGCCGGACACCGCCCGGCACTCGTCGTCTCGCTTGACGTCGGTGCCGTCCCGCTCCAGCACCCTCTCGCGGGTGTCGCAGCCGTCCTGCTCGGCCCAGTGCGGGAACTTGGAGCGGCTGTAGCCGGCCATCGATTCATGAGGAGCCACACTCAGCCCGGCCAGCTCTTCCCTCGCCTGCCCGGCACTGGGCACGCCCGGCAGGGTCGTGGTGGCATCGGCCGCCTGGCCACCGCCGCCCCCGGCCGAGGCGGAGGAAGACGGCTTGCCGTCCGTCGCCGCGGGCGACGTTCCTTCACCGACTGCCGAACACCCGGCTACCGCGAACACCGCCGCGATGGCCAAGCCCTGCCCCCACCAACCCCTCTGACCCACCATGACCTGCCCGTACTCCGATGATTTGCGGCTGGAACTCATGTCCGCGCAGCCTATCGGGTCCAGCACAGCACCCCGTTCACTCCGGCGGCCTCGGGCCGGCATCCCCGGTCGGACCGCTGCGAGGGCCGTCGGCGCACCGGCGCGCACCACCCGGCGCCCGGGCCCCGGACACGTCCGCCAAGGCCGTCTTGTGCGTCGTGTCCACCGTGGAATCATTACTTCTACCAGGCAGTTTGAGTGAAGGAGACACCCCCCGCATGTTCGACGCCCTGAAGAACCTCAAGGACAAGGCCGAGGATCTCGCCGAGACCCACGCAGACAAGATCTCCGACGGGCTGGAGAAGGTCGGCGACTTCATCGACGACAAGACCGACGGCAAGCACAGCGAAAAGATCGACACCGCCGTCGACAAGGCCCAGGACTACGTCGAAAATCTGGGCGACAAGAAGGACTGACCGCTCGCCGCCTCACACTGGTGCACCTACGCCCGCTCCTGGGTCTCGGTGAAGGCCACGTACGGGCTGTCGGTGACCGGGGCGGAGAAGAACACGCTCACCGACATGCTGGACACCTGCTCGTGACCGGCAGCGGCAGCGCGCCCGGACGGCTGGTCGACGCGGTGACGGCGGGGCCCGGCGGGGCGATGACCGACGAGGTCGGCGTCATCACCGCCGGCCTCACCATCGCCACCAGCCGCCGGCCCGACGGGCGCGCCCAGATCGCGATCCAGTACACCGGCGCGGAGGAGTGGTACACCCTCACCGGAAGCCCCGCCCCGCTGCCGCCGGGCGGGCTGGCCGCGCTCCAGGCGGACGTCGTCCAGCGCGTCCGGCATGGAGGCGCTGCACAGGCCTCGCATTAGCCGGGACGCGGGAGGCTCGGCGACCGCGTTCCTGGACAGCGTGGCCAACTCCGGGAACACCGCGGTCAAATCCAAAGGCCGCGGCGGCGTCGTACGTGTCACCTGATCCCCATTTCTCTCACATGCACGGGCCGCGCCATCGAAGCACGCGGCACCGACAAACCCTCATGCCGCCGAGAGACGGATCCACCTCACTCCGGACACACCGCCCGCTCGCCCTCGCCGCGAAGCGCGGCAATCCGGTCCTTGCTCCGACGCACCATCCGCCAGTGCCTGGAACGGCATACCAACGAGCAGTACACGGCGCCGGCTGGGCATCAGGCCTCAGCCGGCCACCACAGGCCGGGCACATCCGCCCGAACCGCTGACCACCAACGCCAGGAACCCCACGGGGCTACGGACTACGACACCCCTTCGGTAGGGATCAAAAACACCTTCTGAATGACTCAAGAGCTCGTGCAGCGGGACCAAGTTCGGGTGGATTAGCTCCTCTGCTCTCCAGCAGAGGAGCGGGTCCCGGCGTGGCCGCCCGGTCAGCCCTCGAGCGCGGCGGAAGGCGCGTCCCCGTTCTGGGCCTGTCGGGCCCGCTTGGCGAGCACCGTGGCCAGGTCCCGGACACTGTCCTCGTTGACGCCGTCCGTGTCTTTGTCCACGGAACCCGCCAGCGTCCACAGCAGCGTCGTGCCGACCCGGGTCTGGGTCACGGCGCCGGGCTCACCGAAGTAGCCGGAGGAACCGAACCGGGCGTCGCGCTCGTCTCCGATCGGGCCGAGGCTGAACGTCTTGGCCCGCTGTCCCGCCTTCTTGCCGTAGTAGCCGTCCCAGAGCACGTCGTACGCCTTACGGGCAGCCTGTTCGCTGTCGTAGGCGATGATCAGAAAGGTGACGGTGACGGTGGCGGCGTTGTCGTTGCGCCGGAAAGTCGAGGCGCCGAAGAAGCGGGAGTTCTCGCAGCCCGCGTTGCCCTTGATTGGGCAGGCCTCCGAACGGTAGTTGAGCTTGTCCATCTCAACGGTCGTGGGCCGAGCGGACTCCTTCCAACGCTTCATGGCCCCGCCATCCGGCAACGTCTCCCGTACCTGTTCCTTCGTGAGCGCCACCGCCTTGCCGTTCCAGCTGTCGCTCTCCGCGCCGCCGCCGCAGCCGGCCAGCAGCAGTGCCGCCGCGATCGCCACGCACCACCGGTAGTTCCTCATGGCCATGCCACCACCCCTCGACGAGCGGTGATCTTACGCGAACCGCCGTCGCGAGTGATCTGGTCGGGGGTGAGTCGGGAGCCCTACGGGTGGTGGTGGTCCCGCCAGGCGCGGCACAGTGAGTTGAACTCCTCCTGACGTTCGGCAAGGAGATCCTGGGGCCGCTGCAGGTGGCAGTCCAGGATGTGCACACCCTCCTGGAAGGGCTCGAAGCCGATCCGCTCCCATACGCGGCCCAATTTGACGGCGGCTTCGCGATGCTGTTCCTCGGTCAACTCGCGGCCGTCGGCCGATCCGGGCTCGCACGCCACCGCGACACAATCTTGCGAGAGACGGCGGATGGCAGCACCTGCCAGTACCGGGCCCAGGCCCAGTCCGCGCCACGGCGGTTCCAGGATGACCCGGTCCATGACGAGCAGGTCACCGACGGGGTGCGCGAGCGCGGCCTCGAAGGCCGGCTCCCATCGGCCGTCAGCAACGTCCAGCACCACCTCGCCGATACGGGAGACGTCCCCGGTGTAGGAGTCCATCGCCTCGAAGGGATGGTCCGGGCCGAACATCCGCACCCGCACGAACGACATCCTGCCCACCGTGACGTCCTGCACCGCGTCCAGCGACTCCTGGTCCATCTCGCTGTAGGCGGCCAGGTCCTCCGCCAGAACGTCCGCGTCGATCCGGGCGGACACCGTCCACACCTCCACCGTCACCTCGGAGTACAAACTGCGGATCGTCGCCGAGTACGACGCCGCGCCCAGGAACGAGAAGGGTGCGGTCCTGCGCCGGGAACGGCTCTACCACTCGCATGTCAAGGAGTGGCGGGCCGCCCGGGATGCCGGGGCCCTGGAAAGCCTGGCCGACCGCCGGACCAGCCCGACCCGTGCGAAGAAGTCCGCCGCGGAGGTGGAGAACGAGAAGCTGCGCCAGCAGGTGGAGCGGCTGCAGAAGGACCTGGCCCGGAACAAGGCCGCACTCGAGGTGATGGGAAAAGCTTCCGCGCTCTTGGAAATGATCTCCGAGAGCGCGGACTGAAGCACGCGGCCGCCCCCGTGGTGGACACCGCGTTCACCGGCGTCGAGGTCCGGCTGGGCATCACGGCCGCGTGCCGGCTGACCGGCCGGTCCAGAGCCACCCACTACCGCAGGCTCAAACCCCCGCAGCCGCGCACACCCCGCTCCCGAGTCCAGGTGCAGCCGTCGGCTCTGACCGGTGAAGAACGCGCAGCGGTACTGGAGTTGATGAACAGCGCCGAGTACGCGGAGCTGCCGCCCGCGCAGATCTGGGCCCGTGAGCTGGACGCGGGCCGCTATCACTGCTCGGTCTCCACTATGTACCGGATCCTGCGCGAGAAGGGCCAGGCCGGCGAGCGCCGCCGTCAGGCCACCCACCCGGCCAAGACGGTGCCCGAACTGGTCGCCACCGCCCCCTCGCAGGTCTTCACCTGGGACATCACCAAGCTCGCCGGACCGGCCAGGGGCATCTGGTTCCACGCCTACGTCGTCATCGACATCTTCAGCCGCTACATCGCCGGTCACACCGTGGAGCGTGCCGAATCAGCCGAGCGGGCCGAGGAGTTCATCCGCGAGACCATCGAACGCAACGGCATCGTGCCCGAGACTGTCCACGCCGACCGGGGCACCTCCATGACGTCCAAGAAGGTCTCGCAGCTGCTGATCGACCTCGGTGTCACCCGAAGCCACTCACGGCCGAAAGTCTCCAACGACAACCCCTACAGCGAGGCCCAGTTCAAAACCACCAAGTACATGGCCGACTATCCCGAACGGTTCGACTCCCTGGCCCACGCCCGCGAATGGTTCGACGCCTTCACCTCGTACTACAACCACGAACACCGGCACTCGGGCATCGGCTGGCACACACCGGCCAGCGTCCACTTCGGCACCGCCGAGGAGGTCCGCGACCAAAGAGCCCTCACCCTGGCCGCGGCCTACACCCGCCACCCCGAACGCTTCGGCCGCCGCCCCACACCACCCGAGATACCCCAGAAGGCATGGATCAACGATCCCGCCAAGCGCAGGGAACCCGCACCACAAATCTCATAGCACCACAAACGTCTCACTGGACTTGAAATCTTCCGAGCCGGGCCTGGCGGCCACCCGCGCGGCTACGCCGGTCCCCTCGTACTTCACGAGCACGCAGCCATCGACGTCCGGCTCATCTTCGCGGCCGAAGTCCACCTCCTCGACCGGCCAGCCGTAGGTGTCGGTCAGCTTGCGCTCTGCCTCAGATGCCATACGTCCAGCATGCCTGACGATGATCAACGTTCGGCTGAAAGAAGGGCTAACTGGAGCCAGGCGTGCGGCTCCCTCAGTTCCAGCGCGGGTCGACGTACTTCATGGCGCCCCGGGCAGTGGTGCAGGGCCAGGCGGCGCCCTCGCATCCGGTGCACGTCGGGTCGACACGGTCGCTTGGAGCGTGTTCGGCGAGGTGCTGTCCGGCGACAGCTCGGACAGTGCGCTCGTCGGAGCTCATGCCCCGGTAGGTCTCGTTGGCCAGCGCCACGGCACGGTCGTACTCGTCGAATTGGGCTCGGAGATCATCTGTCATGAGATGGCAGCTTATCCGGGCTGGCACCGCTGGCCAGGGCCTGTTGTCAGTGGTGCCCGGGACACTGGTCTCAAGCCTCAGCGCCACAGCCTGAGGGTCAGCGTTTCCGGACTCGAAGGATTGGCACATGCTCACCGAAGCACTCATGGCCGTGGCCGGAGCAGGCGGCGCCGCCGTCGTCCAGGCCGCCGGCACCGACGCATGGACCGGCCTGCGGCAACGCGTAGCCCGTCTCCTGGGGCGCGGAGACACTCAGCGCGAGCAAGTGGAGCTGGAGCGCCTGGACCGGACCGCGCAGGCGCTGGAAGAAGCCGATGCCACCGGCGACACTGAGCGTGCGCGCCTCCGCCAGGAAGCATCGTGGCAAACCCGCTTCGAGTCGCTCCTGGAGAACTTGGAGAACTCCGAGCAGCAGCAGACCGCAGCCGAGCTTCAGGCACTGGTGGCAGAGCAGCAGGAACTCGCGGCCCGCCAAGGCGTGGTCGGCAACACTTTCAACGCCCCCGCCGCTCTGCAGGTCGGCAACCACAACCAGCAGGAGAACCGCTTCCACATCGCGAGCTACCTGCCCGCTCCCGTAGGCCCCCGGGTCATCGTCAAGGTCTCCTACTCCATCCCGGTCTTCGACCAGCCCGACGGCAGTCAGGACCTGGGCGACGATTTCGTCAGCGTGGAAGCGGTCAACACCGGCGACCAGCCGATCGCCATCACCAACTGGGGGATCGAGCTCCCCGGTGATCGCCGCATGGTCGTCACGCGAGGCGAGAACTGGGCCACCAGGCTCCCCCACGTGCTTGCTCCCGGCGCCCCTCCCGCGCAGTTCTGGATGCGAGTCGATGATGTGCGACGGGTAGAGCGAGAGCAGCGCATCCCGTACGCGCAGATGCGGCCCTACGTCGGGCTGGCCGACGGAACGGTCGTCCACGCCGACCGCAGCGTGCCGTTGGCCAACTGACGGAAGCCCTTGACGAAGGGGCGGGCTGCCAAGGTGCTGGCATCCCGCCCCTTCGTCGTGGCAAGTCAGGGGTGCAACACGCCTCGGTGCTGCAGTCCGGGGTGCGGGAGTGGTGAAAGCCGAGCTCGGGCGACCAGCACCACGGGTCGCGCTTGTAGAGGAGCGGGAACTCGGGGTCGACCATGAGTCCGTCGTGGTGCCAGCCGTTGCCGTCGTCGAAGCCGCTCTACCGCTGGCAGCGGTGGCCTCGTTCAGGGGCGTGGCGGCAGAGGGGCGCCAAGAGCGTGGTGGTCATGTCCGTTCAACGAGCACCGCTCGGGCTGGCCGTACCTCCGAACGAGGGAAGGCGGGCCGTCACAGGCGGAGCCCCGGGCACCATGACTGATCTCCCGGGGCTCCCATCCTGTGGCGCAAGGCGTTCTACACGATCGTGCCCAGGGCCTGCTCAGCCATCTGAATGCCGACCTGAGCGGCCGCCGTCGCTCCGGCTCCCACCAGCATGTCCTTGACCTGGGTCGCGAACTGCCGCATCCGGCCCGGCTCCGGGTCCGGCGACGTCGCTTCGTCATGGAGCTCCCGGGCGACGCGCTCCAGTTCCACGCGGTCCGGGTCGGGCATGCCCAGGGTGTGGCTGATCTGGCCGACGTAACCGGCCAGCCGAATGAACTCGCTCGGGTCGATGCCGGCGGTGTTGTTCTGGGTGACGTTCTGCTGCTCGCCGATGATGACGCCCTGCGCGTTCGGCAGGAAGTTGTTGTAAGTGGCGCCGGGGCGCTGCCGGTTGACGTGGTCCTGCACGCTTCCTCCTGCCAGGGCGCAGCTGACGCCCTGAGGTGTGATGGCGACGGTGACGGGTTTGTTTTCGATGTACTCGATCAGCTGGTGCTCAGACAGGTAGCCGAGCGCTTCGTCCAGTTCGGATTCGGTGATCACGGCCCCGGCGAAGAACGACCAAGGTGTGTCAAGGAACAGCACCGGGTTGATGGGCTCGCGGTCGCCTGCGGTGTCGAACAGCCACCGGTGGAAGGCGTCCATGGTGTGCCGCAAGCGGGCAGCACGGTTCTTCTGCAGCTCCTTGAGCCGGTGCACCTCGACCAGGCCCTCATCGCTGAGGTGGATGGCATAGAGGCCGGACGCGGCCCGCAAGGCCCTCACCAGGCCTCGCTGTTCCAACTGAAGAGCGAGGGGAGCCAGGTCCTCCTGAAATTCCTGCTCGATCTGCGCCAGGCTGGCGCCACGCCCGCTCCGGGTGTCCAGCAAGAGCAGCAACCGGGCCAGATAGCCGCTGCTCTCGGTCAGCTCACCGCCGGAAACCGCGCTGACGTTGACATCGAGCTGTGCAGACATACGAGCAGGGTGCCGTCGTTGGGCGCGCTCCAGGCTCTTCTTGGTCTCCTTGGCAAGGTTGTCCGTGAACTTGTTCAGCTCGCGTCTATTGATCCCGTTGCGGGCCACATTGCCCTCCTGTCGCACGTGCTTGGGCGACAGGGTACGGGTGAGCACCGACAGCCCGACCGCCCGTGAGAATGCGGCGACGGCACGGGCATGGCCGGTGAGCCGGTCAAGACGACCAAGAGCCTCGAAGGGCTGGCCCACAATCGCGGTGCGGGCCAGCCCTGTCGCGTCAGTTCCTGCGGGCGGGACGGGCGTCCAGCGCCGTGCGCAGGCGCCCCGCGATCGGCTGGTACCGCTGGACGAAGCTGAGGTCCCTCAGCCGGCCGGGCTCGGGCAGCTCCCGGTGCGGGGAAGGCCAGCGCTCGGAGATTGCCCATCCAAAGGGGCGCAGCCCGGCACGGTTCATGTCCCGGTCAACGCCCGCCAGGTAGTCCTCATCGACGGGCAGCTCCCCGTTCGACTGCCAGATCACCCCGTCCAGACGGATGGGCAGATGAGGAGATCCGAAGAGGAAGCCCAGACAACGCTCGCGCAGAACCGCCGCGCTCTGCTCGGGGCTCAGCGGGACACCCATCTCTTCGCCCCTGGGACCCGGGAGCGTGGTCCTGCAGTCGGTGTGCGGGAAGACGTCGATCTCCCCGAGAACGACGTGCGCCGTCGCGCTCTCCCGGTCGGGGTAGGACCAGTACCTAGGCAGGAGGACGATCAGGTCGTAGGCGTCGAGGGCGTCGGCCACCGCCTCCGTGAGCGGACTGCGGTCGGTGCGGGGGAAGCCGCGGTCACTCTCCTGGGAGGGGTGGCGGACCTCCCACATGCAGGAGTGGCGAGTCAGGAGGCCGGGGCCGTCCGGCGAGGCCCACAGCGTGCTGGTCGTCGGCTCCGGCGGAGTGGCCGGCTCGATCGCCTTCTTGCGGCGGCCGCGGCTTCGGCGGTCGAACACGCCGTTCATGCTCCAGCGCCAGTAGTCCTCGGCTTCCTCGAGGAGCAGGACCCGCTGTCCGCTGTGTGCCCAGGCCGCCGCGATCCCGCCGACCAGGTAGTAGAGGTTCCCCGAGCGCTCCGCCAGGAACCGCAGTACATGAGGTGCGTGCGGCGCATCGCCGGTCGCCGCACGGCGCAGGGCTTCGGTGTACTTCTCCCCGCGCCGGCTCGCCCTGCGGGCGCTCTGCGCGGCGGTGGACTGGTTCTTCGGCATGACGTACTCCTCTGCCGAGCCGGGCCACGCCCCCGACACCGGCTCGTACGACTGCCGTGGACACGACGGAACGCAGAACGGAAAAGGAGCGGGCCCCGAAGGACCTTGACCCCCGCCTCCGGCGGCGTGGCTCCGGAAGCAGGCGGTGATCGGCAGTACGCACTAGCCGGGCAGGATGCTAACCGGCGCGAGCGCACCGACCGAAGACACCAGCCGCCGATTCCCTCGAACGGACGAGGTCAGGGTGAGGGCGTGAGTCGGTGCCAGATGAAGATGCAGCTCTCCAGGCTGGCCAGTGACGGCCGGCGCAGCACGGACCGGATCCGCTCGGGCCCCACCAGGACGACGGGCATCCGGCGTTCACGGCCCTGGAACAGGCTCCACAGCCCATAGACGTACAGCAGGGCCTCGGTCCGCAGCAGATGGGCATCGCGTACGACCACAACCGGCCAGGAGCGCCGTGCGAGTTCGTCCTCGACAGCCCGCTGCGCGTCGGCCAGCCGTCGCTGCCGGGCACCGAGGTGCAGAGCAGCGTGGAGCGCGTCCAGGCGCGCCGCGAGGGTGCCCGGCGCGGCGGTCGTGACCAAGACGGAGTCGGCCCCGTCACAGCGTCTGAGAGCGGCCTCCACCACGGCCTCGCCCTGGACGTCCTCCGGCGCGATGACACACAGCAGCGCGCGGGTCTCAAGGATGTGGCCCAGGTTCTCGGCAAGTGCGGAGAACGCTTCGTCGGACACGGCCGTGGCGACCTCGCCCATGGCCCCTCCCCGGGGAACTGCGTACGGGACGCCACCAGTCCAGCACATTCGCCGGCGAAGGCGGAGGTATGAACGTCATCACGGCGCAGATTGACCGGGCACGTTCCGGACGTGAGCGGCTGTGCCGGATCAGCGAACAGGGGACGACATGCGCGCAGCGGCCCCAGGCTTCGTAGCCTGGGGCCGCTGCTGTCGTACAGGCGGGATGTCCTGTCAGATGGACCGCACGAGGATGCCGTTGGCGCGCGCGGCGAACTCGCCCTCGCGGATGCTGGCCGCCGCGTCGAGACGCTTCTGGAACTCCTGATGGTCCGCGACCGGTTTGCCGTCCACTTCGTACGCCCACTCATCGAGAGGGGCGTCGATGAGGGCGGCCTGGAGACTTCCGACGATCTTGGCTCCGACAGGAGTAGGTGAAGCCGACGGGTCGACCGGGTACTCAACTGCCCAGTTGGTGTGTGCCATGCGGTGGACACTAGCCGGTGCCCGTCGGCTCGCGGCGCCGGCCGACGTCTCGCGGCGGCGCGGTGCGGTGGCGCGGATCTCCGCCAGGACGACGACGGTCACGGAGTCGCGGTGCACGGGAACGTACAGGCCCCAGTCTGCGCCACCGGCGGTGAGCCAGTCCCCGGCCCACGGGCCCGGTGTTGTCAACAGCTCACGGCCACCGAGCGGGCCGCCCACGAGTCGGACGATCACAGCGGTACCTCCATCCGGCGGGGCTCTCCCGCCTCACCCCTTAGTCGGGCTCAGCCGCGAAAGGACAGCATCGGGATCACCGGCGAGTTCTCCCGCCGTCCGGCGGCTCCCTCCCATCCGGCATCGCGCGCGGCCCCGCCGTCGCGCGCGAGGAACATCGGCGGCGCCCGATCCCTCGCCCGCCGCCCGGGCCTGTCCCACCCACCCACTTCTCTTGTTCTTCCTGCTGTGGGGCGTGGACTCGGGGGCGTAGAGGGGATGTCGGCCTCCCGACCACGGCCGGACAAGCTTGGTGACCTGCACGTTCACGGACGGTCCCGGCAGAGCGTGCGGACGGTTGTCGGACGGGTTGTCGGCGGGGATGTGGGCCTGGTCCACGGCGGTGTTGTCGCTTCGTGACCGTGGTCGGGCCTTCGTGGTCGGGGTTCTGGTCGGGGCCGGCTGCTGCTGTGGCCGGTACGCGCGGTGCCGGACAGGCCGGTGCCGCACCGGGCGGGAAGCGAGCGGATCCGTGATGATCGGCGTGGACGCGGGCAGCGGGGACCGGATGGCGTTGGCCATGCTGGCGCAGTACCGAATGGCCACTGCTGACCAGATACACCGGGTAATCGCCCCGGAGGTGCGTATCGAGCAGACCCGGCGGCGGCTGGCCCGGCTGTACGTGGAGGGGCTGGTCGACCGCATCACCCTGCCGCAGGCCGGACGGACCCGGGTGTGGTTCCCGACCTCGTACGGCGTGCAGCTCGCCTCGGAGTGGCCCGAGCTGCGCGGGCGGCGGCCCTCCCGGACCGTGTCCGATCCGACCGCCGTTCGGCTGAAGGCCGGCCACACGCTGACCGTGACCGAGACCGCGCTCGTCTTCCTCGAGGACGCCCGCCGCCGAGGCGATGTGTGCGAGCCGCTGGACTGGATCCCCGAGATCCACCATCCGATCGGGAGCGGCGAGGCCGTCATCCCCGACGCGCTCCTGTACTACCGGCGCGGTCCCGCCGACGGGGACAACGGGTCGATGCTGCGGGCGTTCGTGGAAGTCGACCGGGCCACCATGGGCCCCGAGCGCCTGGCCGCCAAGCTGACCGCGTACGAGCGCCTCTACCGCTACGTGCCCGTGGTCCCGGGGCGCCGGCCGACCCTCCAGGAACCGGCGGTGGAGGAGTGGCGGCGGCGCTACCCGCTCTTCCCGCGCGTCCTGTTCGTCCTGGACGGCACCGGACCGGCCGGTGTCGAGAACCGGATCAGCGCCCTGCGCGCCGGGGCCGGACTGCTGGCCCGCTTCCCGTACGACGTCCCCGTGCTCGTAACGCCGCTGACCGACCTGCTCCAGCACGGCCCCTCCGCACCCGTGTGGCGCCCCGTCCACGACCCCGGCCAGCGAGTCCGCTGGACGGCGTCCGGTCATCGCCAGACCTGACGCAGGGCCGCCGCAGACGACGGCACGGGTCTGTACTGCGCCCACAGCCCCTGCGTAGCGAAGTAGTCGGCCACCGGAACAGCGCGTATCCGCCCCTGTCGCCCTGGTCAGCCGCGCGTCCGAACGCCAACAGCCGACCCGTCGAAGGAACACGAGGGGCACTACGGGGGGGCACTACGAGAGGCACCAAGAAGGACACCCAGAGGGGCCATACGAGAGGCAACCAGCCGCGTCCCGGTCTCTGCCGGGAGTCAGCGGTGCTCTGACCAGCCGTGGTCGGGGCTGGGCGGGGCGACCACGCTGCCGACCACCACGGCGGCTGACACCCACTCAATGCCACCAACACGCCCACTCACACCCAGCGTCGGCATCACCCCCCGCTCCCCGACGCTTTGCGCCGCTTCACGACGGCACGGCGGGACCTGTATGGACGGGGGAGGCGGGCGGGGCGCGGCAGTGGGTCGAGCGAGGCGGGACGGAGAGTTTCGCGGAACCTGGCGTACGCGAAGGGCCGTTGAGAATCAGCCCGGTCAGCGGGCATCATGAGGGCCACTTCCCATCGGCCGATTCCCCGCGAGGCCGCCATGCACAGTACGGAGCCGTCAGCAGCGCCCTCCTCCGCCACGGGCAACACGCACTCCACACCGCCTACCGGGGCCGCACCGTCTTCCGGTCCCGTATCAGCCCCGCAGAGCACGGGCATCGCCCCGGCCCCGGCGGCCACTCCACCGACGTCGGCACGGAGCGCGACGACTTCCGCCTCCTCGGCCGCAGCACCTGACCTGAGTCCGCCCGGGCCACGTCGGCGCGAGCTGATCGCCGAGGCTCTCGTGCCGGGCATGCTGGAGAGCCCGCCGGGACAGAGACGACGGAGAGTCCTGTGGACTCTGGCGAGCGGCGCCGTCGTTGGTCTTCTCGCCTGGCTCGTCCCGGCCGCTCTCGACTACTTCGCGACCGAGCCGACGACACGCCACTCGAAGCAGGTCGAGGAGAACCTAGACCGTGAGGGTCCGGCTTTCACGGCGTCCACACGCGTGGACGCGGACCCGCTCTACGTGGCCTATGTACTGGATCGCCCGCTGACCCGTACCGAGGCCGCCGCCTTCCTGGAATCCGGCGCCGACGACGGCCCCAACTTCGAGGAGGTGAAAGAACTAGCCGCGACCCACGGTGGCCACGGTCTTGAGGACCCGGGCTGGGACAAGTCCGACGGATACTCGTCTTCGTGGCTCATCGATCTCTTCAGCGACAGATCGGCGAGCCTGGCGGTCACCGGCATGAGGGCCGAGGACCTGAGATGCGGTCCCGCCACCGCGAAGACGGTCATCCTGGTCCGCCCCGAGGGCGGGGGCGCCTACGACGGAATCCATTTCAATCTCTCCGAGCCGAAGACGCCGTACTCCCTCAGCACCGACGACTACTTCGGCAAGCCGTACTTCTCGCACAAGAAGATCGATCTCGGCAACGGCGCCGAGCCCGGGGGGCTGCGTGCGAGCTTTTCGTCCGGAGTGCAGGATTGCGACTTCCTGCTGGAAGCCGAGTACAGGGATTCCTTGGGGGTGCACCAGCAGGAAATCAAGAATGGTTCGGGACGCTTCGCGGTGCGCGGACTCCCCGCTAACCCGTACCAGTTCTTCCTCTGGACGAACTCGGGTGTCTTCGACTGCGGCCCGCACCAGTTGCAGCGGCCCCGGACCTGCCCGGCGATCCCCTTCTCGGTCACCAACTGGTCTTCCGTCCACTGAAGCCGCCCGGGGCGTAAGCGTTCGTTGCTCAGATGCCCAGCGCCTTCACTCCGATCATCCCGGCGGGCCGTAAGCGCTCGTATCCCAGACCCGGGCGCAGCGGGACACTGGAGGCGTGTCAAGAGGACTCGGGCGAGTGCAGCGGGCCGTGCTGGCGTACGTGCGCAGCGAGCCCGGCGGCCTCAGTGCCGTCGACGGGACCCCGCTGGCCGCCTCGGTCACCGGCCTCGCCCGCGTCGTCTACGGAGTCGAGCAGCCGACCGACGCCCAGCGTGCCGCCGTACGGCGAGCGGTGCGCCGCCTTGAGGCCAGCGGCCACGTCGAAGTCCATCGTCGGCCCGTCGGCAGCACCTACACGCAGCAGCGTGCCCATCCCCGCTTCCGGCCGCCGCGCTATGACCGGCGCCTGGTGGTGTGCACGGGCAAGGACGACTGCCTGGGATGCACGGCGGGCGACAGGCCGTCGATGTACTTCACCGCGGACGTCGTGGCGATGTTCATCGAGCACTACGGCAGCCTCGCCGAAGGCGACCGGCAGCTGTGGCGGGCGACCTTGTACGGCTGGCACCTGTACCCCGTCCCGCTGTCCCGGCCCGAGGACGACTACCGCACGTACGAAGTCGAGATCACTGAACTGTGCGTACGGCGGGCCCTGACCGACGAAGAGCATGCCCAGGCCGAACAGCGGGCTCAGGCATTCCTCCAGCCCCACGTCGACGCCGTCCTGGCCGCGCTCCGGGGCCGTTGATCACGACGGTGACCACGTGCGGGCACCAGCCCTGCGCGGGACCATGAACAGAGAGGTGGTCACCATGGGCAAGGCGAGGGAAGGCGGTCGGGCGCCGACGCCGATGACGTCGAAGGCAGCTTCGCGGATACAGTCCTCAGCTGCAAAGAAGCCGTCTGGCAAGTCAGCGACCTCCGGGTTCCCTCCCCGCGCGCAGTCGGCTGCCGCGAAGTCTCCCCGCCCCGGAAAGCGTCGCAGCGCGCAGTAGGCCCCGCCGCGCTCCCGACTCTGATCCGGGTTATCCACAGGCCCAAACGCGATCAGCGGTTCCCTCCTACGCTGCTGCCCGAGTCGATCACACGGGGGTGTGCGGGATGCGGTACGGCGTGGTGGTGGAGGAGCTCGCGGTGGAGGTCATGGCGCAGCTGCCGGACGACCGGGCCCGGCGGGAGGTGATGGCGCTGGTGGAGGTCGCGCGGATGGATCCGCGGGCCTGGCCCGATGTGCGCGACGTCGGCTCGGTGGAGGAGATCCGGGAGGCGTTCGGACGGCGGTGCTGGATCCAGTACCTGCCGCACGCCGGAGCGATCGAGGTCCGTGACATCGGGTGGGCGGGCTGATCACTTCCCCTGCCGGTCGGCCTTGGAGGGTCGCTTCGTGGGGTGCCGGGCGGCTCGTGCCTCATCGACGCTCTGCTGCAGCGCGGTCATGAGATCGACGGCAGGCTCGGGCTGAGGAGGCGGTTCGGCCGGCTCGTCTCCCGAGGCGACGGCGTCGACCAGCTGCTCCAGGGCGTGGGCGTACCCGTCGTGGTCCACGCTGTCGTCGACGCCGATCATCTCCTGCACCAGCACTTCGGCGAGCCGTCGCTCACGGTCGCTGAGCGGGACGGCGGGGACCAGGTGGGCGAGGTCGCCGGGGTCGCGGATCTCATCGCTCCAGCGCAGGGTCTGCAACAGCAGCAGTCCGCGGTACGGCCGGAGTACCGCCTTGCGTTCGCGGCTGCGGATCGCGACCTTGGCCATCGCCACGAGCCCGGTCCGGGAGAGGACCTCCACAAGGAGCGCGTACGGGCGCTCTGCGAGCGGCGCTGCGGGAGCGACGTAGTACGGCCGGTCGTAGCTGATCGGGATCACGCCCTTCGGGTCGATGAACCCCACGACCGTGATCGTGCACTTGGTCGGCAGCGGCAGGCGGGCGAGGTCGTCCTCGGAGAGCGGCAGCATGCGGCCGTCCGGAAGGGCGACGCCCCTCCCGACCTCGGAATAGCTGATCTCCCGCCCCTCCGCCGTACAGAAGCGGCGGTGCTGGACACGGCTGCCGTCGGCGGTGTGGATCTCATGGAGCCGCACGGTGTGCTCTTCGGTAGCCGCGTAGAGCTGGACAGGAATCGCGACTATCCCGAAGGAGATGGTGCCCGACCAGGTAGCGGTGGCCCTCATGGTTCCAGCGTCGGCGGCCGTGGCACCCCTCGCATCCGGGAGGGGAAGCCACGGCCGCGTGAGGGCACCGGGGAGCTCGGTCAGCGGTGGCGGAGTTCCTCAGCCCAGTTACGGAGCCGATCCTCGAGGACCAGGTTGTCGCCGCGGGCCACGGTCTGGAGCAGCTGGGCGCACACGGTCGCTTCGGCGGCGAGGCCGGCCGGGCTGCCGAGCACGGGGAAGGCATCGCGGACGCGGGCGGCGGCGTCGGGCTGGAGCAGCGTGTAGGCGTAGAGCGTGGCGCCGTCGAACCCCTCTGGGGCTTGCCCCCAGCCCTCCCAGTCCAACACCTTCAGCGGCGCGGTGACGTTCGCCCAGTGCAGGTCAGCGTGGGCGGAGGTCCAGCGGGTCACGGCCGGGGCCGGGATCCCGAGGAACTGGGGGATGGCGCGGTCCATGTACTGCTGCCGTACGGCGACGCGCTCGGTGGCGACCGCCGACACCTTCTCCAGCGCCCCGGTGAGGTCCTGCCACCAGGAGTCCGGCAGCTGGAGGCCGTGGCGGAGGATCGGGTCGTCGGACAGGACCGGCTGGCCGACGCGGGCCGACAGCTCCGCCCGGTAGGCGGTGGTGTCGTCGAAGGCGTCGTGCACGCCCAGGAGTGCGGGCCGGTGCCCGTCCAGGTCTCCGAAGGCGTGCTGTGCGTCGAGGGCGCCGTCCCACAACTTCCCCGACGCCTTGTCCTCCGGCGCGGACACCAGGCGCAGCCACGCCGGGGCGCCGGCGGCAGTGCGGGCCGGGGCTCCCAGGGTGCGCCCGGCCCAACCCCAGAACTCCGAGCCCGGCTCGGTCTGCACGTCCAGGGCCTTCGCGGCGCGGGCGTGGTGGGCGCGCATGCGCTGTTCGGTGTCCGGGTCAGGGGGAGGCGAGTACACCAGTGATCTCCCGCAACTTGGCGGCGGTCAGGGAGGGTTGAGCAACGGCGTCGGCCGCCTGGCTCCAGTGTGGCGCACCGGAGGCGGCCAGAAGGACGTCTGTCACTCCTGGGCATGACGCGACGCTGAGGACGCACGCCTGTGCGGGGGTCAGGCCCGGCCGGATGAGGTCGGCTAGCTCCTGGTCGACCATGCCGGGCAGTTCGCCGCCGTGCAGCGGAGCGGAGGCCATCACCCGCAGGCCCGCGCCGGCGGCGGCCGGGAGCGGGCCCCGGCCGTGCAGGGCCTGGACGATCGGCGTCATCATCACCAGGCTGACCGGCATCTGGACCGCGACCAGGTGGTGGTACTGCTGTCCCCCGGCGACTTCACCGGCCAGGGCGAGGAGTTCCTCCACCGTGAACGCTTCCTCTTCCAGGCCCGCCCACGTGGCGATGCCGTACCCGGCCACGTGCCCGGCCGCCGCGGCTTCCTCCAGGACGGCGAAGGCGTCCCGGATCGCGCGGTGCAGAGCGGGGCGGTCGCCGGGGTGGGCGCGCTCGGGGTTGTGCAGCAGGACCAGGTCCAGCCGCTCCCGCCCGAGCTGGGCGCGGTTGCGGCCCATCTGCCAGCGCACGTACTGCGGGGCGAGGCTGTGCCCGGCAACGGCCTGGTCCTCGGTCAGGACACCGTCGTTCACGGCGTCGGCACCGGTGGCCGCGGTGAAGTAGCCGGCCTTCGTCGCGATCCGCAGGGACGGACGGGCGGCCAGGGCCGGAGCCAACAACTCCTGGGCGCGGCCGGTGGCGTAGTTGGGGGCGGTGTCGATCCACTGCGCGCCGGAGGCGGCCGCACGGACGGCCGCCTCCGGGATCGCCCGGCACCGGTAGGTGCCCAGAGCGAGCTCCGCTGTCACAGAAGGCTCCCCACCGTCGCGGCCTGCCCGGCAACGAGCTCCTGGACCAGCCCGACGACGTCCTCCAGGGCGAGGCCGGCCTCGTCGGCGAGCGCCGCCAGGTCCACGGTGCGGCCGTCGACCAGCGGGCGCAGCACCGCCTCCGCCGCAGGCGCGAACTCGAACGTGCTCCCGGCGGCGGACAGCGTCACCGCGCCCTCGCCGACCTCCAGCACCGCGCGGGCGGTCGTCAGCCGCACCCGCAGACCACCGTCGACGGGAACGCCGTCGATGTACGGCAGGCTCGGCACCATCCGGCCGACGGCCTGCCCGTCCATCGCGGCCCGGTAGCGGGCGAGCAGCGTCGGGTCGTCCAGCAGTTCGGCGAGCCGCTTGCGCATCCCGTCCACGGCGTCGGCCTGGACGTCCGGCGCGGCGAGCAGCGGCAGATCGCGCCGCCAGTCCTCGTGTCCGAGCAGCTGCTCGGACACCCACGCCATCAGGTCCGTCGCCGTATGGGTCTGCAGGCCGCAGGTGACGTGCAGGGAACGGGTGCCCTGGTCGGCGGAGACCGCATGCCACACGCCACGCGGCACGTACAGCACGTCGCCCGGCCACAGGACCAGGTCGGCGACCGGCTCGGTGGGTGCCTCGCCCGGGTCCTCGATGTCGCGGTACAGCGGGTACGGGCGGGTGGCGCCGTAGATCCGCCACCGCTTCGCGCCGTCCAGCTGGACGATGACGGTGTCGTGGTCGTCCCAGTGGACCCCGAAGCCCTCGGTGGCGCTCCAGGAGGCGTAGAGGTTCGCCTGCACGCGGGTGCGCAGACGACGCTCGATCGCTTCGGCGAGCCGGGCGATCGGCGGGTGGAGTTCGTCGACGCTGTCGAGGGCGAGCGAGGCGCCCTCCTGGAGGCGGGCGTGCAGTTCGGCCGGGTGGAGGCGGTGCCACACGGTGTGGCGGCGCGTGGCAACCGGCGTGGTGTACCCGCCGACCAGCAGCGTCTCGCCGTCGCGGGACAGCCGCATGCGCGGCGGTTCCAGGCGGTGTGCGGCCAGGATCTGGTTGAGGTCGTCCCAGGTCATAATCCCGGCGACATCGAGGGCGCCGGGTACGTGGCGGTGTTCGCGGTGCAGTGCCTGGGCGAGGAAGTCCTCGCCCAGGCACGCCGCGATGGACGTGTGCGTCATCGCGTCAGGGCTCCCGGTCCGTCAGTCGTTGCCGTCGCTCTTGCCGGTGCCGCCGCCGTCCGAGGGGATGGCGTTGCGGCCCCGGGCGGCGACGATCGCCCGGCGGGAGCGGACCAGGCCGCCGGTCGACGGCCCGGACGTGGCGGGCGGGGGCGTGGCGGGACTCTGCATGGAATCCTCCTGCGGGGCTGGTGGCCGGGCCTGGATAGCCGCGGCCTCGAACACCGTCAGTACAGCCGCGAACCACGCGGGCGATAACCCCGTGATGGGGCCCCCACGGTGGGTATGGTCGTTGGGCTGACGCACTGTCATTCCACGAGAGTTCTGGGGGACTTGTGGACGACTTACCGCCGTCACCCGCCCAAGTGCCGCACCGTCTTCTGGCCGACCCCGCGTTCGTCCGGGCGCTGCGTGAGCGGGACTTCACCACGGTGTTCGCCATGGCCCACGACGTGGGGATCTCCTTCAACCGGATCGCCGAAGCGTGCGCGCTCAAAGCCGAGCGGGTCAGCCAGATCGCCCGGGGCACCACAGCTGTCACCGCCCTCACGACTGTCGAGCGAATCGCCGGCGGACTGCGCATTCCCGGTGCCCTACTGGGGCTCGCTGCGCAACCCTGGGAGGACACCGCCGTTCTCAGCACGGAGCCCGACCATGGAGACGATCCGATGAAGCGCCGCAACCTGCTGCGTGGCGCGCTGGCCGCCGGCCTCACCGCTCCGGCCCTCGCCGCACTCACCGCCGCCCGGACCGACGTCGACCAGACCCTCTCCCCCGACACTCCCCAGGACCTGGCCGACCTCGAGGCCGCAGCCGAGAGCTACGGGTACGGCTACCACGGCCAGGCACCCACCCGCGTCCTGGCCGACCTGGTCACCGACTTCACGGCCCTGCGCCCTCTGCTCGCCGTCCCGCAGCCCGCACCGGTCCGGGCGCGGCTGTGCCGGACGGCCGGGCAGATGGCCGGGATGACGGCGATCGTCTTACACGACCTGGGCAGCCGCCGCGAAAGCCGCTCATGGTTCGCCACCGCCGCCCGGGCCGCCGCCGAATCCGGCGACGACCAGCTACACGCGTGGGTGCTGGCCCGGGAGGCGATGGTGCCGCTCAACTACGGCGCCCCGAAAGCCGCCGCCGGGCTCGCCGACCAGGCCCGGCACGCTGCCGGAACCCGGCCGACCGCCGCCGCGGTGCTCGCGGCCGCCGTCGCCGCCCGCGCCTACGCCCTCAACCACCAGAGCGAGCAGGCCCGCGCCGCGCTCGAGGCCGCCGACGCCCTCATGGGCCGACTCCCCGAGTCCGAGCGGTCGGACACCTGGCTGACGTACGGCGAGCAGAAGCACCACGTCCACCTCAGCCACGCCTTCACCACCCTCGGGGACACCCGCCGCGCGAACGAGAGCCAGCAGCGCGCCCTGGAGCTGTCCGCACCGACCAGCACCATGACGCGCACCCTGCTGAACATCGACGCGGCGGCGTGCTCCCATCACGACGGCGACACCGAGCAGGCGTGCCGTCGTACGGTCGACGCGCTCACCGGGCTGCCGGACGGCTACCGCACCGGCCTGGTCCGCCGCCGCGCCCTGGACCTGTACGAAGCGATCCCCGCGCAGCACCATCGCGAGCGTGCCGTACGGGAACTACGCGACGTCGTGGCCAGCTGACAGCGACCGCTCCGACAGGTGATCGCGGATCTCCAGGTCGACCACCCGGAGGGCGGGCAGGATCTGCCGGTTGAGCACGTGACGCGCCTGGCGTTCCGGCACCTCGAAGTGGGCGGCCACCCTGGCGAGGTGTTCGTCGACCTCACCAGGAACGTGCGCGGCAATGTACGGGGTGGCACGGCCGGTCGCGGCCAGCGTGGTGACGCTGTTGCGCCGGCCGTTGTTCTTGGCCAGCGCGCAGGCTTCGACCAGGAGGGCGTTGGCGTCGAGGATGGGCAGCAGCATCGGCCGGTCCAGCGCCATCGGGTTGATCGCGGATCCGGAGGGGATCAGCAGCGGTGGTGCCGCGTCGGCACGATCGAGCGTCATGGATCAAGTGTGGCCGCCGCCACTGACATTGAGGCAGATTTTTCGGGCCGGGTGAGGGCTACGAGGCCCAGCCGGGCAGTGCCCCACGGGCGCGTGCGTCCTCTTTGGCGACGCGGACGCGGGCGGTGGCCCACTGATCGGCGCCGCGCTCAACGTCCTGCCGGTAGGTGGCGCGGGCCCCGACAGAAGCGGCTCCGGGTTCGTTGATGCCGCACCCCCAGCAGATGACCCGATCGGCGTCTGCCGGGCAGGCGGTGCGGGTTCCGCAGCGGGAGCAGGCATGCTCGGTGTCGCGGTCCAGGATGTCGCTGTCGGTGATCTGGGTGTGTGTACGGCAGAAGCCGCAGCCCACGGTCACCGGCCGGGTCCAGTCGACGTGTCCTCGGTCGCCGGTGAGGGCGTAGTCCGCGGAATCCGGCTCCCCGATCAGCCCGCACGCGGTGCACGCGAAGTACGGGCAGCGTTCCTCTTGGGGGACCTCGGTCACCAGAATCTCCTTCAGAACAGCCGAGTCACAGGTCGCCTGGTGGTGCAGCTGCGCGGCCTCGCGAATCGCCCACGGGGTCTGTGGTTCTGTAGGTGGGAGCGAGCAACGTTTGTCGACCGTTTTGGGCAGCACTTAGCGATCACAGGGCTCGGAAATGTCGATGAGAACTAGCAACGCTTTCGGCGCGCACGACGGCTGGAAGTAGGCTGCCCCGGGCTCGGCCTAGTAGACTGTCGCGGCTAGTTTTTGGGATAGAGGTGGCGCAGTTTGATGCGTGCGTCGTGGGTGGTGAACTGCCAGTTCACCTGACGCTGGTCGGTGTTGGTGGCGTTCTGCCAGGCTGAGAGTTCGGTGTTGAGGGTGTCGAGGTCGCTGATCCGGCGGTCGAGGCATTGCCGGGTCAGTGCGGAGAGTTCGATCTCGGCGATGTTGAGCCATGACCCGTGCTTGGGCGTGTGGTGGATCTCGAGGCGTTGGGCCAGGGCGAATGCCTCTTCGGGTTCGAACGCCTCGTACAACGAGGCGATGTTGTGGGTGTTGAGGTTGTCCATCACCAGCACCACGGTCTCGGCGTCGGGGTAGTCCACGCTCAGTAACTGTTTGACCTGGCCGGCCCAGTCGATCCGGGTCCGCCGGGACAGTGCCTGAACGCGACGCCACCCGCGCAGGGGTTCGACCCACACGAAGATCGAGGACGTGCCGCAGCGGATGTACTCGCTGTCCTGGCGGGCGTCGTGACCAGGGCGGGCCGGGAGTGGGTCGCGGGCATCGCCGAGGAGCTGGTAGGGCTTCTCGTCCATGCACACCACCGGACGTGCCGGGTCGTAGGGCCGGGCATAGACGGCCAGCACGTCTTCCATCCGGGCCGCGAACTCCGCGTTCGCCCGGGGTGGGATGGTCCAGCACTTTCTCAGGTGAGGGCGCAGTTCCGTTTTTTTAAGACCCGCCCGATGGTGGAGTGGTCCAGATCGGGGATGTCCTCGGCCAGCGCGACATGTTTCTCCAGCAGCCGCAGCGACCACCGGGTATGGCCCTGGGGTGGCTGTGAGCACGCCATCGCGATCAGCCGGGCTTCGACCTCGCCGGTCACCGGCGAGGGCACCGGTGGGAGGTCGCGCTTCTTCCGCGCGATCGTGGCGTGCACATCGCCACCGGTCTCGGCGAAACGCTTGGCGACCAGCCGTAACGTCTCACCGGAGACGCCGAGCCGGGCCGCGATCACCGCCTTGGGATCCACGTCTCCCACCGAGGTGTCCAGTGCTAGCAGTACACGCGCACGCATGATCATCGAGGCCCCACGAACACCCGTGGTGGTCACCCGGACCAACTCCTCACGATCCTGCGGTGTCAACCTGACCGGCCGCTTCTTCTGTGAACCCATGACGACAGTCCTGTCCGGCAAAAGGGAAGGAGGAACCCACCAGACACCAGCCTCCCAACCAGACACGCCACAACTAAGCAGCGACGCACTACTAGTCACAGGGACAGGTCCGCCTGGGGGTGGCGGGGCTGCAGCGGGTGGGTGAAGGGCTCGCCAGGCGCGGCGAGGTGATGCCGATGTGCCCGATCCGTCCGCTACTCGTATCCCATGACGGCCGCGCTCTCTTGCGGTTCCGGGCACTGAGCATCGCGCTGGCCGCGACCATTCTCACGCCCGCACCCATGGCCGCATCTATGTCGTCTGCGCCGTCACCAGCCAGTAATAGGGCATTTCTGATGGCTCTTGGATGAGCGGTTGCCGGTAGCCATCTGCGGTGGTCGGGGTCGGAGCCGGTCCGAAAACCCGGTCGTGCCCGTCTTCTTCGTCGGGCACGATCAAGTCATGGAGAAAGCGCACCTGCCGACCACCGAGGCCGCTGTCGTCGCGATACGCGAGATCGCGAAGGAATTCGCATTGTCAATGTCGGTCACCGACGGCATCGGCGCGGACCAGACGTCGCGCCGTACGTCAGCCGAACTCTTCACGGTGCTCGACTCCGACGGCTCGCTGCCGCACGAGGCGTTCGTGGAGCTGGGGGGATCGCCGTCGGTGAGTGTCCAGTTCTTCCCCGAGGATGACGCGAAGATCACCGTCGACGGTGTGGAGTTCCATGACGTCCCCCGCGACTCCGTTCCTGCGTTCCTCGGGTCCGTCTACGGCGGACTCGCCTCTACGAAGGGCCGGCTGTTCCCCCCCGGCCAGTGGCTCATCGTGCCGCTGCCCGGCGATGAGACATACAAGGAGCTGATCCTGGACTTCAACCTGACGCCCTGGCTGGCCCGCAGTGCACGCGGCTAACGGTGTAATGCAAGGTCAGTCTGCCGGATCAGAACAGGTTGGGGAGGAGCACGAGATGAGCGCGGATGGTCTGGAGTCGGCCTCGAACCGAACCGTTTGCGGCCAGTTTCCGGAGCTCCCCGAGGATCGTCGCATCGCGGTCGAGCGGTTCCTCGCCAAGCGGCCCGAGCTCGTGCCGTATGCCAGCAACCTCCTGCAACGGCCCGACGTCGCGCCGCTCGCGGTCGATATGTTGCTGAAGTTCGAGGAGTTTGAGTCGGAGGAGCGGACACGGCACGAAACCGCTCCCAAGGCCCCAGGGGCTGCCGGCACTGACAGGCGTAATGCATGGCTGGACCATGTCGCTGCGTTGTCAAGCGGCGGTCTGCGACGCCTCGCTGTCGAACTGGACAGTGGGGTCGGCCAGCACCGTGACGTCGCAGATCAGTGACCGTTGGCTGTTGGAAGGCGAGCTGGCCAGAGCGACGGTTGCCGCCGCGTACAAGTCGACCTTGGACTTCGGTGGCGCCATCGCAGCCTCATCCCGCAGAGCACGTCCCAGCTCCCACCGCAACCTCCCACGCGTTGCCAGAACTCACAGACATCGCCCTCCGGCGAAACAAGGCGTTCTCGCCCCTGAGCGACAGGTGGTGTCGGATCCCGTCGACAAAACCAGGGTCTGCGGCGTTGGAAACCCTATCGGCCCCCGGGCCGGCTGTGGTGGGGACTCCGGGCCAACCGGGCCGGGCCCGCGCCGCCGTCAGGCTTCGGCTGAAAAGGCCGCAGGACGACGCTCCCCCACGGCTGCTGGGTGAGGGAGCGTCGTCGTCTCTGGCGGGCCTGCTCCGCCCCCTCAGCGGCCTACCGGCTCCGGGTAGCGCTCGCGGCGCCGGTCCGGGTCGTCGACGCCGATCTCGTACCAGGGCTCGCCGCGCTGCAGCCGGGGCAAGGTGTTCACCCACACCGCGATGGCGATGCCCTTCACGTCGGCGGTGAGCGCCTGGCGGCGGTTGTCGAGCAGATGCTCCTCCTTACCCGCCAGGACGACATGCAGCCGCGGGAAGCGTTCGGAGCGGGTGTAGCGGTGGCGCTGCCAGAACGGGAACGTGCGGCCGATGGTGCCGCGGGCTCCCTCCCAGACGCGGTGCCCGGCGTAGCGCTCGTAGTCCCAGACCTCACGTGCGAGGCGGGCCTGGGACATGGTGCCGTTGTCGAGCTCGAAGAGGCGGACCTCGCTGGTCGCGGTGGGCTGGGCGAGGACTGCGTCGGTGTTGAAGCTCAGGCCGATCTCCTTGATGGCGTGGTTCACCTCCACTTGCCAATCGGTCAGGGAGCGCCGGCTGCCGCAGGCGAGGATCGTGTCGGTCACCGCGACGCCGTGCGGGCCGAACCCGGCGCGAA
Organism: Streptomyces sp. MNU76; assembly: GCF_020982545.1. Taxonomy (GTDB): domain Bacteria; phylum Actinomycetota; class Actinomycetes; order Streptomycetales; family Streptomycetaceae; genus Streptomyces. The sequence continues at coordinate 215,438 of NZ_JAJKLK010000030.1, read as the reverse complement.
CGGCCTTCGCTCCGGTGCCGGCCTTCGGGCGGGACGGCAGCTCGTTGCCGTCGGCCAGAGCCTTCTGCCCCGCCGGAGTCAGGTTCCAGATCGGGTGCTTGCCGTCCTTGCCGTTCGTCTCCGCCAATCCGAGCTCCGCCAGTTTCGACATCGCCCTGCGCACGTACGACCGGCCCTCCTTGTCCTCTGCCGTGATCACCTGAGCCATCTGCTGCACCGTGGCTATCCGCACGCACCCCAGCATCCGCAGCGCGTCAGCCCGAACCTTCACGGCCGTGGGAGTGGACTTCCCCTTCGCTGACTCTCCAGGGGAAGGGAGAGAGGTGTCAGCGTGCCGGTGGAGACCCTGGCGGGCGGTGTGAGCTGCAGTGATGGGAACGACGTTGGAATCGTTCGCGGCACTGGACGCGGCACTGCTTCCCGCGCCGCCCAACGGGTGCTCAGCACCCCTTGTCGAGGTGGGGCGCGGCTCCGGTTCGGGCTGCCGGGCGCTGCTGGTGTACGTCACGGTGGAGCTCCTCATCAGGTGCGCGGCTCTCCCGACAGAGATCCGCTGTCACCTCATAAAGGTCCGGATGATCATGCTCGTGTGACATTCCATCGGACGCCTTTACCCAGCCGTGATCATCAGGCGGGCGCGGTACAGAGCTCGGTGACGATCGTGAACGAGGTGGTCACCATCGGCACCGCCATGGCCGGGGGCATCACCGCGTGCGTGGTCTGGCCGTGTGCCATGCCGTTGCGGATCTGGGAGCGGCTTTTCCCCGGCCCTCGCGCAGCGTGCCGGGACGGAGATTTCTCCCCCATCAAAATGGGCGGTATGTCGCACGTAGCGGACCAGGTCAAGGAGAAGCGCGGCGCGACAGCCACAAGGTGGCGCTCACCGACGGTGCGCGGACTCTGTCCACAGGGCCGCGATCAGAGCATCGGTTCCAAGGTCGCCGCGATCAGCGGGGCGGCCCGTACCTGAGGAGCTGTCATGCCCGAGAACACCGTCACCACGCCGCTCGCTCCGATGGCACCGGACGACATCGCCAGCGCCTTCGCCTACATCCGGGCGATGCAGGCCGGGGACATCGACACCGCCTGCGCAGTCATCGAGGACACGGGCATAGAGATGCGCCGGCTGCTCCTGGACGTAGCCGCGCGCATCTTCATCCCGATCACCGCCGTGGACGACCGTGATGAGGAGCCGTGTGCGCACTCCTTCCTGGCAGCGGCGCTCGGGCGACTGCTCCTGGAGGTCCTGTGCCACGGCGACGGCGCCTGCCTGGCTTTCCCGCCGGGCATCGCCCAGACCATCGTCCGCTTCACCGAGAACATCCTCACCGAGGAGCACGGCGACGTCGCCGACGTGCTCCGCCAGTTGGAGGCCGTCGGGATGGAGCAGGCGATGGAAGCGCACCCGGTGCGCCGGACCACCGCGTAGAGCGCATCCGGGACGGCGGTGGTGCGCGCATGATGTGCCCCACCGCCGGGCGGCGCGGCACACCATGCGCACCGTGCGCCGCGCCGCGCGCATCGGGTGCGCGCCACTCCCAGGTGGTGCGCCGCACCGTGCGCACCGGGTGCATCCTTTGCGCGCATCACGGGCTGGTGGTGCGCACCGGTGCGGCTCATGGTGCGCATCGTCCGCACCGCACTCGCGCACCAGCCTCACCGTGCACCGCACCTGGTGCGCACCGGAACCCGGCCGGGTGCCTATATCACACACCCCCTTGTCCGTGACCCTTTCGGCGGCTGTGGCGGGAGCTGCCAAGACATCTCAGGGGGCCAAGAAGTCAAGCTGCCCTCTCGGCAGTCGTCGCCAGGGTGTCCACCGGGAGAACTAGGCTGCTGGAATGGCTATGGGTGACGCTGTGGGAAGAGATCTCCCTGTGTCTCGGTTCCCGCCCACGCAGGTGGCCGGTCAGGGGCGTGGCTGGTACCGGGGCGACTGCCATGTGCATTCGGTGTGCTCGAACGGCGGTGAGCTGACGCCGGCGCAGCTGGTGGCAGGTGCTCGTGCGGCGGGGCTCGATTTTCTCGCGACCACCGAGCACAACACTGCCGAGACGCACGGTGCCTGGAGTCGGCATGTCGGCAACGATCTGCTGGTGATCCTGGGCCAGGAGGTCGCCACGCGGACCGGGCACTGGCTCGCGCTGGGAATTCGCCCAGGTCAGGTGCTCGACTGGCGCTATGGCGTCAGGGATGACGCGGTCGACCAGTACCTGGACGACGTCCACCGAGTCGGCGGGCTTTGTGCGGCGGCTCATCCGCATGCTCCGTATGCCTCGGGCACGTTCATGTACCCGTATCAGGGCTTCGACGTGGTCGAAGTGTGGAACGGGCAGTGGAGTTCGGATGTGCCATGGCAGGCGGACAACGAGGCCGCCCTGGCCGAATGGGGACGCAGTCTGGCTGCGGACATCCACCAGGGCCGGTGGCGGCCCGCGGTAGGGAACAGTGACACCCACCTGGCTGGCCAGATCGGCCGCCCGCACACCGTCGTGCTGGCTGACGAGCTGAGTGTCGACGCAGTCCTCGCCGGTATCCGCGCTGGCCAGAGCTGGATCGCCGCATCGGACACCATCGAGCTGTCCTTCACTGTCTCTGCCGGTGATCACAGTGCTGGGATCGGTGAGTGGTTGAAGATCGGCGATGAGCCTGCCGAGGTGCGGGTTGACGTACAGGGCGTCCCCCGCGGCACCGTCAGCTTCCACACCGAGCAGGGAAAGGTGTACGGCCAGTCATTGCCCGGCGCAGGATCGGGCACTGTGACGTGGCGCACCAGCACTCAGGAGTCGGTTTTCATTCGCACTGAAGTCCGCGATGTGGAAGGCCGCATGGCAGCACTCAGTAACCCGATCATCTTGGGCTGAATCATGCTGGTGCTGAAGGGAGTGGCGCGAAGGCACGTTGTTCGTCGAACGGCTGCTGGGTCTGGAGGCAGTGGTGGAGCTGGCCGAGGAAGCGGTTGAGCAGGTGGCGCTGGGCGGCGTTGTGCCAGTCTCCGTGCTCGCGTCGGCGCCGGTAGTGGGTGTTGGCGCCGGGTGAGGCCTGGAGGGCTGAGAAGGCCCAGAGGAAGCTGGCGTGCATGAGCCGGTTGTTCTTGACGAAGCGGCGGCCGACGAAGCGTTTCTTGCCGGAGGCGCGGGTGATGGGGGCGGAGCCGGCGTAGGACTTAAGTGCTCTGGCGTCGGCGAAGCGGGTCCGATCGTCGCCGATCTCGGCGAGGACGCGGGCTGCGAGCTGGGGACCGAGGCCGGGGAAACTGAGCAGGATCTCGCTGTCGGCGTGCTGATGGAAGGCAGCTTCGGTGGCCGTGGCGAGGTCGTCTGCGGCCTGGCAGGTGGCGTCCAGCTGCTTGAGCAGGGCCAGCAGTTGCTGGCCGAAGGCGTTCTCGACGGCTGGGAGGTGGTGGGCGTACTCGGCACGGAAGACGCTGCGCAGGCGTTCGGCCTCGGTGTCGAAGGACCGGGTGCGTCCGCTGCGTTTGAGGGCGGCCCGGAGCTGGGCGAGGGTCAGCCGGGCAGCCTTCGCCGGGGTCGGGGCCAGAGTGAGGATCACTCGGGCGTCTGCCCTGGTCAGGCCGCCTTCCTTGCCCTGGAAGGCGTGCAGGGCGGCGGGGATTACTCGCGCAGGAGGGAGCGGACCTGGTTGGCGACCTGCTGGCGGCTCCAGACCGCGTCCTGCTGAGCGCGCGCCAGTACCGCGATGGCCTGGGCGAGTTCGCTGTCGGCGGGCAGCGGCCGGTGCGCGTGCCGGTCGGTGCGCAGGATGTTCGCCAGGACGAGGGCGTCGCCGGGGTCGGACTTCTTGCGGCTGACGCCGTGGCGGTCCCGGTAGCGGGAGGCGGCCAGCGGGTTGATCGCGAAGACCTCGCGGCTGCCGGTGCGCAGGACGGCGACGAGCAGGCCGTGGCTGGTCTCGATGGCGATGGGTATCGGGTTCTCTGGGCTGTCGCCGTGTTCGGCCAGGAGGTCCAGGAGCTTGTGGTAGCCGGCTGCGTCGTCGCTGATACGGGCTTTGGCGAGCTGGGTGCCGGTGTCGTCGACGAAGGCGACGTCATGGTGGCGCTCCGCCCAGTCGATGCCGCAGAACACGTTCAAGCTGTCCTCCTGGATCCGATCGTTTGTGCAGGTCACGAGCACATGCGGGTCACGCGGCGCCCTAATCCCAGGACTCACAGGTCCGCCATCTCAGTAGCCGTTCACGACACCAGCGCACCCCAGGGGCTCGGTCTTTCGCAGAGCTCACGGGCTCGTGGATGGAAGCAAGAGGTCGACCCTGGAGCGGGCTCGCGCCGTGACAGTCAACGTCCGGCCGGTCGCCGTGAGTTTCGCGGTGGTCACGGAGACACCGGGCTGTGCCGCTCTTGACAGAGGCCTCGAAGGGCCCGGGGAAACGGAGGCATCAGCCCGGTGCCCGCGTCATCACCGCGAGGCACGGACGGTGGCGGGTTCCGTGGCGATGGCGAAGGCGCCGGGTCTCGCCGCTCTATGCGAAGGCCTCTGGGGCCAGGCTGGCAACAGGCGTTGCCCGACGCCCACGTCACCGCCACGGAACCACCGGGGCGGACAGCGGCACCAGTCTCGGAGCGGGTCTCCAGGACCAAGAGGGCCGAAGGCGTTCCGCCGTCCGTTGAAAGGCCGCCTGTCGGCCCCTTGTGGGGACCAGACCGAACCGCCTACACCCTGGATTAGGAGAAACGTCGCGGTAGCAGAGCCGGACAAGGGGGTGTAGCGGAGCCGGACAAGGGGGTCGCGCGCCCGGCCGCACCCGGATAAAGGGTCGGCCGACGGCGGGCGCACCGGTGCGGTGCGGAGCATGGGTTATCGCTGCAGAGGGCGTGGTCGCCCTGCGTTGTGTCGCACAGGCAGACGCTGCGCGTGCCGAAGGAGAGGCGGGGGACTGTTCACTGCGCCTCTGAGAGGATCATGGATTCAGACGGCCTAGTGACTGAATGCTGTGACATGATCACTTGCCGTAAAGGTTCGTCTGTGCGACGAGGAGTAAGCCGTGACAGAGATGACAGACGTCAGCGACACCTGGATCACGACCAAGGTGAAGGCCGACTTGGTGACCGAACAAGGCATCCCCGGTTCGGACATCAAGGTCGAGACGCACCAGGGTGTGGTCAGCCTCTCCAGCACCACGGTGTTCACGGACGCCCAGAAGGCCACGGCCGTAGCCATCACCCGGAAGATCAAGGGCGTTAGGGCCGTCAGTGCCGATGGACTGCGGTCTGAGTGACGACGTAGGCCGTGGCAGGAGTGTCTCGGTTGGGTGGCCAGTTGAGGTCCGCTCCGGCGGGTGAACGAAGCTCACGGCCGACGCAGGGGAACGACATCGAAGACGTCGTTCCCCTGATGCTGTTCGGGGAGAAGGGCCGGGTTCAGCTGGCGCCGGAGCCGCTGGAACTCGTCGTCCTGGGCTGCCAGCGCGGAGAGGGCGAGCTGGTGCTGCATTCTGCGGACGCGTCCTCCAGCCCATCCGGGGCTCAGTCCGGCCAGACCGTAGCGGAACAGATCGGCGAAGTCGGACTCCAGGTACTGCACCTTCACGTGCGGCTTCGGCCGCCGCAGCCGGGCCCGGTTGTGCCGGGTCTCCACCAGACGGCCCTGCACCATCCGCTTGCCGATGGCCACCGTGAACGGCACCGCCGCGGCCAGGCCCTCGCTCTCGGCCCAGCCAGCCCTCGGCAGAAGAGAAGTGCACCAACACGCGGCGGGACGGCGCTGTCACGTTGTTGGGTGTGTAAGCGTCTGACGGTGCGTCGGGGCGCGGTGGGCTTGCGGTCCAGGCCTATGTTCAGGCCGGAGTGGGCCGGCCGGCAGCACCAGTGATCTGGCTCCAGATCACGAAGCGGACGGCCATCTCTGCTCGATATTCGTAGGCGGTCATCAGATGGCGGCGGGGCAGGAAATGGGGCGAGATACCGCTGAACGCGGAGAGAAACTGCTGGGCTCCACCGGTACTGCGGAAGCCCTTCATCGCGCGTTCACGCTGCCGGGTGGGCTGATGGCTGTTCTCGGCCCGGTTGTTCAGGCCCTTATGGGAACGGTGCTCGACCGAGGGCATGACCTCGCGGTGGGCGGCGTCGTAGGAGCGGAGCTTGTCCGTGACGATCACCCTCGGCACTGCGCTCGTCTTCTTCATCAGACGGCGCAGGAAGCGCCGGGCCGCGGCCTTGTCCCGGCGGTTCTGCACGAGAATGTCGAGCACGTTGCCGTCCTGGTCGACGGCCCGCCACAGGTACTTCCGCTCCCCGTTGACCTTGATGAACACCTCGTCCAGATGCCATTTGTCCCCGGGCTGGGGTCGGCGGCGACGCAGTCCGTCGGCGTAGGCTTGCCCGAACTTCCGGCACCACCGCCGGACCGTCTCATAGGAGACGATCACGCCGCGCTGGAGCATCAGCTCCTCCACCTCACGGAATGACAGCGGGAAACGGAAGTACAGCCACACACAGTGGGAGATCACCTCGACCGGGTAGCGGTGCCCCTTGTACGACGGCGACGTGCTCGCCAAGGACCATCCCCCTCCACCACGATCACGAAGAAGATCATCTCACCCCGTCAGCCAACGTGACAGCGCCCGAGCGCGCCACCCCTGATTCCCTCCCCGCCCCAGCCACATCGCCAATCTCGTCCCTCTCATGAGGCGGGGGCGTGTCAGGAGAACCATGCTTGGGTGGACAGTTCCGGCTGGATCCCACGCTGAACCCTGCCGAGCACGACGGCGCTGGATATGAGCCCGACGTGGCTGAGAGCCTGGGGAAAGTTGCCCAGGAACGCTCCTGTCCCGGGATCCATCTGCTCGGGGAGGAGACCCAAAGGGCTGGTGTATGAGCAGAGCCGTTCGAAGAGGTCTGCGGCTTCGTCGATGCGGCCCTGTCCTGCCAGGTTGTCCACGAGCCAGAAGCTGCACAGGACGAAAGCGCCCTCGGGCTGATCCAGTCCGTCCGGTGACTGCTGGGGAAGGTAACGGTAAAGAAGGCCCCCGCCGGCGTCGAGCCGACTTGCTATCGCGTCCGTGGTGGCGACCATGCGGGGGTGATCCGCGGGTACGACGCGTCGTAGCGGCAGAGCCAGTAGTGAGGCGTCCAGACCGCCGCCGGTGCCCAGGTGCTCGGTGAGTGCGCCGGTGTCCTCGTCCCATGCTTCTCGCAGGATGTGGTCGGTCAGCCGCTGTGCTTCCTTGGCCCAGGCAACAGGGTCACCGGGCAGGTTCAGCCGGTGGGCGAGCCGGGCGGCCCGGTCCAGGGCGACCTGGCACATCGCGGCCGAATAGGTGTACGGGCGGCCTGGGGTGCGTACCTCCCAGATGCCGCGATCGGGGGTGCTCCAGGCTCGACGGGCTTGTTCCACCAGCACCGTAAGGCGCTTCCACAGGCTGTCGTCGAGCCGACCGCCTGTTGCCGCCCACTGGAAGGCGCAGTCAAGTATCTCCCCGTACACGTCATGCTGGATCTGGTCGGCGGCGGCGTTTCCCCAGCGCACTGGAGCCGACTTGCGGTAGCCCTCCAATTCCTTGTCGGCTGTCTCCGGCTGAGGCGGGCGGCCGTCGACGTCGTAAAGAACCCGTGGCCGGTCGCTCCATGGGGCGGTGGCGAGTGCCCAGTGCAGGAAGCCGCCGGCTTCCATGGGCAGTCCGATACGCCGCAGGGCGAAGACGGCGTAGGCGGCGTCTCGTATCCAGGTATAGCGGTAGTCCCAGTTCCTTGAGCCCCCGACGAGCTCGGGCAGGGACGAGGTGGGGGCCGCGACCATGGCGCCGTTTTCGATGTGGTCCAGCAATTTCAGCGTGATCGCTGAGCGTCGCACGAGGTCGGCCTGGGGGACGTCGCGTATCACCTGGGCCGACCAGCGCCGCCATGCACGGGCGGTGTCCTCCAGCGCTCTGCTGACAGCCTCGTCCGAGGACCGAAGAGGTTCGTCCCAGCTCAGGGTCAGTGCCAGCTCCTCCCCCGCGTGCATGGGCGCAGTGCAGTCGAGGGCGGGCAGGGGGCGCGATGATGCAAGGTGGAGAGAGAGCCCCTGCCCGGGGCACATGAGGTGCCAGCCGTCGTCACGCTGCTCGGTGCGGGCATCACCGCGCGGTCGAAGGAGTACGCGCAGGTCGACGCTGCCTGCAACCACACGCACGTGTCGCGCCAAGGCTCCCGCCCCGGCAGGTGTGTCTTCTTCCAGAAGGGAATCCGGCCGAAGCAGGAACGCGTCGGTGACCTCAATCGTCCCTGTGGTGCTCGCCATCTGCGTGACGAGCAGAGCGGTGTCGTCGATGTACCACTGGCGGCTGGCGCGCAGGTCCTGCGGGGCAATCAGGAATCGCCCGCCGCGGTCGGTGTCCAGCAGTCCACAAAAAAGGGGCGGGGAGTCGAAGCGAGGCACGCACATGAACCCGACAGCGCCATCCCGCCCCACCAGGGCTGACCCACGACCGTCCCCGAGCAACCCATGCTCCGCTATCGGAAGGTAGCGATCGCGTTCTTGCACATGCCTCACCCCACTGTTGCCCTGACCCATGCAGCTTCGCCTTCCGGCCGAACGTGATGAGTGGCTTACGGAGTGTCCAGTCGCCATCTCGCCCGGGGACGACGGCCACAGGGCACTCGGCTGTGTGCGGTACCTCGGCGCTGACCGACCCGAGAAGCAGCCTCTTCAGCCCCGATCGGCCACGAGATCCCACCACCAGCAGGGCAGCGTTGCGGGCGGCTTCCGCGAGAATCGCCGCCGGCCTCATGCGTTCCATACGCAGATCCGCCCGCACCGACGGGTACTGCGCACGCCGCTCGGCCAACTCCTTTTCGAGGAAGAACCGCGGCCCTTGCTCCAACACCTCGAAATCCGAAGGCACCATTCCCATCGGGCCGGTAGGGCCCCACCGCCATAGGCTCGGCACTGTAGACCACCGCCAGGTGCGCGCCCAGCAGGTCAGCTTCCCGATACGCGAAATCCAGGGGCTTCAGCACACCATCGGCAGGGTCCACTCCGACCACTACACGGTTGCCCGGGGGGCCACTGGTGTCTCCTGGGCGGATCACATTCACTGGGCAGTCCGCATGCGTGGCGACCTCCCAGCTGACCGAGCCGAGCGGCAGCCGCGGGAACCCACCGCTGCCCCGGTGGCCGATCACGAGCACGTCGGCATCCGCAGAACGCTCGATCAGTACGGCTGCGGCGTGCCCCACAGGAAGCTCGCCCGCCACGGTCAGGCCGGGGAACTCGGAACGCGCGAGGTCTTCATATCGCTCCACGAGCCGTGCCCCCACCTGGACCGCCGCGTCCTTCTCCCGGCTGTCCGTCGCAGAGCCGCCCGGCAGCGGGAAACGGATGGCATGGGCGACGTGGAGTCGACCTGTCCGGAAGGCCGCCTGCCATGCCGCGAAGCGTACGAGCTCCTCTTGGTCCGGGCCGTCGTCGACGCCGACGATGACGGGCCGGTCCTGTACCGGGACGGCATCAGACATGCACCCTCCTGCTTTCCTTTTCGCTCCCACGAAGCACTGCAGCAGCGGGACTCAGCGAGTACCCGGGGCCGGGCGCGCTAAAGACGGCGGCATCCGCTGCTGCTGGCCATACCGTGTCGGACCGGCGAGTCAACCGTGAACGGGCCCGCGACCTGCCTGTTCGACGACTGATCAAGGCCCTTTCGACCCGGACGATCAGAAGACGTCACACCGAAGCCGCCTGGACAAATGGGGCCGGGGCGACGCCTGCGGGCTGCCGGTTGCCGACCTCGCGGAGCGTGATCCACGATGGGGGGATGCGAGGGCCGTTGCGCGGCGCGCGGTGGCTGCATCCGGCGGCCTGGACGGTGGCGGTTCTCTGCTTGGCCGTCCTGGCTTTTGCCGCCATCATGCGGAGCACCGTGCTCAATGCCGGCTTCTACGGCAAGGTCCTCGAGGAGGAACGGGCCTACGAACGTCTGTACGACGAAGTGCTGGTCGCTCCGCAGAGCTCGGCCCTCACCCGTGACCTGCTGGCCCGCTTGCCCGTGCCGGAGTCGGCGGTGACATCCAACCTGAAGACGGTGCTCCCCCGGAGACGCTGCGGGCCATGGCGAACCAGCAGATCACCGAGGTGATCGCCTACCTCGAAGGCGATCGGGACACCTTGCGTCTGACAGTGGACGTCCAGCCGCTCGCGGAGAACGTCGGCAGGCTCGCCCAGACCTATCTCGGTGACGCCGTCGCCTCGATACAGCAGCGGTCCGAGCCCGACTTCCAGGCATTCACCGACCGCCTGGCGGAGACGGCGGCTCAGTTGGTAGAAGGCGAGCGACCGGACGGGCTGCCCACTTTGGCGCTCTCGCCCGACCAGGCGGAGCGTGCCACCTCGGTGCTCCTGGGCTTGGTGCCCAAGGCCGACAGGCGGGCGCTCGAACCCGAGGTCCAGTCCGCTTTGGCAAGCGGAGATGTGGCCTCGGCCCTGGCCGCCGTCGCCCCGGCCGCCGTCTCCGAGCGCACGCGCGCCGCAGCCGCGGCCGTGCTGCGGAACGCCGACGGGAACACGTGGATCATCACCACCGATCTCGGGATGCCGGAAGACGCCCTGGCACCGCTTGACCGCATACAACTCGGTACCCGGCTCATGCAGGGAGTGGTGGTGCCACTCGCCGCCGCAGTCGGCCTCGCCGCTCTGGCGATCGTGTGGTCTTCCGGCCCTCCAGGCACCGCCCGCCGATTGATGCCACTGGGCTGGGCACTCGCCACGACCGGCCTGTTGACCGCGTTGGCGGCGCCCCTCGCCGGCGTCATGATGAGCGGCTCGCTGGACACGCCATCGTCCTGGCCACCGGCAGCGGCCCACCTCGTCAACGCCATTCAGACCACGGCTTTCGAGCGGCTGCTCGGTACTGGCGCCTCGGTCGCCACGCTTCTGGTGGCCGCGGGAGCCGTGCTCGTCACTGTGAGCTGGGCCCGACAGACTCGACCTGCCTTCCCCTCCTTCACGGCGCCCCGCCGCCAGGCATTGCCGGCCGCAGTGGCGGCCGCGGTGACGGTCAGCGTTGCGCTGGCCGCGCAGACGATCCCTCAGTCGGCCCCGCGCATCTGCCAAGGCAGCTCCCATCTCTGCGACATGCGATACGACGAGGTAGCCCACCTCACGTCGCACAACGCGATGGCCACGATGGCGGATCACTTCATCGGCCCTGCCCAGGACCCGGACATCGTCGGACAGTTGAATGCCGGAGTACGCGCCCTACAGATCGACAGCCAATACTGGGAGAGCCGCACGAGGTCGCCGACCGTCTGAGCACCTCGGACTTCTCACCGCGCCTGCGTCACCAACTCACCCAGGCTCTGGAATACGTCAACCCGCCTCGGCAGGGCCTGTGGCTGTGCCACTCGGTCTGCGGAGCCGGCGCGCTGGAACTGGTGCCCACTCTGCGAGAGATCGGTGACTGGCTCCGGACGCATTCCACGGAGATCGTCACGCTGATCATGCAGGACGGGACCAGCCCGGAGGAGACCGAAGCGGCCTTCGAGGAGGCAGGGCTGACAGACCTGCTGTACGAACCCGGCCAGGACCCCACCCACCCGTGGCCGCGGCTGGCTGACATGATCGACACTGATCGGTGTCTGGTCGTCTTCGCCGAGAAGGCAGACGGTCCGGCACCGTGGTACCGCAACTTCTACCGCTACGGCGTGGAGACGCCGTTCGCCTTCCGCAGCCCCGAGGAGATGACCTGCCGACCGAACCGGGGAGGTACTGAGGGGCAGCTCTTCCTGCTCAACCACTTCGTCGCCGCCGGCGGCTCCAGTCGGCTCGACGCCGGCCAGGTCAACTCGCGGGAGCACATCCTTGCGCGGGTGAAGGAATGCGAACGGCAACGCGGACGACCAGTCACCTTCATCGCGGTCGACTATGCGACAGTCGGGGGCGCACGCGAAGCAGTCGACGCTCTGAACACGAAGCGGAACGAACGACGACCGTGACGGCCCACACAGTCCCTCCCAACCGGCACCGGAAGACAGAGATCGCTTGGCAGTCCAGGGCCGAGCTGACTTGCGTCCCTGGCCCAGTTCAGAATGGGCCGGCTTCCTGGCTGGACTCCTTCGCCTTGGGGGGATGCGCACGCAGTGAGCCCGGGTGGGCCTTGGTGGTCGGGTCGCGCCTGGTCTTGACCAGGCTGGCCACGGTGACGACTGCGAGCACGAAGGCGATCACAGCGAGGCTGATCGGGGTGGAGATCTCGGGGACCCCCTCGTTCAGGTCGACATGTGCCCAGTGCAGGATGAGCTTGACGCCGATGAACGCAAGGATCAGCGCGAGCCCGGCGGACAGATACACCAGCCGGTCCAGCAGCCCCTTGACGAGGAAGAACAGGGCGCGCAGGCCGAGCAGGGCGAACGCGTTGGCGGTGAAGACGATGTAGGCCTCCTGGGTGATGCCGAACACCGCGGGGATGGAGTCGAGCGCGAAGAGCAGGTCGATGCTGCCGATGGCGAGCAGGACGATGAACAGCGGGGTGACCATCCGGCGCCCGTCGATGCGGGTGGTGAGTTTGCCGCCGACGTAGTCGGCGGTGATCGGCAGGATGCGGCGGGCCGCTTTGACCATGACGTTGTCCTCGATGTCGGGGTCCTCGTCGCGGTGCCGGAACAGCTGTACGGCCGTGTAGATCAGCAGCAGCCCGAACAGCAGGAACATGAACGAGAACAGCGCCAGCAGGGTGGCTCCGAGCGCGATGAAGATTCCGCGCATGATCAGGGCGAGCATGATGCCGAAGGTGAGGACCTTGTGCTGGTGTTCCGCCGGCACGGCGAAGGTGGTCATGATGATGACGAAGACGAACAGGTTGTCGACCGACAGGCTCTTCTCGACGATGTAGCCGGCGAAGTACTCGGTGCCGAACTCGCCGCCGTATCGCGCGGCGAACCAGAGGCCGAAGGCGACGGCTACAAGGATGTAGAACACCGACCACGCGGTGGCCTCACCGAAGCCGACCCGGTGCGGGCGCACGGCGGCCAAAATCAGGTCGACGGCGAGCAGGATCAGGATCAGGCCGATAGTGACAGTCCAGACGAGTGCGCTGATCTGGAGCACCGGTCCTCCTTTCAGTTTTCGGATCGGTCCTCGTTCGACGCGGATGGCGTGGTGGTGACGCCGGTTCCCGCCGGGGCGGTGAGGAGCAGCACCGCTCCAGCCAGGGCGGCGGCTGCGGAGGCGGTGAGGATGCCGACCTTGGCCTGGCCGATCAGGGCGGCGTCGGTGAAGGCCAGGTCGGTGATGAACAACGAGACGGTGAACCCGATACCCCCCAGCGCGGCAGCGCCGAGGACCTCGCGGTGATGCATGCCCGCGGGCAGAGCACCCCAGTTCAGCCGGCGCACGAGGTAGGTCACCCCGCCGATGCCGATGATCTTGCCGACGACGAGACCGATGATGATCGCCCAGGTCACCGGCTGGCCGAATGCGTCTGCGAGTACGCCGCCGCGCAGGTCAACCCCGGCGTTGGCCAGGGCAAAAACCGGAATCACCAGGAAGGCGCTGACCGGGTGCAAAGAGCGTTCCAGGTCATCCAGAACGTTACGCTCGGCCACGGGCCGGGCCGGGGTGAGCAGACCGAGCGCGACCCCGGCGAGGGTGGCGTGCACGCCGGATTCCAGGGTGGCGAACCAGACGAGCACCCCGACGGGCGCGTACGCCCAGGGCGAGTTCACTCCGAGCCTGCGCATGCCGACGACGACCAGCAGTCCGGCCACCGCGCCGGCCAGCCATCCGAGGCTGAGGCGGTCGGTGTAGAAGACCGCGATGACGCCGATGGCGAGGATGTCGTCGACGATGGCGACGCTGAGCAGGAACAGCTTCGCCCCGGCTGAAGCGCGGCGGCCCAGCAGAGCCAGGACACCTACGGCGAAGGCGATGTCGGTGGCCATCGGAATGCCCCACCCGCGCCCCGCCTCCCCTTCGCCGACGACGGCCAGGTACAGCAGCGCCGGAAGTACGACACCGCCGACGGCTGCCAGCGCGGGCAGCATCGCTGCGCGGCGGTCACGCAGCTCACCGACGACCAGTTCACGTTTGATCTCCAGGCCGATGACGAAGAAGAACAGGACCATCAGCCCGTCGTTGACCCAGTGCCGCAGGTCGTGGGTGACCCTCGCTTGCCCACCGCCGAGGGTGACCTTCTGCTGCCAGAACTGGACGTAGCCGTCTGCCGCCGGGCTGTTCGCCCACACCAGCGCGCTCGCCGCCGCGATGACGAGGACGATCCCGCCCGCGCTCTCCGCGTGCAGGAACGCCCGCAGCGGGGAGGTGACCGCAGCCGCCATGCGTCTGATCGGACCAGCCACGACTTCTGTCACCCTCCCTCGTCCACGAATAGCCATGCATGCGCGGTGGCTATCACTCCTCCGCGTCGACTCTCACAGAGTTCGCCCTGCGGCGCAGCCGCACCCCACTGGACGGCGCGACCTCGCGCCGGTGCCACCAGGCACACACAGACCAGGTGCCATGGCAGCGATGCGCGCGGACATCATGATGCAGCGCTGGCCGACGCCGCCCTCGCACCCGAGAGCGTCACGTAGGCGAGGACCGGAGGTCCTCCACGACCTCCCGAGGTGGACACCAACAAACCGCCCGGCATTTCGATCTCCACCAGTACGCTGCCCAACCGTCCCGTTCTGCGGTGCGCGGCCCCTCCCTCAGGTGGTCCGCTTGACCGGCGCGACCGCAAAGGGCCCTGGCGGGAGGCGGAACCCCTGGCCCCGCCCGTCCGTCTGCTGCCGAACCTCGGCAGCGGACCATGCCGCCCTTTCGTTGCGGCTGGCATGGTCGGTGCCGTCCAGGTCGGGAGTGCGCAAGGCGTGCGTCGCTCGCTCGATGAGACCGGCCAGCCAGTGCAAATGCTGGTAGTCGAAGGTTCCTCCGGTGGTGGCCCACTGGAAGGCGCAGTCCTGGACTTCCCCGTAACGGCTGGCATCTCCCTTGGCAGCAAGCAAACGCAAAGCGCGTCAGCCGGTGCGCTGTTGACAGGTGACGCAGTATCGCGTCAAAGGCCGGATCTCCAGCTGTGCTGCGTGGAAGGGCTGGGCGCAGTTCCGGCACGTGCCGTAGACGCCGTCGTTCAGCCGGGCCAAGGCATTGTCGATGCCGATAAGCGCGCGCCGAACAGTGTTCTTCTGGCTGGCCAACACACCATCGACCGTGGGCTCGGCCTCGTTGAGCGCATCCAACTGGGCTAGGCGAACCTCGCGCTCAAGCTCCAGGCGCCGCCGTGCCTGGTGCACGCCGGTACGTTCCTCAGGCGACCCCACACCGGCGGTGTTCAGTGCCATCGGCGTGATCCTTTCCACACGCACGTTCGGAAGCGGGCCGGGCAGCCGACGCTTCCCGCTGGCTTTCACCCTGACCGATCAGGGGTGGGGGTGGACATCGGTGGCAAACCCCATTTCTGCCCTGGTGTGGCATGTAGGTGTACGCGAAGCGTGGCGCCCTGCCCCGCTGGGGACCGTCCCAGCAGCAGCCCTGATGCGCAGGGCGCGAACTCGTGAGTGCCGCCGCCGAACTCGGTGCGGATCAGGGTTCGGCGTCCGCCCCCAGTGAGCTTGGGCCGTTGGGCCAGTTGCCAGTAGGAGGGCGTCGATATGGTCAGCAGTGTTGATGCCCGCGTTCACGGGCCGCAGCAGACCGGCCACCCGCTCGCCAGGTCCGGTTATACCCGTGGTCGACGAACCCCATCAGCGGATGGTGGCCAATGCTCTTCTTCCAGGTCGCTGCCACGTCGTCCTGCTTTCTCGGGATGTGCGATCACCCACACGCGTCCAGGTCCACGGTTACCAAACTGCGGCGTCCAACGCCGCTGCGCCGGTCAACTGCCAGACGTGTTCACGCACGCTGGCGCGGGCGGTGGGGATCGCCGCCAAGGCCGTGGCCCGCCCGCGGCGAGGGCTGCGCCGGCCCAACGCCGACCGCCTCGCCGACCCGGACGGCCCGCATCCGGGTGAGCAGCGGGAGCGGCACGGCTCCTACCGCTGGGTCGCCGTGATCGCTGCGGGACGCCGCGTCCGCTGCCGGTGAAAGCCGTGTGAGATGGTCACTGGTTCTCCCCGCGGAATGTGCGGCGCTGGACGAGCCGGGAGATGTCGCGTTCGGTGATGACGCCCACCAGTTGTTGCCCGTCGGTGACGACAATGGGCATGCCACTGGCCAGTGAGAGCTTTTCGAGCACGTTCTCCAGCAGGTCGTCCGGTGCGCAGGTGGTGCACCGCGCCCAGGGAATCGCTACATCCCGTATACGCAGGGTCTCCCGCTGCGGCGCGGGGACTTTCGCAAGCCGCGGGAGGTGGAGCAGGCCGCTGGGATGTCCTTGGAAGTCGATCAGGATCACCTTGGAGTGAGGGGTCCGCACGACCACGTCGTCGATGCACCGCTGCACGGTCAGCCAGTCGTGGCACGTCTCGACGGGACTCGACATGGCGTCGGCCGCCCGGACTCCGCGCAGGGCGGGAGCGAGTGTCGCATGCTGGCGCTCCGCGGTCGCAACGATCATGACGAAGAAGCCGATGAGCGCCAGCCATAGCCCACTGAGAGTGCCGCGCAGGACGGCGATCCATCCGACGCCGATCAGAACGATGCCCAGAATCTGCCCGCTGCGTCCGGCCGCGCGCTCGGCGCGGTCCCGGTCTCCGGTACGCCACCACATCAGCGCCTGCACCACCCGTCCTCCGTCGAGCGGTGCGGCCGGCAGCAGATTGAACACGCCGACGACGAGGTTGACCCATCCGAGCCAGAGCAGGACGGCCGCGGGCATTTCCCAGCCGGGCAACGTGTTCAGCCCGATGCCTGCCCCCACTGCGGCGGCACCGATGACAAGGCTGGTGAGCGGCCCCATCACGGCTACCAGAAAGGCCGCGCCGGCCGCCCGCGGCCTGCCCATTTCAGTCATCCCGCCCAGGGCCCACAGGGTGATGCTCTGGACTTGGATGCCCTTGTTTCGGGCTGTGACCGCGTGGGCGGCCTCATGGGCCAGCAGACTCGCAAGGAGCAGCAGGGCGCCAGCCAGGCCGGCGACCGTGTAGATAGAGCTGGGCTGGTCCGGAATGGCGGCCGGGAGTGTCTGACTGGCCAGGCTGTATCCGAAGAGCAGCAGAAGTAGGGGCACGGTCCAGTGGAGGCGCAGCGGCACCCCGAGGACACGTCCCATCCGTACTGAGTTGTTCATCGTCCTCTCCTGGTGATCGGGGCAGGCGGTCCTCCGCTGTCGTCGTGACCAGGGTGGTCTGGCTGCTGAGTGTTCCGGGGGGCGTTCTGCGGCGGGCTTGAGTCGGCGTGTTGGTAGATGTCGGGGATGCCGTCGGCGTTATCGTCGCGGTTCTCTTCCTCGTACAGTCGCCGGTATTTGGTGTTGCGCAGCCGCAGCAGCAGGCAGGCCAGGAGTGCGGAGGCAAGGGAGCCGAGGAGGACGGCGGCTTTGATGTGCTCGAGGTCGGTGGGGTTGGGGTAAGCGAGTTCGCCGATGAGCAGTGAGACGGTGAAGCCGATGCCGGCCAGCATGGCCACGGCGATCACGTCCGCCCAGGCGAGGTCCCGGCTGAGCCGGGCACGGGTGAAGCGGACGGCGAGGTAGGAGCCGCCGAAGATGCCCAGTACCTTGCCGGCGGCCAGGCCCAGGGCCACGCCGAGCGGCTCCGGTTCGCTGACGACATCATTCAGCGTGTCGCCGGTGACGCTGACGCCAGCCGCGAACAGCGCGAACAGGGGTACGGCCACCCCGGCGGAGACCGGGCGGACCAGGTGCGCGATCTGTTCGGCAGGACGTCGACCTCGCTCGCCGTCCTTGGCCACGCGCAGGAGCAGGCCCATGGCGACTCCTGCCACGGTGGCATGGACGCCACTGTTGTACATCAGGCCCCAGATGGCCAGGGCGAGCGGCAGGTACCAGTACCAGCCGTGCACACGCCGTCGGTCGTGCAGGTGGAAGAACAGCACTAGCCCCAGGACGGCGCCGATGAGAGCCGCGAGGTTGATTGTCGAGGTGTAGAAGAGGGCGATCACGATGATGGCGCCGAGGTCGTCGACCACCGCGAGGGTTAGCAGGAAGGCGCGCAGTGCGGACGGCAGGTGGGTATCGATCACCGCGAGCACGCCCAGTGCGAAGGCGATGTCGGTGGCCATGGGGACGGCCCAGCCGTTCCACGTTCCGCCCAGGCTGGTGGCGACAAGACCGTAGAGCAGGGCCGGTACCGCCATGCCGCAGGCAGCCGCGATCACCGGCAGTGCCGCCGTTCCCGGGTGGCGCAGTTCGCCGACCACCAGCTCGCGCTTGAGTTCCGCGCCGGCGACGAAGAAGAAGATCGCCAGCAGTCCGTCCGCCGTCCAGTGGGCCACGGAGAGGTCCAGCCCCAGGGCCTCGATACCGAAGTGGAAGTCCCGTACAGAATCGTATGCATCGCGCAACGGGGTGTTGGCCCACACCAGCGCCACGGCAGCCGCGGCGAGCAACAGCATCCCTCCGACCGTCTCGGTACGCAGCGCGTCCGCCACGAACCTGCGCTCGGGCAGCGGGAGACGGCCGAGGAAAGTCCGGTTGCTACGGCTGCGTCGGCGCATGCGGCTGACCTTTCGATGACGGGGCGCGCCTCCTGGGTCGCTTCGAGGCGAACGGCCGCTCACGCCTGGAGGAGCTGATCCACCAGGCGCGCGGCGGTGATGACGCCGAGAAGGTGGCTTTGGCCTCCTTGTCCCTGATCGACGACCGCGATGAGCGGACTTCGGGTGCGGCCCATCACTTCCGCGATCTTCAGGGCAGGGCAGTCCGGAGTGACTGTGGGCAGGAGCGGTCTGCCCGCAGGCAGGCAGTCGGCGAGCTTGCGGCCCTGGAGCGCGCGGCACAGTTGAATGGCGTGAGGTTCGTCGATCACTTGGGCGGGAAGGGGATCCTCTTGGACATAGCCGGGCAGCAGTGCCCTGCCCACCTCGCAGGCGGGCAGCGCCGCGTACGGCTGCCCGCCGGAGTCGACCACGAGTAGCCCGGGCAGACCGTGTTCGACGAGGGCTCTCAGCGCCTCGACGGCCGAGGTGTCCTGGCTGACGGTGACATAAGACTGCGCGAGATCACGGGCGCGCATCGGGGCCTCCCCCTGGAAGCTCGGTGCTTGGTCGCGGGAGACGAGTCGGCCTTGTTCTGCGGCTCCCCCCGTAACCGGCAGCCCGGCGCTGCGAATGAACGGAGGTTGCTGGGAGCCGGCTGTTCGGCGGTCCCTGCTTGTCATCCGCGGACGGCGGCGTCGCAGTGAGGATGGCCGTGAGGAGGAGACCCAGCACCGCGATGACCGCACAGGCGATACCCGTCTTCCAGCGCCAGTCGAACCGCCTGCCGCTGTCATCGACCCATCCCTCGGAATCCTCGTCCTCGTCCTCGTCCTCGTGGAGGAACTGCTGGTTCAACGCATCGATCAGTGCGGCCAGTTCGGGATCCTCCTGCGAGAGACGCCGCTCCATCTCCGCGAGGATGTGCCGGTCGTCCATCGAGGGGTTCATATCGATCACCTGCGGTGCGTCTGTGGGACGGGGACTCATCCGCGAACGCCACGATCGCTCGCGGGGCTGCTCTCCGCGGTGCCGGCGCCGTTTGGTGCCCCCTTGGTCGTGTGGTCAGGGTTCGATCAGTCCGACGCGGATGGCGTAGCGAGTGAGTTCCAAGCGGTCCTTCAGGCCGAGCTTCTGCAGCAGGTTGGCGCGGTGGCGTTCGACGGTCTTGGGGCTGATGACGAGGATGTCGGCGATCTCCTGTGAGGTGTGGCCTTCCGCGACGAGTTTGAGGATCTCCTCCTCGCGGTCGGTGATGGCCCTGGCAGGCAGGGACTGGCCTTCGCGGACGCGGTCGAGGTAGTTGCGGATGAGGGCGTTGACCGCGCCGGGGTAGAGGAAGGGTTCGTCACGCATAGTGGCGCGGCAGGCTTCGACGAGGTCGCGGTCGGCGACGGACTTGAGGACGTAGCCGGAGGCGCCGGCGGCCAGGGCTTCGAAGAAGTACTGCTCGTTGTCGTACATCGTCAGGATGAGGATGCGCAGCTCCGGCTGGATGCGTGAGAGTTCGCGGGCGGCCTGCAGGCCGGTCAGGCGGGGCATGGCGATGTCGAGGACGGCCAGGTCGGGATGGTGGGCATGGGCGGCCTCGATGGCCTCGGCTCCGTCGCCAGCTTCGGCCACCACAGTGAGGTCGGGTTCGCTGTCGAGGATGAGGCGCACTCCGCGTCGGACCAGGTGGTGGTCGTCGGCCAGCAGGATGCGGGTGGGCGTCGCCTCGGTCATGGTCACTGACTCCGGTGGGGGTGGGGACGGTCAGGCGTACCTCGGTGCCTCCGTCGGGGGCGGGGCCGAGGGTGAGGCCGGCACCGATGAGCAGGGCGCGTTCGCGCATGCCGCGGATGCCCGCCCCTTCGGTGGCCCCCTCGATGCCTCGGCCGTTGTCGCGCACGCGTAGTTCTACGCCGTCCGGGGTCCGCTCCAAGGTGAGGCCGACGCGCGTGGCGTCGGCGTGGCGGGCCGTGTTGGTGAGGCTTTCCTGGGCGACGCGGTAGAGGACGAGTTCGGCGTTCTCGCCCAGCGGCGGCAGGTCGGGCGCGATGTGGTGCCGTACGGACAGGGCGGGGCTGGTGAACTCGGCCGCGAGGGATTTCAGCGAGCTGGTCAGGCCGAGTTCCTCAAGGACGCCGGGGCGCAGGCGGCGGGCGATGCGGCGAATCTCGTCCAGGCTGGCGCGGGTGGTCTCCTGGACCTGGTGCAGTTGCTCACGTACCGGGTCGGGTGCTTGGTCGGCGACGCGTTTGAGGTCGAGCAGGACGGCCGTGAGCGTCTGGCCGATCTCGTCGTGGAGTTCCTGGGCGATGCGGTGGCGTTCGGCTTCCTGCGCGGTCAGGGCGCGGGCGGCGCTGGTGGCGCGTTCGGCTTCCAGCCGGTCGAGCATCGTGTTGAACGTGGTGATCAGTTCGGCAACCTCGCCGTGACCGCCGACAGCCGGGCGGGCACCGGGGCGCAGCAGGTCGGTGCTGGTCATGGCGCGGGCGAGGCGTTGCAGCGGAGCCAGGCCAATGCGCAGCAGGAGCGCATTGGCGATCAGCATCGCGGCCAGCCCGCCGCTGAGGACAGCGGCCTCAGCGAGCAGGACGGGGGCCGACACGGTGACCGGGCCCAGCAGCAGCAGCGCAGTGGCTGCGACCAGCACCACGGCGTTGAGCAGGAAGATCCTCCAGAACAACGGCACCGGATACCGTCTCCTCAAGCTGGTCCTTGCTTCCACTATCGCCTCCCCGGCAGTGGACAGCGGGCCGGCCGGTCACTGAAGGCTGCCTGCCCCCAGGGCGCTCTGCTCCAGAGTCTGCGCCGGGCAAGGCGAACGTCCATCGGGTCTGGCACCCATTTCCGCGTCCCCTCTACAGCTCTGGCCCGCGCGCAATTGGGTGTCGGACCCGATGGCGGCCGCCGCCTGTGGCGAGTGAGGGTGGAGCCAATCCCGCTGTCGGCCCACTGACCGTCGTGCGGAGGCGACCGCTTGCGGCGTCGGCAGACGCGAGCCCAGCTTTCGACAGCCCCCTCTTGACTGGGCGGGAAAAGCCGCAGGTCTTTCGGATCACGAGAGGAGCCCGGCACCGATGTACGCAGCACCACAGCCCACAGGTCACACCGAGTCGGTGTCCGGCCCGGCCCTGCTGGTACTGCGGTTGCGTCGCACGGCGGCTGGATGGGTGCGCCGTATGGCGGGCGTCAGCACGGCCGGAACAGGCAGGCCGGGCATGGGGGAGGAATGGCCGTGAGCGTTACGGCATGGTCGACCGCAACCGTCACAGTGTGCCCTTCGGCGCCACCGACTGCCCGATCTGCGGTGGTCGGCCCACCCGGAAGGGAAGACCAGAGCCCGCGTGCGTCCCGCCGCGGGCGCTCGCACTCGGCGCGGTTCCGGCTGGCAACCCCACAAGGGCCGGCGCCTCCGCCGACCGGAATCGTCGCCCTCCGTGTCGCCGATCGCTCCACCGCCAGATCTCGTTCCGGCACCTCACCCTCTGGCCTGATCGTCACCGCCCTCACCATCGCCGTGTCGGCCGCGTATGTACGGCTGCACTCCCTCCTCCTGGTGTGATCGTGATGCCCCGACCTCCCAAGGAGAGCAGATGGCTCGCACCGTCGACCGCGACGCCTGCCCGCAGTCCCGTGCCCGGAGGTGGGCATCATGCCCAAACCCGATGACAGGCGACTCACTGAGATCGAGGCCCTCCTCAACCGCGAGGATCCCCGGTTCGCCCGCGCTCTTGGGGCCTGCCGCCCCTGCCCGCCGCGTGAGTACCGGCACGCAAGGGCCTGGCTGCTCCTCGCCGTCGCCATGGCCGCGCTGGCCACTGGCCTCGCCCTGGCCCACGGGCTGCTCATCGCCACCGGCCTGGTCCTGGCCGGTATGGCCGCAGAGCTGTTCGACCCCGAGCGTGACGCGCGCAGACACCACACCTCTCCGCCCCGGTCCTGACCTCGGCGACCGTCCAGCGGCTGCGGCTGGCACGAGGGCCCGTCGATGACCCTGTCCGAGCTGTACCTGACGCTGCTGATCGGCGGCGCCGTACTGCTGACCAGCATCGCCGCCGCCCGCGCGGCTCACCGCATCGGCCTGCCCAGCCTGCTGCTGTTCCTCGCGGTCGGCGTCATCGCCGGCGAAGACGGGCTCGGCCTGGAGTTCGACGACGCCCAGCTCGCCCAGGCCATGGGCACCGCAGCCCTGGCCGTCATCCTCGTCGAAGGCGGCCTGACCACCCAGTGGAGCGACGTCCGACGCCTCCTGGCCCCGGCCGGGGTGCTCGCCACGGCAGGCGTGGCCGTCTCCGTCGTGGTGACCGCCGCCGGCGCACACTGGCTCCTGGGCATCGAGTGGCACCTGGCCCTGCTGCTCGGTGCGATCGTCTCCTCCACCGACGCCGCCGCCGTCTTCGCCGTCCTGCGCGCGCTGCCGCTGCCGCAGAAGGTCACCGGGCTGCTGGAGGCCGAGTCCGGCTTCAACGACGCCCCGACCATCATCCTGGTCCTGGTCTTCTCCACCGCCACCACCGACCTGCCCGGGCCCGCTCCCCTCCTGGGCAACCTGCTCTACCAACTCGCGGTCGGCGGCACGCTCGGAGTGCTGATCGGCCGCCTGGGCGCCGCAGCGCTGCGGCACATCGCGCTGCCCGCCACCGGCCTGTACCCGCTGGCCACGGTCGGTTTCGGCATCGTCGCCTTCGCCGCCGCCGGAGCGGTGAACGCCAGCGGCATCATCGCCGCCTACCTGTCGGGACTGGTGCTGGGCAACGCCAAACTGCCCCACCGCGCCGCCACCCGTTCATTCGCCGAGGGCGCCGGCTGGCTGGCGCAGATCGGCCTGTTCGTCATGCTCGGCCTGCTCGTCAATCCCAGCGAACTGCCCGCCGCGATCTTGCCTGCCCTCATCGTCGGACTGGTCCTGCTGCTGGCCGCCCGCCCCGTCTCCGTTCTGGCCTGCCTGCTGCCGTTCCGTATCCCCTGGCGTGAGCAGGCGTTCATCTCCTGGGCCGGCCTGCGCGGCGCGGTCCCCATCGTGCTCGCCACCTTCCCCATCGTCGCCGGGGTCGCCGGCGCCCGCGACGTACTCAACATCGTGTTCGTCCTCGTGGTCCTGTTCACCCTCATCCAGGGCCCCACCCTGCCCGCCGTCGCCGGACGCCTGCGCTTGACCCGCCCCGGGGCGCTACGCGATGTCCAGGTCGAGACCGCCCCCCTCGACGTACTGGACGCCGACCTGCTCACCGTCACCATCCCACCGGGCTCACGGCTGCACGGCGTGGCCGTCTTCGAACTGCGGCTGCCGCCCCCGACCGTCGTCACCCTGATCGTCCGCGACGGCACCACCCTCGTCCCCGACCGCGACACCGTCCTGCGTGCAAGCGACGAGCTTCTACTCATCACCACCCCCCACACCCGGGAAGCCACGGAGCGTCGGCTGCGGGCCGTCGGCCGGCGCGGCAAACTAGCCCGCTGGCTCGGCGAACACGGCGCCCCCGAGTCCGAGCCCGCCACATCGGCGCGGACCGAGTAACTCCTTGCACGCACAGCACTAAACGGACGCTCGAACAGCTACCACGATCAACGCGCCTTTGCTGCCGATATGTACCTGCAGCGGCTGCGTGAGCTGGAGGGACTCATCGTCAGCGCCCAGGTGCCAGCCGGCAGTGGGTGTCGGGTACCAGCGGAATGGGTGTTGGTCCCGATGGCGATGCCGCAAGGCCGCGTGTGACGGTGGAGGGGCATGGACCCTATCCGTCGGTCCCGCAGGAGGAGGAGCCATGACGCAGCCTGGCCCGCATGTAACCCCGCCGGTCAGGGCAAACGATTCAACGATCAAGACCGCGGCTCCCGGGTCGGTTCTGCCGGCGTTACCGAAGGTAGCTTCGTGGAGGAGGCCTCTGTAAGGAGGGCGATCTGATGCCGTGGTTCGTATGGCTGCTCACCGCCGGGGTGCTCGGTGCCGCGGAGTTCTTCACCCTGACACTGGTCTTCGGGTTGCTGGCGGGCGCCGCGCTGGTGGCCGCCGTGGTCGCCGGTGTGGGCATCGGCGTTCTCGGCCAGCTCGTCGCCTTCGGGGTAGCAGCGGCAGCGGGTCTCTTCCTCGTCCGTCCTGTCGCACTGCGGCAGATGGCACAGCAACCCCTCACCCGCGAGGGCAGTGACGCGCTGATCGGCAAGCGGGCCGAGGTCATGCAGGAGGTCACCGCAACCCGCGGCCTGATCAAGCTCTCCGGCGAGGAGTGGTCCGCCCGCGCCCTCGACGAAAGCCTGGTGATCCCGGTGGGAGCGCTGGTGGATGTCATGGAGATCGAAGGCGCCACGGCCATCGTCTACCCCCGCGAACTCCTTCCCTGAGCGGCTGAACACAGCAACGGAGGCACTGTGGACCCCGTCGTCATCCCCATTCTTGTGGCGGCCATCGTCGTCGTCTTCCTCGTGGCCTCCACCGTGCGGATCGTCCCGCAGGCGCGCCGCTACAACATCGAGCGGTTCGGCCGGTATCGCCGGACGCTGCAACCCGGTCTGAACCTGGTGCTGCCGGTGGCGGACCGCGTCAACACGAAACTCGACGTGCGCGAGCAGGTCTATTCCTCCGATCCCCGGCCGGTGATCACCGAGGACAACCTCGTGGTGAACATCGACACTGTGCTCTACTACCAGATCACCGACCCGCGGGCGGCGGCCTACGAGGTCGCCGACTACCTCCAGGCGATCGACCAGCTCACCGTGACCACGCTGCGCAACGTCATCGGCAGCATGGACCTGGAGGAGACACTCACCTCGCGCGAGGAGATCAACTCCCGGCTCCGCGCCGTCCTCGACGACGCCACCGGCAAGTGGGGCATCCGGGTGAACCGCGTCGAGATCAAGGCCATCGATCCACCGCACACCATCAAGGAAGCGATGGAGAAGCAGATGCGGGCCGAGCGGGACAAGCGCGCGGCCATCCTGCACGCCGAAGGGGAGCGGCAAGCCAAGATCCTTACCGCGGAGGGCACGAAGCAGAAGGACATCCTGGAGGCCCAGGGCACGCAACAGGCCATGATCCTGCGGGCGGACGGCGAGGCCAAGGCGGTGGAGCGTGTCTTCCAGGCCGTCCATCGCAACAATGCCGATCCGAAGGTACTTGCCTACAAGTACCTGGAGACGCTTCCGCACCTGGCGAGCAGCGACAGCAACACGTTCTGGGTGATCCCGGGAGAGCTGACCGAGGCAGTTCGGACCGTCACCAGTGCCTTCGGTGACCAGTCGACGGCGGGTCCCCCCGCACCCGAGCAACCCGAGAAAGCAGCCGACGACACGTCCCACGCAAACCGGGTTCCAGAGCTCGATGCAGGCTCGGCGGTTTCGCTCGACGCCGGGGCGGCTGCTGACGAGGCCGCGAAGCAGGCCGCCGCCGCGGTGAGCGACGCCAAGGCGGAGGCTGCGGCCGCGATGTCACCCCAGGTGCCTCGCCGGGGGCAGACATCCGGCGACTGAGCCCACCCTCGGGCTCTCGCCAGGGACCGCTGTGACGCCACTGAGTGGCGGCGACGCCCCGGCCGGCACCGGCCCCATCGACCCGAGCCACCCCTATACCCTGCAGACCGCGGTCATCGGGGCGCTGTCACGTTGGCTGAGCGGGTGGGATGATCTTCTGGTTGATCGTGTTGGAGGGGGCTGTTCCGTGGGGGCCGTGGCTCCGTCGTACAAGGGGCACCGATACCCGGTCGAGGTCATCTCCCGCTGCGTGTGGCTGTACCACCGCTTCCCCCTCAGCTTCCGCGAGGTCGAGGAGCTGATGCTCGAGCGCGGGATCGTCCTCTCCTACGAGACGGTGCGCCGCTGGTGCGCCAAGTTCGGGCAGCGGTACGCCGATTCGCTGCGCCGCCGCCGGCCCCGACCTGGTGACAAGTGGCACTTGGACGAGGTCTTCATCAAGATCAATGGGGAACAGAAGTATCTGTGGCGGGCGGTCGACCAGGACGGCAACGTCCTGGACATCCTGGTACAGAGCCGCCGGGACAAAGCCGCGGCCAGGCACTTCTTGCGCAGGCTGATGAAGAAGACCCGCACGGTGCCGCGGGTGATCGTCACCGACAAGCTCCGCTCCTACGGCGCGGCCCACCGCGAGGTCATGCCCTCCGTCGAGCACCGCTCCCACAAGGGGCTGAACAACCGGGCGGAGAACAGCCACCAGCCAACAAGGCAGCGCGAACGAGCGATGAAAGGCTTCCGCAGCACCGGCGCAGCCCAGCGGTTCCTGGCCGCGTTCAGCGGCATCTCACCCCACTTCCGACCCCGACGCCACCGGCTGTCCGCACACCACTACCGAGCCGAGATGACCGTCCGCTTCGCAATCTGGGAGCAGATCACCAGCGCCGCCTACCCCTCCACCACGGCCTGAGCACAGCCC
The DNA here is from genome assembly GCF_020982545.1 of Streptomyces sp. MNU76. Taxonomy (GTDB): domain Bacteria; phylum Actinomycetota; class Actinomycetes; order Streptomycetales; family Streptomycetaceae; genus Streptomyces. Next base: position 188,540 of record NZ_JAJKLK010000030.1, on the reverse strand, counting down.
GGAACCGGGCTCCACCACGCCACGACGCACCATCAGACACCTACCCACCCAACAACGTGACAGCGCCGCCGGAGCAGTAGCGTCAAGAGCAGCACCGCGCCGACGGTGAGTCCCGTCCACCAAGGGTATTGGGTGATCCAGTTCCACAGTTCGGCGCTGAACCAGCGCGCCACATCGCCGGTCAGCCACTCCCACAGTGTCTTGGCCACTCCCAGGATCACGACCGTGTACAGCAGGAACTTCAAGAACGGGTCGAGCGAGCCGTCTTCGTCGAACACCGAATCCCCCTCATCCGATGGGCGTTTCAGGCGGCCGTGCGCCAGCGTGCCGTGCGGCGGGGCCTGGCCGGCAGGCGCAGGAGTTCGTGCAGTGAGCCTCCGCCAAGCTCGTTTCCGCAGTTCAGTGGGGCTGGTGTGATGCGTTGGTGAGGTCCTCACGCTGACAGGTGGCATGATCGTCGGGGCGAGATCATCCGCCCGCTCCGTCAGCGCTGTACTTCGCTGTTCGCCAGGACGAGCAGGGCCCGCAGGAGCGTGGTGGCCTGCCGGGTGTCGGTGCGGAGCTTGGTCAGGATCCGCCAGTTCTTGAGGTTCGCGAAGCCGTGTTCGTTGGCGGCGCGTTCGCGGCTGACCAGGCGGTTCGCTTCCTTCTCGGCGGCGGTCAGCTTGTGGTTGCGGGTGGCCTTGCGGCCGGTGATGATCACCGGGTCGTCGTCGGGTTTGTCGTCGAGGCCGACGAAGCCGAGGTCGGCCAGGGCGCCGAGGCCGGCTTCCCGCAGGTGTTCGGTGATCTTGTTGTGGCGGGCGGTGGTGATCTCGCTGGACCGGCCGGGCTTGGCTGCGGAGATCCAGATCAGGTTGCCCTTCTCGTCGGTCAGTGCGAGAAACAGCAGGCCATGGGCCTTGTGCTTGCCCGAGTAGTTCTTCCGGTCGTCCTTCCCAGTGCGGCGGTGGGTGCGGATCAGGGTGCCGTCGAGGAGGACCACGACCCGCCGCTGCGGGCGATCTTCTTCAGCGCGCGGTCCAGGCGTGGGGCGCGGGCGGCCAGCAGCTTGACGACTTCCTTCACCCAGCGGCGGACGGTGGACTCCCCGACACCGTTGCCGCCGGCCATGTCGGCCAGGCGCTGGTCGTGACGCAGGACGGCGAGCACGATGACGGCCTGCTTACCGGGTTCGGCCTTGCGCCAGACAGAGCGCATCCGGTTGCGGCGCCGGCGTATCAGGCCGGCGACGAGATCGATGGTCCGCTTCGACAGCGGGAGGCGGACCTGGTAGACAACATCCTGAGCGCCCTCGGCGGGCTGGTTTTTCGTCACACATCAACCAACTCCCGCCGGGGGCCCTCGCGTTACGGCCGGAATCGGCCCGTCCGGCCGCCAACACCGCTGGTCAGCATGGCCGGTAGCGGCCCGATGCGGTGCGGACGAGCCAGCCCCGGTCGGAGAGTTTGCGCAGCTGACCCCGGACCGGCTCGATCTTCCCCGGCGTCGTCTCCCGGCCCAGTCCGACGGCAACGTCCTTGGCCATCACCGGACCGTCCGACCCGGCCACGATCTCCATGATCCGACGGTATTCCGAGGTCAGGGCCTGAAGCCCCATCCCCTCGACACGATCGGGGACCACCCGCATCCCGCCCGCACCCGGGCCCACCGTCACAGCGACCGGCTCCGGCTCCGGCTCCGGCTCCGGCTCCGGCGACACGATGCCCGACGGCCGCCGTCCACCGTCGGTGGCCTCGGCCCACTGCCCGAACACCACCTCGGCGGCCTCCAACCGGGCCACCTCCAGCTCGAGTTCGCCCAGCTCCTTACGCAGGAGCTCAGCACGTTTCGCCAGCTCAAGCCGCCGCCCGATCGTCCACGTCAGCACGTCTGTCATGAACATCCCTCCCGACGCGGAACCTACGCGGCAGCCCCGAACCTCACGCCAGAACCCGCGAGAACGCCCGCGCCGGACGATCTCGTGCTAACGATCACGCCACCTGTCAGCGTGAGGACCTCACCGCGCATCACACCAGCCCCACTGAACTGCGGAAACGAACTTGGCGGAGTCTCAGTGCGATGCCGTTCTCGGCCCAGCGGCGCAGCTGGTCCCGGTCGGTCCAGCGGACGTGGTGGCGGTCTCCCCATTGCTTGGCGTTGTGGGTGAAGGCTCCGTTGGTGACGACGACTGCGTGATCGGCGCCGTGGACGGGCCGGGCGGTGCCGTTGACCTGGTACATCACCGACGATCCCACCTTGCCGCCGGTACGGGTGTGTTTGGCCTGCAGGACGATGCGTCCGTGGTGGGGGTGCTGGCCGATGACGTCTGCGGCCTGGTCGCCGGCCTGCCCCACTTTGCGGGCCTGCCAGCCGTCACGGATCAGTAGATCCCTGAGCGCGTACTCGAACTGCTCGTCGTCCATGGCATCGAACTGCGCCAGTGTGATCCTCAGCGTGGCCAGCCGTTCCTGGGCCCGGCGGCGCTGGGCCGCTGTGCGGAGAGCCCGCCACGTCACGGCGCCGGCGGCCGTCGCGGCCAGAACCACCAGGAGCGGCCAAGTGCGTAGCAGCGTCTCCCCCGCCGCCACTGTCATCCGGACGGCCAGGACCAGTACGGCTACGGCGACGAGGGCGGCGGCCAGCCACTCGGCCGTGCCGCGGGGGCGCCGGATCTCTGAGCGCCGCTGGGCCATCAGCGGCCGGCCGTCGCGGAGACAGACGGCTGAGGGGCGACCGGCGGTGCTGAAGCGGCCTCGTCGAACCCGAACACCTGCCCCCACAGCCAGACTCCGGCGATCAGTCCGGCAATCATCCAGGCGCTCATGCGTTTGGAACCCTTGCCCGCCGGATTGCGGCGGATGTGCGCTCGTACCCGGTGATAGCCGTCCGGCACCTGTCCCATAGCGTCCCCTCACGCTCATGCGGGCCGCAGCGCGGCCCGTCACTCAGATGGGTGTATCAGCCGCCACTGACAGAAACTGATGGATCATCACCCGCCGTCGCCTTGAACCGGCCAGGGCAGCGCACGACATGCTGCCGGGGCTGACGCAGCGCCGTGACCTGGGCAGACATTGCTCTGCGGAGACGGAGTTCGGCATCGCCAGAGCATTGCGGGCCAGGAGCAGACGCTGCTGAACTGCAGGTATGCATGATTGAAAGGATTTAGCAGTGTATCGACAATTGACTCAATGAAGTCGCCCCCGGTCAGGGGCTGAGGACTGTGCTCATCCCGTCACCGCTCCGCGTCTTCCAGAACGCTCAGCAGCACGGCTGCAATCTGGGACTGCGGAGGGGATCCGTCAGTTCCTCGTGGCGGAACGCGAGCCTGGCGCCCCGGACGGAGCCGGCGAAGCAGGCACGGGGCCGAAAACGGGGCACTCTGCGGGCGCGGGGAAGGGGGCGCGCTCCGTTCGGGGCCCGGGGAGGGCGATGAGCTAGGGCCGGTCGGTGAGGGGCGTTCGACGTGGCGGGCGAGTTCCCGTAGTGGGGGGGCCGGTAGACGGCGCGGGTGGAGAAAACCACGCCCAGGCTTCTCCTGAGGTCGGCGATCACTTCGAGGGTCATGAGGGAGTGCCCACCGAGCACGAAGAAGTCATAGTCGGCGCAGAACTGGTCCCGGCCCAGCACCTCGGCCCAGGTCTGTGCGATCAGCGGTTCGACCGGGCCGCTCGGTTCGAGACGCACTCAGCGGGGCCGCCATGTGCGGATCTCGAGGTGGAGAATGTGGGCGTCCGGTTGGATGCGGCCGGTCTCCACGAGCCATTGGTGGACGGCGGCGGTGACGTCACCGCCGGTGGCGTTGACGCGGCGGGCGAAGTCGGCGGCGTCGAATCCGCCGGTCTGGGCCGAGCCGTAGGAGCGTTCTTCGGTGTGGTCGGCGCGCTGGATGACGTCGCGGCGGATGCCGGGTGAGTCGGTGCGGCTGCCGGAGGGGTGGAGGTATGCGGTCTTGGCGAGGCGGACGGTGAAGGCCAGGCGCAGGCCGCGGCGGGCGGCTTCGGCGATCAGGGGGCGCAGGCGGGCGGAGCCGGAAGCGATGGCCTGGGCGGCGACGCGGCCGGTGCCGGAGCCGGTCGGGGTGATGAGGACGGCTTTGCCGCGCACCCGGGCACGGCTGCCGGAGGCGGTGGTGCGCCGCTGGGTGTGGCGGGCGGCGATGGCGGCGAGTTCGGGCAGGTCGGTGATGCCGCCTGTCTCGACGGCGGCCAGGACTTGGCGGAGGGCGGGGACGAAGGCTGCGCCTTTGTTCTTGGTGTAGAACTGCGAGACCAGGGAGGGGTCGCGGTCGATGATGCGGGCGATGTCGCGTTTGGTGTAGCCGGCTTGCTGGAGTCGGTCGGCAAGGTGGGCGGCTTCGTTGAGTGCGGGCTGGGGGCTGATTGGCGGCGTCGGGGGCATCAGGTGTTGTCCGGTGCGGTGGTGAGGGCGTGGCGGCCGGTGTCGCGCAGGGCGAGGAGTTCTTCTTCGCTGGTGGGGGCGTTCACGGGTCCGGTGAGGTGGCCTTTGAGGAGGTAGTCGCCGGGGTGGTGGCGGTAGGGCCAGTTCTGGGGCTGGGTGAGGTAGAGGGCGTCGGTGCGGAAGGCGACGACGGTGCCGGGGGGTGTGTGCAGGGCTCCGGCGTGGGTGTCGTCGTCGCGGTGGTACTGGGTGAGCAGGGCGGCGCGGGCGGCGGACCAGATCGCGGCGGCCCATTCGGGGTGGGCGTTGGGGTCGCGGGAGAAGCCGGTGGGCTTCTGCCAGGTGATCTGCTGGTCGTCGAAGCCGATGATTTCGGCGTCCGGGGGTACGTCGCGCTCCATGCTGCGGGGGGTGGTGCCGGTGACCATGCGGGGGCGTTGGGCGAAGGCGCCGATGCCGTACAGGAGGATGGAGCGTACTGCGCGGGAGGCGAGGTGGGCGGCGCGGGCCTGCTGGGCGTTGCCCTGGTAGTGGGCTTGGGCGGAGAGGTTGGTCCAGGTGTCCTTGAGTTTCTTGGCCCAGTCGTCGAGGGGTTTGCCGTCGTCCCACAGGATGCCGTCGAGGATTTCGACCTTCCACGGCGTGAGGGGGTTGGTCAGGGCGGTGTGGACTTCCGGGCCGCCGGCCCAGGTGGTGAAGGTGGTGCGGCCTTCGGCTGGGTAGTGCCAGGCGCGTTCGCCGGGCGCAGGCGCGGGGAGGAGGCCGACGTGGTTCCAGGTGTCGGGGACGGTGACGCGGATCTGCCAGTGTCCGCACCCGTACAGGGCGCGGGTCTGTTCCTTCTCCGACCAGGCGGCGAAGGTGGCGGCGGTGATGCGGCGGGGGGTGCCGACGGGGGATTTCCAGGTGTGTTTGGCGTAGGCGAAGGTGCGGTCGTACTCGACGAGTTGGGGCAGTTGCTCAGGGATCCGGGGCGGGGTGAGGAGTTCGTTGCGGCCTTGTCCGGCGGTGGCGTGCAGCAGGCCGCGCAGTTCCTCGGACAGGACGGGGAAGCCGTCGGCGTACTGGCCGCGGGCGGGGATGGTGCGGGTCCACAGGTCGCGGCCGGTCTGGGAGGGCGAGCCCATGATCACAGCGTCGTCCCAGTGGCGGCGCAGGGCCTGCCACAGCAGCACGAAGGCGTCGCGGACGGTTGCCGGGTCGTGGCCGTCGGCGTCGAACCACTCCCCCACCGAGCGGATCTCCACGTGGCTGTCGCCGTTCTCGCGCTGGTAGCGGCCGACGGGGCTGCGGGCGTGGACGAAGTGGCCGGCCATCCGGTCGCGGCCGCGGCCGGTGTCGGTGCGCCAGCCCGGGATGGGGGCGTTCAGCCAGGCGGCGACGGCGTCGCGGAGGTAGGGGTAGCGGTCGGCGTCCTGGTGCCAGGGGGCGCCTGCGGTGATGTAGATCCGCTCGGTGCCTTCGGGGATGGTGTGGAAGACGGCGGTGAGGATGGCGTCGGCCGAGCGGTTGCCGAGGTCGAGGCGGTGGGTCTGGTTGCGGTGGACCAGGATGCCGGTGGTGGTGTCGAGGAAGACGGTGGAGCGGGCCTGCTGGGTGAAGTTGGGCCGGGTGGAGGCCAGGTTCGCGGTGTGGGAGAAGTAGGCGTCGCCCGCTTCTCCTTCGGGGATGGAGGGCAGGGCCCGCGGTGCGTCCGGTGCGGCAGGCGTCATCGGGGTTGTCGGGGCGGCTGAGGGCGCGGGCTGCTGGTTGGCGGCGGCCGTCGCGGGCGCCGTCGCGCCGGGCTGCGGCTGGGTGCTGTCGGGTGCTGCCCCGGGCGCTGGAGGCTGGGCCGGGGCGGTGGCGCCGGCCAGGGTTTCGGGTGCCAGGGCGGGGGCGAGGGCGACGATGTCGGCCAGGCTGACTCCGGCGGCCGGGGCGATCCTCTCGGCCTTCGCCTTGTCGTGGGCGGCGAGTTGGGTGATCCGCTGGTCCCGGTCTGCTTCCAGCTTCGCGAGGTCCGTCCGCACCTTCTTGATCTTGTCGCGCACGGTGCGCAGTTCGGTGAGCGCGGCGTTGTAGCTCTGTGCGTCCATCGGATTCCTTGTCCGGGCCCGGAGTTCAGCCGGTGGTGGTGCGGGTGGGGACGTAGGCGATCGCTCCGCCCGAGTTGGAGGCGAGGCGGGTGCCCAGCAGCAGCTCAGCCAGCCTTCGGTCGTCGTTGACGCGGGAGGTGATGGCCGTTGCCGGGGTGGTCAGGTCGGTGACGTGGCCGGCCAGGCGGGCATCGGGGAAAGCGTGGCGGCCCTCGGTGTTTTTCTCCCACCGTTCCAGGCCGGTCAGCACGGCCACGACGTAGCCGGACAGGGTCACCGGCAGCACTCCCCCGGCCGCGACGCTCGCCGCGTTGCATCGCCACCATCCTCGCAGTGCTTTGAGGAGGTCGTCGGGGGTGAGGGAGGCGGCGAAGCCGATCCAGTCCCGGTCCGGCTCGTCGGTCCGCTGGGCCGCGTCAACTCGCAGAACGGCGATTTCTGCGGCTTCGATCTGGTCCAGGGCTGCGTGGCGGCGTGCGCTGAGGGACTGCACCGCTGCGAGGGGAATCATGACGCGCACACCGCGGCGGGTCATGCCGGGCAGCAGCCCGGCGTGCACGAGGCGACGGAAGGTCGTGACGGCGCATCCCAGCTCCTCGGCCGCTTGTCCGGTTGTCAAGAGCACCGGCCCACACCCTCCACATGCGCACTTCGATATCAGATTAGGCACTAAGGTAAGGGGGTGGGGAGGTGATGTCAAAGATCGGCACCCGGGCCCTCGCCTCCGTACGCCCAGGCCTCGTCAGCAGCCGGCCCGTCTGCTTTGATCTTGATGAGGCGGGAGGCGATGCCTCCCTCATTGCGGCCGAATTCCCGGGACAGTTCGGCCAGTGAGGCACCTTGCGCGCAGCGTTCGGCAAGGCGCTGTTCGTCTTCGGCACTCCAGGGCTGATAGGCGTTGGGATGGATCCTGCGTTTGTCCGCGACCGTGTAGGCCTTGGGCTTTTCCGGCCCGGTACGCGGGGCGGGTACGTCGTCGGCCGGGAAGGAGATGAGTCCGAGGCGGTGCAGCACCCAGCGCACGGCCTTTTCGCTGCGCCCCAGGGATTCGGCCAGCTGTGGGACCTGGGCGCCGGCGAGGAACTCGGCGCGCAGGCGGTCCTTCTCCTCCTGGGTCCAACTGGCGCCGCGTCGGGACGGTTTGGCCTGTCCACGGGCCGTGTCCGCCTGAGTGGGGACGCCGGAAACAGCGGAGGCCGGAGCCGGGGATGCCGGGGGTTTGCGCAGCGCAGCCCAGTCCGGTTCGTAGGCGGCGGGCAGTTGCTCACGGAAGGCGTTGAGCAGGCGCAGGTAGGCGTAGGCGTCGGCTGGGTCGGCGGTGTGGCGGCCGGCCTCCCAGGCGGCCATGACCTCGGGTTCCACGTTGAGGGCGTCGGCGACCTCTTCGAGGGTCGCTCCCCACAGTTCGCGCAGGCGCCGCCGTTCGCCGGGCGTGGGGAGCCGCGGGGGACGGGGGCCCTGATTGAGCAGGTTGTCCTGGGCGGTGAAGCGGGAGTCCATGGGGTGTCTGCCAGTCAAGTCGGTGCGCGAGGCATGGCCGGTGGCAGCCCACAGCGCAGAGGGTGAGGGGAGACAGGAATTCGGTCGGCCGAGACGCAGTTGGCCGACGCGGACAGTTGAGACGCCGGGCCGGTCAGGCCTGCTGTCAGACGGAGTTGTCGGGTGATGCGACGGGGAGAGGCTTCCGCCGGCCTCGCCTTCGGCGTCACGCGGTGGCAGCGAGCAGGGTGTGGTCACCCGCTTGGCTGCGCTTCCAGCATGCCGTACCAGGCGGCTTCTCACGTCTGCGCCTGGGAAGGGTTCTTCTGCCGGGTGTGGTGCGTGACCTGCGTCGATACCGACAGGAGCCCGTGGTGAACGGCACCCCAAAGGAGCATTGAGGGAACGAGTGTTCAGCGCTTTGAGGCGGTTTACTTGGCGCCGCAGGTCGCATCGTCGATCCGGCCGAAGAGCCCTGGCAGCGGCCGCCGGATGCGTGGGCGGTGGCTGGGGGTGCGGGTGGCACGTCGATGAAGACCTTGGATCGGCGACCGCAGGCACAAAGGCCGAGGCGGCAGGTGTGCTTGGAGATGCCCGGTGTCTCAACGCGAGCCGGTGTCCGAGGGTTTTCCTTCACGCTTCCTCGGGCTCGGCCGGACTGCTTTGCGGGGCCGCGGTCGTGACGGCAGGCGCTGTCGGCGAAGGCACCGGGGAGATCGTGCACACGCCGCTGGCCGACGGTCCCCTGTGTGGCCTGGCGGCCCATGTCCTCGGCTGCGGCAGCGGATTGCGGCACAGCCCTGTTTCCGTTGAGACCGTCGGACCGGGTCCGATTCCTGCGGCGTCAAGCTGTGTCCTGGGAAGCGGACGGCTTGCCTCACCCTTACGGCTTACTTCCTGGTCAGACTGCGAGTGTTGAGCGTCTGTTCGTTTCCGCAGGTGGAAGCCGTGCCGAGTGACAACTGTGCGGGACCGGGGGTATGTGGTCCCGCTCTCGGCGTGGACGCGGACGCAGCGGCTGTGCCCCTAGACTCGCGCCCTGTAAGGGCCTCTTCACGGTCCGAAGGGAGGGACTGGCTGTGCAGTTGCGCGCTCTGCGCCGTATGCGGCTCCAAGTCGCCGAGTTGGCAACGCAGGACAGCGCGCTACTGGAAGCGGTGCGTCGGCGCAGGCGAGAGCTTGAAGACGAACTGTCAGCAGTGCGGAGCCGGGAGGATGTCCTGGCCGGTATGGCGAACAGTTCCGAGGGGCTGCTCGCTGCCGTTGATCGGCAGATCGAACGGCGCCGGGCCGGTACGGGCACGGGGCCGGACGTGAGTGTCGGCACCGCCGAAGAAGCGAGCGACGGCGGGGCATCCGGTGCACATATGACGGTGCCCGAAGCGATCCGGCTGTTTCTCCGGGAGCGGGAAGAGGCTACGACGAAAGAGATCGCGGACCACATCAAGAAGGTGCGGCCCGATGTGAACATCGAAAACCTGAGTTCGACACTGTCGCGTCTGAAGAACGAGCGAGGGCTGCTCGTGCAGCCGCGCGCCGGTGTCTACCGGCTCGGAGGAGAGTGGGCCGTGCCCGACAGCCTCTGAGTCGTTCGGCTGAACATGCGTGAGCACCGCCGGTCTTTTGCCGGGCCCGGCGGTGTCACGGTGCGCATGTTTGGCCTCACGCCTTACACGCGCCGCCACTATACCCAGCGTGCTGGTAGCGGGCGTTGCGTGTCATCCCTACGTGCAGCAGGATAAGAAAGCCCTCACGCCCATGGAAAATATGTTCTCCCAGGCCGACTCCTCGGCCCCTGCCGGTACTGCCTTCCCGGATGCTTCCGCGAACGTGACCGCCCCTCCCGCCTTTTGCAGCGAGCGGACGACCCCGACTGATCGTGCGAGCCAGCCGCGTCAGTGGTCTGTCTATCTGACTGCTGCTCGCAGAAGCGGCGTCCAGCGCCGCACCGTCGCCAGCGCAGATGTGGCACGCATTGAAGAAGTGACCACCGAAACCGCCACCCAGACGCTCCGCTTCTGCACCCACGTGGGCCTGTTCACGGGTGGCCGCGGCAAGTTCGTCGTCACCGACGCCGGGTGGTCCATCGCGCAGCTGTGGCCGGAGGAAGAGACGCACGCGCGCCTGCAACTACAGGCCCTGTTTCTTCCGCACTGGTCGGCGGAGAAGACGTGGAAAGCGCTGCGAGGCGGCCCGATGCCGGTGGATGAGCTGGCGAAATACCTCCAGCACGGTCTGCCAGGGAAGCCGCGGCGTGGGGTGTATCTGGTCGAGTGGCTGGCGCTGGCTCTGCTGGTGCATCGCGACCGGCAGAACCTGGTGTGGCCTGCTCCGGCCCTGAGCGGGGTGCCCGGCTCGGAGAATGCGGAGTGTCCTGCTCCTGCGCCGGAGTCCGAACAGCCCGAGCCCGAACCGGAGCTGGAGCTGGACACCTTGATGGGCATGACCAACAGCACGCTGAGGGAGCTTCCTCCCGAGCGCTACCGTGCCGTGCTCGACAGTCTGGCCCAGGTGCTCGAGCTCACCCCCGCCTGATCCCGTCGGCGTCCCGCGGCCGGTGTGGTGCCGCGGGTGTCCGTGCCACCGTCACAGAGCCGCCTTGAGCGCCCCAGTCCATGGCGCGAAGGGCTTGGCTGCCATCCGCCGGCAGCGCTTCCCGCCACTCGAACTGGCCTGTTCCAGGGTCGCGTTGGGCTCTCTGCCGCCCGGCCATACCCGTATGCCTCGCCGCCGTGGGGTCCACGGGTGCGGCCCTCTGGCCAGGGACGGCTCATTTCGCCACCACGTCGGTGTCGAAGGCCATCCCGGCGCGCCATCCTGAATTCCCCCTGCCTGAATTCCCCCTGCCTCAAAGAGAGTTGTCTGTGTCTTCTGTGTCTTCCGCAAAGCCCCCTGACGCTGGCTTGTCTTCCGGTGGCCGAAGTCGCCTGGCGGATCCGGTTCGTATGGGCGCGCGGTTCGTGGACCTCTGCGGTATCGAGCATGAGCTGCCGTGGCTGGAGGCTGCTGGTGAGCGGCGGCTGGAGGAGTGTCAGCCGGTGCGGCAGTTCCCGGTGCTGAAGGGCCGCCGGGTGGCCCCGGGTTGGTGGTGGTCTGCGACCAACGGCCGTCTGGTGCACTACGGCTTCAAGGCCATGCGCACGCAGGTCATGATGCTGGACCACGATCCGGGGGTGGCGGCGCTGGCCTGCCGTCCGGTGGAACTGCTGTGGCGGGGCCGCGGCGGAAGGACCGTGGCGCATGCGCCGCATCTGATGGCGCGGCTGACGGACGGCAGCGGGCTGCTGGTGGACTGCGCCGGCCGGTTCGGGGCGGGGCGGCGGCTGGTCCGGCGGGCCGCGCACGTCGAGGCCGCAGCGGTTGCGGCGGGGTGGCATTACCGGCTGGTCGGACCGCCGCCGTCGGTGGTGGAGGCCAATGTGCGCTGGCTCGCCGGCTACCGGCATCCGCGGTGTGCGCAAGGCCGGTTGCCGGAGGTGGCCGAGTGTTTCAGGACGCCGCTGCCGCTGCTCGAGGGAGTGCGGCTGCTGGGTGATCCGATCGCGGTGTGGCCGGCGGTGTTCCACGCCGTGTGGACGGGTGTGCTGCGGATGCCGCTGGAGCGTCCGCTGCACGAGCGGGCCCTCGCGGTGGCTGCGGGCACGGGGGAGGCGCGGTGAGCCGGCCGGTAGGCAAAATCAACGCCGCCGTACGGTTCGGCGGCCGTGAGTGGACCGTCGCCGGCATCGAAGAGGACACGGCGTCCGGCGCGCGGGTCTGGCTGGCCGGCAAGGACGGGGACGGTTCCTTGGCAGTGTTCGGCCTGGCTGAACTGCTCGGTGATCCCGCCTTCAGCCTGGCGGCGGGCCCGCGGCTGCGGGTACCGCAGTTTGGCCTGCTGTCGACGGTGTCCGAGGACGAGCGGGCTCGTGCACTCGCTCTGGAGCGGCATGTCCGCGAGGTGGAGACCGGGCACCCGACGCCGGACGGCAGGGGCGCCGTGAGACCTCAGTACGACCCGGGTTCCACGACGCTGGCCCAGCGTGAGCAGGCGAAGGCCGATGAACTGGCCGCGCAAGGCTGGGCGGACGTGAGCCGGGCGACGGTGCGCAGATGGCGCACGCGTTACCGCACGGACGGGGTGTGGGGGCTGGTCAAGAAACGCGGCGGAGCGACGCCGTTGAAGCGGGCCGATCCCCGGGTGGTGGAGGCGCTGCGCGAGCTGCTGGCTGAGGAGGCTCTGCGTTCCCGTTCCCGCGGGTGGAAGAAACGGATGCGGCGGGAGACGCAGTGGCGGCTGAACACGCGTCATGACCTGCTGACGGTCAGGGTGCCTCCGCAATCCACGTTCAACAGACTCATCGACGTCGTGGAGAAATCCCTCGGGCTGCAGGGCACGGTGGCGCAGCGGCGTGCTCGCGCAGCGCGCCCCGCCCCGCCGTTCAAGCCGACGCTGGCGCTGCGTCCCGGCGAGATCACGATGATGGACAGCTCCCCGCTGGATGTGCTGCTGCACCTGGACGACGGGGTGGTGGGCCGGATGGAGCTGACCAGCGCTGTCGACGTGTCCACGCGCACCCTGTGGGGGGTGCTGCGGCCGGCCGGGAGCAAACTGACGGACGTGGCGGTGCTGCTGGCGCAGATGATGACCCCGATGGCGATGCGGCCTGGCTGGTCTGCGGCGCTGTCGATGGCCGCGTCGGTGGTGCCGCACGACCGGCTGACCGGTATCGACGAGCGGCTGAAGGACGCGGCGGCCCGTCCGGTCATCGTGCCCGAGACGGTCGTGGTCGACCAGGGCAAGGTGTTCGTCTCTCCCGCCACCCGGGCCGCGTGCGAGAGCCTGGGCATCTCGCTGCAGCCGGTGCCTCCGGCTAACGGGCCGGCCAAGGGGCACGTGGAGCGGCCGTTCGGCTCGATCAGTACCCAGTTCTGCCAGTGGCTGCCCGGTTTCACCGGCTCGAACGTGGGCGAGCGCGGCTCGCGCGTCGACCAGGAGCCGCTGTGGACCGTGGCGGAGATCCAGGCGCTGTGGGAGGAGTTCCTCGTCCACTGGCACCACCGTCCGCACGAGGGCCTGCGTCACCCGCTGATGCCGAGGAAGGCCCTCACGCCCAACCAGATGTGGGCGGCGCTGCTGCCGGTGGCAGGGTATGTGCCGGTGCCCTTGTCGGCGGACGACTTCGTGGAGTTGCTGCCGGTGCGCTGGCAGCCGATCACGGACGCCGGTATCCGCTTCGACTACCGCACCTACGACGACACGTGCCTCAACGGCCACCGCGGCCAGGACTCCGGAGTGCGGTCGGAAAAGGGCCGGTGGGAGGTGCATTACAACCCCTACGACCCGGCCCGGATCTGGGTCCGGCTGCCGGAGGGCTTCCGTGAGGTGGCGTGGATCCACACCACCTCGGTCGCCCTCCCGTTCACGCACCACGTCTGGGAGCACATCTGCGAGGTGGTCGAGCGCACCGGCTCACGTGAGGAGCACGAGGCCGAACTGGCCCTGGCTCTGGACGCCTTCCTCAGGAAGGCCGCGGGCAAGGAGAAGCTGTCCCCCGCAGAACGGCGGGTGATGGCGAAGTCCCGCGCCTCGCAGACGGTGCAGGTGCCCGCGGGCGAGATCAACGTGCTGGACGTCCCCGCGCCGTCGTTCGGGCTGGCCGGCGTGTACGCGGCGCCCGGCCCCGACGACGAAACCCTGCCGGACGAGGACGACGAGGACGTCTTCGATGACGGGCCGGAGACCGGCCAGGTCTTTGGCGGGTCTCTCATCCTCAGCGACCAGGACCTCGAGGAGGACCAGTGGCTGCCGTAATCACCGCCGTGGGCGGCGACTTCTCCGACGGCGACAGCACTCCCGGCGCTGTCACGGACTATGTCCGGTGGCAGGAGTACGTCCGCCGTCTGCGGGTGACCGCCCCACCGGTGGACGACCCGTCGTGGAACCAGGCGGGACTGCTGAACTACCACTCCGAGTTCGTCACCTTCAAGACGCCCTCCATGGAACGGGCGATGGCGGAGCTGAGGGTCACTCTGCTGGTGAACAACAAACAGCAGGGCACCGCTCGGCGCGGGCTGATCGTGTCCGGACCGCCGGGGGCGGGAAAATCGACCACGCTCATGGAACTCGGCCGGTCCTTCGAACTGAGCGAACGGCGCCGCCGGCCGGGCCTGGAGGACTCCATGCCCGTGCTGTTCGCTTCCGTCCCGCCCACCTACACGCCCAGGAACCTGGCCAAGGTCCTCGCCCGGTTCGCCGGCATCCCCGTCCATGACCGGATGACGGAACACACCATCACCAACGCCGTGTGCCACGTCATGCTGGAGCGGGGCACCCGGCTGGTGTTCATCGACGACGTGCACCTGCTCAACACCCGTACCCAGCCCGGCGCCGACACCTCCGACCAGGTCAAAACCCTGATGGAACGAGTACCCGCGACGTTCGTGCTGGCCGGCGTCAACGTGGAGGACTCACCGCTGCTGACCGGGCCCCGCGGTGCCCAGCTCGCCGCCCGCTGCAAACTCCTGCGCACTCCCCCGCTGCTCAACGGCACCGTGGAGCAGAAGAAGATGTGGCACACGCTCCTGGGCGACATGGAGGGGGCACTGCGGCTGGCCCGCCACCGGCCCGGCACCCTGGTACGCCACGCCGCCTACATCCACCTCCTCACCAGCGGCGTGATGGCGAGCCTCTCCCTCCTCATCAGGGAAGCCGCGATCCGCTCCATCCTGGACGGAAGCCTCGCGATCACGAAGAAACAGCTGTCACAGGTGGTCCTCGACGTCCAGGCCACGAACGCGGCGCGCGCCACCCGCCGGCGCCCCGGCAGCTGACCGTCGCGGTGGCAGGCCCGCCCGGGCCTCCCACCCTTCCCGCCACAGTCCCGCCACTCCCCTTCCCTCTGCGACGGGGCGCCGAGCCATGGCCGCGCCCCTGCCTTACCCTGCCCTGCCCTCAACACCCGCGTACAAAGGACGATGCCGGTGCAAGCCCCTGTCCCTGTGCCCACGCTTGTTCGCACCCCGCCCGTGGCAGGGGAGCTGACCGGCTCCTGGCTGCGGAGGATGGCCGCCCCTTACGGTCTGCCCGCGCAGGACCTGCTGCGGGGCATCCTCAGCGGCCCCCACCGTGTACAGGTGACGGGCAGCCCGGGCACCGGCCTGGAACTGTTCCTCAACACACACGCTCGTACGGCCCTGACCCACTCCACCGGGCTTCCCCTGTCCCGGCTCACCCGGCTGCTGCCTGCTCTCGCCGCCCCGCACGAGCGACTCCCGGACGACGAGAGCCTGCGGGCGGCCTGGTACATGCCGGACCAGGCATGGGCAGGGGCCTGCCCTTCCTGTACGGGGCGGGCCTGGCGGCCCGGACAGCCGGTACTGGTGTACCCGGGAACGGCCGGACACATCTGCCGGCGTCACCAGCGCTGGCTCCTCGCGCATCCCGGGAGGCCGGCGAGCATTCCGCTGGAGACCCTGCCCGAGATCCTCGCCGCTCACCGCCACCACGCCGCTCTCGCGCGGGCCCGCTGTGATGCGGCGGACGTGGTGGCCCTCGCCGCGGCGGTGGTGTGGTCGTGGCAGGTACAGGGGTGGAAATCCGAGACGGTCTGGCAGGACCGCGTACACCGGCTGGCCGCAGCCACGGGGTGCACGCAGGCGGCCGTGGTGGCGCATGCACTGGTGTCCTACCCGGAGACGATCACCGTGGCCAGACTGCTCGGCGCTCCGCACTGGCAGCAGCGACTGCGCGAGACCGCCATGGCCGAAGGGGCCGGCGCCGCCACGGAATTGCTGCTCCGGGAAATCAGCCGCCAGGCCGACAGGCCGTGGCTCACGGACTGGCTGATCGCCTACACCCGCACCAGGCCCAGGACAGCCGCAGCCACCGACCCCCTCGCTCGGTGGCTGCACCGCCTCACCTCTGCGGACGGCACCGACAGCGACGGCTTGTGGACGGTGCACCGGACGGCGGCACGGCCCACCGAGTACAGCGACCGCACCGGCTTCCTCACCGACCTGCGTCCCCGCACCGTCTGCGAAGAGGCCGGGGCAGCCTTCCTCACCGGTGGCTGGGAACCGGTGCCCTCACCACAGCTCGCCCCAGCACCGTGCCCGTGACATCTCCCGGTCCCGTCACCGGCTCCTGCGCCCGCGGTCCCCGGACCGCATCACGTCGATGTCCGCGGACCGCCATGTGCCGCACACCCCCGCCCCGCCCACTCACACCAAGGAGATCCTCGTCATGGCGCCGATCAGTCCGGAGTACGCCAACCAACTGCTGGCAGAACTCACCGAGGGCCGTCCGTCCCCACCGCCCCCGCCTCGCTGTCCCGCTACACCTTCCAGATGAGCAACCACGTCCTCATCGGAGACACCGCCGTTCGCGGCCACAAGTACAAGGGCCGGTGGCGGCTGGACGAACGGGACATCCGCAAGGCCGGCGAACGGCTGGCCGCTCTCCCGTTCGACCCGGACGACCTGGTCGACGCCCGTCTCACGTCCGCCGAGCGCGACCAGACGTGGCGCACACAGATCCGGCGCTGGCTCGAGCACTTCTCCTACCGGGACCAGAACACCGACAGCTGCCCCTGTGAAGGACAACAGCCGCGCAGCCAAGCCCTGCCCGCCCACCACGGACCGGGGTGCGGAGCGACCTTCGAGCAGGTCAAGGAACGCTACGGCCGGTGGCCCATCGCGTGCACCAGCCCCCTGCCGCAGATGACGTGGTCCGGCACCGCCTGGATGATGCCGCGCGCCTACGTCGCCCTCCTCGACCGGGCGGACAAGATCGCCGCCGAGTGCGTCGAACAGGCCGCCCAGTGCAGCCGCTGCGACGCAACCGGAGACGTCTGGAAGTGGCGCACGTCCAGCAACAGCGGCTACACCACCCTGTGCCCCGCGTGCACCGTCTCCGTCGCCCGCCCCTACAAGGACCACCTGCGCGGTCGGCTGTATGCGTCGCTGCTGAAGAACTCGCAGCCGGAGGCGTTCCTGTGCCGGTTGTGCTCCAGCCCGCGGCAGGCCGTGTACTGGGACCACTGCCACATGCACGGATTCGTGCGCGGGCCGGTGTGTGCCAGCTGCAACACCTACGAAGGCGGCGGCTACCGGTTCATCCACCGGCCGGGCGCGGTCCGCCATCTCCTGCGGTGCGACGGCTGCCGCCGCGACAGGACCGTGCCGCCGCGCCACCACCCCGACATCATGCTGCAGACGTTCACGCTCGACCCGCATCGCCCGTGTGCGAAGCGGCCCCACTCCGCGTGGGGTTCGGTCCAGGAAGACGGATCGGTCCGTTTCCGGATGCGCTGCTGGGGGTGCGCATCCTCTCCCCAGTGGGAGCAGGTCGTTCCGGCCGTACAGGTCAGGCAGCTGGTACAGGAGTTCGTCGACAAAGCCCTGGCCGCCGAGGCTGACGAACCCGGCCAGGACTCCGCCTGAGACCCCCGCCCTTGCCTTGCGCTCTCCAGGACCAGCACCGGCTCAGTCGCTGCCGCAAGGCAGGGGTTGAGTCAAGGTCTCATCCCCAGCGATGTAGCTGTACACGGTGTCGTTGTCGTCCATGGCGAAGGTGATGACCTTGCCAGCGAACTGGGCTCCGTCCGGCCTGAAGACGAGCTCGTCGGTGTTCGCTTCTTCGATTTCGCCCGCGTATGTCTCTAGTACCTCCTCTCGTGTGCTGCCCCGGTGGATTCCGGATGCGGTCGCGATGGACGACGGAGCCAGAACGTACGTTGCGACGAGCCGGTCGTCGTTACTGAACCGCAGCAGCAATCCGTCTGGGCCTCCCTCGACGGCCAGGTCCTTGCAGTTGGGGCCGCCCGGCCCATCGGGGATACGGGCGCCGATCGCCTGCTCAGCTTCGCTGCGGGTCATGCCGATCTGCAGCGGGCCGATGCCGTTGACGGTGACACGTTGGGTGCTCAGATCGATCCGGCTGGGCCTGTGGGCATCGGTTGCGGACTCCTGCACGAACTGGCTGCCGTCCCAGCGCCAGGTGACGTGCCGCAGTATCGACGGGCCGTCGGCGTGGCTGTCTTCGGGCGCGTAGAACTTGACGTCTGCGAGCAGGCGCCCGCGGCTGAATCGCACGGTGTCCGGCTGGTACTGCGGGGGTAGTTCGTCCACCTGGAACGTGGGTGTGCGGCCCACTTCCCGTCCGTCAGCCGTGCGGTACACGCGCAGTTCTTGGAGAGCGAAATTGCTCGGCTGGGGGCTGCAGAAGAACAGCACGGCGGTCACATCGCCCAGACGCGGCACGGTGCCACGGCGGATGCGCTGAATCTGTACCTGCCAGCTGTCGTAGTCTCCGATCCCACGCCCTCGTGCGGTCCCTTGACCGTTGCGGACCGTGACTGGCACCGCTGTGTCGACGACGTCGTCGCATGTCAGACGATAGGTGCGGTTGTTGAAGTCGACGTTGACCCTGGAGGCCAGGAATTGCCCGCCCTGCACGGTGGACCGGCCGGAGTAGCAGTGAGGCGAGCCGGGGCACTTCACCTTCACGGCATCGGCGATCCGGCGACTGAGGTCGAGTGTCCCGGCCCGGTATCCAGTTCCGCAGATCGGATCCCGGTGGTTGCACAGGCTCTGTACCCGGTCGGCGGACGGCGGGTAACTGGTGCGCAGGCCGCGGCCAAGGATGACGGCCAAGCCCTGTCCTTTTCCGGGATCGTTCCACTGCGGGTCGCCATACAGTTGGGCGGCGAGCACCTGGGGCCGTCGGCGGGAGTCAGTGATGAGGAACTTGTCGACCACCCATGCGCCCAGGGAGTACCCGGTGAGCACGAATTTCGTCGTCCGGCATTGCCTGACGGCCCGGTCCATGGCGCGTTGGACAGCCTGGACGCCCGCGTTGACGTCCGGCTCCATGCCGTTGTGGCTCTGGCGCGTCCTGTCCAGGAATTCCTGCGTCGTCACCTTGGGGAAGCTGATGGCGTCCCGCTTGGGTCGGGCGGCCTTCGTGGCGACCGCGGACTCGAATGTCTTCCAGGTCTCGTTGACGGGCGGAGAGTGCAGATCGCTCTGTTCGTTCAAACCGTGCAGGCCAAGGAAGTGGACCGGGCATGCCGTAGCTGCCGCGGCAGGGGTGGGCGGCACGCTCACTGCAAGTCCGGCTAGCACCGCCAGCACCGCGGCGAGGGCGATTCGCAGGCAAACGCTCCGTGTCATGTCCGGTGACTCCGTGCGTGCGGTCGGGCCACCCCGATCTGTGGCCTCGGACTTTCCAGCACACCACGGTGCTCGGCGCTGTGCATCTCAAGGCATGCGGTTGCTAGGCCTGTTAGCGCGGCCTGCACGGTGCCCTCGTTCCGCGCGTCCTGTCGTCTGCCGCTGCTCGGAAGCGCTTGACCAGGCGCACTGGTGCTGAACGAACGTCTCGTCCGCCCTCGGCGGGTAGCCTGTCTGCGTCGGTTGGGGATCTATCCAAGGGCTGGCGCCGGGCCTTCGTTGATCTTGCCGAAGGGAACATGGACGCTGGGGGTGCTTTGGGAGGTCCCTGTCAGGTGGCTGACCTGATCGTCGAAGAAGATGTGGGGCTTGAGCACTTGCATGATGGCGCTTTTGTCTATGCCGCCGAGGAAGAAGGCGTCGTTGACGGTCACGCCCCATCCCTTCAGACTGCGCACCGCACGCTCATGGGCCGGCGCGTTGCGGGCGGTGACGAGTGAGACGTGAACGCGGATCTTGTAATCCGGGTTCTGGGTGCGTTGTTCTTCCTCGCGCCGCTGGAGCCGGTTGAGGCTTGCGAGGAAATCTCGCAGCGGGCCCGGGTCGTGCGGTGTGGCGGCGTTCATGATCTCGTGGGAACGGAAACCTTCGATACCGCCGGCTTGGAAGACCTGTTCGGAGGAGTCGTCAGCAAGAACGCCGTCGAAGTCGAAGGCGATCCGCAGGTCCTGGTCATCGGTGTCGTCGGCTGCGGCGGGACCAAGCACGCGGCCGGCCGGCAGGCCCAGGGCGACCGCCTCGCGGACGTCGGTCTCGTTCGCGGACAGGAACAGTGACATGTTCAGGGCGGGCATGAAGCGGTAGGGCGAGCGTCCCTGCATGAAGATGGCCCGGCTGATAGCCAGGCCGTGCGACTCGATGGACCGCATGACCCGCAGGCCGGTGTCGGGGTCGTTGCGGGACAGGACGATGACCTCCACCAGGGGGTCGTCGGGTGAGCTCAAGTCATTCAGGGACAGCAGTCTGCGAATGAAGGGAAACGCAACCCCCTTGCTCAGGGTGTCGTCCAGGTGTTCCTCCTGGTAGGTCCGGTAGGGCTCTTCTCCCTGTTCACGGAAGACGGTGTCCGCCTCCGCCAGGTCGAAGAGGGCACTGGAGGCGATCCCGATCACCAGGCGATTGGCAAGCTCGTAGGGCGGCACGGGGCCCTCCTATCCCAATTCAAACATGCGTCTCAATTATGACATCTAGGCGCACGGGTGACCGCCGCGCGTCGCATGGGCAGCCCGGCGGCCTGCCGGTGAGGGGCCACGAAGTTTCCGGACAGGCACCCAATAGGGTTGTCCTGAACAAGGAAACGAGGAAGAAGTGGCGCCACCCAGTAAGTACTCGCCGGAGTTCCGCGAGGAAGCCGTCCAGATCGCGTTGAGATCAAGCAAGACGATCTCCGAAGTTGCCCGGGAGCTTGAGCTGAACTCGGAGACACTACGCGGCTGGGTGAAAAAGTACCAGAAGCAGCAGGAACCGGCCCCCGATGCGGAACTGACGGTGAACGAGCGGGCGCGCCTGAAAGAACTCGAACGACGCAACCGCGAGCTGGAGATGGAAGTTACCTTCCTGAAAAAAGCCGCAGCGTACTTCGCGAAGGATCCCCGGTAGCAAGCAAGTACGAGTTCATCGACGAGATGCGGCTCGACACCGAGAAGTACGCATACAGCGTCGAGTTCATGTGCGGCCGACTCGGCGTCTCCAGATCCGGCTACTACGACTGGAGATCCCGCCCGGAATCCGCGACAGCTCAGCGGCGCGAAGAACTGAAATTGCTCATCGAGAAAGCCTTCGACATGTCCGACAGCACCTACGGGCACCGGCGCATTCAGGCCCAGCTGCACCGCTGGGGTGTCGCCGCAGGCGTGGAGCTGGTCCGCCGCCTCATGCGCGAACTGGGCCTGGTGCCATGCCTGCCACGGCCGAAGAGGTTCAACCTCACTCAGGCTGCGGCCGGCCAAGTGCCGGACCTCGTCGGCCGCGACTTCACCGCGGATGCGCCCGGCAAAAAGCTTGTCGGCGACATTACCTATATCGCGACCGGGGAAGGCTGGCTGTACCTCGCAACGGTCATCGACTGCTGCACGAAGGAAGTCATCGGTTACGCGATGGACGACCACTACCAAACCCCACTGATATCCAGGGCGATCCGTAACGCGGCACGGAACAGGAACCTCTCGGCCGGCGCGATATTTCACTCGGATCGCGGAAGTAACTACATGTCAGCCGAGTTCGGGAGGACGCTGGACCGCTTCGGGCTCCGCAGATCTGCCGGCCGCACCGGGATCTGTTTCGACAACGCCATGGCCGAATCATTCTTCGGCTCCCTGAAGAACGAGCGCGTATCAAGGGTGACTTACCTTACCCGCGAGGCGGCCCGGCAGGACATCACTCGCTACATCGAATTCTGGTACAATCGCAAACGCCTCCACTCGGCGGTGGGTTACCGCCCTCCGTGCGAAGTCCACGCCGAGTACGAGAAGTTGCGAATTACCGCGTGAAATAAACGGTCAGAAGCCTGTCCGGAAAACGCGAGGCCCCTCACGGAGACTGGTGGTTGAGGGCTTCGGTGTGGCATCGGCCCTGGAGGTCTGGATGCGGGCACATGATCATTGGTGAAACAGGTGTCAGCGCCGTACCTGCGGACCACGGCACTGCACGGTCCTGGGACCCGGCGGGCCATCCCCTCAGCCAAACAGCAGCCCGGGGCCAGGCACGGGACGCGATCCATGCGAGCACCAATGCCTTGGGTGTGGGGATGCACGCCCAGAAGCGCGAACAGCTTTCGAGTCGGGTCTTCCCTCTTACATGCATTGAACGCTCGTGCGGCTGCCGAAATACTTACGGTCGCCGTGTCCCGGCCGCAGGAGAGGGGCACACCGATCGGTGGGACAGAAGTCGAAGGCACAGCGCCAGCGGGACAACGCCCGTGCGCGTGCCCGCGCCTTCAGCGTTGCCGTGCACGCCTACCGGTCAGCGGCTCACGATGAGCAGGAAGTTGGCGGTGCCGAGGGCGTGGCGGATGAGGGCCTCGGCGAGGACTGCGAGCGGACGGCGGCAGTGGCGGGCTTGCGTGAGGTAGTGGCGAGGCGCAGGCCGACGCGCTGTGCGAGTTGTGCGCCGGCCCGGGCCGGGCACGCTCGCGCCATGACCCGCCCGCAGGGTGGATGAAAACGGTGTGCGACGACTGCCACCGGGCCTGGTCCGCCAAGGAGATCATGATCGCCAACGGTGCGGTCCGTCACCCCAGGCGCGGCCGGGGCGACCTAGCGGTCTCTGGTGGGGGCTGACACCACTGGGACGAGTCACCGTGCACGGTCGGAGTGAACTCGGCGCAGGTGATCCGTCATGAGGCCGGTTTTGACGATCTGAGCCAGGGTCGCCCGGCCAGTCTGAACCTCTGCCCCTGGCGACACGAACGAGCAGCGCTGTTGTTCCAGCCGCCGCGCCACCTCGACGTCGTCGAGGTGGCGCGCGACGTCACGACGATGGCTACAGGGAGCCGGAGGCCACCGCGCGATCGCGCAGGGTTCGCAGGCTGATACGTGCCCCTGCTTCGTCTTCGATGTGCCATTCGTTCATGCCTTGGCAGGTCTTGGTGCCGCGGGCGACAGCGCCAGCTTCGTCGGCCCGGCCGTAGGGGGTGCCACCGGTCGCGGTGAGGACGATGCCGCCGTCCTCGTCGATGGTGGCCCAGTGGTCGGTGGAGCGGTAGGTGAGCACGATCCGTGCGCCGGCCTGGAGGATCTGGGCCGCGACCATGCGGGCGACGTCGGTGCGACGGCGCCCGGCGGCTGGCCTGCGCCGCGCGGCGGTCGCAGGTGTCTGGGCCGGCGGCTCGTCGGCGCCGCCCGGTTTGCTGGGCGGGGTGGCCGGCAGGCCGAGGCGCTCGGGGTTCCAGATTTGTTCGAACAGGCACAGATACAGTTCCTGGCGGGCCTGGACGACAGAGGTCATCGTCTCCCGGGGGCTGAACGGCCTGAGGAGTTTGTCGAGCTTGTGGGTTTTGATGAACTCTCGCAGTAGCGGGTTTCGCTGGTCGTAGCCGGGGGCGATGATGCCCAGCAGGACGTTGCTGCGGGCGTAGTAGCCGGCCTTATCGATCAGGGGCAGGTCGTTGATGCTGGAGTTCTCGCGCCCCATGAGCAGGCCCAGGCCGCCCAGTTGGTTGCGGCGGCTGCGGAAGACGACGGGATCGGGGATGTCCTCCTTCACGCGGTAGTGGTGGTTGGCCCACAGGTGCTCGATGTGGAACCGGTCCCGGTCGAGGTAGGCGAGCACGTCGTGGGGGCGGTGGCAGGCGTCTTCGACGTAGGCGGTGGCCCGGGCCAGCAGGTAGCGGATCTGATGGGCGTTGTTGCCGCGCAGCCCGAGCGTGACCGCGTCGCGTATCGAGCCTGCGTCCTGGGTGACGAGGCCGCCGAGCGCGGCTGTGACATCGGCGACGGTGCGGCACCTGCGCAGAAGGGGGACGAGTGTGTCGTGGGCCAGGGTGTCGGCGTCGGCCGACTGCACCGGCAGGTCCTGCAGGACCCTCAGGGCGTACCAGCGGTCCATGTAGTCGGCGACGAGGCGGCCTTTGTCCTTGGCGTCGGAGGGCTGGTCGTCGGGGTCGATGGCGGCGAGGAGGGCGACTGCCTGGCAGCTGAGTCCGTTGTGTTCGTTGAAGAGGACCGCCTCCAGGCGGTCGCCGCCTGTTTTGAGTGCGCGGCCGGCGGCGAGGAAGGGCCTGTACAGCCTGGCTGTCTTCAGCAGGTCCCGCACGAAGTGCAGGAAGTTTTCCGGGTGTTCGGGCACCAGTCCCAGGTGTTCGGCGTGCTGTCTCACCCACACGTTGAGGTTGCTGTCGATCTGCGTGCGGTCCTCGGCGATGCCTTCGCGTGCGCAGCGGGCCAGCAGGAAGGCTTTGATGAAGCGGGAAGCAGCTGTGGAGTCCTCCCGGTCAGTGATCAGTTCCCGCAGCATTTCGTGCCATTGAGTGTTCAGCTGGTCTTCGTTCTCGCCGACGTGGGACAGCAGGTGGCTCTTGAGGAGGTCTACGGCGGTGAGTCGGGCGCCGCGGTCGTTCATCGTCTCGAACATCCGGTAGCCGTGGTCGGGGCTGGCCGCGCGGATCCCGACCAGGACAACCCGGTCCAGCAGCCACTCGGTGAACCGGTGGAGGTTCTCCGCGTCGAGCTCTTCCGCAAGCTGGGACTCGATCTGCTCACTGCGCGCCCACAGATTGCGGCGGGAGAGGGAATCCCCCACGCCAGTCTCGTAGCGGCGGGCCTGGGCCACTGCTCGCAGGACGGGCTCGTGATCGGTGATGCCGAGTGAGAAGTGCTCGCCGTCGGTCGTGATGACCCGGTTGAGCCGGTCCACGGCCCGGGAGTCTGCGCGCTCCTGCGCCGCCAGGCGCAGCTGCAGGAAGAGCAGGTGCAGCGTGACGAACCGCTGCTGCCCGTCGACGAGGTAGCGCCGAGACTTGGAGGGCTCGTAGTAGACGAACGGCCCCAGGAAGTACTGCGGTGCGGTGTACGGCCGACGCAGGTAGGACGGGTTCGCCGACCAGTTCCTGAACGATCCGCACAGATCCCGCAGCAGCGTGCGGACTTCGTCCTCGCCCCAGGTGTAGTCGCGCTGGTAGTAGTCGATCTCATAGGTCACGTCACGGAACAGTTCCTTCAGGCTGAAGCCCTGAGACCTGATCTCGTCCGACCCCATGACACCACTCCCCCACCTGCCCGGCGTATCGCCTTATGATCCCAACTCCCCCCTGGCCCCGTACAGACAGCGTGCGGGCAGCCCTATCGGGTTCCAGGCGAACCAGTCGAGGTTCGCGGCGCCCAGTTCCCACGGGGACTCCAGCAGCAGTCTCCAGGTGTCCTCAAGATCTGCAGTGACCGGGGCGGGAGCAGGGCCGATGCGGGTCATCCAGTCACCGCGCGTGTGCCGTAGTGGTCCCGTTGGGTCCCGATCCGGGGAGCGCCGGCAAAGACGAAGAGTCATCTGGCGGCAGTCTCCTCTCGAAGTGGCTGAACGTGTCGATGCGCTGCTTCACATGTTTCTTGATCTCTCCGAGAAATCCTCAGCCGAAGTCCGTCAGACTCCCTTGCGCATCCCGGCCAGACCATGTCCCGGTCCAGGAGCAGGGGGCTCCAGCTCATAGAGGCGGAACTGGTCGTCGGAGCCCAGGATGTCGAATGCCTGCCGGGTGAGCCAGGTGTTGCGAGCGAGCATCGTCCCGTCGTGCAATGCCTTGCGCCGATTGGTCGGCCGAAAGGCGTGCGCGTCCTCGATCGGACCGTTGCGCCACACTGGTGAGGCGACCCAGAACTCCTCGGCGGGTTCCGTCGGGGCAGTGATGGAGCGGAGAACCGTCCCGCCCGCCCTGGTCAGTCGGAAGAGACGAGCTGGTCGAGCCAGACGCGGGCTGCGCCGACTGCACGGCGGATGACCTGTTCGTCTGCGCCGACTCTGGTGATGACCCCGACTCTGCGGTTGAGGCGCGCGTTCACTTGCCGGTGCGTGGTGTCGGTCGCTTTGACCAGGTCATTGACCATGGCCGTCAGCCGGGCGTGGGGGTCCGGTCCAGTGTCGGCTTCCTCTTCGTGTTGACCGTCACACTCGGGGCCGGTGTCGTCCCACGAATCGTTCTTCGAGCAGTCGGTGCAGAACTCGAAGGCTCCGTCGACCTTCGCCTGCCCGCAACTCAGGCACACCCACCCGCCGCAGTACGCGCATGTCACCGAGGCTCCGTCCGAGTCGTGGCCCCAGGCGCGTTCCTGGGAAGTGCATGCGCTGGTGCAGGGCCGCGGCGTAGAGCTGAGCTTCGCCGCATGCCTTGGCACGTCTTCGACAGACTCGCGCGCAGCATGTTCTGCCTGCCAGCGGGCGTTGTATTCCTTCGTGGCCCGGGCGCGGGCTTGCTGGCAGGCTGCCCACTCCTCGGGTGTGAGGTGGGTGAAGCAAGCAGCTACCGGGGATGGCAGGTCGTCGAAGAGCGGCCATTCGGCAGCTGGGCGGCAGCATCGACGTCCAGTGGTCTTGCCGTATCGGGTGCACCCTGGCGTCCGGTCTGCACTCGAGCCCTCCCTGCTGAGAGTCAAGGTGGCTTCCTCGGCGCGGGTCTGAGCCGGCTGGTCGGGGGACGCTTCCGTGGCCAGCCTTGTTTGCAGGACCTGCCTCCAGTCGTCACCGATCTGGGGAAGCGCGGGTGCGGCGGTGACTCCGTTGATCCTCAGTCCATGCCGCCCCGCCACGTGCTCGAACACCGGCTGGATCGCTGCGATGACGTCTTCAGTGAACCGGGGAACGAGATAGGCCGGCACGATGAGGACGGCGTCTACGGAGTGCCCCGATCGGTGTCCGGGGCCGCCCAGTTCCACGTTTCCTACATCGGCAAGCAGGGCCGCAGCCTGGTTGTTGCCCTGCTCGTGCATCAGGAACGCCGTCTGGCCCAGAACCCGGTGCAGGGTGGAAGTGGCAGGCTCACCCGGCTGGAGTGCCGGGTCAGGAGCCGTGACGGCGACAGATACGTGCAGTTGCGTCGCCGAGCTTTCGGGCGCGGGATGTACGAGGGTTGGTGGTGTGCTCTGTACGACCGATTCGATGGTGACCTGGTGGTTGTGGACCTCCTCGATCGCTTCCTCGAGCACGGGGCGGGAGCTGGAGCTGCTGAAGTTGTCCAATGCGCCCTGATTGACCCAGGCCAGTATCAGCGTGGCACCGTCATAGGAGAGCACTCTTACGTTCTGACTCAGCAGAATCCAGGTGAACCGCCGCCGCTTCTTGGCTGCTTCCAGCACCTGCGGCCACAGCTCCTGCATGACCGCCGTCCTGTCCGCCATCCCGCCTCCCGCAACATACCCGCTCTGCAGCGCAGAAACAGGCACCGACAACTAGGGTTACAACGAGGGCCGTTGGCCCTAGGGTGCGTTTCAGAAGTGGATCTTGATGTGTCAAGATCCACTTTGTGGGACGGCATGATCTGACGAATGCGCAGTGGGCGAAGCTGGAGCCCTTGCTCCCGGTCGGCAAGAAGCCTGGCCGGCCACCGGTGCACACCAAGCGGCAGTTGATAGACGGCATACGCTGGCGCACCCGCGCAGGTGCTCCGTGGCGGGACGTGCCCGAGCGGTACGGCCCGTGGGAAACGGTCTACGGCCTGTTCCGGCGCTGGCAGCGGGACGGCACCTGGCACCGCATCTTCGAGCAGCTCCAGGCCCGGGCCGACGCCGAGGGACTGATCACCTGGGACGTCTCGGTGGACTCGACCATCGCCCGCGCCCACCAGCATGCGGCCGGTGCCCGCAAAAAGGGGATGGGTGCAGATCCAATGGGGGTGCTGTTGATCAGGCGGTGGGTATGACCCGGTCGCGGTAGCGCGTCTGGTGGTTGCGGATGAACTCCTGCTGCTGGTGCCAGGCCCAGTAGGCGTCGAAGTCGCCGTTGGCACGGACGGCACGCAGCTTGAGCACGGCTTCAGCTCCGGACAGGCCCCAGCGGGCGCCGGTGATGTCCAGGCGGTCTTTGACCAGGTGCCGGCATGCTCCCTCGATGATTCCGGTGGCGATCGGCCAGCCGCGTTCAAGGGCGGTGTCGTAGCGCAGGTGCTCGGCCTTGCCGGTCAGGTAGTTCACGGCCTCGTCGATGCCCTTGCGCTGGGCGTCGCGCAGTCCGGCGGTGCGGGCGGCTTCCTCGAGTGCGGCGGCGGTCTGCTGCACGCCGCCGCCCAGCAGGACGCGGGCGTGACGGGCGACCCAGGTCTCGGCGGAGGCATCGCCGCTGCAGTGCAGGCACCAGGCTGCTCGCCACAGATATTCGAGCACGTGGATGAGGTCGACGATGATGTGGACGTCCACGCCGCGCTGTAGTGCTTCGGCTTTGATGAGGTCGATCTGATGGCGGGCGCCGTCGACCAGGACGACCCAGCAACGGCGGTGTCCGGGGTCGCGGTGCTCCGCCTGATCGAACACGGCGGCCACCACCTGCGCGGCGGTGTCGTTCACCGAGCCGCACAACCACTTCGACCGGGCCTTCGGCCCCTGGCAGCGCTCGGGCGCCGCGCCGTGGCCGGCGTCTTGCCGGTCGGGGTCGGCGATGATGTCGTCGGCTGTGCGCGGCGCGGGTTCGGCATCGTAGACGGCTCCCAGGGTGGCCATCCGTTTCCTGCCGTGTTTCTCCCCGGACGCCAGCCGGGTCTTCATCGCGTTGCCGCCCTTGGCCGCCGCGGCCTTCGCGGTGTCCTCGCGCAGCGCTTCGGGCCTTATCACCACGCCCTTGCCGTCGACCGACAAGATCAGTGGTGTGGTGTCGGTGCAGGGGGGCGGGTACCAGGGCGTCGTAGAACGCGTCGATGTCCACCGCGGCGCTGACAGCGAGTTCCTGGACCTGCCGGTGCCCGATGCCGGAGCCGGTGTGGGCGTTGATCCGCTCGCAGGCGTCGGCGAAACTGCCGCGGGAGGACTCGATCGCGGCGAGCCGGGCCAGCCCGTGCGAGTGCATTCCGTCCGGAAGGTTCAGCACCGCGTCGGCCGGGTGCAGGTCCGCCACCCTGGTGCCGCGGTAGGCGATCCGGACCACGGTGACCTTGCCGAACACCGTGGCCAGCCTCCGACGTCGGTCCCGCTCGATCCTCGAGCGCTCGACACCGGTGGCGTCCACGACCTCCTGCCGACGCACCTCCTCCCTGGCCCGCAGGGTCAGATGGTCCTGGAACAACTGCCGGGTGACCTCGCGCATCCGCGCTCCCAGCAGATCCTCCAACTGCGCATGCGTCATCACCGCCGCCTGAGGAGCCGCCAGCTCCGCACACGCCGCGGTGAACAGACCCGCCGAGGCGGCGAAGGCGTCCTCACACTCCGCGAGCGCACCCCGGGCCGGCCCGACCACGCTCACCACCCCTGCTTCCTGCCGTCGACCTTGAACAGCCCGGACGAAGGTTCAGCCAGGATCCCGCGCTCCACCAGCCTCTTCAGCTTCGAACGAATCCCCTCGACATGCCGCGGCTCAATCCCCAGACCCAGGTGCCGGCAGACCTCTTTGCAGCGCATCGCCGCCCCCGAGGTTGCGAACAAAGCGATGATCTCCCGGTACTCCGGCGACATCACCGTCACGTCCAGCTCTGCCTCGGCCTTCACCAGCGCCACAGCGACCCCGCCGTCACCCCCACCCGCGGCGTCCGTGCCCGGCACCGGCGAAGACGGCGCGGCCAGCACCTCCTCCACCGTCTCGCGCGCGATCTGCAACCGCGCCAGCCGCTCCTCGGCCCGCGACAACTCCTCGGACAGACCAGCGATCTGCTCACGCAGCCGCTCGGCCTGGCCCAGCACCTCAGCCCGCCTGGACTCCAACGCCTCCATCAACGACGGCACACCACACCCACCCTCACTCAGCACCCGCACGCTTCACGGCGCGCTCGACCCCAGCGACGGTAAAAGTCGGCACAACCGGCCACATCCCGAACCCCCTGCGAATCACCCCAACGAGGCACCCTCAGAAGATCTACACCCAAAGGGGATCTGCAGATCGAGCCGCCAGGCGGTGTGTTCACCGAGCCCGACGACCACGGGCTCGGACGGTCCCGGGGCGGGCTGACCACCAAGTTGCACCTGGCGGTCGAGCAGGCCCAGAAGCCGATGGCCCTGGTCATCACGGCCGGCCAGCGCGGGGACTCCCCACAGTTCCAGGTGGTCCTGGGCCGTATCCGGGTGCCCCGGCTCGGGCCTGGCCGCCCGCGCACCCGGCCGGACAAGGTGCGTGCCGACAAGGCGTACGGCTCCCGCGCGAACCGCACCTACCTGCGCAAACGTGGCATCCGCTGCACGATCCCGGAGAAGCGCGACCAGATCGCCAACCGCAAGAAACGCGGTTCCCACGGCGGACGCCCGTGGAAGTTCGACAAGGACGACTACAAGCAGCGCCACGCAGTGGAGTGCGGAATCAATCGCCTGAAACGGCACCGTGCGGTCGCCACGAGATACGACAAGCTCGCCGTCCGTTACGAAGCGACGGTGCTGGTCGCAGCCATCAACGAGTGGCTGTGACCAGCACTTTCAAAACGCACCCTAGTCACCGACTCTGGAGTTCCTGACGCAGGTCCACTCAGCAGCGCACGCACACCGGCTCACCTGGTTGTCGTGGTGCCCTCGGATTCGTGCGGGTGTGACCCGCCTCCAGGCGATCGCATCCTGGAATGCGAGCGCCGTGTCGTCATCCAAAGCTGCGAGGTTCACCACGAGTGGACCCCGCTCTGACACAAGTACGTGCCTGACCCGTCTCACGCCCTGGGCAATGTCGCCGCATCCCGCAGGTTCCGTCTGCGTGGCATCACTCGGGCGGGCACTGTCCTGACCTGCCATGGTCGCGTTAGCCACCGAATCGGCCGGACCTACAACGAGGCCCGTACCAACGGGGAGCACTTCCGTGCGGGAACTCCGGTGATCACTCATTTGACTGGGATGGACGATAGCGAAGCGAATCGCCGACGCACTTCCTCGGGCAGCACCCGCACAGTGACGAGCATCTCGCGGCCGTCGTTGATGACGGCGGCACAGCTCTCATGGCGCTCCGGGACGAGCAACATCCGGAATGAGTACACGATCCTGCCGCAGTCCGGTGATCCGGCATTGGCGGTGGGGCTCTCACCGGTTGGCTGTGGGTGGCCAGGCTGTCGGGAGGGCGTGCTCTTCGCCGCTTCCCGTCCAGCGTCCCGTGATGAGCCAGAGTTCGTAGTGCAGGAGCCATGCCGAGGTCCACGGCAGGATGGTCTGGGAGAGGAACATGTGGTCGTTCCACTCCCCGGGCAGGTACAGGCACAGGTTGCCGCTGGCGTAGACGTGCGGGAGGTGTGTGGCGTCCGGGTGCAGTGCCAGTGGCGGGTCGATGACGCTGACGCGGGGGTTGCCGCGGTGGCGGTAGGCAATCCTGACCCTGTAGCGCCTGCTGACGGGGGTGGGCTGCAGAGTGAGGGTGCAGACGAGTTCGCCGCCGCGCAATGTGGCTTCGGCTGTGGGGACAGCCGCTTTGACGGCGGCCAGCTGCCGGGCGAGGTTAATCGCGCGCGTCGGTGTGCTGGCCATGGAAGGTCTGGGAACGCCTGCGCGGGCCAACGGTGGTGGTGGAGAGCAGCCCGGTAGCGCTCATCCGCTGCTGGGTCGCTGTGTTCTTCATGCGGTTCGCGTAGCGGGTGAAGGAGTGCTGAAGAGGGCCGGGGTCGAAGGACTTGACGAGTTGGGAGTAGACGGCGTCCAAGCCCTCGGAGTGCCTCAGGGACGGGTTGTCCATGGTCTCCGTGAGCTCGCGGAACCACGTTATGAAAGCCTGGCGCCGCTCAGGGTATTCATTCCACTTGTCGGTAAAGTTCTCCTCCTTGTGGGCGGGGTTGGCGACCCACCACTGGCCGTTGCGCCGTTCGACGAAGCCGGGGATGGCGGCGAGGACGTTACGCAGGGCGGTGAACAGGTCGTCCTCCCCGCGGTAGGCGCGGCCGGCGAGGGTGGTGAGGAGGATGGACGGCGGACGGTTGTCGGTGTCGTCGCCGAAGTAGGTCATGCAGTGCCACTTCAAGACCTGCACGAGGCGCTGGAGAGTACTGCGGATGTGCCAGACGGGCACGTCCGCGATGCTGGCGCGCTTCGCCAGAAGGGCGTGCGAGAGTTCGGAGCGGGAGCTGAACCAGTCGGCGTATCCGATCGGGTTGCCGTGCTGCCACTTGTACAGGTTCTTGTCGGTCAAGAGGATGCCGGTGGGCTGGTGTTCGTCGTCCGGGATGGCGGGCAGGACGTCGAGGTGGAAGCCGGCGTATCCCAGGGTCCAGCACCGGCGGCGGGATTCCAGGCTGCTGGGGCCGTCGCTGTGGCCCTGGCTCTGCTTCCATCGCCGGTACGCGACGAGCTGGTCGCCCACTCGCTGCTTGAGATCGTCCTGAGTGGTGCTGGTCTTGTGCAGCGGGATGCGGCAGACGAGATCGATGTCGTACTCGCCGGTGGGTGTCTGGGGGCGGACGACGGTACCGAGGAGGAAGGATCCCTGCGAGTAGATCTTGCAGTCCGCGCTCTCTTGCAGGCCGAGCCAGGCGCCGACATCCTGGTAACGGCGAACGGCGGTGTCGTAGAGGTCCGGGGAGATGTCGAGGGTTTCCACGGCGCCGTCGAGCAGCATGGACAGCATCTGTTCGAGGGAATCGGTGTCCGCCTCCCCCGTCGGGTTGAGCGTGTTCACAATTCCTCACGGGTGGGGTGGCAGGGCGTGTAGGCGGGGGCTCGGTGGTCGCAGAAGGCGCGGTGGACGGCCGGTGAGACGTCGCGGCTGACGTGGCCTGCCAGTCCGGAGAGGGTCTGGGTGTCGACGTTGTCGAGCGCGACGGCTCCGGTGGGAACAGTCGGGTTGAGGCGTAGGACGTTGTCCTTGCCTATGAAGTGGCGCACCTGTTTGGCGGCGCTTTCGCTCTGGGCCCGCATGAGGACCTCGACGGCGTCGCCGGCCCAGGGCAGCAGGCCGCCGCGGTCCAGGCGGCGGTGGCGGCTTCGGACGTCGGTGGTGGTGCCGAGGCTGAAGACCTTGATGGCTTCGAGGGGGACGGACAGCGGTCCGACGGCCTCGGTGAGCGCGACCATGGTGGGGTTGTTGGCCCACACGCCGCCGTCGACGAGGCGGGCTCCGTCCAGGGGCATGCCGGGCAGGTAGGTGGGTGCGGCGGAGGTGGCGAGCGCGACGTTGACGGCCTTTTCCCGCCAGTCCCGTTTGAGGGTGGGCAGGTGCGGGGTCCGGAATAGGTAGACGTCGTCGGCGGCGACGTTGTAGGAGGTGATGACCAGGCGTTTGGTGCTCTCCCCGAAGGTCCGCTCGCCGAAGACGTCGGTGAGCGCCGCCCGCAGGGGCTCGGTGCTGTACTTCGCGCGCACGAGGTGTCGCAGGCCGCGCATTCTGGAGCGGTCGCGGAAGATCCGCGGGCCGTGCTCGGTGTAGAAGGTGAGGATTTCGCGGGGGGTGAGGCCCAGGCCGAGGCCGAGCGCGATGATCCCGCCGGTCGAGGTGCCGGCGATCAGGTCGAAGTGGTCGGCGATGCGGATGTCGAGGTCTTCCTCGAGGCGGGCAAGGACCGCGGCGGAGAACATGCCGCGGAAGCCGCCGCCGTCCAGGGCCAAGATCTGAAAACGCTCGGTCAGTTGAACCGCCCCCGTTGTGCTGCTCGTTGTAGGATCGGCCCGGCTGGGCCAGATCTTCGCCGTCGAGACTACGTCCCCTGGTGATCAGAACGTCAGTTCATCGATGGCCTCGCGTCGTGGGCAAGTGAAGGCCGCGTAGAGCCCTTTGGTGACGCTGGCGGAAAACTGTTCGTGCCGGGGCGTCGGCGCTCCCTTCGAGAGCATCCCTTGCCGACGCCATCAGGAGATCTCCAAGGCCGTCGTGTACTGGCCGTCGGTACGGTCGTAGATGACCAAGGTGGGGTGAACGTTGGCATCGTGTACGCGGCCGAGTGTCACTGCGGCCGAAACGGGCACTGCGGCCAGCACATGCAGTTGTTGCATGCCCTTGTGGCTGGCCTCCAGCTCAGACAGGAGTTGCCGAAGGACGGAGGTGAACTCGTCGAGCGTGGAAGCCGAATTGATCACGTCAACGGATGGTGTGATGTCCTGGGGGCGGATCGTCCAGCGCGGAAGGTGAGCAAGTTGTTCGGGTAGCTCTGCTGCCTGGATCGATCCGGAAATGTTCAAGAGCAGCACTGCCTCCCGTGCATCAGGGTGAGAAGTGCGGGGCGCCTCGGTGACGAAGCGCCTCGGTGCGTCGCCGGGGTCGGGCCAGCACCATGATTCGGTGCTGCGGTGCCGCTGGTAGATGGAGACGGTGAAGGTGTCGTCCAGACGGGAGCCGAAGTAGATGAGCAGGGGCAGGCGGGCGAAGGCGAAGACGCTCACGTGGTGCACTGAATCTTCGCGCAGTGCTTCTGCCAGCTTGTGTTCGAGGACCCGGTCGATCTGCTGCTTGCACTGTTCCCAGTAGGCGGGTCCGGCCGTCTTTTCATGAGGGAAACGGCGCAAGTCCACCTCGAAGCCGTCGCCGTGGAGGCTGAGGGGGAACTCGGGGAAGCGTTCTTCAGAGCGGATGACCGCATCCGCGGCAGTCGGTTTGGTGAGTTCGACTTCCTGGCCGCGGACTTGTCCGATGAGGCGGATCACCACGGTGCCGGCCTCGGGTTTGAGGGCGGTCACTCGTCGGATCCATTCCTCTCGGTCGCGTTTGATGTGTCGCAGCCGTTCGACCGTCATGACATCGAACGATCCCTTGCGGTCGATTTCGTTGTGCTCGCCGCGGCACAGCAGCATGAGATTGTCGGCGAGGTCGCGTTCGTCCTTCGGCAGGGGGTCCATGCCCCGCGGTGACTTGGCAGTGGCCTCCTGTCCGACGATGTGGGCGAGTTCTCCCAAGGTGAAGTCCTGATAGGTCAGTCTTCCTTCGAGAAGGTAGGTCCCGCACAGTTCGCACCGTCCGCCGGCGCGGACCCACACCTTGAGTCGCTCGACTTCGGGGATGGACTTGCGTGCCACGGGGGCGGCTCCTTTGGGTTGCCTGGCGCAGGCTGGATTGGTCGTGTGCTGTCGTTGGGGCTTGTGGCTCGGTCGGGTGGGTGGCGCCGCGTGACAGCGGGTTAGGGGGTAGGAGGGACGTAGTGATGATGGGGTCCGCTGTGGGCGTGCGGAAGGGCGATCAGGTGGGTTCCTGACGTCGATGCCGCCATCTGCATGCCGAGGAACGTGGTGAGCGTGGCGGCGACGGCTGCGAGGTCGGCTGAGGATCCGTGGAAGGTGGGGACGGAGCAGCCACGGGTTGGTACGAGTTCGTCGCCGTGTTCTGATTCTTGCCACAGAGGGTGGTACAGCTCCAGTCGGTGGTCACCGAGGACGGAGAGGCCGGCCTGAGAGTCCAGGGCGTGGGGTCCTTGGAGGGTGTCCGGGGCGCAGGCGGTGAGGATACCCAGGGTTCCGGTGCGGGTGTCTGTGGCGATCTGGGCGAGGGTGGCCTTGCGGTCGGGTGTGCGCGCGAGGACGTCCAGGGCTTGCCCGATGGCCAGGCTGATGGTGGCGTCGATGACGAGGTCGGCCTGGTGCATGACCTGTTCGGCGTCGTCTGGGAGGATGCCTTTGGCGATGTCGACGGTCAGGTTGTCGTCGATGTTGCGCAGGCGGTCGGCGAGTGCGGCGGCCTTGGTCTCGCCGATGTCGGTCTCGAGGAAGTTCTGACGGACGAGCAGTCCGCCGGTGACGACGCCGGGGTCGCACAGCGTGATGTGTGCAGCTCCGGCCCGTGCGATGAACTCCGCGGTCCAAGATCCGATGCCCCCGCAGCCCCAGATGTGGACGTGTTTGTCCTGGTAGTTGTTGACGGGGCGGCTTGCGTCGCGGCGGGTGGTGACGGCTTGGCGTTCGTCGGACACGCGGCACCATTCGATCGGGACGGTCGGGTTGACCGCGCTGGGCGTGATCTTGTTCAGAGAACCGGGATGGCACTGTGCGAGGTCGCGTAGTTCGTCGGCGGCGGTTGCGGGGATCCGGCCCGCGATCAGGTGGGGTGGCCCTCCGGCGGGGTGGGGCACGGCCAGGAGGAAGTACTGCGGTGTGCCGTCGGTGTTTCTGACCACGCTGGTCACCAGGGAGGTCAGCACGGCCGGTGCGAACGGAGCGGCGGCGCTGCCGGGCGATGCATCGATCTGCTGCAGGAATTGGACGAGTGTGGTGCCGGCTCCCATCGGCAGAGGTGCCGGGGCGGTGATGACCGGTAGGCGTGCCGCGGGAGGCTCTCGAGGGATGAAGGTGAGGTCCAGGCGCTGAACGGTCCTGGGGATCAGGTATCCGGCCTGCACGTTCTTTGGGGGCACGGGTTCGCGCACGACGATGGTGGGAGCTGCCGCGGACTGGTGCAGGACGCCGCCCACCGCGTGATAGAGGGCGGTCGAGGCGTCAAACCGGTTGTCCGCGGCATCGCTGAGCCAGCCCCACAGGCGGTCGAGGCTGGAGCGGATACCGTCGGCCGGGTTCCACTCTCGGGCGGGGTCCAGGTACAGGCACAGCCGGTGGCCCTGCAGGACGTGGGGGTGTCCGAGGAACCGCGTATGGGTGACATCCACCTGCGGGGGCAGCAGCGCGTGGGGCGGGATACGCAGGACGAACTGCTCGCGCGGCTGGAGCGGGAGCCCGCCCTCCACCCAGACGGTTCCCTTCGTGTCGATCTCGATCGTAACCGCCACAGCGCCGTCATCCGTACGCTCCGGCGTCCCCACCACGCGCAGGATGT
Source organism: Streptomyces sp. MNU76 (assembly GCF_020982545.1). GTDB lineage: Bacteria > Actinomycetota > Actinomycetes > Streptomycetales > Streptomycetaceae > Streptomyces. The sequence continues at coordinate 152,127 of NZ_JAJKLK010000030.1, read as the reverse complement.
CCGGCTGCTCGGCGGCGATCGTGCGGAGATCTGCGAGCGCCTTCTTCTGCCACGAAGTGGGGGCGTCAGGCCGCCCGGAGTTGCGCCTGCTCATCCAGCGCGCCCCGACCGTCCCGTCGTCGTCACGGCGGCCACGGACGTGGTCGCGGCGGGGAACTTCGCGCTGCTCTGCTGCGTCTCGGGCTCCTTGAAGCCGCTGCCGAACAGGTCCTGCCACAGCTCGATGCTGGTCTCCTTGTCCGGCTCGTGGTACGCGTCCTCGATCTCTGCGGCGTGCACGCGGATCCGCTCGCGGAAGTATGCGTAGGTGGCCTGGGTCCACCGGTGGTCGAAGGTGACCCCCGACCCGGAGGGGTCGGCGATCGACGGCTTGGTGGGGTTGGCCTGCAGGTAGGTGTTCAGGTCCTGGACGAGGTGGAGCAGGGTCGTGGGCACGTTGGCGTAGTAGCCGGGGTCCAGCAGCTTCTTCGTCTCGCTGACCTGGTTTCCGAGCAGGGTCGTCAGGATGATCGACCGGGTCCCGGTGAAGGAGTTCTTGTGGTCGCGCAGGTACTTCATCAGCCGGATGACCTTGCGCAGGTTCCCACCGGTGATGCCATCCTGCTGGCGCATCCAGGTCGTGAAGCCCTCGGGGTCCGTCGCCTCCCAGCAGTTGTCGTCCCGGTTGACAATGACGCTGCGGCCGTCGCTGAGCTGCACGTAGGGAACGATGTCCACGTGCATCGAGTTCTTGTAGACCAGACGCACGCAACGGCACTTGCGCGAGTGCGGCATCTCGCCGTAGCGACTGTGCCGGTGCAGCGCGGCGTAGACCTCGTCGATATAGGTCTTGGGGCTGTCGTGCCAGTCCGGGTTCTCCTCCATCAGGAGGAGGAAGTCGGCATCGAACTCGTTGTCACCAACCGGGTCGATGATGGTCCTCTGCGCCCACGACCCCTGAGAAATCTTGTCGAGGACGAGATGCCCGATTTCCTCGTCGTCCTTCAGGGCCCGGTAGACCTTGTCCACTCGCTCGTCGAGCAGCTCGAGCTTGAACCGGCTCAGGTTGACCGTGTCCGTGAGGAGCGTGTTGAAGTAGGCCGTGAGCCGCACTGGCACCATCCCGCACATCGTCTTCATTGAAATTCGTGAAACCGTAGCACGGGGGTACGACAGACGGCCGCGACACGGCCGAACGGATGGCATGCTGGTGTGTCGTGTTACTTGAGCTGCCCGGCCGCCACCCCTTGCTGCGCGGCACCCCGCGCCTGCGAGACCCCTCTCGGCCCGGATTGGTCATCGACGCCCGCCGTCTGGAGTTCGCCAGCCCTCTGGATCTCGCCGCCGTGGCCGCGCTCGCCCACACGCGCGCGGCCGGCGGTGCGGAGATCGCCCTGCTCCTGCCGGAACGCCGTGGCGTGGCCTCATACCTGCAGCGCATGGACCTGCTGAAGCAGCTGCCGGAAGGGTCCCGCATCACGGGCGCTCTCCCCGAGGAAGAGCGAAACGATCACTCGACCAGTCTGGTGGAGGTCACCCGCCTGACGGGCGTGACGGTCCGTGACGTGAACCAGCGTATCGGGCTCGTCGCGACCGACCGCCTGGGCAAACGCTTCGGCAGACAGGCTTTCACGGGGCTGGGCGAGCTCATCGACAACGCGATCAGCCACGGAACCAGTGAGATGGGTGCCTTCATCACTGTGCAGGCTTACAGCGGCAGGACCACCGGCCGCAGGCGACTGGAGGTCTCGATCTGCGATACCGGAGTCGGAGTGCTTGATCACCTGCGCCGCAACCCGCAGCACTCGGACGTGACCGAGAGCATCCACGCCCTGCAGCGCGCGCTCAGTCCCCGTGTCAGCGGAACCGACGAGGACCGCGGCTATGGTCTGCCTGATGTTCTGGACGGGGTGAGGGAGACTGCGATCACGACCCTGATCCTGCGCAGCGGCGACGGCGCCGTGACCGCCAGCCACTACCGGGAGCACACCTTCACTACCTACCGGCGCACCCGCGAGCGGGTGGAGGGCACCTGGGCCTGGCTGAGAGTCTCGTTCCCTGGATGACCCCACTGTGCTTCAATGCGTTCAATGAAGGCGAAGAAGCAAAGGCTCACCTTCCCCGTCAGCGATCCGGGTACGTTTTTGTCCACCCGCGGCACGGGGGCATCCAAACGCGGTGAGCTGGAGAACGTACTCAGATCGGCCGGCCCCGTTCCCGTCCTGGACATCGACTTCACCGGCACCGAGGCCATGACTCACAGCTTCGTGGACGAGTTTCTGGGCAAGCTGTACGTGTCCCTGGCGGCTGGTGACGTGCAGGCTGCCGCAGTCCGGCTCGTCGGGCTGAACGAGGAAACACGCGAGTCCGTCGCCGTCTGCCTGGAGCGGCGCAAGCAGTTCGCCGTGCAGGGCGAGGACCACACGCTGCTGGGCGAGACCACCGTCATGCCGGGCACCTACGCCCAGGCGCGCCGCCTGGGTACCTTCCGGGCCCAGGAGCTGGCCGAAGCACTCGGTATCTCCGTCACCAACGCCAACAACCGGCTCAAACGCCTTGTCCAGGCTGGAGCCTTGAGCCGCAACCGCGCACCCGGCCCGGAGCGGGGTGGCAAGGAGTTCACGTACACCCTGCCCTAGCAGTCGTCAGGGAGGCCGGCCGCCTTGCATACGTCAGGCATTTCAGTGATCGTCTGTGTGCCCGCGTAGTAGCGGATGGCGTTGGGATACCTCTTGTCCTGCTCCCGGTAGATCAGAACCTGGCCTACCAGGGCGCTGATCTGCCATGAGTCGCCCATGGCAGTGGCTAGCAGGCGGAAGGCCTGATCGGCGCTGAGAGAGCCGTCCGGGAGGGCGAGCCGCACATGGTCAAGTTCGGTTTCCCAGGGCTCGATGCGGAAGCTGTAAGGAAGTTGGGCTCGTAGTTGCGCGGCCATCTTGTGCGCCGTCACCTTGCGGGCTGGGTCGTCGAAGCGAACAGGCCATGACAGGTCGATGGGATGGAGTACGTCGAAGTCGTCGCCGTTGCGCCGGCGGGAGTCCCTCATCCTGCCCGCGTCGTTGTTTCCGAAGCCGGTGTTGTTCCACTGCGGAGAACGTCCCTGGGCGTGAAGGTGCCGGAGCACGAGGCGCTCCGGGGCCAGGACACTGAGGTCGTCGTCCAGTTTGAGATAGCTGAACGAGAGGTCGCGGGCGTCGATATGGCAACGTCCGCTGATCTTTCGCAGGTGTTGGCCGAGACGGGCGGCGATCGATCGATCATTCCGTGCGACGTAGAGGATCTCCGGGGCATCGTGGGACTCCCGGTGCAGAAGGTAGACGCCGGGCCAGTCCTCCAGCTTCTCGATACTCTCAGCCGTGAGGTCGTGGTGCGGCTGTGCGGCGAGGAACCTGAGGAAGCGGTCCACGTGCTCCTGAGGGAGCAGCCGGAATCCGGTTCCGCCGGTGTACGCGACGTTGCGGCTGAAAGGATAGGACTCGACAGTGTCGGTCCCCCGCTGGTTGGGTTCCGGAAGACCACGTGCCTTGAGCGTGCTCTTGAGCTTCGGATAGATGTCAGTCAGAGCGAGCGCCGGCGGGGCGCCTGGGATGCCGCTTCGCACGACGTCGCACAGAACCTGGGTGAAGGACGTGCTAGCGGTCTCGTCTCGCGAAGGCGCGTGCGCGACCTGGTCGGCCGCTGTGAGCGTATAGACGCCGCGGATGTCGGTGCTGTCCACGAGTTGGCTCTCACCAGTGCCCGCCAGACCGTGGATGATCCGGCCCGAGTAACAGCAGTCGAGAATCACCAACTTCACCTGGGCCGGTGAGTCCAGGAGAGCGCTGCGGACCTTGTCGTACTCCAGGCCGGTCAGGTCGGGATAGCGCAGCTGACTATCGCCAGCGGCCAGGCACAGCGCACCGGACTTGCTGACAACCCCGTGGCCGACGAAGTAAATCAGCAGGGTACCCGTGGTTTCCTCGGCCAGGCGGTGCAGTTCCAGGGCCATGTCCGTGGCCCCGGCGGGGTCCTCCAGAACGTGCACCTGGTCCTCGGACCAGCCGCACAACTCGGGGCTGATCAGCAGCCGGTGCATCGCGTGCAGGCTATTGCGCGCAGCGGGCACGTCCAAAAGAGAGGGATCTCGGTAGCTGGAGACACCAATGAGCACGGCGGCGTCGTCAGACTCCATCGGCGTCCTCCCCCAGGAACCGCCGGATCAACGCCTCGGCCTCGGCGGCGTCACCGGTCTCGAGCTCCAGGGTGCGGTCGGCCCGGGTGACGGAGATGCGGATCTTGGTCGGGGTACGCCGATTCTGCAACCAGGTGGCGAGGGAACCGGCCAGGACGGTGGCGACTCCTCCGGAACCGAGGGATACCGTGAGCAAGTCGAGCCCGGCACCAAGCTCGTTCTCCGCAGGTGCGGCGGGCAGGACGTGCACGCGCCCCTGGAGGCCGCGTTCACCGCGGAGCCACCCGATCAGTGCCAGGCGATCGTCGAGTTCACTCGCCGAGTCGAGCCCGATCTGAACATCCGTCGCCCCGGTGTCCTGGGTGCCGTGCATCGCGTACTCCCCCGCTTGCTGCGCGCATCTGATGCCCAGGGCTCCCCCGGGCTGGTACGAGAAGTCACCCTACGGCGACACGTCCGGCCGGTTCGGACCAGGCCCGACGAAGCGTCACGCCACGACACTGGGCCGACTCGGAGCCTGCATGTCCGCGCCCCACGACCGCCACTACCGGCGACCTCTTGCCCCTGAGCAGCCAAGGCTCCTGTTGAGCAGGCCGCGGGGCCACCCCACAAAACCGCAGGTAAAGCCGAGTCACCGAGGCACACACTCGATCTCCGGCACCAACCCTACTTTCCAGTAACTTCTATCGGACTCCGCTCTCTAAAACTGAGCAAGTCCCTGGCTGGCGAGCAAGGGCTGCTCACCTTCAAGAGGGCCGCAACATCAGCTGCTTGATGACCTTGTGGCCCTCCGGGATCCGGCCGGCCAGACGCTCCTGCTGTGTAAGCGTGACGGGCAGGCCGTAGTGCTCGCACGCGGCCTCGGTCAGCACGATCAGCGGGTCGGCGTCCTTGCCCGGCCCGGACAACTTCGGCTGGCCGAGCCGCCCTTCGCGGAGCGTCCACTCCACCAGGGCCGCAATCGACTTCGCCGGTACATCCAGGACCAGGCCGCCGACGCAGTACGCCAGCGCCTGACCGTCTTCGACGTCGACGACCGCCAGCGGCCCGTTCTCGAACCGCGCATCGGCACCACCGGCTGGGGTGCCAGCGGGGGCGGCCTTACGCGCGGGCGGCCGACGCGACGTCGGCCTGGTCGTGGCCGCCGGATGCGGCACAGCGGCGGGGCGCAGTGCGGTGTTCTCAGAAGCAGGCTCTGGGATCGGGCCTGTGGGTTCGGTGCGGGCTTTGGCCGGTTCGGCTCCCGTTGACGCAGGAGCAGCTGGGAGGGCAGGCGTCTCGGGGATCGCCGTGTCCTCAGAGGGCACCGGGGCGTTGGCGGGGTAGAGCTGGGCGAGCTGCTTGAGCATGCGGGCGTATGCCTCGCGCTCCGGCGGCCGCGGCTCGGTCTTGCCGGCCTCCCAGCCGCTGACCGTCGCGCGCCGCACCTGCAGTGCGGCGGCCACCTCGTCCAGCGTCAGGCCATGCGCCTGGCGCAGCCGCCTGCGCTCCGCCGGGGGCGGCAACGGGGAGCGGGACGCGATGAGCGCGTCGACCGCGTCGAACAGCTCGGACATGCAGCACCTCCTGCCCCGACCCTAGCGCGAAGCGCACATTTCGCGTACCAAACACGTACGGATAGCGTTCACGTCTTGATCTCGTGTAGCGGGGCAGCGGCTAGGACTAGCAAGAGCTCGCCAAGAACCCGGCGGTGGTTGTTGCTTGGTGAGCCCCTGGCTTGGCAGCAGCGTAGAAGCCAGAGTTGGGCGAGGCTCGCGCAGTTGGCCAGCTCGCTTCGATGCTGGTGGGTGTAAGTCGTACCGCGTCCGCAGTAGCGTCTCCCCAACTGACGTCGCACCAACCTGGGGGTCTGTGTAGCGAACGGCTCTGTCCCGTAATCGGCTCTGTCCCGTAATCGGTGGTAGCGCTGTGTGGTGATCACTGGAGGAGGATGCGGTGGCGGAGCAGGGAGAACCCGGCTCGGCCGTGCATCTGCCTCATGATCTTCTTGGTTCGTGTGTTGACGCCTTCGGTGCGGCCGTTGTGGTACGGGGTGGTGAGTCCGGCGTCGACGGCTGCGCGGTCGAGCTCAAGGCCGTTCGTGAAGGAGTGCAGGTGGGGCAGGTCGGTGGAGCGAACTGCGGTGATCCAGACGGTGAGCTTGACGTCGTTGCCCTCGGCCGGGGTCAGCAGCTGCGCGAACTCGCCGGTCAGGCGGGCGAGTCCAGTCATCTCGGGGCAGGCTTTGGTGAGTTCCCGCAGCAGTGCGGCGTCCTTGTCGCGCAGGCTCTCGGGGCGGGTCAGGAGGAGGCGGGCGAAGCGCTGCGGGGTGGTGACGGGCTTGTCGCCCTCGGCCCGGCCCTGGGTGATGTAGCGGTAGAGCAGGTTGAGGCTGCCCGTGTATCCCAGCTCCTTGACCTCCCGGAACAGTTGCTTGACGGGGACGGCCGGGTCGGCAGCGCGACGGGCGCGGAGGTGGTCGCGGTAAGGGTCGACGAGCGTGGGCCGGTACCGGGGTGCGCGACGCTCGGCGGTGGGCTCCTTCATGCGGGCGTACCGCTTGACGGTGTTCAGTGCGACGTCGAGGCGGCGGGCGCATTCGAGCAGGCCGACACCCTTTTCGAGCAGGTCGTGGACCTGCTGCCAGCGTTCGCGGGTGGTCTGCTCGCGGACGCCCCCGGGCGGCGGGTTCACGGCGGTCGCCCAGCACGCGGCGGGGAGCGGACCTCGGCCAGGACCTTGCCGCACAGGTTGCTCCACAGATGCCACCTGTCGCTGACCTGCACTGCTTCGGGCAGGGCCTGGCGGATCGCCTCGCCATAGGTAGTGGAGCCGTCCCGGCAGACGTACTCGGCCCCGGGATGCTCGCGCAGCCACACCGCCAGGGTCTCGGCGGTGCGATCGGGCAGGACGTCGATCCGCTCGCCGGTCTCGGCGTCAATGATCACGGTGGCGTAGCGGTGCTTAGGCGCTTGAGGGCGAAATCGTCGACGCCGAGCACGCGCGGGACGCGCAGCAGCAGGACCGCCCTGCGCATGAGTATGCGCAGGGCGGTCGAGCGAGATCCAGCAGGCCAGCACGCGTGAGAGGCGTTCACCCGCCCGGCCCGCTAACTCCTTGACCACAGAGCCGAGTTGGTCGGCCAGACGGTTGGTCCGGCGCTGGTAGCGCTCCACGACGCCGGGAACCTGCTCGCGGAACGTCTGCCGCGAGCAGCCGAGCACCGGGCACACCAGCCGCCGCAACCTCACCGAGACGACGACCCGCCGTCCGTCCATGGGCACGTCCGCGACTCTCCGCCCGTGGAACCCGTGCACCCGCCCTGTCGGCGTGCCGCACTCGGGGCACGGCACCAGATCGTGCCGGGTCCGCGCCGTCACCCGGATCAGGCCGCCCTCGTCCGCCACACCCTCGATGACCAGCGCCGACAACCCCGAAAACACCACGCTCACAAGCTCGTTGACATCTCGCACACCATGCCAACGATGCCCGTCACTCGTCGTTACCACCGATTACGGGACAGAGCCACTCACCGTACAGACCCCCGTTGCGCGTGGTCGACTCGGCGGCGTCGGTCAGGGCCGGCGGAGCGCTCCGCCGATCTCGTCGGCGACGCCCTTGTGGGCGAGGTATTCGTTGATGCTGTGGGCCCGGTCGCGTGCGTTGGCGACGGCCAGGTGCGTGACCTTGCCCCAACGAGGGTCCTCGAACGGGCAGCCGATGGCGACCGCGTCGGTCGGGCACCAGGCGTTGAACCATTGGCGCGCCTTCTCGGGGCGGTGGGGCCCACCGGCGAGGAGGCGCTCGTTCACGGTGTTCATGCCCAGGGGGCTGCCCGCGGTGACGAGCAGGGTGAGATCAAGCGCGGCCGGAAGCCGGCTGATGAGGTCCACACCCACGACGGTGCCGAGGCTATGGGTGATCAACACCAGTTCTCCGCTGGTCGGCATCGTCTCCAGGACGGTGTCCAGCACCGTGTCGCGGACCTCGCGGTCGTTGAGGTAGCGGCTGACATCCCGGAAGACGGTGGCGATCGTCCACGCGTCGACATCGGTCTTGGCCGCCAGCCAGCTGAGGGACCGCTGGAATCTGCCGACCAGGGCGCTCCCGAACCCCTCGGTGGCGACGGGACCGTCCTGCGGCATGCCGGCCTTGTTCGCCGCTTCTACGAGCATCTGCTCGTAGAAGCCCGACGGTGACTCGGCGGCGAACCGCTCGGCGGCCGAGGCCGCGGTGAGATCCTCGCACTCGACGCCACCATGGGCAGCCTCCTTCGCCCCCATGAGGGCTGCCAGCCGGTCGCCGTAGTACGGGAACCAGACATCCGCCGGATCAACCGTGTCCGATCCCGCACGCGTAAGTCCCTGGTTCAGGCCCGCCGTCCACTCCCGACGAAGTGCCTTGGGATCCTTGCCCTGTTGACTCCTGCCGTGCAGAAACACCAGGTGTCGCCCACCGCCGTCGAACGCACTGCCCCGAGCCCGTAGTCCGACGGCCTGCTCGGCGGCAACAACAGTGGCCGTCGCGGCGGTCGCCTCCGGAACAGGTGTGCCGCGCCGACTCGTCGCGCCGGCGGTCTGCGCCGGGAGTGGTGGTACCGCAGCCTCCTTCGTGCCTGGCGGGATGCCCTGCCCGAGTGCCGAGTCCGGCCCCAGCTCGGCCAGTACCGCACGTCGCGCGGGGTCGAGACGCAAAGTGGCCAGGTGCTTCAGGACGGAGCTGATGCGGACGCCTTCGTTCGCGATCCAGTCGATCGCTTCATCCCCCTCGCCGCTCTGCCAGAGCCCGCCGTCCTTGCGCAGTACTCGTCCCTGGGCATCCGTTCTCGGCACGCCGCTGTGGTGCAGGGCCACGACTTCCCATTGGTCGTTGAAGACGGGGGAACCCGAGTTGCCGGGTTCCGTGTCGGTCGTGTAGTGGATGAACTCGTCCAGCCGCACCAGAAGGGTGTTGTCGCGCAGGGCGATCTCTTTGAGACGGCCGTTGGGATGGCCGATGATGTTCACGCGTTCGCCGATCACCAGCTTGCCGACCTGGGCACTGAGCCGGTTCCAGCCGAAGACCTCTCCCGGGGGGCGGCCGTCCATGGCCGGGGTCACAGCCACCAACGCGAAGTCCAGCCGCTTGTCCGCGGCGAAGAAGGTGTCCGGATCGAACTCCATCCTGATCACCGAGTCCGGGGCGTTGTCGATGGTGACCTGAGCGTTGAACTCCAGGAAGCAGCGGTCGGCGAAGCTCTCGTCGGGCAGCACATGCTGGTTGGTCATCAGCAGTCGCGGCGAGACCAGAAAGCCGGTGCCGTGGGGGAGCTCGCGCCCTGCGTGACGCATGGTGATCCGGGCGACGGTGCCGGCCGCCCGTGTACCGCGTGGCAGGAAGCTCCAGGCCTGGAGCTCGTTGGACAGGTTGATGATCCGCTCATTGGCCTCAGGAAGGCCCAGAGCTTCGGCGTGGATGCTCGACACCACGGCTGAGGAGGAGACTCCGCCCCGGTCGAGGATCCGCTCTGCGCGCATGGCCAGGGCTTCCGGGGCATCGGGGAACGATATCCCCGCAGCCAGCTGTTCCTCGACCCGCTCCCGCTCCGTGGTCGATTCCCCGTACCGCCGTGCTGCGTCGGCGGCTTGCCGTCGCAACTCCTCGCGTGCGGTTTCCGTCGCGGGCATGGTCTCCACCGTCCTGTCCGGGTCTGTCGGCAATGGGGCAGTCGATCGCCAGGAGTTGGCCGGGCGAGTCACCTGCCTGTCATGCCTCGGCGAGCTTTTTCCAGGTCTTGTTTCCGACGATGCCGTCCGCGGAGAGGCCGTTTCTTTGTTGAAACAATTTCGCTGCCGCTTCGGTCTTGGGGCCGAATGCTCCATCGACGGCAAGAGCAGGCGTGTGTCCGAGATCATTCAGGGGCCGTTGAATGTTCTTGATTCCTTCCGCCTTCGGGGATCCTCGTCTGGCGAATGGCTGGTCGGCCGCCTCGCGCTCGGTTCGAGTGGGGAATCTGGTCAGCCACTCGCTCATTTGACTCGGCAGGTCGTCCGGACCGTGGCTCTGTCCTTCGCGCCATCCCTCGATCCGTTTGATCTCCCTCGCGAAAACGGTCACCTGCTCGTCGCTCAGTTGGCTGACCGGCGTATCCGTACTCATGCCGAGGGCGGCGGAGATTTTCTGCGCGTAGACCTCGGGGTTGTTCGAGCCGTGTCCACTGGGGGCGTAAACCTCCATCATTTGCAGGATCGTTTTGTCTTTGCGTCTCAGGAGAAAACGCCGGATGGCGTCAAATCCTTGCGCTTCACTCGGGAAGACGGCGAAGATGTTGTTGCGCTTTCCCCGGTATGCGCCGTAACTCTCCGCTTCTCCGGAGCTGACGATGTTTCCAGGGTTGTTGTTGTTCCAGGAGACGGTCCCTCCCGTTCGCATCACTTCTTCATAGAACACGTGGTCAATCCCCAGTATGTTGACCACATCACCGGGTTCTATTTCTTCAGCGATTCCCCAGGGCATGGATTCCTCCACGTGTCATTCTTTCCTCGGGTTCGTCCTTCTGCCGGACGGCGCTACCACCTTAGGTTCCGGCCGTCATGCCGGCGTTCGCCGTTGCGTTCAGAAAGCGTCGCGGGCACGTGAGCCGCCGGCCTGTCCGCGCAGCCGGTCGGACACGGGAGTTGCCGCCTGCGGGGGCGCACTGTGCTGCTGCCTGTGACGGTCCGTTTGGAGGGACGGCAGCCCCCGCAGCAGATCGGTCATCTGCGGCGACGGGCTGACCCTGAGCTCCCGCTGGAGGTAGGCCTCGTACTGCCGGTAGCACTGGACCGCACTGGCGACGTTGCCCTCGCTGAGATGGATCTCGATGACGATGCGATGGGCGGTCTCACGGAAGGGATCGATCGCGGTGGCCGCCAACGCGGCTTGGCGAGCGGGTAGGTACTGCTGGGCCGTCAGCAACCGCTGAGCCAGCCCCTCCAGTGCGTACAGGCGCATTTGGTCCCAGCGCTCGCGGTCCACGTGCAACCACTCGTCGGGCCAGCCCGGCAGCAGTTCCCTGGTGAACTCATCTATGAGCGTCCCGCTGTCGCTGGGCAGCGCTGCCTGCCCGTCGACGATCTGCCGGGCCGAGTCGCGGATCCGGAGCAGATCGACCCGGACGACCGGCGATACCCGAAGGCGCTGCCCGACACAGTCGATCAGCGTGACACACCAGGTACGCCGCGCCTGGCACAGCGCCGAGCGCAGGTTCGCCGCGGCCCGATGCGACGGGTAGTCAGGCCACAGCTGCTCGGCCGCTGCCCTTCGGTGGATGCCGTCCGGTCTGAGACCCAGGAACGCCAGCAGCCGCTGAGCTCCAAGAGCTACGGGGACGCTGCTCTCGCCGGAGGTGAGCTCGAAGGTGCCCAGCAGCCCGAGCGATACCTCGTTCGAAGCTTCGTTTCCTAACACGCTCACTACTGTGCGGGGGACATGTGCAGGGCGCATCCGGTTGCTCCCCTCATTGCGCAGGTGACGTCGGTGCGGCCTCCTGCTCACATTCTTTTTCGATGTCCGTACCAGCCACCGTTTCCTGCGGCGACGACGAGCTGCTGATGCCCGCGAAACGCTTGGGCAACGCGACTGCGCCATCTGTCCCACGTCGTCCGAACAGGGGTGGGGGATGCTCGGGAGCGGAAGACCAAGAGGCTCCCTCCCATGCGAATGACGAATGGCCGGGAGCCGTTCCTGAAAGGACAGAAGATGGTCGACACAAAGGCACCGGCACGAGCAGCGGAAGCGGACGCCGACTACGAGGCGTACGAGCAGGTCGTCCAGCTCATGAGCAAGGGGATCTCGGACGGGATCCTCGAATCGCTCCGTACTCTCAAGGACCCGGACGCCTTCTCCGAACAGGTCAGGGAAGCGGCGGCCGCTCAAGGCGTCGCACCGGAATCCGTGCGCGACACAGAAGAGCTCTTCGAAAAGTTCTGGGCGCTGGCCAACGGCGTCGACATGGAACTTCAGTGGCGGAGCAACTCCGGCGTTCCCGTCCGCTCCGCCCTGATCGCGGAGTCTATCGCGCCGCCCGATGGTCAGGAAAGGTTCTCCATCGGCGTCAGCGCCTTCGGCATCGGCGTCGGAGTCAGCTGGTAGGCAGCCGAATACCCCTCCACTCTCGGCGACGATTCACCGGGAGACGAGGGAATCGGTTTCCGGAATTCCACCGAGCTTTCCGGGGTGCCGGAAAGCTCGGTGCCGGTACGTGGATATCGGGGGGCCTGTCGTCATCGGCCAGGCGATTCACCCGACATTGAAGAGGCGTCATGTCACGTCACTACTACCAGCGTGGTCACCTCGTCGAGGCTGAACAGATCGACGATGTGGTCGCGGTAAGAATGGGCAGGGCGGCCGTCGGCACAGAAGCCGCCGAGATCGAGGCGGAACTGGGGAGTAGCGCCCGCGAGCAGGTACGCGAGGCAGGCGTCGACGACGAGACGAGCGAGGCCTTCGCCCGCGCGAACTGGGTGTTCGTCCGACCGAACCAGCGGACCCGCGAAGCGTTCACCGCGGGTGAGGCGATCCCCGGGACGGAGGCCGCCGGACAGGTCATCCGGCGCCCCAACGGCAGGATCGGTATCGCGACCGACGAGCTGACCGTCCAGCTGCGGCCGACACTCTCGGAGGAGGAGGTCGAGCGCGAACTCGAGTCGCTGGGTCTGACCGTGGTCATCAGACTCGACTTCGCGAAGCACCTCTATGAGGTGCGCGCCTCAGCGTCGCGGGACGCCCTCGCGGCCTCCGTCGAACTCCACGACAACGACCACTTCGTCTTCGCCGAGCCGTCACTCGTCGAGCACGTCCCGGCCCGGTTCAGGCCCACTGGTGCCCGGTACCCCGAGCAGTGGCAGTGGAGGAACGCCGGCACGGGCGGTGGCACCCCGGACGCCGACGTCCATATCGAGTCGGCGTGGGACCGTACCTTCGGGACCGGGATGCGCGTCGCCGTTATCGACAACGGCTTCGACACGGAACACCCGGACCTCGCCTCCGGGTTGGACCCGATGTCGGGATTCTTCGACGACGTGGGAGGTGCGGTCCTCGTCCAGGGCACCGCGGGGATGCCTGACAGCAACCACGGCACCTTCTGCGCCGGCATGGTCGGTGCCCGGCTCAACAACGGTGCGGGCGGTACGGGCGCGGCGCCTGAGTGCAGCCTGGCGCTTCTGGCGTGCCTCAAGGACCAGGTCGGTACGCAGACGACACTCGCCCGCGCCGTGGCATACGCGGCCGTCCCCTCCACGGAGGTCCCTGGGGCCGCGCCTGGCAGTGGGGCGGACATCCTGGTCAGCAGTCTGGGCCCGAACAGCGCCGACTGGGATCTGACCGGCACCTTGGAACTCGCTCTCGAATTCGCCGCCACCAACGGCCGCCAGGGCAAAGGGCTGGCGATCTTCTGGGCGGCGAGCAACGGCAGGAACGTCGACGTCACCAAGGACGAAGTGGTCTCCCATCCGGATGTGATCGCCGTGGTGCGCTCGAACAACAAGGATCGGGAGGACAACGCGGCACGGGGCCCGGAGGTCGAACTGATCGCGCCCGGTGTGAAGGTCTTCAGCACCAAGTCCGGGGGCGGTTACGGCACCAGCACCGGCACCAGCTTCGCCGCTCCCTGCGCGGCCGGGTGCGCCGCACTGGCACTGTCGGTGAACCCCGACCTCAAGAGAGACCAACTGCGTGAGGTGATGCACGAGTCGGCCGACAAGATCGGCGGACCGGAGGTCCGGTACGACGCCGCCGGACACAACGACGACTACGGCTTCGGCCGGGTGAACGCGTCCCGGGCCGTCGCCCTCGCCGACGGGATGCGGCCATGAGCGAGAAACAGGACGTCTTCCGCTGTCACGTCGTCGCCGAGAACACCGAAGCGCTCAGGGAGTTCCTCCACGAGACACAGCCCGATGTCGGCTGCCGCGCCGTCGCGCGTGACACCCGGGCAGGCGTCGGACTGGACCTCTACTTCCGCCAGGAGCAGCTCGACCAGGCCAGAGCAGCTAGATCGGCACCCTTGGTGGACATCACCGAGATCGAGAACGTCACGGAGAACTGGCGCGGCCAGAAGGAGGAGGTCGGCGGCGGCGACCGCTTCGCGCACCGGGACGCCGTCCCCCACGGCCTCGGCCGGAAGGAGTGACCGTGTACCTCAACGTGGCCGAGATCGAATCGGCGATCACCGCTCTGCACGACTCCTTCCCCGACGCCTCAAAGGTCATCACTCCTCCCCATCCCACCCACGAGGGCCGGACGACACGGCTGTTGCGGGTCGGGACACGCCAGACCGACGAAGTCCCCGGGATTCTGCTGCTGGGCGGGATCCACGCCCGGGAGTGGATCCCGCCCGACGCGCTGATCTCTTTGGCGGCAGATCTACTGGAGGCACACGATCTGGCCACGGGGCTCGGGTACGGGGCGTCGACGTTCACGGCGGCTCAGGTCGCACAGGTCGTCGAGAACCTCAATCTGTTCTTCTTCCCGTGCGTCAACCCCGACGGCCGGGCCTTCAGCCAAACCACGTCCGCGATGTGGCGCAAGAACCGCCGGCCGGCACCCGCCGGGTCCACGAGACCCTCGTGCGTGGGCGTGGACCTGAACCGGAACTTCGACTTCCTGTGGGATCACACCTCGAAGTTCGCTCCGGACGCGGACGTCCACACATCGAGCGCACCGTGCCATGCGCAGGTCTACCGAGGCCCGGCCGCCGCGTCGGAGCCCGAGACCCGCAACGTGGTCTGGGCTCTCGACACCCACCCCCGGATCCAGTGGCTGGCCGACGTCCACAGCGCGGTCCCCGTGATCCTGCACAACTGGGGATCCGACCAGAACCAGTCCACCACCCCGACCGACAACTTCCGCAACATCGATCTCGACGCGGTTCGAGGGCGACCGGACGACGGCATCGGCGAGTTCATCCCCGAACGGGACCTGGAGATCGCAGTCGGCCTGGCGGAGCGGATGAACGACGCGGTACGTGGGGTGCGCGGAGTCGATTACGGGGTCGAGGCGGCGTACGGGCTCTACCCCACCTCGGGGACGATCGACGACTACGCGTACAGCCGGCACCTCATCGACCCGGCCGCCACCAAGGTGTTCGCCTACACCATCGAGTGCGGCGACAAGTTCCAACCGGCGTTCAGCGAGGCGGAACAGGTGATGCGCGAGGTCTCGGCCGCATTGCTGGCGCTCGCGCTGAACGCTCCCGAAACGGCTTTCTGAAAGGAGATCCTCATGCATGCGCACTGGGGCACGTTCACCAAGCAGGCGAGTCTCAAGACCGGCTTGCGCTTCGCGGAGTCGGCCATGAGGCAGCAGGGTTTCACGATCTGGGACCAGTCGGCCGACAACAACTACCAGGTGATAGGCGGGAACAGCAGCGTGATCGCCACAGTGGTCTGCGTCCCTCAATCGGGAAACCTGTGGATGACCGTGAGCGCCTACTCGACCGACTCCGGACTCGCCGAGCGCATCAGGAACGATGTGCGGGCGCACATCGTCAACGCGGTTCTGTTCGACGACCACCAATGACGTGTCGGCAGCCGCCGGCATCCGCCTCCGTGAAGGGACTTCCCATCGTGGTCGCCAAGAAGAAGCCCACAGCAGCGAAGCCCGCCTCCGAGCAGGCCGAACGTGTCGCCTCAATCCGGCAGTTCGTCCGTACCAAGGGGCAGAGCTACCTCACCGATCCGAACGTGACCTCCATCGGCATCGGCTACCGGCAAAAGGAGGGAGAGACGGTCAAGGAACTCACGCTCCAGTTCACGGTGGGCGTGAAGACCTCCCAGCCCGAAACACTGGAGGCCCTGGGAACCACTGTGCTCCCAGGCACGATCGAGGTGGGTGGCGTCGAGGTGCCCACTGACGTGATCGAGCGCAGCTTTACGACACAGTTCCGTGTCGTCGCCGAGGCGGAGGGGCCGATCCGCAAGCGACGCCTCGACCCGATCATGCCCGGGACGAGCATCGGGCACGTCGACGTATCGGCCGGGACTGTCGGCTGCATAGTCTTCGACAAGAACGACGCGACCCCCTACGCCCTCAGCAACTGGCATGTGCTGCACGGCCCGGAGGGCGAACTCGGCGAGACCGTCGTGCAGCCCGGCCCGCACGACGACAACCGCACCACCCTCAACCGCCTCGGCATCCTGAAACGCTCCCACCTCGGTGTGGCGGGGGACTGCGCGGTAGCGACGATCGAGGGCCGCCAGTTCGACAGGGACATCTTCGAGATCGGCGTCGCACCGGAGGAACTGGGCGAGCCCGAACTCGGCGACAAGGTCATCAAGAGCGGCCGCACAACGGGCATCACACACGGAGTCGTACGGCGCATCGACACCCTCGCCAAGATCGACTACGGAGAGGGCGTCGGCGAGCAGACCATCGGCTGCTTCGAGATCGGCATCGACCCCGACAACCCGCCCGCCGACGACGAGGTCAGCCGAGGCGGCGATTCGGGCTCCGTCTGGCTGTTCAAGACCGCGAACGGCCGACCCAGCAAGGTCCTGGCCGGTCTCCACTTCGGCGGCGAGACCGGCGACAGCCCGGACGAGCACGCGCTGGCCTGTCTGCCGAACTCGGTCTTCGAGAAGCTCCACATCAGTCTGCGGCCCCCGTCGGTCGAGGAAGCCGAGCTCGTCAAGGGATACGATCCCGACTTCCTGACACAGCGGATCGACGTCCCGAAGCTCAACGCGGCCATCAAGGGCGACGCGGTCCTGCTCGACAGCTCCGAGGTCATCCCTTACACACACTTCTCCCTGGCCCTGAGCAGGTCGCGGTGCTTCGCCCGTTGGGTGGCCTGGAACATCGACGGCGCCACACTCAAGCGACTCAGCCGTACCGGCATCAAGTTCGTCAAGGACTCACGCATCGACGACGCCGCCCAGGTCGGCAACGAACTGTACGAGGCCAACCGGCTGGACCGCGGGCACATCGCCCGCCGAGCCGACCTGCTCTGGGGGAGCCCGGCCGAGGCCACGAGGGCCAACCTGGACTCGTTCATCTACACCAACATCACCCCTCAGATGGACGACTTCAACCAGAGCAGCAGAGGCGGAGTGTGGGGCCGGATCGAGGAGGCCGTCTTCGCCGATGCCGAGGTCGACGATCTGAAGGTCAGCGCCTTCGGGGGGCCGGTGCTCCAGGACGACGACCGCAGCTTCCGCGACGTACGCATACCCCGTCAGTACTGGAAAGTCATCGCATTCTCCGAGAACGGCCGCCTCAAGGCCAAAGCCTTTCTCCTCACACAGAACCTCAACCAGTTCGAAGCCCTGGAACTCGACGAGTTCCGCGTCTTCCAGGTCAGCCTGAGCGAGATCGAAGAACGCTGCCACCTTCGCTTCCCCACCGCGCTGCGCACGGCGGACACCCTGTCCGTGCCCGAATCAGTGGCAGAGCGAGCACCGTTGGAGTCCCTTGCCGACATTCAGTGGCAGTAGGACGCCCTGGCGCGGGGCGCCCGGAACTTCAGCCGGGCCGGTTCACCCCGGGGCTCCGAGGCGCTCGGAGCCGGCCAGTCAGGCCGTGCCCTCCGCGTAGAGCTGGACAACGGCATCGCCCACCAGGCCCGGTAGGCCGGGCTTCACCGTGAAGCCGGCCTTGGTCTGCACGTAGCCGAGGTGGCGACCCTCGTCCATCTGGAGGACGACGCTGCCTGGGACCAGGTGGAGGACACCGTGGCAGCCGGGCCCTCCCCGGCGGATCCTGAGCGTTGGATCACCGCGGCGTGGCTCCTCATGTCCTCCCTCGCCCGACTTCCTGGAAGCTGGCCACACCTACGCCGCGCGTTCACCGACGACGCCGGCCTGTGCCATGCCGTGATCGACCGACACGTTGCCGACCCCGGAGGCCATCATTCCTTGCCCCATGGCCTTTCACAGACCGCGTTTGAGATCTCGTTCCGTGCCCCGGGTCTGTACGGTGAGCCGTGTAACTCCCGTTCCTACTGGGAGAGTTGATGCCGGAGGCGGCAGCGGCCGGACTGGACATGGAGCTGGTGGGCCGGCTGATGGAGCAGGTCCGTTCGCAGGGGCTGGAGCTGACCGGCGAGGGCGGTCTGCTGCAACAGCTGACGAAGGTGTTCCTGGAATCGGCCCTGGAGGGCGAACTCACCGCTCACCTGGGCCATGAGAAGGGCGAGCGGGCCGAGGGCGGCAGGAAGAACTACCGCAACGGACACGGCGAGAAGACCGTGAACACCGATTCCGGCCCGGTCCGCATCGCGGCCCCCCGGGACCGGGCGGGCAGCTTCGAGCCGCAGATCGTGAAGAAGCGTCAGCGCAGGCTGGGCGGGATCGACGAGATCGTCCTGTCGCTGTCCGCGAAGGGCCTCACCCATGGTGAGATCAGCGCTCACCTGCGGGTGATCTACGGCATCGAGGCGTCGAGGACGACGATCTCCACGATCACCGACAGCGTGATGGCCGACATGGCGGAATGGCAGAGCCGCCCCGCTCGACCCGGTCTATCCCGTGGTGTTCATCGATGCCGTGAACGTCAAGGGTCCGCGACGGGCAGGTCGCCAACCGGCCGGTCTGCATCGCCCTGGCGGTCACCGCGGACGGGCAGCGCGACATCCTCGGACTGTGGATCGGCGACGGCGGCGAGGGGGCGAAGTACTGGCAGCAGGTCCTCACCGAGATCAAGAACCGCGGCACCCGCGATGTGCTGATGCTCGTCTGCGACGGCCTGTCCGGACTGCCGGACGCGGTGAACAACGTGTGGCCCCGCACTGTGGTCCAGACCTGCGTGGTTCACCTCCTGCGGAACTCGTTCTCCTACGCGGGCCGGCAGGACTGGGCGAAGATCGCCGCCGACCTCAAGCCCGTCTACACCGCGCCGACCGAGGACGCGGCCACGACACAGTTCTTGCAGTTCAGCGAGAAATGGGGGACGAAGTACCCAGGCATCGTGCGCCTGTGGGAGAACGCCTGGGCCGAGTTCGTCCCCTTCCTCCAGTTCGACGTCGAGATCCGCAAGATCATCTCCACGACCAACGCGATCGAGAGCGTCAACGCCCGGATCCGCAAGGCCGTCCGAGCCCGCGGACACTTCCCCACCGACGCAGCAGCTCTCAAGTGCGTCTACCTCGCCGTCATGAGCCTGGACCCCTCCGGCAAGGGCCGCCAACGCTGGGGCCGCCGCTGGAAGCCCGCCCTGAACGCCTTCGACATCGCCTTCGACGGCCGCCTCACCGCAGCCCGCGACTGACCACCACCAAACCGAGTTCCACGGAAGCCTTCAGACCCCGGCCTTCGGTTCGGAAATCGTGACCTGATCGAACGATTCATTCACTGGACTGAGTCGCTATTATGTCTTCATGGCTCACGTTTCCGCGGCAGAGCGCCGTCCTCAGCTGATCAAGGCCGCCATCGCCCTCATGACGAGGGAGGGCGTGGCTGCCGGAAGCACCCGTGCCATCGCCGCCGAGCTGGGCGTGGCCCAGGCAACGGTGCACTACACCTTCGGCACCAAGGAAGACCTGTACCGGGCCGTCATGGAGCAGCTCACCCATGATCTGATCGCACAGGTCGAACGGGCGGCGCCCGCGGACGCCGGCTTCGAGGAGACGGTCGCGGCACTCGCCGCCGCCCTGTGGCAGACCCTGCGCGAGCAGCCGACCACCCACCAGCTGCTCACCGAACTGTCCATGCTCGCGCTCCGGACACCACGGCTGCAGGAGGCCCTCGATGGCCACTACCGCGAGGTGACGGCCGTGACGACGAAGCTGGTGACCGAGGCGGCCGAGCGCACCGGTCACCGGCTCGCCCAGCCGGCGGAGACCCTCGCCCGGTTCTTCCTGGCCGGCTTCGACGGCCTCTCGGTGCAGCATCTCTCACTGCCCGACGAGGAGGCCGAGCTCACCTGTCTGCAGGCCCTGGTCTCCGCTGTCGTCGCTCTCGCCGGAGGCCGAATGGAGCTCGTGCCCCTGCCGAAGAGCTGACAGCAGGGCGGAACGGGCCGGCCTCGCCCTTGTCGCGGTTACCCGGCGATGAGCCGCGGACGTCGGCCGGCCGGAAGGTGCCAGGATCCGCGGTGCGGGGCCGGTCGTAGACCTCCGGTCCGGCGGCGTCATCTCTTCGCCGGAGCAGCGTCTGCGCCCCGTGGCCAAGGCAACCGGTCCTGAGCGCCCAGGCAGCCGCTGCCCCTGACATCGGTCAGGGGCAGCGGCCGTTCCGCGAGGTCGGGACGGTGTCTTCAGACCGTCGGCACGCGCCTGGGCTGCGGTTCGTTGGTGGCCTCGCCACTGGCCACCGTCATCCTCAGCAGGGGCAGCGAGGCGAGGAAGGTGCCGATCGCCAGGACGGGACTCAGTACGCCGGCCCCGGCACCGTCGAGAATGGCGCCGACGGCCAACGGTCCGACACCGGTGCCCAGCGCGCCCGCGCCGCTGAGGGAGGCGACCAGGCGGCCGGTCGGGTCGATGAGTGCCGCGGCGGCGAGCATCTGCACCAGGACGGCCAGTTGGCAGGCCTGCCAGAGGACGGCCGCGACGGTGAAGAGCACGGGGTCGTGGGTGACGATCAGGACCGCCATCGCGAGGGCCTGCGCCGCGACGAAGACGGCCATCGACCGCATGCGTCCGAAGTGCCGCGCGGCGATGGGTCCCACCGCGGCGCCGACGAGTGCCACCACGCTGGAGATCGCGAGGACGGCCGACACGGCGGAGTGCGACATGCCGGTGTGCTGGCGGCCCAGGACCGAGGCGTACGACCACGCGCCCTGGGTGACGGCCCACAGGAGCCCGGTGCCGGCGAGCAGCACGGCCGACGGTCTCGCCGGGGCCGCCCCTCGCGTACCGGCGGAGGCTGTGCCCGGTGCCGTGGGACCGGCGGGGCCGTCGGGGAGTCGGCGCAGCAGCGGCCAGGCGAGCAGGCAGCACAGCGCCATGAGGAGGAAGCCGGTGCCCTCCCCCAGGTCGTGGTTGGCCGCGGGGACGCCCATGATCAGCAGTGCGGTCACGCCGACCACGCCGCAGATGGTGACGGCGGAGGCCTTGTCGGCGTCGTCGGTGGCGGCGAGCGCGGCCGTGGCCGCTGCGTAGACCGTGCCGAGCCCCGCGCCGATGACCAGGTTGGCCAGGACCAGGGTCACCGGGCCGGTGGCCGCCGTCGCTCCCAGGAAGCCGGCTCCCGCGAGCGCCAGACCGAAGCGCGTCATCAGCACCCGCCCCGGTCGTGCGGCCCGCTTGGCCAGCAGCAGGGTGACGATGGCGGTCGCCATCAGCTGGGTCGCGGCGACGAGTCCGGCGGCGGAGTCCGACAGCGCGAAGCGTGAGGCGAAGTCGTCGACGAAGACGGGCATCACGTTCGCTCCGCCGTTGCCGAGGGTGACTCCGGCGATGAGGGCGACCGCCACGCCGAAGGTCAGGGCGGAGCCGCTGCGCGCGTTCACCGGCCGCTCCTCTGCGGGGAGTTGGGGACTGCGACCGTTCCCCGGCGGGGTGCCGAGTGTGCGACAAGCATGAGGGCCTCACGAGTTCAGGAGGGGCGGGAGACGTTGCGAAGGAGACAGGGCCACGGACGTGGGGAGTGGGTGTCCGTGGCCCTGTCGGTCAGCGGGGTCGGCGGGGTGTGCGGTGGCGTGGGCCACCGCACACCGGGTGGTCAGCCGGCCCAGACGTCCTCGACGTAGGTGCCGGACTCGATCAGGGCGCTCAGCCAGGCGCCCGCCTCGTCATCACCGCTGCCCGTGCGGTCGCGGTAGATCGCCATGAACGCCTCCCGCACCGCCGGGGCCATGCGGCGGCCGTCGCCGCAGATGTAGACGCGTCCGCCGGCCTCCAGCACCGCCCAGACCTCGTCGCTCTCCTGGGCGATGCGGTCCTGGACGAAGCGGGCACCGTCCTCGGGGGCGCAGGAGAAGGTGGGCCGCAGGCTGACGGCTCCGGCGGCCTCGGCCGTCTCGAACTCCGCGCGGTGGAGGTAGTCGACGTCGGGGTGGTCGCAGCCGAAGTAGCACAGCAGGGTGCCGGTCGACCGGGTGTGGTGACGGTCGAGGACCGCGCCGCGGAAGGGAGCAAGGCCGGTGCCCGCGCTGACCAGGATCACCGGCACCGACTCGTCCTGCGGCAGGCGGAAGGCCTCACTGCAGGGCAGCACCCGGGCCTGGACGGTGTCGCCCGCGTGCACGGTCTGCAGGTAGTGCGAGCCGATGCCGCGGAAGATGCCCTCACCGCGGCGGTGGGGCGCGGCAAGCAGCGAGACCATCAGGTCGACCTCGCCGGGAGAGGCCGCGGCGGAGGAGGAGATCGAGTAGTGGCGCGGGCGCAGCACGGGCAGCAGCTCCAGGAAGACCTCGAACGGCAGCTCGCAGGCGCGGTAGCGCTCCAGCAGGTCCAGGAGGCTGTGTCCGGCGGCGGTGACCTGCGCGTGGAAGGTGTCCGCGTCGGCCGCGGCGAGTTCGGCCAGGGGGCGCTTCTCGGGCGGGCAGGCGGTGTGCTCGGCGAGCACGGCGACCTGCTCCTGGGTGGCGGGGTCCTGGAGTTCGACGAAGTCGGTGAGCAGGCGGCGCAGGCTCAGCGGCCGGTCGACGGGCAGGGCGCTCCGGCTGCGGCGGCGGGCACGCAGCCGTACGGTGCGGTCCAGGTCGAGGCCGAAGCGGTCGGCCACCCGCTGGACGAGGTCGTGCGGGTTGCTCGGCAGGACGGCGATGTGGTCTCCGGTGCGGTAGGTGACGCCCTCGGGCAGCCGCAGCCTGAGGAAGCGCTTGGAGCGGCCCAGCTCATGCTCCATGTCGACCAGTTCGTAGGCGTCGAGGACCTCCATCGGCTGCACGCCGTGGCGTGCCGCGAGCCCGCCGATGACCGAGTCGGTGGTGTCCTGAAGCTCGTACAGGCCCGTCTCCTGGTCGGCGGCCGGCTCGGTCTCCTGTATGTCTGCGGCGGTCCCGTACTGCTCCAGCAGGGCGGTCCACAACTCGCCGGTCCAGCGGTCGACGGTGCCGGCGAAGTCACCGGCGGCGTCCGCGGCGCCGCGCTCCAGCAGTGAGGTGGCGCCCGCGGCGGCAAGCCGCTCGTCGATGAGGGTGGGGACACGCTGGTAGGTGGCGGCCCAGTTGCGGTCGCCGACACCGAGTACGGCGTACTGCAGGCCGTCGAGCGCACCGGGCTCCAGCCCCTCCAGCCAGGCGACGAACTCCGTGGCGTCGTCGGTGGGGCGGCCGTTGTAGGAGGCCGCCACGATCACCACCGGCCCGCCCCCCGCGGAAAGCTTGCCCACGGCGTCGTCGAGGGACGCAACAGACGGGGTGAACCCGCGCTCGTCGCCGTCCTCGGCGAGGTCGCTGGCGATGCCCGCGCAGGTGCCCAGGTTGGAGCCGTGCAGCAGGGTCAGCGCGGTTCCGGTGGCACGCCGGACGGCGGGCCGGTCCTGACCGGCGGGGGCGTTGCCCGCGGCGAGGGCCGCGGCGGCGGGCAGGCGCCGTTCCCCGCTGGTGCGCCGGGCCAGGTTCAGGGTGAACTCGTCGGGCTTGAGGGTGAGCGACTGCTTGATCTTCAGCTGGTAGTTGGTGTGGTCGATCAGGCGGTAGCGGTGGATGACCAGCGCGAGGACCAGGGTGGCCTCGTGCAGCGCGAACTGGCGTCCGATGCAGGCGCGTTCGCCGTTGCCGAAGGGCTTGAACAGGTGGACGGGCCGCTGCTCCTCCCGCTCGGGCAGGAACCGGTCGGGGTCGAACAGCTCGACGTTCTCGCCCCAGGCGGGGTCGCGGTGCAGCTGCGGGATGAGGATCTGGATCGACTCGCCCTTGCGCACGGCGTACTTCCCGCCGATGACCGTGTTCTCGATCGGCTCCACCGCGAAGGCGGGTGCCGTCGGCCACAGCCGCAGGCTCTCGTTGAGCACCTGGCGGATGTACGTCAGCTTGCCGATGTCCCCGTAGTCGGGCTCGGGGGTGTCCGAGTCGCCCCACAGGGCGTCGACCTCGGCCTGGGCGCGGGCCAGGACCTCGGGGTGCTTGGTCAGGTAGTAGAGGGCGAAGGACAGGGCGCCACTGGTGGTCTCGTGGCCGGCGATGAGGAACGTGATCGCCTGGTAGCGGATGTTGACGTCGTCCAGGGGCTCGCCCGTCACCGCGTCACGGGTGTGCAGCATCCGCCCGAGCAGGTCGTCGGTGCTGGTGTCGCCGGACGCCCGGCGCTGCCGGATCACATCGTCGACCAGGCCCTCCATCAAGGCCACGTCCTCGCGGAACTGCTCCGCCTGCTTCCACTTGAACAACTCCGCGCCGGGAATGGACTCCCCCTTGTCCTGGGCGAAGGCGAGCGCCCGCGACAGGGCGGTGATGAAGGGGTGCGGCTCGTCGCGGTTGAAGGACTCGAAGTCGTAGCCGAAGCCGCACAGGCCGATCGTGTCGAGGGTCAGCCGGGTCATGTCGTCGGCGACGTTCACAGCCTCCGCGCCGGCGGCCTGGTCCCACTTCCCGATGAGCTCGCGGGCGACCTGGAGCATCGTCGCGTGGTAGCCGCGCATCGCGCCGAGCGAGAACGCCGGCATCAGGACGTCGTGCGCCTTGCGCCAGTTGGGCTCGTCGTTGAAGGCGGTGAAGAGCCCGTCGCCACCGATCCCCCGGAGGATCACCAGGTCGGGGTGGACGTTCTTGCGGAACCGGCTCTCGTCCGCCAGCTCGGTGACCAGGTCGAGGCCCGAGGCGAAGTTGATCTCGTTGCCGAAGACACGGAGCTTGAACAGCGGCCCCAGCTCCTTGGCCTCCTTCATCACATAGAGCAGGCCGTCGGCGCCGCTGGGGATGTCGAACGCGTGGCCGACCAGGGGCAGGGCGGGACGCTGGGGAATCGGTTCGGTTCCGCGCAGGGTCTCGTGAGTCATGAGCTTGCCTTTCGTTCCGCACAGGCTGTCGCTGGGCAGAACCATACGCGCGACATTGTCGTCCGACAATGTCGCTCGATTGTTGCATCTGACACAGTCGACTGAGGGAACGTTCGGAGGCCTTGAAACGTCAGGCCGGACCAAGGCCGCGGGAAACGCCTCTCCACCCACCGGACCGCCACAGGGCACGAAGCCCCTCCCACGACTCCGCCGTCGCCGGAGGGCCTTCTCAGACCTTTGCCGGACCACGTCGACGTCCGGACCCGTTCGATCGAACCGTGGCCCTGGGCCGGCGTCAGCGGGCATCAGGAGGTGAGCACGGACCGGATCGGGCCGCCGGTCTTCTTCTCCAGCCGGGTGACGGCGTCGGCGGCCTCGGCCGGCGGGATGTGGGCGGTGATGGACGGGGCCAGATCGATCCGTCCGGCGCAGGCCAGGCCGATGAGCTGTTCCACGTACTCGAACCCGGAGCCGTGGTGGCCGCGGATCCGGTTGCCCCGGAAACTGAACCCGGTGCCGTCATGGACGACGATCGACTCCGGAGTGAGCCCTGCGAGAACCAGGATTCCGCCGGCCCCCAGCGCGGCAGCCGCCTGAGCGCGAGCGGCCGGCACGCCGGCGAAGTGGGTGGGGCGCGGCGGTCGCAGGCTGAACACCGCCGTGGGGCGGGTGTCGTGCGGTCCCACTCGCCCTGAACCCGTACTGACGATCGCGATGGGTCATGCCGCTGAACGGCCGCCCGCAGGCCACGACCAGTTCGACGGGCACCGAGTATGTGGTGCCGGTGTCCCCGCCGCCGGAGCCTGGCCCGCCGGCGTCCGGGACATATCGGCTCGGCCGGTGACGCCGGCAGCAAGCAGCACGAGCCAGGCGGCTGGTGCCCACTTTCGGCGCAGGTGGGGTGTGGTGACCCAGGCGGTGAGGCGGTGACGCAGGACAGCCGGCCAACTCCCCGGGACGGTACGGGGCTCTATCGCGCCTGAGGGCAGGCGTGCGCCGACAGGGCCGTCGGCGCGAGAGCCGATCGGCCTCCCCGGCATCGGGGAGGCGCGGACGCAGGTGGTCGCCTCACTGGATGCCGACGTCCGGCGGCTCGCCGGTGACCCTCCGGCCTGCCGGGAAGGGGAAGCGTTCACGCAAGCGAGTCGACCAACTTAATCAAAGGACATTGTCGAATGACAATGTCGGATGTATGTTGGCTTCATGCCGCCACGTCCTGCGGGCACAAAGGCAGACCCGTGATCACCGAGGCCTGCCTTCCCCAGTGCGTTACCGGGGTCATGGCGACCTCGCGGCCCTGCCCATAGACATCCAAGAAATCGAGGTCACACCATGCACACCATGCTCGCCGGACGTCTCCACCTGGACACTCAGACGTTTGCAGTGGAGGAGGTGGCCATCCCCGTTCCCGGCCCTGGAGAGGTGCTGGTCGAGGTCAGGGCCGCCGGAGTCTGTTTGTCCGACGTCCACCTGATCGACGGCAGCCTCAGCTCGTCCTTCCCTGTCGACGAGGTGGTCCGCTCGCGTGCGGTCACCCTCGGGCACGAGGTCGCGGGCGTTGTCCACACCCTCGGCCCGGACCTGATGGGGGATTGGGCCCCCGGCATGCGTGTCGCTCTGCAGGCCGGGCAGGCGTGCGGCCAGTGCGACGACTGCATGCGGCGCTCATCGTGCCGGATGCCGCTGACCCGTGGAGTCGACTACGACGGCGGCTGGGCCGAGTACGCGATCGCCCGCGAGGACACGCTCGCCCCGATCCCCGACCACTTGCCGTTCGACCAGGCCGCGATCATCCCCGACGCGGTCTCCACCCCCTACGCCGCGATTGTCGGGACGGGTGCTGTCCGCCCGGCGCAGGCCGTCGGCATCTGGGGTGCGGGCGGCCTGGGCGCGCACGGCATCCGGCTCGCCCGCCTGGCCGGGGCGACCCCCGTCATCGCCATCGACCCGCTGCCGAAGGCCCGCGAGCGCGCCCTCGCCTTCGGCGCCGACTTCGCGCTCGACCCTGCCGCGGCGGACTTCGCCGCTGCCGTGGACCTCGCCACTGGTGGCCGTGGCCTGGACGCCGCCTTCGACTTCGCCGGCGTCCCCGTGGTCCGTGAGCAGGCCGCGGCCGTCCTGGGCCCCGGCGGGGTGCTGGTACTGGCTGGACTCACCCCCAAGCCCCTCACCGTCACCGACAGCACAGAGTTCTGCTTCCGCGGCAACCAGATCCGTGGCCACTACGGCTCCGGACCTGAACACGTGACCCAGCTCATCGGCCTGGCTTCCACCGGCCGGCTCGACCTGGCCCCCTCCATCACCGCCCACATCCCGCTGGCCGAAGCCGCCGACGCCGTCAGCCGGCTGGAGAAGAAGATCGGCGACCCGATCCGGTTCGTGCTCACCCCTTGAGCCTCTGCCCTACGTGCCGAGCGGGGGCCCGGACGATCGGAGCACAGGGTCGGTGGTGCCCAGAGCTCCACGTACCCAGTACTCACCGCCGTCCGATGGCTACACGGATGAGCCGCAGGAGAGGAATGAGCCTGTGCCCGTTCCCCCACCGAGTGCCCGGATGGTGTCAGGCCGGCACACCGACGTCGACCAGGAGAGTCGAGAGTCACAGGCCGAGCAAAAAAAGACGATACGGCCCCCGAAGAGTCCGGCGCGTACGAGCCCTCATCCCCCGCAGGCACGGACGAACACGCCCCTGCTCCTGTCCCCAACCAGGAGACAGGAACGGGTTCAGCGGTTCGCCCCGCAAGAATCCGCGAACGCGCGCGCTTCTTCATGCGGCCCTGCGCAGGGGCGTCTTGCGAGCCGCGGGCAGCCGCAGAAGGTCTTACAGGGGCGTGCCATGTTCGGCCCACCGGCGCAGCCGGTCCCGGTCGACCCAGTGCACCTGGTGGCGTTCGCCCCATGCTCTGGCGTCCCGGGTGAAGGAGCCGTTGGTGACCACGACTGCGGTGTCGGCTCCGTGCGCGGGGCCTGCGGTGCCTTTGACCTGGTACATCACTGATGAGCCGACCTTGCCGGCGACGGTGGTGTGCTTGGCCTGCAGGACGATTCTGCCGCGTTGGCGGTCCTCGCCGATGACGTCTGCGGCCTGGTCTCCTTGTCGGCCGACCTGTCGCGCGTTCCAGCCGTCCCGGAGGAGCAGGTCACGCAGCGCGAACTCGAAGGCCCGGTCGTCCATGGCGTCGAGCTGTGCGAGCGTGATCCGCAGCCGGGCCAGCGTCTGGGCCCGCACCTTCCGGGCCCGTACCTCGCGCATGACTTTCCAGGCTGGCGGCGCCCGGCCGAATCTGGGGGTGGGATCGTCCAGGAAAGGTGAGAGGGCCCGGATCGTGTTGATCCGGGCCCTCTTCGGCAGTAGCGGGGACAGGATTTGAACCTGCGACCTCTGGGTTATGAGCCCAGCGAGCTACCGAGCTGCTCCACCCCGCGTCGGTGTCCCCCACCGTACGCCATCACAGCAGGTACCGAAGACCACCTACCGGCGCAGGGCTCTATGCGGCGAAGCCGACGTTGGTGACGTACTCGTACTGGCCCCACTGCGAGCCGAGGTCGACGATCGTGTCCTGCCACGCTGCGTCGAGGCTCTGGTGGTCGCCGGCCGCCCAGGAGCCGACGATGCGGTCCCAGCGGCGTACGTTCATCGTCCGGTGCTCCACCACGCGCTGCAGTGGCCGCGGCACTCGGGACTGGTCGAGCGGGTGGATCTCCACCCGGGTGCCGCGTCCGTCGCGGTTGAGGCGCTTGAGGAGGTAACGGGCGACGTTGTGGCGGCGCACCGCCCGGTAGACCTGGTCGATGCGTTCCAGGTTGGTCTTGGAGGGGCGGCGTTTGCCCTCCAGCCAGGCTTTCAGCGTCCGGGGGGGGCACGGTGAGTCCGGCGTCCTGTGCGGCTTTCAGGGTCTGGGGCGACTTGGTCAGGTAGTGCAGGCGCGCCATCCAGCCGCGTCGGGCGGTCACGGGGGTGGCGATGCCGCCGGCGAGTTCGTCGAGTTTGCGGGCGACGGCTTCGCTACCTTTGACGCCTTGGGCGCCGAACTTCCCGAAGTCGATGTTCTTCTGCGGCACTACCCCCCCTCGCCCGCGTGCTCACCGGCGTCGGTTCCGGCGGTGTATGTGTCTTTGACCTTGACCTCGGTGACACCTCGGCCTTCGGCGAAGACACGGCGCCAGTCGCCGATGACGTGGAGTTCGTCGGTGCCCATCGCGCGGACGACGGTCAGGCCCTCGTCGTGGGCCTTGAGGGCCTTGAGCCACAGGTTGACGAAGGCCTGGCTGCGGATGAGGTGCATCCAGTCCGGGCGGTAGAGCTCCCGGTCGTAGTTGGACTCCCCCATCGTGGAGACGAACTTGGAGTACATGGCCTTCACGTACTCCAGTGTCACCGTATCGCCCTGTTCGATCGCTGTGCCGCGGGCGTCCTTGAGCGCGATGCGGAACTTCTCCAGCAGGTTCTCCGTGGCGCCGGAGGTGTACGACTGGTGGATCTGCGGAGGCTCGCACAGTTGGTGTTTCGGGCCGGACAGGCGCAGCAGGAGGCGGAGGGTGGGCTCGGTGACCCACAGGGGCCGGGTTCGTCCCGCTGGCCGAGCGGGTTGGGCAGCACTGCCTGGTGCGGCCACTCGGGCGGGTGATCAGGTGGACTCAGCGCGGCGGCGGTCGTGGGTGGGGTGGGTGGAGTGCTCGAGCCACCCAGGGGAGGTGTGTCTTGAGGGCGGAGAGGTAGGCGCCGTTGATGTCGAGGGCGGTCACGTCATGGCGGCCGGGCGGCAGTTGGTGGCGGGTCCACTTGGGGCGGGCCTCCCAGATCTGGTCGGCGCCGCGTGCGGTCTGCTTCTTGAGGATGTCGCGGGCAGAGAACGCGTCGGTGCCGAGAGGAGCATCCTGCACACTCTCGAGCGCTACCGGACCCGCATCGAGTGGTTCGACCGCGAAGCGCTCCACACCCGCTTCGACGCCGACCGCGCCCACGGCGAAGAGGTCTGCAACCTCGACCTGCGACGGCAAGATCTTCGACGGCAAGGTACAACTACGGCATACGCGCCACGCGAACCTGCGCCCGGTGTCGTTCCAGAACAAGGCGGGCCGTGCGGGCCATGGCCTCGTCGACCATCTCGCCCTGGAACGTCACGGCGCCGGTCCCTTCTCTCTGTGCCGCCTCGACGGCCGCGATCAGCTCTGCGCAGCGGGCGAGTTCGGCCAAACCGGGAGAGAACACCTCGTTGATCACGGGGACATGGGAGGGATGGATCGCCATCATGCCCTCGTAGCCGAGGGAGCGGTTCTGTTCGGCGAAGGCGCGTAGTCCCGGCAGGTCGCCGATGCGCGTCCACAGTCCGCTGACCGGGCACGGCACTCCGGCTGCCCTGGCGTCCAGCAGAACCCGGGAGCGCAGTGCAGCCGTTTCGGTTCCCTCAGGGCTCCAGCGGTAGCCGACGGCACGTTCCGCATCGCCGCCGGGGGCGGTGAGAGCGCCCAGGTAGGCGATGCGCGTGGCGGCTCGGGCGATGTCGTAGGCCTCGCGCAGGCCGCGCGCCGTCTCCAGCAGGGGCACCAGGGCGAGCCGTCCCGGTGGCAGGCCCTGTTCCTGTTCGCACCAGGTGAGCAGCCGGTCGGCAAGCCTCACGTCCTGGGCGCAGCGGACCTTGGGCAGCACGATGCCGGCGAGCCCGGGCGTGACGACCGCGCGCAGTTCCTCGGCCCCCGCCCAGCCGTCCAGCGGGTTGACGCGGACGAACAGCGCCATCCGTCCCGCCTGTTCGGCCGGCGTGGCGGCGGCCCGTGCGACGGCGTCGGCCACCTGTGCGCGGGCGGCGTGCTTGTCCGCGGCGGGCACCGCGTCCTCCAGGTCGAGGATGGCCGCGTCGGCGCCCGCCGCCCGGGCCTTGGGCAGCCAGTGGGTTCTGGTGCCGGGGACGAAGAGCAGGGAGCGCAGCGGCGGCCGGCCGGCCGCTTGCGCGTCCGCCTCGGCAGGGCTCGTGGAGGACTCCTCAGATGACATGGCTCTTCTCCAGGTCGGCCAGCTCGTCCGCGCCGAGCCCGAGCCACTGCCCGTAGACCAGGTGGTTGTCCTGCCCGAGGGCGGGCCCTGTCCGCCAGACCCGCCCGGGGCGCTGCCGGAAGTGCGGGATCACCGCCTGCATGCGCACCGGACCGAGATCGGGGTCGTCGACGGTGACGATGTCTTCGCGTTCGGCGTACACGGGGTCGGCGGCGATGTCCGCGGCGTCGAACACCCGCGAGGCCACGACTTCGGCACGGGCGAACTCCTGCAGACACTCGCCGGTGACGCGCTGCGCCACCCAGTTCCGCAGGTTCTCGTCCAACTGTTCGCGTCGGTCGTACTGTTGCCGAGCCGTGATGAACTCCTCCTCGGGAAGTCCCAGCAGGCGGGCGATGTTGCGGACCGATCGCAGCGTCGCGGAGGTCACCGTGATCCACTCGCCGTCGTGGGAGCGGTAGGTGTTGATCACAGCCCCCGGGGCGACCGCCAGCCGGTTGCCGGAGCGTTCGGGTACTGCTCCCAACTGGTCGTGGACGATGACCTGCCATTCGACCAGACGGAACAGGGACTCGAAGAGAGCGAGGTCGATCCACTCGCCGTCGAAGGCGGGGTCGTGGTCGCGGCGGTGGAGGGCGGCGAGGACGGCGTAGGCGCCCATCAGGCCGGTCACGGCGTCGCCGTGCGAGAAGCCGGTGTGCACGGGCGGGCCGTCGGGAAAGCCGGTCAGGTGCACGGCTCCGCTGCGTGCCTCGCCCACCTTGCCGAAGCCGGGGGCGTCCGCCTGTGACGAGGTGGCGCCGAAGCCGGAGATCTGCAGCAGCACGGCCCGGGGATTGATCCGGTGCACGGAGTCCCAGTCGAGTTCCCAGCTGCGCAGGCGTCCGGCGCGCAGGGTGACGATGACGACGTCCGCCCAGGCGACGAGCCGGTGGGCGAGGAGCCGGCCGGCCTCGTGGTGCAGATCGAGGGTGACCGAGCGTTTGTTGCGGCCGGCGACCTTGAACCACAGGGGGACGCCGTCGCGTTGGGGCCCCATGGCGCGGGCCGCGTCTCCGGCGCCGGGGGGCTCGACGTGTACGACGTCGGCCCCTTGGTCGGCGAGCATCGAGCCCGCCAGCGGACCGGCCACCACATGGGCGAACTCGACCACTTTCAGGCCGTGCAACTGCCCGCTTCCGGTGGTGTTGCGCTCGTCGTCCGACACCGCTTCAGCTCCCTTGCCATGGCCGTTGCGCGTGGGTCCCCCACAGCGTCGTCCGCGTCGGTGCGGCACGGCCGTCGCCGTTGTCTTCAGACTGCCGGAGCGCAGAAATGCCTGTCGAGCAACAGAAGGCCATGAATCAATGCAACAAACGCATGAATCGAGGGGTGGTCGGTCAGTGGTCTCACGCCCACGAAACCCCGGGCGGGAGCGGGCGCCCCTGGAGGCGGAACTCTTCGAGCGTCTGAAGGAACCGCTGCGTGACGGCCGGGAGCGTTCGCCGAGCGCGCAGCGCGATGTCCAGGCGCCGGTCCACCACAGGGTCCACCAGAGGACGGCAGACGACGGGCCCGGCCCCCATCAGCGGGAGCACCAGGGCGGGCATCGCCGACACTCCGAGGCCGGCGGTCACCAGTCCCCCCACGGTCGCGATACCGCCCGCCTCGGCCGCCGGTTGCGCACGCGCGTCGATCTGGGCGAACGCCGCGTCCGTGAGCCGCCGCACGCTCGAGTCGCGCCCGACGGCCAGGAACGGCTGACGGGCCAGGTCCTCCCAGGCGATCTCCTGGCGGTCGGCGAGCGGGTGGCCTTCCGGCAGCACCGCGACGAAGCGGTCCCTGACCAGGGGGCGGTGCTCCAGCTGCTCCGGCGGGCTGGCGACGGTGGTGATCGCGAAGTCGGCGTCACCGGACAGGACCCGCTCCAGTACCGGCCGCTCCAGGCCGTCGAGGAGGCGTACCGCCACCTGGGGCCGCCGCTCGCGGAAGTCGGAGATCACCTGTGGCAGGAGCACCGCCGCGACGGAGGCAAGGGTGGCCACCGCGACCGTTCCCGACTCGCCGAGCAGGTATCGCCTGAGCTCCTGCATGCCCGCCCGGTGAGCGGTGACGATCTGCTCGGCCACACGCAGGGCCTCGACACCCGCCGCGGTCAACTGCACGTTGCGGGTGTCCCGTTCCAGGAGTCGGACGCCGAGCTGCCGCTCCAGGTCCGCGACCGCGCGGCTGAGCGAGGACTGGGACACGTGCATCTGCGCGGCGGCCGCGGTGAAGCTCGCGGCCCGGGCGACGGCCGCGTACGCCGCCAGTTGACGCAAGGTGGTGGCCTCCATGGCCGCCGAGCATAGGCGCCCCGGCTCGGATTGATGCGCTTAACGCATGGACAGATCTCGGTTTGATGCTGGACACCGATCCGCCGCTGCTCCGAAACTCTCGCGTAACGCCTCGGTCTGCTCCCTCCGCCCAGCTCCAGCCCGCCGCCGCCGAGGGCCGTCCCCGAGAAAGCGAGCGCCGCCATGCCGGCAGCCCTGGGCTTCGCCACGATCGCCGTCCTCCTGCTGCTCACCATGACCAGGCGCGCCTCGGTGCTGGTCGCTCTGATCCTGCTTCCGGTGCTGGCGGCGCTCATCGGCGGATTCGCGGGCGATCTGGGCGAGTTGATTCTCGGTGGGCTGTCCAGGGTGGCTCCCACCGGCATCATGATCGCCTTCGCGGTCCTGTACTTCAGCCTGATGGTGGACGCCGGGCTCTTCGACCCCCTGATCCGCGCTCTGTTGCGCGTGGCGCGTGGCGACCCGTTACGGATCACCGTCGCCACGGCCGTTCTCACGCTGTGCGTGGCCCTGGACGGAGACGGTGCCTCCACCTTCCTCATCACCGTCTCCGCACTGCTGCCGGTCTACCAGAGGCTCGGTATGAACCCCCTGGTGCTGTCCGGAGTGGTCTGCCTGGGCGCGGGCGTGATGAACATGGTCCCCTGGGGCGGCCCGACGGTACGCGCCATGGCCGCGCTGAAGCTGGACAGTTCCGAGGTCTTCAACCCCGTGCTGCCTGCCATGGGTTTCGGCGTGGCCTGGGTGCTGGTGGCCTCGTATCTGCTCGGCCGCCGGGAGCGCAACCGTCTCGGTGCGCTGTCCCCGGGAGGTCCGGCCCCGGACGTGCGCACGGGTGAGGGCGAGGGCGAGGGGTGCGACCGCGAACCTGCCTCTTCGGCGTCTGCCGAGTCTGCCGAGTCTGCCGAGTCGAGTCTGCGGGCCACTCCCCGACGGCCGACGGGCAGGTCCGTCCCCCTCCGGCCCCTCCGGTCCCCGGGCGACGGGCCCGGCACCGTCCGGGTCCCCCCGCCGCCGCGGACCTGGCTGACCGTCTTCAATCTCCTGCTCACCGTCGCCCTCGTGGTCTGCCTGATCCTGGAAGTGATGCCGCTTCCGGTGCTGTTCGTCCTCGGGTTCGCCATCGCGCTGCTGGTCAACCACCCCTCCTGGGAACAGCAACAGGCGCTGCTCGACAAGCACGCCAGGAGCGTGGTCCTGGTCACCACGATGATCTTCGCGGCCGGCGTCCTCACCGGGATCCTCACCGGCACCAGGATGATCGACGAGATGGCCGAGGCGCTCGTCTCGGTCGTCCCCGACTCCTTCGGGTCGCATCTGCCCGTCGCGGTGGCCCTCACCGGCATGCCGTTGAGTCTTGTCTTCACCCCGGACGCCTACTACTTCGGGGTTCTGCCCGTACTGGCCGAGACCGCGAGCGGGTTCGGCACGGAGCCGGCCCAGGTCGCCCGCGCCGCCATTCTCGGCCAGATGACCACGGGCTTCCCGCTCAGTCCGCTCACCGCGTCCACGTTCATCCTGGTCGGCATGAGCGGTGTGTCGCTCGGAGAGCACCAGCGCTTCATCTTCCGCTGGGCCTTCGCCACCACCCTCGTCATGACCGCCGGCGCCCTGCTGACCGGAGCCTTCCCGCTGTGACCGTGTCCCGTGCCCGGGTGCGACCGGTGGCCCGGGCCCGAGCGGAGTCCCCTCCGCGGACGCCCGGCAGCCACCGCACATGCCGCGTCATGGCCCCCGAAGTGCCGCCCGGCTCCCGCACGTCGGGAGCCGGTCGACCGGATCCACCCGCACGGCACCCGGTCCGGGTGCCCCACCGACCGAGACGAGGACCTATGAGATCGATCCCCAGACGTACGGTGCTCGCCGTCACCGCAGGTGCGGTCGCGGCGCCGGCGGTGAGCACGGCGACCGCTGCGGCCGCCGACGCCACGACAGCCCCCTCCGAAGGACGGCAAGCGGCCTCCGGAGCGAATCCGGTCCTGCGGACGGACCTCCTGACGCACGTGACGCCGAGGAACAACTGGCTGGTGACGGCCGTCGCCATCCAGTACGCGCATCGCATCGACCTACGCGGCGGAACGGTCCCGCCCACCGCCTTCCAGGTGCGGGCCACCGTGGGCGGACAAACGGCGGCTCGCACGGTGACCCGCATCTACTCCAGCACCTCCGCCGAAGTCGACGACCGCTCCCACCCCGGACGACGAGGGGACCGCCTGATCATCGAACTCGATCCGAACGACCCCAACGCACGGGCCGCCGGCACCGACCCCCTTCCGCTCGACCGCGCCTACTGCGTCAGACAAGTGGCGGACGTGCGCACCCCCGAAGGCGAACCCGTGCTCAGGGCCGGCCCGTTCGCGAGCCGGAACGACGACGTCATCACTGCCGTCGTCGACGACTTCGCCGCCGGTTCCTTCACCGACCTGGCAGGTTTCGAACTGGACTTCCGGCTGTACCGGCCCGAGGGATTCCTGCGGAACCCGCACACGCGCAAGCGGTACCCGCTCGTCGTCACCCTGCACGGCGGCGGCGAAGTCGCGGACAACAACATGACCCAGCTCACCTCCAACCGGATCGCGGTCACGTTCGCCAAACCGGAACGCCAGCGCCGCGACCCCGCGTTCGTCCTCTCTCCGCAGATCCCCCTGCCCCGTCCCATGGACGGACCCGACGGCACGGACTGGACCGATGCCAAGGTCCAGGCCGCTCTGATCGAACTCATCGACACCTTCGTGAGCGAGCACGCCCGCAACGTGGACACAGCCCGGCTCTATCTCGTCGGCCTGTCCTCGGGCGGGCGCGGTATCTACAGCCTGCTGGCGAAGCGGCCCGACGTGTTCGCGGCCGCCCTGCCCACGGCCGGCTGGGGCGAGAGCGCCGCCATGGACCGGATCACGCACATCCCGATGTGGGCCGACCACTCCGTCGACGACCCGGTCGTCCCCTACCGGGAGGGCCGGTTCGGCAAGCCCGGCACCTGGACCCTGATGAACGCCCTGGAGAGCGCCGGTGCTCGCGTCACCCGTGGGCAGTGGGCCAACGATCTGCCGAAGGCACAGTTCGAGGCCCGGTCCCGGGCGCTCCTACGGCAGGCCCGGGCCACGCGCAGTCACGTCCTGTTCACGAGCTACACGGCCGGAACGACACCGGTGAACCCACACCTGTCATGGGCCCAGACGTACGAGAACGACGTGGTCATCGACTGGCTCTTCGCACAGTCCCGGTAGCCGCCGCACGCGGCGCCCCTTCCCTTCCCTTCCGCACTGTGAGACATCGTCTCCCGGCGAATCCGAACAGCCCTCACAGCGCGGGCGCACCCCGCTGTCCGGTTACCGCGCTCCCACCGCTATCCGGAGGTAAAGCAATGCGTCCATCACGTCGTTCCACCCGCACGACCGTGCAGTTACCGGCCCGCCCCCGTGCCATGACGGCACTGATCTGCCTGGCGACCGTCATCGCTCTGGCGCTGACTGTGCTGACAGCGGCCGCCCCGCCGGCCGCCGCCGCCGACCTGCTGTCCCAGGGCAGACCCGCGACCTCCTCCTCCACCGAGAACGCGTCCACTTCCGCGTCGGCGGCGGTGGACGGCAACACCGCAACGCGCTGGTCGAGCACGTTCGGCGATCCGCAGTGGCTGGCAGTCGATCTGGGCGCCACCGCCACCATCAGCCGCGTGGTGCTGCGCTGGGAGGCCGCGTACGCCCGCGCGTTCCAGATCCAGACCTCCGACAACGGCACCGCCTGGAGCACCGTCTACTCGACCACGACCGGCACCGGCGGCGTGCAGAGCCTCGACGTGAACGGCAACGGCCGCTACGTCCGCTTCCACGGCACCCAGCGCGGCACCGCCTACGGCTACTCGCTGTGGGAGTTCCAGGTGTACGGCTCCGGTGAGGGCACCCCTCCGGGCAACGAGATCCCGGACCCGACGACCGCTTTGCTGGAGGCCGCGGGCGGGCCGCTGACCACCGCCACCTACACCGTTCCCAGCCCGAGCGGGTACGGCTCCGGCACGGTCACGTATCCCACGAGCAGTGGCTCCTACCCGGGCGTGGTACTGATGCCGGGCTATCAGGGCACCCAGCAGAACCTGCAGTGGCTCGCGCCCCGCCTCGCCTCCTGGGGCTTCGTCGTCATCAACGTCGGCACCAACACACTGACCGACAATCCCGAGTCGCGCGGCCGCCAGATCACGGCCGCCGGTACCCAGTTGCTCGCGCTCGGCAACGTCGCCGGCAACCCGATATCCGGGAAGGTCAACGGCACGCTCGGCGCGGTCGGTCACTCGATGGGCGGCGGTGGCGTCATGGCGGCCCTCCGGGACGACGCGCGCTTCAGGGCGGGCGTGCCCACGGCCCCGTACTACCCGAACGCGAACTTCTCCGCAGTCACCGAGCCCACGTTCTTCCTGACCTGTCAAAGCGACCCTGTCGCCCACGGCAACGACTACGCGGTGCCCTGGTACAACTCCATGTCCGGGGCCGAGAGGTTCTACATCGAGGTTCCGGGCGACCATCTGTGCCCGATGACGGGCTACGGCAACAAGGCCAAGCAGGGCAAGTGGATCGTGTCGTTCCTCAGCCTCTGGCTGCGTGCCGACACCCGTTTCAGCCCGTTCCTGTGCGGTCCCGTGCGTGACGCCGACAAGAACAACACAGCCCTGGTCACGCGCTGGATGGACACCTGCCCGTACTGACCGGCTCGCTCGGAGCGCTCCGCGGCCCGCCGGCGCAGCGCTCCGAGCCGAGGTGATGCCGCGGGGGAGTGCCGTTCCGGCACTCCCCCGCGGCAGTCGGGAGGCAGGTGTCAGCCCCAGGAGGCGCCCGCGGGCTCCTCGATGGTGGTGTTGATGCGGTTGAAGAAGTTGGTCAGGCCGATCATGAGGATGATCGCGGAGAGCTGTTCCTCGTTGAAGTGGTCGGCCGCCTGGTCCCAGATGGTGTCGGGGACCGCCTTTCCGGAGCGGTCGGCGATGCGGGTGGCGGCCTCGGTGAGTTCCAGTGCCGCGCGCTCCTCCTCGGTGAAGAAGGGGGCCTCGCGCCAGGCCGCGACCGCGTGCAGGCGCTCGTCGGTCTCTCCGTGCTTCTTCGCGCCCTCCACGCCCGCGTACAGGCAGGCGCTGCAGGCGTTGATCTGGCTGGCGCGCAGGTGGACCAGTTCCAGCAGCTGCGGGGAGACTCCGCCCTGGTACATGGCCTTGTAGATGTTCTGGATGCCCTTCATGGCGTCCGGCAGTACCACGGCGGGGTTCTTCATACGAGCGTTCATCTCGGCTGTCCTTTGCATCGGTTAGCGTCCCTCACCAGTACGACGGACGCCGACGCGAGGGTGTGACAGTGCGGGAAGAGAAAGTTCTGGCCGAGCGGTTCGAGGCCGAGCGGGTCCGGCTGCGGTCGGTGGCCTACCGGATGCTGGGGACGATCTCCGAGGCGGAGGACGCCGTTCAGGAGACGTGGCTCAAGCTCAGCCGCAGCGACGTCGGCGAGGTGAGGAATCTCGCCGCGTGGCTGACGACCGTGGTGGGGCGGGTCTGCCTGGACATCCTGCGCTCCCGTGCGGCGCGGCGGGAGGATCCGCTGCCCGAGCAGGACGGCCGGGTGCGGCTGCCCGATCCGGTGATCAGCGGGCTCGGGGCGGTCGATCCGGAGCAGGAGATCATGGTCGCGGATTCGGTCGGGATCGCGCTGATGGTCGTCCTGGAGACGCTGTCGCCGGCGGAGCGGCTGGCGTTCGTGCTGCACGACATGTTCGACGTGCCCTTCGAGGACATCGCGTCCGTGCTGGGGCGCACGCCGGCCGCGACCCGGCAGCTCGCCAGCCGGGCGCGGCGGCGGGTGCAGGGGGCCGCCCCGGCCGCCGACACGGACACGGTGCGCAAGCGTGAGGTGGTGGACGCGTTCTTGAACGCGTCGCGCGGGGGTGACTTCGAGGCGCTGATGGCGATCCTCGACCCGGATGTGGTGGCCTGTTCGGACGGGGGCGGGCAGGTGGCGAGTCTGCTGCGGCGCGGGGCGGCAGATGTCGCCTCGCAGGCGGTGGAGTTCGCCAGGTTCGCCCAGGACGCCCGTGTCGTGCTGGTCAACGGATCGCCCGGGGTGGTGTCGTTCGCCGGCGGGCGGGCGATCTCGGTGCTGTCGTTCACGGTCCGGGGCGGGCGTATCGCGGCGATGGACGTCCTGACCGACCCGGAGCGGCTGCAGGCGTTGGGGCTGGTTGCCTGACGGCTCGCTCAAGGCCGGCTCGAGGACCGCTTTCCTGCTGGTGGAGGGGCACTCCGGGTGGGCCGTCGGGGTGCGGGAGGTAGGGCATGGTGGTTCTCGGTCTCCTGCGGACGCAGGCCGGAAGGGGGCGACGCCGGGGCACGTGCCGCAGGGGTTGGGCGGCATGTGCCCCGCGGGCGCCGCCGTCACTCGTCGTGGTCCGGCTCGTCGGTGCGGAGCAGCAGGCACCCTGTGAATTTTGGAGGAACCATGACCGCCCGTATCCCGAATCCCGCCATCACCGCCGGCCCGGACGTCCTTCCGGCGCTGATGGGAGTGGCGGGGGCCGTGAACAAGACCGGGCTGCCGGAGACGACGCTCCACCTCGTCTACCTGCGGGCCAGCCAGATCAACGGCTCCAGCTGGAACGTGAACAAGCACGCCTTCGACCTGAAGGCTGCCGGTGAGAGCGACGAGCGTGTGAACACCGTGGCAGCCTGGCGCGACGCGCCGTTCTTCACGGACGCCGAGCGTGCGGCGCTGGCCCTGGCCGAGGAGGCGACCCGTCTGGCCGGCCCCGACCCGGTGTCGGACGACGTGTGGGCCGAGGCCGCCAAGCACTACAACGAGCAGGAGCTCGCCGGTCTGTTGCTGGCGATCGGCTTCAACAACCTGTGGCACCGGCTGATGCCGACCACCCGTCAGCCCGCGCAGTCGCTGGCCGGCTGACCGTCCCCGTCCGTTCGTGTCCGGCCGGGCACGGAGCCGCTTCGCTCGCGGCTTCCGTGTCCGGCCGGACT
The DNA here is from genome assembly GCF_020982545.1 of Streptomyces sp. MNU76. Lineage (GTDB taxonomy): Bacteria > Actinomycetota > Actinomycetes > Streptomycetales > Streptomycetaceae > Streptomyces. The sequence goes on along the minus strand of NZ_JAJKLK010000030.1, from coordinate 111,848 downwards.
TCTTTTCCGCCCGCCGGACTTGGTTGGCACGGCCGGCCGGACTTCTCTTCCGGGCGGCGTGGTCCAGGTATGAAGGGGCCCCGCCGCTCCTGGAGGGAGGCGGCGGGGCCGGAGGGGGCGGGGCGTCAGTGGCGGCTGTCGGTGGCGAGGACGGCGGCGGCCGGTGCCGCCTCCGCGGCGGCCTCGGCGGGCTCGGGGGTGGTGGAGTTCGCCGGCTTCTGGCCGCGCGGCATCAGGAAGGTGACGACGAGCAGGGCGACGAAACCGAGGACCGCGGCCGACAGGAAGGCATGGTGGTTGGCGGTCTCGTAGGCCTTGGTGACCAGGCCGGGGTCGCCGTTGGCGGAGGCGAGCCTTGCGCCCATGCCGTTGTAGGCGATGGTGGCGATGACGGCGAGACCGAGTGCGCCGCCGGCCTCCTGGCTGGTGTTGATCATGCCGGCGCCGACGCCCGCCTCCTCGCCGGAGACGCCGACGAACGCGGCGATCTGCAGGGTCACGAAGACCATGCCGCAGCCCAGGCCCAGCAGGATGAACGGGGCCAGCAGGTCCACCGCGTAGTGGCCGTCGGCCGGGGCGCGCACCAGCAGCAGCAGGCCGGTGACCGTCAGGGCCAGGCCCAGCATCACCACGGCGCGTGCGGCGACCTTGTTGACCAGGCCGGAGGCGATACCGGCGCCGACGGCCACGGACACGGCCAGCGGCACATAGGCGAAGCCCGCCTTGAGCGGGGAGTAGCCGAAGACGTCCTGCATGAAGAGGCTGGCGAAGAAGAACAGGGCGCTGAAGGTGCCGAAGACCAGCACCGCGGAGAGGTTGGCGGTGCGCATGGTCTTCAGGCGGAAGAACTTCAGCGGCATCATCGGGGACTTGACCTTGGACTCGATGACGAGGAAGGCGGCGAGCAGGGCGGCCACGGCGACGAGCGAGCCGATGGTGCGCAGGCTGTCCCAGCCGACGGTGGTGGCCTCGCCGAGCGTGAAGATCAGCAGCAGCAGGCCGCCGGTGAGGGTGGCGGCGCCGAAGGTGTCGAACTGGCCGCGGGTCTCGGCCTTGCTCTCGGGGATGATGCGCGGCGCGAGCAGGGCGGCGCCCAGGCCGATCGGCACGTTGATCCAGAAGATCCACCGCCAGCTGGCCGCGTCGGCCAGCACGCCGCCGAGGATGACGCCGAGGATGGAGGCGATGCCGGAGAGGGATCCCCACAGGCCCAGGGCCTTGTTGCGCTCGGGGCCCTCGGTGAAGGTGTTGGTCAGGATCGCCAGCGCCGCCGGGGTGATCATGGCGGCTCCCAGGCCCTGGACCGCGCGGGAGATGATCAGTACGTCGCCGCTCTCGGCGAGACCGGAGGTCAGCGACGCCAGCGCGAAGATCGTGAAACCGATCTGGATCATCCGGCGGCGGCCGAAGGTGTCGGCGAGGCGTCCGCCGAGCAGGAGGAAACCGCCGAGAACCGTCGCGTAGGCGGTGACGATGTAGTTCAGACTGACATCGGACATGTCGAGCCCGCTCTGGATCGACGGCAGAGCGAGGTTCACGATCGACACGTCGGTGAAGACCATGAACTGGCCCATGCACACGAAGGCCAGGATCGCCCCGGGGTTGAATCCCGCCCCGAGGCCTGGTCGGCTCGTGGTTGAGTCGGGGGCAGCCATTGTGAACTCCTCAACTGTGCAGGATCGGGTCGTCGGAAGCGGTCCTGGACGAAGGAGCCGCCGGGTGTGCCGTAACTCCCGTTCGTCGGTGACAAGGTCACGAACGTGGCGTGGAACCCTGTGGCCCGAAGACGGGTCTCGGAAAGTACACAGGCCCCCGGCACAGAACGGCTCGAGAGTGACTTGAGCCTGTCCTCACGCCCGGACGGCCGGTCCGGCGCCCGCGCACACGGGCTTCGGCGGCTGTGCGGGTCGAGGGCCGACGCAAGCCTCGTGTGCGGGGCTTGAGCCCAGCTCAAGAAGGTGTCCAGTGCGGCGTGATCGGTTGTCGGCAGTCGTGTTACGCCCGACCGCCGCCGCGAAGGACACCCGTCATGACGACCACACCTCCCACCCGGCCGGACACCGTCTCCGTGCCGGGGCCGTCCGGCACGCGGGCGGCCGGGCCCGATCCGTTGCGCTGGTGGGCGCTGGCGGTCGTCGCCCTGGCCCAGCTGACCGTGCTGCTGGACGGCACGATCGTGAACATCGCGCTGCCCTCGGCGCAGGCCGATCTGGGCATGGGGGACGGCGGCAGACAGTGGGTGATCACCGCCTACTCCCTGGCGCTGGGCGGGCTGTTGCTGCTCGGCGGGCGCGTCGTGGACCTGGTGGGACGCAAGCGGGCGTTCGTCGTCGGACTGCTGGGCTTCAGCGTCGCCTCCGCCGTGGGGGGTGCCGCGACGACTCCGGTGATGCTGTTCGCGGCGCGGGCCGGGCAGGGGGCGTTCGCCGCGCTGCTGATGCCGACCGCCCTGTCGCTGGTGGTGACGATGTTCACCGACCCCCGGGAGAGGGGCCGGGCGTTCGCGGTGTTCGGGACGGTCTCCGGTGTCGGCTCGGCCGCCGGGCTGATCCTCGGTGGACTGCTCACCGAGTACCTGGGCTGGCGGTGGTGCATGTACGTCAACGTGCCGGTCGCCCTGGTCGCGATCGGTGGCGGGCTGCGGGTGCTGCGCGGGGACGAGCGGGGCCCGGGTGGGGCGCGGCTGGACGTGGTGGGGGCGTTGTGGGGCTGCGGCGGGGTGACGGCGGCCGTGTACGGCTTCAGCGCGGCCGAGGGGCGGGGCTGGGCCGACACGTCGGTGCTGGGGTGCTGGCTGCGGCGGTGGTGCTGCTCGTGGTGTTCGCCGCGCATCAGGGCCGGGTGCGTGATCCGCTGCTGCCGCTGCGTGTCGTGCGTGAGCGGGTGCGGGCGGGTGCGCTCGGGATCGCGGCGCTGGGGCAGATCGGCACGTTCGCGGTGCTGCTGTTCGTGACGTACTACCTGCAGGTGGTCCTCGGGTTCTCGGCGGTCGCCGCGGGTGTGGCGTTCCTGCCGCTGACGGTGGGGATGACGGCCGGGGTGACGCTCGCGGCACGGCTGGCTCCGCGGTCGTCGGCGCGGTCCTTGGTCACGCCGGCGTTGCTGGTGGCGGCGGCCGGGGCGCTGCTGCTGACGCGGGTGGGCACCGGCTCCTCGTACGCGGCGGTGGTGCTGCCGGCGCTGGTGCTGTGCGGGTTGGGGCTGGGCGGTGCGGCGATGACGGCGATGACGGTGGCGACGGCGGGGTGGCGCCCGCGGACTCGGGGGCGGCGTCCGCGGTGTTCACCGCCGCGCAGCAGGTCGGCGGGTCGGTGGGTACGGCTGTGCTGAACACCGTGGCGGCGTCCGCGGCGGCCGATCGGCTGGCCGGGACGCCGTCGCGGGGGGCGCGGGCCGAGGCCGCCGTGCACGGGTTCACCGTCGCGTTGTGGGCGGTGGTGGCGCTGCTGGTGGCGGGTGCTGTCGCGGCGCTGCTCCTTGGGGCGCCACGCGGGGCGGGCGGGGTGCGCGGGCGGGCGGGGGCACGGTGAGGCCGGTGGGCCGTCGGGGGTGTGCGGCGGTGCGCGAGTGAGGGTCCAGGGGCGTGCGGTGGGCTGCCTGTGGGGACGTCGACTCAGTGAAGGATGTGCATTGCCCATGAGCGGACCGGTGGTGGCCGTCACGGCCGATACGAGCATGCTCAGCTGGACCATCTGGAAGGACGTGCCCGCGGCCGTCCTGCCCCTGGCCTATCTGGAGAAGGTGACCGGTGCGGGCGGCTCGCCGGTGCTGCTGCCGCCGTTGCCCGACGCCGTCGAGGAGGTGATGGAGCGGGTCGACGCGCTGCTGATGAGCGGGGGGCAGGACATCGAGCCCGCCCGTTACGGCGCGGTGCCGGGGCCGTACGCCCTGGCGCCGGACCCGGTGCGTGACGAGGCGGAGCTGCGGGCGCTGGCCGTGGCCGAGCGGCGGGGCATCCCGGTGCTGGGGGTCTGCCGGGGCCTGCAGCTGATCTCGGTCTCCCGCGGCGGCACCCTGCACGAGCACCATCCGCGGCACTCGCCGAAGATGCCCGGCCGCTACGACCGGCGCACCGTGCGTCTCGCGCCGGGCTCGCTCGCCGGGCAGGTGATGGGAGCGTCGGCTGCCGTGTACTGCCATCACCACCAGTCCGTCGACGTGCTGGGCGCGGGACTGGTGGCCACCGGCTGGGCCGAGGACGGGCTCGTCGAGGTCGTCGAGGATCCTTCCGCCCGGTTCGTGGTGGGCCTGCAGGCGCACGCCGAACTGGGCGAGGACACGGCGGGGTTGTTCAGGGCCTTCGTCGACGCCGCCCGCGCCGTGGGCCCCGCGCGGGGTCACACCCGTGCGGCCAGGTCCGCCTCCACGTCGTAGGACTGCGCCAGGGCGACGTCCCGGACCAGCTGCTGGACGCCTCCGCGCGGGGCGTCCGGCGCGCTCGGCGGGGTGGACAGGCGCTCGGAGCCGCCGCCGAGGGAGCTTTGGCGTACGCGGCTGGTGTGCGCGAGGCGCAGGTTCTCGTAGCGGGCGAGGGCGGCGGCGGGCGCGTTCGGGCCGTCGCCGCTTCGGGCGAGGCAGGCGGCCAGGGCCACGGCGTCCTCCACGGCCTGGCTGGCGCCCTGGCCGTGGTGGGGCAGCATCGGGTGGGCGGCGTCGCCCAGCAGGGTGGTGCGGGCGGTGCTCCAGCGCGGCAGGGGTTCGCGGTCGTACAGGCTCCAGTGCCCGGCTTCGGTGGCGGCCTCGAGGAGGGTGCGGGCGGCCGGTTCGGCGCCGGCGAACGCGGCCCGCAGCGCGGTCAGGTCGGCGGGGCGGCTCCAGGAGTCGCCGGACGCGTCCCCGTCGGGGACGACGGCGACGAACGCCCAGGCCCGGTGGGAGCGCACGGGGTGGGCCAGCAGCCGTCCGGCCGGACCGGTCCAGGTGAGCAGGGTGCCTGCGGGCAGGCCGGTGACGTCGCCGGCGGGGACGACGGCCCGGATCGCGGCGCTGCCGGAGAACACCGGCCGCTCGGGGCCGGCGAGCGCGCGGCGCAGCACGGAGTGCACGCCGTCCGCGCCGACGACCACGTCCGCGCGGCAGGCGGCACCGTCGGCGAAGCCGATCGTCACGCCGCCGGGGTCCTCGGTGACGGCGACCGCGCGCCTGCCGAGGTGGATGTGGGCGGCGGGCACCTGGGCGGCGAGCAGGGCGTGCAGGTCGGCCCGGTGCAGGGTGTAGTGGGGGCCGTCGAACCGGTCCGCCCACAGCTTGCCCATCGGCTGGCGCACGAGGACGGCGCCGGTGTCGAGGGCCCGTACCTCCATCGCCGCGGGCTGTACGGCTGCGGCGTGCAGTGGGGTGCCGAGGCCGAGGCGGGCCAGCAGCCGGCTGCCGTTGGGGGCGAGGTGGATGCCGGCGCCGATCTCGCCCAGCGCGGGCGCCTGTTCGTAGACGTCGACGCCGATGCCCAGGCGGCGCAGGACTATCGCGGTGGTCAGTCCGCCGATGCCTGCTCCGATGACGGCGACGTGCAGCGGTCGTGTGCTCATGTGGTGCCTTTCGGCTCGCGCGTCCTGGTGCCCCGCGCGGCGTGCGCACCGCCGGTGTCCGGGTCTTCGCCGGTCCGGCACGGCGGGCGGGAGGCGGCGGCCGGGGGCGCGTGTGCGCCGCGTCCAGGTCCCTGCCGCCGCCTCCCGGGTGGCGCCCTGGGGCGCCTTCGACCCTAGGGCCGCCCGGCTGCCCGGGGCGGCCCTGTGGATCGGTCCTCAAGCGGCCCCGAACCAGCGCCTGAGCGCCTGCGCGAGGTCCGCCTCGTCGGGTGCGGCCCAGGCGATGTGCCCGTCGGGGCGCACCAGCAGGGCGTGCGGGGTGTCCGGATGGCCGTCGCCGTCGAAGTCGGCCGTGACGACGTCGACCCGGTCGGCCCAGGGTGCGGCGGTGGTGCGCAGGGTTTCGCCGTCGTGGGCGGCGGAGGTGACGATCAGGACGCCGCGGGCGGTGTGCAGCAGGTCGGCGACGCGGCCGGGGTTGCCGTTGGCGTGTTTGAGCGGCAGGTCGGGGCGCAGTCTCAGGCCGAGGCGGGGGTGGGAGCCGGCGCCCATGTCGTAGCGGATGTCGAGGCCGCTGACCTGTCCGGCGAGGTGGCGGGCGACGTCGGGGTCGGCGACGAGTTCCTGCATGACGGCGCGCAGCGGCTGCATGTCCTCGCCGCTGAGGTAGAGCTTGGTCTGGGCGCGGGTGTTGCGCATCAAGAGCCGGCCGACGGGGTGGCGTTCGGTGTGGTAGGTGTCCAGGAGTTCTTCGGGGGCGCGGCCGTTGATGACGGCGGCGAGTTTGAAGCCGAGGTTGGCGGCGTCCTGTACGCCCACGCTCATGCCCTGGGCTCCGGCGGGCATGTGGATGTGGGTGGCGTCGCCGGCGAGGAGGACGCGGCCCTTGCGGTACCGGGCGGCCTGGCGGGTGGTGTCGGTGAAGGAGCTGATCCAGCGCACTTCGGCGTCGTGGATGCTCTCGCCGGTCATCTCCTGCCAGGCGTCGGCGATCACGGAGAAGGTCAGGCCGCTCTTGTCCTCGGGCGGGCGCAGGGACTCGTTGTGGATGACGATGCGGGTGACACCGTTCTGGAGGTTGAAGGACATCACCATGCCGCCGGGGACGCGTTCGCCGATGGGCCGGTGGGGGATGTCGGTGTTCACCAGGTCGGCCATGTACATCCCGCGGGTGGCCTCCCAGCCGGGGAAGTCGATGCCGGCCATCCGGCGCACCAGGCTGCGGGCGCCGTCGCAGCCCACGAGGTACTGGGCGGCGAGCCGGCCGGGTCCGTCGGGGCCCTGGTAGTCGACGACGACGCCGTCGTCGCTCTCGTGGTGGCCGAGGACCTCGTGCGAGCGGCGGATGTCGACACCGAGTTCGTCGAGCCACTCGCACAGGATCTGTTCGGTGCGGTACTGCGGGATGCCGCGCACGCTGAAGTGGTTGTCCTCCAGCTGGGAGAAGTCGATGCGTACGCCGCCGAAGTGGCCCTGGGCCCATTCGACGTCGCCGAAGCGGGCGAGCAGGCCGCGCTGGTCGAAGACTTCGGCGGCGCGGCGGGTGAAGCCCACGCCGCGGGATTCGCCGCTGGGGGCGGGCAGTTTCTCCAGCACGGTGACGTCGGCGCCGCCCAGGCGCAGTTCGCCGGCGAGCATCAGCCCGACCGGCCCGGCGCCGACGATGATCGCGCCCTTTGGCATGTCGTACTCCTTCACGCAACTGGCCGCCGCAGGCGGGCGGTTGCCAGGTCGGCTGTGGTCAGTCGGGTCAGAACCGGGTCAGTGGTCAGTGGTTGGCGGTCAGTGGTTGGCGGTCAGTGGTCGGTGGTTGGCGGAAGAAGTCCAGGAGGTGGTGGGTGATGAGCTCGGGTTCTTCCTCGGGGAAGTAGTGCACCGACTGCTTGACCCGTTCCACGCGCACGTCGTCGGCCAGCGTGGGCAGCGTGGTGCGGAAGTGGTCGTGGGAGAAGCGGGAGCCGATGCCCAGCAGGGGCGCGGTGATCTTGGGGTAGGTCTTCAGGTCCGCGATGTCCTGGTGGTAGGCCTGGTACCAGGCGCAGGCGGCGCGGATGCCGTCGGGGCTGTCGTAGGCGGCGGCGTAGACGGCGCGGTCGCGGTCGCCGATCAGCGACTGGTCGTCCAGGGCGTGGGTGAACAGCCAGTCGATGACCTGGCGCATACGGCCGGCGTACAGCACCTGGGGCAGGTGCTGGACCTGGTTGAACGCCCACCACCAGCGGGTGATGCCGGTGCCCGGGCGGGCGATCAGCCGCAGGTCGTAGTAGCTGTCGTCGGGGTGTGCGGTGTCCAGGATCGCGACCTTGCGGGTGGCTTCGGGGTGGTTGGCGGCGAAGGCGAAGGCGACCATGGCGCCCATGTCGTGGCCGGCGATGTGGACGTCGTGGTGGCCGAGGTGGCGGATCAGCGCGTGGATGTCGGCGGCCATCGTCTTCTTGTCGTAGCCGTCGGCGGGCCGGGCGGATCCGCCCATGCCGCGCAGGTCGGCCGCGATGACGGTGAAGTGCCGCGCCAGGTCGGGCAGCACCTTGTGCCAGGCCCACCAGGTCTGCGGGTAGCCGGGCAGCAGCACCAGCGCATCGCCGCTGCCGCCGGTGACGTAGTGCAGCCGGGTGCCGTTGACGTCGGCGTGGTGGCTGGTGAAGTCGCCGGGCAGTTCGCGCGCGAGTTCCTCGTCGGTCGGGGTGCGGCCGGCTTGCGCTGTCATCAGGGCCTTCCTTCGTGGATGCCCCCGGCCTCAGCCGGAGGAGGAAACGAAGCTCCTGCGGAGCAAGGCACGGGTGGCCGGTTCGCCGCCAGGGCGGACCGGCGTCCACCGACCACCGGACAACACCCTTCACTCACAGGGGAGTTGATACGATGTGAGGCATGACGCTGCAGGTCAAGCGGGCGTTCAAGTACCGCTTCTACCCCACCGACGAGCAGGCAGGCGAGCTGTCCCGCACGTTCGGCTGCGTCCGCCTCGTATACAACAAGGCGCTGGAGGAGCGCACCCGGGCCTGGTACGGCGAGCAGCGCCGCGTCTCCTATGTGCAGTCGTCGGCCGCGCTGTACAAGTCGCGGAAGAAGTCCCGGGCGTCGGCCGAGTACACCCGCAGCGCCTTCAAGTGGCGCGACGGGCAGCTGACTCTGGCCAAAACGGCGGAGCCGCTGGACATCCGCTGGTCGCGTCCGCTCCCCCAGGGGGCGGAGCCGACGACGGTGACCGTGTCCCGTGACGGCGCCGGGCGCTGGTTCGTCTCGATGCTCGTCGAGGACACCGTCGCCTTGGCCCCTGCCACGAATGCGGCGGTCGGCCTGGACGCCGGGATCTCCTCCCTGGTGACCCTGTCCACCGGGGAGAAGATCGCCAACCCGAAGCATGAGCGCCGGGACCGCACCCGTCTCGCCCGCGCTCAGCGGGAGCTGTCCCGCAAGGCCAAGGGCTCCGACAACCGGGCCAAGGCCCGCGTGAAGGTCGCCCGCGTCCATGCCCGGATCGCCGACCGGCGCCGGGACTTCCTGCACAAGCTGTCGACTCGTCTCGTCCGTGAGAACCAAACGGTCGTGATCGAGGATCTCACCGTCCGCAACATGCTGAAGAACGGCAGGCTCGCGCGTGCCGTGTCCGACGCGTCGTGGACGGAGCTGCGCTCCATGCTGGAGTACAAGTGCGCCTGGTACAGGCGCGAACTTGTCGTGATCGACCGTTGGTTCCCCAGCTCCAAGCTGTGCGGGGCCTGCGGCAGGGTCGCGGCGAAGATGCCGCTGAACGTCCGCGAGTGGACGTGCGACTGCGGCGCCGTGCACGACCGCGACGTGAACGCCGCACGCAACATTCTCGCCGCCGGGCTGGCGGCGTCTGCCTGTGGAGACGGTGTAAGACCTCAACGGGAGTCCTCCCGGACGGGGCGGTCGTCGGTGAAGCAGGAACCCCAGCGGGCGACCGCTGGAATTCCCCGCCATTAGGCGGGGGAGGAAGTCAAGTCCCTCTTCTCCGTGCTGCTGCGGGCTGCGGGCGGTTCGTCAGGGGGCGAAGGCGGCCGCGTTCTGCTCCGCCCATTCGCGGAAGGGGCGGGCGGGGTGTCCGGTGAGCATCTGGACGTCCCCGCTGAGGAGGACGGGCCCGGTGGAGAGCGACCACAGCTCGATCAGGGCGTCGGCGATGTCGTCCGGCATCGAGTCGGGCTTGTGGGCGCGCCACACCGCGGGCGGGATCGGCTGGACGGGGATGTCACGGCCGGCGGCCTCGGCGATGACGGCGACCTCCTCGCGGAAGCTCAGCGAGGCGGGGCCGGTGAGGTGGTAGGAACGGCCGCGCGTCTCGGGGCGGGTGAGGGCGGCGTAGGCGCACTCGGCGATGTCCCGCTCGTCGATCGGGTCGGCGTAGCTGTCGGGGAAGGGCAGGGTGACCGTGCCGCGGGCCCGCAGCACGTACGCCCAGGAGGCGGCGTTGGAGGCCAGCGCTCCGCAGTTGAGGGTGGTGACGGTCAGCGGGGCGGCGGCCAGCGCGCGTTCGACCGCCAGGTGCGGGGCGGCGATCGGGTTGGTCTCGGCGTCGGCGCGCAGCACGGCGTCGGCGGACATCACCACGACGTGCTCGACGCCCGCGGCGACGGCGTCGGCGGTGAACCGCTCGATGTGGGTGGGGTCGCAGTACAGGAACACCGAGGTGACGCCGTCGAGGGCGGCCGCGAACGTGGTGGGGTCGTCCAGGGCGAGCCGTACGGTGGGGACGCCGTCGGGCGGGGTCAGTTTCTCGGGGCTCGCGGAGGCGGCTGTGACGGGTACGCCGTGGTCGGCGAGGAGCCGTACGAGCAGCGATCCGACCTTGCCGCGGCTGCCGGTGACGAGGACGGTCATGACGGGTTGCCTCTCCTAGGGGGTCGCGGGGCCGTCAGGCGGCGGGGCGGCCGAACCAGCGGTGCAGTGCCACGCGCAGGTCCCCGCCGTCGGGGTCCGTCCACACGATGTGGCCGTCGGGGCGCACCAGGACGGAGGTGGGCCGCTGTTCCGGTGCGGTGTCCTGCGGGGCCCAGGTGCCGGTGACGACGTCGACGCGGTCGGCCCAGTCGGCGGCCGTCTTCGCCGCGGTCTCGTCGTCGCCGGTGGCGATGAGCAGGCCGCGGGCGCCGTGGAGCAGTTCGGCGACCTTCGTCCGGCTGCCGTCGGGGCGTTCCACCACCTGGTAGGGGGCCAGGCGCAGGCCGAGCTGCGGGTGGTCGCCGGGGCCGACGTCGTAGCGGATGTGCAGGCCGCTGACGCGTCCGGCGAGGTGGCGGGCGACGGGCTCCAGTGCGACCAGTTCGCGCATGACGGCGCGCAGCGGCTCCATCTCCTCGCCGCTGAGGTAGAGCAGCGACATGGCGTGCACGTCGGCCATGAGTTTCTCGCCGATGGGGTGCCGTTCGTCGTGGTAGGTGTCCAGGAGGTCGTCGCCGGCGTGGCCGCGCAGGACGGCGGCGAGTTTGAAGCCGAGGTTGACGGCGTCCTGGAGGCCGACGCTGACGCCCTGGGCGCCGAGCGGGGCGTGGTCGTGGGCGGCGTCGCCGGCCAGGAGGACGCGGCCCTTGCGGTACCGCTCGGCGAGGCCGGTGGCGTTGGTCAGGGCGCACATCCAGGTGGCGTCGGCGTGGTGGATGTCCTCGCCGGTCAGCCGCTGCCAGGCGTCGGCGATCTCGGTGAAGGTCGGTTCGCCCTCGCCGTGGTGGGGGCGGACGCCGGGTTCGTGGATGACGATGCGGTCGACGCCGGGTTCGAGGGTGACGGACAGGACCATGCCGCCGCCGGGGACGCGTTCGCCGATGGGCCGCATCCGCAGGTCGGCGCCGACCACGTCCGCCAGGTACAGGCCGCGGGTGGCCTTGCTGCCGGGGAAGGCGATGCCGGCCAGGCGGCGCACGGTGCTGTTGCCGCCGTCGCAGCCGACGAGGTAGGAGGCCGTGTCCTGAACGGGGCCGGCGGGGCCGGTGAAGTGGGCGACGATTTCGCCGTCGGTCTCGGTGAAGGAGGTCAGCTCGTGTCCGCGGCGGACCTCGACACCGAGTTCGGCGACCCAGGTGCCGAGCATGTCCTCGGTGACCGACTGGGCCAGGCCCATGACGCCGAAGTGGCTCTCCTCCAGCAGGGAGAAGTCGATACGGACACCGCCGTAGTGGCCCTTGCTGCCCCAGCGGATGTCACCGAGGCGTTCCAGCAGGCCCCGCTGGTCGAAGACTTCGGCGGTGCGGCTGGTGAATCCCAGGCCCCGGGACTCGCCGCTCGGGGCGGGCAGCCTGTCGTAGACGACGACGTCCGCGCCACCGAGGGCGAGTTCGCCCGCGAGCATCAGACCGGCCGGGCCGGCTCCCACGATGATCACGCCGTGTGGCATGTCGACTCCTCGGTACAGGTGGATGCAGATCAGGAAAGCCCGCTGGTCTCGACGGGTGGTGCAGTCCGGCTCAAGTGGTGCGGTGGCAGCAGGAGTCGGGGCACCGCGGGCGGCGCAGGCTGCCGGGCCGGGATGGGGCGGCCCCGTCGGGCGGGGAATGCCGACGGGGCCGCGCTGGGGAGGGTCAGTAGCGGACCCGGACGAGCTGGCCGTCCGTGCCGTGGGCGTTGTTGGTGACGTACACCTGGTCGCGGGGGCCGACGGCGAGGCCGGTGGGCTGGTTCAGCTGCCCGCCGGTCGGGATCTCGGTGACGGTCCTGCTCCCGGTGTCGATCTTCGACAGCTTCGCCGGCAGCGGCGGTCCGGCCTGGAAGCCCTCGGTGAAGGACAGGGCCAGCAGGTCGCCCCGGCAGTCCACCGCCAGGTCGATCAGGTTCGTCAGGCCGGTGACGAGCACCTCGGGCTGCTTGCCCGGCGCGGCCTTCCAGATGCGGGCGGAGCCGGCGACCATGCCGCTCATGTCGGCGAAGTACACCGTGCCGTCCTTGGCGCGGACGATGCCGGTGGGTACGGCCTCGGCGGTGCGCACGGGGGTGACGTTGACGGGCACCAGGAAGTCGGTGGAGGTGGTGCCGTCGCCGTGGACGCGGACGATGTCGTTGGAGCCGGCGTCGGTGACCAGGAAGCCCGGACCGCTGCGGATCAGGCCCCACGGGTTGGCGTGCACCTCGCCGCCGTCGGGGTTGAGCCGGGTCTCGTGGGCGGCGAGGTCGCCGAGGACCTTGCCGTCGCGGGTGCGGAAGACCGTGCCCAGGGTCGCCGCGTCGGGGCCCAGCGACGCCCGGTAGTCGGTGGTGCCGCCGAGGTTGCTGACGACGTCGTAGCCGCCCCGCGGGTCGGGCACGGCGTCGGTCGGTCCGCTCGCGCTGACCGGGGCGCCGGCGGCCACGCCTTGCGCGTGGGAGGCGAGTCCGCTCACCACGCGGCCCTTGGAGTTGCCCTTGACCTTGTAGACGCCGCCGGTACGGCCGACGCAGCTCTGTCCCTCGGCGCAGCCGGGAAGGCCCTCGCCGGCCTCGGCGACCAGGATCGTGCCGTCGGACAGGACGGTGATGCCGCGCGGGTTCTTCAGGTGGTCGGCGACGACCTCGATCGTGGCCGTGGTGCCGGCGTGCGCCGCCGGAGCGGTGAGCACGGGGGCCGCGACGACGGTGGCGGCGGCCGCCGTCATCAGGCCCGTTCTCCAGGACCTGCGTGTTATCGACATGATTCTCCCTAGCTCGCTCTTGGCTCCCGCTTCTTCCGGAGCAGCTGTGCAATCTGCGCCAGAATAGGGGAGAAATAGTGTTCACATAACCGAGGAAAAACAATTCCAGGGCGTATTGAATTGAAATTCGAGTGATGCTCCAGGGATATTTATTTCGGTGTTTTCAGTGCCCGGTCCACCAGCGCGGCGGCGGCTCCCGTGTAGTCGGCCGGATCGAGCAGCCGGGCCAGCGCGCGGGGCGTGAACAGGCGCTGGACGTCGGGGTGTTCGGCGAGGATCTCGGCGAGCGGCCGGGCCGTGTCCGCCGCCCGCAGCGAGGCGGCGGCCAGCAGCTGCCCGGCCGCCGCCCTGCCCAGATGCGGGGCGAGGGCCGCCGCGATGCGTTCGGAGACGAGCTGCCCGCCCGTCGCCGCCAGGTTGGCGCGCATCCGCTCCGGACGGACGGTCAGGCCCCGGACCAGCTCGACGGCGGTATGGGCGGCGCCGCCGGTCAGCCGCAGGCATTCGCGCAGGGGCTGCCACTCCGCGTGCCACACACCCGCCGAGCGTTCGTCCTCGGCCGGCAGACACTGCGCCAGGACGGTGGCCAGGGCGGGCACCTGAAGAGCGGCGGAGCGGATCAGGGTGGCCAGGACCGGGTTGCGCTTGTGCGGCATCGCCGACGACACGCCGCGGCCCTCGGCCGCCGACTCGGCCACCTCGCCGATCTCGGTGCGGGCCAGCACCAGCACATCCGCGGCGATCTTGCCGAGGGCGCCCGTGGTGCAGGCCAGAGCGGCTCCCAGGTCGGCGACCGGGGTGCGCAGCGCGTGCCAGGGCAGGGCGGGCACGGCCAGCTGCGTCTCCGCGGCGAAGGCGGGCAGCAGCGTGTCCAGCAGGCCGGCGGGGTCGGTGTCCGCAGCAGCAGGGCGTCCGCCGCCCCCGTACGGCGCATAGCCCGCCAGAGTGCCGGCCGCGCCGCCCAGGGACACCGGCAGCCCCTCCCCCAGCACCCGCTCCAGGCGCTCGACGGCGTCGAGCACCAACTGCCGCCAGCCGGCCGCCTTCAGCCCGAACGTGGTGGGCACGGCGTGCAGGGCGAGGGTGCGTCCCGCCATCACCGTGTCCCGGTGCTCGGCGGCGAGCGGCGCGAGGGTGCCGGCCACCGTGCGCAGGTCGGCGGTGATCAGCCGCAGCGCCCGGGCGGCCACCAGCATCGCGCCGGTGTCGAAGATGTCCTGACTGGTGGAGCCCCGGTGCACGTACTCCACGGCGTGCGGCGCGTCCCGTGCCACCGCCGCCGTCAGCGCCGCGATCAGGGGGACGACGGGGTTCGCCGTCTCCCGGGCCGCCAGCGCCACCTGCCGTACGTCGAGCCGCTCGGCGCGCGCCGCGGCGGTGATCGCCGCAGCGGCCCACGCCGGAACGGTGCCGCAGCGCGCCTGGGCGCGGGCCAGGGCCGCCTCCGCGTCCAGCATGGCCTGCAGCCAGGCCGCGTCGCCGACCGCGGCCTCGACGGGGGTGCCGGCGCGCACCGGGGAGAGCAGCCCGGCGTCCGGATGGGCCGTCGGCTCCCGTTCTCCGAGCGGCTGTTCATGCGTCGTGGTCATGCCGCGCTCCTCTGCGTCGCCGGCACCGCCGCCGCGGCGGGGGTCGTGGTCGTCGTCCCGGTCGTCGCCGGGGCGGTGTCGCGGGTCGCGGGGGCCGAGCGGAGCTTGGCGGGGGCCCGGGTCAGGGCCGCGGGCAGGGCGAGCACCGCGCCCGCGATGGCGTCGGAGTCCTCCAGCGTGACCGAGCCGACCCCCGGCCTGATGCCGGCCGCGGTCACCCAGTGCACGGACTCGGTGGGCACCCCGTAGGCGAAGCGCCGCGGATGCGGCACGTCCCGGGCGTCCAGCAGGCGGTAGGGCCGCTCGGTCACCGCCAGGCCGCCGGTCTCGTAGCCGCCGCCGGCGCCGGGGACGCGATGGGGCCGGCACCCACCGGTGCGCAGCAGCTGCCGCATCAGCGGGTCCGCGGTGCGCCTCAGGTCGATCTCGGGCAGCCGCGCCTCGATCAGCACCCCCGCACGCACCCGTACGTCCTCGATCTGCGTGGAGGTCGCCACGAAACAGGAGCCCTCCGCGTCGGTCTCGATCCGGATGCCGGGGCCGGTGACCTGGAGGATCCCGGCGTCCATCAGCGCGGCCATCTCCTCGATGCGGGAGGCGGGCGGGCCGATCGACAGGTAGGCGTTGAGCGGCGTGTACCAGCCGTCCAGCTCCGCGCGGTGGGAGTCGGCGTCGAGCCCGGCGTGGTCGACCGCGAGCCGCACCTCGTTGCGCAGGTCCCGCAGCACGTCCAGGGCCGCCTTGACGGGGCCGCTGACGTTGCCCTGGCGGGCCAGGCGCACGTCCTGCTCCAGGTGGCCGCGCAGCCACACGCCGAAGGACTGCGCGTCCTCGAAGCGGCGCTCGCCCCAGGGGCGGGTGACCAGCCGCCAGTCCCAGCGCTCCTCGGGCGCGATACCCGCCTCCTGGAGCAGCAGCTCCTCCTGGCGGCCCGGCGCGCAGGCGAGGAAGCGGCGGGCGAACTCGGCGATACGGTCCGCGTCCTGACGGCCCGCCAGCAGCGTCTCACTGTAGACGCACGCCACCTCCTTCGCGATCAGCGGCCACAGGTCGGTGCCGAAACGCAGCGGCCGCCGGCCCGGCGCGCGCAGCGCGGCGAGGTACTCCTCGGTCAGCAGGCGCGGGAGGTAACGGCCGTGCGCGCCCTTCTCGTTGTCGCCGCGCGCCTGGTACGGCACGCCGCGCCGCGAGCCCGCGTACAGGCGCGGTTCGCGGCCCGAGGGGCGGTAGACCAGGCGGCCGTCGGCGGCGCGTTCGAAGACGCCACCGCGGGCGTGGGTGAACAGCGCCATGTAGTCGAAGAAGTTCAGGCCCAGACCGCGCAGCAGGACGTTCTCGCCCGGCGCGACGCCCGACAGGTCCACGTCGGCGGGGTTGGCGGGCAGGACGTAGGTCAGGCCGTGGCCCTCGGCGAAGGCCGCCAGGCCGGCTTCGGTGTCCGTCGGTGCGACCGGCACATGGCCCTGGGCCAGCACCACCGCGGACAGCCCGGTCAGCCGGGTGCCGTCCTCCAGCACCACGGTCTGGGGGGCCGCGGCCGGCTCGGCGCGGGGGTCCTCCTCCAGGGCCACGGCCCGCTGGGGGTGCACTGTCACGGTGACGTGGTCCGGTGCGCCCGCGGTGACCTGGTCGAACACCCAGGTCAGGTAGTGGCCGTACAGGGCGCGGGTGGGGTAGCCGTCCGGGCCGAGGCCGCGTGCCTCGGCGAGGATCTCCTCGCCCGGCGGCAGGCCGGTGCCCGGGATGAGGGCGCCCGGGCCAAGGGCCGCCGCCCACTCGTACAGGCTCGGGCCCTCCTCCAGCGGTCCGTCGATGCGGACGCTGGCGTCGGTGTAGAGGGTGACCTGCGAGGCGACGGTGTTCATCAGCAGGTGCCGGGACTGCGAGGGCCGCCACACCCGGCCCGGTCCGGCCGGGCCGGGGTCGACCACGTGCACGGTGAGTTCGGCCCAGCGCGGGGAGCTGCGTTCCTGGGCGCACAGCCGTTCCAGGACGGACAGCCCCCGCGGTCCGGCGCCGACGAGGCACACTTCCATACGTCCGCTGCTCACAAGGACAGACCTCTCCTGAGGGTTCCGGGCGGAGCGGGGCGCGTGTGTGCCGTCGGCGACGTCTGCCTGCTCCGCCGCCACGGTCGGCCGAGGCGCTCAAACGAGGGTGGGACGGTGGTGGAGGCAGCGATGCCGGGAAGACGTCAGACGGCGGGGAGGCCGGACAGCAGGGAGGTCAGCCGGCCGAGGGCGCCGAGGAGCAGCTGCACCGCGCCGTCCACGGCCGGGGCGGGGGTGGTGCGGGCGCGGGTCGTGAGGTGGACCAGGGCGGTGACGGCGAGCAGCAGCAGGGCCGCGCGGCGGTAGTCGCCGCAGGCCCTGTCGTGAAGCGGCGGGGCAGGGCCGCGGCCGGGGCGAGGGCCAGCGCGCCGAGGCAGACGGTGGCCCAGGGCACCCACAGGTGGGTGGCGAGCGTGACGTCGGCCAGGCGGCCGGTGGACAGGGCCAGTACGGTCGCACCGACGAGGGTGGCCAGGTACGGGCCCCGTTCGCGGGCGGGCAGGCGTTCGGCGAACAGCGCCACCACGCCGGCCGTCGCCCCGCCCGTCCCCAGGCCCTGGACGACACGTGCGGCGAGCAGCGGGCCCGCGTCCCGGGCGGCGGCACCGAGCAGCGTGCCCGCCACGAGGAGGGCGAGGGAGCCGATCACGGCGCGGCGGCGGCCGTGCCGGTCGGCCAGGGCCCCGAGGGCGGGCAGGGCGGCGGCCGTCACCAGCGGGGCCCCGGTGGCCGCCCACGACGGACCGCCGCGCGCCGCGGACACGTCCAGCTGGCAGAACAGGATCGCCAGGACGAGCGGGGGCAGCAGCAGACTCACGGCGTGGCGGCGCACCACGGGCCCGGCGCGCCGTACGGCTGCCGTCGGCGCAGTGCGCCGTACGGCGGCCACGAGGGGTGTGCGCGGCGTGGCTGTGGCGTCCTTGGGGTGCATGGCGGGCTCTCGTGCCGGTCGCTGAGGCAACCGGACCCACCCCCTCTCCCCCGGCTCGTCGTCGGCGCCACCGCGCGCGGCAGGCAGTACAGCAAGGGCCGCTCAAGGGCGCGTCGAGGCCGGGTGCAGGCGGGGCGGGGTTCAGCCGTGCCCGAGTTTGAAGCCGACCCCGCGCACGGTCACGATCCAGCCGCTGGCGCCGAGTTTGCCGCGCAGGCTGCTGACGTGGGTGTCCACCGTGCGGCGTGACCATGTGTCACCCCAGACCCGGTGGAGCAGCTGCTTGCGCGGGATGACCGTCTCGGGGTGCGAGGCGAGCAGGCACAGCAGGTCGAACTCCTTGCGGGTGAGGGTCACGGCGACGCCGTCCACGGTGACCTCGCGGGAGTTGACGTCGATGCGCAGCGAGCCGTGCCGGATCTCCTCGACCGTGCTGGGCTGCCACCGGGTGCGGCGCATCACGGCCTCGATGCGGGCCATCAGCTCGCGCATCCCGTAGGGCTTGGTGACGTAGTCGTCGGCGCCGGCCTGCAGGCCCAGGACACAGTCCAGTTCCGAGTGGCGGGCGGTGACGATGATGACGGGGACGCGGCTGGCCGAGCGGATGGCGCGGCACACCTCCAGCCCGTCCAGGTCGGGCAGTTCCAGCGCGAGCAGCACCAGGTCGGCGTCGCCGTAGGCCTGCAGCGCCGCGCCGCCGCGGGTGACGCCGACGGGTTGGTGGCCGTGCCGGCGCAGCTGGGCGATCAGGGGGTCGCCGAGGTCGGGGTCCACCACCAGGACGCGCACCGCCGTGCAGACCGGGGCCGCGGCGGAGACCGGGGCGGCCTTGGAGGCCATGGAGGCCATGGGGGCCCCGGGTACGCCGTCGGCCGGGCGAACCGGCTGCGGGGCGGGTGTGTCAATCTCCGGCAGCGTCTGTGCCGTCGTCATCTGGCTCATGCCTCCCCCAAGGGTCCTGCGCGGCGGTCCGCTCCCGACCGTAGGCACCGGCGGTCGAGTCCGGCTGAAGCCCGGATACGGGGCCGCGTCCACGCGGTGACGGGTGGACCGGTGGACCGGCCGTCCGTGGTCCTACGGGTTCAGCACCCACGCCGAGGTGTGGGCGGTGAAACCGATGTGCGGGTAGTACTCCGTTGCGGCCGGCGCCGACAGCAGCACGATCTTCGCCGTCGGGGCCTGCTTGCGGGTGGCGTCGATCAGGGCGCGGCCGATGCCGGAGCGCTGGCGGGTGCCGGCCACCGCGATGTCGGACAGGTAGGTGACGTAGGAGAAGTCGGACACGCTGCGGGCGATGCCGACGAGCGTGCCGTCGGATTCACGGGCGACCAGGACGAGGTTGGCGTTGCGCACCATCGCCGCCATCCGCTCGCGGTCGTCGGCCGGGCGCCGCTCGCCCAGGCCGGAGCAGCGGTACACCTCCAGCACCTCGTCCAGGTCCAGGGCGGCGCCCTCCACCCGCTCAATCGTCCAGGTCACGAAGGATCTCCAATCGGCTGCGCACCACGTCGTGGTGGGTGAGGAAACGCTCGGGTCCGAGCGCGGGGAGGTCGATGCCCTCGTGGGCGAGCGTGGCGGAGAAGTGCTCGCCGGTGGCGATCGTCCGGTTCGCCGCGGCCTGCACCGAACGGTAGGCCCGCTCGCGTTCGACGCCCTCGCCCAGCAGGTCGGCGAGGACGGGCGAGGAGTAGATCAGGCCGTCGGTGGCGTCGAGGTGCGCGCGCATGCGTTCGGGGTGCACGGTCAGCGCCTGCACCAGTTCGGCCGCCTTCGTCGCCTGGAAGTGGCCCACGCACAGGCTGTCGGGCAGGACGACCCGTTCCACCGACTGGTGGGCGAGGTCCCGCTCGTGCCACAGCGCCACGTTCTCCAGGGCGGCGGAGGCGTAGCCGCGCAGCAGGCGGGCCAGCCCGCACAGCCGCTCGCTGGTGGTGGGGTTGCGCTTGTGCGGCATGGCGCTGGAGCCCTGGTAGGCGCCGGCCCGGGGCTCCTCGACCTCACGGACCTCGGTGCGCTGCAGCAGCCGCAGTTCCAGGGCGACCTGTTCGACGCAGGCGCCGAGCGCGGCGACCGCCTGCAGGAGCTGGGCGTGCCGGTCGCGGGCGACGACCTGGCTGGGCACGGGCTCCACGCCCAGGCCGAGCGCCCGGCACACGTGGGCCTCGACGGCCGGGTCGATCAGGGAGTAGGTGCCGACCGAGCCGGAGACCGTGCCGACGGCCACGGCCTGGCGGGCGGCGGTCAGCCGGGCCAGGGAGCGGTCGGCGGCGAAGGCGTAGCCGCCGAGTTTGTGCCCGAAGGTGGTGGGCTCGGCGTGGATGCCGTGGGTGCGGGCCACCATGACGGTGTCCCAGTGTTCCAGGGCCCGCGTCGCCAGGACGCGCCGCAGCCGCCGGGCGGCGGTGACGAGCAGGTCGGTGGCGCGGGCCAGGGTGTGGCCGAGGGCGGTGTCGACCAGGTCGTAGCTGGTCATGCCGAGGTGGACGTAGCGGGCGGAGTCCTGCGGGATCGGCTCGCAGTAGGCGGCGAGGAAGGACAGCACCTCGTGGTCGCGTTCCTTCTCGATCTCGGCGACGCGGGCGGCGAGCGGGACGGGCGCGCGGCGCATGTCCTCCAGGGCCTGGCGGGGTACGCGGCCGAGTTCCACCTGGGCCTCGGTGGCGAGGATCTCGACCTCGACCCAGGTGGCGTAGCGCGACTGGTCGGTGAACAGGTCGGCCATCTCGGGCAGGGTGTAGCGAGGAATCATCGTCGGCCTTCGTCCGGGGGTGGTGGGCAGAAGGGGCCAGGGCAGGAGTCCGCCGCGCGCTGTTACGCCGTCATAGGTGGGCGGGGAAGGGGTGTGGGGCTGGGGCCCGGTGCGGGGTGTGTCCGCGCCCCCGCACCGGGCCCGGCTTCGGCAGCGTTCCCTCAGTACGCTCCGAAGTACTCGCGCTGCTCCCACTCGGTGACCTGGCCCGGGGTGGGTGCGGCGTGTGTGGTCCAGGCCTCGTAGCGACGCAGTTCGCTCTCCTTGAGCCTGGTCAGGCAGGCGGTCAGCGGGGCGCCCAGGAGTCGGTCGGCGCGGCCGCCGGTGAAGGCTTCCAGGGCCTCGCGCAGGTGCTGGGGCACCACGTGGCCGGGTCCGTCGTCCGGCCCGCCCCCGGCCCCGGCACCGGTTTCGGGCGGGGTGGCGGTCAGGCCGGTGAGGCCGGCGAACAGCTGGGCGGCGATGTTGAGATAGGGGTTGGCGCACGGCTCGCCCATGCGGTTCTCGATGTGGGCGCCGGCGCCGCTGCCGACCAGGCGGAGCATGGCGGTGCGGTCCTCCACGCTGCAGCCGACGCGGGTGGGGGCCAGGGCGTGCTCGGCGGCCAGGCGGCGGTAGCCGTTGACGGTGGGCACCGACAGCAGGCACAGCTCGCGGGCCCAGGACATCAGGCCCTCGGCGTACGCCTTGCCCTGCGGGGACAGTCCGCCGGAGAAGCCCTCGGCGGAGAAGACGTTGCGGCCGGTGGCGCTCTCCACGACGGACTGGTTCAGGTGCCAGCCGCTGGGGTCGGCGGCGGCCAGCAGCGGCTGGGACATGAAGGAGGCGTGGTGGCCGCGGCGGGCGCAGAACCGCTTGGTGTGGGTGCGGAACAGCAGCATCGCGTCGGCGGTGTCCATGGCCGTCATGGGGCTGAAGGTGGTCTCCACCTGGCCGGGGCCCGACTCGTGCTCCATCGAGCGCAGGGGCAGGCCCAGGGCGAGCAGGTCCAGGGCGAGCGGGTCGGTGACGGGGGCGACGGTGTCGTAGGCGGCGTCCAGGTTGAACTGGTAGCCGGCGTTGACGGCGCACACGCGCGGGGCCCGGCCCTGCAGGCCGAAGCCGTTGCCCTCGTTGCCGGCCTCGTCGTCGAGGCGGCGGGTGAGGTACCACTCGACCTCCAGGCCGAGCACGGGGGTGAGCCGGCGGTCGGTGTAGGCGGCCAGGACGCGGCGCAGGACGGCCCGCGCGGACAGCGGGTGCGCGGTGCCGTCGCGCAGGTACTCGTCGCCGATCACCCAGGCGGTGCGCGGGCCGGGGCCGGGCAGCACCTGGAAGGTCAGCGGGTCGGGCACCAGGACGAAGTTGCCGGCGCCGGTGATCTCGTCGACGCCGATGCCGTGCTCGCCGCGGAAGTCGACGGCGACGGCGTGCCCGGTGTCGAACAGGAACGGGCCGGGGCTGAAGTTCATGCCGCCCCGCAGCACGCCGCGGAAGGCCTGCGCGGTGAGGGTCTTGGAGCGGGCGAGGCCGTGCGGGTCGGCGAAGGCGACGCGCACGAGGTCGACGTCGTCCAGGGCTGCTTCGAGGCGTTCGGCGGCGTCCTGCTGGGCGGCGTCCCACAGCCCGTGGTCGGTGACGAACGACGGGCGCCCGGCGCCGCCTTCGGCGACGGGGACGGACCATGACCTGGCATACATGGCTTCAGAGCGTCCTTTCGCCGGTGACGGCGGGGGTGAGGTCGGGCACGGGCGGGCGCGGCAGCGGCGGCAGCATCGCCTCCAGGCGGCGGGCCACGGTCAGGACGAGGTCGTCGGCGCCGACCGGGCCGACGAGCTGGAGTCCGGCCGGGAGCCCGGAGCGGGTCGGTCCGGCGGGCAGGGACACGGCCGGCTGGCCGGTCATGTTGTACGGGTAGGAGGCGGGTGCCCAGGCCAGCCACATCAGGTCGCGCGGGTCGGCCGCCCAGGGCGGTCCGACGGCGTCGGCCGCGAACGGCTCGACGGGCACGGTGGCCATGGCGAGCAGGTCGTAGCGGTCCATGACCGAGCGCAGGGTGGCGCGCAGGTTCTGGCGCACCTCCTCGGCCCGGATGACGCGTACGCCGCTGAGGGTGCGGCCGTGGCGGACGATCTCCAGGCGGCCGGGGTCGCAGAAGGACTCGATCTCCGGCGGGGTGCCGGCGGCCTCGGTGGCGGCGAGGATGTCGACGACGGCCGGGTAGAGGTTCTGGCAGCGCACCTCTACGTCCTCGACGCGGTGCCCCTCGGCCAGCAGTGCCTGTCTGCCCTGTTCGGTGACGCGGCGGATCTCCTCGTCGGTGCCCTCGTACTCGATCCAGCCGATCCTGAGGGCCCGCAGGTCGCGCGGGGAGTCCAGGGAGCCGAGTCCGGAGTCGGGGTCGGTGGGGTGGGGCCGGCGATGACCTGGCCGAGCAGGCGGCGTCGGCGCCGGCGGCGAGGGGCCCTGGTGGGCGAGGCGGTCGGCGCCGTTGGGCCAGTAGGGCACCCGGCCGTAGGAGGGTTTGTAGCCGACGACGCCGCAGAACGCGGCCGGGATGCGGATGGAGCCGGACCCGTCGGTGCCCAGCGCCCCCTCGCACAGTCCGGCGGCGACCGCGGCGCCCGCGCCTCCGCTGGAGCCGCCGCGGTCAGCCGCGGGTCGTAGGGGTTGCGGGTGGGCGGGGCGACGCGGCCGACGGTGCAGGCGCTCCAGCCGAACTCGGAGGTGGTGGTCTTGCCGACCACGACGGCGCCGGCCGCGCGCAGCCGGGCGACGGCCGGGGCGTCCTCGCGGGGCCGGTCGTTGGGCAGCAGCGAGCCGCGGGTGGTGGGCAGGTCCCGGGTCTGCAGCAGGTCCTTGACGGAGACGGTGACGCCCAGCAGCGGCTGCTCCCACCATGCCTCGCGGCCGCGTTCGCGGATACGGGCGTCGGCCTGCTCGGCGGCTTTGAGGGCCTCCTCGCCGCCGACGGCGACGTAGGCGCCCAGGGTGTCGCGTTCGCGGATGTCGGCCAGGACGGAGCGGACGTGGTCGACGACGGTGAGCTCTCCTCGGGAGAGGAGGTCCTTGAGGTGGCTGATGCTGCGGGCGGTCATCGGACTGTCCTCGAAGAGCGCCGGGGTCCGGGGAGCGGGCGGGGTCCGCCGTGCGGGTCAGGACGCACGGCGGACCTGCCCGGCGGCGGTGGCGTCGGTGCCGCCCGCGATGGCCGACCAGTGCCACGGGGAGTCGAACGCGGTGACCTCGACGGGCCGGCCGGCGACGGCCATCGCGGCGGCGAGGCTCGTGGCGCGGGCGACGAACGCCGACACGCGGTGCGCGGCGAGCAGGTCCTGCTCGTCGAAGGGTTCGCCGGCGCAGCGCAGCAGCCTGAGGTCCATGAAGCCGTGGAAGCGGTGTCCGTCGACCTCGACCGTCTGCGGGGTGCGCAGCGCGAACCGCACGTTGTTGTTGACGTGCCCGTGGTGGTGCTGGTCGGAGTGGAAGGAAATGTCGGGGAGGGTGGGGGGCACGAAGTGGTCGCGGGCCCTCACCTCCGGTTCGCGGGGCAGGTTGCCGGCGATGAAGTGCCAGGAGTTGTACTGCATGCGCGAGGACATGGCCCAGGCCGCGTCGGCGAGGGCGGCCTCGGAGCCGCCGAAGTGGCGGCGTGCCTCGGGGTCGGGGACCACGCAGCAGAAGAAGCGGGTGATGTCCCAGTCGCAGATCTCCGCCCAGCGTTCCTCGCGCAGGGCGAAGATCAGTTCGGGCAGCGACCGCATGCCGCGGCTCATGGTGAAGTCGGCCTCGAACGCCTCGGTGGTCGCCGCGACCGTCTCGTAGACGAGGGATTCCAGGCCGGTTTCGAAGTCGCCGTGCGGGTCGGCGAGCCAGTCGGGGGATGCGGCGAGATGGTCGCCGAGTTCGGCCAGGGTGGTGCCGGCCAGCGGGAGTCTCTCGGCCAGCCGGGTGCGGACGGCGTCCTCGCGGGCGCGGGCCCGCTGCCCGGGGGCGGCGGCCACCCGCTCGATCTTGTGCATGAGCGCGCCGTGGATCTCGCGGTAGAGCTGGGCGCCGCGCTGGGTGGCGGGGCGGTGTGCGCGCAGGGCGACGGCGAGGGCGTCCAGCGCGCGGATGTCCTGTGAGGCGGCCGGCGCGATGGTCTCGCCGCCCAGCACGCTGTTGTAGCCGCGGCGGATCCGCTCCAGCATGTGGGCGACGTGGCCGACGGTCAGCTGGGTGCCGTTGGCCTCCTCCACCCGGCCGGGGCCGGCCGAGCGGATGAGCAGGGTGAGGCAGACCAGCAGCTGCACCTCGCTGTCCGACCACAGGTCCAGCGGCCTTTGCTGAAGGTCGCTCAGGGTGCAGTCGGGGTGGCCGGGCCACAGGGTCTTGCCGGTGAGATTGTTGGGGCCGCGGAAGTTCGTGTACAGCTTGTCCTGCTGGTACAGCACGAACGGGGCGGTGCGCAGGGCCGCTTCCTTGGCCTGCTCCAGCAGTTCCTGCCGGCCCTGTTCGCCCTGCTGGTGCAGCCAGGTGCGGCAGTCGGCGGCCGAGCGGTCCTCGCGTGCGGCGGCGTGCCGCAGCAGCTCCTGGTAGGTCCGCAGGGTGCGGGACGTCCACGGCACCTGCCGTGGCCGGCCGACCAGTTCGGGCCGGGCGAGCGGCTCGCTCCCGGGCACCCGCACCCTGATGCGGCCGCCGGTGGACAGCCCGATCTCGCCGAGGAAGGCGGCCTCCCGCCCCTCCCGCGGGGCCGGCGCGGGGGTGTTCTCCTCGCGCCAGGACAGGGAGCACAGTGCCTGCAGCGCGGCCTCCTCGGCGCCGCCGAGCGCGCGCAGCTGCACGTCGGCGGGGACGTGGCCGTCGAGACTCAGCAGCACCTCGACGAACGAGCGCAGGTCGGCGGCCTGTTCGGCGCGGTGCCAGGTGTCCTTCAGCAGCCCGGGGAAGCCGGCGTCCGGGTCGAAGGCGTGGTCGGGTGTCTGGGTGCCGGCCGGGATGCCGAGCCGGCTGGGGCGGCGGCTGATCCGTTTGCGGGCGTTGGCGGCGCGGCGGGACTCGGCCCGTTCCTGGCCTCTCATGGGGTTTCCTCGGCGGTCAGCCCGATGTGGTTCCACATCG
This sequence comes from Streptomyces sp. MNU76, assembly GCF_020982545.1. GTDB lineage: Bacteria > Actinomycetota > Actinomycetes > Streptomycetales > Streptomycetaceae > Streptomyces. The sequence goes on along the minus strand of NZ_JAJKLK010000030.1, from coordinate 86,296 downwards.
CCTCGTCGGTCGGCGTCCAGTCCTCGTCGACGTAGATGCAGTCGACGGGGCACTCCAGCACGCACGCGGGGCATCCCGAGCACAGCTCGGGGATGATCACCACGTCCAGGCCGCGGTCGAAGATGGCCCCGAACTCCGCGGGGCAGCTGCGCAGGCAGGTGTCGCAGGTGATGCACTCGGACTTCTCGATGCGGCGGGGCGGCTTCTTCCAGTTGTCGGGGCGGGCGCGTTCGGTGATCCGTTCGGCCCGCCCGGACAGCGCGGCCGACGAGGCGATCTTTTTCACGGCGGAGACCTTTTTCGTGAGTCGTCTTGACCACAGCCGGAGTCGGACGCCCTTGATGTTCCGGGACGTATCTAGACCGGTCCCTGAGCTGAGTTAAAGACCGGGTCGAGCCCCGGGGAGGGGCTGCTTCCGGTCAGGCCCGCCGGCTGGAGCAGCAGCCCGTGGCGGAGGCGGTGCGCAGTGGTCGCCGAGGAGGGCCAGGACGCCGTCGAGGTCCTCGGCGGGGTGCGCGCCGGTGCGGTGGGCGAGGTGGACGGCGCTGCCGTCGTGGCGGAGGGAACACACCGTTCACCGCCCGGCGGGGATCGGGCGGGCGGGTGTGCCGCGCAGCACGGAGTTGCCCTGGTGGGTGGGTCCGGTGGCGGTGAGGCAGAGGTCGAGACGGCCGGAGAGGGAGTAGAAGGCGACCGGGCTGCGCCACAGCACGAGGTCCACGGTCAGGAGCGCCGGGAGCCTGAGCGGGTCGGCCCAGGCCCGCACGGTGTCCCCGGCCGCGGGGCGGCCGGCGGGCGGGTGGCCGCGAGGCGAGCGGCGAGCGTGCGGGCCGGCACCGGCCCGCACGCCGGCCAGGCCGCCGGTTCCGCCGGTTCCGCCGGTTCCGCCGGTTCCGCCGGTTCCGCCGGTTCCGCCGGTGTGTTCAACGGGGGTCCTTCAGGCGTTCGGCGAAGGCGAGCAGGCGGGCGTACTGCTCGGCCAGGGAGGCCGGGGCGCCGGGGTCGGCGTCCTTGAAGTAGAAGGCGAGTTCGGGGCGTGGGCCGGACAGGCCGCGTTCGTGGGCGCGGGCCAGCAGCCGGGCCAGGTCCAGGACCAGCGGGGCGGCCAGGGCGGAGTCGCAGCCCTGCCAGATCGTCTGCAGGACCATGCGGGTTTCGAGGAAGCCGTCGAAGGCGACGTGGTCCCAGGCGGTCTTCCAGTCACCGAGCGCCGGTACGTCGTCGATGTGCACCTGGCCCTCGGGCGTCGTGCCGAGGGTGTCGGTGAGGACCCGTTCCTTGCCGGCGTTCTTCGCGGCCGCCGCGGCCGGGTCGGCGAGCGAGGCCCCGTCGCCGCCGCCCAGCAGGTTGGTGCCGGACCAGGCCCGCACGGCGAGCGCCCGCTGGGCGAACATCGGCCCGAGGACCGAGCGGAGCAGCGTCTGCCCGGTCTTGCCGTCCTGGCCGGCGTACGGCAGGCCCGTCACCGGCGCGGTCACGGCGAGCTGGGGGTGGCGCAGCCCGGTCGAGGGCGTGAAGTTGACGTAGGAACAGCCCACGCGCAGGGCGGCTGCCGCGTACAGGGAGCTGGCGGGCCAGCCGCCGGGCTCGGGGGCCGGTTCGGTGGTGGCGACGTTGACCACGACGGTGCGGGCCGCGCCGGTGGTGTGCGCGAACTCCCGCAGGTGTCCGGCGAGGACGCCGGTCAGTTCCTCGTGGCCGCGGCCGTCGCCGGGCAGGGGCACGCCGGGGCGGATCCGCTTTTCGGCGGCGGCCAGTTCCTCCCGGACCGAGGCCGGCATCCAGTGCGGCAGCACCCCTTGGGCGGCGAGGTCCTCCGCCCGTTTGGCCAGCGGGGTGGCGGCCGTGTCGTGGCCGCCGAAGACCAGTGAGGGCAGCGGGGGCAGGCCGCTGTCGGCGAAGGCGTCGGTCTCGGTGACCAGGCCCGTGGGCGGTATCAGGCCGGCCGCCAGCGCGGCGCAGCCGGCGATCGCCGTCGTGGCGAGCGATCCGCGCGCCCCGATCAGCCACACGCCGGTCGGCGCGGGGCGGCAGGAGTCTTCGGGTGAGGGGACACAGGCAGCCTCCATGAGGGTCGGTCGGGGCGGGGCGGCAAGCGGATGCCCGGTCAGAATGCCGAGCGGCCCGGCGGGCGGGCGTCGTTCTCCGGCGCGCGTCGAGCGGGCCGCGAGCCGCTCTGCGCCGGATGTGATGCGCGCCCGGGGCGCTCCCCGCTGATCCCGGCGTCGCGGCGGGCGTGGGGCCACGGCCGGTGGGCCGGGGCGCTCTCCATGGGAGCGGGGGCGCACTGTGGTCGGGGCGGAGCGGAGGATCCCGTTCATGGCCGCCGGGAAGGGCGGTGCCGCCCGTGCGGGCGGGGTCCTGGGGCCGTTGTCAAACCGGTGCGCCGGAACTCCAGCGGTGTCCGAGTCGCTCTCCAGGGCTGCGCCAAGGCCTGTCCCTACCGTGGTGGCCGGGTCCCTTCCGGCGGTTGGGACACCTTTTTTCCCGCCCCTGTCTGGAGGAATCTGATGCCCGAACTGCCGCCCCCGCACGTCGTCCGGGAAGCGGAGAAGGCCCGTGCGGATCTGCAGCGGCGGAGCCGTCAGCTGGCGCCTCCGCCGTTCGCCCTGCTGGAACTGGCCATGGGGTCCATGGTCACGCAGGCGCTGTATGTCGTGGCACGGCTGCGGGTCGCCGACGAACTCGCGGACGGCCCGCTCGGTGTCGAGCACCTCGCCGAGCGGACCGGCGCCGACGCCGACGCCCTGGGCCGGGTGCTGCGGCTGCTCGCCTCGCACGGTGTCTTCGCCGCGCGTGCGGACGGGACCTGGGAACTGACGCCGATGGCCGACGCGTTGCGTGCCGACCACCCCATGACGATGCGTGACATCGCCGTCCTGATGGGCCACCCCACGCACTGGGAGGACTGGAGCGGTCTGCTGGACTCGGTCGTCACCGGCGAGCCGAGCCCGCCCAAGCACCGCGGGATGGGTGCCTTCGAGTACCTGGAGCAGAACCCGGAGTACGGCGAGGTGTTCATCCGGGGCATGGGCAACATGTCCGACACCGAGACCGGACCGGTCGTCGCCGCCTACGACTTCTCGCGCTTCGGCACGGTCGTCGACTTCTGCGGCGGACGCGGCGGGCTGCTCTCGGGCATCCTGCGGCAGGCACCCGGGGCGCGGGGCATCCTGTCCGACCCGCGGGTGGAGGGCAACGGCGCGGCCGAGTTCCTCGCCGGGCAGGGGGTCGCCGACCGCTGCACCACCCACGCCGGCGGGCTGTTCGACCCGGTGGTGGAGGGCGGGGACGCCTATGTGCTCAAGCACATCGTCCACGACTGGCCCGAGGAGCAGGCCCTGCAGATCCTGCGCAACGTCCGGTCCGCGATCCGGCCGGACGGCCGTCTGCTGCTGGTGGAGATGGTGATCCCCGAGGAGGGCGAGGAGCCGCACTCGGGCAAGCTCGTCGACCTGTGGCTGATGCTCCTGGTCGGTGGCAGGGAACGTACCGCCTCCCAGTACGCCGACCTGCTCCTGCGCGCCGGCTTCCGCCTGGAGCGTGTGGTGGAGACGGCCTCGGCGGTCTCGATCGTCGAGGCGATCCCGGTCTGACCGGCCCCCGGTACGCCGCAACGGCCCCCGCCGCGCCTCAGTGAGGCGCGGCGGGGGCCGTTGCGGCGTACCGGGGGTGTCCCCCGCGCGGCGGGCCGTAGGCGCGCCGGAGCGGGGCGCCCCGTCACCAGGTGCCCCGCTCCTCGCTCCCCGCTACCCGCTACCCGCCGGTCAGCGGGCCGGGCCGAACCAGTGCCGCAGCGCCGGCTCCAGGCCCGTCGTCGTGGCACCGTCGGACGCCCAGGCCACGTACCCGTCGGGGCGGATCAGGACGGCCGTGGCGGCGGCCAGCGGGTCGGGCCCGTCGGCGGGCTTCAGTGTCGCGGTGACGACGTCGACCCGGTCCTCCCGGCCGGTCACCGCACGGCGGGTCTCCGCGTCGTCGGCCAGGTCCAGCAGGACGCCGCGTCCGGTGTGCAGCAGCTGGGCGACACGGGCCTCGCCGGCGGCGCCGATCAGCAGGCGCGGAGGCATCCGGCGGCCCGTCAGGGGGTGGGCCGGTGCTTCGGGTTCGCCGGGCACGGACAGGTCGTAGTGGATGTCGAGGTGGCTGACCAGGCCGGCCAAGTGGCGTTTGACGTCGTCGTGGGCGATGAGTTCGGTGAACAGTTCGCGCAGCGGCTCGGACTCGGCGCCGCCGAGGTAGACGGTGCCCTGGGCGCGGGTGTTCATCAGCAGGCGGCGGCCGGCCGCGTGGCGTTCGTCGTGGTAGGTGTCCAGCAGTGCCTCGCCGGCGTCGCCGCGGAGCACGGCGGCCAGTTTCCAGCCGAGGTTGGCCGCGTCCTGCACGCCGGTGCTCAGGCCCTGGCCGCCGGCGGGCAGGTGGATGTGGGCGGCGTCGCCGGCCAGGAGGACGCGGCCGCGCCGGTATTCGGAGGCCTGGCGGGTGGCGTCGGTGAAGGAGCTCACCCAGCAGGCGCTGCCGGCGCTGATGTCCTCGCCGGTGATGTGCCGCCAGGCCTGGGCGACCTCCGCGTAGGTGACGGTGCGTTCGCGGTCGTGGGCGGGCTGGCCGTCGGGGCAGACGATGATGCGCCAGACGTCCTCGGTGAGCGGGGCGGACATCACCATGCCGCCCGGGTAGCGCTCCCCCAGGTGACGGGCGCGCAGGTGGACGCCGGTGATGTCGGCGAGGTACATGCCGCGCCGGGCGTCGCTGCCGGGGAAGTCGAAACCGGCGGCCCGGCGCACCCGGCTGGCGCCGCCGTCGCAGCCCACCAGGTAGGCGGCGCGCAGGGTGCGGTCCTCGCCCGCGGGTGTGCGGACGGTGATCTCGACGGTGTCGCCGTCGAGGTGGCCGTCGGACAGGGACACGAACTCCCAGCCGCGCCGGATGTCGGCGCCGGTCTCGGCCGCCCAGCCCTCCAGCACCGCCTCGGTGTCGCCCTGGGGGATGCCCCGGGCTCCGAAGTGGGCGTCGGGCAGCACGGTGAAGTCGAAGACGGTGCCGCCGAAGTGGCCCATGGGGCTGGTCTCCAGGCTCTCGCCCTGTCCGAAGCGGGGCAGCAGGCCGCGCTGGTCGAACGTCTCCATGGCACGGGCGGTGAAGCCCAGGCCGCGGGACTGCCCGGTGGGAGCGGCGAGCTTCTCGATCACGACCACACGAGCCCCGCCCAGGCGCAGTTCACCGGCGAGCATCAGTCCGGTCGGGCCCGCCCCGACGACGATGACGTCGGTGTCGGTCGTGGTGCCTTCCACGGGTTCCATAGGGGTTGTTTCCTTCCTGGCGACGGGATCATGTCGGGCCCGGCAAGGGGTGGCGGTCACCGGCAGGGCAGGGCGGGGAGAGGGAAGGGGCGTGGGGCTCAGTACTCCAGCCGGCGCACCGGCTTGGGCGGGCCGAACCAGCGGGTCAGGGCCTGCTCCAGCCCGGCGTCGCCGGCGTCCCGGCCGGCCCAGACGATGTGACCGTCGGGGCGCAGCAGCACCCGGTCGGCGCCGTGCAGGAGTTCACGGTCCTCCGCGCGGACCGACACCGCGCTGACCCGGTCGGTCCAGCCGGCCGGCGGTTCGCTGGACGCCCCGGCGCGCAGGTCCACCAGGACGCCGCCGCCGGTGCGCAGCAGGCGCGGGGGGTGGACGCGGCCGTGCGCGGTGTGCAGGTCGGTGTGCGGCATCCGGGCGCCGAGCAGCGGGTGGGGGTCGCCCTCGATGTCGTAGCGCACGTCCAGGCCGCTGATCATCCCGGCGAGGTGGGTGCGGACGTCCTGCTGTGCGATGAGTTCGGTCAGCAGGGTGCGCAGCGGCTCCACCTCGGGTCCGCCGAGCAGCAGTTGGGCCTGGGCCCTGATGTTGGCCAGGACCCGCCTGCCCACCGCGTGCCGTTCGGTGTGGTAGGTGTCCAGCAGGTCGTCGCCGATCTTGCCGCGCAGGTGCAGCGCCAGTTTCCAGCCGAGGTTGAAGGCGTCCTGCAGGCCGAGGTTGAGGGCCTGGCCGCCGATCGGCATCTTCTGGTGAGCGGCGTCGCCGGCGAACAGGATCCGGCCGTGCCGGTAGTGGGTCAGCTGCCGGGAGGCGTCGGTGAAGGCGTTGACCCACAGCGGGGTGCCGCCGCTGATGTCCTCGCCGGTGACCCGCTTCCAGACGGTGATGATCTCCTCGAACTGGGCGCCTGCGGAGCGCCGCCCGGCGTCGGAGCCGAACTCGTGCACCATCACCCGGGTCACGCCGTCGGGGCGGCGCGCGGCGATGGCGAGCCCGTGCTCCAGGCGTTCGAAGCGCCGGTCGGGGATGTCGATGCCGGCGATGTCGGCGCGCAGCAGTTCCCGGCGGGCGTCCTGGCCGGGGAAGTCGGCGCCGATCAGCCGGCGCACGGTGCTGTCCTCGCCGTCGCAGGCCACCAGGTAGCGGCAGCGCAGGCGCAGGACGCCCTGGTCGCCGAGGGCCTCCAGTTCGACCCAGTCCCCGACCTCGCCGACGGCGACCAGCTCGTGCTTGCACTTCAGCTCCGCGCCCGAGGCCAGCGCCCACTCCTCCAGGACCGCCTCGGTCTTCGTCTGCTGCACCTTCCACTGGCCCGGGTGGGTGCTGGGCAGGGTGAGGTCGAGGGGGATGCCGCCGAAGTGCCCGCGCACCTCGTTCGGCGGCTCGCCGAGATCGGGTATCAGGCCCCGGCTCTGAAAGATCTCCATGGTGCGGGCGTGCAGGGTGGAGGCCCGCGACGTGGTGTCCGGGGCGCGCCGTTTCTCCACCAGCACCACGTTGACGTCGCGGGCCAGTTCACCGGCGAGCATCAGCCCGACGGGACCGGCCCCGACGACCACCACATCAGCCGTCAGGCGCTCCGCTGTCACGGTCAGGCCCGCTTCTGCTCGGCGTGGGCCTTGGCGTACGACAGCGTGGCGCAGCTGTTGGTGGACAGCGCCGTGTGCACGTACTCGCGGGCGTCGGCGACGGTGGCGTCGGGGCCGAGGATGCGCGCGATGTTGTCGGTGTTGAGGGTGACGGTGTGCTGCGAGGAGGCGGCGGTGCCCTCCTCGGTCTCCGTGAACGTCCACTCGCCGGTGTGCAGGGTCATCAGCGCGGGCAGCGTGACCTGCTTGTAGGCGATCCTGTGGTGCGGGAAGACCACCCGGTAGGACCTGGTGGTGTGCACCGAGCCGTCCTTGGCCCGGGTGTCCATCTGAAGTTCCTGCAGGCCGGGCGTCTCCTCGGTGAGGCGTACGACGGCCACGTGCGGCAGTCGCTCGGCCCACCGGTCGGCCTCGTTGACGAAGTCGTAGACGTCCTTGGCGCTTGCGGCGACGTGCACCGTGTCGGTGAAGGAGAAGGTCAGTTCCTCGGTGTCGGCGGCGTGCGCCCGCTCGACGTTCTCCTTGAGCGCGGCGAGTTCCAAGGTGCTGTTCTTGTCGACCGCCCGCTCGATCCACAGCAGGTCGTGCGGGTCGTCGCCCAGGGCGCTGTAGTCGTGCAGCAGGCGCACCCGGGAGCGCGCCTCGCCGAGCGGTTCGATGATCCAGGTGCCGCCCATGTGCTTGACGGGCGGTGCCGGGATCTCCTGGCGGAAGGTGATGGTCAGGTTGGCGGGGTCCAGGGTCCGGCGCGAGGTCCAGTCCTTGGGCTTGCCGTTGGCGGTGGCCCAGATCCGGATGCGCTCCTCGTCGGCCTGTGTCTGAAGCCGGTCGACGTGGATGGTGGGCGGGAAGATCCGCGGCCAGTTGGTCACGTCCGCGAGCAGTGCGTAGACGGCGGCGGCGGGGGCGTCGATGCCGATCTCGTGCTCGACCTCACGTGTGGTCATGAGGTTCTCCTCGAAGAAGGTCGGGTCGGTCAGAAGTTGCCCAGGCCGCCGCAGACGTTGAGGGCCTGGGAGGTGATGGAGGCGGCGGTGTCGGAGGCCAGGTAGCCGACCAGGCCGGCGACCTCCTCGGGCGTGGAGTAGCGGCCGAGCGGGATCTTGGCCTGGAACTTCTCGAGGATGGCGTCCTCGGAGGTGTCGTAGGCGGCGGCGTAGCCCTGGCGGACCCGCTGGGCCATGGGGGTCTCCACATAGCCCGGGCAGACGGCGTTGACGGTGATGCCGGTGGGGGCGAGCTCGTTGCCGAGGGCCTTGGTGAAGCCGACGACGCCGTGCTTGGAGGCGGAGTAGGGCGCGCCGAGGACGACGCCCTGCTTGCCGGCGGTGGAGGCTATGTTGATGATGCGGCCGCGGTTCTTGTGGCGCATGCCGCCGGTGGTCAGTGCCGCGCGGGTCATCCGGAAGACGCTGGTGAGGTTGGTCTCCAGCACGTCCTGCCACAGGTCGTCGGTGAGGTCGGCGGTCACTCCGCCGCCGGAGCGGCCGGCGTTGTTGACGAGCACGTCGACGGTGTCGAAGCGGTCGACGGCGGCCTGGACGAAGGCGTCGACGGAGGCGCTGTCACGGACGTCCACGACCGTGCCGTCCACCTGAAGGCCCTCGGCCTGGAGGTCCTTGACGGTGGCGGCGACGTTGTCGGCGTCGCGGGCGCCGATGAAGACGCGGTGGCCGGTCAAGGCGAGCAGGCGTGCCGAGGCCAGGCCGATGCCGCTGGTGGCGCCGGTGACGACGGCGACCTTCGCGGTGCTGTTGTCGCTCATGTCGCAGGTGCTCCTTTCAGGCGGCCTGGGCGGGCGCGAGCTGCGCGTTGACGACGTCGATGAAGGCGCGCGGGGTGTTGGCCTCGCCGACGGCCTCCTCGTCCAGGCAGATGCCGTACTCGCGTTCGATGAGGCTGCCGGTCTCCAGCAGGGCCAGGGACTCGTAGCCGATCACCTCGAACTCGGTGTCGAGGATGTCGGCGTCCAGGTCGACGCCCTCGGCGACCCCGGCGGCCTCCCGCAGGGTGCGCTTGAGGTCGGCGAGGGTGAAGAGCTTGGCGGTCATGGGTGGGTCCTTTCGTCGGAGGGGGTCGTTGGTTCGCGTCCGGTGGGTCATGCGGGGCGGCGGACGACCATGGCGGAGTTGAAGCCGCCGTTGCCGCGGGCCAGGACCAGGGCGGTGCGCACCTCGGCCGGGCGGGGCCGGCCCAGGACGAGGTCGAGCCCGTAGTCCGCACACGGGTCGATGTGCACCGTGGGCGGGAGGACCGCGTCCTGCATCGACAGCAGGGCGGCTGCGAGGTCCAGCGGCGCGCCGCCCGAGTACAGGCGGCCGGTCATCGTCTTGGGCACGGTCACGGGCACGCCCCGCTCCCCGAACACGTCGTTGATCGCGCGGGCCTCGATCAGGTCGCCGGCCGCGTCGCCGGCGCCGTCGGCGAAGACCACGTCGACGTCACGCGCGTCGGCGCCGGCGTCGGCGAGGGCGATCTCGACGGCCTTGCGCAGGGCGGGCGGGCGTCCGCTGCCGGGCCGGGGGTCGATCGTGGCGCCGTAGCCGGTGATCTCCCCGTAGATCCTCGCGCCCCGCGCGCGGGCGCTCTGGGCGTCCTCGGTGATGAGGATGGCGCCGCCCTCACCGGGCACGTAACCGCGGGCGTCGCGGTCGAAGGGCAGGTAGGCGCGGGCGGGTTCGTCGCTGGTGGACAGTCTGCCCGTGGTCAGCTGCGCCACCCAGCCCCAGGGGCAGATGGAGGCGTCGACCGCTCCGGTGACGATCAGGGAGGTGCCCTTGCGGATCTGCCGGCGTGCCTGCGCGACGGCGTCCAGGCCGCCCGCGCCCTCGCTGACGACGACCCCGGCGGGGCCCTTCATGCCGTTGCGTATGGAGATCTGGCCGCTGTTGACGGCGTAGAACCAGGCGAAGGACTGGTAGGCGGAGACGTACTGGCTGCCGCGGCTCCACAGGTTCTGCAGTTCGCCCTGGCCGAACTCGAAGCCGCCGGCGGCGGAGGCCGTGATGACGCCCATGTCGAACTCGGCGAACGCCGCGGGGTCGGCTCCGGCGTCCTTCAGCGCCCAGTCGGTCGCGACCAGCGCCAGCCGGGTGACCCGGTCGGTCTGCGGCAGCAGCCGGCTGGGCAGATGGTTCTCGGCCACGAAGGCGGGGATCTCGCCCGCCAGTCGGCTGGGGTAGTCCGAGGGGTCGAAGCGGGTCACCCGGCCCAGTCCGTGCTTGCCGGACAGGGTGGCCGACCAGTAGTCCTGCACTCCCAGGCCGTTGGGCGCGGCGACGCCCAGGCCGGTCACCACCACGGAGGCGGTCATAGAAGGCTCCTCTCCGGGCTGGCGAGCACCATGGCGCTCTGGAAGCCGCCGAAGCCGCTGCCGACCGTCAGGACGGCGTCGATGAGTTGGTCGCGGGCGACGACGGGCACGTAGTCGAGGTCGCACTCGGGGTCGGCGTGGTGGAGGTTCGCGGTCGGCGGGACCACGTCGTACTCCATGGCCAGCGCGGAGGCGGCGATCTCGATGGAGCCGATCGCGCCGAGCGAGTGGCCCACCATCGACTTGATGGAGCTGACCGGGGTGCGGTAGGCGTGCTCGCCCAGGCTGCGTTTGAACGCGGCGGTCTCGTGCCGGTCGTTCTGCTTGGTGCCCGAGCCGTGGGCGTTGACGTAGTCGATCGCCTCCGGGTTGAGCCGTGCCTCGGCGAGGGCGAGGTCGATGGCCTCGGCCATCTCCTTGCCGTCCGGGCGCAGGCCCGTCATGTGGTAGGCGTTGGAGCGGGTGGCGTAGCCGGCGATCTCGGCGTAGATGTGCGCCCCGCGTTCCTGGGCGCTTGCCAGCTCCTCCAGGACGAAGAACGCGGCGCCCTCGCCGAGGACGAAGCCGTTGCGGGTCTTGTCGAAGGGCCGGGAGGCGCACTCGGGTTCGTCGTGCCGGGGTGTGGTGGCCTTGATCGCGTCGAAGCAGGCCATGGTGATCGGTGAGATGGGCGCGTCGGAGGAGCCGGCGATCACGACGTCGGCGGAGCCCTCGCGGACCAGCTCGACGGCGTAGCCGACGGAGTCGATGCCGGAGGTGCAGCCGGTGGAGACCACCGTGGAGGGGCCCTCGGCGCCGACGGCCCAGGCGACCTCGCAGGCGAAGGAGCTGGGCACCATGTAGTCGTAGAGCTGCGGCACCGCGTAGGTGTGGTCCAGCACGTCGAGGCGGCCGCCGTCGCTGACGACGCGGTACTCCTGGTCCAGGCCCATGGTGGCGCCGACGGCGCTGCCGACGGTGACGCCGACGCGGTGGGGCTCCAGCGCGGCCAGGTCGATGCCGCTGTCGGCGACCGCGCCGCGCGAGGCGACGACGGCGAACTGCGCGGCCCGGTCCAGGCGGCGGACCTCCTGGGGGCTCAGGCCGTGCTCGTAGGGGGCGAAGTCTGCCTCGGCGGCCACCCGGGAACGGAAGGGGGAGGGGTCGAAGAAGGTGATGCCGCGGGTGGCGGTACGGCCGCTGCTGAGCAGCTGCCAGAAGTTCTCCCTGCCCACACCGCCGGGGGCGATCACCTCGATGCCGGTGATGACAACGCGACGTCGGCTCACGCGGACGCCTCCCAGTGGTAGAAGCGGGTGGCCATCGCGTCGGCCGGGGAGCGCCAGGTCGCGGGGTCGTAGGCCTCGATGAAGGGCTTGAGGTCGGCGCTGATCCGCACGAAGCGGGGGTCCTGCTTGGCGGCCTCGATCAGTTCGCCGCCGTTGTCCTCGTCGAAGTCCTGGAGGTGGAAGTACAGGCCCCGGTAGGAGAACAGCTGGCGGCGCCGCGTTCCCATGCGGTGGGGCATCTCGGTCCGGTCGAACTCGGCGAACAGCCGGGCCACGTCGGTGCTCGAGGTGGCTGTCATCCGGGCGACAATGAGCGTGCTGTGCATAGGTTTGGCTCCTCGGCGTGTGCGTGGAGGGGTTCGCTTCGTTCGCTTCGCTGGCTTCGGCGCTGGCTCTCCAACGCCTCGACAGTGCGGCCCGGCGGTAGCGCCCGGCCCGCGCAGCGCCTGAGTCCGGCCGGAGCCGGTGACGGCGGGCACGGACCCGGGTGCGGACCCGGGTGCGGGCATGCGTACGCCTCCGGACGGACCGGCACACCGTGGGCGGCCGGGCAGTCCGGAGGCGTGCGGGCGGGGCGGCGCGTCACGAAGGACGCGCCGGGTTCACTCGCCGGCGGAACGGGTGTGGACCACCTGGTAGGTGTTCACGTCCGCGGAGGTGGCGACCGCGCGCACCCGGCCCACGGCCTTGGCACGGCCCTCGGGCCACTGCTCGGCGGGCTGGTCGCGGTAGGCCTCGAAGGCCTCCTTGCTCTCCCACTGCGAGTAGGAGACGACGAACAGACCGTCCAGGCCGCGGGCGCGCAGGCCCTTGAGGACGACGTGCGAGACGAAGCCGGGCACGTCCAGGAACCACCTCTGGCCCTCGCCGAGCGCGTCGACGAGCTCGTCCTGGTCGCCTGCCTCGACGCCGAAGACGCCGATGACGGTGTAGTCGTCGCGGTGCGGGCCGATGTCGGCGACGCCGCCCTGGCCGGGCTGGGTCAGCACGAAGCTGACCTCGTTCTGCAGCAGGCGGATGGAGGTGGTGATCTCGCCGAAGACCGGCAGCGTGCGGTGCTTGAACTCCTCGCCCGAGTACCGCTTCTCCAGGTCCTCGCCGCTGCGCCACTGGATGAAGTTGGCGGTGCCCGGGCTCTGGACGCCGGCGTGCACGGTGGAGGACATCCAGCCCTCGTACGTCGCCGCGTCGACGATCTTCGTCATCTCCTCGATCAGCTTGTCCTGCTTCTCGGGAGCGTCGGTGGTGAACAGGTTGAGGACGGTCAGGTGCTTGTCCTCGACGGAAATCTTGGGCATGGGTCCTTCGCTTCCTTTGGATACGGACGAGTTGCCGGTGCGCGGCTGTTGTCAGCCGGCGGAACCGAACCAGCGGGTGAGGGCGTCGGTGAGGCCGTCCGGGCCGGTGCCGGCCGGGCCGACCCAGGCGACGTAGCCGTCGGGGCGGACGAGGATGCCGTCCACGGGCACGTCGCAGTCGAACTCGACGGCGACGGTGTCGAGGCGGTCCTGCCAGCCGGCGGCCGCGCGGGCGAGGCCGTGGTCCCCGCCGAGTTCGAGCAGCACGGGCCGGCCGGGGTGCAGCAGGGTGGTGCTGGAGACCTTCTCGCCGGCGACGACCAGGTCGCGCTCGGGCAGCCGGCGGCCGAGCAGCGGATGGTCGGCGCCGCCGACGTCGTGGCGGATGTCCAGGCCGGTGACCATGCCGACCAGGTGGCGCTGGACGCCAGGGTGGGCCTGCACCAGTTCGGAGAAGACCTCGCGCATCGGCTCCATGTCGCCGCCGCCGAGGTAGAGGCTGCGCTGGGCGAGGGTGTTGGTCAGGATGCGGGCGCCGACCGGGTGGCGTTCGCTGTGGTACGTGTCCAGCAGCCCCTCGGGAGCCTGGCCCTTGATCTCCAGGGCCAGCTTCCAGCCGAGGTTGACGGCGTCCTGGATGCCCGCGCTCATGCCCTGCGCGCCGATCGGCAGGTGGATGTGGGCGGCGTCGCCGGCCAGGAAGGCACGGCCCTTGCGGTACTGGGCGGCCTGCCGGCTGACGTCGGTGGTGGAGCTGACCCACAGCGGGGTGGCGCCGCTGATGTCCTCGCCCGACAGCCGCCGAAACGCCTCGGCGACCTCCTCGAAGGTGATCGGGCCGTCGGCGGTGCGCACGGGCTGCGCGGCGTCGTAGTAGATGACGCGGCAGCGGTCCGGGCCGAGCGGCATCACCATGACCATGCCGCCGGGCACGCGTTCGCCGCTGAAGCGGGGGCGCAGGCTCACGCCGGTGATGTCGGCGAACCGCAGCTCCAGCGTGGGCTCGGTGCCGGGGAAGTCGATGCCGGCGGCCCGGCGCACCAGGGAGCGGGCGCCGTCGCAGCCGACCACGTAGCGGGCACGCAGTGTGCCGGCGCCGTCCGCGCCCTGGACGGTGACGCTCACGCCGTCGTCGTCGAGGTCCACGCCGGTGACCTCGACGCCGCGGCGCACATCGGCGCCCAACTGCGCCGCCCAGCCGCCCAGGACGCCCTCGGTGCGGGCCTGCGGGACGCCGCGGGCACCGTAGGAGCCGCCCTCGATCACCTGGTAGTCCAGCGGCACGCCGCCGAAATGACCGGCCGGAATGACGCCGACCTCACCGAAGCGGGCCATGAGTCCACGCTGCGCGAACTCCTCGATGGTCCGCGCCGAAAATCCCAGAGCACGTGATTCACGAATCGGCTCGTCCAGCTTGTCCAGCACGGTAACCGAGACTCCATTGAGCCTCAGTTCACCCGCGAGCATGAGTCCGGTGGGACCCGCCCCCACAACAATGACATCCGCGTCGAAGAAATTCATTTGTCCTCTTCTCACTGGTGTACGGCCAGTATCGCGAGGGCTTTCGACGGCGGTAAATAGCCATAGGTACAGGTCTTCTGCAAGGAATGCCAGAAGAACGTCGGGAACGTCAGATCTTTGTCAAATGTACTTGCCGGGCGGGGGTATATCGGCGGCATTCTCAGGCATGAACTCCACTCGGACCATCGATGAATCCACTCGGACCGGAGATCACCCCACCGACGTCGGCGAATCCCGCGCCGACGTCGCCGACCTTCTCGCCCGCTATTTCGTCTCCCTCGACGACGAGGAACTCGACGACGCCTGGGCGGCCGGGCTGTTCACCGAGGACGCCGTCGTGGCGTTCCCGATCAGCCGGCACCAGGGCGCCCGGGGCATGGCCGCCTACCACCGTGCGGCACTTGAGGCGTTCGCGGCCACCCAGCACCTGGGCTCCCCGCCCGTGGTGACGGTGGAGGGCGAGCGGGCCGTGCTGCGCGCCAACCTGATCTCCACCCATGTCCACCATGCGCACCATGCCCGCCCGCAGGGGGAGTTGGAGCCGCTGTTCGCCACGGGGACGTTCGTCGACGGCGAGGCCCGCCGGACGCCCGGGGGGTGGCGGCTGAGCCTGTTGTCGTTCCGGCTGCTGTGGGCCGACGGCACCCCGCCGCCGCCGACGACGACGGGGTGAGCCCTTCGTTCGGGTTCGGCCGTGTTCGGACGGGTTCAGGGGGCGGCACCGGAGGTGTTCCGCCCCCCCCCGCCCGCGTCCGCCGTGTGTTCCCCGGGTGGTGTTCAGGTGTTCAGGTGTTCAGGTGTTCAGGTGCAGGACGCGGTCGACCGCGATCTCGATGACCACCCGGCCGGGCGGGTTGGGAGGGGCGGACCAGTACCGCTTGGCGTAGAGCCCCGCGCCCAGCGTCACCCGCGCGGGATCGTCGACGACCGTGCCGGTGCCCTCCAGGGTCACCCAGGTGAACCCGTGGACCTGGCACAGTGCCACCCGGCTCCCCGGCGCGGCCAGCAGATTCCTCGCCTTGCGCGAGGAGGCGACCGTCATGACCCGGGCCAGCCCGGCGGCCGGGTCCCAGGTGAAGCGCACCGGCGCCACGTGGAGCGAACCGTCGGGGCGGATCGTCGTGAACGCCGCGACCTCGGCCGGGTCGTTCAGGAACGCCTCGGCCGCGGCGGGCACCCGCACCGCGGCCGGGCGCTTGCTCGACAGCGACATGTTCCTTCTCGTCCTCCCCCTCGAACGGGCCCTGGATCGTGTTCAGTCGATGCTGCGGACGATGGTGAGGAACTCGTCGTCCTCGTCGTCGGCCCCGGCCAGCCTGAGCAGCGGCGCCACGCCCACCGGAACCATCCCGAACACCGCCATGTCGATCTCCCGGAACTCCTCAACGCGCTCGCTCATGGGCGCCTCCTTCGTGGTCGGTCGCCTCAGGGTGTCAAGACTCGCTCGGGGCCCGGTCGACGCCGCCTTTGGAACCCGTGGGGCGCGGCCGGAGCCGCACGGTGCGCCGGCTGTGGCGCGGCGGCGCGATGACGGGCGGCATGTCGGAGCCGAGCGCGGACAGCACCTCGCCGACGGTCTCGCCGCCCGTGGTGACGGGCAGCAGGCGCAGCAGCCGGGCACAGTGCGTGGCCAGCAGGCGGGCGTCCCGGTCGGAGACCCGGGCCCGGTCGTGGACCACGCTCAGGCGCAGGGAGCCGTCCGCGCTCCGGTGGGCGAGGAGGGCGACGGGTACGGCGGGGTGCGCGCCGTCGGCGTGTTCCATCTCCAGGCGTACTCCGGCCGCGCCCAGTTCGGCACGCAGTCCGGCGGGCGGACGGGGCCCACCGGCCACGGCCACCAGACTCTCCACCAGCTTTCCGCCGGTCGCGGCGCGCCCCGTCCACTCGTGGATCTGCCCGATGGCGACCCATTCGTAGGCCGCCATGTCCAGCGCCCGGTCCCGCAGGGCGGCCAGCAGCCGGCCCAGCGGCTGCTCGGGGTCGACGGTCACGACCATCGGCAGGCTCGTGCGCAGGGGCCCCACCAGTCGCTCGACGCCGTCCAGGGGGATGCCCCGCCCCGAGACGGTGACGCCGAAGCCCACCGGCAGGCTTCCGGGCACCCGTTGCGCGCGGTGGATCAGCAGCGCCCAGACGGCCTGCAGGGTGCTGGAGTCGGGCAGGGCCCGGGCGGCGGCCCAGCGGTGCAGCCGCCCGGCCTCGCCGACGCTGAGCCGTACCTCGGCGCGGCCGCAGCCGGTCTGCCGGGTGTCGGGGCCGGGCAGCAGCGGCAGGAGCGCCGGGTCGCCGGCGGGCACGGTCCGGCTCCACAGCTCCCGGGCCGGGGCGGGGTCCTGTCCGTCGAGCCAGCGTGTCCAGTCCCGCAGGTCCGGCCTGCGCTCGCCGCCGGGCAGCACCCCGTCGGCGAGGTAGGCCCGGCAGAACTCCTCCAGCAGCACGAAGACGCTGCCGGTGTCCAGCAGCGCGTGGTGGAAGGTCAGCAGCATCCGCGTCCCGGACGGCGCCGGCCCGGATGTGCCGCGGCCGGGCACGTCGACGAGGGTGACGCGCAGCGGGCCGGGGCGGCGCAGGTCGAAGCCGCGCAGCCGGTCCTCGGCCAGCAGTCGGGCGAAGTCGACGCTGCCCGCCGGATGCCGTACGACCTCGATGCGGGCCCGGTCGTGGACCACCAGGCGGGGGGTCGGGCCCCAGGCGAACGACGAACGCAGGACGGTCTCGCGGGCGATGACGGACTGCCAGGCGGCGGCGAGCCGGTCGGGGTCCAGCGGTCCCTGCCAGCGCCACGTCAGCTGCTCGACGTGCCTGCCGCTTCGGGCGTGGGCGAGGGAGTCGAGCAGGACGTCGTACTGCTGCCGGGTCACGGGCAGCGCGGTGCGGGTGGGGCGGCCGGAGGGGGCGGTGCCGCCGCGGACCCGGTCGCGCCCGGAGCGCGGGCGCCTCGGCCTCGCCATGGTTCCCCCTCCCCGGCGCGGCGGCCGGTCCGGTGCGGGCCCCGCCCCCGGGGGCCCGGGAGCCGCCCGAGGGCGTATCGCTCCGGCAGCAAGCGTGCCGGGGCGTACCGCCGCACGACTGACACCGCGCCGACACCGCTCCAGGCCCGCCGGAGCATCCCTCGACATGTGCCGGGGGACACGTGCTGAGGTCGTACGCGTGCCGGGGGCGTGAACCCGCGATGAGCCGTCAAGAGGGTGTCAGCGCTCCTCCGGGGCCTTGGGCTGCATGGCGGAGAGGAAGCCGTGGTCGAGCATGGTGTGCACGGAGGTGTCGTCGGCGGTGTTCAGGCCCGCGTCGTGACAGGCCACGCTCAGCAGGTAACGGTCCATCACCGGGTGCGTGGCGAAGTCCCACTCGCCACGGCTGGCCGCGCTTCCGTCGGGGGCGCGCAGCCTGCCGCCCGGGCTGAAGCCGAACTCGTTGAAGCCGAGCCGCAGTCCCTGGCCGAGCGCCTTGCTGTAGGCCTCCTTGAGGGTCCACAGCCGCAGGATGTGGGCGGTGCGCCGGTCCTCGGACATCGCGGCCACCTCGCGCGCCTCGGCGGGGGTGAGGATCTGCTTCTGGAGCAGGTCCAGCCGCACCAGGCGGTCGGCGGGCTCCACGTCCACGCCGATGCGGCCGGTGCGGCTGAGCCCGACCGCCATCAGGTCGCCGGTGTGACTGAGGCTCAGTTCGATCTGGTCGAAGCCGCGCAGATACGGCCGCCCGCCCAGGCGGTAGGCGATCTCCAGGTACTGCGGCGGGGTGACCAGGGCCGCGGCTGCCGTGTACTTGATGAGCAGCCGCGCGGCGGCGAACCGGTAGCGCACGGCGGCGTCGGGCGTACGCCGGTAGCGGTGCCAGTCACGGCCGAGCAGTTCCCGCAGCCGGGGGGTGGTCAGGACACTGGGCAGCCACTCGCTCCACGTCGTGTACACCAGTGCGTTGCCGAGCCGCGCGAGGTCCTCCTGCACACCGCGCCAGGGCCCCGCCGGCCGCGGCACATGGAGGGGTACCGCACATCTCACCCGGTTCATCGTCGTCTCCCTGCGTGTCGTGGTCTCCCGGCCCGCCCGCGCAGAACAGGGAGGCGGTCATGGGGGCGGTGACGGGGGCACGCCCGCGCCGTCGCAACCCGGACGGCGTCGTCGCGCCCGGCGTCCCTGGCCCGGCGCCCGGCGCCCGGTGCCGGTGCCGAGGGGGCGAGGCCCCGGCGTAGGTGCGCGTGGGGCCGGGCCGTCTCAGCCGGCCAGCTGGGTCGCGTACAGGTCCAGGCTGTGTCCGTCGCGGCAGCGTTCCAGCAGTTCGGCCAGGACGGTGTGCTCGGCCTGGGCCGGTACGTCGGGCACGTCGGCGCCGAGTCTGCGGCCGATGCGTCCGAGGGCGAGCACCGCCCAGGCGGGGTCGGCCAGGAAGGGGTCACCGCCGTCCTGGTGCTCGAAGACACCGAGGCAGGCCGCCGCGGCCAGGACGAGGGCGTAGCGGTCGGCCAGGGCGCAGGCCTGCGGGTCGAAGGCGGTGCCGCCGGCGGCCGGCAGGGCGGCGCACCGTGCGCGCAGCACCTTCAGCTCGTCGACGAACGCCCGCGCCAGGGCGGCGAGAACACGCTCCAGCGGGCCACCGCCGGTCCGGGCCGAGAGTCGTTCGGCGGCGCCGATCAGGGACGCGGTGAGCAGGTCGTCGGTGCCGGAGTGCGCGAGCCGGCGGTGGTCGAAGACGGGCAGCGGCGCCCCGGGGGTGAACAGGGCGGCCGGCGGCTCCGCGGACCGGAACCACGTCGTACGGGCCAGTGTGGGAAGTTGGGGCACGAGCACCGCCTGGCACACGGCCGTGCCCGAGTGCCCGAGTCCGGCCACCGGCAGGTCGCGCGCGAGTTTCTGGAAGCCGCCGTAGAGCGGGCCGCGGTCGTAGCCGCGGGCGCCGAGCACGGCGGCGAGCTCCTCCAGGTTCTCGCGCAGCAGGTCCGGCATCGTGTACTTGACGGCCGCGGCGAGCAGATAGGCGTCCTCGGGCAGGAGGCTGAGCGCGCGCAGTCCGGTGACGGCCATCGCGTCGCAGGCCAGCAGGTCGGCGAAGACCCCGGCGAGCGCCCGCTGCCGACGGCGCGAGGGCCGGCGGTCGGGGCGGTTGACGGTGGCCGCGCGCACGGCCTGGCGCAGGACGCTGTCCACGCCGGCCAGGACGGTGCCGGGGATGAGGCAGTGGCTGATCTGGAAGCTGCGCAGCGCCAGCGACACCCCGTCGCCGACCTCGCCGACCACGGCCATGGCGGGCACGGGCACGTCGATGAGTTCCAGTCCGCAGAAACGTGCTCCGCGCATGCCGGGCGTGTGGACCCGCTCCAGCCGCCGTACCTGTCCGGAGGCCGGCGGTTCGGGCCCCAGCAGCAGCACCGAGTGGCTGTCGGGGCCGTCCTGGGCGGAGGTACGGGCGTAGGCGACGAAGGTGTCGGTGCGGTCGGCGTTGATGACGGCGTCCTTGCGGCCGTTGAGGAGGAACCCGCCGCCGGGGGCGTCCACGGCCCGCAGTTCGTGCCGGAGGATGGCGTTGGCGTGCGCCACCTCGCGGTGCACGATCGAGATCCGTCCGCCGCCGTTGAGCACCCGGGCCAGGGTGCGGCGCTGGGCGTCGTCGCCCGCGGTCCACACGGCCGAGGCCGCGAACAGCGAGGTGATGCCGAAGCCGTAGCCGAGTGCCAGGTCACGGCGGAACAGCGGGCGCAGCACCCGTGCCAGCCGTTCCAGGTCCCGAAGGTGCCCGCCGAGGTCGGTGGGGACGAACTCGGCGGCCAGGCCCGCGTCGGCGAGCAGGGTCTCGGTGGCCTCGGGCACCTGGCGGGCGTCGTCGGCGCGCAGCAGCGCCAGGTGGCCGTGAGGGTTGGCGGGGTCGAAGGGGTCTGCGAGCGCGGCCTCCAGGCGGGCGGCGCGCTCGGGTTCGCCGCCGCTCCGGCGCGCGGGGCGGGACACGGCCGGCAGGCCCGCGGTCGGCTGTCCGGCGGTGGTCACAGGACACGCACCGCGCCGACGGCGTACTGCGTGGCGTACTGCAGCACCAGCAGCCCCGCCTGCCCGATCCGGTCGCGCACGTGCCGGGCGGCCTGTGCCGCGTCCGCGTCCGGGCCCAGGACGGCCGCGATGCCTCGCTCGTCGAGGAGCACGTTGTGCCGGGCGGTGAGGTTGACGCCCCGCTCGTCGGGTTCGAGCAGCCATTCGCCGGTGTGCGCGGTCAGCAGCGGGGAGGTACGGGTCTGCTTGTAGACGATCCGGCCGGCGCCGGGGAAGCAGATCCGCACCGACTCCGTCTCGTGGGCGGTGCCGTCGACGGTGAGGCTGCCCATCGACATCACCTGCACACCGGCGGCCTTCTCGGAGACCTCCAGGGTGCGCACGTGCGGCAGTTCGGCGGGCCATGCCTCGGCCCGGTAGAGGAAGTCGAAGATCAGCTCGGCGGGCGCCCTGACGTGCACGGTGTCCTCGAAGGACAGGGTGAGGTCGTCCAGGCGGGTCCAGCGCTCGGCCAGGAAGGCCAGCCGGTCGAGCTGGGCGCGGCTGTTGGCGGCGGTGACCTCGCGCACCCAGGACACGTCGGCGGGCGCGTCGTCGGCGACGGTGAAGCTGTGCTCCAGGGTCACCCGGCAGCCGTCGCCGAGCGGCCGGACGGTCCACACGCCGCTCATGGAGGTGAGGGGGGCCTCGGGCAGGTCCTGGGTGAACTGAACGCGCAGGGCGGCCACGTCCAGGTGCCGGCTGGAGACCCAGGAGCTGACCTTCTCCCCCGCGACGGCCCACAGGCGCAGCCGCTCCCGGCTGCCGTCGAAGTCCAGTTGCTCCACGTGGACGCAGGGCGGGAAGAACAGCGGCCATTGCGTGGCGTCGGCGATCAGCCCGTACAGCACGCCGGCCGGGGCCGAGGCGGTCACGTCGCTGACGGCACGGTGCACTCGCGGTTCGGGCATCGTCCACACCCTTCGTTGTTCGAGGCGGCGCCGCCGCGCCGGTGGGAGGTTCCCGGCCGCGGGTCCCGCCCGAGCGGCGGTCCCGCGCCACACGGGCGGCATCCGGGGGGTGGCCCCTCGTTTCGGCGTTGCCGGCGGCCGTGCCTTCGACCCTGTCCGGAACCGCTCGTGATCCGCACGTGCCCCGCTCGACCTCCACTGGAGCCCGGCCGGGGCGGCGCAGGTCGCGGGCTCCGGCCCGGTCCGTGTGCCGAGCCCTCGACGCGCCGCCACCAGGCCGGTGGCGCCGGCCCGCGTCGTCCTGCCCACCGGCGCGCCCGGTCGCCGCACCGGCGCGCCCGGCCCCGCTCCACCGGGAGGCGGCGCGCGCTCAAGGACCGCGGCGGACGGTGGCCACCCGAAGAGCGACGCCCGAGGAGGCCCACGGTGAAGCCCCTGCGTCCCTGTCTCCGCCTCGTGCGCAGCCTGTGGGACGGCCTCGTGGTCTACGGACTGCTGGCGGTGTGCGGCGAGACATCGGCGTACGAGGCCTCGGCCCGTCGGGCCCCCCTGCGGAGCCTGCCCCCCGGCCATCCCGAACGCCTGCGCACCGGCCTGCCCCTGTCTCCCCTGGAACGCCGCCTGGCCCGCGAGCTGGCCGGCCTGGAGCCCGGCCACCGGGAATCGGCCTAGGGCCGCACGCGCCGTGCGGTGCCGTGGTGTCCGGGCCGGGCGGGGCCGGGCGCCGTCACGGCGGGTGTCCGGTCCCGCCCGGCCCGGCTCACGCGCCGGGCGCCCTCAGTACGGCTGCCGCGTTGAAGCCGCCGCGGCCCGGGCCAGGACCAGGGCGGTGCGCAGGCCGGGCCGGGGGCGGGGCGGTCGACGACCAGGTCGACAGGGCAGTCCGGGGCGACGGGGCCGGTGCCCGTGGTGGGCGGGATGACCTCGTCGCGCAGGGAGAACAGGGCCGCGGCCAGGTCCAGGGACGAACCCCCCGCCGCCAGGCGGCCGGTCATCGTCTTGGGGACGGTGACGGGCACCCCGTAGGGCCCGAACAGTGCGCACAGCACGGCGCTCTCGGCGAGGTCGCCGGCCCGTTCGCCCGCGCCGTCGGCGAAGACCACGTCGATCTCCCCCGGTGTCACCCCCGCGTCGTTGAGGGCGAGTTGGGCGGCCTCCCGCAGCCGGGGCGCGTCGGGCCCGTCGAAGGTGGCGGCGCAGCCGGCGACGATGCCGTAGCCGGTCGCCCCGCGCCGCGCGGCGGCTTCGGCGTCCTCCACGACGAGCAGCGCCCCGCCCTCGCCCACCACGTGGCCGTCGGCGGCCGCGTGGAAGGGCCGGTAGGCGCGCAGCGGATCGGCGGTGCGGCTCATGCGGCCGTCGGCCAAGTGCGCCGCCCAGCCCCACGGGCACAGGGTGGAGTCCACGCCGCCGGTGACCATCAGCTGCGTGCCCTCGCGGATGCGGCGCCGGGCGCGGGTGAGGGCGTCGATGCCGCCGGCCTGTTCGCTGATGATGGTGGAGCCGGTGCCGCGCAGCTGGTGCCGGATGGCGATCTGCCCGGGGCCGGCGCCGTGGAACCAGCCGGAGGACTGGTAGACGCTGACGTTGCGGGCGCCCTTGTTCCACAGCGCGGCGAGCCCGCGCTGGCCGAACTCGGTGCCGCCCGCGGAGCTCGCGGTGATCACACCGGCCGCGTAGCCGGGCAGGCCCGCCGGGTCGGCGCCGCAGTCCTCGATGGCTTCCCTGGCCGCGCAGAGCATGAGGCGGGTGGCCCGGTCGGTCTCGGGCAGCAGTCTGCTGGGGACGTGGTCGGCGTCGACGAAGTCGTGGATCTCACCGGCCAGGCGCACCGGGTAGCGGGAGGCGTCGAAGCGGGTCAGCGGTCCGATGCCGCTGCGGCCCCGCAGCAGGGCCTGCCACCAGGCGTTCGCGCCCAGCCCGTTGGGGGCGGTGACCCCGATGCCGGTGACGAGCACGTCGGCCGTCGGTCCCCCGCCCGGCTGCGTCGGGGCTCCGGCCGGGCCGGTCGCCGCGTTCTGGCCCATCGTCACACCGCCTCCTTCAGCTGTGGCTGGGTGAGCACCGTGGCGCTGTGGAATCCGCCGAATCCGCTGGCGACGCTGAGCACGGTGCTGGTGCGCATCTCCCGCGCGATCAGCGGTGTGTAGTCGAGGTCGCAGGTCGGGTCCGGTTCGCGCAGGTTGGCCGTGGGCGGGACGGTGTCGTGCTGGATGGCGAGCGCGCTGGCCACCACGTCCAGGGCACCGGCGGCGCCGAGGGCGTGCCCGATCATCGACTTGATGGAGCTGATGGGGATGGAGCGGGCGTGCTCGCCCAGACCGGCCTTGATGGCATGGGTCTCGTGCCGGTCGTTGGGCCGGGTGCCGGCGCCGTGGGCGTTGACGTACTCGACGTCGACCGGGTTGAGCCGTGCCTCGTCCAGTGCGGCCCGGATGGCGGCGGCCATCTCCTGTCCGCCCGGGCGCAGCCCGGTCATGTGGTGGGCGCTGTTGAGGGCCGCGTACCCGGACAGTTCGGCGTAGGCGCGGGCGCCGCGGTGCCGGGCGTGCTCGAGTTCCTCCAGTACGACGACGGCGGCGCCCTCGCCGAGCACGAACCCGTCGCGGGTGCGGTCGAAGGGGCGCGAGGCCGTGGCCGGGTCGTCGTTGCGGGGGCTGGTGAGCCGCATACGGTCGAAGCAGGCCATGGTGATCGGGGAGATGGGCGCCTCCGCGCCGCCCGCGACGACGATGTCGGCGCTGCCCTCGCGGATCAGGTCTGCGCCGTGGCCGATGGCGTCCAGGCCGGAGGTGCAGCCGCTGGAGACCAGGCCCACCGGGCCCTGCGCACCCACGTCGCGGGCGACGACGGCCGCGAGCGAGCTGGGCACGAGGTAGTCGTAGAGGAATTCACCGGCCCTGGTGTGATCCACCGTCCAGGTGCTGCCGAAGTCGCTGAGGATGGCGTACTGGGTGGCCATGGCCGTGGTGCAGCCGATCGCGCTGCCCAGGCTCACCCCGGTGCGCAGCGCGCGGGCGTCCCCGGCGTCGCCGAGCCCGCTGTCGGCGATCGCCTCGCGCGCGCTGACCAGCGCGAACTGGGCGACGCGGTCGAGGCGTTCGGTGTCGGCGAGGGTGAAGCCGTGCGCGGCGGGGTCGAAGTCGACCTCGGCGGCGACCTGGGAGCGGTAGCCGGAGGCGTCGAAGAGGGTGATGCCGCGGGTGGCGGTGCGGCCGGAGGTGAGCAGCGACCAGAAGTCGGCGGTGCCCACCGCGCTGGGTGCGACGACCCCGATGCCCGTGATGACGACGCGCTTCATCGCTGTCCCCTCGGCGCCGGCGTGGCGACGCGGTCGCGGCAGGCCAGCCCGACCAGGTGCGGCAGGTCGGGGGAGTCGGCGAAGAAGTGGTCCCCTGTGACGGTGTGGCTGACGATGGGGCCGGTCGCCCACCGCTGCCAGTGGTCGAGCGTCTCCGGCTCGGTCAGCGGGTCGTCGCTGCCGGCGAAGACCAGTACGGGGCAGGTGACGGGACCGCCGGTGGCCGGGTCCAGGGCGGCGGCGCGCAGCGAGGCGGCCAGGCGCAGGTCGTCGCGGAGCACGGGCAGCACGCTGCGCCGCCACAGCCCGCCCGGGGAGGCCGAGGTGCCCTGCGGCAGTGAGCCGAGGTGGTCCAGCAGGGGCAGCAGTTCGACGTCGGGCAGGTCGGCGGCGCCCACCAGGGCGGTGCTCGTGTGCGGTGGGGGCAGGCGCCCACGGCGAGGAACAGGGGCGGCGGGGCTCCGGCGTCGGCGAGGGCCGGGTGAGGGTGTAGGCGACGAGGGCGCCCAGGCTGTGCCCGTACAGCGCGTAGGGGACCGAGCGGGCCGCGGTCAGCAGTTCGGGCAGCAGGTCGGCGAGGAGGGCGGCACGGTCGGTGACACGTGGCTCTCGTCGGCGGTGGTCGCGGCCGGGCAGCGGCAGGGGCGTCACGTCGACGGCCGTTCCCGCCGCCACGGGCCAGCGCCGGTAGCTGGCCACTCCCGCGCCGGCGTGGGCGAGGCAGTAGAGTCTGACCCGCCCGTCCCCGCCCCGTCGTCCTGCGTACGGGAAGCCATCCGTCGCCCTCCTGAAGAAGTCCTGGAGCCGCGCAGGGGTCTGCTGCGGCCTGGTCGCGGTGCGGTGCCCGCCCGCGCCGGCGCGGACTCCACCTCCAGAGCCTGACGTGTGCGACTCGGGCGGCGCTCGACCGGCACCGGCTTCCGCGGGCCCCCGCCCCCTCGGTGTGCGTGCCGTGTCCTTCCCGCCGTCCCGGCACCAAAGTTGCGGGTGTCGCGTCCGCTGCCCCGGCAGGCCCGGGTCCTTCGGCGGTACGTCCGCTCAGGCGGCGTACAGGTCGAAGGTGGAGGTGCGCCGGGGGCCGGAGAGGACGTCCAGGCGTGGGTCCACGGCGAGCATCGCCTGGTGCATGCGCTGCAGTTGCGGGGAGGGCTCCACGCCGAGTTCGTCGATGAGCCGCTGGCGCAGTCGGCGGTACACGTCCAGCGCGGCGGCCTGCCGCCCGGAGCGGTAGAGCGCCAGCATGGCCTGCGAGTGCAGTCCTTCGTGCTGGGGGTGACGGGCGATCAGGTGGGTGAGTTCGGCGATGAGCTCGACGTGCCGGCCGAGTCTGAGGTCGGCGTCGATACGGCGTTCCTGGGCGACCAGGCGGCTCTGGTCCAGGCGCATGACCTCGATCTCGAGGATCGGCCCGACGCGGACGTCGACGAGGGCGGGGCCGTCCCACAGCTGCAGCGCCTCGCGCAGGAGCGTGGCGGAGCGTTCGTCCTCGCCGTCCTCGAAGGCCTGTCGGCCCTCGGCGAGAAGCCGCTCGTAGCGGTAGACGTCGACGGACTCGGCCGGTATCTGGAGCAGGTAGCCGCCGTAGCGGGTGGCCAGGACGTCCTTGGCGGTGCCCGGGGCGCCGGGACCCATGGCGGTGCCGAGCATGCGGCGCAGCTGGAGGATGTACGTCTGGAGCGTGGTGAGCGAGCTCTGCGGCAGGTTGGTGCCCCAGATCTCCTCCATGAGCGTCGGTACCGGGACGACCCGGCCCGGGTAGAGCGCCAGCAGGGCCAGGATCTGACGGGGCTTCCCCGCCGTCGGAACGATCGACATTCCATTGACTTCGGCATTCAACGTGCCCAGAACTTTTATCTCCATGATTCCTCCGAGCCAAGTCGTCCTTCGGTTACGCGTTCGGTTTTCGACTCTCTGAATAGTGTCCTGCCGCAGCAGTATTTGTCATTGCCGACAGGCACAGGCTAGAGGAACCTGACCTTCTTCCGAGCCGCTCGCCAGGCAGGCTCGAGAATTTCTCGAGTCCTTTTGCAGCCGGATCGTTCATCCATACTGACGTCCGGCTGATAAACCGCTGACATCGTGTTTCCGGGGCGTCCTGGCGGTGGTGAACCCCTGTCCCGGGGCGGGCAGGTGCTGTTAGTTTTCCGGCCATGGCGAAGGAACCGCGAGGCACGTCTCCCGGTCGTGGTGCGGACCCGGTCACCCGGGAGGTGCTGAGCCGTCTCGCGAAGCCAGCGGGGTCCGCGCCCCCGGACCCCGCCGGCTTCGGTGACGCGCCGCAGGGGTACGAGTTCTTGCCAGACGTACCCGGCAGAGCGCTGCTGACCCTGCTCGGCGCCCACCATCGCCGCACCCTCCAGGTCGGCTTTCCCGATCTGGAGGTGGATGCGGCCTGAGACCCTCTTGAGGAAGCCTGCACAGACCCCTGAAAACAGCTGGTGAATCCGGCGGAGCGACCGCCGGGCAACTAGCTTCACCCGAGAAGAAAGCCCCCGGACATTGCCGCCGAGAATTTCTCGGAGATCGTTTCCGGCGGGCGATTCGGTCGCCCGAATCCGGGTCCGGCCGCCGTTTCACTGGTTTTCTCGGGGCAGGGCTAAATGGAATTTCAGATTCTTGGTTCGGTCCAGGTCCACGACGAGCGCACCGGTGTCCTCATCGTGCCCATGGGTGCGAAGCAGCGTGCGCTGCTCGGCACCCTGGTGGTACGGGCCGACCAGCTGGTGCCCACCGAGCTCCTCGTCGACGAGCTGTGGGGCGAGCACCCGCCGGCCAACGCGGCCAATGCCCTGCAGGCCCATGTGGGCCGGCTGCGGCGGCTGTTGCCGGGGGGAACGCCGGGCTCGGGCGAGCAGCATCACGAGTTCCTGGTGACCCGTCCGCTGGGTTATGTGCTCAGTCTGGGGCACGCCGAGACGGACGTGCGGTGCTTTCGCCGTCTCGCGCAGGAGGGGCGGGCGCTGGCCCCCGGCGACCCCGCCGGCGCGGCCGAGGTGCTGCGCCGGGGCCTGGCGCTGTGGCGCGGCCCGGCCCTGCAGGGCAGCGGACGCGGCCCGGTCTGCTCGGCCGAGGCGGCACTGCTGGAGGAGATGCGGCTGACCGCTCTGGAGCGGCTGTACGAGGCCGACCTGCGGACGGGGCGCGGCCGGGAGATCACCGGCGAGCTGGAGGAGCTGACGGCCGCTCACCCGCTGCGGGAACGCTTCTACGAGCTGCTGATGACCGCGCTGCACCGCTGCGGCCGGCAGGCGGAAGCACTGGGCACCTACGACCGGGCCCGCCGCGCCCTCGTGCACGACCTGGGCATCGAACCGGGCCCGGCGCTGCGCGCCTGCCTGGAGACGATCCTGCGCCAGGACCCCTGGTCACCGGCCCCGGACCTGTCACCGTCCCCGGCGCACACGCCCGCTCCCCACGGAAACGAACCGCAGGCGACGCCGCTCTTGCCCCGCACCGATCCGGTGCCGGGACCACCGGCCGCGACGGCGGCCGCGCGTCCGGCGGGCGACGCGCCGGGCGTACGGGTGCTCTACGAGGAGTTGCTCCGGCTGCGCGGCCACATCGAGCGCCTCACCCGCGAACAACGCGCCCTGGCCGAGCGCCTGGACCACGTGGACCGTGCGGGCCGTGCAGACCGCGTGGAGCGTGTAACAGCACCGCGGGCGGTGGGCCGCTGAGGCCCAGTGGGCCGGTGCGGCCACTGCGGCCGGTGCTGCCGTCGTGCGGGAGTCGGTGAGGCCCGGGCGGGTTCGGTCCCCGTCCCGGACCGCGTCCCGGTGACCGGGGCCGGGGCCGGGGCCGGGGCCGGGGCCGGCCCGGCGCTCGGCACCCGGCGGCCGTCGCGCCGGGAGGTGCCTCTCGTTCCGCCTGCTCGCCGCCCCGGGCCGCCCACCGTCTCCTCACCGGTGAGCCGCGCGTACGGCGGCGCCGTGCCGGGGCCACCCTGTCCTGCCCTCCCCGGTCCCGCGGCGGAGGCCGCCGGTCAGCGTCGAAGTCGCCTCAGCGGCCTGCCAGTTCGGGGCCGCGGGTCATGAGGCGGCCTCCCGCGGCGCCGGCCGGGGCGGGGTCGGCGACTCGGGGCGGGCCATGAGGACCGAGCGCTGGAGGCGGCTGAGCGCCGTGGAGGGCTCGAGTCCCAGCTCGGCCACGAGGGTGGCCCGCAGCCGCTGGTAGACGCTCAGCGCCTCGCCGCGTCGGCCGGAGCGGTGGAGCGCCAGCATGAACTGGCCGTGCAGGCTCTCGTGCATGCGGTACTGCTTGACCAGCACCGTCAGTTCCGACAGCAGCTCACGATGGCGGCCCAGACGCAGATCGGCCTCGATGCGCTGGTCCAGCGCGCACAGCCGCGACTCCTCCAGCCGCCGGATCTCCATGTCGATCTGGCCGCCGGCCTGGATGTCGGTGAGCACCTGGCCCTTCCACAGCGAGAGCGCGTCGGCCAGACGGCGCGCGGCTCCGGTGTGGTCCTCGGCGTCCATGGCCCGGTAGCCCGCTCCCGCGCGCCGCTCGAACTCCCGGAAGTCCACGGTGCCGCCCCGGCTCTGCAGGCGGTAGCCGCCGGGGACGGTGGTGAGGATGTCCTTGGCGGTGCACCGCTCGTTCTCGTCGTGCGCCAGCGCCTCGGCTATCAGCTCACGCAGCTGCAGCACATAGGTCTGGAGCGTGGTGCGCGCACTGCGCGGTGGGTTCTCGCCCCACAGTTCCTCGATGAGCGTGGCCACGGAGACCACTTGGTCGGCGTTGAGCGCAAGGAGGGCGAGGACCTGCCGCGGCTTGGGCGCCGTTGGGACGACCGACACTCCGTTCTCGCGCACCGACAGCGCACCCAGCACTTCGATGTCCACGTTCTCCCCCTGGAGTCAGGCTTCAGGACCGATGCATCTCGACCTGTGAACTCCATAAAAAAACAGCACGGATGGTTTGTCAATACCAGACCACCCGTGCTGTTTGCGGCAGACCCCCGAGAGGCACTCGCGCTAAGAAACCTAACAAAATACTGCAATATCCCCTAAGTTACCGACGGAAAGCTGCGAGGAAGGCGCCCGGAAGTCGACCGGACGCCCAAGAGGGCGAATAAAAGAGACCATCCGGTCTTATCCGCGAGTTCCGCGGGCATCCAGGGCGGTGAGCAGCTCCGAGGCGGCCAGCGTGGGCAGCAGCAGCTCCCAGAACCTGGCGACGGTCCGTCGGGAGAGCCAGTCACCGTCGCGCCGGGCGAGCATGTCGAACCCCGCGGTCGTGGCCACCACGGCGGTGACCACGGCCGGGGCGGAGACGTCCTCGCGCAGCTCACCCGCCTGGTCGGCGCGCGTGAGCAGATACTCGACCCAGTTCTGCCAGTGCGCGCGCACATCGACCCGCGGCCCGAGGCCGGCCGCCCTGCCGAGTTCGAACCCCGCCCGCAGCACCACGTCGTCCCGCAGTCCCCGCGCCAACCGGTGCGTGGTGTCCACGAGGTTCTGCAGGCCACCGACCGCGGGGGTGTGATCCACGATGTCGCGCAGGCGCAGGGCCGCCGCGTCCTCGACAGCCTCCGCCAGCGCGGCCTTGTTGGCGAAGTGGAAGTGCAGTGCCCCGCTGCTCACCCCGGCCTGCGCGCTGATGGTGGTGAGCGAGGCGACCGCGTACCCCTCCCGGTCGAAGACCTCGGCCGCGGACCTGATCAGGTTCTCCCTGGTCCGCGCCGCCCTTTCCTGTTTGACCATCGCGTGCTCCGTTACTGAGGGGGATTGCCGTGCTTGCGGGAAGGGGAGTCGGCGTGCTTGGTGCGGAGCATGGTCAGGGAGTTGATCAGTACTTCGCGGGTCTCGGCGGGGTCGATGACGTCGTCCACGAGACCGCGCTCGGCCGCGTAGTAGGGATGCATCAGCTCGGCCTTGTACTCCTTGACCATGCGTTCACGCATCGCCTCGGGGTCGTCGGCCTCGGCGATCTGGCGCCGGAAGATGACGTTGGCGGCACCCTCGGCACCCATGACCGCGATCTCGTTGGTCGGCCACGCGTAGCTGAGGTCGGCGCCGATGGACTGGGAGTCCATGACGATGTAGGCGCCTCCGTACGCCTTGCGCAGGATCAGCGAGATCCGGGGCACGGTCGCGTTGCAGTAGGCGTACAGCAGCTTCGCGCCGTGCCGGATGATCCCTTCATGTTCCTGGTCCACTCCCGGCAGGAATCCGGGAACGTCCAGCAGGGTCACGATCGGGATGCTGAAGGCATCGCACATCTGGACGAACCTGGCACCTTTTTCGCTCGCCTCGATGTCCAGCACACCGGCCAGCGCCTGCGGCTGGTTGGCGACGATACCCACGACCTGTCCGTTCAACCGTGTGAGGGCGCAGATGATGTTGCGGGCCCAGCGCTCGTGGACCTCCAGGTACTCGCCGTCGTCGACGATCTCCTCGATGACCTTGGCCATGTCGTAGGGCCGGTTGCCGTCGGCCGGGACCAGGTCGAACAGCGCCTGTGAGCGCCGGGCCTGGGGATCGGCGCACGGCACGCACGGTGGGTACTCGCGGTTGTTCTGGGGGAGCATCGACAGCAGGTAGCGCACCTCGGCGATGCAGGTCTCCTCGTCGTCGTAGGCGAAGTGCGCCACGCCGGAGGTCTCGGCGTGCACGTCCGCGCCGCCCAGGCCGTTCTGGGTGATCTCCTCGCCGGTGACCGCCTTGACCACGTCCGGACCGGTGATGAACATCTGCGAGGTCTCACGGACCATGAAGACGAAGTCCGTCAGGGCGGGGCTGTAGGCCGCGCCGCCCGCGCAGGGACCGAGCATCACACTGATCTGCGGGATGACGCCCGAGGCCCGGGTGTTGCGCTGGAAGATGCCGCCGTAGCCGGCCAGCGCCGAGACGCCCTCCTGGATCCGGGCGCCCGCGCCGTCGTTGAGCGAGACCAGCGGGGCACCGGCCGCGATGGCCATGTCCATGATCTTGTGGATCTTCGTGGCGTGGGCCTCGCCCAGCGCCCCGCCGAAGATCCGGAAGTCGTGCGCGTAGACGAAGACCGTACGGCCCTCCACCGTGCCCCAGCCGGTGATCACACCGTCGGTGTACGGCTTCTTGGCCTCCAGACCGAACCCGGTGGCCCGGTGCCGGCGCAACTGCTCGACCTCGTTGAACGAACCCGCATCCAGCAGCAGCTCGATGCGCTCCCGGGCCGTCAGCTTGCCCTTGGCGTGCTGCGCCTCGGTCGCCCTCTCGCTGGGGCCGGCCAACGCCTCGGCCCGCACCAATCCCAGTTCCGCCACACGCTCGCGGGCGTCTGCCGCCCCCGAGGTCCGGGGGATGTCATTCACAATGGTCACGGCGTGTCCCTCCCTCGTGGTGAGGCCCGGAGGAGCTACTTCCATCCTAACAAACCGTCCAGGCGGTTTTGGATGAGCGGGCCGTTCGTGCATCAGCCATGAACGACGACGGCGGCGGCCTACTGCCAGCTGTACGGGGAGCGGTAGGCGTCGGGCGCCCGCTCCGGGCGCCACGGCGGGACGTCGGGCGTCTGCTCCTCCCCGGTGTCCTCGCCCCGGGCCGCCAGCAGGGAGAACAACACGACGGTGAGCGCGGCGAGTTCGGCGTCCGTGGCTCGGCCCCGCTCCACCCGGAGTACCGCTCGCGTGCTGCTCATCCGGTCGGCTCCCTCTTCGTCGGAATTCCCCGCAACCGTCGGGCACCGCACTCAAGAACCGCTCTCGGCCCGGTCGAGATCCCTCCTCCGAGCGGGCCCTGCGCCCTGGAGGAGTGCCCCGCACGGCGTACGGAGCGCAGACGCTCTGCCGGCGGAGGGGCTGTCGCCCCGGGCCGGTCCGCCGACGCGGGCAGAGCCCGGACGCGCTTCAGGCATCCCGGCCCCGCGTCTCAGTCGGCCGCGTCGCCCCTGCGCGTCACGGGGATCGCCCCTGGGTTCAGCGAGGCCGCCAGCCGGGGCAGGAGCAGGGACCAGAACTGCGCGAGCCGTTCGCCCGAGAGCCAGGTGGCGTCCGCCACGCCCAGTGCCCCGAATCCGACAGTGGCGGCGACGACGGCCGTCGTGGCGGCCTCGGCGGAGACGGCCGACGTCAGTTCTCCCGCCTCCTGCGCCTCGGCGACGAGGTCACGCACCCGACGCTGCCACCAACGCAGCATCTGTGCCCCGTTCTTGCGGGAGGGGTCGCCGCACAGCCGGAAGCCGGCCCGGACCACGGGATCGGTGGCGACGGCGAGCAACAGGCCGGAGACGGTGTCCACGAGTGCCTGGAGCGAGCTGCCGGTCGCGGACCGGCACCCCTCGGCCAGTCTCCGGGCGGACTCGGTCGCCGCGCTCTCCACCTCCGCCGCCAAGGCGTCCTTGCTCGCGAAGTGAAAGTGCAAAGCTCCTGCGCTGACGCCCGCCCTACGGCTGATCAGGGGCAGCGTGGCCAGAGCGTATCCCTCGTCGGCGAAGATCTCGGCCGCCGCGAGGACGAGGGCGCGACGCGTCCTGGCAGCTCGCATCTGCTTGACCACATGGCCCCTTCCCGGTCTGACTCCACAATAGCAAACCGCATATTTGGTCTGTTTGCTAGTCCGATGCTGGTGTCATCACGAGAAGGACTTGACATGCTGCGGGTCCTCGTCCGGCGTGGGGCAAGGCTGAAGGGCTCGTCGACGCGCAGGAGGGCGGTCGTCGGAGGGTCAGACCTCGGCGTGTTCGGGCGCGTTCTCGGCCTGCCGGAGGCCCTGCGCTTCCTTGACGACCCGGGCCCCCCGGTCGGGGGCCGTGTCCAGCCGGATCAGCGCCGCGGGCGTGGCGATGGCCGGCAGGATGTGGTTGAACAGGACCGAGACGCGCTGGCTCAGATCGGACCAGTTCGAGGTCGCCTCGGAGAACATCTGCGTGCCGAGCCAGGCCCCGAGGAAGCACTCGGCGGTCTCGGTGGGGACGACGTGGGGCAACACCTCGCCCCGGTCCTTCGCCAGGCCGAGGTAGGTGGTCGACAGTTCGATCCAGGCGGGCCAGGCGCTGCCGAACAGGCGTCGGCTGTGCAGGTCGGCCGACAGACGGATGCCGGCGAGGAGAACGACGTCGCGGGGGATCCGGTAGGCCAGCACCATGCCGACGTCCACCCATTCCTGGAGCTTCAGCTCCCGGGGAACGTGGCCGCTGCCGGTGATCTGAGCCTCGATCACACCCCGGGCCAAGGCCTCCTTGGAGTCGAAGTGGAAGTACAGCGCTCCCTTCGTCACCCCGGCCCGGTCGAGGATCTCGGCGATCGTCGCCGCGGCGTAGCCCCGTTCGGCGAAGACTTCCGCTGCGGCCCTGATAACAGCACATCGGGTCCGTACTGCACGTTCCTGGCGCGCCATGGTGGGCTCCTCAGCCGAAATTAAAAACCGAACGTTACGTACCTTACCCACGGCGCCACTGTCTGCTCCTGCTCGCGGGACTTCTCTTGCCGCGTCACCTCCTGCGACGGACGGGGGCCGGTCCTGCGAGGGACGGGGGCCCGACAGTCACCAAGCCGTACGGCCCCCGTCCACGGTCAGCGTCGCGCCGGTGACGAAACTCGCCAGGTCGCTGCAGAGCCAGGCCGCCGCTTCCGCCACCTCCTGCGGGTCGGCCGCCCGGGCCTGCGGGGCGGAGGCGAAGGCCCGCTTCTCCCCCGCCGGGTTGAGGGCGAACCACTCCTCGACCATCTCCGAACGGGTCAGGCCGGGGGCGATCGCATTGACCCGTATCCCGTGCGGTGCGTACTCCACCGCCGCGGCCTTGGTCAGACCGATCACGGCGTGCTTGGAGGCGATGTAGGGCGCGCCGGCCGCGGACGCGACCAGGCCGCCCACGCTGCTCGTGTTGACGATCGCCCCTCCCCCGCCCGCCAGCATCGCGGCGATCTCGTACCGCAGGCAGTTCCAGGTGCCCCGGGCGTTCGTCCCCATGATCAGCTCGTACGCCGCGTCGTCGATGAGGTGCAGCGGCGTCTTGTCGATCCCCGCCCCGGCGTTGTTGAACGCCACGTCCAGGCTGCCGTACTGCTGCACCGTGAGGTCCACCACCCGCCGGATCTCTTCGCCGTCGCGCACGTCCACGACGTGGTATCTCGCTTCGGCTCCGGTGCGGCGCAGGTCGTCGACGAGTTGGCTCAGCCGGCTCCCCCGACGCGCCGCCAGCACGACGACGGCTCCCTGCCGGGCGAAGACCTGTGCCGCGGCCGCTCCGATGCCGCTGCTCGCGCCGGTGATGAGGGCGACCTTCCCCTTGAGCGGAGCCGCGGGGCCGCCGGTCATGGCCGCGGTCCTCTCGTGAGGATCGCGGGCCCGGCCCCCCGGCGCCGCCAGAGGGTCCCCTCGGCGGCATCACGGTCCAGGGTGGAAAGCAGGTCCGCGTCGATGTCGGACAGGGACTCCACCACGTGCCGCACACCCGCTGCCCGCATGAGCCGGCGCTGGAAGCCGTGGGCGTAGGAGCTGGGGTGACCGACGAAGGCGACGCCCAGTTCTTTCGCCTCCTCGGCGACGCTCGCCACGTCGTCGATGAAGAGCACCTGGTCGTAGCCGAGTCCCCACACGTCCTGGGTGATCTCGGTGATTCCCGGGCGGAATCCATCGGTGCAGACGTAGCGCGGCCCGGCGAAGCAGGAAGCCCATGCGCCGAGGTGACGGTCGAAGTGGCTCTTGTCCAGGCCGCCGTAGCACACGATCTGCAGTCCGGCCGCGCGCAGCCGACGCAACAGGGCGAGCGCTCCGTCGGCCACCCGGACCGGATGGGTGCGCAGGTACCGCTCGCGTTCGGCGAAGTAGAGATCGATCATCTTGTGCGGGAGCATCGGGGCCCCCGCGGCCTCCACGAACGCCCGTGCCGCCGTCAGGCGCGACCGGGAGAAGACGGCGTGCTCCAACTCGGGCGTGTAGTCGAGTCCCCAGCGGACCGCGAGGCGGTGGATCACCGGGCTGAACGTGTCGTCGAGCAGCACTCCGTCGATGTCGACGGCGGCGAGCCGCAGGGTACGCAGTGGGGCCTGGGACATGGAAGTCTCCTGGAGGACCGCGGAGTTCGGGGGAAGGTCAGGACATGGGTGCCAGCAGCACCGGAAGTTCCGTGTGCCCGCTGGAGATGAACGACTCGAGAAGGCCGAGCTCGTGGGCCGGGACCGCCAGCCGCAGATCGGGAAACCGCTCGAAGAGAGCCGGGAGCGCGATCGTCGCCTCGCTCATGGCCAGGAGCCGGCCCAGGCAGTGGTGCACCCCGTGTCCGAAGGCCAGGTGATCGCGGCGCGTGGAACGGGTGACATCGAACGTGCTCGCGTCGTCGCCGTGGGTTTCGGGATCACGGCCGGCGGTGACCAGAGACAGCACGATGGGGTCTCCGGCGGGGACGACGGTTCCGTCGAGATCGATGTCCTCGACGGCGAAACGCAGCGGGATGTTCGCCACCGGCGCCTGGCACCGCAGCGTCTCATCCACCACCGCCTCCCAGCCGACGACGCCCTCGCGCACGCGACCGAGCTGTTCGGGGTGGGTGAGCAGGGCGCAGATGGCGTGGTCGAGGAGGTTGACGGTCGTTTCGTGTCCCGCCCCGAGAATCAGGTGGAGGGTGTCGACGAGTTCCTTCTCGCTCAGTCCCCCACCGCCCTCGTCACGTGTCGCGATCAGCGCACTGGTGAGATCGGCGGCCGGCTCGGCCCGCTTGCGCCGGACGAGACCGCCCAGCAGCGCGTACAGCTCGGCCTGGTTCTCCTGGGCCAGCGCCGGGTCCGTGGAGGTGGTGAACAGGACGCTCACCACGCGATGGAAGTCCTGGCTCTCCCGGCCTTCGAGTCCCAGCAGTTCGGAGATCACCCGTATGGGCAGTTCGTAGGCGAACTCCCGGCGCAGGTCCACTGTCCGACCGGGCGGCACCGTCTCGAGCCGGGTGAGCAGTTCGTCGGTGATCTCGCTGATCCTCTGCTTCAGTTCGGCCACGCGCCGGGCCGTGAAGGCACCGGCGACCAGCTTCCGCAGGCGGGTGTGCTCCTCGCCGTAGGCGGTGAGCATGCTGCGCACCGACACCCACATCGCCAGCGGCCACGTGTGGTTCACCTCTCCGCTGATCCACTTCGGCCAGTGCCGGTAGGCGTCCTTGGACACCCGCGGATCCATCAGCACCTGCTTGATCAGGTCGTGCCGGTTGACCGCCCAGGCCGTGACGCCTCCGGGCAGTACGACCGGGGCGACGGGGCCGAGCTCCCGCAGTCGGCGGGCTTCGCCGTGCAGATCCTGGCCGGTGGGGTCGAGGACGAGCGGGACAGGTGAGGTGTGCACGTGCTGCCTCCTTGCGAACGATCATTAAAACAAACCGCGCATAAGGTTTTTAGCTTCACACAGACTGATCGCGAAGCGTAACGTCACCTGAACCTATCGTTACCCATCTGGCCAAAAACTTGTCAATACCCCACGCAAGTCTGCGACTTGGCCTGGCGCGGCGGAATCTTTCATTCAGCAGACCGCTCGACCCTTGACTAATCCTTTACCTTTGGGGTCCGTCAAGAAAACCGGTAGGTCCGTATCTTATTAGCCGTTGTCGCACAGACATCAAGTCAGGGGGGTCTTCGATGGTTCTGCCCGCTGCCCAACACGCAATCGCCCCACCGGCGTTGCCCCGGCTCACCACCACGGTCCCGAAGGAGTACGTCCACCGGGCCTGTCTGGCCGAGGTGTTTCTGACCGGCTGCACCAGCGAGGGGAACCAGCGCTTCTCCCTCACGGGGCAGTGGCCCCGGGCGCACACGTTCTTCAGCGACGGGACCAGGCATGACCCCCTGCAGGTGGCGGAGACCTTCCGTCAGGCAGGGATGTTCCTCGCACACGCCGAGCTCGACGTCCCGCTCGGGCAACGGTTCGTGATGTGGAACCTCACCCACACCACGTACCCCGAGCACCTGCGGATCGCCGCGACGCCGACCGACTTCGATCTGCGGGCGCGATGCACAGAGATCACCTGGCGCCGGGGCGTGGCCAACTGGATGCGCATGGAACTGTCCATCCACCGCGAGGACAACCTCGTGGCAACCGGGGCCGGTACCTTCTCGACCACTCCGCCGGCCGTCTACGAACGGCTGCGGGCGAGCCGGAAACCCTGGGCGGGGCCTTCGTTCGATCTGCGCACCCAGCGTGCGCCACTGGCCCCGGCGGCCGTGGGCCGTACCTCCGTGTCCGACGTGGTCCTCTCCGCCACCGACACACCCACCCGCTGGCTGCTCACCCCGGATCTCGCCCATCCGATCTTCTTCGACCACTGCGATGACCACCTGCCCGGCATGGTGCTGCTGGAGGGCGCCCGCCAGGCGGCCTGCGCGGCAGCCGCCCCGTGCAGGCTGGTCCCGGTGAGCGCGTCGACCGAGTTCTTCCAGTACGCCGAACTCGACCGGCCCTGCTTCCTCGACATCGCCCAGGTGACCGCGACAGCAGACGGCATGACGGCCGTACAGGTCACCGGCCATCAGGACGGGAAAACGGTCTTCACCTCGACGATCACCGGTTCGGCCGGCTGACGGCGACACCGGCAACCGCTGTCCCCGCACCACTGCCGCGTACCACCGTCCGTCCGCGAGCCGCACGACCGGGCCCGCGGACGGCACCGTTCCACCGCCACCCGGCCGTCCGCAACGGCAACGTGCTCCCCAGCTCCCCACCGCCGCCGACGGCGGTCCCCTCGCACCGCCCGGTCTCGCACCCCTTGCAGCCGGGCGCGAGCGTGCACGGGTCGACGGCCTCCGCGGGCGCCCCGCTCGCGTACAGGCCGCCCGCAACGATGCCCCGCTCACGTCCCGTGTGCCCCCGAGAAGAACAGCATCCCCTCGTGCCGGGACGGCGATACACCGGCGGCTGATCGGATGAGGACGCGGCTCCCGCCGTTCGTGTGCAGATGAGCCGCTCCAGCCCGCCGCTGACGGCGCCCGGCAGCTGCAGTATCGGGCGGACACAGGCCTACCGCCGGGCGGGTCCAGGCTTTCCACGACCGACTCGGCCCGGTGGAGGTACCCACGTTTCACAGGAGCGGTCCGGCTCGACTCCGGCCCGTGAGGCGTCCCAAAAACCACCCGTCGCGCCGCTTGATCCGTTCGCGCCTCATCGCTCAGAGCTGCGCCCCGGGTAACGCACGACTGCACCACCAACTCACCGCTGTCCAGCCAGGGATACGGTGGCCGGGTGGACGGATCGAACGCACCGGCCGGGTCAGTTGCGCCCACCTGGCGGCCCGATGTGCCGGGTGCCTTACAGCCCCTTCTGAGAACGGATGAGAGGGCCGTCGCGTTCTTTGCCGACGTCGCGGACCTCGACGCGACGTACCCGGACTCTCACGAGTTGGACGAGGGGGTCCGGCTCGCCTCCGGGACCCGGCTGGAGCAGTTCGCGCGAGCCGGGTCGGGGGACGCGTTCTGCTTCGTCGGCGAGGACGGTGAGGAACGCCCAGTGGTGTACGTGGGCCTTGCCGGCGAGGCCGACCTGCTCGCACTCGGACTGCCGGAGCTGATGCAGCTACGCCTCGTGGCACCGTGGTGGCGAGACGCTCCAGGCCGGACGCCCGAAGAACTCCAGGCGGTCGCCGACGAGCACCGGGAAGACCTGCCTGACTTCGCACGGCAACGGGACCGTGCGGCCCGGGCGCTCGGAATCGACCCGGATGAACTGCCATCCCAGGCGACGGTCCTGGCCCGGCTCGTTGAGCGCTCCCGGGGACCGGCAGCAGCGGCTTGCCTCGTCGTCGGAGGCGAGGGCGATCCGCTCGACCCCCTCTTCAACGCCGCCCGCCCCTGATCGACCGGCCACCGCAGGCCCCTGGCTCGTGCGGGTGCTGCCGACGTCCTTGCGCACACCAGCGCGCCAGACCCCGGTTGGTGATCTTCGCCGTGACGTACGAGTCGCGCTTATTGATCTTTCGGCGACAGCCCGCTGCCACGCTCGTAGAATGCCTAAATGCCCGAGCCGTTACGGATGAACCGCTGCTGGGTCGCCGCGCGGGCGGTGCTGTGCGTGGCCGGCATGGCTGCCACCGCAGCGCTGAACGCCTTTCCGGCGCCTGACCCGCAACCCGAGAAGCCTGTCAGCGCCGAGTGCGCCGAGTACATCGCGGACATCGAGACGCAGCTGGCCAAGGCAAAGAGTGAAGGCAATGACGACGGCGTGTTGGCCTTCACACGAACGCGGGTCGGCGCGGACGACTGCAGCGATGAAGTTCTCGACCACTTCAGCGGTGAAGGGGCTGTACAGGGCTCGCGGTGATGGCGGAGCTGAGAAGGGCGACATCCGCCTCGTCGAGGCCGCCGGCGACGACCTTGTCGGACCTACCGACTCGATCCCGGTATTCGGCAGGTCACGAGCATACGGCGGCGAGCGCGGCCGTGACGGCGGCTGGGAGGCTGGCCACGGTGGCGAACGCGATGGCGGCCCGTTTGAGGGCAGCGGGGTAGGTGGCGCCGTCCAGGGCGAGCGTGGCACCGGCAGCGGCGCTCGCCGCAGCACCCCTGCCTCAGGCAGCCGGACCGGGTGGGCGATAGACGCGCCCTCGGCGATCGTCGGCAAGCGCTCGCCGCGGCCGGCCGGGTTCATGTCGAGCCCTTCGTGGTCTTGGCCCTCCATCTCCCGTACCGGCTGCCCGAACCGTGCCGAAGTCGACGACCAGGTGCAAGCGGCTGGCCCTGCCGGGTGAGAGGACGCTCCAGGCCGCCGCCGGGTGACCGTCACAACCTGATGCCGGGTGCTGCCCGCCATCACCTCCGCCTGCGCATGACCGGCCGCGACGTACCGGGTGCCGTCGCGGGTCGCTTCGAGATGCCGGGGCGGTCAACCTGCCTGTCGCCCGCTCGACACCTGAGATAACGGCGGGTGCAGGACGCCGAGCGGCGGCACGCCCGCACCAGTGCCTTCACGGAGGCGGAGGACGTCATCACCGCTGTGCTGTCCGACCCTGGGGTAGCAGGGGGCGCGGGACCGGGTGGAGGACGCCCGGGGCGCAGCCTTCCACCGGAGGCGCCAGCCGCTGCGAGGACGGCCTGATGACATCGAATCTCGCTCACCAATAGTAGCTACCGAGGCTTTTGCCCGTTTGGTGATCCCTGTGGTGAGCGGTTGAAGCCGGGTGTCCGGCCCGGGTGACCTCTGTCCGAGGGGTCATGGCTCTTTTCCATCAGCAGCCTCCTCCCGTCAGCCTGAGATCGCCCGCAGGATCGGCTGGCCGAGTGCGCCGAGCCAGCCCGCGAGCGCTCCAAGCGGCCCGATCAAACTCGTGCCGGCCGTGGCCAGCGCACCCGCCGAGGACAGCAGCCGGGTGATCCGGCCGAGCCGGCCCGCCACCGCCTTTCGGTCTGGCTCCGGCCGGGCGACCTCCTCGTCCAGCGAGTCCAGTTCGGCCCGCACCTCGGGCTCGATGGCCGGCGGCAGTGCCGTCTGCTCGATGGACGCCCGTAGTTCGCGGACCAGGCCGCGTACCTCCTGCCCGCCCGCTGTGAAGACGGCCGACTGGCCATCGTGAACGGTCTGATTCCCGGCGACGTTGTTGACCACGCCGCCCTGCTGGTTGCCGATGTTGAAGGCCATGGCTCCCCATCTCCTCACCGCTGCCGCCAGAACGCCTGCCGCTCGGCATCCTCGAAACGGCGGCGTCGGGACGTCGCCACGACGTGCAGAACAATCCCGATGACCATCAGGACCGTCCCGACAGCCGCCATCGCGAACCCGACCGCCCCTACCGGCACCCCGGCCACCTTCGGCCCGAGCAGTTCCGGGGAAGAGTCGAAGTTCGAACTCCCCGACGAAATATCGTCGTCGGCGCCGGAAATGAATCGAATGATCACCCAGCCGTAGATTCCGCCCCCGACCAAAAACAGCAGGAAGCCGAGCAGGATCAGGTGTCGCGCCCTGGTACGGGTCGCGGCGATCTCTTTGAAAAAGCTCTCGCGCTGCGCCTGCTGAACGTAGTTGTACTGATCCCCGGCGATGTTGCTCAGCCGGTCGGCCTGCTGTCCTCCGATGTCGAACCGCCGCCCGCCGCCCGGCGGGCCGGCGGGTGGCGGCCCTGCGCCGGGAGCGCCGTGAGGCGGGGGCCCGGGCGCATGGGCGGGGCCCCAGCCCGGCATGGTGTCCGCGGTACCGCCCGGGGTGCCGCCGGCTCCGGGCTTCGGGGCCTGAACGGTCCGGTCGGCGGAGCGCCGCTCTTCGTAATGCACTTCCAGGGGCCCGAAATCCAGCACGTCGCCCGAGTGCAGCACCTGCTGCCCGAGCACCGGGTGCCCGTTCACCATGGTGCCGTTGGTGGAGGCGAGATCCTCGACGGTGGTCCGGCCCGAGGCCCGCCACACCACCGCGTGCCGTCGGCTGACACCCGGATCGCCCACCTGGATCTGGCAGTCGGAGTCCCGCCCGACCAGCATCGGCTGGTTGCCGATGACGAAGACCCGGCCGCGCATCCGGTCCGGTCGGTCGACCACGAGTTGCGGCAAGCTGCGCCCTCGCTGAGGCGGGTCCATGGCACGACCTCCTGCCTTGGCGAAGCACCCGGCGGCGGACGAAATGATTTGGCCGCCTGTACCGGTGATCCCCTCCTTCCAGTAAAGGCCGGTCGGCCCCGTCCTGCCACAGCAACCGGACGGCCGGATCTCGGCAGTACGTTCGGCCGCCGTCCCCTCGGCCCGCAGCCCTCCGATCCCGACGGGCTGGTCTCCGCGACTCCGGCCTGCACCCGCCCGCCTCTCCTCGGTCCACGGCGCCTTGATCCAGACGCCGCAGCACCACCGTGATCGCGCCGAAGGCTAGGCCGCAGGTCAGGTCACCGTCTGTGCTGCCTGTCCGCTCGTTTCAGCCTGCTCGTCAGGCAGCCACGTCGGCGTCAGCGGGGCGGCTGTGGGCGAGGATGTCGGGTAGGGGCCGTGCCAGCCGGCGCTGACCTGGCACTGGGGGCAGGTGACCTGCTGGCAGTCGAAGTCGATGTGGAAGTCGTCGCGGTTGAAGCCCTCGTTCTTTGGAGTACGGCCAGGACAATTGGTTCCACGCCCGGGTACGCAACCGGGCCGGCGCCGGTACGGCGGCGCACTTCGTGGTGACGTTCCGGGCGACCGGGTACGCGGGGACGGAGTTCGTCTTCCCGGTGCCACCACCTACCCCGTCGGAGGGAACACCGCCACGCTCGAGTTCAGCTCAAGCGCGTCGACCAAGT
The DNA here is from genome assembly GCF_020982545.1 of Streptomyces sp. MNU76. GTDB lineage: Bacteria > Actinomycetota > Actinomycetes > Streptomycetales > Streptomycetaceae > Streptomyces. The sequence goes on along the minus strand of NZ_JAJKLK010000030.1, from coordinate 43,634 downwards.
ACGGCGTCGCGAGCAACATCTCCGGCAGCTGGAAGGCGGGCGGCTCCAAGAGCGCTACGGCCGGATGGGGCTTCAACTGGAATAAGAGCAGCGGCAAGCGCGGCTACCAGACGCAGGTGGAGTACGGGAAGTACCGCTACACCAGCGGTGGTTGCGGCGGTACCGGGACTTATTCCAAGTGGCAGCCTCGCAAGGAGACGGGCGGCACCGACACCTACACAGCCACTGCCCCGAACTGGACCCAGTGCGCGAACGTCGCGTCCGGAGACTGGTACCGGACCCGTACCGACGGCAAGGACTATTACCTTGAGGGAGGCGTGAAGATGAAGGATGTGATCGGCATCGACCTGAGCAGCCAGCGGGCATACGCTTCCACGCACAAGCTGATCTACAACGTGTCGGGAAGCGCGAAGAAGATGTGCGGCAACAACAGCATGCCTGCCACGGCCGACAAGGTCCAGGAGAAGAAGAGGTGACGGCTTCCGTCGCCGCTAGCGGAGCCCGCCGCACGACAGTGCGGCGGGCTCCGGCCCTGGCTGCTGCTCTCCTGGCATGCGTGCTGCCATTGGCCGGATGTTCCGACGCGGACTCCCTGGGGCGCGTCCATCACGACGACTCAGGGAAGTGCGGTCCGCTGTCCGCCAGCTCCGGCACGGGAGGTGTCAGCATTCAAGCCCCCAAGACGGTCCCGTGGTACGGGAGTTTCGGCTCGTTCGTGCTGTGTGCCCGGTACCCGGGGGACAGGATTTCCCTGCGAGACATCGAGTACGAGGCTGACGTCGAGCCGCTTGAGGTACGGACGTATCTGCGGACCGTCCGAAAGAGCCAGATCGCCTTCGGCGACGACGGCTCGCGAACGGCCGAGACCAGCGGTTTCGTCAGTGCCCTCGGCCGCCCGCCCAAGTTCGATGACCTCGATGGACAAGCGGTCGGGACCTTCACGAGCAAGATCAACGGTCACCTGATCACCCAGTCCTGCGAGGACGCGGCAGACCAGGCGAACGGCTACACCGAGCTGCTCTTCGTCATGAAGTTCGGCAAGGAAGGCGGCCATGTGCCCCGGGCGTCGATCAACTACGTCTCCGACAAGGGACCCGCGGACTCCGGTCAGTACATCCTCGACCTGAAGTGGGCCATGACCGGCTGCGCTACGAAAATCCCGATCCCCGGCGACAAGACGACCCAGGACTACTGCCAGGTCCAGGGATGAGAGGTCACGGCGTCGTCAGAACCGCCCCTCAGCATCAGCCACCGACGCCGTGATCAGCTTCGTCCGCGTCCGGATACCGCATGCCCCCCGACGTACCAGCCGGCACGGGATCAGGCGGCCGGCAGGCCGGACCAGCAGCACAGCAGCAGGCCGCCGAGAGCCCTCAACGCCTGCGGCCGGAACCTTGACTCTCGGGGTGCTGGCGCGCCGACCCCACGTGCGGCCCTTGGGCGACCGGCCGGTCCCGCCCGCTTCTTCCTCGAAGCAGATCCACGCCCGGCCGCCGCCCTGCTGGTTTTACTTCTGCCAGGTCACCTCCCGCCAGCTCGTGCTGACGACCGCGGAAGTCAGCTGCTGACGGACGATCACCTACCGACGATCACGTCTTTGACCGGCACGAGCACCCCATCCACGACCCACGCAAGCCCCGCGACCTGCAATTTCAGGTTGAAAACCTCTCAATGCGGGAAGTAGCTGCCCTGGCGCAGCTTGGGGACGGCGAGTTCGACGGTCCCGGCGCGGGTGTCCCACTCGCGCGGGCGATAGCCGTTGCGGTGGTTGACCCTCTCGTCGCTGACCTGCCCGTATTCGGCGTTGCAGAGGGCGTCGGCCTCGGCGGACATGAGGGCGTCGGCGAACGTCTTGATCATCGCGCGCAGCAGATCGGGACTCGCCGCGGCGAGATTCTCCTCGGCGAGGGCGTGCAGGGGCAGACTGTCGGGTGCGGTCATCGTGCTGATCTCCTTCGAGCTTCGACATCTCGAAGATCAGCCGGTGGCCGTTCTCATATCCGGGCCCTCACTCCGACGCCAGGCCAAACACCCGGATCAGGTGGGAACCCGTACACCACTTCCCAGGACGCAACCCTCGGGGCAGCTCACTCCGACATGTCATGACGGTAGAACTGCGCCAACTGTTCGATAACGGGACGCAGTTCGCTGTCCGCTGGCCAGAGAGTGACCGGCATCGTGTCATCGGTCGAGCGCATTCAGGGATTCTGGCACCGATACACAACATGGATCCACGGGGCGACGAGAGCCATATGCGACAGCGTCGGCCGTCGAGCATCCGTCCGGCCTCTGCACCACGACGGTTCAAGGACGGGTTCTAACGTTCGTCTCAGGTTCGCTCGGTAGGAAGTAGGCATCCAGATAAGCGATGCAACCCGTATGTAGGAGGCTGGTGATGGCAGTCGACGCAGCGCCGTCACGGAAAGCGCCGCCCGGGCGGTTGAGGTTCGGGGCGGCCACCAGGGCGCTGGCGACGGCGTTCGCTGTCGCCGCCCGCGGGTCGCACGCCGACAACAGTGCGGCGCCCGCCGTGACCGGCCCGCACAGCGCGCACGCGAACGGGTCGTCAGTTCCACCCCAGACGCTGTGCGTCGGCGAGCGGTTCCTCGACCTGAGGATGGCCGAGGCCTAGGGGGTGTTTCGGAAGTCCCGCACAGCACCCACGGCGCCCGGCACGCACTCTCGCTGCACCGGCCGAAACCCCAAGTACGTCCAGTACGAGGGCTTTCGTCCGGCACGCCGAGAGCACGCACCGGACACCGCGGGCACCGCACAAGACTTTCGAAACACCCCCTAGTACTGCAACGGTCTTTGCCGTGACTGCTGGCCAGCTCTGTCGTTGGTGTGGTCATGGGTGGGGACCTTGCTGATGTCAGGTTGTGGGCGGGTGAACTGGGTGCTCTGCATGAGCGGTTCGTGCACCGGTTCAACCGGGAGGAGCCGCGTCAGTCGGCGCTGGCTTACATGCGTGGGCTGGTTGCGCCGCTGCAGCGCAAGAACGGCTGGACGCTGGCGGAGGAGGCAGGACACGCGGGTCCCGATCGCATCCACCGGCTGCTGAACCGGATTGAGTGGGACGCCGACGAGGTCCTGAACGACGTACGCGACTACGTGGTGGAACACCTCGGAGACAGCGATGCCGTCCTGATCGTCGACGACACCGGCTTTCTGAAGAAGGGCGTCCGTTCGGCCGGGGTGCAAAGGCAGTACTCCGGCACCGCCGGCCGCACGGAGAACTGCCAGATCGGCGTGTTCCTCGCCTACGCCACCGGCCGCGGACGCACGTTGATCGACCGCCGTCTGTATCTGCCCACGTCCTGGACGGACGACCGGGAACGCTGCCGCCGGGCGGGCATCGACGACCACGTCGCCTTCGCCACGAAGGTGGCCATGGCCAAGGCGATGGTCCGCCGGGCCATCGCCGACAAGATCCCGTTCGCCTGGGTCACGGCGGACGCCGCCTACGGCTACAGCAAGGGCTGGCGGTTCGAGCTCGAGCAAGCGGACGTCTTCCACGTCATGGCCACCACCCGGCACGACACCGTCGTCACCCGCTGGTCCATCGACCACCCCGTCCACGACCTGTTCCCCGGCCTGCCCCGGCAGAAATGGAAACGCCGTTCCTGCGGCGAGGGAGCACATGGCCGACGGATCTACGACTGGGCCCGCGTCGAAGTGAGGCCCTGGCACCGCGAGGACCGCCGGCACTGGGTCCTCGCCCGCCGCAGCGTGAGCAGGCCCGAGGAGATCTCCTACTACATCGCCTACTGTCCCGCCGACACGACGCTGGACGAGCTGATCCGCATCGCGGGCAGCCGCTGGGCGGTCGAGGAATGCTTCCAGACCGCCAAGCAGGAATGCGGCCTGGACGACTACCAGGTCCGCCGCTACCCCGGCTGGCACCGCCACATGACTCTGGCCATGGCCGCCCACGCCTGCCTGACCGTCCTGCGGGCCCGACAGCTGGACACGGACAAAGCAGAAACGGATCCTCCCAGCTCATCCACCTCAGCCTCGCCGAAATCCGACGCCTGATAACCCGCCTCACCAACCGCCGACCAGCACCGGTCGACCACATCCTGCACTGGTCCCACTGGCGCCGCCGACGCCAGCACCAAGCCCGCATCAGCCACTACAAACGACGCGGACACAGCCCCTGAACTGCCCAGTACTCAGAACAAGCACCGTTGCAGTACTAGGGGGTGTTTCGAAAGTCCTGTGCGGTGCCCGCGGTGTCCGGTGCGTGCTCTCGGCGTGCCGGACGAAAGCCCTCGTACTGGACGTACTTGGGGTCTCGGCCGGTGCGGCGAGAGTGCGTGCCGGGCGCCGCGGGTGCTGTGCGGGACTTTCGAAACACCCCCTAGTAGGGCTCCGTTAGGTTGCTCTGGCTCTTGGGTTCTGGCTGGTGGTGGATGTTCTGGGCAGCGGGCGGTGGCAGGTGGTGCAGGTGCCGGTCCAGCAGTTCAGCAGGTCCTGGATGGCGTCGAGGATCTGGTAGAGGGTGAGTCCGCTGTATCGGCTTTTGGGGACAGGCGCTGTTCGGTGAGGAAGGCGTGGGCGGCGGTGACCAGGGTGACGTGGTGGTGCCAGCCGTTCCAGGAGCGGCCCTCGAAGTGGTCCAGGCCGAGGCCGTGCTTGAGTTCCCGGTAATCGTGCTCGATGCGCCAGCGGATCTTGGACAGGCGGACCAGTTCGGTGATCGGTGTGTCGGCGGGCAGGTTGGACAGCCAGTAGTCGGTGGGTGCTTCGGCGTCCTGGGGCCATTCGACCAGCAGCGTCACCTCGGGCAGGACACCGTCCCAGTGGCCGTGCTCGGCAGTGGCGGCGGCTTGGGCCAGACGGCGGGCCCTCACCCCGGTACCGCACCCGCAGCGCCAGAAAGCGTGAGTGCATCGGCCCGCGGGAGCCTTCACGCCAGGTCACCTCGGTGAACGCCTGCCGTCCGTGCTCCTGAGCCAGCGCTGCCACCGAGGACGGCTTGTCCCGGTAGCGGGGCTGCGGCCTGCGACCGTTCCCGGACCAGGCCGGGGCGGTGGGCCGCACGTCGTGCGGGTGGACCGTCACGTCCGAACGGACCGCCACGACATAGCCGATGCCCCGCTCGCTCAGACCGTCGCGGAAGTCGGCGTTCTGCCCGTAGCCGGCGTCGGCCACCACCACCGGCGGCACCAGACCCCACCCGGCCAGCTCGTCGAGGATGTCCAGGGCCAGACGCCACTTCTCCCGGTGCCCGACCTCCTGCGGTATCCCGGTCTTCTGCCGCCGCACCGCATCGTCCGCCCACTCCTCGGGCACGAACAGCCGCCACTGCAGCGGACAGGACGCGGTGTCGGAGACCGCGTGCACACTCACCGCGACCTGGCAGTTGGCCCGCTTGCCCAGCGCCCCGCAGTACTGGCGCGCGACCGCCACCGACATCTTCCCGTCCTTGGGGAACGACACGTCATCGACCGCCCACGCCTCCGGGCCGATTCTCGGCACCATCCGCTGGGCGATCCGCCGCCGCACCGGCACCGGATCCCACGTCGACTGGTTCACGAACTGCTGCAGGTTCTGCTCGTTGCCGTCGGGCAGCCGTTCCGCCATCGGCTGGATCGACTTCCGCCGTCCGTCCAGCATCAGTCCCCGCAGGTAGCAGTCGCCCTTCGCCCGCTGATCCTTGCGCGGCACCGACGCGAACACGTCAGCCACGAATAACGCCAACGTCGCCCGAGCCCGGTTCACTTCATGTGCGTCCACACCTTCAGCGTTCCCCCAAACAGGACCGACAGACAGACGTAACGGAGCCCTACTAGACGCCCGTGCCGCCGGAGGGCGGCGGCTCGGACGGGTACCGGTGCCAGGTGATCGATCCGGGCCTGACCACGACGGCGTTCCTGACCGGGACCCGATTCGCACCGGAGAACGTTGCCATCGCGCACCACGCCGTCGTGTACGCGGTGCCGTCGGGCGGCGCTGCCGTGGTGCGCGAGCAGGACGCGAAGACCCGTGGTCTCGGCTGGCAGTGTTTCGGCGGAACCGGCGCGGCCGGCGTCGAGGTCGAAGGGGGGCGCGGCGTGGGTGGACACCTGGGCGCGCCTGGTAACGACGAAGGGTCGATCTGAAGCATCTCGCAGACGGATGCCGCACGGATACCGCACCACACAAACACCTGAGGAGAGACTGACATGAAGTCTATGGGACGTCGCGGCTTTCTAGCCGCTTCCACGGCACTTGGCGCTGGTGCCGGCTTGTCCGCGTATGCCGCCGTTTCGGCAGCGGACGGGAACAAGACTGCGGACAAGACTGCGGACATTGCATTGCGAGACCGGGACCTGCCCTTCATCGGCACGGAGGAGACCTTTTCGACTCCCACGTTGTTGAAGCTGAACTCCATCAATCAGGATCACATAGCGTTCCTTGAGGAGATTGGTCTTTCGGATCTAGGTCAACGCCGCATCGGCGATATGGATGCGGGGGGACTCAACGTTCAAATCCTCTCTGCTCATACACCCTCCGTACAAAATGTCCCTGGACAAAAGGGCATCGACCTTGCCCATCACCTTAACCGGCAACTTGTAGACGGGCCAATCGCCAAATATCCGGGCCGCTTCAAGGCTTTCGCCACCTTGCCCTTGCAGAGCCCGGAGGCGGCGGCGGACGAACTGGAACGCTCGGTTCGGGAAGATGGCTTCTTGGGCGCACTGACCAACGGACACATCGCGAAGAAGTATCTCGATCATCCCGATTTCGAGCCTGTGCTGGCACGTGCCGTTGCTCTCGATGTGCCGATCTACCTGCATCCCGGCTATCCAGCTGACGAGGTCTTCAAGATCTACTACAGCACCACACGGTCTAAATACACGGAAGAGTACCAAGACTACATTTTCAGTGGGTCTGGATATGGCTGGCACCAGGAGGTGCTGACCCAATGCATTCGGATGATCACGTACGGGGTTTTCGACAGATTCCCCGAACTGAAAATCATCATCGGCCACATGGGCGAAGGTCTTCCCTTCTACTACGAGCGGATCGTCAATGACATGGGCGAGCCAACCGAAGACTCGCTCGAGAAGCCCATCGGGCAATACTTCCAGGACAACTTCTGGGTCACAACCAGCGCATTCCCCCAGACCGAACTGCTCGATCTCCTGCTGAAGTACATAAGCGTGGATCGAGTGATGTTCGCAACCGACTACCCGTTCGCGGACATAAAGGAGCAGACCGACTGGTTCCGCGGAGTCGATTTGCCACGCGAAGACAAGGAAAAGATTGCGTTCCGAAATGCAGAGAAACTGTTCAGAATGAAATTGCCCGTGAAGTGCTGAGGTTGAACTCGCAGTGGCGGGCCGGTCGATCATCCGGCACTCATGATCAGTCCGGTCTCGGTGAGGCAGCCGTCGATCAGTTCCGGGCGGTACTGGATCTTCTTGAGCTTGCGCTTCATGACGCGGGCCAGGTGGTCGAGGTTGGCGGCGGCGAAATCGGCCAGGCCGCGCTTGACCAGCGACCAGATGCCCTCCTGCGGATTGAGCTCAGGAGCGTACGACGGCAACTGGAACACCGTCAGCCACTCCTCGTTCTCCACGAAGAACAGCGCGAGCTCGTCGACCAGATGGACGTTGAGATTGTCCCAGACCCAGACCACGGGGGCCTTGAGCTGGTTGTGCGCTACGACGATCAGGTCGCGGTAGTCCTGCCATCCGAAGCTCTTCGCCTCACCCTTCCGTCCCCGGTACACGTGCAACCGGTAGATCAGACGCGATCGTTCACCGCTCTTGAAGCAGACCACGCCCGCCACGGAGACCCGTCCCCGGTTCGAGCCGCGCACCCGTACCACCGGTGTCCGGCCGCGCGGCGCCCACGTGTGCCCCTTCGGCGGCCTCAGCCCCTGCCCGGCCTCGTCCTCGAAGCAGATGTAGGCGTCCCGGGCCGCCGCGGTGGCTTTACGGTCTCCCACACCTCACTCCGCCACCGCTCGACACTCGCGTCGTCCCGCTCCAGCGCCCGCCTCGCCGGCACCTGCGCAGACCAGCCGTGCCGCCGCATCAACTTCCACACCCCCTGCACCGTGTACTCCACCAGGAACAACCGGATGATCAGCGCACGGATCCGCACCAGCGTCCAGCCCTGATCCTCATCCCAGCCGTGCGCCAGCGTCCCGCGCTCCAACTCCCGCACCAGACGCTCCCATTGCGCAGGACTCAGCAGCTCCACGCACATCGGCCCCTTCGAGCGCAGCGCCTCCGCCCCGCCCTCGCGCCACGCTCTGCGCCACTTCTCCACCTGGCGCTCCCCGACCCGAAGCTCACGCGCGATGTCCGCGGTCTTCTCGCCGCCCGCGAACCGCTCCGCGGCCTCCAGCCTCAGCTGCTCGCGAGCTGCCTGCCGCCTGGGCGTCAGCCCACCACCCTGCGCATACCTCATCCCTCCGGCATACCGCAACGATCACGAAACGTCAGCTCCCCACCCGCCACTGCGAGTTCAACCTCAGTGATACGCCAGCGTCGGCCGGAGTGAAAGAATGCTTTGCTGTAAGGCGAGAGTACGGCCGAAGACCGTACAGACCCTCCTGACGGATGTCAGGGTGGCCGTTCGCGCCCTGTGCGGACGGTCGGTTCCCGGCCCGCGGGCTCACCCCGACAGCAGACCGACCAGTGCACCGCCCGAATTCGTGCGTCGCGCGACCACGTGTTGTCCTCGGCGTTCCCGGGTGAGGAGGCCGGCCGCCTCCAGCTGACCGCAGTGGTAGGTCACGGTCGCCGGCGTGCAGCTGGGCCTGGACGCCAGCGACCCCATGGTGCACGGACGGACCAGCTCGCGCAGGATCCCCGCCCGCAGGGGGCCCACCACCAGCTTGAGCCGGTCCGTTCCGGAGGTGGTGTCCTGGCCGGTCCACAGCGAGTTCAGGCCGGGCGCGGGATAGCCGAACCACACGGTGTCGGAGCGGTCGAAGCTGAAGACCGAGGCACCGTTGCCCGACACGATGGGTACCAGCACCACGCGGGCGGGCACCCCGCTCGAACTTCTCGGGGTGCGGATCGGGCACGTACAACGTCTGCCCGGAAAAGCGGATCTTGGGTCCGAGTCCACTCATGACGAGGGGCAGGGCGTTGCTGACGGCCGCCACTCCCACCCGTTCCGTCTCCCGGTCCAGCAGGGCGCCGGCCCGTGACCAGACCGGCCCGAAGGCTTCCCACACGGCGCTGAGAATGGTCGCGTAGGCGTGGATGAAGACTTTCGGCCGGTCGACGACCGACTGCCACTGCCGTGGGACCGTCCCCCCGAAGTCCGTCTCCAACTCGCCCAGCAGCAGATGCGGCGGGACCTCCGCCAGACGGTCGAGCTGGACCGAGAGATCGGTCTCCCACAGCGGGGCCGTGGGGGTGCTCAGTCAGGGACCATCGAGTATTCAGGGGCGAACAGCGGCCGTAACACTCGCTCGGCCCCTCGGCCCCTCGGCCCCTCGGCCCCTCGGCCCCTCGGGCACCGCGGAACGTACCGCGCGCCGCCAGGTCGGGTGCAGGCCCTGGGAACGGCCCCCCCAGCGCATCCGCGACAGCGACATCAGGGTCACGCCGGGCTGCGCCACGACGGACACCGGCACCGTCTCCAGCGGTCCCAGACACAACTCGGAGAATCGGGCCATGAACACTCCCCCGTCGACGTACTGACATCTCTTGAGACGAACGGGTTTTGGTAAAGGTTTCGAACAACCTGGGCAAAGGTGCCGACGAGGACACGTTTTGAAGCTGCTCGAAAAGCTGGGTCACGGCCCCGCCTGTGAACAGACTGTGTCCGACCACGGGGGACGGTGGCGGCTGACCGACCGCGCCCATCGCTGTGCCTCCGCGCAGCAGAAACACGAGAAACGGGGGCGGATCGGCCGCGCAGCCGATCCGACCGTGCCCTGCCTGATACGCGGACCGAACATGCCGCTCTTCGCCCCACCATTCGACTTGAGGAACTGACGTGACGTTGAACAATCGCCGACGTCTGGCCGCCGGTGCCACCCTGATCGCCGCACTCGCCGCCGGTGTCGTCCCCGTCACCGCCGCGCACGCCGCCCCTGCCGTCCCGGCCGCCACCGAGGCGACCACACCCGCACCCGACATGGAGGGCGTGGTCGCCGCGCTGGACGCCGCCATGGCCGAAGGCGCACCGGGGGCGATGGCCCGGTTCACCGGCCCCGAGGGCGTCCGGGCCCGGACCGTGGGGGTGCGCGACCGGGAGTCCGGCGTCCCCATGGACGTCCGCGCACGTTTCCGCATCGGAAGCGTCAGCAAGACCTTCTCCAGCGTGGTGCTGCTCCAACTCGTCCAGGGGGGCGGCTGGAGCTCGACGCCCCGGTGAGCCGTCATCTTCCCGGCCTGCTGCCCGACGACCGGATCACGGTGCGCCACCTCCTCACCCACCGCAGCGGGCTCGCGGACTACACCAACGCGATGTTCGAGCAGACCGTGCCCGGCTTCGAGGCCGTACGCAACCGGGTGTTCAGCTACCAGGAACTCGTCGACCTTTCGCTCAGCGAGCCCCGCACCACCGAGCCCGGCGTCTCCTACCAGTACTCCAACACCAACTTCGTGGTGGTCGGCATGCTCATCGAGCAGATCACCGGCAAGCCGGTCGCCAAGGAGTACCAGCGGCGCATCATCAAGCCGCTGGGTCTGCGCAACACCTCGTACGTGCACCCCGACGTCCGTATCGCGGGCCTGCACGTGAACGGCTATCTGCACCCCGACGAGGCCGGCGCGCCGCTGGTGGACTCCACCGAGCAGACGGTCTCCTGGGCACAGTCGGCCGGAGCGGTCATCTCCAGCCCGGCGGACCTGAACACCTTCGTCACCGCGCTGATGAGGGGAAGGCTGCTGTCGCCGCAGATGCTGAAGGCGATGACCACCGTCACGCCGACCGACACCACCAACACCCGCTTCTACGGCCTCGGTCTGCGCCGCTACGACCTGTCCTGCGGTACGCAGGTCTACGGGCACACCGGCACCGTGCAGGGCTACTACACCTACGCCTTCGCGTCCGGCGACGGCAAGCGCAGCCTTTCCGCAATGGCCAACACCTCGAACAAGGGGTCCGCCAACACGGCGCTCGGCGGCACCCTCGAAGCCGCTTTCTGCGGCAAGAAGCCGACCGCGAAGGCTTCGTCGCACGCGCGGCCCGAGCTGTCCGTCCTCCCAGCCGAATCGGACCTGCCCGAACGCCGCTGACGCTCCTGGACGATGACCGCGTCACTCAGCTACATCACCCAGGGCCGCGTCGAAGCCGACCACGCCACCCTCTCCCCGCGGCGCACCACCCGCCTCCTGCTCACCGATCCCGCCCACCTCAAGGAGGAACAGGCCGCGCTACGCGACAAACTGTCCGCCGCCTGCCCGGAGATGACCGCCCTGGCCACCCAGGTCAGCGACTTCGCCGCACTCCTCACCCCCGCACCGGGCAATCCCGGGCGGCTCAACGCCTGGATCGCCCGAACCCGCGCGGCCGACCTGCCCTTCCTGCACTCCTTCGCCACCAGCCTGGAACGCGACCGGGCCGCCGTCGGCGCCGCCCTCACCCTGCCCTGGCACAACGGACGCACCGAGGGCGTCAACCACAAGATCAAACTGTTCAAGCGCCAGACCTACGGCCGGGCCGGCTTCCGCTCCTCCGCCAGCGCATCCTGCTCAGCTGACGCTCCGCCAAACCCTGCGATCACCAGCTACGAAAATCCTGGAAGACCCACTCCTTTGGCAGTCCCCAAATGATCTCTGTGTGACAGATGGCTGGAATCCGCTGCGGCGGGCGTGCGCCTCGGCATCTGTGCGCGTGCGAGCGGTGCAGACTGTCGGCATGGCTGAGAACGAAGCGCAGGTCAGCCCTCCTGAGTCGCTCCTGCGGTTGATCGACAATCTCGCGCGGTTCCATCGAGAGCATGAGGAGTACTACTCTCAGGCGCCGTTGAAGCAGGCCAGTGAGCTACAGGCGCGGTCTCGGGTGCTGAAGGCGCTGGCCGACCGGTGGGGCGAGGTCAGCGTGGGTGAGCAGGCGTCGGAGGTCGGGTTCACAGGTGCGGAGGACCTGAATGCCCCCGGACTCGTCGCGGAGTCGGGAGTCCTGTTCATGGAGGGTGAGGGCGAGCCGGCCGAATTGCAGCGGTTGAAGCGTGAGGTCCGACAGGTCGCGGATGACGCGGAACAGACGGGTGCCTGGCTGACTCAGGCAATGGAGCAGGCCTGGGAGGTCGCGGGGAGCTTGGCCGCCTACCCCGCGCTGGCCGACCTGCTCGGGGAACGGCATCGGATCATCTCCAATGACTGGCAGTCGGCTGCACTGCAGTCCCTGATCGCGCGGCTGCTGCGGCGCGCCCTTGACTTGCTGGCCAAGGTCGACTGCACGCCGGCGGCACTACGGGCCGACCTGGCAGGTGAACGGCGGTCCCCCGCCTACCTGCACTCGGCTTCCGAACTGCTGGATCGGGCGGCCGACCTTATGGCGGAGTCGGCGATGTTGGTGCATGACAACGAGCGGCGCTGGCGTATCTTCCGTGCTCGAGTTCGCGAGTTGCAGTCCGCACAGGCAAGTCCGCGGGGATGAAGGCCCTCGCGCGAAATGATCTCCCTATGGCAGGAGTGGTCACGGCATCCGAGCCGTCCTCAATAGTCCCCGTTCACCGGGCTGAACCCACGTCAGTTCGGCATACTGATCACCGCATTGCGGAGAAAGGGCGTGGCCCTTGTGCGCAGGGGCGGCCCTGGAGCCTGCCGCTGGAGGACCGGGTGCTGCTGGTCACCGCGTACTGGCGGACCGACCTGACAATGCGGCAGTTGGCCCGTACGAAGTAAGGACGTCTGCCAGCGCCTGACGGGTGCTGGCGTTGACGACCCGGGCGGGGAGATGGCACACGGAGATGCTCAGGAGAATGCTCGTGCGTGCCGATGCCGCCCTCGTCCGCGAACAAGCGGGGTGAGGCGGTCCCTGGTGGTGAGCGGGTAACAGGGTTGGGAAGGCTGCAGATCCCACATCCCTCCAGGCGCACCGGGCCCTTCTCCCACACCGGAGAGGCAAGGGCTTCGCTGATCCTCATCAAGCGTGGAACCCGTTGGCCTGAACCCTTGGAAGGTGGGGTTCCAGTCCTCGCCCTTGAGGGTCCAAGCGGCGGCCGCGATGGGGCGGCCGGCCTGGCTGAGACCGTAGAAGAGTTCCTACGAACAGACAGAGCGGGACATCCTGTGGATGGCAATCGGTGGGCCGATGAGCTCCCGGAGGGTCAATCTGCGGGCGGATGCAGTCCGAGTGCGGCGCGTGCCAGCGTTCCGTCCGTGCTCATGGAGCGCCCGATTCGGCTTCCGTGACGCACCCGAGGAGCAGGAACACCCTGGGGAGGGCCCGTGACCACCATGCCATTCACACGCATTGTACGCAGTCGCGGTCCAGAACCGGCAGACAGCCTGGTAGTCGGCGTCCACCTCGGCCTGTACCCGGGTCTCGATCCGGGCGACGGAGAAGACGCGCCATCCGCGTCACTGGAGCCCACCTCTTCGTTGTCATCCGCTGGGCGCTCTCCCGGCTCAGCACGTTTCGGTCCGCCGCAGCCCGCACCGTCTGAACCCGGCTCGTTTACTGTGACCAAGGGCCCGTTCTCAGGCGGTGCTCTCGGGGCATCCCGCGCGCCGCCACAGCACTCTCACCTTGAAGTGGACGGCGGAGTCGCCACGATCAGTGAGGTCCGGGCCGCCACCCGGAACGACCTCATCCGCCGCCACGCCCGTAGGCCAACCAGACCGTCCTGGGCCACCTGGGGGCCTGGTGGACACCGGGCTCGTCGACGCCTCCATCTTCCAGGAAAACAAGGCTTCAACACGGTGGCCGAGAGCCATACTTGATCGTACGGGACCATCCCGTGGTGGCCTGATGCGGGAGAGGCAGCAATCCGGTGCGCAGTGGAAGCCAGGGAGTGGGTAAGGCCGAGGTCCGGTTGAAGTGGGATCCAAGTCCCTGGAATCAGCCGCCTCATCATCTCGACATCATCGCCGCGACCTACGCGGCGGACGCCCCCTACGGGCGGCCCGTGTACGTCGTCCACTTCGACAGCCGCTCACCGGACGGCACCATCAACATGAGCCGACACAGCCAAACCGGTCAGGGTTTCGGCTATGTCGAGGCGATGACTCTGGAATTCGGTCGCCTGGCTTCCTCCCTCGTACGCGTGGTGGTGGGCGTGGCGATCCACCAGGACAGCGGTCCCAAGACCTTCGGTGACATATCGAACGCCGGGGTGCTGGTGGTCGAGGGGTACGAGGAGCTGCTGAAGGACGACTTCGCACAGGTTGCCGGGGCCAGCGCCACCACCGTAGCGGAGTTCACCCGGACCACCTCCTCGGCTTGGGAGTTCCACGAGATGGTCCGAGGATTCAACTGCGACCCCGTGGTCTTCGCTGCTGAAATGGGCAATGCCTCGTAGCACCTCTGTCACGCCTCCCGCTGTGCAGGATGACGCTTCATCGCGGCTGACGGTGAGCGGGCGCGTACGGCACGTACTCGACCTCTCCCTCGCATGGCTGCGCGCCTACCCCTTCGTCCCGGCCCCCAGGCCCGGCCCGCCACAACCTCCCGGACGGCCGCGAAGTGGACACCGTCTGGTACCAGCACGAGGGCACCCCGTTGGCGTGCGGAGAAGCCTTTGGTCATGCGAGGGATGCGTCCAACTCCTTTTCACGGCAAGGTCAGCGCATACCACCCCGCTGATCCCGAGGTCCTCCCTGTGCGAAGAAGTCGAATGGCGTCCCTCCTGGCGGCCGGCGTCGTCGCCACCCTGGTTCCCGCACTGATGCCTGTGCTGGCCCCCACCACGGCGTCCGCCGCGGGCAATCCCCTCGACCCGTACCTCCAGCAGAAGCCGTCGTGGCACCGTTGCGCCAATCGACTGCCGGCCGCCTTCCAGTGCGCCAGGATCAAGGTTCCGCTCGACTACAGCCGGCCGGGCGGCAAGACGCTCGACCTCGCGATATCGAGGATGCGGACGAGCACCAAGAACGAGCGTCGCGGGGTGCTCCTGCTCAACCCGGGCGGCCCGGGCGGTGAGGGCGTCACCATGCCGATGGACGAGGCGAGCATCCTGCCGAAGTCCGTGACGAGGAAGTACGACCTCGTGGGCTTCGACCCGCGGGGCATCGGTGAAAGCTCCCCCGTCAGTTGTGGTCTGACGTCCAAGGAGGAGAACCGGGAGCGGCCCTACAAGCCCGAGACCTTCGCCAAGGACGTCACGTGGGCCCGGACCGTCGCGGAGAAGTGCTACGCCAAGCAGGGCGACAGGCTCGGGCACATCACCACCCGCAACACCGCCCGGGACATGGACGTGATCCGTGCCGTGCTCGGTGAGAAGAAAATCTCCTACCTCGGGGTCTCGTACGGCACCTACCTCGGCGCGGTCTACACGCAGATGTTCCCCGAGCGCACCGACCGCTTCGTGCTGGACAGCGCCGCCGACCCGGCACGGGTCTGGCGCGGCGTCTTCCAGGACTGGGCGCAGGGCGCCGAGCCCGCCTTCGCCAGGTGGGCCGAGTGGACTGCACGCCGGAACTCCACGTACAAGCTGGGCAGCACTCCCGAGTCGGTCCGCAAGACGTTCTACGACCTGGTCGCCCGGGCGGACCGTGAGCCGATCCGCTTCGAGGGCGCCTCACTGGCCGGTGCCGACATCCGCTCCGAGAGCCGCGTCAGGTTCTTCTACCTGCGCGACGCCGCCCAGTGGATCGCCAAGGTGAAGAAGGCTGCGGGTGGCAGAGCTCCGTTCTCCGGCCAGGACTTCAAGGCACGCCCGCAGGCTCAGCCGTCGTTCGGCCGTGCCGTGCCCTCGGACAACGAAGGGGCTGCATTCTGGTCCATCGCCTGCGCCGACACGCGCGACTGGCCGCGTGATCCGGAGCAGTACCGCAGCGACGCGATCCGGGACAAGGCCGCGTACCCGGTGTACGGCGACTTCGTGTCCAACATCAAGCCGTGTGCCTTCTGGAAGAAGCAAGGCAGTGAGCCCGCCACCAGGGTCGACAACAAGGTCGGCGCGTTGATCCTGCAGTACGAGTGGGATTTCCAGACGCCGCTGACCAGCAGCCAGGGCCTGCGCCGTGTCATGAAGGGGGCGAAGATGGTCACGGTCGCCGGAGGTGTCGGGCACGGTGTCTACGGCTTGGAGACGTGCGCCGACAAGACGGCCACGGCCTACCTGACCACCGGCAAGCTGCCGACGAAGGACATGACCTGCAAGGCACCTGCGGCCACACTCCGGCAGGGCGGCGCCGACCCCCTGCCGTCCTCTGCTCCGCAGGGTTGAGAAGGACGACCCGCAGAGCTCCAGGGCGGGCAACTCTGGTTGTGGCAGGGTACAGCCGGGGAGAAGCCGTGGACACGTTGCGGAACTCGGCCGGGGGCGGACGAGTGGTACGCCCGCGGTGGCGATGGCAGCGACGGCCATCGTCGCCCGGGGGTACGTGCGGGTAAGAGAGGCCGGCACTCGGGCAGGAAGGCCCCTCAGCCGGCCTCGACTGATGCGCGATCGGCCCAGCCGCGTCCGGTCGGCGAGGCCCTGCCGTGCGTCGGCCACCCAGAGACGCCGGGACATCCGTAGCGGCGGCCGGACAGCATCCGGCGGTCACGTACGAACCGGTCCCGGCCGGACGGACGGCCCGGGGCCAGGCAGATCCAAAAGGGGCATGGGCACGGCGCGGGCCGCTTGTCGAGGGTGCCCGGCAGGGGCCGATGTCAGCCCCTCCGAGCGTCACCGCCTCCCTGAGCCACAGGTGAACGTCACAGTCGGAAAGGGTTTTCGCCCGCGGGAGGCGAAAAGTACCTTGGCTGCTGATCAGTTTGTTGTTTCCTGTGTACGCGAAAGAGGCTTCACCGATGGGGCGTCCCGAACTCCCGGTCGACCCGGCGGCCGGTCCGGTGCAGCGACTCGCTCATGATCTCCGGGAGCTGCGCCGTTCGGCGGGTGGCGTGTCGTACCGGGCCTTGGCGGAGAAGGCCGGCTTCTCGGTGACGACCCTGGCGAAGGCCGCGAGCGGCGAGCGACTGCCGTCGTTGGCCGTGCTCCAGGCGTACGTCCGGGCTTGCGGCGCCGACCCCGAGGCCTGGGAGGCACGGTGGGCGGAGGCCGAGGCGCTGGCAGGTGAGGAGCGGCAGGAGGACGCCGACGCCACCCCGCCCTATCGCGGCCTCGCGCGCTTCGAGGCGGACCACCGTGAGCTGTTCTTCGGCCGGGACCGGCTGATCGACGAGCTGAGCGAGCTGGCGTGCGGGTCCCCCTTCGCGGTGGTGTTCGGAGCGTCCGGCAGCGGCAAGTCCTCCCTGTTGCGGGCCGGTCTGATTCCGCTGCTACAGGAGAAGATCGCGCAGCAGGGACGTGCGGCGGTGCTCCGGATCCTCACTCCGGGAGACCGGCCCGCCACCACCTACGGTCATCTGCTGACACCTGAAGCCGCCGATCCTGAGTGCTGGGTGGTGGTCGATCAGTTCGAGGAGGTCTTCACCCTCTGCCGCGAGCGCGCGGAGCGGGACCGCTTCCTCGAGCTCCTGCTCGCCGCGCGCGAACCGGGAAGCCGGCTGCGCGTGCTCATCGCCGTACGGTCCGACTTCTACGCTCGCTGCGCCGAGCACCCGCGGCTGGCGGGGGCCCTGCACGGCAGCGGGCTCCTGGTCGGGCCCATGACCGCGGACGGGCTGCGTGAGGCGGTGATCGGTCCCGCGCAGGCCGCCGGGCTCATCGTGGAGCGGACGCTGACCGCGCGGATCGTCGAGGACGTGCTCGACGAGCCCGGCGGACTGCCGATGCTGTCCCACGCCCTGCTGGAGACCTGGCGGCGCCGTAAGGGACGGATGCTGACCCTCGCCGCGTACGAGGCGGCCGGCGGGGTGCGCGGCGCGATCGCGGCCAGCGCCGAGAAGGCGCACGGGGAACTCTCACCGGCGCAGGCGCGCGCGGCCCGGCACCTGCTGCTGCGAATGGTCGAGCCCGGGCAGGGCAACGCCGACACCCGTCGCCCGCTCACCTGGGCGGAGATGGACGGGTGGGAGGACCCCGACGTGCGGGCCGTCGCCGGGCGGCTGACCCGGGCCCGGCTGCTGACCACAGACGACGACGGAGTGCAGCTCGCCCACGAGGCGCTCATCTCCTGCTGGCCGCGGCTGCGCGAGTGGATCGAGGCGGACCGGGAGCGGCTGCGCCACCACCGGCAACTGACCGACGCCGCCCGCACCTGGCTGGAGCACGACCGCGACCCGGGCACCCTCTACCGGGGCACCCGCCTGGCGCGGGCCGAGGAACTGTTCGCGGACGACGACGGTCTGACGTCGGAGGAGACGGCCTTCCTGGTCGCCGCGGCGGAGCAGCGGGCGGCGGAGGAGCGGGCCGCCACCCGGGCCCGCCGCCGCAGCCGCACGCTCACGGCCTCGCTCTGCGCCCTGCTGGCGGTGGCCCTGGTCGTCGGCCTGACCGCCGTACGACTGCGTCAGGACAGCGAGAAGCAGACCACCGACACAGCGGCCCGCCGGGTGGCCGCGGTCGCCGACGCGCTGCGCACCTCCGACCCGCGCACCGCGATGCTGCTCGGCGTCGCCGCATGGCGCACGTCCCCGCTGCCGGAGTCCCGCCATGCCCTCCTCGGCGCACTGGCCCAGCGCGAACTGGGCACCTTCACCGATCCGGCGCCCGGCTCCACCCCCGAGCGGTTGCTGGACGATTCCGGGCGCTCGCTGCTCAGCGTCGAGGGGGGAACCTGGCGGACATGGGATGTCGATACGCACCGACGCATTGCCTCGGGGCCGGCACCTCAGGGAATGGTGCTGGGCGCAACGCCCGGCGGCCGGGTGCTCGCCATCCTGAGCGCCGAAGGGATACGACGACTGTGGGACACCCGCGCGAGGCGCTGGATCGGAGCCCCCATGTCGCCCACGGACGTCGTGAGGTTCGGAGCCAGTGGTCGGCATTACCTGGTGTGGACTTCGGGCGACGCCCGGGCCGAGCTCCGCTCCCTGACGGACGGCCGTCCGGTCTTCCGAACCCCGTCGGCGGGGAGGGCGGGACTCGCCGACGCGGCGGCCGACGACGGCCGGCTGTTGGCCGTCTGCCCGAGCGGCAAGGCCCCGCAGGTCTGGGACACCGCCACGCGCAACGTCCGGGCCGGTGCCTGGACGAGTGCTCGCGGCGTCTGTGGCGACCGCACGTCCCTCACCCTGGCCGACGGCCGGCTCCTCGCCCTCACCGGGGACCGGGCGCGGGTCTGGGACACCGCGTCGGGGCGCCGGCTCGCCGACCTCAGGGATCCCGGCGCCTACCGTGCCGTCATGAGTCCGGACGGCTCGTTCCTGGCGACCGGCGGTGGCCAGGAGGTCAGAGTGTGGCGGCTGTCCACGCCCGCCACGCCCGTTTTCCGGCACTCCCTGAACAACGAGTCGCTGTCCGATCTCGGCTGGGACCCCTCGCGGCCGCTGCTGCGGTACCTCGAAGGCGGCACGGTTCACACCCTCGACCTCACCACCACGCTCACCCGTGCATGGCGCACCAGGCCGCTCACCGGCATGCGGCTCAGCCCCGACGGCAGGACGCTCGCCACCGCCGAACGCATCGGTGACCACTACGTCTTCCAGCTCCGGAACACTCGCGACGGCAGGGTGCTGCGCACTCTGCCGCCCTCGACACTTCCTGTCCCCCTCAACCGCGAGCTGGCCAATCCCATCCACCTCACGCAACCTCTGCTGGCGTTCAGCCCCGACAGTCGCGCGCTCGTGTACGGGGTCTCCGTCCCCGGTGTGGAGACGGCTCCCCAGCGTCTGACCGTCTGGGATCTGACCGCTGGGCGCACGAAGAGCACGGTGGACGTGGCCACGACGACGGCCGCGGCGTCCACCAACGCGGTCGCCCTGGGACCGGGCGGCCGTACGCTCCTCACCGCACGCGGAACCCTGGACGGCTTCGTCAACGAGAAGTGGGACACCACGCGGCAGCGGAGGACGGCGCTCCTGCCCGGCCCGGGCGGCGGTCATCTGGCCGTCAGCCCGGACGGCGGGCTCCTCGTGACAGACAACCGTCTGGTCCGAGGGAACCGGTCCCACGCCCACGACCTCGTCCAGCACGACGACATCGGAGCGATCGCCTTCGCCCCCGACGGCTCCACCATGGCGGCCGGCGACGAGACAGGGCGGGTGGCCCTGTGGGACGGCGACCTCCGGCACCAAGCGGGCATCCTCAGGAATGTCTTTCCGGGGCCCGTCGATCAGTCCTCCGACTCGGCCGAGAGAATCACGGCTCTCGCGTTCAGTCCGGACGGCAGCACGCTCGCCGTGGGCGGGGACGGGGGCACCGTCCAACTCTGGGACGTCGCGACCCAACAACCCCTGGGCCCTTCCCTGCCCACCCCTGGGGAGAGCATCCACACGCTCGCCTTCAGCCCGGACAGCACCACGCTGTACGCGGGCGGCATGCACGTCCCGCTCCAGCGGTACGTCGTGGATCCTGACCGAGCCGTGTCCCTCGTCTGCTCCCGTGCAGGGAACACGGAACTGACCCGTGCGCAGTGGCGGACCCACATTCCGGACCGGCCCTATCGACGGGTCTGCCTCTGATCCGCGTCGGCCGCGGATCAAGAGAGCAGCCGGGCAGTCCCGCAGCCCTGGTGCACGCTGCCGCGCCTGGGTCGTCGCCGCCGGCAGGCCGGCCTGGGCGCCCGCCACATGTTCCGCATGATGTCGATACCGAGCCGAGCCAGTCCATACCGGAGTCGAGGCACGTGGCGGGCTCCGCGGCCCCGTCGCTCGCGTCGACTGCATGCGTCCGGCGACGCCCCGTCGGGGTGAAGCCGGCGAGCAGCGACGGAAGCCGTATCGAGCTCATATCAGGACCCTATCGGTACGAATAGTGCGAATCTGATGCTCCGGAGTTGTATGCGGCGGCAGAAGGGGCCTGCCAAACAACCTTCCGGCTGTGAGCGTGAGCAAGATCGCTGCACGTCGAACCACCGGAGCCCACCCCATGCCCACCAGCGTCGTCATCACAGTCGTCCTCTCCGTCATGCTCGGGATTCTGGTGATCTTTCTTCCGCTCGGGGGCGCCGACACATCCGCATCGACGGCGGCGGACCGTATGACGACCGACGCCGAGACTGCCGACGGCCGGAAGAACGCCGACTTCCCACAGGTCCACTGGGACCTCAACCAGGGCTCGGGCGCCTATCTGGCCATGCTGGACCATCTGCGGAACCTCGCTGAGACCTCCGCAAAGGGCCGCATCACACCCGACGCCGACACCGGGGTGGACACCGTCATCCCCGACGAAACGGAGTGCAGGGGTTTCGCCGACGTCGTGATCAGCTGTGGCAGCGACACCCCAACGGTGCATGCGGTCGTACGGCTCAGCGACTTCTGCGTCGTGCGGTTCTTCTCCGACACCCCAGCCGACATCGTCCTGAACCTCGCCTCCGACTGCGCCCACAGGGACGACGCCAGCGATGACGACTGGTTCCTCGGCAAGGCGGGCTACGACACCCTCGCCCGCGTCGCGAAACAGCCGCTGACTTCCGTCAACCTGAGCCAGTCCAGCCTCGAGAACAGCCTCGGGGATCTCGGCTTCCGCGGCATCGACCGCACCGCTCAGGCACGCGGCATGCTGCGCTACCTCATCGCCATCACCGAGGCATCCCAGCTGGGCCCCATCGCCCACCGCATCGCGAGCGGCATGGACACCCGGTCCGACGTTTTCCTGACCGCACAGCAGGTCGGCCTGATGCGCCACCAGGTCTGAACCTGAGCAACAGGCGTATCGGCAGTTGCCGGGATCACCGGCAGATGATCGACGGGATCTCTGCACCGGGTCGTGGACAGGCGGTCAGCGGCATGGCCGGCCCGCGTGACACGGGGGGATGCCCGCGTCCACCACGAGTGTGGTGCAAGCGCCCCCATGAAGCGACGAACAGGCGGGAAGGACGACAGGGCGTGGCGAACGCGGAACAGAGCGGACGGGACGAAGCCATAGGCACCGGTCGGGCGACGGGCCGGTGGGGGACGGTACGAGCCGTGCTGTGGCTGGTCGTCGCGGTCCTGGCGGTGCGGCAGATCGCCGTCGCTCTGGACACACCGAACGATGAGGCGCTCATGGACCTGACCCGGTTCACCGGCACCCCGTTCGGCGGCCTCGACCTCAACCCCCTCACCTCGGCGGCTGAACAGGCCCTCGGCTGGGGCTGGACCTTCGGCACCCTGCTGCTGGTGGTGGCTCTCGGCCTGGTTGCCGCCCGTGCCCTGCCCGGGCCCGTCACCCGCCGCACCGCCCTGCTCGCGGCCCCCGTGGCCGTGGCCCTGCTGATGCTGTCGCTGCCGGTGCGCGACACGCTGTACCTGGGCCAGACCAGTGTCCTGCCCGTCCTGCTCGTGCTCGTGGGCTGCTTCCTCGTCCGGGGCGAGCGCGCCGGCGGTGTCTGCGTCGGACTCGCCGCGGCCCTTCAGCCGACCGTGCTGCTGTTCGTGGTGCTGCTGTGGCTCACCGACCGCCGGCGCGCCGCCGCGAGCACCGCGATCACGTTCGCCGGGGCCACCGCACTCGCCTGGGCCGCGCTGCCGCACGACTCCACCACCTACTGGGTGCACCATCTCGCCGGTGTCGGCCTCGGTGGCCGGGCCGACGACCTCGCCAACCAGTCCCTGCACGGCGCCCTGCTCCGCTTCGGCCTCACCGGCCCGGTGGAGATCGCCGTCTTCCTCACGCTGGCCGCCGCCGTCGCCGTGTTCGGCATGCGACGGGCCGTCCACTACGCCCGCGACGGACAACTGCTGCTCGCCGTCGCGATCACCGGCTGCGTCGTGGTCGCCGTCTCCCCCACGTCCTGGCAGCACCAGCTGCTGTGGGTGCTGCTCGCAGTGGTCGGCCGGGTCGGCAAGAAGGCATCGTCGCGCTGCCTGTGGCCGATCGCTGTCGTTTCGGTGATGACGCTGCCCGCGAAGATGATGGTGCCGAACGTCGAGATCCTGCACCCGGCACGGGACAACGTGGTCCTGCTGGCGGCGCTCGCCTGCGCGCTCGTCGTGCCGTTTCTGTCGCGTACTTCGGAGTACTACGGGACGCCGATCCCCACGCAGTACGCCCCGAAGGCGGAGACCCGTCTCCGCTGGGTGCCGCTGCTGCGCCGGGTGGCCACCCGGCCGAACCTGCTGCTCGAACTGCTGCTGATCCGCGTCGTGTACACGGCCTACCAGCGCACCCGCCTGGAGGCCACCGGCAGCAGGGCCTCGGCCGAGGAGCACGCCCGGCAGATCCTCTCCGTCGAGGAGGCCCTGTTCCTCGACGTCGAGCACTGGTTCAACCACGCGGTCGTCGGGATCGGCTGGCTGCGGGTCTTCTTCGACTTCTACTACACCTCGTTCCACTTCGTGGTCCCGCTGACCGTCCTCGGCCTCCTCTACTGGCGCCGCCCCGCCGACTACCGCTGGGCCCGCACGGCCATCGGCTTCACCACGGTCCTCGCGCTCGTCGGTTTCTTCCTCTACCCGCTGGCGCCGCCGCGGCTGATGCCCGGCCTCGGCATCATCGACACCATCCACGGCGTCCAGGACTTCTCCCGCCCGGACTACGGCAGGCTGACCGAACTCACCAACCAGTACGCGGCGATGCCGTCCCTGCACTTCGGCTGGTCCCTGTGGTGCGGGCTCACGATCGCGATCGTCGCCCCCAGGGTGTGGATGAAGGTCCTCGGCCTGATGCACCCCTTCTTCACGGTCCTGGCGATCGTGGCGACGGGCAACCACTGGGTGCTGGACGCGGTGGGCGGGGCGGCGGTGGTGGGTGCGGGCTTCGGTCTGACGTACCTCCTCACGGGGCCGAGGGCGGCCCTGGGCAAGAACGGCAGGAAGGCGGACGAGGGGGTCCCGCTGACTGTCGTAAGCGGCCCGCCCGATCCCGTCCGCCGTTGACCGTCGGCCGGGATCCGCGGTGGTGACTTCCACCAGAGTCCTGGGCGCCCACTACGGGCGTCCTTGCAGCCCTCCTCCGGTCTCCAGCCCCAGCCGGTCTCCCAGCCTCCCGGCCGCCATCGACTACACGGGCCGCTGGTCAAGGCCGCCGTGCCGGCTTCCGAGCCGGATGTCGGCCTTCGAGGTGGGCACCGACTCCCTCTCCCGTCGCTTCCCGCCCCCGCCCACAGGTACTGTCGGCGGCCACGGCCGAACCGCCGGCACGCAGGTCCGGCCGATCCGTGTTCCCGCAGCGGCTCCGGCGTGGTTGACAGTGACCTACCACTGGGCTGAACCGGGGCCAGCGGTGGGCCGGCGGGCTTCACCCAGAGCGCCCCGGACCGCCGTCACATGTAAGCAGGCTTGAACCGTCGGCTTCAGCCGCCTGCCACGGGCTTGGAGCCGATGGCCGCGCAGGCCGCCTTCTCCGTCGGGTAGCCGTCCGCCGGATAGATCACCGGCCCGCCGAGTTTCTTGCGGGCGTCGGTGGCGGAGGACTCGCCGTGGTCAGGCTGCGCATTGGGGTGATAGCAGGCCGCGAACCGGGTCGGCTTGGGATACTTGGGCGCGGTGCCCGGTGCGGACTGGTTCCACAGTCGGTCCCAGGCCACGGCGCAGGAACGTGCCGCGTCCTGCGGGTCGAAATCCTTCATGTCCTGGAGCGGCAGCTGGCTCAGGTCCGCCTCGGGCGACAGCGTGCGCGCGCAGAAGACATCGCGCCCGCCCTCGCTCCAGGGCCCGAGAGTGGCTACGGCTGCCGTGGTGGCACCGCCCAGGAGGGCGGCCGTGACCGCACCCACCATGAACAGGTGCCGGCGGCTGCCTGTACCGGCCGTGCCACGCGGCTGCTCGGTACGTCGCAGGATCTCGCGCAGCACGGCCTGGCCGTCGGCGGATGCGGCCCAGCCGTCGGTGTCGTCGCCGGAAGGCCGCAGGGCTCGGATGGCGGCGAGGTCGGGTCCCCGGCCGTGCTGGGCGGCGGTCGGCTTCATGCTGACTCCCTGTGGGTGAGGTGGGGCTGGGGAAAAGCACCTTGGGCCGACTGTGCATGGACCGCAGGGGGCAGTGCTGCCCTGAACCGTTTGCGTGCCCGATGCAGACGCACGGCGAAGGCGGGGGCCGTACAGCCCAGCACCACCGCCGCCTGCCTGGCAGTCAGGCCGTACCAGGCACTCAGCACGAGTACCTCCCGGTCCTGCTCGGACAGCGCCGACAGCGCAGCGGCCACCTCGGCACGCGCCACTATCGTGTCCCCGATCTCCGAGGTCTCCGGTCGGTCGGCCATCACCGCCAGACGCTCGGTCAACGCGTGGCGCCGCCGGTCGGACCGCACACGGTTGGCGAGCAGCCGCCGGGCCGAGGCGAGCAGCCACGGCAGGGCATCGTCGGGTACGGATCCGGACTTGCGCCAGGCCAGTACAAAGGTCTCCGAGAGGATGTCCTGAGCTGTCTCCCGGTCCGTACGGTGCATCAGAAACGCCAGGACCCGATCGGCATGAGCCGTGTACAGAGCTTCCAGGGCCCGGTGTCCGGCCGGGTCACCGTACTCCCCAGCGGTCGTTCGTCGTCGTCTCACAAGGTCTCCATGTTCCGTCCAGCAGTGGCCGTCAATGGGGAGATGTACGGCCGGGCCGGATCTCTTACTGGCCCTGACAAAGCCTTTGGACGTGGCGATGCGTGATCAGGCAGGCGACAAGGCCGGTCCGCCACCTCACCGGTCGTTCGTGGCACAGCGCGTCGCACGGGCCTCGGGCTCGACGGGAGCTCGCAAAGCCCGGGCATATCAAGAGGTCACCATGTAGCGGGCTCGCACCGCCAACGTCACCGAGCAAGCACGGCCTGGGGTGGCGGCGGTCACGCAGGCACGAGCGCTTCGCTCTTCGCTCAAGGCCTCTCAAGCCAGGCTTCGTGGAGGAATCCGTCCGACGCCCACGCGACCACCACCACGAGCACGGGGACGGCACGCCGCTCTGTGCGGACTCAGTGCGCTCGACGACCCAGCGTGATGTGCCCAGACCGGTGCCGTGAGGCCGGCCGCGTTCGGCGATCGCTGTCCGGTTGCCGCGCTCGCGCAGGAACCGGCGGTACTTGTCGTGGTCGTGGCCGCGGTCGGCGAAGAGCGTCTCGGGCCGCCTGCGCGGCCGGCCGACGACTCCGCCACTGCCGGGATCTTGTCCAGCAGCGGCAGCAGTTGGGTGACCTCGTTGTGGTCTCCGCCGGTCAGCGACACCGCGAGCGGGATCCCTTGTCGGGCACCCCCGGCCGCCCATCCACCTGCTTGGGCAGTGGTTCGGGCAGCAACGGCTCGATGAGCGACCACAGTTCGCCCGACACGATCCACGGCGGCGACTGACGCTTCCCCATGTCCTCATCAACAAGCGATCAAGGTCGGCACCGAGGGCAACCTCGGCGGCCGCGCCCAAACGGACCTTCACATGATCAACCCGCATTTCGGCAGAGCCAGTTAGGGCCTCCGGGGAGAAGAGCGGGCAGAGGGCGGGGGCTGGGGTGCCAGCGGCAGCGTCTCGCGGAACTCACGCGCCGTCCCGTCACGACGCACCGAAACACGCCGGGTTCCTCACCGGCACACGATGGGGCCCAGGGGTGCCCGACCGCTCGTCGTGCGCCGCTCGTCGTGCGCGGCTCGTCGTGCGCCGACCTCCAGCCTCCCGGATCCTGGAGGGACCGGCCGGCCCCTGCATCTCGGCCGACCGGCCGACCGGCTGCCAATGAGAAGACCAAGGACAGGGCACCAGCGCCATGACGATCGATGTGTCCGCGGAGCGCGTGATCCCGCTCCCTCCCGCACGAGTGGCGGCGTACGCCATGGACTGGCGCCACGACCCCGAGTGGACTCAGGGGATCCGCGTCGCGCAGTTGACTCGCGAGGCGGACGAAGGGGGCTTCGGCGTGGGCGCCGAGGTCACCCGGACGGCGTACTTCCTAGGTCGTCGCATCGACTACGTCATGCGCGTGCTGGAGTACGAACCGCCCCGCCTGCTGGAGATGGGCTCGGTGGCCGGTCCGATGCCCATGCATGTCACGTACACCTTCGAGCCGGACCCGCGTGGCACCCTCGCCCGTATCCGCGTTCGAGGCGGTGGGGGCGGCTTCTACCGGCTGGCCGCGCCGCTCTTGGCCCGCCAGGTCGGCTCGTCCATCGGCAAGGACCTTCGCGACCTCGGGCACCGGCTCGGCACACGGGAGGGGGATGGGCTGTGAGGTACGACGAGTGACTGGTGGAACGGATCCGACGACGACTGGGCACTGACCAGGACGTCCCCGACAGACGGTTGTTCGGCGGGATCGCTTTCCTGCAGCGCGGCACCGTGGCCGTGGGCGTGGGCGTGCGCGGCGACGATCGCATGGTGCGGGTCGGCCCCGACTGCACCGACGCGACCCCGGCCCGGCCGGTCCGGCGCACATCATGACGCCATCTCGCCGGGTGCGGCGTCCTTGACCGGTGCCCGGCCGCGGCGAGGCGGGGAAGAGCAGGGGCGGCCGCGGCCGGGGCTGCGATAGCCGTACGGGGCCATAGCGGGTGTCTGTGGCTTTTGAGCCAAAAGTCATGAGCGGGTGCGCAACTTCTTGACCCCCGGGGAGTCACCCCATAGACATGGCCATGACCAGGGCCGGGCCTCGCCGGAGTCGATGTACCAAGGGGGACAAGGGCAGGAACGGCCTGCAGAACCAGGCAAGGGGGAACGAATGAAGAAAGTCAGCTCGATCTTATTCGCCACCGCGATCGCGGCGACCGGCGTCCTGCTCACGGGACCGGCGTCGGCGGCGGCCACCTCCGAGTCGTCGATGGGCGGCGCCGTCGCCGCCCTCGGACAGCAGAAGATCAACCTGAAGCAGGACGGGTGGGGCTCCGCCGAAAGCTGCGTGGTGTACTCCAAGACATCGGTGCGCTGCTTCAAAACCCACGAGGAAGCCGACCGGGTGCTGGGCTACTCCCGCGCCACCGACCCCCTGATGAAGGGCAAGAACTCGGCGCAGATCCAGGCCACACCGGCCTGCGCGAGCGGCTGGCTGTGCCTGTACGAACACGCCAACGGGGGCGTGAACCGCCCCGGGTTCGGTGGAGATCTCAGTTGGTGGCTGTGAGCTGGGTTTTCGTGGTTGCTCGGTAGTAGTTGGCTTCGTATTCGACGGGCGGAATGTGCCCTATCTCACCGTGGAGCCGGCGGTGGTTGTACCAGTCGACCCACTCGGCGGTGGCGAGCTCGACGTGCGAGAGCGTCTTCCACGGCCGCTGCGGTTTGATGACCTCGGTCTTGAACAGACCGATCGTCGACTCCATGAGCGCGTTGTCGTACGCGTCGCCGACCGAGCCGATTGAGGCCGCGATGCGGGCCGCGTCGAGGTGTTCGGCGAGGCGAAATGAGGTGTATTGCGACCCGGCGTCGGAGTGGTGGACCAACTCGCCAGGGGCCGGCGGACGGCCGTCGCGGTCGCGCTGCCACAGCCCCATGTCCAGGGCGTCCAGGACGAGTTGGGTCTCCTTCGACAACGACGCGGACCAGCCGACAATGCGACGCGAGAAGGTGTCCACGACGAACGCGACATAGACGACGCCCGCCCAGGCCGCGACGTGTGTGAAGTCGGCGACCCAGGTGCGGTTCGGAGCCGGGGCGACGAACTCGCGGTCGAGCAGGTCCGGGGCCCGGGCGGCGGCCGGATCCGGCATGGTGGTGATGACCTTCTTGCCGCGGACGGCGCCGGCGATGCCGAGCTCGCGCATGAGGCGCTCGATCGTGCAGCGGGCCACCTCGTGGCCCTGGCGGTTGAGCTGTCGCCAGACCTTCCTGGCGCCGTAGACCCGGTAGTTGGACTGGTAGACCTCCTGGATCAGCTCCTTGAGTTCCTCGTCTCGCACCGCTCGCGGAGAGGGGCTTTCGAGGCGTTTCTTGCAGGCGTAGTAGGTGGAGGGGGCGATCTTGCAGCTGTGCTGGGTCAGTACGCGGCAGATCGGCTCGACGCCGCCGAAGCGGTCCCGGTGCTCGTCGATGAACGTTACGAGCGAGGAAGTGGCCGGTCGAGCTCGGCCGCGAAGAAACTCGCCGCGGCCTTCAAGATCTCGTTCGCGCGCTTGAGTTCGGCGATCTCCTTCTTCATCGCCTTGATCTGCGCGGACTCCTCGCTCGTCGTCCCCGGCAGGGTCCCGGAATCGATCTGGTCCTGGCGGACCCACTTGCGCAACGTCTCGCGCGAGCCGATGCCGAGCTTCGCCATCACCGCGTTGATCGCGGCGGACTCGGTCGGGTAGTCACCGCGGACCTCGGCGACCATGCGCACCGCGCGCTTGCGCAGCTCAGGGGGATAGGAGGAGGGACGTGCCATGACTCTGATCCTTACACGGAATCGAGTCTCCATTCGAACCGGGGCGGTTCAGCGGACGCCGGCTGATCTTCAGCGACTACTACTGGCACAACCTCAACGAGTACGGCTTCAACGACCAGACGTCCTCGTGGCGCAACAACCAGGGTTCCAGCCAGTGGGGTTGGCTGGCCCGTGACGAGGGGGGCAATGGTGGGCAGATCTCCATCAGCCCCAACACCTACAGCTCCAACCTCGGCGCCTACAACGACTGGGCGAGTTCGGTAGCCGCCTGACGGCCGAGGACCGAGTTACGTACGTGCGGGGCGGCACCTTCGGAAGGTGCCGCCCCTTCACACGCCGCGTCGGCCGAGATGGCGGCCGGCCTTCAGTGGGGCAACGGTCACCTTCGCCCGCGCCGCGGGTATCGGGGAGGGCACGGTCTTCCGGGTCTTCGCCGACAAGAGCGAGTTGCTGCAGGCCTGTGTGGCCGAGGCGCTCTCCCCCGAGCACGCGGTCCGTGAGCTCGACGTGATCGACGTGTCCCAGCCGCTGCCCGACCGGCTCGCGAAGACGGCCGAGGCGCTGCAGGCGCACATGTCCAGGATGGGCGCGATCGCCGGCGCGCTGGGGCATCGCGGTGGCAAGCACCCCGGCACGGTGCGCGGCGCGGGCCGCACCGAGTCGACGACCCGTATCCGCGCGGCCCTCGCAGAGCTGCTGGAGCCCGACAAGGCCGCCCTGCGCCGGCCGCCGGAGCAGATCGCGGCCCTCTTCTTCGGGCTGCTCTTCACCCAGCCGCGCAGGGACGACGAGCCCGACCTGACCCCGCAGGAGCTGGTGGAGGTCTTCCTGCACGGGGCGTTCTCGGGGGACGCCAAGTGAGCGCGCGGAGAAGGCGCCTGGGGGTTACGGCCCTGGCCGTCCTGGCCCCCGTCCTGGTGTGGCTGGTCGCGGACCCACTGCTGGGGCACCGGCTGCGGATCGCCGACGGCGAGCAGACGCTCGACATCGGCGCCGTGCCGGTGGCGGGTGATGACGCTCTCTCAAAGCGGCCACCCAGTGCTCTGAGGTGGACCAAACCTGCTCTATTGATCTCCCCACCCTTCGTGTGACCTTGGCGGGTCTCTTCGCGTGATGTTGATCGGCGTGTCGCACTGGTGGCGGTGTGTTGTGGAGAGCCTGCGTGAGCTTCGAGTTCGGCCTGGTCGGGGCCTGGATGCTCACGCGGGAGGAAGACGTGGACGCTCATGCACTGCGTCGTCAGGGTTGGACGATCTCGGCGATCGCGCGGCATCTGGGCCGGGACCGCAAGACCATCCGCGCCTATCTGAACGGCGAGCACGTCCCGGGGCAGCGCCGTCAGAGTCCAGACGCCTTCGTGCCGTTCCTGGAGTACTGCCGGCAGCGGCTGGCAGACGATCCTCACCTGTGGGCCTCGACCTTGTTCGACGAGGTCAAGGGCCTGGGCTATGAAGGCGGGTACTCGACGTTCACCCGCGCGCTTCGCCGCTATCAGGTCCGCCCGCACTGCGAGCCGTGTCATGCCGCGACCGGCCGGAACGTCGCGGTGATCGCGCATCCGCCGGGCGAGGGGATCCAGTTCGACTGGCCGGAGCTGCCGGACCCGCCGGAAGGCTGGGGAGTGGGCGAGCACGCTCATCTGCTGGTCGGGGCGCTCGCGCATTCGGGCAGGTGGCGGGCGGTGCTGGCGGAGTCCGAGGACTTCCCGCACTTGGCGTTCCTGATCACCCCGGGTCAGTGGGGCGACGCTCCCCAGCTCATCCCGGTGCTGGAACGTCTGAGCGTCCCCCGGCTCACCATCGGCCGTCCCCGCACGCGCCCCGACCATCTCAGCGGAGATAAGGCGTACAGCTCCTGCCGCAACAGTCGATTCCTTCGCAGACGCCAGATCAAGCACACCATTGAGATCGTTTCATCTTGAATTCGCAGGTCGCGGTACTGGTGTGCGCCCGTGACGCGGTCCTCGTGCCGGCAGGCGGAGTGATCGCCGTCGGGTGATCGTCTGTCACCGCTGGACTTCGCTGTTCGCCAGAACGAGCAGGGCCCGTAGCAGCGTGGTGGCGTGATGGGCGTTCATGCGGACCTTGGACAGGATGCGCCAGGTCTTCAGGTTCGCGAAGCCGTGCTCGACGGCTGCGCGTTCGCGGCTGACCAGCCGGTTCGCCTCCTTCTCGGCGTCGGTGAGGCGGTGGGAGCGGGTCGCCTTGCGGCCCGTGATGATGACTGGAGCATCGTCGAGGCCGTCGTCGAGGCCGAGGTCGGCCAGGGCGCCGAGGCCAGCCTCGCGCAGATGCCTGGTGATGTGGTCGTGGCGGGCGGCGGTGATCTCGCCGGCCCGGCCAGGGCGGGCGGAGGAGTCCGGATCGGGTTCCCCTTCTCGTCGGTCTGCGCGAGGAAGAGCAGGCCATGGGCCTTGTGTTTCCCGCTGTAGTTCTCGCGGTTGGCCGCCCCGGTGCGGCGGCGGGTGCGCACGAGGGTGCCGTCCAGGAGGACCACCGCACCGCGCCGACGGGCGATCTTCTTCAGGGCGCGGTCCAGGCGCGGGGCCCGGGCGGCGAGCAGGTCGAGGACTTCCAAGACCCAGCGACGGACGGTGGCGGCCGAGACGGCGTTGCCGTCGGCCATGTCGGCCAGGTGCTGGTCGTGGCGCAGGACGGCCAGCACGACGATCGCCTGCGTGCCCGGAGCTGCCTTGCGCCAGCGCGTGCCCAGCTGCTTGCGGCGCCGTCGTATCAGGCCGGCGACGAGATCAATGGTCCGCTTCGACACAGGAAGCCGGACCTGGTAGACAACACCGGGAGAGCCCTCGGCGGGCGGCTGTTTCTTCACATGAACGCCAACTCCCGCTGGGGGCTCCCATGTTACGGCCGGAACTGGCCGCTCTGCCCCAGTCGGCAATCAACGCGGCAGGTACCGTCCCGAGCCCGTCCGGGTCAGCCAGCCCCGGTCGGACAGCTTGCGCAACTGGCCGCGGACCGGCTCGACCTTTGCCGGGTGTTCTCCCGACCCAGCGCGAGCGCGACGTCCTTGGCCGTCACCGGCCCCGACGCCTTCGCGACGATCTCCATGATCCGCCGGTACTCCGGCGTGAGCACCTCCACCCCCATGCCTTCCTCGCGGTCTGGGATCAGCCACATCCCGCCCGCCCCGGGCGTCACCACCGGCTCCGGCTCCGGCTCCGGCTCCGGCTCCGGCTCCGGCTCCGGCTCCGGCTCCGGCTCCGGCTCCGGCTCCGGCTCCGGCTCCACGATGCCCGACGGCCGCCGTCCTCCGTCCGCCGCCTCGGCCCACTGCCCGAACACCACCTCGGCCGCCTCCAGCCGACCCAGCTCGGCGTCAGTCTCCGCCAGCTCCTTGCGCAGCAGCTCGGCCCGCTCAGTCAGTCGCATCCGCCGCTCGATCGTCCACGTCAGCACGTCCACCATGCGCTTCCCTCCCGTTGCGGAACCTACGAGACGCCTCGGCCGGACCACCCCAGAACCCGCGAACCGGCTCGTGGCAAGCCAGCACCTGCTAACGATTACGTCTGCGAGCAGCACGAGCTTGTCAATCTCCATGCCCGGCACGGTGACCATGCTCCTGCGGGCCCTGCTCGTCCTCGCGAACCTTGAGATCGCCCGCTGACGGATGATCTACAGCCCGAGCGGATCTTCACTCCAGCCGTGGCCGGCATTTTCAGGTGAACAGGCTCGCTGTGCAGGTACCTCTACTTGACAGGCGGCGTATCGTTTATCGATAATATCGATAAACGATACGCGTGTAGTGGGTAAGGGGAACTCATGGGTGCCAAGTCCTGGTGGAGCCAGACCGACAGTCGGCTGCTGGAGGCAGCTCTGGGCCTGGCTGCTCTGTTGGTCGGCGTCTTCGGGGTACTGCTTCCGGCCCTCGGAGTGGCCGGTCTGATAGATCCGACGGACACCCGCGAGGTTGAGGCCGCGACAGCGACCCGGGTACCGGGAATCGTGACTGATGCGGTGACGGGGCACGGTATGACCCTCACCGGCACCCACTGGGCGGATCTCGTCTTCGCCGACCCCGACCTGGGTCAGCGCCTGCTGCTCGCCTTGCCGGAAGTCGTCGGCAGCCTGCTCCTGTTCCTCATCCTGGCCCTCCTTTTCAAGATGGCCCGGACCCTGCGCGGCGGCGACGTCTTCGTGCCTGTGAACGCGCGACGCCTGAGCGTCATAGGACTCGCGGTGCTGGTGCAGGCCCTCCTCGCCCCGGTGCTGCCAGCGCTCACCACAGAAATACTAGTGACCGGTACCCCCATGGCCGAGCAGGTTCCGTTCTCAGTCACCTTCACCGGCGAGTACGTGCTACTGGCCTTCCTCATCCTGGCGCTGGGAGAAGTCTTCCGGCGCGGAACGAAGCTGCGCGCCGATACCGAGGGGTTGGTCTGATGCCTCCAGAAGAGGAACACCGGGTCCAGGTCCACCTGGACCGACTGCTGGCCCAGCGCGGCATGACCCTGTCCGAACTGGCGGCCAGGGTCGGGGTGACCGTGGTCAACCTCTCCATCCTCAAGAACGACAGGGCGAAGGCGATCCGCTTCTCCACCCTCACCGCGATCTGCCGCGAACTGAACTGCCAACCCGGAGACCTGCTCAGCATCCGCAAAGACTGACCCCGTCCCGCAAGACCTGAACAGCGGGGTATCGATCCGTCGCGCACGTCGCCAGCCGGACCACGGAATCCATCGGGGCTCGTTGTCAGACGATCACGATGCTCAGCAACCGCGCACGACCTGCACGAGCACCGGCCACCGCACCCACACCAGCCCCGCGACCAGCGACGTCAGGATGAAACGGGCTCATTGCCGAATCGCGCAGCCAACGGGCCAACCGACAACGCCTGGCCCTACCGCAAGAGCTTCGCCTGGCGCCAGGCACTGGCCGACCTCGGCGCGACCGGCAAACTCACCCGCGCCTACCGGCCACACACCAACGGCAAGGCCGAACGCTTCAACCGCACCCTGCTCGACGAATGGGCCCACCTGCGGCCCTACACCAGCAACACCGAACGCACCGCAGCCCTGGCAGACTTCCTACACACCTACAACCACCACCGCTGCCACGCCGCACTCGGCGGCCAGCCACCCATCACCCGCGTAAACAACCCTGCGGGTCAATACAACTAGCCCACGGCATCGCTCTCCAGAACGGGCAGCCGCCGCCGGCGAAATGGGGGCGCATGGTGGGGCGGAGAGGCCAGCCGCGAGGGCTATCCCTGCGGGCGGTTCCACAGGGCTATCGTCACCTGGGACCTGGGACCTGGGACCTGGGAGCCGAAGGCGGCAGGCAGCAGGCAGTGGGCTGACGGAAGGATCGACCGCGGCCACCCCGCTCTCGCGGCGAACCAGCACACGGCGCGGCCCCGCCGTCGCGCGGAACCGATCTCTCCTGCCAGGGCATCCAGGCCCCCCTTCGCCGTGGGGCCCGCTCGTGGAGCCCGACGGGCTGGGAGAGGTCGCGCCGAGCCGCCACAGACCATCGATATCACCGGCTCCGTCGACCTGGACCAGTTCGAGCCCGTCAACTTCGACCGCTCCGCCGACCTGATCGGCTGCGGCGTAAAGAGTTTTCTCGTCAATCCACAGCGTGGCCGATGAGTTTGTGGCTCCCGGCCGGTCCAAGCTCGTGACAGCCCAGGAAGGGAAACCGCCATGTCGGAACTTCTCGTCGACTTCATCACCTCCCTCGACGGCTACGCATCGGGAGAGGGGTGGCCCGGGTTCTGGGGCCTGGAGGGGCCGGAGTACCTCGCCTGGCTCGGCGAGCAGCCCGAGGCCACCTACCTGATGGGGGCGAACACCTACCGCCTGATGTCGGGCTTCGCCGCAGGCGAGGTCCCGGAGGGCCAAGACGAGTTCAGGCCCGAAGAGGAGGCGTCCGTCGACGAACTCACGCAAGCGTCCAAGGTGGTCTTCTCCTCCTCCCTCGAGGAGCCACTGACGTGGGCCAACTCCACACTCGTCCGCGACGACGCCGTCGAGGCGGTGCGCGCCATGAAGTCGGACGGCACGAGGCTCCTCAGCACGATCGGCAGCCTCAGCCTGTGCCGGTCCCTGCTGCGAGCCGGACTCGTCGACCGCTTCCGGGTCGTGATGTTCCCGGTGATCACCGGGGCCACGGGCGCAGAACGCATCTACGACGGCTACCCGGACGTCGCCCTCGAGATGATCGAGCACCGCACCTTCGACGGCCGCATCCAACTGGTCGAGTACCGGCCCCGCGTGCTCGAGCACCCGCCGCTCGGCGCCCCTGCGTGACGTCGCCTCGTCCGCCGGTCTGGACGACCGCCAGACCGGCGGCGGGCACGGAGCAGGACCTGACAGGGGTGAACGGCCAACACCAGGATGCCGGGGCCAGGTCGTGGCGGGACTGACGGAGACAAGGTTCCAGTGAGTGTGAGCATCGCTGCGGAGTGCTTGGGCAGCGTCTCGTGGTCCCTGACATTCCGGGTGCGTGCATCCACCACTCCAGTGACCTCCCCGCCATCGCCGGGGCTCGGCACATCCACGAACCCGTTCACCGCTTTCGGCCTGCTCGCGATCTTGATCGTCAGTCGGAGTAGGAGTTTCGCCCGGTCGACAAGCAGCCCAGATCCGCAACGTCCCTGACGTCACGACCCCACCCGGCCGACAGACAGCCCTGGTCGCACCCCAACGGCCGTCGAATCGGCTGATGGCAGCCCTGCCGGTCGGCCCTTACGGCCGGCTGATTTATGATCGCCAGGCTGTCACTGCGCCCGTGCCTGCTGCTCATCACTCCACCGAGTGGCACTTCGCGCTTCTCCCAGGGAAATCGGAAGCGAGGCACATAGCCTGCGCTGGTGCCGAAGCGGGCCGAGTACGGCCGAGTACGTGTCATCGGCGCACCAAGAAGCTGCTGTGCCAAAACGGCGGTAGGTGATGGAGGTGCCGGTTCCGCACGATCCGCAAGGTGTGTACGGTGCGCAGCCTCACGTGCAGGGCCCGAAGGTGCTCGAGGACGGCTTGGCTGTCGCAGTGATCGATCCCGCGGGTCGGATCAGCATGTGGAGTCCGAGGCGCAAGCGCTGACCGGACATTCGGCCTGTGAGATCGTCGGCCGCGACGCCTCCGTGCTCGCCGACCGACCTCTCGACCACGGCCGCGCACTCGTCGCTGAGCTGGTCCGGGCCGGCGGTGCCGTCCGAGTGGACGCCGTGCGGGCGGCGATGTCGCGCATGGTCAGCCTTGTTCGTGACCCGACTCCCCCGCAGCCAACCCGAGACCGCGGCCAACGCCAGGCTGTTCTGGACACCGCCCTCAGGGTAGGCACGTGCATGAAGGAGGAGTGACCATGCCTCGCCGGTGACCGGGCGAGATCAGAGCCTGTCAGCCCCGTCGCAGGAGCGGCGGCAGTCGACACGTCATCCCTGGTCTGTCCGCTGCGACGAACCGGCAGATCGCAGAGTTCGAAGTCCAGTACCGGTTGCCGCCCGGTCACGTCGCCCACGCTTTCCGGGCATGGGCTCTGGCGCTTCGCTCATGGCCGGACCACGGCGTCAACCACGGGTGGGGAACAACCCTCTGGAGGGACACGCACGCGCGAACACTGTTGCAGGGCGCAGCCTCGGCCATGAATCGCACGGCACGCCGTCAACTTCTCGGAGCGATTCTCGGACGCGCGGGCTGCCAAGCGTCCTTCAGGTCCACTACACAGGCCTGAGGCTGGAGAGTTGGCCGGCGTCGACGGAGGCCGCAGCGCAGGTGGCGAGGAGACAGGCCTCCAGCGTCACCGGAGTCTCAGGACACCAGGGGCCCGTTCTTCGAAGATGCCGATCAACCAGTCGAAGACGGTTGACCCCCGCTCCTCACGCGCCGCGGCCAGCTCGGCACTGACCGCTGGGCGGTTCGTGGGGTGGCAGCGCGAAAGGCGGATCTCCAACTGCCGAGCAGTCTCTGGGTAGCTCAAGTGCTCGCGAGACGCCTGGTGGTCCCGCCACTCGACCACGTAGTCACCGTCGTCGGGCGTTCCGAATCCGCCGCTGAGGCAGTCGGCGAAAGCGTCGAGGTTCCTGCCGAAGTAGCCATCGGGGCCGTTGATCGTCTCGCCGATGACTCGCCAGAAGTCTTCCAGCGTCCTGATCCGGGTGCCGTCCAGCACGTATGTCGCGGTCACAGCCCGCAGGATACGTGCGGCTTCGTGGAGAGCAACGGCTTCATCCGGCCCGCCATTGCGCTGATTCCGAGTTCCGGTGATCACTGGGACGTGTGCCGCGCAGTCGTTTGAAGGCCACGCTCAGAGCGAAGGCGTTGGCGTAACCCACCTTCCTTGCGATCGTGCCCACCGTGTCGTCGGTCTCCCGGAGCATGTCCGCAGCCAAGGTGATCCGCCAGTCCGCGAGGTAGGACATCGGTGGTTCGCCGACCAGGGTGGTGAACCGCCTGGCGAGCGCCGCCCGCGATACCCCTACCTCGGCCGCCAGATGCACCACCGTCCACGGGTGGACGGTAGTCGGCGCTGGTCACCACCAGCGAGGGTTCGGTCTGGGGGGGCGTCGGCCACCGCGTAGGGCGCGTCGCCGCGGATGACGGCGATGTCGCCAACACCGATCGGCACCGGCTCGTGCTGGTCGGGCACGATCCACACCCGGCCGCGCACCATCGTGGCGAGCGTCAGCGGGGCGCCGCTGGCCATCCGCAGGGCCCAGGGTGGTCGCATGATCGTCTGCCGGAAGACGGCGCCGCGCGCCCGTACCTCTGCCAAGAGCTCCGAGACGGCGTCCATGTCTTCAGCGTAGACGCCTAGACATCAAGTAGAGGCTTTCGACCATGGATCGTCTCAGCTTGATCATTAACCTCGCTGCTGTTTCAGGCGGACGTGTTCGGTGAGGGTTTCGATTCGTTTCACGGTCTTCCCCGGCTCGTGACGCGGGGCTGGCCTGCGGTTCTTCGAGCCGGGTGGGCGTCCGGGGCCGGGCTTGGAGGGTCTGGGCACGTCGGCGGGACGGGCTGTCTTCACGCGGAGGTGGCGAAACCCCCGGCGGACCCGGGCGGGGGTAAGTCGGCGCGGCTCGGCAGGCCGTTCCCAGGGTCGGCGGAGGTCCTCGGCGAGGGCCGGGCGAGGCGGAGTTGGGTGTGGGCGGCGATGATCAGCCAGGTCCACAGGTCGGCCGTGTGTGGATCGCGGACCTTGGGGACGGTCCAGCCCAGGGTCTGTTTGAACAGCCGGAAGGTGTGTTCAAGATCGAATCTGCGGAGGAACGCCTGCCACCGCAGGTCGACGTCCTGTCCGGTCATTCCGGTGCGTGAGGACCACAGCCACACCGGCTTGGGGTCGCGGTCGCCGGGCAGGTGCCCGACCTTCAGCCGGATCAACGTGCCGTGGATTAAAGGGAGTTCACCGCAGTGGTCGAGCCAGGGGCCACGGGCCTGCAAGCGGGGGGTGCATCCGGTCCCAGGCGAGGGCTTCGGCCTGGCCGTAGCGGGTGGTGTCGCACGTCGTGGCCTGTTCAGGGGTGTGCCAGGACTCCGGCTTGGAGAAGGTGAGGACGCCGCCGTGCTTGCGGGGCTGTCCGCCGCGTGGGGTGGAGCGGCGTGGGCCGGCGTCCCGGAGCATGACGCGGTCCGAGCGGAGCCGGCCGATCAGCTCGACGGGCAGGTCGGCCAGGACGTAGGCGAGGCGGGTGACGTCGTAGCCGGTGTCCATGACGACGAGGATGTCCGCGTCGCCCGGCCGCCACTGCCCGGCATGCACCAGCCGGGTGACCACCTCCCGCAGCTGGGTGGCGGTCACCGCGGTGGCATCGTCGGCCGGCCCGAGCCGCATCGCGTCCAGCACGGCAGTCCAGGACGTGCGTCCCGTCTCCAGTGCGGCGACGAAGGAGTAGGGCCAGCCGGGGATGAACTGATCCGCACTGCGACCCCGCCCGTAGACGTGGCAGAACAGCAACTCCGGGCTGGTGGGGGCGTCGGGTCGCAGCCAGTTGCTCACGTCCACCGCGAGCACGATCCGCCCGTCGGCGGCTCGCGGCAGCGGCGTGGAGGCCAGCAGCCTGCGCAGGCGGCGCGGTTCCAGCCAGCCGTGGTTGACGGCGTCGTACATTGCTCCGTGCCCGCGCCGGTGCTCGGCCGTGAGCGTCAACTCGACCAGCGAGGTGACCGGGCCGTCCGAGCACAGCACCGCGTCGGTGAGCTCGAAGAGCGCATCCGCCCGGGTGTAGAGGCAGTCGTAGAACTCGACACGAAAGTGGGACAGGACACCCAACGCGGCGTCAGCGGACTGTTCAGCGGCGAGACTCTTCACCAGCGGCCGTTCCTTCACGCGACGTTGCTCGACACCTCGAAGCGTGAAGAACGGCCGCCCTGCTGTCTCGGGAACGAGCCAAGATCAGCAGGTCAGGTGAACGGCCGAGGTTAAACACCAAGCTCAGTGGCTGTTGTCGTTCCGATCTTGAGTGGTGTGCGTCGAACGGGAGTCTCGATCGGGTGACCGCAGTCGGTCGCGTGCATGAGAACAGACACCTCACGATGCCAACGCGTCAAGCTGCGGCGGCGAGTTCGGTGGGGAACGCGGTGTGTTCGTCGAACAGCTGGCGGTGTTGTAGGCAGTGGTAGAGCTGGCCGATCATGCGGTTGAAGAGGTTGCGCTGGGCGGCGGCGTGCCAGTCGCCGTGCTCGCGTCGTCGCCGGCAGTGGGCGTTGGCTCCGGCGGATGTCCGGAGTGAGGCGAAGGCCCAGAGGTAGCCGGCGTGATTGAGCCGGTCGTTCTTCACCCACCGCCGTGTGATGGACGACTTCTTGCCGGAGGCCCTGGTGATGGGCGAGGAGCCGGCGTATGCCTTCAGGCCGCGGGCGTCGGCGAAGCGGCTGTGGTCGTCCCCGATCTCAGCCAGGATCCGGGCGGCGAGCTGGATACCGAGCCCGGGGAAGCTCAGCAGGATCTCAGCGTCCGGATGCTGAGGGAACGCCTCTTCCACCGCCTCGGCGAGCTGGTCGGCGGCGGTGCAGGCGGCTTCCAGCTGGAGAAGGAGGGCGAGCATCTGCTTGCCGAGCGCGTTCTCGACCAGCGGCGGCTGGTGGGCCCACTCGGCGCGGAAGACCTCGCGGACGCGGTCGGCCTCAGCCTCGATGCCGCGCTTGCGGCCTGCTCGTTTAAGGGCGGCCTGGAGCTGGGTGCGGGTCAGCCGCGCGGCCCGGGAGGGAGTCGGTGCGGCCTTGAGGAGTTCGCGGGCTTCGGGGCGGCACAGGCCGTTGGTCCAGGTGGCGAAGGCTTCCAGGGCGGCGGGGTAGTACTCGCGCAGCAGGGAGCGGAGCTGGTTGGCGATCTGTTGTCGGTTCCACAGCGCGTCCTGCTGGGCGCGGGCCAGGACGGCGATAGCGCGTCCGAGTTCGGAGTCGCCCGGCAGCGGCCGGTGGGCGTGCATGTCGGTGCGCAGGATGTTCGCGAGCACGAGTGCGTCGCCGGGGTCGGACTTCTTGCGGGAGACGGAGTGCCGGTCGCGGTAGCGGGCGGCGGCCAGCGGGTTGATCGCGAACACCTTGCGTTTGCCGGTTCGCAGCACGGCAACCAGCAGGCCGCGGGAGGTCTCGATCGCCACGGGGATCGGGTTCTCCTCGGTGTCGCCGTGCTCGGCGAGCAGGTCCAGCAGCAGTTTGTAGCCGGCCGCGTCGTCGGTGATGTGCCGCTTGGCCACCAGCGCCCCGGCATCGTTTACCAGGGCGACGTCGTGGGTTCGTTCCGCCCAGTCGATTCCGCAGTAGATCAAGGTTGTCCCTCCCCGATGTGCAGGTGTTTGCGCTGGTGACGAGCGCATGCGGGCCACGCGAGCGACCTAATCCCAGGCATCAACCGTCCTGCGGATGTGCCTCCACCTCACTAGCCGTTCGTGGCACCAGTGCACCCCACGGGCCTCGGTCTGCGCGGGAGCTCGGACGGCTCGGGCGTATCAAGAGGTCACCGTGCGGCAGGCTCGCACCACCAACACCAACGAGTGATCAAGAATCGGTGTTGACGCTCGACGGCCCTGGACGGCGCCGCTCTGGCTGGAGGCATCAAGGCCCAGACCGCACAGGCGTCCGTCCAGTGCCGACGAGCACCAGCGCCCGTCGACGGTGGTGGCGGCCCCGCTGCACCGCATGTCGCCGCTCTGCCTTGAGGCATCACACGCCAGGGCCTCTTGGGGCATCCATACGGCGCCCACGCGACCGCCACCACCATGAGCACCAGGACCGCGCACGCTGTCTAAAGCGAGGCGTTGCCCGCCCGGCAGCCACGAGGTGTCACGGTCCGGCACTCGAACATCCCGGGAGCCAACCGCTTCCTCGGAACGCCCTTAGCAACGGATTAGGGCCTCTTGGTAGCTCGGGGTTGCGAAGCCGACCGAGATCCAGGAGACCCTGTTGCCGCAGTTGTACGCGCTCGCGCCGGTGGAGTTCAACTCGGCTGCACCGACGTGTGATTGGAGCCGAGTGCGGGTGTGATCGATTCGCAGTCGGTCAAGGCGGACGTC
The DNA here is from genome assembly GCF_020982545.1 of Streptomyces sp. MNU76. Classification (GTDB taxonomy): domain Bacteria; phylum Actinomycetota; class Actinomycetes; order Streptomycetales; family Streptomycetaceae; genus Streptomyces. The sequence continues at coordinate 1,853 of NZ_JAJKLK010000030.1, read as the reverse complement.
GCCGTCGGTGCGGACAGCCGTGGCTTCGACGGCGGGAAGCTGGTCAACGGGCGCAAGCGGCACGTCGTGGTCGACACGCTCGGCCTGCTGCTGGGTGTGATGGTCACCGCAGCGGACACCGGTGATCGCGCCGCCGCGCAGGTCCTGCTGCGGCAAGTCGCCGACGCCCACCACCAGTTGGAGCTGGTCTGGGCCGACGGCGGCTACACCGGCGGCCTCGTCGAGTACTGCCTGGCCACGTTCGCGCTGGTCCTGGCGATCGTCAAGCGCAGCGACGACATGCGCGGCTTCGTGGTGCTGCCCAAGCGGTGGATCGTCGAGCGGGTGCGCCGTGAGGCGCTTGTTGATCGAGTGGAGGTGAAAGACCTGCACCAACCTGCTGTCGCAGCAGTGGGGTTGAAGCTGAGGGCAGCCTGATCCGGGAGGTGCCGGGGAGGGCGGGAAGCAGCCCTGACAAAGCCGGGGCGGGGCCAGGACCGTCAGATGGCCGTGTGCCCGGCGAGCATGACGGAGAGGTGTACGAGAGGAACCGGTGTGTGAAGCCTCGTAACGAATTCCCACCAGCTCGAACCTGACGGATCTGGGCTGGGTGCGGTGCGCGTCTGCCATCTGCTCGGGCAGGCGACTTGCGCGGAGGTCTCGTTCGCCGCCGCGCAAGGCCACGGTGAAGGACTGCGGCGTAGCCGTGGCGATGCCGCCGGGTATAGCCGGGCGCCTCCGACAAGCGATCACAGTGAAAGGGAATGGAACCGTCCCGGGCCGCGCCGCGCATCCGGCGCGGACATCCGGGCTGGGTCCACCCGGGCCGAACGGTCCGGGATGGGCGGAGCCGCCGTAGTCCGAGCGCGGGAAAGCCGCGTACATGGCGAAGGGCGGCAGCAGGTAACGAGTGGAAGGGGACTGCAATGCCCGAAGACGCCGGAGTGGAGACTCCGGCCGTGCAGCGCGACGCCGGTGGTGCGGCCGCTGCAGGTACGGGAGATGCAGACCAAGCTGCACCGCTGGGCGGCGGCCGATCCCGGCTGCCGCTTCGATGATCTGTACCACCTGGTATGCGACCGCAGGTTCCTCGCACGTGCGTGGGACCGGGTCGCGGCAACAGGTGCCCGCACCGCGGCGTGGACCGGGCCACGGCCCGCACCATCGCCGAGCAGGTGGGCGTGGAGGTGTTCCTGGACCAGCTGCGCGAGCAGCTTCGGCAGCGGACGTTCCGCCCGCTGCCGGTACGCGAGCGGATGATCCCCAAGCACGGCGGGAAACTGAGGAGTCTCGGCATCCCGACCGTGGCCGACCGCGTAGTCCAGGCGACGCTGAAACTGGTGCTGGAACCCATCTTTGAGGCTGACTTCACGCCGGTCTCCTACGGGTTCCGCCCCAACCGGAGGGCGCACGACGCGATCGCCGAGATCCACTTCTGGGGCACCCAAGGCTACCGCCAGGTCCTGGACGCGGACATCGAGGCGTGCTTCGACTCGATCGACCACACGGCCCTCATGGACCGGGTGCGTTCCCGAGTCAAGGACAAGCGCGTGCTCGCCCTGGTCAAGGCGTTCCTGAAGGCCGGAATCCTGCGGGAGACCGGGACAATGGAGCCATCCGAGACCGGCACCCGCAAGGCGGGATCCTCTCCGCTGCTGGCCAACATCGCGCTGTCCGCGCTCGATGAGCACGATGTGGGCCGTGGAAGCCAGGCGGGACGATGTCCAGCGACTCGCGACGCTTCACGCGGGTGGCCAAGAACCTGCCGAACTGGCGGATCGTGCGCTACGCGGACGACTTCGTCGTGCTCGTCAGGGGCGAACGCCACCACGTCGAGGCGCTGAGAACGGAGATCGGCGAGGTCCTGGCCCCGC
>NZ_JAJKLK010000029.1 GCF_020982545.1 Streptomyces sp. MNU76 | reverse complement strand
TTGGCGATCTGTTGTCGGTTCCACAGCGCGTCCTGCTGGCGCGGGCCAGGACGGCGATAGCGCGTCCGGAGTCGCCCGGCAGCGGCCGGTGGGCGTGCATGTCGGTGCGCAGGATGTTCGCGAGCACGAGTGCGTCGCCGGGGTCGGACTTCTTGCGGGAGACGGAGTGCCGGTCGCGGTAGGGCGGCGGCCAGCGGGTTGATCGCGAACACCTTGCGTTTGCCGGTTCGCAGCACGGCAACCAGCAGCGGGAGGTCTCGATCGCCACGGGGATCGGGTTCTCCTCGGTGTCGCCGTGCTCGGCGAGCAGGTCCAGCAGCAGTTTGTAGCCGGCCGCGTCGTCGGTGATGTGCCGCTTGGCCACCAGCGCCCCGGCATCGTTTACCAGGGCGACGTCGTGGGTTCGTTCCGCCCAGTCGATTCCGCAGTAGATCAAGGTTGTCCCTCCCCGATGTGCAGGTGTTTGCGCTGGTGACGAGCGCATGCGGGCCACGCGAGCGACCTAATCCCAGGCATCAACCGTCCTGCGGATGTGCCTCCACCTCACTAGCCGTTCGTGGCACCAGTGCACCCCACGGGCCTCGGTCTGCGCGGGAGCTCGGACGGCTCGGGCGTATCAAGAGGTCACCGTGCGGCAGGCTCGCACCACCAACACCAACGAGTGATCAAGAATCGGTGTTGACGCTCGACGGCCCTGGACGGCGCCGCTCTGGCTGGAGGCATCAAGGCCCAGACCGCACAGGCGTCCGTCCAGTGCCGACGAGCACCAGCGCCCGTCGACGGTGGTGGCGGCCCCGCTGCACCGCATGTCGCCGCTCTGCCTTGAGGCATCACACGCCAGGGCCTCTTGGGGCATCCATACGGCGCCCACGCGACCGCCACCACCATGAGCACCAGGACCGCGCACGCTGTCTAAAGCGAGGCGTTGCCCGCCCGGCAGCCACGAGGTGTCACGGTCCGGCACTCGAACATCCCGGGGAGCCAACTTCCTCGGAACGCCCTTAGCAACGGATTAGGGCCTCTTGGTAGCTCGGGGTTGCGAAGCCGACCGAGATCCAGGAGACCCTGTTGCCGCAGTTGTACGCGCTCGCGCCGGTGGAGTTCAACTCGGCTGCACCGACGTGTGATTGGAGCCGAGTGCGGGTGTGATCGATTCAGTCGGTCAAGGCGGACGTCGCCGTCGGTGCGGACAGCCGTGGCTTCGACGGCGGGAAGCTGGTCAACGGGCGCAAGCGGCACGTCGTGGTCGACACGCTCGGCCTGCTGGGTGATGGTCACCGCAGCGGACACCGGTGATCGCGCCGCCGCGCAGGTCCTGCTGCGGCAAGTCGCCGACGCCCACCACCAGTTGGAGCTGGTCTGGGCCGACGGCGGCTACACCGGCGGCCTCGTCGAGTACTGCCTGGCCACGTTCGCTGGTCCTGGCGATCGTCAAGCGCAGCGACGACATGCGCGGCTTCGTGGTGCTGCCCAAGCGGTGGATCGTCGAGCGGGTGCGCCGTGAGGCGCTTGTCGAGTGGAGGTGAAAGACCTGCACCAACCTGCTGTCGCAGCAGTGGGGTTGAAGCTGAGGGCAGCCTGATCCGGGAGGTGCCGGGGAGGGCGGGAAGCAGCCCTGACAAAGCCGGGGCGGGGCCAGGACCGTCAGATGGCCGTGTGCCCGGCGAGCATGACGGAGAGGTGTACGAGAGGAACCGGTGTGTGAAGCCTCGTAACGAATTCCCACCAGCTCGAACCTGACGGATCTGGGCTGGGTGCGGTGCGCGTCTGCCATCTGCTCGGGCAGGCGACTTGCGCGAGGTCTCGCCGCCGCCGCAAGGCCACGGTGAAGGACTGCGGCGTAGCCGTGGCGATGCCGCCGGGTATAGCCGGGCGCCTCCTCCGACAAGCGATCACAAGTGAACACGGGAACCGTCCCGGTCCGCCGCGGCCGCGCATCCGGCGCGGACATCCGGGCTGGGTCCGTCGGCCGAACGGCATGGGGCGGAGCCGCCGTAGTAGTCGAGAGCGCGGAAAGCCGCGTACATGGCGAAGGGCGGCAGCAGGTAACGAGTGGAAGGGACTGCAATGCCCGAAGACGCCGGAGGAGACTCCGGCCGTGCAGCGCGACGTGCCGGTGGTGCGGCCGCTGCAGGTACCGGAGATGCAGACCAAGCTGCACCGCTGGGCGGCGGCCGATCCCGGCTGCCGCTTCGATGATCTGTACCACCTGGTATGCGACCGCAGGTTCCTCGCACGTGCGTGGGACCGGGTCGCCGCAACACGGTGCCCGCACCGCCGGCGTGGACCGGGCCACGGCCCGCACCATCGCCGAGCAGGTGGGCGTGGAGGTGTTCCTGGACCAGCTGCGCGAGCAGCTTCGGCAGCGGACGTTCCGCCCGCTGCCGGTACGCGAGCGGATGATCCCCAAGCACGGCGGGAAACTGAGGAGTCTCGGCATCCCGACCGTGGCCGACCGCGTAGTCAGGCGACGCTGAAACTGGTGCTGGAACCCATCTTTGAGGCTGACTTCACGCCGGTCTCCTACGGGTTCCGCCCCAACCGGAGGGCGCACGACGCGATCGCCGAGATCCACTTCTGGGGCACCCAAGGCTACCGCCAGGTCTGGACGCGGACATCGAGGCGTGCTTCGACTCGATCGACCACGGCCCTCATGGACCGGGTGCGTTCCCGAGTCAGGACAAGCGCGTGCTCGCCCTGGTCAAGGCGTTCCTGAAGGCCGGAATCCTGCGGGAGACCGGGACAATGGAGCCATCCGAGACCGGCACCCGCAAGGCGGATCCTCTCCGCTGCTGGCCAACATCGCGCTGTCCGCGCTCGATGAGCACGTGATGGGGCCGTGGAAGCCAGGCGGGACGATGTCCAGCGACTCGCGACGCTTCACGCGGGTGGCCAAGAACCTGCCGAACTGGCGGATCGTGCGCTACGCGGACGACTTCGTCGTGCTCGTCAGGGGCGAACGCCACCACGTCGAGGCGCTGAGAACGGAGATCGGCGAGGTCCTGGCCCCGCTCGGACTGCACCTGTCGAAGTCCAAGACGCGCGTGGTGCACATGGCCGACGGGTTCGACTTCCTCGGCTTCCACATCAAGTGGATGCGCAAACGGGGAACGGACAAGCACTACGTCTACACCTTCATCGCGGACAAGCCAGTCCGTGAACTGAGGCGGAAGATCCGGGCGCTGACCCACCGGAGGTCACAGGTCCCCTTCGCCGCCGTGCTGTCGAGGATCAACCAGATCCTTCGCGGCTGGGCCAACTACTTCAAGCACGCCGTCGCCAAGCACACGTTCAACACCTTGCGGTCGTTCGTGTGGTGGCGGGTGGTCAACATGATCACGTATCGGCGGCGCATGACGTGGTCGGCCCTGCGCCGACAGTTCAAGGGCCCCTCGGGCTGGCGGCAGATTGCCCTGGACGGAGTCATGTTGTTCAACATCGCCGCGGTGACGGTCACCCGCTACCGCTGGCGCGGCTTGAACATCCCGACACCGTGGACCGCATAGATCATCGAGCCAACGGCAGGAACCTGTGGAGAGCCGGATGCGGTGAGAGTCGCACGTCCGGTTCGGTGAGCGGCCCGGGGAAACGGAGTCGGAGAAATCCGACCACCGCGTCCCGGGCCGACTCTCCTTCTTCGCCCACCTGATGCGCACCCGCCGCCTGGCACGCGACTTCGAACGCCGCACCACCAGCGCCGAGGCGATGGTCTGCTGGTCGATGACCCTGCTCATGACGCGCCGCCTTGCCCGGCCGGGCCCTGGGCGAGGGTGAACCGGCCCGGCTGCCGCTCTGCCAGCCAGCCCCGCGCGACCAGGCGTTTCGCCTTCGACCGCAGCGCCTCCACCTTCGCCGGCACCGCGTCCAGGCCGAACGCCACGGCCATCTCCTGGCAGGTCAGCGGCCCTTGATGGAGCCGATGCCGGTCCGCGAGGGACTGAAGGATGCGCTGATAGTCCACCGACACAGCACCGACCAGGCCAGTCCCTCACGCCACACCGGCACCTGCGACTTCACCTTCGCCGCCTGGCCGGGCGCCGAACACGCGTCCGCGTCCCGTGGGCCGGAGGCGGCTTCCTCATCGGCGATGCTGCCGCCGTCCGGATCCAGGACCGTGCCTACTCGCCTGCGGGCGATCACCCACTCCTGCCATTCCTGCTCGGCCGCGGCCAGTTCGGCCTGGATGCGATCGGCTCCTCACGCAACCCGTCGACCCGACGGCGAGCAGCGAGCTCGTGCTCTTCCAGCAGTCCGACGACCGACGGCATCCACAACCTCCCGGGGAGCGACGACACAACACGCCACCACTCCCACCGAATCACCGGCCCTATGCCTGACCAGCTAAAACACCGACCTCAGATTCGGAACGACAACAGCCACTTATGCCGCACCGGCCCGGGCCAAGGATCTCAGCGGCCTGCCCCGCGCCTACCTCGGCACCGGCTCGGTCGAGACGTTCCGCCACGAGATCCTGGCCTACGCCGGCCGCCCGTCCGAGGCGGGCGTGAGCGTCGACCTGCACATGTGGGGCGGCGGCTTCCACAGGTGCGACGGCCTCGCGCCCCACGCGGCGGTCTCACGAACCTCCGAGCCGCGACCCGCGACGACTTCATCCGGCGGGCCCTCGAGGACTGAGCGGCCCCGACCCGGCGCGGACCGGACCCATTCCGACCGTTCCGAGGAGCGATGGCGGCCCGCGAGGTGCAGGAACTCCTTCAGTTCAGGATCGCGGTGGCTTCGATCTCCACCAGGTGGTCGGGGATGTCCAACGCCGCAACGCCCAGCAGCGTGGCCGGCGGGGCCGGGGTCACGCCCAGCTTCGCGGATGCGCGACCGATCCCCTCCAGGAGCTGGGGCATCTTGTCGGGGGTCCAGTCGACGACGTGGACGTTCAGTTTCGCCACATCGTCGAAGGAACCGCCGACCTCGGCCAAGGCGGTGGCGATGTTGAGATAACACTGCTCCACCTGGGCGGCGAGATCGCCCTCGCCCACCGTGGCCCCTTCGGCGTCCCAGGCGACCTGCCCGGCGATGAACACCAGTTTCGTCCCCGTCGCGACCGCCACCTGCCGGTAGACGTCGATCTTGGGCAATCCGTCGGGGTTCACCAGTGTGATGGCCATGTTGTCTGCCTCCTCGTCAAGGGAGCCCGTGGGCTCGCTGCCACCGGACCAAGGGCGCCTCGGTCTCTTGTGGTTACTCAGGCACCGTAGGAGAGTGGCTGCTGACGTGGAAGTACGCACTTTTCAGTGACTGGAGAACCTCACGGTGACCAAGCAGTTCACGGGCTCGCCCGACGAAGCGGATCTTCGACGCGCGGACTCTCTGGCACGGGAGATCTTTTCGGACGTTGCCAACAAATGGGCACTTTTGATCATCGAGGCCCTGGGGGAGCACACCCTGCGCTTCGGCGAGCTGCGGAACGAGATCGAGGGCATCAGCCACAAGATGCTCACCCAGAACCTGCGCATGCTCGAGCGCAACGGTCTGGTCGAACGGACGGTGCACCCCGTCGTGCCGCCCAGGGTCGAGTACGCCCTCACCGAGCCGGGCCAGGCCCTTCGGGTGACGATCGACGGACTGTGCGACTGGACCCACCGATACCTCGGCCACATCGAGACCTCCCGCCACCGCTTCGACGCCTGAGGCGGACAGCTGCGTCGCCTGAAAGAGCGTGCGGGCGGCGCGGCAGGCGGCGCCGCTTCGCGTCAGGCTCTGGTGGGGTGCTGTGCCTTGGAGCCGTCGGCCGCGAGCGGAAGGCTGCGCAGTGACAGTGCGCTCGGCGCCGGCAGCGCTCCGTGGGCCGCCTCGGCGCGGAACGACTGGAGCAAGTACGCCACCAGACGCCGGGACGCCACACGGTCGCCCGGCAGCGCGGTGACCAGACCGCAGTGGGCCAGCAGGGCCACGGCGATGTCGGAGGGGTGGAAGTCGGCTCGCAGCGCGCCCGCCGCCTGTGCCCTGCGGACCAGGGTCATGAAGTCCCGCTCGGCCTGCTCCCGTTCGCGCGCGTGTTCTCGTGTGCTGTCCGGAAAGGCAGTGACGAACGCGGCCGGGAAGCCCCGTTCTTCCCGTTGCAGTTCGCAGACCGTCTCGACCAGCCGCTGGAATCCCTGCCACGGATCGGGGTCGGCCAGGGCGTCGGTGAGCGCCCGAGAGCAGGTGTCCATCTGGTGCGCGAACGTGGCCCGTACCAGTGCGTCCCGCGTCGGGAACCGCCGGTACAGCGTCGCCACGCCGACCCCCGCCCGTCGGGCCACGGTCGCCATGGGTGCGTCGATGCCGTGCTCGGCAAAGACCAGGCGGGCGGCCGAGAGGATGCGCCGCCGGTTGCGCCGGGCGTCCGCCCGCAGACTGTCCTGCCCCGCGATCCGAGAGGATTCCCCCACCGCTGTCTCTCACCTCCGGTCAAGTGGACGACCTCGTCCACTTGTCAGCCTACGCTCGGCGCCACGATCCCCCGGACCGGCCACTGGTGGCGAAGGCGAGAGCGAAGGTGAGAGCGAAGACGATGGACGACCGCACGATGAAAGCCGTACTGTTCGACCGCTTCGGCGGCCCCGAGGTGCTGTATGTGGGCCGGGTCCCACGTCCCGGGCCGGCACCTGGCGAAGTCCTCGTGCGCGTGCGCGCGTTCAGCGTCAACGGCGGTGAGCTGGCTGCCCGTTCCGGAAGGGCCCGCCTCATCACGGGCCGGAAGTTCCCCCAGCGCGTCGGGCTGGACTTCACTGGTGCAATCGCCGAACTCGGCTCCGGCGCCACCGGCGTGGCGGTCGGCGACCAGGTGTGGGGTGTCCTGGGCCGCACCTCCGGATTCGGCAGCGCCGCCCAGTACGTGACCGTACGGCCCGAGCGGCTCGGTCGGGTCCCGGACGGGCTGGACCTGGTGGCCGCCGCCGCGCTGCCGGTGGCCACCACCGCCGTCACGGCGCTGCGGGACAAGGCCGCACTGAGCCCCGGCGAACGGCTGCTCGTACGGGGCGGGGCAGGCGGCGTCGGCAACGCCGCCGTCCAGCTCGGACAGGCGTACGGCGCCGAGGTCACGGCCCTGGCCCGCGCTGCCAACCTCGACTTCGTCCGTACACTCGGTGCGCACCACGCCGCCGACCACCGGACGGTGTCCCCTGCGGAACTCGGACTGTTCGACGTGGTCCTCGACACGGCGGGCACCGACCTGCGTACCGTACGGCGGATGCTGAAACCCGGCGGACGCATGGTCACCATCGCCGTCGACCTGACGCGACCCGCCGCCTCGCTGGGCTACATCGCGGTCAGCGCTGTCCACGGACGCGGCCGAGTGCGCTTCTTCAGCGGCAACCCCGGACGCGCCCACCTCGACGACCTCGCCCGCCATGTGACGGAGGGAAAACTGCGGCCGGCGGTGGACACGGTCTTCCCGCTGGAGGAGACGGCGGCGGCACACCGGGCCCTGGAGGCGGGCGGGGTGCGGGGCAAGTACGTGGTCCAGGTCGACTAGGGCTTGTCGGGAAGGCGCTGGTCACAGCCACTCGTCGAGGACAGCGGCCAAGCGGTCGGCCGCTCCCGGCAGCGCCCGGGAGCACGGCGCTTTCTCTCGTCAGGGTAGCTTGGGCCGCACACGGCCGGTACGTGCGGCCGGGCACACCAGGACCGATACAACGGGGGTTCCATGATTCGGTCGCCTCTACGACGTCGCCGTGCGGCCTGGAGCCTCCCGGTCCCGGACGCCTGCGCCCCGGGCCGGCACGCTCTGGCCACCCCGCACCTACTGATCTACACCCCGGTGCCCCAGCTCGACGCGTTGGCGGCCCTCGCCGCGAGCGCGGACCCCGATGCCCAGCGCTGGCATGGGAACCAGACGGACCAGCTCGTACCGGACCCCGACACCAGACATGCCCTACTGGGCATGGGCCCCGCCGGCGCCATCCCCCGCTGGTTCACCAAGGCCAACCCCAACCTGGCCGAACCCTTCACACCCAGCCCCGAGACGTTCGAATTCATGGTCTGCGTACACCGCCAGAGCGGCCGCTACGCCGGCCACCTCGAACTCCACCCCGACAGGAACGAGCTCGGCGGCACCCTCGCCCCCGACCACCGAGGCCAGGGCCTCGGCGCCGAACTTTTCCTGGCAGGCGCGGAGTTGGCCCACCGCGTCCACGTGTACGAGACCTTGAGTACGCCGCCGCCTCGCCCTCTCTCGGTCGATCATGAGGCAGCCGGGTCACCGACCACCCGATCGCAAGCCAACCGGGTCGTGGACGTGCTGTCGGACCGCACCTCCGAAACGTCGCGGCCCGAAACCTCCTGCAACGAGATCAAGTCGCTCACTCGAAGCGTCCCCGCCTCCAGAACCTCCGCGTGCCCGCCGAGGCACGACAGCCGGCCCAGGCCGAACACCGGACGCCGTGGTCGCGGGCAACCGCGGGCATGATGCCAGGGTCCGGCGGCAGTTCGTGTGGACTGGGCCCGGGTGATGTCGTACATGACGATCGTGGTGACCGCCCTGATGAGCCGGTCGACGTCGGCTGCGCTGACGAGGAAACCGCCGCTGCCGCACATGCCGATGGGCGCCGATGCGTTCGCGGTCGACGAAGGGCCGGGTGCCGAGGTAGTCGACGGCCACGTGCAAGTCCTCGACGACCAGGTCCGGGGAGAGATGTGGCGCGGCGCTCACCCGGAGAGTGTGCTCGTGGCCGCTCATGCCCATCAGTTCCGGGTGCCGGCCGGCGGCAGCGTAGTAGTCACGCATGGCGTCCGGCAGGCGGATTCCCAAGCGATCCTCGGCAGCGGTGACTTCGGCATCTGTGCATCCGTCGTTCGGGGTCCAGCTGCCGAACGCGGTCGACATGAGTTCCTGAAGCAACTCTTTGATCATGGCAGGCCCCAAGCCGATGGGATCATCACTCACCGCGAGTGAGCGTTCCGTCCGCAATGATCATAAGTTGACTCCTCACGGCCTCTGTGACTTGTCCCGCAATGATCACGTAGGAGGGCGTCGCAGCTGGTTGTCGACGGGCTGCGGAGTCAGTCCAGGCCGGTCGCCCATGCCGTCAGCGTGGCGAAGTCGTCGATGGCAAGGCCGCGTCGCGGGTCGATCCGGCGCAGTAGGGCGGAACCGTCGTGGTGTTGCTTCACCCCTTCGGCAGTCCCCATCGGCCGACGTCGCTCGGTGGCCTCACCGCCGGCTTCGGCAAGCGGGCGACCGGTTCCATGCGACGCAGCGGCCGCTCAGAGGTGGTCGTCCAGCAGTTGCCGTATCTCGGCGGTGGACATGGGCCCCGTGCCATGGGCCACCACCTCTCCCTCCTTCAGCAGGACGCAGGACGGGGCTCCGGTGATTCCGAATCGCTCGGTCGCGGCCGGACAACGCGTGATGTCGGCGCGGACGACCGTCAGGCAGCCCGCGCGGTCGTCGGCGACGGCCCCCACGACGAGGTCCATCACCCGGCAGGGCTCGATCGTCTTGGGCCATGTCCCGGTGAAGTAGGCGAGAACCGGAACTCCGCTCTTCCCGAGGATGAAATCGAACTCCGCGTCCTCACGGGGGCGGTGGACCCGCATCGTCATGGAAGCTCCTGACCTCACGTTCCGTTGTTCCGTCCCCATCATCCCTCGCGCGGGGTGCCGGGCCGGGGCGCATCGTCCACCGGATCCGGCCGAGCCGTGTCAGCCGGCCCGCAGACCGACCGCCAGCGTCAGTTCGAGGACCCGGTCCGGCGATGCGAGGTCCGGAAACAGCTCCCGCAGCTGGGACATGCGGTAGCGGACGGTCTGGGGATGGACGAACAGCGCCGCCGCGACCTCGTCCCGCCTGCCCTGGTGCAGCAGCCACGCCCGCAACGTCTCCTCCAGCCGCCGTGCGGTCGCGGCAGGCAAGGCCCGCAGCGGGGCGAGGGCTCGGGCGCGCAGGTCCGCGAACGCGTCCGCGTCGGCGCTCAGCACCAGCTCGGGCAGGTGGTCCTCGGTGTCGCGAATGTCAGCGGAGAGGGAGCGCGCGCGTACGGCTCGCGCGTACGAGGCCGAAGCGCGCGCCCACGGCCGGGCCGGGCCGACCACGGCGCTGCGGTCGGTCAGCTGCCGCAGGAGATGTGATCGGTCGGCGTCGGGGACGAGCAGCACGCCGGTGGCGTCCGGCAGATCGTCGAGGACGAGGGTGTTCGGGTCGAGCACGCGGTACGCGGGCCGGGCCTGGGCGGCGGGCAGCAGGACCGCGGTCAGCGAAACCGGAGGCTGCCACCCGGCCCGTTGCGCAGAGGCCATCAGTACGTCCGAGCTCGCGTCGGCGAGGATGTCGCGGGCCAGGTGTTCCAGGTGGCGCTCGTGGGCCCTGCCCCGGGCGGCCAGTTCGTCGGCGTGGCCGGCGGCGCTCGCGGCGGAGAGCTCGTCGATGTAGGCGAAGGTCAGCTCGGCGAACTTGGCGACCTCGGCAGCGGGCAGACCGGCGGGGACGGCACCCGCTGCCAGGCATCGCCAGGCCACGCGGGCGCCGACGCGGTAGGCGCTGAGCAGCGCGTCCATCGAACGGCCGTCGCGGACCTCGCCGCGGCCCAGCTCGTAGGCCGCGTCCCCGGCGTCGCCGCCCGTGGCGTTCCCGCTCGCGAGGTCCAGGTAGTGCCCCAGGGCGGTTCGGACGGCGCGGCGGATCGTGGCGCCCATGTGGCCCGACAGGGCGCCCGCGTAGGGAGGGACCTCGTCGATGATCGCCTGGACGACCTCGTCGGCAGTGGTCCTCAGCGCGGCCCGAAGTGCGGTGACCGTCGTCTCGTCCAGGGCCAGCTCGCTGACCCTACGGATCGCATGACTCACGTTTCTATTCCTTGCGAACAATTCAGCCGACCAGATTCACATCCTGCGGTCAGGACTTTACGCCTTGAGGCACAGCAAGCTGGACTCATGACGAGTACAGCCCTCCGCAGCAGGGCGTGGAAACTGCTGGAGATGGTCACGACGCCGCTGCTGCCGTCGGACTACCTCGACCTGGTCAGCCCGCTGCGTGCGGGCGCCGACCTGCGAGGGCGCATCGAGGCCGTGCACCCCGAGACGGGTGACGCCGCGACGGTCGTGATCAGACCGGGACGGGGCTGGCGCGGTCACACGGCCGGCCAGTACGTGCGGATCGGCGTCGACGTCGACGGGGTGCGCCTGTGGCGTGCCTACTCGGTGACGTCGCCGACGAACAGCCAGGACGGCCGCGTCACGATCACCGTGAAGGCGATCCCGGACGGCAAGGTCAGCAACCACCTGGTCCGCAGGGCGAAGCCGGGCACGCTGATCCAGCTCGACCAGGCGACCGGTGACTTCGTGCTGCCGCGGGCCAAGCCCGCCAAGGTGCTCTACCTGACGGCCGGCAGCGGCATCACGCCGGTGATGGGCATGCTGCGCGACACCGAGTTCGACGACGTCGTCATGGTCCACAGCGCGCCGCGGCCGCAGGACGTGATCTTCCGCGACGAGCTGCATGCCCTGGTCGCGGACCAGAAGCTGCGGCTCACCGAGGTGCACACCGACACCGACGGCATGCTCGACATCGCCCGTCTCGACGAACTCGTACCCGACTGGGCCGAGCGCGAGACCTGGGCCTGCGGGCCCGCGGGCCTGCTCGACGCCGCCGAAAAGCACTGGGCCGAGCACGGCGTGCACGAGCGCCTGCACACCGAACGCTTCCGCCCCGGCATCGTCGTCGCCGGCGAAGGCGGGGAGGTCACGTTCAGCGGCACCGGCAAGACCGTCGACGCGGACGGCGCCACGCCGCTTCTTGACGTCGGCGAGGAGGCCGGCGTGCTCATGCCCTCCGGGTGCCGCATGGGCATCTGCTTCGGCTGCGTCACGCCGCTCAGGGCGGGCGCCGTCCGCGACCTACGCACCGGCGAGATCACCGAGGCCGAGCCGGGCGTCCTCATCCAGACCTGTGTGTCCGCCGCCGCGGGCCCCTGCGACATCGAACGGTAGGAGCGCCTTGACCGCCATCGACCCCACCGCCCATCTGACCGCGGAGCAGATCGAGGAGCTCGGCCGCGAGCTGGACGCGATCCGCGACGAGGTGATCGCGAGCCGCGGCGAGAAGGACGCCGCCTACATCCGCAAGGTCATCTCGGCGCAGCGCAAGCTGGAGCTGGTCAGCCGGGGTGTGCTGCTGTTCTCGTTCTTCCCGCCCGCATGGATCATCGGCACCGCGGGTCTGTCCGTGGCCAAGATCATGGACAACATGGAGATCGGCCACAACATCCTGCACGGCCAGTGGGACTGGATGCGGGACCCCAAGATCCACTCCACCACCTGGGAATGGGATCACGTCTCGCCGGCCGGCCAGTGGAAGCACTCGCACAACGAGCTGCACCACACGTACACCAACGTGATCGGCAAGGACAACGACCTCGGCTACGGCATCATGCGTGTCGACGAGGACCAGAGGTGGCACCCGTTCCACCTCGGCCAGCCGCTGTGGAACTTCATCAACGCCTGCTTCTTCGAGTACGGCATCGCCGCGTACGACCTGGAGCTCGGCAAGAACCTGCACAAGCGCCGCCGCAACAACCCGGAGTTCCGCGCGCGGGCCAGGGCCGTGGGCCGCAAGATCCGCAAGCAGGTGCTCAAGGACTACGTGATCCACCCGCTGCTGTCGGGCCCGTCGTTCCTCACCACGCTCGCCGCCACGTTCACCGCGAACCTGGTCCGCAACATCTGGTCCCACTCGGTGATCATGTGCGGACACTTCCCCGAGGGTGTGCAGGTCTTCGAGCGCCGGTCGATCAAGGGCGAGACGCGCGGCCAGTGGTACCTGCGCCAGATGATGGGCTCAGCGAACATCAGCGGCAGCAAGGCCATGCACTTCATGTCCGGCAACCTGTCGCACCAGATCGAGCACCACCTGTTCCCCGACCTGCCGAGCAACCGGTACGCCGAGGTCGCGGTGAAGGTGCGCGCGCTGTTCGAGAAGTACGAGCTGGAGTACGTCACCGGACCGCTGCCCAAGCAGGTGTTCTCGGCGTGGCGCAAGGTGGTCCGGCTCTCGCTGCCGAACAAGAAGCCCAAGGTCAAGACTCCGGACCGCGAACAGGAGCTCCTCGCGGCCTGATCCCGGTACGTGCGGTCGGCACCGGAGGCTTCGGTGATCCGGCACAGCGCGGCATCCGGCTGCACTGCTGCCCGGAAGTGCGCCAGGAGCACGGCAACAGCCCGGCAAGCCGGCCCAGTGAGGTGTCGAGGCGCGCCGATTTCACGGCGACGACAGAGCCCTGTCCCGGCCGGTCTCGCCGCCGACGACGTCGCGCTCGCACCGGTCGGCAACGGAAGATCCGCGGGAAGCAGGACCTCGTTCCTGTGAACCTGCGGTGGCGGCGACGGGGCACGAATCGGATCAGTTCAGCCGAGCCGGGACCCAGGCGTGGTGCCGAAGGATCATGCGGGTCGCGAGGTGGGAGGGTGTCCACCGCATAGCCGTGTTGCGCAGGGTGACGGCCAGCGGGTGGGAGAGCTGCTGGCCCATCCGCCCGGCTCGCCGGGCGGCGCGCGCCACCGCCTGGCTGCGCGGCCGACGCTCGGCGTCGTAGCGGGCGAGCGCGGCGTCGACGGTGGGCTCGGTGGCGAGCGCGGCGGCCAGGGTGACCGCGTCCTCCAGCGTCTGACAGGCGCCCTGTCCGAGGTTGGGGGTCATGGCGTGTGCCGCGTCACCGAGCAGTGCGATCCGGCCGACCGTGTACGAGGGCAGCGGCGTGCGGATTTCATTGACGTCGTGATGCAGTACGGCTGCGGGTCGCGTCGCGTCGAACAGCGCGGGGATCGGGTCGTGCCAGGTGCGGAACCGCCGGCGCAGTTCCGCCAGCGGGTCGGCGAACCGCGTTCCGGCGGGCAGGTCGAGGACGGCGTGCCACTCGGCCCGTCCGTCCCGAAACGCGATGTGCCCGAACTCGGCCCCCCGCCCCCACGTCAGCTCGAAGTCGGTGGGCAGTTCGACCGCCTGCTCAGTGATGGCCCGCAGCACTGTCGAGCCGCTGTAGACCGGGCCGGGGTGGGCTGGGAAGAGAAGACTGCGCACCTTGCTGCCAATGCCGTCGGCCGCCACCACCAGATCGGCATCCAGGACCGTCTCGCCGCAGCCGACTCGAACCGTCCCGGGGCGGATCTGTCGGAACGAGTCGGCCTCGGAGCCGATCAGCAGTCGCTCGGCGGGCAGGGCCTCGCGAAGCAGCCGGTGCAAAGTGGAGCGAGGGATGCCCATGATCGGCGTACCCACCGCCTTCTCCAGCACCGCGCCGTCCATCCGGGCCAGCCAACGGCCCTCAGGCGTGCGGGTGCCGCCTCTGTACTGGCCGCGCGAGGCATCCCGTACCGCCTCGCCGACGCCGAGTTCGTCAAGTGCCCGCACTCCGTTGGCCGCCAGTGAAATGCCCGCCCCCGCGTCCTCGAGCAGGCACGCACGCTCGACGACCGTCACGTCCCATCCGATGCGGCGCAGGCCGATCGCGGCGGCCAGCCCGCCGATGCCCCCTCCGACCACCACTGCCGTGCTACCCATTCCGGAAGCCCCCTCCTTCTACACCTGTAGAAGGACCACCCTAGCTGGGGCTCTACAGGTGTAGAAAGGAGCCATGGCTTCGGATCGGCGCACCCTCCTCGCGGACGCGGCTCTCGACGTCCTCGCCGACGAAGGGATCCGCGGCCTCACCCACCGGGCGGTCGACCACAAGGCGGCTCTGCCGCCCGGCACCACGTCGGCGTACTTTCGCACCCGGGCCGCGCTGCTCAGCGGACTCGTCACTCGCCTCGTCCAACTCGACCAGGAGGAACTGCAATCGATGGCCGAGCAGCTCCCGCCCATCCGTACGGTCGAGGAACTGGTGGACGGCATGGTGTTGCTCACCCGGCAGCGACTCACCGGCGAGGGCCGCCGCCGCTCGCTCGCCCGCTATGCCTGTGCGGTCGAGAGCGTGCGGGACCCCGAACTGCGCGAGATCCTCGTGCCCCGCGAGAACGCCGGCCGCGAGGCCGTCCGGTTGTTCCTGGCCGATCAGGGCGTGGCGGACGCAGAGAACCGCACACACACCCTCCTGACCTGCATCGACGGGCTGGTCTTCGACCGGCTGGTGAGCGGCGGCGAAGTGCCGCGCGAGCCCCTCGAAGGTATTGTCGCCGCCGCCCTGCGTTAGAGGGCGTTGCAGCGCTGACGCGGTACTCGCGACCGCGCCAACACGTCTCATGCGCCGGTGAGTCCGTCGACCTGCTCGCGAATGAGATCAGCATGACCACTGTGACGTGCGTATTCCTCGATCATGTGCACCATGATCCAGCGCAGGGAGACCCCCTGATCGCCGACGAAGCCCGCTTCCTGTTCGGACAGGCGACCGGAATCGTCCAGCGATGCGCCAGCGATCAGCTCACGGCCTCGGGCGATCTCGGCTCGCCAGACAGCCGTAGCTTCGTCGAGCCCTCGGTCCGGGCGAAGCGCATAGCCGTCTACGTTGATCTCGCCGAAGACCGGCGGCATGTCCTGACCCGCGAATACGCGCTGGAACCAGTTGCGTTCCACCTCTGCCGCGTGCTGCACGAGGCCGAGCAGCGTGATCGACGAGGGTGACGCTGCGGCAAGCCGTAATTGATCGTCCTTGAGGCCCGAACACTTCAGGGCGAGAGTCGCACGGTGAAAGTCCAGCCATGCCTCCAGCATGACGCGCTCGTCAGCACGCGCGGGTGGGATGGGCCGTCCGTCCGGTGTCGTTTTCATCGGCACACCATGGCAGCGACAACCGCGCCCCACGACCACTTTCGCTTGCACCGAACACGCATCCCCAAGGCTTCCCCCACGTTCACAACCACGGCACGGCCACCACGCTCGTCGGCTGTCCCACCTGAGCGAGGAAGGACAAAGGGAAGGGGAAGGGGAAGGGGACGAGGTTGACCCTCGACATGGTCGAGGCACCAGAGTCCTGGGTGTGGAGAGCGAGATGCACAGCATTGGAGAAATGGCCCGGGACAGCGGGCTCGGGGTGAGTGCCCTGCGGTTCTACGACCGTGCCGGCGTGCTGGTCCCCGCTTGGGTGGACCCGGTGAGCGGATACCGCTGGTACGCACCCGAACAGCTCGAAGAGGCCCGGCTCCTTGGCCGGTTGCGTCGGGCGGGCATGCCGCTGGCCGACATCCGGCTCGTCCTGGCCGGCTGGGGCGGCGCGGACACGGAACTGGTGCGCGGTCTTCTGCAGGCACACCTGCGCCGTCTCGAATCGAGGCTGTCCGATGCCCGTAGCGAGTTCTCCACACTCCGAGCCCTACTCGACCACAGGGAGACAGCCTCCATGACCTTGCTTCACACCACCGCCGCCGCCCGGTTCTCCGTGCCCGCGCCGGATGTGGCCGCCGCGTTGGACGCGGTCCGTTTCGCGGCCGGTACCGACGCGGAGCTGCCGATGCTCGGCGGGATCCTGTTCGACATCGAGGGAGAACTGCTCCACCTCGTGGCCACCGATCGCTACCGCATGGCGCTCGCGCGAACACGTACGACCGGGCACGGCGGGCCCCGGACGCAGGTGGTCGTACCTCTGCCGCTCGCCGACGCGATGCGGGCCCTGCTGACCGGCGAGGAGCCAGCCGAACTCATCGTGGACGGTGACCGGGTGACGCTCGAGACCGGGGACCGGCAGGCGGCAGGGCAGAGTCTCGGGGGCGAGTTCCCCGACTACCGCCGCCTCGTCCACCTCCCCGCCGGTCGCCGGGCCCGCGTCGGGGCAGTGGCCTTCCGCCAGGCCCTGGAGACCGGCCCGGTCCGCGCGGGCGAGACGCGTGAGCAGGACAGCGAGCCGTACGACCTGAGCGTGCTCCGGGTCGCGGAGAACGGGACCGTGATCGTCTGCGACGACAGTGACGACGACCCGAACAACGTTGCCGTCAACCGCGATTTCCTGCTGGACGCGCTCACCGCCGGGGCCCGGGACGAGCTGATCCTGGAGCTGGGCGCGCCCACGGCACCGCTCGCGATCCGCCGGCCCGACGACGAGCACGCCTTCTCGCTGCTGATGCCGGTTCGTCTGGAGGACCAGATGTCGGCGTGACGGGCCACGGTTCGTCGTGCGCCCGCCCTGTTCACCGTGGTCGCCTGCGTCGTGTTCGTCACGGTCGTGGCCGTCGCCGCCGCCCGGCCCGCGTACTCGCGTCGGCCGGTCGTCCGGGTCTGGGCGGAGGCCATGCGAATTCACGTGACAGTTGCGGACCAGCTCGGCGATCATCGGCCGATGACCACGGGACCGGACATTCTCCGTCTGAGCATCGTTTGCCCTCCACCCGACGAGGGTCTCGTGGAGGTTCGCCCGATCGTCAATGGCCGGGATCTTCTGGCCGAGGTGGTCCCCGGTGGCGTCGGAGGCTCCCGGTACCTGGGCGCAGGCCCCAGGCATCTGCTGGGCCAGGACGGGCTGTTGCACGCCACTGCGACGCCCCACGAGGTTCGTCTCGCCTGGTCCGGGTGCGGCGTGGAGGAGTGCTGTGGCGCGCTGTACGTGACGGTCACGCGTGACGGCGATCATGTTGTCTGGGCGGGCTGGCGCGATCCGTCCAACGAGGACGTCGACCTGCCGGAGCTTCGGTTCACCGCGGATCAGTACGAGGCCGAGATGCTGCGCGCCGGAGAGGACCGCAGTTGGGAGTGGCCGGCAGGAGCGGTTGCGCGGCTGCTCGAGGCAGGGCTGAGGAGACACGAGGACTGGCTCGTCAGGTGGGACTGCGCGTTGGAAGGCGTCTGGGCCTCCCGCAAGGAGCCCGATCGCATCCACGTCGTGTTGCTGCATCCCCGTGACCGGGCTGATGCCGATCTGCCCTGGCTTCAGTTCGGGATGACCCTCCCCATCTCCTCGGATCCCCCCTCGGACCAAGCCGAGCACCTCGAAGGGCGACTGACCGCCGGCGATCCCCGTGCCGCCGCCGAAGTCTGGGGCGGCTCGCACGATGCCGAGCAACTGGGATATCCATGGCCGCCGGTCGACCCGCTGTCCGTGTGAGGGGCTGGGAGAGGCCGGGGGACCTGCCCCGCGGTACGAGAGGTGGCGTCGGCGGGCGGGCGGAAGCCGGGGTGGCGGCCCGGGCAGGCCGGGGCAGCCTGGACCTCATTCTGCTGGTGTCCCGTGCAGCTGGCGGCCACCCGGCCAGGCACCCGCGTCAGCAGCCCTGAACAGGCAGAACGGATGACCCACCGGGTCGAACAGCACCCGCACAGCATCCTGGGGCTGGACGTCCGCCAGGGTCGCCCCCAGGGCAACAGCGTGCTCGACGGCCGAGGACAGATCGTTCACCTCGATGTCCAGATGCATCATCATCTGCTGTTCGGACCGTGTGGCAGGCCAATGCGGCCGGATGAAGAGCGGCTCCGTCTGGAACGACAATCCGGCACCGCCGTCCGGCGGCGCGATCTCGACCCAGTCTCGTTCGTCCCTCCGAAGCGGCCACCCGAGCAGGCCCTGGTAGAACCGCGCCAACGCGCGCGCGTCCGGTGCGTCAAGGGTGGTCGCTGCCAACGTGAAGCGCGGTTGAGACCTCATGCAGTGCGGCTACCCGGTTCCGCCGCCGACAGTTCCGTCCGTTCCACCGAGTGGCGCGGTCGTCAGGGGCTGTCGCCGCCCCAGTCCCAGCGGGACGGATCGCCCGGGCGCGGGTCGTACAGGGCCCGCCCGCCAGGGCCGAACTGCCCGAGCTCCGTGGCGAGGGAGACACCGTGGTCGATCTCCTCCGGCCTCCAGCCGGTGATGTCGAGCAGCAATCCGTCCAGCGGCCCGCCCACCAGTTCGGCGTAGCTACGCCCGGGCTTCGGGCCCGGGTGGTCGTGGTCCGCTCCGTAGATGCGGCCGCGCATCAGCTGCTCATCCTCACTGTTCATACGGTTCAGCTTCTCAGCCACCACCGACAACGAGGCCGGTGCAGTTGTGCGGCGCACGGTCCCGGGGCCGGGTTCTTGGGACAGACTGTGCGCATGACAGCGACATCGATGGCCAAGGGCGGCAACCTTCCCGTCGCCGCCACGGCGGTACAGGTAGAGCTCGGCTGGTCCGGGGGCGTCGGTGCGCCGGACGCCGACGCCTCGGCGCTGTTGCTCCGTGCCGACGGGCGGGTGAGGGACGACGGGGACTTCGTCTTCTACAACCAGCCCCAGCACGCCTCGGGTGCCGTGCGTCATCTGGGGAAACAGCGGACCGGTGGCGGTACGACGGACACCGTCGGGGTGGATCTGGGGGCCCTGGAGCCGGAGATCGAGCGGGTCGTTCTCGGTGCTTCAGCGGACGGTGGCACCTTCGGCCAGTTGTCCGGTCTGCGGCTTCGGCTGCTCGACGCCGGGACGGGTGAGGAGCTGGCGGTGTTCGAGATGGAGGCAACGACGGAGACCGCGTTCATCGGCGGAGAACTGTATCGGCGGGCCGGTCGGTGGAAGTTCCGCGCGGTGGGGCAGGGGTACGCGTCCGGACTCGCAGGGCTGGCCACCGACTTCGGGATCACCGTGGACGAAGAGGCAGGCGCCACCGCCTCGACGGCTTCCACCGTCCCCACACCCACCCCTGCCGTCCCGAGCACCCCACCCCACGCCGGCCCTCCCATCCCGCCCCGGTCCCCGGCGGCCCCGGCCCCGCGTCTGGTCAAGGGCGAGGAGCAGCTGCCGTTGGACATGCGCAAGCGGCTCTCCCTGCGCAAGGAGCAGATAGCCGTCAGCCTGCGCAAGCACGGGGCGGAGGGAGTGACCGCACGGGTCATCCTGGTCCTGGACGCCTCCGGGTCGATGTCCTTCCTGTACTCGAAGGGCGTCGTGGCCGACGTCGTGGAGCGGATGGCGGCCGTGGCCGCCCAGCTCGACGACGACGGTGAGATGCAGGCGTGGACGTTCGCGTCGAACCCGGCCCGGCTCCCGGACCTCGCCCTGGGCGACCTGCCGGAGTGGCTGCGGCGTCATGTCCGGGTCGGTGAACTGACGTTGTTCCGGCGCAAGAAGCCCCAGAAAGGTCTGCTGCCGGGCCAGGTGGACATGCGCGCGGTCGGCATCCAGAACGAGGAACAGAAGGTGATCGCCGAAGTGCGGGCGTACGTGCGTGAACACCCGGCGGCCGCCCCCACGCTGGTCCTCTTCTTCTCCGACGGCGGTGTCTACCGGAACAAGGAGATCGAGGCCGAACTGCGGGCAGCCGTGGACGAACCGGTCTTCTGGCAGTTCGTCGGGCTGGGCCGCTCCGACTACGGGGTGCTGGAACGGTTCGACACCTTGCCCGGCCGCCGCGTCGACAACGTGGGATTCTTCGCCGTCGACGACATCAGCCGCGTACCGGATGCCGAGCTGTACGACCGGCTGCTGTCCGAGTTCCCTTCATGGATACGCGAGGCTCGACGGCTGAACATCATCTGAGTCGGCGCCCGGAAGACCGGGTCACGTGGCTGTGAGGGCTGCGGCGCCGAAGGAGACGTCGAAACGGTCGCACCAGACGGTGACGCTGGTGTACCGCGAGGGGTCGACATCGTCGGGCAGGGGGTAGTTCTGGCTTCCCTTGTTGCCCTTGAGCTTGCCGAGGCTGACGTACGCGCCGTCGTCGAAGACGTGCCAGCCGGCCCGGCCCTCCTTGACCGGGGCGTCGGTCAGCCACACGCGCAGGTCGGGGCCGTTGCTGGTGTCGAGCTGCTCCAGCCGGATCACGTGGGTGCCGTCGGCCAGCCGTACGAGCTTCACGGTGCCCGTGGTCGGGTGTTCGTGGCTGATCAGCCCGCCGCTCGCCACCGTCACAGGTCCGCTCGGCGCGGAGGGGGAGGACGACGCTCCCGCGTTCGTGTCCGGCTTCGTCCCGGGGGTCGAGGAGGCTTCCACGACCGGGCCCGGCAGGGACTCCGTCACCGTCTGGTCCTGCCAGAGCTTCCACGGCTGGAACCAGTACAACCCGGCGGCCACGCCCACGCACATGACCGTCACCGCCGCCAGCCCGGCGATCAGTCGCCTTCTCGGCCTGCGCCGCCTCATGCCGATCCCGCTTCCTGTCTGATGTGTTGTCCGTGTCGTTCGTGTCGTTCGTGTCATCACGTTCCCCATCCAACGCCGTGCGCGGTCCTCCTGCCCCGGCTCCGCCGATGACGAAATCCTTACGTCTGCCTGGTCGGCATCCTGTCGGCTTGTCGTCACCTTACAGAAGCGTGACGTGCCGGGCGTGGCCCTGGGGCTCGGCGGGTGATCGCTTCTAGCGTGGGCGGCATGCGAGTACTGGTCACCGGCGGTGCCGGATTCATCGGGTCCCATGTCGTCGACGCGCTGGCAGAACACGGGCACGAACCCGTCGTGTTCGACACGGCGGTGGACGCGGGCGCGGACGTCCGGGACGGGAAGGCCGTGGCCCGCGCGCTGAACGGTGTGGACGCGGTGTGTCATCAGGCGGCGATGGTCGGTCTCGGCACCGGGTTCGCCGATGCCCCGGAGTACGTCTCCCGCAACGACCTGGGGACGGCCGTCCTCCTCGCCGCCATGGCGGACGCGGGTGTACGGCGGCTCGTGCTGGCGGGGTCGATGGTGGTGTACGGGGAGGGACGGTACGAATGCGAGCGGCACGGGGTGGTGCGGCCGGGTCCGAGGATCCGGGCCGATCTCGCGGCCGGACGTTTCGAGCCTCTGTGCCCGGAGTGCGGGGCCGAGTTGTCGCCGGGCCTGGTCGGGGAGAACGCGCCGGTCGACCCGCGCAACGTGTACGCGACGACGAAGCTGGCCCAGGAGCATCTGGCGACGGCCTGGGCCCGGACGACAGGCGGGGCTGCCGTGTCGCTGCGGTACCACAACGTCTACGGGCCCCGGATGCCGCGCGACACTCCCTATGCGGGGGTCGCCTCGTTCTTCCGGTCCGCGCTCGCGCGCGGCGAGGCTCCCCGGGTGTTCGAGGACGGCTGTCAGCGGCGGGACTTCGTCCATGTCCGGGATGTGGCGGCGGCCAATGTGGCGGCGCTGGAGGCTGATACGGCCGAGGGCTCGCTGGTCGCGTACAACACCGGGAGCGGCGAGCCGCACACCGTCGGGGAGATGGCGCGGGCGCTGGCCGCCGCGTACGGCGGGCCTGAGCCGGTGGTCACCGGCGAGTATCGGCTGGGGGACGTGCGGCACATCACCGCCGACTCACGACGGCTGCGGGCCGAGCTGGGATGGAAGCCGGGGGTCGGGTTCGCGGAGGGGATGCGGGAGTTCGCGCGGGCCGGGATGCGGGGTTCGTAGCCCCTTCTGGACCGGTGGTGCTGTCCGTGTTCAGGAAGCGGCCGCGGGCAGCACCACCTCGAAGCGGCAGCCGCCGGGGATGTTGCGTACGGAGGCGTGCCCTCGGTGGGCCTCCACGATCCCCCGGACGATGGCCAGACCCAGGCCCGCTCCGGCCTGGGGTGTGCGGGAGTGGGTGCCGCGCCAGCCGGTGTCGAAGACGCGCGGCAGGTCGTCCTCGGCGATGCCGCCGCAGCCGTCGGAGACGGAGAGCACCACGCCGTCGGGGGACCGTTCGGCGGCCACCGCGACCGTGCCGTCGGCCGGGGTCCGGCGGATGGCGTTGACCAGCAGGTTGGCGAGGACGCGGCTCATCTCCCTGCCGTCGACCTCGACCGGCACGGGTTCGACGCGCGCGCCGACGAGCCGGACGCCGTGTTCGCGGGCGAGCGGGTCGGCGCCCGCCAGGGCATCGCCGACGAGGTCGTACAGGGACATGCGGGAGAGGGAGAGCGTCAGGCTGCCCGCGTGGATGCGGGAGAGTTCGAAGAGGTCGCCGACCATGGCGTCCAGGCTTTCGACCTCCGTACGGATCTGCTTCAGGTAGCGGTGGGGGTCGGCTGCGACCCCGTCCTCCAGGGCCTCGGCCATCGCGCGCAGTCCCGCCAGGGGGGTGCGCAGGTCGTGGGAGATCCAGGCGACGAGTTCACGTCGGGAGGACTCCAGGGCGCGTTCGCGTTCCCTGGACGCGGCGAGCTTGGCGCTCGTGGCGGCCAACTCGGTGCTGAGTGCGGCGAGTTCCGCCGTGGCCGGGCCTTCGGGGGCCGTGAAGTCGCCGCCGTCGCCGAAGGACCGCGCGGCGATCTGGAGGGCGCGGCTGCGGGCGACGACCCAACGGCCGAGGAGCAGCGCGGTGGCCAGTGAGACGACGGCGGCCATGGCGACGACGGTGGTGACGACGCTCAGGTCGTGCGGGGAGAGGAACATGGCCCAGGCGACGGCGAGGGTGCCGGCGAGCATGGAGGCCACCGCGACGGCGGCAACCACGGTGAGCGACGCGGTGAGCGAGCGGCGGCGCAGCGGCCACAGCGCGAGCGCGCCCAGCAGTCCGGCCGCGCAGGCACCCAGGAACGCGTACAGGGCGATGAGCACGTTGGCGGTCATCGCCAGTCCTTCCGGTTTTCGAAGGAGGCGTGCGGTCCGTCGCCGACGACGGGTGTGCGCATGGGGTCGAAGCGGTAGCCGACGCCCCAGACCGTCTGGATCAGCCGGGGCCGTGCCGGATCGTCCTCGATCTTGCCGCGCAGTCGGCGGACGTGGACGGTGACCGTGGACAGGTCGCCGAAGTCCCAGCCCCATACCTCGCGCATCAGGTCCTCCCGGCTGTGGGCGCGGCCCGGGTTGCGGAGGAAGTAGGCGAGGAGGTCGAACTCCCTTAGTGTCAGGGCGAGTTCGGCACCGTCGCGGGTGGCGCGGCGGCCCACCGGGTCGAGGGAGAGGCCGGCCGAGCTCAGCAGGCGGGTGTCCGGGGCGGGTCGTGCGCGGCGCAGTACGGACTCGACGCGCAGGACCAGTTCGCGCGGGCTGAACGGTTTGGTCACGTAGTCGTCGGCGCCGACCTCCAGGCCCAGGATGCGGTCGTCCTCGTCGCCGCGCGCGGTGAGCATGATGACCGGTACCGGGCCCCGGGTCCGCAGCAGACGGCACACCTCCAGGCCGTCCATGCCGGGCAGCATCAGGTCCAGCACGACCAGGTCGGGCCAGTGCGCCGCGGCGGCGGCCAGCGCGGCGGGACCGTCCTCGGCGCGGTCCACCGTGTGTCCGGCGCGGTCGAGGTACCCGGTGACGACCTCGGCGACCGTGGGGTCGTCGTCCACGACCAGGACGCGCGCGGCCGCCGGCCCGCTCGGTTTCTGTTCCATGCGGCCAGCCTCGCACCTCGTCGGGGGTGTGGAGAGTGCAGACGGTGCGAAGGGCTGTCGACGTCCGCGTTTCGTAAGGACGCCATGCCCGATAGGAGAACTTTGTTCTCGTAGGCTGAAAGCTGTGACTACCTCCTCTCCCCCGCCTTCGGGCGTCGATGTCGTGCTGCCCTGCCTGGACGAGGCGGAGGCCCTGCCCTGGGTGCTGGCCCGGATCCCGGCCGGGTGGCGCGCTCTGGTCGTGGACAACGGCTCGACCGACGGGTCGGCGGACATCGCGCGAGGGTTGGGCGCGAGCGTGATCCACGAGGCGCGCCGCGGCTTCGGTGCCGCCTGCCACGCGGGGCTGACCGCCGCCACGGCCGACATCGTGTGCTTCTGCGACTGCGACGCCTCCCTCGATCCTTCGCTCCTCGTCCCCTTCGTCGACGAAGTGGCGTACGGCCGGGCCGACTTGGTGCTCGGCAGACGACGGCCGCAGGGCCGGGGAGCCTGGCCAGCGCACGCCCGGGCCGGCAATCTGGCGCTCGCCCGGATGCTGCGCCGCCGTACGGGACTGCCTCTGCGCGACCTGGGCCCGCTGCGCGCCGCCCGCCGCGAACCGCTCCTCGCCCTCGGGCTGACCGACCGGCGCAGCGGCTATCCGCTGCAGATGGTGGTGCGCGCCGCAGACGCGGGCTGGCGCGTCACGGAGCACGACGTGCCGTACCTGCCGCGCTCGGGGGCTTCGAAGGTGACCGGTACCTGGCGTGGCACCTGGCAGGCGGTACGCGACATGAACCGCGTCCTGAACGAAGCACCGGCGTCGGTCGAGGCGGGAGCGGTCCGCCGATGACCACGCTCCTCGTCATCGCCAAGGAACCGAGGCCGGGCCGGGTGAAGACCCGGCTCACCCCGCCCTTCACCCCGGACGAGGCGGCGGCGCTGGCCGAGGCCGCCCTCGTGGACACCCTGCGTGCCGTGGCCGCGGCCCCCGCGGAGCGGCGAGTCCTGGTCCTGGCCGGTGAGCCGGGCCCCTGGCTGCCGCCCGGCTTCGACGTCGTACCGCAGCAGGGCGGAGGGCTGGACGAGAGGCTCGCCGCCGCGTTCGCCGGCTGCGACGGCCCCGCCCTGCTCATCGGCATGGACACCCCGCAGGTCACGCCGGACCTGCTGACCGTGGAACTCGCCGGACACGACGCGTACTTCGGTCCGGCCGAGGACGGCGGCTTCTGGGCGCTCGGGCTCGCCGAGCCGAATCCCGCTCTGCTGCGCGGGGTGCCCATGTCGACGCCCCTCACCGGCGCGGTCCAGCGCGCCCGGATGGTCTCCGCCGGTCTACGGGTCCACGACCTTCCGGTCCTGCGGGACGTCGACACGGCCGCCGACGCCGAAGCCGTCGCCGCGCTCGCGCCGCACAGCCGGTTCGCGGCGGAACTGTCCCGGCTGCGAGCGGTCAGCGCCCGATGAGCGGGCCGTGGCAGGACACCATGCGGCGGCCGGACTGGTCCTCGGATCCCTATGCCGACGCCCTGCGCTCCGGTCGCGGACCGCTCTTCCTGCGCCGGGGGGACGGCTGGCTGCTGCCCCTGGAGGTGGAGCGGTGGTGCGCCCGCGCCGACGCGGTGGACCTCGAGGCCCTGAAACGGTGCGAGGGAGCCGTCCTCGACGTGGGGTGCGGCCCGGGGCGGCTGGTCGCCGAACTCGCCGCCCGGGGGCGGCCCGTGCTCGGCATCGACATCAGCGGGGCGGCCGTCGCCCACACCCGGCGGCTCGGAGGCCAGGCCCTCACCCGCTCGGTGTTCGAGCCGCTGCCCGGCGAGGGCCGCTGGGACACCACCCTGCTCCTCGACGGCAACCTCGGCATCGGCGGCGACCCGTCCGCCCTCCTGCGCCGGACGGCCGAACTACTGTGCCCTGGAGGCCTGTTGATCGCAGAGACGGTGCCGATGGACGTGGACGAGCGTGCCGAGGTCCGCCTCGTGAGCGGGGTCGAGACGGGCGGGGAAGGCGAGTCCGCGTTCCCCTGGGCCCGCCTTGGCACACCCGCACTGCTGCGGTACGCCCGCCCGCACGGCTGGCGCGCCTGTGATCAGTGGACGGCGGGCGGTCGCTCCTTCGTCGCCCTGCGCACCCGCAGTGCCAGCAGCAGCGCCGAACTGCCGAAGAGCAGGGCTGTGATCAGCAACCAGCGGCCGAGGAAGTCGTCGGCCGGCCTCCCGGTCGCGGACGCGTAACGCTCCGTCACCCGCCCGCTGATCAGCGGAAACCACACCAGCAGAAGCAGACCGGAGAGGGCCGCGGGCACACGCACGTACGCGGCCCTCCCCTGCCTCCCCGACGGCACGGGCGGCGTCCCCACCCGGTGAGCGGCCGTGGCCGTCGCGCGGACGAGCGCACGGTCCGCCGCCGCGTACAGCGGCGCCAGGACCAGGTCGTGGACGACCGCGAGCCCGACGAACCACAGCGCGACGCCGAACCAGTCGTCCGCGAGCAGTCGCACCCCCGCGTACCCGGCGAGCGTGAACGAGCAAGCCAAAAGCAGCAGTTGAAAAGGGCTGCCCAGCGGCAGACGGTACTTCCCCAGGCCCAGCGGCAGATGGTACTTCCGGTACTTCCCCATCACAGTTCTCCGAACGTCATCCGGGCCACCCACTTGGTGTTGAGCACACCGGGCGCGGCAGGCACGATGATCCGCGCCGGATAGCCGTGGTCGGGGGACAACGGCTCACCGTTGACACCCAGGGCGAGCAGGGAGCGCGGGTCGCGGACCTGGTTGGCCCGCAGAGCGGCCCGGCGGAAGGCACCGCGCCGCTGGAGGGACTCCACCAGGACATCGGGGGCCGTCCCGGCCTCGTATCCGACGAGCGCGGCGAGGTCGTCCAGTCGTACGCCCCGCCACCACTGGTCGGAGGTGGACCAGCCCTCGACACAGGCGATCGGCAGCGCCGCACTGTGCTGGGGCAGCTCCAGCAACTCGGCGCGGCTCAGTCGGACGGTTCCTGAAGGCCCCGTGACGACCAGTCGCCACGCCTCCTCGCTCGTCTCGGCCGCGCTGATCCCCCTCGACAGGGCCGTCTTGTTGATCTGGAATCCGTTCGGCCCGCTGCCCGGCTCGGCGCCACCGTGCGGGGCGAGGACGGCCGTACGCCGCAGCGGCCCGTCGAAGTTCTGTCCCACGGTCGTGGCGAGGAGCAGCAGCGAGCCGCCGCCGACCAGCCCGAGGGCACCTCGCCGCGACACGGTGGGCTCGGCCGGGTTCGGGGAGACCAGCGACGGCTCCTCCGACGACACCGGAGGCGGGACGGCTTCCTCTTCGCCCGCCCGCATCCGGCGCAGGTTGCGAACGGCGGTCGGCGCCCTCAGCACCACGTGCACCGTGAACGCCGCGAAGAACACCCACGCTCCGTAGAAGTGCAGCGGATAGAAGGAACCGGGGAAGACGTAGTCGAGCTGGACGTTCAGCACTCCGGTCACGAACTCGAACAGCACGCCGCCGACCAGCATCAGCAGCGAGATCCGTTCCAGGGCATGGGCCCAGGACCGCACCGGAGGCAGCTGGAACAGCCTCGGCAGCACCGACCACAGTTTGGCCAGCAGGATCGGGACCAGGGCGATCCCGAGCGTGACGTGGACGCCTTGCGTGAGCCGGTACAGCCAGTGCGGGTCCGTCGGCCAGGGGAACAGATAGAAGCCGAGAACGCCCTTGTCCGGGGTCTTGTCGTTCACCGGCGACAGACCAGGGTTGTAGGCGGCGTACGACAGCAGCCCGGTCACGAACAGCACGGTGATCCCGGCGAGCAGGACCACACCGAGGACGGAGGTGAACCAGGGGCCGCGCAGCGGGCTGCGCCAGAAGGCGGGGGAGGAAGGCAACCGTTCCATGCTCAGACGCTAGGCCCGGACCCCCGGTGAGTGGGCGCGCGACTCATGACGAAACGCTGACGTCCGCGCCTGTCGGGCGGGCACCGGCACTTCTCCGGCCTAACGTCTCGAGGCGTGAACCGTGATCACCGCCGCGACCTTTACGCCGTCGTCGCCGCCGCCCT
The DNA here is from genome assembly GCF_020982545.1 of Streptomyces sp. MNU76. Taxonomy (GTDB): domain Bacteria; phylum Actinomycetota; class Actinomycetes; order Streptomycetales; family Streptomycetaceae; genus Streptomyces. The sequence goes on along the minus strand of NZ_JAJKLK010000029.1, from coordinate 245,202 downwards.
GCTCGTCGTGACGGCCGCTGTGGTCGGCATAGCCATCAAACGTGCCGAGGACGTCCTGCACGTCGGATGGCCACCCCTGTACGCCAACTGGCTGCCCCACACCGGCCCCGGCACGCCCGCCGCGATCACCGTCGCCGTCATCGTCGTGGCGTACGGCCCGGCGCTGGCCGCCCGGCTGCCCTGGCGGCCCCTGCTGTGGGCCGTGTGGGCCACAGCCACGGCCTGGACGTTCTCCCTCGCCCTCGTCGACGGCTGGCACCGCGGCATCGCCCGCCGGTTGACGACCAGGTACGAGTACCTCCAGGTCATCGACCGCTTCGACGACATCCACGCCGCCCTGCGGAGCTTCACCGACCACATCCTGCTCGGCACCGCCGACCACTGGCCCCCTCATGTCGCCGGGCATCCTCCGGGGGCCACCCTCACCTTCGTCCTCCTCGACCGGATCGGCCTGGGCGGCGGAGGCTGGGCCGGTGTCCTCGTCATCACCGCCGGGGCGACCGGCGCGATCGCGGTCCTCGTCACCGTACGGGCGCTGGCGAGCGAGGCACTGGCACGCCGCGCGGCCCCCTTCCTCGTCCTGGCCCCGGCGGCGGTTTGGGCGGGCACCTCGGCCGACGGGTACTTCGCGGCGGTCGCCGCCTGGGCCGTGGCCTTCCTCGCCCTGGCGGTGACGGGGCACCGGCCACGGGCGACCGCCTTCGCCGCCGGGCTCCTCCTCGGCCTCACGCTCTATCTGTCGTACGGCCTCACCCTGTTCGCCGTGATGGCCGCCACCGTCCTGCTGCTCGGCTCCCGACGGCTGCCGATCCTCCCGTACGTGCTCGCCGGACTCACCGTCGTCCCGCTCGCGTTCACCATGGCGGGCTTCAACTGGTGGGAGGCGTACCACCTGTTGGTCGAGCGCTACCACCAGGGTGCGGGCGGCTTCCGTCCGTACGGCTACTGGGTGTGGGCCAATCTCGCCTGCACGGTCCTCGTCGTCGGCCCGGCCACGGTGGCAGGCCTGCGGCGCACGGGCGCGCTCCTCGCGCGGTGGCACGCTTCGCCCGGGGTCGAGCGCCGCCTCGGACTGCTGCTGTGCGCGGCCCTGCTCATGCTGCTCGCCGCCGATCTGTCCGGGATGAGCAAGGCGGAGACGGAACGGATCTGGCTGCCGTTCGCGCTGTGGCTGCCGGCCGCGTGCGCCGTCCTCGACCGCCCCCGGGCCTGGCTGACCGCGCAGGCGACGCTGGGCCTGCTCCTCAACCACCTGCTGCTGACGGGCTGGTGAGGTGGCATCGTCCTTGGCTTCGGCGAGCGGAGGCCCTTTGCCCTTCGGCCGCGTACTCGTCGTGACCGGGTGGTGGTGGTCAGGCGGGCGTCCGATCGGCGGGCCGGGCGGCGCGCCGGCAGCGGGTCAGGGCCCGGCGGCCGAGGAGCACCGCGCCCAGCCCCAGCGGGAGGGCCACGACGGCGCCGACGAGTCCGTTGCCGGTTCCGGGGCCGCCGTCGGCGGTGGCCAGGTGCAGCAGCGCGAGCACCGTGCCGAGCGTTCCCGTCGCGACGGCCGCCGCCCCGGCGGTGCGCGCGTTGCCGACACCGCTCCCGCGGCCGGCGCGAGCCAGGGCCAGCCAGCCGATGGCCAGACCGATCGCTCCCACTCCGAGAGCCAGGTTGGCCCCCGTCCGCCCGTCGCCGATGATCCCGCCCTCGGCGGCCGCCGTCAGTACCGCTGTAGCCCTCATACCGCATCTCCTCCTGTTTCCGCGTCGCCGCTCGCGACGTTCGTGACCCTGGAGAGCATGCGCGCCGGCCCTCCTGGCGGTCGTCCGGCAGACGCAGGCACTTCCCGGTGCCGCCGCCGTGGCATCCGGATACCGCGGTGGCGGCAGGCTGGGGTCACATACCGCACACGCGGTAGGCCACCGCTCCTCCCCCAGCCGGACCCGCCCACCGCCGCGTCCGGCTACGGTGCACGCATGGACAAAGGACGGTTCGCTGTCCCCGTCGCAGTCACCGACTGGGCGACCGCCCTGGGCGTGGCCGCACTGCTGCTGGGCACCGGGCTGTCCGGGCCGCACCCGTCCGGAGGGCGCGAGGTGCTCGGGTCCGTGCTGCTGGCGGCCGGCGGGTTGTCGCTGGCCGCGCGCCGCCGGGCACCGCTCGTGGTCCTGGGCTTCACCGGGCTGTGCGCGGTGGGTTACCTGGGGGCCGGGTTCGAGGCGCTCGCCGTCTCCTACCTGGTCGCGGTCTACGGCGCGGTGCGCGCCGGGCATCGTGCCGTCACGCTGGCTGTCTCCGTCGGTCTGCTGGCCGCGCTCCACCTCACGGCCCTGCTCCTGCACCACGGGCCGGTGCGCGAGGTCGTGACGCAGGCCCGGAACACCCTTGAACTCGCCTGGCTGATCGCAGCCTTCGCCGCCGGGGAGGCGGTGCGGCAGGCCGAACGGCGGGCGGACGAGGCCGAGCGCACCCGCGAGGAGACCGCGCGCCACCGGGCGGACGAGGAGCGGCTGCGCATCGCCCGGGAGCTGCACGACTCGCTCACCCACCAGATCTCGGTCATCAAGGTGCAGTCCGAGGTCGCCGTCCACGTGGCCAGGCGCCGGGGCGAGGAGGTGCCACAGGCCCTCCTGGCGATCCAGGAAGCCGGCCGGGAGGCGACCCGGGAGCTGCGCGCGACCCTGGAGGCGCTGCGCGACGACGACACCACCCCGCCGCCCGGACTCGACCACGTGCCCAACCTGGTGAAACAGTTCCAAAACACCGGCCTGGAGACGACATTGACGATCGAGGGACAACCGCACACCGTGCCTGCCCCGGTGAGCCGCACCGCCTACCGGATCGTGCAGGAATCGCTCACCAACGTCACCCGGCACGCCGCCGCCACCGCCGCCTCGGTCCTCATCGACTACCGGCCGGACGCCCTCACCATCCGCGTCGACGACAACGGAAAAGCCACCTCGCACCGCACCCCGACACCAGGGCTCGGGATGCTCGGGATGCGCGAACGCGTCACGGCCCTGGGCGGCCGCCTGCGGACCGAGCCGCGCGGCGCGGGCGGCTTCACCGTCCAGGCCGAACTCCCCACGAACGGAGCCTCGTGATCCGGGTCCTGCTGGTCGACGACCAGCCGCTCATCCGCAGCGGCTTCCGCGCGCTGCTCGACCTCGAGGACGACATCGAGGTGGTGGCCGAGGCCGCCGACGGCCAGGAGGGTCTCGCGCTCGTCGAGCGACTGCGGCCCGACGTCGCGCTCGTCGACATCCAGATGCCCACCATGGACGGCATCGAGGCGACCCGACGCATCGCCGCGGACCCGGCCCTGGCCGACGTACACGTGGTCATGCTGACCAACTACGGCATGGACGAGTACGTCTTCGACGCGCTGCGCGCCGGAGCCGCCGGGTTCCTGGTCAAGGACATCCTGCCCGAGGACTTCCTGCACGCCGTACGGGTCGCCGCCCGGGGCGACGCCCTCCTGGCGCCGGCCATCACCCGCAAACTCATCGACCGATACGTCACTCTGCCCCTGCCCGCCCGCACCGGCAGCGGCAGCGGCAGCGGCAGCGGGCTGGAGGCTCTGACCAGCCGCGAACGCGAGGCGGTCGCGCTGGCCGCACACGGCCTGTCCAACGACGAGATCGCCGATCGCCTGGTCATCAGTCCGGCGACCGCCAAGACCCACATCAACCGGGCCATGACCAAACTCCACGCCCGCGACCGCGCCCAACTCGTGGTCCTCGCCTACGAATCAGGCCTGGTCACTCCACGCGGCGCCTGACCCCCACACACCGAAGCGACCAGGCAGCCGGCCCCGACCTGCCGCTCATCGCCTGGTAGGCCCCGGCGACATATGCGACCTACTGCCTGGGCGTCCGGGACCGGCTCGGTCCCGGACACCCGTGGCGCCGCTGATCAGTCCGCACCGACGGCGGGCCACGTCACTCCGCCGACCAGTCCCTCGCTTCGACCGGAACACCCTCGCTGATCAGGGGTTCCACCGTCACCCCTTGCTCGAACCACTCGCCCGCCTCAACACGCCCGGTCAGCTACTCCAGTAGTCGCGGCGCGGCAGTTCGACCCACAGATCGGGCGGCCCGACGACGGCGCGCCGGTCGGTCAGGCGCAGTCCCGCGAAGGCGCAGGCGTAGGCGACGGCGCTGTGCGCGTAGAGGTACGAGGCCAGCACCTCCGCGGCGGAGTCGTCCTCGTGCGGTCCTCCGCCGGGATGCAGGTCCGAGCCCTCGATCGTTCCGTCCCGGGCGACACTGCCCTGGTTGCCGCTCTTGGGATTGGCGTAGAGGCCGTAGCAGACCGTGCCGACGGACAACCGGGTCAGCACGCCCGGCATCTGTGGCGCGTATCCCCAGGGCTGGGTGACGACGCACCCGCCCGGCACGGACGTCACGCCGATGATGTGCAGGCTCTCGTCCATGTCGTAGGCGTAGGGCTCCTCCAGGAACTCGTCCAGCTCAGCGAGGAGTTCGCCGTTCACCGGCGTCGCCTGAAGACGGCGCACCGCCTCGTCCTCGCCGATACCGGCCACACAGGCCAGCCCCGTCCCGTCGTAGTAGAAGTCGCCCAGCGCTTTGGTGAGCCGGTCGGCCTCCTGCGCTGCCGCCCGCTCGGTGTCGGTCAGAGCCGTTCCTTCCGGCACCGGGAACAACTCGGGCGTCGGTCCGGCCAGGCTCAGTCGCCCCGGGGACCAGCCACCGAGGGACAGCCGCCAGGGATCGGCCCCAGCGGCGGCCAGCACACGTGCGTTGTCCGCTTTCCTGGACAGCACCGCTTCCCACAGCGCCGTCACCCCGTCCTCCAGCGCGTCGACGTCCGCGACCCGGCGGGCCAGTTCCGCGACGGCCTCCGGGGAGCCGAACACCGCCGCCCGGTGCAGGGGCAGGCCCCCGCTCCATCTCTCCGGGTCGGCTCCTTGGTCGAGACGTCGGCGAATGTCGTCGGCATCCGACCAGTCCCAGCCCATGCCGGCCCATCCCCCACTTTCCGCTGCCACCGCTCCCCCTCGAACACGTCGCACGTCCTGGCTCCGCTTCGCCATGCTCTCCCCCCAGGCACCGTGCGAACGGCACGGCCGCGTGTCCGCTCGGGGCCCCGCACACCGTCCTGGCTCGCTGACCGGACTCTACCGTCGGCGAAAGCGCCGAGGGCACGGCGACTGGCATGCCCGGTTGGCGCTCGACGCCCGAACAAGCCGCTCCATAGAGCGGCATGACGGTGTGACAGCTACTGAGGAGCCGATCAGGGAGTGGGCGCCTGCCAGTTGGGGGCGCCGCCCCTGTTGTCGGGAGACGGCAGGCCTCTCGGGGACAAGGGCGCGGTGCCGAAGTAGGAGCCCTGTTGTCCCTGACTCTGCGCGCGCTCGGGAACGACCCTCTCGGGAAAGTGCGGTTCCAACATGCGGTGTACACGGTCGGCTTCGTCGCGCGCCCGGGCGGGGATGTCGCCCCTCTCGGCGACAAGGCGACTGTAAATCGGGGTTTCCAGCGATATGACTGGCTGTGTTGACATGCCGAAACCCTACGGTGCGGCGCTGACATCGCGGTCCACCCCTCCCGATTGGCGGCGGTCCGTCGGTATCGGTGCCGGTGCCGGTGGTCTTGGACGGCCAGGCGGTATCGCAGGTACCGTAGATACCATGTCCGACCCCAAAGCGATGAGCCTCCGCTTCCCCGACCCGGAGCAGCGGTCCGCCATCGCGGCAGCCGCGAAGCAGGCCGGGGTCAGCATGCAGGAGTTCATCCTTTCGGCGGCCTACGACCGTGCGACCGCCGTGGAGCGCCGGTTCCTGGAAGGCTTCAGCGCCTCCATGGCCCGTAGCGGCGCGGCTTTCGCGGCCGAGCACAGCACCATGGATCCCGGTGCCGAGCGGCGGGCGGCCGAGCGGCAGGCGCAGCAGGAGCTCGATCAGCAGGAGCGGGGTCACGTAGCGTGACCCCATCGGAACCTGTCGCGCTCGACGTCACTTTCCTGCTGCACGCCGCCGAGCTTCTCGGCGGTGATCCGCAGGTCGACGACTTCGGGCCGCTCTACGCCGCGGTCGCCCGGGTCAACGCGCGGGCGCTGGAGCGGGACATCTACGGATCCCTGTATCTCAAGGCCGCCGCGCTGCTGCAGACCCTGGCGAAGCTGCCGTCCCTCGAACACTCCAACGAAGCCTTCGCCTGGCACGCGACCGAGGCCTACCTGACGCTCAACTCCCGCGAACTCGACTACCCGCCCAAGGCGGCCGTCGCCCTCGTACGCGACGCGGCCGCCGGAACACTCGGCGTTGCCCGGATCGCCCGGCAGCTGCGCGACTGGCGCATCACTTGACCCGCCTCGGACCTTCCGGGCCTTGCGGTTCCTGGCCTGTCCGGGCGGCGGGAGTCGGCCTGCGGTGCCACGCGTCCCAGTAATGGGACGGCCGACATCGCTGTCATGACGGTGCGTGATCGTCCAGACGGGTCCTTGCGGGCGATTTCGGCGGGCGCGACTCTCCCGGACGCCCCTCGCGACGCCGGGAACACGGTGCCGACGTGAATATGCGTTTCTCCTGACTCGATGACCGCTTTGTTGTAGTTACGATTCATTCGTGCCTACTTTGAGGCGACAGCGACACCGTCGCCCACGCGGTGACCGATGGGACGCTGTCCGGCTGTCACCGGTGATCCTCACCGTCCTCATCGCCGCGCTGGCGTTCGCGACGCCGAGGGACATCGCCGTCAGCCGCCTCCTGCCCGCCGCGCCCGCTCTGGCCGCCTCGATGTGGACCGTTCTCCCCACGATTCTCCTGGGCGCGTCCTGCGCGCTGATCATGCTCGGCCTGAATTTGTTCTACAGCGACCTGGGGACTCCCTACACGACGGCCGCGATCGCCGCCGTCACCCTTGCCGCCGCCTACGCCAGCCACGTCCGCATCCGGCGGGAGGAGGCCCTGCTCCAGATCCGGCTCGTCGCCGACGCCGCCCAGCAGGTGCTGCTGAGACCGTTGCCGAGCCGCCTCGGAGGCATCGAGATCGAATCGCTGTACGTCGCGGCGCAGGCCCAGGCCCGGATCGGCGGCGACTTCTACGAGGCGGCCGAAACACCTCACGGCGTCCGCCTCCTCCTGGGAGACGTGCGCGGCAAAGGGCTGTCCGCGGTGGGAGCCGCCTCCGCTCTGATCAGCTGCTTCCGAGAGGCCGCACACGACGAACCCGACCTGACGGGCGTCATCCGGCGCCTGGAGACCAGTATCGGCCGCCACAGCGCCGCCTACCCCTCCCCGGACCTCCCGGAGCGCTTCGCCACCGCTCTGCTCGCGGAGATCCCACGCGACGGCAGCCACGTCAAACTCCTCAACTGCGGGCACCCACCGCCGCTGCTCGTGCATCGAGGCGAGACGTACGTCCTGGAGCCCAGCGAGCCCTCGCCGCCTCTCAACCTCGCGGCACTCGTCGAGGACAACTACCACGCCGACACCGTGCCCTTCACCCCGGGCGACCAACTCCTTCTCTACACCGACGGTGTGACGGAGACCCGGGATCACGACGGCGAGTTCTTCCCCCTGCACCACTGGATGCGACAGCAGAAGCCGGTCCCACCCCATCAACTGCTCGACCGACTCCACGAGGACCTGCTCCGCTTCAGCGACGGAAGACTCGACGACGACATCGCGGCCCTCTCCGTGCGATACCCGAAGCCCGGCCCTCTCGACGCGAGCGACAGCCCCTGACCTCACGGTCCCTCAACGCTCGCGGGGCCGCGAGGCACGCGGGTGCCCTGGGGCCGCCGGGCCGGACCGTCGGTGGACGGGTTCCGCGTCCGCTCCGGACCGGACCGGACCCGACCCCCGACGGTCAATGGGTCAGTTGACGACCGTCAGCGGCTTCGGCCATCCGTTCTTCTCCAGCGTTGCGAACAGGCTCTTGATGTCGCCGGGGCTGTGCTACCGCGTGCTGCCGGCGACGGTCAGTGCTGCGGCGTGCCGATCCGCAGCCGGCTGCCGTCAGGGTCGCGCAGTCCGATCTCCCGGCCCCACGGACCGTCCGAGGGTGGCGGATGGGTCCGTCACCCTTGGCTGCGAGCGGTCCGCAGGTCAGGCGCCTGGCCTCAGTCGGCGCGCCCTACGCCGCGATCAGGAGCGCTCATGTCCCCCGTGGCAGGTGTGCCCTCGGCGAGCCCGTAGCGCAGGTACACGGTGCCCTTGGGACCGGCGGCCGGCGGTCCGAGAAGCGTGAGGTTCGTGGGCACCTCACCACCGTCGAACACCTTCTTGCCCACTCCGAGCACGATCGGGTGCACCCAGAGGTCTAGACGGTCGAAGAGCTTCTCCCGCAGCAGGCTCTGCACCAGGTCCAGGCTCCCGACGACCTTCACGTGCTCGTGCCGGTCACGGATCTCGCGTACCGCGGCGGCCAGATCCGGGCCGAGCTGCGTGGAGCCGGCCCACGACAGGTCGGGCCGGCCACGGGAGGCCACGTACTTCGGGACACGGTTGAAGAGGTCGGCGATCTCGCCGTCCTCGCCGCCCTTCTGGTGCGGCCAGTACGCGGCGAAGATGTCGTACGTCCGCCGACCGAGCAGAAGGGCGTCCGTGCCCTCGTACGCGGCGCCGATCTGCGCCCCGGCGACCTCGTCCAGTAGCGGTGCCTGCCAGCCGCCGAACGGGAACCCGACCGGGTCCTCGTCGGGGCCGCCGGGTGCCTGCCCGACGAGATCGAGAGTCGCGAACAGTTCGATGTGGATGAGGCCCATGGCTTGCTCCCGATGAGATGGTCGTCCCGGTCGAAAGGTAGACCTGTGGGAACGGGCGAACTCATCGCCGATCGGGCCCCTGCCGATCGGGCCCCTGTCGGCAGGTCGTCCTGCGGGCGCCGACGGCCCCGCTCGGCCGACGGACACGCGCAACTGCGGACACGTTCGGCGTCGCCGGGTCGCGGATGGTGTCGGCGAGTGTGCGGTCCGCTCCGCAGGGGCCCTGGGCGGCATCGTCGCCCAGGGCGTCTTCCCCCCGTCCGCGTCGTCCCCACCCCAGCTGTCGCGCCGCGTCCCGGAGAGCCCGAGGTCATCTCAGGCGCCTCGTGCTCATCACCACCGCGGTGACCTCGTCGCGGACGCCCCACGGTTGCGGGGGTTGAACGGTGTGCGGGCCGGCAGACTTTCCGGGTGCCTGCCGAACAGGCCCAGTTCGGGGGTCTGGTTCGGGCCCATCTGCGCGACGATCGCGCGGTGGAAGGCGTCGTAGGAGCCCGTGAAGCCGTTGTCGGCCCAGATGCGGTGCAGGGCGGTGGTGAAGACGCCTGCGCCGTTGACTATGCCGTCGGACGATGTGCGGCCAGCGTGCTGGGCCCGGTCACAGCCGCGCATGGGGCACGGGTCCTGACCGCCGTGGGCGCTCACGATGCCGGCTCTACCGCCGTAGGGCTTCGACGGGTTCGACGCGGGAGGCCCGCCAGGCCAGGTAGAGGCCCGCCAGAGCGCCGGTGACGATGCCGATGAGGGGCGCGGCGGCCACGGTTCCCGGGTGGATGACGGCCGTCCAGTTCCGTGTGACGGTGACGGCGACGTCCGACGGAGCTTGACGCCGGGCGGGAATGCCGAGGGTCGGCCCCCAGCCGCCGGAGCGCCCTGCCAAGACCGACGTCGAAGCGGTCGTTCGCTGCTACTTCGGCCTGCTCCGAGCCGGGAGGATCCCTGAGGCCGAACAGCTCATCGATCACCACCCGGTCCGTCATGTGCTCAAGGCGCTGTGGACCGGGTCGGTCGAAGCGAGCGCCGACGGGGACGGGGACGGGCCGAGCGGAGGCTCTGCTCACGACGAGGACGAACAGCATCTGGAAACGAATCCGGAGATGAATCCGGAGATGAATCCGGATCTGCATGTGTCGTGGCTCGGCGAGCTGGATCTCGCGGACTTCCACTGGGGCGACACCGGCAGCCACGTCTACGTCGAGATCACCTACCGCGCGCAGATCATCGAGGTGTCATTGGGCTTCTGGGTCAGGCCCACGGACGCCGGCCGGGTCGTCACGGGACCGTCCACGTACTGGTAGTAGGGCGTCCAGGGTGGCTCACGTCGTGCCGCGGGCGTTCAAGTTCGGCGTCAGGACGATCGGGGGTGGCTGTTCCCCCGCGAGGAGGCGCTCGACCTGGTGGATGGCCAGTTCGCCCAGCTTTCGCTTGTCGAGGTGGAGGGTGGTCAGGGGCGGATCGACCAGATCGACGACGCTCAGCCCGTCGTAGCCGACCAATGCGCAGTCGTCCGGCACCTGGACGCCGAGCCGGCGGGCGGCCCGGAGCGCGCCTATCGCCACCAGGTCGTTGAAGGCGACCACGGCGGTGAGGTCCGGCCGCGCGGCGTGCAGCGCCTCGAACGCGGCAGCTCCCCCCGCCGGGGACTGCTCCCCCATCACGATCCAGCCCTCGTCGACGGGCAGCGCATGTTCGCCGGCGACTTCGAGGAAGGTGCGGCGCCGGACCAGGGGCGCGGTCAAGCACTCGCAGTCGATCATGCCGATCCGGCGGTGCCCGAGGTCGATGAGGTGCCGCATCCCGGCCCGGATTCCGGCCGCGGTGTCGATGTGGACCAACGCGTGGTCCGACGAGTCGAGCCCGCGATCGACCACGACCAGCGGCACGGTGCCGATGTACGGCTCGAGTTGCGCATCGGAATGGCTGATGTAGCCGACAAGAGCGTCGACCTGTTGGCCCAGTGAGCGGACCAGGGACAGCTCCCGGGACCGGTCGTTCTCGGTGCTGGCCACGAGCACCTGCCAGTCGCGTTCGTCGGCGGCCGCGATCACTCCTGCCACGAACTCCGGGAAGAAGGGGTTGACCACGTCGGGGACGACGAGCCCGACGGACACGACGTCGGGGCGGACCAGCCCTCGGCCGAACCGGCTGGGCCGGTACCGCAACTGCCTCGCGACATCGAGCACGCGTTGCTGAGTCGCCGGGTCGATCTCCCCCTTGCCGTTGATCGCCCGGGAGACGGTCTGATGGGACACGCCCGCCGCCTGAGCGACGTCGCGAAGCGTCACACGCTTACCCGTTCTCGCGCCCCGCGCCCGCTGGTCTTCCGTTTCCCGCTGTCCGGCCACGCCGCCCACTCACTTCAGTTCCTGTGCCGCCCTGCGTCCAAGTCAATCAGGTCTGCCGACACGCCGCGCCATCGCCGGACTGCCGCGCATCACTGGACCCCGCGCGGATGGCGAGCCGTCCGGCGGCAGGCGTTGACGGGCTCCGCTCCCCTGCGCCAGAATCCCGTTAACGGTCACGTTAACGGTCACGGAGCAGAGAGGGGTAACACCGTGGCTTCTTCGAGGGGGCCTCTACCGCACGAGCCGCACCAGGTGTTCCGAAACGTGTTCCGCGGCTGGCACGCGGAGGCAGGTGTCTTCTCGGCGCTGCCGGACGCACCTGTGCAGCCGGATGATCCGCTGCCGTGGTGGCGCCGGTTGCGAGTGCGACGGCAGAAGTCGAGCCGCGGCGGATCTCCGCTCCTCCGCTCGTCATCGCGCCCGCTGGGCTGTGCCGCTACCAGCGGGGAGGGCCGCGGTTGAAAGGAAGTGCGACGGTCGGGCGCCGACGTATGCGCACAGCGCGGTGGACTGACCCGGTGCGTACTGGGTCAGAGTTGGGCCCACCGTGTCATAGGGCGATCAGTCCGGCCGCCGTCTCCTTGAAGCCGCAGGCGTCGACGTAGAAGACACGAAGGTGCTCCTCGAAGTCGACGTGCAACCACTCGCACTTCGCGATACGAGCCTCACGCGCAGCCGCGGCGACCAGCGCACCGCCCACACCTCTCCGCTCGCGGTGCGGGGCGACCACCGTGTCCAGCAGGAAGGCGTGAACCCCTCCGTCCCAGGCCACGTTGACGAATCCGATCAGCGAGCCGTCTTCCCAGGCGCAGACCCAGCCGAGGCTGTGGCGTTCAAGTCGTTCTCGCCAGTCGGACTGAGCGACCGGGTGTCCGAAGCCCTCGGCATGCAGTGCGTTGAGGGCGGTGTTGTCGAATTCGCCGCGCCACTCGTACTCGATCGCCATTCGTCGATCGTAGAGTCCGCTCAGGGCGGCAGGCTCGAACTCGAACTCGATCTGAGGCAGGGGGAAACGTGGGCACCCTGCCCGGCGGTGACCATGTCGTCCTCCCGTTCACCTCCCATCTGCTGAGCGGCGACGTCGGCAGCGCGAGGCCGTCGCGCCGTTGCTCCGTGCGAAGAACGGCTGGGAGGCGTGCCTGGCCGTGGGTGAGGCGCCCGTAAGGGCCGGGATCGTCTTCGACTTCGACGCCAGTGGGAGGCGTGCGGGGCCCCCCACGCCTCGCCGCAGCCCCGCAGCCCGGCGCCTGGTGATCTACAGCCTCTCGGAGCGCCTGGCCCACTCGTCGGGTCGAAGTTCCCACCGGCCGACTTCAGCTTGGGCGCGAACTCCGTGTGCTCCCCGGCCAGGCCGTCCTGCCCGTTGATGAAGTTGCGGTACAGCCACGCGGACGGGCTGCCGTACGTGGCGACGTGGAGGCGTCCTTGAACCACTCGGGGGCCGCCGGGTGCTTGTCGACCGAGTCCCAGTTGGTGTGCAGGTGCTCGGTGCGGCGCAGGCGACACCTACGGCCCTCATGGGCACCACCACCGGTAGGTATTGATGGGATGAGTCGGCCGCCCGGAATGGCGAGAGATGAGCGATCAACGCCCACTGAAGTGGCGTTTCGTAAGTACCGTCTTCCGACCACTAGACACGCCCCCTCATCGTCACTTACAAACATCCCATCTCTCACCGCACGGCGAAACGCGCAACGTCATCCATCCGCTCAGCGCGAGGAACACCCGATGAGACTCAGAGCCGTCTGCTCAGCCGTTGCCGCCCTGTCCGCACTGGCGTTGCTCACCGCCTGTGGCGGGGACGCGCAGACCACGTCCACGACGAGCGGCAAGCCGCTGGTCGGCGTCGACTACCCGCGTTCCGACACCGACTTCTGGAACTCGTACATCAAGTACACGCCGGAGGCCGCCAAGGAGCTGGGCCTCTCCCTGAAGACCACCAACTCGCAGAACGACGTCGCCAAGCTGACCGCGAACGCGCAGACGTTCATCAGCCAGGGCGTCAAGGGCGTGGCGATGGCCCCGCAGGACACGGCCGCCGTCGCGCCGACCCTGACGCAGCTGGAGGCCAAGAAGATCCCGGTCGTCACCGTGGACACCCGTCCCGACACCGGCAAGGTGTACATGGTCGTGCGGGCCGACAACCGCGCGTACGGCGAGAAGGCGTGTCAGTACCTCGGTACCAAGCTCGGCGGCAAGGGCAAGGTCGTCATGCTGCAGGGCGGCCTGGACTCCATCAACGGCCGTGACCGCACCGAGGCGTTCAACGAGTGCATGAAGAAGAACTACCCGGGTGTCACCGTGTTCGGTGAGGCCACCAACTGGGACGGCGCGGTCGCCGCGCAGAAGCTCCAGACGCGTCTGACCCAGCACCCGGACATCAAGGGCGTCTACATGCAGTCCAGCTTCGCCCTGTCCGGCACCCTCCAGGTCCTCAAGCAGAAGGGCCTGTTGGTCGGACCGAAGGACAAGAAGCACGTCTTCGTCGTCTCCAACGACGGCATCCCCGAAGAGCTCAAGTCCATAGCCGAGGGGAAGATCGACGCCACCGTCTCGCAGCCGGCCGACCAGTACGCCAAGTACGCCCTGTACTACCTCAAGGCCGCGATCGACGGGAAGACGTTCGCGCCCGGCGAGACCGACCACGACAGCACCATCATCAAGGTCCGCGACGGAGTGCTGGAGGACCAGCTCTCCGCCCCGCTCGTCACCGCCGACGGCGGCACCTACGGCGGTGTGCCCAGTGTGAAGAGCGACAGCACCTCCCTGTGGGGCAACAACCTCGGCTGACGCTTCGCCAGGCGGCCCGACATCCCATGGACACAAGGTGGTTGAGATGAGCGACGGGGAGCGAGCGGCAGTCACCCCCGCGTCCGTCCCGGCGGACGACGGACGGGCCCCGGCGGGCCCGGCCGTCGTCGAGGCGACGGGCATAGTCAAACGATTCGGTCCGACGGTGGCCCTGAACGGCGCCCGGATCACCATCAGGCCCGGCGAGACCCACGCGCTCGTCGGCCGCAACGGCGCCGGCAAGTCGACCCTGGTCTCCGTCCTGACCGGACTCCAGGCCCCCGACGAGGGGACGGTGACCTTCGGCGGCGAGGCGGCTCCCCGGCTCAGCGACCGCGACGCCTGGCGGCGCCGCGTGGCCTGCGTCTACCAGAAGTCGACGATCATCCCCACGCTGACCGTCGCGGAGAACCTCTTCCTGAACCGGCACCACCACGGACGGCACCGGCTGATCAGCTGGCAGCGCGTGCGCGGCCGGGCCGAGGAACTGTTGTCGGCGTGGTCGGTGAACGTCGATCCGCAGACGTCGGCCGGCGCTCTCGGTGTGGAGCAGCGGCAGTTCGTCGAGATCGCCCGCGCCCTGTCGTTCGGCGCCAGGTTCATCATCCTCGACGAGCCGACGGCCCAGCTCGACGGCGCGGCGATCAACCGGCTCTTCGACCGGATCCGCGACCTGCAACGGCAGGGCGTCACCTTCCTGTTCATCAGTCACCACCTCCAGGAGGTGTACGAGATCTGCGACATGGTGACGGTGTTCCGGGACGCCCGGCACATCGTGACCGCCCCGGTCGCGGAATTTCCCCGCACCGACCTCGTCGCCGCCATGACCGGCGAGGCGGCGGCGGACCGGCGCCAGGAACGAACCGGCACCCTGGACGGCGACGCGACCGCGGCCCTGAGCGTCAACGGCCTGAACGGCGACACCTACTCCGGCGTCACCTTCCGGGTGGGCGCCGGGGAGATCGTCGGGCTCGCGGGGGCGGCCGGCAGCGGCCGTACCGAGGTCGCCGAGACCGTCGTGGGGCTGCGGGCCGCCGACGGCGGCCGGGTCGAGATCGCCGGAACGCCCACCCGGCCGGGCAGCGTCCCCGCCGCGCTCGCCGCGGGCGCGGGATTCGTCCCCCAGGACCGGCACCACCAGGGCTTCGTCCCCGACATGTCGATCGCGGACAACGCCACGCTCTCCGTCCCCCACCGGCTCGGCGACAACGGCTTCCTCGACCGTGGCCGACGGGACGCGCTCGCCAAGGGCATGATCGAGAAGCTCGCAATCAAGACGCCCGGCCCCGAGCTGCCCGTCTCCGCCCTGTCCGGCGGCAACCAGCAGAAGGTCGTCATGGCCCGCGCCCTGGCCGACGACCCCAAGCTGTTGGTCCTGATCAACCCGACCGCGGGCGTCGACGTGCGCTCCAAGGAGTTCCTCCTCGGCAAGGTCGAGGAGACCGCGGACACCGGGACCGGAGTGCTCATCGCCTCCGACGAACTCGACGACCTGCGCATGTGCGACCGGATCCTGGTGATGTTCCAGGGCCGTGTCACCTCGGAGATGGCCCGCGGCTGGCACGACCACGACCTCGTCGCCGCGATGGAAGGAGTGGACCTCGATGCCTGACACCGTCCTCGCGGACGCGCCCGCCCCCAAGGCCGGCGAGCCGCGACCCGGGCGGACCGGCCTGTTCGGCGGCCGGATCCCGCTGGCCCGGATGCGCGACCTCGCCCTGGTCCCCGCCATCGTCGTCATCGCGATCGTGGGCCAGATCGTCAATCCGGTCTTCCTGCAGGCGGACAACCTCGTCAACGTCCTGCAGACCATGTCGGAGATCGCCCTGCTGGTCCTGGCGCAGACGATGGTCCTGATCGTCAAGAAGATGGACCTGTCGCTGGAGTCCACGATGGGCCTGGCACCCGGCGTCGCGGCCTGGCTGGTGGTCCCCACGGGCGCCGGACACGGCCTCGGGCTCCTGCCGGGAGCCTGGTCGATCCCGGTCACCCTCGCCGTGGGCGTGCTCGTGGGCGTGATCAACGCCCTGTTGATCATCCGCTTCGGCCTCAACGGCTTCATCGTCACCCTCGGCATGCTGATCGTGCTGCGGGGCGTCCTGACCGGTATCTCGGGCGGACAGACGTTCTTCCAGCTGCCCGAGTCGATGCTCTACCTGGGCACGGCCCAATGGTTCGGGATGCCCGCCTCCATCTGGCTCTGTCTGGTGCTGTTCGCCGTCGCCGTCGTGGTCCTCGGCTGGACCAGCTTCGGGCGTTCGCTGTACGCCATCGGCGGCAACGTCGACGCCGCGAAGGCAGCCGGTATCCGTACCGACCGGGTGCTGTGGATCGTCATCGTCACCGGCAGCCTGCTCGCCGCACTCGCCGGACTGATGCTGTCAGGACGGCTCGCCTCGGTGGCCTCGGCCCAGGGCAACGGCTACATCTTCACCGTCTTCGCCGCCGCCGTCATCGGGGGCATCAGCCTCAACGGCGGCAAGGGCACCATGTTCGGCGCCTTCAGCGGCATCCTGCTGCTCTTCATGATCCAGAACGTGCTCACCCTGGCCGGCGTCCCCGCCCAGTGGATCGGCGCCCTCAACGGCCTGATCATCCTCGTCGCGTTGATGATCTCGCGCATCACGGGCGGCAAGGTCCAGGAGTGACTCCGGGCGGCCGTCGCGGGATGCACACCGCCCGTACGGCCGCCGGACTCCCCGCCGTCACCCATCTCGTCGCAGGGACCGCCCCGTCCCCGCTCGCACAGGAGTTGCCATGTCCTCCCCGAGTCCCTCCGCCCGTATCACCGCCCTGGACGTCCTCGACGTACGCTTCCCCACGTCCGAGCACCTCGACGGCTCGGACGCGATGAACCCCGAGCCCGACTACTCGGCCGCCTATGTCGTCCTGCGCACCGACGCCGGCGACGGGCTGGAGGGCCACGCCCTGGCCTTCACCACCGGCCGGGGCAACGACGTCCAGGCCGCCGCCATCGCGGCCCTCGCCCCCCATGTGGTGGGCCTGTCCGTCGACGAGGTCTGCGGTGACCTCGGCGGGTTCTCCCGCTCGCTGGTCCACGATCCCCAACTGCGCTGGCTGGGACCGGAGAAGGGCGCCATCCACATGGCGACCGGCGCGGTCGTCAACGCCGCCTGGGACCTCGCGGCCAAGCGCGCGGGCAAGCCCGTGTGGCGCTTCCTCGGCGAGATGTCCCCCGAGGAACTGGTCTCGCAGGTCGACTTCCGCTGGCTCAGCGACGCCCTCACCCCCGAGCAGGCTCTGGAGGTCCTCCAGCGCGCGGAACCGGGGCGGCAGGAGCGTATCGACCACTTGCTGGAGCGCGGCTACCCCGCCTACACGACCACCCCCGGCTGGCTCGGCTACTCCGACGAGAAGCTGGCCCGCCTCGCCCGGGAGGCGGTCGCCGACGGCTTCACCCAGATCAAGCTGAAGGTGGGAGCCTCCCTGGAGGACGACGTACGGCGGATGCGCACCGCCCGCGAGACGGTCGGCGACTCCATCCGCATCGCCGTCGACGCCAACCAGAGATGGGACATCCAGCCCGCCATCGACTGGATGCGGGCGCTGGCCCCCTACGACCCGTACTGGATCGAGGAGCCCACCTCCCCCGACGACATCCTCGGCCACGCCGCCGTCCGCAGGGCCGTCGGGCCCATCAAGGTCGCCACCGGCGAGCACATCGCCAACCGGGTCGTCTTCAAGCAACTGCTCCAGGCGGGCGCAGTCGACATCGTGCAGATCGACTCCGCCCGCGTCGGCGGCGTCAACGAGAACCTCGCGATCCTGCTGCTCGCCGCGAAGTTCGGCGTCCCGGTCTGCCCGCACGCCGGCGGGGTCGGCCTGTGCGAGATGGTGCAGCACCTGTCGATGTTCGACTACGTGGCCGTCTCCGGCACCACCGAGGACCGGGTCATCGAGTACGTCGACCACCTGCACGAGCACTTCGTCGACCCCGTACGTGTCGCCGACGGCCACTATCTCGCACCCACCCTGCCGGGCCTGAGCGCCCAGATGCACCCCGACTCCCTCAAGGAGTACGCCTACCCCGACGGCCCCGTCTGGGCGGCCCGTGTCTGACACCTCGCAGCCGGGACTCGTAGACGCCCACCACCACGTGTGGAACCTGGACGACCGGCCGCAGCCGTGGCTGGACGTGCCCGGTCGCGAGCCCATCCGTCGCTCCTTCGACACCGACGACCTGCGATCGGCCGCGACCCGGCCGATCGCCGGCCGACAGTTGGAGAGCTCCGTGGTGGTCCAGTGCGTGCCGTCCTCGTCCGAGACACGCGACCTGCTCACCCTCGCCGACGAGGACCCGCTGATCGGCGCGGTCGTCGGCTGGGTCGACCTGACCGGCCCCGCCATCGGCGACGTCCTCGACAAACTGTGTACCGGCCCGGGAGGCTCGTACCTGCGCGCCGTACGGCACCTCGTCCAGGACGAACAGGACCCGCGGTGGCTGCGACGACCGGCCGTGGAACGGGCGCTGAGGACGATCGGGGAACGCGGGCTGGGCTACGACGTGCTGATCCGCGACCACCAGGTCCCCCAGGCGGTCGGCCTGGCTGAACGCCTGCCCGAACTGCCCCTGGTTCTCGACCACGCGGGCAATCCCCCGATCGCCGGCGGGGATCTGGCCGACTGGGAGCGGGACGTACGCCGACTCGCCGGGCACCCGCAGGTGCGCTGCAAGCTGTCGGGCCTGATCACCGAGGCCGACCACGAGCAGTGGACCCTCGCCGACATCCGCCCGGTGTGGGACGTGCTGCTCTCGGCCTTCGGCCCGTACCGGCTCATGTTCGGCTCCGACTGGCCGGTCTGCGTCCTCGCCGGCGGCTGGAACCGGTGGGCCGCCACCGTCGAGGAACTCCTCACCGGCTGCTCGGCGGACGAGACCGACGCGATCCTCGCCGGGACCGCTCTCGACTTCTACCGCCTGCCCCCTGTCGAAAGGGCACCGGCGTGCTCCTGACCGATCTTCTGCACCCCGAGATCCTGCGGTCCCTGGCCGGAGCCGGCCACGGCGCCCGCGTACTGCTCGCCGACGGCCACTATCCCGCGAGCACCGCCGTCGGCGAGCGTGCCCGGACCGTCCACCTCAACCTGACCCCCGGTCTGCTCGACGTCACCACCGTGCTCCAGGTCCTGCTGCGCGCCGTGCCCGTGGAGTCGGCCCAGGTGATGGTGCCACCGGAGGACGAACCGGAACCGCCGGCCGTCACCGAGTACCGCTCTCTGCTCGCACCGGCGCCGGTCCAGCCCCTCGGCCGCTTCGAGTTCTACGACGCCGCCCGCTCGCCCGACCTGGCACTGGCGATCGTCACCGCCGACATCCGCACCTACGCCAACCTGCTGCTGACCATCGGCGTCCGCGCTGAAGGGACCCTGAGAACACGATGACACTCGCCGTCCGCTACACCGCCGCCCGCACCCTCGACACCGCCCCCGCGCTCGACGCGTCACCGGGCCCCGGCGAGGTCGAGCTGGCCCCCGCCTACGTCGGCATCTGCGGCACCGACCTGCACATGTTCCACGGCGACATGGACGCCCGGGTGCGTACGCCCGCCGTCCTCGGGCACGAGATGTCCGGACGAGTCGTCCGGGTCGGGCCGGGCGTGGAGGGTTGGCGGCCCGGTGACGCGGTGACCGTGATGCCGCTGCGCTGGGACGGCACCTGCCCCGCCTGCCGCGCCGGCCACCGGCACGTGTGTCAGCACCTGGACTTCATCGGCATCGACTCCCCCGGCGCGATGCAGCAGCGCTGGACCGTGCCGGCCTCCACCCTCGTCCGGTTGCCCGACTCCCTGCCGTTGGACCGGGCCGCACTCGTCGAACCGACGGCGGTCGCCGTGCACGACGTGGGCCGGGCGAAGGTCAGCGCGGGCGAGAAGGCCGTGGTCGTCGGCGGCGGGCCCGTCGGCGTCCTGATCGCGCTGGTCGCCCGGGCGACGGGCGCCGAGGTCCGGGTCGTGGAGCCGAGCGCCCACCGGCGGCGGCTCGCCGAGGAGTTGGGGCTGACGGTCTGGAACCCGTCCGAGGACGAGATACCGACGCTGGTCCGGAAGTGGACCGGCGACGCGGGCGCGGACGTCGCTTTCGAGGTCTCCGGCGCGGCGGGCGGTGTGCAGACGGCGGTCGAAGTCCTCGGCGGACCCAGGCTTTGCGGGACGATCCCACCCGCAGCCGGGCCATCCTCGACCGCATCCCGGCCGGACGCTGGGGCACGGCCGACGACCTGGCAGGGGCCAGCGTGTTCCTCGCCTCGGACGCCGCCGCCTACGCCCACGGCACCGTGCTGCCCGTCGACGGCGGATGGCTGGGCCGATGACCGCCGATCTGTCCTCCGTGCTCGCCGGCGCCCGCATCCTGCCGGTGCTGACCGTGCCGTCCGCCGCGATGGCCGCCCCGCTCGCCGAGTGCCTGGCGGCGGGCGGGGCGCGGTGCGCCGAGGTCACCTTCCGCGCCCCGGACGCCGTGCAGGTCGTGAAAGCGATGGCGGCCCACGGTGAACTGACCGTCGGAGCCGGCACCGTCCTCAGTGCCGAGCAGGCGGAGCGAGCCGTCGAGGCCGGAGCCCGCTTCGTCGTGTCACCCGGCCTGGACGACGAGGTCCTGGAGAAATGCGCCGAGTTGGAGGTACCGGCCGTGCCGGGCATCGCCACCGCCTCCGAGCTGATGCGCGCGCTGCGGGCCGGCCTCGACACCGTGAAGCTCTTCCCCGCCGAGCCGCTCGGAGGTACGTCGATGCTCCGGGCCCTGGCGGCGCCCTTCCCGCAGGCGCGGTTCGTGCCGACCGGCGGCATCCGCGCGGCCCAGCTGCCCGGCTATCTGTCCCACGCTGCGGTCGTCGCGGTCGGCGGTACCTGGATGGCCACCGCCGACCACCTGGAGCGTGGCGACTACGCGGAGATCCGGCGGTTGACGGCCGAGGCCGTGGTCGGGAGCGCGGCATGAGCGGGCTCGCGCCGGACGTGGTGGCCCTGGGCGAGGTGATGCTCCGCTTCGACCCGGGTGAGGGCCGGATCCGCACCACCCGGACGTTCCAGGTGTGGGAGGGCGGCGGCGAGTACAACGTCGTACGCGGTCTGCGCCGCTGCTTCGGCCTGCGCACAGCCGTGGTGACGGTTCTGGTGGACAACGCGGTGGGACGCCTCACCGAGGATCTCGTCCTCCAGGGTGGGGTCGACACCTCACTGATCCGCTGGGTGCCGGACGACGGGATCGGCCGCACCGCCCGCAACGGGCTGAACTTCGTCGAGCGGGGTTTCGGCATCCGAGGAGCCGTGGGGGTGAGCGACCGCGCCCACACCGCGATCTCGCAGCTGCGGCCCGGCGCCGTCGACTGGGACGCGGTCTTCACCCCGGGCGTGCGCTGGTTCCACACCGGGGGTGTCTTCGCCGGCCTCTCGGACACCACGGCGGAGGTGGCGGAGGAGGCGATGGCCGCTGCCCGTCGGCACGGCGTCACCGTCTCCTACGACCCCAACTACCGCCCCAGTCTCTGGGCCGGCCGGGGCGGCCCTGACCTGGCGCGCGAGGTCGACCTGCGGCTCGCCCCCTACGCCGACGTCGTGGTGGGGGCTCTGGGCCTGGCCGGGAAGCACCCCGGTGCGGTGCGGATCGAGGCCGACGAGGTCGCGGACGCGCTGTCGGAGGTGGCGGGCCGGGTACCGGGGGCCAGGGTGCTGGCGACGACCCTGCGGAACGTGCCGTCGGCCGGCGTGAACGACTGGTCCTCGGCCGCCTGGTCGCGGGAGAGCGACTTCGTCACGGGGCCGCGCATGCCGGGACTGCACGTCCTGGACCGGATCGGCTCCGGCGACGCGTTCGCCGCCGGGCTGATCCACGGCCTGCTGTCCGGCGCCGGCCTGGAGCGTGCCCTCGCCTACGGCACCGCCCACGGCGCGCTCACCATGACCACCCCCGGCGATGTGTCCATGGCCTCCCTGGCCGAGGTCGAGGCGCTCATGGCCGGCGACTCCGCCCATGTCAGACGTTGACCGCATGCCGATCGACATCCCGAGGAGAACGTCTTGCAGCGCCGGAAGACCCACCCCACACGCGTGGAACTCACCGAACTCGGCTTCGGAGCCTCGGTCATCGGCAACCACTACCGGGTCACCCCCGCCTCCGACGCGGCCGCCGCGGTCGACGCCGCCTGGGATGCCGGCATCCGGTACTTCGACACGGCACCCCACTACGGCCTCGGCCTCTCCGAGCAGCGTCTGGGCGCGGCTCTGCGGGACCGTCCGCGTGAGGCGTACGTCGTCTCCTCCAAGGTGGGCCGTCTGCTGGTCCCCAACGAGCGTCCGCGCGGCGTCGACGGCGAGGGCTTCGTCGTACGGGACGACCTGCGCCGACGCTGGGACTTCAGCCGCGACGGAGTGCTGCGCTCCGTCGCGGACACCCTGGAGCGCACCGGCCTCGACCGGCTGGACGTCGTGTACCTGCACGACCCCGACGACCACTGGCGGCAGGCCGTCGACGAGGCCATGCCGACGCTCGCGGACCTGCGTGACCAGGGAGTCGTCGGAGCCGTCGGCGCGGGCATGAACCAGTCGGCGATGCTCGCCCGCTTCCTGCGCGAGACCGCCGCCGACGTGGTCATGCTGGCCGGGCGCTACAGCCTGCTCGATCAGTCGGCGCTGGACGACGTGCTGCCCGCCGCGCTGGAACACGGCAAGAGCGTGGTCGCGGTGGGGGTGTTCAACTCCGGTCTGCTCTCCCGCGACCGGCCCGCGGAGGGGATGAAGTACGACTACCAGGACGCCCCGCCGGAACTCGTCGCCCGAGCCCTCGCGATCGCCGACGTCTGCGAAGGCCACGGCGTCAGCCTGCCCGCCGCGGCCATCGCGTTCCCCTTCACGCACCCCAGTATCATCAACGTCACTCTCGGTATGCGGAACGCGGACCAGGTCGCACGGAACGTGGAACTCCACCGCCGTCGCGTGCCCGAGAGTCTCTGGGAGGACCTTCGCGCGCGAGGGCTGATCAGATCGGACGTGTGCGAAACAAGCGCGCGGGGAGGGGTGCGCGGTGTCTCTGACGGACAAGGCCATCGAACGGATCCGTGAGCTGATCCGGACCGGCACCCTCCCTCCGGGTTCGAAGCTGCCGCCGGAGCCGGAACTGGCGGCCCAGCTGGGACTGTCCCGCAATCTGGCGCGGGAGGCGGTGAAGGCGCTGGCCGTCGCGCGGGTGCTGGAGGTGAGGCGGGGTGACGGCACCTATGTCACCAGCCTCCAGCCGAGTCTCCTTCTGGAGAGCCTCGGTGGTGCGGTGGAACTCCTCCAGGGCGACTCGGGGGCGCTGCTCGACCTGATGGAGGTGCGGAGTCCGCTCGAACCGGCGGCCACGGCGCTGGCCTCCACCCGGATCTCCGACGCACAACTGGCCCAGGTGAAGCAGCACCTGGACGCCATGCGCGACGCCCGCGACGACGTCGAGACGCTCAACTGTGGGTCCACGTGGGCCGACAGGTCAGCCCGCCATCGCCACAACGTGAGCATCAGCAGCGCCGGGAACCCGCTGGGAGCGGGAACGCTCAAACGGCGGGCTGAAGTCGGAAGTGCACGTTGGTGGCTTCTGCGGGTGCGGGCTTGCCTTGCTGGTCGGTGACCGCGGTTGCGGTCAGGCCGGCACCCGCGGCCAGGTGCTCAAACACATCTCGGGGATACCAGTGCAGGACCCACGGGCGCTCCACCACACTGCTCTCGGAGCCGTGGTGGCGTTCGTAACGCAGCTGCGCCGTCTGGGTCCGGGCCCGCTCGTCACGTTCCTCCGCGACGACAGACACCCGGAGTTCGGCGCCGTCGGGCGAGGTGGCCGTGCGCACGTGACCGATCTGTTCGGCGAGGGTCGGTTCGGGAACGAACAGGGGCACCAGCGCGGTGCCGTCGTCGGTGAGGTGGGCGCGGATTCGACGCAGAGCGGCCAGTGCGGTCGCGTCGTCGGGCAACAGGGTGAACGTCGGCCCGGCCAGGAAGATCGCCCGGTAGCGGCGAGGCAACTCCAAGGCCTCCATCCGCTGGTGAAACACGGTCACGGACACGCCCTGCTCGTCCGCCCGCTCGCGGAGCCGCTCCAGCATGTCCCCGGAGGAGTCGACGCCCTCGACCTCCAGACCACGCCGCCGCAGTTCCAGCAAGGGATCACCGTCCCCGCACCCCAGCTCCAACGCCGGCCCGCCGGCCTGTTCGACGAATGCCGCGTAGGGCTCCGGGTCCTGAGAGAAGGACTTCAGCGGTCCATAGATCTCTGCGACGATGCCGGTATAGAAGTCAGCTGGGTCCACGCCCGTCACCCTACGCACACTCATCCCGTACGTTCACTCGAATATCGAGCCCCAGCCGCACCCGATGCGTGCGCCGACGTCAACTGCGGGCACGGGAGGCGTGGTCGCTCAAGAGAGCGGCTCGACCAGCCATCGCTGTTCCGCCTCCCCGTTCCGAGGGCTCGGCACCAGAATGGTGCCGGCCTCGGGCGAGGCCGGGGCGATCACGAGGTTCCCCTCGTCCCGTGCGAAGAGTTGCCCTTCGGGACTCAACTCGAAGCGGAGACCGAACGAGAGGTCGCCCGAGGAGTCGCAGAGCTCCAGGTCCAGCACCTCGTCGTCCCCTCCGGCGTCGAGGCACAGATCCGGTTCGGCGACGTTGCGCAGGAGCCCGCTCCGGAGATAGGTCCACCGCTGTGTACTGGAGGTCGAGCAGGGGGACAGAGTGACCTCCGCGCCGCGCTCGGGCGGCGATCCGGGTACGTCCATGCACAGGTCGGCGCCGGCGTTGCGCAGTCTGCCGCTCTCCGGGGAGACGGGGAGGCCGGTGGCGGCCGCGGGGGACGAGGAGGACGGCGTGGGCGTGGGCAGCTGCTCCCCCGGGACAGGTGCGGCTTCGTCGGACGAGGTTCCGGTCACGACGAGGACTGCCGCGACAGCGGCCGACCCGGCGGCGATCCCGGCGACGACGAGCTTCGTGCCTCTACGGCCGGCGCGAGGTCTTCTCTTCCTCGTCGGCCTCGGTGTCGTGCGCCCGTTGTCCGAGGGAGAGGTGTCGGTTCCGGCGGTGCCCGTGGTGACGGGCGCTGTCCGCGCAGGGCGTCCCCGGCACGCGGTCAGGTAGGGGTGCGCGCTTTCGCCGAGGAGCGCTTCCGCCAGGAGAACGCCCGGTTCGCCGGCGCAGAGCCTCAGCTGCTCGGCTGTGTGTCGGCAGTAAGAACACTGGTCCAGGTGCCTCTGCACCTCGGGCAGCGTGGAGCCGGCACTGCGGGAGGGTGCGTCGAGGAGGCGGCTGTAGTCCCGGCACTCTCTCCCGGCCGAGTTCTCGACATGCGTGCGCAGCAGCGCCGATCTCCATTGCTCCCGTGCCCGGTCCAACTCGAAGGGCGGGATGTCCCCTTCGATACCGAGCAGGGCCGCGGGGACGGCCGACGGTTCGGCTTCCACGTCCATGTGCCACAGGACGTACTGCGTAGTCCTCGGAAGCCGGAAAAAGGCGGTGTGGCTCAGGAGCCGGTTCTCGGCGATTGGATGGGGTGACCTGTCGCTGTCGGTGGTCCCGGCCTGGTCGTACGACATCCCAGGGACGGAGCCCGTCTGCGAGCGCGCACGCGCGGCCTCCCGCACGGTGACGAGGAGGCGAGGGCGCAGGGCGCTGGTGGACCCGGCCCTCTGGAGTTCCCGCACCACCTGGCGGAACGCGGCGGAGGCGATCGCCCGCGAGAGCGCGGGGGAACCCGAGGCGCAGATCTCCGCGTAGTCGGAGACCGCCGGCCCATGTCGTGCGATCAGCGCGGCGACGGGAGTCGTGCCCTCGATGGTGCGGGACATTCGCAGCGCGGCGACGAGTGCGTCGTCGGACATCCCTGGGGCGGTCTCGGGGTCGGGGCCGAGTTGGGGAAGCGGATGAGCGAATGACACAGGGGGCTTTCCTTCTCGACCGCCTTGTGGGGGTAGCGGGCAACGCCACGACCCGTCCAATCCGATAGGCCCGGTTACGGATCGTACTGAGTTGAACCACCCTGTCACACTGGGCAGATGTCCAACAAGGGGCGCCGGAACGAAGCGGAACGGGTCGGCTCTCGCAGGTGGACGGGAGGTGACGCCCTCCGTGGAAACCCGCGATGGCGGCCGGCCGCCGTTCCGCCGGCGGCGCCGCAACCTACGTGAGTTCCTTCCGCATCAGCGTGCAGGTCGTCTCGTAGAGGCGCAACGACCCATCAGGGGCTTGCTCGATCCACGAGTCCGGCCGGCGGTCGTACGCGACGTAACCCAGCCTTTCGTACAGCGCGCGGGCCCGGGGGTTGCTTTCCTCCACGCCGAGTTCGGCCCGCCGCAGACCGCGGTCCCTGATCCGCCGTTCACCGGCTGCGATGAGGAACGCGCCGATCCCGCACGACCGCAACGCGGGGTGGACCGCCAGCTGCCACAGAGTGCCGACCCCTTCCTTGACCTGGTAGTCGACACCGCCCTTCGCCACGGGGATGTCTGTCGCCGGGCAGACCGCGAGGTAGTCGACCTCGCCGGTCCGGACACGTTCCAACTGTTCGGCGACGTTGGCCAGATGGTGGTCGGACCCCGCCCACCCGCACGACGCCAGGTCCGCGTGCACCAAGTCACGGACTGACAGCCGCAACACCACGTCGATCATCTGCAATACCTCCGACGAGCCAGCATCCATGCCGGTCACCGATGGTGCAATGCCGTTTGGGAAGACCCCTCCTAGCTCTGGACGGTGAGCCGGGCCTGGTCGAATCGGCGGGCGGCGAGGTCTTCAGCGCGGATGAGCCAGTACAGGGTGCCCTCGTCGCCCCAGGTCGTCCTCGCGTCGCCGTCGGCGCCGAACTGGGCGAGCAGGGTCGACGGGGGTGCCCTCCGGTACGTACAGCACCTGGGCCCCTGCCCAGGTCTCGGGGTCGTCGACGGAGACGAAGGCGTCCTCGTCCACCTGGCCGTCGGAGGAGAAGAAGAGCAGGGTCCCGTCCTGGGGGAACTGTGCCGAGAGGCCGTCCCGGGGCAGTGCGGCACACCGCACCGAGGCGACGAAGGACAAGGGCCCGCGCCCCGGCCACTCGGGCCAGGCGACCCCGGCCGGAAGCTCTGGAGTCCCCCGAGGACGGCCACGACCTGCTCGTCCGCTTCGGCTCGCCGCAGGCGTGCGCGCAGGCGCAGGATCGCTGTCCAGCGCTCGGCGACCGTTACGTGGTTTCGCTGAGTACGAGCCGTGCGGGTGGGGCCATGGACGCACCTTCGAGCGATTGTGCCCGCGCCAGGGAGCCTCCGGACCAGAGCGCGGGCAACCGCAGGCCTCCCGTGGGGAGCCGGGAGGCGCGGCGGGTCCTGCCGTCGGCGACGGCAGGACCCGGCAGAGGGAACCTCACCCGGGGGTGGCTCGGTTCCCGCACCCACACCATGCACCTAAACCGGCCACAGCAACAGTCCACGGCTGAAAATCGCCAATACCCGCATCCGGGCAGCAGGAGGACAGGACTGGCCTTCCGGTGGCAGCTGATGCCGGTTGTCAGACGTCAGACCAGTACTCGGTCGGCGGTCAGCTTGCGGGGCGTGTCGCCGAGCAGGGTGCGCAGCCGTGCCGCGGGCAGCGGGACGCCCTGTTCGACCGGGGGCGGCGTCTGCGACAGGGTGCCGACGCGGAAGGCCTCGCCCGCCTTGGCCCAGAAGGCCTGCACGACGCCGGGGTCGGCGGAGTACGGCAGCGCGTACGGGTCGGTCTCCGGCGCAAGGCGCCGGCTGTCGGCCAGGGCGCCGGCGTCGACGGTGTCGAAGCCCAGCCGGCTGATCAGCTCGGCGGCCCTCGCCGTGGCCTCAGGGTCGTGCCGGCGATGGGCAGGACGGGGCGGTCGGCGGCGCCTGTGGGGCGGGCGAGGATGAGGATGTAGTGGTCGCCGACGCTGCTGAACGCCTTGACGAGCTTCGCGTCGGTCAGGTGCTCCTGGACGAGTTCGCTGGTGGTGGCCCTACCGGAGTCGAGGGCCTCGATGTGCCCGTCGCGCATCGGGTAGTAGTTGATCGGGTCGAGCACGAGCTTGCCCGCCAGTGCGGCGGCGGGAAGCGTGCGGTAGGCGGCCAGCGGGATGCTCACCACCACCCGGTCACCCGCCCGGGCGGGTCCGCTCGGGAGTCGCGACGCGGCGGGCCCGCTCCCCCGGCTCCGCCACGAGGTCGGCCAGGGTCTCCGGGCCGCGGGAGTTGGACAGCACGACGTCGATGCCCGCCGCGACCGCGAGGGTCACGGCACTCAAGGTACAGCCGCTCCCCCGCCCTACTCGCCGGCCTTCCCTTTGCCGAACCGGCAACTGCGGTTGTCTGTCGGCGAAGCGTTGAGCGAGCGTGGGGCACATGACCGACAACACCGCGGCAGGACCAAGCCTGTTCGACGCCCCGTCGCCCGCAGGCGAATACACCGGCGACCCGGCGGTACGAGCGGAGTGGGACAGCCGCTACGCCGACCGGCAACAGCTGTGGAGCGGGCAGCCCAACGGCGCGCTCGTGGCCGAGACCGCCTCGCTCACACCCGGACGCGTCCTGGACGTCGGCTGCGGCGAGGGCGCCGATGCCCTCTGGCTCGCCCGCCGCGGCTGGGGCGTCACCGCGCTCGAAGTCTCGGGCGTGGCCCTGGAACGCGCGGCCGGACACGCCCGTGACGCCGGCCTCACCATCCACTGGATACACGCCGAGCTCACCCGGGCCTCACTCGTGCCGGCCTCCTTCGACCTCGTCTCGGCACAGTACCCGGCTCTCCTGCGCACCCCCGATGCCGCCGCCGAGCGAGCCCTCCTCGCCGCAGTCGCACCCGGCGGCGTACTGCTCCTCGTCCACCACGCCGGTATGGAGACCCGTCAGGCGCACGAGAGCGGCTTCGATCCGGCCGACTACGTCTGGCCCTCGCTGGTCACCGAACTCCTCGACGACGACTGGGAAGTGGAGGTCGACGAGCGACGCCCCCGCCTCGCACCTGACGGCGGCGCCGGCGCACACCACACGGACGACCTCGTGCTGCGCGTACGCCGGCTGCGCTGACACACCTACGTACGCCTCCGGCGGGCTGACCGCCGTTTCGGCGGCCCACCAGTCGACGCCTCTCCGGGCCGGGAGGATGCTGCCCTGGCTGTCCCCGTGAAGATCGATCACCGCTCCGCCACCTACGACCTCAAGCGAGACGAAGCCGTCGGGGCAGGGTGACCACATGGGGCCCCTGCCCCGACGGGGCACGGTCGGCCGGGCGGTGGGTTACCGGCGCCCGGCAGAAACCGGTGCCGCGTGCGGCGCGTTACGGCTCAGCCGAAGTTCACGTCGCTGCACCACATGTAGGCCTGGTCGAGGTGCGAGGCCTGCCAGATCACGAACACGATGTGGTGTCCGGTGTAGCCGGAGGTCTGGACGGGGAACGTGATGTTCTGCGCCGGGGCGAAGCGGCCGGTCTGCGTGATGAAGTCGAGGTTGCCCCAGCCCAGGGTCTGGGTCTTGGGGTTGAAGCCCTGCTTGCTCACGTAGACCTTGAAGTAGTCGGCACCGTGGGACGCCTGGTCGTACAGCTGGACCGAGAAGTTGTTGCCGATGGTGGTGGTCTTCCACGATCCGGGCCTGTCCAGGCTGGCGTTCCTCGAGAGGTTGTTGCTGCAGAGCGTCCCGTCGGGGGTCCGTGCCTGGAACTGACCTCCGAGGCCGTCGCGGAGCGCGCTCATCCAGTTCCACATGGTGTCGGAGTTGGCCTGGAATGCCTGCCAACACATGGGGTCCTGGGTCTGCATGGCCGGGTTCGTGTGGTTGTTGCCCCACGTCTTCCAGCACTGGTACGCACGGGTGGCGGGGCCGACGACGGTGCCGTGAGCCTGGGCGGGGGTCGACCAGGCGAGGGCGCCGACGGTCACGGCGAACAGCATGACGAGCGCCTGGAGAGACCGGCGGATGGACGCCTGCGAACGCCCGGTTAACGGACTCCTGTTGCGCATGTGGGGGGACTCCTTCCAGTTGCAAGGCT
The DNA here is from genome assembly GCF_020982545.1 of Streptomyces sp. MNU76. Classification (GTDB taxonomy): domain Bacteria; phylum Actinomycetota; class Actinomycetes; order Streptomycetales; family Streptomycetaceae; genus Streptomyces. The sequence continues at coordinate 215,351 of NZ_JAJKLK010000029.1, read as the reverse complement.
GTGATGGGAGCGCTCCCAAAGCTAGGACTTCTGAGCGAGATGTCAATGAAGCGGACGGAGTTGATTTACCGGGCGGGCGGCGAGCAGGGAATCTACCCGGAGCCGGAAGCCGGGATGGCTCGCAGGACCGGAGAGCGAGGATGCGCGGGAGAAAGTTGCAGGAGAAGACGACCTCTGAGCCATTGGCCCCGAGCCATAAGCCCAGGGCCCTGGGCCCTGGATCCCCTCGAGCAGGGGCCGACGTGCTTGCGCGGTTGCGAGTGCCGCGCAAGCACGTCATCTGTCGGCCTCAGACCGGCTTCTCGGTAGTTTCAGGCCGGCTTCCCGTGGCCCGACCGCAAGTCAGGAGGACTGCGCGGTCTGGTAGAGGTTCTGCGCCTCGGTGCCGAAGTACGGCCCGTACATGCGGTTGGGCAGGAAGTTGTACTTGAAGCTGTTCACCGACGACAGCAGGCCGGTACCCGTGGCCTCGTTGAACTGGGTGAACCAGGGGCCTCCGCTGGAGCCGCCGGTCATGTTGCAGTTCATGCCGTGGTCGTTGGAGAGCAGGAAGTCACGGTTGGTGGTGCCGCTGCAGTAGATGAACTTCTCCCCGTCGTACGGTGAGGCGGCGGGGAAGCCGAAGGCGTACATCGCACGGTTGTAGCCGGTGTTGAAGGCCAGCCCCTGTCCGCCGACGACGTCCGTCAGCAGCTTCCCGTCCAGCGGGGCGACGACGGCCGCGCCGATGTCGAAGTTGATGTCCTCGCTCGCGGTCCACTGCGGGGTGGCCAGCGTCTTCGTCGCACTCCACCTGCCGTACGGCGCCTGCCCGTCGTGGTAGCCGGGCACGAAGACCCAGTTGGTGTGCCAGGCGCCCTCCAGCTTCACGCAGTGCCCGGCGGTGATGACGGTGCTCTTGTTGGCGCTGGTGACGGCGTTGCCGGAACACGAGGCCGTGCGCCCCTGATAGGTGAAGAACACCCGCCCGGCCGTGGACACCACGGCCCCGCCCCCTCCAGGCACCACCGCCGTTGGGAAGGCCAGCACTCCGACCTCGTTCAGGGCGCCCGGGAGGGTCGGGGTGACCGTCTTCTCCTTGCCCTTGGCGAGGGAGGGGAGGGGCCTTCACCTGGGTCCGGTCCACGGTCGGCAGGTCCAACGGGGTGGCCTGGCGCATCCGTTCGGCGGTCCAGAACGAGGCGGGGTCGGCCGTGGCCGTGGCCGCCCCGGCCGGCGAAGCGAAGACACCGGTGCCGAGCAGCGCGGCGGCACCGAGCAGTGCCGCGAAGACGTGGCGGGACCTGCGCGGGGAGCGGGAGGGGCGGGACGAGCGGCGTATGTCTCTCACGCGTACTCCTTGTGCGGTGGGGGACGAGGACGAACTCGCGCAACGCAGAGTGCCACCCCACCCGCAGTTTGGACAGGTACACGTCACGATGGGGCGCAAAATCAACCCCTGGCATCCAGAACGACCTCGTCCGCCGCCACGCCCGTCAGGCCAACCAGACCGTCCTGGACCACATGGAGGTCCTGGAGGACACCGGGCTCGTCGACGCCTCCACCTTCCAGGAGGCCGAGAAGGACGTTGCCCCCAAGTAGGGGACACGGCGGCCGACCGTGCCGGTGTGGGGCAAGCAGCCGATCGGGGGTGCGACGCGACGCTCGCGTCCCCAGCCTGGCTCGCCGCCCCCTCCCCAAACGGGCGGCGAGACAAGGTAGTTCGAATGATCCGAAGCAGTCCGAACGATCCGAACGGGCCGGGCCGCTGGCGACAACCTTTGCGCTGTGCAATGATCGAGCGGGGGAGCTGAGCCGACGGTCGGCCGCTACCTGGCGCCCGGGAGTGACACCGGCACGGTTACGCGGCGGCAGCACGCCGACCGTCGGCAGCACCTCCCCCTCCCCCGTCGTCCGCCGCTCCGATGCCCTGACGCCCCGACGGCCCACGTGCCGCGCGCGTCCCACCGCGACGTCGCCCCGGCCCTCACGGCGCTCGTGACCAGCGGCTTCAAGCTCCTGTCAAGGTTTCGGCACGGTCGGCCGCCCAGGGTGGTGCTCACCCCGTCGAGCCAGTCCGTGACGGGCACACCGAAGGAGACATCCGTATGTCCAAGTTCTCGAAAGCCAAGACCGCAGCCGCCTCCGCCGTGGCGACGCCGGCTGTCGCCGCGCCGGTCGCGCTCGCCGCTCCCGCCCAGGCCACAGGGGGTATGGCACCGGCCTGCGTGACCCGCAGTGTCGAAACGTCGACGCGCACCGTCTACCTGTCCAATGTCTGCGACCGGACGATGCGGGTGACGGTCGTCCACCGGAGCGGCGCCGAGTCCCCGTGCTTCACGATGCAGGAACGACCAGCAGCGTCCGTCCGTCCCGCCGCGGGCGCGGCCGGAGCCGCGCAGGTCTCTGACCCTCGGCGCCCTGATCGGCGTAGTGCTGCTGGGTTCCACCACCACTCCCTGCCAGAGCGCCACACAGGTGAGGGGCGGTCACCGGTTGCCCGGTGTCCGCCCCTCAGTGGTCCGTCCCGCGCCGCTCACTCGCCGTCGGGGAACTCGCCGGCGAACGCGTCGGCCATGCGCAGCCAGGGCTTCGCCTCGCCCCGGCGTCCCTGGCGCTGCAGGGTGCGTCCGAGCATCAGGTGGGCGTAGTGCTCCACCGGATCGCGCTCGACGATCACCCGCAACTGGTCCTCCGCCCGCCGCAGTTGTGCGGAGTGGTAGTAGGCGCGGGCCAGCAGCAGACGGGGGCCGGTCTGCTCCGGGACCTCCTCGACCACGTCGACGAGCAGCTTCGCGGCACCGATGTAATCGCGCGCGTCGAACAACAGTTGGGCCCGCTCCCACCGCTCGGCCGTGGTCTCCTCGTGCGGCACTCCGACGCCGTTGTCGAACAGGTGCAGCGCACTGGCCCAACGGTCGGGCGCCACCCCGCCGATGGCCGGGTAGGTGTTGAACTCGTCGGTCATGGTTCCCTTCCTCCTTCTCCCGGCCACTTCTCCCTACGGTCCGGAGCCCGGCCGACCGATACCCGAACGGGTACGAGGGACGCTTCGTGACCGCCGGCGAGTGCCGGCGACGCCCTTGCAGCAAGCCCTGACGCCTGGTTATTCCGCTCACTCCTCCAGCTGCTCGATCACACGGCAGGGCACGGGGGCAAGGAGAAAGCCGAGAGGGAATGGGTGAAGCTCCCACCGACCGACGACGGTGCCTCGACCGCGGCCGGGGAATCCGCATCCGACGCCGGTCGTGCCACCTCACCAGGGGGCGCCGTCAGGGCATCACCGAGCACGCTCCTCCCGGGGCCCGACCACGATGGGTGACGACGATGCCGCCGAGACGCGCCCCGGCCTGCCGAACAGCAGGACGCGCGGCCTCGGGCCTCGCTGGCGGGTCTCGGAGCCGGTCCGCGTGTACGGAGCCGCCCAGGACGGCTCCCACGACATGACCACTCTGTGGCACGTCCCGGACGACAGAGTGTCAGGCGGTTCCCTGTGCTTTGTGGACGACGCATCGCACCCATGACTCGGCACCGAATTCGCGTAGTTCGGTCAGCGCTTGGCGCAGGGTTTCCTCGTCAGGGGTGCACGGAAGCGATGTGATGGCGGTCATGGCGCCTTCCACCGAATCGGCAAGATAGCGAGCCATCGGCTCTGCCTCCGCGCCCCGGAACGAATACAGCCGCTCGCCGGGGTCGATGCCCGAGAAGCCCGTCTCTTCCAGCCAGCCCCACAATTGCGTTCCGGCGTCGCTCTGGCCGAATGTTCGCATCGCCTGGACCAGCGCGGGCATCAGTGCGTCCAGTCCAGCTGTCGGCGGGCCCACCTTGATGGTGGCGTAGTCGAGCTCGATGCAGGTGATCGTCCCTCCCGGACTGAGCAGCCGTCGTGCCTCGCGCAGTGCCGCCTTGGCATCGTGCTCGGTCATGTGCTCGAGCACCCACATCATCCACACATGATCGAACGACGCGTTCTCGTACGGCAACTCCCGGGCGTCAGCCACATGGAGATCTGCGGTCACCCCGCAGTCGGCGAGATACTTGCGAGCGAAACCGATCTGGGCGGGTTCGATGTCCACACCGGAAAGCTGCACATCGGGAAACGCACGCCCCAGGGTGCCCAGTACCGCGCCGACCCCGCAGCCCACCTCGAGCAGGCGAGTGCCGGGGACGAGGGTCGTACCGTCCAGTATCAGTCTGTCCTGCCACAGTGCGGCCTGGTCTATGAGACGCTGCTGCTCCGCAGGCGCGTGGCCGTGAACGTAGTTTCTCTCTGCGATGTCGTTCTGTCCCACGTCGACAGTTCTCCCTTTTCGTTCGACACCCTGCCCGAGGGCCCCGGTATCGCGGTGAATTCGCTATCCCCAGGCGACGGGAAGTTCGAGCATCCCCTGGACCGTGTCGCCGGGATTGAGAGGAATCTCGTCGGCGGGCACGGCCAGCCGCAGTCCGGGGAAGCGGGTGAAGAGGCTGTGCAGAGCGATCTCCATCTCGGCGCGGGCCAGGTTCGAGCCGATGCACTGGTGGGTGCCGAAGCCGAACGCCATGTGCTGACGCGCTGAACGGTCCCAGTCGAGTGTGTCCGGGTCCGGGAACTTCTCGGGGTCCCGGTTGATGACGGAGGTCGAGAAGACGACACCGTCGCCGGCCCGGATCGTTGCTCCGGCGATCTCGATGTCCGCGGTCGCCACCCGCAGCAGCCAGTCGGAGACGGACAGGAACCGCAGGAGTTCCTCCACGGCGGCGGGCAGCAGACCGGGATCGGCACGGAGTTCGGCCAGGCGCTCCGGGTGCTGCAGCAGTGTGAAGGTCGAGAGCGAGATCATGTTCGCCGTCGTCTCGTGCCCGCCGGCCAGGTTGACCAGGGCCAGGGCGACCAGTTCCTCCCGATCCGTCTTGCCCTCGCGCAGTTGGTTGTGGACCAGCTCGTCGAGGATGCCGTCGCCGCGTTCGTGCTGTTTGCGGTCGATCAACTTGCCCAGGTACTCCTCCAGTTGGAAGCGCGCGTCCACGGCGTCGGCGACATTCGTACTACGCAGCAACCGACGCGACTGGACCTCGAAGAACTCGTGGTCGGCGTACGGGACGCCGAGCAGCGCGGAGAGGACTATGGACGGCAGGGGCAGCGTGAAGGCACTCACCAGGTCGGTGGGCGAGCCCTGCGCCTCCATGGAGTCGAGGAGGCGGTCGACCGTTTCCTGGATCCGCGGCCGCAGGGCGGCGGTACGTTTGGCGGTGAAGCCCGGGATCAGCATCCGCCGCTGAGCGCTGTGCTCAGGGTCGTCCACGCCGATCAGGGCGGGCACCACCTCACGGAATCCGGCGAGGCGTGCGCTGGGGATCGGGAAGCCCGGAGTGTCGCTACGGGAGGACAGCCGCTGGTCGACGAAGAGTTCACGGGCCGCGCCATGACCGGTGACGAGCCACGCCTCGCTGCCGTCGAAGAGAGTGATCCGGGACAGCGGGCGGGACAGCAGCTCGTAGCCGGCGGGCGGGTGATAGGGGCACGTGCGGTCCTGAGGGAAGGCGACCGGTTGTCTCATGGAAGTGACCTCGCAGGTGAAGGGACGTCGGTGGCCCCGCCGGAACAGGGCTTCGGGAAGCGGGCGGAGGGCAGGATGGGGGGCCTTTGGCCGAGGCGATGCGGTGCACGATCTCCTCGCGGTACACGATCTCCTCACGGACCAACAGGCGGGCGTGGACTGCGCGGGGCGTCGTGAGCCGCGTTCCGGCCGCCGTGCCCGGGGTACGGTCACGCCCGGCTCAGCGCCAGGACCGCGTTCTGGCCGCCGAATCCCATGGAGTTGCTCAGTGCCAGTTCGATGTCGTGGCGGATCGGAGTGGCCGCGACGTCGATGTCGATCTCCGGGTCCCGTGTGCGGAGGTTGGCGGTGGGCGGGACCAGGCCGTTCTCGAGGGCGAGCACGGTGTAGGCGGCCTCGATCGCCCCTGCTGCCCCCAGGAGATGCCCGGTGACGCCCTTGGTGGAGCTGACGAGCGGGCCGGCGGGCAGTACCCGGCGCAGTGTCCTGGCCTCCGCAAGGTCGTTCAGCGGAGTCGACGTTCCGTGCGCGTTGACATAGGACACGTCCGCGGGGGCGGCGCCGGCGTCGGCGAGCGCGAGCCGCATGGCCTGCTCCAGCCCGCGGCCGTCCGGGTGCGGTGCGGTGATGTGGTGGGCGTCGGCGGTCGAGCCGTGCCCGACGATCCGCGCCCGGATCCGCGCGCCGCGGGCGCGGGCGTCCCCGGCGCGCTCCAGGACGAGCAGTCCGGCTCCCTCCCCGGCGACGAAGCCGTCGCGGTCGGCGTCGAAGGGCCGGGAGGCGCTCTCCGGGGCGTCGTTCCGCGTGGAGAGGGCCCCCATGTTCGCGAATCCGGACATCGTCAGGGGGGTGACCATCGCCTCGCTGCCACCCGTGAGGACCACGTCGCAGCGCCCGAGAGCCAGCAGGTCGCAGGCGGTGGCTATGGCCGTGTTCCCGGAGGCGCACGCCGTGGCCACCACCAGGTTCGGGCCCGTGGCACCGAACTCGATCGCCACCTGGCCCGCCATCATGTTGGGCAGATACATGGCGAGCAGCAGGGGTGTCACGCGCTGGGGCTTCTGGTCGAGCATCACCCTGTGCTGCCCCTCGTAGGTCTGGAGGCCGGCTCCGGCGTTGCCCAGCACGACCCCCACCCGCGCGCCGTCCCAGGTGGCGGGGTCCAGACCGGAATCGGCCAGGGCCTCATGCGCCGCGACCAGGGCGAACTGGACGAAGCGGTCAAGGCGGTGGGCCCGTCGGCCACCGAGCAGTGCCTCGGCGTCGAAGTCCGGAACGCGGCACGCCAGGGAGACCGGCACGCCGTCCAGCTCCGGATCGAGGGCCGCCGCGGTGCCGCGTGCCCGGCACACCTCCGACCAGTTGCGTTCCACTCCGACTCCGGCCGGAGTGACCAGCCCGAGACCGGTGACCGCGATGTCGGCGCGGATCGTCATGCCTGGCCCTGGGCAACCCGGTCCTCCACCAGGCGGCCCATGTCGGACAAGGTGGCCAGGTCCCGCAACTCCTGGTCCTGGATGTCCACTCCGAGGTCTCGTTCCAGGATGACGGTCAGCTCCACCAGGGTGAGGGAGTCGAACTCGACGTCCTCCAGGGAGGCTCCCGGACTCACGAGATCGGAGGGGACCTTCAGGTCCTCGATGATGATCCTCTTGAGCGTGTCGTAACCGTTCATGTCAGCTCCTTGTCGGTGGCATCGGGGAATCCGGGCGGGACCGGGCGACCGGGAAGTCCTGGGGCGGCGTCCTGCGACCGGCCGCGGGCGGAGGCTTGCCGCCGGATCAGGCGACGGTGGTGAGTGACGGCCAGACGAGGGTGGCCGCGCCCCAGGCGAGTCCGCCGCCGAACGCGGTGATCATCACCCGCTGGCCCTCGGACAGGGCACCGGACGCGTTGTCCTCGTCGAGCAGCAGTGGCACCGAGGCCGAGGCCGTGTTGCCCACGTGCTCGATGTTCGAGGCGCGGCCCTCGGGCGGGACGCCCAGTGCGTCGCCGAGCGCGTTGCTGATGCGTGCGTTGGCCTGGTGGGCCACCAGACGATCGATGTCGGAGAGTTGCCACCCCGCCTGCTCGGCGGCCGTGGCGCAGGCGGCCGCCATGTGACGGACGGCGAAGCGGAAGATCTCGCGCCCCTGCATCCGGAGGTACCGGGAGTGCTCCTCGGTCGGGACGCGCCGCCGCGCACCGCCCGCGGGCACGTTCAGAAGGTCGTTTCCGCCACCGTCGCTTCCGAGCACGAGGGAGATGATCGCGCCGGGCTCGTCGGGGTCGCCGGCGCGCAGTACGACGGCTCCGGCGCCGTCGCCGAAGATGGCTGCGGTGGAGCGGTCGCCGGGATCTATCAGGGTGCTGAACGCCTCCGCCCCGATGAGCAGAACCCGGTCGGCGACGCCCGTGGCGACGAGGCCGGCGGCCGTGGCCAGCCCGTAGACGAAGCCCGCGCAGACCGCGGAGACGTCGAACGCGGCCACGCCCGACAGGCCCAGCCGGGAGGCGACATCCGGCGCCGTCGCGGGACACAACTCGTCGGGCGTAGTGGTGGCCAGCACCACGGCGTCGGCCCCTCCGGAACCGGAGGACTTCAGGGCTTTGAGGCCGGCCTCCACGGCGAGGTCCGACGTCGACACACCCGGCGAGACCCGACGGCGGGTCGCGATGCCGGTACGGCTGCGGATCCATTCGTCGCTGGTGTCGAGGGTGGCCTCCAGGTCCGCATTGGTCACTGTGTCGGGCGGCAGCCAGGAGCCGAGGCCGGTGAGGACCGCGGCACGAGGGGATCGGTACGTCATACCAGTGTGACTCCCTGGTCCTGAGGATCGGGGGGACGGGGTGGCCGGTGCCGGTGGAGGTGGTCAGGGGCGACGCCGCGGCAGAGAGCCGGACCACCCGGCCTCGCCGCGTCGGCCGCTGCGGTGAGGTCTTCGTCGGCACGGCTCGACGGCCGGCTCAGGCACTGGCGGCAGGACATGCGTCTGGGGGGAGCAACACGGAACTGCGTCATGTTCTGTGTCGTGCAGGATTCCGTGGCCAAGTCCTTTCCATGCACGGGCGGTGCGTGAAGGCTGTTCATCAGGATCGGCATGCACTGACGCGCGAACCGGCCGCCGCCGGGGCGAATGTGCCTCATGGAGCCGGGCCCGGAAAACGGCGTGGCCCCGAGGCACGAGTAGCCTGCCACCGGCGGGCGCGGGTGAACAAGGTCAGGAATCGGAAAACGCCCGACCGTCCTTTTCCCAGTACCGGAAATACGCGCGCTCGGGAGATTGAGCATCGGAACGTCTCTGAGGCGAGTTGAGGATATCGGCGAAGTGGCCAAGGGATCGCCGCCCGCTCTGCAGGTGTATTCCCTGACTACGAAGATCACGCCGAAGATCTTTCGCATTGTTGTCATTGCCCGTGCGCGCCGGGTGATGGCAGGCTCGTTGGTCAAGAAGCCGACCCCGGATGTGGGCGTTCACCGCGAGGAGGCGAAAGGACCCGCCGCGGCGGGTGGCTCTCCGTCTCCGGTCCGCTTTTCCTCTCGCCTCACCGGCTGGGCGTCGCATGCGGCGACGTTCAGCCGGTCGCAGCCGATATGCATGTCCACTCGTCACCGTCGGAATGAGGTAACACCACGTGGAACTCGTGCTGGAAACCGATTTCGTCCGAATTCTACAGAAGCGCGCCCAAGACGACCCGGATGTTTCGGCGTTCACCTTTCTTGAGGGTGATCTCGACGTGGTGGGCACGCTCACCTACGGGGAGCTGCACGACCGAGCCCTCGCGCTGGCCGCCCGGCTGCTGTCGGTCGTCTCCCCCGGCGACCGTGTTCTGCTGCTCCACCCGGCGGGCCTCGACTACGTCGTCGCGTTCTACGCCTGCCTGTACGCCCGGATCATCGGCGTTCCGCTGTACGTACCGCAGCACCGCACCGCTTCGACGGTCGAGGCGATCGCACGGGACTGCCAAGCCGCTGCCGTGCTCACCACGGAGCGGGGCGCGAGCCGGAAGTCGCTGTTCGGCGAGGACACACGGGTGGCGAACCTGCCCTGGCTGGTTACGGACGCGTCGCCGGACGACGTCACCCGGCCGGCGCGCGACGTCACCTGCGCGTCGGCTTTCGACGATGTCGCCCCGGACACGGTCGCGTACCTGCAGTACACCTCCGGTTCCACCTCTGCCCCCAAGGGTGTGGTCGTCGACCACACCAACATGGTCTCGCAGTGCGCCGAGGCGGCGATGTCGTGGAAGGTCGACGCCGACAGCCGCTGGGTGTCGTGGCTGCCTCACTTCCACGACTACGGTCAGATCGGTTCGATCCTGCTGCCGGTCTTCGCCGGCGCCCACTGCGTACTGATGGCCCCGGCCACGTTCGTCCGCAGGCCCGTCCGATGGCTGCGCGCCATCTCGCAGTACCGCGGTACGCACACCGGTGCCCCGAACTTCGCCTACGACCTCTGCGTCGAGGGCACCACCGAGGAGCAGCGGGCGGGGCTGGACCTGAGCTCGTTGGTCACGGCCGGCAACGGCGCGGAGCCCGTGCAGTTCGACACCCAGCAGCGCTTCCAGCGGACGTTCGCCGAACACGGCCTGCGACCCGGCGTCCTGTGTCCCTCCTACGGTCTCGCCGAGGCCACGTTGAAGGTCACGAACAAGATGCCGGACGAACCGCTGACCTGGGGCACCTTCGGCCCCGCCACTCCAGGGAGCCCGGTGGTGGAGCTGCCTGCCGACAAGGTCGTGCGTCCGCTCGTCTCGTGTGGCACGACCGTCGCCGACACCCGCGTCGCCATCGTGCACCCGCAAACCCGGCAACGTCTTCCCGACGGTCACGCCGGGGAGGTCTGGGTCACCGGCCCCATCGTCTCCCACGGCTACTGGGGCCGGCCGCAGGAGAGCGATGACGTCTTCCGGGCGCGTGTCCTGGACGAGGGCTCCGACCCCCACCTCAGGACGGGAGACCTGGGGTTCATCCACGACGGGCAGCTCTACATCTGCGGACGGATCAAGGACGTCGTCATAGTCAACGGGGTCAACCACTACCCTCAGGACATCGAACGGACCGTCGAGGACAGTCACCCCGCCGTCCGGCGCGGTCACACCGCGGCCTTCGGCGTCACCGAAGGGGCCCGGGAGAGCGTCGTCGTGGTCGCCGAATGCGCCCGGCGCGACGAGAGTTCCCCCGCGGACGTGGCCCTCGCCGTCCGCCAGGCCGTCTGGCGCATCCACGACCTTGCCGCCACGGTGGTGGTCGCCGAGACCGGAACGGTCCCCATGACCACCAGCGGCAAGATCCAGCGGACCCGCTGCAAGGCCGACTTCCTCGAGGGCCGGCTCGTCGTCAGGGCCCGCAAGGACGCAGGTGGCGTGGACGCAGGTGCCGTGGACGCGGGTCCGGTCCGGTCCGGCGCCGAGACGCCCGGGCCGGCCGCGCAGCCGGCCTTCACCTCCGCGCTCCAGTCGCTCCACGAGAACTGCCGTACACACATCGAGCACTGGATTGCCGGAAAAGCAGGTGGAGGGACGAGCAGCGTCGACGCCCGGGAACCGCTGTCCGCCCATGGGTTCTCCTCGGTGGACATGCTGGAACTGCACCAGACCCTGGAGGACTGGACGGGGCTACGCCTGCCCCCCGAGTGGATGTGGGAGTCCGAGTCGATCGACGAGCTGGCCACGCTCGTCGTGACACGTCTGACAACCCCCGCCGCCGACCTCACCGCGGGGGCGGGCCGATGAGGATCGCCGCCGTATCCGCTGCCCTGCCGTCGCGCCGTGTCACCAACGACGACATCCTCGACCTCGTCCGCGAACACAGTGCCGGCGTCTTCGAGGGTGACATCGAAGACGCCCTACGGAAGATCAATTTCTGGCTCGCGTACTCCGGGTCGGACTGCCGCCTCTGGGCCGCCGAGGGGGAGCGCCCCATCGACCTGCTCGTCCGCGCCGCAGAGGAGGCGATCGACGAGGCAGGGGTGACGCGGGAGAGTATCGACGTCGTCATCTACACCGGCATCGGCAGGGGCTTCCTCGAACCCGGAGGGTCGTACCACGCCGCCGCGGCGCTCGGCATCCGACGTGCCCAGTGCTTCGATGTCCTCGACGCGTGCATGAGCTGGACCAGAGCGCTCCAGATCGCCCAGGGCCTGTTCGCCTCGGGAGCGTGCCGCACCGCGATGCTCGTCAACGCGGAGTTCAACATGCGCCCCACCGGGCCGGTCTACCCGGGCGTGTTCGCGCTGCCCCACACCGACGCGGTCACCTGGAGCTTCCCCGCCTACACCCTCGGCGAGGCCGCCTCCGCGACCATTCTGACGGCGGACGACCACGAACCGTGGTCCTTCGCATTCTCCTCCCGCCCCGACCTCGCCGACCTGTGCAACATCCCCATGGACGGCTACGCGGACTTCAGCCGGCCCTCGGAGAAGATCGCCAGGAACGGCGTCCACCGCTTCACGTCGTTCGGTTTCGAACTGCACGAGGCCGCCCGGAGCGAGGCCGTGGAGGTCTTCAAGCGGCTCGACGCCCCCAAGGAGGAGGCAGCCGCGGTGTTCACACACGCCTCCGCGAAGCGGTTCTGGCAGGAGATGGCCGACGGCGTGGGCCTGGGCGACAAGATCTTCCACGTCTTCCAGAACACCGGAAACATCGTCTCGGCCTCCGTACCGACCGCCATCGCGACCGCGGTGAACGAGGGACGCCTCAAGCGCGGTGACCGCGCGGTCGGATGGGTCGGCAGCGCAGGTATGTCGTTCAGCGCCTTCTCCTTCGTGTACTGACCTGGAGGACGAACAGCACCATGGCCAATATGCCGATGAAACCCGTCACCAACGTGCTGGGCCATCTCCTCGGATACTCCGCGTCCCGTCTGCGGAACCCACGCGAGGATCTCAAGGCCGAGGAAGCCGAGCGGCTGCTGGACTGTCTGGTCCAGGCGGGCCCGATCTACATGAAGATGGGCCAACTGCTCGCCACCAGGTCCGACCTGGTGCCCGGCGAGTGGGTGGAGACCCTGCGCACGCTCCAGGACGACGCTCCCCGCATGGACGCGGCCACCACGCGGGCCGTGGTCGAGCGAGAGCTGCGCGCCCCGATGAACAGCGTCTTCCGCGAGTTCGACCCCGAACCGGTCGCCAGCGGCTCGGTCGCCCAGGTCCACCGGGCCCGGCTGCTCGACGGCCGGCAGGTTGCCGTGAAGCTGGTGAAGGACGGGGTGCCCGAGCACATCGACCAGAATCTGCGGCTGATGGGCAGGGGGGTCCGCCTGGCGGAGAGGATGATCCCGGCCGTCGCCGAGTCCGACGGCGTCCGTCGTTTCACCGAGGTCGCCAAGCTGTTCCGCTCGCAGGCCGACATGCTCCAGGAGGCGGCCCGGCAGAAGACGGTGTACCGCAACTTCCAGGGCCACCCCTACGTGCGGGTGCCGCAGGTGATACCGGACTTCGTCACGCCCCGCATGCTCACCATGGAGTTCATGGATGGCATCCGCGGGAACGAGGCCCACCGGGTGCATATGCCGACCGCACAACTGGCCCGGCGTCTGCAGGACACGATCTACACCATGCTGTACATGCACGGCCTGTCCCACGGTGATCCGCACCCGGGCAACATCCTGTTCTCCGAGCAGGGCGAGCTGATCCTGCTCGACTACGGGATCACCGTCGAGCTCAGCGAGGACGAGAAGTGGGGCCTGTCGTCCTTCTACTACGCGTGCACCCGCAAGGAGTGGGACATCGCGGTGGAGCGGTTCACCGCTCACTTCGTCACCGGCAAGGAGAATCTCACCGAGCGCTGGGACGAATACCGCAAGGAGCTCGTGGCGGCGCTGGAGCACCACTTCGACACCGTCTCCAACCGCTGGTCGACGATCAGCTACTTCCGTGACGTCAGCACCATCCTGCGGAAGTACGGTGCCCGGTACACCACGAGTTTCACCAAGGTCGAGCTCGTGTTCCTGTCCTGCGAGGGTTTCGCCACTCAGCTCGACCCGGACATCAACATCTGGGACAACGCCCGCAAGTTCACGGACCGATACTCCCCCTACATGAGCAAGGAGGTCCGTGAGCGGTTCGACGCGCAGTTCAGGAACCAGATCCCGAGCTCCCTCGAGATGAGGGACCGTGCGAACCGCTCGCTCGTCGCGCCCACCCATATCCACCGCTACTTCTTCCCCAGCACCTACCCTGTCTTCGTCAAGGAGGCGCAGGGCGGGCGGATCCGCGACCTCGACGGCAACGAGTACGTCGACCTCTCCGGCGGGTACGGTCCGCACATCCTGGGCTATTCCCACCCGGTGGTGAACGAGGCGATCAGCTCGGGTATCGCGGCCGGCCTGCTCAACGGCATCGGCAACGAGCCCGAGGTCGAGCTGGCCGAGACACTCGTCGAGGCGTTCCCCTCCGCACAACGGGCGCTGCTGTGCAACTCCGGCACCGAGTCGGTGCTGCTGGCGATCCGGCTGTGCCGGGCGTACCGCAGGCGCAAGACGGTGGTGAAGTTCGAGGGGCACTATCACGGGTTCTCGGACCAGGGAATGGTCAGTTCGTGGTTCCGCTTCACCGGGGACAAGCACGCGCCCGAGCCGATCGCGGGCACCCTCGGCTCGAACGAGGACGTCGTGCGGAGCACCCTGGTGCTCCAGTACGGAGACATCGGCGGCCTCGAACGGCTCAGGGAGCGGCTCGATGACATGGCCTGCGTCATCGTCGAACCGATGCCGAGTTCGACGACCACCCTCGACCAGGAGTTCCTGGCCGCCCTGCGGAAACTGTGCACCGAATCGGGTGTCCCGCTGGTCTTCGACGAGGTCGTCACCGGCTTCCGGGTGGCGTACGGCGGGGCCCAGACCCTGGCCGGGATCGAACCGGACCTCACCTGCCTGGGCAAGATCATCGGCGGGGGCCTGCCCTGTGGCGCGGTGGTGGGCCGAGCCGACCTGGTCGAGATGTGCCGCAGTTCCGAGGACCCGTTCCTCGACTACGAGCAGAAGGCGTTCGCCGGCGGCACGCTGAGCGGGAACTCCATGACCTGCCGGGCGGGCACCGCTGTCCTCACCCACCTGCGGGCCAACCAGCACCTCTACGAGGAGTTGGAAGCGAAGACGCAGAGGCTGCGCACCGAGTTCGCGGAGAGCACCCGCAAACGCGACATACCCTGCCGGATCAGCGCCCGCGGGTCCATCTTCTCGCTCAACTTCAGCCACCGATCGGCGGGCGTCTACCGGGAGCGGATGGCCGGCAGCAACTTCAAGGCCACCATCGCGCTCGCCTACTACATGCGCCGGCACGGGGTGTACATGCCGGAGCTGCACAGCTTCCTGCTCAGTACCGCACATACCGACGACGACCTGGCCACCACCGGCAAGGCGTTCGACCTGAGCGTGGCGGACATGGCCAACGACGGCTTCTTCGTGACGTGACCGCCGGGCGTCGGCGGACTGTCCTGTCAATCCCGAATGGGGATGGTGATGATGAGCTCGAAGGGCTCGGAGAAGTGGATTCTGTACAGCACGTGTGACGAGGACTCCGACTCGGAGATGCGGGCTCTGGGTGTCTCGGCCGGCGAGGACGTACTGAGCGTCACGGGCAGCGGCTGCCGCACCCTGAGCCTGGTCGCCAACGACCCGCGTTCGGTGGTGTCGGTGGACACAGCGCCCGGGCAGAACTACCTCCTCGAGGTGAAACTGGCGGCGATCAGGCACTTCGAGTACGACACGCTGCTCGCGTTCCTCGGTATCGACCCGTGCCCGGACCGGTGGCGATTGTTCTCGGAGCTCGAGGGGAAGATCAGCCACAACGCGTTCCGCTACTTCTCGCGGCACCGCGGCGAGGTCGAGAGCGGCCTGGTGATGTCGGGGCGGCACGAGAAGTTCTACCGGCGTGTCGTCGCCCCGGCGATGCGGGTCCTGTACGGCCGCGCCATGCGCGACCTGTTCTCGGCCCGCACGCTGGACGAGCAGCGGGCCGTCTACCTGGGCAAGATCGACGGCGTCCTGTGGCGGTCGCTGGTCCGGTACGGGTTCTCCGAGCGCGTGCTGAAAACCGTGCTGAACGACCCCGGCTACCGCATCACGATCGACGTGGACTCTGTGGGCGGCTACGTGCTCGAACGCGTCCACCACTCCTTCATGAACCACCTCGCGAAGGACAACCACTGGCTCGCGTTCACGTTCCTGGGGCGCTACCCGGACCGCGAGACGCTGCCGCACTACCTGTTGCGGGACAACTACGAGGCGATCCGAACCGCGCGCACGAAGGTCGAGATCATCACCGAGAACCTCATCGACTACATGGCGAAAACTCCCGAGGGCTCGCTCGACAAGTTCTCGCTGTCCGATGTGACAAGCTGCATCGACCAGGAAGGGTTCGACCTGATCATGCGTCACATAGTGCGTGCCGGCAGGCCCGATGGGCGGGTGTGCTACCGCAACTTCCTGGCCAAGCACCAGGTGCCGCAGGACGCGCGCTCCAGGCTGGTCCGTGACGACATGCTGAGTTCGTCACTCACCCAGGACGACAAGGCGTTCGTCTACGACATCGAGGTGCTCACCTTGAAAAGCTGAGCGAAGGGACGGAGTCCGTTATGCAGGACGAGACGGTTCGGGTGGAGACCTCTGGAGGCCCGATCCACTTACGGCGCGCGGGACAGGGTCCGACTCTGCTCTTCGTGCACGGGCTGATGGTCAACGGGCACGTGTGGGACCCGCTCGTCACGGGGCTGCGCGACCGGTTCCACATGGTGCTGCCCGACCTGCCGCTGGGCGGGCACCGCACACCGCTCGAACCGGACGCGGACTGCAGCCTGGAGGCACACGCGGCACGCGTGATCGAGATCGCGCGGAAACTGCCGGGGCCCGTCGTGCTCGTCGGCAGCGACACCGGCGGGGCGATCTCCCAGATCGCCGTGGCGCGTGAACCGGGGTTGTTCGATCGTCTGGTGCTCCTCCCCTCGGACGCCTTCGACAACTGCCCCCCGAAGCTGCTGGCTCCGCTGCCCGCCCTGGCGGCCGTCCCCGGCGTCATACGGGCCGTGTCACTCTCCCTGCGTCTGGGCCTCGTCAAGCGGGTGATGATGATGCTCGTGGCGCGCAGCACAGTGGCGCCGGCGACGATCGGGGAGCTGATCGGCGGGCTGCCCCACGACCGGGCAGTGCAAAGGGACTTCACCAAGCTCCTGAGGGGCCTGCGACCCGAGGTCACTCGCGCGGTGGCCGGGGAACTGCACCGGTTCCGGGGCCGCGTCCTTGTCGTGTGGTCGCGGAAGGACCCCCTCTTCCCGTTCGAGCACGCACAGCGGCTGGCGGCGTGCTTCCCGCGCAGCTCGGTGGTGATCGCCGAGCACTCACGCGCCTTCGTCTCGCTCGACGAGCCCGACTGGCTGGTCGAGCGCATCACTGAGTTCATCGACGACGGACCGTCGGACGATGCCATGTGAGATGAGAGGTTGAAACATGTCCATCAACTTCATGGTCCCGGAACTGGCCACCGTCGAGCGGCTGTTCCCCGGTCTCGAGCAGCGGCTCCGCGAGGTCCCGGTGGCCGAGCTGGAATCGGAGAAGTCCCCCGGACTGGCCATCTTCCGCGAGCACGGCGGGCCGGCTCTCATGGTTCCCGAGGGACTGGGCGGGCTGGACGCCACCTTAGTGGACGCACTGCACGTCCAACGCGTGCTGGGCGCGCGGTCACCGTCGCTGTCCGTCGCGGCGAACATGCACGTGTGCACGGTGATCGCCATGCCGCCGTGTCCCGCCACCGAGGAACTGCTCGGCGCGGTCGCCGAGAACAACCTCTACCTCGCGTCGGGGTTCGGCGAGGGCAAGCCTGCCGCCAGCATTCTCAAACCCCTGATGAAGGGCGAACGACACGGCGGCGGGTGGCGTCTCAACGGCGTCAAGAAGCCGTGCAGCCTGTCGAAGTCGATGGACTACCTCACGGCGAGCGTCATGCTGACGTCGCCGGAATCGGGAGGGACGGAGATGGCTCTTGCCATCGTCCCGGCCGACACCGCAGGCATCGAAGTGCGGCCGCTCGGGCACTCGCCCGTGCTGCCCGGTTCGGAGACGTGCGAGGTCGTGCTGACCGATGTCGACGTGCCGGACGACTGCATATCGTCACTGGGAGACCCGCAGTCCCTGAACACGGCGCTCGCGACGGTGTTCCACGTCTTCGAGCTGCTGATGTCGGCCAGTTACGTCGGCGCGGCCAGCGGCCTGGTCGAGGCGGTGCTCCACCAGGGCAGGGGTTCCGCCGCCGAGAGGATGGAGCTCGTCGGTGACCTGGAGACCACCATGGCCTCCCTGGAGGCGGTCGCCAGGGCGGCGACGCCTGGCGGCGACGACCCGCTGGGCGTGGCCCGCGCACTGCATGTGCGGTACTCGGCACAGCGGACCGTGGAGCGGGTGGCTGCGCACGCCACCGAACTCCTCGGTGGTACGTCCTACATGATCAGCGGCTTCAGCACGATGTTCTTCACGTCCGCCCGGGCCATGGCGTTCCACCCTCCGGCCAGGAGCGCCATGGCCGAGCCGCTCGACCGGTTCATCTCCGGCGAGCCCCTCGTGATGCCGTGACGGCACGCGCGCGCCCGTGGCCACGGGCGCGCGCGTGCCGTCCGCCGTCATGGGTGGCGGACGGCACGGCCGCGTCGGACTCGTTCCCTGCCCCCCGACATCACTTCGGACGTGCATATGAAGCTTTGCTGCATTCCCTGCGGAGATGAGCCGGATCATTCCCTGAGCTTGCTGACGGCGGTGCTGGGCCCAGAGGTCGAGATCGTCACGATCGAACCGGGCGGCCCCGGAGACCGGGAGGACGACAGGTCGTACAGGAAGTTCGCCGAGGCAGTCGACATCGTCGTCGACCGCCTTCCGCGGCAGGTCGGTGACGCTCCCTATGCCGTCTACGGCTGCGGCAGGGGCGGTCTGATCGGGTACGAGGCGGCGCGCCGGCTCGTGGGGGCGGGGCACCGGTCTCCGCGCCACATGTTCGTGTCCGCCGGAGCCCGGCCGTCGGGCCGGTGCGGCCAGGACGGAAGCGCGGGGGAGCGAACGCGCCCCGACCTCACGTTCCTGGCAGCCCTGGTGGGGGCGGTCTGCGTGCCGGAGGAGTTCCTGGAGTTCGACGACGACCGCTCCCGCGCCGACCCACGGACCCGCGGGGACCGGCAGTGGTACGGCCGGTACGGCGAGGCGGACCGGGCTCTGCCGCTCGGCTGCCCGGTCACGATGTTCACCGGTGACGAGGAGGCCGGCGACGCGGAACGGGACGCGGAGCTGTGGGCCAGGCTCACCATGGGCCCGGTCACGCGGCTGAAGGTGGGCGGCGGACCGCACACGGGGGACGGCCGGGCGGTCGGCATCGCGGAGCGGATGCGTTCCGTCCTGCTCGGTGACGGCCCCACCGCGCCCGCGACGGCCGTGACCGCGGAGGTTTTCCGGGAGGCGATGTCCCACCTTGCCTCTCCGGTGACCGTGGTCACCGCCACGGGGGACGACGGAAAGCCGCGTGCGTTCACCGCGAGCGCGGTCTGCAGCCTGTCCGCGGAACCGCCCCTGCTCCTGGTCTGCATGAACCGGACCGGGAGCACTCATGACGTGTTCGCAGCGGCAGGCCACTTCCTGATCAACGTCCTGACCGACGAACAGACCGACGTGGCGATCGCCTTCGCGCGGCACGAGCGGGCCGCGGCGGAAGCCGATCTCGTTCCTCTGGAGGGGGGCGTGCCCGGCGTGCCCGGCGCGTCGGCCAGGTTCCTCTGCGCGCGGGAGCACGTTCTGCCGGGAGGCGACCACAGCATCCTCGTCGGCCGGCTGGAGACCGTGTCGCTCACCGGCGCACCACCCCTGATCCATTACCGGCGTGGCTGGCACCGGCCCTCGTCGGCGGACCGCTCGCCGGATCCGCACAGCCAGCTCGTCTGACTTCCACCTGCCCGCGTCCGGCGGCCCCCGAGTCCTCCCGGCGGGCGGTCGCCCGTACACCGGGCTGCACCCCGGTGTCGTCGTCACCGCGACGAGGACACCGGGGTGCGTCTGTTCTCCCCGCGTTTCTCCCCGCACCGCGTCACCGGGACCCGCGGGCGGGGTGGGGTCATGCGGCGGGCGGAGCGAAGAGTGCGTCCACCGCGTCCAGTTCCTGCGCACAGCGGCAGGCGCGGTCCTCGGGGAGCCGGGTCACGGTGCTCAGGACGAGACCGCGCAGTCGCTCGATGTTGCGGGCGAAGACCTCGTAGACGTCCTCCTGGGCCACGCTCTCCTCGGAGTCGACGCCCGCGTCCATGTCGGTGACCAGGGCTACCGAGGTGTAGCACAGGGCGAGCTCTCGGGCCAGGGCGGCCTCGGGCATGCCGGTCATGTTCACCATGGACCAGCCAGCCGCCGCGTACCAGCGGGACTCGGCGCGGCTGGAGAAGCGCGGGCCCTCGATGACGACCATCGTGCCGCCGTCGGTGACCGGTTCGCCCCCGCAGTCGGTGGCCGCCTTCAGGACCGCCGAGCGGCCCGCGTCGCAGTACGGGTCCGCGAAGGACACGTGCGCGACGCGGTCGTCGAAGAAGGTCCCCTTCCGGCCGCTGGTTCGGTCGACCACCTGGTCGGGGACGACGACACTGCCGGGCGGGAGATCGCGGCGGAGCGAGCCGACGGCGCACGGGGCGAGGATCTGCCGGACGCCGATCGACCGCAACGCCCAGAGGTTCGCACGGTAGTTGATGCGGTGAGGGGGGTGGCCGTGGCCGCGGCCGTGCCGGGGCACGAACGCGACCCGGCGTTCGCCCACCGTGCCCACGGTCAGCGTGTCCGTCGGGTCGCCGTAGGGGGTGCTGACCGTGACCTCGGTGGCATCCGACAGCAACTCGTAGAAGCCGGTGCCGCCGATCACCCCGATCTCGGCCGAGACGGCGGACCGCTGTGCTGCGCTCATGAGAAGAACACCTCTCCGACGTTTCCGTTGGGGCCACCGGCGGCAGCGTGGGGCGACCGCAGACAGAGCTGGTCGAGGGCCGGCACCGTCAAGTGACCGGGTACCTCGGGTCCGCGGGGGTCGTGGTCCCTGCGCACGCCGACGGCGGTCCAGCCCGCGGCCGTCGCCGCGTCGAGTTCGTACGCCGTGTCGCTGAGGAAGACGGGCGGCAGGCCGGAGCCACCGATCACACGGCCGATCCGCCGATAGGAGTCGGGATCGTTCTTCGCACCCGCGTTCTCCAGGTCGAACCGTTCGTCCAGCAGCCCGGTCAGGTCGCCGTACACAGTGTGGCCGAACCAGTCCAGCTGGGCCTCGGCGGAGCCCGACGAGTAGGTGAAGACGCGGATACCGCCCGCCCGCCACCGGCGCAGCATGCTGGGCACCTCGGGGTAGACGTGCCCGTGCAGGTCGCCCTTCGCGTACCCCTCGGCCCAGATCCATCCCTGGACC
Organism: Streptomyces sp. MNU76; assembly: GCF_020982545.1. Taxonomy (GTDB): domain Bacteria; phylum Actinomycetota; class Actinomycetes; order Streptomycetales; family Streptomycetaceae; genus Streptomyces. The sequence goes on along the minus strand of NZ_JAJKLK010000029.1, from coordinate 194,446 downwards.
GTCTTGAGCGGGGCCGCCTTGACATCCGCGTCCGACCATGCGGCCAGCGCCGACAGAGCGCCCGCCGCATCCAGCTCCGGACGGCCCGCCTCCTTGCGTACGGCGTCCAGCAGGGCCGCCAGCCGGGGGTCGTCACGGTGGCGCCGGAACCAGTCCGCCAGGCGCTTGCGGGCGTACGGGAAGAGCACGTCACGTACATGCGTCAGGGACCCGGTGGTGCCTTCGATGTCGAGGACCACCGCATGCGTGCGAAGAGCGTTCACAGGCCGGACCCGGTGAGGTCGTCCAGCCCGGGGAAACCGCCGGCGATCGGCACGCCGGTGAAGTCGCCGACCCAGCCGTCCTCCTCCTGGAAGAAGCGGATGGCAGCGAAATCGGGGTGCTCGCCCATGTCGAACCAGTGGCGGACACCAGCCGGCACCGACAGCAGATCGCCGGCCTCGCACAGCACGGCGAAGACCCGGTCGTCCAGGTGCAGGGTGAACAGGCCGCGGCCGTGGGCGAAGAAGCGGACCTCGTCCTCGCTGTGCAGGTGCTCCTCGAGGAACGTGGACCTGGCCTTCGCGGCGCGCTCGCGCCACTCCTCGGTCGGGGCCGGGTGCAGCCGGGCCACGTCGACGAGTTTCATCGAGTCCCGGGCGCACACCTCCTCGATCTCTTCGCGGTAGAGGTCCAGCAGGGCCTGGTCGTCGAGGGAGGGGATGTCGTCGGTGCGCAGCGGCAAGCGTCGTAACGTGACGCCGTGGGGGGCGAGTTCGCGGACGATGTCCGCTTCGTCGCGGGTACGCAGCAGCACGTTCTCGGGTGCGTCCTCGGGCATGATCTGGAGCAGGGTCACGGAGGTGATTCCTTTCCGGGAGGCGTCATGCGGCCAGGCGGATCGGGTCCGACTCGCCGGTGAGCAGCAGCAGTTGGCACATGGCCTCGACACACTCCAGCCGGTTGCGCGCCTGTACCAGGTCGCTTCCCCAGACCGTGATGCCGTGGTCGGCGATGAGCAGCGCCGGCGGCGAAGAGGGGTGCTGGGCCAGATGACCGGCCACGTCCTGGGCGATACGGGCGACATCGGGCCAGTTGGGGAACACGGGCAGTGCTGTGTGGCTGGGGTCTGCGAGGCCCAGTCCCTTGAGGAGTTCCAGGTGCCGCAGCGGCAGCCAGGAGAGGTGGCCGACGGCGCCGACACGACGGGCCAGGGCGGTGGAGTACGGGCAGTGCGCGTGCACGACGGCGCCCGCCTCCTGGACGGACCGGTAGACGGCGGTGTGGACAGCCGTCTCCGCAGAGGGCCGCGGCCCGTCACCGGCCGGTCCGGCGACCTGCCCGGTGACGGTGTCCACCAGCACCATGTCCCGCGGGCTGAGGGCGCCCTTGTCCAGGCCGCTGCCGGTGATGAGCGCGCGGGAGGACGGGCCGGGCAGCCGGACCGAGAGGTTGCCGGACGTCCCGGGCATCCACCCGCGCAGGTAGAGATCGCGGGACTGGTCGGCGAGAGCCGCGGCCGCACCTGCCCGGTGCTGCTCGGCCGCGCCGTCCGGGGGGAGAGCCGACGGCGCGGCGGAGGTGGTCGGTGCGGCGGGGGCTTCCGGCCGCAGCACACGCACCTCGGAGACGAGCGCGGTGATCAGTTCGTGCGGCGTCACGTCGAACGCCGGGTTGAACACCCGGGCGCCCTCGGGGGCGATCCGGACCCCGGCCAGCGTGGTGACCTCGTCCGCCGCGCGCTCCTCTATCACGATCCCGGAGCCGTCCGGCAGTTCCGGGTCCCACGAGGATTCCGGCGCCACGACGACGAACGGGATGCCGTGCCTCGCGGCCGCCACCGCCAGGGCGTAGGTGCCGATCTTGTTGGCGGTGTCGCCGTTCGCCGCGATGCGGTCGGCGCCCACGAGGACGCAGTCCACCAGGGATCCCGACATCGCGGCGGCGGCCGCGGAGTCGGGGCACAGCCGGTACGGCACGCCGGCCTCCTCGAGTTCCCAGGTCGTGAGCCGGGCTCCCTGCAGCAGGGGGCGCGTCTCGTCCACCAGCACCTCGGCGATCCGGCCGCGTGCGGCAAGTTCCAGGACGGCGCCGAGAGCGGTGCCGCCCGCCGCCGTGGCCAGACGACCGGTGTTGCAGTGCGTGAGCACGCGCAGCGGCCGGCCCGGCAGCAGTCCGGCGACGAGGTCGGCGGCGCTGACGGCACAGACACGGTTGGTGGCGATGTCCTCGTCGATCGCCCGCAGCGCGGTGTCGAGCACCACGTCGGGCCCTTCGGGAATACGTTCGGCCACCCGGGCTACGGCTTGCGCCAGGTTGACCGCTGTGGGCCGTGCCGTGGCAATCCGTGCGGCGTCGGCGCGCACCGCGGCCTCGTCCGTGGAGCCGCCGGGTGCGGTGTGCCGGTGCGCGGACAGGGCCACGCCCAGCGCTCCGGCCAGTCCGATCGCGGGAGCACCTCGCACCGCCAGCGAGCGGATGGCGTCGATGAGTTCGTCCACCGTCTCAAGCCGCAGCCACCGGATCTCGTGCGGCAGCGCCCGCTGGTCGACGATGCTGATGGCCCCGTCGGACCAGGTGAGCGAGGCGGCGGGACCGGACAGGGTCCGGCCATCGGGTGAAGACGTCTCGGGCCCGGGCACCGTGGCCGAGTGGGCGGGACGGGTGGTCATGATCCTCCTCTGGTCCGAGCGGACTGCGCCCAGCCGCGCTCAGGGAATGACGGAAGGTGGGACGGGTCCGCCGGCCAGTGCCTTCAGCCGTGCGCCGGCCTCTGCACCACGTCGGCCCGCTTGCAGAAGGCGAAGCGGAAGAGCGAGCGGCAGAAGGCCAGGCCGTCGCGGTCCCCCAGCGAGGTGGTGTCGGCGGTGACGACGTACGTGTCCGCGGGGCGGGACGCCTCCGGTCTCGCCTCCCGCAGGCCCCGGACGAGCAGGTCGCGACGGAACCGCAGGGCGTCGAGGAAGTCGGTGAAGTACTGGTCAGGTGGACGGAGCGCTTCGGCGAGGGCGTGCTGGAAGGCGCCCGAGTGAAGGTGAGGCACTGCTTGGCGGTCTGCACGGCCGCGGCGAGCTTCGGCGGCGCGGTGACCCAGCCGACCTTCCAGCCGGTGAACGAGAAGGTCTTCCCGGCGGACGAGACGGACACCGTGCGCTCACGCATGCCGGGCAGGGAGCCGCTCGGTCGGTGCCGGGCGCCGTCGTACACCAGGTGTTCGTACACCTCGTCCGAGATGATCAGCAGCAGTCGAGGGCGGGGCGTGATGCCCCGGTGAAGTTCCGCCGGTTCGGGCCGGAACGCCGACGGGCGCAGGGGGACCGGGACGCGGACGGCTCCGGCCATGGCGATGCAGGCGGCGCAGGAGTAGTGGCAGGGGTCGAGGGTGATCACTTCGTCGTCGGGCACCAGGAGCCCCGGAAGCGCCGCCAGTGCCTGGATGGCGCCTCTGGATACGACCACCCCGCTCTCCGGGTCGTACTGCAGCCCGGAGAGGCGCTGTTGGTGCTCGGCGATGGCACGGCGCAGGCCGGGCAGCCCGGGGCTGGGACGGTACTGGTTGCCGCGTCCCTCCCTGGTCGCGCGGGCGATGGCCTCGGCGATGACGGCGGGGCCGTCCGTGTCAGATCCCTGTCCCAGGTCGGCCGGTCCGGTTCTGGCCGCGAGTGCGGACATCTCAACGAAGCTCGTCGTGCCTGGCCCGGCGAGCGCGCGATTCAGCAGAGGCCTGTCCGCCATGTTCCCATCCACATGTCATGAGTGATACGGCAACGCAGCCACGGAAAAGGACGATCGGCACGAAATCGCCCGGATGGAACAGGAGCGGAGATCCCCGGAAGGGAGTCATGGGCGGGCATTCGAGGTCCGGTGAAAATCGTCGCGCTCAAGTCGGGGGTCATGTACGCCGTATCCGAATCCTGGGGGTGATGGCCGGAATACCTGTCGTGTGATCCCGGTCTCCGTACGCCGTTCACGCCCGACCGGTCGGGAAGCATTTTCGGGGCAGCCTCCAGGGTGCCGCGCAGTGATACCGGGGCGCCTCCCCTGTTGATTCAGCCTGCCATCACGCACTGTTCGCGGACAATGACAACAGTGAGAAATATCCGCCCGTGATCTTCTCGATTCAGGAAGGCCATTGCAGGTGACCGAGACCGGCGGCGGTCCCGGGCCGGGTCTCGCGGGCACGGCCCGTGCGACACGTGCCCGCGGTGCAGACCGGGACGGAGCCGATTCCTCGTACGCCCGGGCTGCCGAGCGGGCTATGTATCCGACGACTGGCCCGTCACCAGGGACCGTAGCCGCAACGAGAGCGCGAGTTCGAGCGAGGACAGTTCCGTGTGCGGCGGCAGCAGCGCCCGCGCGGCCTGCAGTCTGTTTGCGACGGTCCGCTCCGTCAGCCCCAGCTTGAGGGCGGCGGAGCGCGCGGACTGTCCCGACGCGAGATAGGCCTCGAGCGTCTTGCGCAGCACGCTGTGTCTGCTGCCGCCGCCGACGAGTTGGCCGAGGTGCCGGTGGACGAGGCTGCGTGCGGCGTCCACGTCGGCCATGCCGATCACTTCGGGGGCAACCTCGTAGAAATGCGCGCTCCGGCGCTCGGTCTGGTCGCACACGCGATAGGCGGATCGGGCCTCGCGGTGGGCCTGACGAAAACCCCGAACTCCCTTGCTGGGCCCGCTGGTTCCCAGCCGGATGTGCGGCGTGCGTTCCAGAACCGCCTCGTGCACCTGTTCCGGCCCCACCGAGCTGAACCACGCCCACACCACGCTGCGGTCGACGAAAACGGAGAGGGCTGAGTCTCCGCGTTCGCGTGCGAACTCGGCGAGCGTTCTCGCCGCCGCACCCGAGGCCACGACGGCGACGTGCTCGGCGTTCAGGTCGTAGAAGGGGAGTTCGGCGGCGGAGTCGGCGTGGTTCAGGACGGTCCGCACCGCCTGGAGCCGTAACGCGTTCTCGTCCATCGTGCTCGCTCGAACAGCCTCCGCGTACTCATCCGTCACCAGCTCGGTGACCAACGCCATCAGATGGGAAAGCCGGCTACAACAATGCTGTAAGCCGGGCAGTACGTCGGCCTCCGGAACGTCCACCTCGTGCGCGGCCTGGAAGAAGGCGTCCTGAACGATCCCGTGGGCAATCCGGTAACTGGCGACCAGGTCATTCAGCGGTGTCTCGTGCAGTGCTGCAATCCGGGCGATGTGCCGCGCCTCGGGGGACCGGACCGACTCCTGTAACTCGTCCCTGATCCCTCGTACAGTGCGCGTGAAAAGCATTTTGGTCTCCGATCGCACCACCGTCACCAACGCGGGATCCCTGCTGAGGGGGCTGTCCGGAATCCCATCACGCCACACCGCAGTGAGGATGTCCTCAACCACCGCCCATTGATTCTTTGCAAGCCAATCGGTCAAAGCTTCGACTGTGCACTTGAGATTTTCCACGCTGAGGACATCCTTTGCGATTCATTCGGCCTCGGTGTATGTAGGCCCAGTGCCGTACGTCCTCGACGATCCCCTCCGCGGAGGTGAACGCGGGGACGGACGCTTCGAGCAGACCCAGACCGCCCGTCACCGGGCACGCGTGACGTCGCCGAATACGGGCAGCGGGGTGTCTCCCTGCAGATCGACGGCGGCGGTGCCCCTGCCGCCCATGACGCCGAGTGCGTCGAGCACCGGTGTCCTTGGCCAAAACTCGTCGGGGCGCGGCTGTAGGTGTTCGCGGTGATCGGGCACGTCGGTCGGCGCATCCGCGTCCTGGGCGCGACGACGCACCCGACCGCTTCCGGGGTGGCGTAGGCCGCCAGGAACCTCGTCGTGCATCTCGAGGATGCCGGCTGCCGGGCCCGGTTCGTGATCCGCGACCGGGACGGGAAGTACCCCGCCCTGTTCGACACCGTCCTTGAGGATGTGGGGATCGAGTGCGTACGCAGCGGCATCCGGATGCCGCGGATGAACGCGCTCATGGAACGCTGGATTCTCGGCGGCATGTCGATCTTGTCGGCGCGGTGGGCCTCCTGACGCGCGGCCGGGGCCGCGGCGAAGTCGCCCTCGATGTCTCACGGTGTCAGGTACTGGTACGGCCTGGCCCGGACCCGCTCGTCGTACCGGAGGTCGCTCATCCGGTACCGGTGGGCGCGGACGAGGCCGGGGACCGGGCCGACCTGCGGACTGTGCGCGTTTGGGTGCCAACTGTTGAACTCGGCGTCCCGCCCAGGGGTGGAGTTACCGAGAACGACGGCCGGGTGGCGGTCGGCCATGAGGGCTCTCCTTGGTAGGGATCCAGGGCAAAAGAAGTTAAACAAAAAAGTAGTTAGCCAGCAACAAACTTTCACCCCAGCACCATGGGACGATGGCCACTTTCGGCCGACCGGCGTCGCGACGGGGCGGCCGAAAGTGGCTGACAGTAAAATTCCCTAAGATTTGGGTGTACCCGTGGCTTCCTCACCGCCTCCGCCCCCCGCTCTGCCCGTTACCAAGCAGGCCCGCGCCGAGGTCTCCACACAGCGACTCCTCGACGCCGCGCAGGAGCTCATTGCCGAAGTGGGCTATGAACGCGCGACCCTGGCACTGATCGCCGACCGGGCCGGCTACAGTCACGGCTTGATCACCCGGCGCTTCGGTTCGAAGGAGAATTTGCTCCACGCCCTCGTCGAGCGTGTGACGCTCACCTGGTGGAACCAGGAGGGCCACGCCAAGGCAGCCGGGCTGACCGGACGCGACGCCGCTCTCGTCGTGGTCGATTCCGTCCTGGACGGATACCGCCGCTCCCCCGACGCGATGCGCGGCCTCTGCGCCCTGATGTTCGAGGCGCTCAATTCCGTGGCCTCCCTGCGCGAACGCATCCGGCGGTTGCATCGCGCGCTCCGGCGCAACGTGGCGATGAGCCTGCAGCAAGGCATCGACGACGGCACGATCGGTCGGGCCGTCTCCCCCGACGGAGTCGCGCGGCTCCTGGTCAGCGGCCTGTGCGGCGCGGCCTACCAATGGCTGCTCGATCCCGACGAGGTCGATTTCGAGGCGGCTCTGCTCGACGTGCGCCGCGCGGTAGAGCTGATGATCCCGCTGCTGGACAGCGACCCCGGAAGATGAGGACGGTGCGCAGACCGTTGTCCGGGCGCCGATCGGCGATGGCCTCGTTCACTCTCGATCGCGAGGACGGGACAGTACGGGCCGCGACGACGTTGGCCGTGATCAGTCTGCTAGAGCGCAACGCGACCGCCACCGACACCGGTTACGCGGATTCCGCCCGGGACGTCTTCGGCAGGCTCGCCGCCCTCACCAGGACGCGCGCAACGCTTGGGCGCCATCACGTTGCTGCGTCCTGCGCGGCCCCTATACGGGTCTGACCGCCGCCATGGTCGCATTGACCAGCTCACCGAGAAGTCGAGACTGGTGGATGACGACCCAGCCGGCCCCGACCTCAACGCGTATCCGGCGCGGCCGCAGCGGCAGCGGCAGCGGCAGCGGCAGCGGCAGCGGCAGCGGCAGCGGCAGCGGCAGCGGCAGCGGTTGGAACTGGGTGAGCAGGCCGCCGGTTGCTGGTGCGGGTGGCCTCGGCCGCGAGGGCCTGGTCGAAGCCGACGAGCACGGTCAGTTCGGCGGTGATCTCGTCGGTCGGTTCCAGCGAGCGCAGCGTGTGGGGCATCGTCCAGGCGGCACCGGCGATGACCGCGGCGTCCTTCGCGTCGCTCTTGGCCTCGCCGGGGTGGAGGTCGGCGATCCGCCGCATGCCGAGTCCGGGCAGGCAGGCGACTTGGCACCCGTGGCGCGGGCGATGGTTCACCGAACGGACTTCGGGCCTGCCGGGATGGCATGGGGCGAGTGGCGGGTGCTTGGACACGGGGCCCGGGTCAGCTCACCGGGATGTCGGCGGCGTTCTCGGCCGGCCAGTGTCGAAGCTCTTGAGGCCGAGCGCCGCCCCCGCAGGCTGTCGGGGGCGGCGTGCGACAGGCCACCCCCGGGCTCGGTGGTGGCCTGTGTGGTGCTCCGGGGATCCCGGTCGCTAGAAGTTGCCGCGCTTCTCCTGCTCACGTTCGATCGCCTCGAACAGGGCCTGGAAGTTGCCCTTGCCGAAGCCCAGGGAGCCGTGGCGTTCGATGAACTCGAAGAACACGGTGGGCCGGTCGCCGATCGGCTTGGTGAAGATCTGCAGCAGGTAGCCGTCCTCGTCACGGTCGACAAGGATGCCGCGCGAGGCGAGTTCCTCGATGGGCACGCGGACCTTGCCGATCCGGGCGCGCAGTTCCGGGTCGGTGTAGTAGCTCTCCGGCGTGGCGAGGAACTCGATGCCCTTGGCCCGCAGGACGTCGACGGTCCTGAGGATGTCGTTGGTGGCGAGGGCGAGGTGCTGGGCGCCCGGGCCCCGGTAGAAGTCGAGGTACTCGTCGATCTGCGAGCGCTTCTTCGCGATCGCCGGCTCGTTGAGCGGGAACTTCACCCGGTGGTTGCCGCTGGCGACGACCTTGCTCATCAGCGCCGAGTACTCGGTGGCGATGTCGTCGCCGATGAACTCGGCCATGTTGGTGAAGCCCATGACGCGGTTGTAGAAGTCGACCCACTCGTCCATGTGTCCGAGTTCGACGTTGCCCACCACGTGGTCGAGTGCCTGGAAAATACGCTTGGGCTCGTTGTCGGGCTTCACGTAGCCCGAGGTCCGGGCCACGTATCCGGGCAGATAGGGACCGGTGTAGCGGGAGCGGTCCACCAGGGTGTGGCGGGTCTCGCCGTAGGTGGCGATGGCCGCCGTACGGACAGTGCCGTGCTCGTCGGTGGTGTCGTGCGGCTCCTCCAGCACGGTCGCGCCCTGCGCGCGGGCGTGCTCGACGCACTTGTCGACGTCGGGCACTTCGAGCGCGATGTCGATCACGCCGTCACCGTGGCGGCGGTGGTGGTCCAGCAAGGGGCTCTCCGGGTCGACACCGCCCTTGAGCACGAACCGGATGGCTCCGGAGCGGAGCACGAACGCGTGGTGGTCGCGGTTGCCGGTCTCCGGGCCGGAGTAGGCGACCAGCTCCATCCCGAAGACCGCCTGGAAGAACGACGCCGCCTGCGTGGCGTTGCCCACCGCCCAGACCACCGCGTCCCACCCGGTCACCGGGAAGGGATCGCCCTGTGCGTCGTACTCCACGAGCCCGACCAGCTGCTTGAGCTGCTGGAGGTCGAGCTCCGCCAACCGCTCCTGGCTCGTGAGGGTCTGTTCGATGCTCATGCGTCATCCCTTTCGGTGTGCCTGCTTCCGGCGCGTGGCGGTAGAACACACCCACCCCTCGGGCCTGCACAAGAGTCACCTTTCGGGCTGCTCAAGCTGCTCAGTTTGCCTCCCTGCTCCGGGCTTCGCCTATACAATCTGCCCAGTCGAGAAAGGGTCCGGGATCAGGCGTTGCCGAGTGACGCCAGCCGGGAGGCCGCCTCCTTCACCCGTGCGGCGACCGGTTCGATGTCGAACGTGTGCATGGCCACGACCCCGACCGAGGCGCCCGCCGCACCCGCGACCTCGAAGCCCGCCGCGATCCCGGTGGCACCCTGCTGAAGCTGCCCCGAGGTGACGCCGTAGCCCTGCTCCCGGGCCAGCGCGACCTCCTCGGGCTCGCCCGGCACAGGCGGCTGCAGCGCGAGGATGGCGACGCCGTTCGCCCCCCTCTCCAGCGGATGGCGCACGCCGATGCGGTAGCCCACCTGGACGGGACCGTGCTGGACGGTCGGCTGCGCACCCGCGACCGGAACGCATTCCCGCGCGCCGTGGGCCACTGTCAGAAAGGCGGAGGTCCCGGTGGCGTCGGCGAGTTCCTGCAGCACGGGCTGGGCCGCCAGGACCAGCTGATGCTGGAACCGTCCCGCCAGCGTCGCGGCACCGGCGCCGAGCCGCACCCGCTTGCCCTGCCGGGAGACCAGGCCGTGCTCCTCCAGCGTCCGCACGATCCGGTACGCGATGGCCCGGTCGATCTCCAGCCGCGCCGCCAGGTCCGCCACGGTCAGACCCTCGGACGTCAGGGAGACCAGCTCCAGAGCCCGAAGCCCACGGTCCAGACCTTGCAGGGTGGCCATCAACACCTCCGAGAAAACCGACAGCGCTTCTTCGGGCGCCACGTTAGGGCACGTCAGACGGGCGAGTGGTGCCCAGGATCCCGAGCGGCACCTTGACTGGGCCGTCGCCCCACACCTAACGTCAAGCCGTCGCTTCCAACGCACAAAAATGTGCGCTGAGCGCGCAAGGGAGAGAGACGTGCCGTACTACCACCGGGCGGGCGCGGTCCCGCCGAAGCGTCACACCCAGCACCGGGACCCTGACGGGAACCTCTACTACGAGGAGCTCATGGGCGAGGAGGGGTTCTCCTCGGACTCCTCGCTGCTCTACCACCGGCACATCCCGTCGGCGGTCCGGGAGTTCCGGGTGTGGGACCTCGGCGACCAGTCCCTGACCCCCAACCACCCCCTGGTGCCCCGCCATCTCTCCACGCACAAGCTGTTCACCGACGCCAGGCCCGGCGTCGACGCGGTGACCGGCCGCAGACTGCTGCTGGGCAACGAGGACGTGCGGCTGGCGTACGTCGTGGCCGACACGGTCAGCCCGTACTACCGCAACGCGATCGGCGACGAGTGCCTCTACGTCGAGGACGGGCGCGCACGCGTGGAGACGGTCTTCGGTGACCTGGAGGTCGGCGGCGGGGACTATGTGATCGTCCCGCGGGCGACGACGTACCGGATCGTCCCGGACGGGGACAGGGACGGGGACGGGGACGGGGACGGGGACGGGGACGTACGGATCTACGCGATCGAGGCCAACTCGCATGTGGGACCCGCCCGGCGTTACCTGTCCAAGCACGGCCAACTCCTCGAACACGCGCCCTACTGCGAGCGCGACTTCCGCCTCCCGGAGGGCCCGAAGTCCGTCGAGGGCGAGAACGCCGAGGTGTACATCAAGCACCGGGGCCCGGGCGGCGTCGTGGGGACCGTCCACACACTGCCGAACCACCCCTTCGACGTCGTCGGCTGGGACGGCTGTCTCTACCCGTACGTGTTCAACATCCGTGACTTCGAGCCCCTCACCGGACGGGTTCACCAACCGCCGCCGGCCCACCAGGTCTTCGAGGGCCACAACTTCGTGATCTGCAACTTCGTACCGCGCAAGGTGGACTACCACCCGCTGTCCGTCCCGGTGCCGTACTACCACTCCAACGTCGACTCCGACGAGGTGATGTTCTACTGCGGCGGGGACTACGAGGCCCGCAAGGGCTCCGGGATCGGACAGGGCTCGATCTCCCTGCATCCGGGCGGCCACCCCCACGGTCCCCAGCCGGGCGCCATGGAGCGGTCGATCGGGGCGGAGTTCTTCGACGAGCTCGCGGTCATGGTCGACACCTTCCGTCCCCTCCAGCTCGGTGAGGCCGCCCGCGCGACCGACGACGGGACGTACGTCTACTCCTGGGAGCAGAACCGATGAGCGCCTCGCCGACACCGGGCATCCCCCCGGTGCTCGCCGGTCTGTTCGACGACGCGGCGGTCTTCCCGCCCGGCAGCCTGCCCGTCGAGGAGGCCGTCCCGGCCCACGTGGCGCACACCCGTGGCGCCCACGCGGGACTGGTCGGGGCGTTCGTGCTGGCCGCCAAGGACATCGACAGGCTCGCCGAGCCGACCGGGGACCTCGCCGCAGGGTCGTTCGACCTCTCGGTGACCGTGCCCCTGCCGGGTGTCCGCGAGGCTCTCGCCGCCGCGCACCGGATCCCGGCCGTACGGCTGGTCGGGCTGGAGGTCACCGTCCCGGACGAAGTCGCCGCCGACAGGGTCGTTCCCGCCCTGGCCGAGGCGATCGACGACGACACCACTCTCACTGTCTATGTCGAGGTGCCGCGCGACTCCCGGCGCGAGGCCCTGCTCGCCGCCCTCGCCGGCACGCCCTACCTGGCCAAGTTCCGGACCGGAGGCGTACGCGCCGACCTCTACCCCGACGAGCGTGAACTCGCGGCTGCCGTCCTGGCCGCGGCGCGGGCCGGGGTCGCGTTCAAGGCGACGGCGGGGCTGCACCACGCGCTGCGCAACACCGACCCGGAGACCGGATTCGAGCAGCACGGGTTCCTCAACCTGCTCCTGGCCACCGACGCCGCTCTGCGGGGCGCCGAGGCGGCGACGCTGGTCGAGCTGCTGTCCGACCGCGACGGCGACCGGGTCGCCGAGCGGGTGCGCGCCCTGTCGCCCCAGGTCCGTGAGCTGTTCCGCTCGTTCGGCACCTGCTCCGTCGCCGAACCCGCCGTCGAGACGGCCGGGTTGGGACTGCTGCCCGCCACGACCGTCGCCGACCTGACCGAGGTGTCCCCATGACCGGCACGACCCTGTCGACCGTCCCGGCCGACTCGCTGGTCGGCCTGACCAACCTGCCGTACGGCGTCTACTCGGTGCCCGGCCGGGCACCGCGCGTGGCGACCCGCTACGGCGACCACGTCATCGATCTGGCCGCGCTGCTCGACGACGACGTCTTCGCCCGGCCGAGCCTCAACGCCTTCATGGCGCAGGGCCACGACCGCTGGGTCGAGGTCCGCGCCGGGATCGCCGAGCGGCTCCGTGGCCCCATCCCCGAGGAGGCGGTCCACGACCTGGGCGCGGTCACCCTGCACCTGCCGTTCGAGGTCGCCGACTACGTCGACTTCTACGCCTCCGAGCACCACGCCGCGAATCTGGGTCGGCTCTTCCGGCCCGACAACCCGGACCCATTGCTGCCGAACTGGAAACACCTGCCCGTCGGGTATCACGGCCGGGCGGCGTCCGTCGTCGTCTCGGGCACCGACATCGTCCGGCCCTCCGGGCAGCGCAAGGGGCCCCAGGACCCGGCGCCCGTCTTCGGGCCCTCGACGCGGCTCGACATCGAGGCCGAGCTCGGCTTCGTCGTCGGGACCGGCAGCGCCATGGGCGACTCCATCGCCGTCGAGGACGCCGAGCGGCACATCTTCGGGGTGGTGCTCTTCAACGACTGGTCCGCGCGCGACATCCAGGCCTGGGAGTACGTCCCCCTCGGCCCCAACCTGGGCAAGTCGTTCGCCTCGACGATCTCGCCCTGGGTGGTGCCGCTGCTCGCCCTGGACGCCGCCCGGGTCCCGGTCCCGCCGCAGGAGCCGGCCGTACTGCCGTACCTGCGGATGGCCCGGCCGTGGGGCCTGGACGTCGACCTGACGGTCGCCTGGAACGGTCAGGTCGTCTCCCGGCCGCCGTACTCCGCGATGTACTGGTCGCCCGCCCAGATGCTGGCGCACCAGACCGTCAACGGCGCTCCCTCGCGCACCGGTGACCTGTTCGCGTCCGGCACCGTCTCGGGCCCGGAGAAGGAACAGCGGGGTGCCTTCATCGAACTGACCTGGGGCGGCAAGGAGCCCGTCACGGTCAACGGCCGACCGCGCACGTTCCTGGAGGACGGCGACGAGGTCGTCCTCACCGCCACGGCCCCGGGCGCCGACGGAACCCGGATCGGCTTCGGCGAGGCCCGCGGCCGGATCACCAGCGGCAAGCGACGGTCGGCGTGATGGGCAAGACGGTCGCGTCGGCCGCCGAGGCGGTCGCCGACATCACCCCGGGCAGCTCGCTGGCCGTGGGCGGGTTCGGGCTCTCCGGGATACCGGACCGGCTGATCCAGGCACTGGCCGAGCAGGGGGCCGACGACCTGGAGGTCTTCTCCAACAACTGCGGTGTGGACGGCATCGGACTCGGCATCCTCCTCGACCTCGGCCGGATCCGCCGGGTCACGGCGTCCTACGTCGGGGAGAACAAGGAGTTCGCCCGCCAGTACCTCGCCGGAGAACTGGAGGTGGAACTCACCCCGCAGGGCACGCTGGCCGAACGGCTGCGGGCGGGCGGCTGCGGCATCCCCGCGTTCTACACCCCGGCGGGCGTGGGTACGCCGGTCGCCCGGGGCGGTCTGCCCTGGCGGTACGGCCGGGCGGGGGACATCCTGGTCGCCTCCCCTCCCAAGGAGGTCCGCGAGTTCCGTGGCCGCCGGTACGTCCTGGAGGAGGGCATCGTGGCCGACTTCTCGCTCGTCCACGCGAGGCTCGGCGACACCGACGGCAACCTCGTCTTCAACAAGGCGACGATGAACTTCAACCCGCTCGCCGCGATGGCGGGACGGACGTGCGTCGCCCAGGTCGAGGAACTCGTGGAGCCCGGTGCGATCGACCCCGCCGAGGTGCACCTGCCCGGCATCTACGTCCAGCGGATCGTCCACACCGGCCCGCAGACCAAGCACATCGAGAAGCGGACCGTCCGGGAGAGTGCGGCATGAGCGGGCAGCGGACCGGCTGGACCCGGCCGGAGATGGCGGCGCGCGCCGCACGCGAGCTTCGTGACGGCGAGTACGTCAACCTCGGCATCGGCCTGCCGACGCTCATCCCGAACTTCCTCCCGGAGGGCGTCCGGGTCACGCTGCACAGCGAGAACGGCATCCTCGGGACAGGCCCGTACCCGGCCGAAACCGAGGTCGACGCCGACCTGATCAACGCCGGCAAGGAGACCGTCACGGTAGGCGCCGGGGCGTCGTTCTTCGACTCCGCCCAGAGCTTCGGGATGATTCGCGGCGGCCACATCGACACGGCCGTGCTCGGGGGCATGCAGGTCTCCGCCTCGGGCGACCTGGCCAACTGGATGGTGCCCGGCAAGATGGTGAAGGGCATGGGCGGCGCGATGGACCTGGTCCACGGCGCCAAGCGGGTGATCGTCCTCATGGAGCACGTCGCCAAGGACGGCTCCCACAAGATCGTCGCGGAGTGCACCCTGCCGCTCACCGGGCAGGGAGTGGTGCAGCGGATCATCACCGACCTCGCCGTGCTGGACATCACGGACGAGGGGTGCCGGCTCGTCGAACTCGCCCCCGGTGTCACCTTCGAGGAGGTGCGCGAGAAGACGGGAACTCCGGTCAGGAGCTGACTCGGGTCACGGCACGACCGTCTCGCGAGCGTGCACGGAAAAGGGGGAATTCCTCGCACGCTTGTCAGGCGATTGCGCCCTGCGTGTTTCGTGGCGGTGCCGTCTGCGGTGCGCGACCATACGGACGACATCACATTCCTCGGCATGGCGCGCGGAAACACCGAGACAGAAAGAAGGACGACGTGTCCGGCAGCGAAAGCGAAAACCCGGCAATCGCCTCCCCCACCCCCACGCCGACCCGGCCCAGGACGAACCGGGACTGGTGGCCGAATCAGCTGGACCTTCAAGTCCTCCACCAGCACTCGCCCCGCTCGAACCCCCTGGACGAGGACTTCGACTACGCGGCCGAGTTCGCGACCCTCGACGTCGACGCGCTGAAGCGGGACGTCTTCGACGTGATGACGGCCTCGCAGGACTGGTGGCCCGCCGACTACGGCCACTACGGGCCGCTCTTCATCCGGATGAGCTGGCACGCGGCGGGCACGTACCGGATGGCCGACGGCCGGGGCGGCGGCGGCAGCGGCGCCCAGCGCTTCGCTCCCCTCAACAGCTGGCCGGACAACGCGAGTCTGGACAAGGCGCGCCGACTGTTGTGGCCGGTGAAGCAGAAGTACGGACAGAAAATCTCCTGGGCCGACCTTCTGGTTTTCGCCGGTAACTGTGCCATGGAATCGATGGGATTCAAGACGTTCGGATTCGGATTCGGGCGAGAGGACATCTGGGAACCCGAGGAGATTTTCTGGGGACCCGAGGACATCTGGCTCGGGGACGAGCGTTACCGTGGCGACCGGGAACTCGCAGCTCCCTTCGGCGCCGTGCAGATGGGCTTGATCTACGTCAATCCGGAGGGGCCGAACGGCAATCCGGATCCGCTGGCCGCCGCCCGGGACATTCGCGAGACGTTCGGGCGCATGGCGATGAACGACGAGGAGACGGTCGCGCTCATCGTCGGCGGCCACACGTTCGGCAAGTGTCATGGCGCTGTCGATCCCGAGCACATCGGCCCCGAGCCCGAGGCGGCGCCCGTCGAGCAGCAGGGGCTCGGCTGGCACAACCGGTACGGCAGCGGCAAGGGCGCCGACGCGCTCACCAGTGGACTCGAAGGCGCCTGGACCTCCGCGCCGACCCGGTGGGACAACGGGTACCTGGACAACCTGTTCGGCTACGAATGGGAGCTGACGACGAGCCCGGCCGGCGCCAAGCAGTGGACACCCACGGATCCCGCGGCCCGGGGCACGGTCCCCGACGCCCATGATCCGTCGAGGAGTCACGCCCCCATGATGCTGACGACGGACCTCGCGCTGCGGCTGGATCCGGTCTACGGCCCGATCGCGAAGAGCTTCCACGAGAACCCGGACAGGCTCGCCGACGCCTTCGCCAGGGCGTGGTACAAGCTGCTGCACCGTGACATGGGGCCCGTCACGCGCTACCTCGGCCCGTGGGTCCCCGAACCGCAACTGTGGCAGGACCCCGTCCCCGAGGTCGACCACGGACTCGTAGCCGACGCGGACATCGCCGCTCTGAAGAGCACGATCCTCGCCTCGGGCCTGTCCCTCTCCCAACTCGTCACCACCGCCTGGGCGTCCGCGGCGAGCTTCCGCGGCACCGACAAGCGGGGCGGGGCCAACGGAGCACGGATCCGGCTCGCGCCGCAACGGGACTGGGAGGTCAACCGACTGCCCGAGGTGGCCGACACGCTGCGGCGGCTGGAGCGGGTCCGGGAGGACTTCGCCGGCTCACGGTCCGACGGCACCAGGATCTCGCTCGCGGACCTGATCGTCCTCGGCGGCTGCGCGGCCGTCGAGCAGGCCGCGAGGAACGCCGGTCACGACATCACCGTCCCGTTCGCACCGGGGCGCACGGACGCCTCGCAGGAACAGACCGACGTGGATTCGTTCGCCGTGCTCGAACCCCGGGCCGACGGGTTCCGGAACTACCTCCGGGCGGGAGAGAAGCTGTCGCCGGAGACCCTGCTGCTGGACCGCGCCAACCTGCTCACGCTCACGGCTCCCGAGATGACGGTGCTCGTCGGCGGCATGCGGATGCTCGACACCGGCTTCAAAGGCTCCCGGCACGGGGCCTTCACGGACCGGCCGGAGGCACTGACCAACGACTTCTTCGTCAACCTGCTGGACATGGGTACGCAGTGGAAGGCGTCGACGTCGGACGAGAACGTGTTCGAGGGCCGGGACAGCGCCACGGGCGAACTCAAGTGGACCGCCACCGCGGTGGACCTGGTCTTCGGCTCGCACTCCCAGCTGCGAGCCGTGTCGGAGGTCTACGCGGCGCGGGACGCGGGGCACAAGTTCGTGCGTGACTTCGTGGCCGCGTGGGACAAGGTGATGAACCTCGACCGGTTCGACGTGGTCTGAACGGCGGCGGGCACGCGCGCCGTGTCCACAGCACGCGTGCCCGCCGGGAAGCACGGACCCGCCTCGACCGGAGCCGTCGTCAGTTCTCCTGCAGCACGGACAGGACGTTCCCGGCGGGGTCGGTGAACCAGGCGATCGCCGCGGGGCCGCCGTCGCCGGTCCGGACGATGCCCTTGTCGTCGTGGTCGAACTCGGGATAGCGCTCGAACGTCACGCCGCGCCGCCCCAGTTCGTCGACGGCCGCCTCGATGTCGTCCACGGGGAAGTTGAGCAGCGTGAACGTCGCGGGGGTGTGCGTCTCCTTCGGATAGACGAAGACCCGCGCGCCGCTGCCGAGTGTGAGGGTCAGCATCCGCATGTCCCCCTGCCCGGCCTCCTCCACCCGCAGCCCGAGGGTCTCGCCGTAGAACCGGCGGGCCTCGCCGAGGTCGTCCACCGCGAAGCCACTGAACGCCTGTGTCAGTCCGAACATGCCGTGTGTCTCCTTCACGCGTGAGTCGTCCCGAGTACGTCAGGGCACACCACACGCGCCACGGCCGACGGCACGCCACGCGGTCGACGTCCGGATGGTCGCCTGCCTTCACCCGCACGAAGCGGGGCCGACCGCACAAGGCCACCGGGCCAGGCTTACGCAACACGAGTGAATCAGCTGACTTCACCGCTCGGTGCCGGAGTGCGTTCCGTACGGTCTGTGTCGGGATCCGGCGGCCGTGGGGAGGATGGATGACGCTGTCCCTCGGACCGACCGTCGGCTGCTTGGTGCTGACGGTCTCCTTCCTGCTCCGTGCCGGGGGCACACGGGGACGGGTGCGTACCCGGCTGCTCCTGGTGGCGGGTTCCGCCACCGCCGGCGCCGTCTATCGGGCCTCCCTCGTCGCGCTGTCGAGCGATCCGCGGCCGGCACCGGGCGCGGCCGGGTGGGCCGGTCTGGCGGTGGTCGCCGGGGTGACGGTCACGGTCGGGCTGGGGCTGGCCGGTCTGGTGGTCGCGGCGGACGCCGGTACGGGGTGGCGGGCGTGGCTGCGGCGCCTGCTCGACGGGGCCGTCATGGCCGGGGCCGTCTTCATGGCGGGATGGGTGCTCCTGGGCAGGGCCGGTGACGGCTGGCGGCCGGAGACGGGGATGCTGGGCGTGCTGTGGACTTCGGAAGTGGTGTTCCTCGGTTTTCTGCTCGCCCTGCGACGCCTCGTGCAGGGCGATCGGCAGGCCACCTTGTGGACGGCGATCGTCGGGGTGTTCCTCATGCTGGTCGGCGACACCCTGCGCCTGTCGCGGGTGGGCGCGGCGGGCCACGAGGCGATGTCCCACGTGGCCGACGTCTGCGGCACCGCGGGGCTGCTGATCGTCGCCGTCAGCCCCTGGGTGCCCGGCGGGGCCAGTGTCCTGGGCGTCGGTCGGCCGATGCTGCGATCGGGGATGGAGGGAGCCGCGGCGTTCATCCCTCTGACCGTCTGCACGGTGTCGGCGCTGGGTTACGCGCTGGCGCCGACGGCCGTCGACCCGGTGCCGCTGTGGGTCGGGGGGATGGCGCTCCTCGGCCTCTGGGCGCGCCAGGTCTGCCTGCCGAGCAAATCGACGGGCAGGGACGACTGAGCGGTGCGGTGGGCCCCTCCGTGTCCCGGACGACGTGCCGTCCGGGACACATGTCGCACTCCGCAGGTTCAGCGTGAGGTGCCGGCCATCTCCGGGACCGGCGCGTCGAGGGCGTCGAGGCCGCGCAGGATGTCCTCCACCCGCTGCCTGGCGTCCCCGAAGAGCATCTGGGTGTTCTCGCGGAAGAACAGCGGGTTCTGCACGCCCGCGTAGCCGACCGCCATGGACCGCTTGAAGACCACCACATGGGCCGCCTCCCACACGTGCAGCACGGGCATGCCGGCGATGGGGCTGGCCGGGTTGTCGATGGCGGCCGGGTTGACGGTGTCGTTGGCGCCGATGACGAGGACGACCGAGGTCGCGGCGAAGTCGTCGTTGATCTCGTCCATCTCCAGGACGATGTCGTAGGGGACGTTGGCCTCGGCGAGCAGCACGTTCATGTGTCCGGGCAGCCGTCCGGCGACGGGGTGGATGCCGAAGCGCACCTCCACGCCCCGCTCGCGCAGCTTGCGCGCCAGCTCGGCCACCGGGTACTGGGCCTGGGCGACCGCCATGCCGTAGCCGGGCGCGATGATCACCGAGGAGGCGTCGCGCAGCAGCTGTGCGGTCTCCTCGGCGTCGATCTCCCGGTGTTCGCCCTGCTCGCCGTCGTCGTCCGCCGCCGGGGTGCCGAAGCCGCCCGCGATCACCGAGAGGAAGGAGCGGTTCATCGCCTTGCACATGATGTACGAGAGGTAGGCGCCGGAGGAGCCGACGAGCGCGCCGGTGACGATGAGCAGGTTGTTGGCGAGCAGGAAACCGGAGGCCGCAGCGGCCCAACCGGAGTAGCTGTTGAGCATGGAGACGACCACCGGCATGTCGCCGCCGCCGATGGAGGCGACCAGGTGCGCGCCGAGGGCGAGCGCGATCAGGGTGACGGCGATGAGCAGGCCCATGCCGGGGCGGGCCACGAAGGCGACGGTGAGCACGACGAAGGCGGCGAGGGCGCTGACGTTGAGGATGTGCTTGCCGGGCAGTGTAAGAGGGCGGGAGTCGATGCGTGCCGAGAGCTTCAGGTACGCGACGACGGAGCCGGTGAAGGTGACGGCGCCGATGAACACGCCGATGAACACCTCGGCGTGGTGGATGCCGAGCAGCGAACCGGTGAGTTCGGCGTCGACGTCGAGGTAGCCGTTCCAGCCGACGAACGCGGCGGCGAGGCCGACGAAGCTGTGCATGATGGCGATCAGTTCGGGCATGCCGGTCATCTCGACGACCCGGGCGCGCCACAGGCCGATGCCGGCGCCGAGGGCCGTGGCGACGGCGATCAGCACGAGTCCGGTGGCCGTGATGCTGCGGGAGGCGAGCCCGACGGTCGCGGCCAGGGCGATGATCATGCCCGCGATGCCCCAGACGACTCCCGAGCGGGACGTCCGGTGCTGGGAGAGCCCCGCGAGGCTGAGGATGAACAGCAGCGCGGCGACGACGTAGGCGGCCTCTGCGGCCGTGACGGTGGTCATCCCTGATCAGCCCTTCGAGAACATGCCGAGCATGCGGCGGGTGACGGCGAATCCGCCGAAGATGTTGATGCTCGCCAGGAGGATCGCGGCGAACGACAGCACGGTGACGGCGGTGTTCCCCTGCCCGATCTGCAGCAGCGCGCCGACCACGACGATCCCGGAGATGGCGTTGGTGACGGACATCAGTGGGGTGTGCAGCGCGTGGTGCACCTGGCCGATGACGTAGAAGCCGATGACGATGGCCAGCACGAACACCGTGAAGTGACCGATGAGTTCGCCCGGCGAGAAGGCGGTCACCAGGAACAGGGCGAGGGCTCCGGCACCGACGAGGGCGTAGGCGGAGCGGGCCGGGCGGGCGGGCTTCACCGCCGCTCCGGTGGGGGCCGGCGTCGCGGGTTCCGGGGCCGCGTCGGGGCCGGCGTGGCGGACACCTGCACCGGGGGCGGGGCCAGGTCTTCTCGCCGTCGCGGACCACGGTCATGGAGCGCTGCACGACGTCGTCGAGGTCGAGGACGAGCCGGCCGTCCTTGCCGGGGGTGAGCAGCTTCATCAGGTTGACGAGGTTGGTGCCGTAGAGCTGTGAGGCCTGGGCGGGGAGCCGGCCGGGCAGGTCGGTGTAGCCGATGATCGTGACGTCGTTGTCGGTGACGACGGCCTTGCCGGCGACCGTGCCCTCGACGTTGCCGCCCTGGGCGGCCGCCATGTCGACGATGACGCTGCCGGGCTTCATGCGCGCGACGTCGGCGGCGGTGATGAGCCTCGGTGCCGGACGGCCCGGGATGAGCGCGGTGGTGATGATGATGTCGACGTCGGCCGCCTGTTCGGCGTACAGCCGCTCGGCGAGCCGGTTGTAGTCGTCCGAGGTGGCCTTGGCGTAGCCGTCGGTGCTGACTGCCTGCTCGGCGGAGACGGTGAGGAACTCGCCGCCCAGGGAACGGACCTGCTCGGCGACCTCGGGGCGCGGGTCGGTGGCGCGGACCACCGCGCCGAGGCTGCGGGCCGCGCCGATCGCGGCGAGTCCGGCGACGCCGGCGCCGGCCACCAGGACCTTGGCGGGTGGCACCTTGCCCGCGGCGGTCACCTGACCGGTGAAGAAGCGACCGAAGGCGTGCGCGGCCTCGACGACGGCCCGGTATCCGGCGATGTTCGCCATCGAGCTGAGGACGTCGAGCGACTGGGCCCGGGAGATGCGGGGCACGGCGTCCATGGCGAGGACGGTGACGGGTCGCCGGGCCAGTTCGTCGACCAGGTCCGGGTTGTGTGCCGGGCCGATGAGCGCGATCAGCGTCGCCCCGTCGCGCAGCCGGCCGATCTCCTCCGTGGAGGGGCCGTTGACCTTGAGCACGATCTCCGCCGCCCACGGGTCACCGAGCCGGGCGCCGGCCTCCTCGTAGGCCGCGTCGGAGAAGCGGGACGACGCCCCCGCCCCCGGTTCGACCACCACGTCGTAACCGAGCGCGACGAGTCCGCCCACGGTGACCGGCGTGGACGCCACCCTGGTCTCCCCCGCGGTGGACTCGGCCGGGACGCCGATGCTCTGGGGTTCGGGTTCCGCTTGGACCATCCTCTGTCTCTCTTCCCTGTGATGCCTGTTCCCTGGTTGACCCACTTGTTGACCCATGCCCCATGAGTACGAGGTGGATACGGGGACGGTGCACCCAATCGCCGGTCGAGTGGCCGAGGTTGCCGCCGGCCGGGCCGCGCCGTCGGCTCATCTGTCCCAGATCTTGCGGTAGGCCTGGCGGTAGCCCTCCGAGTCCCAGGACAGGGCGCCGCCGCTGTTGTCCGCGGTGGTGATGTGGACGGGGGCGACATAGCCGCTGGCCGGCTCGCCCGCGAAGGCGCGGTTGAACTCGTCGACGATCTGCCAGCCCTGTTCGGACAGGGGTTCGGGGACGGTGGCGGCCTGGTACCGCTTGCCGTTGATCCGCTCGAAGGCCGACGGGTCACCGTCACCGGCACCGATGTTGAACGGGGCACCGTCTCCCTTGTGACCGGCGGCGCGCAGTGCCGGTGCCGCGTGGTCGAAGTAGAGGTCGTTGATGGCGGCGGAGTAGGTCCATCTGTCGCCGAAGCGGGACTGCAGGGAGGCGACCTCGTCGACGGTGCGCGTGTTGGCCTCCGGGATGGAGATGTCCTTAAGGCTCAGCAGTTCCACGTCGGAGCAGGCGGCGAGTCTCTTCCTGATCAGATCGGACTTTCGCTTCGCGAACGGTATGGACGCGTCGGTGAACAGCACCACGCCGGCGTGGCCCTCCGAGCGGGCGATGATCCAGTCGGCGCTGATCTCCGCGACCTCCTCCACCCTGGTGGTGACGTTGGTGAAGAGCTCCGGGTCCGTGCTGGGGCCGGGGGCCGACGTGGCGTGCCAGCCGATGAGCGGGATGCCCGCCGCGCTCGCCCGTTCCGCCTGACCGGCCGCCGCGGCGGGGTCGAATCCGCCGATGACGATGCCGGAGGGCTTGAGAGCGAGCGCCTCGGCGAAGGCGCTCTTGATCCCGGCGGGTGTGCCCTCCCCGTCGAAGGTGCGGACGTCCCAGCCGATGACCTCGGCCGCTTCCTGGACGCCCTTGGCAACGCCGGAGACACCGGGGTTGGTCATGGTCTGGGCGACATAGGCGATGGTCTTGCCGGGGACGGCGTCGGGTCCTCTGGTGGGGCCACTCCAGGGGGCGTTGATGTCCTCGGCGGCCTTGACGGCCTGCCGTGCCTCGGCGAGGACGGCCGGGCAACCCGGCTCCCGCGCACCGACGGTGGCCGCTTCGGTGGTCGAGCCGCTGTCACAGCCGGCGGCAGCGGCCATGACCAGGAACGTCACGACTGCCGCAGTCGCTTTGCGGGTGGGAAGCACAGGGAGTCTCCTCAACTGGGCACGGGAGCACGGGGGCACGAAGGGCGTGGGGGGAGGAGAACGATCCGGCAGACGGCCGTCGCGGTGGGAATGTAGCAGGGTTGCCCACCAGTCCCTCCGCGGCGGCGATACCGCTCAGTAGGCACGACCGAACAATTCGTAATCAATTCTTGATTACACACAGGCTCACGGCGATCACTCAGACGATAGTCTCCGACCGACCGGATCCGGACACATGACGTGATCCCGTCGTTCATGCCACCTGCCCGATCGCTCGAGCCCGGCGACACCGTGCGAGCGTCGGACTCCGGCCCGGTGTCGCCGGTCCTCCGGCCGCACACCGCGGACGTCACCCACCCGAACACCGAAGGAGGCCAGCGTGCCCGCGAACGCAGTGGAGCCGCCGCCCGGACGCCGGGACCCGACTCCTCCGTTGCGCAGGAAGGCGGGAGCGTTTCTCGTCCGGTGGCCGTTTCGGCGGAAACTCAACGTCCTCGTCGTCGCGCCCATCGCCGTCGTCGGCGCGCTGCTCGCCCTCGGCGTCGCCGACCAGGTGGAGCAGGCCCGCGACGCCGACCGGGTCGCCGAACTCGTCCGCGACAGCGAACAGGTCGCCACCCTCATCAACGACGTACAGGCCGAACACCGGCTGGCACTGCTGCTGTCCGTGCAGTACGAGGCGACCGGACCCGGGGCCGCCCGGCCGTCCACCACCGCCTACCGCGAGGCGCAGCAGGCCACGGACGCCCAAGTCGCCTCCGTACGGACCGCGTTCGGGTCGAGCCTGCCCCACGAGGAGAAGCAGGCCCTCGAATACATCACCGGCCTGGACGTCCTGCGCGAGAAGCTCGGCCGGGACTACGTGCCCGCCGCCAACATCGACCCCGCCTACGCCGCCGCCGTCGGATACCTGATCGACGGCATCGGACTCGACCGCTTCTCCACCACCTCGACGTCCCCGGTCACCAATCTGCTGGACGCGATCCTGCGCGCCGACGCCGCCCACGCGGCGTTCGAGAGCGCGGTGTTCTCCGCCCAGACACCCGACGCGAACGCCCTCACCGAGTACACCCGCGCGGCCGGTGCCCACGAGCTGTACACCCACCAGGCGGACCGCTTCAGCCGGATCGCCGCGCCGGCGCAGGTCCTGAGCATGGCCGGCATCGAGCGCAGTGCCGAACAGAACGACCTCACCTCCCAGTTCGCGGAACTCCAGATCGATCCGAGCGCCCTGCAGACACAGACCACGCGGGAACTGCGCGAGAAGATCGCCACCGGCGAACGGCAGGCCGAGACCCGCCTCGGCATCACCCGGACACTGATCGAGCAGACCGCCGCACGGGCCGACTCCGCCGCCGCGAGCGCCCGGAACAAGGCGTGGCTCATGCTCGGTGCGGCACTGCTCGGCTTCGCCGCGTGGCTGGCGTTCTGCGTCCTGGTACGGCGTTCGGTCATCCGTCCCCTCACCGCCCTGACCGGAGCGGCCCAGGAAGTGGTGGAGGCCGCCGACGAGGAGCTCGCCCGGGTCGCGGACGACGAACTGGCAGAGAGCACCCCGTTCAGCCCTCGGGCGATACAGGTCCCGGTGCGCGACGAGATAGGCCAGCTGGCGGAGGCGTTCAACCAGGTGCAGGTCACCGCCGCCGCGCTGCTGGAACGGCAGGTGCTCAGCCGCCGCAACATCGCCGAGATGTTCGGCAACGTCGGGCGCAGGGTCAGCAATCTGACCACACGTCAACTGCTGCTGATCGATGCCGTCGAACGCGAGGAGACCGACCCCGACCTCCTCGACCGGCTCTACCGCATCGACCACATCGCCGTACGCCTCCAGCGCAACGCCGACAGCCTGATGCTGCTCGCCGGGATCCGGGAGGCGGACGTCGAGGCCCGGCCGACCACCCTGGCCGACGCCATACGCTCCGGCCTCGGCCGTATCGAGGGGTACCGGCGGGTGTCCCTGCGCTCGGAGACGGACGTCACGGTGGGGCCCGACCTCATCGCCGACCTGACGCTGCTGCTCGCCGAACTGATGGAGAACGCTGTCGCCTTCTCCCCGTCCGACACCCCCGTCGAGGTGGTGGTCCGACCCGGCACCGACGTCACCCAGGACGGCGGGGCACTGATCGAGGTCATCGACCACGGCCTCGGGATGAGCGCGGAACGCCTCGCCGAGGAGAACGCCCGCCTCGTCCGCCGTGAACGCCTCGATCTGGTTCCGACCAAGGTGCTCGGCCTCTTCGTGGTGGGCAGCCTCGCCCGCCGCCTGGGGCTCCGGGTGACCCTGAGCCGGACACCGGGCGGCGGTGTCACCAGCACCGTCTGGATCCCGCCCACTGTTCTGCTGGCGACGAGCCCGCTGGACGTCGCACCGGCTCCCGTCGGCACGACGGAGGCCATGGCGATGTCCACGACGGCGGCCGAACCGCGGGCCGAGCGGAAAGCGGTCGCGGCGGTACCCGCCACCAGCACCGCTCCCGAACGGCGGCCGATCGTCAGGTCTTCGCAGCATGACCTGCCTCGACGCATTCCTCCCCGCTCACGCACGGAAGCGGCCGACACCTCCGGCGACGCTCCCCCGGCCGCGACAACCCGCCCGCTACGGCGCCGTGTTCGCGGCGCGACCCTCGCCGCGGCCACCCTCCCCACCGAGCGGACCAGTGCGGCGGCCCGCCGGCCCGCCGACGCCGACGCCGTCCGTGCCGAGCTGGACGAGTTCGAGGACGCCGTACGCCGAGCCGAACAGGACAGCGCCGCACCCCCGCACACACCCGGCACCACCGCGACACCGGAAAACACAGAAGGCCAGAAGGAGACGGGCAGTGACCACGTCGACAGATGACAGCACCTCAGAACCGCCGAAGGCCACTGACCTGCGCACCGCGGCGGCCGACTTCACCTGGCTGCTGGACCGCTTCGCCACGGAGACCGCCGGCGTCGTCGACGCCATCGCCGTGTCCTCCGACGGGCTGCTGATCGCTGTCTCCCAACTGCGCGACAGGGCCGACTCCGAACGGCTCGCCGCGATCGTGTCCGGCATCACCAGCCTGGCCGCGGGGGTCTCCGGCAACTACGCGCTGGGCGGCCTCAACAAGGTCATCATCGACCTGGAAGGCGGCCACGTCCTCGTCTCCGCCATCGGCAACGGCGCCGTGCTCGGTGTCGTCGCCTCCAAGGAGGCGAAACTCGGCAACATCGCCTACGAGATGACCCTCTTCGCCAACCGCGCCGGTGCCGCGCTCACCCCCCAACTGGTGATGGAGCTGAAGAACAACGTCGGCTCCGCGGCAGCCGGCTGAACCGCTCCGCGAGGCAGGAGGTCGCCATGGCCGTCGGTGGGCGGGAACCACACGGGACAGGTGGACGGGAACCACACGGGACAGCAGAAGACGCCCGGAGCGGCCCGCCGGGACGCATCGACGGGCGGGACCCCGTCGACGGGCCCGAACCGGTCGGCCGCGCCCCCGCGGTCCGGCCGTTCCTGCTGACCGCCGGCCGGGTCTCGGGAGCGGACACAGCGGCACCCCTCCCGATCGAGACCCAGATCGTGTCGACGTCCGCCGGACTCTCCGTGCTCGGCGCGCTCGCCTTCGAACGCCACGACATCGTCGCCGCGTGCCGACGGCCGCAGTCGGTCGCGGAACTGGCCGCCCGCCTGCGGCTGCACCTCAACGTGGTCCGGGTGCTAGCCGAAGATCTCTGCGCCGCGGGCCACCTGGCGGTCCACGTGCCGCACGCCAGGATCGCCCAGGACATCTCCGTACTGCGAAGGGTCATCAATGGTCTCCGTGCCGTTCCCGACTCACGGGGCACACTCCGCGACAGCGGCTGAACAGCCGCGGCCCACGCCGCCGCTGCCGGTCAAGCTGGTCATCGCCGGCGGCTTCGGGGTCGGCAAGACCACCACCGTGGGGTCGATCTCCGAGATACGGCCCCTCACCACGGAGGCCGCCATCACCGAGGTCGCGGCGGGGGTCGACGACCTCACCCACACACCCGACAAGACCACCACCACCGTCGCCATGGACTTCGGCTGCATCACCATCGACCCGACCCTGAAGCTGTACCTGTTCGGCACACCGGGCCAGGACCGCTTCGGCTTCATGTGGGACGACATCGTCGACGGCGCTCTCGGTGCCCTGGTCATCGTCGACACCCGCCGCCTCGACGACTGTTATGCCGCCGTCGACTACTTCGAGCACAGGGGTATCCCCTTCGCCGTCGCCGTCAACGCCTTCGACGGGGAGATCGAGCACGGCCTGGACGAAGTGAGGTGGGCCCTGGACATCGCCGAGCACGTCCCCCTGACGGTCTTCGACGCGCGCAGGACCGGCTCCGTCCGAGACGCCCTCCTCGTCGTACTCGACGTCGCCCTCTCCCGCGCCGAATCAGCCGCGGCGAGGTGAGCCACCGACGGCCCCGGACGGCCGCCGACATCGTCGTGGGCGCTGACGGCGTCCACACCACCGTGGGGCAGTGCGTCACCTGGGCGGGCGCGCCGCGGTTCTCGGGCATCTGCGCCCGGCGGTGCCTCGTGCCGGCCGAGAGCGTTGCGTCCGCCGGACCACACCCGCCCGGGCCGGCGATGCGATCGCCGGCGGTTCCCTTCTGCCGCGCGATTCGGTGTCGGCGCCCCCACAGGCGAGGATGGACCACATGTGTGTGACAAGTGGGTGGAAGTACTGCGCCACGGAACGGCCGACACGGTCGTACCGCGCCACCGGGGAGGGTACTTCACCGTGACGACCCCGCTGTACCAACTGAAGGCCGAGTTCTTCAAGACCCTCGGTCACCCCGCGCGCATCCGGGTACTGGAGCTGCTGAGCGACCGCGAGCACGCCGTGGCGGAGATGCTGCCGGAGGTGGGCATCGAGCCGGCGCACCTGTCGCAGCAACTCGCCGTGCTGCGTCGAGCGAACCTGGTGGTGACACGCAAGGAGGGCTCGACCGTGCACTACTCGCTGACCAGCCCGCACATCGCCGAACTGCTTCGGGTCGCCCGCACGATCCTGTCCGGCGTGCTGGCCGGCCAGGCCGAACTCCTCGCCGACCTGCGGGCCGCCTCGCCTCACACGCAGGCCCCGTCCTGAGGCGTGGGCCCACCGGGCTGAACTCGGCGCCCCCCGTGACAAGGCCCCGGGCGGGTCGCCGACGGGGCGGTCGTCACCCATGCTGGAAGGGAGTCACACGACTGTCGGAAGTCGCGTCCGCGGAGGTGGGCCGCAGCCCTCGGCGCCGTCACCGAGTCGGGTACGGCCGGGCCGCACCGCAACGAATGCCAGGGCCGGCAGCCGTCCCACGGGCGGCGTCGGCGTGTGCGAGAAGCAGGGAGGACGCCATGAAGGTCGGAGTGTTGACCGGTGGCGGCGACTGCCCCGGACTCAACGCCGTGATCCGCAGCGTCGTACGCAAAGGTGTTCAGGAGTACGCTTTCGACTTCGTCGGCCTGCGGGACGGCTGGCGCGGTGCTCTTCAGGGCGACGTCGTACCGCTGGAGGTCTCCGACGTACGCGGGATCCTCCCCCGCGGGGGCACCATCCTGGGTTCGTCGCGCACCAACCCGTTCAAGCACGAGGACGGGGCCCGGCGCATCCAGGACACCCTCGCGGAGCACCGGATAGACGCGCTCGTCGTCATCGGCGGCGAGGACACCCTCGGCGCGGCCACGGAGCTGAGCCGCCACGGCGTCAACCTCGTCGGCGTGCCGAAGACCATCGACAACGACGTGTCCGGCACCGACTACACCTTCGGATTCGACACGGCGGTCGGCATCGCGACGGAGGCCATCGACCGTCTGCACACCACCGCCGAATCGCACATGCGCACACTTGTGGTGGAGGTGATGGGGAGGCACTCCGGCTGGATCGCCCTGCACGCCGGCGTGGCGGGCGGCGCCAACGCCATCCTCGTCCCGGAGCGGCCGTTCGACATCGATCAGGTGTGCGAGTGGGTGAAGAACCGCTTCAAGATCAACTACGCGCCGATCGTCGTCGCGGCCGAAGGAGCCATGCCCAAGGAAGGACAGATGGTCCTCAAGGACCGCTCACTGGACGAGTACGGTCATGTACGGCTGTCCGGCATCGGCGAGTGGCTCGCCCAGGAGATCGAGGCACGCACGGCGACCGAGGCGCGTACCACCGTCCTCGGCCACATCCAGCGGGGAGGCACCCCGAGCGCCTTCGACCGCTGGCTCGCCACACGTTTCGGGCTGCAGGCCGTCGACGCGGTCAAGGACGGCGACTTCGGCACGATGACGGCACTGCGCGGAACCGAGATCGTGCGTGTCCCCCTCGACGACACCAGGAAGGGGACGAAGCTGGTCGATCCGTCGTTGTACGAGGAGTTCGAGGTGTTCTTCGGGTGATCGGGCGCCCCGCCTCCGGCAGCTGATCCACCACCGCGCCGCCCGCGCGCGATCCGCTCCGCCGTCACCCCGCGTGCGGTACGACCACGACCGGGCAGTGGGTGTGGTGCAGTACCGCGTGGGTGACCGGCCCCAGCCGACCCTCGACCGCCCCCGGGTCGGTACGACGGCCCACGACCAGCAGGTCCGACCGGCGGGAGGCGTTGAGCAACGCCTGCGCCGGATGGAGCAGGACGACATCGGTGCGGACGGTCACGCCCGGGTACTTGTCCCGCCACGGCCGCAGGCCGTCGGCCACCCGAAAGACCTCCTGGTCCTCCCAGGTGGCACGGTCCTCCTCGGTCACGAACAGCCTCTGTGGAGAGACGGCCTCGGCCGGGAGAGCCCACGCCTTCACCACGTGCAGCGGAGCCTCCCGGCCCTCGGCGGACGTGAACGCGAAGTCCGCCACCTCGCCGACCGGACGACGGGAGTCGAAACCCACCACGACCTCGGCGGCGCTCCCCGCGCCCTCCCCGGCCTCGAAGCCCCCGACCGGTCGGGGAGGCACCAGCACGACGGGGCAGACGGCCGCCGCGGCCGCGCGAAGCGCCACCGATCCGACCGCGAGGCCGTCGAAGCCGCCCGCCCCCCTCGTTCCGACCACGAGGAGCGCTGCGTCGCGCGCCGCCGCGAGAAGCGCCGCAGCCGGTGCCTCGGCGGTCTGCTCACCCCGCACCTGGAGGTCCGGGCAGCGGGCACCGAGATCGGCGACGGTCCGCTGGAGCACCCGTTCACCCACGCGGTGCAGCATCTCCGCGGCCGCGTCCGGAACGACCTCGTCCGGAAGCGACGGAGATGCCTGTACGAGACGGAGGGGCAGGCCGCGCAGGACGGCCTCCCGCGCGGCCCAGTCGACCGCGGCCATACCGCGCTCGGATCCATCGACACCCGCCAGGACAGGGCGGTTCATCGCTTCCTCCTTCGCCCGCGGCGGCGGCGCGCGGATCCGTCCCGCATCGTCTCCGCCGCTCTTCCACTGTTCCAGACAAGCACCCGCGGGTCCTGGTGGGCGACGAGGAGACCGCCGGTCCGGCGAATTGCGCGGGAAGGCCGTTCAGTCGCTGGCGAAGGGCCTGTGGGGCCGTGTCGGACGATCACGCGGCACGACATGGTGGAGGGTGGGCCCGAGAAAACAGGGCGTCGACGGGCACTGCTCACGGTCACGCGGCGCAGCTCGACTCCTGGTCGAACTCGCCGTCGAGGGCGGCCGCAACGCGGTCGCCGGCACCCTGGGGGTGCTGACGCGGTGTCGCGCCCATGACGCCGACGCGTACGGCGTCCGCCGAAGTCCGCGCACCTGGCGGCGCTGCGGCTGTTCCCCCTCGCGTAGAGCGGTCAGTGCTCCGGGGCGTGCCGGCCGGTGATGTCGTCCGGCTGCCCGACGACGACGGCGAAGAGGTCGGCGGCAGCGGCGAGGGAGGCCGCCTGGAGTGCCGCGGCCGTCACCGGGCCGCCGCCCGCTCCGGTCAGGTCACGGGTCGCGGTCGCGGAGGCCGCGATCGTGGGCCGGTAGCCGAGGTCGACGGCGTCACGGGCGGTGGCGCCGACACACATGCGCCGCGGCCCAACCGTACGCCCGAGCGGGTGGCGCCTGCCGGCCTCCCGGTGTACGTACCCGAGGCCCGGTTCACCTGGCTCGTCCCCCACGACCGCGCCCTGCCCCGGGTGCGTACCCGCGCGGAGTTCGCCCGGCCCGGTGTCGAGGACATCCGGTTCCCCGTCGACGTCGTGTACACGTGGGTGGACGGGAACGACCCCGAATGGCTGCGACGCCGCGCCTCCTGCGCGGGAGGGACCTACCACGAGGAGGCCGCGAACGCGGCGCGCTACCTGAGCCGGGACGAACTGCGGTACTCACTGAGGTCATTGAACCAGTACGCCCCCTGGGTGCGCACCGTCCACCTGGTCACCGACGACCAGATCCCGGCCTGGCTGCGCACCCACACGCCCGGCCTGCATGTCGTCAGCCACAAGGAGATCTTCGACGCCCTCCCCAAGCTGCCGACGTTCAACTCGCACGCCGTTGAGAGCCAACTGCACCACATCGAAGGCCTGTCCGAGCACTTCCTGTACTTCAACGACGACGTGTTCCTCGGACGCCCGGTCGTTCCCCAGGACTTCTTCCTCGCGAACGGGCTGACGAAGTTCTTCCCGTCCAAGGCGCTCATCCCCCCGGGGGACACGACCGCGGACGACGTACCCGTGACGGCCGTCGGCAAGAACAACCGTGCCCTCATCGAGGCCGCCTTCGGCACGGTCATCGGCCACAAGATGAAGCACATCCCGCACGCGCTCAGGCGCAGCGTCCTGTACGAGATCGAGGCGAGGTTCGCGGACCGGCATCACGCCACCGCGTCGCACCGCTTCCGCAGTCCGGACGACCTGTCCATCGCCTCCTCGCTCCACCACTACTACGCCTTCCACACCGCCCGGGCCGTCCCCGGCCACCTCCGCTACGCCTACCTCGACGTCACCCACCCCGCACTGGGCACTCGCCTCGCCTCCCTGCTGGCTCACCCGCGACAGGCAGGTCTTCTGCCTCAACGACACGATCTCCGGCGAGGACGAACTCACCGCCCAACAGGCCCTGCTCACCGACTTCCTGCGGGCGTATCTCCCCGTTCCGGGGTCTTTCGAGAGCGACGGGGCCGCCCTACTCGCCACCGAATGGGCGGCCAGTGGGGCATGAGGATGCCGCCGATCAGGCACGTGGAACGCGGGGGTGATCGTGCACATCGACACGGCTCGGTGCCGCCATCGGGGCTGGCGGAAGGTCAGCCGAGGGGGCGGCGCCACGAGTGGGGGGCGGGGTCGGCCGCGTGCCCCGCCTACCGTGGCCAGAGGACGACGAGACGATCGCCCTGTGTGCCGACCCGAGTGCCCAACTCGGCACAGACACGCGTGAGCCGGTCGGCTGTCCGGACACGTTCGGCCTCGTCGGCGAGGCGGGTGTGACAACAGTCGAGGGCGATCGGAACGGCCTCGGTGCGCCGTACACCGCTCGCGTCGAGGGTGACGAGCCACAGCAGGCCCAGGTCGTTGCGGAGGTCCGCGTGCACGGCGTAGTCGTCGATGAAGTCCCCGAGGTCGAACAGGACCTCGCGGGTGAAGCCGTGGAAGACATGCGCGGAGTGGCCGATGACGAGGTCGGCTCCGGCGGCGGTCAGAGCGGCGGCCGCGCGGCGTACGTGCGGAACGGGGCGGGTGGTCATGTTCGGTCCCCAGTGCACGCTGACCAGGACCAGGTCCGCGTCGTCGGAGAGGGTGCGGACGGCGTCGACGAGCCAGTCGGGCACCTCCTGGCTCCACAGATCGGCGTAGGCCACACCGGCCCGGTCGGTGTCCGCCGCGTACTCGGCGGGGTGGTCGGTGGCCGCGAGGAGGCCGAGACGCAGCCCACCCCTCTCCGTGATCAGCGGGGCACGGGCCTCACGGGCCGTCGCTCCGGCCCCGATCACGCGGATGCCCGCCCGCCCCAGGAGATCGCGGGTGTCGAGGAGGGCCTCGGGGCCGAAGTCGAGGGCGTGGTTGTTGGCCAGGGACACCGCGTCCACGCCAAGGCCGGCCAGGACGTCGGCCGCGCGGGGTGGAGCGCGGAAGAAGAATGCCTTGCCCGACAGGTTCACGGGGGCGCCCCGGTCCGAGACACAGCACTCGAGGTTGAGCAGGAACAGGTCCGCGTCGGCGACCGCCCTGTGCACCGCCGGTGTGAAGAGCGGGCGCGGATGGCGGTGAGCCAGTCTCTCGGCGACCCCGCGGCCCAGCATGGTGTCTCCGGCCAGCGCGATGGTGACGGCCATGGCCCTCGTGCCTCCCGCGGCGCGTCCGAGCGGACGGCGTGAGCCGAACCCGGCCCGCGCCGACGTTGTCTCCCGCATTCTCTCGTCTGCGACGGATCGGGGGGAGGGCCGAAAGGCCTGGCTGAGCAACAGCCCCCCGCGGTGCTGTCCACCGGGGGGCGATGCGGGGCGGCACCGCCGGGTCTCCGAGAAAGCCCGGAACCCGTCTCGTCGGCGGCGCCCGTGACCCTTTCGGGGCCGCTGGAGCGACTGACGGGTTCCTGCCGCACGGTCCCCCGGCCGGACCGGCCTCTGGAGACCTCGGTCGACCGGACCAGGGCCCCTACGGGGCGCGGCGTGGCGGGACTCGGCGGAAGGGGTGAGGCTGGAAGGAGCCGGACGGTCAGCGACGTGGAGATCACGTGGAGGCGCGTCATGGACGGTGCGGGCGGGCGTAGGCCCGTCGTCGTGGGAGTGGATCCCGACCCCTCGAAACGGCTCGCCCTGGTCTGGGCCGCCGACGAGGCGGCTCGCAGGGGCTCGCCGCTGCGGCTCGTCCACGTCCGTGGCGTGCTGTACGGCGGCTACCGTTCGGGCGAGGCGCGGCGGTCGTGGGAACAGGGCGACGAGGCGCTTCGGTCCGTGGGTGAGCGGGTGCTCGGAGAAGCGGTGGCCCTCGTGGAGTCACGGCGGCCGGCGGTCGAGGTGTCGGCGTCGCTCGCGGACGGCGAACCCGCGTGGGTCCTGCGCGAGGAGGCTCAGAACGCATCGATGGTCGTGGTGGGTTCCTGGCATCTGAACACCCGGCGCGGACTGTTCGATTCCGCCTCGGTGGCGTTGCCGCTGATCGCCCATGCCCCCTGCCCGGTCGTCGTCGTCCCGGAACCGGAGCACACCGCCCAGCAGCCCACGTACCTCGTGGTGGGCGTCGACGGCAGCCCGCACGCCGCCGCGGCGGTGGACCTCGCGTTCGAGGAGGCGGCCCTGCGCGGGGCTGCCCTCCGCGCCCTGTACGTGTGGCATCCACCCCTGCTCGGCACGCTCGACGAGGAGGCGGCGACGCGGGAATGCCGCCGGTTGCTGTCCGAGGCGACGGCGGGCCGCGCGGCGACGTACCCGGACGTGGACCTGCGTCACGAGGTCGTGCGTGGGCACCCGGTGCAGGTCCTGACGGAAGCCTCGGCACACGCCCTGGGCCTGGTGGTGGGGACCCGTGGGCACGGAGGCTTCGCGGGCATGCTCCTGGGGTCGGTGAGCCAGGGCGTGCTGCACCACGCCCGGTGCCCGGTGATCACCGTCCCCGTGTGAGGCCCCGGAGGCACGGCAGGGCCCACCGGGGTCCGCTCTCCGCCCCGGACGGCCCTGGTGGTGCCGACCGGCTCGGCAGCAGGATGAGAACGCGCCGCCGCCTCCGGGCGGTGGACCGGCGGAACGTTCGGCCGACTCCCGGGAGCGCGTGATGCAAGAAGCCTCTCGCACGGCCCTCCTCGCGATGCGGACAGGTGCGCCCACGGCGGTCCCCCCGGCCTCGTCCGGGGCCGCGTGATGCGCGCGGGTACGGCCTCGTCGGCCGGCGGCGCGGGGGCGGCGGCACCCGTGGACACGAGCGAGCCGTCGCGGGTGCGCGAGATCACCGCCGCCGGTGTCTTCACCGCGCTCGGCACGTCACGGCGTGGCCTCACCCCCGCGCAGGTCGGCGAGAGACTGCAAAAGTACGGGGCCAACGAACTGCCGCGTGCCCGGCGTCGCGGCGTCTGGCGGCAGTTGGGGGCGCAGTTCACCGACCTGTTCGCGGTGGTGCTGCTCGTCGCCTCGGCGATCACGTTCCTGGCGTACGGCCTGCAGCAGCCGCGTGATCCGGGCACCCTGCAACTGGCGGTGGCGATCCTGGGCGTCGTGGTGCTGAACGCCGCCATCGGCTTCGCGCAGGAGTACTCGGCGGAGCGTACGGCACAGGCCCTGGAAGCGATGGTGCCGCACACCTGCCGGGTGCTGCGCGACGGTGTCCGCCTGGAGGTGCCGGCCCGGGAGCTGGTGCCGGGCGACGTCGTGGTGCTGGAGGCCGGGGACGCCGTGTCGGCGGACTGCCGGGTGGTCGAGGCGCACGAACTGGCGGTGAACAACGCGTCCTTGACCGGTGAGAGCAACGCCGTGGCGCGATCGGCGGACGCGGTGACGGACGGGCCCGCGTTGGAAGCGCGCAACTGCGTGTTCATGGGGACCGATGTCGTCGCGGGGGCCGGGAGCGCGGTGGTCTTCGCCACGGGCGCGGAAACCGAGTTCGGGCGCATCCATCGGCTGGCCGCGGCGGCGCCCCGGCAGCGAACGCCTCTGCAGCGCGAAGTGGCCGTCATGGCGCGGCGAGTGGCGGGGGCGGCGCTGGCGATCGGTGCGCTGATGTTCGTCGTGCGGTTGCCCACCGGCGAGTCCCTGGTGCCCTCGTTCGTGTTCGCGCTCGGGGTGATGGTGGCGCTGGTCCCGGAGGGACTGCCCGCCACGCTGTCGGTCTCCCTGGCGATCGGCGTTCGGCGGATGGCGCGCCGCAGGGCGCTGATCAAACGGTTGCTGGCGGTGGAGGCCCTCGGATCGACCACGGTGGTCTGCACCGACAAGACCGGGACGCTCACCCAGGCGGAGATGACCGTCACCCGGGTGTGGGCGGGCGGTACCGCGCTCCCGGTGACCGGAGTGGGTTACGCGCCGCACGGCGAGGTCGCCGACACGGCGGGGGTGCGCGAGCTGCTGCGGGTGGCGGGCCTGTGCTGCGATGCCAGACTGGTGCCGCCCGGGGGCCCCGGGGAGCACTGGAGGGTGCTCGGTGACACGACCGAGGGCGCCCTGCTCGTCGTGGCCGCCAAGGCCGGGCTGGACCTCGGCGCGCAGGAGCGGGCGACCCCCCGGGTGACGGAGTTCCCCTTCGACTCGGACCGCAAGCTGATGACCACGGTCCACCGGGCCGGCGCGTCGTATCAGGCATGCGTCAAGGGGGCTCCCGCGGAGCTGCTGGCGCGCTGCGTCGACGTGGAGTGGGAGGGGCGGCGCGGGCCTTTGACGGCGCGGGACCGGGCGTCCGTCGTCACGGCGGGGGACGAGCTGGCGTCGCAGGGGCTGCGGGTACTCGCCGTCGCACGGCGGGAGGTGGCCGTCCCCGTTCCCGCTCAGGAGGAGGCCGAGTCCGGGCTCACCCTCCTCGGCCTGGTCGGGATGATGGACCCACCGCGCCCGGAGGTCACCGACGCGGTCGCGGCCTGCCGCCGGGCGGGCATCCGGATCGTCATGGTCACCGGCGACCATCCCCTGACCGGGGAGGCGGTGGCACGCCGGGTGGGCATCGTGCGCCGGCCCGATCCGGTGGTGGTCACGGGGGCCCGCCTCGACTCCCTGGACGACGCCGCGCTCGACACGCTCCTCGCCGAGCCCTCCGAGCTGCTGCTGTGCCGGGTCAGCCCGGAGCACAAGATGCGCGTGGTCACCGCGTTCCAGCGGCGGGGCGAGGTGGTCGCGGTGACCGGGGACGGCGCGAACGACGCTCCCGCGCTCAAGCACGCCGACATCGGGGTGGCGATGGGGGTGTCGGGCACCGATGTCGCCAGGGAGGCGGCCTCGATGGTGCTGCTGGACGACTCGTTCGCCTCCATCGCGGCCGCCGTGCGGCTCGGCCGCGCGGTCTACAGGAACATCCGGAAGTTTCTCGTCTACGTCTTCAGCAGCAACATCGGCGAACTCGGCCCGATCCTGGTGGCGACGTTCGCCGGGTTCCCGCTCGTGCCCATCAGCGCGGTGCAGATCCTCGCGATCGACCTGGGGTCCGACGTGATGCCGGCCCTGGCTCTGGGCGCGGAACGGCCCGAACCGGATGTGATGGACCGCCCGCCGCGCTCCCGGCGCGAACCGCTGTTCTCTGCCGCCGTGGTGGGACGCATCCTCTTCCTGGGCGGCATCCAGGCCCTCTGCGTGTGCGCGGTGTTCTTCTGGCACATCCGTTCCTCGGGCATCCCGTTCGA
Source organism: Streptomyces sp. MNU76 (assembly GCF_020982545.1). Lineage (GTDB taxonomy): Bacteria > Actinomycetota > Actinomycetes > Streptomycetales > Streptomycetaceae > Streptomyces. Next base: position 157,075 of record NZ_JAJKLK010000029.1, on the reverse strand, counting down.
CGATCTCACCGAGGACAACCCCGTCTACCGGGAGGCCGTCACACTCGCCCAGGCCGGGATCGTGATCAGCCAGTTCTTCATCTCGTTCGCGGTCCGCACCGACCGCCAGAGCCTCCTGGCCGTGGGACCACTGTCCAATCCGGCCCTGCTCGCGGCGGGTGGCTTCGGTGTCGCTCTCATGGCCGCGATCAGCTACCTGCCCCCGCTGCAGTCCGTCTTCAACACCGCTCCGCTCGACGCCGCCGACTGGGCGGTGCTGGTGGCGCTCGGCACCCTGCCCCTGCTCGCGGACGAGGCGCGCAAGGCATGGCTGCGCGGTCGCGCCGACCGCCGGAAAGGAGCCCCACGGTGAAGGTGATCGTCATCGGCTGCGGACGGGTGGGCTCCATGCTCGCCGGTCTGCTCGCCAGGGAAGGACACGACGTGCGCGTGGTCGACCGGCGCCCTCAGGCGGCCCGGCGGCTGCCCGACAGTCCCCGTATCCGCTTCCACGAGGGCAACGGATACAGCCGGGCCGTGCTGTCGGCCGCCGGGATCGAGCACGCGGACGCTTTCGTTGCCGTGACCTCGGGGGACAACAGCAACATCGTCAGCGCGCGTACGGCGAAGGAGACCTACCGGGTGCCCGTCGTCCTCGCCCGCATCTACGACCCCCGGCGGGCCGACATCTACCGCGATCTCGGGATCCCGACCATCGCCAGCGTCCGCTGGACCGTGCATCAGATCCACCGGATGCTGCTGCACCGGCACTTGAGTCCGGAACTCGGCTTCGGCAACGGCGAGACGCTGCTGATCCGTTCCGAGGTGCCCCGCTACCTGGTCGGACGGCGGCTGACGGAGTTCGACGTCGACGGCGAGATCCGCGTGGTCGAGGTCACCCGGGCGGGCCGCTCCCTCATTCCCGCCCACAGCACCACCGCGCTGGCCGACGACCTGGTCACCTTCGCCGTCGACGCCACCGCCCTCGGCAGACTGCGCGGTTTTCTCGACAAGGAGCTGGGGACGTGAACGTGCTCATCGCCGGGGCGGGACGGCTCGGCACCCAGATCGCCCAGGTGCTCTCCGCGGCCCGCAACGAGGTCACGCTGATCGACAACGACGACGCCCGGGTGGCCGACCTGCGGGGTCGCGTCCCGGTGCGGCTGGTGGCGGGCGACGCCTGCGAACCGGCTCTGCTGGAGGACGCCGGCGCGCTGACCGCCGATCTGGTCATCGCCACCACCGGCGACGACGAGGACAACCTCGTGATCAGTCTGCTGGCCAAGCGTCAGTTCTCGGTGCCGCGCGTGGCAGCCCGCGTCAACGACGCCGACAACGCCTGGCTGTTCGACGGGCGTTGGGGGGTCGATGTCGCCGTCCCCGCCGCGACCCCTCTGATCTCCCTGATCGAGGAGGCCACCGGCGCCACGGACACCGTCGCCCTGCTCCGGCTCAGCAAGGCGGGCGTCGAGGTCATCGAGACGGCCATCACGGAGCGGTCCAGGACCGCGGGGCGGGCCCTCGGGGACGTGCGGCTGCCCGAGGGGACGGTCGTCGCCACCATCGTCCGGGACGGGCAGCCGACCGTACCGGACCCGGCGGTCCGGCTCCTGCCCGGTGACGAACTCCTTCTCGTGTCGCACACGGCGACCGAGGAGGAGATCCGTGCGGCATTCCAGTGACCGGACCGCTTTCCGGCGGTCCGCCCCCGGTTCGCGGAACCCACCGTGGTCCCGGCGCCCGCGAGCATCGTGCCCTCAGGTGCGCTCCCCCGCTCCCCGCACGACCGCGACCGGGCAGTGCGCGTGGTGCAGGAGGACCTGGCTGACCGATCCCAGGAGCAGCCCGGCGAAACCACCACGCCCGCGCGCACCGACCACCATGAGCTGGGCGGACCGGCTCGCCTCGATCAACGCCTCCCGTGTCCTGCCGTGCACCACCCTGCGCTCCACGTCGACCCCCGGGTAGCGCTCCCGGTGCCCCGCCAGCGCCTCGGCCAGCAGACGCTCCTCCTCCGCCGCCAGGGCACCGGGCGGGTTGGCGTACGGCGCCGACGCGTCCTGCGGTGCGGGCAGCGGGGCGTTCCAGGTGGTCCAGGCATGCAGCGCCACCAGCGGCGCGTTGCGCAGGGTGGCTTCCGCGAAGGCGAAGTCCACGGCCCTCTCCCCGGCTGCCGAGGCGTCGACGCCCAGCAGGATCGGGCCGTCGTGGTGTCGCTGTTGACGCACCACCAGCACCGGACACCGGGCGTGCGCGGCCAGATGCACCGCCGTCGAACCCACCAGCAGCCCGACGAAGCCACCCAGGCCCCGGGAGCCCACCACCACGAGTTCCGCGGCACGTGACTGTGCCTCCAGCACCGTCAGCGGCTCCCCGGCGACCACGACATGGCTGACGTCGACCTCGGGCTCCACGGTTCGCGCGAACCGCACCGCCTCGGCCACCAGGCGTTCGACCATGTTCCGGAGTCCGCCCTCCGGCGGACCCAGCGGAGACGGCCCCGGAGGCACATGCATCGCGGGCCAGACGAAGGCGTGCACCACCCGCAGCCCCGCACCGCGCAGCCGCGCCTCCCGCGCTGCGGCCTCCACCGCCGCGAGACTCGACCCCGAACCGTCCACGCCCACGACCACGAGTCCACTCACGACGCGTCCTCCTGCGGATACGACTGTGCTCTCACTTCAAGATTCACCCCGTCCGTGCTCATGCGCCCCGCTGGGGGAACGGCCGGTGGCGGCCCAGCGTCGCCGGACCCCGTCCTCGTGCTCCGCCTGTTCCAGGGCCAGGTCGGCGCGGGCGAGCGTCTCCCTCAGCCGCGGAATCCAGTGCCGGCGCAGGGCACGGACCCGATGGCGCGTCCTCACCACCTCCTCGCCCACGAGTTCGGCCGCGGTACGGGCCGCGGCGTACTCGCCCGCGGCCCGTAGGGCACGGGCGTACGCCGCCTCCGCATGGACGAGCGCCGTGTTCGCGGGAGCCTCGGCGGTGGGCGGACGGGAGGGTACGGACACGGAAGCGGCCGCCGGATGGCGCACCCCCATGGCGGTGGTCCAGCTCACCTCGGCCTCGGCGGCCCCGATACCGGCGGCGGCCCGGTCGAGGGCCTGCTCCCCGCCGAGCAGCAGGCCACGAAGGACCCAGCGCTCCGCTTCGGACAGCAGTTCGCCCCAGGCGTGTCCGGCGGTCTCCGCAGCGGTCAGCAGCCGAGCGTGCTCGGCACGCAGGACGCGGAGCTTCTGCTCCAGCAGCTGGGCACCGCGCTCGGCGACGTCGAGGCTGTGCCGCAGTCTCAGCCGCCCGGCCCGACCGGGAGGCGTACGGCGGAGCCCGGTCATCAGGGCGCCTCCGGGTCCGGGGTGGTGCCGGTCGCGGATGTGACGGTGCCTTCCGGGACCCGGCCCGCCTCCGGCGCGTCCTTCCCGGCGCCTGTCGCCCCATGGGCGTCCAGGAGGCGGGCCGGGAGCATCGAGAGCTGGCCGCGCGGCAGGGTGAGCAGGGCGCTCCAGCCACGTTCCAGGGCCTCTTCCAGTCCGCGCGCCTCGTCGCTCCCCTGGTCGGCGAAGTCCCGCAGGAACGCCTCCTCGAAGTCCAGGTAGCGGCGGTCGGTGGGGGTCAGGGCCGCCTGCCCGACCAGGTCGGCGAGGTCACGGACCTGTCGGGCGCGGGCCAGGGCGGCCAGCAGTTGCGCGGCGACATCGAGATGGTCGTCGCGGGTGCGGCCGGGGCCGGCCCCTTTGCGCATCAGTCGGGACAGCGAGGACAGCGCGTCCAGCGGCGGATACACACCACGGGCGTGCACCGCGGGCGAGAGCACGATCTGTCCCTCGGTGATGTAGCCGGTCAGGTCGGGCACGGGGTGGGTGATGTCGCCCGCGGGCATCGTGAGCACGGGCAGCACGGTGACCGATCCTGGACGGCCGCGGACGCGTCCGCAGCGCTCGTACAGGGAGGCGAGGTCGCTGTAGAGGTAGCCGGGGTAGGCGCGACGGGCGGGGATCTCCCCGCGGACGGCGGAGACCTCGCGCAGCGCCTCGGCGTAGGTCGTCATGTCGGTCATCACCACCAGGACGTGCCGCCCCTCGGTGAAGGCGAGGTGTTCGGCCACCGTGAGGGCGATCCGGGGGGTGAGGATCCGTTCGATCACCGGGTCGTCGGCGGTGTTGAGCAGCAGGACCAGTTCTCCCGCCGCGGACCGCTCCTCCAGCGCGTCGCGTACGAAGGAGGCGTCGGCGTGGGTGAGCCCCATGCCGGCGAAGACGACGCTGAACGCCTCACCGGAGACGGTCGCCTGTGCGGCGATCTGGGCGGCCAGCTCCAGATGCGGCAGCCCGGCGACCGAGAACACCGGGAGCTTCTGGCCGCGGACGAGGGTGGTCAGGGCGTCGACGGCCCCGACGCCGGTGAGCACGGGCTCCGACGGCGGCTCGCGCCGCACCGGGTTGATGGGGGCGCCACCGACCTCGGCGGTGCGGGAGCCGAGGACAGGCGGTCCGCCGTCGAGCGGCTCGCCCCGGCCGTTGCAGACCCGGCCGAGCCAGTCCGTGCCGACCGGGACGCGCAGCGGGCCGCCGGAGAACGCCGCGCGCACGCCCCGCGGGTCCATGCCCGAGGTGCCCTCCAGCACCTGGACGACCGCCAGGTCCCGGTCGGCGTCCAGGACCACGCCGTGTCGTCGTTCGCCCGAGGCGAGTGTGAGGTGCGCGTACTCGTCCCAGCCGACCCCCGAGACGCTTTCGACGATCACGAGCGGGCCACGCAGCTCGCGCACGGCCGTGTACTCGATGCCGCCGGGCGCGCTCATGGCCGCACCTCCTCCAGCGCGGCGAGCATGGTGTCCCGTCGCGCCGTCACCCCGGCGGCGTCGTGCGGCCCGGTGTCCTCGCGGGCGCGCAGCAGGGGGCCGAAGTCGATCTCCTCGACGGAGGCGGCGGGCACGCCGGCGTCGACCAGGTCGCGGCAGCGGTCGGCGACCGCCAGCGCGGCGTCGGCCAGGGCGGCCGTCTTCTCCGGCCCGCAGTAGGCGTCCCGCTCCGACAGGGCGCTCTGCTGCAGTACGCCCTCCCTGAGGAGCCGGCCCGCCAGGACGCCGATCCGCTCCCGCCCGGGAAGGGCGGCGATGCCGATCAGGTCGACCAGGTCGGCCAGCCGGTCGGCCTCGGCCAGCACGGCCGCGACCCGGTCGCGGCGCCGCGCCCACTCCGTGTCGCCGGCCGCCCGGTGCCCGCCGGCCAGGACCGGGACGTCCCGGGAGAAGGAGCCCGCCCAGGACACGGCCGGGTAGTGACGGGCGTAGGCGAGGTCGCGGTCGAGGGTCCACAGGCAGCGGACGAAACGTTCGGTGTGTGCCGTGACCGGTTCGGTCAGATCCCCACCGGGCGGGGACACCGCGCCGATCACCGTCACGGAGCCCCGGTCCCCGCCGAGGGTGGTCACGGTGGCGGCCCGCTCGTAGAAGGCGGCGATGGCCGAGGCCAGCCCCGCCGGGTAGCCCTCCTCGGCCGGCAGTGCGCCGGTGCGGGAGGTGAACTCGCGCAGCGCCTCCGCCCACCGGGACGTCGAGTCGGCGATGACGACCACGTCCAGGCCCATGTCACGGAAGTACTCGGCGACGGTCACCCCGGTGTACACGCTCGCCTCCCGGGCCATCATCGGCATGTTGGACGTGTTGGCGATCGTCACGGTGCGGTCGGTCAGGCGGCCGCCCGTCCGCGGGTCCCTCAGTTCCGCCAGTTCGGTGATGACATCGGCCATCTCGTTGCCGCGCTCGCCGCAGCCGACGTAGACGATGACATCGGCGTCGCACCATTTCGCGATCTGCTGGAGCAGCATGGTCTCGCCCGTGCCGAACCCGCCCGGGACCGCCACCGTGCTGCCCCGGGCGACGGGGAAGAGCAGGTCGATCGCCCGCTGACCGGTGTTCAGCGCCTCGCGGCTGTCGACGCGCGCTCTCACCGGGCGTGGCCGGCGCACCGGCCAGGAGGCGCCGATCGTCACCCGCGTGCCGCCGACGACAGCGGTCACGGCATCCCCCGGCAGCTCACCGGCGGCGGCGATCTCCGTCACCGTGCCCGCGCAGCCCGGCGGGGCGAGGACCTTCACCCGTACCGGTCCGGCGTCACGGATCTCTCCGAGCGCCTGTCCCTCGGCCACCCGGTCCCCCCGCGCCACCAGGGGGGCGAAGGACCAGGTGCGCTCGGACGCGAAGGCCATGGGGGCGCCGGGCCCCAGCCAGTCCCCGGCACCGGCGAGGGGACGCAGCAGGCCGTCGAAGATCCCGCCGAGCAGTTCGGGGCCCAGGCGCACCGAGAGCGGGTGGCCCCGCGGTACCGCCGTCTGTCCCGGAGCGAGTCCGCCCGTGTACTCGTAGGCCTGAACGGTGGCCACGTCACCGCTGATGGCCACGACCTCGCCGGGCAGTCCGGCGGGGCCGACGGAGACCAGGTCGTACATCGCGGTGCCGCCCCGGTACTCCATCTCGACCAGCGGCCCGGTCACGCGCAGGATCCGGCAGGCCGCCGGCCCGCCGGTCACGGGGGACCGCGTCACGGCTCCCACAGCACCCGCACCTCCCCTCCCAGTCGGTCGAGGGCACGGTCCGCCAGCGCGGTCAGCGACAGGTCGACCCGTCGTCCCGGTGCCCGCGCCACCACACCCCCTTCGGGATGCTCGGTCACCTCCGCGTCCGGGCCGAGCAGGGCACGGGCGAGCCGCTCCAGCCGCCCGCGCAGATCCGCGTAGTCGTCCGTCCGGCGCAGCTCGCCGACCCGGTCGGCGATGGCCCGGCTCAGATCGTCGTACGCCTCTCGACGGGCGGAGAGGACGCGGGACCTGGCCTCCCGCCGAGCCCGCAGAAGAAGATCCCGGGCCGCCGTCGCTCCGTCGGCCTCGCCCTGTCGGCGTGCTTCGTCGAGGATCGCCGCGGCTCCGGCGCCCGCCTCGTCGAGGACGGCCGCGGCCTCCTTCGCGGCACGGGCCGACAGTGCCTCCGCGTCGGCGCGGGCGGCGCGCAGCATTTCCGCCCGGACCGGGTCGAGCGCGTCCGCCGTGCTCCCGGGTGTCGTCGGCGTCATGGCGGCATCACGGCGATCAGCGGACGCCGGCCCGTGGGCTCCGCGGGTCGCGGACCGAGGGTCCCGGCGGCGGCCGGGGTGAGGATCACGAGATCGACGTCGGCCGGCAGCTCCCGCCAGCCCCGGTGTACGGCACCGGAATCGTCGGCGACCAGGACGACGACCCCGGCCAGGGCCAGACCCGCGACCCTGGCGCGCTCTCCGAGTGCGACGACGCGTCCCACGCTCACGCCTTCCCGATCAGGATGACGGCCACGACCAGACCGTAGATGGCGATGCCCTCGGCCAGGCCGACGATCACCATGGCCCGGCCGAAGAGTTCGGGGCGTTCGCTGAGCGCGGCGAGTGCCGCCGCGCCGGTGTAGGCGACGGCGACACCGGCCCCGATCGTCGCTCCGGCCACCGCGATCGCCGCTCCGATCAGGGCCGCCGAACCGGATCCCGAGTCGGTGGCCGCCGTGGTGGCGGCCTGCGCTGACGTCCCGCCGAGCGCCAGTGTCAGCACGACCGTGGAGACGACCAGGAGCACCGCGTCGGCGGCCACCATCCACCACAGAGCAGATCGGCCCGAGCGCCTCACCACGAGACGTACGGCGACGAATCCCGCCACGATCAGGGGCAGGGCCAGGAACCAGGTGATCACGACCGCTCCTCTCTCACAGAGCCGTGTTCGACGCCCGCCACGGTCAAGGGCGCCTCCCGAGCACGCTGGACGGGCAGCTGCCAGGGCCGGAACGGATGTCCCTCCGCATCGAAGAGCCGGGAGAACAGCTCGTAGAACTCCAGGCGCAGGGCCTGCACCCCGGCCACGAGCGCTTCCAGCGAGAAGGTCACGGCGTTGCCCACCAGGAACACCGCGACCGCCAGGACGGCGCCGACCGCGCCCCGGCCCACCAGTGCCGTCGTGGCGTCCCAGACGATCGCACCGAGCGCGGCGTGGGTCAGGCCGAAGGCCGCCAGACGTGCGAAGGACACGACGTTGGAACCGATGCGTACCAGCGTGTCGAAGAGCTGGATGCCGGTCTGCACGGCACCCCCCGGCCCGCCCGCCGTCGTGGCGTACAGGGCCCCCGCCAGCGTCAGACCGGCGACGGCGATCAGGGCCCCGACCGCCCCGAACACCGTCTGACCGAGCCACACGGCCGCGGCGACGGCGGCGAGGCCGAGGTACAGCGCCGCCCCGGCGACACCGGTCGTCGAGTACAGGGCCGCCGCCGGTCCACCCTCCCGCCACCGGTTGACGATCCCGGCGCCATACGCCACCGCCAGCAGCACGGCCCCCAGTCCGACGGCGGCGCCCAGCAGCCGCATGGGCTCCTGCAGCGGTTCCAGCCAGAGCACCGGCAGCACTCCGGTCGGACCGAAGAACTCGCCGTACGCCAGCCCGGCCAGGGTGGCTGCCGCACCCGCCGCCGCGACGAACGGCCACAGCGGGCGCAGCGCCGCCGCCCGGCGCGGTCGGCCCGCGCGCAACAGCAGCGCGCCGAGAACCAGCAGCAACCCGTGTCCGGCATCGCCGAACATCAGGCCGAACATCACCACGTACACGATTCCCGCGGGCAGGGTGGGGTCGAGGTCGGTGTAGGGCACGGTTCCGTACGTGCTGACCAACGGTGTGAAGGAGCGCCGCACGGGCCTCGCCGGGGGCGCGGTGCCGGCCCCCGCCAGCAAGGTCGGTGGATCGATGCCCCGCGGAGGTCGCAGGGGCACCAGGGCGCCCCCGGCGACCGCGACGCGCGCCGCCGTCGGGCCCACCTCCGTCTGGGGGCACCAACCGGCCAGAGCGGCGACCCCACCGTGCCGGACGGCGCTGCCGAGGCGTTCCTCCAGCTGAGCCTCGCCCGCCAGCAGGTCCGCCCTGCCCTCGCGCTCCAGCGCGTCCAGGTCGGGGGGAGCCTCACTGAGAACGGGGGGTGCGGCCGACTCGACGCGCAACCGCTGCAGCCGCCTCGCCGCGGGCCCACGGGTGTCCGTTCCGCCGTCGTCGGCCAGATCGATCTGGACACAGCCCGCTTCGGCGATCCGCACGAGGCTCTCCCGCAGCGTCTGTTCGGGGGCCACGAGGGCCACCCTGCGCATCCGGACCGGCATCGCCGTCTCAGCCCGGCCCATCGGGCACCTCCACGGTCCAGTGCTTCGGCCCGCCTCCCCGCGCGGCCAGTTCCAGCGCGCCGCGCGTCCGCCAGGCGTCGGCCGACAACAGGGCGACGGCGCCCACCACGGGCCGAGGTCCGAAACCGGACCGGCGCAGCAGCTCACGGCCGTCCTGGCCCACCGCGTGCCACCACCGGCCCTCCGCCCGCCACAGATCCGCCGCCTCGTCGACGTCGTCGAAGAGCCAGCTCGCGGTGGGCGGCAGTGCCTGCCGGAAATCCGCGTAGGCGCCTGAGGCGACCGCTCGCGGGCCGAGCAGCCGCGCCGCGCGGCGGAGGCTGACGTCCGGCAGACGACGGCCGAGGACCAGTGTCTCGCGGCCGAACTGCAGAGCGACCCGGGCGGCCGCCCAGCGCGCCGCGTCGGGAACGGCGTCGGCGAGCCGTACGGCGGCGGAGATCCGCATGCCGGAGGCGATGGCGGCCGGGGAGTCGCCTCCCGGATCACCCCAGGAGGAGGACGCGAGCGCGGTGCGCAGCTCCGCCGCGGTGCGGGTGCGGGAGAGGCGGGCCAGGCGATCGCCAGCGCGCGCGGTGGGGCGCGGGTGGAAGGGTTCCGCGCCCGGACCGGGCCCGTGGCCGTCGGGGGCCATGCCACTGAGGTGATGCATGACGTTCGAGATCTCGAAACCCGCGGCGAGTGCCCGCACCGCTCGGGCCCCGGCGGAGGGCTGCCAGCCGGCGAGCACCCGCAGATGCCACAGCAGCGTCGAGGAGATCGCGCGCTGGGCCTCGGCCGTCGTGGCGCCCACGGTGACGTCACGACGGTACGCCGTGGCCGCGAGGTGACGCAGGGCCTCGTCGAGCGTGCCGGAAGAGGCCAGCTCCCCGATGCCCTCGCGTCCCAGGCACCTGGTGCGCAGCGCCCGTGCCCTGGTCGTCCCGGCCACCCAGCCGACGCCCATCAGGACTCGGCCTTCGGTGTCGGCGACGGCGGCCGGTCCACCGCGATGTCCTCCAGCACCAGCGCGACGGCCCGGTCGGCGAGATCGCTCGTCCTGGTCCTCGCTGCCTCTCGTACCGCGGTCGCCCTGCGGTCCGCGTCAGCGAGCATCTCCGCCGCTTCGCGTTCGGAGGCGCGCGCTGTCTCCTCGGCTGCCCGCTCCCGGGTCCGGTGGGCCTGCAGGCGCGCCTGGGCCAGGATCTCCGCGGCCTTGTTCTCGGCCTCACTCCGTCGCGCGGCGGCTGCCACGGCGGCCTGGCGGCGCACGTCCCGCGCCGCCGTCTCCGCGTCCTCCAGCAGGGCCAGGGGCGGTGCGAGTTCCGCGCGCAGCGCGGCGGTCCGGTCCGCCGGGATTCCGGCCGGTGGCGACGCCCGGCCGGGCGTCGCCACCGGCCGGAATCGAGTGAGAAAGTCCCGGAAACCCGTCATGAGCGCTCCTCCAGGCGGGCTCGAGAGCCGCGCTTCCCACTCTCCTTGATAGCCGCCGCGATGTCGCGCCGCGCGGGCCACCGGTCCCGGCATCGGGGCCGTTCGGCCCGGAGGCCGCACCGGTCCCTCGGTGCGAGACTGAGCCCGTAGGGCGACGGCACACCCGGGAGGCAGCCGTGAGCGACTTCGAGCAACGCTCCACGGACCAGGAGGCCCGCGGCACCACTCCGGGCCGCCCCTGGACCCCCATGGAGGAACCGCGGCAGGCCGCGCTGCACCGCTATCTCGCCGCGGTCGCCAACGCCGCGTCGACGAGGGACGCCCCGGAAGCCCGTCCCACGGACACCGAGCTGAAGGCCGAGGCTCCCGTGTCGGTTCCCCGGGTACCCGCGGTGCCGCGCGTCCGGGATGTCATGCGGGTGCCGGCGACCTCCGTGCCCGGCGATCTGCCGTTCCTGGACGTGGCTCACACACTCGCTCGCGAGGGGGTGAGTGCCGTGCCGGTCGTCGACGCCGACGACCGCGTGATCGGGGTCGTCTCGGAGTCCGATCTGCTGGCCAAGGCGGCTGTCGCGGCGGAGCCGCGGCGGCACGGCCTCGCGGGACGGCTGTGGCGACACCGCCTGTACGAGAAGGGCCACGGCGACACGGCGGCGACTTTGATGACTTTCCCGCCGGTCACCGTCCACCCGGAGCAACGCGTTGCGGACGCAGCCTGGACGGCCGCCCACGCCCGGCTGAAGCGGCTTCCCGTGACCGACCACCGGGGCCGACTGGTCGGTGTGGTCGGCAGGGAGGATCTGCTGCGTGCCCTGATCCGTGACGACGACGAGATCCGGAGCGAGGTCGAAACCCGGGTCGGGCAGAGCCTGTTGGACCCGCGCACCGTTGATGTGACAGTGGAGAACGGTGTGGTGACGCTGAGAGGGCGGTTGGACGGAGAAGTCGTCCCCGAACTACTGGCGACGGTCGGTGACGTCGACGACGTGGTCGATGTCATCGACGACATCGACGCGAGGTGAGCGGCTCCCGTCCACGGGACGGGGTCACCCGGCTCGGGCAAGAAGGAAGTCCGCCCCACCGTTCAGCGTGGTGAGCCGGGTCGTGTCCTCGTCCTCGATACGGATGCCGGACCGCTCGCCGAGGATCTCCACAAAGCTCAGGAAGTCCAGCGAGTCCATCTCCAGCATGGTGGCACTGCCCATGGTCAGGTCGCCTCCTCGGACGAAGCGCTGGTGACATGGCGCAGCAGTGTCTCGTGGATGGTTTCCCCGTGCATCGGCGCTCCTCCCAGCACTGCCCCCGCCCTCCAGCGTCGCGGACCCGCGCCCCGCCCGCACGTCGGCCGCGGGCGGGTCGACGGGCCCGGTCCGGCCGGGGCCCGGGCATGACGGGAGCCGGGGGCCGCCCACTTCTTGCGGGCCCGAATCGCACGGTGCGCGGCTCTGCTCCGCTTCCCCGTGTCCCGTTGTGGCCCTCGGCTCACTTCCATGGCACCGCCGCGCCCACCGGGGTCGAAGGGCCGGAAGGCCCTCCGCGCCGGGGCCGACCGGCCTCCGCCCGGCGTGCCGGCGGGTCCTGCCCGCGGAGCGTGGAGCCGGACGCCCGGTCGGGGGGCCGTCCCACCCGGTCACGTCAGTCCTGGTCCGGCTCCCCGTAGGGACGGCGGAAGACCGGGGCCTGGTCCGCTCCCCAGGGGCGTACGGCGGCGAGCCCACGGGAGACGGCGGACTCCAGCGGGCCGCTGGTGTCGACCGTGACGGCGTCCGGCCAGGGCGGCTCCCGGGCCGCGAGCGCCGTGGCGACGCCGAAGTCGGCGTCGGACGGCCCGGGGGAACGCGTGTTCAAGCGAGCCGCGGAGACCTCTCCCGGTACCCGACAGTGCAGGGCCACGAGATCGGCGTGGGTGTCCTCGGCCACCCGCCGCGCCTGCGCGCGCAGCTCCCTGGTGGACCAGGTGGCGTCCAGGACGACGGGTTCGCCGCGCGACAACAGGGCCGCAGCGCGGTCGAGGAGGGCCGCGTAGGTCCTGGTCGTCCACTCCTGGGTGTACAGCCCTTCCCCGTATGCGGCCGGCGCGGGCGTGTCCGGGGAGATACCCGCCAGCTCCTTGCGGAGGCGGTCACTGCTGAGCAGGGTGACGCCCAGCCGGTCGGCCAGCGCGCCGGAGAGGGTGGACTTCCCGCTGCCGGGCAGCCCTCCGACGAGGGTCAGGCCGACGGCGGAGGTACGCAGGTGACGCAGCGTGGTCGAGAGCAGTCGTCGCGACGCCGACCGGGCCCCCGGGGCTCCCTGGCCCGCCTGGATGAGGGACACCTTGGCCCTCACGAACGCGCGATAGGCGACGTAGTGGTGCCACAGGGACGGCGGCGCGGGGTCACCGGAGTATTCGCTGTACCGGGCGAGAAAGCGGGCCGCCGCCTCCGGCACGCCGAGCTGTTCCAGGTCCATGGCGAGGAAGGCGGCGTCGTCGAGCCCGTCGACGTAGCGCAGGTGGTCGTCGAACTCCAGGCAGTCCAGGACCCGGGGGCCGTCGTCGAGGCAGAAGATGTCCTCGGCCAGCAGGTCGCCGTGGCCGTCCACCACCCGCCGCTGCTCGATTCGGGAGTCGAACAACGCCTGGCGGCCGGCGAGGTAGCGGCGCACCAGCCGTTCGGCCTCGTGCACTCCGTCGAGTTCGGATGCGTCCACGGTCGTCGCGCGGACCTGCTCGAAGCTCGCCTCCCAGCGTGACGCCAGCGCGTCCCTGGTGCCCTGTTCGTCGACGTCGCGGCCGTGGGGCGCCGCCGCGTGCCAGGCGGAGAGGCGCCGGGCCACGGCACGCAGGACCTCGTCGACGTCCGCACCGGCTCGCACCAGTGCGGACAGACGGCGGTCCGCCGGCATACGGCGCATCACCACGAGGGGTTCGGGCGTCTCAGCGCCGGGGCTGACGACTTCGCCGACGCCCAGGTAGACATCCGGCGCGAAACGGCGGTTGAGCGCCACTTCGCGTGTGCAGGCCGTCCGACGGGCCGACGGTTCCGTGTAGTCCAGAAATCCCAGATCGACCGCCTTCTTGACCTTGTACGCGCGATCACCGGCGAAGAACACGATCGCGGTGTGCGTCTCGGCCACCTCCGCGCGCGGCGAGCGCTCCCCCGGGGTGCCCGCCTCATTCATGAGGGACGACGGCGACGGGGCAGCGTCCGTGATGGATGGCCGCGTGCGCCACGTGATCCAGATGGTGCGTGGCACCGTGGTGGTGCACACGTCGTCCGACGACCAGCAGCGCGGCACCCTCCGCGGCGTGCACGACGGCCCTGGCGGGGCTCGTGAGACGGATGGTGTCCTCCACCTCCACCTGCGGGTACTTCTCGCGCCAGGGCCGCAGAGCCTTGCTCAGCTCCTCCTGTGCCTCCCGGGTCAGCTCCTCGCCGACGCCGTGGTCCACTCCCCAGGGCATCCGCGCGTGGAACGGCACGCTGCGGCCGCGGACGGCGAGCAGGGGAACGCCCCGGGCCGCCGCGCTGTGGAACGCGAAGTCGAGCAGTTCGTCGCAGGATCCGCGTGGTTCCATCGCCACGACGACCTTGTCGGCCGAGGTGGTGCGTGGCCGCTCCTCGGTCGGCTCCGCGCGGACCAGGACCACCGGCCGAGCGGCCCGCGCCACGACCGGCATGCTGACATCGCCCATGAAGTAGCTCTCGGCGGATGCCAGTCCCCGGGACCCCAGCACCAGCATCTCGGACTCCGCGGCGGCGCGGATCAGAGCCTCCTGGGCGTCGTCGGCGACGAGACTGCCGACGACGGACAGACCCGGATGGCGTCCGCTCAGCTCCGCCTGCGCGGTGTGGACCAGGCGCTTCGCCCAGTAGTTCTGATCGACTTCGGAGGGGACGTGGGTCGGTTCCGGTGCCAGCAACGGCCACGCGTGCAGCAGCCGAAGGGTGAGCTTGCGATTCTCGGCCTCGTCGGCGGCCCAACGGGCGGCGGCCAGGCTCGCGGGTGAACCGTCCAGGCCCACGGTGACGACTGGTTCCATGGCGGCGGTCTCCGTCTCTTGCGAAGCTGGATACGTCGGCGGCCGACGGCGAAGGAGTCCGCCGGCTCCTGCACCCGGATCTCGTCGACCGGCCGGGCGGTGCTGCGTTTCCCTCCTTCGAGGAGTACCTCAATCCCCCCGACCTCGCATGTGGACCGAGGGCGGGAAGTGAGCAAGGGCTCGGATTCCCTGCGGTCGGGCCGCACGGTCGGGCTCCTCCGGGCCCAAATGCTCCACGGCAGGGACATTCGGCCCTATTGCCGGAGCCCGCCCACGTCCGAAGGTGGGACCAGCACCCGGGGGGAGCGACCAGCGAGCCGCTGGAGGCCGACCCATGAGCGCACCAGGAACGCCGTACACACCGGACCCGTCCTCCCCGCGCGGCGAGCACCGGCCCGGGGGCGCGAACCCGCTGAGGCGTCCGTCCGACCGGTTCGAGACCTGGCTCCGGCGCCTTCTGCTGGTCGTGCTCCTCCTGGGGCTGCCGGTGGCCGCCTACGGCGCGGGGACGACGGTGTACGAGTCGTCGATGGAGACCGTACGGGCCCAGACCGCGGAACGGCACGAGATCACCGCCCGGCTGACGGAGGATCTCGACGGTGACAACGACGCGTCGAAGCAGCTGGCGCGGGTCCGCTGGACCGACGAGGACGGCGACGTACGCACCGGGAACGCCCTGGTGAAGGCGGGGACCGACAAGGGCGCGTCCGTGCGTGTGTGGCTGGACCGCGACGGGAACCTCACCTCGCCGCCCATGAACACGCTCAACGCGAAGAGTTCCGGCTGGCTGGCCGGCGGCATGGCGGCGTTCGGCGTGGCCTTCGGCTGCTACGCGGTCTGGTCGGGCACGCGTCTGCTGCTGGACCGCGCGAGGTACGCGCGGTGGGCCGCCGAGTGGGACCGGGTGGAGCCGCTGTGGTCGGCCCGCTTCCGCGGCTGACGCACTCGGATCGGACGCGGGCCGCGCGAGCGGGAGGAGGCAGCCGGAATGTCGGACGCGACGACCACCGACCTGTACGAGGTGACGATGGCCATGTCCTACCTGCGGGAGGGGATGACCGCCCCGGCGACGTTCAGTCTCTTCGTCCGTGCCCTGCCCCCGGAGCGCGGCTTCCTGGTCACGGCCGGACTGGAATCGGCGCTGGACCACCTGAGCGGATTCCATGTCGGCCCCGAGGACGTCGACGCCTTCGCCGCCGCGCTGCACCGGCCACGCCGGGATCTGGAACCCCTGCTCGGCCTGGAGTTCACCGGGCGGGTACGGGCGGTGCCGGAGGGGCGGGTCGTGCTCGCCGGTGAGCCCCTGCTGGAGGTGACGGCACCCCTGCCCGAGGCACAGCTGGTGGAGACGTACCTGCTGAATCAGCTCACCCATCAGACGGCCGTCGCCTCGAAGGCCGCACGGTGTGCGCTCGCGGCGGCCGGCCGACCGCTGGTGGACTTCTCCCTGCGCCGCACGCACGGTCCGCAGGCGGGGTTCCAGGCCGCCCGGCTCGGAGCGCTGGCGGGATTCGCCGGGACCAGCAATGTGGCGGCGGCCACGGCGCTCGGCATTCCCGCCGTCGGGACGATGGCCCACTCCTACGTGGAGGCGTTCGCCTCGGAGGAGGACGCTTTCCGCGCGTTCGCCCGCGCCCACCCGGGCCCGGTGACCCTGCTGGTGGACACCTACGACACCGAGGAGGGCGTCCGTGCGGCGGCGCGCGTCCTGTGCGACCTGGACCTCGCGGCCCGCGGACCCGGCTCCGCCGTACGGCTGGACAGCGGCGACCTCGGGGACCTCGCGGTGCGGGCCCGGTCCGTCCTCGACCACGCGGGCCTGCCGGGGGTGCGGATCGTCGTCAGCGGCGGTCTCGACGAGTACGCCGTCGACGACCTGGTGCGCTCCGGAGCACCGATCGACACCTACGCCGTCGGCACCCGCGTGGGGGTGGCGGCGGACGCGCCGTATCTGGACTCGGCGTACAAAATGGTGGAGTACGACGGCCGCCCGGTGATGAAGCTGTCGTCGGCCAAGGTGACGGCCCCGGGTGCCAAACAGGTGTTCCGCCGCCGCGGCTGCGCCGATGTGATCGGCCTCGCCGACGAGGAGCCACCGGACGATGCCGTGGCGTTGCTGGAGACGGTGATGCGGAACGGACGGCGCACGCGAAGGCCGTCCACGCTCGACGAGTGCCGGGCGAGATGCGCGGACGGCATGGCGGAACTGCCGTCGTCGGCCCGGCGGATCAGAGCACCGGTGGCACCCCGTGCCGCTCCCTCGGAGCGGCTGACCGCGCTCACCGCGCAGGTCCGGCACCGCGTCGAGACCATGGGCGGGGCGCATCGGCCCGTGCCGGGATGAGGAGGAAGACGATGACGCACGTCTCGGAATGGAAGGTTCGCCTCCATCTGTTCGAGGACGACGATGGAACGACCAAGGCCCGTCTGGTGCTGGACACCGGCGCCACGCAGATCGTCGGCCGCGGCTCGGCGCACAGACATCCCGCGGACGCCGATGTGCCGGAGATCGGTGACGAACTGGCTGCGGGCCGGGCGATGAACAACCTCGCCCGGCAGCTGATCAGGGCCGCCGAGCGTGACATCGAGGGCGTGGGAGCCGCGCGGCCCAGCAGCACGCAGGCCCAGGCCGTCGGGTGGTCCCTGTGAAGGCCGGACGGCCCCTGTGATGCCACGACGGGGCACGAAGCCCGAAGGAGCGCGGAAGCCGAGGAGGAAACAGCCATGACACATCCCGCACGACACTCCACCAGCGCGTCGCCGGGCGCTCTGCGCGAGTTGGACGACCTGCGCGCACGGGTGGACCAGTTGATGCACGCCGCCTTCGTCGGTGGCGGATGGCCCACGTCCGGCGGTTCCGAACCGTGGGCGCCGGCGGCCGACATCGAGGACGCCGAGGACGCCTACCTGGTCGAACTGGAACTGCCCGGCATGGACAAGGAGCAGATCACCGTCGAGGTCTCCGAGGGTGAACTCGATGTCCACGGTGAGGTCCGGCAGAAGGAGCGCACGGGCGCGGTCCGCAGGCACACCCGGCGTATCGGCCAGTTCGACTACCGCACGACCCTGCCACCGAACGCCGACGCCGAGCACATCAGCGCCGAGCTGAACAACGGCGTGCTCACGGTGCGGGTCCCCAAGACCGAGAAGGGCAAGGCCCGGCGGGTCGAGATCACCGGCTGAGCCCCGTCATGCGGGCCAGAGGGCCGAGGGTGGCCTCCGTCGGCCCGACCTCGCCGCCACGAGCCCCGGTTCGTGCCACGGCACAGGACGACTCTGAGAAGTGGGGCGACATGCAAGCTCATCTCGGCGACCAGCTCGTCATCGAAAGCACGACGTCCGGCGCTCCCCGGCGGGACGGGGAGATCGTCGGACTCCACCACGAGGACGGAACACCGCCCTACGACGTGCGCTGGTCGGACACGAACGAGGTGACGCTCGTGTTCCCCGGCCCCGACGCCCACGTCAACCATCTCGAGTCCGCATCGTCCTCGACGGCCCCCCGCGCGGCGCACGACGGACCCGCCGACGCCGAAGGGGCACCGTCGTCGGACGCCGTCGGTCCCGGTGACATCGGCCGACGCGTGCGCACGGAACGACAGCGGCGGGGACTCAGCCGCGAGGAGACGGCCCGACGCGCACGGATGTCGCCCGGCTACCTGGCGTATCTGGAGGAGTATCCCGCCGACCCGACCAGGGCGGCCCTCATCAGCCTGGCCGACGCGCTGGGTACCACCGCCACCGCTCTGCGCGGAGGGGGCGTCGATCTGCCGCCCGGCCTGGGGCAGGCACTGCCGCATCCGCGGCTGAGCGACCTCGACGTGGACGAATGCCGCAGGCTGCTGTCCACGCACGGCGTGGGACGCGTCGCGGTGACGGCCCCCGACGGCCGCCCGGCGGTCGTCCCGGTCAACTACGAGGTCGTCGGCGACACCATCGCCTTCCGGACCGCCCCCGAGTCGCTGCTCGCGGCGGCCGTCGGAACGGAGGTCGCCTTCGAGGTCGATCACGTGGACGAGCCGCTGAGCCAGGGCTGGAGCGTGCTCGCCGTCGGCCCCGCGAGCGTCGTCACGGAAGCCGGCGCCGTACGCCGCCTCACCGAGCGGGCGCACACGACGCCCTGGTCGGGCGGCGCTCGCGACATGTGGGTGTCCATCCGGGCCGAGAGCCTGACCGGTCGACGGATCACGCCGTCGGAGGAGTGAGGTGGCGCCCCGGTCTGCGGCCGCCGGTCAGCCCTCGTCCGCCGGGCCGGGGGCGGCGTTCACGTCGCCGAGCCGGGCGTGCACGTCCACCACGCCCTCCACGGCGCGGACCAGCCGCTCGGCGACCCAGCCCAGCGCGGGATCCCGGACACCACCGCGCAGGGTGACGACCCCGTCGTACACGGACACATGGATCGTGTGGCTGAGTGCGGGGAAGAGGTAGGCCACCACCGTGCGGCGCACTTCCTCCTCGATGTCCTCGTCCGACCGCAGGAAGACCTTCAACAGGTCACCACGGCTGACGACGCCGAGCAGCCGTCCCTCGTCGTCGATCACCGGCAGGCGCTTGACCCCGTTGACGGCCATGATCCGGGCCGCCTGCCCCAGCGTGACGTCCGGCGCCACCACGATCGCGGGCGCGCTCATGACCTCTTCCGCGGTCACCGCCCCCGCCTTGGCGAGGTCGGACATCCGCCGGAGCTGCTCGGCTCGGGTGAGGTCGCGGTCCCGGAACTCCTCCTTGGGCAGCAGGTCGGCCTCGGAGACCACACCGACGACCCGGCCGTCCCCCTCCACCACCGGCACGGCACTGACCTGCCGGTCCGTCATGGCCCGCACGACGTCCTTGAAGGGTGTGTCGCGCCGGACGGCCACCGCCGGGAGGGTCATCACGTCACTGACGATGTGGGGGGTGTCGGGCATGGCCACGGTTCCCTTGGGAGCGGAGGAACGAGATCACTTGTGGTCAGGTGACCCGGGACGGATGTCGACCGCACGTCTCCAGCATCAACAGGCCGTGGGCCCGCGCAACCCGGACCGCTCGCCGACCGGTCCGTGTCGCGACGGTCCTCGGGTGGTGCGACGGTGTTTCCGAGGGGTCTCGACAGCAGACGAACGGGAAGGCGGAGATGGTGAGGGAACTCCCGCTGGTCGCGGGCGTAGACGGATCTGAGTCCAGCCTGCTGGCGGTCGACTGGGCGGCGGACGCGGCCGCCCGGCACGGACTGCCCCTGCGCCTGGTGCACGCCTCCCGCTGGGAACGTTACGAACGGGCCGTGCCGTCCTTCTCCACCGGTCGTCCCGCCGGGGACGTGTTCGCGGAGCACATCGTCGCTTCCTGCGCGGAGCGTGCGAGGCTCCGCGCCCCCGGGGTGAAGGTGTCGGGCGAGGCGGTGCCCGACGACGCCGTACCGGCCCTGCTGCGGGCGGCCACCGAGGCGTCCGCCCTGGTCGTGGGAGAGCGCGGACGAGGTGAGTTCTCCGGGCTGCTGCTCGGCTCGGTGAGTCTGGCGGTGGCGGCACGCGCCGTGTGCCCGGTCGTCGTGGTCCGTGGCGCGGAGCCCCGTCCCGGGGAGTCCCCCGGGACGGTCGTGGTGGGCGTCGGCGACGACCCCGAACACATGGGCGCCGTACGGTTCGCCGTCCGTGAGGCCGAGTTGCGCGGCTGTGCCCTGACCGCCGTACGGGCGTGGCGCAGTCCGGCCCATGAGCGTATGGACAGTCCTCTGCCCGCGGACCGCACCGATCAGGGGTACCGGGAGAGGGCCTCGGCCGACCTCGACGAGGCGCTGCGCGAAGCCGTACGGGAACACCCCGGCGTCGAGATCCGACGCCACCCGGTCGAGGGTCCCGCACACCGCGTCCTCCTGGACGCCTCGGTGGACGCCGGCCTCGTGGTCGTCGGAGCCGTGCGCCGTCAGGGGCATTTCGGTCTCCAGCTCGGCCGGGTGGCCCACACCCTGCTGCATCACTGCGCGTGTCCGGTGGCCGTGGTCCCGCAGCGGGTTTGAGGGGCGCGGGCGGGCCCCGGTCATCGTGAGCCGGCAAGGGGCCGTGGCCCCAGCACAAGCTGATGGCGCTGCCGGACGCCGGAGCACCGTGACTTCGCCGCCCGCCACGTCATCGTGGACGGCATCGCCGTAGGCCTGGTCACCGGACTGGTCGGCGCCGGCGGCGGATTTCTCGTCGTCCCCGCCCTCGCCCTGCTCGGCGGGCTGCCGATGGGTGTCGCCGTCGGCACCTCACTGCTCGTCATCACCGTGAAGTCCTTCGCGGGCCTCGCCGGGTACCTCGCCGTCGTGCACATCGACTGGGGATTCGCGGCGCTGGTCACCTCGGTCGCCGTCGTCGGCGGTCTCCTCGGCGGACGGCTCGCCGGACGCATCCCGCAGGAGACGCTGCGCAAGTCCTTCGGCTGGTTCGTCGCCGTCATGGGCGCCCTCGTCCTCGGCCTGCAGATCCCCCCCGGCCTGCGCCAGACGCTGCTCACCAGCCCCTGGACCTGGTCGGCCGTGGCAGCGGCGGCCGTCGCGCTCGGAGTGCGGCACCTGTTGCGCGGCACCGTACCCCGACCGGTCCACGGCGCCGACGGGCGGTCCCCGGCCGAGGGTGAGCGAGCGGTTCCGCGGCCCCCGCGCGAGCCCTCCGTCGACCGCGTAGGTTCGACGGCGTCACTGGGCGACGCGTAGCGGCGTGCCACACCCGGCCGTCGCCGTGTCACGGATCCCCCACTCGACGCGCGGAGCGTCGCAGGACGACGGGACCCCACCGCCGTGCCGGCGCCCGGAACAGAACCGTCTCGTCCGACGCTGCAACTGCATATCCGTGGCGGTGCCCACGCCGTGGCCGGTTCTCTCCGGATCCCTCGGACGACGCGACAGAGGAGCGTGACGACAATGGCGATCACCGAACACGAACGGCCGCTCCAGAGCGGGGGCGGTTCCCTCGTGACCACCTGCGGACGGCGGATGTCCGTGCGGTGTCTGCGGCTCGCCCCCGCGGACCGGCCCATCGGCCGAGTCACGCTGGACGTGGGTCGGGACCGGGGCGGCGAACCGGGCGTATGGGCGGCCCTGACCGCCGACGAGGCACGCGAGTTGGCCCGGCTGCTCCTCCAGCACGCCGACCTCGCCGAGCGGGGCACCGAGCCCGCTCCTGACACACGACCGCCCGCCCCCTGATCGGGCGCCACGGCGACGGGGCCGACCGCCGGCCGAGCAGGTCCCCTGCCGACCGGCGTAGTCCAGCCGGATGCCGTCGCCGAGACGTACCCTCCGCTCGTCCAGGCCGAGCGGAACACCGTCGAACGCCAGGACCACCCGATGACCACGACTCGATATGCCCCTGGGTGACGCGCTGAGGTGCCGGACACCGAGGGCGGGCAGGAGTTGAGTCAACGGTCGATCAGCCGTGGACGCGGGGCCTCACCCGTGGATTCCACGTCGGTGTCGTCGGTGCCGACCGGGCCGCGGGGAAGCATCCGGTCCAGCCACTTCGGCAGCCACCAGTTGGTCCGGCCGAGGAGTGTCATGGTCGCCGGTACCAGCACCATGCGTACGACCGTGGCGTCGATGAAGATCGCGGTGGCCAGGCCGAGCCCGAACATCTTGGTGGAGGGGTCCTCGGCGATGGCGAAGGACAGGAAGACGGCCACCATGATGAGGGCGGCCGAGGTGATGATCCGGGCGGTGCCCGAGACGCCCTCGACGATCGCCGTGCCGTTGTCGCCGGTGCGCAGGTACTCCTCGCGTACGCGGGAGAGGAGGAACACCTCGTAGTCCATCGACAGGCCGAACAGGATGGCGAAGAGGAACATCGGGATGAACGACACGATCGGAACCGTCGCTTCCAGCCCGATGAGTGCGCCTCCCCAGCCCCACTGGAAGACCGCGACCATGACGCCGTAGGCCGCGCCGATGCTCAGCAGATTCAGCAGTACCGCCTTGAGCGGTACGAGTACCGAGCGGAAGACCAGCATCAGCAGCAGGAACGACATCGCCAGCACGGCGGCGACGAACACCGGCAGGCGCTCGCTGGTGCGTCGGCCCACATCGGACAGGCTCGCGGCGGCGCCGCCGACGTGGGCCCTGGCCGGGCCGTGCCCGATCGCCGTGGGCAGCACGTCGGTGCGCAGCCGGGCGATGGTGTCGGCCGTGGCCTTGTCCTGAGGGCTGGTGGTCGGGAACACCACGAGGGTCGCGATGCCGGTGGCCCGATCGATGTGCGTCGGCGCGACGGACGCGATGCCCGGATCCGCCGCGACCGCCCCGACGAGTCGGTCCAGCACTCCCGGATCACCGGCGGGGTCCGCGGCGATGACGAGCGGGCCGTTGGTGCCCGGGCCGAACCCCTCGGCGACGAGGTCGTAGGCGCGGCGCTCGGTACGGCTGTGGGGCAGTGAGCCGTCGTCGGGCAGGCCCACGCGCAGGCCGAGCACGGGCAGCGTCGCGGTCAGCAGCAACCCTGCCGCGCCGACCGCGTACAGCGCCGGGTGCCGGCTGACGTGCCCGATCCAGCGCCGCCACCCGGCGGCGGGGGCGGCGCCCGCCGCCGGGTCCTGCCGCCGTGCCGCTCGGCCCAGCTTCCTGGTCCGCAGAGCCCGGCCGATCCGGCCGGCCCGGGCCAGGCGTGGGCCGGCCGCGCCGAGGAAGGCCGGCAGCAGCGTCACCGACGCGGCCACCATGATCAGGACGACGAGCGAGACGGCGAGCCCGCCCACCGTCATGAACGGTACGTTCGCGACCGCCAGGCCGAGGATCGATACGACGACGATGCCGCCGGCGAAGACCACCGGCCGCCCCGCCGTGGCCACCGCTCGTCCCGCCGCCTCGTGCGGATCGAGCCCGCGCGCGAGGTACTCCCGGTGCCTGGCGAGCACGAACAGCGCGTAGTCGATGCCCACTCCGAGCCCGACCATGCTGCCCAGGACCGGTGCGAAGGTGGGGACGTCCGTCACCCCCGCCAGTACCGTCATCGTGGCGACCCCGACGGTCAGCCCGAAGACCGCCATGCCGATCGGCAGCGCGGCGGCGACGAGCGAACCGAACGCCAGGAACAGGATCGCCGCCGCGGCGAGGATGCCGATCAGCTCGCTCACGCCGCCATCGGCGTCGGAGAAGGCGTAGAAGAGGCTCCCGCCCATCTCGATGCGCAGGGGCAGTTCGGCGCGCAGCCGGTCGCCGAGTTCGACGAGGGCGTCGAGGTCTTCGGCCGACAGCCGGCTCTGGTCGGGGTACTGCACCCGGACGACCGCGATCCGCCCGTCGGCCGAGACGAGGCCGCCGCGCACGGCGGTGTCCCCGCCCGCGTCGAGCGCCCCCGCCGGGTCGCTCGTGCCGAGCACGTGCGGCAGCCGTTTCACCTCGGTCCGCAGCCGCGTGAGAGCGGTGCGCGCGCCGTCGTGGTCGAAGAACGTCGCAGCGCCGTCGAGGGGGGTGACGACCACTTGGGCGGTCATCCCCTCCTGGCCGGTGCCGGCCCGCTCGATCAGTTCCGCGGCCCGCTGGGAGTCCAGTCCCGGAGCGGTCATCGAGTCCGCGTTCCGCCCGCCGAAGGCGACGGCGGCGAGGACGGCGAGCGTGGTGGCGACCAGCCATGCCGCGATCACCCGCCAGGGATGGCGGGCGGCGCTTGCGCCCAGGCGCAACAGGGCTTTCGAGAGCATCGGGTCCTCCAACCACGTCGTCGGCCGTCCTTGTGCGGCCGCCGATGCCGAGGTTGGTCGCCGCGGCGTTCCGCGGCATCGGCCCGCGGGCCGCGGATCCGTCGGCCCCGGGGCGGAGTGACAACCCGTCCTTTCGGCCGATGCGCGGCACGCCGTGGTCCCTAGGCTGAGAACCGTGCTCCGAGACGACCTGCGAACCCTGTGGACCGAACCCCGGCCGCCCGACGTGCCCGCCCGGGTGCGGTGGGACTGGGCGCTGCTCGCCGTGGGCCTTGCCGGTGTGGTGCTGGAGGCCACCCTGCGCGAGAACGTCGTGTGGCGGCCGGTGGCGGCGGTGTTCGCCGTAGGGCTGTGCCTGCTGCTCCTGTGGCGCCGGACCCGCCCGCTGGCGATGGTCACGCTGGCGTTCGGCTCGGTGCTGCTGCTCCAGGTGGCCTCGCTCGTCGCCGCACTGCGCGAGCCCGTCGGCCTGGACACCGGCGCTGTCGTGCTCGTGCTGGTGTACGCGCTGCTCCGGTGGGGATCGGGACGCGAGATCGTGCTGGGCGGCGCGGTGATTCTCGGGGTCGGCGCGCTGTGTGTCGTCATGTACGAGGCCCCGGTCGTCGAAAGGGTCGTGGGCTTCGTCTTCCTGCTGCTGCCCGGCGTGGTCGGGGCTGACGTGCGGTTCTGGGTGACCGCTCGCGAGCGGCAGTTGGAGCAGGTGCGCTCCCGCGAGCGCGAGCGGCTCGCCCGGGAACTGCACGACACGGTGGCCCACCATGTGTCGGCCATGGTGATCATCGCCCAGGCGGGCCGGGTGCTCGCGGGCACCGCCCCGTCCGCCGCCGTCGAGGCGCTGGAGAGGGTCGAGGAGGAAGGGGCACGCACGCTGGAGGAAATGCGCGCCATGGTCGCCGCGCTGCGCGACCGTGGGGTCGGGGCCGAGCTGGCGCCCCCTGCCGGAGTCGCGGATCTGGAGCGCCTGGTGCGCACCCCGGGTGGTCGCCTCAGGGTCGACCTGGGGCTCGACGGCGAACTGGACGCGCTGCCCCCGGCCGTGGACGCGGCCGTCTACCGGATCGTGCAGGAGTCGGTGACCAACGCGCTGCGCCATGCGGTCGACGCGACCGAGCTCGTCGTCCGGGTCGCCGCGGAACGGCACACGGTACGGGTGAGCGTGCGCGACGACGGCCGGCGCACCGGCCGAGGTCGCGACGGATACGGACTTACCGGACTGCGCGAGCGCGCGGTCCTGCTCGGCGGCACACTGCGAGCCGGCCCGGGTACCGACCGGGGCTGGCATGTCGAAGCCGAACTGCCGAGAGCGAGGAGCGAGAGCGGTGTCCATTCGCGTCCTCGTCGCTGACGACCAGGCGATCATCCGCACCGGGTTGCGGATCATGCTGAACGCCCAGCCCGGAATCGAGGTGGTCGGCGAGGCCGCCGACGGGCGGGAGGCGGTACGTCAGGCCCGCGAACTACGCCCGGACGTCTGCCTGTTCGACATCCGCATGCCCGTACTCGACGGGCTCGAGGCCACCCGGCTGGTCGCCGGCCCGGGCGTCGCCGACCCGCTGGCCGTGGTCGTCATCACCACGTTCGACCTCGACGAGTACGTCTACGGTTCACTCCGTGCCGGCGCCCGCGGATTCCTCCTCAAGGACACGGGACCGGACCTTCTGGCACAGGCCGTTCGGTCGGCGTCCGACGGTGAGGCGCTCATCGCACCCAGCGTCACCGTCCGTCTGCTCCAGGCGTTCGCGGACCTGCCCGCCGGCCGGCCCGCGGCCCAGCCGGTCTCCCCCGTCACCGCCCGCGAGGAGCAGGTGCTCCTGGCCGTCGCTCGCGGGCTGACCAACACCGAGATCGCCGATGCGCTGCACATCAGCCTCAGCACGGTGAAGACACATCTGGCCAGCCTGATGGCCAAACTCGGTGCCCGCAACCGGGTCGAGATCGCGATGTGGGCCTACGAAACGCGCCGTATCCTCCCCGGAACCTGAGCCGGGTGCCGGGCCATGTCGCACGAGTCCCCACCAGGACATCGGTGCACCGGTCGGCTCACGCCGGCTCCACGTGCCTCACCCGCCCGATGATCACGACTCGATACGCGCCCCGGTCGCCCGCGGGGGTTCGACTGGCACGGACGCGACCGCACGAGGTGCGCCGGCTGCGTGAGGCCGAACGGCACGAACAACAGGGATGACGATGCGTGCGCCCATGTCTCCACCGTCGTGCGGGAGATGACCTCGCCGGGCGCCCTCACCCCGGAGTCCCACTGACGCCTCGCACGCATCCTGATAAAATACCCGGCAGGGTATATCACCCGCGGAGGCGGGCACGAGGGTCGGCCGGTCCGCCCACGCCGACGGCCACCGCTCCCCCCGCCCCCGCGGTCGATCGAATCCCCGAGCGGTGGACACGAGCGAGAAGGGCCCGGCCATGACCGCGAGCACACCCCAGAGCCTCGGCCGGCAACGGCGGAGGGACATCCCGGGCCGCGCGACCGCCCGCCGGACGGCCGGGGCCATCGAGGAGCCGGAGTCATGAACCGGCCCGCGGCCGCCGCCCCACCCACGCTGCTGGATCGCGTCCGCCGCGGCCTCATCGGCGACGACGAGGTCCTGGAGGGCCCCTACGGACCGAAGCGGATCGTCTACGCCGACTACACGGCGTCCGGCCGCTCGCTCGACTTCATCGAGGACTTCGTGCGCGAGCAGGTGCTGCCGCGCTACGGCAACACCCACACGGAGAGTTCCAGCACCGGGGCGCAGACCACCCGGCTGCGCGAGGGCCCGCCGGATCATCCACGAGGCGGTCGGCGGCACCGAGGACGATCTCGTCGTCTTCTGCGGCTCCGGTGCCACCGCGGCGGTCAACAAGCTGGTCGGCATCATGGAGTTGCGGCGTCCGGACCGCCCCCTGCGGGCCCGGCGGCCCGTGGTGTTCGTCGGACCGTACGAACACCACTCCAACGAACTGCCGTGGCGCGAGTCCGTCGCCGACGTGGTGGTGATCGACGAGGATCCCGACGGTCACATCGACCTCGCCCGGCTCGAAGCGGAACTGCGGCGCCACGCCGACCGCCCGCTGCTCATCGGCAGCTTCTCCGCCGCCTCCAACGTCACCGGCATCCTCACCGACACCGACCGCATCGCGCGCCTGTTGCACGCCCACGGCGCGCTGTCCTTCTGGGACTACGCGGCGGCGGGGCCGTACATCCCGATCCGGATGGCCGAAAGCACCCCCGGCGCCGGGGACCACAAGGACGCGCTGTTCCTGTCCCCGCACAAGTTCGTCGGCGGTCCGCAGACCCCGGGCGTCCTCGTCGTGCGGCGGGAACTCGTGCGCAACCAGGTGCCCACCGTGCCCGGCGGCGGCACGGTCTCCTTCGTCGATCCGCTCGCCCATCGCTACCTCGACGACCCTGTGGCCCGCGAGGAGGGCGGCACCCCGGCGATCATCGAGTCCATCCGGGCCGGACTGGTCTTCGCCCTCAAACAGGCCGTCGGGGCGGACGCCGTCCAGGCCGCCGAGGAGCGCCACTGTCGCCACGCGCTCGCGCACTGGGACCGCGCGCCCGGTATCGAGGTCCTCGGGAATCGTCACGCCCGCCGCCTGCCCATCGTCTCCTTCCGCATCAGGCACGGCGAGCTCGGCTATCTGCACCACAACTACGTCGTCGCCCTCCTCAACGACCTCTTCGGGATACAGGCCCGCGGCGGCTGCTCCTGCGCCGGCCCCTACGGACACAGACTGCTGGCCATCGACGCCGCCACCTCCCACGCACTGCTCGACGAGGTCGTGCACGGCTGCGAGGGCATCAAGCCCGGCTGGACACGCCTCAACTTCAACTACTTCATCAGCGACACCGTCCGCGACTACCTCGTCGACGCCGTGGGCCTGGTCGCCGCACAGGGGCACCGGCTCCTGCGGGACTACCGCTTCGACCCGCACACCGGACAGTGGCACCACCGCAGCGGCCCGACCGCGTCCCCGCTGCGGCTGACCGACCTGCGCTTCGACGCCGACGGGCCGATCGTCGCCCCGGCCCCCCGGCACCGCCGACTGGGCGAGGAAGCGCTGGCCGGACAACTCGAAGACGCCCGTGCAGTGCTGGCGGCCCAGCCCGCCCCCGTCGACGACGGTCCCACCGGACTGCCGGCCGGCTTCGAGCACATGCGCTGGTTCCCGCTGCCGCCCGTCTGCCTGGAACAAAGCCGCGCCGGCACCGGTTGAAGCAGGCGGCCGGATGCCCCCGGGGTATCCGTCGGCGTGTGAACCACTGCTGGTCGACACCCACCCGAATCGGGACGTAGGGTACCCCCAGGGGTATTACGCAAGGAGTGATCGTGAACTTGGAGCTCGAGGGTGCGGACCTGCGGACCGTCCTGAACCGGCTGCGCCGCGCGCAGGGCCAGATCTCCGGCGTGATCCGGATGATCGAGGAGGGACGGGACTGCGAGGACGTCATCACTCAACTCGCGGCCGCCTCCCGCGCGCTGGACCGGGCCGGTTTCGCGATCATCGCGACGGGCCTCCAGCAGTGCGTGACCGACATCGAGTCGGGCCGCCGCGACGGCGAGGCCACCGAGCAGACGCGCGCCCGCCTCGAGAAGCTCTTCCTGTCCCTGGCCTGAGCACCCTCGCCACCGGCCGGCTTGCGCGGCGGGGTGGCCCCGTCCGCACGCACGGGTCCACCCCCGGACGGCACTCCCGGCGCGCGGGCCACTCATGCATCGGACCACTCCGCACCCCCGGACACCGGAAACGGGGTGAGGCGCCCTGCCCCGCCCGGGGCGGCGGCGCCACGCGCGCCGCACCCCGGGCGACCCCGCACAGCCGACAGCCCACTCGGCCGCCCGCCGCACGTGCCCGGCACCCGCCCGGCGACACGGCTCACGCAGGTCGACCGCCCTCTCCCCACCGTCACCCTCCCCCACCGTCGCGCATCGCTCCTCACGCATGTGCGACCGCGGGCGCGCATCGTTCTCGGCAGCTGTACGCCCGGGAGTACCCTGGGTACCCCAGGGGGTATTTCCCGACCGGGCGAGACGACCGAAGGGCAGACCATCGCCATGCGCTACGACCGCACCGTGAACCTCGACGTCGACTTCACCACCGCCGTCGGCCTGGTGCGCGACGCCCTCGCCGAGCAGGGCTTCGGCATCCTCACCGAGATCGACGTCACGGCCACTCTGAAGGCCAAGCTGGACCACGACATGGAGGACTACGTCATCCTGGGCGCCTGCAATCCCTCCCTCGCCCACCGGGCCCTGGACACCGACCGCTCCATCGGCCTGCTGCTGCCCTGCAACGTCGTGGTCCGCCGCGACGGCGACCACACCGCCGTACAGGTCCTCGATCCGAACACCATGGTCGCCCTGACCGAACTCGATGCCCTCCGTCCCGTCGCCGAGGAAGCCACCCGCCGCCTCGACGCCGCCCTGGCCTCGCTCGGGAAGGGAGACGCCGGAAGCTGACACCGCGAGACCCGCGGACACCGCGCGTGGCTCACCCGTGGGGGACGACGGCCACCGGGCAGGTCACCCGATGGACGGCGGCGTGGGTGACCGGTCCGATGCGCGGGAACGTCGGCCGGTCCGTCAGGCGGTGGCCCACGACGAGGAGGCTCGCCGCCGAGGCGGCACGGACCAGCGTGGTCGCGGCCCTGCCCTCGGCCACGGTCTCCAGCGCGGTCGTCCCGGGGTACTTGTCCCGCCACGTCTGCAGCACCGCGGACATGAACCCCTGCCACTCCTGCCCCTGGAGCACCTCGTCCACCAGGCCCACGTCCCCGGGTCCCAGAGAGATCGCGGACGGGGTCTGCCAAGCGTGCACGACCCGCAGACGGGCGTGGCGCAGCCGAGCCGCCTCGAACGCGAACTCGATCACCTCGTCGCACGGATCGTTGAGGTCGAGGCCCAGCACCACGTCCCCGTGGCCGGTGAGGGCCGACGCGCCGCCGTCCGCCCCGGGCGGACGCTCGCCCGCGGCCTGTTCCTCGGCCCGTACGAGGACGACGGGGCGGGTGGCCTTCGCGACCACGCCCAGGGCGACGGAACCGACCAGGAAGCCCGTGAAACCGCTCAGTCCTCGCGAGCCCAGCACGAGCAGCTCGGCCTGCTCCGCGGCCCTCAGCAAGGCCGTGGTGGCCGGGCCCTCGGCCTGCTCGTCGGTCAGGCGCACCGTGGGGCACCCGGCACGGACCCGATCCTCCGCCTGGCGCAGGATCCGTCGACCCAGGTACCGCTGAACGGCGTGCTCGCCCTCGCCCTCCGAGGAGCGGGGTTGCCAGTTCCAGGCGTGTACTAGACGAAGGGCGCGCCCCCGGAGGGCGGCCTCGCGCGCCGCCCACTCCGCGGCGGCCAGGCTCTGCACCGATCCGTCCACACCGGCGACCACTGGCGGAAGCATGATGTGTCCCTCCCCTATTCGATCCACTCGCCCATTCGATTCACTCGTCCCGGTCGGCTCGCGGTCGACTCGTCACCCTCAGCGTCGTGCCGTGTCGGGTTCCGTGGGCATGGGCCGCCAGGTCTGCGTGCGGGGCCGACCGGCCCAAGCCCGCCGGGCCCCGGGCTGGGCGAGACTCCGGGCCGGCCGTCGGCGTCGCCGACCGACCCCCGGTGTCAGTCGGCCGCTCGCCGGTCCGTCGGCCGATCGCCGGTGTCGAGGGACGAGCGGCCCCGCTCGGGTACCCGTTCAGCCCCTGGGAACGGGGCCCCGACCCGCCGAGGCTGGAAGCGAGGAGCCGACCCGGGACGGGCGCCGCCGCCGGACGACGGCGGGGCCCGTCCGCTCCAGGGTTCCTCTCTGCCCGGAGAAGGCCCGGGGCCGCAGCAGGAGGAGATCATGATCCCGTTCATTCTGATCGGCGCGGCGGTGCTCGGTGCCTGCCTGGTCTTCGGTTACAGCTCGCTCGTCGTCGGCTTCGTCCTGATGGCGTTCGGCTTCCTCGGGCTCATCGCCTTCCTGGGCACCCCCGGTGTCGTCCGGCGGCCCGGTGAACGCGAGGTGGTCCTGGAGGAGCGCCACTACATCGGCGAACACGACGACCATCGCCACTACCGGCAGTGATCAGCGCAGTGCCGGGGGGACCGAGAACAGCTGGGAAAGGACCCGAGAACCATGACATCGGAAACAGCCCCGCCGAGTGTGCGCCCCCTCCAGCCGGTCCGGCTGACCGCGACCTGTGATCCGCAGCTGTCCCGCTGGCTGTGGCTCGTGAAGTGGCTGCTCGCGCTGCCCCACTACGTCGTCCTGGCCCTCCTGTGGGTGGCGTTCGTCGTGGTGGGCATCGTGGCGTTCTTCGCGATCCTCTTCACCGGCCGCTATCCACGCCCCCTGTTCGACTTCAGCACCGGAGTGCTGCGCTGGAGCTGGCGGGTGGCCTTCTACACGTACGGCGCCCTGGGCACCGACCGCTACCCGCCCTTCACCCTCGCCGAGGTGCCGGACTACCCGGCACACCTGGACGTGGCGTATCCCGAGCAGTTGTCCCGCGGGCTGGTCCTGGTGAAGTGGTGGCTGTTGGCCATCCCCCACTACCTGGTGCTGGGCATCATCGGGGGTGGCATCCACGTCACCTGGACCTCGGGTGGGCTCATCGCGCTCCTGACGTTCTTCGCCGGGGTCGCCCTGCTGTTCACCGGTGTCTATCCGCGCGGCATCTTCGATCTGGTGATCGGCCTGGACCGGTGGGTGCTGCGGGTCGCCGCCTACACGTCGCTGCTCACGGACGTCTACCCGCCGTTCCGTCTCGACCAGGGCGGCAGTGAGCCGGGGACGCGCCCATGACGACCGGGCCGGTCCGTCGTCCCGGCCGTCGGCCGCATCGGGCCGGCGGCCGGGACGAGGAAGACCAACCCAGGGCAACGGGCCGTTCAGCCCCTGCCGAGCGGCCGCGTCCCGACGGACGGTGAGGACCATGACGAGGGGCAGCCGGATCGCCGTCATCGGCGTCGGGAACGAGTTCCGCCGCGACGACGGCGTGGGCTGGGAGGTGATCGCCCGGCTGCGGAAGCGGGCGGGTGGCCCGCCTCTGCCGGCGGGCACCGTGCTCGCCACCTGTGACGGTGATCCGGCCAGGCTGATCGGTCTCTGGGAGGACGCGGGGCTCACCGTGGTGGTCGACGCGGCCCACGCGCATCCCGGGAGCCCCGGGCGCGTCCACCGCCTGGAACTCGACGGCGAGCGCCTGACACGGTCCACAGCGACCAGTTCGCACGGACTGGGCCTCGGTGAGGCCGTCGAGCTGGCCCGCGCCCTGGGGCGGCTGCCGGAGCGTCTGGTCGTCTACGCGGTGGAGGGTGCCGACGATTCCCTCGGCACCGGCCTCTCCCCCGCCGTCACCGCCGCGGTGGACCCCCTCGTGGACGCGGTCCGGGACGAGATCGCGCGGTATCGCGCCGCGCCGGTGGGGAGGCTGCCATGACCGTACGACCCGACGCGACGGAGGAAGCGGATCGAGAGGGCGGAAACCCCAGGCCCTCCCACCGCGGCCCCACCGCCCCCGTACCGCCCGCCCGTGGCGGGGCCGGCCGCACCGTGCGCCGCTTCCACGTGGACGGGATCGTCCAGGGGGTCGGTTTCCGGCCCTTCGTGTACCGCACCGCCTCGACACTCGGGCCGAGCGGCTGGGTGGCCGACGTCGACGGCCACGTGGAGGGCGAGGTCGCCGGAGAGCCCGGCGCCGTCGACGAGTTCGCGGCGCGGCTGCGGATCGACGCACCGGCACTCGCCCGGGTGCGCCACGTCCGGCTGACGCCCGGGCGGCTGGACGGGGAGCCGGTCACCCGGTTGGCGGCAGCATTCCGTCCGACGCTCGCGACCGTCACCGCCGACCTGGTCGCCCGCGTCGTGGCCGACGGCGCGCCGCGCACGGTGTGCCTGGGCGGCGGCTGTTTCGTCAACCGGCGGCTGCTCACCGAGACCCGGCGGCGGCTGCGGACGCTGGGGGTGCGGGTGGTGGTCGGTGGCGCCGTGCCGGTCGGGGACGGCGGCATCAGCTCCGGCCGGGCGGCGGTCGCCGCCGCCCGGCCGGCCGGAGAGAGGGGAGAGCGGAGATGTGTCCGGGCGTTCCGGAGCGGATCCTGGAGGTGCACGAGGACGCGGGGCTGCGCATGGGCACCGTCGACTTCGGCGGCGTACGGCGCGAGGTGTGTCTCAGCTGTACGCCCGACGCGGACGTCGGGACGTGTGTGGTCGTGCACGTCGGATTCGCGATCACCGAGGTGGACGAGGCCACAGGGCCGGGAGGCGCCGCGGATCGTCCGCCGCGGCGTCCCGGCCGGCCGCGACCGGGCCCGACCGGCCCGGTCCTGGGGCCGTACGGCCCCTGCCGTGGACGCCGGGACCGGCCGGACGCTGGAAGTCAGGGGCAGGCAACCGCCTTGACGGAGGAGGAACGCGATGACCCGCACGGCGGCCCCGGCGGTACTGGACCGCGACGGCCTCGACGCCTTGGTCGCGGCCCTGGTGGCCGACGGCAGGACCGTCGTCGGACCGACGGTCCGTGACGGCGCGATCGTGCTCGCGGAGCTGGACTCGGCCGCCGAGTTGCCCTACGGCTGGGGGGTCGAGCTGGAGGCCGGCCGGTACCGGCTCGTCCCCCGCGAGGACGGCGCCGCGTTCGCGCACAGCGCGGGCCCGCAGTCCTGGAAGAACTACCTCCACCCGCCGCGGGAGAAGCTGTGGAGCGCCGACCGGACGGCCGACGGCGCGCAGGTGTTCACCCCGCACCCGCCCGAGGCGCCGGCGTACGCCTTCCTCGGGGTCCGACCCTGTGACCTGCGGGCCATCGCGATCCAGGACCGGGTCCTGACCGGCGGCCGGTACACGAGCGGCGGCTACGGCGAGCGTCGCGGACGGGCGCTGCTGATCGCGGCCGAGTGCACCGAGCCCGGCGCCACCTGCTTCTGTGTGTCGACGGGCGGCGGCCCCGCCGCCGATCCCGGGTACGACCTCGCGCTCACCGAGGTCGTGGACGAGGACGGGCACCGCTTCCTCGTCCGGGTCGGCAGCGACGAGGGTGCCCGGCTGCTGGACCGGGTGCCGCACCGCGTGGCCGACGCGGGCACCCGGGACACCGCCCGCGCCTCGGTGGACGCGGCGCGTGAGCGCATGGGCCGGTCCCTGCCCCCGGTCGACCTGCGGACGCTGCTGGGCGCGAGCCTGGAGGCCGAGCGCTGGGACGACGTCGCCGCCCGTTGTCTGAGCTGCGGCAACTGCACGATGGTCTGCCCGACCTGCTTCTGTGTCACCACCGAGGAGGTCACCGACCTGACCGGTGACCACACCGAGCGCTGGCAGCGCTGGGACTCCTGCTTCGACCTGGACTTCTCCGCTCTGCACGAGGGCCCGGTGCGCTCCTCGGGGCGCTCCCGCTACCGGCAGTGGCTCACCCACAAGCTCGGCACCTGGCACGACCAGTTCGGCACCTCCGGATGCGTGGGCTGCGGGCGGTGCATCGTCTGGTGCCCGACCGGCATCGACATCACGGAGGAGGTCGCCGCGCTGGACGCGGAACTCGACCCCGACCGCCGCGAGCCCGCCCCGGAGGCATGAGCGATGAGCGTCTCCCCCATGCTGCGCCTGGCCCACGCGCTGCCTCCCGAGCATCGTGACCGGCTGCTGCGCGTCGCTCGCGAGGTCGACCTGCCGCCGGGCCTGCGGCTGTTCGAGGAGGGCGCACGCGCCGACCGCTTCTGGGTCGTGCGGAACGGCCGCGTCGCCCTCGATCTGCACGTACCCGGTCGTCGCGCGCCGGTGATCGAGACCCTGGGCACCGACGACCTGGTGGGCTGGTCCTGGCTGTACGAGCCGTACGTCTGGCAGCTCGGCGCCGAGACCGTCACCCGGGTGGCGGCGCACGAGTTCGACGCCGTCGCCGTGCGCCGGATGTGCGAGGAGGACGCCGAGTTCGGCCGGGCCGTCGGTCACTGGGTGGGCCGGGTCGTGTCGCAACGGCTCAACGCGGCCCGCGCGCGTCTGGTGGACCTGTACGGCCGCTCGCCCGGCGGGGGTGCGTGATGACCGCCGTGCCCGTCCCGTATGTCGTGGTCGACCGGCGGCGGGAGACCCCGGAGACGGTCACGCTGCGGTGTGAACCGGTCGGCGAGACGCTGGCGGACTTCGCACCGGGACAGTTCGCGATGGTGCACTGTTTCGGCCGGGGCGAGATCCCCCTGTCGGCCAGCTCCGTCCAGGGCACGGGCGGCCTCGCGCACACCGTCCGGGGTGTGGGCGCCGTCTCGGACGGGCTGTGCGCGGCCCGGACCGGTGACGTACTGGGCCTGCGCGGGCCGTACGGCACCGGCTGGGAGGTCGGGCGGGCGCGCGGCCGGGACGTCCTGGTGGTGGCGGGCGGCATCGGCCTGGCTCCGCTGCGCCCGCTGGTCCTGAGCGTGCTCGCCGAGCCCGGGGCGTACGGCCGGCTCAGCGTGCTCGTCGGGGCCCGTACGCCGGGCGACCTGATCGGCCGGGAGGAGATCGACGGCTGGCCGACGGCGTTCACCGGGGTGACCGTCGACCGGCCCGACCCCGGCTGGCGGGAAGATGTCGGCGTGGTCACCCAGCTCCTGGGCCGGGCACCGTTCGAGCCCGCCGACACCTGGGCCTTCGTCTGCGGCCCCGAGCCGATGATCCGCGCCACCGCCAGGGACCTCGCTCACCGCGGGGTGCCCGCGGAACGGATCCGAGTGTCCTTGGAGCGGAACATGCGGTGCGCGACGGGAACGTGCGGCCACTGCCAGCTCGGTCCGCTGCTGGTGTGCCGGGACGGTCCGGTCGTCGGCTGGGACCGCGCCGAACCCCTTCTGTCCGTGAGGGAGTTGTGAGATGACCGTGCCGAGGCTCGCCGTGTTCAAACTCGCCTCCTGCGACGGCTGCCAGCTGACCCTGCTGGACTGCGAGGACGAACTCCTCGCGCTGGCGGGGCAGGTGGACGTCGCCCACTTCCTGGAGGCATCCAGCGCGGTGGGGGACGGACCGTACGACCTGGCTCTCGTCGAGGGTTCGGTCACCACCGCCGAGGACGCGGAGCGGATCCGGGAGATCCGGGCCGCCTCGCGTCGACTGGTCACCATCGGGGCCTGCGCCACCGCCGGGGGCATCCAGGCGCTGCGCAACTACGCGGACGTCGAGGAGTACCGGCGGGTCGTCTACGCGCATCCGGAGTACGTCTCCACCCTGGCCACGTCCACACCGGTGTCGGCCCATGTGGACGTCGACTTCGAACTGCGCGGCTGTCCGATCGACAAGCGGCAGCTCATCGAGGTGATCACCGCGTTCCTCGCCGGTCGCCGGCCGGACGTGCCCGACCACAGTGTGTGCTTCGAGTGCAAGCGGCGCGGCACGGTCTGCGTGATCGTCGCCCACGGTACGCCCTGCCTCGGGCCGGTCACCCAGGCCGGCTGCGGGGCCCTGTGCCCGGCGTACGGGCGGGGCTGCTACGGCTGCTTCGGGCCCGCGGGCACGGTGAACCTGCCCGCGCTGATTCCCGTGCTGCGCCGGGACGGCCTCGACGAGGACGCCACCGACCGCTTGCTGCACACCTTCAACGCCCTTGCCTTCGAAGAGGAGTTGACGAAGTGACCCATCGCGGTTCCCGAGTCCTGCACGTCGGTTCGCTCGCCCGGGTGGAGGGCGAGGGCGCGCTGCGGCTGAGCGTCCACGGCGGTACGGTGCGCGAGGCCCGGCTCGACATCTACGAACCGCCCCGGTTCTTCGAGGCGTTCCTGCGTGGCCGGGCGTACACCGAGCCGCCCGACCTCACCGCCCGGGTGTGCGGAATCTGCCCGGTGGCGTACCAGATGAGCGCGTGCGCGGCCGTCGAGGACGCCTGCGGCGTCACCGTCGACCCGCGAATCCGTGACCTGCGCAGGCTGCTGTACTGCGGCGAGTGGATCGAGAGCCACACCCTGCACGTCTACCTGCTGCACGCGCCGGACTTCCTGGGCCGGGCGAGCGCGATCGAGCTGGCGCGCACGCACCGGGCGGAGGTCGAGCGGGGGCTGAGGCTGAAGAAGGCGGGCAACTCCCTGATGGAGCTGCTGGGCGGACGGGCCGTCCATCCCGTCAACGTGCGGCTCGGGGGCTTCCACCGCACTCCGACCCGGGCCGAACTGCGGCCGCTGGCGGAGGAGTTGCGGAGAGCTCTCGACGACGCACTGGAGACCGTGCGCTGGGTGGCCGGATTCGAGTTTCCCGAGGCCCGGGTCGATGCCGACCTGTTCGCGCTGGCCTCTGACGACACGTACGCCATCGAGGGCGGCACCCCGACCGTGCTGCGCTCCGACGGTACGCTCCGGTCCTTCCCGGTACGGGACTTCACCGACCACGTCACCGAGACCCAGGTGCCGCACTCCACGGCTCTGCACGCCCGACTGGACGGGCGACGCCATCTCACCGGTGCCCTCGCCAGGTTCGCGGTGGGCGGGCGCCTGCTGTCGCCGCTGACGAGGGAGGCCGCCCGTGCGGCGGGGCTCGGCGATCCGGGCGAGGGCGTGATGTGCCGCAACCCCTTCCGGTCGATCCTGGTGCGGGCCGTGGAGGTCGTGTACGCCGTCGACGAGGCGCTGCGGATCATCGACGCGTACGAGCCGCCGCCACGCCCGTACACCGAGGTGCCGCCGACCGCCGGGGTCGGCCACGGAGCCACCGAGGCCCCGCGCGGACTGCTCTACCACCGCTACGCGCTCGACGCGGACGGCATCCTCACCGACGCCCGGCTCGTGCCTCCCACCGCCCAGAACCAGGGCGCCATCGAGGACGACCTGCTGCGCCTCGCCCAGGCCGCGATCACCGACGGCGACCCGGACGACGCGGAGCTGACGGTCCTGTGCGAGCGGGCGATCCGCAACCACGACCCCTGCATCTCGTGCTCCACCCACTTCCTCGACCTGACCGTCGTCCGCACCTGAAGGAGGCCCCGATGCCTGACTCGCCGTACACCGTGAGCGATGTGATGACGCATACCGTCGTCGCCGTGGGACGTGATGCGCCCTTCAAGGAGATCGTCCAGCTGTTCGACCAGTGGAAGGTCAGCGCCCTGCCCGTACTGGAGGGCGAGGGCCGGGTCGTCGGGGTGGTCTCGGAGGCCGACCTGCTGCACAAGGAGGAGTTCCGGGACGCCGACGACACCCGGGGCGAGTTCGCGGACCGTCTCAAGGCGGGTGCGGTGACGGCCGGTGAGCTGATGAACGCCCCCGCCGTCTCGGTCCACGCCGACGCCACGCTGGCCGAGGCCGCCCGCATCATGGCGCGCCGCAAGGTCAAGCGGCTCCCGGTCGTCGACCGGGTCGGCATGCTCCAGGGCGTGGTCAGCCGCGGGGACCTGCTCAAGGTGTTCCTCCGCCCCGACGAGGAGATGGCCGAGGAGATACGCGATTCCGTCCTCACCTCGCTCCCGTCCACGGAGGCGATCACGGTCACCGTCACGGAGGGCGTGGTGACGCTGGGCGGTTCGCTGCCCGAACGCGGACTCGTGCCCGTCCTGGCCCGTGCCGTGCGGGCGGTCGAGGGTGTCGTCGACATCCGTCTCGACCTCTCGCACCGCTGATCTCCCGGGCCGGGCCCGACGACTCGCTCGAGGTCTCCATGCAGTGCCTGGACGAATACCACGACCCCGGGCTCGGCCGGCAACTGCTGGACGAACCGGCGGGCATCGCCACACGGCCGTGGCGGATCATGGAGGTGTGCGGGGGCCTGGCTCTTCGTCGACACCACCGGCGTCGGGCAGCGGCACGGTGCGTTGCGTCCGTCCGCGGCCCTCGCCCGCCCCGGGGACGCGGTGCTGCCGTCCGGGCCGATCGGACTGCACGGCACGAGCGTCCTCAGCACCCGCGAGGGGGTCGCTTCGAGAGCGACATCGCCTCGGACAGCCGCCCGCTGCACCGCCTCGTGGAGGCGCTCGCGCACGGGACCCCGGACGTGCATGCCCTGCGCGACCCGACCCGGGGCGGCCTGGCCGCCGCGCTCAAGGAGGTGGCCCGGGACTCCCGGGTCGCCGTCGAGATCGACGAGGGCGCGGTCCCGGTGCCCGAGGCAGTCGCGTCCGCCCGCGACCTGCTCGGCCCGGATCCGCAGACCGTCGCCGACGGGGGTGTCTGGTGGCTTTCGTCTCGGCGCCGGTGGCCGAGGAGGCCCTGGCCGCGATGCGGTCCCTGCCGGAGGGCGCGCGGGCGGTGCGGATCGGTGAGGTGGCGGCGCGAGGACCGGCCGGGCGGGTGACCCTGCGGACGCGGGTGGGCGCGCCGGCGGACCGTCGGACTTCCAGGCAGCCTCCGGCAGGCTCAGCGTCAGCTCGTCCGCTGTCCCCACTGCGGGCCGATCCGCGCCCACTCCGTGTCCCACGCCGCCATCCGCCGTCGTTCGGCGCGCCGGTGGACGACCCAGCCGAGGCAGGAGACGGTCACGGCGGTGCCGACGGCGGTGACCGTGCCCAGGGCGACGCCCTGGAGCGCCGCGTCGTCCCTGTCGAGGGGCGCGGGTACGACATTGCCGTGACGGTCCAGCCACACCCGGACCCTGGCGCCGCCGTCCGTTCCTGGCTCGACACGGGCCGACCCCGTCCGGGGGGAGCCGTCGGCCTCCGTCCAGCGCACCTCGGCCCACACCTTGCCGCCGGTACCGGCGGTCGCGGAGACGGTGGCGGGAGCGTCCTCGGTGAGGACCGCGGCGACAGGCTGCCGCTCGGCCCTCCGCTCGTTCAGGTTCCGCTCCACGTCGTGCGCGGTCGCCGCGCCGACAAAGGCGCCCACGGCGACGGCGAGCCCGCAGACCGCCAGCAGCAGCCGGCCCTCCACGACGTCGCTCCGGCGCCGGAGCGGGTTCGCCCGCCAGCGCCACAGCCACAGTCTCCGCGGCGCGCGGTGACGACTGCGAGCCATCGTTCGACACCCCCTCGCCCTTCTCGTGGGTCGTGAGGACCCGCCGGACACGGCAGTGCCCTTCAGGGAAATCTCCCAGTGCGCCGCCCGGACGGGCAGGGGCCGACCGGGTCCTTCTCCGGGGCCTGCCGGGCCGCACCGGACCCGACCGGCCCCGTGGCTCCGGGGGGAGGGGCCGTCCGTCCCCCTCCCTGGACTGTGCGGCCCCGGGCCGGACCGTCGCCTGTGCGGGACGCTGGGATCGGAGCCCTGCGCCGACCGAAGGCCCGTCCAGCGAGCGGAGCCGTGCCGGACGGGGCGAGGAGGCCGGCTGATGCGTGGGCGACTGGCACGGTACGGAACGGACGCGCTGCTGTTGGCGGTGACCACGGCGGCGCTCGTCGTCGGCGGGATCGCCTGGCTGGCGGGCGCGCCCGAGGTGGCGGATCTGTGCTGGGCGGCCGGGACCGTGGCGGCGGTGGCGCCCTCGGTGATCTGGATCCTGCGCGCCCTGCACCAGGGACACGCGGGCGTCGACGTGATCGCCGTCCTCGCCCTGGGCGGCACGCTCGCCGTGCGCGAGTACCTGGCCGGGGCCCTGATCGCGGTGATGCTCGCGACCGGCCGGGCGCTGGAGGCGGCGGCGCGGCGGCGGGCCTCCCGCGATCTGAGCGCGCTGGTGCGGCACGCCCCGCGATCGGCGCGCCGCCGCATCGGGGCCGAGGCGCGCACGGTCGCACTGGCCGAAGTCGCGGTGGACGATCTGCTGGTGGTCGGACCCGGCGAGGTCGTCCCCGTCAACGGGCGGGTCGTCGACCGCTTCGCCGTCCTGGACGAGTCGGTGCTCACCGGTGAGTCCCTGCCCGTCGAGCACGGCCGGGGAGAACTGGTGCGCAGCGGGGCCGTCAACGCGGGTACCGCCTTCGAACTGCGGGCCACCGCCACCGCGGAGGACAGCGCCTACGCCGAGATCGTCCGGCTCGCCCGGCAGGCCGGTGCCGAGACCGCCCCCGTGGTGCGGCTGGCCGACCGGTACGCCGCCTGGTTCGTGCCGCTGAGCCTGGTCGTGGCGGGTCTGGCCTGGCTGATCGGGGGGTCGGCGACGTCCGCGGTCGCGGTGCTGGTGGTCGCCACACCCTGTCCGTTGCTGCTCGCCGCCCCGGTGGCGATCGTCTCGGGACTCTCGCGGGCCGCCCGCCGGGGAGTCGTCGTCCGTGACGGCGGTGCCCTGGAGAGCCTCGGCCGGGCCCGCACCCTGGTTCTGGACAAGACGGGCACACTCACAGCGGGGCGTCCCCGTGTCGTGGACGTCGCCGCGGCCCCGGGCGGCGAACCGGCGGAGGTACTGCGCCGGGCCGCCTCCCTCGACCGGTTCTCCCCGCACGTCCTCGCCCAGGCCCTCGTGGACGAGGCACATCGGCGCGGACTGGAACTGTCCATGCCCGCGGACGTCCACGAGGAACCGGGGCGCGGCGCCACCGGCTCCGTGGACGGTCGTGCCCTCTTCGTGGGCCGGATGCCCGTCGGGCAGGAGACCGCCGCATGGGTCCGCGCGGTCGACAACCGGTCCGTGCTCGACGGGGCGACCGTGGTCTGGGTGACGGTGGACGGTGAGGTGGCCGGTGCCGTCCTGCTGCGTGATCCCCTGCGCCGGGACGCTCCGAGGACGCTGCGGCGGCTGCGGGCGGCCGGCATCGGGCGCCTGACGATGCTCACCGGCGACCGCCCGGAACCCGCCCACGAGGTCGCCACCGTCCTCGGGCTCGACGACGTGCGGACCGGGCAGTCCCCCGCCGACAAGGTCGCCGCGGTCCGGGCCGAACGCGCCCACGCCGTCACCGTGATGGTCGGCGACGGCGTCAACGACGCTCCGGCGCTGGCCGCCGCCGACGTCGGGGTCGCCATGGGGGCGCGCGGCTCCAGCGCGTCCTCCGAGGCGGCCGACATCGTGCTCACCACGGATCGGGTGGACCGGCTCGCCGACGCCATGGGCATCGCCGTACGTGCCCGTCGCATCGCCGTGCAGAGCGCGCTGGGCGGCATGGTCATGTCGCTGGCCGCGATGGTGGCGGCGGCCTTCGGGTTGCTGCCTCCGGCCGCCGGAGCCCTCCTCCAGGAGGGCATCGACGTCGCCGTCATCCTCAACGCGCTACGCGCGCTGCTCCCGGCCCGCGACGGCGCCCAGGTGCTCACGCCCACCGCGGAGGAGCTGGTGCACCGGTTCGCGGCCGAGCACGACGACCTCCGGGAGGTGGTCGAGGCTGTCCGGGCGGCGGCGGACCGGCTGTCGCAGGCCCCGCAGGGCCAGGCGCGGGAATCCGTCGAGCAGGTGCACCGGCTGCTGACCGAGCGGCTGCTGCCGCACGAGCACGCCGAGGAGCACCAGCTCTACCCCGCGCTCGCCGACTCGCTGGGAGGCCCGGAGGCGACGGCCACGATGAGCAGGGCCCACGCCGAGATCGACCGTCTCGCCGACCGCATCGCCACGCACCTCACGCTCACCGACGCGGACGGCGGGCTCCGCCCGGAGAACCTCGACGACCTCCGGGCCTGCCTGTACGGGCTGTACGGCGTCCTGCGGTTGCAC
Source organism: Streptomyces sp. MNU76 (assembly GCF_020982545.1). Taxonomy (GTDB): domain Bacteria; phylum Actinomycetota; class Actinomycetes; order Streptomycetales; family Streptomycetaceae; genus Streptomyces. The sequence continues at coordinate 114,388 of NZ_JAJKLK010000029.1, read as the reverse complement.
TTCGACCAGGAGGAGGAGAACTACTTCTCGCTGGCGCCGTGAGGGACCTGGCCGGAGCAGCGCGGAAGAGGCGAAACACACGGTACGGCGGGCGGCCCGCCGCCCGCCGTACCGCCCGCTGCCCCCTTCCAGGTCAGAGCCTCTCCCCCTGGGGCGCCCCCAGCAGCTCCTTGGCGATCCGGCCCGCCCACGCCTCGATCGCGGGAAAGTCCCGGAAGTCGCCCCCCTTGCCGGACTCCACGATGCGGTGGGCGATGAAGCCCTTCGCGCCCTTCTCCAGGCAGCCGCCGAAGGTGATGTGCTCCCTGGCGTCGAACCGGATCATGGCCCTGCGGACGCCGGGCACGGGCGGGATGTCCCGCTCGGAGGCGGAGGCGTCGAGGGGCCCGCTGCTGAACAGCCACAGCGGGCGGGCGGGCAGTTCGCGGCGGTGCCGGCGCAGGAAGCGGCGGGCGTTCTTCTGCCAGCGGCCGGCGTAGACCCCGCCGCCGACCACGACGGCGTCGTACGGCAGCAGGGTGACGACGGATTCGGCGGGCCGGGCCTCGGCCGTCAGCCCCTCCTTGTCCAGGGTCTCGGCGATGGTCTCGGCGATCCGGGCGGTGGATCCGTTGGTCGTCCCGTAGGCGACCAGGACTTTGGCGTTCATGACGTTGAGCCTCCCTCTCACGGCCCTGCGCGCCGGCCCGCCCTCGCGGACCGCGCGTCACGGCCTGCGGTTCACAGCCTGCGCAGCCAGGGGTCCGCGACGCCTTGCAGGGCCTGTTCGGCGGGTTCGATTCGTGCGTCGTCCAGCCGCCAGGTGAGTTTGTCGACGACGCCGACCACCCCGTCGATCTGGCGGGTCATCGAGACGGCGATCTCCGTCTCGCTCTTGCGTTCCATCTGGCCCGAGAGGGTGACGACGCCCTGGTCCACGGACACGTCGACGCTGTGCGGGGCCAGCCACAGGCTGCGCACCACCACCTCCCGGGTCACGGTGGAGCGGATCTCCTCGTCGGGCCGCAGGAAGACCTGGAGCAGGTCGCGCCGGGTCACGATGCCGACGAGGCGTTCCTCCTCGTCCACGACGGGCAGCCGCTCCACGCGGTGCTGGGCCATGGTCCGGGCCGCCTCGACGACGGTGTCCTCCGCGTGCACGGTGATCGGCGGCTCGGTCATCAGCCGGCCCGCGGTACGGGCCTCCGCCTTGGCGGCCTGCCGTCGTGCCCTGCGGGTCAGCGCGCCGAAGGGGTGGCGCCTGCGCGGCTCGTAGGGGTCGGGGGCCTCGGCCTGCCTGGCCATCAGATCGGTCTCGGAGATGACCCCGATGACCTTGTCGTCGTCGTCGATCACCGGAAGTCCGCTGATCCGGTGGTCGGCGAGCAGTCGGGCGACCTCCTTGAACGGGGTGTCGTACTCGGCACGGACGACGTCGGTCGTCATCACGGAGCCGACCTTGTCATGCTTCATGGCTCTTCCCTCCTCAGCGAAGGCGCCGCAAATAGGGATCCTGGGGCCTGCGGGGCAGCAGGCGCACGCGCGCGTCGAGCACGGAGACTCCGGCCGATGTCGCGAGAACGGGGTTGAAGTCGGCCTCGGCGAGCTGCGGCAGGTCGGCCGCCATCCGGGACAGCCCCAGCAGCAGCCGCTCCAGGCGTTCGAGGTCGACCGGTCCGCTGCCGCGCGCGCCGAACAGCAGCGGGGCGCAGCGCGGTGCGGTGATCAGGTCGTGGACGTCGTGGTCGGTGAGCGGGGCGAGCCGGGCGGCGTGGTCGCCGAGCACCTCGGTGGCGGTGCCGCCGAGTCCGAACAGCACGAGCGGGCCGAAGACCTCGTCCTGGACGACGCCCGCGAAGAGTTCGGTGCCGCGTGGGGCGAGCGGCTGGACGACCACGCCGGTCAGCAGGTCACCGAAGCGGGTCTCGAAGTCACGGAAGGCGGCGCGGACCTGCGAGTCGCCCTGGAGGTCGAGGTGGACCGCGCGCTGTTCGCTCTTGTGTACGAGACCCGGCCAGTGGGCCTTCATGACCACGCGGCCGTCGGGGCCGCGCAGCCGGTCGGCGGCGAGGACGGCGGCGTCCTCGGTCTCGGCCCAGGCCCACGGGATCTGCGGGATGCCGTAGCAGGACATCAGGTCGGCGCAGGTCCGCGGGTCGAGCCAGCCGCCGTCCGGGTGGACGGACAGGAACGTCTCGACGATGTCGTGGGCGCGGCTCGTGTCGATGCCGTCCAGGTGCGGCACGGTTCCGGCCGGGCGGGCCAGCCAGGCGGCGCGGTGGGCTGCGTGGGTCAGGGCCCGTGCCGCGGCCTGGGGTTCGGCGTAGGAGGGGACGGTGCCGCCGCCGGTGGCGGGCAACAGCCTGACCGGCAGGTCCTGTTCGAGTCGTACCGCGACGACCGGTTTCGGCCTGGGGCCGGGGGCGTCGGTGAGGGCCCTGATGAGGTCGTCGCCGGTCGCCGCGGCGACGGCCGTGGGGACGAGGGCCAGCAGCACGGCGTCGATCCCGCCGTGCCGCAGCACCCGTTCCACGGCGTCCCCCAGCTGTTCCTCCGTGACGGCGGCGGTGGCGTCCACGGGGTTGCCGACGGAAGCGCCGCAGGGCAGCACGGCCAGCAGGTCGTCGACGAGTTCGGGGGTGAACGCCGGGAGGAGCAGTCCGGCCTCCACACAGGCGTCGGCGGCCAGGACGCCCGCGCCTCCGGCGTTGGTGAGGATGGCGACGCGGAATCCCTTCGGCAGGGGCTGGGAGTGCAGGAGGGCGGCGGTTTCGAGGAGTTCGCCGACCGAGCCGGTGGCGGTGACACCGGCCTGGGTGAACAGGGCCCGGCGGGTCATGGTCGGGGTGGCGGCGGCGGCCGTGTGCGAGGCGGCGGCCCGCCGCCCGGCCTCGGTGCGGCCCGCGTCGACGGTGAGCACCGGCATACGGCGGGTCACCCGGCGCGCGGTGCGCGAGAACGCCCTGGGGTTGCCGAAGGACTCCAGGTGGAGCAGGGCGAGGTCGGTGCGGCCGTCGCTCTCCCACCACTGGAGCATGTCGTTGCCGCTGACGTCGTACTTGTCGCCGAGCGAGGCGAAGGACGACACTCCGATGCCGAGCCGGGAGAGCCCGTCGAGCAGAGCGATGCCCACCCCGCCGGACTGCACGGCGACACCGGCGGTGCCGGGGCTCGGATGACCGGCGGCGAAGGTCGCGTCGAGGCGGACGGCGGGGTCGGTGTGCGAGATGCCCAGGCAGTTGGGGCCGACGAGGCGCATACCGTGTGCGCGGCAGGCCTCCCGCAGAGCGCGCGCCTGGGCACGGTCCAGGCCCGCCGTCACCACCAGCAGGGCCCGTACGCCGGCCTTGCCGCACTCCTCGGCCGTGGCGGGGATCGCGGCGGCGGGTACGGCGACCACCGCGAGGTCGGGGGTCTGGGGCAGTGCGGCGACGGACGGGTGGCACGGCACGCCGAGGAGGGATGTGGCGGCGGGGTTCACCGCGAACAGCCGTCCGGTGAACCCGCCGGTGCGCAGGTGGTGCAGGACTGCGCGTCCGACGGATCCCGGCTTGCGGCCCGCCCCGATCACGGCGACGGTGCGGGGTCGCAGCAGCGGTTCCAGGCTGGCGACGTCGGCGGCCCGGCCGCGGGCCTCGACGGCCGTGAGGTAGGTGTCGTCCTCGGTCAGGGTGATGGTGCAGCGCACCTCGGGGCCGTCGAAGCTGCGGGACATGCTCAGCCCGAGGTCGGAGAAGAGCCGGAGCACCTCGCTGTTCTCGCTGAGCGCGTCGGCGGTGAAGGTGGTGACCCCCTCCGCGCGGGCGGCCGAGACGAGATGCTCGATCAGCAGGGTGCCGACGCCCCGGTGGTGCAGTCCGTCGGCGACCGCGATGGAGATCTCGGCGGTGCCTGCGTCCTCGCCGGTTTCGTACTCGGCGAGGCCGATCACCTGGCCGGCGCGCTCCGCCAGGAGCGCCCGGTACCCCTGACGCGGTGGGGCACAGGCCCGGTCCGCCGCCAGCTTGGCCGAACGCCGGCTCGCCGCGAAGAACCGCAGCCGCAGGTTCTCCGAGGACATCTCCTCGTAGAGTCCTTGGAGCTGATCGTGATCGCCTCGCTCCACGGCCCGGATGCGAACGGTCGTTCCATCCGCGAGCAGGGCGTGGACAGGGGGGCGGCTGAGCAGGTCGTCCGTCATGGCAGGTCTCCTCCGGGCCGGTGACACTTCGAGCATCCAGCGGATCGGAAGGTGATTCCATGGGCTGTCCGGGGCGGGCAGGGGGCCGGTCGGCCCTCGGTGGGAGGGCCCGGCAGCCCTCCGTCAGTCCGGCAGGGCGAGCGTGCGGGACTCCCCCGGCGCGACCGAGACGGTGCGGTCGCCGAGGGCCACGGTGATGGGGTCGCGGTCGGAGTCGGGCACGGTGATGTGCAGTTGTCCGGACCGCAGCCGCAGGTGCACGCCCCAGTGGCCCCGGTAGCGGATGGAGAACCCGTACTCGGACAGCTCCGGGATCGGCACGGGGGTGAGCCTCAGCGTGTCGCCGCGCGTCTCCAGTCCGGTCAGACCGCGCTGCACGAGGTCGAGGGTGCCCGCCATGGCGCCGAGGTGGATGCCCTCGCCGGTGGTGCCGCCCTGCAGGTCGGCGATGTCGCCGGCGAGCGCTTCCTGGACGAAGGTCCACGCCTCCGAGCGGCGGGCCCTGGCGAGTACCCAGCCGTGCACGAGCGCGCTGAGCGTGGAGCCGTGGGACGTACGGGCCAGGTAGTAGTCCACCGTCCGCCGCCAGGTCTCGTCGTCGAGCCGGTACCCGAGCCGGTCGAAGAGCGCGCGCAGTTCGGCGGGTGAGAAGAGATGGCCGAGCATCAGCGCGTCGGCCTGCTTGGACGCCTTGTACCGGTTGACGGTGTCGCCCTCGGCCTCCAGGATCCGGTCCAGCCGTCGGATGTCGCCGTACTTCGCCGTGTACGCCGCCCAGTCGAGTTCGGCGAGCTCGCCGTACCCCTCGAACTGGCTGATCACACCGGCGTGGAACGGTACGTGGAGGGAGCGGGAGACGTCCTCCCACAGTTCGAGCTCGCCTCCGTCGAAGCCGGTGCGGTCGGCGAGCTCGCGGCGGCGCGGCCACGGGAGCGTCTCCAGCAGTTCGCAGGCGCGGGCGAGGACCCAGGCAGCGGTGACATTGGTGTACGTGTTGTCGTCGAGTCCCGGCCGGTCGGCCCCGGGGTATGCCTCGTGGTATTCGTCGGGCCCGACGACACCGCGGACGCGGTAGCGGCCGAGGCCCTCGTCCCAGGTGGCCGCGTTCGCCCAGAAACGGGCGATCTGGAGCAGCATCTCGGCGCCCTTGGTGTGCAGGAACTCGGTGTCGCCGCTGGCTTCGTAGTACCGCCACACGTTGTAGGCGATGGCCGATCCCACATGGTGCTGCAGGTGCGAGTGGTCGGGAAGCCAGCGCCCCGAACGCGGGTTGAGGTGCAGTCGCTGGGTCTCCTCACGGCCGTCGCTCGCGCTCTGCCAGGGGTACATGGCCCCGGTCCGCCCGATGTCCCTGGCCGCGGTCAGGGCCCGCGCCAGGCGGCGGTGACGATAGGTCAGCAGTGCCCGGGAGACCTCGGGGAAGTGCAGGTTCAGATAGGGCAGGACGAACAGTTCGTCCCAGAAGACGTGTCCGCGGTAGGCCTCGCCGTGCAGTCCGCGCGCGGGGACGCCGACGTCGAGGTCGGCGGTGTGCGGGGAGAGCGTCTGCAGGACGTGGAACAGATGCAGCCGGAGGATGTGGCCCGCCTTCCCGGGCACCTGCAGATCGGCACGCCGCCACAGCAGGTCCCACGCGGTGAGGTGGGACTCCAGCAGCTCGTCGAAGCCGGGGGCGTGGCCGACCCGGTCGACGGCCGCCTGGAGCGGGTCGTCGATCGCCGGGTCGCGTGAGGTGAACAGGGCGACGGTCTTGTCCACGGTGACGGTGCGGCCGGGCGCCAGTGCGAGGCGGAAACGCTGGACGGCCCGCCGCCCCGCGTGCCGGGCCTCGGACGGCTCCCCGCTCGCGCTGACGGTCCGTGCCGCCATGCCGATACGGATGTCGGAGGCGCTGGTGCGGCAGCGCAGCCACACCGTGTCGGCGTCCGCCGAGTCGGAGTGGACGTGCACGAGGTGCCTGGCCTCCAGGTCCCGGTAGCGCGCCACTCCGGTGTTGCGCACCCGGCCGTCCAGGGTGGCCTCCACCTCCAGTTCCCCCGAGAAGTCCTCGGCGGTGAACTCCGTGCGCAGCGCGGCGAGATGAGGGTCCCCCATGTGCACCAGCCGCAGCTGTCGTACCCGCAGACGGCGTCCGGCGCCGTCCTCGTACGTGGAGCGGCGCTCCAGGAGGCCGGTCCACAGGTCCAGGCCCAGGCCGTGGTCGAGCAGCCGGTGGCGGTCCGGGGTCAGCCAGTCGCCGCCGGTGAGACGGAAGCGCAGCGGCAGCCAGTTGGGCAGGTTGACCATGTCCTCGTTCTCGACGTGGTGGCCCGCCACCTCGGAGGTGAGCCGGTCGTAGCAGCCGGCCGCGTAGGTGCCCGGGTAGTGCACGGAGTCGGCGCCGCACTCGGGCAGTGCGCCGCGGGTGGCGAAGTAGCCGTTGCCGAGGGTGCACAGCGCCTCGCGCAGGCCCTCCTGCCCCGGGTCGTAGCCCTGGTACTCCCAGATCCAGTCACGCATCCGGTCCTCCGGCACGTCGGGCTCCGCGCGGCCCGCTTCGCGGCGGGGCCGCGCGAAGCCCGTGGGCGTCCCATCGTTCTGTCGAGCCTAGGCCCGCCGGCCCCGGTTCGACGCGGGTACGGCGGCGGACGGGGGACAGTGCTTGCTCGTGCCTCCCGTGTGTCCTCCGTCGTCGGTCGTCAGTCGTCGGCGACCAGTGCGGTCAGGTCGAGGAGGCGGTTGGTGTAGCCCCACTCGTTGTCGTACCAGCCGAAGACCTTGGCGAGGGTGCCGTTGACCTGGGTGAGGGCCGGGTCGAAGACGCAGGACGACGGGTCCCCGATCACGTCGCGGGAGACGATGGGAGCCTTCGACACGCGCAGGACGCCGTGGAGCGGCCCGTCGGCGGCCGTCGTGAACGCGGCGTTGACCTCCTCGGCCGTGGCCTCGCGCTCCAGCACGACGGCCAGGTCGGTCAGGGAGCCGTCCTCCACGGGCACCCGGACCGCGATCCCGTCCAGGGCGCCGGCCAGCTCCGGTACCACCAGTCCGACGGCGCGGGCGGCGCCCGTGCTGGTCGGGATGATGCTCAGTGCCGCCGAGCGTGCGCGGCGCAGGTCCTTGTGCGGGCCGTCCAGGAGGGCCTGGTCGTTGGTGTAGCCGTGGATGGTGGTCATGACGCCGCGTTCGACGCCGAAGGCGTCGTCGAGGACCTTCACCATCGGGGCCACGCAGTTGGTCGTGCAGGAGGCGGCCGAGACGATCCGGTCGCGGTGGCGGTCGTAGGTGCCGTCGTTGACGCCCATGACGATGGTGGCGTCCACGCCCTTGCCGGGAGCGGACAGCAGCACGGTGTGCGCGCCCGCCTTCAGGTGCAGGGCGGCGGACTCACGGTCGCGGAAGCGGCCGGTGGACTCCACGACGATGTCGGCGCCGTGGTCGGCCCAGCGCAGGGCGGCCGGGTCGCGTTCGGCGGTGACCGTGATGCGCCGGCCGTCGACGGTGATCGAGCTGTCGTCGTGGCTCACCTCGCGTCCGATGCGTCCGAACGTCGAGTCGTACTCCAGCAGGTGCGCGAGCGTGGCCGGCGAGGTGATGTCGTTGATCGCGACCACCTCGACGTCCTGGGTGCCGGCCTCGGCGCGGGCGAGGGCGGCGCGCAGGTAGGTGCGACCGATACGGCCGAAGCCGTTGATACCGACGCGAACGGTCATGGCGGTGTGCTCCTCATGGGGTCGGCCGACTGCGGGCGGGTCGGGCGGGGACGACGGTCTCCCCGGCCCCTCGCCGGGAGGCCGTCTCCCCGGCCTCGTGGCCGGACTCCCCGATTGCAGCGTCGTGGTGGCGGGTCCCCGGGGAGCAGGGGCCGCAGGTCCCTCGCCGGGGCCGACCGGCCCATGGAGCCCGGCCCGGCGCAGATGGAGAGTGGGTGGGAGGCAACTGGAGAGACACGAGTGATTTCAGGAGGCGAGGGCCATGCGGCACCGGTTGGTGAGCGACCTCATGACCACGTCGGTCGTCCGGGTGCACCCCGACACCGGGTTCAAGGAGATCGCCAAGCTGCTCGCCGAGTACGACATCACGGCCGTACCGGTGGTGGACGACGACGACCGTCCCGTGGGTGTCGTCTCCGAGGCGGACCTGTTGCGCAAGGAGGCCGCACAACTGGATCCGGCCGGTCTGCTGCCGGTGCTGCACCCGAAGCCCGCAAGCCGCGCGAAGGCTGAGGCGGCGACGGCCGCGGGGCTGATGAGCGCTCCGGCCGTGACCGCCCGACCGCAGTGGACGGTGGTGGAGGCCGCCCAGGTCATGGAGCGCCACCGGGTCAAGCGGCTGCCGGTCGTCGACGAGACGGGCCGGCTGGTCGGGATGATCAGCAGGGCGGACCTGCTCCGCGTGTTCCTGCGGGGCGACCGCGCCATCCGCGAGGAGATCAACGGAGACGTTCTCCTGCGCACCCTGGGCATCGCGCCCGACGCGATCCTCGTACGAGTGGTCGACGGACGGGTCACGCTCCGTGGCACCGTCGAGCGCAGGTCCCTCGTCCCGGTCGTGGTGCGGCTGTGCGGCGGTGTGGACGGAGTCGTCGACGTCTCCGCCGACCTGGAGCACCGCATCGACGACTCCGACACGTCGGCGGGCTCGGACCCGGGCACGTCGCGCCGGTCCCAGCTGGCGAGCTGAGCGATCCCGCCGGCGTCCTCGCCAGGAGGGGCCGGTTCGCCCGAGGGCCGGGGCCGAACGGCCCTACCGCGGCACTGGCGGTCACCGTTCCATGGAGGCCGCTCGTGCCGAATGCCGTCAGCACGCACACCCACCCGCGCGGAAGACCACTATGCCGATCAGCAAACCCAACGGAGCCGCCAAGCCCCGGAGGTCAGTCGACCTCGACAGCCACGAGGCACTGCGGCTGCTCGGCAGTGTGTCCTTCGGACGGATCGTCTTCACCCGGCACGCGCTGCCGACCGTCCGTCCCGTCAACCATGTGCTGGACAACGGCGACATCGTCATCCGCACCCATGAGGGCACGGCACTGACCGCGCGGGCCCAGGAGGCGGACGACCTGGGCGTCGTGGTGGCGTACGAGGCCGACGCCATCGATCCGGAGACGCACCTGGGCTGGAGCGTGGTCGTCACCGGCTACGCGCGCCCGGTCACCGATCCCGAGGAGCTGGCCCGCTACCAGGCGATGCTGCGGCCCTGGGTGAGCGGAACCATGGACCACGCGGTCCGTATCCGCCCGGATCTGGTCACCGGCATCCGCCTCACGGCCGTCGAGGCCGACGCCTCGGACCGACGCTGAGACCGACGCCTCGGACCGACGCCTGAGGCCGACCGGGAGACCGGTTGGAACCGGGGCCCCGGTCGGGACCGGTACATGGTCGTCTCAGGCGTCAGGTCGGCGCAAGGCCGGATCGGCTCAGGGGTGCGGGACGACGGCCACGGGGCAGCCGGCGTGGTGCAGCACCGCGTGGGTGACCGGACCGACCTGCGGACCGATCCCGAGACGGGTGTCCCGGATCCGGCGTCCCACGACGACCAGACCGGCCCCGGTCGCGGCCTGTACGAGCGCGGTGGCGGCCCGTTCCCGCACGACGCCCACCACGACGGGAACCCCGGGGAACTTGTCGCACCAGGGGCGCAGCGTCGCCACGACGGCACGCTCCCGCGCCGCGAGCAGCTCGGGCGCCGGTGTCGGTGCGGAGGTGTCGTCCGCCGTGTGGGCCGCGGGAACCCGGTACGCGTGGAGCACGCGGAGCCGGGCGTCACGCCGGGCGGCCGCGGCGAAGGCGAACTCGACGAGTTCGTCGCAGGGACGCGAGGTGTCCAGCCCGAGGACCACGTCCCGGTAGGGAGTCTCCGGTATCTCCTCGGGCGAGATGCCGTCCGGGGCCGGGAGGTGTTCGCCGGCGAGGGTCTGCCGGGCCCGGACGAGCACCACGGGACTGGGCGACCTGGCGACCAGACGCTGTGAGACCGAGCCGACGACGAACCCCGTGACCGCGCCCAGTCCACGGGAGCCGAGCACCAGCAGTTCCGCCTTGTCGGCCTCCTCCAGCAACGTGTCCACCGGGGAGTCCGCGACGAGCCGGTCGACGAGCCGCAGTCCGGGGTGTGCGGACCGCACGCTGACGACCGCCCGGTCCAGCGTCTGTTCGGCCCAGCGGCGCTCACTGAGGTCGGCCGGAACGGAGGCGGGCGGACGGGGGTGCCACGCCCAGGTGTGCACGAGCCTCAACTCGGCGCCCCGGCGCAGGGCTTCCCTGGCCGCCCAGTGGGCCGCGGCGAGGCTCTCGGTCGATTCGTCGACTCCGACGGTCACGTGTCGCTGCATGGTGCGCGCCTCCTGCGCTCGGGCCCGACTGCTCCTGTGTGCAGCCTCGTGGAGGACTGTCGCGCGCGCAGGGGGCCGCACAGTCCTTTCGCCGGGCCCTTCGGCCCCAACTGCCGCGCGGAGGCGACGGACCCGGGCCGACCGGCGGGGGACGGGACCGTACGGCCCATGCCGCGCCCGGCGTGGGGCCACCACACTGGGCAGGGTCCGCCTCCAAGGCCCACCGGCTCCGCGTACGCGGGACGGGGAGGAGTTTCTGATGTGGTCCGAGACCCTCGACGCCCGGACGCTGGAGACACTGATCTCGGCGGCCGTGGCCGCGCCCTCCATCCACAACACCCAGCCCTGGCGTTTCCGGCTCGATCCGGACACGGTGACGCTGGAGATCCGCGCCGTGGCGGATCGCGGCCTGCGCCACATCGACCCCACGGGCCGCGCCCTGCACCTCTCCGTCGGATGCGCCGTCCTCAACCTCAGGGTGGCGGTGGCCCACTTCGGCCGGGAGCCGGTGACCCGGCTGCTGCCCCGGCCCGACGAGCCGGACCTGCTCGCCACCGTACGGTTCGGCGGCCCGGTGCGGACCACGCCGTTTCCCGGGTTGTTCGAGGCGCTGTGGCGCCGACACAGCAGCCGGTTCCCCTTCTCCGACGTGCCCGTGCCCACCCCGGTGGCCGCGGAGCTGGCCGAGGCCGCCCACGGCGAGGGGGCCCTGCTCAGGCGTCCCGGGCCACGCGCCACGGACCGTCTGCTGCGGCTCACCCGTGACGCCGAACACCGCAACACCGCCGACGCCGACAGGGCCGCGGAGAGCCGTCGTTGGGTGCACGAACCCAACGCGGGGTCGCTGGGCATGCCGCCGGCGACGGTGGGTCCGCAGGACTTCCGCGAGCGGGTCCCCCTGCGGGACTTCGGCGCCCACCGGCACCCCTCCGCACTGGCCAGCCGGCCCTTCGAGTCGCGGCCGTCGATCAACGTGCTGTTCACCGCGCACGACCGCAGGGCCGACTGGCTGCGTGCCGGACAGGCCCTCGAACGCGTCCTGCTGGTGGCCACCGCCCGCGGGCTGCGGGCCTCCCTGCTGCACCAGGCCCTGGAATGGCCGGACCTGCGCGAGCGGCTCGTCCCGCCGGAGGAGGACCACCGCGCCCATGCCCAGATGGTGATCCGCCTGGGCTACGGGCCGGAAGGCCCCGCCTCACCGCGGCGGTCGGCGGGGCAGGCAATGGACGAGAGCGTGCTGCCCCTGTCCCGGTGAGCCGGGCCCGATACTCCCGTCGGGCCGGCCGCACGGGTCGAGGGTCGTCAGGGTCGTCGCAGCGTCGATCGCGCTCCGCGGACGGCCAGTTCGGCCAGTTCGGCCAGGAGCACGGTGGACGCGTGAGCGCGCACACGGCCCACTCGGCCGCGGTCAGGGGCACGGTGCCGAAGACGGTGCGCCCCCAGGGGAGGTGGACGGCGAGGACCTGGACGGCGAGGACGCCGGCCAGGCAGAGCCAGAGCGCGCGGTTGCGGAACTGATGGCGACCCAGGAGCGGACCGTCGTCCGCGCGGGCGCCGAGCGCGTTGAACAGCTGGAACAGTACGAACGTGGTGAACGCCATGGTCAGCGCGGTGTCCGTGCGACACGGGGACGGGCCAGGGCAAGCAGGGTCACCGTGCCGACGGACATCACCGCACCGGCCCGCCCGACGGCGAGGAGGCGGCGGAGGTCCAGGATCCGCTCGCCCGGGTCGCGCGGCGGGTGTCGCATGACGTCGTCGCGCGCGGGGTCGACGGCCAGGGCCATCGCCGGGGGCCCGTCCATGATGATGTTGATCCACAGCAGCTGGGCCGCCGTGAGCGGGGAGGGCAGTCCGGCGAGTGTGGCGCTGAGGAGGGTCAGGATCGCGCCGATGTTGGTGGCCAGTTGGAAGCGGACGAACTTGACGATGTTGGCGTAGATGGCCCGTCCTTCGCGGACGGCCCGCACGATGGTGGAGAAGTCGTCGTCGGTGAGGACCATGTCGGCGGCTTCCTTGGCCACGTCCGTGCCGGTGACGCCCATGGCCACGCCGATGTGGGCGGCCCGCAGGGCGGCCGCGTCGTTCACCCCGTCCCCGGTCATGGCGACGATGTGCCCCCGGCTCGCCAGCGCCCGTACGATCGCGACCTTGTGCTCGGGAGCGACCCTGGCGAACACCCCGATGCCCTCGATGCGGGCGGCGAGCCCTTCCCCCGTCGTCGCGTCCAGCTCCGCACCGGTGACGACCCCGCCGCCGATGTCCAGTTCACGCGCGATGGCGGCCGCGGTGTCCGCGTGGTCACCGGTGATCATCTTGACCTGGACGCCGGCGGTGCGGCACAGGTGGACGGCCTCCCGCGCCTGCGGGCGGGGCGGGTCGGCGATGCCCGCGACGGACACCAGGGTGAGGGCGGGCAGTCCGCCGGGTTCCGGCACATGGTCGGTCACGGCGGTGGCCGCGCCGAACCCGCAGTCCTTCGCCGCCCAGTCGCGCCATCACGCCGAGGATCTCGTCCCGGCGCGGCTCGTCGAGGTCGCGCACCCCGTCCTCGGTCCGCACCCGGACGCACAGTCCGAGCAGCACGTCCACCGCGCCTTTGACGTGGACACGAGTACGGCCGTCGGGTTCGGAGTGGAAGGTCGCCATGTACTTGGTGGTCGCGTCGAAGGGCACCTCGCCGACGCGCGGCCGGTCGCGACGTTCCTGGTCGGCGTCGACACCTTCCTTGGCCGCGAGCACGACCAGCGCGGCCTCCGTCGGGTCGCCGAGAAAGCCCTCTCCGGTCAGACGGGCGTCGTTGCACAGCGCGAAGGGCAGCACCGCCGCTCGGACCCTCCCGGAGGGCACGCACGAGCATGCGGCGCAGGGCTTCGAGACTCCGTTCGGCGCGCCGCTCCTGGAGATAGCCGAGCACGGCGTTGATCTGGAGGACGACGGTGATGACCACCGCGTCCTTGACGTCGCCGATGGCTTCGGCCACCACGGCGGCGATCAGCAGAATGCCGATGAGCCAGTTGCGGAACTGGTCGAGGAACTTCAGCCACTCCGGCCGCCGGGCCGGTTCGGCAAGCTGATTGGGACCGTACTCGGCCGCCCGCTCGGCGGCCTCCCGGGCACTCAGCCCCACGGCCGGATCGACACCCGCCCGGTCCGCCACCAGCGCGGGCGGCAGCCGATGGGCGTCCCGCACCCGGTGGGTGGGCCGGGGCCGTCCGGGGCCCGTGACGTCGGTACGTCCACCCGTCACTCCTTCGCCGAGCGGACGACGGCGACAGGGCAGTGCGCGTGGTGCAGCACGGCCTGGCTCACCGACCCCAGACGCAGCCCCGTGAAGCCTCCCCTCCCGCGTGCCCCGACCACGAGGAGCTGGGCCTCGGCGCTCGCCTCGATCAGCGACGCCCGTACCCGCCCCCTGACCAGCCGACGGTGCAGGGTCACCTCCGGGTGCCTCTCGCGCATCCCCGACAGCGACTCGGCGCACAGGCGCTCCTCCTCGTCGCGGAGCCGGTCCTCGTCGTACGTCACGAAGGGCGGGTCGGCGGCACCGTCGTAGACCCGTTCCGTCCGGGTGTTCCACACGTGCAGAGCGACCAGGTCCGTGCCGCGCATCGAGGCCTCGGCGAAGGCGAACTCGACGGCGCCCTCGGCCGCCGGGGAGCCGTCGACGGCCAGCAGCACGGGATCCTCCGGATGCGGGGTGCCGCGCACCACCATGACCGGGCAGTCGGCGTGGGCGGCCAGGTGCGCGGAGGTCGAGCCGAGCAGCAGGGCCGCGAAGGCACTCAGTCCCCGGCTGCCCACCACCACCAGCGCCGCGGTGCGCGACTCGATCTCCAGCACCATGATCGGTTCGCCGGCGACGACCTCACGGCTGATCTCCACACCGGGCGCCACGGTGCCGGCCCGCCGCTCGGCCTCCGCCATGGTCCCGTCCACCATCTCGCGCAGGCCGGCCCCGGCCGGATTCCAGGGCGGCGCACCGGGCGGCACACGGGCGCCCGGCCATCCGAAGGCATGGACCAGCCGCAGGCCGATCCCGCGCGCACCGGCCTCGCGCGCGGCGGTCTCCACGGCGGCCAGGCCGGACGGCGAGCCGTCCACTCCGACGACGACGGGAGCACTCATCGCGGCTCTCCTCTCTCTCGGCCCGGTCCGGGGCGCGGACGCGCACACCGGCCGGAGCGCCGAGTCAGACGGACGAGTGAGGGCAGCGCTGTGCGGCCGGACCGCGTGGCCCGGCCGCCCCGCACCGTTCCTTCGTACCTCAGCCTCTCCCCGCCGACCCCATCCCGCACTGGGCCGGACGGCCCCGGGGTACGTCCCGTCCGGCCCTCGCCCCGCCGCCTTCCCGCGAACACACTGAGTGACGACTTCAGCGGGGCGGACCGATGTCGCGGTGGCCGCGGCGACGCCCGCAGGTCACCCCGGAGGTGCGCCATGGCCGGCCCCGTCATCGTCGGGCTCGACGGCACCCCCGCCGGCGTCACGGCCGCCTGGTGGGCCGCGCGCGAGGCGACGCTGCGGCGGTTGCCCGTCGTACTGCTCCACTCGTGGACCACCCAGCCGCTGGACGTGCGGACGGTCCCGCAGGAGGCCCGCAGCAAGGAGCGGTACGGCCGCGAGATCCTGCACCGGACCGCGGCCGAACTGCTGCACCGTCACGGCGATCTGGAGCTCAGCACGGATCTCGTGTCGGCCCCGGCCGCGCGGGAACTCGTGGAGCGCGGCAAGGACGCCTCCCTGCTCGCGCTCGGCACCCGCGGTCACGGCTCCGTGGGAGGTTTCCTGCTGGGCTCCGTCAGCCTGCACGTGCTGGGACTCGCGCGCTGCCCGGCCGTGGCCGTACGGGCCGGTGACCCGGCCGTCGAGAACGGCTGGGCGCACCCGGCGGCCGCGGATCGGGACGAGGTCGTGGTCGGCGTGCGGGAGCCGGGGCCCGCAGCCGACCCTCTGCCGGAGTTCGCCTTCGCCGAGGCCGCGTCCGGCAGAACGCCCGTGCGTGTGCTGCGGGCTGTGCCCAGGGCCACGCTGTGGCCCCGCCCGCACGCACCGCACACCGCGGCGCACGGCGACTCGGTGGCCGGGGCGCGGGAACAGGCCCGCCTGGCCGCCGCGGTGGCGCCCTGGCGGCGGAAGTTCCCCGAGGTCTCCGTCACCGAGGAGGTCGTCACCGGCCGCCCTTCCCAGGTGCTGACGACCACGGGGCACGGCCGGCTCCTGGTCGTGGGACGCCGGCAGCACCCGGGCCCCTCACCTGGCGGCTCGGTCCGGTCGCGCACGCGGCGCTGCACCATGTGCCGACCCCGGTCGCGGTCGTCCCGCACGACTGAGGTCCGCGGCCGGCAGGGCGTCCGTCCCTGTCGGCGGCCGTCGCGTCCGCCGGAAAGTCCGCCGGGAAGTCCACACCTGTCGAGGGGATGCCATGAACGCCGTGCTCGAATGCGCCCATCTGGTCCGCCGGTTCGGGGACCGCACGGCCGTCGACGACGTCGGCCTGCGGATCGCGCCCGGCGAGACGTACGGTCTGCTCGGGCCGAACGGCGCGGGCAAGACCACCACGATCAGGATGGTCTGCGGACTGCTGCGGCCCGATGCCGGAACCGTGCGGGTGGCCGGCCGGCCGATGACGACGGCCGCGGGACCGGCAAAGCGGCTCATCGGTTTCGTCCCGCAGGACGTGGCGCTGTACCCGGACCTCAGCGTCCGTGAGAACCTCCGCTTCTTCGGCCGGCTGTACGGTCTGCGGCGCGGGCTGCTGGACCGGCGGGTGGACAGGGTCCTCGACCTCGTGGAACTGGGCGACCGGGCCGGCGACCGCGTCGACTCGCTGTCCGGCGGCATGCGCCGACGGCTCAACATCGGCGCCGGTCTGGTGCACGCGCCGACGCTCCTGGTGCTGGACGAGCCGACGGTCGGGGTCGACCCGCAGTCTCGCCACGCGATCCTCGAGAGCGTCCACCGTTTCGGCGAGGAGGGCATGGCCGTCCTCTACACCACGCACTACATGGAGGAGGCGGAACGGCTCTGCGACCGCGTCGGCGTCATCGACCGGGGCCGCCTGGTCGCCGAGGGCACACCGCGCGAACTGGTGGCGCTGGTGGCCGAGCGCGACCGAGTGCGGCTGACGGCCGTCGGGGACCTGGTCGGGTACACGGACGCCTGCCGCCGGCTCTCCCGCGTCGAGGGCGCGGCACGCCGCGGCGACGTGCTCGAACTGGTCGTCAAGGACGCTCGCAGCCTGCTCCCGCAACTCCACGACCTCGCCCACGACCTGGCCGTCGACATCCGCGGCGTGGAGATCGACGAACCGGACCTGGAGGCGGTGTTCCTCCATCTCACGGGCACCGCGCTGAGGGAGTGAGCCGCCGTGCGTGTGGTGATCGCCATCGCGGCCAAGGACCTCAGGCAGCGCCTGCGGGACCGTTCGGCGTGGGTCATCGTCTTCCTGGCGCCGGTCCTGATCTCGGCCCTGATGGCCCTGGCGTTCGGGAACAGCGGCGAGTTCCGCGCGGAGATCGGGGTCGTCGACCTGGACCGGGGCCCCGCCGCCACGGGCCTCACCCAGGTGCTGCGGAGCCCTGAGCTGGAAGGCACCGTCCAGGTGCGGTCGTACGACACCGAGCGCGCGGCACGCGGGGCCGTCGACGCGGGGGACGTGCATGCCGCGATCGTCGTGCCGGCGGGGTTCAGCCAGTCGCCGCACGGCGACGGCGCGGCGCCGGTCAGGGTCCTGGGCAGCGTCGACCACGGCCTCCAGGCCCAGCTCGCGCGCGCGGTCACCGAGTCGTACGTCGCCCAGGTCAACGCGGACCGGCTCTCGGTGGCCACCGCCGTCGCCGCGGGCGCCCCGGAGGCCGACGTGCCCGAACTGGCCGCCAGAGCGGCCCTGCTGCGGCTGCCCGAGGAGGTCGGGGCACAAGGGCTGAGCGGTGATCCGCTGAAGGTGATCAGCTACTTCGGACCCAGTATGGGCATGTTCTTCGTGCTGTTCTGCGTCGGCTTCGGCGCTCGCGGCTACTTCGTCGAGCGTCAGCAGGGGACCCTCGACCGGATCGCCGCCGCGCCGGTCGGGCGCGGTGCCCTGCTGCTCGGCAAGTCGTTGTCGACGTTCGTCTACAGTCTGGCCGGGCTCACCACCGTGACCCTGGTGTCCTGGCTCGCCTTCGACGCGCGGTGGGCCGATCCGGTGGGGGTCGCCGCGCTCAGTGTGGCGATGGCGGTGTGCGTGGTGTGTCTGACCGCCCTGGTCATCTCGCTCGTCCGGACCGAGCAGCAGGCGCAGGGATTCGCCTCGATCCTGGTCTTCGCCCTCGTCCTGCTCGGTGGGAACTTCGTGTTCGCCGCGAACACCACGCCGACGATCCGTATCCTCGCCCTCTTCACGCCCAACGGCTGGGCACTGCGCGGCTTCACCGACCTGGGCACCGGAGTACGCGGCTGGGACGCGGTCGGTGCCCCGCTGCTCGGCATCGCGGTGTTCTCTCTGGCCGTGGCCGCGACGACCACGCTGATCCTGTGGCTGAGGAGAACGCCATGACCGCACTCGCCGTGACCGGGGCCACCCTCACGCGCATGTTGCGCGACCGCACCGCGCTGTTCTTCATGGTGCTGCTGCCGGTCGCCGTCATCGTGCTCATCGGGGTCACCGTCAGCGGGTTCGACCGGTTCCGGGTCGGGCTCGTCCCGGCCCACCGAACCGGCCCCGTGGCAGGCGAGTTGGTGTCGGAGCTGCGGGAGGCTCCCGGGCTGCGCACCCTTGGTTACGACAGTCCGGACGACGCGCGCACCGCGCTGCGGCGCTCGGAGCTGGACGCGGTCGTCGTGATACCGGACGGTCTCGACAGGGACGTGCGCGCCGGGCGGCCGGTGACCGTGCGGGTGCTGGTGGAGCCCTCGGGCAGTGCCGGGCACGGGGCCGTGTCCTCGGTGTCGGCCGTCGTCGCCGGGCACGCCGCTCGTCTGCAGGCAGCCCGGTTCGCCGCCGACGAGACCCAGGGCTCCTTCGACGACGCCCTCGCTCTCGCCCGTGGCGCCGAGCAGGCCGCGTCCCCGATCGTCGTACGCGGCGAGACCGTCGACGGCCACAGCGACTTCCTGCCGCTCGGCTACGGCTACAGCACCCCGACCATGCTGGTGTTGTTCGTGTTCATCAACGCCCTGGGAGGCGGGGCGACCATCGTGCAGACCCGTCGCACGGGTGTGTACGCCCGCGCCCTGGCCGCCCCGGTCTCCGCCCGCACGCTGGTCGCCGGCGAGACCCTCGCCCATCTGCTGCTGGCGCTGGCGCAGTCCCTGTTGATCGTCACCGTCGGCGCGCTCGCCTTCGACGTCGCCTGGGGCGATCCGGTGGCCGCCGGAGCTCTTGTCACGGTGTGGGCGCTGGTCGGCACGGGCTCCGCTCTGTTGGTCGGTGCCCTGTTCCGGACCCCGGAGCAGGTGCACGCGATCGGCCCGGCCTTCGGCATCGGGATGGGCATGCTGGGCGGCTGCATGTGGCCCCTGGCCTTCGTGCCCGACTGGCTGCGCACCGTGGGCCACGCCGTGCCGCAGGCCTGGGCCGTCGACGCGTGGACCACCGTGCTCTCCCGGGCGGGCGACCTGTCGGCGATCCTGCCCGAACTCGCCGTCCTCGCGGCGTTCGCGACCGCCCTGCTGGTCCTGGCGGCGCTGGCCCTGCGGCACCGGCTGACGACGGGCGCGGGGACCTGACCGGCACAGGGCCCCCGCAGGGCCGGCCTCGCGGGCCGGGCAGCCGGTCGGGCGAGGGGGCGGCACCCTCAAGTGATGTCGAGGACGTCCCGGACGGGGCGGCGGGCCGTGCGGGCCGTAGCCGAGACGCAGCACCATCTGGACGTACCCCCGCCCGGAGACCGGGTCGCGGGCGAGGGTGCGCAGGTCGTCGTTCTCCAGCGGGTGGGAGGTCAGCGCGCCGGCCAGTCCGGCTGTCGTGGCCTCCAGCAGGACGTGTTCCAGCGCCTGCCCGGCGCGCAGCCAGTCGAGGAGCCCGTCACCGCGGGTGTACAGCAGGGCCAGGTGGGGGCTGCTCTCGAAGGCGGTGCTGCCGCGGTCGGCCACCGGCCGTCGCCCCGCGAAGTCACGCAGCGGTGCCCGGCCGTCCCGGCGGCGCGGGCCGAACGCGTACTCGGGTACGCCGTCGGTGGCGATGTCGGCCTCGGGGCCGAGCCGGGTCCAGCGCTCCAGGTCCTCGCGGCCTCCGGGGTCCAGGATGTCGCGGCTCTCGGCGTCCCGGACCAGCTCCAGGACGGTGTCGAGGTGCCAGGCACCGGGGAACGTGAGCTCGGCGTCCTCCCTGGCGGCGGCCACCCGCAGCCGCGACCGCACGTCCTCGGGGACGTCCCGGTCGTCGAAGGGGTAGCGGCTGGTGTGCCGCCGGCGGATGGCGGGGTACAGCCGGGCCAGATCCCGCTCGTCCGCTGTCGGCCCCCTGTGGTCCGCCGGGTGCGCGGCGGCCAGCTGGACGGCGGCCAGCAGCCGGGGGTCGCCCGGGTCGGGCAGCAGCCGGACCAGCGGGGACAGGCCCGCGTGCGCCGCGGCGACGCGGAGGTTGAACAGCGCCGCCCCGCATCCGATGTGCAGTGCCCGATGGGTGGGGTCGGTGCGGCGCATGGCCCGGTCGAGGTCGGCGCGCAGCAGCAGGACGCGCTCGTCGGTCACGAAGTGGAAGCGCCAGGGCTGCGCGTTGTGCATGGACGGGGCGGCCGTGGCGTCGGCCACGAGATCGGTCACCGTCTTCGTGTCCAGCTCTCGCGTGGTCATCGCAACCTCCCGGCGAGACAGTCCGGTATCCGCTCCACGAAAAGTCTGCGGCGCGTTGAAAAATTCGCGGCCCATGAAAAGTCTGCGGCGGTGGCGCCGGAACCGCGAGGGACCGTCCGGCCCTCACCTGGGCCGAAGGCCCCTCGCGCGCTCGCGCCACGACGCGGTGCAATGGGGGGAACGACAGGAGGCGCCTTTCTTCCGACACCGACTCCCCCGCTTCGTCGCGGTGGGCGCACGAGGAGGTGGCGTATGCCCTTCGACGACCGTACGGACGCCGGACGCCGACTGGCCCGACGTCTCGGGCATCTGCGCGACGAGGACGTCGTGGTCCTGGGACTGCCTCGGGGCGGCGTACCGGTCGCGTACGAGGTGGCCGGAGCACTGGAGGCACCGCTGGACGTGCTGGTGGTGCGCAAGCTGGGGGTGCCGTGGCAGCCGGAGCTGGCCTTCGGCGCCATCGGCGAGCACGGGGTCCGTGTCCTCAACCAGGACGTGATCGACAGCTGCGGGCTGCGGGACGAGGGGCTGGCCGACGTCGAGCGCGCCGAACGGGCGGAGCTGGAGCGGCGTGTGGCCCGTTACCGGTCCGGGCGTGCCCGTGTGTCCCTGGCGGGTTGCACCGCGCTGGTCGTGGACGACGGGCTGGCCACCGGCGCCACGGCCGAGGCGGCCTGCCGGGTGGTGCGGGGCCAGGGCGCGACGCGGGTCGTCCTCGCCGTCCCGGTGGGATCGGTGGAGGCCGTCGCCCGGCTGAGCGCGGTGACCGATCACGTCGTCTGCCTGGAGACGGTGGCAGACCTGGGCTCGGTCGGCGCGTGGTACCGCGACTTCACGCAGACGCGCGACTCCGAGGTGATCGATCTCCTCACCCGTGCCACCCCGACCCAGACGCCGCCTCCCGCCCCCGGCGCTGTCCTGTTCGAACCGTCGCGTCCGGGCCGACGGACGGATGTCCCGGTGGGCCGGGCCGGGGCCGGGGTGAGGTCCACGGGCCTGTCCCGGCGCCCGTCCCCGGCCCGCCCGGCCCGGCGGTCGCAAGGGCCCGTGGTCCGCGAGGTGCGGGTGCCCGCCGGACACGTACGGCTGCCCGCGCGGCTGGTGCTGCCCGACGCGGCCCCGGTGGTGGTCGTCTTCGCGCACGGCAGCGGCAGCGGCAGGCACAGTCCGCGCAATCGGTACGTCGCCGACGTCCTCGACCGGGCGGGCCTGGGCACCCTGCTGCTCGATCTGCTCACGGCGGAGGAGGAGGGCGACCGCCGCAATGTCTTCGACGTCGCACTGCTGGCCGACCGGCTGCACGCCGCCGCCACCTGGCTGCATGCGGGAACCGGGCTGCCGGTGGCCTTTTTCGGTGCCAGCACCGGAGCCGCGGCCGCCCTGGAGGCCGCCGCCGCGCCGGGGGCCGACATCCGCGCGATCGTCTCCCGGGGCGGGCGCCCCGACCTGGCGACCCCCGCGGCTCTGGCCCGGGTGCGGGCCCCGACCCTCTTCGTCGTGGGGAGTCTGGACTCCATGGTGCTCAGCCTCAACCGTCTCGCCGCCGACCGGCTCCGCTGTGAACACCGGCTCGCCGTCGTGCCCGGCGCCACCCATCTGTTCGAGGAACCGGGGACCCTGGCCATGGCGGCCGAACTGGCCCGCGACTGGTTCACCACCCACCTCGCCAGGCCGGACACCGGACACCGCCGCCCGGCCTGAGCACGGCTGGACACGCGCGCCGCCGAGCCGACCGCTGCCGTCGCCGCCCGGCGGGGCGGGACGACACCCGCCCGGCAGCCGCAGCCCGTACCCGGGCCCGTCACCCCACCCGGGCAAGAGCCCCACGTACGGGCCCGGTTCACCCGTCGCGGTCGAGGCGTGGCGGCAGGGGCCCAGCGTCCCGGGACCAGGGCCGGTGGGCCCTGCGGCCGCGACGTCGAGGGGCCGAGACTGTAATCGGGCACGAACGTCACGGGTGACTTGCCGCCACCCGCCTCCGCTGGAGGGCCTTCGTGCCGGGGACCGCTTTCGGGCGAGGCGGTGGCCGCGCGTGGATCGTCGGTCGGCGTGCCCGTGAGCAATGGCTCACCCCCGGCGGGCACGTCCCCACAGGCCCTCACCCCCCAGAGGGTGGGGGCCTGCCCGCGCCTCCCGCGGCCGGTGGTCGCGAAGAGGGACGGACGGCACCGGTCGCGCCCGTTCGGCCCATTCCGGGACCGTTGCCCGCGCGGTCCCCTGAAGGGGAGACGAGGTCCACCCGACGAGGAGGTCCGGTCATGACCGGCACCGCAGCACAGACGGCCACCGCTCCCGGCGCCCCGGAGGCGCAGGTGCACCATCTCGACGTCACCCATGTCCACCAGGACGCGTACGCGGTCGACATCCGCGGTCACCGGATCATGGTCGACCAGCCCACGGAGGCGGGCGGCACGGACACCGCGCCGACGCCGACCGAACTCTTCGCCGCCTCCCTGGCCACCTGCGTCGCCTTCTACGCCGGCCGGTACCTCAGGAGGCACGGCCTGAGCCACGCCGGGCTGCGGGTCCACGCGGAATTCGTCATGGCACCCGACCGGCCGGCCCGCGTCGGCGCCGTCCGCATCGTCATCGGTCTGCCGCCGGTGTTGTCCGAGCAGCGGCGGGCCGCCCTGCTGGCCGTCGCCTCCCACTGCACCGTCCACAACACGTTGCGTGAACCTCCGGAGATCCGCCTGGAGCTGGAGTCCTGAACGCGCGGCTCCGCGAAGGCCGGGGCCGACGGGCCCTGGACCGACCCTCGGGACCGGCGCACGCTGAGAAGTGGAACACGAGGAGCGGGACGGAAGTGATCATGATGGAAGCCAAGCGGTGGACCGTCCAGATCTACATCAGCGAAGAGGGTGACGAGACGCACGCGCGTGCCGTCCTGGGCACGCAGGACACCGCGCACCTCACCGGCAGGGGGGTGGCCCGGCGCAACCCGATCGACCGCCCCATTCCGGAGATCGGCGACGAACTCGCCGCGAGCCGTGCGCTGGAGGACCTGGCCATCCGCCTCCACGATGTCGCGTCCGACGACATCGTTCAGCTCACCGGCCCTGTCCAGGCGTGAGAGCGAACCGTGGGCCCGGGGGGCGGCCGGGGCCCTCCGAGGCGGTCGCCCCGGAGCAGTCGCCACCCGACGGCAGGGTGAGGGAGTCGCTCCCGCCGGGCGGCCGGGCGGCAAGGGGCCGTTGAGCCGCCCGGACGGGTCCCCCGGCCCACGTCCCGCGGCGTCGGTGAGTGGCACGGTGGGACCAGAGACCGTCCAGGGAGGCCGTCATGCCGGACCCGACCGCCGGGAACCATATCGTCGTCGGCGTCGACGGATCCGACGCGTCCGTGGCCGCGCTGCGGTGGGCCGTACGGCAGGCCCACGCCCAGCGCGCGGACGTCGTCGCCGTCCACGCCTGGGAGACCGCCGGCTCCGCGCTCGCCCCCTACGCTCCGGCGTCGGCCCACCCGGACGCCGCCGAGGAACGTCTTCGGGCCGCGCGGTTGCTCGCGGGAACAGTCCGCCGGGCCCTCGGCCCGCGCTTCGACGGCGCCGTGCGCGCCGTCGTGGTGGAGGGGTCGCCCGCGCGGGTCCTGCTGAAGCACGCCCGCGGCGCGCAACTGCTCGCACTGGGGCGCGGCGACCACCACGAGTACGGGCACCCCGCTGTCGGCGCGGTCGCCCGTGACTGTCTGCGGCACGCCACGGTCCCGGTCGTCACGGTGCCCGTCCCCGAACGGCACGCCTCACCGCCGGACCCCTCCGGGACGCCGCCCTTCGCCGGACGTGGGGCCGCGTAGGCGCACGGCGGCGGGGTGTGGTCGTTCCTGCGCCCGGGCGCCCGGTCGGCGGCGGAGATTGCCTCGGGCCCCCGCGCACGCGCGGCGGTCGTACGACGAGCGTGTCGAGCCCGCACGGTCAGGACGAGGGTGACACCCGCGGCCACGACCGGCAGAAGGGCCGTCGACCCCCTGGTGCTCTCGTACGTCCCTCGGCCATCACCCGGACGGCCGCGGTGCCTTCCCGGCCCGCGAGCCGTGCCGGCACCGGGGCGGCGGTTCTTGCGACGTTCGGCCGGGACCGGTCCCGGCCGGTCCTTCGTCCGGGACCGGCCGCCCCGTTCCCGTACGGGCGACGCCGGACGAAGCTCGTCGGGCGGGCCCTACGGAGCCCGGGCGGTCACGCGCGCGAGTGTGTACAGCGGACATGGGCGCAGCCGGAGGTGATCGGCTGCGCCCGTGGTGTGGTCCGGAGTCGTCCCGGTCAGGCAGCCCGCACCTGGATCGTCCGGGTGGCCGTCCTCGTCTCCGGCACCGGGACCGTGACGGTCAGTACGCCGTCCTTGTACTCCGCGGTCGCCTCGTCGCCCCTGGCTCCGGCCGGGAGCCGTACGGACCGGGTGAAGGTCCCGTAGCGGAACTCGGCGCGGTGCTTCTCCGCGATCTCCTCACGGCGCTCGGCCCGCAGGGTCAGCATGCCCTCGGTGACCGTGATCTCGACGTCCTTCTCGGGGGTGATCCCCGGCAGTTCGGCGCGCACCACGTACCTGCCGTCCGCCAGGTGTTCCTCGACACGGATGCCGTGTGGCCCGGTCAGGCCGGTCTCGGCCCAGCCGAACAGGTCGGGCAGTGCCGGCCAGAGGGGCAGCCGCTCGATCATGCCGCTCATGTCTGCCTCCTTCCTCGTCACTTTCAGCGTCTCTCCGCGGGGCATCCACCCGTGTGAGCCGATCGGTCCCGAAGGGAGCCTGTCGGCCCTGGACTTCCGACGTGTCCTGGCTCTCTCGGACAGCGAACGCGGCAGGACGGGCATTTGAGGCGCCAATCATGCAAATTCATTCGATAAAAGCACAGTTGATGACAAACAGTGGCCCGTCCGGCACGGATGCAGTGGGATGACCGGATCGTCAGGGAAGGCGGGGTGGGACGGACATGAACGACTTCGTCCCGGTGGCGTCGGCGCGACGCGCCGGGACCACCGATCGGGAGTGCGGTCGCTGCGCTGTGCGACTGGAAGGCGGCGGTGGACCGAGCGTGGTCGAGGAGCGCTTCCGGGGGCTGCTGGAGGCCGCGCCGGACGCCATGGTCATCGTCGACGACACCGGAACCATCCGGCTGGTCAACGCCCAGACGGAGGCACTCTTCGGCTACCGGCGCGAGGAACTGCTGGGCAGGCCGGTCGAGTTGCTCATCCCGCACCGCTTCCGTGACCACCACACCCGGCACCGCGACGGTTACGCCGCCAACCGGCAGGTGCGCCCGATGGGCGCCGGACTGGAGCTGCACGGGCTACGGAGGGACGGCACGGAGTTCCCGGTCGAGATCAGCCTCAGTCCGCTGGAGACCGCGGACGGACTGCTGGTGTCCGCCGCCGTCCGTGACGTCAGCGACCGCAAGGCCGCCGAGCGGCGCATCAACGAGCTGGCCGCGCTCGTCGAGTCGTCCCAGGACGCGATCCTCGCCAAGACCCTCGACGGCCAGATCACGTACTGGAACGCGGCCGCCCACCGGTTGTACGGCTACACGGCCGAGCAGGCCATCGGTCGCCACATGTCGTTCCTCGCCCCGATGGACCGCAGGCACGAGATCAGCGCGCTCATGGAGCGGCTGCGGCAGGGCGAGAAGGTGGAGCACTTCGAGACGCTGCGCCTCACCCGGGCGGGGGCCCTGCTGGACGTCGACGTCACGCTGTGGCCGACCAGGGACACCGACGGCACGGTCGTCGATGCCTGCGCCATCGTGCGGGACATCAGTGACCGCAAGCGAGCCGAGGCCGAACTCACCGCCCTGTACGAGCAGCAACGGCACATCGCGCTCACCCTGCAGCGCAGCCTGATGGGGACCCCGCCCGCGATCGCCGGGCTGGCCACCGCGAGCCGCTACCGACCCGCCACCCAGGGCGCCGGCGTCGGCGGCGACTGGTTCGACCTCGTGCCGCTGGGCGCGGGCCGGGTCGGCGTGCTGATCGGAGACGTCATGGGCCGCGGTTTGGAGGCCGCCGCCGTGATGGGCCAGCTGCGATCCGCCGCGCACGCGCTGGCCAAGACCGGTATGCAACCGCGTCAGCTGATGCAGGCCCTCGACACCTGCGTCGCCGACCTCGACGTCCCCGACCAGCTCGTGACCTGCTGCTACCTGGTCATCGCGCCGGACACGGGCACCGTGACCGTCTGTTCGGCCGGCCATCTGCCGACGCTGATCGCCTCTCCCGGCGACCACGTCCGCCGGCTCACCACACCCGTCAACGCGCCCCTCGGCGTCGGGGGCATCCTCTACCAGCAGTCCTGCGAGGAGATCCCGCCGGGGGCCACGCTCGTCCTCTACACGGACGGCCTGGTCGAGACCCCCGGCAGCGACATCGACGACCACATCGGGGAACTCGTCTCCTCCCTCGACGGGTTCTTCGTCCAGGACTCGTGTCTGGAGGCGGCCGCCGACCATGTGCTCGCCCGGCTGCTGCCCGACGCCGAGAGCCACAACGACGACGTCACGCTGCTCCTCGCCCAGCTGCCGGCCGCCCCGCTCGCGTCCGTCACCACCGATCTGCCGGCCGTTCCCTCCTCGGTGCCCGAGGGCCGGGCGTTCCTCACCAAGACGCTCACCTCCTGGGACTGCGCCGCGCCGGCCGACCACGCGCTGCTGCTGCTCTCCGAGACCCTGACGAACGCCGTCCAGCACGCCGAGGGCCCCGTCGGGCTGCGGGTGTGCCGTACGGCCACGGATCTGACGGTCGAGGTCAGCGACAACAGCCCGCACCTCCCCCAGCCGCGCCTCGCGGCGGAGGACGAGGAGTCGGGACGTGGTCTGCATCTGGTCCGCGCGCTCTCCGAGAGCTGGGGAGTGCGCCCGACGGACGACGGGAAGACCACCT
The DNA here is from genome assembly GCF_020982545.1 of Streptomyces sp. MNU76. Taxonomy (GTDB): domain Bacteria; phylum Actinomycetota; class Actinomycetes; order Streptomycetales; family Streptomycetaceae; genus Streptomyces. The sequence goes on along the minus strand of NZ_JAJKLK010000029.1, from coordinate 87,272 downwards.
GGTTCACGCTCAAGTTGTGACACCACCGACGGGACCCGGCCGAGCCGGAGGGCTCCCTCGCCCTCCGGCTCTCCCCCGGACCTCTCCCCCCGGTCCCGTCCTCCCTCTCAGGCGACGAACTCCCTTACCGCCGACTTCAGTTGCGCCAGTCCCTTCTTGGCGTCGGTGAAGAACATGCCGGTCCTGGGGTCGGTGTAGAGCTCGTTGTCGACGCCCGCGTAGCCGTGCCCCATGGAACGTTTGATGACGACGACGCTCTTGGCCCTGTCGACATCGAGGATCGGCATTCCGGAGATGGCGTTGCCGGGGCGGCGGGCCATCGGGTTGGTCACGTCGTTGGCGCCGACCACCAGGGCCACGTCCGCCTGGGGGAACTGCGGGTTGATGTCCTCCATCTCCTTCAGCTGCGTGTAGGGCACGTTCGCCTCCGCCAGGAGCACGTTCATATGGCCCGGCATACGGCCCGCGACCGGATGGACGGCGTAGCTGACGTCGATGCCGTGGTCGGTCAACAGCTGTGCCAGGTCGCCGAGTTCGTGCTGGGCCTGGGCGGCGGCCAGTCCGTAGCCCGGGACGAGGACGACCTTGCTCGCGTACGCCAGCTGGACGGCCACGTCGTCGGCGAAGACCGCCCGCACCTGGGCGGGTGTCCCGCCCGCGGGGGCTGTCGCCGGGGCGCTGTCACCCGTACCGAAGCCGCCCACGACGACGTTGGCGACGGACCGGTTCATGGCGTCGGCCATCAGCTTGGTGAGGATGCCGCCGGAGGAGCTGACGAGCATGCCGGCGACGATGAGCGCGGTCTCGTCGAGCACGAAGCCGGCCATCGCGACCGCCGACCCGGTGAAGGCGTTCAGCAGGGCGATGACCACCGGCATGTCGGCGCCGCCGATCGGCAGCACCATCGTCACGCCGAACAGGAGTGCCACGGCCGTCAGCCCGTACAGGGCCGTGCGGGAGTCCGGGGCGAGCACCAGCCAGACCGTGCCGACGACGAAGGAGACCGGCAGCAGCGCGTTGAGCAGCCGTGCCCCGGGAAACACCACCGGCGCCCCGGACACGACGCCCTGGAGTTTGCCGGCGGCGATCAGGGATCCGGAGAAGGTCACCGCGCCGATGACGATGTCCAGCGCCCCGGGAAGCGCGACCCGGGCGCCGATCGCGGCCGGGTCGTCGGCCTGGAGCAGATCGTTGATCGCGATGAGGGCGGCGGCGCCACCGCCGACGGCGTTGAAGACACTCACCAGTTGCGGCATCGCGGTCATCCGCACCTCACGCGCGGCCCACAGACCGAGCGCCGCGCCGACGAGTCCGCCGGTGCCCAGGACGAGCCAGCCGGCGCGGTCGATCACGCCCTCGTCCGCCACCAGCCAGACGGTCGCCGCGATCGCCGCCGCCATGGCCATGGCGGAGAGGGTGTTGCCGCGGCGGGCGGTGCGGGGATGGTTCATCAGGTGCAGACCCAGCACGAAGCACGCGGCAGCGCCGAGGAAGATGTAGTGGACGGCGTTCGAGACGGTGTCCATGCCGCTCACACCTCCGCCTTCTCACGTGTGCCGGTGGCGGACCGCTCCGGCTTCGGTACGCCCGGCCTGGCCTTGAACATCTCCAGCATCCGGTCGGTGACGACGTACCCGCCGACGACGTTCATGGCACCGAACACCATCGCCACGAAGGCCAGCGTCCAGCCGATCCAGTCGTGCGACTCGGCGGCGATCAGCATGGCGCCGATGACGACGATCCCGTGCACGGCGTTGGAGCCGGACATCAGGGGTGTGTGGAGGGTCGCGGGGACCTTGCTGATGACTTCGACACCTACCAGCACGCTCAGCACGAACACGGTGATCGCGGTAAGCAGATCGAGGTCGTTCATGATGTTCCGCCTCCCATCAGGGCTCCGGTGATCTCGTCCGTCGGGTCGAGGACGAGTTCTCCGTCGCGCACGAGGTGGCGAAGCAGCGCGACGAGGTTGCGGGCGTACGCCGTGGACGCGGCGGTCGCCATCGCCGACGGCAGTCGTCCGGCGCCGATGACGGTGACCCCGCCCGCTCGCACGTCCGTCTTGTCGGGCTCGGAGCCCTCGACGTTCCCGCCGAGTTCGCTCGCCGCGAGGTCGACGACGACCGAGCCCGGCTTCATGCCCGCCAGTGCGGTGCCGGTCACCAGCAGCGGGGGCTTGCGTCCGGGGACCTGGGCGGTGGTGATCACGACGTCGGAGCGGGCGATGTGCGCGTCCAGCGCCTCGCGTTGGGCCCGCTGCTCGTTCTCGGTCAGCTCCCGTGCGTAGCCCCCCTGTCCGGCGCCCGATTCCGCTTGGTGAGGGCTCCGGATGTCGAGGAACCGGGCGCCGAGGGATTCCACCTCCCCTCGGGATGCGGGGCGTACGTCGTACGCCGTGACGACGGCGCCGAGGCGCCGGGCGGTGGCGATCGCCTGGAGCCCGGCGACACCGGCGCCGAGGACCATCACCTGAGCGGGACGCATGGTGCCCGCGGCGGTGGTGAGCATCGGGAAGAACCGGTCGTAGGCGTCGGCGGCGAGCAGGGCCGCCTTGTAGCCGGCGACGCTCGCCTGGGACGTCAGCGCGTCCATGGACTGGGCGCGACTGAGGGTGCGCGGCAGCAGATCGAGGCTGACCGTGTGCACTCCGCGGTCCGTCAGCCCGGCGACGACCTCGGGGTCGCGCAGTGGTTCGAGCAGGCCGACGAGGGTCTGGCCGGGGTGGAGCAACCCTGCGGCGTCCGCGTCGGGCGGCCCGACGCACAGGACGACGTCCGCGGCTGCGAGCAGTTCGCCCAGGACCACGACGGTCGCGCCCGCCTCGGCGTACTCGGCGTCGGTGAACCAGGCGCCGCTGCCGGCACCGGTCTCGACGAGAACGTCGATGCCGGCCCGGCGCAGCAGGGTGACGGCCTCGGGGACGAGGGCGACGCGACGTTCGCTGGGCGCTCGTTCCCGTACGGCTCCCACGATGACGGTGGCCATGATCTGCTGCCTCTCCCTGTGGTCCGGGGTGCCCGGGCCTCAGAACCGGAAGACGAGCCGTGCTTCGGCACGTCCGCCGAGCACCTCGTCGAAGGAGTCGTTGACCTGGTCCAGGCGGCGCGGCTCGGCGATGACCTGGGTGCGTCCGGCGGCGTGCAGGGCGAACACCTCGCTGAGGTCCTGACGGGTGCCGACGATGGAGCCGATGACGGAGATCCCGCCGAGGACGGTCTCGAAGATCGGCACGTCGATCGCCGCGTCGTCGGCGGGCAGGGCGACCATGACCAGGCGTCCACCGCGGTTGAGCGACCGGTAGGCCTGCTCGAACGCCTTGGGTGCGGCGGCGAGCACGACGGCCACGTCCGCGCCGCCCGCGTTCCTGATCTCCTCGACCGGGTCGTGCGTACGGGCGTTGACGAGGTGGTCGGCGCCGAGCCGGTGGGCGAGGCCGAGCTTGTCCGGTTCCAGGTCGACGGCGGTGACGAAGCCTCCGACGAGCCGGGCGTACTGGACGGCGAGGTGGCCGAGTCCGCCGATGCCGAAGACGGCGACGCGTTCGGCGGGGACCACGTGCGCGACCTTGACGGCCTTGTACGTGGTGACGCCCGCGCAGGTCAGGGGTGCCGCGTCGAACGAACTCACGCCCTCGGGGACCCGGACGACGGCGCCCGCGTCCGCGACGGCGTACTCGGCGTAGCAACCGTCCACGGAGTAGCCGGAGTTGACCTGGCTCTCGCACAGGGTCTCCCAGCCGGAGACGCAGAAGCGGCAGGTGCCGCAGGACGAGCCGAGCCAAGGGACGGCCACGCGTGTGCCGACCAGGTCGGCCGGTACGCCCGCGCCGACGGCGTGGACCGGGCCGATGCCTTCGTGACCCGGGACGAACGGGGGCCGCGGCTTGACGGGCCAGTCGCCGTGGGCCGCGTGGATGTCGGTGTGGCAGAGTCCCGAGGCCTCCATCCGGACGAGCACCTGACCGGGGCCGGGCTCGGGGACGGGACGTTCCTGGATCTCCAGGGGCTTGCCGAAGTCGGTGACGACCGCTGCCTTCATGATCTTTCCCTCTCCCAGCGTTGTACTGCGGTGTGGTGGCTGTCGGCCGGTCAGCCGGCCTTGCGGCGGGGTTCCTTGACGCGGGTCACGAACCTCAGCCCCTCCCCGGCCGGGAGGGAGAACCCGCCCGGTGTGCCGGGCTCGACGTCCAGGACGAAGAGGGGGCGGCCGAGGGCTTCGTACTGGTCGGCGTCCATGTGGAAGGTGCAACCGACGATCACACCGACCAGCATGTCGCCCTCACCGACGGCGAACTCACCGGCGGGGAAGCACATCGGGTCGCTCCCGTCGCAGCAGCCGCCGGACTGGACGAACATCACCGGCCCCCCGTGGGCGGCATGCAGGGCCTCGATGGCCCGGCGCGCCGCCCGGGTGGCCGTGACGCGCCCGGCGGTGCCGTACTCGACGTGCGCGGGCATGTCCGACCACTCCCCTCAGAACAGTCCCAGGGGCTTGTCGCTGTAGCTGACCAGCAGGTTCTTGGTCTGGCTGTAGTGGTCCAGCATCATCTTGTGGGTCTCGCGGCCGATGCCGGACACCTTGTAGCCACCGAACGCGGCACCGGCCGGGTACTGGTGGTAGCAGTTGGTCCAGACGCGGCCCGCCTTGATGGCGCGGCCCATGCGGTAGGTGCGCCCGGTGTCGCGGCTCCACACGCCGGCCCCGAGGCCGTACAGGGTGTCGTTGGCGATGCGCAGTGCCTCCGCCTCGTCCTTGAACGTGGTGACGGAGAGGACGGGTCCGAAGATCTCCTCCTGGAAGACCCGCATGCGGTTGTGGCCCTTGAGGACGGTCGGCTCGTAGAAGTAGCCGTCGGCGAGTTCTCCGTCGAGGGTGGGCCGGTGGCCTCCGACGAGCAGTTCGGCGCCCTCCTTGACGCCGATGTCGACGTAGGAGGCGATCTTCTCGACCTGCTGCCTGGACACCTGCGGGCCGATCATGGTGTCGGTGTCGAGCGGGTGGCCCTGCTTGATGGCGCGGATGCGCTCCAGGCAGCGGCCCATGAACTCCTCGTAGATGTCCTCCTGGACGAGTGCGCGCGAGGGAGCGGTGCAGACCTCGCCCTTGTTGAACGCGTACAGCACCAGTCCCTCGACCGCCTTGTCCAGGAAGTCGTCGTCGCGGGCCAGCACGTCGTCGAAGAAGATGTTCGGCGACTTGCCGCCCAGCTCCAGGGTGACCGGGATGATGTTCTGGGCCGCGTACTGCATGATCAGCCGGCCGGTGGTGGTCTCTCCGGTGAAGGCCACCTTGGCGATGCGCTTGTTGGTGGCGAGCGCCTTGCCGATCTCGGCGCCCGGTCCGTTGACGACGTTGAGGACGCCGGGCGGCACGATGTCGCCGATGACCTCCATCAGCTTCAGGATCGACCACGGGGTGGGCGACGCGGGCTTGATGACGGTGGCGTTGCCCGCGGCGAGCGCGGGGGCGAGCTTCCACGCGGCCATCAGCAGCGGGAAGTTGAACGGGATGATCTGTCCGACCACGCCGAGCGGCTCGTGGAAGTGGTAGGCGATGGTGTCCTTGTCGATCTCGGTGATCCCGCTCTCCTCCGCGCGGATCGCCGCGGCGAAGTAGCGGAAGTGGTCGGCCGCGAGGGGGATGTCGGCGGCGAGGGTCTCACGGACCGGCTTGCCGTTCTCCCAGCTCTCGGCGACGGCGAGTTCCTCACGGTGGGCGTCGATGGCGTCGGCCACCTTGTTCAGCACCGCGGCCCGCTGGGCCGTGGAGGCCTCGCCCCACGCTTCCTTCGCCGAGTGCGCGGCGTCGAGGGCGAGTTCGATGTCCGCGGGCCCGGACTTGGGGATCTCGCAGATCGGCTTGGCGGTGGCGGGGCACAGGTTGGTCGAGTACTGACCCGTGGTGGGTGCCTCCCACTTGCCGCCGATGAAGTTCTCGTACCGGGGGGCGACGTCGACGACGCTGCCCGGCCTGCCCGGAGGCTCGTACTTCATGGCCGTCCCCTTTCCCTTCGGTGTCCCGTCACGACGATCGGGGTGATGTCACCACGCTAGGAAGGGGAACGCTGCAACTGCGCTGCATACCGCCGGGCCTGGGGTGGCACGAGGATCTCGGGGTCCAGTGCGCGGGCGCGCGCCGCGGCGGCGGCGCGCTGTGCCGAACCGCCGGGAAGCAGGTGGGCGAGCGTCCGCCACGCGACGGCGTCGTCGGCCCCCCAGGCCGTGTCGACCCAGCGGCGCAGCAGCCGGGGGTCGCCGGCGCCGAGCACGGCACCGCGCACCTGCTGTTCCAGGGCGCGCCGGTGTTCCACGACGACCGGCGCCTCGGAGCGTGGCAGCAGCGGTCCGCGGTACCGGTCCAGCGCCTGCTCCGCCCGCCCCTCGGCGAGCAGCGCGGCGACGTCCCCGAAGTCGCTGCGCACGGGCCGCAGCAGCGCGTAGGGCCGGGAGCCGAGGAGGCCGGGACCGAGCGCCGCCCGCAGCCGGGTGAGTTCGGCTCGCAGTGTCGACGGGGGCACCTCCCGTTCGGAGAGGTCCACGGCGAGTCGGCCGCCGGGCACGCCCCGGCCTTCCAGGGCGAGCGCCACGACGATCTCGCTGTGCCGTGGGCTGAGCCGGTGCACGCGGCCGGCGTGCGCCAGCAGGACGCTGTCCCGGCCCAGCGCCGTCAGCCCTACGTCGGTGCCGTACCGCGTGGCGACGGCTTCGGGCGGGCTCAGCGGTCGTCCGTCGGGCCCGAGCAGGACGGGCGGTGCGGGGAGTCCGCGCGCGAGTTCCGCCTCGGCGGCCAGCGCGGCGGCACGCACCGCCGCGAGCGCGGGGGGCGTGGCGATGGTGCGGCCACCGGTCAGGTCGACCACGCCCAGCAGCAGCCCGGTGGCGGGGTCGCGTACGGGGGCCGCCGCGCAGGACCAGGCGTGTGCGGCGGAGTTGTAGTGCTCGCCGTTCACGATCTGGACGGGGTGGCCCAGCGCCAGTGCGGTGCCGGGGGCGTTCGTTCCGGCCTGCCCCTCGGACCACCCGGCTCCTTCCGCGAAGTGCATCCTCTCGGCGCGCGCGACGGTCCTGGTGTCACCCTCGACCCACAGCAGGGTTCCCTCGACGTCCCCGACCGCGAACACGTGCCCGTCGTCCGCCGCCCCGGAACCGAGCAGCTCCCGTAGCAGGGGCATGACAGCGGCCAGGGGGTGCGTGCTCCGGTAGGCCGCCAGGTCCTGGGACGTGCGGCGCAGCGGCGGCAGTCGGCTTCCGTCGGGCCGCACGCCGCACGACTCACAGCGTTGCCATGACTCGAACACCAGAGGTCGTGTCTCGGGCGGGGCTCCGCGCGAGGGCTCGGCCACGTACGGCTCGTGCGGGGCGAGCGACGCGGGCATCGACGGGGAGGTCGACGCGTCCATGGCACCTCCCGCGTCCTTGCTTCCTGCCTGCCCCCACAGCCTCGCCCGGGTGCCGCGACGCTCCGCAGATGCCGAACGGCCCTCGGTTGAGGGCCTGTTGGCCCCACCCGCGACGCTCACGGCCGTGAGCGGGTCACCCTCGCGTGTCCAGCGGTTCGAGGAACGTCAGCACCGAGGCGTCCTCCTCGATCAGCGGAGTGAGGGCGGCGTTGAACGGGGCGCCGTAGGGAGCGTTCAGGTGCGCCTGGAAGGCGTCCTCGTCCCGGTAGACCTCGAAGATCCAGTAGGCACGCGGCGCGGCCTCCTTGGTGTAGACGTCGAAGGCGAGGTTGCCTTCTTCGGCGCGCACCTTGAGGGCGTAGTCCCGGATCAGGCGGGTGACTTCGTCCTCCGCTCCCTCACGGGCGGTGAACTCGGCGAGCAGGGTCTTCGTCATGGTGGCGTGTCCTTGTCCGTGGCTGGGCCGGGGGGGTGCGGGGTCGCTGGTTCAGGAGCCGGGCGGCGTACGCGCCGTCACGCGTCGGCGGCGGTGACCGGCTGCGCCACCTGCTCCCGCCAGGGCGGATTGGGGCCGGCGACCGAGCAGGTCAGGGCAGCGACCCGGGCGGCGAAACGGCAGGCCTCGGCCACGTCGCCGACGTCGGGACCGGCCAGCCGGCCACCGAGGAGGTCGCCTTCCGCGAGGTGGTGCAGCAGCCCGGCGGTGAAGGAGTCCCCGGCGCCCACGGTGTCGACGACCCGGGTGGTCACCCCGGGCACCCGTACCCGTTCGCCGTCGAGGGAGGCGAGGGCACCGTCGGCGCCGAGCGTGATCACGACCAGGCGTACCCCCGCGGCGTGCCAGATGTCGCAGGCCTGCTCCGGCGAGGTGCCGGGCAGCAGCAGTTCGAGGTCGTCCTCGCTCAGCCGCAGGATGTCGGCGACGCGGCACCAGCGCGCGAGCCGCTCCCGGTAGACGTCGGGGTGGACCAGCAGCGGCCGGACGTTGGGGTCGATGCTGACGGTGGCCCGGGGCGCCGCCCGGTCGAGGAACTCCTCCACCGCGGTCGCGCCCGGCGCGCGGACCAGCGCCAGTGAGCCGGTGTGCACGCAGACGGCTTCCGACAGGTCCACCCGCTCCAGTTCTCCCGGCGTCCACTGCCAGTCGGCGGTGTTCTGGGCGTGGAAGGAGAACGCGGCCTGCCCCCGCGCGTCCAGCTCCGCCACGGCCAGCGTGCTGGGCTCGGCGGCGGCCACGGCGTACGACAGATCCACGCCGGACGCTTCCAGATGGCTCCGGAAGAGACGGCCGAACAGGTCGTCGGAGAGGCGGGCGAGGAAACGAGCCGGGGTGCCCAGACGAGCCAGTGCCACCGCCGTGTTCGCGGGTCCGCCACCGGGCAGGACGCGCAGCGCGAGTTCGTTCGGGGCGGCCGGGGTTTCGGCGAAGGCGTCCGCTACGCACTCCCCCAGGACGGTGATCTGGCGCGGGCTCATGGGCTGCTCTTCTCTCCGGGAGGACCGGGACAGCGGGCGCTCGGTGACACGGCCGTGGAACGGGGCGCGGGGACCGCGGTCGTGGACGTTGCCGATTTGTGACGGGTGCAAGGCATTGACGTTGCCGCGAGACGGAGTCCATCATCCTCGCCATGCAGTGTCAACGATGACATAAGTCAGCGATGACACATCGGGGCGGCATGCTCCGAACTCCCGGCCCCGTGCCGCTCGAAATCCCACAGGAGTGTTCATGTCTCGCACCGCTCGCCTGTCTTCCGCCGTCCTCAGAGCCGCCGCCGTGACCGGTGTCGCGGCACTCGCCCTCACCGCCTGCGGGCCCGGTTCCGGCGCCGACTCCGGCTCGGACTCCTCCGGCTCCGGCTCGGGCGACGTCAAGGTCGGTCTGATCACCAAGACCGACACCAACCCGTTCTTCGTGAAGATGAAGGAAGGCGCGGAGAAGACCGCGAAGGCCGAGGGCGTCGAGCTGATGACCGCGGCCGGCAAGTTCGACGGGGACAACGCCGGTCAGGTCACCGCCATCGAGAACATGGTGGCCGCCGGGGTGAAGGGCATCCTGATCACCCCCAGCGACTCCAAGGCGATCGTCCCCGCGATCGAGAAGGCGAAGGCCAAGGGTGTCCTGGTCATCGCCCTGGACACCCCGACCGAGCCGGAGAGCGCGGTCGACGCCCTCTTCGCCACCGACAACGTCAAGGCGGGCGAACTGATCGGCGAGTACGCCAAGGCCGCGATGAAGGGCAAGGAGGCGAAGATAGCCGCCCTCGACCTCGCACCCGGGGTCTCCGTCGGCGTGCAGCGCCACGAGGGCTTCCTGAAGGGCTTCGGCGCCACCGACAAGGACGTCGCCTGTGCCCAGGACACCGGCGGCGACCAGGCCAAGGGGCAGACGGCGATGGAGAACTGCCTCCAGAAGGAGCCGGACATCAACGTCGTCTACACCATCAACGAGCCGGCCGCCCTCGGCGCCTACACCGCCCTGAAGGCCAAGGGCCGGGAGAAGGACGTCCTGATCGTCTCCGTCGACGGCGGCTGCACCGGCACCCAGGCCGTCAAGGACGGAAAGATCGCCGCGACCTCGCAGCAGTACCCGCTGAAGATGGCCGCCGAGGGCGTCAAAGCCGTGGTGACCTACGCGAAGGACGGCAAGAAGGCGTCCGGTTACACCGACACCGGCGTCACGCTGATCTCCGACAAGGCACAGGACGGCGTCGCGTCGAAGGACACCGCCTACGGCCTGGAGAACTGCTGGGGCTGAGCCGTCCCCGAGGAGTTGTCGTCCGGATCACGCCTGAGCCGCGGGGCCCGGTACGCACCGAGCCCCGCTCACCGGTGGCCTTCAGGCGCCGCGGCCCGAAGCCGACGTGATCCGAACGACAGGCCCCAGACTCGTACGAGACCGCCACCTCCCTGTGCGGGGCGGCCGGCCCGCCACCTCCCCGACTCCGGCGGGGGCGGCCGCCCCCCTTGTCCTGGCGACAAGGATCTGTCTTCCGACAAGGACTTCGCATGACAGCCACGTCCACGCCCCCGAGCACCTCCTCGCCGTACGCGGAGCTGAAAGCCCCGACGACGGCCCGCAGGCTGCTCACGGCTCCGACCACCGGGCCCCTGGCCGCCCTGCTCCTGGCCTGTGCCTTCTTCTCCCTCTCGACCGACCAGTTCCTCACCGGCGGCAACTTCTCCCTGATCATTCAGCAGGTCATGGTCGTCGGCACGCTCGCCATCGGCCAGACCCTGATCATCCTCACCGCCGGCATCGACCTGTCGTGCGGTGCCGTGATGGCGTTCGGCAGCATCGTGATCGCCAGGATGGCGGCCGAGGGCACACTCCCGCCGCTGGCCGCCATCGGCCTGGGCCTGGTCGTCTGCGGCGGATTCGGCCTGCTCAACGGGGTGTTGGTGCAGAAGATCCCGCTGCCGCCGTTCATCGTCACCCTCGGCATGCTCAATGTGGCGTTCGCCCTGACCCACATCTACTCCGAGGAGCAGACGGTCACCAACCTGCCCGGTCCGCTGACGGCGCTCGGGGAGACCTTCCCGCTCGGCCACACCGACGTGACCTACGGCTCGCTGGTCACCATCGCCCTGTTCCTCCTCCTCGCCTACGCGCTGAGCAGCACCGGCTGGGGCCGGCACGTCTACGCGCTGGGCAACAGCCCGGAGGCGGCCCGGCTGAACGGTATCCGCACCTCCCGTCTGACCATCGGCGTCTACACCGTGGCGGGCGTGCTCTACGGCATCGCCGCCCTGCTGCTCATCTCCCGTACCGGCGTGGGCGATCCGCAGGCCGGGCAGACCGACAACCTGGACAGCATCACCGCCGTGGTCCTCGGCGGCACCAGCCTGTTCGGCGGACGCGGTTCGGTCCTGGGCACCTTCATCGGTGTGCTGATCGTCGGTGTGTTCCGCAACGGCCTGCAGCTGATGGGTGTCGCCTCGATCTACCAGACCCTGATCACCGGTGTGCTGGTGATCCTCGCGGTGACCGTCGACCAGATCTCCCGGAAGAAGGCCCGATGACCGCCACCCCGACCCCCGTTCTGCAGGCCCGCGGTCTGGTCAAGCGGTACGGCCATGTCACCGCCATCGACGGCGCCGACTTCGACCTCATGCCGGGCGAGGTGCTGGCCGTCATCGGTGACAACGGCGCCGGCAAGACCAGCATGATCAAGGCCCTCACCGGCGCGGTGACCCCGGACGCGGGCGAGATCCGCCTCAACGGCGAGCCCATCACCTTCTCCGGTCCGCAGAGCGCACGCGCCCACGGCATCGAGACGGTGTACCAGGACCTCGCCGTGGCCGCGTCCATGGACATCGCCTCGAACATGTTCCTCGGCCGTGAGCTGCGCCGCCCCGGTGTGCTCGGCAGCGCCTTCCGCATGCTGGACAAGAAGCGCATGCGGCAGGAGGCCGCGGAGCACATGGCCGATCTGAAGATCGGCCTGCGCTCGCTCACGCAGGCCGTCGAGACTCTCTCCGGGGGACAGCGGCAGGCCGTCGCGGTGGCCCGTGCCGTCGCCTGGGCCCGCAGCGTCGTCGTCATGGACGAGCCCACCGCCGCCCTCGGCGTCAAGGAGTCCGGTCAGGTCCTCGACCTCATCCGCCGGGTCCGTGACAAGGGCATGCCGGTCGTCCTGATCAGCCACAACATGCCGCATGTCTTCGAGATCGCCGACCGGATCCACGTCCACCGCCTCGGCAGGCGCGCGGCCGTGATCAAGCCGTCGGACTACTCGATGGCGGAGGTCGTCGCCATCATGACCGGCGCGCTCACCGTGGACGCGGCCGGCGCTACTGTCGTAGCGGATTCGGAGGCCGCGAAGGCCGCCGGAGTACAGGCCACCTGACAGCACGACACGCTCTCGCAGTTCCGGCCGAAGGCCGCGGCCGGGACCGAGAGCCCACAGGAGACTTTCCTCCATGGCAGCGAACCGCCGCCCCACCCTGGCCGACGTCGCCCGAGAAGTCGGCGTCAGTGCCAAGACGGTCTCCCGCGTCCTCAACGAGGACGGACCCGTCTCGGCGCAGACCCGGGAGCAAGTCCTCGCCGCGGTGGCCCAGTTGGGCTTCCAGCCGAACCTCATGGCCCGCAACATGCGCGTCGGCGGCCCGGACACCACTGTCGGACTGGTCGTTCCCGACCTCGGCAACCCGTTCTTCGGGGCCGTCGCCCGGGGCATCGAGGACAGCGTCCGCGAACGCGGGCTGACGCTGCTCATGGGGTCGTCCGCCGACGACCCCGACCGTGAACGCTCCCTGACGGCCAAGTTCCTGGCCCGGCGCGTCAGCATCCTGATCGTCGTGCCGTCGGTCGGCGCCGACCACTCCCACCTGCGGGCGCAGCGTACGGCGGGGCTGCCCGTCGTCTTCCTCGACCGCCCCGGGGTCGGACTCACCACGGACAGCATCGTCAGCTCCAACCGGGCGGGTGCCCTGGACGGCGTCACCCATCTCATCGCCCACGGGCACCGACGCATCGGCTTCGTCGGCGACCTGCCCGCCAAGCTGTACACCCGCCGCGAGCGGCTCGCCGGCTACCGCGCCGCGCTGGGGGAGGCGGGCATCCCCTACGACCCCGCGCTGGTCGCCGACGCACACGACCAGCGGGGTGCCGAGGCCGCGACCGCCCAGCTCCTCGAACTGCCCGACCCGCCCACCGCCCTGTTCGCCGGGAACAACATCATGGCGCTGGGCATAGTGGCCGAACTCGCCCGCGGCAAGCGCAAGGAGGTGGCGGTGGTCGCCTTCGACGACGTGGCCCTCGCCGAGGCGCTGGAACCCGCCCTGACCGTCGTCGCGCAGGACCCCGAGGAGCTCGGCCGGACCGCCGCGACCACCGCTCTGGCCCGACTCGACGGCGACCGCTCCCGCGCACGCACGCTCACCGTCCCCACCCGGCTGATCGTCCGTGGTTCGGGCGAGCAGCCGGCGTCCGCCTCGTAGGGTTCCGCGCCGAGGTTCCTCCGCTACCGAACACGTGCCCAGTACTCCAGCCTTCAGGGTGGAGGTGCAGGGCATCCTCACCTCGGCGGCCCGTAGGGGCGCAGCGCCAGCCGCTGAAGTCGCTTTGCCCGACAGCGTAGTTGGCGGACCTACCGCCGGACGGGCGGGAAGTCAGGCCTGTGGAGGCCTTGTAGGACCACCTCCGGGTGGCAGAGGCCCGTGAAGCAGGAACCCGAGGTGGCACCGCGCAGCGGTGCTGACCCGCGCCTGCCCCGACCGGGCGGACGCACGGCGTCCGGCCTGCGGCTGCACCCGGCGTCCGCGGTCTACTGCCCTTCCTGCCGCAGCCGGTCCTGGGCCTGGGTGGCGATGACGGCGGCCTGCACGCGCCGCTCCACACCGAGCTTGGCGAGCAGACGGGAGATGTGGTTCTTGACCGTCTTCTCGGCGAGGAAGAGCCGCTGACCGATCTGACGGTTGGTCAGGCCCTCCCCGATCAGGGCCAGGATCTCCCGCTCCCGCTCGGTCAGGCCCGGCAGCGCCTCGGGTTCCTGCTCCTCCTTCGGCCCCTGCCGCAGGCGCGCCATCAGCCGCGCGGTGGCACTGGGGTCGAGCAGGGACTGGCCCGCGGCCACCGTGCGCACCGCCGACACCAGGTCCGAGCCTCGGATCTGCTTCAGGACGTACCCGGAGGCCCCCGCCATGATCGAGTCCAGGAGGGCCTCCTCGTCGTCGAAGGAGGTCAGCATCAGACAGATGAGTTCCGGCATGCGGGAGCGCAGTTCCCGGCACACGGTGATCCCGTCGCCGTCGGGCAGGCGGACGTCGAGCACCGCCACCTGCGGTCGCAGGGCGGGGACCCGCACCAGGGCCTGCTCCACTGTTCCGGCCTCGCCGATCACCGAGATGTCCGGCTCGTCGTTCAGCAGGTCGCGCACTCCACGGCGTACGACCTCGTGGTCGTCCAGCAGGAAGACCCGGATCTGGTCCTCCGAACCCGGCTGCTCGCTGACCGGCATCGCTTCACTCCTCGGTTCCGCACTCACGCCCCCCTGTCCACCACGAACAGTATGGGCCTCGACCCGATGATCCTCGTCGTACCGGGGCCGGACGGCCAGGGCCTGTCGGCCCTGTTTCAGGGCGGATCACCTGCTCATCGGCCCCTGTCGGGCCGTTCAGTCCCGACGAGAGACCATCGGCACCTCCGGGACCCGGCCGCGGCGGACGAGAGGGAGCGGCTGAGCGACACCGGTCCCAGGGCGGCGGACCCGTGCGGCGCCGCCCTCCACCCCGTACGCCACCGCTCCCACAGCGGTGGCGCTCGGCCCCATGGACCGTCTGGTCACGGACGGCCTCACGGCACTCGCCGACTACGACGGCCTCACCCAGGAACAGGCCGACCACATCGTCAAGAAGGCGCCGTGGCCGACCTGGACCAGTACACGGCCCTGGCCCGCCTCGCGGTGGAGGAGACCGGCCGCGGTGTGTTCGAGGACATGGTGGAGATCGCCGAACCGGTGGGGGTGGTGCGCGCGTTCACGCCTGTCACCAACCCGACGTCGACCACAGCGCGCGGGCGGCAGCCGGGCGTCTCGCTGATCCTCGCCACCGGCGGCAACACCATGGTCAAGGCCGCCTACTCGGCCGGCAAGCCGGCTCTTGGCGTCGGGGCGGGCAACGTCCCGGCGTACGTGCACAGGAGCGCCGAGCTGCGGCGGACGGTCAACGACCTGGTGCTGTCGAAGTCCTTCGACAACGGGATGATCTGCGCCTCCGAGCAGGCCGTCATCCTGGACGACGAGATCTACGCCGCGGCACTCGCCGAATTCCGCGCCCTGCGTGCCCACTTGGCGACCGCCGAGGAGAAGGAGAAGCTGGAGTCCTTCCTCTTCCCGGGCGGCAGGGCACGGGCGGCGGCTGCGAGCCGAGGGTCAACTCCGCGGCCGTCGGGCAGAGCCCGGAGTGGATCGCCGAGCAGGCCGGCTTCACCGTGCCCGCCGGCATCTCCCTCATCCTCGTCGAGGCCGAACGGGTCGGTCCCGTGGAGCCGTTGACCCGGGAGAAGCTCTGCCCGGTGCTCACGGTGCTGCGCGCCGGTTCCCAGGAGCAAGGCTTCGAACTGACGGCCGCCGACATGGTCGCCTTCCACGGCCAAGGGCACAGTGCCGTGATCCACGCCGAGGACCGGGCGGTCACCGAGGAGTACGGCAGGCGACGGCAGGCGGATGAAGACCGTGCGGATCATCATCAACTCCCCCTCCTCACAGGGTGCCACGCCGCCCGGCGCCCCACATGCCGAACCACGCCGCCGTGGCGGAACGCGGGTCGCGTCGCGTGGGCGGGTGCGACGACTTCGACCGGTGCGACGGGTGCGACCCCCTACCGCCCACCGGGGTTCCGGAGGCGGCACGGGGCTCAGGCCTGGGGTGGGGCCGTGGGGCTGGAGGTCAGTTCGTCAGATCCACCCCGTACATCGTCCGGCCGCCGACGAGTTCGCGGCCGGTGACCAGTTCCGCCTGGATCCGGACGAAGACGTCCCGCGGCGCGGCGACCCACGAGCGCGGGCCGGTGCGGGCCAGTCTCGCGCGCTCGGCCGGATCGGTCACGATCGATGCCCTCCCGGTGACGACGACGCTCCAGCCCGAGTGGGCGACCGTGTCGACCTCGTCGGCCTCGAAGGCGACGACGACTCCGTCCACGGCGCGGGCGAGTTCCGACGCGGCCGACGTACGCAGCAGCACCGAACCCTCCGCGTCCAGACAGAAGTTGACCGGCAGAACGGCCGGCAGCGCCTGGCGGGTGTGGACGATACGGCCGAGGGGCACCTTCGCGAGCAACCGCAGGCACTCCTGCCTGTCCAGTTCGCGGAATCCGTCGTTGGCGTACATCGGCCCATCCGTCTCCTGCTTCGCGCACGATCCACCCGGACATCGGGTGTGCGCTCCATCGTCCGTCCGGTGCGTGCCCGGCTTGAGGGCCATCGGTCCCTGCCGGGCCGGAGAGCGGTCCCTCCTACGGAGGTCCACCCGGCCCGGTTCCGCCGGACACGTTCCGAAGGCCGATCAGGCCGGAACCGCGACGACGTCGTGCCGGGGCCCGCCGAGCACGACCTTGAGCGCCCCGGTGTCGGCCGCGCGGGAGAAGACGTCGTACGCCTCCTCCATGTCGTCCAGCGGGAAGGTGTGCGTGACCAGGGACGAGGTGGGCAGCCGGCCGGCGGCGGCCATCCGCAGCAGGGTGGGTGTGGAGTGGGTGTCCACCAGGCCCGTGGTGATGGTGACGTTCTTGATCCACAGGTCTTCGAGGTGCAGCGTGGCCGGTTTGCCGTGCACGCCGACGTTGGCCACGTGTCCGCCGGGACGCACCATACGGGTGCAGAGCTCGAAGCTCTCCGGTACGCCGACGGCCTCGATCACGACGTCCGCGCCGAGCCCGTCGGTGAGGTCGGCGACCAGTTGGTCCGGAGCCTCCCTGGGGTCGGCCACGGCGTCCGCCCCGAGCCGCCTCGCGGCCTCCAGGCGCGCGGGGGCCAGGTCCACGGCGACGATCCGCTCGGGCGAGAACAGCCGAGCGGTGGCGATCGCCGCGAGACCGATGGGGCCGGCGCCGACGACGGCGACGGTGTCGCCGGGGCGGACGCGCCCGTTGACCACGCCCACCTCGTAGGAGGTGGGGAAGATGTCCGCCAGCAGCACGGCGTCCTCGGTGGGCAGGGTGCTGGGCAGCGCGTGGACGGACAGGTCGGCGTAGGGGACGCGGACGTACTCGGCCTGGGTCCCGTCGATCAGGTGGCCGAGGATCCAGCCTCCCCCGCCCAGGCACTGGCCGTACGCTCCCTCCCGGCAGTAGCGGCACCGGCCGCAGGCGGTGATGCAGGAGACGAGCACCCGGTCGCCGGGCCGCACGGTCCGTACGTCGTTGCCGACCTCGACGATCTCCCCGACGGCCTCGTGCCCCAGGACCGTGCCGGGTCGGACCTCGGGCACGTCGCCCTTGAGGATGTGCAGGTCCGTCCCGCAGATCGTGACGGTGTCGACCCGGACGATCGCGTCGGTGGGGTCCTTGATCCCCGGATCAGGCACTTCCTGCCACGACGACTGTCCGGGGCCGTGGAAGACCAAGCCCTTCATGACGATCCCTGCCTTTCTCTGTCTCCCCCGGGTCCGCGGACCGGTCGTTTCACCCATGGACCGCTGCGCCCGGACACAGGTGCGGGTGCCGGGATTGCCCCGCAGATCCAGCTTGGCCCTCCAGGCCGGACCTCGCATGGGCCGGTCGGCCCCCTCGGTCGCCGGGCCCCGACCGGGCCAGGGCTGAAGGTCCCTTCCGCGCGGCGGACTTGGTCCCGATCGGCCCGGGGTCGGCGCCTGCTCGGCCCATGTTCCGGCCGTTCCCCGGCTGTCACCTTCCTGAGGAGACGGCTACGAGGAGGCTCGGACCGATGAACGGCGGCAGGCACCCGAGGAAGACCAGCAGGGCACTGTGGCGGTGGCGGCGGAACCCGCTGCGACGACGCGACGACGCGACGGAGGCGTGGATCGTGCTGGCCGTGTGGATCGCCGTCGTGGTCGGCGGCACGATCACCGGAGTCGTGACGGCCCGCTCCGCCGAGGGGGTCTTCACCGCACAGCGCGCCGACCGTCGTCCCGTTTCGGCCGTGCTCGTCTCCGACGTCCCGCGGACGGCCACGGGTGTGGGCGGCACGTACGACAGAGCCTCGGCGAAGGTGCGCTGGACCAGCCCCGAAGGCGCCATCCGTGAGGGTTCGACCCTGGTGGAGACCGGGCAGCGGGCCGGGACCGAGGTGAAGGTCTGGACCGACGGTCGGGGTGGACTGAGCACGGAGCCGCCCACGCCGGCCGAGGCGGCCGTGGAGGCGGGTGTCCTGGGCGTCGCCACCGGGCTCGCCCTGAGTGGTCTGGTGTTCGGTGTCGGCGGCGCCGGACGCTGGTGGCTCGACCGGCGTCGGGTCGCGCTGTGGGGCACCGAGTGGGCCCGGATCGGCCCGCTGTGGAGCCAGAAGACGGGCTGACCGGGCGGGAGCCGAGCCCGGAACCCGCGCGGCGCGTCCCGTGCGATGTGGGTCCCGGCGGCTCCTCACCGCCGAGGTCCGCCGTCGAGGAGTTCACCGAGGTCACCGACGACCAGGTCGGCACCGTGCCGCAGCAGGCGCTCTGCGGTGCCGGGGCCCTGGGCACGGTCCACTCCGACGACCAGGAGGAAGCCGCCGCGCCGTCCCGCCTCGACTCCCGCCAGGGCGTCCTCGACGACGGCCGCACGGTCCGGGGGGACACCCAGTCGGCGAGCCGCCTCCAGGAACAGGTCGGGGCACGGCTTGCCGGCGAGACCCAGCCGGGCCGCCTCTCCCCCGTCGACCAGGGCGTCGAAGAGCTCCACCACCCCCGCCCCGGTCAGCAGCTCACGGGCGTGCCGGGAGGCCGACACCGCCGCCACGGGGACGCGTGCAGCCCGAAGGGCACGGACCAGCCGTACCGTCCCCGGGTAGGCGTCGACGCCCTGTTCGCTCAGCCGCCGGGTGAACAGCCGTTCCTTGTCCGCCGCCACGTCACGCACCGTCCGCTCGGACGGCTCGAAGCCACGCGACGCGAGGAAGGCCGCGGCCCCGTCGAGCCGGGACCTGCCGTCCACGAAGCGCAGATAGTCGTCGCGGACGTCGAAGGGGCGCCCCTGCCACGGGGCTCCGGGCGGGTGCGCACGCAGGAAGGCGTCGAAGGCGGTCTTCCAGGCCGCGGCGTGCACCCGTGCCGAGTCGGTGATCACTCCGTCGGTGTCGAACACGACCGCCCGGACTGGCCCCAGCACCGGAGCGAGCGGTTCCCGGGTTATGCCGGCCATGCGGCCTCCTTCACGGTCGGGCGTTCACTTCCCTGTCCGGGGCGCCTTCACGATGTGTCGCACTGCCGCACGGTCCCTGCCCGGCTTCACGATCCGACGCGCTGGTCGAGGTCGGGGCGGTGGCCGGGCCGGTGAGCCCGCAGTCGACGTCCACGACTCCCTCGACGGCGCGTGCGAGACGAGTGGCCACCGGGACGAGGACGGCGTGCCGGACCCGGCCCCTGAGGATCACGACGCCTTTGCGTACATCCACCCGAACCGGTTCGTCAGCGTCCGGGGTGAGCCTCGGCAGAACTTCGCGCCGGATCTCGTCTGCGATGTCGGCATCGTCGCGCAGGAACACCTTCAGCAGATCGGAGCGGCTGACCACACCGCACAGCCGACCGTTGGCGTCGACCACGGGAAGCCGCTTGACCCGGTGCCGGGCCATCAGCCGGGCGGCCTGGGCCAAGGTCGTGTCCGCTCGGACGGTGACCGCCGGCGCGGTCATGAGTTCCCCCGCCGCCACCGCGGCCGCCTTGGAGAGGTCCGACAGACGCCGGAGCGGCGGATACGGGGGCCCGGCCCTGGGGGTGTGTCCGGCCCTGGGCAGGTCCGGGTCACCGTCACGCAGTGCTTCCTTGTGCAGCAGGTCGGCCTCGGAGAGGACGCCCACGACATGCCCTTCGTCGTCCACGACGGGAACCGCGCTGACGTGCCACTGCCGCATGGCCCGCACGACGTCCTTGAATGCCGCCCGATGACGCACGGCCCCCACGGTGCGGGTCATCACATCGCTCACGAGATGGGGTGTACCGGCCATGACGACCTCCAGGGCGCTCGGGTGACGCAGCGCTACACCCTCAGCGTCGGGCTCCGGGCCTGTCCTGGCACGGGGCCGAGCGGCCCCGTCGCCGCGCCGGACGTCCCCTACGACCGCGCCACCGGCACCCGCCACACCAGCGTGGTGCCGCCTTCCTCGGGGCACTGCCACTCCATCCGGCCGCCGAGCTGTTCGGCCCGTTCGGCCATGTTGCGCAGGCCGCCGCGGCGGCCGTCCGGCGGTATGCCGACCCCGTGGTCCCGGACCGTCAGCACCAGCTCCCGCCCGTCGGTCGTCACCACGATCTCGGCGCGGTCCGCGCCGGCGTGGCGGGCGATGTTGGTCAACGCCTCGGACAGCACGGCGACCAGGTGGTCGGCGGTCTCCTTCGGTACGTCGGTGTCGATGAGCCCCTCCATCCGGATGCTCGGGGCGAATCCCAGGGTCGGCGCCGATTCCGCGGCGACCCGCACCACGCGGGTCCGCAGGCCGACGTCGGCCGCGCCGTCCCGCGTGCGCAGCCCGAAGATGGTCGATCTGATGATCTTGATGGTCTCGTCGAGGTCGTCCACGGCCCGCAGTACGCGCTCGGAGGCCTCCGGGTGCTCGATGAGGCGGCCCGCGCTCTGCAGGGTCATGCCGGTGGCGAAGAGACGCTGGATGGCGAGGTCGTGCAGGTCCCGGGCGATCCGGTCGCGGTCCTTGAGGACCGCGACCTCCTCGACGTCCCGTCGGCGTTCGGCCAGTTCCATGGCGATGGCCGCCTGAGCGGCGAAGACGCGCAGCGGCTCGGTCTCCTTCGCGGTGAAGGGCGACTGTCCCGCCTCCCGGACCAGGAGGACGACGCCACGGATGCCTTCGTCGCGGGTGCCGACGGGGACGGCCACGGCCGGGCCGAGATCGTCGAAGCGTGGCGGTCCGGCCCACACCCGCTCATCGTGGGTGACGTCCTCGCTGGTGACCGCGGTCGCGGCGGCGAAGGCCTCGCCGATCAGGGTGCCCTCGACGGGCAGGACCAGCCCGCTCAGCGTCCGCGCCTCCTCTCCGATGGCCAGATCCACCGTGAGCGAGTCGGTGCCCGCCATCGGCACCGCGACGACCGTGAGAGCGGCGCCGGTGATCTCGCTGGCCCGCCCGGCGATCAGCCTGAGCACCAGGGCCTGCTCCGCTCCCGACATCAGGCTGTGGGTGATCTCGGCGTTGGCGCGCAGCCACCGCTCCCGCAACCGCGACTCCTCGTACAACCGCGCGTTGTCGATCGCCACACCCGCCGCCACCGCCAACGTCGACAGCACCGACTCGTCCTCCTCGTCGAACCGCGCCCCACCCCGCTTCTCCGTCAGATACAAATTCCCGAACACCTGCTCACGCACCCGGATCGGCACACCCAGAAACGAATTCATCGGCGGATGATTCGGCGGAAAACCGTACGACGCCGGATGCTCCGACAACCTCGCCAGACGCAACGGCTCCGGATGACTGATCAACTCCCCCAGAATCCCGTGCCCCTCCGGAAACGGACCGATCAACGCAATCCGCTCCTCACTCACCCCCACCGTATGAAACGCCGACAACCGCTTCCCGTCCGGCCCGATCACACCCAACGCCGCATACTCCGCGTCCACCAGCACCGCAGCCGCCTCCACGATGCCCCGCAACGCCTGCTCCAACTCCAGCTCACGCCCGACCGACAGCACCGCCTCCAACAGACTGTGCACCCGATCCCGCGTCCCCCGCGCCGCATCCAGACGCGCCTGCAACTCCTCCAGCAGCTCATCCAGCCTCAGCTGCGGCAGCCTCACACGGGCTTCGTCGGAGCTTGCCACCGTGCTCCTCCGTCCTCGGTTCCAGCGAGGGGGCACCGACCCTTCCGGTCACGAGCCACGGTAGTCCGCGCAGCCGGGGTCGAACAGCGGACCAGGGCCCATCGGCCCGCCGCGGGGGACGGACAGCACCTGCCGGGCGGAGCGCCGGCCGTCCGACGCTGGAGCTGAGGCGAGTCCGCAGCCAACCGGAGGAGACCGGCGTCATGGCCCGTTACGTGTACGACTTCACGGAGGGCGGCCGGGACATGGCCGACCTGCTCGGCGGCAAGGGAGCGAACCTGGCCGAGATGACCCGGCTGGGTCTCCCGGTCCCGCCCGGTTTCATCGTCACCACCGAGGCCTGTCGGGCCTTCCTCGCCACCGGTGACGAACCGGAGGGGATGACGGCGGAGATCTCCCGGCATCTGACGGCCGTGGAGCGGGCGGCCGGACGGTC
Organism: Streptomyces sp. MNU76; assembly: GCF_020982545.1. Taxonomy (GTDB): domain Bacteria; phylum Actinomycetota; class Actinomycetes; order Streptomycetales; family Streptomycetaceae; genus Streptomyces. The sequence continues at coordinate 65,010 of NZ_JAJKLK010000029.1, read as the reverse complement.
CCTGGGGCAGCGGGACGACCCGTTGCTGCTGTCGGTCCGCTCGGGAGCACGGTTCTCCATGCCCGGCATGATGGAGACGGTCCTGGACATCGGTCTGAACGACGAATCGGTCCAGGGACTCGCCAAGACGTCGGGGAACGAGCGGTTCGCCTGGGACTCCTACCGTCGGCTCGTCCAGATGTTCGGCAGCACGGTGATGGGGGTCAACGCGGCCCTCTTCGAAGGCGCCATCACCCTGCTCAAGGAGGCGCGGGAGGTCCACGACGACGTGCAGCTCGACGCGGGTGACCTCGCCTGGCTCGTGGAGACCTACAAGTCCCTGATCCACGACGAGACCGGGGAGGAATTCCCCCAGGCCCCGGCGGAGCAGCTGCGCCTCGCCGTCCTCGCGGTCTTCCGCTCCTGGAACGGCGAGCGCGCCCGGCTGTACCGCAGGCGGGAGCACATCCCCGACGATCTGGGCACCGCGGTCACCGTGCAGCGCATGGTCTTCGGCAACCTCGGGAACGACTCCGGCAGCGGTGTGGCCTTCACCCGGGACCCGGCCACCGGGCGCCCCGGGCTCTACGGGGACTATCTGTCCAACGCCCAGGGCGAGGACGTCGTCGCCGGTACCCGCAACACCGTCCCGCTGGCGGACCTGGAACGGCTGGACCCGGATGCGTACCGGCGGCTGCGCGACCACATGGGCACGCTGGAGCGGCACTACCGCGACCTGTGCGACATCGAGTTCACCATCGAGCGAGGTCGGCTGTGGATGCTGCAGACCCGGGTCGGCAAGCGCACCGCCGAGGCCGCGTTCGCCATCGCCGCCGAGCTGGTCGAGGAGGGGCTCATCACTGCGGACGAGGCGCTCGCCCGGGTGAGCGGGGACGGGCTGGCGCGGCTGATGTTCCCGCGCTTCGACACCACCGCGACCGGTGAGGCCCTCGCCCACGGGCTGCCCGCCTCGCCCGGTGCCGCGGTCGGCGCGGCGGTCTTCGACTCGGCCGAGGCCGTACGCCGGGCCGCCGCCGGCGAGAAGGTCGTCCTCGTACGTCAGGAGACCACCCCCGACGACCTGCCCGGGATGCTGGCCGCCGAGGCGGTGCTGACCAGCCGCGGGGGCAGGACCAGCCACGCCGCCGTCGTGGCCCGCGGCCTGGGCAAGGTCTGTGTGTGCGGCGCCGAGGACCTCACCGTGAACACCGACGCCCGCCGCTTCACCACACCTGACGGCACCGTCGTCGAGGAGGGGACGGTCGTCTCGGTCGACGGATCGAGCGGTGCCGTGTACCTGGGTGGCGTTCCGTTGGTGGCCTCGGCGTTCATGCGCTGCCTGGAGACCGGCGAGCAGGCGGACGCGATCGTCGCGGCCGGCGCCCGGGCCCTGCGACACGCCGACTCCGTGCGCCGGCTGGAGGTGCGCGCCAACGCCGACACGCCCGAGGACGCGGCCCGCGCCAGGCGGTTCGGCGCGCAGGGCATCGGGTTGTGCCGCACCGAGCACATGTTCCTCGGCGAGCGGCGCACGCTGGTCGAGGCGATGATCCTGGCCCGCTCCGACACCGAGCGCAAGCGGGCGCTCGGGTCGCTGCTGCCCCTGCAACGACGGGACTTCGTCGGCATCCTGGAGGCGATGGACGGCCTGCCGGTCACCATCCGTCTGCTGGACCCGCCGCTGCACGAGTTCCTGCCCGACCGCACCGAACTCGCCGTCCGTGTCGCCACCGCCGAGGCCAGGGGCGAGCTGCCCGCCGCGCACGACACCGAACTGCTGGAGGCGGTCGACCGCATGCACGAGGTGAACCCGATGCTCGGGCTGCGGGGCGTGCGCCTCGGGCTGGTGGTGCCCGGACTGGTCGCCATGCAGGTCCGGGCGATCGCCGAGGCGGTCGTGGAACGCGTCCGGGCCGGCGGCGCGCCACATGCGGAGATCATGGTCCCGCTGGTGGGCGCGGTGGAGGAGCTCCGGCTCGCGCGCGAGGAGGTGGAGCGGGTGCTGGCCGAGGTCGAGGAGGAGACCGGTGTGGCCGTGCGTTGTCCCGTCGGCACGATGATCGAACTGCCCAGGGCCGCGCTCACCGCGGGCCGGATCGCCGAGCAGGCGGAGTTCTTCTCCTTCGGCACCAACGACCTCACCCAGACCGCGTGGGGCTTCTCCCGCGACGACGTCGAGGCGGCCTTCTTCTCCGCCTACCTCGACAAGGGCGTCTTCACAGCCTCTCCGTTCGAGACGATCGACCGTGACGGTGTGGGCCGCCTGGTGCGGATCGCGGTCGACGAGGGCCGCGCCGCCCGTCCCGACCTGACGATCGGGGTGTGCGGCGAGCACGGCGGCGACCCGGAGTCCGTGCACTTCTTCCACGCGGCAGGGCTCGACTACGTCTCCTGCTCCCCGTTCCGCGTCCCCGTGGCCCGCCTGGAGGCCGGCCGGGCCACCCTGATCGGGACCAACGGCACTCGTGCGGCACCGCGCTCAGCGGGACAGTGAGAGACAGGAGCGGCGCCGATCCCCCGCGGTGTCGCTCCGCCCCGTACCCGTGAAGACGCCCGCACCCGCGAAAGCGCCGCCCTGCCCCTCCTGTCCGGGGCGGGGCGGTCGGGCGGGCGCCGCGTCAGGGGTGCGGGACGACGGCCACCGGTGCCCTCGATCGCCGTACGACCGCGTAGGTCACGGGACCGATGTGCGGGGCCAACGGGGTTCGGCGGATGCGGCGGCCCACGACCACCAGGCAGGCGTCGGCGGAGGCGTCCACCAGATGCGCGTCGGCGCGGCCGACCACGGCCTCCTCGCTCACCCGCACGCCGGGGAATTTCTCCCGCCAGGGAGTGAGTACGGCGGACAACCCCTGCTCGTCCTCGGCCCTGGACGGCGCCTGCTCGGCCCCTGTCTCTCCTCTGTCGCCGTACGGCAGCGTGCCGTGTCCGTGGACGACGCGCAGCCCCGTCGCACGCCGTGCCGCCGCTTCGAAGGCGAACGCGACGACCGTGTCGTCGGGCTCGTCGAGGTCCAGCCCCAGCACGACGTCCCGGTAGGCGGTCGTCCCGATTCCGGGGGCGTCGGTCCGGTACTCACCCGCTGCCTCGGCGCGGACGAGGACGACCGGTCGTCCGGCCCGCGCCACCACGGCCGCCGCGACCGAGCCGAGCAGGAACCCGGCGGCCCTGCCCAGCCCCCGTGACCCGAGCACCAGCACCTCGCTGTCCCCGGCCACCGCGACCAGGGCCGACGCGGGGTGCCCGGGGATCCGCTCGGCCTCGATCGGCAGGCCCGGGTGGCGGTGGGCCAGTCGGGTGACCGACTCGCGCAGCAGCGCGGCGGAGCGGTCGGCGCCGGGCGGAGCGACGCGTTCGCCGGCGAAGGGCACGTAGTTGTGCGGGGGAAGGTCGTCGGCGTGCACGACCCGCAGGGGCAGGGAGTACATCCGGGCCTCACGTGCGGCCCAGTCGGCGGCCGCACGGCTCTCCGACGATCCGTCCAGTCCGACGGCGACGAAACGGGACGGTGACATGGGCCGGTCTCCTTGCGTCTGCACGGTCATGCGGCGGGTACGACGACCACCGGACAGTGCGCGTGGCGCAGCAGGACGGGGGCGACCTGCGTGTGGGGCGGGACGACGGCGGACGTCCGGTGGTGCGAGCCGACGACCACCAGACCAGCCTCGCGGGTCGACGCCAGCAACGCCTCCGGCGCACTCGTCCGCACCGTGACGGCTTCCACCGCGACATCGGCGTACCGCTCCCGCAGGGCGGCGAGGGCGAAGCGCGGGACGGCTTCCTCCACTCGCTCGTACGAGGTGGCCGGGTCCCGTCGGGGGCCCTGTGTGCCCACGAGCGGCGGCAGCGCGGGCGTGACGTGGCGGTGGGGCCAGGAGTGCAGGACACGCAGCCGGGCGCCGCGCCGCCGGGCCTCCTCGAAGGCGTAGACGGCGGCCCGCTCGTCCCTGTCGTCCTCCAGGCCGAGCACCACCTCACACCCGCTGTCGCAGGGGTGGTCCCCGCGGACGACGAGCAGGGGGCCGCGCGCACGTCGGGCCAGCCCCAGGCCGACCGACCCGAGGAGCAGGCCGGCGACGCGCCCCATGCCCCGGGAGCCCACGACGGTGAGCGCCGCGTCGGCGCCCTCCCGCGCCAGCGCCCGTACGGCGCCACCCTCGGCCGCGACGGTCCGCACCGGGAGGCCGGGGTGCCGCGCGCGGACGCGTGAGACGGCGGCGGCCAGGATCGGTACCGTCTCGGCGCGGTCCTGAGCGGCGCACACCAGCCGCAGCTCGGCGTCGCGCCGGATCGCTTCCCCCGCCGCCCAGTCCAGGGCCCTGGTGGAGGACAGGGTGCCGTCCACTCCTACGACGACATGGTGGTGGGTCATGGCTCGGCCTCTCTCGACAGGCTGTGACCGGGGGGCACCGGACGGTGGCCCCCACCCACGATGCTCGCCGTGTGCCGCCCGCGGGGGCAGGAGCCGGGTGAACCCGGCGGCGTGCCGAACGTCCCCTGTCCGCAGGGACGTTCGGGCCGTGGCGCGGGGGTCGTGATGTGCGGGGTGCCGCGGGGTGGGCCGACCGGGCCGTGCGGATCCCCGGTAGGGACCGAACGGCCCTACCGCCGATCGCGCAGGTTGGCTTGTCTTTCTCCATGGACGGCAACCACACGAGGTCCTCCCCGTACCGCACGACGCGGGCGGCCGACGGCAGCACGGTCGTGACGCTGCGCGGGGAGCTCGACCTGCTGGCGGTACCGGCCCTCTCGGCGGCCCTGGACGCCCTGACCGCCGTGTCCCGTCCCGACCTGGTGCTGGATCTGCGTTCCGTGTCCTTCGTCGACTGTTCCGGTCTCGGTGTCCTGTGCCGGGCGAAGAGCCGGATCCGGGCCCGGCACGGCCGGCTGCGGCTGGTCACGCGCGCGAGCGCGTTCCGGCGGCTGCTGCGGTGCACGGGGCTGAGCAACGCCTTCGAGGTGCACCCGGACCTGCCCGAGGTGCTCGGCGACGGGGTGCCGGTGCAACGGGCCACGGCCTCACGCGGGTGAGACCGTGGCCCGGCGGCGTCAGGCCCAGTGCCAGTCGGCGATCTCCGGCAGATCGGTCCCGTGCTCGCGGATCCAGGCGTGGTGACGGGTCCGCGCGTCCGCCATCTGCTGGCGTACGGCGGCGGCGCGGACGGCGAGGCCGGGGACGCGGTCGATGACGTCCATGACGAGGCGGTAGCGGTCGAGGTCGTTGCGGACGACCATGTCGAACGGAGTGGTCGTCGTCCCTGACTCCTTGTAGCCGCGGACGTGTGTGTTGCCGTGGCCCGCGCGGCGGTAGGCGAGGCGGTGGATGAGCCACGGATAGCCGTGGTAGGCGAAGATCACCGGCTTGTCCGTGGTGAACAGGCCGTCGTACTCGAAGTCGGTCATGCCGTGCGGGTGCTCCTCACGGGGCAGCAGCCGGGTCATGTCCACGACGTTGACCACCCGCACGGCGAGCTGGGGCAGATGCCGGCGCAGCAGCTGGGCCGCTGCCAGGACCTCCTGGGTGGGCACGTCGCCGGCGCAGGCGAGCACGACGTCCGGTTCGCCGCCGTTCTCGCTGCCCGCCCAGTCCCAGATCCCGGCGCCGCGCGTGCAGTGGGCGCGCGCCTCGTCCATCGACAGCCAGTCGAAGCAGGGCTGTTTGCCGGCCACGATCACGTTGACGTAGTCGCGGCTGCGCAGGGCGTGGTCCGCGACCGACAGCAGCGTGTTGGCGTCCGGCGGCAGATAGACGCGGACGACCTCGGGGCTCTTGTTGAGGACGTGGTCGACGAAGCCGGGGTCCTGGTGGGAGAAGCCGTTGTGGTCCTGCCGCCAGACGTGCGAGGTGAGCAGGTAGTTGAGGGAGGCGATCGGGGCCCGCCAGGGCAACTCCCTCGATGTCCTGAGCCACTTGATGTGCTGGTTGACCATGGAGTCGACGATGTGCACGAACGCCTCGTAGCAGGAGAACAGTCCGTGCCGGCCGGTGAGGAGGTAGCCCTCCAGCCAGCCCTGGCAGAGGTGTTCGGAGAGGATCTCCAGGACCCGGCCGTGCCGGTCGAGGTGTTCGTCGACCGGCAGGTGCTCGGCCTGCCAGGCCTTGCCGCTGGCGTCGAAGACGGCCTGCAGGCGGTTGGAGGCGGTCTCGTCCGGTCCGACGACGCGGAAGTCCCGGCGCAGGCGGGTGTCCTTCATGACCTGGGCCAGGAGGTCGCCGAGGACCCGGGTCGGCTCGTGGAGCGTCGTGCCGGGCTTCTCGACCGGCACGGCGAAGTCGTCCAGGGAGCGGACGGGCAGGTCGCGGACGAGGAGTCCGCCGTTGGCATGCGGGGTGGCGCCCAGCCGCCGGGTGCCGGAGGGGACGCAGGCGAGCACGTCGGCGACCGGGCGGCCGTCGGGGCCGAACAGCTCGTGCGGCCGGTACGAGCGCAGCCAGGCCTCCAGCTGGCGCAGGTGCTCGGGGTTCTCCCGTACGGCGGCGAGCGGGACCTGGTGGGCACGCCAGGTGCCCTCCACGGGCCGGCCGTCGACCTCGGCGGGGCCGGTCCAGCCCTTGGGGGTGCGCAGCACGATCATCGGCCAGTGCACACGTTCGGCGACACCGTCCTCGCGGGCGGTGCGCTGCATCAGGGCGATGCTGTCCAGCGCCTCGTCGAAGGCGTGCGCCAATGCGCGGTGGACGGTGGCCGGGTCGTCGCCGGTGACGTGCAGGGGGGTGTGGCCGTAGCCGCGCAGGAGGGCGTCGAGTTCGGCCTGCGGGAGGCGGGAGAGCACCGTCGGGTTGGCGATCTTGTAGCCGTTGAGGTGCAGGATGGGCAGGACGGCGCCGTCGTGGACCGGGTCGAGGAACTTGTTGGAGTGCCAGGAGGCGGCCAGGGGGCCGGTCTCCGCCTCGCCGTCGCCGATGACACAGGCCACCAGCAGGTCGGGGTTGTCGAAGGCGGCGCCGTAGGCGTGGGCGAGGGAGTAGCCGAGCTCACCGCCCTCGTGGATCGAGCCCGGGACCTCGGGCGCCACGTGGCTCGGCACCCCGCCCGGGAAGGAGAACTGCCGGAAGAGCCGTTCCATGCCGGGCGCGTCGCGGGTGACGTCCGGGTAGGTCTCGCTGTAGCTGCCGTCCAACCAGGAGCCGGCCAGTACGGACGGCCCGCCGTGGCCGGGGCCCCACACGCACAGGGCGTCGAGGTCGCGCGCCTTGATCACCCGGTTGAGGTGGGTGTACACGAGGTTGAGGCCCGGCGAGGTGCCCCAGTGCCCGAGCAGCCGCGGCTTGATGTGCTCCGGGAGCAGCGGTTCGGTCAGCAGGGGGTTGGACATCAGGTAGATCTGTCCGGCCGCGAGGTAGTTGGCGGCCCGCCAGTGGGCGTCCAGGGTGCGCAGCTCGTCGTCGGAAAGTACGGTGACGTTCTGGTGTTCGACCTGGGTCATGGGTGACTCCGGAACTCATCGACGGGGTCGTCGGGCGGTGGAGGACGGCATGGCCGGCAAGAAGGCGACCAAGGTGTCGCGTGCGGCGTACGAGCAGGAACTGCTGCGCCTGCAGACGGAGTTGGTGAAACTCCAGGAGTGGGTGCGGGCCGAGAGCGCCCGGCTGGTCGTGGTCTTCGAGGGGCGGGACGCGGCGGGCAAGGGCGGCACGATCAAGCGGGTCGCCGAGCACCTCAACCCCCGTGTCGCCCGGATCGCCGCGCTCCCCAAGCCGACGGAACGCGAGCGCACCCAATGGTACTTCCAGCGGTACGTCGAGCAGTTGCCGGCCGCCGGGGAGATCGTGCTGTTCGACCGGTCCTGGTACAACCGGGCCGGTGTGGAGCACGTCATGGGCTTCTGCACACAGGAGGAGTATCAGCTTTTTCTCCGTCAATGCCCCATTTTCGAGCGCATGTTGATCGAGGACGGGATCCTGCTGCGCAAGTACTGGTTCTCGGTCAGCGACACCGAGCAGCAGGACCGCTTCCGGCGACGTCTGGAGGACCCGCTGCGGCGCTGGAAGCTGTCGCCGATGGACCTGGAGTCGCTCACCCGCTGGGAGGCGTACTCGCGCGCCAAGGACACGATGATGGTGCACACCGACATCACCGAGGCGCCGTGGTACGTCGTGGAGAGCGACGACAAACGCCGGGCCCGGCTGAACATGATCGCCCATCTGCTGGCGTCCGTGCCGTACCGCGAGGTGCCGCCCCCGGTGCTCGAACTGCCGGAGCGCCCGCCGTCGACCGGCTACGAGCGTCCGCCGCGTGATCTGCAGACCTACGTCCCCGATCACGCGGCGGGTCTCTGAACAGCCGGTCACCCTGCTCACTCCGGCTCGGGCACGATCACGACCGGGCAGGCGGAGTGGTGCAGCACGCCGTGGGTCACCCGGCCCAACTGGAGCCCGAAGTGCCGCTGCCGGCGCCTGGCCCCGATGACGAGCAGGTCGGCGTCGCGGGAGGCGTCCGACAGCACGGTCCGGGCATGGCCCTCGGCGGTACGGCGGCGCAGCCGGACGTCGTCGGGGGCCTTCTCCAGGGCCGCCTCCAACCCCTCCACGGCCCGCTCCTCGTGCGCCCGCGCGGGCTCCCCGGTCAGGAGAGGGTGGTCGGTGCTCTCGTGCGCGGGGCACCGCCAGGCCCGTACGGCCTCGACCTCGGCGCCGCGCCGCCGGGCCTCCTCGAAGGCGAACCGGACCGCCGCCGAGGACGTCGGCCTCTCCCCGACACCGACGACGATCCGGCCGTGCGTGGCGGGCAGGGCCCGGTTGTCGTGGCTGCCGCGTACCACCACCATCGGGCAGTGCGCGTGCGCGGCCACCGTCAGGCTCACCGAACCCAGGAGCGCCTCGGTGAGGCTGCTGCGGCCCCGGGTGCCCGTCACCAGCAGGGAGGCGGTGCGGCTCTCCCGCAGCAGCGTGTACTCGGGCTCCTCGGGCAGCACCTCGGCGGTGATCTTCACCTCCGGACGGCGGAGGCCGGCCCGCTGGGCGGCGCTCTCCACGATCACCTCGGGCCGCTCCCCCTCGGACGCCTCGCCCACGTCCTCGGCCACGTGAGCGCCCTCGTACCGCTCCCACAGCGAGGCGTACACCAGCCGCAGGGGCGCCCCGCGCAGTGCGGCCTCGTCGGCCGCCCAGTCCACGGCCCTGAGGCTCGGCTCGGAGCCGTCCACGCCGACGACGACCGGCAGGTCCCTCGACATCTCGCTCACCGTCCCGTACCCATGTCGAACACGATCCGGGCCTTGACCTGGCCGCGCAGCACCTCGTCGATGGAGTCGTTGACGGAGGCCAGCGGGCGGGTCTCGCAGATGACTCTGGTCCGGCCGGCCGCGTGCAGCTGGAAGACCTCGGCGAGGTCCTGCCGGGTGCCCACGATCGAGCCGATCACACTCGTGCCGTTGAGGACGGTGTCGAAGATCGGGACCTGGACGGTGCCGTGGGCGGGGAGGGCGACCATGACGAGCTTGCCGCCGCGCCTGAGGCCCGTGTTGACGGCGGCGAAGGCCGCGTCGTTCACGGCGAGGGCGATGGCCGCGTGGGCACCACCGTGCCGTTTGAGCACCTCGCCGACGTCCTCCTTGCGGGCGTCGATGAGGATGTCGGCACCGAGTTCGGCGGCGAGTTCCAGCTTCTCGTCGGTGACGTCGATCGCGGCGACGGTCGCTCCGGCGATCTTGGCGTACTGCACGGCGAGGTGGCCGAGTCCGCCGACCCCGGAGATCGCGACCAGCTGCGAGGGTCGTACATCGGCGACCTTGAGCGCCTTGTACGTGGTCACGCCGGCGCAGGTGAGCGGTGCCGCGTCGACGGCGGTGACACCGTCCGGCACCGGCTGGGCGAAGTCGGCCCAGGCCAGCATCTTCTCGGCGTACCCGCCGTCGCAGCCGTAGCCGGTGTTGATCTGCTGCTCGCACAGCGTCTCCCAGCCGGACAGGCAGTGTTCGCACCGCCCGCAGGCCCTGCCGAGCCAGGGCACGGCGACACGCTCGCCCAGGCGGAGGTGGGTGACGCCGTCACCGAGCTTCTCGACCAGGCCGACGCCCTCGTGGCCGGGAACGAACGGCGGGTTCGGCTTGACCGGCCAGTCGCCACGCGCGGCGTGGATGTCGGTGTGGCACAGCCCGGACGCCTCGACACGGATACGGACCTGACCGGGTCCCGGCTCGGGGTCGGGGCGCTCCTCGATGACCAGGGGCTCGCCGAACGCTCGGACGACCGCTGCCTTCATGGGTTCAACTCCTCGGTTGGTGACGTCAGTTGTGCGGGACGACGGCGACGGGGGCGGCGGAGTGGTGCAGGACCGTATGGGTGACGGGGCCGATGTGGGCGCCGAAGGGGTTGCGGCGGACCCGGCGGCCCACGACGACCAGGGAGGCCTCGCGGGACGCGTCGACGAGGTGGTTGCCGGGTGTGCCGTAGTGCGACTCCTCGGTGACCTCGACATTCGGGTGCTTCTCGCGCCACGGGCGCAGGACCTCGGTCAGGGCGGTGGTCTCGCGTCGCGCGAGGGCCCCGTGGAGCTCCAGATCGACGGAGAGGCCGTACGCGTAGTAGGGCGGCGGGTTCCATCCGTGCACGACGCGCAGGGAGGTGTTCCGGCGGGCAGCCGCCGCGAACGCGAACTCGATCAGTTCCTCGTCGGGGCTCTCGAGGTCCAGGCCGAGGACGACGGGCCGGAACGGTGTCGCCGCGGACGGGATGCCGGCCGGGTCCATCTCGTGCTCGTCCGAGGCAAGTTCGGCGGCGCGGACCAGGACCGTCGGCCGTTCGGCGTGCGCCACGACCGCCAGCCCGACCGAGCCGACCATGAATCCGCCGATGCCGCTCAGTCCGCGGGAGCCCAGGACCAGCAGTGCGGCGTCCTTCGCCTCGTCGACCAGCACCTCGGCGGGGCGACCGGAGACGTGCTCGGTGACGACCTCCAGCCCGGGGTGGCGCAGGCGGATGCCCTCGGCCGCCTCGCGGGGGACGCGCTCGGTCCAGTGCTGCTGCGTCTCCGCGCCGAGCAGCGGTGCCTGCGCCATGGGTGCCGGGACGGGCTCCCAGACGTGGACCAGCTTCAGCGGGACGCCGAGCAGCTGGGCCTCACGGGCCGCCCACTCGGCCGCCGAGCGGCTCTCACGGGAGCCGTCGAGGCCGACGGTGACGGTGCGGTTCATGATCTCCACCTTTGGAGTAGGGGTACTGATCGGACGGTCGCGCGAGGGCTTAGGGGTCCCGGTTCGAGTTTCGTCCGCCGGGGCGGTTCCCGGCAGGGGCCGCAGGTCCCTCGGGAGGGCCGACCGGCCCTGCCCGGGGCCGTGGTGGAGCTGCGGGCCCACCGTCGGACCCGCAGCCCCTCCCGCGGTCAACGCAGCCAGGGGCTGCGGCGCACCAGCGGGAGTCCGGCCCAGAACCTGCCCAGGCCCAGGGTGTTGCCGGCGGCCGTGGCGGCGAGCACCACCATGACGACGGCGTAGACGAGGTGGTACTCCGCGAACGGGTTCGTCGACATGCTCGGCGAACCGTCCGACAGGTGCTGCGCGGGCGGCCATTCGGCGATCCACATCAGCGCCATCATCACCGTGCCGGCGAGGGCCGCGAGCCGCAGCGCCACACCGGCGGTGAGGGCGACTCCGATGCCGAGCAGACCGAGCATGAACAGCCAGTCGGCCCAGGCCTCCCCCGCCCAGGAGTGGAAGGTGGACTCCATCGGCCCGACGGCCACGGAGCCGAGAAAGCCCTTGGTCGGCGAGCCACCGTCGATCCAGGCCTTGCCGGACTGGGTGGCGTAGCCGAGGCCGAAGGTCTTGTCGAGGAACGCCCACAGGAAGACGAATCCGGTGAGCAGGCGCAGGGAGCCGAGGGCGTAGGCCGCCACCACGTGCGTGCCGGTCGCCTCCGCGAGGGCGGGCTCGGTCGGCGAGGCGGTCCGGCCCGCGCGGAAGGAGGGCAGGTGGAGGCCCGGCCTCCGGTGAGGGTGCTCGTGCACGGCCATGATGGGCTTCCCTTCGGGAAAGGTGGGGACGCGGTGTGATGACTTCACTCTCGTCGCGTCAGGCCCGCCGCGCCGGATGCCGAAGGTCTGCGGCAGGTGGGCTGAACGTCCCTGTGCACAAGGCCTGTTGGGCACCGGGGCCGGAGCCGGGATCAGTAGGCGCGCACACCGTGCGTCCTGAACCGTTCGCGGACCCGTTCGGTCAGGTCGGCGTCCGGGCGGGGGGTGTCGCGGAGCGGGAACGGCAGCCCGAAGGCCTCGTACTTGGCGGCGCCGAGCTTGTGGAACACGGTGGCGTCACCCTCACGGGCGACGAAGCGGGTCCCGGGACCGTCCACGCCGGTGGACAGGTCCCAGGAGTGGATCCGGCACCGGAGCGAGGGCATCCGGCTCACATCGGCCCGTGGAAGGTGCGGCTGATCACGTCGAGCTGCTGCTCGCGAGTGAGCCGCAGGAAGCCTGCGTCGCCCTCGTACGGCGTGTAGTTGGCCTGGATGAGGTCACGTACGTCGACCTGTTCGCGCCAGTGCGTCCCGGCGAAGTCCCGCCAGGCGTCGCTCGTTCGGCTGCCCACGGTCGTGGTCGTGGTCGCGGTCATCGCCGGTCCTCTCCTCGGTCGGTCGCATCTGCCTGCCCCTCGGATGCTGGTCGCTCGACGCCGGGCGCGGGGAGTGCCGAGGGGCGCGCGCGACCGGGCCGTTGGACCCTCTCCCCGGTGCCGGGCCGCCCGGGGCCCAGCGGCCGGGCGTGCGCTCACTCCGTGGGCAGCCCGGGGCGAATCAGCGTGCCCGAGAGGCCGTGGACGATCTGGTAGGCCGCGTCCAGGGCGCCGATGGCGGCCAGCCCTCCGGTGCGGCTGACGAACCGGGCCGCGGCCTCGGCCTTCGGGCCCATGGAACCGTCGGAGAAGCGGCGCCCGCGCAGTTGGTCGGGGGTGGCGTCGAGGAGGGGACGCTGCTCCGGTGTGCCGTAGCCGTCGTAGACGTAGGGCACGTCCGTGAGGATCAGCAGGAAGTCGGCCTTCAGTTCCTCGGCGAGCAGGGCGGCGGTGAGGTCCTTGTCCACCACCGCCTCGACGCCGGTGAGCGCACCGGTGACACGGTCGGCGGTGACCGGTACGCCACCGCCGCCTCCGCAGATCACCAGCGTGCCGATGGCGAGGAGTTCACGCACCGTGTCGGTCTCCAGGACGCGTTCGGGGCTCGGGGAGGGGACGACGCGCCGTCGGCCGTCGCCGGCCGGCGCCATGTGCCAGCCGTGCTCGCGGGCGAGGCGGCGGGCGACGTCCCGCGGATACACCTGGCCCACCGACTTGGCGGGCCGGTCGAAGGCCGGGTCGTCACGCCGGACGAGGGTGTGGGTCACCAGGGTGGCGATCCGGCGGCGCGGCATGGCGTTGTGCAGGGCGCGGGCCAGCAGGGAGCCGATCATGCCCTGGGTCTGGGCCCCGAGGAGGTACATCGGGTAGGGCGCGCTCAGCGCGGCATCGGACTCGCTCTCCCTCGCGAGCAGCCCGATCTGGGGGCCGTTGCCGTGGGTGACCACGAGTTCGTGTTCGCGGGCCAGAGCGGCGAGGGCGGTGGCGACCCGGTCCACGTTCGCCTGCTGGACGGCCGCGTCGGGGCGATCGCCCCGGTGCAGCAGGGCGTTGCCGCCGAGGGCGACGACCATACGCATTTCTCGGTCCTCCAGGGGGCGAAGAGTACGGTCCTGACGGTATGCGGCCGGTTCTCGGGCCGGTGCGCCTGCCGCAGCGCGACGGCCCGGAGAGGGGGCCGGGGGACCGCCTTGACCGCCCACGGTCGCTGCCCGGTCGCCGTGTCCCCGGACTGCGGGGCTCACCCTCAGTGGTGCAGCCGGCGTCCGCCGGCGGGGGCGGGGTGCGGTCCGCCGGGGTCACGGGCGGGCGATCGGGTGTGCAGTGCGCGGGGCCGCGGGTGGGCGGTCCGGTGTGCGGTGCGCCGGGGTGGGGGACCGCCCGTCCGGGGCCCCGTCCGTGCGGGCGGTGGGCTGCCGGTCCCGCCGGCGCCGCAGCCGCCGCACGTACAGCGCGTCGAGCAGGGCGCTCACCACGAACGTGAGCGTCGCGGACACGGCCAGGAGGACGGCGAACAGCCTCCAGAAGTCGGGAGTCAGTGAGGTACCCACGGTTCTCATCCCCCTCGCTCGGGCAGGTCTTCCCATGTCTCCATGGAACAGCGGGGCCCGGGCCGCCACAGGGTGCCGGAAGGCTCGTCCCCCGTGCCGACCGGCCCGGGTGGAGGACCGGACGGCCCATGGCGGGTGGGGGCGGCGCGGCACAGGCTGGGCATGGCAGTTCCGATAGACCGCCTGGAGGCACGCCATGATCACCACACCCACGCCCAGCATGCTGCGGGCGCTGCCCGCCGAGCACCGGCAGCGGCTGATGCGCGTCGCCCGAGAAGTGGCGTTCCCGCAGGGGACACGGCTGTTCGAGGAGGGGAGCCGTGCCGACCGGTTCTGGATCCTCCGCACGGGCAGCGTCGAACTCGACATGCGGGTGCCGGGCCGCCGGCCGGCCGTCATCGAGTCGCTCCGGCACAACGAACTCGTCGGCTGGTCCTGGCTGTTCCCCCCGCACGTCTGGCACCTGGGCGCCGAGGCGACGACACCGGTGCGGGCGTACGAGTTCGACGCCACGGCCGTGCGCCTCATGTGCCAGGAGGACCCGGACATGGGCCGGGCCGTCGGCCTGTGGGTCGGAGAGGTGCTCGCCCACCGTCTGCAGGCGGCACGGACCCGGCTGCTGGACCTGTACGCCCCCTACGGCGCCGGCAACGTCGGCTGAGGCCGCCGCCGCCCGCCCTCCTCAGCACGGACCTCGAAGGAGAGATCATGCACGGCACACCGCACGTCGTGGGCGACGTCATGACCCGGACGGTCGTGACAGTCGGTCGTGGGACGGTCTTCAAGGAGATCGTCCGGCTGATGCGGGACAGGCGGATCAGTGCCGTGCCCGTGGTCGAGGCAGGGGGCCGGGTGGTCGGTGTCGTCTCCGAGGCGGACCTGCTGCCCAAGGAGGAGTTCCGCGACAGCGACCCCGACCGGTACACCCAGCTGCGACGACTGGCGGATCTCGCGAAGGCCGGTGCGGTGACCGCCGAGGAGCTGATGACCTCCCCCGCCCTCACGGTCGGGTCGGGGGAGACGCTCGCCCAGGCTGCCCGCACGATGGCCCGGGCCAGGGTCAAGCGGCTTCCGGTGGTCGACGCGGGCGGAGTGCTGGTGGGTGTCGTCAGCCGCGCGGATCTGCTGAAGGTGTTCCTGCGCACTGACGAGGAGATCGCCGAGGAGGTCCGCCGTGAGGTCGTCGCCTACCTCTTCCCCGCCCCGGACTCCGCGGTCCGGGTGGACGTGCGGGACGGAGTCGTACGACTGGGCGGCCGGGTCCGGGACACCTCGTTGGTACCGGTGGCGGCCCGGCTCGTCCGTGCCGTGGAGGGTGTGGTGTCCGTCGACTTCGACCTGACACCTCCCGGGGCGTCGGCGCAGTCACAGGAGGCGGCCGCGCCCCGATGAGGTCGCCGTCGGGCGCTTGCGGCCGACGGCGAGTGGCCGGCTGGGAGATCGGCGGCGAGCTGCCCGACCGTCTCCCGGTCGTCCTGGAGTGCGTCGCGCTCGCCCGCCCCCGGCCGGGGCGATGCCCGCTGGGGCAGCACCGGCGCGGGCTGGATGCCTGGCCGTTCGCCCGGCTGGTCCACGTCTGGAGCGCACCGGTCGGCCACCTCGTCCGCCCGTACCTCGTGTACCGCGGTCACGCCACCGCGTTCAGCAGGTCGGCCAGTACGTCGGGCCGTTCCAGGGCGATGAAGTGGCCGGCCTCCGGTACCTCGGTGAAGTCGGCGCCCGGCAGCAGTCGCCGGTCGGCCTCCCGGTCCGAGGGCCGGGACCAGTCCTTCTCGCCGTAGACGAGGTGGACGGGGGCCTTGACCTCGGCATAGCGCGCGCGGGCGGCGATGAGGCTGGGCAGGGCCTGGTACACGCCCCGGGCGACGGCCGGGTAACCGGGGCGGCCCCCGACCCGGAGGAGTTCGTCGACGTAGTCCTCCCGCAGTGCGCTCCTGTCGCCGAGGCCGCCCCGGAGGATCTTGCTGAGGGCGGCCCTGGGCTCCACCCCGGCGATCAGAGGGCCCACTCCCGGCGCGAGGACACCGCCGACCACCACGCGGGCGAGGAGGCTCGACCTGGCGATGCCGCCGCGGAAGTCGTAGGTGTTGACCGCGACGACGCGCCGTACCCGCTCCGGGAGATCGGCCGCGGTGGTCAGGGCGAGCACGGCCCCCATGGACTCTCCGACCAACGTCACGTCCTGGAGGTCGAGTTCGGTCAGGAGCCGCTCGACGCCCGCGCGCATCGCCGGCTCGTCGTACGACGCGCCGGGCACGATCTCGGAGTAGCCCATCCCGGGCAGGTCCAGGGCGTACACGGTGTACCGGTCCACGATCGACGGGATGAGGTGCCGGAAGTGCTCGGCCTGGGTGCGCACGGTGTGCAGCAGGACCAGAGGGGCCCCGGAGCCCGCCTTCAGGTAGCGCAGTGTCCCCTCGCGGCCCCGGAGTTCCGCTCGCGGGGCGATGGTGTGGCTCGTGGTCCCGGGGACGTGGATCGTGGGACCTGGCTCCCGTACGGGCATCTCGCCGTCTCCTCTCCTACTCGGCCAGCTGGGCGTACTGCCCGGCCAGGTCACCGGACAGGCCCGCCTTGACCTGCCGCGAGATGTCGTCGGCGAGCACCTCGTACGCGCCCGCCTCGACCCCGTCGAGGGCCAGTGCCGCGACGTCACGGGGGTCGGACTTGGGCGCGTCGACGCGGGCCGCCAGGTCGGTGTCCACGTACCCCACGTGCAGTCCGGTGACGGCGATGCCGCGCGGCTGGAGCTCCAGGCGCAGGGAGTTGGTCTGCGACCACAGGGCGGCCTTGGAGGCGCTGTACGAGCCGCCGAGAGCCAGCCAGGAGAGCACGGAGTGGACGTTGAGGAGGTGGCCGCCTCCGTTGCGCTCGATGACGGGTGCGAAGGCCCGGGTGAGGAGGAGCGGGCCGTAGAAATTGGTCTCGAACTCCCGGCGCACGTCGTCGACCGGGGAGTCGAGGAAGGACGCGCCGACCGAGGCTCCGGCGTTGTTGATCAGCACGGTGACGTCCTCCGCCCGTGCGGCGGCGGCCGCCACGGAGGCGGGGTCGGTGACCTCCAGCGCCACGGGGACCGCGTCGGGATGCGTCACGGTGCGCGGGTCGCGGGCCGTGGCGTAGACCTTGCCGGCGCCGCGCGCGTACAGCTCCTCCACCAGCGCCCTGCCTATGCCGCGGCTGCCGCCGGTGACGAAGACGTGTGCGCCCTTCAATGCGGTCATGACTACCTCCGGAGAATGGGAAACCGATCGGTTTCCCTCATCGTAAACCGATCGGTTTCCAGGCGCAAGGCCGGGGGTGCCGATCCGCCACAGAGGCACGGGGCATGGGGGTGCGGGGCACGAGGGGCACGATGGGCGCGAGGGCACGGGACCCGCTGGAAACCGATCAGTTTTCTTTCGGCGTGGAGCGCGTTAGCCTCGCGGTATGACCACCGAGGCGAAGCCAAGTCCCCGGGAGCGGCTGCTCAGCGCGGCGGCCACCCTCACCTACCGAGAGGGCGTCGGCATCGGCGTCGAGGCCCTGTGCAGGGCGGCGGGGGTGTCGAAGCGCTCCATGTACCAGCTGTTCGAGAGCAAGGACGAACTTCTGGCGGCGAGCCTGGAGCAGCGCACCGCCCGCTACGTGGCGGCACTCCTGCCCGCGACGGAGGACGACCGGCCTCCCCGGGAACGGATCCTGCACGTCTTCCGGCAGATGGAAGCGCAGTCGGGAACGCCCGAGTTCCACGGCTGCCCCTACCTGGCCGCCCAGATCGAGCTCAAGGACCGGAACCATCCCGCCAGCCGTGTCGCCCGGCAGGTCAAGCAGAACCTGACCGGCTTCTTCCGCGCCGAGGCCGAGCGGGGCGGGGCGAACGCCCCCGACCTGCTGGCCCGGCAGCTCAGCCTGTTCTTCGACGGCGCCGCAGCCCGCGCGGGCATCGGAGCGGACACCCTCACGGGCCTCGTCGAGCCGACGGTGACCACGCTGCTCGACGCGGCGGGCATGCGCTGACCGCGTCACCTCCGGGTCTCCCGCGAGACCGGACCCCGGGGGTCGACAGGGCTGTCGGTCGCGCCAACTATGCTCCCGCCCATGAACGAGGACGACAGAGGCCCCGTCAGACGAGTCGTCGACGGGCGCTTCGAGTTGGAGACCCGCCTCGGCGGGGGCGGGATGGGGACGGTCTGGCGGGCCCGGGACCTGGTGCTGCACCGGCTCGTGGCGGTCAAGGAGGTCCGCCCGCCCGACCGGGACCTCGCCGAGTACGACCCGGACGGCGCGCGGACGCTACGGGAACGGGTGCTGCGGGAGGCCAGGGCACTGGCCCGTATCGACCATCCGAACGTCGTCACCATCCACCACATCGTCGACGGCGGCGACGGCACCTACCCGTGGATCGTGATGGAACTGGTCAGCGGCGGCTCGCTGGCCGACCGGCTGGCCCAGGGCCCGATGCCGCCGGCCGAGGCCGCGCGGATCGGCCGTCAGGTCCTGGGCGCGCTGACCGCCGCGCACGACGCCGGGATCCAGCACCGTGACGTCAAGCCCGCCAACGTCCTGCTGCGCCCCGACGGGCGCCCCGTCCTGACCGACTTCGGTATCGCCGCGATCCGCGAGACGAGCGGCCTCACCGCCACCGGCTCCGTCATCGGCACGCCCGACTTCATGGCACCGGAACGCATATCGGGGCACGAGGGCGGGGCCGCCTCCGACCTGTGGTCGCTGGCGATGATGCTGTACGCCGCCGTGGAGGGACACCACCCGCTGCGCCGGGGCTCCACCCTGGCCACGCTCGCTGCGGTCCTCAACGACGACGTGGCACCCCCGGTGCGCGCCGGCGCGCTGGGCGACGTCCTGATGAGCGTGCTCGTGCGCGATCCGGCGGCGCGGCCGTCCGCGGCCGTACTGGACGCGCGACTCGCCGAGGTCGAGTCGGGGACGGCCCCCGCGCCCGCCACCCCGCCCGTCTGGGACGAACCGACGTCGTATCCGCTGAATCCGCCGACTCCCGGCACCGGGGTCGGGCCGGGCGCTTCCGGCACCACACGGGTCACCTCCGCGGGCTTCGGTCCGCCGCCCGCCCAGTCACCCCCAATCCAGTCACCACCCGTCCACACACCACTCGTTCAGTCACCGCCCCACCACTCGCCGCCCGTTCAGTCACCACTGGGCCACGCGCCGCTGGTCCAGTCGCTGCCGGGCGCGGGGCCGTACCAGCCGACGACCGCGCCCGTGAAGGAGGTACGGCGACAGGGGCCTCGTCTCGCGGTCCTGCTGAGCCTGTCGGGAGTGTCGCTCGCCGGTGTCCTGGTCCTGCTGTGGTGGCTGCTGCCCCTGGACGACGCCCGCGACACGAACGCGAAGGCCGCGCCGACCACCTCCACCTCGGACTCGAAGTCGAGATCGAAGTCGTCCGCCTCACCGTCCGACGACGCGTCACCGACCGAGGACGACCAGGACACCCAGCAGTCGGGCGACGTGGCAGCCGGCGGCATGCTGACCCCCGACGGCATCCGCACGGCGATCAAGGCGTTCGAGAAGGAGACCGGCCGCGACAGGTACGGGGACTTCTCCGTCTACCCGGACTACGTGTCGGCCCAGCTCATGGTCGAGGACAGTGACACGAAGTACGACTCCTACACCTACCGCCCGGGGCGGGGCGTGGAGAAGGGCATCATCAAGGGCACGCTCGCCGGTGGCGAACAGCCCGTCAACCTCGACGACTTCAACTGGGACAAGGTTCCCGTCCTGTTGAAGGAGGCGGAGAAGAAGCTCAACGTTCCCGATCCGGAGAATCGTTATCTGCTGGTCAGGCAGCCCAACGACATCTTCGACACCCCGGCCGGAATGGCCGTGTACCTGAGCGACGAGTACAACCAGTCCGGCTACCTGGAGGCCGACACCGACGGCAAGGTGACCCGGGTGCACCCCGCGGCGGACTGACACGGCTCCCGGGGGCGTGGGGGTCTCCCACGCCCCCGGGAGCCGTGCTTCCGGCGGGTGCTCGCCCGTCAGTCGCGCTTCGGCATGGGCGCGCCCTCGGCTTCCCTCATCCGCTCGGGCGTCCAGTACTGCCGGACCTTCTCCGGCCCCTGCCGTGTCTCGTGGGCCGTGCTGCCGGAGTCCGGCTGCGACGCGGGTTCCGAGGCGGTGGCCGCGGTGCGCCAGGCGGCCACCGCCACCACGACGGCCGCGACAACGGCGGCGGCCGCCACCCAACGGCTCGTAGCGCTACGACGCATGGCTGCCTCCTGTTCCTGTCAGGTGCTTCAGGTCCTTCAGGTGCGGTGCTTCAGGTGCGGTGCTTCAGGTGACGTTGCCCTGGGCGTCGTACATCGCCTTGACCGCGTCGTCGAAGTAGGCGGCCTCGTTCCAGCCGGTCGAGGTGACGGTGCTCATCACGCCGTTGACCGATCCGAGGCCGTTGGAGTCGTTGAACTCACGCAGCCATGGTCCACCGCTGGAGCCGCCGCCGAAGTTGCACTGGAGCTCGATGCCGTTGTCACTGGCCGCCCGTGTCGTGCCCGTGCAGGCCCACTGGATCTCGCCGCTGTCGAAGTTCCCCGGGTAGCCGAGGATGGTGACGGGCTGCGTGCGCGAGAAGTTCCAGCTCATCCCGTGGCCGCCGGTGACATTGACGATCTTGTTGCCGTTGAGGGGCCACGTGGTCACCATGGCCACGTCCCGCCTGAGGTCGCTGCTGTTGATCCAGGCGTTGAACGTGCGCATCTGCTTGGCGGCGAAGGTGCCGAACGGGCGGGCCCCGGAGCGGTAGCGCGGCACATAGACCCAGTTCGTCATCCAGGTGCCGCCGCTGCCGCCGTGGACGCAGTGCCCGGCCGTGACCACCATCTGTTTCGAACCGCTGTTCAGGGCGCTCGCCGAACACGCGTACGTGCCACCGTTGCTGGGGTTGGTGAAGAACACCTTGCCCACCGCGGCGGATTCGTTGATGCGCGGGGCCGCCTGGCCGGAACGAGCGGGGGCGGACGGGATCGTGCCCGGTTTCCCGGTGGGGCCGGCCTTCATGGTGGCGGCGCCGGAGGGCGCGGGCGTTCTGTCGAGCGAGACGGCCTTCGCCATCCGTTCCGGTGTCCAGTAGCGCTCCAGCGCGGCGATGTCCTGGGCCGAGTCGACCGGGTCCCCGCTCGACAGACGCGCGGTCCGGCCGGCACTGGTCGCACCGCTCCCGGCGGTGGTGGGATCACCGGCGGCGCGCTCGGTCTGGGTGCGGGTCTGCGCCGGGGCGGGGGCCGCCTCGGCTGTCGTTGCCGTACCTATCAGCGTGAGGACGGTGGCCGCGGCCAGCGGAAGTATCGCGTGTCTGAGACTGCGCACGAAGTAGCTCCTTCGAAGATCGTGGGAGGGCGCACTCGGGAGTGGAGTGCGTACTTCTGACGGCATGACCGACATGGCCGGTCGATGTGCGGGGCACAGCGAACCTAGGCCGGTCGAGGACATGCCAAACAGCCTCAGATCAGCCGCTCTGTTATTGACTCGGGGTAACCCTGCCTATTCGGCCGGTCCGGATTTCCGCTTGCTCTCCGGCGGGGCATGGCCCACGAACGGCGGACCGCTCAGCGGGCCTCGGTGCGTTGCCCGACCCTGAGGTGCGACTCCTCCACGTGCTGTTCGGACTCCGGCTTCATCAGGACGCTGCGCAGGACGCGCGCCCTGTCGGCGAGGATGCGCGCGGATGCGGAGTCGACAGCGGTCGAAGTGGCCGGTTCGACGTTCGGGAAGTGACTGACGATGTCCGGTTCGGGCTGTTGGTGGAGTGTCAGGTACTCGGAAGCATCGATGAGCCGGGCCCACTTCCGTGCGGCGCGCCGGCCTGCCGCGAGGAACTGACCGAGACCGTCGGCCGTGGGCGGGAGCAGTTGGAGGGTGAGCAACAGGGCGGCGGCGGAGGCGCAGGCGCGTGAGCATTCCGGGCTGATCTCGCCGAGGTGGAGTTCGGCGGAGGTGAAGCAGGTGTACGGCGAGTCGTGGAGGTAGAAGCGGCCGACCTCGGGGGCGCGGAAGAGGACGGCGCCGCAGCCGTAGGGCTGGAGTCCGTGCTTGTGCGGGTCGACGACGAGCGAGTCGGCTCGGGCGATGGCCCGCCAGGGCTCGGCGGGGAGCCCCTCGGGGCCGTCTGCACCAGCGCGGAGGGTGAAGAACCCGCCGTACGCGGCCAAGAAGTGGACGCGGACGCCATGGCGTTCGGCGATGGCCGTGGGTGTAGCGGGCGATGCTTCGGACTGGCTCGTCGCGGACGCGGGCACCCCGCGGATGCCCGGGTGCCCGCCACCGGTCTCACGCCACGTGAAGGGTCGGGCGTCAGCCGCCCAGGGCCGTGAGCACCACGGACCGGGCCTCCTCCTGGACCCGGGCCAGATGGTCCGGGCCGAGGAAGGACTCCCCGTAGATCTTGTAGACGTCCTCCGTGCCCGAGGGGCGGGCCGCGAACCAGGCGTTGGCGGTGGAGACCTTGATGCCGCCGAGAGCGGCGCTGTTGCCCGGGGCCTCGGTGAGGACCGATGTCACCGGGTCACCGGCGAGGGTGTCGGCGGTGACCTGGCGCGGGGACAACTTGGCCAGCAGCGCCTTCTCCTCGCGGGACGCCGGGGCGTCGACGCGCGCGTAGGCGGGGGCGCCGAAGCGGTCGGTCAGCTCGGTGTAGTGCCGCGAGGGGGTCCTGCCGGTGACGGCCGTGATCTCGGAGGCGAGCAGCGCCAGGACGATGCCGTCCTTGTCCGTGGTCCACACCGAGCCGTCGCGGCGCAGGAAGGACGCGCCGGCCGACTCCTCGCCGCCGAAGCCGAGCGTGCCGTCGGACAGTCCGTCCACGAACCACTTGAAGCCGACCGGGACTTCGACCAGTGGGCGGCCGACGTCCGCCGCGACCCGGTCGATCATGCCGGACGACACCAGGGTCTTGCCGACGCCGGCGCCCGCGGGCCACTGCTGCCGGTGCGAGAAGAGGTACGAGATCGCCACGGCCAGATAGTGGTTGGGGTTCATCAGGCCCCCGTCCGGCGTGACGATGCCGTGCCGGTCGGCGTCGGCGTCGTTGCCGGTGGCGATGTCGAACCGGTCGCGCCGCTCGATGAGGGAGGCCATGGCGTACGGCGAGGAACAGTCCATCCGGATCTTGCCGTCCCAGTCCAGCGTCATGAAGCGCCAGGTGGGGTCGGTGAGCGGGTTGACCACCGTCAGGTCGAGCCCGTGCTGTTCGGCGATGCGGCCCCAGTAGGCGACCGAGGCGCCACCCAGCGGATCGGCGCCGATCCGTACGCCGGCGGACCGGATCGCCTCCAGGTCCAGCACCTCGGGGAGGTCCGCCACGTAGGCGCCGAGGAAGTCGTACCGGCCGGTGCCGGGGGCCGCCAGGGCGCGGGCGTAGGGGACCCGCCGTACGTCCTTCAGGCCGGCCGCGATGATGTCGTTGGCGCGGTCCTGGATCCAGGAGGTCGCCTCCGAGCCGGCCGGCCCGCCGCTCGGCGGGTTGTACTTGAAGCCTCCGTCGGCGGGCGGGTTGTGCGAGGGCGTGACGACCACGCCGTCGGCGAGACCGGACGTACGGCCGCGGTTGTGGGTGAGGATGGCGAGCGAGACCGCCGGGGTGGGCGTGTAGCCGTCGGTCTGGTCGATGAGGACGGTCACGTCGTTGGCGGCGAACACCTCCAGGGCCGTGATCCGCGCGGGCTCGGACAGGGCGTGGGTGTCGGCGCCGAGGAAGAGGGGGCCGTCGGTGCCCTGGGCGGCGCGGTACTCGCAGATGGCCTGGCTGGTGGCCGCGATGTGGTCCTCGTTGAACGCCGCCGCGAGGGACGAGCCGCGGTGTCCCGAGGTGCCGAAGGCCACCCGCTGTCCGGGCTCGGCGGGGTCCGGCCGCAGCGCGTAGTACGCAGTGACCAGACGGGCCACGTCGATGAGGTCCTCGGGCCCGGCGACCTGCCCCGCTCGCGCGTCCTGCATTTCCCCGCTCCTCCGCAAAGCTCGACCGTCGAGGGCCGTTGAGTACGGTCCTCCGAGTACGGTCCTCATTCTCCCCTGCCCGGCCCGCCGTGACGCACGCGCACCGGGCGGCCGTTGTGGCGTGTGTCCCGCGGGTGCGACCATACGGGTCGACGAGCGAAGGGACGTCGATGTGAGGCAAGAGGACCAACGGCCGCCCGCCGCCGCGCTGTTCGACGCGCTGGGTCCCTCCTACGAGAAGGCGTTCGCGCGTGCTCCCGCCCATCTGTCCGCGCTGGGCTGGCTGATCGAGCGGCTGCCGCCGGCGGCGCGGACGCTGGACGTGGGCAGCGGCACGGGCCGGCCCACGGCGGCCGCGCTGGTCGAGGCGGGCCACTGGGTGCTGGGCGTCGACGTCTCCCCCGTCATGGTGGAACTCGCCGCCCGTCAGGTCCCCGAAGCCGAGTTCCGGCACGGCGACATCCGGGACCTCCCCCTCGACGCGGACTCCTTCGACGGCGTGTGCGTGTTCTTCTCGCTGCTGCAGATGACGCGCGCCGAGCAGACGGCGCTGACGCGGCGTCTGGCCCGCGCCCTCAGGCCGGGCGGGCATCTGGTGCTGGCCACCGTGCCCGCGGACGTGGAGGACGTCGAGGTGCTCTTCATGGGCCTGCCGGTCCGCGCGACCAGCTTCGCCGAGGAGGGCGTCGTCGGCATGGTGGAGGCGGCGGGACTGACGGTCCTGTCCCGGCACAGCGCCGTGTTCACGCCGGACCACCCCGACGCCGGGCCCGAGCCCCATCTGTTCCTGTACTGCCGTCGCGACGGGACCGGGAACTGAAGCGCGGTTGATGTGTGTTGATGTGCGGCTGACGCTTTGCTTCCCGGCGGGCGCTCTCGCTCGGTGTTCGGGCGCGCCCTTTCGGCATCCGGCCTCCCGGCCGCGCCCGTCACGGTCGCGCCCCTACGGTCGCGTCGACGCGGAGAGCGGCACCAGCATGGTCACCGCGTCCTGCAGTCCGGACGGCCGCGGCAGTTCCTCCGGAGTGCGGCGGCCCCAGCCGGGGCCGCACAGAAGGACGGGGCTCTGTCTGCGCGCGCCGCGGATCCCCCAGCGGGTCGCGGCGATGTGCTGGGCCAGCGCCAGGCCGGCGGTGGCCCGCGACTGGGCCCACAGGGCGACCGCGGCCGGGGCGACACGTCGTACGGCCGCGTCCATTGCCTCGGCCGGGACCGCTCCGCCGAGCATCAGCACCGGGACACGCCGCTCCGCCAGCGCGGCGGCGAGCGCCTCCAGCGGCAGCGTGTGGTGCTCGTCGGGGAGACAGGCCAGCAGGACGGGCGCGGCCTCCCCCGCCGGTCCCGGCGTCGAGAGGTACATGTGCCGCAGCGTGGTGGAGATGTACCAGGACAGCAGGTGCTCGACCTCCACGTACCGGTCGCCGGAGGACTCCCACTTGCGGCCGACCGCCCGCAGAGTGGGCGCCATCACCTCTTCCCACGCCACGACGAGCCCGTAGGCGCCTACGACGGCCAGGAGTTGTTCCTGGACAGCCGCCGCGTCCAGCCGGACGGCGGCACGGGCCAGGCCCCGGCATTCCTGGCGTACGTCGCCCAGGGGCAGGGCGGAGGCCGGGGGGTGCCCACGCCGCGCCCGGACGGCCGGGGCAGCGGGTGCGGGAACGCCGACGTCCCCCGGCCGCGCGGCCGGGGGCACGACGGTCGAGCGGGGCACCTCACCGACCTGCCCCCTCGCCCGCTCCATGGCGGCACGGGCGGCCTCCGCCGGAGGCACTCCCGTGGCCGTCAGCCGGCACATCTCCTGGAGCATCGCCACGTCCTCGGGCGACCAGCGGCGCTGGCGGCCCTCGGCCCGTACGGCGGGCCCCAGGCCGTACCGGCGGTCCCAGGAGCGCAGCGTCGTCGGTGACACGCCGAGCCTGCGCGCGAGGAAGCCCGTCGTCACCCGGTGGCGGGGCAGTTCGGCGACCTGCTCGGGCGCGGGGGCGAGGAAGCCGGGCGTGGGACGTTGCGCCATGGTTTGCCTCCTTCCACACCCTGCGTGCGCCACGGGCCGCATGGGCCACGGCCCGCGTGTCAGCCACGGGCCGTGCGGGTCACGGGCTCCCGCACTGCCTGTCTTCCGGCGAACATGGTCGAACGGATGCGCTCACGGAGTTCGCGATCGCGGCAGCCCTCCGTCGTCACCCGCTTCTCGTCACCCGGGGAAGCGGCCCGTGGAACGCAGGTGCCAGCGCCGCTCCGCGTAGGCGAGGTCGTCGCGCCACAGGCGGCCCGCGGCAGCCCGTACGAGCGGTCGCAGCAGCGGCGCCGCCTTGCGGGCCAGGGCGAACCCGGGCCGGTCCGAGGCGGCCACGACGGCCTCCACGACGGCTGTCCGGGGCCGGCCCCGGTCGTCGGGAGCGAGCGGTGTCGCATGGGTCTCCACCACCGAGCCCTCGCCCTCGCCCTCGGTGATCCGCATGACGACCGTGCGCGGCTCGGGCGCGGTGAACACCGCCCGCACCGGCACGACGAGTCGCCCGGTGAGCCTGAAGGACACGTCGACCGTGAACCCGTCCTCCTCCCCGGCGGGCGCGTCGACGACGGTCAGGTCGACGAAGGAGTACGGGTGGAACCAGGCGCCGTGCCACGGATCCAGCCGGTTGGCGACCACGTCCTCCGGCTCGCAGACGCCGACGGCGACGTAGACCGCCGACAGCGCGGCCGCGCTGTCCGGCCGTACCGGCACCACGGGTGCTTCGAGAGGCGACTCGCCGCCCACGTCGTCCAGGCGTACCCAGACCAGCACACCGTCGTCGTACGCGGGCAGCGGCTCCCAGCCCGCGAACGGGCCGCCGGACAGGGCGAGTCCGTGCCAGTGGCACAGGAGGGTGCCGCAGCGCACCGGGCTGTCCTTCAGCGGCGCGCCCAGGTGGGGGCAGACGCCGGGCCCGGCGACCAGACGGCCGTCCGCGGCACGCCAGACGACGATCTCCCGGCCCGCGATCGTCCGGGCGAGCGGACGGTCGTCCCGGATGTCCCGGGTCGCGCCGACGACGTACCAGTTGCCCGACGGGCGGGCCTGCGCGCGTTTGAGGGCCTCGGCGATCACGGCCGGGCGGGCCTCGCGCCAGGTCGGCCGCTGACGTTCCCAGGGCACCGTGTCGCGGTTCAGGGACAGGGGATACCGGCGGCGGCCGCGGTCGGGGCGTCGGGGGCTCACGCGACCTCCTCGTGGAGCGGGTGGGCGGGGCGGTGACGGCGGTCGGCTCATGTCCGGCGGCGGGCGCGGTGTCCGGCGGGCGCGGTCCCGGCCGCCGTGCCCCGGCGCGCGCCGCCCGTGCCGCCGCCGCCCGTGCCGCCGTCAGGCGTACGAGTCCGTCGACGGCCACCGCTGCGCGCCGTCGGCGGGGGACCACGGCGCGGCGGTGCAGCACGGCGTAGCCGTCGCGAGCGACGGCGTCCAGGATGCCCCCGTACAGCACGAACGCGGTGCGGATGCAGGGGCGTGAGACGGGGTCGAGCAGGGCGAGGCCCGGGGCCGCCTCGCGGTAGACGCCACGGGTGAGGTCCTCGAAGGCACGCAGTGCCTCGGTGATCCGCCGGTCGCGCCGGCCGGTGCGGCGGCTCCACGACAGCAGTTCCCGGTCCGTTCCGTGCGCGCTCAGCAGGTCGGCGGGCAGATAGAGGCGGCCGCGGTCGAGGTCCTCGCCGACGTCCCGCAGGAAGTTGGTCAGTTGGAAGGCCACCCCGAGGGCGGCGGCGTGCGGGGCGGCCTCCTCGCGCGGGACCACCGTGCCGAGGATCGGCAGCATCTGCAGCCCGATCACGGCGGCGGAGCCGTGCATGTAGGTGCGCAGGTCGTCGTAGGTCGGGTAGTCGGTGACCTCCAGGTCGCTGCGCATGGAGGCCATGAAGTCGCTGAAGTGCCGGTGGTCGATGGCGTACCGGCGGGCCGTGTCGGCGAGCGCGAGGACGACCGGCTCGTCACCGTCGCCGACGCCGACGCCGTCACCGATGACGTCACTGATGCCGTGGCCGTCGGTCAGGGCGTGGCCGTCCGTTCGGGCGTGGGCGTCGCGCAGTCCTCGTTCCAGCCGTTCGTGGAGGAGCGCGAGGTCCGCCGCGCGGCGGTGCGCGGGCGCGTCGGTGTCCAGGGAGTCGACGATGTCGTCGGCCCAGCGGGCGAAGCCGTAGAGCGCGTGCACGGCAGGGCGGCGTTCCACGGGCAGCAGCCGGGTGGCGAGGAAGTAGGTCCTGCCGTGCCGGGCGTTGAGGCGGCGGCAGCGGGCGTAGGCGTCGCGCAGCACCGGCTCGGTGATGCCCGCCGCGTCGAGTTCGCGGGCGGTCATGAGGGGGTTCCTTCCGGTGCGGCCGACGCGGTGCGCCGACGCCTGGGGACGGGGGGCGCGTGTCGGCCGGTGATGCGGGCGGCGGCGAGCTTGCCGGACAGCAGGACGGTCGGCACGCCCACGCCGGGGGTGGTGCCGCAGCCGGCGAGTACGGCGTTGGCGGTGCCGCGGACGAGGTTGCGCGGCCGGAACGGGCCGGTCTGCGCGAAGGTGTGGGCGGCCGAGAAGGGGGTGCCCGCCGCGTGGCCCTGGGCGTGCCAGTCGGCCGGGGTGACGAGCGCCTGCTCCTCGACGGCGTCGGCGAGGCCGTCGAAGCCGCGGCGTTCCAGCTCCCGCAGGATGCTGTCGCGGTAGCGGGGAGCCAGGTCGCCCCACGCGGCGGCGTCCGGTCCGATGTCGGTGTTGGGACAGGGCGCGAGGATGTAGTGCAGGTGGTGGCCGGGCGGGGCGAGCGTCGGGTCGGTGGCGGTCGGGCGGGTGATCAGCAGGGACGGGTCGCTCATCAGGCTTCCGGTGCGGGTGAGTTCGTCGAAGGTGCGTCGCCACGCGGTGCCGAAGGACAGGGTGTGGTGGGCGAGTCGGGGCCAGGTCCGGTCGGTGCCGGCGTGCAGGACGACGGCCGACGGCGCGTGTCTGATCCGCAGCGGGCGGCGCGGCGGGCGGCCCAGCAGGGCGTAGGCGACGGGCAGATCGGGGGTGAGGACGACGGCGTCGCACGGGATGCGCTCGTGTGCGGTGACCACGGCGGTGACGCGGTCGCCGGAGCGTTCCAGCCGGGTGACGTCCCGCCCGAACCGCAGGTCC
Source organism: Streptomyces sp. MNU76 (assembly GCF_020982545.1). GTDB lineage: Bacteria > Actinomycetota > Actinomycetes > Streptomycetales > Streptomycetaceae > Streptomyces. Next base: position 35,840 of record NZ_JAJKLK010000029.1, on the reverse strand, counting down.
GCGCCCGCTTCGGCGGCGGCGTCCGCCATGGCCTGCGGCAGGGCGTGCATCCCGCCGCGGGGGAAGTACACGCCGGCCACGGTGTCCATGTAGGCGATCACGGCGTAGGCGGCGAGGGCACGCGCGGGCGGGACGCCGGCGTAGAGCGCCTGGAAGGAGAAGACCCGGCGCAGGCGTTCGTCGCGCAGATGGCGGCCGATGCCGGCGTCCAGCCGTCCGAAGCCGCCGAGCGCGGCGAGCCGCGCGAGGTCCGGGGTGAGCAGCTGGAAGGGGGAGTCGAAGTTGGTGTCGATGAAGCGTCTCATCTGCGCCCGGTACAGCCGCTCCAGCCAGCCGCGCAGCCGCCGGTAGCCCGCGGCCTCCTCGGCGCCCGCGAAGCGTTCGACCTCCGCCTCCATGGCGTCGGCGTCGGTGTGGACGTCGAGGCCGCTGCCGTCGGCGAACAGGGCCCGGTAGGCCGGGTGCAGGGGGATGAGGTCGACGCGGTCGCGCAGGGTCGCGCCGACCGCGGCGAATGCCTCGTCGGCGAGCTCGGGCATGGTCAGCACGGTGGGGCCGGTGTCGATGCGATAGCCGCCGCGCTCCAGGCGTCCGGCGCGACCGCCGGGCAGCGGGTCACGCTCGACGAGGGTGACCCGGCGGCCGGCTCCGAGCAGGTGCAGGGTGGCCGCCAGGCCGGAGAGTCCGGCGCCGACGACCACCACGTGGTCCGTGCGCCCGGGAACGGTCCTGGTCATCGGGCGGCCCCTTCGACGGCGCCCAGCAGCAGCGAGACGGGCACGCCGTCCAGGGGGCCATGGGCGCCGGAGGAGGGAGGCGGCGGTGACGGGGCGCCGGCCGCGGTGTGCAGCAGGTCCCGCAGCCGCAGTCGGCCCTCCGCCTCCAGCGGGGCGGATTCCAGGTGACGCAGGCCCTGGGCGACGAGGCGCTCGATCTTCGCCTCGACGATGTCGCGCGCGCCGGTGCGGACCAGGACGTCGCGGACCTCGGCGAGACGGTGCTCCGGCAGATCGGCCCGGCCGAGGGACCGCCCCAGTACGGCGAGGGCGTGGCGGTCGTCGGCCACCTCGGCCCGGGCCTGTGCCACGGCGACCAGGTAGGTGGGCTTGCCGGCCCGGATGTCGCCCCCGGTGGGTTTGCCGACGTGCCGGGGACCGCCGAAGACGTCGCCGAGGTCGTCCCGGAGCTGGAAGGCGATGCCGACGCAGCGCCCGGCCGAGCACAGGGCGCGGGTCCGCGCAGCGTCCGCGCCCGCCAGCGCCGCCCCGAGTGCCAGGGGGCGCTCCACCGAGTACAGGGCGCTCTTCAGGCAGGCGGCGCGGATCGCGCGGGCCAGGGACCTGGAGGAGGTCGCCTGGCCCTGGATGTCCAGGTACTGACCGGCCACCATCTCGGTGCGCATGGTGCTCCACAGCTCGCGCACGGCGTGCTCGGCGGCCGGTGTCGCCCTGGTCGCCGCCACGATGTCGTCCGCCCAGGCCAGGGCCAGATCGCCGGCGAGGATGGCCGCGGCCTCTCCGAAACGCGTCCCGTGGACCGGCTCCGTGACGTCGGCGTACTGCGCGGCGATGTCGGCGTGCAGGGCGAGTCGGCCTCGGCGCAGCCGGGAGCCGTCCATGACGTCGTCGTGGACCAGCGCGCAGGTCTGGATGAGTTCGAGCGCGGCGCCGATCCGCAGGGCGGCCTCCGTCTCGGCGGCCCCTCCCCCGCACGCGCGCAGGGCCCACCAGACGAAGCGCGGCCGCATGAGCTTGCCTCCGTCCAGGGCGAAGCGTGCGACCCGCTCGGCCAGATCCCCCGCGAAGACCGGGTCGAGCGCGGCGGCCCGCTCGGTGCGCTCCGCCAGCAGACCCTCCAGCACCCGTCGTACGGCCCCGGGGACGTCGCGGTCGACGGCGTGCGGCCCGCGGTCGACGGCGTGTGGCCCGCACGCGTCCGCCGGCATGGGTGAGGGGTCCTCCTCACCGGATCCGGGCGGTGACGCTGCCGCGGGGTGATCCTTCGCGTCGCTGGGGCCCATCAGGGTTCCTTCCGTCGCCGGCAACAGCGGTGTCTGCTTCAACGCCTTCCGTGGCAGAGGCGCGCACGGATGCGCCGAAGGAGTGAAAAGTGCGGCCGCTTCGCGCTGAGCGCCCGGCGCGCCCGGCGCGCCCGGCGCACACGACAGCGCGGCGCGCTGCCGAAGCGATGTGAAGGGACGCGAAGCGCTGCGAAGCGACGCGGTGCGAAGCGACGCGGCACGGCACAAAGCGCTGCACAGGCGATGCAAGTTGTCTCCCTTCGGTCCGTCCTCGCAGGGTGGAGGAGTCGCAGCAGCCGGCGCACGAGCCGGTTCGAACGGGACGGGTGCCCCGCAGTCCGTCCGTCACCCCGTGGGACCCGACGGACCACAGCCCGCACAAGGAGCAGACGCCATGACTGCCATGACTGCAGAGCAGGCCACCAGGCACACCCACGCCGACGTACCGCCCCGGACCCCGGCGGACGACTTCCCCACGGGCGAGGACCTGGCCGCCGGTTTCGTCGCCGGGGACGAGGGCAGCCTGACCGCCGCGTACCACCGGTGGGGCCCCCTGGTGTTCACCCTGGCCCGGCGCTCCCTCGGCGACGCCCGGGAGGCGGAGGACGTCCGGCAGTCGGTGTTCCTCGCCGCCTGGCGCGGACGCGCCGGGTACGTCCCGGAGCGCGGCCCCCTGGGTGCCTGGCTCGTCGGCATCACCCGACGCAAGATCGCCGACGCCCTGGCGGCGCGGACGCGACGGGCCGAACTCGTGGCGGCTGCCGGGACGCGCCTGACCGAGGCGCCCGTGCACCCGGACACGCTGCCCGACGCCGTGCTCGACCGGGTCCTGATCGGCCGGGAGTTCACCCGGATCCCGGCCCCCCAGCGCCTGGTGCTCACCCTCGCCTTCTACGACGACCTGACGCAGACGCAGATCGCCGAGGTCACCGGCTGGCCGCTGGGGACCGTCAAGAGCCATGCGCGGCGCGGGCTGCGGCGCCTGAGTCACCGTCTGCGGGAGGAAGGCGTCCTGGACGTCCTGGACCCCTCGGTGTGACTCGGGAATCGATGCGGCTCGATGTGGCACACGGGAATCGATGCGGTTCGGTCGACACGGAATCGACACGGAATCGATGCGGAATCGACGCGTTCGATCTGGAGTTCGGGGACCGGGCGAACCGCTCCCCGTCCGTCGAGCCTGTCGCCGAGGCGGCTCCCGAGGCGGAAAGCTTGCGGAAGGTCACCACGAGGAGGGAGCGGCACATGCTGGAAGCCGATGTGGCCATCGTGGGCGCGGGGGCGGCCGGCCTGTCCCTGGCCCACCGTCTGTCACGACGCGCCCCCGGCGAACCCCGCCTGTCGGTGATCCTGCTGGACGCGCCTCCCGGCCCGCTGCGTCCCCCGAGCCGCACCTGGTGCTTCTGGGAGAAGGGGCCCGGCCCGTACGACGCGGCTCTCGGCGCCGTCTGGCGGCGGCTGCGGACGCGCACCCCCGAGGGCCGGGTCCTCCAGCACGACATCGCGCCCCTGGCCTACAAGATGCTCCGCTCCGACGACTTCGAGGAACTCGTCACCCGCGAACTGGCCCGCGGCGACGAGGTCCGCCGACTGGAAGCGGCCGTCGAGACGGTGGAGGGCATCCCCGGGGGAGCCGAGATCCGCGCCCGGTCCGGCCAGGGCACCCCTCTGACCGTCCGCGTCCGCTGGGTCTTCGACTCCCGGCCCCTCGGGAGCCTGCCCCCGCCCGCACCACCCTGTTGCAGCACTTCCGCGGCTGGTTCGTCCGCACCCCACGACCGGTGTTCGACAGCGAAACGGTGGAGTTCATGGACTTCCGGGTACCGCAGCCGCCGGGCGGGCTCGCCTTCGGCTATGTCCTGCCCACCGACAGCCGCCGAGCCCTGGTGGAGTACACCGAGTTCTCCCGAGCCGTCCTGCCCCACGACGCCTACGACACCGCGCTGCGTCGCTACAGCCAGGACGTGCTGGGGCTGCGCGGCTTCGAGGTCGTCGCGACGGAGAGCGGGGTCATCCCGATGACCGACGCCCGTTTCGACCGCCGGGCGGGCCCTTCGGTCTTCCGCATCGGTACGGCGGGAGGCGCCACGCGGCCCTCCACGGGCTACACCTTCTCCGCGATCCAGCGGCAGACCCGAGCGATCGCCGCCGCGCTCCGCGCGGGCCGGAACCCGGTGCCTCCGCCGGCCCACACGGCCCGTTCGCGCGCGATGGACGCGGTGCTGCTGAGGGCGTTGGACAGCGGCCGCGTCGACGGCGCCGCGTTCTTCACCCGGCTGTTCTCGCGGGTTCCGGCGGAACGGCTGCTGCGGTTCCTGGACGGGGAGACCCGCCTCCACGAGGATCTCGCCCTCGGCCTGCGCACCCCCGTGCTACCGATGCTCCGCTCCGCGGCGGAGTTGTCCTGGCTGCCCCATGTCCCCGCCGAACACCCCGCCTCCACCGAGCCGCCCTCCTCCACCGAGCCGCCCTCCCCCGCCGAGCAGCCCTTCTCCACCGAGCGGCGCTCCCCGGCAGAGCAGCCTTTCTCCGGCGGGCCGTTCCCCGACCGCGACCCCGGTCGCCCATGACCGGCACCGCGACCTTCCGCGCACCCGACCGAGGAGATCCCATGACCCTGCTCCGCGACGAGGACCTGGCCGCCGCGTTCGACCACGCCTCGCGCAGCTACGACACGCTGGTGTCCGCGAATCCCGGCTATCACGGCCAGTTGCGCCGCTCGGCGCGCCGCCTCGGACTCCCCACGCGGAGGGCCGGTCTGCGTGTCCTCGACCTCGGCTGCGGGACCGGCGCGTCCACCGCCGCGCTCGCCGCCGTCCTCCCCGAGGCCGAGATCACCGCCGTGGACGCCTCGGCGGGCATGCTGGAGCGCGCGGCCCGCAAGCAGTGGCGCGAGGGGGTGAGCTTCGTACACGCGCCCGCCGAACGGCTGGCCGAGGCCGGTGTGGAAGGGCCGTTCGACGCGGTGTTCGCCGCCTATCTCTTCCGGAACGTCACCGATCCCGACGCCGTCCTGTCGGCCGTGCGCGACGTCCTGGCTCCCGGGGGCCGCCTGGCGGTGCACGAGTACACACTCAGCGGCCGGCCCGTCGCCCGCGCCGTGTGGACGGGTGTGTGCCGCGGTCTGGTCCTGCCTGTCGCGACCGTCCTCGGCGACGGCGGCCTCTACCGCCATCTGTGGCGCAGCGTGGTGGAGTTCGACACCGCCGACGGCTTCGCCGCCCGGGTCCGCTCCCACGGCTTCGAAGCCGTGCGGGCCCTGCCGCTGCCCGGCTGGCAGACCGGCATCACGCACACGATCGTCGCCCGCCGGTCGGCCACGGCGAAGGACGGCCGATGAGGGCCCGGCGGGGGAACGACCCGCTGAGGCCCGGCAGGGACCGCCGGATCCGCAGGGTGAACCCGGTGCCCGGCGCCCCGCGCTGCATGGGCGACCGGCCTCCGACGACAGCGGTCGTCGGGGGCGGCATCGCCGGACTGGCGGCCGCGACGGCGCTCGCGGAACGCGGTGTGCGGGTCACCCTCCACGAACGGGAAGCGACCCTCGGCGGACGCCTGGCCGGCCGGCCGACCGTGCTGTCCGACGGGACCACCGTCACCATGAGCCGTGGCTTCCACGCGTTCTTCCGCCAGTACTACAACCTGCGCGGACTGCTGCGGCGGACCGACCCCGGCCTCACCCGTCTGCGAGGCCTGCCGGACTACCCTCTGCGACACGCCGACGGCATGTACGACAGTTTCCGCCGCGTCCCGCGCACCCCGCCGTGGAGCGCGCTGGGATTCGTCGCCCTGAGCCCCTCCTTCGGGCTCCGGGACCTGTTCCGTATGAACCCGGTCGCCGCGCTGCCCCTCCTGGACGTGCGGGTCCCCGAGGTCCACACCCGTCTCGACGACGTCAGCGCGCGCGACTTCCTCGACGCGATCCGCTTTCCCGAGGCCGCGCAGCACCTCGCGTTCGAGGTGTTCTCCCGCAGTTTCTTCGCCGATCCGCGCGAACTGTCCGCGGCCGAGATGGTCCTCATGTTCCACATCTACTTCCTCGGCTCGGCGGAAGGACTCCTGTTCGACGTCCCCGACGAGCCCTTCCCCGCCGCCCTGTGGGACCCCCTCGCCGCCTATCTGCGCGGCCACGGCGCAGACCTGCGCACCGGGACCCCGGTCGAGGCGGTCGAACCCATGCCCGACGGCGGCTTCCTCGTCGCCGCCGGTCAGGAGGAACGGCGTTATGACGCGGTGGTCCTGGCCCTGGACACGGGAGGCCTGTGTTCCCTGGTGCAAGGCTCCCCGCGGCTGGCGGACGCCGCCTGGCGCGAGCGGGTGGCGGCGCTACGGAGCGCGCCGCCCTTCCTGGTCTCCCGTCTGTGGCTGGACCGCCCCGTCGCCGCCGAGCGTCCCGGCTTCCTGGGCACCGCCGGCTACGGCACGCTCGACAACGTCAGCGTGCTCGAACGCTGGGAGGGCGAGGCCGCGCGCTGGGCCGCCCGCACCGGCGGTTCCGTCGTGGAGCTGCACGCCTACGCCCTGTCGGACCGCACGTCCCATGACGTCGAACAGAAGCGCCTGCTGGAGCAGTTGCACCGGGTGTACTCCGAGACGCGTGCGGCGACGGTGCTGGACGAACGGCACGAGTGGCGGGCCGACTGCCCCCTGTTCTCAGTCGGCGGGTACGGCGACCGGCCCACGGTGCGCACCAGCGACCCCGCTCTGGTGGTGGCCGGCGATCTGGTCCGCACCGGTCTCCCGGTCGCCCTCATGGAGCGGGCGGCCACCAGCGGATTCCTCGCCGCCAACGCGCTGCTGGAGCGATGGGGCGTCAGGGGTCAGACCCTGTGGACCGTCCCCGACGGCGGCCGCGGCCCGCTGCCGCGCCGTCTGGCCCGCCTCGGCGGTCCGATGACGTCGTAACCAGAGGGAGGTCACGGACAACAGCCCGGTGAAGACCACCAGAAGGAGCACGGACGCCCACATGGGACGGCTCCCGGGACGCGTCCACCCTTCCGCGAGCGCGGACAGCGCCCACAGGAGGGCGGCCGTCGCGTAGAAGGTGCGGATCCGGCGCAGTTGCCGCACGGCGGGCAGCGGCAGCAGGTGGTCTTCTCTCGGCGTCATGCCGCCCCGTGTACCCGTATCCCCACGGTCAACCGTCACATGTCGAGAAGGCGCGGCGGTCAGCGTGGCTGAGCCGGGCCCCCGGCAGGACGGATGCGACGCGAAGGCGTTCGCACCTGTCCGGCCGGGGACCGACGGAAGCCGGCGGAAGCGGCGACCCGCTCCTCAGAGGTCGCGTCGTACCAGATACCCCGACAGTGCCCGCAGTTCGTCCGCGGCCCCGCCCTCCGACGAGACGTCGGCCAGTGCGGCCTCCGCGGCGGCGATGTGGGCCCGTGCCTCGTCCAGGGCCGCCGTCCGGCCGCCCGCCGCCTCGACGAGCTCGGCCGCCTCACATGGGTCGCCCCCCGACCGCAGCACCTCGGCCAGCCGCCGCGCCGCGGAGGACGGGGAGTCGAGCGCGGCGAGGACGGGGAAGGTCTTCTTGCGTTGCCGGAGATCGCCGTGCACGGGTTTGCCGGTGACGTCGGGGTCGCCCCAGATGCCCAGCACGTCGTCGACGATCTGGAACGCCAGGCCGAGACGGCGGCCGACCCGGTCGAGCGCCGAGACGACGGGTGGCGGGCCACCGCCGAGCAGCGCGCCGAGCGCGGCCGCACTGCCGAGCAGCGCCCCGGTCTTGTGCTCGGCCATCGCCCGGTACTCCGCGGGCCGCACCCGTTCGGGCCCCGTCCAGGGGCGCGCGGCGAACAGCAGGTCCTCCGCCTGCCCGTGCACCAGGTCACCGAGCGCCACCGACAGTACGCGGGTCGCGGCGGCACCCGCCTCGGTGGCCGCGAGCGTCTCGACGGCCAGCGCGAACAGGGCGTCGCCCGCGAGGACCGCGGGCCCCGTGCCGTAGGCCTTCCACACGGCGGGGCGACGGCGGCGGGCCGCGTCCCCGTCCATGATGTCGTCGTGCAGCAGCGAGAAGGTGTGCACCAACTCCACCGCGACCGCAGCGGGCGCCCCGGTCCGTCCGGCGGCGCCCACCGCCTCGGCCCCGAGCACGGCCAGTGCCTGCCGCACCCCCTTGCCCCCGGGCGCGGTGACGGGAGCGCCGCCCACCTCGCACCAGCCGAAGGAGTAGGCGGCCATCTCGCCCACCCAGGGGTGCATCCGACCGACGGCCTCCACCAGCGCCGGGCGCACCAGCTCGCGGCAGCGTTCCAGCACGAGGGGGACGTCCGTCGGCACCCGCACCGCCGAGGAGACCGGGGTCACCGTGCGACCTCCGCCCGCACACCGCGATCGGCTGCCCGCGCGCGACGAGCCGCCCCGTCGCCGAGACCCGCCCGGTCGCCGAGACCCGCCTGCTCGCCGAGGCCCTCGCGACCCACCTGGCCGCGCGCGGTGCGCTCGGCCTGGCGGCCCGGACCGACTTCGGCCTGGTCCCGCAGGCCGAGTTCCTCCCGCGCCCGCGCCACCATCTGCCGCGCGTGCCGTAGCCCGATCCGATCCAACTCCCCTGCCAGATCGTCCAGTTCGGCAGCGGTCTCGACGCGGCTCCGGCCGAGCCGGGCGAGGGACTTGGCCAACCCCAGCCTGGTCAGCGCTTCCCCACGCGGCTCGCTCATCTCACGGAACTCCGCGAGCGCCAACTCGTACGTGTCCCGCGCCTCGGTGTAACGCCCCGCGCGGTAGAGGACGTTGCCACGCATCTTGTGGTTGTAGGCCAGCGCGCTGGAGAGCCGCATCTCGCGGCAGACGGCCTCCGCCTCCGACAGCAGGGCGAGCGCCCGCTCGACGTCCCCGTCCCGTGCCGAGACGATGTCGGCGAGCCCGCGCAGTGCCCAGGCATGCCCGCGTCGGTCGTCGGCGCCCTCGGCTATCGCGGCCGCCTCTTCGAACATCGCGTAGGCACTGTCGTAGGACCCCCGCTGGCGGTGGATCTGCGCGATGCCCTCCAGCGCCCACACCGTGTGCCGCGCCTCCCCCCGCCGACGGGCCTCGGCCAGCAGTTGTTCGTGCAACTGGGCGACGGCCTCGTAGTCGCCCTGGATCCTGCCCGTCTCGGCCAGTCCCGCGAGGGAGTAGCCGCGCACGACGACGTCCCCGCCCCGCTTGCCCATCTCGGCCGCCAGCCCGAGCAGCCGCCGGGCCAGGGCGAACGAGCCGCGTTGCCGGGCCAGCGTGCCGCCGCTCCACAAAGCCCACGCCATCGCTCCCTGGTCCCCCACCGCTCTGGCCGCACGGTAGCTCGCCTTCCACGCCCGGTCGGCCTCCCCGATCTGCCCCAGCCGGCGGTGCGCCTCGGCCACGGCGAGCCCGGAGCGTGCCGCCTCGCCGTGTTCCCCGGCGCGCTCGGCCTCTCTCAACTGCCGCGTGCCGGCGGCCAGTACCTCGGTGAGAGAGGAATTCACGGACAGGGTGGTCAGAGCGCCCTGGTATTCGGGCGCGAAGGCCTTGCCGTACATGGAACCCTTTCGGTGGATGCGCTCTATACACTCTGCGTATACATGCCGTGTATAGGGAGCGAAAATCGACGCCGCCCCAAGGAGTCGGGGCGGCGCCCGTCACCGATCAAGATGCCGTTCGCGCCGGGAGGGTTGCCCGTGAGGCGTAGATCACCCCACCCGGCGCCCGTGGGAGGCGACCGACCGTCAACCGCCGACGCACAGCCCTCAGTTGGGGTTGCCCGCGTGGGTGAGCGTCGCCCAGGCGTTGAAGTAGTTGTCCGTGCCCGACGGCCTGCGCGCCTCGGTGTACCTCTGGGTGTGGGACATCGCGATGCCGAGGCGATGGTGAAGGGCGTTGAAGGCGACCTCGGTGACGCGGCCGAGCCCCTTGGCGACCGAGCCGCCGCACAGCCAGGAGGGTACGGCGGTGCCGTTCTCGTAGGAGGTGTGGAAGCCGAGGGCGCGGCGCAGCCGTTCCTGGATCCTGGGGTAGAGGTCCTGGCCCTGGATCCGGCTGGTCTCGGCGATGTTCGCGATAGAGGCGATGCCCCAGCCGGTGTGCCCGAAGTCGCGGCAGGTCTCCTGGGCGAGGCCGTCGGTGAAGGTGCTCTGCCCCTGCCAGTACTTGATGATCTCGGCGCTGGTGTCGATGCTGCTGCCCGCGGGCGGCTCGGGCAGGTCACCGTCGCCGTTCAGGTAGACGTACGCCGGCACGCGGGCGAGGTAGGTGCGGACGGCCTTGTCGTAGGCGGCGCGGTCCTCGATGAACACGGAGATGCCCAGCGCCGCCTCGGTCATGACCAGTTCCCAGTTGCCGTTCTTGGTGGCCGCGCCGTTGATCACCTCGGGGAGGTACACGTCGCGCAGCATGGTCGCGAACCGGCCCGCGCCGGGCCAGCCGCCGTCGTAGGTGTACTTGATGATCTCGGCGGCGCGCGGCCAGGTGGAACCCGCCCAGCCCGTCTGCAGCGGGGCGTTGCTGTTGGTGTGGTCCCTGATCGTCGCGGACCAGGCGTCCATGATCTCGATCGACTTCTTGGCGTGCCGGCTGTCCCGGGTGAAGTACCAGGCGAGCGCCTGCGTGTAGGCCGCGATGGCGTCCTGGCGCTCGTCGGTGCAGCCGTTGTTGGGGTTGGACGACGAACCGCACTCAACGACGGGCCGCGGTTTCGCGGCACGCGACAACGAGGCGTAGGAGCTGGCCATCATGGCGTCGTAGGCGGCCTTCCACGGCCGCTGACCCGCCTGCACCTTCGACCGGGCATGGTCGAGCTGGCCCCGGCTCACCAGCACACCGGGATGGGTGAAGGCGGCCGGCGCGGCCGACGCGCGTGGAGCCGGGCCGGTGAACTGAACGCTCAACAGCCCGGCCAGCAGGGCGAGTACACCGAGCAGGGCGGTTCTGGTCCGTGGCATCCGATGACCTCTTCCGTTCAGACGTTTCCGTTCAGGAATGAGAACGCAGTTCCGAATACAGAAGCTTGGTCCGGACCATAGAAACCAATCGTGCACATGTCAACACGCACGCCCTCCGCGCCCCCCGCGCAGCGCACGTCGGCTAGGCGGCCGACGCGCCGCTTCGTTCCGCCCGGCGGCGGCGTGCGGACAGGCGTGAGCCGGACTCGCGGCGGGCCGCGCGGCGCAGCAGAGGTACCGCGAGAAGGAACCCGAACACCGCCCAGGCGGTCAGCACCAGGGCGACCAGGGGGAGTTCCCAGGAGCCGGCCACCTCCGCGGTCCGGGCCGAGTCGGGGAGCAGCGCCGAACGCAGGCCCTGCGCCATCCACTTGAGCGGAAAGACCGCGGCCACCTGCTGGACCGCAACGGGCAGCATGGTGATCGGGAAGACCACTCCGGAGGTGAGCAGGAGCCCCATCGTCGGCAGCATGATCAGCGCCAGTGCCTCACGGGGGTTGGGCAGCACGGCACCGATGGCCGCGCCCAGCGGTACGACGGCGAGCAGCCCGAGCGTGGTGACCCACAGCAGCGTCAGCCAGTCACCCGGCCCCCTCGGCAGCGGCCCGTCCACCAGCAGCGCCCCGGCCGCCAGGAGCAGGGCCAGGGTCCCGACGGCCACGACGACCACCAACAGGCATTTGGCGACGAGGTAGGCCGGTATCCCGCCGGGCGTGGCCCGCAGCCGCAGCAGGGCGCCCTCCTCCCGCTCGGTCACGAGTGTCTGCGGGAGGTTGATCAGTCCGACCTGGAACAGCAGGTAGGCGGCGAAGCCCGCCAGCACCAGATGGGTCATCGGGATCCGGGTGCCGGGCACGTCGTCGCCGAGGAAGGCGGCGACGAGCAGCGCGACGACGACGTTCGTCAAGTGGCCGAACAACTCCTTGCCGTTGCGTAGGAAGTGCCGCAGTTCGATGCCGCCGCGTCGGACCCCGGCGCGCAAGCTGCTCGTCATGGGTGTCGTCCTCATGCGACCCTCGCCTCTCCGTCCGCGCCCGCGTCCTCGTTCCCGTCCTCGTTCTCGTTCTCGTCCCCGTGCGTGCCGTCGGCCTCCTGGCGCACCATGTGCAGATAGGTGTCCTCCAGCGTCGGGCGGCGGACCTCCAGGTCGGTGATCGGGCCGTTCGCGTGCCGATGGAGTTCCCAGACCAGACGTGAGGGGTCCGCGGTGCGTTCGCGGCGGGAGGTCCCGTCGTCGGCCGTCCAGCGGACCTCCGCCCGGGCGGCGGCGCGCCGGGCCAGTTCGGCGGGCGTGCCGCAGGCCCGGATCCGGCCGCCGACCAGCATGGCGAGCCGGTCGGCGAGCCGCTCGGCCTCCACGAGGTCGTGGGTGGTGAGCAGGACGGTGACACCCTCGGCGCGGGCCAGCCGTTCCACCAGAAGGTGGAACTCGTGCCGGGCCTCCGGGTCGAAGCCGGCCGTCGGCTCGTCCAGGAAGAGAAGTTCGGGGCGGCCGACGATGCCGAGCGCGACGTCCAGCCGCCGACGCTGGCCGCCGGACAGCCGGTCCACCTGTCGCCCGGCCTGCTCGGTGAGACCGACCAGAGCCAGCACTTCGGCCGGGTCGCGCGGGTCGGGGTAGTACTCGGCGAAGTGCCCCAGCAACTCGGCGACCCGCCAGCGGCCATGGTCGCGCCAGGACTGCAGGACCAGTCCGATCCGGCCGCGCCACGTGTCGTCGCCCCGCTCCGGGTCCGTGCCGAGGACGCTCACCTCGCCGCCGGAACGCCGCCTGAAACCCTCCAGGATCTCGACGGTGGTGGTCTTCCCCGCGCCGTTGGGTCCGAGCAGCGCGAAGACCTCGCCGCGGTGGATGTCCAGGTCGACGCCGTGAAGGACGTCCGTGTCGCCGTACGTCATCGTCATGTCGCGCGCGTGGACGACCGGCCGGGCGGCTGTGTGTTCCTGCGTCATCGGCCCGCCCCCGAGTGGCGTCGCTGTCCTGACGGCGCTTCGGAAGTCACCGGGGCACCCGCACCCTCGACGATGGCCCGGAGCGCCGCGACGTGCCCCTCGAAGGCGGTGCGGCCCCGGTCGGTCAGCCGGACCCGGGTGCGCCGCTTGCGGCCGCCGCCCTCCTTCTGGAGCTCCAGATAGCCGGCCTCCTCCAGGGTGTGCAGCTGTTTGGAGAGCGCGGAGTCGCTGAGCGAGAGGCTGTCGCGGACGAACGCGAAGTCCGCCCACTCGGTGGCGGCGAGCAGCGCGACCACCGACAGCCGGGTGGCGGGGTGGATCAACTCGTCGAAGCCGGCGGGGGTGCTCATCGGCCCGCCTCCTCGTCGGCAGCCGGTTCGCCGCCGCGCCGCACCGAGTCGGCCGCCCAGCGGTTGGCGGGACCGAGGGAGAGCAGGTACACGGTCACCGCCGCCGTGGCCTGGAGGGGGCCGGCGTAGATCGGCTCCAGCCACTCGGTCAGGTGGTCCGCCAGCACGATCGTCCCGCCGACCAGCACGGCCGCCGCACCGAACGCGGCCCACATACGCCCGGGGCAGCGCGTGTGGTGCAGTCGCATCCGGCTCCTGCGGCTGATCATCACGACCAGCAGGCCCAACAGGCCGGCATAGGCGGCCATGAACACTCCGACGCCCCACTGGGGCAGGTCCATGCCCACGCCGGCGAGGAACACCCACATGAGCGCGGCCGTGCCGTAGGTCATGCGGCGCCCGCCGGACACGGTGTGCTCGAACTCGTCGTACACCCGCTCCTGCGGCACTCGGATGCGTTGCAGATCCCTCCACGCCTGTTCGGCGTCCACCGGCATGCCCACGTCGCTCGCCCCTCCCTCGCCAACTCGACTTTCCTGGAAGGAAAGCTACCTCCCGACTTTCCCAGCGGGCAAGTCGGGAGCGCGTCACGTTCGGCATGTTCGGCTCGGTACCCGCGCTACTTCACGGATCCCGCCATCACCCCCTGGACGAAGTGCCGTTGGAAGGCGAAGAACACGGCGACCGGCACGATCAGGGACAGGAAGGCCCCCGGCGCCAGTACGTCGATGTTGCTGCCGAACTGCCGTATCTGCGACTGGAGTTCCACAGTCAGCGGCTGCGCCGAGCTGTCGGCGAACAGGAGGGCCACCAGCATGTCGTTCCACACCCACAGGAACTGGAAGATGGCGAGACTGGCTAGAGCCGGCCGTCCCACGGGCAGGACGAGACGGGTGAAGATGCGCCACTCACCGCCGCCGTCCATGCGGGCCGCCTCCAGCATCTCCTTCGGCATCTCGGCGAAGTAGTTCCGCAGCAGGAAGATCGCGAACGGCAGACCGTAGGAGACGTGGAAGAGGACGACTCCCGGGATGGTCCCGAACAGCCCGAGCTGGCCGAAGAGTTTGGCCACCGGCAGCAGGCCGATCTGCACCGGAACCACCAACAGGGCGACCACCAGCAGGAAGAGCGGGTCGCGGCCGGGGAAGTCCAGCCAGGCGAAGGCGTATCCGGCGAGGGCCGCGATGACGACGACGAGGACGGTCGTGGGCACCGAGATCAGGACCGTGTTCCAGAACGCCTGGGTGATGCCGGCGTTGCCCAGCAGCGCGGAGTAGTTGTCGAAGGACAGCTGACCGGGGCTGGTGAGCGCCGTCCACCAGCCACCCCTGGCCGTGTCCTCGGTGGATCTCAGGGAGGACAGCAGCAGTCCGGCGAGCGGGGTGAGCCAGATGAGGCCGACGACCACGAGGAAGGCCTGGACGAGACTGTTGCCGAGCGCCCGCCTGAGCGCGGTGGCGTTCATCGCTGACTCCCTTTGAAGCGGCGGACGTTGAAGACCATGGCGGGGACGACGAGCAGCAGGAGCAGGACGCCGAGCGCGCTGCCGAGCCCCTGGTCGTTGCCGCCGCCGAAGGACACCAGCCACATCTGGGTGGCGAGCACGGTGGCGTCCTCCTGCACCGGTCCCGGCGCGATGATGTAGACGAGGTCGAAGACCTTCATCACGTTGATGACGAGGGTCACGAAGACCACGGTCAGCACGGGGGCCAGCAGCGGCACGGTGATCCGGCGGAACACCTGCCACTCGTTGGCGCCGTCCATCCGTGCCGCCTCCAGCGTGTCCCGGGGCAGGGTCGACAGGCCCGCGCCGATGAGCACCATCGCGAAGCCGGTCCAGATCCACAGGTAGGCGCCGATGACGGCCGGGGTGACGAGGGTCGGACCGAGCCAGGAGATGCCCTCGTAGGGCGGGGCGAAGTTCGAGCCGGGGAGCGTGACGGTGTAGGCGCCCGCCTCCAGGCCGGGGAAGCGGAAGGAGCCGTCGGCCGCCGTGGTCGTGCTCGCGACCGTCCTCCCCTCCCGCACCGCCTCGACCGTCATCGCCGGCAGTCCGCTCTCCCGGCGGTCCACCGCGCCCTGCTTCCCGCCCCCGCCGGGGGTGAAGTCCAGGTAGACGACGCCGCGCAGTTCGCCGCGGTCAGCCGCGCGTGCCGCCGCGGCGTGGGCGGGTTCGGCGCCGTCGAGGTCCTTCGGCGCGACGCCGACCAGTCCGAGGGCGACCGTGTCGCCGGGCGACACGGTCGCGGTCGTGCGGTACGAGCCGTCGGCGCCCTCCGTGAGGCCCTGGCCGTCACGGGCGCGGGCCGTGGGGTACGAGGAGGTGCCCCGGAAGACGTCGTGGACGCCGACGACCGCCGCGTTGAGGACGCCCTTGTCGGGGTCCTCGTCGTAGGCCAGCCGGAAGATGATGCCGGCGGCCAGGAAGGAGACGGCCATCGGCATGAAGAGCAGCAGCTTGAACGCCGTGGCCCAGCGGACCTTCTCCACCAGTACGGCGAGGATCAGCCCCAGCCCGGTGAGCAGGGCGGGCGCCACCACGACCCAGACGGTGGTGTTCCGCACGGCCTTGAGGGTGGCCGGGTCGCGGAACATCTCGGTGTAGTTGTCGCCACCCACGAACCGGGTGCCGGAGGCGTCGAAGAAGCTGCGGCCGACCGAGAACAGCACCGGGTAGAGGACGAGGGCGCCGAGCAGGACCAGCGCGGGGAGGACGAAGAGCAGGGCGACGGTCCGGCCCCGCCGCCGGGCGCGCCGCTGGGGTGCGGCGCTTCCGGCGGCGGGCGCGGGCGCCACCTTCGTGAGTGTGGCGGTCATCCCGGTCAGCCCTTGTATGCCTTGGCCGCGGCGTTCTCCAGCTGGGCCGCGGTCGCCCGCGGGTCGGACGGGTCGCGCAGGAAGTCCTGGAGGATCTTCCACTCCCCCGCGCCCTTCGTGCCGCCGAACGCGGCCGGTGCCTGGTCGGACATGTCGAAGCGCACCGAATCCCCGGCCGCGATCAGGGACTCGGCGGTCGTCCGGGTGACGTCGTCGCCGTAGGAGGAGAGGTCGAGTCCCTTGTTCGGGGACAGGAAGCCGCCCGCCTCCGCCCACACGGCGGCGGCCTCGGGGGTCGCCAGGTACTCCAGGAGGGCCATGCCGGCCTCGGTGTTCTTGCCGTCCTTCAGGACGACGGCCGCGTCACCGCCGCTGACCACGGGTGCCTTACCGCCGCCGACCGGTGGGAAGGGGAAGAAGTTCGCGTCCTCGCCGATCTTCCGGCCGAACTGGTCCTTGGCGATTCCGGCGACGAAGTCGCCCTCGTAGACC
This sequence comes from Streptomyces sp. MNU76, assembly GCF_020982545.1. GTDB lineage: Bacteria > Actinomycetota > Actinomycetes > Streptomycetales > Streptomycetaceae > Streptomyces. The sequence continues at coordinate 19,305 of NZ_JAJKLK010000029.1, read as the reverse complement.
ATGCCGGCCTCGGGCTCGGGGCCGAACACCTTCTCGACGGAGCCGGGGAAGTCGGTGTTGAGGGCGCCCTTCTGTCCACCGGCGAGGAGCTGCTTGTCCTCGAAGAGGTCGCCGAGGGTGGTGAGTGCGTCGACCACGCTCCGGTCGGTCCACTTCAGCTCGTGCGCGGCGAGGGCGTCGTACTTCTCGGGGCCGGCCTGGGAGAGGTAGACGTTCTCGAACCAGTCGGTGAGCGTCCAGCCGTCCTGTCCGGCGACGGAGAACGCGGCGAGGCCCGAGTCGGAGACGGTCCGCCCCGCCTTCTGCATCTCCTCGTACGACTTCGGCGGCTGGACGCCCGCCTGGTCGAGGGCGTCGGGGCTGTACCAGACGGTCGACTTGTGGGCCGCCTTGAAGTACAGGCCGTACAGGGTGCCGTCGACGCTGCCGTAGTCCTTCCAGACCTCGGCGTAGTCGGCGTCGACGGACTTGGCGGCGGTGGCGGACAGCGGCTTGAGCCAGCCCGCCTCGGCGAACTGCCGGAGCACGCCGACCTGCGGGACCATCACCACGTCGGGGGCGTTGCCGCCCTCGATCTTGCTGCCGACGACGGTGGAGACGTTGTCGCCGGTGGACACGAACTGCGTCCTGGCGCCGGTCTTCGCGGTGAAGGCGTCCAGGACCTTCTGGAAGTTCTTCTGCTCGGCGCCGGACCAGACGCCGGCCACGGAGACGGTCCGGCCGCTCAGCGGCTTGTCACCGCCGCCCGCCGAGACGGGGTCGCCGCCACCGCAGGCGGTCGCGCCGAGCGCCAGCGTGAGGACGAGGGCGGTACAGCTCGCGGGCAGGGTGGTACGTGGTCGCATCATCGTCGATGTCCCTTCGGAAGGTGATGGAGCGGAAGGTGATGGAGCGGACGGCCAGGACGACGGGTCGGTCCGGTGGGGAGGCCGGGGTGCGGGGTTCAGGAATCGGTGTCGTCGCCGATCCACCAGGCGGCCGTGGCGCCGGGGAGGACCCCGGCCGGGCAGGGGCCGCTGGACAGCAGAGGGGTGCCGGAGACGGGCGCCGGCGCGGGCGCCGTACCGAAGTTGACGGCGCAGACCAGGCCGTCGCCGCGGACGAAGCCGAGGACTCCGGGCGGGGTGTCCAGCCAGCGCAGCGTGCCCTCGCCCAACTGGGGCAGGGCGGCGCGCAATTGCAGTCCGTCGCGGTACAGGTGCCAGAAGGAGCGGGTGTCGGCGAGGGCCCGGTCGGTGGCGTACTCGGCGAAGTACTCGGGCTGCGGCAGCCAGGGCTTGGCGCCCTCCACCCCGGAGGTGAAGCCGAAGGGCGAGGCCTGCCCGGACCACGGCAGCGGGACCCGGCAGCCGTCGCGGATGCGGGCGCGGCTTCCGGTGCGGCGGAAGATCGGGTCGGTGAGCACGTCGTCGGGCAGGTCGACCACCTCGGGCAGGCCCAGCTCCTCGCCCTGGTAGATGTACGCCGCGCCGGGCAGCGCCAGCATCAGCAGGGCCGCCGCGCGGGCGCGGGCGGCGCCGAGACCGCTGCCCTCGGTGGCCGGTTCGCCGTAGCGGGTGACGGTACGGACCTGGTCGTGGTTGTTCAGGACCCAGGTGACGGTCGAGCCGGTGCCGGCGATGTCCTGCATGGCCTCGGTGATGACCTTGCGGAAGGCGTCTGCGTCCCAGGAGGCGCTCAGCAGGTCGAAGAAGAAGGCCTGGTGCAGTTCGTCGGGGCGGACGTAGCGGGCGTGTTCGCGGGCCGTCGGTACGGAGACCTCGCCGACCAGGAGCCGCTCACGGCCGTCGCGTGCGGTGTATTCCTCGCACACCGCGCGCCAGTGTCGCCACACGTCGTGGACCTCGGGCTGGTTCCAGGCGAGCGGGTTGACCGAGTCACGGGTGCGGGCGTCGGCCTCGGGGTCCGGCGAGTCGGGCAGCTCGGGGTGCTTGAACAGCCCCGCGGCGACGTCGATGCGGAAGCCGTCGACGCCCCGGTCGAGCCAGAAGCGCAGGACGCCGTCGAAGTACGCGCCGACCTCGGCGTCGCGCCAGTTCCAGTCGGGCTGCTCGGGCGTGAACATGTGCAGGTACCACTGGCCGGCGCCGCCGTCGGCCTCCGTGACGCGGGACCAGGCGGGTCCGCCGAACATGGCGTGCCAGTTGTTGGGCGGCTCTGCCCCGTCCGGTCCCCGCCCGTCGGCGAAGTGGAAGCGGGCCCGGGCCGGGCTGCCGGGCGGCGCGGCGAGCGCCTCGCGGAACCAGGGATGCTCGCTGGAGCAGTGGTTGGGCACGATGTCGAGCAGGATCCTGATGCCCAGCCGCCGGGCGTCCGCCACGAGCAGGTCGAACTCGGCGAGGTCGCCGAAGAGCGGGTCGACATCGCGGTAGTCGGCGACGTCGTAGCCGTGGTCGTGCTGCGGCGACGGGTAGAAGGGGCTCAGCCAGATCCCGTCCACGCCCAGCTTCCGCAGGTACGGCAGTCCGGCCCGGACGCCGGCGAGATCGCCGACGCCGTCGCCCGTGCTGTCCAGGAAGCTGCGGACGTACACCTGGTAGATCACTGCGTCGCGCCACCAGCGACGTGTGTCGATGTGCTTGGAGCTCACCCGTTGACCTGTCTGTGCGACCTGACGGTTATGCATGCATGTTAGGTAGGCGTGTCACACAGGTGTCAACGAGTTGACAGAAGCTACCGAGGAGTTGGGGATTTAAATGCTGACTTATCAGGGCATCCGGGCGCCATATGAGACCCCTGCGTTACCTAACATGTAACTAGGACGGTCACAGGAAATGCGCGGAGGACTAGCCCCGGGAGATGGCGGCGAGTTCGCGGGTCAGCCGCCGCACCGTCTCCTCGGACGTCCGGTGCCCGGCCATCGCGTCGTGCACGACCGCCTGGACGACCATGCTGACCTGGTCGTACCGCGGGCTCTTCGGACGTGGCGCGGCCGCGAGGACGCTCGCGCGCAGCGTCGGCAGGTACGGGAACCTGCGCACCAGTTCCGGGTCCTCGTACAGCTCCGCGCGTACGGGAGGCAGGGCGCCCCGGGTGAGGACCTGCCGCTGGACGCGCTCGCCGGTGAGGTACGCGATCAGGCGCGCGGCGGTGTCGGGGTGCTCGGCGTGGGCACTGACGGCCAGGTTGGAGCCGCCGAGCACACTGGTCCCGGGCCCGTCGGGGCCCGGCAGCGGCACGGCGCCGACCTTCCCGGCGACCGCGGAGCCCCGGGCGGAGGCGCTGACGTAGGCGTAGGGCCAGTTGCGCAGGAAGAGCAGCCGGCCGTCCTGGAACGCCTGCCGGGACTCCTCCTCCTTGTACTCCAGCGCTTCCCGGGGGATCCAGCCCTCGCGCACACCGCGGGCGAGGAAGCCGATGCCCTCGCGGGCCGCCGAGCCGACGGTGACGCGTTGGCCCTCGTCGCCGAGGATGGTGCCGCCCGCCGAGTACACGGCCTCGGCCGCATTGACGGTGAGGCCCTCGTAGGGCAGGAACTGGCCCGCGTAGCCGTCCAGTCCGTGCCGGGGCGCGATCGTCTTCGCGTAGTGCTCCAGCTCGGCCCAGGTGCGGGGCGGCGGCAGGCCCTCCTGCGCGAGGACGTCCGAGCGGTACAGGAGCAGGCCCGCGTTGGTGACGTACGGGACGGCGTGGAGGCGGCCGTCGTACGTGGCCGTGTCCACGACCGGCGGGAGGAAGCTGCCGAGCGGAAAGCGGTTCCTCGGCAGCGGGCGGATCCAGTCGGCGGCCGCGAACTCCGAGGTCCACGTGACGTCGATGTTGAGGACGTCGAAGCGGCCGCGTTCGCCGGCGCGCAGATCGGTGATCATCTGGGCGCGGGTCTCGTCGGCGGAGTCCGGCAGCTCGACGAGGGTGACCTTCTCCCCGGGATGAGCGCGGTTCCAGCCCTGGAGGAGGGGACCGAGATAGCCGGTGAGGTCGCCCGCGGTGGCGAGGGTCAGCGGACCCCGGCCCCTGAGTCCGCCGTCGGCCTGGGCGCCGGAGGCGCCGTAACCGGCCAGAACGACCGCGAGGACGAGAAGGCCCCTACCGGCGGCGCGTATCCACCGCATAGGTTCCTCCCTGTACACCGGCACCGGGCACCTTCGCCCGGAGTCAGAGGCCATGTATACCTGTTAGGTATGGGCGATACTAGGGCCTGGAACACAATACGAGGCTGCGAGGAGGACAGCTCGAGTGCGCCTGCCCCTCCTGGCCCTGCTGGCGCGCGGCCCGGCCCATGGCTACGAGCTCAAGCAGGACCTTGAGCAACTCCTGGGCGCCGCGTACCCTCAGCCGAACGTCGGCCAGATCTATGTGACCCTCGGCCGCCTCGAGAAGTCGGGCCTGATCGAGGGCGAGGAGGTCGAGCAGTCGAGCCGGCCCAACAAGAAGATCTACCACCTCACCGACGCCGGGCGGGAGGCGCTGCGCGCCTGGTTCGAGGAGGCGGCGGACGAGCCGCGGGTCCGGGACGAGTTCTTCATGAAGCTCGCGCTCGCCCCGCGGACCGGTCTCGCCGACCAGATCGCCCTGATCAACAGACAACGGCGCCACTACCTGAACACCATGCGCAATCTGTCGAAGCTCTCCACAGCCGAGAACGGCCGGGACAACCGTGTCTCCCGGCTGCTGATCGAGGGCGCCATGCTGCATCTCCAGGCCGACCTCGACTGGCTGGAGCGCTGCCAGGAGGAGCTGGAGGAGCCCGGGTGAGCGACGCCCCCATCCCTGTGCTGCGGGCCGAGGGCCTCGTCAAGACCCATCACGGGCAGAGCGCGCCCGCCCATGCCGTGCGCGGAGTGGACCTGTGCGTACGGCAGGGCGAGTTCGTGGCCGTCACCGGCCCTTCCGGGGCGGGCAAGTCGACGCTGCTGCATCTGCTCGGCGGACTGCAGCGGCCGGACAGCGGCAGCATCTGGCTGGGCGGCGAGCTCACGGACGACTACGGCGAGGCTCGCTGGGCCGTCGAGCGGCGTCGCCGTATCGGCATCGTGTTCCAGTTCTTCAACCTGGTCTCCGACCTGTCCGTCGCGGACAACGTGGAACTGCCGGCGCTGCTGGCCGGGGTCTCCGCCAAGAAGGCGCGCGCCGAGCGCGAGGAGCTGCTGGCGGAGCTGGGGCTCACGGGCAAGGAGCGCAGCATGCCGGGCGAACTGTCCGGCGGCGAGCAGCAGCGCGTCGCGCTCGCCCGCGCCCTGGTGAACCATCCCCCGCTGCTGCTGGCCGACGAGCCCGCGGGCAGCCTGGACAGCAAGGGGACCCGTGAGGTGACGCGGGTGCTGTCCCGTTTCCACCGGCGGGGGCAGACGATCCTCCTGGTCACGCACGACGCCCGGCTCGCGAGCGCGGCGGACCGGGTCATCAGCTTCTTCGACGGCCGCATAGCCGACGACGTCGAGCTGGACGGCACGCCGACGCCCGGCGCGGGGGTGCCCGCCGTGCTGGAGCTGAAGGACTGACCGATGCGAGCCATGTTGCGCTGGGCGCACTCGGACCTGCGGACCCATCGCGGCGAGGCGCTGTTCCTGGTCCTCGCCACCGTCGGCATCGTCACCTCCCTGCTGCTGGCGGCGGCCCTCTTCGGCTACGCCACCAACCCCTGGCAGCGTGTCTTCACGCAGTCCCGGGGCGCCCATGTGTGGATCCACACCGCCGCCTCCGCCGAGGCCTCCGACCTCACCGCGCTGGAGGACCTGGACGGGGTCGAGGCCGTCGCGGGCCCCTACCCCACCGCCGCCACCACGCTCGCCTCGCGTGGCACACGCGCCTCGGTCGAGCTGCGCGGCACCGGCGAGCGGCCCGTCACCGGCCGCCCGCTGCTCACCTCCGGACGCTGGCTGGATCCCGCCAGGTCGGACGGGGTGGTGCTGGAGAGCGGCCTCGCCCAGGCACTGCTGGCCGGTCCCGGGGACGTCCTCACCCTGCCGGGCGGCGGCGGGACACTGACCGTCCTCGGTGTCGCCGACAGCGCCGAGCCCGGTTACCGCAGGGGCGAGCGGCCCGGAGTGGTGTGGGCGGCGCCCGCGGTCCTGCCCCGTTCCGGCCCCGGGTCCGGCGGCGGCCACGTGATCGGGCTGCGGCTGACCGACCCGGACGCCACCGACTACGCCGTCCAGCGGGCCGTCACCCTGCTCGGGGCCGGTGCCGTCAGCGAGGTCTCCTCCTGGCAGCAGGCCCGGTCCGAGGCCCAGGGCGACGACCGGCTGCTCGGCCAGGTGCTGGGGCTCTTCGGGCTGGGCGCGCTGGTCGCCGCGGGACTCGCCGTGCACGGGGCGATCGGCACCCGGGTCCGGGGGCATCTGCGGGACATCTCGATCCTGAAGGCGATCGGGTTCACCCCGGGCCAGCTGGTGGGTGTCTTCCTGCTCCAGCACCTCGCCCACGCCTTGTTGGGGGCGGTGGCCGCGGCGGTGCTGACCGAGGCGCTGGCGCCCCGGCTGCCGGGCCGGCTCGGCGACGCGGTCGATGTGTGGCAGGGCCTGCCCGGGCACACGGCGGCCCTCGTCGTGGTGCCGGTGGCGGTGGTGCTGTTCATCGGCGCGACCACCGGCCTCGCGGCCTGGCGGGCGGGGCGGGTCCCGCCGGTGCCGGTGCCCCGGGCCGCCCTGCCGGCCGGCGGGCCGCTGTCCGCGCCGGCACGCCGGGCGCTCGCCCTGCGGCTGCCGCCCGCGCTGGTGCTCGGCTGGCACAAGGCGTTCACCCGCCGACCTCGCACCCTGGCCACCGTCGGGCGGCTCGCGCTGCCGTTGACGCTGATCGTGGTGGCGCTGAGCGCGTGGACGACCATCGACCGCTTCCACGGCCACCCGGAGCGGATGGGCCTGCCCGCCGCGTTGACCGTGCGTGCCGACGACGGTGCGAACGCCGCGGCCACGCAAGCTCTCCTGGCCCGTCATCCGGACGTGACCGCCGTCCACCCCGGTGTCGAGGTGGCCGCCCTCGTGCCGGGGCAGACGGCGACGATCGCGCTGCGCGGCCTCGGCACGGACGAGGACCCCTTCCCCTTCGCCCTCGCCGAGGGCCGTACCGCCCGGGGGCCCGACGAGGCGGTGGCCGGGCAGGGGCTGCTGGACCTGCTGGACGTGCGCGTGGGCGACTGGGTGCGCATGACGGTGGGCGGCCGGCCGCAGATCCTGCACATCGTGGGCCGCAGCATCGAACCGGACAACGCCGGCCGCGTCATCTCCACCTCCCTCGACACGCTCCGGGAGAACGACCGCGCACTCCGCTCCACGCTCTACCAGTTGCGGCTGCGCCCCGACGCCGATCCGCAGGCGGTCGCGGCCGATCTGACCGGCGCGGCGGGCCGAGGACAGCTGGAGGCGCACGCCGTGACGAACCCCGCCGACGGCCTCTCGCCGCTGCGGGGTGTCGTCATCGGCCTGCTGGGCGTTCTCGCGCTGATCGGTCTGGTCGAGCTGCTGACCGTCATCGGTGGCACGGTGCGCGAGAGCGAACGGGACCTGCTGGCGCTCAAGGCGGCCGGGCTGTCACCGCGGCAGATCACCGCGATCACCGTGACCGCCACGGGCTGCACCGCCCTGGCCGCGCTCACGGTCGCCCTGGTCCTGGGGCTCCCCCTCGCGCGATGGCTGATCGACGCGCAGGGCAGGTCGAGCGGCATCGGGGCCGGCATCGCGCAGGGGCCCTCCCTCCTGGCGCTGACCGCCTTCGGTGCGGCGGCGCTCCTGGGGGCACTGGCCCTGGCCGCCGTACCCGCGGCCCGCGCGTCCCGCCGACGCCTCGCGGACACGCTGAGCGCGGTGGCGTAGCGGGACGCACGCAGACACCCGGACCTCTGATCCCGGCCCCCGAACCCCGGCCTCCGGTCGCCCGGCCTCCCGATCCCGCGGCTTCCTGGTCGCCTGTCGTCACGCTCAGAGAAAGCGGCGGATGGGCTGTACCGCGGTCTCCCGGGCCCTCTGGAGGACGGAGCGCCGTTTCCACCGGCCGGGCAGGATGGCGTCGCTCGACGCGATGTCCGCCTCGAAGTGCGCGTCGAGGGTACGAGGGAACTCCTCGTCGAGCACGGCCAGCATGAGCTCCTCGTCGTGGTCGAGGGAGCGGCGGTTGAAGTTGGTCGAACCGATCAGCGCGGCGACGCGGTCGACGGTGACGACCTTCGCGTGCATCATCGTCGGCCGGTACTGGTGGATCCTCACTCCGCATCACTCGGCCCAGTTCTGCGCGAACGCGGCGGCTATGCCGTCGACCGCGGGCCCGCGGACCTCGACGTGCGTGTCGCGCCACTCGTTCTCGTCACGCGCGTCACCGCACCGTTCCTGGGCGATGCCCACCCCGCCAGTGAACGCCGTCTCCTCGTCGACGACGAGGACCTTGCGGTGGCAGCGGTGGTTCTGTTTGAGCGGTGAGAGATACAGCGGCTGGTGAGAGATACAGCGGCTTACGGAACCAGGCCACCTGCACACCGGCCGGCTCCATCGTCTCCAGTTGCTCGGTCTCGATCAGCCGGCTGCCGAACCCGTCCAGGAGGAGCCGTACCCGCACCCCGGCGCGGGCCCGCTCCGCGAGCACCTGGGCGAACTCGCGGGCGATGTCCCCCCTCCAGTACACGAACGTCATCATGTCCACCGTGTGCCGGGCACGACGGATCGCGCCCAGCATCGCGGCGAAGATCTCGTCCCCGTCGCGCAGCGCGGTGAGCGCGTTGCCCTCGGTCGCCGCGACTCCTATCAGCCGTTCCAGTCGGCGGCGCGGGCGCAGGACGCGGTCCTCCACGGACGGCATGCCGGGGCCTTCGATGAGTGGGGGAGCCGACTCGGGCGTCTGTCTTGTGCCGGTCGTGTCTCGCGTACGGGTCATGGCCGTCGGCATCTCGCCCGCGTCACCATCGGTACCAGCGGCCACGGCCACCACCGGCGTGGGTGGAGCGCATCACGAAGCCCAGCAGCCACAGCACCAGGACGACGAGAGCCACCCACCACAGCACTTCGAGGGCGAAACCCGCACCGAAGAGGATCACGGCGAGAAGCAGAACCAGAAGCAGGGGAACCATTGTCATCAACCTCCTGCACCCTCGATTGCCCTGCCAATGCTTCACCAATCCCCCATCTTTCCTTGTTTGTGAAGGCACAACTGGGGCACGGGGGCTCTCATTCGGGATTGCCGTGCCAGTCCAGCACCAGGACCGTGGCGTCGTCCTTGAGGTGGCCGTGACAGGCGTCGAGTACGGCGGCGGTCAGGCTGCGGACGACTTCCCTCGGATGCAGGTCGCGGGTGTCCTTCAGCACCGAGACCAGATCGGCGGCCGCCGCGCCGCGGTCCTGCATCCCGTCGGTGAGCAGGATCAGGCGGTCGCCGGGACGCAGCCGCAGTTCCTGTACGCGGTAGGGGACGGGGGCCGACACTCCGAAGGGCAGGTTGACGGCGAGTGCGACCTCTTCGACCGTGCCGTCACGCAGCCGCAGCGGCCAGGGGTGTCCGGCGTTGACCAGTTCGCACAGGCCGGTCGCCAGTTCGACGCAGAGCAACTGCCCGGTGGCCAGGCCCCGGCTGTGGCGCAGCAGGGCCTGGTGGGCGTGCTCGGCCTGGGCGAGGGCGTCACAGCCGCCGCGGCGCGCGTGTCGTAGCGCGCCGACCAACAACGTGGCGAGCAGGGCGGACTGGGTGTCGTGGCCCATGGCGTCGGTGATGGACAGGTGCAGGGTGTCTCGGTCGAGTGTGTAGTCGTAGGTGTCGCCCCCGATGTCGTCGGCCGGGACGAGCCCGGCCGCGAGGGTGAACTGGGCCGCCTCGCAGCAGGACGACGAGGGCAGCAGTTGGTGCTGGATCTCGGCGGCCAGACTGGTGCGGGTGGTCCGTCTGCCCAGGTGGTACAGATCGGTGAAGCGGCGGTCCGTGACGATGATGTAGGCCAACGCGTGGGCCGCGTCGCGGACCTGCCGGAGCACGGTGTCCGCGGTGTGCTGCAGGGTCACCTCCAGGACGCCGATGCAGTCGCCGCGGTTGGTGACCGGCGTGATGACGCGCTGTCCGCCCTGTCCGTCCGGTTCGATGTACTGGCGCTGGCTCCGCAGTACGTCGTCGTAGACGCTGCCGTGCAGATCGATCGGCTCGCTCCGGTCCACCCACTCGTCCGCGGGCGCGGGGAGCCGTACCAGCCGCTGCCCCATGAGGTCGACGAACAGAAACGACACGCGCTCCGCGCCCAGCCGCTTCTGCAGATCGTGCGCCACCACTTCGACGGAATCGCCGGGCGGGGCCGCCTCCGCAGCGGCCAACAACTCACCCAGTTCCAGGTCTGCACCTTCCACGACAACCTCCGATCGGTTGCCGCACCTTCTTCCCCGAGTTTTCGTGACATCACCCGACGGGCTCACGAGAAGGAGGTCACAGCCCGCGTCACGCGCGCTGCCGTTGTGCGTCTACCCTGCGGGAATGCCGTACGAGCTCAACGCCGTCGTGGGACGTTTCGATCTGCTCAGGAGCGAGACCGCCGGGATGCGGGACGCGGATGTCGTCCCGCTCCGCCGGGGCGTGGGGCTGGTTCCTGTCACGCCCCACCTCCTCGCGGAGCCGATGCTGCGCGACTGGTCCCGGGGCGGGCCGATCGCCCATGTGGAGGCGGATTTCCACGGAGGTGTGGGTCACCAGAGCGCCGCCGTGTGGCGCGCCGGCGCGAAGGTCTGGGGTCCGGCCCACACCCGGGACTTCACCGGTCCACGGGAGGAGTGGCCGATCAATGCCGCGCTCGCTCTGATCGATGTCGTGGTGGAGGGCTCCGAAGAGGCGGCCCCTCACGACCTGTTCCAGGAGCTGGGGCTCGGCCGGGAACAGGACATGGACGGCTGGCGGTCGGCAGGCCGGACCGCTCGGTGGGCGGCGACCTACGAAGCCACTCGCCATCTGCAGGATCTGTGTCTCGCACGTGGCCCGTTGTCACGGGAAGAGGCCGAAACCCTGCTGCGGACCTGGGCCGCGGAGCAGGATGCGGGCGCCGTGACGGCCGAACTGACGTGCTGCGTAACGAGGAGGAACCAGTCTCGGCCCAGCGGGGTCTACTTCTTGCCACGTTCCCTATTCTTGCTCCGCCCACGGGGACTTGGCGCATTTTGAGCGCCCGATCCCCGCGATCCCGTCGGGAGCGGGCGGAGTACTTCATATGAACCGGAGGGGAAGCGGTGGACGCGACGAGTACGAGGGTGCGGCACGGCACCATAGCTCCTGTCACCGCGGCGCGTTGGGCGCTGTGGACGTTCGTCGTGGTCAACCTGGCGATCGTCGAGATCCTGTTCGCCACGACGGGCACGGGCAAGAACGGGGTGCTCACGGTCGCCAAGTTCTTCGGTCTGCACGCCGCCGTGCTGATGCTGTTCCAGTTGCTGCTGGTGGCCCGGCTGCCGTGGCTCGACCGTCGTATCGGCATGGACCGGCTGACGGTGTGGCACCGGTGGGTCGGCTTCACCCTGCTGTGGACGCTCCTCACCCACGCCGTGCTGGTGGTGCTGGGCTACGCGAGGCTCGACGACGCGTCGATGGCGAAGACCTTCTTCGCGCTGGCCGGGGTGCCGGCCTCCCTGCTCGGGATGCTGGCCGCGGCGATCGTGGTCGTGGTCGCCGCGGTCTCCGCCCGTGCGGTGCGCCGGCGGCTGCGGTACGAGACCTGGCACGGCCTGCATCTGTTGTTGTACCTGGCGCTGGGGCTGGCCTTCGTCCACCAGTTGCTGGAGACCACGACGTTCGCCTCCTCCTCGTTCGCGTGGGCCTACTGGTGGGCCCTGTGGCTGTTCGCGTTCGGCGCCCTGGTCGCGGGCCGGATCGTCCTGCCCGTGTGGCGCAACGCCTACCACCGGTTCCAGGTCGCGGCGGTCGTACCGGAATCGGACGACGTGGTGTCGGTGCACGTCACCGGCCGCCACCTCGACCGGCTGCCGGCCCGGGCGGGCCAGTTCTGCGTCTGGCGGTTTCCCGGACACAACCACTGGTGGCTGGCCAATCCGTTCTCGCTGTCGGCGGCGCCCGACGGTCGGACGCTGCGGCTGACCGCCAAGGCGGTCGGCAGCGGCAGCGCCGGACTGCGCGAACTCCCGGTGGGGAGCCGCGCGTTCGTCGAGGGCCCGTACGGTGCGTTCACCTCGCTGCACCGGACGCGGCCCGGTGCCCTGCTGATCGCGGGCGGGGTGGGGATCACCCCCGTCCGTTCCCTGTTGGAGGAGAAAGCGACCGGTGACGTGGTCGTGCTCTACCGGGTGCGCAGCGAGAGGGACGCCGTGCTGGTCGACGAGGTACGGGCGCTGGTCGCGGCCCGCGGCGGGCGACTGCACCTGCTGACCGGTCGCAGGGGCGAGGGAACACCGCCGTTCGAGCCGGGCAGTCTGCGGGCTCTGGTCCCCGACATCACCGACCGCGACGTGTACGTCTGCGGCCCGCCCTCGATGACCGCGGCCGTGCTCGGCGCACTGCGTGAACTGGCGGTCCCCCGACGGCAGGTGCACGCCGAACGGTTCGGCCTGGCCTGACGACACGGCCGTACGTCCCGGCGCCGACAGGGTCCCTGCCGGTGCCGGGGCACCGCGCCGACGGCCCTCGCCCGTGCGACGACCCGTCGCAGCGGGGTTGTCAGGGGCATGCCCGTGCTCTTACAGTCCGGAGCAGAACGGAAATGGGAGCGCTCCCAGTCGGGGGGACCGAGGAGCGCCCGAGCCACCCCATGTCCCGGCCGTACCTCCGAGAAGAGGTCCCCCATGCGACCGTCACCCCATCCCCGTCTCCCGCGCACTGCGCGCCGCGCACTGGCCGCGTTCGTCACCGCGCTCGCGACCATCGCGGCGCTCTTCGCCGCCACGCCCTCGGCCCAGGCCGACACGACCGTCTGCGAGCAGTACGGATCGAGCGTGATCCAGGGGCGCTACGTCGTCCAGAACAACCGCTGGGGCACGAGCCAACCCCAGTGCGTCACCACCACGGACACCGGCTTCCGGGTCACCCGGGCCGACGGTTCCGTCCCCACCAACGGCGCCCCGAAGTCGTACCCCTCCGTCTTCAACGGCTGCCACTACACCAACTGTTCGCCGGGAACCCGTCTGCCCGCCCAGCTCTCGGGCATCTCCAGCGCGCCGAGCAGCATCTCGTACGGCTATGTCGGCGACGCCGTCTACAACGCCTCGTACGACATCTGGCTGGACCCGACGCCCCGTACCGACGGCGTGAACCGGACCGAGATCATGATCTGGTTCAACAAGGTGGGCCCGATCCAGCCCATCGGCTCCCAGGTGGGCACGGCGACCGTGGGCGGACGTTCCTGGCAGGTGTGGTCGGGCGGCAACGGCACCAACGACGTGCTGTCCTTCGTCGCCCTGTCGGCGATCACGAGCTGGAGCTTCGACGTCATGGACTTCGTCCGTCAGGCAGTGTCCCGGGGGCTGGCCCAGAACAACTGGTACCTGACCAGCGTCCAGGCCGGGTTCGAACCCTGGCAGAACGGCACCGGGCTGACCGTGAACTCCTTCTCGTCCACCGTGGAGACCGGCGGGGGCGGCCCCGGCACCCCGGGCGGTGGCACGGCCTGCGCGGTGTCGTACGCCACCACCGTGTGGCAGGGCGGCTTCACCGCGAACGTCACGGTCACCAACACCGGATCGGCGCCCGTCGACAACTGGCGTTTGGCCTTCACGCTGCCCTCCGGCCAGAGCGTCACCGGCGCCTGGAACGCCTCCTTCTCCGCGTCCTCGGGCCCGGTCACGGCGAGCGCCCTGACGCACAACGCGAGCATCTCCCCCGGTGCCGCGCAGAGTTTCGGGTTCCAGGGCACATACGGCGGCACCTTCGCCGCGCCGGCCGGCTTCAGCCTGAACGGGACCGCCTGCACCCGGACCTGAACACGACCGGCGCCGGACGCCCGCACGGCGTCCGGCGCCGGCCCGCGGGTTCACGTCCTCACTTCGTCGAGGCCGACGTCCCGGGCGACGCGGTGGAGTTCCGGAACTGCGTGAAGAACCTCCACAGCTCCCCGGGCAGCCAGGTCCTGGAGCCGCTGTCCCCGATCGCGCCGTCCTGCGGGGCGGCGATGTGCCCGCCGTCGAACGCGGCCCAGGCGACCGGGCGTCCGGCCGCGCACCCCGAGTAGGTGGTGACCCGGTGCGTCAGGCGGCGGCGCACCGGTTCGGGCGGGTTCTGGCCGTGCAGCCGTTGTTCCCGACGAACCGGTCGCGCATCGTCCGTCCGCCGGAGACGCCGAGGACGGTGTCCCGGATGCAGTGCACACCGAGGTGGGCGACGGGCTGGGTGCCACCGGCGCATCCGCTGAGCTGCCCGCCGTTCTGGACGGCGACCGCGCGGAAGACCGTCGGCCGGGAACACGCGAGCGCGGACGTCATGGCGGCGCCGTATCCGGGTCAGATCCTCCAGGAACGCAGCGTGTCCGCGACCTCGTAGATGGTCAGGCGGCTCTCACGGACCTTCCTGATCAGGTCCGACAGGGCGCCGTAGGGCGGATCGATGCCCTGTGCCGCCTGCTCCATGTACTGGGCGGCGACGAACGCGGCGACGAGGCTGTTGCGGTGCGGCAGCGGCTCCAGGCGCGCGATGGTGTGCAGCAGCGCGGCCGCGCGCCAGGCGGCGTCGGGGTTGGACTTCTCCAGGGTGGGCATCCGGGTCTTGTGCCGGGCGACTGCCGCCACCAGGGCGGAGTAGTCCGTGACCGACACGTCCTCGCCGCCGAGGGCGGCCTCCTGGACGTCCAGCAGCCAGGAGACGTCGACGTACAGGGTCTCGCTCATCAGGCGGCGGTGACTCCCTGATCGCGCTGGGACGGCGGCACCTCGTCGGGGAATGCCTCGTCGAACTCGCCGCGCAGCCGGTCCGCCCACGCGGTGGCGCCGGCGACGAACCGCTTGCGGTGCATCTCGCGGACCCCGAGATCGTGCATGTACTGCTTCAGACTCTTGCCCTCGGCCGCCGCGGCTGCCCGCACACCTTCCATTTCCTCGTCCGTGAAGGACACGTTCAGTGATGGCATACCCGGCATGGTACCTACTTGGCACCAGCCTGCGCCACCGTCTCTGGCACGGGCTCGGAGGCCTCCGCCGACCGGGCCTGCGCCACCGTCTGCGGCACAGGCTCGGACGCCTCCGCCGACCGGGTCCGGGGCAGGGCCGACGGGAGGTCCGCCTGCTGGAGTTCGGCGAGCAGCTCGCTCTGGCCTGCGAGCAGTTCGGTCAGGATCCGGCGGGCCGCGCGGAGCAGTTCGGCCACGTCGCCGCCGGCGAGGGCGTAGCTGACGGTGGAGCCCTCCCGGATGGAGACGACGATGCCGGAGCGGCGCAGGACGCCCAGCTGCTGACTGAGGCTGGACGGCTCGATCTCGATCTCGCTCAGCAGGTCGCGTACGGGCAGCGGGCCGCCTTGGAGCAGTTCCAGGACCCGGATGCGCACCGGGTGCCCGAGCATCCGGAAGAACTCGGCCTTCGCCTGATAGAGGGGCACCTGCATGAGAATCGCTCGCTCCCTGCCGCTTTCGACGGACTCCGTGGGCACGGCGGCCTGTGTGCCACCGCAGGCCGTACTACGTCCCCATCCTCGTGGATCCGGCCCCGCACACCCATGGGATTGACCCGATCTGGATATGTCCACTTGAAGAAATCTTCAACTCATGGGCGTGCGAGGCCATGCAGAACGCGTTTTTCTACACGTCGAGTTCGGCCCCGATGCGCCTGAGCTGGTGGCGGGCCATGGCCAGGTTCGACTTCGTCCGGTCGAGCACGAGGTAGAGGAAGAGTCCGTTGCCGCCGCGGCCCTTGAGCGGCTGGATGATGTGGTACTGACCGCCGAGGGTGATGAGCATGTCCTCGATCGCCCCCGTCAGTCCGAGGTGTTCCATGGTGCGGGTCTTGGCGCGGATCACGTCCGTGTTCCCCGCCGCCGCGACCGTCAGGTCGAGATCCTTTCCGCCCCCCAGCGTGCCCAGCGCCATACCGCTGGTGTAGTCGACGAGCGCGGTCCCCAGGGAACCCTCGATCGAGGTCATGATCTCCTTCAGGGAAATCTCCACATTGGCCATGTCGGCATCTCCTGTCGCTCGCTGCGCGGCTCGGGCAGTGCCCTCTCCGCCGGTATGAGGAACGTACGAGCTGCCCGCCGACGGCACCCGCATAGTTCCGCTACTGAACGACGCAGTCCCACATCACCGCGCCCACGGATCACTTGCGATCGTCTGTGTTCGCCGGACGACCGCACAGGGCGACTGACCGGATCGGTCCGCTCAGGGACCCGATGCGGCCTGTCGCGGCCGGGGCCGTACGGCCGAGGCTGGGGACATGACCCGAGCACTGATCGTCATCGATGTCCAGGAGTCCTTCCGCGCCGATCCCCTGTGGGAGGCGGTGTCCGATCCAAAGGTCGCCGACAAGGTGGACCGGCTGGTCCGACTGGCCCGCCGGGGCGGGGACCTGGTGGTGTGGGTCCTGCACGCCGAACCCGGGAGCGGCGACGTCTTCGACCCGGCTCTCGGCCACGTCCGGCTGCAGGCGGGGCTGGAGCGCCGGGAGGGCGAGGAGCCACTGCTCCGCAAGACCTCCCACAACGCCTTCAGCACCACCAACCTGCAGCAGCTCCTCACCGAACGCGGGGTCCGGGAACTCACCGTCTGCGGCATCCGCACCGAGCAGTGCGTGGAGACCACCGCCCGCCTCGCGAGCGACCTCGGCTACCTGGTCACGTTCGTCGTCGACGCGACCGCCACCCACCCGATCCCGCACCGCGACGCCCCCGCCGACCAGACCGTCGCCGAACTGCTCGCCGACCCCCGCACCCTGCCCGCCGACGAGGTCGTCCGCCGCACGGAGTACGCCCTCGCCGGCCGCTTCGCCACCATCGCGACGGTCGACGAGCTGGAGGCCGCGGCGGACCTTCCGGCATGATGACCGCATCGTGAGCCGGATCGTCTTCTTCCTGGTGCCCGGAGTCCATCTGCTGGACCTGGCCGGACCCGCGCAGGTCTTCTCCACCGCGGCCGACTTCGGGCACCCCTACACCCTCACCTACGTCGCCGAACGGCCGCAGGTCCCCTCGGCCCAGGGGCTGCCCCTCACGGCCCGGACCGACTGGCCCGACCTCGCACCCGAGGACCTGATCGTGGTGCCCGGCTGGCGGACCGTGACCCTGGCCGACTCGCCCGCCGTCACCGACGCCTCCCTCAGGGCGCTGGCCGACCACCACGCGCGCGGCGGCACGGTGGCCAGCGTCTGTGCCGGCGCTGAGGCGCTCGGCCGGGCCGGTCTGCTCGAGGGCCGCCGCTGCACCACCCACCACGACGTGCAGGACGAGTTGGCTCTACGCCATCCCGGGGCGGTCGTCGTCCGCGACGTCCTGTTCACCGCCGACGACCGGGTGATCACCTCGGCCGGTATCGCCAGCGGCATCGATCTGGCCCTGCACCTCGTCGCCGGACGGCACGGACCCGCCGTCGCCGCCCAGGTCGCACGCGACATGGTCGTCTACGCCCGCCGCAACGGCAACGAGCCGCAGTCCAGCGCGATGTTCCGGCACCGGTCCCACCTCGACGACACCGTGCACCGCGTCCAGGACCTCATCGACACCCGCTTCGACCGGCCTCTCCCGCTGACCGGTCTGGCCGCGGCGGTCGGCGTCAGCGAACGCACCCTGACCCGGCTCTTCGGCCGCGCCACCGGTCTCACCCCGCTGCGCTACCAGCAGACCCTGCGTCTGGAGCGCGCCGAGCACCTGATCAGCCACGGTGCGACGGTCGACGCGGCCGCCCGCTCGGTCGGTTTCGAGGACGCCCGCATGCTGCGCCGCCTTCGCGCCCGCGCGTGGCAGACGCCCTAGGGGGTGTTTCGGAAGTCCCGCACAGCACCCACGGCGCCCGGCACGCACTCTCGCTGCACCGGCCGAAACCCCAAGTACGTCCAGTACGAGGGCTTTCGTCCGGCACGCCGAGAGCACGCACCGGACACCGCGGGCACCGCACAAGACTTTCGAAACACCCCCTAGTACTGCAACGGTGCTTGTTCTGAGTACTGGGCAGTTCAGGGGCTGTGTCCGCGTCGTTTGTAGTGGCTGATGCGGGCTTGGTGCTGGCGTCGGCGGCGCCAGTGGGACCAGTGCAGGATGTGGTCGACCGGTGCTGGTCGGCGGTTGGTGAGGCGGGTTATCAGGCGTCGGATTTCGGCGAGGCTGAGGTGGATGAGCTGGGAGGATCCGTTTCTGCTTTGTCCGTGTCCAGCTGTCGGGCCCGCAGGACGGTCAGGCAGGCGTGGGCGGCCATGGCCAGAGTCATGTGGCGGTGCCAGCCGGGGTAGCGGCGGACCTGGTAGTCGTCCAGGCCGCATTCCTGCTTGGCGGTCTGGAAGCATTCCTCGACCGCCCAGCGGCTGCCCGCGATGCGGATCAGCTCGTCCAGCGTCGTGTCGGCGGGACAGTAGGCGATGTAGTAGGAGATCTCCTCGGGCCTGCTCACGCTGCGGCGGGCGAGGACCCAGTGCCGGCGGTCCTCGCGGTGCCAGGGCCTCACTTCGACGCGGGCCCAGTCGTAGATCCGTCGGCCATGTGCTCCCTCGCCGCAGGAACGGCGTTTCCATTTCTGCCGGGGCAGGCCGGGGAACAGGTCGTGGACGGGGTGGTCGATGGACCAGCGGGTGACGACGGTGTCGTGCCGGGTGGTGGCCATGACGTGGAAGACGTCCGCTTGCTCGAGCTCGAACCGCCAGCCCTTGCTGTAGCCGTAGGCGGCGTCCGCCGTGACCCAGGCGAACGGGATCTTGTCGGCGATGGCCCGGCGGACCATCGCCTTGGCCATGGCCACCTTCGTGGCGAAGGCGACGTGGTCGTCGATGCCCGCCCGGCGGCAGCGTTCCCGGTCGTCCGTCCAGGACGTGGGCAGATACAGACGGCGGTCGATCAACGTGCGTCCGCGGCCGGTGGCGTAGGCGAGGAACACGCCGATCTGGCAGTTCTCCGTGCGGCCGGCGGTGCCGGAGTACTGCCTTTGCACCCCGGCCGAACGGACGCCCTTCTTCAGAAAGCCGGTGTCGTCGACGATCAGGACGGCATCGCTGTCTCCGAGGTGTTCCACCACGTAGTCGCGTACGTCGTTCAGGACCTCGTCGGCGTCCCACTCAATCCGGTTCAGCAGCCGGTGGATGCGATCGGGACCCGCGTGTCCTGCTCCGCCAGCGTCCAGCCGTTCTTGAGCTGCAGCGGCGCAACCAGCCCACGCACGTGCCAGCCTGACTGACGGCTCCTGGCTTGAACTGGTGCACGAACCGCTCATGCAGAGCACCCAGTTCACCCGCCCACAACCTGACATCAGCAAGGTCCCCACCCATGACCACACCAACGACAGAG
>NZ_JAJKLK010000028.1 GCF_020982545.1 Streptomyces sp. MNU76 | reverse complement strand
CCTCACGGCCCGGACCGACTGGCCCCGACCTCGCACCCGAGGACCTGATCGTGGTGCCCGGCTGGCGGACCGTGACCCTGGCCGACTCGCCCGCCGTCACCGACGCCTCCCTCAGGGCGCTGGCCGACCACCACAGCGCGGCGGCACGGTGGCCAGCGTCTGTGCCGGCGCTGAGGCGCTCGGCCGGGCCGGTCTGCTCGAGGGCCGCCGCTGCACCACCCACCACGACGTGCAGGACGAGTTGGCTACGCCATCCCGGGCGGTCGTCGTCCGCGACGTCCTGTTCACCGCCGACGACCGGGTGATCACCTCGGCCGGTATCGCCAGCGGCATCGATCTGGCCCTGCACCTCGTCGCCGGACGGCACGGACCCGCCGTCGCCGCCCAGGTCGCACGCGACATGGTCGTCTACGCCCGCCGCAACGGCAACGAGCCGCAGTCCAGCGCGATGTTCCGGCACCGGTCCCACCTCGACGACACCGTGCACCGCGTCCAGGACCTCATCGACACCCGCTTCGACCGGCCTCTCCCGCTGACCGGTCTGGCCGCGGCGGTCGGCGTCAGCGAACGCACCCTGACCCGGCTCTTCGGCCGCGCCACCGGTCTCACCCCGCTGCGCTACCAGCAGACCCTGCGTCTGGAGCGCGCCGAGCACCTGATCAGCCACGGTGCGACGGTCGACGCGGCCGCCCGCTCGGTCGGTTTCGAGGACGCCCGCATGCTGCGCCGCCTTCGCGCCCGCGCGTGGCAGACGCCCTAGGGGGTGTTTCGGAAGTCCCGCACAGCACCCACGGCGCCCGGCACGCACTCTCGCTGCACCGGCCGAAACCCCAAGTACGTCCAGTACGAGGGCTTTCGTCCGGCACGCCGAGAGCACGCACCGGACACCGCGGGCACCGCACAAGACTTTCGAAACACCCCCTAGTACTGCAACGGTGCTTGTTCTGAGTACTGGGCAGTTCAGGGGCTGTGTCCGCGTCGTTTGTAGTGGCTGATGCGGGCTTGGTGCTGGCGTCGGCGGCGCCAGTGGGACCAGTGCAGGATGTGGTCGACCGGTGCTGGTCGGCGGTTGGTGAGGCGGGTTATCAGGCGTCGGATTTCGGCGAGGCTGAGGTGGATGAGCTGGGAGGATCCGTTTCTGCTTTGTCCGTGTCCAGCTGTCGGGCCCGCAGGACGGTCAGGCAGGCGTGGGCGGCCATGGCCAGAGTCATGTGGCGGTGCCAGCCGGGGTAGCGGCGGACCTGGTAGTCGTCCAGGCCGCATTCCTGCTTGGCGGTCTGGAAGCATTCCTCGACCGCCCAGCGGCTGCCCGCGATGCGGATCAGCTCGTCCAGCGTCGTGTCGGCGGGACAGTAGGCGATGTAGTAGGAGATCTCCTCGGGCCTGCTCACGCTGCGGCGGGCGAGGACCCAGTGCCGCGGTCCTCGCGGTGCCAGGGCCTCACTTCGACGCGGGCCCAGTCGTAGATCCGTCGGCCATGTGCTCCCTCGCCGCAGGAACGGCGTTTCCATTTCTGCCGGGGCAGGCCGGGGAACAGGTCGTGGACGGGGTGGTCGATGGACCAGCGGGTGACGACGGTGTCGTGCCGGGTGGTGGCCATGACGTGGAAGACGTCCGCTTGCTCGAGCTCGAACCGCCAGCCCTTGCTGTAGCCGTAGGCGGCGTCCGCCGTGACCCAGGCGAACGGGATCTTGTCGGCGATGGCCCGGCGGACCATCGCCTTGGCCATGGCCACCTTCGTGGCGAAGGCGACGTGGTCGTCGATGCCCGCCCGGCGGCAGCGTTCCCGGTCGTCCGTCCAGGACGTGGGCAGATACAGACGGCGGTCGATCAACGTGCGTCCGCGGCCGGTGGCGTAGGCGAGGAACACGCCGATCTGGCAGTTCTCCGTGCGGCCGGCGGTGCCGGAGTACTGCCTTTGCACCCCGGCCGAACGGACGCCCTTCTTCAGAAAGCCGGTGTCGTCGACGATCAGGACGGCATCGCTGTCTCCGAGGTGTTCCACCACGTAGTCGCGTACGTCGTTCAGGACCTCGTCGGCGTCCCACTCAATCCGGTTCAGCAGCCGGTGGATGCGATCGGGACCCGCGTGTCCTGCCTCCTCCGCCAGCGTCCAGCCGTTCTTGCGCTGCAGCGGCGCAACCAGCCCACGCATGTAAGCCAGCGCCGACTGACGCGGCTCCTCCCGGTTGAACCGGTGCACGAACCGCTCATGCAGAGCACCCAGTTCACCCGCCCACAACCTGACATCAGCAAGGTCCCCACCCATGACCACACCAACGACAGAGCTGGCCAGCAGTCACGGCAAAGACCGTTGCAGTACTAGGGGGTGTCGGGGCGGCGGCTTCAGCCGATGTCCAGGTCGGTGTGCAACAGGTGGTGGTCCGAGATCTCCGAAAGCCGTACCTCGTGCCGGAGCGCGGTGATGCCGCGCAGGAAGACGTAGTCGAACTTACTCTGCCAGTCGGTGGTCACCTCGCAGTCGCCGACCAGTGCGGGACGGCACTCGGGATCGGTGTCCGTGGCCAGCTTCCACAGCGGGGCGAGCTCGGGGGTGTCCGGCACCGCGTTGAAGTCGCCGACGACGACGGCGGTCGTACCGGGCCACGACCGGGGCGAGCACGCGGACCTGCGCGCCTGGGCCTCCGCTGCTGCCGTTGGGCGAGGTGCGTGTTGAAGACCCGGACGGACCGGCCGTCGACCTTCGTGGTGACCGCCGCTGGCCCCGTCCTCGGATCCGCCGTCCGGGGTACTCCACGTTGACGCGGTCCGTCATCGGCGCCGCCGAGAGGATCGCCTGGC
>NZ_JAJKLK010000027.1 GCF_020982545.1 Streptomyces sp. MNU76 | reverse complement strand
GATCAGCCACGGTGCGACGGTCGACGCCCGCCCGCTCGGTCTCTCGAGGACGCCCGCATGCTGCGCCGCCTTCGCGCCCGCGTGGCAGACGCCCTAGGGTGTTTCGAAGTCCCGCACAGCACCCACGGCGCCCGGCACCGCACTGCTGCACCGGCCGAAACCCCTACGTCCAGTACGATCGTCCGGCACGCCGAGAGCACGCACCGGACACCGCGGGCACCGCACAAGACTTTCGAAACACCCCTAGTACTGCAACGGTGCTTGTTCTGAGTACTGGGCAGTTCAGGGCTGTGTCCGCGTCGTTTGTAGTGGCTGATGCGGGCTTGGTGCTGGCGTCGGCGGCGCCAGTGGGACCAGTGCAGGATGTGGTCGACCGGTGCTGGTCGGCGGTTGGTGAGGCGGGTTATCAGGCGTCGGATTTCGGCGAGGCTGAGGTGGATGAGCTGGGAGGATCCGTTTCTGCTTTGTCCGTGTCCAGCTGTCGGGCCCGCAGGACGGTCAGGCAGGCGTGGGCGGCCATGGCCAGAGTCATGTGGCGGTGCCAGCCGGGGTAGCGGCGGACCTGGTAGTCGTCCAGGCCGCATTCCTGCTTGGCGGTCTGGAAGCATTCCTCGACCGCCCAGCGGCTGCCCGCGATGCGGATCAGCTCGTCCAGCGTCGTGTCGGCGGGACAGTAGGCGTAGGAGATCTCCTCGGGCCTGCTCACGCTGCGGCGGGCGAGGACCCAGTGCCGGCGGTCCTCGCGGTGCCAGGGCCTCACTTCGACGCGGGCCCAGTCGTAGATCCGTCGGCCATGTGCTCCCTCGCCGCAGGAACGGCGTTTCCATTTCTGCCGGGGCAGGCCGGGGAACAGGTCGTGGACGGGGTGGTCGATGGACCAGCGGGTGACGACGGTGTCGTGCCGGGTGGTGGCCATGACGTGGAAGACGTCCGCTTGCTCGAGCTCGAACCGCCAGCCCTTGCTGTAGCCGTAGGCGGCGTCCGCCGTGACCCAGGCGAACGGGATCTTGTCGGCGATGGCCCGGCGGACCATCGCCTTGGCCATGGCCACCTTCGTGGCGAAGGCGACGTGGTCGTCGATGCCCGCCCGGCGGCAGCGTTCCCGGTCGTCCGTCCAGGACGTGGGCAGATACAGACGGCGGTCGATCAACGTGCGTCCGCGGCCGGTGGCGTAGGCGAGGAACACGCCGATCTGGCAGTTCTCCGTGCGGCCGGCGGTGCCGGAGTACTGCCTTTGCACCCCGGCCGAACGGACGCCCTTCTTCAGAAAGCCGGTGTCGTCGACGATCAGGACGGCATCGCTGTCTCCGAGGTGTTCCACCACGTAGTCGCGTACGTCGTTCAGGACCTCGTCGGCGTCCCACTCAATCCGGTTCAGCAGCCGGTGGATGCGATCGGGACCCGCGTGTCCTGCCTCCTCCGCCAGCGTCCAGCCGTTCTTGCGCTGCAGCGGCGCAACCAGCCCACGCATGTAAGCCAGCGCCGACTGACGCGGCTCCTCCCGGTTGAACCGGTGCACGAACCGCTCATGCAGAGCACCCAGTTCACCCGCCCACAACCTGACATCAGCAAGGTCCCCACCCATGACCACACCAACGACAGAGCTGGCCAGCAGTCACGGCAAAGACCGTTGCAGTACTAGGGGGTGTCGGGGCGGCGGCTTCAGCCGATGTCCAGGTCGGTGTGCAACAGGTGGTGGTCCGAGATCTCCGAAAGCCGTACCTCGTGCCGGAGCGCGGTGATGCCGCGCAGGAAGACGTAGTCGAACTTACTCTGCCAGTCGGTGGTCACCTCGCAGTCGCCGACCAGTGCGGGACGGCACTCGGGATCGGTGTCCGTGGCCAGCTTCCACAGCGGGGCGAGCTCGGGGGTGTCCGGCACCGCGTTGAAGTCGCCGACGACGACGGCACGGTCGTACCGGGCCACGACCGGGGCGAGCACGCGGACCTGCCGCGCCCGGGCCTCCGGCTGCTGCCGTTGGGCGAGGTGCGTGTTGAAGACCCGGACGGACCGGCCGTCGACCTTCGTGGTGACCGCCATGTAGCCCCGGTCCTCGGATCCGCCGTCGGGGTACTCCACGTTGACGCGGTCCGTCATCGGCGCCGCCGAGAGGATCGCCTGGCCGTAGCCGCCCGGGCTCCACGGCACTCCCCCGCAACGGTTCCAGTTCCGCAGCACGGTCCCGTACTCGACGTGGTAGACCAGCCCGTGCAGGCTCTCCAGGTACTCCCGGATCCGCTCGACGTCACGCGCGCACGCTTCCTGCAGCCCGATGACCTGCGGCGCGTACTCGGCGATCTCCGCCGCCCGGTCGACGTTGCTCTCCTTGCAGGGGTTGCACATGTTCCAGGTCATCACCCGGTTCGGTACGACGTCCTTGACGGGGTCGAGGGGCTGCGACGGGGCGAAGAGGTCGTCGCCGGGCGAGCTGGAGCCCAGCACCACCACACAGACCACGGCGACGGCGCCGGTGAGCAACCGCGTTCCCTTTCCGAACACCATCGCCTCCCTGGGTGGATTCCGGTGGCAACCTGCTTGTCCCTGCACGAGGTTATGGGACGAGCCTGTGAGCGGCACACGACCGCCGTCGGCCGGAGAGCGGCCGCTACTGGCCGGAGATGTCGAGCGCCGTTCCGTAGAGCCGGTCCACCCGCAGCCGGACGACCACGCGGCGTTCGGCGACCAACTGCTCCAGGAAGGCGTCCTCGTCCTCGGGCTTCGCCTCCTTCGGGATGAGCCCGAGGAGTTCCCGCCCCACGGCGTCACCGGGGACCGCGGTGGCCTCCGAGACCTCGGCCTCGCCCTCGGCCACGGCGAACGACCACACGTCGCCGCCCTGGACGTGCAGGGTCGCGCGCGGGTTGTGCCGCAGGTGCTTGACCTTGACCCGGTCGGCGGTCGTCGAGAACCGCAGGAGGCGAGCCTCGGGATCCCAGCTGTACACCATGGTGGTCAGGTGGGGTCGGCCATCGCGCTTGACGGTGGCGAGCGTGCCGAACTGGTGCGTGCCGAGGAGACCGGAGAGGGCCTCGTCGGACAGCGGGCGCGGGGCCGGTCCTTGAGTCATGCTCTGATCAACTTCGCGGGGCCCGCCGATATTTCCCGGGCAGGCGGGCCGACGCCCTTGCTATGGTGCGCCGATGTCATCGATCAAGACGGTCCAGGTCACCTTCGACTGTGCGGAACCCGAGCGTGTCGCTCGCTTCTGGTGCGAGGTGCTGGGGTACGTCGTACCGCCGCCGCCGGAGGGGTTCACCTCCTGGGACGAGTACGACCGTTCCCTGCCGCCCGAGCGTCAGGGTGCGGGGTTCGTGTGCATGGATCCCTCCGGGGTCGGGCCCCGGATGTACTTCCAGCGCGTTCCCGAGGGAAAGGTCGTCAAGAACCGGGTGCACCTCGATGTGCGGGTGGGCACCGGGCTCGTGGGGGACGAGCGGGTGGCCGCGCTCGAGGCCGAGTGCGCACGGCTGGTCGCGCTCGGCGCGGTACGTGTACACCTGCTGCGCGCCGACGAGTACAACGAGTCGTGCCTGTTGATGCAGGACATCGAGGGCAACGAGTTCTGCCTCGACTGAGCTTGGCGGGTCCGGTCGAGCGGCGCCCCTAGTAGGGCTCCGTTAGGTTGCTCTGGCTCTTGGGTTCTGGCTGGTGGTGGATGTTCTGGGCAGCGGGCGGTGGCAGGTGGTGCAGGTGCCGGTCCAGCAGTTCAGCAGGTCCTGGATGGCGTCGAGGATCTGGTAGAGGGTGAGTCCGCTGTATCGGCTTTTGGGGACAGGCGCTGTTCGGTGAGGAAGGCGTGGGCGGCGGTGACCAGGGTGACGTGGTGGTGCCAGCCGTTCCAGGAGCGGCCCTCGAAGTGGTCCAGGCCGAGGCCGTGCTTGAGTTCCCGGTAATCGTGCTCGATGCGCCAGCGGATCTTGGACAGGCGGACCAGTTCGGTGATCGGTGTGTCGGCGGGCAGGTTGGACAGCCAGTAGTCGGTGGGTGCTTCGGCGTCCTGGGGCCATTCGACCAGCAGCGTCACCTCGGGCAGGACACCGTCCCAGTGGCCGTGCTCGGCAGTGGCGGCGGCTTGGGCCAGACGGCGGGCCCTCACCCCGGCCGGCCGCACCCGCAGCGCCAGAAAGCGTGAGTGCATCGGCCCGCGGGAGCCTTCACGCCAGGTCACCTCGGTGAACGCCTGCCGTCCGTGCTCCTGAGCCAGCGCTGCCACCGAGGACGGCTTGTCCCGGTAGCGGGGCTGCGGCCTGCGACCGTTCCCGGACCAGGCCGGGGCGGTGGGCCGCACGTCGTGCGGGTGGACCGTCACGTCCGAACGGACCGCCACGACATAGCCGATGCCCCGCTCGCTCAGACCGTCGCGGAAGTCGGCGTTCTGCCCGTAGCCGGCGTCGGCCACCACCACCGGCGGCACCAGACCCCACCCGGCCAGCTCGTCGAGGATGTCCAGGGCCAGACGCCACTTCTCCCGGTGCCCGACCTCCTGCGGTATCCCGGTCTTCTGCCGCCGCACCGCATCGTCCGCCCACTCCTCGGGCACGAACAGCCGCCACTGCAGCGGACAGGACGCGGTGTCGGAGACCGCGTGCACACTCACCGCGACCTGGCAGTTGGCCCGCTTGCCCAGCGCCCCCGCAGTACTGGCGCGCGACCGCCACCGACATCTTCCCGTCCTTGGGGAACGACACGTCATCGACCGCCCACGCCTCCGGGCCGATTCTCGGCACCATCCGCTGGGCGATCCGCCGCCGCACCGGCACCGGATCCCACGTCGACTGGTTCACGAACTGCTGCAGGTTCTGCTCGTTGCCGTCGGGCAGCCGTTCCGCCATCGGCTGGATCGACTTCCGCCGTCCGTCCAGCATCAGTCCCCGCAGGTAGCAGTCGCCCTTCGCCCGCTGATCCTTACGCGGCACCGACGCGAACACGTCAGCCACGAATAACGCCAACGTCGCCCGAGCCCGGTTCACTTCATGTGCGTCCACACCTTCAGCGTTCCCCCAAACAGGACCGACAGACAGACGTAACGGAGCCCTACTAGGGCCTGTCGTTTGGATCACGCCTGGGCCGCGGGGCTTGGTACGCACATCTGCGGCGTTGTCGTCAGTTGCCAACGCTCCGCGTTGACGCCCACGGGCGCAGCTTCTCGGGGTTTCGGATCGCCCAGACGCGGGTGACGTGGCCGTCGGTGACGTCGAACGCGGCCACGGTCATGACGACGCCGTCGCGCCGGGCCACCGGGCCCGGCGCACCGTTGACCGACCGCTCCAGGAGTTCGAGTCCGGGCGCCCTGTCGGCGATGGCGACCATGTACTGGGCGATCCGTGCGCCGCCCTCGACGGGGTGCAGCACGGCGCCGACCACGCCGCCGCCGTCGGCGGTCATCACGGCGCCCGGGTCGAGGAGGCCGACGAGGGCGGCGATGTCCTTGCTCTCCCACGCCTGCCTGACGTGTCTGACGACCTCCGCGCGCTCGGCCGTCGGCTCCGGAGCACGTGCGGCGCCCGCCCGTCGCCGGGCGGAGGCGGCCAGTTGCTTGCAGGCCCCGGAGCTCCGCCCGAGAACGTCGGCGATCTCGGCGAACGGATACCGGAAGACGTCGTGCAGCACGAACGCCACCCGCTCGGCCGGCGTCATGGACTCCAGGACGACGAGCAAGGCCATGCCCACCGATTCGTCCAGCACGATCTGGTCGGCAGGATCAGCGGGACGCGCGGGGCCGACGGGGTCGGCAGGGCCTGCGGCGTGGACGCCACGGGCCGCGTGCTCCCACTCGGTGCGGTCCGGCAGCGGATCGGGCAACCACACGCCGACGTAGCGCTCACGGCGGGCTCGCGCCGAGCGCAGCAGGTCCAGGCAGATACGGCCGGTGACGGTCGTCAGCCACGCGCCGGGTGACTCGATCTCCTTGGCCACCCAGGTGACGACGACGCCGACGGCGGACACCCAGCGCACTTCCTCATTCCTGCGGACCGCGATCGCGCTGCAGACCCTGACGATCTTCCTCCAGGCGATCTCCGCCGGACTGCTGCTGACCTCGACGTACGGCGCGACGCTGCACAGTGTCGGCGCGCGGGTGATGTACGGGGCGT
The DNA here is from genome assembly GCF_020982545.1 of Streptomyces sp. MNU76. GTDB lineage: Bacteria > Actinomycetota > Actinomycetes > Streptomycetales > Streptomycetaceae > Streptomyces. The sequence continues at coordinate 100,478 of NZ_JAJKLK010000027.1, read as the reverse complement.
CGATGCTGTACGTGCTCGCGGCGGTGCTGGCGTCGAAGCCGGGCGGCGGCTCGCCCCGGCCCGTCCTGCACGCGACCGGCTTCCTCGCCCTCGCCTCGGTGCAGGTTGTGGTCGGCATCGCCCATGTCCCGGCGGTCCATCTGCCCCTGGGAGTCCTGATGTTCGGCCTGAGCGTGCTGGCACTGGCGCGGCGCTGAGACCCGGATGCCACCCCTGCCTCCGCCGACCGGCTAGAAGATGCCGGCCTGCATGTGGCGTACCAGGTCGGCCAGGATCTCGCGGAGCCACGGGCTGCGGGCGGCCGGCAACCGGGCCAGGGTGTGCCGAAAGGCGCCCGGGTCCATCCGAAACGGCCGGCCGGGACGCGGTACGGGCGGATCCTCGCGGAGGATGTCGGCGTGCTTTCCGCCCGATATGAGGAGGGGCGGCGATGGTTCAGGGAAGACCAGCCACCGCCACACCCCGAACGGCAGCGGCACCGGGCGGGCGGCCGGGGTCACCGGGGTGGGTGCCTGCGTGGATGACTGGGTGGGTGCCACCGTGGCCGCGCCGGACCGGCCGCCGGGGCGTGTCCACAGCTCCCCCGTCTGCGGATGGACCGGTACGAGGAGGAAGTCGGCGCCGGAGTCGGGGGCGGGGCACTCCGGCCCTGCGAGGACGACTCGTAGCGTCGGCGGGTCGGCGGGCGGCCGCATCGGGCCGGCCGGCAGGAACGCGTCGAGGGCGCGTCGGAAGACCTCCGCCGTCAGGCCGTCCGGGACGGTCACCGGCCGGCCCTCCGAGGCCGCCAGCAGGTGTGCGAGCGCCCTGCCGGCCGCCGCCTCCCACTCCGGGCTCCACGACCACCAGTGGTACGTGCCCGAGATCGAACCCCATGCGGCGATCAGCTCGAACGGCCGCGTGATCTGCGCCGTCTCCATCAGCTCCGGCCAGGACAGCGGCGGGCTGTCGCCCACGCGGCGGCGGCGCACGGCGTTCGGGGAGAGCCACACCGCCTGCCAGAGCGAGCAGTCGTCGATCCGGCTCGCCACGGGCAGACCGCACGCCTCGCAGGCCATGTTGGGGCCGTCGGCCCCGTCCAGCCCGCAGCAGTAGCCGCCGGCCTTCTCTGGGATCAGCAGGGTGCCGCGGGCGTCTCCGGGGGCGATGACGACCGCGCCGGGCGGGCCGTCGGAGAGGGCGGGGACCGGCGCGTGGATGCCCCGGGCCGCCGCCTCCTCCGGGTCGACCTCCTCCCACAACCGCCACGGTGGGCCGCTGGGCTCCGCCTCCACGGCGAAGGTCCCCGACTCCATGAGCACCGGCAACTGAATCCCGTTCCCGTACTTCTGATGGGCGTGAACCGGCAGGGTGACCCGGGACAGTGGGACGGTCAGCGCGGCACCGCACCCCACACACTCAAAAACGAACAACCGTCCTCCGCTGGAAAATTCAGAATGGCATCGTCGCAGTACAGCGACGACAGACCAACGTGTTTTCCGTGAGCGGCGCTACAGAGGCGCCGCCCTGACGCCCCGGCGCCCCGGGACGGCGGAGCTTCGGCGGGTTGAGGACGCGGCGGGACCCCCGCGTGAGCTGCGGGTGGGTGCGGCGGGGATACTGGTGGACGCACGTGCCCCTGCTTCCCGATGGAACTATGCCGACCTCCCCCACAGCTCGTCCCACTCCCCCGACGGTGTGGCCGGCTCGCGGCCGCCACATCGGACCCGACGCGGAGGACGTCCTCCGTCGTACTCTGCGGCAGCTCAAGGACAGTCAGGTCATCGACGACTTCCTCGAAGTACCCGACCCCGGGGGCGAGTCCCCGGAGCGGGTCTTCGAGGCCCGTTGGCGGGTCGCCGACGACGTGACCGTGCGTGCCCGGCTCGCCCTCGCGCCCGACCAGGGCGGCGGCCGGGAATGGACTCTCCTCGCGGAGGCGGAACAGCCGTGGGATCCGGCGTGGCCCTCCCCCGTCACCCGGTTCTGGCCGGAGTACGGCGACTGGGACCACGACGCCGTCACCGGCCTGTCGCTGAGCAGGATCAACGCCCTCCCCGAGGACGACAAGGACGTACGGCGCGTGCTCCGGGACGCGGGGCGCGGAGGGTGGTGCGTGCACGTCGTCGTCCATGAGGCGATGACCACGGACGAGCGCGGGCAGTTGCCCCTGGCGCGCTGGCTGTCGCCGAGTCTGCGCCACCGCGTGGTCGAGCACCGTGCCGCCCCGCACCAGGTACGGGTCGTGAACTGGGCGCTGCGTGAGTTCGACGCCGAGGTACCGCGCGGCGGTGCCGTGGTGCTGCCCGGCACTCCGGCCCCCTCCGGCTACGACGCCGAGGACTTCACCGTACGCACGGTGTTCCTGGACGGTTCGGAGCCGGTCGACCTCGTCGCGGCGGTCACGCGGTTCGCCGCGCTGTCGCGCCCGCTGCCCGACGGCGCCGGCGAGGCCCTCACGGCGCTGCGGGACGACTGGCACCTGCTCACTCTCGAGGAGGAACTCGCGCGGGAGCGGAAGCGGGTGGCGATGTACGCGGAGGCGCTGGAGGCCATGACCGCTTCCCGGGACCTGTACCGGGAGGCGACCGAGCGCGCCCATGAGGCGCTCGCCGCCTACCGTGAGTCCGCCGAGGCCGCCCCCGCCGCGCAGCCGCCGTCCGGGAAGCCGGCGGTGTCCCCGTTCCAACAGCTGGCGCGCACGCTGGAGCGCTTCAAGGGCGGCCCCAAGGCCTCCTCGCGTCCCGCCGCCACCGATCACGGAGAGGAATCCGCGGAAGGCGCCCCGTCCACCGGCCCGTCCACCGGCACGGAACTCGGCTCGGAACCGGGCGCGGAGCGGCGGGGCAGCGACGGGGCGTAGCCCCCGGGTCTACGGTCTCGGGTCTCGGGGCGAGGCCCCGGTGACGGGTGTCAGGCGAAGGCTTCGCGCAGGGCGGGCAGCAGGGTCTTCTCCGACCAGTCCAGGTACGCGGGCTGGGACTCGCCGCCGATCTGGACGAGGGCGATCTCGGTGAACCCGGCCTCGGCGTACGGGCGTACGGCCTCGACGAACGCGTCGGGGTCGTCGCCGCACGGGATGGACGCGGCGACGTCGTCGGGCGTGACGTACTGCGTGGCCGCATCGAAGGAATCCGGGTGCGGCAGTTCCGAGTTGACCTTCCAGCCGCCGCCGAACCAGCGGAACTGCTCGTGCGCGCGCCGTACGGCCGTGTCGCGGTCGGGGTCGTAGCAGACGGGAAGCTGACCCACGCGCGGCTTGCCCGTGCCGCCGTGCCGGTCGAACGCCTGAAGCAGCCCGGCCTCGGGCTCCGTGGCGATGACCAGGTCGCCGAGCCTGCCCGCGAGGGAGCACGACTGCTCGCCGGAGACGGCGATGCCGAGGGGCGGCGGGTCGTCCGGCAGGTCCCAGAGGCGGGCGGACTCCACGTCGTAGTGCGTGCCGTGGTGGTTCACATGGCCGCCACCGAAGAGCGCCCGGATGATCTCCACCGCCTCTTCGAGCATCTCGTGCCGGACGTTCACGGACGGCCAACCGCCGCCCACCACATGTTCGTTGAGGTTCTCCCCGGAGCCGAGCCCCAACCGGAACCGCCCCTCGGACAGCAACTGCATCGTCGCCGCCTTCTGAGCCACCACCGTCGGGTGGTAGCGGAACGAGGGACAGGTCACATAGGTCATCAGCGGTATGCGTGACGTGGCCTGGGCGGCCGCGCCGAGGACACTCCACGCGTACGGTGAGTGACCCTGGGAGCGCAGCCACGGGAAGTAGTGGTCGGAGGTCACCGAGAAGTCGAACCCCGCGGCCTCCGCCCGCACCACGTGGTCGACGAGGTCACGGGGGCCTGCCTGCTCGGTCATCATCGTGTAGCCGATTTACACCATAATCGGCCGGGTCCCCGCCTGAGCGGATCAGAAACAGCCGACAGGAAGGTCAGGTGGTGGGTGCCGCGCGCCACGCTTCGAGCACGGCCCCCAGCTGCCGCAGCGGGTCCTCGCCCACGAAGCGCAGGACGACCGTGTCGGCGCCGGCATCCGCGAGCGCCCGGGCGGCGCCGGAGGCCCCGGCGGCGTCGCCGGAGACAGTGAAGACCTCCTCCTGGGGACGGCCCAGCCAGGCGCCGTGCCCCTCGGTGTGGGGGTGGAGGGTACGGGCGACCTCGCCGGGGTCGTCACCGACGCACGCGAAGGCGAAGACGGTGAGTGTGTGGTCGGCTGTCGCGCCCCCCTTGGCGACGAGCTCGCGGGTGTGCTCCAGGTCGCGCGGCCCGTGGCCCTCGGCGATCAGTGTGCCGTCGGCGACGCGGCCGGACAGTTCGAGGGAACGGGGACGCACCACGCCCGCGACGACCGGCGGGACCTCGGTCGGTGCGTGCACCAACTCGACTCCGTCCAGCTGTACTTCACGCCCCGCCAGTGCTACTCGCTCACCGCGCAGCAGCGCGCGCACGGAGGTGATCGTCTCCTCCAGGAGCGCCAGCGGGGAGCGGGGCGCGACACCGACCTGGGCCATCCATTCCCGTACGCCGTGCCCGATGCCGGCCACCAGCCGACCGGGGAACACCCGGGCCAGCGTGGCCAGTTCCATCGCCAGCAGCGCCGGGCTGCGCAGCGGGGCCGGAGTGATGCCGATGCCCACCCGCAGACGCTGTGTCGCGCCCAGGGCCACGGCGGCCGCCGTGACGCCGCCGTTCCAGCCGAGGTCCTCCACCACCCACAGGTCGTCCACCCCGAGCGCCTCGGCCCGCCGCGCGAACTCCGGCAATCCTTCAGGGGCCCAGTCGCGGTCGTACATCACACCGATCCGTACGTTCGTCATACGGGCGAACCTACGTGGCGTCAGGCGAGCGGATCAACGGCGTATCCGCCCCGCGCCCGGACCGTGGACGGCAACCGACAACCCACACCCACACCCACAACCGGCGAAACGCCGTGTGCGTCCTACTGGGTCCGCGGAGGCGTCCCACCGCACACAATGAGCCACCGACGAACCTGGGAGGAACCGCAGTGGCCGACTACTCACTGACCCTCGACGACTCGGAGATCGCGCGCTACCGGCTCATGGCCGACCTCGCCGAGCGGCGCGAACGCGAGTTGTGGGCGGCCGCCGGGGTGGCGCCCGGGGCACGGATCGCGGACGTGGGATGCGGGCCGGGTGCGCTGTCCGTGCGGTTGGCGGACATCGTCGGGCCCGAGGGGGGCGTGTGGGCGGTGGACCGCGACGCCGACGCGCTGGCCGTCGCCTGCGCGCTCGCCGAGCGCACGGGCGTCCGCGTGCACACCGGCACCGGATCCGCCGACGCCACCGGCCTGGCCGAGGGCACCTTCGACGTGGTGATGCTCCGTCATGTGCTGGCCCACAACGGCGGCCGGGAGCAGGCGATCGTGGACCATCTCGCCGAGCTGGCCAGGCCCGACGGCGGCGTGGTGTACCTCGTCGACGTCGACGCGACCGGTTTCCGGCTGCGGGGCGCGCCCGCCGCGTACGACGAGATGCACGAGCGCTACCGCGAACTGCACCGGCGGCGGGGCAACGACCTCGCGGTCGGGACGCGGCTGGACGAACTCCTCGCCTCGGCCGGCCTCGACGTCATCGCCTACGAGGGCCACATCAATGTCATGACTCCTCCGCCCGGTATGCACGGTCCCGCCTGGGCGGCACGTGACGCCCTGCTCTCCGAGGGGCTGGTCACTGCGGACGACATCGCCCGCTGGGACGACGCGTTCGCCGACATCGGGCAGGACCTGAGCGGCCTGCGGTTCTTCGGCAACACCTATGTCGCGCTCGGCCGCCGCGCCTGAGGCGGGTCACTCGAAGGAGCAGCCCGGGTTGGGGGCGTCCTCGGAGAACGGGGAGCCATGGGGCAGGACGTACAGGACGACCAGGACGAGCGGGGTGTCTCCCAGGTTGCGGCCGATGTGGACGTAGTCGGGACCTGCCGGTTCCTGGATACGGTCGCCGGTGCGGTAGACGCCGTCGGTCTCGCAGGTGGAGTCGTAGTGGCTGAGGGTGCCCTGCTTGACGACGCCGTACAGCGGTCCGTCGTGGTAGTGCCAGCCGGTGGCCTGGCCGGGCGGGATCGTGACCTCCCGCAGGACGTAGTCGGTGCCGTTCACGGTGGTCCGGCTGAGGACCCGGCCGCTGACACCCGGTCCCGCCGGCGTGGCATGCGCGGTGCCGCCCCATACGAGGGCGGCGGCCGTCACCGCCCCGGCGACGGCGGTACGGAACGTGCGGCGCATGCGGGCCTCCTGCAAGGCGAGTGAGCACGGTGAGGGCAATGAAGGCGGTGAAGACAGTGAGGACATGGTCGTCGCCGTGAACATAGGCCGTTTCAGGGGCTGTTGGGCCCGCCTCCGGTGAATCCGCACACGTCCTGGCGAAAGTCGACGCGTTCTCGTCGACGGGCGTCGGCCATGCGGGGTCGCCGGGCCGACTGACGCCGAGCGGTGAGCAACTCGCCGTCCGGCCGGGCGGACTCGGCCGAGCGGACACGGCCGGGCGGCGAGTGGGCGCGTCAGTCCACGATCACGTCGGGGAGCGCCTGCGGGGTCCGTCCGACGAGCAGGCCGCCGAAGTCGCCCTCGACCTCAGCCTTCTCCGCCGCGTTCGGATACGGGTTCTTGCACGCGGTGCCCGCGGTGGAGCCGGACATCAGGCTGGAGCACGGTCCCGGCTTGCGGTCGGGCAGGCCCAGGATGTGGCCGAGTTCGTGGGCGGAGATCCGGATCGTGTCGTAGCCCTGGTCGACGGCCTGGCGTCCGATGTAGACGGTGCCGTTGCCGAGGGTCGTGGGCAGGGCGCGCGGCCAGCCGTTGTCCGCGAGGACCCGGATGTTGGCGCGTTGGCCGGCCGCGGCCGGCCTCAGCTCGACGGCGTCGACGCTCTCGTTCCAGATCGCGGCGCCCCGGTCGACGGCGCTCCTGAACTCCGCGGAGCCACTCGCGTCGTAGGTGAGGACCCGGGCGGCCGAGGGGCGGGGGCCGCGTCGGGGGCGGCGGCGACCGCTGGGCCGCCGACGAGGGACAGGGACACCAACAGGGCTGCTGTCAGGCCGCCGGTCAGCGTACGGATGTGCATGATCGACCTCCTTGTGGGGAAAGTTAGTCGTGCTCATGACATCAATGGAGCTGCCCGCCCGGGGTGGCGATGAATCCGTCAATCCGGCCGCCCACGCGTGGAGTTGTCGCGTGGCGTGTCAGGCGGACGGGAGGGGCGGGCGGTGCACCGGGGTCGCCCGGTCCGTGAGAGCCTTGCTCCGATCATGGATGGATCGATCGGTGTCGAGGCCGGAGGACAGGACATGGCCATCAACCGGCCGGGGCTGGGCGAGGATCTGCCGTCGGCGGAGGCGCTGTGGGCGCGGTGGGCCCTGATCGCCGTGCTGGAGGCGACCACCGCGGACGAGGGAGCTGGGATCCACCGCACGGGGACCTGGGTGGACGAGGAGGGACTCCATCTGGATGACTGCGGCTGTACGTGGTGGGGCTTCGAGCCGCGCGGTGAGGGCCGGTACGTGCTCTACGGCGAGGACGAGTCGAGCGGGGTCAAGTGGCACGAGCCGCCGGTCGACATGTTCGTCGGCGCACCCGACTGGCTCCCCCACGAGCACCTACGGGATCCGCTGTCGGGTCATCAACTGGGCTGTGTCTACTGGTTCGAGAACGGCGGCTGGGCCCGCGCCCCCTATCCGGCGAGTCTCGGCGACGACGGGCTCGACTGCGGCATGAGCCGCTTCGTCGACCGGAAGGACGTGCTCAGGACGATCGCCGACGAGGACCACGGCGCCATGCCCACGCAGGACGCCGAGACACTGTTGGAGCACGCCGAGAACTACCGGCTGACGCCGGACCTGCTGATGTCGCTCGTCGACGAACCCGACTGGCGCGAGCTGGACCGGCCCGCGATGACCAGAGCCCTGCGTCTGGCGGGACTGGACCGGACGTAGACATGTCCCGTGAAGCCCGGTTGGCCGCGCACGGCGCCGTCGCCGCGTCGCTGGCGCGGTGCGGCGACCGCGAACTGCGGGAGCTGGTCGACGCCGCAACCCCGCTGGGCTCCGGTATCGGAGGAACGTCGGTACTGCTGCATGTCGGCGCGACACCCGTCTTCGTCAAGCAGGTGCGCCTGACCGATCTGGAACGGCGCCCGGAGCACGCCCGGTCCACGGCGAACCTCTTCGGGCTGCCGGTCCACTGCCAGTACGGTGTCGGCAGCGTCGGCGGACCGGGGTTCGGGGCCTGGCGCGAGCTGGCCGTACACACCATGACCACGAACTGGGTGATCGCGGGAGACCACGAAGGCTTCCCCCTGATGCATCACTGGCGCGTCCTCCCCGACGCCGGTCGGCCGCTCCCCGAGGAACTGGCGGACGTGGAACGGGCCGTGGCCTACTGGGGAGGCGGTCCGGGCATACGACGCCGGATCGAGGAACTGCGGCACTCCTCGGCGAGCCTCACGCTGTTCCTGGAGTACATCCCGCACAACCTGCACGAATGGCTGGGCGTTCGCATCGGGGCCGGCGACGAGGCTGCCGAGCGGGCCTGCGCCATGGTGGAGGGGGAGCTGGAAGCGGGCGTGTCGTTCATGAACGACCACGGGCTCCTGCACTTCGACGCGCACTTCCAGAACATCCTCACCGACGGCCGACGGCTCTACTTCGCCGACTACGGCCTCTCCCTCGCGTCGAGCTTCGAACTCACCCGGGCCGAGGCGGACTTCTACGACGCGCACCGCACCTACGACCGGCACTACACCGTCACCCATCTGGTGAACTGGCTGGTCGTCGCCCTGTACGGGTGCGCCCCGGAGGAACGTCAGGAGTTCGTGCGCGCCTGTGCCCGGGGCGAGTTCCCGACGGGCATGCCCCCGGCGATCGCGGCGGTCCTCCGTCGTCACGCGCCGGTCGCCGTGGTGATGGGCGACTTCCACCACCGCTTCCGCCACCAGAGCAGGACCACCCCGTATCCGCTGGAGGAACTGAGCCGGGCCCCGCACGGCGACGCGCGGGGCCCGGGGTCGGTTGGGCGGGTCAGGGGCAGCTGAGGCGGGTGTCGCCCGCGTCCGTGGTGCAGGTGTCCGTGTGGGGACCGCCGTTGGCGGTGTCGTTGCCGGATACCTGGTCGACCGTGTTGAGGTTGTCGGTGCCGAAGTTGCCGATCAGGTTGTCCGTGCCGGGCCCCGCGTTAGGGTGCCGTTGCCGTTGCCGCTGAAGTTGGGGTCCAGGTCGCCCGGGGCCGCGGAGGCGGTGCCGGGGAAGGACAGCAGGAGTGCCAGGACGGCAGCGGCGACGGTGCCGACCCGGGCCGGGGAGGACCGGCGGGGGCGTTCACCAGATCGCCGCCACACTGGTCGCGCAAGAGGTGTGAGCATGTGCGACAGCCTTCCGTCCTTCGCACACGCGGACGGACGCCTGCTGCGGCATTGCACCCGCCCGGCTGAGGCGATCCCATCCGGCTGGGCGAGTACGGGCGAAGACGACCAGGCGCAGCAGCGCGAAGCGCGCGACGCCGGTGAGGGCGGAGGCGGACAGGTAGACGGCCTGTTCGAGCACCGCGCCGGGTGCCGCCACCAGTTGGTGCAGGACGAGCATCGCCCCACAGGTGACCGTGTACGCGGCCGCCGCGGAACCGGCCGACTGCGCGTGCTGGCGCCAGGTGGCGCGCCCGCCCGCCCCGAAGGTGAAGCGCGCGTGCAGCTCGGTGCCGAGCAGCGTGGAGGCGGCCGTGATCAGAGCGTTGGCCAGGGCCCAGGGGATCCAGGAGGCCAGGGCCGCGACGGCGAAGCTGGAGCCGAGCCCCACTCCCCCGCCGCAGAGCACGAAGCGGGCGAAGGCGGTGCGGGCGCCAGGTGCCGCCTGCCGTCGGCTGTGCGCTGCCTCCATGACCTGCCCCCTCGATCGCCCCACCGTTTCTCGATACGGAAACGCTAAGTTGCGTTTATTATTTCAGCAACACAGTTACTGCGGGGGGACACGATAGTTGCAGCTCAAAGGCTACATTTCATTGCAACGATCCTACGATCAACGCAACGGAGCTGGCTCGCATCGTTGCAACAATTGAAAGTGAACGCTATGACTCCAGGGCGCGCGCACCCGGGGCGCAGGTGTCCCGCAGGACGGCCCGTTCGGTGGCGGGCAGGGTGGCGGCGGAGCCGCGTCGGCCATGGTCGAGCAGAGCGGATCCGGCGTGCAACCACCGCGGGTCGGGTGCCACGCCGATGAACCCGGCCAGGCGGGTCAGCTCTTCTACGGGGTGGTCCAGGAGGTTCTCGTAGGAGAGGGTGGCGCGCCGGCCGGCGGGGAGTCGGAGGAGGAACTCCGTGCCCTCGATGACGAGTTCGGACCACAGGGTGCCGAAGGCCCGCAGGGGGATGTGCCGGTCGCGCACGAGGGACGGGTCGAAGCGGTCGTCGAGCAGGGGCGCGAGGTCGGGGGGCAGCGCGCGGACGTGCTCGGGGGTCAGGTCGGCGAAGCTGTCGACACGGGAGCGGGTCCTGATCTCACGGAACAGGGAGATCGCGCGGTACCCAGGGTGGCGGCTCATGGACAGGGCGCAGTCCGGGCCGTCGCGGAACATGTGCACGAACCTGGCCTCCGGGAAGGTCTCGCGCAGACCTGGGGCCCAGCCGGTCGAGTAGCCGGAGCGCTCCACGACGGCGGTGCGTGCGAACCGGGCGCAGAGCAGATCGAACAGGGCCCGGTGATGTTCGGCGGCGGGGCGCTCCGGCCACCGGACCACCGCCGCGCCGAGTTCGTCGAGGAGGCTGTCCGGGTCGTCGGTGAGGTGGGGCAGGACCATCAGGGAGAGCGCGGGGATGCCGGAGGTTCGCGTCGAGTACCGGCCGGGGCGCCGGGTGTGGAGGAACTCCGGCAGCGGCAGCCCGCTGCGGATCATCCGTTCGAAATGCGGGGCGGGCCGGGAGAGCGCCCGCCAGAACTCCTCGCCGTCCACCCGCCCAGGGGGAAAGGCCGCCTCGCCCACCGAGGCCATGTACTCGTTGAGGCTCAGGACGTCCGGGTGGGCGTTGAGGATGCGTGACAGCGCCGTCGAGCCGCTGCGTCCCGTACCGAAGACGAAGGTCAGAGAACGCATGTTCCTCTTTCGGGGTGGAGGCCGGCCCCGGCGGGTGGCCCGGCCGGTTCCGAGCTGACCGGGGTAGCGTCGCACGCCCACGAGGGTCACGCCGCCACCGCAGTGTGAGACGAACGCAGCTGCGAGCATCAGGAGTTGACGGTTCGGTGGGGGCGTGCCCGGACCCTTATGATCTTCGGCATGACTGTGCAGAACGTTGACAGAACCCTCTCCCGTAAACAGCGGCTCCAGGAGAAGCAGCGCCGCCAGCTGTCGGTCGTCGACACCGTGGACAAGGCGGAGGGCAAGGTCCGCAAGGCGGAGGCCGAACTCGCCGTGGCCGTCACCGAGGCGGTGCAGGTGTTCGGGGACGAGCAGTCGGCGTCCGACGCGCTCGACATGTCGGTCGAGGCGATCCGGCGTTTTCTGCACATGGCCCGCAGCGAGGCGGACGACGCCGACACCCCGGCCGAGGCCGCCAAATCCTGAGCCCGCGTCGCCGTCAGGGCCTGCGCGGGCGCACCCTGACGTCGGTGCCGTTCACCCGGACGGTGACCCTGCCCCGGCTCCGCGCCCGGTCGGCCACGATCTCGTAGGACGTGACCTTGCCGTCGCGCCACTCGCAGCCGACCTCGTAACCGCCCCGGGCGCGCAGACCGGTGAAGGACCCCTCGGCCTTCCACGCGTCCGGCAGGGCGGGCAGCAGGTGAATGCTTCCGTCGTGGCTCTGCAGGAGCATCTCCGCGACGGCCCCCGAGATGCCGAAGTTGCCGTCCATCTGGAACGGCGGATGGTTGCAGAACAGGTTGGGCAGCGTGTTGTAGCTCAGCAGGCCGCGCAGCATGATCCCGGCGCGGTGCCCGTCGCCGAGGCGGGCGAAGAGGGCCGCGCGCCACGGCCAGGTCCATGAGCGGCGGCTGTCGCCCGACACGGTCGCGGCCGTGAACGGGACCCCGTCCTTCTCTCCGCAGCGCGCCTTGAGGGAGACGAGTGCCGCGGCCGCGAAGTCGGGCGTCCTCGGGGTGATCTGGCGGCCCGGGTAGACCGCGAAGAGGTGCGAGGTGTGGCGGTGGATGTCGGTGGGGCTGTCGATGTCCTCCTGCCACTCCTGCAACTGCCCCCATCCGCCGACCTTGTTGGGCGCCAGACGGGCCTGCATGTCCGCGACCTCGGCCCGGTACTCGGGGTCCGCGTCGAGGACCGCCTCGCAGTCCAGGTAGTTCTGGAACAGGTCCCAGATGATCTGCTGGTCGTACATGACGCCGTCCTCGCGGGGCCCGTGCTCCGGGGACCAGCCGTTCGGCGCGACGAGGAGTCCGTCCGCGCGCTCCTTGAGGTGGTCCTCCCAGAACTGGCAGATCTCCTTGATCATCGGATGTGCGAGAGTGCGGAGGTAGGTCAGGTCCTGGGTGAACGCCCAGTGTTCGTAGAGGTGTTGGGCGTACCAGGCGCTCGCGACGGTGTTCCACTCCCAGGCGTTGCCACCGAAGGCGCTCTGGCTGGTGCGGGCGGTCCAGCCCCGGGTGTCGGCACCGAAGGCGTTGCGGGTGGCCACCCGGCTGGGCACGGCCACCTGCTCGATGAACCCGACGAGCGCCTCGTGGCACTCCGGCAGGTTCGTCGTCTCCGCTCCCCAGTAGTTCATCTGGACATTGATGTTGGTGTGGTAGTCGGCGGCCCACGCCGGCTGGTTGCTGTCGTTCCACAGGCCCTGGAGATTGGCGGGCAGGCCCTTCGGGCGGGAGGAACTGATCAGCAGGTAGCGGCCGTAGTCGAACATCGTCTGTTCGAGGGTCGGGTCCTCCCCGCCCGCCGCGTAGCGCGCCAGCCTGGCGTCGGTCGGCAGGGCGAGGACGGCGTCCTCGGATGTGCCCCAGTCGACCGAGACGCGCTTCATGAAGGCGCGGGTGTCGGTGGTGTGCCGCTTGCGCAGTGCGGCGTAGGAACGGGCGGCGGCCTTGTCGAGCGCCCGGTCGACGGCTGCCTGTGGATCAGCTCCGCGCCACCCGGCGGCGGCGTCGAGCCGGTAGTCGGTGCGGGCGTCCAGGAGCAGGGTCAGCGTCGTGCAACCGCTGAACCGGAGGACCGACCCGTCGGCGCTGAAGTCTCCGTCGGTGTGTACGGCCCGGACGGTGCACGCGTGCTTGAGGCCGTTGCCCATGACGCCCTTGAAGGCGATCCGGCGGGCGCCGGCGTCCACGGTCGTCGGGGCCTGCTCCTGACCGGAGGTCAGCGAGAGCGCTCCGGAGAGTCCCTCGGGCGCCTCCGTCGTGTAGCGGAAGACCATGACGTCGGCGGCGCGGCCGGCGAAGGCCTCCCGGACGACGCGCCGCCCCGGTGCGCCGAAGCGGGTGACGTGGACGCCGTCGACGAAGTCGAGGGCGCGCCGGTAGTCGACGACCGTGCGCCGGGTGCGGGAGTCGAAGTCCTCGCCCGCCAGGGCGATCTCGGCGATCCGGCAGGCGCCGGCGGATGCGTCGGGGGTCAGGGTGAGCCGGTAGACGCGGTAGGCCGTGGTGTTGGTGAACCGGTAGGTGCGCGTCTCGCCCCGGTCGGCGAACGGCCCGCCGGGCCGCCGCGTGTCGAGGGTGGCCCAGGTGCTCCCGTCCTTCGACGCCTCCAGCGTCCAGTGCCGCGGGTCCTCCTGGGGGCGGTCCGGGGCCGCCGTCAGGGTGTACGAGGTGACGGCGACCGCGCGGGGCAGGTCGGCCTGCCAGACCAGCGCGGGTGAGGTCCCCGCGACCCGCCAGACCGTGGCCGGGTCGCCGTCCACGGAACGTGAGATGTCCGCGGACCGGGCGCCGGAGCCGGACCCGTGGGAGGACCCCTCGGTCTCCGCGCCCGGCGACGACAGGTACACCGCCCCGGACGCGCCGAGGTCGACACCGGTCAGGCCGATCTCGCCGACCTGGAAGTGGCTGACGCCGGCCTTGGGGACGAAGTCGAACCGGTAGAAGCGGTAGGCCGCCGGGGTCGCGCAGGTGAACCACTTCGTCTGGAAGCGGCTCTCGAAGGGCGCCGCGAGCGTGCGGCTGTCCAGCACGGTCCAGGCGTCGCCGTCGGCGGAACCGGAGAGCGTCCACTCCTGCGGGTCGCGCTGCGGTACGTCGTGGGCACTCGTCAGCCGGTACGACGGCACCTCCACGGGGGCGGGGAGCTCGACCTGCCACAGCACCTTCGCCCCGGGACTCTCGACGCACCACTTGGTGGCCGTCTCGCCGTCGTACGTCCTGTCGACGCCCTCGGACGGGGAGCTTCCGTACGGTCCGCCCGGAGCCGTGACCTCGGCCCGGGGCGCGCCGGCGAAGGTGATCACCAGGTCGCCGAAGTCCCGGTACGAGCCGAAGCCGTTCATGCCGGTGTCGAAGTCGCTGTCCGGTCTGCCGGCGAGGGCGTTGTCGTAGTCGTTCACCCCGCCCCACAGGCTCTGTTCGTTGAACTGGACGCGCTCCTCGTGGGGGTCGCCGAAGAGCATGGCGCCGAGCCGGCCGTTGCCGATCGGCAGGGCCTGCGCCTCCCAGTTCACGGCGGGGACGGTGTAGCTCAGGGCGTCCCGGGCGAGGGCCGGCCGGCGGACGGACTGCGTGTCGCGTGTCACTGTGGCGGGCTGTGCCGTGGCGGTGGTGCCCGTCAGTCCGGTGGCCAGAGGTGCGAACGCGAGGGCACCGCCGACCTTGAGAAGGCTTCGTCGCTGCGGTGGGGATGCATCGATCACGGTGGGATCTCCCGGCCCATTCATCGGCTCTTTCACGGAAGCTTCGGCGCCGCATCGACCTCGGTCGGGGGCTCGATCATCGTTGCCGGAACATACATCGGATGTCTAGAGGTGTGCGCCAACACCAGGGAGAGGGCAGCGGCACAATGACGCCATGTCACGCCACATGGGCCCCAACTGCCCGCCGTCATCGGATCCTTGGGCGTGTCAGGAGAGGACCACGTGAGCGAGGATCAGGCCGCCGACATCGCGCGTGCGCGCCCGGACGCCCCAGGCACCCCGGACACCACGAGGGCGCACAACGCCCGCGTCTGGAACTACTGGCAGGGCGGCACGGACCACTACGAGGTCGACCGGCAGGTCGGGGATCACGTCGCCGGGATGATCCCCGTCATCCGGGACATCGCCTCCGCCGACCGGCGGTTCCTGGTCCGCGCGGTGCGTCGACTGACCGAGGAGCACGGGATACGCCAGTTCCTGGACATCGGCACCGGACTGCCCGCGCTGGAGAACACCCACGAGATCGCGCGGCGAGTCGCCCCCTCGTCGAGGATCGTGTACGTCGACAAGGACCCGCTGGTTCTCGCCCACGCCCGCACCCGGCTGACCAGCACCGAGGAAGGCGCCGCGGTCTACATCGACGCCGACGCCCATGACCCCGACACGATCCTGCGCATCGCCGGGGAGACACTCGGCTTCGGCGAGCCCGTCGCGCTGATGCTGCTCGGCATCCTCAACTTCGTCCTCGACGACGCCGAGGCCCGCGCCATCGCCCGGCGGCTCCTCGAACCACTCGCCCCCGGCAGCTTCCTCGTGCTGACGCACCCCACGACCGAGCCCGACCTCGGCGGCGACCTGCAGCTGGAGGCCATGGAGTTCTGGAACACCCACGCCGAGCCACCGGTCACCGCCCGCGGCAGCGCGGAGATCGCCCGGTACTTCGACGGTCTCACCCTGCTGGAGCCGGGCCTCGTCCCCTGTTCGCTGTGGCGCCCCGACCCTGGTGACGAGCCCACGGTGGTACCGCAGTTGGGTGCGGTGGCGCGCAAGCCGTGACCCCCGCCGCCCGTGGTGTCAGGGCCGGGCGAGCCGACCAGGACGCCAGGGGCGAGTTCGACGACGTGGACGGTCGTCCGGCCCGCTCATGTGCCGGCTCCTGTCCTGACGCCGGCTCTCAGGTCGAGGCGGTGCTCGCCCGCGTACACGTTCATGGAGCCGCCGCGCAGGAAGCCGACGAGCGTCAGCCCGGTTTCCGTGGCGAGGTCCACGGCGAGGGAGGACGGCGCGGAGACGGACGCCAACATGGGGATGCCCGCCATGACGGCCTTCTGGGCGAGTTCGAAGGACGCCCGGCCGGAGACCAGCAGGATGCTCCCGGACAGCGGCAGTCGACCGGACCGGAGGGCGCGGCCGACCAGCTTGTCGACGGCGTTGTGCCGGCCGACGTCCTCCCGCAGGTCCAACAGCTCGCCGTCGGACGAGAACAGCCCGGCGGCGTGCAGGCCACCGGTCCGGTCGAACACCCGTTGCGCGGCCCGCAGCCGGTCGGGCAGGAGGGCCAGCAGCTCGGGGGTGACGCGGACCGGCGGCGTGTCGGTGAGGGGCCAGGCCGCGATGGTCCGTACGGCGTCGAGACTGGCCTTGCCGCACAGGCCGCACGAGGACGTGGTGTACACGTTGCGTTCCAGCGTGATGTCCGGCAGCGGCACGCCGGGGGCGAGCCGGACGTCGACGACGTTGTAGCTGTTCCGGCCGCCCTGGGTGGCGCCCGCGCAGTACACGATGTTCGCCACGTCCGAGGCCCGGCTCACCACGCCCTCGCTCACCAGGAATCCGGCGGCGAGGGCGAAGTCGTCGCCGGGTGTGCGCATGGTGATGGCCAGAGGTCTGCCGTTCAGGCGGATCTCCATCGGCTCCTCGGCGACCAGGGTGTCCGGGCGGGTGCTCGGTACCCCGTCCCGGATCCGCAGCACGCGCCGCCGTTCGGTGACCCGTCCCATGGCCTCACTCCCAGTTCTGCCGTCGGGCCGCGGCCGGTGCGCCGCCGCGCTCAGCACTCGATGACGTTGACGGCGAGGCCGCCGCGGGCGGTCTCCTTGTACTTGACCTTCATGTCGGCGCCGGTCTCCTTCATGGTCTTGATGACCTTGTCGAGGGAGACGTGATGACGTCCGTCGCCGCGCATCGCCATACGGGCGGCGGTGACGGCCTTCACCGCCGCCATGCCGTTGCGTTCGATGCAGGGGATCTGGACGAGGCCGCCGACGGGGTCGCAGGTGAGGCCGAGGTTGTGCTCCATGCCGATCTCGGCGGCGTTCTCGACCTGTTCGGGGCTGCCGCCGAGGACTTCGGCGAGTCCTCCGGCCGCCATGGAGCAGGCGGAGCCGACCTCGCCCTGGCAGCCGACCTCGGCGCCGGAGATGGAGGCGTTCTCCTTGAAGAGGAGGCCGATGGCACCGGCGGCGAGCAGGAAGCGGACGATGCCGTCGTCGTCGGCGCCCGGCACGAACTCCAGGAAGTAGTGGACGACGGCGGGGATGATGCCGGCCGCGCCGTTCGTCGGCGCGGTGACGACCCGGCCGCCGGCGGCGTTCTCCTCGTTCACGGCCATCGCGTAGAGCGTGATCCACTCCATGGCGCGGGCCAGCGGGTCGCCCTCGCTGCGCAGGGCGCGCGCGGCCGCGGCGGCCCTGCGGCGCACCTTCAGGCCACCGGGGAGGATGCCCTCGCGGCCCAGGCCGCGTGCGATGCAGGCCTCCATGACGTGCCAGATCTCCAGCAGGCCCGCGCGGATCTCCTCCTCGGTGCGCCAGGCCTTCTCGTTCTCCAGCATCAGCGCGGAGATCGACAGGCCCGTCTCCCGGGTGAGCCGGAGCAGTTCGTCACCGGTGCTGAACGGGTGGGGCAGCACGGTGTCGTCGAGTTTGATCCGGTCCGCGCCCGCGGCTTCCTCGTCGACCACGAAGCCACCGCCGACGGAGTAGTACGTCTTCTCCAGCAGGGGTGCGCCGTCGGCGTCGTACGCGAAGAGGATCATGCCGTTGGCGTGGTACGGCAGTGACCGCCGGCGGTGCAGGACCAGGTCCGCCGAGGTGTCGAAGCCGATCTCGTGCGCGGGGCCGATCTCGGCACCGAGGAGACGCAGGCGCCCGGTGGCGCGGATCCGTTCGACGTCCAGATCGGCCCCGGCGACGTCGACCGTGTGCGGCTCGTTGCCCTCCAGGCCGAGCAGCACCGCCTTGGGGGTGCCGTGGCCGTGGCCGGTGGCACCGAGGGAACCGAACAACTCCGCCCGCACGGCGGCGGTCTGGGCCAGCGCTCCGTCCTGCTTCAGCCGCCTGACGAACATCCCGGCGGCGCGCATCGGGCCCACGGTGTGCGAGCTGGACGGGCCGATGCCTATGGAGAACAGGTCGAAGACGCTGATTGCCACGCCACGCTCCGTGGGTTGGAGGGGCGTGCCGACCGGTGCCGGCACGCCCGCTGCGGGAGGTTGTCTCTTACGGGCCGGGGTAGAGCGGGTGCTTGTCGGCGAGTGCCTTGACCCGGGTCTTGAGCGCCTCGGCGTCGTAGGCCGGCTTGAGCGTCTCGGCGATGACGTCGGCGACCTCGGTGAAGTCCTCGGCGGTGAAGCCGCGGGTGGCCAGGGCGGGCGTGCCGATGCGCAGGCCGGAGGTGACCATCGGCGGACGCGGGTCGCCCGGGACCGCGTTGCGGTTGACGGTGATGCCGACCTCGTGGAGGCGGTCCTCGGCCTGCTGTCCGTCCAGCTCCGCATTGCGCAGGTCGACCAGGATCAGGTGCACGTCGGTGCCGCCGGAGAGCACGTCGACACCGGCCTCGCGGGCGTCCGGTGCCGTCAGCCGCTCCGCGAGGATCCGCGCGCCCTTGACCGTGCGCCACTGCCGCTCCTTGAACTCCTCGCTCGCGGCGACCTTGAAGGACACCGCCTTCGCCGCGATGACGTGCTCCAGCGGACCGCCCTGGAAACCGGGGAACACCGAGGAGTTCAGCTTCTTCGCGAACTCCTTGCTGCGGGCGAGGATGATGCCGCCGCGCGGTCCGCCGAGCGTCTTGTGGGTGGTCGAGGTGACCACGTCGGCGTAGGGCACCGGGTTGGGGTGCAGGCCAGCGGCGACCAGACCGGCGAAGTGCGCCATGTCGACCCACAGATGGGCGCCGACCTCGTCGGCGATCCGGCGGAACTCCGCGAAGTCCAGCTGACGCGGGTAGGCCGACCAGCCCGCGATGATCACCTTCGGGTTGTGGGCCTTGGCGAGCTGCTCGACCTCGTCCATGTCGACCAGCCCGGAGTCGTCCACGTGGTACGGGACGACGTTGAACTGCTTGCCCGAGAAGTTCAGCCGCATGCCGTGGGTGAGGTGGCCACCGTGCGCCAGGTCCAGCCCGAGGATGGTGTCGCCGGGCTGGGCCAGGGCGAACAGGGCCGCCTGGTTGGCCGAGGCGCCCGAGTGCGGCTGCACGTTGGCGTACTCGGCGCCGAACAGCTCCTTCACCCGGTCGATCGCGATCTGCTCGGCGACGTCGACATGCTCACAGCCGCCGTAGTAGCGGCGGCCCGGGTAGCCCTCGGCGTACTTGTTGGTCAGGACCGAACCCTGCGCCTCCATGACCGCCACCGGAGCGAAGTTCTCCGATGCGATCATCTCCAGGGTGGACTGCTGACGGTGCAGCTCGGCGTCGAGGGCGGCGGCGACCTCGGGGTCGAGGTCGTGCAGGGACTGGTTGAACGAGGTCATCGGCGGTCTCCTGTGCGGTTTCCGGAGGAAGGAGGCGAGGGCGGGACGCTCACGAGCGGGGCGCTCAGGACACGGCGACCGCGGCGACGGGGACGAGGGTGCGGCGGAGCCGGTTGAAGAACTTCGGCTGGTTCAGGGAGAGGACGGCCACCGGGTCGCCCTGGTGGCGGTAGACGGCGGTGAAGGTACGGCTGTCCAGATCGCCTTCGACGACCTCGGGGACGGCGCCCGGGGCGACGTACCCGGCGAGCTGGATGCGCGTGCGGTACTGGTCGGACCAGAAGTAGGGGGCGGTGAGCGGGGCGGGCGCGGAGACGCCGGTCAGCAGGGTGCGGGCGGCTGTCCTCGCCTGCTCGGTGGCGCTGCTCCAGTGCTCGACACGGGCGTGCCGTCCGGTGAACGGGTGGGGGCAGCGGGCCACGTCGCCGACGGCGACGACACCGGGGACGGTGGTCGCGCAGCCGGTGTCGCACACCACGCCGTCGTCCACCAGCACTCCGGAGCCGGCGAGCCAGTCGGTGTTGGGCCGGACGCCCACGCCGACCACCACGATGTCGGCGGGCAGCACTCGTCCGTCGGCCAGCCGGACACCGGTGACTCGGTCCTCGCCGAGGAGTTCGGCCACGCCGGTGCCGCACAGCAGGTCGACGCCGTGGTCGGTGTGCAGGGAGGAGCAGACCAGGCCCATCTCGCGGCCGAGTTGCCGCTCCAGCGGTACCTCGGCCGCCTCGACGACGGTGACGTGCAACCCCAGCCGGTGGGCGGTGGAGGCCACCTCGGCGCCGATGAAGCCGGCGCCGATGACGACCAGCCGGGGCAGGCCGTTCAGCAGCTCCGAGCGCAGGGCCAGGGCGTCGTCCAGGGTGCGCAGGGTGTGGACGCCGGCCAGCCCGTCGGAGCCGGGAAGGGTGCGCGGGCTCGCGCCGGTGGCGATGACCACCCCGTGGGTGCGCACCTGACGACCTCCGGTCAGTGTGACGGTCCGGGCGGCGGGGTCGAGGCGCACCGCCCGTTCCCCGAGCAGCCAGTGCACGTCCAGGTCGTCGTACTCGTCGGGGTCGCCGAGGGCGAGCGCGTCGGCGTCGAGCTCGCCCTTGAGGAAGTCCTTGGACAGCGGCGGACGGTCGTAGGGAGCGTGGCGCTCCTCCCCCACGACGACGATCTCGCCGTCGTAGCCCTCTGCGCGCAGCGCGCGGACCGTGCTCAGGCCCGCCAGCGACGCTCCGACGACGGTGATGCTCCTCATGCGGGCTCCAGACGAGGGGATGTCTCACATCGCACAACGACGCGCGTTATGTGCAACATGGTTTCGGTGGATTTCCGGGGTGTCAAGGGGGCCAGGGACGGGGTCAGTGCGCGGGGCCCACGTCGAGCTTGTTCTGCAGCCAGGTGTGGAACTCGCCGATGTGGTGCTCGCTGGGCACCAGCACACCGCCCTTGGCGTAGGCCTTCGAGCTCATCGCCGGCTGAGTCCGCTCACAGGCGTCGAAGTCCTGCTGGTTCACCCGGTGGAAGAGTTCCACGGACCGGCTGACGTCCTTGCCGCTCTCGACGACGTGCGGCAGGTACAGCCAGTCGCACTCGACGATCGTGCGGTCGGCCGCCATCGGGTACATCCGGTGGAAGATCACGTGGTCGGGCACGAGGTTGATGAACACCTGCGGCCGGACGGTGATCGCGTAGTAGCGGCGGTCCTGGTCCTCGGCGACGCCCGGGATGCGGTCCAGCCCCTCGGAGCCGTCGACGGTGAACCCCTGGACCTCCGCACCGAACTCCGCGCCGTGGCCCACGTAGTACTGGGCGGCATACCCGTCCGCGAACTCCGGCAGCACCTCGGTGAGTTCGGGATGGATCGTGGCGCAGTGGTAGCACTCCATGAAGTTCTCGATGATGAGCTTCCAGTTCGCCTTCACGTCGTACGTGATCCGGCGCCCCACGGACAGGTTGCCGATGCCGTACCGCTCGATCGACTCCACGTCGCCGAGCCGCTCGACGACCTCACCGATGACGTCCTCCTCGAAGGACGGCGGCTCGTCGGCCAGGCACACCCACACATAGCCGAGCCACTCCCGCACCTGGACGTTGACCAAGCCGTACTCGGTGCGGTCGATGTCCGGCATCGAGGTCAGGTTGGGCGCCGCGATCAGCTTGCCGTCCAGGCCGTACGTCCAGGCGTGGTACGGACACTGGAAGGCCCGCTTGACCTCGCCCGACTCCTCGGTGCAGAGCTTGGCCCCGCGGTGCCGGCAGATGTTGAGGAAGGCCTTGATCGAGCCGTCCCGGGAGCGGGAGACGAGGACGCTCTCGCGGCCGACCTGGTAGGTGCGGAAGGCGCCGGGCTTGGCCAGTTCGGAGGCGCGGGCCACACAGAACCACATGGCCTCGAAGACCAGCTCCTGCTCCTGGGCGAAGACTCCGGGGTCCGTGTAGTACTCGCCGGACAGTGTGGGGATCAAGCTGGGCGGCAGATTCGTGAGGGTCATCGAGTCACCTTCGGAAAATTCGGGAAGCGGGGCGGGCGGTTCAGTGGCCGCGGGTGATCCACTCGTCGAGGTGGGGCGCCTCGGCCCCGATCGTGGTGGTGTCGCCGTGACCGGTGTGGACGGTGGTGTCGGCGGGGAGCGCCAGCAGCCGGTCCCGGATGGAGGCGATGATGGTGCCGAAGTCCGAGAAGGAGCGCCCGGTCGCGCCGGGACCGCCCTGGAAGAGGGTGTCGCCGGAGAACAGGGCGTTCAGCGCGGGCGCGTGGAGGCAGACCGCGCCGGGCGAGTGGCCGGGGGTGTGCAGCACCGTCAGCTCGACGCCGGCGACGCCCAGGGTCTCGCCCGCGGCCAGTTCGCGGAACTCGGGAGCTTCCTCGCCGTGCGCCATCTTCCACAGGACGGTGTCGGCGGGGTGGAGCAGGATGGGCGCGTCGTGCCGGGCGGCCAGGGCCGGGGCTGCGTTGACGTGGTCGTTGTGGGCGTGGGTGCACACGATGGCGACCAGGCGGCGGTCGCCGACTGCGGCGGAGATGACGTCCGCGTCGTGGGCGGCGTCGACGACGAGCACCTCCTCGTCGTCGCCGATCAGCCAGACGTTGTTGTCGACCTCCCAGGTGCCGCCGTCCAGTGCGAAGGTGCCGGAAGTGACGAGGCGCTCGACGCGGGCGGTCACAGGACCACCACCGAACGCAGGACGTCGCCGTGGTGCATCTTGGCGAACGCGGCCTCGACGTCGTCCAGGCCGATGGTCTCGGTGACGAACTCGCCGAGGTCGAAGCGGCCCTGGAGGTAGAGGTCGATCAGGGCGGGGAAGTCGCGGGAGGGCAGGCAGTCGCCGTACCAGGAGGACTTCAGGGCGCCACCGCGGCCGAAGACGTCGAGGAGGGGCAGTTCGAGCTTCAGCTCGGGCGTGGGGACTCCCACGAGGACGGCGGTGCCGGCCAGGTCGCGGGCGTAGAAGGCCTGCTCGAAGGTCTCGGGACGGCCCACCGCGTCCACGACGACATCCGCGCCGAAGCCGCCGGTGAGTTCGCGGATCGCCTCGACGGCGTCGGTCCGGGAGGCGTCGACGGTGTCGGTGGCGCCGAACCGCTCGGCCCACTTCAGTTTCCGCTCGTCGACGTCGACGGCGATGATGCGGCCGGCGCCGGCGACCTTGCCGCCCGCGATCGCGGCCATGCCCACCCCGCCGCAGCCGATCACCGCGAGGGAGTCACCGCGTCCCACGCCGCCGGTGTTGACCGCCGCGCCGAAGCCGGCCATCACACCGCAGCCGAGGAGGCCGGCGGCGGCGGGCGCGGCCATCGGGTCCACCTTGGTGCACTGTCCGGCGGCGACCAGCGTCTTCTCGGCGAAGGCGCCGATACCGAGGGCCGGGGAGAGCGGGGTGCCGTCGGCCAGGGTCATCGGCTGGGTGGCGTTGTGGGTGGCGAAGCAGTACCAGGGCCTGCCCCTGCGGCAGGCCCGGCAGGTGCCGCAGACGGCGCGCCAGTTGAGGATGACGAAGTCGCCGGGGGCGACGTCGGTGACGCCCTCGCCGACCGACTCCACCACGCCCGCCGCCTCGTGACCGAGCAGGAACGGGAACTCGTCGTTGATCCCGCCCTCCCGGTAGTGCAGGTCGGTGTGGCAGACACCGCAGGCCTGCACCCGCACCAGCGCCTCACCGGGGCCGGGGTCCGGCACCAGCACGGTCTCCACCGAGACCGGGGCGCCCTTCTTGCGGGCGACGACGGCGCGTACCTCGTGTGTCACGGTCGATCTCCTCGTCGAGGAAGGGAGTGGAGGGGGTGGGGAGGCACTTCACCGGGTCCGGACGGAGACCGTGGCCGGACCTTCGATCATCGCGTTCCATATAGCGCAACTATCTTCGCCATGAGCAACGACGACCAAACTGTCTCCTTGGGGACACCCACTGTCAAGAGGTTGGTCGCGCCGACTTGTCCGCTCCCCCTCGCCGCCTCCCCCTTCCCTGACCGGGAGGGTCCGTGCGAGCATGCGGGCGACTGGTTCCGGCCAAGGTCGCCGCACTCGGCGAACCCCTCGGAACCGCCGGGACGACTGCGTATAGTTGCACCATGAGCAACTATGCGGCAGAGGGCGCAACAACGGCTCCCGCGGTGAACGGCGTGCAGTCCGTCGACCGTGCCGTCAGCGTCCTGGAGATCCTCGCCCAGCGCGGCGAGGCCGGGGTCAGCGAGGTCGCCGCCGAGATCGACGTCCACAAGTCGACCGCGTTCCGTCTCCTCGGGGCGCTGGAGGCACGCGGACTGGTCGAGCAGACGGCCGAGCGGGGCAAGTACCGGCTCGGCTTCGGCATCGTGCGGCTCGCCGGCGCCGTCACGGGCCGGCTCGACATCACCCAGCAGGGCCGGCAGGTCTGCGAGCGGCTCAGCGAGGAGATCGGCGAGACCGTCAACATCGCCGTGCTCCAGGAGCACTACGCGGTCAACCTCCACCAGGTACGCGGCCCGGGGGCGGTCGGCACCCACAACTGGGTCGGCCAGCTCACCCCCGTGCACGCCACGTCCAGCGGCAAGATCCTGCTGGCCCACCTCCCGGAGCGGGAGCGGGCCGAGGTGCTGGAGGCGTCCGGACTGCGCAAGCTGACGCCGCACACGCTGACGGCCAGGCCGGAGCTGGAGGAGGCGCTCACCGAGGCGCGCGAGCGCGGGTACGCTGTGACGCTGGAGGAGCTGGAGATCGGACTGCACGCCATGGCGGCGCCGATCCGCTCCCGCGAGGGCGAGGTCGTCGCCGCGCTCAGCGCGTCCGGCCCGGCCTATCGCTTCACCGAGGAACGCATCCGCGACCTCGTGCCCGTGCTGACGCGCGGCGCGGACGAGATCAGCCGCAGGATGGGCTATCTGGGCTGACCGCCCACGAGGGACGGCGCCCCCAGAGGGGCGCGCGCCGCCTCGGTGCCCCAACGGGCCGTCACCCGTACGGCGTCCAGCGTCGAGGCGACGTCATGCACCCGCAGACACCAGGCACCCTGTGCGGCGGCGAGCACGGACACGGCGGTGGTCGCGGCGTCACGCTCCCGCGCCGGGCGCGGTTCCCCCGTCGCCGGGTCCGCCAACAGCCGCCCCAGGAACGCCTTGCGGGACGCGCCCACCAGGACGGGACGGCCCAGCGCGCGGACCTCCCCGAACCGTCCCAGCAGCTCCCAGTTGTGCTCGGCCCGCTTGGCGAAGCCCAATCCGGGGTCGACGATCAGCGAACCGGCCGGCACGCCCGCCTCCAGAGCCGCGTCGATCCTCAGCCGCAGCTCGTGGAGCACCTCCTCGACCACGTCGCCGTAGACGGCGTTCGCCTGCATCCCGGCGGAGTGCCCACGCCAGTGCATCAGCACGTACGGCACCCCCGCCTGGGCCATCAGGGGCAGCATCGCGGGATCGGCGAGACCCCCCGACACGTCGTTGACCAGCCGGGCGCCCGCGTCCAGCGCCCGGGCGGCGACCTCGGCCCGCATGGTGTCGACGCTGACGACGGCGCCCGCCGCCGCGAGGCCCCGGACGACGGGCAGCACCCGTCGCAACTCCTCCTCGACCGGTGGACGCACCGCGCCGGGCCGGGTCGACTCCCCTCCCACGTCCACGATGTCCGCGCCCTGCTCCAGCAGGGCGCGGCCGTGGGCCAGGGCCGCCTCGGCGGCGAAAGCGAGCCCGCCGTCGGAGAACGAGTCGGGCGTGACGTTCACGACGCCCATGACCAGCGTCCGTCCGGGCCTCGGCAGCCCGGGCGGCTGCGGGTCCGGCGTGCCCGGGCGCGCGGGCGTGCCGGGGGCGCGGGCCGCGACGGTCACCGGCCGCCGGCCTTCGACGGTCCGGCCTGCGATCGTCCGGCTCTCGACGCGCTGACAGGGACTCGCATGGCTCAGACGTACTCCGTCGCCGCGTCGAGCAGCCAGTCCGCCAGATAGCCGGCGAACGACGAACGGACCAGGACCCAGAAACCGTCGCCGGGCTCCTCCCGCGCGACCAGGACGACCTGGGCGCGGGCAAGGGTGGTCTGTGCGCAGCGGCCGGGCCCGAAGGCCCTCGGGTGCAGGTCCAGCGCGCAGCCGTGGGCCAGCAGGTCACGGGCGGCGGCGCCCGCGACGAGGACCGTGGTGCGCTGCGCTGAGACGTCGGTGACGGAGACGTGCTCCTCTCCGACGGCCTCCCGGATCCGGCCCTCCAGCTCGCGGGCACCGCCCGGCGGGCCCACGAGCAGCCACTCGTCGGGGCCGAGCCACAGCGCGGTCAACTCCCCCGCGCGGGCGACGGTGTCGGGCTCCAGCGGCAGCGGGAGGCCCAGCGCGAGGCCGACGGCGTCCGCCGCGGCCCCCTTGGCGTCGAGACGTACGTCGAGCTGGGTCAGGAAGGGCAGTTCGGCGAACCTGAGCGTGCCCCCGGAGGTGCGGGTGGCGGCGGCCAGCCGGTCGGCGGCCCCCGACAGGGGGCTGCGGAGCCGGGAGGTCAGGGCGGTGTCAGCCATCGCGGCGGGCTCCCTCGGGGTCGTAGAGGACGGGGCTGGCGACGGTCACGGGAACCAGTCGGTCGCCCACGGGGGCGTACAGCCGCTCGCCGATGCGGTCCCGGCCGCCCTTGACCAGGGCGAGCGCGAAGGTCCGGCCGAGGGCGGCGCTGCGGTAGCTGGAGGTGACATGGCCGAGCATCGGGACGGGCGGGGCCGGCAGCACGCTGTCGGCGACCAGGTGGGTGCCCTCGGGCAGGAAGTCGCCCGGCTCCTCGGGGAGGAGTCCGACCAGGTGCTTGCGGTCGGGCCGGACGGTGTCGGGGCGGGTGTAGGACCGCTTGCCGACGAAGTCCGGCTTCTTCTTCGAGACCACCCAGCTCATACCGAGGTCCTGCGGGGTCACGGTGCCGTCGGTGTCCTGGCCGATGATGGGGTAGCCCTTCTCGGCGCGCAGGACGTGCATGGTCTCGGTGCCGTAGGGGGTGATGCCGTACGGGGCGCCGGCCTCGTACAGCGCCTCCCAGAGGGTGAGGGCCTCCCACGGCGAGACGTTGATCTCGTAGGCGAGTTCACCGGAGAAGCTGATCCGGCAGACCCGGGCCCCGATGCCCGCGACGGTGGTCTCGCGCCAGGCCATGAACGGGAAGTCCTCGTTGGCGACGGCCAGTTGCGGTGCGAGCGAGGCGATCACCTCGCGGGACCTCGGGCCGACCAGGGCGACCGTTGCCCACTGTTCGGTCACGGATGTGCAGTGGACCTTGAGTTCGGGCCACTCCGTCTGGAGCCACTCCTCCATCCAGTCGAGCACGGTGGCGGCGTTGCCGGTCGTCGTGGTGACCAGGAAGCGGTCCTGGGCCACGCGGATGACCGTGCCGTCGTCGAAGACCATGCCGTCCGGGCGGCACATGACGCCGTAGCGGATCATGCCGACCTTCAGGGTGCTCATCATGTTGGTGTAGAGCAGGTCGAGGAAGACACCGGCGTCCGGGCCCTGCACGTCGATCTTGCCGAGGGTGGAGGCGTCCATGAAACCCACGCCCTCACGGGTGGCGGCGCACTCGCGCAGCACGGCGGTCTCCATGTCCTCGCCGTCCTGCGGGTAGTACCAGGGGCGCTTCCACTGGCCGACGTTCTCGAACAGCGCGCCGTGCCCGACGTGCCACTCGTGCAGGGCGGTCGTGCGGACCGGGTCGCTGAGCACGCCCCGGTCGCGGCCCGCGAGCGCGGCGAAGGAGACCGGGGTGTACGGCGGGCGGAAGGTCGTCGTGCCGAGCGCCGAGACGTCCACACCGAGCAGTTCCGCGACGGCACCGCTCGCCAGCACGCCGGAGGTCTTGCCCTGGTCGTTGGCCGTGCCGGCCGTGGTGTACCGCTTGGTGTGCTCCACCGAGCGGAGGCCTGCGCCGGTCGCGCGGGCGAGGTCGGCCACCGTGACGTCGCGCTGGAGGTCGACGAACTTGGGGGCGTCCGACTCGCCCGGGACGACATACACGTGCATCGGCGGCGTCGGGGCGGGCCGGGCGGCCACCGCCGGGAGGCGGGGTGCCTCGGCCGTGTACCCCTCGGCCTCGATCGCGCGGGCACCGGCGGCGGCGCCCTGGGCGAGGACGTCGGCCGGGTCGAGGAGACCGCTCGCGCTGCCGACGACCTCGACCGCCTGGCGGCCGGTGTCGGGCACGAAGGAGCCCAGCGTCTCGTCGTGGCGGAGCTTGCCGCCCGACTGGCTGAACAGGTGCGCCACCGGGTTCCAGCCGCCGGAGACCAGCAGCAGGTCGGCGGCGAACTCCCGCTGTCCGGTGGACTCGCCGTACGGGGCGACGGTCACGGCCGTGAGGCGGGGCTCGCCCTCGGTGCCGGTGACGGCGTGGCCGGCCAGGACCTCGATGCCGGCGGCCGTGGCCCGTTCGGCCCACTCCCCCGGTTCGGGGCGGGTGTCGACGATCGCCGTGACGGCCAGGCCCGCCGAGGCGAGGTCCAGGGCCGCCTCGTAGGCGCTGTCGTTGGTGGTGAGGACGACCGCGCGGCGGCCGGGCAGGGCGCCGTGGCGGTTGACGTGGGTGCGGGCCGAGGAGGCCAGCATCACACCGGGGCGGTCGTTGTCCGCGAAGGCCAGGGAGCGTTCGTGGGCGCCGGTCGCGAGGACGACGCGGCGGGCGCGGATGCGCCAGACGCGTTCCCGGGAGACGTGTCCGGGGGCGGCGCCGCCGAGGTGGTTGGTGCGGCGCTCGACGGCGAGGAGGTGGTTGTCGTCGTAGTAGCCGAAGACGGTGGTGCGGCGCAGGACGCGGACCTCGGGGGCGGCGTCGAGCAGTGCGGCGGTCTCGCCGACCCAGTCGAGGTGTTCGGCGGTGCCGAGGAGGCTTCCGCCGGGTTCCGGCTGGTCGTCGGCGAGGATGACGCGGGCGCCGCTGTTCGCCGCCGCGGCGGCCGCCGCGAGGCCGGCCGGGCCCGCGCCGACGACCAGCAGGTCGCAGTGCGCGTGTACGGCGTCGTAGCGGGCCGGGTCGGGTTCGGTGGCGAGGCGGCCCTGGCCGGGGAGGCTGGTGGCGACCAGGCCGCCGTAGAGCTCGACGGTGGTCGCGGGGAGCATCGGCTCGGGGAAGGGTTCCTCGATCTGGATGACCGCGTTGGGTTCCTCGACGCCGGCGGAGAAGATGCCGCGGGGGCGGCCGAGCTTGATGCTGGTGCCCGCCTGGATGACGCCGTTGGCGAGGAGGGCGGAGGCGAGGGTGTCGCCCCGGTGGCCCTGGTACTCGGTGCCGTCGAAGGTGAAGGTGAGGGTCGTGTCGCGGTCGACGCGGCCTCGGGTGGGGTGGCGGAAGGGCTGGGTCGTCTCGCCCCCGCCGCCCCTAACCGTCCCGTCCCCGGGGGCTGCTGCGCCCCCGGACCCCCCGTCGGCCTGAAGGGCCTCGTCCTCAAGCGCCGGACGGGCTGAATGGGGCGGGCTCGGCTCAGAAGTGACCGGAAGCGGCTTCGACTCGAAGACCGGACTCGCTGAGAGCGCCGGCCTCCGATCCCGGGTCGCCGGGCGTTCCTCGCCCGAGCGGTACACCGACAGGATCTCGTTCGTCGAGGTGTCGCGGACCGCGTTGAACCAGCGGCGGCAGCCCGCCGCGTGGCTCCAGCGCTCGGCGAAGGGGCCCTTGGTGTTGTCGCGGAAGAAGAGGTAGCGGGCCCACTCCTCGTCGGTGAGGGCCGAGGGGGTCTCGGGGTAGGCCACGTGGGCCTGGCCGCCGTAGTGGAACTCGGCCTCGTCGCGGGGCCCGCACCACGGGCAGGTGATGAGCAGCATGGTTGGGCTCCCTAGTGGGCCACCGCGGCCGCGCCGTGCTCGTCGACGAGCGCGCCGGTGGTGAAACGGTCGAGCGAGAAGGGGGCGTTGAGGGCGTGCGGGGTGTCGTGGGCGATGGTGTGGGCGTAGACCCAGCCGACGCCCGGGGTGGCCTTGAAACCGCCCGTTCCCCAGCCGCAGTTGAGATAGAGGTTGTCGACGGGGCTGAGCCCGATGATCGGCGAGGCGTCGGGGCTGACGTCGACGATGCCGCCCCAGGTGCGCAGCACGTGGGCGCGGGCGAAGACCGGGAAGAGCTCCAGGGCCGCGGCCATCTGCTCCTCGATGATGTGGAAGGCGCCGCGCTGGGTGTACGAGTTGTACGCGTCGATGCCGGCGCCCATCACCAGCTCGCCCTTGTGCGCCTGGCTGACGTACACATGGACGGCGTTGGACATCACGACCGTGGGGTGCACCGGCTCCAGGAGTTCGGAGACCAGGGCCTGCAACGGGTGGGACTGGACCGGGAGTCGGATGCCGGCCATGGCGGCGAGGACCGAGGTGTGGCCCGCCGAGCAGAGCGCGACCTTGCCGGCCGCGATGCGGCCCCGGGTCGTCTGCACGCCGACGACGCGGTTGTCGACCACGTCCAGGCCGGTGACCTCACAGTTCTGGATGATGTCGATGCCGGCCGCGTCGGCGGAGCGGGCCAGGCCCCAGGCCACGTGGTCGTGCTTGGCGATGCCCGCGCGCGGCTGGTACGTGGCGCCGAGGACGGGGTAGCGCACGTCCTGCGAGATGTTGACGATCGGGCAGACGTCCTTGACGCCGTCGGCGTCGAGCCATTCCGCGTCGACGCCGTTGAGGCGGTTGGCCTCCACTCGGCGCACGCTGTCGCGGACGTCCTGGAGGCTGTGCGCGAGGTTCAGCACACCGCGCTGGGAGAAGAGGATCGGGTAGTCGAGCTCCTCCTCCAGTCCTTCCCAGAGCTTGAGGGCGTGCTCGTAGATGCCGGCGCTCTCGTCCCACAGGTAGTTGGAGCGGATGATCGTGGTGTTGCGGGCCATGTTGCCGCCGCCGAGCCAGCCCTTCTCCAGCACCGCGACATTGGTGATGCCGTGGTTCCTCGCCAGATAGTGGGCGGTGGCCAGGCCGTGGCCGCCGCCGCCGACGATGACCACGTCGTACGACTTCTTCGGCTCGGGGTCACGCCACAGCCAGTCGGGGTGCTCGGGGAGGTCTGCGCCTGGGGTACGGGGGCTCATCGGACGTCTCCGTCTTCCGAAAGGTGCGGATGCTGCGGGTACGGGGGGACGTGGGCGTTCATACGGCGGTGGCGTTCCTCTCGGCGGCCTCGACGACGTTGGCCAGCAACATCGCGCGGGTCATGGGGCCCACCCCGCCGGGCATCGGCGCGATCCAGCCGGCGACCTGGGCGGCGTCCGGGTGGATGTCGCCGACCAGGCCCTGGTCGGTGCGGGTGATGCCGACGTCCAGGACGGCCGCGCCGGGGCGCAGCATGTCCTTGGTGATCAGCCCGGGTGAACCGGCCGCCGCGATGACGATGTCGGCCTCGCGGGTGTGCCAGGCCAGGCCCTTGGTGCCGGTGTGGCACAGGGTGACGGTGGCGTTCTCGGAGCGGCGGGTGAGCAGCAGGCCGATGGGACGGCCGACCGTGATGCCCCGGCCGACCACGCAGACGCGGGCGCCGGCGAGCGGGACGTCGTGGCGGCGCAGGAGTTCGACGATGCCACGCGGGGTGCAGGGCAGCGGGGCGTCGACGCCGAGGGTGAGCCGGCCCAGGTTGACCGGGTGCAGGCCGTCGGCGTCCTTGGCCGGGTCCATGCGTTCCAGCACGGCGTTCGCGTCGAGGTGGCGGGGCAGCGGGAGCTGGACGATGTAGCCGGTGCAGGCCGGGTCGGCGTTCAGCTCGTCGATGACGTCCTCGACCTGCTCCTGGGAGGCGTCGGCGGGCAGGTCGCGGCGGAGGGAGGCGATGCCGACCTGGGCGCAGTCACGGTGCTTGCCGGCGACGTAGGCGTGGCTGCCGGGGTCCTCGCCGACCAGGACGGTGCCGAGGCCCGGCGGACGGCCGCCGATGGCGGTCAACTTGGCCACGCGCTCCGTGAGTTCGCGGCGGATGTCGGCGGCGGTCGCCTTGCCGTCGAGCAGCTGTGCGTTCACCGGCGGTGTTCCTTCCCTCTGCGGTCGTGGCCGGGGGTCAGCCACGGAGGCGGGACATGGTGGGGTCGAACAGGGGCTCCTCGGTGACGACGGCCTCGACGCGCTGGTCGAAGTAGCCGATGTGCAGCACGGTCCCGGGTTCGTTGAGTTCCGTGGGGAGCCAGGCGTAGGCGATGCCCTTGCCGATGGTGTAGCCGTAGGCGGCGCTGGTGACATAGCCGACCGTCCGGTCCCCGTCGAGGACGGGTTCCTTGCCCATGACGACCGACCGGGGGTCGTCGATGACGAGGCAGGTCAGCTTGCGCCGGACGTTCTCCTTGCGGCGCAGCAGCGCGTCCTTGCCGATGAAGTCGTCCTTGTCGAGCTTGACGGCGAAGCCGACGCCGGCCTCGTAGGGGTCGTGCTCGTAGGTCATGTCGGTGCCGAAGGAGCGGTAGCCCTTCTCCAGACGGAGGCTGTTGAAGGCGCCGCGGCCGGCGATGACGCCGCCGAGCGGCTTGGCCGCCTCCCACAGGGTGTCCCAGAGCTTCTGGCCCTGGTCGGCGGTGGTGTAGATCTCCCAGCCGAGTTCGCCGACGTAGCTCAGGCGCATCGCGGTGACGGGCACCGAGCCGATGTACGCCTGCTTGGCGCGGAAGAACTTCAGTCCGTCGTTGCTGAAGTCCGCGTCGGTGAGGGGCTGGAGGACCTTGCGGGCCAGCGGGCCCCACAGGCCGACGCAGCAGGTGCCGGGGGTGATGTCACGGACCTGGACCGTGCCGTCGGCGGGGAGGTGGCGGGTGATCCAGTCCAGGTCGAGGTTGCCGTTGGCGCCGATCTGGAAGGTGTCGCGGGCGAGCCGGGCGACGGTGACGTCGCTGCGGATGCCGCCGTCGTGGTCGAGGAAGAGGGTGTAGGTGACCGAGCCTACGGACTTGGCGACCTTGCCGGTGCACAGGCGCTCCAGGAGGTCGGCGGCGCCGGGGCCGCTCACCTCCAGGCGCTTGAGGGCCGTCATGTCGTACATCGCGACGGTCTCGCGGGTGGCCTGGGCCTCGGCGCCGACGATCGGGGACCAGTACTGCGCGGCCCAGTCGCCCGGGGTGGGAATGGAACGGCCCTCGACCAGGCCGGCGTTGGCCTCGTACCACTGCGGGCGCTCCCAGCCGTTCGCCTCCAGGAAGAAGGCGCCGTGCTCCTTCTGCCGGGCGTGGAAGGGGCTGGTGCGGATCGGGCGCGGGTCCCCGGACGGCTGGAGGGGGTGGAGGATGTCGTAGACCTCGACGAAGTTCTGGCAGTCGCGGGCCAGGACGTACTCCGGGGAGAGCTGATGCGGCTCGAAGCGGTTGACGTCGCACTCGTGCAGGTCGAACGAGGAGCAGTGGCCGTCGACCAGCCATTCGGCCATGGCCCGGCCGACGCCGGCGGAGTGGGTGACCCAGACCGCCTCGGCGACCCAGAAGCCCTTGACGTCCGGGGACTCGCCGAGCAGCGGGAAGTTGTCGGTGGTGAAGGAGAACAGACCGTTGATGCCCTCCTCGATGTCCGCCTCCTTGGTGGAGGGGAGCAGCGACTGGGTCTCGGTCCAGGCGTCGGCGAAGTCGTCCTCGGTGAACTTCAGGACCGACGGCATGGTGTCGGCCTCGTCCACGGAGAGGATCTCGTCGGCGGTGATGGGCATCGGGCGGTGGCCGTAGTAGCCGATGCCGATGCCGTCGAAGCGGTCGCGGTAGTAGAGGTCGGCGTCCTGGTGGCGCAGGATCGGCCGGATCGCCTCCTCGGTCTGACCGGCGAGGGCCGGGATCGGGCCGGTCCAGGCGAGCTGGTGGGCGAGCGGGGTCAGCGGGAGGTTCATCCCGGCCATGCGGGCGATCTTCGGGCCCCAGATGCCGGCGCAGCACACGACGATGTCGGCGGGGATCTCGCCCTGGTCGGTGAGGACCCCGGTGACCTCGCCGTCGGCCTTCAGGACGTCGAGAACCTCGTGGCGGGCCAGGAAGGTCACGCCGCGCTCGGTGGCCCGGCGGATCTGTGCCTCGACCGCGAGGACCGCCTTGGCGAGGCCGTCGGTGGGGACCAGGAGGCCGCCGAGGACCTTGTCGGGGTTGACCAGCGGGTGCTGTTCGAGGCATTCGTCGGCGGTGAGCAGGCGGGCCTCGATGCCCCAGGCGGTGATCCAGCCGTGGCGGCGGCGCAGTTCGGTCAGGCGCTCGGGGGTGGTGGCCACTTCGAGGCCGCCGACCTGGAGGAAACAGGGCTTGCCGTCCACGTCGAGGGAGCAGAACTTCTCGACGGTGTACCGGGCCAGCTCGGTCATCGTCTTGGAGGAGTTGGTCTGGAAGACCAGGCCCGGGGCGTGTGAGGTGGAGCCCCCGGTGGCGGGGAGCGGGCCCTGGTCGACCACGGTCACCTCGGTCCAGCCTCGCGCGGAGATCTCGTCCGCGAGAGCCGCTCCCACGACTCCCGCTCCGATGATGACCACTCGGGGTCCCGCCATCGCCGCACCTCCGCCTTGTTGACCGGTCGAGCCGATCGAGTTGCTGTTTACGCAACGCGATTCAGGTTGCGCAACTCAATGTGCCTTCCGCGCAGGTGGGTGTCAAGGGTCCCGGGACCTCGGAATACAGGGGCGGAAAGGGCCCGGACACGGCGATGCCCGGTGGGCGGCACGCATTCCGCGCGCGCCGCCCACCGGGCATGGTCCGACCGGATTCCCGCGTCCGGTCCGCACCCCTACTTGAGCCAGGCGTCCACCTTGACGCGGTTGTCCTCGACCCACTTCTTCGCCGCGGCCTCGGGGGTCATCTTGTCCACCGCGATGTACTTGGCCACGACGTTCTGGTCGTCGTTGGTCCAGCTGAAGTTCTTCACCAGGCCATAGGCCGGGCTGCCCGACTCGGCGAACTTCTTGCTGACGATCTTGTCCAGTGTGTAGACGGGGTAGTCGCAGTCGACCTTCTCGGCGTCGGCGTCACAACCCGCCTTGTAGTCGGGCAGCTTGATCTTCACCAGCGGCACCTCGGACATGAACCACTGGGGCTCGTAGAAGTAGCCGATCACCCATTCCTTGTTCTTCTCCGCCTTGCGGAAGGTCTGGATGAGGGCGGTCTCGCTGCCCGCGTACACCACCTTGTAGTCCAGGTCGAGGTTCTTCACCAGGGCCTCGTCGTTGGTGACGAAGGACGGGTCGCCGTCGAGGAGCTGGCCCTTGCCGCCGGACTCGGACGTCTTGAACTTGGCCGCGTACTTGTTGAGGTTCTCCCAGTTCGTGATGTCCGGGTGCGCCTTGGCCAGCCACGGCGGCACGTACCAGCCGATCAGGCCCTCGTTGCCGGTCGCACCGGCGTCCACGGCGGTCTTCTGGTCGGTGATGTACTTCTTCTTCAGATCGTCGTGGCCCCAGTTCTCGACGACCGCGTCCACCTCACCGGTCCCGAAGCCCTGCCAGGCGATCTCCTCCTTCAGGTCCTTCTTGGTGACCTTGCAGCCGAGGTCGTTCTCCGCCACGTAGGCGATGACCGCCGCGTTGGCCTCGTAGCCCACCCACGGGTTGACCGCGAGGTTGAACGTGCCGCACTTGGCGGAGCTGCCCGAGCCGCCCGCCTCCGAGGACTCGTCACCGACCTTCGCACCGCCGCAGGCGGTGAGGGTGAGACCGAGGATCGCGATACCGGCCGCGCCGGCTCTCCATCGTCTTGCTTGCCTTGCCATGGTCAGTGCTCCTTATGCGCTGGTTCGCCGCGCCGCGGCCTGAGTGATGCGGTCGAACATGACTCCGAGAAGGACGATGGCGAGCCCTGCGGCGAGCCCCTTCCCGAACAGTTGGCCCTGCGAGAAACCGGCCACGACGTCGTAGCCGAGGGCGCCGGCACCTACCAGGCCGCCCACCACAACCATCGACAGCACGTAGATCAGACCCTGGTTCGTGGCGAGAGTCAGGGCGCCGCGTGCCATCGGCAGTTGGACCTTGGTGATGATCTGCCAGGTGTTGCACCCGGCGGAGGTGGCCGCCTCCACGGTCGTCGCGGGCACGTTCCGCACCCCGTCCGCGATGATCTTCATCGCGACGGGGGCCGCGTAGACGATCGCGGCGACGATCGCCGTGAAACGGGTCGCGCCGAACAGCGCGAGGAACGGCACCAGATAGACGAACGGCGGCATGACCTGTGCCGCGTCCAGGCTCGGCCGCAGCATCCGGTCCACCAGCCGGCTGCGGCCCATCCACACGCCGAAGACGACGCCGAGCAGCATCACCAGGACGGTGGCGACCACGGTCGACGCCAGCGTCGTCATGCTGTCGGACCACACCCCGGTGGCGACCAGCAGCCCCACGCACACGGCCGTGGTGATACCGGCCCGCCGGCCGCCGAGGACGACACCGAGCGCGATCAGCACGGCGCCGACGAGCCACCACGGGGAGTCGGTCAGCAGCGACTGGAACGGGTTGAGCAGTCCGTTGGTGATGACGTCCCGGACGGCGTTGGTGACGCCCGAGAGGTTGTCCTGCACCCAGGTCGTCGCGGTGTCGGCCACGCGCGCGATGGAGCTGCCGACACCGCCCTCGCCGGGGAACTCCGCCGCCCACACATAGGTGTGCGACATGAAGACCAGGACGGCCGTGACCACCGCGCCCGCGCCGAGCAGCGGCCGCCGCCAGGCGAGGAACCGGTTCTTCGAGCGCCGGGCCTCCTCCTCGCGGGTGCTGGCCGCGGTCGTGACCCGGTCGAGGACGATCGCCAGGACGACGATGGACAGGCCCGCGTTGAAGGCCGTGCCCACGTCGAGCGACGTGAGCGCCTGGACGACGGTCTTGCCGAGGCCGGGGGCGTCGATCAGGGCCGCGATGGTCACCATGGCCAGGGCGGCCATGATGGTCTGGTTGACGCCCATCACCACGGTCCGCTTGGACATGGGCAGCAGCACCTTCAGCAGGGCCTGCCCGCGCGTCGCCCCGAGGGAGTCGGCGGCCTCCACAGTCGTCTCCGGCACGGTCCGGATGGCGTGCGCGGTGATGCGGATCGCGGGCGGTGCCGCGTAGATCACGGTGGCGATGGTGGCGGAGGCTCCGCCGATGAGGAAGAAGAGGGTCAGCGGGGCCAGGTAGACGAAGGTCGGCATCGTCTGCATGAAGTCCAGCAGGGGCGTGATGATCCGGTTGACCCGGTCGGACAGCCCCGCCCACACACCGAGCGGGATCGCGAACAGCAGCGCCACGCACACCGCGGAGACGGTGAGCGCCAGGGTGTCCATGCTCTCCTGCCACAGGCCCTGGAGGCCGAGGAAGGTGAAGCCGGCCACCGCCAGCAGCGCGACCCGCCAGTTACCGAACGCCCAGGAGACGTAGCCCGCGATACCGACGACGCCGAGCCAGCCGATCTGCGGCAGGGGGCGGTCGGCGGAGGGCTGCGAGATCAGCTCCTGCACGAAGGTCACCAGGGTGTCGACGACCAGGCGGATCTCGTTGAAGAAGTACAGGAACAGGGGGTTGGAGTTGCGGTTCGCGCCGACGGAGTCGTTGACGTCGTTGAACCACCGGTGCAGATCGGTCAGGTCCGCCGCCGCGAGGGCGAGGGTCTGCTTGCCGCGCAGGACGACGAAGAGCACCAGCCAGACGAGCAGGATCGCGCCGATCACCATGGACCGGCTGACGCGGCGGGGTTCCGGGGCCGGGCGGGCTCCTCGGCGGGCCGGGTCTTCTCCGGCCCGCCGGGCGGCTCGGTCTTCTCCACGACGACGGTCATCTCGCGCCGCCTTCCTGCCCGGCGACCACGGCGAGGATCTCCTCGTCACCGACGATGCCGAGCAGCTTGCCGTTCTCGACGACCTTGACCGGCTTGTCGGCGGCGAGCACCGCCCGGGTGGCCTCCTTGACCACGACGTCCGGGCCCAACTCGGGGCCGTCCAGGGCGTCGCCGTCCGCCGGCGGCCGCATGATCCAGCGCAGGGTGAGCACGTCGCCGCGCGGTACGTCCTTGACGAACTCGCGCACGTAGTCGTCGGCCGGGGCGCCGACCAGTTCGTCGCCGGTGCCGCACTGGACCATCTTGCCGTCCCGCATGATCAGGATGCGGTCGCCCAGCTTGAGGGCCTCGGAGAGGTCGTGGGTGATGAAGACCATCGTCTTGCCGACCTCGTGGTGCAGCCGGATGACCTCGTTCTGCATGTCGCGGCGGATCATCGGGTCGAGCGCCGAGAACGGCTCGTCGAAGAAGAGCACGTCCGGGTCGCCGGCCAGCGCGCGGGCCAGTCCGACCCGCTGCTGCATACCGCCGGAGAGCTGGTCGGGGTAGGACTTCTCGTAACCGGCGAGACCGACCAGCTCGACGACCTCCTGGGCCCGCTTGACGCGCTCGGACCTGCCCATGCCGCGGATCTCCAGCCCGAAGGCCACATTGTCGACGACCCGGCGGTGGGGCAGCAGCCCGAAGTGCTGGAAGACCATGGAGAACTTGCGGCGGCGCAGCTCACGCAGGCGCCTGTCGTCGGCCTGGCGGATGTCCTCGCCCTCGAAGACGACCTCGCCCGCGGTGGGTTCGATCAGCCGGGTCAGACATCGCACCAGGGTCGACTTGCCGGAGCCGGACAGGCCCATGACGACGAAGACCTCGCCGGGCGAGACGTCGAAGTTCACGTCGCGCACGGCGGCGGTGCAGCCGGTGCGGTCCATCAGTTCGCGGCGGGAGAGCCCGCACAGTTCCTCGGACTCCGGCACCCGGTCGGCCTTCGGCCCGAACACCTTCCACAGCCTGCGCACGGAGATGACCGGGGTGGGACCCGAGTCCTGAGGCGTGCCGCGCCGCTGCGGCACCTCGGTCTGGGTGGTCATGTTCGACCTTCTTTCGGCGTTCAGCCGCTGAACCAGCGCTGCGGCCGGGGTTGGATGTTCTGCCAGATGTGTTTGGGCTCTCGGTACTCGTTCAGGCCGGTCGGTCCCAGCTCCCGGCCCACACCCGAATGCCCGAAACCGCCCCATTCCGCTTGCGGCACATAGGGGTGGTAGTCGTTGATCCACACGGTCCCGTGGCGCAGCCGCCGGGCGACCCGCTGGGCCTTGCCGGCGTCCTCGGTCCACACTGCCCCGGCCAGCCCGTACTCGGTGTCGTTGGCGATGCGTACGGCGTCGTCCTCGTCGGTGAAGCGCTCCACGGTGAGCACGGGTCCGAAGGACTCCTCGTGCACCACGCGCATGTCCTGCCTGCACTCGTCGAGGACGGTGGGCAGGTAGTAGTGGCCGTCCGCCAGTGCGGGGTCCTCGGGCCGGGCTCCGCCGCAGCGCAGCACGGCGCCCTCGGCGAGGCCCGAGGCGACATAGGCCTCGACCTTCTCCCGGTGCTGTGCGGAGATCAGCGCCCCGGTCTCGGCCTCGGCGTCGTAGGGGCCGCCGAGCCGGATGAGCCCGGCGCGGCGGACCACTTCGTCGACGAAGCGGTCGTGCAGGGAGTCCTCGACGATCAGCCGGGCGCCGGCCGAGCAGACCTGGCCGGAGTGCAGGAAGACGGCCGTGAGGGCGAAGTCCACGGCCGTCTCGAAGTCGGCGTCGGCGAAGACGACATTGGGGTTCTTGCCGCCCAGTTCCAGCGCGACCTTCTTCACGGTCGCGGCGGCGGTGGCCATGATCCGTCTGCCGGTGTCCAGGCCGCCGGTGAAGGAGACCAGGTCGACGCGGGGGTCCTCGGCGAGCGGGGCGCCCACCTCGGGTCCGGCGCCCAGCACCAGGTTGGCGGCGCCGGCCGGCAGCCCGGCCTCCTCCAGCGCCCGCATCAGCAGGATGGAGGTGGAGGGGGTGAGCTCGCTGGGCTTGAGGACGATCGTGTTGCCGGCCAGGAGCGCCGGGGCGACCTTCCAACTGGCTTGCAGGAGAGGGTAGTTCCAGGGGGTGATCAGTGCGCACACCCCGACCGGCTCGTAGACGACCCGGCTGACGGCGTCGTCGCGGCCGGTGTCGATCACCCGGCCGGCGTCGGTGCCGGCGAGTCCGCCGTAGTAGCGGAAGCAGGAGACGACATCGGCGATGTCGTACTCGCTCTCCACCACCCGCTTGCCGGTGTCGAGCGACTCGGCGCGGGCGAAGCTCTTGGTGTCGCGCTCGATGATGTCGGCGGTGCGCAGCAGCAGTGCGCCGCGCTCCCGCTCAGGGGTGCCCGGCCAGGGGCCGGTGTCGAAGGCATCCCGGGCCGCGGCGATCGCCGCCTCGGTGTCGGGGCGCGTCCCTTCCGAGACGGTCACCGTGAGCGTGCCGTCAGCGGGACATCGGATCTCCCGGTGCCCGCCGGCCACCGGAGCCCGCCATTCGCCATTCACGTACAGGTCTGCCACGCGCCGAGCCTTCCGACCGAAATTCGTTGCGCATCGTGCACCCGATTGCTTGTGATGGAACACCCTGGCCGCTGGTCAGACGGACGTCAAGATGTTGACCGGTGACGATTTAGCCATGCTGCTACTTACCCACCCACCCTTGACCGCAAGCCACGGCGACCCGACCATGTTGCGTATCGCTCACCATGTTGTGCAATACGCACCGACGGAGGCCGCCGTGTCCATGAGGTTCCCCCGACCGCAACCTGGCCGTGAGTTCGTCCTGACCCTTTCCTGCCCCGACAGTGCCGGGCTGGTCCATGCCGTGAGCGGCTATCTCGTCAGGAACTCCGGAAACATCCTGGAAAGCCAGCAGTTCGACGACCGACTTCAGGGCCGCTTCTTCATGCGGGTCCACTTCGACGTCTCCGACCCGAACGTCGACCTGGAGGGCCTGCGGTACCGGTTCGGTCCCGTCGCCCAGGCCTACGGCATCTCCTGGTCCCTCAGCGACGCCTCCACGCCGACCCGGACCCTGATCATGGTGTCCAAGTTCGGGCACTGTCTGAACGACCTGCTCTTCCGCCAACGGGCGGGCGCGCTCAACATCGAGATCCCCGCGATCGTCTCCAACCACCGGGAGTTCGAGAAGCTCGCGGAGACGTACGACATCCCCTTCCACCACGTGCCGGTGACCCGGGACACCAAGCCCGAGGCCGAGGCACGACTCCTCGAACTCGTCCGTGACCTGGACATCGACCTGGTCGTCCTGGCCCGCTACATGCAGATCCTCTCCGACGACCTCTGCAAGGAGCTGGAGGGCCGAGCCATCAACATCCACCACTCCTTCCTCCCCAGCTTCAAGGGCGCGCGCCCCTACGACCAGGCCTACGACCGCGGTGTGAAGCTCGTCGGCGCGACGGCGCACTATGTGACGTCGGACCTGGACGAGGGCCAGATCATCGAGCAGGACGTGGTCCGGGTGGACCACTCGCTGGACCCCGGTGCGCTGGTCACGGTCGGGCGGGACGTGGAGGCCCAGGTGCTCGCGCACGCGGTGAAGTGGCACAGCGAGAGCCGGGTGATGGTCGAGGGCAACCGCACGGTCGTCTTCCGCTGAGCGGTCCGCCTCCGTATACGAACGCCGGACGGGTTGAGAGCCCGTCCGGCGTTCGGCGTTCCGTCCTCGGTGGTGCGCGCTCAGGCGTCCAGCCGGTCCAGCAGGGACCGCCGCCACCTCTCCGTCTCCGCGATCTGGTTGAAGGTGAACAGGTGCAGGCCCGCCACCCCGGAGGCGTGGTCGGTGAGGGCGTTCTCCGCGCGCGT
Organism: Streptomyces sp. MNU76; assembly: GCF_020982545.1. Taxonomy (GTDB): domain Bacteria; phylum Actinomycetota; class Actinomycetes; order Streptomycetales; family Streptomycetaceae; genus Streptomyces. The sequence goes on along the minus strand of NZ_JAJKLK010000027.1, from coordinate 58,949 downwards.
GAGCAGCTTCTCGGGCGAGTAGCCGCCGGGCGCGGCGAAGCGCACGAACCACGACGCGTGCTGGGTGAGGAAGCGGGTGGACTCCCCCACACCGATCTTCGTCGCCATCGCCAGCAGCTTCGCGCGCTGCACGGGCCCGGCGACGCCCACATGGACCGGCAGGGTCACCTCCCGGCGCCGTACGCGGACGAGCCAGTCGCCGAGCACCCGCGGGTCGAAGCAGAGGTTGCTCACGATGTACGTGGCGTGCTCGCGCTTGTCCCACATCGCCTGGACGGTGATGTCGTCGTGGATGAGCGGATGGCTCTCGGGATAGCCGGTGACGCCGACATGGCTGAACGGCCCGCCCAGCTCGCTCAACCGGCGCAGCACCGGCAGCGCCCCGCCGTAGGGCCCGGCCGGCGGGTCGGCGTCGCCCGCGGGCACGAACACGTCGTCCACGCCCGCCTCGCGCAGCCGGCCCGCGACCTCCTTCAGGTGCAGGTCGTCCCGCAGGAGCCGGGCGGGGACGTGCGGGACGACCCGGTAGCCGTGCGCGGCGAGCCGGCCCGCGAGGTCGAGGGTGGGTTCCAGGCCCTTGACCGGCGAGGCCGTCACGGTGACGACGACGTCGCGCGGGACATGGGCGAGGACCTTCTCCTCGGTGGCCTTCGCGGGCAGCACCTCGTAGCGCACCGTCTTCAGCAGGGTGCGCAGCCCCCCGGCGCCCAACGTCTACTCCGCCTGCTTGTGGACGTCGCGGTGGCGGTAGTACGCGGCCTTCGAGGGCGCCAGCGGCTCCTTGCCGAGGATCAGGTCGGCGGCCTTCTCGGCGATCATCATCACCGGTGCGTAGATGTTGCCGTTGGTGACGTAGGGCATGACGGAGGCGTCCACCACGCGCAGACCCTCCACGCCGTGCACGCGCATGCTGGTGGGGTCCACGACGGACATCTCGTCGGTGCCCATCTTGCAGGTGCAGGACGGGTGCAGGGCTGTCTCGCCGTCCTTGGCGACCCAGGCGAGGATCTCCTCGTCCGACTCGACGGACGGTCCGGGCGAGACCTCCCCGTCGTTGTAGGGGGCGAGCGCGGGCTGGTTGAGGAGCTTGCGGGCCACCCGGATCGCCTCGACCCACTCGCGGCGGTCCTGCTCGGTGGAGAGGTAGTTGAAGCGCAGCGCGGGGTGCTGTCGCGGATCCTTGCTCTTGATCTTCACCGAGCCGATGGCGTCCGAGTACATGGGCCCGACGTGCACCTGGTAGCCGTGACCGCCCGCCGGCACCGAGCCGTCGTAACGGACCGCGATCGGCAGGAAGTGGAACATCAGGTTGGGGTAGTCGACGTCCTCGTTGCTGCGGGCGAATCCGCCGGCCTCGAAGTGGTTGGTGGCGGCCGGGCCCTTGCGGAAGAGCCACTGGAGCCCGATGAAGGGCGCACGCCATTTCGCCAGGTACGGCTGCATGGAGACGGGTTGCTTGCAGGCGTACTGGATGTAGACCTCCAGGTGGTCCTGCATGTTCTCGCCGACACCCGGGAGATCGTGTACGACGTCGATGCCCAGCGCCCGCAGTTCCTCCGCGTTGCCCACGCCGGAGAGCTGGAGCAGCTGCGGGGAGTTGATCGCGCCGCCGCAGAGGATGACCTCCTTGGCGCGGACCCGCTTCGGGGCGCCCTTGCCGCGCTGGTACTCGACGCCGACGGCCTTCTTGCCCTCGAAGAGGACACGGGTGACGAGGGCGCGGGTGGTGACGGTCAGGTTGGGGCGCTTGCGGACGGGCTTCAGGTACGCCTTGGAGGCCGAGAGCCGGCGGCCGCGGTGGACATTCCGGTCGAACTTGGCGAAACCTTCCTGCCGGTAGCCGTTGACGTCGTCGGTCGGGGCGTAGCCCGCCTCCTCGGTGGCCTTGAGGAAGGCACCGAAGAGCGGGTTGTCCGCCGGGCCGCGCTCCAGGACGAGGGGGCCGTCGTGCCCGCGGAACTCGCCGTCCGGGCCGGCCGCGAGACAGTTCTCCATGCGCCGGAAGTACGGCAGACAGTGCGCGTAGTCCCAGGTCTCCATGCCCGGGTCGGCCGCCCAGCGCTCATAGTCCATGGGGTTGCCGCGCTGGAAGATCATGCCGTTGATGCTGCTGGAGCCACCCAGCACCTTGCCGCGCGCGTGGTAGACGCGCCGGCCGTCCATGTGGGGCTCGGGCTCGGACTCGTACTTCCAGTCGTAGAAGCGGCTGCCGATCGGGTAGGTCAGCGCCGCGGGCATGTGGATGAAGACGTCCCACGGGAAGTCCGTCCGGCCCGCTTCCAGGACCAGGACTCGGTTCGCCGGGTCGGCGGACAGCCTGTTCGCCAGTGCGCTGCCCGCGGAACCACCACCGACGATGACGAAGTCGTACTGCACAGGAGCCATGGTGCCTCGTCTCGCTCGCGCCGTAGATTTGCGAGGCATGCTAGACCGGTAGCGCGATACGCACCAGGTTGCGAACCGCGCAACCTCTGGAGCTTCATTTCGCGCCGGTTACTTGCAGGTGCGTTGTTTACTGCGCGTATAGTTGCACTGTGAGCAACTACAGCCTTGACACGGAAACGTCGAATTCACACGCCGGCGCGGGCGGTGTGCAGTCGGTGGACCGCGCCATCAGCGTCCTGGAGATCCTCGCCCAGCGCGGCGAAGCAGGTGTCAGCGAGGTGGCGGCGGAGATCGAGGTGCACAAGTCCACGGCCTTCCGCCTCCTCGGCGCCCTGGAGGCACGCGGCTTGGTGGAACAGGCGGGCGAACGCGGCAAGTACCGGCTCGGCTTCGGCATCGTGCGGCTGGCCGGCGCGGTCACGGGTCGAATCGACATCACCCAGCAGGGCCGCCCCGTCTGCGAGCGGCTGGCCGAGGAGATCGGCGAGACGGTCAACATCGCCGTGATGCAGGAGCATTACGCGATCAACCTGTACCAGGTGCGTGGACCGGGGGCCATCACCGCGCACAACTGGGTGGGCCAACTGACCCCCCTGCACGCCACGTCGAGCGGCAAGATCCTGCTGGCCCACCTTCCGGCGAAGGAGCGCGCCGCGCTGCTCTCGGATCCGGGCCTGAAGAAGGTCACCCCGCACACGATCACCGCGAAGACGAAGCTGGAGAAGAACCTCGCCGCGGCACGGGAGCGGGGCTACGCCTTCACCCTGGAGGAGTTGGAGATCGGCCTGCACGCGATCGCCGCACCGGTTCGAAACCGGGACGGCGAGGTCATCGCCGCCCTCAGCGCCTCCGGACCCGCCTACCGATTCACCGAGGAGCGTCTGCACGAACTGTCCCCGGTGCTGCTCGATGGCGCCGCCGAGATCAGCCACCGGATGGGGTTCCTGGGCTGATTCACCCCTGAGAAGTCCCGAGGCGCTCGTTCACCCAGTCGTGGAACGCGCCGATGTGGTGCTCGCTGGGCACCAGCACGCCGCCCTTGGCGTACAACCGGGAGCTCATGCCGGGCTGGGTCCGCTCACATGCCTCGAAGTCCTGGAGGTTGACCCGGTCGAAGAGTTCCACGGACCGGCTGACGTCCTTGCCGCTCTCGACGACGTGCGGCAGGTACAGCCAGTCGCACTCGACGATCGTGCGGTCGGCCGCCATCGGGTACATCCGGTGGAAGATCACGTGGTCGGGCACGAGGTTGATGAACACCTGCGGCCGGACGGTGATCGCGTAGTAGCGGCGGTCCTGGTCCTCGGCGACGCCCGGGATGCGGTCCAGCCCCTCGGAGCCGTCGACGGTGAACCCCTGGACCTCCGCACCGAACTCCGCGCCGTGGCCCACGTAGTACTGGGCGGCATACCCGTCCGCGAACTCCGGCAGCACCTCGGTGAGTTCGGGATGGATCGTGGCGCAGTGGTAGCACTCCATGAAGTTCTCGATGATGAGCTTCCAGTTCGCCTTCACGTCGTACGTGATCCGGCGCCCCACGGACAGGTTGCCGATGCCGTACCGCTCGATCGACTCCACGTCGCCGAGCCGCTCGACGACCTCACCGATGACGTCCTCCTCGAAGGACGGTGGGTTCTCCGCGAGACAGATCCAGACATAACCGAGCCATTCGCGCACGGCGACGCTCACCAGGCCGTACTCGCTACGGCCCACGTCGGGCATCTTGGTGAGGTTGGGCGCCGCGACGAGCTTGCCGTCCAGACCGTACGTCCAGGCGTGGTACGGACACTGGAAGGCCCGCTTGACCTCGCCCGACTCCTCGGTGCAGAGCTTGGCCCCGCGGTGCCGGCAGACGTTGAAGTACGCGCGGATCGAGTTGTCCCGGGCCCGGGTGACGAGGATGCTCTCGCGGCCCACGTCGACGGTGCGGAAGGCGCCGGGCCTCGCCAGCTCGGAGGCGCGGGCCACACAGAACCACATGGTCTCGAATATGTGCTCCTGCTCCTGGGCGAAGACCACCGGATCGGTGTAGGAGGAGCCGGGGAGAGTGGCGATCAGGCTGTCGGGCAGACCGGTCGAGGTCACGAGGCACTCCTCGGGGAACGTCGCGGAGGGGTGAGGCGGACGCCGGGAGGAACGCCTCCGGTCGGCGTTGTGCATGGAGCAACGCTGCGCGCTGTGGGCAACCGCAGCATGGGGTGACGCCGGGGCGGTGTCAAGACGTGGTGGCGGCCAGCTCCTTGCGCACCCGCATGAACAGCCGCGGCTGGTTCATCCCGAGCACGGCGACGGGCCGCCCTGCGCGCCGATAGACGGCGAGGACGTCGCGACCCTCGGCCGAGCCCGCCTCGACGGTGACACTGTCGGCCTCGGCCGCGTGGCCGGCGAACTGGATACGGACGCCGTACTGGTCCGACCAGAAGTACGGCGGCCTGGGCACGCCGGGCTCGACGGCGCCCCCCGCCAGCAGGGTGGCGACGGCGGCCTCCGGCCGCTCGCGCGCGCCGGTCCAGTGCTCCACGCGGCGGTGGTGGCCCGCACGGGGGTCGTACCAGTTGGCACAGTCGCCGACCGCGACCACCCCGGCGAGGCTGGTCCGGCCGTCGGCGCCGCACTTCACGCCGTTGTCCAGCGCGATACCGGAACCGGCCAGCCACTCGACGCACGGCCGGGCCCCGACGCCGACGACGACGATGTCGGCGGGAATGCTGCGGCCGTCCTCCAGCAGGACGGCGTCGACCCGGTGCTCGCCACTCAGGCCCTTGACCCCTACGCCGCACAACAGGCGTACGCCGTGGTCGGCGTGGAGGCCGGAGACGACGGCACCCATGGTGCCGCCGAGCGGTCCGGCCAGCGGGGTCGAGGCCGCCTCGACGACGGTCACCTCCAGGCCGAGGGTGTACGCGGTGGAGGCGACCTCGGCGCCGATGAAGCCGCCGCCGATCACCACCAGGCGTCCGCCGCGGGCCAGTTCGTCCCGCAGGGCGCGGGCGTCGTCCAGGGTGCGCAGGGTGTGCACTCCGGCGAGGCCCTCCGAGCCGGGCAGGGCCCGCGCGACGGCGCCGGTGGCGATGACGAAGCCGTCGGCGCGCACCTCATGCCCGTCGGCGAGGCGGACGGCGCGCGCGGTGTGGTCGAGTCCGGTGGCGCGGGTGCCGAGCAGCCACTCGGCCGCCAGGTCCTCGCCGTCCGTCTCCAGGGCCAGTTCGGCCTCGCCCAGGGTGCCGGCCAGGAACTCCTTGGAGAGCGGGGGCCGGTCGTAGGGGCGGTGCAGTTCGTCGCCGATGACGACCAGGCGCCCGTCGAAGCCCTGCTTGCGCAGGGAGCGCGCCGCCGACAGGCCGGCGAGGGAGGCGCCGACCACGGCGACGGTTCTCACGCGGGACCTCCGGCGAGCCTGGCGGAGATGCAGGGCGGCAGGTTCGGGGCGTCCATGGAGAGCCGGACGTAGATCATGCCGTCCTCGACGACGACCTCGTGCGTCCGCACCGGCAGCTTGGCCGGCGGGGAGTCGACCGCGCCGGTGCGCAGGTCGAACTTGGAGGCATGCAGCGGGCATTCCACCTCGCAGCCCTCCAGCCAGCCGTCGGCGAGCGAGGCGTCCTGGTGGGTGCAGGTGTCGTCGATGGCGAAGACCTCGCCGTCGTCGGTGTGGAACACCGAGACCGGCGGGTCGATGTCGAGCCGGAAGGCCTCACCTCGCGGGAGATCCGCGAGACGGCACGCGGGAATCATCATGACACCTCGGGTGCATATAGCGAAACGGATTGCGGTAAGCGCAACATCAGTCTGAGGTCGCCCCGAACCCTTGTCAAGGCATCCAGAGGGCACCTCTGGGCCACTTCTCACGTTGCGGCATCCACAACTCGCCTCACATAGAACAACGCAAGTCCGGCGGGGCCGTGGCCGCGCGGGGCGGTGCCACGACCCCGCCGGGCGGCGGGTGCGCCGGTCTCAGACGGCGGTGGTGGACTGCGCGGACTCCTCGGCCCGCTGGGGCGGTACGGGCTCCGTGCCGTCCGCGGACGTGGCGGGGCCGATACGGAGTTCGAAGTCCCCGTCGTACTTCTCGTGGCCGGCGATGACGGCCGTCTCGACGGCCTCCTTGCCCATGCGTCCGCGGATGATGAGCGGATCGTGGCGCAGATCCCGGTTGAGCGCGACGCACAGCCCGATCATCACGAGGGTGAAGGGTGCCGCCGCGAGGATGGTGAGGTTCTGCAGCCCGGTGAGCGCGTCGCCCTTGCCGCCGCCGATGAGCAGCATGACGGCGGCGACCGCTCCGGTCAGCACGCCCCAGAACACCACGACGCCACGGGACGGTTCGAGGCAGCCCCGCTGCGAGAGCGTGCCCATCACGATGGAGGCGGCGTCGGCCCCGGAGACGAAGAAGATGCCGACGAGGATCATGACGACGATGCTCGTCACCGTGGCGATCGGGTACTGCTGGAGCACGTCGAAGAGCTGCCCCTGGGCGGTCGCGGCGTCGTTCAGCCGACCGGAGTCCTGCAGGTGCATCGCCGAGCCGCCGAAGACCGCGAACCAGAGCAGGCTGACGCTGCTGGGGACCAGGATGACGCCGCCGACGAACTGCCGGACGGTGCGGCCGCGGCTGATGCGGGCGATGAACATACCGACGAAGGGCGTCCAGGAGATCCACCACGCCCAGTAGAAGACCGTCCAGCCGGCCAGCCAGTCGGCGACGCCCTCGCCGCTGGAGGCCTCGGTACGGCCCGCCATCTGGGCCAGGTCGCCGAAGAAGGCACCGACGGATGTGGGCAGCAGGTCGAGGATGAAGATGGTCGGGCCGACCAGGAAGACGAAGAGGGCGAGCCCCACCGCCAGCACCATGTTGGTGTTGGACAGCCACTGGATGCCCTTCTCGATCCCGGACACCGCCGAGGCGACGAACGCCACGGTCAGCACCGCGATCACGACGACCAGCAGTCCGGTGCCGGCCGATCCCAGCCAGCCCAGTCCGGTGAAGCCGCTGCCGATCTGGAGGGCGCCGAGCCCCAGGGACGCCGCCGAGCCGAAGAGGGTGGCGAAGATGGCGAGGGTGTCGATGGCCCGGCCGGGCCATCCGTTCACCCGCTTCTCACCGAGCAACGGCGTGAACACCGCGCTGATCAGCTGGCGACGACCGCGCCGGAAGGTGCTGTAGGCGATGGCGAGACCCACGACCGCGTACATCGCCCACGGGTGGAGCGTCCAGTGGAAAAGGGTGGTGGCCATGGCGGTCTCCATGGCCTGGTTGGCGTCGGCCGGGTCGGTGCCCGGCGGCGGCGTGATGAAGTGGGAGAGCGGCTCGCTCACGCCGTAGAACATCAGGCCGATGCCCATGCCCGCGCTGAACATCATGGCGATCCACGACACCGTGCGGAACTCCGGCTCCTCCCCCTCCTTTCCGAGGGTGATCCGCCCGTAGCGGCTCATCGCCAGCCAGAGGGCGAAGACCACGAAGCCCGAGGCGGCGAGGACGAAGGCCCAGCCGCCGTTGCGGATCGTGCCGTCCAGCAGCTTCCCGGACACACTCTCCAGGGTGTCGGTCGCCGTGGCTCCCCACACGACGAAGGCCAGGGTGAGGACCGCGGCGACACCGAAGACGACGGGGTCGGTCCGGGGACGGGCGGTGGCCGCACCGCCTCCCGGCAGATCCTCCCCGACGGGAAGACCTGGGCTCCCCTTCCGTTCGCGGGTTGTGCTCATCAGCTCGTCCTTTCCACAGACGGCAGGGAACGTTCTCTGTCGCGGACGACGGCTGCGCGACCGAGAAGGCAGGGAAACGCGGGGCGCTTCAGAGAAGAGCCGAGGTGGCGACCGGCTCCAGACGGACGACGATCGACTTCGACGTGGGGGTGTTGCTGATCTCCGCCGTGGAGTCCAGGGGGACCAGGACGTTGGTCTCGGGGAAATAGGCGGCGCAGCAGTCGCGGGGCGTCGGGTAGGGCACCACGCGGAAGGCCGACGCCCTGCGTTCCACGCCGTCGTCGTACTCGCTGACGATGTCGACGAGGTCGCCGTCGGCCAGGCCGCGGTCGGCCAGGTCGTCGGGGTTGACGAAGAGGACCCGGCGGCCCTGGTGGATGCCGCGATAGCGGTCGTCCAGGCCGTAGACGGTGGTGTTGTACTGGTCGTGGGAGCGGAGCGTCTGCAGCAGCAGCCGGCCCGGTGGCACGTGAGGGCTCTCCAGCGCGTTGGCGGTGAAGTTGGCCAGACCCGTGGCGGTGGTGAACCGGCGTTCGTCGCGGGGCGGGTGGGGCAGGGCGAAGCCGCCCGGCCGTCGCACCCGGTGGTTGAAGTCCTGGAAGCCGGGGATCACGCGGGCGATGCGGTCGCGAACGGTGTCGTAGTCCGCCTCGAAGTCCTCCCAGGGGATGTGCGCGCCCGCTTCCCCGAGCGCGGCCCGTGCCATCCGGCAGATGATCGCGACCTCGCTCAGCAGGTGTTCGGAGGCGGGGGCGAGTCGCCCTCGGGAGAGGTGCACCATGCCCATGGAGTCCTCGACCGTGACGAGCTGGGGCCCGCCGGGCCGCAGGTCGGCCTCGGTCCGGCCGAGGCACGGGAGGATGAGCGCCTGGTCGCCGGCGATGACGTGCGAGCGGTTGAGCTTGGTGGAGATCTGCACGGTGAGGCGGCAGTTGCGCAGGGCCCGCTCGGTCTGGTCGGTGTCGGGGGCGGCGGCGACGAAGTTGCCGCCGAGGGCGACGAAGACGCGTACGTCGCCGTCGCGCATGGCGCGGATGCTCTCGACCGCGTCGTGGCCGTGGCGCCTCGGGGGCGTGAAAGCGAACTCGGCGCCGAGCGCGTCGAGGAACGCGTCGTCCGGTTTCTCGTAGATGCCCATGGTGCGGTCGCCCTGCACGTTGGAGTGGCCGCGCACCGGGCAGAGACCGGCCCCGGGGCGGCCGATGTTGCCGCGCAGCAGGAGGAAGTTGACGACGTCCCGGATGGTGGGGACCGAGTGCTTGTGCTGGGTGAGGCCCATCGCCCAGCAGACGACGATCTTCTCGGCGGCCAGCACCTCGCCGAAGGCGGCCCGGATCTCCTCCTCGGGCAGACCGGTGGCGGAGAGGATCTCGTCCCACGGCGCCTTGCGGGCGTGCTCGGCGAACTCCTGGAAGCCGTGCGTGTGACGTTCGATGAAGGAGGTGTCGAGGCAGGTGCCGGGGGCCTCGTCCTCCGTCTCCAGCAGCATCCGGTTGAAGGCCTGGAAGAGCGCCTGGTCCCCGCCGAGCCTGATCTGCAGGAATCGGTCGGCCAGGCGGGTGCCGCCGCCGAGGACGCCGGAGGGCTTCTGGGGGTTCTTGAACCGCAGCAGTCCCGCCTCGGGCAGGGGGTTGACCGCGATGATCCGGGCGCCCCGGCGCTTGGCGGTCTCCAGCGAGGAGAGCATCCGGGGGTGGTTGGTGCCGGGGTTCTGGCCGACCACGAGGATGAGGTCGGCGTCGTGGAGGTCCTCCAGGGTGACGCTGCCCTTGCCGATCCCGATGGTCTCCGTCAGGGCCGAACCGCTGGATTCGTGGCACATGTTGGAGCAGTCGGGCAGGTTGTTGGTGCCGAGCATCCGTACGAAGAGCTGGTAGAGGAACGCGGCCTCGTTGCTCGCCCGGCCGGAGGTGTAGAAGGCGGCCTGGTCGGGCCGGTCGAGCGCGGCGAGTTCACGGGCGATCACGGCGAAGGCGTCGTCCCAGGAGATCGGCCGGTAGCGGTCGTCGCCGGCCGCGCGGTACATGGGGTGGGTCAGCCGGCCCTGCTGTCCGAGCCAGTAGTCGCTGCCGGGGAGCAGGTCCTCCAGCGTGTGCTCGGCGAAGAAGTCCGGGGTGACCCGGCGGACGGTGGCCTCCTCGGCCACGGCCTTGGCCCCGTTCTCGCAGAACTCCGCCCGGTGGCGGTGCTCCGGCTCGGGCCAGGCGCACCCCGGACAGTCGAAGCCCTCCTTCTGGTTGACCCGGAGGAGGGTGAGCAGGCCCCGGCGGGCGCCCATCTGCTCGCCGGCGTGCCGGAGGGAGGAGGTGACCGCGGGGATGCCGGCGGCGTACTCCTTCGGGGGGCCGACCCGCAGCCGGGCGTCGCCGGGGTCCTCGACAGGTGCGTTGCGAGTCATCTGAAGCGCCACACTCCGGGATGTAGGGGAATCGGAGCCGTTCCGTGTCGCCGGGCCTCTCGGCCCGGCGGGCGGGCCGCCGCCGGACATCAGAGTTGCGAACTGCACAACAGTGCCGCGATACGCAACGAGAACAAGAAAGCGTGACGCGCGCTCCCTGTCAAGACCGGCACGGCAGCGGATCGACACGCGGCGCCACGGCCGGACGCGCCGCCGGCCGACCGCGGCTCGGGGGCCGGGACACGGCGACGAGCCGTGGTCGGGCGTCCGACCACGGCTCGTCCGTCGCGCTCCGCGGCTACGCCGACGTGGCCGCGGTCCGCTCTGTCACGCGCCCGTCAGAGGACCACCACCGAGCGCAGGACGTCGCCGCCGTGCATCCGCTCGAAGGCCTTCTCCACGTCGTCGAGCCCGATGGTCTCCGTGACGAAGGTGTCCAGGTCCAGGCGCCTCTGCAGATAGAGGTCGATGAGCATGGGGAAGTCGCGGTCGGGCAGGCAGTCGCCGTACCAGGAGGACTTCAGGGCGCCGCCGCGGCCGAAGACGTCCAGGAGGGGCAGTTCGAGCTTCATCTCCGGAGTCGGCACGCCGACGAGGACGACCGTGCCCGCCAGGTCACGGGCGTAGAAGGCCTGCTTGTAGGTCTCCGGGCGGCCGACCGCCTCGATGACGACGTCGGCGCCGAAACCACCGGTCAGTTCACGGATCGCCTCGACGGCGTCGGTCTCGCGGGAGTTGACGGCGTGGGTGGCGCCCAGCTTCCTGGCGGTCTCCAGCTTGTGGTCGTCGATGTCCACCGCGATGATCTTCGCGGCGCCCGCCAGCTCGGATCCGAGGACCGCCGCGGCGCCGACGCCGCCGCAGCCGATGACGGCGACCGTGTCGCCCCGGCCGACGTTCCCGGTGTTGATCGCGGCCCCGATGCCCGCCATCACCCCGCAGCCCAGCAGTCCGGCCACCGCCGGCGACGCGGCCCGGTCGACCTTGGTGCACTGGCCCGCGGCAACGAGCGTCTTCTCCGCGAAGGCGCCGATGCCCAGCGCCGGGGAGAGCTCGGTGCCGTCGAGCAGGGTCATCTTCTGCGTCGCGTTGTGGGTGGCGAAGCAGTACCAGGGGCGACCACGCCGACAGGCCCGGCAACTGCCGCACACCGCACGCCAGTTGAGGATGACGAAATCACCGGGCGCGACATCCGTGACCCCCTCCCCCACCGACTCCACCACACCGGCCGCCTCATGGCCGAGCAGGAAGGGGAAGTCGTCGTTGATCCCGCCCTCGCGGTAGTGCAGATCGGTGTGGCAGACCCCGCAGGCCTCGACCTTCACCAGCGCCTCACCCGGCCCGGGGTCCGGCACGACGATCGTTTCCAGGCTGACGGGGGCACCCTTGCCCCGCGCGACGACAGCACGGACTTGGTGAGCCATGGCCACTCCTCGGCTGGTACGAGACCTGCGTCTGATGTTTCTCATCGCGATACGCATAGCGCGTACCGCAACACAGCATCGTGGAGTGCCGACCGGGGGTCAAGAAGTTCCACGGTCGTCCGCGTCGCGCGGGAGCTACGCGCCCCGCTCCTCGTCGGTGAGTGCCTGCTCGGCCCAGATGATCTTGCCCGTGCGGGTGTGGCGGCTGCCCCAGCGCTGGGTGAGCTGTGCGACGAGCAGGAGACCCCGGCCGCCCTCGTCGAAGGCACGGGCCCGGCGCATGTGCGGAGCGGTGGCGCTGGAGTCGGAGACCTCGCAGATGAGGGTGGCCTCACGGATCAGCCTCAGCTGGATCGGGGGTCCCCCGTAGCGGATGGCGTTGGTGACCAGTTCGCTGACGACGAGTTCGGTGACGAAGGTGAGTTCCTCCAGCCTCCAGGCGGCGAGCTGGTCGCAGGCCAGTTTGCGGGCCCGCCCCACGGACGCGGGATCGGCGGGAATGTCCCAGACGGCGACCCGGTCGGCGTCCAGGGCCCGGGTCCGGGCCAGCAGCAGGGCCACGTCGTCGACGGGGCGGTCCGTCAGCAGGCTCCCCAGGACTCCGTCGCAGGTCTCCTCCAGCGGACGGCCCGTGCCACGGAGTGCCTGGCGCAGCCGGTCGAGCCCATCGTCCAGATCGCGGCCCGCCGCCTGGACCAGGCCGTCGGTGTACAGGGCGAACACGCTGCCCTCGGGGACGTCGAACTCCGCGGTCTCGAAGGGCAGCCCGCCCACGCCCAGCGGCGGCCCGATCGGCAGGTCGAGGAAGGCGACCTCGCCGTCCGGGGCGATCAGGGCCGGCGGCGGGTGGCCCGCCCGGGCCATGGAGCAGCGGCGCGCGACGGGGTCGTACACGGCGTACAGACAGGTCGCCCCGATCTCGCCCGGGCTCTCCGTGTCCGCGTCCTCGGCCTCGTCCGCCGTCCGCTCCGAGTCCAGCCGCAGCACGATGTCGTCGAGCTGGGTGAGCAGCTCGTCGGGGGCGAGGTCGACGTCGGCCAGGGTGCGTACGGCCGTCCGGAGCCGGCCCATGGTGGCGGACGCCTGGACGCCGTGGCCGACGACATCGCCCACGACCAGCCCCACCCGGGCTCCGGACAGCGGGATGACGTCGAACCAGTCGCCCCCGATGCCGGCGCGGGTACTGGCCGGCTGGTAACGGGAGGCGACCTCGACGGCGGCCTGCCGGGGCGCGCGGTACGGCAGAAGGCTGCGTTGCAGTTCGAGGGCGATGGCGCGCTCGCGGGTGTAGCGGCGCGCGTTGTCGACACAGACGGCGGCGTGGGCGGCGAGTTCCTCGGCCAGCAGCAGGTCGTCCTCGCCGAAGGGCTCGGCCGTGCGATGCCGGGAGAGGATCGACAGGCCGAGGGTGAGGCCGCGGGCGCGCAGGGGCACGGCCATCATCGAGTGGATGCCGTGGACCTCGATGCTGCGTGCCCGCTCCGGTGAGCCCCCCGCCCAGCGCAGCCTGGTGACGTCGTCGGCCTCGTACAGCAGGGCGCGCCCGGTGGCCAGCGCGCGGCCCGACGGCGACCCCTCGTCGTAGGTGTGCCGGGTGCCGACCGGGACTACGGCCTCGGGGCAGCCCTCCAGCACGGACCGGTGGGCGGCGCGGCGGAAGACCAGCCGGTCGGCATCGGGCGAGGGGGTGGCCTCCTCACCGGCGAGCACGGAGTCCAGCAGGTCCACGATGACGAAGTCGGCCAGATGGTCCGTGCACGCCTCGGCGAGTTCCTCGGCGGTTCGGGACACGTCGAGGGTGGAGCCGATCCGGTTGCTGGACTCGTTGAGCATGCTCAGTCGTCGGCGGGCCAGGAACTGCTCCGTGCTGTCGATCGCCGCCAGGCACATGCCCCTTACTTCGCCGGCGGCGTCCTTCAACGGGCTGAGGGAGACCAGCCACGCGTGTTCGTGCGCCTCACCCGGTGCGCGCAGCCATGCCTCGTACGGCATCGGCTCACCCGTTCGCAGCACCCGCCGCACCACGTCGTCGAGGCCCTCGAAGCCCGGCAGCCGGCGCTGCCCGTCGACGGACACCCCCACCCGCCGGCCGAGCAGGTCCTGCTGCGGCCTGCCCATCACCCGCTCCATGGCCGAGTTCGCCGTCACCGCGAGCCCGTCCTGGTCGAAGAGCGCGATCGGGACGGGGAGCTGGTCCAGGGCCCACCGGCGCAGCCGGGCGGCGGGTTCCGGCACCGTGGCCGTCAGGAACCACTGCGTCCGGCCCGCGGAGTCCAGCAGGGGATGCGCCTGAAGCTCCAGCTCCACGTCGTGACCGTCCCGGTGCCGTGCGTGCACGGGGCCGTGCCAGTCGGCCGGTTCGGTGAGACGGCTGCGCGCCGCCGCGGGCAGCGCCCGGGCCAGCAGGTCGGCCGCGCGGCGGCCGAGCACCTCGCCGTGCTCGTAGCCGAGCACCCGTCGCGCGCCGGCGCTCCACGCGATCACCAGTCCCCTGGCGTCGACCGCGGCCGTGGCGACACCGTGCTCGCCCATCGTTCCTTCTCTCCGTACGACCGGAGCCGTGGTCCCTGGGCTCACAGATCGACTGCGGGGCACTCTTCCAAGCTTCATTGTGCGCCGGGCGCGCCAGGCATGGCGCGCGACCACCCGGCGCACCCGCGCTCCTACCCTGCCACGTCCCGTGCCCCCGGATGCCCGCTTGCGACGTCGTCCGGCGGCCGCGCTCGCCTCGTGTTCTCGCCGAGGCGGGCGGTGGAGCCGGGTGCTCGAGACATGGCGGCTCCGACCGCTGGACGACGGAGAACAGTCTGCTGGTCGAATTCGCCGCAGGCGGGCGGCAGTTGAGGCACAAGGCCGGGAATCCGCCGTACCGGAGACTGGCGTACCGGGCGCACTACTCGATCTCGGCCCTCTCCTCCGCCACGTCCGTACAGCGGCTGCCCACACTGGCGCTGACACCGGCCTACGTCCGCGCCTGCGCCGGGGACACCGAGGAGTGGCGGGAGCGCCGGCGGGAGGCGGCCGAGCTGCTGGGCGAGGTGGCCCCCGGGGGCCGAACGGCGGCAGTACTTCCGCACTGGGCGTACCGTCCGCTCTACGGGGATCGAGGGGATCGACGCGACCGGACGCCCGAGTGCCGCCTGCTCGGCGGGCCCGGCGGAGAGTGGGGACACCTTGGTGGAGTCGAAGGGCTGCGCGGGGGAGGCTCGGGGGCGGCGCCGCGGCCTGTTCGTCGGGTTGTGCACCTTGGACGTCGTGCAGCTCGTCGACCGGGTGCCGGGGGCGAACGAGAAACTGACGGCACGCGAGCAGTTGGTGGCGGCGGGCGGTCCCGCGGCGAACGCGGCGGTCGCGTTCGCCCATCTGGGCGGTTCGGCCACCCTGCTCACGGCGATCGGCCGCCATCCGCTGGGGGCCGCCGTCACCGCGGACCTGGCCCGACTGGGCGTGACCGTGGTGGACCTGGCGGCCGACTGGGTCGAGCCGCCCGCCGTGTCGTCCGTGCTGGTGACCGCGTCGAGCGGCGATCGGGCCGTCGCCTCGACCAATGCGACGGGACACCGGGTCGACCCGCCGGACGACCTCGCCGCGCTGGTGGCGGCCTGCGACATCGTGGAGTTCGACGGCCACCACATGGAACTGGCCGTGGCCGCCGCCCGGGAGGCGCGGGCCGCCGGCCGTCGGACCGTGCTGGACGGCGGCAGCTGGAAGGCCGGGACGGAGCGGCTGTTGCCGTCGATCGACGTGGCCGTGTGCTCGGAGGACTTCCGCCCGCCCGGCACGGACACGACGAGGAGCACGCCCGCCGACATCCTGCGGTTCCTGCGGGACCACGGGATCTCCCGGTCGGCGGTCAGCCGGGGCGGGCGGTCCCTGATGTGGGCGGGCCCCGACGGCGGGGGCACCGTGGCCGTCCCCGCGGTACGGGTGGCGGACACGCTGGGCGCGGGTGACGTCCTGCACGGGGCCCTCGTCCACGGCCTCGCGGGGCACACCGCGTTGACGTCGGACGCTTTCGTCGAGGCCCTGCGCGAAGCGACGGCGGTGGCCTCGCGGGCGTGCGCGTCGTTCGGGACACGGGCGTGGCTGCGCGAGGGGTGAGCCGACGCCCATGACAGCGGTCGGCGCGCCGGCCGTCAGCCCCGACCTCCCGCTCACCCGCGTCGGTGCGTACACCCGCGGGAGGTACGAGGCCGGTCAGGAGGCCACGGTGGACGGGAGGGGGTGGACGGCCTGGGGAGCGGGAGCCGTCTCGCGGGCCGCCAGGCAGTCTTCGAGGAACGCGAGCGCGCGCAGATGGTAGGCGCGGGCGGCCCGTCCGAGGCTGATGTTGTGTCCGGCCCCCGGCTGACGCTCGACGCTCACCCGCGGGGCGGCCGTGAAGTGCGCGACCAGATCGTCGAGGGCCTCGTCGTCATGGCGCCACCAGCTCTCGTGCTCGGCGAAGGTCAGCCGTACCGGCACGCGGACGCGGGGAGCCGTGGAGCGGAACAGCAGCGGCCAGCGGGCCAGTTCGGCACGCTCCAGTGCGGGCACGGGCTCGACGATCGAGCCGCTCTCCCGGAAGGTGCCCGAGGGATAGAGCCGCAGCGGCCCCCAACTCCGGCGCAGTTGCCCGCCGTTGTGGGCGGTGGGCAGTTCGTGCGGCTCGACGGCGTACAGATGGCCGCAGCCGGAGATGTCGATCCCGAGCAGGTGCGGCGGGCCGGGGTCGGCGGCCGCGGTGAGGGCCACCTTGCCGCCGTAGGAGTGGGCGAGCAGGAACAGGCCGGCGCCCGTGTCGTGGCGGGAGGTGAAGTCGCGCAGCGCCGCGCGCAGCGAGAGGGCCTGTTCCGCCAGGCCCTGGCCCTCGGGCAGCCGGGCGGCGGAGTGCCGGTAGCCCGGCCGGTCCACGGCCAGGACGGTGTGGCCGAGGCTCGCCCCCAGGGTGAGCAGCGACTGCTGGGGATGGGCCCGGCAGTCGAAGTAGCCCGCGTTCATGCCGCCGCCGTGCACCGCGACCACGACGGCGCGCGGGGAGCCGCCGGGCGGCTCGCCGATCAGCGCGGAGAGCGGCAGTCCGGCCGCGTCCAGGGTGATCCGGCGTGCCCCGTGCGGGGACTCGAGGGCCGGTCCGGTCATGGGCGTTCTCCTCCGTGGCTCAGTGTCGGCGGGTACCTGCGGCCACCGGCCGAGGTCAGGGTCCCCCGTCCCGCCGATGCCCGCACCCGGGCCGCCGCGGGCGGGTGAACGAGCGTCACGAAGCGGGCGCCGCCCATTCCACGAACTGGACGACCACACCGTTGGGGTCGGTGATCTGGAAGAGGCGCTCGCCCCAGGGCTCTTCCCGCAGCGGCAGGGTGATGTCGACGCCCGCGGCCCGGAGTCTGTCCTCTTCGAGATCGATGCCCGAGTCGAGGGTGAGCGCGAGGATGAGCCCGTCGGCGCGCTGGTCGCGCTGATCGGCCGGCCGGACCTCCGTGCCGCGACGCGGCAGGACGATATCGGCGGCGGCGGAACGGCCCAGCGAGGAGAAGCCGTCTGCCGCCATGCGCTCCCCCTCGAAAATATCCGCGTGCAGATCACTGCCTCCACCGCAACTGCTTCCCGCGCAAGCAGGACATGGCCCTCGCCCATCAGGACGCGTTCGTCGCGGGCCTGGCCGAGGCCGTGCGCGCCCGTCCCGCCGGGGAGTCCGCCCTCTGCGCGCTGCGCCGCGCCTTCGAGGCCGGGGTCGCCGCCCAGGACCCAGGCATCGGTTTCACCGGCCCGGGCTTCTCCCGGATGGTCCATGAGAGTCCGACCCTCTCGGCCTGCCTGCGCACCCTGCA
The DNA here is from genome assembly GCF_020982545.1 of Streptomyces sp. MNU76. Classification (GTDB taxonomy): domain Bacteria; phylum Actinomycetota; class Actinomycetes; order Streptomycetales; family Streptomycetaceae; genus Streptomyces. Next base: position 41,223 of record NZ_JAJKLK010000027.1, on the reverse strand, counting down.
CGACCGGCGCGAGGACGCACTCGCCATCGCACTGGCCGAGGCCACCGGCTCCTCCCCCGACGACATCACCGCGCGCACCGCCACGGCCCTCCTCTCCGCGGTGCGCCACGTCCTGATTCCACCGCGTCCAGGAGCTGACCCTCGCCGGCCGCTCGAACGACGACATCCCCGCAGTCGTCGCGAGCGAAACCGCCGATGCGTTCGGCCTGCTGGAACCGGCCCTCCGGCACTACGCGGTGGCCTGGGCGCCACCGCCCGAGCCGGGACGGCGGCGGCGCGGGCGCCCATGTCGGCGGCGGGGCTCCGGCGCGCACAGCAGCCAGGCGATGAGGGCCGTGGCGAGAACGGCCGCCCACCGCACATGCGCGTCGTCCCAGCGGGGATCGAGCGGGGACACGAAGAGGGCGAAGCGGGGCGGCAGGAGGACACCCGCCATGATCGGGAGCGCCAGTACGGCGCCGGCCACGGCGGGCCCCGGTGCGCGTACCTGGCCGAACCGCACCGCCGCGGCGGCGAGGGCGAGCGCCGCGGCGCACAGGGCGGCGGCCTCGACGGTCACCGCACCCGACGGCAGCGCGGCCCGGTGCGCGGGGTCGGCGCCGGCCCGTGCGACGGCCAGGACCGCTGTCCACCACACCACGACCGCCGGGAACACGACGGCCGCACGCAGCGCCTGGCGCAGCGGACGCGGCACGGGCGGGACGCCGGTGGTGTGCCGGGCCGGATCGTCCAGGACGAAGGCGGTCCCCACCGCCCCGCACAGCGCCGCCATCCGCACCACATCGACCAGCACCTCCGCGGGGAGGCCCAGGGAGAACAGGGCCGGTACGGCGGCGATGACCAGCCCCAGTGCCCAGCCGGCGGCAGCCGTCCTCCACGGCAGCGACCGCGCCGTGGGCCGCAGCAGCGCCACGACCACCGGAAGCCGCCGACCGTCGCGCACCACAGGCGCCGCCATGCGCACGGAATCTCGCGTCATGCGCACTGGTACTCCCGGTCGTCGGCGGTCTCGGCCGGTGCGGTGACGCCGAGCAGGGCCGCGGCACGGTCGGTGGTCGTACCGGGAGCGGACAGCTCCGCCCAGGACGCCTTCACCGCGCGCTCCACCTCTCCCCGAGGCCGCGCGAACAGGGCCTGGACGACGGCGAGTTCCCGGCCCCGCAGGGCGACGACGGTCGCGAGGGCCTGGATCACTCCGGGACTGTTGTAGTCGTCGCCGGTCCTCTCGAACAGGGCCTCGCCGTCCCGGGTGGCGCGGACCGCCAGCCACACCATCAGGACACCCCGCGCGTCGCAGTACGCACCCTCGTAGCGCTCGTGCCCGACGACGAGGCCCCGGGCGACGCCCGCCGCGAACTCCAGTTCCCGTTCACCGCCCCACGCGGTGGTGGCCGTCACCTCACCGGGCGCGGCGGGCGCGAGCTCCCTGACACCCGACGGCCCGTCGAGCGCGGCGACCCGCTGCCGTACGGTCAGTGCCCGCTCCGCGTCCGGTGCGCCGGCCAGCGCTCGCACCCGGCCGGTGACCCGGGCCCAGTCGTCGATCCAGGGGGTGAACTCGGGGAAGGCGCAGTACGTCGTGGTCCCGTGCCGCTCGCAGTCCTGCACCTTCGCCGGGTCACGGGTCGCCGCCTCCCGGGCCGCGCGCACCGCGTCCGAGGGCGCCATCCCCTGGAGGACGACGGCCAGCACGGTCACTCCGAGCGCGCCCAGGGCGATGGCCCGAACCGCGCGCGTACGGCCCCCGCTCAGCAGCACCGCACCCGCCGTCACCAGGACCGCGAGCGCCAGCAGATACAGCGCGTGGCCCGCCGCCGGCCTGCCCAGCAGGTCGGACGGCAGCGGCCTGGCACCCTCGTCGAACACCACGGGGGCCAGCCCCCGCAGCCAGGCAGGGCTGCTGGAGTCGGCGACGAAGACCACGGTGAGCGCCAGGACGGCGACCACGGCCAGCGGGGCGACGAACGCCGACCGGGCGACCCGGGCGAGCAGCACTCCCACGGCGCCGGGCAGGAGGATCAGCAGCGGACCAGTCGCCAGCTCGGACACCGAACCGTGGCCGACCGCCCCGGGTTTCAGCGCCGCCGCCGTGAACTGTCCGGCCACGATCAGCGCTCCCACCAGGACGGTCGGCAGCACGGACAGCACATGGGCAACCGTGCGCCGCCACGGCGGCAGGACCAGCACCGAGAAGGACGCGTCCGTGCCGCGCCGGTGGGAGCGGAGCACCGCCAGATTCACCGCGATCAGCACCGCCAGCCCGAGCAGCAGCTGTCCGAACTGGGTCTCGCGGTCGATGTCCTGGAGGACCGGATGGGCGTCCTCCGGCTCGGCGCCGGGCCACAGGACGAGGGTCAGATACGCCAACAGGGCGATCAGCACGAGGGGGTGGAGCAGCAGACGCCGTGCCTCGACCCGGGCGAGCGCGAGCATGGCCCGTCGGCCGCCCCGGACCCGTACCGGATCCGGCTTCGGTCGCGGCGTCGGCTTCGGGGCGGTCGCGCGGCTGCCGGTGATGGCCGTCATGCCGTCACCTCCGCCACCGGGTCGCCGCCGAGCGTCAGCAGATAGCCGTCCTCCAGCGTCGGTTCGACCAGCCGGGCGCCCTCGGGCGGATCCCCTACGTTGCGGAACTCGCCCGTCCCGGTGCGCCATCCGGCTCTGGCGCCCGGCTGCCGTTGCCCGCTGTGCCACACCCGGCCGTCCGCCACCGCCGTCAGCTCGGCGGCCGTACCGTCGAACCGGACGCGGCCCTTGTCCATCACCACCACCCGGTGGCACAGCATCGCCACGTCCTCGGTCTGGTGGGTGGACAGCAGCACCGTCCGGCCCTCGCCGGCCTCCGCGATCAACTCCCGGAACCGCATGCGCTGTTCGGGATCCAGTCCGACCGTGGGCTCGTCCAGGACGAGGAAGCCGGGGTCGCCGACCAGGGCCGCCGCGAGGGCGACGCGCTGTCGCATGCCTCCGGAGAGCCGCCGTATCCGCTTGCCGCGCTCGCTCGCGAGGCCGACCGCGTCCAGGACCCGGCGGGCCTCGGCGTGGCGGGCGCGACGGTCGGTCAGTTCCTTGAGGATCGCCACGTAGTCGATGAACTCGAAGGCGGTGAACTCCGGGTGGAATCCTGGGTTCTGCGGCAGATAGCCCAGGGCCCTGCGCGCGTTCTGCCGTCCGTGGACCGTGCTCGGATCGTGCCCGAGGACGGTGAACGCGCCGTGGTCGGGGGGCGTCGCCGTCGCCAGGATCCGCAGCAGCGTCGTCTTGCCCGCGCCGTTGGGGCCGAGCAGTCCCGTCACCCCTTCGGTGAACCGCAGCGTCACGTCGTCCACCGCTCTCGTACCGCGATAGCTCAGGGTCAGCCCGGCGGCCGAGACCGTGGGTCGTGTCATGACAGCCTCCAGGCTGTGGATCAGAGGGATCGAGAACGTCGGGGGGAGCGGAGGAAAGGGCCCTGGGCGCGGCCGCTGTCGAAGCGGTCCCGTGCCGCCACCAGCAGCACCGACGCCAGCACCGCGATACCGGCCGCCGCGCCCTGGCCCTGCGCGGTGAAGGGCAGCGGCGTCCCGGACGCCAGCAGTCGGCTCAGCACCACCAGGGCGGTCCAGCCGGCCCCGACCAGCACGGGCGCGAGGACGGGACCGAGCCGGGCGGTCAGCGCGACGCCCGTCGCGGTCAGCGCGAGCGCCGGCAGCAGCCAGCCGAGCGCCGCCAGGCCGTACGACGGCAGGGCCAGACTCGCCAGCGCGCTGAGCGCCGTCGTCGTCGCCAGCACGGCGACCGCCCGCACCATCAGCAGACGGAAGGTGTGCATCGGCGCGACCACGGCCGTCTCGTACGTCGGGTCGAGCCCCGGCCCGAAGGAGACCGCGACCCCGGCGAGTGGCAGCAGCGGCGCCGTGGCCAGGAGCATCAGCGGTGACGCGGCCAGGCCCACGCCGACCGCGAGCAGCAGCGTGAGCACCACGGCGCCGAGCCAGGAGCGGCGCAGCACCGGGGTGGCGGCGAGCAGCCGCGCGGTGTGGTCGGCCACCCCCAGCCGGATCAGCGACGACTCGACGGGGCCGGGCCTCGGGGCGTCCAGCGCGGCCTCCAGCCGGGCCCAGCCCGCGCTGATCTCGGCGGGCGGGACGTGGGCCGAGAGGGCGGCCCGGCAGTCGGCGCAGGCCGCGAGGTGCGTCTCGACGGACCACAGCCGGGGGGCCGCGAGCGTTCCGCGGGCGTAGCCCCGCAGGTCCTCGTCGTCGGCGTGCCAGCTCATGTGAGGCCCTCCCTCAGTTGCTTCCGGGCGCGCATGGCCCGGGTCTTGACCGTGCCCGGGGGAATGCCGAGCAGGACCGCCGCCTCACGTGTCGTCAGGCCGTCGATCACGGTGGCCTGGAGGACCGCCCGCAGTTCCGGGGAGAGTCCGGCGAGTGAGCCGGCGAGGTCGCCGTGCTGCACCCGGGCCAGCACCTGTTCCTCGGCCGACGCCTCATCACGCTGCCGCAGCCGGGCGAGCATCTGGCGCAGTCGGCTCCGGGCCCCGTCGCCCCGCAGCGCGTCCACCAGCCGCCGCGACCCTATGCGCCACAGCCAGCCGGCCACGTCGCCTTCACGGTGGTAGCGGGCGGCTCCCCGCCAGACGTCGAGGAACGTCTCCTGGACGACGTCGTCGACCAGCACCGGGTCGGCGCACCGTCCGCGCAGCCGCAGCACGAGCCAGGGCGCGTACCGGCGGTACAGCTCCTCGAAGGCGCGACGATCCCCGTCCGCGACCGCCCGCAACAGCTCGGCGTCGCCCGGACTCCCCCGTTTCAATTCGCTCACACCCCCTCATCGGACGAGGTGCCCCCAACGGTTCACACCGCGACGAACGAGGTTCCCCGGAACGGGAGTCGACCATGACGAACGGCTCCCGCACGAGGGGTGCGGCTCGTTTCGAGTGCGACGCCGATCAGGCCGCCTCGTCGGCCGCCCGGTCGTCGGTCTTCGCCGCCACCGAGATCTCGCTCGACGGACAGGCCGGCTTGCACATCGGACCCGAGGCCCGGCCTGCTCCCGCCTTCCGCGGCGCCGACGACCCCCAGACCATCGAGAAGGTCCTCAATCTCAGCCGACAGCCGACACCCCAGCGTGGCCACAAGGGCGTGCGGTGAGCGGCTCCGAGACAGGTCCGTGAGCCGACGGCACGGTCCTGGCGGTACCCGCGCAAGCTGTGCTGCCCGACCACCCGCACCACGAGCCTCGTTCAGGCCGTCCTCTGTCTGCATCGCGCAGACTCGGGCTGAAGAGGGGAAAGACGCGATTCCTGCCGCAGAGCCGGCCTCGAAACGCAAGCCTGCCCGGCGATCTCACTCCAGGGGAGCGGCTCCCGCACGAGACGTCCTCGTGCGGGAGCCCTTCGCCGGAGCGGCCGGGTCGGTCAGCCGACGCGGATCTCCGCGAGCTGCAGACGGTACTTGGCGGACTCGTCCGTGGCGGGGGTGCCGAGCCGCGTGGCCTGAAGCCGCACGTACCGGTCGGTCGTGGTCCTGAAGCCGTATGTCTGGACGCGGCCGTCGGGGTTGGCCTGCCCGGTGACGGTGCGGACGGTGGTGTACGTGCTGGAGCCGTCGGGGCGGGTCTGGATCGTGAAGTCCACCGGGAAGCCCGCGGTCCCTCCTCCGGGGGCCGGAGTGTCGGTACGGGGGAAGAGGCGTACGGGTAACGTTCCGGAACGCCGACGAGGCATGCCGGTGCGGCGATGCACGACCGGGTGCGGACGGCCATGGCCGAACTGGGCTACCGCCCGCATGCGGCGGCGCGCGGCATGCGGGGCCGTACGTACACGCTGGGCGTCCTCCTCGCGAGCATCCGCAACGCCTTCTGCGCCGACCTCCTGGACGGCGTGAACACGGTCCTGCGGGAGACCGGGTACACCCCCTGGCCCCGCCCGGGAATCGGAACCGCTCAACGCGTACGCGCGCGAGGGCCGGATGCTCGCCGCGTCGGCCCCCGATCTCGACGCCGACCGGATCGCCGAAGGCCTGACGGCGGTGGTGTCGGTGAGGCTGGACCGGCCCGAGTTCCTCGGTTCCACCCGTGGAACGCTCGGCGGGGCGGACGTACGGTCCGGCGTCGCGCGAGCGGTCCGTGAGCACCTGGGCACCTGGCTGAGGACCCATCCGGAACAGGGCGGAGCCGTCGTCGACCGCGTCCTGCGGCGGACCGGTACGTAGGGCGTGTTTCGGAAGTCCCTTCGTCGCCCGAAGGGCGGCTCTGCGGCGTCCGGTGCGTGCTCTCGGCGCGCCGGACGAAAGGCCTCGTACTGGGTGTACTTGGCCTTTCGTCCGGTGCGGCGGTGGGGGTACCTCCCGGTCGAGCGCCAGCCGAGACTGGGGGAGCGTGCCGGGCGTCGCAGAGCAGAAGGGACTTCCGAAACACGCCCGTAGGGCTGGTCGGATGCGAAGGTCGCCGAGAGTCAGGGCATCAGGGCGAGGAGTCCGATCTCCGGGGCCAGGGCTCCGGGCCGGCCGAGGGAGCGGAAGTCGGCCTCGACGGCGGCCGGATCGAGCACGCCGGCGCGCACGGCGGCGTACCGGACGACCGACCACAGGAAGACGTCCAGGTTGTCGTACTGCGTGTCGGCCTCGATGACCTGCTCCTCGTGGAACCACAGCGCGACGCGACCGCTGGTGAGGACGACGTAGTAGGGTCTGTATGGAGTTGTGATCAAGGCTGTGATCCGAGGTGTCGGATCCAGAGGAGGCCGGCGCATAATTCGAGTCCGGCCTGGTAGCTTTCAGGCTTTTTGTCGTAGCGGACGGCGAGGCCACGCCAGTCCTTGATCTTGTTGATGGTGCGTTCGACGCTGTTGCGGAGCTTGTACAACTGCTTGTCCCAGGTGACGGGCCGTCCGCCGCGTGAGCCACGGTTCTTGCGGTGGGCGGCCTGATCCTTCTTCTCGGGGATGACCGCTTTGATCCCGCGTTTGCGCAGGTGGGAACGGTTCTGGCGGGACGAGTACGCCTTATCGCCCGCGACTGCGTCCGGCCGGGTGCGGGGCCGGCCGACCGGGCCGGGGACGTGGATCTTGTTCAGGACGGGGATGAACTGCGGACTGTCCCCGGCTTGCCCCGCAGTGATCTTCAGTGAGAGGGGCAGGCACTGCGGCACACAGGACAGGTGCGTCTTCGTGGTCAGTCCGCCGCGGGAACGCCCCAGGTCAGCAGCGGCGAGCCGGGCCCTGCGGCGACGCCTCACACGTCGTCGTTCTTCCCGCTCCGGGTCCAGCTGCCCGTCTTGTTCCTGGCCGGCGCCCCTTTTTCCGCGGCGGCCTTCTCCAGCACGTCCAGGATCTCGGGCTCCACGATCATCCCGGCAGCATCATGATGGGCCCGGACCGTGGTCGAGTCCACGCTGACCAGCGACAAGTCCACCAGGCCCCGCTTCGCCGCCTCGGCGATCGCACCCTGGAACACCGCGGTGAACACCCCGGCATCCCGCCACTGCCGAAACCGGCCGTAAACGGTGGACCAGCGCCCGAACCGTTCGGGCAACTCCCGCCATTTCGCCCCGTTCCTGAACCGCCACACGATGCCCTCGAAGTGCGCCCGCAGATTCTCCGGGTACGGCCCATACTCACCGACCGGCAGGAACGGGGAGACGAACTCCCACTCGGCATCCGAAAGTTGAGGTCGAGACACCCCACCGTTTTACCCCAGGGCCCCCGGCTTTCCCAGGCCGGGGGCTCACGAGATCACAACTCCATACAGGCCCTAGTTGCCTCCGCCGTCGCAGCCGATGGACCACATGTCGTCGTCGGAGAGTTCCGTCTCGTGGTCGGAGTCCAGGATCACCTCGCCGTTCTCCTCGAACTCTAAGGCGTACGACCAGTCGTACATGTCGAGGAACCGCGCCATGGCTCCCGAGCGGACCCTGCGGTCGAACGCGGCCGGCGCGGTCGCGGCGGCGGGCGGGCGGGAGTCTGGTGAGGAAGGGGGCGACCGGGCGGGTCGACGCGGCAACGTCGACGCGCTCCTCGTCGGGGAACCAGCGCGCCAGATCGGCGTCCAGCCCGCGCTCCACATATCCGGTCATCTGATCGACGGTCAAAGGCATATGGGGAGGCCAACCGAGGCGTACGGGGCGGAGAGCGCCTGCTCAGCGAGTTACGTATGCCGCTACGTACTTCCACCGACGTCCGCTCACGCCGTCACACCGAGATGAACGGCTCCGTCAGATGCGGCGTCGCCAGGTGCAGCGTGGTGGCGGTTCCACGGTCGAGCATGCGCTCCCTCGCGTGCCGGGCCGCCTCAGGGTCGGTCTCGTGCGAGTAGGCGAGTTCGGGATGGAGCAGTTGGAGTGCGTGCACCAGGAGATCGCCGGTGACGAGCGCCCGTTCACGTCCGTCGGCGACCAGCACGCTCTGGTGCCCGGGCGTGTGACCGGGCGTGGCGACGACGCGCCCGGCGCGCAGCGCCGTGTCCCCGTCGAGGAGCCGGAGCTGACCGGTCGCCAGGAGCGGGTCGGTGAGGGTATCGCGAAGGTGCGGGTTGAGCACGTCGAGGACGTCGAACTCGGCCTGCTGAAGCAGGTATTCGGCGTTCGGGAAATAGGGGCGGCGGCCACTGGCCGAGCCGCCGGTCGAGGCGTTGCCGTCCACGGCGCCGCCCGCCGAGGGGACGGCCGCTTCCGTCACGACCGCCCAGCCGACGTGGTCGGTGTGCAGATGTGTGAGCACCACCGTGTCGACGTCGGCCGGGTCGATGCCCGCGGCGGTGAGCGACTCGGGGAGCACGCCGGGCACGGGCGCCCACGAACCGGCCGGGCTGTCGGCCGGACCGATCCCGGCGTCCACGACGGTCAGGCCCCTGTCGCTGCGGATCGCGTACGCGCGGAACCGGAGCCACCAGCGGCCCTCGGCGTCGACCGCGCCCGGGTCGTAGCGGTCGGCCTCGGCCCACTGAGCGGCCGTTGCCTCGGGGAAGGCCTCGGTGCGCGGGGAGAAGAAGGGGCCCTCGGCGTCGGCCAGAGCGATGATCTCGGTCGAGCCGATCCGGAGGCGGGGAACGCTGATGGGCATGGCCGCGATCCTGCCATGCCCTGTACGCAGGCGGCGGTTCGCCGCATGCCGTGACGATCTCGGTGTGCACGAGGTGATCTCGGACGCGGCACCGTCTCCGGGTATCGACGCCGTCGAATGGGTACCGGCGCCGTCGAAGTTGAGTACGCGCACTCAAGATCCGGTGCCGCGGCCGCCCCGACGATGGGGGTCTTCCTCGTCGAGATCGGGAGAGACCTCATGTTCAGCCGCCTCGCCGACGTCCTGGTGCCCGCCGTCGGACGTCTCACGGTGACCACCGATACCGGTTCCGTCTGCGCGCCGGGCAGCATCGTCGTCGCGAACCACACCTCGCTCGCCGATCCCGCGATCGTGCTCGCCGCGCTGCACCGCCTCGGCGTCGAGCCCGTCGCCATGGGTGCCGCGGGTCTGTGGCGGATCCCGCTGCTGGGCCGCGCGCTCACCCGCGAGGGGTACATCCCGGTGTACCGGAGGGACCCGCGCGCCGCCGACGCGCTCGACCTCGCCGCCGACGCGCTGGCGCGGGGCCGGACGGTCCTCATCTACGCCGAGGGCGGGATCCCGGTCCGCAAGGACGCCGCCGAAGCCGCGCCCGAGGAGTTCCGCAGCGGTCTGACCCGGCTCGCGGCACGCACCGGGGCGCCCGTCGTCCCGGTCGGGCAGGCCGGGGCCCGCCGGGTCACCTCCGGCGGTACGGCCAAACAGCTGGCGGGGCTGTTCACCGCGCCCCTGCGCCGTCCCGCACTCCACGTCCACGTCGGGGCGCCGCTCTCCCTCATCGCCGATCACACCGCGAACACCCGCCAGGCGCACGCGGCGGTGACCGCCGCCTGGCGCACGGCCGCGGCCCGCCTCGGCGAACCGGCCGCGCTCGCCGCGTGACGCCCCGTCCCAGCCTGCACGGCTGACTATTCGGTGACCGTCCCAACCCGCCGGTACTTCATGTGCTGCTCCATCGGGAACGCCACGCCCGCACCAGGCACTCATCCCGGGCGGCGGCACCGCCTTCACGGTCCCCTCGTCGTCCCGTACGCAGTCGGGCCGGCCGCCCTGGGCGAGGCCGGTCCCGGGTGGGAGTTGGGGACCTGACGCACCGCATCCCTCCCCCTGCCGCCGCTCCGGAACGCACCGCCGCACCCGGACTGCCGAACGGGCGTCACGGCCTTGACGCCAGGGCCCGCACGGCTCCCGTGACGAGCGTGCGGGTCCGCGTCAGACCGCAGTGTCCTCGCTCGGCGAAGGCGCGGCGAACGGCCGCAGGACCATCAGCGAACCTTCCATGGACGCCACCATGGCGAACCGGAACCGGTCGAGCTCCAGGCAGAGCGCGACGTCATCGGGATGGGCCCCTTGGCGCACACCCTGAGACGCTCCTGGCGGGGGTGTCGCGGGCGGTGGCGCCAGGTGGCTGAGCTGCGGGGGCGTCGAGAAATTCGGTGGGCCCGGGGCCTGTCCCCACGTGACAATCAGGGGCCATCAAGGGGAGGAACACATGAGCCGGGCCCACCTGACTCTTCACGGGCTGCTGCCGCCGGACGAGCTCGCGACGGCGCTAGAAGCGGGGCACGTCACGCGCAAGTCGCACCCGGAACTGCCGCTGTCCATCTACACCTACACGAGGACATGCCAGTACGAGCGGGTGTGGAACCGGGTGACCACGCGGTGCCGGGGCCTCGTGGCCGACGACAGTACCGGGGAGATCGTCGCGCTGCCGCTGCCGAAGTTCTTCAACGTCGGTGAGCACGAGGCCGGTCAGCCCTACGCCCCGAGCCTCCCGGACGAGCCGTTCGAGGTGTACGACAAGGTCGACGGCAGCCTGGCGGTGGTGTTCCACTACGCCGGCCGGTGGCGGGTCGCGTCCAAGGGGTCGTTCGTGAGCGTGCAGGCCACCTGGGCGCAGCGACTGCTGGACGCGAAGGACACGTCCGGCCTCGTGCCCGGGGTGACCTACCTGGCCGAGATCCTGTACCCGGAGAACCGGATCGTCGTCGACTACGGCGACCGTCGGGACGTGGTGCTGCTGGCCGCGTTCGCCAAGGACGGCACCGAAGTCGCCCTGGCGGAGGCCGCCGTGGGGTGGCGGGGCATCGGCTCGGTCGTCACCGTGCGCCCCGCCGTGCCGCTCGCCGAGCTGCTGGCGATGACGGACGGCAACCGGCTGCCGGGCGGCCTGCCGGCCACGGGCACCGACGCGGAGGGCTACGTGCTGCGCTTCGCCTCGGGTGTACGGGCCAAGGCCAAGTACGCGGAGTACGTGCGGCTGCACAAGGTGCTGACCGGGGTGACCGAGCGGGACATCTGGCGCGGTCACGGCATCCAGCGGTTCGCCGGCCTGCCCGCCAAGCAGGTGGCGCAGGCGCTGAACTGCTCCCCCGAGGACGTCGCCGCGTCCGGCGGCCGGCCCCTGGACGCGCTGCTGGAGCAGGTGCCCGACGAGTTCGACGCCTGGGTGCGCGGGGTCGTCGCGGGCATCGAGAAGCAGGTCGAGGACCGTGAGCGGGCGATCGACGAGGCGTTCCGGTCGCTCGCGCATCTCGCGGGCGACCGGAGCGCGTTCGCCCGCGCGGTGCGGGACCTGCCCGACGCGGCCGTGCGCCCCGCCATGTTCCAGCGCCTGGACGGGCGTTCGACCGTCCTCGTGACGTACCGGTCCACCCGGCCGGAGGCGTCCGACCCCTTCAAGAACGACGAGGAGAACTGACCGTGCCCGTGGTACACGTCATGACGGGGCTGCCCGCCTCGGGAAAGACGACGGCCGCGCGCGAGCTGCAGGCGGAGTCCGGGGGCCGGATGCGTCGCGTCAACCTCGACGATCTGCGGCAGATGCTCGACGTCCCGCTGCCCGAGGGCGCCGAGCGCCGGTCGTACGCGCACGAGCAGACCGTGCTGGCGATCCAGGACGCGGCGGTACGGGCGGCCGTCGACGGCGGTTTCGACGTCGTCGTGGACAACACGCACATGACGCCGCACATCCCCAAGCGGCTGAAGGCGGCCGTGGCGGGGCTGGCCACGTTCGTCGTGCACGACTTCACCGACGTGCCGGTGGAGGAGTGCCTGCGGCGGGACGCCGCGCGGGAGCGGCCGGTCGGTGAGGAGATCATCCGGATCCTCGCCGACAAGCACGAGAAGTCCCGCAGGGGCGGCTGGCGGCTCACGGCGGAGTGGCTGAACGACGAACCCGCCGTCGAGCCGTACACCGCCGACCCGGCGCTGCCCTCGGCGGTCATGTGCGACATCGACGGCACACTCGCCCTGCGCGGCGACCGGGGCGCGTACGACTTCACGCGCTGCGAGGAGGACCTGCTCAACGTGTCGGTGCGCGGCGCGCTGCGTTCGTTCCGCGGCGCCGACAGTGATGTGATCGTCCTGCTGTCCGGGCGCGGGGAGGAGCACCGGGACCGGACGGAGGCGTGGCTGCGCGCACATGAGGTGCCGTACGACGAGCTGTGGATGCGGGCGGCCGGTGACCAGCGTCGCGACGACGTGGTGAAGGCGGAGCTGTTCGACCGGCATGTGCGGCACCGTTTCGCCGTACGGGTCTCGCTCGACGACCGGGACCGGGTCGTCGCCGTGTGGCGGCGGATGGGGCTGCCGACCTGGCAGGTCAACTACGGCAACTTCTAGGCCGCGCCACCGGCCGCCGGGGCGGGGGTGAGCGGGCCGGTCGGCCCGTGGGCGTCCGCTGGTAAAATGGGGGCACGCTTCGACACCGCCGGGGCCCGTACCAAGGGGTACGGGCCCCGGCGCGTTCCGGGCGACCACACCAGGAAGGGTTCCCTTTTGACCGCGCAGCCGTCGTCCTCGGCCCCCGGGCTCTCCCCCACCGACGCACCCCTGCACACCACCGAGTCGGCGGGCGAGTCCGCGACGCCGGAGACGGCGTCCCGGGATCTGCCGCCGGCCGAGTCCTTCGACACGCTCGGGCTGCCGCCGGAGCTGCTGCGGACCATGACCGAGCTCGGGGTGCGCGAGCCCTTCCCGATCCAGGCGGCGACCCTGCCGAACGCGCTGGCCGGCCGTGACGTCCTCGGCCGGGCCCGGACCGGTTCGGGCAAGACGCTGGCGTTCGGGCTCGCGCTCCTGGTCCGGACGGCGGGGCTGCGGGCGGAGTCGAAGCGGCCCCTCGCGCTCGTTCTGGTCCCGACCCGGGAACTCGCGCAGCAGGTGGACGACGCGCTGACGCCGTACGCGCGGACCCTGGGGGTGCGGCTGGCGACGGTGGTCGGCGGGCTGTCGATCAACAAGCAGCAGGCGCTGCTGCGGTCCGGTGCCGAGGTGGTCGTCGCGACACCGGGGCGGCTGGCCGACCTGGTGTCCCGTCGGGACTGCCACCTCGACCGGGTCCGGATCACGGTGCTGGACGAGGCGGACCAGATGTGCGACCTGGGATTCCTGCCGCAGGTGTCGGAGATCCTGGACCAGGTCCGGCCCGACGGGCAGCGACTGCTGTTCTCCGCCACCCTCGACCGTGACGTCGACCAGCTGGTGCGCGGCCATCTGCACGATCCGGTGCTCGCCTCGGTCGACCGGGTCGCCGGCTCGGTCACCACGATGGAACACCATGTGCTGAACATCCACCCAGCCGACAAGTACGCGACGGCGACCGAGATCGCCGCCCGGGACGGCCGGGTGCTGATGTTCCTCGAGACCAAGGCCGGGGTGGACCAGTTCACCCGCCATCTGCGGGCCAGCGGCGTACGGGCCGCCGCCCTGCACAGCGGCAAGTCGCAGCCCCAACGCACGCACACGCTCGGGCAGTTCAAGGACGGCGCGGTCACCGTGCTGGTGGCCACCAACGTCGCGGCCCGGGGCATTCACATCGACGCGCTCGACCTCGTCGTCAACGTGGACCCGCCCGCCGACGCCAAGGACTATCTGCACCGCGGCGGACGCACCGCGCGCGCCGGGGAGTCCGGGAAGGTGGTCACCCTGGTCACCCCCAACCAGCGGCGCGACGTCAACCGGATGATGTCCGAGGCCAAGATCCGGCCGACGGTCACCCAAGTGCGGTCCGGCGAGGCGCGGTTGACCGACATCACCGGGGCGAAGCGGCCACCGGCCGGGACGAAGTCCAACGGCGGCAACGCGCCCTTCCGGGGCCTCGGCACCCGGCCGGGGCGCCCCGCGAAGGAGTCGCGCAAGGCCGCCGAGGCCCGGAAGGCGGCGGAGGCCCGCGCGGCCGCCCGGGTGCGCAAGGGGCGCTGACACCCGCGCACCGCTCGGCCGAGGTGAGCGGGCCGTGGACGGACCGGCTCGCTCAGGAGCCGGGGGCGAGGCCGAGGGCGGTGAGGGCTTGCCTGCCGGTGGCGGTGTGGTCGCCTCCGGCCAGGAGGAGGGTGCGGGCCGACTGATAGGGGCAGCCCGCCGCGTCGCACGCCTTCGCGGCGGCGAGCCGACCGGGCAGGTCACCGTCCAGGAGCGCCTGCGCCCGGTCCAGTTGGGCGGTGACGACCGGGTTGCCGGCGACCGTTCGCCGGGCGGCGGCGACCCGCGCGCGGGCCTCCGGGTGGCCGGAGAGGACCGAGGCCTCGGCGCGCAGGCCCACGTACCAGTGGTGCCAGATCCAGGAGACCCACTTCCACACCTCGTCCGGTTCCGGTGCCACGCGGGCCAGGGCCGCCTCCGGGTCACCGTGGTGGAGCAGGACCATGGCGTCGAAGACCGCGCCGTAGCCGTGGTGGTGCTCCGCCGCCGTACCGGCCTCCTCGACGGTCGTCAGCCAGGCCGACCGTGCGTCGTGGTCGCCGCGCAGTCCGTGGATCATCGCGACGGCCGCGGCGGCGGGGCCGAGCGAGAACGACCGCTGACGGCCGCTCCTGCGCCAGGAGTCGAGGTACCGTTCGCTGCCGCTGAGCACGTCCCTGCCGTGGCCCGCGAACGCGTCCGCGACCATCAGCCAGGACGTGGCGTGGTGGGCCACCTCGGCGAACAGCGGGTGGCCGGCGAGCTGCCCGCCCCATCGGCGGGCCTGCGCCAGCTCGCCGACGCCGAGGGCGGTGCCGGCGGCCATGGCGAGGGCGTCCATCCGTTCCTGCGTGGCGGCCGGGGTGGGTGGCGCGAGGGCCAGGACGTCGATCCGACGCCGGGCGGCCTCGGCCGCGCCGAACGGGTCACCGGCCCAGGTCCGGGCCCCGGACAGCGCGTCGAGAGCGGCGGACTCGGCGACCGGGTCCCCCGCGCACCGAGCCAGCCGGACGGCCCGCTCGGCATGACGGACGGTCTCCCGCGCACTGTTGTCCACGTCCCCCTGAACGGCCCCGAAGGCGTCCACGACCACGGCGGCTTCGGCGAGAGCGATGGCAGCGGCCGCACCCGTGACCGGAGGCTCGGCGGCCGGGCCGGGCGACGGGGAGGCCGACGGATCGTGCGACGCATGACCGGCGGCGCCGGGCGGCAGTTTCGTGGCGCTGGAGAGTTCGCGAGCCGCGGTGAGCAGGGCGGTCGCCTCGTCCGGTGTGGGGAGCTGGGCGAACTCGCTGGAGAAGCGGTACGCGACGGTGGCGGCGGCTGCCAGGTCGCGGGCCGAGCCGATGCGATCGCCCGCCCGGCGGGCCGCCTCGGCGGCCGCGCGGTGCAGGCGGTACATGTCATCGCCGAGCCGCCGGCATCCGGCGACCCCGGCGGCCTCGCGCAGGGCTGCGGCAGCGGCGGCGGCACCGGCCGCGCGCGCCGCCGCGCCGGCAGTGTCCGCGGCCCCGTGGTCCGCGCCGACGCCGTCACCACCTCCTCCAGCGACACCGGCGATCTCGGCGGCCGGCTCCGCCCCGAGAACGCGCAGGGCCTCACCGGCGCCAGCGGCCGGCGCGGCGAGACCGACCCGGCCTACGGCCGCGGCCACACCGCCGAAGACACCGGCCGCGTCCCCCGTCCGCATGCCCTGTCGGGCGCCCCCGGCGTCTCCAGTCTCCCCGGCGTCCCGAGCGTCCCCGCTGTGCCCGGCGTCTCCGGTACCCCTCGGGTCCCCGGCAGCCCTGGCCTCCCTGGCCTCCCTGGCCTCCTGAACGTCCCGGCATCCCCGGCCTCGCGAGTGTCCCCACTGTCCCCGGCCTCCCAGGCTTCCCCGCTGTCTCCAGCGCCCCAGGCGTCCCCGGCATCCTGAACGTCCCCGCCTTCCCCAGCCTCGCGAGTGTCCCCACTGTCCCCGGCATCCCGAGCTTCCCCGACCTCCCCTCAGTCCCCGACATCCCGAGCGGACCCGCTGCCCCCAGCACCCCGGCCACCCCAGCCACCCCAGCTGCCCCAGCTGCCCCCGTCGCCGGGGCCGCGCCCGACCTCGCGCCGAGGCTCTGGTATGGCATGCCCGCTTACGCGAGGAACAGCAAGGTCGTCTGCTTCTTCCAGAGTGCGCAGAAGTTCAAGAGCCGGTACGCCACCCTCGGCTTCAGTGACCAGGCGCACCTCGACGAGGGCACCCTGTGGCCGACCACGTACGCCCTGACGGAGCTGACGGACGAGACGGAGACACGGATCGTCGAGCTCGTCCGCAGAGCGGCGGGCTGAGCGCGAGGAGCGTCTGCGCGCAAGCAGCCAACTTCCTTCACCGCAGGGCTCTCCACCGGCCGTGACCGGCACGGGACCCGCTCGGTGCGCCCGCCGTCGACGCCACCGGGCGGGGCCGCGGCATGATCACGTACGTCCCGTCCGAGCCGTCGCCCCCTACGATGGCTGCATGGCCGTCGTCCTCTTCGCAGGTATCCCGGTGAACGACTACACAGCGGCGCTCTCCTGGTACGAGCGCCTGCTGGGCTCCCCACCGACGTTCTTCCCGAACGACACGGAGGCGGTGTGGGAGCTGGCGGAGCACCGCTATGTGTACATCGAGCACCGGCCCGGACGGGCCGGCCACGCGCTGCACACCGTCTTCGTGGACGACCTCGACGCCCGGGTCGCCGGGATCACCGGGCGGGGGCTGGAGCCCAGCAGCCGCGAGACCTATGCCAACGGCGTCCGCAAGTTCACGTACCACGACCCGGACGGGAACGAGATCGGGCTCGGCGGCGGTCCGCTCTGAGCCGTCCGGACGAGGGCCTCATGTCTTCTTCCCGATGTCGTCGGAGCGCGCCACGAACCGGGGCGCTCCCCCCCCGGTCACCCGGAACAGGAACCCGCCGCTGTCGTCACCGACGGTGGCGAGGCCCCGGGCGGCGAACCGGACGGCGTCGTACGCCCAGGCCGCCCAGAGGCCGGGCGCGAACCCCCGTACCGGGCGCGGAAGGCGGCGGCGCACGGCCGGGTCCTCCCGCCCGCGGGCCGACCGCCTCGGGGACGGCGCGGCCCCCAGGGGCAGCGTGGCGCACGAACAGGTGTTCGGCATCCCACGTCCCTTGCCTGAAAGAGGAGTTGTGTCATCCCGTCGGTACGGTGATCTCCCGCTTGAGGATCTTGCCGCTGGGGCCGGTCGGCAGGGTTTCCATGAGCCACACCTCGCGCGGGTACTTGTACGCGGCGACCCGGTCCTTGACGAACTCCCTCAGCTCGTCGGGGGTGGCACGGGCGCCGGGCCGCAGGACGACCGCGGCACCGATCTCCTCGCCCAGGTGGTCGTGCGGCACCCCGACGACGGCGGCCAGGGCGACGGCCGGGTGCTCGTGCAGGGCCTCCTCGATCTCACGCGGGTAGACGTTGTAGCCCCCGCGGATGATCATGTCCTTCTTGCGGTCGACGATGTACAGATAGCCGTCCTCGTCCTGCCGCGCGAGGTCGCCGCTGCGCAGCCAGCCGTCCGGGATCGCGGCCGCCGTCTCCTCGGGCCGGTTCCAGTACCCCTTCATCACGTTCGGCCCCCGCACGGCCAGTTCACCCACCTCGCCGGGCTCGACGTCCTGGCCCTTGTCGTCCAGCAGTCGCACCTCCACGTCCTGGATCGGGGTGCCGATGGAGCCCGCCTTGCGGGGTCGGTCGGGGTGGTTGAAGGTGACCACCGGGCTGGTCTCGGACATGCCGAAGCCCTCCAGCACCGCGCAACCGAAGCGCCGTTCGAAGCCGTGCAGGATCTCCACCGGCAGCGAGGCTCCACCGGAGACGCACATCCGCAGCGTCGACACGTCGGTCCGCGCCGGATGCTGGAGCAGCGCCGCGTACATCGTCGGTACACCCTCGAAGACCGTGGCCCCGTCCCGCGCGATGGCCTCCAGCACGGCCTGCGGCTCGAAGCGGGGGATGAGGGTGAGCGAGGCGCCGGCCCGCACGGCCACGCTCATGGTGCAGATCTGGCCGAAGATGTGGAACAGCGGCAGACAGCCCACCACCACGTCCCGCGGTGTCATCCGCTGCACATGGACCGTGTTGACCTCGGTGTTGTGCCGCAGTCCGCCGTGGGTGAGCGTGGCGCCCTTGGGGCGGCCGGTGGTGCCGGAGGTGTACAGCAGCACGGCCACGTCGTCGTCCGCCGTCTCGGCCACGCCGGGCAGCGGCTCGTGTCCGGCCAGCGCCCGTGCGAACGCCGCGGGCTCGACGGCGGTGTGCCGTACACCGGCGTCGGCCGCGCCCCGCGCGCCCTCGCCCGGCGCCTGATGCCATTCGAACAGCAGCACCGCCCCGGAATCGGTCAGGTGGTACGCGGTCTCCCGCGTCTTCAGCAGCGGGTTCATGGGGACGACGACGCCTCCGGCGCGCAGCACGCCGTAGTACAGGACGACGAACTCGGGCACGTTCGGCAGCATCAGGGCGACGCGGTCCCCCGGCCGTACACCCTCGGCCCTCAGCAGCGCGGCGGCGCGGGCACTGCGCTCGTCCAGCTCCGCGTAGCCGGTCACCTGGTCGCCCAGGCGCAGCGCGGGACGCCCCGGCTGCCGCTGTGCCGTCTCCACCAGGTACTCCGCCAGATTGGCCATGCCCCGCCTCCACGAAAGTCGCCGTCGAAATCCGCCGTTCACCTGCCCGACATCGTGCTGCCACACGCGGCGGCGGCCTATGGGCCGTACGACAGCGCCTGCCGCCCCGTGTTGTCCGGGGGAACAAAACAGGGCGGTTAGGCTGCGGAGATGGACATCTCGGGCGTGGCAGCGGCGCTGCATTCCAGACTGCCGGAACTGGGTGAGCGGATCGCGGGGCGCATCCGGTCGGACGTCGTCGCCTACGACGACGAGTCGCTGATCCCCTTCGACTCGCTGCGCCGCTCGTGCACGGCCAACGCGGACCTGATCCTCAACCACCTCCGCGCGGGTGCCACCGCGGACCCGAGCCCGGCGCGGGAGACGGGGCGCGTCCGTGCCGTGCAGGGTGTGCCGCTGGCGGACACCCTGCACGCGTACCGGGTCGGCTTCGAACTGCTGTGGACGGAGATCGTGGCGGAGGCGCGTACCCATCCGAAGGTGTCCGACGACCAGCTGGTGGCGAAGTCCGCGGAGATCTGGGCGCTGTTCGGTCTGTACGCGGAGGCGGTCGCGGCGGCCTACCGGGAGACGGCGGCCGAGCTGACCGCACGGGTTCAGGCCCGGCGGTCGGCGCTGGTGGAGGCGCTGTTCACGGGTGTCATCGCCGATCGGACCACGCTGTGGGAGGCCGCCCGCGAGCTGGGGCTGCCCGAGCGGGGGCCCTACGCGGTCGCCGCGGCGGCGGCCGGCGCGCCGGGCGAGGAGCCGCTGGCGGGCGTCGAGACCGGGCTGCGCCAGGCTCAACTCCCCTCTGCCTGGCGGCTGTTGCCCGACCAGCAGATCGGTCTGATCGCCCTGCCCACAGCGGCGGCCGAGGGCATCTTCCTGGGCGTCCTGCGCCGCACCCGCGCCCGGGTGGGCGTCAGCCCGAGCTTCCACTCCCTGCGCGACACCCCGCAGGCGCTGCGCTTCGCCCGGCTCGCGCTGGCCGGGCTGCGGGACGGTGGTCCGGGTGTGGCGCGGTTCGACGACGACCCGCTGGCCATGGTGGTCGCCGCCGCGCCGGCCGAGGCAGCGCACCTGGTGGAGGTGGTCCTGCGGCCCGTGCTCGACCTCCCTGTCGCGGAGCGGGCGCGTCTGCTGCGGACCCTGGAGCACTGGTTCGCCGCCGCGGGTTCGGCCACGGCGGCGGCCCGGAGCCTGTTCGTGCACCCCAACACCGTGCGGTACCGGTTGCGCCGCGTCGAGGAGCTGACGTCCCGGTCCCTCTCCGACCCACGAGTGCTGGCACACATCGGCACGGCCCTGCTGGCCGTACGCGACCGGGGCACGGAGCCGACGGAACACCCACCCACCGAGGTGAACTGAGCGCGCGAAGGGGCGGCCGGGGCACCGGTCAGGCGGGCAGAGGGGCTGACTGGCTGCCGGACCGACTGGTCGGCGTTCCGACTGGCCGACGGGCGGGGCTGGCGGGTCGACGAGCCGGAGGACATGGTCGGCGGGTAGAAGCGGCGGGCAGGCAGACCGGCCGGCCGGAGGGTCGACTGGCTGGCGGATCGGCCGGCGGCAGGGGCACCGGACAGGCGGGCCAACCGGATGCCGGCTCGACCGCCGGAACCACCTGCTGGAGGACATGGCCCGCGGGGCTACGGCCAGGGCACGGGGACCGACCGGCCGGCGGATCCACGGGCCGACGGGTCGGGGGGTTGCCAGCTGCTTGCCGGGGAGTGCGTACGAGGGTGGATGAGCTCGATCGTGTGATGATCGACTTCCGGGCTTGCGACGGTGTGGGCTGTTCGGGCTACGGTGAGCGGGCGATCCGGGACACCGGGAACGGAGCCGGCGTGCGGAGCCCCCTTTCCTCCGGAGAGAGGGTCCGGGGCCTCTCCGTCGCCCTCTGTCCGTACCCACCTGGCCAGGTCGTGAGGGAACCGGCCTCCCGGGACCGGACCACGTACAGGATGCGTGTCGCCGCCCCGGGGCTGAGTACGCCGGGGACCTGGGGGTACCTCCCACGCCCTTGAGGCAGTGGGGGAACGCCCAAGACCGTTCGGGGCGTGCGGCTGGGCGGACTCACTCATGCTCAGTCCCCAGGAACGGTTGGCGGATCGACGGGTCGGCGGACAGCGCTGGCGGGCCGACGGGCCGGGCGGGACAGGCCGATCGTGCGGTGCACGACGTCGTGAGTGACGGTCACGACCGCGACGAAGATCCCGAACACGATCAGGGGCGTCAGCCACCACCAGCCGAACCACACCGCGCCCGCGAACAGCAGGACGCCGACACCCGGCCGGACCAGCGCGACGATCCGCTGCCGCCGCGTGGTGACGAGCAGGTCGTCGCCGAGTTCGGCGAGGGTGGGCAGGCCCGGGGCCGGGGGCTTCTCAGGGCGGCCACTCGAACCGGCTGAACCGGCTGGACCGGCTGAACTGGCCACACCGGCCGAGCCGTTCGCGCCATTGAAGTCGTTCGAGCCGTTCACGTCAGGGCTGTCGGGCGTGTTCATCCCGCGCGTCTCCTCTCCTTCGGCAGGCCTTCGGCGACGATGCGACTGCCCAGCACGCAGGCGACCGTGCCGAGGCCGGGCCAGGTCGTGTCGCCGACCAGCCACAGGCCGGGGCCGCCGAGATCGTGCGGTGCGGCGTGCTGGTTGGTGTTGGCGAGGCGCCGGCGTACACCGCCGACCGCGCCCTCCGGGCGGAAGCCGAACCGCTCGTAGCTGTGGGGTGTCCCCGTCTCGGCGAAGACGGCGCGCTCGCCGAGTCGTGGGTACGCGCGCCGCGCGAGGGCGAGGAGCCGTTGCCCGGCGTCTTTCTTGCGCTGTCCGTACTCCGCCGCGTCGAGGTCGCGCCAGTCGGCGAGGTCGGTGTGGGTAGAGAGCATCACGGCGCGATGGCCGGACGGTGCGCTGAGGGTGTCGCCCGGCGCGGACACGGGGACGAACATGTTGTTGCCGTCGCCCAGGGGACGGTCGTACGAGTCCAGCAGTTGATGATGTGTCAACTCCTGCTCAGCGACCTCGGATTCAGAAACCCCGAGGAAGGCGACGACCGCGCCGCCGAGGGAGTCCGCGTCGCGCTCCAGGTAGCCACGGAGCCGGCGGGCCACCGGCAGCTCCGCGCAGATCGTCGCGGTGGTGGCCGCCGGTACCGCGCAGACGATCCGCCGGGCGTGGAAACGTCCTTGACGGGTCATCACCTCGAAGGCGCCGGACACGCCCCGGACCCGCGAGACACGGGAGGCGGTCCGCAGTGTGCCGCCCAGCTCCCGGTAGCGGGTCACCAGCACCCGCCAGAACCCGTGCATGCCGCCGTGGTGTCCGCTGAGGCCCGCGCCCCGGATGGTCACCCCGAGCGCCGCGTTGATGAGGGGCGCGTCGTCGACCCCGGTGTGCACGGTGTCCTCGACCAGTATGGCGAGCAGTCCGACCAGGGCGACGTCCGTACGCAGGCCGTGGTCGCGCAGCGCGTCACCCAGGGTCCGGTTCGGATGACGGGCGTACGGGAGCCCGGACCAGCCGACCGCCCGGAGGTCGTGGAGGGCGTCGGCGGGACGCCGGATCGGCAGCCGTACGCCCGCCCGACTGGCCCGCCAGAACGTGTCGGCGAGCCCGTCGAGCAGGTTCCAGAACGCGCGGTGGCGTGCACTGTCGCCGAGCCGACTCAGCCGTTCGGCGTGCCAGGCGGCCCGGTCGCGGTGGAGCACGACCTGACGGTCCGGCAGATAAGCGCGGTAGCGGGGGAGTTGCTCGGCGGCCAGCGGTGGTATCCCGACGGCGGCGAGGAGTTCGCCGCCGACGCCTCCTGGGCCGAAGTCGACCAGCGTCGTCGCGAAGTCGAAGGAGAACCCGCGTTTGCGGTAGTAGCCGGCGCAGCCGCCCGTGTGGCCGTGTGCCTCCAGCACGATCGTGGACAGACCGGCCCGTTGCAGGCGCAGCGCCGTGGCCATGCCCGCCATTCCTCCGCCGATCACCACCACATCGGCGTGGGCGCGTTGACGACCGTCGCCACGATCGACCACCGTCCGGCGCGCGTTCTGAACATCTGTTCTGAACATCCGTTCAGAGCGAGGTAGTTCAGTCTCCGCGTCAATGGTTCGGGCGTGTGCGAAGAGACTCGCGGGAACCGCTCACGCCGGGAATGCGTACCTCTGTACGATCACCGGTCACACACGGGGTACCGCGGTGGAGGGGGCGGGTGTTGGACGACAAAAGGGCTGGGCGAAGAGGTGGTTGGCGGCTGAGGGCCGCCGCGTCGGGGGCCGCCGCGGCGGTGTTCCTCGGCGGGTGCAGCGCGGGGGCGACAGAGCGGGCGGACACGTCCGAACCCACGGCGTCCGGGTCGGCGACGCCTTCCGCTTCCGCGTCCGGGGAGGTCTCGGCGGAGGGCGCGGAGCCGACGGCGTCGGCGTCCGCCACACCGTTCGAGGCGGCCCCGGATCGCGTGCCGCGCGCCAGGCAGGACGGCGCCGCGCTGGCGGAGGCGGTCGCGATGCGGCCGAAGGACTGGGGCGCGGGCTTCGAGGCCCAGCCGCTCGCCCGCAGCGCCGAGGGAAC
Source organism: Streptomyces sp. MNU76 (assembly GCF_020982545.1). Classification (GTDB taxonomy): domain Bacteria; phylum Actinomycetota; class Actinomycetes; order Streptomycetales; family Streptomycetaceae; genus Streptomyces. Next base: position 17,810 of record NZ_JAJKLK010000027.1, on the reverse strand, counting down.
CATCGCGCTGCTCGACGACCAGTGCCGGTGGCAGCGCACGGCGCTCCCCGACGACGTACTGGCCTCCCTCTCTCTGTACAGCCAACTGCCCGGCACCGGAAAGCGCGGCACGGTCCGGGTGACCGCGACGGTGACGGTGCACACGGCGGTCCTCGATGCCGACGACCATGTGTCCGCGACCTTGGAGGAGGCGCTGCGCTGCCCCGAGCAGCAGGTGCGCGCCGACGAGCGGATCGCGGAACTGATGTCCGTGGGCACCCCCCTCGGGATGCGCGGCAACAACTACGCCGACGACTCGGTCCTGGAGACAGGCGTCTATCTCACCGGTGCGGGCACCGGCACCGGCACCGGCAAGGCGTTCTACCGGTGGATGGTGACCCGGCTCGGGCCGGTCACCATGACGGTGTCGATCAAGGGCGCCGAGGCCTACACCGTGGCCGAACTGGAGCAGTTCATGACGCGCGGCACCACCACCATGCTCGACCGGGTGAGGTACGAACTGGGCGGGGGTGAGGGCTGATGGAACGGCTGCGTTCGTCCGACCCGGCGCGGATCGCCGACCACCGGCTGCTCGGCCGACTCGGCGCCGGCGGCATGGGGGTGGTGTACCTCGCCCGTACGTCGGCCGGTTCGCTGGTGGCCCTGAAGGTGCTGGCGGCGGAGTACGCCGAGGACACGGGTTTCCGGGAGCGGTTCCGGCGCGAGGTGGAGGTGGCCCGGCGCGTCAGCAGTCCCTGGGCGGTCCCGCTGATCGACGCCGACGCGGACGCGGAGGCGCCGTGGCTGGCGACGGCGTTCGTGCCCGGCCCCTCCCTGGCCGAGGCCGTGGCCGCGCACGGACCGCTCGGCGAGCACGGGCTGCGGGTCCTCGGCGGCCGGCTGGCGCAGGCACTGGGCGAGGTGCACCGGGCGGGGCTGGTCCACCGGGACCTCAAGCCCGGCAACGTCCTGCTGGCGCCGGACGGGCCCCGGCTCATCGACTTCGGCATAGCAAGGGCGCCCGAGGACAGCGGACTCACCGCGACGGGGCTCGTCGTCGGTACGCCCGGCTACCTCTCCCCGGAGCAGGCCGAGGGGCGTGGCGGCCTGGCCGTCGGCGCGCCCAGCGATGTGTTCTCCCTCGGCTGTGTCCTGGCGTTCGCGGCGACGGGCCGGCCGCCGTTCGGTACGGGGGCGCTCGACGCCCTCCTCTACCGGGCCGTGCACGACCCGGCCGACCTCGACGGCGTACCGGCACCGCTCGGCGAACTGCTGTCCCGCTGCCTGGCGAAGGACCCGGCCGCCCGCCCCGAGGTGGCGGAGCTGATACGGGAGCTGCTGCCCGCGGGGGCCGTCGAAACCGTCGCCGACACCGACACCGACACCGACGAAGCCTCGGCCGAGCCCGCCGCTGCCCCCGCCGACGCGAGCGGTGCCCCCCTGGGGTCCTGGCTGCCCGACGAGGTGGTCCGGCTGATCGCCCGGCGCTCGACCGAGGCGCTCGCGCTGCCGGACATCGACCGCACCGAGATCTCCGCCGCCCCCTCCGGCGCGGACACCGCCACGAAATCCGCACCGGCCTCCGCCTCCGCCTCCGTGCCGGACAACGGCCTCCCCGGCTCCCCCGATCCCGCGACGCCCGGCTCCGGCTCCGGCTCCGCCGACACCGTGCCCGTCGCGGCCACCGGCACCCGTGCGGCCCCGCGAGGCGTCGTGTGCTCCTCGGCGGCGCGGGCGCGCTGCTCGCCGCGGGCGGCGGCGCGACCTGGTGGGCCCTGGGCCGGGACGACGGCGGTTCGGGGGACGGGAAGCCGTCCGCGTCCGCCTCCTCGAAGCGACCCGCCTACACCGTCGCGCTGCACGGCGACCTCAGCGGCGACGCGCGGGACACCGGAAGGGCCCAGGAGAACGGACTGCGGCTCGCCGTCGCGGAGTTCAACGCCCGACGCGACGCGCCCTTCCGGGTGGAGGTACGGGCCGAGGACGACGCCGGCGACCCGGCCGAGTCCGCCCGGGTGGCGAAACGGCTCGCCGACGATCCCGCCGTCCTCGCCGTGGTCGGCCCGACCACGGACGCGGCCGCGCAGTCCGCGCTGGCGGCCTACGACGCCGCCCTGCTGCCCGTGCTCGCGGTGTCCCCCGGCGCCATCTCCCTGTCCGTGCAGGGCTTCCGTTCGTTCCTGCACGCCCGCCTGCCCGACTCCTTGCTGCCGTTCTACATGGACGCGTTCCTGCGGAGCACCCGGCCCCGCAGGGTCGGTGTGGTCGTCGACCGGGCGGCCGACAACTACGGCTGGGAGGTCAGCGCCAATCTGAGCAAGCAGCTGCGGCTGGCCGGTCAGCCGTACGTGCCCCGTGTGGTGAGCACCATGCGGTCCGGTTTCGGGGACACGGTGGACGACCTGCTGGCCGCCGACATCGACTCGTTCGCCTTCGCCGGACTGTCCGACCGGGCCGCGTCGTTCGCCCGGACGCTGCGCGAGCGCGGTTTCACCGGCGCCCGCGCCGCCGGACCCGCCCTGCTCGACGCCCGTTTCCTCACGGCTGCGAAGGAAGCCGCCGACGGGTGGACGATCGTCGCACCGGTCGTCGACCCGTCGGACGTCCCCGAGGCGAAGAAGTTCGTGGCCGCCTACCGCAAGCGGTGGAAGAAGGCGCCGCCCCGGTACGCGGCGGAGGCCTACGACGTGACGTCGATGGTGCTCACCTCCCTCGCGGACCTCCCGGCAAAGAGCCGTGGCCGCGAGGAACTGCTTGCCGCGCTGCGGGCCGCCAAGTACCAGGGCGTCACCCGGACGTACGGCTTCCAGAAGAACGGTCTGCCCGTCATCGACGGCACCGGCGGCTACCTCTGGCGCGTGACGGACGGGGCGTTCGTGTACGCCGGCCCCGCGCCACTGACCGCCTGATGGAGCCGCTGCGCACCGCCGATCCGTCGCGGCTGGGCGACTACCGCCTGCTGCGGCGGCTCGGCGCCGGTGGCATGGGCGTCGTCTTCCTGGCCCGTGCCCCCGGCGGGGCTTTCGCCGCGGTCAAGGTCGTGCGGGCCTCCCACGCCGACGACGCGGGATTCCGGGCCCGGTTCCGCCGGGAGATCGAGGTGGCCCGGCAGGTGGAGAGCCCCTGGGTGGTCCCCCTGCTGGGCGCGGACGCCGACGCAGAAGATCCGTGGCTCGCGACTCCGTTCGTCCCGGGCCCGTCGCTCTTGGAGACGCTGGAGGAGCACGGGCCGTGGTCCCCCGGGCCGGTGTCCGTGTTGGGGTCGCGGCTCGCCGAGGCTCTCGACGCGGTCCACCGGGCGGGACTGGTGCACCGCGACGTCAAGCCGGGCAACGTGCTGCTGGCCCCGGACGGTCCGCGCCTGATCGACTTCGGAATCGCGCGCACCGGAGGGCATGGCGCTCACGTCCACCGGCGTCATCGTGGGCTCCCCCGGTTTCCTGTCGCCCGAACAGGCGCGGGCGCGCGGCGCCGGGATCGGCCCGCCCAGCGATGTCTTCTCACTGGGCTGCGTCCTGGCGTTCGCCGCGACCGGCGTCCGGCCGTTCGGCACCGGCGCGGCCGCCGGGGTGCTGCTGCGCACGGTCTACGACGAGCCGGAACTCCCCGGGATCCCGCAGGCGCTGGAGCCGGTCGTCCGGGCGTGTCTGGACAAGGACCCGGCGCGCCGGCCGATCGCCGCCGAGGTCGGTGCGGCGCTCGACGCGGCCGTTCCGGCCGACCGGGAGAGGTGGCTGCCGGAGCCGGTGACCCGGCTGATCGCGGAGCGGTCGGCGACGGTGCTGGCGATGGGGGCGATCGAGCCGACCCGGGTGACCGCGCCGGGGTCTCCCTCTTCGGCGTCTCCCTCTTCGGCATCGGCTTCGGCATGCACACCGGCGTCGGCGGACCCGGACATGGTGACGGTGCCATCGTTCAAAGGGCCGGCAGACGAGGCTCCGACGCAGGAACGGGCGGGGGCGCGGGGTGCGAGTCGCCGCGGTTTCCTGGCGCTCGGCTCCACGGGGGCGGCTGCCGGGCTCTTCGCGGCCGGCGGCGGGGCGTGGTGGTGGCGCAACCGGGGCGAACGGAAGACCGGCGCGGGAGGCTCCTCGTCCGGCCCGCGCGCCGAACTCGTCGTGGCCTTCCAGGGCGACCTGTCCGGAGCGACCGGGGAGACCGGGCGGGCCCAGTTCGACGGCGCCCGGCTGGCCGTCGCACACGTGAACGCCGACGACGACCGTCCGCTGCGGCTGACGCTGCGCGCGTACGACGACGGAGGCGAGCCCGACCGGACCCTGGACCGGGCGACGCGGCTGGCGAAGGACCGGCGGGTCCTCGCGGTGCTGGGACCGACCACGGACGCCTGTTTCCTCGCCGCGGAGACCGTGTACACGCAGGCCGTGCTGCCCGTCGTCTCCGTGTCGGTGGGGGTGACCTCCCAAGTCAGGGACACCGGTCTGTCCACGCTTCGTTCGCACGCGCAGCTCTCGCCGAGCGACGAGTTGCTCGCCGCCCCGTGCAACGCGTATCTGACGGGCGAGGCCGACGCCCGCGAGGTGTTCCTGGTCGAGGACCGGGCCGAGGGCGACTTCGCCTGGATGCTCTGCAACTACATCCAGCGGGCGCTCGGCCGCGACGGCAGGGACACGAGTGTCACGAGTGTCGCTGCCGGGAAGCTCGACCACACCGCGCTCGCCCGGCGGGTGGTCGCGTCCGGCTCGGACGCGGTCGTGTTCAGCGGAGGGCAGGAACGGGCGGGCGCGTTCGCCGCCGCCCTGCGCGAGGCCGGGTTCTCCGGTACCCGGGTCGCCACCCAACGGGCCTTCGGCACACGGTTCCTGGAGCGTGCGGGCCCGGCGGCCGACGGCTGGGTCCTCGCCACCGCCTTCATCGATCCGACGGCCGTCCCGGCGGCCCGCTCCTTCACCAAGGCGTACGAGGCCCGGTACGGGGAGCGGCCGGGCCCGTACGCGGCGGAGGCGTACGACGCGGTGCTGTTCCTGGCCCAGGCGTGTGCGAGCGGGGGCACGGCCCTGCGGGAGCGCGGCGCGATCGTGCGGCGTATGCGGGAGGTGTCGTACACCGGCATCAGCCGGACCGTCGTGTACACCGCGGACAACGGATACAACCACGACGCGCTGTTCCTGTACCGCGTGGCCGAAGGGAAGTTCGACTTTCGCGGGCAGTACCAGCAGGCGGATGGATGACACGGATGCATGACACGGACGTGCGACGGCGGCGGTCGGGCCGGGCCCGGGGCCGTTGTGGTCATGCGGGCCCGTCCCGAGGGGCTATCGTGCCTTCATGTCGCAGGACCTGATTCGTATCGTCTCCCGAGACTCGCCCATGGCTCTGGCACAGGTGGAGCGCGTACGCGCCGAACTCGCCGTGCTCCACCCGGCGCTGCGCACCGAGGTGGTCCCCGTGAAGACGACCGGGGACAAGTGGATGGGTGATCTCTCCAAGGTCGAGGGCAAGGGTGCCTTCACCAAGGAGGTCGACGCCGCGCTCGTCGCGGGCGAGGCCGATCTCGCCGTGCACTGTGTGAAGGACGTCCCCGCCGACCGGCCCCTCCCGGCCGGCACGATGTTCGCGGCGTTCCTGAAGCGGGACGACATCCGCGACGCGCTCGTGGACCCCGCCGGACGCACCCTGGACGAGCTGCCCGCCGGAACCCGTATCGGCACCTCCTCCGTACGGCGTGCCGCGCAACTCGCGGCCTCCCACCCGCACTTGGACTGCGTGCCCTTCCGAGGGAACGCCAACCGGCGGCTGGAGAAGCTGGCCGCGGGCGAGGCGGACGCGCTGCTGCTGGCCGTCTCCGGGCTGGAGCGGATCGGCCGTGCGGACGTGATCAGCGAGATCCTGTCCGTCGAGACGATGATGCCGCCGATCGGCGCGGGCGTCCTGGCGCTGCAGTGCCGGGAGGACGACACCGACACCATCGACACGGTCAGCGGGCTCGGTGATCCGGACACCCACCGCGAGACGCTCGCCGAGCGGATGTTCCTGCATGTGCTGCAGGGCCACTGCAACAGCCCCATCGCCGGTTTCGCCCGCACCGAGCGCAACGGCGAACTCTCCCTGCGGGCCTCGGTGTTCACGCCCGACGGCAAGACGGTCCTCAACGCCCACGAGTGGGCGGGCCGTCTCGACCCCGCGACGCTCGGTACCTCCGTCGCGGTGGCACTGCTCCGCCAGGGCGCCCGCGACCTCATCGACGGCATCCCGCACTGATCCGCCGACGCCCGACCCGGCGGTCAGTCGAGTCCGCGGGCCAGTACCTGGCCCGGCCAGGTGCCCGAGCGGAAGGGTGTGGTCGGGGTGAAGCCGTTGCGTTCGTAGAACGCGACGAGACGACCGCCGTCGCCCGCCCAGCAGTCGACGCGCAGGAGTCCCACGCCGGCGCGGCGGGTCTCGTCGACGGCGTGGGACAGGAGGGCCGCGCCGATGCCATGGCCTGCGTGGTGCCGGTCGGAGACGAGGAGGCGGACGTACCGCTCGGGTTCGTCGGCCGGGGGGATCGGCATCTGCGGGCTGGGGCCGGAGTCCAGGACCATGGCTCCGACGGGCGTGCCGTCCCACTCCGCGATGTACGGGGTGTTCTCGGTCGTGTAGCGCTCGACGCGTGACGGCCCGTCGGGTCGCCGCGAGTACGGGATCGTGCCCCACTGCTCGGTGTTTCCGCGCGCGTTCATCCAGGCCACCGCCGCGTCGAGCAGACGGAGGATGGCCGGGGCGTCGGCCGGGCCGCCGGGTCGGATGCGGAGTACCTGGGTGGGGAGGGGACGTCGGGGTCACGGTGGCAGCCTAGGTGTTGTCGTGATCGGTGCGGCCGGAGCCGAGGCCCAGCTCACGGTCGCCGAGCGGGGTGAAGAAGCGGTGCACGTCGGCGTCGGTGACGTCGGTGAGCGTCGGCGGGTTCCAACGGGGGCGGCGGTCCTTGTCGATGACCTGGGCGCGGATGCCCTCGACGAGGTCGGCGGTGGCCAGGGCGGCGCAGGAGACGCGGTACTCCTGGTCCAGCGCCTGTTCCAGAGAGCCAAGGCCTCGGGCCCGTCGCACGCCGGTGAGGGTGACCTTGACGGCGGTCGGGGACTTGGCCAGCAGGGTCTCGGCGGTCTCCTTCGCGGCCGGGTCGCCGTGGGCGAGCAGTCGTCGGACGATCTCCTCGGCCGTGTCGGCGGCGAAGCAGGCGTCGATCCATGCCCGCCGTTCCCGCAACTGGGCCGACGGCGGCTGCCGCACGTGCCGGGCGACGGCGTCCTGGGCGGGCAGTTCGGCGAGGTCGTCGAGGAGCGCGCCGAGTGACGCGGACGGTACGTAGTGGTCGGCGAGCCCGCACAGCAGGGCGTCGCCGGCGCCGATCGCCGTGCCGGTGAGGGCGAGGAGGGTGCCGAGTTCGCCCGGGGCACGGGCCAGGAGATGCGTGCCGCCGACGTCCGGGACGAAGCCGATGCCGGTCTCGGGCATGGCGATCCGCGAGCGTTCGGTGACGACACGGATGCCGCCGTGCGCGGAGATGCCGACGCCGCCGCCCATCACGATGCCGTCCATGACGGCGACGTACGGCTTTGGGTAGTGGGCGATACGGGCGTTGAGGTGGTACTCGTCGCGCCAGAACGCCGCCGAGACGGTGCCGTCCCCGTCGCGGGCGTCGTCGTGGACGACCCGGATGTCGCCGCCCGCGCACAGTCCCCGCTCCCCCGCGCCGGTGACGACGACGGTCTCCACGGCCGGGTCGTGTTCCCAGGCGGTGAGCGCCTCGTCGACGCGCCGCACCATGGCGTGGTTGAGCGCGTTGAGGGCCTTCGGCCGGTTGAGGGTGATGTGGGCGGCACGGCCGACGGTGTGCAGCAGCACGGGTTCCTGCCCGCCGGTCATCGAACCGCCTCCCTCGCGACTGCCGGCCGTCGCCCCGGGCGACCTGGAGAGCGTACCTGTGCCTCCGGTACCCCTGACCGGGCGGCCCCGTGCGCAGGGGAGCGCAGTGGGGCGTCGGCTCGCGTCTCAGACGCGTGGCTTCCGCCAGGTCCTGATCTCGGTGGCCGGAAGCCGTTCCGCGAAACGGCCGTCGGGGGCCTCCCGCTCCAGAAGCGCCCGCAGGTCCCGCTCGAACTCCCGCAGCCGGTCGCCGAACAGGTGCGGGGCGGAGAAGGAGTTGGAGAACGTCCAGGCCACGAGGTCGTCGACGGTGCGGGTGACCACGTCCCCGGCGGGCACGACCTGCCGTGCGTAGCCCTCGAAACCGGCGCGCGCGATGACGAGTTCCTCACCGCCGGGCGTGCCGTGCACGAGGCGTCCCTGCCCCGCGCGGCGCACGGGTCCCAGGAAGTGGCGTACCAGGTCGCCGATCCGGTCGTACGGCGGCGCCGGTGATGGCGGCGGTGTCGGGTCGGATGGCGGGTCCTTGAGGTCGCTGATGTGGACGAACGCGCCGCCGGGCTCCAGCATCCCCCGCACGGTGGCCGCGACCCGGTCACGGTCCGTCCAGTGGAAGGACTGGGCGAACACCACGGCCCGGAAAGTCCCCAGCCCGGCCGGTAGATCCTCGGCGCGCGCGGCCACCCAGCGCGCGTTGGTCACCCCCGAGCGCGTGGCCCGGCGCTCGGCCTCCGTCAGCATGTCCTCGTCGGGATCGACGCCGACGGCCTCCTCGAAGTACCGCGCCAGCGGCAGCAGTACGATCCCGGGTCCGCAGCCGACGTCGAGGAGTCGGCCACCTCCGTCCAGGCCGAGGGACCCGGCGAGGGCCTCGGCGAATCCGGTGGCGTAGGGGAGCCTGCCCCGCTCGTAGTACGCCGCGCTGCCCCGGAAGAGCGTGGGATCCCACTGCCATACGTCCGGCACGCCGCCTCCGCTTCCCTTCTTCTCCGTCCGCCTCTCGCGGAACAGTGCTGGTGGGGGGGGAGAAAAGTTCCTCTCCGCCGCGCCCCGACCAGCGGCCGCGGAAGGATCTCAGGCCCCGAAGCCCAGCAACGCGACCTCCAGCGGGAGGGCGGGGCGCTTGGGGAGGGCGGGGATTCGCCGTGTCCGGTGTGGGTGGGTGGGACGGCGCGCAGCGCCTCGATCCCGTCGACGGCCCACCAGGCGTCCGTCCGAGGCAGCGACAGGGTCATGCGTCGGCCGTCGGCCAGCGTGGTCTCGATCGTGCCCGGGTCGTTCGTCGTCATGGCAACCCCCTCCGTGGCGCACCGGATACGTCCGGCCTCACCCCGAAGACGCGCGACCGGGGCCAAGAAGTTCCCCGGGCGTCAGCAGACATGTCCCGCGCATGTCGCCGGTCGATGATCGATCACTTTCCAGCCAAACACTTGTTGTGCTCCTGACACAACAGCTCCACATCTGTCACTCTGTGCGCACTCCGTCTCACGACGGCGCACGCGCACCCGCATCGCAGCACTCCCTGCACCACCCGGTGCCTCGACCCGTGCACCGGGTCCTTCGTACGGCCGCTCGTCCAACGTCGGCCGCAGCAAAGGAGTTCGCGTGAGATCCACCCCCCACAGACGCACCACGGCCACAGCCGCCCTCGTGGTGGCGGCGGCGGTACTCGCCGTCGCCGTCCCGGGCGCCCCCGCGATCGCTCGCGGCGACGGCGGCGAAGGCACCGCCCGTCCCGCGGCGGCCAAGGCGGACCGCGGGTCACTGCCCGCGCAGCTCACCCCCGCACAGCGCGCGACCCTCGTCCGACAGGCCGAGAAGGCCACGGACCGGACCGCCGACCGCCTGGACCTCGGCAGCCAGGAGGAGTTGCGGGTCCGCGACGTCGTCAAGGACGCCGACGGCACCACGCACACCCGCTACGAGCGCACCTACGCCGGGCTGCCCGTGCTCGGCGGCGACCTGGTCGTCCACGCCGCCAAGTCCGGCGCGGTCGAGAGCGTCACCCGGGCCTACAAGCCCGAGTTGAAGGTGTCGGACCTCAGCCCCGAGGTCAGCAGGGCCACCGCGGAGAAGCAGGCGCTCGCGGCGGCGAAGGAGGAGGGGTCCACCAAGACCGCTCCGGACAGCAGCCGCAAGGTCGTCTGGGCCGCGAAGGGCACGCCGACCCTGGCCTACGAGACCGTCGTCAGCGGCTTCCAGCACGACGACACGCCCAGCGAGCTGCACGTCATCACCGACGCGCAGACCGGGAAGAAGCTGTTCGAGTACGAGGCCGTGCACACCGGCACGGGCAACACCCGCTACAGCGGCACGGTCGCGCTCGGCACCAGCCAGTCCGGCTCGTCGTACACGCTGACCGACGCGGACCGGGGCAACCACCGCACGTACAACCTGAACCGGGGCTCCTCCGGCACCGGGACGCTGTTCAGCGGCTCCGACGACATCTGGGGCGACGGGAGCACCGCCAACCTGGAGACGGCCGGCGCGGACGCCCACTACGGCGCGGCGCTGACCTGGGACTACTACAAGAACGTGCACGGCAGGAACGGGCTGCGCAACGACGGTGTCGCGCCCTACAGCCGGGTGCACTACGGCAACAACTACGTCAACGCGTTCTGGCAGGACTCCTGCTTCTGCATGACGTACGGTGACGGCTCCGGCAACGCCAACCCGCTCACCTCGATCGACGTGGCCGCGCACGAGATGACCCACGGTCTGACCTCGGTCACCGCGAACCTCGTCTACAGCGGTGAGTCGGGCGGGTTGAACGAGGCGACCTCCGACATCTTCGCCGCCGCCGTGGAGTTCGCCGCGGGCAACGCCAATGACGTCGGCGACTACCTCGTGGGCGAGAAGATCGACATCAACGGCGACGGCACGCCGCTGCGTTACATGGACCGGCCCAGCAAGGACGGCTCCTCGCGCGACTACTGGTCCTCCACGCTCGGCAGCATCGACGTCCACTACTCCTCGGGCCCGGCCAACCACTGGTACTACCTGGCCTCCGAGGGCAGCGGCGCGAAGGTCGTCAACGGCGTCTCCTACGACTCGCCGACCTTCGACGGGCTGCCCGTCACCCCGATAGGCCGGGACGCGGCCGAGAAGATCTGGTTCCGGGCGCTCACCACGTACATGACGTCCACGACCAACTACGCGGCCGCCCGCACCGCCACCCTCCAGGCCGCCGCCGACCTGTACGGGCTCGGCTCGGTGACCTACAACAACACCGCCAACGCGTGGGCCGCGATCAACGTCGGTTCCCGGATCCTCGACGGTGTGACGGTCGTTCCGCCGGCCGCCCAGTACTCCCTGGTCGGTCAGGCGGTCACGCTGGACGTCCAGGCGTCCTCCACCAACGCCGGCGCCCTGTCGTACGCGGCCACCGGACTGCCGGACGGGCTGTCGATCGACGCCGCCACGGGCCGGATCTCCGGCTCCCCGACCACGGCGGGCAACTCGACGCCGACGGTCACCGTGACGGACTCGGCCGGCGAGACCGGCACGGCGAGCTTCGCCTGGCGCGTGGACGAGGAGGGGAACCAGTCGGTGTTCGAGAACACCGCCGACTACCAGATCCCCGACAACTCCACCGTGGAGTCGCCGATCAACGTCAACCGGGCCGGAGCGGCGTCCAGCGCGCTCACCGTGGACGTGAACATCGTCCACACCTGGCGCGGTGACCTGGTCGTCGACCTCGTGGCCCCGGACGGCACGGCGTACCGGCTGAAGAACTCCTCGTCGTCCGACTCGGCGGACGACGTGATCGCCACGTACACGGTGGACGCCTCCTCGGAGACGGCCGCCGGCACCTGGAAGCTGCGGGTGCAGGACGTGGCCAGCCTCGACACCGGCTACATCAACAGCTGGAAGCTGACGTTCTGACAGGTCGTCAACTGACTGTCGTCTGAGGCCCGTCAGTCACCGAGCGGCCGGTCCCGACCCGTCGGGACCGGCCGCTTCGCCGTGTCCCCCTCCGCGTCGATGTGCGGCATGATCCGGTCCAGCCAGTGCGGGATCCACCAGGCGTGGCGGCCCAGGAGGGTCATCACCGCGGGGACCATGAGCAGCCGGACGACCGTGGCGTCGATGAGAACGCTGACGGCGAGCCCCAGCCCCAGCATCTTGACCACGATGTTGTCGCTGACGATGAACGCGGCGAAGACACTGACCATGATCAGGGCTGCGCAGGTGATGACCCGGGCCGTGATCTCCAGCGCGTGGGCCACCGAAGCCCGGGCGTCGCCGGTGCGCGTCCATGCCTCGTGGACGCGGGAGAGCAGGAAGATCTCGTAGTCCATGCTGAGGCCGAAGATGATGGCGAACATCATCATCGGCACATAGCTCTCGATGGGCACCGTGCCGTTGACGCCCAGGGCGGGCCCGCCCCAGCCCCACTGGAAGACGGCGACGACGACGCCGTACGAGGCCGCGATGGACAGCACGTTGAGGACCGCCGCCTTCACCGCGACCAGGAGCCCCCGGAAGACGGCGAGGATGATCAGGAAGGCGAGGGCGACGACCACGGCGATGATGATGGGCAGCCGACTCGCCACGATGTCACGGAAGTCGACCTGGGAGGCCGTGGTCCCGGTGACATAGCCCTTCGCCTTGGTGCCGGAGACCGAGGCGGGGAGCGTGTCGTCGACGAGGCGGTTCGTCAGGTCCGTCGTGTCGGCGTTCTGCGGGGACTCCTTGGAGTAGACCGTGCCGACCAGCACGTCCCCGTCCTGGGTGAGGGTCAGCGGGGTGACCACGTACGCCCCCTCGACCGCGTCCAGGTTCTTCTGCGCGGTGCTCTGCAGGCCCTGGCGGTCCGACGACGGCACCGAGGTCTGGTCGATGACGACCGTGAGCGGACCGTTGGAGCCCGGCCCGAAGGCGTCGGTCATCAGGTCGTAGGCGCGGCGGTCGGTGAAGGAGGTGGGGTCGGCGCCGTCGCCGATGTGACCGAGCTGGATCGAGAAGACGGGGATGGCGAGGACCGCCACCGTCGTGACACCGGCCGCGAGGAAGCGCCACGGATGGTGCTCCACGCGCTGGGCGTATCGGTGCCAGGTGCCGGTGATCTCCTCGCCCGCCTCCGCCCCGGTCTCGGCGACCGGCTTGCGGACGTGGTAGCGGTCGATGCGTCTGCCGATGAGGCCGAGCAGCGCCGGGACCAGGGTGAGGGCGCCGATGATCGCGGAGACGACGGTCACGGCGGCGGCGAGCCCCAGGTTGCCGATGAAGTTCACGCCGGACGTGTAGAGCCCGGTGAGGGCGACGATCACCGTGCAGCCGGAGACGAGGACGGCGTGGCCGCTGGTCGAGGCGGCCCGGCCGGCCGCCCGTACCGGGTCGTCGCCGTCCATGAGGTTCTGCCGGTGACGGGTGGTCAGGAACAGCGCGTAGTCGATGCCGACGCCGAGCCCGATCATCGTCGCCAGGGTCGGGGAGACGGTCGCGAACGTGAACGCGGCGGCCAGCAGGCCGAGGCAGGCGAGGCCGCCGATGACGCTCAGCAACGCGGTCACCAGAGGTAGTCCGGCGGCGATGACGCTACCGAATCCGATCATCAGGACGACGATCGCGACCCCGAATCCGATCAGCTCGCTCACCCGGTCGTCGGCGGCGGGACGGGCCAGTTCGCCGAGCGGTCCGCCGTACTCGACCTCGGCGCCCGCCGACCGCAGCGGCTGGACCGCGTCGTCCACGCCGTCGAGATAGCCGGCTCCGAGGGTCGAGGGCTGCACGTCGAAGCGGATCGTGATGTACGCCGTCTTCTGGTCGGAGGACAGAGGACCGACGTTCGGCTGCTGCGACTGGTCCGACGACTGCGAGGGCTGGGTGGCGGGCGCGGTCAGCGGGTTCTGGACCGACAGCACGTGCGGCAGCTTCTGCAGGTCGTCGACCGTCTCGGACATCTGGGAGCCGAGCGAGGCGAGGGCATTGTCCTCGTCGTGCAGGACGATCTGGCTGCCGTAGCCGCCGGCCGCCGGATCGTGCTCCTTCAGCACGTCCAGGCCCTTCTCGGACTGCACTCCCGGAAGGGTGAAGTCGTCCGAGTAGTCGCCGCCGTAGGACCGGTTCAGCACCTGGACGGCCGCGAGGGCGACCAGCCAGGAGACGATGACGATCACGAAGTGCCGGGCGCACCATTCGCCGAGCCGCCGCAGCACGCCCCCGGCAACCTCGGACCCCCCTTCCCCGCCGGAACGTTTCCCACCGGAACGACCTGAGCGCATCGTCTCTCCCACGGCAGCGATCTCCGGCCCTCATTACACGACGCTCCCGGTGCCCCGGCACTTCGGGAGATCACGGTCCCCCGGTTGGCGGCCCCGGCTTGACAGGCGGACGATGAGGGGGGGTGGGACGGAACGGAAGGAGCCGTCATGCTGGAGATCAAGTCGGTCGAGAAGCCGGACGAGCGGCGCGACTTCCCTCGGGGTCACCTCGAGGCCGTGCACCTCACCGGGCTCGACTTCGCCGTGGCCACCTTCGAGCCGGGCTGGCGCTGGTCGGAGTCCGTCGGCCCCCTCGCGGGCACGGAGAGCTGCCAGGTCCATCACAACGGCTACGTGGTCCAGGGGCGCATGCACATCCGCATGGACGACGGCGGTGAGGGCGAGGTCGGACCGGGCGACACCTTCGTGTGTCCGCCGGGGCACGACGCGTGGGTCGTGGGTGACGAGCAGTGCCTGCTGTACGACTTCGCCGGCCAGATGGCCCAGGACTACGCGAAGGCGAAGGGGGACTGAGCCGAAGGTCCGGGTGCGAGAGGGAGTGGAGGCGGGGCACCACACACCCCGCCTCCATCCACGCCACCACGCCCGCAGCAGCCCTCACGCCCGCGCCTCTGCACGCACCCACGACCTCCGCGCGCGTCCGCGTCCGGCGTGCTAGGGGGTGTTTCGAGAGTCCTGTGCGGTGCCCGCGGTGTCCGGTGCGTGCTCTCGGCGTGCCGAACGAAAGCCCTCGTACTGGACGTACTTGGAGTTTCGGCCGGTGCGGCGAGAGTGCGTGCCGGGCGCCGCGGATGCTGTGCGGGACTTTCGAAGCACCCCCTAGATGCCGTCGGCCCCCCGCAGGTTGTCCAGGGTCGCGTTCGTGTCGTTCTTGAGCCAGTCGACGACGTCGTCCACGTCCGGCATGGTCACGTCGTCGTAGCTGGAGCCGTAGGCGCTCCACCGCATCTCGTACGTCATCCAGCCGTCGCGCACCGCGAGGGTGGCCGACCGGCTGCCGCTGGTGTCGTCGCCCGAGGTGGTGTCCTCGGTGATGACGTACGCCTCGTCCCCGAAGCCGTCGACCTTCTCGACCTCGTAGTCCTCGTAGCGCTGGTCGTACTCGGACCACATGGCGGTGAACTCGGGGCCGGGGTCGGTCTTCTTGTGCAGGTCGATCTGGACCGAGAAGTACGCGTCGGAGAGTGTGGAGGTCGAGGACTCCTTCAGGGAGATGCTGCAGTAGCTCTGGTCGAGGGCCGCGTGCTCCAGGGAGTTGTTGACCGGGGCGTCGTCCTCCTCCGGGTACTCGTTCTTGAAGGACGAGTAGTCCACGGACGGGCAGATGTCCGACTTGGCCCGGTAGCCGCGCAGGTCGGCCTCCGTCTCGTCCTTGCCGAGCAGGAACACCCCGCCGGCCCAGGCCGCCGAGGCCACCGCCGCGCCGACCAGCGCCCACAGCACGGCCCGCCCGCCGGCACCCGTGGCGGGCGGTGCCCCGAGGGGAGGGTAGCCACCCGGCGGGTAGCCACCCGGCGGGTAGCCACCCGGCGGGTAGCCACCCGGCGGGTAGCCGTACGGGTTCGCCTGGGCGGCCACGGGGGCGACCTGAGGGCCGTAGGGCCGGGGGCTGGGGCTCGCCGCCGGGGACTGCGGATCGGGATAGGGGTAGGCGCTCGGGACGGCCGCCTGTGTCGGGGCCTGCGCCTGCGCGGGCTGGGCCGGTATCTCGGCCTGGGTGGGTGTCTGCGGCGGGGGTGCCGACGGGGACGCGGACGGCTGGTCCTGCGGCTGTGGCTGTGGCTGTGCCGGTGCACCCTCGGGGCGTTCGGTCATCGGGTTCTCCTCGGTCGTGGTGGACGGGGTGCTGCGGCGGAGCCGGGTCGCCCCGCGGGCGCGGGGCGGGGCGGCGGGGTGTCGTGGTCGAACGCGTGGAGGAGGGATACCCACGGCCGGATCCCTTCCATGCGGCCCCACCGCCCCCGGACGCACCTGCGGATCCGAGGCTTCCAGAACGCCTGCCGCACGGTCGTCCGTAGAACTACGCACCCTGGTTACGGAACCTGGCGCGCCGGCCGGGGCGCGCCCCGGCACGGCGGCCGTCCTGGGGCGGCCGTCCGTGCCCGGTGCTTTCATGGGAGGCATGACCAGCAGAAGTGTCGTCGTCGAGCGACGGGTGGCCGCTTCCCAGGGCCGGGTGTGGGAGGCCGTGACGGACCTCGGCGGTATGGATCGGATGCTCAGTGGTGTCATGAGGGTCGAGGTCCTCACGGACGGGGGCTTCGGGGTGGGCACTCGGTGGCGGGAGACCCGTCGGATGTTCGGCAAGGACGCCACCGAGGAGATGTGGGTGACCGTCAGCGAGCCGCCCGAGCGCTATGTGGTGGAGGCCGAGTCGCACGGCTCCCGCTATGTCTCGGAGTGGGTGCTGCGGGCCGACGGGCCGGGGGCGACGACGATCGTGACGACCTTCTCCGCCCGGCCGACCGGCACCGTAGCGGGTCTGCTCGCCAGGGTCATGGGCCCTCTGGGCGCCCGGGCCGTCCGCAAGGCGATCGCGAAGGACCTGGACGACGTCGCCGGGTGGGTGGAGGGCCGCAGGGGCTGAGCCGCCGCGGCCCTCGGTCACCGGGCCCGGGTGCGCGTCAGGAGTTCAGGCCGAAGCCCGAGGTCACATAGGCGCACTCCGTGTAGATGTAGCCGGACTCCAGCTTGGCCGTGTCGGAGGCGGCGCTGGAGGCGTTCTCGCTTTTCGGCTTGTGCAGGAAGTACGTGGTGCCGACGGGCAGGCTGATGGTGCGCTGCGGGTACTTGTCGTTGCCGCTGCACGGCTTGAAGCTGGAGACCAGGGTGCTGCTCCAGTCGTAGCTGGTGCAGGTGGAGCAGCCCTTCAGGGTGAACGTGCCGGTCACCGGGCCGGTGTACATGACCTGGATCTCGTCGGGGCTGTCGTTCTTCACCGTCACGGAGATGCTGCCGCCGGTCCGTGTGGTGGGCAGCTTCTTGCCCGCCTCCGGGACCTCCTGCGCGATCTCGGCGGCGATCGCGATCTTCTTGGCGCGCGGCGCGTTCTTGTGCTTCTTGTTGGCGTCGACGAAGTCGTTCATCGACGCCACCGCCTCGGCGAAGTCGCCGTCCTTGTACTGGTCGACGCCGCAGGTGTAGACACCGGCGGAGGCGGACTTCTCGGCCTTTCCGGCGGCGGCGGCGAGCCCGTCGGCCACCCCTGCCTTCTCCCCCGGCAACGCCTTGACCTGGGAGCCGAGCGTCTCCAACCGGTCCACGGCGGCGCACGGGTCGTCGCCGCCGACGGCCTTGACCGCCTTGTCGACGGCCCGCTCGACGTCGGGTTCGACCTTCGCCGCCTGATCGGAGTCGGGGAAGGTGGTGAGGAGGTCGCTGAACTGGTCCTGCCAGCCGGCGGTGTCGGCCGCCAGGCTCGCGGAGGCGCACTCGTACAGCGAGGTGGCGAGCCGGTCGTCGGGCCAGGCGGCCAGCGAGCCGAGGTCCTGCTTGCTCACGGTCCGGGGCACCGTACGCAGGTATTCGAGGGGAGCGACCGCCTCGCAGTACTCCTTGTCCTCGTAAGGGGCGCCGACGGTCGTGTAGAAGGTCTTCAACCGGTCGGGCACCTTCTCGGCGGCGCGGGAGTCGGGGTGGTCGGTGCTCAGGTCGTCGTAGGCGGCCAGAGCCCTGCGGTACTCGGACTGGGTGGTCGAGAAGGACTCGCCGGAGGCCTTGTCCACGAGCTCGTCGGCC
>NZ_JAJKLK010000026.1 GCF_020982545.1 Streptomyces sp. MNU76 | reverse complement strand
AGACACCGGCCAGCACCGCCACACCGCCGATCATCGCGGGCCACAGCTGCGAACCGGTCTCGGCGAGGCTGCCCGACGCCGACCCGGACCCCTGCGCGCCGGGCTGCCCGGCGGCCGACGGCACGTTCGCCGCGGGCGTCTGCTCGGGGGCCGCGACCGCGTCGCCACCGTCCCCGGCGTCGTCCGCGCCCTCGCCGCCCTGGTCCGGCTGGTCGCCGCCCGCGGGGTTGCCGCGCTGGGTCGCCTTCACCGAGCCGAGGACCTGGGGCTCCTTGTCGCCGCCCTGGCCGGCCTGCTCGTCGGCGCCGCCGGGTGCCTGGGCGGTCTCGGAGGGCTCGGCCGCGTTCTCGTCCTTGCCCTGGTCAGCACCCTCGTCCTGCCCGTCGCCCGGGTTCTGCTGACCCTGGTCCTGGTCCTCACCCTGGTCCTGGCCGCCGTCCTGGCCCTGGCCCGGGTCCTGACCCTGGTCGTCGCCCTGGCCGGCGTCGCCGCCCTGGTCACCGCCGTTGCCTTGGTCGCCACCGTCGCCCTGGCCGCCACCGTCGCCCTGGTCACCGTCGCCGTCACCCTGGCCGCCGCCGAGGTCGCCCGCGTCGCACTCGCGGCCGTCGTTGATGCAGTCCACCATCGCCCGCATCAGGTCCTCGTCGAAGACATTGATGAAGTCACCGTGGTCGGTGACGGCCTTGTGGAGCTGCTCGGGGAAGGTGTCCACGGCGAACAGCGGCGTCGTACGGCCGCCGTCCTGGAGGCTCGGGGCGTCGACGTCGTAGACGATGCGCTGGACCAGCTGCGGGATGGCCTTGAAGCCGGCCGCGCAGCTGCCGTCCGCGGCGGCGAAGGCCACGTGTGTACGGTGGTTGGCGCTGTCGATGTTGCGCCCGTCCCAGCAGCTCTGGAACTTGAAGGTGCGGACCACGTCGCTGCCGGAGGGGCAGAGCGGGTACTTGTCCTTCAGCTGCCGGTCCTCGAAGCCGGTGCAGCTCCAGGACGCGTTGGCGTTGGCCGGGCCGTTGACGAAGGCCTTGGCGTCGCCGGTGATGATGCGCAGCAGCCGCGGCATCTCCACGACCTCGCCCCGCGGGCTGCCGACGAAGGTCATGGTGACCTCCTTGGGCGTCACGATCTCACCGGCGTTGCCCTCGATGCCGCCGCCGGGCGAGTTGGCGTCCTGCTCGGCGGTACCGTTCTGCAGACGGATCACGGGCCAGAAGTACGACGACCTGTCGCCCTGGTTCTCACAGCTGGTGTCGGCGGCGGCGAGGTCCTCGTCGCCGGCGAAGGCGTTGTTGCCCTGGTTGCCGATGTAGTCGTGGAAGTGGTGCGCGCCGTTGGAGACACCGGGGGCCACGATGACGTTGTCCGAGTTGAACACGCCGTTGGCGTTCACGCCGCAGTCGGTGCTGAAGGAGCCGGTGGAGCCGTTCTGTCCGCCGCGGTTCCCGGCGTTCGGCTGGACGGACCTGATGTCGGCGTAGTCCGCGGCCACCGGCCCGTTGCCGGCCTGGCCCCCGTTGCCCTGCTGTCCCTGGCCGCCCTGCTGCCCGCCCTGGTTCTGATCGCCCTGGCCGCCCTGGTTCTGGCCGTCGCCGTTCTGCTCCCCACCGTCCTGCTCACCACCGTCCTGACCGGTGTCCTGGTTCTCGGCGGGGCGCAGTTCGCAGGCGGCGAGGGAGTCGAGTCCGTCGGGGCGGTCCCCGACGCGGTCGATGGCGATCGCGATCCGCTCGATCGTCGCCGCCCGCTTCTCCTTCAGCGGGTTCATGATCGCGTTCTCGGCGAACCCGCTGTCCTGCTGCTGGGCCTGGACGGAGTTCTGCAGCCGCTGGTATGCCTCGGCTATCTGCTGGTCCAGGGCGGCGAGTTCCTTGTCGACGCCTTCCCGTGCCCCCTCGGGCACCTCCGTCAGCTCGCTGCCGACGTCCGGGCAGTCGATCGTGCCGGCGGCGGAGGCGACCCGCTCGACCCAGTCGTCGGGCGCACCGTCCTCGGTGGCCGACGCGTAGACGTTGACGGCCACGAGACCACCTCCGCCCAAGATCAGCGCGATCGCGGCAGAGGTCGCGCGCCGTGCTCCGGATGGGCGTCTGCGCCTGGTGGTGCGTCCCACGGATAGCTCCTACAACGTCTGGTCGGGTCCGGGCATGAAAAACCCCAGCCTTATACGGAGCCGGACCTCGATGTGTTCAAACGCCTCACAGATTCACAGGAATCCGACAGGCAGCAGGGCATCACAGATGGTCAAAGCGGTAGCAAGCGCTCTCGCAGCCGAGCTGCCGAAGGCCTCGGCCGGGGCAGCGTACGACCCCCTCTCGCCTCCGGGCGCGGGGCAGTGTAGACATGGGCACATGGTCCGTCTCCTGGGTCGATCACGCTCTCAGTCGACCCGCCGCCCCCAGGGTCGGCCCGCGCAGGGCCGGGACGACCGCGCCCGGCGGGTACCACATGGATCGGACAGCGGCGCGAGTCGGGAGCCGGAACACGGCCAGGGCCCGCTCTCGGGGCTGCGGTCGGCCCTGAGCGGGCGCAGTGTCGCCGGGCAGGTGTTCCTGCTGCAGGTCGTGATCGTGCTGGTACTGGTGGTGTCGGCCGTGGTGGCACTGGTCCTCCAGGTGCGGCACGACAGCTCCAAGGAGGCGCACAACCGTTCGCTCGCCGTGGCGGAGACGTTCGCCAACGCGCCGGGCACCCGGGAGGCGCTGAACGCCCCCGATCCGACGGCGGTGCTCCAGCCGCGCGCCGAGGCCGCCCGGGTCCAGTCCAAGGTGGACTTCATCGTCGTGATGAACACCGACGGGATCCGGTACACCCATCCGAAGACCGACCGCATCGGCAGGCAGTTCGTCGGCACCGTCGAGCCCGCGCTGAAGGGCGAGTCCTTCACCGAGGAGGTGAACGGCACCCTGGGCCCGCTGGTCCAGGCCGTGGTGCCGGTCAAGGATCCCGACGGCAAGGTGGTGGGCCTGGTGTCGGCCGGCATCACCACCGAGAACGTGGGCGGGGTGGCAGAGCAGCAGCTGCCCCTCGTCCTGGCCGCCGCCGCGGCGGCCCTCGCCCTGGCGACGGCGGGCACGGCGCTCGTCAGCAAACGCCTGCTGCGGCAGACCCACGGGCTCGGCCCGTCCGAGATGACCCGCATGTACGAGCACCACGACGCGGTGCTGCACGCCGTACGGGAGGGCGTGATCATCGTCGGCGGCGGGGGCCGGCTGCTGCTCGCCAACGACGAGGCGCACCGGTTGCTGGACCTCCCCGCGGACGCGGAGGGCCGGGACGTCCACTCCCTGGGCCTCGAGACGCACGTGGCGGACCTGCTGGCGTCCGGGCGGGTCGCCAACGACGAGGTGCACCTGGTGGGCGACCGGCTGCTGGCGGTCAACCAGCGGCCCACCGATCTCCAGGGCGAGCCCTCCGGCAGCGTCGCCACGCTCCGCGACTCCACCGAGCTGCGTGCCCTCTCCGGCCGCGCGGAGGCGGCGCGGGAGCGGCTGAAGCTGCTCTACGACGCCGGGGTGGGCGTCGGCACCGGCCTGGATGTGACCCGTACCGCCGAAGAACTGGCGGAGGTCGCGGTCCCCCGGTTCGCGGACTTCGTCACCGTGGACCTGGCCCCGGCCGCGCTCAGCGGCGACGAGCCCGAGACGGCCACCACGCTGCGCCGTACGGCATGCACCGGGATCCGCAAGGACGCGCCGCTGTACAAGGTGGGCGAGCGGATCGACCTGGTCCCCTCCTCGCCGCAGGCCCGCAGCATCGACAGCGGCAGCTCGACCCTCGTGGCCGACCTCAGCCGGGCGACCGGCTGGCAGGCCCAGGACCTCGAACGGTCCGCGCAGGTCGTCGAGTACGGCATCCACTCGCTGATCGCCGTGCCGTTGCGGGTGGGCCAGCTGGTGCTGGGCGTCGCCACCTTCTGGCGCTCGGAGAAACCCGAACCGTTCGATCAGGAGGAGCTGGCGCTCGCCGAGGAGCTCGTGGCGCGCGCGGCGGTCTCCATCGACAACGCGCGCCGCTACACCCGCGAGCACACGATGGCCGAGACCCTGCAGCGCAGCCTCCTGCCGCGCAACCTGCCCGAGCAGAGCGCCCTGGAGGTCGCCTACCGCTATCTGCCCGCCCAGGCCGGGGTGGGCGGCGACTGGTTCGACGTCCTGCCGCTGTCCGGTACCCGGGTCGCCGTCGTCGTGGGCGACGTGGTCGGTCACGGTCTGCACGCGGCGGCCACGATGGGACGGCTGCGCACGGCGGTCCACAACTTCACCGCGCTGGACCTGCCGCCCGACGAGATCCTGGGGCTGCTGGACGAGATGGTCAGCCGGATCGACCAGGACGAGGCGGTGCTCGACGGCAACGCCCCGATCACCGGGGCCACCTGCCTGTACGCGATCTACGACCCGGTCTCACGGCGTTGCACCGTCGCCCGCGCCGGTCATCCGCCGCTCGCGGTGGCCCGGCCCGACGGCACGGTCGACTTCCCCGACGTGCCGGCCGGTCCGCCGCTCGGTCTGGGCGGGCTGCCCTTCGAGACGGCCGAGCTGGACCTCGCCGAGGGCAGCCGCATCGTGCTGTACACCGACGGTCTCGTCGAGGACCGGGAGCGGGACATCGACGACGGGCTCGAACTGCTGCGCGCCGCCCTGGCGGGGGCCGACGGCTCACCGCAGGGCACCTGTGAGGCCGTGCTCGAAGCGCTGCCGCCGAGCCGGGCGAGCGACGACATCGCGCTGATCGTCGCCCGCACCCGGGCGCTGGACTCGGGCCGTGTCGTCGAGTGGGAGGTGCCGGGCGACCCCGCCGCGGTCCGCCGGGCGCGCTCGGAGACCACCCGGCAGCTGGCCGTCTGGGGCCTGGAGGAGCTGGAGTTCACCACCGAGCTGATCCTCAGCGAGCTGGTCACCAACGCCATCCGGTACGGCGGCGGCCCGATCCGGGTCCGGCTCATCCACGACCGGCAGCTGATCTGCGAGGTCACCGACAGCAGTCACACCTCGCCCCATCTGCGGTACGCCGCCACGACCGACGAGGGCGGCCGGGGCCTGTACCTCATCGCCCAGCTCACCCAGCGCTGGGGCACGCGCTACTCCCCCACCGGCAAGACGATCTGGACCGAACAGGCGCTGCCCTGACGGCCGTCGGACAGCCGCGTCCGGAAGGACCCGGCACCCAACGCACAAGGAGAGACCGGAGCATGCGCATAGGACTGCTCGGAACCGGACCGTGGGCCGAGATGGCCTACGCCCCCGCGCTGAGCGCCCACCGGGAGCTGGAGTTCGCGGGGGTGTGGGGCAGGCGCCGGGAGGCGGCCAAGGAGCTGGCCGACCGGCACGGCGGGCTGTCGGTGTACGAGGACGTCGACGCCCTGTTCGCGGACGTGGACGCGGTCGCCGTGGCCCTGCCGCCCTCCGTCCAGGCACCGCTCGCGGTGCGCGCGGCGCGGGCGGGCTGTCATCTGCTGCTCGACAAGCCGCTGTCGATCGACGTCGAGCAGGGGCGGGCCGTCGTCGAGGCGGTCGAGGAGAGCGGGGTCGCCTCTGTCGTCTTCTTCACCGGCCGGTTCCAGACCGCGATCGACGCGTGGATCACCGAACAGGCCGCCCGGGAGGGCTGGTTCACGGGTCGCGCGGAGTGGTTCGGGTCGCTGTTCGACGAGGAGAGCGACAGCCCCTTCGCGGACTCGCCGTGGCGGCGGGACAAGGGCGGCCTGTGGGACGTGGGCCCGCACGCCCTGTCCGTGCTGCTGCCGGTCCTCGGGGATGTGGAGAAGGTGGCCGCCGCCGTGCGCGGGCCCCGGGACACGGTCCATCTGGTGCTTCTGCACACCGGCGGGGCGTCCAGCACCCTCACCCTCAGCCTCACCGCCCCGCCCGCGGCCTCCGGTGTCACGGTCGAGCTGCGCGGCAGGGCCGGGACGACCGTGCTGCCCACGACCGACGAAGAGGTCGTACCGGCTCTGGTGCGGGCGGGGGACGCGCTGCTGGCGGCGGTCCGGAGCGGTCGTCCGCATCCGTGCGACGCCGCCTTCGCGCTGCGTGTGACGGAGCTACTTGCCGCCGCGGAAGGGCAGCTGACCGGCTGACAAGTCCGACTCGCAGCCGTGCGTTCGAGTTTGCGTTCGGCTGATACCGGACATCGTCCGGTGGCGGGCATGCCTTCGCCTCGCGCGTTTCGGTGAGGATGTGCCCGTGGGCGTGACGGACGAGGACGGCGCCGAGCCCCCGCGGCGCGGGGCGGCGGCCCGGAAGAAGGACCAGGACGCGCGGACGGTCATGCGGCTGCGCCTGGGGGTCGGGGTCATCGGTGTCCTGCTCCCCCTGGCGCTGCCGGCCGGCAACTGGATCGCGGCGCGGATCGACGGACGGACCGGTGAGGACTCCTGGCCCGGTTCCATGAGCGGCGCGTACTACACGAGCACCCGTGACGTCTTCGTCGGCGCCCTGTGCGCGCTCGGGATCTTCCTGATCGTCTACCGGTTCGACCGGTTCAACGACATCCTGGGCACCGTCGCCGGCGCCTGTGCCCTGGGCGTCGCCCTCTTCCCCACCGCGCCGGGGTCCGGGGGCGACGCCGGGCAGCGGACGGTCTCGGTGTTCCACCAGGTCTTCGCCGTCGCCCTGTTGACGGCGATGGCGGCCTTCTGCATCTCCATGTACCGGGCGCGCGGCTTCAAGGACCGGCCGTACGCGCGGCGCCCCTATCTGGTGGCCGGTGTGCTGATCCTCGTCTTCATGGCGCTGGCCGCCGTGGCGGCGGCCACCGAGGTGGGCGACGACTGGACGGTCACACCCCTGTACCTGTGCGAGTGGCTGTCGGTGTGGTCCTTCGGCTTCGCGTGGACGGGGGCGGCGCTGTCCCTCGCCGCGGACATCGACCGGCTGTCGCGGACCCGGGCGGTGGTCGACGCGGTGGCCGGGTGGCTCCGCTCCCTCGGTGGCCTCGGCTCCACGGTCGGCGGCGGGCTCAGACCCGGGAGCCGGTGAGGAAGCGGTCCAGGGTGGCGGTCAGCTCCGCCGGCTTCTCCACGGGGAGTTCGTGGCCGGCGTCCAGGATCCGCACCTCGGCGTCCTGACAGGCTTTGGCCATACGGAGCATCTGGGCGACGGGCAGTTGGATGTCGTGGTAGCCGTGGACGAGGAGGACGGGGGTGCTGATCTCGCCGAGGCGGTCGAGGACGTCGAAGGCACGCATGGCGCCGTACAGGGTCCGCACGACCTCGCGCGGAGTGGCGGCGGAGGCGCGGATGTACTCCCGGATCTCCTCGCGGGGGTAGCCGGGCGCGAAGGCGCGCTGGATGTTGGCGGCGACGAACAGCTTGAACGGGACGCGGGTGGAGACCGCCATCAGCAGGCCGCGGCCACGGCTGTAGGTCATGCGGCCGATGGAGTTGACCAGCACCAGGCGCTCCACCCGCTCCGGGTGGGCGAGGGTGATGGTCTGGGAGATCATGCCGCCCATGGAGTGGCCGATCAGGACGAAGCGCTCGACCTCCAGGTGATCGAGGAGGGCGAGCACGTCTTGGGCCAGCTCCTCGATCGTGCGCACCCCGGCGCCGTCGCTCTCGCCGTGACCGCGCAGGTCGAGGCGGATCACGCGCCGCTTCGCGGTGAAGTGCGCGACCTGGTGGTCCCAGCGGTGCCGGTCGGCGGTCCAGCCGTGCACGAACACCAGGGGCACGCCGTCGCCTTCGCGGGGGCCCTCGTCGTCGTACGTCAGTGCGGCGCCGTCGACTTCGAGCTGCGGCATGGGGGCCTCCTGCGATGCGGTCCGGTCCGGTCGATCCGGTTACTGGCCGGTACGGTAACCGTTGGCCCGGCCCGCGTAAATCGTGGGGGCCCCGCGCTCGTCGGGCATCTGTGGGCGCCGTCGCGGGTCTCGACCACCTCGGGGCCTGCCCGGCAGCGTCCGCCGCGGCGTTTTCCCGCACTCACCACACACCGACCACACACTGACCACGGGAAACAGGTGACAGACTGGCGCCATGGAAGAACGCGCATTCGGTAGGTCGGGTCAGCACGCGTCCGTGGTCGGTCTGGGCACGTGGCAGCTGGGCGCCGACTGGGGAGACGTCGACGACAAGGAAGCCCTCGCGGTGCTGGAGGCCGCGGCCGAGTCGGGGGTGACCTTCTTCGACACGGCCGACGTCTACGGTGACGGACGCAGCGAGCAGACCATCGCCACGTTCCTGCGGAGCAGGCCCGATCTGCATGTCTTCGTCGCGACGAAGATGGGCCGCCGTGTGGAGCAGATCCCCGAGAACTACGTCCTCGACAACTTCCGCGCCTGGAACGACCGCTCCCGCCGCAACCTCGGCGTGGACCGCCTCGACCTGGTCCAGCTGCACTGCCCGCCCACACCGGTCTACTCCTCCGACGAGGTGTTCGACGCACTCGACACCCTGGTCGAGGAGGAGCGCATCGCCGCGTACGGGGTCAGCGTGGAGACCTGCGCCGAGGCGCTGACGGCCATCGCCCGGCCCGGCGTGGCGAGCGTGCAGATCATCCTCAACCCGTTCCGGATGAAGCCGCTCCTCGACGTCCTCCCGGCGGCCGAGGAGGCGGGGGTCGCGATCATCGCGCGCGTTCCGCTGGCCTCGGGGCTGCTGTCCGGCAAGTACACCAAGGACACGGTCTTCGCGGAGAACGACCACCGCACCTACAACCGGCACGGCGAGTCCTTCGACCAGGGCGAGACCTTCTCCGGCGTGGACTACGGCACGGGTGTGGAGGCGGCCGTCGAGTTCGCCGCGCTCGCTCCGGAGGGCTTCACCCCGGCCCAGCTGGCGCTGCGCTGGATCATCCAGCTGCCGGGCGTCACGACGGTCATCCCGGGCGCCCGCACGCCCGAGCAGGCCCGCGCCAACGCGTCGGCCGCCGCACTGCCGGAGCTGTCCGGCGAGACGCTCACGGCGATCCGGGAGCTGTACGACCGCAGGATCAAGGAGCAGGTGGAAGGCCGCTGGTAGGACGGCGTGCCGGGGTCGTCCGGCGCGGCACGCCGGACGACCCCCGCGGGCACGTCAGATACGGCCGCCGGTGAGCCGGGTGATCGGGCCCTGGACCTGACGGCCGGAGCGGCGGCCGACCGCGTAGGACGCGGCGGTCAGGGCCGTCAGGCCCGCGCCCACGCCGGCGGCGACGAGCTTGCGGTGGGCGATCACCGTCATGGCGGTCTTCGCGGTGGCGGCCACCTGGCCGGAGGCCTGCACCACCGCCTGGCGGCCCGCCTCGACACCCTTCACGGCGCTGTGCACGGCGCCGTTCGTGCTGTCGGCGGCGCGCTTGGCCGCGTCGGCCGCGCGTCCGGCCCCGGCCTTGGTGGACGACGTCGCGTCGTCCACCTTGATCGCGGCCGTCTTCGCGGAGGTGGTGGCGGGTGCGGTCGCCTTGCCGGTGGCGCGACGCGCCTTGGCCGCGGCCGTCTCGGCGGACGCGGAGTTCTCGTTCGGGTCTTTGTTCGGTCGAGTCATGGAGACCGCGTTGCCGTTCACCGCCGCGGCAAACACGTCATGTCAGGCAGAGTGGCCGGGCCTTGCCGGGCCTTCCCCGCCGTCCGGCCATTCCCCCGCATGGCATAAGATCGCTTTATGAGGTCATAGACCCGACCCACGTACCTGGTAAGGGTTACCTTAGTTTAGGGTTGCCGACGAGACGCTTTTCTTCCGCTCGAAGGGAACCTGAACATGCCCCGCCCTCTGCGGGTAGCCATTGTCGGAGCCGGACCCGCCGGGATCTACGCCGCCGACGCGCTGCTGAAGTCCGACGTCGCCACCGAGCCCGGTGTGTCCATCGACCTCTACGAGCGGATGCCCGCCCCGTTCGGACTGATCCGTTACGGCGTGGCCCCCGACCACCCCCGCATCAAGGGCATCATCACCGCCCTGCACCAGGTGCTCGACAAGCCGCAGATCCGTCTCTTCGGCAACGTCGACTACCCCTCGGACATCAACCTGGACGATCTGCGCGCGTTCTACGACGCCGTGATCTTCTCCACCGGTGCCACGGCCGACCGGGCGCTGGACATCCCCGGCATCGACCTCGACGGCTCCTACGGCGCGGCCGACTTCGTCTCCTGGTACGACGGCCACCCCGACGTTCCGCGCACCTGGCCCCTGGAGGCCGAGAAGGTCGCCGTCCTCGGTGTCGGCAACGTGGCGCTCGACGTGGCCCGCGTCCTCGCCAAGACGGCGGACGAGCTGCTCCCGACCGAGATCCCCGCGAACGTCTACGAGGGTCTCAAGGCCAACAAGGCGCTGGAGATCCACGTCTTCGGCCGCCGCGGCCCGGCGCAGGCGAAGTTCTCCCCGATGGAGCTGCGGGAGCTGGACCACTCCCCCACCATCGAGGTCATCGTCGACCCCGAGGACATCGACTACGACGAGGGCTCCATCGCGACCCGGCGCGGCAACAAGCAGGCCGACATGGTCGCCAAGACCCTGGAGAACTGGGCGATCCGCGAC
This sequence comes from Streptomyces sp. MNU76, assembly GCF_020982545.1. Classification (GTDB taxonomy): domain Bacteria; phylum Actinomycetota; class Actinomycetes; order Streptomycetales; family Streptomycetaceae; genus Streptomyces. The sequence continues at coordinate 207,704 of NZ_JAJKLK010000026.1, read as the reverse complement.
ACCGGCGACCGCCCGCACAAGCTGTTCCTGCACTTCTTCGAGTCGCCCACCGAGATCCTCGGCGAGGACGGCAAGGTGGTCGGTCTGCGCACCGAGCGCACCGCCCTGGACGGCACCGGCAACGTCAAGGGCACCGGCGAGTTCAAGGACTGGGACGTCACCGGCGTCTACCGCGCGGTCGGCTACCTCTCGGACAAGCTGCCCAAGCTGCCCTGGGACGTCGACTCCGGCACCGTCCCCGACGAGGGCGGCCGGGTCATCGAGGAGACCGGCGCGCACCTGCAGTCGACGTACGTCACCGGCTGGATCCGGCGCGGTCCGGTGGGCCTCATCGGGCACACCAAGGGCGACGCCAACGAGACCGTCGCCAACCTCCTGGACGACTTCGCGAACGGCCGGCTGCACGAGCCGTCGGCGCCCGCGCCGGAGGCCGTCGACGCGTTCCTCGCGGAGCGGAACGTGCGCTTCACCACGTGGGAGGGCTGGTACAAGCTCGACGCGGCGGAGAAGGCGCTCGGTGAGCCGCAGGGCCGTGAGCGAGTGAAGATCGTCGAGCGGGAGGACATGCTGCGCGCGAGTGGCGCGTAGTGCTCCGCCGACGGGCTGGGGGAACTGCGGGCCGTGGTCGAGCCGCGGGTCGTTCGTGGCTGGTCGCGCAGTTCCCCGCGCCCCTTTCAGGGGCCTACGGCCCCATCGACGGCCGTGCGTCGCTCGTAGGCATAAGCTCGTCCGATGGCCAAGTACTACGACGTCCACCCCGACAATCCTCAGCCGCGTGCCATCGGGCAGGTGGCCGACAGCATTCGTCAGGGTGGGCTGATCGCGTATCCGACGGACTCCTGCTTCGCGCTGGGCTGCCAACTGGGCAGTCGTGACGGCATCGAGCGGATCCGTACGATCCGGCAGCTCGACGACCGTCACCACTTCACCCTGGTGTGCGAGAACTTCGCGCAGCTGGGCCAGTTCGTGCACGTCGACAACGACGTGTTCCGTGCCGTGAAGGCGTCGACGCCGGGCAGTTACACCTTCATCCTCCCCGCGACGAGGGAGGTGCCCCGCAAGCTTCTGCACCCCAAGAAGAAGACCGTCGGGGTGCGCATCCCCGACCACCGTGTGGCCCAGGCTCTGCTCGCGGAGCTCGGCGAGCCGCTCGTCTCCAGCACGCTGCTGCTGCCCGACGAGGAGGAGCCGCTGACGCAGGGCTGGGAGATCAAGGAGCGCCTCGACTACCTCGTCGACGCCGTGGTGGACTCCGGGGACTGCGGCACGGAACCGACGACCGTCATCGACTTCTCCAGCGGCGAGGCCGAGATCATCCGCAAGGGCGCGGGCGACACCTCACGGTTCGAGTGAGCCGGGCCCCTGTCGGGGCTCAGGTCTGCCGCAGCGGCTCGTACGCCTCGGGTCGCAGGCCGAACGTCCAGGCCACGCCCTCCCGGGCCGTGGTCGTGGTGGGCGGCACCCGCAGCCAGTAGGTGCGGCTGGTGCCGTCCGGCTCCGGTGTGGAGTTGACGACCTCCACCATCACCACGTCCTCGTCGCCCGGCAGGGCTATCCGCCAGAGCACACCCGTCTCGTCGCGGTGCACCGGCTTGGCCCCGGACTCCTCCAGGTAGCGGTCGTAGCCGTAGTGCTCCAGCATCACGCGGCGCAGCTCGGCGTTCTCCTCCGCCCGGATCTCCTCCGGGGTCAACCCGCCCAACCGGTCGAGGAATTCAGCCGGTACGGGCAGTCCGCGCCAGGCGTGCAGGGCGAAACCGTCGGAGAAGGCGAGTGCGGGCCCGTCGCCGCGGTCCAGGCGGCCCGCCTCGTCCCGGTGCAGTTCCACGGGCCGTTCGGCGACGACGGCGACGTGCTCGTACGGCCACCACCAGCCGGCCGTGCGGGCCACCTCGGCGAGTCCGTCCAGCTCGGGGGCGGCGTCGAAGGCGGCCAGCCAGGCCGCGTCGTGCTGGCCCAGGACCGCGTCCAGGAGCAGCAGCCGGACACCCGTTTCCTGCTTGCGGTCGGCGGGGGCCAGGGCCTCGACGATTCCGGTGCGGACGCGGTCGACGAGGGGCCGGGTGGTCTCCCAGAGGTCGGCGCCGGTCGCCCGCCAGTGGTCGCCCCAGCCGGTGGGGCCCAGCCGGGTGTGCAGCCGGGCGCGGGCGGCGGCGACCGGTCGGTTGCGGACGGCGTCACGGACGCTCGCCCCGGTCGCCGGGAGCGCCTCGCCGTCCTCCGCGGCCGCTCCCGAGAGCAGGCGCAGCGCCGCCAGGGGCGAGCGGGCCCACACGATCCGCTCGGGCTCCGCCAGCCCCGCCCGCCGGTACGCCAGACGCACGCCCGCCTCGGTGCGCGTCCGGTCGCCCGCCCCGGTGGCCGCCGCGACCGCCCGCCAACTCGCCTGTTCCGTCACGCTGTTCCTCCTGGATGTCGATGCCTGTACACACGGCCGCCGCACATCACGGCCGCCCTCTCTTCCCACGGGTTCAGTCGGCGACGATCCGCACCGACCCCGGTACGTACTCGCGTTGGCGGATCACGCGGTACCAGCCCTTGGGCAGGGAGATCGCCGCGTGCTCCTCGTGGACGACGCGGGCGCCCTCCGGCACATGCAGCAGCATCGGCCCGAAGGCGCTCGCCTCGCGGATCAGACGGCCGGGACCGACCACGGCGTGCGCGTGACCGGTGACCTCGCCGAGGGCGAGGACGAGCCGGCCGCGCCCGTCGCGCGGCTCCGACGTGGCATCGAGCGCACCTCCGGGCACCGCGCTCTCCGCCAACGGCACGATGAGGACGTCTCCTTGCCGGTACATGGGTCTCCCTCCCGTCGGGCACTTCCCGTGCCACGAGACGACCGTAGGGGCGGCCACTGACAATCGGTCCGCGCGGACCGTCCGCCGGGGCGGGCACGACCCTTCATCCACAGGTGTTCGTCCACAGGACAGGGGTCCGCCGCACACGGTGTCAGTGGGACTTGGTAGAACTCCCCTACCCGGCGGCGCTGTGTGCCCCGGGTGCGCGACGGGCGGACCGGGCGGGGACCCGGCCTCCGCCCATGGACATGGAACGAAGGGGCGGGGCGCACATGACCATCGGCAGCCATCTGGAGGAGTTCCACGGCCTGCGGGTCCACCGGTTCCCCTCGTCGGTGAAGGACCCGCGGGGCGCCGCCGAGCTGCCCGCGCCCGAGTCGGTGGCCTGGAACATCACCGTGGACGCGTACGACAGCGAGGAGGCCTGGAAGGAGGCGTTCGCCCGGTTCCTGGCCTCGGTCGACACCGAGAAGGTGCGGGCACTGGTGGTCGGCGCGTGGAACGAAGCCTACGACAACGGCCCGGAGGAGATCGTCGAGGCCCTGGTGGCGGCGAAGGACCGGCTGCCCTCGCTGCGCGCGCTGTTCCTCGGCGACATCGTGATGGAGGAGTGCGAGATCTCCTGGATCAACCAGGGGGATGTGGGGCCGCTGCTGGAAGCCTTCCCGGAACTGGAGGAGTTCGGGGTGCGCGGCGGCCAGGGGCTCGTCTTCCCGCCGTTGCGGCACGAGAGGCTGCGCTCGCTGACGGTGGAGACCGGTGGCATGCCCGCCGAGGCCGTCCGGGGTGTCGCGGGCAGCGACCTGCCGGCCCTGGTCGAGCTGGACCTGTGGCTGGGCACCTCCGAGTACGGCGGCGACAGTGAGGTGGCCGACCTGGCGCCGATCCTCGCGGGCACCCGGCTCCCCGCCCTCAAGCATCTGGCGCTGCGCAACAGCGAGATGCAGGACGACATCTGCGCGGCCCTGGCCGCCGCCCCGGTGGTGGCCCGCCTCGACGTGCTGGACGTGTCGATGGGCGTCCTCACCGACGACGGCGCGACCGCGCTCCTCACCGGTCAGCCGCTCACCCACCTCAAGACGCTGGACCTGCACCACAACTACCTGAGCGCGGCCGTACGCGACCGCCTGCGGGACTCCCTGGAGGCCGAGGGGGTCCAGGTCGACGTCGACGCCGACGCCGCCGAGTCGGACGAGGAGGAGGACGGCACGGTGTGGCGGTTCGTCGCGGTGGGCGAGTGAGCGCGTAGGGATACGCGAGCGAAGGGGCGGAGTGTCCGGTTGGAGCGGTGCGGCGGGGGTGGGACCCGGCCCGTACAGGTGGGTGGTCGTCGGGAACGGGGAGAACCGGCGGGTCGGGCTGTTCGTCGCGGCGGCCGAGGCGGCCGGCGCCGGGAGACCCCGCGTCGTCGAGTGGCGGGACGTGCTGCGCGACGGCGGCCACGAGTTCGCCGACGACGAGATCGTCCGGCTGGAATCGCCGGGTGAGAACGCCGAGGTGGACCGGCTGCTGCGCGATGTCGGGGACCCGACACGGGTGGAGGGCTCGGCCACCTGGTACGCCCGTTTCCTGGCCGCCGTGGGCTCACTGCGGGGCGGGCTGCGGCTGGACGGTCCGGCGGATCTGGCGGTGCTGTTCGACAAGCGGCTGTGCCACGCCCGGCTCGACGCGGCCGGGGTCCCGGTGCCGCCGTCGCCGACCTCGGGCCGCACGCTCGCGGTGGGCGGCTGGGACGACGTGCGGGCGGTGATGCGGGAGCACGGTATGCCGCGCGTCTTCGTGAAACCGGCCCACGGCTCCTCCGCGTCCGGTGTGCTGGCTGTCGAGTCGTCGGCGAGCGGACGGCTGCGGGCCACCACCTCGGTGGAGGTGTCCGCGGACGGCGGGCCGCACACCCCGCCGCGGCTGCACAACTCCCTGCGGGTGCGGCGCTACGCGGACGAGCGGGAGATCGCCGGCATCGTCGACGCCCTCGCGGCCGACGGGCTGCACATCGAGCGGTGGCTGCCAAAGGCATCCGTGCAGGGGCGGTCCGCCGATCTGCGGGTGCTGGTCGTGGCGGGCCGGGCCACGCACGCGGTCGTCCGCACCAGCCGTTTCCCGATGACGAACCTCCATCTCGGCGGGGCACGGGGCGATCTGACCTCGGTCGTGGACGCGGCCGGCGACCGCTGGCGGCAGGCGCTGGACATCTGCGAGCGGGCCGCCACCTGCTTCCCGGGCACACTGTGCGTCGGCGTGGACCTGCTCCCGGCGATCGGCTGGCGCCGGTTCACGGTGGGCGAGGTCAACGCGTTCGGCGATCTGCTGCCCCGGCTGACCGGACTGCCGGGCGGCCCGGCGGAAGGCCTCGACACGTACACGGCACAACTCGCGGCGGTGCGGAGCGCGATGCTCGAGGCGCCGGCGCACCTCCCCCAGGCAAGGAAAGACCATGCGCGCTTCTGACCCGGTCGGCACCACCACGGCCGAGCCGGACATGAACGAGGTGGTGGGCCGCGACGACCTGCTGCTGCTCACTCTCGACACCCTGCGCCACGACGTGGCCGTGAAGCTCGCGGCGGAGGGCCGGCTGCCGAATCTGGCCGCCCGTCTGCCGGGCGGCACCTGGGAGAAACGGCACGCGCCCGGCAGTTTCACGTACGCCTCGCACCAGGCGATGTTCGCGGGGTTCCTGCCCACCCCGGCGAGGCCCGGACCGCATCGGCGGCTCTTCGCGGGCCGGTTCGCCGGCAGCGAGACCACCGAGGAGCGCACCTTCGTGTTCGACAGTCCCGACCTGGTCTCGGGGCTCGCCGAGCGCGGCTACCGCACGGTGTGCGTGGGCGGTGTCGGCTTCTTCAACAAGCAGGGGGCGCTGGGCAGTGTCCTGCCGGACCTGTTCCAGGAGAGCCACTGGGAGCCGGAGTTCTCCGTGGCCTCACCCACGTCGTTCGAGTCCCAGGTGGCCCGCGCCGAACAGGTCGTGGCCGAACTGCCCGCCGACCAGCGGCTGTTCCTCTTCCTCAACGTCTCCGCGCTGCACCAGCCCAACTGGTTCCATCTGCCGGGCGCCACCCGCGAGGCGGGCGACAGCCTCGCCACGCACGCGGCGGCCCTGGAGTACGTCGACCGGCACATCGGCCGGCTCTTCGCCGCGATGAGTTCACGGCGCCGCTGCTTCGCCGTCGTCTGCTCCGACCACGGGACCACCTACGGCGAGGACGGGTACACCGGACACCGCCTCGGCCACGAGGCCGTGTGGACCGTCCCCTACAGCCACTTCTTCCTGGAGCCGTCCGCATGACCGTGACCGCGCCACTGGTCCGTCCCTACCAGCACTACGTCTACGCCTACCCGCACAAGACGGCCTACCGGAAGCTGCCCGGCGCCCCGCTGCTCGCCGACCTGTGGGCCGGGGAGTCACGGCAGGCCCTGTCGCTGTACGCGCACATACCGTTCTGCGAGGTGCGCTGCGGCTTCTGCAACCTCTTCACCCGGATCGGCGCGCCCGACGGGCTGACCGGCCGCTATCTCGACGCCCTCGAACGGCAGGCGATCGCGGTGAGGAAGGCGCTCGGGGACGCGGAGCCGGTGCGGTTCGCGAACGCCGCGTTCGGCGGTGGCACCCCGACCTATCTGGAGGCCGCGGAGCTGGAGCGGCTGTGCGACATCGCCGAGCGGCACATGGGCGCGGACCTGCGGGCGATCCCGCTGTCGGTGGAGGCCTCCCCGGCCACGGCGACCGCCGACCGGCTCTCGGTGCTCGCCGAGCGGGGCACCACACGGCTGAGCCTCGGCGTGCAGAGCTTCGTACCGGAGGAGGCGCGTGCGGCCGTACGACCGCAGCGGCGGTCCGACGTGGAGGCGGCGCTGTCCCGGATCCGGGACGCCGCGATACCGATCCTCAACATCGACCTGATCTACGGCATCGACGGGCAGACGGCGGCCAGTTGGCGGCTGTCGCTGGACGCGGCCCTCGCCTGGCGGCCGGAGGAGATCTACCTCTATCCGCTGTACGTCCGGCCGCTCACCGGGCTCGGCCGGAACACGGATCCGGTGCTCGCGGACCGCGACTGGGACGAGGCCCGGCTGCGGCGCTACCGCGAGGGCCGCGACCATCTGCTCTCCCACGGCTACGAGCAGGTCTCCATGCGGATGTTCCGCCGCTCGGACGCTCCGCCGCAGGGCCCGGACGACCACGCCTGCCAGACCGACGGCATGATCGGCCTGGGCTGCGGAGCCCGTTCGTACACGTCGCAGGTGCACTACTCCTTCGACTACGCGGTGCACATGAGCGAGATCCGCACGATCATCGACGACTACACCGCCACCGAGGACTTCGGCCGGGCCGTGCACGGTCGGGTGGTCGACGAGGACGAGGCCCGGCGTCGCCATCTGCTGCAGTCACTGCTCCAGGCGCGAGGGCTGCCGGTGGCGGACTACCGGCGGCGGTTCGGGTCGGAGCCGTACGCGGACTTCCCCGTGGAGCTGGACCTGCTGGCCGCGCGCGGCTGGCTCGCGGAGACGGGCCCCGGTCTGCTGAAGCTCTCCGCCGAGGGGCTGGCGCACTCGGACGCCATCGGCCCCGAGTTCTTCTCCCCCGCCGTCCGGGCGGCGATGGCCGCATACGAGCCGAAGTGACGACACCCGTGGACCTGACGATCCTCTACCGGGGCCCGCTCGCCTCCTGCGACTACGACTGCCCCTACTGCCCGTTCGCCAAGCGGCGTGACTCCACGGACCGGCTGCGGGCCGACCGCGCGGCCCTGGAGCGTTTCACCGCCTGGGCCCGGGAACAGACCGGCGACCGGCTCTCGGTGCTGTTCACGCCGTGGGGCGAGGGGCTGGTGCGGTCCTGGTACCGCAGGGCCCTGGTCGAGCTCTCCCACGAGCCGCACATCGACCGGGTGGCGATCCAGACGAACCTGAGCTGCCGCACGGAATGGCTGACGGAGGCCGACCCGGACACGGTGGCCCTGTGGTGCACCTACCACCCCGGGCAGACACCGTACGAGAGGTTCCTCGGCAAGGCCCTCCGGCTGGCCGGGGCGGGGATCCGCTTCAGCGTGGGGATCGTCGGCCTGCCGGAGCATCTGGAGCATGCCAGGCGGTTGCGCGGGGAGCTGCCGGAGCAGGTGTATCTGTGGGTGAACGCCGCCGAGGGGCACGCCTACACCGACGAGGAGGCGGCGCTCTGGACCGAGTTGGACCCCTTGTTCCCGTTCAGCCGCCACCCGCACCGCTCGGCGGGCCGCGCCTGCCGCACCGGCTCCACGGTCGTGTCGGTGGACGGGGACGGCACGGTACGACGCTGCCACTTCGTCAGAACCGAACTGGGCAACCTGTACGACGGCTCCTTCCGCACCGCACTGGCGCCCCGCCCCTGCCCGTTGTCCGTCTGCGACTGCCACATCGGCTACGTCCACCTCGAAACGCTCCCCCTGTACGACGTGTTCGCGGGCGGCGTCCTGGAGCGCGTGCCGACGCCGGCGGCGCGGCGCGGAGTCCGAAAGCGAGTGAGTCCATGACCTCAGCGGTCAACAGTGGTCCGTGGCTGCGGCGTTACCGGCCCGCGCCCGAGGCGGCCGTACGGCTGCTGTGTCTGCCGCACGCGGGTGGCTCGGCGAGCGCCTACCACCCCATGGCGCTGGCGCTCGCCCCGGCGGCCGATGTGCCGGCCGCGCAGTGCATGGGGCGTCAGGACCGCTACGCCGAGCCGCCGGCCGAGAGCGTCCGGGAGCCGGCCGAGCGGATCGTCGAGGCCGTCACCGGCGACGACGACCGGCCGCTCGCCCTCTTCGGGCACAGCATGGGCGCGGTGGTCGCCCACGAGGCGGCGGCGGCCCTGGAGGCGGCCGGCCGGGTCCCGGTGCGACTGTTCGTCTCGGGGCGGCGCGCACCCTCCGTACGCCGGCCGGGTCCCGCGCTGCACCTCGGCAGCGACGCCGAACTGCTCCGGGCGGTGCGCCGGTTGGGCGGCACCGACGGGCAGGTCTTCGAGGACGAGGAGCTGGTGCGGCTGGTGCTCCCCGCGCTGCGCGGCGACCACAAGGCGCTGGAGACGTACGAGCCGCGCCCCGGCGACCGGCTGACCTGCCCGGTCACCGTCCTCACCGGCGACGCCGACCCGGTGACTCCGGTGGCGGACGCACGGGCCTGGAGCGGCCACACCGACGGACCGACCGAGCTCTGTGTGTTCCCCGGCGGCCACTTCTACCTCAACGACCGGCCGCGGGAGGTCGTCGACGTCGTACGACGCCACCTGGGGCTGTAGGCCGGGGGCGGGGCGAGCCCTCACACCCGCCAGCTGTAGCGCCGTTCCGGGCGTCCGGCCACGCCGTAGCGCAGGGAGACGTCCGCGCTGCCGGTGCCGTGGAAGTACTCCAGGTAGCGGCGGGCGCTGACCCGGGAGATGCCGGTGAGGGTGGCGCACTCGGTGGCGGAGAGGGTGCCGTCGGCGGCGCGCAGGGTTGCCTCGATCAGCTCGGCGGTCTCCACGCTCATGCCCTTGGGCAGGGCACCGGCCGTCGACGCCGGCGCGGTGGCTCCGGCGAGGACCCGGTCGACGTCGGCCTGGCCCCGGACGACGGTGGTGAGCAGTCGGCCGCGCTGGGCGGCGTACCGCTGGAGCCGGGAACGCAGTTCCTCGAACTCGAAGGGCTTGAGGAGGTAGTCGACGACGCCGTGGCGGACCGCGCCGCGCACGCTGTCGGCCTCCCGGGCGGCGCTGATGACCATGACGTCGCAGTCGTGTCCGGCGGTGCGCAGCCGGGGTATGACGTCGAGGCCGAAGCCGTCGGGGAGGTAGAGGTCGAGGAGGACCAGGTCGGGGCGGAGATCGTCGACGGCGGCGACGGCCTGTTCGCCGGTGCTGGCGACGCCGACCACATGGAACGGCTCGACGCGTTCGACGAAGGTGCGGTGGACCCGGGCCACCATGAAGTCGTCGTCGACCACGAGCACGTCGATGGTGCCGGGCGGGCCGCTCGTACCGGACGGTCTGCTCGTGCCGGTCATGATGTCGCTCCTTCCGCCACCGCGTCGGCGAGGTGGCTGACGGTCATGCGGGCGGTGAACATGGCCCCGTCGGGGGTGTTGGTCACCGAGATCTCACCGCCGTGTCGTTCGCAGACCAGGCGGATGAGGGCCAGGCCGATGCCGCGTTCGCCTTCCCGCGCGGCCTTGGTGGTGAAACCGTGGGAGAAGACCTCACGGGCGAGTTCGGGGGCCACCCCGGGGCCCGAGTCGCGGACGACGATCTCCACGCTGGAGGCGTCCTGGCGCAGTTCCACCTCGACCCAGGCCTCGCGCGCGTGGGCGCCGGCCCAGCGGTCGGGGTCGTCGGGCGCGGTGGGAGTGGCGGCCGCGTCGACGGCGTTGTCGACGAGGTTGCCGACGACGGTCGCCACGTCGGCGGCGTCCTCGGGGGCCAGCCGGTCGAGGTTGGTGGCGTCCGAGATCCGCAGGGTGACCCGGCGTTCGGCGGCCAGCGAGGTCTTCGCCGTGAGCAGGGCGGCGACGGCGGTGTCGCGGACGCGGCGGCTGAGGGTGACGTCGAGGGAGTGGCGGTGTCGGCTCAGCGCCCGGATGTAGTGCACGACCTCGTCCTGCTCGCCGATCTGGATGAGCCCGGAGATGGTGTGCAGCTGGTTGGCGAACTCGTGGGCCTGGGCGCGCAGCAGCTCGGAGGAGCTGCGGAAGGAGCCGATCTCGCGTTCGAGGCGGGCCAGCTCGGTGCGGTCCCGGAGCGTGGTGACGGAGCCGAGGTGGCGGCCGTCCTTGGTGACGGTCATCCGGTTCATCACCAGGACCCGGCCGCGGCGGATCACGACCTCGTCGCGCTGGTGGGGTGCCTCCTCCTGGGCCCCGGCCAGGACGTCCCGCAGCCGTCCCTCCACCCCGAGGTCGGCGAGGCTCTTGCCGACGCAGTCCTCCGGCAGGTCCAGCAGGCGCCGGCCCATCTCGTTGACGAGGGTGAGCCGGTGGTGGGGGTCGAGGGCGATCACGCCCTCGGCGATGCCGTAGAGCATGGCCTCGCGGTGTTCGGCGAGGCCGGCGATCTCCTGCGGCTCCAGGCCGAGGGTCTGCCGTTTGACGCGCCGGGCGAGCAGCCAGGAGCCGACCAGGCCGAGGCCGCTGGCGATGCCGAGGTAGGCGAGGAGGTAGGAGGAGGCGCCGCTGAGGCGCTGCCACACCGTCGGGGAGGCCTCGCCGATCATGACCGTGCCCAGCAGCAGGCCGAGGTTGTCGTTGGTCGTCGCGCCGAGCACGGGGACCTGGGCCACGAGCTCGCGGTTGCCGTCCAGGGTCAGTGAGCCGGACCAGCCGCGGCCCGCGACGGCGCCCTCGCCCACCGGCAGCGGGTCGCCGATCGCGGTGGGGTCGGTGGAGCTGACGATCCGGCCGTCGGCGTCGGCGACGGTGACCGAGGTGACCCCGGACTGGGTCTGGGTGGAGTTCACCAGAGGCGCCAGCGCCTCGTGCGCGACGGGCCGTGCGAGGCGGTCGCGGACCAGCGGGTTGGCGGCGAGCTGCTCGGCGAGCGCGGTGACCCGGCGGCCCTCGACCCGGTTGAAGGTCTTGGCCGACTGGGTGAGCGAGACCGCCGCGACCGCCAGCAGCACCACCACGACGATGGCGAGCTGGAGGACCAGCATCTCGCCTGCGAGGCTATGGCGACGGAACACCACGACGGACTCTTCTCTCTGCCGACGCCGTCCCGGGCGCCGCTCCTGATCTGTACCGGACGCCGCGCGGGGCGTCTCACTCCTGTTCGTGCCGGACGCCGAGTCGGGCGTCCAGCTCCTGTCTGTGCCGGAAGCCGAGTCGGGCGTCCCGCTCCTGTCTGCGTCGACGCCGCGTCCGGCGTTTCGCTCTTCCCGGTCCGGCACCACGCCGGGCGATCCGCGGCTCGGGTGCCGCCCTGTGCGGTGGGTCGCACAATCATGGCGCCCAGGTGCGATCCGGGAAAGGGAGGTGCGGGGGACGTGCCCATAAGGTGACAGGGGCCGTGACCACTACGACCACAACCTCCGTTGCTTCCGCAAGGGCGGCAGGGCCCTCCCGCGCGGGCACGATGTGGCCCAGGTCACCCTTCCCCCCCTCGACCCGACCGACAGGTGGTGGCATTCGTGCAACTGCGCACCCCGCTCGCCCTGCTCGGGGCGGCCGTGCTCGTGCTCGTGGGACCGCCGCTGCTGTCCACCGGCGACGACACCGGCACCGGCACCGGCACCGGCACCCAGATCCCCGGCCTGCGCTTCATGGTGCCGAACACACCGGGCGGCGGCTACGACATCACGGCACGGACGGCCGCGAAGAACGCGGAGGACGCCGGTCTCACCCACAACATCGAGGTGTTCAACCTGCCGGGTGCCGGTGGCACGGTCGGCCTGAGCCGGCTGGTGAGCGAGCACGGCAACGGCCGGCTCGCGATGTCGATGGGGCTCGGTGTCGTCGGCGCCGTCCGCTCCAACGACGCGCCGAAGACCCTCGCCGACACCACCCCGATCGCCCGCCTCACCGAGGAGCAGGACGTCGTGGTGGTTGCCAAGGACTCCCCGTACAAGACGATCGACGACCTCGTCGGGGCCTGGAAGGACGACCCGGGCAAGCTGCCGGTGGGCGGCGGTTCGGCACCGGGCGGGCCCGACCACCTGGCGCCGATGCTGATGGCGCGGGCCGCCGGGATCGCGCCGAAGGACGTCAACTACATCCCCTTCGACGGCGGCGGTGAGCTGCTCGCCTCGATCCTGGGCGACAAGGTCGCCTTCGGCGTGTCCGGAGTCGGCGAGTACCTGGACCAGATCAAGGCGGGCGAGCTGCGGCTGCTCGCGGTGACCGGCCCCGAACGCGTGCGCGGGCTGGACGCGCCGACCCTCCAGGAGGCCGGATACGACGTGAACTTCACCAACTGGCGCGGCATCGTCGCCCCGCCCGGCCTCACCGACGCCGAGCGCGACAAGCTCACCCGGCTGATCGAGGAGCTGCACGATTCGCCGGAGTGGCGACAGTCCCTGAAACAGAACGGCTGGGACGACGCGTTCCTCACCGGCGACGCGTTCGGCGACTTCCTGGACGCCCAGGACAGTCGCGTGGTGTCGGTGCTGAAGGAGCTGGGCCTGTGACGACGCGGACGGACACCACCGGCACTCCCCCGACACCCGCCGACGAGCGACGCTCCTGGCTGCGCGACCACTCCGAGCTCGGCGTCTGCGTCCTGCTGCTGGCGCTCGGCGTCCTCGTCCTGACCGACGCGCTCACCATGGACGTCGACATCGCCCAGCGCGGTCCCGTCGGGCCGCGGACCGTGCCGATCGTGGTCGGCGCCGGTCTGCTGCTGATCGCCGCGCTGCTCGCGGTGGACGTGCTGCGCGGCGGCCGGGGCGAGGCCGAGGCCGGCGAGGACATCGATCTGTCCGAGCCCGCCGACTGGCGCACGGTGCTGCTGCTGGCCGGGGTGTTCCTCGGCGCGGCGGTCCTGATCGAGCCGCTGGGCTTCCCCATATCCGGCGCCCTGCTGTTCTGGGGCGCGGCGTACGCCCTCGGCAGCCGCCGCCTGGACCGTGACCCGCTCGTCGCGGCCGTCATCTCCCTGGTCACGTACGCCGTGTTCGACAAGCTGCTCGGAGTGCCGCTGCCCGGTGGTCCGCTGATGGGAGTGCTGTGACATGGACGCCGTCAGCTCCCTCCTCGACGGCTTCGGTACGGCCCTGACACCGGTCAACCTGCTGTGGGCCGCGATCGGCGTCCTGCTGGGCACCGCGATCGGGGTGCTGCCGGGGATCGGGCCCGCCATGGCGGTGGCGCTGCTGCTGCCGGTGACGTACGGGCTGAACCCGGTCGGCGCGTTCATCATGTTCGCGGGCATCTACTACGGGGCGATGTTCGGCGGTTCCACCACGTCGATCCTCCTCAACACGCCCGGGGAGAGCGCGGCCGTGGTCGCCGCCATGGAAGGCAACCCCATGGCCAAGTCCGGGCGCGGCGCGCAGGCGCTGGCGGCGGCCGCCATAGGGCACTTCGCGGGCGGCATGGTCGGCACGGTCCTGCTGGTGGCCCTGGCGCCGAAGGTCGCCGAGCTGGCCGTGGACATCGGCGCCCCGGACTACTTCGCGATCATGGTGCTGGCGTTCATCGCGGTGACGTCCGTCCTCGGCTCGTCCCGCATCCGGGGCCTGGCCTCCCTGCTCATCGGCCTCACGATCGGTCTGGTGGGCCTGGACCAGATGACCGGCCAGCAACGTCTGACCTTCGGCTCGCTCCAGCTCGCCGACGGTGTGGACGTGGTGATCGTCGCGGTGGGTCTGTTCGCCATCGGGGAGGCCCTGTGGGTGGCGGCGCATCTGCGGCGCAGTCCGCCGGAACCCATCCCGGTGGGCCGGCCCTGGCTCGGCCGCTCCGATGTGCGGCGGACCTGGAAGTCCTGGGTGCGGGGCCCGTTCATCGGCTTCCCGTTCGGCGCGATCCCTGCGGGCGGCGCGGAGATCCCCACCTTCCTGTCGTACGTCACCGAGAAACGGCTGTCGAAGCACAAGGACGAGTGGGGCAAGGGCGCCATCGAGGGCGTCGCGGGCCCGGAGTCGGCGGCGTCGGCCTCGGCGGCGGGCACCCTCGTCTCCATGCTGACCCTCGGCCTGCCCACCACGGCGGTCGCGGCGGTCATGCTGGCGGCGTTCCAGCAGTACGGCATCCAGCCGGGCCCGCTGCTGTTCGAACGGGAGCCGGACCTGGTGTGGGGCCTGATCGCCTCGCTCTTCGTCGGCATGGTCCTGCTGCTCGCGCTCAACCTGCCGCTGGCCCCGCTGTGGGCGAAGCTGCTGCGCATCCCGCGGCCCTACCTCTACGCGGGGATCCTGTTCTTCGCGGCGGTCGGCGCGTACGCGGTCGGCGGTGAGGTGATCGACCTGGTGATCCTGCTGGTCATCGGTCTGATCGGCTTCGGCATGCGCCGCTACGGTCTGCCGGTGCTGCCCGCCGTCATCGGCGTGATCCTCGGCCCGGGCGCCGAGCAGCAGCTGCGCCGGGCCCTGCAGATCAGCGACGGCAGCGTCACCGGCCTGGTGAACACGCCGTTCTCGGTGACCGTGTACGTGATCATCGCGCTCCTGCTGGCCTGGCCGCTGCTGAAGCGGCTGGTCACGCGGAGGCGCGATGCCGAGGCCGGGTGACCGGCGGCCGGGCGCTCAGCCCGCGCCGCGCTCCGCCTCCTCGTGCAGGAAGGCGCTGATCTGGCCCGCGAGGTCCGCCCGGCCCGGGCCGCCCGCCGGGTCGAGGAGATCCTCGTCGACGCCGATGCCGCCGGACCACAGGTACCGCTCGGTCCACTCCTCGTCCGCGCGCAGCTGGACCTGGATGTCGAACTGGGAGAGGTGGGCCTCCGGGGCGGCCGCGTACAGGACGGAGGTGGCGCGGCGCAGCGGGTACAGGTCGAAGCCCTCGATGAACCGGGAGTTGCGCCAGTCGAGGAAGGCGCTCTCGCCGTCGGGGCCGGTCCGGATGTCGAGCTGGCCGTCCTCCAGGTGCAGGCCGACGTGGTCGCCGCCCCGGTTCTCCACGGTCACGCGGAACCGGAAGTACGTGAGGCCCTCGGCGGCGTCGTCGCGCCCCCGCGGGGGCTCCGCGCACTCCACTCCGTGGACGCGCACACGCAGGCCGGCCAAATCGCCGTCGTACTCCTGCCAGTCCCCGATCACGTTGGGCTCGCGCACCGTCCACCTCTCCACATCGGCGGGACACCTCCCGCGTTCGCGCGCACCACAGTGCCACACCCGTCGGACGTCCGGATCCGGGGCATCATCGCCGGTCAGAGGTGATCAAGGCGTGGGCAGCGACGATTCCCGGGAGGGCGCCACGAAGGAGGTCGGCCACGTGCCGCACATCACGTTCACGGCTCACTGTGCGGATACGCGGGGGCCGACTTGCCGATTCCCCGAGCGGGTTCCGGCACAGTGCGCTACGTTCGATCACCGCCGGTTGGCGCACCGTCGGCGAGGTCGCGTGCAGGGAAGGTTCTGAGCGTCGCATGGGCAACTTCGGCATCGCTCCGTCGACGGGCCCGGTCATGACCGGGGGGCTGGCCGATTCGCTGTTCGAGACGGCGCACCGCGATCCCGCGCTGCCGCAGCTCGCGCGCCGTGACAGCGCCTCACCCGACACCTGGACACGGGTGAGCGCGGCCGAAGCACGGGACGAAGTGGCCGATCTGGCCAAGGGGTTGATCGCGTCCGGGATCCGGCCGGGCAACCGGGTGGCCGTGATGGCGCGGACCCGGTACGAGTGGACGGTGCTCGCCGTCGCGCTGTGGGCCGCGGGCGCCGAGATCGTGCCGGTCTGTCCGACGTCGTCGCGCGACCAGATCGAGTGGATCCTGCGGGACGCGGCCTGTGTGGGCGTGGTCGTCGAGGACGAGTTGGGCGTGATGACCGTCGGCTCGGTGTGCGCCAAGCTGCCGCTGCTGCGGTACGTCTGGCAGCTGGACGCCGAGTCCCTGCCGCAGTTGGTCGAGGCGGGCCGGGACGTACCGGACGCGACGGTGGACTCGCTGCGCCGTATCGTCATGCCGGACTCCACCGCCGTCATCGCGTACACCTCCGGCACGACCGGCCGGCCCCGGGGCTGCGCGCTCTCCCACCGCAGCCTCGCCAGTCCCTGCGACGCGCTGCTCGCCGGCTGGCGGCACACGGCGGCGGCGCCCGGTGAACAGCCCGCGATCCTGGCCTTCCTGCCGTTCTCGCACGTCTACGGCCTGATGATCCAGGGGATGTGTCTGCGCGGCGGGCTGCTCCTCGGGCACGAGCCGGAGTTCGACGAGGAGGCGCTGTCCGCCGCGCTGCGCTCGTTCCGGCCGACGTTCCTCCACGGTGTCCCGTACCTCTTCGAGCGGATCCACAAGAACTTCCTGCGCAAGGCCCAACAGGCGGGCCGGGGGCCGCTGTTCGAACGCGCGGTGCGCACGGCGCAGGACTACGCCTTCGCCGTCGAGCGGCAGCGGCTGGGCACCGGTCCCGGGCCCGCGATGGATCTCAGGCTGCAACACGCCTTCTACGAGAAGACCGTGTACCGCAAACTGCGCGCGACGCTGGGCGGCCGGGTGCGCGGCGGCTGTTCGGGCGGCTCCCCCCTCAACCGCGACCTGACGCTGTTCTACGCGGGTATCGGCATCCTCGTGCACGACGGGTACGGCCTGACCGAGACCGCCGGGGGCATCACCGCCCAGCCGGTGGGCCGGGAGAAGTTCGGCACCGTGGGCCGTCCGCTGCCGGGCACGGAGATCCGGGTCGCGCGGGACGGGGAGATCCTGGTCAACGGGCCCTCGGTGTTCCAGGGCTACGTCAACGACGAGGCGGGCACCCGGGCCGCGCTCCAGGACGGCTGGCTGGCCACGGGGGACATCGGGCGGCTGGACTCCGAGGGCTATCTGTCGATCACCGGTCGCAAGAAGGAGATCGTCATCACCAGCGGGGGCAAGGGGGTGGCCCCCGCGCCGCTGGAGGAGCAGCTGCGGACGCATCCGCTGATCCATCAGGCGGTCGTCGTCGGGGACAACCGGCCCTGCGTGGGCGCCCTGCTGACGCTGGACCCGGAGTTCCTCGCGCACTGGCGGGGATCGTTGTCCGCGCCGGGCGAGTTGCTGGGCCGGGAGGCGCGGGAGGAGAACGCGCTGCGGCAGGAGGTGCTGCAGGCGATCGCCGCGGCCAACAGCACGGTGTCGCGCTCGGAGTCGATCCGTGTGTACCGCATCCTGCCCGAGCCGTTCGACCTCGCCAACGGGATGCTGACGCCGTCGATGAAGCTGCGCCGGGACACCATCGTGCAGCGGTACGCGGCCGAGATCGAGGCGATGTACGCGACCTCGGCGCGCACCGCCCGCCGTACCCTCTCGGACGAGTTCGCGGGCTGGGACGACTCGGACCCCGACGACGTGTTCCGCCGCGCCCGGCACTGACCGCGGCCGGGCACCACCCGAACGTCCGACCACGGGTCGGGCCGCTGTTGACGAAACGGTGTCTCGGATGCGGAGATGCTCCAGGCGGCAGGCGGGAGACCGCCCCGCCGCACTCCGCACCACCGTGACACGAAGGCAGAGGACCGAGACCCATGGCACTGCAGATCAGCGCCACCAACCCCGAACACCCCGCGCTGTTGCTCGAACTGCCGTGGCACCTGCCGCTGGAGGAGTGGCCCGAACACCATCTCGTGCCGCTCCCCCGCGGTATCTCCCGCCACGTGGTGCGCTACGCCCGCGCGGGCGACGAGGTCGTCGCCGTCAAGGAACTGGCCGAGCGGCCGGCGCTGCGCGAGTACGAACTGCTGCGCGACCTCGACCGGATCGGCATCCCCGCGGTGGACGCGCTCGGCGTCGTCACCGGCCGTCTCGACGAGGCGGGCGACCCGTTGGAGCCGGTGCTGATCACCCGGCACCTGGGCGGTTCGATGCCGTACCGCTCGATGTTCGAGACGACCATGCGCCCGGCCACCATGCACCGGCTGATGGATGCCCTCGCCGTCCTGCTGGTGCGGCTGCACCTGGCCGGGTTCGCGTGGGGCGACTGCTCGCTGTCCAACACGCTGTTCCGGCGGGACGCGGGCGCGTACGCGGCGTACCTGGTGGACGCCGAGACGGGCGATCTGCACGCGCGGCTGAGCACCGGGCAGCGGGAGTACGACCTCGATCTGGCCCGGGTCAACATCAGCGGCGAGCTGCTGGACCTGGAGGCGTCCGGGGCACTGCACCCGTCGGTGGACCCGATCGACTTCGGCAACGAGATCTGCTCCCGCTACCACCGGCTCTGGGAGGAGCTGACCCGCACGTCGGTGTACCCGGCCGGGAAGTACCACTACATCGAGCGCCGGATCCGCCGCCTGAACGACCTCGGTTTCGACGTCGCCGAGATGCAGATCGAGCACGCCGACAACGGCGACACGGTGACCTTCGTGCCCAAGGTCGTCGACGCGGGCCACCACCAGCGGCAGCTGCTGCGGCTGACCGGTCTGGACACGGAGGAGAACCAGGCCCGGCGGCTGCTCACCGACCTGGAGAGCTGGATGGCCACCCAGGACGACTACGCCCCGGGCGACCCGCTCGGCGCCCGTCCCGAGGTGCTGGCCCACCGCTGGGTGCGGGAGGTGTTCCGGCCGACCGTGCGGGCCGTCCCGCTCGAACTGCGCGGCTCGATGGACCCGGCGGAGATCTACCACCAGCTCCTCGAACACCGCTGGTACCTGTCCGAGCGGGCCCAGCACGACATCGGTCTGGACACGGCGGTGAAGGACTACGTCGACAACGTCCTGCCGAAGACCCTGGCGCTGCTGCCGCCGAAGGTGGACGACGTCATCGCCGACTGAGCCACCGGGCGCCCGGGGCCGGTGACCCCGGGCGCCGGGCGCGGGTAACCGGTGCGGGTCACCTGTGGGGGACGACCGCCACCGGGCAGTGCGCGTGGTGCAGGACGCCGTGGGCGACCGACCCGATGCGGGCGCCGACGGCCGTACGGCGGGCGCGGCGGCCGACGACCACCAGCTGGGCCCGCTGGGCCACGGACAGCAGCACCTGTCCGGCGCTGCCCATCTCGACGTGCTGGGTGACCCGCACCCCGGGGAACCGCTCCTGCCACGGCTCCAGTGCGGCGGCCAGCGCCTTCTTCTCGTAGGGCTCAAGGCCGCCGGCCTCGTCGAGGAGCTTCAGCGAGCCGGGGCTGTACGCGTACAGCGGGGGCAGCGTCCACGCCCGCACCGCGCGCAGGGACGCCCCGCGCGCGGCGGCCGTCTCGAAGGCGAACCGGAGCGTGTCGGCGCTGTCCTCCGGCGTGCCCTGCTGGCCGACGACGACCTCGCGTCCGGCGGCCTCGGTGCTCGGGGTGTCCTCGGCGCGCACCAGCACGACGGGACGCGGTGACTCGACGATCACCTGCTGCCCGACCGAGCCCAGCAGGAAGCCGACCACCGCGCCGTGCCCGCGCGAGCCCAGCACCAGGGTCTCGGCGTGCTCGGCGGCGCCGACCAGCGTCTCGACCGGCGGGCCCTCCACGAGGTCCGCGGTCACCTCCAGCTCCGGGTGCCGTTCGGCGACCCCCCGCGCGGCCTCGGCGAGGGCCTCGCCGGCCCACCGCGCCTGTCCGTCCCGGTCCACGGTGATCGCCTCGTGCGGCTCCCACCGCCACGCGTGCACCACCCGCAGCGCCAGGCCCCGGCGTACGGCCTCCCGGCCGGCCCACGCCAGTGCGGCGAGGCTCTCGGGGGTACCGTCCACTGCGGCGGTGATCGGGCGCGTCGTCATCGGCCACCTCTCGGTTGTCACATGGCTGACGGCTCCAGTCTTCACTACGCTCGCCGCATGACCTTGCAGTGGGAGCAGGTGCTGGTGGACGCGGCCGATCCGGCGGCGCTGGGCCGCTGGTGGGCACGGGCGCTCGGGTGGGTGGCGGTCGACGAGTCCCCCGACGAGTACGAGATCCGTCCGGCCCCGGACCGTCTGCCCGGCCTCCTGTTCGGGCGCAGCCCGACCCCCAAGGACGGCAAGAACCGCCTCCACCTGGATTTCCGCCCGGACGACCAGGAGGCGGAGGTCACCCGCCTCCTCGCCCTCGGGGCCCGGCACGCGGACATCGGGCAGACCGGTGACGAGCCCTGGGTCGTGCTCCAGGACCCGGAGGGCAACGAGTTCTGCGTGCTGGCCCCGCGCCGGACCTGACGGCGCCCTCGCGCCCCGGACCGTGGCTGCGCGGAAGCCGCGAGCAGCGGCACGGTCGAACATACGATGGGCCCATTGGTCTCGGGGTGGAGGAGTGTGACTCAGGCTGTCGGTCCCGCGCGGAACGTGATCCTCACGGTGGATGACGATCCCGGGGTCTCCCGTGCGGTGGCGAGGGATCTGCGCCGCAGGTACGGCGAGTCGTACCGGATCGTGCGGGCGGAGACCGGGCAGGCCGCGCTGGAGGCCCTGCGGGAGCTGAAGCTGCGCGGCGACCAGGTGGCGGTGATCCTGGCCGACTACCGCATGCCGGAGATGAACGGCATCGAGTTCCTGGAACAGGCCCTGGACGTCTGTCCGGGCGCGCGGCGGGTCCTGCTCACCGCGTACGCCGACACCGGCGCGGCGATCGACGCGATCAACGTCATCGACCTCGACCACTACCTGCTCAAGCCCTGGGACCCGCCGGAGGAGAAGCTCTATCCGGTCCTGGACGACCTGCTCCAGGCCTGGCGGGCCGCCGACCGTACCCGCGCGGGCACGACGAAGGTGGTCGGGCACCGGTGGTCGGCGCGGTCGTCGGGGGTACGGGAGTTCCTGGCGCGCAACCAGGTGCCGTACCGCTGGTTCTCCTCGGACGAGCCGGAGGGACGGCGGCTGCTCGCGGCGGCCGGGGCGGACGGCACGCGGCTGCCGCTGGTCGTCACCCCGGACGGTACGCCGCTGGTGTCGTGGAGGCCGCGCACGGCAATGCTCGGCCGTCCGATCCGGGCGAGCTGAACCAGGTGTGGACGAACCTGATCGACAACGCGGTCGCGGCGATCAACGACACGGGCGGCGCGGGCACGTTGACGGTACGGACGGCACCGGACCACCGGGACCAGGTCCTGATCGAGTTCCAGGACACGGGCCCCGGCGTCCCCCCGGACATCAAGGGCCGGATCTTCGACCCCTTCTTCACGACCAAACCGGTCGGTCAGGGCACCGGGCTCGGCCTCGACATCTCCTGGCGCATCGTCGTCAACAAGCACCACGGACACATCGAGGTCCACTCCCGGCCGGGGGAGACCCGTTTCCAGGTCTTCCTGCCGCTGAGGCACCGGCCGCCGACCTGGACGTCACGCTCGCCGACGACCCCGAGGAGACCTCATGACCCTGCCCGCCGGAATCGACCCCGCCGTTCCGCCGAGCGGCGACGGGTGCGTGGAGTGCGAGGAGGCCGGCGGCTGGTGGTTCCACCTGCGGGGCGCGTCCCGCGGGACTGGACGTCGGCGCTACGGTGAACTGAGCGGGGGAGCTCGGGGATCCGGGTGAGGGGTGCGTTGTCGACTGCGGGCGCGGTGGGGCTTCTCGCGCAGTTCCCCTCGCCCCTATAAGCAACGGCCCGGCGCCCCTGAAAAGCACGGGGCGCAGCCCCTGCTTTTCAGGGGCGCGGGGAACTGCGCGAAGCCCACTCACCCGCACCCGACGACGCACCCGCACCCTCCCGCACCCCACGAACACCAGCCCCACCGAACGGAGTGACATCGTGTTGATCGGGATCGGCGAGATCCAGGACGCCGCCCAACGCATCGCCGCCCACGTCGTGCGGACGCCCACCGTGCCGAGCCCGGGGCTGTCCGCGCTCCTCGGCGCCCCGGTGACCACGAAGCTGGAACTGCTGCAGCGCACCGGCTCGTTCAAGGCGCGCGGCGCGACGGCGAAGCTGCTGACGCTCTCGGAGGCGGAGCGGGCCGCCGGGGTCGTGGCGGTCAGCGGTGGCAACCACGGCATCGCGCTGGCGCACATGGCCGCCGCCCTGCACATCAAGGCGACCGTGGTGATGTCCCGGTCCGCGCCCCGGCGGGCCGCCGACCTCGTCGAGGCCGCCGGCGCCTCGCTGCGACTCACCGACGGGATGGCGGAGGCGTTCGCGCTCACCGAGCGGCTCCGGTCGGAGGGCCTCACCCTCGTCCACCCGTTCGACGACCCGTTGGTGATCGCCGGGCAGGGCACCGTGGGCCTGGAGTTCGCCGAGGACCTCGGGAACTCCGGGGCGACGGCGGCCACCGGGGACACCGGCGCGCCCACGGACGTGCTCGTCAGCATCGGTGGCGGCGGTCTCGTCGCCGGTGTCTCCGCCGCCTTCAGGGCACTGCTGCCGGGCGTCCGCGTCTGGGGCGTGGAAACCGTCGGGGCCACGGCGATGGCCGACGCGATCGCGGCGGGCGGGCCCGTGACCGTCCCTCTCTCCTCGGTCGTCACCACGCTCAGCGCCCCGTCCGTCTCCCGGCTCACCTACGACCATGTGACCGCCCTCGTCGAGGACGTCCTCGTGGTCTCCGACGCCGAGGCGGTGCAAGGGGTCCTGGACTTCGCCGAACACGGCAAGGTGTGGACGGAGCCGGCCGCCGGCTGTCTGCTGCCCGCCGCCCGGCAGGTCCTCGAACGTGTCGGCGACGGCGCCCGGCTGGGTCTCGTGGTCTGCGGTGGGAACGCGACGACGGCCGACGTCGCGGAGTGGGCCCGCCGGTTCGAACTGAGGTGAGGGGGAGCCCGCCCCCAACTCCCTTGCCCCGCGTCTCACTTGAGGACAGCCCCCGGTCTCCGGTCACCCGGCATAATGCACGGGTGACCACCCCCACTCCCCTCCCGGGTCCGGACTCGCCCGAGCGCACCCCCGTCGTCATCGTCGGCGCCGGACCGGCCGGGCTCACCGTCGGCAACATCCTGCGCGCCGCCTCCGTGGACTGCGTGGTGCTGGAGACCGAGAGCCGCGAGTACATCGAGGGGCGGCCTCGGGCCGGGTTCCTGGAGGAGTGGGCGGTGCGCGCGCTGGAGCGGCGCGGACTGGCCGGACGGCTCCTGGAACGGGCCCCGGTGCACACGGAGTTCGAGTTCCGTTTCGCGGGCGGGCGGCAGCGCTTCCCGTACACGGAGATCACCGGTCATCACCACTACGTCTACCCGCAGCCGCTGCTCGTGACGGATCTGGTCAGGGAGTACGCGGACGTCCGGGGCGGTGACATCCGGTTCGGCGTGCGCGAGGTCGCGCTGCACGACATCGACGGCGAGCGCCCGTCCGTGTCGTACCTGGACCCGGCGACCGGTGAACGGCACGTCCTCGCCTGCGAGTTCGTCGTCGGCTGTGACGGCGCCCGCGGTGTCACGCGGACCGCCCTGCCGGCCGAGCACGCCACGGTCGCCCGGCACGACCACGGGGTCGGCTGGCTGGCGCTGCTCGCGGAGGCACCCCCGTCGTCCGACTGCGTCGTCCTCGGTGTGCATCCCCGGGGCTTCGCCGGGCACATGGCGCGCGGCCCCGAGGTCACCCGCTACTACCTGGAGGTCCCGGCCGGCGACGACCCGGCGAACTGGCCGGACGACCGGGTCTGGTCGGAGCTGCACGCCCGCCTCGCGGCGCCCGGCGCCCGGCCGCTCACCGAGGGCCCGCTGGTCGAGAAGCGGGTGCTCGACATGCACAACTACGTCACCGAGCCGATGGCGTACGGCCGGCTGTACCTCGCCGGTGACGCAGCGCACCTCGTCGCACCCATCGCCGCGAAGGGCATGAACCTGGCCCTGTACGACGCCCTGCTGCTGGCGGACGCCCTGAGCGCCCGCCTCCGCACGGGCGACGACCGTGGGCTGCGCGGCTATTCGGACGCCTGTCTGCGCCGGGTCTGGCACTACCAGGAGTTCTCGCAGTGGCTGGCGGAGCTGCTGCACGGGCCGTCGTCCGGCGACCCCTTCCGGGCCGGCGCCGCCACCGCGAGGCTCCGCCGGGTGCTCGGCTCCCCCGCCGCCGCGTCCACCTTCGCGGAGCTCTTCATCGGCAAGGGAACCGATCACTGATCCCGGGCGGTCGTCGGGACGTTCAGTGGCCGTCGTGACAGCAGCCGTCGCGGCGCATCAGCCGGCCGACCTCCAGCCAGTCCTCCTCCGTCCCGGCGGCCTTCACCCGTCGGGCGGAGGGCCGGTAGGCGGCCACCAACTCCTCGGTGGTGTACGGCGTTCCGCCCCGCAGCACCGTCACCGTGCGGACGAGGTCGGCGAAGTCCGTGAAGGGGTCGCCGTCGACGATCGTCAGGTCGGCGAGCTTGCCCGTCTCGACCGTGCCGAGGTCGTCGTCGAGACCGAAGAGCCGGGCCGGAAGAACGGTCGCGGTGCGCAGGGTCTCGGCGGGGCCGAGGCCTCCGGCGTGCAGGGCGCGCAGGGCGAGGTGGAGGAAGAGGCCGACGGGGCCGAGCGGCTGGTCCGTACCGAGCGCGACGACGCCGCCCGCCACGAGGATCCGCCGGTAGATGTCGGTCTCGGTGCGCAGGGCGGCGAGTTGGGCGGGTGGGCGGGGCCCCGCGCCCTGCCGGACGACGGCGGCGTCCCACGGCGGCATGACGACCGTGACCCGGGGGTCGTCGGCCAGCGCCGGGTCGGCGCCCATGAGGGGTGAGGCCGTGAAAGGGGTGGCGATCAGGGAGAAGTCCACGCCCTGCCGGGTGTAGATCTCGACCACGTCCTGGTGGGCCCGCCCGGTCGTGGTGATGGCGTGGCCGAACTCCGCGCGCTGGGTGGCCTGGAGATGCGTCGTCAGGTCCTGACCGAGCTGGACGCCCGGGGAGAGCAGATGGCCGCCGGTGCGCACGCCGAGGCGTTCGTGGGCGAAGCGCGCGGCCTCGCTCATCACCCAACCGGGCGCCCTCACATAGGTCTTGACGAAGTCCCAGTCGAGGGCCTCGGCGCGTTCGAGGGAGCGGTGCAGTCCGGCCCTCGTGCGGTGGGCGCGGCCCATGCTGTAGGCGACCCGGGCGCCATCGAGGAGTTCGCCGGTGGTGAGGAGCCGGGGTCCGGCGAGCCGGCCGGTGTTCACCTCCTCGCGGATGCGTGCCTGTTCGTGGGCGAAGCCGCCCAGGGAGACGGCGGTGGTGACACCGTAGGTGAGCTGTCCGGTGGCCTGGCGGCTGCCGTAGGTGCTCTGCCAGGGGTGGGTGTGGCTGTCCCAGAGGCCGGGGATCACGGTGTGCGCGGAGGCGTCGATCCGGCGGAGCGCGGCGCGGCGGTTGCCCCGGTGCGCTTCGACGGCGGTGATCCGGCCGCGGCGTACGACGATGTCGACGTCGTCGCGGACCGTCTCGCCGGTGCCGTCCCACATCTGCCCCGCGTGGACGACGATGTCGGCGGGGGTGGGCCGGGTGTGGTCGAGCGGCACGCGGACGGTGCGGGCGTGATCGCCGGAGACGTCGATCAGGCGGAGCCGGGTGCCGGACTGGTAGAGCAGGGTTTTGGAGTCGCCGGACCAGGTGGGGTGGTCGGCGGGTTCGGTGGTGAGGGTGCGGAGTCTGCCGCGCGGGGTGCCGTCGGGGGTGACGGGCAGCAGGCAGAGCGCGGACTCGACGATCACGGCCATCCAGCGCCCGTCGGGTGACCAGACGGGCCCGGAGTCGTAGCGGTCGGCGATGGAGGTGTGGGGCGCGACCGTGTGCAGCCGGTCGGCGCCGGTCGTGGCGTCGACGACCCGGATCAGGTTGTAGCCCTCCCGGAAGCGGGCGCCCAGACGGTTGCGATCGCACAGTGCGAGGTGGCGGCCGTCGGGCGACCAGCTCGGTCTGCCGGGGATGCCGCCGCCGCCGAGCGGTGCCACGAGGACGCGTTCCGCACCGCTCGCCAGGTCCCGGACGACGAGCCGGCCGACCATGTCGAGGCACGCGAGCCGCTCGCCGTCGGGCGAGAGGGCGGGCATGACCCGGCCGCCGGTCGCGAGGGCGGTCTCCTCGCCGGTGGCCGGATCGTGTCGGTAGACACCGAGCAGTCCGTCGCGGTCGTCGGCGTAGACGAGCGAGCGTCCGTCGGGTGCCCAGGAGGGCGCGAGCAGGGTGCGGGTGGCCGGCGACTCGCGCAACCGCTTCGGTCGGCGACCGCCCGAAGTGCCTGCCAACCAGAGCGAGTTGAGGGCGGCGAAGGCGATGCTGCGGCCGTCCGGCGACAGCGCGGGCAGGTGGATGCCGCGCACGGGGCGAACCCGCTCCTGGCCGAGGTCGTACTCCTTGACGCGGTAGCGCGGCCGGTCCACCGGGAGGACGCCCTCGAAGGGGATCTCCTCCGGCTCCGCGGGTTCCTCGGGGCGTACGAGGGTGAAGGCGCCGTCGAGCGTGACCAGCAGTCGGCCGTCGGCCGTCCAGCGGGGCGGCACGGGCGCGAGGTCGCCGTCGACCGGGACGGCTCGCCCGTCGACGACGAGGGTGCAGGAGCCGTTCGGGGAGGCCGTGGTCCGCAGGTGGGCGAGACGGCCGTCGGCGGCGAGAGCGGGGGTCATGACCTGCGCGGCGGCGGTCTCGGTGTGTTCGACGGTCACCGCCCCGCTGCCGTCGGCGGCCACTGCGGCGATCGTGCGGGACTCGACGGTGGGGGTGGTGCCGGTGGTGACGACCTTGGCCCGCACGAACAGAAGCCGGGTGCCGTCCGGTGACCAGGTGGGGTCGAAGTCCTCCCACGGGCCGTCCTGGAGGGGGCCGTCCTGGTCGGGCAGGCCGGTGACGGGGGTGACGGCGCCGGTGCCGAGGTGCAGGACGTGGATGCGGTAGGGGCTTCCGCCCAAGGGGGCGTCGGGGTCGCCGCCGCGCTCGGAGCCGAAGGCGAGCCGGGTGCCGTCGGGCGACCAGGCCGGTGCCCGGTCGTCCCAGGGGCCGTCGGTGCGCTGCCTCAGGTCGGAGCCGTCGGGGCGCATGGTCCACAGGTGGAAGCCGCCGCCCTGGTAGGCGCAGAACGCGACGAGAGCGCCGTCCGGGGAGTGGGTGGGCCGGTTGGGTTCGAGGCCGGCCGGGGTGAGGGGGACCGCTTGGCCGCCGCCGCGCGGAAGCGACCACAGGCCGCTCTGGGCCTCGGCGATCAGTGTGTCGCCGGCGGGTGCGAGGGTCGCCGAGCCGTTGGTGGCCCGGGTGAAGGTGAGGGAGAGGGCCGCGTCGGCGGTACGGGGCCGGGCGGCCGCGGGGGCGGCCGGACCGACGGCGCCGATGACCGCGGCGGCCCCGTGGCACCGGTGGCGGCGAGGAGCTGACGGCGGGTCAGGGGTGGGGTGGGGCGACTCTGGTCACGGTCCATGACATGGCACGCTCGCGCACCACGCGGCCCACGGGCAACACCGCCAATCACGCCACCGGGGACGTCACTCGCGGGTGTGACGACGCCCCGGCTCGTCGCCGGAGTAGCGGCGGCGGATCCAGGCCGGGAGGGCGACCCAGCACAGCAGGTACCAGAGGACCACGCAGCCGACGAGCCACGGCACGTACTCGTCGTGGGTGGCCACGCGCAGGACCAGCAGCAGCGCCGCCGTCATCGTGGCAAGGAGCAGGATCAGACCGACGACGGTCAGTCTGCTCGCCCACTCGACGGCGGCGGGCTTGATACGGCGTCCGGCGACCATCCGGTGGAAGGAGACGGGGCCGACCAGGGCGCCGGTGGTGGCGGCGCCGAGGACGACGGTGACGATGTAGATGGTCTTATCGGTCTGCGGCAGGTCCTCGTAACGCGAGGTGAAGACGACGGTGAGCAGGAAGCCGAACAGGATCTGCACGCCGGTCTGGGCGACCCGTACCTCCTGGATGAGGTCGGTCCAGCGGCGGTCGGCCCGCTCGTCCTCGGTCTCGTCGCGGCCTCGGCCCTGGCTGCCGTGTACCTCGGTCACAGGTCCTCCCGGTCGGTCGATGTCCCCTTCCCTGAATGGTGCCGTGACCTCGCCGCCCTGGCCCACCCCTCCGGGGCTTCACTCGCACGAGTGAATCCAGATGGCGGATCGGTCACTTGTGCCCATGTCCGGCCTAGCGTGATCACCGTGACCGACTCCTCAGCAACCTCCCGCCGGGGTTTCCTCCTCGGCACCGCCGCCCTCGCCCTCGCCCCGCAGCTCGTCCGCCGGGACCCTGCCGCCGCCGCGGCCGAACTGCCCGGCTTCCCCGCGGACGTCGAGCTGTACAGGTCGGTGTACCGCAACTGGGACGGGGAGATCACCGCGTCCGGCCTGTGGGCGTGCGCGCCGGCCGACGCGGAGCAGGTGGTGGCGGTCGTCAACTGGGCACGGCGGCAGGGCTGGACGGTCCGCGCACGCGGCCACTCCCACGGCTGGTCGCCCCTGACGATCACCCCTGGCACCGACGCGGACGCCCCGGTGCTGCTCGTCGACACGACCACGCACCTCACCGCCATGGCCCTGGAGTCCACCGAGCCGGCCGCCGTCCGGGCGGGCTCCGGCGCCTCGCTGGAAGCGCTGCTGACCTTCCTGGAGGGCCACGGCCTCGGAGTGACCGCCTGCCCCGCGCCCGGTGGCCTCTCCCTCGGCGGCGCCCTCGCGGTCGACGCGCACGGCACGGCCGTACCCGCGGCCGGGGAGACACGGCCGTCCGGTCACACGTACGGCTCGCTCAGCAATCTCGTGCTGTCGCTGACGGCGGTGGTGTGGGACGCCGGCAGCGACGCCTACGTCCTGCGGACCTCGCTGGGGCTACACGGACGAGGCCGCCTGGCGCGACGAGGAGGTGCTCGGCACGGTCGTACCGGCGTCCTTCGACGACGGCGCGGGGCCGGGCTGGGCCGGTGCGCGGGAGGTCCTGGACCGGCTCGACCCGCACCGGGTCTACGGGAACGCCTTCCTCGACCGACTGTTCCCGTGAGCGAATCGGGCATCCGGCCGGAGACGGTACGCCCCGCTCTCCGGCCGGCTCGCTCTCCTGACGTGCCTCACACCTTGCGCCAGCGCGCCATGGCGAACGAGAACAGCCCGAACAGGACCAGCCCGACCGCGACACAGGCCAGCAGCGCCGGGCCCGCGGGGGAGTCGGCGAAGGAGCGCAGGGTGTCGTCGAGCCCCTTGGCCTTGTCGGGTTCGTACTCGACAGCGGCACGCACGGCGAAGACACCGGCCGTGGCGAAGACCAGGCCGCGGGCGACCCCGCCGGCCACACCCGTGACGTCGACAAGGCGGCGCGTGCGCCGTGACATCTCTCCGAGCCGGAGGTGCTTGTGGTACGAGCGCATCGCGGCCCGTACTCCGATCCAGCCGCCCGCGGCGATCACGCAGAGACCCGCCGCGCCCACGAGCCACTGGCCGCCGGGGAGTTCGAGCGCGCGGGCCGTCACGTCCCGGGACTGCTCGTCGCTGGAACCGCCGCCTCCTCCGCCGCTGCCACCGCCCGCCGCGAAGGTCAGCACCGAGTAGGCGACGAAGGCGTAGAAGACGAAGCGCGCCGCGGACGCGAGCCGCTTGGTCCACTTGCGGCCGTCGGGGCCGGCCGCCCCGAACACGGCCTCCGACAGCCGCCACAGCGCCATGCCCACCAGCCCGATGCCCAGGGCCCACAGCATCGCGGAACCCAGCGGCTTCTCGGAGATCTCCTCCAGGGCGCCCTGCCGGTCCGCCTGTTCCGAACTACCGCCCAACGCGATCTGCAGGGCCAGCGCCCCGACCAGCAGATAGATGACACCGCGTGCCGTCAGTCCCGCGCGGGCCGCACCCTCGGTCACCGAACCCCGTGCCGCGCGCCCGCTGCCCACCCCCAGAGTCGTCATCAGCCCCGCCCCTCCCGCCCTCGACCCGCAGCTGGAGCTGGACCTCCTGGTCACCGGCCTCGACGCCGACCTGACGCACGGCGTACTCCTCCTCCAGCGCGGACCGCAGCAGCCGTACGGCCGGCGGGCTGCCCTGGACCTCGACCGTGACGGGCGCGGACGGCGGCTCGGGGTGCCGGTCGGCGCCGGTGGTGACGGCGGCGGCCGTGTCGTACATGCCGGTCCACATCGTGGGCCGGTCGGTGCCGGTCTCGTGCGGAGGGTCGTCGGGGCGCCGGTCGGACTCGAAGTGGGCGCGCAGACAGGCGAAGACGCGTTCGGCGTCCTGGGCGGAGCAGTCGCAGAGCACGACCTCCACCTGGGACACGGGCAGGCTGGGCAGGGTCACGAGCCTTCTCCCTCGTGTGGACGACAGGGTGCGGGTACCCCGGGTACCCCCATGGTGTGCCCGAAACGGGGTTCTCGCAGGTCGCGGGATCCGCCCGGCATCGCGCGGGCCGTGGGCTATGTTGAGTGCTCGTGGGAGACGAAGGAGGCGCGCGGGTGCCATCGCCGCAGCAGGCACGTGCGCAGGCATCAGCGATCACGTCGGGGCGGACGGCCGCGGACACCGAGCAGTCGCCCACGTCCCGGCTCAGGGAGCTGTTCGACGGGCCCCGCCTCTCCCCGGGGCAGCGGCGGATCGCCCAGTACCTGATCGAGCACATCACCGAGGCCGCGTTTCTGTCGATCACCGATCTCGCGGAACGGGTCGGCGTCAGCCAGCCCTCGGTGACCCGGTTCGCGGCCGCCGTCGGCTTCAGCGGCTACCCCGCGCTGCGGGAGCGGCTCCAGGCCATCGCGCTCGCCACCCTCGGCAGTGCCCCGACGCTCTCCGCGGCGGACCGCAGCAACGAACTGCAGGCCGCCGTGGACGCCGAGATCGAGAACCTGGAGAACCTGCGGCGCGACTTCGCCGACCCCGACCAGGTGATCGAGATCGGCCGTGCCCTGTCCCGCTCGGCCCCGCTGACCGTCCTCGGCCTCAGGATCTCCGGCGCGCTCGCCGAGTACTTCGCGTACGCCGCCCGCCGTATCCACCCCGACGTCCGGCTGGTGACGAAGGGCGGCACGGTCGCGTACGACGCGCTGCTGCAGTCCCGCGAGGCGGGGGGCACCTGGGTCCTGGCGTTCTCCATGCCCCGGCACGCGCAGGAGACCCTGACCGCGCTGCGGGTCGCCCACGGCGCCGGCCTCAGGGTGGCCCTGGTGACCGATCTGGCGCTCGGGCCGCTCGCGGACGAGGCGGACGCCGTCTTCGCCACGGGCACCGGCTCACGCCTGGTCTTCGACTCCTACGCGGCGCCCGTGATGATGTCCTCCGCCCTGCTCCAGGCCATGACCGACGCCGACCCGGAGCGCACCCAGGCCCGCCTGGAGGCGTACGAGCAGGTCTCGGAGCAGCACCAGTTCTTCCTGCGGGACTGATCCCGTTCGCCCCGGTCTGGTCCGGACAGCAGGGGATTATTCACCGCTTTACCGGCATGAATTTTTTCATGCCCTTGCAAACTCATCGGTATATATAAATACTGCTCGCGGATCGTGACCCGGGGGACTCCGGGGCACGCCGTCCACCCGGGTCCGTCCGCTCCTACCCGCACGGCGCCCCGGGTGAGGCGGCCCCGGCCATCCCCTATGCCGGGGCCGCCCAGACTCCACACCCGTTGCACACAATGGCGTCGATGCAAGACCGGAGCGTTGAACATGGCCCTCACCTCCTCGCCCCTCCGCACGGACTGGCCGTGTCAGGTCAAGACACCGGGCAGTTACGACTGGGAGAGGTCCGCGGCCAAGTGGCTGCGCGAGCTGGTACCGGCCCGTTACGGCTCCTACCCGGCGATGATGCGCCACCCCGTGCTGCTCGCCCGCCACGCGCAGATCCAGGTCCAGCACGAGATCCGGGTCGCCCGCACCGCCCTGCAGACCGCCCGTTCCGAGTTGCCCAGCCTCGGCATGTCCGAGTCGGTCATCGAGCACACCATCAAGATGTACGCCGCCGAGGTCATGCAGCTGAACCACATGGCCCGCTCCATCCGGGCCGTCAGCCAGGCCCTCGTCGACCACAACCTGGCCCGCGCCTCGCACTGACCCGCCCCTCCCCCGCGCGTCGCGGTACACCGCGTCCCAGGGGGGAAGACGATGGACAGGCACCGGCCGGGCGGACCGCCCGGCCCGACAGAGGGGCGGGACCGATGGATTCCTGGACGTGGGTGATCGTCGCGGTCGCGGTGGTCGCGGCCGCTCTTCTCGGAGCGGCCGTCTGGCTGCTCCTCCGGCTCGTCCGCACCCGGCGCGAGCTGCGCCGCGCCGGACTCCCCACCGGCCCCAAGTGGGTCTTCTGGGGCGCCGTGCTCTATCTCGTCCTGCCGACCGACCTGGTCCCCGACCCGGTCTACCTGGACGACATCGGGGTCCTGCTCCTGGCGATCAGGTCCATGCGTTCCGGCCGCCAGGACGCCCTGGCGGCCATGGAGCGGCAGGAGGGCACGGGAACCGCCCTGCGGGGATGAGACGTTGTCGGGCTGACGGTCACTGCGACGGACGGCACCGATGAACGAGCTGGTACCCGGGAGCAACACCCCTCTGCCGACCGGCCCCCTGACGATCAGGGTGCCGGGCCCCTTCGACGTCTCCGCCCTCGTCACGGACGACACCGGCAAGGTCCGCGGGGACGCGGACTTCGTCTTCTACAACCAGCCGACGGCCCCCGGCGCCCGACTGTCCGGAGACACGCTGACGGTGAACCCACCGAGCCTGCGCCCCGGCGCCACTCGTCTCACCCTCGCGATCAGCCCGTCCGTTCCCGACACGCCGTTGGGCCACCTGCCCGCCCCGACCCTGCTCGTCACCGCCCCCGACGGCCGCCCGCTCGCCCGCTTCACCCCACCGAGACCCATCCGCGAGACGGTACTTCTGTTGGCGGAGCTGTACCGCAAGGGGCCGGTCTGGAAGCTACGGGCCCTGGGCCAGGGCTACGCGGACGGACTGGCGGGGGTGGCGAGGGACTTCGGGGTGGAGGTGCTGGAAGAGGAGGCGCCCGCACAAGCGCCGCTCCAGGGGCGCGGGGAACTGCGCGACGAGCCCTCACCGACGCGCACTCGGCCCACAAGCGCACGGCCCCCACCTCCCCCTCACCCACTACCTCGACCTGGTCAACGCCACCCGAGCCACGGCTGGTTCTCGCCCCGTCTCTGCCGACGCCCGCCTCTCGGCCGCCGCCCAGGCCCACGCCACCGCGATGGCCGCCCAGCGCCGCCTCGCGGCCGAAGGCAAGGACGGCGTCTCCGTCCACCAGCGCGTCACCACCACCGGCTACGCCTACCTCACCATCGGCGAACACCTGGTCTCCGGCCCCCGCACCCCCGCCGAGTTCGTGGACTACTGCCGCTCCGACCCTGACGCCGGACGCACCCTGCGCGAACCCTCCTGGAGCGAGACGGGCCTCGGCCAGGCCACGGACCCCCGCTCGGGCACCGTCTTCTGGACGGCCCTCTGGGCCCACCCCTTCTCCTCCGACGGCCTCCGCCGGACCACGACCGACGTCATCACCCTCACCAACTCCGAACGGGCCGGGGCCGGCCTGCCCCCACTCCCCGACCCCTTCTCACCACCGCCGCCCAGGCGCACAGCGCCGACATGGTGGCCAGGGCCTTCTACTCCCACACATCCCCCGACGGCCGCGAACCCTGGCACCGCGCGGCGGCGGCCGGTTCCACCCGCCGCTCCATCGGCGAGAACATCGCCTGCGGTCAGCGATCCGCCGCCGAGGTGGTGCGCGGCTGGATGAACAGCCCCGGCCACCGGGCGAACATCCTCAAACCCGGCTTCACCCATATAGGTATCGGCTTCGCCGGAGGCGGCGCGGCCGGAACCTACTGGACCCAGCTCTTCGGCGGATGAAACCGATCTCCCCCGACTGTCCCTCTTTCGAGTCGGGCAACTCGCCCCCGCACCTGGCTACTTGACTCTCCGTTACCACTCCACTCCAATGCACCCTGTCGATGACGGCGGGTGACAGGAGATGCATCAGATGGTTTCGAGAACGGTGGGCACGGGTGTGGCGACGCTGGGCGCGGTCGTGCTGTCGTTGCTGACGGTCCCCGCCCACGCGGCCCCGGCGGCGGGGCCCGACACGACCGAGCTGCGAAAAACGCTGCGCACGGCGCTGTCACAGGGAGCGCCGGGCGCGTTCGCGAGGATCGACGACAACGGCAAGGTGCACCACCTGGCGGAGGGCGTCGCGGACCGGACCACCAAGCGGGCCCTCGGCACCGGGGACCGCATCCGGGTCGGCAGCGTCACCAAGACGTTCACGGCGGTGGTCCTGCTGCAGTTGGTCGACGAGGGCAGGATCAAGCTCGACACCTCCGTCAACACGTATCTGCCGGGACTGCTGCCCGACAAGAAGATCACCGTGCGCCATGTGCTCAGCCACCGCAGCGGACTGTACGACTACGCCAACACCCTCTTCTCCCCCAGCGTGGCGGGGTTCGAGAACGTGCGGAACAAGGTGTTCACCTACCGTCAGCTGATGGACCTGTCGCTCGCCAAGCCGCTCACCAACAAGCCGGGCGCGTCCTACGCGTACTCGAACGCGGGCTTCGTGGTCGCGGGCATGCTCATCGAGAAGCTCACCAAGAAGCCGGTGGCGACCGCGTACCAGGACCGGATCATCACACCGCTGAAGCTGGCGGACACGTTCTACGTCCACCCGAAGAACACGATCCCCGGCAAGCACTCGCGCGGTTACATGACCGCCGACTCCACCGGGAAGAAGATCGACTCGACGTTGCAGACGACGTCGTGGGCGCAGAGCGCGGGCGGTCTGGTCTCCGGTGCCAAGGATCTGAACAAGTTCATGTCCGCGCTGGTGCAGGGCAAGCTCACCTCGGCGGCCCGGCTGAAGGAGATGCTGAAGTGGACGCCGGTCAACAGCACCCAGGCGTACGGCCTGGGACTGCGTCGGCGCGACCTGTCGTGCGGGGTCTCGGTGTACGGGCACACAGGAACCGTGCAGGGCTACTACACCTGGGCGTTCACCTCGAAGAACGGCAAGCGCAGCGTGACCTCGTTCGCCAACACGTCGAACAACGGCACCGTGTACGCGACGGTGAACCGCACGTTGGAGTCCGCCTTCTGCGGCTGACTCAGCCCGCTCGGCCCCGGTGGCGGCCCGGGCGCCGGTGCGGGGGCTGGCCCGGCGCCGGGCCGGGCCGTTTCGGGGACGGGATGTCAAGGCGCCGGGGTGTGTCCCCGTCGAGGGTGACCCGCTCGCCGTGGTCGGTCGCTCCGGTCGACGTGGTCGGGCGGGTCGTGTCCGTCATGGCTCTCACCGGCGACTGATGCTGCCGCCGCGGTGGGCACGGCCGAGGGCGTGGAGGTGTTCGAGAGCGTCCAGGACGACGGTCCGGTCGTACCAGGCCAGCCACTCGCCCGCCTCGGCGCCGGCGACGGCCAACGCCTTGAGCTGAGCTCGCGTCAGCCCCTTCAGCGGGCGCTCGAAGTGGGCGGAGACCATGCCCACGCAGAGCCCGGAGGCGGTGATGAGCGGCACGCTGTGGCACGCCCGGCTGCCCGCGTGGAGGATGGCGGAGCGGGCGTCCTCGCTGAACACCGCGTCCGTCGCCACGTCCTCGACGGTCACCTGGGCGACCTCCCGCGCGGCCTTGGCGCAGGAGGTGCCCTCGTCCCCGACATACGCGAAGAAGTCGACGAAGTCCGGTGTGTGTCCCGTGTGCCGCTCGATGCGCAGTCCGCCCTCGGTGCGGTCGGCGATCTGCACGTTGCCCATGTCGGTGTCGACGATGGCGAGGGTCTGGCTGAGGACGGCGGTCAGGACGCGGCTCCGGTTGCCGCGTCCGGCGCGACGGTCCTGTTCCTCATCGAAGCTCAGGGCCGGCTCGGCGTGCCGGGCCCGGCCGGGGAACCACAGCGCGCCGCGGTCATCGGGACGTGGCGCGCCCACGGCCGACTCGGCGAGGGTGCGCAGCTTGACGTTGTACTGCTGTGAGGCCCGCTGGAGCAGCGCGAACGCGGTCTCGGCGTCCGGCAGGGCGTAGCGCTCCCGCAGCATGCCCTGGGCCTGGGCGACCGGCGGGCGGCCCTCCATCCGGGTGCGCAGCTGCCGTACCTCGGCGCGCAGTCGCGCCAGTTCCTCCCGCACCGCCTCGTCGTCGCCGTCCGGCTCCGACCAGGGTCTCGCACGCATGGGCACCTTCCGCTTCGCTCACTTTCCGATGACAGCAAGGGTCGTCTGCCCGGTCCGGGCGCGAGTACGCCGGGCGGGTCTACCGTCTTCCCCATGCCTGTCACCTTCGACGACCTGCTGCGTCGTGCCGCCGCCCTGGTCCGCCCCGACCGTCGTGCCCTCCTCGGTGTCGCCGGCGGCCCCGGCGCGGGGAAGACCACTCTGGCCGAGCGGCTGACCCGGGAGCTCAACGGAGGCGGCGAGCCCTGGGTCGCCCATGTCCCCATGGACGGTTTCCATCTGGCCGACGTGGAGCTGGACCGCCTGGGCCGCCGGGACCGCAAGGGCGCGCCGGACACGTTCGACGCGGCGGGGTACGCGGCCCTGCTGGAGCGGTTGCGGGGTGACGAGGACGACGTCGTGTACGCGCCGGGGTTCGAACGGACCCTGGAGCAGCCGATCGCGGGGTCGATCCCGGTCCCGCCGTCCGCGCGTCTGGTCGTCACCGAGGGGAACTACCTGCTGGTGAACGGGGGGCCCTGGTCGCGGGTCCGCTCCCACCTGGACGAGGTGTGGTTCTGCGACCTCGACGAGGCCGAACGCGTCCGTCGTCTGGTGGCCCGGCACGAGGAGTTCGGCAAGGGGCACGACGAGGCGGTCGACTGGGTGCTGCGTACGGACGAGCGCAACGCGGAGCTGGTGGCGTCGACCAGGCCGTACGCGGACCTGATCGTGCCGGGGTCGGCGATGCCCGCGGTGGACGCGGGAGCGTAGGGGCGGGCCGGGGAACGAGACAGCCCGACGTCGTCAGGAACGTCGGGCTGCCGGCTCGTGGGGTCCGTGGTGGGGCCGCGGAGGTCAGACTCGCAGGGTCAGTGTCGGTTCGCCCCGGTGGTCGCCCGCCGGATCGCCGATCACGGCGGTGAAGGCCTCCGTGCGGACCCTCAGCCCCTCCGCGACACGGTCGAAGGCGGGGTCGAAGACCTCGCCGGAGCCGCCGTAGCGGACGGCGAAGACGCTGAGGTCGTCCGGCGCGTCCGGCGCGGGGGTGGCCTCGACGGCCGTGGAGGCGACCAGGTGGGACCAGCCCTCGTCGGGGTTGCCGTAGCCGCGGGGATCGGCGGCGAGGGCGAAGGCGGCGCTCTCCTGGGTGGTGTCGGCGCGGGCGTCGAAGAACTCCGGGCCCTCGGCGGCCGGATGGGTCAGCCACAGGTCCCCGGCGGAGGCGACGTCGGCGTCCGCGATCCGGCGCAGGCCCTCGGCGCTGTCCGCCACGTACGGCAGTCCGGCGAGGAGGTACGGCTCCCCGGGCAGGCGCTCGACGGCGACCGTGGTCCACAGCCGGGTGCCGTCGGTGACGTACAGGGACCGGACGTGCCGCAGGACGTGGTCGCGGGTGACGACGGGCTTGGTGACGAGCTTGGCCGTCAGGCCGTGGGCGCTGACGTCCCGGACCCGGGTCTCGCCCATGGGGCGGCAGAGCAGGAAGCCGTCGACGACCGGTCCGAAGCCGTGCTGGCGGTTGACGGCGGCGGGGAGGAAGTACGTTCCGTCGGCCTCGACCAGGGCGGGTGTCATCCTCGAGTCGAAGGCGACCGAGACCCGTCCGGCGCGCAGTTGGTGCCTGACCGGATCGGTGGACGGGGTGCGGTGCCAGGGCGTGGTGTCCTGGATCTGCCAGATGAGCATCCACGCGAAGTGGCCGTCGACCCCGCCGTCCGGCTTGACCGCGTGCCGGCCCCATCGGGTGTCGCCCCGATAGCGGCCCAGGTCGGCGCCGACGCGGTGGCCGAAGTAGCGCAGGCCGAGCACGGACTCGAAGCCGGAGTGCTGCTCGCTGTAGCGAGGGCCGCCGTTGTCGAAACCGCCGACCGTGAGGCGCGCGTCGATGTAGCGGGCGACCGCCTCCCCGTCCTCGGCGAAGATCTGCTCGCCGCTCACCAGGTGGGCCTGGGCGAGGAAGGACAGGGAGATCGGGCCGTAGTTGTTGTCGTAGGCGCCGCCGTGCTCGGGCGGGAGGAGGGCGCCCCGGTCACGTACCCGGTGGGCACGGATCTCCTCGACGTACAGGGCGATGGCCTGCTCGCGGATCCGCCTGCCGTCCTCGGGGGGAAGGTGGCGGGCCAGCATCAGGCCGCCGACGACGCAGCCGATGGCCTGGTTGCCGGCCTCCTGCGGGTTGAAGAAGGTCGCCTCGGTGAGCCAGCGCCAGTAGCCGAGGCTCGTCTCCCGCAGGGCGTGGATCTGTTCGTCGGTGAGGAGGCCGTCGGCGAGGTCGAGCAGGTTGACTGCCTGGAGCAGCGCCCAGACGGTGCTCGGCCAGTCGCCGATGGGGTGGTCGCCGGGCGCCAGGGTGTAACGGGCGTACGGGAAGCCGGAGTCGCGGACCCGGAGGTTCGGGTAGCCGGGGTTGTCGTCGGTGAAGACGCGCTCCCGGAGGTGGAAGTCCGTGCTGCGGCCGACCGCCTCGGGCAGGCGTGGGTCCTTGGTGCGCTGCCAGGCGAGGGCCAGCAGGGAGGTGATGCCGAGGGAGGTGTCGCCGATGTCGTCGACGCAGTCGGGGTGTTCGAGGTTGCCCCCGGGCGTGATCCGCTCCAGGGCCTGCTCGACGACGTCGGCGAGGACCGCGTCGTACGCCTCGGGGCTGTCCGGCAGATCGTGCAGCGGGTGGAGCTGGCGCGGGAGATGCACGGGAGGGGACGTGGGGTGCACGGGGATCAGTCCTTCATGCCTGTGGTGGCCATGGTGTGGTTCATCGGGTCACCCGGCGGGGGCGGCCCGGCGGGCACGCAGAGCGAGGGTCAGGGTGTGCGGGCCGAGTCCGCCGAGGCAGACGCGGTTGCCGGTCGTCGCGTCGGTGCCGCCGACCACGGTGTAGTCCTGCCCGGGGTCGTAGCGCAATACGTCGCTCCGGTCCGGTCCGGCGAGCGGTTCGCCCGTCTCGACGGCGGCCTCGACCCTGATCTCGTCGTCTCCGACGCGGTAGGTCATCGGTCCGGTCGTCAGGCACCAGCGTCCGTCGCCGATCGGTTCGGCGCCCTCTGCCACGCCGCCCGGCCGGAAGGTCAGTTCGAGGGCCCAGGGCACCCGGGGTCCGCTGATGTCGATCCGCAGGTCGACGCCGTCGTCCCGCAGGTCCACCTCGACGCGGGTCGTGTGGGAGACCTCGTCGCGGGGCCGGTTGGGGAAGGCCATGGAGGCCGAGAAACGTCCGTCGTCGACCAGCCGGTACGCGCCGTCGTCCCGTCGCCGGTCCGCCGGGAGCGGCTGGTAGTAGGCGGCCGTGAGGGTTTGGGTGAGCTCGTACCGGCCGTCGGTGAGCTGTCGCATGTCGGCGGCGCGGAAGGGGCCCAGGTCGAAGAACCCGCGTGAGAGACGGACCGCGTCGAGGACGGCGTCGCCGGCGAACAGGCGCAGGAAGGTGGGGTTGCAGGCGAGGCCCGAGCGGACGCGGCGGTGCTCGGGCACGTCCGAGCCGCCGTACACCACCGTGTGCGCGGTGGGCGAGGCGTGTGCGGCGAGGCGTGCGGTGGCGAGGTACCGGTGGCGCGGGAGTGTCTCCGGGTCCGGAGCCGGCAGGGCGCGGCACAGGTCCGGGGTGAGGAGGGTCTGGGCGAGCAGGTCGGGGTCGTGGATACCGTCGGCGGCCGCCAGGCGGGCCGCGCGGGCGAAGTCGCCCCGGCCGGAGCGGATCGCGAGCAGCCGGTAGTGCGGCAGGTAGGGCCACAGCGCGAACGACAGCCTCTGGTCCTGGCGGCGCGAGTGGACCGTCTCCACCGTGCCGTCCGGCCTGATCAGGTCCAGGGTCGCGGTGAGGTTGCGTTCGACGGCGTCCACCAGGTCGGTACGCCCGAGCACCTCGGCCAGCAACAGCAGCGCCGGGTTGGTCACGATGGACGCGTAGACGGCGCTGCGCTCCGAGTACAGGCCCTCCGCGTCGATGTCGACGCCCTCGGCGAGCCACTCCTCGGCGCGGGCGAGCAGCCGGTCGTCGGGGAACGACCGGTGCAGACGGGCGAGCGCCGCGCTCAGTTCCCAGCGGTGGTTCGGGGTGTGCACCCCACCCGTCAGGAGACCGCCGGTGGCGGCGTCCGCGATCTCGGCGAGCGCCGCCGTGACGTCGGCCAGTGCGGGCCCCGCGCCCGCGGCGAGGACGTGCGCGTCGCACACGTCGTTGACGGTGAACGCGGAGTCCGGCGGTGACTGGACGTTGTCGCCGCCCGCGAAGAGGCCGGAGGCCGTCTGCACGGACCGCAGGGCACGGAGGTGGGTCAGCGCGGCAGCGACGGCCCGCTCGCTGCCGTGCAGGGCCGACTCCGGCGAGCGGTACCCCGCGACCAGGGTCTTCACCCGCCGGGCCAGGGCGCGGTGCGGCTCGATGAACTCCGCCGACGGGTCGGCCGACCCGTCGGCGGCGCGGGCCGCCGCGCGCACGAATTCGTGGTCGAGCGGCACGGTCAAGGTCAGTCCTTCAGTCCGGCGTTGATGTCGGCGTTCATGACGTAGCGCTGGAAGACCAGGAAGACGGCGATCAGCGGGATCATCGAGATCACCGAGGCGCCCAGCAGGACCGACCAGTTGATGTTCTGCGCGCCGACGATGCTCTGGATGCCGATCTGCACGGTGAACTTGTTGGGGTCGTTCAGCATCAGCAGCGGCCAGATGTAGTCGTTCCACCGCCACTGGAAGGACAGGATGGCGAGGGTGAGCATGATGGGCCGGGAGATCGGCACCATGATCCGCAGGAAGATCGACAGCTCACGTGCGCCGTCGATGCGCGCGGCCTCCACGAGTTCGTCGGGAACCGTCAGGAAGAACTGGCGGAACATGAAGCATCCGGTCGCGGTGAGCACGGCCGGGAGGATGATGCCGGCGAACGAGTTGTAGAGGCCGAGGTCGCGGACCACCAGGAACGACGGGGCGAGCATGACCTCGCCCGGCAGCATCGTGGTGGCCAGGATGCAGAGGAAGAAGGCCTTGAGCCATCTGTTGTCGTACTTGGCCAACGCGTACCCGGTGCAGCAGCTCACCCCCACCGTGAGGATCGTCGTGATCACACACACGATGGTGGTGTTGATGAAGTACTGGGAGAAGTTGGCGCTGTCCCACGCCGCCCTGAATCCCGACAGCGTGGGGTCCTGCGGGATCAGCGTCAGCGGAACGGAGAACAGGTCGCCGGCCGGCTTGAGGGAGCTGAGGACGAACCACAGCACCGGCAGCCCGTACAGGCACGCCAGGATCCACAGCAGGGTCGTCGCGGACACCGCCTGCCGGAGACCGCCGCGGCCCCCGCGGCGGGGCGGCTTCTTGGAGACGGTCCGACCGGATCCGGCGTCGACCGGGCGTGGGATGTCTGTGGTTGTCATCGGTTCTCCACCCGCCGGTTGACGATCAGCTGGATGATCGCGACGGCCATCAGGATGAGCATGAGCACGAACGACGCGGCGCTCGCGTAGCCGATCTGGCCCCGCTTGAAGCCGGTCTCGTAGATGTACTGCACCAGCAGGTTGTTCGACGTGCCGGGTCCGCCGTTGTTGAGGGCGACGAACACCGGGTACTCCTTCATCGCGTTGATCGTGTTGAGCAGGATGACGATGAACGAGGTGGGCGCGATGCTCGGCAGGGTGATGCTGAAGAACTGGCGCCAGGGGCCGGCGCCGTCGAGCGAGGCGGCCTCGTAGTACGACACCGGCACGTTCTTGATCGCCGCGATGAACAGCAGCATGGTGAAGCCCGTCCAGGCCCAGGCCGACGCCATCACCACCACGAGCAGCGAGAGGTCCGCGTTCGACTGCCACGGAACGGCGTCTCCGCCGAACTTCTCGATGACGTAGTTGACCAGTCCGAAGTTCTCACCGAACATCCACCGCCACAGGACACCCACGACGATGGGCGACAGCAGCCACGGGATGAAGAAGAGGACACGGGCGACCGACCCGCCCTTGGCGTGCTTGCTCACCACCAGGTTGGCGGCGAGCAGCGAGACCACGAAGTTCAACGGGACGAAGAGGACGGTGTACAGCAGCGTCCGGGTCAGCGCGTCGTAGAAGGTGGAGTCCCCGAGCAGGTTGTCGTAGTTGTCCAGTCCGATGAACTGGAACGCCCCCACGCCTGTGTAGTTGGTGAAGGAGTAGACGAGCCCGATCACCGCCGGCCAGACGAAGAACAGCGAGAAGAGCACGACATTGGCCGCGATGAGCACGAGCGGCGCAAGGGTGTACTTGCTGCGTCTCCTGGGCGGGCTCGCGGACACGGCCGAGGCGCGTTTGGTCATCTTCCTGACTCCGTGCTGGTGGATTGAGTTCCGGTGGGCTCAGGACCTGAGCCCGGCATCACGCGGGCCCGGGGCCCGGGCGGCGGCGTCTCGAACCCGCCGCCCGGGACTGTCGGCCTGCGCTCAGCCGCCGACCTGCTGGTTGTAGCCCGCCACGATGTTCTCCAGGGCCTTGTCCGACGACTGCTGGCCGTTGATCGCCTTGCCGAGCTCCGTCTTGGTCGGGTCCTCGGCGAGGCTCTTGCCCTTCAACACCCAGTTCGTCTGCGCGCTGTTGAAGTAGCCGGAGATCGGGTCGTAGAGCGGGATGGACTCGTTGTAGAGCTTGAACGCCGCCTGCGCCGCCTCGGACTTGAAGGGGTACTTCGGGTTCAGACCGCTCTCGACCGGCAGGAAGCCGGAGGTCTCGCACAGCGTCCTGTAGTGGTCGGGCTCGTACAGCCAGGACAGGAACTTCTTCGCGGCGGCGGCCGCGTCGGCGTTGTTGTTGAAGCCGACCGTCATGCCGCCGCTGTTGACGTCACTGGCCTGCACCGGCTGGGCCGGGGTCGGGACGCTCGCCCACTCGAACTTCGTGATGCTCTCCGAGTAGGCGGCGACCTGCCACACGCCGGACCAGTAGGCGACGACGTCACCGCTCTGGAACATGGCCGACGGGTCGGCGCCGCTGGTCCACACCGACTTGGGCATGGTCTTGTCGTCGTTCCAGCCGACGAAGGTCTTCACGGCCTTCTTGGTCGCGTCGTCCACCGAGAACTTGCCGGAGTCGTCGGCGTGGACGTACTTGCCGCCCATCTCGTAGACCATGGCGCGCAGCCGGGACGGCGACTGGTCGAAGGTCAGGGAGTACTTGGCCTTGGTCTTCTCCCGGACCTCGTTCGCCGCCTTGATGAACTCGTCCCAGGTCCAGGTCTTGTCGGGCGAGGTCGGGTAGTCGACGCCGGCCTTCTCGAAGAGCGACTTGTTGATGAACATGCCGGACGCGGTGACGTCCGAGGGGATGGACAGCACCTTCCCGGACGAGTCCTTGGCCAGGAAGTTGGCGTTGATCTTGTTCGCCTTGTTGTTGGCTATGTCGCTGAGGTCGATCAGCTTGTTCGACCAGATCGGGTCGAGCGCCGGCACGGCCGCCACGTCGGGGAGCGAGTTGGCCTGCGCGGAGTTGCGCAGCTTCGTCGTGTAGCCCTCGTAGGGGATGTTGACGAGCTTGACCTTGACGCCGGTCTCCTTCTCGTACTGCGCCACCATCTTCTTCCAGCCCGCGTCCTGCCCCGGAACCGTGGAGATCCAGAAGGTCAGCGACTTGGAGGTACCGCCCGAGTCGGACTCCCCTCCTCCACAGGCGGAGAGCAACAGGGCGGCCGCCGAGACGCCGGCAGCGAGAGGAACCAGGCGGCGCGTACCGCCGCGGCCGAGTCGGCTTGAGCGCCGCACACCCACAGTGGTCATCTTTGATCCCTTGTTTCGTCGTATGGGGACAGAGCACGGCGCCGACCTAGGCGGCACGGGTGCAGTTTGCAGGAAACGTCGCTCTCCGGGCGCGGCCTCGCCCGGCCGCGTCGTCCACGCGGGGCGGGCTCCCCAGCCACTCTGGCTGTCACCGCACGGGCACGCCCTCGTGCGGTTGCCGTACGTCGCGTACGGGCGGGATGGCTCGCCCCAAGTCGGCGTCCCGGCCGACTTAGAAAGCGCTTGTCCGGACATTGGCAGATGCCGGTG
The DNA here is from genome assembly GCF_020982545.1 of Streptomyces sp. MNU76. Lineage (GTDB taxonomy): Bacteria > Actinomycetota > Actinomycetes > Streptomycetales > Streptomycetaceae > Streptomyces. The sequence continues at coordinate 163,479 of NZ_JAJKLK010000026.1, read as the reverse complement.
GAGTCCGTCAATGCTTCACCCCCGAGCCTCCGGTCACGGTTTGGATTCCCCGGGCCACGGCCAGGCGGCTGGCCCCCACCACGGTGCCGCTGTCACCGAGCGCACTGCTCACGACCTCGGTGGGCCAGCTCAGGCGGGCGAGCTCCGCTCGTACGCCGGGCAGCAGGCGGGCCTTGGAGCCGACGGCGCCGCCCAGCACGATCAGGCCGGGGTCCAGCACGGCGGTCGCCGCGGCGGCCAGTCGGCCCACGTCGGCGGCGTGCCGGCCGACGACGGCGCGGGCCGTGGTGTGTCCCGCGTCGGCCAGCGCGAACAGCCCGTCGACGGTGTCGGGGCACACGCCGTCCACGCCCCGCCAGGCGTCCGCCGCCCGCCGCAGCAGGGAACCCGCTCCTATGTGCGCCTCCAGGCCCTCGTGGCGGGGCTCCCGGTCCGCGTCCCACGGGTAGGGCAGCCGGGCCACCTCGCCCGCGGCGCCGTTCGCGCCGCGCAGCACCTGGCCCCCGATGACGACACCGAGACCGATGCCGACGCCGATCCGCAGATAGCCGAAGGTGTCCCGACCCCGGGCCGCGCCTTCGTGCAGCTCGGCGAGGGCGGCGCAGTTCACGTTGTTCTCGACGAGCACGGGCACGCCGGGCGGGAGGGCCACCGTCAGGGCGTCGAAGATGGGGCCCGCCTTGGCGGTCGCGGGCCGCACGGCCGTGCCCTCCCGGCCCTGGGTGGTGACGTCGCCGACGGCGACCACGATGGCCCGCAGCGGCGCCCCGGCCGACAGCCGCCCCAGGGCCTTGGCGACGACGTCGACGGTGTCCGCCCGCGGTCCGGTGCCCTCGGCGAGAAGGGCACCGTCCAGGGCGCAGACCCGCACCCTGGTGACGCTCGGGCCGAGGTCGACGGCGAGGACCGCGCCGGCGGCGAGACCCAGGTCGTAAACGGCCGCTGACCTGCCCGTTCCGCCCGTGAGGGTGCCGGAGCGCGCGGCGAGCCCGGCGGCCTCCAGCTCGGCCACGGCGGTGGAGACGGTCGGCTTGGAAAGGCGCGCCCCGGTGGCCAGTTGGGGTCGGGTGGCGGTGCTCGACGCGGCCAGTACAGCGAAGACGGCGCGCGCGCTCTCGCTCAGTTGCATGGTCTCCCCAGTCGTGCCGCGATCGTCCGGCCGCACGGTCGTGCGGTATCCGTCGTCCTCACCCTTGACGCACCCTTATTCGTTAGTTAATTTCCTAACGAAGTCAAGCGGTACTCGCCTACCGCACCATCAGAGGCCCGTCCCGGGGCTTCCCTAGCACCCCCCACAGACCCTGTGTGTCCAGGCACGGTTTCGCCCAGCCGTCGCTGCGCCCATCGCAACGCAACGACGAAAGAGGCCTCACGTGCCGGACTCAAGGCCCGTCGCGGTCGGTATCGACGTGGGCGGCACCAAGACCCATCTCCGTGCTGTCACGGGGACGGACCCGGTCGCCGACCACGTCCGCACCAGCCGTGGCTGGCGGCCGCACGACCGGACGGCCGCGGCCGCATGGCTGGCCACGCTGGTCGGGGAGGTGCTGCCCGCGCACACCCCTCCGTCCGCCGTGGCCGTCGGCGCCCATGCCTGCGAGACGCCCCGGCAGTGCGAGGAGATACGTCTCGCCCTCCAGGAACGGCTTCAGGTGCCGTGCCTGGTGGTGGGCGACGCCGAGCTGCTGGCTCCCGCCGCCGGTTTCGACAAAGGGGTGGGACTGGTCGCGGGCACCGGTTCGGTGGCCGTCGGCCGGTCCGCCGACGGTACGGCGGTGCAGGTCGGCGGCTGGGGCGCGGTTCTCGGTGACGAGGGCGGCGCCGCCGGTCTGGTCCGGGAGGCATGCCGTGCCGTCTGGGCCGCACACGACCGGGGCGAGGCACCCGACGCGCTCGCCGACCGGCTCGTCGCCTCCTTCGGGGTGAGCGAGGTGCCGGCGCTCGGCGGGGCCCTGGAGGCCGCCACGGCGATGTCCGCCGACTGGGGCCGGCACGCTCCCGAGGTGTTCGAGGCCGACGAGGAGGGCTCGGAACTCGCCCGCCAGGTGATCTTGGACGGGGGCCGCGCGCTCGCCTCGCTCGTGGCGCGGCTCGACGCCCGCCGGGTCCCCGTCGACGACGTGGTGGTGGCCGGCGGGACGATCCTGTCCCGGCCCGCCCTGTACGCGGCATTCGCCGAAGCCCTCGCCGAGGCTGTACCGTCCGCGCGACCGCATGTGCTCCAAGTGCCCCCGGTCGAAGGGGCGTTGGCGCTTGCACGTACTCTCCTCCGACCGGCCACCGGCTGATCACCGTCCGGTCGTCGACCGGACATGGACCGGTCATCCGTCAGTTCCACGCTCAGCCCGCACCCGATCAACCCACCGCGAAAGGAGCGGCGCTCCATGCCGTCATCTGCCGGGCACCACACGCTCAACCGCCGTGTCTTCCTCCGGAACTCCCTCGGCGTCTCGGCCGGCCTGATCGCCGCTCCGACCGTCGCGAACCTCTGGCAGGCGCCCGAGGCCAAGGCGGCCACCGCCTTCGCGCCGTTCGTCGACGACTACACCACCAACATCACGGCGAACCGGACCCCCGAGACCAACGCCGTGGTCCGGGCGCTCGGCGGCTTCGCCGAGATCTGGAAGACCGGCGACGCCTGGAACACCGGCACCCCGCTGCTGCCGGAGATCCTGCGCGCCAACATGCGCTACTGCGCGCGCCTGACCGCCCGCCGCACCCAGGCGCAGGCCCGCGAGGCGTTCATCACCGACCGGCAGCACCAGAGCTACTCGGTGATCAGCGGTCTCGGCCCGCTGGCCGACCTGTACAAGGCCGGGGCCATGGCGGTCACCTCGATCACCTCCGCCCCCGACGGCACCCCGTCCGGCAAGATCAGCGACTCCGTCCCCGCCGACGCGCCCGCCGGATCCGCGAACGGCGCGGGCTCGACCACCTCGCGGCTCGGCAAGGTGGCCGAACTCGTCAACACCGTGCGCGGGCCGTTCGCGTCCAGCAACCCCGCGAAGTTCTCCTACCAGTACCCGCGCCCCTGGCGGATGAACGAGAACAGCGTGGTCGTCGACACCGGCGCGATCGACGAGTTCGGGTACCCGGTGTACGACTCCGCCGTGATCGTCGCCCCGCAGCTGCTGCGTCAGCGCGGCGAGAATCCGGCCGAGGACGGCGGCTTCCCCAGCGGCCACACCAACGCGCTGCACCTGGCGGCCCTGGCCTACGCGTACGCCGTCCCCGAGCGCTTCCAGGAGATGGTGACCCGCGCCTTCGAGGCGAGCCACGACCGGATCATCTCCGGCATGCACTCCGCGGTCGACGTCATCGGCGGTCGCGTCATGGCCACGGCCCTGGCCGCCGCTGCGCTCGCCGACCCGAAGAACGCCGAGCTCAAGGCCGCCGCGCGACGGCAGGCCGCCGAGTACTTCCAGGCCGAGACCGGTACGACGGCCGACACGCTGTACGCGTACGCGCACTCCGCGGGCAGCGACACGGACCCGTACGCCGACCGCTGCGCCAACGCGCGGCTGGTCGAGCCGAAGCTGACGTACGTGCTGACCCGGCGCGGGCGTTCCGAGGACCTGACCGTGCCCAAGGGCGCCGAGGTCCTGCTGGAGACGCGGCTGCCGTACCTCGACGCGGCGCAGCGGCGCGAGGTGCTGCGCACGACCGCGCTGCCGTCGGGCTATGTGCTGCTGGACGGCTGGGAGCAGTGGGGCCGGCTCAACCTGTTCGCGGCGGCGGACGGCTACGGCGCCTTCGACTCGGAGGTCGCCGTCACGCTGGACGCCGCGCTCGGCGGTTTCGCCGCGGCCGACACCTGGCGCAACGACATCGACGGTGCGGGCGGGCTCGTCAAGAAGGGCAGCGGCACGCTCACCCTGTCCGGGGCCAACCGGTACACGGGCGGCACGGTCGTGGAGGCCGGTGTCCTCGCGGCGGGCTCGAAGGAGGCGTTCGGGCGCGGTGACGTCCGGGTCGAGGGCGGCACGCTGGCCACCGGCGACCGCACCGTGCGGGTGCGCGGCGGCTACGCGCAGGCCGGTGTCCTCGACGTGACGCTGGACCGGGGCACCGACGCCGCCCTCGTGGTCGACGGGCGCGCAGTCCTGGAGCGGGGCAGCAAGCTGGTGGTCCGCTTCGACCCGAAGCAGGCGCCGCGTTCCGGCAGCACGGTCGCGGTCGTCGGGGCGCGGTCGCTGCAGGGCCGGTTCTCGGAGGTCTCCGTGGCCGTCGAGGGCTGGACGGCGGAGCAGGTCTTCACGGCGCACGGGGTGTCGGTGCGCCTGCGCAAGCACTGACTCCTTCGGGAGTGAGGCTGTCGGGGGTGGCGTGAGCCGCCCCCGACAGCCGTTTCCGACTCTCCGGCCCTCTACAGGCTCGGCGGCAGCGCCTGCTCGGCCCAGATGGTCTTGCCCGCCCCGCTCGGGCGGCTGCCCCAGCGGTCGGTGAGCTGGGCGACCAGGAGCAGACCGCGGCCGCCCTCGTCGAAGCTGCGGGCCCGGCGCAGATGGGGCGAGGTGCTGCTGACGTCGGAGACCTCACATATGAGGGTGCGGTCGCGGATCAGGCGCAGCTGGATGGGGGCGCCGCCGTAGCGGATGGCGTTGGTGACGAGTTCGCTGACCACGAGTTCGGTGACGAAGACGGCCTCCTCCAGGCCCCAGCGGTTGAGCTGGTCGGTGGCGAGCTTGCGCGCGCCTGCGACCAGCGCCGGGTCGTCGGTGAGGTTCCAGGCGGCGACCTGTTCCGCGTCGAGGGCGCGGGTGCGGGCGAGCAGCAGTGCCACGTCGTCGGCCGGAACCTCGGGCAGCAGTGCCTTCAGCACGGTGTCGCAGGCGCGCTCCAGGCCGTCGACCGACCCTTCGAGCGCGGCGCACAGGGCGGCGGTGCCCGTGTCGACGTCACGGTCCCGGGCCTCGACCAGACCGTCGGTGTACAGGGCGAGGACCGAGCCCTCGGGCAGCTGGAGCTCCGTGGTCTCGAACGGGAGGCCGCCGACGCCGAGCATCGGCCCGGCCGCCACCTCGACGACCTGGACGCCGCCGTCGGGCCGCACCACCACGGGCGGGACGTGCCCGGCCGAGGCGATCGAGCAGCTGCGGTCCACCGGGTCGTAGACCGCGTACAGACAGGTCGCGCCGATCTCCCCCTCCCCCGTGCCGTCGCCGGCCGCGAGGTGTTCGACCAGGTCGTCCAGGTGGGTGAGGAGTTCGTCGGGCGGCAGGTCGACGTCGGCGAGCGCCCACACGGCGGTGCGCAGCCGTCCCATGGTGACGGAGGCGTGGATGCCGTGGCCGACCACGTCGCCGACGACCAGTGCCACCCGGGTCCCGGACAGCGGGATCACGTCGAACCAGTCGCCGCCCACCCCGGCCTGCGACAGCGCCGGCAGATAGCGGGAGGCGAACTCGACGGCCGCCTGCCCGGCGACCGTCTTCGGCAGCAGGCTGCGCTGGAGCGCCAGTGCCGTACTGCGTTCCCGGGTGTAGCGGCGGGCGTTGTCGACGCAGACGGCCGCACGGCTGGAGAGCTCCTCGGCCAGGGACACGTCGTCCTGGTCGAAGGCGTCGGGGCGCTCGGGGGTGAGGGTCCGTACGAGGACGGCGACACCGAGCGTCGTGCCGCGCGCGACCAGCGGTACGGCCATCAGGGAGAGGTCGGGGGCCTCGGCCTCCTGGAGTTTGGCGGTGCGGGCGCCGTGCTGGGCGAACCAGGAGTCGAGCTGGTGCTCCCCGGTGCGGGTGAGCACGGGCTCGCCGCTGAGCAGGGCCCGGGCGGGCGGGGAGAAGGGCGGGTAGACGTCGGCGGCGCCGAGCGCGATGGCCGCCTCCGGGGCACCGGGCGTACCGGAGTCATGGGCGGCCCTGAGCAGCCGCACACCGTCCTCCACGGGGCCCATCTCGGGTTCCTCGCCCTGGAGGACGGACTCCAGGAGGTCGACGCTGGCGAAGTCGGCGAGCCGGGGGACGATCAGCTCGGCGAGTTCACGCGCGGTCTGGACGACGTCCAGCTTGGTGCCGATGGAGCCGCCGGCCTCGTTGAGCAGGGCCAGGCGCCGGCGGGCAGCGAACTGCTCGCTGCTGTCGAAGGCGGCGAGCGCGGTGCCGATCAGCTCCCCGGAGGCGGCGCGCACCGGCCACATCTCGGAGGTCCACGCGTGCATCCGGCGACCGGAGGGCGAACGGGTCCAGCTCTCGTAACGGACCGGCTGCCCGGTCTCCACGACGATCTCCAGATGGCGCAGAAAGCCCTGGTGGGGCTCGACGTCCTCGACGGTGTCGGGGAAGTATTGGTGCCGGAACTCCTCCTCGGGCCGGCCCATGACCTTGCACGCCCAGTCGTTCATCCGCAGATAGCGCTGCCCGGTGTCGAAGACGGACATGGACATCGAGGCCTGGGTGAAGGCCAGCTCGCCGAGGCCCCGCTCGGTCGGGTCGGGCGCGGCCTGGAGGACGAACCGCCGCCGCTCCCCCTTCGCGCCCCGCACCGGGCAGATCCGCACCGCGACCTTCTGCCGACGTCCGTCCCGGTAGCGCAGGTCCACCACCGCGTCGCCGTGCGTCAGCAGCGTCCGCCAGACCGCGGCCGGGTCCCCGTCCACCAGGTCGGCCGCCGGCCTGCCGGTCACCTCCTCGGCGCTGTACCCGGTGAGCCGTCGGGCGCCTTCGCTCCACCCCGCGACGAGGCCGCGCGCGTCGACGACCGCCATCGCCTCACCGGCCGTGGCAGCCCGCGACGCGCCGGACGCCTTCGTCACCATATGGCCAGGATGGTCCGTCCAGGGCGGGGCAACAACCCGGCTGCGCCCGTGACGCACCGGTGTCGCGGCCCCGCCCGGGCGGCTAGGGGGTGTTTCGAAAGTCCCGCACAGCACCCACGGCGCCCGGCACGCACTCTCGCCGCACCGGCCGAGACCCCAAGTACGTCCAGTACGAGGGCTTTCGTCCGGCACGCCGAGAGCACGCACCGGACACCGCGGGCACCGCACAGGACTTTCGAAACACCCCCTAGAGCACGGTGCGGGATTCGAGGTCCTTGCGGGTGTCGTTGCCGTAGACGCCGGTCTCGTCGCCCCGGATGCCGTACCAGAGCTGGAAACGCGCCACCGCTTCCTTCAGGACGACGTCGTACCGGCCCGAGGTGGAGCCGTTGTCGTACACGTTCGGGATACGCAGCAGCCGTTGCTGGAGTTCGGAGACCTCGGGGCCGCTGTCGCCCTCGCGGAGGGTGCCGGGGCCGTCCGGGTCGGCGCCGTCGTCCGGGGCGGGCGCCGAGGTCGCGGGGCCGACGGGGTCGGGGTCGGGGTGACGACGCGTGCCTCCTTCTCCGTGCCGCCGCCGGGCAGGAGCAGTGCGGCGCCGAAGCCCAGCAGGGCGGCCGCGCCGACGCCGACGACCACGGCGGCGCGCTTGAGGCCCGCCCGTCGCCGGGGCGGCCGACGCCGCTGCCGTCGCCGGTGTCCCTCGTGGCGCGGAACCGTGTCCGAGCCGAAGTCCTCGCCGACCATGACCGGGGAGTTCCTCGGTCTCGTACTCCGTCCGGGGCAGAATGCGCTCGGGGCGGGCTCCGTCGCGGCCGCGGGGGTCGGTGCCGAGGGCGGTGCCGACGGCGGCGGCGGTGTCGGCACCGATGCCGGGGTGGGGGGTACGACGACGGTCTCGTACTCGTCGTCGGGCGCGGGTGTCCCCTTGTACTGCTCGAACTCACGCAGCAGCTCGGCCAGGGCCTCGGTCCTGCGCCGGCGCATGACGTAGGTCGGCTCGATCGTGGGACGCTTCGCCGTCCGGCCCGGTTCGGGCGGTTTCGACACGCTGTTCTCCTTCCGTGCACGCGGTCTCCCGCCATCCCCGAGAGGAGATACGGGCAGCCGGGCCAGGAGGTTCAGCGCAGGGGGCGGCTGCGGGGAGGCGGTCGGGAACACGGCGACGACCTCCCGGCCGAGACCGTGCCGGCTTCCGTTTCTTCCTCGACGCGCAGCCCGACATCACCGTGATCCCCGAGGCCGTACGGACGGCGGCGGTGGGGCGACTCGCTGGTGTCTCCGTCGGTGACGGCCCGGCTCCTCAAGCACGTGACGGCGAAGAAGGAGACCGCTTCCGACCTCGAACTCCCACGCCCGCAGGAGGCGTCACCTCGGCACCATCCAGCTCAAGCTCGCGGCCCGGAACCGGGTCGAGATCGCGGCGTGGGCGTGGCGGACGGGCACGCGGGCGACGGCGCGTGAGGCTCACGTCGTGAGGGTGATCCGGATGCCGATCGTGCCGTCGGCGCCGCGGCGCAGTCGGCTGCCGCGGAGGGTGAGCCGGCCGAGGATCCCGTACTTGCGGGCGATCAGCCGCCGGTAGGCGGCGGAGCCGGCCGCGTCCAGGATCTCGGCGCGGGCGGGAACGGAGTCGCCGGTGGGGTTGCCGCGCACGTCGCAGGGGCCGACGAGGACGTCGGCGCGGTTGCGGATGCGCTTGACCTTCCAGGAGTCGGCGACGGTCCAGACTCCGAGGGCGTCGCCGTCCCGTACCACCCACACCGGAGTCGGCACGGTGGTGCCGTTCTTGCGGTAGGTGGTGACCAGCAGGTACTTGCCCGCGCCGAGCGCGTCGAGCGTGGTGTCGTCGGCCATGACGGGAGTCTAGGGCCCCGGTGACGGGCCCGGGCGCACGGCCGCCGACGGAACCGTGGCGGCCGTGCTCCCAGGAACGGACGGTGCGGCGGCGTCAGTCCAGCAGGCCGTCGTAGTCGGGCAGCTTGTACGTGCGCTCGGCGTGGCCGCCGACGAGGTCGGTGGTGTTGTTGCCGACGTTGGCGATGATCGTGTATCCGTCGGACTCGATGTCCGCACGCGAGGCGGTCTTGTAGGCGGAGACCTCGGAGAAGAGATCGGGCAGGTCGCGCACATAGAGTCCGTCGACGGGGTAGCCGACGTTCTTCAGGTTCCACTCGGTGAGGGACTCGATGATGCCAGGGCGGGCGGTGACGAAGAAGACGTCCACCCCACGGGACTTGGCGTACTTGGCCAGCGCCAGGGAGGGCTTCAGGGCCGGGGTCGGCAGCTGGTACCAGGGCGTGTAGTGCGTCTCCAGCGTCGTGTTGTCGATGTCGAAGACGACGGCGAGCCGCTGCCCCGAGGAGTTCGCGGTGCGCTGCTGAATGTAGGGCGTGGCCGTGTCGATGACGGTCTTCACGTCCTTCTGCCAGGTCGCGTAGCCCACTTCGGCGGCCGCGGCCGCGGTGATCGCGGCCGTGCCGGCCGCCGCGGCGGCCGGCACGGCGGCGGTCATCGAGGCGCCCAGGCCCAGGACGGCCACCGTGGCGACCGTGGTGATGCGGCGTCCCACACCGCTTGCTGTCATGTTCGTCCCCTTCCAGTCATGTCAAAGCGGCGAGGTGGTCGGACCCCTCGCCGCAGTCGTCATGGTCATGTCCATCGGTGGCCGGGAGACTACCCAAGAGTTACTGATTAGTAGAGAGGTCGCGACGAACGTTCTTCGACGGGGCGAGGCCCGTGGGCCCGGCCGCGGGCCGTGAAGATCGCAGAACGCTCGGCAAACACCAACCGGCGGGTCTACATTGCCCGTTGGACGAGCGCACTTTCACAGAAGATCCAGGAGTTGATGCCGTGACGGACAACCCGGCCACCTCGGACTTCCCCTCCTCGTCGCTGAACCGTCGCATCGTCACCACGCGGCCGAGCGCTGCGCGGATCTGGAACTACTGGCTCGGCGGCAGGGACTACTACGAGGTCGACCGCAAGGCCGGGGACGAGATCCGCCGACTGCATCCGAGCATCCACGACTACGCCCGGGCGGACCGGCGGTTCCTGCGCCGGGCGGTGCGCCATCTCGCCGCCGACCTGGGGATCCGGCAGTTCCTGGACATCGGCGCCGGGCTGCCGACCGCGGAGAACACCCACGAGGTCGCCCAGCGCGTCCTGCCGGACGCACGGATCGTCTACGTCGACAACGACCCGCTGGTCCTGGTGCACGCGCGGGCCCTGCTGACGAGCGCGCCCGAGGGCCGTACGGACCACGTCGACGAGGACGTGCGCAACGTCGACTCGATCCTCGAACACGCCGCGCGGACCCTGGACCTGAGCCGGCCGGTCGCGCTGATGCTGCTCGACGTGATGGCCTTCGTGGCCGACGAGGAGGACCCGCAGGGCATCGTCCGCCGCCTCATGGCCGCGCTGCCCTCCGGCAGCCATCTGATGCTCTCGCACACCGTCACCGATCCGCGGTGGCCCGACGTGGACATCGCGGCGGCCTGGTGGAACGCGCACGGCACCCCGCGGCTGAACCAGCGCACCCCCGAGACGGTGGCCCGTTTCTTCGACGGCCTCGACCTCCTCGAACCGGGCGTCGTCTCCTGCTCGCGCTGGCGCCCGGAGCCCACCGACGAGGACGCCGGCGAACCGGAGGAAGTGGCCATGTACTGCGGCGTGGGAGGCAAGCGCTGATGGCGACACACCTGGTCCGGCTCCAACTGGACGTCACCCACTTCGACCTGGCACGTTTCCAGCCGTACGTCGACAAGTGCCGGACCTCCGGCATCCGGCTGACGACCCTCTCCGAACTCGGCGACACCCCGGAGAACCGCCGGGCGTTGTACGACCTCAACAAGGAGTGCTCGGCCGACATCCCCGAGCGCGGCGCCTTCTTCGCCTACGCCGAGTACCACCGGCTCCGCTTCGAGGTGCCCTCCTACGACCCGCGCGGTGTCGTGCTGGCCCTCGACGGCGACCGGTGGATCGGCATGGCGGCCACCTCGGACCGCCGCGATTCCGGATTCGTGTTCAACGAGATGACCGGCGTGCGGACCGGGCATCGCGGCCGGGGCATCTCGGTGGCCATGAAGACCTTCGGCATCGGGTTCGCCGGGATGTGCGGGGTGAGCACCGTCCGTACGGTCCACCACCCGGCCAACAGCCGGGCGATCGCCATGAACCGGACGTTGGGATTCGTCGACGCGAACTGGTGAACATGTGCCGGTCATCGCACGTATGAAAGGAGGGCGCTCAAGGACCGGACGCCCTGGCGGTGTTGACACCGTGTCGGACGGGGTTCGGGAGCCAGGCGATGAGGCACGCACGACGACGAGTCGTGAAGCGGGTGGCGCGGCTGACAGCCGCGGGTGGAGTGATCTGCGGAGCCCTGATGGTCACGCAGGCGGCGATGGCGACCGAACCCGCCGTCACCCCGCCCGCGACCCCCAGCGCGGTGCTGGCCGCGTCCGGCACCGGGAACAGCCTGCTGAGCGAACTCGGCACCGAGCGGACGGCGGGCACCTGGATCGCCGAGGACGGCAGCCCGGTCGTCGCCGTCACCGACGAGAAGGCCGCCGCCGAGGTCGAGCGGGCGGGCGCCCGCCCGAAGATGGTCGAGTACAGCGGCGAGGACCTGAAGTCCGCCACGGAGGCACTGCGTTCGGCGCCCCGGGTGCCGGGCACCTCCTGGGCGATCGACCCCGCCTCCAACGAGGTGGTGGTGCGCGCCGACAGCACCGTCTCCAAGAAGGACTGGTCGAGCCTGACCGACCTCGCCGAGGAGATCGGCGGTTCCGTACGGATGGAGCGCACCGAGGGCGCGTACACGATGCGGCTCAACGGCGCTCAGCCGATCTTCGGCACCGGCGGCCGCTGCTCGATCGGCTTCAACGTGACCGACGGCGAGAACGACTTCATGCTGACCGCCGGGCACTGCGGCCCCGCGGGTTCCGTGTGGTTCTCGGACGACCAGGGCCGGCAGGAGATCGGCCGGACGACCGAGACCGACTTCCCCGGCGCCGACTACTCGCTCGTCCAGTACCTCCAGGACGCGCCGAGCAACAAGACCAACGTCGTCTCCGTCGGCGACGGCCGCGGTGTGCGCATCACGTCCGTCGGTGACGCTGCGGTCGGCCAGCGGGTCTTCCGCAGCGGCAGCACCAGCGGCTTCCGCAACGGCGAGGTGACCGGCCTCGACGCCACGGTCAACTACCCCGAGGGCACGGTCTCCGGTCTCATCGAGACCACGGTCTGCGCCGAGCCGGGCGACAGCGGAGGCCCGCTCTTCTCGGAGGGCGTGGCGCTCGGGGTGACCTCGGGCGGCAACGGCGACTGCGAGGAGGGCGGCACGACGTTCTTCCAGCCGCTGTCCGACGCCCTCGACGATCTCGGTGTCCAGCTGAACGGTCTGCCGCAGTCCGCCGTCCGGCCGACCGCGGCGGGCGACGGTTCCGAGGAGGATGCCCAGGGTGCCGCCGCGCCGGGCTCCGCCGAACCGGGTGCCGTGGAGTCCGTCGAGTCCATCGAGGCCGCCTCAGACCTCCTCGACCGACTCGTCGACCCCCGCAACGTCGGCCCCGGGCTGCTGGTCATCGCCGGCAGCATGGTCGCCCTGGCGGCCACCCGCTTCATCCGCACGGAACAGGACCGCCAGGCGTACCGCCGCCAGTACTCACGGAGCTGGGGCTAGAAGCGCACAGAGCCGGGGCCGGAAACGAGTCGAGCGCGCCCCTTCGAGGGGCGCGCTCCGAAGGGGCGCGGGGACCGCGCGAGCAGCCCCCACCGGCCCCGCGGCCGACGACCTACGAAGCGGCCGCCCACTCGAGAACCAGACGTTCGTACTCGCTCCGCTGCTCCCTGTTCAACGTCCCACCGCTCCGGAACCAGAGCGCCCGGATCTCCTCGTTGACCTCGGCGGCCGTTCGCGCCGGTACTTCCGCTCTTTCCAGGACGACATCAGGGGTGGTGGACATGGTGTAAACCATATGTCTTCGAACGTGAAGCCGATGTGAGTAAAGGTGCCACTTCCGACATTACGGACCGTGAAGCTGATCACTCTGCGTTTACGGCTCCACCGTTCCGAGCACGAGCACCTGAATGGCCAGCACGGCCGCCCCACGGGCCCAGTCGTGGAAGTCGGACACCTTCGTCTCCAGGGGCACGGGCGCGGCCAGCGGATGCCGATGGGCCCGGACCGCCTCGCGCACGCTCTCCCCCGCCACCGCCATCAGCCCCACCCTTCCCCGCCAGCAGGATCTTCTGCGGCATCACGAAGTTGGCGATCTGGGCCACCAGGATCCCCAGCGCCCGCCCCGCCTCGCCGACGACCCGCGCGCACATCGGCTCCCCCTCGGCCGCGCCGGCCAGGATCTCCTCGTACGTCACCGCACGTCCGGTCGCCGCTTCCACCTGGTAGCGGATGCTGGGGATGCTCAGTAGCGAGACGGCGCTGCCGCGCTCCCCGTCGGGGGTGAGCGGTCCGGTGGGGTCCACGATCCAGTGGCGGCCGAACCCCCGGTCCTCCTCGGCGCAGGTGACCCGTCTGCCTCCCAGGACCAGCCCGTAGCCGATCCCCGCGCCGATGGTGAGGACGACGAACCGGTCGAGGCCGCGCCCCGCGCCGAACCAGGTCTCGGCCTCTACGAGCGCGGCGACGTCGTTCTCGACGACCACCGGCAGACCGGTGCGCTCCTCGACGAGTTCGGCCAGCGGCACGTCGCGCCACGACAGGAAGGGCGACTCGCCGACCACCGCGCGCCGCCGGACGAGGCCGCCGACCCCGATGCCGATGCCGGCCAACGAGGGGTGCGTACGGGCGAGTTCGGCGGTCATCTCGGCGAGCAGGTCGACGACCCGCTCCGGCTCGTGCGTGGGGAGCGGACGGTCGTGGCGGGTGACGATCTCGCTGCGCAGCGTGGTGACCACGGCGTACACCATGTCGTCGGTGATCTTGAAGCCGACGAAGGAGCGGGATTCGGCGACGACGTCCAGCGGCTGCGAGGGGCGTCCCTGCCGGACCTCGGGGAAGGGGGCACCCTCGGCGGTCTCGACCAGCAGCCCCGACTCGATCAGCGGCTTGGTCAGCCGGGTGAGGCTTCCCGCGGACAGGCCGAGGCGCCGGGCAAGGTCCGTACGCGAGAGCGGGCCGTGCACGAGCACCTGGATCGCCACGGCGCGTTCTCCGGGACTGAGCGGCGGCCAGCCGGCATCGCGTGCGGTCATGGGGGCCAGACTCCCACACCTTGTTCCTTTCGTCACGGAAACAACATAGCCGCTCCATCTCGACCGAAGACCGCTCGCGGAAGAGTTCCCCACCCCTTGACGCCATAATTCTTTCGACACGAAAGTAAAGAGCCGGAGTCAGAGGCACCGCCGCCGATGAGGGAGCACCGATGACCATCGCCTCCAGCAGTCCCCCGCCCCGCAGCAGGCGCGGCACCGGCCTCCTGGCCGCCGACTTCGTCGCCCCGGCGATGCTCGGCTTCCTGGTCTTCCTGCTCTGGCCGACCCTGCGCGGCATCGTGCTCACGCCGTACCTGATGTCCAACGTGGTGGCGGGTCTGCGCAGTACCGGCTCACCAGGGCCGGCCGGAGCGACCTCGGCTGACGGAACGGAGAAACTCGCATGGCCACCTCGGCGACCCCTGCCGCGCCCACCGGCAAGCGCGCCAGCATGATGAACGGCCCCTGCCGGACCACGGTCGACCGGTGCGGGGGCGTCCTCCCCGCCACCCCGGCCGGCAACGGGGCGCCGGTCAGCGACCCCGACGAGACCAACGACCAGATCAGCCTGATTCCCGACCAGTGAAGGACATTCCTCAGATGACGTTCTCCCTCGGCATCGTGGGCGCCGGCCAGTTCTCCGGCCAGTTCGCCACGCTGTTCCAGGCGCACCCCGGCGTCGGCGACGTCTACGTCACCGATCTGCTGCCCGAGCGGGCCGAAACCCTCGTGGCCGCCCAGCAACTGGCCGGCACCTTCCCGTCGTACGAGGCGATGCTGGAGTCGAAGGCGGTCGACGCCGTCGCGATCTTCACCCAGCGCTGGACGCACGGGCCGCTGGTGCTCCAGGGCCTGAACGCCGGCAAGCACGTCTACTCCGCGGTCCCCATGGCGATCACCGCCGACGAGATCGCGGCGATCATCGACGCGGTCAGGGCGACCGGGCTGACGTACATGATGGGTGAGACGAGCCAGTACAACCCGGCGACCGTGCACGCCCGCAACCGGATGACGGAGGGCGCGTTCGGGCGGGTCTTCTACGCCGAGGGCGACTACGTCCACGACATGGACCTGGGGTTCTACGAGGCCTACCGGTACAGCGGCGGCGAGGAGTGGAAGCGGACCGCCAGCTATCCGCCGCTGCTGTACCCGACGCACTCGGTGGGCGGGGTGCTGGGCGCCTGGCAGACGCACGCGGTGAGCGTCTCCGCGATCGGCGTCGTGGACGGGCGCGGTGACGGGGTGTTCGACAAGGAGGTCAGCCAGTTCGGCAACGACTTCTCCAACGCGACCGCGCTGTTCGAGGTGGCGGGCGGCGGTTCGTTCCGTACGAACGAGTTCCGGCGGGTCGGTTACCCCTCGCAGATACGGGAGTCGCGGTTCCGGTTCTTCGGCACGGACGCCAGTATGGAGCAGCTCGCGACGGTGGCGTTCTGGCAGGACAAGAAGGGCGTCGAGGACATCAGTGAACTCCTGGAGCCCAAGCCCACCCTGCCCCCGGACGATCCCTCGCTCCAGCACATCGCGCCGGATCTGCGAGCCGCCTTCACCTCCGGGTCGGCGCCGGTGCACGACCGGTCACGGCTGCCGAGGGAGTTCGACCATCTGCACAACGGGCACGAGGGCAGCCACCACTTCCTGGTGGACGACTTCGTGACCGCCGTCAACACCCGGACGCTGCCCTCGGTCAACGCCTGGGTCGCGGCCCGCTACACCCTGCCGGGGATCGTCGCGCACGAGTCCGCGCGGCAGGGTGGGGTACGGCTGGAGATCCCGGACTTCGGGGACGCCCCCGAGGCGTGACGTTCCGCCTCCGTCGCCGGCCGGGCTCCTGGCTCTCCGTCAGGTGCCCGGCTTGCGGCCGTACACGAAGACGTCGTCGCCCTTCTTCAGCAGCGACCAGTACTTCTTGGCGTCGGTTTTGGTCATGTTGACGCAGCCGCGGGAGCCCGGCGGGTTCCACATGCTGACGCCGGCGGAGTGGAAGGCCTGGCCGCCGTCGAAGAACTGGGCGTAGGGCATGGGCACGTGGTAGATCGACGAGACGTGGTCGATGTTCCGCCAGTAGATCTTCTTCAGACCGGTGCGGGTCTCGTCACCGTTCCGGCCGGTGCGGACCGGGACGGGGCCGTAGACGAGCTTGTTGCCGTCCTGGATCCAGCTGAGCTGGAGGGTGAGGTTCACACAGGCGATGCGGCCCTTGTTCGTGGGGCACTTGCCGGCCTTGTCGGGGTTCTTGCCCACGGCCTTCTGCTTGTTCATGAGGTCCATCACGCCCCAGGTGACGGATCCCGCGTAGCCGATGGTCGGGGTGATGCCGTGCTTGGCCTGGAAGGCCTTGATCGCCTTGCAGTCGCCGGCGGACTGCTTGCCGTCGACCGTCCGGCCGAGGAACTTCTCGACCTGCTTCTGGTACGGCCCCGTCGACGTCGTACAACTCGCCGCCTGCGCGGGCGCGGTGCCGAGCGCGAGCGTGAGCGGTGTCAGCAGTCCGGTGATCGTGAGTGCGACGGCGCCTCTTCTGCCTATGTCCCCCATGGCGGGCCTTTCCCTTTCACGTGGTTTGTAGGTCCTGCCTGCCTAGACAGGCCACCGGCTGTGACGGTTGTGGCAGAGCCCACGCTGAGACGAAACAGTTACACAGCCGGGAATTCGGATATACAGTTACCCCCATGAGCAACAGCGAATCCATAACTCGCGTGGCGTTGAAGAAAATTACCCCCGATGTCTCCGGGGCGATGGGCTCCCTGCACGGTGCCGCCGTTTCCGCGGCCCGGGACGCGAAGGTCGAGCCCGAGATCCTCGAACTGATCCGAATTCGCGCCTCGCAGATCAACGGCTGCGCCTTCTGCCTGGACATGCACACCAAGGACGCCCGTGCGCAGGGCGAGACCGAGCAGCGGATCTACGCGCTCAGCGCCTGGCGCGAGACCCCCTTCTTCTCCGCCCGCGAGCGCGCAGCCCTGGCGTTGGCGGAGGCGGTGACGCTGGTCCACGACGGGCACGTGCCCGACGACGTCTACGCCGAGGCCGCCGAGGTGTTCGACGAGGAGCAGATCGCGGCGCTGATCTGGGCGGCGACCGTGATCAACGCGTACAACCGGATCGCCATCGCGACGCGGATGCTCCCGGGGGCCTACCAGCCCGCCCAGAAGTAGCCCCACAGGCCCGGGATTCCGGAATTCCGGGAAATTCCAGAAGATTCATCGAAATGCCGCGAAGAAGTACCGCGAACGACTTTCAGCGCCGGGCCGAATTCCTCTTCGGCCCGGCGCTGCTGCGCGCCCGTACATCGTTGTTGAATTCAGTGGTCGGGCAGCGGCCGCATGAGCCCGTCCAGCCAGCGGCGCCATTCGGGGGCGCGGACGGCCCGGCCGGGGGTCATCGGTCGTCCGGTCCAGGCGACGACCGGGCGGATGCCGTGGAGGGCGTTGACCAGCCACACCTCGCGTCCGTCCAGCTCTCCGAGGGAGCGCTCGCGGTGGTCGACCCGTACTCCGGTGCGGGCCGCGTGCTCCAGGACGAGGGCCGTGGTGACACCGGCGAGGAGCGGCAGCCGGGGCGGCGGGAGGCAGAGGGTGTCCTCCTCCCACCACAGCAGGCTGGAGTTGGCGGCCTCCAGCACCAGACCGGAGGGCGCGATCAGTACCGCCTCGTCGGCTTCGGCCCCGGCCGCCCGTCTGCGCACCCGGGCCAGGGCGTCGAGGTCGGGTCCCTTGCGGCGGGGCACGGTGCGCGGGTCGGGCTGGCCGGCCGCCCACACCCGGATCTCGGCCGTGAGCTGCGGGGCGTGCCGCAGCAGCACCCTCAACTCCAGCGATCCCGCCGCGAGTTCCACACGGGGGAACCACTCCCCCGTGCGTGGCAGGGCTCCGGTCATGTCCTGCCAGAAGTCGACGACCTGTGTCAGGGGCGGCGCGCCGCACTCGCCGCAGGACCGTACGAACCGTTCGCGGTGCCGGTCGAAGCCGCGCACCCGTCCGTCGCGCAGCAGCCATGAGTCCGCTACGAGGAGGCGTCCGCCCTGTGCCTGGCCGGGGACGAGACCGTGTTCGGGTGACCAGGTCAGCAGACCTTCCGCGATGGCGGGTTGTGTCACTCAGTGCTCCTGTGGGTCTTCCGGTTCAGTACTTGCGGCCCGCGACGGCCGGGGCGCCGTGCCGGGGGCCGTAGGGCGCGTGCTCCAGCCAGGCTCCGCAGCGGGGCACCATCGGGGCGAGGGCGGCCGCCGCCCGCTGCTTGACACGGACGATACGGCGCCGGGGCCGCAGATGGTCCAGGGCGGTGCCGGCGGCGGCGCTGTTGAACAGGCCCGCCGCACGCCGGATCCCGGCGAAGGAGTCGACGGCATGGGGGGTGCCCTCCGCCATCGCTCGGGCCGCGGCGACCGCGTCCGCGATGCCGCTGTTCATGCCACGCGCCCCGAACGGCGGGAAGAGGTGCGCGGCCTCGCCGGCCAGCAGCACCCGGCGGTGCGGGTCGGTGAAGTCGGCGGCGACCTTGCGCAGGAAGCGGTAGGTGGACACCCACAGGATCCGCTCGCCGTAGCCGTCGCCGACGACGTCGGGCAGCCAGCGGCGTACGGCCTCCCGGGTGCCGTGGTCCTCTGTCGCGTCGTCGTCGCGGCACTGGAGGTCGAGCTGGAAGCCGCCGGTGAACGGCACCCGCATGACACTGCGGCCGCCGAGGGCCGGGTGCTCGTAGTGGAAGACCCGCTCCAGGGGCAGTGCGGCGCCGGGGATGTCGGCGAGGTCCACCACGACGTGGAAGCCCTCGCCGTGGGTGCCCTCCAGGGGGATGCCCAGTTCGCGGCGTACCGCCGAGCGGGCGCCGTCGGCGGCGACCGCGTGGGTGCCCGTCCAGGTCCGGCCGTCCTCGCCGGTGAGGGTCACCCCGTCCGGGTCGGTGCGTACGGCGGTGATCCGTGCGCCCCACACGAACTTCACGCCGGCCTCCCGGCAGGCGGCGAGCAGGAAGCGCTCGGTGTCCACCTGGCGGAGGCTGGTGAAGGGCGGAATGCCGGTGGGCGGCGGGAAGGTGCGGGCGTAGACCTCGCGGCCCCGGTAGAGGGTGCGCCTGGTGTGCCAGGTCCGCCCGTACCCGGCGATCTCGGCGGCGAGCCCCGGACGGATCTCCTCCAGCAGGTGCAGGGTCTCGCGGTGCACGAACAGGGCGCGGCTGCCGGGGCGTTCACGGCCCTCGGGGTCGGCTTCCAGCAGGGTGACGGGCAGGTCGTGGGCGCGCAGGGCGAGGGCGGCGGCCAGCCCCACGGGCCCGGCGCCCACGACGAGGGCGGGGGTCGTCATGCGCGGGCGCTCTCGGCGAGCATGCGGGTGATCTCGACGCGCTTGACCTTCCAGGTGGAGGTCATCGGCAGTTCGTCGAAGCGCCACTGCCTCGGCTTCGCCATGGCGGGCAGATCGGCCGTGGCCTCGTGCCAGCGCCGTAGGTCCAGGGGCCGTTCGCCGCGCACGCAGACCACGGGGACGGGTTCGCGGTCGGCGCCGGGGACGATGACGACCTCGCGCAGTTCCTCCAGTCGGGACATCAGGGTGTCCTCGACCTCCAGGTTGCTGTGCACGGAGTCGATCTGGTCGATCTCACGGTCGATGAGGTAGAGGGCGCCCCAGCGGCTCTGGTAGCCCATGTCGCCCATCTGCCACCAGCCGCTGTCGAGTTGGCGCAGATAGCGGTCCCGGGCGCCCAGGTAGGTGAGGATGCGGCCCCGGGTGCGGGCCTCGATCCGGCCGGCGGTGCCGGGGGCGACCCGCCGCCCGGCGTCGTCGGCCACCCGGACGCGGGTGAAGCCGGGGATGCCGATGCCGACCCGGCGGCCATCGGCGCGGGCGGCGCTGCGGCGGGTGAACCACTGGAAGGCGACCGGGCCCGTCTCGCTCTGCCCGTACAGCTGGATGAGCCAGGGCGAGCGGCGCCGCGAGGCGTCCAGGAGCCGCTGCACGGTCCGTGGGTGGATGGCGTCGAAGGTGGAGCCGTAGGAGCGGACGCGGGACAGCGGGGCACCGGGCGCGTCGGCCAACTCCTCCCACAGCACGAAGGTGTTGGGGTGGGTCTCGACGATGCCGGGGCGGTGGCGGGCCAGCAGCGGGCCGACGTTCGACGGTTCCGGGTCGATGATCAGCAGCAGCGGGCTGCCGAAGTGCAGCAGGACGCCGAGCAGGTGGTAGAAGCGCGAGTGCACGAACGACATGTGCAGGGCGGCGGTCTCGCCCCGGGTGGGCCAGCCCATCGCCTTCTGCGGGACGAGCCGGTTCCACATGGTGTTCGGGCAGTGCACGGCCAGCTTGGGCAGTCCGGTGGTGCCGGAGCTGTGGGTGATGAGGGAGGCGTCCCGGGGGTGCAGGCGGACCGCTGCCGGGGTCGGGGCGCCCTGGTACTTCTGCAGCGGTTCCGCGCCCGGGGCGTCGTCGACACCGAGTGTGCGGCGGACCAGGCCGGTGAGGTCGACGTCCTGCAGGGGCCCATCGAGCTTGGCCCGGTCGGTGATCAGCCAGGGCTTGTGCAGCCGTTCGAGGAGCTGTCCGACCACCGGGCCGGCGAGGCCGGGCGAGAGCAGGACGGGAACGGCGCCGATCCGGGAGACCGCGCAGGTCAGCAGCACGATGTCGACGTTGTCGGTCTTGTGGACCACCACCTCCTCGGAGGGGCGTACGCCCGCTTCCCACAGGCGCCCGGAGAGTTCGTCGACGAGGTCGGCGAGGACGGTGTAGGTGAGGTCGGTGCCGATGTCGGGGTTGACGTCGAGGGGCCGGTCCAGCGTGACGAAGACGGGTCCGTGGCGGTCGGCGGCCTCTCTGAACATCGAGCCCAGGTAGAAGCCGCGGCCGGCGAGGGCGGGTTGCCGGTCGGTGGGGAGCCGGTCTCGCATGGCGGCGGACCTTTCTGCGGGGACGAGGGTGTCGGCCATGGCTCACCACGCTCCTTGGCGGACGAGGTGGCGGCGGAGCTTGCCGGTCGCCGTGCGGGGCAGCGTGGGCACGAAGCTGACGCTGCGGGGGACCTTGAAGGCGGCGAGTCTGTCGCGGGCCATGCAGATCAGTTCGGCCTCCAGGCCCACCCCGATGGGCGGGACGGGGACGACGAAGGCCCGCAGTCTGCTGGCGCCGCGCTCGTCGGTGACGGCGGCGACGGCGACGTCACGGACGCCGGGATGGGTGCGCAGCAGCGCCTCCACCTCCAGCGGGGAGACGGTGATGCCGCCGACCATCTCCATGTCGTCGGCGCGGCCGAGATGGCGGTAGGTGCCGTCGGATTCGCGGACGGCCCGGTCCCGGGTGGCGAGCCAGCCGCCGACGAGGGTGCGGGCGGTCTCCTCGGGCCGGTTCAGGTAGCCGGGTGTCACCGTCGGTCCGCGCACCCAGAGTTCGCCCGTCTCGCCGTCCGGCACCGGCTTGCCGGCGCGGTCGCGGAGTTCGACCTCGAAGCCGGGGACGGGCCGGCCGACCGTACCGGGGTGGTTGTGGTCGAAGCTGTTGGCGCAGAAGGCGTGGCCGGCCTCGGTGGAGCCGATCTGTTCGAGGACGGGGGCGCCGAGCAGTTCGGTGACCCGCGTGCCGAGTCCGGCGGGCATGCCCTCGCCGGCCGACACCGCGGCGCGCACCGAGGCGAAGCAGTCCTGGTGGCCGTCCGCCAGGTCGGTGACGAGGGCGGCGTACGCGGAGGGCACCGAGTACAGGAGCGTCACACGGTGCCGGGCGACGAGTTCGTCGACCGCCGCGGGGGTGGGACGGCGGTCGACGAGAACTGCGGAGGAGCCGGAGAAGAGCGGGAAGACCAGGGCGTTGCCGAAGCCGTAGGCGAAGTACAGCCGGGAGACGGAGAGGGTGACGTCGTCGGGGGTGATGCGCAGGAGCCGCCGGCCGATGAGGTCGTGGTACGTCTTGGGGTCACCGTGGACGTGGACGACACCCTTGGGGTGGCCGGTGGTTCCGGAGGTGTACTGGATGTACAGGGGGGTGTGGGCGTCGACGGGGTGGGCCGTCTTCCTGGGCGTGGCTGTGGTGCTCAGGGCCGTCAGTTGGTCGGAACTGAGGCGTGGGGCCGCTGCCGCCGTCTTCTCCGTGCGGATCGTGCGTGGCTGGTCGCGCCCACGCGGCGGAGCCGCAGGTGTCACTGCCCCGCGCTCCTTACGGGGCGTGGGGATGCCGGCCGAACGGTATGTGTCCAGCCCGGGTCCCGTCACCCACAGGACCGCGTTCGTGTCCTCTGCCATGAACTGGAGTTCGGGCGGGGTGAGTTCGGGGTTGACCAGGACCGCGACCGCGCCCAGGCGGGCCAGGGCGAGGAAGGTGGCGACCCAGGTGACGGAGTCCGGGAGGGCGAGGAGGACGCGGTCGCCGGGGCGGACGCCGCGGTCGGCGAGGACGGTGGCCGTGCGGGCCGCGAGGTCGTGGATCTCGCCGTGGGACCAGGCCCGGTGGCCCTGGTGGAAGGCCGGACGGTCGGCCCAGCCCCGTCGCTCGGCGAGGGCGGCGAGACGGGCCGCCAGGTTGCCGGGGGCGCCTGCGTCGGCGGCCCGCCGTGCGGGCCGGGACGTCGTGGTGATCGTCATCGCGTCGGCTCCTCGGTGACGGCCGGGGCGGAGGCATGCTCCCGGTGGGCCCGCATCAGTGCCGCCGTCTTCAGCAGCATCTCGTCGTACTCGGCGGCGGGATCGGAGTCGAGGACGATCGCTCCGCCCGCGCCCAGGTGCATACGGCCGCCCTGGAACACGGCGGTACGGATGACGATGCTGAGGTCCGCGCCGCCGCTGCACCCGAGGTAGCCGAGGGCTCCCGAGTACACGCCGCGCGCCTCGGTCTCCAGCGCGTCGATGATCTCCAGGGTGCGCAGTTTGGGCGCCCCGGTCATCGAACCGCCGGGGAAGCAGGCCCGGACGCAGTCCACGGCGTCGGTGCCCTCGCGCAGTCTGCCCTCGACCGTGGAGACGAGTTGATGCACGGTGGCGTAGGTCTCGGTGGCCATGAGGCGGGTGACCTTCACGGAGCCGGTCCGCGAGACGCGGCCGAGGTCGTTGCGGAGCAGGTCGACGATCATCAGGTTCTCGGCGCGGGTCTTGGCGTCGGCGGCCAGTTCGTCGCGAAGCCGGTCGTCCTCCTGCGGGCTGGTGCCCCGGGGCGCGGTGCCCTTGATGGGCTTGGCCTCGGCGATGCCGTCGCGGGTGATCCGCAGGAAGCGCTCGGGCGACGAGCCCGCGATGTCGAGGTCGCCGAACCTCAGGTAGGAGGCGTACGGGGCGGGGTTGATCCGGCGCAGCACCCGGTAGAAGTCGTACGGATCGTAGGGAGCGGGTAACCGGGCCGCGTTGGTCAGACAGACCTCGTAGCTGGTGCCCGCGTTCAGCTCCGCCTTGCAGGCGTCGATGTCGGCGAGGTAGGTGGCGCGGTCGCGGACCAGCCAGGGTTCGGCGGCGCGCGGGTAGGGCGCGGTGGCCGCCTTGAGGGGGACCGTGGCGTCCGAGCCGACGAAGGTCAGCTGGGCCAGCGCGGTGTCGAGCCAGTCGCCGGCCTCGCGGCAGGCCGCCGGGGTGTCCTCGGAGAGGCAGATCGCGTAGGTGTGGCCCTCCTGGTGGTCCACGGCGATCAGCCGGTCCGCGAACAGCCAGGCCGCGTCGGGCGTCTGGGCCTTGTGCCGGTTCGCGGAGCCGGTGTCGGCCTTGAGTTCGTAGCCGAAGTAGCCGACGTAGCCGCCGGTGAAGTCGAAGGGCAGGCCTGTCGCGTCGACCTTGCGGCCGGCCAACTGCCGCTTGAGGTAGTCGAAGACGCTCGCCCGGACCCGGCGGGTGGGCCGGCCCTCGCGTTCGATCTCGCACAGGCCGCTGTCGACGTCGTAGCGGACGACCTCGGCGAGGGGGCCGCTTCCGTCGCCGAAGAACGAGAACCGCGACAGGCCCTCCTCGACGCGGGAGCTGTCCAGCCAGAAGGCGTGCGGCGCGTCGGCGTACATCCGGGTGAAGGCGGCCTCGGCGTCGACGGCGCCGGCGATACGGCGGGTGTGCAGCCGGTAGGCGGAACGGGACCGCCGGGGGCGGGGATGGCGGCCGCGAGAGGGCCGGGCACGGCGGGTGGGCACCGGTGACGGGAGCGACCGCCGTGTTCTCGGTACGGGGGCTGCCCGCCCGTTCCGCCGTGAGGTCGCGGAAGTTCACCAGCAACCGGTGGCCGTGGTCGGTGAGGATCGACTCGGGGTGGAACTGGACGCCCCACAGCGGCCGTTCGCGGTGCCGCAGCCCCATGAGAACGCCGTCCTCGGACCAGGCGGTCGCCTCCAGGGCCGACGGCAGCGGCTCGCGCACGGACAACGAGTGGTAGCGGACGACCGTGAAGTTCTGCGGCAGGCCCCGGAACAGATCGCGGCCGTCGTGCCGGACCGTGGACAGGTGACCGTGGCGGGGCCACGGCGCGGGCTCGACATCGGCTCTCTCCCCCACCGCGATGCCCTGATGTCCCAGGCAGACGCCGAGGACGGGAATCTCGGCCTCGGCGATCAACCGGGCGGCGATACCGAAGTCACGCGCTCGTGCGGGGTGGCCGGGCCCGGGCGACACCACCACGTTGTCGAATTCCCCCAACATCGGAATGTCGTCGGCCGAGGCGTCGTTGAGCACGACCACCGGCTCCTCGCCGTTGACCTCGGCGATCAGCTGGAACAGGTTGTACGTGTACGAGTCGTAATTGTCGATGAGCAGGGTCTTCACCCGCCCACCCCCCTCTTCGTTCTCGGACCTAGGCGGTCCGTCGTTTGTGCCGACCGCGCAACGCCTGCAACGGCGGATACAGCCATTTCTTCAGGAATCTCTGGAGTCTCGGCATGAGAATCCAGGTGACGATGGCTGCCACGGTCAGACACAGCAGAAGTGTACGGAAAAGCGGATTCAGGTCGTTGAGATAGGGAAGTATTGCCTGGTTGAACAAGAACACGGGCGGGAAGACCGCACCGGAATTCACCAACCAGAGTTTCCATTTCGGGGGTGGCCCCGGCGGGCCGGCCGGTGTCGGGGCCCGCGCGGCCTGGGAGTCGAACCAGGCCCTGGAACCCACGATGCTCCGCCGACCCGTCTCCTGCGCCAATGGGTCGGCGCGGGCCGATAACTGCGCCCAGACCACGGAATTCTCCCAGGTCCGGGCCGAGTCCTCGCTGTCGAAGCGGTAGACCACATGCCAATCAGCCTCTCCGTCGACAAGTACGCCACCTCCCAGAAAACCCGGCTGCTGCGCACTCGTACGCAGCGCGGCCCACCCCCAGGAGTGAAAGTCGGCCTCACGCCCCGGCACCACCTGGTACGCGACGGTGACGGTAACGGGAATCCTGCTCACGGTGTGGAATACGTGAAGACCGTGGGCGCCGTTCAAGCCTCGACGAAGTTTTTCGACGGCGTCCGGATCGTACTCCTATGACGGTCTTTCAGATATCTTGACGGCTTCTGTCGCGGGGTACGCCGGGGCAACTTCAGTAATTTCACGGAAACGCTTGCCCGCTGAGTGGGAATAGGCGCATCATTCGCCGACAGCCCCCGGCCAATTACCGGAAAGGGAAGGAGTGCCCGGCCCCCCGGACCCTCCGGACGCCTCCGCTCGCCGACAGGGCCAGTTCCTCGCGAGTGGACCGGGACCACGTTCCGCTCCCCGCCCTACGCTGCCGATCATGGACCCCGTACTCGCCGACGATCTCTCCCGGCTTCCCGAACTGCTGCAGGCCGCCCGTGACTTCGCCGCCGGGGAGGTGATGGGCCTCGCGGACCGGCCCGTCGCCCGGCTCGACGGACCGCCCGGGACCGTACCGCTGCCCGTCGAGGGCGTCGGGGCGTCAGGGGCCCTGACGGAGTTCGCCGAGCGCTGGGCCGGCGGATTCTCCGGATCGGCCGGCCCCCGGTACCTCGGCTTCGTCACCGGCGGGGCCACGCCTGCCGCCGTCGCCGGGGACTGGCTGACCGGTGCGTACGACCAGAACGTCTCGGGCGGCCAGGACTCCTCCGCGAGCGCCCTGGAACGGCAGACGCTGGGGTGGCTGCGGGAGTTGTTCGGGCTGGGCGCGGAGTACGGCGGCGCCTTCGTGACCGGCGCGACCGTCTCCAACATCGTGGGGCTCGCCGTCGCCCGCGAGTGGCTCGGCGAACGGCTGGGCGTGGACGTGTCCCAGGAGGGCGTCGCCGCCCTCGGCCCTGTCGACGTGCTCTCCGGCAGCCCGCACTCCAGCGTCGCCAAGGCGCTCTCGGTGCTCGGCGTCGGCCGTGACCGGCTGCGTACCGTCCCCCTGCTGCCCGGGGGCCGTGAGGCCGTGGACGTGGAGGCCCTCGCCGCCGCCCTCGGCACTGGACGGGCGGCCGGCGATCGTCGTGGCCAACGCCGGGACCGTCAACTCGGTCGACTTCGACGACCTGCGGGCGGTCGCCGCGCTCAAGGAACGCCATGACTTCTGGCTCCACGTGGATGCCGCGTTCGGCGCCTTCGCCGCGCTGTCGCCGTCGTACGCGCATCTCGTCGACGGCCTCGACTGCGCCGACTCGATCTGCGTGGACCTCCACAAGTGGCTGAACGTGCCCTACGACGCCGCCGTCCAGTTCACCCGCCGCCAGGACCTCCAGGTGCGTGTCTTCCGCAACGACTCCCCGTACCTCGGCCTGCCCACCGGCGACCCCGACTTCCTGCACCTCACACCGGAGAACTCCCGTCGGCTGCGCGCCCTCCCGGCCTGGTTCTCCCTCGTGGCGTACGGCCGGGCAGGGCACCGCGAGATCGTCGAGCGCAACGTGGAGCTCGCGCGTGCCCTCGGTGAACGGCTGGCCCAGGTGCCGGGGTTGACCCTGGTGGCCCCCGTCCGGCTGAACGTCGTCTGCTTCACCCTCGCCGAACGGCCCACCCGGGAACGGGTCCAGGCCCTGGCCCACGCGATCGCCGTCTCCGGCGAGGTCTTCGTGACCCCGACCGTCCTCGGTGGGACGCACGCACTGCGGGCCGCGTTCAGCAACTGGCGTACGACGGCGGCGGACACGGAACGCGTTCTCGCAGCCGTGGTCGCCGCGACGGAGACGGTCGACGCGGCCACCGGGCCGTGACCCCACCAGGGTCCTATGCCCGCTCCTCGTCCCGCCAGGCTCGCGCCGCCCGGGCGAACGCGGTGTTGACGGCCAGCAGACCGCCGTCGACGCGCAGGGTGGTGCCGGTGATCCAGGCCGCGTCCCGGGAGGCGAGGAAGGCCACGGCCGCCGCGATGTCGGCCGGCTCGCCGACACGGCCCAGGGGATAGATCTCGGCGAGGTCGTCCAAGTGGGCCTCGCGGCCCGCCCAGCCGGGGGTGCGGACCGTGCCGGGGGCAACCAGGTTGACCCGGACGCCACGGGGCGCGGCGTCGCCCGCGAGGGTACGGGTCAGGGAGCCGAGGCCGGCCTTCGCGGCGCTGTAGGCGTGGTTGCCGAAGTCCTGAAGGCCGTTCACGGAGCCGATGTTGACGATGGCACCGCGCCCCGAGGCCACCAGGTGCGGCAGGGCGGCGCGGGAGCACCGGAACGCCCCGGTCAGGGTGAGGTCGAGGTCGCGGGCCCAGGACTCGTCCGGGGTGTCCTCGAAGAGCGGCACGTCCGGGGTGCAGCCGAAGGCGTTGTTCACCAGGACGTCGAGCGAACCGAGGACGGCCACCGCGTGCGTGACCGCTGCCTCGACTGACCCCCGGTCCCCGACGTCGCACCGGTACGCCTCCGCTGCCAGCCCCCGCTGTCGCAGCTCCGTCACGGTACGCTCGGCCGCCGCCAGGTCGACGTCCGTGACGAGTACATGTGCCCCCTCCTCGGCCAGCCGCCGGGCCGTCGCCGCGCCGATCCCGCGCGCCGCGCCCGTGATGAGAACCCCGTACCCCTCGAAACGTCCCGTCGCATGCATACGGCAGAACGTACTCCGCGCCGACCGCCGACAGCCGCCCGTCACGCCGCCCTTCGCCCGCGGTCCTGGCCCCGGATACGGTCTGATCATGTCGACTTTGATCCAGCAACTCCCGGCCCTGCTCGGCGTGGTGATCGGCGCGCTCGGCTCGTACCTCGTGGTGATGCGGGGCGAGCAGGTGCGGTTCCGGCGCGAGCGGGAGACCCGTTGGGAGGAGCGGCGGCTCTCGGTGTACGCCGACTGGGCACGGGCCCTGAAGCAGTCCATCACCCTGACGTACCGGGTCGCCTCCCACCTCGGCAACGACCCCCATCCCCACCCCTGTCACCGGAGGAGGCCGCGCCCCTCATGGCGGAGGCGACGGTCGCCCGGGATCCCTCCGGCGAGGCACTGCTGCTCCTCGGCAGTCCCGAGGTGGTGGAGAAGGCCCGCGCCTGGGTCGTCACGGTGATGAGGATGGAGGAGTTCCTGCGCGCCGGGACCAGTGACCCGGCGGCCTGGCAGGTGCTGCTGGAGCGGCAGCGGGCCGGGCGGGAGGCCTACTACGTCGCCGTGCGCGAGGACCTGGCGCTCCCGCCCGGCCACGCGGCGCGCTGGCAGCTGCCGTCCCCGCCACCCCATTACGGCGACGGTGTCCGGCTGAACCAGGGCGACGAGGGCCGACCCGATGCCGGTGACGGGGCCCGGGCGGGCGCCGGTGACGGCGGTCAGCGGTAGCCGGTGGTGTCCGCCGGCTTGCCCGCGTCCTGGACCTCGACGATGTAGCGCCAGGCGTCCGGCCGGCTGCCGTCGAGGTCGGTGAAGCCGTAGGTCCGGGCGAGGGAACCGCTGGAGAGGGACTGCCCGTTGAAGCGGGCGACCTCCGGGTCGGCGGCGAGCGCGGCGACGGCCCGGCCGACGAAGCGGGGGGTCTCGGAGATGGCGAAGTGGGGGACGCGTTCGAGGGCGTCCCGCCAGTTCTCCTCGGTGACCCCGAACCCGTCGAGCATCATCTCCGAGCGGAGCCAGCCGGGGGTGAGGGCCACGGCGGTGGCGCCGCGCGGCCCCAGCTCATGGCCGAGGGCGAACGCCATGCGCAGGACGGCGGACTTGGCGAGGTCGTAGAAGAAGGTGGCGCGGTAGTTGGCCCCGTTGTACTCGGCCGTGCCGTCGGTCATCTCCACGACCAGGCCGCCGGGGTTGCGCAGCAGCAGCGGCAGGGCGAAGTGGCTGGTGATGGCATGGGTCTCGACGGCGAGGCGCAGCAGCCGCAGCCCGTTGTCGAGATCGTGCTCCCAGACCGGACTCTCCCACTCGAAGAGCTTCTCGCCGCCCCAGACATCGTTGACGAGGACGTCCAGCCGGCCCCGCTCCTCGGCGATCCGGTCGACGAGGGAGCGGACCTGTTCCGGTTCGAGATGGTCGGTGGGTACGGCGATGCCGTGGCCGCCGGCCTCGGTGACGAGGTCGGCGGTGTCCTCCAGGGTCTCCGGGCGGTCGTACTCGGAGCGCCGCTCCCGCGTGGAACGCCCCGTCGCGTAGACCGTCGCTCCGGCCGCCCCCAGCTCCACGGCGATCCCCCGGCCCGCTCCGCGGGTGGCTCCCGCGACCAGTGCGACCTTGCCGTCCAGTGGCTTCGACATCTGCGACCTCCATTGCGTACGGGTGACACCTTGGCCGACGCCGGGGGTGGTCCGGCGTCGTCGACACGAGGGTGTCGTGGAAGCCGGACATCTTCTGTCGGGTTTTCCGTGGGCCCGCCCCATGGCTCGGTTTCGACGGGGTGATCGGGCGGCTGCGGGTTCGTCGGTGCTTGTCGCACCCACGCGGCGGAGCCGCATGTTCGATACAGCCCCGCGCCCCTTTCGGGGCGCGGGTGCGGGACTCTTCGGATCAGTGGCCCCTGTCGATCCACTCCTGCAGATGCGGGGCCTCGGCCCCGATCGTCGTGCTGTCGCCGTGGCCCGTGCGCACGACCGTGTCGGGTGGGAGGGCGAGGAGGCGGTCGCGGATCGAGTCGATGATCGTCGGGAAATGGGAGTAGGAACGGCCGGTGGCGCCGGGGCCGCCGGAGAAGAGGGTGTCGCCGGTGAAGACCGTGCCGAGGCCGGGGTCGTAGAGGCAGACGGCGCCCGGGGCGTGGCCGGGGGTGTGCAGGACGGTCAGGTCGGCGCCGGCGGCCTCGATGACCTGTCCGTCGGCCAGCCAGTGGTCGGGCAGTCGGTCCGGGTGGGTCTGCTTCCACAGCGGCAGGTCGTCGGGGTGGAGCCAGATCGACGCGCCGGTGCGCTCGGCGAGCGCGGGGGCGGCGTCGATGTGGTCGTTGTGCGCGTGGGTGCACACGATGGCCTTCAGCCGGCGGTCGCCCACGGCCTCCGCGATGGCGTCGGCGTCGTGGGCGGCGTCGATGACGATCACCTCGTGGTCGTCGCCGACGAGCCAGACGTTGTTGTCGACGTCCCAGGTGCCGCCGTCGAGGCTGAACTGACCCGAGGTGACGAGGTGTTCGATACGGGCGGCCATCAGAGCGTCACCACCGAGCGCAGGACGTCGCCGCCGTGCATCCGCTCGAAGGCCTTCTCCACGTCGTCGAGCCCGATGGTCTCCGTGACGAACGCCTCCAGATCCAGGCGGCCCTGGAGGTAGAGGTTGATCAGCATGGGGAAGTCGCGGTCGGGCAGGCAG
Organism: Streptomyces sp. MNU76; assembly: GCF_020982545.1. Lineage (GTDB taxonomy): Bacteria > Actinomycetota > Actinomycetes > Streptomycetales > Streptomycetaceae > Streptomyces. The sequence continues at coordinate 132,948 of NZ_JAJKLK010000026.1, read as the reverse complement.
TCGCCGTACCAGGAGGACTTCAGGGCGCCGCCGCGGCCGAAGACGTCCAGGAGGGGCAGTTCGAGCTTCATCTCCGGAGTCGGCACGCCGACGAGGACGACCGTGCCCGCCAGGTCACGGGCGTAGAAGGCCTGCTTGTAGGTCTCGGGGCGGCCGACCGCCTCGATGACGACGTCGGCGCCGAAACCTCCGGTCAGTTCACGGATCGCCTCGACGGGGTCGGTGTTCTTGGAGTTGACCGTGTGGGTGGCGCCGATGCTCTTGGCGGTGCTCAGCTTCCGGTCGTCGATGTCGACGGCGATGATCTTCTCGGCGCCCGCCAGCCGGGACCCGGCGATGGCCGCGTCGCCGACGCCGCCGCAGCCGATGACGGCGACACTGTCCCCGCGCCCCACGTTCCCGGTGTTGATCGCGGCCCCGATGCCCGCCATCACCCCGCAGCCCAGCAGTCCGGCCACCGCGGGGGCGGCGGCCGGGTCGACCTTGGTGCACTGGCCCGCGGCGACGAGCGTCTTCTCCGCGAAGGCGCCGATCCCGAGGGCGGGCGCCAGCTCCTGACCGGTGGAGGCGAGGGTCATCTTCTGCGTCGCGTTGTGGGTGGCGAAGCAGTACCAGGGGCGACCACGCCGACAGGCCCGGCAACTGCCGCACACCGCACGCCAGTTGAGGATGACGAAATCACCGGGCGCGACATCCGTGACCCCCTCCCCCACCGACTCCACCACACCGGCCGCCTCATGGCCGAGCAGGAAGGGGAAGTCGTCGTTGATGCCCCCCTGCTTGTAGTGCAGGTCCGTGTGGCACACCCCGCACGCCTGAACCTTCACCACGGCCTCCCCCGGTCCCGGGTCGGGCACCACGATCGTCTCGATCCGCACCGGCTCGTTCCTGCCGGGTGCGATCACGCCGCGTACTTCCTGCGCCATGGTGAACCTTTCCGTCGATCCGTGAGAGGGCGGTCGCCCGCCCACGGTCACCCTACGGACTGACCAGCCGGTAGGGCCTCCCGAGCGGCCGGAGCCGTGGCCGAAACAGGCTGCCCGCGACACCTGGGGGGCGCCCTGCCCTCCCTCGCCTCGCGGCGGTCACCCACGTGCGTGGCACGCGCCCGCCGCGTCAGCGCATGATGTCCCGCACGGCCCTGGCGATCCCGTTCTCGTCCAGGCCGTCCGCGTCGCGGAGGGCCGGCAGACGGTGGGGCACGTGGACGAGGGTCCGGGCGACCCGGCTCGCCGTCGTGCCGGGCAGGCAGGGCTCGACGAGGACGACATCGGCGTGGTCGGCGGCGAGGACGGCCGTGCGCAGGCCGATCTCGTCGAAGGGGCGGATGGTGGTGGCGTAGAGGACGGCGAGGTCCAGTCCCGCGGTGGCGCGCAGCACGGGATCGAGGGCGGCGCCCACGGCGAGCACGACGCCGTCGAGACCCGGTCGTACCAGACGGAAACCGCCGGTGGCCTCGTACGTGGAGGTGTTGGAGCGCGCGGAGACATGGACGTACGCGCGCTCCCCGCGGGCGAGGGCGGCCGTGACGGTGCGCCGCACCTCGTCGGGGTGTCCGGGGGCGTGCACGGTCCAGCCGGGCGTGGTCGCGTACCGGTTCGACTCGTCCACGGCTCCGCAGCCCACGAGCACGCCGCCCCGCTCGCGCCGCTCGGGGACGGTCTCGGTGAGTGCGAGCGGCACCGGTGACCGGGACGCGGTGAGGCGCTGCACGGCGACTGGGCGGACCGGGGCCGTCGGACCCGGCTGCTGCGCGTGGGACCGGCCGTGCACTCGGCCCACCTCGATCTGCTCCTCGACGAGTACCGGGCCACCCTGCGGAGCCTGGACCTCAGTCCCCCGCACACCCGCTGCTCTCCGCGTCACCGCGGGGCCGGTCGAGGCCGATGCCACCGAACCGGACTTCCGGGTACGGGAGTTGCGTGATCCCGTGCGGTTCTCGGACGCGCTCGACGTGCTGCGCCGGGACGGTGTGCGGACGTACCTCGAACTGGATCCGGGCGAGGTGCCGGCCCGCACGACCGAGGAATGCCCGACCGACGACGTCGGCACCACCACCCCGTCGGCCGTGCTCACCGTCACCCGGGACCGGGAGCTGCTGCTGGGCGGTTGAAAGTCGTTCCCGGTGCTCCTCACGCCCGACGTAGGCTGAAGCTCCGCGCCCCGGTCCCCACTCCCCGACCGACCTGCCGAGGAGCCTCGTGAGCACCCCTGAGACCACCGCCGAGCGGCAGCCACCCACCTGGCGGCTGCTGCTCGGCTATGTACGGCCCCATCGCTGGACCCTGCTGCTGGGCGCGGTGCTGTCGCTCGTCACCGGAGCCACCGGCCTCGCCCTGCCGCTGGTGGCCCGGGAGCTGATCGACGACCTGTCGCACGACCGGACGATCACCTGGGCGCTGGTCCTCATGTCCGTGCTGGTCGTCACCAACGCGGCCGTGGGCGCGGTGGGTTCGTACGTGCTGCGGCGCACCGCCGAGTCGGTGGTGCTCGGCGCGCGGCGCGCCCTGTCGTCGTATCTGCTGCGACTGCGGATCACCGCGGTGGACCGCAGCGAGCCGGGCGATCTGATGGCGCGGATCACCTCCGACACCACTCTGCTGCGCGAGGTGACCACCGACACCCTGGTGGGCCTCGGCACCGGCGGACTCACCCTGGTGGCGACGGTGGTGCTGATGGGTCTGGTGGACCCGGTGCTCCTGGTCGTGACGCTGAGCGTGATCGTGGGCGCGGGCGTGGTGTTCGGGGTGATCGTGCCGCGCATCAACCGGGCGAGCAGGGCCGCGCAGGACGCGGTCGGCGCGATGGGCGCCTCGCTGGAGCGGATCCTCGGCGCGCTGCGCACGGTGAAGGCGTCCGGTGCCGAGCACCGCGAGGAGGAGACGATCCACGCGGCGGCCGAGGAGTCGTGGCGGCAGAGCGTCCGGGCCGCCAAGTGGTCGGCGGCCGCCGGGAACACGGCCGGGCTCGCCATGCAGATCGCCTTCATCACCGTGCTGGCGGTGGGCGGCGCGCGGGTCGCGACCGGCGCGATCGACGTGGGCACGCTGGTGGCGTTCCTGCTGTACGTCTTCTATCTGATGTCGCCGATCCAGCAGGTCGTGGGCGCGATCACGCAGTACCAGACCGGTGCCGCCGCGCTCGCCCGCATCCAGGAGGCGCTGCGGCTGCCCGCCGAACCGGCCGGCGAGGCGGCTCCGCTGCCGTCCCCGGACGCTGAGCCGGCCGCGCTCGCCTTCGACGAGGTCCGTTTCCGGTACGCCGACGACCTGCCGTACGTCCACCACGGGGTGACCTTCGAGGTCCCCGCGCGGGGCATGACGGCGTTCGTCGGCCCGTCGGGCGCGGGCAAGACGACGGTCTTCTCGCTGATCGAGCGGTTCTACGACCCCGAGGCGGGCGTCATCACGGTCGACGGCCGCGACGTCGCCGAGTGGGACCTGTCCCGGCTGCGGTCCGCGATCGGGTACGTCGAACAGGACGCGCCGGTGCTGTCGGGGACGTTGCGGGACAACCTGCTCCTGGGCAACCCGCTGGCCGACGAGGGCGATGTCGGCCGGGTGCTGAAGACGACCCGGCTGGACGGGCTGGTCGCCCGGCTCCCGCAGGGCCTGGAGACCCTGGTCGGGCACCGGGGCACCAAGCTCTCCGGCGGTGAGCGTCAGCGGGTCGCCATCGCGCGGGCCCTGCTGCGCCGCCCCCGGCTGCTGCTGCTCGACGAGGCGACGAGCCAGTTGGACGCGGTGAACGAGGCGGCGCTGCGGGACACGGTCGCCGACGTGGCCCGCACGACGACGGTGCTGGTGGTGGCCCACCGGCTGTCCACGGTGACGATGGCCGACCGCATCGTGGTCATGGACGCGGGCCGGGTCCGCGCGGTCGGCACCCACCGTGAACTCGTGGCCGCCGACCCGCTGTACGCGGAGCTGGCGGCCACGCAGTTCCTCGCGACGGCCGGTTAGCCGCGGCCTCGCCGGCCCCGGGGCGTCAGAAGGGGAAGTGCGACTGCTGGCCGGCGATGGTCACCCAGCGGGTGTTGGAGAACGCCTCGATGCCCCAGCGGCCGCCGAAGCGGCCGTAGCCGGAGGCCTTGATCCCGCCGAAGGGGGCCATCGGCTCGTCCGCCACCGACTGGTCGTTCACGTGCACGATGCCGGTACGGATCCGGCGCGCGACGGCCAGTCCGTGGGTGGCGTTCTCGGTGATGATGCCGCAGCTCAGACCGTTGTCGGTGTCGTTGGCGACCGCCACGGCGTCCGCGTCGTCGGCGAACGACCGCACGACGCAGAGCGGGCCGAAGGACTCCTGGTAGTAGAGGTCGGCGTCCTCGGGGACGTCGGTGAGCACGGTCGCCGGGTGCACCGCACCCTCGGGCTGCCCGCCCCCGGTGAGCACCGTGGCGCCCTTGGCGACGGCGTCCTTGACCAGGGCGGCGATCCGCTGTGCGGCGGAGGCGCTGACCAGCGGGCCGACCACCGTGTGAGGGTGGTTCGGGTCCCCGGCCCGGAGACCGGCGACCTTGGCGGTGAACTTCTGCGCGAACTCCTCGGCCAGCGACTCATGGACGAGGATGCGGTCGCCGGACATGCAGATCTGCCCGGCGTTCATGAAGACGCTGAAGGTGACGGCGTCGACCGCGTAGTCCACATCGGCGTCGTCGAGCACGATCACGGAGTTCTTGCCGCCCAACTCCAGCACGGCGGGCTTGAGATGACGGGCCGCGTGCTCGCCGATGATACGGCCGACGCCGGTGGAGCCGGTGAAGTTCACCGCGCGTACCCGCTCGTCGGAGATCAGCGCCTCGGCGATCTCCGCGGCGTCCTCGGGGGCGTTGGTGACGACGTTGAGCACGCCGTCGGGGAGGCCCGCCTCGCGGAACACGTCCGCGACCAGCAGGCCGCAGGCGATCGGCGCGTCCTCGCTGGGCTTGACGACGACCGTGTTCCCGGCGGCCAGCGGCGCCGCGACGGCCCGTACACCGAGGATGACGGGCGCGTTCCACGGCGCGAACGCCGCCACCACGCCCAGCGGTTCACGCACCGCGAGACCGAGCGCGCCCTCCTTCTGGCTGCTGAGGACCTCGCCGCGCGGCGCGGTGATCGCGGCCGCCGCCTCCCGCAGGATGTTCGCCGCCAGCGCCACGTTGAAGAACGCCCACGGCCGGGTGCCGCCCGCCTCCCGGGCCATGATCTCGGCGACCTGCTCGCCCCGGCCCTCCAGCAGATCCGCCGCCTTGAAGAAGATCGCCCGTCGCGCGAAGGGGGTGAGCGCGGCCCACTCCTCGAAGGCGGCGTCTGCGGCGTCCACGGCCCGCCGGACGTCCTCCGGCCCGGCCGCCGCGACCGTCGCGTACACCTCCCCCGTGTACGGGTCGAGGTCATCGGCGGTGCGGCCGGACGTGGCGGGCACGTCCTTGCCGCCGATCAGAAGGTCACGGGTGATGGCCATTGCGGCTTCCTCGGGGGTACGTATCGACGACGGTACGTGATCGAGCATGATCGGTCGGGAGCGTTCGTAGTGCGAAATTCAATTACGTTACTGTTCCGTGATCCTCTGCCCGGTCCCCGGGCATGTCAAGAGCCCCACCACAAGGTCCGCGGTGGGGCTCACGGTCCGTGCACGACCGGCTCCGCTACTCGATGGCGCCCAGCAGGCCGAGGGCGGGCGCGGCCAGGTCGGTGACCTGGTGCAGTTCGTTCAGCCGGTTCAGCTCGTGCACCTGGTTGAGGCTTTTCAGCTGCTGCGAGGGGCGGGGCAGGGCCGCCCGGTGCTCCTCGGGCAGGTCGCTGACGGCGAGCGAGTCCAGCGTGGTCATCGGGTTGAGCTGGGTCGCTTCCGCGACGGCGTCCGCGTTCGCCATCGGGGCGGCCAGGCCGGTGACACCGACGGCGAGACCCACGGCGGCGACGATACGTCGAGTTGAGATCATGCCCTCAGCAACGGCCCCCGGCCCTCGACGGTCACGGCCGCTCACCCGTGAGGCGCATCCCGGGACGTGCGGCGTGGGCCCCACCGTGCGGCGCGCGCCCGCGCTCGCGCCTGCGCTTGCCGTGTCGCGCCGGGCGGAGGAGCCTCGTGGGGAGAGGCCGTTCGCGGCCCGCTGACCTATGCCGGGCCACGGCCTTCGAAGGAGGTCATCCATGGGCACCTCGACCAGCCCCGCCTTCGACGTCGAAGCGCTGCGCAGGGGCACGGAGGAAGCGAACGCGGCGACTCTGACGTCGCTCTACGCGGAAGACGCCGAGCTGCGCGTCGTGGACCGCAACACCCAGCCCAGCCACCCCAAGGTCCTGCACGGCCGGTCCGAGATCGGCGCGATGCTCGACGACGTGTGCAGCCGGGAGATGACGCACAAGGTCGAGCAGTGCCTGGTCCAGGGCGACCAGGTCGCGTTCACCGAGTCCTGCGAGTACCCCGACGGGGTGCGGGTCCTGGCGAGTTCGATGATCTCGCTGAAGGACGGGAAGATCGTCGACCACACGATGATCCAGGCCTGGGACGAGTAGCCGCAATAGCCGGGACACCGGGGACGAGCGGGTCGTCCGCCGGCGAACTGGCCGGACGCGGGGGCTCTTTCGGGTCATCCCGGTGCGCTCCCCCTGACTCGGTGTGGTCGCGCCGCCATACTGGCGGGCGTGCGTGTAGCGATCATGACGGCGGGTTCCCGGGGTGACGTGGCGCCGTACACCGGGCTCGGACACGGGCTGGTGCGGGCGGGGCACGAGGTCACACTGGTGACCCACACCCGGTTCGAACCGCTGGTGGCGGGCTCGGGCGTCGCCTTCCACGCTCTGCCCGTGGATCCGCGGGCAGAACTGGAGTCGGAGCGCGGGCAGGGCCTGCACCGCAGTTCCACGGGCGCCGGGAAGCTGTACCGGGCGGTGGAGATGGCCCGGAGTCTGGTCGGGCGGATGGCTGGCGATCTGGTGGCCGCCGCCCGCACCAGTGACGCCCTGCTGCTGGCGGGCACCCTCGCGCCCCTTGGCCACACCATCGCCCAGGGCCTGTCGATCCCGAGCCTGGGCGTCAACCTCCAACCCCTGGCGCCGACAAGGGACTTCGCGCCCCCGATGACCGGGGTGCGTTCCTGGGGTCCGCTCGGCAACCGGGCGGCGGGGCACGCGGTGAACGCGGCCGTCGAGTGGATCTTCAAGGAGGAGGTGCGCAGGCTGCGCGCCGAGTACGGACTCGCGCCCACCGGCCCGACTGCGGCGCGGCGCGCCCGGGAACGGCCGGACCGGCCGGTGTTCCACGGCTTCAGTCCCCGGGTGGTGCCACGCCCCGGGGACTGGCGGGCCGGGCTGGACGTCACCGGCTACTGGTGGCCCCACGACCGCGAGGACCGGCTGCCCGCCCCGCTGCTTGACTTCCTCGACGCCGGTCCGCCGCCGGTCTTCGTGGGCCTGGGCAGCGCCACCGTGCCCGATCCCGAGCGGATGAGCGGCGAGGTCGTACGGGCCCTGCGGGCGGCCGGGCTGCGCGGGGTGATCCAGCGGGGCTGGGGCGAACTGCGGGGCGAGGGCGACGACATGTTCACCGTGGGCGAGGTGCCGCACTCGCTGCTCTTCCCGAGGACGGCGGCCGTCGTGCACCACGCGGGCGCGGGCACGACGGGGGCCGGCCTGCGCGCCGGGGTCCCGGCCGTACCGGTGCCGGTGCAGTTCGACGAGGGTTTCTGGGCGGCCCGATTGGTCGCCCTCGGGGTGTCGCCGGGGGCCGTCCCCCTGCGGGGCTTCACCGCCACCGCCCTGACGGTCGCCCTGCGCCGGGCGACCGGCGACCCGTCGTACGCCCACCGCGCCCGGACCCTGGCCGCCGAACTGCGCACGGAGGACGGAGTGGCCCCGGTCCTGACCGCGGTGAACCGTCTGGCCGGTTGAGGTGCGAGGACGCCTGCGGGCCTGAAAGACGACGGCTCTGCGGGCCTGAAAGCACGGGGCGCAGCCCCTGCTTCAGGGGCGCGGGGAACTGCGCGGGAAGCCCCACGCACCCACACCCACACCCGCAGAACCACCCTGCCGCCCCCTACCGCTCCACCCCTGCGCCCTGCTCCGGTCGCCAACCCGGCGGGCGGAGTATTCCCAGCAGCAGGCCGACCAGTTCGTCGACGACCTCGTCGAGGGGGCGTCGACCCAGCCGGCCTGCCAGTCGTGGAGGAGGCCGTTGACGCTGCCGATGAAGGCGGTGGCGGCGATGCGGTAGTCGCGGTGGACGGCTTCGCCGCGTTCCGCCGCGGCGTCGGCCTCGGCGCAGATGAAGTCGATCCAGCGGGCGCGGCGTTCGAGGCGCTGGCGCTCCATCCGGGGGCTGACGCCGACGATCTCGGTGAAGGTGATGCGCAGCCGGCGCGGGTCGCCGGTGACATTGGCGGCGTAGGCGTGGAACGCCGCGGTGGCCCGCTCGGCGATCGGCCGCCCCTGGGCCGTGGCGAGCCCGGTGAACGCGGCCTCCTCGGCCCAGTCGTTGACCCGCAGGTGGAGGGCGGCGAGCACGTCCTCCAGGGAGTGGAACTCCTCGTAGAACTGGCGGGTCGACAACCCGGCGGCCTCGCTCAGCGCCGCGATCGTGGTCCCCCGGAAGCCGGGGCTGTCGCCGAAGAGCTGCAACCCGGCGTCGAGGAAGCGGTCCCGGCGCTCGGCCCGGCGCTCCGCCGCGGATCTGCCCCCGTAACGGCCGGTGGGCTGTTTGAGCCTGCCCGACACGTTTCTCCCTTCCGACGGACTCACCGTACGACGGCCGATGCCGCCGTCGCTCGATTTTGTCGTGTCCCTGGTCTTGTGGCGAAGCGGGCCCGTTCCTTACTTTCCAGTAAGTCTGCTCTGAAAACTGCCCTGTTCAGACTCCGCCCGCGCAGGAGGATCCGACATGCCCCTCTCCCCCGCCCCCCGTAGTCGCAGAAGCCGGCATCTCGGTGCCGTCGCCGTCGCGCTCGCGCTGACCGCCTCCGCCGCGGCGACCGCGACCCCGGCGAGTGCCGCCGCCGACCTGCGGGAGGTGATGTTCGTGGGCAACAACTGGGAGGGCACCGCGGACGTCATCAAGTCCTCCGGCGACTTCGCGAAGATCGGCCGGGTCAACGTCATCCCCGACAAGGACGCGCGGATGGCGGAGATCAACGCCAACCCGATCCGGTGGATCGCGTTCATGACGATCCGCAACAGCGTGGGCGAGGGCCACGACCAGTTCGTGGACGACATGTACTCCACACCGGACGGCTCCTCCATGGTGGTCTCCCGGCCGAGCTTCGCCGACGTGGTCTCCATCGACATCAGGACCGGCGCCGTCAACTGGCGCTTCGCGGTGTCCGGTTACCGCGCCGACCACATGGCGGTCTCCCCCGACGGCAAGCGCGTCGCGGTGTCCGCGTCGACGGGGAACACCGTGCACGTCCTGGACATCGTCACCGGCAAGCAGGTCGGTTCGTTCAAGACCGGCGACAAGCCGCACGAGAACATCTTCACCAAGGACGGCAAGTACATCTGGAACATGGCGATCGGCGATGTGAACACCCAGACCGACGCGCCCTGGCTGGACTGGACGAAGGGCGACCGGAAGATCACGGTCGCCGACGCGAACACCTTCCAGCAGGTGAAGGTGATCGACATGCGCGAGCGGCTCAACGCCATCGGACTGAACGACTACTCGGACGCCGTCCGGCCCGCCGCGTTCTCGCCCGACGAGACCAAGCTGTACTTCCAGGTGTCGTTCTTCAACGGCTTCTTCGAGTACGACATCACCACGGACAAGATCACCCGCACCAAGACCCTGCCGAAGTCCCCCGGGGTCAGCGACGACCGCACCACCTTCGTCAACGACTCCCGCCACCACGGTCTGACGATGAAGCCGGACGGCACCAAGCTGTGCATCGCGGGCACGATGGACGACTACGCGACCGTCGTGGACCGCGCGACCCTCCAGGAGGGCCCGCTGGTCCCCGTCTCCAAGCCGTACTGGTCGACCGTCAGCGGTGACGGCAAGTCCTGCGTGGTCTCCGAGAGCGGCGCCGACCAGGTCACGGCGATCGACTTCGCCACCGGGAAGAAGACCGTGTCCGTCGCAGTCGGCGACCACCCCCAGCGGGTGCGTGTGGCGAAGGTGCCCGCCGACTGGACCGGTCCTTCGGCTAACTGAACCTGGCGGTCAGCCAGTTCGACAGCTCCGTCCGCGCCGCGCTCAGCTGCGTCGCGGTCGGGGCTGTCGCGCCGTTGGTGACCAGGGCGTAGTGCAGCTTGCCCGAGTCGGCGGCGGTGAGGAGCAGGCGGCGGCTGCCGGTGCCACCGGGTTCCCTGGCGGCGGCGATCGGCGTGGAGGTGGTGTACGCCGGCGGCGCGGCCGTCACCCCGAGGTCGGACACCACCGTGGTGGACGCGGTGGGGAAGGACGCCGGCAGGTGCAGCTCGGTCGGTTCGGTGCTGCCGTCCGAGCGCCAGACCAGCAGGGAGTACTGGCCGGAGCCGACGAGCGAGGAGACGTTCGGCAGGGAGCCGGGCACCGGGTTCCACGTCAGCGTCGTGGAGCCGTCGCGCGAGCGGTCCTCGTAGGTGAAGGCGACGGCCTTGCCCGCGGTGGCGCTCGGGTAGATCCGGTCCAGCATCCGGGCGTCCTGGCGGAGCACGGCCGTGCCGGAGTCGTCGAGCCGTACGGCGGAGAGGTCCTCGCCGTTCCAGGCGTCGCCCTCGACCTGCACCTTGTCGGGGTTGTCGTTCATCAGCTCGTGGTGGCGGCCCCAGTAGATGTCCCACTGCCACTGGGAACCGGAGAGGACCGGGCCGGAGGCGGCCGGGTTCGACCACCAGTCGACGCCCTTCACCCGGGAGTCGAGGGCCTGGTACATGGCCTTGTAGACCGTGGGCGCCTTGTCGGAGACCGAGCCGCTGAGCGGGTGCCCGAACTCGCTGACGACCGCCGTGGTGCCGCCGGCGGCGGCGCGGTCACGGACGGTCCCGAAGTCGTTCACGTACTGGCCGTTCCCCGCCTTGCCCCACATGAAGATGCCGGAGATCGCCTTCTGGTCGTAGAAGTGGGTGTTGAAGACGTAGCGCGGTCCGATCGTGCCCGCGTCGAGGAGACCGCCCTCCTGCCTCTGGAAGTCGATGTTGGCGTTCCAGAAGAGGTTGGGCTCGACGAACGCCGGCTTGGACTGCCAGCCCGCCGAGTCCATCCGGGCGCGGAACTTGACGTAGAACGGCCACAGGACGTTCTTCTCCCACGTCCGGCTGGTCTGCCCGGAGTCGAGCTTCCCGGGATGCGGCTCGTTCCACGGGTCGAAGCCGACGACGCCCTGGAACTGGGCGGCCGTGAGGTTCGCCTTCATGTAGGTCATGGTCTTCTGCGCGGTGTCCAGGAAGGAGTCCTGGAGCCCGTAGGTGTTGTGCCAGAAGTCGTACGTCGCCTTCGTGACGGCCGCGTTGGAGGTGATGTTCTGGCCCCAGAACGGACAGATCCCGCAGTACTCGTCGGGGTAGTCACCGAGGTCGACAGCCCACTTGGGGGCGCCGTCGCCGGTGTACCAGCTGTCGGAGTCGAACAGCCAGCGGGAGTAGAGATCCTGGTGGAAGTCGGGGTAGACCTTGATCCCGGCGTCCAGGAACGCGCCCATCTGCGCGGTGGCCGCCGACAGGTAGGCGGAGCTCACCTGCCCGCGCACCGGTTCCGCGTACGCCCAGGAGAGCAGGAAGCGCACGGAGTTGCCGCCGCCGAGCGCCCTGAGCGCGGTCGCCGACTTCCTCGCGTCGGCGACCGAGGCGAAGGGCAGACCGTTGTTCTCCTTGAGTTTCGTCTCCCCCGAGACGTTGTAGCCACGCAGGACGACCTCGCGGCCGAGACCGTCCTTGAAGGTGCCGCCGTCGACCGTGAGGGTGGCCGCGGCCTGGGCGTCGAACCAGAGTTCGTCAGTGAGAGCGGAGGCGGGCCGGGCAGGGCCCGCCGTGGTCAGGAAGCCGGTGACGAGGATCAGGACACCGAGCAGACGAGTGCGCAATCTTGACATGTCCGCCACATTTGACATGTGCACTACCGTCCCAATCGGCAGGCGAGCCGTCAATAGCAACTGACGCACGAGTAAGTACCCGTTTTCGCAAAAGAGTTCACCCTTCACGACCGATTCTTTGCCCTCGCGCCACCGCGCGGGGGCCGCACGTCGGCCGCGGAGCCCTCTGAGTCGAACGGGTGACACCACCCGCCGCACCCCGCAGAATTCAGCCGATGTTCACCCGAACGTCACCACGAGGGGCCTTGTCGACGGAACCGGCCTATGGTTGAGCGCAGTTTGCGCCTTTTTGTTCCGTAGTCCGTCCGACACACACGAAAGGCGGTACCAGCGGTGAACAGCTCTTTTCGCGAGCTCCGTGAACACAAGCCAGGCACACGTGACTTCGACCCGAGGAGCGCCTTGAAGCCCCCGGAAACGCGCGCCGAGCGCTGCGCGTCGCTGTACGACGCGATACGGGACATGGGCAGGTACGAGGCCGCGGTGGAGGCGGAGAGACACCAGCGGGGTGGTGGGGACCTCCTGCCCGGCCCGTGACGAAGTGACGCGACAGAGACGAGCCGTGCGTGAGGGGCTCGGCGGGACAGACCACCATCGGGCTGGGCTTGCATGGGCACAGAACCGCGGACCGACACCGACTCCTCCCCGGAGGAGCCCTCGGGACGCACCACGGGGAACAAGTACTTCAAGGAGTTCATGGGGGTCGTCCATGTGAGCCTGCGGAGCTGGTGGTGGGGGGAACCGCTGGCGGCGACGCTCGGCGGTCTCGGGGGCGCCTGGATCGGGCACGACGACGACCTGCCGATGGACGAGGTGCTGGGCGTCGCCGTCTCCATGGTGGGCGTCATCATCGGCTCCGTGTTCGCCGTCCTGGCGATGATCACCCGCGCCTGCGACAACACCTTTCTGCGCAAGGCGAGAAAGGCCCGCCTCCTCCCCGTCGTCCACTATCTGTGGCCGTTCTTCACCATCATCGGCATGGGGATCCTGTCCATCGTGTTCCTGCTGCTGATGGCCGGGATCTCCGAGGACGCGCCCACGCTGCTGCTCATGACGGTCAGCGCGTCGGCGGGCTTCTGCGTCCTGTGGACACTGGCCGGTCTGCTGCCTGCCCTGGGCGCGCTCATCGTGTTCACCCGCCTCATCGAGAAGACCTCCGGCGTGAACGACTGAGGACGCCCCGCACGGAACGGCACCGGTGCGGGGACTCGCGCCGCGTCTCCCGCACCGGTCGCTCCAGCGTCGTGTCACTCGTCGACGTTGAGCACGATGTGGGTCCGGTGCCCGTCCAGCGTGATGTAGCCGTCCCCGTAGGCGGAGCGGTAGTGGCCGGTGCCGCCGACGATGGCGGTCTTGGCCGTGACGGGCCGCAGGGGCTGGTAGTCGACCATGTCGCTGAGGGTCAGCGTGCCCTTCTTCAGGCGTAGCACGCGGGTGCACTGGGCGGTCACCGCCTCGGCCCGGGTCCGCACCACGTCGCACTCCGACTCGCCGTCGCCGGCGTACCGCAGCTTCGGCTTGCCGGACTTCTTGACCTGCTTGGTGTACAGGTCCAGCGGGGTGGTCCAGGTACTGCCCACCACCCCGTCCAGGGACGGCCAGGTGGCGACCCGGTTGATGCCGACGAGCTCGACCTTCTCGATGTCGTTGTCCTCGTCCCTCTGCTCGGCCTGCGCCGACGTCGCGAGCAGGACGAGCGTGGTGGTGAGGGCGGTGACGACCACCCCGCGGACAGCCGATGTGATCACAGAACCTCCAGGTCGGACAAGGTGCACTGGGACGGCGGAACGGCCGACGTGCGGTCGGCGCGTGAGGGCCGGTCAGTCATCGACGTAGAGGTCGAAGACGATCCGCTCGGGCTCCAACGTGATGTAGCCCTCGCCCTCGGCGTCGTTGTAGATGCCCGTGCCGCCCGCGATGGAGGTCTTGGCCGTGACGGGCTCCTGGCCCTTGCGGCTGATCATGTCGTTGAGGGTGATCTCCCCGCCCTTGAGGCGCAGCACCCGGGTGCACTGGGCGGTGGACCGCTGCTGGTCCGCCTCGACGAGGGTGCAGCGCGAGCCGGCGTCACCGACGTACTTGCCCTTGGGATCGTGCAGTTGGAGGTAGGTGGTCCAGCTGTCGCCGGGCTCGATGTGCGCGGCGGTCGTGTCGTACGCGGCGTGGCCGACGAGCTTGACCCGTACGACGTCCTCGTCCCCGACGTCCGCGGCGGCCGGTGCGGAGAGCGACGTGGTGAAAGCTGCGGCCAGGACGCCGAGGGTCACGGCGCCACGGGCAGTGGCAGAGGGCATGCATCCTCCCAGGTGTGTGTGACGGTGGGTGCTCGGACTCAGGAGCATGGTCATTTCATGTACCTGGGCCTCGCATGGCAATGCCCCTGGCGCTGCGGGCGGCACAGGCCACCCGAACAGGGGCGCGGACCCTCATCCCTTTGGGCGTCCGAGCGTCGGGGCTGCCGCCCTCGGGCCGACGGGCCTCGGCGGGGGATACCTGTCGGTGTGCCGTACGCCGGGTCGCGTACTTGGATGGAGGGGGAAACCGCCGGGAAGGCGAGAGGAGCGGGCGATGCGTGAGATCCTGCCGGCGCTCGGCGAGTGGTACGCGGCGGGCTCCCCCTTCGCGCTCGCCACCGTCGTCGCGGTCAGCCGGAGCGCGCCGCGCGATCCAGGGGCGGCCATGGCGGTCGGCCCCGGTGACGAGGTCGTCGGCAGCGTGTCCGGCGGCTGTGTGGAGGGCGCGGTCTTCGAGCTGGCCCAGGAGGTACTGGCGTCCGGCGAGGCACGGTCGGCGACCTTCGGATACGGCGACGACGACGCGTTCGCGGTCGGGCTGACCTGCGGCGGGGAGATCACGCTCCTGGTGCGCCGGGTGACGGCGGCCGAGGACCCCTCGTTCGGGCGGGTCGTCGAGACGGTGGGCGCCGGGCAGCCGGTGACGGTGGCGACCGTGACCGACGGACCGGGACGGCGCGGCGCCACGCTGGCCGTGTGGCCGGACGAGGCCGGCGGAACCTTCGGCACCCTCGGCACGGCGGGCCTGGACGCCGCGGTGGCCGCCGACGCTCGCGGGGAGCTGGCTCAGGGGGTCACCGCGACCCGGCACTACGGTCCGCACGGCGAGCGGCGTGAGGACGCGGTCGCCGTCTTCCTGCACTCGTTCGCGCCCCCGCCCCGCATGTTGGTCTTCGGCGCGATCGACTACGCGGCGGCGGTGGCCCGGATCGGTGACTTCCTTGGGTACCGGGTCACGGTGTGTGACGCCCGCCCGGTGTTCGCCACCCCGCAACGCTTCCCCGCCGGCGTGGAGGTGGTCGTCGACTGGCCGCACCGCTATCTGCGCGGCACCGCCACCGACGACCGGACGGTCGTCTGTGTGCTCACCCACGACCCCAAGTTCGACGTGCCGCTGCTGGAGGAGGCGTTGCGGCGGCCCGCCGCGTACATCGGGGCGATGGGGAGCCGCCGGACGCACGAGGACCGCACCCGTCGGCTGCGGGAGGCCGGGCTCGGCACCGCGGAGCTGTCCCGGCTGCGCTCCCCCGTCGGCCTGGACCTCGGCGCCCGTACGCCGGAGGAGGTGGCCGTGTCGGTCGCGGCGGAGATCGTCGCGCTGAGGTGGGGCGGCAGCGGGATGCCGCTGACGGCGACGACCGGGCTGATCCATCCGCCGGCCCCGCCCGGGTGAGAGGCACGGCGTGACCCCGGGTCAGGTTCTGGGCGGCAGTCGGTGCAGGCGCACCTCCGTGAGCGCGCCGTCCGCCACCGTCGCCGTCATGTAGGTGCAGTGGGGCTGTCGGCGGCGGTCGGTCGGGGAGCCGGGGTTGAGCAGGCGCAGGCCGGTGGAGGCGGTCGTGTCCCAGGGGATGTGGCTGTGGCCGAAGACGAGTACGTCGGTGTCGGGGAACCGGGCTGCGCAGCGGGATTCGCGGCCCTGGGCGGGGCCGGTCTCGTGGACGACGGCGAGGCGGAGCCCGGCGAGGTCGGCGCGGGCCACCTCGGGGAGACGGGCGCGCAGGCCGGGGCCGTCGTTGTTGCCGTACACGGCGATCAGCCGCTGTGAGCGGGTCCGGAGGAGGTCGAGGGTGTCCTCGTCGACCCAGTCACCGGCGTGCACGACCACGTCGGCGCGCGGGAGTTCGGCGAGGAGCGGTGCGGGCAGCGCTTTCGCGCGCTTGGGCAGATGGGTGTCGGAGAGGAGCAGCAGGCGCACCCGGCCAGCGTGTCACTCGATGGGGATCTCCGCCCACACCTGCTTCCCGCCACTGACGGGGACCGAACCCCACGCGGTGGACATGGCCTCGACGAGGAGGATGCCGCGGCCGCCGGTGGCCTCCCAGCCGATGACGGTGGGTTTCCTCGGGGTACGGGGGGAGGAGTCGGCGACGGAGACCCGGAGGCGGTCGGCGAGCAGGGTGAGGTCGAGGCGGACGCGGCCGTCGGTGTGCACGAGGGCGTTGGTGACCAGTTCGGAGACCACGAGGAGCACGGTGTCGGCCATGGAGTCGACGCCCCAGCGGCGCAGGACGCGCCGGGTGTAGCGGCGGGCCTGGCCGACCGCCTGGGGGACGCGCCACACGCTCCAGTTCTCACGCTGGGGGCGCAGGGCCATGCCGTCGTAGCGGACGAGGAGCAGGGCCACGTCGTCGTCACGGTTGGCGCCACCGAGCAGGGTGTCGGCGACCACGCCGAGGTGCGCGGGGTCGGCGGCGGACAGTTCGGCGGCGAGCTGGTCGAGCCCGTCCTCGACGTCGACGTCGGCGGACTCCACGAGGCCGTCCGTGGTGAGGGCCAGCAGGGTGCCGGGGGTCAGCCGCAGGGGGCTCATCGGGAAGTCGGCCTGCATCACGACGCCGAGCGGCGGGCCGCCCTCGGCCTCACTGATCTCGGTGCTGCCGTTCGGGTGACGCAGCACAGGCGGGATGTGTCCGGCGCGGACGTACCAGGCGGAGCCCTCCTCCATGTCGATGTCGACGTAGCAGCAGGTGGCGAAGAGGTCGGTCTCCATGTCCATGAGGAGCCGGTTGGCGTGCGAGACGACGACGTCCGGGGGGTGTCCCTCGACGGCGTACGCGCGCAGCGCGGTGCGCATCTGGCCCATCAGGGTGGCGGCGCCCGCGTTGTGGCCCTGGACGTCGCCGATGACGAGGGCCACGTGGTTGTCGGGCAGCGGGATCACGTCGTACCAGTCGCCGCCGACCTCCAGACCGGCGGTGGTGGGCAGATAGCGGGCGACGGCGACCGCACCGGGCAGCTGGGGCAGCCGGCGCGGGAGCAGGGTGCGCTGGAGCATGCCGACGAGTTCGTGCTCGGCGTCGAAGGCGTGGGCCCGCATCAGGGCCTGCCCCGCCAGGCCCGAGGCGGCGGTGAGCAGGGCGCGTTCCTCGGGGCCGAAGTCGTGGGGGTTGTCCCAGCCGATCAGGCAGGCCCCCGCCATCCGGCCGCCGGCGGGCAGCGGGAGGACGGCGAGACCGCCGGGGCCGACGTCGGCGAGGGCGGGCTCCAGATCGGCTCCGGCGGGCCAGATCCCGGCGCGTCCCTCGCGCAGCGCGGTGGCGAGGGTCGGCATGGTGCGCACGGGCGCGTCCGGCCACTCGGAGCGCCACTCGGAGCGCCAGACCTCGGGCCAGAACTCCGACTGCGGCGGGTCGAGGACGGTGACGACCAGGCGGTCGCCCTCCAGCTCGGCGAGGGCGATCCGGTCGGCCAGGAGCGGTTTGCGCAGGGCCGTCACCACGGCCTGGCTGACGTCCCGGACCGTACCGGCGGTGGCGAGGGCGGCGGCGAGGCGCTGGATGCGGGCCACGTCGCCGCGCCCGGTGCGCAGGGTGGAGGCGTCGGCGACGGTGCCGACGAGACGGGCGGGTCGGTTCTCGCCGGCGGGCAGGATCCGGCCGCGCAGCCGGAGCCACTTCTGCTCGCCGGAGGGCTGGAGGATGCGGAACTCCAGCTCCCGGTCGCCGATGGACATGTGGTCCGCCTCCACGACGGACATCAGCGCCGGCAGGTCCTCGGGCACGGTCAGCGCGATCAGGGTCTCGACCCGGCCGTCGAAGTCGTCCCGGCCGATGCCGAACAGGTCCAGCAGCCCGTCGTCGACCTCGACCCGCCCGGTGTCCATGGCGAGGTCGAACGAGGCCCCGTGTCCGGCGGGCGGGGCGGGGGTGGCTTCGGCGGCCGCCTCGGCGAGCAGGCCGAGGCAGCGCCGGTCCTCGGCGTCGAAGGCGTCCGTGCCGTCGCCGACGGCCACCAGACAGCCGCGCTCGCGCAGCGGCAGCACGCCCAGCGAGAACCCCTCGGGGTGGACACGGCGGAGGTCGGCGTCCTCGGGGGCGTCGGCGCCCTTGGGAAGGCCAGGGGCCTCGGCGCCTTGGGCGGCCTCGGCGCCTTGGGGGGCGTCGACGCCCTCGGGTACACCGGCGCCTTCGGGGGCGTCGGCGCTTTCGGAGACATCGGCGCCCTCGGGAAGGCCAAGGCCCTCGGTACCTTGGGAGGCCTCGGCGCCCTCGGACACACCGGCGCCCTCCGGGACACCAGCGCCCTCGGGGACGTCGGTGTCCCGGAGCAGGTCGGCGTTCTGGAGCAGGTCGCCGTTCTGGCGCGGGGCGGTGGAGACGAGCCAGCGCGGGCGGCCCGAGCGGCACGTCTCGGCGACGGGCGCGGTGCCCGAGGCCGGATAGGTGTCGGAGAGCCCGTACAGGTTCCTCGGCACGCCGGCGGAGGCGGTGAGGGAGAGCGCCTCGCCCTCACCGTCCGGGAGATACACGGCGGCGACGGTCGCACTGGTGAACACGAGCACCTGTTCGAGGATGGCGTGCAGCCGCTCGTGCGGATCGAGATCGCCGCCGAGCGTCTTGAGCGCGAGTTCGGCACGCAGCGTCCTCGTTCCCTGTTCCGCAGCGCCCTCACTGACCACGTCCGTAATTACAGCGCTTCCGGCACGCTCGCGCAGCCCCTGGGACCGTTCCGCCAGTCCGGGGGCCTGCCGCGAGAAAGCCCCCGGGGTTCGAAAGAACCCGAACAGATCTTTACGCGTGCGTTCCGCACAGTGGTCGCGTGACAGCCGTGACGGGTCACTCGTGACAGCCGTGACTGTCGGGGACCAGGCCGGGCTGGAAGGCTCGTCATCACCCGGCCCAGGGGGCGACGGCAGTGACGGCACACGACCCGGGGGACGCGCATGGACAAGCGGTACGAGGCGTACGCGCTGGCCGACCGACACTTCTACGAGACACCCGACCGGCTGTCGGCCGGTGACCGCGCCGGCACCACGGCGCCGGGCTACGAGACGGCCGGGCGCGCGGTCCCCGAGGGCTGGCGGGCCGCCCGGATCGGGGACTGGCTGACGCTGGCCCCGGTCGACGACGGCGGGCGGCCCCGTCCCGGGCCCACCCAGGGATGGAAAGTGCATGCCTCCGCCACCCGGGGGAACGCGGACCGCGTCGCGGCGATCGTGTGGGACTACTGCGTGCCCCGCCGGATCCCGTTCAAGTTCGTGCCGGGCCCTCATCTGCTGCACCTGCGCAACGCGAAGTACGCGGCCCGCGACACCAGCGGCAAGTTCGTGACCGTCTACCCGGCCGACGAGGAGCAGCTGCACCTCGTCCTGCGCGAGCTCGGGGCGCTCCTGGAGGGCTTCGAAGGGCCGTACATCCTCACCGACCTGCGCTGGAACGACGGACCGCTGTACGTCCGCTACGGCGCCTTCGCCCGCTCCTTCGTCGTCGACGAGCGCGGCACGCTCGTCCCGGCCGTCCGCGACGGTTCGGGCACCCTGGTGCCGGATCAGCGCAAGCCGACGTTCCACGTCCCCGACTGGGTGACCCTGCCCGCGTTCCTGGAGCCGCAGCTGGCGGCACGCAACACGACCACGGTCGGCGAGCTGCCGTACCGCATCGAGAAGGCGCTGCACTTCTCCAACGGCGGCGGCGTGTACGTCGGCACCGACACCCGCGACGGGCGCCGGGTCGTCCTCAAGGAGGGCCGCCCGCACGCCGGGCTGGCCGCCGACGGGGCCGACGCGGTCACCCGGCTGGAGCGGGAGAAGGCCGCCCTGGAGCGGCTGGCCGGCCTGGGGGTCGTGCCCGAGGTCCGCGACTGGTTCACCCTGGGCGACCACCGCTTCCTGGTCATGGACTTCGTCGAGGGCCGCCCGCTCAACTCCTACGTCGCCGAACGGCACCCCCTGCTCGCCGCCGACCCCGAACCGGGCGCGGTCGCCGCGTACACGGCGTGGGCGTTACGGGTCCACCGGGCCGTCGAGGAGGCGGTCGAGGCCGTGCACGCGCGCGGGATCGTCTTCAACGACCTGCACGTCTTCAACATCATGGTCGCGCCCGACGAGCACTCGGTGTCGCTGCTGGACTTCGAGGCGGCGGCGCCCGCCGAGGAGAACGGCCGCCAGGTCGTCGCCCACCCCGGATTCCTGGCGCCCCCGGACCGCACGGGCCCGGACGTCGACCGCTACGCCCTCGCCTGCCTGCGCCTCGCGCTGTTCCTGCCGGTCACCTCGCTGCTGGTGGTGGAGCGGGGGAAGGCCGCGCATCTGGCGGCGGTGATCGCGGAGCAGTTCCCGCAGGTGCCGCGCGTCTTCCTGGACGAGGCGGTGGCGGAGATCACCCGTGACACCGACCTAGGCACCCGCACCCGCACCCGCACCGGCACCGGCACCGGCACCGGCACCGGGGAGCCGACGCCCGCACCGGTGGCGCGGACCCGGGTCCCCGTGACCGGGGCGGCCGTGGCGGCCGGTGCGGAGGCCGGCTGGTCCCTCGCCGAGCCCGGCGACTGGCCCTACAGCCGTGATTCCATGGTCAAGGCGATCCTGGCCTCCGCGACACCGGAGCGCGACGACCGGCTCTTCCCCGGCGACGTCGCCCAGTTCTCCGACGGCGGCGGTCTCGGGCTGGCGCACGGCGCGGCGGGGGTGCTGTACGCGCTCGCGGAGGTCGGCGCCGAGCGCTACGAGGAGGGCGAGCGCTGGCTGCTCGACCACACCGACCCGGTGCCGATCGGCACCCCGCTCGGCCTGTACGACGGTCTCGCGGGCGTCGCCCACACCCTGGAGCGGCTGGGGCACCGGCAGCGGGCCCTGGACCTGGTGGAGCAGGTCCTCGGTGAGAAGTGGCACAAGCTCTCGTCCGACCTGCGCGGCGGGCTCTCCGGGCTCGGTCTGGTCCTCGACGAACTGGCGCGGGCGACCGGTGAGCCCGCGCTGCGCGACCACGCGGCACGGGCGGCCGACCTCCTCGTGCACCGTCTCGCCGAGCCCCGGCCCGCACCGCCCCGCCGCCGAGCCGGCCTGCTGCGCGGCGCGAGCGGACCCGCGCTGTTCCTGCTGCGCCGGTACGAGGCGACGGGCGAGCGCGCGTGGCTCGACGCGGCGGGCGAGGCGCTGCGGCAGGACCTGGAGTGCCTCGTCGAGCAGAAGAACGGCGGGCTGGCCGTCGACGAGGGGTGGCGGACCATGCCGTACCTCGGCGACGGGAGTGTGGGCGTCGCGATGGTGCTCGACGACCATCTGACGGCGTGCGGTCTCACCGACACCGGCACGCCCACCGGCCCAGGCACGGGCACGGGCACGGCCACGGGCGCAGGCACGGCCACGACCACCGGCACGGGCCCCCTGCCGGACGAGTACGCCCGGGTCCGCGCCGGTGTCCTGACCGCCGCGACCTATCGCTTCTACGCGCAGCCGGGACTGTTCGAGGGCCGCGCCGGGATGATCCTGCACCTCGCCCGGTCGGGCGCCCCGCGCGAGCGGCTGGCGGAACAGATCGCCGCCCTCGGCTGGCACTCGATGCCCTACCAGGGGCAACTGGCCTTCCCTGGCAGCCACTTGATGCGGCTCTCCATGGACCTCGCCACCGGAACGGCGGGGTGCCTGCTGGCACTCGGCGCGGCCCAGGCCGCCGTCGGCACCGACGCCACGGCGCACCTTCCGTTCCTGCCGCCGCCGCGACGGCGGCCCCATTGACGCGGCTCCGCCGTCCGGCGGAGTCGTGACGCACCACCCCGTCCCCACAAGGGCCCGTTCGCGGGCCATCGATCGAAAGGAATCGACATGGCACTTCTCGACCTGCAGACGATGGAAGCCGACGAGACGACCGGCACCGGCGGCCCCAGCTCCCTGAGCGTGCTGTCCTGTGTGAGCGCGGCCAGCATCACGCTCTGCCTCTGATCCGAGCGGGGCGTCCCGGCCACCTTGGGCGCCCGTCGGACCGGCACGGCGGCTGAGCCGCGCCGACGGCTCCGGACGGCTCCTCTCCGCACTGTCCGGGGAGGGGCCGTCCGGAGCGCATCCGTCCGTTCTCCATCCCTCCGTCCTCCATCCGTCCGTCCTTCATCCGTCTGTCCTTCATCCGTCTGTCCTTCATCCGTCTGTCCTTCATCCGGCCGTTCATCCGGTCGTCCCACGTCAGGACGGGTATGACGACCCTCACCGAAGGCGGGGCCCGCGGCCCGGCGGCCGTGTCCGTCCCCCTGCTGCGTTCGACCGTCCGGCACTCCGGCCCCCGTTGTACGGCCCTGGCGCTCGTGTCCATGGCCTCGACGGGGGCGAACCTGTTGCTGCCGGCCGCGCTGGGCCGGGCCCTGGACCTGCTGCTGGCGGGCGACCCGGACAGCTCGGCCTGGGTGCTGCGGTGCGCGGCGCTCGTCCTCGCGGCGGCCGTCCTCGACGCGGTCGAGACCGTGCTCGGCGGCACCACGAACGCCCGGGCGACCGCGTGGCTGCGCCACCGACTCGTCCGGCACGTCCTGGCCGTGGGGCCACGGGCCGGCTCCCGGTTCGGCCCGGGGGACCTGGTGGCCCGGCTCGTCGGGAACGCGGCCCAGGCGGGCACGGCCCCCGCTACCGGCGCCGCGCTCGTCGCTGCGCTCGCCGGGCCCCTGGGCGCGGTGGTGGCCCTCGCGCTGATCGACCCGAGGCTCGCGGCGGTCTTCCTGATCGGCGCCCCGCCGCTCGCCCTGGTATTGCGTACCCTCGCGCGGGACTCCTCCGACTGCGCGGCGCGCTATCAGCGGGCCCAGGGCCGTATCGCGGGGGGTCTGGCCGAGGCCGTCGCCGGACACCGCACGATCGCGGCCGCCGGAACGGCCGACCGCACCATCTCCCGTGTCCTGCGCCCTCTGCCCGAACTCTCCCGCCAAGGGCACCGCATGTGGCACGTCCAGGGTCGCGCCGCCGCCCGCGCGGCCACCGTGGCCCCGCTCCTGCAGCTCGCCGTCGTGGCCGGTGCCGGGGTCCTGCTCACCCGACAGCACCTGTCCGTGGGCGAGTTGCTGGCCGCGTCCCGCTACGCCGTGCTGGCCGCGGGCGTCGGCGTCCTGGTCGGGCAGCTCTCGGGCCTGGTCCGCGCGCGGACGGCGGCCCGGCGCCTGGACGAGATACGGAGCGAGCCCGCGACCGAGTACGGGACGCGCGCGCTGCCGCCCGGCGGGACGGGGCGGCTGGAGCTGCGCTCCGTGACCGTCCGCCGGGGTGGGCGTGCCGTGCTGGACCACGTCGATCTGGTGGTGCCGGGCGGTGCCACGGTCGCCGTCGTGGGCCGGTCCGGTGCGGGCAAGTCGCTGCTCGCGGCGGTGGCCGGGCGGCTGACGGATCCGGACGGCGGGGAGGTGCTGCTCGACGGGGTGCCCCTGCCGGATTTGGACCGCCGTGAGCTGCGCCGGGCGGTCGTCCACGCCTTCGAACGCCCGGCCCTGCTGGGTGGGTCGGTGGAGGACACCATCGCCTTCGGCACCGGCCGCCCCTCCCCCGCCCGGATCCGGGAGGCCGCCCGCGCCGCGCACGCCGACGGCTTCGTCCGCCGTCTTCCCGACGGCTACGCCACGCCCTGTGCCGACGCCCCGTTGTCCGGTGGTGAGGCCCAACGCCTGGGCCTGGCCCGCGCGTTCGCCCGCGACTGTCATCTCCTCGTGCTCGACGACGCCCTCTCCAGCCTGGACACCCTCACCGAGCACGACATCACCGACGCGGTTCTTCGCCCCACGAACGGTGGCAGCCGGCTGCTCGTCGCCCACCGCGTCACCACGGCCGCCCGCGCGGACACCGTGGTGTGGCTGGAGAAGGGGAGAGTACGGGCGGTGGGACCGCACACGGAGCTGTGGCGCACGACGGAGTACCGGGAACTGTTCGGAACACGGGCCCCGACCGACAAGGACCGGGGCGACACCGCCCACGACGACACCGCGGCTCACGACGACACCTCGGCGCAGGGCGCGCCGGGCGGAGGGGGCCGGTGAAGAAGATCGAGGGAGGAGGAGGGCCCGCCGGGGGCCCCGGACCCGGCGCGCGGCGCCCCCGGCACGATGGCGGCACGAACCGAACCGGGCATGTCGGCGAAGCGACGGAGCCCGGCCCGGCGACCGACACCACCCGAACCAGGCCCGGCACCGACACCACGCGAACCAGGCCCGCCGGCGGAACGACCGGGACCGCGCCCGCCACCGGCACAACCCGAGCCGGGCACGAAGGCGGACCGGCGGGGGCCGGGCCCGCCGCCCGCGCGACGGGGACCGGGCCGCGGGAGACCGGGCGCGCCGTCGGGGCGGCGCGACCGTGCGTCGATACGCCGGGGCTCATCCGCCGGGGTCTCCGGTTTCTTCGGCGGCGGGGGTGGGTCGTCGTGCGGCTGGTGCTGTGGTCCGTGCTGGAGACGGGGCAGACCTTTCTCATGGGGTACGCCCTCGCGCGGCCCTCGACGACGGTTTCGCGGGCGGGCGGGCGTCGGCCTGGGCTGGCTCGGGGCCGCCGCCGGGGCGGTGGTGCTCGGGGCGGTGGGCACCTGGCGGGTGTACGCGTGCGTGGCGGGGCTCGTGGAACCGTTGCGGGACCGGCTGGTGCGTGGGTGGTCGACCGGGGGTCCGGGAGGCGGACGGTGGGCCCTGTCGGGGCTGACCCAGCAGGTGGAGATCGCCCGGGACACCTTCGCCGGACTCGTCATGGTGTCCCGCTCGTTCCTGTTCACCTCCGCCGGGGCGCTCGTCGGCCTCTTCTCGCTGGCCCCGCCGCTGCTGCTGGTCGTCGGCCCCCCGCTGGTCACCGGCGTGACCCTCTTCCTGGTGACGCTCAGGCCCCTGGCCCGCCGCCAAGAGCGCTTCCTGGTCGCCGACGAGGCTCTCGCCGACCGGCTCGGTGCCGTCTGCCCGGGGCTGCGGGACATCACGGCGGCCGGCGCGGAGGACACGGTCGCCGCCGACACCGGCCGGTGCGTCGACGCGGAGTTCCGGGCCGCGCGCTCCCTGGCCCACTGGGGCGTCGCACGGGTCGCCTCCCTCGCGATCGGTGGCCAACTGCCCGTCGTACTGCTCCTGGTGGCCGCCCCTTGGCTCCTGGACCAGGGGGTGACGGCGGGCGCCCTGATCGGCGCCCTCGCCTACGTCACCCAGTCCCTCCTCCCCGCCCTGCAGAACCTGGTCCACGGCCTGGGCACCAGCGGCTCCCGACTCGCGGTGGTGCTCGCAGACTGGCCCCGGCACCCGCCCTCCCTCGGACGACCCCACCCCGGCCCTCGACGCGCACCCCGTCGCCGACGCACTCCACCGCCGACGCCGCCCACCACGCGGCCGACCCGCACGACGCGGCCTCCGACGACGCCCTCTCCCTCGCCTCCGTCACCTTCGCCTACGGCTCCTCCGGCACCCCCGTCCTCGACGGCCTCGACCTCCGCCTCCCCCACGGCACGCACCTGGCCGTCGTCGGCCCCAGCGGCGTCGGCAAGTCCACGCTCACCGGGATCGTCGCCGGTCTCCTGCGCCCCCGGCACGGCACCGTCCACTTGTGTGGACGGCCGGTACCCGGCGCCACATCCCACTCACACCGGGTGCTCATCCCGCAGGAGGCGTACGTCTTCGGGGGATCCCTCGCGGAAAACCTCGGCGAGCTACGGCCGAAACCCGTGCCCGAGGACGAGTTGTGGGCCGCCGCGGAGGCCGTGGGGCTCACCGAGGTGATGGTCCGGCTGGGCGGCCCGGCCGGAGAGGTCGACCCGGGCGCGCTGTCCGCCGGGGAGCGGCAACTCGTCGCGCTGGCGCGGGCGTACCTGTCGTACGCGGAGGTCATGATCCTCGACGAGGCGACCTGTCACCTGGACGCGGAGGCGGAGGAACGCGCGGAGCGGGCCTTCGCTCGGCGGCCGGGCACGACCCTCGTGGTCGTCGCGCACCGCCTCAGCTCGGCCCGCCGCGCGGACCGGGTGCTGGTCATGGACGGACGATCCGTCGCGTACGGGGACCACGACGGACTCCTGGCCCGCTCACCGCTGTACCGGGACCTGGTCGGTGCCTGGTCCCCGGTTCCTAGGCCGGTGAGCTCCCCCGGCGTTTCAGAGCCACCCCTCCCCCTGCGAGATCCTGATCGCGTCGATCCTGTTGCGCGCCCCCGTCTTGCGGGTGATCGCGGCCATGTAGTTGCGCACGGTCCCGTGGGAGAGGTGCAGGCTGCCGGCGATCTCCGCGACGGAGGCACCCTCGGCAGCCAGGGATAACACGCTCAACTCCCGCCGTGTCAGCGGCATCTCGGCGGCCTTGAGGAAGCCGAAGCCGAGGGAGTCGTCGACGAAGCGTCTCCCCCGGGCGACCTCTCGGATCGCGGACACCAGCCGCTGCGGGGAGCCCTCCTTGTCCACGTAGCCGAGGGCACCCGCCTCCGCCGCGCGCTTGAGCAGGCCGGGTCTGCCCGCGTGCGCGAGGACCAGCAGACCGGGGGCCGGGCCGCCCGCGCCGCGCAGATCGGCGAGCGGCGGGATGCCGACCGCGTCCGCGCAGTCCAGGTCCGCGGCGCAGACCTCGGGCCGCAGGGTCCGCACCCGCCCCGGCGCGGCGCGCCAGGACGTGTGGAACACCGTCAGGTCGGGTTCCCGGCGGAGCCACTCCGCCAGCACCGATCTGACCAGACACTCGTCATGCACGAGAAGTACCCGGATCACGTTCGCCCCTCCGCCTGCCGGCCACCGATGTCCTCCGCTCAGCGCGTGCCCATTGTTGGCGCCCCCCACCACGCCCGGGCGCGAAGAACCAGCCATCGGGGTGCGTGGGGGCGCACTCGCGGCGCACGTGCGCGATGCCGCGCATCAGCGCGGGGGCATGGCGTGGGCGAGAGGGGGTACGGCGGAGGGTCCGCGGCCGCCGCTCGCCGTGCGGGGGCGGCCCCCAGGGAGGAGCCTTGACCCTGGGGTCTGTCGCACGGTCGTGCGAGGAGGTGGTCGGCATGTCCGACGTCCACGCGTCAGGAGCGCGGGCGACCGTCGAGACGGGACGCGTCGGCCATCATCCACTGCTGTCGCTGGCACTGGCCGCGATGATGGACGACGTCCAGGCCCACTCGGGCGCGGTGTACCTGCTGACGCCGGACGAGCCGGTCCTGGAGATGGCCGTGATGGCGGGGCTGCCGAGATCGTTCGCCGCGCCCTGGGAGCGGGTGGGACTCAACTCACCGGTCCCGGTCTCCGAGGCCGTACGGGGACGGCGGCTGGTGTGGGTCAACGGCGAGGAACAGATGGCCCGCCGCTATCCCCGGATCGCGGTGGTCCTGCCCTACCCGTTCGCCCTGGCCGCCCTGCCGGTGGCCACCCGTGACACCACCTACGGCGCGGTCTTCCTGACCTGGCCCGGCTCCCACCCGCCCGAGCTCAGCGAGCGCGAGCGGGACCAGCTGACCTCGGCCTGCGACCGGCTCGCGATGCGGCTGCGGCGCGCCGAGGAGGAGGGCCGCCCGGTGCGGCCGGAGCCGGACCTGTCGGCGCCGTCGACGACCACGGTCGCGGGGACGCTCGGCACGGTGGAGGCGGCGCGGATGGTGGCGCGGCTGCCGTACGGGATGTGCGCGCTCGATCTGCACGGGCGGATCACCTTCGCCAACGCGGCCACCGCCGAACTGCTCGGCATCCCGGTGAGCGGCCTGCTGGGCACCCAGCTGTGGGCGTCCGTGCCGTGGCTCAACGATCCCGCGTACGAGGACCGGTACCGGGCGGCCCTGATGAGCCAGCACGTGACGTCGTTCGTGGCGCTGAGGCCGCCGAGCGACTGGCTGTCCTTCCGGCTGTATCCGGGGACCAACGGGCTGAGCGTACGGATCTCCCGAGCCCGGGCGGTCGCCGAGGCCGAGCACACGGCGCGGGAGGAGGACCACGGACCGGGCCGACTGGTGACCATCCACCACGTGCTGGCGCTGGCGAGCGCGCTCACCGAGGCGGTCGGGGTGCAGGACGTGGTGGAGCTGGTGGCCGACGAGATCGCCCCGGCCATCGGCAGCCAGGCCCTGGTGATGCTCGGCTCACGCGCCGGGCGCCTGCATGTGCTCGGGCACCGCGGCTACGCCGACCCGCATCTCGTGGAGCGTTTCGACGGGATGCCGCTCACCGCGGCGATGCCCGGGGCGCACGCCCTGGCCACCGGGGTGCCCGCGTTCTTCGAGTCCCGGCAACAGCTGGAGCACCTGTATCCGCTGCGGAAGGAGACCCCGGACGGGCTGGGCGCCTGGGCGTACATCCCGCTGATCGCCTCGGGGCGGCCGGTGGGCACCTGGGTCCTCGGGTACGCGGAGCCACATCCGTTCCCGGCCGAGGAACGCGCGGTGCTGACCAGCCTCAGCGGCCTCATCGCCCAGGCACTGGAGCGGGCTCTGCTGTACGACGCCAAGCACCAGGTGGCGCACGGCCTCCAGAAGGCGCTGTTGCCGCACTCGCTGCCCTCCATCCCGGGCATCGAGTCCGCCTCCCGCTATCTGCCGGCCACCCGTGGCATGGACATCGGCGGCGACTTCTTCGACCTGGTCCTCTCGCACGGGAGGGCGTCGGCCGTCATCGGCGACGTACAGGGGCACAACGTGACGGCGGCGGGGCTGATGGGGCAGCTCCGTACGGCCGTGCGCGCGTACACGACCGTCGGGCAGACGCCGGAGGAGGTGATGAGCAGCACCAACCGGCTGCTGATCGACCTGGGTTCGGAACTGTTCGCCAGCTGTCTGTATCTGCGGCTGGACCCGGAGCACGGGACGGCCGTCATGACGCGGGCCGGGCATCCGCCGCCGTTGCTGCGCCGGCCGGACGGGAAGGTGCGGGTGCTCGACCTCGCGGGCGGTCCGCTGCTGGGGATCGACGCGGCGGCCACGTACCCGACGACGGAGGTGGCGCTGCCGGAGGGTTCGGTGCTGGCTCTGTACACGGACGGGCTGATCGAGTCGCCGGGCGTCGACATCGAGGACGCGCTGGCGGATCTCGGGGAGCGGCTGTCGACGGCCGGGGAGCGGCCGTTGGACGCGCTGGCCGACGATCTCGTACGGGAGACCGAGGCGGCGGAGGAGCGGGCGGACGACGTGGCGCTGCTGCTGCTCCGGGCCACGGGACGCTCCGCGGGGTGACGCCACCCTTGTCGTGGGGTTCTTCGTCGGGTGCGGATGTGTCGTGGCGGGGGCGACGAAGCGGCCCGGCCCTCCCGCCGGAGGGCCGGGCCGTGCCATCCGCCGGCCGGAACCGCTGTGGGTGAGCCGGCGGATGGGTCGTGGGGCGACGGGCGGGGTCAGTGGCCGCTGATCCCCGGGCCGTCGCCCACGTATGCGGTGGCGTTCGCCTACTGGTGGACGCCCCGCTCGTCGACACCCTGCTCGCCGACCCCCTGGTCGCCGACGCCCTGCTCGTGCTCCTGGCCCGCGCCGGCGGCGGCTTCCTCACCCGCACCGGCCTCGTCACCGGCACCGGCCGCTGCGGCGCCCTCTTCCTCGCCCGCGCCCGCGCCCGCGGCCGCGGCGCCCTCTTCCTGACCGGCACCGGCGGCGGCTCCGCCGTCTGCCTCCTCGCCCGCGCCCGCGGCGTCACCGGCACCGCCGGCGGCTTCCTCGCCGGCGCCCGCGCCGCCGTCGCCGAGGGTGGCACCCGTGGCCGCGAGGGCGGTGGTGACCGGCTGGAAGAAGGTCTCGCCACCGACGGTGCAGTCGCCGCTGCCGCCGGAGGTCAGGCCGATGGCCTGGCCGTCCTCGGTGAAGAGCGAGCCGCCGCTGTCGCCGGGCTCGGCGCAGACGTTGGTCTGGATGAGACCGGTGACGGTGCCCTCGGGGTAGTTCACCGTGGCTTCGAGGCCGGTGACCTGGCCGTCGGCGAGCCCGGTGGTACTGCCCATGCGGAAGACCTGGAGACCGACCGCCGCCTCGCCGACCGCGTTGATGTCGACCGTCTGGCCGTTGCCGAGGTCGACCGTGCTGGCCGCCTGCGTCGCCGGGTCGTTGTAATTGACCAGGGCGAAGTCGCCGACGCCGGGGAACGTGGCGGTCGCCGCGTCGACGGTGCCGATCGGCGCGCCGTTCTCCTCCTCGGACCACTCGGCCTCCGCGACACCGCAGTGACCGGCGGTCAGGAAGGCCGGGGCGCCCTCGGCGTTGACGACGTTGAAGCCGGCCGAACAGCGGGCGCCGCCACCGAAGATGGCGTCGCCGCCCTCCAGGAAGGGCTTGAAGGTGCCGGCGGACTTCTTGATGGTCGCCATGCCCGCGCCGAGCGACTTGACCGTCGACTCGATGGTGTCCCAGTTCTCGCCCGTGACCGTGGAGTCGGCGGTGACCTGGAGCCTGTTCGTGCGGGGGTCGATCGCCCAGGCGGTGCCCGGGACGGTGGCCTCCTTCTTCAGCGTGGCCGCGCCCTTCAGCAGCTCGGACCAGCTGTTCTCGACCTCACGGACCTCCGCGCCGGCCTCCTGGGCCTGGATGATCACGTTGTTGTCGTCGCCCTCGATCTGAAGGCCGTCGATGACGTTGATGATGAGGCGCTGCTTACCCGAGTCGTAGTACGCGCCTGCGAACGCTTCACCGAGCAGGCCCTGGAGCTGGGAGGCGAGGTCCGAGGCGTCACTCGCGGCGAGCGTCTTGGGGGCGGCGCCCTTGGCGTCCGTCTGCGACGCCATCGCGTTCGGCAGGACGAGGGCTGCCGCACCGAGCGCCGCCACACCGCCTGCGGCTATGAACGCCTTGCGCTTGGTGGCTCGTTTGTGACTCAACTCTTGACCTCCTGGGGACGGGGTCCGTACCGCCGTCCGGCGGGTGAACTGGGGGCGCCTGGTTGCCAGTTGGTACGGATGGTTCCGAGGGGGTGTTCAACGTTCCGCAGAAAGATTCCGATCTTCCATTTCGCAAAGCGCGCTACGCCCCTCGTTGGCCTGCCATTTCACGACTTCCCGCCCGCGCGCCCCGTGGGGACCTTGTCACACCGGAGGCCCACCCCCTCGTCGGCCCCGCTTCGACACCGTCGGCTACCGCTCGATGGCGGTCCGTCGACGCCGGTGATCGGGAAACCGGCTGCGGGGAATCTCCACACCGAATACTCAGCGGGGTCACGGGCGACGGGAGTTCTGCACAAGCGCGATTCACGTGCCGTGCCTTTGAGGCTGGACTGTCCAATTCGTTTTCCTGCAGGCAATGAAGGGCGTATGACGATGCCGCGATCTGTGTGAAGAAGTCGCCCCCAAGCCGTGCACAAGCCTGCACCAATGAACCGTCATGGTCACCAAGTGCGCTGGTGGGGAGCATGTTGATTGGATGTGCGCGGCGGCGATCTGCTTATATCCATCGCACCGCGGGGGCCGCCGAGCTCTCGGAGACGGAAGCAGCCAGCTCTCCGGATCGAGAAATGGGCACCCACGTGCGCGGCCGTCGTTCTGTTCCCCAGAAGGGGGCCGCTCCCCCCTTATGAATAGCTATACGAAGGGAAGTTCCATCATGAACTCCACCCCCCAGGTTGAGACCGCCGAGATCTCGGACGCCGCCCTCGACGCCGTCTCCGGTGGCCTCTCGGTCAACGCCGTCGGCACCGTCACCGGCCTGGTGGACGGCATCGCCCCGGTCTCCGGCCTGGTCAACACGGCCGTCGGCACGGTCGAGGGTGTCACCGGTCTGAACACCGCCCCGGTCACCAGCCTGGTCGCCGGTCTCTGATCGACCCCCAGTGCCGCTGAGTCCCGGAACCGCCTGACAGGTTCCGGGACTCTCGGGTGCTCTGAAGCCCTACAAGGCCGAAGCCCTACAAGGGAAGTCCCGTGCAGTTCCGCCAACAGGCCCTCGCCAAGCTCCAGTCGCCCGAGGAGCTCGACCTCCCGGTGCGCTTCGCCCGCCCCCAGGGCTGGCTGGTGCTGTCCGTGACGGTGGTCGCGATGGCCGCCGCCTCCGTGTGGGCCGTCACGGGTTCCGTCGCCTCCACGGTCGGCGCGCCCGCCGTCCTCACCCATGGGCAGGGCAGTTACGTGCTCCAGAGCCCGGTCGCCGGGCAGGTCACCGCCGTCCTCGCGAAGCAGGGCGAGAGGCTGCCCGCGAAGGCCCCCGTCCTCGAGGTCGCCACCGCCGACGGCGAGCAGGTCGTGCGTTCCGTCGCGGCCGGCCGGGTCTCCGCGCTCGCCGCCACCATCGGTCAGATCATCCAGACCGGCGCGAACGTCGCGGCCGTCGAGAAAGTCGCCGACGCCGACGATCCGCTCTACGCGACGGTGTACGTCCCCGCCGAGAACGCGGCCTCGATCCCGAAGGACGCCGAGGTCGACCTGACCGTGCAGTCGGCTCCCACCCAGCGGTACGGCGTGCTGCGCGGCCATGTGAAGAAGGTGGACCGCACCGCGCAGACCCCGCAGTCCATCGGCGCGTTCCTCGGTGACACCCAGTTGGGCGAGCAGTTCACCAAGAAGGGCCGGCCGGTGGCCGTCACCGTACGACTGGACCGCTCGGCGTCGACCGAGTCGGGCTACCGGTGGTCCTCGCAGGACGGGCCGCCGTTCGAGCTGACCTCCATGACCATGGCCACGGCGTCGATCCGGCTGGCCGACGAGCGTCCGATCGATTGGCTGCTCCCGTGACCGCGTCCCAGGACACCGCCGGGCCGTCCACGCGCGGCAGACGCAAGGCGGCGCCGTCGAAGCGCCCGGTGCCCAAGGGCAGGCGGAGGACCGTCCGCACGCCGACCGTCCTGCAGATGGAGGCCGTGGAGTGCGGCGCCGCGTCCCTCGCCATGGTGCTCGGCCACTACGGACGGCACATCCCCCTGGAGGAGCTCCGCATCGCCTGCGGTGTGTCCCGGGACGGCTCGCGCGCCAGCAACCTGCTGAAGGCAGCTCGCAGTTACGGCCTGACCGCCAAGGGCATGCAGATGGACGTGGCCGCCCTCGCCGAGGTGACGGCACCGGCGGTCCTGTTCTGGGAGTTCAACCACTACGTCGTCTACGACGGCATGGGCCGCCGCTTCGGCAGGCGGGGCGTCCACATCAACGACCCCGGCAAGGGCCGCCGGTTCGTGCCGATGGAGGACTTCGACGCCAGTTTCACCGGTGTCGTCCTCGTCATGGAGCCGGGCGACGAGTTCGAGAAGGGCGGCCGCAGGCCCGGTGTGCTCGGCGCCATGCCCGCCCGGATGCGCGGCACCTCCGGCACCCTGCCCGCCGCCGTCCTCGCCAGCCTGCTGCTGGTGGCGGTCGGCGCGGCCGTCCCCGCGCTGAGCCGCACCTACATCGACATGTTCCTGATCGGCGGCCAGACCTCCCTGCTGGGTGTGCTGTTCGCGTCCATGGGCGCGTGCGTGCTGCTGACCGTCCTGCTGACCTGGCTGCAACAGGCCAACCTGCTGCGCGGCCGGCTGATCTCCTCCACGCTCTCCAGCGCCCGCTTCCTGCGGCACCTGCTGCGTCTGCCGGTCACCTTCTTCTCGCAGCGCAGCCCCGCGGACCTCGTCCAGCGCCTCCAGTCCAACGACGCGGTCGCCGAGACCCTCGCCCGGGACCTCGCGGCGGCCGGTGTCGACGCGGTCGTGGTCGTCCTCTACGCCGTGCTCCTCTATACGTACGACCCGCAACTCACCGCCGTCGGCGTCGCGGTGGCCCTGCTGAACGTGGTGGCGATGCGGGTGGTGATCCGGCTGCGCGCGACCCGTACGGCGAAGCTGCGCGCGGACAACGCGCGGTTGACCAACACGGCGTACACCGGGCTCCAGCTGATCGAGACGATGAAGGCGACCGGCGGCGAGGAGGGCTACTTCCGCAAGTGGGCCGGGCAGCACGCCACCACGCTGGAGGAACAGCAGCGTCTCGGGGTGCCGAGCGCCTGGCTGGGGGTCGTCGCCCCGACCCTGGCCACGCTCAACAGCGCGCTCATCCTGTGGATCGGCGGTATGCGGGCGGTCGAGGGCCATATATCCGTGGGTCTGCTGGTCGCCTTCCAGGCGCTGGTCACCCGGTTCACGGCGCCGCTCACCCGCCTCAACGGGGTGGCGGGCCGTATCCAGGACTTCGCGGCCGACGTGGCCCGGCTGAAGGACGTGGAGAACTTCCGGGCCGACCCGTTGTACGCCCGCCCGGACGCCGCCGAGTCCACGCGCCGGCTGAACGGCCACGTCGAGCTGGAGAACATCACCTTCGGCTACAGCCCCCTCGACAAGCCCCTGCTCACCGGCTTCGACCTCACCGTGGGCCCGGGGCAGCAGGTGGCGCTGGTCGGCGGCTCCGGCAGCGGCAAGTCGACGGTGTCGCGGCTGATCTCGGGCCTGTACACCCCGTGGGAGGGCGTGATCCGCATCGACGGCCGCCGCCTGGAGGACATCCCCCGGGGTGCCCTCGCCGCCTCCGTCTCCTTCGTCGACCAGGAGGTGTTCCTCTTCGAGGGCACCGTCCGCGACAACGTGGCCCTGTGGGACCCCTCGATCCCCGACGAGGCCGTGGTGGAGGCGCTGCGCGACGCGGCCCTGTACGACGTGGTGACGCGTCGCCCGGGCGGCATCCACAGCAGGGTCGAGCAGGACGGCCGCAACTTCTCCGGTGGGCAGCGCCAACGCCTGGAGATCGCCCGTGCGTTGGTCCGCAGGCCCAGCATCCTGGTCCTCGACGAGGTGACCAGCGCGCTGGACGCGGAGACCGAGCTGACCGTCATGGACAACCTGCGCAAGCGCGGCTGCGCCTGTGTGGTGATCGCCCACCGGCTCAGCACGGTCCGCGACAGCGACGAGATCGTGGTCCTGCAGCACGGCACGATCGTGGAGCGCGGCCGGCACGAGGAGCTGGTGGCACGCGGCGGCACGTACGCCCAGCTGGTCAGGGAGCGATGAGATGACCACCGTGCACGAGGCCCAGGGCGGTCAGGGCGGCCACGACGGCGACGTCGTCCTCGGCGCGCTCGGCGGGATGGGCACCCCCCTCGACTGCACCGGCCACACCCGCCTGGACCTCGAAGGGCCGCAGACGCTGTGGCTGGTGGCCTCCGGTGCGCTGGACCTGTTCGCGGTGGACGCCGTCCAGCAGGGCCACTGGCACCATCTGGGCCGCCTGGAAGCGGGTTCGCTGCTGCTCGGCCCGGTCACCGGGCCCCAGCACACGCTGGTCGCCCGCCCGTTGCGCGACTGCGTGGTCCGGCGCATCGGCCTGCGTGAGCTGTACCAGCAGGCGGGCACCGAGACCTGGTCGTACGACGAATGGGGCAACCCGCAGCTCGTGCCCCCGCAGACGAGCCCCCTCGAATACGCCCTCGCCCTGGGCGTCGGCCGGGGCCTGTCCATCCTCTTCCAGGCGCCGATGGCCACCGAGCAGGCCGCCGCGCCCACCGACGACGACGTGTTCTGGATGCGGGTGCCGCCCGGCAGCGTCCAGTACGGCGCGCTGTACGGGGCGGAGGCGGCAGCCGATCTGTTGATGGACCCGGTGGTCTGGCAGAGCATGGTCGACCAGCAGTACCGGCTGCTGGCCACGCTGGACCGCTGGATCGAGCAGCTGGAGCGCACCCACGAGGACCGTACGGCCGCCGGGATCAAGGCCGGTGAGGCCGTACGCGCCCAGGCCGACCGCACCCTGCTCGCCTCCATCGGCAAGTCCTCCGCGCAGCGGCGTACGACGGCGGCCGACGCGGACGCCACGTACGCGGCGTGCGGGCTGGTCGCGCGGGCGGCGGGGATCTCGCTCTCCGAGCCGGCGCAGAGCGGCACCGAGAGCGACCGGCTCGACCCGGTGGAGCGCATCGCGCTCGCCTCCCGGGTCCGGGTCCGTGCCGTCCGCCTCGCCGGGAGCTGGTGGCGGGAGAACGTAGGCCCGCTGGTGGGGCACCGGGCGCTGTCCGGTGCCCCGGTGGCACTGCTGTGGCGGCGCGGCGGCTATGTGGCTGTCCAGCCGTCGTCCGGCCGGGAGACACCGATCGAGAAGGCGAACGCGGCCGAGTTCGAGCCGCGTGCCGTGATGTTCTACCGCCCGCTGCCCGAGCGGGTGCCGAGCCCGCTGCGGCTGATGCGGTTCAGCCTGCACGGGACGAGCGGTGACATGACGGGCCTGCTGCTCAGCGGGCTGGTGACGGTCGTGCTCGGCTCGCTCGTGCCGATCGCCACGGGCAGGATCCTCGGCGAGTACGTGCCGAAGGCGCAGGAGGACCTGATCGTGCGGGTCTGTCTGGCGATCATGCTCGCGAGTGTGGTGTCGGCGGCGTTCCTGCTGCTGCAGAACCTGACGATCCTGCGTCTGGAGGGCCGTATCGAGGCCACGCTGCAACCGGCGGTCTGGGACCGTCTGCTGCGGCTCCCGACGAAGTTCTTCACCTCGCGTTCCACGGGCGAACTGGCCAGTGCCGCCATGGGCATCAGTGCGATCCGCCGCACGCTGGCCGGCGTCGGCCCGGTGGTCGCCCAGTCGGTGACCGTCGGCGTGGTGAACCTCGCCCTGCTGCTCTGGTACAGCGTCCCGATGGCGCTGGCGGCGATCGGCATGCTGGTCGTGGTGGCGGCGGTCTTCCTGGGCCTCGGTCTGTGGCAGGTCCGCTGGCAGCGCCGTCTGGTGGTGCTGGGCAACAAGCTGAACAACCAGGCCTTCCAGACCCTGCGGGGGCTGCCGAAGCTCCGGGTGGCGGCCGCCGAGAACTACGCCTACGCGGCCTGGGCAGGCGAGTTCGCGCGCAGTCGGGAGCTCCAGCAGAAAGTCGGTGGCATCAAGAACCTCAACACGGTGCTGGGCGCGGTGTACCTGCCCCTGTGCACCCTGCTGATGTTCATGCTGCTGGCGGGCCCGGCACGCGGTTCGATGTCGGCGGCCGAGTTCCTGACCTTCAACACCTCGGTGACGATGCTGCTGACGTCGGTCACCCAGCTGACCGGCGCCTTCGTGTCGGCGGTGGCCGTGCTGCCGCTGTTCGAGGAGATCAAGCCGGTGCTGGAGGCGACGCCGGAGGTCCGTACGGCGAGCACCCGGCCGGGTGTGCTGTCCGGCGCCCTGGAGGCCCGCCGGGTCTCCTTCCGCTACGCGGACGACGGCCCGCTGGTGCTGGACGACGTGTCCTTCGCCGTCCGGCCCGGGGAGTTCGTGGCGATCGTCGGCCCCAGCGGCTGCGGGAAGTCGACCCTGCTGCGCCTGCTGATCGGTTTCGACAGACCGGTCTCCGGGAGCGTCCTGTACGACGGCCAGGACCTCGGCGCACTGGACCAGTCCGCCGTACGCCGTCAGTGCGGTGTCGTGCTCCAGCACGCCCAGCCGTTCACCGGGTCGATCCTGGACGTCATCTGCGGCACCGAGCCGTACACGCCCGAGGAGGCGATGGCGGCCGCCGCGATGGCGGGCCTGGCGGAGGACATCCAGCGCATGCCGATGGGTCTGCACACCATCGTCCAGGGCAACGGCGCGATCTCCGGCGGACAGCGGCAACGCCTGATGATCGCGCAGGCGTTGATCCGCCGGCCCCGCATCCTCTTCTTCGACGAGGCCACGAGCGCCCTCGACAACGAGACCCAGCGCACGGTCATCGAGAGCACGAGGGCCCTGAACGCGACACGGATCGTCATCGCCCACCGGCTGTCCACGGTGCTGGACGCGGACCGGGTGGTGGTGATGGAGGACGGCAAGGTGGCGGAGGTGGGAGCACCGGCCGAACTGCTGGCGAACCCGGCCGGACGCCTGCACGAGCTGGTTCGTCGTCAGATGGCCTAGCCGACCCCCTCTGCCCGTCCCGTTTCCGGGGCTCCGCCCCGGATTTCTTGCCGGTCAGTGCGACAGGTCGCGCTCGTAGCAGGTGCCCGGTTCACCGCTCAGGTCGTCCGGGGCGGCCGCATCGACGGGCACGAACCCGGCTTTGATCAGCACCTTCCGGGAGGCGGCGTTGCGGTGGGCCACGGCCGCCCGCAGGGTGCGCAGGCCGTAGCGGTCCGGCGCCGACCGGCACAGCTGCCGTACGGTCGCGGTCGCCACGCCGTGGCCGGCGACGTGCTGGGCGACCCGATAGCCGAGGTGCGCGGAACCGTTCTCGATGTCGACCAGGTTGAACCTGCCGAGTACCGAGCCGTCCTCGGCGACGAGTACATGGAAGGCGCAGACGCCCGCCTCCTGTTCGGCCAGCAGGGCGTCGTACCGGTCGGTGAACCGGTCGAAGAAGGCATCGCCGCGGTCGGGGACCGAGGCGGCGAACCAGGCACGGTTGGCCAGTTCGAAATCCAGGACCGCCGTGGCGTGTTCGGCACGCAGCCGCTGCAACTCGGGCATCGCGCGACCCTAGCCGGAGGGTGTGCCGAGGGCACCTGATTTCTTGCGCGCGGTGGGCACCGGCCCCGGGACGAGGAGGACCGAGGCGACCGGCACGGCGGCGAGTGCGAGCCACGGCACGGGGGCGGGCAGGTTCGCGTCCATCAGGGCGCCCGCCGCCGTGCTTCCCACCAGCACGATCAGGCCGGAAACGGAGGACATCGCCCCGGTGTAGAGCCCCAGGCGGCCCTTCACGGCGAGGTCGGGCACCCATGCGCGCGCCGCCGGAGCCACCAGCATCTGGCCCACCGTCAGCAGCACCACGAACCCGGCGGCGGGCAGCAATCCCGCCGTGCCGGTCCACTCGGCGGGCCGCGCCAGGCCCACCACCCCGAACCCCGAGGCGATCAGGAGCAGCCCCCAGGCCATGGACCGCCGCAGATCGAGCCGCCCGGCCGCCCACCGCGTCACCGGCAGCTGCGCCGCCACGACCAGCAGCGAGGACAGCCCGAAGAGCCAGGCCAGCGCGGACTGGGAGCCCGTCGCCCGCTCCACCTCGTCGGGAAGGAGCAGATACAGCTGGTTGTAGGCCAGCAGGTACGCGCCGTACGCGCAACACAGCGCCAGGAACCGCCGGTTGCGCAGCAGTCCGCCGAGGCCGCCCCGCACCTCGACCCGTTCCCGGCCCGGAATGTGCTGTGGCAGCAGCAGGTAGTGCCCGGCGAGGACGAGGGCGAAGACGCCGGCGCCCGCGAGGCAGACCACCCGGAAGTCGACGGCCAGGAGCAACGCCCCGATGAGCGGCCCGACGAAGGCCCCGGCCTGCCCCGCCACCGTGAACAGCGCGAGCACGCCGGTCCGGGGCCCGCCGCCCGATTCCTCCCAGACCACCGCCTGCCGGGCGACCTCGGACTCGACGGCCGGGGAGAAGAGGGCGGCGGCGAAGCCGATCAGGAGGACGGACGCGATGACCGACCAGTCCTCGTCCGCGTACCCGAGCCACGCGAACCCGGCGATCCGCAGCGCGCACCCGGCCAGCACCACGGGCCGTACGCCGTACCGGTCGGCGAGCGCTCCGCCGACCACGAACAGCCCCTGCTGGCTGAAGGTGCGCAGTCCGAGCACGAAGCCGACCATCCAGCCGGCCATGCCGATCGCCGTGCCGAGGTGTTCGGCGAGGAACGGCAGCACCGCGAAGAAGCCGACGTTGAAGGCGAGTTGGGTGAGGATCAGCAGCCGCAGGAGCGGGTTGAGCTTCGCCCAGGTACCGCGCCGCGACACCGTTGCGGCCGCGCCGCCGACCGCCGTGCGCGTTCCTTCCTCTCTCTGCGTCCTCTCTCCGGTCGTTCGCCCCGCGGGCGTCGCGGGCGGGTGCTGTGCGGGCTCGGTCATCCGGTCTCTCCGACGGTGGGGGCGGTGGTGGGCCTGGGTCGGCGGTGTACGGCTCAGGCGCGCGGCCGGCGCGGCCACCGCACCCCGCCCGCCGCCGTGACCGCGAGCGCGCCGAGGAGGGCGAGCGCGCCGGCGGGGGCGAGGACGGCCCAGGGGGCGCGTTCGGCGTAGGGCTGGTTCTCGGCGAGGAGGAGGCCCCATTCGGGGTCCGGCGGCTGCGCGCCCAGGCCGAGGAAGCCCAGCGAGGTCAGGGCGAGGGCCACGCCGGGCAGCCGGAGCAGGGCGTGCCGGGCCACGGGTGGCAGTACGGCGGGAAGCAGTTCGCGGCGGAGCAGGTAGGTGTCGTCCGCGCCGAGCCCTTTCGTGGCCGTGATGTGGGTCGTGGCCCGTTCCTGTTCGAGCAGGGCCGTGGTGTGCGCGGCCAGGGGCACCCAGGCGACGGCGGCCACGGCCAGCGCGGGTGTCGCCGCTCCGCCGCCCGCCGCTCCGGCGACGAGGAGACCCGCGAGGACCGCGGGGACGGCGTTGACGGTGTCGACGAGGGGCCCGGACAGGCGCGGCAGCAGCCCGAGCAGGAGGCCCGTCAGCAGCGCGGCGGCACTGATCGTGACGGCCAGGGCGAGGGTGGTGAAGGCGCCGTGGCCGATGCGGGCGAGGAGATCGCGGCCGAGTGCGTCGGTGCCCAACGGGTGTGCCCAGGAGGGTGGTCGGAGCCGGGCGCCGGTGTCGAGGGCCAGCGGGTCGCGGGCCAGACCGAGCGCCACGACCGTCAGCAGGAGGGCGCCGTGCAGCAGGGGGGCGCGGCTCGGGACCGGTGGCACGGGGCGGTGCAGGGAGTGGAGCGCGCCGTCGCGGAGGGCGGGGCCGATGAGGAGGCGGGCGGCGAGACGGGCTAGTACTGCAACGGTCTTTGCCGTGACTGCTGGCCAGCTCTGTCGTTGGTGTGGTCATGGGTGGGGACCTTGCTGATGTCAGGTTGTGGGCGGGTGAACTGGGTGCTCTGCATGAGCGGTTCGTGCACCGGTTCAACCGGGAGGAGCCGCGTCAGTCGGCGCTGGCTTACATGCGTGGGCTGGTTGCGCCGCTGCAGCGCAAGAACGGCTGGACGCTGGCGGAGGAGGCAGGACACGCGGGTCCCGATCGCATCCACCGGCTGCTGAACCGGATTGAGTGGGACGCCGACGAGGTCCTGAACGACGTACGCGACTACGTGGTGGAACACCTCGGAGACAGCGATGCCGTCCTGATCGTCGACGACACCGGCTTTCTGAAGAAGGGCGTCCGTTCGGCCGGGGTGCAAAGGCAGTACTCCGGCACCGCTACCGCACGGAGAACTGCCAGATCGGCGTGTTCCTCGCCTACGCCACCGGCCGCGGACGCACGTTGATCGACCGCCGTCTGTATCTGCCCACGTCCTGGACGGACGACCGGGAACGCTGCCGCCGGGCGGGCATCGACGACCACGTCGCCTTCGCCACGAAGGTGGCCATGGCCAAGGCGATGGTCCGCCGGGCCATCGCCGACAAGATCCCGTTCGCCTGGGTCACGGCGGACGCCGCCTACGGCTACAGCAAGGGCTGGCGGTTCGAGCTCGAGCAAGCGGACGTCTTCCACGTCATGGCCACCACCCGGCACGACACCGTCGTCACCCGCTG
Organism: Streptomyces sp. MNU76; assembly: GCF_020982545.1. Classification (GTDB taxonomy): domain Bacteria; phylum Actinomycetota; class Actinomycetes; order Streptomycetales; family Streptomycetaceae; genus Streptomyces. Next base: position 91,474 of record NZ_JAJKLK010000026.1, on the reverse strand, counting down.
GTCCATCGACCACCCCGTCCACGACCTGTTCCCCGGCCTGCCCCGGCAGAAATGGAAACGCCGTTCCTGCGGCGAGGGAGCACATGGCCGACGGATCTACGACTGGGCCCGCGTCGAAGTGAGGCCCTGGCACCGCGAGGACCCAGTGCCGGCGGTCCTCGCCCGCCGCAGCGTGAGCAGGCCCGAGGAGATCTCCTACTACATCGCCTACTGTCCCGCCGACACGACGCTGGACGAGCTGATCCGCATCGCGGGCAGCCGCTGGGCGGTCGAGGAATGCTTCCAGACCGCCAAGCAGGAATGCGGCCTGGACGACTACCAGGTCCGCCGCTACCCCGGCTGGCACCGCCACATGACTCTGGCCATGGCCGCCCACGCCTGCCTGACCGTCCTGCGGGCCCGACAGCTGGACACGGACAAAGCAGAAACGGATCCTCCCAGCTCATCCACCTCAGCCTCGCCGAAATCCGACGCCTGATAACCCGCCTCACCAACCGCCGACCAGCACCGGTCGACCACATCCTGCACTGGTCCCACTGGCGCCGCCGACGCCAGCACCAAGCCCGCATCAGCCACTACAAACGACGCGGACACAGCCCCTGAACTGCCCAGTACTCAGAACAAGCACCGTTGCAGTACTAGGGTCTGTATGGAGTTGTGATCAAGGCTGTGATCCGAGGTGTCGGATCCAGAGGAGGCCGGCGCATAATTCGAGTCCGGCCTGGTAGCTTTCAGGCTTTTTGTCGTAGCGGACGGCGAGGCCACGCCAGTCCTTGATCTTGTTGATGGTGCGTTCGACGCTGTTGCGGAGCTTGTACAACTGCTTGTCCCAGGTGACGGGCCGTCCGCCGCGTGAGCCACGGTTCTTGCGGTGGGCGGCCTGATCCTTCTTCTCGGGGATGACCGCTTTGATCCCGCGTTTGCGCAGGTGGGAACGGTTCTGGCGGGACGAGTACGCCTTATCGCCCGCGACTGCGTCCGGCCGGGTGCGGGGCCGGCCGACCGGGCCGGGGACGTGGATCTTGTTCAGGACGGGGATGAACTGCGGACTGTCCCCGGCTTGCCCCGCAGTGATCTTCAGTGAGAGGGGCAGGCACTGCGGCACACACAGGACAGGTGCGTCTTCGTGGTCAGTCCGCCGCGGGAACGCCCCAGGTCAGCAGCGGCGAGCCGGGCCCTGCGGCGACGCCTCACACGTCGTCGTTCTTCCCGCTCCGGGTCCAGCTGCCCGTCTTGTTCCTGGCCGGCGCCCCTTTTTCCGCGGCGGCCTTCTCCAGCACGTCCAGGATCTCGGGCTCCACGATCATCCCGGCAGCATCATGATGGGCCCGGACCGTGGTCGAGTCCACGCTGACCAGCGACAAGTCCACCAGGCCCCGCTTCGCCGCCTCGGCGATCGCACCCTGGAACACCGCGGTGAACACCCCGGCATCCCGCCACTGCCGAAACCGGCCGTAAACGGTGGACCAGCGCCCGAACCGTTCGGGCAACTCCCGCCATTTCGCCCCGTTCCTGAACCGCCACACGATGCCCTCGAAGTGCGCCCGCAGATTCTCCGGGTACGGCCCATACTCACCGACCGGCAGGAACGGGGAGACGAACTCCCACTCGGCATCCGAAAGTTGAGGTCGAGACACCCCACCGTTTTACCCCAGGGCCCCCGGCTTTCCCAGGCCGGGGGCTCACGAGATCACAACTCCATACAGGCCCTAGGGCACCGGCCGCGGCGGCGAGCAGGACGAGGGCGAGAGTGCCCGCCTGGAGGACGGGGAGGTCCTGGGCGAGGGCGGCCTGGAGGGTGGTGCGGCCGAGGCCGGGTATGTCGAAGACCTGCTCGACGGTGACGGCCCCGCCGGTGAGGCCGACCACGAACAGGCCGAGGTTGGGCAGCAGTCCGGGCAGACAGCGGCGTACGGCGTGGCGGGCGGTGGCCCGCCCCGGTACGCCTCGTGCGGCGGCGGCGAGCGCCCAGGGTTCGGCGAAGGCGCCGGGCAGCAGGTCGTCGAGCAGCCGGCCGAGCAGCGCGCCGGCGGGCAGGCCGAGGGCGAGGGCGGGCAGCACCGTCCACCGCGGCCCGTGCCAGCCGAGCGCGGGCAGCCAGCCGAGGTGCACCCCGACGACGACGGCGAGCACGGAGGCGGTGAGGAACTCGGGCAGCGCGGCGAGCAGCGCGGCGCCGCTGCCGCCGCCCCGGCGGTCGTCGAGGCGGCGGTGCGCGCCGAGCCACAGGGTGCGGGCGCAGACCGCTGCGGCGGTGGCCGCCGCGACGACGAGCGCGGCGGCCATCAGCAGCAGGGAGACGCCGAGGGCCTGGAGGACGGAGGGGGTGACCTCGGCGCCGGAGATCCACGACTGGCCCGCGTCGCCCCGGGCCAGTCCGCCGAACCACTCCTCCAGGAGTCGCAAGGGGCCGGCGTCGAGGCCGAGTTCGTCGCGTACGGCCGCCAGGACCTCCGGCGTCGGGTCGCGTTCGGCGGAGCGTGCCTTGAGGACGGTGAGCGCCGGGTCGGTGCGCGACAGCCAGGGCAGCAGGCCGATGCCGCACAGCAGTCCCACGGCGAGCAGGGTCCGCCAGAGTGCCCGTGTCAGCGCCGGGTCCCCGTTCCGACCAGTGTGCGCTCGTACGGGTCGAGGATCACGCCCCGGACCGATGCGCCGACGCCGGTGATGATCCGCTGGTGGACGAGCGGGACGGTGGAGTCGGTGCCGAGGATCTCGGACTCGGCGTTCATCGCCGCCCGCTGCCGCTGCGCGGTGTCCGACTCCTTCTCGGCGGCGGCGACGGCCCGGTCGACCTTCTTGTCGCAGAGCAACGCGAGGTTGTAACTGCCGTCGCAGGTGAAGTCGCTGGCGAGGATGGAGACGGGGTCGCCGGTGTCGAGCAGGGAGTTGCGGGCGCCGACGAAGGCGTCGAACTTGCCGGCGAGGGCGTCGCTCTCCAGCCGCGAGTACTCGCGGACCTCCAGTTTCACCTCGAACCCGGCTTCCCTGAGCTGCTGTTGCAGCACCTGGGCGACCTCGGGCAGTTCGGGCCGGTTGTCGTACGTGGCGAGGGTGACGGAGGTGCCGTCGGGGTCGCCGGCCTTCGCGCGGCCTGCCGGTTCGACGCGCTGGGCGGCGGCCCAGGTCACGGCGGGGCCGAAGATGCCGACTCCGGCGTCGGCGTGGCCCTCGTACACGTCGTCGGCGAGGAGGGAGCCGTCGACGGCCTCACGGGCGGCGGCCCGCAGCTTCGGGTCCTTGAAGGCGCCGGACTCGGTGTTGAGCAGGAGGCTGGTGGTGCGGGTGGTGGCCGTCTCGCGGCGGGTGCCCTTGTCGAGGGTGGCGGCCTGCGACACGGGGACGGCCTCGGCGATGTCGACCTGGTCGGTGCGCAGCGCGTTGGTGCGGGCGGAGCCGTCGGCGATGAACCTGGCGTCGATGCCGGTGGCCTGGGCGCGGCCGCCCCAGTAGGCGTCGAAGCGGTCCAGGGTGGCGGCGGTGGTGCCGGTGACCTTGGTGATCTCGAAGGGGCCGGTGGCCGTGCCGACCGGGTTCACGCGAGTGTCGCGGTAGGCCTTGGCGGACAGGATCGCGAGGCCGGGGCTGGTGAGCCGCAACGGCAGTGCGGGGTCCGGGTCCTCGGTGGTGACGCGCACGCGGCGGTCGCCGTCGGCCTTCGCGGTGACTGCGGTGCCGGAGAGCGCGGCGGTCACGGGCTCGGCCTCGGTGGCGCGGGTGAGGGCGGCGGCGACGGTGGCCGGAGTGACCTCGGTGCCGTCCTGGAAGGTGGCCTCACGCAAGGTGAAAAGCCAGTTCCGGTCGTTCTCGCGGGTCCAGGACTCGGCGAGCGCGGGGGCCGCGACGCCGTTGGCGTCCAGCTTGGTGAGGCCTTCGGTGACGCCGAGGCGGCTGAGGAGGGTGGCGTCGGCGCCGTAGGGCGAGAAGTTCTCGGCGGGCGGGAAGGCGAGGGCCACGCGCAGTCGTGCGCCGTCACCGGACGCGTCGTCCGCGCTCCCCCCGTCCGAGGCGAAGCAGCCGGTCAGCAGGGGGGCGAGGAGCAGGCCGGCGGCGGCGCGGCGGCGGGGAGAGCGCATGGTCCTTGGTTCTCTGTGGGGGCGGGCGACGGGGCGCGGAGCGACGGGATGAGCGCGACGCAGATTACATGACAATGATTTTCATCTGACGGGCAGGGGGCCGACCGTCACGGGCATGGGCCCGGGCACGGAGACGGGCGCGGGACCTCTCGCTGGCACCGACACCGGCACCGGCACCTCGAAGTGCACCACCCGCTCCCCGGTCGTCTCACGCTCGTCGCACACGGCCGCACCCTGCGTGCGCCAGAAGTCCTCGGCGCCGGGCACCCCGGGGTCGGTGTGCAGGTAGACGGAGCGGTAACCGCCGTCGGCGGCCGCGAAGTCCAGCAGCGCGGAGACCAGCCGCCGGGCCAGCCCACGGCGCCGGTGCTCGGCGCGGACGTACACCCGGCGCAGTTGGGCGGTCTCCCCGGACGGGTAACGCTCGGCCAGCCAACGGGGGTTGGGCGGATGGGCGGGCCCTCGGGAGTCCAGCGCGCCCGTGGCGACGACCGCGCCGTCCCGCTCGTCGACCGCCACCAGGAGCACATGCCGGTCGGGGGCGACGTACGCCGCCCGCAGATCGATGATGTCGCCGTGCCAGCGCGGCACATAGCCCGTGCCGAAGTCCCGGTAGACGGTGTCGAGCATCACCGCCCGCGCGCCGTCGAGTTCTTCGGACCCCGCCACCCTGATGTCATAGTCATGCACCTGCACATCATATGCAATAAGCCGGATCATTCCGATCAGGGGTTCGGGTCGCCACCCTTCGGACGGGGTGGCGCCCTGCGGCGCGCGGGCGGCCTGGATGCGACGGTGTGCCACCGGCCGCCGTACGGGACAGGCGTGTTGAGGCGGCCACCGGGTAGTCCGGAGGTCATGCGGATGAGCGTGGTGGATGTGGGATCGAACACCGTACGGCTCGTGGTGGCGGACGCCGAGGGGGGTGTGCCGCTGCCGGTGCACACCGCCAAGTGGCGCCTGCGGCTGTCCGAGCAGGTTCCGCCCGGGGGTGATGTGCCCGACGAGGCCGTGCAGCGGCTCTGCCGGGCGGTCGCGGCCGCGGCGCGGACCGCGGAGAGATGGGGGGCGGCGACGCCGCTGGCGTTCGCGACCGCCGTGGTGCGGTCCGCGCCGAACTGCCGGGAGGTGCTGCGCACGGTGCGCGCGGAGACCGGCGTGCCGATCTGCACCCTGCCCGGCGAGGTGGAGGCCGAACTCACCTTCCTCGGGGCACGGCGGTGGATGGGCTGGCGGTCGGGGCCGCTGACCCTGCTGGACATCGGGGGCGGCTCGCTGGAGGTGGCCTTCGGGCGGGGACGGCTGCCGGACTTCGTGGCCTCGCTGCCGCTGGGGGCGAACCGGCTGACGCACGAGTTCTTCCACGGGCAGGACCCGCCGTCGATGGAGAGCATCAAGGCCCTGCGCCGCAAGGTCCGTCATCAACTCCGGGACGTCTCGGCCCGTATCCGTTGGGAGGGACCGCGCACCGCCGTGGCCACCTCGCGCACCTTCCAGCAGCTCTCCCGGCTGTGCGGATCCGCGCCGGGCCGCCATGGCCCCTTCGTGGAACGAGAGTTGCGGTGTGCGGACCTCGGCGAAGCCATCACCCGGCTCGCCGCCCTGCCCGCGGCCCAGCGATCCGCCCTGCCGGGCATCTCCGCGCCCCGGGCGACACAGAGCCTCGCCGGGGCACTGGTCGGGCACACCACGATGAAGCTCGCCGGCCTGAGGAGCGTGACGATCTGCCCCTGGGCGATCCGCGAGGGCGTTCTGCTGCGGCACATCGAGGACGGCCCGGCGTGGTGGTCGGAGGTGACTCGGGACGTCGAAGCCACCGGGTCGGCCGGTGCGAGCACGCCGGGCGCGGTGCCCCTGCGCATCGCGGCCCCGGCCCACTGACCGCACCCGGCCGACCCGGCCGGCCTGGCCAACCCGGCCTCATCTCGGCTCACCCGCCTCGCTCCACCTCAGCCCCTCGCCGCGCCGAAAGGAGCCCTCCATGAACCACCACGACGAGCAGAACCCGGACCACACGCGTGACCAGCACGGCAAGCACAGCAAGCACAGCAAGCACAGCAAGCACAGCAAGCACGGTAAGCACAGCGAGCACGACCGGCGCGGCGGGAGGAACGAGCCCGACACCGCACTCGACGAGGTCCTGCGCGAGGCGGAGCGGGCCGAGACGGACGTCACCGGCTCCGAGCGGCGCCGCCACGACGGGGAGGAGGGCGACGCGATCACACCCAACGAGCGGGCCCAGGAGGAATCCTCCCAGCACGACCAGTACGCCCCACGGGAGCACCGGGGGCGCTATCGACAGCCCCCGACTGAATGTCAATACCGCTGACGGCAATTCACCTTTTCGAGTGTCGTAGATCTTGCGCCGGGCGCGAAAGGGATGGCGCGCTCCGCTCCGGGGTAGCTAACCGGATCCGATGCGCCCTACCCCTGACAAGGTGGAGCCGCCATGACGCCGGAGGCCCATGATCGTGCCGCCCCTCACCCCGAGGACACGGCCCCCGAGTCCGGAGCCGGGGCCGCGCCCGGGGCCGTGGCGGACAACCCCTACGCCCGCACCCGACGGATCGGCCCCTTCGCCGTCATCGAGGTCTCGGGCGAGATCGACCTGGCGTCGGCGGGGTCCCTCGCCGAGCACGTGATGGCCGCCGTGACCGGGGCAGCCCCGCCGGACGTGCTCGTCGACCTGCGCCACGTCTCCTTCTTCGACTGCTCGGGGCTGCGCGTGCTGTGCCGGGCGGAAGCCACGGCCAGGTCGCGCGGCGGGCGACTGCGCCTTGTCTCCGACCAGCCCCGGATACGCCAACTGCTGCGCGGCGCAGGCCTGTTGGGCCGCTTCCCGCCGTTACCGGACATCCCGTCCGCTCCCCCGCCTCCGCGACGGCCAAGTCTCAACTAGCGGTTCAATGAAACGATTGAAGGACCTGCGGCGGGCACACACCGTTCCGGCGGACACCGGCGCGGAATCCGAGCGACACAGAAGTGGAGACGCGCGAAGTGAAGTTCCTTCTCGAAGTCGACCTGGACAGCACGGCCTGGGACGAGGGCACCACCGTGCAGGAGTTGGAGCGCATCCTGCGCTACTGGGGCGGCAACCTCCGGCACTGCGAGATCGGCCCCGGGGACGGACAGCCCCTGTACGACTCCGGCCACCAGGAGGTCGGCCGCTGGACCGTCACCGCCGAGTGACGGTCGGCCCCCGGGCATGATGCCGGGGGCCGGCCCGCGGCCCCACTCCGCTTCGGCCGGCCCCCGAACGGGGATCGCGTGACACTCCGTGACAGGGCTCGCGCTCCCCAGCCACGGGCCCTCGCTCATCACTCACGGGGCCACACAACCCCGGTCTCTCGGCCGCCGTCGGCGACCGTGTCCTACGGGACGTTCACGTCGTACGGGAGGTACAGGTCGTACGAGGTACGGGTCGTACGAGAGCTACAGGCCGTACGGGGTTCAGAAGGAGTAGAGAACGCTCGCGGCGGAGTCCTTCAGACACTCGTTGGCGAAGGTGCGCTCGTACGCGACGCGCTTGCCCTGCCAGACGCCGTGCACGGTGACGGTCACCGGGTCGTACTGCTTGGTGCACATCGCCCCGGTGTTGGCGCTCAGGGCGTCGAAGTCACCGCCGCTGTAGCGGAGTTCGGCGCAGGCGTCGACGGGCGCCGGATGGGTGCCGCCGGGCTTCGGCGCGCAGCTCAGGGTGACCGCGCGTTCGGGGGTGACGGCGGCCGAGGCCTCGCCATGGCCCACGGTCAGCACCAGGGCCGACGGGGCGTAGAGACTCTTCGCCACGGGCGCGGGGTCCGCGAGCGCGGGCCCCGCGAAGGGACCGCAGACAGCGGCGGCCGTCAGGGTGAGAGTCGCTGCCAGGCGCGCGGTCTTCGGCATGGTGTGCATCCTTCCGCTCTGCAGGAATGCCCGGACGGCCCCGCCACATCGGTCGCGTGTACGAAGCCGGCCCGGACGGTGCCGGTTCGGCGAGCGCGAGTCTGCCGGGTCCCCGGCCGGAACACACATCGACCCCACAGGTTTCGGTAACTTTGAGTGTTGAATCAGTGGCTCGAAGTCACAGAATTCGAACATGCAAACCCCGATTCTGAGCGGTTCTCGATCGTCCCGTGATCATGAATGGCCGGATCTCCACGGCTCGGCAATCGGCCTGAAACATTCCGCTTCGGCTCACGACAACCGCCCGAACGGCCCCGACCCGGGCCGTTACCGTCGCCCTGGCCCCGCCCCCTGAGCACCGGTCCCCGGGCCCGACCCGGGCCGGGCGACCATCAAGCGTGCGGAACGGTGGACGGCGCGTGTTCGGGTCGTCAGGATCGTCGGCGACATGGGGCGTTCTCGACGGTGATGGGCAGGGCCGACGCATGGCGAAGCACTGGGCGGACTTTCAGTACGAGATCTACCTGGACGGAATGGGCGGGACCGTGCCCCGGCTGCCCACCGACCTGACCCGGCTGGAGGAGCTGGCCGCACACCGGCTCGGGGCCGGCCCCGTCGGCTATGTGGCGGGCAGCGCGGGCAACGGCAGCACGGCCCGCGCCAACCGGGAGGCACTGGAGCGGCACCGCATCGTCCCCCGGCTGCTGCGGGACGTGGGCGAACGCGATCTGTCCGTGGAGGTGTTGGGCCGTGCGCTGCCGGCGCCGGTGGCACTCTCCCCGGTGGGCGTGCTGTCGATCGTGCACCCGGAGGCGGAGCCGGCGGCTGCGCGGGCCGCCGCCGCGCAGGGCGTGCCGTACATCCTGTCCTCGGCGTCCAGCACGCCCCTGGAGCAGGTCGCGGAAGCCATGGGGGACGCGGAGCGCTGGTTCCAGCTGTACTGGGCGAAGGACCGTGAGGTCACTCGAAGCTTCCTGGAGCGGGCGAAGGCCGCCGGGTACTCCGTGCTCGTCGTCACCCTCGACACGCCGTTGCTCGGCTGGCGGCCCCGCGATCTGGACCGGGCGTATCTGCCCTTCCTGCACGGCGTCGGCACCGCCAACTACTTCACCGACCCGGCGTTCCGGGCGGGGCTCGCCAAGCCGGTCCACGAGGATCCGAACGCGGCCGTGCTGCACTTCGCGGGCATGTTCGGCGATCCCGGCAAGACATGGCCCGACCTGGCGTTCCTGCGTGAACACTGGGACGGGCCGATCGTGTTGAAGGGTGTGCTCCACCCGGACGACGCGCGGCTCGCCGCGGACGCGGGGATGGACGGGGTGATCGTGTCCAACCATGGGGGCGGCAGGTGGCGGGTGTCGGGGCCGCGGACGCGCTACCGGGGTGGTCCGGGCCGTGGGTGAGCGGATGACCGTGCTCTTCGACAGTGGGGTGCGTACGGGTGATGACGTCTTCAAGGCGTTGGCGCTGGGGGCTGCCGCCGTGTTGGTGGGGCGGCCGTATGTGTACGGGTTGGCACTCGACGGGCAGGTGGGGGTGGAGCATGTCATTCGGTGTCTGCTCGCCGAGTTCGATCTGACGTTGGCGTTGGCCGGGCATCGAGGGCCGGGGTCTGTGGGGCGCGACAGCCTCGTCGGGGGTGCCTGACGGCTTTCTCGCCCCCGCCGCCCCTACCCGTCCCTCCCCACCAAGGGGCTGCGCGACCCCACGCGTCCGTCCGGTGGGGCTTCTCGCGCAGTTCCCCGCGTCCCTTGAGGGCCTACGGCCACTCAGGGGCGAAATGCACGGGGCGCAGCCCCCGCTTTTCAGGGGCGCGGGGAACTGCGCGAGAAGCCCCCAGCCCCTTCCTACAGGCCGAGGCCGGTCAGAAGCGCCGGTACGTCCGCGGACGTCAACGGCGCCAGAGGCGCCCCCGGCTCCGAACCGTCCGCGTTCCCGTCGTCGCCCACCGACATGATCGAACCGCCCTGCTCCGCCTCGGCCTCCGGCGGCGCGTACGGCGACGGTGTGTCGGACTTCTTCGATTCCGGGACCGGGGAGGCGGCCGTGTCCGGTTCCTCGGAGACCGGCTCGGTCTCGGGCGTGGGCGCCTCGGAGCCGGAGACCGAGAGGGACTCGGGGCTGGCGGTCACCCCGTCGGTGAGCCAGCGCTGCGTGGTGGAGCCGTCCCGGACCTTGACGACGATGTCCGCCTTGGGCTCGGTGGCGATGGGGGCCATGGCGAGCCCCTCGCCCCAGCGGGGCAGCAACTCGCCCTGGACACTGAAGTCGTAGCGCACGTCGTCGGCCCGCCCGGTGTCCTCGTCCGCACAGTTGCCGAGGACGACGACACCGGCGTCCACCTGCGAGTCCAGGCAGAGTTCGGGGTTGGCGACACTGCGCAGCAGCCCGTCCTCCTCGTAGGACCACTTCTGGGTCCAGCCCGAGTCACACACCGCGAGTTCGGTCGAGGCACCCTTGACCGCCTTGCCGCCCTGGATGTCGAGGCACAGGTCGGCGGCCTGGTTGCGCAGCCGGGTCTGCTGGGGGGCCGTGGGCTGTCCGGCCGCAGACGGCGGGGTCGGCGAAGCGCCGCCCCTGGTGGCCTCGTCGCCGGTGTCCGGCGCGGTGGCGACGCCCCCGGTGGCGCTGGTCGAGGCGGTGGGGTCCGCGCCGCTGCCGTCGTCCGAGAGGAACGCGGCACCCAGGACAGCCGCGAGCAGGGCGCCGGAGGAGACGCCGACGGTGATCAGGGCCCGGGGGTTGCGCGCTCCGGAGGTGAGGCGGCGGCGTTGCGCGGGGATCTGGGAGAGCAGTCGGTGGCGTCCGCCGCTCCCCGGACGTCTCGACGCGCCCTTCTGCGGCATCCGGCCGGGCCGGGAGTCGAGGTAGCGCCGGGCGCCCCAGCCGAGTACGGCTTCGGCGATGACCCCGCCGAGTCCGCCCTCGAAATGGCTGAGTTGTTCGGCCGCGTAACGGCAGTAGCGGCACTCCAGCAGATGCTGCTGAACGTCCGGCAGCAGAGCGCCACCGCGGCGAATGGGCACGTCCAGCAGCCGGTTGTAGAAGCGGCAATCCTTGGACGGCGCGAGTTCCCGGTGAGCGCGGACACAGCCCTCACGGAATTTGTCGCGGGCCTGCTCCAGGGTGGCCACCGCGCTGTCGGTGTCCAGCCCCAGCAGACCAGTGGGTATGGTTATCGTTTCGGCTTCTACCTCGGTGTGCCACAGCAGGCACTGGGCGACCGCCGGGAGGGCCTGGAATGAGCGCTCGATGAGCTTGCGGCTTTCCGGCGTCATGGACTTCGCGGCCCGCATACCGCGCCCGCCGGCGGGCTTGCGCAGATCCGACAGCACGCCGGAGACGCCCCCTTCCGCGGACCATTCCTTGACGGTGTCGCGGGCCGCCACCAACAGCCGCGGCCGCAGGGCCACACCCGACTCGCCCCGCATCAGCCCGTCGAGCACCCGGTGGAAGGCGGTCGCGGCGACCATCGAGGCGACCTGCGACGGGGTGGCGAGACAGATCGCAGCGTAGTCGTGGGTCGACTGCCAGTGCCGTGCCATCAACAGGGCGACGGGATCGCCGGTGCCGCCCTCCGGCCATCCCCTCAGCCGGGCGGCGAGGGTCTCGTCGGACTCTCCGGGCACCGGGCCGGGCGCGGGCGGAAAAGTGGGGCGGGGAGGGTGGGGGTGTGCACAGAGCGGGTTCCTTCCAAGGCAGAAGATGGCACACGGAGTTGTGACCGCCGAAAAGGGCCCTGGATTGGTGCGTACCTTTTTGGCGGGCGCTGGGAGAGCGGCCGGAAACGAGCCACACTACAGCCGTCTCCCTTGAGCCTTTTGGGCCCTTGGGCTACCGGGAAAGTCAAGTGGCCTTTCCGGCCGGGCCATTGCCCTGCGCAGGAAGGTCACCCTTGCACAAGTTACTCGTGGCTAACAAGGCACTCGTGCAACATCCGCATCACTAAAAGCAGGTCAGATGACCGGTACCGATGCTTCCGCTTCGCAGAACGAACCCTTCCGCTTCCAATTCACTCAAGGATTCAAGCACCCCGTGTGAACCGTACGCACACCCCGGTGATCCGCGCACGCTCCCGGCGCGCCGCTGGTTCGTTGTTCACTTGACCCGGCCACCTCGGAAGGCCCCGCGCGGAACGGCGGCTCTCCCGCGCGAAACGGCCGCCGACCTTGATCCTCCCGCCCTCGGTCGGCGGCCCCGGGGGGAAAGCGGCGCGCATCCCTCCCGCACCGGCTCGACGAGGCCTTCGCCCGCTCAGATCTGCCAGGACCGCAGCCGGTCCGCCGCCCCGTAGACATCGGTCTTCCCGGAGATCAGGTCACGCGCGAGATCCACCAGGGCCCCGTAGGGCGGGTCGATGCCGACGCCGCTGACGAACATGTAGGCCAAGGCCGTCGCACAGGCGAAACGGGCGTTGGCGGCGGGCAGGGGCTTGAGCACGGCGAGGGTGTGCAGCAGCGCGGCGGCCCGCCAGGCCGGGTCGGAGTCCACACCGAGGCGCGGCGGGTCGACGCGGTGCCGGGCCACGGCGGCGACGAGCGCCGAGAAGTCGTTGACGGTGGGCTGCTCGGGCATGACCTCTTCGTGTCGCTGGAGCAGCCAGGGCACGTCGATGTGGATGACGGGGGCCATCGGTCAGCCGGCCCGTCCCTTCGCCCCGGCGGCGGGTTCGTCGTCCGGGAAGGCGGCGGCGAACTCGGCGGCGTGCGCGGTGAAGAACTCCCGGAAGGCCTCCGCGCCCTCCTTCAGTGCCCGGTGCCGCACGATGTCGGCCGCGGCCGCCTCGCGCACGAGCGCCTTCATCGACGTACCGCGTTCCTTGGCCATCTGCCGCAGGTCCTCTAGCTCGCGGTCGCTGAACTCCACATTCAGAGCTGGCATGCGCCCACGGTACCGCGCGGGTACTTACCCGTAAATAACCGCAGCTCACGGGCGCTTCCGCGCGGTACCGAAGGGTGGTGCGAGGGGATCAGACCTGGTCCGCGACGAACGACGCCATACGGGCCAGCGCAGCGTTCCAGTTGATCGTGTGTTCGTTGGTGGACCAGGACTGGATGTCGTCGATGTAGCAGAACTGGCCGACGCAACCCTGGAGTTTGCTCTGCGCGAAGGGGTCCTGGATGCCCGAGTTCGGGCCGCCCGCGAGGGTGCCGGCCGGCGGATTGGGCTGGTCCGGATCGAGCTGGTGGGCGTACCAGCGGCTGTGCTGGTTGCGGGCGTCGACCTCGCCGTAACCGGTGATGTAGGAGATGTTGAGGGCGTTGCGGCCGAAGAGGTAGTCCATGCTCTGGAGCGCGCCCTCACGGTACTTGGACGCACCGCTGATGTCGTAGGCCGTGGCGACGACGACCGCGTTGTTGAGGATCTGGTGGTTGGAGCCCCAGTCGTAGAGGTTGTTCTCCGGCGCGTACGGCATGCCGTACGGGTGGGCCTTCAGCGTGGCCAGGTAGCGGTCGGCGGCCTTGAGAACGGACTGGCGGACCTTGTCACGGCCCGGCAGCCTGTTCGGCACGGTCGCGAGGTCGAGGCGGCCCGCGGCGGCCGTGCGGGCCCAGTCGAAGCCGATGGGTCCGAAGATGTCGGCGGTGTGCACGGGTGAGGCGAGGACGTGGTCCCGGAACGCCTTCTCACCGGTGGTGAGGTACAACTGGGCGGCCGCCCAGTAGAACTCGTCGGTGACGTTGTTGTCGGCGTAGGTGCCCCCGCCGATGCCGTCGCTCTCGGAGGCGTACACGGCCGGGTGCTCCAGGGCCGCCGTCCACGCCGTGCGGGCCGCCCTCAGCGCCCTGGCCGCGAACGCGGGGTCGTAGGGGCGGTACAGGCGGGCCGCCTGTGCGGCGGTGGCCGCCAGGTTCAGGGTCGCGGCGGTGCTCGGCGGATGCAGTTCGCGCTTCTGCGGGTCGTCGGCGGGCATCAGCGGCAGACCGGTCCACTGCTCGTCGTGGATCTTGTGGTGGGCCATGCCCGCGAGGGGCTTGCCCTTCGGCACCTGCATCTTGAGCAGGAAGTCCAGCTCCCAGCGGACCTCGTCCAGCAGGTCGGGCACCTTGTTGCCGCTCTCCGGGATGTCCAGCGAGCCGTCGCCGAGCTTGCCGGCCTTACCCGTACGGGCGTGCAGCGCGCGTTCGTAGGTGCTCAGCACCTCCCAGGTGGAGATGCCGCCATTGACGACGTACTTGCCGTGGTCGCCGGCGTCGTACCAGCCGCCGGTGACGTCGAGCCGGTAGTCGCAGACACCCGGCTGGCAGGGCACGTCGCCGTCGCCCTGGTTGGGCGCCACGTCGACGTGGCCGGCGGCGCGGCCGTAGCCGGGGCGCAGGTCGTCGCGGATCGGGGTGCCGCTGCGCTGGGTGTAGTAGTACTTCAACGAGTCCAGGCGCAGGCGTTCGTAGGCGGCCGGGTCGATGTCGAACGGGCGGCTGGTCTCGCCGTCGACGACCAGGGTGAAGCCGGTGCCGCGCTTGCGGTACGCGCCGAAGTCGATCGAGTGGACGCGCTGCCCGGAGGAGGCGTCGAGGCCGCGCGGGGTGCTCTGCCCGTGGGCGACCACGGCGCCCGAGGCGTTCTTCAGCTGCCAGGGCAGCTTCGCGGCGGCGTCGGTCACCAGGGTGGCGTTCTTCGGTCCGGCGGGCAGATAGGCGACCTGGTTGACCCGCACCCGGGGCCCGGTGTCGGGCTCGTACACCTCCGGCGGCACCCCGCCGAGCAGCGACACGTCGTCCATGCAGAAGGTGAACGGGTCCGCGTTGCCGCCGACCTGGAAGCCCACCTGGCCCTGTGTGGTGTCGACGGGCGAGGTGAAGGTGTACGAGTAGCGGTCGCCCGAGACGTTCAGCTGCGGGCTGACCTCGAAGTAGGTGTCGTAGGGGGCCGCCGACAGGCCGACGATGGCCCGCAGGACGTTGCCCTGGGGCGTGCCGGAGGCGGAGAAGCTGAAGCGGTACGACTCGCCCTTGACCAGGGTGATGTCGTTCTGGCCGACGGCGGCGTCCCAGCGGTTGGTGGTGCCGCCGGGGATCTCGGCGCAGAGGCGGCCGTCGGTGAGGCCGGCGGTGACGTTGGCGGTCGTCCACCAGGGGGCGGTGGTGGTGTCGAAGGTGCCGTTCTTGACCTGTTCGACCTCGTCGGCCTGGGCGGGGCCGCCGGGCAGCGCGGTGAGCGCCGCCGCGAGGAGGGTCGTCAGGGCGAGCAGGGTGGTTCTGCGTCGTTTCACGTCTGGGCTCCTCGGGGGAGGTGGGGGCGCAGTCGGTGAGGGATGGCACGGGCACGGGTAAGAGCGTGGGAGCGCTCCCAGATGCGGACATCGGCCATGCTGTTAGAGACATGACAGCCCGTCAACGGTCCGGACAGGACTGGTTTTCCGTCCGGACCGAAGCGGCGGCTCCGCACGTGGGGGCCGCGCACCGGGGTGAACGTGATCGCCGTGGGGCGTCGGAGACGGCGACCCGCGGCGATCGTGACCCTCCACGGGACGTACCGCCCGCCGTCCCACACCTCGACCCCGACGCCGGCGGGCAGGGCGGGCCCGACGTCGACGGAACGCGGCGGACCAGCCGGCGGCGGGAGCGCCGTCCGGCACGGCGGCGGGCAGGGTGCCGGGGCGGCCGGAGCAACCGGCGTCGGCGTGCGGGTGGATGACAGCGGCCGGGCGGTCGGGCTCGAACGCGGCAGCCGGGATCGTCGACCTGCCGCGCCACGGGGTGGCCCGCACGTCACCTTCCCGTGCGCGGGAACGTTCCGGGGGAGCCGGTGGAGCGCAAGGCCCCACAAGCCATCACGGGCGATCGCGACCGAGCAAATCGTGACCGAACAAAATCTGGACGGCCCGCCCCCAGGGACGTCCAGAGCCCCTCGCGCCACTGAGCGAACACGGGTTCAGCAAATCGCGCGGAGGTACGGTTTCCCGTCCGCTTTCCCGGCGGAGCGCATAGGCTGGAATTCGCCCGTAAGCCCGTTCGGTCCGGCGGAATGGAACACGCGACGATGAGGAGCCGCAAGGTTACGCACGGTGACACCCCTGCGTATGCCCTGGACGGTGCCGCCACCGCGCGGGCGGCCATGGACGGCGACGGCACGATCGTCGAGTGGAACGAAGGCGCCAGGCGTCTGCTGGGCTGGCACGCGACGGAGATCGTGGGCCGTCCCGCAGAAGAGCTGCTGGCCCCCGGGGGCTCCTTCATGCCGCCCCCGCCGGGCAGCCGCAGCTGGAACGGCACGCTCGCGCTGCGTCACCGCGACGGGCGCACGGTGACGGCGTGGCTGCTCGCCCACCACCGGGGCCTGCGGAGTGCCGACGCCAACGGCAGCTGGCTGGTTCTCTGTCCGCTGGACGATCCCGGTCCGCTCGTGCGGGACGATCCACTCGCGGCGGCCGTCATGTTCCAGTCGCCGTGCGCCATGGCCGTCTTCGACGACCGCCTCCGACTGCGCGGCATCAACGAGGTGATGGCGGACGCCGTGGGGATGCCCGAGGACAACCTCCGGGGTCTGCACATGTCCGAGATCCTCGGCGGCCGCCAGGGCGAGAAGCTGGAGCAGCACCTGCGCGAGGTGCTGGCCCTGGGCCGCCGCAAGGACGTGCAGACCTTCCTCCGGGCGGCCGACGAGGACCGGGCCCACGCCTGGTCGGCGGCGATCGCCCCGCTGGCCGACGAGTCGGGGGTGCCGATCGGGGTCTGTGTCACCGGGCACGACATCACCGAGCAGTACCTGGCGCGGCAGCGGCTGCAGCTGGTCAACGAGGCGAGCATCCGCATCGGCACCACCCTCGACGTGCGGCGGACCGCCCAGGAGCTGGCCGACGTGTGCGTCCCCGTCCTCGCCGACTTCGTCAGCGTCGACCTCATGCAGTCCCTCGACCACGGCGACGAACCCCACGAGGGCCCGCTGTCCGCGCCCTTCACGCTGCGCCGCGCCGCCCACCAGTCGGTGACCCCCGGCTGCCCCGAGGCGGTGGTCGAGGTGGGCCACACCGATGTGTACCCGGCCACCTCCCCGCAGGCGGCGTCCCTGTCCGTCGGGCACACCATCGTGGCGACGGACCCCGCCAACACCCTCTCGGACTGGCTCGCCTGGGACCCGGTGCGCAGCCAGCGGGTCAAGGAGCTGGGCGTCCACACCACGATGTCGGTGCCGATCCGGGCCCGCGGCACCACCCTCGGCGTGGCCGTCCTGACCCGCTTCAAGCGGCTCGACCCGTTCACCCCCGACGACGAGCTGCTGGCGGAGGAGGTGACGGCCCGCGCCGCCGTCTGCATCGACAACGCCCGCCGGTACTCCCGCGAACGCGAGACCGCCCTCGCCCTCCAGCGCAGCCTCCTCCCCCAGACCCTCCCGCGCATGCCCGCCCTGGAGGCCGCCTCCCGCTACCTCCCGGCGGCGCAGGCCGGGGTCGGCGGAGACTGGTTCGACGTCATCCCGCTGTCCGGGATGCGGGTGGCCATGGTCGTCGGCGACGTCGTCGGCCACGGCGTCCAGGCCTCCGCCACCATGGGCCGCCTGCGGACCGCCGTACGCACCCTGGCCGATGTCGACCTCGCCCCCGACGAGCTGCTCACCCACCTCGACGACCTCGTCGTAAGACTGTCCGCCGAGGCCGGCAGCGAGGGAGTCACCGGTGAGGTGGGCGCCACCTGTCTGTACGCCGTCTACGACCCGGTGACCCGGCGCTGCACCTTCGCCCGTGCCGGGCACCCGCCGCCGGTGGTGCTGGACCCGGACGGACGGCCCATGGAGGTCGAAGTGCCGTCGGGACAGCCCCTGGGCCTCGGCGGACTGCCCTTCGAGTCCGCCGAACTCGAACTGCCCGAGGGCACGGTCATCGCCCTCTACACCGACGGCCTGATCGAGACCCGGGACCGGGACATCGACGCCGGTCAGGAGCTGCTGGCGGAGGCGTTGTCCGGCCGCAAGGGCTCGCTGGACGACATCTGCCAGGACGTCGTGCAGTCCCTGCTCCCCGCGAACGGCGCCCCCGACGACGTGGCGCTGCTGCTGGCCCGCACCAGGGGGCTCCGGGCGGAGCGGGTGGCGACCTGGTCGATACCCGCCGACCCCGCGTTCGTCGCCCGGACCCGTCAGTACGTGCTGACGCAGATGGCGCTGTGGGGCATCAGCGAGTCGGCGTTCACGGCGGAGCTGGTGGTGAGCGAGCTGGTGACCAACGCCATCCGGCACGGCGCCCCGCCCATCCAGCTGCGCCTGATCCACGACGACACCACCCTCATCTGCGAGGTGTCGGACGGCAGTGGCACCGCCCCGCATCTGCGCCGGGCCAAGACCTTCGACGAGGGGGGACGCGGTCTGCTGCTGGTGGCCCAGCTGACGCAGCGCTGGGGCAGCCGGCACACCGAGGACGGCAAGACGATCTGGGCGGACCTGGCCCTGTCGGAGGAGTGAGCACGGCCTCGGCGAGGTGAGCCCGGATCTCACCTCACGGTCACACGTGTGTTCGTCGAGTGTCGCCGGGCAGCTGTAGGGTGCACCAGTCTCCGCGCCGTCGAGCGCCCTGGCTCTCTCTCCCCCCCCCCGCCGAAGAACGCCCCGAAAGCCCTGCCGTGAACACCGCCCTCGCCGAGGTCCTGTCCGTACTCCTGCTCGTCGTCGTCCTCGGCTGCGCGGTCGCCCGCCCCTTCGGGCTGCCGGAGGCGGTGGTCGCCGTACCGGCCGCCGGGATCGCCGTGGCCGCCGGTGCCGTCTCCCTGGACCACGCCCGCGCCGAGGCCGAGCTGCTGGGCCCGGTGCTCGGGTTCCTGGCCGCCGTGCTCGTGCTGGCCAAGCTCTGCGACGACGAGGGGCTCTTCCAGGCCTGCGGGGCGTGGATGGCGCGCGCGTCGGCGGGCCGGCCCCGTCGGCTGCTGGGGTCGACGTTCGCGCTGGCCTCCGGCATCACGGCGGTGCTCAGCCTGGACGCGACGGTCGTGCTGCTGACCCCGGTGGTGTTCGCGACCGTGGCCCGGCTGGGCGCCCGCCCCAAACCTCATCTGTACGCCACCGCGCACCTGTCGAACACGGCCTCGCTGCTGCTGCCCGTGTCCAACCTCACCAACCTGCTGGCGTTCACCGCCAGCGGGCTGACCTTCACCCGGTTCGCGCTGCTGATGGCGGCGCCGTGGGCGGTGGCCGTGGCCGCCGAGTACCTGGTGTTCCGGCGGTTCTTCGCGGCCGATCTGGACGCGGCGGCACCCGCGCCCGAGGAGGCCGTCGAGGCGCCCGAGCTGCCGATGTTCGCGCTGGTCACGGTCGTGTGCACGCTCGCCGGGTTCGTGTTGACGTCCGTGCTCGGGATCGAGCCGGTGTGGGCGGCGCTGGCCGGGGCCCTGGTGCTCTCGGTCCGTGCGCTGGTCCGCCGGACCACGTCGCCGGTCGCGCTCTTCCACTCCCTGTCCCTGCCCTTCCTCGCCTTCGTGCTGGCGCTCGGGGTCGTGGTGCGCGCGGTGGTCGACAACGGGCTCGCCGACGCGCTGGGCCGGGTGATGCCGTCCGACACCGGTCTGCTCGCCCTGCTCGGCGTCGCCGCCCTGGCCGCCGTCCTCTCCAACGTCATCAACAACCTGCCCGCGGTCCTGGCGCTGGTCCCGCTGGCCGCCCCGCTGGGCACGGGCGCCGTCCTCGCCGTGCTGCTGGGGGTCAACATCGGCCCGAACCTGACGTACGCCGGTTCCCTGGCCACCCTGCTGTGGCGGCGCATCGCCCACCAGCACGACCACGGCGTGGACCTCGGCGAGTTCACCCGCCTCGGCCTCCTCACCGTCCCGGCGGCCCTGGTGTCGTCGGTGGTGGCGCTGTGGCTGTCACTGCTGGCCTTCGGCGGCTGAGGCGGCCCACCGTCCAGCCGCCGTCGGCGGCGCGACCGGTGTGACGGCCGGGGCGGGACCGTTCAGTCGCGGTCCCGGAGCCCCTGCCGGTACTCCCCCGGCGGCACCCCGTAGCGCTGGCGGAACACCCGGCTGAAGTGGAACGGGCTGCCGAACCCGGAGGCGGCTGCGACCCGTTCCACGGGGAGCTCGGTGGCCTCCAGGAGACGGGCGGCGTGCAGCAGGCGGGCCCGGCTGAGGGCCCGCATCGGGGAGTGGCCGAGCTGCTCGGTGAACAGGTGCGCGAAGCGGGACGGGGAGAGGGAGACCCGCTCGGCGAGGGAGCGGACGGTGTGCGGGGCGCCGGGGTCGGCGGCGATCAGGTCCTGCGCCCGCCTGATCCTCGGATCCACCCCCGACCGGCGCGGCTCGGCCCTGGCGGCGGTGAGCAGCACCACCTCCTCCAGTGAGCACAGGGCGAGTTCACGGGCCGCCGTGCCGTGCGCGACGGCGACCTCGTCACGGGGTGCGAGGGCCCCGGGCGTCGACAAGGTGCCGCCTCCCCGCGACGGCTCGGCGTCGGTGCGCGGGGCGGGCGGGGAGCCCTCGCCGGTCCAGCGGGCGTCCGCGAGCATGCGGCAAAAGGCCGCGTCGACCCGTTCGCGGATGCCGTCGGGGGCCGAGGGCACGGCGTACACACGGTCGGCGGTCTCGTACGGGCGCAGCCAGGCGGTCCAGGACGGGCGCGCCTGGCAGTGCACCCACCAGAACGCCCAGTGCCCGGCACCGGGCCGGACCGTGTAGTGCTGCGGCATCCCCGGGCCGAGGACCACGAGGTCGCCCGGGCCGGCCGGGACCCGCGTGCCGCCCTGCCGCAGCAGTCCTCCGCCGCCCGTGGTCCAGGTGAACAGCCAGCTGTCCGCGCCGCGCGCCCGGTGCATGGCGTAGGGCGGCCGCTGGTCGAAGCGTCCGATGATCACCTGGCCCGGCGACGGATTGACGGGCGCAGCAGTCTTGGGCAGGTCGTCAGCACGCACAGGCATCCTCCGGAAGAGCGCTCGTGCCTAGCTTGGAGTACACGGACGACGCCGAGAAGGGGTGCCACGGATGACAGTCACGGACAACACGGAGTTCGAGGAGAACGGCTATGTGGTGGTGCGAGGGCTGTTCTCGCCGACCGAGATCGAGCAGCTGTGCGACCGGTTCGCGGCGCTGCAGGCCGGCGGCCCCGTCCCGGGTCACTTCCAACCGCGCCCGGTCCCGGCGGACGGGCCGGCGGACCCCCTGCATGTCTACCCCCGGGTGATGCATCCGCACCGCATCGACGACATGTCGCTGCGGGTTCTCCTCGACACCCGGCTGCGGGAGATCCTGGAGGGGCTGCTCGGCGAGGAGGTGCTGGCCGCGCAGAGCATGTTCTACTTCAAGCCGCCGGGGGCCCGGGGGCAGGCGCTGCACCAGGACAACTTCTATCTGCGGGTCGAACCGGGGACCTGTGTGGCCGCGTGGATCGCCTGCGACGTGATCGACCGGGACAACGGTGGTCTGGAGGTGGTGCCGGGGACGCACCGCATGGATCTGTTCTGTCCGGAGGTGGCGGACGCGGAGGTGTCCTTCGCCCGCGAGTACGTCGCGCCGCCGCCCGGTCTGACCCCCGTGCCCGTCGACATGTCCCCGGGTGACGTCCTCTTCTTCAACGGCAGCCTGGTCCACGGCTCCCAGCCCAACCACACCGCCGATCGCTTCCGCCGTTCCTTCATCGGCCACTACGTGGGCCGCTCCGCCGAACGCATCGGCCGCTACTACGAGACGCTGACGATGAGCGGCGCCCCCGTGGCCCTCGCGGAGAGCGAGGGAGCGGGCCCGTGCGGCACGGAGTTCGAACCGGTGGGAGCCCACTGACCGGGGCCGGGGGTCTCAGCACAGTCTGAGCAGTCCGCGCCCGACCGCCTCGGAGACCGTGCTCGCCCCGTTCTCGGTGCCGAGCTTGCGGTGGACGCGGACCGGATGGGTCTTGACGGTGGCCTCGGTGAGGAAGGGACGGGCAGCGATGGAGCGGTTGCTGTGGCCGAGCGCGAGCGGCCGTACGACCTCGATCTCCCGGTCGCTCACGGCGGGCCCCGGGTCGGCCAGACGCCCGACGGCCTCCGGGGGCGGGGCCAGTCCCGTGCTGCCGGACGCGGCGGCAGCGCGGCTGCCGGGTGGTCTCGGGGCCGTCGACGTCTGCCGGCTGCTGCGTGCCCGTACCGTCGTGCCGGTGCACTACGCAGGGTGGAGTCACTTCCGGGTAGCCCGCGTGGCGGCCGAGCGGACGTCGGCCGGGGCCCCGTCGAGGTGCGGGACGTGTTCCGGTGGCTGCCGATGGGGGCGGCGACGGAGCTCAGCGTGTGAGGGCCGCTCCCTCGTCGTCCGCCTCCAGCAAATCCAGTGCACGTTCCCACAGGAACTCGGCGCGTCCGCCGTCCTCCCCCTCGGCCTCACCGGCGTACGGGGCGCCGAACCTGACGCCCATGCCGCGCAGGCGTTCCACACTCGCGCGGTACGCGGGGTGGGCGGCGAGGGCGTCGGCGACGCAGGGCAGCACGGCGATCGGGACGCCCAGGCCGCAGGCCTCGCACAGGGTGCCGACCGCGAGGGTGTCGGCCAGTCCGGCGGCCCACTTGTTGACGGTGTTGAAGGTGGCGGGCGCGACCACCACGGCGTCCGGCGGCGGGAAGGGGCGCGCGTCGCCCGGTCGCCGCCAGGCGGAACGGATCGGGCGCCCGGTCTGTGCCTCGACGGCGGCCGGGTCGAAGAAACCGCCCATGGCGACGGGCGTCGCGATGACCCCGACCTCCCAGTCGCGCTCCTGGGCGGCGGTGACGAGCTTGCTGACCCCGGCGGCGACGCCGGCCGCGCAGACGACGACGTAGAGGAAGGGCCTGTCGCCCCGGCCGGGCCCGCCTCGTCCCGACCGGTCTCCGGCGGTGTTCGCAGTCGCAGTCACCTGTCGACCCTACTGAACCCGCCTCATCCGCCGGGCGATCTCTCGACGAAGCGTTCGACGTCCTCGGCGGTCGGCCGGAGCAGTCCGTCCCGTACGGCGAGGGCGGTGGCCTCGGCGCGGGAGGCGGCGCCGGTCTTGCGCAGCAGATGCTCGACGTGGGTGTGCACGGTGCGCGGGGAGAGGAACAGCGCCTTGGCGATGGCCTGGTTCGTCCGGCCGGTGGCCGCCCGGGTGAGCACCTCCAGTTCCCGCGGGCTGAGCCCGTACGGCAGCGGGGTGGGCGTCTCGTGGACGAGGACCGCGCGGCGTACGACGGCCGCGCCGAGGGTGTGGCGGCGCAGGGTGACCCGGTACCAGTCGGCCCCCACCGGCCACAGCAGCCGCAGCCGGGTGCCGTGGGAGTCGGCGAAGGCGCCCACGAGGCGGCGGAACTCGGCGTCCCGGAGGACCACGGCGGGGTCCCGGCCCGGGAGTTCGAGGGTGTCGTCGGCGACGACGAGGCCGGCGCCGCCGTCCGCCGGGAGGTCGAGGCTCTCGCCCACGTGCGCGGTGGGGTCGGCGAGGACGCCCAGGGCGGGCAGCAGGGACGCCAGCAGACGGCGGGTCGCCGTGTCGTAGGCGTCGGGGGTCGCGGTGGAGAGGGTAATCAGGCCCACGAGCCGCCCGTGGTGGCGCAGGGCGCCCGTGACCGCGTCGCGGACGCCCGCCGGACGCATCCGCTCGGCGTAGAACCAGCCGTCGCGGTAACGCTGGCCCGGGTCCTCGACGTCCGCGCAGATGGAGGGCGGGATCTCGCTGCGCAGGACGTTGGCGTACCACGGGGTCGAGACGAACTCGGCGGCCAGCGCGGCGGAGACGTCGGCGTCGTAGCCGACGCCCGCGACCTGGACGTGGGCGCCGGTGACGGGGTCGATCTCCAGGAGGGTGGCGGCGTCCAGGGGAAGGGCGCGGCCGAGTTCGTGGAGGGCCTCGGCGCAGGCGGTGGCGGTGTCGCGTTCGCGGGTGAGCATGCCGATGCGGGCGGCGGCGGCGAACTGGTGGTGGGTGAGCATGCGGGCCTCCCGGGTCCGCCCCGAGACCGGTGCAGGTCTTTTGGGGCCTAACGATAAGCGGTCGGGATCCGACGGACAAGGCATTCCCCGATCCGCGACGCGCCCGCCCATCCGCCGACGTGCGCGCGGCGGCACATGCCACCGGCGGTGTCCGCGCCGCCAGCGGACACCGCGCCCCTGCGCCCCTGAAAAGGCGGGCACCGCTCCGACCGGACGTGTGCGGTGCAGCCCGGCGCGCGCCGACGCACCCACTCGCCGATGTCCGCCCACCGGACCCATGTGGTCCGCTGCCATCGCACCCCGCCGCACGCACCCGTGCTCCACCCCCATTTCCCACCGGACGTGTGCGCTCCCGCCCGGCCTCTTCGACCGGCCCTCCCGGCCCGGCCGTGCGCGGCCACCCACCGGACACACACGGCCCCGTCGGCGTCCGCAGTCGGTATTTGTACGGATGGTGGGGCGGGGCCGTGGGGTCTTTCCTGTTCGGCACGGCAGGACGCCCGTCGCCGACGGGCCCCGTTCCCCTTGGAGATCCCCGCCATGACCAGACGCCCCCTTCCCGTCCCCCCGGCCTCGCGCAGGCAGTTCCTCGCGTGGTCGGCCGGCACGCTCACCGCGACCGGGCTGGTCGCCACGGGCTGCAGCGCCCCGGAGAGCGGCTCCGATTCGGCGAAGGCGGCGGACGCGTCCCCCTCCGCTCGCACGCTCACGCAGATCGGCCTCGACTACCCCTTCACCCAACTCCCGCTCTACACCACCCTGGTGAAGCTCTCGACGGCCGCCGCGAAGAAGCACGACGTCGAACTGCTGACGACGAGCGACGCGAGCAACCCCGACACGCAGGCCAGTAATCTCACCACCTGGGTCACCCGGAAGACGCCCGCGATCGTGTCGTTCCCGATGGTCTTCGAGGCCGCCGAGTCGATAGCGAAGTCCGCCCTCGACGCGGGGCTGATCTGGGTGACCTATGGCGGCACGCTGGAGAACCAGAGTGCCGACATCCGGTTCAGCTTCCGCGAGAGCGGCACGCTGCTGGGCGAGGCGGCGGCGAAGTGGGCCGACGAGAAGCTGAACGGCAAGGGGAAGATCGCGTTCCTGGTCGACAACACCATCGAACTGGGCCGGGAGCGCACGAAGGGCATGGTCGACGCCTTCACCAAGCTCGCGCCCGGTGTCGACGTGGTGGCTCAGGAGCAGGCCATCGACCCGGACACAGGGCTGTCGAAGACCAACGCGCTGCTCGCCAAGCACCCCGACCTCAACATCGTCCTCGGGATCACGGACGCGGCGGCGTACGGCGGGTACAAGGCGCTGCAGCAGGCCGGGCGGAAGAAGGACGACAGGAAGACCTTCGTGGGCGGGCAGGACGGCTCGGCGCCCTCGCTGCTCGCCATCAAGCAGGGCACGTTCTACCGGGCCTCCTCCGCGCTCGCCCCGCAGGACATCGCCGACGCCATCGTCGACGTGCCGCTCGCGGTCGCCGCCGGGAAGGCCGACGCGAGTGTCCAGGTGCCGGTGAAGCTGATCCGGAGCGGGGACACGGCTCAGATCGACGCGCTGCTCGCCCAGAACGGGTAGGGCCGCGTGATGGCCGACATGAGCGACACGAAGGGCACGACGGCCGGGGCGCCCGGGGGCTCCGGCGGCCTCGGCGGACCGAGCGGACCGAGCCGACCGGGCGGACCGGGCAGACCCGGTGCACCCGGCGGCCCCGGGGCGGTGAACCCTCCCAACCTGCGGATCTCCTCCCTCGGCAAGTCCTTCGGCGGGGTGCGGGCGCTGGACGGGGTGGACCTCACCGTGCCCGCCGGTCAGGTGCACGCCCTGCTCGGGCACAACGGCGCCGGGAAGTCCACGCTGATCAAGTGTCTGGGCGGAGCGTTCCCGCCGGACAGCGGGACGATCGAGGTGGGTGGGGTGGCGTACGCCCGGCTCAGTCCGCGCGAGTCGATCGCGGCGGGGGTGGCGATCATCTTCCAGACGCTCAGCGTCGTGGACTCCCTGACCGTGGCCGAGAACATCTTCCTCGGCCAGGAGTGGACCCGTTACGGGCGGGTGGACCGCAGGGCCCAGGAGAAGGTGGCCGCCGAACTCCTGGGCCGCGTTGCCGCGAGCTGCTCGCCGCGCGACCGGGTGGGTGAACTGCCCATGGGCCAGAAGCAGTTGGTCGAGATCGCCAAGGCTCTCAGCCGCAGCGCCTCGGTGCTGGTCCTGGACGAGCCCACGGCGGCGCTCTCCGGGACCGAGAGCGAGGCCCTGGCCGGCCGCGTGGAGGACCTGCGCACCCAGGGCCTGGCGATCGTCTACGTCACCCACCTCCTGGCCGAGGTCGAACGCCTCGCGGACGCGGTGACCGTCCTCCGCGACGGCCGCGTCACCCACACGGCGACCGGCGTCCACCACCGCCACGACCTGGTACGGGCGATCGCGGGAGCCCGGGAAGGCGGACCGCCGGCGACCACCGGGACCGGGCCCGGTGTGGTCGGCACGGCGAAGCCCGTTCGCCGCGACGCCACCACCGGGGCGACGGTTTCGACCGAAGCGAGCGGCGACGCGGTCCCGACCTCGGACGGCGTCCGGCCCGACGAACCGGCCCCCACCGGTCCCGGGTACCACGGTGGCCGCTCCCCGTCGACAGCGGACCACCGCCCCCGGCATCTCGGTGGCCCGCCACCCGGCACGGACGGTCCAACGCGCAGAACCCCGGAACCACTGCGGATCCGGCCCCTCCTCCCCGGCAGCCCCCGCCCCGCCCGTCTCGCTGCGCGGCCTGCGTGGGGCCGGGTTCACCGGTCGATCTCACCGTCGGGGAGGGCGAGATCGTGGGGCTGTACGGGCTGATCGGGTCAGGGCGTACACGGGTCCTGGAGACGTTGTTCGGCAGACGGCGGGCCGAGGGCGGCGTGGTCCATGTCGGTGGGCGTGCCCTCTCCCCCGCCCGGCCCGCCGACGCGCTCGCCGCCGGGATCGCGCTGGTGCCGGCGGACCGGCGCGCGCAGGGCCTGTTCGCGGGGCTGAGCGCGCAGGACAACGTGCTGCTGCCGAGCGTGCGGACGCTCGCCCGGCGCGGGGTGCGGGCCCTCGGCGCGGAGCGGCGGGTGTTCCGCGCGCTCGCCGAGGCGGTCGGGCTGCGCCCCGCGCGGCCGGGGCTGCCCGCCTCCGCGTTCTCCGGCGGCAACCAGCAGAAGCTGCTGCTCGGCCGCTGGATCAACGAGGCCAGGTCCGTCGACGTGCTGCTGCTCGACGAGCCGACCCAGGGCGTCGACGTCGGCGCCCGTCAGGAGATCTACGACGTCGTCTCCACGCTCGCGGCACAGCGCGGCACGGCGGTGCTGTTCGCCTCAAGCGACCCGGAGGAGGCGGCCCGACTCGCCCACCGCTGTCTGGTCGTCGACCGGGGCCGGATCGTCGCCGAACTCTCCGGCCCGGACCTCACCGAGGCGTCCCTGCTGGCGGCCGTCCACGACGCGGGACCCGCGCCCCGACAGTCGCGCCACCCCTCGGACGACCCTCCCACCACCCCGCCCGTCCCTCCCACGAAGGAGCAGCATGACCACCGTGACCGCCGCCGAGCGCGTCGTGCCCGGCCCGCGCGCACTGGCCGCGCACGGGCTCTCGACGCTGCGGCGCCATCCTCTGATCGTCGTCCTCACCCTGCTGGTGCTGGTGTTCCAGCTGTCCACGGGCAGCTTCCTCGACCCGGGGAACCTGCGCGGGATCGCCACCGACGCGGCGGCCCTCGCGATCGTCGCCGTGCCCCTGGCGCTGCTGGTCATCAGCGGCTACCTGGATCTGTCGGTGGGCTCGACGCTGGCGCTGGGCGCGCTGACGGCGGGCTGGCTCGCCGGTGAGCAGGCCCAGTCCCCCGTGGTCGCCGTCCTCGGGGCCCTGGCCGCCGGCGCGGCGGTCGGCGCCGTGAACGGAGTGCTCTGCTGCTACCTGGGGCTGTCGCCGTTCATCGTGACGCTGGGCATGCTGGCGGCCGTGCGCGGCCTGGCGCAACAGCTCTTCCCGCTGCCGCTGAGCGGTTTCGGCGACGGCTTCGCCTGGCTGGGCGGGGCACGGCTCGCCGGGATCGCGGCCCCCGTCGTCATCGCCGCCGTCGTGCTCGTGGCCGGGGCGCTGTTCGTGGCGTACACGCCCACCGGACGCCATGTGTTCGCGATCGGGGTCAACCGGGAGGCCGCCTACCTCTCGGGCATCGATGTCCGCCGTACGCCCTTCGCGCTGTTCGTGGTCACCGGTACGGCCGCCGCGCTGGCCGGGGCGATCAAGGCGTCGGTGCTGGACAGCGCGGTCGCGGGCACTTCGGGCGCGGGCTTCGAACTGACCGTGCTCACGGCCGTGCTGCTGGGCGGGGTCGCCCTGAGCGGCGGTTCCGGTTCGGTTCTCGGGGTGCTGCTCGGCGTGCTGTTCCTGGGCTGCCTGCAGAACGGGCTGACACTGCTGAGCGTGCCGACGTTCTGGCAGCAGATGGCGCAGGGCGTGGCCCTGGTGGCGGGCGCCGCGCTCGCGTACTTCGGCCCGCGTACCACCCGGTGACCCGGCTTCCCCGAACCTTCCCGTACTCCCCCTCCCGCGTTCCCCTCCTCCGACACTCCAGCGAGGTCCTCGTGAGCGACACTTCCCCCACCCTCGTCCTGACCGGCGGTCAGGTCATCACCGTCGACGCCGCCTTCTCGGTCGCCGAGGGGGTGGCCGTACGCGGCCGGGAGATCGTGGCCGTCGGCACGGACGCCGAGATGCGCGCCCTGGCCGGGCCGACGACGCGGATCGTCGAGCTGGCCGGACGCACCGTGCTGCCGGGCATCAACGACTCCCATCTGCACGGCGCCGCGTACGGGTTGTCGAGGCCGCCGTTCGCCCTGGACGTGGGCCACCCGGCGGTGGGGTCGATCGCCGACGTCGCGCAGGTCGTGGGCGCGGCGGTGCGGGCGGCCGAGCCCGGCGAGTGGATCGTCGGCCTGGGCTGGGACCCCGGCTATCTCGCCGAGTGCCTCGCCGAGCCGGGCCGTCTGCCGCACCGGAGGGACCTGGACGCGGTGGCGCCCGGCCACCCCGTCTGTCTGACCGACTTCTCCCAGCACATGGTGTGGGCCAACAGCGAGGCTCTGCGCCGCTGCGGGATCGACGCGAGCACCGGGGCGCCCGACGGCGGTGTCATCGACCGCGCCCCCGACGGCCGGCCCACGGGCATCCTGCGCGAGGCGGCCGGCGCCCTCCTCCAGGCCGCCTTGCCCTCCCCCACGATCGCTCGGCGCCGCCAGGCCATCCGGGGTGTCGTCGCCGAGCTCCACGCGCGGGGCATCACCAGCTACACCGAGCCGGGTCTCGGCCCCGGCGGCTCCGAGACCCTGTTCGGCGGGCTGAGCACCGACAACTGGACAGCGTACGCGGACCTGGCGGCGACCGGCTCGCTGCACGCCCGGGTCAGCGTCCTCCTGCTGCCCGCGCCCATGGGGGGCTCCGCCGACGACGTCCGCAAGGGACTGGCCGAACTCCACCGCCCGGAGTCGGCGGACCCCCGGCGGCTGAACGCCATCGGCGTGAAGATCTTCGCCGACGGGGTGCCGCCGAACCGCACGGCCTGGATGAACGAGCCCTACGTCGGCGGCGGTCACGGCTCGCTCTGTGTGCACGGGCGCACGCCCGAGCTGCAGGTGGACGAGTTGTTCGACATGATCCGGATCGCGCACGAGGCGGGTTACCAGCTGGGGGTCCACGTCACCGGCGACCGGGCCATCGATCTCGTGGTGGACGCGTTCACGGCGGCGCAGGAGGCCGTGCCGCGCTCCGACGCCCGGCACTACGTCATCCACGGCGACTTCATCGGCGCCGACAGTCTCGCCCGGCTGGCCGCGCACGGCTACGGCGTCAACATGAACCCCGCCATCAAGTGGACGATCTCGGACCTGATGGCGGAGGTCGTGGGCGCGGAGCGGTCGGCGTACCAGTGGCCGACGCGCTCGGCCTTCGACGCGGGCGTGGCGGTGTGCGCCAGCTCGGACGCGCCGATCACGGAGCCCGACTGGCGGCAGGGCGTCGCCGGGATGCTGCTGCGCGAGTCGAAGGCCGGCGGCCGGGTCAGCGGTCCCGAGCAGCGGGTGGACCTCGCCGAGGCGCTGCGGGCGTACACGATCAATCCGGCTCGGCAGGACTTCGCGGAGGAGTGGAAGGGGTCCGTGGAGCTGGGCAAGGTGGCCGACCTGTGCGTGCTGGACCGGCCGCTGCTCGGCCTCGACCCCCATGAGATCACCGGGGTGCAGGTCGACATGACGGTGTTCGACGGCGGGGTCGTCTTCGAGCGCTGAGCCGGGCACGTACGAGAGCGCTGAGCCGGGCACGTACGAGGAGGCCGACACCGCCGTAGCCTCACTCATCATGGATTCCCTCTCCTCCGTACAATTTGATCCCGAATGACCGAGCGACCGATCAGAGGAGCACCCGTGCCCGGCCAGCGATCCATCACCGAAGTCGAGAAGCTCGCCGCGGCGAAGCTGGGGGACTTCTCGATCCGCCGGGACCAGATGGCGGCGGTGGCGAACATCTACCGGGCCGCCTCGGCGGTGCGGCAGCACCTGGAGAACTCCGTGCTGCGCGGTTCCGACCTGACCTGGACGGCCTTCGTGGTGCTGTGGGTGGTGTGGGTGTGGGGCGAGTCCGAGACCCGGCACGTCGCCGAGGAGGCGGGCATCTCCAAGGGCACACTCACGGGGGTCGCCCGGACGCTGGAGTCGCGGGGGCTGGTGCGGCGGGCGGACCACCCGACGGACGGACGGCTGGTGCTGCTGGCCCTCACCGACGAGGGCGAGGAACTGATGCGGCGGGTGTTCCCGGCCTTCAACGAGGAGGAGGCCTTCGTCACCGGGCAGCTCAGCGACGCGGAGTGCCGCAGCCTCGCGGAGGGACTGCGCAGTGTCGTGCTCCAGGTCGAGGAGCACGGCGAGGAGCGCCGCCGCACCCTGCTGAACGGCGCCGAGCCCGCGCCCCGGCGCAGTGGCCGCCGCCCGAAGGCGTGACGGCTCCGCGTCGGACGCGCCCGTCCGTCCATCCCGGCACCCTCTCCATCGTCTGGGCGCAAACACGGCAGGCGGGCGCCGAATCCATGGTCAAGGGCCGCCGGCGAATCGCTCGCGCACGGCGCCCCTCATCGCCCTAATTCGCTTGCGGGGGCGGAGCGCCGGGCTCCAGGATCAGCGCATGTTCAGCCATCACGCCTCCCTGACGCCGTCCCTCGCCACCGCCTCGCCGGTGCGGGGGCAGCAGCAGCCGGGCCGACCGTGGGAGCCGGCACCGCCCCGGTCGTGACGGCCGCGCTCGTCGCGGGGCTCCTCGCCGGCTATGGCATCGCCATCCCGGTCGGAGCGGTCGCGACCTACCTCGTCTCCCTCACCGCCCGTACGTCCCTGCGGACCGGAGCGTGCGCCGCGCTCGGCGTCGCGACGGCCGACGGGCTGTACGCGCTCGCCGCCCTCGGCGGTACGGCCCTCACCAACGCCCTGCAACCCGTGCTGACACCGCTGCGCTGGGCCTCTGCCCTGGTGCTCCTCACGCTGGCGGCACGCGGCGCGACCGGGGCCGTGCGCCAGTACCGCGCCCGGCGCCTGCCCACCCGCGACCAGCGGGATCCGGTCGGACCCGCGCGCGCCTACGTCACCCTCCTGGGGATCACCCTGCTGAACCCCACGACGGTGGTGTACTTCGCCGCGCTGGTGCTCGGCAGCCGCGCCACGGAGGCCGTGAGCGCCCTGGAACAGGCGGTGTTCGTGCTTGCCGCGTTTCTCGCCTCGGCGAGCTGGCAGCTGCTGCTCGCGGGCGGCGGCGCCCTGCTGGGCCGGGCGCTGACCGGGCACCGGGGGCGGCTGGTCACCGGCCTCGTGTCGAGTGCCGTGATCGCGGGACTGGCCGTGCTGACGCCGTAGTGGTCGCCCATGGCGGGCCGCGTTCGCACAAGCCCCGTGCGGACGTGGCCCGATGAGGATGATTCCGCGAGGGGCCGGTGTTGAATGCGGGGAAGAGTCTGTACGCGACAGTAAGGGGCGGTTGCCATGCCTCTTGAGGGCGAGTACGTGCCCAGCCCCACCCAGTGGGTGCGCGAGCAGGTCGAGTTGTACGAGAGCTCGGGCGGCACGCAGGGGACGACGCTGCTGGACACCGGGCTACCGGTCATCGTGCTCACGACGCGCGGCGCGAAGAGCGGGAAGATCCGCAAGACCCCGCTGATGCGGGTGGAGCACGAGGGACGGTACGCGGTCGTGGCCTCGCAGGGCGGAGCGCCCAAGCACCCCGTCTGGTACCACAACATCAAGTCCGACCCGCTGGTGGAACTCCAGGACGGGCCCAAGCGGCAGGACCTGACCGCGCGTGAGGTCACCGGGGACGAGAAGGCCGAGTGGTGGGACCGGGCGGTCGCGGCGTACCCGCCGTACGAGGACTACCAGAAGAAGACGGACCGGGAGATTCCCGTGTTCGTGCTGGAGCCGGTGGCGGGGTGACCGTTCCCGGTCGGCGGTGAGGGGGCACGTCGGCGGGTGCGGGTCCGGTGGGGCTGGTCGCGCAGTTCCCGCGCCCCTGAAGAGCAGGGGCTGCGCCCCGTGCTCTTCGGACCCGAGAAAGCGGGGCTGCGGCCCTGCTTTCTCGGGTCCGGTGGGAACTAAAAACTTCACCCTGCCACGCATGTTCCCCGAAGGGCCGGGCACCCGTGTCTCAGGCCCCGCCGCGTTCCCCCGTCGCGGCGGGGTTTTCTCCTGCCCGCTCCCCGGGGCCCGTCTTCTCCGTCACGTCGAGGAAGATCTGGTCGGCCTCGGGGACGACATGGGCGATGGAGCGTTTGATACGGACGGCGACCAGCTCGACCTCCTCGCTGTCGAGGCCGGGGACGAGGTCGACGCGAGCGGCCACCAGGGTCGATTCCAGGCCGAGTTGCATGGTGAGCAGGGCCTCGACGGTGTCGATCTCGGGCTGCGCCTCCAGCAGGGAGCGGATCTTCCGGCTGGGTTCGGGGTCGGCGGCGACCCCGATGAGCTGTTCGCGGGCGTCCCGGCCGAGCCAGTAGGCGACGTACACGAGCAGGGCCCCGATCGCGAAGGAGGCGGACGCCTCCCAGATCACCTCGCCGGTCACCATGTGCAGGGCCATCCCGGCGATCGCGAGGGTCACCCCGAGGACCGCCGTGCCGTCCTCGGCGACCACCGTGCGCAGTGCCGGGTCCCGCAGTCCGTCGACGCCACCCTCCCGCCGCACCTGGTGCAGGGCCCGCAGCAGTGAGGCGCCCTCGGAGACGAGGGCCACGCCGAGCACGGCGATTCCGGCGACGTAGCCGCCGTAGGAGTCCCTGCTCTCGCCCGTCAGGGCGTGGACCGCCTGGTAGAAGGAGAAGCAGCCGCCCATCACGAAGATGCCGACGGCGGCCAGCAGGGACCAGAAGAAGCGCTCCTTGCCGTAGCCGAAGGGGTGCCGGGCGTCGGCGGGACGGCGGCTGCGGCGCAGCGCGGCGAGGAGGAAGACCTCGTTCAGGCTGTCCGCGACCGAGTGCGCGGCCTCCGACAACAGCGCGGGCGAGCCGGCGAGGAGTCCGCCGACGGTCTTGGCCACGGCGATCAGGATGTTGGCGCCGAGGGCGACGAGGACGGTGATCCTGGTCCTGCGGTCGGCCCGTGTCTCTCCCTGTCCCCGTGTCCCGCTCTGTTCCCGGGTCCCCGGTCCTTCGAGAACCGCCCCGCCCCGCTCGTCCTTCGTCTCGGTGTCTTGTGGTGTCCGGGTCACTTTCGCCGCTTGCCCCGACCGGTCGCGCTCACACCGTGGGCGTCGCGGAAATCGGGGAACTCCTCTCAGGGCAGACGTAACCGGCCGGAACCGGGAGGACGGACGGCATGAGTGTCGGTGAGGGCAACGAGGCGTACGGGCGGAAGGCGTTCAAGAGGTCCAGGAGCCACTTCGCGGACCGGATCACCGCCGACGGCCGCGACGGCTGGCCGGTGGAGGCGGGCCGCTACCGGCTGGTGGTCAGCCGTGCCTGCCCGTGGGCGAGCCGGGCGGTGATCTCCCGGCGCCTGCTGGGGCTGGAGGACGCCCTGTCGATGGCCGTCGTCGACCCGATCCAGGACGACCGGAGCTGGCGGTTCACGCTGGACCCCGGCGGCCGCGACCCGGTGCTGGGCATCCGCTTCCTGAAGGAGGCGTACGACGCCCGGGAGAGCGACTACCCGGGCGGGGTCAGCGTCCCCGCGGTCGTGGACGTACCGAGCGGTGAACTGGTCACCAACGACTACCAGCGGATCACCCTCGACCTCGCCACCGAGTGGACGGATCTGCACCGCGAGGGCGCGCCCGACCTGTACCCCGAGGCCCTGCGCGAGGAGA
Organism: Streptomyces sp. MNU76; assembly: GCF_020982545.1. Taxonomy (GTDB): domain Bacteria; phylum Actinomycetota; class Actinomycetes; order Streptomycetales; family Streptomycetaceae; genus Streptomyces. The sequence goes on along the minus strand of NZ_JAJKLK010000026.1, from coordinate 57,318 downwards.
TCGACACGGTGATGGCCGAGGTCTACGAGGACGTCAACAACGGCGTGTACCGGGCGGGCTTCGCCACCGGGCAGAAGGAGTACGAGGAGGCCTGCACCGGGGTGTTCCGGCGGCTGGAGGCGCTGTCGGAGCGGCTGGCGGGGCAGCGCTATCTCGTCGGCGGGACGATCACGGAGGCGGACATCCGGCTCTTCACCACACTGGTGCGTTTCGACCCCGTCTACCACGGTCACTTCAAGTGCAACCGCTGGAAGCTGGCGGAGGACCCGGTGCTGTGGGCCTACGCCCGTGATCTCTTCCAGACCCCCGGGTTCGGGGACACCGTCGACTTCGACCACATCAAGCGGCACTACTACCAGGTGCACACGGGCATCAACCCGACCGCCGTGGTGCCGCTGGGCCCCGATCTCGCGGGCTGGCTCGCCCCCCACGGGCGGGAGGACCTGGGCGGCAGCCCGTTCGGCGACGGCACGCCGCCGGGGCCGGTGCCCGCCGCCGAGGTCGTGGCCCCGCGGGGTCGTCCCTGACCGGACGGCGTCGCCGCCGACCATCCGCACGCGAAGGAGGAGGACCAGATGTCCAAGAAGAAGAAGCTGCCAGTCGCCTACAAGCCGATCGGCTTCGCGCTGGGCTGGGTGAGCGGTGCGGTGGCCTCGGCCGCGTTCCGCAAGACCTGGAAGCTGATCCGGCACGAGGACGACGCGCCCGACGCGCTGGACCGGGACCGGGGCTGGGGCGAGATCCTGCTGGCGGCTGCCGTCCAGGGTGCGATCTTCGCGGTCGTGCGCAGCGCGGTGGACCGCACGGGCGCCAAGGCCATCGAGCGGTCCACCGGGGTGTGGCCGGCCGACGAGAAGGGAGGCCGGGACTGACGTTCGGAAAGAGGTCGGGTGGCCCGCGCGCGGGCCACCCGACCTCTTTCCGGGCCCCTGACCCTGCCTAGCCCTGCTTGGGGGCCGTGGGGTGTTCGCGGCGCAGTGTGAAGGAGTGGCCGGCCGGGTCGGAGTAGCCGCGTTCCTCGAAGGGTCCGCTCGCCTCCTTGGTGTCGACCGGACGCCCGCCGAGCGAGACGATCAGCCGCTCGGCCTCGTCCAGGTCCTCGACGTAGAAGTCGAGGTGGGCCTGGAGGGAGTTCTCGGGCGGGGCCAGCTGGGCGGGGTGGCGTTGACGTCGCGGCGGAACGCCATCCGGGCACCGCAGGCGCCCTCGATCTCGACGCGGTTGGCGGTCGCGTCCGTCTCCCGCGCGTCCAGCAGTGCCTTGTAGAACACCGCGAGCTTCTCCGGCTCGGCGCAGTCCAGCACCACGAGGCCCGCCTGTACCAGTGCCATGTCTCCTCCGTACGGGATCCCGGGCGCGGGGGAGGGTCCGCCGCCGCCCATACGCTCCCCGGGTACCCGCCGGCTACAGGTTCAGCCGCAGGGTGAGCGCCTGGGGACGGAACTCCTCGCGCTCGTAGAACCGGATGGCGTCGGCGTTGGCGGCCGAGGCGGTCACCTCCGCGTGCGCCGCGCCCCGCTCCCGCGCCCACGCCAGGAAGGTGTCGACCATGCGGGCCCCGACCCGGGAGCGCCGGTGCTCGGGCCGGACGTACAGCGCCATGAGGGTCGCCGATCCGACGGGCCGCATGGCGGTGGGGCCGGACATCGATCCCTGCAGATGACCGACGACCTCGCCGTCGCGCACGGCGGCCAGCAGCAGCCTGGCGGGGTCCTTCAGTGCGGCTGTGAAGGCCTCGGCGCCGTGCAGGCGCGGCCAGTCCACGTTCAGGCCGGGATCCCGCTCCCCGCCGTCCTCGGCGAACAGCAGGGAGCTGGTGACGACGACTGGACTTCATGGACAGTCGTCCAGCTATAGTGGACACCTGTCCAAGAAATTCAGGAAGCATCGAGTGAACGACGGAGTCTGTTGACCATGGAGATCCTGGCGAACGTGCTGGTCGCGCTGGTGGCCCTGCTGCACGCGTACATCCTGGTGATGGAGATGTTCCTGTGGCAGAAGAAGCCGGGGATGTCCTTCCACGGGATGGACGCCGAGATGGCGCGGCGGACGGCCTCCCTCGCCGCCAACCAGGGCCTCTACAACGGCTTCCTCGCCGCCGGTCTGGTCTGGGGCCTGATCGCCGACGACCCGACCGGATTCCGGGCGCAGATCTTCTTCCTGTCCTGTGTGATCGTCGCGGGTGTGTACGGCGCCGCCACCGCCAACCGCCGCATCCTCGTCGCCCAGGCCCTGCCCGGCGCCCTGGCTCTGGCCGCCGTCCTCGCCGCCGGATGACCCCCGAGGAGCCCCGGGCCACGGAGGACCCCCGGGCCTCCCGCACCCGGGCCAGGCTGCGGGAGGCCCTCCTCGACGAGTGCGCCCGGCACCCCCTGCACGAGGTCAGCGTGGCCGCGCTGGTCCGCCGGGCGGGGGTGGGCCGGGCCACGTTCTACGTGCACTACCCGGACCTGGAGGCGCTGGCGGTCGACGCCTGCGCCGATGTCGTACGGGAGGCCGTGGAGGCGCTGCACGCCTGGCGCGGACGCCCCGACCCGGTGCGGGCGCCGGACGCCCTGCCGGAGTTCTTCGCCGGTCTCGCCCCGCACGCCGCGCTGTACCGCACGCTGCTCGCGCCCGGCGGTGGCGGACCGCTCGGCCGGGTGCTGCACCGGGACCTGCGCGCCTACAGCCTGCGTGAACGCGAGCTCGCGGGGGCCGCGGACGCGCCGCTGGTGGCCTCCGCCGTGGCGGCGACCTTCGCGGGGGTCCTCGCGGACTGGCTGCACGGTCTGCTGGACGGCACCCCGCGGGTGATCGCCGACCAGGCGTGGCAGCTGCTGGTCGCGTTGCACCGCAGCCGCTGAGCGCCCCCGGGCGTACGCCGCCCTCTCTCGCTCCGATGCCTCATGCCCCCGACAGCCCTGTGGGTGACCTGGTGTGCAGGTCACCCACAGGGCCGGGGTCACGCGGGGAGAACGTGCCCCGGCGGGAGATGGCTTCTCGGTTGTCGGAGGCGGTGGGCGGGCTCGCGGGCGTCGGGACGCCCGGCGGGCCCGCGGGTCAGAAGGTCAGCACCGGCTTGATGCTCCGGCCGCCGCTCATGTCGGCGACCGCCCGGTCGATGTCCTCGAACTCGTACCGGGTGATCAGCCGGTCGAGCGGCAGCTTGCCCTCCTTGACGAGCTGGACGAGGACCGGGATGGCGGTCTGGATCTCGTTGTCGCCGAGGGTGAGGCCGACGACCCGCTTGCCGCCGAGCATTCCGTTGACGTCGAGGGAGACCTCCGTGCCGAACGGCGGGGCGCCCACGATGACCAGGGTGCCGCGCGCGGCGAGGGCGTCGACGCCCTTGCGGAGCACGGCGACGCTGCCGGTGGTCTCCACGACGCCGTCGGCACCCCGGCCGCCGGTGATCTCCATGATCGCCTCGGTGATGTCGGCGACGTCGCCGGCGTTCACCGTGTGGGTGGCGCCCAGCTCCTTCGCCAGTTCCAGGCGCTCGCCGACCTTGTCCACGGCGACGACCGTGGTCGCCGGGGTCAGGTTCGCCGCCATCACGGCGGACAGGCCCACGGCTCCTGCGCCGAGGACGACGACGGTGCTGCCCGGGCGGGGCTCCAGCACGTTCCAGACGGCGCCGACGCCCGTCTGGACGCCGCAGCCGAGCGGGGCGATGGAGTCCAGCGGGACGTCCGGGTCGACCTTGACGAGGCCGCGCTCGTCGACCAGGGCGCGCTCGGCGAAGGAGGACTGGCCGAAGAAGTGGCCGCCGAGGTCCTGGCCGTCACGGCTGATGGTGCTGGTGCCGTCGGCGCGCCGGCCGCCGAGCAGGTTCAGCGGCAGCCAGGTGGCGCAGTACGCCGGGTGACCGTCGCGGCAGTTCTGGCAGCCGCCGCAGGAGGTGAAGGACAGGACGACGTGGTCGCCCGGGGCTACGGCGGTGACGCCCGGGCCGACGGCCTCGACGACACCGGCGCCCTCGTGGCCCAGCACGCCGGGCAGCGGGAAGGGCAGCCCGCCGCTGGCGACCCCCAGGTCGGTGTGGCACAGCCCGGCCGCGACCATCCGGACCAGGACCTCGCCCTGCGCGGGCTGGTCGAGGACGACCTCGGAGAGGGTGAAGGGCGCGCCCCCGGACTCGACCACGGCCGCACGTGTGGTGGTGGACATGCTCATGAACTCCTTGTTCGTCGGTGAGCCACCGGATCGGTCCCGCGGCTCACCGGGGATCCCGGGGAAGGTGCTCAGTCGAGCGAGACGACGACGGACTTGACCTTGGTGTAGGACTCCAGGGCCTCGGGGCCGTACTCACGGCCGAAGCCGGAGGCCTTCACTCCGCCGAAGGGCACGGCGGGGTCGAGCATCGGCCAGTCGTTGACCCAGACGATGCCCGCCTGAAGGCGGTCGGCCACCCGGTGGGCGCGGGTGAGGTTCGTGGTCTGGATGCCGGAGGCCAGGCCGTACGGCGTGGAGTTGGCCAGTTCGACGGCCTCGTCCTCGGAGTCGAAGGGCTGCACGGTGAGGACCGGCCCGAAGACCTCCTCCTGGACGACCCGGGAGTCGTTGGCGAGGTCGGCGATGACGGTCGGCTTGTAGTAGTAGCCGCCGCCGAGGTCCAGGCGCTCGCCGCCGCACACGATGCGGCCGCCCTCCTTGCGGGCCAGCTCGACGTACTCCTCGACCTTCTTCAGGTGCCGCTCGCCCGCCATCGGGCCGATGACGGTCTCCGGCTGCCGGGGGTCGCCGAGGGGCACGCCGGGCACCGCGTCGGCGAGGATGCCGAGGACGGTCTCGTAGACGGGGCGGGCGACCAGCAGCCGGGGGCCGCCCATGCAGAACTGGCCGGTGTTGAAGACGAAGCCCTTGATGATGGCGCCGATGGCCTTCTCGATGTCGGCGTCCTCGAAGACGACGTGCGCCGCGTTGCCGCCCAGCTCCATGGTGACCTGCTTCAGCCCCTCGCCGGCGACGCTCGCCGCGTGCCGGCCGGTGGCGGTGGAGCCGGTGAAGGCGATCTTGTCGACGCCGGGGTTGCGCAGCAGCGCCTCGCCCGCGACCGGGCCCGTACCCGTGACGACGTTGTAGACGCCGTCGGGGACGCCGGCCTCCTTGAGGAGGCCCGCCATGTAGAGGGCGCTGAGCGGGGTCTCCTCGGCCGGCTTGTGGACGACCGTGTTGCCGGCCGCGAGCGCGGGGGCGATCTTCGAACCGGCCAGGATCAGCGGGAAGTTGAAGGGGGTGATCGCGCCGACCACTCCGATCGGGCCGCGCCTGGTGTAGGCGAGGCGGTTGTTCGGGACGTCGCGGGCGGAGCCGTCCAGGGTCCAGGCGAGGGAGGCGTAGTACTCGTAGTCGTTGGCCGCGTTCGTCACGTCGACGGCGTGGGCCAGCGTGATGGGCTTGCCGACGTCGCGGCTCTCGATCGCCGCGATCTCGTCGGCGTTCTCCCTGATGAGCTGAGCCACGCGGTTCAGGATCCGGCCGCGCTCGCGGCCGCTCAGCCCGGACCAGCCTCCGCTGTCGAAGGCCTCGCGGGCGGCGCGCACCGCGGCGTCCACGTCGGCCGCGCCCGCCTCCGCGACGGTCGTGACCACCTGGCCCGTGGACGGGTCGATCACGTCGGTCCGTGCACCGTCACTCGCCTCGAGCCACTGCCCACCGATGAACAGCCGCCCGGGCTCGCTCTCGAAGGTGGTCGTCATTGCCCACTCCTCAGCTTTGGTCCAGCCTTGATCGCTACATCTTCAACCAACAGGATTCCTGTTGGTCCGCAGTTTCATCACACCCAGGATTCCTGTCAATGCTTTACGCTGACCCCATGGTCGGCACCAAGGCACCCCCTTCGCTCCTCTACATGGTCAAGCAGGTCGAGCTCGTTGTCCGCTCCCGCCTGGACGATCTGGTGAAGCCGGCCGGGATCACGGCGCTGCAGTACACCTCGCTCACGGTCCTCCAGCGCCACGACGGGCTCTCGGCCGCCCAGCTCGCCCGCGACTCGTTCGTCACGGCCCAGTCCGTCGCGGATCTCGTCCGCAGTCTGGAGAACCGGGGGCTCGTGCGCCGGGAGCGCAATCCGCGCAACCGGCGCGAGCTGCTCATCCTGCTGACCGACGAGGGGCGCGAGCTGCTCGCCCGCTTCGCGGGGCCCGTGCGGGACCTGGAGGAACGCATGATCAGCGACCTCACCCCGCATCAGGCCGACCAGCTCCGGCAGGCGCTGTCCAAGGCGTGGCACGCGCTGTCGTAGGGGGCACTGCGCAAAACTCCGGACGGCTTGCCGAAGAAATCGAAGACATATGTCAATCGAACATGCTGAAATTCACCCTGACGAGGGTAACTTGCAGGGCGGGGAAGGGTTTTGCCCTCACACCCTCACAGAGTCCGGTAGGAGGCGATGCCGTCGTGTCGAGCGACCCCACACCGCCCGCGACCGGGTACCTGCGCGTCCGCACGGACCGCGGCCACAGCGTGCTCGAACTGCACGGTGAGATCGACATCGCGGCGGCCGTGGAGATCATTCCGCACCTCGACGCGGAGACCGGCCGCCCCGGCGCCCGGATCGTGATCGACCTCCGGCACGTCGAGTTCTTCGACTGCTCCGGGCTGCGGCTGCTCTACCGGGCGCGGCAGCGGGTGCTCGACCGCGACGGCGAACTGCGCCTGGTCTGCACCCATCCGCTCACCCTGCGCGTCCTCAAGGTCACCGGCCTGGCCCGGCTGCTGCCGCCCGCCTCGTCCCTGGACGCGGCCCTGGGACAGCCGGAGGCCACGTCCGGCACGTTATGACCCCGCTCCGCCCGTCAGCCCTCGCCTCCCGCGTCGCCCGCGGGCGCGTCGAACAGGGCGCTGACGGACTCGCCGTTGTGGATACGGCGGACGGCCTCCGCGAGCGCGGGGGCGATGGAGAGCACGTTCAGCTTGTCGGTGCGCTCCTCCACGGGGACCGGCACGGTGTTGGTGCAGACGATCTCCAGCACGTCGGGCTGCTCACTCAGCCGCTTCAGAGCGCCCGCCGCGAACAGCCCGTGGGTGCAGGCCACCCGGATCGAGCGCGGCCCCAACTCCCGTAGCCGCTGCAGGAGTTCCAGCACGGTACTGCCTTTGGCGATCTCGTCGTCCAGGACGATCACATCCCGTCCGGCGACCTCGCCGATCACCGAGCTGATGCTCACCCGGTCGTCGGCGAACCGCTGTTTGGCACCCGCCGCGACCTGCGCGCCGATCATCCGCGCGAACGCCGCCGCCTCCTTGGCGTTGCCCAGGTCCGGGGAGACCACCGTCGTACGCGTCAGGTCGTAGCGCCGGAAGTGCGCGGCCAGTTCACGCAGCGCGTGCAGATGATCGACCGGCACCGAGAAGAAGCCGTGCACCTGCGGCGAGTGCAGCGTCATGGCGAGCACCCGGCCCGCGCCCGCCGACACCATCAGATCGGCGACCAGCCGGCCGCCGATGGAAATCCGCGGCGCGTCCTTCTTGTCCGAGCGGGCGTACGAGTAGTGCGGCATGACCACGGTGATCCGGCCGGCCGAGGCGCCGCGCGCCGCGTCGCACATCAGCAACAGCTCGACGAGGTGCTCCTGCACCGGCGTGACCAACGGCTGGACCAGGAAGACGTCCTTCTCCCGGCAGTTGGCCTGAAGCTGCACCTCCAGACAGTCGTTGGCGAACCGGCTCACCCGGGACGGACTCAGCGGCACCCCGAGGTGCGCGCAGACCTCCCCCGCGAGTTCGGGGTGGGCGCTGCCGGTGAAAACGGCGATGTCACGCACGGTCGGCTCCTCGCATGAACATGATCATTACGGGTTGCGCGGCTCATGCTAGGGGAACAAACGTCAACTGGGCGTTCCCCCACGGTGTTTGAGGGCATTCGTTGAAAGAGGAAGGAGGGCCGTCTACATGACGACGTCCATCAAACGCACGCGTGTGCCCGGCTGGGCCAAGCTGCTCGCCGCGGTGGTCATCCTCATCGTGGTGCTGCTGGCCGCGCTGCGGATGCTGGTCTTCGGAGGGCTGGACGACGTGTTCGGCACCGAGGAGCACGACCGCTCGGGACCGACGCTCCTGAAGTCCATCCAGGACATGAGCCGTTACGACGCCGCCTCGGGCAACTTCCAGGTGGTCGTCGACCTGGAGAAGGACGCCAAGTACCTGCCGGACGCGATCCGCGGTACCCGCACGCTGTACGTGGGCGCGGGCACCGTGGACGCCTATGTCGACCTCGGCAAGGTCGGCGAGAACGACGTGAAGACGAACGAGGACCGCACCTCGGCCACCATCGACCTCCCGCACGCCCAGCTCGGCAAACCCGCCCTCGACACCGAGCACTCCTACGCCGTCTCCAAGGAGCGTGGCCTGCTCGACCGCCTCGGCGACCTGTTCTCGGACAACCCCAACGGCGAACAGGCGGTGCAGCGCCTGGCCGTCAAGCACATCGGGGACGCCGCGAAGGAGAGCAAGCTCACGGAGCGGGCCGAGGCCAACACCACCGACATGCTCGAAGGACTGCTGAAGTCGCTCGGCTTCGAGGAGGTGAAGGTGACGTACGGGTCATGACCGGACACCGGCGCCCTCCCCGGCTGCGGGGAGGGCGCGCGGTACGTCGGCCCGTCCACGGCAGGCGTACCCGAGCGCCCTCCCACGTCCCTCCGCTCCCGGGCGCCTGACGGCGCCCCTCGAACGGGAGCGGGTCCCTGTCACTCGCGGTCCAGGTGCCCGCGAGGGGCGGGCCGAAACCCGGCGGGGCCCGGTCGGCGACTTCCCGCACCCCGCGCGCGGGTGGGCATCGCGGACCACTTCGGGGGTAACAGGCTTGGTACAGAAGGAAGTTGAAATCGGGAGGGTCGCATGGCCGGCACCACGTCACGTTCCCGTTCCACCACCTCCGGCCGCCGTTCCCCGGCGGCCGAGCGCGGTCCACGACCGCTCCCGCTGCCTCTGCGGCTGCTGGTGATGGCCCTGGCGTTCCTGGCGATGGTGGCGTTCGGCGCGGTACTGGCCGGGCTCACCCTCCAGCCGTCCCCGGCGTCGGAGGCGCTCACCCACAGCAACCTCCGCCCCGGCGCCTCGCTGGAGCTGTACTGGCACCACCCCGACGCGCGCGACGCGCTCAAGCAGGTCGGCGGGAACGTCCTGCTGGGCCTGCCGTTCGGGATCCTGCTGCCGGTGCTGGCGCCCGGCGCGCGCGGTCTGCTGCGGGTGCCCGCCCTGACCGCGCTGATGATGCTGCTGGTCGAGCTGGTGCAGGGCGCGCTGGTCACCGGGCGGGCGTTCGACATCGACGACGTCATCCTCAACACGACGGGCGCGCTGCTGGGTTATCTGCTGCTGGGCCGGCGCCTCGGCCGCGCCGTACACGCCAGGGCGCCGCGAGAGCCGAAACCCGCACCGGCTCGGGGCACGGGGGCGGCTCGCGGCAAGGGAACCTCTCAGGGCAAGGGGACGGGCCAAGGCAAGGGAACCGCTCGGGCAAAGGCGTCGACCCAGCCGAAGGGGCCGCGCGGCGCCTGGGGCCGGCGTCTGCGGGTGGGCCGGCGCAAGGAGGCCGGTCCGGCGTCCGGGCGGGCTAGCGCGGCGTCCAAGTGAACTTGTCGCCGCCCACCCAGCGGACCTGGTCGGGATCGTCGAGGTCGTGCACGACGACTCCGTATGCGGCGGCCGTCTGGAGGACGTCCGTCAGCCGCTTCGCCTCGCCGACCACCTGGCCGTCGATCTCCACGATCCGGAACGGCGGCGTACCGGGCTGCACCCCGAGCACCAGGACACGGGGATGGGAAATGTAGGGGCTCGCGCTCTCGGTCATGTTTCGAGGGTAGAGCGGTCCGGCGGCGGGTGACGGGGGGAGAACGGACGGGCCGGTCCGACGGCGCCTGTGATCGTCCGGCCGTCGTGCGGGTACCCGGGGCCTGGGTGACGCTGGAAGCGGGAGGCTGGAGGTGCCATGGATCCCGTCGAGGCCCTGGACCGGATCGCTTTCCTGCTGGAGCGGGACCGGGCCCCCACCTACCGCGTACGGGCGTTCCGTACGGCCGCCTCCGTGCTCGGCGCGTTGCCGGCCGACGAGGTCGCCGAGCGGGCGGCCGCGGGCTCGCTGGAGTCGCTGAAGGGGGTCGGGCCGAGGACCGCGCAGGTGGCGCGCGAGGCGCTGGCCGGGGAGGTGCCGGGCTACCTGCGGAAACTGGAGCAGGGGGCCGAGGCTCCGCTCACGGAGGGTGACGCGGGCGCGGAGCTGAGGAAGCTGATCAGGGGCGACTGCCATGTGCACTCCGACTGGTCGGACGGCGGCAGCCCGATCGAGGAGATGGGCCGGACCGCCGCGCGCCTCGGCCACGAGTGGACGGTGCTCACCGACCACTCCCCCAGGTTGACCGTCGCCCGTGGCCTGTCCCCGGAGCGGTTGCGGGAGCAGCTCGACGTGGTGGCCGCGCTGAACGAGACCTGGGCGCCGTTCCGGCTCCTCACCGGCATCGAGTGCGACATCCTCGACGACGGCTCGCTGGACCAGGAGCCGGAGCTGCTGGACCGGCTGGACGTGGTGGTGGTGTCCGTCCACTCCAAGCTGCGGATGGACTCCCGGGCGATGACCCGGCGGATGGTCGCCGCGGTGCGTGATCCGCACTCCGACGTGCTCGGGCACTGCACGGGGCGGCTGGTCACCGGGCGGGGCCGCCCGGAGTCGGAGTTCGACGCGGACGCGGTGTTCGCGGCGTGCGCGGAGACCGGGACGGCCGTGGAGATCAACTCCCGGCCGGAGCGGCTGGATCCGCCGCGGCGGCTGCTGCTGCGGGCCGCGGAGGCGGGGGTGCTGTTCTCGATCGACACGGACGCGCACGCGCCGGGGCAGTTGACGTGGCAGGTGCACGGGTGTGCCCGGGCGGAGGAGTGCGGGGTGCCGGCCGAGCGGGTGGTGACGACGTGGGGGGTGGATGAGGTGGTGAGGTGGGCGCGTGATCGGGAGGTGCCGGAGGGAGTGGTGAGTGCCTGAGAGCTCGGGGGTTCGGTGCGGCGGCGGGCGCGGGTGGGGTTGTGGCTGGTCGCGCAGTTCCCCGCGCCCCATGAGGGGCGCGGATGTGATCGTCTTGAGAAAGGTGAGCCATGGGAAAAGCTGCCGTGTTCGACGTCGACGGGACCCTCGTCGACACCAATCAGCTGCATGTCGTCTCCTGGTGGGAGGCGTTTCGGCAGGGTGGGCACGAGGTGGCCATGCACGACATCCATCGGGCGGTGGGGTTGCCGTCCGGGGACCTGATCACGCATCTGCTGGGTGAGGAGCGGGATCCGGCGGAGAAGGACGCGCTGAGCGCGGCGCACAAGGCGTTGTACGGGACGTACTTCGAGCGGCTGCCCGCCCTGCCGGACGCCGGGCGCCTGCTGCGGCGGCTCGACGGGCAGGGCTGGAGCGTGGTGCTGGCGACCTCGGCGGGCGGGGCCGAGCTGGCCGCGCTGCGGCGGGCCATCGGGGCCGACGACGCCATCGCGGCGACGGCCAGCGCCGACGACGTGGACCGGGGGAAGCCGGCGCCGGACCCCGTCGAGCAGGCTCTGGAGCTGGCGGGGGCGGAGGCCGAGCGGTCGGTGTTCGTCGGGGACACCGTCTGGGACATGCGGGCCGGTGCCCGGGCCGGGGTGCGCTGTGTGGCCGTGCTCTCCGGCGGCATCCCACGGCCCGAACTGGAGGCGGCCGGCGCGGAGGCGGTGTTCCGGAATCCGGCCCATCTGCTGGCCGCCCTGGAGGAGAGTCCGCTGGGCCGGGAGGAATGACCTGGTGACAGCCGCTGTGGGCGGCCCGGCACAACGTGACACAGATCACCGCCATTGTCCCGATCGGAAGGAACACCCCCTGGTAGTTTCCCGTTGAACCAGCCGTGGGTGTGGATGGGACAGTGTCCCCGGGCCTCACCTCTTGCCCACAGGGACGATCGTTCGGCTGAAGCCCTGTGGAGCCTTTCGCCGAGAGGCGACCGCCATCCGCACCCCCACACAGACCGCCCCGACCGTGATTCCCCCGTCCCGGTCGGGGCTTCTCCTTGCCCGGGGTGGTCAGGCGTCGAGTTCCCGCGGTCCGTACAGCGCCGTCGGCGCGCCCGTCGCGAGAGCCCAGTAACGGTCGCCGTACGACCAGTGCCACCACTCCGTCGGGTAGTTGACGAGGCCCGCCGCGCCGAGGGCGGCGCCGAGCGTCTCCCGGTGGGCGCGGGCTTCCGCGGAGATGCCGTCCGCCCCCGTGTAGCAGGCTCCGTCACTCTCCTCCGGGCTCGCGTTGACCCGCGTACCGAGGTCGAGTTCGCGGCCGTCGGCGTCCACGAGGGTCAGGTCCACGGCGGCACCCGCGGAGTGCGGGGCTATCTCGGGCGGGGAGACATAGCGGCTGGCCGCCTCGCGGATGTGGTCGGCGGGCCAGTCGGGGTGGAGGGCGCGCTGCTCGGCCGCGTACCGCTCGAAGTAGGCGCGCTGCAGCGCCGGCGGCCGGTAGCCCTCCACGAAGAGCAGACGCAGCCCGTCCGGCAGCAGGTCCTGGGCCTTGAGCAGCCGGTCGTGCACCTCCGCGCGCAGATGGGCGTAGGCGCCCGTGCCGTCGGCCTTGCGCTCGTCGACCAGCAGTGGACCGGCTCGGCGTACGTCGACGAGCGGCTCGTCCCGGTCGTCGACGGGTACGGCCGCCACCCTCGGGTCGGACATCAGGATGATCTCGGTCATGTACTGATCATCTCCCGCGTCCGACCGGCCCCGGGCGGAATCGGCGGAGTCGGCGGGCGGCGCTGTGTCCCGCGTAGGCGGCGGTTCGTCGGGGTGGCCGGTAGTGGCCGCGTGCATTCTTCGGGCCCGGGTACTCGTGAGCGGCTCCGGAGGGATCGAAGTGCGCGAGAGGAGTCTGCGGTGAACGGAGAATCCGGCGGCAGGATCGTGGTCACTGGCGCCACCGGCAATGTGGGGACGAGTCTGGTGCGGCTGCTCGCGGAGGACGCGCGGGTCGACCGGGTACGGGGCCTGGCCCGGCGGATCCCCGACTGGTCCCCCGCGAAGACGGACTGGTCGGCCGTGGACGTCGGGTCCGAGGAGGCCGATCTGGTCAAGGAGTTCGAGGGGGCGGACGCGGTCGTCCATCTCGCCTGGGCGTTCCAGCCGACACACGACCCGGCCGCCACCTGGCGGACCAATGTGCTGGGCAGCATCCGGGTCTTCGAGGCGGTGGCGAAGGCCGAGGTCCCGACGCTGGTGCACGCCTCGTCCGTCGGCGCCTACTCCCCCGGTCCGAAGGGCCGCGCGGTCGACGAGTCGTGGCCGACGCACGGCTGGCCGGACGCCGCGTACTGCCGGGAGAAGGCGTATCTGGAGCGGGCCCTGGACTCCTTCGACCACGAGCACCCCGGGGTGCGGGTGGTGCGGATGCGGCCCGCGTTCCTGTTCAAACGGGAGTCGGCGAGCGAGCAGCGCCGTATCTTCGGCGGGCGTTTCCTGCCGGGGCAGCTGGCCCGGCCCGATCTCCTGCCGTTCCTGCCCGACATCCCCGGACTGAAGGTGCAGGCCCTGCACACCGACGACGCGGCCCGCGCGTACCGGCTGGCCCTGCACTCCGATGCCCGTGGTGCCTTCAACCTCGCGGCGGAGTCACCCGTGGACGCCGCGCTGCTCAGCGAGGTGCTGGGGTCCCGTCCGGTGCGGCTGCCCCGTGTCGCGGCCCGCTCGGCGATCGCCGCCGCGTGGAACCTGCGGCTGCTGCCCGCCTCGCCGCACCTCTTCGACGCCGTGCTGCGGCTGCCGCTGATGGACTGCTCGAAGGCCCGCGACGAGCTGCGCTGGCGGCCCGAGCGCACGTCGGTGGAGGTGCTGGAGGAGTTCCTGGAGGGGCTGCGGCACGGCGCCGGGGCGGAGACGGAACCGCTGCGGGGCCGGAAGGTCGGCTGAGCACGCCGGACGCGGCCCGGACGCATCCCGGACACGACGGCGCCTCCCCGGGTCCCACCGGGGAGGCGCCGAGTCTCTGCAGGGGCCAGGGAGCGAGGGGCCGAGAGCCGGCCTACGAGGGTCGGGCGACATGCGTCAGCCGGAGGGCTCGTCGGGTACGGGCTGCTCGGGGTTGGCGGAGCCCGACCGCGGGGCGCCCTGTCGTCCGGTACCGGCCTCGTCCGTGTCGGGCACGTCGGCGGCACCTCCGTCACGCTCGTCGGCGGCGGCACGCGTCGGGGCCGCCTCCCACGGGTCCTCGCCCTCGGTCGCCTGCTGGTCGGGCAGGTCCCTCGGTATGGGGTCCGGGTGCTCGCCGGGACCCTCCAGGCGGTGATCGTCCACGGCGTGCTCCTTCCTGCTGTCGTGCACCGCGCGCGGGTACCTCGGCCCGATCGACTCAAACCACGCGGTGTCCACCAGGGGGTGTCTTGAAAGTCCAGTGCGGTGCCCGCGGTGTCCGGTGCGTGCCCTCGGCATGCCGGACGAAGGCCCTCGATGGGGGTCCCCCCGCTCGAGCGAAGTCGAGAGTGGGGGAGGAGCTAGTTGGGTCTTTGGCCGGTGCGGCGAGGGTGCGTGCCGGACACCGCGGGTGCTGTGCGGGACTATCAAGACACCCCCTGGTGTCAGGCGTCCCCGGCCAGCTCGTCCAGGGCGGCCGTCAGATGCGGGGCCACCCGCTCCCGCCGCCAGGCGAGGTCGTCGCCGCCCATGGCGCGCGGCACCGTTTCCACCAGCATGATCAGGTCGAGGTAGCTGCGGTAGAGGGCGTACCTCCGGGCGGCCGACGGCGTGAACTCGGCGACACCGCCCGCCTCTTGATATCCGGTCATGAAGTCGGTGTCCTCCCGGACATCCTCCAGCAGCGCCAGCGAGACGAAGTCCGCGACGGGGTCGCCCCAGAACATGCGCTCGCCGTCGATCAGTCCGCCCACGCGCGCGGTATCGCCGTGCTCCACGAGGATGTTGCCCGGCCACAGGTCGAAGTGGACCAGGCGCGGCACGGTCACCTCGTCGAGGGCGTCGTACGCGAGCTTCGCCGTACGGGCCACCTCGTCCAGGGGGCGGGGCAACCAGGCGCCGAAGCGGTCGGCGTCGTCGAGGACGGCCTCGTACATGGCGGTGAACGCGGTGCGCCAGTCGGGGGCGAGAGGGCCGAGGGCGCCGCTGGGACAGCCGTAGCCGGGGCCGGTGACCCGGTGCAGCCGGGCGACCAGGCCGCCCAGCTCCCGTCGCAGCGCCGCTTCTCGGCCGGTGGGCGGCCCGTCCCAGCCGGTGCCGGGGCAGTGGGTGAGCAGGAGGTGACGGCCCGCGGGCGCGCTCTCGTCGAAGGCGGCCCCGACCACGCGGGGAGCGGGGACGTCGACGGTCGCGGCGGCCCGGCAGAACTCGGCCTCGGCGGCGAGGAGTTCGCGCTCGTGGGCCAGGCCGGGCGTGGTGGGCGGCGGAGGGACCTTGAGGACGAGCCGGGTACCGTCGGCGAGGCGCAGTTCCTCGACCGTGTTGTAGGTGCCGCCGGTGAGCGGCCGGCGCTCGGCGAGACTCTCCGGCGGCAGCCCCGCCGCCGCGAGCGCCAGCCGCGCGCGTTCCTGCTCGTCCACTGCCATCCCCCTCGTCGGTCTGCGCGTGGGGCCCACTCTGCCAGGTGGGCCCCCACGATCACACCGCTCATCCGGCCGCGTGGACGTCCTCCACATAGCGGCCCGAGGCGATGAGCTCGTCCAGTCGGCGGCCCGAGTCCGCGCCGGGGTTCCGCTCGGCGTCATTCGTGCGGAGGGCGCCGGTCGGCCGGGGCCGACGTCCGTGTAGGTGCTCTCCCCCGGGCGTGTGGCCCCCGACGGCCGCACCGACGGAGCCAGCTCTGACAACCCCAAAAACCATTGGCCCCTCCCCCGAAGCCCGCGTACCTTAGGTGAAAACCTAGTGTCCCTAGGTTCCGAGACTGATCATCCCCTTCCCTTCACCGGAGAACAGGCCCTCATGAGGACACTCACCGAGCAGGACATCCGCACCTCCTTCGTCAACTGCTCGAAGGGGGAGGCGAAGAGGATCTTCGTGCCGCGCGATCTGGAGCAGCGGCCCTGGGCGGATCTCGACTTCCTCGGCTGGCGGGATCCCGGTGCGCCCGACCGCAGCTATCTGGTCGCGGAGCGCGAGGGAGGATTCGCCGGTGTCGCGTTGCGGCTCCCCTCCGCGCGGCGCGGGTTCCTGCACCGCAGCATGTGCTCGCTGTGCCTGACGACGCATCCGGGCGGCGGTGTCTCCCTGATGACGGCACGCAAGGCGGGCGCGGCCGGCCGGGAGGGGAACTCGGTCGGCGTGTACATGTGCGCCGACCTGGCGTGCTCGCTCTATGTGCGCGGCAAGAAGGCCCTGGCGAGCGGGAGCCGCTTCGAGGAGAGCCTCACCGTGGAGGAACAGATCGCCCGGACGGTGGGCAATCTGTCCGCGTTCCTGGTGAAACTGTACGACTGAACCCGCCCTGACCTTGTGGTCTTCCGTCCTCCCGTGCGATCACCCAGGTGACTACTGTCCTCGGTCAGGAGTTCGGGGCGCCAGTGGAACGGGAACAGCGCAAGGATGCGAGACGTGCGTGAAGTGTGGGGCCTGATCGACACACGGGTCGCGAAGTGGCGACAGGACCCGGTGATCGTCCAGTCGGTGCGGTCGGCGGCGGCGGCCACGGTGGCCTATGTGGTGGCGCTGCAACTCAGCACGGAGGCGGCGCCCCTGACGGCTCCGCTGACCGCCCTGCTGGTCGTGCAGGTGACCCTCTACTCCACCCTCACCACCGGTATCCGCCGGGTGAACTCGGTGGTCGCCGGCGTCGTCATCGCCATCGGCTTCAGTGTCCTGGTGGGCCTCACCTGGTGGAGCCTCGCCCTGATCATCCTGGCCTCGCTCGCGGTGGGTCATCTGGTGCGGGTGAGCGAGTTCGTGCCCGAGGTGGCCATCAGCGCGATGCTGGTGCTCGGCGTCACCAGGGTCGGCGACACGGCCTGGGCACGGATCCTGGAGACCCTGATCGGCGCGGTCGTCGGACTCGCCTTCAACCTGCTGCTCGCTCCCCCGGTCTGGGTGGAGGCGGCCGGTGAGTCCATCGAGGACCTGGCCCGGCGGATGCGGCGGCTGATGATACGGGTCGGCGAGCAGGCCGCGGGCCGCACTCCGGCGGAGGCCGCGGCGGCCCGGCTGCACGAGGCCCGGGAGCTGGACTTCGACATCGTCGAGGTGGACGCGGCCCTCAAGCAGGCCGAGGACAGCCTGAAGCTCAATCCGCGCGTACGGGAGGGCCTGCTGCACCGGGTGGTGCTGCGCACCGGCCTGGACACGCTGGAGATCTGCACGGTGGTGCTGCGGGTGCTGGCCCGTACCCTCACCGACCTCGCCAAGGAGCGGGAACCGAGCCCGCTGTTCTCGGCGCAGGCGGGAGCCGCCATCGAGCGGCTGCTGGCCGAGATCGGCGACGCGGTGGTCAGCTTCGCGGTGCTGGTCACCACCGACGTCACCCGCAGTGCCGAGTCCGCGGAGGACCGGCTCGCCGCCGAGTTGTCGACCGCCGTCGCGACCCGCGACAAGCTCGCCCAGCTGCTCCTGGAGGACGTCCAGCGCGACCCGAGTCACTGGCAGTTGCACGGCGCCGTGCTGACGGAGGTCAACCGCATGCTGGACGAGATGGACACCGAGCACCGCTCCCAGCGGCTGCTGGAGGAGCTCGACCGCTGCACCCGTGAACAGCGCGAGCGCTCCCCCCGGCTCACGCGCCTGCGCGACCGCGTACACATCGTGCGCCCCCGTCGACGGAACCGGTCCGGCCTCGTCGGACGTACTAAGTGACGCCGAGTACAAGGCGCGACGCGACGACGAGGGGAGCGTACGGAATGGCCGAAGGCACCGTGCGGATCGACGGGACCACACTCCATCTGCCGGGCGGGGTGCGGGTGCGCTTCATCCGCACCCTGCGTCTGCCGGAGACGGGGACGCATCAACTCCCGCCCGGACTGGGCGACTTCCCGATCCGCCGGGTCGAGGACCACCCGCACACCGCTCCCGCCGAGATGCGGGCGCGCGGCGGGGTGATGCTCCCCGTGTATCTGCGCGAGGCGATGTGGCTGCACTTCGGCGGTTCCACGGAACCGGCGGCGCTCCAGGTCGGGGTCGGCAAGGTGTGCGCGGTGTCGGGCAAGCCGTGGACCGGCGCGCTCGCCCGCGATCCGCAGAACTACGTCGTAGTCCCCCGGCAGCCCTGGCTGGACGGCATCAACTCGGGCAAGGGCACGGTCAGGCAGTTCGTGGCCGTGCCTCTCGGCCTCGGTGCCACGGTCGAGGGCCAGGTCACCGGCGAGGAGGTGTTCGGCGGGGTGCAGCTGCAGTCGTTCCCGCTGAACGGCAAGCAGCTGGCGGTGTGGCGGGAGGAGGAGCGGCTGAGGGCCGAGCGGAAGCGCGACCTCGCCGAGCTCGGTACCACCACCCTCTTCGCCGGCACCGGCCCGGTCCCGATGCCGCCGCCGGGTGCCGTGCCGATGGCGCCCCCGGCCACCGGAGCCCCGCTGCCCCCCGCGCCGGGCGGGGGCCCGATGCCGCCGGGTGCCGCGTACCCGATGGCGGCGCCCGCCGCGGCCCCGCAGCGCAGCGGTCCCGCGGCTGCGCCCCGGGCTCCGGCGACGATGGGTCTCGGGGTCGGCGGGTCGATGCGGCAGGAGGTCTACCGGGACACCTGGCCGCGCGGCAGCTGGGCGGAGCGGCCGTCCGGGCGGGTCTTCGTGCATCTGGTGACCCCGCCCGAGTGGCGCCGGATCACCGGGGAGGCCCCGCCGCCGTCGCCCGTGGACCGCGCGGCGTACACCCGGGCCGGGCTCCCGTGGTTCGAGTACTACGACAACGACGCCCACGATCTCGACCCGGCCGACGCCCTCGGCACGGTCAAACCCGTCGGTGACTGGCTCGGCGACGACCTCGATCCGTGGCAGGCACCCGCTCCCGGCCAGGTCAAGCCGCTGGGTGACGCCCCGGGCAAGCCGATCCAGGACGGCGACTGGTAGCCGGCTGCGAGGACCCGAGGTCGGCCACGGCCGACCGCCGCGGACGAACGGCGGGCGTCGCATGGCGCGCGACGCCCGCCTTCGCCTTTGCGCCGGGGTGCTCGGACCCGTCAAGGTGGTGACGGCCGAGAGAAGCGACACCCGAGGTGCGACGAATGACGAGCGAGGCGGTTGGCAACCGGGGCGGCTGGAGCAGGCGCCGCGCCCTGGGGCTGTTGGCGGGAGCCGTACCGGCCGTCCTGGCGGGCTGCGCGGGGTCCGACGGGACGACCGGTTCCGCGACGAACGCCCCGACGGCTCCGTCGGCGGAGGCCGGGGCCGGGTCGGGCACCGAGTCCGCGACGGCCGAGCCCTCCCCCGCCCGCACCGGTCCCCAGCCGCTCTACATCGGCACGTACACCTCCGCCGAGGGCGGCGGCGACGGCATCGGGGTGGCGACGTACGACCCCCGGAGCGGTCGTGTCACGGGTGAGGGGACGATCGGCGGGGTCGGCGACCCGTCGTACCTCGCCGTGCACCCGGACGGCCGGACGCTGTACGCCGTGAACGAGCGGCCCGAGGGCGGGGTGACCGCCGTACGGCTCTCCGACCGCAAGGTGCTGGGCACCCGGAGCAGTGGCGGCGAGGCGCCCTGCCATCTGTCGGTGCACCCGAGCGGGCGGTGGCTGCTGAGCGCGAACTACGGTTCGGGCAGTGTCGCCGTGCACCCCGTCGAGGAGTCGGGCGCGCTGGGCGAGCGCACGGACCTGGTGGTGCACAGCAGTCCGGCGCCTGGGCCGGGCCAGGACGGGCCGCACGCGCACCAGATCGTCACGAGCCCCGACGGCGGCCATGTCCTCGCCGTCGACCTGGGCACCGACACCGTCTACACCTACCGGCTGGACGAGTCCCGCGGCACGCTCACCGAAGTGTCCCGGGCGCGCCTGCGAGCGGGTGCGGGGCCCCGGCACCTGACCTTCCATCCCGAGGGGCGGTACGCCTATCTGGCCAACGAGGTGGACAACACGGTCGTGGTCTGCGCCTACGAGCCCGACCGGGGGCGGCTCGCGCCGGGCCCGCCGCAACCCACGGGCACGGGTGCGGGCACCAACTACCCGGCGCAGCTGGTCGTGACGCCGGACGGCTCGTACGCCTATCTCGCCAACCGGGGGCACGACAGCCTGACGCGCTACGCGGTGGAGGCGAACGGCGCACGGCTGAGGCTGCTCGACACCGTTCCGGTCGGCGGCGACTTCCCGCGCCAGATCGCCCTCTCGCCCGACGGGGGCCTGCTCTTCGCCGCGTTGCAGCGGTCGAGCGCGGTCAGCGTCTTCGAGGTCGACGTGGACAGCGGTGGACTGCGGCGCGCGGGCGCGCCGTTCGCGTCACCCGTCGCCGTCTGTGCGCTGCCGCTGTAGGGCGCGCGGGCAGGACGCGGCGCTCGCCTGGGAGAGCAGGATGTGCATCCGCTCGGTGAGCTGCGCCATGTCGTCGGCGGGCTTGTGGAAGGTCAGGCGTACGTCGCCGTTGCCGCGGGCCCGTTCGATGCGCAGGGTCAGGCCGTGCCGGTCGACGGCGAGCGGCTGGACGCGTACGGCGCCGTGCAGGCTGTCGTGCGGTACGAGCCGGGTGAGGCGTTCGACGGCGTCCGGGTGGACGTCGGCGAGGTGGGTCAGCAGCCGGGACTCGGCCGTGGCCAGCGGATCCGGTGCGGCGGCGGCGAACTCGTCGAGGTCGACCACGACCGCGCCGGAGGGCTCGCGCAGCACGATGCGGGTGGCCTTGAACTCCAGGTCGCCGTCCTTCGGCGCGAACCAGCCGGCGATCCACAGCCGGGCCCGGATGCGGTTGCGCACGGGGACGGGCGCGACGTCGGCGAACTCCAGCACGGCGGACGGCTCGCCGCGCGGGGCGCAGATCGTGGCGGCGACGAGCGTACTGTCCTCGGGGACGCTCAGGATCACCCGGCCGCCCTCCGTGACGCTGTGCGCGCCGACGAACTCCTCGCGGCCGCCCTCGGCGGTCACCGCGCAGGACCACGCCGCCGCGAGCACCGAGCGGGCACGCTCGGCCGCGGCGGGCGCGGCCGTCCAGGTGTGACGGTCACCCATCCCAAACCTCCATTAGGTAAGCCTTGCCTAACCTATCGAAGATCGGGGCGTACGCCAACCACCGCGGGACAGCCTGTGGACTTTCTCCATGGACTTCCGTTCGCCGCGACGAACCGGCCGCGGCGCCGGCCGGGAGCCGGCGAGGGGACGGGAACCCCGAACTCAGGGAACGAGAACCCCGAAAAGGGCCCGCGTACACAGGTCGCGCACCTGTTCCCGGGACAACTCCGAGCCCCTCAGCCACTCCAGACAGACCGCCGTCGTGAACGACAGCCAGCCGCGCACGGCGAGCCGCATCTCCGGCCGCCCGTCGAGGGCCGCCGCGAACTCCGCGTCCGACGCCAGGGCCGCCAGGATCTGAGCCTCCTGGGCGGCCAGCGCCCGCTGGTAGACCTTGCGCACGGTCTGGTCCCCGGTGGCGTCGGCGCGATGGAAGGCCCGGAAGCCGTGGGCGTGGTCCTCGACGTACGCGAGGAACGCGTCGAGCCCGTTGGCCAGCCGCTCACGCGCCGAGCCGCCGGGCGCGGGAGTCATGATCCGCAGCATCCGCTCGCTCTCGCGCTCCACCACGGCCGCGAAGAAGACCCGCTTGTTCGGGAAGTAGTGGTAGAGCAGCCCCCGGGAGACACCGGCGATCTCGGCGACCTGCTCGATCCACACGTCGTCGTACGGACTCTCCGAGAAGAGCCGGGCCCCGACCGCGAGCAGCTGCTCCCGCCGCTCCTCGGTGCCGAGCCGACGACGGGGGCGCTCACCCTGCCTGGCTGCCATGCCGTCACTTTACTTGACGCGGATTCAACAGCGGGACGAGACTGGGACAGTTATTGAACCCGAGTTCAACAAGTCGCGGCGGCCCCGGCACGGCGTGCGCGCGAGGGAGAGGTGGTCATGACGGCGACGACGGGGACCACGACCACCAGGGGTTTCCGCAGCGCGGAGCTGGGCTGGCCCGAGCTGCACCGCATACCGCACCCGCCGTACCGGATCCCCGTCATCGGCGACGCCCTCGGGACGAATCTGCGGACGCCCGTCCAGGAGTCCCTGCGGCTCGGGCGGCGGCTCGGACCGATCTTCCGGCGGAAGGCGTTCACCAAGGAGATCGTGTTCGTCGGGGGCGCGGACCTCGCGGCCGAACTGGCGGACGAGTCACGGTTCGCCAAGCACGTGGGGGTGGGCGTCGCCAATCTGCGCCCGGTGGCCGGGGACGGGCTCTTCACGGCCTACAACCACGAGCCCAACTGGCAGCTCGCCCACGACGTCCTCGCCCCGGGCTTCAGCCGGGAGGCCATGGCCGGGTACCACCCACTGATGCTCGACGTCGCCGAGCGGCTGATGGACCACTGGGACCGGGCGGGCGAGGCCGGCGAGACCGTGGACGTGCCCGGTGACATGACCAAGCTGACGCTGGAGACGATCGCCCGCACCGGCTTCGGCCACGACTTCGGCTCCTTCGAACGCTCCCGGCCGCACCCCTTCGTGAAGGCGATGGTCGGCACCCTGACCTACGCCCAGCGCCGCAACGTCGCCCCCGACCCGCTGGTGCCCCTGCTGCTGCGGGACGCCGCCCGGCACAACCGGGCGGACATGGCCCACCTCAACGAGACGGTCGACGCGGTGGTGCGGGCGCGGCGGTCCTCCGCCGGCACCGGGGGCCGACTCGGTGTCCGTGACGCCGGGGCCGGAAGCGGTGATCTGCTCGACCGGATGCTGGAGACGGCGCATCCGGAGACCGGGGAGCGGCTGTCCGCCGAGAACGTCCGACGGCAGGTCATCACCTTCCTGGTCGCCGGGCACGAGACCACCTCGGGCGCCCTGTCCTTCGCCCTGCACTACCTCGCCCGGCACCCGGACCTGGCGGCCCGCGCCCGCGCCGAGGTGGACCGGGTGTGGGGCGACACCGTACGGCCGGGCTACGAGCAGGTGGCCAGACTGCGGTACGTGCGCCGGGTGCTGGACGAGGCGCTGCGGCTGTGGCCGACGGCGCCCGCCTTCTCCCGGGAGGCCCGCGAGGACACCGTACTGGGCGGGGTCCATCCGATGCGGCGCGGCGCCTGGGCGCTGCTGCTGACGGCGATGCTGCACCGCGACCCGGCGGTGTGGGGCGCGGACGCCGACCGGTTCGACCCGGACCGCTTCGAGGCGGCAGCGGTGCGCTCGCGGGCACCGCACACGTTCAAGCCGTTCGGTACGGGAGCCCGGGCCTGCATCGGCCGCCAGTTCGCGTTGCACGAGGCCACGCTGGTGCTGGGCCTGCTGCTGCGCCGGTACGAGCTGAGCCCGGAGCCGGGGTACCGGCTGCGGGTGGCGGAACGGCTGACCTTGATGCCGGAGGGGCTGCGGCTGAACGTGGAGCGGCGGAAGGGGTGGTGGGCGGGCCACCGCAGAGCAGCCGTCACCGCCGTCCCCGGCGTCGCCGTCACGCTGTCCAGTGACCGGGGCGGGTGACTGAGGTCGGCAGCCGGGTACCGGCGGTGCCGCGGGCCGCGTTGAGCTGGGGCTGGGTCAGGAAGAACGCGCCGGTCAGGTCCGCGTCGGTGAGGTCGGTGTCGCGGAGGTCGGCGCCGATCAGGTCCGCGCCGCGCAGATCGGCGCCGGTCAGGTCGGCGGCTATGAGGTAGGCACCCCGCAGGTCGGCCTTCCTGAGGTCGGCCCCTTTGAGGCGGGCACCGATGAGGTCGGCCCCCCGCCGGTTCCGCCCGCGTCCGGCGCCGGCGCGCATGAGGTCGCTGACCTTCAGCAACAACACGTTGACGCGCTGCCGGTGCGCGGCGACGTCCAGCTCCGCCAGTTCCTCCGCCGTCCCCCCGGTCAGCCGCTCGGTCTCGTCGAGCGCGCGGCGCAGGTCGGCGTGCACGGGACGGGCGGCGGGGAGGGTGAGTGACTCGGTCAAGTACCAGAGCAGTTCGTGGAGTTGACGCATGACTGGGAAGACATCGAACATCCGCCGGGCGTGCTCGCGACCGCCGGTGCGCCAGCTCTCACCCCCGAACGTGCCCTGCGAGACCTTCTGTCCGGCGCCGAAGCAGTCGTAGACCGTGCAGCCGGTGAACCCCTCGCCCCTGAGCCGGCCGTGGATGCCGCAGCGGAAGTCCTCCGCGAGGTTGCCGCACGGCCGGCCCGCGGCCTTGTCGACGGCGAAGTCGGCCGAGCGGGCGAAGGGCAGGGCGACGCAGCACAGGCCGAAGCAACTGCCGCAGTCCGCGCGCAGATCACGCAGGTCGGGCGCGCGGCGGGCCGCACCGGATGTCTGTTCCATACGGCTCACCCTAACGAGAACTCACCGAGGGGTCCGCCGTGCGCCACGGGCCCCGCACGTCACCGGGGGAACACCTCGAAGGCCACCGCGGGCCGCCCGCCGAACCGCTCGCCCGTGCCGCGGGCGTACCCGGTGAGGAATTCGCGGGCGTAGGTCTCCGGGTCCTCCTGCGTCAGTGCCTCGATATAGGTGCGGTGCTCCAGTAGGGAGGCGACGGCGCGGTCGAGGCCGGGGCCGGCGTCGACGGCGTGGGTGGGGCTGGAGGAACCGGCGACGGCGACCCAGCGGACGCCGTCCCAGGGCTCCAGCCCCTGTTCGACGAGTTCGGGGAAGATCCAGCGGTTCCCCGCGTCCCCGGCGGCGTCCAGGGTCGCGCGGCCCACCGCCACGTGGTCGGGGGTGTTCCAGGCGACGCCGCCCCAGGTGTCGCGGTGGTTGAGGGTGATGAGCAGTTCGGGGCGGTGGCGGCGGACGGCGGCCGCGATGTCTCGGCGCAGCGTGGGCCCGTACTCGACGACGCCGTCCGCGTGGTCGAGGAACTCGACCTCCGACACGCCCACGACGGCCGCGCTCGCCCGCTGCTCCCGCTCCCGCAGCGGTCCGCACCGCGCGGGTTCCAGCGTGTCGATGCCCGCCTCGCCACGGGTCACCAGAACGTAGGCGACCTCACGGCCCGCGTCGGTCCACGCCGCGATCGCCGCCGAGCACCCGTACTCGAGGTCGTCCGGATGGGCCACGACGGCAAGAGCACGCCGCCAGTCCTCGGGCATGGGCGCGAGCTGCTCCGGCTGAACCTTCTGAGGGGCGGTCATGTCGGCACACTAGCCCCTGTACGCCGGCCCCGCGCGAAGCGGATCCGCGCTCCCACCGCCCCCTGAATCCCCCTTCATCACGCGATACATGCCGATCGAGTCGTGCGTGGCGGTGTCGGCGAAGCCGAACTGCTCGTAGAGGAAGCGGGCGGGGCCGTCGGCGATCAGGGAGACGTACGCCGTGGCGGGGGCCCGGCGTTCCAGTTCGCCGGTGAGCGCGGCCATGATGCGCTTGCCGAGGCCGCGGCCCTGGTGGGCGGGGTGGACGCAGATGTCGACGATCTGGAACGCGGTGCCGCCGTCGCCGATGACCCGGCCCATCCCGATGGGCTCCCCCGCGTGCCGGAGTATCACCCCGTGCCAGGTGTGCGGGAGGGCGAGGGCCACGGCTTCGGGGTCCTTGTCGGAGAGACCGGCATCGGTGCGCAGACGGCGGAAGACCTCGACGGAGGGCACGCCGACACTCAGTTCGTAAGGGTCACTATCACTTGGCATGCATTACATGCTAGGCGGTGACGCCGAACGCCGACGTCACACCTCGTCCCGTGTGAGCGCCAGCAGGCGGTCCAGCACCCTCGGGCCGCCCGCGCGTACGCCGTCGTGTTCGAACTCGTCCGTGACCCAGGTGCGCAGGCCCCGGATCGAGCGGGCCGTCCGCAGGGAGTGTGCGGTGTCGACGTACATGTCGTCGTGGTAGATCGCGGCGGCGACCGGGACCTCGTTGGCGGCGAGTTGCTCCGGGTCGTACAGGGGCAGCCAGCCCCGCTCCTCGGCCAGAGCCTCGGCGGTTTCGCGCAGCGGGCGCAGGGCGGGGTCGTTGTCGAACATCCAGGGGTGCACGGACTCCCCGGTGAACAGCACCGGACCGTCGCCGGTCAGTGCCTTGGCGGCGTCGAACTGCGGGAGCCGCCCGCGCACCCGCTCCGCCGCCCAGCTCGTGGGGCCCGGGTCCTGGCCGTAGATGGCCTCGTGCAGGAGGGCGTAGAGAGGGTGGCCGGCGTACGACAGCAGGCCCTGGACCTCCTCCTGGAAGGAGTCGGAGAGGGCGGGGCCCCGCAGAGTGGGGACGAAGGCGTTCTCCAGCAGGAAGTGCAGGCGGTGGCTGCCGTCGCCGCGGCCGAGGAGGATGCCGAGGGACTGGAAGGCCTCGACGGTGAAGCGGTAGCCGTTCGGCAGGACGACGTCGTGCTGGAGCAGGTGCTCGGCGATTCGGCGGGCGCGCTCGACGTCCTGGGGGTAGCGGGCGTAGTGCGCGGCGACCTTGCGTTCGATGCGCGGGAACGCGGCCTGGTAGACCTCCTCGGCGGTCGCGTCGAGGGAGGGCAGTCCGCCGGTGATGACGACCCGGCTGAGGCCCTCGGGCGCCTCGGAGAGATAGGTGACCGCGCAGAAGCCGCCGAAGCTCTGGCCGAGGACGGCCCAGGGGGCGCCGCCGGTGATCTCGGGGCGGATGGCCTCGCAGTCGCGGACGATGGAGTCCGCGCGGAAGTGGGCCAGATAGTCGGCCTGTTCGACGGGGCCGCCGCGCAGCGGGAGGGTCTGGCGGTTGGCGGGGGTGGAGGCGCCGGTGCCACGCTGGTCCAGGAGCAGCACGCGGTAGTCGTCGAGGGCCCGTCCCAGCCAGGCCTCGCGGCCGACGAAACGGTTCGCCCCGAAGCCGGGGCCGCCTTGCAGATAAACCAGCCAGGGCAGTTCGGCGTCCGCCTTGTCGCTCGCGACGACCTCGCGTGCGAAGAGTTCGATCCGCTCCCCCGACGGGTCGTCGTGCTTGAGGGGAACGGTGAAGCGGCGGTCGGTGAGAACGACACCGGGCTGCCGGTAGCTGACGGACAACAGAGCTCCCTGAGCGGACGGATTCCAGGCCGTGGTCCAGTCCAGCACAGATTCTCCGCCCGGCCGACCCCGTGGATCAAGAAATTGTCGCTGAACCCGGGATCAGTACGACGGCCGCCCTCGTGCGCGCCTACTGAACGGGCACTCAGCGCGCCGCGAGGCTGGAGCGCCGCACCACCAGTTCCGGCTGGAGGACGACCCGCCGGTGCTCGTGCGGGACGGGCGCGGTCTCGGCCTCGGTCTCCTCCAGCAGGAGCTCGGCGGCGAGCGCGCCCATCGTGACGGCGGGCTGCCGTACGGAGGTGAGGGGGACGGCCGCGGCGGCGGCGAACTCGATGTCGTCGTAGCCGACGATGGCGAGGTCGTCGGGGACGCCCACCCCGGCCGCGTACATGGCCTGGAGCACGCCGAGGGCGAGCAGGTCGTTGGCGCAGAACACGGCGGTCGGGCGGTCGGCGAGGCCGAGGAGGCGGGCGCCCGCGTCTCGGCCGGCGGCCACGTCGAGGCGCTCGGTGGGCAGTTCCCGCAGGGCCTCGGGGCCGAGTCCCGCCTCCTGCAGGGCGCCCAGGGCGCCGGTACGGCGGTCGCGGACCTGGTTGAGACCCGCCGGTCCGCTGACGTACGCGATGGATCGGTGGCCCGCGTCCACCAGATGCCGTACGGCGAGGGCGCCGCCCGCCACGTCGTCGACGGAGACCGAGCACTCGGTGGTGCCCTCGGCGACCCGGTCGACGAGGACGAAGGGGATGCCGTGGCGGCGGAACGCCTCGATGTTGCGTCCCGTGGCGTCGGCGGGGGTCAGCAGCACCCCACGCACCCGCTGCTCGGCGAAGAGCGAGAGGTACTCGGACTCCTCACCGGCGCTCTGCGCGCTGTTGCAGACCATCACGCCGAGTCCGGCGTCGCGCGCGGCCCGCTCGGCACCGCGCGCGACGTCGACGAAGAAGGGGTTGCCCATGTCGAGCACGAGCAGCCCCATGATGCGGCTCCGCCCGGCCCGCAACTGGCGCGCCGACTCACTGCGGACATAGCCGAGGCGGTCGATGGCGGCCAGCACACGGGCCCGGGTGCCGGAGGCCACCGAGTCGGGCCGGTTGATGACGTTCGAGACCGTGCCGACGGAGACTCCGGCGGCGGCGGCGACGTCCTTGATACCCACCGACTGCGACATCGGACGGGGACCTCCAGGAAGGTACGGAGCGGCGGGCATACGTTCACATTACCGCCGGGCCTCAGCGGAAATGACCCGGTCAGCGGCGGAACGTTCCCGGCGTACGGGAGTACGACGGATCAGGCGGGCAGGGCGAAGTCGATCACGCGGAGCGCCGACGGTGTGGTGCCGCTCGACTTCACCTGGTACATCACGGACAGGACGTTGTCCTGGGCGATCCGGGTCTCGTCGAACACGACCTCGCCGAAGGCGTTGAGCCCCGAACCGTCGAACAGGATCCTCCAGTCGGTGTGCCCGGAGGCCACGGAGGCTCCGGCGATCCGGCCGAACGGGAAGATCGCGTAGGCGTTGTTGTACTTGTCCATGACCAGCTTGGTGCGCTGGCTGGAGTTCAGCGGCACCGGTATCTCGGTCTTCGCCCAGGCGCCGGAGGAGCTCTTGCGGACGAGGAAGGCGCGGCCGTTGGCCGTGCGGTTGGCGACGTAGTTCGTGGTGCACTGGCCGAAGCGGCCGGGGACGTAGCTGATGATGGCGTGCGGTCGGCCGGCGGAGTCGGTCCACTGGCTCTCCTGGTTCATCAGGGAGTGGTCCGGGTTGAGCGCGTCCACGACGAGGCCGGCGTCGGTGACGGAGACCCGGTCGGAGCCGCCGGTGGTGCCGACGACGGTGCCCGCGTTGTTGCGCCAGGTGCGGCCGCGGTCGTCGGAGTAGACGTAGCCGGTGTCGTGGTTGGTGATGCCGCCGCTGTTGCACATGACGCTGTTGCTCTGCTCGCGCCAGGTGAACAGGGCGTGCAGGCGCCCGTTGCGGTCGTAGTCGATGCCGTGCAGGTACATGTTGCGGGCCGTCGAGGAACCGTGCTCGCTGGTGTAGGTGCCGGTGGAGGACGTCCACTCGCCGAGGTTGGTCCAGGAGGTGCCGTTGTACTCGGCGAGCGCGTTGCGGCCGTTGCCGGAGATGCCGGCGCGGTAGCTCAGCTGGAGCTTGCCGTCGGGCATCGAGACGAACTGCGGGTAGGTGAACTGCGAGGTGAGCGCGAGCCCGTCGAGGGTGGACTGCGGAGCACCGAAGCGGCTCGTGGTCCAGCTCAGGCCGGCCGGATCGTCCATGAGGCCGGCGACGGACTTGACGTAGGTGAAGCCGTCGCTGTGCGAGTCCATGTTGAGGTGGAGGCGGCCGTCGACCTTGGAGACGCCCATGGAGATGACGTTGTGGGAGTCGTTGTACCGCAGGGTGTGGCCGACCCTGACGGTGGACCAGGTGCCGGAGCCGAGAGCGCGGCGGCCGACGACGGCGTTGCGGTCGGCGGCGTACCAGACGGCGTACTGGTAGCCCTTGTAGGTGAGCAGGGCGTTCTTCTGGAACGCGTTGTTGTTGACCAGTCCGTCGTAGGAGACGAAGTAGATGGCCTGGCTGTCCAGCAGGGTGTTGCCGGTCTGGGTGACCGAGGGGCCGGGGTCGGCGGCACGGGCGGTGGCGGCGCCGAGGGAGGGGGTCACCACGGCGCCGGCGAGTGCGGCACCGAGCAGCGTTCGTCTCTTCATCTCGGGGGACTCCGTCGTCGAACGAGAAGGGATACGGGAGGGGGGCAACAGGGTTGCGAGAGGGAGTTGCGTGAGGGACTTGCGGGAGGGGTTCAGGCGAGGTGGAAGACCTCGGTGAGCGGCTTCATGGCCTCGTCGGGACGGGCGCCGTCGAGGGACTCGAAGAACGGGGCCATCTCCTTCTGCCAGCGGGCGTTGACCTCGGCGGCCTCCATGCCGGCCAGCGCCGCCTGGAAGTCCTCGGTCTCCAGGTAGCCGACCAGCAGGCCGTCGTCGCGCAGGAAGAGAGAGTAGTTGTGCCAGCCGGTGGCCGAGAGTGCTTCGAGCATCTCCGGCCACACGGCGGCGTGCCGCTCGCGGTACTCGTCGATCCGGTCCTGGCGGACCTTGAGGAGGAAGCAGACGCGCTGCATGAGATACCGCTCCTGGGGGGTGAGGGGGTGGCTGTAACGCGTGGGCGGTGATCAGAAGTTGAACTTGTCGATGTTCTCCTTGGTGAACACGGTGGGCTTGCCGAGGCTGATGACGCCGTCCTTGCCGATGGTGTACTCACCCATGTCTCCGGCGGTGAACGTCTCGCCCTCCTTGCCGGTGATCTGGCCGGAGACCAGCGCCACGGCGGTACGGGCGGCCAGCTCGCCGAGTTTCGCCGGGTCCCACAGCTCGAAGCCCTCGACCGTGCCGTCCTTGACGTACTTGCGCATGTCGTTGGGGGTGCCGAGGCCGGTCAGCTTGACCTTGCCCTTGTACTTGGAGCCCGACAGGTACTGGGCGGCGGCCTTGATGCCGACCGTGGTCGGGGAGATGATCCCCTTCAGGTTCGGGTACTCCTGGAGCAGGCCCTGGGTCTGCTGGAAGGACTTCTGGGCGTCGTCGTCACCGTAGGCGACCTTGACGAGCTTGATGTCCTTGTACTTGGGGTCCTTGAGTTCGTCCTTCATGAACTCGATCCAGGTGTTCTGGTTGGTCGCGGTCTGCGCGGCCGACAGGATCGCGATCTCGCCCTTGTAGTCGATCTGCTCGGCGAGCAGCTGGACCTCGGTGCGGCCCAGGTCCTCGGCGCTGGCCTGCGAGACGAAGGCGTTGCGGCACTCCGGCTTGGTGTCGGAGTCGTAGGTGACGACCTTGATGTCGTTGCTCATGGCCTGCTTGAGCGCGGTGCACAGGGCGCCCGGGTCCTGCGCGGAGACGGCCATGGCGTCGACCTGCTGCTGGGTGAGCGTGTTGACGTAGTTGACCTGGCCGGAGGTGTCCGTGGCGCTGGAGGGACCGACCTCCTTGTAGCTGGAGCCCAGCTCCTCCAGGGCCGCCTCGCCGCCCTTGTCGGCGGAGGTGAAGTAGGGGTTGTTGACCTGCTTCGGCAGGAAGCCGACGGTCAGGCCCTTCTTCAGCTCGGCGTTCGGGTCGGCCTTGCCGGTGGCCGCGGCCGAGGCGGAGTCGTCCTTGACGTCGCTCTTCGTGGTGCCGCCGCAGGCGGTGACGGCGAGGGCGAAGGAGGTGACGGCGGCGAGAGCCGCACAGGAACGGCGGAGGGTTGCCTTGCGCATGGGAGTTCCTTTGATACTGAGGGGCGGTCGGTTGGGCGGTACGGAGTCGGCGGTGGGGGTCCAGCCGTTCACGGGGCTGGTGTGGGCGCCTTCGTGGCCGGCACCGAGGCGGCTCTGCGGCCGGCCCTGGCGACGGAGATCTGGCGTGCGACCCGGGGGCCGAGCACGGAGAGGACGAGCAGGACGCCGGTGACGACGATCTGCGACTGGGCGGAGACGTCCTGGAGGCTCATGACGTTCTGCAGGGTGCCGAGCAGGAACACGCCGGCGATCGCGCCGCCGAGCGTTCCCTTGCCGCCGTCGAAGTCGATACCGCCGAGCAGTACGGCGGCGACGACCGAGAGTTCGAGGCCGGTGGCGTTGTCGTAGCGGGCGCTGGCGTAGTGCAGGGCCCAGAAGATGCCGGTGAGGGAGGCCATCAGACCGGTCACCGTGAAGAGGATCAGCTTCTGCCGTTTGACCCGGATGCCGGCGAACCGGGCGGCCTCCTCGCTCGCTCCGGTCGCGAAGACCGAGCGGCCGAAGGGGGTGGCGTGCAGGGCGATCACGGCGATCACGAGCAGGACCAGGAAGGGGATGAAGGCCTGCGGGACGAAGCTGTCACCGATCCGGCCGGCCGCGAAGTCCAGGTACTGGGTGGGGAAGTCGGTGACCGCGTCGGAGCCGAGGACGATCTGCGCGATGCCCCGGTAGGCGGCGAGGGTGCCGATGGTGACGGCGAGGGAGGACAGGCCGAGCCTGGTGACCAGCAGGCCGTTGATCAGTCCGCAGACCACACCGAGGGCCAGACAGATCGGGATGATCGTCTCGATGGTCATGCCCTGGTTCCACAGGGCGCCCATCACCGCGCCGGAGAGACCGGCGGTGGAGGCGACCGACAGGTCGATCTCGCCGGAGACCACGAGGAGGGTCATCGGGAGGGCGACCAGCGCGATCGGCAGGGTGTTGCCGATGAGGAAGGACAGGTTGAGCGCGTTGCCGAAGCCGTCGACGGTGCTGAAGGACAGCAGGAGCACGACGATGAGAAGGGCGCCGACGGCGGAATCCCACCTTTTCAAGGCGGACCAGCGCACAGCACGCGACAGCGTGGAGTCAGCCATGGCGGGCGTTCCTCTTCTTCAGGGCGGTCGCCACCCGGACCGCGACCACGCGGTCCACGGCGATGGCGAGGATGAGCAGGATGCCGTTGATCGCGAGCACCCACACCGAGCTGACGCCGAGGGCGGGCAGCACGCTGTTGATGGAGGTCAGCAGCAGGGCGCCGAGCGCCGCGCCGTAGACGCTGCCGGAGCCGCCGGTGAAGACCACACCACCGACCACGACGGCGCTGACGACGGTGAGCTCGTAGCCGTTTCCCGTGCTGGAGTCGACGTTGCCGAAGCGGGCCAGGTAGAGCGCGCCGGCGAGGCCGGCGAGGGCGCCGCAGAAGGTGTAGGCGACCAGGATCCGCTTGCGGACCGGGATGCCGGCGAGGCGGGCGGCCTCCGGGTTGGAGCCGAGCGCGTAGAGCTCGCGGCCGCTGCCGAAGTGCTTCAGGTAGTACGCCGTGGCCACCAGCACCGCCACTGCGATCAGGGCGAGGTAGGGCACGGCGTAGATGCCGCCGGAGCCGAAGTCGATGAACCCGTCCGGGAGTCCGGCGGCGACGATCTGCCGGGAGCCGACCCAGATGGAGTCGATGCCGCGGATGATGTAGAGCGTGCCGAGGGTGACGACGAGGGCGGGCACCTGGCCGAGGCTGACGAGCAGTCCGTTCAGCAGGCCGAAGCCGACGCCCATCAGGACCGCCAGGAGCACGGCCACGAACGCGTTGCCGCCGCCCTGAAGGTAGATACCGGCGGCGAAGGCGCTGATGCCGAGGGTGGAGCCGACCGACAGGTCGACGTTGCGGGTGATGACGACCAGTGACTGGCCGACGGCGACCAGCACCAGGATGGTCGCGTTGAGCAGCAGGTCCTTGATGCCCTGCTCGGTGAGGAACTCGCTGTTGCCCAGCTGGGTGACGACGATCATCACCAGGAAGACGACCAGGATGGCGAGTTCGCGCATCTTGAAGACGCGGTCCACGAGCCGGGTGCCGCTGGACTTGGGCACCTCGGCGACGGGGGTGTTCTGAGGGGTGGTCACCGTCATGCGGCGGCCCTCCCGGTGGCTGCGGCCATCACGGATTCCTCGGTGGCTTCGGAGCGAGGGATCTCGGCGGTGAGCCGGCCCTCGTGCATCACGAGCACGCGGTCGGCCATACCGAGGATCTCGGGCAGGTCGGAGGAGATCATCAGCACGGCCACGCCGTCGGCGGCCAACTCGCTGAGCAGGCGGTGCACTTCGGCCTTGGTGCCGACGTCGATGCCCCGGGTGGGCTCGTCGACGATCAGTACCTTGGGGCCGGTGGCGAGCCACTTGGCGAGGACGACCTTCTGCTGGTTGCCGCCGGACAGGGTGTTGACGGTGTCGGCGATCCGGGCGTACTTGACCTGGAGCTTGACCGCCCAGTCGAGGGAACGGCTGCGCTCGGCGCCCCGGTCCATCAGGCCCGCCCTGACGGTCGTACGGAGTCCGGTGAGGCCGATGTTGCGCTCGATGGACATGTCCATCACCAGGCCCTGGGCGCGGCGGTCCTCGGGGACCAGGGCGAGCCCGGCGGCCATGGCGGTGGAGGGGGCGCCGTTGGTGAGCGCCTTGCCGTCGATGTCGACCTCGCCGGCGTCCCAGCGGTCGATGCCGAAGACGGCCCGTGCGACCTCCGTACGGCCGGCGCCGACGAGGCCGGCCAGGCCGACGATCTCGCCCCGGCGGACCTCGAAGGAGACATCGGTGAAGACGCCCTCGCGGGTCAGCCGGCGCACGCTCAGCGCGACTTCGCCCGGCTCGACCTCCTGCTTGGGGTAGAGCTCGTCCAGGTCGCGGCCGACCATGCGGCGGACCAGGTCGTCCTCGGTCATGCCGTCGAGTGGTTCGCTGGAGATCCAGGCGCCGTCGCGCAGGGTCGTCACGCGCTGGCAGATCTGGAAGATCTCCTCCAGACGGTGGGAGATGAAGAGGACGGCGGAGCCCTGCTCGCGCAGGGTGCGGACGACACCGAAGAGCCGGGCCACCTCGCTGCCGGTGAGGGCCGCCGTCGGCTCGTCCATGATCAGGACGCGGGCGTCGAAGGAGAGCGCCTTGGCGATCTCGACGATCTGCTGGTCGGCGATGGACAGGCCGCGCGCGGGGCGGTCGGGGTCGAGCTCGACACCGAGCCGTTGCATCAGCGCCAGGGTGGCCGCATGGGTGGCCTTGTGGTCGATGCGGCCGAAGGCGCGCCGCGGCTGGCGGCCCATGAAGATGTTCTCGGCGATCGAGAGGTCGGGGAAGAGCGTGGGCTCCTGGTAGATGACGGCGATGCCCGCGTCCCGTGCGTCGGCAGGGCCGTGGAAGACGGTGGGCTCGCCGTCGAGGAGCACCTGGCCGGAGTCCGGTCGGTGCACCCCGGCGAGGCTCTTGATCAGGGTCGACTTGCCCGCGCCGTTCTCCCCGGCGAGTGCGTGCACCTCGCCCGGGAACAGTTCGAGGGACACGTCCCGCAGGGCGCGTACGGCGCCGAAGGACTTGGAAACGCCCTTCAGCGCGAGAACGGGGGCCGGACCCGTGTCGGACGGGTGGGTCATGGGGGCTCCTCGACGACGGCCTGTGGCTGGCTGAGGGGCTGTGCCAGGGCGTCGTGAAAGGTTTCAACTAGGTTGCCGGGACGTTAGGCACCACACGCAGGTCGCGTCAATGGGTTCCGGTCGAAATTCTTTCGACAGAAGAGGTCACAACCCGGTCACGGAGAACGGTATTGACCTGAGGGGTTGACAGTCCGGCGAGCCACTCATAGTTTCCGGTGCTGAATCGTTTCAGACAACAAAGCCGGTAGGAGCCCTGACGTGACCGAGCTCGCCGCGGTGAAGGCCGCCCTCAAGACACAGGCCGTCGAGACGCCGTCGTGGGCGTACGGAAACTCCGGAACCCGCTTCAAGGTGTTCGCCCAGGCGGGTGTCCCCCGCAATCCCTGGGAGAAGCTGGACGACGCCGGCAAGGTCCACGAGTTCACCGGCGTGGCACCGACCGTGGCGCTGCACATCCCCTGGGACAAGGTCGAGGACTATGCGGCGCTGGCGAAGCACGCGCAGGAGCGCGGCGTGAAGCTGGGCGCCATCAACTCCAACACCTTCCAGGACGACGACTACAAGCTGGGCAGCATCTGCCACCCGGACGCGGCGATCCGCCGCAAGGCCGTCGACCACCTGCTGGAGTGCGTCGACATCATGGACGCGACCGGGTCGCGCGATCTGAAGCTGTGGTTCGCGGACGGGACGAACTATCCCGGCCAGGACGACATCCGCGGACGCCAGGACCGGCTGGCCGAGGGGCTCGCCGAGGTCTACGAGCGGCTCGGCGACGACCAGCGGATGCTGCTGGAGTACAAGTTCTTCGAGCCCGCGTTCTACACGACCGATGTGCCGGACTGGGGCACCGCCTACGCCCACTGCCTCAAGCTCGGGCCGAAGGCGCAGGTCGTGGTCGACACGGGCCACCACGCGCCGGGGACCAACATCGAGTTCATCGTGGCCACGCTGCTGCGCGAGGGGAAGCTCGGCGCGTTCGACTTCAACTCGCGGTTCTACGCCGACGACGACCTGATGGTGGGCGCCGCGGACCCGTTCCAGCTGTTCCGGATCATGTACGAGGTCGTGCGTGGGGGCGGGTTCACTCCCGAGGTCGCGTTCATGCTCGACCAGTGCCACAACATCGAGGCGAAGATCCCCGCGATCATCCGCTCGGTGATGAACGTGCAGGAGGCCACGGCGAAGGCGCTCCTGGTGGACCGGGGGGCCCTTGCTGTTGCTCAGCGGGAGGGGGATGTGCTGGAGGCGAATGCGGTCGTGATGGACGCGTACAACACGGATGTACGGCCGTTGCTTCGTGAAGTGCGGGAGGAGATGGGGTTGGATCCCGATCCTCTGGGGGCGTACCGGCGGTCCGGGTGGGCGTCGAAGATCGTCGAGGAGCGGGTCGGTGGGAGCAGGCGGGTGGGGAGCGTGATCGCTGCGCCGAGCTGAAGCCGATGCCGCGCTTCGTCTGCCGAGTTCCGTCGGATGCGGGCTGCGGGTTGGTTCGCGCGCGGTTCCCCGCGCCCTCTGCCAGGCGCGGGGAACCGCGCGAGAAGCCCCACCCCACCTGCACTCGGCAACGCGCCCCCGACCCCCGAGCTGAACCCCCTACCCAATCTCACCGTAAGGATTGATCGCACATGGCAACCCATCCCGAAGCCGCAGCTCTGCTCGCCCGGTCCCGGCGGCTTGGTGCCGATCCGCGGAACACCAACTACGCCGGTGGCAACGCGTCCGCCAAGGGGACCGACACCGATCCCGTCACCGGCGGTGACGTGGAGCTGATGTGGGTGAAGGGGTCCGGGGGCGACCTGGGCACGCTGACCGAGGCCGGGCTCGCCGTGCTGCGGCTGGACCGGATGCGGGCGCTCGTCGACGTCTACCCGGGGGTCGACCGCGAGGACGAGATGGTGGCCGCGTTCGACTACTGCCTGCACGGCAAGGGCGGTGCGGCGCCGTCGATCGACACCGCGATGCACGGGCTGGTGGACGCGGCCCACGTGGATCACCTGCATCCCGACTCCGGGATCGCGCTGGCCTGCGCGGCCGACGGGGAGAAGCTGACCGCCGAGTGTTTCGGGGACAGCGTGGTGTGGGTGCCGTGGCGGCGGCCCGGGTTCCAGCTGGGTCTGGACATCGCCGCCGTGAAGCGGGAGAACCCGGGGGCCATCGGCTGTGTGCTCGGCGGGCACGGGATCACCGCCTGGGGCGACACCGCCGAGGAGTGCGAGAAGAACTCGCTGCACATCATTCGCACGGCCGAGCGGTTCCTGGAAGAGAAGGGGAAGGCCGAGCCGTTCGGGCCCGTCGTCGAGGGGTACACCGCGCTGGACGGCGCGGAGCGCCGGGAGCGGGCCGCGGCCCTCGCCCCGCACATCCGGGCCATCGCCTCGCAGGACAAGCCTCAGGTCGGGCACTTCGACGACTCCGAGGTCGTCCTCGACTTCCTGGCCGCCGCCGAGCACCCCCGCCTCGCCGCCCTGGGCACCTCCTGCCCCGACCACTTCCTGCGGACCAAGGTCCGCCCGCTCGTGCTGGACCTTCCGCCGAGCGCCGACCTCGACGCGGCGATCGCCCGGCTGAAGGAACTGCACGCCGAGTACCGCGAGGAGTACGCCGCCTACTACCAGCGGCACGCCGAGCCCGACTCCCCCGCGATGCGCGGCGCCGACCCCGCGATCGTGCTGATCCCGGGCGTGGGCATGTTCAGCTTCGGCAAGGACAAGCAGACGGCACGGGTGGCCGGCGAGTTCTACATCAACGCGATCAACGTGATGCGGGGCGCCGAGGCGGTGTCGACGTACGCGCCGATCGAGGAGTCGGAGAAGTTCCGCATCGAGTACTGGGCGCTGGAGGAGGCCAAGCTCCAGCGCATGCCGAAGCCGAAGCCGCTGGCGACCCGGGTGGCGCTGGTGACCGGTGCGGGCAGCGGGATCGGCAAGGCGATCGCCCACCGGCTCGTGGCCGAGGGCGCGTGTGTGGTCGTCGCCGATCTCAACGCCGAGAACGCCGCCGCCGTCGCCGAGGAGCTGGGCGGGGCGGACAAGGCCGTCGCCGTGACCGTCGACGTGACGGACGAGAGGCAGATCGGGGAGGCCTTCAAGGCCGCCGCGCTGGCCTTCGGCGGTGTCGATCTCGTCGTCAACAACGCGGGCATCTCGATCTCCAAGCCGCTGCTGGAGACGTCGGCCAAGGACTGGGACCTGCAGCACGACATCATGGCCCGCGGGTCGTTCCTGGTGTCGCGCGAGGCGGCGCGGGTGATGATCGCGCAGGGTCTGGGCGGCGACATCGTCTACATCGCCTCCAAGAACGCCGTCTTCGCCGGCCCCAACAACATCGCCTACTCCGCGACCAAGGCCGACCAGGCGCACCAGGTGCGGTTGCTCGCGGCCGAGCTGGGTGAGCACGGCATCCGCGTCAACGGGGTCAACCCCGACGGTGTGGTGCGGGGTTCGGGGATCTTCGCGGCCGGCTGGGGTGCCCAGCGCGCGGCGACCTACGGCATCGAGGAGGAGAAGCTCGGCGAGTTCTACGCCCAGCGGACCATCCTCAAGCGCGAGGTGCTGCCGGAGCACGTGGCGAACGCGGTGTTCGCGCTGACCGGCGGGGAGCTGACACACACCACCGGGCTGCATGTCCCGGTCGACGCCGGCGTGGCCGCCGCCTTCCTCCGATGAGTACGCACGCCATGAGCGGGACTCCGGCGAGCGGGGCCGTGAAGTCGTACGCGGCGGTCGACCTGGGTGCCTCCAGTGGGCGTGTCATGGTCGGCCGCGCGGGGCGGGACTCGCTGGAGCTGGTCGAGGCGCACCGGTTCCCGAACCGGCCGGTGCGAACGCCCGAGGGGCTGCGCTGGGACGTGCTGTCGCTGTACGCGGGCGTCCTGGACGGACTGAGGACGGCCGGTGTCGTCAGCGATGGACGGGTCGACTCCGTCGGCATCGACAGCTGGGCCGTCGACTACGGGCTGCTGGACGCGGACGGTGCCCTGCTGGGCAATCCGGTGCACTACCGGGACGCCCGCACCGAGGGTGTCGCGGAGAAGGTGTGGACGACCGTGCCCGCCGCCGAGCTGTACGCGGCGACCGGGTTGCAGTACGCGCCGTTCAACACGCTGTACCAGTTGGTCGCCGCCCGGTCGTCCGCGCAGTTCGCCCATGCCGAGCGGTTGTTGCTCGTCCCGGATCTGCTGACGTACTGGCTGACCGGGGAGCCGGGCACCGAGCTGACCAACGCGTCCACCACCCAGCTGATCGACCCCCGGACCCGTGACTGGTCGCGGGACGTCGCGGATCGGCTCGGCATCGACCTCGGCCTGTTCGCACCGTTGCGGCGGCCCGGTGATCCGGCGGGCCTGCTGCGGCCCGAGGTGCTTCAGGCCACGGGGCTCTCCGGTCCGGTCCCGGTGACGACGGTCGGCTCGCACGACACCGCCTCGGCGGTGGCGGCCGTGCCGGCGACCGGGGAACGGTTCGCGTACATCTGCACCGGCACCTGGTCGCTGGCGGGCCTGGAGCTTCAGGCCCCGGTGCTGACCGAGGCGAGCCGGGCGGCCAACTTCACCAATGAGCTGGGGCTCGACGACACGGTCCGTTACCTCCGGAACATCATGGGGCTGTGGCTGCTCCAGGAGTGCGTACGGGAGTGGGGGGACCCGGATCTCGGCGAACTGCTGCGGGAGGCCGCGACGGTGCCCGCGTTGCGGTCGGTGGTGGACGCCGGGGACTCGGCGTTCCTCGCGCCCGGGCGGATGCCCGAGCGGATCGCCGAGGCGTGCCGGGAGTCGGGGCAGCCCGTCCCGGAGTCACCCGCCGAGATCACCCGGTGCATCCTCGACTCGCTGGCCCTCGCCCACCGGCGGGCCGTCGCCGAGGCCCAGGCGCTGGCCGACCACCCCGTCGACGTCGTCCACATCGTGGGCGGTGGCACCCGTAACGCGCTGCTCTGCCAACTCACCGCCGACGCCTGCCGGCTGCCGGTGGTGGCGGGGCCGGCGGAGGCGGCGGCCCTCGGCAACGTCCTCGTCCAGGCCCGCACCCACGGTCTGGTCGGCGACCGGGCCTCGATGCGGCGACTCCTCGCCCGCACCCAGCCGCTGGTGCGGTACGAGCCGCAGGGCGACCCGGCGGCCTGGCGCGCGGCGGAGGACCGGCTCGCCGGCAGGTGAGCGGGCCTCCCCCGGCGGGAACTCCCCGGTGGGAACTCCCCGGCGGGAACTCCGCCGGCGAGATCAGCGCGCGGATCAGCCGCCTCGCGACGGCCCCGTGTCCGCCGATCGTCACGGGGGGCCTCTCGCCCTTCGCGTTCGCACGTCGTACTCTGCACTCATCCGATGACCGACCCTCAAGGAGCCGCGATGCGTGTCGCTCTGTTCCTGACCTGTGTCAACGACACGCTCTATCCGGACACCGGCCGCGCCGTGGTGAAACTCCTGACCAGGCTGGGTGTGGACGTCGACTTCCCGATGGGTCAGACCTGCTGCGGACAGGCGCACTACAACACCGGGTACCGACGGCAGGCCGAGCCATTGGCCCGGCAGTTCTCCGATGTATTCCGGGAGTACGAGGCGATCGTGACGCCGTCCGGATCGTGCGGGGCGATGGTGCGGGAGCTGTATCCGCGCATGGGTGAGCGGGCCCGGGCCGAGGGGCGCGGGGACGGTCTGGCGCGGACGCTGGCCCCGGTCGTGCCGAAGACGTACGAGCTGACCGAGTTCCTGGTGAACGTGCTGGGCGTGACGGACGTCGGCGCGTACTACCCGCACAAGGTGACCTACCACCCGACCTGCCACGGGCTGCGGAGCCTCGGTCTCGGCGAGCGGCCCCGGCGGCTGCTGCAGGCCGTCAAGGGGCTGGAACTGGTGGAGCTGCCCGGCGCGGACGAGTGCTGCGGCTTCGGCGGCACGTTCGCCGTGAAGAACTCCGATGTCTCGGCGGCGATGGGCGCGGACAAGGTGCGCAACGCCGAGTCGACGGGCGCGGACGTGCTGTGCGCGGCCGACAACTCGTGCCTGATGCACCTCGGCGGCACGATGACCCGGCTGCGGACGGAGCTGCGGCCCGTCCACATCGCGGAGATCCTGGCGAGCACGGAAGAGGAGCCGCTGGTATGAGCGGGACGTATCTCGGGATGCCTGCGTTCCCGAAGGCGGCGCACGAGGCCGTGCGCAACGAGACCCTGCGCGGGAATCTGCGCCACGCCACCCACACCATCCGCGCCAAACGCGCCAACGCGGTCGCGGAGGTGTCCGACTGGGCCGCGCTGCGCGAGGCGGGCAAACAGATCAAGGACCATACGCTCCGTCATCTCGACCGATATCTCGTGCAGTTGGAGGAGTCGGTCACGGCGGCGGGCGGCACGGTCCACTGGGCCGCCGACGCGGACGAGGCCAACCGGATCGTCACGTATCTCGTCAAGGCGACCGGCGAGAGCGAGGTCGTCAAGGTCAAGTCGATGGCCACGCAGGAGATCGGGCTGAACGAGGCGCTGGAGACCGAGGGCATCCACGCCTACGAGACCGATCTCGCCGAGCTCATCGTGCAGTTGGGCAAGGACCGGCCCTCGCACATCCTGGTCCCGGCGATCCACCGCAACCGGGGCGAGATCCGGGACATCTTCACGCGCGAGATGAGCGAGTGGGGCCGCCCGGCCCCCGAGGGTCTGTCCGACACGCCCGCCGAGCTGGCGGAGGCGGCGCGGCTGCATCTGCGGGAGAAGTTCCTGCGGGCCAAGGTCGGTGTCTCCGGCGCCAACTTCATGGTCGCCGAGACGGGCACGCTGGTGGTCGTGGAGTCCGAGGGCAACGGCCGGATGTGCCTCACCCTCCCCGAGACCCTGATCTCGGTCGTCGGCATCGAGAAGATCGTGCCGACCTGGCAGGACCTGGAGGTGTTCCTGCAGACCCTGCCCCGCTCCTCCACGGCCGAGCGCATGAACCCGTACACCTCGACCTGGACGGGCACCACCGACGAGGACGGGCCGGGGACCTTCCACCTCGTGCTCATCGACAACGGCCGCACCGACACGCTCGCCGACGAGGTCGGCCGGCAGGCCCTGCGCTGTATCCGCTGCTCGGCCTGTCTCAACGTCTGCCCGGTGTACGAGCGGGCGGGCGGCCATGCCTACGGCTCGGTGTACCCGGGCCCGATCGGCGCCATCCTCAGCCCTCAACTCCGGGGCACGGGAAGCGAGATCGACTCCTCGCTGCCGTACGCCTCGTCGCTGTGCGGCGCCTGCTACGAGGTGTGTCCGGTCGCCATCGACATCCCGGAGGTGCTGGTGCACCTGCGGGAGCGGGTGGCGCAGGGCGGCCCGGTGACGGAAGGCGGCAACAAGGTCGTGCTCAAGCCCGCGAAGGGGCACGCGGCCGAGCGGGCGGCGATGCGCGCGGCCCGGTGGGCGTTCAGCCACCCCGGCGCGCTGCGTACCGGGCAGCGGCTCGCGTCCCACACGCGCCGCTTCCACCCCCGTACCCTGCCGGGCCCCGGCAGGGCCTGGAGCGGCACCCGGGACCTTCCCGCGCTGCCCGCCGAGCCGTTCCGGGACTGGTGGCAGCGGACCAACGGCGGCAAGGAGGACGTGAAATGAGCAGCAGGGATCTGATCCTGGGCCGGGTGCGACGCGCCCTCGCCGACGTACGACGGGACGACATTCCGTACGAGCGGGCCGTGCAACGGGACTATCTCCGTGAGCACGGCCGGCTGAGCGCCGACGAGACGGTGGAGTTGCTGGCGGAGAACCTGGCGGACTACCGGGCGCTCGTCCACCGCACCGACGCGGCAGGGCTCGCGCAGGTGATCGCCGGGCTGTTGCGCGCGCACGGCTCCAACTCTGTGCTGGTGCCGTCGGGGCTGCGCGAGGACTGGCTGTCGGCGACCGATCTGACGCGGGTACCGGACCGGGGCGAGAGCACCGCGCACGAGTTGGACCGGGTCGACAGTGTCGTCACGGCCTGCGCCCTCGCCATCGCCGAGACCGGCACGATCGTGCTGGACGGCTCCCCCGGCCAGGGCCGCCGCCGGATCACGCTCGTGCCCGACCATCACGTCTGCGTCGTCCGTGTACCGGATCAGGTCGTGTCGTCGGTGCCGCAGGCACTCGAACTCCTCGACCCGGCCCGCCCGTTGACGTGGATCTCGGGCCCGTCCGCCACCAGCGACATCGAACTGGACCGGGTGGAGGGCGTGCACGGCCCGCGCACCCTGGAGGTGGTCCTGGTGACCGGGGACGGCGGCCGGGACTAGGAGGTGTTGGCCAGCGCCTCGGCGGCCACCCTGAGGTCGGACACCAGTCCCGCGTAGGCGGCGTCGCGGTCGTCGGCGCGGAGTACGGCGGAGGGGTGCAGGGTGGCGACCACGTACGGCCCCGGCGACCCGTCCGTGGGCAGGGGCAGCAGTGTGCCGCGGTCCTTGGTGACCCGGAACGAGCCGCCGAGCAGTGCCTTGCCGGCGGTGGCGCCGAGGGCCACCACGATCTCGGGCCGGACGAGGCGGAGTTCGGCGAGCAGCCAGGGGCGGCAGGCGGCGACCTCACGCAGGTCGGGCGCCTTGTGGATCCGGCGTTTGCCGCCGCCCGGGGGCCGGGTGAACTTGAAGTGCTTGACCGCGTTGGTCACATAGGTCGTGTCCCAGTCGATCCCGGCCTCGTCGAGGGCGCGCCGCAGCAGCCGCCCGGCGGGGCCCACGAAGGGCTCGCCCTGCCGGTCCTCCTGGTCCCCCGGCTGCTCACCGACGAGCAGGAGCCGGGCGGACCCGTCCCCCTTGCCGAAGACGGTCCTCGTGGCGTCCTCGTACAGGGGACAGCCCCGGCAGTCGGCCGCGGCCGTGCGGTGGGCGGGGAGCCCGCCGCGGCTCGGGAGGAACGGCTCGGCGTCGTAGGCCCGCGGGCCCGGTGAGCGGGCCTTCGTGGGGCTCGCGTGCTCGACGGGACTCATCCGGGGACACCTCCTCGGGCGGAACCGGGACCGCTTCCGAGTACCCCTCCTGCCGTCGCGATGCACCATGGACCGGCTCCCTTCGGGCACCCACGGACCCATGGCCGCCTTTCTCGCGCTCACGTCCGCCGCGCTGTACGGCATCGTCGACTTGGTCGGCGGGCTGGGGTGCGCTCTCCGGGGTCGGGAGCGGGATCGCGATGACGTATCTCAACCGGGGGCTGAGCCGGAGCGCCATGACCGTGGTGGTGCCGGTCAGCGCGCTCACCGGGGTGGCGCTGTCCGTGCTGTGCGGGGTCGTCCTCCTCGGTGACCGGCCCGCCGCCGCGGCGTGGCTGGGCATCTGCGTCACGGTGTCGGCGCCGTGGCTGGTGTCGTACGGCGGAGGGCCCGACGACCGGGCGGAACCGGCCGGGGGCCCTGGACGGGCTGGTCGCCGGCCTGGGGGTGGCGGTGCAGTACCTCGGGCTGGCCCAGGCCGGTACGGGCAG
This sequence comes from Streptomyces sp. MNU76, assembly GCF_020982545.1. GTDB lineage: Bacteria > Actinomycetota > Actinomycetes > Streptomycetales > Streptomycetaceae > Streptomyces. The sequence continues at coordinate 13,042 of NZ_JAJKLK010000026.1, read as the reverse complement.
CGGGTGTGGCCGGTGGTGGCGGGGCGGGCGGCGGCGGTGCTCCTGCTCGTCCCGGGCTGTGGCGGCGGGCCGGACGGTTCCGGCAGCGGCGGCGGTGTGGGCGTCGGCGGTGGCCATCGGGGCGGGGGCCGCGCTCGCGTTGCTCCTCTACCTCTGGGCGGCCCAGCGGCAGATGGTGTCCGTGGTGGTCGTCCTGGCGTCCCTGTATCCGGCCGTGCCCACGGTCCTCGGACTGACCCTGCTCCACGAACGGGTGAACTTCCGGCAGACGGCAGGGCTCGTCGGAGCCGTGATCGCGATCCTGCTGCTCACCTTGGGCTGATTCGATCGCCCCAGCCGCAGGTGGGCGGGGTTCGGGGGCCCTGCCTGAGCGGCTACGGACGGTGGCCGGCACACCACTGAAACTTGGTTGGTTCGTTTTCTTGAACTGTTCGTGTTTATGGGGGTAGGTTGGTCGCCATGACCGCATCCCAGCCCCCGAACACCGCCGAGGAGCTGCGCGGTGCCGGCCTGCGGGTGACGGCCGCGCGCGTGGCGCTGCTCGAGACCGTCCGGGACGGCGACCACCTCGGCGTCGAAGCGATCGCCGCGGGCGTGCGCGATCGCGTGGGCCACATCTCGCTCCAGGCCGTGTACGAGGCCCTGAACGCGCTCGCCGGCGCGGGGCTCGTACGCCGCCTCGAACCACCCGGCAGCCCGGCCCTGTACGAGGGGCGCGTCGGGGACAACCACCACCACCTCGTGTGCCGCAGTTGCGGTGTCGTGGTCGACGTCGACTGCGCGGTCGGGCACGCCCCGTGCCTGACCGCCTCCGACGACCGCGGCTTCGCGATCGACGAGGCCGAGGTCATCTACTGGGGCCTGTGCCCCCCATGTTCCGAAGCCAGCAGTTCAGCACCGTGATCCACCAGTTCCGGAAGGACTCCCATGACTGAGAACCACGACGCGATCGTCACCGACGCGAAGCCCGAGGAGACGGGAGGCTGCCCGGTCGCTCACGGGCGCGCCGCGCACCCGACCCAGGGCGGCGGGAACCGTCAGTGGTGGCCGGAGCGGCTCAACCTGAAGATCCTCGCCAAGGACCCGGTCGTCGCGAACCCCCTCGGTGAGTCGTTCGACTACGCCGAGGCGTTCAACAACCTCGACCTCGCGGCCGTGAAACAGGACATCGCGGAGGTGCTGACCACCTCGCAGGACTGGTGGCCCGCCGACTTCGGCAACTACGGCCCGCTGATGGTCCGCATGGCCTGGCACAGCGCCGGCACCTACCGCATCCACGACGGCCGCGGCGGTGGCGGTCGCGGCCAGCAGCGCTTCGCGCCGCTGAACAGCTGGCCGGACAACGGCAACCTGGACAAGGCCCGCCGTCTGCTGTGGCCGGTGAAGAAGAAGTACGGCCAGGCCATCTCCTGGGCCGACCTCATGATCCTCACCGGTAACGTCGCCCTGGAACAGATGGGCTTCGAGACCTTCGGCTTCGCCGGCGGCCGCGCCGACGTGTGGGAGGCCGACGAGGACGTCTACTGGGGTCCCGAGACCACCTGGCTGGACGACCAGCGCTACAGCGGCGACCGCGAGCTGGAGAACCCGCTCGGCGCCGTCCAGATGGGTCTGATCTACGTCAACCCGGAGGGCCCCAACGGCAACCCGGACCCGCTCGCCGCGGCCCGCGACATCCGTGAGACCTTCCGTCGCATGGCGATGAACGACGAGGAGACCGTCGCCCTCATCGCCGGTGGCCACACCTTCGGCAAGACCCACGGCGCCGGCCCCGCGGACAACGTGGGCGACGACCCCGAGGCCGCCACCATGGAGCAGCAGGGCCTCGGCTGGAAGTCCACCTACGGCACCGGCAAGGGCGGCGACGCCATCACCTCCGGCCTGGAGGTCACCTGGACCACCAAGCCGACCCAGTGGAGCAACGACTTCTTCGACATCCTCTTCGGCTACGAGTGGGAGCTCACCCAGAGCCCCGCCGGCGCCAACCAGTGGGTGGCCAAGGACGCGCAGGCGATCATCCCCGACGCCCACAGCGACGCCAAGAAGCTCCCCACGATGCTCACCACCGACCTCTCGTTGCGCTTCGACCCGATCTACGGCGAGATCTCCAAGCGCTTCCACGAGAACCCCGACCAGTTCGCGGACGCCTTCGCCCGCGCCTGGTTCAAGCTGACCCACCGTGACATGGGCCCGAAGTCGCTGTACCTCGGCCCGGAGGTCCCGGCGGAGACCCTGATCTGGCAGGACCCGCTGCCGGCGGCCGAGGGCGAGATCATCGACGCCGCCGACATCGCGGCGCTCAAGACCAAGCTGCTCGCCTCGGGTCTGTCGGTCTCGCAGCTGGTGTCCACCGCGTGGGCGTCGGCCTCCACCTTCCGCTCCAGCGACAAGCGCGGCGGCGCCAACGGTGCCCGGATCCGCCTGGAGCCCCAGCGCGGCTGGGAGGTCAACAACCCGGACGACCTGCGTCACGTCCTGAGCGTCCTGGAGGGCGTCCAGGCGGAGTTCAACTCCGGTGCCAAGAAGGTCTCCCTGGCCGACCTGATCGTCCTCGGCGGTGCCGCCGCGGTTGAGAAGGCCGCCAAGGACGCCGGGTACCCGGTCGAGGTGCCCTTCACCCCGGGCCGGGTGGACGCGACCGAGGAGCACACGGACGCCGAGTCGTTCGCGGCGCTGGAGCCTGCGGCCGACGGTTTCCGCAACTACCAGGGCAAGGGCAACCGCCTGCCCGCCGAGTACCTGCTGATCGACCGGGCGAACCTGCTCTCGCTGAGCGCCCCCGAGCTGACGGTCCTCGTCGGTGGTCTGCGCGTCCTGGGCGCCAACCACGCCCAGTCCACGCACGGCGTCTTCACCGACACCCCGGGCGTGCTCACCAACGACTTCTTCGTCAACCTGCTCGACCTGGGCACGACCTGGAAGTCCACCTCCGCCGACCAGACCTTCTTCGAGGGCCGTGACGCGGACACCGGTGAGGTCAAGTGGACCGGCACCCGCGCCGACCTGGTCTTCGGCTCCAACTCCGAGCTCCGTGCCCTCGCCGAGGTCTACGCGAGCGACGACGCCAAGGAGAAGTTCGTGAAGGACTTCGTCGCGGCCTGGGCCAAGGTCTCCGACCTCGACCGGTTCGACCTGGTCTGATCGTCCCGATCCGATCGGACCAGGTCCTCTGGACCGACCTGGTCCGATCGACCCGAGCACAGCGACCGGGCCGGCTCCTCACGGGGCCGGCCCGGTCGTTTCGCGTGCACCCCGGCCGCCGCCGGCCGACCCCGTGCCCGGGCACCCGCCCGCCCGCGGAGCGCCGTTCCACCACGGCTACTGGGACACGCCCTCCGGGATCGACCCGGACGAGAAGTCACCGCCCCGTGCGGCGAACGAGACCACCCTCACCGCCTGGGACCCGGCCCCTGAGCAGCCGATGTTCAAGACGGCCGCGGCGGCCCTCACCCCGGTCGGCCCGCCGGCCGCCCCGACCGCGTGGGGGCGATGAAGAGTTCCTCGACGACCGTGCGCGCGGGGAGCGTGGCGCACAGCACGACGGCGCGGGCCACGTCCTCCGGTCTCACCATGGCGGCCCGTCGCTGCACGCTCGGTGGGTCCGGGCGGCTGTCCAGGACCGGGGTGTCGACCTCGCCCGGCAGGACGCAGGTGGCCCGGACCAGGTCGTCGCCGTAGGTGTTGCGCAGATAGGCCATGAAGTTGCGCACGCCCGCCTTCGCCGCGCCGTAGGGGGCTCCGCCGAGGGGCGTGGGCCGTACGGCGGCGAGCGAGGAGATCGTGATGATCGAGCCGCCCCCGCGCTCCAGCATGTCCGGGAGGACGGCCCGGGTGAGCAGATAGACCGCGGTGAGGTTGACGTCGACCACGGCATGCCACTCGTCCTCGCCGAGCCGGCGGACGTCACCGACCCGGCCGGCCGCACCGGCGTTGTTGACGAGGACGTCCACGGGGCCGGCCGTCTCCCGGGTCCAGCGGATCAGCTCCCGCACCTCGTCGGCGTCCTCGACGTGGGCCGGGTGGGCGAACGCCGTGCCCCCGGCGTCCGCGACGACGGCGGCCACCTCGGCGAGGACATGGGGCCGTCGTCCGACCAGGACCACGGTCGCGCCCTCCTCGGCGAGCATCAGGGCGGTCGCCCGGCCGATGCCGGTGCCGGCCCCGGTGACCAGCGCGGTCCTCCCGTCGAGCGGTCCTGTGCGCCTCCGGTCCGGCTCTCCCATGTCCGTCAGCCCTCTCCGCCGTGAACTCACCGCCACAGCAAGGCAGTTCACCCCGGACGGGGAGCTCCGGTCAACGGATCGGCAGCCGGAAGCCCAGCTCGGCCGCCGCCGACCGCAGCAGCGGCACCATGGCGACCAGGTCGTCCATGCTGCGGCGGAAGGCGGGCGCGGCGGTGGACAGGGCGGCGAAGACGGTGCCGTCGGGGCGCGACATCTGCTCGCTGCAGAGCGAGGCGGTACGCCCCGGCATCGCGCCCTACGCGGCGACCAAGGGCGGCCTGAAGATGCTGACCAAGGGCATGTGCGCCGACCTCGGGCCGCACGGCATCCAGGTCAACGGCATCGGCCCCGGCTCCTTCGACACCGAGCCGACCTCCGCGCTGGTCGCCGACGAGGAGTTCAGCTCCTGGGTGCGCGGGCGGACGCCGGGGCAGGGTGGAGGACCTGGTCGGTGCCCTGCTGTTCCTCTCCTCCCCCGCTTCCGACTTCGTGAACGGCCGGCTGCTGTACGTCGACGGCGGCATGCTGTCCGTCCTGAGACCCCGCCGATGCCCCAAGGAGCCCCCATGCACGCGTGTGTTGTCCACTCGGCTGTCTGGTCGTGGCGGCCCTGCGGCACGCGGGCGCCGCCGAGGTCGTCGCCTGCGATCTGCACGCAATGCCGCTGCGGATCGCGACCGAGGTGGGCGCGACCGCCACCGCACGGGCGGACCGGCCCGACGACCTCGGCAATGTGGCGGTCACCCGTGAGCTGGAGCTGCGGGGTTCCTTCCGCTTCGACACCGAGTTCGACGAGGCCCTGTCCCTGCTGGCCCAGGGCCTCCCTGTCGATCCGGTCGTCACGCACACCTTCCCGCTGGAGGCGTCCGTCGCCGCCTTCGAGACCGCTCGGGACCGTACGGTCGCCTCCAAGGTGCTGCTCGATCTGTCCGACCGGGCGTGAGCGGGCGTCAGACCTCGGTGAAGGTCCACAAAAGGTTGGTGCTGGTGCCCCAGGTCCACTGTTTGGCGGGCGAACCGGAGGGGACGTTCCCGCCGCCGTCGAGGACGAGTTTCGTGGTGCGGTTGGCGAGGGAGTGGCGGCCGTCGCCGCGGTGGGTGATCAGCCACTGCTGGTCGGGGCCGCCGTGCCAGACCGCCTGCTTCACGGGAGCGCCCTCGCCGGTGGCGCCGCGGCCGTCGGCGACCAGGCCGTTGGCCCGGTTCACCAGCTTGTAGTAGCCGTCGCCGACGTACACGGCGTGCCACTGCAGGCCGGTGGAGCCGTCCCACGTCCCCTGCTTCAGGTCGGCGCCGACGGGGACGTCTCCCCCGCCGTCCAGGGCGAGTCCGTTGGTGACGTTGGTGATCCGGAACCAGGCGGACGGAGCGAGCGTCACCTTCAGCGAGGTGATCCGGTTCCGGACCCGTGCGGTGTCCTCGGTGAACGTCCACGACCTGCCGGTGAAGTCGTCGCCGGAGTAGCCGACCAGCTCGTGGCCCGGGGCGAGCTTCAGGGAGGCGAGGGTGCCCGGCGCCAGGCCGGCGAGGCCGAGCTGTTCGGCCGTGTGTTCGCCGAGGGCCAGGACGGCGCCGTCACCGCGGTAGCGGCTGTCCTCGAAGACCAGGGCTCCGGTGGCGGGCCGCAGGACCGGGATCCGGCCGGAGAAGCGGAACTTGAGGACGTAGGCGGGGGCCTCGAAGGGGGCCGTCGGGGGAAGGGTCACCTTCAGTCCGGTCGGTCCCTGGACCGGGGTGTCGAGGTCGATGTACGTACCGGCCGTGGCGTCGAGGAGGCGTACCGAGGCCAGCGAGTCCAGGTCGATCCGGTCCGAGCCGAGCGTCCTGAGCGTCAGCGAACGGCCGGGCCAGCCGAGGACCGTCGCGTACAGGACGGTGCCCGCCTTGTTCCGGGTGAAGCGGATGTCCTGCGGAGTGCCGGCGGTGGGCCGGGTGAAGGAGCCGCCGCCCATCTTGGTGGGCCCCTCGCCGTACGCGGTCCAGGCGCGGGTACCGTAGATCGACTCGCCGAAGCGCTTCAGGTAGTCGCCGATGCCGAGCAGGAGGTCGCGCTGGCCCTGCGGGATGGTGCCGTCGGCCTGCGGAGCGATGTTGAGCAGCACGGTGCCGTTCTTGCTGACGCGGTCGACGAACGAGTGCAGCATCTGCGCGAGCGAGTAGTAGCCGATGCCCTCGGTGTAGCACCAGCTGGAGTCGGAGATGCTGTCGTCGGTCAGCCAGTAGGGCGCGGTGAGGTCGGCGGGGCCGCCGCGCTCGTAGTCGAACACCGAACCATGGCTGTTGAAGCCGTCCTTGTAGGTGGCGACGACCTCCTTGCCCCACTTGTCGGCCTGGTTGAAGTAGTACGACAGGAAGTTCAGCCGCCGCGTCTCGTCGATGTGGTCGAGCCGCCAGTCCTGCCACAGGATGTCGGGCCGGGACCGGTCGACGACCTCCTTGAGCTTGTCGTACCAGAGCTGGTTCTCCGCCTCCGGACTCAACTGCCCGTACAGCTTCTTGAGGCTGGGGTCGGACTGCGGGGGCGCGAACTCGAAGAAGCCGGTGTGGTTGTACGCGTGGTGCATGGCGACCAGGAGCCTCAGCTTCCTGGCGCGGATGGCGTCGGTGAAGAGCTTCAGCAGGTCCAGGCGCGGCCCCTTGGCCACGGAGTTCCACTCGTTGACCCGGCTGTCCCACATCGAGTAGCCGTCGTGATGCTCGGCCACCGGCCCGGCGAACCGCGCGCCCGCGTCGACGAAGAGCCGGGCCCATTCGTCGGGGTCGAAGTTCCCGCCCGCCGACTTGAGCTTCGGCGCGAACTCCACATGGCGGCCCGCGAGATCGTCGGCCCCGTCGATGAACCGGTGGTACGGCCAGTCGGCCGGGTCCCCGTACGTGGCGACGTGGTGCCGATGGGCCCGCTCCTCAGGGTTGTACATGTTGCGCGGATACCACTCGCTGTCGTACGCCGGGACGCTGAACGCCCCCCAGTGGAAGTAGATGCCGAACTTGGCGTCCCGGAACCACTCGGGGGCGGCGGGGTGCCGGTTCACGGACTCCCAGGTCGGGGTGTAGGCCCTCGGGGCGGTCGGTGAACCCCCGGCCGCGAACGCGTCGTCGGCCCCGGTGGCCGCGACGACGGCCGTGGCACCGGCCATCAACGTGCGCCTGCTGATCGATTGCGACATAACCACGAACCTCAGGCATGCGGACCATCACTGTCAACGGTCACACAGTGATGAATAGCCTTGCAGGGCAATGCCATTTTTCTGTTTTGCGCCACTGGATACCGGTTGATCCGAGGTGAGACATCACATGTCTGTGACGGTGACGGCGTTGACGGGTCCCCCCGGGGGGGCGATGGTCGACGTCCGTCGGTCAGCTGGGGAGGGCGGGGCGTTCGACGAGTTCCACCTCCGTGCGGACGCCCTCGGTCTGAGCGCGGACGGCCGCCTCGGAGACCGCGGCGACGGCGTACCCGTCCCAGGTGCCGGGTCCGGTGACCTCGCCGCGCCGGGTGGCGTCCACCCAGGCCTGGACCTGTCGGCCGTAGGCGTCCTCGAACCGTTCGCGGCAGCTCGGCGTGACGGTGCCGCCCCAGCGGCCCGCCGCGTTGACGAGCATGTCGTGTCCGTCGCCGATGCGGGCCGTGCCGTCCTCGCAGACGGCCTCGGCCCGCACCTGGCAGCGGCGTATGAAGCCCACCTGGACCCGGCAACTCCCATTAGGGGCTTCTCACGCAGCACACGCAGGTCGTGGGCGAGGGCGGCGAGCACGTCCGCCTCGTGCGCGGGGCCCGGTGAGGCGACGAGGACGGCGCCTACGCCGGGGGCGGCCAGTGCCTCGGGGGTGTCGCCGCAGGCCGCGCACCCCTCGACGCCTTCGGCGATCGCCCGGGCCCGGTCGGTGTCGAGGTCGACGACGGCCGCCACATGGGCGCCGCTGATCACCTCGGAGATCCTGCGCACATGGTCGGCGCCCATCCGGCCGGTGCCGACGACGGCGACACCGAGGGAGAGTCCTGCACGGACATGGCGTTCCTTCCTCTCGTGGACCGCTACGGCCCCCGGGCAGGGCGCGCACCGGGTCTCGGTCTCCCCTCGGGAGCCCTGCTTCACGCCTGCGCGGAATATCGTTTCCCCCTCGCGACGATCACCGGTTAGGCTCCCCCGGCGCGCGTCAGGCGTGTGCACATCAAGGTGGGGGCACGGGGGACATGGCCGACGATTTCGCCGATTCCGGAGCGGGTTCGAGAGCGGATACGGAAACGGACTCGGCAGCGGACTCGGCAGCGGTTCCGGCGACGGGGCATGGGGCCGATCCGGAAACGGGTCCCGGGGCCGGTGCGCGACGCGGCTCGGCGAAGGAGATGAGTACGGGCGGCCAGGTGGTCTCGGCCGTGGCGACCGTCGGTGTACTGCTGGGCGGATTGTGGTTGCTGGGCGACCTCCTCGACACGACCCCCGAGGCCCGGGAGCCGGCCGTCTGCTCGTCGTCGTCGGCCGACCCCACTCCGGCGGCACCAGGCAAGGTCTCCGGTGCACAGCTGTGCACCGCGCTGAACCGCGCCGACCTGCCGGAGCTCCTCGGGACGCCCACCGAGCAGGCGGTCATCGCCTCGGGCAGCGAGAACGAGTCCACCTGGTTCGACGGCACCAAGACCGTCACCCCCGAGGCGACCGTCGAACTCGACACGTACACCGTGGAGCTCTCGGCATCGTACGAGGACCTCCCGGTCGCCGAGGCGGTCGGCTATCTGGGCTCCGGCGCCGAGACCAGGAAGGTCCTCGGACACACGGCGGCCCTGTACTCGGGCCGGACCATCGGCATCTCGTTCCGCCTCGACGGCAGCGACCCGGAGTCCGCTCCCGGCGGCGTCGCCCGGCAGCTGCTGGTCGCGACCGACCCGAAGGACAGCGGCAGCACCTTCGAACTCGTCATCTACCGCCAGGACTCCCAGATTCCGGACGACGCGGCGCTGTTCCGTGTCGCCGAGAAGGTCCTGCCGACGCTCCCGGGCTGGAAGCCCGCGACCTGACGGGTCCTCGGAAGCGCGTGTGATAGCTTGCCGACGCCAGTCGAACCCATGTGCGCACACAGCAGTGCGCGTACGGGTCAGGGAATCCGGTGTGAATCCGGAGCTGACGCGCAGCGGTGAGGGTGACGGGCGGGACAACAGCCACTGGACGGCGGTCACGATCGCGGTCCGGGAAGGCGTCTCGTCCGGGTGACCCCGAGTCCGAAGACCTGCTGGCGGTCCCCGGCACCGAGGGGTGCCCGGGGAAGCACCGTACGACCGGGCTTCGCGCATGAGCCCTCGACGCCGAAGGAAGTCCCGTGCCGCTCGCACGCCCCGTCCGCCATGCCGTCCTGTTCCTGACCGCCGGTGCCCTGGTACTGACCGGCTGCGGGGGCTCCGGTTCCACAGCGTCGCCGGGCCGCGGTCCGGTGCCGGGCGAATCCGCCGGTCATCCGGTGACGCTCGACAACTGCGGGCGCGAGGTGCGGGTCGACAGCCCGCCCGAGCGCGCCGTCTCCCTCAACCAGGGCACGACCGAGATCTTGCTCTCCCTCGGGCTCGCCGACCGTGTGGTGGGCACCGCCACCTGGACCGATCCGCTGCCGAAGGGGCTCGAGAAGGCCAACGCGAAGGTGCCCCGGCTCGCCGATGACGCGCCCTCCTTCGAGAAGGTCCTCGACGCCGAACCCGACCTCGTCGTCTCCTCGTTCGCCTCCACGCTCGGCAAGGGCGGGGTGGCGACCCGGGAGGAGTTCGAGAAGCTCGGCGTGCCCACGTATCTGTCGCCGTCGGACTGTGTGGGCAAGGACAACAGCGGGGACGGCGACGGCGTCCGCACCGAGCCGCTGACCATGGAGACGGTCTACGACGAAGTCCGCGATCTGGCCCGGATCTTCGGGGTCGAGGAGCGCGGCGAGAAGCTGGTGGCCGAGCTGAGGTCCCGGGTCAGGAAGGCGACCGCCGGACTCGACGCGCGTGGGGTCACCGTCCTGTACTGGTTCGCCAATGACCAGTCCCCGTACCTCGCCGGGTGCTGCGGCGCCCCCGGGATCATCACCCGTGAACTGGGCGCGAAGAACGTCTTCGACGACACCGACGCGGAGTGGCCCCAGGTCAACTGGGAGACCGTCGCCGACCGCGACCCGGACGTCCTCGTCATCGGGGACCTGGTCCGCAAGCAGCAGACGGCCGAGACCGCCACGAAGAAGATCGAGTTCCTGGAGTCCGACCCGGTCACCCGGAACATGACGGCGGTGCGCGAGAAGCGGTACGTAAGGCTGCCGGGCCAGGCCATGAACCCCACGATCCGCACCGTCGAGGGCGTGGAGAAGCTCGCGACTGCGCTGCGCGAGTACGGCCTCACGGGATGACGGCCCCGGAACCCGACACGAAACCGGTGGCCGACACGCAACCGGTGGCCGACGAGGTGACCGGAACGTCGGCCCCTGCCGTGGCGCGCCGGGCGGCTGCGGCGGGAGCCGTCGGTCGGGGGCTGTGGTGGGGGTCGGCATGGTCGGCCGGGGGCGCGGTGCTGTGTCTGTCCGTCGCCCTCGCGATCACCATCGGGCCGGCCGACATCGATGTGGTCGACGTCTGGTCCACGGTGGTGGCCCATCTCGGCTGGGGGCACACGGAGTTGACGCCCATCCGGGACGGCATCGTGTGGAACCTACGATTGCCGCGCACCCTGCTGGCCGCCGTGTGCGGGGCCGGACTGGCCGTGTGCGGCGCGGTGATGCAGTCCCTGCTGCGCAACCCGCTCGCCGACCCCTTCGTGCTCGGTGTCTCCTCCGGCGCGTCGACCGGCGCGGTCGTGGTCGTCGTGCTCGGCGCGGGAGGCGGCGCGCTGTCGGTCTCCGGCGGCGCGTTCCTGGGCGCGGTGGCCTCCTTCGGCCTCGTGCTGCTGCTCAGCCACACCCTCGGCGGCACCACCGACCGGGTGGTGCTGGTCGGGGTCGCGGCCATGCAACTGTTCTCCGCGCTCACCTCCTTCATCGTGATGACCGCGGCCGACGCCGAGACGACCCGCGCGGTGCTGTTCTGGCTGCTCGGCTCGCTCAGCGGTGCCGACTGGACGGATGTGACGGTGTGCCTGGTGGTGCTGGTGGCGGTGCTGCTGGTCTGCCTGGGGCACAGCCACGCGCTGGACGCGTTCGCGTTCGGGCAGGACGCGGCGGCCTCGCTCGGCGTCTCCGTGGCCCGCGTCCGGCTCGTCCTGCTGTGCGCCACCGCCCTGCTCACGGCCGCCCTGGTCGCCTCGGCGGGGGCCATCGGCTTCGTCGGCCTGGTGCTGCCGCACGCCGCACGCGCACTGACCGGCTCCGGCCACGGTCGGCTCCTGCCGGCCTCCGCACTGGCCGGGGCCGTGTTCCTGGTGTGGGTCGACACCCTCGCCCGTACCGTCCTGGACCCGCAGGAGGTGCCGGTCGGGGTGGTGACGTCCCTCATCGGCGTCCCGGCGTTCGTTGCCATCATGTACCGGACCAGGAGCGCCCGATGACCGACACCGCCTCCAGCGCCTCCCCCGGGCTGCGCGCCGAGCGGGTGTCCCGGACCGCCGACGGCACGCTGATCCTGGACGGGGTCAGCGTGGCGCCCCGGCCCGGCACCGTCACCGGTCTGCTCGGCCCCAACGGCTCGGGCAAGTCCACCCTGCTGCGTCTGCTCGCCGGGGTCCTCGCGCCCGCCTCGGGGGTCGTCACCCTCGACGACCGTCCACTGGACCGGGTGGGCCGCCGGGCGGTCGCCCGGCGGATCGCCGTTGTGGCCCAACAGGCTGACACCCAGGTCGAGTTGACAGTCCAGGACGCCGTACGGCTGGGCCGTGTCCCGCACCGCCGAGCGTGGTCGCCCGCCTCGCGAGCCGACGAGGAGGCCGTCCGCACGGCCCTGGCCCGCACGGGTCTGGCCGACAAGGCCCGCCGGTCCTGGCACACCCTGTCGGGCGGTGAGCGCCAGCGGGTCCAGATCGCCCGCGCCCTCGCCCAGGAGCCGAGCGAACTCCTCCTGGACGAGCCCACCAACCACCTCGACATCCAGCACCAGCTCGCCCTGCTGACCCTGATCCGCGAACTCCGTCTGACCAGCGTCGTCGCCCTGCACGACCTGAACCTCGCCGCCATGTACTGCGACCGACTCGTCGTACTGCGGCAGGGCCGCGTGGTGGCCGCCGGGACCCCGCACGACGTCCTCACCGAGTCCCTGATCGCCGACGTCTACGGCGTACGGGCCACCGTCACCGCCACCGGCCCCGACGAAGGACCCCACATCCGCTTCCTGGGCCCGCTGCCCTAGTAGACTGTCGCGGCTAGTTTTTGGGATAGAGGTGGCGCAGTTTGATGCGTGCGTCGTGGGTGGTGAACTGCCAGTTCACCTGACGCTGGTCGGTGTTGGTGGCGTTCTGCCAGGCTGAGAGTTCGGTGTTGAGGGTGTCGAGGTCGCTGATCCGGCGGTCGAGGCATTGCCGGGTCAGTGCGGAGAGTTCGATCTCGGCGATGTTGAGCCATGACCCGTGCTTGGGCGTGTGGTGGATCCGGGCGTTGGGCCAGGGCGAATGCCTCTTCGGTTCGAACGCCTCGTACAACGAGGCGATGTTGTGGGTGTTGAGGTTGTCCATCACCAGCACCACGGTCTCGGCGTCGGGGTAGTCCACGCTCAGTAACTGTTTGACCTGGCCAGGCCCAGTCGATCCGGGTCCGCCGGGACAGTGCCTGAACGCGACGCCACCCGCGCAGGGTTCGACCCACACGAAGATCGAGTGCCGCAGCGGATGTAAACTCGCGCGTGTCCCTGGCGGGCGTCGTGACCAGGGGCGGGCCGG
>NZ_JAJKLK010000025.1 GCF_020982545.1 Streptomyces sp. MNU76 | reverse complement strand
GTCGAGTTGACAGTCCAGGACGCCGTACGGCTGCCCGTGTCCCGCACCGCCGAGCGTGGTCGCCCGCCTCGCGAGCCGACGAGGAGGCCGTCCGCACGGCCCTGGCCCGCACGGGTCTGGCCGACAAGGCCCGCCGGTCCTGGCACACCCTGTCGGGCGGTGAGCGCCAGCGGGTCCAGATCGCCCGCGCCCTCGCCCAGGAGCCGAGCGAACTCCTCCTGGACGAGCCCACCAACCACCTCGACATCCAGCACCAGCTCGCCCTGCTGACCCTGATCCGCGAACTCCGTCTGACCAGCGTCGTCGCCCTGCACGACCTGAACCTCGCCGCCATGTACTGCGACCGACTCGTCGTACTGCGGCAGGGCCGCGTGGTGGCCGCCGGGACCCCGCACGACGTCCTCACCGAGTCCCTGATCGCCGACGTCTACGGCGTACGGGCCACCGTCACCGCCACCGGCCCCGACGAAGGACCCCACATCCGCTTCCTGGGCCCGCTGCCCTAGTAGACTGTCGCGGCTAGTTTTTGGGATAGAGGTGGCGCAGTTTGATGCGTGCGTCGTGGGTGGTGAACTGCCAGTTCACCTGACGCTGGTCGGTGTTGGTGGCGTTCTGCCAGGCTGAGAGTTCGGTGTTGAGGGTGTCGAGGTCGCTGATCCGGCGGTCGAGGCATTGCCGGGTCAGTGCGGAGAGTTCGATCTCGGCGATGTTGAGCCATGACCCGTGCTTGGGCGTGTGGTGGATCTCGAGGCGTTGGGCCAGGGCGAATGCCTCTTCGGGTTCGAACGCCTCGTACAACGAGGCGATGTTGTGGGTGTTGAGGTTGTCCATCACCAGCACCACGGTCTCGGCGTCGGGGTAGTCCACGCTCAGTAACTGTTTGACCTGGCGGCCCAGTCGATCCGGGTCCGCCGGGACAGTGCCTGAACGCGACGCCACCCGCGCAGGGGTTCGACCCACACGAAGATCGAGGACGTGCCGCAGCGGATGTACTCGCTGTCCTGGCGGGCGTCGTGACCAGGGCGGGCCGGGAGTGGGTCGCGGGCATCGCCGAGGAGCTGGTAGGGCTTCTCGTCCATGCACACCACCGGACGTGCCGGGTCGTAGGGCCGGGCATAGACGGCCAGCACGTCTTCCATCCGGGCCGCGAACTCCGCGTTCGCCCGGGGTGGGATGGTCCAGCACTTTCTCAGGTGAGGGCGCAGTTCCGTTTTTTTAAGACCCGCCCGATGGTGGAGTGGTCCAGATCGGGGATGTCCTCGGCCAGCGCGACATGTTTCTCCAGCAGCCGCAGCGACCACCGGGTATGGCCCTGGGGTGGCTGTGAGCACGCCATCGCGATCAGCCGGGCTTCGACCTCGCCGGTCACCGGCGAGGGCACCGGTGGGAGGTCGCGCTTCTTCCGCGCGATCGTGGCGTGCACATCGCCACCGGTCTCGGCGAAACGCTTGGCGACCAGCCGTAACGTCTCACCGGAGACGCCGAGCCGGGCCGCGATCACCGCCTTGGGATCCACGTCTCCCACCGAGGTGTCCAGTGCTAGCAGTACACGCGCACGCATGATCATCGAGGCCCCACGAACACCCGTGGTGGTCACCCGGACCAACTCCTCACGATCCTGCGGTGTCAACCTGACCGGCCGCTTCTTCTGTGAACCCATGACGACAGTCCTGTCCGGCAAAGGGAAGGAGGAACCCACCAGACACCAGCCTCCCAACCAGACACGCCACAACTAAGCAGCGACGCACTACTAGTAGGGCTCCGTTAGGTTGCTCTGGCTCTTGGGTTCTGGCTGGTGGTGGATGTTCTGGGCAGCGGGCGGTGGCAGGTGGTGCAGGTGCCGGTCCAGCAGTTCAGCAGGTCCTGGATGGCGTCGAGGATCTGGTAGAGGGTGAGTCCGCTGTATCGGCTTTTGGGGACAGGCGCTGTTCGGTGAGGAAGGCGTGGGCGGCGGTGACCAGGGTGACGTGGTGGTGCCAGCCGTTCCAGGAGCGGCCCTCGAAGTGGTCCAGGCCGAGGCCGTGCTTGAGTTCCCGGTAATCGTGCTCGATGCGCCAGCGGATCTTGGACAGGCGGACCAGTTCGGTGATCGGTGTGTCGGCGGGCAGGTTGGACAGCCAGTAGTCGGTGGGTGCTTCGGCGTCCTGGGGCCATTCGACCAGCAGCGTCACCTCGGGCAGGACACCGTCCCAGTGGCCGTGCTCGGCAGTGGCGGCGGCTTGGGCCAGACGGCGGGCCCTCACCCCGGCCGGCCGCACCCGCAGCGCCAGAAAGCGTGAGTGCATCGGCCCGCGGGAGCCTTCACGCCAGGTCACCTCGGTGAACGCCTGCCGTCCGTGCTCCTGAGCCAGCGCTGCCACCGAGGACGGCTTGTCCCGGTAGCGGGGCTGCGGCCTGCGACCGTTCCCGGACCAGGCCGGGGCGGTGGGCCGCACGTCGTGCGGGTGGACCGTCACGTCCGAACGGACCGCCACGACATAGCCGATGCCCCGCTCGCTCAGACCGTCGCGGAAGTCGGCGTTCTGCCCGTAGCCGGCGTCGGCCACCACCACCGGCGGCACCAGACCCCACCCGGCCAGCTCATCGAGGATGTCCAGGGCCAGACGCCACTTCTCCCGGTGCCCGACCTCCTGCGGTATCCCGGTCTTCTGCCGCCGCACCGCATCGTCCGCCCACTCCTCGGGCACGAACAGCCGCCACTGCAGCGGACAGGACGCGGTGTCGGAGACCGCGTGCACACTCACCGCGACCTGGCAGTTGGCCCGCTTGCCCAGCGCCCCGCAGTACTGGCGCGCGACCGCCACCGACATCTTCCCGTCCTTGGGGAACGACACGTCATCGACCGCCCACGCCTCCGGGCCGATTCTCGGCACCATCCGCTGGGCGATCCGCCGCCGCACCGGCACCGGATCCCACGTCGACTGGTTCACGAACTGCTGCAGGTTCTGCTCGTTGCCGTCGGGCAGCCGTTCCGCCATCGGCTGGATCGACTTCCGCCGTCCGTCCAGCATCAGTCCCCGCAGGTAGCAGTCGCCCTTCGCCCGCTGATCCTTACGCGGCACCGACGCGAACACGTCAGCCACGAATAACGCCAACGTCGCCCGAGCCCGGTTCACTTCATGTGCGTCCACACCTTCAGCGTTCCCCCAAACAGGACCGACAGACAGACGTAACGGAGCCCTACTAGAAGTTCGATGAAGATCTTGGTGAGGGTTGTCCGGCCGCCAGGCCGGACAACCCCTGTGGTCATGTAGTGGCCGGTGCGATGTGCCAGGTGCCACTGGTGTGGGTGAGTCCGAGGTTGATCAGTCGGCGGAGGTTGAGGGCGGCGGCTCGGGTGTGGAGCCAGGTGTCGTTCTTGATGGTGCCGCGGTAGCGCAGGCGCCGGTTGCCGTGGTGGACGAGCCAGGCGACGGCGCGTTCGACCGGGGGCCGCCAGCGGCGGTAGTCGGCCTGCCAGCCGGGGTCGGTGGCGGCCTGGCGGCGAGCGGCTGTCTGGAGGTTGTGGTGGGGCCGGATGGTCAGGATGCGTCCGGCCCTGGCTTTGGTGCACCGCTCGCGCAGGTGGCATCCGGCGCATAGGTCCCCGAAAGAGGCTTTGCGTTGGTGGTGCTGCCCGCCGGGGTCGGACAGGGCGACGGTGTGTCCGGCCGGGCAGGTCACGACGGCCGTTTCGGTGTCGATGGCGAAGTCGTCGAGGGTGAAGCCGCCGGGGACGGCAGGCCGCAGCGGGGCGGGTTTGAGGAACAGCTGGTGCCCGGCCTCGTGGAGGGTCTGGCGGACATCGCCGGTGGAGTAGGCGGTGTCGCCGAAGACGTCCAGCGGGTTGTCCTCGTCGGCAAGCAGGTCCAGACCGACGGCGGCCTCGTGGTGTTCGGCTCCGGAGCCGGGCCGCAGGGCGACCGCGGTGTATAAGCCGGTCTCGGGCTCGATGGCCAGGTGGGCCTTGAAGCCGTCCTGCTGGTGGCTGCGCGTCTTGTGGACGTGCCGGGCTTCTGGATCGGTGGTGGAGACCATCCGGTTGGGGGCGGTGCCCCGGGTGATGCGCCAGCGTCCGTCGCGGCCGTCGGAGTCCTCGGCGGGCTCGACGTCCTGGCCGGCGACCAGGGCCAGAATGCCCACCGCGTTCGCGGCTTTCTCCGAGAGTTGCTGTTCGGGCAGGTGGCCCAGCAGCCGCAGCGCGTCTGTGACCAGGGCGTCGACCAGTTCGGCGCGGGCCTGCTCGTCGTTCCAGGCGATGCGGGGCTTGCCGGGGTCGGTGTAGTCGTGCGCGGTGCACTGGGCAGCGGCGACTGCGTCGGCGCCGGGGACCTCGCGGATCACCGCGCGGACGGCGGCGATGATCTGGGTGACGGTGTCCTGGGTGGCGACCGCGTCGTCCAGCACGGTGGAGTCCAGTGCCCGGCGGTGCTTGCCCTTGAGGACGCCGGTGGCTTTCACGACCTCGCGCACGGCGTCGAAGATCCGGTTCGGGCGGGCGGAGCGGGACAGCCGGCGGCGGAAGTAGGCCAGCAGCGACGGGTCGAATGCCATGTCGTGAAGTCCCAGGCCGCATGCGGCCTTCCAGCGCAGGTCGCACCGCAGTTCCTGGACCGTCTCGAAGTCCGACAGCCCGTGCAGGGCCTGCAAGGTGATCGCGGCGGCCAGGATTTGTGGCGGCATGCTCGGCCGTCCGTTCACCGACGGGTACATGTCCGCGAACATCTCAGCCGGGAACAACTCGCCGCGATGCTCGGCCAGGAACGCGAACACGCTCCCGGCCGGGATCAGATCCCGGCAGGTTTCCCACACGTCCGGCCCGACGGTCTCGCCGACCCACTCGCCCATCGCCACAAGACGAGTCTGGCCCTGCCGCTGACGCGGCAGGGCCAAAACCCAAGATCTTCATGAGCCTTCTAGTAGGGCTCCGTTAGGTTGCTCTGGCTCTTGGGTTCTGGCTGGTGGTGGATGTTCTGGGCAGCGGGCGGTGGCAGGTGGTGCAGGTGCCGGTCCAGCAGTTCAGCAGGTCCTGGATGGCGTCGAGGATCTGGTAGAGGGTGAGTCCGCTGTATCGGCTTTTGGGGACAGGCGCTGTTCGGTGAGGAAGGCGTGGGCGGCGGTGACCAGGGTGACGTGGTGGTGCCAGCCGTTCCAGGAGCGGCCCTCGAAGTGGTCCAGGCCGAGGCCGTGCTTGAGTTCCCGGTAATCGTGCTCGATGCGCCAGCGGATCTTGGACAGGCGGACCAGTTCGGTGATCGGTGTGTCGGCGGGCAGGTTGGACAGCCAGTAGTCGGTGGGTGCTTCGGCGTCCTGGGGCCATTCGACCAGCAGCGTCACCTCGGGCAGGACACCGTCCCAGTGGCCGTGCTCGGCAGTGGCGGCGGCGGGCCAGACGGCGGGCCCCTCACCCGGCCGCCCGCACCCGCAGCGCCAGAAAGCGTGAGTGCATCGGCCCGCGGGAGCCTTCACGCCAGGTCACCTCGGTGAACGCCTGCCGTCCGTGCTCCTGAGCCAGCGCTGCCGAGGGACGGCTTGTCCCGGTAGCGGGGCTGCGGCCTGCGACCGTTCCCGGACCAGGCCGGGGCGGTGGGCCGCACGTCGTGCGGGTGGACCGTCACGTCCGAACGGACCGCCACGACATAGCCGATGCCCCGCTCGCTCAGACCGTCGCGGAAGTCGGCGTTCTGCCCGTAGCGGCGTCGGCGACCAGCACCGGCGGCACCAGACCCCACCCGGCCAGCTCGTCGAGGATGTCCAGGGCCAGACGCCACTTCTCCCGGTGCCCGACCTCCTGCGGTATCCCGGTCTTCTGCCGCCGCACCGCATCGTCCGCCCACTCCTCGGGCACGAACAGCCGCCACTGCAGCGGACAGGACGCGGTGTCGGAGACCGCGTGCACACTCACCGCGACCTGGCAGTTGGCCCGCTTGCCCAGCGCCCGCAGTACTGGCGCGCGACCGCCACCGACATCTTCCGTCCTTGGGGAACGACACGTCATCGACCGCCCACGCCTCCGGGCCGATTCTCGGCACCATCCGCTGGGCGATCCGCCGCCGCACCGGCACCGGATCCCACGTCGACTGGTTCACGAACTGCTGCAGGTTCTGCTCGTTGCCGTCCGGGCAGCCGTTCCGCCATCGGCTGGATCGACTTCCGCCGTCCGTCCAGCATCAGTCCCCGCAGGTAGCAGTCGCCCTTCGCCCGCTGATCCTTACGCGCGGCACCGACGCGAACACGTCAGCCACGAATAACGCCAACGTCGCCCGAGCCCGGTTCACTTCATGTGCGTCCACACCTTCAGCGTTCCCCCAAACAGGACCGACAGACAGACGTAACGGAGCCCTACTAGTAGACTGTCGCGGCTAGTTTTTGGGATAGAGGTGGCGCAGTTTGATGCGTGCGTCGTGGGTGGTGAACTGCCAGTTCACCTGACGCTGGTCGGTGTTGGTGGCGTTCTGCCAGGCTGAGAGTTCGGTGTTGAGGGTGTCGAGGTCGCTGATCCGGCGGTCGAGGCATTGCCGGGTCAGTGCGGAGAGTTCGATCTCGGCGATGTTGAGCCATGACCCGTGCTTGGGCGTGTGGTGGATCTCGAGGCGTTGGGCCAGGGCGAATGCCTCTTCGGGTTCGAACGCCTCGTACAACGAGGCGATGTTGTGGGTGTTGGGGTTGTCCATCACCAGCACCACGGTCTCGGCGTCGGGGGTAGTCCACGCTCAGTAACTGTTTGACCTGGTAG
>NZ_JAJKLK010000024.1 GCF_020982545.1 Streptomyces sp. MNU76 | reverse complement strand
TGCACACCACCGGACGTGCCGGGTCGTAGGGCCGGGCATAGACGGCCAGCACGTCTTCCATCCGGGCCGCGAACTCCGCGTTCGCCCGGGGTGGGATGGTCCAGCACTTTCTCAGGTGAGGGCGCAGTTCCGTTTTTTTAAGACCCGCCCGATGGTGGAGTGGTCCAGATCGGGGATGTCCTCGGCCAGCGCGACATGTTTCTCCAGCAGCCGCAGCGACCACCGGGTATGGCCCTGGGGTGGCTGTGAGCACGCCATCGCGATCAGCCGGGCTTCGACCTCGCCGGTCACCGGCGAGGGCACCGGTGGGAGGTCGCGCTTCTTCCGCGCGATCGTGGCGTGCACATCGCCACCGGTCTCGGCGAAACGCTTGGCGACCAGCCGTAACGTCTCACCGGAGACGCCGAGCCGGGCCGCGATCACCGCCTTGGGATCCACGTCTCCCACCGAGGTGTCCAGTGCTAGCAGTACACGCGCACGCATGATCATCGAGGCCCCACGAACACCCGTGGTGGTCACCCGGACCAACTCCTCACGATCCTGCGGTGTCAACCTGACCGGCCGCTTCTTCTGTGAACCCATGACGACAGTCCTGTCCGGCAAAAGGGAAGGAGGAACCCACCAGACACCAGCCTCCCAACCAGACACGCCACAACTAAGCAGCGACGCACTACTAGTAGGCCCGTTAGGTTGCTCTGGCCTTGGGTTCTGGCTGGTGGTGGATGTTCTGGGCAGCGGGCGGTGGCAGGTGGTGCAGGTGCCGGTCCAGCAGTTCAGCAGGTCCTGGATGGCGTCGAGGATCTGGTAGAGGGTGAGTCCGCTGTATCGGCTTTGGGGACAGGCGCTGTTCGGTGAGGAAGGCGTGGGCGGCGGTGACCAGGGTGACGTGGTGGTGCCAGCCGTTCCAGGAGCGGCCCTCGAAGTGGTCCAGGCCGAGGCCGTGCTTGAGTTCCCGGTAATCGTGCTCGATGCGCCAGCGGATCTTGGACAGGCGGACCAGTTCGGTGATCGGTGTGTCGGCGGGCAGGTTGGACAGCCAGTAGTCGGTGGGTGCTTCGGCGTCCTGGGGCCATTCGACCAGCAGCGTCACCTCGGGCAGGACACCGTCCCAGTGGCCGTGCTCGGCAGTGGCGGCGGCTTGGGCCAGACGGCGGCCCTCACCCCGGCCTACCGCACCCGCAGCGCCAGAAAGCGTGAGTGCATCGGCCCGCGGGAGCCTTCACGCCAGGTCACCTCGGTGAACGCCTGCCGTCCGTGCTCCTGAGCCAGCGCTGCCACCGAGGACGGCTTGTCCCGGTAGCGGGCTGCGGCCTGCGACCGTTCCCGGACCAGGCCGGGCGGTGGGCCGCACGTCGTGCGGGTGGACCGTCACGTCCGAACGGACCGCCACGACATAGCCGATGCCCCGCTCGCTCAGACCGTCGCGGAAGTCGGCGTTCTGCCCGTAGCCGGCGTCGGCCACCACCACCGGCGGCACCAGACCCCACCCGGCCAGCTCATCGAGGATGTCCAGGGCCAGACGCCACTTCTCCCGGTGCCCGACCTCCTGCGGTATCCCGGTCTTCTGCCGCCGCACCGCATCGTCCGCCCACTCTCCTCGGGCACGAACAGCCGCCACTGCAGCGGACAGGACGCGGTGTCGGAGACCGCGTGCACACTCACCGCGACCTGGCAGTTGGCCCGCTTGCCCAGCGCCCCGCAGTACTGGCGCGCGACCGCCACCGACATCTTCCCGTCCTTGGGGAACGACACGTCATCGACCGCCCACGCCTCCGGGCCGATTCTCGGCACCATCCGCTGGGCGATCCGCCGCCGCACCGGCACCGGATCCCACGTCGACTGGTTCACGAACTGCTGCAGGTTCTGCTCGTTGCCGTCGGGCAGCCGTTCCGCCATCGGCTGGATCGACTTCCGCCGTCCGTCCAGCATCAGTCCCCGCAGGTAGCAGTCGCCCTTCGCCCGCTGATCCTTACGCGGCACCGACGCGAACACGTCAGCCACGAATAACGCCAACGTCGCCCGAGCCCGGTTCACTTCATGTGCGTCCACACCTTCAGCGTTCCCCCAAACAGGACCGACAGACAGACGTAACGGAGCCCTACTAGAAGTTCGATGAAGATCTTGGTGAGGGTTGTCCGGCCGCCAGGCCGGACAACCCCTGTGGTCATGTAGTGGCCGGTGCGATGTGCCAGGTGCCACTGGTGTGGGTGAGTCCGAGGTTGATCAGTCGGCGGAGGTTGAGGGCGGCGGCTCGGGTGTGGAGCCAGGTGTCGTTCTTGATGGTGCCGCGGTAGCGCAGGCGCCGGTTGCCGTGGTGGACGAGCCAGGCGACGGCGCGTTCGACCGGGCCGCCAGCGGCGGTAGTCGGCCCGCCAGCCGGGGTCGGTGGCGGCCTGGCGGCGAGCGGCTGTCTGGAGGTTGTGGTGGGGCCGGATGGTCAGGATGCGTCCGGCCCTGGCTTTGGTGCACCGCTCGCGCAGGTGGCATCCGGCGCATAGGTCCCCGAAAGAGGCTTTGCGTTGGTGGTGCCTGCCCGCCGGGGTCGGACAGGGCGACGGTGTGTCCGGCCGGGCAGGTCACGACGGCCGTTTCGGTGTCGATGGCGAAGTCGTCGAGGGTGAAGCCGCCGGGGACGGCAGGCCGCAGCGGGCGGGTTTGAGGAACAGCTGGTGCCCGGCCCGTGGAGGGTCTGGCGGACATCGCCGGTGGAGTAGGCGGTGTCGCCGAAGACGTCCAGCGGGTTGTCCTCGTCGGCAAGCAGGTCCAGACCGACGGCGGCCTCGTGGTGTTCGGCTCCGGAGCCGGGCCGCAGGGCGACCGCGGTGTATAAGCCGGTCTCGGGCTCGATGGCCAGGTGGGCCTTGAAGCCGTCCTGCTGGTGGCTGCGCGTCTTGTGGACGTGCCGGGCTTCTGGATCGGTGGTGGAGACCATCCGGTTGGGGCGGTGCCCCGGGTGATGCGCCAGCGTCCGTCGCGGCCGTCGGAGTCCTCGGCGGGCTCGACGTCCCGGCTTACGACCAGGGCCAGAATGCCCACCGCGTTCGCGGCTTTCTCCGAGAGTTGCTGTTCGGGCAGGTGGCCCAGCAGCCGCAGCGTCTGTGACCAGGGCGTCGACCAGTTCGGCGCGGGCCTGCTCGTCGTTCCAGGCGATGCGGGGCTTGCCGGGGTCGGTGTAGTCGTGCGCGGTGCACTGGGCAGCGGCGACTGCGTCGGCGCCGGGGACCTCGCGGATCACCGCGCGGACGGCGGCGATGATCTGGGTGACGGTGTCCTGGGTGGCGACCGCGTCGTCCAGCACGGTGGAGTCCAGTGCCCGGCGGTGCTTGCCCTTGAGGACGCCGGTGGCTTTCACGACCTCGCGCACGGCGTCGAAGATCCGGTTCGGGCGGGCGGAGCGGCCGGCGGCGGAAGTAGGCCAGCAGCGACGGGTCGAATGCCATGTCGTGAAGTCCCAGGCCGCATGCGGCCTTCCAGCGCAGGTCGCACCGCAGTTCCTGGACCGTCTCGAAGTCCGACAGCCCGTGCAGGGCCTGCAAGGTGATCGCGGCGGCCAGGATTTGTGGCGGCATGCTCGGCCGTCCGTTCACCGACGGGTACATGTCCGCGAACATCTCAGCCGGGAACAACTCGCCGCGATGCTCGGCCAGGAACGCGAACACGCTCCCGGCCGGGATCAGATCCCGGCAGGTTTCCCACACGTCCGGCCCGACGGTCTCGCCGACCCACTCGCCCATCGCCACAAGACGAGTCTGGCCCTGCCGCTGACGCGGCAGGGCCAAAACCCAAGATCTTCATGAGCCTTCTAGTAGGGCTCCGTTAGGTTGCTCTGGCTCTTGGGTTCTGGCTGGTGGTGGATGTTCTGGGCAGCGGGCGGTGGCAGGTGGTGCAGGTGCCGGTCCAGCAGTTCAGCAGGTCCTGGATGGCGTCGAGGATCTGGTAGAGGGTGAGTCCGCTGTATCGGCTTTTGGGGACAGGCGCTGTTCGGTGAGGAAGGCGTGGGCGGCGGTGACCAGGGTGACGTGGTGGTGCCAGCCGTTCCAGGAGCGGCCCTCGAAGTGGTCCAGGCCGAGGCCGTGCTTGAGTTCCCGGTAATCGTGCTCGATGCGCCAGCGGATCTTGGACAGGCGGACCAGTTCGGTGATCGGTGTGTCGGCGGGCAGGTTGGACAGCCAGTAGTCGGTGGGTGCTTCGGCGTCCTGGGGCCATTCGACCAGCAGCGTCACCTCGGGCAGGACACCGTCCCAGTGGCCGTGCTCGGCAGTGGCGGCGGCTTGGGCCAGACGGCGGGCCCTCACCCCGGCCGGCCGCACCCGCAGCGCCAGAAAGCGTGAGTGCATCGGCCCGCGGGAGCCTTCACGCCAGGTCACCTCGGTGAACGCCTGCCGTCCGTGCTCCTGAGCCAGCGCTGCCACCGAGGACGGCTTGTCCCGGTAGCGGGGCTGCGGCCTGCGACCGTTCCCGGACCAGGCCGGGGCGGTGGGCCGCACGTCGTGCGGGTGGACCGTCACGTCCGAACGGACCGCCACGACATAGCCGATGCCCCGCTCGCTCAGACCGTCGCGGAAGTCGGCGTTCTGCCCGTAGCCGGCGTCGGCGACCAGCACCGGCGGCACCAGACCCCACCCGGCCAGCTCGTCGAGGATGTCCAGGGCCAGACGCCACTTCTCCCGGTGCCCGACCTCCTGCGGTATCCCGGTCTTCTGCCGCCGCACCGCATCGTCCGCCCACTCCTCGGGCACGAACAGCCGCCACTGCAGCGGACAGGACGCGGTGTCGGAGACCGCGTGCACACTCACCGCGACCTGGCAGTTGGCCCGCTTGCCCAGCGCCCCGCAGTACTGGCGCGCGACCGCCACCGACATCTTCCCGTCCTTTGGGGAACGACACGTCATCGACCGCCCACGCCTCCGGGCCGATTCTCGGCACCATCCGCTGGGCGATCCGCCGCCGCACCGGCACCGGATCCCACGTCGACTGGTTCACGAACTGCTGCAGGTTCTGCTCGTTGCCGTCGGGCAGCCGTTCCGCCATCGGCTGGATCGACTTCCGCCGTCCGTCCAGCATCAGTCCCCGCAGGTAGCAGTCGCCCTTCGCCCGCTGATCCTTACGCGGCACCGACGCGAACACGTCAGCCACGAATAACGCCAACGTCGCCCGAGCCCGGTTCACTTCATGTGCGTCCACACCTTCAGCGTTCCCCCAAACAGGACCGACAGACAGACGTAACGGAGCCCTACTAGTAGACTGTCGCGGCTAGTTTTTGGGATAGAGGTGGCGCAGTTTGATGCGTGCGTCGTGGGTGGTGAACTGCCAGTTCACCTGACGCTGGTCGGTGTTGGTGGCGTTCTGCCAGGCTGAGAGTTCGGTGTTGAGGGTGTCGAGGTCGCTGATCCGGCGGTCGAGGCATTGCCGGGTCAGTGCGGAGAGTTCGATCTCGGCGATGTTGAGCCATGACCCGTGCTTGGGCGTGTGGTGGATCTCGAGGCGTTGGGCCAGGGCGAATGCCTCTTCGGGTTCGAACGCCTCGTACAACGAGGCGATGTTGTGGGTGTTGAGGTTGTCCATCACCAGCACCACGGTCTCGGCGTCGGGGTAGTCCACGCTCAGTAACTGTTTGACCTGGCTTACCCAGTCGATCCGGGTCCGCCGGGACAGTGCCTGAACGCGACGCCACCCGCGCAGGGGTTCGACCCACACGAAGATCGAGGACGTGCCGCAGCGGATGTACTCGCTGTCCTGGCGGGCGTCGTGACCAGGGCGGGCCGGGAGTGGGTCGCGGGCATCGCCGAGGAGCTGGTAGGGCTTCTCGTCCATGCACACCACCGGACGTGCCGGGTCGTAGGGCCGGGCATAGACGGCCAGCACGTCTTCCATCCGGGCCGCGAACTCCGCGTTCGCCCGGGGTGGGATGGTCCAGCACTTTCTCAGGTGAGGGCGCAGTTCCGTTTTTTTAAGACCCGCCCGATGGTGGAGTGGTCCAGATCGGGGATGTCCTCGGCCAGCGCGACATGTTTCTCCAGCAGCCGCAGCGACCACCGGGTATGGCCCTGGGGTGGCTGTGAGCACGCCATCGCGATCAGCCGGGCTTCGACCTCGCCGGTCACCGGCGAGGGCACCGGTGGGAGGTCGCGCTTCTTCCGCGCGATCGTGGCGTGCACATCGCCACCGGTCTCGGCGAAACGCTTGGCGACCAGCCGTAACGTCTCACCGGAGACGCCGAGCCGGGCCGCGATCACCGCCTTGGGATCCACGTCTCCCACCGAGGTGTCCAGTGCTAGCAGTACACGCGCACGCATGATCATCGAGGCCCCACGAACACCCGTGGTGGTCACCCGGACCAACTCCTCACGATCCTGCGGTGTCAACCTGACCGGCCGCTTCTTCTGTGAACCCATGACGACAGTCCTGTCCGGCAAAAGGGAAGGAGGAACCCACCAGACACCAGCCTCCCAACCAGACACGCCACAACTAAGCAGCGACGCACTACTAGGGGGTGTTTCGAAAGTCCTGTGCGGTGCCCGCGGTGTCCGGTGCGTGCTCTCGGCGTGCCGGACGAAAGCCCTCGTACTGGACGTACTTGGGGTTTCGGCCGGTGCGGCGAGAGTGCGTGCCGGGCGCCGTGGGTGCTGTGCGGGACTTTCGAAACACCCCCTAGGCGGTGGCGCTCCGACGGACGGGGAGGACCGACCGGGGCCCGCCGCCCAGGTCGCTCAAGTCGCCCGCGCGGGCCGGTCCTTGCCCGGCTCGGCCGGCGCCTCGACGGGTCCGCGGAGTCCGACCACGGCCTCGCGTGGAGCCATGCCCGACGCCCAGTGGTCCGCCACGTCCGCCTCCTCCTCCACGAAGGGCGGCTCTCCCGCGAGCACCTTCTGCGCGCGGGCCGTGTCCAGCGTGCCCGCGAGTCCGCCGAGGCCCGCCCCACGACGATCGCCTCGTGGCCCCATCTCAGGTCGACGGCGTTCCATGCCACCGGCGGACGAGAGGCGGGGGCGGGCGCACGACGGCGTGAAGTCGCCGCGCGCCGGCGCTCAGAGGGAGGCCCGCTCCACCGGGATCCACAGCTCCGCGTCGGCCCGCGCCGCGTCGGGCGAGAGCCTGGTCCGCAGGATCTCGGGGCCCGGACGGCTCCGGTACGGGGTGGACGGGAACCACTGGGTGAACACGTCCCGCCACAGATGCTGCAGCGCCTGCGGGAAGGGCCCGGAGTTCTCGAAGACCGCCCAGGTGCCGGCCGGGACGACGAGCTCGTCCATGTCCTCGGGGGCGGCGGCTCGCGTCACCGCCCCGTGGAAGTAGTCGAGCTCGGTGCCCTCGGCACGACTGGCGTCGAGATTGTCGCTGATCGCGACGATCCCCCTCGGCTCCTGGTCGGACAGGCTCTCGATCCGGTCGAGCGTCTCCTTTCCGAGGCCCCGGATGAAGTCGGCGATCGCCGGGTTCATCCCCTCGTGCACGAGCGGGACCCGGGCCTTCCTCCCGACCACCCGGAACTCCTCCTTCTCCATGACTCGGTATCGCATGCTGCTGCTCCCTTCGACGACGAGACGGAAGGACATCCGGGGCTGCGACCGCAGGCTCGCACCGGTCCGCCGGGCCTCCCCGGGGCCGACGCCGTGCAGGGCGCGGAACGCCCGTGCGAACGCCTCTCCGGAGCCGTAGCCGTAGCGCACCGCGATCTCCAGCAGCGTCCGCTCGTCGGCCAGCACCTCGGCACCGGCCACGGTCAGCCGCCGCCGTCGGACGTACTCCGACAGCGGCATGCCCGCGAGCGCCGAGAAGAGCCGCCGCAGGTGGTACTCCGACGTCACCGCGATCCGTGCCAGGTCCGCCACCTCGATCGGCTGATCGAGATGGCGTTCGATGTGCTCCATGGCCTGGTTGAGCCGCTCCAGCACCCCGGCCTCCTTCCTTTCGACCACCACGCTAGGAAGCGGCCACCCCGCCCCACCCGACATCCTGTGCCCGCTCCGGTCGGGTGGGTGACCACGCACCGCACCGCGCGCCGATCCACCAGCACCTGGACATCGGCCAGGGCGAGGTGGACCGGGACGCGGGCGAAGGAGTCGTCCGCGTTCATGCGGGACCGCATCACCAAGGAGCTGGGGTACCGCCGACGCCCAGGCGAAGGTCACCTCGACCGGCAGTCGGCGAGGCGTGGGATCAGCTCCTCGAACATGATGCGGATCTCGGTACGGGCCAGCAGACTGCCGAGGCACAGGTGCGGGGCGCGGTGGACCGCCCCGCACCCCCGCGCCGTCGTCAGCTGTCGCCGCCCTCCAGGTCGCCCTCCGTCTCCAGGTACACCTGGCGCAGCGCCTCCAGCACCGCCGGGTCGGGCTTCTCCCACATCCCGCGCGACTCCGCCTCCAGGAGCCGCTCGGCGATGCCGTGCAGGGCCCAGGGGTTGGCCTGCTGGAGGAACTCTCGGTTGGTCTCGTCCAGGACGTAGGTCTCGGTGAGCTTGTCGTACATCCAGTCGGCGATCACACCCGTGGTGGCGTCGTAGCCGAACAGGTAGTCGACGGTGGCGGCGAGTTCGAAGGCACCCTTGTAGCCGTGGCGGCGCATCGCCTCGATCCACTTGGGGTTGACGACGCGGGCCCGGAAGACCCGGGACGTCTCCTCCACCAGGGTGCGGGTGCGGACCGTCTCCGGGCGGGTGGAATCGCCGATGTACGCCTCGGGGGCCGTGCCGCGCAGCGCGCGGACCGTGGCCACCATGCCTCCGTGGTACTGGAAGTAGTCGTCGGAGTCGGCGATGTCGTGCTCGCGGGTGTCCGTGTTCTTCGCGGCCACCTCGATCCGCTTGTACGCCGTCTCCATCTCCTCGCGGGCCGGGCGGCCGTCCAGCTCCCGGCCGTAGGCGTAGCCGCCCCAGACCGTGTAGACCTCGGCGAGGTCCGCGTCGGTGCGCCAGTCCCGGGAGTCGATGAGCTGGAGCAGTCCGGCGCCGTACGTGCCGGGGCGGGAGCCGAAGATCCGGGTGGTGGCCCGGCGTTCGTCCCCGTGGGCCGCCAGGTCGGCCTGGACGTGGGCCCGGACGTGGTTGACCTGGGCCGGCTCGTCGAGCGACGCGGCCAGCCGTACGGCGTCGTCCAGCAGGCCGATGGTGTGCGGGAACGCGTCGCGGAAGAAGCCCGAGATGCGCAGGGTGACGTCGACCCGGGGACGGCCCAACTCCTCGGCCGGGACGGCCTCCAGTCCGGTCACCCGGCGCGAGGCGTCGTCCCAGACCGGGCGGACGCCGAGCAGGGCGAGGGCCTCGGCCACGTCGTCGCCGGCCGTGCGCATGGCGCTGGTGCCCCACAGCGAGAGGCCGACGGAGGTGGGCCATTCGCCGTTGTCGGCGCGGTAGCGCTCCAGCAGGGAGTCGGCGAGGGCCTGGCCGGTCTCCCAGGCGAGGCGGGAGGGGACGGCCTTGGGGTCGACGGAGTAGAAGTTCCGGCCGGTCGGCAGGACGTTGACCAGGCCGCGGAGCGGGGAGCCCGAGGGGCCGGCCGGGACGAAGCCGCCGTCGAGGGCGTGGACGGTGTGGTCGAGTTCGGCCGTGGTCGCCGCGAGCCGGGGCACGACCTCGCGGGCGGCGAACTCCAGGATGGCCGTGACCTGTTCACCGTGCTCGTCCGGTACGGAGTCCGGGTCCCAGCCCAGCTCCTCCATCCGCTCGACCAGGGCGCGGGCCTTCGCCTCCGCCTCGTCGGCGGTGGTGCGGGTCGCGGCGGACTCGTCGAGGCCGAGTGCCTCGCGCAGGCCGGGCAGAGCCTGGGTGCCGCCCCAGATCTGGCGGGCGCGCAGGATGGCGAGGACCAGGTTGACGCGGTCGGCACCGCCCGGCGGGGTGCCGAGGACGTGCAGGCCGTCGCGGATCTGGGCGTCCTTGACCTCGCACAGCCAGCCGTCGACGTGCAGCAGGAAGTCGTCGAAGCCGTCGTCCTCGGGGCGGTCGTTCAGGCCCAGGTCGTGGTCGAGCTTGGCGGCCTGGATGAGGGTCCAGATCTGGGCGCGGATCGCGGGGAGCTTCGCCGGGTCCATGGAGGAGATCTGGGCGTACTCGTCGAGGAGTTGCTCCAGGCGCGCGATGTCGCCGTAGGAGTCGGCGCGGGCCATCGGCGGCACGAGGTGGTCGACGAGCGTGGCGTGGACGCGGCGCTTTGCCTGGGTGCCCTCGCCCGGGTCGTTGACCAGGAAGGGATAGACCAGGGGCAGGTCTCCCAGAGCGGCGTCCGGGCCGCAGGCCGCCGAGAGGCCCGCGTTCTTGCCGGGCAGCCATTCCAGGTTGCCGTGCTTGCCGAGGTGGATCATCGCGTCGGCGCCGAAGCCACCGTCGTCGGCGCGGGCCGCGATCCAGCGGTAGGCGGCGAGGTAGTGGTGCGAGGGCGGGAGGTCCGGGTC
The DNA here is from genome assembly GCF_020982545.1 of Streptomyces sp. MNU76. Lineage (GTDB taxonomy): Bacteria > Actinomycetota > Actinomycetes > Streptomycetales > Streptomycetaceae > Streptomyces. The sequence goes on along the minus strand of NZ_JAJKLK010000024.1, from coordinate 543,562 downwards.
GTGGTAGATCGCGATCGGGTTCTCGCCGAAGCCGCGCGGCGGCTGGATGAGGATCAGCAGATTGCCGAAGCGCAGCGCCGCGAGGACGATGTCGCCCTCCGGGTTGGCGCTGCGGTCGACGAACATCTCGCCGGGCGCCGGCCCCCAGTGCTCCTCGACGGCCGTGCGCAGTTCCTCGGGGAGTTCGGCGTACCAGCGGCGGTAGTCGGCGGCCGGGATACGGACCGGGTTGCGGGCCAACTGCTCCTCGGTCAGCCAGTCCTGGTCGTGGCCGCCCGCCTCGATCAGCGCGCGGATCAGCTCGTCGCCGTCGCCGGAGGCCAGGCCCGGCACCTCGGCGTCGGTCCCGAAGTCGTAGCCCTCCTCGCGCAGTCGGCGCAGCAGGGCGACGGCGCTGGCGGGGGTGTCGAGGCCGACCGCGTTGCCGATGCGGGAGTGCTTGGTCGGGTAGGCGGAGAGGACGAGCGCGAGGCGCTTGTCGGCGCCTGCGATGTGGCGCAGGCGCGCGTGGCGTACGGCGATCCCGGCGACGCGGGCGGCGCGCTCGGGGTCGGGGACGTAGGCCGGGAGGCCGTCCTCGTCGATCTCCTTGAAGGAGAACGGAACGGTGATCAGGCGGCCGTCGAACTCGGGGACGGCGATCTGGCTGGCCGCGTCGAGCGGGGAGACGCCCTCGTCGTTCTCCTCCCAGACGGACCGCGAGCCTGTCAGGCACAGGGCCTGGAGGATCGGCACGTCGAGGCCGGTCAGGGCGCCCGCGTCCCAGGACTCGTCGTCGCCGCCCGCCGAGGCCTCGGCGGGCTTGGTGCCGCCCGCGGCGAGGACGGTGGTCACGATGGCGTCGGCGGCGCGGAGTTCCTCGATCAGCTCGGGTTCGGGGGCCCGCAGCGACGCCACGTAGAGCGGGAGCGCGCGGGCGCCCTTGTCCTCGATCGCCCCGCACAGGGCGTCCACGAAGGCGGTGTTGCCGCTCATGTGGTGGGCGCGGTAGTAGAGCACGGCGACGGTCGGGCCGTCGGCGGTGGCGCGGGCGGTGCGCTCCAGCGGGCCCCAGGAGGGCGCGGGCGCGGGCGCGTCGAAGCCGTGGCCGGTGAGCAGGACCGTGTCGGAGAGGAAGCGGGCCAGCTGCTCCAGGTTGGCGGGGCCGCCGTGCGCGAGATAGGCGTGGGCCTCCGCGGCGATGCCGACGGGGACGGTGGAGGCGGCCATCAGCTGGGCGTCGGGGGCCTGTTCACCGGTGAGGACGACGACCGGGCGACCGTCGGCGAGCAGCAGGTCGAGGCCGTCCTGCCAGGCACGGATGCCACCGAGCAGGCGTACGACGACCAGGTCGGTGCCGTCGAGGAGCACGGGGAGGTCCTCCAGCGCGAGGCGGGAGGGGTTGGCGAAGCGGTAGGGGACCGGGCCGGCGGCCGCGCGGGCGCTGAGCAGGTCGGTGTCGGAGGTCGACAGGAGCAGGATGCGGGGCTGCGCGGAGCGCTCCCCGGACGATGGCTGCATGCGGCTGCTGGCCTTCCTCGGGGTCCGCGCCCCGGGCGGTGTCGGATCGAAGTCTCCCCGGCCCGGGCGGACCGAGCGGTACGGGGAAGGGAGTTCCTGACTCGCCCGACCCTCCTGGGACGGGCTCACAGTGGCGGGACCGCGCCGGACTCACACCGGGCTTCCTCCCCTAGGGAATGTGACGACAGACCCTAGCGCCGTGGGTGGCGTCGATGGATCGGATGATCCACCGATCAGCATAGTAAGGGTCGCCTCAAAAGGGCGGAGGATACGTCCGTTGTGCCGGTGGGTATGCTCGCCGCCATGTCCACGCCTCCCCTGCGTTCATCGTCCCAGGCCACAGCGGTCACACGGGACCGTGGCGACGCCTGCCCGGGGACGCTGCGGCTGCATACGGCGGACGACGGGGCGCTGGCCCGGGTCCGGGTGCCCGGCGGTGTGCTGGGCGTCCGCCAGGCCGAGGCGCTCGCGGAGGCGTCGCTACGGCTCGGCGACGGTGATCTTCACCTCACTTCCCGCGGCAACGTCCAGTTGCGTGGGCTGGCCGACGGCTGCGGGGGCGAGCTGGCCGAGTCGCTGGACGCGGCCGGACTGTTGCCGTCCGCCGGGCACGAACGCGTGCGCAACATCGTCGCCTCGCCCCTGTCCGGTCTCGACGGACGCGGTCTGCGCGACGTACGGCCCTGGCTGTCCGCCCTCGACACCGCGTTGTGCGCGAGCGAGGCGGCGCGGGGGTTGTCGGGCCGGTTCCTGTTCGCGCTCGACGACGGGCGCGGCGATGTGACCGCGCTGGACGCCGACGTGACCGTCCGAGCGACCGAGGACGGTGGCGCGCTGCTGAGCCTGGGGACGGCCGGGGAGAGCCTGGCGGTCCCCGGCGAGGACGCGGCCCGTGCCGCGCTGACCGCCGCCGAGACTTTCCTGGAGGCGGCGCGGGAGAGCGGGGCCCGGGTGTGGCGTGTGACCGAACTCCCCTTCCAGGACGGGCTGCTCGACCGGGTCCGGGACCGGCTGACCGCCGTCGGCGTCGACTCTGTGGGCCGGGTGCGAGACGAGAGCGGGACGACGACGGCCGCAGCCGAGGGCGGCCCGGTCCCGGGCGCCGTCGGCGACGCCCTCTGCGTGCACGCCCCCCTCGGTCGTCTCACCCCTCCCCAGTGGCGGGAGTTGAGCGCCCTCGCGGCCGCGACACCGTCCCGTGAACTGCGGCTGACGCCGTGGCGCGGGGTCGTCGTGCCCGTACCGGGCCTGAGCGAGGAGCAGGCGACCGACGCGCTCGCCCGGCTCTCGGTCACCGGCCTCGTCACCGATCCGGGCTCCCCCTGGCTGCGTGTCGGCGCCTGCATCGGACGGCCCGGCTGCGCGAAGTCCCTGGCGGACGTACGGGCGGACGCCACCGAGAACCTGACGGCGGCAGGACGCGCGGGGCTCCCCCTGTACTGGTCCGGCTGTGAGCGCCGCTGCGGCCACCCCCGGGGCGAACGGATCGACGTGGTGGCGGTGGAGGGCGGCGGCTACGAGCTCTCCCGCACCGCCCCCGGCCGAAGCCCGCGCACCGCCCCCATGGGGACCCGTCCCGACTCGCCGCCGCCCTGGGGGAGATCACCCCCTAGACCACCGAGAAGCCGCACGACACGGACCCGATGGCGCACACAACCCACACAACGCGCACGACCCGCACGACCCGCACGACCCGCACGAACGACCCCCGTACGCCGACCGAGAGCAGCGAGAAGACCACCGTGACCACCTACGACTACGAGAAGGACGGCCCGGCGATCTACCGCCAGTCCTTCGCCACCATCCGCGCGGAGGCGGACCTCGCGGCCCTGCCCGCCGACGTCAGCCAGGTCGCGGTCCGGATGATCCACGCCTGCGGAATGGTCGACCTCGTACGGGACTTGGCGTACACGCCCGACGTGGTGACCCGCGCCCGTGAGGCCCTGCGTGCGGGGGCGCCCATCTTCACCGACGTGCGGATGGTCGCCAGTGGGGTGACCCGCAAGCGGCTGCCCGCCGACAACGACGTGCTGTGCACGCTCTCCGACCCGGCGGTCCCCGAGCTGGCGGCGAAGCTGGGCACCACGCGCAGCGCCGCCGCGCTGGAGCTGTGGCGGGACCGGCTGGAGGGCTCGGTCGTGGCCGTCGGCAACGCGCCCACCGCGCTGTTCCGGCTGCTGGAGATGATCGACGAGGGCGCGCCCCGGCCCGCCGCCGTCATCGGGGTGCCCGTCGGGTTCGTCGGCGCGGCCGAGTCGAAGGACGCGCTGGCGGAGCATCCCTCGGGCCTGGAGCACCTCGTCGTACGCGGCCGTCGTGGCGGGAGCGCCATCGCCGCAGCCGCGCTCAACGCGATCGCGAGTGAGGAAGAGTGAGCGGCAAGCTGTACGGGGTGGGGCTCGGCCCCGGTGACCCGTCCCTGATGACCGTCCGGGCCGTCGAGGTCATCTCCGAGGCGGACGTGATCGCGTATCACTGCGCCCGGCACGGCCGTTCCATCGCCCGCTCGATCGCCGCGAAGCACCTGCGCGACGACCACATCGAGGAACGGCTGATGTATCCGCTGACCACGGAGACCACCGACCACCCGGGCGGCTACAAGGGCGCGATGGAGGACTTCTACGAGGAGGCGTCGGCCCGCCTGGCCGCACATCTCGACGCCGGGCGCACGGTCGCGGTCCTCGCCGAGGGCGACCCGATGTTCTACGGCTCCTACATGCACATGCACAAGCGGCTCGTGGACCGCTACGACACCGAGGTCGTCCCCGGTGTCACGTCCGTGTCGGCCGCCGCCGCCCGTCTGGGTACGCCGCTCGTCGAGGGCGAGGAGGTGCTGACGATCCTGCCGGGCACCCTGCCCGAGGAGGAGCTGACCGCACGGCTCGCCGCGACGGACGTGGCCGTGGTGATGAAGCTGGGCCGGACCTTCACCAAGGTACGGAGCGCGCTGGAGAGTTCGGGGCGGCTCGGCGAGGCCCGCTATGTCGAGCGGGCGACCATGGCCGGGGAGCGACTCGCCGAACTGGCGGACGTGGACCCGGAGTCGGTGCCGTACTTCTCGGTGGCCGTGCTGCCCAGCCAGGTCGACGCCGAACGGCCCGAGGCCCGGGAGCGGGGCGAGGTCGTGGTGGTCGGGACCGGTCCGGCCGGTCCGCTGTGGCTGACGCCCGAGACACGGGGTGCGCTCGCCGGCGCCGACGACCTCGTGGGCTACACCACCTATCTGGACCGGGTGCCGCGCAGGGCGGGCCAGGTGCGGCACGGCTCGGACAACCGGGTCGAATCGGAGCGCGCCGAGTTCGCCCTCGACCTGGCCCGGCGCGGGCGGCGGGTCGCGGTGGTCTCCGGGGGCGACCCGGGGGTCTTCGCCATGGCGACGGCCGTGCTGGAGGTCGCCTCGCAGGAGGAGTACGCGGACGTGCCGGTGCGGGTGCTGCCGGGGGTGACCGCCGCCAACGCGGCCGCCGCCCGCGCGGGCGCCCCGCTCGGCCACGACTACGCCACGATCTCCCTCTCCGACCGGCTCAAGCCGTGGGAGGTCATCGCCGAGCGGTTGCGCGCGGCGGCCGCGGCGGACCTGGTGCTCGCCCTCTACAACCCCGGTTCGCACAGCCGTACCTGGCAGGTGGGCAAGGCGCGCGAACTGCTGCTGGAGCACCGAGCGCCGGACACCCCGGTCGTCGTCGCCCGCGACGTGGGCGGCCCCGGCGAGCGGGTGCGGATCGTACGGCTGGCGGAGCTGGACCCGGCCGAGGTCGACATGCGCACGATCCTGCTGGTCGGCTCCTCGCAGACCCGGGCGGTCCGGCGCGGAGACGGCGAGGAGATCGTCTGGACGCCGCGCCGCTATCCGGAGGGATGAGCGGGGCGGGGCGCTGCCTCGGACGGCGGTGGCCGGATGGGCCGGCGCGGAGACACACGCATGTCCGCGGGTGCCCGGGCCGAAGGGCACTGGGCGCCCGCCGGTCCTGGAGTCGCCGCACGGTGACGCGTGTGCCGACCCGGCGGGGTCAGCGGCCGTCGGGGCGCTCTTCGGCCCGCCCGGCTCGGCGGGCGTCGAGGAGCCCCCGGACCCAATGCGCCGCCGTCTCCGGGTCCGGCACCACGGGCACGTCCTCCGGCACGGGCGGTCGGCGCACCACGACCACGGGCAGCCCCGCCTCCCTCGCGGCCGTGAGCTTCGGCGCGGTCGCCGCTCCCCCGCTGCCCTTCGTGACCACGACATCGACGTGGTGGCGGCCGAGCAGGTCCCGCTCCCCCGCGAGGGTGAACGGGCCCCGGTCGAGCAGCACCTCCATCCGGGCCGGGTGCGGGGCCTCGGGCGCGTCCACGGACCGTACGAGGAACCACAGGTCGTCCAGGTCGGCGAACGCGGCCAGGCCCATGCGCCCGGTGGTGAGGAACACCCGCCGCCCGAGCGTGGGCAGCAGCCGCGCGGCCTCCGCCAGCGAGCCGACGTCGTGCCAGTCGTCGCCGGCGGTCGGCACCCAGCCGGGCCGGCGCAGCGCGAGCAGGGGAACATGGGTCATGGCGGCCGCCCGTGCCGCGTGGAAACTCATGGTCCCGGCGAAAGGATGCGTGGCGTCGATGAACGCGTCCACCCCGTGCTCGCGCAGCCAGGCGGCCAGCCCCTCGGCCCCGCCGAAGCCGCCGACGCGGACCTCTCCCGGGGGCAGCCGGGGGCTGGCGACGCGTCCGGCGAGGGAGCTGGTCAGCCGGACGCCCGGGGTGGCGTGCAGCAGTTCGGCCAGGCGGCGGGCCTCCGTGGTCCCGCCGAGTATCAGTACGTGCATGGGAGTCCGGGTCCGTTCATGAGCGGTGACGAAGTACGGGATGCCGGTGGGACCGGCGACGGGGCGCGGGGCGGTCGCGCGGCCCAACTCAAGCACACCGGTCTGCGGCACGGCTGGACGACCGGTGCCTGTGCGACGGCGGCCACGACGGCCGCGTACACCGCGCTGCTGACCGGCGACTTCCCGGACCCGGTGACCATCACCCTGCCGAAGGGCCAGACCCCGGCGTTCGCGCTCGCGGCCGAGGAGCTGACCGGCGACAGTGCGATGGCGGGGATCGTGAAGGACGCGGGCGACGACCCGGACGTCACGCACGGCGCGCTGGTCCGGGCCACGGTGCGTCCGCTGCCCGCCGGGTCCGGGGTGGTCTTCCGGGCGGGCCCCGGGGTCGGCACGATCACCCGTCCGGGTCTGCCCCTGCCCGTCGGGGAACCGGCCGTGAACCCGGTGCCCCGGCAGATGATGCGGGACCACGTCGCCGAGGTCGCGGCCCGGCACGGGGGCACCGGCGATGTCGAGATCACGGTCTCCGTGGACAACGGCGAGGAGATCGCCCGGTCCACCTGGAACCCCCGTCTCGGCATCCTCGGCGGCCTGTCCATCCTCGGTACCACCGGGATCGTCGTGCCGTACTCCTGCTCGGCGTGGATCGACTCCATCCGGCGGGGCGTGGACGTGGCGCGGGCCGCCGGGCGCAGGCATGTCGCCGGGTGCACGGGGTCCACGTCGGAGCGGACGGTCGTCGCCGAGTACGCGCTGCCGGAGGACGCGCTGCTGGACATGGGCGACTTCGCGGGGGCGGTCCTGAAGTACGTGCGCCGTCACCCGGTGGACCGGCTGACCATCTGCGGCGGGTTCGCCAAGCTCTCCAAGCTCGCCGCCGGGCATCTCGATCTGCACTCCGCCCGCTCCCAGGTCGACAAGGGGTTCCTCGCGGACCTCGCGCGGCGGGGCGGCGCGGACGAGGCGCTGGCCGCGGAGGTGGCCGGGGCCAACACCGGGCTGGCCGCGCTGCAGTTGTGCGCGGCGGCCGGGGTACCGCTGGGCGACCTGGTCGCGACGGCGGCGCGTGAGGAGGCGCTGTCCGTCCTGCGGGGGGCGCCGGTCGCGGTCGACGTCATCTGCGTCGACCGCGCAGGGACGGTCGTGGGGCGTAGTGGGGTGCGCTGAGGGAAGGGCGCGTTGTCGGCTGCGGGCCCGGTGGGGCTTCCCGCGCAGTTCCCCGCGCCCCTGAAAGATCAGGCCCTGCGGGCCTGAAAAGGCTGGGGCGCAGCCCCGGCTTTCAGGGGCGCGGGGAACTGCGCGAGGAGCCCACCGGAGCCGCAGCCGACAACGCGCCCCTCCCGCCCCACACCCTCAGCACTCATGCCGATCCCGCCCCGGCGAGTACAGGTGGCTGTCCCGGAACTGCGAAGCCCCCAGCGTCCGCCCGACCATGATCACAGCCGTGCGCAGCACACCCGCCTCCTTCACCCGCCCGGCGATCTCGTCCAACGTGCCCCGGATGATCACCTCTTCAGGCCGCGAGGCATACGCGACGACCGCCGCGGGACAGTCCGCGCCGTAGTGCGGCAACAGCTCCTCGACGACACGGTCCACGTACCGTGCGGCCAGGTGCAGCACGATCAGCGCCCCGCTGCGCCCGAGCGTGGCGAGGTCCTCGCCGTCCGGCATGGCCGTGGCACGCTGCGCGATCCGCGTGAGGATGACGGTCTGACCGACCGTCGGCACGGTCAGCTCGCGCTTCAGGGAGGCCGCCGCCGCGGCGAACGCGGGGACCCCCGGCACCACCTCGTACGGCACACCGGCCGCGTCCAGCCGCCGCATCTGCTCGGCGACCGCGCTGAACACGGAGGGGTCCCCGGAGTGCAGCCGCGCCACGTCGTGGCCCTCCTCGTGCGCACTGACCAGTTCGGCGGTGATCTGGTCGAGGTCGAGCCGGGCGGTGTCCACGAGCCGCGCGTCCGGCGGGCATTCGGCCAGCAGTTCACGGGGGACGAGGCTGCCGGCGTACAGACAGACCTGGCAGGCGGCCAGCCGGCGCGCGCCGCGGACCGTGATCAGGTCGGCGGCCCCAGGGCCGGCGCCGATGAAGTACACGGTCATCTGTCTGCCTCCGAAGCGGTGTGGACGGTGTCGCGGGGATCGAGGGGGGCGAAGGGTTTGCGTGCCGCCCACTGGGTCACCGGCATGGCCTGCCGCCACCCGGTGAAACCGCCGACGGGCACGGCCTGCGCCACCGCGAGCCGTACCAACTCCCCGCCGTGGCGGCGGTGGGCCTCGGCGAGCAACGCCTCGGACTCCAGGGTCACGGTGTTGGCGACCAGCCGTCCCCCGGTGGGCAGCGCGGCCCAGCAGGCGTCGAGGAGGCCGGGCGCGGTCAGGCCGCCGCCGATGAACACTGCGTCCGGCGGCGGCAGTTCGGCCAGCGAGGCGGGCGCGGCACCGGTGACGACCCGCAGCGCGGGCACGCCGAGCCGGTCGGCGTTGCGGGTGATGCGTGCGGCCCGTACGGGGTCGCGTTCGACGGTGACGGCCCGGCAGGAGGGGTGGGTGCGCATCCACTCGATCGCTATCGAGCCGGATCCGCCGCCGACGTCCCAGAGCAGTTCACCGGGGGCCGGGGCGAGCGCGGCCAGTGTGGCGGCGCGCACATACCGTTTGGTGAGCTGTCCGTCGTGCTCGTACGCCTCGTCCGGCAGCCCGGGGACGGCGCCGAGCCGGAGGCCGTCGGGGCTCTGACGGCATTCGACGGCGACGAGGTTGAGGGGGTCGCCGGGTGGGTGCGCGCGTACCGCCCAGTCGTCGGCGGTGCTCACCTCGCCCGTCCGTTCCTTCTCTCCGCCGAGCTGCTCCAGGACGCGTATCCGGCTGGGGCCGAAGCCGCGGTCCCGCAGCAGGGCGGCGACCTCGGCGGGCGTCCCGGCGTCCGCGCTCAGCACCAGCAGCCGGCGTCCGTCGTGCAGGGCGGCGGCGAGCCGGGCCGTGGGCCGTCCGACGAGCGTGACGACCTCGACGTCCTCCAGGGGCCAGCCGAGGCGGGCCGCCGCGTACGAGACGGAGGAGGGGTGCGGAAGGACGCGCAGTCGGTCACCGGCCTCCTCGGCGAGGGCGCGGCCGATGCCGTAGAACATGGGGTCCCCGCTGGCCAGGACGGCGATGCGGCGGCCGGTGTGTGCGGCGAGCAGGGCGGGGACGGCGGGACGCAGGGGCGAGGGCCAGGCGATCCGCTCGCCCGCGCACTCCGGGGGCAGCAGGTCGAGCTGGCGTGGACCCCCGATCAGGACCTCGGCGTCGCGCAGGGCGGCCCGGGAGGCGTCGGGGATGCCTCGCCAGCCGTCGGCGCCGAGCCCGACGACGGTGACGGCGTACGGCGGTCCTGGTCGTGCGGGGGTCACTGCGGGGTACCTCGACGGTTCGTGGGCGGCTCTCGGGGACGACAGAGGCGCACTCTACTGGGCGGTGACCTGCGCGCCTGTGCCCGGGGGTTCGTCGGATGCGCCCCGTGGGGCCGGGCTCCTCACGTGACCGGAGGGCACGGGCCCCCGCGGCGGGCGAGGAGCAGTGCCACGTCGTCGTTGCGCTCGCGGTCCAGGGCGCCGAGGAGCATGTCGCAGGTCTGCTCCAGGGGGAGTCCGGCGTCGTCCAGCAGTCCGAGCAGACGCTGCAGCCCTGCCCCGACGGGCGTCACGCGGCTCTCCACCAGACCGTCCGTGAACAGGACGAGCAACGCCCCCTCGGCGAGCTCCCGCTCCTCGACGGTGAACGGCACACCGCCGACTCCGAGCGGCACCCCGCCGGCGACGTCGAGGAGCTCGGCTCTCCCTTCCGGGTCGACCAGGACCGGCGGCAGGTGGCCGGCGCGGGAGAGTTCACACCGCCCCTGCCGGGGGTCGCAGACGACGTAGAGGCAGGTGGCCAGGGTGTCGGGGTCGCCGAGGGAGGTGGCGAGGCCGTCGAGGTGGTGCAGCAGCTCGGCCGGCGGCAGGTCGAGCCGGGCGAGAGCGCGGGTGGCCGTACGGAGCTGGCCCATGATCGCCGCCGCGTGCACACCCTTGCCCATCACGTCGCCGACGACGAGGCCCACCTTGCCGTCCTTGAGCGGCAGCACGTCGAACCAGTCCCCGCCCACCTCACTGACGGCGGGCACATAGCGGGAGGCGACCTCGATGCCGCCGTGCTGCGGCGGCTCCTGGGACAGCAGGCTGCGCTGGAGGGTGAGCGCGATGTCGCGTTCGCGTCCGTACAGGCGCGCGTTGTCGATGCCGATGGCGGCGCGCGTGGCCAGCTCGGTGGCGAGGGTGAGGTCCTGGTCGTCGAAGGGCCGGGGCTCGGCGGTGCGGTACAGGCTGAGCGTGCCCAGGACCTCGCCGCGCGCCATCAGCGGGGCCACCAGACAGGAGTGGACACCGGCTCGCCGCAACGCCTGCGCCGCGTCCTCGTCCCGGGCGATGCGCCGGATCGCCGCGTCGTCCACGCGCTCCAGCAGGATCGGCCGCGCCTCGCGCACGCACTGGGTGACCAGCCGGGAAGGGCCGTAGTGAGCGGGCTCCCCGACCGGGTCCGGGGCCTCGGCCGCGTCGGTGGGGCGGTTCGCCCTGAGGGCGAGCGCCCGGAAGTCGAGGGAACCGTCCGTGGGCGGCGCGGCCGGGCCGCCTGGGTTGACCACGGAGTCCAGTACGTCGACGGTCGCCAGGTCGGCGAGTTGTGGAACGGCCACCTCGGTGAGTTCCTGTGCCGTCCGGCGCAGGTCGAGCGTGGTGCCGATGCGGACGCCGGCGTCGGCGATCACCGCCAGGCGTTCGCGGGCCTTCGCCACCTCGGTCGTCGCCCGCTGCCGCTCGGAGATGTCGATGATCGCCATCGCCAGGCCGAGGACCCGTCCGTTGGCGTCCTGGATGCGGTGGTACGACTCCGAGTAGGCGTGCTCCTCGCCGTCGGCGGCCGTCCGGCCCACCGTCTGCTGGTCCAGCAGCGGCTCGCCGGTGCGCAGGACCCGCCGCATCCGTGACTCGATGGCCTCCACGTCGAGGGCGGGCAGCACCTCGCCGACGCGGCGGCCCAGCACGGCCTTCTCGGGGACGCCGTTGATGCGTTCCAGTGACGGGTTGACCCGCACCCACCGCAGATCGGTGTCGAAGACCGCGATGCCGACGGGCGACTGGCTGACCAGAATGTGGGAGAGGGCCAGTTCCCGCTCCACGTCGCGCACGGTGTCGGCGTCGGTGCCCAGACCGAGGGCGTGGATGTCTCCCCGGGCGTCACGCAGTTGCATGGTGCGGAACTCCACCCGCCGGGTGGAGCCGTCCTTGTGCCGCACCGGGAAGACGCCGGCCCAGCGCGCGCCGGTGCGCACGCGGTCGAACAGGTCGTGTGCCAGGGAACGGTGCTCGGGGTCCACCAGCAGGGCGCCCGCGTCCTGTCCCAGCGCCTCCTCGGCGCTGAAGCCGAGCAGGGACTCGGCTTCGGGGCTCCACAGCACGATCCGGCCGTCACTGCCCAGGACGAGGGCCGCCACCCGCAGCACATCCAGCAGCCCACCCGGCGCGGCGGTGACGAGATCCTGCCCACCGCTCCCGCTCCGGGTCTCTTCCTCAGGCATACCGGGGCTCCTTCCGGCGGCAGCACAGGGTGCGCTCACCCCGTCCGCCGGGCTCCCTGTCAGTCATACCTCCCAGAACGGGAGACCGCACGCCCGCACGGACACGCCGGAACCGTCCCCACGGCAGCCGGGGACCGTGAACCGCCGTCCGCCGCGACCACGGCCGCAGGCCGGCCATGTCGACGGCCACGGACCCTCCGCCGGGGTGGCGCCGGGCAGCGCCTGTTCCGTCGCGGGGAGGGCGGCCGCCGGTCCCCGTTCTCAGGCCGGCCGCCGACCCATCCGCTTTCAGGCCGCCGCGGACGCCCCTGCCGTCGTCAGGGCGGCCCTCGCCTATCGGTTGTCGGGCCGGTCGTCCTCCGGTTTCCTCTCCTGGGTTTCCTTCTTCTGGGCTTCCTTCTTCTCAGGGACTTCGCAGGTGATCTCGTCGCGCGGGGTGTAGTGGGTGCGGAAGGGCTCCCGCATCACCTCTTTGCCGGCGTCGTAGAAGACCCGCTCGACGGTGACGTCGAACCCTTCGAGCGGCGTCTGCGGCACGCACTTCTCGTCGGTGCTGACCTTCTTGGCCGGCGGCTTCACGTCGGTCCGGGGACCCTTCACCGACTTGATCTCGTCGTACTTCCGGGTGCCGAGGAACGTGACGGTCACCGAGGTGTCGGTGGACTCGGCCTGGATGTAGAGGGCCTTGCCGGAGTCGTTGGTGAACCTGAGGTCGAGGCTTCCCCAGGCGACCGTCGCCTCGCGGCCCTCCGGGTAGCGCTCGATGTAGAAGGAGTGGGCGCCGTACTCCACCGGCTCGACCCCCGCGAAGAACATCGCGTTGAACATGGTCGTGGCCACGGCGGAGACACCGCCGCCGGCTGCCTTCCTGAACTGGTCGTCGAGGATCATGACGCCCTCGACGAAGCCGTTGGCCTCGGTGCGCTGCCCCACGGTGCGGTTGAAGCTCCAGGTCTCGTCGGGCCTGACGAGGGAGCCGTTGATGAGTTCGGCGGCCCGGCCGATGTTCTTCGTGCGGTACGGGGCCTTCTCGAAGTTCACGGTGAAGGACGACATCTTCTCCGTCAGGCCCAGCCGCGCCGCGTTCTCCCGGGTCACCTCCGGCTGGATCCGCCGTACGGCCACTTCCCCGGTACGGGCCGCCCCCGTCTCGGTGAGCAGCGGCAGCACCGCGCCGCTCAGTGCCTGGTCGGTGACCTCTGCGCCGGGCCGGGCGTCCTTCGCCACCACGACCCGGTCACCGTCCAGCCCCAGTACGGCGTTCTCCGCCGTGGCGGTGACGCCGGCCAGGGGGCCCGCCACGGGCGGGGCGGAGCGCAGACCCTCGCCGTCGAGCTTCGGGACCAGCTTGCCGGAGTCGTCCGGCCGCATCGTCAGGTACTCGCCCACGACGGCGGGGGCGACCGTGAACCGGCTGCCGCCCGCGGTGAGGGTGACGGGCGCCGACATGGCCGGCCGCGCGAACTCGCGCACCGCCCGCCGCACCTCCGCCGCCTCCACCTTCGGCTCGGTCACACGTGCGGGCAGTGCCGTGGGCGGGGCCGCCGCGCCGACCGGCTCCGCCGCGCCGCGCAGGAACGAGGTCCGCAGGGTGCCGACCGCGTCGTCCACGTCCAGTGCGTAGCCCCGGTGCGGAGCGACCTGCTCGACCCGGCCGTCCTCGAAGGTCACGGCCCCGTCGCGGGCCCGCTGGTCGAGGGTCCCCGCCAGCTTCCCGAGAGCGGCGCGGGCCTTGCTCTCGTCCAGGCGTACGACCGGTTCGATGTCGCCGCCCGAACGGAAGAGGCCGCCGATCAGGCCGAGCGGGTCGTCGGCGGTGCGCGCCGCCCGGTCGACGGTCCGCTCGACGTCGAAGGCGAGCCCGGCCTGCCGGGGGTCGAGGGTCGCGCCCCGGTCGCCGACCTTCACGGGCAGCTGCCGCGAGACGGCCGCCGTGAGACGGGCGTCCAGCTTGCGGATGGCTTCCGTGCGGCTGAGTCCCCCGATGTCCACGCCGCTCACGGTCGTACCCGCCTCGATCTCACCCCCCATGACGAGCAGGCCGACCAGATACAGCCCGCCGACACCGACGGTCAGCGCACCGCCCGCCAGGGCGAGGGGCGGTACGGAGGCTATTCGAGGGCGCATGGGGCGCATGGGTCTCCCGGACCGGGGATCGGAGGGCGGCGGGCCCGACGGCACGCCGCCACGGACGGGGCAAGCACCTCAAGCTACCCATAACGCGTGATCGGATCATATGTCGCAGATCACGCGCACCTTTCCTGGGCTCGGCCCGGGCCACCGGCCCTCCGTCGCGGCGAGGACACATCACGGAGCGATAAACACCCTCGCACTGATTGTCACTGCTTCGAGGTAAGCATCTCGTCCGTCCGGTGGCTGCGGCCGATCCGGGAGCTAGGTTTTTCGCAGGTGAACGGATTCGCCGTGATCCGTCCCGTTCGTTGCCCACCCCTCCCTGTCTCCCGGTCGGCGCACCCGTGTGCGCCGGACGACCCGTCGCGCAAGGAGAAAGCCCCCGATGTCCGTCGACAGCGTCCCGGAATCTCGGACCCCGCCCGACGCGCCGCGGCAGTCCCTGAGCACCGCCGCCGCCCGCAATCTCGCCACCACCACCAAGTCCGCTCCGCAGATGCAGGAGATCACCTCCCGCTGGTTGCTGCGGATGCTGCCCTGGGTGGAGGCCGGAGGCGGCACCTACCGGGTCAACCGACGGCTGCGCCACACCCTCGGCGACGGGCGCGTCGAGTTCGTCCAGGAGGGCGCCGCGATCCGGGTGATCCCCAGGAAACTCGGCGAGCTGGCCCTTCTGCGCGGATTCGACGACACGGACGTCCTCACCGCACTCGCCGACCGCTGCGCACAGCGCGACTTCGCGGCGGGCGAAGTCCTCGCCGAGCGCGGCAGCCCCGCGGACCGGATCCAGCTGATCGCCCACGGCCGGATCAGCCGGACCTCCGAGGGCAAGTACGGCGAAGAGGTCGCCGTCGAGGTGCTCGCAGACGGCGACCACTTCGGCGAGAAGGCGCTGACGGACTCCGATGTCCGCCACGACAGCACGTTCACCGCCGAGACCGCGGGCATCCTCCTCACCCTCTCCCGCGCCGACTTCGCCGCCGTCCAGGACTCCGCGCCCCACCTCCGGGCCCACGTCGACAGGTTCGGCTCCCGCGCGCGACGGCGGCAGAACAAGCACGGTGAGGCCGAGATCGCGATGTCGGCCGGTCACGTCGGCGAGGCGGACCTGCCGGGCACCTTCGTCGACTACGAACTGGAGCCGCGCGAGTACGAACTCTCCGTCGCACAGACGATTTTGCGCATCCACACCCGGGTCGGCGACCTCTACAACCGTCCGATGAACCAGAGCGAGGAGCAACTCAGGCTCACCGTCGAGGCCCTGAGGGAACGTCAGGAACACGAGCTGATCAACAACCGTGAGTTCGGGCTGCTCCACAACGCCGACTTCAGGCAGCGCGTCCAGCCCCGCTCCGGCCCGCCGACGCCGGACGACATGGACAACCTGCTCTGCCGACGGCGCGGCACCAAACTGTTTCTCGCCCACCCCAGGACGATCGCCGCCATCGGGCGCGGCCTGAACGCCTGCGGTCTGCACCCCGACCACGTCGACCTCGGCGGGCAGTCCGTGCCCGCCTGGCGCGGAGTGCCCATCCTGCCCTGCGGCAAGATCCCGATCAGCAGGGAGCAGACGAGCTCCATCATCGCGATGCGCACGGGTGAGAAGAACCAGGGCGTCATCGGCCTGCGGCAGACCGGGTTCCCGGACGAGTACGAAGAGGGCCTCTCCGTGCGGTTCATGGGCATCAACGAACAGGCGATCATCTCCTACCTCGTCAGCACCTACTTCTCCGCCGCGGTGCTGCTGCCCGACGCCCTCGGCGTGCTGGAGAACGTGCAGATCGCGGCCGGGCCACGCTGAGTCCGGTTCCACGCCGGTCCACCCCGTCCGCGGTTCCACGCCCGCCCCGCCGCGTCCGGCCGCCGTACGCCCCCATACGCCCGCACGCCCATACGCCCATCACCCGCATGCCCTCGCGCCCATACGCCCGTAAGTCGGACACCCACCCCACCGCAGCAGGGCCGCCGATGCCCGACTCCGGGCCCTCGGATCATCACCCCTGAGCAGCGGTACCCACAGCTGTGCCGGACGCCCCCGCCCAGTGGTCACGGACCCTCCGGTCGCGCCCACCCTCCGGCTTTCTGGCATCACTGCATCCGCCGGTCACGCTTCCCTCCCCGCCACCGCCGACGCCAGTGTCTCCGCCCTCCCCGGCTCCGGCGCCCGCCGGCGCCGTACCGGAGGTGCCCGCCAAGACGGCGGCCGACACGACGGTGCCCCACACGACGGTGGCCGACCCCGGCTCCGCCCTCCGGGCGGTCCTACGGGGGCCGACCGGGCCGGGCACGGCCTCGCTCGCCGTGGCCGGACGGTACGGCCCGCCACTACCGCATCCGCAGCCCCCGGCACCCGCTCCGTCCGCCGAGGGGCGAGCGGTCCCCGGCCTCTACCACCACCCCGTCCCGGAGCCCGATCCCGCACGCGTCGAGGAGGTGAGCCGCCGGATCAAGCGCTGGGCCGAGGACGAGGTCCAGCTCTATCCCGAGGAGTGGGAGGGGCAGTTCGACGGTTTCTCCGTCGGCCGTTACATGGTCGGCTGCCACCCGGACGCCCCCACCGTCGACCACCTGATGCTCGCCACGCGGCTGATGGTCGCGGAGAACGCGGTGGACGACTGCTACTGCGAGGACCACGGCGGGTCGCCCGTCGGTCTCGGCGGGCGCCTCCTCCTCGCGCACACCGCGCTCGACCACTTCCACACCACCGCGGAGTACGCGCCGGCGTGGCAGGAATCCCTCGCCTCGGACGCCCCACGCCGGGCGTACGACAGCGCGATGGACTACTTCGTCCGCGCTGCCACGCCCTCCCAGGCCGACCGCTACCGGCACGACATGGCCCGGCTGCACATGGGCTACCTCGCCGAGGCCGCCTGGGCGCAGACCGGTCACGTTCCGGAGGTGTGGGAGTACCTGGCGATGCGCCAGTTCAACAACTTCCGCCCCTGCCCGACGATCACCGACTCCGTCGGCGGCTACGAACTGCCCGCGGACCTGCACGCCCGGCCGGACGTGCAACGGGTCATCGCCCTGGCCGGCAACGCGACCACCATCGTCAACGACCTCTACTCGTACACCAAGGAACTCGACAGCCCGGGCCATCACCTGAACCTGCCGGTGGTGCTGGCGGAACGCGAGCGGCTCTCCGAGCGAGACGCCTATCTGAAGGCCGTCGAGGTCCACAACGAACTCCAGCACGCCTTCGAGGCCGCCGCGGCGGACCTCGCGCAGGCCTGCCCCGTGCCGACCGTGCTGCGTTTCCTCAAAGGCGTGGCCGCCTGGGTCGACGGAAACCACGACTGGCACCGCACCAATACCTACCGCTACAGCCTGCCCGATTTCTGGTAATGAGAAGAACGGATATGTCTATGACCACTGAAACGACCTCCACCCCTTCCTCCGGCACCGCCACGGCCACGGCCACCGCGAAGATCCCGGCCCCGGCGACCCCGTACCAGGAGGACATCGCCCGTTACTGGAACAACGAGGCACGCCCCGTCAACCTCCGACTCGGTGACGTGGACGGCCTTTACCACCACCACTACGGCATCGGCGCCGTCGACCATGCCGCGCTCGGGGACCCGGCGGACAGCGAGTACGAGAAGAAGCTCATCGCGGAGCTGCACCGACTGGAGTCGGCCCAGGCGGAGTTCCTCATGGACCACCTCGGCGCCGTCGGCCCCGAAGACACCCTCGTCGACGCCGGCTGCGGGCGCGGCGGGTCCATGGTCATGGCCCACCGTCGCTTCGGCAGCAAGGTCGAGGGCGTCACGCTGTCGGCCACCCAGGCCGAATTCGGCAACAGGCGCGCGCGGGAACTGCGTATCGAGGACCACGTCCGCTCCCGCGTGTGCAACATGCTGGACACGCCGTTCGAGAAGGGCAGCATCGCGGCCTCGTGGAACAACGAGTCGACCATGTACGTCGACCTCCACGACCTGTTCGCCGAGCACTCCCGCATCCTGAGGCCGGGCGGGCGGTACGTCACCATCACCGGCTGCTGGAACCCCCGTTACGGCCAGCCGTCGAGGTGGGTCTCGCAGATCAACGCCCACTTCGAGTGCAACATCCACTCCCGCCGTGAGTACCTGCGCGCCATGGCCGACAACCGGCTGGTACCGCACACGATCATCGACCTCACCCCGCAGACGCTGCCCTACTGGGAGCTACGGGCCACGTCCTCCCTGGTCACGGGGATCGAGGAGGCGTTCATCGAGTCCTACCGGGACGGCTCCTTCCAGTACGTCCTGATCGCCGCCGACCGCGTATGACCCACCCTCGCGGGGCCGAACCCGTCTCCCTACGGGCGGCCCCGCGAGGCGCAGCTCCGTCGATGAGGCGACGGCGTCCTTCGTTCCGGATCCCTCGGTGAAGCGAGTGATGTGCCTCAGTAGGTGCAGAAGGTGACGAGGAGCAGCCCGAGCGGCGCCCCAGCGGCTACCGCGAATACAACGAGGGGGACGTGGACACCGTGCGCCGCATCCGCAGCCTGCTCGCCGCCGGCCTGAAACACCGCCACCATCGCGACCGTCCTGCCCTGCCTGCGTGACGACGGCGAATGCCAGGTGCCGACCTGCTCCGACCTCCTCGCCGACCTGACCAAGGAACGCGAGCGGATCACCAAGGCCATCACCGATCTGCAGACGTCCCACGCCGCACTCGACAAGGTCATCGCCGCGGCCCCGCCGAAGCCGCAGAGCGCGCCGCAAGCAGCGCAACAGCCCGCAGCACACGGGCCTGACCGCCACCGGCCCCGAGCAGCGCTCCCACGGTCGACAACGTCCTGACCCGCAACAACCAGGTCCTGTCCGGGCGATCATGTGCGGAACGAGATGATCAGGGCTGCTGCGGAACTGTCACCGCACCGGACCGTGGCCGTGCTGCGCCTGCCCGCCCAGGACGCCTACAGCGACGCCCGTCGCCGCTACGCCGACGACGTACGTGCTCTCCCTTCAGCCCCTGGCACGCCCTGGAGGCACACCGCCCGCTGGGCTCCAGGATGCGGCCGCGGATCCGTCGGGATCCGCGTGCCAGAATGGAGAAGTCCGTTCTCCGTCCCGGTTTCTTCGAGGTTCCGCCGTGTCCCAGCCTGTCGGCCGTGTGCCCCAGCGACGCAATGCACGGTCCAACCGGGCGCGCATCCTGGCCACCGCGCGTCAGGAGCTGGGGCGGAATCCCGACATCACCCTGGAGGACCTGGCGCGCGCCTCCGGTGTCGTGAGGCGCACGCTGTTCGGGCACTTCCCCGGGCGGTCGGCGCTGCTGGAGGCGCTGGCCGAGGAGGCTGCGGAGGCGCTTCAGGCTGCCGTTGCGGTCGGGGCGGGGGCGACGGAACCGGCCGACCGGGCGCTCGCACACTTCACGTTGTCGCTGTGGCCCGTGGGCGATCGCTATCGGATGCTCCTGGCGCTGGCCCGACGGGACCTCGGCATGGACCGGGTCGCCGGGATCCTGGAGCCCGCCCGGGTCAGGGTCACGGCCATCGTGGAGCGGGGGCAGCGGGACGGTGTCTTCCACTCCCATCTGCCGGCGCCGGTGCTGAGCGCCGGTCTGGAGGCGATGACGGTCGCCCTGCTGGAAGAGGTCAACACCGGGGCTCTGGAGGACGACGGCACTCGGGTGGCCGTCACCACGCTCATCGCGGCCGGTGTGCCGGAGAAGCGTGCGCGGATCGTCGTCGACGAAGTGGCCGCCGCCGGGGCGTGAGTTCGCCCCCCACACGAGCGGTTCCGGCGGGAGGCCCAGTCCACCGCCTCGCTCAATCCCCCGGCCATCGCCGCCGTCTACGACACGGGCGAACACCTCTTCTACGGGGCGCAGTTGGTAGTCGGCACCGCGCGGTACCTCTCCCCGGAGCAGGCGATGGGGGAGGAAGCGCAACCGCCGAGTCTCCACCATCCCGAGGTCGGCCCGCGGGTCGACGCGATGGTCCTGCGGGCCCTGACGCAGGACCCCGCGTACCGCTACCAGTCCGCGCAGGTATGTGAGTGCCCCGACCCGGACGCGGCCCCTGCCGGTGACGAGGCTGGCGGTCGGGATGGACGGGCTGAGGACCTCGGGGAGCGCCGGCGAGGCACACGCCCGGAGCGTTCGGGCGACCGCCCGCCTGTCCTACGCGGAGTGTCGAGCGCGCTCGGCGTGCAGGTGTCGCAGGGTGACGAGTCCGGCCGGATCGACGCGACCGCGAGTCTGCCGCTCGTCGGTGATGTGACCGTGAGCGCGGCGGTCTCGGCGGCGAACGGCAACCGCGCCGGCTTCACGGATGTACGTGCGGAGCAGGGTGAGCTGCCCCCCCGCTTCACGGGCAGCTCGGTCACGTTCCGCCCGGACTCGTCGTCCGGATGAGGTCAGTCGAGGTCGGGCAAGGGGCGCCGGGCGACCTCGTGGGCCTCGTCCGCCGACAGGCCCAACATGCGCATGACCATCTCGGCGAGATGCACCGCGGCCTCGTCGCCGTCCACCTCTGGGCGGGTGAACCGCAGCTCCACCAGGGACAGCAGGGTTCCGCCCAGCGCTGACAGGGCGACCACCGGGTCGGGAGTGGTGAAGCGGCCGGAGGCGATGCCGACCTGCAGATCACGCAAGGCGCGTCGGGCCAGCCCGTTGTCCGAGTGGATGTACCGGAGGCCGCGGTGGCGCAGGACCTGCATCAGCTCCGGGTGCGAGTCGGCCATCCGGGCGCTGAGCCGGAAGCCCGCTGCGACCAGCTCCGCCGGGTCGTCGATCCCCGCCAGGCGCTCGTCGAAGGCCTGGCCGAACTCCTCCAGGGCGTCCACCACCGCCGTCTCGAACAACTCCGCCTTGGAGTCGAAGTGGTTGTAGAAGGAGCCGAAGCCCACGTCCGCGCGCTCGGCGATGGCCTGGATGCTCGCGCTGGTGTCACCGCTCTCGGCGAGTATCTGCCGGGCCGCTCGCACAAGAGCCCTGCGGGTCTCCGCGCGACGCCGCTCGAACCGGTTGCCGGGAAGGGCTGACGTAGACATGCGCAGAGTCTAACCGCCGGGACGATGGCGATCACAGTCCTGATGAACTCATCATTTCCTGCCAGGTTGCAGCGCTCGGTCTCGCCCTGACACTGCGCGGTCAGGGCGAGACCACGGAAACTGTCGAGCACGAGCTCAATCAGAGGACATGACAGCGGGCCGCATGCCCAGCCACTGCTCGGCATCCCAGGCATGGAACCGCTCCACCTCGGTGAACCCCAGCTTCGCCGCGAGGCCCATCGAGCCGACGTTGGCAGTCTGGGTGTGGAGCACCAGCGGCTCGCCGGGAAGGACGCCGTCGAACCAGTCGAGTGCCGCAGAGCACGCCTCGGCGGCGTATCCGAATCCCCACACACGCGGCAGGAACAGGTAGCCCAGATCGACCTTCCCCGCAGCAGCCGGGCGACTGTGCTCCGGTGCTCTCCTGAGCAGGACCTGGCCGATCATCGCCCCATCAAGATCAACAACGAAACTCCCCGGCCGCCGCCCGGGCACCTCGGGCATCTCGCGCTCCAGCTCGTCACGCGGGCGCGGGCCGCCGAGGTAGATGTGCACCTCCGGCGAGGCGTGCAGCTCGATGAACGCCGCACGGTCCCGGGCCTCGGGCTCACGGAGTACGAGCCTCTCGGTCCTGATCGGCGCAGGGGGCCAGGCGACGGGTCCCAGCTCAGTCATGTCGGCCAGCCAATCAGCACACTCGGCAGCGATCAAGGCTCGCAGACCGATCAAGCCACCGGCCCGGGTGCGGGGTACGTCCGAACATGCTCAACCCCGTACCGGTGAACGTGCTCAGTCGATGACGCGCTGACCCACGGGTTCTCGTCGGTCCGCAACGGACCGTCGACGGCGTCAGGCAGCCGGGCACTTCTCATGCCACCTTGATGGCGACCTTGCCCGAGGCGTGACCGTTCTCGACGGCGGCGAGGGCGGCCGGGGCGTCGGACAGCGGATGGACGGCCGTGATGACGGGGGCGAGGACTCCGTCGAGGGCCAGCCGGGCCGACCGCTCCAGGTTCTCGCGGTCGACGCGACGCTCGACGAAACGCCCACCGAGACCGAGCACAGACATGTCACCCACAGCGATGACGTTGCGGGGATCCCGGGCCAGCGGAGCGACCGTCCGCAGCGAGGCCCCTCCGACCAGGTCGACGATCCCGTCGACGCCGTCCGGTCCCAGCTCGCGTGCCGCGGCGGTGACGTCCTCGGCGGTGTAGTCGATGAACCGCACCCCGACGGCCTCGGCGTGCTCGCGTTTGGCGGCACTCCCGGTGCCGATCACATGCAGCTCGCGCCCGACAGCCAGCCCAGCGACGGCGAGGCCGACCCCGCCCCCGACCCCGTTGACCAGGACCGTGGCACCGGCCGGGAGGCCGAGCTGGTCGAGCACGTCCACCGCGGTCGTCCCGGCCACTGGCAGCGTTGCCGCCACGGTCGCGGACAGGCCCTCCGGGATGCGTGCGGTGTTCGGCGCGGACAGCACCGTCGTCTCGGCGTAGGTGCCGCCACCGGTGAGCGCGAAGCCGAAGACCGCGTCACCCACCTCGAGCCCGTCGACGTCCCCGCCTCGGGCGAGAACGGTTCCGGCTGCCTCCATGCCCAGCACGCGGGGAAACGGACGCCCGCCGTCGAGCCCGTCGACCAGACCTGAGCGCAGAAAATGGTCGAGGGGATTCACGCCGGCGACCTCGACCCGGATCAGCACCTCGTCGCGGCCGGGGACGGGGTCTGGACGATCGAAGAACTCCTGCACCTCGGGCCCGCCATACCTGCCGAAACCCCACGCCTGCCCCATCTTCCGCCGCCTCTCGTACGACCGACCCGGTGCTTCCGGGCGTTGTCGCCATCCTCACCTCTGACATTGGCGTAAGGGGCAACCGGCCGAGACGCAGATCACAGCATCAGGCCGTCCGCGCCATCGGCTCCGGGCCCGTGGACAGCTCCGCCCGGTGTCGACCGTTGGCCCTGATCAGCACGTCGAGTGCATCCCGGGTCTCGATCAGGTGCGCGATGTCGGCGTCGATCCGGTCGCGCTCGCGCATCATCGCCGTGAACGTCTCTTCGGCGACGCCCAGGTCGCCCGGGACGTCCACACACGGCAGCACGGTCGCGATCACCCGGCTGGACATACCCGCACCGAACAGCTGTCGGATGAGCGACACGCGCTGGACGGTGGCATCGGAATAGTGACGCTGTCCCGCGTCGGAGCGTGAACTGGTCAGCAGGCCCTGCTCCTCGTAGTACCGCAGGGAGCGCGGACTCACGCCCGTGCGCTTGGACAACTCGCCTATCCGCATCCTTGAGAGCGTACGCCCCGTTATCAGGTCGCCGGTCGTGTCCACCACGAGCATGGCCTGCTCGTCCGTCAGATGCTCCGCGCGAAGCGGCCCACGATCCGCTGGATCAGGCCCTCGAATGACTCCGGCCGGCCGGCCCGGTCTACGCTGTGACCTTCGACCACCGCATGATCTCCAGTCTTCACACACCGATGATCAACGGTGGCCGCACCCGTTTCCACAGCGCCCTCACCACAGATCACGCCAGGAGGACATATGCGACACGGCGAAGTCTGGTGGGCCGAGTTTGATGAGCGTCGGCCGGTCGTGCTGCTGCCGGGTGACGAGGCGTCCGGGTACCGGGCGATGCAGGTCGTCGCTCCGGCCGGCGTCGACATCAGCGGTCTGGGCGTGGAAGTGGCCGTGGGCGCCGCAGAAGGACTGCCCTTCGAAGGCGTGCTGCGGTTCGCGCTCCCGCGTCCAGGCTTCACCCCGTGCACGTGGCTGACCACCGTCTCCCGGGACGACCTGATCGAGCGGGCAGGCGTGCTGTCCTCCGTGAAGCTCTGCGAGATCGAGGACGCCCTCCGTGTTGCTGGACAGCCGCAGGAGTGGACCGAGACGGCAGCCGCGAAGCTCAGCGGGATGAAGGATGCCCTTCGCCTCGGTGGGCTGGAGTGAGCGGTCAAGGGACGGACGCCGCTGCCCGCAGAGCCGGACCGTTCCAGACCGCCCAAGACGGCTGATGAGATGGGCCGTTGACGGCACCTGGAAACGCACGCGCGACCGTTTCCGAGCCCGACGATCACGCGCTCGGACGCTCCCGTGGGGCCATGCGTATCGCGTGTACTCCTCCCGAGTAATCCGCGGGCATCTTCGCCGAAGGCCACCCCAGTGACAGATCGACCAGTGCTCCATGGAGCCCGCTGTTCTTCCTCCCAGCCTGTTCTCGCCGGAGAACTTCCCCGTCTTCAGCCGACTGCCCGGATTCTCCGGAAAGGGCTCGATAATGGCCACCGGCTATGGCCACATCGCCGCACACGGCGCTCGCCCAACAGACCATCGAAGGCCTGGACTTCGTCCGTCCGGACCGGTTCGGGACCAGGTGGCCGCCTGACTGCCGCCGCCACGGCGGCCGTGACAACTCGGGCGGTACAGCGCTCCCGTAGGCGCTGAGCGCGAACGCGCCCCCGTCTCTTCGACGGGGGCGCGTTCGTCCTCTTCGTCGGGCTGAGGTGGACCAGGCTCCCTCAGGAAGCCGATGACTGGCCCACGCGGTGAACGGCTCGCCTACACGTCGGCGGAGCTCGCCACACCGTGATCACCGCGGATCGGGCGGTTCAGCGCTGCAGGGTGAGCAGGCCCGGCCGGTACGGCAGTTCCACGTAGGGGGTGCCCGGCGGTGTGTTGGGGGACAGGCCCTGGTACAGGAACTGCAGGTTGCAGGGGTCGATGGTCATGGTCTGGTCGGGGTTGTTGCGGACCAGGTCGCCGTGGCTGATGTCGTTGGTCCAGGTGGCTCCGCTGTTGGCCTTGCCGGCGAAGGGGTTGGACTCGGTGGCGGCCTGCGGGGTCCACGGACCGTTCAGGCTGGAGGCCGTGAACGAGCGGAAGAAGCGCTGCTCGGTCGCCCCCCGAGCCTCGACGATCATGAGGTACTGGTTCTGGCCCTGGACCTTGTAGACCTCGGGTGCCTCGAACAGGTTCTTCACCGTGTCGCTCATGACCGTCGTGTACGACGAGCCGAAGCTGGCCGGGAAGTTCCCGATCGGCATGGTCGACTTGTAGATCTTGCCGTTGTCACCGGCGAAGAACATGTGCATGTTCTGGCCGTCGGCGATCATGGTCGGGTCGATCGCACTGCCGTCGGGGAGGCTGCCGGTGAACAGCGGTTGCGCCGCGGACCAGCCGTTGGGGTTGGTGGGGTCGCTGGAGGTGCGGTAGACGAAGGGCCACTGGGTGCCCCACCCGTTCGAGGTCAGCACCCAGATGTTCTTGGGCGCGAAGTAGAACAGTTTGGGAGCCACCGCACCCTGGCTCATGCTGGTCTGTCCGGCCGACGCCATGTCCGACCAGTTCGTGAAGGGGCTGAACCCCATCGAGCGCCAGTTGCCGTCGGAGTACGTCGCGTAGACAAGGTGCTTGCCGTTGTACGTCGTGGTGGTGAAGTCCTTCAGCGCGAGCCACCCGTTGGCCGGCTGCGCCAGTGGGCCGGTCGAGCTCCACCGGTACGTCGAGGGAAGAGCGCACGAGTTGGACGCGCCGGCCAGGCCGGTCCACTTCTGGTTGTTGCTGCCGGCGCAGTTCCAGAGCTGCACCGCCGTGCCGTTGGCCGTGGCGTTGCCTGACACGTCCAGGCACAGCCCGGATTCCACGGCGACGATCGTGCCGTCGGGGTTCGCCCGCCACTGCTGGTTGGTGCCGCCGTTGCAGGACCAGATCACCGGGCGGGTGCCAGCCGTGGTGGCGTGACCCGGGACGTCCAGGCACTTGTTGCCGTACACGGTCAACTGGTTGCTGTCCGTCAGCGTCCACTGCTGGTTGGTCCCGCCGTGGCAGTCCCAGATCTGCACGTTCGTGCCGTCGGTCTGGCCGGCGCCCGACACATCGAGACATCGGTTTGAGGCAACGCCGCGCACGGCGCTGGTGGTGGCTGCCTGAGCCGGGCCGGCGACGAGCACCGCACCCAAGAAGGCCAGGGCCGCGGCCGTGGCGGTGAGTACTACGGACAGAGGTTTGCGGCGGGAGGTACGTCTGCGCATGGGGACCTCGTCATCCTCGAGTGAGCGGTTCTGGTGGCCTTGGACGGAGGCTGTGCGACTGCCGATGTGATGCGACTCTGGCACATGTTCGACATATCGAACTCAGGTCGGAATGTCGATCAAGGTGAGATAATGAGAGGACGGACGAACGGCGTCAATACTTCTCACATGATTCGCGCCCCGGGCCGCGCGTCGCCACGACTCCCACGCGCGGGGGTGCGCGGCATCGGACGGCCCAGACGCTGACCAGCGCCTGCCGCACCACGAGGTGCCCTGAAAAAAGTTTCCGGCTCGAGGCAACCCTGTGCGGGGCCTGCGGCAACAAGGGAGCGGATTCGGTCAGTTCGGCTGGCCGGGATCCGGACTTCCTCTGGTGAACAGCGTGCAAGGAGAACCTCCCCTCATGGACAACCCCACGAACGGCGGGCGCCGCGGGCGTCATCGCCGTCGCTGGACCGCGACCGGTCTGTTGCTCGGCGCGCCCGCTCTCGTCGTGCCGTATCTCCTGTTCGCGCAGGAGGACTCACAGGCCGCGACGATCGACTCAGGCGCCTACTACCGGCTGGTCTCGGTGCGCAGTGGCAAGGTCCTGGACGTCAACGGTTTCTCCACCGCCGACGGCACCCGTATCCAGCAGTGGACCGACCAGAACACCGCCAACCAGCAGTGGAAACTGAAGGCCGCCGGGGACGGCTACTTCGAGCTGGTGAACCGCAACAGCGGCAAGGTGCTGGGCATAGCAGGCAACTCCACGGCTCGGGCGGCCGCCGCCGAGCAACAGACCGACAGCTCCGCCACCTCCCAGGAGTGGAAGGTCGACGAGGTGAGCGGTTCCGACGCCGTCACCCTCACCTCCCGCAGGAGCGGCCAGGTCCTGGATGTCTCCGGGGGTTCCACGGCCCAGGGCGCGGCGGTCATCCAGTATCCGGGCCACGGCGACACCAACCAGCAGTGGAAGCTGGTGAAGGTGGCCGAGACCCAGGCCTCCCGGGCCGCCGGGGAGCAGACGACGGCCGCGGCCGGGCCGTATGTGTGGAAGAACGCCCAGGTGGTGGGCGGCGGTTACGTCACCGGTCTGGTGTTCAACCAGAAGGAGAAGGGCCTGTTGTACGCGCGCACCGACATGGGTGGCGCCTACCGCTGGGACACCGGGGCCGAGCAGTGGATCCCGCTGACCGACTGGCTGGGTGAGAAGGACTGGAACCTGCTGGGCATCGACTCGCTGGCCACCGACCCCGTCGACCCCAAGCGGCTCTACCTCGGCGCGGGCACCTACACCAACAGCTGGGCGGGCAACGGCGCGATCCTGCGCTCCACCGACCGGGGCCGCACCTTCCAGCGCACCGATCTGCCGTTCAAGCTGGGTGCCAACGAAGACGGCCGCGGCGCGGGCGAACGACTCGTGGTCGACCCCGCGGACAACAGCACCCTGCTGCTGGGCACCCGCAAGAACGGCCTGTGGCGCAGCACCGACCACGGCGCGACCTGGCGTCAGGTCTCCTCGTTCCCGGTCAAGGACGGGGCGGGCAGCGGCGGCGGTATCTCGTTCGTGACGTACGGCAAGGCCGGCAGCAAGACGGTCTACGTCGGTGTCGGCGACAAGTCCACCTCCCTGTACCGCTCCACCGACGGCGGCAGCAGCTGGCAGGCCGTCGCCGGGCAGCCCACCGGCCAGATGCCGCAGCACGGCGTGCTCTCTGGTGACGGCTCGCTGTACCTGACCTACACCAACGCCCTCGGCCCCAACGGCGTGACGGCGGGCTCGGTGTGGAAGTACACGCCGGACCGCGGGGTGTGGAAGGACATCTCCCCGTCCCAGGGCAACTACGGGTTCTCCGGTCTGGCCGTCGACCCGCGCAAGCCCTCCACGGTGATGGTCACCACCCTCGGCCGCTGGTGGCCCGAGGACGAGATCTACCGCACCACCGACGGCGGCACCACCTGGAAGGCACTGGCCGACAAGTCGAAGCGCAACGCCTCCGCCGCCCCTTACGTCGGCACCCACACCGGACACTGGATGACGGCCCTGGCCATCGATCCCTTCAACTCCGGGCACGTGCTCTATGGCACCGGCAACGGCATCCTGCGCAGCACCGACGCCAACGCCTCCGACAGCGGCGGTACCAGCCACTGGGGCATGGGCGCCCGAGGGCTGGAGGAGACCGCGCTGCTGGACGCGATCGCCCCTCCCGGCGGCGCCACCGTCATCACCTCCATGGGCGACCAGGGCGGCTTCCGGCACGACGACCTGACCAAGGTGCCCTCCGGGCGGCTGAACAACCCGATGATGACCAACAGCACCGACATCGACTTCGCCCAGTCCAAGCCCTCGATGATGGTCCGCGTCGGCCGTGGCGGCAAGCAGGACGGCGCCTACTCCACCGACGGCGGCACCAGCTGGACCGGCTTCAAGGCAGAGCCGGTGGCCGGCGCCCAGGACGGCCACATCGCGCTCGCCGCGGACGGCTCCACCATCGTGTGGACCGAGGCCGGCCAGGCCCCCTACCGCTCGACCGACAACGGAGCGAGCTGGTCCAAGGTCAACGGCCTGCCCACCGACGCCGTGGTGGTCGCCGACCGCTCCACAGCCAAGACCTTCTACTCCCTGTCCGGCGGCAAGCTCTTCGCCAGCACCGACGGCGGCGCGACCTTCACCGCCCGCGCCACCAGCCTGCCCTCCGGCCGGCTCACGGCCGTCCCCGGCATCGCCGGTGACCTGTGGATCGCCGGCGGTGACAAGGGGCTGCTGCACTCCACCGACGGCGGCCGCACCTTCACCACGCTCAACTCGGTGAAGTCCGCCTCCGCCCTCGGCTTCGGCAAGGCCAAGCCGGGCACCTCCTACCAGGCCCTGTACCTGATCGGAACCGTCAAGGACGTCACCGGAGTCTTCCGCTCCACCGACAAGGGCGCCACCTGGCTCCGCGTCAACGACGATGCCCACCAGTGGGGCGCCATCGGCGGCGTCGGCGTCATCACCGGCGACCCCGACACCTACGGCCGCGTCTACATCGGCACCAACGGACGCGGCCTCCAGTACGGCGACCCGTCCTGACCCAAGCGCCCAACTCAGGCGGCGGGGCCGCAGGCACAACTGCCTGCGGCCCCGCCGTGGTTGAAAGAGCTCGCTTCGTCCCTGCACGAGTCCTTCTGGTCGCTCTCCGACTTCTGCGGAACATGGAATGTCTGCGGCAGACGAAAAGGTACTTGAGGGAACCAAGGCTCCTATTCCTCTCCGAGCATGAGCACTTTCATCCGCTCACCTGTTGGCACAGGGCAGCTATGTGACTGACCTTCATGCGTGACATCCGGCGCTTTGGAGTCCGCACGGAGAGCCGCCCCCCGACCGGGAGTACATCCATGTCGTCAGGAAGACTGTCCCGCCGCACCTTCCTGGGGACCGCCACCGGCGCTGCCGCCGCCACGGTGCTGCCCGTCGCGCCCGCCTTCTCGAGCCTGGTGTCCCAGGCGGCGGCCGCCGACCCGCACGCATGGCAGATGGGCCAGCAGGCCGTCTCCTACCAGCGGATCCACGAGCATGTGAAGTCGCTCCAGCCGGACATCGTCATGATCGACCACGGTGCCCTGTTGGTGCCGTGGATCGGCGACGCCATCTGCTTCGAGGAGCCACTGGGCGTCTCGGCGCCGGCCGGCAACACGTATGCCGCCACGCAGGGGCAGACGATCAGCAACGGCTGGTTCTGGCACCCGTCCACGCCGACCGAGGGCCTGATGAGCAAGGACGCGATCCTGTCCCATCTGGCGGACCTGGAGCCGAAGTACACCTCCTTCATCCTCAATTGCCCGCCCAACCGCAACGGCAGACTCGACAGCAACATCGTCAACCGACTCGCCGAAGTCGGGGCGGCCTGGAGCCCCGACACCTCCCGCCCGCCACTGCCGACGCAGATGCTGCGCGCCGAGCACCCCGTCACACCGGTCAGCGCCTACGCGACCGCTTTCCGCACCGGCGAGGGACCGCTCCACGCCATCGACGGACTGAGCGACAGGAACTACGAGACCTGCTGGTCGACTTGGGGCCTGTCCCCGGCCCTGCCCCACTCGATCACGATCGACCTGGGCGGGGTGTGGAGCAACGTCTCCACTCCGGAGTACCTGCCCAAGCAGTGGGGCCGCACCGACACCACCGACGGCGACATCACCTCGTACACCGCCTCCACCAGCACCGACGGCACGAGCTTCACCCAGGTCGCCACCGGCACCTGGGCCGACGGACGCGCCCCCAAGGTGGTCGAGTGGCCCGCCCGGAACGTGGGCTTCGTACGGATCCAGGCCAACGCTGCCACCGGCGGCTACGCCAACACCGGTGGCCTCCACATCGGCGGCCGGACCGCCAAGCCGGCCCTGGTGTCGAGGGTCCTCCCGGGGGACGGCACGATCTACCGCATCGTCAACCGCAAGAGCGGCAAGGTCGTCGACGTGTTCGACTTCGGCACCGCCAACGGCACCAACATCCAGCAGTGGCCGTGGCTGAACAACACCGCCCAGAAGTGGACCTTCGCCTCCACCGGCGACGGCTACTACGAGATCAAGAACGTGAACAGCGGCAAGCTGATGGAGGTGGCCGGACTCTCGCGGGTGGACGGCGGCAACGTCTTTCTCTACGCGGACAGCAACGTTCCCCAGCAGCACTGGGCGGTCACGCCCACCGGCGACGGCTACCACTACGTCACCAACCGGTTCAGCGGGCTGTCGCTCAACGTCGACTCGGGCTCGACCGCCGACGGGGCCAACGTCAACCAGCTCACCTACACCCGCGCACCCATGCAGCAGTGGCGGATCATCGCCCTCTGACACCCCGGCAACGGGCGGCGCCTTCACCGACGACGGTCGTCGGTGAAGGCGCCGCCCGTTCCCCCGGAGCCTTCGTCGGTCTCGGCGCTATGACCAGGGCAGGACCAGGGCGCCCCAGGCGACGACGGGGCCGAGGGCGACGATTCCGCCGGTGTAGCCGATGACCTGGCGATAGAAGCGGCGCGCGTCCACACCACGGGCGTTGCTGAGGACGAGTGCTCCGTTGGTCGAGAAGGGAGAGGTGTCGACGATCGTCGTGGAGACGGCGAGCGCGGCGATCAGTCCGACGGCGCTGAGATGACTGGAGAGCAGCAGCGGTACGGCGATGGGGATGATCGCGGTGAGGATCGCGGTGGAGGAGGCGAAGGCGGAAGTGATGGCCACCGTGAAGCACAGCAGCAGGGCGACGGCGAGCGGGGCGCCCAGGCCGGCGGCGTGTTCGGAGATCTCCTCTATGATGCCGGCCTTCTCCAGCATCGCGATGTACGTCATCATGCCCGCGACCAGGAGCAGGGTGGACCAGCTGACGCCGTCCACGGCCTTCTCCTGTCGCTTCATGTCCACCAGGGCCAGCAGGGCGCCGGCAGCCAGCGCGAGGAAGCCGATCTCCAGGTGGAGGCCGAGCGCGCCGACGACGAGGGCCACCAGAGAGGCGAGGGTGAGCCACTGCCGCCAGTCGGGCCTGCCGGAGACGGCGAGGTCCTCGTCGTCGGCTGCCTCCGCGGCGCCCTCGGCCAGCGGCGCGGGACGCTTGGCGAGCAGGACGTAGGTGAGGAGCGAGAGCAGCAGGTTGATCACGAAGCTGGCGCTGAACAGCGCCGCGGCGGAGACCTGCAGATCGGTCTTGTCGACCAGGCCGAGCACCAGCGCACCGGAGACGGCCAGCGGGGAGAACGCACCCGCGTGCCCGCCGCTGATCACCATCATGCCGACGACCAGCGGGTTGAGCTTGTAGCGGTAGGCGAAGTTCATGCCGATCGGCGCGAGGATCGCCACCGCGGCCGGGGTGAACGTACCGAACGCCGTCAGCAGGGCGGCCACCAGGAACAGCACCCAGGGGATCAGCGCGACCTTGCCACGTACCAGCCGCACCCCGGCCGCGACGAGCCAGTCGATGGTGCCGTTGCGGCGGGCGACGGAGAACAGGTAGGTGACGCCGACGATGGTGACGAAGAGCTTCGCCGGGAACCCCTCGAAGATCTCGTCCTCGGTGAGGCCGAGCGAGGCGGTGCCGACCACGAAGGTGGCGACGAAGGCGAGGATGCCCAGGTTGATCGGCAGCACGGTGCCGACCACGAACATCACCAACAGGGCGCCTATGGAGATCACTTCAGCAGACATCTTTGTCCTTGGTGCGGCGGGGACGGGGTGGCGCGCCCCGAGGGCGCGGGGGTATCCCGGCGTGGACGGCTGGAGGGCCGGCCTGACCGAGGTGACGTTCGTCGCGGCTCAGGCGGCTTGCGGGCTGCCTGCTTGCGGTACGTAGATTCGGGCGTCGGCGAGCAGACGGGCCGCGCGCTGCACGGTGACCCGGTGCGGCACGCCGTCCCTCACATCGGTGCAGCGGACCGCGACGACGCCGGCGGGCGTGCCGAGGCGCAACCACTCGTCGGTCGGGCCGCCTGTGGTCCGGGAGACCACGGCCCCCTCCAGCAGCCCGGCCGCCGCGACGGCGACGGCGGAGGTCAGGCCGATCGCGGGATGCGGGGCGTTCATGCTGAGCATGCGCACCGACACGTCGTAGTCCTCGGCGGCGACCGGTTCACCCAGGGTGGTGGTGTAGGGCACCGGCGGGCCGACCAGGCCCACCTTGGGCACCGCGTCCCCCGGTTCCTCACCGGGCTGGAGCAGCCCCATCAGCGGTGCGGCGGTATGACGGACGGTGCGCAGCCAGGGGACGTCCGCGCTCATCCGCTCCAGTGACTCGGCACCGGTACGCCCGGCACTGGCGGCGTCGACCAGGACGACCGGAGCTCCTGCGGTCACCATGCTCACGCGTACCGGTTCGCCGGCGCCGGCCCGCAGGTCCTGTGCGGCCCGGCCGGTGGGGAGCAGCGAGCCGGTGGCACCACCGGCCGGGTCGCGGAAGGTGAGGCCGACCGCGACCCCGCCGGCACGGGTGCCGGGTACCGTCTGGCGTCCGAAGTGGTGCACCACGCCTCCGGGGGTGTCGACGATCCCTTCGAGGACCGCGCCGGTATTGGTGTTGTGCATCACCACGCGCGTCCGGTCCCCGGTGACCGGAACCATTCCCTTGGACACCGCGTACAGGGCGACACCGGTGGCGCAGTTGCCGCAGTTGCTCGTCCACTCCACCGAGCCCGTTCCGATGCCGACTTGAGCGAACAGGTAGTCGATGTCGACGCCGGGCTGTGCTGAAACGCTGACCACGGCCGCTTTCGAGGTGGTGGGGGTTGCCCCGCCCACCCCGTCCAGTTCCACGGGATCGGTGGCGCCGTACGCGGAGACCAGCAGCCTTTCGAGGTCGCCACGGTCGGCAGGGACTTCGACCTGGTTGAACAGCCAGCACTTGCTTGTGCCGCCACGCACCAGGGTCGCGGGAATGTGCACGTCTGAGGCTCTTCCTGGATCAACGGAGATAGGGAGAAGCGCCGAGGCAGCGGTTACGGGCGCATCGCGGGCCGGTGACCGCTCGGCGATTGCGGAGACCTTCGCAGAGGCATGACTTCGGAACAATCGCAGTTCGCTTCACCTGGGTTTAGCTGAGCTAAAGTCGTCTGCATGCTCAACGTGCGCCGTCTGTTGCTGCTCACCGAGGCCACCGAACGCGGTTCACTCACTGCCGCGGCGCAAGCCCTCGGCATGACCACCTCCGCCGCCTCCCAACAGATGTCCCTGCTGGAGCAGGAAGCAGGGCAGCCCCTCATCGAGCGGCTGCCACGTGGTATCCGCCCCACCCCGGCGGGTGCCGCGCTGGCCGAACGCGGTCAGGCCATCCGCCGTGAACTGCGCGCAGCGCAAGCCGACTTGGACTCGTTCAGGGCCCTCGACCAGGGCACGTTGCGACTCGGCTCCTTCCCCACGGCGAGTGCGTCCCTGCTGCCGCTCGCGCTCACCCGCTTCCGCCGCCGCCACACAGGAATCCGCATCGAGGTGCGCGCCGGAGTCCTTGCGGGGCTCAGGGAGATGCTGCACACCGGCGAGGTGGAGCAGAGCTTGCTCTGGGACTACGAATGGAACCGCCTCGACGATCCGGCGCTCACCCTCACCCACCTCCTGGACGACCCCACGGTGCTGGTCGTCCCCACCGACTCGCCCCTGCGCACACATCCGTCCGTGCGCCTCGGCGACCTCGCCGACCAGGAGTGGATCATCCGCGCCGACAACCACCCCGTCGCCGACGTTCTGCGCCGAAGCTGCCGCCAGGCGGGGTTCGAGCCGCGCATCGCCTACTCGTCGCACGACTACCAGGAGGCACAGGCCATGGTCGCCGCCGGTCTCGGTATCGCGCTCGCACCCCGCCTGGCCCTCACCAGCCGACGCAGCGACGTACGCCTCCTGCCGCTCGCCTCCGACGTCCCGGCCCCACCCGCCGCATCCTCCTCGCACGCGCCGCGGCACGCCCCGCCACCCACCCGCCCAGGCAATGGCCCGCGTCCTGCGCACGGTGGCGCAGCGATTCACCGCGCCGGACCTGCACCGCACCCAGCTCGGAGCGGTCCGGCGCGGCTGACAGTTCGACCACGAACCACGCCCCCAGGCAGAGGTCGCACGGGCCGACGAGGAACATCCGGCGCCACGGGTCCGCGTGGACCGTCCGGGCCGGCCCACATAAGGGCGGATCGTCAGGCCCTGAATAACGCTGTCCACTTCCACGACAGTTGGACCGACGACCTGACCTCTAGGAGTGGGCCCATGTCACGCACACCCATCGACATCACCATCCCCGACCTGTCGGGAAAGCGCACTGTCGTAACCGGCGCCAGCGACGGCATGGGGCTGGGGATAGCCGCACGCCTCGCGCAGGCAGGTGCAGAAGTGATCATGCCCGTGCGCAACCTGCGCAAGGGGGAGACCGCGATCGCTGCGATCCGGGCTTCCGTGCCCGTCGCGAAGGTCTCCCTGCGAAACCTCGACCTGTCGTCGCTCACGTCCGTTGCCGCACTCGGTGACAGGTTGCGCGAAGAGGGACGACCGATTCATCTCCTGATCAACAACGCGGGCGTCATGACCCCACCGGACCGACAGACGACAGCCGACGGGTTCGAGCTGCAGTTCGGCACGAACCATCTGGGTCACTTCGCGCTCGTTGCGCACTTGATGCCGCTGCTGCGGGCCGGCCGAGCGCGGGTCACCTCGCAGGTGAGCATCGCCGCCAATCAGAACTCCATCAACTGGGACGACCTGAACTGGGAACGCGGCTACGTCGGTTCGCGCGCCTACAGCCAGTCAAAGATCGCATTCGGTCTGTTCGGTCTGGAACTCGACCGACGCAGCCACGCGGGCGGATGGGGCATCACCAGCAACCTCTCACAGCCGGGACTCGCTCCGACCAACCTGCTCGCGGCGCGTCCCGAACTGGGCCGCGACAAGGAAGTGGCGGGCCGAAGGGTGATCCGCCTCCTGTCCGGAAAGGGCATCCTGATCGGGACGGTCGAAACGGCAAAGCTGCCCGCACTCATGGCCGCCACGGACCCCGACGCCAAGCCCGGAGGTTTCTACGGTCCGCGGTGGCCTGGACGCGTCGGGGGGCCTCCCGCCGAGCAGAAGCTCTACTCGCGACTGCGCAGCACGGACGAAGCCGCACGCGTCTGGGACGTCTCCGAGCAGCTGACGAAGACGGCTATCGGTGGCGTCTGAGAGGGACGCCGTGGAAGCGTCGAACAGGGCCCCGCCGAGAGCGCGGCTGCTCGCGTCCGGCGGGGCCGTAGTCGAGTCCGGCAGGTCGAGCAGCCCACCGGCGTGCGCATGGTCCTCGATGTCGAGGAAGAACTGCTCGTCGAGGCCCAGCAGATGGCCCACGTACCACCAGTAGCGGCGGGACTGCCTGGTTGATCGGCTCTCCCGAGACCCAATGAGGCGTGGTCTCGGCGTGGACGAGCGTTCACCGATCACAGGTGCTCGATCAGCTTGTCGAGGGTGATGGGCACGTTGCGCACCCGGATCCCGGTGGCGTTGTGGACGGCGTTCCCGATCGCGGCCGCCGAGCCCACCGTGCCGATCTCCCCGAGACCGCGGGCGCCGAGGCTCCTGGTCCCGACGTCCTCGCTGCCGTCGCCCAGCGGACCGGTGAGGACAGGGTCGGGCCGGCCGAGCAGGTGCACGTCGATGTCGGGGACATCGGCGTTCACGGGCACGAGATAGTCGGCCAGCGTGCTGGACGCCAGGCGCCCGGTGTCGAGCTCCAACGGGTTCTCCTCCAGCAGGGCGTGCCCGATGCCGAAGATGACGCCGCCGACGAGCTGGCTCCGGGCGGCGCGGGAGTTGATGACGCGGCCGACGTCCGCGACGGTGGCGAACCGGGTGACGCGGGTCTCGCCGGTGAACCGGTTGACCCGCACCTCGCAGAAGTGAGCGCCGAAGCTGTGGTGCACGTACCGCGGGTCGGCGTCGCCGGACGACTCGGCGAGGGCGGTGATGCCTGGTGAGTCGACAATGGCCAGCAGGCGGCCGAAGGTCATCGACCGGCCCTGGCCGTGCAGGATGCCGCGCTCGTAGCGCAGGTCGTCGGCGCTCGCGCCGTGCCACGACGACCTGTCGTCGGTGACGGCGAGCCGCTTGAGCTCGTTGATCGCGTCGCGCGCGGCGTTCACGATCAACGGCACGGTGGCGTGCGTGGCGCTGGACCCGGCGGCGGGCGCACCCTGCGGCAGCAGGGTGTCGCCGATCTCAGCCGTCACGCGCGTCAACGGGATCCCCAGGGCGTCGGCGCCGGAGATCCCCACCATGGTCGCCCCGCCGGTGCCGAAGTCCGAGATCCCGGTCGAGACCACGGCGGTGTCGTCGTCAGCAACCGGACCCGCACGCTCGCCGCCCGGCGGTGCGCCGGCACAGCAGCCTCGACGCCCCGGTGTCAGCCGATCACTGCCCGTACGGCGCTGTCGACACCGAGGGCCTCGACGGCGCCGAACCGCCAGACGCCATACACCTGCAGCCCGCACGACAGATCGTCACCGCCCAAGTCGAAGCCCATTTCGTCATGACCCCACCACGACTGTGACCGAAGGCGCTCCGCTCTCCTGCGCACACAAGAGGGCCCGCACTGTACAAGGCCACGCAGGAGGCACTCACGCCCCCGGTCAGATGGGCGAAATGGGCAAGCACCGTACGTCCCGTACGACCGGCACGGCATCGCGGTGAACCACCCGGGTACGGCGGCGGCCGCGGACTTCATGGCGTCAGCCCGAGGGCTCCATGTCGGTGCGGCGCTTTTCCGGGCCCGCGGTGCCGTCCTGTCGAGGGCGGACCGGGGCTCGGAGTCGGAGTCCGGGAAGGGGTTGACGAATTGCCCGGGCATCTCGGTGCCGAGGTGGAGCGAGGGGGCGTCCCACCC
Source organism: Streptomyces sp. MNU76 (assembly GCF_020982545.1). Taxonomy (GTDB): domain Bacteria; phylum Actinomycetota; class Actinomycetes; order Streptomycetales; family Streptomycetaceae; genus Streptomyces. The sequence continues at coordinate 506,190 of NZ_JAJKLK010000024.1, read as the reverse complement.
CGGCCGGGTCTCAGCGGATGTGCTTCGCCGGCTTGGTGGCGGCGTTGAGGAGGTATTCCAGGGGGCCTCGGCGGAAGAAGCGGGACCAGATCGCGGCGAACACGATCGCCCCGAGGACGAACATGATCAGCGGCACCCATGACTGCTGGGAGCCGGTCCCGGCGGGCACGGACAGCGCGGACTGGCCGAGGAAGTGGCCGACGTAGGCGGTCAGGGACATGGTGCCCACGGCGATGACCGGCTTCGCCAGACGGCGCAGTCGAGGCAGGCGGTCCATCAGCACGGTCGCGCCCACGATCACGAGGATCGCGACGCCCACGCTGCCGATGATGTCGAACGTGGTCCCGCTGTGCGGCCCGGCCGTCAGCAGCGTCGACGCCGGCATATCGGGGAACGACCCCCCGTCCGGGGGCATCGAACCGCCGGCGGGGGGCATCGAACCGGAGCTGCCGGACGACGACCCGTCTTCCGCCATGCTCCTCAACGCGCCCGATCCGGCGAGCAGCAGGGACATGCCGTACGCGGCCGCGGTCAGGGAGGCGCCGAGCGCGGCCAGCCGCTTCTGGACGGCGTGGGAGGACAGGTCGAGGCGGCCCAGGGCCATGCCCGCGATCACGAACGACATCCAGGTGAGCGCCGGGTAGAAGCCGGTGAGCAGCAGGTCGAGCACTCCCACCTCGCTGAGGCGGCGGAGCGGGTCGTAGGCGTTGATGCTCTCCTGGACCGAGGACGTCAGCAGCGAGTTCAGGAGGAACGCCAACTGCGGTGTGACGAGGGCGCACGCGGCCGCGATGATCGCGAGGGTCCTGGCACGCAGTCGCACCAGGGGCAAGGCGAGGAGGAAGTAGACCCCGTAGAAGCCGAGGATGATCACTCCCCCGTACTCCATCGCCAGCACGGTGCCCAGTGCCAGCAGGACCACGGCCCGGATCGCGATCCGGGCCCTCGCCTGGCGGCCCGCCAGGCCCGTCTTCGGCTCGCGGCGGCCGGCGAGCAGCATCAGCGAGAATCCGGCGAGAGTGGCGAACAGGACCGACGAGTGGCCGTCCGCCATGTAGCGGATCCAGCTCGCCACGCCGGTCGTGGCGGACAGCGGGGGGCCGATGTGCACGATGTACATGCCGAACACCGCCAGCGCGCGGGCCAGGTCCACCCCGACGAGGCGTCCCATCGAGGAACCGGCCGAGGCCGGCACGGCGGACTCGGAGGAGGTTCGGGGCGGCGGAGGTGAGTTCTCCGGGAAGGCTGACGTCTCCTGCGGCGGCTGTGTCTGTGTCATACGACAAACCTCGCGCGGAGTTCAGGGGGCGGGCCATCCGGCAGGCCTCGGTAACGCCCCCGCCGACCGGCGGGTACCGCCCTGCCGACCGGCGGAACCCGTCCCTGACCCGGTCCGGTGCGACCGTGCGGTGGTCTTGTCCAGCCACTCGGCGGGGGTGGACCCGACGGTTGCCGGATGGGTGCGAGGCGGCCGGGCTTCCAGGGTGGAGGCATGACACACCGTGCGCGGCACAAGGAGCTCGGCACCTCCCTCGCCTCACCAGCCGACGATCCGGGGCATGACGTGGTCCCTCGCAGGGGCGATTTCCTGGCGTTTCTCGGCCTGGTGCTGGCTGCGGGCGCCCTCGTCCTGGTCGTCGTACGCCCTGAGGCAGCCGAAGCGTTGGTGCGCGCCCTTTCCTCGAGCGCGGCCGGACTCGTCCGCTGAGGCGGCACACCATCACGCCCGGTCCGCCCGGCACCGTCCATGCGGGTGCCGGGCGGACCACAGAAGGAAGGAATGTTGTGAACACCGCATCCGCTCCGACGACGGAGGAGTCCCCCGAGACGTCCCTGTCCGCCCGGGACACGGTCAGGGCGCTGTACGCGTATGTCCGGCCCCATCGGTGGGCCGTCGCCCTCGGCCTGCTGTGTGCCCTGGTGGGGCCGCGGGGGCGCTGTTGCAGCCGCTGGCCACGAAGGCGTTGGTGGACCGGATGGCCTCTGGTGGGACGATCACCGGGATCCTGATCGGGCTCACGGGAGTGGCCGTCGCCTTGGTCAGCACGCTGCTGCAGTGACGCGGCACCTTGTCACGTGCGGCTCTCGTCGTCCGCCGTGAGCGGGCCGCGGGCACCCTCGCACCCGCCCGGACCATCTCGGCGGTGACCAGGCGATCCCTCCCACCGCAACCGCTGCCACCTGCGCAGACGGTAGATCAAGCAGATCTACGGCACTCAGATCGCCGGCGTGAAGTACGGGGCACCGGTTTCCTGGCCCTGTACAGAGCCCGAGCGCATGGACGAACTCCGTGCAGAAGTCGGCATCGAGCCCTTCAACAAGTACGTCGCCGAGTTCGCAATGGTCTGACGCCTCCGCCTCCGCCCCCGCCCCCGTCCGCATCCGCATCCGCATCCGCATCCGGCGGATCCCTGCCCTGAGCAAATCCCCCGTCAGTTCGCGATTTCTGAAGCACTGACCCGCCGGAACCCGCGTGCTGGGGTGCGCAACGGCCAGCCTAGAACGTCGGGTTCACGAATCCCAGGTTGCTCCCTCTGGAGCCCGGCATGAGTCCCCGCGTCTGCCGCGGCGACCGTCCCGTTCGACTGCAAGTTGGGCGCCGATCACTCAGGCGCCTGTAGCCCCTTCACCCACCGGCCCAGCCCACCCGAGAACCCTGACGACCACGCCGTTCTTCTCGCGATGAGCAGGGGCGATCGTCAGTGCTGGAGCTGAGCCACAACCCCCTACCCCTGTTCAAGGAGAACCCTGTGATTGCTGCACGCTTCAACCCGCTGGACATCGAGTGCCTCGTGAAGACGGCTGTGGAGCTGTGGGAGGAAATCGACCCCAGCGATCTTTCCGAGCACCAGCAGGACACCCTCGACCGCGCACGCGATGCCATGCTCGCCGAGCATGCTGACCAGCAGCCTTCCTTCCCCGAGGTGGTGACTTTCATCAGTCCTCGCCCGGCGGGCCAGGCATGGGTGCTGCGCCGCTGAGATCGCCACGAGAATGAAATGGCGCTCCATGTTGACGAGGACTCCGCGCTGGCCGAACTCGCCGAGTACGTACGCGGGGTCTGGGACAACCTCGTTGGTGAAGAGGGCGTCCCCGACCAGCCGCCCACGGACGACCGCGAGACTGTGCGGCTCTACTACGGCCCCGAGCGCGACGGGCGCCCGGACGAGGGATACGACCTCCACGCCGAGGAAATCGCCAGACGTGGCCGGACCCGCATCGTGCCGCTCGACTACCGCTTTCCCAATGAGGAAGTTCCATCGTGATTCGTGCAGGTCAACGGCCCGCTGCCGGTCCGCTTCGGGCCGTCTTCCTGGATCTCCTGCACTCTGTGCATTCGTCGACCGCTGGCGTTTGCCAGCGGTGGGTACCATGCGAGAAGCCGCCGGAGGGCAGCACTGATCTGACCTGGTTGGACGCAGGAAACCCGGGGGAGTGTATGGCTGAGGCATCGCATCGCAAGCGGCTCGGGGCCCTCCTCGAAGACCTCAAGCAGCGCAGCGGCCACAGCTACCAGCGGATCGGCCAGCTCGTTCGTGCGAGCAAGTCCACCGTGTACCGGTACTGCACCGGACAGATCGTCCCGCCGGATTTCGCCACGATCGAGCGCATCGCGAAAGTGTGCAACGCCGACAGGGCCGAGATGGCGACGCTGTACCGACTGTGGATGGCCGCATCCGAGGTCCCGGATGAGTTCTTTGAGGAACCCGAGCAGTCCGGCATCCGCACCACTGTCGGCCCCGGCTCCCCGGCTCCCGACGCACCCCAGGACCTGTCGCCATCCGTCCCGGCCGGACCCGATGGCGGTCCGCGAAGACGCTCGCTTTCGTTCATTGTCGTGGCCTCGGTGGTGACCCTCCTGGTGGCCGTGACCGCGGCGAGCAGCGGCCCGGCTCTCCGCCGGAATTCGGCACGGGAACCGGCCCAGTGGATATCCGGCCCCGCCTGGGTCAGCTCCCCGGCCCGGATACCGTCCACCCTCTTCGGCGTCACCATCAACAGCACCACAGGCACGATGCCGTCGTTCCGGACCGGTGCTGTGCGCTTCTGGGACAGCGGCACCCGCTGGGCGGACATCGAACCTCAGCGCGGCGAGTTCGACTGGTCCGTGCTCGACCGGCTGGTCGGCGGGGCTGAACGGGCCGGCCTGCCCGCGTTGTTCGTCATGGGCGCCACACCGCCGTGGGCCAGTCCGAACGGCCCGGTCGGCCCGTATGCCGACGGCTCCCGTGCCGCTCCGCCCGACCGCCTCGCCGACTGGGACACCTTCGTGCGTGCCCTCGTGCACCGCTATCAGGGGCGTATCGAGGCGTACGAGTTGTGGGTGCTGGCAAACGATCCCCGGTTCTACAACGGCAGCGTGGAGACGCTGGTCGAGATGACCCGCAGAGCCAGCCGCGCCATCCGGGCCGCCGACCCGAAGGCCACCGTCGTGTGTCCCGGCATGGGTCGCCTGTGGGAGCCGGACGCCCTCCACGTCCTCGAGCGCTTCGCAGAACTCGGCGGATACCGCTACTGCGATGTCGCAGGCATCAAGCTCTACCAGCGCACTGCCTCCGATCCTCCGGAGACCATGCTCGCGCTCACCCGCACCGTCGACCGCGTACTGCACCACGCCGGGGTCCATCCGCCGTTGTGGAGCACTGGAACCATGTACGAGATCCCTCTCCAGGCCCCTCTGGACCGCCGCCGCGCCGCCGACTACGCGGTGCGCTTCTACCTCGTGGGGCTGTACGCACGGAAGGTCAATCTCCAACGTATGTACTTCTACAACTGGGGCGGCACCAAGATCCCCATCGTGCTGCAGGCCGAAGGCGGCGCCCCGACACAGGCAGCGCTGGCGGTCGAGCAACTGGAACGATGGCTCGCTCACGCCTGGATCCGCTCCTGCGGCCACGGCCTGGCTGTCAACCTCGCCGACAACGTGTGGGAATGCAGGTTCACCGTCACGGAGCCTCAGCGCAGTTACGAGGCCACTATCCGCTGGACCGATTCCGGCACCGCGGTGACCACGGCCGAACCTGGCCTTGGGTTCGTGCACCGGCTCGACGGTACGACGACACCCGTACAGCCCGGTGACACCGTCCAGATCACCGAGCAGCCGATCCTCCTGGAACAACGCACGCAGAGCAGTACCCCGTGACCAGCCCCAGGCGTTCCAGCCTCTCGGGACTTCGCAGGTCAGGACCTGGACTTCGTTCCAGACGTTCCAACTTCCCGTTCCGTTGTTGTGCGGCGATTCCTGCCACGTCACGATCTGGTCGTCCGGACGGTGGGGCGCGGAGACCGCTGAAGACGGGTGGTGGCGCCGCATCTTCCAGCCGTGTCATGAGGATGCCTATACATAGGAGGTCACCCGGAACATGAAGACGTCGGGATATGTCAAGCGGATCGGTCTGGTCGTCGGGATCTGCGCCACTGCCCTCGTCAGTGCACCGGCCCAGGCCGCGCACGCTGCGGAATCATGTGGGTATACGACGAGCTCGGTGGACCCCACTGTCACTCACAAGGGTGCCGGCACCCCCGCCTACAACAACGGGCTCACCTCCTTCCGCGGGCGGGTCTTCCAACTGCGCACGGAGCCGATCTTCGACTACAGCCAGGGAAACATCGCGTCCGGGTACAAGTCCGGCGACAAAGTGTGGGTGGACATTTCCGTCGACCAGGGCAAGTCGTGGACGCAGTGCGGACCGTACTACCGCGACCGGACCTACTTCGCTTACCACAAGGGGAAGTGGATGCGTGTATGCGTGAATGTCGACGGAATCACGCAGTGCGCCACCAATGGCAACAAGACGGGGCCTGGTGGCAGCAAGTGGTGGGATGACTGATCTGCGTTCCTGAGCCTCCAACGAAGCCTGTGCTGGAGGGGGTGCACGGACGGGGGCCGTCGGCCACGGCGGTCCCCGCGCAGACCGACGACAACGACCTCCCGTGCGTCGAGGTCGATGGCGTCCTGGTGTTTGCCTACCTCGACCACGAGGCCGGCGCCGTTCGGGTCTCCGTGCACCGCGACTCCGCTGAAGACCGGCTGGTCCGTCCCGACGGCACCGTGCCGCTGCGCGTGGAGGTCGAAGACGCCGTGGTGCTGGATGACAGTGCAGAGGGCACTCCCAAGCGGGATCTGCTGAACAAGCTGCTCGATGCCGCCGATGACCGCCAGGAGTAGGCAATCCGCGAGGCGGCGTTCGCGGCCAGCGTTCTCTGGTGCTGCCCGACCTGTCAGTGGGACAACCCCGGCGAGGCCGCCTGCTGTGAAGGCCCTGGCCCCTGCCGCGTCCCGAAGCCGAAGAAGACCAGCTGACGACGGAGCCCTGGGCCGGCTGCCGGTCGGCCCAGGGCACGAACCGGAATCGCGAGGTAAACGGTGGACTCACGAGTCGGTGGACTGTCCTTGTCGTCGATGGTGTTCGGCAAAGCTGACATGGTCGACTGTGGCCGTGTAGCGCTGAGCGGCATTGACCGTAAGGCCGAAGAGATCCGCAAGGCGACGGGCGTCGCCGTCGCTGGCGTGCGCTTCGTCGAGGATGCGGTCTTCGCGCAGGGCCTGGGCGGGGACGCCGAGTACGGTGTTGATCCACTTGCCGGTCACGGGCGTCAGGCGCCCGGCCGTCGCAAGGTTGATGAACAGGTGCGGGTTGCCGCTGTTGGGCCACTGCCGCTCCCGGTGGGCGAGGTAGCCGTTGAGGGCGGCTCGTGCTTGCGGGGCGAGGAGGACCTTCCTGCCCTCGATGTGGAGCCGGCCGTCGACGATGTCAGTGACGTGCAGGGTTCGAAGTTGCTGGGGCCGCAGTCCATGGAAGATCAGGAGGTATCCGCAGGCGGCTCGGGTTGGATTCGGGGTGTCGATGAGGCTCCTCAGCACTGGGACGTCCAGCGACACCGGCGTGCGGGTTTCGGGCATGCCGACCTTCATCCGCGTGGTCGGGTTGGTGAACACGAGTCTGCGGCCGTGAAGGACTTGGAAGATCGATCGCAGGCCGGAGAGCATCTCGCTGCGGTCGGTCCCGCCGGAGGGAAGAACGGCAAGCACGTCGTCGCGGGTGACTTCGCGAAACGAGTCCCGGGTCCGCGCCCAGGAGTTGAGCGCGGGCAGTGCTGCGTAGAGGTGGTTGCGGATCGTACGGTGGGAACGCGGGTGGCGCCGTGGCGTGATGGTGCTGCCGTGCAGCATGATCTCGGCCCATGTGCAGATCTCGCCGCGTATCTTCGCAGGCAGGTGAGCGGTCTTCCGTTCGACCCAAGTGATGACGGCCGGGGTGCGGTTGTCCGTCAGGAAGTCGGCGTGGTCCAAGACGTCGATGGTCGGTTGGACCGGGAGGGCGAGCTCGCGGAGCATGGCCACGGTGCTGGCTTCGATCGGTGCTCCTGGGGTGTCCTGGGTGGCGAGCAGGAGCTTGAGTGCGCGGTTGACTGCGCCGGTTGCGTCGCGGGTCCAGCCACGCTGTTCGCCGAGTTGCAGGCAGCTGGCTTCGAGGGACTCCAGCAGTTCGGGCAGTACGGGTTCGGGAACCGTCAGGGTGCGCATGCGCGCGTAGTCGCGGCGGGCGTCGAACAGCACGAGTTGTCGGTGGGCGGCAGCGGTGATCGGTCGCAGAACGGGCCGTCTGCGCGAGCGGGTGCGGCGGGTTCGGAAGCGCCGGGGCGGCGGGCGGCGGTGGGGTGGCACCATCAGTGCCAAGCGGTGTTCCATGCCACTGAAGAAGAGCTGGTGACCGTCGTTGACGGCTTCGAGACGGTCGGGGTCGGACGGGTCACGTGCCCAGGACCGGCTCCGGCGCCAGCACAGGCGACACTCGCCTTCCGTGTTGAGCGACGTGATACGTGTGCAGGAGGTGCACTCGGCTTCGCCGGGGTGACGCCGGGCCCAGTCGTGGCAGGCAGCACAGATGCCGCCGGTGGACTTGAACAGGCCCCAGGCGTCGCACCGTTGGCACGAATCAGGCAGCGGCGGTGCACCTTTGTGGCAGCGGCGGCACAGTCCGGCTGTGTAGTAGTCCGGCGAGCCGCAGCGGCGGCACGGCGGTGGCGTGTGCGAGCCGCGCGTGCGGCAGTTGTAGCAGTACTTGGCCTTGGCGTGAGCGACTGGCCGCAGCCCGCACGTCGGGCACGTTCGTGGAGCGGTCACGCCGGTGGCAGTGTGCGGTTGCGTCCGAGCCGGGGTGTGACCGTGCCAGCCCCGCCGGCCTCTGCCTCGGTCGGCTTGATCGGGCGGCGGGCCGCGGCGGCCTCAGGCTCGTGGATCAGCAGGTCGCCGGTGGTGCAGCCCAGGACGGCGCAGATGATGTCCAGGTCGTCCAGGCGCACGGTGGTCGGGGTGCCGGTCCATAGCGCGGACATTTTCCCCGCGCTGATCTCCAGCCCGGCCTCCGCCAGGCGGCGGCGCATCTCGGTGGACTTCCAGATGCCTTGCTCCGCGGCCGTCATCCGCAGGTTCCAGCGCACCGTGTCACTTCCCGTCGCTCGCCCCGAGCCGGGCGGCGACCCGTTCATTCGCCGCAGCCCAGGTGTGTTCGATGTGGTCGTCGTGGACATGGACATAACGGGTCGTAGTGGACAGCCACTCGTGTCCGAGGAGCTCCTGGATCGCCTTCAGGTCCAGCCCCTGGGCGTAGTACTCGGACGCGCAGAAGTGTCGCAGCCCGTGCGGTGTGAGGCGGCCGGACCAGGACGGCAGGTACAGCCCAACGGCTTTGGCCAGCCCGGAGCGAAGAGCGTCGTCGCCCACGCGGCGGCACCAGCCGGTGTGCGGGTCACGGCGCTCACTGGGCAGCAGCGGAGCGTCGGGGTCCATGTAGTCGTCGCCGAACTGGTGGCGTACGTCGGTGAACCACCAGTTCACCAGCGCGTCCACCGAGTTGATCGCCGGGACGAGCCGGGCCTTGGGGCCGCGGCCGCGGCTCCCCTTGCCGTGCCGAACGTGCATCTTGCCGTACTCGCCCAGGTCGGGCCGCCAGTCGCGGATGTCGAGCATCCTGGTCTCGCCGATCCGCAGCCCGGCGCGCCGCCACAGCGACGCGGCGAAGTAGTCCCGGGCGGCCGGCAGGTACTTGCGTGCCGACGGCAGCGACGTCCGCCAGGCCGAGAACAGGTCGCCGACCTCCGAGGAAGACGGCGGAATGCGCGGCGAACCGTAGTCGGCCTTGGCCGGGCGGTTGAACTCGTCGATCGGCTGGACCAGCACGTGTCCGGTCAGCGCATGCACATCGCCTTGGTAGCGAGCGATGAGGAAGTCGAAGAACTGGGCGATCGAGCCCGCCTTCTTGTGAACGGTGCCCTTCGCCAGGTCCCGGACCTTGCGCTGATGCACAAGGAACCGGTCCGCGTCGTCTGGCTGCACGGTCCAGACCGGACGACCCACGAACCGGATCAGCTCGAAGAGCACCGCCCGGTCGCCCGCGATCGTGACGTCCTCGACCCCGGCGCCGACGGACGCCAGCAGGTACTGGTCCACGAGCTCTTGCTCGTAGTCCTCGTACTCCTGCTCCGTGCGCAGGCTTCGCGGCGAACCCAGCGAGCGCACCGTCGCTAGCGCCACAGATACCTCACTTCACCAGGAGCGACAGTGCGCCGAAGATATCAGCGAACCTTCAGGAATCCCGACCGAATGTCAGAATCTCCCATCAGTCCGACGAACCCGTCGCGGCCTGGCCTGCGCGGCCACCAGCGACAAGGACGCTCCAGGGAACCCGCGGGAGTTCGTGTACACCTCACTCCGCGCTGAGCGGGATCCGCAGCCGCACCCGGTAGCCGCCTTCCGTGGTCGGGCCCGCGTCCAGGGTGCCGTGCAGGATGTCGGCGCGCTCGCGCAGGCCGACGAGGCCTTGCTGGGAGCCGGGGAGGGACAGGGAAGGACGCGTGGACGGGGTGTTGGTGACGGTCACTCCGATGCCGTCGCCGTCCTGCCACAATTCGACGCTGGCCGTGGCGCCCGGTGCGTGTTTGCGGACGTTGGTCAGCGCTTCCTGAACCGTGCGGTAGAGGGCGCGTTGGGTGGGTGTGCTCACCGTGGGCGGCAGTTCCCCCGTCAGCTGTACGTGAGTGCCGCTCGATTCCACGAGTTTCCGCAGGTCGGCAAGGGTGGGCTGAGGCGTCAGCTCGGTGACGTCGCCGCCGGAGGCCCGCAGCAGGGTGACCATGGTGCGCAGTTCGTCGAGCGTGGTGACGCTCAGCGAACGGATCGTGTGAGCGGCCTCCTTCGCGTCCACGTCCCGGGTGGCGACCTGCAACGCACCGGCCCGTACGGCGATCAGACTGACCTGATGGGAGACCACGTCGTGCATCTCCCGGGCCAGCTGAGCGCGTTCGCGAGCGAGGACGGCCTGGGCGTGCAGGGTCCGCTCGTGTTCCCTTGCCTCCTCGATCTCGGCCAACCGCCGCGCCAGGTCCCGCTGTGCCTGGAGAAGCTGGCCGAAGAGGACCGGTGCCGCGGCCGTGGCCAGGCCGTACACGAAGAAGACCGCTGTCATGGTCCGGTCGACCTCGGCCAGGGGCCACGGAGTGCTGCTCGCGACGGCGGCCAGGGCGACGCACACGGCGAGGAGACGGCGGTTGCGGGAGCGTTCGGCCAGAGTGAACAGCGCCGCGAGCACGGCGACGGCGACATCCTGCATCAGCGCGACGGGCAGGGTGAGCAGGAACACGACGAGCGGGAACCGGCGCCGGAAGGCCAGCGCGGTGCACCCGACAGCCGCCAGCGCGACCTCGAGGCGCGTGGGCTCCCAGTTGTTCAGCCGCACGTCCACGGCCGCCGCGGCCACCAGGGCGAGGTCGATGACCGGCGCGGGAACCCGCTGCCACAGGGCGCGTGCACGGCTCATCCGCCGAGCTCCGACCGCAGGCGCTCGTCGAGGAGCCCGGCCCGCTGCGCCAGCAGGGCGGCCTGCACGCGGCTCGCCACGCGAAGCTTCGTCAGGATGGCGCTGACGTGGTCCTTCACCGTGCCCGCCCCCAGGTGGATACGCGCCCCGATGTCGGCGTTCGACAGTCCCTCCGCCACCAGGACGAGGACGTCGCGCTCCCGCGCGGTGAGCAGCCGGACCCGGGCGGCCTCCTCGTCGACAGCCGTCCCGGTGCCGGGGTGGCTGTGCAGCAGCGTCCGCGACGCCTTGGGGGACAGCACCACACCGCCCGCGGCCAGGGTCCGCACCAGGTGGGCGAGCTGCTCGGGCTCGGTGTCCTTGAGCAGGAATCCGGCCGCGCCGGAGTGCAGGGCGGTGAGGATGTACTCGTCGGCGTCGAACGTGGTCAGCATCGCCACCACCGGCGGGTCCGGCATCGTGCGCAGCTCCCGGAGCACGGTGAGCCCGTCGACGTCCGGCATCCGGATGTCCAGCAGCACCACGTCGGGCCGCTCCCGGCTGACCGTGTCGACCGCCTCGCCGCCACTCGCGGTCGCGACGACCTCGATGTCCTCGGACGCGCCCAGAATCAGCTGGAAGCCCGAGCGGACCAGAGCCTCGTCGTCGACCACCACTACCCGGATCACGCGATCCCCCTACCCTTCGTTCATACCGTCCGGCCCATGCCGACTCGACCCTAAAGCCCCGATCGGTCCCGGCGGCCCGCTGAGCTGCAGCTCCAGCCACACGGCGGGGTAGCACCCACCAGTCGGCAGGGCCACGGCGGCCTTCTGCCGGATGGGCCGTGATCGGCCCGGCCTCCAGTCTGAGGGCCATGACCCATCACCCCGACTCCGCGCTGCTCCCGGCCGACACCCCGTCTTCTGGAGGTGAGCGTGCTGAGCCCTCGACCGGAGCGCCCGGCGTAGGCCGACTGATCGGGCTGGACCTGGCCCGCGGCTTGGCCGTCTTCGGCATGTACGCGGTCCACGTGGGCCCCGCCCCGGCTCAGGGCGGTGTCATCGGCTTCCTGATGGAGCTGGCGCAAGGCCGCTCCTCCGCCCTGTTCGCCGTCCTGGCCGGCTTCGCGGTCGCTCTCATCACCGGGCGCCGCGCGCCGAAGACCGGCCTGGCCGGCCGTCAGGCCGTGGCCAAAGTGATCATCAGGGCGGTGATCCTGCTGGCCCTCGGCACCGCCCTGACCCTGACCGGCACCCCGGTCGTGCCGATCCTCGCCTTCTACGGACTGTTCTTCCTGCTCGTGCTGCCGCTGTACCGGTTGGGCGCCAGGCCACTGGCGCTCATCGCCGCGGGATGGGCCCTGGTGGGCCCGCAACTGCTGTACGCGCTGAAGCCGGTGGTCGGCGGCCGCGTGTTCCTCTCCTACGGCCAGGCCGACGGCCCCGTCTCGTTGTTCTTCACCGGCGGTTATCCGGCCTTGACCTGGGTTCCGTTCGTGATCGCCGGTATGGCTGTCGCCCGCTGCGACCTGACTGCCACGGCCGTCCGGATACGCCTCGCCCTCACCGGCGTGGCCCTCGCCGTCACCGGCTACGGCGGCTCCTGGCTGGCGGTGCGTCTCGTACCCGGTGCCGCCGAAGCCGTCCGGAAAGCCGAAGAGGGGTCCGGCATGTCGTCCGTGTCGTCCGTGTCGTCCGTGTCGCCCGACAGCATCGGCATCTTCGGCGACACCCCCGCCGGGATGCTGGCCTCAGCCCCGCACAGCGAGGCGACCCTGTCCATCATGGCCGCCACGGGTGTGGCGATCCTGGTGATCACCTCGTGCCTGGCCGCCATGGACGCCTTCCCGCGGCTGCGCCGTCTGGCCAAGCCCGTCATCGCGGTCGGTTCGATGTCACTGACCGCGTACGTCTACCACATCGTTGCCATCTGGCTCCTGGACACCGAGCGATCGGCCGTCCCGCCGACATACGTCCTGCTCGGCTTCATCGTGTCCATCGCCCTCCTCGCCACCCTCTGGTCCCGCTTCTTCCAGCGCGGGCCACTCGAATGGCTGATGGGCAAGGCGACCGGGATCGCCCGCCGCATTCGATGAAACGCAGCCGGAGAGGCGTGCCCGGAGCCCCTCGCCCGGGTGGGGCGGTCGCGCTGCGGGCCTCACGAACAGCCCGTGGCTCTCGGCTGCACTCAAGTCGCGGCTTTGGTCGCCCAGGCCGTGGCTGCCCCGGGGCGGCGACGCCGTCCGCTACTTGGGCCAACGGCCTCAGCGGCGCCCTCGTGTGCGCGGAGCCGGAAGCCGAGAGAGGCGTCGTCGCAGCCCCGCTGCTTCAGCAATCACTCGCGCCGAGCCACTGACCCGATTTCTTGCCGCGCAGGCTGTTCTCGTCGTACCTCAGTGAGGATTCGAAGCGCCATGCGATCGAACGCTTGTGAAGCAGGTTGCGACCCCAGGTCACCTGACTTGGTTCCGCCGGAAGGCCTCGCCCTGACGCAGTTGGCGCAGGCTCTAGTAGGGCTCCGTTAGGTTGCTCTGGCTCTTGTGCTTGGGCTGGTGGTGGATGTTCTGGGCAGCGGGCGGTGGCAGGTGGTGCAGGTGCCGGTCCAGCAGTTCAGCAGGTCCTGGATGGCGTCGAGGATCTGGTAGAGGGTGAGTCCGCTGTATCGGCTTTTGGGGACAGGCGCTGTTCGGTGAGGAAGGCGTGGGCGGCGGTGACCAGGGTGACGTGGTGGTGCCAGCCGTTCCAGGAGCGGCCCTCGAAGTGGTCCAGGCCGAGGCCGTGCTTGAGTTCCCGGTAATCGTGCTCGATGCGCCAGCGGATCTTGGACAGGCGGACCAGTTCGGTGATCGGTGTGTCGGCGGGCAGGTTGGACAGCCAGTAGTCGGTGGGTGCTTCGGCGTCCTGGGGCCATTCGACCAGCAGCGTCACCTCGGGCAGGACACCGTCCCAGTGGCCGTGCTCGGCAGTGGCGGCGGCTTGGGCCAGACGGCGGGCCCTCACCCCGGCCGGCCGCACCCGCAGCGCCAGAAAGCGTGAGTGCATCGGCCCGCGGGAGCCTTCACGCCAGGTCACCTCGGTGAACGCCTGCCGTCCGTGCTCCTGAGCCAGCGCTGCCACCGAGGACGGCTTGTCCCGGTAGCGGGGCTGCGGCCTGCGACCGTTCCCGGACCAGGCCGGGGCGGTGGGCCGCACGTCGTGCGGGTGGACCGTCACGTCCGAACGGACCGCCACGACATAGCCGATGCCCCGCTCGCTCAGACCGTCGCGGAAGTCGGCGTTCTGCCCGTAGCCGGCGTCGGCCACCACCACCGGCGGCACCAGACCCCACCCGGCCAGCTCATCGAGGATGTCCAGGGCCAGACGCCACTTCTCCCGGTGCCCGACCTCCTGCGGTATCCCGGTCTTCTGCCGCCGCACCGCATCGTCCGCCCACTCCTCGGGCACGAACATCCGCCACTGCAGCGGACAGGACGCCGTGTCGGAGACCGCGTGCACACTCACCGCGACCTGGCAGTTGGCCCGCTTGCCCAGCGCCCCGCAGTACTGGCGCGCGACCGCCACCGACATCTTCCCGTCCTTGGGGAACGACACGTCATCGACCGCCCACGCCTCCGGGCCGATTCTCGGCACCATCCGCTGGGCGATCCGCCGCCGCACCGGCACCGGATCCCACGTCGACTGGTTCACGAACTGCTGCAGGTTCTGCTCGTTGCCGTCCGGCAGCCGTTCCGCCATCGGCTGGATCGACTTCCGCCGTCCGTCCAGCATCAATCCCCGCAGGTAGCAGTCGCCCTTCGCCCGCTGATCCTTACGCGGCACCGACGCGAACACGTCAGCCACGAATAACGCCAACGTCGCCCGAGCCCGGTTCACTTCATGTGCGTCCACACCTTCAGCGTTCCCCCAAACAGGACCGACAGACAGACGTAACGGAGCCCTACTAGGGGGTGTTTCGAAAGTCCCGCACAGCACCCACGGCGCCCGGCACGCACTCTCGCCGCACCGGCCGAAACCCCAAGTACGTCCAGTACGAGGGCTTTCGTCCGGCACGCCGAGAGCACGCACCGGACACCGCGGGCACCGCACAGGACTTTCGAAACACCCCCTAGTTGTATTGACCCGCAGGGTTGTTCACGCCGGTGATGGGTGGCTGGCCAGCGAGTGAGCAATTACTGTTCGAAGCTGCCGAGTTGTTCGCGCAAGGGATGGAAAACGATTCGCCCGTCCGAATTACCTTCTCCGTGGATTCATCGGCATCTGCATGCCGAAGTCGTATGGGGAGCAGCATTCGTGCATGGAGAATCCTGCATGCGGCGGAACACCGTCGGCAGAGGAGATTTCGTCCCGACTTGAGGTTGTCTTCACGGCGGACTTCGCGTCCACCCGTCAATGGGTGGCGGGGCGTTCGTGGGCATATCCGAACGGCGGACCGATCAACCCAGGCGACAATAAATTGGATCACCTGACGGCGGACCCCGCGTACAGCCGCTCGGGCACCTTCCGTGCCACCCTCCGCAGGGACGGTCGGTGGGACACGGGCCTGCTCACCACCGAGGGGAGTGAGGAGGCCTTCACCGTCCGCGCCGGGGACGTTCTCGAGGCACGGGTCAGACTGCCGTACGAAACGGGGGCCTGGCCCGCCATCTGGACCTGGCGCGACGGCGACCAGGAGATCGATGTCTTCGAGTACCACCCCGACAACCCCGACCTCCTGGAGCTGACCAACCACGTCCGCGGCGCCAACCTCTACTACCGCGACTCCGCCATCGGCCCGGGTGCGTGGGTCGATCTTCGCGTCGAGTTCGGCCCGAGGTCCGTGATCTGGTGGGTGAACGGCAGCCAGGTGTTCGCCGACCGCCGAGGCGTGGGACGTGCCTGGCATGCCTACCTCATCGTCAACCTGTCTGTGTGCGCGGGCCGCTATCACCCCCGACCGGCTCCCCACGTCAAGGAGATGTCGTACGAGGTCCAGCGCCTCGTGGTGAGGCGGCCGGCAGCATTTTCGGAGACACTGTCCGACGAGGCCGAGGCTGAGGCTGAGGCTGACAGCGGCGGACCGTGAGTCTGCGGGTGACGGCGATCTTCCGCCCGCGCTGGTCGTGGGCCGACCAAGGGGCACTAGGGGGTGTTTCGAAAGTCCTGTGCGGTGCCCGCGGTGTCCGGTGCGTGCTCTCGGCGTGCCGGACGAAAGCCCTCGTACTGGACGTACTTGGGGTTTCGGCCGGTGCGGCGAGAGTGCGTGCCGGGCGCCGTGGGTGCTGTGCGGGACTTTCGAAACACCCCCTAGCTGCGGCTGCACTGCGAAGAGGTCTGCGGAAAGGTACGCGGGCAGCAGGGGCAAACCTCTCTGCGGGCGGCAGGGGCAAACCTCTCGCTGAGCTGACGCGCTCCTGATCTGACGCCTCATCAGGCCGGGTCGAGGGCTCCCGCCGGGGCTGACGGTGACCGAAGGCGCGCCAGGCCCGTGGGCCACCCTGCGCGGCCGGCCGCGCTGAACGCGTGGGTCCGTTACGTGGACTCGCGCACCACCAGCTCGGTCGGCAGCGTGACCTGCCGCCGTGGCGCGCCGTGCTGGGTGATGTCCGTGAGGATTCGGGCCATCGTGCGACCGAGTTCCTCAACGGGCTGGCGCACCGTGGTCAGCGGCGGGTTGGTGTGGCGGGCGAGGACGGAGTCCTCGAATCCGGCGACGGCGACATCGCGCGGCACCTGCCGCTTCTGCCGCTTCAGTTCGGTGAGTGCGCCGACGGCCATGAGGTCCGAGGCGGCGAAGACCGCGTCGAGGTCAGGGGCGCGTTCAAGAAGCGAACGCATCGCGCGAACGCCGCTCTCCTCGGTGAAGTCTCCCTCCTCGACGAGCAGCTCGCTCGCGGAAAGGTTCGCCTCGCGGTGTGCGGTGCGCCAGCCGGCGAGCCGGTTGAGGCTGACGTCCATGTCCAAGGGCCCGGTGATGGTGGCCACGCGCCGCCGGCCGCGTTCGAGCAGGTGCCGGACCGCCGCGGCGGCGCCTCCGGCGTTGTCGGCGTTCACGTAACTCAGCTGCTCGCCGGCGTCGCGGCGGCCCGCGAGCACGGTGGGCAGGCCCATCTCCTCGAGCATGCCGGGCAGTCGGTCCGTGGAGTGCACGGAGACCAGGAGCACGCCGTCCACACGGCGGGTCTCCACCGACTCGGTCAGCTGATCGCGTTCGGCCTGGTCGCGGACGAGCATCAGCTGCAACTGGGTGCGGCTGTCGGCGAGGGCGCCGCTGACACCGCGGATGAGCGCGGCGAAGAAGGGTTCCGATCCCAGCCGGCTCTCGGACTCCGGGATCACCAGGGCCACGGCGTTGGTGCGGTTGGTGACCAGGCCCCGGGCGACCGAGTTGGGCACGTAGTTGAGTTCCTTGATCGCCGCGAGGACCCGGGCGCGGGCGTCGGCGCTGACGAGATCGGAGCCGTTCACCACACGGGAGACGGTGGTGCGGCCCACACCGGCGCGGGCGGCGACCGTTTTGATCGTTGGGCGACGATTGCCGGACATGCGCTTCCCCCTCGGCGTCGCGCGGCGGTGCCTGCCGCGGAGGTGACCTGCGGCAATTCTTGCAGACCTGGCCGTCGGCACGGCACCCCGGGACGCCGCGGTGCCGACCGCACAAGCCGAGGCCCCAGGACGAGTTGCGTTCAAGTCATTGACAGACCCGCCCTGCTCCGACGAGTCTTCGATGCGCGGTGGGAACGTGCCCACCCAGAGTTGGGCACGTTCCCACCACCATTTGTCAGAGCCGCTGTCCGGCATCGCTGCAGCCATCGCAGAACTCGTCACTCCGATGTGCCGGCGCCGCCGCTGGGAGGAGATCCATGGGCACTTTCGGTTGGTCGCACAGAAGGGCGGTGGCGACGGTCGCTGCCGTCGGCGCGCTGACACTTGTCGTCGGCTGTAGCGGCAGCGACGACTCGGTCACCGGTGGGGGCAAGAAGGACGGCAAGGTCACCATCACCATGGGCCTGTTCGGGGTGATGGGCATCAAGGAGACGGGCCTTCTCGAGCAGTACGAGAAGGAGAACCCCGGGGTCGACATCAAGGCCGAGATCGCCGGTGACGAGCAGACCTACTACACCGCGTTGCAGACCAGGCTCGCCGCCGGCAAGGGCCTGAAGGACATCCAGGGCATCGAGATCGGGCGTGCCAAGGAGATCACCGAGACACAGGCCTCCAGGTTCGCCGACTTCGCCGGGACGTCGGGCACCGACCACTTCCTGCCGTGGAAGGAGTCCCAGATCAGCACCGCGGACGGCAAGGTGCTGGGCCTGGGCACCGACATCGGCCCGATGGCCGTCTGCTACCGCAAGGACTACTTCGAGAAGGCGGGCCTGCCCACCGACCGCGACGAGGTCGCGGCGCTCTGGGCGGGCGACTGGAAGAAGTACGTCGAGGTCGGCCGCACCTTCAAGAAGGACTTCAAGGGTGACAAGGTCGCCTACATGGACGCGGCCAGCGGTCTGTTCAACGCCATGGTCTACGGCTACCCCGAGCAGTACTACGACGAGCAGGGCGAGTTGATCTACGACTCCAACCCCGCCGTCAAGGAGGCGTGGAACCTCGCCGCGGACGCCGCGGAGGACGGTCTGACGGCCAAGCTGCGCCAGTTCCAGCCCGGTTGGGACCCCGGTCTGGCCAACGGCACCTTCGCCACGGCCGTGTGCCCCGCATGGATGCTCAGCCACATCAGCGAGAAGGCCGGTGCGGCGAACAAGGGCAAGTGGGACGTGGCCAAGGCACCCAAGGGCGCCAACTGGGGCGGGTCCTTCCTCGGCGTGATCGAGCAGAGCCCGGTGAAGGAGGAGGCCAAGAAGCTCGTCGCCTGGCTGACCGCGCCGGAACAGCAGGCCCACATCTTCAAGGAGATCGGCAACATCCCCTCCTCACGCGAGGCACTGGAGAGCGCCGACGTGAAGAACGCCAAGTCGGCGTACTTCGGTGACGCGCCGATCGGCGAGATCTTCGGCGCCGCAGCCCAGGAGATACCGGACAAGCAGGTCCTCGGCCGCAAGGACGGCACGATCAAGGACACCTTCTCCCAGGGCCTCACCCTGATCGAGCAGCAGGGCACCGCGCGGGACAAGGCGTGGAAGACCACCGCGGAGCGCATCGAGAAGGCGGTCGGCTGACCCCCGTCCGTCCGGCCGCGGCCGTCCGGGCCCGCCTTTCGGCGGCGGGCCCGGACGGCCGGCCCACCCATTCGCTCTCAGGAAGGATCCTCCGGTGGCCACCTCCACCACCACGGCCCCCGCCGGGCACTCCCCGGGCAAGGGCCCGGCCCGGCGGCGCGGCGCGTTCCTGCACCGCCTCGACCTCAAGGGCGCCCCGTACGCGTTCGTCGCGCCGTTCTTCGTGGTCTTCGCCGCGTTCAGCTTCTACCCCCTGCTCTACACGTCATGGATCTCGCTGCACGACGTGGAGCTCGCCACCCTCGACGTCATGCAGTGGGTGGCGTTCGACAACTACGTGGAGCTGTGGGGCGATTCCCGGTTCTGGAACGCGCTCCAGAACACGATCACCATCGGTGTCATCTCCACGGTGCCGCAACTGCTGATGGCCCTGGGGCTGGCGCACCTGCTCAACTACCGCATGCGCGCCTCGCTGTTCTTCCGCGTCGCCTCCCTGGTCCCCTACGCCACCTCGGTCGCCGCCGCCGCCCTCGTCTTCACGATGATCTTCGAGCGTGACTTCGGCATGATCAACTGGGCGCTCGGCACGGTGGGGATCGACCCCCTGGACTGGGAGGGCGGCAAGTGGCCCGCCCAGATCGCGATCTCCACCATCGTCATCTGGCGCTGGACCGGCTACAACGCGCTGCTGTACCTGGCCGCCATGCAGGCCATCCCCGCCGACCGGTACGAGGCGGCCTCCCTGGACGGCGCCTCCCGCTGGAAGCAGTTCACGCACGTCACGGTACCCGGGATCCGCTCCACCATCGTCTTCACCATCGTGCTCTCCACGATCGGCGCCACCCAGCTGTTCGGCGAACCGCTGATCTTCGGGCAGGGTCCGAACGGCATCACCGGCGGCGCGGACAACCAGTACCAGACGCTGGGCCTGCTGCTGTACGAGGAGGGCTGGAAGAACTACCAGATGGGCCGCTCGGCCACCGTCGCCTGGGCGATGTTCCTGCTGCTCGTTCTCGTCTTCCTCGTGCAGCGCCTCGTCAAGCGCCTGCGCTCCGGCACGTCCTGACCTGGAGTCACCATGACCACTCAGAGTCTCCCGGCCCGGACCGGCAGCGCGGTCCGCACCTCCCGGAAGCCGGCCGGCCGCGGTGGCCGGCTGCTGCGCCAGCGAGCGGGCCGCCAGCACCACGCCAGCCCGCTGGCCTATGTGCTGCTCGCCGTGATGGCGCTGCTGTCGATCTTCCCGTTGTACTGGACGATGGTGGCGGCCTCCACCGACAACACCCGGGTCAGCCAGACACCGCCGCCCTTCCTGCCCGGGCCGAACCTGTTCAGCAACCTCGCCCGGGCCTGGGACGAGGCGGCGATGGGCAAGGCCATGGTCAACAGCCTCATCGTGGCCGGGGTGATCGCCCTGTCCACGGTCATGTTCGCCACGCTCGCCGGGTTCGCCTTCGCCAAGCTGCGGTTCAAGGGCCGCAACGCGCTGCTCATGCTGGTGATCGGCACGATGCTGGTGCCGCCGCAGCTCGGTGTCGTACCGCTGTTCATGATGATGGCCGAGCTGGGCTGGTCCCAGCAGTTGCCCGCCGTCATCTTCCCGACGCTGGTGAGCGCGGTGGGGGTGTTCTTCATGCGGCAGTACCTGTCGGAGGCGCTGCCGGACGAGCTCGTCGAGGCCGGACGCGTGGACGGGGCGCACTCGCTGCGGATCTTCTGGAGCATCGTGCTGCCCGTCGCCCGGCCCGCGATGGCCGTCCTGTTCATGATCACGTTCGTGCACGCCTGGAACGACTTCTTCTGGCCGTTCGTGGTCCTCGACATGACCAACCCCACCGTCCCCGTCGCCCTCACCCAGCTCAGCGCGGGCTACGTCCGCGACCAGTCGCTGATCATGGCCGGCGCGCTGCTGGGCACCCTGCCGCTGCTGGCGATGTTCATCGTCTTCGGCCGGCAGATCGTCAGCGGCATCATGGCGGGCGCCGTGAAGGGCTGACCCGCCCCCGCGCGCCCCGAACAGCCGAGCCCGCCCGTCGCCCGGCCGGCGCGCACCGGAACCCACCGCGCCGGGTGCCACCCACCGCACCCGCGCACACCACCATTCCCCCTCGAAAGGACTTACGTGGTCACCGCAGCACAGCAGAGCCGGTCCGCCCCGGACGCCGCACGCACCTTCCCCCGGGGTTTCCTCTGGGGCTCCGCGACCGCCTCCTACCAGATCGAGGGGGCCGCCGCGGAGGACGGCCGTACGCCGTCCATCTGGGACACCTACGCCCGCACCCCCGGCCGGGTCCGTAACGGCGACACCGGTGACATCGCCACCGACCATTACCACCGCTGGAACGAGGACGTCGCTCTGATGGCCGAACTCGGTCTGGGCGCCTACCGTTTCTCCCTCGCCTGGCCCCGGATCCAGCCCACCGGCCGAGGCCCGGCCGTGCAGAAGGGTCTGGACTTCTACCGGCGGCTGGTCGACGCGCTGCTGGAGAAGAACATCCAGCCCGTCGCGACCCTCTACCACTGGGACCTGCCCCAGGAACTGGAGGACGCGGGCGGCTGGCCCGAGCGGGCCACGGCGGAGCGGTTCGCCGAGTACGCGGCCCTCGCGGCGGACGCCCTCGGCGACCGGGTGAAGACCTGGACCACGCTCAACGAACCCTGGTGCAGTTCCTTCCTGGGCTACGGCTCGGGCGTGCACGCCCCCGGCCGCACCGACCCGGTCGCCGCCCTGCGCGCCGCCCACCACCTCAACATGGGCCACGGCCTGGCCGTCCAGGCGCTGCGCGACCGCCTGCGCGCCGACGCTCAGGTCTCGGTCACGCTCAACATCCACCATGTGCGCCCACTCACCGACTCGGACGGCGACGCCGACGCGGTCCGCCGGATCGACGCCCTCGCCAACCGGGTCTTCACCGGGCCGATGCTGAACGGCGCCTACCCGGAGGACCTGCTCAAGGACACCGCCGAGCTGACCGACTGGTCCTTCCTCCAGGACGGCGACCTGCGCAACATCCACCAGCCGCTGGACTTCCTGGGCGTCAACTACTACAGCCCCACCCTGGTGTCCGAGGCCGACGGCAGCGGCACGCACACCTCCGACGGACACGGCAACAGCGCCGACAGCCCCTGGCCGGCCGCCGAGCGGGTCGCCTTCCACCAGCCGCCCGGCGAGACCACCGCGATGGGCTGGGCCGTCGACCCCAGCGGGCTGTACGACCTCCTGCGCCGCCTCTCCGTCGACTTCCCCGGGCTGCCGCTGGTCATCACCGAGAACGGTGCCGCCTTCGACGACTACGCCGACCCGGCCGGCCAGGTCAACGACCCCGCCCGCATCGCCTACGTGCGCGGGCACCTGGCCGCCGTCCACCAGGCGATCCTGGACGGTTCGGACGTGCGCGGCTACTTCCTGTGGTCCCTGCTGGACAACTTCGAGTGGGCCCACGGCTACAGCAAGCGCTTCGGCGCCGTGTACGTCGACTACCCGACCGGCACCCGCATCCCCAAGGCCAGCGCCCGCTGGTACGCCGAGGTCGCCCGTACCGGCGTGCTGCCCGGCGCCTGACCGGGCCGGTGCGGCACACACAGCATCCCCGCGTGGTGTGCCGCACCAGGGAACCGCCGCCGCGGCGGGCGGGAGCGGGGCGGGGCGGAGCGGGGGCGGGAGCGGGGGCGCTGCGCGCGGAGGGCGCCGGCGCCCTGCGGGCGATGGCCAGGCCCAGTCCGCTGGATGGAGACGACCGCCGGGCGGTTTGGGGCTGTTCGGCCCTCGCGGGGGCGGGCGCGTGGCGCGTAGGTGTGGGACATGGCCGCCACCGTGCTCGTCGTCGAGGACGAGAGGGAGATCCGTGACCTGCTGCGCCGGTATCTGGAGCGCGCGGGGTACGGGGTGCTGACGACCGGCTCGGGTGCGGAGGCGGTGCGTCTGCTGGGCGAGCGTGGCGTCGATCTGGCGCTGCTGGATCTCGGGCTGCCGGACGTGGACGGGGACGAGGTGCTGTGCGAGGCCCGCGAGCGCGGCCGGGTGCCGGTGGTCGTGCTGACCGCGCGTACGACCGTCGAGGACCGCATCCACGGGCTGCGGCTGGGCGCCGACGACTATGTGACCAAGCCGTTCAGTCCCACCGAGGTGGTGCTGCGAGTGGGTGCGGTGCTGCAGCGGGTCGGGGGTACGGCGACGGGGGCGGCGCCCGTTGTGTCGTACGGCGACGGACGGCTGCGGATCGACGAGGCCCGGCACGAGGCAGTACTGGGGGGCTGTTCCCTGGAGTTGACGCCCACCGAGTGGGGTCTGCTGACCGCGCTGGCATCGGTGCCCGGCCGGGTGTTCTCGCGCTATGAGCTGGTCAACCGAGTGCGCGGCTACGAGTTCGCCGGGTACGAGCGGACGATCGACTCGCATGTGAAGAATCTGCGGCACAAGCTCGGGGAGGCAGGCGCCGACCTCGTGGTGACTGTGCTGGGCGTGGGCTATCGGCTGGGGTGGTCCCGTGACCCGTGAACCCGGCTCGCCGCGCTCCGGCGTTCGGCCGTCCGGCGGGCTCGGCCCGCTCGGGCGACGCCTGTTCGCCGCGTTCGCCGTGGTGGCGCTGGCCTCCGTGGCGCTGCTGACGGCCGCGGCGCTCGTCGGAACCGACCGCGGGCTGAGCAGCGCCCACCAAGCCGACCGGCAGCGCACCGCCGAACGGGTGGCCGCGGCGGCAGCCGACGCCTACCGGACCGCGGGCGACTGGTCGACGGCCGACCTGTCGGCGGCGCGATCCATCGCCGCGGGCGCAGGGGCGGTTCTCACGGTGCGCGACGCGGACGACGAGATGATCTCTGGCGGCTCCGGCTCCGGGTCCCGGGACGAGCACGGCATGCCCGGTTCAGGGCAGGGGCACCACGGGCAGGGCATGGGCTCGGGCCCCGGTGCGAACACGCTCGTGGTGGTCGACGTCCGCACCGTCGGCTCCGTGCACCTTGCCTTCTCGGCCGGCTCCGGGTCGGCGGGTCTGTCCGTCGCCTGGGGCTGGGTGGCCGCGGCTGCCGTCGGTGCGCTGGCTCTGGCGCTGGGCGTGAGCTGGTTCGTCACCCGGCGCCTGACGGCTCCGGTCGTCCGGGTCGCCGCGACCGCGCGTGCGCTGGCCGCCGGGGACCGCAGCGCCCGGACCCGGATCGACGCGCCCGGTGAACTGGGCGACCTCGCCCTCGCCTTCGACGCCATGGCCGACGACGTGGGCCACGCGGAGCAAGCCCTCCACCGCCTCGCCGCAGATGTCGCCCACGAACTGCGCACGCCCCTGGCCTCGTTGCGGGCGGGGCTGGAGGAATTGCGCGACGGCTACACCGAGCCGGCCCCGGACCGTCTGGCCTCGCTGCACGACCAGGCCATGCGGCTGGGCCGCATCGTCGACGACCTCGGGAAACTCGCGGAGGCCGAGTCCGCCCGGCTGTCCCTGCGCCTGGCCGAGGTGGATCTGACCACCCTGGCCGAGGCCGCCGTGGCCGAACGGGAGGCCGAACTGCGCACCGCCGGGCTGACCGTGCACACGCTCCCCGGCCCCGCTCCCCTGCCGGTGCGCGCCGACGCCGACCGGCTGCACCAGGCGCTCGGCAACCTCCTCAGCAACACCGCACGCCACTGCCGTCCGGGCGACACCGTCACCGTCACGACGTCCGCCACGCCCGCCGAAGCTCTCGTCGAGGTGGCCGACACCGGCCCCGGCATCCCCGCCGACGAGCTGCCGCACGTCTTCGACCGGCTGTGGCGCGGGGCCCTCGCTCGTGCCGGAGGCGGCAGCGGCATCGGCCTGGCCGTGGTCAAGGAGCTGGTCACCGCCCACGGCGGCACGGTCACCGCGGTCTGCGGACCGGGCGGCGGGACACGGATGACCCTCCGGCTGCCCAGGCCCGCGTCGCAGGGATCCCGGCTCGGTCCGGGCTCCGTCACCGAGCCGCGAGTTGCCTCTCGGGCAAATACCCCCATGGGTATTTGACGCCAGTCGCCGGGCCGCCTTACCCTCGGCGAGAAGATACCCCCGGGGGTAATTGAGGAGGCAATGAAGTGGCTCGTGAAGTGACACAGGAAGCGTTCGTGGCGAACTGGGCCGACGGCGCACTCGTCATCGACGTACGGGAGGCGGACGAATACGCGGCCGGGCACGTGCCCGGCGCGCGCCTGATGCCGCTGCGCACCGTGCCCGCCCGCTGCCGAGAACTGCCCACCGACCGGCCGGTGTTCGTGATCTGCGCCAGCGGCAACCGCAGCCGGACCGCCGCCGACCAGATGACCTCCCGCGGCATCGACGCCTACTCCGTCGTCGGCGGCACCGGCGCCTGGGCCCGCGCCGGCCGTCCGGTCGCGGCCGGTTCGCACGAGCACGCCGCCTGATCCCCGTCCGACACCCGCACACCGGCCAGTTGGAAGGAGCCCCGCCTTGGCCGCCACCCTCCCCCACCGACTCCCCGATCTCCGGCCGTCACCGTGTCGCCGTCATCGGCGGCGGCAGCGGCATCAGCGTCGCCGCCCGCCTGCGCCGCGCCGGCGTCAGCGACATCACCCTGATCGAACCGTCCGACACGCACTGGTACCAGCCGCTGTGGACCCTGGTCGGCGGCGGCCAGGCACCCCTGCGCACCACCCGCCGCCCCGAAGGGTCGGTCATCCCGGACGGCGTCCGGTGGATCCGCCGCCGCGCCGTGGCCGTCGACCCGGAGGCCCGCACGGTGAGCCTCTCCGGCGGCAGCGAACTCACCTACGAACACCTGGTGATGGCTCCGGGTCTCCAGCTCGACTGGGACGGCGTCCCCGGCCTCGGCGAGGCCGTGGGCCACGACCGGGTGAGCAGCAACTACGCGCCCGAATACGCCCCGCGCACCTGGGAGCTGATCCGGCAGATGCGCTCGGGTACGGCCGTCTTCACGCACCCGGCGACCCCGCTGAAGTGCGGCGGAGCCCCGCAGAAGATCGCCTATCTGGCCGCCGACCACTGGCGCAAGCGGAAGGTCCTGGACCAGATCCGCATCGTTCTCGTCATCCCCGATCCGGCGATGTTCAAGGTGCCCGCCTGGTCGCAGGTCCTGGAGAAGGTGGCCGCCCGGTACGGCATCGAGGTGCGGCTGCGCTCCGAGATGACCGCCGTCGACGGCGACGCCCGCGAGCTCACCGTCACCGACCATGCGAACGGCACCAAGGAGACCATCGGCTACGAGCTGCTGCACGCCGTGCCGCCGCAGAGCGCACCCGACTGGGTCAAGACGAGCCCGCTCGCCGACCCGGCCAGCCCGCAGGGCTTCGTCGCGGCCGACAAGCACACCCTCCAACACCCTTCGTACGAGAACGTCTTCGCGCTCGGTGACGTGGCGAACCTGCCCACGTCGAAGACTGGCGCCGCGGTACGCAAGCAGGCCCCGGTGGTCGCGGCGAATCTCCTCGACGTCATGAACGGCCGTTCCCCGTCGCACCGGTACGACGGCTACACGTCCTGCCCGCTGGTGACCGCCCGCGACCGGATGCTGCTCGCCGAGTTCGACTACGACCTGACCCCCACGCCCACGTTCCCGCTGCTCGACCCGTTCAAGGAACGGCGCACGATGTGGCTGTTCAAGCGGTACGGCCTGCCGCCGATCTACTGGCACGCCATGCTCACCGGCCACCTCTGACCGGTCGGCCCGGGCATCCCCCGACCCGGGCCGGCCGCTCCCCCTGCCCCCCGACAAGGGCGGACCAGAACCTTCTACATACCCCCCGGGGTAATCAACCCAGTCCGACATGGAGGTCACCCGACCATGTTCTTCGCCCAGTACTACCTCGACTGCCTCTCCCAGGCGTCCTACATGATCGCCGACGAGAGCACCGGCAAGGCTGTCGTCGTCGACCCGCGCCGCGACGTCTCCGAGTACCTCACCGACGCCGCCGAGCACGGCTTCACCATCGAGGCCGTCATCAACACGCACTTCCACGCCGACTTCCTCGCCGGCCACCTGGAACTCGCCGACCGCACCGGCGCCTGGATCGGCTACGGACAGCGGGCCGAAGCCGAGTACCCCATCCGCAAACTGACCGACGACGAGCGCATCAGCCTCGGCGACGTGCAGCTGCAGATCCTCGAAACCCCCGGGCACACCCCGGAGTCGATCAGCGTCCTGGTGTACGAGCACACAGGCGACGCCGTCCCCTACGGCGTCCTCACCGGCGACGCACTGTTCATCGGCGACGTCGGCCGGCCCGACCTGCTCGCCTCGATCGGCGTCACCGCCGACGAACTCGGCCGCATGCTCCACAACACCATCCAGCACAAGCTGATGGACCTCCCGGACGCGGTCCGGGTCTTCCCCGCCCACGGAGCCGGATCCGCCTGCGGCAAGAACCTCTCCACCCAGCGCCAGTCCACCATCGGCGAGCAGCGCGCCACCAACTACGCCTGCCGGCCCATGAGTGAGGAGAAGTTCGTCCAGCTGGTGACGGAGGGCCAGCCCTCCGCTCCCGCCTACTTCGTCTACGACGCCATTCTCAACCGCAAGGAGCACGGCCTGTTCGACGCGGCCGCCGGACCCCGCCCCCTGTCGGTGGAGGAGTTCATGGAGCGGCGCGCGGCCGGAGCCGTCGTGGTCGACGCCCGTTCCCCGCAGGACTTCGCGCCCGGGTACCTGCGCGGCTCGGTCAACGTGCCCGCGGACGGCCGCTTCGCCGAGCAGGCGGGCATGGTCGTCGCCCCCGAACAGGACGTCGTCGTCATCGCGCCGCAGGACCGTGAGGAGGAGGTCGTCACCCGGCTCGCCCGGATCGGCTTCGACAAGGTCGGCGGCTACCTGCGCGAACCCGAGGGCGCCTTCCCGGCCCTGGCCGACGAGATGGAGCAGGCCAGCCGGCTGACCGCCGACGAACTGCACCGTCTGCTCGACGGCGAGGAACCGCCGCTGGTGCTGGACGTGCGCAACACGGCCGAGCGCGAAGAGGGCTTCATCGAGGGCTCACTGCACATCCCGCTGGCCGAACTCGCCCGCCGCCTCGACGAGATCCCGGCCGACCGTCCGCTGGTCGTGCACTGCGCGGGCGGCCACCGCTCCTCCATCGCCGCCAGCCTGCTGCGCCACCAGGGCCGCACCGACGTCTCCGACCTGCTCGGCGGTTACGGCGCCTGGCTCGCCCTGCCCGCGTCCGCCGACGCCTGATCCACCGCACTGCGCACTGCGGGCGGCGGTCACGGGAATCGGCCGCCGCCCGCCCCCAACCGCTTCGAAGACATCAAGGAATCCAGCGATGACCACCCGCGCCGACAAGCCACGACTCGATCCCGCCGCCCTGCGCGACCTCACCCGGGACGGAGAGGGCCCGCGCCTGCTGGACGTGCGCACGCCCGGCGAGTTCCGCACCGCCCACATCCCCGGCTCCTACAACGTCCCCCTCGACACCCTGCGCGAACACCGCGCCGAACTGCGCCACCACCTCGACGAAGACGTCATACTCATCTGCCGCTCCGGCGCCCGCGCCACCCAGGCCGAACAGGCTTTCGCCGAAGCCGGACTGCCCAACCTGCGCGTCCTCGACGGCGGCGTCATGGCCTGGGAGTCCGCCGGCGGCCCACTCACCCGCGGACCCGAACGCTGGGATCTGGAGCGCCAGGTCCGGCTCGTCGCCGGAGTTCTCGTCCTGGTGACCGGCCTCGCGGGCCTGTTCGTGCCCGGACTGCACCTGATCGGTACCGCCGTCGGCGGCGGGCTGACCGTCGCCGCGCTCACCAACACCTGCGCCATGGGCATGCTGCTGTCGAAGCTGCCCTACAACCGCGGCCCGCGCACCGACCTCGACACCGTCGTCGCCGTCCTGCAAGGCACTCCATGATCGCCGTCATCATCGCCGCGTCCCTGCTCATCGGGGTCAGCCTCGGCGTCCTCGGGGGCGGCGGGTCCATCCTGACCGTGCCCATCCTGGTCTACCTGGCCGGCATGGAGACCAAGCAGGCCATCGCCACCTCCCTGTTCGTCGTCGGCGTCACCAGTGCCGCCGGGGTCGTCTCCCACGCGCGGGCCGGACGCGTCCGCTGGCGTACCGGGCTGCTGTTCGGCCTGGCCGGCATGACCGGCGCCTACGCGGGCGGACGGCTCGCCGGGTTCATCCCCGGCAGCGTCCTCCTGCTCGCGTTCGCCCTCATGATGATCGCCACGGCTATCGCCATGATCCGGGGACGGAGGCGGGCGCCGAAGAAGGTCCACCACGAACTCCCCGTCCTGCACGTGCTGTTGGACGGCATCGTCGTGGGCCTGGTGACCGGACTGGTCGGCGCCGGCGGAGGCTTCCTCGTCGTTCCCGCACTCGTCCTGCTCGGCGGGCTGCCGATGACCGTCGCGGTCGGCACCTCGCTGCTGGTCATCTCCATGAAGTCCTTCGCGGGCCTGGCCGGTTACCTCGCCAGCGTGCACATCGACTGGGGCCTGGCGGCCCTCGTCACGGCGACGGCCGTCGTCGGCAGCCTGCTCGGCGGCCTGCTCGCCGGGCGCATCCCACAGGACGCGCTGCGCAAGTCCTTCGGCTGGTTCGTCGCCGTCATGGGCATCTTCGTCCTCAGCCGGCAGACCGGCTCCGACCTGCGCCACACCCTGCTCACCAGTCCCTGGACCTGGGCCTCCGCAGCCGCGGCGGCGGGCATCGCCTTCAGCTGGTACATGCTCAGGCGCTCGGGACGAACACCGCAGCAGCCGAGCGACGCCCCGGCCGTGCCGAACGACGAAAACCCGGACCGCCTGGCCACCCGTCCGTGAGGACAGGAGGTGAAAGCCATGGACGAGAAAACGGACTCGTGGGCCGAGGCGCTCGTTCGGCTGCGGCGGGCCCAGGGACAGCTGGCCGCGGTCATCGCCATGATCGAGGCGGAGCGCGACCGCAAGGACGTCGTCACCCGGCTGGCCGTGGTCTCCCACGCCCTGGACCGGGCCGGCTTCAAGACAGTCGCGGACGGCATTCGCCAGTGCCTCACCGAACGACAGCGGGGGCACGTCCCGCCGCTGAGTGAGGCAGAACTGGAGAATCTGTTCCTGACACCCTCCTGAACAGAACCCCGTAACCCATTCCCGGGGGTGCAAGGTGATCTCCCGCGCCAACATCACCGACTGGCCCGGCCGGCCGGGCAGCCACTGCCTCGACACCCGACCGGGCGGCCCACCGACACCAGCAGCGGAGCAGCGCGCCCGTGAGGACGTCCGGGCGCGGCTCAGACGCCGTTTCCCGGGCATCCCGTCCGAGACACTGACGACGGCGACGGCGGAGGCGTTCGCGTGCTTCGCCGACGCCCGCGTACGGCACTGCGTTCCGGTTCTGGCCTTCAAACGCGCCGCGGAACAGTTGTCCCGCCGCCTCCCCACCCGCGGTGAGGCAGACGGTGAGCCATGAGACCGACCCCGAAGTGCGTTCTCGACCGGGCCCGCCCCTGCAACGCCTGCATCGCCCCGGACCCCGCCACCTGCCCTTACCCGTATCTGCTCGCCGGGGACGATCCAGAGGACCAGGACGACGGCGGCAGCATCAGCGAGTATTCAACCCACACGCAAGAGTGAGGTGCACACGATGGACGCAGCGGGCTGGGACGAGCGGTACCGCGGCAGCGAACTGGTCTGGAGGGCCGAGCCCAACCGCTTCGTCGAGCAGGAGCTGGCCGGTCTGGA
This sequence comes from Streptomyces sp. MNU76, assembly GCF_020982545.1. Taxonomy (GTDB): domain Bacteria; phylum Actinomycetota; class Actinomycetes; order Streptomycetales; family Streptomycetaceae; genus Streptomyces. The sequence continues at coordinate 475,599 of NZ_JAJKLK010000024.1, read as the reverse complement.
ACCGTCCGGGCGAGCGGTGGACCTCGCCGCCGGAGAAGGACGCAACGCCGTCTGGCTCGCGGAGCGCGGCTGGGAGGTGGACGCCGTCGACTTCTCCGCCGTAGCGCTGGAGAAGGCCGAGCGGCTGGCCGCCGAACGGGGTGTGCGGCTGCGTACCGTCCACGCCGATCTCACGCATCGGACGGCCTCGGAGGCGACATACGACCTGGCCCTGATCGCATATCTGCACCTGCCCTGGCCGGAGATGACCGAGGTACTGCCCCGGGCCGCCACCGCCGTGCGTGAGGGCGGGACCCTGCTGCTCGTCGGCCATCACGCGGCCAACCCCGAGCGCGGATACGGCGGCCCGCAGGATCCGCGCGTGCTGTACACCGCCGAGCAGGTCGCCGACCTGTGGCGGCCTTACGCCGACATCCTGCGAGCCGAGACGGTCACCCGGCCGGTGACCGACGCCGAGGGCAACAGCCACACGGCCCTCGACACGCTCGTCCACGCCGTACGGCGATGACCCCGGGGGGAACAATACGGCGCCGCGAAACGCTGCCACTTATACCCCTCGGGGTATTCAAATCGCAGTCGACACCCGCTGGGGACTGCCACCAACCCGGCCGAGGAGCGTGAGGACGATGGCGACGGCAGGACGTGACCGGCCCCCGACGAACGAGGACAGCCGCCTCGTGACCGGCTGCGGGCGCAGGATCGCCGTGCGGTGTCTGCGGCTCGCACCCGCGGAGCGGCCCATCAGCCGGGTCGCCCTCGACGTGGGCCGCGACCAGGGCGGCGAACCGGGTGCGTGGGCGGCACTCACCGCAGACGAGGCACGTGACCTGGCCCGCCTGCTCCTCCTGCACGCCGACCTGGCCGAGCGCGGCACCGAGCCCGGTCGGCCGTGCAGCGTGGACGACTCACCATGGGTGAAGCAGAGCACGGGCGTGGGCACACCGGAGCCGGACAGCAGGGCGAGCAGGCCGCCCAGGCCGAACGACTCGTCGTCGGGATGGGCGACCACCGCCAGCACGCGCCACATCCCGTCCGGCAGGCCGTGCCCGGCATCTGCGCTGCCGGCCATCTCAGGTGTAGATGATCTGGCCGCCGGCCGCGTGCTCGTAGAACTCACCGACCGTGATGATGCCCTGGACCTGCTCGACCAGGTCGTCCTTGCCGAGTTCGAAGAGGTCGACGGACGCCTTGCAGGCGTAGATGCCGGCGCCGGTGTCGGCGATCATCTCGATGAACTCGGGGATCGGCGGGATGTCGAGCTTGTCCATCTTGCGTTCCATGTAGCGGGTGACCAGGTCGGGGACACCCGGCATGCCGCCCAGCAAGGTCGGCAGGTGGAGGCCGGGGTTGCCCACGGTCGCGAGCTTGATGTGCTCCCAACGCTTCTTCGTGATGGCGTCCAGGCCGAAGAAGGTGAAGAACAGGTCGGCCTCGATTCCCTCGGCGCGGGCGCCGTTGGCCATGATCAGGGCCGGGTAGATCCCTTCCAGGGATCCCTTGGAGACGATGATGGAGACCTTGTCGATCGTTGCGGTGTCGGCCATGACGGCACGCACTCCTTCGTATCAGGCGTATCAGATGCAGCCGCGGGGCTTGGGAATGCCGGCGATCTTCGCGGCCGTCTTCGCCGGGCCCTTGGGGAAGAGCTGGTAGAGCTCCTTGACGCCGACGCCGGAGGTCTTGCCCAGCACCCGCACGGTGGGGCCAGTGCCCTTGGCCGCGTACTGGGCGCGCATGAAGCGGATGACGATCCAGTGCCGGTCGGTCAGGGTGTCGATACCGAGTTCCTTGGCGATCTGTTCGGCCATGGGCTCGGTCCACCGGTCGGGCTCGGTGAAGAAGCCTTCCTCGTCGACCGGGACGGGGGTGCCGTCGTAGGTGGCGGTGGGCATGGCGGTGCTCCTTCGGTTCAGGCGTGGGTGTGGTGCTTGCCGTGCTCGGGCATGGCCGAGCCGATGCCGGGCAACTCCCGGCCGGGCAGCAGGCTGTGCCAGTACAGCCACTCGAAGGCGAGCTTGCCGAGGTGGTTGGCGTGCGACTCCTTGAGCAGCGGCAGGCCGACGGTGGCCGGGAAGTGGCCGGGCAGCGGTTCGGTGTCGTAGTTGAAGTCGATGAGCAGGGCCTTGTGGAAGCCCGTCTCTACGAAGCAGTTGGCGTGCCCGTCGAAGGAGGCGTCCAGCGGCTGTCCGGCCAGGAAGCGGCCGATGTTGTGCACCAGTACCTCGCCCTCGAAGTGGGCCACCGACCCGGCCTTGGAGGCCGGCAGACCGGCCGCGTCACCGATCGCGAACACCTCGGGGTGGTCGGGGTGTTGGAGGGTGTGCGGGTCGACTGGTACGAAGTCCAGCTCGTCGCCCAGTCCCTCGGAGCGTCCGACGTACTCGGCACCGCCGTGCAGTGGGACGACGACCGCCAGGTCGAAGGGCACCTCCCGTTCGTCGTACGACACGAGCCGGCCCCCTTCGCCGTCGACCTCGCCGAGCGTGAACTCGGTGACCAGCTCGATGCCCTTCTCCTTCAGCAGCCCGCCCAGCGCCTTCGCGGCGACCGGCTTGGTGAACGCGCCGTCGAGCGGCGTGGCGTACGTCAGCGCGACCCGGTCACGGATGCCGAGTCGCTGGAAATACCAGTCGGCGAGGAACGCGAACTCCAGTGGTGCGACCGGGCACTTGAGCGGCAGGTCGGCCACGTCGATCACGATCCGGCCGCCGTCGAAGCGCTCGAGCGCATGGTGCAGACCGACGGCGCCAGGCAGGTCATAGAAGGTGAAGACCTTCTCGCCCCAGCCGGGCCCGGTCAGTCCCTCGGTCTCCTCCGGCAACAGCCGGGCTCCGGTGGCGACCACGAGGACGTCGTAGGACAGCCGGATGCCATCGGCCAGGTGCACTGTCCGCGCGTCCAGGTCGACCCGCTCGATGCGGGCCTGCTTGTAGTCGACGGCGGTGTTCAGCTGCCGCGGACGGGAGCGGACGAGGTGATGCGGCTGGGCCAGCCCGAAGGGGACGAACAGCAGTCCGGGCTGGTAGACGTGGTCGTCGTCCCGGTCGACGACCGTGATCCGGAAATCCCGCTCGTCGTACGTGCGTTGCAGGCGGTTGGCCGTCATGGTGCCGGCGGTGCCGCTTCCGAGGATCACGATGTGTTTGCCCATGCCCCCACTGTCATGCGGCAAGTGAGGGCGAGGCATGGGCCGCTGGTCCCCAGCCGAGTACCCACCCGGGTATGTCTTCGTCGGGCTCACTGGCCTCAGGACTCATTTGCCCGCCGTGAACGCCCCGATAAAATACCCCGCAGGGTATATGGCCGCGAAGTCAGGCACGAGGGCCGAGCGGCCCCCGCCGCATCCCGTCGGCCCCTCACCCCGCCCCGCACTCGGCGGTCGACTGGAATCCGGAACAGCCGACACCAGCGAGAAGGGCTCGGCCATGACCGGCAGCACACCGCAGACTCTCGGCACGAACCGCCCGCACCGCGTCGCGTGCCTGCTGCATGCGTACGGCGCGCCGTCCTTCTGGGACTACGCGTCCGCGACTACCTCATCGACGCCGTCGAGCTGATCGCCACACACGGCCACCGACTGCTTCCCGACTACCGCTTCGATGCGCACACCGGACAGTGGCGCCACCACAGCGGCCCCGCCCAACCCCCACTGCGCCTGACCGACGTGCGCTTCGGCACCGACGGCCGGATCACCGCCCCGGCCGTCCGACACCGTCGGCTGGGTGAGGCGGCACCGGCCGGCCAACTCGCCCGTGCCCGTGCGGTGCCGGCGGCCGGTCCCGACCACCTGGACGACGGCCCCACCGGGCCGCCGGCCGACTTCGAGCGCGTGCGCTGTTCCCGCTGCCGCCCGTCCGCCTGGAACAAAACCGCACCGGTACCGGTTGAACCAAGCAGACGAAAATACCCCACCGGGTATATGAGAGGAGAGGGAACCTCATGCCGACTGTCGAACTGACCAAGGACAACTTCGAGGAGACCGTCACCGGCTCCGACATCCTGCTGATCGACTTCTGGGCCGCCTGGTGCGGACCGTGCCGCATGTTCGGCCCCGTGTACGAGAAGGCGTCCGAGCGCCACCCGGACATCGTCTTCGGCAAGGTCGACACCGAGGCACAGCCCGAACTGGCGGGAGCCTTTCAGATCTCGTCCATCCCCACGCTGATGGCCGTCCGCGAGCGGACCGTCCTGTACTCGCAGCCGGGCGCGCTGCCACCGCAGGCGCTGGAGGAACTCATCGGGAAGATCCGGGCCGTCGACATGGCGGACGTGCGGCAGAAAGCCGCCGCGGGCCCGGCGGAAGCGACCTGAGCGCTTGGGCACCCGCGGCGCCTGTGCGGGTGCCCCGGACCGTGAGGTGTGCGCACGTCGTTGACGGTCACCTCGTGCAGCCGCGTGCGGGTCTGCTCGGTGCCGACAGCGACAGGGGCGGGGGTGTCGGTCATGACAGATGTGATCCTTAATGATCGCCGCCGTCCCGAACCGGGACGTACAGTACCCCTAGGGGTATTTTTCGAGGAGTGATCGTGGAACTGGAACTTGAGGGTGCGGACCTGAAGGCCGTGCTGAACCGGCTGAGGCGGGCGCAGGGTCAGATCTCCGGCGTGATCCGGATGATCGAGGAAGGCCGTGACTGCGAGGACGTCGTCACGCAGCTCGCCGCCGCCTCGCGCGCCCTGGACCGGGCGGGTTTCGCGATCATCGCGACGGGCCTGCAGCAGTGCGTGACCGACATGCAGTCCGGACGCAAGAACGGCGAGGACCCGGAGGCGATGCGCGCCCGCCTGGAGAAGCTGTTCCTGTCCCTGGCCTGACGTTGCTCGCCGCGGCCTTCACAGCACCGCGTCGATCAGCATGAAGGCCGCGACCGCGAGCAGTACCACGGCGAAGATCCGCTGAAGTGTGTACCCGGGGACCTTCACGGCCACCCGTTTCCCGTCCCAGGCACCCAGAATTTCAGCCACGGGACGGCACCGCCACTTCCCCACGCCAGCGAGCAGCCCTCGGGCCGCCGAGGCCCCTCGTACGGAGCAGCGTCGGCGGCCGCGCGCGGCGGTGACGGTCTCGCGCACCCCGGAGTCCCCCGCCGTCTGCGGGCCAAACAGAGCCGAAGGCCTTTTGTTCTTTCGTCGAACGGACAGGTGCCCGCCGACAGCGGGTGCGCCGCGCTCACGGCCGGAGGTTGTGCCCCGATGACGTCACCGGGACACAACCGGTCAACTGCCTACCTCACGGGGGTGAAGTCGCGGGCCCCTATGAACTCCGGCCTGCGGACGGGGGCGGCGAAGGGTTCGACCGCGGTGTTCTCCACGCTGTTGAAGACGATGAACACATTGCTGCGCGGGAACGGCGTGATGTTGTCCCCGGACCCGTGCATGGCGTTGCAGTCGAAGAAGACCGCCGAGCCGGCCGGGCCCGTGAAGAGACGGATGCCGTGCGCGTCGGCCAGTCCCCTCAGGGCGCCGTCGGACGGGGTGCCTGCGTCCTGCATCTGGAGCGACTTCCTGTAGTTGTCGCGGGGGGTCTCACCCGCACACCCCAGGAAGGTGCGGTGCGAGCCCGGCATGATCATGAGGCCGCCGTTGGTGTCGAGGTTGGGGGTCAGCGCGATCGACACAGAGACGGTCCGCATCCTGGGCAGGCCGTCCTCGGCGTGCCAGGTCTCGAAGTCGGAGTGCCAGTAGAAGCCGGACGCGCCGAAGCCGGGCTTGACGTTGATCCGTGACTGGTGGACGTAGACGTCGGAGCCGAGGATCTGGCGGGCCCGGCCCACGACCCGCTCGTCGCGTACGAGACGGGCGAAGACCTCGCTGACGCGGTGGATCTCGAAGACGGAGCGGATCTCCCCGGAACGCCGTTCGATGATGGCGCGCTCGTCGGCGCGTACCGCGGGATCCAGGAGCATCCGGTCCAGTTCGGCCCGGTACCGGGCGACCTCCTCGGGTCTGATGAGCTGGTCGACGGCGAGGAAGCCGTCCTGCTCGTAGCTGTGCAGGGCGCCGGCGGTGAGAGGGCCGGGGTGTCCGGGCTCCGACCAGACGACCGGGTCCTGGCGAGGGGTCGTGGTCTCGTGGGGGAGGCGGCTCGGGTAGACGTCGATGAGCGTGGTCATGGGATCAGTCCTCCGTGAGCAGGGGGTAGACGCCGTTCTCGTCGTGGTCCTCGCGGCCGGTGACGGGTGGGTTGAACACGCACACGCACCGGAAGTCGGTTCTGGGGCGCAGGGTGTGACGCTCGTGGCCGTCGAGGAGGTACAGGGTGCCGGGCGTGATCGGGTGGGTTCGACCGGTCTCGTGGTCGGTGAGCTCGGCCTCACCCTCGACGCACAGGACAGCCTCCACGTGGTTCGCGTACCACATGGTGGTCTCGGTTCCGGCGTACAGAACGGTCTCGTGCAGGGAGAAGCCCACCCGTTCGCGGGCCAGGACGAGGCGTTTGCTCTCCCAGGTGCCTGATGTCGATCTGATGTGCCGGTCGGTGTTCTCGATGTCCGCGAGCGATCGGACGATCATGATGCTCCTCGTTCCTCGTTCGTGGTTCCTGGTTCCTGGTCTCTGCGGGAGGGTGGAGCGGGTGCCGGACGGCGTCCGAACGGGGTCAGGGCGTCGTGAGGATGGCCCGGTCGAGGATGTCCAGGCCCTCGTCGAGTTCGGCGTCGCTCACGGTCAGCGGCGGCAGCAGCTTGACGACCTGGCCCTCCGGCCCCGAGGTCTCCAGGAGCAGGCCCCGTTCGAAGGCACGGGCACAAATGGCGGCGGCCCGTGCCCGGTCCTCGAACTCGATCCCCCAGACCAGGCCGCGGCCTCGGCAGGAGGTGCCGTCGTGTTCGGCGCAGAGCGCGAGCAGTCGTTGCTCGACCCGTTCGCCGAGGCGTGCGGTGCGCAGTTCCAGCTCCTGGTCCGCCCAGTAGGTGTGGAGAGCGGCGGTCGCGGTGACGAAGGCCGGATTGTGGCCGCGGAAGGTGCCGTTGTGTTCGCCCGGTTCCCACAGGTCGAGCTCGGGGCGGAAGAGGGTGAGCGCCATGGGCAGGCCGTATCCGCTGATGGATTTCGAGACGGTGACGATGTCCGGGGTGATGCCCGCCTCCTCGAAGGAGAAGAAGGCGCCGGTGCGTCCACAGCCCATCTGGATGTCGTCGACGATGAGCAGCATGTCGTGGCGTGCGCACAGCTCGGAGAGCGCGCGGAGCCACTCGGGCCGGGCGACGTTGATGCCGCCCTCGCCCTGCACGGTCTCGACGATGACCGCGGCGGGATGGTTGAGGCCGGAACCGGAGTCCTGCAGGAGCCGCTCGAACCAGAGGAAGTCGGGGACCTGACCGTCCAGGTAGTCGTCGAACGGCATGGGGGTGCCGTGGACCAGTGGGATGCCGGCTCCGGCCCGCTTGAAGGCGTTTCCGGTGACGGCCAGCGAACCGAGGGACATGCCGTGGAAGGCGTTGGTGAAGGAGACGACCGACTCGCGTCCCTTGACCTTGCGCGCCAGTTTCAGCGCGGACTCGACGGCGTTGGTCCCTGTCGGCCCCGGGAACATGACCTTGTAGGGGAGTTGACGCGGGGCGAGGACGAGTCTGTGGAAGGTCTCCAGGAAGGCGCGCTTGGCTGTGGTGGCCATGTCCAGACCATGGGTGAGGCCGTCCCGCTCCAGGTAGCTGAGCAGGGCGCGTTTGAGGACGGGGTTGTTGTGACCGTAGTTGAGGGATCCGGCCCCGGAGAAGAAGTCCAGGTAGCGGCGGCCGTCCTCGGACCACAGATGGCTGCCGCGGGCGTGGTCGAACACCACGGGCCAGCCCCGGCAGTAGCTACGGACTTCCGACTCAAGCAGTTCGAACGTGCTCAGAGGGGCCTGGGTGATGGTCATGCGGGTGGTTCTCCTTACGGGATGGTGCGGCGGTGCAGGGTCGTGCCTGGTCAGCGCCCGATGCGCTCGGGGCCGCCGGTGGGCGGGTCCAACGGGCCTATGCGGTGGAGCAGTTCCGGTGCGTGTCCGTCCTCGGGGAACAACCCGCCGTCGAAGAGGACGGTCCTCTCGACGTCCGCCCGGTGCCGCTGCGCGTAGGAGGCGAACAGGGCGAGGGAGGCCGTGTTGTCCGGGGTGATGGTGGTTTCCACGGTGGTGAGCGGGTGTTGTGCGCCCACCCGCGCCGTGAGGGCGTCGAGGAGGGCGGCTGCAAGGCGCCGCCCCCGGTGGGCCTGGTCGACGGCGATCTGCCAGATCACCAGGGTCTGCGGGCTGCTGGGCCGGAGGTAGCCGGTGACGAACGCGATCGGTTCACCGGTTTCCTCGTGCCGGGCGACGGCCGAGGTGTCCGCGAAGTCACGGCACCACAGCAGGTAGCTGTAGGCCGAGTTGAGGTCGAGGGCCTGCGAGTCGCGGGCGATGCGCCAGATCGCGGGGCCGTCGCAGACGTCCGGCCGCTCGATGAGGGGGGCACCACGGCGTGCGGGTGAGGATGAGGTCGGGAAGGGCATGAGTCCTTGTTCGGTCGGGGGCAGGGAAGCGGTGAGGCGAACTGGTGGGGGCCGGGGGCTCACGTGCGAACGGCCCCTCCCCTGCGGACAGCTCCGGGTGAAGCGTCACAGGACGGCGCCGAGGAACTCCTGGGTGCGGCGGTGCCGTGGTGCGTTGAAGAGTTGTTCGGGGCTGCCGACCTCCACGACCCGTCCCGCGTCGAACATGAGGACCTCGTCGGAGATGTCCCGGGCGAAGCCCATCTCGTGGGTGACGCAGAGCATGGTGAGGTCCGTGGTGGTGGCGATCTCGCGCAGCAGGTCGAGGACGCCGGAGACGAGTTCGGGGTCGAGGGCGGAGGTGACCTCGTCGAGGAGGAGGATCTCCGGCTCCATGGCGAGCGTTCGGGCGATGGCGACCCTCTGCTGCTGACCGCCGGAGAGCCGGCTCGGGTGGGCCAGTGCCTTGTCTGCCAGGCCCACCATGTCCAGCAGTTCCCGGGCCCGTTGCTCGGCCAGCTCCCTGGGCTGTCCGAGGGTTCGGACGGGAGCCTCGGTGATGTTGCGCAGCACGCTCATGTGGGGGAACAGGTTGAAGTGCTGGAACACCATGCCGATACGGCGCCGGATAGGCCGCTGGTGCTTCTCGTCGGCGGGCCTCAGCGAACCGTTCGCGGCACGGGTGTGCGTCAACGGCTCGCCGTCGACCCAGATCATCCCGTCCGAGACGCGCTCCAGCGTCATCAGCAGCCGCAGGATGGTGGTCTTGCCGGAACCGGACGGACCGATCAGGGTGACGTGCCGGCCCCGCTCGACGGAGAAGTCCAGCTCGTCGAGGACCGTGTGCGTGCCGTAGCGCTTGACGACCCGCTCGAAGCAGACCATCGGCTCCGGCCGCGGCGCGTCGGCGCCGTCATGGGTGGGGGGACTGTCGGTGGGGTCAGTGGCCAAGGCGCTGCTCCAGTTTCCGCAGGGCGAGCGAGGTGGGGTAGCTCGCCAGCAGGAAGACGAGCCCGGCGAGGGTGAAGGCTTCGGGATAGGCGAAGTGGTCGGCCCCGTACTCCCGGGCCTGCGCGACCATCTCCGACACAGTGATCACGGCGAGGAAGGGCGTCTCCTTGAACATCGCGATCGCGTAGTTGCCGAGGGCGGGCAGGACTCCGCGCACCGCCTGCGGCAGAACCACTGCCCACCAGGTGCGGGCGGGCGACAGCGACAAGGCCCACGCGGCCTCCCACTGGCCGGTCGGTACGGCGTCGATACCGGCCCGGTACACCTCCGCCAGATAGGCGGAATAGTGGATGCCGAGCACCACGATGCCGATGGTCAGCGGGTCGACCGAGGTGAACACCGCGTACGCGCCCACGAGTTGCACCAGCAGCGGAGTGGACCACACGAACTCCACCACGCCCTTGAGCGGCAGGGTCACCCATCGGGTGGGGGCCCGACCCCCGACCGCGAGGAGCAGGCCCACGACCGCGGCCAGCGCGGTCCCCAGCACGGTGGCCAGCACAGTGGTCCTGAACCCGGCGAGCAGCAGCGGCAGGACCTCGCGCGCCGCTTCCCAGTCCCACTGGTGGTTCACGATCCGCCCCCGCTCGTGGCGAGGATGCCTGGCCGTCCGGGGCGCCCCAGGCGTGCGGCGGCGTGCCGCTCCAGGACCCGCATCCCCGTGGTCAGCAGCATGGCCAGGACGAAGTAGAGCAACAGCAGGGTCAGATAGGCGGGCACGGTCTCCCCGGTGCGGTCACGCAGCGTCTGGACCACCGTCGTCAGGTCCGCCACGGAGATCAGCCACAGCAGCGGGGTGGACTTCAGCATCTGGATGGCGAGGTTGGTGAAGGGCGGGATCATCTGCGGCCACGCCTGTGGCAGGACCACGCGGTACATCCGCTGGAAGGGGGAGAAGCTGAGCGCGACGGCGGCCTCCCGCTGCGGACGCGGCACCGCCGCCAGGGCCCCGCGTACGACCTCCGACCCGTACGCCCCGTAGTTGAGGCCGAAGGCGAGCACCCCGCACAGCAGCGGCCCGAACTCGTACCCGGTCAGGAGCGGGAAGGCGTAGTAGAGCCAGAACAGCTGGATGTACAGGGAGGTGCCGCGGAAGAACTCCACGACGCCCCTCGACGTCCAGCGCAGCACGCGCCACCCGGAACCCGCCGCCAGGCCCAGCGCGAAGGAGAGCAGCACGGCCACCAGCGAGCCCAGCACAGTCGCCTCGACGGTCACCCATGCTCCGGCCCCGACCTCGGGAAGCTCGGACAGGAAGACGGACAAAAAGTCGCCCACGAGAAACCCGCCCCCGCGTCAGGCGGAGCACAGTCGCGCGGTCGTCAGGTCCGCCGGCGGCATCTCGGCGGCGGTGAATCCGTACGTGCCGAGCAGGGAGACGTACCGCTCCCGGTCCGACGTGATCTTCCGCAGTTCGACGTTGAAGGCGTCCCGCAGGGAGGTGGCCCCCTTACGGAAGACCGCTCCTCCCGGGCTGTACTGCTTCACCCCGTCGACCACTGGCAGGAACGGCTCGGTGACCTCGAGGCCCTTGTTGGTTCTGGCGAGCCACCGCAGCGAGATGCCGGTGAGCACGAAAGCGTCGATCCGCCCGCTCCTCACCGCGTCGGCACCGTCCTGCGGCTTGGTCAGCGTCCTGATCCGGTCCGCCGGAACACCGGCTCCCTCGGCATACCCCTTCTCGGCCGCGCCGGACATCACCCCGAGGGTGACCCCAGCCTGCTTGGCGGAACTCAGATCCCCCAGCTTCTTCGGGTTGCCGGCCGGGACCATCATGGCGGTCGGGGAGATGAACTCCGGCTCCGAGAAGAGGGCCTTCTCGCAGCGTTCGGGGAGGATGGCCATGCCCGCGCTGATCACGTCGTACTTCCCTGCGAGCAGCCCCGGGATCAGACCGTCCCATTCCGAGAACACCGGGCGCAGCTCGGGCACACCGAGGGCCTTGAACACCTCGGCGTGCAATGTCGGCGCCTCTCCCTTGAGGGTTCCCCCCTCCTTGAAGCCGTACGGTGCCTCGTTCGCGTACGCCACCTTTGCGTAACCCCGCTTCTTGAGTTGGGCGAGCAAGTCGGCGTCGCTCTCACCGCCCCCTTCGGTCTTGCTGCACCCGGTCGTGCCTCCCGCTATGGTCACGAAGGCGCCGGCGGAGGCGACGCCGAGAAGATGGCGGCGGGTCAGAGCGATGTGTCTGTGCATGGAATGAAGTCCCCTGGATCGGCGAACGCGTTGCGTCGTGACGACCCGCCTGCCCGACCCCCGAAAGGTATGCCCGATCTCTTCACAGTGTTATGGGCTCGTGCCGGGAATGTGTCAACATCCTTACTGCCAGACGTGTTTGCGAGCCCGCTCCACCAAACACTGATCGCTCCGGTCGAGTTCGGGACCCGCAACGGGTGCCCCGGTCTCGCCTTCCTACTCCTCCGTGTGCCCGGTGCGGCGTCGGTCCTTCGTCCTTTGTGACCCAAACACATCCCGGCCCGCGACCAATGATCCAACCCTGCCTCTACTTTCTCGGCCGCGCGGCGCAGCTGGTTTCCCGTCCTCCAGTGCGTTCTCGTCGCGCACCATGACCGCGTGTGGGCCCAGGGCGTGGATGTTCTGCCACAGAAGGGCGCGGTGGAGAGGATCGCGAGCGCGATGATGAGGCCAGCTCCACCATTCCATTTCTGTGCTCCTCTTCGACCGCGCAGCAACCCGTGCGTCTCCTCTTTCAGGGGTCTCTCCGTACTCGTTCTGGTGTCGACCGGACAGGGACAGCGATGGGACGGTACGGCGTTGTCACGGGGCGGGGATGGTGAGGACGCCGTCGTCGTAGTCGACGGTGATCGAGCCGAAGTCGCTGAGCACGTCCGAACCGAGCAGGCCCTGAATGCCGCCTCCTCCCCTGGGCGGCCCAAGGTCGATGACGGTGACCTCTCCTGGGTCGAGGCGTATGTCACCGACTTCCCACTGGTCCACTCGGACAACGGGGACCTCCCCAGTGCCGAGGATCCCGCTCACCGTACGTCGCTCGCCGGTGTGTTCCAGACCGACCCGGTCCGCGACATCTTCGTCGACGACGCTCGTGGAGGCGCCGGTGTCCAGGGCGAACGAGAAAGGCCCCTGGCCTTCGACGCTCACGGGGACGAACGCCAGCGTCCGACCGCCCTGCTCCACAACCCTGAGTGGTACCTCGCCTGCGGACGTCCGCGTCGAGCCCGGGGCGTCGCGTTCCCCGACCACGACACAGCCCGCCAGCATCGGTGCGGCCACGAGCGCCGCGAAGAGTCGTCGGTGCCTGAGCCGATGCCTCGCGCCGGACGCTGCGTCGTCCCACGTGCTCATGCGGCCCGGGTGCCCACCCGCGAGCAGCGTAACCCGCGGCGGCGGCTCCCCCATGAGCGGCGGGGTCCCGGAGTTGCGTGCGCGCGACGTGTACTCGACAGCGCGGATCATTCGGTCGACGACCGGTGCCAGAAGCTCGTGTCAGGCGTCTGACTTGGGGTAATCGGTTACCAAGGCCGGAAGAGGAGGTGGGAGTGATGGTCATGCTGGCGCTCTTGCTCGTACTGGCCACGGGCGGTTTCGGGGCCGTGGGTGTCGTGGAGAACCTCTCGCGCAGCTCTGAGTACGCGGTGGAGATCTTCGGTCATCAGATCGCGACGCTGACCGCGCCAGGACATTTCCTTTCCGGTGTGGCGCTGACGCTGATCTTCTGCCTCGGGCCGGCGGTGCTCGTGGCCGGTTCGAAGCGGCATCGGCGCATGCATGAGGCTCACGTCCGCACCGGCCCTCGGGTAGCAGGAGCAGGCAGTCGGCACATCTTCGAGCACTGACGGGCCCGTGGGTGGGGGCGTCCGACAGACGCTGAGCCGTTCCCGCCGCCCGGCGACGGGACTGACCGGGCAGCGGGGCATGACGCACTGCTCACGGGACGAGTTCATCAACTGCACCGCACCCACCGCGGGCATCGAGTTCGAACCAGGAGGTGGTCGGCATGCGGGCGACGTTCTCCCTGGGGCGTGTGGCCGGTATCCGGGTGGGCGTGCACTGGAGCGTGCTGGTCATCTTCGTCCTGATCCTGGTGGGGCTGGCGGGCGGCAGCCTCCGGGAGGCTCATCCGGATCGCCCGGCATGGCAGTACTGGCTTGTGTCCGGGGTGACCGCGGTGCTGTTCCTGCTGTCGCTGCTGGCGCATGAGATCAGCCACGCGGTGGTGGCCCGTCGTAACGGAGTGTCCGTCGAGGACATCACCCTGTGGCTGCTCGGCGGACTCGCACGGCTCAGGAGCGAGGCGGCCACCCCCGGCGCGGAGCTGCGCATAGCCGGCGTAGGGCCTCTGGTCAGCCTGCTGCTCGGAGGAATATTCGCTCTGGCGGCCGGACTGCTGGCCGCATACTCCGAGGCCGGGCTCGTGGTGGAGGCCCTGGCCTGGCTGGCGGGGATCAACATCCTGCTGGCCGTCTTCAACGCTCTGCCCGCCGCGCCCCTGGACGGTGGTCGGCTGTTGCGGGCGGCGGTGTGGTGGAAGACCGGGAGCCCGCTGCGCGCCACGGCGGTGGCCACGGCTGCGGGACGATTCCTGGGGTGGGCGCTGGTGGGTATCGGCTTGTACCTCGTCCTGGTCGGGGCTGTGTTCAGCGGCATCTGGCTGGTGGTCATAGGTTGGTTCGTCATCGCGATGGCCACAGTGGAGGGTGGCCAGGCGAAACTGCGCGACATGATGGGCGGCATCCCCGTGAGCGACGCGATGACACCCGACCCCGTGACCGTCCCCGAAACCACCACGATCGGCGAGTTTCTGGCCGACCCCCGTTACCGCTACCGCCACTCGGCCTTCCCTGTCGTGGACGGCAACAACACCGCGGCGGGCCTGGTCACCCTCAAGGCCGCCGACGCGGTCACGGAGCCGGAACGCTCCTCCACCCGTGTCACCGACGTGATGGTGCCGGTTCACGATCTGCCGACTCCACGCCCCGACGACCCGCTGGCCCGGCTGGTTGCCGATTTGCAGGCCAGTCCCGTCCACCGCGCCCTCGTACTGGAAGGAGACCGACTGACCGGCATCGTCACTTCGTCCGACATCAGCCGGGTCACGTCCTGGCTGAGCTCATCGTCCGCCTGGCGCAAGCGGACCCTGTGACGACCGCGAGCCAGCCGACCGATGTGATGCGGCCCGACCGGTGACATTCAGTGGATGTTCGCGCGTCGGCGAGGCGGTTCGCTTGGTTTGACCGGCATCGCCCCCGCCGTGGGCAGATGCCTGAATCCCGACGGTCGCTGACAGCGCGGCGTCGCCGATCCGATTCCCCCGCCCGGCCCTCTTGCTACCCCTCGACCGAGGGGCGCGGTGCATCCGCGTGATCCGAGTCTCGCCTCGTCGGGCGGCCGCCGTCCGTGCCTGGCTGAGGCCATGCCAGTCGTAGTACGACTGGAGCACCGCAGAGCCGGACTTCGAGCGTGGCGCAGTGGCACGAGCCGCCTAGTCTCAGTGGCCATGAGTCAGAGCGGTTCGCAAGCGGCAGCGTTCTTCCGAGATGTCCGCCAAAGCATAGTCGTCCGGCTTGTCCGGAATGACGACGGAATGCCGACCCACCTCTCCGCGGGCGGCACGCGAAGTCTTCCCTTCTGGTCGACCTCGGCCTGCCCTGGAACACCAACCGGTCCGGATGCCGCTTGCGCCCAGGGTGCCGCGTCCGGCGCTCAATCCTGAGCAGTAGCGGCTCGATCACTGCCCACAGTTCGTCGTCGACTTCCCACGGCTTCGGCCGCGCCACCGCACACCTCCGGATCAGCAGTCCCGGAGTGATCCAACCACTTCGAAGATCATTTCGTTAGGGGTTCTAGGGCCTGTATGGAGTTGTGATCTCGTGAGCCCCCGGCCTGGGAAAGCCGGGGGCCCTGGGGTAAAACGGTGGGGTGTCTCGACCTCAACTTTCGGATGCCGAGTGGGAGTTCGTCTCCCCGTTCCTGCCGGTCGGTGAGTATGGGCCGTACCCGGAGAATCTGCGGGCGCACTTCGAGGGCATCGTGTGGCGGTTCAGGAACGGGGCGAAATGGCGGGAGTTGCCCGAACGGTTCGGGCGCTGGTCCACCGTTTACGGCCGGTTTCGGCAGTGGCGGGATGCCGGGGTGTTCACCGCGGTGTTCCAGGGTGCGATCGCCGAGGCGGCGAAGCGGGGCCTGGTGGACTTGTCGCTGGTCAGCGTGGACTCGACCACGGTCCGGGCCCATCATGATGCTGCCGGGATGATCGTGGAGCCCGAGATCCTGGACGTGCTGGAGAAGGCCGCCGCGGAAAAAGGGGCGCCGGCCAGGAACAAGACGGGCAGCTGGACCCGGAGCGGGAAGAACGACGACGTGTGAGGCGTCGCCGCAGGGCCCGGCTCGCCGCTGCTGACCTGGGGCGTTCCCGCGGCGGACTGACCACGAAGACGCACCTGTCCTGTGTGCCGCAGTGCCTGCCCCTCTCACTGAAGATCACTGCGGGGCAAGCCGGGGACAGTCCGCAGTTCATCCCCGTCCTGAACAAGATCCACGTCCCCGGCCCGGTCGGCCGGCCCCGCACCCGGCCGGACGCAGTCGCGGGCGATAAGGCGTACTCGTCCCGCCAGAACCGTTCCCACCTGCGCAAACGCGGGATCAAAGCGGTCATCCCCGAGAAGAAGGATCAGGCCGCCCACCGCAAGAACCGTGGCTCACGCGGCGGACGGCCCGTCACCTGGGACAAGCAGTTGTACAAGCTCCGCAACAGCGTCGAACGCACCATCAACAAGATCAAGGACTGGCGTGGCCTCGCCGTCCGCTACGACAAAAAGCCTGAAAGCTACCAGGCCGGACTCGAATTATGCGCCGGCCTCCTCTGGATCCGACACCTCGGATCACAGCCTTGATCACAACTCCATACAGACCCTAAGTGTCGACGGTCATGCAATTCGGCTCTGTCGTAGATCTTGTGACGGAGCCCGCCTGAACTGGGCATCAACCGGGTGTGCGGTTCAGGGAGTTTGGGACGGTTGCTACCGCATTTAGCCGGTGTGGTGGTCGAGTCGATCGAGCGTGCGGCCGGGACGGTCACGTTCTGCGCGTACTCCGCAGTACCGACGGCGAGGTGCCCAAGATGCGGGGTGGTGTCGTGGCGTGTGCACGGCCGATACGCGCGCCGGCTCGCTGACGCGCCCGTCGGCGGGGCTCCGGCGGTGATCGAACTCATGGTGCGCCGGTTCAAGTGCCTCAATCCGCAGTGTCCAGCGGTGACGTTCGCCGAGCAGGTCGAGGGGCTGACCAGCCCGTATGCTCGGTACACGCCGCTGCTGCGCACGCTGCTCACCTCGATTGCGGCATGTCTGGCGGGCCGGCCGGGTGCACGGCTCGCGGCCACACTGAGCATCCGCGTCGCCAAGGACAAGCTCCTTGAACTCCTCCAAGGGCTGCCGGAGTTACCGCAGGCCAGCGTGCGTGTCCTCGGCGTCGACGACTTCGCGCTGCGCAAGGGCGACTCCTACGCCACGATCCTGGTGGACCTGGAAGAGCGGCGCCCGGTCGATGTGCTGCCGGGCCGGGACGCCGAGCCGCTGGCCACCTGGCTGCGTGATCACCCCGAGGTCGAAGTGATCTGCCGCGACCGGGCCGGCGCCTACGCCGAAGGCGCCCGCACCGGGGCCCCGCAGGCCCTCCAAGTCGCCGACGCTTGGCATCTGTGGCGTAACCTCGCCGAAGCCGTGGAGAAGACCATCGGCGCCCACCACCCCTGCATCCGCGCCGCGCTCACCCCGACCCCGCCATCCAAGAGCCGCCTCCAGCACCCCTGGTCACGGCGGAGCCGCCGGAGCCTGACCTCGTCCCACCCGACGGCACGCTCGACGTCTTGGGCCGCCCCCGGCGGCTGGTGGCCCGGACCACCGAACGCTACGAGGCCGTCCAGCAACGACTCGCCGAGGGGAAGTCCCTGGCCACGATCCGGCGGGAACTGCGGCTGGACCACTCCACCGTCCGCCGATTCGCCCGCGCCCAGAGCCTGGAGGAACTGCTGGTCAAGGCCACTCACCGGGCTTCGATACTCGACCCCTACAAGCCGTACCTCCATGAACGCTGGCGCGAGGGCTGCCACGACGTCCCACGTCTCCACCACGAGATCCAAGAACAGGGATTCACCGGCGACATCCAGAGCGTCCGCCGGTACTTCCGCCCGTTCAAGAGGCCGCACAGCCCCCTGCCGAAGTCACCATCCGCACCCCCGCCCCCGGTCAGGACCCTTCCTAAACCCCGGCGTGTGGTCCGCTGGATCATGTCCGCCCCCGACCGGCTCTCCGAGGCCAACGCCGCAGAGCTCAAGGAGATCCGCACCGGCTGTCCGCACCTGGACCTCACCGTCCGGCACGTACGTGACTTCGCCGCGATGATGCGAGACCACAACGCCGCGGCCCTCCCAGATTGGATGGACCGGGTCATGGCCGACGACCTGCCGGCCCTGCACTCGCTGGTCAACGGCTTCCGCCGCGACCTCGACGCCGTCACCGCCGCCTTCGCTACCCCCTGGAGCTCGGGCCAAGTCGAAGGTCACGTCACGAGAGCCAAGCTCCTCAAGCGCATGGGCTTCGGCCGCGCGCACCTCCCGCTTCTCCGCAAACGCATCCTTCACAGCCCATGACCGCGAAGCCGTCACAAGATCGCCGACAGAGCCCGTGATTCCCCACCGCCATGGTCACGAGTCCTCATGGGGACGGTGACCGCGGATGGTGTTGCTGACCGCGCTCGAACCAGCGCGGCTTTTCTCGGCGGCGGCTCCAGCCCTGCGTCCTGCTCCAGCTCCGCGGGCTGAACGGTCTCCGCCAGAGCCCCCTCGACACAGGCAGCCCGCGTACCACCGCTAAAAAAGCTTCTCTTCGAGCGATGAATCCGCACCTGCAGAGAGGTCGAAGTGATCAACAGCCAAGCTCAGCCCCGCCGGAGGATGCATGCTCACCAACGCGACCGATGCCGCTGACGCCCGTTCCCTCAAGGTGCCCGACGCTCGCCTGCACTACGAGCTGCGTGGCCAAGGCCCGCTCGTCGTGCTGGTCGGCGCCCCGATGGACGCCGCCGCCTTCGCCCCGCTGGCCGGCCTCCTCGCGGCTGACCACACCGTGCTCACCACCGACCCGCGGGGGATCAACCGCAGTCGGCTCGACGATCCCGAACAGGACTCGACACCGCAGCTGCGCGCCGACGACCTGTCCCGGCTGATCGCCCACGTCGACGCGGGCCCGGCGGTGGTGGTGGGCTCCAGCGGCGGCGCGGTCAGCGCGTTGGCCCTCGCCCAGGCCCACCCCGAGCTCGTGCACACCGTCATCGCCCACGAGCCCCCGCTGATCGAGCTGCTGGAGGATCGTGAGCAGCTGCGGGCCGGCACCGAGGAGACCGTCGCCGCCTATCTCGCCGACGGCGTGATCGGAGCGTGGAAGAAGTTCTTCGCCCAGGCCGGCATCTTCATGCCTGAGCCCGTGGTGGAGCAGATGTTCGGCGGAGCGCGAGACGCGCAACAGGTCGCGGACGAACGCCGCTGGTTCGCCCACGAGATGCGGGCCTCCACCTACTGGCGGCCCGACCTAGCCGCCCTGCGCCGGGCGGCCTGTCGCATCATGGTCGGCATCGGCGAGGACTCCACCGGACAGCTCTGCGACCGCACCGCCCGCGCGCTCGCCCGGGCGCTGGACACCCAGCCGGCCGCCTTCCCTGGCGGCCACACCGGCTTCGTCGACAACCCCGATGCCTTCGCCTCATGCCTACGCACCGTCATGCACGACAGCTGAGCAGCAAGGAAGCACCCCGCCAGGCGGCTTGAGCTGCGCAGCTCAAGCCGCCTGGCGGGTGTCCATTGCCTGCGGACATCCACAAATGTCGACGGTCCTGTTTTCTCTATCTTGGGAGGTTTGCGTGCTATTTCGCCATCTCATGCAAATCCTCCTGATTAGCCATGGGTAGCGCGGACGCGGAGTCCGGGATCGAGGGACCTGGTCGTCGCGGAGCTGCCCGTGTTCCTCGCCCCCTGGTTCGGCAGGCCGATCGGCAGCCCGGACGGCGAGGAGAAGAAGTTGGGCAGCGCCCGAGCGTCCTGCCCCAGAAGGCCGTCGGTGCGCTCCGTGCGCGGAAGGATGTGATCGCGGGAACACCGAGCGGGCCCCGAAGGCAGGGCACCCGCAGGAGCGGTCGGCCATCGCGCCAACTGCGCCTGGACGTCCGGATGGTGATCGAGAATCAGGTTCGCACCGCTTGCTGCGCGGGGGCGGGCCCCATCGGCGGCCTCTCGACCACTACTCCGCCGCCCTGGCCACCGAACCGCGTGCCCGCAGGGACTCTCTCCGTTCCCGCACCCTATGCAGTGGGTCCCTCGTCGCCGGTTCGGTCCACGGTCGTCACCATCTCATCGAGGATCCCCGCCCACGACCCGGACACTCGAGCGTTCGATTTATCGAACACCCTCGCCCTCCCGCAGGTCAGAGCGATCTACGTCCCCGCGCCCGAGACCCCGCATCGATCACACATCGATCACACTGCAAATTTTACCCAGAGCAATGATTCATTCGGCCTTCTCGTCCGTACCCCCTGGCGACCCAGCCGCACGGCGGGTCCGACGCCCCCCGTCGGATCCGCGGGTGCGGACACCCGCTGTCAGGAGCTGCCATGGCCCGCATCAGAAACATCGGAACGATCTTCGTCAGCGGCGGAATGCTGCTGACCGTCGCCGCACTCGCCTACCCCGCCATGCTGGGAATCGACAAGACGGCCACGGGCACGGAGCGGATCATCGCCAACACCCCCTACGGACCGCTGACGGAAGCCGACCGGGACTTCGTCATCAAGGTGCGCTCCGCCGGCCTGTGGGAGTACCCCCTGGGCGAGATGGCCATGGAGCGCGGTACGACGCCGGAGATGAAGGAGGCCGGTGAACATCTGGTCGTCGGGCACGCCGGCCTCGATGAGATGTGCCGCAAGATCGCGCCCGAGCTGAACATCACGCTCAACAACCAGGCGAGCCCTCAACAGCAACAGTTCGTCGCGACCGTCGACGCGGCCAAGGGCAAGGAGTTCGACTCCACCGCGGTGCAGATCATGCGCGTCACGCACGGCCAGATCTTCCCCGCCATCGCCAAGATCCGTGCCAGTACGCGCAACACCCTGGTACGTCAGCTGGCCGACCTGGCCAACGACACCGTGCTCGACCACATCACCGTGCTGGAGAAGACCGGGCTGGTCAACCACGACCAGGTCAACTACCAGCAGACCAACCCGCCGAAGCTCCCCAGCGAGCAGGTCACCCCGCCCGTGCCCCAGCAGGGAGCTCCGATGGTGGTCCTCACCCCACGACCGGATCTGGACGTACAGACCGCCGCCCCGACGGCGGGCCCGACCCCCACTCCTTCGCCGTCGTCAGAGTGAGGAGCCCGGCGACCCACCGCGCCCGCCTCGTTCTCCCTCACCAGCAGGACGGGGCCGGGTCCCGGTCGTCGTACCGGCAGGGCTCATCCGGAAGGAACGCACCACCGCGACCGCACAACCGGAGATCAGGGCACACGCCAGAGCGGCGACACGGCCCCGTCGAGTGCGCTCCCCCTCCGGATCCACGCCGCGGGGCGGAACATGGCCTTCGGGGTCGTACACCACCTGCAGCGCGTCGCCGGCCCGGGTCGTCCGTCCGCAGCCCCGCCAGATCCGCGTGCTGAGGGGGACCCCCTCGGGGCTGGTCACCGAGCACAGGTATCGGCCGCCTCGGATCCCCGTGCCAGGCCCGCCCTCGACCGCGGTGACGACCACGGACTCCACCCGCCCCCGTATCTCCAGCACCAGCCCAGCCGCGGTCGGCGGCGCCTGCAACGCGAGGCACACCCCGAGCACCGCGACTGTCCCGACGAGTGCCCGCCCGGCCCCGATCACGAGCAGATAAGCGGCCAGCATGACAGCGACTGCCAGCCCCACCTCTCCGCCCACCAGGGCCTGTCGCCCGATCCACCCGCCCATCGCCCCCGCGCCGGTGATCGCGCTCGCGGCCAGGATCCCGGCGAGCAGCCCCTTGACGAGGAGCCGACGGGGCGGCAGCCCGACGAACTCCGCAGGACCCCACACGACCGACCTCACGTGGGCCGACAGTCCCGCTTCCGTCACGCGCGGTCGTCGACGCAACCTGGGCATTGCCCCCCACCCCCGAGTCATCCACTGCCCGCGAGCCGCGGCCACCTCCGAGGCAGGCTTGGACCAGCTGGTCCACCACATCTCGTAACGCCCCCGCAACTCCCTTGCATTATGCAAAACCTGTCAAGGGCGAGGCCGGTCTGCCGGACACGCCCACAGGAGCTGCGACATGAGCCGGCGCACGCCCCTCAGGCGCCGCGCCCCACCGGCGTGTCCACCCAACCGAGCGGATACAGGTCCGGATCGTCCGCCGCCGGAGCCAGGGGCTCGCCACCCGCCTCGTTGAACGCGGTGAGCGCGCCGACGAGCGCCGTCCGCTGGTCCGGAGCGAGCCGCTCGACGATCGTCGCGATCTCGGCGCGGCGCCGACCGGTGACGTCGGCGACCGTGCGCCGTCCCTCGTCCGTGAGCTGGAGCATCGTCTCGCGGCGGTTGTCCGGGTTGGTCTGGCGGTCGGCGAGCCCGGCCGCGATCAGCCGGTCGATCATCCGCATGGCGGTGGACGGCGCCACCTGAAGCAGGTCCGCGAGCCCGACGAGCTTGGTGGCACCACGGGTCGACAACACGACCAGCATGCGGAACTGCGGCAGCGTCACCCGCTCCTCGACCTCGGCCAGAGATCTCGCCGAGACCGCCACCAGCAGCCGCGACGCGGTGAGCACCGCTCGGGTGACCGCGTCGACATCGTCCATGCCCCTTGAGGGGGTCCCACGTTCCGCCATGCCTCCCTTTTTACGCGCTGTGGCACCCGTGCACTCAATCGGTCGGAACAGATTTTCCCTTTCCATGACCGTGGTAACGCAGCAGGAGCATCGCGGCGTCGTCGTGCGGCGGACCGGACGCGTGCCGCACCACGTCCTCGCGCAGCGCGGTCAGCGCGCTGCCCGGGTCGAGGTCTTCCAGCAGGTGGGACCGGTCGGCCAGCGGATAGAACTCGCCTTGCTCGTCACGCGCCTCGGTGACACCGTCGGTGTACAGCAGTAACTGCTCACCGGGCTCGAAGGCCACCTCGTACGGTTTCGGGCCGTCGCCCCCGTGGGCGCCCAACCCGAGCGGCAGAGCATAGGAAGGCGGTTGCAGGAAGTCGGCGGTGCCGTCCCGGCGCACCCGCATCGGGTCCGGGTGACCGTAGTTGAGGAAGACGACCTCGTGGTCGGGGCCGAACTCGGCGAGGATCGCGGTGACGAATTTCTCACCCTCCAACTCCCGGGCAACACTCCGCTCCAGCCGCTCACCGAGCCCCACCAGGTCGGGTTCGTCGTGGGCCGCCTCCCGGAAGGCGCCGAGCACCACCGCGGCCGTCTCGACGGCGGCCAGCCCCTTGCCCTGCACGTCGCCGACGATCACCCGGACACCGTGCGGCGAGGCGACCACCTCGTACAGATCGCCGCCGATCCGCGCCTCGGCCACGGCGGAGGTGTACGACACCGCCACCCGTAGCGGGCCCGCCGTCAGGGGCACCGGCCGCAACAGCACCCGCTGGGCGACCTCGGCGATCGAGCGCACACCGGCCAACTCCGCTTCCCGGCGTGAGCGCATCACGGCGGCAGCGATACCCACACCGGTGACACCTGCCACCGATCCCAGGGCCGCGAAGCCCCGACTCTCCTCGAACAGCCCGTTGTACAGGCCGAGTCCCATGCACAGCAGCAGCGCGACCGCACCGATCACGGCGGTACGCCGCCACCCCCCGACCAGCCCGGAGAAGGCCGGCCCGAGTGACACCAGCGGCAGCAGCCCCACTCCGGGCCCGGCCACGATGTCGACCCCGGTCACCACAGCCATCACCGCGACCGGCATGCAGGACAACACCGTCCCGTTGGACGGCGACTTCTTCATGGTCATGGCGTACTCCAGCGATGTCACGGCACTGGAGAGCCGCCCCGCGCTGACACCCCTCCCTAACACTTAGACTATGCAATGGTTGCCTCGACGGCACGGCTCTCGCTCCGGCCCTTTACGCAATCGATGCCGAGAGTCGACACCCCCGGCCCTGGAGACCTGATGCGGCAACCGGACAACGCCACCTCTCACCGCCCCCGACTCCCCTCCGGATGGAGACGCTCCGCCCTACGGCTGCCGATCCTGCTGTTCCGTGCGGGCCTGGGGCCCGTCTTCGGCAGACGGTTCCTGCTGCTGCACCACACCGGTCGCGTCACCGGAGCCGACCGCCACGTGGCGCTGGAGGTCGTGGCCCACGATCCGGCAGAGGTCAGTTGGACCGTCGCGTCCGGCTTCGGGCCGAAGGCGGACTGGTACCGCAACCTGCGCCACCGGCCGCAGACCATCGTCCAGGTGGGGAATCGTCACTACGCGGTCGACGCGGTGTTCCTGACACCGGGAGAGGGGGCGAAGGTCATGGCCGCTTACGCGGTGCGCCATCCACGGACCGCTCGCCGCCTCTGCGCCTTCATGGGCCTGGCCGTGGACGGCAGCGCGGCCTCGTTCCAGGAGGCGGGCACGTCCATCCCGTTCGTACGGCTCGATTCCTCCGGGCAGCACATGCACTGAGCAACGCCTCCGACCTGCCCTCGCCCCCGACACTTCTTGGCACCGCGGGAGCCGCGCGCCCAGCGAACCGCGTGCCTGCACGGGCCCGGCCGGGCCATCGCCGGAACAGCACGAGCGCCGATGCCCCGCACCGGAAACACCTAGCGTGTTCCCCACCGCCTCATCGTGCCCACGGGAATCGTCCCCCCCGCATTGCCGGTCCCCGGCAGTCTTCTCCTGGTGCTCCATGCCGGGCCCTCACTGAGAACGTGTCAAACGTGTCAACGGCAGAGCAAGATCTCGGACCTCGAGAGGTACTGCGTCAGGGCTCGACACGTCGAACGTCTCTCGGACACGCGGATCCCGGCGTACCGCGGTATGACGGCCGCTTCCCCGTCACACCGCGGCGATTCCCTCCATACCGGATTCGCCGAAGACAGGCAGCCCTGTCGCGGTCGTGACCTTCGTGAGTGACCCGTCATCGCCCACCCGGAAGCCGTCCACCGTGCCAGAGACCGCGTTCTGCACGTACAAGAACCTCTCGTCCTCCGTCACAGCCAGGTCGATGACGCCCTGCGACCGGCCCGACGGCGGTGTCGCCAGGCCCACGTCGTTGGTGAGCGCCAGGCGCCCGCGCTCGTCCACCCGATAGCCGCTGACCGTGGAGTTGCCGGTGTTGCCCCCGTAGAAGAAGTCACCGGCACGCTCCAACCAGCACAGCGTCTCCTGTCCGTTGGACAGCGGCCCCTGCACGACCTTCAGGGTGCCGTCGGCACGCACCTTGTAGGTACTGACCGTGGACCTCTCCGCCTCGGCCACCAGCATGCGACCGCCCCGGTCGAAGGTGATCGCGAACGGCACCCCGCCTGCGGACTCGTTGACGACCGGCTCCTGCGCGGGCCGCCCGTCCCGCCCCATGGGGAAGACCTCGACGGTGTTCGCGGACTTGGTGGTGACGACGAGCGCACGACCGTTCGGGGTGAATGCGACCTGTCCCGGCGAACTGCTGAACAACGGCACCTTCTCGTTGTCCAGCCCCAACGAACGCTGCGAACCGCGCAGGGGCTTCAGGCCGTCGGGTGTGATGCGGAAGCCCTGGACACTTCCCTCCCCACCCGCGTTCATGACGTACGCCAGACTGCCGGAGACGGTGATCGACGCCGGGAAGTCACCCCTGGAAGCCACCACTTGCCGATCCATCAGCTTCCGGCCCTCGACCCGGAACGAGGTCACCGTGCCGCTTCCGGCGTTGACCGCCAGCAGTCGCCCCGACCGGTCGTCGTAGACGAGCGAGCCCTGGGAGGCGAGAGAGTCGGTCGGCGCGTCGATCTGGTCGCCGCCCTTTCCGCCGGTGGCATAGCGGCCCGCGGCGGTCAGCGCGCCATCGTCACCGCGTTCGAAGACATGAATGGTGTTGCCGTCGAGTTCGTTGCCCTGCACGAACACCGCGTGATCGGCGCCGTTCCCTTTCGAGCCCGTGTACCGCCGAGCGGTCTCCCCTGCCGAGGCCACGGTCACCGTCACGGCGGCCGCCACCGTGGCCAGGGCCACTGCCCCAGCGACGGTCAGTCGAACCTGTAACGGGGACCTGCGCCTGGTGTGCCTGCTCATAGCTCGCTCCTCGAACCCTTCCGCCACCCTCGAACGGTGGCGGGCAGAACCAGAGTTGCCTGCGAGACACCTGTGGCTAAAGGGGTTCCGCCGGGGCGTCAGGTTCTCGTAATAACCCTGGTGTCCGCGTGACGATCACCGGGCCCCTGGTCGTCACCGGACCTCCGGAAGAGTCGTCCCACAGCTGGCACTCTCGCTTTGCACTGTGCAATTATCGGACGGGGCCCGTCCGGCGGCCGACCGCCAGACGCCCGGGAGTGATGTCGGCCGAACACCGAGGTGACCATCGACGCGTCGGCCGCCGGAGGCCCCACCAGCAGGTCCACCCTCGTCCTCGGCCGCGCACCGTGGTCGCGGTATCCGAGAGCCGGTGGCAGGGAACGGCTCCTGGCAGGAGTCCGGCACACATCGACGTGGTCGGCCAGAGGTGGGGAACAAGAGGTGCGACAGTGACCGCTCGCATGCCGGACGGAGACGGGGCACCGGACAACGACGGCCGCACACCGGCGCCCGTACCCGACGAGGTATGGCGCAGATTCCTGACCGACAGTGAACACGCCATACGGGCGACCGCGCCCAGGGAGCCCTCCGCCCGGGAACGCCGGCTCGGCCCGGGGGAAGCACGCCCGCCTTCCCTTCCCGAGGAGCGAGAACACAGGCGAGGAAGTCCAGCGGCCCCCGTGCGGCGGAAGCCGGAATCGTCGTACGAGAGTGGGACGGTCGGTGAGCTGTGGCAACCGATCGACCCGTCGCCCGGCACGCCCTGGCGGGAACTCGACGGCCGAGCCAGGTGCGGCCGCCTCGGTCGCGTACTCGGCACGGTGGCCGCGATCACTCTCGTCCTTGGCCTCTTCTCACAGCTCACGGACCCGACCAGCCCGTACGACGGACAGGACGACACCACCTCGCAGCAGTCGGAGCAGGCTCCCACCGGGTGGCCCGCCGCCAGCCCCGGCATCACGGCCCTGCCGTCCGGCTGAGTGCCGTCGACCGCATCGCGCCACCGGCCCACCCGCAGTGGTGCACGCCGCGAGGCCCGCAGCACGTCAACAGAGCCTCACCGGTGACCGTCGTGGTTGTCGTAGGGCGTGAACACCATGGCGATCACGGCCGTATGCGCAAGGAAGGGCTCAGGGCCATCAACGAGGGGGAGGGAGGCGCGAGCGTGGCGAGCGACCATGCACCGCCGCCCGGCGGGCACCCTGGCCCTCGGCCGACGGACCGGGCGGGAACCTGGGTGCGGGCCACCGTGTGCGCGGTCGCCGGCAGCCTCCTCGCGCTGACGGGCCACTTCGCGGTCGCCGACGGGGTCCCCCCGTGGCACCTGGTGACGCTGCTCGTCCTCGCGCAGTTCGCTGCGGCCTGGCCGGCCGCCCGACGACGTTTCGCGCCCGTGGCGACGCTCGGCTGCGCACTGGGCTTCCAAGCGGTCCTGCACGGGTCGTTGGCCGTGACGACCGGTCCGGCAGGCGCGGAGAGCGGTCACCTCGCACACGTCGCAGGCCCGCGGGCCCCGGCCTCCCCGGCAGGCGGACCCGCCTGGCACGAGGCGTCCGGCACGATGACGGCCGTCCACGTACTCGCGGCGGTGACGGTGGCCTGGCTGTTGCACCGGGCCGACACCGCTCTCGTCACTGCCGTACGGGTCGCGCGAGCCTTTCGGGACATCGCGCGCTGGGTCGTGTGCGCCGTCGGCCGACCGTCGGCCGGCGCGCTCCGCTCCGGGCCGTGTCTCCTTCCCTCCCTCGAAGGGATCGGTGGCTTCGCCCCTCCCGAAGCACCACGGACACCACCCCTGGAACACCAGCTGGTGCGCAGAGGACCACCGGGACCGATCCCCACCCCGGTTCGTCCCGCATCCGGGCCGAGGCTTCGCCCTGCCCGGTCCCACCCGCAAGGAGCTTCCCCGTGTCCCCGCACCTCCCCGCCCGCACGGCACTGCGCTGTGCCCTGACCGGTACCGCGCACGCGGAGGTCGAGTCCGACGCCGCTCGGGCCCTCGCCGTGAACGCCACCCTCTCCTTCGTCTCCGAGGCCGAGTCCGACACCGCGGGCCTCACCCAGGTGCGCGTCGTCCCACCGAAGGGCATCGCCCCCGGTGACGTCACGCTCACCGACGCTCCCGAAGGCTGGGAGCTGAAGAGCGCCGACGACGGCTACACGCTCTCGGGACCCGCCCTCGCCACCGGAGCCGACGGCGAACACAGCATCAGGGGCCGGCGGCTGCCGGATGCCGAGCAGCTGGTGTTCAGGACCGTCGAGACCTACGACGACGGTGAGGTCGCCCGCTGGATCGAACTGCCCACCGACGACAAGGAGGGCGAACAACCCGCCCCCGTACTGCGGTTGGAGCCCGCCGCTTCCGGAAACGTCCTCCCTCCCCCGGCCCGTCCACCGCCGCCACGGCCGGCGGCGTACCCGCGCCGGGCACATCCACCGAGACGATCACCGACGCCCCACCCGCTGCAGGAACCGCCGTCGCACCGAACGGCGACCGGTCCGCCGGACTGTTCACCGGATCCGTGATCGCCGTGCTCCTCGTGTCGGGCGGCGGCATCGGGTGGCTGGCCAGGCGTCGGGCGACCGCCGGGACGGAGTGACCGTGCGGTCGTTCGCGGGGCCGGCCCCGCCCCCGCGAACGACACGACGCCCGACGCCTTCCCCCGCACTCGCTACGCGTTCGGCCACAGCCGAGATCCGCGAGACCCAGGACCCGCTCCGGAGACACGACATGAAACGACAACACACGCACCACGTACGGCGCATGGGCAGGGCACTGCTGGTGATGGCCGCCGTACTCGTCCCCACCCTGCTCTGCGGCGCGACACCCGCCTCCGCACACGCGGTGCTGACCGGCAGCGACCCACGCGAGGGCACGGTGCTGAAGACCGCGCCGAAACAGGTCACGGTCTCCTTCAGCGAGTCGGTCGCGCTCACCGAGGACTCGGTGCGCGTCCTCGACCCCGACAGCCGACCGGTGACCGCCGGCGACCCCGAGCGCGCTCAAGGCAGGGCGGACACCGCCCGCGTGCCCCTGACCGACGGCCTGGAGCAGGGCACGTACACGGTCTCCTGGCGGGTGCTCTCCGAGGACAGCCACGCCATCTCCGGTGCGTTCACCTTCTCCATCGGCGCGCCCTCGACGAACCGCGCCGAGACCGCCGCGGAGCCGGCCGTGGACCCTACCGTCGACGTGCTGTACGGCATCGGCCGTTATGTCGCCTACGGGGGCCTGGCCCTGCTGATCGGGGTCGCCGTGTTCGCTCTGGTCTGCCGCCCCGGCTCCCCGCGGAAGGTGCACGGACCGTTCCTGGCGGGCTGGTGGGCGCTGACGCTGTCGACGACCGCACTGCTCCTGCTGCGCGGTCCGTACGCGAGCGGAGACGGAGCGGCCGGGGTGTTCGACCCACAGCTCCTGCGCGACACGGTGGTCAGCCGACCGGGCGTCGCCCTGATGGTCCGTCTGGCCCTGCTCCTGCTGATCGCCCTGCTCCTGAAACACGGCCGGCCCGAGGCTCCGGCCGCACGGCGCACGGTCACGGCGGGCATCACCCTCGCCCTCGCGCTGGCCGCCACCTGGGCAGCGGCCGAGCACGCCTCCACGGGCATCCAGGTGCCGGTGGCCATGGCATCCGCCGTACTGCACCTGCTCGCCATGTCCGTATGGCTCGGCGGGCTCGCCGCGCTGCTGGTCACGCTGTACCGCACGTCTGCCGACGACCCGCTCCGGCCCGACGTCGTCGCCCGGTTTTCCCGGCTCGCCCTCGGCGCCGTGGGCGTCCTGGCGACCACCGGCGTCTACCAGTCCTGGCGCGGAATCGGTTCCTGGGACGCCTTCACCACTCCCTACGGCAGAGCGCTCGCGCTGAAGACAGGTGCCGTCATCCTCATGCTGACGGCGGCGTCGTACTCCCGGAAATGGACTGCTCGGCTGTCGCACACGCCCCGGGAACGACCGGTGCTGGTCAACGCCGGCGGCGGTGCCCCCGGCCCGCTGACCGACCGACCGCCGAAGGACGAACCCGGTGCCGGGGCCGACCCGGCAGGAAGCGGCTCCGAGCGGCAGCGGCAGGGTCTGCGCAGGTCCGTGCTGGCGGAGATCGTGGTCGGTGTCGTGGTGCTCGCGGTCACGACCGTGCTGACAGGCAGCCAACCTGGGCGGGCCGCTACCGAGGCGGCGAAGACCTCCGCAGTGTCCGGGCAGCCGGACGTGAACCTGACCGTGGTCCCGTTCGACACGGGCGCTCCTGCCGCGCGCGGCAGGGTGCAGATCACTCTCGAACCGGGCCGGGTCGGTCGGAACGTGGTGGAGGCCGTGGTGTTCGGTGCCGACGGCGGCCTCATCGCCATCCCCGAACTACGCCTGACCTTCACCCAGTCCGAGAATCGCGTCGGTCCCCTCGACGCCGAACTCGTCGACCAGAGCGGCTACTGGGGCAGCGACACCCTCGATCTCCCCCTCGCCGGAACCTGGACGGTGCGGGCCACCGTCCGTGTGTCCGACATCGACCAGGTCACCGTCTCCGGGACCGTGGAGATCACCCCGTGAGAAAGCCGCCGACGTCCTGCGTTCCGATGCGGGCCGCAGTCTTCTCGGCGCTGTGTGTGGTGGTGACCGGCTGGGCCATGCTCCGACTCTTCAGGTGACGGTCTGACAGAGCGCCTGAGACCGTGGTCCTCGTTGTCAGCGGCGCCTGACACACTGCGGTCCATGACCACAGGCGACCGTTTGCGCACCACGGCCCCTCGCACCCTGCGGGATCCCGACACACTGAGCACCCGGCTGATGGCGGTCCGTACGGAAGCTGCCGTGCAGCAATGCCCCGGGCCTCGCAAGTCCCCGCCATTCGAAAGCCCCCGCCTTCGACCGCCGCGCCGAAGCACCGTATGCGCCGACACCGCCTGAGCGAAAAGGAAGCGTTCGAGTCAGGGGACTCAGTGCTCACGGTCCTCTGCCAAAAGAACGAACTGCTCGTCACAGTATGGGGGGAGCCGCTTCGTCAGCGAAGCCGTCCGCACCACAGCGCTGCGGACCGCCCGCTTGGCCGTCGGGGACACCGGCAGCCGACAACACCCTTCGGTCGCCGTCACTTTGCGTCGTGGGAGCCTGGGCGCCCGCCTCCTCGGCGAAAGAGCTGCCCCCGTCGTGCGGCATTGGGCTGCACAGCCCGGCCACTGCCGTGTCGGGGCCGATGTCGCCCCCGGCGAACACCCCCGAGTCCTGCAGGAGAGACGAGTGCGCGAGTCCGTGGTGCCCGGCGCCGTCGCCTGTCCGCCGTGATACTTCGCCCCTGACCAGAGCCCTATACGCAACTGTTGCGCCTTCCCGGCTCGCCCCCTCATCGCCTTCCGGCCCGCCCAAGGGGCCAACCGCGGGGACGCAATCCGGTTTCCCACGCTTTCCTTCGCACGCCCGGCCTGTCGCAGGGATGTGCCCGAGTACGACAGGTGTCCGCACCCTTGTCTTCTTCCGCACCGTCCTCCTCCGCGCGCCTACGGACCTTGCGTCCCGACTGGCTGAGTGACCCGAAGGTCTGGCGTACCGAGGTGCTTGCCGGCCTGGTCGTCGCGCTCGCCCTGATTCCCGAGGCGATCTCCTTCTCGATCATCGCCGGGGTCGACCCGGCCATCGGCCTGTTCGCCTCGTTCACCATGGCAGTGACCATCGCGATCGTCGGCGGCCGTCGGGCCATGATCTCCGCCGCGACGGGTGCAGTCGCCCTGGTCATCGCTCCCCTCAACCGCGAGCACGGCTTCGGCTACCTCGTCGCGGCAGTCATCCTCGCCGGCGTGTTCCAGATCGTCCTCGGTGCGTTCGGGGTGGCGAAGCTGATGCGGTTCGTACCGCGCAGCGTGATGGTCGGCTTCGTCAACTCCCTCGCCATCCTCATCTTCATGGCGCAGATACCGGAGATGACGGACGTGCCGTGGGCCGTCTATCCGCTGATCGCGGCCGGTCTGGCGCTGATGGTGCTCTTCCCGAAGGTCACGACCGTGGTACCGGCGCCGCTGGTGTCCATTGTCATCCTGACCGTGATCACCGTGGCCGCCGCCGTCGCGGTGCCGACCGTGGGCGACAAGGGCGAACTGCCCTCCTCACTACCGGTTCCCGGGCTGCCGGACGTGCTGTTCACCCTGGACACCCTCACGACCATCGCACCGTACGCGCTCGCCATGGCGCTCGTCGGCCTGATGGAGTCGCTGATGACCGCCAAGCTGGTCGACGACATCACCGACACCCACTCCTCCAAGACCCGCGAGTCCGTCGGCCAGGGCATCGCCAACATTGTCACCGGCTTCTTCGGCGGCATGGGCGGCTGCACCATGATCGGGCAGACGATGATCAACGTAGGGTGTCCGGCGCCCGCACGCGGCTGTCGACGTTCCTGGCGGGCGCGTTCCTGATGGTGCTGTGCATCGTATTCGGGCCCATCGTCTCCGACATTCCCATGGCCGCGCTGGTAGCCGTCATGATCATGGTGTCCGTGGCCACCTTCGACTGGCACTCCATCGCCCCGAAGACACTTCGGCGGATGCCCGCCGGGGAGATCACCGTCATGGTGGTCACCGACCCCGACCACACCACCGTTGTCTACCGGGTCACCGGCGAACTGTTCTTCGCCTCCTCCAACGACCTGGTCGGCCAGTTCAACTACGCCACCGACGCCGACAAGGTCGTCATCGATCTGTCCGCCGCGCACATCTGGGACGCCTCCTCCGTCGCCGCCCTGGACGCGATCGAGACCAAGTACGCCCAGCGCGGCAAGAACGTCGCGATCACCGGGCTGAACGAACCCAGCGCCCGCATCCACAAGACGCTCAGCGGCGAACTCACCGGCAGTCACTGACCGGTGTACCCGCTACCGAGCGCTGCGGCTCTCGTCTCGGCGAGTCCGGACCTGCTGCGCGCGATGGTCAAGACGTTTGCCGATGCGCTCATGTCGGCGGAAGCCGACGCCCTCTGCAACGCCGAACACTGGCAGGTCAGCTGCGAAGAATCCGCACCCTTGCTCCGGTGCGATTCCGGACAGCTGCGGCCCCCTTCTCGCACAAGCCCGGGCGGTTGGTTGCAGGGCCGCCCGGGCCTTTCTCGCTTCGATGCCGACGTCAGCCGGTGATTTCGACCTTCCCGTTGGTCTCAGCGGGCGCCGTCGGGGCGGGCTGTGCGGCACCGGCACGCCCGGTGATGCCCTTCAGCAGCTCGGCGATGTCGACTCCGGTGGTGGAGCCGAGCAGTTCGAGGCCCTGGGCCACGTTGTCGGCGACCGTACGGGACAGCTGGCTGGCGCCGTCGGTGGAGATCACCGTCATCTTGTCGATGGCGCTGAGCGGCTCGGACGCCTTGGCGACCACCTGCGGCAGCACCTCCACCAGCATCTGCAGAACGGCCGCGTCGCCGTACTGAGCGAACGCGTCGGCCTTCTTCTGCATCGCCTCGGCCTCGGCGGCACCCTTCGCACCGATGGCGGCGGCCTCCGCCTCACCCTCGATGCGTACTGCCGCGGCGAGCGCGGCGCGCTGCGCCTTCTCGCCCTCACCCGTCAGCCTGGCCCGCTCAGCAGTTGCCTCGGCCTCCTTGACCAGCGCGACACGACGCGCCTCGGCCTCCTGCTCGGCCTGATAGCGGGCGGCGTCGGCGGGCTTGCGGACCTTGGTGTCCAGCTCGCGGTCGGTCAGCGCGGCCTGGCGTTCGGCGACCTTTTCCTGTTCGCTGAGCACCTCCTGCTGACGGGCCGCCTCGGCCAGCGGGCCGGCGGCTGCCGCACGGGCTGCGGCCTCGTCGGTCTCCGCCTTGATCTCGGCCTGCTTGAGGTAGAAGGTCCGCTGGGCGATCGCGATCTCCTCCTCCGCCTTCAGCCGGGCCTGCTCGGCGGCACGGCGGGCGACGGCCTCGGCGATGTCCGCCTCCTGCTTGGCGCGCGCGGCCTCCGGACGGCCGAGGTCCTCCAGATAGGAGCCCTCGGTGGTGATGTCCTGGATCTGGAAGGCGTCCAGGACCAGGCCCTGCCCGGACAGACTGGCCTCCGCCTCCTCGGCGACCTGACTGGCGAACGCCGCCCGGTCCCGGATGATGTCCTCCACGGACATCCGGCCGACGATGGCCCGCAGCGCGCCCGACAGCACCTCCTGGGTGAAGCCGACGATGCCGTCCTGCTGCATCAGGAACCGCTGCGCGGCGGCCCGGATCGAGTCCTCGGTCCCGCCCACCTTGACAATGGCGACACCTTCCAGGTGCGCCTTGACACCCCGCAGCGTGACCGCGCCCCGGACCGCGATCGGGATGTGTCGGGAGGACAGGTCGAGGGTGAACTTCTGCTGCACGAACGGCACGACGAACACCCCGCCGCCGACCACGACCTTCTGCCCGCTGTTGTCGGTGAACACCCGACCGGTCTCCGGATCGGTGGCCTGCTTGCCGCGCCGCCCGGTCACGATGAACGCCTCACTGGGACCCGCGACCTTGTAGCGGGTGACCACGACGAGGGCGAGCAGGACAAGGAGTACGAAGACTCCTGTCACGGCGATGACTACTGGACTCATGATGTCTTTCCCCTCAGCCCTCCCAGGGGACGGCAGATCGATATGGGTTCATGCGGTGGATGCGAGAGCGCCGATGTATCGGCTGTTCGGTGCCCGGTGTGTGGCGCGGGGCGGTGGGTCAGCGTTCGACCGGGCGTACGGAGACCGCTGTCTGCGACAGCGCCTCCTCCACCCAGATCTCGGCGCCTCGCGCCACCGGGGCCGGGCTCTTGGCCGCGAGCTTCACCGGCTGCCCGGCCCGGTGGACCAGCACCTCGCCGTAGCCGCCTGCCGGAATGGCCGTCACCACGGAGCCCGCCGCACCGATCAGGTCGTCGTCGCGCGGTGCGGCACCGGCCCGGTCGTTCAACAGTGCGCGGCTGAGGCGGTACGCGAGCCAGCCCGTGGCGGCCCCGGCGGGCACGCCGATCGCGGTGGCACCGACGGCGCCGAGTCCGGTGGTGCCCATGACGATCGCGCCGGAGAAGCCGAGCATGGATACAAAGCCGGCGATGACCGGGAGCGACAGCCAGCCGTCGAAGAGGCCGTCCATAGCGTCGACGCCGCCGAAGAGGCCCTCAAGGACACCGTCGAGAACGAGGGACAGGACGAGGAGTACGACTCCTGCGATGCCGAGACCCAGAAACCAGGTCATCCGCGCTCACCGCCTCTCCCCCATTGTCACCGCGCCGGTGACCGCATCCTCACATATGAGCGACGGCAAAACACTGCCAGGTTCCGGCAATCTTTACGCTCCCTTGATGCCGGTGCCACGCACCGCCTCCGCGCGCCGCGACAGTCGCCCGGGGTCAGGGCGGTCGGCTCGCGGGAGCGGGTCTGCGGTGTGGGGCGACCGGTTTCTACGGTGCGGCGGGATCGGCCGACCGGGGGTGGCAGCCGAGGAGCTCGGCCAGACCCTGCCGGGTGGTAGCCAGGACGACCCGGTCCTCGGGCCGCAGGACATATCCGGGGTGCAGTTCCCAGACCAGCCCGGGAGGCCGGTCGTCGCCGTCGGCCGGATGTGCCGCGGCAAGGTCGGGGCGCCGGTCGGGGGCTGCGGCGTCCAGGGCCAGGACGCGCCAGGCCCCAGGACGGAAGGCTCCGGCGACCGTGCGGCCCTCCAGCCGCGGGTGCCCGGCGACGACGAGGGCGGCGAACAGCAGCACCTTGCGTTCGACGGGGATGGCGCCGAGGATCTGGCGGCCCATCATCGCACCGGCGAACGCCGGGGCCGCGAGGCTGGAGACGCTGCGGCTGCGAGTGAGAGCGTGCGGGTGGGCGGCCCGCAGAGTGCGGTCGACCGCGGCGGCGAAGTCGTCGTCGTACAGCCGCAGCGCGACCCGCAGGTCGGAATTGACGGAGCGGGCGTCCAGGGCGGCTTCGAGGGTGATGGTGTCGGAGCTGGTCAGGGCGAGCAGGGCGTGCGCGCGGTGAACCTTGGCGGACTCCAGGACGCCCTCCTCGGCGACGTCTCCGATGACGGTGGGGATGCGCAGGCGGCGGGCAGCAGAGCCAAGGTGCAGAGGCCGGGGTCGGCGACCTCACCGCGGCGCGGTGGAGTGCGTTCCACCGCGCGCAGCAGCAGCCCGTCCGCCTGAACGACCTTGCTGGTGCCCGCGACGGCGGTGGCGGCCAGTGCCGGTGCAGCGGTGTCCGCGTCGGACGGGACGGTGGTGGAGGTGTCCAGAGCCACCGGGTCCAGCCCCGGCGAGGCGACCACGGCGGCCTGGTCCAGCAGTTCCTCCAGCTGCTGGACCAGGCCTTGCGGTTGTAGAGCCGGATCACCAGCCGCAGCTGCGGGTTGAGCCGCCGGGCGATCAAGGCCGCGCGGATGTTCACCTCATCGTCCTCGTACACCAGGGGCGACCGCGACGGCTCCTGCCACACCGGCCGCGGCCAGCACCTCGTCGGTGAGCTCCGACGCCTCAAGCCTCTGCACGTCCTCGGCGGCATCCGGCACGGTGCCCGCGGCCCACGTCATCGCCCAGGGCACCCGCCCGAAGAGCGCCGTGGCCCGTTCCCGGCCGGTGGGCGACGCGCCCGGAGCAACACCGGCGCGGGCGGGAGTGACGAGCGTGACCTGCTCGCGGTAGACCTCGCGCAGTTCGCCGGACAGCCGGTGAGCCAGTCCGTCATCACCGCAGACGATCATGTGCCCGCTGCGGGACCGCAGTTGGCGCGGGAGGGAGGACATGAAAGATCATTTTGCCGCAGCCCGGCAGCAGTTTCCATGCACGCGTTCGAGGTGAGGAGGGCGATGGGACCGCGACCTCACGGGGATTGCTCCGCCGCCCGGCACACCGGACAGGTCAGCTGACGGGCTGCCCGGTCGTGCGTCACTTTCCCCGGACTGGCGGGCCCGCGCAGCACCTTGCTCTCGGAACGTACGTGATCGGCGCACACAGCCGCTCCGCACACGCAGCACACAGCGACGGCGGCCGCCGTACGGCGTTGCTGAGCACACTCGTAACAGTTCATGACCAGAGCCCTTCAGCCGAAAATCCGCATCACACGTCCCCGGCTCCGCTTCCCAGGTCCCCTCGCGGCCGCAACCCAAACACCTCACCAGGCGCCTCGGCCGACGGCGAGGCGGGCGAAATGCCTCATTTCTCGCAGCTCCCGCTCACGCACGTCCTGCCCGTAGGCCATCCACTTCGACTTCCTGCCATACGACTCACCCGACGGAACGCGAGAAGCTGGAGAGCACACGCCTGCGCATCTGCCGACTCGTGGACCACCGGGACGGCGGGAACCGCGTCGGCGAAGCCACCGAACCGGCGAGGAGGGCAGCCCGCACAGGGGACTGCGGCCCGGTGGCGGATGCGTGGCTGTCAACGCCTCCGTGGGTGGTTGCCGGGCTCCGTCTCCGCCATGTACTCGGAACAGTGGGGGTTGTGACAGGGGTCCGGGCCCCACACGGGGACGAACACTCCCAAGGTCTTGTGCCGTCTCGTGACGCTCATGTTCAAGGGCTGCCGACAGGCCGGGCACACCGGCACCCCCTGAGGGCCAGTCTCATGCTCGGTCTTACTCATTCTTCAACCGGTCGACCCCGGGTCATCGGCAGCCGTGTCCGCCTGCGCTTCAGGAGCCTGATGGGCCGTGGCCGGCCGGAGCAGACCGAGAACGACGGATCCGGCCAGCACAACGACGACGACCGCGAGGCTGATCGGCGAAGGGATCTCCGGGACGCTGGGGCTGATCGTCTTGTGAGCCGCCTGAAAGACCAGTTCGACGCCGATGAAGCCGAGGATCACCACCAGGCCCATGTTCAGGTAGTGGAAACGGTCGAGCAGCCCCGCGAGCAGGAAATACAGGGCGCGCAGACCCAGAATGGCGAACGCGTTGCTGGTGTAGACGATGAAGAGGTCGTCGCTCACTGCGAGAACTGCGGGCACGCTGTCGACCGCGAACACCAGGTCGGCCGCCTCGATGGCGGCCAACACCGCGAGCAGCGGCGTGGCCACGCGCTTCCCGGCCTCCTTGACGGTGAACCTCATGCCCGCGTACTCGTCCCGAACCGGGATGACCTTGCGCAGCACCCGCAGCGTGAAGCTCTTGCCGGGGTCGAAGCCCTCCTCGTCGCCCTTGAGGAGTTTGTAGGTGCTGTAGAAGAGCACCGCGGCGAAGGCAAACGGCACCGCGGTGAATGACACGTCGTCGAACCCTGTCCATGGAGCCGGGACATGACGTCGACCTGCGGCCCCTCACCGGCTACGGGGCGTGGCCGGGCGCCGCGACGTGCCCGGCCGGGAGGCCGACTCCTGGCGCTCCGACGGGGCGCGGTGCAGTTCCAGGAAGGAGCGCCCATCGACACTCCACCGGCCGGTGAGGATCCAGCCGGTGGAGTCGGCCGCGCGCAGCAGGCCGGTCGTACCGACGCGGGCCCAGAGGAAGGGGCGGCCGTGGCGGCCGTGGGCGTCCTCCACGCGGACGGTGAGACGCTGGTCCACGTCTTCGTCCGCCGCCTCGGCCAGGAGGCGGCCACCGGGGCGGAGGAGGTCGCGCAGGCGGGCGAGCAGGGCCGAAGGGTCTCCCCCGATTCCGACGTTGCCGTCCATCAGCAGGACGGTGCCCCAGCGGCCCTCTCTGGGCAGGCGGTCGAAGACGGAGCGTCGCAGGGCGGCTCCGCCGTGCTGCCGGGTCCGGGCGACGGCGGCCGGGCTGACGTCCACGCCGAGGGCTGTGCCGCCACGTGAGGCCAGTGCGGCCACCAGGCGTCCTGGACCGCAGCCGACGTCCAGGACCGGGCCGGTACAACGGCCCAGCACCTTGGTGTCGGCGGCGTCGGGGGCGGCACACCAGCGCTCCACCTCCAGGGGGAACAGTTGGGCCTCCCCGTGAGTGCCGGGCCCCAGGCGGCGCAGGTACAGCGGGCCCCGGCCGGTGCGCAGGGCCTCGGCGTAAGGGTCGTCCGACCAGGGCTCGCCCGGCGTCGCGGACGTCACCGAGCGGGCGGTGGAAGGCACGACGAGCCGCTCGGGCAGCAGCACGCCCGTCTGAGACTGGGACGCCGTGTCGCTTCGTTCCGTCGGCTCGACGACGGATTCCGTACCGACAGCCGCGCCGCTCACCGGGCGACCTCCGCGAGCAAGTCCAGGGCGGTGGCGAATCTCGAGCCGGGTGGACACAGACCGGCGACCGAGGCCGCATCGGACGCGGTGTCGACGTCCCGCAGCAGCGGGAGGTCACAGACCGCCAGACCCGCCTCGACGAGTCTGCGTCGCAGAATCGGGCCGGTGCGTTCGGTGGACATCGGGACGCCCCGGACGAGAGGCCCGGCGTGGGAGGGGTCGGCGAGACCGAGCGCCCAGAAGCCGCCGTCGGCGGCCGGGCCGAACCACGCGTCGTGGCCGTCCCTGCCGACATCGGCCAGCAGGTCGGCGGTGAGCTGCGGGGTGTCCATGCCGACCAGCAACGCCGGCCCGTCGTCGCAGAGGGCGAAGGCGCCCGCGATCCGCTCGTCCAGCCCTCCTGGCACCTGCGGGACGATGTCGAAGCCTGACTGCAGCCACGGGCCCGGCGTTCCGTCGAGGACGAGCACCCGGCGCCGGGCCGGGACCCGGAGCAGGGTGTGCAGGGTGTCGGTGAGCGCGGCCTCGGCCAGGGCCGCCGCCTCGGAGGGCGTGTAGGGCGGCGTGAGCCGGGTCTTGACGCGGCCGGGAACCGGTTCCTTGGCGATGATCAGCAGTGTGGCCGCCGCAGTGACGATGGTCATCGCGCGCCCCCTGCGACCGAGGCGTCCGGTCCGGTGGAGTTCTGGCCGACGGCGACCGGCTGTTGTTCTGCGAGAACGGCGCGCATGTCACGGACCGCCTGCCAGGTACCGCGCCAGGTACCGGTGACCTTCGAGCGGCCCGTGCGCGGGTGGTACGGCACGTCCGTCTCCTGGATGCGCCAGCCGGCGTCGGCGGCACGGACGAGCATCTGCAGCGGGTAGCCGGAGCGCCGATCGCTCAGGCCCAGGCCCAGCAGCGCTTCGCGGCGAGCCGCGCGCATCGGACCCAGGTCACGCAAGGGCAGACCGGTACGACGACGGACCAGCCGAGCCAGTTCGAGATTGGCGAGCCGGGCGTGCGGGGGCCAAGCCCCGAGTGTTGTGGGCCGACGTCGGCACATGGCCAGGTCGGCGGAGCCGTTGAGGACGGGTCCGGCGACAGCCGGCAACAGACGGGGGTCGAGGGAGGCGTCGCAGTCGCAGAAGCAGACCACGTCGGCCGTGGCAGCGGTGAGCCCCGCGTGACAGGCGGCACCGAAGCCGCGGCGGGGCTCGTGGACCACATGCGCCCCGAGATCGCGGGCGATGTCGGGGGAACCGTCGGTGGAGCCGTTGTCGACGACGATCGCGCGCCAGCCGGGCGGGATGCGGTGCAGCACCCAGGGCAGGGCTTCGGCCTCGTCGAGGCAGGGCAGCACGACGTCCACGGAGAGAGGAGTTGTCTCGATCACCCCACTGAGCCTACGAACGCAGAGCGGACATAAGGGACTTGGCATCCTTACGGATCGCTGACGTCGCCGTTCCTTACGGATCGCTGACGTCCCCCACCGCCCCGGTGGGGGACGGAACGCCGGTGCGAGACTCACTCGTGTGAAACGCGTACTTGTCGTGGACGACGATCCCACTGTCTCCGAAGTCGTCGCGGGGTATCTGCAGCGGGCGGGCTTCTCGGTCGACGTCGCCGCCGACGGTCCCAGCGCCGTGTCGACGGCAGCCTCCCGGCCGCCCGACCTGGTGGTGCTGGACCTGATGCTGCCGGGAATGGACGGGCTGGAGGTGTGCCGCCGGATTCGCGAGCACGGACCGCTGCCGGTGATCATGCTGACCGCGCGCGGGGACGAGGAGGATCGCATTCTCGGCTTGGAGGTCGGAGCGGACGACTACGTCACCAAGCCCTTCAGTCCGCGCGAGCTGGTGTTGCGCGTGGAGTCGGTGCTCCGCCGCGCCGGATCCCTGGCCACCGCCCCGACCGTGCCCGCGGAGCCCTGGCTGCGCAGCGGCCCGCTCGCCTTGGATCCCACCGCCCGACGCGCCATGCGCAGTGGCCGCGAACTGGCCCTCACGACGAGGGAGTTCGATCTGCTGGAGTTCTTCCTGCGCAACCCCGGCCGGGCGACGAGCCGGGAGGAACTCATGCTCCAGGTCTGGGGCTGGGAGTTCGGTGACCTGTCGACTGTGACGGTCCACGTCCGGAGGCTGCGGGAGAAGGTCGAGGACGACCCTGCCAGACCTCATCTGATCAGTACCGTCTGGGGGGTCGGTTACCGTTTCGACCCTCTCCCGTCGGACGGTACGCACGGGAGAGGAGCCGACGATGGTCGGTGACACGCTGCTCATCGCCCTCTACGCGGCCGTCGGTGCGGCGGCCGCGGGGCTGACCGGTGCGGCGGCCCTGCGGCTGCTCCGCGACCGGTCGGTCGCGTTGTCCCTGGCCGTCGTCGCGGCCGTCACGGTCGCCGCGATGCTCGCCGGAACGATGCTGGTGTCCTGGGCGATGCTCCTGTCGGAGCACGACCTGTGGGTGGTGACGATGGTGTGCCTCATGGCCGCCGTCGCCTCCTTCGCCGTCGCCCTGCTGCTGGGCCGCCGTGTCGTCCGGGGAAGCAGGGCCCTCGCCGAGGCCACCCGTGCCCTCGGTGACGACGGCAGTTTCGTCCCGCCCACCACCGCGCTCACCGCCGAACTCGCCCAGCTGAGCCGTCAGCTGGCCTCGACCAGCGCCAGGCTGGCCGCTTCCCGGGAGCGCGAGCAGGCCCTGGAGGCCTCCCGCCGTGAGCTGGTGGCCTGGATCTCCCACGACCTGCGCACGCCGCTGGCCGGACTCCAGGCGATGACCGAGGCCCTGGAGGACGGCATGGTCGACGACCCGCACGTCTACCACAGCCGCATCCGCACCGAGGTCGGGAGGATGAGCGCGATGGTCAGCGACCTCTTCGAACTGTCACGGATCCAGGCCGGTGTCCTCGCCCTGGCCCCGACCCGCATGTCGGTCTACGACCTGGTCGGCGACGCCATCGCGGGTACCGACGCCCTGGCAAGGGAGCACGGGGTACGCCTGGTGGGCGCCGGGGTGGAGCAGGTGCCCGTCGAGGTCGACGGGCGCGAGATGTCCCGTGTCCTGGTGAACCTGCTCGTCAACGCCATCCGCCGCACTCCGGCCGACGGCACCGTGGCGATCTCCGCACGCCGGGAGGCCGACCGTGTCGTACTGGCAGTGACCGACGGCTGTGGCGGCATCGCCCCCGAGGACCTGCCCCGGGTCTTCGACACCGGGTGGCGCGGCACCCACGCCCGGACCCCGCCCGCCGGAGCCGGACTGGGGCTGGCCATCGTGCGCGGCATCGTCGAGGCCCACCAGGGGCACGCGGCCGTGTCCAACGTGCCGGGCGGATGCCGGTTCGAGGTCCATCTGCCCGCGGCGGTCTGAGGTCCGGGGCGAGAACGATCCGTGATCGTCCGGACGAGCGGACCGACCGGACGAAGCCCGGCCGGTCCCTGCACTCCCCCTGGGCCGACTCGACGTCCGGCCGGACTCATCCGGCTCGTAGGGGTGCCACCGCGAACTCCGCCATCCCTTCCGCGAAGGCGACCTGCGGCTTCCACCCCAGTTCCTCGCGGAGACGTCGTGAGGAGGCCGTGATGTGGCGGACGTCGCCGAGCCGGAACTCGCCGGTGACGACCGGTACGCGGTCGCCGTACGACGCGGCCAGCGCGGTGGCCATCTCCCCCACGGTGTGCGGCTCCCCGCTGCCGACGTTGTACGCTCGCAGCCCGCCTTCCGGGAGGCCAGGCACGCCGTCGAGCGCGGCGAGGTTGGCCCCGGCCACGTCCCGGACGTGCACGAAGTCCCGCCGCTGCCCGCCGTCCTCGAACACGCGCGGGACCTCCCCGCGCGCCAGCGCGGACCGGAACAGGGACGCGACCCCGGCGTACGGGGTGTCGCGCGGCATGCCGGGGCCGTAGACGTTGTGGTAGCGCAGGGCGGAGACCTTGCCGTCCGTGGCCCGCGCCCACGCGGCGGCCAGATGCTCCTGGGCGAGCTTCGTGGCGGCGTACACATTGCGCGGGTCCGCGGGCGCGTCCTCGTCCACCAGCCCGCCGGTGAGCGGCTCACCGCAGTGCGGACACGGCGGTTCGAAGCGCCCCACCTCCAGGTCCGCCACCAGGCGCGGCCCCGGCCGGACCACGCCGTGCCGGGAACATGCGTAGTGTCCCTCGTCGTACACCACCATCGAACTCGCCAGTACCAGGCGCCTCACCCGGGCTTCCGCCATGCCGGCCAGCAGCACCGCGGTGCCGAGATCGTTGCAGCCGACGTAGTCGGGCGCGTCGGCGAAGTCCTTGCCGAGGCCGACCATCGCGGCCTGGTGACAGACTGCGTCCACGCCCCGCACGGCGTCGGTGACGGCCGCCCTGTCTCGGATGTCCGCGTGCCGCCAGTCCACCCCGGGAGGGATCTGCGGCGGGATGCGGTGGGCGGCGGGCAGCAGTGCGTCGAGGACGCGCACCGCGTGCCCGGCGCCGATGAGGGCGGTGACGACGTGCGAGCCGATGAAGCCAGCGCCTCCGGTGACCACGATCAACATGTTCCGACCGTAGGGCCGTCCATCCGCTCGCGGGCCGATCGGCTCGGGAACGTCAGCGGTTCGTAAGCCTTTCAGCGGTTCGCAGGCATCTCGGTTCGTGCCGTGTTCTTCGCCGGCTGGTACGTCGCCACCGTCAGCAGGGCGAAGCCGACGGCGAAGCCGAGCATGGTGAACACGCCCCGCGGCCAGAAGATGTGGCTGTCGACGAAGAACCAGCAGGCGACGAGGAGCACCACGGTTCCGGGCAGGACCCGTGCCCCGTGCCGGCGCCACAGCACCGCGCACGTGGCGAGGCAGGCCACGGCCAGCGCGTACACCCCCGTCCGGCCCAGGTCGCCGCCGACCGCGAACAGCCGCCCGGCAGCGCCACGGATGCCGTGATCCACCACGGTGCCGGCGGAGATCCCCGCCACCGCGTCGAGCCCGGAGTAGTACGCCGCGTAGACCAGGCACCCGGACCACGCGAGCACCGTCAGGGCACCCTCGGCATCCCGGCCCGGCCTGCCCCACAACGGGACGATCAGGCCGAGCGCCAGAAGAGGGAACACGGGCAGCAGGGCGATGTGCAGTCCCGCCCAGTCACCTGCCGTCGCCGCCGTCAGATGCCGCGGATGCAGCAGACCCGCGACGGCCAGCATCAGTGGCGCGGCCGTCACCAGCG
Source organism: Streptomyces sp. MNU76 (assembly GCF_020982545.1). GTDB lineage: Bacteria > Actinomycetota > Actinomycetes > Streptomycetales > Streptomycetaceae > Streptomyces. The sequence continues at coordinate 431,625 of NZ_JAJKLK010000024.1, read as the reverse complement.
CCGTTGAACGAAGAACACGGAGGGATCGCATCCGGTCACCGTAGGAGGCCCTCTGCTCAGCGGCACCGTCGGGCGGGAAGGCGTAAGACACCCGTAAGACGGCGCGGCGCGGCCGCCGCCTTCCTCAGGTAGGCGGCCGCCGACGGCGGATGAGTCCCCGAGCGGCCAGGACGAGCGCTGTCCCCGCGGCCACGACGACCAGTGCGATCATCCAGTTGCGCGGGTAATCCAGCGGCAGCACGGAGGAGTTGGCCGTTCGTCCCGGGCGGAGCAGGGCGGGCAACGCCACCACCGTCAAGGCGCCCGCGACAACCAGCGCCCCGCGCACGGGACCACGCGCACGACCGCGCACCGCCACCAGTCCGGCCAGCAGCACCAGCGGCGCGATCACCACGTCGTGGAGGACGACCGCCCCTCCCAGCCAGACCAGAACGCCGGTCAGGTCACGGACTTCCAGCAACAGCGACACACCGAAGCCCATGAGTGCTACACCGGCCACGCCCGCGAGGACCCGCGTCGCCCTCACGACAGCACCTCCAGCCGACCCACCCACTTGGTCTGCAGCACACCGGGCCGGTTCGGCGCGATGAGCCGCACCGGGTAGCCGTGGTCGGGGTCGAGTTCCCCTCCGTTCAGGCGCAGGGCGAGCAGAGTCAGCGGATCCCGGGCGTGCTCCTGCCCCATCTCCGACACCCGGTAGCCACCACGCAGTTGCAAGGACACCACCCGCACCCGTGCGTCCGGCCGCGCGCCCGCCCGCTCCAGCAGATCCACGACCCGCACACCCGACCAGTGCGCCGACTTGCTCCAGCCTTCCACGCACGCGATCGGCAGCTCCGCCTCGTGCTGCGGCAGTGCGCGCAGCTCGTCCAACGTCAGGGTGTACCGCCGCGGGCCGTCCACGACCAGGCGGTACTCCTCGTCGGCGATCCGGCCCACCCCGGCCGCAGCGGCCGTCCGGTTGACGGGCAGACCCTGCGGACCCCGATCGGGGTGACGGGGCGCGAACAGGATCAAGTCCTTCAACGGGGTGAAGGACTGGCCCACCGTGGTGAGGGTGACAGCCCCGACAGCTGCCCCCACCGCGGCCAGCAGCGACCGCCGGTCGGCCTCGTCCCGCGCCGGCAGTGTGAGAGTCCCCGGCGACCGCCGACTCCAGTGCGCCCGGATCTCCGGCGCCTTGACCGCGATGTGCAGCACCAGCGCCCCCGTCACCAGCCACGCCACCGCGTAGTGCACCGGTACGAACGAGAACGGCCACGGGTACCACTGAACCGTGTTCAACAGCCCGCTCGCCAGCTCGAAGACGGCGCCGGCCACCAGCATCGCGATCGACAGACGCTCCAGCGCGTGCCGGAACGACCGCAGCGGCGGCCGCGCGAACAACCGCGGGTAGACCGTCCACAGCTTGGCCAGCAGCAGGGGAACCGCCGCGATGCCGGAGGCGACGTGCAGCCCCTGGGTGAACCGGTACCCCCACGCCGGGCGGCTGGGGATGTCGTGGGCCAGCCAGCCCGGCGGGTGTTGCATGAAGTGGCTGACCAGCCCGGTGGCGAAGCAGACGAAGAACGCCGCCCCCAGCAGCCGGCCGATGGAGGTCGCCGTGCGGGCGTCATGCAGGCTGCCCTTGAACACCGGCGAAGAGACACGCAGTTTCATGTCTCCATCCCACCCGGTGCCAGGCCGCCGGGGAATGTGTGCGCTCCTTACGAAGTCGGAACGCCCCCGGACCCTGGGAGATGTCAAGGGAGCAGCGGCTGACCAGGCGTGCCCCGGGCGCGGACAGCATCGGCTCGGACCGGTGCCTGCGAAGCGGCGCGGTGGTCAACGCGCCCTGCACGGCGCGCCCCTTCCTCCGGCGGTCGGCGGCCACGCCGGTCTCGTAAGGGTGAGCACGGGTCCGGTCGACGCAGCCCACGCCGGAGTGCACAGACATCGAGCACCGGGAACCAGCGCGGGGCCTGGCCGCTCGAGCGTCACCTACGACGCGGTGAGGATCCTGCCCACGTTGCCCTCGGCGCCACCGCCCTGCCGGCCGGCGTCGAACTCCTGAGTGCCGTCCTGCAGACGGAGAACGGGCCAGTAGTACGAACGTCCGGCTTATGCCTCTGCGCGAGAAGGCGCTCGCCCGGCCCCGCGATCGGTCAGGACCAGCAGGGCTACGCGGGTGGTCGGCACGCACCGCGTCCGTGAACCATGACGAAATGCTGACGTCCCCATCCGATCCGGGCCCGGCCGCCGCCGTCCGGCCTAACGTTCACGCGTGAACCGTGATCTCCGCAGCAACCTGCGTGGCGACACCAGCCCCGGCCTTCGCCGCGATCTCCACCGCGACCTGTACGCCGTGGCAGGCGCCGCACTGCTCGTCCTGACGGCCGCGCTGGTCGGTGTCGCCATCAAGCGGTCGAAGGACGTCCTCCACGTCGGCTGGCCACCCCTGTACGCGAACTGGCTTCCCCACCTCGGCCCCGGTACCCCGGCCGCGCTCACCGTCGCGGTGGTCGTCGTGGCCTACGGCCCCGCCGTCGCCGCACGCCTGCCATGGCGCGCCCTGCTACTCGCCTCCTGGGCCACCGCGACCACCTGGACGTTCTCCCTCGCGCTCATCGACGGCTGGCACCGGGGCATCGCCCGACGGCTGACCACCCGGTACGAGTACCTCCAGGTCATCGACCGCTTCAACGACATCCCCGCGACATTGCGAGACTTCACGAACCACATACTGCTGCACTCACCCGATCACTGGCCCCCGCACATCGCCGGTCACCCCCCGGCCGCCACCCTCACCTTCGTCTACCTGGACCGGATCGGTCTGGGCGGAGGCGCATGGGCCGGGGTATGGGTCATCACCGTCGGGGCGACCACGGCGGTCGCCGTCCTCGTCACCGCGCGGGCGCTGGCCGATGAGGCCCTGGCCCGCCAGGCGGCACCCTTCCTGGTACTCGCACCTGCCGCCGTATGGATGGGGACGTCGGCCGACGGCTACTTCGCGGCTGTCGCCGCGTGGTTCGTTGCCCTCGTCGCACTCGCGGGGACGGCACGGACGAAACGCCGGTCGTGGACTGCCGCGTTCAGCGCGGGCCTGCTGTTCGGCCTGGTCTGCTACCTCTCGTACGGGCTCACGCTGTTCGCGGTGATCGGGGCAGGGGTGCTGGTCCTCGGGCGAAGGAGGCTCAGGGCACTGCCCATCCTGTTCGCGGGAACCGCCGTCGTACCGCTGGCCTTCACATTCGTGGGCTTCGACTGGTGGGAGGCATACCACCTGCTCGTCGAACGCTACTACCAGGGAGCCGGCGGGTTCAGACCCTACGGCTACTGGGTGTGGGCGAACCTCGCCTGCACCGTGCTGGTGGTTGGCCCGGCCACGGTGGCGGGGCTGCGACGGATAGCGGCCGTACTCGTCCGTGAACGCGAGCGGCTCAGGCCGATCCGGGCACGCGCACGCTCCTTGCCCGTCCACAACACGCCCCGTCACACTCCCGAACTCCGCCTGGCCCTGCTGGTGCTCCTCGCTCTTGTCGCACTTCTCGTCGCCGACCTGTCGGGTATGAGCAAGGCGGAGACCGAACGGATCTGGCTGCCCTTCGCCGTCTGGCTGCTCGCGGCGGGCGCCCTGCTCCCCCGGCCCCGCGCTTGGCTGGCCGCACAGGCCGCGCTCGCACTGCTCGTCAACCACCTGCTGCTCACCGGCTGGTGAAGGTCCGGACCGGCGCGGGACACGGTCCACAGGGCCGGACGCCGCTTGGAGAAGCGCGCACGCACTGGTTTGTCGTCGGCATTTCCCTGTCGCGTCCTGCGAAGCACCTGCGGGCAGGACGTCCCAGGTCCGCACCCCTGCCTCACGGGGACCGCCATGGGTCAGCAGGGGTGGATCCGGATGGAGGCCACGGCCCAACCGCACCATGCTCGGGACCGATGGTGACCGCCGGGCGTGCGCGTCACCGCCGCGACGACGCGAGCCCGAGGCCGCCGACTCTCTACCGGCATCGGAGTTCACCCAAGGCACAGGTGCGGTGCGTCAACCGGATGTACGTGCCGTCGGCGAGACAGCGGGAAACCCTCGTACTCGTTCTTCGGTGCTCAGCCGGTCGACGTGATGTGCGCTCACGCCAGGCACCGTGCCACTGGTGGCCCTCGCGCAGCAGAGACCGCCCACGAGAGCCGGCGCACCCGTCCGCCCGGAGGGTGGGGCAGGTCGCCACCCGAACCGTCCCCACAATGACTTGTCGTACGGGCCCCGAGCCGGGTTGGAGTGTCGCGACGCCGAAGTCCTGGCGCACCTTTCCCCGGTCGCCGCCGCAGCCCGCACCGCCTGCCGTCGATCTCCGCCGCCGCCCTCGTCCTGGAGCGGCGACCCGGAAAGCCCTGGCACCGCACCAGAGGGGCCGACCCGGTCCACATGGGCCGGCCTGCCGGGTCATCTTGGTGTATCGGATCGACGCCATGTGATGCCAGTCTCCGTGCGCCGGGGCAGGGACTGCGGACCGTCGGCCTCAGACGGCCGGGTCCGGACGAAAGGTCCCGAGGAACGTCTCCAGCGCTTGGCGGTTGGCGGCCTTGGCCCAGTCGGCGGACGGCGTCGTCCAGCGCAGTGAGAAACTGCGGTGTCCGCCGAGGAGGAAGCCCCGCCCGAAGGTGCGGCCCCGTTGGCCGTCGGTGTCCGAGAACCACTCCATGTCGGCAGCCTCGTACCCCTGGTACGTCGTTGCCTCGATCGCGCCGATCCGCTGGAAACCCGCCTGCCGGCGCAGCGCGGGCTCAACGTCGTCGCGCCAGACTGCGACCGGGTCCGAACCGGCCCGCGTGCTGTACGTCACCGCGAGTGTGCGCGCGTCGCCCTCCGATCCGAAGGTGACCCGGTACGCCACATCGCCCTGCTTCCGGGTGCTCAGCCGCTTCCAGCCTTTGGGCAATGCCACGGAGAACCCCTCGGGCGCACGGTACATCCAGTACCCCTCCGGGAGCGCGTCGACGGACGCGGCGGGAGGGGACGGAGCGGCGGTGGCCGTCGGAGCGGGGTGAAGGGGCCCGAGGACGCGTCGGACGGGCGAGTACTCGCGTCGGCCGACTCGCCGGCGTCCTGGGCCGCGGATGCGGTGGACACCGGCGGCTGGGTCTGCGTGCCCCCGCCCGTAGTCTCCTCGGTGTGGGGCGGCCGGTGAGTCACAGCCAGGGCTGTGATCGCCACCGCGGCCACGGCCAGCGCCGTCCCTGCGGCCATGGCACGTCCGCTCCGCCGTGGCCGCAGGCGCCGGGCCACGGCACGGGCCCGCCGCAGCCGGGATGCCGCCACGACGGCGTGCGGATCCTGCTCCAGCACGCGGTTCAGGCTCTGGCGCACCGTGGTCCGCGTCAGCCGCTCCCAGGAGTCCGTGCGCAGCAGCCCCTGGACTGTGGCTGCGAGCGGGCCCGCCCGCAGCGTGCTCCCGAGCGGCAGCCGGGCCGCGCCACGTGGGGTGCTCGCCGACCAGTCCGGGTCCCGGTACGGCGGCCTTCCCTCGAGCATCGTGTACAGGATGGCGCCCAGGGCCCACAGATCGGCCGCAGGGCCGATGCGCTCGTCCCGGGCCTGCTCGGGAGAGGCGTACGACGGTGCCGCCAGCCTGGGCACGAGGGTTGCCCCCGCCAGTCCGAAGCCGGTGACTACCACGTGGCCTTGCTCCCGGAGGAACACCTGCCCCGGGCTGAGTTCGCCGTGCGTGATGCCCTCGCCGTGCGCGGCCTCCAGCACGTCGAGTAACTGCAGTGCGACCGCGGCCGTCGCGACCGGGTCGAACGGACCGTCCTGATCTACGAGCTGACCGAGCGGCAGTCCGTCGACCCACTCGGAGACGGTCCACAAGGAGCCAGCCTCCGTCAGCGCGTCAAGGACCGCGGCCACCCGGCCGGGGCTGACCCGCGCCATCGTCTCCGACATACGCACCACCCGGTCCGCGGCCTGCACCGCCTCCTCCTCGCCCAGGTGGGCGGGGAGACCGATCCGGGTGACCAGGCACGGACGCCCCTCTTGCACGTCCTCACCGTGCCAGCTGACGCGGTTGGTCTCACGGTGCACGATGTCGATGAGCCGGTACCTTCCGGCAATCAACTCGTGCGTGGACACATGCGCCTTGACCACGGTCGTCCTTCGCTGAGACACCGGGTTTCCTTCCTTTCCCGGAAGTACGGGGGACGCTTCGGGATCCGTTCAATCGGCCGCGACTCCGGTGGGATTCCGTGTCTTTCCTTCGAAGGCACTCGACCACACGGGTAAAGGAAAGGACATTTCCCCTAGCCGTCAGGCCGTTCAAGCAACGGAAAACACGGCGGTAACGCGGTTCTGCGGAGGTGAAAGCGCGGTCTCGGAGTGAGCTTCACCCGAAACACGGAGGAGAGGGACTGAGGTCAGATCGGCTTTGATGAGAGTTCACGCTCCAGTCGTACAACGTTAGGTGCCTGGGGCCTGGCGCTGGCTGCCGCTGGTAATGAAACGCAGGTGGGCTCGGCGCCCTTGCCGGGTAAGGCCGGGAGGCGTGCCTCTGGCGATCATGCATCGCGATACCGGGTGATTCACGTGTGAGGCCATGTCTCGTGGGCGTATGTCGAAAGGTGCCTGATCACGCTCGGGAGCCGGTGCGCCGACGTGTGCGCCTGTAGCGCCGGACCAGCGGTGTCGCAAGGAGCAGAGTCCCAAAGAACACAGCGATCACGGCTGGACCGGCGGTGTCCAGGGTGTCGGCAACGGCTCGCTGGACGGTGGCCGCCGTGTCGATGACCGGGTCGGTGGTGGTGGGGTTACGCAGGGCGCGGATCTCGTACCAGCCGTAGTAGGCGACATACGCGCCGACCAGGAGGAGCAGACCGCCGCCGAGCCGGGGGGCGATCGCGCCGAGACGGCGCAGCCGGGTGACGGCGGTGGTGCGGGTGAGGGCGACGGTGAGGGAGGCGGCGCCGACGATCAGGCCCATCCCGGTGGCGTAGGCCGTGAACAGGGCGATGCCTTCCATGGTGGAGCTGCTGCGGAAGGCGGAGACGACGATGGCGAGGAACGGGGCGATGGTGCAGCCGAGGGAGGCGGTGGCATACGCCATGCCGAACACGGCCATCGAGGGCACGGAACGCGTGACGGCGGGGGCGCGGCGGAGTTTCGGGGCCAGGGCGGGCAGTTGGCGGCCGGCGAGGAGCCATGCTCCGGCCGTGGTGATGAGCAGGCCGAAGGCGATGGTGAACCAGGGCAGGTGCTGCTGGACCTGGCCGGCGACGGGCTGGATGACGAGTCCGAAGAGGCCGAAGAAGGCGGCGAAGCCGAGGGTCATCGCGGCGGTGGCGGCGAGCGCGCGGCCGACGGCGACGGTGCGGCTGGGGCTGTCGTCGCCGAGGACGAGCAGGGACAGGTAGGCGGGCAGCAGGGCGAAGCCGCACGGGTTGACGGCGGCGAGCATCCCGGCGCCGAGCGCGAGGGCGAGGGGCAGGTCGGCCATGGCGGGGTCAGCCGGTGACGGCGGCGACCTTTGCCGCCAGCCCCTTGCCGCCGGGGAGGACGCCCTCGTAGACGGTCTTTCCGGTCTGGTCGAGGATCACGTAGTGGCTCTGCTGGGTCACCTCGAACCGCTTCCACACCTCGCCCTTCTCGTCGGACAGGTGGGGGAACGAGCCGGCACCGGTGTCGGCGACGAAGCCGCGCATGGCGGCGTTCTTGTCCAGGCCCGCGACGCCGACGACGTTCGCCTTGCCCTGGTAGTCGGCGGCGACCTTGGCGGTCTCGGCGGCCTGCCCCTTGCACGTGGGGCACCAGGGCGCCCAGAACCACAGCACCGTGGGCTTGCCCGCGAGCGTCTTCGCGTCGAACGGCTTGCCGTCCACCGTGGTCGCGGAGAAGTCCAGCGCCTCGGGCACCTTCACACCCTGCGACCCGCTGCCGCCGTCGTAGGAGTCGGCTGGCGACTGCGCGGGGGAAGACGCCTTCGACGGGGAGGTCCTTGCGGCGCCGGCGGACGCGGAGCCGTCGCCCGAGCCGCATGCGGTCAGGGTGAGAAGAGCAGCGGCGAGGGCGGCCGGGAGGAGGATACGGGCATGCAAGGAGAACTCCTGTGAGGTCGGGACCGTTGGCGAGCGTAGTTCGTCGCGGCTCTAGCGGACAGGAGGGCGGGGCCTTACGGATTGGTGACATCCGCCGACGGCTTCGTTGCGTCGTTCGAGGTCGAGGACGGTGACGCCTTCGCAGCTCGCTTGCCGCACCTCCTCACAACCAAGATCCGGACCATGCGCGGGCCAGAGTCCGCCCACGTCCCGTAGCTTGACTCTGTCGGGGATCTTGGAGTTTCCCGGTGCGGCAGCGTGATCAACGGGCATGCTCGGGTAGTTCTGCCGACCGATGCAGCTGTCGAGGTGCCCGTTGTCCCTCCGCCCCCGTTCCGGTGCGAGGGACGGGCGGCCGGGTCTCTCGCCTGCTTTGGGCCACGGTCTGTGTTGTCGCCGCTGGTGACGTCGGTTCTCCCTGGGGAGTATCCGCGGCGGCTGGGGAGCGCGTGGGGAGGATCGGCCGCATCAACGGCACGAACCTGAAGCGCCGCGAATGACGCATCTACGCAGGTCAGCAACGAATGCAGCTGCATAAGTGCAGGTCCGCGCCACCACATGGACAACTACAGGACGACGTAGCCCTCCGGGACCGGAACCCATCCAGATTCCGTACTGGCCGGGCGTGGCGCCTGGCCAGTGCTATCCGATCTCACCTACGGCAGGGGCCAAGCCCGCAGATCCCTCCAGATCCAAGATCCAAGATCCGGACCAGTCACGGGCCAACGCACTGCGGGCTGCCTCTGTCCCCCTTCTTTTGCAGGTCAGCAGGCGTGATACTCGGATCGGACGCAAGCGGCGCTGCCGGGAGACAGCGGCGGCAACGGAATTTGTGGAACCTCAACAAGGAGGCAGCGTGAGCGACGCCGTCCCTCCACCACGCCTGACTCGACCGCCAGCCAGGTCAGCATCGGTCCGGACGCCACCGAACCTGCAAACGCCTCCGAAGGCCGCACAGCTGGGAAAAGAGGCCCCCGCTAGGGTGCGTTTCAGAAGTGGATCTTGATGTGTCAAGATCCACTTTGTGGGACGGCATGATCTGACGAATGCGCAGTGGGCGAAGCTGGAGCCCTTGCTCCCGGTCGGCAAGAAGCCTGGCCGGCCACCGGTGCACACCAAGCGGCAGTTGATAGACGGCATACGCTGGCGCACCCGCGCAGGTGCTCCGTGGCGGGACGTGCCCGAGCGGTACGGCCCGTGGGAAACGGTCTACGGCCTGTTCCGGCGCTGGCAGCGGGACGGCACCTGGCACCGCATCTTCGAGCAGCTCCAGGCCCGGGCCGACGCCGAGGGACTGATCACCTGGGACGTCTCGGTGGACTCGACCATCGCCCGCGCCCACCAGCATGCGGCCGGTGCCCGCAAAAAGGGGATCTGCAGATCGAGCCGCCAGGCGGTGTGTTCACCGAGCCCGACGACCACGGGCTCGGACGGTCCCGGGGCGGGCTGACCACCAAGTTGCACCTGGCGGTCGAGCAGGCCCAGAAGCCGATGGCCCTGGTCATCACGGCCGGCCAGCGCGGGGACTCCCCACAGTTCCAGGTGGTCCTGGGCCGTATCCGGGTGCCCCGGCTCGGGCCTGGCCGCCCGCGCACCCGGCCGGACAAGGTGCGTGCCGACAAGGCGTACGGCTCCCGCGCGAACCGCACCTACCTGCGCAAACGTGGCATCCGCTGCACGATCCCGGAGAAGCGCGACCAGATCGCCAACCGCAAGAAACGCGGTTCCCACGGCGGACGCCCGTGGAAGTTCGACAAGGACGACTACAAGCAGCGCCACGCAGTGGAGTGCGGAATCAATCGCCTGAAACGGCACCGTGCGGTCGCCACGAGATACGACAAGCTCGCCGTCCGTTACGAAGCGACGGTGCTGGTCGCAGCCATCAACGAGTGGCTGTGACCAGCACTTTCAAAACGCACCCTAGGGCCTGACGGGTCGTCAGCAAAGTCGGCATTCGGTCAGCAAGAGTCCTGCCACGGCCACCCACAGACAGCCACCCCGTAGAGCTGACGAGTTTCCGCAGGTCAGCGCACTCTTCCCCGCGGCTTCAACGGCACCGGCGGCAGTGCCGGCGCGGGCAGTGGATCCCCGTCGTAGCCCTTCACCTCACCGAACCGGGAGCCTTCCATCCAGTCCTGACGGGCCTGTTCGATCTCCTCCTGCGACCGTCCGATCCAGTTCCAGAACATGATCAACTCCTCCTCGAACGGCTCGCCGCCGAGGAGCATCAAAGAGGCGTGTGCGTCGGTGCGCAGGGGGAGTTCCGTGCGGCCGCAGCCGAGGTAGAGCATGGAGCCGGGGAGGACGGGGACGCCGTCCACGTGGGCCTCGCCGGACATGGACAGGACCGCGTACTCGAAGTCGGGTTCGAGAGGCAGGCGCAGGTCGGCGCCCGGCGTGAGCGTGAGGTCGGCACCGACGATCGGCGTGAACGTCGTACCGGGCGAGGTCGCGCCGTCCAGGCTGCCGAGGATGAGGGTCGCGCTCAGGCCGGCCGCCGTGACGACGGGCAGTTCGGCGTGGTGCTCGAAGCGCGGGTCGGTGTGCCGGTGGCCGTCCGGCAGCGCCACCCAGAGCTGGGCGCCGTGCAGAAAGCGGGCGTGCGACTTCGGGCTCTCCTCCGAGTGACTGATCGCCCGGCCGGAGGTCATCAGGCCCAGCTCGCGGGGGCGGATGGTCTGGAGGCTGCCCGTGGAGTCGCGGTGCAGCACCTCGCCCTGGTGCAGCCAACTGACCGTCTGCAGACCCATGTGCGGATGCGGCGGCACCTGCATGCCGGGCTCGTCGGCGATGTCGTCGGGGCCGTAGTGATCGACGAAGGCCCACGCGCCCACCATGCGGCGGCCCAGGTTGGGCAGCAGGCGCCGCACCTCGGTGGACTCGCCGAGCTTCACCCGGCGGGGGCTGAGGAGTTCACGAACCGGCTCGGCCACCACGAAGCCCCGGCCGCCGCACACCGCGGGCACCGCCTCGCGATCAAGATTGCTCATGCCCCCAACCTAGCCCCGTCCGGCTCACGCCGTCAGTCGTCCCCCGGCACTCCATGGGCGCGGGCAGGGCCGACCGCGGCGACCGTACGGCCGCCTTTCCCGCAAGGCGGTCACATTTACTAGCCATGGCTATAGTAGCCATGTACGGTATCTGTCATGAGTTCGGTCATCGAGGGCGCGACGCCCGGATTTCTCGTCTGGCGCCTGTCCATGAAGTGGCGGGTCGCGGTCGACCGCGCGCTCGCTCCGCTGGGGCTGACGCACGCGCAGTACGCGCTGGTGGCGTCGTTGTACGGCATGCACCGGGACGGACTGCGGCCCAGTCAGCGGCAACTCGCGGACCACACCGGCCTGGAGGCCCTGTACGTCTCCAAGCTGGCCCGCGCCCTGGAGACCGCCGGACTTCTCGAACGCACCCGGGACCCCCGCGATCCCCGCGCCGTGCAGCTCGCGCTCACCGAGCAGGGGCGTGAGGTCACCCGGCGCGCGATCGATGTCGTCCAGGCATTGATGGATCAGTTGCTGGAACCGCTCGGCGGGCTCGACGGTGCCCGGACCCGAGAGTTCACCCGCGAGCTGACCACCCTGCTCGACGTACCGCTCGACGTATCGCTCGCCCCCTCCACCGCACAGGAACACGAGAAGGAGCAACCATGACCACCACCGCCCCCGTCCTCAACTCCCGGGTCGTCGGCCTCGCCCACTACGCCGCCCGCGGGGTGCTGGAGAAGGTCCTGGCCCGACACGGTCTGACGTTCCAGCAGTCGCTGGCCCTGCGGGCCGTCGCGGGCTCCGACGAACCGCTCGACCGCGAGGCCCTCGTGGACCAGGTCGTCGACTCGCTCAAGGCCGAGAAGGCCGAGATACGGGCCGTGGTCGAGGAGTTGGTCGCCGCGCGGCTCTTGGAGGCGGACCCCACGCGGCCGTCCCGGCTCAGGATGACGGACGCCGGGCAGGAGGCCCACAGCAGGTCCGTCGCCGAGACGGCACCGATCTCCGCCCGGATCTACGCCGACATCCCGGCCGAGGAACTGGCCGCCGCCGGTCGCACGCTGGCCCTCATCACCGAACGCGCCAACGCCGAGCTGGCCGCGATGAAGTGAGCCCGACCGCTACTTCGCCTCCACCCGGCCGCCGTACGACCGCTTGCCGCGCCGGTGGGCCACCTCGCCCAGGACGACGTCCACCGCGATGAACGCCGCCAAAGGGATGCCGAGCAGGGGCACGAAGTAGCCGAGGACCGCGACGACGGCGAGGGCGGGGACGAGGAGCTGGGGCGGTACGTGCTGCCAGGCGCCGCGCGGGAGCGGGCGCCCGAAGGACGAGGCACGGCCGCGCTGCCACCACATGCGGTAGCCCCAGACGATCAGCACGACCAGGGAGGCCGCGAGCGCCATCAGCAGGAGCTGGTTGGCGAGGCCGAACAGGACACCGGTGTGGGCGTCGATGCCCCAGCGGGACAGCTTGGCGAGGATCGGGAAGTCGGCGAACCGAAGGGTGTCGGTGACCTCGGCGGTCGCCGGGTCCACGGCCACCGCGTCCTGCTTGGTGGGCCAGCTGCGCTGGACCTGCTTGACCACGTACGCCGAGGACGCGTCGGCGGGCGGCACGATCTCCACCGGGTCGCCGAGGCCCTCGGCACGCGCGGCGGCCAGGATCCTGTCCAGGTCGCCCTCCGCGGCCGCCCCTTCGCCCGTCGAACCGCCCCCGTGGTCGCCGTGGTCGCCCGCCGCGGCGGACACGGTCGGCGTCGCCTGATGGAGTTCGGTACGCAGGACCTCGATGTTGGCGCCCGCGTACGTGGACCAGGTCAGGCCGGTCGCCGAGAGGAAGAAGAACCCGAGGGCCGCCCAGACGCCCACCGTGCCGTGCAGACCCAGGGTGCGACGGCGGCCGGAGGTGCCGCGCACCTTGCGCTGGGCGCGGCTGCGGGCGAACCAGAGCACCAGGCCACCGCCCGAGATGACCCACAGCCAACTGGCGGCGAGTTCGCTGTAGAGGCGGCCGGGCTCGCCGAGGTGGAGATTGGCGTGGAACTTGTCGATCCAGGTCCGCACCGGCAGCGCGCCCGTGGAGCCGTACTGCTCCAACGCCCCGCGCACCTGGGCCGTGTACGGATCGACGAACACCGCGAGGGTGTCGGCCTCGTCGATGCCCTCGACGCCCGTCAGCATCACCCTGGTCGTCGCGTCGTCCTCCGGGGACGGCCGTACGGCGGCGATCTCGCCCTCCGGGTGCGCCTCGCGGGCGGCGGCCACCTGCTTGGAGATCGGCAGCTTCTCCTCGCCCACCTTCGCGACGGTCGTCCGGTCCGCGTAGACGATGTCCTCGACGGAGAACGAGGCGGCGTACAACCCGCCGGTCAGGGCGGCGACCAGTAGGAACGGGGCGACGAGGACGCCCGCGTAGAAGTGCAGCCGCAGGACGAGCGGCCGGAGCGCGGCCCAGCCCCTCGGTGAGCCGTCCGGCTTGGCGAGGGGTTTCTGGGACTCGTCCGTCTCGGTCGAGGGGGCGATGGTCATCGGCGGATGCTCCGGGATGCGGGGACGTCGTGGCGGTTCAGTAGTCGGGGCGCGCGGGCTCCGAGTTCCCGGCATCTTCTGTGACGTGGGTCACATGATGGGGTGCCGGTCCCGCGCCGCCGCCGAGAAGGGCGGTCGCGCGGGCAGTCGTGCGAGAGCCGCCTCGCGTCGCGCGCACACGGTTGGCATCCTGGCCCGATGGCTTCCGAACGTGACCGTCCCGAGTCCCGCCCCCTGAGCGACCGGGTCGAGGAACTCCTCGCCCACGAGGGGCCGCTGCCGATCGTCGCCGCGGGCGCCCCGGTGCTGCGCCGCACCGCCGAGCCCTTCGACGGCCAGCTGGACCCGGGCCTCCTCGCCCGCTTCGTGGCCGCCCTGCGCGCCACCATGCACGCGGCACCGGGCGTCGGCCTCGCCGCACCCCAGGTGGGTGTGTCCCTGCGCATCGCGGTGATCGAGGACCCCGCGCCGGTTCCGGAGGAGGTACGGCTGGCTCGGGGCCGGGTGCCGCAGCCGTTCCGCGTCCTGGTCAATCCGGCGTACGAGGCCGTCGGGTCGTTCCGTGACGCGTTCTACGAAGGCTGTCTGAGCGTGCCGGGCTGGCAGGCAGTGGTGGCCCGGCACGCCAAGGTGCGGCTACGGGCGTTCGACGAGCACGGGCGGGCGGTCGACGAGGAGTTCGCGGGGTGGCCCGCCCGGATCGTCCAGCACGAGACGGACCACCTCAACGGCACGCTCTACCTCGACCACGCCGAACTGCGTTCCCTCTCCTCGAACCAGACGATGGCCGATCGCTGGAACGACCCGACCCCGGCCAGGGCCGCACGCGAGCTGGGCTTCCTCCTGCCCGACCAGTAGTGCTTCGTCAGGTCGTGGACTGTCTGCGGCGTCTCCGAGGGCTGGGCAGGGGGCGGCCGCAGGGGGCCGGCCCGTACACACCTCCTTCCGGTGGAGGAGGGCAGCCCCCGCAGCGCGGCACGAGGCACGCTGCAGTGGGGCTGCCCCCTTCCCGCCGGGTCTCCCTGCCGGGGGTCTCCCCGCGCACCCGGTGGCTGGTTACGCCAGAGACGTCCACTTCTGGTTGTTCTGGCCGTTGCAGGTCCAAAGGATCAGTCGGGTCCCGTTCGCGGTGGCGCCCCCGTTGGCGTCGAGGCACAGTCCGGCGTTGACGTTGCGGATCGAGCCGTCGGCCTGCGTGGTCCACTTCTGGTTGTTCTGGCCGTTGCAGGGCCAGATGATGACCTGTGTGCCGTTGGTGGTGCCCTGGTTGTTGGCATCCAGGCACTTGTCGCCGAAGACGCGGATCTCACCCCCGGCCCAGGTGGTCCACAGCTGGTTGGCGGCGGTGTGGCAGTCCCAGATCAGCGTCGCCGTCCCGGCCGCGGTGCTCCCACCTTCCACATCCAGACAGCGGCCGGATCCGGTACCGCGCAGGCGGGCGGTGGTGGAGGCCAGCGGGCTGCCGCCGCTCATCCTGAACACGGCGACACCGTGCGCCGGGACGCTCGCCGAGACCTGACCGGACGTGCTGGAAGTGCCGCCGGTCCACAGGTCGGTGAGGGTGAACGGCCCTCCGGTGAGGCCGACCTGTGCGGCGTTGGTGGTGATCGTGGCGGTGCTGTCGCCCCGGTTGAACAGGCCCACGGCGACCGAGCCGTCGGACAGGCGCTTGGCGAAGACCTCGGCGGCGCCGTCGTCGCGCACCCGGCGCCCGCCCGCGCCCAGCGAGTCCTGGTTCACCGCCAGCAGGCGGGGGTTGCGGAGGATCGCGCTCACGTCGGCGGACATGGTACGGATGTCATTGCCGGCCATGAGGGGAGCCGAGAGCAGCGACCACAGGGCGAAGTGGGAGCGGGCCTCGGTCAGCGACAACCCGGGACGCCCGACGACCAGCATGTCCGGGTCGTTCCAGTGGCCTGGGCCCGACTGCGCGGCCAGCGGCGCGGTGATGTCCAGGACGTTCCCGACACCCATCGGATAGCTGTTGGTGTTGTTGTTCTGCCAGATGTCGAGCAGGTCCTCGGTCGTCCGCCACAGGTCGGCGACCTGGCCCCAGTTGTAGGAGGCTCCGGTGGGGGCGTGGAAGCTGTTGGGGTTGATGCTGTAGACGATCGGACGCCCGGTGGCGCGCAGGGCGTCACGCATCATGGTGAACTGTGCGATCTGCTCGCTGAGGGTGCCGCTGCCGGAGCACCAGTCGTACTTGAGGTAGTCCACGCCCCATGAGGCGAACGAGGCGGCGTCCTGTGCCTCGTGCCCCTTGCTGCCGGTGGAGCCGGGGTAGGTGCCCACGCCCTGGGCGCACGTCTTCTCGTTGGGCGCCTGGTAGATGCCGAACTTCAGGCCCTTGCTGTGGATGTAGTCGCCCAGCGCCTTCATGCCGCTGGGGAACTTGGTCGGGTTGGCCCGGAGGTTGCCCGCGCTGTCACGCTGCGGGTCGAACCAGCAGTCGTCGACGACGACGTACTGGTAGCCGGCGTCCTTCATACCGGAGGACACCATCGCGTCGGCGGCCTGGCGGACCTGCGCCTCGGTGATCCCGCATCCGAAGCTGTTCCAACTGTTCCAGCCCAGGGGCGGGGTGAGCGCGGGGCTGCCCGGTGCGGCCTCGGCGACCGAACCGGCGGAGGCGGTGACGCAGGCGGTGAGCGTCAGCGCGGCGGCTGTGAGGAGGCGTAGCAGTCGTGTGTGCAGGGGGGCCATGAGGGGGGTCCTTCCTGGCCCGCGCAGCGGAGGCCGCTGTGCGGGCGTCGGGGGCATGGTCACGAGCTCGGGTTGACGCGCCCGGTCGGCGCTGCAGGGTGAGCAGGCCTTGCCGGTACGGCAGCTTCAGGAGCGATGGAGACCCGGTTCCGCGGCGCACTCAGTTCCGCACGATGCGCCACCGGTTGTCGGCGGTGCCGTCGTCCGCGTCCTGGACCGCGAACGCGCCGACGGCGGTGGAGTTGCCCGCGACGGCGAGCAGCTTGCCGCTGTTGGCGTTGCGGATCTTGTAGGTGCCGTCTCCTTGGTCGAGCAGCGTCCACCGGTGGTCGGCGGTGCCGTTGTCCGACCACTGCAGGACCGTCGCGCCGTCCGCGGTGGACATGTTCAGAACGCCGAGCACCTTGCCGCTGTGGGCGTTGCGGAAGCGGACCGCGCTCCCGTCGGTGATCATGTACCAGTCGTGGTCGGCGGTGCCGTTGTCCGACCACTGCAGAGCGCGGCCGCCGTCGGCCGTGGACATGTTCTGGATGCCCAGCAGCAGACCGCTGGCCGCGTTGACCAGACGGACGCTGCCGGTGGTGTTCCAGTACACCGTGTAGTTGTGGCCGTGCGCGTCGTGGAACGGGCCGAGGTTGACCGTGGAGCCGTTGGCGGTGGCGGTGAAGGCGAGCGAACTGCTGCTGGTCCGCGTGATCGAGGACGTGTTCAGCGTCGGCAGCGAACCGAGCGCGGTGTCACCGTAGTTGCCCGACAGGACGACCGGGCCGTAGGTGATCGCGGCGACGTTCGCGTTGTCGTTGGCCGCTCGCATCACGACCCGCATGGGCAGGCGGACGGTGACCGTGTCGCCGGAGGTCCAGGAACGGCTCAGGGTGGCGTAGCCGCCGGGGTCGGTGGCGATGTTCTGCTTGACACCGTTGACGCTGACGGTGGCCCCGGTGGTCCAGCCGGGGATACGGATGCGCATCGCCCAGGTCCCGCTGACACTGCCGGTGACCTGCAGGTTCGTGGTGTCGCTGGTCGGATACGAGGTGGTCTGGGTGACCGTGATGCCGCGCTCCGTCCAGTTCAGTACCGAGGGCACGAACATGTTCACGATGAGGGTGGTGTCGGTGCGGAAGTAGATGGAGTCCATCAGCCTCGTGTGCATCTCCAGGCCCGTGCCCTGGCAGCACCAGAAGGTGCCGTAGTCGGTGCTCCAGGTGCCGCCGCCCCACGCCGGGCCCACACCGCGCCGGCCGCCCGGCCTGAGCGGGGTGAAGTAGGTGACGTGACCGTGGTCGTCGGCCGGGTTCTGCTGGCCGATCATCTGGTTCAGCCACGCCCGCTCGTAGTAGTCGAAGAGCTCGGCCCGGTTCGGGTCCAGCGTGAACAACTCACGGGTGAGGGTGAGCATGTTGAAGGTGTTGCAGCTCTCGCACGTGTCGTTGTTCAGGAAGCCGGCGATGGCGTTCGGGGCGCGGAAGTGCTCCGCCTGGCTGTTGCCGCCGATGGCATAGGTGTGCGCGTCCACGGTGAAGTCCCAGGCATGGGTGGCGATGTCCCGGTAGCGGGTGGTGCCGGTCGCCTTGAACTCCCGGGCGGCCCCGATCCACTTGGGCACCTGGGTGTTGGCGTGCAGTCCGCTGAGCCGGTCCTGGCCTGCGGCCAGAGGATCGAACACCGCGGCGTGGTCGAACCGCCGGGCGACCGTGAGCCATCGCGCGTCATCGGTCTGCTGGTAGAGGTCGGCCAGCACGGTGTTCATGCCGCCGAACTCGGTCTGGAGCATGGCCTGCATCTGCTGGCCGGTCAGCCGGCCGGTGCGCAGGTCGACCCATCCCGCCAGGGCGAGCAGCACGTCACGGGCCTGGGTGCTGCCGATGAGGCGCCACACGTCCAGCAGGCCGGCGAGGGTCTTGTGGATGGTGTAGTACGGCACGTTGCCGTTGCTCAGGGTCCGCTGCTCAAGAGCGGTGAAGTCGGACTCGGGATAGCCGGACAGGTACCCGGCGCTGAAACCGGCGGCACTGTTGTTGGCCTGGCACTTGGCCAGCTCCGCGACCATGTACGTGGCCTTGTCCCGGCAGACGGTGTCCCCGGTCACGGCGTACAGCTGCGCCCATGCCGTGAGGAAGTGGCCCTGGACGTGGGTGCGGAAGGGGAAGTTGGGCGCCTCCCAGCCGCCGGTGGCGGCCGCGCCGTTGGTGGACAGCCTGTGGTTGGCGCGGAAGTTGTACAGCAGCCGGTCCACGTCGACGAACCGCAGGTAGTTCCGCGTACGGTCCTGGTTGTCCAGCCAGCGGCTCGCGGTCAGCCGGACCTGGCCGATCTCGAAGGGGTGGGCCGAGACCCCGATGTCGGCCCTGGCGGGAAGGACGACCGCATGGGCGGAGGATGCGCCGAGGAGGGGCCCGGTGGCAGAGGCGACGACGGTGACCCCGGCTGCTTGCAGGAGGCGCCGTCTACTGAGGGAGGAAGACATCTGAACCTTTCGGTGAGCGGAAGTGGCCAGGTCCAAGGGGTGACTACGGTGACGGAACTGTCGGCGCGGAAGGTGTCGGTGTGCTGAAGGGGCTCACACGCAGCGCGTAGACGTAGTGGCGCGGGTGGCGGAGAGATCGGGCGCAGGAGTCGCGGAAGGAGTAGCGGTTGGCGTCGGCGAGGCCGAAGTTGTCGCACCTGTTCGGCTCACTGGAGTTGGCGAACGCGGTCATCGTGTACCGCGTGGCCTGCCCGGCCGGCGGGGCGGCCGCGGCGGCGGGACCATGGAGGGCGGGGACGCCCAGCAGGACCAGCAGCAGCGGGCCCAGCAGGGCGAGCAGCGTTCTCACGGGTCTCTTCAACTCTTCCTCCGGCTTGGCCGGTCCGCTTGGCCGATCGCTGTAGCGAGACCTCTCGACGTTCGAAATTGCGAACAGCGTGCGGTAGTTCGAGCAGAAAATAGATATGGGGCGTGATGACGTCAATGTTTCTGACGGGTATGCCTGCAGTTTCGCCAGACATGGCCTGTCTTTTCGGGGAACAAGGGTGACATTGCCGCCCAGAGAGCTGAAATCGCCGTCGGTGGATTCACTTTCCCTCTGGCCAGCGGTGGCACCGTCAGCCCGGTCGGACCACAGCGAGCAGGCCGCCGGTCAGCCAGAGCCAGCCGGTGCGAGCGCCGAGGCGGCCGAGCCTGGGACTCACCCGTTCGCGGGTGCGGGTCTCCTTCTCTGCTCGGCGGATCGGCCGGACAGGTCCTGGCCGACGCCGACCAGCCGACGCCGACCAGCCGACAGCGACCAACCGACACGGGCCGGCCGACGCAGGCAGCCGGCGCGCCGACCGCGCGCCCCACCGAACCCGCGCGGCCGGCCGCGCGGCCCCGATCGTCCCGATCGCCCCGCTGCGCGTTTCAGCCTCGGTACGCCTCCAGCAGCCGCAGCCACACCTCGCTGATCGTCGGGTACGACGGCACCGCGTGCCAGAGGCGGTTGATCGGGACCTCTCCCGCGACCGCGATGGTGGCGGAGTGGATGAGCTCGCCGACGGCGGGGCCGACGAAGGTGACGCCGCGGAGGATCTCGCGGTCCAGGTCGACGACCATGCGGGCGCGGCCCCGGTAGCCGTCGGCGTACAGGCCCGCGCCCGCGACGGAGGAGAACTCGACGTCGACCGCGCGGACGCGGTGGCCGGCCTGTTCGGCCTCGGCGAGGGAGAGGCCGACGGCGGCGGCCTCGGGGTCGGTGAAGACGACCTGGGGGACGGCCGCGTGGTCGGCGGTGGCCGCGTGGGCGCCCCACGGATCGCTCTCCAGGAGCGGGACACCGGCCGCGCGGGCGGCGATGGCGGCCCCGGCGATCCGGGCCTGGTACTTGCCCTGGTGGGTGAGGAGCGCGCGGTGGTTGACGTCGCCGACCGCGTACAGCCAGTCGCTGCCCGTCACGCGCAGGCTGTCGTCGACGGGCAGCCAGGAGCCCGGTTCCAGGCCGACCGTGTCGAGGCCGATGCCGTCGGTGCGCGGGGCGCGACCCGTGGCGAAGAGGATCTCGTCGGCCTCCAGACGGTCGCCGGTGTCGGTCAGGGCCACCACGGTCCCGTTCTCGCGGGACACCGCCGTCACCGACGTACCCGTGCGGACGTCCGCGCCCGCCTCGGTGAGCGCCTCGGCGACCAGTTCGCCGGCGAAGGGTTCCATGCGGGGCAGCAGGCCCTTGCCGCGGACGAGGACGGTGACCTCGGAGCCGAGGGAGCGCCAGGCGGTGGCCATCTCGACGGCCACGACACCGCCGCCGACGACGATCAGCCGGCCGGGCACCTGCTGCGCGCTGGTGGCCTCCCGGCTGGTCCAGGGCCGGACCTGCGCGATTCCCGGCAGGTCGGGCAGGAGGGCGCGGCTGCCGGTGGAGACGACCACCGCGCGCCGGGCGGTGAGGACGTGGCGGCCGCCGTCGGAGGCGTCCACGACCACGCGGCGGGGTCCGGCCAGACGCCCGTGCCCCCGGTAGAGGGTCGCTCCGACGCTCTCCAGCCAGCCCACCTGGCCGTCGTCCTTCCAGTGGGCGGTCTGGTAGTCGCGGTGGGCGAGCACCTCGGCGGCGTCCAGCGGGCCGTCGACCAGGTGGCGCAGGCCGGGGACGCGACGGGCGTCGGCGCGGGCGATCGCGGGGCGCAGCAGGGCCTTGCTGGGCATGCACGCCCAGTACGAGCATTCGCCGCCGACCAGTTCGCTCTCCACGACAGCGGTGGACAGTCCGGCGGCGCGGGTGCGGTCGGCGACGTTCTCCCCCACGGGTCCGGCACCGAGCACCACGACGTCGTACTCGGTCGCCGTCGCTTCAGCCGCGCTCTCGGTGGTTCCGGTGTTTTCCGTATCCGTCATGGGGCCAGTCTGGTTGGTGGTGTGCGCCGTGGCCACACGGGTACGCGCGCGGAATACGCCACCGCGGGGTGACGTTGTCGAGAGCGGCTCGCCCGAGCACCTAGAGAGACCAGGAAGAGGGATGCACGCCATGAGCAGCACCGTGGAGCTCACCAAGGAGAACTTCGACCAGACGGTCACCGACAACGAGTTCGTCCTGATCGACTTCTGGGCGTCCTGGTGCGGGCCGTGCCGGCAGTTCGCCCCGGTCTACGAGAAGGCGGCCGACGAGAACCCCGACCTGGTGTTCGGCAAGGTCGACACCGAGGCCCAGCCGGAGCTGGCGCAGGCCTTCGGTATCCAGTCGATCCCGACGCTGATGATCGTCCGTGACCAGGTCGCGGTGTTCGCGCAGCCGGGCGCGCTGCCGGAGGCGGCGCTGACCGATGTCATCGGGCAGGCCCGCAGGCTGGACATGGACGAGGTCCGCAAGGCCGTCGCCGAGCAGCAGGCGCAGGTCGAGCAGAACGGTCAGTAGCCGGACCCGTCGCCCGGATTCGTCACCCGGGCGCGTTCAGCTCGACTCACGGTGGACGATCCTCGCGGCCAGTACGTCGTGCGTCGTGGGGATCGTGGTGGGGTCGCGCACCACGCGGTCGACCAGTTCGGCGAGGTCGCGCCCGGACGGCAGTTCCAGGTGGACGGTGCTGAGGCGCGGCCGCAGCAGCCGTCCGATCATCAGGTCGTCGGCCCCGACCACGGCCGTCTCGTCGGGGATGCCGATGCCCTCGTCCTGCAGGGCCCGCATCAGCAGCATCGCGTACTCGTCGTTGTAGGCGAACACCGCGTCCAGCCCGCGGGACCGCCAGTCACGGGCGAGCCGTGCGGCGGCCGCCTCGTCGTACGCGAGCGGCAGCTCGGTGACCGTCGCCTCCGTGCCCTGCACGGCGCGTCGTACGCCGGCGAGGCGGGGCAGGGAGAAGACCCCGAAGCCGGGCTCCTCGGGAACGACGACCCCGATCCGGCGGCGGCCGCGCTCGACCAGGTGCCGTCCCGCGCTGTGGCCGACGCCCGCGTGGTCCAGGATCAACGCGTGGGCGCCCTCGACGGGTTCGGGGGTGAGGGTGACGACGGCCTTGGCTCCGGAGCGCTTGAGGACGGCCACGCCCTGCGGGCCGATCCCGACCCCGGGCACGATCACGGCGACCGGACGCAGTTCGGCCCAGGCGCGGGCGGCGTCGTCGCCGCGCAGGCCGATGCCGCCGTGTTGTACGACGATGTAGTCGAGCCGACTCAGGGCCCACTGGATCTCGTTGATGAACTGGCTGTAGAGCGGGCCGATGGGCACGTTCGGGGTGGGCATGAGGACCAGGCGGCTGTGGCCGGCGCGCAGGCTGCGGGCCGCCGCGTGGGGTACGTAGCCGAGTTCCTTGGCCGCCTCGTGGACCCGGCGGCGGGTGGGTTCGCTGATCCGGACAGCGCTGGTGTTGTTCAGGACGTAGCTGACCGTCGCGCGTGAGACACCCGCGAGTCGAGCCACGTCGGAGCTGGTCGGCACGGATCGCTGCAGGGGCGAGGGCGGGGCGGGCTCTTTCGGTATCTGCACCATGAGGACGGCATCCTTGCAGAAGCGGTGAAGGTCGTTCCGGCCGGGGGCGTGCCGGCCATGCGGGAGCTCGGGTTCGGGCCACCGATCTTTGTGGCAGGGCAGTTTGGCGAATCTGTTCGAAATCCGTGCAACCCGGCAGCCATTTCGCGCCATCACCACCTGGGCGGGCCGAGGGTCACCCCGCACACACGTACGACCTGTCGGCCCGCGCGCCCGACGGGTGACGCCGTGCCTGGCCAAAGACCTATGACCGGTGCGCGGCAGTGCGGTGGGGCGCCTCTTGCCCGTCCACTCTTCGGTCACCCGGGTGGGTGTCCTGTGGCGATGATGCCCGAAAGCTATGGCGTGAACTATGTGTTGGCCATGGGTGCGACGCCGCTCCGGACCCCCCACGGCCACCCGCCGACCGGCGGGCAAGCTCCGCCGCACGACGGCGTCCAAGTGCCCCGCCGCGACGCCCATCATCACGGTACGAATCGCCCGCGCGCGTCGCGGTACGCCGGAACGCACCGTGGCCGCGGTACCCGCACGAGGAGAAGCCCATGACCATGATCCCGCCCCCCTTCGACCCGGAACTCGCCGCGGCTCTGGAGGCGCTGAAGGACACGGCCCTGGCCCGCGCCGTCGCTCCCCTCGGTGGCCGTCCCCGCATCCTGCGCGTACACGGGGACGAGCGGGACGCGAGGGCGGCCGGTGCGGCCGGGCTGCCCGACGGGCGGGTGGGGGTCGGGCCCGCGGTGCCGGTGCTCGGACTGCCCGGGTCCCGGGAGGGCGCGCGGACCGCGTTGCGGTTCACGGCCGAGGGCTCCGCGCGGGATCCCGGTGAGCGGGTGGTGCGCACCGACGACCTCGGCGGCATCGCCCTGCTCGCCGAACTGATCGCCCCCGAAGCCGAACCCCCGGCCGACGTACGGGACTTGGATCGGGCGGCAGCGGACTCGCCCTGGATGCCGGCGACACTCCACGCGGTCGCCTCGACGGCCGGCCTGCGGTCCGCGGCCACCGCCGTCAACGTCCACCACTCCACCCTCCAGGACCGCCTGATCCACGCCGAGGCCCTCCTCGGCCGGCCGGTCCGCCCCCCAGGGCCGCCTCCGCCTCCGTCTGGCCCTCACCATGCGCCACTTGGCCCGGGGCTGAGCGACCCCGGGGCGGCGGCAGCGACAGCGCGGCGACTCGCCGCCTCCCCCGAGAATCGCCGCCCCTGCCGCTCAACGCGTGTTCCCCGTACCGCCGTGGCCGACTGGACGTTACCGTTCGGTAGAAAAATCCTGCTTCCGGAGGTGTTCCGTATGGGTGTGGACCGTGCGCCGGGTCTCGTGGAGTGTGCTCGGGCGCTGGCCGCCGGGGAGGTGACATCGCGGGCGCTGGTGGAGGCGGCGCTGGCGCGGATCGAGGCGAGTCAGGGGACCGTGAACGCGTTCCGGCGGGTGCGTGCCGAGGCGGCGCTCGTGGAGGCGGAGGCGGCGGACAAGGAGCTGGCGGAGGGCGGGCGGCGGCCGTTGCTCGGTGTCCCGGTGGCTGTGAAGGACGACATGGACGTGGCCGGGGAGCCGACCGCGTTCGGCTGCCAGGGCGAGTTCCCCTCGCTGCCGGAGGACGGCGAGGCCGTACGGCGACTGCGCGCGGCCGGGGCGATCGTCGTCGGCAAGACCAACACCTGCGAGCTGGGCCAGTGGCCGTTCACCGAGGGGCCGGCCTTCGGCGCCACCCGGAACCCCTGGCACCCGGACCACACCCCGGGCGGCTCCTCCGGTGGCTCGGCGGCGGCCGTCGCCGCCGGGCTGGTACCGGCCGCGCTGGGCTCGGACGGCGCCGGCTCGGTCCGTATCCCGGCCTCCTGGACCCATCTCGTCGGCATCAAGCCGCAGCGCGGCCGCATCTCGACCTGGCCCCACGCGGAGTCCTTCCAGGGCATCACCGTCAACGGCACCCTCGCCCGCACCGTCGCCGACGCCGCACTCCTCCTCGACGCGGCGAGCGGCAACCACGAGGGCGACCTGCACCGGCCGGACGCGATCGACGCCTCCGAGGCCGTCGGGAGGGATCCGGGCCGGCTCAGGATCGCCCTGTCGCTGAAGCCGCCGTTCACCGCGCTGCCCGCGCGGCTCGACGCCCGTGTGGAGAAGCGGGTGCGGGCGGTGGCGGAGCGGCTCGCCGCGCTGGGGCACGTGGTGGAGGAGGCGGAGCCCCGGTACGGGCAGATCGGGCTGACGTTCGTCCCGCGCGCCACCGCCGGTATCGCCGAACGGGTCGGCGCCATCACCGAGCAGGGCCTCCTCGACCGACGCACCCTCGACGCCGCCCGCCTCGGCCGACTGCTCGGCGGGGCGCCCCTGCGGCTGGCCCGCCGTGCGGAGGTCACGCTGCACCGGCGGATCGGCGCGCTCTTCTCGTCGTACGACGTGCTGCTGGCCCCGACGACCGCCGCTCCCCCGCCCCGCGTCGGCGCCATGCTGAACCTCGGCGGGCTCGGCACCGACCGGGCGATGATCGCGGCCTGCCCGTTCGCCTGGCCGTGGAACGTGCTGGGCTGGCCCGGGGTGAACGTACCGGCGGGGTTCGTGGACGGCGGACTGCCGGTGGGCGCGCAGTTGCTCGGCCCCGCGAACAGCGAGCCTCTCCTGCTGTCCCTGGCCGCGCAGTTGGAGGCGGACCAGCGCTGGCACGAGCTGTGGCCGCCGGAGCACACCACCGCGAACTCGCCCGCCGTCTGAGCGGGTTCGGAGCCCGGCACCTGCCCCGTAGGCTGTGACCATGGACGAAGCGTCGATGGTCGGGCTGATGGGACGGGTGACCGGTGCGGTCGGTCCCGGGCTCGTCGGCGAGGTGATCGTCCGGGTGCGGGGCGGCGCCGAGCATTTCCTCGCCTACCCCGCCTCCGCGAAGGACCGGATCGAACCGGGGACCCTGGTGATGGTGATGGAGTATCTGCCGCCGCGCACCGTGTATGTGTCGGCGGCGTACGACAGTTGACGGTCCGTGAGGCGCTCGGACCGTGCTCTGTCGGCTTTCGGGAACCGGTTGGCATCAGGACTGCAACAACGGTCTCCCGGTACCTGTACCCCCGCTGAACCACGCGGGACACTCCCGACGTTCGGTGCCGAAAGGGCACCTGGCCGAGGGGGGTGTGCCGATGTTCATCGGCATCATCGCGGGGGCGACCGTAGCGGTGGCTCTGGTACTGATCGCTCTGTTCAAGCTCATGTGGCGTGTCGCCGAACCGAACGAGGCCCTGATCATCTCCGGCTCCAAGCACAAGATGGAGGGCCTGACGGAGGGCATGAACTTCCGTATCGTCACCGGGCGCGGCACGCTCGTGCTGCCCGGGATGCAGGCGGTGCGCAAGCTGTCGCTCGACCTCAACCAGACCGAACTGGCCGTGGAGTGCGTGACCTTCCAGGGCATTCCGCTGAAGATCCGGGGCGTGGTCATCTTCAAGGTGGGCGACGACTTCGTGTCCATCGCCAACGCCGCACGCCGATTCCTCGGCCAGCAGAAACGGGTCTCGGAGCGGGTGCACAACGTGTTCGCCGGCCATCTCCGGTCCATCGTGGGCGGGTTGACGGTCGAGGACATGATCCGTGACCGCGAGAAGCTGACCGGTCAGACGCGGGCCGCGTGCGGTACGGAGATGGAGAAACTGGGCCTGATCGTCGACTCGCTGCAGATCCACGAGATCGAGGACCCGACCGGCTACATCAAGAACCTGGCCATGCCGCACGCGGCGGCCGTCCAGCGGGACGCCCGTATCGCGCAGGCCGAGGCCAACCGGCTCGCCACCGAGGCCGAGCAGCAGGCCGCCGCGCGCATGGCGGAGGCCACCCGGGACAGCGAGATCCTCCAGGCCGGCTACCAGGCCGAGCGGGACAACGCCTCGGCGAAGGCCAAGCAGGCCGGCCCCCTGGCCGAGGCGGCCGCCCTGCAGGAGGTCGTCGTCCAGGAGACCCGCGTCGCGGAGCTGGCGGCGGCCCGGCGCGAGCAGCAGCTCCAGGCGGACGTCCGCAAGCCGGCCGACGCCAAGGCCTACGAGAAGCGGACCCTCGCCGAGGCCGAGCGAGACGCCCGTATCTCCGCCGCGCAGGCCAAGGCCAAGGAGACCGAACTCGCGGCCGCCGCCGAGGCGACCGCGACGCAGGTCACCGGTGAGGCCGAGGCCGCCGCCCGGCAGGCCAAGGGGCTCGCGGTCGCCGAGGCCACGCGGGCGAAGGGGCTCGCCGAGGCCGAGGGCATCAAGGCGCGAAGCGCCGCGCTGGCGGAGAACCAGGAAGCGGTGATCGCGCAGCAACTGGCCGAGCGGTGGCCGGAGATCGTGCAGGCGAGGGCGTCCGCGTTCGGGAACGTCGACAACATGGTGCTGCTCAACGGGGCCGACGGAATGGCGGACATGTTCGCCAAGGCACTCACGATGGGCGGGACGGGGTTGGGGCTGGCGCGGCAGTTGCTGGCCTCGATGAACCAGAACGGGGTGCCTTCCGACGGCTCGGCCGAGGTCAACGGGATGCCGGTGGAGAAGGCGGAGAAGGTACAGGTCGACAAGGATTCGTAGCGCCGTGGCTTCGACCGCAGTGGTCGACTGCGGGTGGCGGGGGGTGATCGCGCTCACGCGGCGGAGCCGCAGATCGACACGGACCCACGCCCCCGACGGGGCGCGGGTCCACGCTACGGCTAGCGTGAGGGCGTGACTTCCTTTGCCGAGCAGGACGTACCGGGGCGTTACGGGCCCTCCGCCACCACCGAAGCCGATCCCCGTGAGGTCGGGCGGGTGCGGACCGAGTACTCGCCCGCGTACGACGGGGACCCGGATCCCGGGGAGATCGTCTGGACGTGGGTGCCCTTCGAGGAGAACGACGGGCGGGGGAAGGACCGGCCCGTGCTGGTCGTGGCCCGGGAGCCCGGAGGGACCCTGCTCGCCGTGCAGTTGTCGAGCAAGCGGCACGACGGGGACCGGGAGTGGGTGCCGATCGGGAGCGGGCCGTGGGACCGGTCGGGGCGTGACTCGTGGGTGGCCGTGGACCGGGTGCTGCGGCTGCGCGAGGCGGGCATGCGGCGGGAGGCGTGCGCGCTGGACCGGATGCGGTTCAACTCCGTTGTGCAGCGGTTGCGGGAGCGGTACGGGTGGCGTTAGGTCGTGGGCCGGGTGCGGGTGGCGTTAGGTCGTGGGCCGGGTGCGGGTGGCGTTAGGTCGTGGGCCGGGTGCGGGTCGTGCGTGGCTGGTCGCACAGTTCCCCGCGCCCCTGGCGGGACGCGACTGTTGCGAACTCTCGTTCGAAGGCGACCCGGGTTGACGTTCCCCTCGTGCGGTCCAGGACGGCGAACACGACATGTGCGAAAGCACCGACGAAACGACCGCCGCCGTCCATGAGCAGCGCACGGAAGGCGGTGGCCACCTGAGTGGGGTCGTTGCCGAAGACGCCGCAGCCCCAGGCGCCCAGGACCAGGCGGCGGTAGCCGTGCGCCGCCGCCGTCTCCAGGACGCGCTCGGCGCGTACCGCGAGCGCGCGCGGGAGTTCGGGGGCTCGCTCCGGCGTCGTACGGCGGACGACCGACGCGTTCGGGGCGGCCGAGGTCAGGAAGCCGGTCGTGTACGGGGTGTCGAGGAAGGTTCCCCGGTCGTCCCGGAAGACGGGGACGGCGGGTGAGTGGATGACACGGTCCGTGTAGAAGGGATCGCGGTGGGTGCGGTGGTGGTCGTAGAAGGCACGGGCCTCACGGACGCAGGTGTAGAGGGCGGAGGCCCGGCAGAGGGCTTCCTCCTGGGCCTGGGCGCCGTTGAGATAGCCACCGCCGGGGTTGCGCGCGGAGGAGAAGTTGAGGACGGCCACGGGAGTGGCGCCGGTGGTCGTCAGGCGGTGGGCGGCCTCCAGGCTGCTCTCGCCCGTGACCTCGACGGTCGACGGCACGGGATCGACCGCCGGGACCGGCACCGGGGCCGGGCCGTACAGGCGGGTGGCGGACCGCGCGGCCTCGATCTCCGCCGCGAGGGAGACCTCGTGGCCGGCGGGGGCCCGGTAGCCGCCCGCCGCGACGATCCGCTCGGTCTCCTGTGCGATTCCACGCAGGCGGGCGCTCATCGCGTCACCCCGGTGTGTTCCGCGAGCGCCGCCCGCGCGTACTCCCCCGTCGTGCTCATGGGCGCATCCTGGGCGATGCTGGTGAGTGTCCGCAACGGAGTTTCCTCGCGTGAA
This sequence comes from Streptomyces sp. MNU76, assembly GCF_020982545.1. Lineage (GTDB taxonomy): Bacteria > Actinomycetota > Actinomycetes > Streptomycetales > Streptomycetaceae > Streptomyces. The sequence continues at coordinate 402,730 of NZ_JAJKLK010000024.1, read as the reverse complement.
TGACCCGCTCGGGTACGGGAAGAGGTGCCAGGAGTCCCCGAAGACGGAGATCGCCGATCCGCATTGCCACGATGTGCCCCCTTGTGCGAAAGCGGCGCGAGGGTTTTGGGTGGGACGAGCGCTGCCGCTCCGGCCCCACCGGGCGGCGATCGGCGGCTTGGCTGACGAGATGGCATCTCAGGAGGATCCCGACATGTCAGATTCGACGAGTGGCTGTACGGAGCACCGCTCCCCGGTCACCGAGGCGGAGGTCGAGGCCCTGGTCCGGGGCATCTGCTTCAAGACCGGTCCACCCCGCACCCTCGGTGTCGAGCTGGAATGGCACGTCCACGAGCTGAGTGACCCACGGCTCCCGGCAACACCCGCACGACTCGAAGCGGCCTACGCCGCACTGCGGACCCTGACCCTGAACTCGCCCCTGACCGTCGAACCCGGCGGCCAGCTGGAGCTCAGCTCGGCACCGGCCGCCTCCCTGATGGAGTGCGTCGGGTCCGTCTCCGCCGACCTCACCGCCGTCCGCGCGACGCTGCGGGAGCTGGATCTCGGCATCAGCGGCTTCGGCCACGAACCCTGGAACCCCCCGGCCCGCTATCTCCACGAACCCCGCTACGACGCGATGGAGATCTATCTCGACCGCTTCGGACCCGAGGGACGGGCCATGATGTGCTCCTCCGCGTCGGTGCAGGTGTGTCTCGACGCCGGGTACGAGGAGCCGGGCCCCCTCGGTCACCAGCGGCGCTGGTGGTTGTCGCACCAGCTCGGCGCCGTCCTGGTGGCGGCGTTCGCGCACTCCCCGCTGGCGCGCGGCCGGGTCACCGGCTGGCGCTCGACCCGGCAGGCACTGTGGGCCGCCATGGACCCCGGCCGCACGGACGCGCCGTCGCTGGACGGCGACCCGCGCGAGGCGTGGGCCCGGCTGGTGCTGGACGCGCCCGTGATGTGCGTACGCGCCGACGAGGGCCCCTGGGGTGTCCCCGGAGCGATGACGTTCCGGGAGTGGACACGGTCCGACACCCCGCCGAGCCGGGCCGACCTCGACTACCACCTGACGACGCTGTTCCCGCCGGTGCGCCCGCGTGGCCACCTGGAGTTCCGGATGATCGACGCGCAGCCGGGCGAGGACGGGTGGATCGTGCCGCTCGCCGTGACGGCGGCGCTGTTCGAGGACCCGGCGGCCGCCGAGACCGCCTACCGGACCGTCAAGCCCCTCGCGGAGCGGGCCGGTTCGCAACCGCCACCGCGCAATCCGCTGTGGGAGGCGGCCGCCCGGGACGGGCTGACCGATCCGGAACTGCGGGAGGCGGCGGTCATCTGCTTCGCCGCGGCCGCGGAGGCGTTGCCCGGACTCGGGGCGAGCTCCGAGGTGCTGGACGCGGTCGCGGCGTACACCGACCGCTACGTGGCCCGGGGCCGCTGCCCCGCCGACGATCTGCTGGACCTGTTCCACGGGAAGGACCTCCCCGCATGACCGCACCCGAGACGCCGGCTCCGACGGCCGACGCCGACCCGGACATACTCCGGGAGCGCGCGCTGGCGGCGCTGACCACGGCCCGGGCCCGCACCGCGCTCCTCACCACCGCCGTCGACGAACCCGATCTCACCGCGCAGCACTCGCCGCTGATGTCGCCCCTGGTCTGGGACCTCGCCCACATCGGCAACCAGGAGGAGCTGTGGCTCCTGCGGAACGTCGCCGGACGGGAGGCGATGCGGCCCGAGATCGACGGGCTGTACGACGCCTTCGAGCACCCGCGCGCCGAGCGGCCCTCGCTGCCGCTGCTGCCGCCCGAGGAGGCCCGGCAGTATCTGCACGAGGTGCGCGGCCGTGCGCTGGACGTGCTGGAGAGCATCGACTTCCACGGCACCCGGCTCACCGACACGGGCTTCGCCTTCGGCATGATCGCCCAGCACGAACAGCAGCACGACGAGACGATGCTGATCACCCATCAGCTCCGCAAGGGGCCCGCCGTGCTGTCGGCGCCGGACCCGGAGCCGGTCCCGCTGTACACAGGGCCGTCCGAAGTCCTCGTACCCGGCGGGGAGTTCGTGATGGGCACCTCGACCGAGCCGTGGGCGCTGGACAACGAACGGCCGGCGCACCGGCGGGTCGTCCCGGCGTTCCACATCGACACCACACCGGTGACGAACGGCGCCTACCAGGCGTTCATCGAGGACGGCGGCTACGACGACGAGCGCTGGTGGACGGCCGAGGGCTGGGACCACATCCGCGCGCACGGCATCCACGCGCCGCTCTTCTGGCGGCGCGACGGTCGGCAGTGGCTGCGGCGGCGCTTCGGGGTCACCGAGGTCGTACCGGCCGACGAACCGGTGCTGCACGTGTGCTGGTACGAGGCCGACGCGTACGCCCGCTGGGCGGGGCGGCGGCTGCCGACGGAGGCCGAGTGGGAGAAGGCCGCCCGGCACGACCCGGTCACCGGCCGCTCCCGCCGTTACCCGTGGGGCGACGCCGATCCGGGGCCCGAGCACGCCAACCTGGGGCAGCGGCATCTGCGCCCGGCGCCGGCCGGCAGCTATCCGGCGGGCGAATCACCGCTGGGCGCACGGCAGTTGATCGGTGACGTGTGGGAGTGGACGTCGAGCGACTTCCTGCCCTACCCGGGGTTCACGGCGTTCCCGTACAAGGAGTACTCGGAGGTGTTCTTCGGCCCGGAGTACAAGGTGCTGCGCGGTGGCGCGTTCGCCGTGGACCCGGTGGCGTGCCGGGGGACATTCCGCAACTGGGACTACCCGATCCGGCGGCAGATCTTCAGCGGCTTCCGAACGGCGCGTGACGCCTCCCCGGAGGTCGTCTGATGTGTCGTCATCTCGCTTATCTCGGGCCGGAGTCGGCGCTGGGCAGGGTGCTGGTGGATCCGCCGCACAGCCTGTTCCGGCAGTCGTGGGCACCCCGGCGGCAGCGGCACGGGACGGTCAACGCCGATGGTTTCGGAGTCGGTTGGTACGCGGAGGGCGACCCGGTGCCGGGACGGTACCGCCGGTCGGGTCCCATCTGGGGGGACCTGTCCTTCACCGACCTCGCCCGGGTGGTCCGCTCCGGGGCGCTGCTGGCCGCCGTACGGGACGCCACGGTGCCCGGGGCGGACAACGAGGCCGCCGCGGCGCCGTACGCCGCCGGGCCCTGGCTGTTCAGCCACAACGGGGCGGTCGCCGGGTGGCCCCGGTCGCTCGGGCACCTCGCGGACGGTCTGCCCGCCGCGGAACTGCTGTCGATGGAGGCCCGCAACGACTCCGCGCTCGTGTGGGCGCTGGTCCTGAACCGGTTGCGCGCGGGCGACGAGGAGGGTCAGGCGCTGGCCGACACGGTCCTCGACGTCGCCCGGGCGGCGCCCGGCTCGCGGCTCAACCTGCTGCTCACCAACGGGGAGGCGATCGCCGCGACCGCCTGGGGCGACACCCTCTGGTACCTCGCCGAGCCCGGCCGCAGCACGGTCGTGGCGTCCGAGCCCTACGACGACGATCCGCACTGGGTGGAGGTTCCGGACCGCACGCTGCTGGCGGCGAGCCGTACGGACGTCCTGCTCACTCCGCTCAAGGAACTGGACGAACCCAGCAGTCCACACGACGAGTCCGCCTCCGCCGCACCGAAGGAGCCTTCCGCGTGAGCCCGTTCCTTCTCACCCGCACCCTGCCCGAGGACGCCACCGACGCGGCCCTGCGCGCCGATGTCCTGCAGGGCCTGACCCGCACCCCGAAGACGCTGCCGCCGAAGTGGTTCTACGACGCGCGCGGCAGTGAACTGTTCGAGCGGATCACCGAGTTGCCCGAGTACTACCCGACCCGTGCCGAGCGGGAGATCCTCGTCGGCCGGGCCGGTGAGATCGCGGCGGCGAGCGGGGCGCGCACCCTGGTCGAGCTGGGCTCCGGCTCCTCCGACAAGACCCGGCACCTGCTGGACGCGATGCCGGGCCTGCACACGTACGTGCCGGTCGACGTGAGCGAGAGCGCGCTGCGGCAGGCCGGCGAGGCGCTGGTCGCCGAGCAGCCGGGGCTGAACGTGCACGCCCTGATCGCCGACTTCACGGCCGGGCTCGCACTGCCCCCGACGCCGGGGCCGCGTCTGGTGGCGTTCCTGGGCGGCACGATCGGCAATCTGGTGCCCGTGGAGCGCGCCGCGTTCCTGGCCGCCGTACGGGCCCTGCTGGCGCCGGGGGACACGCTGCTGCTGGGTACGGACCTGGTCAAGGACGAGGCGGTGCTGGTCGCCGCGTACGACGACGCGGCCGGGGTGACGGCCGAGTTCAACAAGAACGTGCTCAACGTGGTGGACCGGGAGCTGGGGGCGGACTTCGACCCCGACGCGTTCGACCATGTCGCCCTCTGGAACGCGGAGTGCGAGTGGATCGAGATGCGGCTGCGGTCCCGGGCGGCGCAGACGGTGAAGATCCCTGCGCTGGACCTCGCGGTCGATTTCGAGGCCGGGGAGGAGCTGCGGACGGAGGTGTCCGCGAAGTTCAGGAGGGACGGGGTGCGGGCTGAACTGGCTTCTGTCGGGTTGGAGTTGACGCGGTGGTGGACGGATGAGGAGGGTCGGTTCGCGCTGTCGTTGAGTCGAGCGGGGTAGCGGGCGGCCGGGGGGTGCGTTGTCGGGTGCGGGTGAGTGGGGCTTCTCGCGCGGTTCCCCGCGCCCCTCAAAGATCCAGGCCCCGCGGCCCTGACAAGCGACCGGCGACGGGCCTGAAAAGCACGGGCGCAGCCCGTGCTTTCAGGGGCGCGGGGAACCGCGCGACCAGCCCCCGCCCACCCGCACCCCACAGCGCTCCCTTCCCCACTCCGCCTGCCTCGCGAACCGGCGGAGCCTGAGGCACCGTGGAGGGATGTGGCGCATCGGCCACCGGTGGAGCACGCGACAAGGAGAACCCGCATGACCGACCACGTGTACCGGGTCACCGAGATCGTCGGGAGTTCGGGCGAGAGCATCGACCACGCCATCCGCAACGGCGTCGCCCGCGCCGCCCAGACCCTGCGCAACCTCGACTGGTTCGAGGTGACGCAGGTCCGGGGGCACATCGAGGACGGGCAGATCGCGCACTACCAGGTCGGCCTCAAGGTCGGCTTCCGGCTGGACGACACCGACTGACCGACCGGGGCGGCCGGGCCCTCAGGTCCGGCCCTCCCGCTCCTGCGCCACCTTCAGCGCGGCGGAGGCCGCGGCCCAGCGCGCCCGTACGACCGTGAAGCCCGCCCGCTCCGCGTCCTCGCAGACCAGCTCGTCGTCGTCGACGAGGACGCGGATCTCACGGGTCCGGGCGAGTTCGCGGAGGATCTCCAGTTTGGTGCGGCGGGCGGGCCTGCGGTCGTTGTTGCGGCGCATCCAGATCCGCCCTTCCGGCAGCCCCTGCGCGGCCAACCAGTCCACGGTGTCACGGCGGCAGCGTTCGGGCCGCCCGGTCAGGTACACCACCTCGCACTCCTCCGCGCTCTCCCGCGCGAGCGCGACGCCCTCGGCCAGGGGCGGGTCCTGCGGGGCGGCGGCGAAGAACCTGTCCCAGTCGCGCGGGCTGCGCTCCAGGAACCGCTGCCGGTGCGCGGTGTCGGCGAGGGTGTTGTCCAGGTCGAAGACGGCGAGGGGCCGGTCGTTGTCGGTCACGGCACCAGCCTAGGCAGCCGTCGGCAGCCGCTGACTCGTGTCGTTCGTCGTCGCTTCACACAACAACCACGAACCCCGCCAGTAGCTTGAGGTTTCAAACGCTAGGGTCGTCATCTCCCCCCACCCAGCACAGGAGAATCGGCGTGCCTGACGGCGAAGTGATCGTGATCGGCGGCGGATACGGCGGCATCCGCCTCGCCAAACAGCTGGACGAGATAGCACGGGTCACCCTCGTGGACCGCAAGGAAGTCTTCTTCCACCGCATCGCCGCGCTGCGCGCGGGCGTGCGCGAGGCATGGACGACCACCCCCTTCATCCCCTACGACCGACTGCTGCGCCACGGCCGTGTGGTCGTGGGCAAAGCGGTCGACATCGACACCGGCGAGCGACAGGTGCGACTCGCCACGGGTGAGCTGCTGCCGTACGACGTGGTGGTGATCGCGACCGGTGCGGACTATCCCGAGCCGGCGCGTTTCCTGGGCACCACCACCGAGGAGGCGGGCAAGACGTTCGCCGCGCACCAGGAGAGCGTGGCCGCCGCCGAGCACGTCCTGATCGTCGGCGGCGGGCCCGGCGGCGTGGAACTCGCCGCCGAGATCCGGCTGGCCCGGCCGGACGCGCGGATCACCCTCGCGCACGCGGGACCGGAACTGCTCAGCTCCACCGGCAGCAAGTGGGCGGGACGACGAGCCCTGTCCTGGCTGGAGTCGCACGACGTCGAGGTGCGCCTCGACTCGTTCGTCTCCCAGGGACCCGACTTCGGCACGTACCGGGACGGCCGGGGCGGGCTCATCGAGGCGGACCTGTCGTTCTGGGCCAATGGCACCACCCCGAACACGCTCTGGCTGCGGCTGGCCGGGCACGGGGCGTGGCTGAACGCGGACGGGCAGGTCAAGGTCGACCGGATGCTGCGGGTCGACGGGCGGCTCGACGTGTTCGCGGTCGGGGACGTGAACGATGTGAGCGAGCTGAAGGTCTCGCCCGTCGCGTTCGCCCAGGCGGACCTCGCCACACACAACATCCGCGCCTACCTGGAGAGTTCGGGCAGGCACCGCAAGGAACCGCGACTGTACCGGCCGATCCGGCGGACCCCGCTGATCATTCCCTTCGGTTCGGCCGACGGGGTCACGCTGCTGCCGGTGCCGGGGGGTGAGACGGCCGTGCTGGGGGCTCGGACGTCGACGCTGGCGAAGGCGAAGACGTTGATGACGCCGTACGTGCGGAAGCAGTTGGGGTACTGAGGGAGTTGGGGCGCATTGGGGTGCGTTGTCGGGCGCGGGTGAATGAGGGCTTCTCGCGCAGTTCCCCGCGCCCCTGAAAAGCAGGGGCTGCGCCCCAATCCGCACCCCCGCCTCACTCGACCCGCGCCGCCTCCTGGTCCACCAGGTCGTTCGCGTGGGCGAGGAAGTCGTCGACCATCCGGTGGAAGAGGCCCGCGAGCTGCCGCAGTTCCTCCGGGGACCACTCGGACAGCGCCACCCGCATACCGCGGACGCCTGCCTCGCGGATGCGGCCTATGGCGTCCTGGCCGGCCGCCGTCAGCTCGATGCGCTGGGCCCGGCGGTCGTCGGGGTCCGGGACGCGGGTGACGTAGCCGGTCCTCTGGAGCTGCTGGACCTGGCGGGTGACGTGGGATGCCTCGACGCCGAGCCGGTTGGCCAACTCCCCCGGGCGCAACGGCTCGGAGTCGGCGATCTGCCGCAGCAGTGCCACGGCGGCACGGTCCAGCGGTACCCCGGCCAGGCTCATCAGGCGCTCGTGGGCCCGCGCCCGGGTACTGAGGTAGGTGATGCGGGTGAGTGCTCGCTCGATCTCGATCACTTCCGCCGAGGCGGGGTCGGAGGGTGGCGGTGATGGGGACATGGGAGCCACTGTACCATCTCGTTGCCTGACTCAAGTAAATTCATCGCACGGGTAGCCCCCGCTCCCCCGTCCGAACGGAGCCGCATGTCCCTTCTCGCCCGCCCGGCGGTGGCGTCCTTCGCGGCCAAGGCGATGCAGCGTGTCTCGGCGGCGGCGAGCCGCCGGGCCGGTGGGCGGGGCTCCGCCGCCGAGTGGCGCGCCCGCCCTCCCGAGTACGCCTGCGCCTCCCGCGAGTTGACGGTCCCCACCGCGTACGGCCCGGCCCGTGCCGTGCTGTACCTGCCGGCCGGTGAGGGCATCTCTCCCCCGCCGGTCCACGTCAACTTCCACGGCGGCGGCTACGTCCTGCCCCAGATCGAGCTGGACGACGCGCTGTGCCGGTGCATAGCCGTCGAGGCGGGCGCGGCCGTGCTCAACGTGGACTACGTGGTCGCCCCGCAGCACCCGTTCCCGGCACCGCCCCGGCAGGCGTACGAGATCGTGCGCTGGGTGGCCGGACACGGGGGCGAGCACGGCTGGGACGGCGACCGGCCCTCGGTGGGCGGCCAGAGCGCGGGCGGCGGCCTCGCGGCGGCGGTGGCCCGTCAGGCCCTGGAGGAGAAAGGCCCCTCGATCGCGCTCCAGGTCCTGCACTATCCGCCGCTGGACCTCGCCACCGGCGCCCGCGACAAGCGGGCCGCGATCGCCCGGCCGATGCTGCGGCCGTGGAAGGCCGCGTACGCCGCGCCGCCTGAGGGCGGTGGCGAAGAGTTCGCCGAACATGCCGTCCGTGGAGGGCGAGGTGGTGGTGACGACGCTCGAAGAAGAACACCGGCGGGGCTCCGATGGTCTCGCCCTCGGCCGGGTAGCCGATGGCCTGGGCGAGGACCCGGGCGTCCAGGGCCATGCGGGAGGCGGCCGGGTGGTCGCCGTTGTAGGGGTCCTCCAGGGGGTGGGTGAGGACGACGTCCGGCTGGGCCGCGCGGTAGACGGTGACCAGCCGGTCGGTGAGGTCCGGGGTGCCGGTCAGCGGGTAGTCGCCGGCGTCGAAGAAGACGATCCCGGCGCCGAGGGTCGCGGCGGCCTTCTCGGCCTCCTCGCGGCGGATCGCCTTGATCTCGTCGAGGGTCCGGCCCTCGCGCCAGGCCTTGGCGGACTCGCCGCGCTCACCGAAGGTGAGACAGGCGATGGTGACCCGCTCCCCGCGCGAGGCCGCCAGGGCGATGGCGCCGCCGGCCCTCCACACGAAGTCCCCCGCGTGCGCGGTGATGACGAGTGTCGATCGTGGTGGGGCGGCGTCGGACGTCGTGCCGTCGGTCATCTGATGGTCTCCCTGGTGGACGGAACGGACAGGCCGATCAGGCCTGCCGGCCCACCCCGGAGCGCACGGGAGGCGGCACGCTATTCGCGCAGCGCGGCGATCACCCTCGTGAGGTGGGCGCGGACGGCCTCCTCGGCCGCCCGCGGGTCCCTCGCCGTGATCGTCTCGATCATGGCCAGGTGTTCACCCAGGGAGTGCTGGGGCCGTCCCGGCCGCAGCGCGAGCTGGAAGCGGTGGCGGACCAGCTGGGCGTTGAGCCGTTCCAGCAGTTCCACGGCCACCCGCTGGCCGGAGATCTCCCGGATGCGGGCATGCAGCCGCTGGTTCAGCTCGGAGTACGTCACCGGCTCTCCGTCGGCCACGGCCTTGGTCATCGCCGTGCCGATGTCGGCCAGTTCGGCCAGCTCGTCGTCGGTGGCCACGGTGGCCGCCTTCGCCGCGCACAGCCCTTCCAGCGCCATGCGGCACTCGCTGATGGCGACCGCTTCCTCCACGGTCACCACCCGCACCCGCGAGCCGCGGTTGCGGATGCGCTCGACCAGCCCTTCGGCCTCCAGATCGATCAGTGCCGCGCGGATGCTGGCCCGTGTCACACCGAACTGCTCGGCGAGTTCGTTCTCCACCAGCCGTTGGGCCGGTGCCATCTCGCCGCGCAGGATCGCCTGCCGCAGCTTCGCCAGCGCGAGCTGTTTGGCCTGCTCCCCGGTGCCCGGACGGGCTTCCTCCTGCATCGCGCCCTCCCTGAGTGAGTGCCTGTTCGAACGTAAATCCAGGCCAACAAAATTGTCAACAATTCTGTTCTCACAGGGTCTCCACGGGTCGGTGGGCCTGCGCGGCAGCCCGCACCGGCAGCAGCACGGCCGAGGGGTGCTCCGGGCGGCTGGAGAATGGATGACACGAAAGACCTCGGTGATGCGGCGTCCAGCGTCCGCCGTCGGGAAGGTGGAGCTGCGGCAGCTGCGCTGTCTCGTGGCGATCGTCGACGAGGGCACCTTCACCGATGCCGCCATCGCGCTGGACGTCAGCCGGGCGGCGGTCTCCCGCACCCTTGCCTCGCTCGAACGGGCCCTGGGGGTACGGCTGTTGCGGCGGACCTCACGCGAGGTGACGCCCACGCCGACCGGGCTGCGGGTGGTGTCGCAGGCGCGGCGGGTCCTCGGCGAGGTCGACGACCTCGGTGCGTCGTCACTCCGCCGGGCCCGGCCGTCGGACGGGCGCCGACCGGCTCGCCCTCGTCGGTCGCCGCCGGGCTCGCGAGCCGGTAGTGGTCGGCGGCGTAGACCGTGCCGCCGAGGTCGACGGTCACGCCGTAGGGGCCGTCGAGACCGCGGCGCACGATCTCGCGGGTGCGGCCGTCGGGGTGCATCTCCGTGACGCCGCCGCTGGCGTAGCTGGAGACGAACATACGGTTCTCGGCGTCGAACGCCGCGTTGTCCAGGCCCTTCAGCCCGCTGGTGACGAGCGTGCGGACACCGGAACCGTGCAGGTCGACGCGGGTGACGATGCCCTCGACACCCCGGGAGAGGACGTGCAGGACACCGCCCCGGTCGAAGCGGACCGCGACCGGCTCGTGCACGTCCTCGGCGACCACCTCGGGCGTCCCCCCGTCCGGCGGGATCCGCCAGACCTGCCCGGTGATCATGTGCGGGTAGTAGAGGTGCCCGTCCGGGCCGAGCTGCATCGCGTTGCCGAGGGCCAGGCCCTCGGTGAGCACGACCGGGTCGCCGCCGTCCGGGAACAGCTCCAGCAGCCGGCCGTTGGGCTTCATCTCGTTGACGAAGAGCCGGTCGCCGACGCAGGTGATGCCGTTGGGGTTCGTGATGTCGTCGGAGACGAGGTGGTACTCCCCCGCCGGGTTCCGCCGCCACACCCGGCCCGGGACCAGGTCGGCGATGTACATCGAGCCGTCGGCGCCGAAGGCGAGGTCGTCGGGCGACTGCACGGGACCGTCCATCGGGACGACGACGTCCACGTCCCCGGTCGCCGGGTCGACGGCGCTGATCTGTCCCGCGAGGAACTGCGCGACGTACAGGCGCCCGTCGGGGCCGAAGGCGACGCCGTTGGAACCCCACAGCGGGTTGGGCGGGTTGAGCCGCCGCGTCTCCCAACGGGCGCTGGCGGTACGGAGTTGGCCGCTCGCGTCGTACCGGTTGGGCCGCTCGCCCCCGTGCTCTCCCGGGCTGGTCGTGTCTCCTCCCGCCCGCGTCACTCGGCGCCCACGAGCACGTCGTCGAAGCCGCCGTCCGCACGCCACCGCCGGAGCAGTTCGTGGAAGGCGACGGGTCCGTCGCCGTACGACTCGCTGCGCTCCCTGGGCCGGCCCTCGTTGTTGTAGTAGCCGGGGGTGCACTCCGCCTGGAACTTGTACAGGTCGGCGGCCTTCTCGCGGATGGTGGCGACCCAGGCGTCCTGGGCCTCGGCGCTCGGCTCCACGTACCGGGCGCGGCGCCTGCGGGCCTCGGCGACGACCTCGCCCACATGGATCGACTGCTGGTCGAGGATGTGGACGTAGTTGACGGCGCTGGCGTTCTGCAGCGGGCCGAGCTGGAAGAGGTTGGGGAAGCCATGGCTGTAGAAGCCGTGGAGGGTCTTCGGGCCGGTCGTCATCCAGGTCTCCAGCAGGCCGACGCCGTCCCGGCCGTACGCGGGGAGGCGGCCGGAGAGCAGACCCGAGACACCGACCTCGAAGCCGGTGGCGAAGATGACGCAGTCCACCTCGTACTCGACCCCGCCGACGACCACGGCCTTCTCGGTGATCCGCTCGACGCCGTGTGTGTCGGCCGTGTCGACGAGGGTGACGTTGGGCCGGTTGAAGGTCTGGAGGTAGTGGTCGCTGAAGGTGGGCCGCTTGCACATGTAGCGGTACCAGGGCTTCAGCTTCTCGGCGGTCTCCGGGTCCTCGACGATGGTCGCCACGCGGTCGCGCAGCTCGTTCATCTTCTGGAAGTCGGCGATCTCGTAGGCCCGTTCCCGCTCGTCCGGCGGGACGTCGTCGTACGCGTCGGTCGGGATCAGCTTCTCCTGGAGGCGGGCGCTGCTGGTCCAGGCGTCGTTCACCAGGTCCGTCCCGGCCCGGACGCCGGTGACGGTCTTCAGGAAGTTGTCCATGCGCGCGGCCTGCCAGCCGGGGGCCAGCGTCCTCGCCCACTCCGGGTCGGTGGGCCCGTTGCCGCGGACGTCCACCGTGGAGGGGGTGCGCTGGAAGACGTAGAGGTGGGCCGCGTCGGCCCCCAGGTGCGGGACGACCTGGATGGCGGTGGCGCCGGTGCCGATGACGGCCACGCGCTTGTCGGCGAGGCCGGTGAGACCGCCGTTCGCGTCGCCGCCGGTGTAGTCGTAGTCCCAGCGGCTGGTGTGGAAGGTGTGGCCCTTGAAGGTCTCGATGCCGGGGATGCCGGGAAGTTTGGGCCGGCTGAGCGTGCCGCTGGAGACGACCACGTACCGGGCGCGCATGCGGTCGCCCCGGTCGGTGGAGACGATCCACTCCAACTCGGTCTCGTCCCAGCGCAGTTCGGTGGCGACCGTCTGGAAGGCGGCGTCCCGGTAGAGGTCGAAGTGGCGGCCGATCGCCCGGGAGTGCTGCCGGATCTCCTCGCCCGGGGCGTACTTCCACCGCGGGACGTAGCCCAGCTCTTCGAGCAGCGGCAGATAGATGTACGACTCGATGTCGCAGTGGATGCCGGGGTAGCGGTTCCAGTACCAGGTGCCGCCGAAGTCGCTGCCCTTCTCGATCACCCGGATCGACTCGACGCCCGCCTGGCGCAGTCTGGCCCCGGCGAGCAGCCCGCCGAAGCCGCCGCCGACGACGACCGCCTCGACCCGGTCGGTCAGCGGCTCGCGGGTGAACTCCCCGTCGGCGTACGGGTCGTCGTCGTAGTGCCCGAACTCGCCGGCGATCCGCTGGTACTGCCGGCCGCCGTCCGGACGGATCCGGCGTTCACGCTCGGCGCGGTAGCGGGCGCGGAGGGCGTCCGGGTCGAAGCCGAGGGCCTCGAAGCCGAGTTCCTCGGGGTCGAGGAACAGGGGGCCGGAGGGAGTGGGGTGGACATCGGGGTCCTCTCTGCGGTCCGTGGACGTGTGTGGTGGTGCGGTCGCCCGCGCGCTGCCGTCGTGACGCCTGTGGTGCGGACGTCGTCGTGACGTGTGCGGTGACGTGCGTGAGCCGTGGTGTCAGGCCTGTCGACGGTGTCGCAGCCAGGCGGCCTGGCCGCCGTCGACGAGCAGGTCCGTGCCGGTGATGTAACGCGCTTCGGGGCCGATGAGGAAGGCCACGGCGATCTGCTCCTTCGACAGCACCTTGCGCGCGTTGACGAGGAGGTAGCGCAGGAGGCGGTACTCGGCCGGCGTGAGGTTCAACGCCCGGCCCGCCCGCAGGGCCTGACAGGCGGCGTCGTCCAGGATCAGGTCCCGATAGGCGAGTTCACCGTTCCGGCGGACCGGTTTCCGGCCCCGGAGCAGCACCTGGGCGCGGGCCAGGACCTCGGCGATGCGGAAGGGTTTGGTGACGTAGTCCTGTTCCCCGAGGCCGACTTCCGGGAGGAGCCGGCCGAGGGTGTCGTACCGGGCCAGGAACAGGACGGGCGGGCGGTGCGCCAGGGGGCGGCGTTCCCGGCCGAGGCCCTCCAGGTCCGGCAGGGCGAGGTCGAACACGACGAGGTCGAAGGCCATTCCGGTCGGGCTCCTTCCTCACGGGAGGGCGGGGTGTCGTGGGACAGCAGCCTACCGCTCTCGTTGCTTGACTCAAGTAAGCCCCACGTGCTTGCCTCACTCAAGCAAGGCGAGGAGCAGCCGGGCGATCGACTCACCCATGAAAGAGGGATTCCATGAGCAGTGACGGTCTCGACGGCCGCGGTGTCGTCGTCACGGGCGCCGGTTCCGGCATCGGGCGCGCGGCGGCCCTGAAGTTCGCCGCGGCGGGTGCGAAGGTACTGGTCGCCGACATCGCCGAGAAGGCCGCCGGGGAGACCGTCGAGGCGATCACGACGGTCGGCGGCAGCGCCGTCGCGGTCGTCGGCGATCTCAGTGACCAGGTGGTCGTGGACCGGGTCGTCGCGCGTGCCGTGGAGACCTTCGGCGGGCTGGACGTCCTGGTGAACAACGCCGGGATCATGGACCGGATGTCCGCCCTCGCCGATGTCGACGACAGCGAGTGGGAGCGGGTGATCCGGGTCAACCTGACCGCGCCGTTCCTGCTCACCCGGGCCGCCCTGCCGCACATGCTGAAGGCGGGACGCGGCGCGATCGTCTTCACCGCGTCCGAGGCGGGACTGCGCGGCAGCGCGGCCGGTGCCGCGTACACGGCGTCGAAGCACGGTGTCGTCGGCCTGGTGAAGAGCCTGTCGGTGATGTACCGCAAGCAGGGCATCCGGGCCAACGCGATAGCCCCCGGCCCGACGTTGACCAACATCCAGGTCGACGCCGACCAGCAGGCGCACGGCCCGGCGGTCATCGGCGGGCTGATCGGCGCCACCATCGGCCGGCTCGGCACGGCCGAGGAACAGGCCGACGCCATCGTCTTCCTCGCCTCCGACGCGGCCGCCTTCGTCAACGGCGTGGTACTGCCCGTCGACGACGCCTGGGCCGCCGTCTGACGGCCGGCGTCCCGCCCCCTCGACACGGCCGGGGCGCCGGCCGTGTTCAACACCGTGGCGAGCCCGGCCAAGGGGGCGCGAAGCCGGTCATGGTCGCCGTGCAGAAGTAAGGGGTCGGAGATCGACCTCGGCGGCATGCTCCGCAGTGGGCCGACCCTGATCGCCTCCCAGGGCTACCCCACCGAGATCTTCGAGGTCGCCCCCGAGATCGTCGAGCACCACGAGCGCTTCGCCCGGCTCATCAGCCACCGCGCGCCCGCCACCGACGTCGCCCCCGGGCCTTCGGGCCGGCGCTGACGCAGGGGCGGCGGAGAAGACGGTCGTGACGTTCGACGAGTAGAGATCGACGGTCCCAAGGGACGGGGGCCTGCCGCCGGTTGCCGCCGGGCGGCAGGCCCCTGCCGTCTCTCCGCGTCCTACGAGCCGCCAACTCGGTCCGGATTGAGTGCACATGAGCGCTTCACGCCTGGAGGATCCTCCGGATCCGAGGATCCGCTGAGTGTTCCGTGTACCCCTTACGTAGATAAGCACGCGCATGACCCGTGCCGGATGTCCCGCCGGCTCCGGAGTTGTCCTTGAGAGGCAAGATGAGACGCAACACGCGAAAGAGATCGAACACCGCCCGCCGAGCGGTGGGTGCGGCAGCCGCTGTGGCCATCGGCGCCGGCGGACTGGTGGCGGTCAACATCTACGCCTCGGCAGGCGAGACCGGCGCATCCAAGGGCTCCGCCCAGAACCAGGTGCTCGCGGCCGGAACGTCCACCATCGACTGTCCTGACGTGGGCCAGAAGCTGACGTCGGTGCCGGCCCAGGCGAAGGCTCAGGTCGACAGGGAACTGGCCCTGCTCGACAAGCAGATCTCCGAGGCGTACCAGCGCCTCTCCACCTCGCAGCGGGCCATTCAGCAGGACCCCAACTTCGCGCAGAACGCGATCGTGAATCCTCTGAAGGACAAGCGGAAGGCGACGATCGACCGGATCGCCATCGCCATCGGCCGGGTGGCGGCCAAGCCGCAGGGCCTCGACGCCCTGGCGGCGTGCACACTGCGCCCCACCGGCAACCAGCCCGCTCCCGCCCCGAGCGGCGGCGCCAACCAAGGTGGCAACCAGGGGGGCAACAACCCCAATGCCGGTGTGGCCGGCAACGGTCCCGTCGCCGCCGACTTCGTGGACATCACCAAGGTGAGGCCCAACGTCCGCACGCCCGCCCGGTCGGCGAGAGCGTCGAAGGGCGTCTTCGTCACCCAGTGCGGCGTGAACGCCAACAAGCTGTACAACAGCGACAACGTCATCGTCGCGCCGGGTGTCACCAACGGTGCGCACCACATGCACGACTACATCGGCAACCAGGACAACGACGCCTTCTCCAGCGACCAGGACTTCGCCAAGGCGGGGACCAGCTGCCGGAACAAGGGCGACAAGTCGTCGTACTACTGGCCGGTGCTGCGGCTCCAGGACGGCACCAAGGAGTTCGACGCCGCCCTGCAGGGCGGCGGTGCCGAGGGCAACACGGGCCGGATCCTGACGGCCAAGAAGGCCACCCTGAACTTCGTGGGCAGCCCCCGCGGCAAGGTGGTGGCGATGCCCAAGTTCCTGCGCATCATCACCGGTGACGCCAAGGCGTTCGTCAACGGAAACGCCAACGCCAACGCGTCCTGGAGCTGCACCGGCTTCGAGAACAAGGTGCAGCTGAAGGACAAGTACCCGCTCTGCCCCTCGGGCAGCGACGTGGTGCGCACCTTCAAGTTCCAGAGCTGCTGGGACGGCAAGAACATCGACAGCGCCAACCACCGCACGCACGTGGCCTTCGCCGACGCGAACGGCAAGTGCCAGGCCGGGTTCAAGGCCATCCCGCAGCTCGTGCAGCGGCTGGTGTACGACGTGGACGCGCCCAGCGTGAAGGACAACGGCAAGACCCGTCCGTTCTACTCGCTGGACGGTTTCCCCGAGCAGCAGCACAAGCCGGTCACCGATCACGGTGACTTCATCAACGTCTTCGACAAGAAGCTGATGAACAAGGCGGTGCAGTGCATCAACACCGGACGTAAGTGCAGCTGAGTCCGGTTCGGCAGGAGTGGGTAGCAGGGGCGTCGTCCTGGCTGACGGCGCCCCTGCTTGTTGTTCAGACGCCGGCACGGCCAGCACCCTGCGGTGGCCGCTGTCGCCGGTGGGCAGGCCGGAGAGCCGTCGGCGGGCCTCCAGCGCGGCGCGCAGCCCCTCGTCGCGGAAGCCGGGCGGCATCCGGACGTCCAGGACGGCGAGGTCCGGAACGCCATCTCGACGGCCACACCCAACTGAGCGTGGCCCGGCCGTCCTGGCGGCGCTAGGGGGTACCGGCCTACGCCCCCGCTCCTGCCAGGGGCAGCCGGACCGTGAACGTGGTCGTGCCCGGCTCGCTGGTCAGGGTGATGGTGCCGCCGTGGGCGCGGACCAGGGAGTGGGCCACGGCGAGGCCCAGGCCGCTGCCGCCCCGGTCGCGGCTGCGGGCCTTGTCGACGCGGTAGAAGCGGTCGAACACGCGCTCCTGGTCGTCGGCCGGGATACCGGGCCCCGAGTCGGTGATCCGTACCTCGGCCGTGCCGGACGCCACGGCAACCTCCAGGGAGACCTTCGTACCGGACGGGGTGTGCACGGCGGCGTTGGTGAGGAGGTTGTCGAGGACCTGCCGCAGGCGAAGGGGGTCGAGGCGCAGCCGGACCGGTGCGGCGCCCGTGGCCACGGTCAGCTGATGGTCGGGGTGCCCGGCCCGGAAGCCGTCCGCCGCCTGACGCGCGAGTTCCACCAGGTCGGCCTCCTCCAGCCGCAGCGGGGTCTCCACGTCGGCCGCGTCGAGACGGGCCAGCATCAGCAGGTCGTCCAGGAGGACACCCATCCGGGCCGCCTCGGCGCGCAGCCGGGCCAGGTGCTTGTCGCGTTCCTCGGGGCTGTGGGCGGCGGCGTACTGGAAGAGGTCGGCGTAGCCGCGGACCGACATCAGCGGGGTGCGCAGTTCGTGGGAGGCGTCGGCGACGAAGCGGCGCAGGCGTTGTTCGGCCTCGGTGCGCACGGCGAGCGCGTCGTCGATGTGCTCCAGCATGGTGTTGAAGGCGGTGCGCAGCTCCTCGACCTCGTGGCCGCCGTCGCGGTTGTCGTGGCGCACCGGCAGCCGTGCCGAGTCCGTCAGGTCGTGCGAGGTGATGCCGCGGGCGGTGTGCGCCATGTCGCTCAGGGGTTTCAGCCCGCGCCGCAGCATGGCCCGGCCGAAGACGACGAGCGCCATCAGGGCGAGGGCGAAGGTGACGACCTGGACGGTGATCAGCCGGCCGACCGTGTCATCGATGACGTCCATGGGCGCGGCGCTGACCAGGACCACCCCGGGCTCCACCTCGCAGGCCCGCAGCCGGTACTGGCCGTGGCCCTCGAGGTGCTCGGTGCGGGTGACCTCCGTGCCCTCGATGGTCAGTGCCTTGGCCACGAGGGTGAAGTCGTCGATGTCGTCGGGCAGGTCGCCGGGGTCCTCGGGCTTCCGGAGGACCGGGGTGCCGTCCGAGGTGTCGTACACGGCGTAGTACCAGCGGTAGTACTTCTTCCCGGCGAGGGTGCCGTCGTCCGCGATGCTCTTGGACTGGGCTATCTGGGCGATCTTGAGCTGCTCGTTGAGCTGCGCGGACAGATAGTCGCGCATGTACATGGTCAGCGTGTTGCCGACGACGGCGAACACGACGAGCGCCAGGGCGCCGAGGCCGAGGGCCAGTCGGGTGCCGAGGCGCATGTCGCGATAGCTCTGCCGGAATCGGGCGATCACTCGCCGGCCTGCCGCAGGACGTAGCCGAATCCCCGGACGGTGTGGATGAGCGGTTCGCCGGTGTCGTCGAGCTTGCGGCGCAGTCGGCTGACGACCAGCTCGACGACGTTGGAGCGGCCGCCGAAGCCGTACTCCCAGACGTGGTCGAGGATCTGCGCCTTGGTGAGGACCGTCGGGGACTTGCGCATGAGGTAGCGCAGGACCTCGTACTCGGTGGGCGTGAGGGTGAGCAGCTTGTCGCCGCGGCGGACCTCGCGGGTGTCCTCGTCCATCGTCAGGTCGGCGACCTGGAGCACCGATCGCTGGAAGGCCGGCCCGGCGCTGCGGCGCAGCACGGTGCGCAGCCGGGCCATCAGCTCCTCCACGGCGAACGGTTTCACCAGGTAGTCGTCGCCGCCTCGGGTGAGGCCGGCGACCCGGTCGGCGACACCGTCGCGGGCGGTCAGGAACACCACGGGCACCATCATCCCGGATCGGCGGAGCCGGTCCAGCACGCCGAAACCGTCCACACCGGGCAGCATGAGGTCCAGCACCACGATGTCGGGACGGAACTCGGCCGCCTGTCGCAGCGCCTCCTCCCCGGAGTGCGCCGTGACGGCGTCCCAGCCCTCGTAGCGGGCGACGGTGGCCACCAGGTCCGCGATCGGCGGGTCGTCGTCCACCACGAGCAGTCGCACTTTTTCCACGTGCTCATACTGCGCTACCGATCGCGTCCCGCCATAGCCGCTCACAGTCAGGCGGCCGATCGATAAATACTTGAAAGTTGTCCGACAGCAAAACGACAGCAGCCACCGGAGAAGCTCGTATCCCCCACTCGATCAAGGAGTCTCCCCGTGACCACTGTCCAACACCCCCCAGCGGCGGTCAGCCGCTCGGGAGCGCGCCCCAAAGTGGTCGCCCGCACCGGTCTGTACGCGGTGCTGGCGGCGAACGTCGCCGTGGTGACCTTCTTCTTCGTGCAGGCGGGCTTCGCCTCGAACGCCCTCATCGTGCTGGGCCGCCTGGCCGGTCTGTACGGTGCGCTGCTGATGGCCTTCCAGCTGGTGCTGGTGGCACGGCTGCCCTGGTTCGACCGGCGCATCGGCATGGACCGGCTGACCTCCTGGCACCGCTGGACCGGCTTCTCGGTGCTGTGGCTGCTGGTCGCGCACGGGGTGTTCATCACCTTCGGCTACGCCCAGTCCTCGGACCTGGACCCGCTCAGCCAGCTGGTGGACCTCGCCGAGACGGTCGAGGGCGTGCTGCGCTCGATCGTCGCGCTCGGCATCATCATCGTGATCGGCGTGGTCTCGGCCCGCTTCGCCCGCCGCAGGCTGGCCTACGAGACCTGGCACTTCATCCACCTGTACACCTACGTCGCGGTGGTGCTGGCCTTCACGCACCAGGTCGCGGCGGGGACGTCGTTCGCGTCGTCGAAGGTCGCGACGGCGTACTGGTACGGGCTCTGGGGCGTGGCCCTGACCTCCGTGTTCGTGGGCCGTCTTGTGCTCCCGCTGTGGCGCAACTGGCGTCACCAGCTCCGCGTCACGGCGGTCGTCCCCGAGGCCGACAACGTCGTCTCGATCTACATGAGCGGCCGCGACCTGCACCGGATGCCCGCCCGGGCCGGCCAGTTCTTCCTGTGGCGGTTCCTGACCCGTGACCGCTGGTGGCAGGCCAACCCGTTCTCGCTGTCGGCCGCGCCGGACGGCACCCAGCTGCGGCTCACCGCCAAGGCGGCCGGCGCGGGCTCCGCCGCCCTGCGCCACGTCAAGGTCGGCACCCGCGTCTTCGCCGAGGGCCCCTACGGCGCCTTCACCACGATGCACCGCACCCGGCCCGAGTCCGTGCTCATCGCCGGCGGTGTCGGTGTCACCCCGATCCGGGCCCTGCTGGAGGAGATCGAGGGGCACGCGGTGGTCATCTACCGGGTCGCCACCCAGCAGGACGCGGTCCTCTACGACGAGTTGCAGCGGCTCGCCTTCGACAAGGGCGCCGAGCTGCACCTGGTCTCCGGTCCCGCCAGCCCCGATCTGCTCGCCCCGCGCGAGCTGCTGCGGATGGTGCCCGACATCGCCGACCGGGACGTGTTCCTGTGCGGGCCGCCGCCGATGATGAACGCGGTCCTGGGCAGCCTGCGCGAGCTGGACGTGCCCAGGCCGCAGATCCACTTCGAACGCTTCAGCCTGGCCGGCTGAGGGACACCGGGACACGAGGACAGCACTGTGAAACGAGCCATACCCGCCCTGGTCCTGAGCGCCGCCGCGCTGGTGCCCGTCTGGCGTTACGCCCCCTCGACCGACACGACGTCCACGACGACGACCGCCGAACCCGCCCCGTCGGCCTCCGCGTCCACGTCGTCGGGCTCCACCGTGGTCACGGGCCCGACGATCGACACCGAGAAGGGACCCGTCCAGGTCCAGGCGACCTTCCGGGGCGAGAAGATCACCGCCGTGAAGTTCCTCCAGCAGCCGGACCATCCGCAGACCGAGGCCGCGGTGCCGGTGCTGATCGAGGAGACGCTCCAGGCGCAGAGCGCCGACATCGACACGGTCTCGGGCGCCACGATCACCAGTGACGCCTACCGGGAGTCCCTCCAGGCCGTGATCGACGAGAACGCGAAGTCGGCCTCGTCGTCCGACTCGGCCTCGGACGACTCGGCTTCGGACGACTCCGAGGCCACGAAGGAGAGCGCGAGCCGGACGGTCGCGGGCCCGACGGTCGGCACCTCCAAGGGCGACGTCCAGGTCCAGGTGACCTTCGAGGGCGAGAAGATCACCGCCGTGGAGATGCTGAAGCAGCCGAACCACCCGCAGACCGAGGCCGCCGTCCCGGTGCTGGTCAAGGAGACCCTGGCGGCACAGAGCGCCGACATCGACACCGTCTCCGGCGCCACCATCACCAGCGACGGCTACCGGGAGTCCCTCCAGGCCGCCATCGACGCGAAGGCCTGAGCCGGTGCGCCGCGTCGAACACATCATGGGGTTCCCGATCTCGCTGCTGATCGAGGACGAGGAGGCCACCGCCGAGGCGGCTGAGCCGGCGTTCGCCTGGCTGCGCGAGGTCGACGCGCGCTTCAGCCCCTTCCGCGCCGACAGCGAGGTGTCGCGGCTGGACCGGGGCGAGCTGGCACCGCACGAGCTGAGCCCGGACCTGACCGAGGTCCTCGCCCTGTGCGAGGAGTACCGGGTGGCGACGGGCGGCGCGTTCGACGTACGGCTGCCGGGGCGCGGGCTCGACCCCTGCGCCATGGTGAAGGGCTGGGCCGTGCAGCGGGCGGCGGAGATGCTGACCGGGCTGGGCGCGAAGCGCCTGTGCCTGAACGCGGGAGGCGACGTGGCGGCGACCGGCGGGCCGTGGCGGGTGGGGGTGCGCCACCCGGAGCGGGCGGACCGCCTCTGTGTGGTCCTGTCGGTCGCGGACGGCGCGGTCGCCACGTCCGCCAGGTACGAGCGCGGCGACCACATCCTCGACGGCCGCACCGGGCGCCCGGCGACGGGCCTGCTCAGCCTCACGGTGGTGGCGCCGACTCTCACCAAGGCCGACGCGACGGCGACGGCGGCGTTCGCGATGGGCGCGGAGGGGATCGAGTGGGCCGCGTCGAGGGAGGGGTGCGAGGTGTTCGCGGTCGATGCCCGCCACAGGGTGTTCCGGACGCCGGGGTTGCCGGTGGCGGCGTGAGGGTGAGGGTGCGGGTGTGAGCGCGCCTTGATAGCTCGGGGGTGCGGGTAGTTCGGCGACTGCGGCCAGTACATGGCTGATCGCGCAGTTCCCCGCGCCCCTTGAAGGGCCGGCCCCGGCTGCCACGGGCCCAGCGGCACCCTGTCAGCGGCAAGCGCCCCCACCCCGCCCGGCCAAAGCCCCGGGTGCCCTCGAAAATCCCGTTGCGACCGTGCCCCGCCCCCGGACAGTGGCCCCCATGACCACGACCCGCCCCACCCCCTCCCATCCGGCCTGACCGTACGCCCGGCGACGCTCGACGACGCCGAGGCCGTGTGCGCGCTGCTCAACGAGATCGACCTGCTGGAGATCGGCCGTGCCGAGACCGAACTCGTCGAGGTGCAGGCGGATCTGAAGCATCCGGAGGCGGACCTGGAGCGGGACTCCTGGCTGCTGTTCGAAGGGGACCGCCTGCTCGCGTACGGCCTGCAGTGGGACGAGTCCGGCGGTGAGCGCATCGACATGGACCACTACACGCTGCCGGACCAACCCCTCGGCGCGCTGCACCTGTTCGACCTGATGGAGGCCCGGGCGGCCGAGCGCGCGGCGGCCAACGGAGCGGACCGGGCCGTCGTGCACATGCACCTCAACATCACGCCCACGATGGACCTGGACGCGCTGCGCGGACGCGGCTGGCGCACGGTCCGCCGCTACAACGTCATGGCCCGGCCCCTCTCCCCGCCGAGCCCCTGCCGACGCCGCCTCCCGGCGTCACCCTGCGCACCTGTGCCACCGAGGACGACCGCAGGAAGGCGCACCGGCTGCTGCAGACGGCCTTCGCCGACCACTTCGACTTCCAGCCGCGCACGTACGAGCAGTGGCTGGACGACATCGACGCCGAGAACGTCGACTGGTCGCTGGTCTGGATCGCCCACGTCGACGGCGTCGGGGGCGTGGCGGCCCTGCGGTCCCGCAACGACCGTTCCGCCGCGGCCTGGATCTCCAGCATCGGCGTCCTGCGCGAGGCCCGCGGCCGCGGCCTCGGCAGCCTGCTGCTCCGCCACACCTTCGGCCACTACGCGGCCCTGGGCCGCGACCGCGTCAGCCTCGGCGTCGACACCGACAACAGCACCGGAGCCCTCGCCCTGTACGAACGGCACGGTATGCAGCGGGACTTCGCGGTCGACACGTGGGAATTGATACGCCCCGTCCGGTAAGCACCGCTCCCAGCGCCCCCGTTCTCCCCCGAGGACGGGGGCTCTTTGTTCGACCTGTCGGACATTGTTCGATACCTCTTGACGCCCCACCACGCGCCGATTGACACTCTCGCAACACGACGTCACACGGCCGAAACAGCGGGACACCCGGGGCGAGGGTTCCCGCCCTTTCCCGACCCCTCCCACTTGCGTTCCCGTTGTCTTCGCCACCCCTTCATCAGCCGTGCTCTCAGCAGGGATACTCCACATGACGTACATCGCACGTCTGCGCGGCGGCGCGAGACGCTGGGCGGGTCCGCTCGCCGGACTGACCGCCGCGTCACTGCTTCTGGGCCTGGCCGGGCCCGCCGCTCCGGCCACCGCGGACGACGCCGACCTCGCCGACGGTCTGGCCCTCTGGTACAAGCTCGACGCCACCTCCGGCACCACGGTCACCGACGCCTCCGGCAACGGCCGTGACGGCACGGTGAACGGCACCGCCGGCTGGACGGGCAACGGTCAGGGTCTCGCCTTCAACGGTTCGGACACCTACGTCAAGGTGCCGAACGACATCATGAAGGGCATGAACTCGATCAGCGTCTCCATGGACGTGCTGATGGACGAGTCGCAGGCCGGGCCGTACTTCATCTACGGCTTCGGCAACACCAGCAACGGCACGGGCGACGGCTACCTCTTCGCCACAGGCAACTCCCTGCGCACCGCCATAGCGTCCGGCAACTGGTCGACCGAGCAGAGCACCCGGCCCTCCGACTCGCACAACCTGACCCGTTCGGTGTGGAAGCAGCTCACCTACACCCAGACCGGCACCACGGGCGTGCTCTACGAGGACGGCGTGGAGGTCGGCCGCAACACCTCGGTCACCACCACCCCGGGTTCCATCGGCTCGGGCACGACGACCGCCAACCACATCGGCAAGTCGGTCTACACCGGCGACAAGCTCTTCAAGGGCAAGATCCGTGACTTCCGGGTCTACGACCGGGCCCTCGCCGGCTCCGAGGTCGAGCAGCTCTCGCTCCCCATCGCCGCGGAGGGCGTCGCCGCCGACAAGGCGGCCCTCACCCTGGGCGACACCAGCGCGGTGACCGCCGACCTGGACCTGCCGAAGACCGGCACGGCCGGCGGCTCGACCATCACCTGGGCGAGCGACAACACGGACGTGGTCTCGAACTCCGGCGCGGTGACCCGCCCCGCGGCCGGTCAGCCGGACGGCCACGCCACCCTGACGGCGACGCTGAAGAAGGGTCCCGCGAGCGCCACCAAGACCTTCGAGGTCACGGTCCTGCCCGCCTTCGACGACACGACCGCCGTCGACCAGGCCACCGAGGCGTTGACCGTGCACAACCTCGACGACGTGCGGGGGAACCTGACGCTCCCCACGTCCGGTGACTTCGCCACCAAGGTCGCCTGGTCCTCCGCGAACCCGGACGTCGTCTCCGCCGAGGGCGTGGTGAAGCGTCCCGCCGACGGCGACGGCGCCACCACCGTCGAGCTGACCGCGACCGTCACCAAGGGCGACGCGAAGAAGACCCGCTCCTTCACCGCGAAGGTGCCGGAGCTGCCGAAGAAGCAAGCCCTCAAGGGCTATATGTTCAGCTACTTCACCGGCGAGGGCACCTCGGACGGCGAGCAGCTCTACGCGGCCCTCAGCAAGGGCAACGACCCGCTGAAGTGGCGGGAGTTGAACGACGGCAAGCCGGTCCTGACGTCCACGCTGGGCGAGAAGGGCCTGCGCGACCCGTTCATCATCCGCTCTCCCGAGGGCGACAAGTTCTACCAGATCGCCACCGACCTCAAGATCTACGGCAACGGCGACTGGGACGCCTCGCAGCGCACCGGCAGCAAGTCCATCATGGTCTGGGAGTCGACCGACCTGGTGAACTGGACGAACCAGCGCCTGGTGAAGGTCTCCCCCGACTCGGCCGGCAACACCTGGGCCCCGGAGGCCTATTACGACGAGGAGCGCGGCGAGTACGTCGTGTTCTGGGCGTCCAAGCTGTACGACAACGAGGCCCACTCCGGCGACACGTACAACCGCATGATGTACGCGACGACCCGTGACTTCTACACGTTCAGCGAGCCCAAGGTCTGGATCGACCGCGGCTACTCGGTCATCGACTCCACGGTCATCCGGCACGACGGCGAGTACTTCCGCCTCTCCAAGGACGAGCGCAACAACAGTTC
Source organism: Streptomyces sp. MNU76 (assembly GCF_020982545.1). GTDB lineage: Bacteria > Actinomycetota > Actinomycetes > Streptomycetales > Streptomycetaceae > Streptomyces. The sequence continues at coordinate 377,551 of NZ_JAJKLK010000024.1, read as the reverse complement.
CTCCACGCCCAACAGCAAGTTCATCTTCGAGGAGAAGAGCGACTCGCTGCGCAACCTCTCCTGGACCGCCGTCGCCGAGGGCATCGGCAAGGGCGAGATGAGCGCCGCCGAGGGCCCGCTGGTGTTCAAGTCGAACACCGAGGAGAAGTGGTACGCGTTCCTGGACGAGTTCGGCGGGCGCGGCTACATCCCCTTCGAGACGACGGACCTGGCCTCCGGCGTCTGGACCCCGTCCACCGGCTACGACCTGCCGTCCAAGCCCCGGCACGGCACCGTGCTGCCGGTGACCCAGGCCGAGTACGACCGGCTGCTGCAGACCTACCAGCCGGACCAGATCATCACCGACGTCGAGGACGTCAAGGTCGAGACGCGTGTCGGTGACGCTCCTGTCCTGCCTGCCACCGTCATCGCCGAGACCGGCGACGGTGTGAAGCGGCCCGTCGCCGTCACCTGGGGGGCCGTGGACGCGTCGCAGTACGCGCAGGCCGGCACCTTCACGGTGAAGGGCGACATCGCGGGCGACTCGGCGATCGAGGTCACCGCGGAGGTCACGGTCTCCGCCGAGGGCCCCGACGTCCCCGCCGACCTGCTGCTGCGCTACGACTTCGACGAGACCGGCGGCAGCATCGCCCGTGACTCCAGCGGCCACGGTTACCACGGCACCTACGTCCGCACGCCCGACTTCGGGACCGGCGTGGACGGCGGCTCGTTCAAGATGTCCGGCGGCAACAGCGGCTCCGGCTCGCCGTACGTCAAGATCCCGAACGGCGTTCTGAAGGACACGAGCAGCGTCACCGTCTCCACATACGTGAAGTGGAAGGGCGGCGACAACTTCCAGTGGCTGTTCGGGCTCGGCCCCGACAGCGACAAGTACCTGTTCGCCACGCCGTCCAACGGCGGCGGCAAGCTGTTCTCCGCGATCACCAAGGCCACCTGGTCCGGTGAGAAGCAGATGATCGGCGGCTCCCGTCTCACCCCGGGCGAGTGGAAGCACCTCACCATCACCCTGAACGGCGCGACCGAGACGGCCGTCCTGTACGTGGACGGCGCCGAGGTCGCCCGGGTCGGCGGAGTCACCATCAAGCCGTCCGACCTGTACGACTCCGCGAAGGACCACTCCGGCTACATCGGCAAGTCCCTGTACTCCCCCGACCCGTACTTCGGCGGTGAGGTCGACGACTTCCGGATCTACAACCGGGCCCTGACGCCCGCCGAGGTCCTGGAGCTGGGCGGCAACACCACCGGCATCGCCGCGGTGACCCACCCGGCGCTCAAGACCGACGCGATCATCACCGACAAGGACAGCAAGGTCGTCCTGCCGCTCACCCCGGGCAGTGATGTCACCGCCCTGGCACCGGAGTTCACCCTGGCCCACGGCGCGAGCGTCAGCCCCGCCTCCGGCACCCTGCGCGACTTCAGCAAGCCGGTGACGTACGAGGTCACGGGCTCGGACGGGAAGAAGCGCACCTGGACCGTGTCGGCGGCGGTCATGAAGAGCCCGGTCCTGGCGGGTCTCAACGCCGACCCGAACATCGTCCGCTTCGGCGACACCTTCTACATCTACCCGACCACCGACGGCTTCGAGGGCTGGAGCGGTACGCAGTTCAAGGCATACTCCTCCAAGGACCTGGTCAACTGGACCGACCACGGCGTCATCCTGGACCTCGGTCCGGACGTCTCCTGGGCGGACAGCAGGGCCTGGGCGCCGGCCATGGAGGAGAAGAACGGCAAGTACTACTTCTACTTCTGCGCCGACGCGAACATCGGTGTCGCGGTCTCCGACTCGCCCACCGGCCCGTTCAAGGACGCGCTCGGCAAGCCGCTGCTGAAGGCCGGTACCCTCCCCGGCCAGATGATCGACCCGGCCGTCTTCACGGACGACGACGGAAAGTCGTACCTCTACTGGGGCAACGGCCGCGCCTATGTGGTCCCGCTGAACGAGGACATGGTGTCGTTCGACTCCACCAAGATCTCGGACATCACCCCCAGCGGCTACAACGAGGGCACCTTCGTCATCAAGCGCAAGGGCACCTACCACTTCATGTGGTCGGAGAACGACACCCGCGACGAGAACTACCGGGTCGCCTACGCCACCGGCTCCTCACCCACCGGTCCCTGGACCAAGCAGGGCGTGATCCTGGAGAAGGATCTCTCGCTCGGCATCAAGGGCCCCGGCCACCACTCGGTGGTCCACGTCCCGAACACGGACGACTGGTACATCGTCTACCACCGCTTCGCCATCCCCGGCGGTGACGGCACCCACCGCGAAACCACCATCGACAAGCTGGAGTTCGACGCCGACGGCCTGCTGAAGAAGGTCGTCCCGACCCTGGAGAGCATCGACCCGGTCACCATCGCCCGGGCCGGCGCGGACGCCTCCGGCAAGGAGGGCGCCAAGATCCAGCTGAACGGCACGGTCTCCGGCGCGGGCACCGCCCAGTGGACGATCGGCAACGACGTGCCCTGCGTCTTCGCCGACGCCAAGTCCGCGAAGACCACGGTCACCTGCGCCGACAACGGCACGTACAAGGTCACCCTGACCGGCGGCCGCAGCAGCGACACGGCGAAGGTGACCGTCACCAACGCGGCCCCGAAGATCACCTCCGCGACCGGCCCCAAGTCCCCGGTGGCGGCGGGCAAGGCCACCTCGGTCACGGCGAAGTTCACCGACCCGGGCACCCGCGACACCCACACCTGCAAGGTCGACTGGAAGGACGGCACCAAGCCCACCGCCGGCAAGATCTCCCTCGGTGTCTGCAAGGCGGCGCACACCTACCGCAAGGCCGGCATCTTCCGCCCGGTGATCACCGTCACCGACGACGACGGCGCCTCGGCGAGCAGCACGCTTTCCGAGCTGATCGTCTACGACCGGGCCGCGGGTTCCGCGACCGGAAAGGGCAGCTTCACCTCGTCGGCCGGGGCCTTCCCGGCGAGCCCGAAGCTGACCGGCACGGCCGGCTTCTCCTTCAACGCCAAGTACGGCAAGAACGCCACCAAGCCGTCCGGGAAGGCCGCGCTCGACTTCGCCAAGGCCAAGCTGAAGTTCCGCTCCACGGGCTCGGACTGGCTGGTCGTTACCGGCTCGAAGGCGGTCTACCAGGGCTCCGGCACGGTCAACGGGAAGACCGGGTACGCCTTCCGCATCACGGCCACGGACGGCCCGGACACCTTCAAGATCAAGATCTGGAAGAAGTCCACGGGGGCGGTCGTCTACGAGAACAAGTCGGCCGCGAAGACGAAGGGGATCACGATCGGTCGCAAGTGACCCGTTGTCCTGGCGACACCTGGAGCGAGCCGCGTCCGGTTTTTCCGGGCGCGGCTCGGTCTTGTGTGGGGGTGCGGGGGCGCGTCGCCGTCCGCAGGCCCGGTGGGGCTTCTCGCGCAGTTCCCCGCGCCCCTGGGTAACCCGGGCTCACCCCATGCTTTCAAGGGGCGCGGGGAACTGCGCGACCAACCACGACGCACCCGCACCCGCCGGGAATCCCCCCCCCCAGAACGTTGAACCCCATATGACCCCGGCCCTCCCCTCCACCGCCTCCACCCGCTTCTCCGTCCTCGACCGCTCCCGCACCCGCGAGAACCACCCCACCCCGAGGCCCTGCGGGACACCGTCCGGCTGGCAAAGGACGCGGAACGGCTCGGATTCCACCGCTTCTGGGTGTCGGAACACCACGGCGTCCCCGGAGTGGCCGGCTCCGCCCCCACCGTCCTGGCCGCGGCCGTGGCCGCCGCCACCCGTACCATCCGCGTGGGCACCGGAGGCGTCATGCTCCCCAACCACCGCCCCCTGATCGTCGCGGAGCAGTTCGGAGTCCTCGCGTCCCTGTTCCCGGGCCGGATCGACATGGGCCTCGGCCGCTCCGTCGGCTTCACGGAAGGCGTACGCCGGGCCCTCGGCCGGGACAAGGACGCCGCCGAAGCGGCCGACTTCGCGGGCCAGCTGGAGGAGCTGCTCTCCTGGTTCCGGGGCACCTCCCCGACCGGCGTGCACGCCCGCCCGTCGGAGGGCCTGACCGTCCCCCCGTTCGTGCTCGCGATGGGCGAGGGCGCCGACATCGCCGCGCGGGCGGGCCTGCCGATGGTGATCGGCGATCTCCGCGACCGCGAGCGGGTGCGACGCGGCATCGACCGCTACCGCGCGGGCTTCCGTCCGTCCGCGTGGGCCGAGGAGCCGTACGTCGTCGTCTCCGGCACGATCGCCGTCGCCGCCACCCCGGAGGAGGCGCACCGGATCCTGCTCCCCGAGGCCTGGGCCATGGCCCACTCCCGTACCCATGGCACGTTCCCGCCGCTCGCCCCGGCGGAGGAGGTCGAGCGGCGGACGATGACGGCCAGGGAGCGGGGCTTCTACGAGGCCGGGCTGACCGGTCAGGTGTACGGCACCGAGGAGCAGGTGACGCACGAACTGGAGTCGTTGATCAAGGAGACGGGCGCCCAGGAGGTCCTGGTGACGACCAGCACGTACGACCGCGAGGCGCTGCTGGACTCCTACACCAGGCTGGCCCGGATCGCGGGACTCGGCTGAGCGGGCAGGCACCCGCCGCTCACTTCGGGCACGTGCGCGACCATGGCCGCCACGTCGATCACCGCCGTCTGCGCGGCCCTCGCCAGCGCCCGCCGGTCGAGGTGGTCGGCCGGGCGGACGACGGGCCGTACGTCCACCTCGGCGACGACGTCGCGTGCCGTCACCACCCGCCACACGGAGGTGAGCAGCGCGTCGTCCCCGACGTAGGCGGGCGTGGTGCTCGGTCCGCCCCGGGCGAGCCGGTAGCGGACGCGGACCGGCTGCACGGGCACGTCGGCGTCGAGCGCGGCCTGGAACACGGCCCGCCGGAAGCGTCCCTGCCCGCGGCCGCACCAGGTGCTGCCCTCGGGGAAGGCGACGACGGCCGCACCACCGCGCAGGGCGTCGGCGATGCGGCTGACCGTGTCCGGCAGCGCGCGGATGCGGTCCCGCTCGATGAACAGCACTCCGCCGCGCGCGACGAGAGCGCCCACGACCGGCCACGCCCGGATGTCCGCCTTGGCGAGCATCCGCGCCGGACGCACCGCGCCGAGCAGGGGTATGTCCAGCCAGGAGACGTGGTTGGCGACGAGGAGAAGCCCGCTGGTGGGCGGGGCGGCGCCGGAGATCCGTACCCGCACCCCCGACGCCCGCACGACCCACCGGGACCATCGCCGTACGGCCCCGGCCGGGGGCCGCAGGCCGACCAGGCTCACCAGGACCCCGACGAGGACCAGGGCCACGACCGCCGCGAACCGGACGGCGGCCCGGGGCACGGCGGCGCGGGACGCCCTCGTCTCCACGCAGGCCCCCGGGGTGCAGGGCGCGCTCGGCAGCCAGACGCTCACCGGGTCACGCCGCCGGGACGAGGGAGAGGAAGTGGCGCAGGTAGCGGGCGTTGACCCGGCGCATCGACAGCAGCACGTAGAGGTCGGCGACGCCGAAGTCCGGGTCGTGCGCGGGCTCGCCGCAGACCCAGGCGCCGAGCCGCAGATAGCCGCGCAGCAGCGGCGGCAGCTCCGTGCGGGACGCGGGGGTCTCGTTGTTCGGGATCCAGGGCAGCAGCGGCCGTACCCGGTACTCCTCGGGCGCCAGGTGCTTGTCCCGCACCCGGTCCCAGGTGGCGGTGGCGAGCGTGCCGCCGTCGGCGAGGGGGATGGAGCAGCACCCGGCGAGCCACTCGTGGCCGCCGTCGAGCATGTAGCGGGCGATGCCGGCCCAGATGAGACCGATGACCGCGCCGTCCCGGTGGCCGGGGTGGACGCAGGAGCGGCCGACCTCCACCAGCCCGGGCCGGATGGCGTCGATCCGGCCGAGGTCGAACTCGCCCTCGGAGTACAGCCGTCCGGCGACGGCGGCCCGCTCGGGCGGCAGCAGCCGGTAGGTGCCGACGACCTGGCCGGTGAGGGTGTCGCGGACGAGGAGGTGGTCGCAGTAGGCGTCGAAGGGGTCGACGTCCAGCCCCGGCTGCGGGCCTGCCAGCAGGGCGCCCAGCTCTCCGGCGAACACGTCGTGCCGCAGCCGCTGCGCGGCGCGGACGTCCTCCCGCTGCGGGCCAGGGTGACGCGGTAACGGGTGGGGCGGCCGACTGGGGCGGGCTGTCGAGTGTGGAGGCGGTCATGGCATCTCCCGGTCACGGGCCGACTCGGCGGCGTCAGGGGCGGACCTGGGGACGTGCGGTCCGCCGCCCCAGTTCTTCCGATGCCGTCTGGCCTTCGTGTGACCGGTGGCGGGAGCCCGGATGTGCGCTTGCTGAACGGAACGGTCCCGGTGGACGTCACCTGGCCGGGGCGCAACCCCCGAGCCACGTGCGGGTTTCATCGGCGTCGAGGACCCGCTCCAGGACGAGTTCGCCCGTCATCCGGGGGAAGAACCGCCCGGCGGGCCAGCTCCGCTCGTACGGCGGCGGATCGAGCACCAGCAGCCGTACGCCCTCGACGACGGGGATGTCGCTGGGGGTGCCCTCGTTCCACACCCACTCTCCGCCGGGTGTGACGAGGTTGAAGGCCCCGGTCGTCGGTACCTGCCCGGGGGTGTCCCGGCACACGGCGACCTCCCTCTCGGACGGCGCCCGCCCGTCGACGTGCCCGCCGCCGACGAGCACCCCGGCGAGCAGGGTGTGGAGCTGGAAGTTGTCCCCGATGCCGCTCATCCGCATCGCGTACCCGGTGCCGCTGGGCCGGTGCAGCACCACCAGCGGCTCGTCGTCGAGCACGAGCAGGGCGTACGCGAGGCACTTGACGTCGTGCCCGGACGCCTCCTCCACGGTCCGCAGCGCCCGGGACACCCGTGCGCGGGTCTCGGCACCGAGGCCGGTCCGTACGGCGGGACGGTTGAGCAGGGCGACGGCCGCCATCTCCCAGCGCGGGAGCAGCCACCAGCCGAGGGCCGCCTCCATGCCGACCCGTTCGACGATCGAGGGGTCGGGGTCCCCGTGGTCGGGTTCGGGGAAGTCACCGCCGCCGGTGGCCGACCAGCGCTCGCAGAACTCCCCCGCGGCGCCGAGCGCCCAGTCGAGCCCGTGGAAGATCGCCGGCGCGCAGTCGGCCGGGTCGGCGCCCCGTTCGACGCAGGCGCCGATCACGATGGCGACCATGGTGTCGGGCCCGGCGGGCAGCTCCGGCAGCAACGCGACCAGCCGGGGCGCCGCCTGGGCGATCTCGTGCTCCGCCGCGCCCTCGAACCGCCGGTGCATCTCCTGGTACGCGCGCTGGATCCGGGCGCCGTCGCGCTCCCGCACAGCGGCGTCGAAGCCGGCGACGGCCTCCAGGAACCGCTGCCTCCCCCTCCGCCCGAACATCATGAGCGCAGCCTACCTACACAGAAAATCCAGACGGGGCCGGGACTGAGCACCACTCCCGACCCCGCCCGTCCGCACGATTCGGCGAACGTTCAGCGCCCCCGAAGGGGCGCGGGGGGCGCACCCCGCAATCGACAGGCACCCGACGGCGCTACCGCTTCCCGGCCTTCCTCGTGGCCCGCAACCACTCCTTGTTCATGCTCGTGATCGACACCAGAGGGATCCCCTTGGGACAAGCCGTGGCGCACTCACCGGCCAACGTGCACCCCCCGAACCCCTCGTCATCCATCTGCGCGACCATGTCCCGTACCCGCGTCTCCCGCTCGGGCGCCCCCTGCGGCAGCACGTTCAGGTGGTTGATCTTGGCCGAGGTGAACAGCATCGCCGCCCCGTTGGGACACGCGGCCACACACGCACCGCACCCGATGCACTCCGCGTGCTCGAACGCGAAGTCCGCGTCCGGCTTGGGCACCGCCGTGGCGTGCGCCTCCGGCGCGGCCCCGGTCGGCGCCGTGATGTACCCGCCGGCCTGGATGATCCGGTCGAACGCGGACCGGTCGACCACCAGGTCCTTGACCACCGGGAACGCCGACGCCCGCCACGGTTCCACATCGATCGTGTCGCCGTCCGAGAAGGAGCGCATGTGCAGCTGACAGGTCGTCGTCCGCTCCGGGCCGTGCGCGTCCCCGTTGATGACCAGCGAACACGCCCCGCAGATGCCCTCCCGGCAGTCGTGGTCGAAGGCCACCGGGTCCTCGCCGCGCAGGATGAGTTCCTCGTTGAGCGTGTCGAGCATCTCCAGGAAGGACATGTCGGGCGAGATGTCGTCCACCTCGTACGTGGACATGGCGCCGTCTGCGTCGGCGGCTCGCTGCCGCCATACGCGCAGGGTGAGCCTCATGCGTAGCTCCGCTGGGTGGGGTGGACGTACTCGAAGACGAGGTCTTCCTTGTGCAGGACGGGAGCCGAGCCCGTCCCCGTGAACTCCCAGGCGGCCGCGTACGAGAACTCCTCGTCCCGGCGCTCCGCCTCGCCGTCGGCCGTCTGGGACTCCTCGCGGAAGTGACCGCCGCACGACTCGCTCCGGTGCAGCGCGTCGAGGCACATCAGCTCGGCGAGTTCCAGGTAGTCGACGATCCGGTTGGCCTTCTCCAGCGACTGGTTGAACTCCTCGCCGGTTCCCGGCACCTTGATCCGCCGCCAGAACTCCTCACGGATCTGCGGGATCCGCTCCAGGGCCTTGCGCAGTCCGCCGTCGGTGCGGGCCATGCCGCAGAACTCCCACATCAGCTCGCCGAGTTCGCGGTGGAAGGAGTCGGGCGTACGGTCGCCGTCGACGGAGAGCAGCAGGTTCAGCCGGTCCTCCGTCTCGGCCAGCGCCTCCTGCACGACGGGGTGTTCACGGTCGATGCCGTCCTGGCCGGGGTGCCGGGCGAGATAGTCGTTGATGGTGGCCGGGAGCACGAAGTACCCGTCGGCGAGGCCCTGCATCAGCGCGGACGCGCCGAGCCGGTTGGCCCCGTGGTCGGAGAAGTTGGCCTCCCCGATCGCGAACAGGCCGGGGACGGTGGTCTGGAGGTCGTAGTCGACCCACAGTCCGCCCATCGTGTAGTGCACGGCCGGGTAGATCCGCATCGGCACCTCGTACGGATCCTCGTCGGTGATCCGCTGGTACATGTCGAAGAGGTTGCCGTACTTGGCCTCCACGGCCCCGCGCCCCATCCGCGCGATGGCGTCGGCGAAGTCCAGGTAGACACCCTGCCCGCCGGGGCCGACGCCGCGGCCCTCGTCGCAGACGTTCTTCGCGGCCCGGGAGGCGATGTCACGCGGGACGAGGTTGCCGAAGGAGGGGTAGATCCGCTCCAGGTAGTAGTCGCGCTCGTCCTCGGGGATCTTGTTCGCCGGACGGGTGTCGCCCTGGGCCTTCGGCACCCAGATCCGGCCGTCGTTGCGCAGCGACTCGCTCATCAGCGTCAGCTTCGACTGGTGGTCGCCGGTGCGCGGGATGCACGTCGGATGGATCTGGGTGAAGCACGGATTGGCGAACAGCGCGCCCCGCCGGTGCGCTCGCCACACGGCGGTCGCGTTGGAGTTCATGGCGTTGGTCGACAGATAGAAGACGTTGCCGTATCCGCCGCTCGCGAGCACCACGGCGTCGGCGAAGTACGTGTCGATCTTCCCCGTGATCAGATCCCGCGCGACGATCCCGCGTGCCCGCCCGTCGACGACGATCAGGTCGAGCATCTCGGTGCGGGGATGCATCTCCACGTTTCCGGCGGCGATCTGCCGGCTGAGGGCCTGGTAGGCGCCGAGCAGCAGTTGCTGTCCCGTCTGCCCCCGGGCGTAGAAGGTCCTGGACACCTGGACGCCGCCGAAGGAGCGGGTGTCGAGCAGACCTCCGTACTCCCGGGCGAACGGTACCCCCTGTGCCACGCACTGGTCGATGATCTCGACGGAGATCTGGGCGAGGCGGTGGACGTTCGACTCCCGCGCCCGGAAGTCGCCGCCCTTGACGGTGTCGTAGAACAGCCGGTGGACGGAGTCACCGTCGTTGCGGTAGTTCTTGGCGGCGTTGATGCCGCCCTGGGCGGCGATCGAGTGGGCGCGGCGCGGGGAGTCCTGGTAGCAGAACTGGACGACGTGGTAGCCCTGTTCGGCGAGCGTGGCACCGGCCGAGCCGCCGGCCAGACCCGTACCCACGACGATCACGGTGTGCTTGCGGCGGTTGGCGGGGTTGACCAGCTTCGCCTCGAAGCGGCGCCTGTCCCAGCGCTCGGCGATCGGGCCCTCGGGCGCCTTGCCGTCGACGACCGGGTCACCGGTCACGTAGTCCGCGTACTCGGAGGACGTGGTCATGGTCAGTTCACTACTCCGGTCATGACGGCGACGGGTACGGAGACGAAGCCCACGGTCAGCACCAGGGCCAGGACGTTCGCGGTGGTCTTCAGGGCGCGGTCGCGGGTGCGGCTGCCGGCGCCGAGGGTCTGCGCGGCGCTCCAGAAGCCGTGGCGGATGTGCAGGCCGAGCGCGAGCATCGCGACGAGGTAGATGACATTGCCGTACCAGGTGGAGAAGGTGTCGATCACGTTCTGGTACGGGTGTCCGGCCTCGAAGCCGCCCGGGTGGACGGTGCCGGTCGTCAGGTCGAGGATGTGCCAGACGATGAAGAGGCCGAGGACGACGCCGCCCCACCGCATGGTGCGGGTCGCGTAGCTCGCCCGGCGCTTCTTGTGGACGTAACCGGTCGACCGGGCCCGGAGGTCACGGCGGCTGAGCTGGTAGGCGGCCGTGGCGTGGGCGACGACCGCGGCGACGAGGACCACACGGACGAGCCACAGCGCCCACTCGTAGTGCAGGAAGGGCTCGCCGAGGGTGCGCAGCCAGTGCGCGTAGCCGTTGAACTCGTCGGAGCCGAAGAAGATCTTGAGGTTGCCGAGCATGTGGACGACCAGGTACGCCAGCATGATCAGTCCGCTGACGGCCATGACCGTCTTCTTGCCGAGGGAGCTGTCCCACGCCGAGCGCGCCAGGGGCGGTTTTCGTCCCCGCCGCTCCGCCCGTTCCGCCCGTTCCGTCCGCGTTGCCAGAGCCATGCACCTGACGCTAGAACCGCGCCACCCCATCGGTCCAAGACATGAAACAGCTCGTTTCGATAGTCGGAAACTATCGTCCCGTACAGTGGAGGGATGCAGTTCCAGCAGCTCCAGTACTTCGTGGCGGTGGCGGAGACCCGGCATTTCACCCGGGCCGCCGAGCTGGTCCATGTGGCGCAGCCGTCGCTGTCGCAGCAGGTCAAGGCGCTGGAGAGGGAGTTGGGGGCCGACCTCTTCCAGCGGGCTCGTGGCAACATCACGCTGACCGACGCCGGCGAGGCGCTGCTGCCGTTGGCCCGGCGCATCCTCGCCGACACGGACACCGCCCGGCACGAGGTGCAGGAGCTGGCACAGCTGCGGCGGGGCCGGGTCCGGCTGGGCGCGACCCCGAGCCTGTGCACCGGCCTGCTCCCGGACGTGCTGCGCGCCTTCCACGACCGCTACCCCGGCATCCGGCTGCTGATCGAGGAGGGCGGCTCCCACGACCTCGTACGCCAGCTCGCGCGCGGCGCGCTGGATCTGGCGCTGGTGGTCCTCCCACTGCCCACGCCCTCCCCCGCGCTCACCACGGTGGAACTGCTGCGCGAGGACCTGGTGGTGGTCTCCTCGCCCGACGCGCCCAGGCCCGGCAACGGCCGCCGTACCGTGCGCGTCCCCGATCTGGAGGGCGAGCGTCTGGTCATGTTCCGACACGGCTACGACCTGCGGGAACTCACCGTCGCCGCGTGCCGCACCGCGGGGTTCGAGCCGGACTTCGCGGTCGAGGGCGGGGAGATGGACGCGGTCCTCGGCTTCGTCCGGGCGGGCCTCGGGGTGGCCGTCGTCCCCCGCATGGTCGCCACGCGCTCCGGGCGGGGCCTCAGGGTCACCCCGCTGGCCCGGCCCGGCCTCCACCGCACGATCGCCCTGGCCCACCGCAGCGATGTGGCTCCGCCTCGGGCCGCGCGGGAGTTGCAGCGGATGTTGGTGGAGCGGTGAGCGCCGGCTGTCGGGCCCGGTCCCGCCGTCGGTGGTGCGCGCCGTTCGGGTCTGCGGGTGCGCTGTGGCTGGTCGCGCCCGCGCGGCGGAGCCGCACATCGATACAGCCCCGCGCCCCTTCGCGGGCACGCTGCGCGCGCCCCCGAAGAAGCCCGGTGGTTGAGAAGGCCCCCTATCCCGTCGCGTCCACCAGCGCCAGTTCGTGGAGGCGGTCCGGTGGGCCCGGGCGGGCGTAGTACCAGCCCTGGGCGGTGTCGCAGCCGAGTATCCGCAACTGCTCGGCCTGGGCGCCGGTTTCGACGCCCTCGACGGTGACCGCGAGGTCGAGGCTGTGGGCGAGGGAGACGATCCCCTCGACGATCTTCAGATCGACGGGGTCGGCCGGGAACTGCTGCATGCTCTGGGTGAACGACCGGTCCAACTTCAGTACGCGGACCGGCAGTCGGCGCAGATTGGCGAGGTTGGAGTAGCCGGTGCCGAAGTCGTCGAGGGCGATGTCGACGCCCATCTCCGAGAGCCTGCGCAGGGGTTTGAGCAGGTCGTCGTCGGCGCCGATCAGAGCGGACTCGGTGACCTCCAGGCAGAGGGCGTCGGGTTCGAGGCCCGCGCGCTCCAGGATGTCGACGGTGTCCTGGACCAGCCCCGGGTGGGTCAACTGGCACGGCGACAGATTGACGTTGACCCGCAGCGGCCCCGCGGCCACGATGCCGCCCTGTCGCTCCTGCCACTCCCGGGCCTGGCGCACCGACTGCTCCAGGACCCAGCGGCCGAGCGGCACGATCAGTCCGGTGCGCTCGGCGAGCGGGATGAACCGGTCGGGTCCCAGCACACCGTGCTGCGGATGCAGCCAGCGGACCAGGGCCTCGGCACCGCGCACGGTCCCGTCGCCGAGGTGGACCAGCGGCTGGTACTCGATGAAGAACTCGCCCCGGTCCAGGGCGGCGGGCAGTGCGGTGGTGAGTCCGTGCCGGGTGATGGCACGGGCGTCGGCCTCCGCGTCGGCCATCTCGTAGCGGTTGCCGCCCGCCGACTTGGCGCGGTACATCGTGATGTCGGCGCTGCGCAGCACCTCCGCCGGGCCGCGCTCCCCCGCCGGGCCCTCGACGATGCCGATGCTGCCGCGGACGAGCAGTTCCCGGCCGTCGATGCGGACGGGGGTGACCAGCGCGCTCATGATGCGGTCGGCGAGTTCGTCGACCTCGCGTTCGGTGTCGGTGCCGGTGGTCAGCGCCACGAACTCGTCGCCGCCGAGCCGGGCGACCATCTCACCGGGCGCGGTCGCGCAGGACTGCAGCCGGTCGGCGACCTCCACGAGCAGCCGGTCGCCGGCCGCGTGCCCCAGGCTGTCGTTGATGGCCTTGAAGCCGTCCAGATCGAGGTAGCAGAGGCCGAAGCGCTGGCCGTCGCCCGCCGCGAGGGCCTTCTCCAGCCGCTCGAAGAACAGGGTGCGGTTGGGCAGTCCGGTGAGCGCGTCGTGGGTGGCCTCGTAGCGCAGGCGCAGATTGAGCAGCCGGCGCTCGGTGGTGTCCTCCATGAGAGCCAGCTGGTACTGGGGCCGGCCGTCCGCGTCCCGCAGCAGGGAGACGGTGAGGTTGGTCCACAGGACCGTTCCGTCGGGGCGGGAGAACGCCTTCTCGGTGTGGTAGTGCTCGCGCTCGCCACGGACCAGCTCGTCGTAGAGCCGCCACACCTGGGGCGCGTCGTCGGGGTGTCTCCAGTCGGGGACCGGCCGCCCGCGCATCGTCTGCTCGGTGATGCCGAACATACGCAGCAGCGCGCCGTTGACCTGGAGGACGTTGCCGTCGAGATCGGCGATGCCGATGCCTATGGCGGCGCCCTCGAAGACCGCGCGGAAGCGGGCCTCCGTGGCGTGCAGCGCGCGGGCTACCGCGCCCTGGGCCTCCAGCGCGGCGCGGGCGATCGCCTCCTGCTCGGCGAGGGTGCGCTGCCGCAGGGCCTCGGCGTATCCGGCGGCCATCGCGGACTGCAGCCGCGCGGCGCGCGCCCGCAGATCCTCCTGGGGGCCGTCGCCGCCGCAGTAGAGCACCAGATAGGCCTCGACGCAGTCCAGGGTCTGGCTGAGCGCCTCGGGTTCGGTGCAGTGCGCCGCCACGAGAGCGGCGCCGACGGCCCTGCCCTCCTCGGCGTCGTACGTCCTGGCCCGCAGTGCCTCGCTGAGTCTGCGGGCCAGCGGCAGGAGTTGTTCCTCGAACTCGGGCCGGGTCAGCGAGGTGGAGGTGGCAGGGTAGACCGCCCGGCTCCAGATCGTCGCGAACCTGCGGAGTCTGTCCTCCGGCCCGTCCGGCTCCGCCCTCACGCCTTGGTCCCCACGCCGGCGAACTGGGCATAGGCGTACGGATCGTCGTCCTCGGAAGCCGTGTCGGGCCGCCACTTCGCCATCGGCACCACCCCGGGTTCCACCATGTCGTACCCCTCGAAGAACCGCGCGACCTCGTCGGACGAGCGCATGGTCAGCGGATTGCGAATGTTCCTGTACACGTCCACCACGCCCGCCGCCCGCTCCTCGGGCAGCGGGATTCCCTCGCGGCAGGCGTGCGAGACGACGAGCAGGCTGCCCGGTGCGAGCGCGTCACGCAGCTCCGCCACCGCTCCGTACGGGTCGTCCTTGTCCTCCACGAAGTGCAGTATGGCAACCAGAAGCAGCGCGACCGGCCGGTTCAGGTCGATCAGTCGCCGGACCCGGGGGCTCTCGAGGATCTCGCGGGGCTTGCGGAGGTCGGCCGCGACCACATCCGTGTCGTCGTTCCCCTCGAGAACGGCCTGGCTGTGTGCTACGGCGACGGGGTCGTGGTCGACGTACACGACCCGCGCGCCGGGGCTGGCCTCCTGGGCGACCTCGTGCACGTTTCCGAAGGTGGGTATCCCGGATCCGATGTCCAGGAACTGGGTGACGCCCTGGTCGACCGCGTACCGGACGGCACGGCGCATGAAGGCGCGGTTCGCCTGCATGATCTTGGGCAGGCCGGGCACGAACTCCATGGCCCGGCGGGCCGCCTCGCGGTCGACCTCGAAGTTGTGCGAACCGCCCAGGTAGTAGTCGTACATGCGGGCCACGGACGGCATCGAGATGTCGATGCTCCGCGGCGCCCAGGCGGGACGCTCCATCAGTGTTCTCCAACGCGTCGGGGGTGGCGTAGGCGATCCGGTGTTCGAGCTGAGGCTACTGATCGTCCGCCGAAGGAGCGAGCGAAACCGGAAATTGACCGTCCGTTCAAAACCGCTGCCGGTGCCACATGCCCAACCACCGCCCCGACCATGCCTGTTCGAACCCGGGCATGCCAAGCGGTCCGCCCCCTCCGGTGCGGTACGGAGGGGGCGGACCTGGATCAGCCGCGCTGGTGCGGTGCGCGGGGAAGGCGCGGCCTACTTGTCGGCGCCGATCGGCTCACCGTCGCCGTTGATCGCGAACCAGGTGCCGCCGACGCCCTGGCCGTTGGTGTCGCCGGGGGCCTTGTCGTTCGCGAAGGTGTAGAGCGGGATGCAGTCGATGGTCTGCTGCTTGATGCCGTCGGGGCGGTCGAAGACGACATAGCCTCGGTTGGCGGTGGACCCCTGCAGGTTGATCCCCTTGGTGTTCTTCGCGTCGACCGGCGCGACCACAGGCCACTTGTCGAGGCAGTCGCCCACGCACTTGGTCGACATCGGCCACTGGGTGTCCTTCATGAACCGGTAGACCGTCATGCCGTTCTTGTCGACGACGATCTCGCCGAGCTTGGCGTCCTTACGGGTGGACAGGCCCACCTGCTCGACGGCCTCGCCACCCGTGCCGCCGGTGGCCGCTCCGCCGCCCTTGGTGGAGGCCTTCTTGCCGTTGGGCGCGGACGCGAACCAAGTGCCCTTAAGACCCTGGCCCTTGATGTCACCGGCCTTGGTGTCCTTGGCGAAGTAGTACATGGGCCAGCCGCCCACCGTCAGCTGCTTGGTGCCGTCGGGACGGCTGACCTCGCCGAGCAGGGCCTTGTCGACACCCTGGGCGGCGGTGGCGCCCGCGGCGGGCACCGGCGGCCAGGTAGTGGCGCACTCGCCCTCACAGGTCGTCTTCGGCGGCTCGAAGGAGTCCTTGTCGAAGCGGTACAGGGTGCGACCGGCGCTGTCCGTGAGGACCTTGCCGTACTCGTCGCTGTTCCACACGGTCAACTGGCCCGCGGAGGCCGCCGTGGTGGACTGGGCCTGGTTCGACGTGCCGGAACCGGCCGCGCCGGCGCCGGCCGTACCGGTACCGGTGCCCGCGATGGCGCCGGCACCCAGCGTCGGGGTCGAGGCGGCGCCCACGTTCTGCGAGGACGTCGACCCCTGTTCCTGACCGCACGCCGTCGTCAGCACCAGTACAGCCGCAGCTGTCGCTACGAGTGAGGCGCTCCGCCAGGAGGTCTTCATTCCAACTCCCCGTGTATCCGGTGGGTGTCGCAGCGCCCTACTGCGCCGCTTGCTGGTCCTAGGTACGGGTGGGAGTGGCTTCTGTGTTCAACGTGGCACGAATTTCTTTCCGAAGTCTGTGGCGCGGTTCCGCGGCGCGGCCTGCGGCGGTATCGAAAGAGGCGTCAGCACCGGGCGTCCGCACTCAAACATTCGGGGCCCGTTATTCGCTCCTTTGGAGCAATCGCTCCGTGCTCCCGCGTACGCGGGAGCGCGAGCACGGATGATCTCCGACGTGCAAGGACCCCAGCGGACCCGATCCGCTCTCGCCCTACGGCTGTCGGCCCTGCTCGCACTGACCTGGCTCCTCACCGCAACTCCGAGCGGCACCGCGGTCGCCGACGCCTGCGCGTACGGCACCGTCGGCCCGGACGGCGGAGGCCGGGTCGCCGTGGCGATCGGGAGCACCGACTCCTGCGAGCCGACCCCTCCACCCCCGCCCCGCCGCCACGCCGACTCCGTCGTGTCCGCCGGAGCCGACGCCCACCGACGCCTCCGCCGCGGCCGAGCCGCCACCCCGACCCCGGGCCCGCTCCGGACCCCCGCCCGCGCCCAGAACCGACACCGCCCCCGCCCCCGGGGCCCGCACCGCCACCGCCGCCGCGCGCCCGTGGGGCGCCCGCCGATCCGCCCCCACTCGCCGAAGGCCAGAGCCACGCCGAGCCCCCCAGGTGTGTCGCCGACCCCGGTGAGCTACCCGCCGTACCGCACCCCGTCCCACGCGCGCGCCAAGCCGTCCGGCCCGTCGCTCGTCTCACTCGCCCTGCTCGTCACCGTGCCCGCGGTGTTCGCCGCCGCCGCCCTGCGTCCGCGCTGATTCCTGGAGGAACCTCTTGTCGGAATGGCTTGTTCTCACCCTCGCGATGGGGGCGGCCTGTCTGGTCGTCCTCATCGTGGCCGTAGTACGGCATCACGCCGCACCCGCGGACGAGGACCCGTCCGAGACCCCGGACGTCATCGAGTACATCACCATGATGATCGGCGTGGTGTACGCCATCGTGCTGGGTCTGGCGATCGCCGGTGTCTGGGAGGCCCGCAGCGCCGCCCAGGACCAGGTACAGACGGAGGCACAGGCCCTGCACGAGATCAGTGAACGGGTGCGGGTGTACCCGGCGGACGTGCGCGACCGGATCCGCGCGGACATCGACGCCTACGTCGACCACGTGGTGACCACTGAGTGGAAGGTCATGGCCGAGAAGGGCGAGGTGACCGAGCGCGGTACCGAGTTGTTCGACACCGTGCGCCACGAGGTCACCGACTACGAGCCCCGCAGCGACTTCGAGGCGCAGGCCTACCAGCCCCTGCTGGACCAGGTCGCCACGGCCGACGCCGCGCGCGGGAGCCGCGCGGACTCCACCGGCGAGACGATGCCGGGCGTGGTGTGGTTCGGCCTGATCATCGGCGCCGTCGTGACGGTCGGCATGGTGTTCGCCCTGCAGATCCGGCGCACGCCGCGCGAACTGATCCTCGCCGGGCTGTTCTCCGCACTCATCGCGTTCCTGCTGTTCCTGGTCTGGGACTTCGACGCGCCCTACAGCCGGGGGCTGTCGGCCACGGCGGACCCGTTCCTGGCCCTGTTCCCCAACGCGGGCGGGTGACGGTCCTTTCAGTCCGGTCCACGGCCGGGGGACGGGTGCCGCGCCGCGCCCGTCCCCCGGCCGTACGCGTCCGGGTCCCCTGGGCGGAGCACACACGTGCCCCATTCGCGCGACTGCGATCGCGCCACCGGGCGCGCCTTCTTAGCGTTTCCGTCATCGAGGTGCATTTCAGGCGCAGGCGGAAACGGTCCGCAGCAGGCTCCTCGGGGACCCGGAGGCTCCACCATGCGCGCGATACGCGTCGCTTCGGCCGCTCTGCTGGGCGTGACCGCCCTCTCCCTCTCCGCTCCCGCCGCGCACGCGGCACGGCTCAGTGACCTCACGTCGTTCGGCTTCGGTGTGACGCCCTCGGCCGTCGCCCCCGGCGGGCAGGTGATCCTGCGCGTGGACGGCTGCCGCCACCGGACGACCGTCTCCTCGGGCGTCTTCGACGCCGTCATGATCCCCAGGGGCCATTCCTCGGCGACGGCGACCGTCGACCGGGACGCCCGGCCCGGGACCGTGTACGAGGTGACGTTCCAGTGCGGCGACGAGAGCGGCCGGACGGATCTCACCATCGTCGGCGACCGTCCGACCCATCACCCCACGCACCACCCCACCCGGGGCTCCCATGCCGGGGCCGGCGGCACCGTCGCGGGCTTCGACCTCTCGGAGATCGGTCTCGGCGCCGCGCTCGTCGCGGGGACGATGGGAGCGGCCTGGTACTGGTCGCGCCGCCGCCCCGAGGGCGACGGCCACTCCTGACCGCCGCTCGGCGCGGCACCCCCGACAGCCCTTCACCCCGGACCGTTACGGGTTCCGGGGCGTAGGGCTGTGCGGCGGGGCCTGCCGTTCGGCTCAGGCCCTGTTCGCGGAGCTCGGCGGGCTCAGGCCTTGTTCTCGGAGCGGCGCCGCATCCAGAAGACGCCCCCGCCGACGACCGCCGCCGTCACCAGTCCGCCGCCGATCGCGATGTCGGTGGTCGTGGCTCCGGTGGAGCTGCCGCCGCCGAGCCCGCCGCGGACACCGCCGATGACGGTGAACACACCGGTGAACGTCTTGCGCTCGCCCTCGCAGTGGGTGGTGACGCTGTACGAGCCCGGACTGGCGTCGGAGTTGACCCGCACCTTGGCCGTGGCGGTCGTACCGCCCATGGAGGCGAGGTTGGTGGTCGGGAAGGCGTTCGAGCTGATCGTGCTGCCGGCGGTCGCGCACGCGTCACCGCCCTTGACGGTGAGGACGAGCTGCCCGCCGCGGGCGATGACGTTGGGGGCGGCCGTGACCGAGCTCGGTTGGTCCCAGGCGGCGGCCGTCGGCGCGGCGACACCGACCAGGGCGGCCGCGGCGGCCGAGGCCGCCAGGACACGAGTAGTACGCATGTGATCCTCCGCGGAAGACGCCCCGGGTCCCGTCCCCGGTCGATCGGCGAGAAAGCGCCTCCCGGATAGACCCTCAGTTGCCGTGCGCGGGGCCGCATTTCGGGGCTGGTCCGTCCTGGTGAGTCCCGGCGAAGGGACACGCCGGGCATATCTTCGGACGATCCGATATCACCGCAGGTCACGGACCGTCAGAAAGTTTCTCCCGACGGCGCACTCGGATGGCGCAGGGCTCCGCCGTGCCGCCACCCGTTCGTACCCGCCCCCGTCGCCGTCGCGTTGCGGTGCGCTTAGCGTTTTCCTACGCGCGACGCACACGGCGACGGCCGTGTCGAGAGGGGATGGCGAATGTCTTCGTCGGCACCGGCCGAGGCCGAGTGGGAGGAGCGGCGGAAGAAGCGTGCTCCATGGGGCGTGATAGCGCTTGTCCTGCTGACCGGTCTCGCTCTCATTCGCAATGGCTCGGGCGAGTTCGACGTGGGTCCGCCGCAGCCGGCGTCGGCGGCGGCCGCCGACAGCGGCGGCACCCCGCACGGCACCTTCGCGCACGCCCCGGACCCGCTGCCGTACGCCATGGTCGACCGGGTGCGGATCCCGTCGATCCGGGTCGACGCGCCGGCGGTGGCCGTCGGACTGGACGCGCAGGGCTGGGTGGACGCGCCCCCGGCCCGGGACCCGAACCTCGCGGGCTGGTTCACCGGCGCGGTCTCCCCCGGGGAGAAGGGCACGGCCGTCGTCGTCGGCCATGTCGACAACGATCAGGGCCCCGCCGTGTTCTACGGGCTCGGGGCGCTGAAGAAGGGCGCCAAGGTGGAGATCCGGCGCGCGGACAGGAGGATCGCCGTGTTCGAGACCTACGGCGTCGAGGTCTTCGCCAAGAACAACTTCCCGGGCGACCGGGTCTACGGCAACAGCGGGATTCCCGAACTGCGGGTCATCACCTGCGGGGGCGGCTTCTCCAAGCAGAACGGTTACGACGGGAACGTCGTCGTGTTCGCCCGCCTGGTCGAGGTGCGCTGAGCGCTCCCGGCCGGCGGGCGAACGCCCACGACCGTCATCGGGGCCTCGATCGGGGCCTCATACGTACTGCCGCTGCGGCACGGTGATGCGGTAACCGGAGTCCAGCAGCTCGGGCAGATAGTCGCGCAGGGCCGCCACGCTCTGCGAGCGGTCGCCGCCCGCGTCGTGGGAGAGCACGACGACCCCGGGGCCCGCGCCGTCCGCCACGCGCTGGGCGATGGAGTGCGCGCCCGGCCTGCGCCAGTCCAGGGTGTCCACGGTCCAGCCGAGCGGCTCCATGCCGAGCTCCGCGCCGAACCGGAACGCGGCCCGGTTCCAGGCACCGTAGGGCGCACGGAACCACAGCGGCGGTTCGCCGTACGCCTTCTCGATGATCTCGCTGGTGCGGGCCATCTCCGTGTGGACCCTGGAGCGGGAGAGGGTGGTGAGCAGCGGGTGGGACCAGGTGTGGTTGCCGACCGCATGGCCGTCGTCGGCCATCTCGCGCAGCAGGTCCTGGTGCTGGACCGCCATCTCCCCGCACACGAAGAACATCGCCCGGACGTCGTGCCGGCGCAGGATGCGCAGGATGTCCGGGGTGAAGCGGGGGTCGGGGCCGTCGTCGAAGGTCAGCACCATGCTCCGGCCGCGTCCGTCCACCCGCAGATACGGTTCGCGCCGTACGCCTGCCCGGACGAGGGTGCGGCGGCGGGTGCGCGGGCCGTACCCGGCGATGGGCTCCAGACGGTACGCGGAGGGTTTGAGCGCGGGCCTGCCCGGCGGACCGGCGGCCGGGGCGGGGGCTCCGGCCGGTGCCGGGCCGGGGGCCCCGTCGCCGACGAGCAGGGCGGCGGTGCCCGCCGTGCCGGCGGCGCCCAGCAGGGCGGCCGTACCGGTCAGCAGGTGGCGGCGCGTGAACAGGCGGCGCCTTGTGAGCGTCTGATCCTTCGTCATGACTCATCAGTCGACCAAGGCGAGGGCGGCGCACCACCACGACACCGGGGTGGCGGCATGAAGTCACACGATGAGAGCAGTTTTCCGCGCCCCTGTCGACCGCCCGGCGCACGCCGGGGGCCAGGGGCTCGGATAGCCTCGCGAGCGTGACCGATCAGCAAGCACACCGGTTCGAACGCGGCACCGACGGCCCCAAGGTCGTCCTCGTCGGACTGGACGGTTCCGACACGTCCCTGCGCGCGGTGTCCTACGCCGCCGGTCTCGCCCGCCGCCAGCACGCGCTGCTCGCCATCGTGTACGTGCAGCCGCCGCTGGCGACGAGCGCGGCGCTCGGGATGCCGGTGGTGGGGACGACCGAGGAGATCGCCGAGCAGCTGGTGGCGGAGATCCGGGAGGCCGCCGAGCAGGTGAAGGGCGTCTTCGAGGTGCGCTGGGAGTTCCACACCTTCCGCGGCGACCCGTACAGCGGTCTGGTGACGGCGGCGGATCAGCTGAAGGCGGACGCGGTCGTGGTGGGCGCCTCCCAGCAGGCCGGCCACCGCATCGTCGGCTCGGTCGCCCTGCGCCTGGTGAAGGCGGGCCGCCGGCCGGTGACGGTGGTGCCGTAGGTTCGCCGGTGGTGGTGGTCCGGGTCCGCCGACCGTTCGTCGCACCGTTCGTCGACAGGTTCGACCGCCCGCCGCACATCCGTGACCGGCCTCTGTCCCCGCGCAGCGCCCCGCGTTCCCATACGGCCATGACGGCCGGAACCACGATCACCAACGGGACGACCGCCGAACACGAGCTGGCCGAGCTCCAGCGCGAACACGGCCGCCCCCTCTTCGCCCTACTGCTGCGGCTCTCCGACGGGGACCGCCATCGCGCCGAGGACCTGGTGCAGGAGACTTTCGTGCGCGCCTGGCAACACCCCGAGGCGCTGCGCGCAGACGACTTCGACTCCGTACGCCCCTGGCTGCTCACCGTCGGGCGGCGGCTCGCCATAGACGCGCGGCGGGCCCGGCAGGCGCGCCCCGCGGAGGTGGGGGACGCGGTGCTGGAGAACGCCCGAGTGATGACCGATCACGCCGATCGGTCGGTGGCGACGCTCGATGTACGGGAAGCTGTGAAGACACTCACTCCCGAGCACCGCGAAGTACTGGTGCAGGTGTACTTCCAGGGGGCGAGTGTGGCGGAAGCCGCCGAAGCCCTCGGGATCCCGCCCGGTACGGTGAAGTCTCGCGCGTACTACGCACTGCGCGCCCTACGCCGGGTGCTTCCGGGATACGCGGCCGACCTGCAGTGAAACCCATGGCCGAGTCAAACCTCCGTAAAGCGCCTTGCTGAGGACCCCTGTTGAGCAATCAGCTGTCTTCTATCCGTGTTCCGGATGGGGGCCGGGGCCTGGTCTCCAGGCCCGGGGTCGGGCGACGCGCACGCACCGGAGGAAGGCAGGAAGGGATGCTGCACAGAGGGCACGAGAGCACGGACGGCGCCGGCGGCGGCGAACTGGCCGTCCCGATGGCGTGGTTCTACGCCGAGTACATCGCGGAGGAACTGCTGCGGACGGGCGACCTGATGCCGCCGACGTCCTTCGAGTTCCGTGCGGGGCGGGACGCCCTGGCGCTGACCATCTTCCTCTCGGACGCGGGCGGTGAGCTCTCCGGCATCCGGGTCGTCACCCAGCTGGAGACCTGGTTGTCGCTGACGGCGTACGACCAGCCGTGGCAGGACTGGGTGTGCGAGCGCATGGCGGACTTCACGGCTGAAGCGCTGGAGTCGGGCGGCCCGTCCCCGGACCTGGAGCTGGCGGCCGCCGCGTGGCGCTGGCTGGAGGAGACCGAGCTGCTCGCACCCGACCTGGACGCGGTGCCCGGCGGCGGCGCGGTGCTGGGAGAGGACGACGGCCCGAAGGTCTGGACGCCGGCCTGGCGGCTCGGTCTGCCGCTGGGGCATCTGGCGATCCACCTCTTCTAGCCGGCGGACCCCGGGTCCGGGTGTCGACCGCCTACCTGTCCCGGCCCGCCGAACCAACTTTTTCCGTCCGGGACCAATCCGCCCGGCGGAGGGCTCCGAATCTTTTGGTTGGCATTGTCGTGAGGCTTGAGTGATTCGCCGGTCTGGTCCGTACCGGTGGGGGCAGGAAGCAACCCCCACCGCACACCGGCCCGAGGAATCGCCATGTGGTCCCAGGATCGTCATCACGACGTCGGCGCGTACGCGCTGGGCGTGCTGGACGAGGTGGATTCGTTCCACTTCGAGGACCATGTCCGCGGCTGCCCGCAGTGCGCGCTACAGGTCACCGAGTTCCGTCCGGCTGCCCGGCAGCTGATGCTGTACCGCAACGCGACCCCGCGCTCCGTACACCCGTTCGCGGCGCCCGGCCCCCGGATGCTGGGACGGCTGCTCGACGAGGTGGCCGCCCGCCACCGGGCGAAGCGCCGGCGCTGGCTGTTCGCCCTCGCGGCCTCCGTGGTCATCGCCGTCGGCGGCCCCGCCGTGGCCGTTCTCGCAGGTCCGGGCGAGGCTCCGGACACCGTCGCCGCCACCGACTCGAAGACGGGCGTCTGGGCCGAGGTCAAGGCCGAGGAGCGGCTCTGGGGCAGTGACATCGAGCTGAAGGTCAAGGAGGCCGAGGGCGTCCACGCCTGCCGCCTCGTGGTGATCGGCAAGGACGGCTCCGAGGAGACGGCCGCGAACTGGAAGTCCCCCGAGGGCGCCGACAAGGCCTCCGAGATGGTGGGGGGAACCGCCATGCAGCGCGAGGACATCAGCCACTTCGAGGTGCGCAGCCAGGACGGCGAACTCCTGGTGACGATCGAGGCCCCGGCCTGGCGCTGAACTGCGCCGCATTGGTCTGCACCTTCAATGGTTGCGGATCATGGCCGACGCGGGTTCCGGGCTGTTCGAGCGGTCGATCAGGACTACTTGAGCAACCGGGACAACCGTCGGTCGGCGAGGGGCTTGCCTCCCGTCTGACAGGTCGGGCAGTACTGCAGCGAGGAGTCGCTGAAGGAGACCTCCCGGACCGTGTCACCGCACACCGGGCACGGCTCCCCCGTACGGCCGTGGACCCGGAGCCCGCTCTTCTTCTCCGCCTTCAGCTTTCCGGCCGCCAGCCCCCGGGAGCGCTCGACGGCCTCGGCGAGCGTGACGCGCAGCGCCTCGTGGAGGTGGCGGACCTCCTCCGGCTTGAGCGACGAGGCCAGCTTGAAGGGCGACATCTTCGCGGCGTGCAGGATCTCGTCGCTGTACGCGTTCCCGATGCCCGCGATCAGGCTCTGGTCCCGCAGCGCGCCCTTGATCTGCCGCCGCTCCCCCGCGAGCAGCCCGGCGAAGCGGGTCACGTCGAAATCGGCGGCGAGCGGGTCCGGGCCGAGCCGGGCGATGCCCGGCACCTCCGCCGGGTCCCGTACGAGATGGACCGCGAGCCGCTTCTGCGTCCCGGCCTCGGTGAGGTCGAAGCCCTCGCCGGTCTCCAGCGCGACCCGCATCGCGAGCGGGCTCCTGCCTCCGGGTCTCGGCGGTCCGTCCGGCAGCCGGTCCTTCCACTGGAGCCAGCCGGCCCGCGCCAGATGCGTGACGAGGTGCAGCTCGCCGTCGTTCGCCGCCAGGTCGAGGAACTTCCCGTGCCGGCGTACGCCGGTGACCTCCCGACCCTCGAAGGCGCTCAGGGGCGGGTCGTACGTCTTCAGCACGCTGATGGCCACGGGCAGCACGCGGACGACCTCATGACCGACGATCTTGCCGACCAGGAAGTCCCGGAGAGCCTCCACCTCGGGCAATTCGGGCATACGTCCAGAGTGCCTGCAGGCTCCGCCGGGTGCGGGTGGGGTGGGTGCGGGTGGGTGCGTTGTCGACCGCCTACCCGGTGGGGCTTCTCGCGCAGTTCCCCACGCCCCTAGAAGACCAGGCCCTGCGGGTCTGGAAGACCACGGACCGGCGGCCCTGAAAGAGCACGGGGCTGCGGGATGAAAGCACGGGGCCCCTGTTTTCAGGGGCGCGGGGAACTGCGCGAGAAGCCCCACCGGAGCCGGACCCGCCCACGCACCGCACCCCCGCGCTATGACGCGCCCGGCAGCACGAACTCGCACCACACGCACTTGCCCCCACCCCGCGCCTCCACCCCCATACATCCGTCAAGCGGTCCACCAACAGCAACCCCCTCCCCGACACCCCCGCCTCCCCCCCTCGCGCCGCCGCGGCAGCGCGCTGGAGGAGTCCTCGACCTCCACCCGCAACCGCCGTTCGGATCCCGCGAGGGCCCGCAGCGTCACGATCGCGGAGCCCTCCGTGTGCATGAGCGCGTTGGTGATCAGCTCGTCGGCGACGAGTTCGATCTCGTCGGCCCGATCCCGCGCGCCCCACGTGCGGACCGCCGCGCCGATCATGTGCCGCGCCTCGGTGAGCGCCTCCGGATCGCCCGGCGCGACATGCTGCTGGAGCCGCCCGCCGGGCTCCGCGGTGCGGCTGCGACGGCGCAGCAGCAGGAGGGCCACGTCGTCGTCGCCGCCCCGTTCCTCCGCCACGTCGATCAGCCGGTCCGC
This sequence comes from Streptomyces sp. MNU76, assembly GCF_020982545.1. Taxonomy (GTDB): domain Bacteria; phylum Actinomycetota; class Actinomycetes; order Streptomycetales; family Streptomycetaceae; genus Streptomyces. The sequence goes on along the minus strand of NZ_JAJKLK010000024.1, from coordinate 351,810 downwards.
GAGATCGTCGACGTCTTCGGGGCCGGTGGCGATCAGCGTCCTCAGCGTCCGCATGCCGTCGTCGAGGTCGGCGCCGGGCTGTTCGATGAGGCCGTCGGTGCAGAGCAGCAACGTCTGTCCGGGAAACATCTCGACCGTGCTGACGGGGTACTCCAGGCCGCCGAACTCCGCGGACAGCCCGAGTGGCAGCCCCCCTTCCACGGCGACCCGGTGGCAGGAGCCGTCGGTGTGCCGCATCAGCGGGTCGATGTGGCCGGCCCGGACGACCTGGACCACCCCGGTGGACAGGTCGGCCTCCGCGTACAGACAGGTCGCGAAGCGGTCGGTGTCGAGTTCGTGGAGGAAGGCGGAGGCGCGGGCCATCACGGTGGCCGGGGTGTGGCCCTCGGTGGCGTAGGCCTTCAGGACGATGCGCAGCTGCCCCATGACGGCCGCGGCGTGTGTGTCGTGGCCCTGGACGTCACCGATGACCGCGCCGACACGCCCGCCCGGCAGGGGGATCAGGTCGTACCAGTCGCCGCCGATGTCCCGGCCGAGCGAGCCCCCGAAGGACGCGGCGCGGTAGCGGACGGCGACGTCGGCGCCCGGGACGCTGGGGATGGACCGGGGCAGCATGGCCTGCTGGAGCCCCTCGGCGAGGTCCTTCTCCTGCTCGTAGAACATGGCCCGCTGGAGGCTCTGGGCGATGCTGCTGCCGAGCGCGATGAGGATGTCGCGTTCCTCGGAGGTGAAGCCGCGCCGGTCGTTGTAGAGCAGTCCCATGGCCCCGATGGGGCGGGCCTGCACGATCAGCGGCAGATAGGCGGCCGAGGTGATCTTGAGGTCGGTGATGTGCGGCCACAGCAGCGGATAGGACTCGGCGAACTCCTCCGGTGACTCGATGAAGTGTGGGGCGAGGTGCCGTACGACCTCGTTCATCGGGTACTTCACGTCGAGGCGGGTGATCCGGGTGCCCGGCACATAGCTGTCCTCGGGGCCGGCGGCGACCATCCGGACGCGTCCGGCCTCCACCAGGCCCATGACGAGGCTGGTCGCGCCGAGGTGGGTGAGCCCGTCGGTGTCCTCCAGGACGTCGATCACGTCCTGCACGGTCCGGGCGTGGGCCAGGGCGGCCGTGATGACCTGAACGACGTTGGCCTGTCTGCTGCGGACCTCGTCGAGGGCGGCCTGCTCGGTGCGGGAGCCGATCTCGTCCAGTTCACGGGTGGCGTCGCGCACGATGCCGATGACCCGGTACGGGCGCCCCGTGGCGTCGCGGCGGATGTAGCCCTGGGTGTGCGTCCAGCGCAGGGTGCCGTCGCGCAGCCGAATGCGGAAGTAGGCGCCGTAGTTCTCGCTGCCGTCCTTGAGGGCCTGCGAGACGAGGGCGTCGAGTCTGTAACCCTCCATCGGGGGCACCCGCCCGGACAGGCTCTCGGGTCTGCCGTCGTACTCCTCCGGGCGCACGTCGAAGATCTCGTGGGCCTTGGCGTCCATGTGGAACGCACCGGCGTCGAGGTCCCAGTCGAAGGTGCCCATGAGGTTGAGCGCCAGGACGGGGTCCGGGTGGGAGAGCCAGTCGTCCGGGACGTCCGAGTCGCTCGCTCCCCGATCAACCATGGGGCCACTTTGACAGTATTTGCCCGATTATTCGAGTGGAGGGATCGATATCGGACCGGACCTCGACGCGCTCACTATCGTCGGTAGCGTGGACTGGTTCACCGCACCCGACCTCTGGCTGAGCCGACTGCTCTTCCAGCGCTCCCTGGCCGTGATCTATGTGGTCGCCTTCCTGGGAGCGGCCCTGCAGTTCCGCGCGCTGATCGGCGAGCGGGGCATGCTGCCGGTGCCCCGTTTCGTCGAGCGGGTGCCGTTCCGGCATGCGCCGAGCGTGTTCCACCGCCACTACTCGGACCGTTTCTACGCGGCGTGGGCCTGGACGGGCTGCGCGGTGTCCGTGGCGCTGGTCGCCGGGCTGGACTCGCTGCTGCCGCTCTGGGCGGGCATGGTGCTGTGGTTCGTGCCGTGGGCGATGTACCTGTCGATCGTGAACGTCGGCCAGACCTGGTACTCCTTCGGCTGGGAGTCGCTGCTGCTGGAGGTCGGTTTCCTGGCCGTCTTCCTCGGAAACGACGAGGTGGCGCCGCCGGTCGTCGTGCTGTTCCTGCTGCGCTGGGTGCTCTTCCGCGTCGAGTTCGGGGCCGGGCTGATCAAGATGCGCGGCGACGAGTGCTGGCGGAAGCTCACCTGCCTCGACCACCACCACGAGACCCAGCCGATGCCCGGCCCGCTCAGCTGGTTCTTCCACCACCTCCCCAAGCCGTTCCACCGCGTCGAGGTGGCCGCCAACCACGTCACCCAGCTCGTGGTCCCGTTCCTGCTCTTCACCCCGCAGCCGATCGCGACGGCCGCCGCCGCGCTGATGATCGCGACCCAGCTGTGGCTGGTGCTCTCCGGCAACTTCGCCTGGCTGAACTGGATCACCATCGTGCTGGCCCTGTCCGCCGTCGATTTCGGCACGGGCGCGGGGGACACCCCCGGCCCGCCCCTCTGGTACACGGTCATCGTGTTCGCCGTCGCCGCGCTGATCCTCGGGCTCAGCTACCACCCGGTCCGCAACATGATCTCCCGCCGCCAGGTCATGAACCGCTCCTTCGACCCGTTGCACCTGGTCAACACCTACGGGGCCTTCGGCAGCGTCAGCCGGGTGCGGTACGAGGTGGTGGTGGAGGGCACGGCGGACGACGTACCGCGCGAGGGCTCCGAATGGCGGGAGTACGAGTTCCGGGGCAAGCCGGGTGATCCACGGCGCTGGCCCCGCCAGTTCGCCCCGTACCATCTGCGGCTCGACTGGCTGATGTGGTTCGCCGCGCTCTCCCCGGCGTACGCCGGCTCCTGGTTCGGCGCCCTGGTGGAACGCCTTCTGGAGAACGACCGCGACACGCTCCGCCTGCTGCGCCGCTCCCCCTTCCCCGCCGACGCCCCGCCGCGCTTCGTCCGCGCCCGCCTCTTCCGCTACCGCTACACGACCTGGCGTGAGCTGCGGGAGACGGGAGCGTGCTGGGAGCGGACGTACGTACGGGAGTTCCTGCCCCCGACGCGGCTGGCCGCGTCGCCCGCGCGCAACCCCTGACCGGGCCGGGCACGGACTTCTTCACGGCGGCCTCTCGACGCGGGGCCGCCCCACAGGGCACAGTGCTGGGCGTACTCGATCACTACTCACGAGTACGCCTCTCCGTCGCGTACGAACCGACGCGCACGACACCGCCAGGGAGCGCCCGTGACCAGCTGGGTCGGCCGGACCGCCGTCGAGATAGCCGCCGCTGCACGGGAGAAGCGGGCCACGCCGCGTGAGGTGGTGGCGGAGCATCTGGCGCGGATCCAGGCCCTGGACGGGCGGGTCGGGGCGTTCCGCACGGTCCGGGCGGAGGCGGCCCTGGCGGAGGCCGACGAGGTGGCCGGCCGGGCCGATCTGGCCGAACTGCCCCTGGCGGGCGTACCGGTGGCGATCAAGGACAACCTCGCCGTGCGGGGCGAGTCCACCCGGAACGGGTCCGCCGCGACCTCAGGGACGCCGGCCGGGGAGGACCATGTGACCGTGGCCCGGCTGCGGGCGGCGGGCGCCGTGGTCGTGGGGCTCACGAACGTCCCCGAGCTGTGTGTCTTCGGCACCACCGACGGCGTGCACGGCACCGCCCGCAACCCCTGGGACACCTCGCGCACCACCGGTGGCTCCTCGGGCGGCAGCGCGGCCGCCGTCGCCGGCGGGCTGGTGCCACTGGCCCTGGGCAACGACGGCATGGGCTCGCTGCGGATACCGGCCGCGAACTGCGGGGTGCTCGGCCTCAAGCCGGGCTTCGGTGTCGTCCCGGCGGACATCGGGCACGGCGACTGGTTCGGCATGTCCGAGAACGGGCCGCTCGCGACGACGGTCGAGGACGCCCGGCTGATGTTCGGGGTACTGGCGGGCACGGCCGCCGCAGCCCCGCCCGGATCCGCGCCGCCCGCGCCGAGCATCGCCGTGTCCGTGCGCAGCCCCCTGGTCGGCGTGACCGTCACGCGCACGTACGCCGATGCCGCGCGCCGGGCCGCCGAGATGCTGGCCGGGGCCGGGCTGACGGTACGGCGGGCCGATCCGCCGTATCCCCTCTGGCTGGGCACGACCTCGCTGGCGCACTGGACCGCGGGGACGGCGGTGGACGCGGAGGGCCTCGATCCGCGGTTGCTCACCCGGCGCACGCGGGTGCACGCGGCCGTGGGGCGGCGCTTCCTGAAAGGGGTGCGCGCGGGCGACCGCCGGGAGCAGTTGCGCCGGCGCATGGAGCCGTTCTTCGCCGAGCACGACGTGCTCCTCACCCCGGCGCTCGCCCGGCGCGGGCCGGCCGCCGCGAACTGGCACGAGCGGGGGTGGCTGCGCAATCTGCTGGTGAACACCAACTACTCACCGCTGACCCCGCCGTGGAACCTCACGGGCTGGCCTGCGATGTCCGTCCCGTTCGGCACGCTGCCCTCGGGGGCGCCGTGCGCGGTGCAGTTGGTGGGCCGCCCGGGCAGCGAACTCGAACTCCTGTCGGTGGCGGGCCGGTTGGAGGAACTGAACCCCTGGTCACGGACGGCACCGGTCGACCGGCTGGATCGGTAGAGGCACATGGAACCGGCCACGAAACGGCGCCTTCCGGACGGACGTGACCGGTCTCGTCACAGTGCCTTGTACATGATGTGCAGTCCCACCAGGCCGTCCTTCGGGTGCTCGAAGGCGTCCGGAACGGTGGCGAGGACGGTGAAGCCGAGCGAGGTCCAGAGCCGTACGGCGGGATTGGTCTCGACGACGGCGTTGAACACCATGCCCCGGAAGCCCTGGGCCGCAGCCTCGGCGAGGACGTGTGCGGCGAGGGCGCGGCCGATGCCGCGGCCGCCGTGGTCGGGGTCGACGATGAAGCCCGCGTTGGCGATATGGGCCGCGGGGCCGCCGTAGTTGGGGGTGAGGTAGGCGGAGCCGACCGGCGTTCCGGTCTCGTCCTCGGCGACGTACACGCGCTTGGCGGGGGCCATCCACAGGGCGCGGGCGGCTTCCTCGGAGGTGTCCGGGTCCCAGGTGTAGGTCTCGCCCGCGGCGACGACGCGGTGCCAGAACGGCCAGATGCCGGGCCAGTCGTCGGCGGTGGCTTCTCTGATCTGCATGGGCGTGAGTCTGGCACGCCCATGCAGACGGCGATCGCGATGCCCCCGCTCAGTCCACGCTGGGCAGGATGTGGGGCTCGGCGAGGTCGTCCTCGTAGCCCGCCAGCCGGATCGGTGCGGACCTGGCCCACACGTCCAGGCTGCCCAGCTCCTTCTTCGACCGGCCGCCGCCCTCGGTGTGTTCCTCGGGGCGTGGCTCGCGATTCGTCTTCTCTGGTGTCACCGCGCACTCCTTATGTGTCGGGTCACCCTCGGGACGTCGGCCCAGCCTGCCGCTGTAGCGCCTGACGTCCGCTCGGGTCTGAGTCGTTGTCAGTTCGGACGCGGTGGCGCCGGATTGCCTGGAGATGAGAGCAGGCCGTGGTGACCGGCTTGTCCCGGGACGGACCGTGGGTGTGGGTGGGACCCATATAAGGCTGTCCGTCCGGTACAGAGTAACCAAATGAGCGGGCGGCCGCTCGATGGGGCTGAAAACAAGAGGTAACTGTCTTGAGTCGTTCAGCGCCCAGCAAGCCCCACCCTAGGGCAATTTGACCCATTTGTTCGACTTCTCATCACCCGTTCGGCCCAGCACTCGACCCCCGCACCGATCCGACGACCCATCGGATCGCCGTGCCCGGTACGCAGTTCAGGTCCTGTTGGCCGAATCGCAAGCCGACCATGGTCTGCTCATGTGTCGCAACGGCATTTCTCGCGGGCGGACTCGGGAGGACCGGCGGATGGAACTGCGCGGCGTCGAGGAGCTGATGGACCTGCTGCACGCCTGCCGGGGCGGCGGCCCGCCGGCGGACCGCCGCGGGGGCACCGCGGTCGATCCGTACGAACACGCGCTGCAGACCGCCGCGCTGTTGCGCCGAGGCCGGCCCGCCGACAAGGAACTGCAGGTGGCGGGCCTGGTGCACGTCATCGGACGGCTGCTCCGTCCGGGTGACGACACCGGCCACGCCGACCTGGCCGCCGACACGGTGCGCTCCCTGCTCGGCGAGCGGGTGGCCCGGCTCCTACGCCTGCACGCCCTCGGCGCGGACGATCTGGTGCGGCTGCACGCGGGCGGGTGGGCGGACGCCACGCTCGTCGAGGACGTGCTGGCCCTGCGGCACGCGGACGAGGCGGGCCGGACCCCCGGCATGGACGCCGGGGTCCTGGAGGACTGGCGGACGGTACTGGAGCTGGTGGCGGGCCGGGCGAGGGCGGCTCACCACTTGCCGGGCGCGTAGTCCTTCAGGAAGACGCCGTACAGGTCCTCGCCCTGCTCGCCGCGGACGACGGGGTCGTAGACGCGGGCCGCGCCGTCCACCAGGTCGAGCGGGGCGTGGAAGCCCTCGTCGGCGAGGCGCAGCTTGTCGAAGTGGGGGCGCTCGTCGGTGATCCAGCCGGTGTCGACGGAGGTCATGAGGATGCCGTCGGTCTGGAACATCTCCTGTGCGCTGGTCCGCGTGACCATGTTCATCGCGGCCTTGGCTGCGTTGGTGTTCGGGTGCCCCGCGCCCTTGTAGCCACGGCCGAAGACGCCTTCCATCGCCGAGACGTTCACGACGTACGCGCGTCCGCTTCTCGCCTTGCGGGCGGCGTCGGCCATGGCCGGGCGGAGCTTGCTGATCAGGATGAAGGGCGCCGTGTAGTTGCACAGCTGGGTCTCCAGCAGTTCCACCGGCGAGATCTGCTCGATGGTCTGCACCCAGGTGTTGGTGTCGACGACGTCGGGGACGAGACCGCCCGCGTCGATGGCGGTGCCGTCGAGGTGCCGGGCGACGCTGGCGTTGCCCGCGACCAGGGCGAGGTCGGCGACCTGCTGCGCGTCGAGGCCGCCGGTGCCGACGGGCAGCGCGGCGGGCCCGCCGAGATCACCGACGGCGCCGGAGTTGAAGGCGCCGATGACGTGGTGCGCGGGGAGCTCCCCGGCGGGCAGCGGGGCGCTCTCCCCGTCCACCAGGGCGGCGTACGCGGAGGGCAGCCGGCGTACGGTCTGGGTCGCGTTGTTGATGAGGACGTCGAGGGGGCCGGCCTCGGCAATCTGGTCGGCGAGGGCGACGGCCTGCGCCGGGTCGCGCAGGTCGATGCCGACGACCTCCAGCCGGTGCATCCAGTCCCCCGAGTCGTCCATGGCCTTGAAGCGGCGGATGGCGTCCTTGGGGAAGCGGGTGGTGATCGTGGTGTGCGCGCCGTCGCGCAGCAGGCGCAGGGCGATGTACATGCCGATCTTGGCGCGGCCACCGGTGAGCAGGGCGCGCTTGCCGGTGAGGTCGGCGCGGACGTCGCGCTTGGCGCGGTTCAGGGCGGCGCAGTCCTGACAGAGCTGGTGGTAGAAGTAGTCGACTTCCACGTACCGGGTCTTGCAGGTGTAGCAGGAGCGCGGGCGCTGGAGTATCCCCGCGATCTTCCCCGCCTCCGTGACGGACGACGGCAGGATGCCCTCGGTCTCGTCGTCGATGCGCTGGGCTGAGCCGGTCGCCGTGGCCTCGGTGACCGCCTTGTCGTGGGCGGTCTTGGCGGCGCGGCGTTCTTGGCGGCGGCGCTGCTTGACCGTGCGGTAGACGCCGGCGGTCGCCCGGCGCACGGCGATCGCGTCCGGGTGGTCGACGTCCAGCTTGTCGAGCTCCTCCAGCACGCTGAGACACACGGCGAGCCGGTCCGGGTCGATGCCGGGGCCGTACACGACCTCGTCCGTGGTCGCGGGGCCGTCCTCTGTCACCGTCATCGCGCTGCCGTTTCCCTGATCACGTGCGGCGCGCCGGCCGCATCCGCTGTCGAACGGGAAATTGTACGGAGCGGAGGCGTGGTGACCAAAATTCGGGTGCGGGTCCGGTGGGGGCTTCTCGCGCAGTTCCCCGCGCCCCTGAAAAGCAGGGGCTGCGCCCCGTGCTTTTCGGGCCCGCAGGGGCCGTTGCTTTGAGGGGCGCGGGGAACTGCGCGAGAAGCCCCACCGGGCCCGCACCCGACCACGCACCTCCACCCGTCACACCTCACACGCCGCCAACAGCTCCCGCACCTCCCGCGTCACCGCCCCAGCCAGCCGCTCCAGGTCCGGGACCGCCTCCCCGTCGGCGACCAGCCCGTAGTGGACGCTCCCCCGATACGTGGAGACGGCCACGGCGAGGGACTGCCCGTGGGCCAGCGGAGCGAGGGGGTAGATCTCGGCCAGCGGGCAGCCGCCGAGCCGGAGGCCGAGGCTGGGCAGGGGGACGCTGGTGACGAGGATGTCGAACCAGAGGCGCGCGGCCTGACTGACCAGCGGCCCTCCGAGCCGGTGACCGAGCGGCAGCACGTGGTCGGCGAGCAGGGCCACCGCGCCCGCGCCCCGGTTGGGCCCCGCCTCCTTGTTGCGGTCCATCGCCGCTCGCACGGTACGCAGCCGGCGCAGCGGGTCCGGATCGTCCACCGGCAGTTTCATCAGGTACCCGGAGAGCCGGTTGCCCTGCGGGTGCGCCGTGCGCGGTCGGCGCTTGGAGACCGGGATCAGCGCCCGGGGCGCGACCCCTTCGCTGCCGTCCCCGCGCTCGTCCAGCCACCGGCGCAGCGCGCCCGCCACCACGGCGATGAGGACGTCGTTGACGGTGCCGCCGACGGTCTTGCGGATCCGGTGCACGTCGTCGAGGTCCACGAGCACCCCGGCGGTACGGCGGGTGCCGCTCGCCCCGGAGGTCAGCGCGGCCGGGGACCGGGCGCCGAGGCTCGCGTCGAGCGTGGTGCGGGCGACGGAGGCGCCGATGTCGAGGGCGCGCCCGAGGTCGGAGAGGGTGCCCCTGACCAGGTCGGGGAGTTTGCGTACGTCGTCGAGGAGGCCGCGGGGAGGCTCGGCGGGGCGGGGTCGGGGCGCGGGCATGTCGATGGGGTCCATGACGGCGGCGGCGAGCGTCAGCGCGCGCAGTCCGTCGGCGAGGGCGTGGTGGAACTTGAAGAGCACGGCGAAGGAGGTGCCGTCCTCCCCCGGCAGCACATGCGCCTCCCAGGGCGGCCGGCCGCGCTCCAGCGGGCGCTCCATCAGCCGTCCGGCCACGGCGTGGAAGTCGGCGGCCGGCGCGTGCAGCCGTACGTGGTCGAAGGGCTCGAAGTCGGCGACGGGCTCCCGGGTCGCGCCGCCGAACGCCAGGGGCAGCCGGACGTCCGGGAGCCACACGTCCCGGATCCGCATCCGCAGCGCGGGCACCGCGGCGGCCCGCGTGGCGAGCAGCTCGGCGGCATGCGCGCCCGCGGTGGGCGAGTTCGCCGTGAAGACGCCGAGGGCGGCCAGGTGCATGGGGTGTTCGGCGGACTCGATGTTCCAGAACGCAAGGTCGAGGGGGGCGAGCAGGTCAGAAGTCAATGGCTTGCCTCGCGTCGACGACGGGTGAGTCGGTAGTCAATCGCCGTTGCCCGATTACGGTCAAGTGCGATCAAGCTACGCACAGTTAACAACAGGTTAAGTCCCGCCTCCGAGAAAAGGCGGGACCCATGGGACATCTGTGTGCACTGCGGTCACCCTGAAGGGCTAGGTGCCCGGCCTACGACACCTGCTGCCCCTTGCCCAACGCGATGACCCCGCCCCGGGAGACGGTGTACAGCTCGGCGTCCCGTTCGGGGTTGACTCCGATGGTGGCGCCCGGGGGCACCTGGACGTTCTTGTCGAGCACGGCTCCCCGGACGACCGCGCCCCGCCCGATGTGGACGTTGTCGTGCAGGACCGAGCCCTGGACGACCGCGCCCGGGTCCACGACGACCCCCGGGGAGAGCACCGACCGTGTGACCTGGCCGCGGATCAGACAGCCCGCGCTGATGATCGACTCACTCGCCATCCCGCCCGCGTTGAAACGGGCCGGGGAGAGCTGGCCCGAGCTGGTGTAGATGGGCCAGCTGCGGTTGAAGAGGTTGAAGGCGGGGCGCTCGGCGATGAGGTCCATATGGGCGTCGTAGTAGGCGTCGAGGGTGCCGACGTCCCGCCAGTAGCCCTGGTCACGGGTGGTCTCGCCCGGCACGTGGTTGGCGCTGAAGTCGTACAGCTGGGCCTCCCCCCGCTCGGTGAGCTGGGGCAGGATCGAGCCGCCCATGTCGTGGACGGAGTCCTCGTCCTCCGCGTCCCGCTGGAGCGCCTCCACCAGGGCCTTGGTGGTGAAGATGTAGTTGCCCATCGAGGCGAACACGCATTCGGGGTCGTCGACCAGGCCCGGCGGGTCGGCCGGCTTCTCCAGGAAGCGTTCGACGGTCCGGCCGTCGGAGCCGGGCGTGATCACTCCGAAGGAGGACGACTCCCCGCGCGGCACCCGGATACCGGCCACCGTCACACCCGCGCCGCCCTCGATGTGCTGCGCCAGCATCTGGCGGGGGTCCATGCGGTACACGTGGTCGGCGCCGAACACGGCCACGTACTCGGGCTGTTCGTCGTGGACCAGGTTCAGGGACTGCAGGAGGGCGTCGGCGCTGCCCAGGTACCAGCGCGGGCCGAGCCGCTGCTGGGCCGGGACCGGGGTGACGTAGTTGCCCAGCAGGCTCGACATCCGCCAGGTCGTGGTGATGTGCCGGTCGAGCGAGTGCGACTTGTACTGCGTGAGCACGCAGATGCGCAGGATGTCCGCGTTGACGAGATTGGACAGGACGAAGTCCACCAGGCGGTACGTACCGCCGAAGGTCACCGCTGGTTTCGCGCGGTCGGCCGTGAGAGGCATCAGCCTCTTGCCCTCACCGCCCGCCAGTACGATTCCCAGCACCGAAGGTCCACCGCGCCGCATGCCGCCGCCCCTCTACGCCCGGTCGTGCCGAACGCTGATCCTGACTGCTCTGTGACTACCCCTGTTCGAGGACTTCCTCATAAAGCCGGACGGTCCGCCGGGCCACCGCGTCCCAGCCGAACTCCCGCACCGCGCGCTCCCGGCCGGCCTCGCCCATCCGGGCGGCCGTCGCGGGGTCGGCGAGCACCGAGTCCAGGGCCCGGGCCAGTCCGTCTCCAAAGTCGTCATCGGTCGGTACGAGGAGGCCCGTGACACCGTGCTCCACCACTTCCGGTATACCTCCGACCCGCGAGGCCACCACGGCCGTCCCACATGCCATGGCCTCCAGGTTGACAATACCGAGCGGCTCGTACACCGACGGGCAGACGAACACCGCCGCATGGGTGAGAAGCTGTATCACGTCCGGGCGGGGCAGCATCTGCGGTATCCAGAGCAGGCCCTTGCGCACGCGGCTCAGTTCCGCGAAGAGGTCGCGGAACTCCTGGTCGATCTCCGGGGTGTCGGGGGCGCCCGCGCAGAGCACGACCTGCGCGGCCGGATCGATGTCCCGCACGGCGCGCAGCAGGTGGGGCACGCCCTTCTGCCGGGTGATACGGCCGACGAACAGGACGTACGGACGGCCGGGGTCGACGCCGAGGCGGTCGAGGACGTCCGTTCCGTGGTCCGGCCGGTAGAGCGAGGTGTCGATGCCGTTGTGCACGACATGGAGCCGCGCCGGGTCCAGGGCGGGGTAGCAGCCGAGGATGTCGTCGCGCATGGCGCCGGAGACGGCGATCACCGCGTCGGCGGACTCGATCGCGGTGCGCTCGGCCCAGCTGGACAGGGCGTAGCCGCCGCCGAGTTGCTCGGCCTTCCAGGGGCGCAGCGGTTCCAGCGAGTGGGCGGTCATCACGTGTGGGACACCGTGCAGCAGTTTGCCGAGGTGGCCGGCCAGGTTGGCGTACCAGGTGTGCGAGTGGACCAGTTCGCGGCCCTGGAGGCCGGCGGCGACGGAGAGGTCCACGGAGAAGGTGCGCAGCGCGTCGTTGGCGCCGTCGAGCGCGGACCAGGGCCGGTGGCGCACGACACCACCGGCGGCGCCCTCTCCCCAGCAGTGCACGTCGAGATCGACCAGGGATCGCAACTCGTGGGCGAGGAACTCGACATGGACGCCCGCGCCGCCGTAGACGTCGGGCGGATACTCCCGGGTCAGCAGGCCGACTCGCACCCGGAACCCCCTGTCTCAGCGGCTGGTTCCCACATGGTCACCCAGAAGGGTCAGTTGGGGAAGACCACGATGTTCGCGCGGGCGCACGCTCCGGGGTCAGGAGCGAGGGTCGGGGCGGGCGTCGGTACCGGGTGGCCGGTCGAAGCAGCAGTCGCCGCACAGTCCGCCGCCGGGCAGCCGGTAGTAGAGGCAGCAGCTGCGGCGGCGACGGGTGGCCGGGTCGAGCGTGCCGGCCAGGGTGGGGTGCGCGAACAGCTCGGCGGCGCGTGCCCGTGCCCGACTCGCCACCTCGGTACGGCCGTTGACGGCCGCCCACCGGTCGATCTGACGCACGGCGCCCATCAGCGCGGAGGCCGCGTTCCCCCACAGCAGCCGCTCGGAAAGCGGCAGTTGAGCACGGAGGGCCGCCGCCAGCGGTACCAGATGGCCCTCCCGTACGACCTCGCCAATCCGCTCGGCGGGCAGGCCGCGCACCTCCGCCAGCCACAGTTCGTCGGGGGCGCTCGCGTCGGCGTCCCAGCGCAGGAGACGGGGGTCGAGGTCGGGGACGCGGCCGTACAGGGCGGCCGACCCCAGGGCCACCGACCACAGGCGGGCGGTGAAGCCGAGGTGGGCGATGGACGCGGCCACCCGGAGCTCGGGCGCCCGGAGACTGCGGGCGACCTTGCGGACACGGAAAATTACCGGATTCGCGTAAACCTCCGGTTCCACATCGGCATCCCGTGCCGCGTAGGCCTCCGCGAGCGTCGGCGGACCGTCGTGCGGTGGTCGCCCCGTGCGTAGTACGAAGAAGCCGCCGAGGGACGAGAGGGCGCCGAGGCCGGGGTCGTGATCCACGAGGACGAGTAGTACCAGGGGCCGGGTCCTTGTCCAGCCGGTGGAGTGCACCCCGTGTCGCCCCCCTCAGGGATGACGACGGGCCCCTCGTACTCCAACGGCAGTAGGACCTATTGAGTGCTGAGGTACGACGACGCCGACGCCCATCCGAGGCATCGTGGTCACCATGAGAGCCGAGCGTTCACCGCGCCGGGGCTGGAGCCCCCGCGCCTCGCTGAGGAGCCGCACATGAGCGCCCTCGCGTTGTCCGTACTGCTGTCGTTCGTCTCCGCCGTGGCCTACGCGGGCGGGGCGATCGTCCAGGAGCGCGTCGCGGTGTCCCTGCCCGGCCAGTCCTACGCGCCGCTGCGCCGGCCGGGGTGGTGGGCCGCCGTCGGCCTCAACGGCCTCGGCGGGCTGCTGCACGTGGTGGCTCTGGCCTACGGCCCGCTGAGCCTGGTGCAGCCGCTCGGCGCGCTGACCATCGTCTTCGCCCTGCCCATGGCGGCGCTCTTCGTGGGCCGCAGGGCCGGTGCGACGGCCTGGCGGGGCGCGATCATGGCAACGGTGGGTCTCGCGGGTCTGCTCTCCCTGGTCGGCTCGGCCGACGCCCAGTCGCTGGGCGACATCCAGCGGGTGCTGGTCGGCGTGGTCAGCGGGGGCGCGGTGGCCACGCTGATGGTGGCGGCACGCGCCGTGCACCGGCACCCGGCGGTCCGCAGCATTCTGCTCGCGGTCGCCTCCGGTGTCGCGTTCGGCATGTCCTCGGTCTTCACCAAGACGGCCACCGTCGACTGGACGGACGGCGTCGCGCTCGCCGACCTGCCGACCCTCGCGGTCATCGGCGTCTTCGCGACGGCCGGTCTGCTGCTGTCCCAGGCCGCCTACCGGGGCGGCGGCCTGGCGGCCCCGCTCGCCACCCTGACCGTGGTGAACCCGGTGGTGGCGGCCGCGGTCGGCATCACGATGTTCGGCGAGACGTTCCGCTACGGCACGACCGGCACCCTGCTCGCCCTGGGCTGCGGTGTCGTCGCGGCGGGCGGTCTGATCCTGCTGACCACCGAGCGGCTCGGCGACGAGGTGCGGACGGAGCGGGACGACGAGCGACGGCCGGTCCCGTCCGTCGGGCAACCGGCGGCGGTCCCCGGGCGTGCGGCGGTCGGCGTCGACCCGGAGTCGCTCACCGTGGAGAAGCTGCTCGCGGGTCTGCCGCACCAGACCTTCGGGGCGCCGGAGAGGGTCGAGGGCGGGATCGACCTGGACAAGTCCGTGGTCGTACCGGCCCCGTTCCTCGGGCGGACGCCGGAGTACAAGCCGGAGTACGAGGACGACGCCCTGCCCGGCAACCTGCTGCCGCTACCCTTCCACGGCGGGCCGTACATGCCGAGGGCACTCCTGGACCGGCATCGCGACCACGTGAAATCCTGAGCGGGAGGCCCGGACCGGGCCTCCCGCACCACGCTAGATCCGAACCCCTCCCGCCCGTAGATAGGCGATCGGATCGATGTCGCTGCCGAAGCCGGGCCCCGTCCGCACCTCGAAGTGCAGATGCGGGCCCGAGCTGTTGCCCGTGGAACCGGACCGGCCTATGCGCTGGCCGGCGCTCACGTTCTGCCCGGCCTTCACGGAGATCGCCGACAGATGGGCGTACTGCGTGTACCGGCCGTCGGCGTGCCGGATCACCACCTGGTAGCCGAAGGAGCCGCCCCAGCCCGAGGTGACCACCTCCCCCGCAGCCACGGACTTGACCGTGCTGCCGGTCGACACGGGGAAGTCGACGCCCGTGTGGTAGCCCTTCGACCAGGAGGAGCCGGAGGCGCGGTAGGGGGTGCCGAGGGAAGCGCTCACGGGAGCGACGAGGGACGCCGACTCCTGCCGCTTGTCGGACGCCTGCTGCTTCTGCTCCTTCTGGCCCTGCTTCTTTTCCTGTTTCTTCTCCTGTTTCTTCTCCTGCTTCTGTTCGTGCTTCTGATCTTGTTTCTGTTCCTTCTTCTGGCCGGCCGTGTGCAGGCTCAGGCGCTGGCCAGGGATTATCACGTCCGGGTCGGACCCTATGGTCCTGCGGTTGGCCTCGTAGAGCTTGCGCCAACCGCCCCTGACGTCCTGGAAGTCGGCGATCTCGGAGAGGGTGTCGCCACGGACCACGGTGTACATCTCGACCTTGCCGGCCTGCGACTGGGGCGTGGTCTGGGGCTTCACGTCCTCGATCTGGCGGGTGGGCCCGTCGCCGCCGCGGGTGAGGCCCGCGCGCTGCGAGCAGACGGGCCAGGCGTCGGGGCCCTGGCCGTCGAGGACCTTCTCGGCGATCGCGATCTGCTGTTCCTTGGTGGCCAGATCCGCGCGGGCGGCGTACGCCGTACCGCCGAAGGCCTCCCACGTGGACTGGCTGAACTGCAGGCCGCCGTAGTAGCCGTTGCCTGTGTTGATGTTCCAGTCGTTGGTGGACTCACATGCCGCGACCTTGTCCCAGGTCTCGACATCGGCCGCTTCCGCGACGCCGGTGCCCATCAGCGGGAGCGCCATCCCCGCGCCGCCCGCCGTGACGGTGAGTGAGGCGCGGTTGATCCTGTTCGGTTGGTACCGCCGGTGCCGACCGCGTACGGCCATGGAGTATCCCCCTCGCCTATGCAGTGAGCCGCAAAAGTAAGCGCCACGAACCGGCCAGGACAAGACGAAAATTCAGCCGCTCCCGTCCCGTGTGTGGCGGGTAAGCGACCTGATCCGGCGCGTAAGTGCTCCCGTCCGGCGCGCGAGTGACCAGGGACGGCGCGCAACGCATCGGGTTGCGCGCCCCATTGAGGCAGGTAGGGCTCTTCCTGCGTACTCAAGCCCGGCAGGCCGCGCAGTGCGGACGGGGCCGGTGCACGTCAGGATGGCCGGAAGGACAATACTGGCGAGCAGGAACGGCACCACCGATATCAGGATCCATAGGAGCCAACCGTATGAGCACTTCAGCCCAGATCGGCGTCACCGGCCTCGCGGTCATGGGGAGCAACCTCGCCCGCAACTTCGCCCGCAACGGCTACACGGTCGCGGTCCACAACCGCTCCGCGGCGAAGACCCACGCGCTGATCAAGGAGCACGGGCACGAGGGCGACTTCATCGCGGCCGAGACCGCCAAGGACTTCGTCCAGGCGCTGGAGCGCCCCCGGCGCCTGGTCGTCATGGTGAAGGCGGGCGGCCCGACGGACGCGGTGATCGAGGAGTTCGCGCCGCTCCTGGAGCCCGGAGACATGATCATCGACGGTGGTAACGCGCACTTCGCCGACACCCGCCGCCGTGAGGCCGCGCTGCGCGAGCAGGGCATCCACTTCGTCGGCGCCGGCATCTCCGGCGGCGAGGAGGGCGCGCTCAACGGCCCGAGCATCATGCCCGGCGGCCCGGTCGAGTCGTACGACTCCCTCGGCCCGATGCTGGAGAAGATCTCCGCGAAGGCCGCCGACGGCGCGCCCTGCGTCACGCACGTGGGTCCGGACGGCGCCGGGCACTTCGTGAAGATGGTCCACAACGGCATCGAGTACGCCGACATGCAGCTGATCGGCGAGGCGTACCAGCTGCTGCGCGACGTGGCCGGCTACACCCCCGCGCAGATCGCCGAGATCTTCCGCACCTGGAACACCGGGCGCCTCGACTCGTACCTGATCGAGATCACGGCCGAGGTGCTGGCGCACGTGGACACGGCCACCGGCAAGCCGTTCGTGGACGTGGTCGTCGACCAGGCGGAGCAGAAGGGCACCGGCCGCTGGACCGTCCAGATCGCGCTGGACCTGGGCGTTCCGGTGTCCGGAATCGCCGAGGCCGTCTTCGCGCGCTCCCTGTCGGGTCACGCCGCGCTGCGCGACGCCTCGCGTTCGCTGGCCGGCCCCAAGGCCACCCCGCTCAGCGCGGCCGAGGCGGGTGCCTTCGCCGACCGGGTCGAGCAGGCGCTGTACGCCTCCAAGATCGTGTCGTACACCCAGGGCTTCCACGAGATCGACGCCGCGCGCGACGAGTACGACTGGAACATCGACCTGGGCAAGGTCGCCTCGATCTGGCGTGGCGGCTGCATCATCCGGGCGGCGTTCCTGGACCGGATCCGCGCGGCCTACGACGCCCGGCCCGACCTGCCGAGCCTGCTCTCCGACGAGACGTTCGCCCAGGAGATCGCGGCGGCGCAGGACGACTGGCGCGAGGTGCTGGTCGCCGCGACGCGGCAGGGTGTGCCGACGCCCGGGTTCGCGGCGGCGCTGGCGTACTACGACGCGCTGCGCGCCGAGCGGTTGCCCGCGGCGCTCACGCAGGGGCAGCGGGACTTCTTCGGGGCGCACACGTACCGCCGGGTGGACCGGGAGGGGTCGTTCCACACGCTGTGGGGGCAGGGCCGCGGTGAGGTCGAGGCCTGAGGTCGACCGACCGAGGACCGCGCGAGGGGTCGGGGTGCTGACCGGTTGGCGGCCGCAGCTCGGTTGTGGCTGGTGGCGCCCGCGCGGCGGAGCCGCACATGTCACAGCCCCGCGCCCCTGAAGCTCGTTGATGTGGCCCGGTGTGAGCAGTTCACGCCGGGCCACTGGTCTGTCCACCACTCCGCTACGACAGTGGCCCCGGCCTGGGCTCGCCCGGGACCGGATCCGGGCCCGGAGGGTTGGGAATGGGGTCCGGTTCCGGGGTGGGGCGGGGATCGGGGTGGGGACGGGTCGGGGAAGGGGCTCCGGAAGGGTTCCGGCGGTCGGGGCCCGGGCCCGGAGTGGGGCCGGGCTTCACGGGGTCCGGGTCGGGATGCGTCATCGCGTCCTCCAGCCAGGGATACGTCGGCCATGGACTGATGCCACGGGTACCCGTCGCCCGCACGGGCAGTCACCCGGTCGGCGGGCGAGGCGCGACCGCGCCCGCCGAGGGGTCCCTCAGAAGCCCTCAGGGTGGGCGATCAACCAGTCCTTCGCGGCCCGCAGCAGCTCCGGATCGGCGGCCGGGGCCTCCTCGGGGTGGCGTTCGGCCCACTTCACGACGTACGGGCAGAGGGGGGCGACCACGACGCCCTCGCCGGCCGCGATGCCGTACAGCTCCCGGGCCAGCGAGCCCGCGATGCCCCGCCCCTCGTACGCGGACTCGACGATCGTGTGGACCGGGACGAGCGCGTCCCGCGGGGAGGCGAGGACGAAGTACTGGATGTGACCGGCCAGTTCGTCGCCGGCGAAGGCCTCCAGCCGGCCGGCCACCCGGTCGTCACGGATCTGTACGTCGCTCATGGCACTCCTCGCGTGCGGATCGGGGACGCCGGTCGCCCGCCCGAGGTCTCGGACGGTGGTCGCCCCCGGGCCTCAGACGGTGACGGCCTGCGGGCTGCGCCGCTGGTCCGAACCCGGCACCGGCTCGGAGGCGTCCGAGCCCAGCGCCACGATCCGGTTGTCCTGGTCCACGTGCACGACCCTGGGCTCCAGGGCGCGGGCCTCGGCGTCGGAGACCTGAGCGTAACTGATGATGATCACCAGATCCCCGGGATGGACGAGATGGGCCGCGGCCCCGTTGATCCCGATCACGCCGGAGCCCCGCTCGCCCTCGATGACGTAGGTCTCCAGCCGGGCTCCGTTGGTGATGTCGACGATGTGCACGAGCTCGCCCGGCAGCAGGTCGGCGGCGTCGAGCAGCTCGGCGTCGATGGTCACGGACCCGACGTAGTGCAGGTCGGCCTGGGTGACGGTGGCGCGGTGGATCTTGGACTTGAACATGGTGCGCAGCATGTTGGACTCCTGGAAGGCGGCTCCCTGCCTGCTTTGTGCAGGTCAAGGGCGGTCTCGACCTTACACCGACACCCCCGTTCGATGTTTGTGAGGAACATCGCTCCGGTCAGGCGAGACGACTTCCTGCCTGGGCTTTCGCGCCGTCACCGACGCCTGTACAGAGAGTCCCTCGGGAAGGCCCGGCGACTCATGCTGACCGGATGCTGACTTGCCTGATGAACCATCAAACATGCGGAGACTGCTCTGTACGTACGGACGACGTGCGTCCACGCACCACTGACCTGTCGGGCACCGACAGCACTCTGGTTCATGGAACACGGCCCCTTTGGCCACCAGCCGGTCGACCGCCCCGGAAGCCGGCTCGCTGCCTGCCGCCCGCCCGAGGCTCCTCGGCAGCGTGGAACTCGCGAGCGAGGCGGGGCCAAGGCCCCGACACCGGCCCGCCCGGGCCGAAGCCCAGGTCACGCGCCCCTGCGCACTTGCGTGCGCCGCTCCTCCCTTCCGTACGGTCCAGCCAATGGTGAATCGCCCGTGCACGTCGTGAGGAGAGCTGTTGAAGCCGACCGAGGAAGTGCTCCAGGACCTGACCCAGCCGTCGAACGTCTCCGCCCACTCCGACGTGGCGCTCGTCGGGAAGGTGGAAGCTCCGCCATCGCGGCGGACGACAAGAAGCGGAAGGAGAACGAGGACGAGACGCTCCGCCGGAAGCCCGACCTCGTCCCGATCCCGCAGACGGAGCTGCCCCGGCAGCTCGAAGTGACCCTCTGGGACGTCCTCCACACCCTCGCCCGGGCCACCGCCCCGTCGTGGCGTGGTGCGGTCCGGGGACTGGCGGAGCACTGGGGCGCGCTCAAGTACACCCAGGCCCTGGCCGGCGGTCGCAACTCCTTCCTCGGCCTCACCGACGAAGGCCACCGCATCGCGGACCACTACAAGTCACTGCAGTCCGGCGAACTCGGCATCGGCTTCGCGCTCACACTCACCGAGCACATGCTGCACAGCCGCTTCCCCGACCACTCAGTGACGATCGGCCCCGCTGACACGACGTTACGCGCGGGCTGAGCCCTCACCAGCAGGGACAAGGGCGAGAAGGTGAAGTACCGCTATCGTCCCCAGTACTTCGCGGAGGTCTGGCGGCCGGGCGAGCCGTCCCTCGTCATCCCCCTCGCCTGCAAGGGCAACCACAGCGACTCCGCCACCTCCGCCGAGCAGCTGGCCTCCACCTCGGCCCACGCCGAAGCGGTGGCCACACCGCTTCCTCTCGTCGCAACGGCGGTAGAGAGGACGGACGTGTGACCGCCTCTCAGGCACTCTCGTCATGAATCCGCACACCCAGATCCTCCGCCCACTCCAGCACCCACGCCTTGAGTTCTTCGATCTGCCGGGAGGTGAGCCCGTACGCGGTGTAGTCCTCATCCTCGTACCAGTCCGCGCCGACGAGCCGGTCTCGGAGGTCCTCGAGGCTGAACTCGTCATGGGCGCGACGGCGGCCCAGGGATTCGAGGTCGGCGGTGGAGCGGTGGCGGGATGCGGCCTGGACGTCGATGAGGTCGCGGACGGTGCCGCGGTCGGCGAGGGCACGGACCTTGGTGCCGATCACGTCGTCGAGGGAAAGAACGGGGCCGTAGGGGGTCTGGGCGGGCGGAGCCCAAAATGCCTCCTTGAGGACGTCGACCTCGCACTCCTCGCCGGTTTCCGGATCGGTGACGAGGAACCGGCCGCTGAGCGGATCGGTCTGGACGTGCGTGGTCCGCCATCCGCGCGCGCTGAGACCTGCTGTGAGTGAGGCGACGATCTCCTGCATCGGAGCGGGGTTCTCGGTAGCGACGTCGAGGTCGCGGCTGAAGCGTTCGACCGGGCCGTGGGCCTGCACGGCGTATCCGCCGGTGAGGACCAGAGGGTAGGGGAGCCGCGGTCGAGAATGTCGGCGAGGAGACGCTCGTGGAGTGGAGTGAGCTTCATTCGGCGGTCGTGCCGGCCCGAGCGGTGCGGAGCAGCTCGGGGAAGGCGTCCTCCCAGACCTCGCGGATGTAGGGACTGATCAAGCGCCGCAGCACGGGCCACTGCTCGATGAGCAGCCGGTGGTGCAGGAGGGCCACCAGGTCCTCACTCAGTCCTTCGGCGAGGACGGTCCGGTAGAGCGTCATGCGGGACTTCGGACGGTCCAGGCTGTAGCTCGTCCGCCCGGACCAGACGATGTGGAGCGGCAGGTCCACGTTGCCCTCGACGGGGCCGGCCAGCTCCTGCAAGCGCTCGGGCAGTCGGCTGCGGTAACGGTCCCGCAACACCTCGGCGCGGGGGGCGGTGATCGTCGTGTCCATGCATCCAGTATCGCTGCTGGGAGGCGGCGACATGGCGGATACAGGGCTCCCCTGTCGTACGTACGGGTCGGGCACCGCCCACCCCTCCCTCGCACATCTCACCCAGTGGGCGCTTAGCGCATCATGGTCTACCCGTGCAGCCCACAGTGACGCGGCAACGGGCCGCCCTGCCGACCCGGGACCAGCCCCACTCGCGGGCGCGGGTGATCATGACGCACGTGTCCCCCGCAAACTGCACGAAGAGATACGCCCGGCCGCCCGGCAGGATCCGCAACGCCTCCGGGTTGAGATGCTTCTTCTGCTGGTAGTGGATCAGCTGGTGGTCCACTCCTTCCAGCGTCATGGGCTCGTGCTCCAGGACCGCGGGCACGTGGTGCGTGCACGGGCACCAGCTCCAGCTCCGCTCGCAGAACCGTGACCAGCGTGGATTCCGAACCGGTCAGCAGCCCGGCGACATCGAAGCCTCGCTCGGGCAGGAGCGAGTCGAGGTCCAAGCCGGATACCCGGCGTGGGATGTCGGGATAGCGCTCACGGATCTGGCCTGCGTACCGGTCCCGCAGCGCGACCATCCCGCGGTGAAGCTCCGCCTCCCGTCCGCCGCCGGACATCAGCCGCTCCAGCTCGGCCTCACTCGTCCGGCCGACCCACAAGCGGCTTCCGCCGTAGGTGAGGACCTCAAGGCGGTGGAGGTTGTCGACGACCTTCCCGTACGCCTGGGCTGTCGACCCGCACGAGTTGTTGCCGATCATCCCGCCGAGGGTGCAGTTCGGGTGGGTGGCCGGCCTGGGCCCGTATTGCAGGCCGTACGCGGCCAACTGCCGGTTCAAGTCGTCCAGCATGATGCCCGGCTCGACCACGCACCGCCGGTTGTCGGTGCCCACGGACAGCAGCCGGTTGCAGTACCTGCTCCAGTCCAGCACCACGGCGGTGTTGCAACACTCTCCCGCCAGGCTCGTGCCGCCGCCCCGGGAAAACAGCCGCGCGCCACACTGCGCGCTCCCAAATGGTTCCATCGTGCTTGGCGCCGGGATGTGGACTCATAGGCCAACGCGTGTCGGCCCGCGGCCGGTCCGGTTTCGGCCTGATGGCCTCCTTCCGCGCCGAACTCCGTTGCCTGACGTCAGCGCCACAGCCGGACGCCATCACGTCACGCCACCCCGATTAGCGCCTCGTCCTCCCACGCCATGCCCTGAATTTGCTGTTCGTGTATCCCCGACAGTTCGGTGACGAACCGGAGAGTTGCGCATTCGGCCGCACCCGTGTAGGCCGGTACGCCCAACAAGCTGAGAGAGCCCTCCGGCTGGAGCCCTGAGGTAACCGAGTCAAGACCCGAGGTAGCGCGTGACGGCCCCACCTACGTCGACGACGACGCCACCGACGAACCAGGGCTCACCTCCCCTTCACCGGACGAATGACGCCGACCAGGCAGTGATCGCCGGCAATGATCGGCCGGAGAACGCTGGGCACGGCGGAGTCGTCGTGCCCACCTCCTACCTTGCCGGTCCGCGCGGACAGCAGCGACCTACACCGTCCGCGTTCCCCCCTTCACCACGCTCGCGACCCATGCCGGCCGTTGCCCGCAGCGCATCAGGGAAGCGGAAGTGGGAGCACTGAGGTTGAGGCGGAAGCGACCGGCCCCACCGCGATCCAGCAGCATACGGCGGCGCGTGTCGGTCGCTGCCTTGTACGTTCTCGGGCTTTCGGCTCTTGCGCTCGCCGCCGTGTGGCTGGCGGTGCGCATCACTCCACTGCCACCGGTGTCGGCGGCCGGTCAGACGGTGCGGGTCGGCGCCGCGCCGCTAGGGCGTGTTTCGGAAGTCCCTTCTGCTCTGCGACGCCCGGCACGCTCCCCCAGTCTCGGCTGGCGCTCGACCGGAAGGTACCCCCACCGCCGCACCGGACGAAAGGCCAAGTCCTGTTCACCCTGATCCAAGGCCCCACCTTGCCCGCCGCGGCCAGAGCTCTGGGCCTGACCCGTCCGGATGCGCTGCGGGACGTGCAGGTGGAGCCCGCGCCGCTGGACGTCCTGGACGCGGACCTGCTGACACTGACCGTGCCCTCGGGCTCGCGCCTGAACGGCGTGGCCGTCTTCGAACTGCGGCTGCCTCCCCCGACAGTGCTCACCCTGATCGTCCGCGACGGTGCCACCCTCGTCCCCCCAGCACGACACGCCGCTGCTCAGCGGCGACGAGCTTCTTCTGATCACCACCCCGGACACCCGTGAGGCGGCTGAACGACGACTGCGGGCGGTGGGTCGGCGCGGCAAACTCGCGCGCTGGTTCGGCGAGAAGGGTGATGTCGAGCCCGTTCAGACAGGTCGCCCTGGATGAAGCCGACCTGGGGTCGGACGGTGAGCACGAGCGCGACCGAAGTGGCTGACGTCCCTCGCACACAGTAGGCGTCATTCGGCAAGGTCAGCGTCCTTCTTCACAAGGACGCGCCGCCGCGGTTGCAGCACAGATCGCGGCTGCTACATGGACCGGGTGTCTCGATGCCGGTCCAGGCGGGCGATGACCGGGCCTGCGGTAATCCCGTGCAGTACTACTGAGGCCAGCACGGTGAAGGTCACCACTGCCCACAGCTCCCGCTCCGGGAGAGCAAAACCATGGTGGCCCAAGGCGTAGGCAAGGTAGTACAACGAGCCGATCCCCCGGACGCCGTACGCCGCGACGACCCAGCGTTCCCGGCTTCCCAGGGAGCTCCGCAGCAGGCCGGCCCACCCCGACAGCGGCCGGATCACCAGCACCACCGCGCATGCGGTGATCGCGCCCCGCCACGTCAGGGCAGACAGGCCGCCCAGCGCGATGAAGGCGCCCAGCAGGAACAGCACGGCTGCGGTCATCAGGCGCTCCACCTGCTCCATGAAGTCGTGCAGGACGTTGTGGTAGCCGTGGGATCGCTCAGCGGACCGGATGGCGCACGCGGTGACGAACACCGCCAGGAAGCCGTAACCCCCGGCAAGCTCCGTCACTCCGTAGGCCAGGAAGGTGGCGCCCAGCGCGACGAAGCCCTCCCGGTGCTGAGACAGCCGCAGCGCTCTTGATCGTGTCCGGAAGAACAGCCAGCCGAGCAACCGCCCCATCAGTAGCCCGCCCAGCACACCGACAGCGCACTTGTACGCGACGTCCTGCGCGGCCCACGGACCGATCCACTCGGTCGACCAGCCGCTGCCTGCGGCGGCGGCCAGCCCCACGGCCGCGTAGGTCAGCGGAAACGCCAGTCCGTCGTTCAGGCCCGCCTCACTGGTGAGAGCGAACCGCACGTCGTCCTCGTCGTGCTCGTCATCCGTGGGCTCGCCCACCCGCACTTCCGCAGCGAGCACCGGATCGGTCGGCGCCAGGGCAGCCCCCAACAACAACGCGGCGGCCGGCGGCCAGTCCAGCAACCACCAGGCCACCAGCGCGGTGATCAGAAACGTCAACGGCATGGTGACACCCAGCAATCGCCAGGTCGCGCCCCACCGATGCCACCCGACAGGCCGGTTGAGCGCCAGCCCCGCGCCCATCAACGAGATGATCACCACGACTTCGGTGACATGCTCGGCCACCGCCCGGTCATCCACCGGGTCGATCACGGGCAGTGGCAGAGGCAACAGATACACGCCGATGCCGCACAGCAGGAAGACCAGCGGCAGTGACAGCGGTCGTCCGGACAGGACCCGAGGCAGCACGGCCGCGAGCAACGCTCCGACCCCCAGCCACGCGAAAACCGCGTCCGCGCTCGTCACCAGTACGACCCGCCCTTCCCGCCGCCATAGATCATTGCGTGCGCCCCGCTGTGCGCCCCGGCCGAATACCCCACATCCCGCAGGTCATGGACGACAACGAGCAGCCAGGCCCAAGCCATCGTCGGCTGGGCATGGGCGGCCTTCTCCTCGCACCCTGCAATGTCGGCACACCGTTGGCGAGAGCCCGCAAACGTCAGCGGTACCGGAGCATCAATAGAGCCGCATCGTCGTACCGCGGGCCACTGACGTGCTGAAGCAGGTCCTGGCGCAGCATCTCCAGCGCCGCCTCCGGGGCGCCTTCCTTGGAGCTCCGCTCGCGCGGGCAGGCACGAGCGCAGCTCGGCAAGACGCTCATCGAGCGGGTCCACGCGTCCTCCCTCGCCAAGTCAGCCCACCGCGACCTCTAGGGGGTGTTTCGGAAGTCCCGCACAGCACCCACGGCGCCCGGCACGCACTCTCGCTGCACCGGCCGAAACCCCAAGTACGTCCAGTACGAGGGCTTTCGTCCGGCACGCCGAGAGCACGCACCGGACACCGCGGGCACCGCACAAGACTTTCGAAACACCCCCTAGCACACCCTCCCTTCCCGCACCTCGAGCGGCCTCGACAACCAACCAATGTAATGACATCCATTTTCATGTACTGTCTGCCTCGCTCACTCACACAGGAGGTCCTCATGGCCGTACCCAAACGCAAGATGTCGCGCAGCAACACCCGACACCGTCGCGCGCAGTGGAAGGCTGTGACGCCTCAGCTGGTGACGGTCACGGTGGACGGGGTTCCGTACCGCGTACCCCAGCGGCTGGCCAAGGCGTACGAGCGTGGCGTGCTCCACCCCGAGGGCTGACACCGCATGACCCACGTTCCCGCGCGCCTACCCGTCACTGTCCTGTCGGGGTTCCTCGGTGCCGGCAAGACCACCCTGCTCAATCATGTCCTCGGAAACCGTGAGGGCTTGCGCGTTGCCGTCATCGTCAATGACATGAGCGAAATCAACATCGACGCCGCCCTGGTGCGCGGCGGCGAGGCAGCCCTGTCGCGCACCGAGGAACGCCTGGTCGAGATGACCAACGGGTGCATCTGCTGCACCCTGCGCGACGACCTCCTGGAGGAGGTGGACCGGCTGGCGCGCGAGGGGCGTTTCGACTACCTCCTCATCGAGTCCTCCGGCATCTCCGAGCCCATGCCGGTGGCCGCGACCTTCGCTTTCGCCCGCGACGACGGCGCCACCCTCGGCGACCTGGCTCGGCTGGACACGATGGTCACGATCGTGGACGCCGCAAACTTCCTGCCCGAGCTTGCCGGCGGTGATGAACTGGTCGAACGGGGCCTGGATCAGTACGAGGACGACGAACGCACAGTCAGCGACCTGCTGATGGACCAGATCGAGTTCGCCGATGTCATCGTCCTCAACAAGCTCGACCTCGTCGACGCCCCGTCCGCCGACCGGCTGCGGGCCACCTTGGCGCGGCTCAACCCTGCCGCCCGCGTAGTGCCGGCCGTGCGGGGCCGCGTACCAGTCGGCGAGGTCCTGGGCACCGGCCGCTTCGATCTGGAGCGAGCACAGCAGGCCCCGGGCTGGGTCAGGGAACTCAACGGCGACCATGTTCCCGAGACGGAGGAGTACGGCATCTCCTCGACCGTCTTCCGGTCGGGAACGCCCTTCCACCCCGGGCGCCTGTGGACGTTCGTGAACGAGTCACTCGACAGCGGCGCCTACGGGCAGGTGCTCAGGTCAAAGGGCTTCTTCACACTGGCCAGCCGCCCTCGTGTGACGGGGCTGTGGTCCCAGGCCGGCTCGGTGGCACGCTTCGAGCCCTCCTCCGCGCATGACGCCGAGAGTCCTTACGCACAGGAACTCGTGTTCATCGGCACCCACCTGAACGCCGCGTCCCTGCAAGCGGCCCTGACCGACTGCCTCATGAGGGAGGACGAGCGGCTCCCCCGTTCCGACCCCTTTCCCGCCTGGGACACCTACGGCTTCGACGAGGTTTGCGCGCACGAGCACGAGCCCCTCATAGCCACGACGGGGCCCTGAAACTCCGGGCCGGGCGGTGGTCGCAGCCACGGCACCGTCCGGCCCGGTACACCATCTGCACCAGGGAGGCCATTCATGGACAGGAAGCAGCCCCGACTGGGGACCGTCCAGGAGACCCTCCTCATCCCGCTGTACGCACGGGCGATGGAGAACCGCAAGGAGTTTCCCCTGCTGCGTGACGCCCGGGCCGAGGAGATCGTCGCCGGAATCGACTACGACTTCGCACGCTTCGACGGCCTGCCCAGCCTCACCGGTGCGATGTTGCGCACCGTCCTGTTCGACCGGTGGGTCGCGGACTTCCTCGCCGCACATCCCGACGCGACCGTCGTCGAGATCGGCACCGGACTGAACACTCGCTACGAACGTCTCGACAACGGTCGGGTCAGGTGGTTCGACCTCGACCTTCCCGACGTGATCGACCTGCGCAGGGCCTTCTTCGCGGACACACCCCGGCGGACGATGGTCGCGGCGTCGGTGACGGACGAGGCATGGGCCGCCGAGGTGGCCTCCCGGACCGACGGCCCGTACCTGCTCGTGGCGGAGGCCGTGCTGCCCTACCTGTACGAGTCCGATGTCCGTCGAGTCGTCGATCTGCTCTCCGACCGCTTCCCAGGTTCGCTGCTGGCACTCGACACCGCCGGTCCCGGCTTCTTCGACACCCAGGAAGAGCACGACGCCCTCAGCAAGGTCGCGGCCCGGATGCACTGGTGCTGCCCCGACCTGACCGGGCTGGACGCCTGGCGGCCCGGCGTCCACGTACTGGCGTCGCACACACTCACGAGCCTCCCCCACCCTCTCGTCGACGAACTACCGGCTCCCTACCAGGAGATGCTGTCCGTGCTCGCTGCGCAGCGGCTCCCTCAAGCAGACGGCTACCGGCTCAACCTCCTGCGCCTGCCCTGACACCACGACAGTCGCGGACCTGCTGCACTCGCCCCGGCCCGCCGCCGCACGAGCGACGAACCGGGGCGTGCGAGTTCCGCATGGGCGGGCGGGGACGCCTCTTCAGATGCTGGGCCGATACTGCCGGGGCTGAGATCTACGGCCCGAAGCCCCGTCACGGCGGCTTCCCCGCCCTGCGACCCGGCGCCCCCGTGGGGCCTGGGCCGGCGCTTGGCCTGGAGAACCCGCAAGAGGACTCGGAGACACAGAGAGGACGGCAGGCGCCGGGCGGGGCTCTGACCTCAACTCCGGCGAGTCACGGCCACAGACTCCGTCTACTGCAAGAGCGCCAGGGTTACCAGGACGACTTCGTGACGCCGGGAAGGAATCCGGCATGGGCCTGTTCACGCATGCGGACACGCGAGAGGCCGAACTTCCGCAGGTGGCCCCGTGGCCGCCCGTCCACGCCGTCCCGGTTGCGCACCCGGGTCGCACTGGCGTTGCGGGGCTGGCGCCGCAGTTCCACCACTGCGGCCCGGCGCTCGTCGTCGGTGGAGGACGGTCGGCGAATGATCTCCTTCAGCTCCGCCCGTCGGGCCGCGTACCGCTCGACGGTCGCCTTGCGCTTCTCGTTCTGCGCGACCTTGCTCTTCTTGGCCATCAGACCTTCACTCCCCGGCGCTCCGGCCTGCGGTCGAGAGGATCGCACGTGGACTGTCCCCGGAGCGCAGCAGACTCCTCCTGGCGACCGTGGACGGCGCGCTCGCGGGCTGGCTGCTGCTGCGCCGCGACCAGCACCCTCTCGTGGCGCACTGCGGCGTGGTGAACCATGTCCAGACACCTGTGCGCTTCCGTGGCATGGGTGTGGGCGCCGCGCTGATGCGGCGCCCAAGGCGTCGAGCGCGACGACATGAGTCTGGAGCGGCTGCAGCTCGCCGTGCGGTCCGGGCTGGGGTTGGAGGAGTTCTACCGCAAGGCGGGGTGGACCGAGGTCGGCCGGTGGCCGGGCGCGCTACGGGTGGCGCCCGGTGACGACCGGGACGAGATCCTCATGAGTCTGGCTCTCTGAAGCGGTCGCCTCCCGCTGCCGAGCCCCGACGGGAGGCCGGGCTCCGCGCCGGTGGTCCATGACCGCGACCAGTACGGCGCTGTCACCGAACTGCCAGACAGGCATGACATGAGCGAAGCCCGCCTGGCGCAGCAGTGCGGCGTGGCGGCCTACCGTGACCTGCTCGTCGCCTCCGCTCCCCGCGTGGTCGGCGTGACGCCGTCGGCGTTCCGCAAGCAGGTCGGCCAGTTCGGGTTCCCGGGCCGCGGCGTCCCACCAGGACCGCCAGTCCTCCCGTGAGCTGCCGCCCGCACGCTCCGTTCTGCGACGGCCCACATGGGCGGTGAGCTCCGAGCACGTCACCACGTCCGGCGGGAAGTGGTCTCCGTTGACGAGGACACCGCCGGGGCGAAGCAGGGACGCGAGAGCGCGGTATGTGCGCAGCAGCG
Organism: Streptomyces sp. MNU76; assembly: GCF_020982545.1. GTDB lineage: Bacteria > Actinomycetota > Actinomycetes > Streptomycetales > Streptomycetaceae > Streptomyces. The sequence goes on along the minus strand of NZ_JAJKLK010000024.1, from coordinate 322,743 downwards.
CCGGCTCCGGCAGGTAGTGCAGCGCGGTCGTGGAGACGGCGGCGTCCAGGGGGCGTTCCAGTCCGAGGGTCTCGACCCAGCCTTCCTCGCCGATGACGGTGTCGACGTAGCGGGCGGCGTCGGCGTGGTGGGTCCTGCCCAGTTCGAGCAGCACGGGGTCCATGTCGGTGGCGACGATCTCCGCGTCCGGGAAACGGCCGGCAAGCCTGGCAGCCAGGGAGCCGGGCCCGCACCCGAGATCGAGCAGGAGGGGGCGGTCGTGGTCGGCTGTGGTGTGCTCGAGAACATCCCCGATCACCGTGAACCGCTCCTCGCGGTCCACCGCGTACCGCTCCTGTTGCCGTTCCCAGCGCTCCACCCACACCCTGGCGGTCGCCATACTCACGCCCATCCCCTGCGTCACCCCATCCGTCTCTCGTCCGTCCACGGGTGGGAACCAATCTACATCTGGAAACGATTGTCAGTTGCGTTTCATGCCAACGACGTGAGGACGGTCAGCAGGCGGTCGATCTCCTCCACCGTGTTGTACACGTGCAGGCTCACACGCACCGAAGCGTCCCGGGCGTCGGCGCCGGCTTGGCAGAGGCTGTCGGCTCGCACCATGAAACCGTGGCTGAAAAGGATGAACCCGAGGTCGTCGGACGGGATGTCGCTGTGCCGGAAGGTGACGATGCCGTGGCGGCGCTGGGCGACGGGGAGGGCGGAGTCAGCAGCCAGGCTCGCCGGACAGCCCAGGACCTCGTACGGGCCGAGGCACCCGAGCCGGTCCGTCAGCCGGGTGGTGAGCGTGGTAGTCCAGCGCGCGATCCGCTCGACTCCGGCCGCGTCGAGCCAGTCGAGCGCGGCCCGCAGGGAGGCGATGCCCGCCGTGTTGGGCGTACCCTGCCAGCCGCCCGGCCGGAACACCGGCCCTCGCGCGTTACGCGCCCAGACCGCCCCCGAGCCGGGCAGAGCCATCGCCTTGTGCCCCGAGAAGACCACGAAGTCCACGTCCAGAGACGGATCGTCGAGGTGGACGGGCACGTGGCCGACGCTCTGCGCCGCGTCCAGGCAGATCGGGACATCCGGCCCGACCGCCGCGCGGATGCGGTGCACGTTCATGTCGCCGCCGTACACGTGGTGGACGTGGGTGGCGGCAACGAAGCGGGTACGCGGGCCCACGGCCTCGGCCAGGGCCCGGTGGTCGTAGTCACCGGAGACCGCCTGGTACGGCAGGGCTCGTACGCGGACCTCGACACCGCGCTCGGCCAGCAGCCGGCCGGCCTCGAGCCAGGGGTCGAGATTGGCCTGGTGGTCGGCGTACGGCACGAGGATCTCGTCCCCGTCCACGAGGTACGAAACGAGCCAGTCGCGGGCGACGGTACGCAGCCCTTCGGTGGTGCCGCTGGTGAAGTGGACGCCGGAGCGGCCCGGTTCGGGGTCGTGGAGGAACTCCTTGACCCGCTCCCGCGTCGATTCCACCAGTTCCGTGGTCCGGTTGGCCCAGGGGTAGGTGCCGCGGCCGGCGTTGGCGTTCGACGTCGTGAGATAGGTCTGGACGGCCTCCAGTACGGCACGTGGCTTCTGTGACGTAGCCGCACTGTCGAGGTATGCCAGCTCCGGATGCGCGGTGACGATGGGGAACTGTTCCCTCATCTCCCGTTGCCAGAGCGGGTTCTCGGGCTCCAGGGCGGGAAGCGGGCGCGCCGGGCTCATTCGCGCACCAGCGGTGCGCCCGCGTCCCGCCAGGCGACGATCCCGCCGGCCAGACTGCGGACGTCCGGGTGGCCCATCCGGGTCAGTGCGGCGGCGTAGCGCAGTGACTTCTCCCCGACGGGACAGGCGAGCAGCACGGGAGTGCGCTTGCTGAAGGGGAGCCCGCCGCGGAGCAGGTCCTCGAACACCTCGTCGACGATGTTGACCGAGCCCTCGATGTGCAGGGCGGCATAGGCGTGCGGGCTGCGCAGGTCGACGACGAGTGGCCGGGGGTCACCCCCGGCGGACCAGCGCCGCGCGTCGTCCACGTCGATGACGCGGGCCTCCGCACGGGCTTCGGCGTCGGTGACGGCCGCCGCGGAGTGCCCCCGGTCCGTCCGGCCCAGGAGTTCCGGGCGTCGCTGACGCACATAGCTGAGGTAGCTCTCGGCCCGGTCGCACACGATGAACACCGCCGTCCGGCGCTGCCCCGTTCCGTCCAGTTCGGCGTCGGCGTACCGCAGTTGCCGCACCGCTCCTTGGTAGGCGGCGCCGCCGGTCGGTCCGCTCAGCAGTCCGCAGCGGCGGATCAGGGTGAGCATCCCGTCGATGGCCTCGTCCGAGGTGACCGACTCGATGGTGTCGTACGTCGCCGGGTCGAACAGGCCGACCTGGTGGACCTCGTCGATGGTGCGGATGCCCGGTATGAAGTCCGACTTGTGGGCGACCAGGCCGAGGACCCGCACGCGCGGGTCGTGCTCGCGCAGGACCCGGGCGACACCGGTCGACGAACCAGCTGTGCCGACGCAGGCGACGAACCAGTCCGGCACCCGGCCGTCCAGGTCCTTCACTATCTCGGGTCCGGTGCCTGCCGCGTGGGCCTCGACGTTGCGGGGGTTGAAGTACTGGTCGGTGTGCAGGTACGTGCTCCCCGGGTCGGAGAGCGCCCGGTGGAAGTGCGTGAGCGGGTCGTCCGTGTCGGTCGGATCGAGGCACTCGCTGCGCCCGGGAAGTTCCTCGATCTCGGCACCGATGAGCAGGAGGAGTTCCTTGATCTCGGGTACGCGCATGCGGTTGGTGACGCTCTTGAACCTCACTCCGTGCATACCGGCCAGCAGGGCCAGTGCCTTGGCCGTGTTGCCGCTGGAGAGCTCCACGACCGTGCCGTCACCGTCGGTGGCAGCCTCCAGTTGGGGCCGGGCCATGTGCCACGCGGGCCGGTCCTTGACGGACCCGAACGGGTTGAGCATCTCCAGCTTGGCGTAGAGGTCGATGTTGCGCAGCCCGTGCACGGCGGGATCGATACGCACCAGAGGCGTGTTGCCTATGGCCTCGGTGATGCTGTCGTACCTCATCCGGTTGTTCCCCCCAAGGGTGTGATCGGCCAGTAGTCCTCGTCAGGACACCAGCGCCAGGAGTCGCCCCGCCGCTCCACCGCGACCGTCCGCCCGACGGGTTGCCGCTGCGCGTGATGGGCGTGGAAGTCCATGGCGTAGCCGGCGGTGTTGGCGAAGGCCAGCAGGTCCCCCGCTTGCGGCAGCCGGGGCAGGAAGACCAGGCGGCGGGTGATGAGATCGCCTTCCAGGCAGAGGTTGCCGGTGAGGTAGACGCCGACCGGTTCCTCGTCACCGGCCGCGGCCTCGCCGTGCGGCAGCAGGACGGGGTCCACGAGGACTCCGTGCTCCTCGAGGCTCATGTCTCCCGCGTTCATGCCGAGGTGCACCAGGTACTGCCCGGAGTCCGTGTCCGCGGGACGTACGTCCAGCACCCGGGCCAGCGACAGTCCGCACTGGTCGACCAGGGCGCGACCGGGTTCGATGTACAGGTCGTGGAGGTGTTCCAGCAGAAGGTTGGCGGACGACCGGCCCAGCACCGGAGCGGGCAGTGAGAGCAGTTCGTCGAGGTAGCCGGGGCCGGCGGTGGGGCGGTGGGCGGGGTACAGCGCGGCGTTCCCGCGCACCGTGCCGCCCTCGTTGCGCAGCCCGTATCCATGACCGCGCCAGGTCAACGGCGGGCGTACGCCGAGCACCGCCTCGGTCAGCGCGGTGGTCCAGCGCTCCCACTCCTGCGCCTCGGCGACGTATCCGACGCCGAATCCGCCGCCGATGTCGAGGGCGCGCGGCGCCAGTCCCCGTGCCCGGCACTCATCCAGGAACAGCACGCACTGCTCCAGGGCCCGTGCCTTCTCCTCCACGCCGGTGGTGTCGAGGTGGTAGGCGGCGCCGACGAACTCCGCGGTGTCAGCGTTGCGTTCGAGCGCCGACAGGAGCGCCTCCCTGTCCCGTACCGGGGTGCCGAAGCGGCTGCGCCGGGAGAGCAGCCGGGTGCCCGCTCCCCCGTGGCCGGCGGCGGACTCGAACCCCGACAGGCGCGCCAGCACGGCCACCCGGCCGAGCCCGTGCGCGCGCACCAGCCCGCAGAGCCGTTCCAGTTCCCCGGGCGAGTCCAGATTGACCGTCGCTCCCACGCGCGCCGCCAGCCAGAGGAACGCGGCGTCCTTGGGACCGGTGGCCATGATGCGGTCGCCGGTGAACCCACAGCCCAGTGCGTGCCTCAGCTCTTCCAGAGAGGCGACATCGACGCCGACGGCGACCGGGTCCTCCGCCGCCAGTCGCCGCAGCAGGGCACTGGACCGGTTCGCCTTGTGCGCGAAGTACACCCGCCCGGTCAGATGGTGGCGGCTGTAGACGGCACGGAAGCGGGCGGCGTTCTCGGCCACGGCCTCGGGGAGCAGCACGTTGAGCGGCGACCCCAGCGCGTCGACGAGCGAGTGCAGGAAGGGCCGGTCCGTCAGCAGTGCGCCGAGCGGCGGCTCCACCCTGGGCCTCAGATACAAGGGCGCATCCACGTGAGACCCCTCCCGGTGCGGGTCGACCGTCGGCGCGACGATCGTTCGGGAGTAGTCGTTTCCAGGTATACCCGGCCCTAAGCCTCACCGGCCCGGGTCTCGGGGCAAACGCCCGTGCTCAGGAAGGGGTGGTGGTGAGGATGCGGTTGAGCGCGCTGCCGGGGCGGCTCGTGAGTTCCTCCCAGGTCCCCACTTCCGCGATGCGGCCCTCCTCGAGGACGGCGATGCGGTCGGCACGGCGGATGGTGGCCGGGCGGTGGGCGATGACGATCGTGGTGCGTCCCTCCTCCTGCAGCGCGGTGGCGAGTTGGGCGTCGCCGGCGTTGTCCAGGTGGGCGGTGGACTCGTCGAGGACGAGGACCCTCGGCCGGACCAGCAGCGCGCGGGCCATGGCGATGCGGGCCCGCTGACCGCCGGAGAGCGTGGCGCCGCGCTCGCCGACGAGGGTGTCCATCGGGGCTATCCGGTCGACACCGCACAACCGGGCCGCTTCGGCCAGCGCCTGGTCGTCCGCCTCGGGTGCGGCGAGCCGCAGGTTCTCGGCGAGGGAGCCGTGGAAGAGGGGCGTGTCCTGTCCCACCAGCACCACCGCACGCCGCAGTTCCGCATCGCTCACCTCACGCACGTCCACGGAGTCGCCGTAGGCGGGCAGCAACTGGACCGCACCGGCGGAGGGGTCCCAGAAGCGGGCCAACAGGTGGGCGCAGGTCGACTTGCCGGCGCCGGAGGCGCCGACCAGGGCGAGTGTCCGGCCCGGAGGGACGGTCAGATCGACGCCGTCCAGCACGGGCCGTCCTCCGTAGTCGAACCTCAGCCGGTGCAGCCGTACGCCCAGCGGTCCGGGCGGCAGGGCGCGGGGGCGGCGGGCGGCGGGCGAGAGCGGGGGCCTTGACGGCAGCGTTGACGCGGGAGGCAGCGGCGCGCAGGACCACGGCCTGGCTGAGAGCGCGGGCCGACTCCGCGACCGGGCCGAGGACGGAAAGGGCCAGGGCCATCGCAGCCGGGGCCCAGGCGCCGTGCAGCCGGCCGGAGGTCACCGACTGCGCCGCCGCGGCGACCACGCCGAGGACCGCGGCCACGATGAGGAGGTCGCGGACCGCGGCGGCGACGGCCTCCCAGGTGGCCTCGGCACGTTGGGCGTCACCCACCTGCCACCCCCGCTCCGAAAGCTTGCGGCGGCGTTCGGTCAGAGCGCCGAAGGCGAGCAGTTCGCGCAGCCCGTCGACGGCCTCCACCGTGTCGGCCGACAGCCCGGCCACGGCCGTCCGGGTGCGGCCGCCGCGTGCCGTGCGCGCGCGGGCGTCCGCGAAGGGCGCAGCGGCGAGCAGGGCCGCGACCGGCAGCACGGCCGCCAGCAGCCACGGCTCCACCGTGGCAAGGACCATGGAACCACCGGTGAAGACCGTTCCTGCCGCCAGCAGTTGGGCTGTGGTGTGGGCGTAGAAGAACTCCAGGGCCTCCACGTCGGCCATGGCCGTGGCGGCGAGGTCGCCGCTGCGCCGTCCCGCGACGCGGGCGGGCGCGCTGCGGGCGAGTCCGTCGAAGACGCGCACCCGCAGTACGGCCAGCACCCGGTAGGCCAGGTCGTGCGAGAGGTCCATCTCCCGCCAGGTCATCAGGGCGCGTACCAGGACCAGTGCGACGAGCGCGGTGACGGTGCCGGCCGAGGGGGCGCGCCCTTCGATGACGGCGGTGCCCACGGTGTGCGCGGCCAGGGTGAGCAGCGCGACGAGGGAGCCCTGTTCGAGGAGCGCGGCGGCACAGGTGCGAGCTGTCATGGCGCGGTGCGCGGCGAGGGCGGGGAGGAGGGCCCGCAGTGCGCCTCGCGCGGGTTCGTCCGCAGCGGTGGTGGCGGTGCCAGTGGTGGCAGCGGTGCTCATGCGGCGCGTTCTCCTCGGTTGGCGCGGCCGGCCTCGACGAGCCGCGCGTAGACGCCGTCGGCCTCGACCAGGTCGGGGTGCTCACCCACGGCGTCCACCCGTCCTTGGTCGAGGACGACGATGCGGTCGGCGTGTCGGACGGCGGCCAGCCGGTGGGCCACCACCAGGACGGTCCGGCCGCTCGCGGCGTTCAGCAGTTCCCGGACGATGTCCGCCTCCCGGCGTTCGTCGACGGCGCTCGTGGCCTCGTCGAGGACGAGGACCGGGGCGTCGGCCAGCAGGGCTCGCGCGAGGGCGAGCCTCTGACGCTGGCCGCCGGAAAGGGTGGCGCCGCGCTCGCCGAGGACGGTGGCGTAACCGTCGGGGAGGGCGGCGATCTCGTCATGGACACCGGCGACGCGCGCCGCCCGGGTCAGGTCGTCGTCCGTCGCGTCCGGCCGGGCCAGGCGCAGGTTGTCGGCGATGGTGGCGTGGAAGAGGTACGTCTCCTGCGAGACGACGGCGATGCCCTGCCGCAGCGAGTCGAGCGCGTACTCGATCGTGGGGCGCCCGTCGAGGGTGATCCGGCCCTCCTGCGGGTCGTGGTGGCGCAGGAGCAGGGCCAGCAGGGTGGATTTGCCCGCGCCGGACGGGCCGACGATCGCGGTCGTCCGTCCCGCCTGCGCGGTGAACGAGACGCCGTCCAGGGCCGGGGACGGCGCGCCGTCGTAGGCGAACCGCACGTGCTGGAAGCGCAGTTCGGGCGGCGCTTGCCGGGGCGCGGGGGCCGTTCCGGTGTCGGGGACCGCCGGCTCGGTCGTGCGCAGGGCCGCGAGCCCGTCGGCGGCCGAGACTCCGAGGTATCCGGCGTGCCACTCGCGGGCGAGGTCGCGGACGGGGCGGAAGCACTCCGAGGCCAGCAGCAGCACCAGATACGTGCCGGTCGCCGTGGTGGATCCGCTGACGGCCGACCAGCACGCCAGGAGGGCTGCGGCGGCGGTGCCGCCCTGGATGGCGAGGTCGGTGATGCCGGTGTCGACCAGGGACACCCGCAGTTTGGCGACGGTCGCCCGGTGCAGCGCCGCGGACCGCTCCTCCAGGCGCGAACGGGTACGGCCGACCGCACCGGCGGCACGCAGCGCCGGCATGCCCTGGAGCGCCTCCAGGTAGTCGGCGCCCAGGCCTTCGTAGGTGTCCCAGTGCTCCTTGCCGCGGGCGGCGAGGAGCCGGTCCCAGGCGCGCGGCCCGGCCAGGGCGAGGAGCAGGGCGGGGACGAGGCCGAGCAGGGCCCACGGCTCGACCACGGCCAGGGCCGCCAGGACGAGGGGCGGCACGGTGAGGGTGATCAGGAGCTGGGGCAGGTAGCGGGAGACGTAGGCGTCGACGCCCTCCACCCCGTCGACGAGGGTGGTGCGGACGGCTCCGGCGCGTGCGGTGGTCAGGTGAGCGGGCCCCAGCCGGCCCAGGTGGGCCAGGAGTTCGTCCCGCACGGCGACCCTGACCCGGGCTCCGGCACGGGTGGCGGTGCGTCGCTGCCACAGGGTGAGACCGGCGCGGGCGGTGACGACGGCGAGCACGGCGGCCAGCAGCCACGGGAGCCGGCCGGTGTCTCCGCGGGCCAGGCCGGCGAGGGCGAGGGCCAGCAGTGCGGCCTGTGCCAGGTGGGTGAGGGTGACGGCGCCCTGCAGGAGGGTGGCCGTGAGCAGGGGGCGCCGTGCGCGCCGGGCAGCGCGGCGCAGCTCGGGGTGGACGATCACGTGGTGTTCTCCTCGTCGGCGTGACGGATGCCGAGGGCCAGGGCGTGGACGACCCAGTCCCGGTCCGGCGCGGCTCCGAGGGCGGCCCCGAGGTCCGCCTGCTGCCAGGAGCCGACGGGCCGGGCCGCCAGCCCGTGGCGTCGGGCGGTGACCTGGGCCAGGTGGACGGCGAAGCCGGCCCGCAGGTGGGCGCGGCGGATGTGTGCGGCGTCGGCGTCCGTGGGGCAGCCGTGGCCGAGCAGAACGGCGCCCGCGTCCGCGATCCACGCCTGACCCGCGGCCCAGGCGGCGAGCGTCTGGCGGGCCTCCCCTGCCGCGTACCGCCGCAGGGTCGTGCCGTCGGGTGCCAGTTCCATGAGGCCGGGTCGGGGCGGGCCGACCGCGGCGCACCAGCGCAACAGGTCGCCGTTGCCGGCCCGTTCGGCGGTGGCCAGGACTGCCCGCAGTGCGCCGTGGGAGGGGGCGCCCGGCAACGGCGGTGGGGTACTGCGGCGAGCCAGCAGTTCGGCCGGGGTGGGCGTACCCCCGGACGGTTCCGGGACGTGGGGACTGTCTGCCGGGTGCATCGGGCTCCGCCCGTCGGGCGGCGGGATGCGCACGACGGCCAAGGGATTCTCGGTGAGTCCGTCCAGCCGTGCCTCGGGCTCGCCCGCGCCCAGCGCGCGGGCCGCCAGGAACAGCGCCGCGGCGGCGTGCCCGGTGTCCAGCAACAGAAGGGGCCAGGCTCGGTGGCCGTAGTGGGAGGCCGTGCGCCGTGCGGTGACGGAGAGTTCGGCCGTCACGCCTGGCGGCGTGTCGTCGGAAGGCAGACCAACGCGGTGGACGCGGTGGCGCAGCGGGTCGTAGCCGTAGCGGCCGGGCGGCAGGGAGCAGCCGGCGCCCACGACCAGTTCGGCGTCCACCGGGTGCAGCGCACCCGCGGAGGGCGCGGGCCTGAGGCGTCCGGAGGCGTCCGAGGCCGCCAGGGACAGACGCAGCAGGGCCTGCAGATCGAGGTCCGCCGGGCCTGCCTCCGGAATCGGAAGCGGCGGCCCCGGCCAGGGCCGGACGGCTGTCCCGGCGGGCGTGTCGGGGCCGGGACGCTCCGGGGAGCGGGCGCGGGCGAGGGCGGCGGCGAGTTCCACAGGGCGGTCCTCGCGGAGGTCTTCCACGGCGGCCCTCACATGTGCGGCGGAGGCGCCAGCGTGAAGTCCTCCGGCGCGCTCGGCGCGGTCGTGCGCCATCCGCGCGCGACGGCGGCCTCGGCGAGGCGCGGACAGCCGAAGTAGCCGAAGGCGGCGGGGGCGTTGGGCAGGAGCCCGGAGACGAGGACCCGGGCGACGCGCAGCGATGTCTCGGTCACGTCCTCGGTGGTGAGGTCGAAGGTCATGACGCGGTGACCGCCTGCGCGCAGCGTGCTCTCCAGCCGCTCCCGGCTGCCGGGCTCGACCGCGTCGACGGACACGGTCCCGAGCGCGGGCGCGGTGAAGCGCCGGGCCTCGGCCGCCATCCGTTCGTCCAGCCACACCTGCACGTGCGCACCCAGGTCCCGCACGTGCTCGAACTGCTCGCCGCACACATCGAGATAGCGGCCGTCGGCCCGGTGCTCCAGGTACAGCCCGCGCGCCAGCAGCCCGGCCTCGACGGCCTGGAACACCCAGCCGTCGGAGTCGGTCAGGCCCTGGGTGAAGACCCAGGTGTGGACGGCTTCCAGGACGGCCTTGCGGGCGGCCTCGGCCGGGTCGTACTTGCAGGCGAACCCGGCGGCGTACAGTCCGAGGCGCGGGTCGTGCACGAGCGCGGCCATGCAGGGGGCGAACTCCGAGCGCATCTCCACGATGTGGACGTCGAGCGCGGAGCCGGCGAGGTCGTCGGCGAGGCCGGGCACGCTCGCCGGGTCGATGCCCCGGGTCGGGCCGTCCAGATGCCACCACAGTTCCAGGGCGTCGCGTTCGACGATCTCCAGCAGGCCGCGTTCGACGGCGTCGTCGAGGCCCTGTCCGGTGGCGATGCCCGCGTAGTTGAGGTGATGGGTGCGGGGCAGCTCGCGCAATGCGCCCTGGCGCCAGTTGAGGTGGGTGAGCGCGACGGGCGCCCAGACCTCCGCCGTCCGTCCGCCGGGCAGCTGCTCGGTTCCGCGCGTCCACAGGGCCGGGGTCTGGGGGTGAGGGGTCGGTAGGGGAACTTCTCGCGGGCGTACTGCCAGTCGGCGTACGTGGGCAGGTCGCCGGGGCCGTAGAGCCGCAGGCCCTTCTCGGTCAGTTCGGCGGCGGTGGCGCGCACGGGGGCGTCGGGGGTGGCCGGGGGCGGCACGCGGTTGCCGCAGTACCGCTCTACCCCTCGGCTATCGCGGCGACGCGGCTTGCTCGGGGTCGCCGAAGGTGGTGCCGAGGAGACGCGGTCGGCGGGCCACAGGCCGTGTCTGCGGGCGTCGGATATCTCGGCCGTGAGCGCGGTGTAGCGGGGTGGGGCGCCCGCGGGGTGTTCGACGGGCTTGACCTTGCGGACGATGCCGCAGACGGGGTCGACGAGTGCTTCCAGCGGCAGCGTCGTCATCTCAGAATCTCCTCGGCAGGGGTCGACGGGGGTGGGGCGGGACGGGAGCACGGGCAGTCTCAGCACCACGCTGTCCGCATCGACCTCCCGTCGGGAGGCGTGCAGCCGGCCAAAGCCGTCACGGGGTCTTCCCCGGTGTGGGGGTTGCGGGCGTGGGCCGGGAAATGGTGCCCGGCGATCTCCAGGCGCAGCCGAGTGCCGGCCCGCAGCCGACGCGCGACCCGGCCGAGGCCGACAGTGAACTCGGCCTCACTACCGGCCGGTTCGGCATGCCGGACGACGCCGACGGCGAGCCGCTCGGCGCTCCCTTCCGGCGTGAGCGCGACGAGCCGGGCGGCCCAGTCGGCGGACGGGCTGTGAGCCGTGGCCCGCAGGTGCACGCTCACGGGGCCGACCACGTCGAGCGGACGCGGGAGCGGCGGCGTGACCAGCAGGCAGCGGTCGGGCGGGCCGTCGGTGGGGACGGTCAGGTCGTCAGAACGGACGGGCCTGCCGGAGTCGGCGGTGAAGACGGAGCCGTGCAACAGTCGCGTGCGTGGTGTGCGCGGTTCGCCCTCGGTGCGGGCGGACAGCCACAGGTCGGCGCCGCCCAGCCCCTGCGCGCCATGGTGGCCGGGGGCGAGTTCGCCGGTCAGGGCGCGGCGGGCCCAGCGCACGTACAGCTCGCCGAGGTTCAGCCGGTGGGCCGGGCCGGAGTCGGGACCGGGCGCGGTGACGAGACCGTGCCTCCAGGGGCCCAGCAGCATCCGGGCCGAGGGTCCGCCCCAGGAATGCCACAGCGCGACGGTCTCCTCGGTGAAGTGGTCATGGTGGCCGCCCACCGCGAGCAGGGGCACGGCGGCGTGCGCCGCCCGCGATACGAGACGGCCGCGGTCGCGGTGCCGCCACAGGCCCGCCCAGGAGGGCAGGCCGCGGCCCAGCCGCTCGGGGAGGGCGCTCAGTGGCAGGTGGGTGAGCAGTCCCGGGTCAGCGGAGAGGGCCTTGTCCAGCGCGCTCTCGTCGGAGTCTCGCCGGTCACCGTGGGCGGCCCACCATCCGGCGCGGGACAGCAGCCTCTCCACTCCGGACGCCTCGCGCGCGGTCTCCGCGGACCCGAGGGCGGGCACGGCCGCGATGACGGCATCGGGCCGGACGTCCTCGGGCACGTCGAGGGCGAGGACGAGGGCACAGTGGGCCGCGTATGAGGCTCCGACGGCCACCAGCCGTCCGTCGCTCCAAGGCTGCCGCCGGATCCAGCGCACGGTCGCCGCTCCGTCGGCGGCCTCGTCCGCGTACGGGTGCCACTCCCCCAGCGACGCGAACCGGCCCCGTACGTCCTGGACAACGGCGGCGAACCCGCGGCGGGCCCAGCCGCGCGCCTCGGCACTGTGCCGGGTCCGGTCGTAAGGGGTGCGCACCAGGACGGCCGGAAAGGGGCCGTCGCCGGCCGGGAGTCGGACGTCCGTGGCGAGTTCCCCCACAGCCGTACTGAACGCCGTCATCCGTCCTTCTTCGGCATCGGTGCGACGTCGGGCACCGGGAGGACGGGGTGCTCGGTGACGGTCAGCGTGCGCAGGTCCACCCGTCGGAGGCGGCGCCGCGCCGGGAGGCCGGCCGCAGCGGGGGCGTCGGTGGCCCACCGGCTGAGATCGTCCGAGAGCAGTGCCGTGAGCAGCGTTGCGGCGGGCACGGCGAGCCGGACCGGTGCACCGGAGGTACGCGGTCCGCTCCAGTACGCGGCCAGTTCGCGGTGAGCGGGCGTGGCGGCGAGCCGACGGGACCGGACGTGCGCCGAGGTGACGTCTCCAGGAGCGGCGGCCACCGGCTCGACATACGCCTGCCAGCCCTCGCGGTGGCAGCGCAGCCACGCGACACCGTGCTCGGGCAAACGGTCGGCGGCGTCCCACAACCCGTCCGGCACGGGCCCGTCCAGGCACCACACGACCGCGGAGGGGTTTCCGTCGAGCAGGTCCTCGATACCCACCGGTGATCTGTCGGAGGCGGTCACGGCCGAAGAGGTGCGCGGCCGCGCGCCCAGGGCGGCCAGTTGCACGGCGAGCGGTTCGGTCAGCACCGGGTCGCCGAGGATCCGGATGTCCCGGCGAGCGGCGGGCCACGGCGAGTGCCGCGGCCCTTCCGCCAGATAGCCGGCCGCCTCGAACGCCCGCACCACGCGCTCCAGTCCCCCGTCCACCGGGGCTGTGGTCCCGCCCGTGAGAAGGGAGAGCAGGGCGTCCTCGTCCGCGTCTGCTGTCCTGACGCTGAAGAACTCCCCTTCCGGGGTGCGGACGGCGAGCCCTCGCCCGGGCACAGCGACGACCTCGGCACCGGGGACTAGTCGGCTGCGGGACACGGCGTTCCTCCTGTCGGCGGGACCTGGGACGGGCGTGGGCCCGCCCGGAAGGCATCGGGCGGGCCCACGGTCGAGGGCGGTGAGGCCCTTGCTTACTCCTCGGTGTCCTCGAAGGGGTTCTCGACGAGCGCGTTGGAGTGGGAGGCCGAGTCGTGAGCCAGCTGTCCCGGGTCGGCGATCGGCGCGAAGACCTGCTCGTTGTCCATGAACTCTCCTTCATCAGCAGGGAGATACGGCGTTCGGATGAGCGCCGTGACCACAATCTAATGAATCTGATTTTCATATTCCAGAGCGGAGAGAGGGTGATCTGGGTAACACACCGGCCAGCCCCCCTCGGGGTCCCGGCCGACCCGGCCGGCCACCTTCAGCACGTCCGCCAGCAACCCCGGTGTCACGACCTCCTTCGGCGTTCCGTCGGCCACCACACGGCCGTCGCGCAGGGCGACGACGCGTTCGGCGAACCGGGCCGCGTGGGCCAGGTCGTGCAGCACCATCACCACGGTGAGCCCGCGTTCCTCGCGCAGGCGCACCACGGTCTGCAGCACGTCGAGCTGGTGGTGCAAATCCAGGTAGGTGGTCGGCTCGTCGAGCAGCAGCACGCGCGTGTCCTGGGCGAGCGCCATCGCGAGCCGCACCCGCTGCCGCTCGCCCCCGGACAGCGCGTCGACGTCGCGGTCGGCCCAGTCCTCCACCCCGACGTCCTTCAGCGCCCGGTGCACGACGGGGTCGTCGCCCTCGCGCAGCATGCCCAGCGGGCCGCGTGCCGCGTAGCGCCCCTGCCGGACGAGGTGACTCACCGTCATGCCCGGGACGGCCGGAGCGGACTGGTGCAGCAGCGCCACTCTCCGGGCCGTGGCGCGCCTCGAGAGCCGGGCGAGGTCGTCCCCACCGAGCCGAACGCTCCCCTCATCCGGTTGCAGCAGCCCGGCGGCCAGCCGCAGCAGGGTCGACTTGCCGCAGCCGTTCAGGCCGATGAGGGCGGTCAGTTCGCCCGGCCGGACGGTCAGGTCGACGCCCCGCAGCACGGGTCGTCCGGGGTAGCCGAAGTGGACCCCCTCGACGTGGATCCCCACGGACTCGGTCATGCTCTGTCCTCAATTCGACGTCAGAACGTACGGCTCGGCGTGCGGCGCACGACGACCAGCAGCAACGCGGCGCCGAGGCACGCGGTGAGCGCCCCGACCGGCAGCGTGAGCCGTCCCGAGTCGAGCACCGCCGCCACCAGCCGTGAGGACAGCTGCGCGGCCGCGTCCGCCCCGCACACCACGACCGCGCCCGTCAGGGCGGCGCCGGGAAGGCTCCGGCGCAGGTCCGCGCCGAAGACGGCCACAGCCAGATGCGGGACGAGCAACCCGATGAAGCCCAGCGCCCCGACGGCTGCCACCGCGCCCGCCGTCAGCGCCACCGCGCACAGCAGGGCCAGGGTCCGGGCCCGGCGGGCGGCCAGGCCGGCGGCCAGGGCGATGTCGTCCCCGCAGCGCAGCAGGGTCAACGGCCCGGCCAGCAGCCAGGCCGCGACCCCCCAGACGAGCGCCCAGGGCCACAGCAGGTGCCAGTGCTGCCACACCCGGCCCTCCGTGGTGCCCACCAGCCACTGCACCACGCTGCCGAGTTCACCCGGCTCCACCAGCAGCACCATGGCGGTGAGCCCGCCGAGCACCGCCGACACCAGCACCCCGTGCACGGCGGTCTGCGCGGGATCACCGCGCCCGCGGCCGGCGAGCAGCCACAGGAGCGCCGCTCCGGCACACCCACCCGTGCACGCGGCGAGGACCACGGCCAGGGGCGAATCCCACCCGGCGAGTCCCAGGGCGGTCGCGGTGACGGCACCGAGCACCGCCCCCGGGGTCACGCCCGTCACCTCCGGCCCGGCCAGGGGATTACGCAGGGCAGACTGCAGGACCAGCCCTGCCACGGCCAGGCAGGCGCCCGCGCCGAGGGCCACCAGCAGCCTCGGCAGGCGCAGTTGGAACAGGATGTGGCGTTCCGTCGCGTCACCGCCCCCGTTGAGGACGTCCCAGACCACACCGGGGGACATGCCGCGCCCGGCCACCACTTCCACTCCGGCGCAGACGACGGCCAGTGCCGCGAGCGCCGTGAAACGCCGGGTCACCGTACGTCCTCCGCACTGGTTTTCCTGAGAGGTGGCGAGGAGGTATCGCCGGGCCCGCCGCACCCGGGGTCGTCCCGGCGAAGGTGATGCGATGCCCTGGCGTGAGGGACTTCGTCCGCCGGACCGGAAGCCGTCTTCCGCGGTCCGGGCAGCGGTTCGCGCCGGACCGCACGGCGGCGGCCACCCGACCGCATCAGCGCGACGCCGGTCGGCACCCCCAGCAGGGCCGTCCAAGCACCGGCAGGCGTCTCCACGGGTGCCAGCGCCAGTCTGGCCGGGACATCGGCGACCACCACGACGACAGCGCCCCACGCCGCGGACCATGGGAGCCAGCGCACCGCTCCGGCCCCGGGATCGAACCAGCGGCTCAGGTGTGGGGCGAGGAACCCCACCCATGCGACGGGCCCGCACACGGCCGTCACCGGGGCGATCAGCACCACGGCGATGGCCAGCGCGGCCAGCCGGGCGCGCTGAGCTCGCACACCCAGCGCCTCGGCGTCCTCATCTCCCAGCCGCAGCACCGACAGCACCGGCGCGCACAGCACGAGGGCGGGCACGGCGACGAACAGCCACGGCCACAGGCCCGTCACGTCGTCCCACGTCCGGGCGGAGAGGGAACCGAGCAGATAGCGGTAGATCAGCTGGAGGTCGAGCTGGTCGGCCATGACCATCAGGACGAGCAGCGCGGCCTGCAGCGCGGCCGCCACCGCTGCGCCGGTCAGCAGCACCGCGGACGGACTGCGGCCGAGCCCGGCGACGAGCAGGGTGAGCCCGCCGCCGAGCGCGGCCCCGCCGATGGCCGGCAGCGGCTGGACGGCGGCGGGCAGCGAGAGGGTCAGCACCAGCGGCGCGGCCACCCCGAGCGCGGCCCCGGACGACACGCCCAGCATCTCCGGCACCGCCAGGGGATTGCGCAGCGCCTCCTGGAGCACCAGTCCGGCCGCCCCCAGACAGGCTCCGGCGACCAACGCCAGCAGCAGGCGGGGCACGCGGAGTTCGCTCACGACGATCCCGGCGAGGGTGGTGTCCCCGTCCATCACCGCGGCGACCAGCCGGTACGGGGGGACGTTGGGGGTGCCGAGACTGAGCGCGCAGACCGAGGAGACGGCCAGCAACACGACCACCAGAAGCGGTTGCCACCTCCGCGCACCGCGCGACGGCCGCTCTCCGCCCGCCGCGGCGCGATCGGCCGCGGCGGGCACCGGGAGGGGCTTCCTCACCGCAGCGCGGCCGTGGCCTCGTCGAGGACGATGCCCAGCGAGCGGGTGCCGCGCCCCTTGGCCCACACCTCTGAGTTCACCTCGTGGACGTCACCGTTCTTCACGGCCGGGATCTTGCCCCAGAGCGGGTTCTCGGCCAGCTTCTCCGACAGCTTGCCGTCCGCGTCGCCGAAGCTCAGCGTCTCGACGAACAGCACGTCGACGTCCTGGGCGAGGATCTCTTCGAGGCTGTAGCTGCCCTCCACACCGCGGGACTTCCACGGGTAGTCGGCGATCTTGGGGAACAGGCTGGCGGCCACGTCACCTTCCGGCGTCGCCACGCCGAAGTTCTCGTCACTGCCGTAGATGATGAGCGCGGTCTTCTCGCTCGGGGCCTTCTCGGCCTCGGCGAGCTTCGTCCGGAAGGTCTTCTCCGCCTTCTCCCCCTGGGCGGTGCGGCCGGTGAGCGCGGCGGTGTCGCGCAGGTAGCCCACGCTGTCCTGCCACGTCTCGGGCTGCATGGCCCAGAACGTGGTCGCTCCCTTGAGCGCCGGAGCAAGCTTGCCGTGGGTGTCCCCGAGGCCGATCACGAGATCGGGCTTGTGGGAAAGGATCGCTTCCACCTCGGGGGCGATGAATCCGCCCGGGATGACGTCCATCTCCTTGGCCTTCTCCTCCCCCAGGAAGTCCGGGTGGGCGAGCAAGGCGCTGTTGGTGGCCGTCGGCACGATGCCCAGTTCCGTCAGGATGTCGTCGCACAGGGCGAAGAGGCAGACGATCCGCTCGGGCTCCTTCTTCAAGGAGACCTTGACGCCGTTGGTGTCGGTCAACTCCGTCGACGCCTTGATGGGTTCGACGGTCACCTCCGTCTTCGCCGCGGGCTTGGCCTTGTCGCTCGCGGGTTCTTCGGAGGACGAGCCGCAGCCGACCAGGACGGAACCCACCGCCGCTGCGGCGATCCAACTGCGAACAGATCTCGACGATGAGCGCAGCATCGATGCCCTCGCTTCTTTTCAGGTACCGGGAACGCACCGAAGATACATGATAATCGTTTTCACTAGACCGGTTTCTGGAGGACTCATGCCTGCTGCCACACCCGTCCTGCTCGTCTCCGACCATGTGGCCGGAGCCGTACACCTGCTGACCGTGCCGGACGGCGCCGCAGTAGGACGCCTCACCGGCCGTCATCTCTCCGAGCACGCCGGGTTCCTGGCACTCCCGGGAGGGCGGGTGGCCTGCGTCGACGACCGTCGCGGGGAACTGCTGGTGCTCGATCCCTTCGCCGAGAAGCTCGTGGAGCGTGCGATCTCGGTCGCCGTGCCGGCCGAGCACCTCGCCTGCGACCCGTCCGGCCACCGACTGGCCGTCACCACCGGCCTCGGCAAGAACAGCGAACCGTGGACGGACCTGCTGACGGTCCTCGACCTGGCCACCGGGGAAACCGCGCGGGTACGCACGCGCGTCGGCGAACCGGGCGTGACGGTCCTGGGCGAAGGCGACCCGCTGGTCGTACTGCGGCACCGGGAGCCCGGTGCGCTGGCGGTCCACCGGTTCATGGATCTCCTCGCGGCTCCGCCCGGCTGCCCTCCGGTCACACCTCACGCGCTCCTGCCGCTGCCGGACGACGGACACGGGGACGCACAAGCACCCGGCTCGGAGCGCGTGTTCGCAGCCACGAGCGAAGGAGTGCACCGGGCCCGGAGGAAGGGCGACGCGCTCGCCGCCGAGGCGATCATCCCCTGGGGATCGTCGGCGCGGGGCTGGTACCTCCGGCTCGACACCCGCCGACAGGCGCTGTGGACCACACTGCGCGGCGGCGACCCGGACCCGCTGCGATGGCCGGAATGGACCAACCAGGCATGGCACCACGACCTGACAACCGGCCGCACCGTACTCACGGACCTCGGTCCCGGGCTCGTCTTCCGGCTGGCCCTCGCCCGGCGCCACACCGCCTTCACCCGTGTCCACCCCGACGGCGACGAACTGATCCTTGTCGGCGCCGACGGCGTCGTGCGCCGCTGTCCCCTGCCGGCCATGGACGGCGCTCCGCGTCGCGGTGGCACCCCTTGGGAAGGCGTCCAACGCCGAGCGGTGGCCGCCTCACCGGGCTCCGACTGGATCGCCGTCACCCGGGGCGGCCACGGCGAGGTGCACATCATCGACGCGGAGACAGGCAACGAGGCGACCCGTCCGCGGCTGACCACACCTCTGCATCACGGCGGCCACATGACACTGCGCGTCCGGAACGACGGTGCCGACGGCGATCCCGTGGGGCGGTGACGGCCTGTGCGGGCCGGCACACTCCAGGCGGCGGGAACGGCCGCCGCCCGCAGGGGCGTTGCCCGTTGCCCGATACCGCGCCACACGTACGTCCGTACGCCGCTTCTCCTGTCGTGGCCGGCTGCCGAGTCCGGTCCCGCGGCGCGGGTGGTAGCGGTGTGCCCTCGCCGCCGCGGCGCGAAGGCCACGGCGGCGAGGGGACGTGGCGGAGTCAGTGTCCGGCGACGACGCCCGACAACTCGTTGGTGCTCTCCGGCAGGGTGACAGAGGTGATCTTCTTCCCCTTCTCCAGGTCGATCGCGTGCAGCACCTTCTTGCTGGGCTCGGAGACGTACGCGACGTGCCCGCGGACGAACAAGGTGGGCCGGGGCTGCTGCCAGTCCAGCGGCTCCTGCCACTTGCCCACGGCGGGGATCTTCTTCTCGATCTTGCCGGTGTTCTGGTCGATGACGTGGAGGGCGCCGTCGGTGCCGAGGACCAGGGCCTCGCCGTGCGGGCCGCGAGCCAGCGAACGGAAGGAGTAGCTGACGCCCAGGTCGACCAGACGCAGCTTCTTCTTGTCGGTGTCGATGAGCGAGATGCGGGTGGGCCGCTCCAGCTCGGCCTCGGGGTCGATCTTGTAGTCACCCAGCAGGATCGGCGAGGCGTCGCTGCCGGCCTGGTTGCCGATGCGGCCGTAGTCGTCGAGGGCGTCGATCTTGGTGAACTTGCCGTCCTTGTAGATCAGGATGCCGTCCTCGCAGCCGATGCCGATGGCCTCGTTCTTGGCGGCGGCCTCGCCGTGGACACCGGGGCAGTCCTCGTTGCGCCCGATCTCCTTGTTGTTCTTGTCCAGCACCAGCGCGCCGGTGCGCTTCTCCTCGGTACCCAGGGTGCTCACGAGTTTGCCGTCGGCCAGTTCGATGGCTACACCGTGATGCGGCTCGGCAGAGGTGTAGGTGCGCCCTTCCGGCTTCTTGCCCGTGCTCAGGGCGGTGGGATCGAAGACGTTGACCTCTCCGGTGCCGTCGGTGAAGAGCACGGTCTGTCCGGCGTGACGGACTACGTGGCCAGGCTTGGCGCCCTTGTACTCGATGTCGGTGAGGGTCTGGTCGGTGGCGTCCAGGACACGGAATCCACTGTCGGTGGAGACGACGACGTGGTCCTCGTCGCCTGCGGGGTTGACCCGGTTGAAGCCGGGCAGGTCGATGGTCTTGGCGAGCTTCAGGCTCTCGCCGTCGAGGATGTACAGGCCGCCGTCGAAGGTGGCGACCAGCGGATCCTTGACCGCCACGGCGGGCGTGGCGCTCGTGGTTCCGTCGGACTTGGTATCGGTGGAGGAAGAGCCCTCTCCGCCGCAGGCGGTCAGAACCGAGGAGACCGCCAAGGCCAGTGCCGCGCCCGTGAGGGCTCTGCCGCGTATCGACTTGTTCATCAGTGTGTTCCTTTCTGCACCGCGCGGTGGCGGTATGAGAGGTATGGCGTGTGGCGCCCGATGACCGGTGTGCCGGGAGGCTCGAAGGGTCAGTCGCCGGTCAGGCCGGTGACCATGGCGGTGGTGTTGGCGTGCATCATCCGCAGGTAGGTGTCGGCGCCCTCGCCCTTCGCCGTCAGGGACTCCGAGTAGAGCTCGACGACGCGAACACCGCCGCCCATCTCCGTCCGCAGTACCTCGGCGAGCCGCTTGGGCTGGGAGGAGTCGGCGAAGACGGTGCGTACGCCTGCTCTCTTCATCGCCTCGGTGAGGGAGCGCAGATCCGAGGAGCTGGGAGAGGCCAGCGTGGTGCCGCTGGGAATGACCGCTCCGATCACCTGGAAGCCGAAGCGGTCGGCGAGGTAGCCGAAGACGTGGTGGTTGGTGACCAGGGCCCGCTTGTCTGAGGGAACGCGGCCGAAGGACTTCTCCATCCAGGTGGTGAGGCCGGTGAGTTGCTTCGCGTAGCGGTCGGCGTTGGCGCGTATCGTTCCGGACTCCACGCCGTCGACGTGCTCGATGACCTGGTCGGCTATCAGGCCGGTGACCTTGCGCATCCGGTCGGGGTCTGTCCAGAAGTGCGGGTCGGGTTGCCCTTTCTCGCCCTCGGGGCCGCCGTCGTCGGCCGCGTGGAAGGTGAGCGGGTCGGCCGCCTCGCCGGCCGCGAAGGTGGCGACACCGGACTCGCGGGCGGCGTCCACGTGCCGCAGTACGTTCTCCTCCAGACCCAGGCCGTTGCAGACGACCAGGTCGGCCTGCTCCAGCTCGGCGGCCTGCACCGCCGACAGACCGAAGGAGTGCGGGTCGGCGTTGGGCTTCATCAGGACGGTGACGTCGGCCTCGTCGCCGACGATCTCGCGGGTGACGTCGCCGAGGATGTTGGTCGTGACGACGATGCTGGGCCGGTCATCGCCGGTGGTGCATGCGGTGGCGGTCACGGCTGTCACGAGGGCGAGCAGGCCCGCGATCAGGTGCCGCAGGCGTGCGATGCCCACCCTCGCGCGCTGCTTCACCTGGGTTCGGCTCATCGTCCGGTCTCCGCCATGAGGACGGGCTTGACGTCCAGGTCGAAGGAGCGCGCGATGCGCAGTCCGTCGTTGTAGTCGATCTCGAACACCTTCTTGCCCTCAGGGTCGTTGACGTAGGCGCGGCTGCGGTCGACCTCGATGACGGGGGACCGGCCGCCTGCGCCGGCCCGTTTCCCTTCCGTCAGCAGCGACTTGGTCCGTGCGGTCTGCTTTCCGGTTGCGATGTCATAGCCGTGCACCGAGCCGTCGTTCTCCAGAACGAGCAGCGGGGAGCCCTCTCCGGCTGTGTTGGCCGCGACGACCGGTCCGGTGTCCACCCGCTTCCAGGTCCGCTCGGCGACGTCGAGGACCCAGACCGCGTCGTCTCCGGCCGGGGCGGTGAGGGTGTCGCTGCCGACTCGATGGCGGAAGGCGGTGGCTCGTTCCTGCGCCGGGACGTCCCGCCCGTAGGGGATCTCCTCGGCGGTGAAGGCGCCGTCCTGCGCCCGGACGAGCAGGGCGCCGCCGACGCAGCCGAGGATCACGCCGCGTCGGGTGACGGCGTCTCCTCGCGGCTCTTCGCACGTCACGTCCGGGGAGGCGACGCGCCCGCTCTTGCGGTCGAGGACGACGAGTTCGGTGGTGCCACCCTTGTTCTCGAAGGCGAGCAGGTGTTCCTCGTACGGCACGACGGCACCGGTGTAAGTGCCCGGCAGCGTCTGGGGAGATGTGATCTCCCCCTTCTCCAGCCTGCTGCGGTCGTACAGGACGGTGCGGCCGTTCTCGTCGGTCACCGCGGTCACGGCGGTGTCGCTGCGTACCTGGGCTCGGCTGCCCGCAGGGAGTTCACCCACGTCGCGTGTCGCCGCGCTGTAGTAGTGGACGTGATCTCCGTGGTCCACCATCCAGGCGCCGCTGTCGAGCACATGCGTGCCGCCGGGCGCCTGGAGGTAGCCGAACCTGCCGTCCGTACCCAGCCGAACGGCGCCCTTCACCTGGGCCGTCCTGTGCACCTTGCCGGTGACGAGGTCGAGGATCCTGGTGTTTCCGCTGTCGGGGTCGTTCAGGAGGAGCCGGGCTTGCTGCTCGGCGGCCTCCTGGGCGCCCTCGACGTACCCGTGCGGAACGGCGGACGGGGAACTCGCGGCGGGTCGTGCAGCGTTGCTCTTCTCCCCCGCGCAACTCGCGGTGAGCAGCGCGGTGAGCACCAGTGCGGCCGATGCCCACGGAGAGACGTTTCTGCGGACGGTCATGACGATCGCCTCTGGCTTCTTTCAGTTGACTTCGAGTACAGGGGCGGGGGCGTGGGCGTGGGGCGTACGGCGGTCACGCAGCCCGGACAGGACGTGGGAGAGGAAGAAGAGGCTCACCGCGAGGGCCGAGACGGTCGCTCCGGCTGCGGTGCTCAGATGCCAGGACACCAGCAAGCCGCCGAATGTGGCCAAGGCGCCGAGCAGGGCGGCGAGCACCATGACCCCTCGCACGGAGCGGGCCCAGGGCAGGGCGGCCGCCGGCGGTGCGATGAGCAGTCCGAGGACGAGCAGCGTTCCGACGATGTGGAACGAGGCGACGATCGCCAGACCGAGCAGGCCGAGGAGCACGGCGTGGGCCACGCGCGGGCGCAGCCCCAGGGTGTGGGCCTTGCGCGAGTCGAACGCCAGGGCCAGGAAGGCACGGTGACCGAGCACCGACACCACCAGCGCGGCGAGCAACGCCGCCGCGAGCACCAGGAGGTCCTGCTGCCTGACAGCGAGGACGTCACCGAAGAGAAAGCCGGTCAGGTCGACCGCGAAGGACTGCGAGCGCGACACGATGATCACGCCGAGCGAGAGCATGCCGACGAACAGCAGCCCGATGCCGGTGTCCTGCGACAGCCTCGGCGTACGGCCGAGCGCGGTGACACCGGCCGTCATGACGGCGGCACTGATCACCGCGCCCACCATCAGGTTCCCCCCGAGGAGCGCGGCCACCGCGACGCCCGGAAGCAGCCCGTGGGACATGGCGTCACCGAGGAAGGCCATCCCCCTCAGCACCACCCAGGTGCCCGCCAGCGCACAGATCGCGGACACGAGCATCCCGCCCCAGAGAGCCCGCTGCACGAAGGTCACCTCGAACGGGACCGTCAACCACTCCATGAGGCAGGACACTACAATGAAAACCATGTTCAAAAAACCGTGCACCTCTCCCGCCCCTCCCCTCGAGCGGACTGTTCACCTCCGCTTCTCGAGGCTGTGCGCCGGCTATCCAGGGCGCCCAGTACTCCATCAAGTCAGTGCGGAAATAACCGAGTTGACCACGACGGTGCTGGTCGGCCCGAACGGCAGCGGCAAGTCGACCCTGCTCGGTGTGCTCGCCGGTGTGATCAAGCCGACATCCGGCGATCTCCTCCGCACCGGCGATCGACCGCCCGCCTTCGTACCGCAGCGCGGAGCAGTCGGCGACACCCTCCCGCTCACCGTTCGGCAGACCGTGGAGATGGGGCGCTGGGGCGAGCGCGGGCCGTGGCGCCGGCTGACCGCACGAGACCACGCGACCGTGGACGCGGCGCTCGACCGGCTCGGCATCGGCGACCTCGCCTCACGTCAACTGGGCGAACTGTCGGGCGGGCAGCGTCAACGTGCGCTCATCGCCCAGGGTCTGGCGCAGGAGTCGGACCTGCTGCTCCTCGACGAGCCGACCACCGGCCTGGACCCGGAGGCGAGGGAGCGGATCGGGGCACTGCTGACGGCGCTCGTCGCCGACGGCGTGACGGTCGTCCAGGCGACGCACGACCTGGAGGTCGCGCGCGCGGCGCACACCTGCCTCCTGCTCCAGGACGGCCGCCTCGTCGGGCAGGGACGTCCGGACCAGGTCCTGACCACGTCGGCGCTGGCCCAGGTCTGGCAAGCGCTCTGAGGAGCAGAGCACAGCAACCGCGAAGGCCCTGCCACGATGGCCAACCGGCGCCTGGGGGGCCGAGGTGTTCGCCTAGCGCAGCATGCCCGGCCCTGAGCGACCGCCTGCCCGGCAGGCGACACGCAGCGCGGACCGATCTGCCTTCACAGGCAGTCGGATGGGCTGTCGAGGAGGTCCCCCAGAGCGCGAATCAGGAGCGCGGCCTGTGACTGCCAGGTCCGCCGCGATCCGGGCGGCACCGCCACATGCCCTCGGTCGTGGCCGTCCGCCCGCCTGACCATGAACAGCCCGCGCACGGGAACCTGGTGCAGCCCTCTCCGCCTTCCGGACCGGAACCAGGCATTGCTTCAGACCCCCACCAAGGAGGTCGCCAGGCCATCAACCCGGGACGCCCCGCGTCCGATGCTGACCGTTTGCTGACCCGCTGCGCCCGATCAAACCTCCGACCTGCACAAACGCCCAGATACTAGATCTTCGACTTGAACATCGTACGCAGCATTTTGGACTCCTGAAAGACGGCTCCCTGCCTGCTTTGTGCAGGTCAAAGGCGGTTTTCACTCTACACGGGCACGCGTCGGAGTCGGTGACTGTGAGGAACATCGCTTCGCTCTGACGAGCAGGCTTCCAGCCTGCGATTCCGTGCTGACCGGACACCGACTTGCCTGACGACAAGTCGGGCGGGTCAACCCACCCCGTCGACCCGGGGCTTCGCCCGGTCCTCCCAGAATGTGCGGACCTACGGTCGGCTGATGCTCCACCGCCGTCTTGACCCGCGACCACGAGACGCTCTGCGGGGTGCGTCCGCGGAGCGGCCGTGCTGCCGGCCGACGCGCCAGGCGTGCTCGGTCAGCAGCACGGTGGAGGCGGTGCCGAGGCAGATCGCCCACTGGGCGGGGCTGAGCGACACGGTGTCGAAGACTCCCTGGGCCATGGGCACTTGCACGGCGACGACCTGGAGGATCAGGACGGCGGCCAGGCAGATCCACAGGGTGCGGTTGCGCAGTTGGTGGCGGCCGAGGACGGGGCCGTCCTCGCCGCGCGCGGTCAGGGCGTTGCACAGCTGGAAGAGCACGAACGTGGTGAAGGCCATGGTGGCGGCGGTCGCGGGGTCGGTGAGGTGGCGGGCGCCGGCGAAGACGGCCAGGGTGCCTGCGGCCATGACCGCGCCGGAGCGGGTGATGGCGGTCAGGCGGCGGGCGTTCAGAATACGTTCGCCGGGCGGGTGGGGCGGACGCCTCATCACGTTGTCCCGCGGAGGGTCGATGCCCAGAGCCATGGCGGGCGGCCCGTCCATGATGATGTTGACCCACAGCAGCTGGATCGCGGACATGGGCGCGGGCAGGCCGGCGAGCACGGTGGCGAGCAGGGTGAGGATGGCGCCGATGTTGGTGGACAGCTGGAAGCGGACGAAAGTGACGATGTTGTCGTAGATCGAGCGGCCCTCGCGCACCGCGCGGACGATGGTGGAGAAGTCGTCGTCGGTCAGGACCATGTCGGCGGCCTCTTTGGCCACGTCGGTGCCGGTGATGCCCATCGCGACGCCGATGTGGGCCGCGCGCAGGGCGGCGGCGTCGTTGACGCCGTCTCCGGTCATGGCCACGATGTGGCCCTTCGCGGAGAGCGCGCGGACGACGGTCACCTTGTGTTCGGGGGCGACGCGGGCGAAGACACCGATGTCCTCGATACGGTCCGCGAGCTCCCGCTCGTTCATCCGGACCAGTTCGGTGCCGGTGACGACGTCACCGGTGATGCCGATTTCGCGGGCGATGGCGGCGGCGGTGTCCGCATGGTCACCGGTGATCATCTTGACGGTGACTCCGGCGGCCTGGGCCAGGGCGACGGCGTCGCGGGCCTGAGGACGCGGAGGGTCGGCTATTCCCGCGATCGCGGTCAGGGTCAGTCCCGTCACCTCCTGGGGGTTCGGCCGGTCGGTGGTGGCGGTGGCCGCCCCGAGGACCCGCAGGCCCTGACCACCCATTCCCCGGGCAACGTGGGTGACCTCGCGGCGGCGCTCGGCATCGAGGGGGACGCGGCCCTGAGCGGTCAGGACGTGGGTGCAGCGGTCCAGCAGGGCGTCGACGGCCCCCTTGGCGTGGACGCGGACGCGGCCGTCCGCGTCGGTGTGGAAGGTGGCCATGTACTTGGCGTCCGAGTCGAAGGGGATCTCACCGGTGCGTGGCGTGCGGTCGCGGAGTCCGGCATCGAGACCGGCCTTGGCGGCGAGTACGGCCAAGGCGGCCTCGGTGGGGTCCCCGATGACGCCGTCCGGGGTGATCCGGGCGTCGTTGCACAACGCGAACGGCAGCACCGCGTCGCGCAGGGCAGGCGGAGCCGCGTCATACACGGGCGCGTCATGCTGCCTCATATCGCGGGTGGCCGCGTCAGGCAGGGCCGCATCGTGCGGGTCCCGGCCGTGCCGCTCGTCGGTGAGGCGGACGGCGCCGACGGTCTCGTAGCCCTCCCCGGTCACCTCATACGCGCGCCCGGCGGCCCACAGGGCTCGGGTGGTCATCTGGTTCAGGGTCAGGGTGCCGGTCTTGTCGCTGCACACCACGGTCGCCGAGCCGAGTGCCTCGACGGAGGCCAGGCGCTTGACGATGGCGCCGCGGCGGGCCATGCGGTGGACGCCCAGGGCCAGGGTGAGTGCGAGAACGGCCGGCAGACCCTCGGGAATCGCGGCGACGGCCAGGGCCACCGCGCGCAGCGCGAGGTCGGCGAGCTCCTCGCCGCGCAGGAGGGCCACGAGCGTGTAGGCGGCCACAGCGATGCCGCTGACCAGGGCCAGACGCCGACCCAGGCTGTCCATCTGGACCTGCAGCGGGCTGGGTGGTTCCGCTCCGGTGCGCAGTGCCTCGGCGATCGCGCCGACCTCGGTGCGCATGCCTGTGGCCGTGACGATCATCTCGGCTCGGCCGCGGGCCAGCGCGGTGTTCATGAAGAGCATGCCGGTGCGCTCGGCAACGGGTACGGGCTCGGCGCCGTCGGACTCGGTGGGCGCGGTCGTCTTGGCGACGGGCTGGGACTCGCCGGTCAGCGCGGCCTCGGCGGCCTCGACCGACTCGGCGACCACCAGGCGACCGTCGGCCGGGACACGGTCACCCGCTTCCAGAAGGACGATGTCGCCGGGGACCAGGGCATCGGCCTGGATCACCTTCACCTGGCTGTCCCGGCGCACGCGCGCGGTGGGGACCAGCATCTGGCGCAGCGCCTCCAGACTGCGCTCGGCACGGCGTTCCTGCAGGTAGCCGATAGCGGCGTTGATGAGCAGGACGACCGTGATGACGAGGGCGTCCTTGATCTCACCGATGATTCCGGCGACGACGGCTGCGGCGAGCAGGATGCCGATCAGCCAGCTGCGGAACTGGTCCAGCAGGCGCAGCCACTGCGGCCGGCGCACCGGCTCGGCCAGTACGTTGGTGCCCCAGGCGGCGGCCCGCTGCTCGGCGTCCGCCGTGCTCAGGCCCCTGGCCGGGACCACCGCCAGTAAGCCCGCCACTTCGGCGGCGTCGCGCCGGTAGGCGTCCGCCTGCGGGGGCGTCCGTACCGGCAGGGCATGATGTGCGGCCGGGGTCTGCTCGGACAGGGTGTGGCTCCCGGCCGTGGGCTGCCGCTCGGGCCGGGTGTCTTTCCCGGCCGTGGACTGCTGCTCAGGCACGGTCACTCCTTGCCGCGGACGATGGTGACGGGGCAGTGGGCGTGGTGCAGCAGGGCCTGGCTGACGGAGCCGAGCAGCAGCCCGGCGAAGCCGCCCCGGCCCCGGGCGCCGGTCACCACCAGTTGGGCGCCGCGACTGGCATCGATCAGGGCGGGGCGGATACGGGAACGCACCAGGCGCCGCTCGACCACGACCTCGGGATGGACCTTCCGCCAGGAGGCCACCGTCTCGTCCAGCAGTTGCTGCTCGGCCTCGCGAATACGGTCGATGTCCGCCACCACTGCGGTGAGGGGGTCACCGGGGCCTTCGTAGGCACGCTCGCTGAAGGTGTTCCACACATGGAGAGCGACCAGCGGCGCCTTGCGCAGCGCCGCTTCGGCGAACGCGAACCCCACCGCCGCCTCGCCGGCTTCGGAGCCGTCCACGGCCAGGATCACCGCACCGGCCGGATCGGGGCGGCCCCGCACCACCATCAGCGGGCACCGGCCGTGGGCGGCCAGATGTACCGCCGTCGAGCCCAGCAGCAGCCCGGAGAAGCTGCCCAGGCCCCGGCTGCCGACCACCGCCAGCGACGCCGACCGTGACTCGATCTCCAGCACCTCAAGCGCTGCCCCGGCCACCACCGACCGGGTGATCTCGATGTCCGGCGCGAGCGCGTGCGCCCGCTCCTCGGCGTGGGCCAGTGCACCCCGCACCATCGGCTGCAGGCCGTGGCCGGCGGGGTCCCACGGTGGCGCACCGGCCGGCCGGCGTCCGGGCACCTGGCCGAAGGCGTGCACGATCCGCAGCCCCACCCCGCGCAGATGCGCCTCACGGGCCGCGACCTCGACCGCGTCGATGCTGGAGGCGGAACCGTCCACGCCCACGATCACCGGATCACTCACCGTGTCACGGTCACTCACTGGATACTCCCATCCGGCCCGTCGCCGACGCGCGGGCCCTCGGTTCCCAGCCTCGGCGCGGCGAGCCGGTACGCCCAGGGGCCGTCAGTCCGTGCCCAGGGGCCACTCGGCCCTGTCGGACACCCCGGCCTGATCGGCCTCGCCCTGACCGGGACCGCCGCCGACCGGGCCCGGACCGTGCTCAGCCCACTGCGCGACCTGTTCGCCGCGGTGTTCTTCCTCGCCCTCGGCCTGTCCGTCGCCCCGGGCGACCTGCTGCCGACGCTGCCCGCTGCCGCGGCGCTGGCCGTGGTCACGGCCGCCACCAAGGTCACCTCCGGCTGGTACGCGGCCCGCCGCGAGGGCGCCGGCCGCCGCGGCAGGCTCCGCGCCGGAACCGCGCTCATCGCCCGCGGCGAGTTCTCCGTCGTCATCATCGGCCTGGCCGCCCCCGGGCAGGGCCGCCTGGCGGCGCCGGTCACCACCTACGTGATGCTCCTCGGCGTCTGCGGCCCGCTCCTCACCCGCTTCGCGTCCACCAGGCAGACGGCCCCCTGCCCTGTCCCGCGGCGCGGGACAGGGCAGGGGGCCGCCCACCGCACGAGGTCAGTGCCGCGCCTCCGCTCCCCGCACCACCGCGACCGGGCAGTGGGCGTGGTGCAGCAGGGCCTGACTGACCGAGCCGAGCAGCAGCCCGGCGAAGCCGCCCCGCCCGCGGGCACCGGTCACCACCAGCTGGGCGGACCGGCTCGCCTCGATCAACGCCTCCCGCGTCCCGCCGTGCACGACCCGGTGCTCCACCACGACACCCGGGTGCCGCTCCCGGCGTCCGGCCAGCGCCTCGGACAGCAGGCGCTCCTCCTCCCCGACGAGGGCGCCCGGCGGGTTCGCGTACGGCATCGACACATCCTGCGGTGCGGGCATCGGCGCGTTCCACGTGGTCCAGGCGTGCAGCGCCACCAACGGCGCCTTGCGCAGCTCGGCCTCGGCGAACGCGAAGTCCACCGCCGGCCCGCCCGCCGCCGAGCCGTCGACGCCCAGCACGATCGGGCCCTCCGTTCTCGGCTGCTCACGCACGACCAGCACCGGACACCGGCCGTGTGCCGCCAGATGGACGGCCGTCGACCCGACCAGCAGCCCGACGAACCCGCCCATGCCGCGGGACCCGACCACCACCAGCTCGGCCGCACGCGACTGCGCCTCCAGCACCGTCAGCGGCTCACCCGTCACCACGGCATGGCTGACCTCGACCTCAGGCGCCGCGGCGCGCGCCCGCTCGACCGCCTCGGCCACCACACGGTCGGCCAGGTTCCGGAGTCCGCCCTCGGCCGGACCCGACGGTGGCGGGCCCAGGGGCACGTGCAGCGCGGGCCAGATGAACGCGTGCACCACCCGCAGCCCCGCCCCGCGCGACCGCGCCTCCCGCGCCGCGGCCTCGACCGCCGCGAGACTCGACGCCGACCCGTCCACACCGGCTACCACCACACCGCTCATCGTGCCTCCCACATCCAGTACGCCAGTACGCTCACCCGCCACACTCCCCCGGCCGCGCCCCGTCCGCATGGGCCTGATGGCGCCACGGCCAGGGCCGACCGGCACTCCTTCGCGGCGGCGACGTACCCGTGCTCCGGCTCCTCGAACACGACGTCCGCTATGACCCACAGACCCGGGGTGCCGAGCGCGGACACGCTCGGCAGCGGCGCCCACCACGTCCTGAGGCAGGGGCAGTTCGGTCGGTTTGCCGATGTCCCGGGTGAGCGCGGCGCCCTCGTACCGCCACCACAGGCAGGCGTGCACCACCCGCAGTGGCGCCCCGCGCAGGACGGCCTCGTCGGCGGCCCGGTCGGCAGCGCGCAGGCTCGGCTCGAAACCGTCGGCGCCTACGACCAGGGGCCCGCCGAGGGCTCGCTCGTCTGCGGGTTCATGGTCTCCACTCCTTCCGAGAGCGTGGTCAGTCGTGCGCGACGACGGCCACGGGGGCGGCGGCGTGGTGCAGTACCGCGTGTGTGACGGGACCGATGTGGACGCCGAACGGGCTGCGGCGGACCCGGCGGCCGACGACCACCAGGGAAGCGTTCCGGGAGGCGTCGACGACGTGGTGGGCAGGGCTTGCCGGAGGGGGTCTCCTCGAAGACCTCGACGTCCGGGTACTTGCACCGCCAGGGCCGCAGCACCGCGGCGAGGGCGGCGGCCTCCTGCCGGCCGAGTGCGGAGTCGAGCTCGGCGTCGGCGAGCAGACCGTAGGCCACGTAGGGCGGGAGGTTCCAGCCGTG
Organism: Streptomyces sp. MNU76; assembly: GCF_020982545.1. Classification (GTDB taxonomy): domain Bacteria; phylum Actinomycetota; class Actinomycetes; order Streptomycetales; family Streptomycetaceae; genus Streptomyces. Next base: position 291,982 of record NZ_JAJKLK010000024.1, on the reverse strand, counting down.
CACGACCCGCAGGGCGGTGTCGCGGCGGGCTGCCGCCTCGAAGGCGAAGGCGATCACCGTGTCGTCGGGGTGTGCGGGGTCGAGGCCGAGCACGACGGGCCGATACGGGGTGGCGGCGGACGGGATGCCGGCGGGGTCCATCTCGTGCTCGTCGGCGGCCTGTTCCCCGGCCCGCACCAGGACGACGGGGGTGTCGGTGTGCGCGATCACAGCCGCGCCCACCGACCCGACGAGGAACCCGCCGATCCCGCTCAGCCCACGCGAGCCGAGGACGAGGAGTTCGGTGTCCTTCGCCGCCTTGGGCAACGCGTCCATCGGCCTGCCGGGGATCGGCTCGATCTCCACCTGCACGCCGGGGTGGCGCCGACGCAGGCCCTCTGCCGTCTCGCGCGGAATCCGTTCGCCCCAGTGCCGCAGCTTCTCGGCGCCGAGCAGCGGGGCCTGCGCCTGCGCCAAAGGCTCCGGGACGGGTTCCCAGACGTGCACCAGCCGCAGCGGCAGGCCGCGCAGCTTCGCCTCCCGGGCCGCCCACTCGGCAGCCGCGCGGCTCTCTGCTGAGCCGTCGAGGCCCACGGTGACATTGCGGGACATGCTGTCCACCTCCTGTGTCGGGGTTGCGATGCCAGGGTGGTGGCGGAGGAAGCCACGGGTGCAGGTACCGCAGGTCCCCGGTGCGGAGCCGACCGGCCCCATCGGTCCCTATGAGTCACCAGGCCGGGTCTCGGCGTCGTTGCACGGCGCTGGGCGAAGAGGGGCCCAGCGGCGCACCGACTCGGGCGTATCGGACCAACGGGGTGCCGGTAAGAGAGGGCGGAGCGGCGCCGGAGCGTGGTGCGGGGTGCCGCTCACTGCGAGCGGTCCCGCCTCCACTCCGACAGGCTGCTGGCACCGGCTCGGCCTGGCACAGCCTCAGTCCTTGAAGAACGACCCCATACCGCGAGCGAGCCGACGAGCCAGGAAGTGAACCTTCCGAGCGGGAGCCCGGCGTCTGCGCCCGGGCCGCTGCCGCGGCGGTCACCAGGTCGGCATGACGGGACGCTTGAGCACCTGATGCTGACCATTTACTGACCTGAGCGACCCAATCATGGCCCTGACCTGCACAAACACCCAGACGCTCGCTATGGGCGGGAGGCTGCCGCGGCTTGGGAGACGGAGAGCAACGCGCCTGGTGCATCCGGCGACGCGTCGTCCACACCCGAAGGTGACATGCACCTGCCGACCGGCGCTGAGGCGTGGAGGCGGACGCCGGTCCGGGTGACTGCCGAGGTTGCGGAAGATCGCGTGCGGTCAGGGCGAGACGGACTTCCGAAGGGCTGGGCCGTCTGGAGGTGGAGGCGGCCGCGACTACTGCGGCCGCCTTCACACCTCTGCTTACGCTCGGGCCCAGCGTTGGTTGACTCCGGTGTGGCAGCTCCACACGATCACCGCAGCGCCGTTGGCGGTGCTGCCGCCGTTGACGTCCAGGCAGAGTCCGGTCTGGACGTTGCTGACGGTTCCGTCGGTGTTCACATTCCATTGCTGGTTCGCACCGCCGGTGCAGTCCCAGATCCGCGCTCGGGTGCCGGAGGCGGCGTTGCTCGGCACGTCCAGGCATCTGCCCAGCACCCGCAGGGTCTGTCCGGTCTGGGTGAACTGCTGGTTGGTGCCGGTGTGGCAGTCCCAGATGACCATCTGGGCACCGTTGGACGAGTCGGCACCGCTGACGTCCAGGCATCGGTCGGCGGACTGGCTCCGCAGCCGGAATGTGGTCGGGTCCGGGGGATTCGGGTTCGGGTCGGCACCCGTGAAGAAGCTCCAGACCTCTTGCTTGACCCAGCTCCTGGCGCCGCTCTCGCAGCCCGCGCACCCGTCCACGGGGCCTTGCTGGTGGCCTCCGTCGAACGCGGCCCAGACGACCGGATACCCCTCGCGGCAGCCCGAGTAGGCGGTGGTGATGTGGGTGCGGCTGCCCGACGCGGGCTCCGGCGGGTTCTGGGGAGTGCAGCCGTTGTTCCTGACGAACCTGTCCCGCATCCCGCGACCGGCGCCGATGTTGTCGTTGATGCCATGGATTCCCATGTACGCGAAGGGCTGGGTGCCTCCGCTGCACCCGCTGATCCCCCCGGGCGCGGCTATCGCGGCGACCGCACGGAAGACGTTGGGCCTGGCACATGCGAGTGCGTAGCTCATGGCTCCGCCGTAGCTGAAGCCGAGGGCGAAGCGCTGCGTGGTGTCGACACAGAGGTCGTTGTCGATACGCCTGATCATGTCGTCGACGAAGGTCACGTCCTCGCCGCCGGAGTTGCCCCAGCCGTTGTTGAGGCCCTGCGGAGCTACGAAGATCGCACTGTTGTTCGCCAGTCGCCGGAGTCCGTAGTGGGCATAGACATCGCCGTCGCTTCCGCCGCCGGCGACCTGCCCGGCGGTGCCACCCAACCAGTGGAATCCGAAGACCAGTCGATATTGGCGGGTGTTGTCGTAGTTCTCCGGGATGCTGAGGATGAAGGAGCGGCTCTTGCCGCCGCTCTGAATGGTGTGCGTGCCGTTCGTCAGCGTGGGGGTGCGTCCGCATCCGGCGGTCCCCGCGAGGGTGGACCGTGCGGTGGGTGACGCGTCGGCCGCGGCGGCTCGCGCCACGTCGGCCATGGCGAGAACGAGTAACGCCGCCAACACGGTTCGCCAGGAGAACAATCGGTGGATCGGCATCATGCGGCTCCCTCGCTGCTCGGTGACATGGCTCTGGCAGGTCGGTCCTGCCGCCGTAGGCCCTGGGGCTGGACGCGGTCGAGTCGGAACCGCTGGTTGGCGCTGCCCGTGGCTGCCCACTGGGAGATGCGGGCTCCGTCGGCGGTGGAGCCCTCCCACACGTCCAGGGCGAGGCCGCTCTGCCGGTTGACCAGACTGACCACACCACCGCCGTGGTCGACTGTCCGCCACTGCTGGCCGGTGGTGTCGGTGTCCGGCTGCTGGGTGATGTCGGCGCCGCTGCCGCTACCGGCGGCTTGCAGGAACAGACCACTGTGCCCAACCCGGATCTTGTGGTGCCCGCCGTCGGAGGGCAGGAACTCGAAGTGCTGGTTGAGACCGGCGGTGATCTGCCACTGGATCAGCCGCGCACCGGCGGCCGTGGACGCACCGCTGATGTCGGCGGCCTTGCCGCTGTGCTGGGCCACCAGCCGATAGGCCACGCCGGTCTCCACCGGCCCCGACCTGCGTGCGGACGCGCGGTAGGTGTGGCCGGCCTGGCCGGCGAACTCGATGAGATCGGTCTCGAGCCGCTTCGGCTGGACGGGATCGCCGCTCGATTCGTCCCGCAGCGTGAAGTCACCGGCGAAGATCCGGCTGCGCACCCGGACGGCACCGGTTCGGTCGGGTGTGACGACGCACTCGATCCGGTCGCTGCTCCACTCGGCGCCGACGGTGTGTCCGCCGCGGCCGCGCAGTCCGCTCACGCGCCCGGTGGGCCAGGCGGCCGGCAGCGCCGGCAGCACGTGCAGTTCGCCGTTGTGGCTCTGCACCAGCATCTCCGCGATGCCCGAGGTGGCGCCGAAGTTGCCGTCGATCTGGAACGGCGGGTGCAGGTCGAACATGTTGGGCGCGAGCCGGTCCGTCCGCACCAGGTCCCGGATCAGCTTGTGGGCCCGGGCGCCGTCCTCCAACCGGGCCCAGAAGTTGATCTTCCACGCGAGCGACCATCCCGTCCCGTCGTCACCGCGCAGCTCCAGCGTCCGCCGCGCGGCCTCGTGCAACTGGGGTGTCCCGCGCTTGGTGATCTGGTTGCTCGGATGCAGACCGTACAGGTGGGACACGTGCCGGTGAGTCCGCTCGGTCTCCACCCAGTCGGCCAGCCACTCCTGGACATTGCCCCTGGAGCCGACCCGCGTCGGCGCCAGCCGGTCCCGGGCCGCCAGTGCCTGAGCGCGGAAGGCGGCGTCCACGCCGAGGACTTCGCCGGCGCGGGCGACGCTGTTGAAGAGGTCGCGCAGGATCTGGTTGTCCATGGTGGGCCCGGCGCAGACGGTGGCGTTCGCGTGGTGAGGGAGCTCCGGAGAGTTCGACGGGTTGGTGACCAGGTGTCCGAGCGTCGGGTGGGCGACGAGGGTGTCGAGGAAGAACTGGGCGGCGCCCTTCAGGGCCGGGTAGTTCGAGCGGAGGAAGTCGATGTCACCGGTGAACAGGTAGTGGTCCCAGATCAGGGTGGCCAGCCACGCGCCACCGGTCTGCCACATCCCCCACTGCGCTCCGTCGACGACCGAGGCCCCCCGCCACGCGTCGGTGTTGTGATGCGTCACCCAGCCGCCGGCGCCGTACTGCGCCTGGGCCACCCGGGCGCCGGTCACCGTCAGGTCGTCGATCATGTCGAAGACCGGGCGGAAGCACTCGGACAGGTTCGTCGTATCGGCGGGCCAGTAGTTCATCGGCAGGTTGGCGTTGATGGTGAACTTCGAGTCCCAGGACGGAGCCATCTGGTCGTTCCAGATGCCCTGCAGGTTCGCCGGCTGGGTGCCCGGCCGCGAGGACGAGATGAGCAGGTACCGGCCGAACTGGAACAACAGGGCGGAGAACTGCGGGTCGTTCACCTGCCCGTGCTGCGCGATCCGTACGTCGGTCGGCTGGTCGGCCGCCGTCGTACGGCCCAGATCGATCGACACCCGGTTGAACAACCCCTGGTAGTCGGCGAGATGCCGGCGGCGCAGTTCGTCGACGCCGACGTTGCGGGCGGCGTCGAGGTGGCGCCGCGCGATCCCCTGGTAGTCGCCGCCGACGTTGCGGAAGTCGACGTAGCTGGAGCCGATCGACACCAGCACCGTCACGCTGGTGGCGCCGGAGACCCGCAGGGTGCCGCCCGAGCTGCTGACCGTGCCGCCTGTCACGGTGGCGTGGGCCAGGGCGAGGAATCGGACCCGCCCGGTGATGCCTTCCATGGTGCCGGAGGTGCCGTCGAGGGCGATCGTGGCCCCGTCCGGGCTGGACACCGTGGTGCGTTGTGGGCTGTCGAAGGTGGCGGTGAAGGTCAGGGAGTTGGCGCGGTCGGCCGTCAGCCGGGTCACGATCAGCTGGTCGGGTGCGCTGGCGAAAACCTCACGCTGGTACCGCACGCCGTTCAGCACGTAGGTCGTGGTGGCCGTGGCGGTGGTGAGGTCGAGCGTCCGGTTGTGCTGCGACGCACCGGTGGCGCTGCCGAAGGAGAGCCGAAGGTTTCCGACCGGCTGGTAGGCCAGCTGCCCGGCCGGGCTGCCCAGCATCGCCTGATTGATCAGGTCCTGCGCCGGTCCCCACTGATCCGCGAAGACCCGCCGCCGGATCTCCGCGATGTTGGCCGCACCGCGGGTGTTGGCGGAGTCGTACGGGCCGCCGGCCCAGACGGTGTCCTCGTTGAGCTGCAGCCGTTCGGTGTCGACGTTGCCGAACACCATCGCGCCGAGGCGTCCGTTGCCGATCGGCAGTGCCCGCAGCCAGTCCGCGCCGGCCGGCTTGTCGTACCACAGGGCGAGGTCGTCGGCGGCCAGAACCTCCGGCGGCGCGGCCGTGCCGGACCTGGCGACGGCCGTCCACCCACCCGGCACGATCCCTGCTCCGGCCGCCGCCCCGGCGGCGAGGAACCGTCTGCGTGTCACCTCGGACATGTCGTACTCCCTTCACGGACTGGAGCAGGTCATTGACTTGGGTGATGACAAACCGCCGGGGGGAAGGCGACGGCCGTACGCGGGGCGGCCGGCGCGTCGGGCGCCGACTTCCGGACGAACGCCGGAGCCTCGGGCGCTCGGATCAGCCGGTCCCTGCCGGCGTCCTCCCATTCGACTGGGAACGGTCCGTTGATCTCCACGCGGAGCGCGCCGCGGTCGGCGGTCACCGTCCACCGTGTCCGCCGAGTCGGGCGTCGCGTCGCGCGTCAGTGTTCTGGATCTGCCATCTCTGGTTGTCGCCGCCCCAGCACGCCCACAACTGCACCTTGAAGGTGGTGGTGTTCACGTCGAGGCAGAGGCCGGAGTGAATGCCGCGGATGGTGCCGTCAGTGCCCACCGTCCACCTCTGGTTGTCGCCGCCGTTGCACGCCCACGTGCCGACCACGGTGCCGTTCGTCGTCCCGCTGCCGTACGCGTCCAGGCACTTCTGGCCCCCCAGTGCGGTGACCTGTCCGCCGGGCGTCAAGGTCCACTGCCGGCCGACCGTGTCGGCGCAGGTGTCCACCTGGACTTGGGTGTTCGCCGCGGTCCCGCCGGGGATGTCCAGACAGCGCCCGGTGCCGACGTTGCGCAGCAGGCTGGTCGGGGCCGGGGCGTCGCCGTCCAGGCCCCAGCCGTACCGGAGGCGCTCGCGACCGCTGGCGCTGGGGGTGCTGAGCGTGAGGTCGGTACCGGTGCCATGCAGTTTCTGCATGGCATACCAGTCGTCACCCTGGCCGGCGCGTATCTTTCCGCCCAGCCCGGGCCAGTAGACGGAGCCGATCCGCAGTTCCCGGAGCACCGTGGTGGTGGCCCGGAAGTAGCGCACGAAGTTGTCCGTGCTGCCGGTGTCGTGGTAGTTGAGCCCGGTGTCCATCGGCGCGCCGAACTCGTCGACGACAGTGCGGTCGGCGCAGGAGCCGATCGCGTTCCGCAGGTACGCCACCCACTGGTCGTAGGTCTTCGCACCACTGAAGAACGTGTAGTGGTGCAGCGACAGGAACGTCCCGTCGAGGCGGCGGTCGGCGCACATGGACTTGATGTCGGTGTTCAGGCCGGCGCCGCTGACGAAGATACGGTTCCGCGGAATCGACGGGTGGCCGCTGATCCAGTTGCTCACCAGGTTCGCCCACTCACCGGCGCTGTGCCCCGCCGGTTCGTTCATCGGCTCGAAGTGGACGAGGCTGTTGGTGCCGTACCGGGCGAGCACGGTGTTCCACATGGTGTCGAAGGCGCTCGGGTCGACGATGCGACCGCCGCGGGCGGCCACCCCGTCCTCCCAGTAGGAGAGGACGACCTTGAATCCCTTCGCGGTGGCCGCGTCTATCGCGCCTGTGTACGCGCTCCACCAACTCGTCCCTACTGTGTAGGTGTTGATCGGGAGCCGGACGGTGTTGGCCCCGAGGTTGTTCTCGAAGCCGGTGTAGACGGCGTTGGCCTTCGCCACGACCGTCTGGTAGCTGTCGGAACCGCTCAATCCGTGCAGGACCAGCGGGCCACCGTGGAAGTTGTCACCGAGCCGGGCCCAGTTGACACCACGGAACTGGGCGGTGTCGGCGGCGGCCGGCGAGGCGCTCTGGGGTTCGACGACCGCGAGCGCGCCGAGCGCGGTCAGGACGCAGGCGAGCGCCCGGGCGAGGTAGCGTCGGCGATAAGCGTGGGGCATGGTCGTGTCTTCCCGGTCGGCGGTGTGGTCACGTATGCGCTGTGCGGGATCTGTTGACGCCTGCCGGCAGCCGGCCGAGCCGGCGCGGAGCTTGCCCTCTCCGCGCCGGCCCCCTCCCAGATCGCTCGCGCAGCGAGCATGTCAGCGTCATGCCGCTGCCGTGGCGCCTGGAAAGCCTCGCTCCCCGGCTTCGCCCGGATCTCCGCCGCCGGCGTCGGGGTCCATGCCCTGGTACGGAAACCGCGACTCGCAATCCGTAGATCGATTTCGGATTCCGCTTTCACAGGTCATGAATGGGGAACGTCACGCGTCGAACGACTAGAAGATTGACAGATTGCCATGGCCTATTCAAGAGGAAATCGTCGATACATATAGGCCTGAGTCGTCGTACAACCAACCGGAGAAGCGGGACTATTGACGGCCTCCTCTCATAACGTTTCCAGGCGGCGAATTTGAGTGAAGGACGCGTGTATATCGCGGCGGTTTTCGTTATCGGCGATCGGCTTGAACAGTCGCAGTCGCCGTAGCGTCGAAAAGCACGGCGCCGTCGCCGAACGCGATGACCTGGGTGCCGACTCGGCTCCCCTCACGACGGCATTCTCGGTCGCCCCGGCGCGCGCGGGTTTGTCGAGCACCGTGGCCTGCCGTGCCAGCGGGACGGGGAGCAGCGCCAAGGCGACGATCAGCCGCTCGAGGGGTACCAGTTCGTCGGCGGCCAGGCCGCAGTCCGCACAGGATCGGGTGTGCCGGGTGATGCGCTTACGCCACAGCGTGCTCGGTACGCCGTCCCAGCCCTCCAGCGCGGCGGTCAGCTGTGGGCACCGGGGGCTGGCTTCCAGCGCGGCGACGAGTGACCGGCTCAGCTCCAGCTGGTTGCGCATCCGCTGGACGCGCACACCCGCGTGAGCCACGCTCGTTCCCAGCGCCGCCGCGAGCTCCGCCCTCGTCAGTCGGCCCGCGGTCTCCAGCCACCACAGCGACAGCAGCGCCCGGGCGCCCGGGTCGAGCCATCGACTGGCGCGTACGGTCTTTCGGCGATGACCGGACAGCTCGACGTGGATCAGAGCGAGGTTCTCGGCGTCGGCGTCGGCGTCCGGCGGGTCGGTCATCTCGTCGAGGGGGGCCGTCCGTTCGGCGTCCGTCCGCCGCCGGTGCAGATGGGTGCTGATCTGTCGTGTGGCGATCGTGGCCAGCCAGGGCCGGAAGCACTCCGGGTCGCGCAACGTGCGCAGCTCGGGAAGTGCCCGCAGCATCGTCTCCTGCACCACGTCGTCGACGTCCGCAAGCTCACCCAGTGCCCTGCGCACGATCGCGTACACCAGCGGCAGGTACGTCGCGGCCAGTTCGTCGAGCGCTCGTGGATCGCCGGCCTGTGCGGCGACGACCAGGCTCGTCTCGTCGACTCGGCCGGCTCGCATCACGGGTCCGTACATGGTGCCGCGGGCAGGGCCGCCCAGGTGCCGCGCATGTCGCCACCCTCGGGTTCGCACGCACGATCGACGCGGGCGTGACCGGCTGGTAATGCTCGGCGGCTCATAATCGCCCCAGCCGTCCGCCGTCAACGGCAAGAGCGACGCCGTCGACATGGTCCGACGCCGGGGAGGCGAGGAACACCGTGGCCCCGGCGAGATCGTCGGCGGGTCTCCAGCGACCGGCCGGGATCCGGCCGAGGATCGCCCGGTCGCGCTGGGGGTCCGCGCGTGACACCTCGGTGTCGTCGGTGGCGATGCGGCCCGGTGCGACGGCGTCGGCGTCGAGGGCGCGGGCCCGGCGGTGGACAGCCGCTTTCATCGGTCCTCCAGCCTCATGGTGTCGAACGTCCCTTCCGCGGTGGATGGGCATGGTCCGGGGGTGACCGCGAGCAGCCGTCGGCCGGCCTGCTCCGGCCGTATGTGCGGTCCGTCGGGTGCGTGTGCCGTTCGCTGACGGGCCCCGGTCATCACCGTCTCGTCGATCTGGATGCCCAGTCCTGGTGTGTCGCCGAGCACGAAGGCGCCGTCCTCGACGTGCAGGTCCATCGCGACGCCGAGCGGCGGCTGCAGGCCCTGCAGTTCGCTGACGAGGTGGTTGGGCACCGAGGTCGCGGCGTGCAGCAGCGCGACAGGCGTGTTGCCGATCGGGCTGACCGGCAGGTCGTAGGCGTGCGCCAGCGCGGCGACACGCAGGAAGTGGGTGACTCCCCAGACCGCGGCCGTCTGGACGATGTCGACGCCTCCCACCGCGATCAGCGGGCGGAACTGCTCGAGGCCGGTGAGGTTCTCCCCGCTGGCGACCGCCGTCCGTACGCCACGGCTGACGGTGGCCAGGCCGTCGGCGTCCCAGCGCCGGACCGGCTCCTCGATCCAGGTCAGGTCGAGTGTGCGTTCCAGTTCACCGACGTGGCGTACCGCCTGCTTGCGGCTCCAGGACTCGTTCGCGTCCAGCATGAGCCCCGGCCGGGCCCCGTGCGCGGCCTCGGTCAGTACCTCGCGTACGAGCGACAGTCGGTGCCGATCGCGCTCGATGTCCAGGCCGCCCTTGAGCTTCGCCGCCCTCAGACCGCGTTCGGCATAGGCCTGGTAGGTGGCGACGAGTTCGTCGTCGGTGAGGCCGATGTCCAGGCCGGAGGCGTAGGCGTGGACCATGCGGTCGTTGCCGCCGAGCAACCGCCACAGCGGCTCGCCCACGGCCTGTGCCTTGATGTCCCACAACGCCGTGTCGAACGCGCCGATCGTGCCGAACACCACGCCGGCATGCCCGGCTTTGAAGGTGTGCCGCAGCATGCGGTCGTAGAGAGCGGTCACCGCGCGCGGGTCCCGGCCGTCGATGGCGGCGAAGATCGCCTCGGCTTCCACGTGCGGTCCCAGGCCGACTCCGGTGATCCCCTCGTCGGTCTCGACGACGACGACCGGAACGGGCACGACGCCGTCGGTGTAGACGCCGTTGGCGTCGCCGACAGGTCGGCCCCATCGCTGTGCCGTCGTCAGGGTTCTGTACCCGGTGATGCGCATGCGTCATCCCTTCGTCGCGCCGGCCGTCACGCCGTCGGCGATCTGGCGCTGCAGGAACAGGTAGGTCACCAACACGGGGAGCCCGGCGATCAGGACGCCGGCTGCGAAGGTGGGGATGTCGGCGGAGTACTGGCCGCGCAGTGCGGTGACGCCCACCATCAGGGTGCGATGGTCGGCCGACGGCATCATCAGCAGCGAGATGAGCACGTCGTTCCAGCAGAACAGCGCGTCGAGGATGCCCACCGACAGCAGTGCCGGGGCACCCATCGGCAACATGATCCGCCGGTAGACGCCGTACAGGGTGTTGCCGTCGATCCGTGCGGCGTCGACGAGTTCGGCGGGCACCGCTCGGTAGTAGCTCGTCATCAGGAAGACGGTGAACGGCAGGAACTGCGCGACGTAGGCGAGGGCCAGCCCCGGATAGGTGTCGATGAGACCGCCGTCGGCCATGATCCTGGCCAGCGGCACCATGATCACCTGGAAGGGGATGAACAGTGCCGCGAGGCAGACCAGAGTCAGCGCGGACGAGCCACGGAACCGCACCTGGGCCAGCGCGAACCCGGCCATGGACCCGAAGAGCAGCAACAGCGCCACGGCGCAGGTCACCACGATCACGGAGTTGAGGAAGTACCGCCCCATGCCGTCGCTGTTCCACGCCGTGCCGAGGTTGTCCCACCTCAGAGTGCCTGCCAGGGAGAACCGGTCGAGGATGTACTCCCGGCGGGTCTTCATCGCGACGTTGGCGGTGAACAGCAGCGGGTAGATCGTCGCCAGGGCGAGGAGCGCCATCGGCACGGCGATCAGCCATCTGCTCGGTCCCAGGCGGGACATCAGTCCTCCCTCCCCGCCCGGCGCAGCAGGCCGACCTGCAGCAGGCCCACGACCAGCATGATGAGGAAGAGGAGGGTGGACGCGGCCGACGCGAGCGCCGGGCGGCTCATCTGCCCCTGCTGGACCCAGATGTAGTACTCCGGCAGGTAGGTCGACCCTTCCGGGCCACCACTGGTCATGACGTAGAGCAGCCCGAACATCGAGGTCAGCATCCCGATCATCGTGGTGACGACGACGAACTGGATGGTGCGGGACAGACCCGGGATGACGACGTGCCAGATCGTCCGCGCGAGCGAGGCGCCGTCGACCCGGGCGGCGTCCAGGAGCGCGGGGTCCAGGGTCGAGAACCCGGCCAGGAACACCACCAGCGCCATCCCTGACGTCGCCCAGATGTGCACGCCGACGACGGTGAACATGGCTACGTCGGGATCGCCGAGCCAGTCCACCGGGCCGAGCCCCGAGCCGCCGAGCACGGCGTTCAGCGGTCCGTCGAAGGCCAGGAGCAGGTTGAAGATCGCGCCGACGATCACCGGTGAGAGCACGGCCGGGAAGAAGTACACGCTCCGGAAGACCTGGTGTCCCGGCACCCGCAGGTAGATGAAGGTGGCGAGCAGTCCGGGGATGGCGACCGCGACCGGCAGCAGCAGCACCAGCAGTCCGACGTTGCCCAGCGCGGTGCGGAACAGCGGGTCGTCGATGAGCTCGGCGTAGTTGCCGAGCCCCACCGTGGCGCCGTTGTGTTCGCCGTCACCGGTGAAGGAGAAGTTGACGCCGAGTCCCAGTGGCCAGAGCCGGAGCAGCACGATGATCAGGACGGCGGGAGCGACCAGGACGTAGGGGGCGAGGCGTTCGGCGCGCCGGCCGCTGCGGACTCGCGGAGATGTCGGCGCAGGGCCGCGGTCACCCACCGCCTCGCCTGTTCGTGCCCCGCCGGGCCGCTCTGCTTGAGCAGCGCGGGCCGGTGAACCCATGGGTGACATGGCCTCAGCCCGCCTGGTCGGACGCCGCCAGCTGCTCGACCGCCGCGTCGACCGTGACCGATCCGCTCAGCAGTTGCTGAGACAGCCGCCCCATCAGGTCTACGGTCCTGGACGGCAGGGCCACGTGCAGGGCGGGCTTGCCACGGGCGATCTCGGACACGATGGTGGCGACCGCCGGGCCGGCGCTCGAGACGTCCACGGTGCGGTCGGCCGCGATGGCGCCCGCGTCGGCGTGGAACGACTTCAGTGCGTCGGTCGAGGTCAGGGAGCGCACCAGGTCGGCGGCGGCCTCGGGGTCCTTGGTCCGCTTCGCGACGGCATAGCCGATGCCTCCGTCGTAGGGAAGGCTCGGCGTGGCGCCGGCCGTGACGATCGGCGACTTCATGACGCCGACATCGTCGGGGCCGAGGAATTCGGCGAAGTCCTTCCAGTGCCCGATGTCCGACATCAACCCGATGACGTGGGCGGCCTTGTCGGACTGGAACACCGCGAACGCGTCGTTGAACATCGCCGTCGAGTTCGCCCCGTCGTTGTTCAGGCCCTTGGCGTCGGCCTCTTTCCAGAGCGAGAAGACCCGCTTGACCGCCGGTGAGGACCAGTCTCGTTCGCCGGCGATCCAGTCGTCGTACTCCGTGGGCGACAGGACGCCCGAGCCGAGCCCGGACAGGAAGAACTGGATACCGATGCCTTCCTTGTTGCCCTGCGCGAAGCATCTGGCACCGGTCGCCTCGTTGATGGTCCGGCAGTTGGCGACGAACTCGTCCCAGCTGGTGGCCGGCTGATCCGGGTCCAGCCCTGCCTTCCGGTAGAGCGACTTGTTGTAGTAGATCGGGTGACCTTGCAAGGTCACCGGAGCGGCGTAGGTCTTGTTGTCCTTGGTGAAGGCCTCCCACCCGGCCAGCCGCTTCCTGTCGTCACGCACGTACTCGTCCAACGGCAGAAGGGAGTCCGCGCGGTCCCGGATCTGTCCGCCGCCGTTGAAGAGCATGACGTCCGGCCCCTTGCCGGCTTGGATGGCGGCCCCGAGCAGGGTGTAGTACTGCTCGAACGGCTGCGCGACGAACTCGACCGTCACGCCGGGGTGTTGCTCGGCGAAGTCGGCCTTGGCCTTCTTGACGTAGGTGGACGCTGCGGCGTCGCCGGACTTCCAGTCCCAGACGACGAGCTTGCCCTTCGAACCACCGGACGCCGCATCCGGGTCGGCGGCGCTTCCGCAGCCGGATAAGACAACGAGCCCGGCAACCGGGATCGCCGACCACAGTGTTCGCTGCTTCATTGCTGCCCCGCTCTCCTGAGGTGGCCGGCTGTCCGGCAATTGAGGTTGAGGAGGAACGCAACTCGTATGACGTATGTAACTCGTATGACGTATGACGTCAACAGGGATGCCGTATAGTTGGCGAGCATCCGTGGTACGGCACGGCCCCCGGGGGGTGTCATGACGGCAGTACCGCAGTCATCCGCAGAGGCCTCCGATGCTCCCGCCTGGAGCCGGCGCCCGGCGAACCTTGCCGCCGCCGTCACGGCTGAGCTGGTGGAGCGGATCGTCAGTGGAGTCCATCCGTCCGGTTCGCCGCTCCCCCCCGAGCCCGTGCTCTGCGCGACCTTCTCGGTCAGCCGCACCGTGGTCCGCGAGGCGGTGAAGATCCTTCAGGAGAAGGGGCTGGTGCAGGTCCGCCAGGGCGCCGGCACGATGGTCACCCCGCCGGCGATGTGGAACATGCTGGACGAGTTGGTCCTCGGCGCGACCATCGCCGAGGACGAGAGCCTGGCCATCCTCGACCACCTCGTCGCGACCCGCCGCGTGCTGGAGTCCGACATGGCCAACGTCGCCGCCCGCCTGGCGAACGCCGAGGTGATCGACCGGCTGCGCAGACTCGTGGAGCGGATGGACGAGCTCGTCGACGACCCCGATTCGTACCACGAAGAGGACCGGGCCTTCCACGACATCGTCATGCAGGCGTCGGAGAACCGCATCGGCCGTGCCGTGGTCCGTTCGCTGGAGCGGCAGGTCATCAACTCCGCCCGTTACACGGGCCGAACCGGCCGCGCCTTCTGTGTCGCGTCCAACCACGGCCATCGGCGCATCTACGAGCGGATCGCCGCGCACGACCCCAAGGGTGCGGCCGAGGCGATGTTCACCCACATCACCGAGGCGTGGGTGGTACGCCGCAGCGGGCCGGGGGAGCCGACCTGGCTGCGGCGTTAGCGGCGAGCCCCGCTCGCGACCGACAGGTCCTGCCGCGAGCGAGGCCGACGCGTGCCGCTATCGCAGTGCCCACTGCTGGTTGGTGCCGCCGTTGCAGGACCAGAGGATGATCCTGGTGCCGCCCGCGGTGCCGCCGGCGTTGGCGTCGAGGCACAGTCCGGACTGGACGCCGGTGATGGTGCCGTCGGGGTTGACGTTCCACTGCTGGTTGTTCTGGCCGTTGCAGTCCCAGATGATGACGGCGGTGCCGTTGGTGGTGCCGCGTCCGCTGGCGTCGAGGCACTTGTCGCCGTGGACGGTCAGTTGTCTGCCGGCGGTGTAGGTCCAGGTCTGGCCGGTTGCGTCGGTGCAGTCCTGGAGTTGGGTCTGGGTGCCGTTGGTGGTGCCGGCGCCGGGGACGGTCAGGCAGCGGCCGGACTGCGCGCCCACGATCTGCTGACCCGTGGGCGGTGGGGTGGTGCCCTGCGGTCCGGCGGACGCCATCACGTCCTGGGCACCGGAAGGCCAGTTGCCGTTGGTGACCGTGACATTGCCGGAGACCACGTTGCCGCGGTCCCCGTTGGTGATGTTCGTGCTGCCGTTGGTCGACCAGTTGTCGGTGACGGTCCAGTTCCCCATGTTCTCGCCACCCCAGTAGTTGGCCGTCGCCCACGTACCGGTGCTCGAGAAGACGTTGTTGGTGGCCGTGTAGTACTTCGAGCCCTCGTCGAAGTACAGCCCGAAGTGTCCGTTGGTCCGCAGGCAGTGGTTCCGGCTGATCTGCGCGTTCGGGTTCCATCCGAGCGTGTAGATGCAGCCACCGTCGTTCATCTGCTGCATGACGTCGTGGATGTAGTTGCCGATGATCCGGTTGTTGGACGCGGTGGTCGGCGTCGTGTAGCGCGGCTGGTAGTTGTACAGGCCGCGGTTGGCATAGTGGTTGCTGCCGCCCGCGTCGTTGGCGCCCCAGCCGTACCCGATCGACATGCCGGAGTACGGCATGTTGTAGACCTCGTTCTGGGCGACGGTGCTGCCCGTGACGTACGTGGTCAGGACGGAGACGATGCCCCGGTAGTCCGCCCCGAGGTCGTGGATGCGGTTGTTGCTGATGGTGATGTCCCTGTTGACCATGCGCTGGTCGCCGGGGTGGTGGGCGTCGGCGCGCACGCCGCCCACGAGGATGCCGCCGGCTGAGCTCCGGGCGATCTCCGACCGGGTCACCGTGATGTCGGCGGCGCCCAGGCCGACGCCGCTGGCGTGCGCGCCTGCGTCGTTGCCGATACCGATGGCCGTCTGGCCCAGGTTGACGAACCGGGAGTCGCTGAAGGTGACGGTGTTGGCGGCCGAGATCTGCACGGCGGCCGGCATCTGCTGCCAGTGCGGCCGGGCGGCTTCGAACTGCGTGCAGCCGTTGTGGCAGGAGTCGAAGCTCGGCCAGCTCCAGTTGCCGGAGATGTACGCGCCGGTCTGCTGGTCCACGTAACCCTGGTTGCTGCTGGGGCCCAGCCAGCTCGTACCGGTGAAGGTGATCCCGCTGAACGTGAGGTGGTGCGCCGGCTCGCTGTACGTGCCCCCGAGGTTCACCAGCGACTGGAGCGTCGGCAGTTCCACACTGACGGTACTCATGTTCTGCCCGGCCAGGGGGATGTAGTACAGGGATCTGGTCGTCGGGTTGAGATACCACTCGCCGGGCGCGTCCAGGAATTCGTATGCGTTGGACAGGTAGAACGGGCCGGCCCGGTGTGGCCGCATGAGGGTGTCGTAGCCGAAGTTGTTGTTGTTCCACGCCGGCTGCTGCATCGTGATGAAGTTCCCGCTGATGCTCTGCACCGGCGAGTACCGGTCGGTGAAGGAGTTGACGCCTTCCACCTCGATCCGGCTCTGGTTCGCCAGGTTGTTCAGGTGGCTCAACGCACCGCTGGAGAACCTCATTCCAGTGCCGGAGGGTGTGAAGTCCGCCCTGTTGACCTGCGTGCGGGCCCGGGTGGCGACGACGCCGTCGACGTAGAGCTGGCGGGTGTCGAGGCCGGCGGGGATGTCGGCCTTCCAGATGTTCTTGCCGGCGTCGGCCACCGTCCAGCCGGTGACCGCGCGGGCGCCGGTGATCACCGGACGCGCGGAGGGGGCGGCCTGCCACACGACCGTGTGGCCGTTCGAGCCGGAGTCCTCCGCCGTCAGCCGCAGGGGCTGGGCCAGGCGGTACACGCCGTCGGCCAACTGCACGACGATGTCGTCCGACATGGCGTCGTTGAGCGAGCGCACCATCGCCTGTGCGGCGGTCAGTGAGCACGGCTGCGCGCTGGAGCAGTCCGTGCCGGTGCCGGACGGCGAGACATGCACGGTGACGGGAGCCGCGGCCGCGGGCGCGGGCGCGGGGGACGCCATCACGGCGGTCGCGGCCAGACCGGCTGCGGCGACTCCGGTCAGAAGCCGCCTTGGTATCGCGAGAGTTGTGAACACGTTTTCTCCTTGTGGGGGTTCCCGGGCCGAAGGGGAGGACGGCACAAGCGACCTCACCCCGTCACCCGGTCACGGGAGCGTCCTGCAGTCCGCGCAGGACAGTTCGGAGGTAGGACAGCCCGTCACGGGCGAGGGTGTCCTGCGACGGGGCGAGCGGCCGCCAGATCGAGGCCGCGGTGGCGATGGCCTCGTTCTGGGCGGTGAACGACTCGATGCACACCGCGCCGCCGTAGCCGGTCTTGGTCAGGCCGGCGAGGAAGCGTGGCCAGTCGAAGTGGTCGGCGCCCGGGGCGCCGCGGTCGGTGCCGCTGACCTGGACGTGCTTGAGGTGCGGACCAGCCGTGACGAGCGCCTCGTAGGGGTCGGCCTCCTCGATGTTCATGTGATAGGTGTCGATCATGAGACCGACGTTCGCGGGCAGGCCGTCGATCAGCTCCACCGCCTGCTCGACCGTGTTGACGACGCTCGTCTCATAGCGGTTGAGGGCCTCCACGCCGATGCTCACGCCCCGCTCCCCCGCATGGTCGGCCACGGGCCGCAGGGCGCGGCGGACGTCCGCGTAGCAGGCCGCACGCTCAGGCGGTGACATGCGCCAGGTCCGCCCCACCGCGGCGTAGACCGGGCCGCCGACACAGGGCGCGCCGACGGCCACCGCACTGTCCACACACGTTTTCAGGTACGCCACGGTGGAGGCGACGTCCTCCGGCGGAGCGTTCACGAGGTCACGTCCGGGCGAGGTGACCGCACAGACGCCGACCGCGCGCAGGCCGTACGCCGCCAGCAGGTCCCGGGTGCGGGCCGGGTCCCAGTCGCCGGGTCGCTCGATCGGCAGCTCGACCGCGTCGAAACCGAACGCGGCGATCCGCGGCACCAGTTCGGCCAAGGCCTCGTCGTCGACCGGCGAGGCCCAGACCCACGGGTTGACACCGATGCTGTACACCGGGCTACTTCCAGCGCTTGGGGTAGCCGGGCAGGTCGGTGCAGCCGCACATCGCGTAGTGCAGCGGCGGCATGGCGGGGTCGACGTACTCGTCCAGGTTGTCCTGGGTGATGGTCGGCTGTGGCAGCTTCCACGGGTTCGGCACCTGCTCGCCGTCGAGGATCTTCAGCGCGGCGATGATCGGGGTGCGCCACTGGTAGGTCGGGTAGGTCGGGGCGATCGCCGTGAGCTTCTTGTCCTTCCACAGCTTCAGGAAGTCGAGCTGGTCCTCGCCGTTGATCGGCGGCACGGGCTTGCCGGCGTCCTCGAACGCCTCGACCGCCGCGCCCGCGACCGCCCCCGCGTCCATCCAGACGCCGTCGATCGTGCCGTACCGCTGGATGTAGTCGTTGACGATCTTCTTCGTCCTGGCCGGGTCGCCGTCGGTGAACTCGACGCCGACGACGTCGACGCCCGCCTTGTCGAAGGCGACCTTCGCCGCGGACCAACGGGTCTCCAGCACGTCGACGCCGGGCAGGATGCGCAGCGCGAGCACCTTGCCACCCCGCTTCATCCTCTGGGTGACGAACTCCGCCGCGACGTGGCCGAATCCGTAGCCGCCGATCGGGTTGATGAACGTCACCGGGCAGGTCGTGTCGACGCCGCGGTCGAAGACGATGACCGGCAGGCCCTTCTCGCAGGCGGCCTCCACGGCCGGGGTGAGCGTCGCGGTGGTGTTCGGCGAGACGATGAGCGCGTGGCAGCCCTTGCCGAGCAGGTCGTTGATGTCGGCGATCTGCTTCTGGTCCTTGCCCTCGGCATCGACGTGGACGAACTCGGAGATCCGGCCGCGGTGCGTGTCGACCTCGGCCTGCATGGTCTTGAAACCGACCTGGCGCCAGGGGTTGTTCAGCCCCGCGTTGGAGAAGCAGATCTTGTACGGTCCGGGCTTCTTGAACTTCGCGGTCTCCACCATCGCCGGGTCGAGCGCCTGCTCCCAGGGCTTGCCGGCCGGTCCGGTGGGCGTGGAGTCCAGGAGCGCGAGCTGCTTGTCGTAGTCGGCCCGCACGAAGAACTTCGACTGCTTCCCGGTGCCCGACCCGGTGCCCGCGGAGGGCGAACCCGATGCGCCGGTGGTGGGCTCGTCGGTGGAGCAGCCGGCCAGCACCAGTAAGGTGCTCACGGCCAGCACCGTCATGGAATGCCTCACTGAATCCCCTTTATCTGGACGGGAGACGGAAGGACGCCGCCGCCACGGCGAACAGGATGATCGCGCCCTGTACGGTCGGTTTGAGGGCGCCGGAGACGCCGTAGAAGTTCATGAGCGTGAAGAGCGTCTCCAGGGTCAGCGCGCCCAGCATCGCGCCGACGACCGAACCGCGGCCCCCGCCCAGAGCGACACCGCCGAGGACCGCCGCGGTGATCGCGCCGAACTCCAGGCCGGCGCCGGCCTGGAACGACACTCCGCTGTACCCGCCGATGAGGACCGCCGCGAGCGTGGCGGCGAGCCCGCTGAGGACGAACGCCAGGGTCCTGGCGCGCCACACGCGCACGCCGCTCAGCTCGGCGGTCCGCGGGTTGCCGCCGACGGCGACCAGGGTGCGGCCGAAGTCCGAACGCGTCAGCACCAGCGCCGCGGCGGCCGCCACCAGCAGGACGACCAGGGCGTACGGTATCCGGCCCAGCACGGGCACGTCCTCGAACGCCGACCGGCCGAGCCGGCGGAACCCCTCGGAGAGGCCGCCCTTCGGGGCACCGTCGGACCACAGGTACACGGCACCGACGAGGATCAGGAACATCCCGAGGGTCGTGATGAACGACGGCACCCGCAGCCACGTGGTGACGAGGCCGTTGACGAGGCCGACGGCGATGCCGAACGCGAGCAGGAGTACCACGACGGGCCAGCCGGCCGATGGATCACCGTCGATCAGCCGGGCGGCGACGACCACCTGCGCGGTGACCAGAGAGCCGACGGACAGGTCCAACTCGCCGGAGACGATCACGAAGTACTGGCCGGCGGCGAGCAGGATGACCGGCGCGGAGCGGCCGAGGAACGACATCAGCGACGGCGGCGAGAGGAAGTCCGGTTGGCGGGCGGTCAGCAGAACCAGCAACACCGCCAGGATCACGATGATCGGGGCGAGGCCGCCGGAGCGCAACTCAAGGAGCCGCAGTGGGCGCGCGATCCGCATGCTATGACGCCTTTCGCATCGCCCGGCGGGCGTAGACGGCGACCGCCGCGATGATGATCACGCCACGGATCACCTGCTTGAAGAACACGTCGACCTCGAGCTGGTTGAAGATGGCGTCGATGCTCGCGAGCAGCAGCACGCCGCCGACCGTGCCGGCCACGCCGCCGCGCCCGCCGGCCAGGGCGGTGCCGCCGAGCACCACCGCGGCGATCGACTCCAGGTCGTACAGTCCCTCGGTGCCTACCCTCGGTGCGCCGGCGCCGAGGCGACTGGCGAGGTAGACCCCGGCGAGGCCGGCGCAGAGGGCGCACAGCACATGGGCGGTGACGAGGACCCGGCCGCCCCGCACGCCGGAGAGCCGGGCGACCTCCGGGTCACCGCCCACGGCGATCAGGTGGTGGCCGAAGCGGGTGCGCGCCAGCACGAACCAGGCCGCGGCGGCGACGGCGAGCAGCAGCAGGAACGACAGGGGCACCGGGCCGATGCGCTGGTACCCCAGGCCCTGCACCAGGGCGGGTGCGGTCTTGCCGGCCGGGCCGTCGTATCCGTTGTCGAGGTATCCCTTCAGCAGCAGTCCGACGCCGACGGTCGCGATGAAGGGGTTGATCCGCGCTGTGGTGACGAGCAGGCCGTTGGCGAGGCCGATCGTGGCGCTGACGGCGAGCGTCAGGCCGATCGCCGGCAGCAGCGCACCGTCGTCACCGGCCATGGTCTCGGCGGCGACGAGGGTGCTCAGGCTGACCACGTACGCGACGGACAGGTCCAGCGAGCCCCCGACGACGACCAGCGTCTGGCCGACCGCGACGAGGCCCAGACCGGCGGCGACGTGCAGCAGGCTCACCGTCGTCGGCACGCTGAACAGCCGGCCGCCGTCGACCGTGACGACGATCCAGCCGATCGCCAGGGTGAGGATCAGCGCGACGAACACGCCGGGCGGGGTCCGCCGGGTCGGCAGGGACAGCGCGCGGCTCATCCGGCCGCCTCCCGCGCGGTGCCGACCGCCAGGGCGACGACACCCTCCTCACTCGCGCCGGCGGGTAGCTCGCCGGCGATCCGGCCGTCGCGCATGACGACGATCCGGTCGCTCATGCCGAGCAGCTCGGGCAGTTCGGACGAGACCATCAGCACGGCGGCGCCGTCGCGGGCCAGTCGACGGACGAGATCGTGGATCGCCGACTTGGCGCCCACGTCGATGCCGCGGGTCGGCTCGTCGAAGAGCAGGATTCCCGGGGCGAGCGCGAGCCACCTCGCCAGCACGACCTTCTGCTGGTTGCCCCCGGACAGGAAACGGATCTCCTGGTCCTCCCCTGCGGCGCGAAGCTCGACGGCCGCGAGCAGGTCCCGGATTCGCGCGGTCCGGGCACCGCGGCCGACCCAGGCCGGGCGGACGGCGCGGCCGGCCAACAGCGCGTTGTCGAGCACCGAATGCTCGGCGACGATCCCCTCGCCCTTGCGGTCCTCGGAGACGTAGGCGATACCGGCCCGCATCGCGGCGCGGGGCGAGCGCAGCCGGACCGGCGCTCCGTCGACGCTCACCCGGCCGGTGCTGAACGGTGCGGCGCCGAACAGTGCGCGGGCCAGCGCCGACCGGCCGGACCCCTGCAGGCCGCCTACACCGAGCACCTCGCCGGCGCGCAGCCGCAGGTCGATGCCGCGCAGCTTCCGGTTGCCTCCGCCCCGGACGGTCAGCCGCACCGGACCCAGCTCCTGCGGCGTCGCCCGGTCGGGGTAGTAACTCGACAGCTCGCGGCCGACCATGTGGCGCACCAGCTGATCCGCGCCGGTGTCCGCGGTGTCCAATGCGGCCACCGCCCGGCCGTCCTTGAGCACGGTGATCCGGCTGGACAGGTCGAAGACCTCCTTGAGGCGGTGCGAGACGTACAGCACGCCGATCCCCTGCGCCTGCAGCCGCCGTACGAGCGCGTAGAGCTGGTCGACCTCGTGGTCGGCGAGAGCCGCGGTGGGTTCGTCCATGATGAGCAGCCGCGCGTCGAGGGCGAGCGCCTTGACGATCTCGACCACCTGTTGTTGTGCCACGCCGAGTCGTCCCACGCGTGCGTCGGGCGGTATCGAGCCCTCCCCGATCGAGGCGAGCAGCTCGGCGGTGTGGCTGAGCATCGCCCTGCGGTCGACGAGCCCGCGGCGCAGGGGCTCACGGCCCAGACAGACGTTCTCCGCGACGGTGCGCTCGGGCAGCAGGGTCAGTTCCTGGTGGACGATGCCGATACCGGCCTGTTGGGCCTCACGCGGGCTGCGGAGGGTTTGCGGTGCGCCGGCGAACTCGACCGTTCCCTCGTCGGGTTGGTGGACGCCCGCGACCACCTTCATGAGCGTGGACTTGCCGGCGCCGTTCTCGCCGACGACCGCGTGCACCTCGCCCGGCCGGACCTGGAGGTCGACGCCGTCGAGCACTCGCACGCCGAGGAACGACTTGCCGATGCCTCGCAGAGCGAGCAGCGGCGACGGCGGCAGGCCAGACATCGTGGAAACCTCTGCATTCGCGTCGTCAGGTCGAATAACCGCGAACTTTCGCCGGACGCGATGGCGACATCGCGGCCCCGAGGGTAAATGCCTCGATCAGCACCTGGCAATACCACCGGACATCGCAGCAGGATATTCGCCGTTCGAACTGCTCAATGCGGACCGGCGATCAGTCGGCAGCGATTGATACGCCAAAATCTGTTATCAAATCGGTCCGTCCGCAGTCGCACGCCGAACCACGAAAACCGATGCACAAAATGCGTTATGGAATCTACCCGACGGCAGTCGCGCGCCGAACCGACCACGATTGATGCACAAAATGTGTTATGGAATCGGCCGCACCCGATTCATATTGACTGTTGCGACACGCCGCTGCATGCTGGCCCGCAGACCACGGGAGACGGTCGCATCTGGTGTGACTCCCCTTGCTTCCGTAGGGACTTGACTGTCCGTCACGGCGGACGGACGACGAGCTGACGGCACACGTGTGCCTACGACGCGCTCGGGCACTCTGACGCATCGCAGGTGCGACCGGCGCGTGCCCGTGGTCATGCCATCGTTGCTCCGCCGAAATGGGAGACGGCATGCGTCGCATCATTTTTGTCTTCGGGGTGATCGCGAGCGTGCTCCTGTCGCTCGTCGTCGCCCAACCGGCGTCAGCGGCGCCGGCCTTCCGAGCCCTGGTCTTCACGAAGACCGCGGGCTACCGGCACGATTCGATCCCCGCCGGCCTCACGATGTTCCGGGAGCAGGCGGCGGCCAACAACTTCGAGTTGGTCCACAGCGAGGATTCGAGCGTTTTCACCCCGGCGAACCTCGCCACCTTCGACGTGCTCATCATGTTCCAGACCTCGGGAATGGTGTGGACCACGGCGGCCCAGCGTCAGGCGGTGGAGGGTTACCTCGCCGGCGGCAAGGGCATCGTCGCGATCCACAACGCCACGGACATGGGCATCGAGAACGAGTACCCATGGTGGGACCAGACCATCAACGGCGGCGCGCACATGCCGGAGCACTCCCCCGGCGTACTGGGCGGCACCGCCATCGTCGCGGACAAGAAGCACCCGTCGACGGCCGGCCTGCCGGACCGGTGGAACCGCAGCGAGGAGTGGTACAACTTCGACCGCAATCCCCGGGGCGACGTCCATGTCCTGGTCACCGCGGACGAGCGCACGTACAACCCGGGCCCCCGCGCCATGGGGCCGGACCACCCCATCTCCTGGTGCCGCAACACCGGCGGCGGCCGCGTGTGGGCCACCGGCATGGGGCACACCAGCGCGGCCTACAGCGAGACGCACTTCCGCAACCACGTCCTCGGGGGAGTCAAGTGGGCGGCCGGCAAGGAGCCCGGCGACTGCGGCGGCACCGTGTGGAGCAACTTCGAGAAGCGCACCCTCGACGACAACACAGCGGACCCGATGGCCCTGGCGGTCGCCCCGGACGGGCGGGTGCTCTACGTCCAACGGGGCGGGCAGCTGAAGATCTTCAAACCGACCACCAACAGGACCGTGACCGCCGCCACGCTCAGCGTCTACACCGGTGGCGAGGACGGCCTCACCGGACTGGCGCTCGACCCCGACTTCGCCGACAACGGCTACGTGTACCTGTATCACTCCCCGGCCGGAGTCCCGAACGACATCAACCGGGTCTCCCGGTTCACGCTCACCGGTGACACCCTGAACATGTCGAGCCAGGTGACGATCATCGACATCCCCGCGACCCGGGACCGCACGTTCGCCGAGCCCGGACACACGGGCGGGTACATCGAGTTCGGCCCCGACAAGAACCTCTACATCGGCACCGGGGACGACGTCCCGCCGAACCTCGACTCCAACTGGCAGGGCTACGCCCCGCTGGACTGGCGGCAGGGCAAGGCCAACCTCGACGCCGCCCGCACCGCCGGCAACACCAACGACCTGCGGGGCAAGCTCCTGCGCATCCGGCCGTCGGCCGACGGCGGCTACACCGTCCCGGCCGGCAACCTCTATCCGCAGGGCACGGCGCAGACCCGGCCGGAGATCTACGCGATGGGCTTCCGCAACCCGTTCCGCTTCTCGATCGACCCGGAGAACGGGTGGGTCTACCTCGCCGACTACGGCCCGGACCGGAACCCGCCCACGACGAACCGCGGCCCCGAAGGGCTCGTCGAGCTCAATGTCATCAAGGCCCCGGGCAACTACGGCTGGCCGTTCTGCCACGGCGACAACCAGGCCTACGCGCCCTACAACCCGGACACCCGTGTCGTCGGCCCCAAGTTCAACTGCAACGCGCCGGTCAACAACTCACCGAACAACACCGGCCTGACCAGCCTCAAGCCGATCGTCGCGCCGAACATGTGGTACGGCTACGGCGTCTCGCCGAACTTCCCCGAACTCGGCTCCGGCGGCTCGGGGCCGATGGGCGGACCGGTCTACCGCTACGACGCCGCGAACCCGTCCGAGACGAAGTTCCCGCCCTACTACGACGGGGTCCACTTCTTCTACGAGTGGTCGCGCCACACCGTCAAGGAGGTCCACTTCGACTCCGCGACCGCGGTCACCCGGACCAACCCCTTCATGCCCGCCGCCAAGTTCCTCAAGCCGATGGACATGGAGTTCGGGCCCGACGGCTCGCTGTACCTGCTCGAATGGGGCAACAACTTCTCCGGTGGCAACAACGACTCGGGGCTCTATCGCATCGACTACAACCACGGCGGACGGTCGCCGATCGCCAAAGCCACCGGAACGCCCACCAGCGGGAACGCGCCGTTGACCGTGCAGTTCAGCAGCGCGGGGTCCACGGACCCGGATCCCGGCAGCACGCTCAGCCACCACTGGACATTCGGCGACGGCACCACGTCCACGGCGGCCAACCCGTCACACACCTACACCGCGAACGGCAACTACACCGCCCAGCTCAAAGTCACCGACAACACCGGCAGGACGGCCTTCGCCAACGTGCCCATCACCGTGGGCAACACCGCACCGACCGTCACCCTCACCATTCCGTCCAACGGCGGCATGCTGGACTTCGGCGACCGCGTCTCGTACAAGGTGTCCGTCTCGGACCCCGGCGGCGGGCCCGTCGACTGCGCCAAGGTGTTCGTCAACCCCGCTCTCGGCCACGACGACCACCAGCATGAGACCAGGGACTACCCGGGGTGCTCGGGCACCATCGACACCACGCTGCTCGGCGGGCACCCTGAGGGCGCCAACCTTTACTACGTCCTCAACGCCCGCTACACCGACGACGGCGGCGCCGGCGGTGCGGACCCGCTCACCGGCTACGCTCAAGCGATCCTCCAGCCCAAGCACAAGCAGGCCGAGTTCTCCACGGACCAGTCGGGTGTGCAGGTCGTCGAGCAGGCCGGCGCGGAGAGCGGCAAGCGGGTCGGCAACATCTCCGACGGCGACTGGATCGCCTTCAACCCGATGAGCCTGTCGGGCATCACGAGCGTGAGCTACCGTCTGTCGTCGCCGAGCGGCGGTGGATCGATCGAACTGCGCGCCGATTCCCCGACCGGGACACTCCTGGCCACGACACCGGTGCCCGGCACCGGCGGCTGGAACAACTACCGGTCCACGCCCGCGGTGAACACCGCCGAGCTCGCCGGCTCGCACAAGCTCTACCTGGTGTTCAAGGGCACCTCGAACAACTGGTTCGACCTCGACTCGCTCACCTTCGGCGGCAACGGGGTCGGCGAGCCGGGCAGCGGCGGCGGTGGCGTGGCCGGTCGGACCTGGACGGTCGCAGCACAGCACAGCGGCAAATTCATGGACGTCAACGGCGCCTCGACCGCCGACGGCGCCCAGATCGTCCAGTGGCCGGCCACCGGCGCCGACAACCAGAAGTGGCAGGCCGTCGACGCCGGTGGTGGCGCCGTCCACCTGAAGGCGGCGCACAGCGACAAGTGCCTCGCCGTCGTGGGCGGGTCCACCGCCCAGGGCGCGTTCCTGCAGCAGTCCACCTGCGACAGCGGCAATGCGCAGAAGTTCGTCGTCACACCGACCACCACGGCGGGCGTGTACACGGTGAAAAGCCTGCCCAGCGGACTGTGCGTCGACGTCAACGGCGGCTCGACGGCCGACGGAGCACGACTCCTGCAGTGGAGCTGCCACAACGGCACCAACCAACAGTGGCGGTTCACCGCCCTGTAGCCCGGTCCGGACGGGATGCCCGGCGCGGTCGCGCGCCGGGCATCCCCCCTACGAACAGGTGAGGAACCGCCATGGTGTTTCGGAGAATTCGGCCCCGCCGGTACGGACGGCTGTCCGCACTGGGCGCCGCCCTGGTGCTTGTCGCCGTCGGCGCCACCGCGGTGGCGGCACCGATCGAGCCCGGGCAGAGCGCCCCCGTGGTGGGCGTGCAGTCCGGCCGCTGCCTGACCGTCCCCGGCGCCGGCACCACCAACGGCACCCAGACCCAACTCCAGGACTGCACCGACGCAACCGGCCAGACCTGGACCTACACCGCCGGCAGACAACTGACCGTCCACGGCGACAAGTGCCTCGACGCCAGCGGACGCGGCACCACCAACGGCACCGCCGTCATCATCTGGGACTGCAACGGCCAGAACAACCAGCAGTGGAACGTCAACCCCGACGGCACCATCACCGGCGTCCAGTCCGGACTGTGCCTCGACGCCAACGCCGGCGGCACCGCGGGCGGCACCAGGATCATCCTCTGGTCCTGCAACGGCGGCACCAACCAGCAGTGGAACTCGCCGGCCCCGCCGGTGCCGGGCGGCGCGGGCACGTGCGACATCTACGCCTCGGGCGGCACCCCCTGCATCGCCGCGCACAGCACCGTACGAGCGCTCTACGGTACCTACAACGGCAACCTCTACCAGGTCCGGCGCTCGTCCGACAGCACGACCCGGAACATCGGCGTCCTGAGCGCGGGTGGTGCCGCCGACGCGACGACGCAGGACTCGTTCTGCGCGGGGACCACCTGTGTCATCACCGTCGTCTACGACCAGTCCGGCCGCGGAAACGACCTGTGGTACCAGGGATCGAGTGTGGTTCCCGGCTCCCCCCAGAGCCGCCCGGCGATCGCGACGTCGGAGTCGCTGGCGGTCGGCGGCAGCAAGGCCTACTCGCTCTACATCAACCCCGGCAACAGCTACTGGCGGGACGGCCACCTGACCGGCGTGCCGACCGGCAGCGCACCCGAAGGCATGTACATGGTGACCAGCGGCACCCATGTCAACAGCGGCTGCTGCTTCGACTACGGCAACAGTGAGACCACCCGGGCGGCCGACGCGGCCGGGGCGATGGACGCGATCAATTTCAGCACCCAGTGCTGGTTCGGCGGGTGCGTCGGCAGGGGCCCCTGGGTCCAGGCCGACCTCGAATGGGGGCTCTACTCCGGTGGCAGTCAGACCTGGAACCCCAACCAGCGGGCCTTCACCAGCAAGTTCGTGACGGCGATGCTGAAGAACAACGGGACGAGCCGTTTCGCGCTCAAGGGGGGCAACGCCCAGACCGGAAGCCTGACCACGCTCTGGGACGGCGCGCTTCCTCCCGGCTACAGCCCCATGAAGAAGCAGGGCGCCATCATCCTCGGCAGCGGTGGCGACTGCTGCAAGCCGGGCGGCGGCGCGAATCTCAGCGCCGGCACGTTCTACGAGGGCGCGATGGTGTCCGGATACCCGTCCGACGCGACCGAGAGCGCGGTACAGGCCAACATCGTCGCCGCCGGCTACCGCTGAGTCGCGCCATCCATGAAGGAGGGAGAAACGTGATGCGACAAGGCAGGAACCGTCTCCGATGGCGCACGCCGATCGCCGTGGCCGCCGCGCTCCTACTCGCCGCGGTCGGCATCAGCGGCATCTCGCCGACGCCCGCCGCCGCCGCCGACGACGCCCGCTCCGTCGCCGGGAGCGCCGGATGCGGCAAGCCCCCCACCCTGTCGAGTGGTCCCCGCTCGATCCAGAGCAGCGGCAAGACGCGGAACTACATCCTGCGGGTGCCCGCCGACTACGACAACAACCGCCCGTACCGCCTGGTCTTCGGTTTCCACTGGAACGGCGGCACCGCGGGCGACGTCGACTCGGGTGGAACGAGCGGATACCCCTGGTCGTACTACGGCCTGCGAGCCCTCTCGAACAACAGCACGATCTTCGTCGCGCCCCAGGGCCTCGGGAATGGCTGGGCCAACTCAGGCGGCGAGGATCTGACCTTCGTGGACGACATGATCAGGCAGCTCGACGCGGGCCTGTGCGTCGACACGAACCAGCGCTTCGCCGGGGGTTTCAGCTACGGAGGCGGCATGAGTTTCGCCCTCGCGTGCGCCCGGCCGACCGTGTTCCGCGCGGTCGCCGTCTACGCGGGCGGGCAGTTGAGCGGGTGCAACGGCGGCACCCAGCCGGTCGCGTACATCGGACTGCACGGTTTGCGGGACCCGGTGCTCCCGATCTCCACCGGACGTTCGCTGCGTGACAGGTTCGTGCGGAACAACGGCTGCACTCCCCAGAACCCGCCGGAGCCGGCGCGGGGCAGCCTCACCCATGTCGTCACGACCTACTCGGGATGCCGCGCCGGCTACCCGGTGGCATGGGCCGCGTTCGACGCCGGGCATACCCCCGGTCCTGTCGATGGGTCGGCCGGCGACTACGAACCGGGCGAGCGGTCGTGGACCCGGGCGGTGGTGTGGAACTTCTTCACGCAGTTCGACGACACGACGCCCACCCCGACCACGTTCCGGCTGCGCAACGAGGGTTCGGGCCGGTGTCTGGACGTCGACGGGGCGAACGCCGCCAACGGCACACCGCTGATCATCTGGGACTGCCACAGCAACGCCAACCAGCAGTTCACCCAGAACGGTGCGGCGTTGCAGGTGCTGGGCAAGTGCGCGCACGTCCCGCCCGGCGCCGCCGCGGGCACGCGGGTACAGGTCCAGGACTGCGGCGGTGGCGCCAACCAGCAGTGGGTCTTCAACAGCAACGGCACGATCCGCAACGCTCAGACCGGGCTGTGCCTGGATGTCAACGGCGCGAGCACCGCGGGCGGCTCCGCGGTCATCGTGTGGAACTGCCACGACGGCGCCAACCAGCGCTGGACGCGAGCATAGGCGCACGAGTGAAGGCGGTACGTGACATGTCACGTGCCGCCTTCACTCCCTCCGTGGCGAGCCGGACCGCCCGGCGGCGCGGCCACCCGTCGTGGTCGCCTCGCACTGCTGCGGGGGAAATGGCGCGGCTTTCCACGACGGAAGGCGGGTACGCCTCGCCGGCGGACCGGTACGGCTGCATGTGGTCCTTCCAGCCACACACCGACCTGGCCGTCGGACGGGACCCGACGTTCGTTGCGCCGTGCGTCCCGGCCTGGGAAGTCGGAAGGGCCACCGCCCAGTGGGCGGTGGCCCTTCCGTCATGCCGCGTCAGCTCAGGGCAGGGTCCATTTCTGGTTGGCTCCGCCGTTGCAGGTCCACAGGTGCACGAGGGTGCCGTCCGCCGAGTTGGCGCCCGACACGTCCAGGCACTTGCCCGACCGCGGGTTGCGCAGCGAGCCGTCCGCGTTCGCCTGCCAGTTCTGGTTGGCACCCCCGTTGCAGGACCACAGCACGACCCTCGTGCCGTCCGCCGTACCGTTGCCACTGACGTCCAGGCACTTGCCCAGCGCCTTGACCGTCGACCCCGGCGCCACCGTCCACCGTTGCCCCGCCGAACCCGTGCACGACGAGATCTGCACCGCCGTCCCATCCGCCGAACTGCCGTTCCGGACATCCAGACACTTGCCCGCCAGCCCCGTGATCGGACCCACGCCAGGTGTCGGGCCGCCGCCCAGCTCCTTGATCCGGATGTTGCGGAAGGACACGTCGTCTCCCGTGCCGTGATTCTGGATGCCGATGTGGCCGGCGAGTGAGCGGGCGGGGTCGGTGTTGGTGAAGTCATTGATCTTCACGCCGTTGAGCCAGACCTGGAGCCGCTCGCCCTCCACCAGCAACTCGAAGGTGTTCCACTCGCCCGGTGGGTTGAGCGCCATGTCCCGGGCGGCCGTGTCCGGGCCCTTGACGGCGTAGATCGAGCCGGTCGTGCGGTCGGGCGCGTCGGTGGCGTCGATCTGGACCTCGTAGCCGTTGTCCAGAGCCGACTGCGGGTCGGTCGTCGGGGGGAAGCCCACGACCACGCCGGAGTTGTCGTCGCCGGGCATCTTCCAGTCCAGCTTCAGCGAGTAGTTGGTGAACTGCCGGGCGCTGTGCCAGAGCATGCCCATGCCGCCGTAGGAGGCGAGGGTGGCATCCGAGTTGGTGAAGCCGCCCGGACCGGCCTGCGACCAGCCGGTGGTCGAGCCGTTGTAGAGGGCCGTGTAGCCGGTCTCGGGCCGGCAGTCGGCCTTGGTCCGGTCTGCCGCGTACCGGATGCCGCCGAGCAGGTGCGCCCGGAACGCCGGCTCCGCGTACGACGCCTGGGTGTGCCCGCCGCCGGTGTAGAAGGACCGGCCTCCCGACAAGGTCTTGCACCAGCTGTGCGGGTGGTCGGCGCCCATCACGCCGCCCGAGTACGACGACTCGTCGAGCGTGGTGAGCACGCGCGCGGTGGTACGGGGGTTGGTGCGGAAGTCGTACCACTCGTCGGTGCGGGTCCATGTCTGCGGCAGGTGGGCGGTCGCCGCGTGCGCCCGCCCCTCCACCTTGATGTTGGCCTGCTGGACAGCGGGGTGCTGGGCGAAGTAGGCGCCGACCAGTTCCCCGTAGAACGGCCAGTTGTACTCCGTGTCCGCGGCCGAGTGGACGCCGACGAAGCCGCCGCCCGCGCCGATGTACGACTGGAACGCCGACTGCTGGGCGTCGTTCAGTATGTCGCCGGTGGTGTTGAGGAAGATCACCGCCTCGTAGCGGCTCAGGTTGGCGGTGGTGAACTGGTTGCCGTCCTCCGTGGCCGTCACCGTGAAATTGTTCGCCGCACCCAGGTCGCGGATGGCCTGGGTTCCCGCCGGGATCGAGTCGTGCCGGAAACCGGCGGTCTTGGAGAACACGAGGACGTCGTAGGCCGTGTCGGCGGCATGGACGGGGCTGGGCTGCCCGAGGAGGGCCAGGGCGGCAAGTGTCGCGACCGCCCCACCGAGCAGGGATCGGGGTTTTCTGCGCATGTCCGTCGCTCTCTTCTCGGTGACAGGGATCACGGCAGGGTCCATTTCTGGTTGGCTCCGCCGTTGCAGGTCCACAGGTGCACGAGGGTGCCGTCCGCCGAGTTGGCGCCCGACACGTCCAGGCACTTGCCCGACTGCGGGTTGCGCAGCGAGCCGTCCGCGTTCGCCTGCCAGTTCTGGTTGGCACCCCCGTTGCAGGACCACAGCACGACCCTCGTGCCGTCCGCCGTACCGTTGCCACTGACGTCCAGGCACTTGCCCAGCGCCTTGACCGTCGACCCCGGCGCCACCGTCCACCGTTGCCCCGCCGAACCCGTGCACGACGAGATCTGCACCGCCGTCCCATCCGCCGAACTGCCGTTCCGGACATCCAGACACTTGCCCGCCAGCCCCGTGATCGGACCCACGCCAGGTGTCGGGCCGCCGCCGGTTTCGAAGGTGAACGCGTCGACGTCGAAGAGGAATCCGGAACCGCCGGCGAAGGTCAGGTAGAGCGTGGTGGTGCCGGCCGGCGCCCCGGAGACCGTGCCGTTGACAGTGGTGAAGGTCGTCCACGAGCCGGTGACCGGGACGGTGGCGGAGCCGAGGACGGTGCCGGTCGGCGAGCCTGCCCGGACCTGAAGGGTGCCGCCCGCACCGGCTGACGCCACCCGGGCGCTGAACGACGTGGCGTTGCTCAGCTTGTACGGCTCGAACGCGATCCAGTCGCCGTTCTCGATGTCGCCGACGGACTTGCCGCCCTCGGCGCTCGACTTGTCGTAGGTGGTGACGCCGGACGATGTCTTGTGGTGCTCGGCCTGCCGGTGCTTCGGTTGCAGGGTGTGCTGCGTGTGCGTGGTGAGCCCGTCGTCGTCGGTGTACTCGGCGTCGAAGACCCCGAAGATGTTCGCCGCGTCGTCGTGCTCACCGTCGACCGGGATGGTGATCGTGCCGGAGCAACCGGTCTTCGAGGTGATCGGGTGGCCATGGCTGTCATGACCGACGATGTACGTCATCTTGACCCTGGCGCAGTCGACCGTGCCGTCCTCCGGATCCGTCACGGTGACACTGAACGGCACGGTGTCGCCGAAGGCGAAGATCTCGCCCGCGGCGGGGCTGTTGATTTTCACGGTCGGCGCGGTGTTGCCGACGGTGATCCGCACGTCGGCGGTGCCGGTGGCACCTTGCGGGTCGCGCACGGTCAGCGTGGCCGTGTATTCGCCGTTCGTGTTGTACGTCTTGGTCGGGTTGGCGGCGGTGGAGCTGGTGCCGTCACCGAAGCTCCACGCATAGGTCAGTGCCCCGCCCTCGGGGTCGGACGAGCCGGCCGAGGAGAACGTCACGGTCAGCGGTGCCGTGCCGGAGGTCCGGTTGGCGCCGGCCATCGCCGTGGGCGCGCGGTTGCCGCTGCCGACGTAGTCGAAGCGGTAGAGGGCGGAGTACTGGTCGCCCTGGTAGAAGCCGGAGCCGTAGTCCAGCACGTAGTAGGAGCCGTCCGGTCCGAACGCCGAGTCGATCACCTGCTTGCCGGTCCAGGGGAAGCTGTCGATGGTCCCCGGGGTGCCGTCGGTGTTGAGGTGGATCGGTTTGATCCAGCCGCGGCCGAACTCCGTGGCGAAGAACTGCCCGTCGAACGACTGGGGGAACTTCGTGGGCGCGGTGACGGCGGGATCGTAGCGGTACACCGGGCCCGCCATCGGCGACTCCGAGCCGCTGCCGAACGCCGACGGGCTGCCGGCGTCGCCGCCGTACCGGATCCAGGCGGGCTTCGCTGCGGGCAGCACGCTCAGGCCGGTGTTGCGGGGCGAGTTGTTCGTCGGACCGCCCGAGCAGTTGTACTTCGCGCCCGCCGAGTTGCTGGCGAAGTCCCACTCCGCGTACGTCTCGGAGTTCGTGTTCGTGCCGGTGCAGTAGGGCCAGCCGTAGTTACCCGGGCCGGTGACGCGGTTGAACTCGACCTGGCCCTGCGGCCCGCGCGCCGAGGTGGAGCCGGCGTCGGGGCCGTAGTCGCCGACGTAGACGATGCCGGTGGCCTTGTCCACGCTCATCCGGAACGGGTTGCGCAGGCCCATCGCGTAGATCTCCGGGCGGGTTCTGGCCGTGCCGGGCGGGAACAAGTTGCCTGCCGGGATCGAGTACGACCCGTTCTCGTTCACCTTGATCCGTAAGATCTTGCCGCGCAGGTCGTTGGTGTTGGCGGCGGTGCGCTGCGCGTCGAACGCCGGGTTGCGGTTGGTCCGCTCGTCGATCGGGGAATATCCGGCGGACTCGAACGGGTTGGTGTCGTCGCCGGTGGACAGGTACAGGTTGCCCGCCGCGTCGAAGTCGATGTCTCCGCCGGCGTGGCAGCAGATACCCCGGTCGGCCGCCACGTCGAGGATGTCCACCTTGCTGGACTGGTTGAGCGTGAAGTCGGCGTTGAGCGTGAACCGGGAGAGCCGGTTGACGCCTTGCCACGCCGACCAGTTGCTGCCGGTGGTCGGTGCGTCGCCTCCCGGCGTGGACAGCGGCGGGGCGTAGTAGAGGTAGATGTGCCGGTTGGTGGCGAAGCCCGGGTCGATGCCGATGCCCTGCAGGCCGTCCTCGTCATGCGCGTACACGGGGATGTTGCCGATCACCGTGGTGGTGCCGCCCGCGTCCGTGCGACGCACGGTCCCGTTGCGAGCGGTATGCAGCACCGACCGGTCGGCGAGTACGGCCAGCGACATCGGCTCACCGACCTCCGCGACCCCGCGGGCCAGTTGGACCTGCTGGAAGTCGGCGGCGTTGATCGGGTGCGCCGAGGCCGGGGTCGCACTGGACAGGGCCGTTGTGAGAACGGCCGCGATCAGGAGCAGAGCCGAACCGATGGCGGGCCAACGCGCGGGAGCCCTCTTTATTTTCGCGAACATGACAATGCGGTCCCCTTCCTGAACAGGTGGCTGCCAGGCTTGGGGCGCGCGCTGCCGCGCCGATGCCGTAGCGGGATGCGTCGCTTCGGCCCGCTGGGCGTGCTTCAGCAGGCCACTACGCCGAGCAGGGGCAACGGCTCGGAAGCAGGAGAAGTCGATGGTTACCGCGCTGTCGGGTCACATCGACGACCGTGACGGTACACCGACAAGGCTAGAGGGCTTCAGCCCACCACGTCCATACTCCCCTCCGGACCAGCCAGGCTTTTGGTCCGTTGTGGAGCCGGTCACGAAGGGCCCGAGTGAGTCACCACGTTGTGCAGATCGTGGCCATCGGCCACCCCGACGAGGACGAGCGAGTTGGAGGCCGAGGAAGCGTCACGGCGCTCTCCCACAGACGCTGACCGCTTGCCGACCTGGAGGCAGCACGCAACCACTCCCGAATGGTCTGCTCCCTGCCCGCTTTCTGCAGGTCAAGGGCGGCCCCTGGAGACCGCAGCGATGCACGTGCACGGTCAGCGGTCCGCACGCGTTCCAGGGCTCACACCCCGGCCCCCCGGCCGTCCCGAAGTAGACGCCGGGAGGCGCCGCATCGACATCGCCGAGTGGATCAGCCTCGCCGTGCTGACGGCATGAAGAAGAACCCCGAGGACGGTGTGGAGGCCGTGCCGTCGGCGGCGATCGGTGTCGGGCTGCTGGTGGGCATCGTGTTCGTCACCAACGTCCTGGCGATGTTCGCCATGGTCGGCTTCGGCCTGTTCAGCTCGCAGTACCTGCAGCTCGTGTACGGTCTGCGGCCCTCCTGCTCGCCGCGGCCGGGTTCGGGGTCATCGCGCGGGTGGAGGCCGCTTCCGACCTCGCCCTCGTCATCACGGGTGCCACGATGACGGCGGCCGGTGTCGGAGTCGTACTGTCGCTCGCCGCCGACCTGATCATCGCCGCCGCGCCACCGGAGCGCGCGGGCTCCGTCTCCGGACTGTCCGAGACCCGCGCCGAGTTCGGCGGCGCTCTCGGTATCGCGGTCCTCGGCAGCATCGGTGCCGCCGGGTACCGCCGGTCCATGACGACGACATGCCGTCGGGCATCCCCGAGGCGGCGCGCGAGGTCGCGCACGAGACGCTGGGCGGGGCCGTCCAGGTCACCGGACAGCTGCCGGCGGACCTCTCCGGACTCCTGCTGACGGCGAGCCGGGAGGCGTTCACCGAGGGCATGCGGATCGCCTGCGGCACGGCGGCCGGAGTGATGTGCGTGGCCGCGGTGCCGGCCGCTCTGCTGCTGCGTCATCTGCGGATCGACGGCCCGTCGGCCGGGCATCCGCACACCGCGGCTTCAGGTGCGCGCGGCCATGACGCCGAGCTCTCCCCTCGCCGAGGCGACCGGGCGATCCGCCAAGCGGAGGGGCCGCAGCCGGAGCGGGCGGCGTTCAGGGTTTGGTGAGAGGGCCGGCGTGCAGGACGTTCAGGCGGCGCCGGTACTCCTCCTCGTCGATCTCCCCTCGGGCGAACCGCTGTCCGAGAACCTCCTCGGGTGTCTGCGGCGCGGCGGGACCGTGGGTGTGTTCCTGGGGCCGGTTCAGAGCGCGGAAGAGCAGCACGCCCGCCGCGATGACCAGCGCCCAGAAAAGGATCATGCTGGCGGACATCGCGAACCAGCCCCATCCGCTGACGTCGTGGCCGTACCAGAACATCGCCATGCACCTGCTTCGGATCGTTCGGCGATCGGGTGCGGGCCCGGAGCCCGGCGCCCTGGGGAGCCTGTGTCCTCAGGGGCATCGTCCCTCGGCCGGGAGGCGGCGCGCTGGGGCCGGACGTCCCGACCGGATGGGCCGTTCAGCCACCACCGGGCACGGGCGGCCGGGTGGCGGCTGTCAGGAGGCGGACGGAGTACAACGGGTGGCGGTGACGTGCGGGGCGGCTGTCCCCCTGCGGCGTACTCCGTCGCGGCCCGGCCCACGTGGTTCGACCACGCCGGTGAACTCGTCGTGGTGGACGGCCCCATCACCTGGGAGACCCCGTGGCACACCGAGGGCGGGTTCAGCCATCGCGTCCCCGCGGGTCGCCATCCGGTGTACGTGGGCTGCCTCGCGTATCCCCCGGACGGCGAGGATCCCGACGCGCTCTGGCTGACCGTCACCATGCTCGTCATACCGCTGGCCGAGCCCGCCCGGATCGAGACGGCGGACGGCGAGACCTCGCGGATGCGGTGTTGCGCGAACGCCGGAGAGGCCGACCCGCTCTCCACGAACTGGGGGGTCACGCGGATCTCGACCGGCGACAACCGCGTCCAGTGGTACGGGGACGGCAGGTGGCAGCCCGCCCAGGCCATCGACAGGTGGACCGTCTACACCTGGCCGAACCATCCCGGTGGGGTGCGCATCAACAAGGTCAGGATCCTCTGAGGCACCGGCCGCCGGACCACGGGGCCCCGACCGAAGCAGGCTCGTGATGATCGCCGGTGTGGAAGGGAAAGCGAGATCCAGGTCGGTAGCCCCTCGCGGTACGTGGTCACCAGCGGCTTCAGGTCGCGCACCCGCACATCTGGCCGTCGGCCCCGGTCGCACTATCGTGGAGGGCATGGGCGATCTCGCCGGCCCGGACGACGACGGGCTCCCTCCCGATCGGACCCAGGCCATCCTCGAAGCGGCCAAGGAGGTCGCTTCCCTGCTCAAGGCCGGTGGGCATCCCTTCGCGCTGGCGGGCGGCGTCGCGGTGTACGCCCATGGCGGCCCCGGGACGCTCCAGCACGACGTCGACTTCTGTGTGCTGCCGGAGGACGTCGAGGCGGTCACCGGCACACTGGAGGCGGCGGGGCTGACCGTGGTCGAGCCGCCCGAGGACTGGCTGGTGAAGACCCGGAGCCAGGGCCAGGAGGTCGACCTGATCTTCCGGCCGTCGCGGGCTCCGGTCAGCCGTGAGCTGCTGGACCGGGCGGAGGTGCTGTCGGTCCAGTCCGTGTGGATGCCCGTGCTGGCGGTGACGGATCTGCTCATCGGGCGTCTCCTGGCGTTCTCCGAGCACTACTGCGACTTCGGTGCCGTGCTGCCGCTCGCCCGGACCCTGCGCGAGAAGATCGACTGGGGCCGGGTGCGGCAGGAGTGCGGTGGCGAGCCGATGCCGGCGGCCTTCCTCTTCCTGCTGGAGCGCCTCAACGTGATCGAGCCGGAGGAGACCGGCGATGGCGACAGGACATGACCACCACCCGCGGACGAACGGCCCGAACGGCCCAGGACGCCGCGCCGCAGAACCACCGGCGGACGACCCGACACACCCCGCCGCACAACCACCGGCGGACGGGCCGGGGCACCGCGCCCCACACCCACCGGGCGACGGCGGCGCACAACCATCGGTGGGCGGCCCGGAACACCCCGCCGCGCACCCGCCGGCGCACACCGAGTACCGCATAGCCCACCTGGAGGAGCGGCTCGCCCGGAGTGATCTGGCCGAGCTCGGGATGCGGATCGAGGCGCGCGGCGACGCCGTGCACATCACCGGCACGGCGTCCACCGCGGCCGTTCGCGAGGCGATCCTGCGGCTGGCGGCGGAGGAGCTGCCCGGCGTGCCCGTACGGGCGGACATCACGCTGGCCGACGTCACCGCCCCGGACCGTCCCGAGGAGCTGTCGTGATCCGGGTCGCGGCCGTCGGGGACATCCATCTGGGGCCGGACAGCCGGGGTCTGCTCCGCCCGGCGTTCGACACCCTGCCCGACCACGCCGACCTGCTGCTGCTCGCCGGGGACCTGACCCGGCACGGCACACCGGAGGAGGCGCGGGTCGTCGCCGACGAGGTGGCGGGGCTGCCGGTGCCGGTGATCGCCGTCCTCGGCAACCACGACCATCACGCCGAGCGCCCCGAGGACGTAACGGCCGTGCTGCGGGACGCGGAGGTGACCGTGCTGGAGGGCGAGGGTACCGTCGTTCCGGTCGACGGCGTACGGGTGGGGGTCGCCGGGACCAAGGGGTTCGGCGGCGGTTTCGCCGGGCGCAGCGGCAGCGAGTTCGGCGAACCCGAGATGAAGGCCTTCGTCCGTCACACCCGAGGGCTCGCGGACGGTCTGCGTCGCGCGCTGGACGAGTTGGCGGAGGACGGCTGCGCGGTCCGTATCGCGCTCACCCACTTCTCCCCCGTCCCGGACACGCTCGTCGGTGAACCGCTGGAGATCTATCCCTTCCTGGGCAGCTACCTGCTGGCCGAGGCGATGGACGAGTCCGGTGCCGACCTCGCCGTCCACGGCCACGCCCATCTGGGCACCGAGCACGGCATCACCAGCGGTGGGGTGCGGGTGCGCAATGTGGCCCAGCCGGTGATCCGGCGTGCCTTCGCCGTGTACCGGTTGCCGGTGGACGGGGAGCGCGGCGCGGGCGGGGAGGGTTCGTAGCGCCGGTTGCCCCGGCCGGGGACGGCGGTCCGGGTCCGACGCGCGGCACCCGGGTGCGGGTCCGGCGGCGGGCTTACCGTCCGTCGACATGCGTGCGGACGGCCGGACGGGAGGTCCCGGATGCCCTGGCGGTGGCGGTGGGGGGGTCGCTGCGGGTGCCGTGGTGCTGCTGAC
The DNA here is from genome assembly GCF_020982545.1 of Streptomyces sp. MNU76. Lineage (GTDB taxonomy): Bacteria > Actinomycetota > Actinomycetes > Streptomycetales > Streptomycetaceae > Streptomyces. The sequence continues at coordinate 253,145 of NZ_JAJKLK010000024.1, read as the reverse complement.
GGCCGGCTGCGGATCGGTCGAGCAGCGGCGTACGGCGGCCCGGGACGCGGCCGTCGGCTTCGAGCGGGCGCTGGGCGCGCAGGACGAGGCCGCCGTGTGCGCGGTGCTGGCGCCGGGTGTCCGGGACGAGCTCGAACAGTACTCGGGGACCCCGTGCGAGGACGCCGTCCTGGAGGAGGACGTTCCGTTCGTCGCGGCGGCCGAGGACGAGGTGGAGGGCGTCGATGTCGCCGGACGCCAGGCCCGGGTGGAGTTCTCGGCGGACACCTTGTTCCTGTCGCGGTTCTCCGACGGGTGGAAGGTCCTCGCCGCCGGGTGCGCCCCGCGTCCCGAGCGGCCGTACCAGTGTCTGCTGAAGGGTGGGTGAGGACGTCGTGCGCGTCATGTTCGCCCTGTGCCTGCTGGTGATCGCGGGCGGTCTGGCCTACTGCGTCACGCTGGGGGTGCTGCACCGATGACCGGATCCGTACGGCGGTTCTTCCGGGACAACGGTCTGGGGCTCACCTTCCTGACGCTGTTCGCCCTCGCCCTGGTCGGCCAGGCGTTCGCCGGTCACGCCGACTTCGACAACCGGCTCGCGGCGGAGGACCTCCAGCGGATCTCGCTCGGCGAGTAAGTGACATCGTCGGACTTCGCGGTCGACGTGATGGAGAACTGGCAGTCCGAGTACCTGCAGTTCTTCCTGTACGTCTTCCTGACGGTCTGGCTGGTGCAGCGCGGCTCACCGGAGTCCAAGCCCCCGGACGGCATCGGGGTCGAGTCGGACGAGGAACAGCGGGTGGGACCGCACGCGCGCCCCGACTCCCCCCGCTGGGCGGCGGCCGGCGGCCTGCGCCTGAAGCTGTACGCGAGTTCGCTGGGGTATGTCATGGGGGCCGTGTTCGTGCTGTCGTGGCCGGCCCAGTCGATCACGGGTGTGGCGGCGTACAACGAGGAACAGCTGCGGGAGCTGCAGGCGCCCGACAGCTGGTCCGAGTACGTCGTCTCCGCCGACTTCTGGAACCGTACGCTGCAGAACTGGCAGTCCGAGTTCCTCGCCATCGCCTCCATGGCGATCCTCTCGATCTATCTGCGCCAGCGCGGTTCCCCGGAGTCCAAGCCGGTCGGTGCCGCCCACGCGACGACCGGCGTCGAGGGCGGCTGAACCCCGGGAGACCGCACGGTCCCTAGGCCGCCGCCACCGGTGCTTCCTCGCCGGGCTCGTGGTCCGTCGACCTCGCGAACTGCGTCCGGTACAGCTCCGCGTACCGTCCGCCCGCCGCGAGCAGTTCCTCGTGCCGGCCGCGCTCCACGATCCGGCCCGCCTCGACGACGAGGATCTGGTCGGCGGTCCGCACGGTCGACAGACGGTGGGCGATGACCAGGGCGGTCCTGCCCTCCAGCGCCTCGGCGAGCGCCTCCTGCACGGCGGCCTCCGAGGTGTTGTCGAGGTGCGCGGTGGCTTCGTCGAGGATGACGACGCGCTGACGGGCCAGGAGCAGCCGGGCGATCGTCATGCGCTGCCGTTCACCGCCCGAGAGGCGGTAGCCGCGCTCGCCGACGACGGTGTCGAGTGCGTCGGGCAGGGAGCGCACCAGGTCGTCGAGCCGGGCCCGGCGCAGGACGTCCCACAGGTCGTCGTCGCCGGCGTCGGGGCGGGCGAGGAGCAGGTTGGCGCGGACGGTGTCGTGGAAGAGGTGGCCGTCCTGGGTGACCATGCCGAGGGTGCCGCGCAGCGACGCCGCGCTGAGGTCGCGTACGTCGACGCCGCCGATCCGGACCGTGCCGGCGTCCGCGTCGTAGAGCCGGGGCAGCAGTTGGGCGACGGTGGACTTGCCGGCGCCGGAGGAGCCCACGAGGGCGACGGTCTGGCCGGGTTCGGCGCGGAAGGAGACGCCGTGCAGGACCTCGGTGCCGCCCCGGGTGTCGAGCGAGGCGACCTCCTCCAGCGAGGCGAGGGAGACCTTGTCGGCGGAGGGGTAGCCGAAGCGGACGTCGTCGAACTCGACGGCCACCGGGCCCTCGGGCACCTCGCGGGCGTCCGGTTTCTCCGCGATGAGCGGCTTGAGGTCCAGTATCTCGAAGACGCGCTCGAAGCTCACCAGGGCGCTCATGACCTCGACGCGCGCCCCCGCCAGCGCGGTCAGCGGCGCGTACAGCCGGGTCAGCAGCAGGGCCAGGGACACGATCGCGCCCGCGTCCAGGGTGCCGCGCAGCGCGAACCAGCCGCCGAGGCCGTACACCAGGGCGAGCGCGAGGGCCGAGACGAGGGTGAGGGCGGTGATGAACGCCGACTGCGCCATCGCCGTGCGGATGCCGATGTCCCGTACCCGGCGGGCCCGTTCGGCGAACTCGGCGGACTCGTCGTCGGGCCGGCCGAAGAGCTTGACCAGGGTGGCGCCGGGTGCGGAGAAGCGCTCGGTCATCCGGGTGCCCATGGCTGCGTTGAGGTCGGCCGCCTCCCGCTGGAGCCGGGCCATGCGCCGGCCCATCCGCCGGGCGGGGACCACGAAGACGGGCAGCAGGACGAGCGAGAGCAGCGTGATCTGCCACGAGAGCGTGAGCATCACGGCGAGGGTGAGCACCAGCGTGACCAGGTTGCCGACCACTCCGGACAGGGTGTTGCTGAACGCGCGTTGCGCGCCGATGACGTCGTTGTTGAGACGACTGACGAGCGCTCCCGTACGAGTACGTGTGAAGAACGCGACCGGCATGCGCTGCACATGATCGAAGACGGCGGTCCGCAGATCGAGGATGAGACCCTCGCCGAGCGTCGCCGACAGGCGTCGGCCCAGGAGTCCGAGCGCCGCCTCGGCGACGGCGATGACGGCGATGAGCACGGCAAGGCGGACGACGTGGTTCTCGTCCCCGCCCGAGACGATCACGTCCACGACGTTCCCCGCGAGCACCGGCGTCGCCACGGCGAGCAGCGCGGTCACGACGCCGATGCCGACGAACCACGCGATACGGCGACGATGTGGACGGGCGAAGGCACCGACGCGCCGTAGCGTGGTCCGGGCGAGGGGGCGGCTGTGCCGCTGGGCTGTCATCATGCCCTGCAGCTGGGTCCAGGCGGTGGTCTCCATACTCATGGGGAAGAAGCTAGAACCTCGACCAAAGTTGAGGTCAACCGTATTTCGGCGCACGCCGGAGTGCGGTGAAGTCCGCCGCCGGTCGACCGCCGTCCGCGCGCCCGCAACCCTCTGTTGGCCGGGCGCGGAGAGTCTCTCCCGGTGTGACAGCGACACAGCTCCCACGGCCGCTCACCGCACGCGTTCCGGTACGGCGGGTCCTCTGCCTGCTCCCCCTCGCGCTGGTCCTGGTGGTCGCCGTGCGGCACCGTTCCGTACTCGTCGAGGGCTTCGAGCGTCTCGCGACCGCGCGGTGGCCATGGCTGGTCGCGGCGGCCGGCGTGACCTGTCTGACCTGGGTCGCGGCGGCCGTGACGCGGCAGGGCGCGCTCGTCGAGCGGTTGCCCGCCGGGCGGTTGCTGGCCACCCAGTTCGCGGCGGGCGCGGCGAACCATCTGCTGCCGACGGGTCTGGGCGCGAGCGCGGTGAACCTGCGGTTCATGACGGTGTGCGGGGTCCCCCTGTCCCGTTCGTCGGCGGCGCTCGCGCTGTATCTGCTGGCGGAGTCCGTCGCCCGGGTCGGCCTGCTGCTGGCCCTGTTGACGGCGTTCCCCCGGGCCCTGCGCCTCGGCCCGCTCCTGCCCGCTGGCACGTCGACTCCCCTGCTGGTGACGGCGGTTGTCGTGGGGTGCGGAGCCGTGGCCGCGGTTCTCCTGGTACGGCGGCTGCGTGCGGCCGTGTCGGGTTTCGTACGCACGGCCCTGCGCGAGGCCCGCGCGGTGCACGCGCGACCGGCGCGGGTGCTGGCGCTGTGGGGCGGCTCGCTGGCGTTCCCCGCACTCCAGGCGGGCGTACTGGTCACCGTGGGGCTGGCGTTGGGGCTGCACATCCCGGTGACGCACATGGCGCTCGCCTATCTCGCCGCCACCGTCGCGGTCGCCCTCGTCCCGACGCCGGGGGGCCTCGGTTCGGTGGAGGCCGCGCTCGTGGTCGCGCTGGTGGCGGCCGGTGGCCCTGTGGCCGTGGCGACCGCGGTGGTGCTGGCGTTCCGGATCGTCACGGTCTGGCTGCCGTTGCTGCCGGGGGCGTTGACGCTCGGTGCGCTGGTCCGGCTGAAGGTGATCTGAAGAGGAGGCCGTCGTACCGCCGAGCACATCCGGACATTCCCTGAAGGCGCGGGGCCCTCGTCGGCCGATCCGCGCAGGTCCGGTGCCGATCAGCCGTGCGGATACGGCAGGATGAGCGGTCGCGCCCGACGCCGTACACGCGTCCGGGCGGGCGAGTACACGCACTCTTGATTCGAGCAGGTGGCAAGGTGACGACACATCACATACGGCCCTCGGGACACGACATACGGTTCCCCGGCCGCTCCCCGCGTCCCACGGGAGGCGAGCGATGACCCGGACCCTCACCCTCGACGACTGTCTCGTGGCCGGAATCACCCTGGTCGCGGGCCTGTTGGCCGCGTTCCTGCTGCGGCTGCTGCTGCGCTGGCTCGGCGGCCACGCGACGAAGACCCGCTGGAGCGGTGACGACGTCATCGTCGACACGCTGCGCTCACTGGTGCCCTGGAGCGCGTTCGTCGGCGGGGCGGCGGCCGCCGGAGCGGTGCTGCCGCTGACGAAGACCGTGCAGCGCAACGTGAACCAGTCGCTGACGGTGCTCTTCATCCTCGTCGCCACGGTCACGGCGGCCCGGGTGATCGCCGGTCTGGTGCGCACGCTCGCCCAGTCCCGGGCCGGTGTCGCGGGCTCGGTCACGATCTTCGTGAACATCACCCGGGTCACGGTCCTCGCGATCGGTGTCCTGGTGATCCTCCAGACCCTGGGCATCCCGGTCGCCCCGCTGGTCACCGCCCTCGGTGTCGGCGGTCTCGCGGTGGCGCTGGCCCTCCAGGACACCCTCGCCAACCTCTTCGCGGGCATCCACATCCTCGCCTCGAAGACGGTCCAGCCGGGCGACTACATCAAGCTGAGCAGCGGCGAGGAGGGCTATGTCGTCGACATCAACTGGCGCCAGACGACGATCAAGTCACTCTCCAACAACCTGGTGATCATCCCCAACGGTCAGCTCGCCGGCACCAACATGACCAACTTCAACCAGCCCGAGCAGGACATGACGCTGCTGGTGCAGGTGGGGGTCGGCTACGACAGCGACCTGGAGCACGTCGAGCGGGTCACCAACGAGGTCATCGCCGAGACGATGAAGGAGGTCGAGGGCGCGGTTCCCGACCACGAGCCGGCCGTGCGGTTCCACACCTTCGGCGACTCGCGCATCGGGATGACCGTGATCCTGGGGGTCGGGGAGTTCAGCGACCAGTACCGGATCAAGCACGAGTTCATCAAGCGCCTGCACAGGCGGTACCGGGCGGAGGGGATCAGCGTGCCGGTGCCGCGGCGGGCGATCACGTTGCAGACGGCTGGGGGGAGCGTGGAGATCCCTCATCAGCGGGAGTCCTCCGTCGAGGTCGCGTCGTAGGGGACGGTTGTCGAGTGCGGGTCCGGTGGGGCTTCTCGCGCAGTCCCCCGCGCCCCTGAGAAGCAGGGGCTGCGCCCCTGCTTCTCCACCCCGGCGACCCCGCACCCGACAACGCGCCCTCTCCCGCCCCTGTCGAGTACCTCCCCCGTACGAGATATCTTGATGTCGAGCAATGTTGCAGACGTGGAGCGGAGCACCCGGTGACTGACTCGACCATCATCTATACGCACACGGACGAGGCGCCCGCCCTGGCGACCCACTCGTTCCTGCCCGTGATCAAGGCGTACGCCTCGCAGGCCGGTGTCTCCGTCGAGACCCGTGACATCTCGCTGGCCGGGCGCATCATCGCCGTCTTCCCGGAGTACCTGGAGGAGGGCCAGCGCATCCCCGACGCCCTCTCCGAGCTGGGCGCGCTGGCCAAGACGCCCGCGGCGAACATCATCAAGCTGCCGAACATCTCGGCGTCCATCCCCCAGCTGAAGGCCGCGATCACCGAGCTGCAGGGCCAGGGCTACGCGCTGCCGGACTACCCGGACGACCCGAAGTCCGACGAGGAGCGCGAGATCCGCGCCCGCTACGACAAGATCAAGGGTTCCGCCGTGAACCCGGTCCTGCGTGAGGGCAACTCGGACCGCCGCGCCCCCGCCTCGGTCAAGAACTACGCCAAGACCCACCCGCACCGCATGGGCGCCTGGTCGTCGGACTCGAAGACGAACGTCGCGACCATGGGCGAGAACGACTTCCGCTCCACCGAGAAGTCCGCGGTGATCTCCGAGGCCGGCTCGCTGAAGATCGAGCTGGTCGGCGACGACGGCTCCACCACCGTGCTGCGCGAGTCCGTACCCGTCCTCGCGGGCGAGGTCGTCGACGCCTCCGTGATGCGCGTCGCCGCGCTGCGCGAGTTCCTGACCGCGCAGGTCGCCCGCGCCAAGGCCGAGGACGTCCTGTTCTCCGTGCACCTCAAGGCCACGATGATGAAGGTCTCCGACCCGATCGTCTTCGGTCACGTCGTGCGCGCCTTCTTCCCGAAGACCTTCGCGCAGTACGGCGAGACGCTGGCCGCGGCCGGTCTGTCCCCGAACGACGGTCTGGGCGGCATCTACAAGGGCCTTCAGGCCCTGCCGGAGGGCGCCGAGATCAAGGCCTCCTTCGACGCCGAGCTCGCCGAGGGCCCGGCCCTGGCGATGGTCGACTCCGACAAGGGCATCACCAACCTGCACGTGCCGTCCGACGTCATCGTCGACGCCTCGATGCCCGCCATGATCCGCACCTCCGGTCACATGTGGGGCCCGGACGGCCAGGAGGCCGACACCCTCGCGGTGCTCCCGGACTCCTCGTACGCGGGTGTCTACCAGGTCGCGATCGACGACTGCCGCGCCAACGGCGCCTACGACCCGTCGACCATGGGCTCCGTCCCGAACGTCGGCCTCATGGCGCAGAAGGCCGAGGAGTACGGCTCCCACGACAAGACCTTCGAGATCCCGACCACCGGCACGGTCCGCCTCGTCGACCAGGCCGGCAACGTCGTCATCGAGCAGACGGTCTCCGCCGGTGACATCTTCCGCGCCTGCCAGACCAAGGACGACCCGATCCGCGACTGGGTCAAGCTGGCCGTCACCCGCGCCCGCGCCACCGGCGACCCGGCCGTGTTCTGGCTGGACGAGACCCGCGCGCACGACGCCAACCTGATCGCCAAGGTCAACGCCTACCTGCCGGAGCACGACACCGAGGGCCTGGACATCCGCATCCTCGCCCCGGTCGAGGCCACCAAGCTGTCGGTGGAGCGCATCCGCCGCGGCGAGAACACCATCTCGGTGACCGGCAACGTGCTGCGTGACTACCTCACCGACCTGTTCCCGATCCTGGAACTGGGCACCAGCGCCAAGATGCTGTCGGTGGTCCCGCTGATGGCGGGCGGCGGCCTCTTCGAGACGGGCGCCGGCGGCTCCGCCCCGAAGCACGTCCAGCAGCTGGTCAAGGAGAACTACCTGCGCTGGGACTCCCTCGGCGAGTTCTTCGCCCTGGTCCCGTCCCTGGAGCAGTACGCGACGGCCACCGGCAACACCAAGGCCAAGGTCCTCGCCGACACCCTGGACCGCGCCACGGCGACCTTCCTCAACGAGGACAAGTCTCCCTCGCGTCGCGTCGGCGGCATCGACAACCGCGGCAGCCACTTCTACCTGTCCCTGTACTGGGCCCAGGAGCTGGCCGCCCAGACCGACGACGCCGACCTGGCCAAGGCGTTCGCCCCGCTCGCCGAGACCCTCACGGCGAACGAGCAGCGCATCGTCGACGAGCTGATCGCCGTCCAGGGCAAGCCGGCCGACATCGGCGGCTACTACCAGCCCGACCCGGCCAAGGCCGCGGCGGTCATGCGCCCGTCCGCCACCTGGAACGAGGTGCTGGCGAACTTCGCCTGAGCCTCGCCGCAACCCCCCGTGCGGACCATCCGGTCCGCACACCGCCGCCCCGGCCGGGATCACTCCCGGCCGGGGCGGCGTGCTGTCGCGGGGGCGTACGACGGTCAGACCGTGCCGAGCGCCGAGCGCAGGGTGGCGATCGCCTGGCCGATGGCGGCCTCGGCTGCGTGCGTCCCGCGCAGGGCGTTCAGCATGACGAAGTCGTGGATGATCCCCTGGTAGCGCACGGCGGTCACCGGCACCCCGGCCTCGCGGAGCTTGTCGGCGTACGCCTCGCCCTCGTCGCGCAGGACGTCGGCCTCGGCGGTGATCACGAGGGCCGGCGGCAGCCCCCGCAGCTGCTCCGCCGTGGCGCGCAGCGGTGAGGCGGTGATCTCGGCGCGCTCCTCCTCGCCGGTCGTGTACTGGTCCCAGAACCACCGCATGGCGTCGCGCCGCAGGAAGTAGCCCTCGGCGAACCGGCGGTAGGAACCGGTGTCGAAGGCCGCGTCGGTGACCGGGTAGAAGAGCACCTGCTGGACCAGGGGCACATCGCCCCGCTCCTTGGCCATCAGGGTCAGCGCGGCGGTCATGTTGCCGCCGACGGAGTCACCGGCCACGGCGATCCGGGTGGCGTCGAGGCCCCGGTCGGCACCCTCGGCGACGATCCAGCGGGCCACCGCGTAGTTCTGCTCGACGGCCACCGGATAGCGGGCCTCGGGCGAGAGATCGTACTCGGGGAAGACGACCGCGGCCCGCGCGCCCACGGCCAGCTCGCGCACCAGCCGGTCGTGGGTGTGGGCGTTGCCGAACACCCAGCCCGCGCCGTGGATGTAGAGGATCACCGGCAGCACGCCCCCGACGCCCGCCGGGCGGACGACACGGGCCCTGACCTCGCCGGTGGGCCCGCCCGACACGGTCACCCACTCCTCGTCCACGGCCGGCTTCGCGATGTCGCCCGACTGCACCTCGTCGACGACCTTGCGGCCCTCGACCGGCCCGAGGTCGAAGAGGTACGGCGGATTCGCGGTCGCCTCGACGAAGGCCGCGGCGGCGGGTTCGAGGACGGGACGGGGGGCGGTGGTCTCGGTCATGACGATCTCCTCGCGAGAGGTGCGACGGGTGCGACGGGCAGGTTGAGGCGATGCCCTTCGCCGGACGGGCGGCACAGCCAAGACAGTAGCGCTCAATTAAGTCGCGCACAACTAATATGTACACGATTCACTGTCGCCCGATCCATTAGTGCCCGATAGAGTGGGATGACCCGCGGGTAGGGTGGGAGATCGTCATGCGAGAGCACGGGACCGAGGAGCGACACCGTGAGCACAGCCGGCGACATCGCGACCGCTGCCGGGGCGGAATCGGCACGGGGGCACACACTGCTCCTGGACGACCAGCTCTGTTTCGCCCTGTACGCCGCCTCGCGGGCGGTGACCGCCCGCTACCGGCCCCTGCTGGACGAGCTGGGGCTTACCTATCCGCAGTACCTGGTCATGCTGGTGCTCTGGGAGCAGGACTCGATCTCCGTGCGGGACCTGGGTACGGCGCTCCAGCTGGAGTCCAGCACCCTCTCCCCGCTCCTGAAGCGCCTGGAGGCCGGCGGCCTGCTGCGCCGCGAGCGCCGTACGGACGACGAGCGCTCCGTCTCCATCCGCCTCACCGACGCCGGCGCCCGGCTGGAGCAGCGGGCCCGGACCGTCCCCGTGGACATCGGCGAGGCCATGGGGCTGTCCCCCGAACAGCACACCATGGCCAAGCAGTTGCTGCGGCTGCTCACGGCCAACGTCAGCCAGGGCCGACCCGGACACGGCTAGTGTGCGGCGTCCAGCCGGGCCCGCTGCTCCTCCGTCAGCTCCAGCTCCACCGCGCCCAGGTTCTCCTCCAGTTGGTCGAGCGACGACACCCCCGCCAGCGGGACGATCGGGAACCGGCCGCTCAACTGCCAGGCCAGCACGACCTGGTTGACCGTCGCGCCGGTCTCCCGTGCCACCTGGCCCAGCACCTTCAGCCGGGCGGGGGTGCCGGGGTGGTCGTAGTCCGACGCAAGGGTGTCCGGCCGTACGTAACCGCCCTTGAGCAGGGGCGAGTAGGCGACCAGGGTGAGGCCGGGCTCGGCCTCCAGATAGCTCAGCAGTTCGGCGGTGGCCGCGCCGAGGGTGCCGTCGGCCCAGAGATCGCTGGGGACGTCGGTGCGCGGGCGCAGATGGCTGTGGTGGTACTGGAGCACCTCGTAGCCGGGCAGCCCGGCCGCAGCGGCGAGGGCGCGGGCCCGCTCCACCCGCCAGACGGCGTGGTTGCTCGCGCCGAGCAGTCCGACCGCGCCCTCGGCGACGAGTTCCGCGAACCCCTCGACGGTCTCCCGCGCCGTCACCGTACGGTCCTCGATGTGGGCGTAGAGCAGGTCCAGCCGCTCCACGCCGAGGCGTTCCCGGCTGCGTTCGGCCGATTCCCGGATCACCTTCGCCGACAGGCCCTCGGCGTTGTCGACGTAGCCGGTGCCGGGTGCGAGGGGGCGGGCGCCGAGCTTGGTGGCGATGACGATCTCCTCGCCGACGCCCCGGCTGCGCCGCCACCGGCCGAGCAGTTCCTCGCTCTGGCCGCCCTGTCCGCCGTCGATCCAGAACGCGTAGTTGTCGGACGTGTCGATGAAGTTCCCGCCCGCCTCGACATAGCGGTCGAGCAGGGCGAAGGAGGTCTTCTCGTCCGTCCGCGAGCCGAACAGCATCGCGCCGAGCGCGAGCACGCTCACCTCGCGGCGGGTCGCCGGATCACTGCCTATCGTGCGGTACTTCATGCTGCCGTCTCCCGTTCCGCCCGGCTCTCGGGCCCGAAGGGGAGTCTTCAACTTGAAGCGCACGCGAAGTCAACGCCCTTCGCCGGCCGATCTCCGGTCACTATCCTTCGACCGTGACCGAAACCGAACCCATTCGCCTCGCGGACCTGCGGCTTCCCGACATGCCGTTGCACGATCCGTTCGTCGTCGCCGACGCCGAGACCCGTACGTATCACCTCTACACGTCCAACGATCCTGCCGTCTCGGGTGTGGACGGGACCGGCACGATGGTCTACCGCAGCACCGATCTGCGGGACTGGACGCGGCCGGTCGTGGTGTTCCGGACGGAGGAGCAGGAGGGAATCTGGGCGACGGACGGCGCGTGGGCGCCGGAGGTGCACGCGTGGGACGGCAGGTACTACCTGTTCACCACGCTGCACGACGAGGGGAAGCCGCTCAAGGTGCCACCGGCCGGCCGGTACGGCACGCCCTTCCAGCTCCCGAACCATATGCGCGGCACGGTCACCGCGGTGTCCGACTCGCTGCTGGGCCCGTTCACCGTCGTGGACCCCACGCGTCCCACCCCGCCCGAGCACCTCATGACCCTCGACGGCACGCTGTACGTCGACGCGGCCGGGCAGCCCTGGATGGTGTACGCGCACGAGTGGCTGCAGACCGTCGACGGCACGATGGAGGCGATCCGGCTGGCCCCGGATCTGGCCCGCACTCTCGGGGACCCGGTCTTCCTGTTCAAGGCCTCCGACGCGTCCTGGCTCACCGACCAGATCCCCGGCGGAGTGCCGCACCAGCTCGCGCCGTACATCACCGACGGCCCTCAGCTGTACCGGACGCCCGACGGCTCCCTGCTGATGCTGTGGTCGACGTACGAGAAGAACGTGGCCGGTGACGACGGCACGATCAGCGGCGGCTACGTACAGACCTACGCGGTCTCCAGGTCGGGCGACTTCACCGGGCCGTGGGACCAACGGCGGCCGCTGGTCCGGGAGGACAGCGGCCATGGCATGCTGTTCCACACCTTCGACGGCCGGTTGATGATGATCGTCCACCGCCCCTTCGAGAACGCCCGCGGCAAGCTCTACGAGGTGCGGCTCGACGGCGACGAACTCAGCGTGCTGCGCCGCCGTGACGACCTCGACGGAGGCGGTTGAGCCCGACCGCGACACCCCCCTGGCCGCGGTCGGGCGCCGCCGGACGCGCAGGAGGATCAGGTGCAGGACAGGTAGTTGTAGCCGGCGAGCCGCGTGTTGCCGTCGCCGTCGGGGAAGCTGTAGTTGCCGTCCGCGTTGCGGCTGAGGTTGAAGTCGCGCACGATCCCGTCGTAGCGCAGGTTCGCGGTGTAGCCGTCGGCGGTGCTGCCGGACACGAAGTAGAGCCACTTGTCCATGTGGCCGAAGGTCTCCTGGCCGACCGATCCGTCGACACCGAGGGCGAAGTACCTCTGGAGGTCCTCGGTCGCGGCCTTGGTCCTGGAGCCGAACTTGCCGTCGATGTGCGCGGCGGAGTTGAGGAAGCCGTCCGCCCAGAGGATCTTCTGCCACAGGCAGGTGGCGTTGGAGTTGGTGTTGGTGCCGGTCGACAGGATGCCCTCGTTGCCCCAGTCGTCGGTGTAGCTGTCGGCACCGTAGACGTAGGCGAGCCCGCTGTACGTCCCGCTCGCGGCGGCCGGCGTGGTCCCGAGCGCGAGGGTGGCCGTGGCCACGACGCCGACGGTGCAGGCGGCCAGCTTGAATCGCGTGCGCAAGCTCATGGGAGTCCTCTCTTCGAGCCACCGGACCGGTGCCCGGCGAGCACCGCAGACTCTGGCGACGAGGGAGCCGGCGCGGCAAGGAAAACCGCAGGTCATGGGAGAGCGGGATGCCGTCGTCCGCGCCGCCTGGGCGTTTCCCGTGGCTCTGGGACGCCGGTGGGACATCGGCGAGGCATGCACCGAACACGCACACGGCGAACACAAGATGCGCACGGGGTGAAAATGCTCTAGGGTCCGATCTCCAACTGACCGACTGCTAGGGGAACTTGTGAAAGCCACCGTCGATCCGGAACGATTCGCGGCGTTCCTGCGGTCGTTGAAGGAGCGGTCGGGCCTGAGTTACGAGGCGCTCGCCCAACGCACCGGCAGCAGCAGATCCTCCCTCCACCGCTACTGCTCGGGTTCGTACGTGCCGCCGGACTACGGCCCTGTGCACCGCTTCGCGTTGATCTGCGGAGCCTCCCCGACCGAATTGCGAGAACTCCACCGGCTCTGGGCAGTGGCCGACATGAGCCGGATGCGCGCCGAGGGCGAAGGCGAGAGGGAAGCCGAGGGGGAAGGGAAAGCGGAAGGGGAGGGGCAGGCTCCGGAAGCGGGTCGGCCCGCCACGAGACCGGACGGGACGGAACCGGCTCCGACGGCGGTCACGGAACCCGGGTCGATGACGGCGGAACCCGTGTCGACGGCGGCGGCCGAAACCGGCCTGCGGCGGCCGGGACCGTGCTGTCGACGGCCGGGGCCGTGGCGACCGTGGACGAGACCGCACCTCCGGCGGCCGGGAGCGCGGCCACCACGGCCGGGACGGTGCCTACGGCGGACGGGAGGGCGGGGCACAGGCCGGGGCGGTGGCGGTCACCCCCTGGCGCCGACGTGCGCTGCTGATCCTCGGTCTCTGCTTTCTCCTCCTGGTGGCCGGCGGGACCTGGATCACGCTGGCGACCCGTCAGCAGGACGCCGCCGAGGACGCGGACGACGGACGGCTGCTGTTCTCCGCCGCGTGCGCGGAACCGGTCGGCATGGGCCAGCACGACACCTGCGTCAAAGAGGTGCAGCGACTGCTCGCCGCGGCCGGCGCGGACATCTCCGTGGACAGCTCCTTCGGACCGCAGACCCTGCGCCGCGTCACCGCGTTCCAGGTGCTGCACGGCCTCGACCCGGACGGCGTGGTCGGCACCGAGACGAAGCGGGCGCTCTACGACCCGAAGGCGCGTATACGGAGTTGGTCGCCGAAGAAGGTACGCCAACGCGTCCGGCAGGTGTTCGCGGAGGACCCCGACCACGCGGTCGCGATCGCCGACTGCCAGTCCTTCCTCGACCCTCTCCACATCCTGCCGAACACCAACGGCACCAGGAACTGGGGCGTCTTCCAGATCTCCGACACCCGGCTGCGCGAACTCGGCGGCACCCCGCGCAAGGCCCTGGAACCGGAGTGGAACATCCAGGCGGCCCACCGCCTGTGGAAACGCGCGGGCGACTTCGGCGACTGGCCCTACTGCGAGCGCGCGTACACCGAGTCCTCCTCCTCGAAGCCCTCCGCAGAGCCCTCCTCGAAGCCCTCCGCCTTGGAGCCCTCCGCCTGAACGGAGAAAGCCGTACCCATCGCACCGGTACGGCTTCGGGCCTGCCGCCGCGCGCCGTCTTCCGCCTTCCGCGTCGTCAGTCCGCGCTCTCCCTCATCGGATGCGTGAGGTTCGCTCCGGTCGCCGGGTCGAACACATGAGCCTTGGCCATGTCGACCCGCAGCTCCAGCGGTTCGCCCTCGCGGGCACGCGTGGCGGCGTCCAGTCGGGCCACGATGTTCTGTGTGTCGGCGCCGGTGTCGCGCAGCCCCGAGTCCTTGGCGAGCTCCTCCAGTTCGGTGGTCGTCGCGGGGCCGCCCTCCGCGCTGAAGTAGACGTACGCATCGGAGCCCAGTGACTCCATCACCTCCACGGTGGCGGTGAAGACCGGCCCCGTCCGGTCCTGGCCATGTGACAGGGCCACGTCCTCGAATGCCTCCGGCCGCAGCCCGACGATGACCTCGCGGGGCGCGTCCTGACGTTCCAGCGCCTGCCTCGTCCGGTCGTCGAGGGTCAGGTCGCCCAGGGACGAGCGCAGGGCACCGCCCTCCAGGGTGGCGTTCAGGAAGTTCATCGCCGGGGAGCCGATGAAGCCCGCGACGAAGATGTTGCGCGGCAGGTCGTACAGGTCGGCGGGCGTGCCGATCTGCTGGACCAGTCCCTGCCGCATGACCACGACGCGGTCGCCGAGCGTCATCGCCTCGGTCTGGTCGTGGGTGACGTACACGGTGGTCGTGCCGAGGCGCCGCTGCAGCCGGGAGATCTGAGTGCGCATCTGTACCCGGAGTTTGGCGTCCAGGTTGGACAGTGGCTCGTCCATCAGGAATGCCTTGGGATCACGGACGATGGCCCGGCCCATGGCCACCCGCTGGCGCTGTCCGCCCGAGAGGTTGGCGGGTTTGCGTTCCAGGTGATCGGTGAGGTCGAGGATGCGGGCGGCCTCCGTCACCTTGGCGGCGACGGTGTCCTTGTCCACCTTGGCCAGACGCAACGGGAAGCCCATGTTCTCCCGGACGTTCATGTGCGGGTACAGGGCATAGCTCTGGAACACCATGGCGACGTCGCGTTCCTTGGGGGCGAGGTCGTTGACGACTCGGTCGCCGATGCGCAGGGTGCCTTCGGTGATGTCCTCAAGTCCGGCGATCATGTTCAGGGTGGTGGACTTGCCGCATCCCGACGGACCGACCAGGATCACGAACTCGCCGTCGGCGATCTCGAGGTCCACGTCCCGCACGGCGACGGCCCCGTCGGGAAAACGCTTGGTGACTCCCTCGAGGATGATCTCGGCCATGGATGGTGCCTCCTTGCCTTCATGCCTTCCGGGTCCGAGTACCGCCGTCCGGTGTCCGGTGTCCCGGACCGGGCCCGTCCGCCGCGGTCTTCCCGTTCACCCCTTGACTGCCCCGGAGGTCAGTCCGGCGACGATCCGCCGCTGGAAGAACAGGACGAAAACGATGATCGGGATGGTGATGACCACAGCGGCGGCGGCGATCGAGCCTGTGGGCTGCTGGAACTGGGAGCTTCCGGTGAAGAACGCGATCGCGGCCGGTACGGTGCGCGCGGACTCGGTGGACGTCAGGGAGATCGCGAACAGGAAGTCGTTCCAGCAGAAGATGAACACGAGAATGGCCGTGGTGAACACGCCCGGCGCGGCCAGCGGCACGATGACCATCCGGAACGCCTGCGCGGGCGTCGCCCCGTCGACCTTGGCGGCCTTCTCCAGATCCCAGGGGATCTCCCGGAAGAACGCCGACAGGGTGTAGATCGCCAGCGGCAGGGAGAAGGTCATGTACGGGATGATCAGCCCGATCCAGGTGTCGAAGATCCCGATGATCCGTTCGATGTTGAACAGCGGTGACACCAGGGAGATCGGCGGGAACATGGCGATCAGCAGGGACATACCGATGAGCACCCGCTTGCCGGGGAAGCGCAGCCGGGCCACCGCGTAGGCCGCCATGGTGCCGAGCGCCACCGCGATCACCGTGGCGATCAGGGCGATGCCGATCGAGTTGATCAGCGCACGGGTGAACTCGGAGGTCTCGAAGATGCCGCGGTAGTTCTCCAGGGTCCAGTCCCTGGGGATGTAGTCGCCGTCCGTGAGGGTGGCGGGGTCCTTGAACGACAGCGCGGCGATCCACCACACCGGGAACAGGGCATACAGGACCACCACCAGGTTGATGACACCCCATCGGGCGGCATGCGTCTTTCCCGCCTCGGCCATCAGTTCCGCACCTCCGAGCCCGGGGCCGCGGTGCCGAACATCTTGACGAAGGCGAAGGCGATGATCCCGACGCAGATGAAGATGAGGACGGAGATCGCCGACCCGATGCCCAGGTTCAGCGCGGTGAACAGGTTGTCGTACCCGAGGATCGACAGGGACCCGGTCCCCTGGGCGCCCGCGGTCAGGATGTAGATGTTGTCGAAGATCCGGAACGCGTCCAGTGTGCGGAAGAGCAGCGCCACCAGGATCGCCGGCTTCATCAGTGGCAGCATCACCTTGGTGAACCGCTGCCAGGCGGTGGCCCCGTCCACCATGGCCGCCTTCAGGGTCTCCTCGGGGACCAGAGCGAGGCCCGCGAGCAGCAGCAGGGCCATGAAGGGCGTCGTCTTCCACACCTCGGCGAGGATGATCAGCCAGAGGGCGGGCCACTGTTCGGTCAGCGGAGCCTCTCCGCTGGGCAACAGCTCGGCGAGATACCCGAGTTCCGGGGTCCAGGCGTACTGCCAGGAGAAGGCGGCGACCACGGTGACGATCCCGTACGGGACGAGGACCGCCGTGCGGACGGCGCCGCGCCAGAAGATCGTGCGGTGCATCACCAGGGCGAGTCCCATTCCGAGGACCAGTTCGATCGCCACCGACACGGCGGTGATGAACAGCGTGACCCAGAAGGCGTCCCACCAGAACGGCGAGGAGAGCACCGCCGCGTAGTTGTCCAGGCCCACGAACTCCGCCCGTCCGGGAAAGCGCAGGTCGTACCGCTGGAGGGACAGATAGACGGCGTACCCGATGGGGTAGGCGGTCACCGCGGTCATGACGACGACCGCGGGCGCGCAGAGCAGCCAGCCGAGCCGCCGCTCCTGTCTGGCACCCGCCGAGAGCGCCGCCCGGCCCGCCTTCACCCGCCCCGTCTCCGCCCCGGGGGGCGTCGGTGCTCCGGCGGGTCGCGCCCGCGTGCTCATGTCCGGCCGCCCGGGGACGACGCCCGCGCGGTGCGGCGCGGGCCGGCGGAGTGGTGCGGTGGGCAGTGGTTCACGGGATCACACCCTCGGATCGCAGGGCATCGTCGATCTGCTCCCCGATGGTGTCGACGGAGCTCTCCGGTTCGATCCCGGACGGCGGCGACAAGGTGTGGGAGACCGCGATCGACACGTTCTGGTAGACCGGAGTGATCGGGCGCACGCTCGCCGACTCCAGTGCGGCCAGCACGTCCTTGGAGAAGGGGTACTCCTTCATGAACGCGGGCTCGTCGTACAGGGCTCGCAAGGTGGGCGGCAGACCGCCCTCGAGCGCGGCGGCGAGCTGGTTCTCCCGGTTGCGCAGGCACAGCGCCGCCTCGAAGGCCAGGTCGGGGTGGCGCGAGTAGGCGCTCACGGCCAGGTCGATGCCGCCGATGGTGGGCCGGGCCGGGCGGCCGGCGTCGACCCTGGGGTACGGCGCCCAGCGGAAGTTCTTGAACAGCTCGGGGTTGTTCGCCTTCATCGACGGATAGACGAACGGGTAGTTGAGCTCGAACGCGGCCGTCCCCGACTCCATGGCGAGGCGGTTCTGGTCCTCCATCTGGTTGGGCAGGGAAGGGTCCGCGGCCGGGGACTTCGCCAGATCGCGCATGATCCCGGCGGCGCGCACGGCGGGAGGACCGAGCGAGGGCTCGGTCGCGCTCGCGTTGAGGATGGAGCCGCCCGCACTGTTGATCAGGGTGTTGAACCAGACGGTCAGCCCCTCGTACTGGGCGCCCTGGATCTCCACGAAGTGCGGTTTGCCCTGCCTGGCGAGGACCTCGGCCATGTCGAGCATCTCGGCCCAGGTCCTGGGTGGGGTGGGCACCAGATCCTTGCGATACCACAGGAGTTGGGTGTTGGTGTTGTACGGGACGGCGTACAGCTTGCCCTTCCACGTCGAGGTCTGCAGCGGTACGCGCAGGGTGCCCTCCACGGCCTGCCGCTTCGCCGCCCCCGTCCACTCCCGGATCCAGCGTGCCTCGGCGAACTCCGCGGCCCAGGTGACGTCCAGGCCCAGGATGTCGAGCGAGTCGTCCTCGGCGGCGAGTCTGCGGACGAGCTGCTGGCGCTGACCGTCCGCGGCACGCGGGAGCTTGTGGTAGCTGATCCTGTAGCGGCCGCCCGACGCCTGGCTGCACCGGTCGGCCGCCTTCTGGAGCGCACCGGAGTCGTCCGGGAAGTTGTACCAGTCGAGGGTGGGCCTGCCGGAGCCCTCGTCACCGCCGCAGGCGGCGAGCACCGACGCCAGCAACGGCAGTACGGCGAACGCCCGCAGCCATCGCGTCCGTCCGCGGCATCCCTCGGGGCCCTTGCGGCCCTTCCGCCCCGGAACGGGCCGACAGCCGTACCTCGCGTGCACGCGCTCCACACCTCGCTTCCGGACTGTGGCACGGGACGGGGACCTCGCAACGTCTCCCTCCCGGGCGAACACTAAAGAGGACATAAGGGAATATCAAGCACATATGCCCGCGCGTAATCAGCTTCGGTCCATCAGCTCTGGTCCCCGGAAACGGCGAAGAGGCCACCTCCGATCCATCGGAGATGACCTCTGACCTGCTGCTTCACAAGTCGGGACGACAGGATTTGAACCTGCGACCCCTTGACCCCCAGTCAAGTGCGCTACCAAGCTGCGCCACGTCCCGTCGCGCTCGGCACGGTGTTCCGTGTGAACGCGCAGGTAAACCCTACCCTACGTACCCCTGACGCCGAGTTCGGGCAGACCCCGTGTCGTCCCGGCGAGATCGACTCGGACCCGGTCCCGGATGTGCAGGATCAGCGCGGCCAGGTCGGCGCAGCACACGGACGGATTGCGGAAGCCGCTGACGGCGGCGCACCGGTGGGCGAAGAGCGTGGTCCCACCCTGCACCCGCCGCTCTCAGACATACGGGCGACCACCGAGTGAACGCCCGACGACCGCGCCCCGGGGCGCCCTACTCCGGCGGCGTAGGTGTGTCGTGGGTGCGGTACATCGCCTGGACGTCCAGTTCGAGTTGGATGGTGGGGCCCACGACCGCTATGCCTCGGGCGAGCATGGAGCGCCAGTTCAGGGTGTAGTCCTCGCGGTGGAGTTCGGACCTGGCGAGGGCGGCGCAGCGGAGTTCCTCGCCGTAGCCGCCGTTGACGGTGCCGAGGTAGGTGGTGTCGAGGGCGACGGAGCGGCTGACGCCGTGCATGGTGAGGCTGCCCTGGAGGGTCCACTTGCTGCCGCCGCGGTAGGCGAAGCGGGTGCTGCTGAAGTCGATGTACGGGAAGCGTTCGACGTCGAGGAAGTCCGCTGAACGCAGGTGCGTGTCACGGGTGTTGTTGCCGGTGTTGATGCTGGACGCGTCGATGCGGACGTGGACGCGTGACCGCGTCATGTCCTGGTCGACCACGAGGCCGCCCTCGAAGCGTTCGAAGCGACCGTGCACATGGGCCATGCCGACGTGCTTGGCGATGAAGCGGATCGCGGTGTGCGGCGGGTCGAAGAGCCAGGTTCCGGGCGGCGGGAGTTCGAGCGCGCGGGCCGACTGGAGCCACACCCGTTCCCGGGAGACACCGGTGTCCGCGCTGACCTCGACCGTCTCCCGGTGCGGTTCCAGCCCCTCGGCCATGATCAGCACGCTGTAGGTGCCCAGCGGGAGAACGGCCGCGAAGAAGCCGTACGGGTCGGTCGCGCCGCGTGCCGCCACGCGGTGGCTGCGCAGTTCCGTCACCGTCACGTCCGCCGCGGCCATGGGCTGGTTCACGGGGTCCAGCACCTCACGGAGGACGACACCCGCGCCGTCCGGCACCGGGAACGGGGCGCCCGCGGCGCCTCCGGGGGCATTTCCGCGTCGCCGCCGGAGCAGTCCGAGGGGCATGGTGTTCACCTTTCGAGTCTCGTCGTCGGCCGTCAGTCGTGCGTGCGTCGGGCGTGTGTGCGTCGGGCGTCAGTTGTGCGTGCGTCGGGCGCTGGGCGGGGCGTGGTCAGGACCAAGCCTGAGGGCGGTCGCCGGTGTACGCCGCTCTCAGGATTTCCAGGGCTTCCGCCATGGAGGTCCGGCGTGGGTTGGGGTACGCCTGGCTCGTCACCTGGGCTGCGGCCGTCGCCAAGTCGGCCTGGTGAAGACCGAGTTCGGCGAGCGAGCGGGGGGCCCCGAGGCTGCCGGCGAGGTCCCGGAGGGCTTCGGCGGCGTTGTCGGTGGACAGCGCCCGGGCGAGGGCCGTCATGGCTTCGGGGGCCGCCGGGGCGTTGTGGGCGAGGACGTACGGGAGGACGACCGTGTGGGTCTCGGCGTGCGGGAGGCCGAAGGTGCCGCCGAGGACGTGGCACAGCTTGTGGTGCAGGCCCATCGTGGTCGCGCCCAGCGCGGTGCCGCAGAGCCAGGCGCCGTAGAGGGCGCGGCCGCGCGCCTCCAGGTCCCCGGGGTCGGACGCCACGCCGGGGAGCGCGCCCGCCATGGCCCGGGCGCCCTCCTCCGCCGTCAGCGACACCAGCGGCGAGGCGTCCGGCGCGTACAGGGCTTCGGCGGCGTGGGCGAGGGCGTTGATGCCGCTGGTCACGGAGAGGGGCACCGGGAGGGTGAGGGTGAGTTGGGGGTCGTAGACGACGCTGCGCGGCAGGACCGACGGGGCGCGGCCGGTGCGTTTGGCGCCGTGCTCGGTCAGGCCCCAGACCGGGGTCATCTCCGAGCCGGAGTACGTCGACGGTACGGCGATCAGCGGGAGTTCGGTGCGCAGCGCGATCGCCTTGCCCAGTCCGATCGCCGAGCCGCCGCCGACCGCCACGAGGCCGTCCGCGCCCGCGTCCCGCGCCGCCCGGACCGCCTCGTCGGCCACCTCCACGGGTACGTGCTGGCGAGCCCGCGCGAACACCCCGGCGCACGCGTCACCGAGCGCCCGCGCGACAGCCCCCGCGGTCTCGGCGCCCCTCGGGCCGCAGACCACCAACAGGGCGCGCAGACCGAGCCGTTCGGCCTCCCCCGGTACCGCCGTCACCGATGCGCCGGGGCGCATCACGACCCGGACCGGCTGGGCCTCGTACACGAAGTCCATCGCCGTCACGACCGCTCCCGATGGCGTTCGGCCGGTGCGTCCGACGTGTTGAGCACGAGGTCGAAGCGTGCGTGGCGGAACGGGTTCGGGATGTCGAACCGCCGTGCCAGCGACGGGTCGTCGGTCTTCTTGAAGTCCTGGACGAGGCTCTCCTTGACCGCGAAGACCGCGTCGGTGTCGAGGTGGTCGCTGCCGGCCACGAAGATGTGTGTGGTGACGGGGGTGTGTCCCTCGGCCGAGGCGATGAAGTGGATGTGCGCCGGGCGGTAGGAGGGCCGGGCCGTCGCCCGGAGGAGGTCGCCGACCGGGCCGTCCGTGGGGATGGGATACGGGCTCGGCACACAGGTGCGGAACCAGAAGCGGCCCTCGTCGTCCGCCGTGAACAGTCCGCGGCCGTTGCCCGCCGGCTGGACGTCGGGCTGCTGGACGTCGTAGTAGCCCTCGGCGTTCGCCTGCCAGACGTCGAGGGTCGCGCCGGGCAGCGGGGTGCCGTCGCCGGACAGCACGCGGCCGCTGATCACGCACGGTTCGCCGCCGCCGACCAGGTCGATGTCGGCGCCGAGTTCCCGGACCGGGGACTCGGTCATGTGGAACGGGCCGAGGACCGTCGACTCCGTCGCGCCGCCGCGCTCGTCGCTGTTGATCGTCTCGACGAGCATCGAGACGCCGAGGACGTCCGACAGGAGGACGAACTCCTGCCGGGTGTCCGTGCAGGCCTGCCCGGTCGCCGTGAGGAAGGCGATCGCCCGTTCCCACTCCGCCGTCGTGGGTTCGGTCTCGCGGACGAAGGCGTGCAGGTGCCGGGTGAGGGCGGTCAGCAGCTCGCGCAGGCGCGGATCGGCCGTGCCGTCGAGGCTGGCGACGACGGCCTCCGTGACGCGGGTGGTGAATTCGGTGGTCATGTCTGAAGGATCCCCCGGTCAGCCGTGCCCGAGAATGCGCCGCACCGCCCCGGTCAACAGCCGTTCGGCGTCCTCCGGGGTCGCGGCCGGCGTCGCGTGGCGGAAGGCGACGTAACCGTCCGGCCGTACGAGGAGCGCTCCCCCGTCGGCGACCGCCCTGAGCCGGGCCCAGTCGCCGTACGGGTCCTCGTACTCCTGGCCGGGGCCGATGACGACGGTGGCGATCTCCAGGTCCTGGGCCTTTGCGGCCCGGAGCCAGTGGGTGCCGCCGATGCCGGTGAGCAGGGTGAAGCGGCCGCGGCCGACGGTGTCGAGGGTGGAGAGGGTGCGGGTGCCGGAGGTGATCCAGGCGTGCGGGAGTCTGGCTCCGGGGCGGGAGGTCGGCTGGTGGTACAGCTCGGGGTCGCGGGCGAAGCCGGGGTCCGGCGTGCCGTCGGGGACGACCGCCGTGGAACTCTCGGCGGAGTACCGCTGGTTGAGGTCGACGCCGTGCGCGTTGAACTCGTACACCTTGAACGCGATCGCCTCCCGGAGCCGCGCCCGCTGCTTCTCGGCCGCCTCGGTGTCGTCCTTGCGGGCGGCGATGTTGGCCCACAGCTGGTCGGGGGTCTGCGGGGAGAGACCGTCGAGGGCCTCGAAGACGGGGGCGGTCTCGCCGATGGACTTGTTGGCGCGGGTGACGATCTGCCGGCCGATCGGGGCGCGTTCGGCGGTGTAGGTGTCGAGCAGCGTGGGGGACGCGGTGCCGTCGAGGACGAGCTTGAGCTTCCAGGCCAGGTTGTAGGAGTCCTGGATGGAGGTGTTGGAGCCGAGGCCGTTGGACGGCGGGTGGCGGTGGGTGGCGTCGCCGGCGCAGAAGACCCTCCCATGGGAGTAGGTCTCGGCGTACATCTCGTTGACGGTCCAGGCTGACGACGACTTGACGGTCACCGGGATCTCGTCGTCGCCGACCAGCCTGCGGACGATCGACTCGGCGTACTCGGTGGTCAGGTCGGGGGCGCCCGCGGTGACGTCGTAGCCCCAGACGATCAGCCACTCGTTCCAGGGGCGCACGCACCGCACCAGGCCCGCGCCGATGCCGCCGACGGTCGCGCCGGGGGCCAGTACCCAGTAGAGGGTGGACGGGCGGTGCGCGGTGTACTTCGACAGGTCCATGTCGAAGACGATGTTGATGCTGCCGGCCACACCCATCTGACCGCCCATCGGCAGCCCGGCGTCCTCGGCGACCTGGGAACGGCCGCCGTCGGCGCCGATCAGGTACTTGGCGCGGATGGTGTACTCGTCGCCGCGCAGCCGGTCCTCGACGGTGACCGTGACGCCGTCGTCGTCCTGGACGAAGGACTTGTAGACCGTGCTGAAGCGCAGGTTCGTGCCGCGCGCGACGGCCGCGTCGACGAGGACGGGCTCCATCAGGTGCTGCGGCATGTCGCACATCCGGGTGGGGCTCGCCAGTTCGTGCGCGGCCTGGACGAGCGGGTCGTTGCCCCAGGAGCGGATCCGGCCCAGCTCCTCCCCCGCGAGGCTGGTGCAGAAGGTCGTGTCGCCCATCAGCCGCTGCGGGGTCGCCTTCGCGACGACCTCGTCCTCGACGCCGAGGTCCCGCAGCACCTCCATGGTGCGCTGATTGGTGATGTGGGCCCGGGGCGTGTCGGCGAGACTCGCGTAGCGGGTGACCACGATGTTCGGGACGCCGTACGTGCTCAGGGCGAGCGCGGCGGAGGCACCCGCCGGGCCACTGCCCACGATCAGGACGTCGGTCACGACATCCGGCTCTGCGACCGGCTCGACGGTGTGCACGGGAGACGCTCCAGGGAATGAGGACAGGCACCGACCGTTCAAGATCATGGAGGGCGGTGCGGGAGCGTGGGTGTCTCAATACGAGACAGTGCGTGCGGTGCGCTCGGGGTGGTTGGTCGGGGTGGTGTTCGGGGTGGTGTTCGGGGTGGTTGTTGCTCCTTCAACCATGGCGGGTACGGTGAGTGGGTCGTGACCACCGCAGAGCATCTCCCCGTCGACCCTGCCATGGCGTCGCTGCGCAGGGCCCGTGAGTCGTTCCTCGAAGGCCGTCGGCTGCCGGACGGGGTGCCGGAGGAGATCGTCGCCGCGTGGAAGCGCGCCCGCTTCTTCGGCGTACGGCATGACGTCGTGAGGTCTGACGATGAGTGCGGCGGCTCAGTGCCTGACGGCGATGGCCTCGGCGGCGTACTCGCGGACGAGTCGGACCTGTTGGCGGCGGCCCTGCCCGTGCTCGAACGGCTCGCCCCGGCCGTGGGCATCGGGAGAACGGCGCTCCTGCTGACCGACGAGCGGTTGCGCGTCCTGTGGGCGACCGGGCGCACGCCCGGCGATCCGTGCCACGAGGACCTCTCCGAGCAGGTGGTCGGCCACAACAGCGCGGCACTGGCGCTGCGCACCCGCCGGCGCGCCGAGGTGCACGGCCCGGAACACTTCCTCGATCTGTGGCAGGACATGTCCGCGGTCAGCGTGCCCGTGCTCGGGCCGGAGACCGGGCGCACCGTGGGCACCGTGACGGTCACCTCCGAGTTGTGCGCCGCGTGCTCCCCGCATCCGTGGGCCTCCCTCGCCGAGGCGGCCGCCGGTGCCGTGGAGGCGGAGCTCCTTGCGCGGTCGCGGCCGGCCGAGCGGGTGCTGCTGGACGCGTATCTGCGGGCCGCGCGGGAGCGGGGGCGGGCGGTGGTCGCCCTCGACGGCCGCAGCCGGCTGGTGAGCGAGGCCGCGGGTCGGCTGTTGTCACCGGAGGGGCTGGAGGCGCTGGAGCGGGGTGTGGTCGCGCTGCTGCGGGAGGGAGGACAGGGCGGCACCCGCCTTTGGGGTGAACCGGCGCGGGGCGAGGCCCTGTTCGGGAACAGTGCGGCCTCGGACGCGTGGCGAGTCCGGCTGCCGGAGGACGTCCGGTGTTCCGCGACGGTCACCCCGGTCTCGCACCGTGGGTCGGTCATCGGCGCGGTGGCCGTCCTGGAGCCGCTCCGCGCCGACGCCGTCACGCCGGTCGGGCGAGGCGGGCGGGCCGGGCAGGGCGACCGGAGGGCCGTGGCGCTGGCCGGGAGCTCGGTGCCGTGGCGGCACGCGGTCGGTCGGGCCACGGAGCTGGCCCGGTCACCGGAGCCTTTGCTGCTGGTGGGCGAACGAGGCACCGGAAAAACGGCACTTGCCCACGAACTCACCCCCGAGTCGCTGGTCGTCGACGCGGCGGAGGGCGAACTCGGCTCCGCAGTCGAGGTGTTGAAGGAGGGGCACGCACTCCTCATCCGCCATGTGGAGCGTCTCACGCAGCCCGACACCGCGACGCTCAACTCACTCCTCGAAGCACACCCGGGCGCCCCCCTGCTGGCCACCTACACGCCCGGGGCGCCCCCGGGTCCCTGCCTCCAGCGGCTCCTGGACACCCTGGCCGCCCGCTCGGTCGGTCTGCCCGCGTTGCGTGAACGCCCCGAGGACATCAGGGAGTTGCTGACGGCCCTTGCTCCGAAGCCGGCGCCCGGGCAGCCTCCGCTCACCTGGACACTGGACGCCCTGCGCGCCCTGGAACGGCACCCGTGGCCCGGCAACGTCACCGAACTCGTGCACGTCGTCCGGGCGTTGGCCGAGCAACGGCGTGTTTCGGGGCCCGTCCGCCGGGCCGAACTGCCGGACCACGTGCGTGAGGGCCCGGCAGCCAGGCGGCTCAGCCCCATGGAGCACGCCGAGCGCTCCGCCATCCTGGAGGCCCTGCGCCGCAACGGTGGCAACAAGGCCCGCACGGCGGCGGCCCTGGGCATCGCCCGCGCCACGCTGTACCGGAAGCTGCGGGGTTATCGGAGCTGAGGGTGCGCGCAGCGATGCCGCATGCGCCGGCGCGGGGACACCGACCGCGCCCTCCCGGTCCGGCGCGAGGACACCGACCGCGCCCACCCGTTCCGCGCGTGCCCCGCCGTACGCCCCGGCGCATGTCCCGTCGTACGTTCGTCACGTGTCCCGTCGTGTGGCGATCAACGGACGGCCGCACCACCATGGGAATGCTGGTTACCCGCTCGGCAGGAGGTGGTTGGTCGATGTGCCGGTGGCTCGCCTACTCGGGAACGCCCATCCTCCTCGACACCATTCTTTACAGACCCGCGCACTCCCTCATCGACCAGAGTCTGCACTCACGACTGGGCGTGGAGACCACCAACGGTGACGGGTTCGGCATCGGCTGGTACTCGCCGGGTCTGCGGACCCCGGCGATCTTCCGCGACATCGGTCCGGCGTGGAGCAACCGCAACCTGCGGGAGATCGCCGACCATGTCGAATCCCCGCTGTTCTTCGCCCACATCCGGGCCTCGACCGGTACGGCGGTGCAGCAGAGCAACAGCCATCCGTTCCGGCACGGCCGCTGGATGTGGATGCACAACGGTGCGATCGCCGACTTCCATCTGGTCCGGCGGGACCTCTCCCTGGCCGTGGACCCGGAGCTCTTCGCCGGCATCGAGGGGTCCACCGACTCCGAGCTGATGTTCCGGCTGGCGCTGACCTACGGCCTGGAGGAGGACCCTCCGGGTGCCGTCGCGCGGATGGCGGGACTGGTGGAACAGGTCGGTCACGAGCACGGGGTGGAGTACCCGCTGCAGATGACGGTGGCCGTCACGGACGGCGAGTCGGTGTGGGCCTTCCGTTACTCCAGCCAGAAGACGTCCCGCTCGCTGTTCTACAGCACCCGCGTGGAGACGCTGCGCTCGCTCCACCCCGACCTGGCCTTCCTGCGCGAGGTCTCCGACGAGACCCGCCTCATCGTCTCCGAACCCCTGGGCGATCTGCCCGGCGCCTGGAACGAGGTCCCCGAGGGCAGCTACGGCATGGTCCGGCCCGGTGCGGACCTGCTGCGCTCCTTCGCCCCGCAGCCTCTGGCAGGCAGAACTCGGGTGTGACAGCGTGACCGGGTCTCGTGGTGGAGTTCAGCCGAAGCGCAGGACGCGGGGCGCGAAGGTGCCCTCGGGTCCGGCGGCCCGGCCGACCGACCACACCGACCCGGTGCCCGGCACCGGCGCCAGGCGCAGCACCGAGGACTCGCCCTCCCCCGCCACCGTCGGCTCGTCGTACCCGGTGAACGCCTGACCGTCCCAGTGCAGGAAGTCGGGGCCCGAGACGAGCGGCGGGCTACTCCCCGGCGGGCCCCACTTCTGCGAACGGGACACCGCGACCCAGCCCAGCGCACCGGACCTGGTGGGCGTGAGTGAGGTGATCCCGCCGAAGTCGGTGGGGACGGTCACCCGGTTCCATGTCTGCCCGTCGAAGCGGACCAGCAGCGGCGGTATCGGGCGGCCGGCCGGGCCACCGATGAATCCGGCGGTGCCGCCCGCCCACACCTCCGTCGGCGAGACCGCCAGCACACTGCCGACGGCCGAGCGCGGGAACCCGTCCACGATCGTCTGCTGCCACGTCCGCCCGTCCCAGTGCGACACGGCAGCGCCCGAGCCGGTGGCGCCCGCGGCCCAGACGTCGTCGGCCGCCAGGATGTGCAGCCCGTACACCGATCCCGGCGGTACCGGCACGTCCTGCCAGCCGCGCCCGTCCCGGCGCAGCAGTACCTGCGCGCCGTCCTGGGAACCGGTCAGCCAGGTCTCGCCGGCGCCGGCGACGGCCCTGGTCAGGACGACACCGCTCGGGGGGCGGCTCTCGCGCCAGACGGTGCCGTCGTGGCGGAGCAGGCGGGCGCCGCCCGCCGCGTCGCGGCCGACCGCCCAGGCCTCGGCCGACGAGACGGCGGCGATGGAGAGCAGTTCTCCCTGCCACCCGACGCCGGACAGCGTGTGGCGCTGCCACGCGGTTCCGTCCCAGCGCAGTA
Source organism: Streptomyces sp. MNU76 (assembly GCF_020982545.1). Taxonomy (GTDB): domain Bacteria; phylum Actinomycetota; class Actinomycetes; order Streptomycetales; family Streptomycetaceae; genus Streptomyces. The sequence goes on along the minus strand of NZ_JAJKLK010000024.1, from coordinate 225,159 downwards.
CCAGCGGGAAGCCCGGCGCCTCCCGGCCGACGCCGTCGGCGCCCACGGCCCACGCGTGGTCCGGTCCGAGCGCCACGGCCTCGTTCAGTCCGGCCTGCGGGCGCACCTGTGCCGGGACCGGAACGTGTCTCCAGGACAGGGTGTCCGCCGCGGCCCCGGTCATGAGGGTCAGGAAGGCCATGGTGACGGCGAGAGCGGTGACGAGAAGTCGGCGTGCCATGGTCAGCCTCCCAGCCGCTCGCTCATCAGGTTCGGTTTCGAGCCGTAGATCTCGACGGTCCCGAAGGCCAGCAGCGAGGTCCCGGCCTTCGCCAGGGCCCGCGGTCGGACGTCGATCGCGTTCGTGCGCTCGGGGCCGTAGGAGTAGGTGGTGCGGCGACCGTCCACCCGCGCGTACGTCGACCGGAACGCGCGGTCGCTGCGCACCGGCAGCCACAGTGCGCCGTCCGGGCCGCGCACCATGCCCGCGGTGTGAGTGTCGCCCAGCGGTGGGTGGCTGGTGTGCCAGGAGTGTCCGTCGAAGGTCATCAGGTAGGTACCGGGCACGCCGTCGGCGTACCGGGTGCCGCCGATCGTGACCCGCCCCGACGGTTCGAGCAGGACCGTGTGCACGTTGCTGTCCGGCGGCAGGGGCACGTTCGCGTCCCGCCAGGCCGTACCGTCCCAGCGCAGGACGGTGGTGCCGGTGGTGGTGTCCGCCCAGGCCCAGGCGTCGTCGGCGGCACGCGTGGTGATCCCCATCAGGTAGAGCACACCGTCCGGGGTGGGCTGCGCGGTCCAGCCGGAGCCGTCGTACCGCAGCACCTTCAGGCCGGTGTCGTCCTCGCCGACCACCCATGCCGCGCCGGGTACGGCGGTGAAGTCCTGGTGGACGCGCAGCTCCCGCGGCAGCGGTACGGCACTCCACGCGCCCGCCGCCGACCGGCGCAGGATCTCCCCCGCCCCGTCGCGTACGTGGAGGATCCACACCTCGTCGCCGACGAACCGCACCTTGCCGAGCCGGCCCGTCGCGTCGGCGCCGGGGAAGGTGGTGTCACGGCTCCATGCCGTGCCGTCCCACCGGTACAACGTGGGCCGCGGGCCGTCGGCGGTCTGCTCGGAGCCGGTCGCCCAGGCCTCGCGGGGCCCCCGGGCGGCGAGATCGGCCACGGCCACCGGTGGGGCCGCCGCCGGCACCGCCAGCGCCGACCAGGCCGGCTTCGCAGCCACGGCGGGTGATGTCACGGGTGAGGCGACAGCGGGTGCTGCCGCGACGGCCGGTGACGTCGCCGCGACGCACGTGAGCACGAGACAGACCATGACCGCGCGGAGACCGTTCACGAGACCCCCCAGGACGGCGACGGTCGCACAAACTACTGGGGTACGCCCCACCGTGCACAGACCGCATCCGGCCGAACACGGGCCCCGCTGGAGGCCCGCCGCCTCTGTCAGGCGGGCGGTGCCGGGGCCTTGCGGGCGAGCAGGTGGACCCCCTTGAACTGCCGCCGGTCGGTGGGCTGCGGCTCGCGCACCAGCCGGGCCGTCTCGGTCAGCCCGGACTCGCGCAGCAGCGCGGCGAGATGATCGGGCGACCACCGGTAGGCCGGCGCGACGGCGTGGTCGAAGACCTGCGTCGGGTGGGCCGGGCCGTCGGTCGCCGAGAAGCCGATCAGCAGATGGCCGCCGGGCGCGAGCACCCGATGGAACTCGCCCAGGATGACGGGAAGTTGGCTGGGTGGAGTGTGGATGACGGACCATCGTGCGAGTACGCCGTCGAGCTCGCCGTCGCGGATGTCCAACGCGGTCATCGAACCCACCTCGAACCGCAGCTCGGGATGGGCCTGCCGAGCCAACTCGATCATCGCGGGAGAGGCGTCGACGCCGAACGCCTCCAGCCCCGACCCGGCCAGGTGAGCGGTGACATGGCCGGGCCCGCACCCCAGGTCCGCGACCCTGCCGTCCCCGGCCGCGCGGACCACCTCGGCGAAGACACCCAACATCGCGCGGTCCAGAGGGAGATCGCGCAGTGAGTCGTGGAACAGCTGGGCGTAGGTGACGGCGGCGGCGTCGTAGGCCTCGCGGGTGGCACGGAGATCACCGGGGCGGAGATCATCGAGATGGGGGGCATGTGGACGGGGCGCATCGAGACGGGGAGCGTCGTGTTCGACCATGCGCGCGACGTTAGCCCCCTGCCCTCCCCGTCGCATGGGTCGGCTGCCACTCCCCCTCGACACACGCCCACCCGTTGACGGAATGCACCCTTATGCCGGTTTGAGGATGGTATGCCGGACACTGGGCAGTAGGAGAGGGGAGGCCGAGCGTGCTGACCGTAGTCCGTGACCAACTGAGCCAGGCCCTGTTCCGCCGTGTCGCCGGACCCGACGGACCGGCGGTGCGGGCCCGCATACACGACACCCCCGGGCCGCGCTGGTTCGGGCCCGACCGCCCGATCGGCACGGTTCACGGTGACGCCTCGATGTTCATCGGCGGGTTGAGCGCACTGCTGCTGCAGTCCCTCCACCCGCTCGCCATGGCGGCGGTGGCCGGGCACTCCGGCTACCGCGGCGACCCGTGGGGCCGGCTGCAGCGCACCAGCACGTTCCTGGCCATGACCACCTACGGCACCGCCGCGGACGCCCAGCGGGCGGTCGATCGCGTCCGCGGCATCCACGAGCGGATCCGGGGGGCCACCGCCGAGGGGGTCCCCTACCACGCGGCCGATCCGCATCTGCTCGGCTGGGTGCACGCCGCCGAGACGGAGAGCTTCCTGCGGGCCCACGAACGCTACGGAGCCCGTCCCCTGGATGCCGTCGGCTACGACGCCTATGTCGCCGACACCGCGCGCGTCGCAGAGGCGCTCGGGGTGACCGACCCGCCGCGTGACCGCCACGAGCTGTCCGAGCGCCTGTGCGCCTACCGGCCCGAGCTGCGGGCCACGCCCGAGGCCAGGGCCGCCGCCCGCTTCCTGCTGTTCCAGCCTCCCCTGCCCCTCGTGGTACGGCCCTTCTACGGCGCCCTGGCCGTGAACGCCGTCGCACTGCTCCCGCACTGGGCCCGCGGCATGCTGTGGCTGCCCCGCGTGCCGGTCGTCGAGAACCTCGCCGTACGCCCCACCGGCCAGGCCGTGACGCGGACCATCCGCTGGGCCATGGCCCCGTCCCGCCCGTCCGGGCGCGCCGGGAAGTGAGGCGCACGTGATGGCCCCCTCCGGCTCCGGCTCCGCGCGGGAGCCGCGGCCGCCCCACCACCACCGACTGCGGTCCCGCTGGCACGACTCGGCCGCCGGACGGCTCTGGCGGCACGGCAGCGAACTGGAACTGCTGCACCGGGCCATGGGCTTCTCCGCGTTCGGCCTGGTGACGCTGGTTCCCCTGTTGATCGTCGTGGCGGCGGCGCTGCCCTTCCAGGAGCGGAGCTTCGCCCTGTGGGTGATCGACGCGATGAGCCTGTCCGGGCGCCCGGCCGACGTGGTGCTCGACCTGTTCGCCGCACCGCGCAAGGTGCTGAGCGCGACCAGCCTCCTCAGTGGGCTGCTCGTCGCGCTGTTCGGCGTCAGCTTCGCCGCGAGTGTGCAGAACGGCTACGAGAGGATCTGGGAGGTACCCGCCGGTCCCTGGCACCATGCGTGGCGCCGCGTCGTGTGGCTGGCCGCGCTCCTGGGATATCTGTTGGCCGAGACGCGGAGCGGGGCGGTACTGCGGGACGGGCTCGCACAGTCGGCCGTACGCGTCATCCTCGCCTTGCTGTTCGGGGTGCTGTTCTTCTGGTGGGGCCAGCACTTCCTGCTGGGTGAGCGGGTGCCGTGGGGTGCCCTCTTCCCGGGCGCGTTGGCCACGGTGGCGGGCCTGGGCGGCCTGCGCTGGTTCTCGGACCAGGTGTTCTCACCGCTGATCGTGAGCAACGCGATCACCTACGGGGCGGTCGGCACCGTTCTGATCATCCAGTCCTGGCTCATCGGCGTCGGCTTCGTGGTGTTCGGCGGCGCGCTGCTGGGCCGCCATGTGCACGAGAGGCGGGGTCGGCACGGTCGACACCACGGTCCCTCTCGGTAGGCGACGGGCCAACCGCCGCTCCGGTGCGCGAGGTTGATGCCCACTTTGGGCCTGGCGTCGCTGTCGCCGTCGAGTAGGCGTAGACGATCAAGCCACCGTCGGTGACCTTCACGATCGACGTGACGAGCGGCCCCCGGACCCGGCTCCCTCCAGGTCCGGGGCTCGCCCGGGTCGTCGGCCGTTCAGTCGCAGCAGTCGCAGCAGCACTTGCACGGGTTGCAGCAGCCGCCACCACCGCCGCCGCAGCCGTCACCCGAACCACCACCGGAACCGCCGGAGCCACTCGACCCGCCGGAGCCGCCGGAACCGCCCGAACCACCGGAGGATCCGCCCGAGTTGCCGCCGCCCGAACCTCCGAACCAGCCGTCACCCCCGGAGCCGTTCTGTCCCGAGCCGCCGCCGCGATTGCCCTCACCGAACTGCCAGGGCTCTCCCTCGTCCGGGCCGCCGTCGTCGTCGTTGCAGGTGCAGCAGCTGAGGGCACAGCCCGCACCGGCCGCACAGCCGGCGCCAGCGGCCACAGCGCCGGCACTCCCCTTCCCGTGGCCGGTCCGACGCCATCGCGGCGCCCTCCGGGGCCGCGCCCGCGAGCGCCCCGACGCCGCAGGTGGTTCCGGTTGCGGTCTCCGAGGGCGGCCCCGTCGTCCTTCGGCTTCCCAGCCAGGGCAGCACACGCGGGCCCCGCGCCTGGTGGCGGCGCCGGTGGTGGCGGTGCCGGGGGTTGGCAACTGCTGGCCCAGGAGCGCGCATAAGGCATATCCGACCTTTGCAAGGGCTCTTGCCTTGACCCCACGCTCTGCAGCTACCTGTTGCTGCATCCGCTTCCCGGCCCGGGTTCCCGATGAGCCCTGTGCCGACCGACAGCGCACGGGCTCAGCCCCCTGGGCCGAGACATCGATGTGGCGTGCGGTCACCGCCGTTCCTCCGCAGGACGCCGTGGTCGTCGCCGCGGACGGCCGCACCGTACGGCACACCCGGTGGTGGACACCGCCGGAGCCGGTCCGGCCGCTTGCCGGAGCGGCGCCCCTGATCCGGACGGCACTGGAGGAGGCCGTCGGTGCACGCACCCGTCAGGGCGGCGTGCTGAGCTGCGACCTCTCCGGGGGCCTGGACTCCACCTCCCTCTGCTTCCTGGCCGACCGCTCCCCCGCCCGCGTGGTGGCCAGTACCTGGCCGGGACGGGATCCGGCGGACACCGACCTGTCCTGGGCGAAGCGCGCGATGGGGCACCTGCCGGACGTCGAACACGTGGTCTGGGACGCCGACGCCTCGCCGCTGGTCTACGACGACCTGCTCGGCATCGACGACCTCCTCGACGAACCCACCATCGGCGTCATGGACCGCTCCCGGGTGCTGCACCACCTTCCCGGCCTCGCCGCACGCGGCAGCCGACTGCACCTGACCGGCATCGGCGGCGACCACGTGGCATGGTGCTCCGAGGCGTACTACCACCGGCTGCTGCGCACCCGTCCGCTGTTCGCCCTGCGCCAGTTGCGCGGGTTCCGGGCGCTGTGGCAATGGCCGATCGGCGGCACACTGGGCGCTCTCGCCGACTCCCGGCCGTACGGGAAGTGGCTCGCCGACGCCGCCGGTGGCCTACGTGGCCCGCTGCCCCCGTCCGTCACGACGGGTCTCGGCTGGGGCATGGCCCCGCGCCTGTTCGACTGGGTGACCCCCGAGGCCGAGCGAATGGCCCGCCGGGCCCTGCTCGATGCCGCGGCGACGGCCTCCCCGCTGCTCTGGAACGGATGGGCGAAGGTGTCGTGCGGCAACTCCGGCACGGGCTGGTGGGCCGGCTGCTCCGGCTGGAGATGAGGGCGGCCGACCGGGCCGTCCGGCACCCGCGAACAGCCCGTCCTCGCCCTGCGCGACGTCCACTTCGGCTACGCCCCGGAGCGGCCGGTCCTGCGCGGTGTCTCGTTCGCCGTCCCGCAGCGCCGGCACGTGGCCCTGGTGGGCAGGTCCGGCGCCGGCAAGAGCACGGTGTTCGCCCTGGCCGCGAGGTTCTACGAGCCGGATGCGGGCACCTTGCTCTTCGACGGGCCCCCGCGACCGAACTCACCCGTGGTGCCTGTCGCCAGGGCATCGCCGTGGTCGACCAGAACACCCATGTCGTCCACGGCACCCTGCGCGACAACATCACCTACGCCGTACCCGACGCCACGGAAGCGGAGATCCGTCGCGTCGTCGAACTGGCCCGGCTGGAAGAGGTCGTCGAGCGGCTGCCCGGGGGCCTTGCCGCCGTCATCGGTGAACGCGGGGGCAACCTCTCCGGCGGCGAACGTCAACGGGTCGCCCTCGCCCGCGCGTTGCTGGCCGGCCCCGCGCTGCTCCTCCTGGACGAGCCCACCTCCCACCTGGACGCGATCAACGAAGCGGCACTCACCACCGTCATGAAGGACATCGCCCAGGAGTGCGCCCTGCTGGTCATCGCCCACCGTCTGTCCACCGTGCAGCACGCCGACCACATCGTGGTGCTCCAGGACGGCCGCACAGCCGCCGCCGGACGCCACGAGGAATTGCTGGCCGGCAGTGCCCTCTACCGCGAGCTCGCCGCGAGCCAGATGCTCCGGGCGGGCGGTCAAGGGGCGTAGTCGTAGAGCCCCCTGCCCGTCTTGCGGCCCAGCATGCCGGCCTCTACCAGGCGCCGCAGGAGCGGTGGCGGGGCGTACTGGGGCTCGCGGAACTCGTCGTGGAGGGCCTCGGCGATGGAGGTGACCACGTCGAGCCCGATCAGGTCGGCGAGCCGCAGCGGGCCCATCGGGTGGGAGCAGCCCAGCGTCATGGCGTCGTCCACCGTCTCCGCCGACGCGTGGCCCGCCTCCACCATGCGTACGGCGGCCAAGAGGTACGGAATGAGCAGGGCGTTGACCGTGAAGCCGGCGCGGTCCGGGGACCGGATGACGCGCTTGCCGAGCGTGTCCGTCACGAATTCCTCGGCCCGTACCGCGGTCTTCTCCCGGGTGAGGAGAGTGGGGACCAGCTCGACCAGCGGCAGGGCGGGCACCGGGTTGAAGAAGTGGACGCCCAGCACCCGGCCGCCGTCGGCGGTGGCCCGGGCCAGTCTGAGGACCGAGAGGGAGGAGGTGTTGGAGGCGAGGACGGTCTCGGGGTCCTGGAGCACCTGGTCCAGCCTGGCGAACAGGTCGCGCTTGGCCTGCTCGTCCTCGCTGATCGACTCGATGACCAGCTGCCGGTCGGCCAGTTCGGCCAGGTCACTGGTGTACGACACCCGGGCCAGGGCGTTCTCGTGGTCCCGGTCGGTGATCCGACCCTTGCCCAGCGCCCGGTCGAGCGAGCCGGTGAGCCGCGCCCTGCCCCTGACGAGCGATTCGGGCGAGGATGCCGCGACCACGACGTCGACTCCGGCGAGGGCGCAGACGTGCGCGATGCCCGAGCCCATGACACCGCAGCCCACGACTCCGACCTTCTGGATGTCGTTCATCGCCCGGTCCCCCCTCGTCCGGCGACGACCGCGGGGGTCGCCGGAGCGGCGTCGCGCAGCAGGTTCAGCCGGTCCTCGCCCACGCGGTCCCGCAGGGCCCGGTCGGTCACCCCGAGACCGGGCCGGGGCGCAAGACACAGGACGCCGACCTTGCCGGTGTGCCGGTTGGTCTGGACGAGCCGGGCGGCCTCCGCCACCTCGGCGAGCGGGTGGACGGCGGAGAGCACCGGAACGAGGTGGCCGAGGCGGAACAGCCGGTTGCACTCGGCCTGTTCCTGGAGGTTCGCGGCGTGGCTGCCCACGATCCGTTTGAGGTGCATCCACAAGTACCGGTTGTCGAAACGGTGTTGATAGCCGGTGCTGGATCCGCAGGTGACCACGGTGCCGCCGCGGCGGACGACGAAGACCGAGATGGCGAACGTGGCCCTGCCTATGTAGTCGAACACGACGTGCGGGTCCTCGCCGGTCTCGGCGCGGATGATCCTGCCGAGGCGTTTGCCGGCCTCTATGCTCGCGTCCGGGTCGTCCGCGAGATCGCCGTCCAGGCCGATGTCGGCGCGGTTGATGACGACGTCGCAGCCGAGCGCCCGCGCCCGTCGGCTCTTCTCCTCCGTGCTGACGACACCCACGGCGATGCCGCCGGCGTTCTTCACCAGCTGGACGGCGTAGGCGCCGAGTCCGCCGGTGGCGCCCCAGATCAGCGCGATGTCGCCCTGTTTGATCCGGGCGCCCCGGTCGCTGACGAGCATCCGGTAGGAGGTGGCGGCGCACAGCATCGTCGAGGCGGCTTCCTCCCAGGTGAGGTGGGCCGGCTTGGGGAGCAGTTGGCTGGCCCGGACCACCGCGTAGTGGGCCAGTCCGCCGAAGTTCGTCTCGAAACCCCAGATGCGCTGCTCGGCACCGAGCATGCCGTCGGCGTGGGTGGCGGGTTCCTGGTCGTCCACCTGGACGCAGCTGACGACGACGTGCTCACCCACCTGCCAGCGCCGTACCCCGGCACCCGTCCGGACGATGACCCCGGCCGCGTCGGATCCGACGACGTGTTGGGGCAGGTCGTGCCTGGCGGCGGATCCGCCCTGACGGCCCAGTCTGCGCAGGAAGGTGAAGGTCGGTACGGGTTCGAAGGTCGCCGACCAGACGGTGTTGTAGTTGATGCTGCTGGCCATCACGGCGATCAGCACTTCGTCCACGGCCAGTTCGGGCATGGGTACGGGCCCGACCCGGAGGGTGCGGCGTACGTCCCGGTCGGCGGCGTCGCCGAACACGTCCACGTCCTCGGCGCGCAGATGGGCGGCGGTGTACTCGGTGGGCAGGGGTTCCTTCGCCAGCCGGTCGGGAGGCGCGCCGGCGAGCACCGCTTCGGTCAAGGGGTCCATGAGGGCTCCTGAAGTGTCGTCACTGGGCGGTCCGCGGGCGGGCGCGGACGGGCCGAGGGCGGCAGCACGGAGAGGCTGCGGGAGGTTGGGGAGGGGACGGCGTACGGCTGGGGAGAGGGACGGCGTACGGCTGGGGAGAGGGACGGCGGCGACGTCTGGGTGGGGACGGGCCGGGCGGCGGTCCGTGGCCGCCCAGGGTTCACCCGGACGCGGCCCGGGGCGCCACGACCGGTGGCAGCCGTACCCGTAGTTCACCGACCAGTCGGCGGCCGACCAGGTCGACGCCGGTCCGCTCCGCCTCGGCGAGGGCCTCGACGAGTCCGGCGCGGTCGTCGTCCGTCCAGTTCACGGTCGGCGGGCGCAGTAGGTACGTCCCTTCCGGCTCCCCCGTCCGGCCTGGGCGGACGCTGCGGAAGAGGGTGTGCAGGTACCACCGCAGCAGGCAGCGCAGTGTCTCCACCTGGTACTCCGGACCCTCCTCGGCGTCGGCGCGTTCACGGGCGTACGCGCGCACCAGGGCGTCGAGGTGGTAGCGGAAGTGGTCGTGCTCCCGCAGCAGGTGTGCGTCGACCAGCACGTCGAGCACGTCCTCGGCGTTCTCCTGGGAGCAGCCCAGCAGCACCGCCGCGGTCTCGCCGCGGACGTACGGCATGTTGCCCGCGCCCAGTCTGCGGAACGCCGCCGCGAGATCGATGCCGTGCACGGACCGGCCGCGCAGGGCGGCGTATCCCGCGTCGAGTCCGGTGCGGACCGACAGATCGCCGATGTGCAGTTCGTCGAGCAGGCGCCGCTGTTCGAGCAGGCGGTGGGCCAGGGCTCCGAGGCTGCGGCGGGGTCGTGAGCGCAGCCGGGTGCCGACGATGCGCAGGGCCAGCGGCACACCGGCGCACGCTTCGACGAGCCGGTGTGCGGCGGCACGTTCGGCGTCCATGCGGGAACGGCCGACGAATCGTTCCAGCAGTTGCAGCGAGGCTTCCGCGTCGAGCGCGTCCAGGGTGACGTCGTGGACCCCTTCGAGGTCGGCGAGCCGGTGGCGGCTGGTGACGATCACCCGGCTTCCGCCGCTGCCGGGGATGAGGGGGCGGACCTGGGCGGTGCTCATGGCGTCGTCGAGCACGATGAGCATGCGGCGGTCGGCGACCAGGGACCGGAAGAGGGAGGTGCGGTTGACCATCGTCCTCGGCACCGCGACATCGGGCACCCCGAGGCCGACGAGCAACCGGGCCAGGACCTCGGCGGGTTGTGCGGGGTTCCCCGTGCTGCCCTCCAGGTCCGCGTAGACCTGTCCGTCGGCGAAGTCACCGCGGACGGAGTGGGCCGCGTGCAGTGCCAGCGCGGTCTTGCCGATGCCGGCGGCACCGTTGATCACGACCGTGGTGGCCGGGCCCGCGGCGGGCGCCTTGCCGCGCAGCAGCCGTCCCAGCGCGGCGGTCTCCCGGCCTCGGGCAGTGAAGTCCGTGACGCCCTGGGGCAGTTGGGCGGGGGGCGGCCAGCCGGGCCAGGGCCGGCCGGGGCCGCCGTGTACCTCGGGGCGCTCCTCGAAGGCGGCCCGATGCCGCGGCGGCTCGTCCTCGGCGCGCAGGATGCGCCGCTGGACGGCGCGTAGTTCGGAGCCGGGCTCGGTGCCGAGCTGGTCGATGAGCGCGGCGCGGGTCCGCTGGAACAGGTCGAGGGCCTCCGGCTGCTGGCCCGAGCGGAACAGCGCCAGCATGAGACGGCCGATGAGCCCCTCGTGGAGCGGATGTTCCCGCACCATCTGCCACAGCTCGGGCAGGATCTCGGCATGGCGCTGCAGTTCGAGCTCGAGGTCCACGCACCAGATGCGGGTCTGCAGATGGAGCCGCTGCAGATGAGAGACCTCCATGTCCTGAAGGGTGCGCGAGGGTACGTCCACCAGCGGGTCGTGCCGCCACAGGGCGAGCGCTTTGCGGAGTTCCTCGGCGGCCTCCGCGGTGCGGCCCGCCTGGACGAGGGCGTCGGCGGTCTTCCGGTGGGCGGTGAACCGTCCGAGGTCGGTCTCGTCCTCCTCCAGTTCGATCAGATAGCCCGGCGCTCGGGTGGTGATCCGCGCCCTCCCGGCCCTGCCCAGGACCTGACGTAACCGCATGACATAGGTGCGGATCGTGGCGACGGCGCTGGGCGGCGGGGTGCCGTCCCAGACAAAGCTCGCGATGTTGTCCACCGGGACCACTCGGTTCGCGTTGAGCACAAGGGCGGCGAGAATCACCCGCTGCCTCGCGGCGGGCACTCGCAACTCGTTCCCGCCCGACCGGATGACCAGGGGACCTAGCAACAAGAACTCCATAACTGCCTCACCCCTACGAAAACATGATGCGATTCCGTCGATCGCGAGGTCCCCCGTGGCACGCTGGGCGCGCACCACGCGACGCGACAGTGGGTGGAACCCTTTCCGCAGCGGTCACCCGTGTACGGGTGACCGAGCGGGCAGGACGATCGCGGTGACGGACAGGCCGTCCCGTACCAGCCAGCGGCCGGAGAGTTCCGTGAGCATGCGTGGACCGGGCACCAGCAGCCGGGCGTCGAAGACACCCGACGCGTGTCCCGGGGCGACTTCCCGGGGACGGAAGTCGACGACGGCCTCGTCGAAGTCCAGTTCGCGGCCCGTGAGTGGGTACCAGACCTTGAAGACGGCTTCCTTGGCGCCGAACAGCAGCCGGTCCCACCACACTCCGGTACCACCGCCCTGCCCCGCGATCCAGGAGCGTTCCTCGGACCGGGCCACGACGTCGAGGACCCCCTCCGGCAGGGGCTGGTGGGGCTCGGCGTCGATCCCCAGGGCGAGGGCGTCGGACGCCCGGGCGAGGGCGGCGGCACGGTAGCCGGCGCAGTGCGTCATGCTTCCGACCAGCCCGTCCGGCCACCGCGGCGCCCCGCGGCGACCGGGGACGACGGGGGCCGGTGCCATGCCGAGTTGGGTGAAGGCCCTGCGGGCGCAGGCCCGTACGGTGGTGTACTCGCGGCGGCGTTTGTCGACGGCGTCGCCGAGTGCCGCTTCCTCCTCGGGGAACAGGCGGGTGTCGGGCAGGTCCTCCCGGGCCCAGGCGGAGGCGACCGTGGCGGGCAGCAACTGGTCGATCACGCGGTCACCGCCGGAAGGATCTGGCGCAGGACGCCTCGGGGCATGCCGCGCTGCCGGTGCTCGCGGGGGTAGCCGACCGAGACCTCCTCGAAGCGGACTCCGTCGTGCCAGGTGGTGCGGGGGATGTGCAGATGCCCGTAGACCACGACCTTGGCGTCGAACCGCACATGCCACTTGGCGGTCTGTTCGGTTCCGCACCACTGGGCGAACTCCGGGTGGTACAGGACCCTTGTCGGATCCCGTACCAGGGGAAAGTGGTTGACCAGTACGGTCGGCAGCTCGGGATCGCGCTCGGCGAGCCGGCGCTCGGTCTCCACCAGCCGGGCGTGGCACCACGCCTCGCGGCTCGGGTACGGGTCGGGGTGCAGGAGCATCTCGTCGGTGCACACCACACCGGCCTCGTAGGCCTGCGCGAGCGCCTGCTCCTTGGTCGCGGCGGTGGGAGTGCGGAAACTGTAGTCGTAGAGGACGAAGAGGGGTGCGACGGTGACGGGGCCGCCCGGTCCGTCCCACACGGGGTACGGGTCCTCGGGGGTGAGGACGCCGAGCCCGCGGCAGATGTCCACGAGATGGCGGTAGCGTTCCTCCCCGCGTAACTGAACGGGGTCGCTGGGAGGGGTCCAGAGTTCGTGGTTCCCCGGTGCCCAGATCACAGTGTCGAATCGTTCTCGCAACAGGGTCAGCGCCCACGTGAAGTCCTCGGTAATCTCACCGACGTCGCCGGCCACGATGAGCCAGTCGTCGTCGGACTGGGGACGCATGCCGGCCACGATGTGCCGGTTCTCCGGATAGGCCACATGAAGATCACTTGTTGCCATGAGCCTGCCTGATACCCGTCCGGAAGATCTCATGCAGCACTTTCTACCGGCTGCTCCCCGCGCCGAGGCAGCGGATCTGGGGTGGCTGGAAGGATCTCTGGGGGTCGTAGGGGGTGGCTAGGGGTGGCCGCCACCGATTCGGGCTGCCTAACCTCCGTTACGTTGCCGGCAGGCACATGACCTACCAGGGCGAAGGACGGACGATGGATCGAAGCGCCGAGGAACCGGACCTGTGGCTCCGGTGCTTCGTGGCCGCCCCCCGGGCCCGGGCACGACTCGTCTGTTTCCCGCACGCCGGCGGATCGGCGAGTGCCTACCACGCCATGGCGAACGCTCTGCCGCCCACGGCGGAGGTGCTGGCCGTGCAGTACCCGGGCCGTCAGGACCGGCGGGCCGAGAAGTGCGTCGACAACGTTCCGGAGCTGGTCGACCGGCTGGTGTCGGTCCTGACCGCATCGGCCGACGACCGGCCGCTGGCGCTGTTCGGGCACAGCATGGGCGCCACCCTCGCCTACGAGGTGGCACGCCGACTGGAGCGGGAGGGCGGGGCGAACAGCCCGGTCACCGTGTTCCTCTCCGGGCGCCGGGCGCCGCGCTTCGAGCGCAGTGAGTACATCCACCAGCGCGACGACCGGGGAATTCTGCGGGAGTTGGAGCTGCTGGGCGGATCCGGCGCCATGGCACTGGCCGACCCGGAGATCCTCCAGATGGTCATGCCCGCCATACGCGGCGACTATCGCGCGGCGGAGACCTATGTACATGTGCCCGGGCCGCCACTGCGCTGCCCGGTGGTGGCGCTGACGGGGGACGCCGACCCGCGTGCGGCCGTGGCGGAGGTCGAGGCGTGGCGCGAGTACACGGAGGGGCCGTTCACCACGCAGGTGTTCAAGGGCGGTCACTTCTTTCTCAACGATCATCCGGACGCGGTGCACAGCACGGTCCGCGATCGCCTGAGCTCGCTCCCGGTCTTCGGCGCGGGCACTCATTAGGCAGACTCGGAGGAAGCTCGATGCCCCCAGCCGCCATCAGAGAACTGCTCGGTACCGTGGACCGGCTGGCGCACTGCGTCGGCTCACTGCGGTCCTCCGGATTCGGCGAGCCTCCCGCGCTCACCAGACTGGCCGACGATGTGGAACGGCTGCGCCTCCATGTCCGCGCGCTCGTCGGTGAACCGGCCGACACCATGTCGGCCCGCCCATCGACCGGAGATCCAGCCATCATCGCGGTGTCCGACATTCCCTACGACGCCAGGCTGTGGCACGGCGCGGACGACGAGGGCGTGGGCGGCCACGGCCCCCAGATTTCCCCCACCCCCGGGCACGCCGGGCGCTGACCGCGCGGAACGACGCCGAGGCGGGCCGTACCCGAGCACGCACGGCTCGCCGTCCGGCGCTCCCCCGCCGCCCGGCGTGCCGCTCACACCGACTCCCACCGGGACGGAGATCCCCCATGGCTGAGCAGATCGGCATGACGCCACGGCTTCTCGAGTACGTCAGGCAGACCTCGCTGCGCGAGGACGACCTCCTGCTGGAACTGCGCGAAGCGACCGCCGAGCTGCCCGGCGGCGTCGCCCTTCAAGTACCCGCGGAGGAAGGGCAGTTCCTCGCGCTGTTGGTCCGGCTCACCCGGGCGGCCGCGGTCCTGGAGATCGGCACCTTCACCGGCTACAGCACCCTGTGCATGGCCCGCGCCCTGCCGGCCGACGGACGACTGGTGACATGCGACATCACCGACCGCTGGCCGTCGATCGGCGCGGAGTTCTGGAAGCGGGCCGGGGTGGACGGCCTGATCGACCTCCGGGTGGGCGACGCGGCAAAGACCCTGGAGAAGCTGCTCGCCGACGAGGGCCAGGGCGTCTTCGACCTGGTGTTCATCGACGCGGACAAGGCCAACTACCTTCGCTACTACGAGCTGTCCCTGGAACTGCTCGCACCCGGCGGCCTCGTCGTCGTGGACAACACGCTCTTCTTCGGCCGGGTCACCGATCCGCAGTTCACGGACGCCGACACCGCGGGTATCCGTGAACTCAACGCCCGCCTGCACGCGGACGAGCGGGTGGACCTGAGCATGCTCACCATGGCCGACGGCATCACGCTCGCCCGGCGCAAAGACGCCTGACGGCGCCGGGCCCCGGTCGAGGGCGAATTCGAGGGATCGTTGCAACACTGCTGGTCAGCTGGCTGGGTCCAGTAGCTCAGTGAGGCGCTCGGCTGGGGTTTCCCAGCCGAGCGTCGTGCGTTGGCGGTCTGCCGGATGGATGCCTTCTCACACAGCCGGTCGGCGATGTGAAGACGCAATGGCCCGGGGTGCGGGAGTACGGCAGCCTGCTGGATTCCACTGACGGGCACGACCACACGGAACGAGTGGGGCGAGACGAGCGAGCACTTCGCGGCGAACACCAGATGCCTGGAGTGTCGTGGTTGCCGGGTCCGCTGTCCGGCGATATTCGGACGCTATCCGTCCCGCCTAGGCTCGGCCTGGCCGGGACCGCTCGATGGCGAGCGGCCTGTCAGCCCATCGACGGGCGAGGACCACTGGCAGCAGCGGTACCTGACGCTGACCCCGGTCTGACGCCCGTCCGGCGGAGTGACGGACTCGAGGAGAACGATGCGGATCGTCCTGCTGACCATTGGTTCGCGCGGTGACGTGCAGCCGTTCGTGGTGCTCGGCGTCGAGCTGAAGGCTCGTGGGCACGAGGTGGTACTGGCAGCCGGGGCGGAGTTCAGGAGCATGGCCGACCGGGCCGGTCTCGGCTTCCGGGCTCTCCAAGCGCTGCCCGCCGGCTTCGCCGAGTCGGTGCTGCGCGACCCGAAGGTGCGGGCCGCCCTGCGGCGTGGGCCGTCGATGTACCGGATGGCCATGGCGGCGCCACGGATGACCGGTGCCCAGCAGCAGGCCCTCATCGACGAGATGGTGGCCGCCGGCGAGGGCGCGGACATGGTCGTCAACACCACGCTGACCCGGATCGGCGCGCTGGCCCGGCCCGACGTGCCGTGGTGTTCGGTCGCGTCCTGGCCGGTGACCGAGACCGCCGCGTGGCCCGCGCTGGGCGCGCCGGAGCTGTCGCTGGGCGGCGGTTACAACCGGTTCACCCACCGGGCCATGGGCGCGCTGGAGTGGCTGGTGTACCGGCCCAGCGTGAACCGCGGCCGGACCGCCGCCGGGCTGCCGCGACTCGGGCTCCGCTCACCCTTCCGTGACGACGGGGTCACCCGGCCGCTGCTGTACCAGTTCAGCCCGCACGTGGTCGCGCCGCCCACGGACTGGCCGGAGCACTGTCACATCACCGGGTACTGGTCGGACAACGCGCGTTGGGACAATCCGGCGGAGGTCACCGAGTTCGTCGAACGCGGCGGTCCGCCGCTGGTGGCCACCTTCGGCAGCTCCTGGGCGGTGGACGGTCCCGGCCTCCTCGCGGCGAGCGTGGCGGCTGCGGCGGCGACCGGACACCGGCTGGTGGTCGTCGGCGGCCCGGACGACCCGCTGCCCGCCGGCGTCGAGGCGATCCGGACCGAGAGCGCCGATTTCGTCTGGCTGCTGCCCCGCGCCGCCGCCGTACTGCACCACGGCGGCCAGGGCACCACCGCGGCCGTGGTGTCCGCCGGCGTGCCACAGGTCGTCGTACCTTGCTTTGCGGACCAGCCGGTGTGGGCGAGCCGAATGGCCACGCTGGGCGTCGCACCGCCGCCGGTGCCGTTCTCCCGGTTGACCGGCGACCGGCTGACCGCCGCCGTGCGAACCGCCATTGGCGATCCGGCGATCGCCACTCGGGCGGCGGCGCTGGCGGCGGCGGTGCGCGCTGATCGAGGCGTGGCCGCCGCCGCGGACGTCATCGAGAAGCACGCCGTCACCTGGCGCTGACGGCTGCCGGTGGCAGCCCTTCCCCAGCCGGGAACCGGAGGAACCTTGACCGCTCTCCTGGCTTTGGCAGGGAGATCCGACCCTCGCGAGTCGCACCTTCTGCCGCACGGCCCGTTGTCGACCCGCTTTCACAGCGGTGACCGGAATGCCGGCACCGGCCATCGGTCTTGCACGAGCGCCACAGCCTTCGTACCCGCCGGCCCGGTGCTAGGGGGTGTTTCGAAAGTCCCGCACAGCACCCACGGCGCCCGGCACGCACTCTCGCCGCACCGGCCGAAACCCCAAGTACGTCCAGTACGAGGGCTTTCGTCCGGCACGCCGAGAGCACGCACCGGACACCGCGGGCACCGCACAGGACTTTCGAAACACCCCCTAGGCCGGTCCGCAGCGTCGTTTCGCCCCGGAGCGGCTGACCGAAGGCACACGACGCCCGTTCGTCCTCCGGGTGAACCCCGTTTCCTGTGCTGCTCCGCAGAAGTCCGTTCTCTTCCCGGCCTGAAGGTCGGGGTATCCACGAAGGAGTCCGAATGACCGCATCCCCGGTCACGCCCGGTGGTCTGCTTCGGACCCACGACCCGTCGGCGGCGCTGCGTGTCGTCCGATCAGCACTGTCCACCCAGGGCACCGTGACGGCCACACCGGACTTCCGGTCCTGGTTCGCCGAACGGCTGGCCGTGGCCAGGACCACCACGGTCACCGGTATCGACTTCGCCGACCTGGTCGGCTGGCGTTTCGCTGACGACACCGGCAACCTGGTGCACGACAGCGGAAAGTTCTTCGCCGTCGAGGGCGTGTCGGTGGCCGCCGCTCACGGCCCGGTGGCGAGCTGGTCGCAGCCGATCATCAATCAGCCGGAGACCGGCGTGCTGGGCATCCTGGTCAAGGAGTTCGACGGGGTGCTGCACTGCCTGATGCAGGCCAAGATGGAGCCGGGCAACTGCAACGTGGTGCAACTGTCCCCGACCGTGCAGGCCACGCAGAGCAACTACACCGCGGTACACCGCGGCCGCCCGGTGCCCTATGTGGACATGTTCCTGTCCGCGCCACCGCAGGCGGTGCTCGCCGACGTGCTGCAGTCCGAGCAAGGCTCGTGGTTCTACCGCAAACGCAACCGCAACATCGTCGTGGAGACCACCGGGGACGTCGAGGTGCTGCCCGGCTTCTGCTGGCTGTCACTGGGTCAGGTGCACGCGCTGCTCACCGAGGACCACCTGGTCAACATGAACACGCGCACGGTGCTGTCCTGCCTGTCCTTCTCCGGACCGAACCTCGTGGGCGAGCTGGACTGTGGCGCGTCCGGGTTCCGGGCGGCCCTCCTGCGGTCGATCGGAACGGAGTGGGGCGCGCTGCACACCGACGGCGAGATCCTGAGCTGGATCACCGACCTGCGGTCCCGCCGCGAGGTCGAGGCCACCCCGATCCCGCTGCGCGAGGTGCGCGGCTGGCGCCGGAAGCCCGACCGGATCACTCATGACACGGGCGTCTTCTTCGACGTCCGCGCGGTCGCGGTGGACGGCGGGGGCCGCGAGATCGACAGCTGGACGCAGCCGGTCCTCGCCCCGCACGGGCTCGGCGTCGTGGCGTTCCTGGTCGCCCGGTTCTCCGGGGTGTTGCACATACTGGTCGGCGTCCAGGCGGAGCCGGGGCTCGTGGACTTCGTCGAGCTGGCACCGACGGTGCAGTGCACGCCGGAAAGCTATGAGCACCTGCCGCCCGAGGCCAGGCCGCCCTTCCTGGACGACGTGCTGGCCGCGCCGGCCGACCGGATCCGGTTCGACACCGAGCTCTCCGAGGAGGGCGGCCGGTTCTTCCACGCCCGTACCCGGCACGTGATCGTCGAGGTCGACCCGGTGGTGGCGCACGGTGCCGGACCGGCCCGGCACCGGTGGATGACCATGGCCCAGATCGTCGGGTTGCTACGGCACAGCCACTACGTGAACGTGCAGGCCCGCAGTCTGGTGGCGTGCCTGCACAGCCTCGTCGCTCACCTCGATGGCGCCAGTGCGGTCGCGCCGGGTGGGGGCGCCTGATGGTCCGGCCTCTCGCGGAACCCGCCCCCGGGGCGGACTTCGACCCGACGGCGACGGTGCGGATCGGTGTGCTGGGGGCGGCGTCCATCGCCTGGCGGCGCATGCTCCCCGCTCTGACCGGTACGGCCGGGGTGTCGGTCGCGGCCATCGCGAGCCGGGACCGGTCGAGGGCCGAGGCGTTCACCGAGCGGTTCGGCGGCGAGCCGATCGAAGGGTACGCGGCGCTGTTGGAGCGCGCCGACATCGACGCCGTGTACGTCCCACTGCCGAACTCCCTCCATCACGAGTGGGCTGCGGCCGCGCTCGCGGCCGGAAAGCACGTCCTGGCGGAGAAACCGCTGACGACGTGCGCCGCCGACACCGCTGACCTGGTGCGGCTGGCCGAAGTGAACAACCTCGTGCTGCGGGAGAACTTCACGTTCCTGCACCACCCGGTGCACGCCGTCGTGCGGAACCTGGTGACCGCCGGTCGCATCGGCGAGCCTCGGAACTTCACCAGCTCGTTCTGCTTCCCGCCGCTTCCCGCCGCCGACGTGCGTTACCGGCCCGAACTGGGCGGCGGGGCGTTGCTGGACGCCGGTGTCTACCCGATCCGGGCGGCACAACTGTTGTTCGGCAATGAGATCGAGGTCGTCGGCGCGGTGCTGCACGTGGATCCGGTCACCGGAGTCGACGTGTCCGGCAGCGCGCTGCTCACGACCGGCGACGTGGTCGTGACCGCCGAGTTCGGCTTCCGGCACGGCTACGGTTCCCGCTACCGGCTGTGGGGCTCGTCCGCCCAGCTGCTGCTGGAGCGCGCGTTCACCCCACCCGCGACCCACCAGCCGGTGCTGCGCATCGATGAACAGGACCATGCCGAGGAGATCGTGACGCCGGCCGCCGACCAGTTCGCCCGATCGGCTGCCGCTTTCACCGCCGAGGTCCGAGCCCGCCGGGCCGGCGTGCCGAACTCGGCAGCGACGTCCAACGCCGACACCCTGTGCACCGCCGGACTTCTTGACGCCATCAGGGCATCCGCTCGCGTCGTCACCGTGTCAGGAGGACACTGATGCTCGTCATCGGCCGGGGCTTCATCGCAAGCCACCTCAGCACGCTCGCCGACCGGCACCCGCACGCCGTGGTGGTGGCCGCCGGTGTGTCCAGCGTACGGGTGACCGATC
This sequence comes from Streptomyces sp. MNU76, assembly GCF_020982545.1. Classification (GTDB taxonomy): domain Bacteria; phylum Actinomycetota; class Actinomycetes; order Streptomycetales; family Streptomycetaceae; genus Streptomyces. Next base: position 205,338 of record NZ_JAJKLK010000024.1, on the reverse strand, counting down.
CGGCGGAGTTCGCCCGGGAGCGGGCACTCATGGTCGATGTGACGCGGCGCTGCCGGCGAGAGAACCTGACCGTGGTGGTGCTGTCGACCGCGTCGCACGCGATGTACGGCTCGACCGACCACATCGTGGAGGAACGGGAACCCGTCTCGCCGAGTTCGCCCTACGGGTGGCACAAACTCGGGCTGGAGCGGCAGGTGGCGGCCTCGGGCGCGAACTGGCTCGTGCTGCGGCTGGCGCACGTCGTCGGCGCACGACAGCGGCCGCACCAACTGCTGCCCGCGTTCGTCGAACAGGTGCGTTCGGGAACCGTCCGACTGTACCGGGACACCTACCGGGATCTGGTCGACGTGCGCGATGTCGTGTCCCTTGTGGACGGTCTGCTGGCGGCCGGCGTGCACGGCGAGGTGGTGCACGTCGCCTCTGGCACACCGGTTCCGGTGACCGCGATCGCCGCCGGGGTGCGGGATCGGATGGGCCTGCCGGCCCGGTTCGAGGTCGTCGACGCCCCGCCGGTGCGCACGACGGTCTCCACCGCCCGGTTGCGGGCCCTGCTGCCGACCGCCGTCCTGCCGGGCGGCGCCGGCCACCTCGATCGGCTACTCGACCGGTACGTGGGCGACTACGCCGGCTGAGCTCGCGCCGGGTATGGCGCGCCGAACTGCTTGTCGAACTCGGTGAGGCCGAGCTCCGCAGCCACGTGAGCGGGGCCGTGCGGATCGCCTTCATGGCCACCCTGCCGGCCACGGACGCCACCGGGAGCCCTGAACCTGCGGTATCGGCTTGCGCTGCCGCGCAACGGAATGTCGTCCTGACCGGGCGCGTCCGGTCCAGCCGTCGGCGATATTCATCCGCTATCCGTCCCGCCTAGGCTGCTGCAGAACCCCCCAGGGCCCGCAGCCACTCAGTGTCGTGGTCCGGCAGGGGCCGCAGCCTGACCGCAGGCGATTGGCAAGTCAACGACGAGTTGGGGTGGTCACGATGTTGGTGCTCGGGTTGAGCGGAAACTTCTCCGCGCGGGACTCGGATCTGGTGCCCCTCATGCCGGACCAGTTGTTCCACGACTCGGCTGCGTGTCTGGTGCGGGACGGCGAGGTGATCGCCGCCGTCGAGGAGGAACGGTTCAACCGGATCAAGAAGACCACCAAGTTCCCGGTCAACGCGATCCGCGCGTGCCTGGATGTGGCGGGGGTGACGGTCGACCAGCTCGACGGCGTGGCGTACTACTTCCGTGAGGACTTCGTCGACACCACGCTCAACTTCTTCTACACCATCCACCCGAAGGTGCCCACGGTGTACTGCCGCCAGCTGATCAAGCAGTGGTTCGCCGAGGAGTTCGACTGGGATCTCGGCGACGACAAGCTCGTCTTCACCCCGCACCACGACGCGCACGCGATAGCGGCGGTGGCCCGGTCCGGGATGCCGGAGTCGCTGGTACTGGTCCTGGACGGCCGCGGCGAGGAGAACTCTGGCACCGTCTACCGGGCGGGCGAGGGGCGGCTTGAGAAGCTGGCCGACTACCCGGTCTTCAAGTCACTGGGCATGCTCTACCTCAACGCCACCCAGCTGCTCGGCTACGGCTTCGGCGACGAGTACAAGGTGATGGGCCTGGCACCCTACGGCGACCCGGCGACCTTCCGCGACGCGGTCAGCTCGCTGTACCTGTTGGGCGACAACGGCGATTACAACCTGATGCCGAACATGTCGGTGCCCGACCTGGTCGGCCCGTCGATGCTCGCGAGGGGCATCACGCCGCGCCGCAAGGGCGAGCCGTTCACCCAGCAGCACAAGGACTTCGCCGCCGCGACCCAGGAGGCGCTGGAGAAGATCGTGATGCACGTGCTGACGCACTGGGCCGAGTCGACCGGCTTGTCCCGGCTGTGTTTCGGCGGCGGCGTGGCCCACAACTCCACCCTGAACGGCAACATCCTGCGCTCCGGACTGTTCCGCGAGGTGTTCGTGCACCCGGCGTCGCACGACGCCGGCGCGAGCGAGGGCGCCGCTTTCCTCGCGGCCGACCAGCTGGGCGGTGCGGCCCGGCCGGTCCGCCGGTCCCGCACCGCGAGCTCAGGCCCCGCGCTGGGTACCGAGGTGGAGGTCCGCGACCGCCTGTGCGCGTGGGGTGTGGTGCTCGGCTTCGAGCAACACGAGGACATCGTGCCGGTCGCGGCCGGACTGCTGGCCGACGGCGCGGTCCTGGGCTGGGCGCAAGGACGTTCGGAGTTCGGCCCGCGGGCGCTGGGCAACCGGAGCATCATCGCGGACGCCCGGCCGGCGGAGAACCAGACCAGGATCAACGCGATGGTGAAGCAGCGGGAGAGCTACCGGCCGTTCGCGCCCGTGGTCACCGCCGACGCCGCCGCCGACTACTTCGACCTGCCCGCCACCGAGGCGAACTACGACTTCATGTCCTACGTGGTTCCCGTCCGCGAGGAGCGCCGGACGGAACTGGGCGCGGTCACCCACATCGACGGCACCGCGCGCGTGCAGGTCGTCGACCCGGTCGCGAACGAACGGTTCCACCGGCTCGTCGCGGCCTTCGGCGAGCGCACCGGGACACCGGTGCTGCTCAACACGTCCTTCAACAACAACGCAGAGCCGATCGTGCAGACCATCGACGACGTGGTGGCGTGCTTCCTCACCACCGATCTGGACTACCTGGTGGTCGAGGACTTCCTGGTGCGTCGGCGTTCGGCGGACCCGTCGGCCGACCTGGACGCACTCGTTCCCCGGTTGCGGCCGGTGACCAGGCTGGCGCGCCGGCTCGGCACCGGGGCCACCGCAGCGGGTCCCGCCTGGCACGAGATCTCCCTGGACTACTACGGGGCTCCGGTGACCAGGGTGTCGGAGGAGCTGTTCACGCTGCTCAGCGTCGTGGACGGCGCGCGCACCGTCGGCGAGCTGGCGAAGGAGGCCGGCGTCGTCCCCGACGAGGTACGTGCCGAGCTGTACGAACTCTGGCAGCAGCGGTACCTGACGCTGACCCCGGCCTGACGCCCGTCCGGCGGAGTGACGGACCCGGGGAGAACGATGCGGATCGTCCTGCGGCGTGGGCCGTCGATCTGAGCAGACGCACGCACCGAGACACGTGCCGCCGTGGCACAGCTGTCCCACTCCATGAGTCTTCGACAACCACATGATCACCGGCGCCGTGCCTGTTCTGCTTCCGCAAGAACATCCGTGCTTTGGACGGGACATGACGTCACGTCATGTACGGGACCGGCGAACCGGACCGGTCCCGAACATGCAACGACCCTGCTGGAAGGCCCCCGCTCTGGTCGTCGGGCCCGCTCCCCCAAGACGCGCATGGGAACGGCTCAGGACGGGCCCCCGACGATGCCCGAACACCGATCACGAGGGAGCGAGGAGCGCATGAAGGGGATCATTCTGGCGGGCGGCAACGGCACCCGCCTGCAGCCCCTCACGTTCGCGGGTTCCAAACAACTCGCGCCGGTCTACGACAAGCCGATGATCTACTACCCGCTCTCCATGCTCATGCTGGCGGGCATCCGGGACATCCTCATCATCACGCGTCCTGCCGACCTCCCCGCCTTCCAGGTGCTTCTGGGCGACGGCCGGCAGCTGGGGCTGTCCCTCGACTACGCCACGCAGGACGAGCCGCGCGGCATCGCCGACGCCTTCCTGGTGGGGGAGAACCACATCCGCGGCGAGCAGTGCGCGCTGGTCCTCGGCGACAATCTCTTCCACGGCGCCAACCTGCCCGCCATGCTGCGGCGTACCGCGCTCAAGATGGGTGGCTGTGTGCTGTTCGGCCACGAGGTGGCCGACCCGGAGCGGTTCGGAGTCGCCGAGATCGACGCGCAGGGCGAACTCGTCTCCATCGAGGAGAAGCCCCTCAATCCGCGCTCGAAGCTCGCCATCCCGGGGTTGTACTTCTTCGACGCCCAGGTCACGGACATCGCCAGAGGCCTGGAGCCGTCCCCACGGGGCGAACTGGAGATCACCGACCTGCTGCGCGTCTACCTGAAGATGGGCACCGCCGAACTGGTGTGGCTCAGCAGGGGCGTCACGTGGCTGGACACCGGCACTCATGAATCCCTGCTCGAAGCGGGCACTTTCGTGAGGGACACGCAGCGCAGGCAGGGCACCCGCCTGGCCTGCATCGAGGAGATCGCCATGCACATGGGATACATCGACCCGGACGACTGCCAAGCGCTGGGCGCGAGCATGGGCAATTCCCCCTACGGCGAGTACGTCATGGAGCGGGCGCGCCTGTGCAAGGCGGGCGTGCTGCCTCCGCTTCCTTCGGAGGGGCTGTGAATCTGCTGGTCACCGGCGCCGCCGGTTTCATCGGCTCCGCTTATGTACGGATGCTGCTCGCGGGCGACACCGCACAGCGCAGCGGGGTGTCCCAGGTCACGGTGCTGGACAGCCTGACCTACGCCGGGAGCCTGGACAATCTCGATCTCGGCGATCCCCGGCTGACGTTCGTCCGGGGCGACATCTGCGACGCCCCCCTCGTAGACAAGCTGATGCAACAGGCCGACCAGGTGGTGCACTTCGCCGCCGAGTCCCATGTGGACCGCTCGATCGCCTCCGCCGGCGCTTTCGTGCGCACCAACGTCACGGGCACCCAGACCCTGCTGGACGCCGCGCTGCGACACGGCGTCGACCGCTTCGTGCACGTGTCCACGGACGAGGTCTACGGCTCGGTGGAGAGCGGCTCCCGCACCGAGCGGGACCCCCTCGACCCCAACTCCCCCTACGCCGCCTCCAAGGCGGCCTCGGACCTTCTGGCCCTGTCGTACCACCGCACCCACGGCCTCGACGTGCGGGTCACCCGGTGCAGCAACAACTACGGGCCGCGGCAGTTCCCCGAGAAGATCATCCCGCTGTTCCTCACGACTCTGCTCGACGGTGGTGACGTCCCGCTGTACGGCGACGGGCTCAACCGGCGCGACTGGCTGCACGTCGAGGACCACTGCGCGGCCATCGAGCTGGTCCGCGCCGGCGGTGTCGCGGGCCGTGTCTACAACATCAGCGGCGGTATCGAGCTGAGCAACCGGGAACTGACCGCGCGGCTGCTCGCGGCAGTGGGCGCGACCTGGGCGCGCGTACGGCAGGTACCGGACCGCAAGGGCCACGACAGGCGCTATGCGATCGACTGCACCAGGTTGCGGACCGAGTTGGGCTACCGACCGCGGCGCGACTTCGAGTCCGGGCTGGCCGAGACCGTCGCCTGGTATCGCGACAACCGGGACTGGTGGGAGCCCCTCAGGCGCCGACAGCCCGCCTGAGAGCGCGTGGCCGGCGCGCACCGGCGCCGGCCCCCCCCCGTGGGCCGGGGACGGAGGGGTCATGGCCGGTGCGCTCTCGGCGTACCGGCCACACCCATGTCGCACGAGTTCGGCGGGCTCCCGGACGAGGTGGTCCGGGAGCCCGCCGTGAGCTGTCTTCGGCCGGGAGGCCCTCACGCCGGGGCCACGACCGAGGTGTCCGCGGCGGGTCGCGCCGTCAGGTCGGGGGCGATCAGCCGGACGGTCGTGGAGGGGGGCCGGGGTGCGGCGACGAGGTGCAGCCGTTCGACTTCCGTCGTCTCCTGCTGTTCCGCTCCCTCCGCCGCCTGTGCCGGTCTCTCCGCCGCCCGTGCCGGCGCAGTCCGCACGGCGTCACGGCAGGCGCAGGGTTCCTCGTCGAAGCCCGCGAACCGGTAGGCGACCTCCATCATGCGGTTGCGGTCCGTCCGCCGGAAGTCGGCCACGAGATGGACGCCGGCCGCGGCGGCCTGGTCCACGAGCCAGTTCAGGATGACCGATCCGGCACCGAAGGACACCACGCGGCAGGAGGTGGCGAGCAGCTTCAGATGCCATACCGCCGGGTGCTTCTCGACCAGCGTGACGCCGACCGCCCCGTGCGGTCCGAACCGGTCGGTGAGGGTGGTGACCAGGACCTCATGGCCGGGGTCCGCAGACAGCTCGCGCAGCGTCCGGTCGGAGTAGTGCACTCCGGTGGCGTTCATCTGGCTGGTGCGCAGGGTGAGTTCCTCGACCCGGGTGATCTCCTCCTCGGTGGCCCGTCCGATGCGCATGACCAGGTCGAGGGAGCGGAGGAACTCCTCGTCGGGGCCCTCGTAGGCGGACCGTTCGGTCTCCCTGCGGAAGCCGGCCTGGTACATCTCACGCCGGCGCCGGGAGTCCACCGTGCTCACGGCGGGGCTGAACTCGGGCAGGCCGGTGAGGGCGGACGCCTCCTCGGCCGGGTAGCAGCGGACGTCGGGGAGGTGGTAGGCGACCTCGGCCCGTTCGGCTGGCTGGTCGTCGATGAAGGCGATGGTCCGGTGGGCGAAGTTCAGTCCGTCGGCGATCCGCCGGACCGCTTCGGACTTGGGTCCCCAGCCGATCTCGGGCAGCACGAAGTACTCGGCGACGCCCAGCTCTTCGAGACGGGCCCAGGCCAGGTCGTGGTCGTTGCGGCTGCAGACGGACTGCAGGACGCCCCGCGAGTCGAGTTCGACGATCGCCGCCCGTATCGCGTCGGGCAGCCGTACCTCCGCGTCCTCCAGCAGAGTGCCCTGCCAGAGGGTGTTGTCCAGGTCCCAGATCAGGCACTTCACGAGGGCCGGCGCGTCGGCGCCGGTCTTGTCGCTCATGTCGGCTCCACACTTGTCAACGCGTGCTGGGCGAGCAGGAGTTCGCACATCTCGTTGCTGCCCTCGATGATCTCCATGAGTTTGGCGTCCCGGTAGGCGCGGGCCACCGGATGGCCGTCCTGGGCTCCCGCCGACGCCATGACCTGTACGGCGCAGGCGGCCCCGCGGGCGGCGTGGCCGGCACTGACGTGCTTGGCGAGGATGGTGGCGACGACCATGTCGGGGGACCCGCTGTCCCAGCGGTGACTGGCGTGTTCGCAGGCGCGGGAGGCGACCTGTTCCGCGACGAAGAGGTCGGCGAGGTGCTTGGCGACGAGCTGGTGGCGGGCCAGCGGCTGCCCGAACTGTTCGCGGGACGCGGCGTGCCGGGTCGTCGCGGCCAGGCACGCGCGCAGGATTCCGACGCATCCCCAGGCGACCGACATCCGCCCGTAGGCCAGGGCGGTGGTCACGAGCAGCGGCAGGGACAGGCCCTCGCCGCCCAGCACGCTGTCGGCGGGGAGGCGTACGGAGTCGAGGCGGACCTCGGCGTGTCCGGCGGCGCGGCAGCCCAGGGGGTCGGCCACCCGCCGTACGTCGACGCCCGGGGCCCGGGCGGGCACGACCACGGCGGCGGCGCCGTCGCCCATCCGTCCGAAGACGATGAGCAGGTCGGCGTAGTGGGCGGCCGTCATCCACACCTTGTGGCCGTCGACCACGACGGTGTCGCCGTCGACGGTGATCCGGGTGTCGATGCCCGACAGATCGCTGCCGGCCTGGCTCTCGCTGAAGCCGACGGCGGCCAGTTCGCCCGAGGTGAGGCGGGGCAGCAGCGCGCGGCGCTGCGCCTCGTCACCGAGCCGTTCGACGGTCCAGGCGGCCATGCCCTGGGAGGTCATGACGCTGCGCAGGGAGCTGCACAGGCTGCCGACATGGGCGGTGAACTCGCCGCCGGTGCGGCTGTCCCAGCCGAGGCCGCCGTACTCGGTGGGCACACCGGTGCACAACTGCCCGGCGGCGCCGAGCTTTCTCAGCAGCTCGGCGGGGAGCAGACCCGAGCGGTCCCAGTCACCGGCCCGGTCACCGACGAGGCCGGTGACCGAGGCCGTCGCCTCGGCGAGGGGCTCACTCACCGCCGTCCCCGGCTGCCGCGCGCAGACGGCGGACCAGTGCCGCCATTCCCGTGACGGTACGGAAGTTGTCCAGCCGCAGGTCGGCGCCTCGGATCGCGATGCCGTAGGACTTCTCCAGGTGGACGACGAGTTCCATGGCGAACAGGGACGAGAGCCCGCCGGCCGCGAAGAGGTCGGTGTCCTCCTCCCAGACGGTCTTGGTGCGGACGTGCAGGAAGTCGAGGAGTTCCTTCTCCACGGTGCCCTCGGATGGCATGGTCATGACTTTCATCCCTCGTATTCGTAGAAACCACGGCCGGACTTCCGGCCGATGTCGCCCGCCCGCACCTTCTCCAGCAGCAGGTCGCACGGACGGCAGCCGCTGTCACCGGTGCGCTCGTACAGCACGTTCAGCGAGTCGACGAGGTTGTCGATGCCGATGAGGTCCGCGGTGCGCAGCGGACCCGTGGCGTGCCCCAGGCAGCCCTGCATCAGGGCGTCGACGTCCTCGGCGGTCGCGGTCCCCTCCTGCACCACCCGGGCCGCGTCGTTGATCATCGGGTGCAGGACCCGGCTGGTCACGAAGCCGGGGGCGTCCCGGACCACGACGGGCTGACGGCGCAGGGTGGTGAGCAGGGCCCGTACGGAGTCCATGGCGGCCTCGCCGGTGCGGGCGCCGCGGATGACCTCGACCGTGCGGATCAGATAGGACGGGTTCATGAAATGCGTGCCGACGAGTTCCGCCGGACGCACGGCGGCCGAGGCCAGTTCGTCAATGGGAATGGACGATGTGTTGGACACCAGGACAGTACCAGGGGAAACGACCGCGGAAACCTCCGCGATCACTTTCTCCTTGATTTCCGCTATTTCCGTGACGGCCTCGATGACAGCGGTCGATCCGGCCGCGTCGGACACGGAATCACTGATGACGAGTTCCCCGGGGGGAAGGTCGTCCGGTAGTGCGCCCATCAGCCGCGCGAGCCGCAGTTCGTGGGCGATGCGGGCCTCCGCCTCCGCACGTTTGGCCTGGTCGACGTCGACGAGCGTCACCGCCACACCGTGTCCGACCGCCAGCGTGGTGATGCCGACACCCATGACGCCTGCGCCCAGGACAGTGAGGTGAGGCGCCTTTTCGGCACCACCAGCATTGTTTTCCGACATTTCACTCCCCTTCGTTTTTCACAGTTCTGCCGAGCCATCCATCGACGGCTTCGACCGTCGTTTTGAGATGCTTTTCCATCATCGACCAGTGATTTCCCGGAACGTCCAGGACGGAATGCGCGGACGGCCATGAGGCACGCCAGTCGACGTCGCTGTCCGGTGCCGGCTCCGCCAGGGGGCTCGATGCGCGCACCAGCAGCACGGGCGCCGCGACGGAGGGCGGCTCCCAGTCGTCCAGGAGCTGGAAGTAGCGGCCCATGGCGGTCAGCCGGGTGCCGTCCATCGGGGCGGCGCGGTCCTCGCGCTCGAACATGCCGCTGACCAGCACGTCGTCGAACTGGGTCATCGCCTCGTCCCCGGACAGATAGGTGTCCAGCAGCACCACGGCGGCCGGGCCGGCCCCGAGCGCTTCCAGGCGGGCGGCGGCGGCGTGGGCGAGGGTGCCGCCCGACGAGGAGCCGAGCAGCACCTTCGGCCGGTCACCGAGGCGCCGCAGGAGAACCTCGGTCTGGAAGTCCAGCAGGGCGGACATGTCGGCGGGCAGCGGCTCGTCGGGGGCGAAGCCCGGCGCGTCCAGCGCGCTGACGCCGTAACGGCCCTCGAAGGCGGACGCGAAGCGGCTGTACTGGTGGGCTCCGCCGAGCGCCACCACCGAGGCGAAGCAGACCAGTTCGGGCGCGTCGTCGCGGACGTGCAGCCGCAGCAGCTCCGGACGCCGTCCGGGCGAGCTCAGCAGCTCGGGGCCGGACCCGAAGTCGGGGCGGAGCCTCGCGGCCTGCTGGAGGATCTGGATGCCCTCGTGGATCCGGCCCACCTCGCACGCCTGCCGGAACAGGGCGCTGACCGGGTCGTGCGACGGTTCACCGGCCTGTCGCCCGGCTCCGGGAGCGGTGCTCCGGGTCAGTTCCGCCCGCAGGTGCTCGGCCAGCCGGGCGGGGGTTCCCGAGTCGAGTACGGCGGTGGGGCGCAGCCGCAGGTCGAGCACGGCGGCGAGACGGTTGCGCAACTCGACGGCGGTCAGCGAGTCGAACCCGCTCTCCAGGAAGGCGTCGCCCTCGGACAGCGCGTCCGGGTCGGCGTGGCCGAGCACCTCGGCCGCCTGGGTCCGCACCAGCCGCAGCAGGATCTCGCCCTGTTCGGCCTCCGGCACAGCGGCCAGCCGGGGCCGCAGCGACGCGTCGGTCTGCGGCCCACGCCGGCGTACGGCGGGGGTCCGGATCAGCGACCGCAGCAGGTGGGGCACCGGGCCGCCGGGCCGGGCCCGCAGATCGAGGCCCACCGGGACGAGGACGGGGTCGTCGCCCGCCAGTGCGGCGTCGAACAGAGCCAGGCCCTCCTCGGTCGGTAGGGCGCGCACCCCGCTGCGTGCCATCCGCCGCAGGTCCGTGTCGCCGAGGCCGTCGGTGAGAGCGGTGCGCTGCTCCCACAGGCCCCAGGCCAGGGAGGTGCCGGGCAGCCCTGCCCGGTGGCGGGCGGCGGCCAGGGCGTCGGTGAAGGCGTTGGCGGCGGCGTAGGCGGACTGGCCCGGACTGCCGAAGACACCGGCGGAGGAGGAGAACAGGACGAACGCCGTCAGATCCTGATCCCTGGTCAGCTCGTGCAGGTTCCAGGCGCCGTCGGCCTTGGGGCGCAGGACGGCCGACAGCCGCTCGGGGGTGAGGGCGGTCAACAGCCCGTCGTCCAGCACACCGGCCGTGTGCACCACGGCGCGCAGCGGGTGCTCCGGGGGGATCGCCGCGAGGCAGCCCGCGAGCGCCTCCCGGTCGGCCACGTCGCACGCCGCGACGGTGACCTCGGCTCCCGCCGCGCTCAGCTCCTCGATGAGAGAGGCCGTGCCTTCGGCGGCGGCGCCCCGGCGGCCGAGCAGCAGCAGATGCCGTACGCCATGAGTGCTGACCAGGTGACGGGCCACCAGTCCGCCCAGGGTGCCTGTGCCGCCGGTGACGAGGACGGTGCCCTCCGGGTCGAAGCCGGCGGGCCGGTCGGCGACGGACGGGCGGACCAGGCGGGGTGCGTACAAGGTGCCGTCGCGCAGAGCCAGTTGGGGCTCGCCCTCGGCCAGGGCGGTGGCGAGGGCCGCTTCGAGGCCGTCGCCGCCGTCGGTGTCCAGCAGGACGAAGCGGCCGGGGTGCTCCAGCTGGGCGGTGCGCAGCAGCCCCCAGGCGGCGGCACCCCCGAGGTCCGCGGGGGCGCCGTCGAGGTCGACCGCGCCACGAGTGAGCAGCACGAGGGGGGTTTCGGTGAACTTCGGCTCCGCCAGCCAGCGTTGGAGCAGGTTCAGTACGGCGCCCACGGTGGCGCGGGCCGCTTCGGGGCCCGCGCCCTCGGCGGGCGGGCACAGGGCCAGCACGGCTTCGGACGTGGTGGGCACGTCGGCGAGGGCGGGGCACGCCTCGGCCCGGAAGCCGGCCGGCAGGAGGCCGCCGCCGGAGGTGCCGAGCGTGGCCCAGGTGCCGGTGGACGGTCGGGTGCCGGGCAGCCGGGTCCAGTCGAGGCGGAACAGGGACCGCTCGGCGGCGGCCGGAGCACCCGCCGCCGCCCGCAGGGTCAGCGCGCCGACGGTGACGACCGGGCGCCCGGTGCGGTCGGTGATCCGTACCGACACGGCGTCACCACCCTGTGGGGCAGGGCTCAGAACCACCCGCAGGACCGGGTCGGCCGCGGGGGCGATCGTCACGTCGTGCCACGAGAAGGGCAGCGGCACGGCTCCCGTGCGGCCCGGGTCCGTGCCCCGGGTGCCGTCGGGGCGCAGGGCCACCGTCTGCAGCGCGGCGTCGAGCAGGGCCGGGTGGACGGCGAAGCCGCTCTCGCGGGTCCCCGGCACCGACTCGGGCAGAGCCACCTCGGCGTGGATCTCGTCGCCGACCCGCCAGGCGGCGCGCAGGCCCTGGAAGAGCGGGCCGTAGTGGACCCCGGCCGCCTCGAAGTCCGCGTACAGGTGGTCGAGGTCGAGGCGTTCGGCGCCGTCGCCGGGCGGCCACCGGCCGGCGTCACCCGGTACGGAGGCGGGCGTCTCGGCCAGGGTGCCCCCCGCGTGGCGGATCCACGGTTCGGTGGACTCGGGGTCGTCGGGGCGGGAGTACAGCGCCACGGCCCGGCGGCCCTCGGGGTCGGGCCCGTCCACGGTCAGGCGGAGCCGTCGGGACTCGTCGGCGGCGAGGACCAGGGGTGCGGCCAGGGTGAGTTCCTCGACGGTGGTGCAGCCGACGTGGACGGCGGCGTGGGCGGCCATCTCCACGAAGGCGACGCCGGGCAGCAGCACCGTGCCGGAGACCGCGTGGTCCGCCAGCCACGGATGGGTGCGCGGCGAGAGGCGCCCCGTGAAGAGCACACCGTCGCCGTCCGGCAGATCCACGGCGGCGGTCAGCAGCGGGTGCCCCGTCTCCGTCTGGCCCGCCGACTCGGGGTCCCCCACGTGCACGGGCACGTCGAGCCAGTAGTGGGTGCGCTGGAAGGCGTACGTGGGCAGGTCGGTGCGGCGTGCACCGGTGCCGTCGAACGCGCGCCGCCAGTCGACGGCCACACCGTTCGCGTGCGCCTCGCCGAGCGCCAGCAGCATCCGGTGCAGACCGCCCTCGTCGCGCCGCAGGGTGCCCAGCACCACGGCGTCGTCCGCGCCGGCGTCGGCCGCGGTGTCGCCGATGCCGTAGGTGAGCAGCGGGTGGGGGCTCACCTCGACGAAGGTGCGGTGCCCGGCGTCGAGGAGGAGGCGTATCGCGTCGTGGAAGCGGACGGTCTGGCGGAGGTTGCGGTACCAGTACGCGTGGGTGAGGTCGCCGGCACCGATCCAGTCGGCGTCCACCGTGGACACCAGGGGCACGGCCGGGGCCTTGGGAACGAGCGAGGACAGGTCCTCGCGCAGCCGGTCCCGTACGGTGCTCACGTCGTCCGAGTGGGAGGCGTAGTCCACCGGGATGCGCCAGGCCATGACGCCCTCGGCGGAGAGTTCGTCGACGAGGGCGCCGACCTCGTCGCCGGGCCCGGCGACGACGAGCACGCGTGGCCCGTTGACGGCGGCGACCGTGACCTTGCCCGAGCGGCGTTCCAGGTACGGAGCGAGTTCGGCCGCGGAGAGCACGACGGTGGCCATGCCGCCGCCACCGGCGAGCCCGGCCAGCGCCCGGCTGCGCAGCGCCACCACGCGGGCCCCGTCCTCCAGGGTGAGAGCGCCCGCGACACAGGCGGCGGCCACCTCGCCCTGGCTGTGGCCGACAACGGCGGCGGGCTCGACGCCGTACGACCGCCACAGCGCGGCCAGCGACACCATCACGGAGAACAGCACGGGCTGGAGGACGTCCACCCGGTCCAGCGACGGCGCGCCCGGCGCGCCGCGCAGGACGTCGGTGACCGACCAGTCGATGTGCGGGGCGAGTGCCTGTGCGCAGTCCGCCATCCGGGCCGCGAACGCGGGTGACTCGTCGAGCAGTTCGGCGGCCATGCCGGGCCACTGCGAGCCGAGGCCGGGGAAGACGAAGACGGCCTTGCGGCCTGGCTGGGCGCGGGCGGTGACGACCGCCGGATGGGGTCGTCCGTCGGCGAGCGCGGCCAGGCCGGACAGCAGGGCGGGACGGTCGTCGCCGACGACGACGGCGCGGTCGGCGAAGCGGGACCTGCCGTTGGCCAGCGAGAGGCCGACGTCCGCAGGACGCGCCTCGGGGTCGTCGGTGAGGTGGGTGTGGAGGGCGGCGGCCTGGCCGCGCAGCGCCGCCTCGCCCTTGCCCGAGAGCAGCCAGGCGACTGGGGCGGGGGCCGTTTCCCCGGTGTCCGGGGTGTATCGGGTCGGCGGGCGCCGCCTCCAGAACGGTGTGGGCGTTGGTGCCGCTGGCGCCGAAGGAGGAGACGCCGGCCCGGCGGGGGTGATCGGTCTCCGGCCAGGGGGTGGCCGTGGTGAGCAGGGCGATGTTGCCCTCGGTCCAGTCGACCTGCGGGGTGGGACGGTCGATGTGCAGGGTGCGGGGCAGCAGGCCGTGGCGCATCGCGAGCACCATCTTCATGACGCCGCCGACCCCGGCGGCGGCCTGGGTGTGGGTGAGGTTGGACTTGAGCGAGCCGAGCAGCAGCGGCCGGTCCGCCGGGCGGGCCTGGCCGTAGGTGGCCAGCAGCGCCTGAGCCTCGATGGGGTCGCCGAGGCGGGTCCCCGTGCCGTGGGCCTCCACCGCGTCGACCTCGGCCGGCGAGAGGCCGGCCGCCGCCAGGGCCTGCTGGATCACCCGTTGCTGGGAGGGGCCGTTGGGGGCGGTCATGCCGTTGCTGGCGCCGTCCTGGTTGACCGCCGAACCCCGGACCAGCGCGAGCACGGGGTGCCCGTTGCGCCGGGCGTCCGAGAGCCGTTCGAGGAGCAGCACGCCGACGCCCTCGCCGAAGCCGGCGCCGTCGGCGGCCGCGGCGAACGACTTGCTGCGGCCGTCGGGCGCGAGGCCGCGCTGGCGGCTGAACCCGACGTACAGGCTCGGGGTGGACATCACCGTGACGCCGCCCGCCAGGGCGAGGGAGATCTCCCCCGCCCGCAGCGCCTGGCAGGCCAGGTGGAGGGCGACCAGCGACGACGAGCACGCGGTGTCGATCGTGACGGCCGGGCCCTCCAGGCCGAGGGTGTAGGCGATCCGGCCGGTGACGACGCTGGGCACGGTGCCGGTGCCGATGAACGCCTCGACGTCCTGCGGTATTCGGGCCAGCCGGGCGCCGTACTCGTTGTACATGACGCCCGCGTAGACGCCGGTGCGGCTGCCGCGCAGGGACAGCGGGTCGATGCCACCGCGCTCGACGGCCTCCCAGCAGGTCTCCAGCAGGAGTCGCTGCTGGGGGTCCATGGCCAGGGCCTCACGGGGCGAGATCCCGAAGAAGCCGGCGTCGAAGCCGCAGGCGTCGTGCAGGAAGCCGCCCTCCCGGGTGTTGGAGGTACCCGGGGTGTCGGGGTCGGGGTCGTACAGCGCGGCGGCATCCCAACCGCGGTCGGCGGGGAACTCGCTGACCGCGTCGCGTTCTTCGGCGAGCAGCCGCCACAGGTCCTCCGGGGTGCGGACCCCTCCCGGGAAGCGGCAGCTCATGGCGACGATCGCGACCGGTTCCCGGGACTCGTCGCGCAGCCGTGTGCTCTCGCCGCGCAGCCGCTCGTTCTCCAGCAGGGAGGCGCGCAGCGCCTCGACCACCTTGTCCGTGGACATCCCTCTCCTCACATCCCGTTCCGGGCCGGTACGCGGTCAGGCACTCTCGCTCCCCAGTGCCAGCCGTACGAGGCCGTCCACGTCCATCTCCTGGATGTCGGCCGTCCGTTCGGACGGCTCCGGTGTGCCGCCGTCCCGGTCCGGTCCGGCCAGGCGCAGCAGTGCCTCCAGCAGGCCGGAGTCGCGCAGTTTGTCCAGCGGGATCGTGGACAGCGCGCGGGTGATCTCGTCGTCGGCCGGGGCCGGCGCCGCGGCCCGCGGGGGGCCGGCCGGGGCGAGACGGTCGGCGCAGTACCCGGCGACGGCCGCCGGGCTCGGGTAGTCGAACACCAGGGTGGCGGGGAGCCGCAGTCCGGTCGCAGCGTTGAGGCGGTTGCGCAGTTCCACCGCGGTCAGCGAGTCGAAGCCGAGCTGCCGGAAGGCGCGTTCGGGGTCGACGGCCGAGGCTCCGGCGTGCCCGAGCACGTCGGCGGCGTGCGCGCACACCAGGTCGGCGAGGACAGCGCGGGCGTCGTCGGCGGCCAGGCCCGCGAGCCGCCCGCGCAGGGCGTCCGCCCCGTCGACGGCGCCGCCGGTGGCGGCCGTGCGGCGGGCGGCGTCGCGTACCAGGACGCGGAAGAGGGCGGGTACGGCGCCGGTGCCCGCCCTGGCGCGCAGCCGGGCCAGGTCGAGCCGGACCGGGACCAGGACGGCGTCGTCCCGTTCGAGCGCGGTGTCGAACAGGGCGAGGCCCTCGTCGGAGGTGAGTGCCCCCACGCCGCCCCGGGCGATGCGCCGCAGGTCGACCTCGTCGAGGGTGCCGGTCAGCGCTGACCTCTCCGCCCACATGCCCCAGGCGATCGACTGTGCGGGCAGGCCCTGGGCGCGACGGTGCTGGGCGAGCGCGTCCAGGAAGGCGTTGGCCGCCGCGTAGTTGCCCTGCCCGGAGCTGCCGACGGTGCCGGAGGCGGACGAGAAGAGCACGAACGCGGCCAGCGGCAGGTCGCGGGTCAGCTCGTGCAGGTGGAGCGCGGCGTCCGCCTTGGGGCGCAGGACGCGGTCGAGGCGCTCGGGGGTGAGTGAGCCGATGACCCCGTCGTCGAGGACGCCGGCCGAGTGGACCACGGCGGTGAGCGGGTGGGTGTCGGGGACACCCGCGAGGAGCCCGGCCAGGGCGTCTCGGTCGGCCGTGTCGCAGGCGGCGGTCTCCACCCGGGCGCCCAGGTCAGTGAGTTCGTCGACCAGGGCGGTCGCCTCGGGGGTGTCGGCGCCGCGCCGCCCGGTCAGCAGCAGGTGGCGTACCCCGTGCTCGGTGACCAGGTGACGGGCGACCAGGCCGCCGAGGACACCGAAGGCGCCCGTGACGAGCACCGTGCCCTCGGGGTCCCACGGCTTGCCGGCCGCGGCCTCGGCATCCGGCGGCGGGGTCCTGGTCAGGCGAGGTGCCAGGGTCCGTCCGTCGCGTACCGCGAGCTGGGGTTCCGTCGCGGACAGCGCGGCGGGCAGGGCCTTGAGCGCCTCGGCCGGGTCCTCGGCGTCGACGAGGACGAACCGGTCGGGGTGTTCGGACTGCGCGGAGCGCACGAGCCCCCACACGGCGGCGGCCGCCAGGTCGCCGATGTCCTCGCCGCGTGCGGTGGCGACACCGCCCCGGGTGACGAGGACCAGGCGGGTGTCGGCCCAGCGGTCGTCGGCCAGCCAGGTCTGCAGCAGGCGCAGAGTGCCGGCGAGCGCGGTACGGGCCGCGTCCGCGCTGTTCCCGCCGGGCGGGCAGAGCGTGACGACCACGTCGGGCACGGCGGCGCCCCCGTCCACGGCGGCGGTGAGCGCGTCGAGGTTCTCGTGGGTCTCGGGCAGCAGTTGCCCGGTGCCGAGGGCGACCCACCGGCCGACGGGCGGCTCGGTGGTGGCGGACAGGGCGGTCCAGCCCAGGGTGAACAGCGAGTCGCGTCCCTGCGCCGCGGCGCCGCGCAGGGCGTCGACGGCGATGGGCCGGATGGCGAGCGCCTCGACGTCGGCGACCGGCCGGCCGGCCGGGTCGGCGGCGGACAGCGCCACCGAACCGGTGTCGTCGTAGCTCAGCCGCACGCGCAGTTCGGTCGCGCCGGAGGCGTGCAGGCGGACACCTTCCCAGGAGAAGGGCAGCCTGGCGGTGCCGGGCACGTCGTTCTGGTCGGCTCCGTCCGGTGCGGCCAGCCACAGACCGTGCAGGGCCGCGTCCAGCAGCGCGGGGTGCAGCCCGAAGCCGGCGGCCCCCGTGTGCTGGTCCTCCGGCAGCCGGACCTCCACGTAGACGTCCTGGCCGAGGCGCCAGGCGGCGCGCAGGCCGTGGAAGGCGGGGCCGTATCCGTAGCCGGCGTCCGCGAACCGCTCGTAGAGGCCGTCGACGGACACGGGTTCCGCCCCGGCCGGCGGCCATGCCGCGCCGTACGGGTGGGCCGCCCCATCGGTGGACCCGGCCGGGGCGAGGACACCGGTGGCGTGCCCGGTCCACGGAGTGCCGGCGCCGTCCTCGGCCCGGGAGAACACGCCGAAGGTGCGCCGCCCGGAGTCGTCGGGCGCGCCGACCCGCACCTGGATCTGGACGGCGGCGTCCCGGTCGAACACCAGCGGTGCCTGGAGTGTCAGTTCCTCGACCCGGGGGCAGTCCGCCTCGTCGCCGGCGCGTACGGCCAGTTCCACGAAACCGGTACCGGGCAGCAGGACCACGCCGGAGACCGCGTGGTCCGCGAGCCAGGGGTGGGTGCGTGTCGACAGGCTGCCGCTGAGCACGAGGTCCCCGGTGTCGGCGACCTCGACGGCCGTGCCGAGCAGCGGGTGCCCGGTGGCACCGGGCCCGCGGGGCGTCGCCGCGGGCGGCTGGATCCAGTAGCGGCGCCGCTGGAAGGCGTACGTCGGCAGCTCGGCCGTGCTCTCGCCGGGGAACGCGGCGGTCCAGTCGACCGCGCCTCCGCGCACCCACAGTTCGGCCGCCGACAGCAGGACGCGTCGCAGGCCTCCCTCGTCGCGGCGCAGGGTGCCGAGGACGACGGCCTCGCGTCCGGCGGTCTCGGTGGTCTCCTCGATGGCCATGGTGAGCACGGGGTGCGGGCTGACCTCGACGAAGGAGGTGAATCCCTCGGCGGCCAGGACGCGGACGGCGGGGTCGAAGCCGACGGTCTGCCGCAGGTTGCGATACCAGTAACCGGCGTGCATGCCGGTGGTGTCGAGCCAGCCGCCGTCCACCGTGGAGTACAGCGGGACCTCGCTCGGCAGCGGCTTGATGCCCGCCAGGGCGTCCATGAGGATGCCGTGGATCTCCTCGACGTGCTCGGAGTGCGAGGCGTAGTCGACGTCGATGCGCCGGGCCCGTACGCCCTGGGCCTCGCACTGCGCGAGCAGGGCCGCCAGGGCCTGGGAGTCGCCCGCGACCACGGTGGTGGCGGGGCCGTTCAGCGCGGCGACCGACAGGGCGCCGGCCCAGGGGGCGAGGGCGGCCTCGGCCCGGTCGGCGGGGAGGGACAGGGAGGCCATGCCGCCGCGACCGGCCAGCGCGTCGAGGGTCTTGCTGCGCAGGGCGACCACCTGGGCGCCGTCCTCCAGGGACAGCGCGCCCGCCACGACGGCGGCGGCGATCTCGCCCTGGGAGTGGCCGACGACGGCGTCCGGTACGACACCGAACGACCGCCAGACCTCGGCCAGCGACACCATCACCGCGAACAGCGCGGGCTGGACGACGTCCACCTGGTCCCAGGCACTGCCCGAGCGCACGGCGTCGAGCAGCGACCAGTCGACGAAGGGTGCCAGTGCCCGTTCGCACTCCTCCATCCGGGCCGCGAACACCGGCGACTCGTCCAGCAACTCCCTTGCCATACCGGCCCATTGGGAACCCTGGCCGGGGAAGACGAAGACCGTGCGGCCCACGGTGCCGGCGACGCCGCGGACCAGGTCGGGGGCGGTGCCGTCGTCGGCGAGGGCGGTCAGCGCGGCGGGCAGCCGGGTGGTGTCGCCGACCAGTACGGCGCGGTGTTCGAACGCCGTGCGGGTGGTCAGGGCCCGGCCGATGCCGGCGGGCGGGAGGCCCGGCGTGTCGGCCAGGTGGGCGGTCAGCCGCTCGGCCTGGCCGCGCAGGGCGTCCGGGGACTTGGCGGAGAGCGGCCAGGCGACGTTCCGGGCCGGCGCCTCGTCGGGTGTCTCCTGCGGGCTCTGCTCAGGAGCCTCCTCGGGAGCCTGCTCCACGATCGCGTGCACGTTGGTGCCGCTCATGCCGAACGCGGAGATCCCGGCACGGCGCGGGCGGCCCGTCGCCGGCCACGGGGTCGTGTCGGTGGCCACCTCCACGGCACCGGCCGTCCAGTCGACCTGGGTCGAGGGCCGGTCGACGTGCAGGGTGCGCGGCACCTGCCCGTACCGGAGCGCCAGGACGGTCTTGATCACACCGGCGACGCCCGCGGCAGCCTGGGTGTGGCCGATGTTGGACTTCAGGGAGCCGATCAACAAGGGGCGCCCGTCGGAGCGTTCCTGGCCGTACGTGGCGAGCAGGGCCTGGGCCTCGATGGGGTCGCCGAGCGTGGTGCCGGTGCCGTGGGTCTCGACGACGTCGATGTCGGCCGCCGAGAGCCGGGCGTTGGCGAGGGCGGCGCGGATGACCCGCTGCTGGGAGGGGCCGTTGGGGGCGGTCAGGCCGTTGCTGGCGCCGTCCTGGTTGATGGCGCTGCCGCGCAGGACGGCCAGCACGGGGTGCCCGTGCCGCTGTGCCTCGGAGAGCCGTTCGAGGAGGATCACGCCGACGCCCTCGGCCATGCCCATGCCGTCGGCGGCGTCGGAGAACGCCTTGCAGCGGCCGTCGGCGGCGAGGCCGCGCTGGCGGGCGAAGCTGATGATGGCGCCCGGGCTGGACATCACCGCGACACCGCCGGCCAGGGCGAGTGAGCAGTCCCCGGCGCGCAGCGCCTGGGCGGCCAGGTGCACCGCGACGAGGGAGGCGGAGCAGGCGGTGTCGACGGTGACGGCGGGGCCCTCCAGGCCGAGGGTGTAGGAGATCCGGCCGGAGATCACGCTGGCCGCGCTGCCGGTGAGGAGGTGGCCCTCGTTCTCCTGGGTCTGGGCCACGGAGGCGCCGTAGTCCTGGTAGTTGACGCCGGTGAAGACGCCGGTGTCGGTGCCGCGCAGGCGGTCCGGGTCGAGACCGGCGCGTTCGAAGGTCTCCCAGGAGGTCTCAAGGAGCAGTCGCTGCTGCGGGTCCATCGCGACCGCCTCGCGCGGCGAGATGCCGAAGAAGTCGGCGTCGAAGTCACCGGCGTCGTAGAGGAATCCGCCGTGCCGCACATAGCTGGTGCCGGGCTGGTCCGGGTCGGGGTCGAACATGGACTCCAGCGGCCAGCCGCGGTCGGTCGGGAACTCCGAGACGACGTCGCCGCCCTCCTCCAGCAGCCGCCACAGCTGTTCGGGGGTCTGCACCCCGCCGGGGAAGCGGCAGCTCATCGCGACGATCGCGATCGGCTCGTCGGCCGCCGCGGTGCCGGCGGGCGCGGGCTCGCGTGTGGCGGGCGTCCGGTGCTCGCCGAGCACCTCGGCGCGGATGTGCTCGGCGAGCACGGCCGCGGACGGGTAGTCGAAGACGAGGGTGGCGGGCAGCGGGAGGCCGGTGGCGGTGCGGAGCCGGTTGCGCAGTTCGACGGCGGTCAGCGAATCGAAGCCGAGTTCCTGGAACGCCCTGCCCGGCCGCAGCTCCTCCGGCGAGTCATGACCGAGGACGGCCGCGGCGTGGGTGCGGACGAGGTCCAGGGTGACGCGGCGCTGCTCGGCCCCGGCCAGCCCGGTCAGGCGCTCGCGCAGCACGTCGGCGGCCGGTGTGGCGGCACTCGCGCCGGGAGTCGCGGCCTCCTCCAGCTGGCGCCTGGCCTCCGGTACGCCGGTGAGCAGACGGCTGGGGCGTACGGAGCCGAAGACCGCGGCGAACTGTTCCCAGTCGACGTCGGCGAGGGCGATGACCGTCTCGTCGTCGTCGAGTGCCTGCTGGAGTCCGGCGAGCGCGAGGTCGGGCTCGATGAGCGGCAGGCCCTGCTTCTGCACCCGGTAGAAGTCGGACTCGTCGACGGTCTCGCGGACGGCCCAGGGGTTGGCGGCCGACCAGACGCCCCAGTCGACGGTGGTGGCGCTCAGGCCCCGGGCCCTGCGGTGTTCGGCGAGGGCGTCGAGGTAGGCGTTGCCGGCGGTGTAGGCGGCGTGGTTGCTGCTGCCCCAGACGCCTGCGACGGAGGAGAACAGCACGAACGCGTCGAGTTCGCGGTCGAGCAGTTCGTCCAGGTGCCGGGCCCCCTCCGCCTTGGCGGCGACGACCTCGGCGAAGGCGTCGAGCGGGGTGTCGTCCAGGGAGGCCAACTGGATGTAGGCGGCGGCGTGGAACACGGCGGTGACGGGGGTGCCCTGTTCCTCCAGCCCGGTCAGCAGGCGGGCGACCTGGGCGCGGTCGGCGACGTCGCAGGCGGGCAGGGACAGCCGGGTGCCCAGTTCGGCGAGTTCGGCCCGCAGTTCGTCGGCGCCGGGGACGTCGGCGCCGCGCCGCCCGGGAAGGACGAGGTGCTCGGCGCCGCCGCGGGCGAGCCAGCGCGCGAGGTGGGGGCCGAGGGCGCCCGTGCCGCCGGTGACGAGGACGGTGCCCCGGGGCTTCCACGCGGGCCGGGTGCCGGGCGGGCGGGGGCGCGGACCAGGCGTCGGCCGAGCAGTCCGACGGAGCGGACGGCGAGCTGGTCCTCACCGGTGGCACCGGCGAGGACCGCGCGGAGCCGCTCGCGGGACAGGGAGTTGAGGGTCGGCGGCAGGTCGACCAGACCGCCCCAGCGGGTGGGGTGCTCCAGCGCGGCGACCATGCCGGTGCCCCAGATCAGTGCCTGGTCGGGGGCGGTGAGCGGGTCGCTGTCGCCGGTGGAGACGGCGCCGTGGGTGGCGCACCACAGCGGGGCTTCGACGCCGAGGTCGCCGAGCGCCTGGACGAGGACGAGGGTGAGGGCCGAACCGGCGGAGACGGCGGGGTGGTCGGGGTGCGGTCGTCCGGCGATCGCCAGCAGCGACAGGATGCCGTGCGGGGTGCGGCCGTCCAGGGCGGTGGTGAGCCGCTCCCCCAGCGTGGCGCGGTCGGCGTCCGCGTCGGTGAGCCGCACGGTCACGACGTCGGCCCCGGCTTCGGTGAGGGCCGTCACGGAGTCCCGCGCGAGCGGGGCGCCCGGTGCGTCGTCGTGCCCTTCGGGCAGGACCACGAGCCAGGTGCCGGACAGGGGCGCGGCGGGCGGGTCGGGGACCGGCTGCCAGTCGACGCGGTAGCGCCAGGTGTCGACGGCGGCGCCCTCGCGCTGCCTGCGGCGCCAGGCGTTCAGGGCGGGCAGCACCGTGCCGAGCGTCTCGGCGTCCACCGCCAGGTCACCGGCGGCCTCGGCGGCGTCACCGCGCTCGACGAGCCGCCAGAACGCCGAGTCCACGGCGTCCATCGCGTCCGCCTCGTCCGTCGTGCCCGACGGGGCGGCCGGCCCGTCGGACTGGAGCCAGTAGCGCCGGTGTTCGAAGGGGTATGTGGGCAGGTCTGTGCGGCGGGCGCCGGTGCCTTCGAAGAGGACCGGCCACAGCACCGGGACGCCGCGCACCCACAGTTCGGCGGCCGAGGTGAGCGCGCGGGCGAGGCCGCCCTCGTCACGGCGCAGCGTGCCGGTCACCACGGTCCGCGGGGCCTCGGCGGACTCTGCGGCTGTGGCGGACTCGACGGTCTCCTGCACGGACGTCGTGAGCACCGGGTGCGGCGAGACCTCGACGAAGACCTGGTGGCGCTGGTCGGCGAGGGCGCGCACGGCACCGTCGAACTCGACGGTCTCGCGCAGGTTCCGGTACCAGTACCCGGCGTCCATCTCCGTCGTGTCGAGCCAGTCGCCGGTGAGGGTGGAGTAGAGCGGCACCCGGCCCGCCAGGGGCGTGATGCCGTCCAGTGCGTCGAGCACCTCCGCGCGGATGCGCTCGACGTGCGCGGAGTGGGAGGCGTAGTCCACCGCGATCGTGCGGGCCCGTACGCCGTCCTCCTCGCAGACGGCGATCAGCTCGGTCAGGGCCTCCGTGTCACCGGAGACGACGACGGCGGACGGTCCGTTGACGGCGGCGAGGGAGAGCCGCCCTGACCACCGGGCGACGAGTTCCACGGCGCGCTCGCGCGGGACGGCCACGGAGACCATGCCGCCGTGCCCGGCGAGGGCGAGGATGGCACGGCTGCGCAGGGCGACGACCTTGGCGCCGTCGTCCAGGGAGAGGGCCCCGGCGACCACGGCGGCGGCGATCTCGCCCTGGCTGTGGCCAAGGACGGCGTCGGGCTCGACGCCCCAGGAGCGCCACTGCGCGGCCAGCGAGACCATCACGGCCCACAGTGCGGGCTGGACCACGTCGACCCGTTCGAAGGGTGGCGTGTCCGGGGCGCCGCGCAGCACGGCGTCGAGCGACCAGTCGACGTACGGCGTCAGTGCCTGCTCGCAGGCGGCCATGGAGGCGGCGAACACCGGGGAGGTGTCCAGCAGTTCCACCGCCATCCCGGCCCACTGCGCGCCCTGGCCCGGGAAGACGAACACCCGGCGGCCGTCGGTGTCGGCCACGCCGCGGATCAGCCCCGGGGTGTCCTCGCCGCCGGCCAGCCCGTCGAGGGCGGCCAACGGGGCGTCGCCGCCGGTACCGAGGAGCACCGCGCGGTGTTCGAAGGGGGTACGGCCTGTCGCCAGGGAGTAGCCGGTGTCCAGCGGGTCGGGGGCGCCGCCGCCTGCGAGGTGGCTGCGCAGCCGCTGGGCCTGGTGGGCCAGGGCCCGCGGCGACCTCGCGGACAGCACCCAGGGCACGACCGGCGCGGTGGGCGCGTGCCGCTGCTCCGGTCCGGCGCCTGCGTCTGCGTCTGCCTCTGCGTCCACGTCGGAGGCGGGCGGTGCCTGTTCGAGGATGGCGTGGACGTTGGTGCCGCTGAAGCCGAAGGAGGAGATGCCCGCGCGGCGGGGTGCGCCGGTGTCGGGCCAGTCGCGTGCCTCGGTGAGCAGCTCCACCTCGCCGGAGGCCCAGTCGACGTGCGGGGAGGGCTCGTCGGCGTGCAGGGTGCGCGGGAGGACGCCGTGCCGCAGCGAGAGCACGGTCTTGATCATTCCGGCGACTCCGGAGGCGGCCTGGGTGTGGCCGATGTTGGACTTGAGTGCGCCGAGCCGGAGCGGGCGGCCGTGCGGACGGTCCTGCCCGTAGGTGGCGAGGAGGGCGTCCGCCTCGATGGGGTCACCGAGGGTGGTGCCCGTGCCGTGCGCCTCGACGACGTCGACGTCGGCCGCGGTCAGCCCGGCGTTGGTGAGGGCCTGGCGGATGACCCGCTGCTGGGCGAGGCCGTTGGGGGCGGACAGGCCGTTGCTGGCGCCGTCCTGGTTGACGGCGCTGCCGCGCAGCACGGCGAGCACCGGGTGACCGTTGCGGCGGGCGTCCGAGAGCCGCTCCAGGAGCACCACGCCGACGCCTTCGGCGAGGCCCATGCCGTCCGCGGAGGCGCCGAACGCCTTGCAGCGGCCGTCGGCGGCGAGGCCGCGCTGCCGGGAGAAGCCGACGAAGACGCCCGGGGTGGCCATCACGGCGACACCGCCGGCGAGGGCGAGCGAGCAGTCGCCGCCGCGCAGCGCCTGCGCCGCGAGGTGCGTCGCCACCAGCGAGGAGGAGCAGGCGGTGTCGACGGTGACCGCCGGGCCCTCCAGACCGAGGGTGTAGGCGACGCGCCCGGAGACCACGCTGGCGGCTCCGCCCGCGACCAGATGTCCTTCGCCGCCCTCCGGCGAGGAGCCGGCGAGCGAGGTGTAGTCCTGGTAGTTGACGCCGGCGAAGACACCGGTCGGGGTGGTGCGCAGGGACGCCGGGTCGATGCCCGCCCGTTCGAACGCCTCCCAGGAGGTCTCCAGGAGCAGCCGCTGCTGCGGGTCCATGGCGACGGCCTCGCGCGGCGAGATACCGAAGAAGGCCGGGTCGAAGTCGCCCGCGTCGTGCAGGAAGCTGCCCTCGCGGACGTAGGAGGTGCCCGGGTGGTCGGGGTCGGGGTGGTAGAGGCGGTCCAGGGGCCAGCCGCGGTCGGCGGGCATGCCGGAGAGCACCTCGCCGCCGTCGACGAGCAGTTGCCACAGCCGCTCGGGGGTGTCGATGCCCCCGGGGAAGCGGCAGCTCATCGCGACGATGGCGATGGGCTCGTCGGGGTCCGCGACGGGGACGACGGCCGCCGTGGCCGCGGCCGGGGCGGTGTCGCCGAGGAGCTCGTTGCGCAGGTGCTCGGCGAGGAGCGCGGCGCAGGAGTAGTCGAAGACGACGGTGGCGCGCAGCCGCAGGCCGGTGACCTGGTTGAGCCGGTTGCGCAGTTCGACGGCGATCAGTGAGTCGAAGCCCAGTTCACGGAAGGCCCGGTCGGGCAGGACGGCGTCGGCGGAGTCGTGGCCGAGGACCGCGGCGGCGTTGGTGCGGACGAGTTCCAGCAGGGTCCGGCGGACCTCCGGTTCGGCCAGTCCGGCGAGGGTGCGGCGCAGCGCGGAGGCGCCGTCGGCGTCGTCCGGGTCGGGGTCGGTCCGGTCCTCGGCGGTGGCCAGGGCGCGGACGTCGGGGAGGTCGGCGATGAGGGGGCTGGGCCGTACGGAGGTGAAGACGGGCACGAAGCGGGCCCAGTCGACGTCGGCGACCACGACGACGGTCTCGTCGTCGTCCAGGACGCGCTGGAGCCCGCCGACGGCCAGCCGCGGGTCCATGAAGGGGATGCCGCGTTCGAGGAGGGCGCGTTCGAGGTCGCTGGTGGCGAGGCCGCCGCCCTCGGCACTCCAGATGCCCCAGACGACGGAGGTGGCGGCGAGGCCCCGGCCCCGTCGGTGGGCGGCGAGGGCGTCGAGGTAGGCGTTGCCCGCCGCGTAGGCGGCGTGGTCCGCGCTGCCCCACACACCGGAGACGGAGGAGTACAGGACGAACGCGTCGAGGTCGGTGTCGGCGAGGACGGCGTCGAGGTTGGCGGCGCCCTGGACCTTGGCGGCCAGGGTGGCGGCCATGCTCGCCGGGTTCTCGTCGCGTACGGGGAACAGCTGGGCGGCCGCGGCGGTGTGCAGGACGGCGCGGACGGGGTGGCCCTCGGCGGCGACCCGGTCGACGAGCGCGGCGAGCGCCTCGCGGTCGGTGATGTCGCAGGCGGCCAGGGTCACCCCGGTGCCCAGGGCGGTGAGTTCGGCCGCCAACTCGTCGGCGCCGGGGGCGTCTGCGCCCCGGCGGCTGACGAGGACCAGGTGGTCGGCGCCGCCTCGGGCGAGCCAGCGGGCGGCGTGCGCGCCGAGCCCGCCCGTGCCGCCGGTGACGAGGACCGTGCCGGAGGGCCGCCAGGGAGCCGAGGGCGCGGGGGTGGAGGCGGTGGCGCGGACCAGTCGGCGGGCGTGCGCCCCGGAGGACCGTACGGCGAGCTGGTCCTCGTCGCCGGCCCCGGCCAGCAGGTCGGCGAGCAGGTGTCCGGCGCGTTCGTCGCACTGCTCGGGCAGGTCGATCAGACCGCCCCACAGGCTCGGGTGCTCCAGCGCCGCCGTGCGGCCGAAGCCCCAGACGAGGGCCTGGACCGGGTGGGGCACCGGCTCGGACGCGTGCACCGGGACGGCGCCCGAGGTGACGCACCACACCGTGGTCCGGACCCCGAGGTCGTCCAGTGCCTGGACGAGGGCGGTGGTGAGCGCCAGGCCGACGGGCAGCGCGGGCAGGCCCTCGTGCGGCCGCTCGTCGAGGGCCAGCAGGGACAGCACTCCGGCGGGGGCGGTCTCCGCGTGGGGCCCGGTGGCCAGCAGCTCGCGCAGGTGGTCGGTGAGCCGGGACCGGTCGGTGTGGGTCTGGTCGAGGACGACGAGTTCGGGGTCGGCGCCGCGCTCGCGCAGGGCCTCGACGGCACGGGTCACCGCCGCGTCGGCGGTGTGGCCGTCCGGGACGAGGACCGGCCAGCGGCCCCGCAGCGGTCCGGCGGCCTTGACCGTGAGCCGCTGCCAGGAGATGTGGTAGCGCCAGCCGTCGAGGACGGCCCGGTCACGGCGGTCGCGGCGCCAGGCGGAGAGGGCGGGCAGGACGTCGCTCCAGCTGGCGGCCTCGACCCCGAGCGTGGCGGCGACCGCGGCGACGTCCTCGCGTTCCACGGCGGCCCAGAAGGCGGCCTCCGCGGGGTCGGCGGTCTCCGGCGCGGTGCCGGGACGGGTCTGCGGCTCCAGCCAGAAGCGCCGGTTCTGGAAGGCGTACGTCGGCAGTTCGACCCGCTCGGGCCGGTGAGCGGCGAACACGGCCGCCCAGTCCACCGGCACGCCGTGCACGTGCACCTGGGCGAGGGCGGTGAGCACCCGGTGCAGGCCGCCCTCGTCGCGGCGCAGGGTACCGGTGACCAGGGTCGGCGGGGCCGGGACCGCCGCGTCGGGGTCGGCGAGGTCGTCGAGGGTGTCCTGCGTCGGCACGGTGAGCACGGGGTGCGGGCTGATCTCGACGAAGACGCTGTGGCCGCGCCCGACGAGGTCGCGCACGGCGGCGTCGAACTCGACGGTCTGCCGCATGTTCCGGAACCAGTAGTCGGCGTCCAGGCCGGTCGTGTCGAGGGATCCGCCGGTCACCGTCGAGCAGAACGGGATCGTGGCGGCGGTGGGCCGGACGCCGGCGAGCGCGTCGAGCATGCCGTCGCGCAGCCGGTCCATGTGCGCGGAGTGGCCCGCCACGTCGGCGGCGACCCGCCGGGTCCGCACCTCGCGTTCCTCGCACTGGCGGAGGAACTCCTCCAGGGCCTCGGGGTCCCCGGAGACGACCGCGGAGGCCGGGCCGTTGACGGCGGCGACCGACAGGCGGCCCTCCCAGGCGCGCAGGCGGTCCCGCAGGGTGTCGGCGGGCAGCGCCACGGAGGCCATGCCGCCGGTGCCGGACAGTTCCAGCTGGGCGCGGCTGCGTACGGCGACGATGCGGGCGGCGTCGTCGAGCGACAGGGCGCCGGCGACGTACGCGGCGGCGATCTCGCCCTGGGAGTGGCCCACGACGGCGTCGGGTTCGACCCCGTACGACCGCCACACGGCGGCGAGGGAGACCATCACGGCGAACAGCACCGGCTGGACGACGTCGATGCGGTCCAGCGGCGCCGCGTCGGGCTCGCCGCGCACGACCGCCGACAGCGACCAGTCCAGGTGCGGGGCGAGGGCCTGTTCGCACGCGGCCATGCGGGCGGCGAACACCGGTGACTCGTCCAGCAACTCCCGGGCCATACCGGCCCATTGGGAACCCTGGCCGGGGAAGACGAAGACGGTTCTGCCGTCGCCCGCGCCGGTGCGGCCGGTGACCGTCTCGGCGGCGCTGGTGCCCGCGGCGACGGCGGCGAGCCCGCGCAGGAAGCCCTCGGGCCGGTCGGCCACGACGACGGCCCGGTGCTCGAAGGCGGAGCGGGTGGTCGCGAGCGAGTGGCCGACATCGGCCGGGCGGAGTCCGGGCCGGTCGGCGAGCCAGGAGGCGAGCCGGGCGGCCTGGTCGCGCAGCGCCTCGGGGCTGCGGCCGGACAGCGGCCAGGGCACGGCGGCCGGCAGGGGTGCAGCGCCCGACACGGAACCGGACCCGGCGTCAGGCGCGGTACGTGTCTCGTCACCCGGTATCGACTCGGCCGCGCTCTGCCGGCCGCCTTCGGGCGCCTGCTCGTCGGCGGGCCGCTGCTCGGGCTCAGGTGCCTGCTCGATGATGACGTGCGCGTTGGTGCCGCTCATGCCGAACGAGGAGACGCCCGCGCGGCGCGGGCGGTCGGCGACGGACCAGTCGCGGCGTTCGGTGAGCAGCCGCACGCCGCCGGAGCTCCAGTCGACGTGCGGGGTGGGCGCGTCCACGTGCAGGGTCTGCGGCAGGACGCCGTGCCGGATCGCCATGACGACCTTGATGACACCGGCAAGGCCCGCCGCGGCCTGGGTGTGGCCGATGTTGGACTTGATGGAGCCGAGCCACAGCGGCTGGTCCTCGGCGCGGTCCTGGCCGTAGGCGGCGAGCAGGGCGTCGGCCTCGATGGGGTCGCCGAGCCGGGTGCCGGTGCCGTGCGCCTCGACGGCGTCGACGTCGGCCGGTGTCAGCTGGGCGTCGGCGAGCGCGGCGCGGATCACACGCTGCTGCGAGGGACCGTTGGGGGCGGTCAGGCCGTTGCTGGCGCCGTCCTGGTTGATGGCGCTGCCCCGCAGCACCGCGAGGACCGGGTGGCCGTTGGCGCGGGCGTCGGAGAGGCGCTCCACGAGCAGCACGCCGACGCCCTCGCCCCAGCCGGTGCCGTCGGCCGCCGCCGCGAAGGGCTTGCTGCGGCCGTCGGCGGCGAGGCCGCCCTGGCGGGAGATCTCCACGAAGGCGCCCGGCAGGGCCATCACGTTGACGCCGCCGACGAGCGCGAGCGAGCACTCGTCGTTGCGCAGGGACTGCGCCGCGAGGTGCAGTGCCACCAGCGAGGCGGAGCAGGCGGTGTCGACGGTGACCGAGGGCCCCTCCAGGCCCATGACGTAGGAGACGCGCCCGGACATGACGCTGATCGCGTTGCCGGTCATCAGGAAGCCCTGGACGCCCTCGGGCGCGCCGTCGGCCAGCGACATGTAGCCCTGGTCGATGGAGGCGGCGAACACGCCGGTACGGCTGCCGCGCAGCGACACGGGGTCGATGCCGCCCCGTTCGACGGCCTCCCAGCAGGTCTGGAGCATCAGCCGCTGCTGGGGGTCCATGGCGAGCGCCTCGCGGGGGGAGATGCCGAAGAAGGCCGGGTCGAAGCCACCGGCCTCGTCCAGGAAGGCCCCGGTGACGGGGACGCCGGAGCCGGCCAGCCCGGCGGCGTCCCAGCCCCGGTCGGCGGGGATCTGGGTGTAGGTGTCGCGGCCGTCCGCCACCAGCTCCCACAGGTCCTCCGGACTGTGCACCCCGCCGGGGAAGTGGCAGCTCATCGCGACGACGGCGATGGGCTCACGGCTGCGCTCCTCGACGTCCCGCAGCCGTCGCCGGGTCTGCTGGAGGTCGATGGTGACGCGGTTGAGGTAGTCGCGGAGCTTCTGCTCGGTCCGGTCGCTCACTGTGCGTTCTCGCCTTCTCCTGGAAACGGCTGTACGTGGATCCGGGGCGTCACGAGATGCCCAGCTGGTTGTCGATGAGGTCGAAGATCTCGTCGTGCGTGGCGGACTCGATGTGGTCCGCGGTGACCTGTCCGGTGGGTTCGGTGGCTTCGAGGCGGGCCAGCACCTCGCGCAGCCGCTGGGAGAGCCGGTCGCGGTCGGGGGCGTCCGGCGCGAGGCCGGCGACCAGCTCCGCGAACCGGTCCAGCTCCGCGAGCGGCGCGGACGCCTTGGCCGGGCCCGGCCGGCCGGTGGTGGCCGCGAGGTGGCGGGCCAGTACGTCGGGGGTGGGGTGGTCGAAGACCATGCCCGCCGGCAGCCGGACGCCGGTCACGGACGACAGCCGGTTGCGCAGCTCGACGCCGGTGAGGGAGTCGAAGCCGAGTTCCTTGAACGCCCGGGTGGGCTGGACCAGTTCGGGCGAGGGGTGGCCGAGGACGGCCGCCGCGTGGCCACGCACCAGGTCCAGCAGCGCGGCGTGGGCGTCCGCCTCGGACAACCCGGCGAGCCGTTCGGCGAGGCCCGCGGCCCGGCCGCCGCCGTCGCCGTTCGCCGCGGCGGCCCGCCGGCGCGGCGCCCGGACCAGTCCGCGGAGCAGCGCCGGGACGTCCTGTCCGCCGCCGGCGCGCAGCGCGGCGGTGTCCAGTCGCGCGGCCAGCAGATAGGCGTCCTCGGAGCGGAGGGCCGCGTCGAAGAGGGCCAGCCCTTCCTCGGAGGTCAGGGGGGTGACCCCACTGCGGCTCATGCGCCGCAGGTCCACGTCGCCGAGATGGCCCGTCATGCCGCTGCGTTCCTCCCACATGCCCCAGCCGATGGAGAGGCCCGGCAGGCCCTCGGCGCGGCGGCGTTCGGCGAGCGCGTCCAGGGCGGCGTTGGCGGCCGCGTAGTTGGCCTGTCCGCCACCGCCG
Source organism: Streptomyces sp. MNU76 (assembly GCF_020982545.1). Taxonomy (GTDB): domain Bacteria; phylum Actinomycetota; class Actinomycetes; order Streptomycetales; family Streptomycetaceae; genus Streptomyces. Next base: position 174,318 of record NZ_JAJKLK010000024.1, on the reverse strand, counting down.
AGCAGGGCCGCGGCGGAGGAGAACAGGACGAAGGCGGCGAGGTCGTGGTCCCGGGTCAGCTCGTGCAGGTTCACCGCCGCGTCCGTCTTCGGACGCAGGACGCGCTCCAACTGCTCGGTGGTGAGGGAGGAGACCACGGCGTCGTCGAGAAGTCCGGCGGCGTGCACGACGGCCGTGAGCGGGCGGGTCACGCCGGCCAGGACCTCGGCGAGCCGGTCACGGTCGGCGCTGTCGCAGGCGACGACGCTCACCTCGGCGCCGAGCGCTGCCAGTTCGTCGCGCAGCTCGGCCGCACCGGGGGCGTCGGGGCCGCTGCGGCTGGTCAGCAGCAGGTGCCGTATCCCGTGTTCGGCGACGAGGTGACGGGCCACCAGACGGCCGAGGGTGCCGGTGCCGCCGGTGACGAGGGCGGTGCCGTCGGGGTCGAGGGCGGTGGGCGGCAGCAGCACGTTCTTGCCGGTGTGCCGGGCCTGGCCGACGTACCGGAACGCCTCGGGGGCCCGCCGTACGTCCCAGCAGGTGAGCGGCAGCGGGGTGAGCGCGCCCTGCCGGAACAGGTCGAGGATCAGGTCGAGCGTCTGCGCGATCCGCTCCGGGCCCGCCTCCGCCAGGTCGTACGCCCGGTAGCGGACCCCGGGGTGGGCGGCGGCCACGGTGTCGGCGTCGCGGATGTCGGTCTTGCCCATCTCCAGGAAGCGTCCGCCGCGCGGCAGCAGCCGCAGGGAGGCGTCGACGAACTCCCGTGCCAGGCAGTCCAGTACGACGTCGGCGCCGCGTCCGCCGGTCGCGTCGAGGAAGCGGTCGGCGAAGTCGAGGGTGCGGGAGGAGGCGATGTGGGCGTCGTCGAGGCCGAGGCCGCGCAGGACGTCCCACTTGCCGGGGCTCGCGGTGCCGTACACCTCGGCCCCGGCGTGCCGGGCGAGCTGGACGGCGGCCATGCCGACACCGCCGGCCGCGGAGTGCACCACGACCGTCTCCCCCGCCTTCAGGCCTCCGAGGTCGAACAGGCCGTAGTGGGCGGTGAGGAAGGCGATGGGCACGGTGGCGGCCCGGGCGTAGGACCAGCCGGGCGGGATCGGGGCGAGGGTGCGCCGGTCGGCGACCGCGACGGGGCCGAAGGCGCCGCCGAAGACACCGAACACGCGGTCGCCGGGGGCGAGGTCGCTCACGCCGGGGCCGGTCTCCAGGACGGTGCCCGCCCCTTCGCTGCCGAGGATCCGCTGGTCGGGGGCGAGGCCGAGGCAGACCGCGATGTCCCGGAAGTTCAGGCCGGCGGCGCGGACGGCCACCCGGACCTCGCCGGGGGCCAGGGGGGCATCCGCCTCGGAGGACGGTACGAGCGCGAGGGCGTCGAGGGTGCCCGCTCCGGTGGTGTCCAGCCGCCAGGCCGCTGCGCCGGCCGGCGGTGTCAGCGTGCCGGGCCGCCCTGCCCGGGCGAGCCGGGGTACGAGCGGGTTGCCCGCGCGGGCGGCGAGCTGTGGTTCCCGTGTGGCGAGGGCGAGGCCGAGCAGGCGGGGCAGGGCGTCCGCCGATTCGGCGGTATCGTCCAGGTCCAGCAGGACGAAGCGGTCCGGGTGTTCGGTCTGGGCGGCCCGGACCAGTCCCCATGCGGCGGCCTGTGCCGGGTCGGCGAGGTGTCCGCCGGGCCCGGTCGCGACCGCGTGGCGGGTGACGACCACGAGGGGGGCGTCGCCGGAGCGGGGGTCTGACGGCCACCGCTGGACGACGGCGAGGGTGGCGGTCGCGCTGTCCCGGACGCGGGCGGCCTCGGCGGGCCCGGTGGCGGTGGGGCAGGTCCAGACGACCGCCGTGGGCTGCGCGCCGGAGCCGGTGTCGTCGAGGTCCGCCCAGCCGGTGAGCGGGGCGGTGGCCCCGGCGCCAGGAGCCGGCGTCCAGTCCAGGCGGTACAGGCCGTCCCGGCCCGCCACGGCCGCCGCCAGCAGGTCCGGGGAGAGCGGGCGCAGCACCAGCGACTCGGCGGACAGCACCGGCTGCCCGGTCGGGTCCCAGGCGTCCAGGCTCACGGCGTCGGGCCCGGCCGGGCCGATCCGGACGCGCAGTGCGGCGGCCCCGGTGGCGTGGGCGGTGACGCCGTTCCAGGAGAAGGGCAGCCGGGCGGGGCCGGGCCGGTCGTCGAGGAGTGCGGACGCCTGGAGGGCGCCGTCCAGCAGGGCCGGGTGGACGAGGTAACCGTCGCTGTCCGACTGCCGTTCGAGCGCGACCTCGGCGTAGACGTCGGTGCCGTCGCGCCAGGCGGCGCGCAGCCCCTGGAAGGCGGGGCCGTAGCGGTAGCCGGCCTCGGCGAAACGGTCGTAGACGCCGTCCAGGTCGACCGGCTCGGTGCCGGCCGGCGGCCAGGTGGCGGGCGCGGGCGGGCCGTCGGCTCCGTCGCCGGGGGCGAGGGTGCCGGTGGCGTGCGGTGTCCAGTCCGCGCCGGGGTCGGTCTCGGCCCGGGAGTACAGGCCGAGGGGGCGCCTGCCGCTGTCGTCGGGCGGGCCGAGGCGCAGTTGGACGTGGACGGCGTCCCGCTCGGGGAGGATCAGCGGGGCCTGGAGGGTGAGTTCGTCGACGAGGGCGCTGTCGGCCTCGTCGGCGGCGCGCAGGGCGAGTTCCAGGAAGGCGGTGCCGGGCAGCAGGTTCGTCCCGGAGACGACGTGGTCGGCCAGCCACGGGTGCGTCCTGGACGACAGCCGCCCGGTGAGGAGCCGCTCCCCGGAGTCGGCCAGATCGACGCGGGCGCCCAGCAGCGGGTGGTCCGTGGCGCCCAGCCCGGCGGCGGCGACGTCTCCGGTGCGGACGGGGGCGTCGAGCCAGTGGCGGGTGCGCTGGAAGGCGTAGGTCGGCAGGTCCACCGGCCGACTCGTGCGGCCGAGGGCCGCAGGCCAGTCGACGGGCACGCCCTGGACGTGGGCCTCGCCCAGCGACAGCAGCAGCCGGTCCCGGCCGCCGTCGTCGCGGCGCAGCGAGCCGACGACCACGCCCGTGACGGCGCCGTCCTCCAGGACCTCCTGGACGGCCGGGGCGAGCACGGGGTGCGGGCTCGACTCGACGAAGGTGGTGTATCCGGCGCCGGTCAGGGCCCGTACGGCGGGCTCGAACTCGACCGTGCCCCGCAGGTTGCGGAACCAGTAGTCGGCGGTGAGTTCGGGCCCCTCGATCCAGTCGGCCTCCAGGGTGGAGAACATCCGGGTGCCTGCCGTGGCGGGGGTGATGTCGGCGAGGACGTCGAGCAGTTCGGCGCGCAGGGGGTCCATCTCGGCGGAGTGGGACGCGTAGTCGACCTCGATGCGGCGGGCGCGTACGCCGTCCTTCTCGCAGGAGGCGAGGAGTTCGGTCAGGGCCACGGTCTCGCCCGCGACCACGGTGGAGCGCGGGCCGTTCACGGCGGCGACCGAGATCCTCTCGCCCCAGCCGGCCAGCAGTTCGCGGGTGCGGTCGGCGGGCAGCGCCACCGAGGCCATGCCGCCGTTCCCGGCGACGGCGCGCAGCAGCCTGCTGCGCAGGGCGACGACCTTGGCGCCGTCCTCCAGGGTGAGCGCCCCGGCGACGACCGCCGCCGCGATCTCGCCCTGGCTGTGGCCGAGTACGGCGTCCGGTTCGACCCCGTAGGACCGCCAGGTCTCGGCCAGTGACACCATGACGGCCCAGAGCGCGGGCTGGACCACGTCCACCCGCTCCAGGTCCGTGGCGGAGGCCAGGACCCCGGTCAGGGACCAGTCGACGTGCGGGGCGAGGGCGCGCTCGCAGGCGGCCATGCGGGCGGCGAAGACCGGCGAGGAGTCGAGCAGGTCCAGTGCCATGCCGGTCCACTGGGCGCCCTGGCCGGGGAAGACGAACACGGTGCGCCCGACGGCGGTGGCGGTGCCCCGGGCCACGGTGGCGAGGGGTGCGTCGGCCGCCAGGGCCCGCAGTCCGGCGGTCAGTTGCTCGCGGTCGCCGACGAGGACGGCCCGGTGGTCGTGCCGGGTGCGGGTGGTGGCGAGGGCCAGCCCGATGGCGGCGGCGCCGTGCCCGGGGTGGGTGTCGGCGTGGTCGGCGAGCCGTTCGGCCTGGGCGCGCAGTGCTTCGGGGGTGTGGCCGGAGAGGACCCAGGGGACGGCGGGTTCCGCGGGAGGCGCTGGCTCCGTGGCGTCCTCGTCGACGTGCTCCAGGACCAGGTGGGCGTTGGTGCCGCTCATGCCGAAGGAGGAGACTCCGGCGCGGCGGGGCCGGTCGGGGCCGGCGGGCCAGGAGCGTTCCTCGGTCAGCAGTTCCACCGCGCCGGCGGACCAGTCGACCTGCGGGGTCGGGGCGTCCACGTGCAGCGTCCGGGGCAGCACCCCGTGCCGCATCGCCTCCACCATCTTGATGACACCGCCCACGCCGGCGGCCGCCGAGGTGTGTCCGATGTTCGACTTCAACGACCCCAGCCACAGCGGCTGTTCACGGTCCTGACCGTAGGTGGCCAGCACCGCCTGCGCCTCGATCGGGTCCCCGAGCCGGGTCCCGGTGCCGTGCGCCTCGACGACGTCCACGTCACCGGGTGAGAGCCGGGCGTCGGCGAGCGCGGCGCGGATCACGCGCTGCTGCGAGGGACCGTTGGGCGCGGTGAGCCCGTTGCTGGCCCCGTCCTGGTTGACCGCGCTGCCCCGCACGAGGGCCAGCACCCGGTGACCGTTGCGGCGGGCGTCGGACAACCGCTCCAGCAGCACCATGCCCACGCCCTCGCCGAAGCCGACGCCGTCGGCGGCCGCGGCGAAGGGTTTGGAGCGGCCGTCGGAGGCCAGGCCGCGCTGGCGGCTGAACTCGACGAAGAGTTCGGGGCTGGACATGACGGTGACGCCACCGGCCAGGGCGAGTCCGCACTCGCCGGAGCGCAGCGCGCGCACCGCGAGATGCAGGGCGACCAGCGAGGACGAGCACGCCGTGTCGACGGTCACCGCCGGGCCCTCCAGGCCCAGGACGTAGGCGACGCGGCCGGAGACGACGCTGCCCGAGTTACCGGCGCCCAGGAAGCCCTCGACCTCCTCGGGGATGTGGGGCAGGAGCCGGGCGGCGTAGTCCTGGTGCATGACACCGACGAAGACGCCGGTCGCGGTGCCCTTCAGGGCCGCCGGGTCGAGGCCCGCGCGCTCCAGCGTCTCCCAGGAGGTCTCCAGCAGGAGCCGCTGCTGCGGGTCCATCGCAAGCGCCTCGCGGGGCGAGATGCCGAAGAAGCCCGCGTCGAACTCCGCCGCGTCGTACAGGAAGCCGCCTTCGCGCGCGTACGAGGTGCCGTGGCGTTCGCTGTCGGGGTCGTAGAGGGCGTCCAGGTCCCAGCCGCGGTCGGCCGGGAAGGCGGCGATGCCGTCGGTGCCGGTGGAGACCAGGTGCCACAGGTCCTCCGGCGAGCGGACGCCGCCGGGGTAGCGGCAGCCCATGGCGACGACGGCGATCGGGTCGTCGTCGGTCGCCGCTCCCCCGCCGCCGGCGGCCGGGACGGCGGTCGGCACGCGGCCGGTGTCCGCGCCGAGCAGTTCGCCGCCGAGGTGGGCCGCGAGGACCTCGGGGGTCGGGTGGTCGAAGACGAGGGTGGCGGGCAGCCGCAGTCCGGTGGCGTTGCCGAGGCGGTTGCGGAGGTCGACAGCGGCCAGCGAGTCGAAGCCGAGGTCCCGGAAGGCGCGGCCCGCCTCGACGGCCTCGGGCGACGGGTGGCCGAGCACTGCGGCGACCTGCCCCGGACCAGGTCGAGGAGCTCGCGGCGACGGCCGGGGGCGTCCAGGGCGGCGAGCCGCTCGGCCAGGGGCCCCGGTCACCGTCGGTGGCGGAGGCCGGGGCGGCCTGGCGGCGGGCGGGCAGCCGGACCACGCCGTGCAGCAGCCGGGGTACGGGTTCGCTCTCGGCGCGGGCGCGCAGCGCGGCCGTGTCCAGCCGGAGCGCCACCAGCAGCGGTTCGTCGACGGTGAGCGCGGAGTCGAGGAGGGCGAGGCCCTGCGCGTCGGTCAGCGGCGGCAGGCCCGAGCGGGCGATACGGCGGACCTCGTCGTCGCCGAGGTGCCCGGTCATGGCGCTGCGCCGCTCCCACAGCGTCCAGGCGACGGACCGCCCGGCCAGGCCCTGGGCCCGGCGGTGGTGGGCCAGGGCGTCCAGGAAGGCGTTGGCGGCGGCGTAGTTGCCCTGTCCGGGGCCGCCGAAGGTACCGGCGGCGGAGGAGAACAGCACGAACGCCGCGAGGTCCAGGCCGGCGGTGAGCCGGTGCAGGTTGAGTGCCGCGTCGGTCTTGGGCCGCAGGACGGCGTCGACCCGCTCGGGGGTGAGCGAGGAGACCACGCCGTCGTCGAGCACTCCGGCGGCGTGGACGACGGCCGTCAGCGGATGCCGTACGCCGGCCAGGACCTCGGCGAGCCGCTCCGCGTCGGCCGCGTCGCAGGCGACGACGCTCACCTGCGCGCCGAGCGCGGCCAGTTCCTCGCGCAGTTCGGCCGCACCGGGGGCGTCCGGGCCGCTGCGACTGGTCAGCAGCAGGTGCCGTACGCCGTGTCCGGTGACGAGGTGACGGGCGACGCGGGCGCCGAGCAGACCGGTGCCGCCGGTGATCAGGACGGTGCCCTCGGGGTCCAGGGGCGGGGCCGCGTCGTCGTCCCGTACGGGGGTCCTGGCCAGCCTGGGGACGAGGACCTCGGAGCCGCGCACCGCGAACTGCGTCTCGCCGGTGGCGGTGAGCACGGCGGCGAGGGCGGCCGGCAGGTCGGCGTCCGGGTCGAGGTCGACGAGGTGGAGGCGGTCCGGGTGCTCGGTCTGCGCGGAGCGCACCAGCCCCCACACCGCGCTGTGCGGCAGGTTGGGTACGTCCTCGCCGGGCCGGGCGGCGATCGCGCCCCGGGTGACGAGGACGAGCCGTGCCCCGGTGAACCGGTCGTCGGCGAGCCAGCCCTGGACGAGGGCGAGGGCGTCGTGCACCGCGGTGCGGGTGGTGTCGGCGAGCCCGTCGGCCTGATCGTCCGGGGCCACGCCGAGGTCGGCGAGGACGAACTCCGGCAGAGGTCCGTCGGCGTCGCGGAGCGCGGCGAGGTCCGCGTGGTGGGCGACTCCCGGAGTGTCTTCGGTGGGGCCCAGGACCGCCCAGGAGGCCGCCGTGGGGCCGGGCACCGGGCGGAGCGGCGTCCAGTCGAGGCGGAACAGGGAGTCGTGGTGGCGTCCGGCGGCCGGAGCCGTGAAACTCCCGGCGCCGACCGGCCGCAGGGCCAGGCCCGCCACGGTCAGGACGGGCCGTCCGGCCTGGTCGAGGGCGCGCAGTGTCACCGTGTCGGGGCCGGCGGGGGTGATGCGCATCCGCAGGCCGGTCGCGCCCTGTGCGTGGAGGACGGCGCCGCTCCAGACGAACGGCATCCGGCCCTCGGCGGCCTCGCCGAGGCCGGTCGCGTGCAGGGCGCCGTCCAGGAGCGCGGGATGCAGCCCGAACCGCGCGGCCTCGGCCTGCAGCTCCGACGGCAGGCTCGCCTCCGCGAACACCTCCTCGCCCAGCCGCCACGCCGCCCGCAGCCCCTGGAACGCCGGCCCGTACGCGAAGCCGCCCTCCGCGAAGCGCTCGTAGAGCCCGTCCAGCTCCACCGGCTCCGCGCCCGCCGGCGGCCACACCTCGGGATCGCCCGGGGCCGCCTCCTCGGTGGCGGGACCCAGCAGCCCCCGGGCGTGGCACGTCCACGGCAGGTCGTCGGTGCCGTCCGGGCGGGCGTGCAGGCTCAGCGGGCGACGCCCGTCGCGGTCCGGGGCGCCGACGGCGAGTTGCACGGCGACGCCGCCCTCCGGGGGCAGGACGAGCGGGGCCTCCAGGGTGAGTTCCTCGACCTGGCCGCAGCCGACGTGATCGCCCGCGCGGACCGCCAGCTCCAGGAAGGCGGTGCCGGGCAGCAGGGTGGCGTCGCGGACGGCGTGGTCGGCGAGCCAGGGGTGGGTGCGGGTGGAGAGACGACCGGTGAGGAGCAGTCCGTCCCCGTCGGCGAGGGCGACGACCGCGCCGAGCAGCGGGTGGTCGGCGGCGGCGAGCCCGGCCGAGGCCATGTCGCCCTGGGGCGCGGCGGAGTCCTCCAGCCAGTACCGGCGGCGCTGGAACGCGTACGTCGGCAGGTCGGCCCGGCGGGTGCGCCATCCGGCGTAGGCGGCACGCCAGTCGACGCGTACGCCGTGGACGTACAGCTCGCCGACGGCGGAGAGGAACCTGGCCCGGCCGCCGTCGTCCCGGCGCAGCGTGCCGATGACCACGGCCTCGTCGGCCCCGGCCGCCTGGGCGGTCTCCTCCATCGGGACGGTGAGCACCGGGTGGGGGCTGACCTCGACGAGGACGTGGTGGCCGGCGGCCAGCAGGGCGCGGGTGGTCTGTTCGAACTCGACGGTCCGGCGCAGGTTGCGGTACCAGTAGCCGGCGTCGAGACCGGTGGTGTCGAGCGGTTCGGCGGTGACGGTCGAGTAGAAGGGGATGTCGGAGGGGCGGGGGGTGATGTCGGCCAGCAGCCGGAGCAGTTCGTCGTGGATGCGCTCGACGTGGGCGCTGTGCGAGGCGTAGTCGACGGGGATCCGCCGGACTCTGAGGTCGCGGGCGGCGAGCCGGTCGATCAGGTCGTCCAGCGCCGACCGGTCGCCGGAGACGACAACGGAGGCGGGCCCGTTGACGGCCGCGACGGACAGCCGGCCGTCCCCGTCGCTCAGCAGGGCACGGACCTCGTCGACCGGCAGCGGCACGGACGCCATGCCGCCGGCCCCGGCGAGCGCGACGATGGCCCTGCTGCGCAGCGCGACGACCTTGGCGCCGTCCTCCAGGGACAGCACGCCGGCGACCACGGCGGCGGCGATCTCGCCCTGGCTGTGCCCGGCGACCGCGGACGGCTCGACACCGTACGACCGCCACAGCGCGGCCAGCGACACCATCACGGCCCACAGCGCGGGCTGGACCACGTCGACGCGGTCCAATGGCGGGGTGCCGGGGGCGTCGCGCAGTACGTCGGTCAGGGACCAGTCGGTGTGGGGGGCCAGGGCGCGTGCGCAGTCGGCGATCCGCTCCGCGAAGACGGGGGCGGTGTCGAGGAGTTCGGCCGCCATGCCGGTCCACTGCGAGCCCTGGCCGGGGAAGACGAACACGGTGTCGGCTCCGGGGACGCCGGTCCCGCGGACCAGTCCGGGCTCGGGGGTGTCCTCGGCCAGGGCCCGCAGGCCTCGCAGGAACCCCTCCTCGTCGGCGGCGACCACGACGGCACGGTGTTCGAGGGCGGCCCGGGTGGTGGCCAGGGCGTGGCCGATGTCGAGGGGCCGCTGTCCGGGGTGCGTGTCGAGGTGGGCGGCGAGGCGGCGGGCCTGGGCGCGCAGGGCCTCGCGGCTGCGGGCGGAGACGGGCCAGGGGAAGGCGGTCGGAAGGCCGGACCCGTCGATGGTGTCGGGCTCGTCGACGGTGTCGGGCCCCGGAGCCGTGGCCGACTCGGGCTCGGGCTCGGGCTCGGGTCCGGCCTGTTCGAGGACGACGTGTCCGTTGGTGCCGCTGATCCCGAAGGACGACACGGACGCCCGGCGCGGTGCGCCGGTCTCCGGCCAGGGCACCGCCTCGGTGACCAGTTCCACCGCGCCCGAGGACCAGTCGACCGTGGGGGTGGGCCGCTCGGCGTGCAGGGTGGGCGGCACGACGCCCCGGCTCATCGCCATCACCATCTTGATGACACCGCCGACGCCCGCCGCGGCCTGGGTGTGGCCCATGTTGGACTTCAGCGAGCCGAGCAGCAGGGGCCGGTCGGCGGGCCGGTCCTGCCCGTAGGTGGCCAGCAGGGCCTGTGCCTCGATGGGGTCGCCGAGTGGCGTACCCGTGCCGTGCGCCTCGACCACGTCGACGTCGGCGGGGGTGAGCCCGGCGTCGGCGAGCGCCCGTCGGATGACCCGCTGCTGGGCGGGCCCGTTGGGGGCGGTCAGACGGCTGCTCGCGCCGTCCTGGTTGACGGCGGTGCCGCGGACCAGGGCCAGCACGGGGTGACCGTTGCGGCGGGCGTCGGACAGCCGCTCCAGCAGGAGCATGCCGACGCCCTCGCCCCAGCCGGTGCCGTCGGCCCCGGCGGCGAAGGACTTGCAGCGGCCGTCGGCGGCGAGCCCGCCCTGCCGGCTCATCTCGACGAACGGCACCGGCGTCGACATGATCATGGCGCCGCCGGCCAGCGCCAGCCCGCACTCGCGCCGGCGCAAGGCCTGGGCGGCCAGGTGCAGGGCGACGAGGGAGGACGAGCAGGCCGTGTCCACCGTCACCGCCGGGCCCTCCAGGCCGAAGGTGTAGGAGAGACGGCCGGAGGCCACGCTGTCGGAGTTGCCGTTGCCGATGTACCCCTGGATGTCGTCCGGGACCTGGCGCAGCCGTAGTCCGTAGTCCTGGTACATCACGCCGACGAAGACCCCGGTATCGCTGCCGCGCAGCGCGCCCGGGTCGAGGCCCGCTCGTTCGAAGGCCTCCCAGGTGGTCTCCAGCAGCAGCCGCTGCTGCGGGTCCATGGCGAGCGCCTCGCGGGGCGAGATGCCGAAGAAGCCGGGGTCGAAGTCGGCGGCGTCGGTGAGGAATCCGCCTTCGGCGGCGTAGGTCGTGCCGGGGCGCTCCCGGCCGGGGTCGTGCAGGGCGCCGAGGTCCCAGCCGCGGTCGGCGGGGAAGCCGGCGACGGCGTCGGTGCCGGACGCGACGAGCTGCCACAGCTCCTCGGGGGAGGCGACGCCGCCCGGGTAGCGGCAGCCCATGCCGACGATGGCCACGGGTTCCTGCTGCCGGGCCTCCACCTCCTGCAGTCGGCGCCGGGTGCGGTGCAGGTCGGCCGCGACCCGCTTGAGGTAGTCGCGGAGCTTGTCGTCGTTGAGCGTGCCGTCAGTCACTGTGCACCGTCACCTTCGGGGCCTTCGTGCGGGAGGGCCGGGCGTGGGGAGCCGCCGTCGCGCGGATGGGGGCAGGGGGTCACGACATGCCGAGTTCGTTGTCGATGAACTCGAAGAGCTCGTCGTCGCTGGCCGTGTCCATCCGCTCCTCCAGGCGGTCCTGCGCCGCGCCACCGGTTCCCGGGCGCAGCCTGCTGATCAGTTCCTCGAGCCGGCCGAGCAGCTCGGGCCTGGCCGTGCCGTTGTCCAGGGCGCCTTCCAGCAGGCCCAGTTCGGCCAGACCCGCGGTGTCGGCGGCGAGATCGGGTCCGGCGCTCTCGGGGGCGAGTTCGACGGACAGTTGGCGGGCGATGGCCGCTGAAGTGGGGTGGTCGAAGAGCAGGGTGGCGGGCAGCCTGAGGCCGGTGGCGGCGCCGAGCCGGTTGCGCAGTTCGACCGCGGTCAGCGAGTCGAAGCCCAGTTCCAGCAGGCCGCGTTCGGCGTCCACCGAGGCGGGGCCGGGGAAGCCGAGCACGGTGGCGGCGTGCCCGCGCACCAGGTCGAGCAGGGTCCGTTCGCGCCGCTGCTCGGGCTGGCCGGCCAGGGTGCGGCGCAGGGTGTCGGCCGCGTCGGGGGCCGCCTCGCCGACCGCCGCGCTACGGCGGGCGGGCGGGCGCATGAGTCCGCGCAGCAGCGCCGGGACGCCGCCGGTGCCGGTCTGGGCGGCCAGGGCCCCGGTGTCCAGCCGCAGCGGCAGGACGACGGGCTCGCCCGTGGCGTTGGCCGAGTCGAACAGGGCCGCGCCCTCGGCCGGGGAGAAGGCGACGATGCCGCCGCGGGCGATGCGCCGGAAGTCGGCCTCGTCGAGGCCTCCGCTCATGCCGCCCTTGTTGGCCCACAGGCCCCAGGCGAGCGACGCGGCCGGCAGGCCGTTCGCCCGGCGGTGGTGGGCCAGCGCGTCCAGGAAGGCGTTGGCCGCCGCGTAGTTGCCCTGGCCCATGCCGCCGAAGATCCCGGCGATGGAGGAGAACACCACGAACGCCGACAGGTCCATGCCCTCGGTCAGCTCGTGGAGGTTCCAGGCCGCGTCGACCTTGGGCCGCAGGGCGGTGTCCAGCCGGGCCGGCGTCATCGCGTCCACGACCCCGTCGGCGATGGTCCCCGCCGCGTGCACGACGGCGGTCAGCGGGTGGGCGTCCGGCAGCGAGCCGAGCAGCCGGGCCAGTGCGTCCCGGTCGGCGGCGTCACAGGCCACGACCTCCGCGTGGGCGCCGAGTGCGGCGAGGCCGACGACCAGGTCGGCGGCGCCCTCGGCGGCGGGGCCCCGGCGGCTGGTGAGCAGCAGGCGCTTCACGCCGTGTTCGGCGACCAGGTGATGGGCGAGCACGGAGCCGATGGCGCCGGTGCCGCCGGTGATCAGGACCGTGCCGGGGCGTCCCCAGTCGGGTGTCCGGGACTGCTCGGCGGCGGGTACGCGGGCCAGCCGGGCGATGTGCGCACGGCCCTCGCGCAACGCCAGTTGGGGTTCGCCGGACGCGACGGCAGCGACGAGAGCGTCTCTGGAGGCCTCCGTCCCGTCGATGTCGGCGAGGACGAGACGGCCGGGGTTCTCGGTCTGCGCGGACCGCGCCAGCCCCCATACGGCGGCGTGGGTCAGGTCCGGCGCGTCGCCGTCGGCGCTCGTCGGGACGCCGCCCCGGGTGACGAGCACCAGCTTGGCGTCGGCGAACGTGTCGTCGGCCAGCCAGTCCTGTACGAGGGTGAGGGTCCGGCCGGTGACATGCCGTACGGCGTCGGCCCTGCCCTGCCCTTCCGGTGCGGCGGGGACGTGGGCGAGGACGGCCGTGGGCCGGACGGCTCCCTCGGCGATCTCCCGGGAGAGCGCCTTGAGGTCGGTGGCGGAGCGGGGGATGCCGTGAGCCGTCCAGTCGGGTGCCTCGGCGCCGATGACGGCCCAGGTGTCGGAGCCGGCAGTGGCGGTCGGCTGGGGCAGTGTGGGCCATTCGAGGCGGTACAGGTCGTCGTGGTGCGCGGTCCGGGCGGCGCGTACCTGGTCCGGGGAGACCGGGCGGAGCACGAGGGACCGGATGGAGGCGACCGGTTGCCCGGCCGTGTCGGTGGCCTGGACCGAGACCGCGCTGTTGCCCGCGGGGGTCAGTCGGATGCGCAGGGCGCGGGCCCCGGAGGCGTGCAGGCGTATGCCGTTCCAGGAGAACGGCAGCCACCCCTGCTCGGTGCCTTCGAGGACACCGAAGATCAGCGCGTGCAGGGCGCTGTCGAGGAGCGCGGGATGCAGCCCGAACCGCGCGGCCTCGGCCTGCTGTTCGGACGGCAGGCTCGCCTCCGCGTACACCTCGTCCCCGAGCCGCCACACCTCGCGCAGCCCCTGGAACGCGGGCCCGTATCCGAAACCGCCTTCGGCGAACCGCTCGTACAGCCCGTCCAGGTCCACGGGCTCCGCGCCGGCCGGCGGCCACACCACGGGGTCGCCCGGTGCCTCCTCGGTGGCGGGGACCAGCAGTCCCCGGGCGTGGCAGGTCCACGGCAGGTCGGCGGACGAGGCGTCCTCGGCGCGGGTGTGGACGCTGACCGGCCGGGCGCCCGAGGCGTCCGGCGCGCCGACGGAGAGCTGGAGGACCACCGCGCCCCGCGCGGGGATCACCAGCGGGGCCTCCAGGGTGAGTTCCTCGACCTGACCGCAGCCGACCTGGTCACCCGCCCGTACCGCCAGTTCGAGCAGGGCGGTGGCCGGGAGGAGGGCGGTGCCGTAGACGCCGTGGTCGGCCAGCCACGGGTGGGTGCGTACCGACAGCCGGCTGGTGAACAGGACCCCGTCGGTGTCGGCGAGCGGGACGGCCGCGCCCAGCAGCGGGTGGTCGGCCGGGAGGAGCCCGGCGGCTGCCATGCCGCCGGCCGGTGCGGTGGCCTCCAGCCAGTAGCGCTCGCGCTGGAAGGCGTACGTGGGCAGGTCGACACGCCCGGTCGTGCCGGTGGCGCCGGCGTCCAGCACCGTCGGCCAGTCCACCGCCGTACCCCGGACGTGGAGGTGGGCGAGTGCGTCGGTCACGGCACGGGACTCCGGCCGGTCCTTGCGCAGCAGCGGCACCAGGGCGCCCGCGGCCGACGGGTCCGCGAGGTCCGCCGGGTTCTCGGTGAGGCAGTCGCGTCCCATGGCGGTCAGCGAGCCGTCGGGGCCGAGTTCGAGGTAGGTGACGGCGCCCTCGGCGGCGAGCCGCCGCATGCCGTCGTGGAAGCGCACCGCCTCACGGACGTGCCGCACCCAGTACTCGGGCGACGTCAGTTGCTCGGGGGTGGCCAGTTCACCGGTGACGTCGGAGACCAGGGGGATGAGCGGCGCCCGGAGGTCCAGGCCCTCGGCGACCCGCCGGAACTCGTCGAGCATGCCGTCCATGTGCGGCGAGTGGAACGCGTGACTGACGGTGAGCCGCCGGGCCTTGCCGCCGCGTTCGCGCCACCGCTCGGCGATGTCCAGGACGGCGTCCTCGTCGCCGGAGACGACGACGGAGGCAGGACCGTTGACGGCGGCCACCGCGACTCGGCCCTCGTGGGAGGCGAGCAGCCCGGCGGCGTCCTCCTCGGAGGCGGTCAGCGCGACCATGGCGCCGCCCTCGGGCAGGGCCTGCATCAGCCGGCCGCGGGCCGCGACCAGCGTGGCGGCGTCGGGCGCCGACAGCACCCCGGCCACATGCGCGGCCGCCAGTTCGCCGATCGAGTGCCCGAGCAGCAGGTCCGGCACCACGCCCCAGTGCTCGACCAGACGGAAGAGGGCGACCTCGACCGCGAAGAGCACCGGCTGCGTGTACTCCGTGCGGTCCAGCAGGGCCGCCTCGGGCGACCCGGCGGGAGCGAAGGCCACCTCCCGCAGCGGCCGGTCGAGCAGCGGGGCGAACTCGGCGCAGATCGCGTCGAAGGCGTCCGCGAAGACCGGGTGGCGGGCGTACAGTTCGGCGCCCGCTCCGGCACGCTGGCTGCCCTGCCCGGCGAAGAGGAACGCGGTCCGGCCCGCCATGGCCGTGCCCTGGGTGACGCCGGGCGCGCCGTCGGCGGTGGCGAGCGCCTTGAGGCCGTCGAGCAGCGCCTCGCGGTTGTCGCCCACGACGGCGCCCCGGTGCTCGAAGGCGCTGCGGCCCGTGGCAAGCGTGAGCGCGACGTCAGCCGGACGCAGGGCGGGACGGGCGTCGACGTGCTCCAGGAGCCGCCCGGCCTGGGCCCGCAGGGCGACCCGGCTGCGCGCCGACAGCAGCCACGGCACCACGGCGGCCGCGCCGTCGCCGTCCCCGGTCTCGGTCTCGTCCTGCTCCCCGGCGGGCCGCTCGTCGGCGCCCACCGGAGCCGTCACGCCGTCCGGCATGTGCTCGTCCGGGACGTGTTCCAGGATCGTGTGCGCGTTGGTGCCGCTGACGCCGAAGGACGAGATCGCGGCCCGGCGCGGTTGCCCGTGGTCGGGCCAGGGGGTGTCATCGGTGAGCAGCGACACGGCGCCCGCCGACCAGTCGACGAACGGGGTCGGCGCGTCGACGTTGAGGGTGCGCGGGAGAACTCCGTGCCGCATGGCCAGCACCATCTTCTGCAGGCCCGCGATGCCGGCGGCGGCCTGGGCGTGCCCGATGTTGGACTTCAGCGAGCCGAGCAGCAGCGGCCGGTCCGCGGGGCGGTCCTGGCCGTACGTCGCGAGCAGCGCCTGCGCCTCGATCGGGTCACCGAGCCGGGTGCCCGTACCGTGCGCCTCCACCGCGTCGACATCCGCGCTGTCGAGCCCTGCGGAGGCGAGGGCCTGGCGGATGACGCGCTGCTGGGAAGGGCCGTTGGGGGCGGTGAGGCCGTTGCTGGCACCGTCCTGGTTGACCGCCGAGCCCCGCACCAGGGCGAGCACCGGGTGGCCGTTGCGCCGGGCGTCGGAGAGCCGTTCCAGGACGACCATGCCGGCGCCCTCGGCCCAGGCGGTGCCGTCGGCCGCGGCGGCGAAGGGCTTGCAGCGGCCGTCGGCGGCGAGCCCGCGCTGCCTGCTGAACTCGATGAACGCGCCGGGGGTGGACATCACCGTGACACCGCCCGCGAGGGCGAGCGAGCACTCGCCGCCGCGCAGCGCCTGGGCCGCGAGGTGCACGGCGACCAGCGAGGACGAGCAGGCCGTGTCGACGGTGACCGCCGGCCCTTCGAGGCCGAGGGTGTAGGCGATCCGGCCGGAGGCGACGCTGCCCGCGCTGCCGATGCCGAGGTAGCCCTCGATCTCCTCGGTGGGCTGCTGGACGCGGGAGCCGTAGTCGCGGTAGCTGGAGCCCACGAAGACCCCGGCCCGGCTGCCCTTCAGCGACGCCGGGTCGATACCGGCCCGTTCGAACGCCTCCCAGGAGATCTCCAGGAGCAGCCGCTGCTGCGGGTCGATCGCCAGCGCCTCACGCGGGGAGATCCCGAAGAACGCCGGGTCGAAGTGGTCCGCGTCGTGCAGGAAGCCGCCGTGGCGGGCGTACGTCCGGCCGACCTTCTCCGGGTCGGGGTCGTACAGCTCGTCGAGGTCCCAGCCCCGGCCGGTGGGGAACTCGGTGATGGCGTCGGAGCCCGACGTCACCAGCCGCCACAGGTCCTCCGGGGTGGTGACGCCGCCGGGGTAGCGGCAGCTCATGGCGACGACGGCGATGGCGTCGTCGTCGGCCACCGCGGCCGGCGCCGATGCGGAGACCGCCGCGGCTGCGGTGGCCGGTACCGGCGCCGTACCGCCGAGTTCGGACCGTACGTGGTCCACCAAGGCGGTGACGGTGGGGTGGTCGAAAACCAGGGTGACCGACAGGCGCAGTCCGGTGGCCTCGGAGAGCCGGTTGCGCAGGTCGACCGCGGTGAGCGAGTCGAAGCCGAGGTCCTTGAAGACCCGGTCGGGGTCGATGCCGGCGGGGTCGGGGTAGCCGAGGACGGCGGCGACCTCGGTGGCGACCAGGCGGACGAGTTCCTCCTGCTGCTCCTGTGCGGACAGGGCCGTGAGGCGGGCGGCGAGGGAGTCCGCCTCCGTCTCCTGCCGGTCGGCGCCGCCGGCGGCCAGGATGTCGCGGGCGTCGGGCAGGTCGCGCAGGGTGGCGCTGGGCCGCAGGGCGGTGTAGGCCGGCGCGAAGCGGTCCCAGGCGAAGTCGCAGAGCACCAGTCTGGGTTCGGCCCGGCCCATGGCCTGTTCCAGGGCGGTGACCGCCAGCTCCGGGTCCATCGGCGGCAGTCCGTTGCGCACCAGCCGTTCCCGGGCCGAGTCGGCGGCGCTGTCCCCCGCCCACAGGCCCCAGGCCACGGAGGTGGCCGGCAGGCCGAGTGAGCGCCGCTGCTCGGCGAGGGCGTCCAGGAACGCGTTGGCCGCGGCGTAGCTGCCCTGTCCGGTGCCGCCGAGGGTGCCGGCGAGCGAGGAGAACAGGACGAACGCGGTGAGGTCCAGGTCGCGGGTGAGGGCGTCCAGGTTGAGGGCGGCGTCCATCTTGGGGCGCAGGACCCCGGCGGCCCGCTCGGGGGTGAGGGTGTCGAGGACGCCGTCGTCCAGGAGGCCGGCGGCGTGCACGACGGTGCGCAGGGGGCGGTCGTCGGGGATGTCCGCGAGCAGGGCGGCGAGGGCGTCCCGGTCGGCGGCGTCGCAGGCGGCGACCGTCGTCTCGGCGCCGAGGCCGGCGAGTTCGGCGACCAGTTCCGCCGCACCGGGCGTGTCGGGGCCGCGGCGGCCGGCGAGCAGCAGGTGCCGGGCGCCGGAGCGGGCGAGCCGGCGGGCGACATGGGCGCCGAGGGCGCCGGTGCCGCCGGTGATCAGTACCGTGCCGTCGGGCTCGAAGGCGTCCGCCGTCGTCTCCTCGGCCGGCCGGGCCCGGACGAGCCTGCGGCCGTAGACGCCCGAGGGCCGGATCGCGATCTGGTCCTCGCCGTCGAGACCCGCCAGTACGGCGGCCAGCCTGGCGCCGGCGCGTTCGTCCAGGTCGGAGGGCAGGTCGAGCATTCCGGCCCAGCGTTCCGGGTACTCCACGCCGGCCACGGCGCCGAGTCCCCACAGGGTCGCCTGGGCGGGTGCGGTGAGGGCGTCGGAGCGTCCGACGGACACCGCGCCGCAGGTCGCGGACCACAGGGGGGCGTTGATCCCGGCGTCGCCGAGCGCCTGGAGGAGGGTGGTGGTGAGGGCGAGCCCGGTCGGCAGAGCCGTCCCGTCGGTGTACGGCTGCTCGGCGAGGGCGAGCAGCGAGAGCACGCCGCCGTCCGGGGCGGTCTCGGCGCCCAGCAGGGCGGCCAGGCCGGCCCGGTCGGTGCCGGCGGTGCCGATCTCGACCGGTACGGCGGTGGCGCCGTGCCGTTCGAGGGCGCGCAGCGTTCCCTCGACCACGGGGTGGCCGGCGGCGCCGGCCGGTACGACGACCCACCAGGTGCCGGTGAGGGCGGGGTGCCGGGGTGAGGTGCAGGGGCTTGAAGGTGACGTGGTAGCGCCAGCCGTCGATGGTGGTGCGGCCGCGGCGGCCGCGCTGCCAGTCGGCGAGCGCGGGGAGCACCCCGTCGAGGGAGGCACGGGCCGTCGCGTCCTCGTCCGGCAGGTTCAGCGCGGCGGCGACGGCGGGCAGGTCGTGCCGTTCGACGGCGTCCCAGAAGGCCGTGTCGGCGGGCTGGGCACCGCCTTCCCCGGCAGCGGACGCCGCCGTCGGCTCCAGCCAGTACCGCCGGCGCTGGAAGGCGTAGGTGGGCAGTTCGACGGGGCGGGCGTCGGTGCCCGCGAACACGGCCCGCCAGTTGACCGGGACACCGTGGACGTGCGGTCCGGCGAGCGCGGTCAGGAACCGGCCGGGGCCGCCGTCGTCGGTGTGCAGCGTGCCCGTGACGAGCCCGGCGACCTCCGCCGCCTCCAGGCTCTTCTCCACCCACACCGCCAGCACCGGGTGCGGGCTGACCTCGACGAAGGTGTCATGGCCGGCGTCGATCAGCGCGGCGACCGCGTGGTGGAACTCCACGGGCTCGCGGAGGTTGCGGTACCAGTACTCGGTGTCCAGGGCCGTGGTGTCGAGGGCGCCCCCGGTGACGGTGGAGTAGAAGGCGACATCGGTCCGGCGCGGTGTCACCCCGGCGAGCGCGTCCAGCAGTTCCCGGCGCAACCCGTCCACCTGGGGCGAGTGCCCGGCGAAGGTGACGCCCGGGATCATCCACCGCATGACGCCGTCCTCGGACAGCCGGTCGCCGAACTCCTCCAGGGCCTCCGGGTCGCCGGAGACGGTCACGGCGGCGGGCCCGTTCACGGCGGCGACGGACAGCCGGTCGTCCCAGGGCGCCATCCGCTCGCGCACCTGGTCGTCGGGGAGGGCGACGAAGAGCATCGCGCCCCGGTCGACCAGCGTGGTCAGGATCCGGCTGCGCAGGGCGACGATCCTGGCGCCGTCCTCCAGGGACAGCGCCCCCGCCACCACGGCGGCGGCGATCTCCCCCTGGCTGTGCCCGATCACCGCCGACGGCTCGACACCGTACGACCGCCACAGCGCGGCCAACGACACCATCACCGAGAACAGCACCGGCTGGACCACGTCGACCCGGTCGAGCGGCGGGCTGTCGGGCTCACCGCGCAGCACATCGGTCAACGACCAGTCCACGTACGGCGACAGTGCCCGCTCGCACTCGGCCACCCGCTCCGCGAAGACCGGGGCCGAGTCCAGCAGCCCCACCGCCATGCCCGCCCACTGCGACCCCTGACCGGGGAAGACGAAGACGGTACGGCCCGGGGTGGCCGCGGTGCCGTGGACCACGGCGGGGTCGTTCTGTCCGGCGGCGAGTGCGGCCAGGCCGGTGAGCAGGGTGGTGTGGTCGGCGCCGACGACGACGGCACGGTGTTCGAAGGCGGACCTGGCGGTGGCCAGGGTGAGGCCGACGTCGTGGGGCCGCAGTTCCGGACGGTCCGTCAGATGGGCGTGCAGCCGCGCGGCCTGCTCGCGCAGCGCTTCCGGGGTCCGGCCGGAGAGCAGCCACGGCACGGCGGCCCCGGGGGCGTTGCCCTCGGGCGCCTCCCCCGGCTCCTCGCCGTACGGCTCCTCGATGATCACGTGGGCGTTGGTGCCGCTGAGACCGAAGGAGGAGACGCCGGCGCGGCGCGGGTGGCTGCCCCGGGTCCACGGCCGGGGCTCCGTCAGGAGTTCCACGGCGCCCACGGACCAGTCGACGTTGGGGGTCGGCTCCTCGGCGTGCAGGGTGCGGGGCAGTTCCTCGTGGCGCATCGCCTGGACCATCTTGATGATCCCGGCGACACCGGCGGCGGCCTGGCTGTGCCCGATGTTGGACTTCAGCGAGCCGAGCAGCAGCGGCCGGTCCGCAGGGCGGTCCTGGCCGTACGTCGCGAGCAGCGCCTGCGCCTCGATCGGGTCACCGAGCCGGGTGCCCGTACCGTGCGCCTCGACGACGTCGACCTCGGCCGGGGCGACGCCCGCGCCGGCCAGCGCGCTGCGGATGACCCGCTGCTGCGCCAGGCCGCTGGGGGCGGTCAGCCCGTTGCTGGCCCCGTCCTGGTTGACGGCCGAGCCCCGCACGAGGGCGAGCACACGGTGGCCGTTGCGGCGGGCGTCCGACAGCCGCTCCAGGAGCAGCAGTCCGACGCCTTCGGCCATGCCGAAGCCGTCGGCGTCGGCGCCGAAGGACTTGCAGCGGCCGTCCGCGGCGAGACCGCGCTGCCGGCTGAAGCCGGTGAAGGACAGCGGGGTGCCCATGACGGTCACACCGCCCGCGAGCGCCAGGGAGCACTCGCCGGAGCGCAGGGCCTGGGCCGCGAGGTGAACGGCGACCAGCGAGGACGAGCAGGCCGTGTCGACGGTGACCGCCGGTCCTTCGAGGCCGAGGGTGTAGGCGATCCGGCCGGACAGGATGCTGGTGGAGATGCCGGCGATGAGGTGTCCCTCGACCTCCTCGGGTACGTCGCTCAGGCCGCCGTAGCCCTGGTAGGCGGCGCCCGCGAACACGCCGACCTGGTCGCCGCGCAGGGACGCGGGGTCGATGCCGGCCCGCTCCAGGGCCTCCCAGGACGTCTCCAGGAGCAGCCGCTGCTGCGGGTCCATGGCCAGCGCCTCGCGCGGCGAGATCCCGAAGAAGGCGGGGTCGAACTGCCCGGCGTCGTAGAGGAACCCGCCTTCGGAGCTGTAGGTCGTACCGGGCCGGTCGGGGTCGGTGTCGTAGAGGCCGTCCAGGTCCCAGCCGCGGTCGGCGGGCAGTGCGGAGATGACGTCCCGGCCCTCGGCGACGATCCGCCAGAGGTCCTCCGGGGTGCGGACGTCGCCGGGGTAGCGGCAGCTCATGCCGACGATGGCGATCGGGTCGTCGGCGTCGGCGGGCACGTGTGCGGGGACGGCCGGTCCGGCCGGGGCGGCGGTGTCGGGGCCGAGGAGTTCCCCGCGCAGATGCCGGGCGAGCGCGTCGGCGGAGGCGTAGTCGAAGAGGACGGTGAGCGGGAGTCGCAGACCGGTGGCCGCGTTGAGCCGGTTGCGCATCTCCACGGCAGTCAGCGAGTCGAAGCCCAGTTCACGGAAGGCGCGTTCGGGGGCGATGGCGTCGGCGGAGCCGTGGCCGAGCACGGCGGCCGCGTGGGCGCGTACGAGGTCGGTGAGCAGGCGGTCGCGGTCGGCGGGGGGCAGGTCCGCGATGCGGTCGCGCAGCGAGGAGGCGGTGTCGTCGCCGTCCTGGCCGGGCGCGGTCTCCTCGGCGAGCGCGCGGCGGACCTCGGGCAGGTCGCCGATGAGCGGGCTGGGCCGGGCCGAGGTGAACACGGGCGCGAAGCGGTCCCAGTCGACGGCGGTGACGAGGACGACGGTCTCGTCGTCGGTCAGGACCTGCTGGAGCCCGGTCAGCGCGACCTGGGGGGCCATGAAGGGGATGCCCCGGCTGCGCAGCTGCTCCTCGACGAGGTTGGCGGCCATGCCCGCGCCGCCCTCGGGGTCCCAGATGCCCCACACCACGGAGGTGGCGGTGCGGCCCCGGGTGCGGCGCCGGTCCGCGAGCGCGTCGAGGTGGGCGTTGGCGGCGGCGTACGCGCCGTGGTCGCCGCTGCCCCAGACGCCGGAGATGGAGGAGAACAGGACGAAGGAGTCCAGGTCGTCCCGGTCGAAGACGGCGTCGAGGTTCTCCGCGCCGGCGACCTTGGCGTAGAGGATGTCGGCGAACTCGTCGGGGTCGGTGTCGGACAGCGGCACGAGCAGGCCCGTGCCGGCGGCGTGGATGACGGTTCTGATCCGGGAGCCGTCCTGTTCGAGCCCGGCCACCAGCTCGGCGAGCCGGTCGCGGTCGGCGACGTCGCAGGCGGCGACGGTGACCCGGGTGCCGAGCGCGGTCAGCTCGGCGGTCAGGTCGGCCGCGCCGGGGGTGTCGGCGCCCCGGCGGCCGACCAGCACGAGGTGCTCGGCGCCGCCCTTGGCCAGCCAGCGGGCGAGGTGCGCGCCCACGCCGCCGGTGCCGCCGGTGACCAGGACCGTGCCGCGCGGCTGCCAGGCGTCCGCGCGGGCGGGGTCGGCGGGCCGGGCGCGGACCAGCCGCCGGCCGTACGCGCCAAAGTGCCGTACGGCGACCTGGTCCTCGTCGTCCCGGCCGGCCAGGATGCCGCACAGCCGGGCGGCGGCCCGCTCGTCGAGCGTGTCGGGCAGGTCGACCAGACCACCCCAGCGCTGCGGATGCTCCAGCGCGGCACACCGGCCGAGGCCCCAGACCATGTGCTGTCGGGGACTGGTCACCGCGTCGTCGCGGCCCGTCGTGACCGCCCCCCGGGTGGCGCACCAGAGCGGGGCGGTGACGCCGGCGTCGCCCAGGGCCTGCACGAGGGTCAGGGTGAGCGCGAGGCCGAGGGGAAGGTGGGGGTGGCTCGGGGGGGCGCTCGTCGAGGGCGACGAGGGAGAGGACGCCGTGGACGGGGCCGGTGCTCGCCTCGGACAGGTGCGCGGTCAGCGTGGCCCGGTCGGCGTGGGCCTCGGTCAGGACGACGGGCACGGGGACGGCGCCGGCCTCGCGCAGCGCCCGGACCACGGCGTCCCGCGCCGGGTCGCCCTCCGTGCCGTCGGTGACCGCCACGAGCCAGGTGCCGGTCGGGGCGGCGGCGGTGCGGCCGGCCGGGGCGTCGGCGAGGGGCCGCCAGTCGACCCGGTAGCGCCAGGAGTCCACGGTCGCGCGTTCGTCGCGCCGCCTGCGCCAGTCGGCCAGGGCGGGCAGGACGACGGTCAGCGGATCCTCGGGGCGGACGCCGAGCGTCGTGGTGAGCGCCGGGAGATCCTGTCCGCCGACGCTCTCCCAGAAGGCGGCGTCCGCCGGGTCGGTGGCGGCGGTGTTCTCGGCGTCGGCCGAAGGCCGTTCCAGCCAGTACCTGCGCCGCTGGAAGGGGTACGTGGGCAGGTCGACGGTGTCGCCCGGGTGCCCGGCGAGCAGGGTGTCCCAGTCCGGCGCCAGTCCGCCGGTGTGGGCCTCGGCGAGGGAGAGCAGGAACCGGTCCAGGCCGCCCTGGTCGCGGCGGAGGGTGCCGACGGCGACGGCCTCGGACTCCTCGGCCTCAGCGGTCTGGCTGATGCCCACGGTGAGCACCGGGTGGGCGCTGGACTCGACGAAGAAGCGGAAGCCCTGGGCGAGCAGGGTGCGGGTGGCCTCCTCGAACCGCACGGTCTGCCGCAGGTTGCGGTACCAGTACTCGGCGTCCAGCGCGCCGGAGTCCTGCCAGTTCAGGTCCACGGTGGAGAAGAACGGCACCCGGCCGGTCGTCGGCTCGATGTCCGCGAGGCACTCCAGGAGCCGTTCGCGGATCTCCTCGACGTGCGCGGAGTGGGAGGCGTAGTCGACGGGGATGCGGCGGGCCCGTACGTCCTCGGCCTGGAGCTCGGCCACCACGCCGTCGATCGCCTCGGTGTCGCCCGACAGCACCGTGGCGGCCGGACCGTTGGCGGCGGCCACGAAGAGCCTGCCGTCCCACTGCCGGAGACGGTCGGTCAGGTCCTCGGGCGGCAGCGGCACGGAGGCCATACCGCCCCGGCCGGCGAGGGCGGTCAGTGCCTGGCTGCGCAGGGCGACGACCTTGGCGCCGTCCTCCAGGGACAGGGCTCCGGCCACCACCGCGGCGGCGATCTCGCCCTGCGAGTGGCCGAGCACGGCGTCCGGTTCCACACCGGCCGAGCGCCACAGCGCGGCCAGGGAGACCATCACGGCCCACAGCGCGGGCTGCACCACGTCGACGCGGTCCAGCGGCGGGGTGCCGGCGTCGCCGCGCAGGACGGCGGCGAGCGACCATTCCACGTGCGGGGCGAGGACGCGTTCGCAGTCGGCCATCCGGGCGGCGAAGACCGGCGAGGAGTCGAGCAGGCCGAGTGCCATGCCGGTCCACTGGGAGCCCTGGCCGGGGAAGACGAACACGGTGCGGCCCGCGGGTCCCGCGACACCGCGGACCACACCCGCGGCCTCGCCGCCGGTCACCAGGCCGGTGAGTCCCGTACGGAAGCCGTCCGGGTCGCCCGCGACCACCACCGCGCGGTGCTCGAACGCCGACCGGCCGGTGGCGAGGGCCCGTGCGACGGCGCCGGGTCGGAGGCCGGGGTCCGCGTCGAGCAGCTCGACGAGGGGGAGCAACTGCCGCGCCCGCTCGGTCAGCGCCTCCTCGCTGCGGGCGGAGAGCACCCAGGGCACCAGCGGCAGGGGCATCGGGTCACCGGACGCCGTGGCCCGGGTGGTGTCGTCGGGTTCGGTGGTCCCGGCGGTCTCGTCGGGCTCGGTGGTCCCGGCGGGGGCGGAGTCCTCCGCCGGGGGTGCCTCCTCCAGGATCACGTGGGCGTTGGTGCCGCTCACACCGAATCCGGACACGGCGGCGCGGCGGGGGCGCTCGGGGCCGGTGGGCCAGGAACGCTCCTCGGTCAGCAGCCGGACAGCGCCGGAGGACCAGTCGACCTGCGGGGAGGGCGCGTCCACGTGCAGCGTCCGGGGCAGCATCCCGTGCCGCATCGCCTGCACCATCTT
Source organism: Streptomyces sp. MNU76 (assembly GCF_020982545.1). Taxonomy (GTDB): domain Bacteria; phylum Actinomycetota; class Actinomycetes; order Streptomycetales; family Streptomycetaceae; genus Streptomyces. The sequence continues at coordinate 149,526 of NZ_JAJKLK010000024.1, read as the reverse complement.
GATCACGCCACCCACCCCGGCGGCCGCCGAGGAGTGCCCGATGTTCGACTTCAACGACCCCAGCCACAACGGCTCTTCACGGTCCTGCCCGTACGTCGCGAGCAGCGCCTGCGCCTCGATCGGGTCCCCGAGCCGGGTTCCCGTACCATGCGCCTCCACCGCGTCCACATCACCCGGCAGCAGCCGGGCGTCCGCCAGCGCCGCCCGGATCACCCGCTGCTGCGAAGGACCGTTCGGTGCCGTCAGACCGTTGCTGGCCCCGTCCTGGTTCACCGCGCTGCCCCGCACCACCGCCAGCACCCGCCGACCATGGCGCCGCGCGTCCGACAACCGCTCCAGCAGCAGCACACCCGCGCCCTCGGACCACGAGGTGCCGTCGGCGCCGGCCGCGAAGGCCTTGCAGCGGCCGTCGGGTGCCAGGGCGCGCTGGCGGCTGAACGCGACGAAGGGGTCGGGGTGCGGCATGACGGTGACACCGCACGCGAGGGCGAGGGAGCACTCGCCGGAGCGCAGCGCCCGTATGGCGAGATGCAGGGCGACCAGCGAGGACGAGCACGCGGTGTCGACCGTCACCGCCGGGCCCTCCAGGCCCAGGGTGTAGGAGATCCGGCCGGAGATCACACTGCCGGCGGTGCCGGTGTGGAGCAGACCCTGGACGTCGGACCGGTCTCGGGAGCCGTCGCCGTAGCCGTTGGTCATGGCGCCGACGAAGACGCCGGTCGCGGTGCCCTTCAGGGCCGCCGGGTCGAGGCCCGCGCGTTCCAGCGTCTCCCAGGAGGTCTCCAGGAGGAGCCGCTGCTGCGGGTCGGTGGCGAGGGCCTCGCGGGGCGACATGCCGAAGAACGCGGCGTCGAACTCCCCCGCCCGGTGCAGGAATCCGCCGTGCCGGGTGTAGGAGGTGCCCGGCCGGTCGGGGTCCGGGTCGTAGAGGGCGGCCGTGTCCCAGCCCCGGTCGGCCGGCCATTCGGAGATGGCGTCGGTGCCGGAGGACACGAGGTCCCACAGCTGCTCGGGGTCGTCGGCGCCACCGGGGTAGCGGCAGCTCATCGAGACGATCGCGATGGGCTCGTGCCTGGCGTCCTCCTCCTCGCGCAGCCGCTGGCGCGCCTGCCCGAGGTCAGCGGTCGCCCGCCTGAGGTACTCAAGAAGCTTCTGTTCGTCCGGCATCTTCGCGGTGCTCCTCAGGCCATTCCGAAGTTGTTGTCGAGCAGGTCGAACAGTTCGTCGGCGCTGGCCGAACCGATCGCGTCGGTGTCCGCCGGGCCGGTGTCGGGCGCCGTGCGCCGGGCCCAGGTCCGTACGAGGTCCTGCAGGCGCGCGCCGAGCTCGTCGGCGCCCTGGGCGCGGGGGTCGGCGGAGGTCAGGGCCGCCTCCAGCGCCCGGAGTTCGGCGAGCGCGGGAACGGCCGGTCCGGGACGGGCGCACAACCCGTCGTACAGGTGGTCGGCGAGGGCGGTGGGGGTGGGATGGTCGAACACCACCGTCGCGGCGACGGGGACGCCGGTCGCCGTGCGCAGCCGGTTGCGGAAGGACACGGCGAGCATCGAGTCGAACCCGACGGCGGAGAACGCCTGGTCGGCCGGAACGGCCTGGCGGCCGGTGTGGCCGAGGACCGCGGCCGCGTGGTCGCACACCAGGTCGAGCAGCAGACGGCGTCGCGCGGGTTCGTCCAACGGTTCGAGCCGGCGGGCGAGTTCGGCGGCCGCGTCGTCCTCGTCGTCGCGCGTGGTGTCGCCCGGGGCGGAGGCCGCCTCGGGCAGTTCGCTGAGCAGCCGCAGCGCTCGGGGGTCGGGCACGGCGGCCACGACGCGGTCCCAGCGGACGTCGGCGAGGATCGCGGCGGGTTCGTCGTGGTCCAGCGACTGCTGCAGGGCCGCGAGGACCGTGCCCGCGTCCAGGGGGCGCTCCACCGCGTCGGATCCGGCGGGCGCGGGTTCCTGGCCGCCGAGGGCGAGGGTGACGCAGCGGTTCCCCCGGTCGCGGCGGTCGCGGACCAGCGCTTCGAGGGCGGCGTACGCGCTGGTGGCGGCGCCCCGCCGGGCGGCCCCCCAGACACCGCTCAGCGGGAACAGCACGGCGAGGGCGACGGAGTCCGGTGCCGGGTGGCCGTCGAGCAGCGCGTCGAGGTCGGCCACCGGGCCGAGGGCGGAACGCAGGGCGCCCGCCAGGTCCTCGGGGGTGAGTTCGGCGAGGGAGGCGCCGGGGTCATGGGCGCGGGCGAGGTGGACGGCAACGGTCAGGGGTGCCCCGCCGGGCGGGCCGGCCAAGGGGTCCCCACCGTCGGGAACGGTCAACTCGGCTCCCAGTCCGGCGAGTTCGTCGCGCAGGGCGGCCACGGCCACCTGATCCGCGCTCCGGTCCCCGGCCAGGACGACCTGGCGGGCGCCACGACCGGCCAGCCAGCGGGCGATGTCCGCGCCCAGCACCCCGGTGTCGCCGGTGATCAGGGCGGTGCCTCCGGCCGGCGTCCAGTCGCGGCCCGTCGAGGCGTCGGGGGCCGGGGCGTGGACGAGTCGGCGCGCGTGAGCGCCGGTGGGCCGTACGGCGAGGTGGTCCTCCTCGTGGCCGCCCGCGAGGAAGGCGGCGAGGCGGCGCGCCTCGTCGGGGCCGGGGCTCGGCGGCAGGTCGGCGATGCCGCCCCAGCGCCGGGGCTGCTCCAGGCCGACGACCCGGCCGAGCCCCCACAGCTGGGCCCCGCCCGGACGGGTGAGCCGCTCGTCGGGACGGACGGCGACCGCGCCGCCGGTCACGCACCACAGCGGGGCGTCGATGCCGAGGGCGTCCAGGGCCTTGAGCAGTTCGAGGGTGGCGGCGGTCCCGGCGAGCACCGGGGCCCCTTCCGCCGCCGCACGCTCGTCCAGGGACAGCAGGGACAGCACGCCGGAGACCGGCCCGGCCGCGTCCGCGACGGCGTCGGCGACGTCCTGCGCCGTACGGGCCGCGTCGCCCGCGTCGACGGTGACGGTACGGGCCCGCGCGCCGCCGAGCCGCAGCGCGTCCTGGCACGCACCGACGAGCGGGTCGTCGGTGTGCTGCTTCGGTACGACGAGAAGCCAGTCGCCGTCGAGCGGCGCGGCGGGCGGGTCGGGCACCTGCTGCCAGCGGACCCGATAGCCGAGGGACCGTACGGCGTCCCGGTCGAGCCGGGCGCGACGCCAGCCGGACAGCACCGGCAGCACCTCGCGCAGCGCCGGGGCGAAGCCCTCCGGCGTGGCGTCGGCGTCCGCGCCGAGAGCGGCGGCCAGCCCGGCCGGGTCGCCGCTGTCCACCGCCGCCCAGAAGCGGTCCTGTGCGGCGCCGCCGCCCGCGCCGGCCGCCGAGGCGGTCCGGCCCGGGGTGGGCAGCCAGAACCGGGTCCGCTGGAAGGCGTAGGTGGGCAGGGGGACGGGTCGGGCGCCGGGCGCGGCCTCGGCCACGACGTCCGGCCAGGCCACCGGGGCTCCGGTGGTCCAGGCCTCGGCGAGCGAGGCGAGGAGCCGCGCGGGATCGCCGTCGTCGCGACGCAGCGTCCCGACGGTGGTGACGGTCCGGCCCGCCCGTTCGGCGGTTCCCTCGACTCCGGCGGTGAGCACGGGGTGCGGGCTCGTCTCGACGAAGAGGTCGAATCCGGCGTCCAGCAGTCGTGCGGTGGCCCGCGCGAACTCGACGGGTTCACGCAGGTTCCGGTACCAGTAGTCCGCCGTCAGCAGCGATCCGTCGAGGGGTTCGCCGGTGACCGTGGAGTACAGCGGTGTCCCGCCCGTGCGGGGCGTCACGTCGGCCAGCGCGTCGATCAGGTCGTCGCGGACCCGGGCCACCTGGTCCGAGTGGGCCGCGTAGTCGACGGGGATGCGCCGGGCCCGTACGCCGTCCCTCTCGCAGGCCGCGAGGAGGTCCGTGAGCGCGTCCGGCCGGCCGGCCACCACCACCGCGTCGGGGCCGTTCACGGCGGCCACGCAGGCACGGTCGCCGTGGGGGGCCAGGAGGGCGCGGGCCCGGTCCTCGGAGACGGCGATGGAGACCATGCCGCCGGCCCCGGCCAGCGCCACGAGGGCCCGGCTGCGCAGGGCGACGACCTTGGCCCCGTCGTCCAGGGACAACGCCCCCGCCACCACGGCGGCCGCGATCTCCCCCTGGCTGTGCCCGACCACCGCCGACGGCTCGACACCGCAGGACCGCCACAGCGCGGCCAACGACACCATCACCGCCCACAACGCGGGCTGAACCACATCCACCCGGTCCAGCGACGGTGCACCCGGCTCGCCGCGCAGCACATCGGTCAACGACCAGTCCACGTACGGCGACAGCGCCCGCTCGCACTGCGCCACGCGCTCCGCGAAGACCGGAGCCGCATCCAGCAGACCCGACCCCATCCCCGCCCACTGCGAACCCTGACCGGGAAAGACGAAGACGGTACGGCCGCCGCCGCGGGCCTGTCCCTCGACGGCTCCGGACGCGGCCGACCGGTCCGCGAGGGCGGCCAGCGCGTCCAACAGTTCACGGCGGCCGGTGCCGACGACGACGGCCCGGTGCGGGAGGGCGGACCTGGTGGTCGCCAACGCGTGGGCGACGTCGGCCGGCCGCAGTTCGGGTCGGTCGGTGAGGTGGGCGTGCAGCCGCGCGGCCTGTTCGCGCAGGGCCGGCTGCGAGCGGGCGGAGAGGAGCCAGGGCAGCGCGGGCGACGCGTGGTCGTCGGGCCGGGCGCCGGTGTCCTGAGCGTCGGTCGGCGGCTCCGGGACGGCCGGCTCCGGGGGCGCCTCCTCCAGGACCACATGGGCGTTGGTGCCGCTCATGCCGAACGCCGAGACTCCGGCGCGCCGGGGCGGCCGGGGCCGTCCAGGGGCGGGCCCGGTCGAGGAGCCGGACGGCTCCGCCGGACCAGTCGACCCGGGAGGTGGGGTCGTCGGCGTGCAGGGTCCTGGGCAGCGTCGCGTGCCCCATGGCCAGGACGGTCTTCATCAGTCCCGCGACGCCCGCCGCGGCCTGGGTGTGGCCGAGGTTGGACTTCAGCGACCCCAGCCAGAGCGGCCGGTCCGCCGGGCGGCCCTGGCCGTAGGTGGCCAGCAGTGCCTGTGCCTCGACGGGGTCGCCGAGGACGGTGCCGGTGCCGTGCGCCTCGACCATGTCGACGTCAGCCGTGGTGAGACGGGCGTGGGCGAGCGCCTCGCGGATCACTCGCTGCTGGGCGAGGCCGCTCGGGGCGGTGAGGCCGTTGCTGGCGCCGTCCTGGTTGACCGCCGTACCGCGGACCAGGGCGAGCACGGGGTGGCCGAGGCGCCGGGCGTCGGACAGCCGCTCGACCAGGATCATGCCGGCGCCCTCGCCCCAGCCGGTGCCGTCGGCGCCGTCGGCGAACGAGCGGCAGTGGCCGTCGGGCGAGAGACCGCCCTGCTTGCTGAACTCCACGAACACGTCCGGGGCCGCCATCACGGCGGCGCCGCCGACGAGCGCGAAGGAGCAGTCACCGGCGCGCAGCGCCTGACCGGCGAGGTGCAGGGCGACCAGTGAGGAGGAGCAGGCCGTGTCGAGGGTGACGGCCGGGCCCTCGATGCCGAGCGTGTACGCGATCCGGCCGGACGCCACGCTGGTGACGTTGCCGCTCAGCAGATGCCCTTCGACGCCGTCGGACGACGTGCCCGGCCCGGTGCCGTAGCCCTGGGAGGCCACGCCGACGAAGACGCCGCCGCGGCTGCCGCGGACCGACAGCGGGTCGATCCCGGCGCGTTCGAGCACCTCCCAGGAGGTCTCCAGGAGGAGCCGCTGCTGCGGGTCCATGGCCAGCGCCTCGCGGGGCGAGATCCCGAAGAAGCCGGCGTCGAAGTCGCCCGCCCCGTCGAGGAATCCGCCGCCGGAGCTGTAGAAGGTGCCCGGCCGGTCCGGGTCGGGGTCGTACAGGGAGTCCAGGTCCCAGCCCCGGTCGGTGGGGAAGGCGCCGATGGCGTCCACCTCGTCGGCCACCAGCCGCCACAGGTCCTCCGGGGCACGCACGCCCGCGGGGAAGCGGCAGGCCATCGCGACCACGGCGAGCGGGTCGTCGGCGGGATCGGTGGCGTGCGGGGCCGGGGTGCGGTGGTGTCCGGGACGGCGGGGGGCCGTGCGGCGCCCGTGAGGCCCTCACGGATGTGCCGGGCGAGGCCGGTCGCCGTGGGGTGGTCGAAGAGGCCGGTGACCGGCAGGCGGAAGCCGGTGGCGGCGACGAGCCGGTTGCGCAGTTCGACGGCCGTGATGGAGTCGAAGCCGATGTCGCGCAGCGGGCGTTCGGGGTCGACCCGCTGGGCCGACTCGTGGCCGAGGATCGCCGCCGCCTCGGTGGTGATCAGTTCGACGAGGAGCCGGTCGCCCTCCGCGTCGGGGAGGGCCGTCAGCCGGTCGCGCCACCGGGCGGCGTGGTCCTCGGGTACGGCGGTGCCGGCCGCGGGCCCGCCCTCGAAGGGTTCGGCGGCCCCGGCCGCCCCGGCGGTCTCGGGCAGCGCGCCCAGGAGCCTGCTGGGGCGTCCGGAGGTGAAGACGGGGACGAACCGCCGCCAGTCCACATCGGCGACGACGACCTCGGTGCGCCCGTTGTCCAGCGCCTGGCGGAGTGCGGTCAGCGCCGTTTCGGGCCGCAGGCCGGCGAGGCCGTGCCGGCGCAGTCCGGCGCCGGCGTCGCCCTCGGCCATGCCGGTGCCCTCCCAGGGGCCCCACGCGACGGAGAGCGCGGTGCGCCCGTGGGCCCTGCGCCGGGCGGCGAGGGCGTCCAGGTGCGCGTTGGCGGCGGCGTACGCGGCCTGGCCGCCGCTGCCCCAGGTGCCCGCGATGGAGGAGAACAGGACGAAGGCGTCGAGCGGTTCGTCGGCGAGGAGTGCGTCGAGGTGGTCGGCTCCGTCGGCCTTGGCCGCCAGTTCGGCGTCGAGTTGTGCGGGGGTGCACTGCTCGGTGGGAGTGTCGGAGACGGTGCCCGCGGCGTGGAAGACCGCGCGCGGTGTGTCGCCGGCCGCCCGGAGCCGCTCGACGAGCGCGGCCGTCGCGTCCCGGTCGGCGAGGTCGCAGGCAGCCACGGTGACCCGGGCTCCCGTCTGCTCCAGCTCGGCGACGAGGGCCGCCGCGCCGGGGGCGGCCGTTCCCCGCCGGCCGGCCAGCACGAGGTGCTCGGCACCTTCCCGGGCCAGCCAGCGGGCGATGTGTCGGCCGATACCGCCGGTGCCGCCGGTGACGAGAACGGTTCCCTGGGGGCGCCAGCCGGTGGAGGCTGGTACGGCGCCGGGGGTGACCTGGCGGTCGGGGGTGACATCGTCGCCGGTGGCGGCGGCATCGTCGTCGGGGATGACCCGGCCGCCGGCGGCCGGGAGACCCTCCGGAGCGCCTACCAGCCGCCGGCCGAGCAGGCCGGACGGGCGGACCGCGATCTGGTCCTCACCGGCGAGCCCGTCCGTCGTACCGTCGCCGTGACCGGCGTCGGCGCCGCCCACGCCCCCCAGGCACGCGCACAGCCCGCGCAGGGCGGCGGGGTCGAGCCGTTCGGGGAGGTCGACCAGGCCGCCCCAGCGGTCGGGGTGTTCCAGGGCGGCGACCCTGCCGAGTCCCCACACCCGGGCCTGGGCGGGCGACGGCGGCGGCGTGTCCTGGCCCGCCCCGACCGCGCCGGACGTGACGCACCACAGCCGGGCGCGGCCGCCGGTGTCGCCGAGGGCCTGGAGCAGGGTCAGGGTGAGGGCGAGCCCCGCGCCGAGCGGCGCGTGGTCCGGGTGCGGAAGGTCGGTCAGGGCCAGCAGGGAGAGCACACCGGTGGCCCCGGCGGGGAGCCGTTCGGCCAGTTCCGCGCGGCCGGCGCCGACGGCGATCCGGACGACGGTCGTCTCGGCGCCGTGCTCCACGAGGGCTCGTTCCACGGCGGCGGCCGTCTCCGTGACCGCCGGGTCGTCCGGCACCGCGAGGAGCCACGAGCCGGACAACCGGACGCGGGCGGGCAGGGCCAGCGGCTGCCATGCGACGCGGTAGTGGTGCCGGGCGGCGGCCGCCTCCTGGTCCCGGCGCGCGCGCCAGGCGGACAGCGCGGGCAGTACGTCACCGAGCGGCGCCCGCTCGTCGAGTCCCAGCAGCGAGGCGACCGACGGTGTGTCGGCCGTGCCGACCAGGTCCCAGAAGGGGTCCGAGTCCGTGGTGGCGCGGTCCGCGTCCTTCCCCGCGGCCGGGCGCGGCCAGAACCGCTCGTGCTGGAACGGGTAGGTGGGCAGGTCGACATGCGGGGCGGCGGTGTCCTCGTGCCCCGCGGTCCAGTCGACGGCGACCGCACGGACGTGCAGGCGGGCGAGGGCCGCGACGACCGAGGCACCCTCCGGCTGTCCCTTGGGCAGCAGCGGAACCGCCGCCACACCGGGCTCGTCCTCCGGCAGACAGGCCGGCACCAGGGCGGAGAGCACTCCCCCCGGCCCGGCCTCCAGGAACGTCGTCGCGCCCTCGGCCACCAGACGCCGTACGCCGTCCATGAACCGCACCGCGCCGCGCACGTGCCGCACCCAGTACTCCGGGGAGCACAACTCGGCGGCGGAGGCGGGCTCACCGGTGAGGTTGGAGATCACGGGGATGCGGGGCTCGGCGTACGTCAGGCTCTCGGCCACCTCGCGGAAGGCGTCGAGCATGCCGTCCATCCGGGCGGAGTGGAACGCGTGGCTCACGGTGAGCCGCCGGGTCCGGCGGCCCTGGCGGCGGAACTCCTCGGCCGCGCCCAGGACGGCGTCCTCGTCACCGCTGATGACGGTGGCCGCCGGTCCGTTGACGGCCGCGATGCCGACCGGGCCGTCGGCGGCCCCTCCGAGGAGGCCGAGTCCGCCGAGCACACGGAGCACGTCGTTCTCGCCGACCTCGACCGCCACCATGGCGCCGCCGCCGGACAGTTCGTCCATCAGACGGCCGCGGGCGGCGACCAGGGCGCAGGCGTCGGGGAGGTCCAGCACCCCGGCGACGTGCGCGGCGGCGAGCTCGCCGACCGAGTGGCCGATGAGCAGGTCCGGGACGACTCCCCAGTGGTCCAGCAGGCGGAACAGCGCCACCTCGAGCGCGAACAGCGCGGGCTGGGTGTACCGGGTGCGGTGCAGCAGCGGGGCCCGCTCGTCGCCCTCGGCGGCGAACAGGATGTCGCGCAGCGGCAGGTCGAGGTGGGGGGCGAAGTGGGCGAGCACGTCGTCCAGCGCGTCGGCGAACACCGGCTCGTCTCGGTACAGCGCGGCTCCGGCGGCGGCCCGCTGGCTTCCCTGACCGGGGAAGAGCAGCGCGGTACGCCCGGGTGCCGCCAGGCCGGTGACCAGATCCGGGTCGGATGTCCCGGCGGCCAGGGCCCCCAGCGCGCGACGTGCGGCCGTCTCGTCGCCCCCGGGCACGGCGGCCCGGTGCTCCAGCGCTGCCCGTCCGCGTACGAGCGCCAGGGCCACGTCGGGCAGCGGCGTGCCGGGGCTCGTGTCGAGGTGGGCGAGCAGTCGGGCCGCCTGGCGCGCAGCGCGGCGGGCGTCCGGGCGGACAGGAGCAGCGGCAGCGTCCGGGCCGTGGACGGTCGCGTCTCCCCCGCGCCGCCGGTCGCGGTCTCTCCGGCCGTGCCGTCCTCCTCGCCCGTGCCACCCGCCTCGCCCGCGTCGGGTGCCTGTTCCACGATCACGTGGGCGTTGGTTCCGCTGATGCCGAACGAGGAGACGCCGGCGCGGCGCGGGCGGCCGGTCCGGGGCCACGGCGTGGGCTCGCCGAGGAGCCGTAGGCCCGCCGTGTCCCAGTCGATGTGGGTGCTGGGTTCGTCGGCGTGCAGGGTCCGGGGCAGTTCGCCGTGGCCGATGGCGAGCACCATCTTGATGACGCCCGCGACACCGGCGGCGGCCTGGGTGTGGCCTATGTTGGACTTGACCGAGCCCAGCCACAGCGGCTCGTCGGCGGTCCGTCCGGCCCCGTACACGGCCTGGAGGGCCTGGGCCTCGATGGGGTCGCCGAGCCGGGTGCCGGTGCCGTGCGCCTCCACAGCGTCGATCTCCGCGGCCGTGAGCCGGGCGTCGGCGAGCGCGGCCCGGATGACGCGCTGCTGCGCGGGCCCGCTGGGCGCGGTCAGGCCGTTGCTGGCACCGTCCTGGTTGACGGCGGTGCCGCCGAGTACCGCGAGCACCCGGTGGCCTGCGCGGCGGGCGTCCGAGAGGCGTTCCAGGAGGAGCATGCCGACACCCTCGGCCCAGCCCGTGCCGTCGGCGCCGGCCGCGAACGCCTTGCAGCGGCCGTCCGGGGCCAGTCCGCGCTGGCGGCTGAACTCGACGAACAGCTTGGGCGTGGTCATGAGGGTGACACCGCCGGCGAGGGCCTGCGCGCACTCGCCCCGGCGCAGGGCCTGGGCCGCCAGGTGCAGGGTCACCAGCGAGGAGGAGCATGCGGTGTCCACGGTCAGCGCGGGCCCGTCGAGGCCCAGTTCGTACGAGATCCGGCCCGACATCACACTGGCGGTGTTGCCCGTCATGACGTGGCCCTCGGAGACGCCGGGCGCGCCGTCGAGGACGCCGGGGTAGTCCTGGCCGTTGGTGCCGACGAACACGCCGACCGGGCGGCCGCGCAGGGCGGTCGGGTCGATACCGGCGTGTTCGACGGTCTCCCAGCAGGTCTCCAGGAGCAGCCTCTGCTGCGGGTCCATGGCCAGGGCCTCGCGGGGCGAGATCCCGAAGAAGGCGGCGTCGAAGCCTCCGGCGTCGTGGAGGAACCCGCCGCGCCGGCTGTAGGTGGTGCCGGGGCGGTCCGGGTCGGGGTCGTAGAGCCGGTCGGTGTCCCAGCCGCGGTCCGCCGGCCAGTCGGCGATGACGTCCCGTCCCTCGCTGAGCAGCTGCCAGAAGGCGTCCGGGCCGTGGACGGCGCCGGGGAAGCGGCAGCCGATGCCGATGATGGCGATCGGGTCGCCGTCGACGGCGGCCGTTGTTCCGGGGAGAGCCGCGCCGGCCTCCTCGGCCGGGGGGTCCGACGGGGCGAGTTCGGCGAGGAGATGGGCGGCAAGTGCCTGGGGTGTGGGGTGGTCGAAGAGCAGGGTGGTGGGCAGCCGCAGTCCGGTGGCCGTGCCGAGCCGGTTGCGCAGTTCCACGGCGGTGAGGGAGTCGAAGCCGAGTTCGGCGAAGGCCCGGCCGGGGGCGATGTCGGTGGCCGCGCCGTGGCGCAGCACCGTCGCGGCGTGCGTGCGCACGAGGTCGGTGATGTGACGGGACCGCTCGGCGGCGGGGAGCGCGGCGAGCTCCCCGCGCACCTGCCCGTCCTGCTCGGCGGGTCCGGCCGGTGCCGGGGTCCGCGCGCCGACGGCTCCGGGCAGGCTGCTCAGCAGTGCCGTGGCGCGCAGCCCGACGGCCTCGCGGAAGCGCTGCCAGTCCACGTCGGCGACGACGCAGAGTTCGTCGTGGTCCGCGAGGGCGGCGGTCATGGCCCGGACGGCCGCCCGGGGTTCCATGGGGGTGATGCCGAGGCGGCGGAGGCGGTCGGCGATCCGGTCGTCGACCATGCCGCCGCCGGCCCAGGCGCCCCAGGCGACGGACGTGCCGGGCAGTCCGGCGGCGCGGCGTTCGGCGACCAGGGCGTCGAGCGCGGCGTTGGCGGCGGCGTAGTTTCCCTGGCCGGCGCTGCCGAGGACGCCCATGAAGGAGGAGAACACGACGAAGTCGGCGAGACCGATGCCGTCGGTGACCTCGTGCAGGGCGCGCGCGGCGGTGACCTTGACGCGCATCAGGGTGGCGAGGCGGGCCGGGTCGAGGGCGTCGAGGGTGCCGTCGTCGAGGACCCCGGCGGCGTGCACGACCGTGGTGAGCGGCTCCTCCTCGGGGATCGCGGCGACGACCGCCGTCAGCTGCGCGCGGTCGGCGACGTCACAGGCGGCGACGGTCACCCGCGCGCCGAGCGCGGTGAGTTCGTCGCGCAGTGCGTCCACGCCGGGGGCGTCGGGTCCGCGGCGGCTGAGCAGCAGCAGGTGGGCGGCTCCCCGCTCGGCGAGTTCGCGGGCGACCTGGGCCCCGATCCCTCCTGTGCCGCCGGTGATGAGTACGGTGCCGCTCGGGCTGTGGCGGGCCTCGGCCGGACGGCCGGGACCGACCGGGAGCAGGCGGCGGCCGTACACGCCGGAGGAGCGCACGGCGACCTGGTCCTCGTCGGTGACGGTGGCGAGGACCGCGCCCAGCCGGTCCGCGGCCCGCTCGTCCAGCGCCGCGGGCAGGTCGACGAGGCCGCCCCAGTGGCCGGGCCGTTCCAGCGCGACCGTCCGGCCCAGTCCGGCGACCGCGGCCTGCGCACTCGCTCCCGGCCGCTCGCCGCCGCCCACGGCCGCCAGGGCCCGGGTCGCGCACCACAGCGGGGCGTCCGTCCCGGTGTCGCCGAGCGCCTGGACGAGGGCGAGGGTCAGGGACAGCCCAGCGGGCACGTCGGGCTGGGCGGGGTGCGGGCGCGTCTCCTCGGCCAGCAACGAGAACACGCCGGCCACGGGCTCCGCGCCCGACGCGGCACGCAGGGAGGTCGCCAGGGATTCCCGGTCCTGGTCGGGGCCGGAGACGACGACGGGGACCGGTGCGGCCCCGGCCGCCGTCAGCGCGGCCAGGACATCGGCACCGCTGTCGGCCGCCGGAAGCACGACGAGCCACCGCCCGGACAGCGACGCCCTCGGCGCGAGCGTCAGCGGACGCCACCCCACACGGTGACGCCAGCTGTCGGCACGCCGCCCTCGTATCCGTTCGGAGCGCCACGCGGACAGGGCGGGCACCACCTCGTCCACCGCCCCGGGGTCGACCCCCAGGGTGTCGGCGAGGGCAGCGGAGTCCTGGGTCTCGATCTCCCGCCACAGTCCGTCGTCGGCCGGGGCGGCCGGGTCCGACGCCCGCGGGGTCTCCAGCCAGTAGCGGCGGCGCTGGAACGGATAGGTGGGCAGGTCCACGAGGCGGGCACCGGTGCCGGCGAGGGCCGGCTTCCAGTCGACGGGGAGCCCTCGGACGAAGGCTTCGCCGAGCGCGTGGTGCAGGCGCCGCAGCCCGCCCTCGTCGCGCCGGAGCGAACCGAGCACGACGGCCTCGCAGCCGGTCTCGTGGACGGTCTCCTCGATGCCCATGGTGAGCACGGGGTGCGGGCTGACCTCGATGAAACCCGTGTACCCGGACTCGGCGAGGGTGCGGACGGCGGGTGCGAAGCCGACGGTGGCCCGCAGGTTGCGGTACCAGTAGTCGGCGTCCATCCGAGCGGTGTCCAGCCAGCCGCCCTCGACGGTGGAGTACAACGGCACGTGGGCGGGTGTCGGCCGCAGTCCGGTCAGGGCCTCCAGAAGCGTCTCGCGTATCTCCTCCACGTGGGCGGAGTGCGAGGCGTAGTCGACGTCGATGCGCCGGGCCCGTACGCCCTGGGCCTCGCACTCCGCGAGCAGCGCGGCCAGGGCGTCGGGGTCGCCGGACACCACCCCGGCGGAGGGGGCGTTGACGGCGGCGACCGACAGTCCGGGGCGGTCGGCGAGCAGGTCGGCCAGGCGGTCGTGCGCGAGGGCCACGGAGACCATGCCGCCGCGTCCGGCCAGCACACCCAGCGCCTTGCTGCGCAGGGCCACGACCTTGGCCCCGTCCTCCAGGGACAGCGCGCCGGCCACGACGGCGGCGGCGATCTCACCCTGGCTGTGACCCACGACCGCGTCCGGCACCACACCGAACGACCGCCACACCTCCGCGAGCGACACCATCACCGCGAAGAGGGCGGGCTGGACCACATCGACCCGGTCCCACTCCCGCCCCGAGCGCACGGCGTCCAGCAACGACCAGTCCACGAACGGCGCCAGAGCCCGCTCGCACTCCTCCATCCGAGCCGCGAACACCGCCGACTCCGCCAGCAACTCCCCCGCCATACCGACCCACTGCGAACCCTGCCCCGGGAAGACGAACACGACCGGCCCGGTGGCGGAGGCCTCGCCGTGCGCCACATCCGCGCCGGGCGTGCCCTCGGCCAGTGCCGCGAGCCCTTCCTCCCATGCCCGCCGGTCCCCGCCGACCACGGCACGGTGGTCGAACAGCGAGCGGGACGTCAGCAGGGAGTGGGCGAGGTCGCGGGCGGCGGGCCCGGCGGTGTCCCGCAGCAGGGGCAGCAGGCGACGTGCCTGGTCGCGCAGCGCGTCCGGGGTACGGCCGGAGAGCACCAGCGGCACCGGGGAGGTGTCGGGGTGGGTCTCCGGCGCCGGCTCGGGGTCGCTTCCGGTTCCGGGGCGGGAGGCGCTTCCTCCAGGACGAGGTGGGCGTTGGTGCCACTGATCCCGAACGAGGACACCCCGCCCGGCGCGGACGCCCCGCCACCGCCTCCCACTCCCGCTGCTCGGTCAGCAACTCGACCCCACCCGAGGCCCAGTCCACGAGCGGCGTCGGCTCATCCACATGCAACGTCCGCGGCAACGCACGTTGTTGAAGCGCCATCACCATCTTGATCACACCAGCCACACCCGCAGCCGCCTGCGCATGCCCGATGTTCGACTTCAACGACCCCAACCACAACGGCCGCCCAGCCGACCGCTCCCGCCCATACGTCGCCAGCAACGCCTGCGCCTCGATCGGATCACCCAACCGCGTCCCAGTCCCGTGCGCCTCCACCACATCCACATCAACAGCAGCCACACCCGACGCCGACAACGCCGCCCGGATCACCCGCTCCTGCGCCCGCCCACTCGGCGCCGTCAACCCATTACTCGCACCGTCCTGATTGACCGCACTCCCCCGCACCACCGCCAACACCCGATGCCCAAGACGACGGGCATCCGAAAGCCGCTCAACACCAGCAGCCCCACCCCTCCGCCCACCCCGTCCCACCCGCCGACGCCGCGAACGACCGACACCGCCCATCCACCGACAACCCACGCTGCCGCGAAAACTCCACAAACGTCCCCGGCGACGACATCACCGTCACCCCACCCGCCAACGCCAGCGAACACTCCCCGCCCGCAACGCCGACACCGCCAGATGCACCGCCACCAACGACGACGAACACGCCGTATCCACCGTCACCGCAGGACCCTCAAGCCCCAACGAAAACGCCACCCGACCCGACAGAACGCTGCCGGCACCGCCGGTCAGCCGCTGGCCGTCCACGCCTCCGGCGGGTACGTGCAGTGCGGGTCCGTAGTCGTGGTACATGATTCCGGCGAAGACGCCGGTGCGGCTGCCCCGCAACGCGTGCGGATCGATGCCCGCCGACTCCACCGCCTCCCACGACGACTCCAGCAACAACCGCTGCTGCGGATCCATCGCCAACGCCTCACGCGGCGAGATCCCGAAGAACTCCGCATCGAACTCCGCCGCATCATGCAAAAACCCGCCATGCCGCGTATACGACGTCCCCGGCCGATCCGGATCCGGATCGAACAACCCCTCCACATCCCAACCCCGGTCCACCGGAAACCCCGACACACCGTCCCGACCCTCAGCCACCAACTCCCACAACCCCGCAGGCGACACCACCCCACCCGGCAACCGACACGCCATCCCCACCACCGCCACCGGCTCCCCCACACCCGCCTGGAGTTGCCGGTTCTCGCGGCGCAGCCGGGCGGTTTCCTTGAGGGCGTCCCTGAGCGCCTCCACGACGGTCGCGTCGGAGGAAGCTGACGAAGAAGGTGACGAGGACGACGGCGTTCGGGTCATGAGCTTTCTTCTCCCAGTGCTGTTCAGGACTCGATGCCTTCGCGGGCCATCCGGACCAGTTCCGCCACATCCATGGCGTCGATCAGTTGTTCCTCGGCGGCCAGTTCCTCCGCGTCGGCCGCGGGATCCGGTCCGTCGGGGACCGTGTCGTGTGCCCGGTCCTCCCCGCTCTCCGTGACGTCCGGGCCTGCGGCGGGGAAGAGTTCGGCCCGGAGCCGTCCGGCCAGTGCGGTGGGGGTCGGATGGTCGAAGACGACGGTCGCGGACAGCCGTAGTCCGGTCGCCCTGCCGAGCCGGTTGCGCAGTTCCACGGCGCTGAGGGAGTCGGCGCCGAGTTCCTTGAAGCTCCGGCGCGCGTCGACCGTCTCCGCGCGGTCGTAGTTCAGGACGGCTGCGGCCTCGGTCCGCACCAGGGCGAGCAGCTGCTTCTCCTGAGCGGCGGCGTCGAGTTCGACGAGCCGGGCCACGAGCCGGGCGCCCGGCGCTTCGCCGGACGTGCTCGGGCCGGAGCCCGCCGCTTCACGGATGCGCGCCGGGACGAGCCCTCGCAGCAACGGCGGTACGCCGGTGCCGGCGGCCCGTAGCGCGGCGGTGTCGAGGGCGAGCGGCACCGAGCAGGCGTCGCCGGAGGCCAGCGCGGTGTCGAGGAGTCGCAGACCCTGGCCGGGGGTGAGCGCGTGGATGCCCACGCGGGCGAACCGGCGGCGGTCGGTCTCGCCGAGCCCGGCGGCCATGCCGCCCTCCGCCCACGGGCCCCAGGCCAGTGAGGTGGCCACGAGACCGCCTGCCCGCCGATGTTGTGCCAGGGCGTCCAGGTAGGTGTTGGCCGCCGCGTAGTTGGCCTGTCCCGCGCCGCCGAGCAGGCCCTGCACGGAGGAGAAGAGGACGAAGGCGGCCAGGTCGAGATCGCGGGTGAGGTCGCTGAGGTGCCGGGCGGCGTCCGCCTTCGGTCGGAGGACCGCTTCGAGGCTCTCAGGAGTGAGGGCGTCGAAGACACGGTCGTCCAGGACACCGGCGGCGTGGACGACGGCCGTCAGCGGACGGTCTGCGGGCACCGTGGCGAGCAGTTCCGCGAGCGCCGCGCGGTCGGCGACGTCACAGGCGGCGAGGGTGGCCCTGGCCCCCAACCCGCCCAGTTCCTGGCGGAGTTCGAGGGCGCCGGGGGCGGCGTCGCCCCGTCGGCCGACGAGCAGCAGGTCGCGTGCGCCGTGCTCGGTGACCAGGTGGCGGGCCACGGCGGCGCCCAGGGCGCCGGTCGCACCGGTGATCAGTACGGTGCCGTCCGCCGGCCACGGCCCCTCACCGGGCCCCGGGGGCGCGGGCGTCGTGGCACGTGTCATGCGGGGGACGAGTACGCGCCCGGCGCGGACGGCGAGTTGGGCTTCGCCCGAGGCCTCCGCGGCGACGAGGGCCGCCGCCATGACCCGCCGTGAGGCGGGTTCGTCGTCGAGGTCGAGCAGGGTGATCCGGTCGGGGTGCTCGGTCTGTGCCGAGCGGACGAGCCCCCAGACAGCGCTGTGCGCGAGGTCGGACACGTCCTCGTCGGGCCCCGCGGCGACCGCTCCCCGGGTGACGACGACCAGACGGGTGGCGGCGAAACGCTCGTCGGCCAGCCAGCCCTGGGCCAGGGCCAGCGCACGCCCGGCGGCCCGTGCCGCGTCCGTACCGTCCGGGGAGGAGCCGGTCAGCGGTGCCAGGACGACGGCCGGGACGGCCGCCGTACGGTCGATGTCCTCGGCGAGCGCCGGAAGGTCCGGATGGGTCGGGACCTCGGCACCGGCGGCCGTCGGTGTTCCGGCCATGCGGGCCGCGTCGGCCGCGTCGCCGACGACCGCCCACCGCTCGGGGATCGCGCCGGAGCCCGGACCGGCGATGCCGGGCAGCGAAGTCCACTCCACCCGGTACAGCGGGTCGCCTCCCCCGCCCTGGGCCGCGCGGAGTCGCTCGGCGGAGACCGGCCGCCGCGACAGCGCGCCCACCGACGCCACCGTACGACCCGCCGCGTCGGCGAAGGCCAGAGTGACCGCGTCGGGTCCGGCGGGTGCCAACCGGACGCGTGCCGCAGTGGCCCCGGCCGTGTCCAGACGTACCCCGCTCCATGCGAAGGGCAGCCGGGTCTCGTCGCCGCCGGGCAGGGCGCCCAGTTCGATGGCGTGCAGCGCGGCGTCGAGCAGTGCGGGGTGCAGTCCGTACCCGGCCGCGGCGGTGGCCTGTTCCTCGGGGAGGGCCAGTTCGGCGAAGACCTCCGTGCCGCGTCGCCACGCGGCACGCAGCCCGCGGAAGGCGGGGCCGTAGCCGAAGCCCTGTGCGGCGAGCGCGTCGTACCACTCGGTCAGGTCCACCGCTTCGGCGTCGGGCGGCCAGTTCGCGAAGTGGTCGGTATCGGCCACCGCCCCGGCGGCCGGGGCGAGCACCCCGACGGCGTGCAGCGTCCAGTCGCCGCCGTCCGTCTCGCCGTCCTCCTGGTCGCGGGCCGCGGCCGGCGCGGGCCGGGTGTGCACGGTGACGGACCGCCGCCCGTCGGAGTCGGCCCCCGCCACCTGGACCTGGAGCTCGACGGCTCCTTCGTCCGGCAGCGCGAGCGGTGCCTGCAGGGTCAGCTCCTCCAGCAGGTCGCAGCCGGTGCGGCGGGCCGCGTGCAGGGCCAGTTCCACGAGCCCCGCACCGGGGAAGAGGACGGTGCCGAGGACGGTGTGGTCGGCGAGCCAGGGATGGGTGTCCAGGGACAGCCGCCCGGTGAGCACCAGCGTGTCGGAGTCCGCGGGCCGCACCGCGGCACCGAGGAGGGGATGCCCGCCGGTGGCGAGGCCGAGCGCGGGAGCGTTCCCGGCGGTGACCGGTCCGGCGCTCGCCCAGTAGCGCCTGCGCTGGAAGGCGTACGTCGGCAGGTCGACGCGGGAGGCGCCCGTGCCGGCGAACAGCGCCGCCCAGTCGGGGCCGACGCCTCGGACGTGGAGCCGGGCGAGTGCCTCCGCGAGGGTCCGCTCCTCGGGGTGGTCACGCCGCAGCAGGGGAACGAACTCCACCCGGGCGTCCTCAGCCTCGTCGTCGGGGAGACAGTCGCGGCCCATGGCGGTCAGGACGGCGTCGGGTCCGATCTCGACGAACGTCGTCACTCCGTCCGCCCGTAGCGCGCGTACGACATCGGCGAACCGCACCGTCTCCCGGACGTGCCGCGCCCAGTAGTCCGCGTCGGCCGGGCTGCCGTCGGCCGGCCCGGTGACGGGCTGTCCCGTCATGTCCGACAGCAGCGGTACGGCGGGCGCCGACAGGTCGAGCCCCTGAGCCGCCCGGCGGAACTCCTCCAGCATGGGATCCATGCGGGGCGAGTGAAAGGCATGGCTGACCCGCAGCCGCCTGGTCCTGCGACCGCGCGCCGACAGCTCACCGGCGATCTCCACGACCGCGTCCTCGTCGCCGGAGAGCACGCAGGAGAGCGGGCCGTTGACGGCGGCGATCGCCACCCGCGTCTCCCGGCCGCGCAGCAGTGCGGCGACCTCCTCCTCCGGCGCCCGGACCGAGACCATCGCGCCGCCCTCGGGCAGCGCCTCCATGAGACGGCCGCGCTCGGCGAC
Source organism: Streptomyces sp. MNU76 (assembly GCF_020982545.1). GTDB lineage: Bacteria > Actinomycetota > Actinomycetes > Streptomycetales > Streptomycetaceae > Streptomyces. The sequence goes on along the minus strand of NZ_JAJKLK010000024.1, from coordinate 130,349 downwards.
CAGGGTCACCGCGTCCGGCAGCGACATCATTCCGACGGCGTGGGCCGCCGCCAGTTCGCCGACCGAGTGTCCGGCCACCCGGTCCGGCCGTATTCCGAGGTGTTCGACGAGCCGGAAGAGGGCCACCTCCACGGCGAACAGCCCGGCCTGGGTGAACACGGTCCGGTCCAGCAGGGCGGCGTCCGGGGAGTCCGCCCCGGCGAGGACGACATCGCGCAGCGGCCGCCCGAGGCGGTCGCCGAACGCCTCGAAGACCTCGTCCAGTGCCTCGGCGAACACCGGGAACCGCGCGTGGAGTTCACGTCCCATGCCGACGCGCTGGCTGCCCTGCCCGGTGAAGAGGAACGCCGTCTTCCCTCCGCTCGGCACGCCGTACGGCACACGGGACGGCGGGTCGCCGTCCGCGAGCGCCGCCAGATCCACGAGCATCCGGTCCGGGTCGTCGCCGACCAGCACCGCCCGGTGCTCCAGCGCGGCGCGCGTGGTGGCCAGCGAGAAGCCCACGTCGGCGAGTCCCGCCCGGGGCGTCACGCTCAGATGCTCACGCAGCCGCCGCGCCTGCGCGCGCAGAGCCTGCTCGGTCCGGCCGGACAACGCCCACAGGACCGTTCCGGGCGCCGGCTCGGGGGTCGCTTCCGGTTCCGGGGCGGGAGGCGCTTCCTCCAGGACGAGGTGGGCGTTGGTGCCACTGATCCCGAACGAGGACACCCCGCCCGGCGCGGACGCCCCGCCACCGCCTCCCACTCCCGCTGCTCGGTCAGCAACTCGACCCCACCCGAGGCCCAGTCCACGAGCGGCGTCGGCTCATCCACATGCAACGTCCGCGGCAACGCACGTTGTTGAAGCGCCATCACCATCTTGATCACACCAGCCACACCCGCAGCCGCCTGCGCATGCCCGATGTTCGACTTCAACGACCCCAACCACAACGGCCGCCCAGCCGACCGCTCCCGCCCATACGTCGCCAGCAACGCCTGCGCCTCGATCGGATCACCCAACCGCGTCCCAGTCCCGTGCGCCTCCACCACATCCACATCAACAGCAGCCACACCCGACGCCGACAACGCCGCCCGGATCACCCGCTCCTGCGCCCGCCCACTCGGCGCCGTCAACCCATTACTCGCACCGTCCTGATTGACCGCACTCCCCCGCACCACCGCCAACACCCGATGCCCAAGACGACGGGCATCCGAAAGCCGCTCCAACACCAGCAGCCCCACCCCTCCGCCCACCCCGTCCCACCCGCCGACGCCGCGAACGACCGACACCGCCCATCCACCGACAACCCACGCTGCCGCGAAAACTCCACAAACGTCCCCGGCGACGACATCACCGTCACCCCACCCGCCAACGCCAGCGAACACTCCCCGCCCGCAACGCCGACACCGCCAGATGCACCGCCACCAACGACGACGAACACGCCGTATCCACCGTCACCGCAGGACCCTCAAGCCCCAACGAAAACGCCACCCGACCCGACAACACACTCGCGGCACCACCGGTCAGCCGACGCCCCTCGGAGGAGTCGGGCAGCGTGACGCCGTTGTCGGAATCCCGGAAGGTGAAGGTGCCGGCGAAGACGCCGGTGCGGCTGCCCCGCAACGCGTGCGGATCGATGCCCGCCGACTCCACCGCCTCCCACGACGACTCCAGCAACAACCGCTGCTGCGGATCCATCGCCAACGCCTCACGCGGCGAGATCCCGAAGAACTCCGCATCGAACTCCGCCGCATCATGCAAAAACCCGCCATGCCGCGTATACGACGTCCCCGGCCGATCCGGATCCGGATCGAACAACCCCTCCACATCCCAACCCCGGTCCACCGGAAACCCCGACACACCGTCCCGACCCTCAGCCACCAACTCCCACAGCCCGCAGGCGACACCACCCCACCCGGCAACCGACACGCCATCCCCACCACCGCCACCGGCTCCCCACACCCGCCTGGGTGAGGGCCTCCGGGGCCGGGATGTCGCCGTCCGGCGCGTTCCCGAGGTGCCGGATCAGGGCCTCGGGTGTCGGGTGGTCGTAGATCAGGGTGCTGGGCTGGCGTGTGCCGGTCGATCTGCTGAGGAGGTCGCTCAGTTCGACGCCCATGAGCGAGCTGAAGCCGAGTTCCTTGAAGGAGGTGCCGATCCGCACGGCGTCGGGCGAGTCGTGGCCGAGGACGTGGGCCACGTGTGCGCGCACCAGCTCCGCCGATGCGGTTCGGCGGTCGCCGGGGTCGGTCGGGGAGGCCATCTCGGGTTCCGGCGACGGGAGTTCCCGCGCGGCCGGGCCCTCCGGGAGCGATGCGCCGGGGGAGCCGAGCCAGTAGCGCTGCCGTTGGAAGGCGTAGGTGGGCAGGGCGACGCGGCATGCTCGGGAGCCGGCGAAGAGCTGGTTCAGGGTCCCGGTGGCGCCGCCCACGTGGAGCTCCGCGAGCGCCGAGCAGAGAGTGGCCCCTTCGTCGCGGTCCTTCCGCAGGGCGGGGACGAAGAGCTGGTCGGCGCCGTCGGGCGCGCAGTCGCGGGCCATGGTGGAGAGCACCGCGTCCGGCCCGATCTCCAGGTGGAGGACGATGCCGCGGGCGTGCAGGGTCCTGACCCCGTCGAGGAAGCGGACCGCGTCGCGGGCGTGGCGGACCCAGTGGTCGGGAGAGCGGAGTTCGTCCTCGGTGGCGGTCCGGCCGGTCAGGTTGGAGACCACGGGGAGGTGCGGTGTGCGGTAGGTGAGACTCTCGGCGACCTGGCGGAACTCGTCGAGCATGCCGTCCATGTGGGGTGAGTGGAAGGCGTGGCTCACCCGCAGTCGTCTGGTCCTGCGGCCGCGGTCGCGCCAGCGTCCGGCGAGGCGCAGTACGGCACTCTCGTCGCCGGAGAGCACGGTCGAGGCCGGTCCGTTGAGTGCGGCCACGGCGACCCGGCCTGCGAACTCGGCCAGTTCGGGGCCGAGTTCCTCCTCGGACGCCTGGACCGACACCATGGCGCCGCCGCCCGGCAGTTCGTCCATCAGACGGCCTCGGGCCGCGACGAGCGAGCAGGCGTCCGGCAGGTCCAGTACGCCGGCCGCGTGTGCCGCGACCAGTTCGCCGACGGAGTGGCCCAGTACGGCGTCCGGAGTCAGACCCCAGTGTTCGAGCAGCCGGTAGAGGGCGGTCTCGAAGGCGAAGAGCGCCGGCTGGGTGTAGCGGGTCCGGTCGAGCAGGGCCGCGTCGGGGGTGCCTCCGCTGTCGAGGACCAGGTCCCGCAGTGGCCGGTCGAGGTGGCGGTCCATCTCCTCGCACGCCGCGTCGAAGGCGTCCGCGAAGACGGGGAAGGTGGCGTGCAGCGCCGCGCCCATGCCGGGTCGCTGACTGCCCTGCCCGGTGAACAGGAACGCGAGGCCGCCCTCGCGTGCGGTGCCCTCCACCAGGCGCGGCGCGGGGCGGCCTTCGGCCAGGGCCGCGATCGACGCGAGGAGGTCGTCGCGATCGGTGGCGAGGGCGACCGCGCGCCGCGCGAAGTGGGTACGGGTCGTGGCGCAGGAGTACGCGATCTCGCCGGTCCCGAGTTCGGGGCGGTCGGCGAGGTGGCCGAGCAGGCGTGCCGCCTGGGCGCGCAGGGCGGACTCGTCGCGGCCCGAGAGGGCGACGGGGGCGGGCAGCGGGCGTACGACGGGTCGGGGCCGCGGGAGTGCCCGGCCGCGCCAGTCCGACAGCACCAGATGGCAGTTGGTGCCGCCCATGCCGAACGAGCTCACTCCCGCGGTCCTCGGCAGGTCGTCGTGGGGCCAGGGCGCGAGTTCGCTGGACCGTCAGATTGAGGCGGTCCAGGGGCACCGAGGGGGGCAGGGCGGTGAAGTTGAGGCTGGGGAAGGGCCTGGTACTCGATGGACAGGATGACCTTGAGCAGGCCCACGACACCGGCGGCGGCCTCCAGATGGCCCACGTTGGTCTTGGCGGAGCCGACGGCCAGGGGCCTGCCGGGTGTCCTCGCGGTGCCGAGGGCCGCGCCGAGTGCCGCGGCCTCGACGGGGTCGCCGGCCTTCGTTCCGGTGCCGTGCAGTTCGACGTACTGCACCTGGTCGGGGCGGGTCCCGGCGCGCCGGTGGGCGAGCCGGATCACCTCGCGCTGGGCGCTCTCGTCGGGGACGGTCAGCCCTGAGGAGGCGCTGCCGGCGTTGTTCACGGCGCCGCCGAGGATCAGGCAGCGGATGGGGTCGTCGTCGGCCATGGCCCGGTCGAGGGTCTTGAGGACGACCAGGGCTCCGCCCTCGCCGCGTACATAGCCGTTGGCGCATTCGTCGAAGGTGTGGCATCGCCCGTCCGGCGAGAGGGCGCCGGAGCCGGCGGCGACGAGCGCGCCGTCCAGGGCGAGGTTGAGGTTGACGCCGCCGGCCAGGGCGGCCGTGCAGTCGCCGGCGCGCAGGCTCTCGCAGGCCAGTTGGACGGCGACCAGAGAAGAGGACTGGCCGCTGTCGACGGTCTGGCTCGGCCCCCGCAGGTCGAGGGCGTGGGAGAGCCGGTTGGCGATCATGGTGCGCTGGGTGCCGACGGCCGTGTGACGGGTGATGCCGGCGGCACCCAGGCGGGCGCGCAGGGTCGCGTAGTCGTCGGTGGCGGCGCCGACGAAGACGGCGGTCGGGCTGTCGGCCAGGGTGCCGGGGACGATGCCGGCGTGTTCCAGGGCCTCCCAGCCGAGTTCCAGCACCAGGCGCTGTTGGGGGTCCATGGCGGTGGCCTCGCGGGGGGAGATCCCGAAGAAGGAGGCGTCGAAGAGGTCGGCCCGGTCGAGGAAGCCACCCCACCGCACGCGTTCGGCGTCCGGTGCCGCCCCGGCCGACATGATCGCGTCGGCGTCCCAGCGGTCGGACGGCGCCTCGGTGATGGCGTGCCGGCCCGTCGCGAGCAGCCGCCAGAACGTCTCCGGGTCGGGCGCGCCGGGCAGTCGGCAGGAGTATCCGACGACCGCAATCGGCGTGCGGGGATCCCCGTCGTCCTTGTTCGGCATTTCTTCCATTTCCGGCTTCCCGGCCATCCGGGCAAGAGGAATTACTCGGGCCACGGAAGAACTCTGACAGTCCCGCATAGCGTTTCGATAGCGCGGCCCGCGACACCCGACGGCGGCTCGAGACAGAGTCAGATGACTCTTTTCGCGGGGCCGGGCGATGGGTACGGTAGCTGCACATCAGTGGTCTCGACCGCCTTGTCGCACAGTTGACACACCGAGTGCACCATGTCCTGTTCACGTCTTTTCTTGTTCGAGATACGCGGGAGTCGGCCATGACATTGGGCTTTCTGTTCGGCGGCGGAGTCGGCACGGAAGTGCATGGTCTGGAGATGTACGGGGCCCATCCCGTGATGTGGGACCTGTACGAGCAGGTCTCGCAGTGGACAGGTCTCACGGTGGGCCAGATCCTCGAGGGGGAGCTGCCGGAGCCCCAGGAGGAGCGGCAGAGCGCCGGGACGATCCGTGAGACGGCACTCGCCCTCGGCATCCACGACGTGCTGGCGGAGCACGGGCTCAGCCCGGCGGTGCTGGGCGGACTGAGCCTCGGCGCCATGACGGCGAGTTGCCTGGCGGGCTCGATCGGGCGGCGGGAACTGTTCGAGATGCTGGCGCACGCCCGTCACACACCCGAACTGTCCGCCGAGGAGCCGGAGCAGGGCCTCGCGCTGGCGTTCGCGCCGGCCGAGGCCGATCTGGTGGCGGCGTACCGGGGCGAGGGCCGGGCCGGGGTGCATCTGTCCGGGGACTTCGGGCCGACGGCCGACGGGGCCATGCGGATCCTGATGCTGTCGGGCGAGCGGAGGGCGCTGGACGCGCTGGCGGCCGACCTTCCGCCGGGCACCGTCGCCCCCTTGCCGGACCGGCCGATCGCCGTGCACTCGCCGCTGCGCGGTCACTTCCGCGAGTTCATGGCGCCGTACATCGACGCGATGCCGTTCAGGGCGCCCGAACTGCCGCTGGTCTCCTGCCTGGAGCGCAAGACCCTGACCACGGCGGAGGACGTACGGGATCTGTTCGACCGGAACCCCACGGACCCGATCAGCCTGGTGGACGTCTGCGACGAGATGAAGGACCAGGGCGTGCGCCTCGGCCTCGTCATGGGCGGCTCGATCCCGGACGGCATTCTCAGGTTCCCGTTCCCGGTGGTGCACGTCGACAAGCCGGAGCACATCCAGCAGGTGCTGACCAGTGTGTACGAGTTCGGCATAGACCTTTCGCCGGCGCGGGCCCGGTGAGCGCGCCGGCCGACGTGTCGCCCGCCGTGCGGGGCACGGAGTGCGACACGCTGATCGAGGGCTGGCTCGAAACCGACCTCGACGCATGGACCCGGAAAGTGGTGGCGCGGCACTTCCACCCGGAGACGGGCAGCCCGTACTGGCTGCGGCGCGCCGCCCGACTCGACTTCGACGCACGGGACATCACCCGCTATGAGCAGCTCGCAGCGTTCGGCCCGTTTCCGGTGGACATCCTGCGCTCCCAGGACCCGACGGACCTCGTACCGCTCGCCGTGCCGCGCCCGCTGACCGGCCGCGTCTGGGACACCGGCGGCACCACCGGCACGCCCTGCCGGGTCTTCTACACGCCCGCCATGCTGCTGCACCGCGGAGCGTGGCGCCGCTGGTCCTTCGTCACCGAGGGGTTCGCCCAGGGGCGGACCTGGCTCCAGGCGACCCCCACGGGACCGCATCTGATCGGCAACGGCGTGTGGGAGGTGTCGGATCTGTACGCCGGACAGGTGTACGCCGTCGACATGGACCCGCGCTGGGTCAAGCGACTCATCCGGGCCGGCCGACTGGCGGACGCGGCCGAGTACACCACCCACCTGCTGGAGCAGGTCGCCGACGTGCTCACCCACGGCCGGATCGACTACCTCAACACCACCCCCGCGCTCTTCCAGGCGCTGGTGCGCCGCCATCCCGACCTGGTCGCACCGCTGCGGGGGGTGCGGCTGAGCGGCACGCAGTTGAGCCCGGACATGTACCGCGGCTTCGAGGCCGCGATGGACGACGGCATCTGCGGTCGCAGCTACGGCAACACTTTCGGCAACGCGGCGGGCCTGCCCGTCGAGCAGAACGCCGAACTCATGCCCTATGTTCCGAATTACCCGCAGGTGACAATGAATGTCGTACGCAAAGAGGACTGGTCAACGGCGGTGGAATACGGCACCGTAGGACAGGTTCGACTGACCGTGCTGCACGAAGACCTGTTCCTTCCCAACATCCTCGAACGCGACCAGGCGCTGCGTTACGACACCGGCTCGAGATGGCCGTCCGACGGAGTCGCAAATGTGACTCCACTACAGACCACTTCGTCGGCTCCCGAGGGGCTCTACTAAGACTCTGCAAAGAAACTTCAGGCCTCCGGAAATTTACTCGCCGGTTTACGAATAGAATTCCGACGTGCTGCAAAGAGTACACGCATGATACTGATCGACCGCAAAGATGAACTGTTCACGTTACACGAATTCCTCGCGGCCAGCCGTCGCGGCAATGGACACGTCGTCCTCGTCAGCGGCTCCGTAGGCATCGGCAAGTCCGAGTTGCTCTATGCCTTTGCCGAGGAGGCGTCCGCGACCGGTTCCGAGGTCTTGCGAGCAGTCGGCCGGCAAGAGGAGCGAGACGTCCCGTTCGGTATCGTCCATCAACTCGTCCGGGACGTTTCGCTGCCCGCCCAGCTGCGTACGCAGATGACCGTCCTGGAGAACAGCTTCGCCTCCGATCCGCCCGCCCGTCATGAGTCGGCCGCCCTGCAGGCCCATGTCGCCCGCGGCCTGTGCCGTGCGCTGCTGCACGCGGCCGGGGCGGGCGGCCTGCTGCTCTGCGTCGACGACGTTCAACACACCGACTCCGCTTCCCTGAGCTGTCTGCTCCAACTGCTCCCGCACACCAGATCCGCGCCCGTGATGCTGGTGCTCAGCCGCCCGGACAGTGCCCGCCACTGTCCCCCGCTGTTGAGCACCGAACTGCTCCGCCATCCCTTCTACCGGCGTGTCCGGTTGGCTCCCCTGTCCCCGGAGGGCACGACCGAGCTCACGAAGAAGGCCCTAGGCACGGAGGAGGCACAGGCCCTCGGCCCCGCCTACCACTCCCTCAGCGGCGGCAACCCCTTGCTCGTCCACGCTCTGCTGAGGGACCACCGCGACCGGCTGGTGGACGGTGCCGGTGACGGCGACGCCGGGTCCGAAGTCCCGCCCGCGGGAGAGGAGTTCGCGCAAGCGGTGCTCGCCTGTCTGCACGGCCGGGAGCCGGACGTCCTCGGCGTGGCCCGCACGATGGCGTTGCTGGACTCCTGCTCCTCCCCCGACCGCATAGGCCGCCTGCTCCAACTCGGTCCGTCCTCGGTGGCGAACGCGCTGCGGCACATGGAGGCCGCCGGGCTCGTCGACGGCAACCGATTCCGTCATCCGGCGGCACGGTCGGCCGTCCTGGACGACATCCCCTGGGGCGTTCTCACCCAACAGCGACTCGACATCGCGGAATTACTCCACCATGAGGGACTTCCGACACCCACGGTCGCCCGGCATCTCGTCGCCGCGCGACACGTGCCACCCTGCTGGGCAGTCCCCGTGCTGATGGACGCCTCCGAGCAGGCGCGCCAAAGCGGCGACGTCGGCTTCGCCCTGGAGTGCCTGGAACTGGCGCTGTCCGGCTCCGACGACGCACGCGAGCAGGCGCTCACGACGATGATGCTCGCGCGGCTGGAGTGGCAGCTCAACCCCTCCATGGTGATGCCCCGTCTGGGGCCGCTGTCCGAAGCGCTGCTGACGGGCGTCCTGCCCGCCCAGCTGGCCGTGCCGCTCTCCCGTGCCCTGCTGTGGCACGGGCGCTTCGACGAGGCCGCCGAGGTGATCCGCGCGCTGGGCCCGAAGGTCCCGGGCCCCCACGGCCTGTTCACGGAAAACAGGGAGTGGCTGCGGAACCGCTACCCCACGATGGTGCCTCTCCTCCCCGCCGCCGAGGACGGCCCGGGCATCCGCGACAGCAGGGAACCCACGGCCGCCAGACCCGTCCTGCTCGCCGAGACCGTCCTCGGCTCGACACTGCGCAACGGCGGCGACGAGTCCAGCGCCTGGAGCGCCGAACAGGTGCTGCGCTCCTGCCCCCTGGACGACAGCAGTCTGTACGCGCTGGAGTCGGCGTTGCTCTCGCTCGTCTACGCGGACCGGCTCGGCCAGGCCTCCGTCTGGTCGGCCAAGCTCCTGCAGGAGGCCACCGCCCGGCAGGTGCCCACCTGGCAGGCGAAGCTCACCGCGATCCGCGCCGAACTGGCCCTGCGACAGGGCGATCTGAACGAGGCCTGCACCCTCGCCCGCTCCGCCATGACCCACCTCTCGCCCCGCAGTTGGGGAGTCGCCGTCGGTGCGCCGCTGAGCACGCTCGTCCTGGCCGCGACCGCCATGGGGGCGGACGACGTCGCCGAGGAGTACCTGCGGCACTCGGTACCGGACGCGATCTCCGAGTCACGGTACGGCCTGCAGTATCTCTACGCCCGGGGCCATCACCACCTGGCCGCGGGCCGGGTGCACGCGGCCCTGGACGACTTTCTGCGCTGCGGCGACCAGGCCCGCGCCTGGGACATGGATCTGCCGTCCTTCCTGCCCTGGCGCAGCGGCGCGGCGGCCGCGCATCTGCGCCTCGGGCAGCGGGACCAGGTCCGCCGACTCGCGGACGCGGAGCTGGCCCGCCCCGGCAGCGCCAAATCCCGCAGCCGCGGCGTCGCCATGTGCCTGCTCGCCGAGATAGCCGAACCGCGGCGCCGGGCGAGCCTGCTGCTGGAAGCAGTCAGTGTCCTGCGGCTCACCGGGGACAGGCTCGAACTGGCCCGGGCACTGGCCGCGTTGAGTTCCGCGCAGCGCGCGATCGGTGAGGCGGAACAGGCACGGCGAGCGCTGTACCAGGCGCTGCACCTGGCCGATGTGTGCGGCGCCGAACATCTGCAGCCCTCTCTGCCGCCGCGCGGCAGGGAGGAGAGACCGCCCGACCCGGGCACCGTTCCACGCGATCCCCTGAGCGCGGCGGAGCGACGGGTAGCGTCCCTGGCCGCCCTGGGCAACTCCAACCGTGAGATCGCCGACCAACTGTGCGTCACCATCAGCACGGTGGAACAGCATCTGACCCGCGTCTACCGCAAGCTCAACGTCACCAGGCGCGCGGACCTCCCCAGAGAGTTCAAAGCCCTGGCAGTCGGAACCCCCTGAGCGACCGCGCCACCCTCCCCATGAAGGGCGCCGCCGAGCTTCGCGGCGCCCTTGGCGCCGGTCGCGCCGGCTCACCTCGGCGCCAGGCGCCGAGAGGGCGGGTGGTGGGCACGGCTGTGGTTGCTGTCGATCACGCCACGCCCCGGCGAAGCGGCACCGCCACTGTCCCCCCACGGGGTACATCGCCCCGCGCCGCCCCTCTGGCGACGCCAGCCACTCCGGCTCGCCCGCGGCGTCCGCCTCCTGAAGCGGCGTGTGCAGCACGATCGACGGGTCCGGCCGCGCCGGCAGCCGCATCACGCTGCACTCGAAGCACAGCAACCCGAGCACCGGGTGGTTCATCTCCTTGCGGATCTGCCCGGCCTCCTCGATGTCCCGCCGCTCACACAATCCGCTGAACTCCGCACTCTCTGCCTTCAGTTCGGCCGCCACCGCTTGGAATCTCTCTCGTCCGGGCGGGCCAGGCAGGCGGCTCGGAACTGCGCGACGACCGTGCGCCGCGTCGATCATCCGCTGCAGCCCCCCGAGGGTGTCCCCCTGCCTGTCAGGCTCGGCCTCGGGTACGGGCGGGTGCAGCTCGGCGAGGACGTAGGGGTGGCGGCGCTCGGTACCCGCCTGTTCGCCGAAGTCCTCCAAGCGGAACGCGTCCGTCTACATCTTCTGTTGAGATGGGGGCGCATCCCTCCATGAAGAGTCGACACACGCCTGCTGCCTCATTCTTCCGTGCAGATCCGAATCGGTCCGGTCGACCGATGACCTTGCTCCGAGCACCCTGCGACGATGGAGCGGCTGTGAATGACTCGCTGACCGCGGGTCAGTAGTCGCGAGAGGGATGCATGGTCGGCCATCGCCGATGAAATCACGTACCAGCATGCGAGGGGACGTTGTGGCTATCCATCTTCTCGGTCCGATATCCGTGTTCACGGACGGTCATCCGCACGGTGTGGGATCCAGCAAAGTCCGGACCATGCTCGCCGTCCTCGCCCTGGAAGCGGGCCAGGCGGTTTCCCATACGGATCTGGCGGACGAACTCTGGTCGGGCGACACCGTCCGCAATCCCCGCAACGCCATGCAGGCACATGCCACCCGGGTACGCAGGGTGCTGAGGGGCGATGGCGGGCGGTACGGCTCAGGGACCACCGTGCTGCGCTCCGTACCCAACGGCTACGTCCTGGACGTCCCGCGCGAGCACATCGACGGGCATCGGTTTCTCGACCTGGCGTCCCAGGCCGCGACGACGCTGGCCGACGCCCCCGAACGGGCACTTCGTCTGCTGGACTCCGCGCTGCTCCTGTGGCGTGGTCCGGCCCTGCTGGACGCGGGCGACGGGCTGCGCTGCCGCAGCGCCGCCCGGTTGTTCGAGGAAAGACGTCTCTCCGCCCTGGCGGATCAGGTGCGGGCTCGCATCATGCTCGGAGACCACGCTCGGGCGATCGCCGAACTGCACCGGCTGGTGGCCCAGTTCCCGTTGCGGGAACATTTCTGCGATCTGCTCATGCTGGCGTTGTACCAGGTCGGGCGCCAGAGCGACGCCCTGGAGCAGTTCCGGCTGGCCCGGCAGCGTCTCGACGAGGAACTGGGCATCAGGCCCGGGGAACTGCTCCAGCGCCGGCACGCGGAGATCCTGGCTCAGGATCCCGCGTTGGCGCATGCCGGCCTCGTGTGAGGGGCCGGCACGCCGCGCCGCCCTCCGCGGTCGGCGGCGCATCGACGGCGCCTGAGCGCCGCGTCCTGCGGAACAGAGAGTGGGAGTCTCGTCATGGCCTCTGGGTCGCGTGTGCGTTCCGAAGGGCGCGGTCCCTCGGTGATTCCCGAGGCGATCGCGGTGGTCGGCATCGGGGCGCTGTACCCGGCTGCTCGGGGGGCCGAGCAGTACTGGCGGTTGCTGACCGCCCCGGCGACCGACGGCGCCCCCGCTCCCGCCGCGGGCGGACTCGGCGACATCGAGGTCGATGTCGCCGGATTCGGGATTCCACCCGCTCAGACGGGGACGATGTCCCGGATGCAGCTCCTGGCTCTGGAGGCGGCCCGCCAGTGTCTTCAGGACGCGGGCTATGACCGGCGACCGCTCCCCTCGGATCGCGTCGATGTCACGGTGGGCACCTGCTTCGGCCTGGACCGCCAGTACGCCAACGCCTTGCGGATCGAGGGCGCTCGCTACGCCGTCGAACTGGGGCGGACGCTCGCGGAGCACGGCGGACACGCGTCGGACACGAACGCGGACACCACCGAGGAGTTCCGCGCCGCGCTGATACGGCGGCTCGGCGCGTCGCCGCACGACAGGGTGAGCGAGCTCGTCAGCTCCATCCCGGCGCGGGTCGCGTCCGCCTTCAAGCTGCGTGGGAGGACGCTGGCGCTGGAGTCCGCCGATGTCACGTCGTACCTGGGCCTCGCGTACGCCATGGACAGTCTGCGTGCCGGTCTGTCGGACGCCGTCCTGCTCATCACCGGGCAGCGCCACGAGGGCCCTTTCGTCGCGCGGGCTTTCGCCGCCAAGGGGCTGGGGCAGGAGGAGTCCACCGGTGCCACGGCACCGTGCGACACGGGCCCGTTCAGCGAGGGTGTCGGGGCACTGCTGCTCAAACGCCTCTCGTCCGCCGAACAGGACGGCGACCGTGTGTACGCCACCGTGCGGTCGTGTGTCCTGCGGCACGAGGGGCGCCCCGGCGCCTTCCGCTACCCGGACCGGGACGGGCTGTGGGAGGAGGCGGCCGTCGCGGGACGTACGACCTGTGCGGCGGCGGCCGAGGCGGTGCAGTACGTCGAAGCGGCGGGGTCCGGCGTCGCCGGCGAGTCGCACGCCGAGCAGCGGGCGCTCACTGCCTCGTTCACCGGCGCGGCGCCCGGCTCCGTGGCGGTCGGTTCGGTCCGGGACCGGCTGGGGCACACCTTCGCGAACGCCGGACTCGCCGGCCTCAGCAAGATCGCGCTGGCGCTGCATCACCGCAGGCTGCCCGGCGGTGGCACGCGGTCGCGGATGCCGCACGGCGGTGCCCTGCGCGCGGTGCCCGGGACCGAGGGCTGGCCGGCGCCGTCCGGCGGCGGGCCGCGCCGGGCGGCGCTCGTCGGTTCGTCGCTGACCGGGACCGTGGCCCATGTCGTCATGGAGGAGTACGGCACCCCGCACAGCGGTGGCGGTGCGTCGGCCGAGGATCTCCGGGCGGTCACCGGGGCCGGGACGGTGAGCAGGGACGGGCCGATACCGATCGCCGTGGTGGGTTTCGCCGGACGCTTCGCCGGTTGCCCGGATGCCGAAGCGTTCTGGGCACGCACGCTGGCCGGTCGCAGCATGGTCGGTCCGGTGCCGGACGACGTCTTCGACCGGAGCATCTACTACGCGCCGGGAGCCCTCAGCCTCGACCGTTCCTACACCGACCAGGGTGCGTCCGTGCCGGTGCCGGACGGGCCGCCGCCCGGTCTGCGTCTCCCGCCGAGCCGCTACGCCGCGCTGGACGCGGCCCAGCGGGTGGCGCTCGACGTCGCCGCCGAACTCTTCGCCCGGCGCGGGTACCCGCCCGGCGGCCCGCCGGGCTCCGGTCTGGTGGCGGTCGGCAGCAACCTGGGGCTGCACAACGAGCGCCGCCTCAACTCCCTGCTCTGCGTCGATGTACTGGAACAAGTGGCCGAGGGCCTGGACACCCTCGGCGCGCTGGCCGCCCGGACCAGACGGGAAGTGCTGCGGCTCGTGAGGGACCGGACCGTGGCCGGCACGGACTTCACACACGCGCTCGACGGCTGCCTGGCCAGCGGTGTCGCGGCACTGATCGCCAACGAGTTCGACCTGGACGCCGTGCCCGTGGCGGTGGAGGCGGCGTGCGCCTCGTCACTCGCCGCGCTGGACCTGGCTGTCGGCAGACTGCGCTCGGGGGCGGTCGACTACGCGGTGGCCGGTGGTGTGGAACTGCCCTGCAACGCCCGCGACATGGTGCTGTGCTCCTCGCTCGGCCTGCTGTCGCACGGGCGGATCACCCCTTTCGACGAGGCCGCCGACGGTTTCTCACCCGGAGACGGCTGCGCGTTGTTCCTGCTCAAGCGGTACGACGACGCGCTCCGGGACGGCGACCCGATCCACGGCCTGCTGCGCGGCATCGGCGCCTCCAACGACGCGAGGTCGCTGATCGCTCCGGACATCACGGGCCAGGCCTCGGCCATGCTCCAGGCTTTCGACCAGGTCGAGTTCGAACCCTCCGACGTCGACTATCTGGAGGCGCACGGCACCGGCACGCGCGTCGGCGACCGAGTGGAGATCGCGGCGGTGGCCCAGGTCTACGGTGCCGTACCACGTCGGCGCCCCTTGGACATCGGCAGCGCCAAGTCGTTCTTCGGCCATACGTTCGCGGCGGCCGGCGGGGCCGGACTGCTGCGCGCGCTGCACGCGGTGCGTACCGCGACCGTCCCACCCAACACCGGTCTGCGCACCCTCAGTCCCGAACTGGCCCTCGATCGCGTTCCCGGGCGTATCCGCACCGATGCCGCGCCCTGGGAGGCCCCGGACGGACGTCCGCGGCGGGCTGCCGTGAGCTCCTTCGGCACCGGCGGCATCAACTACCACCTTCTCCTTGAGGAATACCAGGGCAGGCCACGATGAACGTGTACTTCGACCCCGAACTCGACCCGCAGACACGGGAGATGCGCGACATGGTGGTGCGGTTCGCCCGCCGTGAACTCGCGGGGCCGGCCACCGCCGACCCGGACGAATTCCGCCGCCGCTGGCAGCTGGCCGGCAAGCAGGGACTGGCCGGGAGCAGCGTCCCGGTCGAGTACGGCGGCAGCGGTCTGGACGCCGTCGCGGCGGCGGCGATGATGGAGGCGCTCGGTGAGGGAAGCAGCGACACCGGCTTCGCCTTCTCCATGGCAGCACACCTGTTCGCCGCCGTCATGCCCGTCGTGGAGTTCGGCAGCGAGAAGCAGAAGAACCGCTGGCTGCCGGCCCTGTGTTCCGGGGAATCGATCGCGGCCCATGCCGTCACAGAGCCGGCGGCCGGTTCCGACGCGTTGAGCCTGGAGACCTCCGCCCTGCGCGACGGGGACCAGTACCTGCTCAACGGGAGCAAGTGCTTCATCACCAACGCCCCGGTGGCGGACCTCTTCGTGGTGCAGGCAGCCACCCGGGCCGGGGGCGGCTTCTTCGGCCTGACCACCTTCCTGGTGCCCGCCGACACTCCGGGCCTGACCGTCGGGCCGACCTACGACAAGGTGGGGCTGCGAGGATCGCCGATGGCGGACGTGCGCTTCACGGACTGCGTGGTGCCCGCGGCCCAGGTGCTGGGTTCGGAGGGCTCGGGCGCGGTCGTCTTCTCCACGTCGATGAAATGGGAGCGAACCTGCCTCTTCGGCATCTATCTGGGCGTGATGCGGCGGGTCCTGGACTCCACGATCGATCACGTGCGGCAGCGGGAGCAGTTCGGCACGGTCATCGGCGGATTCCAGGCGGTGAGTCACCGGGTCGTCGACATGCTGGCGCGGTACGAGTCGGCCCGGCTGATGCTGTACCGGTCGGCGCGCGGAATCGACGCGGGAAGCGAGAGCACTGTCGGCCCTGCCCTCGCCAAACTCGCGGTCAGCGAGGCCGCGGTGCAACTGGGCCTCGACGCGATCCAGTTGCGCGGCGCGCTGGGCCTCCTGGACGGCGAGGCGGAAACCCTGCTGCGTGATGCCCTGCCGGCCAGGATCTTCTCCGGGACGAACGAGATCCAGAAGAACAACATCGCCCGCGAACTGCGCCTGGGCAGTCGCCGCCGGGAAAACAGGCGCTGAGCAGAGAGGCAAGGACATCATGCATGTCATCGTTCACCGCATCCGGCTCCACGAGGGCGTCGACCCCGCCCGGTTCGAGACCTGGGTGCGGGAAAGCGACTACCGCGCTGCCGCCGACCTCAAAAGCCTGCATTCCTTTGCAGTGCACCGCGTCTCGACACATGCTGACGCGAATGCGAATGCGCCCCACGAATACTTCGAGGTCATCTCGGTGACCAGTCCGGAAAACTTCGAGCGGGATATGGCGACCGACACGTTTCGGCGCCTGGTGGCCGCTTTCGACACCATGGCCTCGGTCGTGGACGAGATCTCCGGGGAGCGGATCGAACCGGGGTACTCCGCGGACTGAGGCACGCACATCCTGAACGGGTGCCGGGATCAAACGTCCCCGGCGCCCTTTCTTCCCGGACCGTCGATTTCATCAGGACATGCTGACCTGTTGCGCGATCCTGCTGATGAGGCCCGACTCGTAGGCGATGGCGACCGCCTGGGTGCGCGTCCGCGCGTGCAGCTTCTGCAGGACGTGATGCACATGCGAGCGCACGGTCGCGTTCGAGACGGTCAGCCGCTCGGCGATCTCGGCGTTGGACTTGCCCCGGGACAGCAGCAGCATCACTTCACGCTCGCGCCGGGTGAGCATGGGACCCGGCCCGGCCGGCACCAGGGTGAGGTGCACGTCGGCGAGCGCCAGCGACCTGCCGACCTCGTCCGGCAGGACAAGGACGTTGACCGTGGTGACCGTCCTGATCACGTGGACCAGGTCCTCCACCGAGGACTCCACGGAGAGCACGGCACGCACACTGACCCGGAGGGCTTCCAGCGCGCGATGGGTGTTCTGCGGGGGGCAGAGCAGGATCACCTTGCTGAGTTCGGCCAGTTCGGCGAGTTCGTGACGGTCGTCGATGGTGAGCAGGGGCGAGATGACGATGACAGCTTCGGGGGACGACTCGGCGGCCACGGCGAGGGCACGGCGCACCGATGTCTCCACGGTGACATCGAGGTGATAACGCCCCAGCAGTGCCTGAATTCCCGCTCCGACGATGGCATTTTCGCAGCACACAAGCAATCTGATACTCATCATGCAACACAAAGGAGACCATGAGCAGAATGACGGTGCAAGAACTGAAGAATGCTATTCAACGGAACGGCCGTCGACACTTGTTCCCCTTAAGTATCACAACCTTTAATATTGCACTTTCAATGGCACGGTATCACGGCCGCACGCCGATGAGAAGGCGCCTGCATATCGCCGAGATAGCATCGAATGCGCCCAAGTTCCCACCGTGGGGCGCACACAAACACCGGACAGTTCAAATTGAACGGAATCCAGCGAAACCCGGGCGCCGCAAGGACGCGGGCGCCGGGGTGGACGGGACGCCGAGACGGCTGACGAAGAAGGGGCGTCCGGCCAGGCCCAGCAGAGCCTTCAGATCGCGGCGCAGGTCGTCGTGCTGCACGACGATGCTGAGGGGATGGAGTGCCAGCCCTGCCTCCGTGGCGGCCAGCCAGTAGTCCAGCAGCAGTTCGCCGCCCCGCAGTTGCCCGGCCACACCCGGCGATTCCCTGGTGAATCCGAGCACCACCACGGCGGGCGTCCGAAGCCGCATGTGCCCGGCCAGCTGCGCGGCGAGCCGGTGCTGGAAGCCGGCCAGACACAGGAGCCGCATCACCGGTGGGGCCAACGTGAGGCGCTTGCCCAGGCGCTGGAGCGGCGTGAGCGGTCCGAACAGCTGAGCTGCCGTGAAGCCGTCTCCGTGCCGCCGCGCCTCGGTGGCGTTCCACCGCACGTACGCATGGGTCTCCCGCCAGGCCGCCGGGTGGCTGAAGTCGCGCCCGGCGTGAGACGCCAGGAAGTCCGCGAAGAGGGACCTTTCCGGACTCGACGTCAGGTGCCGGACCGTCACACCGCCCTTCTCCGCCCCCCGCGGGTCGTCGGCCCGGACCGGGACGGCGACCGTGCGGGCCAGCTCCCCGAGTGTCCCGTCGTCGAGAGCGGTGTTCCGGTACGGCCCACGGTGGGTGCGCCGACCGCGGGCCAGCGCCCACAGTTCGTCGATCCCGTCCCCCGAGGACCGGTCGCGCCGCAGCGCCGCCACGCACAGCGGAGTCCAGTCCGACGGCCACCGCGCGGCGAACCGGACCGGTTCGGGCAGCGCCTCGACCGCGCGCACCTGCAGCGCCGCCCACCCCTCGGCGGCCAGCGCCCGCCGCAGCAGCCGCCAGTACGCTCCGCAACTGACATGCATCTCCATGGCGTGCGCGGTCAGAGCGCGCAGTTCACGGCCGCGGTCCAGGGCGAGAATCACGTACTCGGTGCACGCCTCGTCGCCCATGCCGAGGAAACGGGCCGCGGCCTGCCGGGCCTCCGGCGAGTCCGCCCGGGCGAGCCTCCAGGGTTGGCAGTTGTGGGAGGAAGGACTGAGCGAGGCCAGCGCGGTGGCGTCGGCCAGCGCCTCTTCGAACCGCCGGGCAGGAGCGACGGACGGACGGGTCACGGCAGCGGTCCTCACCTTCTGTCGACTGTCGAACTACGTGCTCGCGGGGTCACTCCAGACCAGGGCCAGGTGGTAGCCGTCCAGCTCGCAGGCCCGGGTCCGCAACTCGCCGCCGCCGACGGGTGCGTGTCGCAGCAGCTCGGGGCCCGGCCGCCAGGCGAAGCGCCCGTCCTCGTGCCACCCGGTGAGGCGCACCTCGCGCGTGTCGACGCGCAGACCGAACCCGTAGTACTTGAGGACGGCCTCCTTGCACACCCAGCGCAGGAGCAGTGGCATGACGCGCAGGCGCTGCCCGGCGAGGTCCGCACCCGCGCTCTCGCCGTCAGCCGAGAGGATGCGGGCCAGCGGGGGCGAGACGGTGCGCGGACGCTCCAGGTCCACTCCGACCGCGCCCGGCCCGCACACCGCGACGGCGTAGTCCCCGGAGTGCGTCAGGCCCACCTCCACCGGCAGGTCGGTCACGGGCTTCCCGGCGCGCAAGCCCTGCGTCACGCGTCCGATGCGGATGTCACGGCAGGCGACCGGCGTGCTCCCCGAGTGCTCCTGGTGGGCGCGCACGGCGTACTTGAGCGCCATCCGGCCCGCCAGCCACTCCTCGCGCCGACGCCGCAGAGCGAGCGTGCCCACGTAGGACGCCTCTTCCGGTCCCAGGTGCCACGACGTCAGCCGGGCGCGGACGTCGTCCCCGGCGGCGCGCAGCCAGGCGAGCGACACCACACTCAGGGCCAGCCCCGGCGCGGGCCGGAGCACCCGCAGCGGCACGTCCGGATCGAGAACGAGTGGGCCGGTGTCCGTCCGGGGCCGGAGCTCGCCGGGTGCCGCCGCGGCCTCAGCGGTCGACATCGGGCGGCAGCAGGAACGGGTACGTGCGCCGCCGGATCCTGCGGTGCCAGAAGCGGTCCGCCCGGCGCAGGCGTTGGATCAGTTCCCACATGCGGGCGTCCTCGCGGTAGTAGCCGGCCACCTCGTCGGCGGTGACGGGGGCGTCGAAACGGCCCTCGCTCTGCGCCAGGAAACCCGGAACCAGCCGCGACAGCCGTTCCTTGTGCAGATTGCCGAGGAAGTCGAGGACGGCGCCGCGCGGCTCGTAGTACTTGTCGAAGATCGCCCGGGTCTGGGACACCCGCACGGCGTCGCGCAGAATCCAGGGGAGCGAGGTGAAGAACAGCCGCACATCGAGCCGTTCGCGCCGCCGTGCGTCTCGCAGCAGGGGGGTGGTGACATCGAGGTAGACCAGTTCCCCGTCGAGATCCATCCAGTTGGACGCCTGAGCGTCCAGCCCGACGCCGGGGGTCACCGCTTTCTCGACCAGGGCGAGGAAGCGCGCGTAGAAGTCGCCGGCCCATGCGTGGCCCTCGGTGTGCAGCAGCCGGGAGCACAGCCGGTCGCCGGGCAGAGCCTCCTGCACGCAGTACCCGACGACCTTGCCCGAGGGCGTCCGGGTGTGCCACAGCCGGGTGTCGGCGACGCGCACGCCGGCCTTCTGCAGCTGCTCGACGTACTCAGCGACCAGCGTCTCGTGGCGCCTGAAGCTCTCGTGGGAGGGGAAGACCGGCAGCCGCTTGCACGCGAACGAGCCGTACGGGGTGTCCAGGCGCAGAACGAGGGTGACCTCACCGAATCCGAGAACGGCCAGCGCCGAGGGATCGGCGGTGTCGAGGGCGCGTTGTACGCGCCTCTCAAGCGCGGCGATGTCCCGCTCGGGAAGAACGAAGGACATGGGACGCCGTCACCTCCCCCGCCCTGACGCGGCGGTGGCCGAAGCAGCGCCTACGCGGCGGTGAAGACGAGCACGGCATTCTGGCCCCCGAATCCGAACGAATTGCTGACGGCCACGTCGACCTTCGTCTGGCGGGCCGTGCCGGAGACCACGTCCAGGTCGAGGTCGGGATCCAGCTGTTCCAGGTTCGCCGTGGGGGGAACGGTGGAGTGCTGGACGGCGAGCACGGTCAGGGCGGCCTCGATGGCGCCGGCGGCGCCGAGGGTGTGGCCCAGGACCCCCTTGGTGGAGGTCACGGCCACACCGTCGCCGAACACCGCGCGCAGGGTTCGTGCCTCGATCGCGTCGTTGATCCTGGTCGCGGTGCCATGCGCGTTGACGTGCCGTACCTCGTCGGCCCTCACCCCGGCCTGCGCCAGCGCGTCCCGCAGGGCGCGCCGGACACTGCGCCCCTCGGGCTCGGGAGTGGTGATGTGGTGGGCGTCGGCGGAGGCACCGTACCCGGCCAGCCGGGCCCGCACCGGAGCACGACGCGCCCGGGCATCCGCTTCGCGCTCCAGCACGAGTACGCCGCTGCCCTCGCCGATGACGAAGCCGTCGCGGGCCGCGTCGAACGGACGGGAGGCGGCGGTGGGATCGTCCACCCGGCGGGAGAGCACACCCATCTGTGCGAACCCCGTCACCATGAGGGGGCTGACGTTCGCCTCGGTGCCACCGGTGAGCACCACGTCGCAGACGCCTTCCCGCAGCAGCCCGGCGGCGGTGCCGATGGCCGTGGCCCCGGAGGCGCAGGCGCTGGCGGTCACGAAGTTGGGGCCGGTGGTGCCCAGGTCCATCGCCAGATGGCCCGCGACCATGTTCGGCACCAGCATCGGAAGCAGCAGGGCGGAGACCGCCTGGGGCCCCTTCTCCAGGAGGCGACGGTGCTGTTTCTCGAAGGTCGTGATGCCGCCGAGGCCGCAGCCGATCACCACGCCGACCCGGGCGCCGTCCCAGGTGAGCGGGTCGAGGCCGCTGTCCGCGACGGCCTCACGGGCGGCGACGATCGCCAGCTGGATGAAGCGGTCGTGGGTCAGCCGGCTACGTGGTCCGACGTGCCGGGCCGGGTCGAGGTCCGGCACGGTGCAGGAGATGTCGATCGGCAGATCGGCGAGCACCGGGTTCCTGGTGGCCTTCGACCGGCCGTCGCACACGCCCTTCCACGTCACGTCCGTGCCGATACCGGCCGCGGTGACCAGACCGAGTCCGGTGACGGCGATGCTGTCACCGGACGTCACGGCGCGACCCCGATCCCGGATTCGACGATGCCGGCCAGGTGCCCGATGCTGTCGGCCCGGCCCACCGCGTCGTCCTGGATCTCCACGTCGAACTCGGACTGGATCACGAGCAGCAGTTCGACGACGAACAGCGAATCCATGTCGAGTTCCTCGAACGTGACATCCGGCCTGATCTGCGCCCGCGCCACCGCGAAGTGATTGACGAGCAGGTCGACCAGCTTTTCGTACACAGCGCCCATGAAGGTGTTCTGCCTTTCCGCTGGGTGGGTGGGATGCGACAACTGGCGGAAACTATCCCCACACCCGCTGACCGTCCGCTGACCGATGCCTGACCAGTGGTCCGGTCAGGCATCGGTCAGCGGACGGTCAGCGTTGGCCGGAAGACTCCAACCGGTCAGGGCCTTTTCGGCCGCACCGCTCTGCGAGGAGTCACACTTTTGGCCACCTGCCGCCGTGCTCGCACGCCCCGCCGAGCCGCCGCCCGTACCGGAGACGACCGATGACCCCGGCAGCCGTTCTCGCCGGGCTGGGCAGCCAGTTACCGCCCCGGCTGGTGACCAACGACGAACTGGCGGCCCGGCTCGACAGCTCCGACGAATGGATACGCACCCGGACCGGTATCCGGCAGCGCTACGTCGCCCCCGAGGGGCTGCTGACCTCCGATCTGGCCACCGGAGCCGGAGCGCTCGCCCTGAAGTCGGCCGGCCTCGCGCAGGTCGACGCCGTCCTGGTGGCCACCACCACACCGGACCGCCCCTGCCCCGCCACCGCCCCGACCGTGGCCGAGAAGCTGGGCCTCGGGCAGGTGGCCGCCTTCGACGTCTCGGCGGTGTGCACGGGATTCCTCTACGCGCTCGCCACCGCGTCCGGCCTCATCGCGTCCGGTACGGCCCGGCACGTACTGGTGATCGGGGCGGAGACGTTCTCCCGGATCCTCGACCCGGCCGACCGCGCCACCTCCGTCATCTTCGGCGACGGAGCCGGCGCCGTCGTGCTGCGTGCGGGGCATCCGGAAGAGCCGGGCGCCCTCGGGCCGTTCGCACTCGGCAGTGACGGCAGTGGCCAGGACCTGATCACCGTGCCGCGCGGCGGCCCACCGGCACCGGCGGAGACGGCGGAGACGGCCACCGACGGCTACTACTTCACGATGCAGGGCAAGACGGTCTTCCGGCTCGCCGTGGAGCGGATGGGACAGAGCATCCGGGCCGCCCTCGACCGGGCCGGGCTGCGCATCGACGACATCGACCGGCTCGTCGGCCACCAGGCCAACCACCGCATCCTGCTGCGGCTGGCCGACGAGATCGGGCTGCCACGTGAGCGCAGCTACAGCCACATCGCCGAGGTGGGCAACACCGCCGCGGCCTCCCTGCCGCTGGCCCTGGACCACGCGCATGCCGAGGGCGCCCTGCGTCCCGGCGACCGTGTGCTGCTGGCCGCCTTCGGCGGCGGGCTCACCTGGGGGGCGGTCACGCTCACCTGGCCCGCCGTCGACAGGGGCTGAGGGCGGCGGGATCCGGCTCGACAGCCCTGCCACCGCAGGACCGAACCAAGGACGGCAATGACCTCTCGGGAACTGATCACCGACTACATCGTCGACGTCTGGATGGACGGCGACGCCGAAAGCCTCGAGCCGGACACACCGATCACGGAACTGAACATCATCGATTCCGCAGGAATCTTCGATCTTGTCCATTACCTGCAGAGCGAATTGCGGATCAGCATTCCCGTCCAGGAGATATCGCCGAAGAACTTCCGGTCCGTCAATGCGATCGCCGAACTGGTCGACCGTCTCCGGAAAGGTGAAGGAGGAAACGCGGCATGACGCATGGCACGGACGACCCGCTCGACACCGCCCGGCTGTACGAGCGGGTCGTGGAGATCATCGCGGACCACACCGGTTACGACAGGTCCTACCTGCTGCCGGAGAGTCACTTCGAGGCGGAGCTCGGCATCGACTCCATCACGCTCCAGTCCATCCTGGAGACGGTTCGCGAGCGCTTCGGTACCGCCGACGGACCGCTCGCCGAGTCGGCCACCGTCGGAGACCTCGTCGACGCGCTCGGCCGCGTCCTGCGCCTGCCGGAGACCGACCGACGCGCACCGGCGGACACGGCGGTCACCGGACAGACCGACGCACCCCCCGAGGACCCGGTGCTGGCAGCCGTGCTCACCGCCGCCCTGCACCACACCGGTTACCGCAGGGACCAGTTGGGCCTGGACACCGCGCTGGAGAGCGAGCTGGGCATCGACTCCGTGATCCTCGCCTCCGTGGTGGCCGAGACCGCCGACGCTCTCGGCCTGGACGCATCGCTGCTCGGCCCGGTGCAGGCCACGACGCTGCGCGAACTCGTCACCGTGCTGGCCTCGGCCCGCCGCACGACCGCCTCCGAACCCGAACCCGGTGCCCATGACGGCGCATGGGACTCCCGTTCGACCAAGGACTTCGTCGAGCAGCGCGACCGGGACCTGTTCGCCAAGACCCGCAGCTTCCGCTCCTACCTGCGAGGGCGGGAACAGCAGCACCTGTACTGGTACGGCATGCCGTTGCGGTCCCGGAGCAGCAACCGAGCCGTGATCTTCGACGAACTGACCGGCCGGGAACGCGAGTTCCTCATGTTCGCCTCCAACAACTACCTGGGCCTCGCCAACCACCCGCGGGTCGTGGAGGCGGTGTGCGACGCCACCCGCGCCTACGGGGCCACCCACACCGGTTCGCGCTTCATCGGCGGCACCAACATGCTGCACAAGGAGCTGGAACGACGGCTCGCGGCCTTCAAGCAACGTTCCGCCTGCATCGTCTTCCCCGGCGGCTACGCCGCGAACCTCGGCACCGTCTCCGCCCTGGTCAAGAACTACGACACCCTCGTGGTCGACCGGCTCAACCACATGAGCATCGTCGACGGCGGCCGGCTGTCGGGCGGCATCCGCAAGATCTACCAGCACAACGACATGGCGGACCTGGAGCGGATCCTCGCACGCACCGCCGATCAGTCCGACGGGGGCACCCTCGTCGTGGCCGACGGCGTGTTCAGCATGCACGGCGACATCTGCGACCTGCCCGAGATCGTCCGGCTCGCCAAGACGTACGGCTCCCGTGTGCTGATCGACGACGCGCACTCCACCGGCGTCCTCGGGGCCCGTGGCTCCGGCACCGCCGAGCACTTCGGCCTCAAGGGCGAGGTCGATCTCGAACTCGGCACCATGAGCAAGGCGCTGGCCGGCATGGGCGGGTTCGTCGTGGGTGACGAGGACGTGATCGAGTACCTGCGCTACTACGCGAACTCCTACGTCTTCGCGGCGAACATCCCGGCAGGCGTCGCGGCCGGTCTCATCGCCTCTCTCGACGTCATCGAGACCGAGCCGGAACGGCTGAAGCAGCTCTGGACCAACATCGAGGTGCTGCGCGGCAACCTGCTGGACGTCGGCTTCGACCTGGAGCACTCGCAGAGCGCGATCCTGCCGATCGTCATCGGCGACGAACGCAAGACGATGGAGATGGGCCGCGCGGTCCGTGCCCGCGGTCTGTTCTGCCAGACCGTCGTCTTTCCCGGAGTGTCCCTCGGCGACGCGCGCCTGCGCGTCAGTGTCACCTGCGAGCACACCCGGCAGGACCTGGACCTGGCCACCGAGATCTTCACCGACGCCGCCCGCGAGACCGGTGTCCTGCCGGAGGCACGATGAGCACCCGCGAGCCACGCGCAGGAGCGGATGCGTCCCGGGTGGCCCTCCGCCTGCCGCCGAAGAGTGCCGGATCGGAGACGCGTCCCGCCTTCGTGGGGCCGGGAGCCGCGACGTACGGAGAGGTCCGGGCCCGGGTCGACGCGGTGTCGGCCCGTCTCGTGGACCAGCTGGAGGTCCGTCCCGGCGACCGGGTCGCCCTCTGGACGGACAAGCATCCGCGCTGTGCGGAGGCGATCCTGGCCACCCTCCAGGCCGGTTGCGCCTACGTTCCGCTCGACGGCGGGCAGCCCGTCGCCCGGGTGCGGACCATCCTCGCCGATGCCGAGCCGGTGGTGCTGTTCACCGACCGGCGCCACCTGGAGCTGCTCGGTCAGGGGCCGCTCCCGGCTTCGGTCCGGACGGTCGTGGCAGCGGGCGAGGACCTGCCCGACGCGGTCGGCGGTGTCCCGGTGCGTTCCTGGGCCGGCTTCGCCGAAGCGGCCGTACGCCTCGTCGGCACCCTGCCCGCACCGGGCCCGCACGACCTGGCCGCGCTGCTGTACACCTCCGGTTCCACCGGCACACCCAAGGGTGTGCGGATCTCGCACGGCAACCTCGTCTCCTTCGTGAGCTGGTGCCGTGCGGAGTTCGGCGTCGGCCCCGGGGACGTCCTGTCCAACCACGCCTCGTTCAGCTTCGATCTGAGCACCTTCGACCTGTTCGTCGCACTCACCTCGGGTGCCGCCCTCTGGATCGTCCCGGACGACGAGGCGAAGGACGTGACGGCGCTGGCGCGGGGCATCCGGGAGCACGGGGTGAGCGTCTGGTACTCGGTGCCCTCGGCACTCGGCCTGCTCGCCTCCTCCGGCGCGCTCACCCGTGACGGGGCGAAGAGCCTGCGGCACGTGCTCTTCGCCGGCGAGGTGTTCCCGATGCCACGACTGCGCGCCCTGGCCCGGCTGCTTCCCGAGGATGCGGCGCTGTACAACCTCTACGGCCCCACCGAGACCAATGTGTGCGCCTGGCACCGCGTCCGCCCCGAGGACCTGCACCGCACGGCACCCGTCCCCATCGGCGGTCCCGTCCCCGGCGCCCTGCTGCACGTCGTGGACGAGCAGGGCCGCGCCCTGACGGAGCCCGGCGCGATCGGTGAACTCGTGGTGGGCGGCGACTGCGTGACACCGGGGTACTGGCGGCGCACGGCGGATCCGGTGGCCGATCAGCACCGCCAGGGGCTGCACCCCACCGGTGACCTGGTCAGCTACGAGGAGGACGGGCTGCTCGTCTACCGGGGGCGCAAGGACCGCATGGTCAAACTCTCCGGCTACCGGGTCGAACTCGGCGAGATCGAGGCGGCTGTGCAGCAGCACCCGTCGGTGGCCGAGGCGGCCGTCCTCGTCACCGACGGTCACGGCGGCGGCCGTCTCACGCTCTACTACACCCTCCGCGAAGGCGCCGAGGCACCGGGCCTGATCCAGCTCAAGCGGCACTGTGCCGCCCTGCTGCCCACCTACATGGTCCCGCACATCGCACGGCGTCTCGACGCCATGCCGCACAACGCCAACGGCAAGGTCGACCACCGCAGACTCGGCGGGGCCGCGAACCGGTCCACCGCGGGGAGCGCCGGCACCGGCCGGTGACCGGCGGAAGAGGGGAACATCGTGAAAGCAGCTCCGACCGGCACCCCGCGTCAGGGCGGCGGCGCCCCACAGACGATTGCCGCGCAGACGGTTGCCGCGCTGCTGAGGCAGTGGTCCGAGACGCGTCCCGACGCGCTCGCCTACCGTTTCCTCACCGACAGCGCCGGCACCGACACGTCACTGACCTACCGTGAACTCGACGCACGCGCACGCACCGTCGGGGCACACCTGCAGGACCAGGGGGTCGCCGGCCGACCCGTGCTGCTGCTCCACCCGCCGGGCCTCGACTACATCGCGGCGTTCTTCGGCTGCCTGTACGCCGGTGCCCTCGCCGTGCCCGCCTACCCGCCGGACCGCACCCGAGCCGGCCGCACCGCCTCCCGGCTGGCCGCCGTCGTCCGCGACTCGGGCGCCCGTCACGCCCTGACCACACGCGCGGTCCTCGACACGGTCCGTGCCGGCCAGGCCGAACCGAGCGTCGCGGGGCTCGCCGGGCTGGAGTGGACGGCGAGTGAGGAGCTGGCGCCCGACATCGCCGACGGCTGGCGGGAACCCGACGCCACGACCGAGGCGGCGGCCTTCCTGCAGTACACCTCCGGCTCGACCTCGACACCCAAGGGCGTCGTGGTCACCCACGCCAACCTGATGCACAACCTGCGGGCGATGCACACCTGGCTGGAGCACGGTGCGGACGCGCAGATGGTCTCGTGGCTGCCGCCGTACCACGACATGGGACTCATCGGTGCCATCCTGCATCCGATGTACGGCGGTTTCCCCGCCCACCTCATGGCCCCGAAGACCTTCGTGCAGCGTCCCCTGCTGTGGCTCGACACCCTTTCCCGCACCGGCGCGACCCTCAGCGCCGCCCCCAACTTCGGCTACGAGCAGTGCCTGCGCAGGATCACTCCCGAGCAGCGGGACACTCTGGACCTGCGCAACTGGCGCCTGGCGCTCAACGGGGCCGAACCGGTGCGCGCGGACACCCTGGACCGGTTCGCCGCCTACTTCGCCCCGGCCGGCTTCGCGCGCACGGCGCTCATGCCCTGCTTCGGGCTCGCCGAGGGCACTCTCATGGCCACCGGGGTCGGACCGCACGAGGCTCCCGAAGCGGGGCTGTTCAGCGCGGCGGGCCTGGAGGCGGGCGTGGCCGAACCGGTCGCGTCGGCCGGGGCGGACACGGCGCGGGCCCGCCGGGTCGTGGACTGCGGCTCCCCGGTCCCCGGTGTCGAGGTGGCCATCGTCGACCCCAGGACCGAGCGGCGGCTCGACGAGCACACGATCGGCGAGGTCTGGCTCGCGGGCCCCAGCGTGGCGCAGGGCTACTGGGGGAAGCGAAAGGCCGGCCGAGAGACGTTCGAGGCGCGGATCAGGGGCGAGCGGGACACCCCCTGGCTGCGCACCGGTGACCTCGGCTTCCTGCGGGCGAACCGGCTGCACCTGACCGGCCGCCTCAAGGACGTCGTGGTGGTGCAGGGGCGCAACTTCGCCGCTCACGACGTCGAACTCACCGCTGAACGTGCCGGCGAGGCCGTGCGGCCCGGCAGCGGGGCGGCCTTCGGCGTCCCGGCCCCGGACGGCGAACAGCTCGCCCTGGTCCAGGAGTTGGGCGGCCCCGGCGCCGAGGATCCCGGTGCCGTACTGGCCGCGCTGCGCACCGCCCTCGCCGAGGAGCACGAGGTCGCGCCGCACACCATCGCCCTGGTCCGGCACTCCGCCGTACCGAAGACCACCAGCGGCAAGATCCGACGCCAGGGCGCCAGGGCCGCGCTGCTCTCGCTGGAGCTGCCGGTCGTGGCGGCGAGTGTGGTGCCCACGACCGACCTGGACCCCGGGGCCGCGGCCAGGGACCCGCTCGGCCTCAGCGGTCTGTCACCCGTCGGGCGCCGTACCCGGGTGGCCGAAGCGGTGGCCCTGGCCCTCACCGAGAGCACGGGACGGCAACTGACCGCCGCCGACGCGGACAGTGTCCGGCCGCTGGCCGACCTCGGTCTCGACTACCCCCGGCTCCTCGACACCGTAGGCACCCTTGAGGCGCGGCTCGGCGTCCGGATCCCCGTCGGGGAACTGCTCGTACGCCCGTACGCCGACCGGCTGGTCGAGCTCTGTCTCGGTGAGGAGGCCGACGCTCGGGCCGGCGCACCGGAGCGGCACTCCTCCGTCAGCGCGGCGGACCGCCCCGGCATCGAGCCGGCGCCCTCCGCGCGCGAGCGGCACGTCCTTCTCGGCGAGGCACCGGACCCGGCCCATTCCGCGGCCGCGCTGGAGGGCTGGCTGCGCGCCCGGGTCGCGGACCGGCTGGGCCTTCCGGTCACCGCGGTGGACGTCACGCGCCCGTTCGTCTCGCTCGGCCTCGGCTCCCGGCAGGCGGTGGCCCTCGGCGCCGAACTCGGTGGCCTGCTCGGCCGGGAGCTGCCCGCCGCCGCCGTCTTCGACCACCCCACCATCAGCGCGGTGGCGGCCCGCTTCGGCACCGGGCCCGCGCCGTCGGAACCCGCCCCCGCCGTGTTCGCCACGGCCACGACCGCCGCCGCGGACCCCACGGTCACGACCGCCGCCGCGGACCCCGCCGAACCCATCGCCGTCGTCGGCATGGGCTGCCGGTTCCCGGGCGCACCCGATGTCGACAGCTACTGGCGGCTGCTGCTCGACGGCCGGGACGCCGTGGGCGAGGTGCCGCCCAGCCGCTGGGACAGCGCCGAGGTGGCCGCACCGCGCCACGGCGGGTTCCTCGACCGGGCCGACGAGTTCGACGCCGCCCTGTTCGGGATCTCCGCCCGCGAGGCCCACCGGATGGACCCGCAGCAGCGCCTGCTCCTGGAGACCGCCTGGCAGACCTTCGAGGACGCGGCGATCCCGCCGACGCGGCTGGCCGGCAGCCGCACGGGGGTCTTCGTCGGGATCAGCAGCCAGGACTACGCGCAATTGCAGCTGCCGCGGCTCGACAGCGTCGATGTGTACACGGCGACCGGCAACGCCCAATCGATCGCCGCCAACCGGCTCTCGTACGTCTTCGACCTGCACGGCCCGAGCCTCGCCGTGGACACGGCCTGTTCCTCGTCGCTGGTGGCGGTGCACATGGCCTGCCGGGCTCTGCGGGAAGGCGAGTGCGGCGTCGCGCTGGCCGGCGGTGTCTCTCTGATGCTGACCCCCGCTCTGTCGGTGGCGTTCGCCTCCGGCGGCATGCTCAGTCCCGGCGGCCGCTGCCGCACCTTCGACGACGGCGCCGACGGGTACGTACGCGGGGAGGGCACCGGCCTCGTCCTGCTCAAGCCGCTGACCGCCGCGCTGGCCGACGGCGACCGCGTCCATGCCGTCATCCGGGGCTCCGCGCTCGGCCATGGCGGCCGCGGCAACGGCCTGACCGCGCCCAGGAGTTCCGCGCAGGAACGGGTCATGACCGAGGCGCTCGCCCGCGCCGGGCTCCGCGCCGACCAGGTCGACTACGTCGAGGCGCACGGCACCGGCACCTCGCTCGGCGATCCCGTCGAGTGGGAGGCCCTGGCGGGTGTGTACGGTCGCGGGCGGCCCGCCGACGCCCCCTGTCTGATCGGCTCGGTCAAGACCAACATCGGGCATCTGGAGGCGGCCGCGGGCGTCGCCGGACTGATCAAGGCGGCCCTGGTCGTGCGGGACCGCCAGGTCCCGGCCCTGCTGAACCTCGACCGGCCCAACCGCCACCTCGACTGGGCGGGTTCCGGACTGTCCGTGCCCACCCGGCGCCGCGCGCTGCCCGACGGCGGCACCGCCCGCGCCGCGGTCAGCTCCTTCGGATTCGGCGGCGCCAACGCCCACGTGATCCTCGAAACCCCACCCGCGCCCCCACGGGAGGCCCCGCCGTGACGCATCCCCGGCCGGTGCACGCACTGTGCCTGTCGGCCCACACTCCGACCGCGCTGACCGCGCTCGCCCGCTCCTGGCGCACCCACCTCGCCGCGCACCCCGACGTCGCCGTGGCGGACCTCTGCCACGCCGCGAACACCGGCCGCGCCCATCTGCCGCACCGCGCGGTCCTGACGGTCGCCGCGACCTCCTCGACCGCCTCGGCCACCGAGCTCGACACGGCCCTCGACGCACTGATCCGGGACGAACCAACCCCAGCGGTGCTGCGCGGCCACACGGCCACCGCGCCCGCGCCCCGCACCGCCTTTCTCTTCAGCGGGCAGGGCACCCAGCACACCGGCATGGGCAAGGAGCTGTACGAGGGTCACCAGGGCTTCGCCGCCACCCTCGACCGGGCCGCCGAGACACTCCGCCCCCATCTCGAAGTCCCCCTGCTCGACCTGCTCTTCGACCCGGCGCACGAGGAAGCCCTGCGCGGCACGCGCAACTGCCAGCCCGCTCTGGTCGCCCTCGAGGTCGCCCTGGCCGGGCTGTGGAGCGAGGTGGGTGTGCGCCCGGCCGCGGTGCTCGGCCACAGCGTCGGCGCGCTGGGCGCGGCCTGCGTGGCGGGGGTGCTGTCCTTCGAGGACGCGCTGGTCCTCGCCGCCGAGCGGGGCCGGCTCATGGCCGGACAGCCGGGCGACGGCGCGATGATCTCGTGTGTCGGTGACCCGGAGGCCGTCCGGGCGGTGGCCGAGCAGTTCGCCTCCGTCGCGGTGGCCGCCGTCAACACCCCCGACCACCTCGTCCTTTCAGGAGCCGCCGAGGAGATCGGCCAGGTGCGCCGACTGCTGGCGGAGCGCGGTGTCACGGTACGGCCGCTGGTCGTGTCCCACGCCTTCCACTCCCCGCTGATGACCGGCGCCGCCGCACCACTGACCGAGGCCGCGGGCAGGCTGGACCTCGCCGCGCCGAGCATCCCCTGGATCTCCGACCTCACGGGCCGACAGGCGCAGCGCATCGACGCAGGCCACTGGGCACAGCACATGCTCTCCCCGGTGCTGTTCCTGGAGGGCTTCACCGAGCTCCGGCGGATGGGCTGCGACTCCTTCGTCGAGATCGGCCCGCACCCGACGCTGATCAACCTGTGCCGGAGCATCGTCGCCTCCCAGGGCGGCGCCGACCAGGAGACCGGCAGACCGCTGTTGCTGCCCTCGCTGAACCGGCAGGGCGGCGGCTGGCAGACGTTCCTGCGGTCGCTCGGCCGCCTGCACTGCGCGGGCGGCGAGGCCGACTGGTCCGGCCTCGACCGGGACGCGCCGACCGCGCGGGTCCCGCTTCCGCACCTCCCCCTGGAGCGCGAGCGGTACTGGTTCCGTCCGGAGGCCGCGCCGGAGGACGGCCGACCCACCCTGTCCGCCGCGGACCCGCGGCCCTACCGCCCGGCGCGCACACGACGGCCCGTCCCGGCGCCGCACCGACCACGGCAGCCGCGTCCGGTTCCCCGATGTCGCGCACCCGCTTCCCGGCACGCCCACCCGATGGTAGGCACGCCCCACCCGATACCCGTCGTGCCCTGGTCCGGGCCCGGCATGCCCTACCCCTGTGGGGCGGCGTCCCGTACGCGACGGCCGGTATGCCGTACGCGACGGCCGGTATGCCGTACGCCCCCGCACCGTACGTGCTCGTCCCGTACGCCGGCGGGCCGCCGCTGCCGCCCCTCCCCACCCGGCCGCCGGTCCACCGGGCGCGGTGCCCGGTGCGTATCCCGTACCGGGCGTCCACGGCGCGCCGTCGTCGTCCCCCGACGCCGGCGCCGCACCGGGTGCGGACTTCCTGCCCTACGTACGCGAATGCACCGCGCTGGTCTGCGGGTTCCCCACGCACCGGGTGGCGCCGTACGCGCGGCTCGGCGCGGATCTGGGTCTGGACTCGCTGATGCGGACCGACCTCCAGCGACGGATCGCCGCCCGGTTCCCCCACGAGGCGGAGCGGTTGCGGCACGGGCTGCCCGAGGACCCGACGGTGCAGGACGTGGCCGACCTGCTCGCCGGGCGAGCCACCTCCGCCCCGGAGCCGCGGTCCGCGCCGCCGGCCACGGGCGAGCAGCCCTCTCGGGCGGTTCCGGTGCGGCAGGAGTGCGCGTTCGAGGAGTGGCCCGAGTACGCCGCGCACCTGGGGCGCCTGCGGCAGGTCGGCAGCGGGCCCGCGAATCCCTACGGGCGCGTCCACGAGGGCTTCAACGGCGCCGTCGCGCAGGTCGGCGGGGAGCAGGTCGTCAACTTCGCCTCGTTCAACTACCTGGGTCTCTCCCACCACCCGCGGGTGCGGGAGGCGGCGCGGGCGGCCATCGACCGGTACGGCACCTCCAGTTCGGCGACCCCGCTGCTGTTCGGCGAGACCCCGCTGCACCACGAGCTCCAGGCCGAGATCGCCTCGTTCCTCGGCACCGAGGACGCGGTCGTCTTCGCCGGCGGCCATGCCACGAACGTGGCCACCGTCGGCCATCTGTTCGGCCCCGAGGACCTGATCGTGCACGACGAGTGGATCCACGACAGCACGGTGCGCGGTGCGATGCTGTCCGGCGCGCGGCGCCGCCCCTTCCCGCACAACGACTGGGAGGCGCTCGACCGGATCCTGTCCACGGCGCGCAGCGAGTACCGCCGGGCGCTCGTCGTCATCGAGGGCGCCTACAGCCAGGACGGTGACATCCCCGACCTGCCGCGCTTCATCGAGGTGAAGCGGCGTCACCGGGCGCTGCTGATGATCGACGAGGCGCACTCGCTCGGTGTGCTCGGCCGCACCGGCCGTGGCATCGGCGAGCACTGGGACACCGACCCCGCCGATGTCGAGCTGTGGATGGGCACGCTCAGCAAGGCCATCGGCAGCCTCGGCGGGTACATCGCGGGCCGCGCCCCGCTCGTCGACTACCTCAGGTACACCGCGCCGCTGCACATCTTCAGCACCGGTATCTCACCGGCCAACACGGCGGCCGCGCTGGAGGCGATCCGGGTGCTGCGCGAGGAGCCGGAGCGGGTGGCGCGGGTCCGGGAGCTCGCCGAGTTCTTCCGCACCGAGGCCCGCGCCCGCGGCCTGGACATCGGGGTCTCGCGGGCCTCCGCGGTCATCCCCGTGATCACCGGGGACTGGGAGCGGACCATCGCGCTGTCCAACACCCTCCTGGGCAAAGGCGTGAACGTGATGCCCATCGGCTACCCGGCCGTGCCCCGCGACCGGTCCCGGCTGCGTTTCTTCGTGAACGCCGAGCACAGCGAAGCCGACCTCGAACTCTCCCTCGACCTTCTGGTGTGATCCATGACCTCGAACAGCAACGAGTCCGCCACCGCCCCCGAGGCACCCGCTTCCGGCCACACGCCCGACGTGCTGGTCACCGGAGCCGGCGGCTTCCTCGGCCGTCATCTCGCCCGCAGGCTGGCCGAGCGTGGGCACCGGGTCCGGGTCCTCGCCCGCTCCGGCAGCGACCGCTCGCCCTTCGCCGAGACGGTCGACGACGTCGTCACCGGCTCCCTGGAGGACGCCGACAGTCTGCGCCGGGCCACCGCCGGCGTCACCCACGTCTACAACTGCGCCGGGATGTCGGCGGACTGGGGCCCCTGGGAGGAGTTCCGCCGCGCCAATGTCGAGGGCCCGCGAAATGTCGTGGAGGCCGCGCATCACGCCGGATCCGTGGCCCGCGTGCTGCACGTCAGCACCACCGACGTGTACGGCTACCCGAGAAAGCCCTGCGACGAGAGCGAGCCCCCGCACGACATCGGACTGCCGTACAACCGCAGCAAGATCCTCGGTGAACGCGCTGTCCTGGAGACGTCCGAAGCCACCGGCGTGCCGGTGACGATCGTCCGGCCGGTGTCCATCTACGGGCCCGCCAGCAAGGACTTCGTGATCGAGATCGCCGGTCTGCTCCTGAAGAACCAGATGATCTACATCAGGAAGGGCGAGGTCCCGGCCGGTCTGCTCTACGTGGACAACGCGGTCGACGCGATGATCGCGGCGGCACTGTCTCAGCGGACCGTGGGCCGCGCCTACAACCTGCGCGATCCGGAGCGGACCACCTGGCGCGAGTTCGTCGAGGCGCTCGCCGAGGGGCTGGGCACCGACAAGCCGAAGCTGAGTCTGCCGACGCCGCTGGCCACCGCGGTCGCGGTCGTCTCGGAGCGGCTGTACGGCATGCTGGGCGTCACGTCCAGGCCGGTGCTGACCCGGCACGCCGTCCACCTCTTCGACCGCGACCAGTCGTACGGAATCGGCCGTGCTCAGGAGGACTTCGGCTTCAAGAGCGAAGTGGACTTCGCGGAGGGCATGCGCCGCACCCTCAGGTGGCTCGACTCGGACGAAGGGCGCCGCCATGTCGCCCGCTGAGGCGCACGCGGGCGGGACCGGCTGGTTTCCCGCCTTCGGCTCCCGGTCCGGCCACACCGCCGAAGCGTCCGGGCCCGCTTCCCACGACCGGGGTCCGGACAACGGGCCGTACCTGATCTGCCTGTCCTACGCGGGCGGCACCGCGTCGGTCTACCGCGGCTGGCAGCGGGAGCTCACCGCCCTCGGCTGGCGGGGCCGGGTGGTGCCGGTGCAGCTGCCGGGCCGCGGGCTGCGCCTGCGCGAAAAGCCGTACACCTCGATGCGGCAGCTGAGCGAGGCCGTCGCCGGAGCCGTGGCGGACCGCTTTCTGCCCTGCGACTACTCCCTGTTCGGACACAGCATGGGAGCGCTGCTCGCCTACGAGGTGGCCTGTGGGTTGCGCCGCGGGGGCGCGGCCGGGCCCCGGCACCTGTTCGTCTCCGGCAGCCGCGCGCCGCACCTGTACGGGGACCGCGCGGACCACGGCCTGAGCGACGACGAGCTGTTCCGGTTCGTCGCGGACCTCGGCGGCCTCGGACCCGAACCGTCGGTCGGCGGCGCCTACTTCCACCAGCGGCTGCCGACGCTCCGCGCGGATCTGCGCGCCTGCGACGGCTACCGCTGGCAGCCGCGCCCTCCCCTGCCGTGCCCGGTGACGGCCTTCTCCGGAGCCGAGGACCGGCTGGCCCCGGAGTCCGACGTGGAGGCCTGGCGCCCGTACACCTCCGGATCGTTCCTGCGCCGCCACCTGCCGGGCGGTCACTTCTTCCTCAATGGTCCCGCGCGCTCCGTGCTGCTGCGCGAGGTGCGGGCCGAGCTCGGCAGAACCCCCTCCGGCCCCGGCTGCGCCGCGCGGCCCGTCACCCCGTCAAGGAACTCAGCATGGGCATAGTGAGCCTCGCCAAGAACGCCTACAAACGAGTGGGGGACCCGCTCACCGACATCCTCACGGTCGCCAGGCTGCTCGGCAATCCGCGGCTGCCGCTGCTGCTCGCCCTGTCCAAGGGCGTCGTCGAGCCCGTCTACCGGGTCTCCTTCCTCGCTTCCGCCGCCGGCTCCGGCGTCCTCGCCCGACTCGCCCACCGCCCCTGCGACGTGGTGTCGCTCGCCGACTGGCTGGGGGTGCCGCCGCAGGAGAGGGACCGCCTGCGGGCCTGGCTCGACCTGGGAGTCCGGCTCGGCGACCTGAGCACCACGGTCGACGGCTGCTACCGGCTCGGCAGCGTCCTTGCCCGGGCCCTGGCCAGGCCCGGGAACGACGCGACAGCCGCCATGCTGGAGGAGGTCACCCGCTTCCACGTGCCCGCGCTGCTCGACGGCCCCGTCATGCCGCGCGACGGGCGGCGCTTCAGCCTCGGGGACCAGGACGGCGCCGTCATCGCCCGCTCCACCCGGGTCGTGCAGCCCTTCGTGGAGGAGGCCGTCTCCAGGAACCTCGACCGTGCCCTGCCCGTGCGGCTGCTGGAGGTCGGCTGCGGCAGCGGCGTCTACGTACGTCACGCCGCGCGACTCAACCCGCGCCTGTCCGCCCTCGCCGTCGACCTGCAGCAGGACGTCGCCGACCAGGCTGCCGCGAACATGGCCGAGTGGGGTCTCGCCGACCGTGTGGAGACCCGGCAGGCCGATCTGCGCACCCTCGAACTGGAGCCCCAGTTCGACCTCGTGACCCTGCACAACAACATCTACTACTTCCCGGTCGCCGAGCGGACCGCGGTACTGCGCCGGGTCCGTTCGCTGCTCGCCCCGAACGGCAAGCTGCTGCTCACGACGAGCTGCCAGGGCGGCAACATCGGCCTGGAGGTGCTGAACCTCTGGTTCGCCAACGCCGACTTCGGCGGCCCGCTTCCCGTCGAGAACGAACTCGTCGAGCAGATGGAGCAGGCCGGCTTCGTCGACGTGGAGGCCGCCCGGCTCATCCCGGGCGAGCAGTTCCGGGCCTTCGTGGGCACCAGCGTCCGTCCCGTGCAGCCCTGACCGTCGTCGAGGAGATCCCACCATGACCGTATCCGCGCCCGACACGGATTCCGCGCTCTGGTCCGAGCGCATCGTGCTGCTCGGCTCCGAGCCCGCCGCCGCCCCCGACGTCCTCGGCGGCAAGGCGGCCCGGCTCGCCGAACTGACGGCCGCCGGCCTTCCGGTGCCGCCGGCCTTCTGCCTCACCACGAAACTGTTCGACGCCTTCGTCGAGGAGACGGGCCTGTCCCGCGCGCTGTCCGGCGTGGACAGCCGCACCGCCCGCGAACTGGTCCTCGCCACACCGGTGCCCGCCCCGATCGCCGAAGCCGTGCTCGCCGCGTACGCCGCCCTGGGGCGGCCCCGGGTGGCGGTGCGCTCCTCCGCGCAGAAGGAGGACTCCACCGCCCAGTCCTTCGCCGGCCAGCACGACACGGTCCTCGACGTGGCGGGCGACGAGAACCTCCTGGACGCGGTCCGGCAGTGCTGGGCGTCCCTGTGGTCCGACCGGGCCGCCGCCTACCGGGAGGAGGGAGAACTGCCGGGCTCCATCGCGGTGGTGGTGCAGGAGATGGTGCACACCGACGTCAGTGGCGTCCTGTTCACGGTCGACCCGGTCAGCGCGCGAGAGCACCGGATCGTGATCGAAGCCTGTGTCGGCCTCGGGGAAGGACTCGTCGCGGGCCGGGTCTCCAGCGACTACTTCGTCGTGGACGACCGCACCCTGGAGGTCGTCGAGGAGCGGGTGCGTCACAAGGTCACCAAGTGCGCCCCGATCGCCCCGGGCCGTATCGGCGTGACCAAGGTCGAGGGCACCGCGCGCCACGCACCCTGCCTGACCCATGACCAGCTGGCCGAACTGACGCGCCTGGCCCTGCGGGTGCGCGAGCACTACGGCCACGAGCAGGACATCGAGTGGGGCATGCGCGACGGCGCCTTCCACCTGTTCCAGGCCCGCCCCGTCACCACCCGCAAGAAGGCGGATCGGGCCGTGCCCGGCACGTACGTGACGCCTCAGCCGGACCACATCGAGCAGGGCACCCTGTGGTCGCGCATGGACATCGGCGAGATCTTCGTCGGCCTGATGACACCGCTGGGAGTGAGTTTCGCCAAGTACTACCAGCAGCACGTCCACCTGGACTGCACGGCC
The DNA here is from genome assembly GCF_020982545.1 of Streptomyces sp. MNU76. GTDB lineage: Bacteria > Actinomycetota > Actinomycetes > Streptomycetales > Streptomycetaceae > Streptomyces. The sequence goes on along the minus strand of NZ_JAJKLK010000024.1, from coordinate 92,351 downwards.
GCGCTCGGCGTGCGCACCACCGGTGACCCGGATCTTCCCATGGGCTACGTCCAGGGGCACGTCTACCTCAACATCTCCTACAGCGCCTACGTGATGCAGCAGGCGCTGCCCACCCGCGACCAGAGCCGTTTCACCAACCGCTTCGTGAGCGAGGAACTCGACACCACGGGCTACGAGAACCCCTTCGGCAGTTTCCCGTCCGGCACGCAGGACCTCCTGTCGCTCGCCTTCTGGGTGCGCACCACCGCCACCGAGATGGCCCGGGCACAGCCCCGGTCCAAGGAGATGGTCGCCTCCCGCCTGTACGAGTTCGACCGGGCCCGCGGCCTGGACCTGACCCGGATGACACGCCGCGAACTGCACATGGAACTCAGCCGGCGGCTCGGCTACTTCCATGACATGCACGTGGGCTACATGCCGTACTACATCAACGCGTTCGGGTTCTACGGCGTGCTGACCGAGCTGTGCTCGCTCTGGCTGGGCACGGAGGGCGCCAACCTCCAGAACCGCGTGAAGACGGACATGTCGAACCTGCGAACCGTCGGATGCGCCAAGGAGATCTGGTCCCTCGCACAGGCCGCCAAGGAGTCGCCTCGGGTCCTGAAGATCATCGAGCAGGAGCCGCTGGGCACCCTGGAAGCCACGCTGCGCGCGGACGAGGAGGGCCGGGCCTACTGGGACCTGCACATGGAGCCCTTCCTGCGCGCCAACGGCACCCGTGGCCCCCAGGAGATGGAGTTGTCCCATCCGCGCTGGGTGGACGACCCCTCGTACCTGTTCCAGATGATCCGCCGCTACGCCGCCGACGGCTTCTCGGCCGACGACCTCATGCAGCGCAGCAGCGGCTACCACGACGACTCCCGCGACGTGCTGGACCGCCTGCCGTTCCTGAAGAGGAGGGTGCTGGAGGGCGTCATCTCCCTGTACGAGGGGACGAGCGAACTGCGCGAAGCGACCCGGATGTCCATGATCACGTCGATCTGGCTGGTCCGGAGCGTGGTCTACGAGGTCGGGCGCCGACTGGTGGAGGCCGGCGTGCTGACCTCGCTGGACGAGGTCATGTACCTCGACTTCGAGGACGTACGCGGCTACCTCGCCGGTGACGCCACGGAGACGGCGGCCTTCCCCCGTACCCGGATCGAGGAGGCACGCCGCGTGCACGAGTACCACAAGCGGCTCCCGGAACCGCCGCTCACCTTCATCGGCCACCACGACCCCGCAACGGCCGTGCGGCGCGCGCCGGACGGTGCGCGTCTGGAGGGCCTCGGCTCCAGCCCCGGACGCGTGGTGGGCCGGGCCCGCATCGTGGAGGACCTGGTCTGGCAGGCGGACGAGTTCGAGGCCGGGGAGATCCTCGTGACCGGCTTCACGGACGCGACCTGGACCCCGCTGTTCGCCATCGCCGGCGGTGTCGTCACCGACATCGGCTCGATGCTCTCGCACAGCTCGATCGTCGCGCGGGAGTTCAACGTTCCGTCGGTGGTCAACACCAAGCACGCGACTCAGATCATCCACACCGGCGACCTCATCGCCGTCGACGGCGACGCCGGAACGGTGGAGGTCGTCGAACCCGCGGGCCCCTGAGGGCGGTTCCGCACCAGGAGACAACGCACCCGAGACAGGAGAGACGGATGATCCCCGACCTGTGGTACCCGATCGCCATATCCACGGATGTCAACACGAAGAAGCCCACGAGCCTGCGCCGCCTCGGCATGCAGCTGGTGCTGTGGCGGGACATGGACGGCAACGTCGTCGTCCAGGACGCACGGTGCCCGCACAAGGGGGCCAACCTGGGTGACGGCCGTCTGAAGGGCAACGCGGTCGAGTGCCCGTACCACGGCTTCCTGTTCAACGCCGAGGGCACGTGCACGCTGACCCCGGCGATGGGCAGGAACGCCCGTATACCCGGGTCGCTCAAGATCCGTTCGTACCCGGTACAGGAGCGTCATGGCCTGATCTGGATGTGGTGGGGCGACGACCGCCCGGCGGACGAGCGTCCGGACATCATCGCGCCCCGCGAGATCAAGGAGCACGAGGGCCTCTACTCCACGATCTCGTGGGAGAAGCCGGTCCACTACACGCGGTACATCGAGAGCGTCCAGGAGTTCTACCACGTGACCTATGTGCACCGGGATCACTGGCTGAACTACCTGGACTTCAACTTCCTGTACGGGACGCTGCGCAAGTTCGGCCTGGACGGAAAGCAGAACTTCCTCAAGGCGACCATGATCCACAACCATCATGTGGAGACGGACGACGACGGAATGACGTTCCGCTACTCGTTCGACCACGGCCAGGAGGACGACCCGAGCAAGAGCATCCACTACGTCATCACGTTCTCGTTCCCCTGCATGGTGCACGTGCAGACCGAGGCGTTCGAGACGACGTCCTGGTTCATGCCGGTGGACGAGGAACACACCCAGCACATCTTCCGCGTCTACGAGTTCCCGCAGCTGAAGCCGATCCTGCGACTGCCGTCGCTGCGGCGCCTGATGTCCACGCTCCAGGTGTACCTGGAGAAGTTCGTCCAGGACCCGCAGGACTTCAAGATCATGGCGAAGCAGGAGCCCCGGATCAGCGGCGGCGGCGTCAACAAGTTCATCCCGGTGGACGAGATGAACGCCAAGTTCATCAAGACCCGCGCCCGGCTGCTGCGGGAGGCCGGGGAGCGCCGCCAGGAGACGGTCCACGACACCGGCGACGGCATGGTCGGCGGGATGGACATGGCCGAGGACCTGGACGTGCGGGACGCGCCGTCCTCCGCCCCCTCCTCCGCCCACAAACGGCGCGCGTCCGCGAACGGCAACGGCCACTCCGCCCCCGCCGTGCCCCCGAGCGACGAGGTCGAGACCTGGTCCGGTGCCGCGGCAGGGTGAGCCCACCCCGTCCGCACGGGGCCGCCCGCGGCGCCGCCTTCCGCGCACACGGACGAGGGGAACGGCGAGCGTGACAGAAGACGAAGTACCGATCGACGACATGCCGCAGGCGCGCGGCGCGGCCCGGGCGTTCTCGTCCGGCTGCGGCGCGGCCAGGCTGGGAGCGGCGTGGCAGGAGATTCTCCGCACCGGTCTCGGCCTCGCCGACGGCGTTGATCCGGGTTCCATGGAGTCGAGTTGCCGAATTCCGGGCCACTCCGGTGACCTCGCCGCTTGACGATCGAGGGCCGGTTTCGGATCTCTCCGAAACCGGCCCTGACCTGCGACTGTCTCCAGTCGGGACGACAGGATTTGAACCTGCGACCCCTTGACCCCCAGGAGTGAGAGTCGAGGGTATTTTCTGGATATAACAGACTTTATTGAGGCGCGTGTTGTGCGTGTAGGGCCCTGCCGTTCGGGACTGCGCACACCGTGTGGTCCCCAACTGGTCCCCAAGACCGCACCCGGGCTGAGGCTGGTCTGATCCGCTCCCTTCACCCCTCACCGAGGGACGTGGGCCAGGGAGGACTTTCGGTCCGCGATTTCGCACTCAGGGCCGCCGCAGCGAGATGCGCTGTGACCGCGGCAATGACGTCGGCCCGGCCGTACGAATTGCGCCTGTCAATTGCTTCGATGGGCAACGCCTTGGCCTTGCGACCGTTCCAATCCGCCGATCAGACGCACCGACACAGCCTTTCCGCAGCAGATCCACAGTTCTTCACCACCATGATCTGCACCCAGCACTGGCCACAGCGCTGCTCGTGACCGCTCAAACAGCATCGCCGAGTCTCCCGTTCGGCTGGCCCACTTGCATGCAACTACCACTGGTCCCCAGATCTGGTCCCCAGCCCGACCTTTACCTAAAGGGTGTTGTACAAGGCTGTGAACTGGTCATCTCCCTTGTATGGCCGGGATATTGAGGGCTGAGCGGGTGTGGGTGGAGACGTTCACGGGGCTGCGGGTGTCGGCGGCGGCTGAATTCAGGCGTCGCCGAGAGCGGGTGACGCAGTTCTCGGGTTTGTTGAAGGTGGTGCGAGAGCGGGGTGGCAACGGCACGCTGCGGGGTCGGCCGTGGTCGCTGCCGTTGGCCGAACGGGTGCTCATGGTCGCGGTGTACTGCCGGACGAACCTGACGATGCGGCAACTGGGCCCGTTGTTCGGCGTCTCTTCTTCCACGGTGTGCCGGGTCATCCAGCGGCTCGGTCCGCTGCTGGCGGTTGAGCCCGTTTCCCATACGGCCGATGCGGCGGACCAGTTGTGGATCGTGGACGGCACGCTGGTCCCCGTCCGCGACCGGAACGTCGGCTCGACGTCACGCAACTACCGGTTCTCGGCGAACGTGCAGGTCATCGTCGATGCCGACACCCGGCTTGTGATCGCCGCCGCCCACCCGGTGCCGGGCACCACCGCGGACGCGCACGCCTGGCGGGCCTCCGGGCTGAGTGAACACTGCCAGGGCGTGACCGTCCTGGGCGACGGTGCCTACCTCAATTGCGGGATGGTCGTGCCGCACCGCAAACGCCCTCACCGGCCCCTGCTGCCGGGCGAGGAGGATGACAACGCCGCCCACCGGAAGGTGCGTGCGCGCGTGGAGCATGTGATCGGCAGGATGAAGAACTACAAGATCCTCCGCGACTGCCGGCAGCACGGCGACGGGCTCCACCACGCAGTCCAGGCCGTCGCCCGCATGCACAATCTCGCCCTCGCCACGTGACCATATACCCCAACAGGCCAGCTCAGGCTGCCTACCAGCGGCGTTCTGCAACACGACTTAGCGAGACAGTGCCGTTCGCTTCCCGCTCGCCGCTTGTCACAGAGTCCCCATCAAACCGCAGGGAGATGATCCGCGAGGCACCCACCCACCCCTGAAGGGTGTCGAGCGCGGCAGGTTCGAGCTTCGTGGTGAAGAGAAGGGCCAGGTGCTCTTTGGCCCGCGAACATGCCACGTAGAAGAGGTTTCGTGCCCTCACGAAGGCTTCCCGCTCCTTCCCCTGCAGTTCCTGACGCCGGGAGAAGTTCGCCAGCATCTCGGGGATCTGGAAGTGAGTGTGGCCCTTGCTGATGACGGCGAGCACTCTGTCGAACTCCTGCCCTTTGACTCCGTGCTGCGTCGCGAAGTGTGTGCCACCGCCCAAGTGGTCATGCAGAGCGAGCAGTTGGGCGTACGGAACAGCCCGCAGGGCGTCGTACTCTTCTGCTCGCGCCTTGGCCTTGGCATCGCTTTCGGTCTGCGCCCCACTGTCAGCCGGTGAAACGGACTTGCGGTGACGTTCGCGGACCTTCCCTAGTCCATCAAACAGTTGTTGCCTCAGGCAGAGGTCGAGGACGTCGCCGACCGTGCCATCCTCGCGGGTCTTCTCCAGCTCTTTCAGGAGGGCTGCCCAGGCGTGTTTGTCTGCGGGTGAGGTGAGAAGCGAGCGGTGGCCGAGCACGTCGAACATCGCGCCGTAGCGCTTGTTCCGGTGATGAAGCAGTGCGGGCTCCAGGACGTCCAGGAAGAAGGCCATGACGTGGTCCTCCTTCTTCACATAGGACTCATTGCGCCGGAAGGCTTGGTGGAGTCGCTGATAGCCAAGTTCGCCGGCGATCGTCTCGTGCGTGAGCATGAGGATCTTCGTACTGCGCGCCGCCGCCTTCGCTCCGTCCGAACCATCGGGCGCCTCGGTGTTCCACAGGCGCCGTCGGGCGTCTTCCAGGGCCCAGCTACGGGCCGAATGCGCGGCATCCCAGCCAATCTGCCCCTTCCGATGATGGGTGAGCCTCGTGCCGGCCCAGTTGTTGGTGTGGTAAATGGTGATGCTTCCCTCACCCACTCCTGGGTTCGTGGTCTGCTCCAGTTCCGGACGCATCACGTTCAGGAGATCCACCACAGCGCGCTGCGACCGGCGGTTACGCCGCCTGACGATCGGTTTCACGCGCGGATCGTCGATGGTCCCGCACACCTTGTCGTAGATCTGCTGCCAGTGGTCACCGAAGAACCCACAGAGCGGACCACGGAGAGGTGCCACCTCATCCGGTGCGCCCAGCATCGCCTCCACCAGTCCGGCGGGGGTGTCCTGGTACTCGTCGACGAACACGATGGGGAACCGGTCGGCGGCAAGGGCACGAAACTTGGGGAGGGCGAAGAACTTGCACGCCAGGGCTGGAAGGTCGTCATGTCCCAGTTGCACATGGCGTGTGTCGTGGTCCACCTTCCGGTAGCCGGTGTTGTAGTCGACCGTGTAGCCGTCCAGTGATGTTCGCCCATCCAACCTGGACTCCATGGCCTCAAGCTCGACGACGTAGCGCAGCAGGTACTTGGGGAAGGGCGAGAGTAGTTGCCACACGAAGCCGTGGATGGTGTCGGCGAAGACGGACGGGTTGTTCTCGGTGCGACTGAGGATCTCGTCGCGGGCCACATTGGTGTAGGTGACGCAGGCGACGCGCTGGCCCTGTCGCGGGAGGTAGCGGTCGCGGTCAGCGAGGATGCTCTGCAGCGCCTCGATCAGCGAGCTGGTCTTGCCCGCACCGGCACCGGCCTCCAGCTTGAAGTGGCTACCCTCCCTCAACGAGGTCAGGATCGCCTCCCGCGCGGCCCGCGCTTCCGACTCGGCCAGGGTGACGACGTGCTCGCCCTGTGCCGACACATCCGGATGGGTCGTCATCACTTGTCGTCCGTCTTTGTCGCTGCCCCGTCCTGTGCCATGAGCCATTCCAGACCGCGCCTGATGTACTTCGGCACCTCCCAGTCGTCTTCGCCAAGGACATGCTTGAGGGCGAAGTCGACCTTGCTGCCCTTGCCGTCCACCTTGTCGCGGGCTCTCTTCTCCAGTCTCGCGTTCGTGGCGCTGCGCCGGGAGAGACCATAGAGCGTCGGGTTGGCCAATACGAAGGCGTCCTCGAAGGTACGGCCGCAGGGATCTCCGGGCCGCTCGGGCACCTGGTAGGCGAGACAGAGGTTCGCGGTCGTCGGCGGGTCCGCCTCGGCGAGTCTCAGCAGTTCGGCCACTTTGGTCTCGCCCGTCTCGACGAACCACGCCCGGATGGACTGGTTGGACGTGTGTCCTCCTTCCGACACGGTGCACTTGCGGGTCTTGTCAGCGCTTGTGTCGACGGGATCGAGATCGGTGATGATCAGGGACGGGATGCCCAGGATTCTCAGCAGGGGATAGAACTTGTGGGCGTACGCGCCGCCTACCTCCATCAACGTCACATACTGAGGAGAGACAGCCGTGTCAGGGTTTCGCGCTGCGAGTTTCTCTTCTGCGGCTGGGACGAAGACACGTTCGCTGGCGCCCTCGACAAGAACCGCCTTGTCCGCGAAGTAGAGGTCGGCCCGGGTCAGGGTCAGGTACTTCAGCAGGAACCTCTCGTCACTCGAAACCACGGAAAGATCTTTGATGGCCGTACGGGCCGGCCTCGGCTCGGATCCGGGCTCGGCAGCCTCCTCCTCCTTGCGGAAGTACCGGATATTCGAGAAGGGCGTCCGGTTGGCTACATGCGCCGAGTGAGTGGTGACGACGAACTGGGCATTCCATGGAAGGACATTCTCACCTCCGGAACCGGCCACCTCCTGCATGCCGACCGATTGAGGTCTGTTCGCGCGCATCTGAGCGTCGAGCCGCGGGAAAAGCGAGGGGAATTGAAGGAGTTGCCGGATGAACACCTCCTGCATCTGCGGATGCAGGTGAGCCTCCGGCTCCTCCAGGAAGACCAGATGAATGCCCATTTCGTGGGACTTGGCGGTGTGCTCGCGATAGTAGGTGAAGAGCTTGAGGAGCATCATCACCAGATTGCGCGTCCCGAGGCCGCTGTAGGACTCCGGAAACCGCACGCCGGCTGCTCCCGGGTAGTGGATACGTGCGAAGTTCCTGAGAAGTCTCCGGGAATCCAGGCGGGCAGCGGTTTCGAATTCCTGGTTCCCCAGTCCGGGATATCCGAACGCCGCCAATGCAGGCGCCACCTGGGTACGGATCTCCTGCAGGCTGACGTCGAGACCGCTGGAGGTGTTCGCGAGCATCCCGTCGATGCGCGTGGCGAGTTCATCGAGCCACTCCACACGCTTGCTGCCCTTCGCCGAGGTGAAGAGCTGCTCGAAGATCGCTCCGATGGGCTGGGCGGCCTCCCGGTCTTCGTCGTCCAGTCCCCGCTGCGCATCGAGGAAGTCCATCCTTATCAGCTTCTTGACGTCCGCCAGGTCGACCGCGCGAACGTTTGATTCGTCAGTGGGGTCAACCGCCGTCACAGACAGCCCGAAGTGAGCCGGAAGGCGCCTGGCAAGCCGCTCCAGAGGCAGAGTGTCCGCACTGCCGACCAGGTCGCCGAGGAAGGCGTCCAAGGCGTTGCCCTTGAGCGCATAGGCGAACCTGAACACGACTTCGGTGCAGTCGGGATCGAGGTCCACAATAAAGGGGGCCAGAGGGCCGTACTGTCCGCAGTCGGCGTCGTAAGCGATATGGAGAGTCAGGGCGACATACGGGACCCGGCCGCGCGCCTGATTCTTCTCACCTGCAGCGTAGAAGCGATGCGCATCCAGGAACTCGGCGTAGCACTCCGCAGAGAAGTCCTCAAGGCGAAGCGCCGTGTCTTTCTTCGCAAGGAAAAGCTTGAACAGTTTTGCCAGCGAGGTCTTTCCCGTGTTGTTTCGACCGACACACAGTGTCACATCGTCAGCGAAAGACAGCTCGGTCTCACGCAGCAACCTGAAATTCTTGACTATAGCCTTGGTAAGGCGGGGTGGCGTCGGAGTTTTGCGGATACACAACTCACTTAAGCCGCCCCGCTGGCCCGGAATGGCAGCGCTCGTTCCGGTTTGAGACATCCCAACTCCCTGCCGCACACCCATACCTACGCGGGTTCACACGCGACCCTCACTCCCGCCCAGCCGAGCGGACGAGGTCACCCATGCCCCCTTAGGCCCTGGGTGTGCATCCTGCCACCTGAACGCCACCCGATGCACATTTCCCATACAGCGATCAGTTTCGGTCAAACGTGACCATAAATAGGTGTGACTCAGCCAGCTACTGCTATGTGAGGTATCCGCAGTACCTCCTGGTAAGTCCGAAGAGCAAGTCGCGGATCGCCAGCAAGCGCACTTCCGTCGACGAGCGGCTGGAGCGAAGCCCCTTCTCACCGCCGCGATGCGGTGGCCATCCCAATGATGCCGTCCGAATCTCGCCCGCTTCCTTCCGGCCTCCGGAATGGAGTGGGCGAAGTAACGAAACGTGACCGTCGGCGAAGAGTCCCGAGTCAGCACGCCACGGTCACCACGCCTTTGCGAGCGATGGGCACGCCGATGTGCGGTTCCCGCCCCGAGGGGACGCAGGGCCGCGTTCACAGCGGAGAGGGCACTGACAGCACCACGCTTAGGTCAAGCAGCAGGAGGACGCCGAGGATCAGTGGGGGCGCGTAGTTCGAGCCGCAGATGCCCGGCGCGACGACGAACGGCCAGAAAAACGCGACCAGTCCGAGAAAGGCCGCCAGGGTCATCACCAAGCCGACGAGCAGGGCCAGCCGGATGGCGGCCGTGACCGCTCGGGACATCACCTACGAGGCGAAGACGGGCGAGGAGACGATGGCCTCGCTCGGGGGGCGTCGGCGACGATATCTTGCATCCGGTCCACCGCCAGGCCGCTGGTCGCCGTGTCGGTGTCGCCGGAGACGGTGAGGGCGATGTTGATGTCGCCGTAGTGGACGGTCGCCTCGGTGTTGTCGAGGATTCCGTCCTTGTTGGTGTCCGCGCTGCCGTCCGGCAGACGAAGTCGTGTCCCTCGGTCGAGCCGTGCAGGTGCTGTGCGGAGGGCCGGCCCGGCACCATGCCCTCCGACTTGATCCACACCGTCATCTCGTCGCCGCGTACGATGGCTGCGGCCAGACCGATAGTCGACACCTTCGCCCCGCCCCCGGTTCAGGACACTGAGAAAAACAGTAGGTCGCCGGTACGGTACAACGCTCGCGAGGCACTTCAAACCTCGGCCATGGACAATGACTTGTGGAAGGAGCCGTCCACCGCATGCCACCGCCCGAGAAGAAGTCCACCGAGTAGGAGGAAACGTTGCGCGCCTCCACCCGAGGAGATCCAGGCGGTCCTCACAGCGCCACCGGTCTGTAACGACCTGGACGTTCACTCCGAGACGCTGACCCGGAGGTACTCAGCGAGGGGTCCGTCGAGCAGCGCGAAGTCCGGGTTCTGCCTCACGCACCACCTTGTACTGACCGCCCTCTGTGCATTCGGCCCTGTGACGGCGGCCAGTAGAACTGGCCGTTGACAGCCCTGGGACCCATTGCTTCCTTTCCTTGATCTTCACGACAGCCGACGCTGCGAGGCAGATCCGAGCACCCAACACTGGTCCCCGGAGCTGGTCCCCAAGCCGACATCGCCGAGCCCTCCGCCCAGTTGGAGTAGGGAACGCTTACGTCATCGCCGACGGGACATCCGTGATGCACGCCCAATGGCTGCCGCCGCGTCAGGAAACCGGTTCGCCAGGGCCGACCACGGCGTGAGATCTCGCAACCCTCCGCCTGAGCTCGCGGATGGTGTCCTGCCACTGCCAGGAATCACTGCTGCACCACTCTGTTTCATCGCCCGGCTGGCAGGCCGCCAGGTCATCCAGGCGAGCGATCACCGTGGAGGTCTCGGTGCCGGGATTACCGCTCTCGCCGTCGAGTCGCCGTTTGATGTCGTGCAGTTGGTGAGCCGCACGGTAGTAGGACAGCTGGGAGTCGCTGAGTCTGCGTATGGCGTAGCCACCACACTTACTGCACCAGTCGAAGTCGGTGCGAGCCATGAGTTCGACGATCGTGAGGAGGTCGTCGTCGGTCACGACCGCGCGTTCGTGGGCGTGCCGGCACAGCGGCGAGTGGCCCTTGCCCTCGATCATAGGGTTGGCGTTGGTGGTGTAGAGCTGGACTGCAGCCAAGGGCCCCAAGGGGAGGCCGCTGCCGCTTCGCCAACGGTCACCGCCGGGCTGCCGGAAAGGCGCGAGGTCGAGGCGGTCCTCCGTAAGCAGGCCGTGCCATACCGCCACCGGCAGCCCACCAGGCCGTCCGGCGTCCAGGCTTCGCAGGTCGTGCACGCCGCGCGCCAGGGCCAGCAGGCGAAGATTCACGTCCCGGTCTTCGGTGCCGTAGGTCTGACGGAGGGTCTGGCGTCCGCCCTCGACAAGCCCCAGACCTTCACCGAAATACGGATCGCGGACGCCCTGGCCGCGACCGGGCAGCTGAGCATCACGCGCCTCGGGCTCGGGACTGTGTTCCGGCTCCTCCGGGCCGATCACGCTTCCGGGCAGATCACGGGCGCCTGCGATGAGGACGCCCCGCCACCCCTTGGCCAGCCGCCTCTCGATGGTGCCCAGAGGCAGCACTTCCGCTCCCCCGCTCGCCGAGAAGACAAGGTAAAGCTCGTCAACACCGGGTGTCAGCGTGCGCAGCGCACGGATGTGATCGAGGGTGACAGGACGCCGGTCGAAGACCGGGGTGTCATCGAAGATGCCCGGCCGAACGACGCCCGGCCGCCCTCCCGGACCGTGGTCGCGTTCGGGCAGGTCCGGCGCCGCGTCGGCTGGGCTGCACGGAAGGCCGCTCGCCGGGCTCAGCAGCCGTTCGGCGACGAGGTCGGGCACTTCCAGCGTGAGGACGCCTCTCCCCCAGTCGGCGTCAACAGTCCACGTGAGCAGCACACCGAGCGTCCACGTATCCAGCCCGTCCAGGAAATCCCGGACACCATGACGTGAGTCGGCTTCGGATGCTTCCGGCACGTGCGCCGTCAGCCGACACCTCGGAGCCCGGTCCGCCGCAGTCGCTGCCGCCCGGGCCTGTCCCTCCCAAGACTCAATCAGGCGCGCCGCCTCAGCTCTGGCCGCGTCGTAACCCTTCCGATTACTGCGGACGCCTCGCACGATCTCGTACGAGAGGTATGCACGCGTCCCCCACCCTTCCCAGGGCCGCCCGGCCGCACTCTGCCACCGGCGCCACAGGTCCACGAGTGTCCCGGCCACCCGGCCGTCGTCGCCGAGCACCGCGAAAGCCGGATCCGCGCGCGGAAGCTCGGGCATGGGGAGAGCCGTTGCGGCAGCAGCTACGACGAACTCCTCCGGGTCTATGAACCGCGCCGCCTGAGCCCGAAGCGTCTCCAGGTACTGCATCTTGGCCGTCAGCGAAGGCTTCGCCCACTCCTCCATCCACGGAAAGTGAGCAAGGACTGCCTGTGCCCGATGCAGGCTCCGTCCCGCACCGCGCCAATGGGCGAAGATCAGTCCCCGCAGCTCCTCTGCATCCTCACGTGCCTCCCGCCGCGATGTGCCGTCTTCCATCTCCTCTTCGTCGTCACAGCCGAAATCCTGTTCAGAGCGAAGAAGTGCAGCAGCTTCCCGTGCCTCGCGGTCGGTCCAGCAATCGTCCTCGTCCGGCTCCGTGTAGGACTGCAACTGGTACAACAGCCCCGTTCCGCCGAGAGCCCCGAGGAACATACCCAGTCCGGTACCCGGCCGACCCCAGACACCCCATGCGGCGCATCGCGAGCACAACCGTTTCAACATCGTCGTCTCCAGCGGCACGTCGGCAGTCCTCACATCGGACGTGCGCAACCGTCCGCACTGCCTCGACACGTGCAGATTGGCCGCCTTACTCCTGGCCGAATACACCGTGATCAACGAGCCCGCGAACGGTCCAAGCGGAACGTCAGCCAACGACAGCTTGATACCCACAAGTCCCCCCGTCTCGACTCCTCGAAAACTAGAGCCACGCAACGCCGCTACCCCTTCCAGACACCCGAACGGCGCTCCGTCAACCCATTGAAGGACGCCGTTTCATCACTTGCATGCTCTTCATCAACACCGACACTGCGAGACCACTGCGTGCACTATGCACTGGTCCCCAGCCCTGGTCCCCAGACCGACGCCGCGCCCTCTCCCGCACCTCTGCGCACGCAGGCCAAAGGCACCTACATGACGCGAACGTGGCCTCACCAGCGAGGCGCTGAAGGTGCCCCTGCGGACCAAGGACGCGGCATCCGTCCACGAACACAGGCAATGATCAGGAGAAACGCCGGTTTGGCCAACCGGCGATCCCGTGTTACAAGCACCAGGCATAGCCGCCAACGCGTATACCCAAGGAACGAATGGAGCAGGCGACTTCTAAGCGCTTGGCCGCAGGTTCGAGTCCTGCCGGGGGCGCCACTGACCACCGGTCGAGCTGGCGATGTTTTCGCAGGTCAGAATGCATTTTCACGACCTTCCACGTTAATCGGATCGTTCGCCTCCGCCAGGGGCCGAGTCCGGCTGACACCGGCCAAAACCGGGCTTCTACGGGTGTCCGTCCCACATACGTCCCACAAAATCAGGGGGCGCGGGACGGGCCCGACACCCCCTTTCAGCACACAAAGCGGAGCGGCCTCGGGCCCCCCTCTTCGGGGGTCCGAGGCCGCTCCGCTTCTCACGACGCCACTTCTGGGAGCCTCAGCGCGGCTTCGGCGCGTTTCAGGTAGAGCTCCCGCTGGCCGACGACGCAGCGCGCGTAGATGGCCTGTAGGACCGGCACACTGTTGCCGGCCATCTCGGCGACCTCTGAGTGCGGGATGCCCTCGTTCATCCAGGCTGTCAGGCAGGTATGACGCAGGTCATACACGCGCTTGCCAGTCGGTGACTGAAACTCGTGATCGGACAGGACCTCCTCGCGCGCCTTGGCCCAGACGCGCCTGAACACCGACCCCGCGAGCATGTCGCCCTTCTCCCCCGGGAAGAGGAGGTCGGCCGACCCAAGGTCATACTTCTTGATCGTCTCGCGAAGGATCACGACGAGGACCGGGTGGATGGGGACCAGACGCGTGTCGCCCTCTGCCCGTCCTTTGAGATGCCGCTTCTCATGGACCTCGCCGGTGTCGGTCCACTGCCTTCCGACTTCGGGCTGAGCCTCGTGGACCAGGAATTCGCCCCATCCTGTCTCCGGCAGCGTGGCGTCCCCCACCCGGAGTGCAACCGCCTCCTCTGGCCGAAGGCCGGCGTAGTAGAGGGTGGCGAAGAATGCCCGGTAGATGCGCCCACGACGCGGACGCTGGCCTATCCAGTCCAGCATCTTCGCGACCTGGTCGCCGTTCAGCAGGCAACGCTTGTCGATGGCCTGGGCCACCTTCGGAGCAGTACGCGCGCCCTTACCCTTCGGGAGAGGGTTGGCCTTCAGGTAGCTGTGCTCGATCGCGTAGGCCATGACCAAGTTCATGATGCGGTCGTTGCGCCTGACGGAGCTGGCGGCTGCGGCAGTACCGTCAAGGCGCGTGGTGAGGGCTGTTACGACCTTGTCAACGTGCTCGGTCTTCTCCCACGCGCTCATCGGGAGAGAGTTGCGCTGGACCCAGTTGAGGATCGTCTGTACCTCGGCCGGTATGGGCCTCTCCTGATTTGCACGTTGTCGGATATTGAAGGCGTACTCCCGCAGCGCCCTGCGGACCTTCACCGGTTCGAAGTGCTGAGGCGGCGGCGTGCGCAGCAGGGCGATGGTCACGGGTGTGAGCGCCTTCGCCATGTTCTTACGGGTGTTGATAGCGGCGCTGGGCGATTTCCAGTCGACGTACTCGACCGCGAAGTCGTACCAGTTCACCTCGGCGGCCTTGGACGTCCAGGAGATCGGCCTCCCGGTTTCGATGTCGAACGGCTCGCGTTTCCTGTGCGCGGACATCAGCTTCGCACGCTCATCGTCGGCTACCGCGCTCTTCTTGTACGTCTTGCTATGTTTCTTGTGGGCGACCTTCCAGCGGACGGTGTAGGTGTTGCCATTAGCCCGCTTGTTCGTCTCGATGGGGTAGAAGCGAACATCCAACGAGCTGGTGTCCATCAAGAAGAGTCCTCACAATCCATAAGCCAGTTTTCGAAGTCACCGCGCCGTATGCGGAGCGAGCCGTTGGGCAGTCGGATGCAGCGTGGCCCGCGTCCCTTCTGGCGCCAGTCGTAGAAGGTCGATCGAGAGACCTGCAGCTCAGCGCAGACCTCGTCGACCGTCAGCTTTTGCGCAGGCCGAACCGCTACCGTCATGACGCCGCCCCGCGATTGCGGATAGACGCGGAGTCAGCGAGCAAGGCGGATGGGACCGCCAGGCTGGGGTGAAAAAGGGCAGGGGGTATCGCGGATCGGCACATGAGTGAATTCCTTGAGAGGGAGCGCACGGAGCGACAGAACGGCATCAGCAACACCAGAGAGCCCTCACGCCAACTCGGCGTGGGCATCGCTGCTTTGAGCGAACCGGCGCTGCAATCAGGGAAGCCGCAGGCGGGGGCCGCTCATTACCTCCTTGCGTCTTGCGGCACTACCGGCTGCGTTCCACAACGGCTCCACCGCCAAGCACAGCCGCTGCGAACACCCTCAATGGTCGTCACGATCGCCGGTTTGGCTAACCGGCGATCGTCGTCTATGTTTCGCCCCGCACGGGAGGTCCACGGACGTTCTCATCGGCGGACGACGCCCGGAACGGCAGCCGGTAGGGCCAGAGACCGTGGGGTGCCGTCCATCACGAGTGCCGAGAGCGACGCATCGCGCTGCGGCTCCGGGTGCATCGCGATGTGTATGAGGACCACTCGGTTACAGCGGTGGCCGCGTTGCAGCCAAGTCGTCGCCGAACAGCCGGCCGCACAGACGCGCAGCGCAGACGGTGCCATAGTCCTCTCACTCCTATGCAGTCCCCGCGTTCGAAGGCGCCAAATGCCAAGCGGGTAGGAGCAGTGAAGTTGGGGATCGCTGAGCGGGATCCGACAGGTGCGCCTCCTTGAGGCGGTTTCGGCCGAAGCAGAGCGCGGGTACAGCCGCCGGAGCGGCCAGCCTGCTGCCGGTCGCATCGGAGGCCCCATCCCTGCCCTGGCCTGGTTTTTTTACGGGACGTTGTACGTTGACATGATCCCGGAGGAGGTTCCAGTCCTTTGGGTCTCTTTCTCGTCTGCCGTGAGCTGATGTGTCCGTTGACAGCCAACCCAGTCCAGTCGAAAGGCCCTGACCTGCGACGACTGGATTGACTGTCAACGGCCCACAGTTCCGACGTACGGCGGGTTGACCCCGTTGACCTGCGGCGACTCGGTTGGATGGCAAGGACTGGGAGCGACTGTGTTCCCTGTCGAAGGACATGATGTCCGGTGACAGCGAACCTTGACCGTTGGCCGCTGAACATTGACCACTGCTCGATGGCGCGGTGGCGGCGGCTGCTGGGCTACCGGGTGAGCGCGGCGAGGTAGGCGTCCAGGGGCTGCACATACCCCGGGAGGCGTTCGAGGAGGTCCCACCAGCGGATAGCCGAGATCTCCTCGGTGGGCTCGAAGGCGCGGGTCTCGGCGCAGGTTCCTGCGTACAGGGCCAGATATTCGGCTCGCCGGTCAGGCGCCAGCACGAATCGCGCGTAGCCGATGAACCGCAACCGTTCATCAGGCTGTTGCCCGCTCTCTTCCAGCAGTTCGCGCGTGGCCGCCTGGCGAGGGGATTCGCGCTCTTCGATGCTCCCCCCTGGAAGCTCCCAGGACTGACGGTAGCGATCGAAGACCATGAGGACCCGGCCGGCTCGCCACAAGGCCACCAGCGCCGCCGGCAGCGGGGCGTCCTGAGGCGGCGCTGTCTCACCGCCCCGCGCGAACGAGATCAAGGAGTTGCCACGGCCATCGGCTGCAAGCGGTTTATCTGCGGGGTAGGCCACGGTCGGATGCTTCCCCATGCGACTCCACGAGAAGCCCTCCGCCCCCGCGCTCCGGCCGGTCAACGGCTTCCACCTCTCCCCGGTCGCCATCGTCCAGGCCACCGGCCGTCGCCCCCGCTTCGGCATGTCCGCCGACCGGGCTGCCTTCCGCGTTGCTGAGCTGGAGGACACCGGCCCGCCCAGCTCCAGTGCCCACGGCATCGTGTACGTGGACGCCCTCGCACCGCCGACCGGGCAGTGGCGGTGGGCGAGCTGGGCCGCGTCCTGGCCCCGGCCGCCGACTGGTTCTGACCCGGGCGCTGCGGCGCGGCGCGGAACCCGTCTGGGAGAAGCAGGCACACGCGGCCAGGCTCGCGGTGGAGCACATGAACGAGCGGCCCGCGAAGCCCGCGAAGCCCGCGATGTGGGACCGGCCCTACCGGCTGTGGATCGCCCACGCCGACGAACTCCAGCGCGGGCTGGGCGAGAAACAGGCGCAGATCATGCTGCGCGAAGCTCACCAGGTGTTGCCCACACTGCCCGGCCGCCGCGCCCTCTTGCTGGTCCTGCGGCGCCCCGCGTGTGTTCCAGCTGGGCCTGGCACCGCCGATAAGATGTCGGGGCCCGGGTGCCGCCCCGGTGACGGGCCCACGTCCGGCGAGAGGCCCCCCAGTGACCCAGCACCGTTCTGCCCGTGCGGCGGTGTTCTCGGCCGGCTCCTGGGGTACCGCAGTCGCCAAGATCCTGGCCGACGCCGGCACCCACGTCATCGTGCACGCCCGCCGGGACGAGATCGCCGACGCGATCAACACGGTTCACCGCAACCCCGGCTATTTCCCGGATGTCGAGCTGCCGCCCACTCTGACGGCCACGACCGACCCGGCCGCCGCGCTTCACGGCGCCGACTACTTCGTGCTGTCCATCCCCGCCCAGTCCCTGCGGACCAACCTCGCCGCGTGGACACCGCACATCGGGCCCGACACCGTGATCGTGTCGCTGATGAAGGGCATCGAACTGGGCAGCAGGGAACGAGCGAGCCAGGTCATCACCGAGGTGACCGGCGTGAGTGCGGACCGGGTCGCGGTGCTGTCGGGCCCGAACCTCGCCCGCGAGATCATGAAGGGCCAGCCCGCCGCCGCCACCGTCGCCTGCGCCG
Source organism: Streptomyces sp. MNU76 (assembly GCF_020982545.1). GTDB lineage: Bacteria > Actinomycetota > Actinomycetes > Streptomycetales > Streptomycetaceae > Streptomyces. The sequence goes on along the minus strand of NZ_JAJKLK010000024.1, from coordinate 74,660 downwards.
ACGAGGACGCCGCCCGACGCTTCCAGCAGGCGTGCCACACCTCGTACTTCCGGCCCTACACCAGCAGCGATGTGACCGGCTGCGAGCTGGGTGGAGCGGTGAAGAACGTCATCGCTCTGGCGGTCGGCATCGCCTCCGGGATGGGCCTGGGCGACAACGCCTCGGCCATGCTCATCACACGCGGGCTGGCGGAGACCACCCGGCTGGCTGTGGCCATGGGCGCCCACCCGGCCACCCTCGCAGGGCTTGCCGGCCTCGGCGACCTGGTGGCCACCTGCTCGTCCCCGCTCTCCCGCAACCGCACCTTCGGCACCCACCTCGGCCAGGGCCTGAGCGTCGAACAAGCGACGGCCGCCACCCGGCAGACCACCGAGGGCGTCAAATCCGCCGAGGCGATTCTCGCCCTGGCCCATGCCCAGGGCGTGGAGATGCCGATCACGGAAGTGATCTCCGCCCTGCTGCATGAGAAAGTCACCCTCGACGAGGCCGCCGCCGCGCTCATGCAGCGGCCCCCCAAGCCCGAGCGTTGACACCCGGCGCCCCGGTTAAGGGGCCGCCCCACCCTTCCCCTCCCGCCCGAAGGCTCCTGCCCGTGCACGTGCCGTCGCTGTCCAGATCGCCGTCACCGCCGCCCTCATGACGTGGATGATCACCGGCTTAACCCGGACCTGGCCCGGCCTGGCGCCCGCTACCGCGCTTGGTACCCAGCCGAGGCAGTGGGTGAGCAGAAATGGGTCGAGAGCGGCGCTAAGGCGCTGGCACTGTGGGGCGATGTTGTTCAAGCTCACCGGGTCGAGCTGCTCGGGCAAGACGACGCTCGCCTACGCCACCGCCAGCAGGCTCCCGCACATCGTCGTGCACGACTTTGATGAACTTGGTGTGCCAGCGGGCGCCGACCTGCACTGGCGCCACCGGATGACCGAGATGTGGGTGCAGCGCGCGCTGGAGTACCAGGAGCGCGGCATCGACCTGTTACTCACCGGCCAGTCTCCCCTGGGTGAAGTCCTCGCCGTGCCCTCCGCGCCGCTTCTCGATGGCATCGCCGTATGCCTGGTCGATGTCGCCGACGAGGTCCGGCGCGCTCGTCTTGCCGCACGTGACCCCGGCCGGTGGGACACGCCGGCCGTCGACGCCTTCCTCGGTTGGGCCACATGGCACCGGCAGCACGCTCTCAACCCCCGCCACCGGCCCGACGTCATCATCGACAACAGCTGGCACAAGATGGTCTGGCACCGCTGGACCAGCTGGCATGCCAGTGATCCCCGATGGCGCACTCAACTGCTCGACACCACGGACCAACCATTGCCGAACTCCGTGGGCCAGGTCGAGCGATGGATCACGGAGCAACGCGACGCACATCAAGTCGGCCGACTCTCCCTGGGGCACGGTTGGGCTTCGTGATCCGTGCGAGCATTCCGGGCATGGCATCGACGGTCTTGCTCGGGTCGACACCGATCGGTACTGCCGTCCCCCCGCATGACCATCGATCGGCGCCCTGACAACGCGCCTGCCACGCCTCAAAGCCAAACGGAAACGGCGGCGACTCACGCAGGTGAGTCAACGCCGCGTCTGATCTCAGACGTCGACGGGGGCGACCTTGCGGCCCAACTTGAGGTACAGCTCGGCACCTTCAAGTTCCCTCAATCACGACTTCGCCGAGCGTCTGCCGTACGGAAACCACCGTTGGCATCGACAGCCGCAGCCAGCCGTATGGGACCCGCTCACGGCAGGTTCTTGATTGCCATCGCCGCTACACGCTCCGTACCCTGCACAGCAACGCGTCGACGGAGACGAGTAGCCACAGATCACACGAGCCGAGAGAGCCGCCGGAAGCTGGGAAGGCGGTCTCGTGCTCTGTGGTGAAGACCCTCCCGAGCGCGGGGAGGAACGACCCCGCTCGGTGGTCCAATGCCCCGCCGGCCGGCCCCCGTCACCGGGCCGAATGAGGCCGCCACCGCGTGGCGGCGAAAGTGCGGTGGTACCGCGAGTTGCCCTTCTCGCCCGCACTCCCAAGGGATCATGACGACGTCCTTCGGAGGACCCGAATGATCCACAGCCGCGTACACGTCTCCGACCTGCGAGAACACGTCGGCCGTACCGTTTCTGTCTGCGGATGGGTGAACACCCTTCGCCTGCAGAGCACTATGCAGTTCGTCATCGTGCGCGACAGCACCGGCATGGTGCAGGTGACCCACAAGCGCAAGGACGGGCCGGTGGAGGCCCAACTCGAAGCTCTCACCCCCGAATCCGCAGTCAAGATCACCGGCCGCGTCGTCGACGCCGCCCAGGTCAAGCTTGGCGGCCTGGAAATCGTCCCTGAGGCGGTTGAGGTCCTGAACCCGGCCGCCACACCGCTGCCGATCGACGAGCACACCGGCCTGGAACAGCGGATGGACTGGCGCTTCCTGGACGTGCGCCGCCGTCCCGCCACTCAGCTGATGTTCGCCGTGCAGACCTCCCTGGAACAGGGCATGCGCGAGTACGCCTTCGCGCAGGGCGCCACCGAGATGCACACCCCCAAGCTCATGGGCACCGCCTCAGAGTCGGGGGCTGAGGTCTTCAAGCTCGGCTACTTCGGCGGCAGCGCCTACCTGGCGCAGTCACCGCAATTCTTCAAGCAAATGGCGATCTCGGCGGGCGTCGACAAGGTCTTCGAGATCGGGCCGGTCTTCCGCGCCGAGCCGTCGTTCACCTCCCGGCACGCCACCGAGTTCACGGGCGTCGACGTGGAGTTGGCCTGGATCGACGGGGTCGAGGACGTGATGGCCTTCGAGGAGCAGATGCTCGCCCACGCGATCGCCAAGGTCGCGGACGCACACGGCGGGGCGATCGCCGAGCGCTTCGGTGTCGAGGTCACCGTGCCCACGACGCCATTCCCCCGCGTCACCATGGCCGAAGCGCAGAAGATCCTGCGCGAGAGCGGCTGGGACCGGGCAGGGGGCAAGGAGGACCTGGACCCTGAGGGTGAGCGGAGCATCAGCGCTCACATCCAACAGGCCACCGGCCACGAATTCGTGTTCATCACTCACTACCCGGCCAACATCCGGCCCTTCTACCACATGCGGCCGGCCAACGACCCGAGCGGGACGCTCAGCTTCGACCTGCTGTGGAAGGGGCTGGAGGTCACCACCGGTGCGCAGCGCGAGCACCGGTATGACGTACTGCTGGAGCAGGCCGCCGCGAAGGGCATGAGCCCCGAACCGATGCGGGACTACTTGAACGCGTTCCGGTACGGGTGCCCGCCCCACGGTGGGCTCGGGATGGGCCTCGGGCGCGTGCTGATGGTGCTGCTCGGCCTGGACTCCATCCGCGAGGCCAGCTTCCTCTTCCGCGGGCCGAACCGGCTCACCCCGTAACTGGTGGCGCGGCCAGCCTGGGTGTGAACAGCTCCAACGCCTCCTCCCAGCGGAACCGGTCCGCCCCACCGCCGGCCTTCGGCTGGTGAGGCTCGTACGAGCCGATCAGGACGCCCATCTCGCGTAACCGCTCCACGCTCTGGCGGTACGCGGGATGGGCGGCCTGGGCGGAGTTCAGATACGGGAGGACCGCGGTGCGGATGCCGAGCCCGTACGCCTCACAAAGGATGGCCAGCGCCAGGGTGTCGGAGATGCCGGCGGCCCACTTGTTGATCGTGTTGAAGGTGGCCGGCGCGACCGCGATGGCGTCAGCAGGCGGCAGCGGACGAGGGTCTCCGGGCGAACGCCAGGCCGAGCGGATCGGGTAGCCGGTCTGTGCCTCGACCGTCTCGGCGTCGAGGAAGCCGAGGCCCTGCGGGGTGGCGACGACACCCACGTCCCATTCTGCTCCCTGAGCAGCAGTGATCAGCGTGCCGACGTCGCCTGCGACACCGGCCGCGCATACGACGACGTACAGGAACGGCTTCTGGATCTGCCGGTCGGGCTGCTCACTCACGCGGGGACTCCAGAGAAAGTCGAAGGCCGTGACGACGTCTTCGAGGATGCCGGGGCGTAAGTGCCAGGGGTAGGCGGCGGCGCCGGTGAACAGGCACATACTGCCCTGCATACGGTCAGGTACTGGGCAGGGTCGGCGGCTGCCGCCCGCGCCCCGGCGACGAGGACCTCCCACCGCGCGACTGCTACGTCGCGCCCTTGACCAGGAAAGGCCCCATGAGGTAACCGCCCCTAAATGCCGTTGCTGAAAGCTGGCTGGATGCGAAGCGCGGGGACTACCCGAGACGTCCTGGGACGTCCTACTGATCACCAAACGGTCAACGCGCCTCCCCCATAGGCTGCGGAGCATGGATCTCACCCTTTGGGCCCGTGACCTGGCCGGGTCCCTCCTTGCCGAGCCCCTGCCGCGGCGCTGGGCGCACTCTCAGGGCGTCGCCGCAAAGGCGCAGTCCCTGGGGGGAATCCTGGGCGACGATGCGGAACTCTTGTGGGCCGCGGCGATGCTGCACGACATCGGCTACACGCCGTCACTGGCCACAACGGGGTTCCATCCGCTGGACGGCGCCCGCTACCTGCGCGACCATTCGGCGGCGGACGAGCGCCTGGTACGGCTGGTCGCCAATCACTCGTGCGCACTGTTGGAGGCAGAGGAGCGCGGACTGCGGGAGGAGCTGGAGGCCGAGTTCCCGATCCTCGACCACGCCGAGCTGGTGGATGCTCTCGTGTACTGCGACATGACCACCACCCCGGACGGCACTCCCACCACCGTGGATGTCCGGCTGTCGGAGATCCTCACCCGGTACGACCGCGACAGCATCGTCGGCCGGTTCATCCGCCGGGCCGACGAGGATCTTCGCACTGCTGTGTACAGAGTCGAAGCCCGGCTGATCCTGGCCGAGCGGTAAGGCAGCGCACCGCGCTCAGTCGACGTGGGGATGCGTCCCGTCCAGGTAGTGGGCGATCTGCTTCCTCATGGAGGGGTGGATGTCGTACGAGTCCAGATCACCGGGCAGGACCCAGCGGACGTCGTCTGCTTCGTCGTTGACAGTCGGTTCGCCGCCGACGGGGCGTCCGATCACGGTCACTTCGTATGCCTGCCGGATCTCGCCGTCCGTGTAGGCGACCACATGTTCGGGGAGAGAGTAGACGCCAAGGAGGCCGATGGGCATGACATCGACTCCGGTCTCCTCCTTGCATTCCCGCACCGCGCACTGGGCCGGGGATTCGCCGATGTCCATGGCTCCGCCGGGGAGTGCGTACTGACCGGTGTCGCGGCGGCGCTGCAGGAGGATGGCACCGTCGGTCTCCCGGGCGGCGAGCATGTTGCACGCGGGGATCAGGGTGTTCGGCTTGGGTGCGTTCTCGTCGTACCAGTACTCCGTACGTCCCATCGCGGGCCGCGCTCCTCACATGGATTCGGGTGACCAGGGTTTTGCAGTCTCCCAGACGGCGTCGAAGCTACCGGCGTAGTGGTCGAACCAGCCGTCGTCCCCCAGGCGGCGCAGTTCGAACAGGGGGTTGGCGCTGGCGGGCTGCCCCCACACGTGCGGGTTGACGAGGAGTACGTCGTCGAAGCGGAACAGGCTGTTGTACAGGGTCGTGTCGTGGAGGCGCACCTCACAGCCGGGGGTGCCGATCAGCTTGCGGTAGTAGGTGAGCGATGCCCTGATCTTGGCGGAGAGTGTGCCGCCGATCCCTTCTTCCTCGTCGCGGACGGCGACCGCCTTGCCGGACGGGTCGCCGAAGCACAGGCGGACCCGGACGCCGGCGTCGGCGCGCTCGGCGAGCATCGCCGCCACGCGCGGGTTCGTCTGGGCGAAGAACGTCCCGCTGAACACCAGGACATCGATGTGCTCCTGCGCGGACTTGAGGAGGCGGACCCAGGTCTTCTGCGGGACACTCGCGCGGTTGGGAAAGGCAGCGACCAGTTCCGCCTGCTCCGTCGGCTGGGCCGGCGCGTCGTCCTCCTCTGGCGGCCACAGATACGATTCGTCCACGCCGAGATGCCTCGCAACCGCCCAGCGGTGCCTGCGAAGTGGCTGCCGGCCCAGGCTGATCCAGCGCTCCACCGTCTTGACGTCGACTTCGCAAGAGGCCGCAAGGTCCTCCGGCGTCACCTTCCGCTGGATCATCACCGTACGCAGCCGCTCGTTCACATCCGCATCCTCGCAGGACGTCCCGGGACGCGGCAAGATCTTGCGGGACGCCAGGACGTCCCAAGGGGGCACTATTAACAGGCAGTTCACGCTGCCTACCCTGGGCACGTGCAGCTCATCGTGCTCTGGGACGTAGACCACACCCTCGTAGACAACGCCGGCGTCAGCAAAGAGATCTACGCCAACGCTTTCAAGGCCCTCGCGGGGCGGGATGCCGACCTGCCCGCGCCGACGGAAGGACGCACCGACCGGGCGATCATGCGCGAGATGTTCGTCCAGCACGCTCTGCCGGTTCCCGGATGGGAGTCGGCGCAGCAGGCGCTGGAAGAAGCCGGGCGGGGCCGCGAGGAGGACCTGCGACGACGAGGCCGGGTTCTGCCCGGTGTCCAGGAGGCGTTGAAGGCGCTCGCGGCTGACTCCGAGGTCTGTTCCTCGGTCCTCACGGGCAACATCGCAGCGAATGCGCGCGTCAAGCTGGGGGCTTTCGCTCTCGACGTCCTGCTCGACATGTCCGTGGGTGGGTACGGCGAAGACAGCGAGGACCGGGCCCAGCTCGTCGACGCTGCCCGGGCCCGGGTACATGCCGTCTATGGCGTGGCGATGACGACGCCGACCGTGCTGATCGGTGACACGCCTCGTGACGTGCAAGCCGCGCATGACGCCGGGGCACACTGTGTTGCTGTCGCCTCGGGCATCCACGCGGTGGTAGAACTCCGTGCCGCCGGCGCCGACTTCGTCGTTCCGGATCTGACGGATACGCAGGGCCTGTTGGCCCACCTGCGGGCAGCAATGGCCTGAATCGGCCATTCCCGCCATCGTGGGGCCCTCGTCGAGGTCAGGGCTTTGGATCGTGGCAGGTCAGGGGCGCAGGGCGTAGCAGCGCATCGAGTCCAGGTCTTCACTTTGGACCGATGACCAGGGCGCGGTCAGTAACTCCTCCTGTTGCGCGGTGATTCCGATGGATTTCCGTTCCTCCGGGAGGCGTTCAGCGAGAGGGGTCACCAGCCAGAAGGTTCCGCCGGGCGGGAGGAGGGATCGGATGCGGTCGAGGAGGGCGGGCTTGTCCTTGATGAAGGCGAATACCAGGCGGCAGGTGACGAGGGCGTAGCCGGCGTCGGGAAGCACGTTGGTGTCGTCGGTCTCGATGTCCAGCTGCTGGAAGACCGGGCCGTCGTTCGCACTTTGCTCGGCCTGCGCGATCTTCAGAGCGGCGGAGGAGCAGTCGATCGCCGTGGTGCGGTATCCGAGGTCGGCGTGAAGGTACCAGGCCAGGGCCCCGTCGCCGCATCCGATGTCGAGCGCGGGCCGGCTGCGGCCGGCGCCGAGGAAGTGGCGGGTCAGCTGCTGTTCCTCGGGGTCGAGGCCGCGGTAGCGGCGTCCCGATGCCCACAGCGGGTCCCAGTAATCGGCCGGGTTGGTGATCGTCATGGGTTGGCGGGCTCCTCGGTCGGGGTCAGGGAGATGGGGGCGGCGGGGCCGAGCGCGCGGACGGGCGAGTTCCACAGCACGAGGAACGGGACGATCAGGGCCGCGGTGATGAGCGTGAGGGTGGGGCGCAGGCCGAGCAGGGTGCCCAGTGCGCCGGCGGCGAGGGCGGCGAACGGGCGCAGGCTGAAGGCGAGCCAGGAGCCGGTGGCCTGGGCCCGTCCTTGGAGATGGTCGGGGGCGAGTTCCTGGCGGACGGCGCGCTGGAGTCCGCCGTGACACACGGCGGCGCCGGTTTGGATGACCATGCCGGTGCCGATGGCGATCTGTCCGCTGAGTCCGGGGTCGGCGAGGACTAGGGGGATCTGGGCGAGTGGGTTGAGGGTGAGCGCGCCGAGCATCACCTTGCCTGGGCCCCAGCGTCGTTCCAGGGGCTGCCAGACGAGGGCTCCGAGGATGCCGCCGATTCCGCCGGCGCCCATGACGATCCCGAGGGCGGTCGGGCTCCAGTGCAATTCGCGCAGGAGGTTTGTTTCCGCAGAGACCGTGTCCCCCGCAGGTCGTGTCTCTTTACGAGGCGGCTGGCGACGTGGTTGGTGTCGCATTGCGGCAGCGCATCGTGTCCCTATCCCTATGCCAAGCTGTGTCGAATCCCACACCATACTTGCTTATGGCGGCATTAGCGGCGGCAGTAGATGTCGACGAAGCGTTCGGGCTGGCCCCACACGGTTTGCAGGACGCCAGGCCAGGGGTTGCGGATACAGATGTTGCCCGCTCTGCCGCTGCCGGCGGCGAGCGGCTCGTCGTAGATCGCCGGACAGATGCCCAGCGCGCCCGGGCTACAGCTGCTCGGCTTCATTGATTGCAGCGCCGGCATCGTGGTGCCCGAAGCCGCCGGTCTCGGTCATCCACCAGGTGTCGACGACCACGGCCCCGCCCTTGCCAACCTCGTCCTGGCACCAGCGCCAGACTTCCGGCTCGATCGGCTCGCCCACCGTCGTCATGTGCTTGAAGTGGAAGTCGTATTGGCCCGTTCGTCCGGGCCCAGTTTGCGCAGCATCCGGATGGTGGTCGGCGCGGTGTGGAAGATGGTGACGCCCAGCCGCTCGGCGATGCGCCAGCAGCGGCGGTCCGGGTGGCTGGGCACGCCCTCGTTCAGCACGCTGGTCGCGCCGAGGGCGAGCGGCCCGTAGACGATGTACGAGCGGCCGGTGGTGCGTCGGCGGTACTGATGTGCCTGCTGAGGCCGAGGCGTCCATCTCGACGGTCACGTGCACCCGGTCGTCGGGCAGGCACCAGAGGAAATGGTCGTGCAGGACCGTACGGCACTCCGTGCGTCGACGAGGTGCACCGCGTCGATCCACAGTGGCGCGTGGTTTGGCCGTACGCGGCGGCGGAGGCTTCCCTGCTTGACGGTGGAGCCAACTATGTGAAGTGTCTGAATGCTTTTCCATGCGGCGCCGCCTCTGAGGCGTTGAGCGTTCTCGAGAGGAGCGCAGGTCCCGAACGCTCAGTCCAGGTCAAGGGTTAGAGCCGTTGGGATGGCCTCGAAGGCTTCCTCGACGCGGCGGGCGAGGGTCTTGGTGCCGCCGTGGCCGCGTTGTGTGTCGTAGCCGTCGGGGCCGCGGCCGGCGACCCAGTTGCGGGCGCCGCAGCGCCAGGCGCTGAGGGCGAACTCGCCGAGCAGGCGCAGCCGTACGTCCTCGCGGCTGTCGGTGTCGAGGCGTTGTTCGAGGATCTCGACGAGGCGCTGCTGGGCCTTCATGGAGGACAGGATGCTGTGGTCGCGCAGGACGGGGGTGCCGGCGGCGAGGCGGCGGGTGCGCAGGAAGCGGTGGTCCCAGTCGCCGGGCATGGACAGGATGGCCGCGGCCAGCGACGTGCGCAGTGCGTCGAGCGCCGGGCCGGGGCTGGTGTGTGCTTCGAAGTGGGCGGTGTAGGCGTCCCAGAGTTCGCCCTCGGCGGCCATGGCGACGTCTTCCTTCGTGCCGTAGTAGCGGAAGAAGGTGCTGCGGCCGATTTCCGCGTGGGCGGTGAGTTCTTCGAGGGTGACGCGGTCGAAGCCGCGTTCGCTGAACAGGGTCAGCGCGGCGTCGGCGAGTGCGCGGCGGGTGCGCTGCTTCTTGCGTTCGCGCAGCGGCAGGGCGTCGTCGGGGGCGGGGGTGTCGGTGGCCACGGGATCAGATTACCGAAGGTGGACCAGGGCCTGAATGGCACTGGAGTCATTTCGGTACTCGTGCCAGGATTGGATCGAGTCTCACTTTCTTTGGTGGTGTGGTGGGTCGGGCTTCGCGCTGCCCGCCTGCCCGCTGTGGCCGACTTGTGGGGAGAGTTGTCGTGATCCGCCGTACCGAGATCCCGCCCGAGATCACCCGTGGCGATGCGCAGACTGTGGTGATCACTGTCCGGCATGTGGGTGACTCCGCGCGCCGGAACGCCGCAGCCGAGGCGGCAGCCGCTGGCAGGGAGCAAGGGCCGTGGCCGGGCGGGTTGTTGAGCTGGTCGCTGTTCAGCAGCACCGACGGCCGGGCATTGATGGCGTACGAACAGTGGGCTGACGACGGGTTCCTGGATGTGACCCTGACCGCCGCGGTGCCGCATGTGCAGGGGATCCTGGGCGCCGAGCCGTCCGCGCCGGTGCGCTACCGCGTCCACCGCTCCTATGTGAGCACAGCCCAGAAGGCCCCGGTGGGGTGCGTGGTCACCCCGGTGTTCGACACGGACGGGCCGGAGCGGCGGCGGCACTTCATCAGCGAGGTCTTCGCGATGACCGAGGACGTGGCCACGATGCCCGGCTCGATCGCCGCACACGTCCACACCAGCGTGGACGGCACCCGGGTGTTCAACTACGCGGAGTGGCGCGACGAACAGTCCCACATCGACGCGGTCACCGGCGAGATCCCGGGTGTGCGACCGTGCGGCTACCGCCGCTGGGAGCTGCACAATGCCCTGGTCGCGGCCTGATGCCCGCTGCTTGCGAGGTACCGCGCCCCACCCGGGCCACGCTGACGGTGCTGCTGCTGGCCTCCACGCTGGGGGTGATGGGCGGTGCGACCATCGCCCCGGTCATCGAGGTGATCCGTCAGGCTCTCGATGTGGGCGGTACCGCCGCCGGGCTCGTCCTGACCGCGCACAGCCTGGCCATCGCCGTGGTCAGCCCGCTGGTGGGCCGGGCCACCGACCGGTTCGGCCCGCGGCTGCCTCTCGCTGTGGGGCTTGTGGTGTACGGGCTGGGCGGCGGTGCCGGCCTTGTCACCGACACCTATCCGGCGCTGTTCGCCTCCCGGCTGGTCCTCGGCGTGGGGGCGGCAGCGGTGTTCACCTGTTCCACCGCCGCTCTTCTCGGTCTGTACCAGGATGAGCTGCGGGACAGGGTGATGGGCTGGCGGACCGCCGCCACCACGGTCGGCGGCTTCCTCTACCCGCTCGCGGCGGGCGCACTGGGCAACCAGTCCTGGCACGCGCCGTTCGCCATCTATCTCATCGCCCTGCCGCTGGGCGCGGCCACCGTGTTCGCCCTGCCGAGAACCGCCCCAACGGCCGAGAACAGCCAGAAGACGAAGAGGCCCCGGGGTGGTGCGGTGCGGCTGCTGCGCGAGCATCCGCTCGTGTTGGGTCTGTGCGGGCTGTGGGTGGCGACCACCGGGCTGATGATGGTGCTGGCCGTCTCGCTGCCCCGCCGTCTGGACCAACTCGGCATCCACGACACCCTGATCGTGGCCCTGTACGGCACGGTCCTGGCCTCCGGCGCCGCGAGCCTGATCGGTCTGACGTACGCCAAGCTCACCTCCCGGTTCGGCTACGCGACGCTGATGCGGATCGCGGCCGGATCGTGGACGGCGGCGCTGCTGGTGTTCGCCGTCGCCGACCACTCGGCCGTCCTGTTGCTCGTGCCGGTCCTGACCGGTATCGGCAGCGGCATCACGATGCCGACCCTGACCGTCCTGGTCGACCGCGCCGCTCCTGCCGAACAGCGTGGCACGGCCACGTCGTTGCAGGCCACCGCGCTCTTCGGCGGGCAGTTCGCCTCGCCGCTGGTGTTCGGGCCGTTGGTGGACGCGACCTCGATCGCCACCGCCGCCCTGGTCGCGGCGGCCGGTACGACGGGCATCCTGATCGCCCTGTTCCGCCTCAAGGACCCCCAGGACCCCGACGAGGCCGGACCCGAAGCGCAGGAGCACGAACCGGCCCGCGAACAGTCATGATCCGCCCGCCATCGGCACATCGGGCCGGGCGGCCGACGGCGGTGGCAGGTCCCTACGGCGCAGCGGCGTTCTGGCGATCGCGGAGCAGCGAACCCGGCCTGGCGACGCTCCCGCGGCGATCGGTGCCAGACATGCGTCAGTTCGCGACGGCTGCTTTCCGCGCCACATAGACGGTGTTGGCCGAGGTTCCCCCTGCAACGGGTTGTCGAAGTCGACCACATGCGCTTCTGATTCTGCGAAGACCTCCGCGAGGACGGAGGCGAAGTGGTCGTCCGGCGGGTCGTTCGACCACAGAGCGAAGACACCGTCGGGGTGGAGACGGCCGGCCAGGGCGCGCATCCCGGCAGGCCGGTAGAGCGCCGCATGGCGTGGGTGCAGCACATGGCGCGGCGAGTGGTCGACGTCCAGCAGGATGGCGTGGAAGCGGCGGCCCGGTATCTGGGGGTCCAGACCGCAGGAATCGCCGGCCATCGCGAAGAAGTCGCCCTGGATCAGGCGGCAGCGGGGGTCCGACGCCAGACAGGCGCCCAGCGGTACCAGCCCGCGCCGGTGCCAGTCGATGACTTCGCCGAGTGTGTCGATCACGGTCAGCGAGCGAACCCGCGGGTCGTCCAGGGCTGCCTTTGCGGTGTAACCGAGCCCGAGCCCGCCCACGGCGACGTCCAGTTCGGCGCTCGGCAGCTTCGCCAGGCCGAGCTGGGCGAGGGCGATCTCTCCTGCTGTGAAGAGGCTGGACATCAGGAACTCGTCCCCGAGCTTGACCTCGTACACATCGTTGCCCGACGCCGGGTCGCGTCGGCGCCGCAGACTGATGTCGCCCATCGGTGTCGGGCGCCAGTCGATCTCTTCGAAACGCACGCTCATCCGTTCACCTCTCTGACGCACCACCGGTGCCGGCAAGTTGGCGCCCGGGCTGCCGTTCTTCGCTGCCCGGGCACGAAGCCGTCCCTGTCGCCGGCCGGACAGGGACAGGCTTGACCCGGTCAGGCGTCGATGATGACGGGGATAATCAGGGGCCTGCGGCGGTGGGTACGGTAGGCCCAGTTCGCCACGGCGCGGGCGACGAGCTGTTCGAGCTGGTGGGCGTCACCGACGCCTTCCTGGGCGGCGGTGGCCAGCGTTTTTTCGATGACCGGGATGACCGGCTCGAAGGTGGTGTCGTCGTGGACGAAGCCGCGGGCCAGGAAGTCGGGGGTCTCGGCCAGCGCCCCGGTGTCGGCGTCGACGATCGCCACGACCGTGATGACGCCTTCCTCGGCCAGGGTGACGCGGTCCTTGAGGGACGCCTCCGTGGCGCCGCCGACTTCCATGCCGTCCACGTAGACGTTGCCCGCGGGCACTTTGCCGGTGATGGAGGCGCGGCCGTCGACGAGGTCGACGACGACGCCGTCCTCGGCGATCACGACCCGGTCGGGGTCGACGCCCGTACGGATGGCCAGGTCGGCGTTGGCCCGCAGATGGCGCCATTCGCCGTGGACGGGCATGACGTTGCGCGGCTTGACGATGTTGTAGCAGTAGACGAGTTCACCGGCGCTGGCGTGCCCGGAGACGTGGACCTTGGCGTTGCCCTTGTGGACGACGTGGGCGCCCCACCGGGTCAGGCCGTTGATCACCCGGTAGATGGCGTTCTCGTTGCCGGGGATGAGGGAGCTGGCGAGCAGGACGGTGTCGCCCTTGCCGACGCGGATCGCGTGGTCGCGGTTGGCCATCCGCGACAGCGCGGCCATCGGCTCGCCCTGGGATCCGGTGCACACCAGGGTGATCCGGTGGTCCGGCAGCTTCTCCAGTTCCTTCGTGCTGACCACCAGGCCGGGCGGGACCTTGAGGTAGCCCAGTTCGCGGGCGATGCCCATGTTGCGGACCATGGAACGGCCCACGAAGGCGACCTTGCGGCCGTGCTGGTGCGCGGCGTCCAGGACCTGCTGGATGCGGTGCACGTGGCTGGCGAAGCTGGAGACGATGACCCGGCGGGGTGCCGTGCGCATCACCTGCTCAATCGCGGGGTTCAGGTCGCGTTCAGAGGTGGTGAAGCCGGGTACCTCGGCGTTGGTGGAGTCGACGAGGAACAGGTCCACGCCCTCCTCACCGAGGCGCGCGAAGGCGCGCAGGTCGGTGATGCGGTCGTCCAGGGGGAACTGGTCCATCTTGAAGTCGCCGGTGTGCAGCACCATCCCGGCCCCGGTACGGATCGCGACTGCGAGGCCGTCGGGGATGGAGTGGTTGACGGCCACGAACTCGCAGTCGAAGGGACCGAAGCCGCGCCGGTCGCCCTCCCGTACGCGCACCGTGCGAGGGGTGATGCCGTGCTCCTTGAGCTTGGCCTCCAGGAAGGCGAGGGTGAGCTTGGAGCCGACGACGGGGATGTCGGAGCGTTCCCGCAACAGGTAGGGCACGCCCCCGATGTGGTCCTCGTGGCCGTGGGTGAGCACGATGGCCACGATGTCGTCGAGGCGGTCCCGGATCGAGGTGAAGTCGGGCAGGATCACGTCCACGCCGGGCTGGTTCTCCTCCGGGAACAGCACGCCGCAGTCGACGATGAGCAGCTTGCCGGCGTGCTCGAAGACGGTCATGTTGCGGCCGATTTCGCCCAGACCGCCCAGGGCGGTCACCCTCAGCCCTCCTTCGGGCAGCGGCGGGGCGGCTTTGAGTTCGGGGTGCGGATGGCTCATACCCTGACGTTACCGGAGAGTCTGCCGAGGCGATCCACTGCCTGCCGGGTGATGCGATGCGAGGCGTACGCGGCGCCGGGTGCGCCGGTCACCGCAGGGGGAGGGGCAGCGAGCGGCGGAGGCGGTATCGCCCGCCGTGAGTGAGGCGTACGCCGGGCGTTCCGGACATGATCTCGTGTCCCTTGTCGTGGTCGCCGGCCTCGGCGGCTCCCTGGTGTGTCTCGATGCTGGTCCACTCGGTGTAGAGGAGCACCCTGGTGCCGTCGGTGCTCAGGAGGAAGTGCGCGGAGATCGCCCCGGGATGCCCGCCGTCCTCGGGCTGTACGGCGATGAGGCTGTCGACGAGGTGGCGCTGCCGCTCGGGTCCGTCGACGTCGAAGGCGGCGGTGATCAGGCAGCCCGGGACGCGGGTCTCGTGTTCCTCGGCCAGGCTGTGGTGGGGGCGGTAGCGGGCGGGCTTACGAGCGGGGCCGCGTGGCCGCCGCCGCGCAGGTATGCGTCGTATGCCAGGGCACTGTCCCACTGTGCGAGCGTCAGCACGGTCTCGCCGTCCGTGCTCGCGAACCAGCTCACGGCGGCAAGGCCACGGGGCGGGGCCGTGCAGTCCAGTGCGTTGGCTTCGGTGTCGGTGACGAACTGCTGCCGGTCGGCGTCTCCGACGTACCGGGCGCCGATCACGGCCGTGCCGGTGCGGGCGAGGTCCGGGAAGCGGTCGGTGGTCAACGCGGTCTCCCTGAAAGGCGAGTGGACGTCGGATCCCGACGATGATGCCGGGGCGGGAGCGGAGGTGGGCGACTGCTTTACCGAGCCCCAGGGCAGGCGTCGGGCGCGCGGGCGGGAACTCATGTCACACCACGCACTCGGCCTCGTCGTACCGCTCCTGCGGAACGGTCTTCAGCGTCTCGACAGCCTCGGCGAGCGGCACCATCACGATGTCGGCCCCTTGCAGGGCGGTCATCTTGCCGAACTCGCCTCGGTGTACGGCCTCTACGGCGTGCCAGCCGAACCGCGTCGCGAGTACGCGGTCGTAGGCGGTGGGGGTGCCGCCGCGCTGGACGTGGCCGAGGCTGACGGGTCGGGCTTCCTTGCCGAGCCGGTTCTCCAGTTCCACGGAGAGCTGGCGGGCGATGCCGGCGAAGCGTTCGAGCCCGTAGAGGTCCCTGCCGCCCTCGTCGAACCCCATGGTGCCGGGCTTCGGCTTGGCCCCCTCGGCCGCTACGACGATCGCGAAGCGCTTCCCGGCCTGGAACCGCTCGCCGACCCGCCGAGTCAACTCCTCGCCCGTGGCATCTCCGTCACCTCGGCCGTGCTGCAGTTCGCGTACCGCGGGTGTGTGCTGAACCTGCTGGACACGCCCGGGCACGCGGACTTCTCCGAGGACACCTACCGGGTGCCGACGGCGCCGTACATGACCAGGAGGCGTTCCTGGCGGGCCGGACCACACCGGTGTTCTTCGGCGCGGCGATCTCCAACATCGGCGTACGGCTGGTACTGGACGCCGTCGTCGACCTCGCCCCGCCGCCCGGTCCGCGCGAGCTGGAGGGCGGTGGGACCCGGGCGGTGGACGCGCCGTTCTCCGGGCTGGTGTTCAAGGTGCAGGCCAACATGGACCCCGCCCACCGGGACCGGATCGCGTTCATGCGGGTCTGCTCGGGGATCTTCGAACGCGGCATGACCGTCACCCGCGCCGTCTCCGGCAAGCCCTTCGCCACCAAGTACGCGCACAGCGTCTTCGGCCAGGACCGCTCCATGGTCGACATCGCCTACCCCGGCGACGTCGTCGGCCTCGTCAACGCCACCGCCCTGCGCGTCGGCGACACCCTCTACGCCGACCAGGCGGCCGTCTTCCCGCCGATGCCGACCTTCGCGCCGGAGCACTTCGCCGTCGTCCGCCCGGTCGACCTCTCCCGCTCCAAGCAGTTCCGGCGCGGCATCTCACAGCTGGACGAGGAGGGCGTGGTCCAGGTCCTCGTCTCCGACCTGCGCGGCGACCAGGCACCGGTGCTGGCCGCGGTCGGGCCGATGCAGTTCGACGTCGTCAGCGCACGCATGGCCGGGGAGTTCTCCGCCGCCGTGAGACTGGAGATGCTGCCCTACCACCTGGCCCGCGCCACCGACACGTCCGGCGCGGAGGCACTCAACCGCTCCCGGATCGTCAAGGGCGAGGCCCTGACCCGCATCCGGGACAAGGTCCAGCTCGCTCTCTTCGCCGACGGCTGGCAGGCGAACTCCTTCGAGCGCGAGTTCCCCGACGCCCGGCTCGACCACCTCATCGCCGCCCACGACTAGGACAGCCGATGCCCTCGCTCCCCGCCACTGAGACCTCCTGAGGTCACCCGTCGCCGTCGGCAGCGACTCGTGAGGCATGTGTGGTACCTCACGTGGCAGGAGAGTGTGGGACCATCCGGCGACCGCGAGGCGGCGACCTGTCACTTCCGCCGCACCTCGGCCTTGGGTGCTGCTGAGGCGAGCGGAAGGCGCGAGGGTTGGTCGAACCCCTCGGCAAAGCAAGGGTAAAGAGGCTGCTAGGGTGCCTGACAGATGGCGGCCTCGCTGCTTGGTGGGTGTCTCTGATGTCCCCAGTCAGTTGAGTTGCACAGTGGCTGGGCGGCCTGCTTCCGCCGGCTCGGTTGCTGCCGCCTGAGTATCTCTTCCCTTACGAGAGGGACAACTTGTCGAATCGCATTCTGAACGCCATATCGCCCCGTTCCCGGTCCGCGGAGCCGGCGCCGACACCGGGGGGCGGGTCGTCTCCCGCGGGTGGCGGGCGTGACGCGGCCTTCGACAACGCGAAGTACCTGCTGATCGTCCTGGTGGCGGTGGCGCACGCCTGGGAGCTCGTCGAGAGCAGCCGTGCCACCAAGGCGCTGTACATCCTCGTCTACACGTTCCACATGCCGGCGTTCATCGTCATCTCCGGTTACCTGTCGCGGAGTTTCGCCGCCCGGCCTCGTCAGATCAGGCGCCTCGTCGGCGGCATCGCGGTCCCGTACATCGTCTTCGAGACCGCCTATTCGCTGTTCAAGCGGTACGCCGACGACTCCCCCGACCATGCCATCAGCCTGCTCGACCCCTTCCTGCTCGTCTGGTTCCTCGCCGCCCTGTTCATCTGGCGGCTCACCACACCGCTGTGGCAGCAACTGCGTCACCCCCTCGCAGTCGCCCTGACCATTGCCGTGCTCGCCTCCGTCACCCCCGGCATCGGCGAGGACCTCAACCTCCAGCGGGTCCTGCAGTTCCTCCCGTTCTTCGTGCTCGGCCTGTGCCTGCAGCCCGAGCACTTGAAGCTCCTGGACCGCCGCGCGATCAGGCTGCTGGCGATACCCGTCTTCGCCGGCGCGCTCGCCTTCGCCTACTGGGCGTCGACCCGCATGCGGACCGAGTGGTTCTTCCGCCGCTCCAGCGCCCAGGAGATCGGCGAACCCTGGTGGACCGGTGTCGTCATGACGTTCGCCCTCTTCGGCTGCTCCGTGCTGCTGACGGCCGCTTTCCTGGCCTGGGTTCCGCGCCGTCGCACCTGGTTCACGGTGCTCGGCGCCGGCACGATCTGCGGCTACCTGCTCCACGGCTTCCTGACCAAGGGCGCCAAGTACTCGGGTCTCGTCGACGGCAACGCCTGGCTGCACGACCCCGCCGGAAAGGTCGTCCTCACGGTCGTCGCCGCGGTCGCCGTCACCCTGCTGTGCACCCCGCCGGTGCGCCGCGTCCTTCGCCCAGTGACCGAGCCGGACCTCGCCTGGGCCTTCCGCCGCGCCGCGGCCGAGCGGCCGGCCAAGGGCTGAACCGGCAGGCACCGGCGTGCGAACGAGGGGGGTGGGGGAGGCGGGGTCTCGGTCAGCCCTCGGCCCTACTCTCGCGTAACGGAGAGTTGGTGACGTAGTGCTGTTTGGTGAGGAGGACATCGGACATGGCGGGTATGACGGCGTGTCCGTCGTGCGGAGAGGCCGAGGAACTGCGCGGCGACCCCGTGGACGGAGACATCCGGATCACCTGTCTGAGCTGCAACACGCAATGGATGCGCGGTGGGCTGCGCTGTGCGAGCTGCGGCGGCCAGGACATCGTGCACCGCCCGCAGGCCATGACGCGCCACTCCCGCGGCACCCAGCTGTCCATCATCGGCTGGGACGACGTGCCGCTGTGCCGCACCTGTGACGCAGACGCGCTGGAAACCTCCATCTCCCAGAACGTCCCGGTCCCCAGCGACTACGTCCCCGCCTGCCTCGGCGCCGTCCAGGGCCCGGCCGTGAGTGACACGCCGCCGCTGAAGCCGAAGTCGGCGCCGTCCGCACCCGCGCCGAAGCTGGCTCCCGCTGCCGTGGCGCAGCAGGCGGCAGCCGGGAAGAGGTCACCGGCCCCGCGCACCGCGCCCCGCCCGCGGGCGAACCTGCCGAAGGCGGCGCCTTACCCGTCCATGGTGCCTACGGTCCGGCAGGCGATCGCCGCCTTCATGGGTGAAGCCTCAGGCCAGGCCGATGCCACCGCGATGCTGCTGCTGGGTACTCACCTCGGCTCCCACAACCGGCTGACCGTCCTGGAGGGCGACGGCGCCGCTGATCGGCTCACCGCATGGTGCCTCGGGCACTGGGGCGACCGCGGCGACCGCGCCCAGCGGGCGCTGGGGACGATCTGCCGGGCCGTCGACTTCTGGGGCGCCCGCGGCTGGCTCGCCTCCGATCCCGCCGCCGCGCTCCGCGCTCCGCGCGACTGAGATCCAAGGACGGGCGGCCTCATCCCGGTCCCCACGAGGAGTCGGCGCACTATGCCGCCCGCCATCAGCGAAGGTCGCACTAGGTATCCCGCGCAAGACCCGCAACTCTTCCGTATGGGTAGACTGGAAGCGACCTGAGCGGACGGTGAACGCGTCAAGCCGAACAGGTGCTGTGCCTGCTCTCCGCTTCCGTCCGACGTGCCGGAGACTGCCGGGCTGAATGGCTGGAAATGGCAAAGGGATGGAAAAGTCTCCTGGTAGTATCCCTATCTGCCCGGCTGTTACAGGCCGCCGTGGAGCTGCAACGGTGCGGCGTTCCCCGGTCGCGCGAAAGCGCTGATGACCCGCAATGGCGAGCCTGAGCCACCGGCTCTCGCCGGGCGCCAATCTGACCTTACGAGAGGGTAAGACTGCCGTGAGCGGTGAGCTGGACAGAGCTCTGCCAGACGTCTCTGTCATCGTCGGCGCCTACAACGCCATGCCCTACCTGACCCGGTGTGTGACCTCCGTGGTCGAGCAGACCCTGGGCAGGGAGCGGCTCGAGCTGATCGTGATCGACGACGGTTCGACCGACGGCACCGCAGCCGAACTGGACCGGCTGGCCGCGGAGTTTCCCGACGCCGTCCACGTGGTCCACCAGGAGAACTCCGGTGGCCCCTCGGCACCGCGCAATGCGGGCCTCGACCTGGCGCGCGGTCGGTACGTCTTCTTCCTCGACGCCGACGACTATCTCGGCCCCGAGGCCCTGGAGCGCATGGTGGCCATGGCCGACGCCCAGGGCTCCGACGTGGTGCTGGGCAAGATGGTCGGTGTCGGAGGGCGCGGCGCACCGCAGTCGATGTTCCGCCGCAATCAGCCCAAGGCGGACCTGTTCACTTCCCGCGTCTACTGGACGCTGAGCCCGCTGAAGCTCTTCCGGCGCGACCTGATCGAACGCCTCGGGCTGCGTTTCCGCACCGACTTCCGGGTCGGGGAGGACCAGCCCTTCGTCGCCATGGCGTATCTGCACGCCGCCGTGATTTCGGTGGTCGCCGACTACGACTGCTACTACTGGGTGGAGCGCGACGACGGCAACAACGTCACGCTCACCACCCGCGGTACGCACCCACGGTTGCGCTTCCTGCGTGTGATGTTCGACCTGCTGTCCCGCGAGGTCGAGGCCGGCCCCCGGCGGGACCTGCTGGTACGGCGTCACCTGGAGATCGACCTCAACGGTGCACTCGTCCACCTCGTCCGCGAAACCGAGCCCGACATCCGCGACTCGGCGCTCACCGAGATCAGGCAGATGCTCGACGCGTGGTGCACCGACGAGCTCGGCGAGCAGCTGCCCGCGATGACCCGCCTGCGCTTCCATCTGGCCCGGCGCGGAATGCTGGAGGAACTGCGCGAAGTCATCTCCTTCGACCGGTCGGGCCGACGTCACAAGGCCGTCATCGACAAGGGGCGCGCCTTCGGCGCCTACCCCTTCTTCCGTGACCCAGAGCGAGGTGTGCCGGATGCCTGCTTCGACATCACCGAGCAGCTGCCCGTCCGTCACCACCTCGCCACCGTCGCCCTGACCGGTACCGAACTGCACCTGAGCGGGCACGCCTACATCCACCGAGTCGACACCACTGAAACGGCCACCGAAGTGCTGCTGCGGGAGCGCAGCGGCGCAGGCGAGTACTGCTTCCCCGCCGACGCCCTGGCCACCCCCGCGCTCACCAGCGCGGAGGGCGAGGGTATCTACGACTACGACCGTGCGGGATTCACCCTACGGGTGGACGTGGCCACGGCCGCTGACGGCCGGCCCTTGCCGCCCGGGCTGTGGGACGTCTTCCTGAGCGTGCGCAGCCAGGGCATCGACAAGGAGGCGCGTTTCGGCAGCCGATGTGCCGATGACGTCGATTCCCGGCCCCAGCTTCATCTCACCCGCCTCGACGACGGTGCGACCCGCGTCGTCACGCCGTACTTCACCAAGCCGTACGGCAACCTCACGCTCGACATCGGCGAACAGAAGCACCGCCTGAGCTCACACCTGAAGATGAACAAGGCGGCGTGGGCAGACAGCGTCCCCGGCACCCTGGAGCTCACCGGTTCCACCGGCATCCACGGCCTTGCCCCCGATGATCTGACCGTACGGGCGACGCGCGGCGGCGACAGCGTCGAACTCGGCGCGTTCCTCGACGTGGAGCTGTCCTCGCCAGGATCCTTCACGCTCCGCCTCGACCTGGCCAGGGCGGTCCGCCGGCGCCGACTGACTCCCGGGGACTGGGAACTGGCCGTCCAACTGCGGCGGCCCGGTCTGGCACTGACCCTTCCCGTCCCCTACAACCCTGCCCTGCCCGACGCGCGCCTGCGGCGACACGGACCGTCCGGGTACGCCAAACCGCTGCCGCACCAGGGTCTGCTCGCTCTGCGCATCAGCACCGTCGACGCGGGCGCCGCCGTTCGCCGCCGGCTGCGCCGCATCCGCCGTGTGCTGACGGCGGCGCGCAACCGAAGGGTGTGATCTGCCTCGTTCCGCAGTCCGCACGCGAACGTCTCCGGCAATCTCCGGATCGCCCGCGGCCCCCAGGCCGGTACTCCACCGCTGGCTCGCCACCGGTGGCACAGCATCCATCACGAGCACGGTCGTGAACTGCTGTACGGCCCGCTCCGAGCTGACCAGCGGCCCTTACCAGGGCGCGGGCTGGCGTGGTCGGAAGGAGGGCGGCGGCCCCGGTCAAATAACTGGAGGACCTACCGGAGCCGCCGTGCCGGCCGGGATGTCCCATGCGGCGGCCAGCATGCTCAACTCTACCGCCGCGTGAGCATGTCCGGGGCACACCGCGCGGGTAAATGAGCTGCTTCACCTTCGGCTAACTCTCGCGTTAGGTTAGATATGCACGCACGGTCTCGGATTGTCCGCGTCCCGCTCCGAGACACAGGGGCGGGACGGTATGGCCACTCCGAGGCGGTCCTGCGCCGCAGCCCGCGAGGCCCCGTCCCCGCTCCCCGACCGGAGTGGCCTCGCGGGCCCCGGAGTCTTCGCGGGTGTGCTTCTGATGCCGCTGCCGACGCGTCGAACCGGTAAGTCCCGAGCAAACAAGGAGCCTGCATGCTGCCCCGCCAGCCCTCCTCCCGCACGGAGGCCGCCATCGAACCCGAAGCAGAGCGCCTGGTGACGGCCGCCGCCCGGATCACCCGGTCCCTGCCCGCCGCACGGCCCGTGCTCGGCATCCTGCGCGGCTTCAGCCGCGCCGACCGTGACCGCGCCCGCATTCTGCGCAGCCGCCTCGCCGAGAGGGGCATCCAGGCCGCCGATCTGAGCCTGGTGCCCGAGGCGGGCGACCGCGAACCGGGACGCGCGACAGTCCCGCGCCCACGCGTGGACGTCCTGCTGTACGCCGGCGGACCCCAGCCCGAGCACGCCATGAAGGCCGCGGCGCTGTGGCGTCTGCCGCTGCTCATCGAGCGGCAAGACGGAGAAGAGGGAGGGGAGTTGAACAGCCTCGGCGGACACCGTCGTGCGGTCCTGGGCATCCACCTGTCCGGCGGCGCTTTCGCCATCGCGGCGCGCGAAGCGGTGATCGCCTCCCTGCAGCCGCAACCCGGCAGGGTGCGCCTCATCCTGGACAACGAGAAGATCACCGCACCCGGGGACCAGCCCCTATGTGTCACCCTGACCGTCGAGGACCTGCTCAGGGTCAGCGGCGACGCCTTCGGCTCCCGGCAGGTGCGGCGCCTGCGCTTCGAACGGGCCTGGGGTGCCTACCGGCTGGACATCGACGGCATACCCGCCCACGACGTCCACGCCCCCCTGCGTATCGAAGCGCTGCCGGGCCGCCTCCACCTGCTCCACCCGTGAATGAGAAGCCGTGACTGAGGAGACGCCGACGCCCCGGGAGCACAGAACGGGCGGGAACTTCGCCCCCGGGGCGTACGGCCGCGGCCTGCGGGCCGCACGGGGATACGGCTCCGGATCCGCGAGGCGACGCGTCACCAGTCTCCACGGCGCCGCCCACTCGGCAGCATACTCTCACCTCGCGTCAATGATGGGGAAATCTGCGCGCACGTCCACCCCTTCTCCGCCCTCGGGAAGCTGCTGATCGTTATATGGCCCTTGCCAATCAACTCTCCCCTTGCGTTAGAGTAGTGTTGCTCGCCGACATAGTCGGCCTGCTTCCAAATGCCGTCCCCAGGCGGTGTACTCCGCGTTGTCTCGGCCACTGCTTGGGGGCGGCGCCAGAGCCGCCCGCCCGGGCTGCCCCGACCAGTGCAGCGCCGCCGAAGAGCGCCCGCGCTGACGCATTCCACACCCTGGGGAGAGCCATGACCGCAGAGGTAACCCGCATCGAGATCGCCGACGAACTGGCCGGACTGTTCACGAACGGCGCCGTGAGCAAGCACGACATGCTCATCGCCGCCGTCGGCGCCCGTCCGGAAGTCCGGGAGGTCCTCTCGGCGCTGCCCGACCGCCGCTACACCGAACTGCGCCAGGTCTGGGAGGACCTGCCGCGGGTTCCGGTCGGCGCCTGAGACGGCAAGGAGAGCCGAACCATGGCCCTGTTCATGCTCCAGCTCGCCAGTGGCGAGGACGCCGTCATCGAGGCGGACGCCGCCGGATGCACGGCCGAGGGAGAGATCGTGCTGGAACGCACCGGCCAGTACGGGCCGGCGGTCCGGGTGAAGACGTACCCGGTCGAGGCGGTGACCGCGGTGTTCCGTCAGGCCCCGGTCGACGGCGGCGGCTACGGCTGGCTGCCCCAGCCGACGACCGGCATCTGGTGGTGCTACTGACGCTTCGTATGCCCGATGGGAGGAACCTGATGGCGATCTTTCTGGTGGAAATGGCCGACGGCAGCGAGATGATCCTCACCGCGGGGCGCGCCACCCGCACGGAGGCCGGTGACGTGGCCTTCGAGTACGTCGACGCCCGCGGAAACTGGTCGCTCTGCTGCACCGTCCACAGCGCCCAGATGAAGACCGCCTACGCGCGGCGCGTCGGCGAGGACGGCGTGGCCCGCTGGGTCCCTCAGCTGTCCGCGGGCCGCTGGTGGGCGTACTGAACAGCACCCGCCGACCCAATGTGCCGGCCTCTTGGGGGCTGCCCCGAACTTGAGGACCCGCGTGGGACGGATGCCGTGCGGTCTGCCGACCGAGACCTGATCACGCTGCGTCCGTCCCGAGCCGTATCGGCATCCCCCCTGCACGGAGACGGAAAGATCCCTGTGACCGAGCGACGAAGCAGCATGGACGGCAAACCCGCCACGCAACTCCCCCCTCACGTGCGGGCCCTGCCCGAAGGAAGGCTCCTGCAGTACTGGAAGGAACGCGAACGCCAGCACCTGCGCGACGTCTACGCCGGGTTGCGCATCAAGAAGTTCCCCGAGGACCTGCGCGTGCTCGAACACCTGTTGTGGCTCTCCCGCAGTCAGGTGGTCATCGAACTGGGGACCCACCTGGGCGGTTCCGCCCTGTGGTGCCGCGACCGCCTGCGCACCCTGGCCGCATACGGCCGCGTGCCCGAGGACATCCGCGTCGTCACCGTCGACCTGGCCCAGGACCGGGCTCAGGCGCTCCTGCAGGACGCTGACCCCTACTTCGCCAAGGACATCACCCTCGTCGAGGGAGACATCACCGACCCGGGTATCACCGAAGCCGTTTCCCGGCACGTTCCCGCCGGCGCACGGTGCCTGGTCGTCGAGGACACCGCCCACACCTACGCGACCACCTATGCCGCCCTGCGGCACTTCTCCTCGTTCGTCGCGGCCGACGGCTACTTCGTCGTCGAAGACGGCATCGTCGACATCCCGCAGCTGTGTCCCCCCGGACTGCCCGGCGGGGTCGTGCCGGCCATCCTCGACTGGCTCACCACGGACCAGGGACGCCACTTCCACGTGCGCCGCGACCTTGAGCTGTACGGCCTCACCTGCCACCCCCACGGCTGGCTCCAGCGCATCCACCCCTGACCCATCCGCCGCCACGGGAAGAGCGTGTCCGTGACTCGGCGCCGACGGCGCGGCGGAACGGTTTAGAGCTCTACAGGGACAGCGTGCGGTGGAGGCGGTAGCGCCCGCCGTGGGTGAGCCGTACGCCGGGCGTGCCGGACATGAGCGCGTGGACTTTGTCGTGATCACCGGCCTCGGCGGCCTCCTGGTGCGCCTCGATGCCGGTCCACTCCGTGTACAGGAGCACTCGGGTGCCGTCGTGGCTGAGCAGGAAGTGCGCGGAGACCGCGCCGGGGTGGCCGCCGTCCGCGGGCTGGACGGCGATGAGGCTGTCGGCGAGGTGGCGTTGCCGTTCGGGGCCGTCGACGTCGAAGGCGGCGGTGATCAGACAGCCCGGAACGCGGGACTCGTCCTCCTGGGCCAGGCTGCGGTGGAGGCGGAAGCCGGGCGGGCCGGCCAGCGGGGCCGCGTAGCCGCCACCGCGCAGGTACGCCTCGTGTGTCGGGGCGCTGTCCCACTGCGCGAGGGTCAGCACGGTTTCGCCGTCCGTACTGGCGAACCAGCTCACGGCGGCGAGGCCGTGTGGCGGAGGCGCGCAGGCCAGTGCGCCGGCTTCGGCGTCGGTGAGCAGTTGCTGCCGGTCGCAGTCCCCGACGTAGCTGGTGCTGACCACGGCTGTGCCGGTGCGGGTGAGGTCGGGGAAGGGGTGGTGGTCAACTCGGTCTCCCTTGAGGGCGGGCGGCGGCCGGACCCCGACGGTGACGGCGGGGCGGGGGCGGGGCGGGCACCTGCTTGACCGAGCCCCAGGGGATGCGGCGGAGGCGTGGGCGCGAGGTCATCTCACATCACCACTTCGGCCTCGGCGTAACGGCCGGCCGGAACGGTCTTGAGCGTCTCGACCGCCTCGGCCAGGGGCACCATGACGATGTCGGTGCCGCGCAGCGCGGTCATCATCCCGAACTCCCCGCGGTGCACGGCCTCCACGGCGTGCCAGCCGAAGCGGGTCGCGAGCACCCGGTCGTAGGCGGTCGGGGTGCCGCCGCGCTGGACGTGTCCGAGGATGACCGGCCTGGCCTCCTTGCCGAGGCGCTCCTCCAGCTCGACCGACAGCTGGCGGGCGATCCCGGCGAACCGCTCGTGGCCGTAGACGTCCCTGCCGCCCTCGTCGAAATCCATGGTCCCGGCCTTCGGCTTGGCACCCTCCGACGCCACGACGATCGCGAACCGTTTGCCGACCGCGAAGCGCTCCCCGACCTTCGCGGCGAGTTCCCCGATGTCGAAAGGCCGCTCCGGCACGACGATCGCGTGCGCGCCGGCCGCCATGCCGGAGTGCAGGGCGATCCAGCCGGTGTGGCGGCCCATGACCTCCACGATCAGGACGCGCTGGTGGGACTCGGCGGTGGTTTTCAGCCGGTCCAGGGCCTCCGTGGCGACCCCGACAGCAGTGTCGAAGCCGAAGGTGACGTCGGTGACGGCGATGTCGTTGTCGATGGTCTTCGGTACGCCCACGATCGGCAGGCCGCTGTCCGACAGCAGGCGGGCCGCCTTCAGCGTGCCCTCGCCGCCGATCGGGATGACCGCGTCGAGTCCCAGCTCGGCGACATGGCCCCTGGCCCGCTCCACGCCGTCCCGCAGCTGCTCGGGCCGGACCCGGGAGGAGCCGAGGATCGTGCCGCCGCGGGCCAGGATGCCGCTCACCGCGTCGAGGTCGAGCTTGAGATAGTCGCACTCCAACAGGCCCCTCCAGCCGTCCCGGAAACCGATCACCTCGTCACCGTGGCCGGCGACGGCGCGGTGGACGACGGACCGGATGACGGCGTTGAGGCCGGGGCAGTCGCCGCCGGACGTGAGGACACCCATGCGCATGGCGTTACGGACTCCTGAGGCGAGGTCGGGCGGCCGACGGCGCGGTCCGCCCTCGCCCATGATGGTCGGGGGACGGCACCGCCCCTCGGGGGAAAGAGGGCGGCACCGCCTGGCGACGACGGCGGCCTGTCAAGGGCTTCCCCCGTCGCAACGATTGCCAATCTACCCTAACGTCAGGGTAGGTTTGTAGTCCGGCGAGGACGCCGGGCACACGACGCGAGGCGGTGGGGCCGTGACCGGAAGGCTGATGCAGATCGGCGAGGTGTCCGAGCGCACAGGGCTGTCCCTGCGGACGATCCGCCACTACGAGGACGTCGGCGTCGTCACTCCCAGCGAACGCAGTGACGGCGGCTTCCGCCTCTTCACCGAGGCCGAGGTGCGCCGCCTGGCGCTGGTGCGGCGCATGCGGCCGCTGGGCTTCTGCCTGGAGGACGTACGGGCCCTGCTGGACCTGCTGGAACAGCTTCCCGCCGACGGAGCGCCGTTGCCGGAGAGCGACGAGCAAGCACACGAGGAACTGGTGGAACGGTTGCGCAAGTACTGGGTCGAAGCGGACGCGCGGTGCGAGGATCTGCGCCGGCAGCTGGGGCAGGCGGAGGAGTTCGCCCATTCCCTGCACCGGCATCTGGCCCGGGTCGTGGATGCCTCGGCGACGGCCGGCGCCGGGGTGGAGGTCGTGCGATGAGTTCGAGCGATGGGTGGGCGGCCGGCGAGGCGGCCCGGCGGCGGACGTTCGCCGTGATCAGTCACCCGGACGCGGGCAAGTCCACGCTGACCGAAGCTCTCGCCCTGCACGCGCACGCCATAACAGAGGCGGGCGCGGTGCACGGGAAGGCGGGGCGGCGCGGGGTGGCCTCGGACTGGATGGAGATGGAGAAGGCCCGTGGCATCTCCGTCACCTCGGCGGTGCTGCAGTTCGCGTACCGCGGGTGTGTGCTGAACCTGCTGGACACGCCCGGTCACGCGGACTTCTCCGAGGACACCTACCGGGTGCTGTCGGCGGTGGACTGCGCGGTGATGCTCATCGACGCGGCCAAGGGCCTGGAGGAGCAGACCCGCAAGCTCTTCGACGTCTGCCGCCACCGGGGCATCCCGGTGATCACGTTCGTCAACAAGTGGGACCGGCCCGGCCGCGAGGCGCTGGAGCTGCTGGACGAGATCGAGCGCGAGTTCCGTCTGAGGCCCACCCCCATCGTCTGGCCGGTCGGTGACGCCGGATACATGCGCGGCCTGATCGACGTACGGCGGCCGGAGTGGATGCTGCGCTACACCCGCACCCCCGGCGGCGCCCATGAGGCGATCGAGGAGAGCGTCCCGGCCGGGCAGGCCGCCGCCGAGGAGGGCGCGGACTGGGAGAAGGCCGCCGAGGAACTGGAGCTGCTGGGTGCCGACGGCGCCGTACATGACCAGGAGGCGTTCCTGGCGGGCCGGACCACACCGGTGTTCTTCGGCGCGGCGATCTCCAACATCGGCGTACGGCTGGTACTGGACGCCGTCGTCGACCTCGCCCCGCCGCCCGGTCCGCGCGAGCTGGAGGGCGGTGGGACCCGGGCGGTGGACGCGCCGTTCTCCGGGCTGGTGTTCAAGGTGCAGGCCAACATGGACCCCGCCCACCGGGACCGGATCGCGTTCATGCGGGTCTGCTCGGGGATCTTCGAACGCGGCATGACCGTCACCCGCGCCGTCTCCGGCAAGCCCTTCGCCACGAAGTACGCGCACAGCGTCTTCGGCCAGGACCGCTCCATGGTCGACATCGCCTACCCCGGCGACGTCGTCGGCCTCGTCAACGCCACCGCCCTGCGCGTCGGCGACACCCTCTACGCCGACCAGGCGGCCGTCTTCCCGCCGATGCCGACCTTCGCGCCGGAGCACTTCGCCGTCGTCCGCCCGGTCGACCTCTCCCGCTCCAAGCAGTTCCGGCGCGGCATCTCACAGCTGGACGAGGAGGGCGTGGTCCAAGTCCTCGTCTCCGACCTGCGCGGCGACCAGGCACCGGTGCTGGCCGCGGTCGGGCCGATGCAGTTCGACGTCGTCAGCGCCCGCATGGCCGGGGAGTTCTCCGCCGCCGTAAGACTGGAGATGCTGCCCTACCACCTGGCCCGCGCCACCGACACGTCCGGCGCGGAGGCACTCAACCGCTCCCGGATCGTCAAGGGCGAGGCCCTGACCCGCATCCGGGACAAGGCACAGCTCGCCCTCTTCGCCGACGGCTGGCAGGCGAACTCCTTCGAGCGCGAGTTCCCCGACGCCCGGCTCGACCACCTCATCGCCGCCCACGACTGACGTCGACCGGCGCACACGACGCCGCCGAAGGCCACCCCGCGACCCGCGGCTTACGGCCGCCGGAGCCACGCTGGCCGAGCCCGGCACGGACAACCACCCGGCAGGGCCGGTTGGCCAGGTCGCAGCGCCGCATCATGTCGATCTTGAGCGACCGCGGGGGAGACAGCGGGCCCGGGGCTCGATACGGTGTAAAGAACGCGTCAAGAACTGGCGCGGGGTGTGCCGGGAAGTCTGGTCGGCGTCCGTAGGGCCGTGTGCCCTTTTTCTGCCGACACCCCGGAGGACTCCTGCCGTGTCTGACGTTCGCTCGCGTTCCTACTTCCTGGGCCTGCTTCCGCTTCCGGAGCGTCAGGCCATCGCCCGTGCGCTGCGGACCGAGACCGTCGGCGGCCTGGTCCTTCTCGCTGCCGCGGTGGTGGCGCTGGTGTGTGCGAACAGCCCGTGGAGCGGGGCGTACGAGGAGATACGGGATCTCCACTTCGGGATACCGGCCCTCGGCCTGGACCTGTCGGTGGGGCACTGGACGGCAGACGGGCTGCTCGCGGTGTTCTTCCTGGTCGCCGGGATCGAACTCAAGCGTGAACTGGTCGTCGGCTCACTGCGCACCCCGGCCACCGCGGCGCTGCCGGTGATCGCCGCAGTGTGCGGAATGGCCGTGCCCGCCGCCCTGTACGCCGCGACCGCCTCGGCGGGCGGCGGGAACCTGGACGGGTGGGCGGTGCCGATGGCCACCGACATCGCGTTCGCCCTCGCCGTGCTCGCGGTCCTGTCCACCCACCTGCCGGCCGCGCTGCGGGCGTTCCTGCTGACCCTCGCGGTCGTCGACGACCTCGGCGCCATCCTGATCATCGCGCTCTTCTTCACCTCCGACCTGAACCTGTGGGCGCTGGCCGGGGCGTTCGCCGGACTCGTCGTCTTCTACCTGCTCCAGCGGGCGCGGGTACGCGGCTGGTGGTGGTACGTCCCTCTCGGCCTCACCATCTGGGCGCTGATGTACAACGGCGGCGTCCACGCCACGGTCGCCGGGGTCGCGATGGGGCTGATCCTGCGCACCACCCCTGACGCAGGCGAGACGAAGTCCCCGGCCGCCCGGGTCGCACACCTGGTACACCCCATCTCGGCCGCAGTCGCGGTGCCGCTGTTCGCGCTGTTCGCCGCCGGGGTGAGCATCACCGGCGCGGCCCTGGGCGAGGTCTTCACCAGCCCCGAGCCCCTCGGCGTCGTCATCGGTCTGGTCGCCGGCAAGACCGTGGGCATCTTCGCCGGGACGTACCTGGCCGCCCGCTTCACCCGCGCCCGCCTCAACCCAGACCTTGCCTGGGCCGACGTGCTCGGCCTGTCGGCCCTGGCAGGGATCGGCTTCACCGTCGCCCTGCTGATCGGCGAACTCGCCTTCCCCGACGGCCGGACCGCAGAGCACGTCAAGGCGGCGGTCCTGATCGCCTCCGTGCTCGCCGCCCTGCTCGCCGCCGCCCTGCTGCGCCGCCGGAACACGATCTACCGGCGCCTGTACGAGGCGGAGAACCTCGACGCCGACGCGGACGGCATCCCCGACATCTACCAGCAGGCCCACTCGGCCGACGCCGGACCGGACAGGCAGGACACCTGATGGGGGACGGCAGCGAGGCATCGCCGCTCGCGCCCGTGATCATCGTCGCGGCTCTCGTCATCCGCACCGCGTTCACCGAGTTCCGACACCCGGGCAGCGCCCGCCGCCAATGGGCCTTCACGGCCGACCGGCGGGCGATCGCAGCCGCAGGCGTGGTCGCGGTGAGCGTGACGGCCATCGGCTGGAGCCAGTCCGGGTGGGCCGCCGTCGTCTGGGCCCTTCTCACCGGAGTCCTGACCGCACACCTGATCGGTGCGCCCAGTTCTCGTACTAGGGCCTGTATGGAGTTGTGATCTCGTGAGCCCCCGGCCTGGGAAAGCCGGGGGCCCTGGGGTAAAACGGTGGGGTGTCTCGACCTCAACTTTCGGATGCCGAGTGGGAGTTCGTCTCCCCGTTCCTGCCGGTCGGTGAGTATGGGCCGTACCCGGAGAATCTGCGGGCGCACTTCGAGGGCATCGTGTGGCGGTTCAGGAACGGGGCGAAATGGCGGGAGTTGCCCGAACGGTTCGGGCGCTGGTCCACCGTTTACGGCCGGTTTCGGCAGTGGCGGGATGCCGGGGTGTTCACCGCGGTGTTCCAGGGTGCGATCGCCGAGGCGGCGAAGCGGGGCCTGGTGGACTTGTCGCTGGTCAGCGTGGACTCGACCACGGTCCGGGCCCATCATGATGCTGCCGGGATGATCGTGGAGCCCGAGATCCTGGACGTGCTGGAGAAGGCCGCCGCGGAAAAAGGGGCGCCGGCCAGGAACAAGACGGGCAGCTGGACCCGGAGCGGGAAGAACGACGACGTGTGAGGCGTCGCCGCAGGGCCCGGCTCGCCGCTGCTGACCTGGGGCGTTCCCGCGGCGGACTGACCACGAAGACGCACCTGTCCTGTGTGCCGCAGTGCCTGCCCCTCTCACTGAAGATCACTGCGGGGCAAGCCGGGGACAGTCCGCAGTTCATCCCCGTCCTGAACAAGATCCACGTCCCCGGCCCGGTCGGCCGGCCCCGCACCCGGCCGGACGCAGTCGCGGGCGATAAGGCGTACTCGTCCCGCCAGAACCGTTCCCACCTGCGCAAACGCGGGATCAAAGCGGTCATCCCCGAGAAGAAGGATCAGGCCGCCCACCGCAAGAACCGTGGCTCACGCGGCGGACGGCCCGTCACCTGGGACAAGCAGTTGTACAAGCTCCGCAACAGCGTCGAACGCACCATCAACAAGATCAAGGACTGGCGTGGCCTCGCCGTCCGCTACGACAAAAAGCCTGAAAGCTACCAGGCCGGACTCGAATTATGCGCCGGCCTCCTCTGGATCCGACACCTCGGATCACAGCCTTGATCACAACTCCATACAGACCCTAGGCCGCCAAGTGGCGAGTAACGCTGAGTGACTACATGGGGCCTGCGGTCGCGCTGCTGAAGGGCGGCGAAGTCGGCGTGTGCCGTCTCGACTGCCTTCGGGTACGCCTGGGTCCTCTCGTGCTCGGCTTGCGCCCGGTAGATGCTGGCGACGGACGGGTTCTGTCCCTTGCGCTTGCCGGTGGGGATGATCAGGGCGGGTCGGATCTGCTCGACGGATTATTCGGTCGGCCTGGTCCTGACCGCCGTCGTGCTGGTGGACCACGCACTACCTCGACGCCTCCGTCGCCCAGTTCCGCACCGGGGACCACGAGATCCGCGTCGAGGACATCGCCCGGCTCTCCCCGCTCATGCACCGCAACCTCAACGTGCTGGACCGCTACAACTTCACCGCCTCCACGCCGGCCGACGGGGGCCTGCGGCTGTTGCGCGCCCCGGACGCCGCTCGACGACGATGACGACGGCGGAGCGGATTGAGCACCGCGGCCGGCTCCCCACGGGTTCAGAGGTCTTGTGGACGCCTTGACGGGTGCCCGGTGCCTTCTTCCAAAGATGGCCCGCACCCTTGTCGGGCACAGCTTGTGACCAGGGATGATGTCCACCATGGCAATCGACCAGAACCTCGTTCCGCTGCGTTCGGCGCGCTCGCTGCCCCTGGTGTTCGCCACGGGGGCGGCCGTTGGCGTCCTGGGCGGGATGATCGGGTTGGGCGGCGCCGAGTTCCGCCTGCCGCTGCTGATCAGCCTGTTCGGGTTCGCCGCGCTCTCCGCGGTGATCCTGAACAAGGCGATGAGCCTGGTGGTGGTCCTGGTCGCGCTGCCCGCCCGCATGGCGGCTGTGCCCGCCTCCGAGGTGGCCGTGCACTGGCCCGTCGCGGCAAATCTGCTGGCGGGGAGCCTGCTGGGCGCGTGGGCCGGGGCATCGTGGGCGGTACGGATGCGCAGCTCCACCCTGTACAAGGTGCTGGCGGGGCTGATGGTCCTCATGGCCGCGGCCCTGGTGGTCACTCACACCACCACGCTGGGCACCCTGGCCCTGCCCCTGGCGGCGCAGGTGCCGATCGGGGTGGTGGCTGGGTTCGGCATCGGGGTGGTCGCGGCGATCATGGGCGTGGCGGGCGGTGAGCTGCTGATCCCGACGATCGTGCTGCTGTTCGGCCTGGACATCAAAACGGCGGGAAGCCTGTCCCTGCTGGTGTCACTGCCGACCATGCTGGTCGCTTTCGCCCGCTACAGCCGCGACGGCAGCTTCGCGGTCCTGGGCGCCAACCTGCGTTTCACCCTGGTCATGGTGGCAGGCTCGGTCACCGGCGCGGTGCTGGGCGGGCTCCTGCTCGGCGTGTTCCCGGACGCGGTGCTCATCCCCGCACTGGCCGTGATCCTTCTCGTCTCCGCCGCCAAACTCGCCCGGCACGCCTGACTCCGCGAAGCCAGCGCGAACCGCGCGACGCCCCGCCAGACGGCGGCGGACAGGAACCGGACGTCGCGCAGGGAGCGGAGCGGACCCGTTCGGCGGCGGGGACCTGGAGGAAGGTGACGAACACCAGCGCCCCGACGACCGGGTGATCACGTGCTCCAGGCCCGGGCCGAGGTCTGGGGCCGCCCATCCGAACAGGCCGCCGGCAGCCGTCGCCGCCAGGTAGATCACGACCTGGTGGTGTTCCATCGCTCGGCCAGGTCCTGCGGTCCCTGCTGCGCCACGCTGACTGCTCCCTCGTACTCGTACCGGCCGCCCGGCGGCAGCCACTCGCCCACCCTCACCGGCCACGCCACCGGCCGGTTTCGTAGGCGAGAGCGAGTAACTGGCAACACGTTGGCACGTGGCCCCGCCCCGTGCCCGTGCTGATGCCCGACGGATGATCAGCCGCCGGTGACGGCCAGCAGGAGGCCGGAGGTGATCAGGCCGATCTCGACCACGATGACGAAGACATGGGCGGGGAGCCGGTCGACGATCTTCTTGCCGGTCCAGGCGCCCGCGGTGCTGGCGGGTGCGAGGGCCAGTCCGATGACGGCGTTGGAGGCGGTCAGCACGGCTGCGGCGCCGAAGACGACCAGTTTCGTCAGGTGCATCACCACGGCGGACGCGGCCTCGGTGCCGATGTAGGCGCCCTTGAGGAGGCCGCGGGCGAGGAAGAACGGGGCGACCATCGGTCCGACCGAGCCGACCAGGGCGGAGCCGAAACCGGAGGCGGCGCCGACGGCGGCGAAGGTGCGGTCGTCCAGCCGGGCGGCGTGCGGCTTGAAGCGCCGCCAGACGACCATGACCAGCAGGAACACGCCGATGAGGCGGGTGAGAGCGGGCAGCGGTGCGGTGGCGAACAGCAGCGCGCCGGCGACGGCGGCCGGGACGGCGCCGAGGGCGAAGATGCCGACCAGGCGCCGGTCGACGTCGTGGCGGTTGAACCACACCCGGCTGCTGTTGCTGGCCAGTTGGGCGACGGTCAGGACGGCGACCGCGTCCCGGGTGCCCAGGACGGCGACGAACACCGGCAGCAGCAGCACCCCGCCGCCGAACCCGGCGACCGCGGACAGGACCGCAGTACCGAAGGCTGCGACGACGATGGCGATGACCTGCAGTGCTTCCACGCGGGGGATTCTCCCGCCCGCGGTGGCGGCAGGGATTGGCGGGGTGGCTCCATGGGAGGTCCAGCCTGGGGCCGCGTCCGAGCGTTTCGAGTCTCCCTGGCAGGCCAACCGGCAGCACTCTGCCTCAGGGCGACGACGAGCTGTTTTGGGTGCAGGGCCGAGGGTGGGCCTGCCGAGACCAGTGGGGCCGGGGTGGTGCGGCAGGTTGCTGTCAGCCTGTGCCTTCCTCGGTGGCCGCAGTGGTGGGCCTGGACGCTGCGGCGCGGGGGCCGGCCTCGGCGATGGCGGCTGCGGCGATCACCAGGGCGAGGCCCGTCCAGTCGCTGGCTGTCAGCGGGCGGGACAGCACCCATGCGAGCAGCAGGGTGGACAGCAGCGGGTCGAGGTAGGACAGGATGCCCAGGCGGGCGATGCTGGTCTGTGCGGTGGCCCGGTCCCAGGCCAGGAAGGCGATGCTCAGCGGGCCCGCCCCCAGCGCGAGGCAGGCCCAGACTGTGGTGCCGGACGGCGGCGCCAGATCGCCGGTGACGGCGGCCACCACGAGCAGGACGAGCGCCGACCACATGATCAGTGCCGGGACACGGCCGCGCAGCGGACGGTGACGGCTCAGGAAGATGCCGTAGGCCGCCCAGCCTGCGGCTGCGCCGAACGCGGCCAGGTAACCCCATGCTGCATACGGGGTGGACCCTGCGGCCGCGGAGTGGGAGAGCACCAGCAGTGCCGCGCCGCCGAAGCCGACGAGCGCGGCCAGGAGATATACGGCGCGAAACCGCTCGCCGGCCAGCGGCGCGAGCAGCACCAGCAGCAGCGGCCACAGGTAACTGATGAGGTTGGCCTGCACCAGCGGCGCCAGCGCCAGGCCGGTGACCAGGCCGACCGGCCACAGCAGAATTCCGGGCAGGCCCATGGCCAGCAACCGCGGTGGCACGGCGAACAACTCCCGCACCGGCTCGTGCCGCACGACGCGGTGGTACAGCGCTACCACGGCGGCAGCCGGGAGGTAGCTCCACACCAGCAGCCGCAGCGCGGACACCTCCTGAAGCGCCGCCCCGATCAGCGCCGCCATGCCGCTCCACAGCACCACCGCCAGCAACACCCACAGCAGTGGCCGACGTGAGCCGGTGTCGTCGCTGCGGGCCCGGCCCGGGGACGTGTCCATGACAGGGTTGCTCATCAGACCATTCTCCACGCCGTAACGGGAGCACCCGGGCCTGTGGACTCACGGGCAGCTGCCCTGAGCGGAGCTGCCCCGGCAGTGTTCTTCGTAGCGCGCCGGGCCCGGTCCATCACGTCTGGGCTCCCACGGTGCCGTCGGCCGCGTCCTCCTCGGCGAGGATGCGGAAGACGGTGGCGGCCAAAGGGCCCTGACCCTTGTTCTTGCCCGAGGTGAAACCAGCTCCTGGGCGATCTGCGGTATGGGCACGCCCCCTGCCCGCAGGCGGCGTGCAGGCGGCAGCCATGCCGTCGTCGACCACCTCAACTCCGAGGCCGGCATAACGCTGCGCCCGCCGCCTTTCGAACGCTTGAGCCGCTCCCGTTTGCGCGTCGGACACCTGTGGGCCGCGCGTGTGGTTCACCTGCATTTCACAAGCAGAAACTCGCACTCTCCCCTCACGTCAGGGTAGAGTCATGGTCGAGGGCGGCCGGACTGTAAAGGCGCAGTCGAGGCGGTGCCTCCACAGCGCGGGCCCGTCCGTCCTGGCCCCGTCAGCACTCCCAGACTTCCGGGCGACGATGCCCGACCGGCAGCCGTAGTGGCTGCCACCTCATCCGGCAGGGCCCCCATCGAGGCCGGGCCGCCGGGGATTCCTCCCCAGTGTGGAGTCGAGTACGACGCGCGTGCGTCCAGACGGTGGACGTGTGCGCCTGAACAGAAACGGTTGCATGTCTTCACCGCTGTCCCAAGCTCCCAGGTTCCGCGCCCGTTTTCCGAGGAACACGGTCAAGCCCGACTGGCTCGCCTCCCCGAAGGTCTTCCGTACCGAGGTGCTGGCCGGCCTGGTCGTTGCCCTGGCGCTGATCCCCGAGGCCATCTCCTTCTCGATCATCGCCGGGGTCGACCCGGCCGTGGGTCTCTTCGCGTCGTTCACGATGGCCGTGGTCATCTCGGTCGTCGGTGGCCGCAAGGCGATGATCTCCGCCGCGACGGGTGCGATGGCCCTGGTCATCGCACCTCTCAACCATGAGTACGGCCTCGGTTATCTCATCGCCGCCGTCGTCCTCGGCGGCCTCATGCAGATCGTCCTCGGCGTCCTCGGCGTGGCCAAGCTCATGCGCTTCGTGCCCCGGTCGGTGATGGTCGGCTTCGTCAACGCGCTCGCCATCCTGATCTTCATGGCACAGGTGCCGGAGATGCGCGATGTCCCCTGGGCCGTCTACCCGCTCATCATCGGCGGACTGGCGCTCATGGTGCTCTCTCCCAGGATCACCAAGACCGTCCCGGCGCCGCTGGTCTCCATCGTCATCCTGACCGTCATCACGATCGCGGCCGGGATCGCGGTGCCGAACGTCGGTGACAAGGGCGACCTGCCCTCCTCCCTGCCGGTGCCGGGCATGCCAGACGTTCCGCTCACCCTGGACACGCTCACCACCATCGCCCCCTACGCCTTCGCGTTCGCGCTGGTAGGGCTGATGGAGTCGCTGATGACGGCCAAACTGGTCGACGACATCACCGACACCCACTCCAACAAGACCCGTGAGTCGATCGGCCAGGGCGTCGCCAACGTCATCACCGGGCTCTTCGGCGGCATGGGCGGCTGCGCGATGATCGGCCAGACGATGATCAACGTGAAGACGTCCGGGGCCCGCACCCGCCTGTCGACCTTCCTCTCCGGTGTCTTCCTGCTGCTGCTCGTGGTGGTGTTCGGCCCGGTCGTCTCCGACATTCCGATGGCTGCCCTGGTCGCTGTCATGCTCCTGGTGGCCTTCGCGACCTTCGACTGGCACTCGGTCCAGCCGAAGACCCTCAAGCGCATGCCGGTCGGGGAGACCACCGTCATGGCCGTCACGGTCGCGGCCGTGGTCGTCACCCACAACCTCGCCATCGGCGTCGTGCTCGGCTGCCTCGTGGCCATGGTGATCTTCGCCAAGCGTGTCGCCCACCTCGCCGAGGTCTCCGGCGTCGTCGACCCCGACGGCAACCAGGTCGTCTACGCGGTCACCGGCGAACTGTTCTTCGCCTCCTCCAACGACCTCGTCTACCAGTTCGACTACAGGGGTGACCCGGATGACGTGGTCATCGACCTGTCCGAAGCCCACATCTGGGACGCCTCGTCCGTGGCGGCGCTGGACGCGATCGAGACCAAGTACAAGCAGCGCGGCAAGAAGGTCACCATCGTGGGCCTGAACAAGTCCAGCGCCGAGATGCACGACAAGCTGGCCGGTCAGCTGACCGCCGGCCACTGAGACCGGCCGCCCCCCTCTCGCGGACCACGCAGTGCGGGAGGGGGCGGTCCTGTGTGCGCGGGCCGGACCCGGGACCATGCCCTGACCACTCCGGACCCGGCCCGTGCGCACTCCACCGCCTGACCCGGTGACCGCATGTTCCGGCCCCGGCCCCACCCCGCGACACCGATCGCCCAGCGATCGCGGAAGCGCCGCGGCGCACGCGGCTCTCGCCCGGACCACCGCTCGGCCGGTCCTGAGTACGCGGTGCACACCTCAAACCCCTTCGCTCGACTCGGTTGCCCCGGCGTCTTCCACGGACGCCCCGCACTGGGCATCGCTGACCCTCCAGGAGGTTTGGATCATGACTGACGCAGCCACGCGGCTGGCGGAACTGGTGCGGCAGGCGGTGGGAAGACCGCTGCCGCTGCGGCTGCGCGCCTGGGACGGCAGCGAGGCCGGTCCGGCCGGGGGCCCCGTCCTCGTCGTCCGCGACCGACGCGCCCTGCACCGCCTGGCCTGGAAGCCCGGCGAACTCGGCTGGGCCCGCGCCTGGGTGGCCGGCGACGTCGACATCGACGGTGACCTCTACGAGGCGCTGGAGCGGATGTCCGGCGTCGTCTGGGACCGGGGAGAGATCCGGCCGAAGCGGCACGCCGTCCTCAGCGCGCTCGCCGCACTGCGCGATCCGAGGAATGTGCGGCTGGCAGCCGAGGCCCTCGCGCTGGCCGGACCCGCCCTGCCCCCGGCGCCACCGCGCGAGGAGGCCGGCTCCCGCCGCGGCCCCCTGCACAGCCTGCGCCGCGACCGCGACGCCATCAGCCACCACTACGACGTCGGCAACGACTTCTACTCCCTGGTCCTGGGCCCTTCCATGGTCTACTCATGCGCCTACTGGGAGAGCCCGGAGGCAACCCTGGAAGACGCCCAGCGCGCCAAACTCGACCTGATCTGCCGCAAACTCGGCCTGCGGCCCGGCCGGCGGCTCCTCGACGTGGGCTGCGGCTGGGGCTCGATGGTGCTGCACGCCGTCGAGCACTACGGGGTCGAAGCAGTCGGCGTCACCATCTCCGAGGAACAGGCCGGCCTCGCCCGCAAACGCCTCGCCGACGCGGGATACACCGACCGGGCCGAGATCCGCGTCCAGGACTACCGCGAGATCGAGGACGGCCCCTACGACGCGATCTCCTCCATCGGCATGGCCGAGCACGTCGGATCCCCGCAGTTCCGCCTCTACGCCGAGACGCTGCACCAACTCCTCAAGCCCGGCGGGCGACTCCTCAACCACCAGATCTCCCGCCGCCCACGGAAAGACGAAAGCACCTACGAAATCGACGAGTTCATCGACAGCTACGTCTTCCCCGACGGCGAACTCGCACCCCTCGCCACCACCACCGCACTCCTCGAAGACGCCGGATTCGAAGTACGCGACGTGGAAGCCCTGCGCGAGCACTACGCCCTCACCTTGCGCGCCTGGGTGGCCAACCTGGAGCACCACTGGCCCGAGGCCGTACGCCTCACCACGGCCGGCCGCGCCCGGGTCTGGCGCCTGTACATGGCCGCCTCCGCGCTGGCCTTCGAGCGCAATGGCATCGGCGTCAACCAGATCCTCGCCGTACGCACCACCACGGCCGGACACGCGAAGATGCCCCGCACCCGCGGCCACTGGCTGTACGACACCGCGACACACTGACCACGGCCGGGCCCGGACAGGCGACCCAGCGGGCTGGACGGCCGACTGCCCGTGCAGCCCGCTGTGCAGGATGCCGATCGACCGGCGGAACTGGGCCACCCCTTCACGGCCGAGGCCGCCCGGTCAGGCCGATGCCACCGCGATGCTGTTGTTGCTGGGTGTCCGTCTCGGTTTCCACAGCCGACTGAACATGCTGCCGGTATCCGTGTCACCGGTCTGTACGGCGAGGCCGCCGCGCGCGGCGTCGGGTGCCCGCGGTCGACTGATCCCGCATCCGGCCGTCCGCCGGTGCTGAGCGGCGCTGCCAACGGCAGCCCCGGGCCATGTACGTATGGAGACCGGCCGGGGGCTGCCGCGCCGAAGGGCCTGTCCAGTTGACGCCTTCGACACCACCCAACTCTACCCGCACGTGAAGCCGTGATCGAGTCTGCCCGCCGTGTAGAGCACTTTCCGGCGGGCAGACTCTTGCGTAAGGTGAGAGATGGATGGTCGGGATGCCGCCGTTCGTTCCGCCTCGGGCCACAGAGGCGGAACCCCGGGGCTGTCGTCCCGGGGCGTCACCGGCCGCACCCCGCGAGACTGATCGCACGCCGGTCTCGCGGGTCCGCGCATCACCCGCACGGCCGTGATCGAGGCCGGAGTGGTTCAGTTGCCCGGGTGGGCGTCCTGCTGGAGCCGGCGGCGGAGTGTGGTGGCGAAGTCCTCGGCCATCTCCAGCCGGGCCCGCAGGGTCTCGCAGCGGGCGTCGGTCACCTTGCGGTAGGAGTCCAGCCGCTCCCGCAGACGCTCGAGTTCCTCACCGGCGGGCCGGTTGTCGGTGGCGGCGAGCCGGTCGGTGATGTCCAGCAGGTCCCGCATCTCCTCCAGGGAGAAGTCCAGCGGCTTCATCCGGCGGATCACCATCAGGCGCTCGACGTCGGACTCCGTGTACAGCCGGAAGCCGCCCTTGCTGCGGGCCGAGGGGATCACCAGGCCCACTTCCTCGTAGTGCCGGATGGTGCGCAGAGACAAACCGGTCCGCTCGGCCACCTCGCCGATCTGCATCTGCCGCTCGCTCATCGCTGCGCCTGCTCCTTCTGATATCCGGATGTTTCCGAAACTGTGAAGTGACCAACGATACGTGAGATCAATCACGGGTCTCCGGGCCTTGTTTACCTGGGTTTCACAAGCCGCGAGTCGCACTCTGCCATCACGTCAGGGTAGAGTCCTTTGCGTGCTCGTCTCTGTTGTCCAGTACACGGTAGAGGCGACCGGGCCGTAGCGCGGACCCCGACCGGGCTCCGGCGGCCCCCGCAGACTTCCGGGCAATGATGCCCGAACGGTAGCCGTAAGGTTGCCGCCCTGTCCGGCAAGGCCCCCGCTGAAGCGGCCGGGCCGCCGGAGGATCCCGTCCTTTTGCGGAATCGGTACGACGCGTGTGCGTTCAGCGGCATGGATGCGCACCTGAACAGAAACGGTTGCATGTCCTCACTGCTGCCCGCGGCCCCGAAGTTCCGCCTGTCCAAGCCGGACTGGGTCGACTCTCCGAAGGTCCTGCGTACCGAGGTGCTGGCCGGCCTGGTGGTCGCCCTGGCCCTGATTCCCGAGGCGATCTCCTTCTCGATCATCGCCGGGGTCGACCCGGCGGTCGGCCTGTTCGCCTCCTTCACCATGGCCGTGGTCATCTCGGTCGTCGGTGGCCGCAAGGCGATGATCTCCGCCGCGACCGGAGCGATCGCCCTGGTCATCGCCCCGCTCAACCACGAGTACGGCCTCGGCTACCTGATCGCCGCCGTCATCCTCGCCGGCGTTTTTCAGGTGATCCTGGGCGCGCTCGGTGTGGCCAAGCTCATGCGGTTCGTGCCGCGCAGCGTCATGGTCGGCTTCGTCAACGCCCTCGCCATCCTGATCTTCATGGCGCAGGTGCCCGAACTGCACGATGTGCCGTGGATGGTCTACCCGCTGGTCGCGGGCGGCCTCGCGCTGATGGTGTTCTTCCCGAAGGTCTCCACGGTGATCCCGGCCCCGCTGGTCTCCATCGTCATCCTGACGGTGATCACCGTGGCGGCAGCGATCGCGGTGCCGACCGTCGGCGACAAGGGTGAGCTGCCGTCCTCGCTGCCCGTGCCGGGGCTGCCGGACGTGCCGTTCACGGTGGACACGCTGACCACCATCGCCCCCTACGCCTTCGCGATGGCGCTGGTCGGTCTGATGGAGTCGCTGATGACGGCGAAGCTGGTCGACGACATCACCGACACGCACTCCAACAAGACCCGTGAGTCGATCGGCCAGGGCGTCGCCAACATCGTCACCGGCTTCTTCGGCGGCATGGGCGGCTGCGCGATGATCGGCCAGACGATGATCAATGTGAAGGTGTCCGGGGCCCGTACCCGCCTGTCCACCTTCCTGGCGGGCTCCTTCCTGATGGTCCTGTGCGTCGTCTTCGGCCCGGTCGTCTCCGACATCCCCATGGCCGCCCTCGTCGCCGTCATGATCATGGTGTCCGTCGCCACCTTCGACTGGCACTCCAT
The DNA here is from genome assembly GCF_020982545.1 of Streptomyces sp. MNU76. Taxonomy (GTDB): domain Bacteria; phylum Actinomycetota; class Actinomycetes; order Streptomycetales; family Streptomycetaceae; genus Streptomyces. The sequence goes on along the minus strand of NZ_JAJKLK010000024.1, from coordinate 32,404 downwards.
CCAGCCCAAGACGCTGAAGCGGATGCCGCTGGGCGAGACCCTCGTCATGACCGTGACCGTGATCGTCGTGGTCGCCACCGACAACCTGGCCATCGGTGTCGTCGTGGGCTCGATCACCGCGATGGTCATCTTCGCCAAGCGTGTCGCCCACCTCGCCGAGGTCTCCGGCGTCGTCGACCCCGACGGCAACCAGGTCGTCTACGCGGTCACCGGCGAACTGTTCTTCGCCTCCTCCAACGACCTCGTCTACCAGTTCGACTACAAGGACGACCCCGACGACGTGGTCATCGACCTGACCGACGCCCACATCTGGGACGCCTCCTCCGTCGCCGCACTGGACGCGATCGAGACCAAGTACAAGCAGCGCGGCAAGAAGGTCACCATCATCGGCCTCAACGAGCCGAGCGCGACCATGCACGAGCGCCTCGCCGGCCAGCTGACCGGCGGTCACTGACCGGACCGGCCGCCCTCACCCGCCCATGGACGCAGCGGGGGAGGGCGGCCTTTCCGTGCGGGCTGGCCCCGGAAGATGCCCTGGCACTGCCAGGCCGGTCCGTGCCACCGCGATGCCGCTCCTCGGGGACAGAGGAGACGGCCGGGAGGAGCAGTCCTGAGCCGCACCGCCAAACCTTTCCACACCCGAGCCGACCCCACCGTCGCGCCCGCCGGCCCCGCGTCCGGCGGGCGTTTCCATGGCTGGCGCATCGTCGCCTACAGCGCCCTCGCCATGGCGATGACGGCTCCCGGCCAGACCACCGGCGTCTCGGTCTTCATCGACCCGCTCATCACCGACCTCGGCATCAGCCGCACCCAGGTCTCCACCGCCTACCTCACCGGCACCCTCGTCGGCGCCTGCGCCATGCCCCTGGTCGGGCGGATGATCGACCGCCACGGCCCGCGCCGGGTGATCACCGTCGTGGCGGCCGTCTTCGGTGCGATCCTCATCGCCCTGTCCCTCGTCACCGGGCTCGTGGGGCTGACGGCCGGGTTCGTCGGCATCCGCATGGCCGGACAGGGCGCCCTGTCCCTGGTGGCCACCACCACGGTCGCCTACTGGTTCGACAAGCGCCGCGGCCTCGCCCTCGGCATCACCGGCGCCGTCGGCACCGCCGGGATCTCCCTCGCACCCCTCCTGATCGAGCGCCTGATCGCCGCGTACGGCTGGCGCCAGGCATGGGCCATCGAAGGCATCGCGGTGTGGGCCGTCGTCCTCCCACTCGCCCTGTTCGGCATCCGCAACCGCCCCGCCGACATCGGCCAGCACGTCGACGGCATCACCCCGGACAAGGACACCGACCCCCACGCCCCACTGACCGGCTGGCCGCTGCGCCGGGCCCTGCGCACCAGCATCTTCTGGGCGGTCGCCGCCTGCCTGGCCGCCAGCAGCATGCTCACCACCGGCCTGAACTTCCACCAGATCGCCCTGCTCGGCGAACGCGGCCTCACCCCGGCCGAGGCCGCCGCCAACTTCCTGCCCCAGACCGCCGCCGCCCTCCTCGCCACCCTCGCCGTCGGCACCCTCATCGACCGCCTCCCGCCCAAGATCGTGCTCACCGCCGCCATGACGATCCTGGCCTGCGGCGTACTCTCCGCCCGCCTGGTCTCACCCGGCTGGACGGCCATCGGCTACGGCATCCTGCTCGGCACCTCCGGCGGCCTGCTGCGCGTCGTCGAGTCGGCCACCCTGCCCCGCTACTTCGGCACCGCCCACCTCGGCGCCATCCGCGGCACCGCCCACACCGTCACCATCGCCGCCAGTGCCTTCGGCCCTCTCGCCGTCTCCCTCGGCCACGACATCACCGGCGACTACGGCCCCGCGCTCGTCGTCCTCGCCGCACTTCCCGCCCTCGCCGCGCTCGCCGTACTCCTCGCCCGTACGCCTGCGCCCGAACAGTGACCCATCCGCCCCGGTCGTTCAGCTTGTGGTGCTCTCCGCGAACGGGGCCGCCACGAACGCCCGCCGCGTCATCGCCAAGAGATTTCCCGACGCGGCGTGTTCCGACCCGGTGGAGGCCGGCGCACACGCCTTCTCTCTCCTGCGGGACCTCACCGGCCTGCTGCGGCGCCCCCACGCAACCGTCACGCATACCGACGCCGACTGACGGCAGGGTGCTGCAGCGGCCGGATCGTCCTACTGCTCGTGGCGCCATGCCGTCACGGCCTCCACGGCCCTCCGGGCACGCTGAGCCGTGAGCCGGACCCAGTACGTCCGGCCGGCCAGCACCAGCCGCACGAAACCGGCCGGGGCGTACCAGGGCGCCGTCGCGCGAACGCGCGGCAGCACTTCGCTGTCGATCTCCACGCCACAACTGGTCAGAAGCGTCAGCCGGGCCCCGCGGATCCGGAGCCTGCCGGCCCGGGTGCGCATGCGCCACCACCCCCTGCGGACAGAGACCCCGTCCGCGTCGAACTCCCGCCCGGTCAAGGGGCTGCCCTCCTTCAGCTGCATCTCACGGCGGCGGTGGAGTACTTCCCGATGTGCGCGAACGTGTTCGACGCCCCAGGGAAATATCTGTCGTCGCGAGAGAGTATTGATCGCTGTGGCCTGTCCGTGTGCCTGCCTCGCCCGGTTGGTGCGACGTCCCGTCCGCACGCTTCCCGCCGGTGTACGCGGCTCACGTCGCTGTGGCTTCCGATCAGCGTGTTCGCGACCGTCTCCGGTCCATAGCGCGCCCAGTCTCGACACGCACCACGGCGAAGAGTTGTTGGCGCCGGTGGTGCTGGTTCACGGTTGATGTCCGCTCAGGCGATACGTCTACTCTACTCTAACGTGACGGTAGACTCGATGTGGAAATCTGAACCGGAGACGGCCTTGACGGACCTGCAGACGCGAGACGAAGAACAAGAGCGGCAGTACCTGGCCGAGACGGTGCGCCTGCTGAAACGGGAGCTGGAGCGGCTCAGCGCCTCCATCGACCGGACTGCCAAGACCATCCAGGAACAGAAGGAGTTCATGTGGGAGAACTGGCGCGACATGGACGCCGCCGAGAAGGCCGCCATGCGCACCGAGGTCAACACCTCCGTCGGTGTGGGCGACGGCGTCGTGACGGTACGCCGGCACATGGAACGCCTGCTGGAATCGCCCTACTTCGGCCGTGTCGACTTCCGCCGCACAGACGACGGGGAGGGGAAGGGCCACTACATCGGCGTCCATGACTTCTCGGACCCGCAGACCCAGGAGATCCTGGTTCACGACTGGCGGGCCCCGGTCTCCAGCCTCTACTACGACTTCGAGTCGGGTGCCGCGCACTTCGAGGCCCCGAGCGGCACCGTCCACGGCACAATCACGGGCAAGCGCCAGTACAAGATCGCGGGCGACCGCCTTGAGTACATGTTCGACAGCGCGTTGACCATCGGCGACGAGATCCTGCAGCGGGAGCTGAGCCAGTCCGCCGACGACAGGATGAAGAACATCGTCGCGACGATCCAGCGCGAGCAGAACGAGGTGATCCGCAACGAGACGGCGCAGGTACTGATCCTGCAGGGTGTGGCGGGTTCCGGGAAGACGTCGATCGCCCTGCACCGGGTGGCGTTCCTGCTCTACCGCTTCAAGGACTCCCTGTCGTCCGACAACGTCATGATCCTTTCCCCCAACAAGGTCTTCGGGGACTACATCGCCAACGTTCTTCCCGAGCTGGGTGAGGAGCAGATCGCGGAGATCGACTTTGAGAAGATCGCCGACCGGTTTCTCGCCAAGGTGACGGAGTTCGAGACCTTCAGCGAGCAGGTGGTCAAGCTGCTCGCCGGGGCGGACGACGCGGCGGCCCAGCGGATGCGCTTCAAGGCGGCGCCGGAGTTCGTCACCCTGCTCGAAGTGTGGCTCGCCGCGCGCGGAGACGAGGACTTCACGCCGCGGGAGATCGAGCAGAGGAACAAGCGGCTGTCGCAGGACTGGGTCGCCGACGCCTTCACGGCCTCGCGGGGCCTGCCCGTCTTCGCCCGGCTGGACCTCCTCGCCGAGAGCGCCACGAGCCGGCTGCGGCAGGAGGTGCTGGACAAGGGCGGCAAGTGGTCGGCAGCGGACAGCAACGGCATCCGCAAGCAGGTGCGCGCCATGTTCCCCCACAAGGACGCGTTCGCCCTCTACAAGGCGTTCTACCAGGACCCCGGGCGCAAGGGCCTGTTCAAGCCGCTCGGCCGGAAGAAGATCGAGTACGCGGATGTCTTCCCGCTGGTCTACACCATGATCAGGACGTCCCGGCAGGAGGGCTACGGCCGCATCCGGCACCTCCTGGTGGACGAGATGCAGGACTACGCGCCCGTCCAGTACGCGGTGCTGCGCGAGCTGTTCTCCTGCAAGATGACCATCCTCGGGGACGCCAACCAGTCGGTGAACCCGCTCAGTTCCTCCTCGCTGCCCGTGATCCGCGACATCTTCCCGGAGTCGGACTGCCTGGAGCTGTGCAAGAGCTACCGCTCCACGTCCGAGATCACGGATTTCGCCCAGCACATCTCGCGCAACGACAAACTCGTCCCGATCGAGCGGCACGGGCTGCCGCCGCAGGTCATCACCGCTGCGGACCGGAAGACGCAGGAGGCGGACATTCTGGCGCTGGCCGAGCGGCACCGGCAGAGCGAGTACCGCTCCCTCGGCATCGTCTGCAAGACCGTCGCGCAGGCGGAGGGCCTGCACCGGACCCTGTCGGCGGCGGGCGTCGAGCTGACCTTCCTCGACTACGAGAGCACGGAGTTCAGCGCCGGCACCGTCATCACCTCGGCGCACATCGCCAAAGGGCTGGAGTTCGACACCGTGATCGTCCCGGACGTCGACGACACGAACTACGCCAACGAGATCGACAAGGGCATGCTCTACATCGCCTGCACGAGGGCCATGCACGAACTCCACCTGACCCACGTCGGGCCCCTCTCGCGTTTCCTGGAGTTCACCAAGGACCCCGGCAGCCGTCTCGGCGTTGTCGACCCCGTGCCGCTGGAGATTGGCGATCGCATGGCGGACGCACTGGTGCGCTGACTCCCACGAGGAACGGCCCCGGCATGTCCCCACCCCGTCTCGGGTGATGCTCGGCGGCCACTCATCGCGCAGAACGCCCTTCACCAGATCCTCCGGGAACTCATGCCGGACGCGGACGCCACGGAGGGCGGTACGGCCCTCTCCGGACGAGGGCTCGCCACTCCGATCCGGACCCGGGCGTGGGGGAATTGACGCCAGGCCGGTCTGGTGCGGGGACCAACCAGCCTGGTGGGCCCCGCTCGAAGTCGCGGCGGCACAGACGACGAACAGCGGCCGGACCTGGACCGAGAGCCGCACTGGTCATCCCGATGGCCGCCTCGTCGTCGCCTTCCTGACGTACGCCCTCAATCAGCGGGCTGTACGAAAGGAGCGCCGGGTGAAGACCTTCGCCCAAGCGCTGACGGTGGTCGAGGAGTACCTGTCCTGGAGATGCCGTACCGCATACGACGCCGCCCCGAATCCTCCTCCGCCGTACGACAACAACTGACCGACTAAGTCAGCAGCCGGCTCGCTCGCCTGGCCTTCCACCACGTCGAACCCGGTTGGACAGCCATCGGCTACAGCGCCGCCGAATCCGCCACCCTGCCCCGTTACTTCGGCACCGCCCACACCATCACCATCGCCGCCAGCGCATTCGGCCCCCTCGCCATCTCCGTAGGCCACGACCTCACCGGCCACCTTCGAGAGCCTCGCGTTACACGAAGACGGCGCGGGGAATGCCGTCATCAGGCCAGACGGCGTGCGCGGGCCAGTCCCTGCCCGCCGGGCGGGGCCGGTAGGTAGGAAACAGCACCGCCGCCCACCAAGTCCGCTTGGTGCTCGGCCTCGAACTTCTCGATCCGGTCGAGGATCTGCTGCTGGGCGGCGATGCGCTGCCGCGACCGTTCGCGGGGGCGGTGCAGCACCTCGGTCAGGTGTGAGCCGACCGGCTGCCCGGCGCAGTCCGCCCAGGCAGCGGTCAGCTCGCGGATCTCGGCCACGGTCAGGCCGAGGCCGCGCAGCTCGCCGAGCAGATTTGTTCTGCAGAGATCGTGTCCCCCGCAGGTCGTATCGCTTTACGAGGCGGCCGGCGACGTGGTCGGTGTCGCATCGCAGCAGCGCATCGTGTCGCTATCCCCATCCAAAGCTGTGACGAAGGCCATACTCTACTGGCTCTGCTCCCGGTGTCGGCAAGATCCACCGAACCGCTTTCCCGCGTAAGCCTGGAGGTCCGGGGCGGCCCACCACCCTTGTCGCAATGTCCACAAGCTGTGTCCGATTTACCCCGGCGCCCACGGCCTACGGGCGTGTTCCACGGCGGTGGAGTCCGCTGCCTGCTCAACTGGTCTCTGGCCCAGCCGCAGGGTCGGTCTGTCTACTGACGTCGAGCGCAACCGCCCCGAGTGCGCGACATCCCTCAAGTTCTCCTGAGCCCCGCTGAGTCATTGTCCCGGGGCCAGGAAGTTGGGCCTTGTCCGGTCCGGGCAGTCGAGACTGCCCGGACAGGCGGGTGAGGGTGGTCTACCGGCGCTTCTCCTTCCACACCGTCACGACCGACGGCCGCGGGATGCTGCCCGGCCCGTCGGGCCATACGGATCCCGGCTTCTCGGCCGTGGCACCGTCGGTCTCGCCCGGGTGCTGCGGGGCGATCAGGACGCGGTCCTCGGTGATGATCGGGCCACAGCACTCGGCGCCCTTGGGCATGGTCAGGAACTGCTTGACGTGGCCGCGCTCGGAGCCCTTGACCGGGACGGCGAAGAGGCCGTCATGGAAGCCCAGCGCGGCCCCGTCGGTGGCGATCCACAGGTTGCCGTGCTCGTCGAAGGCGACGTTGTCGGGGCAGGAGATCGGGCTGACCTTGTCCTTGTCGAAGCCCGCGAAGTACGTCGCGGGGTCGTCGGGGTCGCCGCAGACCAGCATCAGGCGCCAGCGGAACGACTTCGACGCCGCGTCTCCGCGGTGCTCGTCAAGCTCCAGGATGTGGCCGTGCTTGTTGCCGGTACGGGGGTTGGCCTCGTCCGGGCCCGCCTTGCCCGCCGCGCCGCGATCCTTGTTGTTTGTCAGGGCGACGTACACGCGGCCGGTGTACGGGTGCGGTTCGACATCCTCGGGCCGGTCCATCTTGGTGGCGCCCGCCTTGTCGGCGGCCAGGCGCGTGAAGACGTACACCTCCTCGGCGGTCATGCCCGCGACGTGGGACTTGTTGCCGGTCGCCAGCGGGATCCACTCGCCGCCGCCGTCGAAGGCGCCGTCCTCGGGCAGCTTTCCGGTGCCGTCAATCTCGGCGGCCGGGCTGTCGCCGGTGAACTTGGCGACGTACAGGGTGCCTTCGTCGAGCAGCGTGAGGTTGTGCTCGCGCGCGGCGCGCGAGGTGCCCTTCTTGAACGCCTTGGTGGAGACGTACTTGTAGAGGTAGTCGAAGCGTTCGTCGTCGCCCATGTAGAGGGCGACCCGGCCGTCGCGGGTCAGGCGGGGCTCGGCGGCCTCGTGCTTGAAGCGGCCGAGGGCGGTGCGCTTGCGCGGGGTGGAGGTCGGGTCGTACGGGTCGATCTCGACGACCCAGCCGTGCCGGTTGGGTTCGTTGGGCTCCTTGCCGATGTCGAAGCGGGGGTCGAACCGCTCCCACTTGCGCTCGCTGGCTCCCGTGGGCAGGCCGTAGCGGGCCAGGCGCGCCTTGGCGACCGGGTCGGTGACCGCGGCGGCGTTGGCGAAGTACTGGTTGAAGTTCTCCTCGCCCGAAAGGACGGTCCCCCACGGGGTGGTGCCGCCACCGCAGTTGTTCAGTGTGCCCAGGACCGTGCGGCCGGTCGGGTCGGCGCTCGTCTGGAGCAGGGCGCTGCCGGCGGCCGGGCCGGTGAACCGGAACGGAGTGGTGGCGGTGACCCGGCGGTTGAGGGCGTCCCCGACGACCGGCCACAGCTTCCCGGAGTGACGGTCGCCCCGTACGACCAGGACGGTGAGGCCGTGCGCGGCCCAGGCGATCTCGACCTGTTCGCGGGTCGGGTTGGCCGGGTCGTATCCGAAGAACATGATCTGTTCGTTGGTGTACTCGTGGTTGACCACGAGCAGCTGGTGGCCGCGGCGGGGAGCGTCGAGCAGGGCCATGTAGTCGGCGTTGTATCCGAACTGCCGGGCCTGGGCATTGGCGCTCTGCTTGCGGGCGTCGAAGCGCGGGGCGCCGGCCAGGAGCGGGTCGCCCCAGCGGATGACGACCTGCTGCGCGTAACCGTCCGGGACCGTCACGGCGTCGGCGGTGTTCGGGGCCACCACCTCGAAGTCGAGGCCGCGCGGCGGGCGCCCGCCGGAGGGCGCGACGGCCCCCGCTGGAGCAGCCGCGAGCGTGGCTCCGCCGGCGGCGAGGGCCAGCACCGCGCCGCCTTTGAGGGCGCCTCTGCGGGACAGGGCTCGCTGTACGACGTCGCCGAAGTAGGTGTTGAGCGAGCGGTTGGGTGCGTCGTGGGAGCAGGCGTCGCCGCAGCGGTACCGGCAGGTCAGCGCGGACCGCACGGTGTTGTGGCTGGTCAGCAGGGGCAGGTCGGCGGATCGGCCAGTACGGTCGCCGGGCTGATCGGGCACGGTTCCTCCACGCGTTCGGGTGTCAGGGGGACGGCAACCGGTGTATAGGTGGACGTCGATCAATGACGCTAGGGGGAGCGTGCGCACCCCGAGGCGGCCGAACGGTGAACTCCGGCCGAACTCTGCCCCTCCGGTGGCGTGGGGTCCTGGCGCCGTTCCGGAACCCCTCCTGTCAAATAAATCAAGATCCATCTATATAGATGAATGGCTATAGTTCATACGGGAGGGGACGTCCGTACACCCTCCGTTCATATAGGCAGACTTCGATCCAGAGTGTCCGAACGGAGCGCGCCGCGCACCGGTCCACCGCCGGAGCATCCCGGCAGACATGAGGATCGAGAGTCGTGAACATTTCCCCTTCATTGCGCCGGGCCAAGGCTCCCCTGGCCCTGACGGCTGCCGTCATGCTGGCCGCGAGCGCGTGCGGCGGCGCCGACGCGGGTTCGGGCGACGGTGGCGGTGACAAGCTGGCCGGGAACATCAAGGTCGACGGTTCCAGCACGGTGGCGCCGCTCTCCACGGCGGCGGCCCAGCTCTTCCAGGCTCAGAACTCCGGGGTCAAGGTCACGGTCGGCACATCCGGCACCGGCGGTGGCTTCGAGAAGTTCTGCGCGGGCGAGACCGACATCTCCAACGCCTCGCGTCCGATCAAGGACGAGGAGAAGGCCCTCTGTGACAAGGAGGGCATCAAGTACGAGGAGTTCACCGTCGCCAACGACGGTCTGTCCGTCGTGGTGAGCAAGGACAACGACTTCGTCGACTGCCTGACCGTCGAGCAGCTGAAGAAGATCTGGGAGCCCGGCTCCAAGGTGAACAACTGGAACCAGGTCGACTCCAAGTTCCCGAGCCAGAAGCTGGAGCTGTTCGGCGCCGGTACCGACTCGGGCACCTTCGACTACTTCACCGACGCCATCAACGGTGAGGAGGGTGCCTCGCGCACCGACTACTCGCCGAGCGAGGACGACAACGTCACCGTCCAGGGCGTCTCCGGCTCCAAGGGCGGCCTTGGCTACTTCGGTCTCTCCTACTACGAGGAGAACCAGGACAAGTTGAAGGCCCTGAAGGTCGACGGCGGTGACGGCTGTGTCGCCCCGAGCGTCGATACCGTGCAGGACGGCAGCTACAAGCCCCTGTCGAGGCCGCTGTTCATCTACCCGAAGGCCACCTCGCTGGACAAGGCGGAGGTCGAGGCGTTCGTCGAGTACTACGTCGAGAACAACGCCGACATCGCCGAGAAGGCGCAGTTCGTGCCGCTCAACTCCGAGCAGGAGGCCGAGCTGAAGAAGGCCCTCGAGGCACTCAAGGCCGCGCACAAGTCATGAGTTCCTCCGTCACCGGGCGGCGGGCCGCTTCGGGAAGCCCCGGCTTCCTGAAGCGGTCCCAGCCGCGTTACGGCGAGAAGGCCATCAAGGTGCTCCTGGTGGCCGCCTCCCTGGTCTCGGTGCTGACCACCATCGGCATCGTCATCGCCCTCATCCCGCCCGCCGGCGAGTTCTTCGGCAAGGTGAACTTCGGCGACTTCATCACCGGCACCAACTGGGCGCCGCTGTTCAAGCCGCCGCACTTCGGCGTCATCCCGCTGGTCACCGGCACGCTGATGGTCACCCTCGTCGCCCTGCTGGTGTCCGTGCCGCTAGGGCTCGGCGCGGCCGTGTACCTGAGCGAGTACGCCCACCCCAGGGTCCGTACGATCTTCAAGCCCGTTCTTGAGGTGCTCGCGGGCATCCCCACCGTCGTCTACGGCTTCTTCGCGCTGAAGGCGATCACCCCGCTGCTGCAGGACATCTGGCCGGCCGGCGACGGTCCACAGGTCTTCAACGCCCTGGCGGCCGGTTTCGTGATGGGCATCATGATCATCCCGACGATCGCCTCACTCTCTGAGGACTCCATGAACGCTGTGCCGCGCGCTCTGCGGGACGGCGCGTTCGCGCTGGGCTCCTCACGGATGCAGGTCTCCACCCGTGTCGTCTTCCCCGCCGCGCTGTCCGGCATCGTCGCCGCCGTCGTGCTCGGCATCTCCCGGGCGCTGGGCGAAACGATGATCGTCGCGGTCGCCGCAGGCGGGCGTCCCAACCTGTCCTTCAACCCGCTCGAAGGCATGCAGACGATGACCGCGTTCATCGCCGCAGCCGGTATCGGTGACCTGCCGACCGGCTCCACCGGTTACCAGACGATCTTCGCAGTGGGCACCCTGCTGTTCGTGATGACCCTGGTGATGAACCTGGTCAGCATTCGCCTGGTCCGCAAGTACCGGGAGGTGTACGAGTGATGAGCAACGTCATGGACAAAGACGTCAGTGTGGCGGACGACCCCGGAGTGCCCCGTCTCAAGGGCAAGGGCACCCCGGTGCGGGAGCGGTTCTTCCAGCTCAGCCTGTGGGCGTCGCTGGCGGTCGGCGTGGTCTTCCTCGCCTCCCTGCTGGTCTATGTCGTCGTGGAGGCATGGCCCCGGCTCGACTCGCGGATCTGGACCAACTTCCCGGACATCATCGATCCCGGGAATGCCGGCGCCCAGTCGGCGATCATGGGCACGCTCTGGATCATCGCCTTCACCGCCGTGTACTGCCTGCCGACCGGCATCCTCGCTGCCATCTACCTGGAGGAGTACGCGGATTCCAACCGCTGGTGGAACCGCGTGATCGAGATCAACATCCAGAACCTGGCGGCCGTTCCGTCGATCGTCTACGGCATCCTCGGGCTCGGCATCATCTCCCGCGGGCTCGGCTTCGGCCAGACCGTGCTGACCGCCTCGCTCACCCTGTCCCTCCTGGTCCTGCCGACCGTGATCATCGCCTCCCGGGAAGCGATCCGCGCCGTACCGCAGTCCATCCGCCAGGCATCCCTCGCGCTGGGCGCCACCCAGTGGCAGACGATCTGGCGTCAGGTGCTCCCGGCGGCCGTCCCCGGCATGGCGACCGGCTCGATCCTCGCCCTGTCCCGCGCGATCGGTGAGGCGGCTCCGCTGCTGCTGCTCGGCGGACTGACCTTCATCACCTTCAACCCGACCGGTGTGGAGAGCCCGTTCACCGCGCTGCCGATCCAGATCTTCGGCTGGATCAGCCAGTCCCGGGCCGAGTTCACCGCGCTCGCCTCGGCCGCGATCGTCATCCTGCTGGTGATCCTGCTCGCGATGAACTCCCTGGCGATCTGGCTCCGCAACCGCTACAGCCGCAAGTGGTGACCGCCATGACCTCAATATCCGACCGCACCGACATCACCGTCCTCTCCGACCAGGAGGCTTCCATGACCTCTCCCTCCGACTCCGTCGGCGGCACCAGGACCCCGCGGGTCTCCTATCGCGAGGCGCCGTCCCTGGCCAGCCCGGTCTTCGAGGTCGGCGGCCTGTCGGTGTTCTACGGCGACCACGAGGCCGTACGCGATGTGAACCTGAATGTCGGCGAGCGTCAGATCACCGCGATGATCGGCCCGTCCGGCTGCGGCAAGTCCACCGTGATCCGCTGCTTCAACCGCATGAACGACCTCGTGCCCACCGCCCGCGTGGCGGGCAAGATCCGCTACCACAACGAGGACCTGTACGGCCGGGACGTCGACCCCATCGAGGTCCGCCGCCGTATCGGCATGGTCTTCCAGAAGCCCAACCCGTTCCCCAAGTCGATCTACGACAACATCGCCTACGGGCCCCGGGTGGGCGGCTTCAAGGGCAACCTCGACGACCTGGTCGAGGAGACCCTCACGCACGCGGCGCTCTGGGACGAGGTCAAGGACAAGCTGAAGACCTCCGCGCTGGCGCTCTCCGGTGGTCAGCAGCAGCGGCTGTGCATCGCCCGCACCATCGCGGTCAAGCCGGAGGTGATCCTGATGGACGAGCCCTGCTCGGCCCTCGACCCGATCGCCACCGCCAAGATCGAGGACCTCATGGAGCACCTGGCCGTGGAGTTCACGATCATCGTCGTCACGCACAACATGCAGCAGGCGGCGCGCGTTTCGCACCGCACGGCCTTCTTCACCGCGGACGTGGACGACAAGGGCGTACGACACGGCCGGCTCGTCGAGTACGACGAGACGGCACGGATCTTCTCCAACCCCTCCGACCAGCGCACCGAGGACTACATCTCCGGCCGCTTCGGCTGACGGGCCCACTTCAGTGTCCGTCCCTTTGCGCGCATCACGTGAAGGAGTTCCCCGGGTGACACCCGACGCACACCGGCCGCCGCAGCCTGCCGTGAAAGGCAGCCTGAGCGGTCCGGAAGACGGCAAGAACCCCGACCTGCTGCTGGCCGAGCCCGACGCGGACCTGGCCGCCAAGGCCCTGGCCGGCTTCGAGGGCGCGGGCATCCGGACCGTCGTCTGTCACGACGGCGCCGAGGCCCTGCTGCAGGTCGGCGCCTGCCACCCGCGCGCGGTGCTGCTCGGCGCCCCGCTGCCGGTGGTGGGCGCCTCGCGGGTCACCGAGCTGATCGCCCGGCTCCACCCGGTGCCTGTCCTGGTGGGAGCCGGTCCTGAGGGGGCCGCGGAGGCGACGGCCGCGGTGGCGGCCGGCGCCATCGCCTTCGTGGCCCGCCCCTACCGGACCGGGGAGATCGTCCCCCTGCTGATGTCCGGTGGCCGGGACGACGACAGCGACGCGCAGCCGCTGGTCGTCGGTGACATTGAGCTTGATCCAGCGGGCTTTCACGTCTATGTACGAGGCCGCTCACTGCAGTTTCCCGTGCGTGAATTCATGCTGCTGCGCTATCTGATGGAGAACGCCAGCCGGGTCGTCAGCCGCGCCGAGCTCACCCGCGCCCTGTGGGGCACCGACAGCCTCGAGAGCAACACCCTCTCCGTGCACATCCGCCGGGTGCGGGGCAGGCTCCGGGAGGACGGGGAGAGCTGCTGCACCATCGACGCCATCCGCGGCATGGGGTACCGGCTGGAGTGCGGTTCGTCGTGTTCTTCGGTGACCCAGGCCGAGCCGTCGACCACTCCGACGCCCACGCCATAGGACGTCGGGGGCGTGACCGGAGGGTCGGAGGAGGACTCGTACATCGACCTGCCGGCCTGGGCCACCGGCTACCCCCGGTGGGGCGCCGTCCACGGGCGGCACCACATCCCCACCGTCGGCACGCTCTGCCACCGCAAGCGGTGGTACGCGGCGAAGGTCCGCGTACGGTTCCTGCCCGCAGGCCAGACGCGGTTGCTGACCTTCACCACCGACCCGAGGACCCTGATGGAGATCATCACCGCGGGCAGCCTGGCCGAGGCGCGGACGCTGATCTCCCTGTGCCTCACCGACGCGGACCCCTGACCGCGGGGCCGCGTTCACAGACTCCGGCCGACGGGCGCTGCTTGGCGGTGCCGCCCGTCGGCCGGATCAACTCGGCGCCTGTGCCGACCGGTTCACTTGTGCCCGTGCTCGCGTACCCACGCCTGGGTGGCCACCTGGACCGCGTCCCAGGGTGAGCCGAGCGGGGGCGTGTAGGAGAGGTCGAGGTCGCTGATGCCGTCCACGCTCATGCCGTGGAACAGCGCGGTCGCGTACGTGTCGACACGCTTGGAGATCTCCGCAGTACGGCGTCCCACGAGCTGGGCGCCCAGCAGCAGCCCACTGCCGCGATCCCCGGTGACGCGGGCCGCGATCGGAGTGGCGCCCGGGTAGTACGCCTTGTGGTCGTCCGGGGCGCTGGCCGTCGTCACCGGCACCCAATCCCGGCCCGCCGCAAGGGCCTCGTGCTCACGTAGCCCAGTCCGCGCGGCCACCAGGTCGAAGACCTTCACCACCTGCGTGCCCAGACTCCCGGCAAAGAGCCGGTCGCCGCCAAGCGCGTTCTCCCCCGCGGCACGGCCCTGCTTGTGCGCCGTGGTGCCCAGCGGCAGCCAGGTCGTGCCGAGCATCCGGTGGTGGGTGACGACGCAGTCCCCGGCGGCATACACGCCCGGCAGCGACGTACGCATCCGCTCGTCGACCGCGATCGCGCCCCGGAAGCCGAGTTCGGCACCGGCCTCGGCGGCCAGGGCGGTATCGGGGCGCACGCCGACCACGACCAGCACGAGATCGGTCTCGCGGGTCACGGGGCTGCCGTCCGCGCCGGTGGCCTCCACCCGCAGCCGGTCGCCGGCCCCACGGAAGATGCCCTTGACAGTGGTGCGGGTCAGCACGTCGACGCCGTGCGCGACCAGCTCATCCCGTACCAGCGCACCGAGTTCACCGTCGACGGTCGGCAGCACCTCGGGCAGCGCCTCGATCTGCGTGACCGAGATCCCGCGCGTGGTCAGGGCCTCGGCCATCTCCAGGCCAATGTAACCGGCCCCGATGATCACGGCGTTGGCGGGCTGCCGCTCGTCGAGGCTCCGCTCCAGCTCGAAGGTGTCGCCCATGCTGTGCAGCAGATGCACACCCTGATTGGGCCCCAGACCGGCCAGCCCTTCGATGGGCGGCAGGACGCTGACCGCACCGGTCCCCACGACCAGCGCGTCGTACGTCAGCTCCTCGCTGCGCCCGTCCGCGTCCACTACCGTCAGCCGCTTCCCGGCCGAATCGATGTGCGTGGCCCGGGTGTTGATGCGTACGTCCATGCCGGTGGCCGCCAGGTCCTCGGCGGTGCGGTGGGCAAGGTTGCTCCAGGGTGTGACCTCGCCGGAGACGTAGTAGGGGATGCCGCAGATGGAGAAGTTGGGGTAGGCGTCGGCCACGACCACGGTGACCTCACTGGCCGGGTCGAGCTCCCGGGCGCGAAGGGCGGCACTGATGCCGGCATCGCTGCCGCCGACTGCGATCACACGGGTCACGGGAGGGCCTCCTGGAAGTGACGGTCTGCGCGCTTACGACGCTACAAACCGCCCCTCACCTGGGCAACTCACTGCCGGGGAACCCTTGTCGGCAAGAGTTCACCCACCAGTACATCGACGCGGGTAGCGAGGCCGTCCCGTACCGCTCGCGCGCTTTCGATGTCCAGGCCGCCCAGCTCCGGCAGGTCCCAGTCCAGATAGCGGCGCCCGGGCCTGACGGGGCAGGCGTCGCCGCAGCCCAGCGTGACGACGACGTCGGCGGCCGTGACGACTTCGCGGGTCAGCGGCTTGGGGAACTCCTCGTCCGCGTTCATGCCCTGCTCGGCGAGCAGAGCGAGTACGACCGGGGCGATCTCCGAGCCGGGCTCGGAACCGGCCGTCAGCACCCGGATCCCGGTCCCGGCCCGGTGCCGCAGCAGCGCGGCGGCCAACTGCGAACGCCCCGCGTTCTCCGTGCACACGAACAGCACTTCGGGCACCGGCTTCAGGGCCAGCCCCATGCCGCGGGCCAGGGCCCCGAGCCGCTGGTCGGCGAACCGCTCGACCAGGACCGGCAGGTGGGTGGCCACACGCGCCTTCGCGGATAGCACCCAGGAGCACTCCTCGACATACCGCTCCACGGTCTGACGGGAGAACGCCCTGCCGTGGCGTACGGCGAGGCGGGCCGTGATGCGTTCGAGTACGGGGTCGATGTCCGTCAGAGGCGGTGCTGCTCGGCGGCCTCGGCCGAGAGGGCTTTGCTCATCCATGGGGCGGCTCCTCGGTCTGCGGCTCCCAACACCGCTTCCACCACGGATAATAGGTGCTTATCTATATCTTGGATAGACGCCAACCTAAGTGAACGCTTGGTGAACAAGGGTCTCCCTGTGGCTTCGAACACACGGTTGGCGCGTGGCCCCCGCTTATGGTGCATAGATGGCTATCACTGAATTGAGCGCCGCTGAGGAAGCGGACGAGGCGACGGCTGAGAGCTGTAGCCCCGGCCTCGCGTGCCTGCTCATCGAGCGCGACGAGGCCGAGCGCCTGGCCCTCATGCTCAAGGCCATCGCCGACCCCACGCGGCTACAGATCTTCCGCATCATCGAACGCGCACCGGCTGGCGAAGCCTGCGTGTGCGACCTGGCCGACTGCCTGGGCTTTAGGCAGCCGACCGTCAGTCACCACCTCAAGATCATGACCGAGGCGGGCCTTTTGAACCGCGAACGCCGCGGCACCTGGTCCTGGTACTCGGTCAACTACGACGGCCTGAACAGGGTGCGCGCGATCCTGCAGCCGTCGGCCGGAGCACTGGCGAGTCAGGTCCTCGACCGGGTGTAGCCGCAGCTTTTGGGGCCGACCGTCTTGGCTACGCCGGTGCCCAGCGTGACGCCCGCGAAGTGCGGCGAGGCGGCAAGGGCGAGCGCGGCGCGCGGAGTCGGGGCCGCGTCGAGACGCTGCTCAGGACACATGGACGGCGAGCCATCAGTTGACGTGGCGAGCCGGCGTAGTGAAACCACGTACGGCTTGCGGGCCGGTGTCCGACTTCACCGGCCCGCAGATCCGGATCATTGGATGCCTGCGGCCAGGTCGAGCAGCCGTTCGGTGCCGATGGGCGGAGCCGCTGTCCAGGGAAGGACTACCGTGCGCTCGGCGTGCTCGGTGGTGACCTCGCTGAGGTAGCGGCACTCGGCGGCGGCCTTGGCCGCGAGGAGCGGGTCGAGCGGTGAGGCGACGGCGAGGCTCTGGTTCACCACCCAGGCGAATGGCTTGATGCCCGCCCGGTCGAGGTCGGTCTGCAGGGCTGCGGCCTCGTGTACCGGGGTCGCCTCCGGCAGAGTCACCAGCAGAATCCGGGTGTAGTCGGGATCGGTCAGCCGGTTCAGGAGCTCCATGGCTTCCGAGGGCGGCGTCTGCCCCGTCTGCTGGGACAGCTGCCGCTGGTAGCCCCTGGACGCATCGAGCAGCAGAAGCGTGTGTCCGGTGGGGGCGGTGTCGACCACCACGAACCGGTCGGCGGCTTCGGCCACCGTGCGGGCGAAGGCGTAGAAGACCGCGATCTCCTCGGTGCACGGGGAGTCCAGGTCCTCGGCCATCAGCCTGAGGGCGTCCTCGTCCAGGCTCGCACCGGCCTGTGCCAGCACGGCGGCGGTGTAGGCCGCTGTTTCGGCGGCGGGGTCGATGCGGGTGATCCGCAGGTTCTCGCTCCCGGCGCCCGCGATCATCTCGACATGGGCTGCCGGATCGGTGGTGGTCAGCGTGACCGGGTGCCCGCGGCGAGCGAGGTCGGCGGCGACCGCGGCGGCCACGGTGGTCTTTCCGACTCCGCCCTTGCCCATCGTCATCACCAGGCCGTTGCCACCGTCAGTGATCTCGTCCATGAGCGGCCCGAGCCCCGTGGTCTCATCTCCCTGGACGTGCGTAACCGTGAGCGGCTCGGCCGCCATCTGCGGGGCGAGCATGGCCCGCAGCGCAAAGAGCCCGACGGGCGGGACGGCCAGCAGCGGCACCCGGTCCACCTCGGTGATGTCAGCCAGGCCGGAGGGCAGTTGGGCCAACGCCTCCTCTCCGCGCCGCTGCCAGGCGACGGCCAGCGGGTCGTCCTGGCGCGCGGCGGTGAAGACGCCGTTGATGACCAGCCGCTGGTGGCCGATACCCAGGGCACGCAACTCCGAGGCAGTGCGCCCGGCCTCCTCCAGGGGGCCGGTATCGGGGCGGGTGACCAGGACGACGGTGGTGCGCGCCGGGTCGGCGAGCGCCTCCATCGCCTGGGCGTACCGCTGCTGCTGGGCGCCCAGCTCGGCCAGCGGCCCGATGCAGGAGGCGCCGCCGGGGTTGGTGATCAGGAAGTCGGACCATGCGGCCGGCAGGCTGAGCAGCCGGATGGTGTGCCCGGTCGGCGCGGTGTCGAAGACGACGTGATCGAACCGGGCCGCGATCTGCGGGTCGGTCAGCAGCGCGACGAACTCGTTGAAGGCGGCGATCTCGACGGTGCATGCGCCGGAGAGCTGCTCCTCGATCTGGGCGATGGCCGAGGCTGGCAGGGCCGCTCGATACGGTCCGACGACCTTCTCGCGGTACTGCGCTGCGGCGGCGGCCGGGTCGATGTTCATCGCGTACAGCCCTGGCGCCCCGGGCACGGGGGTGGGCTCCTGTCCGGCCTCGGCTCCCAGGACCTCGTTGAGGTTGGAGGCCGGGTCGGTGCTGACCAGGAGGACCTTGCGGTCGGCGTCGGCCAGCCCGACGGCGGCCGCCGAGGAGGTCGACGTCTTGCCGACACCGCCCTTGCCGGTGAAGAACAGATACGGCGTCGCGGCGGCGCGCAGGCCACCGAGAACAATGGACGGTGCGGCGAGGGTCATGTCAGCAGCCCTCCGGGCCGCAGCCACAGCCGCTGTCGGCGCCGGAGTCCTGGATCATCATGAGGCCAGGGCGCTCGGTGGGCGCACCGGTCCACTCGGCGAGTTCCACGCGGGTGGGGTACCTGCCGGAGCAGCGCACCACGCCGTCGACGAGGACGGCGGGCAGCGCGTCGTCGCCCTTCTCCTTCAGGAGCGAGCTCACCTGGGACTGCGCGACGAACCTGCCGGGATCAGTGGAGAGCCCGAAGCGGTTCACCTCGACACCGGCAGTGCCGAGCCACTCGATGTCAGCGGCGAACTGGGTCAGCGCCGGGTCGACCGACGGCCCACAAACACCGGTGGAACAGCACATCGCCGGGTCGTACACCTCGACAGCGGACATTCATGGCTCCTTCGTGAACTGGGCCGGCCCCGATGGTGAGGGGATCAGCCGCTTCGGCATGCGACAGACAAGTCTGTTGCATGCCGGTGTGGGGGCGTGAAGGGGGCCGCAGAGGCCCTCTTCTTTGAAGCTGCGGTCAGCCGAGGAAGTGCTTGAGGTCGCGCTCGAGTGCGGCCTTCGGCTTGGCGCCGACGATGGTCTGGGCGACCTCGCCGCCGACGTAGACGTTCATCGTGGGGATCGACATCACGCCGTACTTCACGGCGGTGTCCGGGTTCTCGTCGATGTTGAGCTTGACGATCTCGATGGCATCGCCGTGCTCGGCCGCGATCGCCTCCAGCGAAGGGGTGAGCTGGCGGCACGGTCCGCACAAGGCCGCCCAGAAGTCGACGAGCACGGGCTTGTCGCTGCCCAGGACGTCCTGCGCGAAGGAGGCGTCGGTGACGTTCTTGAGGGCCATGCGGGTCTCCTCGTAAAGGGGTGGGGCGGGTGCCGTCAGACGGCGGCGACGACCGCAGCCGCTTCGGGTGCGTCGGCGAGCGCGGCGAGGTGCCGCTCGGCGTCCAGCGCCGCCGCGCAGCCGGATCCGGCCGCGGTGATCGCCTGGCGGTAGGTGTGGTCGACGACGTCGCCCGCGCCGAAGACACCGGGGATGTTCGTGCGGGTGGAGGGGGAGGCGACCTTGAGGTAGCCCTCGTCGTCCAGGTCGAGCTGGCCGGTGACCAGTTCGGTGCGCGGGTCGTGGCCGATGGCGACGAACAGTCCGGTGGCCGGGAGGCGGGAGGTCTCGCCGGTGACGGTGTCGCGCAAAGTGAGCCCGGCGAGCTTGCCGCCGTCCTCGTGGATCTCGGCGACCTCGCGGTGGAAGGCGAAGGAGATCTTCGGGTCCGCGAAGGCGCGGTCCTGCATGGTCTTGGAGGCCCGCAGGGTGTCCCGGCGGTGGACGACCGTCACCGACTTGGCGAACCGGGAGAGGAAGGTGGCTTCCTCCATCGCTGTGTCGCCGCCGCCGACCACCACGATGTCGTGCTCGCGGAAGAAGAAGCCGTCGCAGGTCGCGCAGTACGACACACCTCGGCCCGACAGCGCGTCCTCGCCGGGCAGGCCCAGCTTGCGGTGCTGCGAGCCGGTCGCCACGATCACGGCCCTGGCGCGATGGACGGTGCCCGCGCTGTCAGTCACGGTCTTGACGGCGCCGGTGAGGTCGACCGAGATGACGTCGTCGGGGACGAGTTCGGCGCCGAAGCGTTCGGCCTGGGCCCGCATGTTGTCCATTAGGTCCGGGCCCATGATGCCGTCGCGGAAGCCGGGGAAGTTCTCCACCTCGGTCGTCTGCACCAGCGCGCCGCCCGCCGTGACCGCGCCCTCGAAGACCAGCGGCTTCAGCGAGGCGCGGGCGGTGTAGAGGGCGGCGGTGTATCCGGCGGGGCCGGAGCCGATGATGATGACGTTGCGGATGTCCGTGCTCGTGCTCATGCTGTGGGCTCCGGGGCGATCTCCTTGATCAGGCCCTCGACCAGCACCTTGATCTCGTCACGGATCGGACGTACGGCCTCGACGCCCTGGCCAGCCGGGTCCTCCAGCGTCCAGTCCAGGTACCGCTTGCCGGGGAAGACCGGGCAGGTGTCGCCGCAGCCCATGGTGATGCAGACGTCGGACTCCTTGACGGCATCGACGGTCAGCATCTTCGGGACCTCGGCGGAGATGTCGATGCCGACCTCGCGCATGGCCTCGACGGCGGCCGGGTTGACGCCCGCGCCCGGGTTTGAGCCGGCGGAGCGTACCTCGACGCGGTCCCCGGCCAGGTGGGTCAGCCACGCGGCGGCCATCTGGGAACGGCCGGCGTTGTGAACACAGACGAAGAGCACGGAGGGCTTGTCGGACATCAGGAGGTCTCTCTTGTCTCACGACGGCATCAGGTGCAAGTGAACTCAGCACCCGGTGGTGTCAGCCACCACTGATGTGAGAGTATCAGCCCATGATGACGTCAGTCGACACTGACCTGATCCGGGTTCTGGCCGACCCGCTCAGGCTCCAAATCGTGACCCTGCTCGCTCGCGAAACGCTGTGCACCAGCCACTTGGTGGAGGAGACCGGTGCCCGGCAGACCAACCTCTCCAACCACCTGAGAGTGCTGCGCGAGGCCGGGGTCGTCGAGACCGAGCCGTGCGGCCGGTACACGTACTACAAGCTGCTCCCGGACGTCATCGCCAAGCTCGCCGGACAGTTCGCCGACCTGGCCGAGTCCGCCCGTACCGCAAACGAGAACAAGAGGGCCTGCCCGTGACCCGCGCCGAAACACCCGCGACCGTGGAGGAGTCCTCGGTCGTCGCGAAGCTCTCCACACTGGACCGCTTCCTCGCCGTGTGGATCCTGATCGCCATGGCCCTCGGCCTCGGCCTCGGCCGCGCCATCCCCGGCCTGAACGACGCCCTCGCCAAGGTCGAGATCGGCGGCATCTCCCTGCCGATCGCCGTCGGCCTGCTGATCATGATGTACCCGGTCCTGGCCAAGGTCCGCTACGACAAGCTCGACGCCGTCACCGGCGACAAGAAGCTGATGGTCTCCTCGCTGGTCATCAACTGGATCGTCGGCCCCGCCATCATGTTCGCGCTGGCCTGGATCTTCCTCCCGGACCTGCCCGAGTACCGCACCGGCCTGATCATCGTCGGGCTCGCCCGCTGCATCGCCATGGTCATCATCTGGAACGACCTGGCATGCGGCGACCGTGAGGCAGCGGCCGTTCTCGTCGCCCTCAACTCGGTCTTCCAGGTCATCGCGTTCGGCCTGCTGGGCTGGCTCTACCTCGACCTGCTGCCGGGCTGGCTGGGCCTGGGTGACGGTGAGCACCTCGACATCTCGATGTGGAAGATCGCCCTGAACGTCGTCATCTTCCTGGGGGTCCCGCTGCTGGCCGGATTCCTGACGCGCCGGATCGGTGAGAAGAAGCTCGGCCGGGACCGCTACGAGTCGAACTTCCTGCCGAAGATCGGCCCCTGGGCGCTGTACGGCCTGCTCTTCACGATCGTCATCCTCTTCGCCCTGCAGGGCAAGACGATCACCTCGCAGCCGCTCGACGTGGTCCGTATCGCGCTGCCGCTGCTCGTGTACTTCGCCCTCATGTGGTTCGGCACCTTCGCGCTCGGCAAGGTCATCGGCCTGGCGTACGACCGCACCGCGACCCTCGCCTTCACCGCGGCGGGCAACAACTTCGAACTCGCCATCGCCGTCGCCATCGCCACCTTCGGCGTCACCTCGGGCCAGGCCCTCTCCGGCGTCGTCGGCCCGCTCATCGAGGTCCCGGTCCTGGTCGCTCTCGTGTACGTGTCGCTGGCCTGGCGCAAGAAGTTCACCGCTCGCACCACCGAGCCGCTGGAGGCCACCCGGTGAGCTGCCTGGACTGCGCCGGTATTGGCGCGCAGGTCGCCGCGGTCGGCATCTGCGGCCAGTGCGGAGCCGCCGTCTGCGCCGTCCACTCCGAGGTCTCGCAGCAGTTCCTGAGCTGCACGAAGCCGGTGTCCCGAACGGTCGTCACCGAGCCGCCGGTGCGGCGGCTGCTGTGCGGGACCTGCGCCGCGGCGTACCGGGCCCACACGGCGTGCTGCCCCCAGTCCGCGAGCACCATCCGGACCTCGTGACGAGCGTCCGGCACACGCAGGTAGTGGTGGTCGGCGGCGGCCAGTCAGGGCTCGCCGCCGGCTACTACCTGCGCCGCCAGGCTCTGGACTTCGTCATCCTCGACGAGGGGGCCACGCCGGGCGGCGCCTGGCAGCACACCTGGGATTCGCTGCACCTGTTCTCCCCGGCCGCGTACTCCTCGCTGCCGGGACGGCTCATGCCGCCGCAGCAGGGCGAGGAGTATCCGGACGCGGCGCACGTGGTGTCGTACCTGCGCGACTACGAGAAGCGGTACGAGCTGCCCATCCAGCGTCCGGTGCGGGTGGCGGGCATCCACCGGGACGGTCCACTCCTGCGGGTGGAGACCGATTCGGGCGGGTGGCGGGCACAGGCGGTGATCAGTGCCACCGGGACCTGGTGGCGCCCCTTCCTGCCCGCCGTACCCGGCCGTGCCGGCTTCGGCGGCCAGCAGCTGCACGCCGCCGAGTACCGCGCGCCCCGGCAGGTCGCGGGTGATCGTGTGCTCGTTGTCGGGGGCGGCAACTCCGGCGCCCAGATCGCCGCCGACCTCGCCCACGACACCGAGCTGACGTGGGTCACCCAACGCCCGCCGCGCTTCCTGGCCGACGACATCGACGGCCGCGCCCTTTTCGACGCGGCCACCGCTCGCCGCCGCGCACTCGACGCGGGGCGCACGGACACCGGCGGCGTGGCTTCGCTCGGCGACATCGTCGCCGTACCGCCCGTACGGCAGGCGCGAGAGCGTGGACTGCTCAAGGCCGCGCCGATGTTCGCCCGCATCGTCCCCGGCGGCGTCGAATGGGCCGACGGCACCCGCGCGCAGGCGGACGCGATCATCTGGTGCACCGGGTTCCGGCCCGCCCTCTCCCACCTGGCGCCACTGCGGCTGCGGGGCAGGCGAGGCCACATCGCGACCGACGGCACCCGGACGCTCGACGAACCGCGCCTGCACCTGCTCGGCTACGGCGACTGGACCGGCCCCGCCTCCGCCACCCTCGTCGGCGTCGGCCGGCCGGCCCGCGACGCGGCGCGCGAGATCGCCCAACTCGTGGGCGGCTGACGCCTGGTGGGCAGGGCGTCAGGACAGGGTGCGGATGGTCGCTCGCACCCGGGCGGCGATGTGCTCCGGCAGCGGGGCGTAATCGAGCGCGGGAAGAACCTTCTGGCCTTCCTCACCGGCGGTGTAGGCCAAAAACGACTTCAGGATCGGCAGGATCGCGGCCCGATTGCCCTTGTCACACATGATCTCGTACGTGACCAGGACGATCGGGTAGGTGTCCGCGTCGCGCGTGGAGTAGTCGAACCGCAGGGTCACGTCCTTGCCCGTGCCGACCACTTGAGCCCTGGCGAGGGCGGCCGAGGCGGTCTTCGGGCTGGGAGTGACCGGCTCCCGTGCCCCCGTGTCGATCCTGGCCGTCGGGATCCCTGAAGCCGAGGCGGAGGGCAGCACCAGGTAGCCCACCGCTCCCTTCGTGGCCGCCACCTGCGACGCCACGCCCTCCGGGCCCTGTGCCGAGTGACCGTCCCTGGCCTGCCAGGACTTCGAAGCCGGGTAGGGCCACAGCCGCGGGGCCGATGCCGCGAGATAGGCGCTGAAGTTCTCCGTGGTACCAGAGGCATCCAAGCGATGGACCGCGTGGATGGGCAGATCGGGCAGATCGGCGCGCGGATTCAGCTTCCGTATGGCGGGGGCGTCCCACCGCTCGATCCTGGAGTCGAAGATCTTCGCCAGGACCGGGGCGTCGAGCACCAGGTCGTCGACGCCGGGGAGGTTGTAGCCGATCGCGATGGCGCCGCCCGCCATCGGCAGGTCGATGCCGCGCCCGCCGGGGCAGACGTCCCTCGACTGCTCGACCTCGTCGGGCGTCAGCGCGCCGTCCGTGCTTCCGAACGCTGTCACGCCCTGCATGAACTGGGCGACTCCGCCGCCGGAGCTGAGCGGTTTGTAGGCGACCTGCGCCCCCGGGCACGCCCACTGGTACTCCTCGATCCACCACCGCATCGCGCTGTACTGCGCCGTTGCCCCGGAACCGGGCAGCTGCCCCTCCTGCGCGCAGTCGATCCGTGGGCCGAACGACGTGGCCCCGGCCGCAGGGCTGCCGCCACCGGCCCGGCCGAGGTCACCGCCGGCCCACATCCACAGTGCGCCGCCGACCGCGGTCGCAGCCGCCGCCGTGGCAGCGCCGACCGCCAGCATTCTCGCGCGGTCCTCGCGTCGACGATGCACCCGTGGCCCCCTTTTCGGCACCCTTCGAAAGCGCACGGGTGGCCGCGCGACGCCGACGACCTGCCCGGCACCGTATGCGGGCCCCACCCATCAAGACATAGATGCTTGCCTATGTGGGGCTCGGTGTGGCGACACGCATGCGAACGTCTGCCGACGTGTTCCCCTCGTACGGATGCCGCAGAGGTGTCGTGGACCGTCGGACTAGCGGGCCGTGAGCAACTGAGCCATGGCGGCCACCACGGACGGCTCGACCCGGTAGTACACCCAGGTGCCGCGCCGCTCGGAGGTGAGCAGCCCGGCCTCCTTGAGCTTCTTCAGGTGGTGGGAGACGGTCGGCTGGGAGACGCCGACGTCGGAGATGTCGCACACGCATGCCTCGCCGCCCTCGTGCGAGGCCACCGCCGAGAACAGCCGCAGACGGACCGGATCGCCGAGCGCCTTGAACATCCGCGCGGTCCGCTCCGCCTCCTCGGCGGTGAAGGTCCGCTCGGTCAGCGGCGGGCAGCACGGCACCACGAGCTCAGGGGCGTCGGTCTCCAGCAGCGGCAGTAGCTTGGCGTTCGACATCTGTCTATGTTGACACATGTCGAACCAGTGGGGCCAGGTGCCGAGGTCTCAGTGGCGGCGCAGGTGTGCGGCCAGGCGGCGGGCGACCCGGTTCGCGTCCCGGCCGACGCCGCGCAGGGAGTTCGAGGACAGGCTGCGCTGCCACTCCAGTCCGACGTACGCCAGCCCGGGATGGACCGTCGAGGCGCCCTCCCGGTGGAGTGGGTGCCCGCCTTGGTCGAGCGCGCCGAGCGGGGCGAGATAGCCGAGGTCGGGCCGGTAGCCAGTGGCCAGCACGATGGTGTCGACCTCCTCGGTGCTGCCGTCCGCCCAGGTCACCTTGGCGGCGTCGATGCCAGTGAACAGCGGGCGCCGGTCCGGGGTGCCGGCCGCGACGGCGGAGCGGTAACGGCCGTCGTCGATGACCAGCTGGGCAGGCGGCGTGCGCAGAAACCGGCCGACGGGCAGGGTGTCGATCCCGGTGCGCTTCAGCCACCAGTGCAGGTCCCGGCCCAGTGTGAGCTGCCGGGCGAACCGCACGGGGTGGCGCGCCGCGAGCGTCACGCGCGCGTGGACGGCGAGTTCGGCAGCGATCTGCACCGCGGAGTTCCCCGCACCGACCACCACTACGCGCTGTCCGGCGAACGACTCGGGTGCGCGGTAGTCGGCGGCGTGCAGCACGACGCCGGTGAAGTCCTCCAGTCCCGGCAGCGGTGGGCGGCAGGGGCGGCCGAAGGTGCCGGACGCCGCGACCACCGCAGGGACGGACAACTGTCCGCCGCCCTCCACGCTGAGCGTGAAGCCGTCCCCGTCGGAGCGGACTTCATGGATCCGAGTCCGGGTGCGGATGTCGGCGTCCAACCGGGCGGCGTACCGCAGCAGATAGGCGACGACCTCGTCGCGGTGCGGGTAGCGGTCCGGCGCTCCGCCGAAGGGCATCCCCGGCAGGGAGCTGCACTGGGCCGGAGAGAACAGGGTGAGGCTGTCGTAGTAGCGCGGCCAGGATCCGGCCGCCCGCTCCGACGCCTCCAGGACCACCGGCTCCAGCCCCCGCTCGCGCAGAGCGTGCGCGGCGGCCAGTCCGGACTGCCCGCCCCCGATGACGGCCACATCGGCGTGTTCCATATTCGATCTCCAGTTTCGATAGATGTCTATGTTGACGCTTATCGAATCAGGTGGCATGCTGGCCGCGCAAGGGATCGACAGATGTCGAAGCAAAGGGGAACCTCGTGAACGCGTCCACCACCGACCAGCTGCCCGTCGTGGTCATCGGAGCCGGCCCGGTCGGCCTGGCCGCCGCCGCCCGCCTCGTCGAGCGCGGCCTCGAACCCCTGGTCCTGGAGGCCGGTCCGGCCGCGGGCAGCGCCGTCCGTGACTGGTCGCACGTACGGCTGTTCTCCACCTGGGCCGAGGTCATCGACCCCGCCGCCGAGAAGCTCCTCGCCCCGACCGGCTGGGTCCGCCCCGACGCCTCCACCTACCCGACCGGCGGCGACTGGGCCGAGCAGTACCTGCAGCCGCTGGCCGACGTGCTCGGCAACACGGTCCGCTTCGGTACGACGGTGACAGGCGTCGCCCGCGCGGGCCGGGACCGCATCGTCGACTCCGGCCGCGATGAGCAGCCCTTCACCGTGCACATCCAGGCGGCGGACGGCCGCGAGGAGCGGATCACCGCCCGCGCCGTCATCGACGCCTCCGGCACCTGGTCCCTGCCCAGCCCGATCGGCGCCGACGGCCTGCCCGCCCTCGGCGAGAAGACAGCCGCCGAGCACATCTCCTACCGCGTCCCCGACCTCAAGGACCCGGCCGTACGCGCCCGTTACGCCGGCAAGCGCACCGCGGTCGTCGGCTCCGGAGCCTCCGCCTTCACCGCCCTCGCGTACCTGGCCGACCTGGCCACGGAGGAAAAGGGCACGCACGCGGTGTGGATCCTGCGCCGGAGCATCGGCGCGAGCACGTACGGCGGCGGTGAGGCCGATGAGCTCCCCGCCCGCGGCGCGCTCGGACTGCGCGCCAAGGCCGCCGTCGAGGAAGGGCACGCCTCCGCAGCCACCGGTTTCCGCACCGAGGCCGTCGAGCGTGGCACCGACGGCCGCCTGGTCCTGATCGCCGAGGACGGCCGCCGCCTCGACCCGGTCGACGAGGTCATCGCGCTCACCGGTTTCCGCCCCGACCCTTCTTTTTTCTCCGAGATCCGCCTCGGCCTGGACGAACGCCTCCAGGCGCCGACCGCGCTGGCACCGCTGATCGACCCGAACGTGCACTCCTGCGGCACGGTCTACCCGCACGGCGTGAACGAACTTTCCCACCCGGAGCAGGGCGTCTACCTGGTCGGCATGAAGTCCTACGGCCGCGCCCCCACGTTCCTCGCC
The DNA here is from genome assembly GCF_020982545.1 of Streptomyces sp. MNU76. Lineage (GTDB taxonomy): Bacteria > Actinomycetota > Actinomycetes > Streptomycetales > Streptomycetaceae > Streptomyces. Next base: position 4,645 of record NZ_JAJKLK010000024.1, on the reverse strand, counting down.
ATGACCGGCTACGAGCAGGTCCGCTCCATCACCGCCGCGCTCGCCGGGGACCAGGAGGCCGCCGAACGCGTCGAGCTGACTCTCCCCGAGACGGGAGTGTGCGGCGGCGCGGGCCTGTTCGACGAGCCGGAGAACGCGGAGCAGTCCGGTGGCGGCTGCTGCGCCGCCCCCGCCACCCTCCAGATCGGCATCGGCGCCCCGGTCACGACTTCCGGCGGCTGCTGAACTCCACACCCACCCAAGGAGGTTCGTCATGTCCCGCGTACAGCTCGCCCTCCGCGTCCCTGACCTCGCCGCGTCCATCGCCTTCTACACCAAGCTCTTCGGCACCGAGCCCGCCAAACTCCGCGACGGCTACGCCAACTTCGCCATCGCCGAGCCCCCGCTCAAGCTCGTCCTCATCGAAGGCACCGCAGGCGAGGACACCCGCATGGACCACCTGGGCGTCGAGGTCGACTCCACCGAAGCCGTGCACGCGGCCACGGCCCGGCTGGCCGAGGCAGGCATGGCCACGGACGTGGAGAACGACACCACCTGCTGCTACGCCCTCCAGGACAAGGTCTGGGTCCACGGACCCGGCCAGGAACCCTGGGAGGTGTACGTCGTCAAGGCCGACGCCGACACCCTGGCCAAGCAGCAGGACAGCACCTGCTGCGCCAGCCCGGCCCCGGCCGACACCGGCGCGAACGAACCGGTCGCCGCGACTGGCTGCTGCTGACCGCCGGCGGATGACCGACCTTCACACCAGCCGGGCCGCGACCGGAACCGGGGACCGGTCGCGGCCTCGCGCCGCCCTGCCCGCCCTCTGCGCGACCCAGATCACCAGCTGGGGAATCGTCTACTACGCCTTCCCGGTCCTCAACGCCCGCATCACCGCCGACACCGGCTGGTCGACGACCGCCACCACGGCCGCGTTCTCCGCCGCTCTGCTGGTCTCCGCAGCCACCGGAATTCCGGTGGGCCGGATCCTCGACCGGCGCGGCCCGCACGCGGTGATGACCTTCGGTTCGATCCTCGCCACGGTGGCTGTACTCGCCGTTGCCGCCGCCCCGAACCTGACGGGCTTCTTCGCCGCCTGGCTCCTCGCCGGCTTGGCCATGGCCGCCACCTTCTACCAGCCCGCCTTCGCGGCGCTGACCCGCTGGTGGGGCCCGGACAGGATCCGCGCCCTGACGACGGTCACCTTGGCTGGGGGTCTGGCCTCCACGGTCTTTGCCCCGTTGACCGCGGCCCTGGCCGATCACATGAGCTGGCGTGCGACATACGCCGTGCTCGCGGCGATGCTCGCCGCCATCACCATCCCCGCCCACGCCCTCGCTCTGCGCGCCCCTGGCCCGCGCCTCCTCCCCAGCCCGCGCACCTGCACGAGGGCCGCGACGGGATCGCCCGAAGCCGCCCCTTTCTCCTCCTGGCCTCCGCCTTCACGCTGTCCGGGTTCGCCTTGTACGCCGTCGTCATCGGCCTCGTTCCACTGCTGACCGCACGCGGCGCGGACGCGACGACGGCCGCCTGGGCACTGGGACTTGGGGGCGCCGGCCAAACCCTCGGCCGCACCCTCTACGCGACCCTCACCCGCCGCACGGGCGTCACGACACGCACCATGGCCCTGATCGCCGCCGGAGGAATCACCACACTGGCACTCGGCCTCACCTCCGGCCCGATCCCGCTTCTGATCCTGCTCGCCGTCCTGGCCGGAGTCGTCCGAGGCAACCTCACTCTCCTCCAGGCCACCGCCGTCACCGACCGCTGGGGCACCACCCACTACGGCAGCCTCTCCGCCGTCCTCGCGGCCCCCGCCACCATCGCGAGCGCCCTCGCCCCGTTCGCTGGCGCAGCCCTTGCCGGACCACTGGGCGGATATCCGCACCTCTTCGTGCTGCTCGCCGCTGTGTCGGCAGCCGCCGCTCTCCTCACGCTCGCTACCCGTCCGCATCGTTGATCCTGCTATCGGCCCTACGTGCTGGGGGGACAGGAGAGTTCGGGATCGCCTTGGACAAGGTGCGCGCCCTTATTCCAAGGCGAGGAGATCACTCGGCAACGCGGGGGCGGGGTGCCCGGCAGTCTTCGCCGCGCGCCCCACCCCAAGCGTCGCAAGCTACGCAGGACCCGAGGCCAGAGGAGGCAGTCAGCTACACGATCCGTACGGCGCGCTCGGTCTGGAACTGTTCGGCAGGGCCCGGACATTCGACGGCGCGGCCAAGGTATCGCGAAGTCGCTCGATCTCCATCCGCTGGGCGGCGATCTGCGACAGAGCCCGCTCCCTGAAGTCGGTGAGACCGTCGATCTGCGCGTCACGCGCGGCGAGGCGCTCCTTCAGTCCGGAGACCTGATCCTTGAGGCGCTCGACCTGCGCAGCCCGCGGGTCCGGGATCACCCCCGTTTCCCGAAGCTCGGCCAGCCGGCGCTCGAACTCCTCCGCCAGGTGTTGGTAGGGGCCGGGCCGCGGTGAGCCGTCGCGGTTCCTCTTGGGATAGAAGCCGGTGCGGGCGACCCCGGCCTGCGCCGCGAGGGTCTTGATGTCGCACTTGCAACCCGCGGGAACCTCGCCGGCCAGGAGCCGCTCCATGACGTGCCGAATGGCCGCCTCGTTGTCCCGTCGAGCTTCGTCGCTGATGCGGGCCACGTCATGCCCCCATTCCGGCAGCGGCGTCGATCTCGGACAACACCCGTTCATCGCGGGCGAGTTCCGTAGTCAGCCGGGCCTTCTCCGTCCGCTGCGCGCGCCCGATGGTAGCGATGAAGACCTTCTTGCTCTCCGCGCTGGCTGCCCACACCGGGCGGTGCCCGGCATGGTGGGTGGCCTGGGGACAGCGCGCCGAATCACACATCCCGATCAGGGGTTCCGTCGCCCCACGGGCGTGGGGCCCGGCGAGCTTGAGGCACAGGGCCTTGGACGGATCGAGGAACCAGCAGTAGTTCGCCGGCCCCAGATGCAGAGTCTTTGCCCGCTTGGCGAGCAGGTTCGTCACCTCCTGGTCGCTGCGCTTGATGTTCGGCGCCCCGGAGGAATCCAGCTGTCCGTCGACGAACGCGAAGAAGTCCAGGAGGTCGCTGGCGCCGGGCCCCGCAGGCCGGATACCGTTCTGGTAGTCGTGGAATGCGTCGAGGGCGACGCGCGTCTTGTGCTCTCGCTCCTCTTGGCCGAATTCGGCCATCAGCACCGACTGGGCCCCACCGGGGCGGTCTAATGGTGCAGTCGGGTATTGGAACTGTCCGAATGCATGCCTGATCACGCGTTGCGTTCCTCGGATGTTCCGAAGCGTGCCAGGCAGTGCCACACTTTCTTGAGCGCCTGTTGGTCATGGCGTCCGGTGCGTGCGGCGTCACCGATGATCCGGGGATTGAGGTAGCCGTCGACGGCAATCTCCGTGCCCAGGTCGACGTACTCCTGGCCGCGGTAGTCCGGGTGGCGTGCGAGTTCTTCGACGGTGAGTCGTAGTCCCGGGTGCCAGTCGAGCCGACATGGCAGGCGGCAGGCGGCCCTTTCCACATCCGTTCCCCGATAGCTCGGGTCTAGGACGAGTGCCTCGACGTCGCGGGCCAGTATGAGTGGGCCGTGCACCTGTGCCTCGATGTAGTCGTCGAGTGCGTCCTGGCCGTCGTTCTCAGCCAGCTCCACGAGGGAAAAGCTGGCCGCAACTCCGAAGGCCGTTGGTCCGAAGAAGCTGTCCGGGTAGCAGAACGTGGCTCGGGTGAGGGTCTCGGCAGTCAGCCGAAGGTGCGCGGAGCCGAACCGAGGCGCCCCGCCGAGCGGCTTGCGCCGGAAGTTCAACGCGCCGTAGACAGGTCGCTCGTGTGCGGGTGTGTGGTCATAGGCGCCTCCGAAGATCCGGCTCTCCCAACGCCATCGGTCACCGCCGGGGTGCGGCGTCAGGCCGCCGTTGCTGGTGCCTGTGACGAACTGCGAGTGATAGGTGCCGTCCTCGGCCAACGCGAGCAGGATCGGCCGACCGCGCACTGTGCGGTCGGGGTGAAAGTTCAGGGTTACCCGCAGCGTGGGGTCGACCGGGGCCCCGGACGACAGCGAGGCGACGTGGCGGATGGCCTGTTCCTGCGGGGAGGCGGCGGGATCAGCGTTCATCAGCGCAGTGTGCCCGAGTCTGATCAACGTGTGCGTCTGCGTTGGCTGACGTCGGCAGCGTAGGCGGCCCAGTCCCCACCTGATGCTTGCTGCCACTGGACGGCGACTTTGATGTGGACGCCGAGCATGCGGGCGAGGATCGCTGCGGGGACTTCGGTGGCGAGGGTGAACAGCGCGGTGGATCGGTCCTGTTTGGGCCGGACTCCGATGCGGTGAAGGCGCTTGCCGATCTGGCTGTCGGTGAGAGGCGCCCGGATGGCCACCCGGAAACAGCCAGGGGACGTCGTCGGGCGTGCCGATCTTGGCCTTGCCGCGGCGGGTCGCGACGAGATCGCGGACCAGGCTGGCCAGCGGTGCGGGGAGAACGACCGGCGATGTGCCGAACGCGATCGCGACGGTGTCGCCGTCGATGTTCACGTCCCTGACGGTGAGTTGGCTGATGGTGGCGACCTTCTGCGCGTAGAGGATCAGCAGCAGTCCCGCGACGCGGTCCGGGGTCGGCAGTGTGTCGTCGCTGAGCAGGCGGCGGGCGTCGGCCCAGCGTTTCTCGCTGTCGATGGTGCT
>NZ_JAJKLK010000023.1 GCF_020982545.1 Streptomyces sp. MNU76 | reverse complement strand
TGATCGACCAGCTGATCGAGCAGCTGGCCTCGGAGCAGCCGACGGCGGAGCAGATCGCGGAGCGGGTAGCCGCCACCCGCAAGGTCCTGCGTGAGCGCATGGGATGCACGCTCACCGACGAAGAGTTCGACAACGGGCCCGACGTCCTGGCCAACATCTACGCGATGGCTGCGGAGAAGATGCACTCCGGCCGACAGACGACGCGCTCCGACCAGGGGCGCGCCGCGTGATCGTCCTCGACACGGACGCGGCCCTCGCGCTCGCTCGTGGCCACGAAGCCCTGCACCGGCTCGTCGACAACGTCGCGCACACCCCCGGTGACTGGTTGCACATCCCCTCACTGTGCCTCATGCGGGCAGAGGAGAAGGACGAGGGCGTCGGGCGGGCACTGCTCGCGCTGCCGGGCGTCCAAGTGGACTCACTCGGGCAGACAGCCGCGGTCACGGTGGGCGGGATGGTCCGTGACGGATGGGGCGGAGCCGACACCTGCCACGCCCTCTACGTCGCCACGCCGCATCTGGAGACGGGAGGCATGTCCATCATCCTGACCGGACGCGAGGACGACTACCCGCCGGGCGTACTCGCCATCGACATCGACTCCCCGGGAATGCTCGGCCTCCACTGAGCCCTGTGCATCGTGAAAACTGCACGTCAATCGGCCTGGTGTGCGTAGGCATCGGGAGGCTCGGGCAGGTCCGGGGCGGCAGTCCACCGACAAGATCGTCCGTCAGCGGGCGACCTCGCGGTTCGTCAGGACCAGCAGGGTTCGCGGCAGAGCACGAGGACGATGTTGTCCTCGGCCGACTGTGTGTCGGGCAGGACACCACCGACCCGCGGGGGCTGCGTGTCATCACAGCCGTCAAGTAAGGCGGCGGCCAGCAACCACGCAGCGCACCGGAACGGTTCGTACGCGCTGTCAGGTGAGGCGGCGTAGACCGCGGAGCAGGAGCCAGCCGATCATCCAGAACTCGCCGACCGTGGCGGGCACAACGAGGAGTTCCGCAATCGGACCGGCGGACGGGGCGAGGTAGGTGACGAACACGCTCAGCAGGTAGCCGACTCCGCCGGCGACGAGGATCCAGCCCAGCGGTCGCGGTGTCCAGCCGGAGCGTAGAGCCGCGAGGCCCATGGGGATGAGCCAGAGTCCGAAGAAGACGTTGCCGACGCCCCATATGTTCTCGCTGATGAGGTACATGAGCTGGCTGGTGTCCTCGCCGACCGGGTCGAGTGCCGCGTCGAGCGCAGTGGCGAGGAACGCGGCGCTGCCGAGTATGGCCACGGCGTTGACGGTGCCGAAGACGGCGGTTGCCCCGGCGGCGAACGGGTCGACCGGCCGGAAGAGCCGGTAGAACCACAGCGCGGCCAGCACCTGGGTCACCACAATCGCCAGCTCCAGGGCGATGCCGGTCCGGGCGAGGGTCTCGTGTTCGAGGAGCTGGGTGAGTGTGCCCGCAGGGTCGTCCTGGTCGAAGAGCTGTGGGCGGATGACCAGGAAGCCAAGCATGCCGCTGATGCCGAGACCGAGGTAGAGCAGGCCGGTGACGCGAGCCGTGGCAGGGTCGGGCTGTGCTGCCGTACTCGTATCCGGGGTGGCGGTAAGAGCCATCGTATCTCCAGGTGAGAGAAGCCTTACCGTGTAAGGACACCATACGTTGTAAGGTGACGGCAAGAGGCTTGAGTGAGGAGTACGACGGCGTGACCCCGAGACCGGCGCGGAAGTCCCTGAGCCGCGAGCGTGTGCTGGCGGCGGCTATGCGGCTGGCGGACAGCGAGGGCCTGAGCGCGGTGACCATGCGCCGCCTCGCGTCCTCACTCGGAGTGGAGGCGATGTCGCTCTACCATCACCTGCCCGGCAAGGAAGGGCTGCTCGACGGGCTGGTGGAGGCAGTGGTCGCGGAGGTCCGGGCCGAGACCGTACGGGCCGGGCAGGAGGGAGGCGGCTGGCGCTCGGAGCTGCGGAGCCGGTGCCTGACCGCGCGCGAGGTGATGCTCCGTCACCCGTGGGCTCCGGGGCTCATAGGCTCGCGACGGGTCATCCCGGTCAGTCTGTACGGCTACTTCGAGGAGGTTCTGGCGACCCTGATCTGTGGCGGGTTCTCCTACCACCTCGGCCACCGGGCGCTGCACGCCCTCGGCAGCATGGTGCTCGGGTTCGCTCAGGAGCTGTTCAGCCCTGCCACGGCTGACGGCGACGTCGACACCGACGCCGCCGAGGAGGACCTCGCCGTGATGGCCGACGCATTTCCGCACCTCACGGCCATGGTGTCGGCCGAGTTGCACGATGCCGACGACCCGACGCTCGGCTGGTGTGACAGTCAGGCGGAGTTCGAGTTCACGCTCGACCTGCTCCTGGACGGCCTCGACCGCGCCCGTCGCTGACAGGGCCTGTGGCCGTGGACGGCCGCCAAGGCCCAGCCCTGTTTGTGGAGTACGCTGCAACCGGGAGCGCAGGCGCCTATGCAACCCGGTTGGCCCGCCCGTGTGCAGGTCACCGGGCCCGCGCCGCAGCCCGCACCAGCGGACTTGCTGGGCAGCCTGTTCCGCCTTCCGGGGCCATTGCCGACCATTGAGCACTGTGCTCGGGAGGCTCGTGCTGGTCGCGGGCGGATGACTTCGGTGTAGATCACCGGTCAGCGGGCAACTTCACGGTTCGTCAGTACCAACAAAGCCCTGACCAGCGTGGTCGCCCACTTCGGGTCGGTGCGGACCTTGCCCAGGACCCTCCAGTTCTTCAGGTGGGCGAAGCCGTGCTCGACCGGGGCACGGACCGCGGCCAGCGCCTTGTTGGACAGCTTCTGACCTCGGGTCAGAGGCCGGTTCCGGGCGGCCTTGTAGCCGGTGATCACCGCCGGGTCGGCGTCCGGACCGCTGTCGTCGAGGCCGACGAACCCCAGGTCGGCGATCGCACCGAGGCCGGCAGCCCGCAGGTGGGCGGTGAGCTTGCCGTGACGGCAGGCGGTGATCTCCGAGGTGCGTCCGGGACGTGCGGCGGAGACCCAGATCAGCCGGCCCTTGTCATCGGTGAGCGCGATCACGAGCAGGCCGTGGCATTTGTGCTTGCCGGAATAGTTCTTCCGGTTCGCCATGCCGGTACGGCGCCGGGTGCGTATCAGGGAGCCGTCCAGCAGTACGACTCCGCCACCCTTTCGGGCGATCTTCTTCAGCGCGCGGTCCAGGCGCGGGGCACGGGTGGCCAGCAGGCCGACGACTTCCCGCACCCACCGGGTGACGGTGGTGCGGTGGATGCCGTTGCCACCGGCCAGGTCGCCGGGCCGCTGGTCACAACGCAGGACCGCCAGCACGATGCCGGCGATCTTCCCGGCGGGCAGCGCCCGCCACCGCGAGCCGATCTTCTTCAGATGACCGCGTATCAGGTCGGCGAGCCAGTTCAAGGTCGCGCTCGACAACGGCAGGCGGGCGGTGTAAACAAGGCCGTCAGGACTCTCGGCGAGACTGTTGTTTTTCTTCACACCAAACTCAACTGCCGCCGAAGGCCCGCCAGTTACGGCCAGCCCCGCGCGGCTACGAACGTGCGGTGAACCGCCCGTCGGGACGCTTGTGCAGCCAGCCGCGGTCGGCGAGCTTGGTCATCTTCGCCCGCAACGGCTCCAGCTTGCCGCGCACCGAGGCGTCCAGGCCCAGCCGCTCGCCGACCGCCCTGACCTGCACCGGGCCGTCGGCCTCCCGCACGATCGCCAGGATCTTTCGGTAGTCGCCGGGCAGCGCGCCCTCATCGGCCGCGTCGCTGCGGTGCGGGATGAGCAGGACTGCCCGCCCGGCTACCTTCGCCGATACCGGAGCGACAGCCTCGGCGTCGGCCTGAGCCTGCTCGGCCAGGCGGTTCAACACCCGCTCCGCGATCGCCAGTTCGTCCCGCTCGACCTAGACCTCCTGAAGCTGCTTGGTCAACTCCTCGGCGAGAGCGTACGGTTCGTTCCGGCGAGCGGTGATCCACTGCCGCTCCTGCATCCCGGGCCCTCCCGCGATCTCATGGCGTGCCGACCTGCCGACGGATCGTAGGCGGGGGCAGGTCGTGGGCGCAGCCGAACCCGGCATCCCGCCGGAACCAGACTCGCCCGATGATCTACACCAAGGTCATCTGCCGCCGACCGGCGCGAGTACCCCAGTCGTCATTCACACCAGGCCCACGACCTGCGACTTCACGATGCACACCACTCACTGAGGTCAGACCTACGGCGTCCCCGGCGGAGCCGTCGGCGCCCCCGGCAACCGCACCGTCGCCAGCGTGCCGCCGCCCTCAGCTCGTGACAAGGACACCTCGCCGCCCGCCTGCTCCACCGTCCGCGCCACGATCGAGAGGCCCAGGCCCGAGCCCGGGAGGGAACGTGCCGACGGGGAGCGCCAGAAGCGGTCGAAGACGTGGGGGAGTTCGGCGGCCGGGATACCGGGGCCGTGGTCGCGGACCGTGAGGACACCCGCGTCAAGGGCGACCTCGATCGTGCCGCCCTCGGGGCTGAACTTCACCGCGTTGTCGAGGATGTTGACTATGGCCCGCTCCAGCGCGGACGGTTCGGAGCGGACGTACCAGGGGTTCAGGTCCGCCGTGATGGTCAGCTCGGGACCGCGCAGGCGAGCCCGGCGCAGGGCCGCCTCCACCGCCTCCTGGAAGTCGACGACCTGGAGGTGCCGGCCGCCCTGCTGACCCGATTCCGAGCGAGACAGCTCCTGCAGGTCACCGATCAGCGAGGCGAGTTCGGTCATCTGGGCCGTCACCGAGGCGAGCAGGGCCTTGCGGTCCTCGGCCGGGATCGGGCGGCCCGTCTCCTCGCTCCGGGTGAGGAGTTCGATGTTCGTGCGGAGGGACGTCAGGGGCGTACGGAGTTCGTGGCCCGCATCCGCGATCAGCTGTCGCTGCAGGTCGCGGGAGCTCGCCAGCGCGCTCGTCATCGAGTTGAAGGAACGGGAGAGGCGGGCGACCTCGTCCTCGCTCTCCTCCTCCACAGGGATGCGGATGCTCAGATCCTCGGTGCGCGCCACGTGCTCGACCGCCTCGGTGAGCTTGTCGACGGGGCGCAGGCCCGCCCGGGCCACGGCCAGGCCGGCCGCTCCGGCGCCGACGACTCCGATGCCGGAGACGACGAGGAGCAGCAGCGCCAGCTCGTTGAGCGTGGACTGGGTGCCCTTGAGGGGGAGGGCCACGACGTAGGCGGTGCCCGGCATCGCGTACTGGCGCTCGCCGTTGTCGAGGACGAGTGCTGTGGCCAGTACGCGCACCGGGTTGCCCTCGCTGTCGGTGCCGTTGCGGATCGTGCCGCGCTTGATCCTGGGGTTCGCGGCCTCTTCCTTGTCGCTCTCGGCGACGTTCACCACGCCCGTGGAGTTGGGGAAGACACACGTCGTGCCGTCCGTGGTCACCACCTGGGAGTAGCCCTTGTTCTTCGGCCCCCAGTACGACTGCGACGGCGCCTCGGGGCAGGCGGTGAGGACGGCGTCCTGCACCATCTGCTCGGGCAGCGCCCGGCTGGCCATGGCCTCCAGATCGTTGTTGACCTCCTCGTACAGCTTGCCCTGCACGATGAACCAGCACGTCACCGACACCGCCGCCACCGCGAACGCCACCGCCGCCGCGACCAGCATCGACAGTCGGGCGCGGATGGGCAGGGAGCGATAGCGGCTCAGCAGCCTCTTCACTCCGCGCCGCCCTGTCGCAGGACGTACCCCACGCCCCGCACGGTGTGGACGAGCCGCGGCTCACCGCCCGCCTCGGTCTTGCGGCGCAGGTACATGACGTACACGTCGAGGGAGTTGGAGGAGGGCTCGAAGTCGAAGCCCCAGACGGCCTTCAGGATCTGCTCGCGGGTGAGGACCTGGCGCGGGTGCGCCATGAACATCTCCAGGAGCGTGAACTCCGTGCGGGTCAGCTCCACGGGGCGCCCACCCCGCGTGACCTCCCGCGTCGCCAGATCCATCCGCAGGTCCGCGAAGGTGAGCGCCTCGTCCACCTCGGCGCTCTGGGCGACGGCCGCCGCGTACGAGCTGCGGCGCATCAACGCGCGGACCCGGGCGAAGAGTTCGTCCAGCTCGAACGGCTTGACCAGGTAGTCGTCCGCGCCGGCGTCGAGCCCGGTGACCCGGTCGCCGACCGTGTCGCGGGCGGTGAGCATCAGGATCGGCGTGGTGTCGCCCGCGCCGCGGATCCGGCGGGCTGCCGTCAGCCCGTCCATCCGCGGCATCTGGACGTCGAGGATCACCAGGTCCGGCCGGTACGCGGTCGCCTTCTCCAGCGCGTCCGCGCCGTCGACGGCGACCTCGGTGTCGTAGCCCTCGAAGGCGAGGCTGCGCTTGAGTGCGTCGCGTACCGCCGGCTCGTCGTCGACGATGAGGATGCGCTGGGGTTCGGGGGCGCGGGCGCCTTCGGCGGAGCTCATGTGGTCTTCGTTCCTCGGAAGCGGTGGATTGCGGGGGCCGGGGCGCCGTGGGGGGTCTCGTGCGTTGCCTGGTGCGGGTCCGGTGGGGCTTCTCGCGCAGTTCCCCGCGCCCCTGACGGGGCGCGCGCGGGTTCGCCCTAGCCTTGCACGTCCCCTGGCCGCGCAGTAGTCCGTACCGGATCAGCCGCGAACCGTGCGTCGGCGCGGGCGCGCGGCCGTGTTGCGACGGGCCGGGGCATGGGTGGCCGCCACCTCGGGGGCCCGCGTCACCGCCGGGTGAAGTTCGGCCGCCACCGCGAGGGCGAGGCCCAGCCCGGCCGGGTCGACGGCGGTTGCGACGGTGTGGGAGACCTGCGTGATCATGTCGAACTCCTTGGACTCAGCGGGACGGAGGGGAAAGACCTACTCGGAGGGGAAAAGATCTGCTCGGAGGGGAAAAGGCCTGGTCGGAGTGTCGGACCTCAGTCAGACCCGCCCGCCCGCAGCGTGCTCAGGTCGGCCTTGACCGTGTCGATCGGGATGGCGAAGCCGAGGCCGACGCTGCCGGCGCTGGAGGAGGTGGCGTCCGCGGCGGAGTACATCGCGGAGTTGATGCCGATGATGTTGCCGTTCATGTCGATGAGGGCACCGCCGGAGTTCCCGGGGTTGAGCGAGGCGTCGGTCTGGAGCGCCTTGTACGTGGTGGTCGAGGAGCCGGTGTCACCGTTGAACTGCCGACCGCCGAACTCGAACGGCCACTGCCCGCCGCCACCGCCCTGCTGCTGACCCTGGCTCTCGTCCGTCGAGACCGTGACGTCACGGTCGAGCGCGGAGACGATGCCGCTGGTCACGGTGCCGGTCAGACCCTCGGGGGAACCGATCGCCACGACCTGGTCGCCGACCTTGACCCCGGCGGAGTCGCCGAGCATGGCGGCCTTCAGCCCGGAGGCGTCCCGGAGCTTGATGAGGGCGAGGTCCTTCTTGCTGTCGGTGCCGACGACCTCGGCCGTGTAGGACTTGCCGTTGCTGGTCGTCACCTTGATCTGGGAGGCGCCGGAGATCACGTGGTTGTTGGTGACGATCTCACCGTCGCTGGTGATGATCACACCGGAACCGGTGGACTCACCCGCGTTCGAGGTGGCGTTGATCTCCACGATGCTCGGGCTGACCGCCGAGGCGACCCCGGAGACCGTGCCCTTCTGGCTGGTCGGCACCACGCTGGTGCTGGTGGAGCTGGAGGCCACGGTGTCCGTACCGGTCAGCTCCTGGATGCCGTACGCCGTACCGCCGCCGATCGCCGCCGCGACGAACGCCACGGCCGCGAGCAGTGCGATGGGGCCCCGGGTACGCCTTCTCGACGTGGGCGCGGAGGACACCGGCTCGGTGAGGAGCGCGGTGGGGGCGGCCTGCGCCGCGGTCGCGGTCGCCGGGTCGTACGCCGGCGGGGGCGGCCACTCCGGGTTCGCGGGGTTCACGGGGTTCGCCGGGTTCAGCGGGGCGGAGGCGTGCTGCTGCTCCTGGTACGGGTTCTGCTGACCCTCGTACGGGTTCTCGTACTCGCCGCTGCGGCGGAAGCTCTCGGTCATGACTCAGAGCCTGCCGCCCGACCATGAGACCTTCCTGAGTGCTCCCTGAGAACCCCGGCAGAACCTCGTTCGCCCCATATAAAGGCGCGGGGGCCCGCCGGCAAGGGAAACAGAGGGCGGCCGACGGTCATGCCACGGAACGTGGCTCCGCCGCGCGGGCCCGATCAGCCACGACGAACCCGCGTCCGACCCCGCACCCCAACCCCTACGGCGCTCTCCGCAAGCCCGGCGGAGCTACTCGCACCCGCACGACCGTCGAGCGACCAGCTTCGACGGGAACAGCTTCACCCGCTCGCGCCGGGACCCGGCCACCCGGATGCCGTCGTCCAGCACCAGGTCCACCGCGGCCCGGGCCATGCCCGTACGGTCCGTCGCGATCGTCGTCAGCGGCGGGTCCGTGAGCGCCGCCTCCTTGACGTCGTCGAACCCGGCCACGGCCAGCTCGCCCGGCACCTCGATGCGCAGCTCGCGCGCGGCCCGCAGCACCCCGATCGCCTGGTCGTCGGTGGAGCAGAAGATCGCCGGGGGCCGGGCCGGGCCCGACAGCAGCTCCAGCGCCACCTGGTACGCGTCGTAGCGGTTGTAGGGCGCCTGGAACAGCCGCCCCTCCGTGGAGATCCCCGCCTCGTCCATCGCCCGCCGCCAGCCCTCGACGTGGTCGGAGACGGGGTCGCCGACCAGCGGGGTCTCGGCGAGGCCACCCATACAGGCGACGTACGCGTACCCGTGGGAGAGCAGATGGTCGACGGCGAGCTTCGCGCCGCCGATGTCGTCGGTCACCACGGCCACGTCGTCGATCGCCTCGGGCCGCTCGTGCAGCAGCACGACCCGCGCGTCCCACGCGTCTATCTCGGCGGCGGCGTTGTCGTTGAGGGCGTGGCTGACGAGGATCAGGCCGGAGACGCGCATCCCGAGGAACGCCCGCAGATAGTGGACCTCGCGCTCGGCGACGTAGTCGGTGTTGCCGACGAGCACCATCTTTCCGCGCTCGGCGGCGGCCTGCTCCACGGCGTGGGTCATCTCGCCGAAGAAGGGCTGGCGCGCGTCCGGCACGATCATGCCTATGAGATCCGTACGCCGGGAGGCCATCGCCTGGGCGACTCGGTCCGGGCGGTACCCCAACTCCTTGATGGCGGCGAGGACACGCTCGCGCGTGGCCGGTGCGACCGGCCGGGGTCCGTTGTTGATGACGTAGCTGACGACGGCGGTCGATGTTCCCGCCAGTCTTGCCACGTCATCCCGAGTCACCTTGGCCACGCGCGGAGTCTACGCGGATGGACCGCCCCTGGGCAGGGCGTACGACGGCGCACCTGTGAGTTACCTGTGCGTACGCCGCCCGGGGTGTCCGTCACTACGCCTCGGCCGGGATCTCCACGGCGTCCAGGGGCGCCGTCTCGTCCGCATCCGCCGCCTTTGAGAGGGCGGCCTTGGCCTTCGCCTCGTCGCCGACGCGCTCCGCCTTCTCGGGCGTAACGAATCGATAACCGACGTTCCGGACGGTTCCGATCAGCGACTCGTGCTCGGGGCCGAGCTTGGCGCGCAGCCGCCGTACGTGCACGTCGACCGTCCGCGTACCGCCGAAGTAGTCGTAGCCCCAGACCTCCTGGAGCAGCTGTGCGCGGGTGAAGACGCGGCCCGGGTGCTGGGCGAGGTACTTGAGGAGCTCGAACTCCTTGAAGGTGAGGTCGAGGACGCGCCCCTTGAGCTTGGCGCTGTAGGTCGCCTCGTCCACCGAGAGGTCGCCGTTGCGGATCTCCATGGGGGAGTCGTCGTTGACGATCTGCTGCCTGCCCATGGCCAGCCGCAGGCGCGCCTCGACCTCGGCCGGGCCGGCCGTGTCGAGGAGCACGTCGTCGATGCCCCAGTCGGCGGTGACGGCTGCGAGACCGCCCTCGGTCACCACGAGGATGAGGGGGCAGCCCGGCCCGGTGGAGCGCAGCAGCTGACACAGGCTGCGGACCTGCGGCAGGTCACGGCGCCCGTCGATGAGGATGACGTCGGCACCGGGGGTGTCGACGAGAGCCGGGCCTTCCGCCGGGGCCACGCGCACGTTGTGCAGCAGCAGGCCGAGGGCTGGAAGCACCTCCGTGGAAGGCTGGAGGGCGTTGGTCAGGAGCAGCAGAGAACTCATACGTCTGGTTCCTCCTCGGTCCCTGCGAGGACGCGTGTGGCGGGCGCTCGTACAGCTGCGGTCACCTGGCGTTTTTCCGCTCGTATACAAGCTTGCCTAAAGCACGAAAGGACCCGGGGGCGACATTGCCCGAGTCCTCTGTCCAGCAGAATAGCCCACATGAGTGCTGGTCCGGCAGGCCATGTGACGCGATCTTTCGACATTCCGAACTCTGAGACGGCCGATCGAACCCTTTCGGGGCCGCCGCGAACCTCTTTGCGCAGGTTTCTACGGACTGACGACGGGGTGAATATCGAGGCCGTATACGATCCAAAATCCGTTGTATACAACGGCGCGGAAGACGCCGGAACTCCACCTTCCGGCCACCTCGCCGACCGCTTCGACCGTGCCGACCGTCCCGTGGACCAGGCCGGCGACCACCCCCTCGCCATCGTCGTCGCGCACGGCTTTACCGGGGACGCGGATCGCCCGTACGTTCGAAGGGTGGTGGAGGCGTTCGCCCGCCACGCCTCCGTCGTCACCTTCTCCTTCCGGGGCCACGGAAGATCCGGCGGCCGCTCCACGGTCGGCGACCGCGAGGTGCTCGACCTCGCGGCGGCGGTCCACTGGACCCGTGAACTCGGCCACACGCGCGTCGCCACCGTCGGCTTCTCCATGGGCGGCTCGGTCGTCCTGCGCCACGCGGCCCACCCCGACGCGGGCACCGACGCCGTCGTCTCGGTCAGCGCCCCCGCCCGCTGGTACTACCGGGGCACGGCCCCCATGCGCCGGGTCCACTGGCTCATCACCCGCCCCGAGGGCCGCCTCCTCGGCCGCTACGGCTTCCGCACCCGTATCCACCACCGCGACTGGGACCCCGTTCCCCTCTCCCCGGTGCAATCCGTGCCCCTCATCGCCCCGACGCCCCTGCTGATAGTCCACGGCGACCGCGACGGCTATTTCCCGCTCGACCACCCGGAGATGCTGGCCGCGGCGGCGGGTGACGACGGTGAACTCTGGCTGGAACGGGGCATGGGCCACGCGGAGAACGCGGCGAGCCCGGAATTGCTGGGGAGGATCGGGGAGTGGGTGGTGAAGGGGGTCGCGGTCAGGGGCGTAGCCTGACCCCGTCACGACTCATACAAGAGGAAAGCAGATGCCAAAGGGCACCGTCCGCTACTGGGCCGCAGCCAAGTCCGCAGCCGGCGTCGCCGAGGAGCCCTACGACGCGGCCACCCTCGCGGACGCCCTGGACGCGGCCCGCGACCGCCACCCCGGCGAACTCGTCCGCGTGCTGCGGCGCTGCTCGTTCCTCGTCGACGGAAACCCCGTGGGTACCCGTGCGCATGAGACGGTACGTCTGGCCGAGGGCGGCACGGTCGAGGTGCTCCCGCCGTTCGCAGGAGGGTGACCCCCACATCATGAGCAACCAGCCGCACGGGTACGAGGGCCACCAGGGGCAGCAGGGTCACCAGGGCCAGCAGGGTCAGTCGGAGCATCAGGCCCAGCAGGGGCACCAGGGTTACGACGCGTACCAGCAGCCGCATGCGCATCCCCACGCGCAGCCGCGGCCGCAGCCGCAGCCGCATTGGCAGGGGTACGACGAGAGCCAGGGCGCCCACGCCCAGCAGTACACCCAGCAGTGGGAGGGCCAGACCTGGGAGACCCAGATCCAGCCCCAGACCCCTCCCGCCGCCACCAACCTGACGGAGACGGCGTACCTGCCCCAGCAGTCGGCCGCCCCGAGCGGGCAGTACGGCGGCGGCCAGTACGCCCCTCAGGCCCAGGCGCAACACCATGCCCAGGTCCCCCATGCCCAGGCCCAACACCAACACCAGCCTCAGGTGGAGCCCCGGGGGCAGGCCGGTCCGGAGGTCGGTGCGGAACCCGCGGCCGGTTACGGTCCGCCCACCCTCACCGGCAACGCCCGGATCACCGACGCCCAGCGGGCGCGGGCCGAGGGCCGGTCGCCGATCATCGAGCCCGGGATGCAGCCGGCGCTGATCACGGCCGTCCTGGGTCTGCTGCTGGCCGGGGCCGCCGCGGTGGGGGAGTACGCCCTCGCCGTACCCCTCGTCGTCCTCCAGGCCGTGACCGCGGCGGGCTGGTTCCGGCTGAACGGCATGTGGCCGGCCCGGCAGGGCATCGTGCTGGCCTTCGCGGGCGCCCTCGCTGCGGACGCGGCCCTCTTCGCGGCCGGCCGGGAGCACGCGCCCGCCGCGATCCTCGGGACGCTCGGGGTGTGGGTGCTGCTCGGCATCGTGCTGGGGCTGCGCAGCCACGCGGACCCGGACGAGCGGATGTACGGACTGATGGCGACGGTGGCCTCGTCGGCACTGGCGATCATCGCGACCGGCTATCTGGCGGCCGTGGCGGACGCGGTGACGGTGGGCGGGGGCGCGGTCGCGGTGGCCGTCCTGGCGCGGGCGTTGCCGCTGCCGACGCCGCCTCGGTGGTGGTGTCGCTGCTGGCGGCGGCGGGGCGGGATCGCGGTCGGGAGTGCGACCGGGTTGGGTGCGGCTGGGGCGTTGCTCGGGGTGGGGCCGCGTTGTGTGCGCTCATCGGCCACCGGGTCGCCAGCTATGACTACCCCTCCCGTTTCGTGCACTTCACCGCGGGTGTGGCCCTGCCGCTGGCGGCGGCGGCCCCGGCGGTCTATCTGCTGGGCCGCGCCCTCGTCTGACCCGGCGTTTTTCGCCCCCGCCGCCCCTACCCGTCCCATCCCCAGGCTGCGCGCCCCTTCGACCCCGCGTCAAAGACTCGGGGCTCCGCCCCGGACCCCGGTCGCGCAGTTCCCCGCGCCCCTGAAAAGGGGCGCAGCCCCAGGGATGGGACGGGTAAGGGCGGCGGGGGCGAGGAAAGCCGGGAGGCGCGCCGGGGGCTCCTGTCACAGGTGATCAACAACGCGCACGAACCCACCCCTTTCCGACAGCCCCACGCTTACCCTCGGGTAGAACGGCCACCGGCCCGCGGCCGTCAAGCGGACAACGTGGGGAACACCGAGACATGCGCGCACTGCGAATACTTGTCATCGTCGTCGTGATCCTGGGCGGCCTCTTCGTCGCCGCGGACCGCCTGGCCGTCGGTTTCGCCGAGGACGAGGCGGCCCAGCAGCTGAAGGCCAGTGAGGGCCTGACGACCACCCCGGACGTGTCCATCAAGGGCTTCCCCTTCCTCACCCAGGTCGCGGGCGGCGAACTCGACGACGTCGAGGTCGGCATCGAGAACGTCGAGGCGAGCACCGGCAGGCCCGGCGAGAGCATCCGCATCGCCGACCTGCAGGCGAACATGCGCGGCGTCGCCTTCTCCAGCGACTACACCTCCGCCACGGCCGACAGCGCCACCGGCACCGCGACCATCGGATACGACGAACTCCTCAAGGCCGCCAAGTCGGAGCCCACCGACGTCGGCCTCGGCTTCACGGCCCGCGTCGTCGGCCTCTCCGACGGCGGCAAGGGCAAGATCAAGGTCAACGTCGAGATCGACCCGCCTGCCCTCGACCCCCAGACCGTCTCCGTCCTCAGCACCGTCAGCGTCAAGGGCGACACGGTCGAGGTGCAGGCCGACTCCCTGCCCAGCCTGGGCGGCGCCGGCCTCGCCGAGAACGTCGTCCGTTCCATCACCGACTTCCAGCAGGCCATTGACGACCTCCCCGGCGGCGTCAAGCTCGACAAGGTCGAGGCCGCGCCGGACGGCGTGGAGATCACGGTCAAGGGTTCGAACGTCAAGCTGGCGGGGTAGGACGAGGATCGGCTGGCCCTCGGCGGCCTGCGGCGGAACGCGCTTTTCGGACGCGGCGGCGTCCGCGGCCGCGTCCGAAAGGCGAGACGCCGCCGTCCGTACCGTAGATGTGACGACGACTACAGAGGCCCGGTCGCCCCGCCACCGCAGCCCCGACAGTCACGTCATCCCACATTCCGGACGATCGCGTCTCAGAATACGACATGCCGGTGACACGCCCGCCTGTCCGTCCCTACGATCGACACTCATGAAGCGACAGGCGGATCTCACGAAGCGGCGGGCAGTAGACCTGTGCCGCGTCGCCGCCATGCTCTGTCGCACCTTCTGAGCGACGGAATCTGCCGCCGCGTTCCCCGATGCCCGCCCTGTTCCAGCCAGGGCCCACCCCTGCGCGCCCCCGGCCGAACCGCCGGAGGCACCCGCACACCGCCGCAACTGCCCCGGAGGAGAAAGAGCATGAGCCGCAGCGACGTCCTGGTCGACGCCGACTGGGTCGAGGCCAACCTCGACGACCCGAACATCGCCATCGTCGAGGTCGACGAGGACACCACCGCGTACGAGAAGAACCACATCAAGAACGCGATCCGGATCGACTGGACCAAGGACCTCCAGGACCCGGTCCGCCGTGACTTCGTCGACCAGGAGGGCTTCGAGAAGCTCCTGTCGGAGAAGGGCATCGGCAACGACACCCTCGTCGTCCTCTACGGCGGCAACAACAACTGGTTCGCGTCCTACGCCTACTGGTACTTCAAGCTGTACGGCCACGAGAACGTCAAGCTGCTCGACGGTGGCCGCAAGAAGTGGGAGCTCGACGCCCGCGAGCTGACCGACGAGGTGCCGGTGCGCCCCGCCACCGAGTACAAGGCCAAGCCGCAGAACACCGCGATCCGCGCCTTCCGTGACGACGTCGTCGCCGCGATCGGCTCGCAGAACCTGGTCGACGTGCGCTCGCCCGACGAGTTCTCCGGCAAGCTGCTCGCCCCGGCCCACCTGCCGCAGGAGCAGTCGCAGCGTCCGGGCCACGTCCCGTCCGCCCGCAACATCCCGTGGTCGAAGAACGCCAACGACGACGGCACCTTCAAGTCGGACGACGAGCTCAAGGAGCTCTACGCCGAGGAGCAGGTGGACCTGGCGAGGGACACCATCGCCTACTGCCGCATCGGTGAGCGTTCCGCGCTGACCTGGTTCGTCCTGCACGAGCTGCTCGGTGTCGAGAACGTCAAGAACTACGACGGCTCCTGGACCGAGTACGGCAGCCTCGTCGGCGTCCCGATCGAGCTCGGCGCCAACAAGTAAGCACCACCAGCACCACCAGCACCACCAGCGGTACCCGCACACCCCCGTTCGTCCCGACCGGCCTTCCTTCCGGTCAGACCCCTTATGGAGAAAGACATGTGTGGAGCGAAGGCCGGCGGCCCGGACGCCTCGACGATCAAGCCCGGTGAGACCACGATCCAGGGTCAGGTGACCCGCGACGGCGAGCCGGTGACGGGCTACGTCCGTCTGCTGGACTCGACCGGCGAGTTCACGGCGGAGGTCCCGACCTCCGCGACGGGCCAGTTCCGCTTCTACGCGGCCGAGGGCACCTGGACCGTCCGCGCGCTGGTCCCCGGCGGCACCGCCGACCGGACCGTCGTCGTCGCCGAGAAGGGCGGCCTGGCGGAGGTCGCGATCGCCGTCTGAGACGGTCTCGCCGAACAGGCGAAACGGCCATCAGGCGAACAGACCAACAGTTGAGGGCCGCACTTCCCGGAGTGCGGCCCTCAGCCGTGCGCGGACCTACGCTGGAGACATGTACGCGCGCAGGCGCCACCAGTACTTCGCCATGATGGGCACGTGCCTGGCCCTCTTCGTCCTGGCCTGGGGCGTCGTACGCCTCTGGTCGGTCCCGGTGGCGGTCGGCATGTGCGTGGTCGCCATGGTCATCCCGCCGCTCGCCGCCGTCGTCGCCAACCGGCGCGGCCCCGACGACCGCTGGTGGGACGATCCCTCCGGCGACCCGAAGTCCGACGAGTGGTGGGACGAACTGGACGGCAAGAGACGCCGACAGTGACGCCGACCGCGATGCCGGCCGAGATGCCGACCGAGATGCCGACCGAGATCCGGGCACGGCCGACGAGCGCCCTCAGTAGACGAGCGCCTGGGTGTCGTCCGCCATGGCCTCCTGCACGAACACCTGGGCGCCGGCGATCCGTACGCCCTCGATGACGTCCTTCTCGGTGATGTCCCGGCGGGCGGCGCACTGGGTGCACAGGGTGATCCGGCCGCCCGCGAGCAGCGAGTCGATCAGATCGGGCAGCGGAGCGGCGTGCGGCAGCTCGAACTCGGCGGCGCGGCCGGGCAGCGCGAACCACGCGGACTCGCCGGTCAGCCACAGGGACACCTCGACGCCGCTGGCGACGGCCACGGCCGCCACCGTGAACGCCTGCGAGCACCGCTCAGGGGCATCGGCCCCCGCCGTCACCTTGATCACGAGCTTCTTCGCCATGGGCCGAATGGTAGTCCGAATCGTGATCATCCTCGGTGCAACGCCGAAGGCACCGGCGGCACCGGCGGCACCGGAGACGTACGACGCCCCGTCCTCGGCGGCGGACGCCGTGGAGCCGTCGGCCAAGGAGCCCCCTGCCGTCGAGCCGGCTCAGCCCCATGCCGCCCCGCCCCGCCGTGACCGGAGGGTCCTGCGGGCCCTGCTCCGGTGGACCGCGGCCGTTGTCGTCTTCGCCTCGGTGGGGACGGCCACGGCGTACGGGATCGCCGCGGCGCAGCGCACGGACGTACCCGGTCTGGCCACGGAGTCGGACGGGCGCTGGGTCTTCCCCCGGCTCGTCAGGCCGCCGCTGCCGTCCGGAAGCCCGGAGCCGTTCGCCGAGGACAACCCGGCCGGAGCCCATCACGCCGATCTGCGCGCCCTCGTCCTGCCGGCGCCCGAGGGGGCGAAGGAGGACAAGGCGCTGCGGGGCTCGGACGGCCGGCTGCCGGTGAAGGAGTATCTGGCGGAGTTCGAGGCGGAGGACCGCGAGGAACTGGGACAGAAACTCGTCGACACCGGCCTGCGGCACATCGCCGCCCGGGGCTGGACCACCCCGGACGGCACCCGGACGCGGGTCCACCTGCTCCGGTTCAACACGACGAACGTCGTGGACGCCGAGCTGGCGAGCCATGCCCTGGCCCACGTCAGCCCGACCTACCGGGTACGCGGTGCGGGCGAGGTGGAGTACGACGAGGACTTTCCGGAGGAGGCCGCCGTGACGGGGACCGCCCGGACCGCCTATGCCGAGGCGAAGCCGTACGGCGCCGAGCAGGTCCGCCAGGCCTATGTCTCGGCGGGGGACGTGTACGCGGTGATCCTGCAGTCCCGCGAGGCGGGGGCTCCGGCGGTCCCCTTCTGGCAGACCGTGGTCCTGCAGAGCCAGCTGCTGGGCTGACGGCCCCCGGGAGGCAAGGGCCGACCTCACGCCGGAGCCCGGACCCCAGCCGCGTAAGCTGGGGTCCGGCCCTGTGTGCGTACCGCACGTCTCCCGCTCAATCGAGGAGCACCTCGTGATCATCTTCTTCGAGATCCTGCTGGTTCTGGTCGCCGTCGGCGTTCTCGCCTTCACCGGCCTGGCAGTGAAGAAGCTGTACCAGGGCCAGCGCTGACCCGCGTCCGACCGACGCCCAGGACCTCCAGGACTCCCAGGAACCGCCACTCATGATCGAGATCCCGTCCGACCTCCACAAGGACCTCGTCCCCCTCGCCTTCCTGCTCGGCGACTGGGCCGGCGCGGGCGTCCATGACTTCCCCGGCTCAGAGAAGTGCAACTTCGGCCAGGAGGTCACCTTCACGCACGACGGCCGGGACTTCCTGGAGTACCACTCCCACACCTGGGTGCTGGACAAGGACGGCAACAAGGTCCGTCCGCTGGAGACGGAGTCCGGGTTCTGGCGCATCGACGCCGACCGCAGGGTCGAGATCGTCATGACCCGTGACGACGGTGTCGTCGAGGTCTGGTACGGCGAGCTGGCCAAGCAGAAGCCGCAGATCGACGTGGTCACGGACGCGGTCGCCCGTACGGCGGCCTCCGGCCCCTACAGCGGCGGCAAGCGGCTCTACGGCTATGTGAACAGCGACCTGATGTGGGTCGGCGAGAAGGCCACCCCCGACGTCGAGCTGCGCCCCTACATGTCCGCGCACCTGAAGAAGGTCGTCACCCCCGAGGACGTCGAACGCTGGGCCAAGGCCCTCCCGGACGACATGCCGGACGACGGCATCGCCTTCTTCAAGTAGCCCGAGCAGGTCGCGCGCCTCTGCGACATTTCGAGCACGCCCCCATGTCCCCGGGTCATGGGGGCGTCGTCATGAGCCAGTGGTCAACCCCGAGGGGTTAAAGAATCATCAGCCTGCCCATGCGCTTGCGGGTCGCAGGAGCGGCGCGCACGGCTCAGGCTGTCGGGGACGGGACTCGTCGAGGCCACCCATCTCGTCTCCTGTCTGGGTGCGACCACGGCACAGGACTGGGTCCGGACCCGGACTGCCGGGTCTGTCATTCCCTCGCTCAGCATCCGCACTCTGGGAGAGCTGCCCGTCGTCCTGCCACCGCTCGCCGAGCAGGACGCGATCGGTGCGACGCTCGCCGCTCTCGACGACAAGATCCAGGCGTATTCCGAGATCACCCGCGCGACCCGTGCCTATCGTGCCGTGCTCGCTGATGCCTTGATGAACGGTGTCCTCTCGGCGGACCCCTGACGCCCGTCCCGCCCGCTCTAGACTGGACCCGTGGTGAGCACCGACTGGAAGAGTGATCTCAGGCAGCGTGGCTATCGGCTGACGCCGCAGCGGCAGCTCGTGCTCGAAGCCGTGGACACCCTGGAGCACGCGACCCCCGACGACATCCTCGTGGAAGTGCGGAAGACCGCGTCGGGGGTCAACATCTCCACGGTCTACCGGACCCTTGAGCTCCTGGAGGAGCTCGGGCTGGTCAGCCACGCGCACCTGGGGCACGGGGCGCCGACGTACCACCTGGCCGACCGGCACCACCACATCCATCTGGTCTGCCGGGACTGCGAGAACGTCATCGAGGCGGACGTGGACGTGGCGGCCGCGTTCACGGCCCAGCTCCGCGAGTCCTTCGGGTTCGACACCGACCTGAAGCACTTCGCGATCTTCGGCCGGTGCGAGAACTGCACACTCAAGGCCTCAAGTACCAAGTCGTAGGCTTAGACATATGAAAAGCCCTCTGCTGTCCCTGCCCGGCGCCGTCCCCGCCGAGGGCGTGGACGAAGGCGTCGCCGCCCACTACGGCGACCTGTTCCGTGAACAGCGCGCCCTCGCCGACGGCACCGGATTCGTCGACCTCTCCCACCGGGGCGTGATCACCGTCTCCGGCGCGGACCGGCTCAGCTGGCTGCACCTGCTGCTCACCCAGCACGTCAGCGAGCTGCCCACCGGCGAGGCCACCGAGGCGCTGATCCTCTCCGCCAACGGTCACATCGAGCACGCGCTGTACCTGGTCGACGACGGCACGACCGTCTGGGCGCACATCGAGCCCGGCACCCAGGAGGCGCTGCTCGCCTACCTGGAGTCGATGAAGTTCTTCTACCGGGTCGAAGTGGCCGACCGTACGGGCGACTTCGCGGTCGTCCACCTCCCGGCCGGTTCGATCGCCGAGGTCCCTCAGGGCACGGTCGTCCGCGAGACGCCGTACGGCCGTGATCTGTTCCTCCCGCGCGCGGACCTGGAGTCGTACGCGGAGAAGGCCGGGCCCGCCGCCGGTCTGCTCGCGTACGAGGCGCTGCGGGTCGAGCACCACCGGCCCCGCCTCGGCTTCGAGACCGACCACCGCACGATCCCGCACGAGCTGGGCTGGATCGGCACGGCCGTGCACCTGCAGAAGGGCTGCTACCGGGGCCAGGAGACCGTCGCCCGGGTCCAGAACCTCGGCAAGCCCCCGCGCCGCCTCGTCTTCCTCCACCTGGACGGCAGCGAGGTGCACCTCCCGCCGCGCGGCGCGGAGATCCGGCTCGCGGACGACGGCCCCGACGGCCGCAAGCTCGGCTTCATCACCACGTCCGTACGCCACCACGAACTGGGGCCGGTGGCGCTGGCCCTGGTCAAGCGCAACCTCCCGGTCGACGCGAGGTTGATGGCCGACACCACGGCGGCGGCGCAGGAGGTCGTGGTCGAGCCGTAGGAGGCCCCCGGACGCCTCACATCTCCACCAGCACACGTCCACTTCCACCAGCGCGCGTCACATTTCCAACAGCACCGTGAACGGACCGTCGTTCGTCAGGGACATCCGCATGGACGCGCCGAACCGTCCCGTGGCCACCGTCGCCCCCAGCGCCCGCAGCTGTGCGACGACCTCGTCCACCAGCGGTTCGGCGGCGTCACCGGGCGCCGCCGCGTTCCACGTCGGCCGCCGGCCCTTGCGCGCGTCCCCGTACAGCGTGAACTGGCTGATCACCAGCAGGGGCGCGTCCACGTCGCTGCACGACTTCTCGTCGTGCAGCATCCGCACGGACCACAGTTTGCGCGCCAGCTGCGCCGCCTTCTCCTTGGTGTCGTCGTGTGTCACCCCCACCAGGACGCACAGCCCCTCGCCCTCGATCGCACCGACCGTCTCACCGTCCACGACGACGCTCGCGCCGTCGACCCTCTGCACCACCGCACGCATGCCGACCATGATGCCGCCGCCGTCCATCAGCCGTACGCGAGGGGGTCCCCCTTACGGGGGGTTTGTGATCACGGGGGTTTGAAGAGCGCTTTGCCCGGTCTTTCTCATTGATCCATTACCGACCATCTGGGGTGGATCGCGGGGACTCGGTCACAAAGCTGCCACGGAGAGTGGCACGATGCTCACACACACCGGTCGAGGGGACGGTTGAGGCGCATGAGCACATCGAGTACCGGGCAGCCCCCGGGCACTGCGACGTTTACCCGTACGACGCCGGGGCCCGGCCCCGGAGTCCGTCGGCCACCGGTTCAGCGTACGGACAGCGGACCACTGCCGCCGCCGGACCCGGCCGAGCCCGAACTGTCCCGGCTGCGGCTGCCCGCACTGCGCACCCTGCGCCGGGACGCCCAGCGGGACGAGGCCGACCTCAGCTATCTGCGGCGGCTGCTCCAGGGGCGTATCGACATCCTGCGCGCCGAACTGGCCCGCAGGGGCGGTGCGGCCGATGCCGGGGCCTCGGGCTCGGCGGAGCCCTCGGCGCTCGTCGACCGGCTCTCGGCGATCCTCACGGACGCGCCGGCCCGGCAGCGTTCCTCGGCCCGCCATGTCACCGTGGGCACGCCGCGCGGTGAGGAGTACCGGCGGCTGGCCGCCGAGATGCTGGACGAGGTGGAACTCTCCGACCTCCAGGCCCGCACCGACGAGGAACTCACGGCGGGCCTCGCCCGCCTGGTCCACCACGAGCAGCAGATCTCCGGCCGGCGCCAGCACCTGCAGCGCACGGCCGACGACTGCAGCGCGGAGATCGCCCGCCGCTACCGGGAGGGCGAGGCCCAGGTGGACGATCTGCTGACGTAGAGAGGACGTGCGGGTGCGTTGTCGGGTGCGGGTGCGTGGGGGCTGGTCGCGCAGTTCCCCGCGCCCCTGAAAAGCAGGGGCTGCGCCCCGTGCTTTTCGTAGGGGCGGCGGGGGCGAAAAACCCCGAGACAGCGCGCCGGCACCCCCCTAGCGTGACCCCATGAGCCCCTCCCACGACACAGCCGTACGCCCCGTCACCGAGGACGAGATCCCGGCCTGGCTGAACGCTCTGAACACAGGTTTCCTCCGAGCCCCGGAAACCCTGACCCCTCAGGAGCTCAAGGACCGCTCGTTCCACATAGACCCGTCCCGAACGCTCGCCGCGTTCGACCCCACCGCCCCCACCGACCAGCCTGTGGCGACCTTCCGCTCCTTTCCCCAGGAGCTCACCGCCGTCGGCGGCCGCACCGTCCCCGCCGACGCCATCTCGAACGTCACGGTCAGCCCCACCCACCGCCGCCGAGGCCTGCTCACCCGGATGATGGCCCACGACCTCGCCGCCGCGAGCGACCGCGGTGACGTCGTCGCCACCCTGATCGCCGCCGAGTACCCCATCTACGGCCGCTACGGCTTCGGCCCCGCCACCTGGACCACCGAGTGGACCATCGACGTCCCCCGCACCGGCCTGGACCCCCGCTGGTCCGGCCCGGCGGACGGCGGCCGGGTCGACCTCGTCGACGGCGCGGTCGTACGCGCCCTCGGCCCCGCCCTCCACGACCGACTGCGCGCCGCGCAACCCGGCGCGGTGAGCCGCGACGAGCGCTGGTGGCGGATCAATACCGGCGACCTGCGGTTGTCCGGCTCCTGGACCGAGCCGTTCTACGCGGTGTACCGCTCGGCGGCCGGCGAGGTCGAGGGCATGGTCTCGTACGAGGCGGACGACACCTGGCGAATGAAGCAGCCGCAGAACACGGCCGACGTCAACTGGCTGATCGCGACGAGCCCGGCCGCCGAGCGCGCCCTGTGGCACTACCTCTGCTCGATCGACTGGATCACCAAGGTCAAGTGCGGCTGGCGGGCCCCCGACGACCTCCTGCCGCACTTCTTCCCCGACCCGCGCGCCGTGAGCGTCACCTCCCACGCGGACTGGCTGTGGGTACGGATCCTGGACGTCGTACGGGCGCTGGAGGCGCGGACGTACACCGGGACCGGGACGCTGGTGCTGGAGGTCGTGGACCGGGGAGGCTTCGCGGACGGGCGGTACCGGCTGGACGCGGGCCCGGACGGGGCGAGTTGTGTGCCGACGAGCGAGGACGGCGACCTCGTCCTGGAGGTCGCGGACCTGGCGACGCTGTGGCTGGGCGACGAGTCGGCCGTACGGCTCACCGCGCTGGGCCGGGCCCGGGAACAGCGGAAGGGCGCCGCCGCCATGGCCGACGCCCTGCTGCGGACGTCCAGGCGCCCGTGGTGCCCGGACGTCTTCTGACCTTTCTGGGTGAGGGTACGTGTATCCGTAGCTGTTCAGTTGTGGCTGCGCATTCAGTTGTGGCTGAGCCATTCAGTTGTGACGGTGCGGACCGGTCGAACTCCCGGCTCCCCTCCGGAAGGGAGGTCGATCGGTCGGTCTGAGTGATCGCTCGGTCTGGGTGATGGTCGGCGGCAGTTGCCAGAGTCACCAACCATCCGAAAGTTTGACCATGTTGCGAAAGTTGGCGACCAACTTCACCTTACTTATCTCCGCTTGGAGTCGTCTCATAACCACCTTCCCACGAACTGCCCAAAGATGGCGAGAAGTTGTAGTGTTTGTGCGTGGAGCGGGAACGCACGGCCGTCGATGGGCGGAAGTCGTCACAGCGGCCCCAGAGGTCACATCACGAGGTGGCCGACGTGTTGCGCGGCCGGATCAGGTCCGGCGAGCTGCGACCGGGACAGCGCATGCCCACGCAGGCGAAGCTGGCCGACGAGTTCGGCGTCGAGCGCGGCGCCGTGCGCCAGGCCCTGCGCATCCTGCAGTCGGAGCACCTGCTCACCAACGTTTCCAAGGGCAGTCCGGCGACTGTCGCCCCACGCCTGGGCACGGCGGCCGTCGGCGGTCCGGGAGCGGCCCCGCGGCCGACGATGGTGGAGCTTGCCCCTCGCATATCCGCCGCGTTCGCGGCCCCGCACGTGAAGATCGACGCCCTCTGCCTGACCTCCGTGTCCCTCACGCTCGCCGTGAGTGAGCCGTTGCGCGAGATTCACGCGGGGCGCATAAAACCGGCCAGGGTCGATGTCCGGGTGATGCTGCCCAGCCGGGACATCCCGCTCGCCTTCCCGGCCCCGGTCGACGCGTCGGTCGACGGCCGGCTGCAGCGCCGCTGGCTGGCCCAGCGCAACGCCCAGGGCCAGGTCCTCAAGCACAACCTGCAGGCCCTGCGGTCCACGCACGGCGTGGACGTCCGTGTGTCCTTCCGCGCCCTGCCCTTCACACCGCCCGTGAAGCTGTACCTCCTCAACGGTCGGGAGGCGCTGTTCGCGTACTACACGGTGCAGCGGAAGGAGGCCGAAGTGGACAGTGAGCAACTGGAGATGTACGACGCCGAGGGCACTCAGTCCACGCTGTTCGCGTTCGAGCGGAGCGCGGTCGCCGAGCCCCGGGACACGACCTTCGTGGAGCAGTCCCGCCTCTGGTTCGACGCGCTCTGGGACACCATCAGCTCGGACCTGCTGCTCACGAGCTGACGGTCCCCGGCCACCGGCTGACGGTCCCCGGCCACCGGCTGACGGCCGCCGGCACCGGCTCCTTCTGTTCGAGAGCGCGTCGCCTCACATCGCCGGTCCGGCGAACATCACCGCGAGGATGACCGCTCCGATCGAGCTGCACGTGTGGTTGTTGGCCTTCAGTCCGATGGTGAGGAACAGCAGGCCGACGATTCCCAGGGTGCCGTAGCGCCACTCGACGAAGCGCTGGAAGGCGACGACGGCGAGAGCGGAGACGAGGGCGATGGCAGCGGGCATGGTGGTACCTCCTCCGAGGGGCCGGCACAGGCGGGGCGGTGCGAGAGCGGTGTGGGGGAGAACTCTGCCAACTTGACCAAGTTGGCAACCAACTTTGTTTAAATGGTTCCCACTTGGTCTATGTTCATAACCACCTTCCCGTGAACTCCCCAAAGATGGGTGAGAGTTGTAGCGTTTGGTCGTGACCCAGGAGAACGTTGCAGTGAACGGCAGCAGAAAGCTCTCGTCCCAGGAGATCGCCGCCACCCTGCGGGACCGCATCCGCGGCGGCGACCTCAGACCCGGCGAGCGCCTGCCCACCCAGGCCGAACTGGCGGAGGAGTTCGGCGTGGAGCGCG
Source organism: Streptomyces sp. MNU76 (assembly GCF_020982545.1). GTDB lineage: Bacteria > Actinomycetota > Actinomycetes > Streptomycetales > Streptomycetaceae > Streptomyces. The sequence goes on along the minus strand of NZ_JAJKLK010000023.1, from coordinate 189,360 downwards.
GCACGGTCCGTCAGGCCCTGCGCGCGTTGCAGGACGACGGGCTGCTGAGCAACGTGAGCAAGGGGAGCCCGCCCCGGGTCGCCGAGGTCGGCCACACCGCGGGCAACGAGCCCCAGCCGACGATGGTGGGCCTCGGCCCCCGTCTGGCCGAGGCCTTCTCCGCACCGCACGTACGCGTGGACGCGGCCTGTCTCACCGCCGAGACCCTGATGCTGGCCCTCGGCGAACCGGTCCGCCGTATCCACGAGGGAACGATCCGCCCGGAGTCCATCGACGTCCGGATCCTCCTGCCCTCCCGGAAGATCAACCTGGCGTTCCCGGTGCCGGTCGAGGGGCGCGGCGAGGACGACGAGGAGGATCCCGTCCACAAGCGCTGGCTCGACCAGCGCAACGCCCAGATCCGCGTCCTGCGCCACAACCTGCAGGCCCTGCGCACCTCGCACAAGCTCGACGTCCGAGTGACGTTCCGGGCCCTGCCCTTCACGCCGCCCGTCAAGCTCTACCTCCTCAACGGCCAGGAGGCCCTGATCGCCTACTACATGCTCATGAAGCGCGAGGAGCAGATGGCGGACGGCCCCCTGGAGATGTACGACGCCTTCGGCACCCAGTCCCTCCTCTTCTCCTTCGAGAAGGAGACCGGCCCCCGGGACGCCGCCTTCGTCGACCAGTCGCAGCAATGGTTCAACGCCCTCTGGGAAACCATCACGACGGACCTGACACTCTCCTAGTGACTCCTGACACGGCTGATACGGCGCAGACTGAACCGGTGACGGAAGAGACAGAGGCCACGGAGGCCCTTCGAGAACTGATCACACCCGTCCGCTTCGTGCTCTGGGACCTGGACGGGCCGATCTGTCGACTGTTCTCCGGGCACCCCGCGCACCAAGTGGCCCGAGATCTGGTGGAGTTGATCGACAGGCGTGGGCTGGGCGGTCTGCTGACGGAGCGGGAGCGGAGCACGGCCGACCCGCAGGTGGTCCTCCTGGGGCTGGGCCGGCGCCATCCGAGCAGCGACCTGATCATCGACGTGGAGAAGTGGCTCACCCAGCAGGAACTGACCGCCGCGCCCAAGGCGTACCCCACCACCTGGGCCGACCCGCTCATCCGGACCTGGTCCCGGCGGGCCAGGTTCGCCATCACCACCAACAACTCGGCGCTGGCGGCGTCCCGTTACATCGCGACCCGGGGCCTCGCCGACTGCTTCCCGTACATCTACGGCCGTACGCGCGACCTCGACCGGATGAAGCCGCACCCCCACACCCTGCGCCTGGCCCTCAACGCGATGGGCGCCGAGCCGTCCCGCGCCCTGATGCTCGGCGACGCCCCCACCGATTTCGAGGCCGCCCGCGACGCCGGCGTCCCCTTCCTGGGCTACGCGTGTACCGAGGGCAAGCTCAAGGCCCTCCTGGACGTCGGCGTCCCCCTGGCCCACACGGTGAACTCACTGAAGCCGGTCCTGGACGTCCTGCGCACCCAACTGCCGGATCAGGCCTGAACCATCAGGAGGACGAAGAAGAGGGCGGCCCACCAGTGCCAGGACAACCGTTCCCGGCCTACTCGCACGGCCACGAGCACGGTGACGAGCAGTGCCAGGCCGAGGGGGCCGAAGGCTTTCCCTGTCAGATGCCCCGCCGTGAATTGGACTGCTGCGCGGACCACTTCCCATACGACCATGCTTCCCACCCCGTCTCTATCGACCCTCCATCAACCAGTCCAATTGGCCTGCTAGTTGACTTGCCTGCTGTATGCCCGCCGCCCCTGATCCCTTAACTGTCAGTCCAGTTGGCTGGTTCACATGACTGGAACTGGTTTGCCCGGCGTCCGGAAGCGGTACGGTCGAGAGGTGGGTGAGGCGCGAACCGGCGAGGGTGGCGGCAGCAAGTTCGAGCGTGTCCTGGAGACGCTGCGGGCTCGGATTGCTGACGGCACGTATCCGGTGGGCAGCTCCCTGCCGCCGCAGCGGCAGTTGGTCGAGGAACTCGATGTCTCCCGCGACACCGTCCAGAAGGTTCTGACCAGGTTGAACGAGGAGGAATGGGTCGAGTCCCGGCGGGGGAGCGGAACTCGGGTGCTGGGTGCTCAGCAGGTGCTGTCCTCGCGGCCGTCGGCGGCATGGCGGGACGGCAGGATGACGCTGCGCTCGTTCTTCGACCACGCTTTCGAGCAGCGTGAGGTGTTGCTGGACATCCACACGCTGACGTCAGAGTCCTTGAGCACGCACATCCGACTGCAGGCCGAACGGATCCGGGACGGAGAGGTGGCTCCCGAGCGCATCGTCCTTCGCATGCTGTTGCCGCGGGAGTCGATGCCCTTGATCTACCCCACGGTCAAGGGCCATGCGGATGATCTACGGCCCCAGAAGCGCCTGCGTGACATCACGCGAATCCACGAATCCTTGCTGCGGGAGGCTCTGGAGGATCTCAGGCGAGAGGGATTCGTTCCTGATGTGGAAGTCGAGATCAGGCATGTTCCGCTGACCCCCACTTTCAAGGTCTATCTGCTTAACCGGTCCCAGGCACTGCACGGCTTCTATGTGTTGGTCGAGCGGATGATCCCGGTGGGCGACGGGGAGGAGGTCGAAGCCCGAGACGTGCTCGGACTGCGCGCCACGTTGACCCACCATATGAAGGAGGGGGATCCTTCGTCGTCAGGAGCCGTCCTGGTGGACGCCGCACAAGCCTGGTTCGACTCGGTCTGGAATCTGCTCACGGACGAGGGCGGTTGACCGGCGGAAAGGCGCAGGCGTCCACGAGCTGACGGTGCTCGTGCACTACACAGTGTGCGCCCTGCCGGCGCAGTCTCCTGGCGCGCTCGGCATCGTTCGAATAGCCCAGGAACCCCACCCCGGCGGATCTGGCCGCCTGCAGATCACTGATCTGGTCGCCGACCATGACGGCGTCGTCCGGGCTCATGTCCCCCAGGTGGCGCAGGGCGAGACGCAGCGAACGCGGGTCCGGTTTCATGCGGTGAGGCTCCTGAGGAACGCGGCCGAAGACTTCCTCGAACTTGTGGGACATGTCGTGCAGTTCGAGGAAGTTCCGTACAGGATCCGCGGCGTTGTTGGTCACGATCACCAGTCGCTTACCGAGCCCGAGGAGGGTGTCGAGAAGGGTGTGTATCTCCGGCGCCGGGACCGCCGAGGCCACGGCGTCGTTCTCGTACCGTGTGACCATGTCGTCCGCCCTGCCCAGCGTCTCCGGGTCAAGGGCACCGGCCCCGCTCCGCTCCAGCATGGCGCCCAGGAGTCGAAGGAGGCCGTGCGAGTCCTCGCACGCCTCGGCCGCGGGGTCCAGTACCTGCCAGGTCCGCCTGGCCATGGCCTTGATCTCCTGGGCGACCGGCTTGGTCGACCGGTCGGCGAAAAGATCGCAGACGGGGCCGTCGAAGTCGAAGAGAACCGCTCGTGTTCTGCCGAGGAGCGTCGGTAAGCACATACGAGTGTCGACCGGGAGTCTCGTCATGGGAGTCAGTGTGGCCCAGCGGCTCGTCGGATCCGAGAGACAGAACAGTCACCGACGACCCGGGAGACGAGAACCTGCGATTGAGTCGCTTCTGGCACGATGCGGCACCACGGAGGAGTAACGTGCCTCCACTTCTTGATTTCACCACTGGTGCGACCACGGCGAGAGAACAAGCAATGCCAGCTGATTCGGAGTCCATGGGGCGCCGCCGCGCCGGTGAGATGAGCGCCGCCCCGGACGAGGTGGAGGGACCGCTCAGCGGCTACCACCATGAGACGTACGTCTTCCGTCTGCCCGCCGAGGAGAAGGTCGGCGAGGGCGGACGCTGGAAGTGCCGCGAGCCGCGCGAGAGCCTGCTGTGGTTCGACCGGCGCTGTTTCGACTCGGAGGAGCGCCTCCTCACCGAACTGCAAGGACGTATCGACAACATCCCCGAGCTCATCGAGGTCGAGGGCACCGTCCTTCAGCGGTTCATCGAGGGCGACACCCTCGGGACTCACCACGCGTCCGACACGGCTGTCCCGGAGGAGGCGTTCGAGCAGATCCTCGACCTGTTCGGGCAACTGGTCGCCGTAAGACCCCGGACCCTTCTGGTGAAGCGGAGGTGCGAGCGGCGGGACCGCGCGGTGGAGGGCGACAGCGCGGGATTCCTCGACCGGCTGATCTGCTTCACCGAAGAACGCGTGTACGGGGCCAATTTCCCGGAGTACGGCGGACTGTTCGCGGACCTGGAGCTGGACCCCGACGCCTTCAAGCAGCTCCGAAAGCACGTGGCCGGCCTGCGGGAGCGCCCCTTCTGCCTCCTCCACGCCGACCTCCACCGCGAGAACCTCATCGTCGACCACGAGCGCCGCCTGTGGGCCATCGACTGGGAACTCGCGATGTTCGGCGATCCGCTCTACGACCTGGCCACCCACCTCTACCTGATGCACTACCCGCCGGATCAGGAACGGCGGATGACGGAACGCTGGTGCGCGCTCGTCGAGGGCGTCAGACCGGGAAGTTCGCGAGGCTGGCGGGAGGACCTGCCGAAGCTGCTCGACTTCAAGAGGGCGCAGTCGGTGTTCACCGACGTGATCCGCACCTCCCAGGCCCTGCGTCTGGAGCAGAAGGCCGACCGGAAGCTGATTCGCGAAGCAGGCTGGACGGTGTGGGACGTCCTGAGCAGGGGCGCACAGCCCCTGGGTGTCGAGCGGGTACCGAGCGTGTCGACGATCGAAGCCGCTCTGGCTCGCTGGCTTCGCGATGGCGGGGGATGACACACGCCCAGGGCGCCAGGGGCGTGTGGGATCGTAGGCGCGCGTCGAGCGCCCATACACCCCTGCGGCATGCCAGCCGACTCGTCGTTTCTTCTTCCTCGGGTGCTTCCGCCACCCGTGTCGTCCGTCCAGGAGTGTTCAGTGCCCGCAGCATCCGTACCTTCCCCGGCCGAGCGGCGCGGCCGGGTCTCCGGGTCTGTCTGTGAGGCGTTCGTCGAGCGGGCGATCCGCGACGGCGAGATGACCAGCGGCCATCACAACAGGAATTTTCTTCTGCCTCTGGACGAGGCCATGGCGCGGGAAGTGGGAGGCGAGGCAGATACGCTCGTGACCGTACGGGTCCGCAAGCCGACGGACGAGGCACTGCCGGTCGTGATCCGCACCTGGCGCGACGAGGTACGTGTCCTGGACGCCGTCGGCAGTGTCCTGCCGCATGTGCCGACGTGTGTCGCCGAGTCCTGGGGGGCGGCTGTCCACAGCTATGTGGACGGTGTCCCGCTGTCCAGGCTTTGCCCGGGGGGCCGATCCGTGGACCGGACCCTCATCGAGAAGCTGACGGCTCTGCTGGCCGAGATGTCGCGCGTGCGCGAGGAGTCGTTGCCACCGTTGCCCGACTACTGGCCGTGTGACGACGACGGTGGCCAGGCGTTCCTGCACACCCTGGCGAAGCTGGTCCACCATGACGTCTGCCTGCCCAACTGGCACAGGTTCGGCAGCCTCTTCGCGTCCCTGCGCATCCCCAGGGACGCGATGCTCCGGTACGCCGAGCACGTACCGGAGCTGACGAGTCGTCCGTACAGCCTGCTCCACGGGGATCTCCATCGGGACAACGTGATCCTGACCTACTCCGGTGAGCCGCCGCTCTTCTGCGTCGACTGGGAGCTGGCGACCTATGGCGACCCGGTACACGACCTGGCCGTCCACCTGGTCAGGATGGGGTATCCGAACGCGCAGCGGGACGACGTGATCACGGCTTGGGAGCGGGCGGTCCGGGCCGTCACACCCGCTGCGACCGAGGGTCTGGAAGCGGACCTCGACCACTACGTCGAGTTCGAGCGCGCACAGTCGGTCTACCCCGATGTGATGCGTGCGGCTCAGTCCCTGGACGGTTCGTTCGAGCAGCACGACCTGGACCGGGCGACCGGATCGATTCGCCGGGCGTTGGAGGCCGCCGCACGCCCCCTACGACTCGTCGACATGCCCTCCGGGCCGGAGATCGAGGACGCGCTCGTCGCATGGCAGAAACTGAGAGGCAGCAGACACATGAAGCTGCGTCCGCTGATCGCGATCGACTGGACTCGGCGCCCACGGCTGCCCCGAGCCGAAGGTGAACCCTCTGACGTCGTCCTGGACGAGGCGCTGGCGGCGGAGCGGCGTGCCTCCGCGGACCAGGTGCTGACCGGAACCACTCACCGCAACACGGTCGTGTGGGTGGAGGCCGCACCGCATCAGGTCGTGGTGCGCCGCAGGCGCGAGGGGGTCCACGGGAACCGGGGGAGTTTCCTGCACGAGCACGTCGTGCTGGAGGCCATCGAGCGGTCGGACATCAAGGTGTCGGCCCCGAAGGCGCTCGGGCTGGGGATGAGCGAGGGGGGCTTCCTCTTCGCCCTGCACTCGTACGTCGGCACGCCCACGTGTCCGGGCCGGCTCGACCATCCGGTGGACGGGCTGCGCCCGGACGAGGCGGACGCTCTCGTGGACCAGTTGTGCGAACTGACCAAGGTCGACAAGGGCTTGCTCGGATCGTTCGGGACGTGCCCGGACGGCGCCGATTTCTATCGTTCGCTCAGCGATCAACTGGTGGAACAAGTGGTCGAGTTGCCCCCGCTGACCCGGGAACTGGCACACCAACTCGGCCTCCCGGAAGCGGGTCGACTGCGAGAGATCCTGCACTCGTACCGGGTGACCCCCAGGAGTCAGGCACTGCTGCACGGCGACCTGAACCCGTGGAACCTCGTACGCCGCGAGGGCGAGACAGCGCCGCTGGCGGTGGTCGACTGGGAAGCCGCCATGCTGGGAGACCCGCTGTACGACCTGGTACGCCACATGCATCTGACACCGACCCCGTGGCGGATCCGTAAGCAGATGTTCGATCGGTGGCAGGAGCGGCTGGACGAGGAGTACACCTGGCGCTGGCGGAGCGACGAGCGTGTCTACCTGAGGTTGGAAAGGGTGAGGTCCGCCTATGTGGACCTCGACCGCCTGGTCACCCGCTCCAGCCTCGACGCGCCCGGTGTGAGCAGGGCCGTGGACTCGTACGCGGCGACACTGGCTCGGGCCAAGGCCGCGCTCGGACTGCGGGGGTGGCGCCGGGGAGGGGACGTCCAGCCCCTGCTGCTGCGGGCCCTTCCGTACGCCGGGCGTGGCAGGCCCCTGGCCGAGGAGGCGATGCGGTGCCTCGTCCAGCGGTTCATGGAAACGGACTGGGAGCTGCCACGCAGGACGCTGCGGACCGAACTGCGGCGGATCGGTTCCGCGGGGTCGCACGCCCTGCGCACCGTCCTGTCCTTCGCACCGCGCGGCTCGACGAGCCTTTCCGGCCAGGCCATCAGTGCGAGCGACGCGCCCGATCGTGCCCAGGCTCGGCGGCATGAGTGAGAGCGGGCTGCGGGAACGCAAGAAGCGACGGATGTACGAGAACATGTCGGAGGTCGCGATCCGGCTGTTTCTGGAGAAGGGGTTCGACGCGGTGTCCGTGGCCGAGGTGGCCGCGGCGGCGGAGATCTCCAAGCCGACGATCTTCCGGTACTTCCCGACCAAGGAGGACCTCGTCCTGTACCGGATCGCCGATCACGAGGACGAGACGGCGCGGGTGGTCACGGGCCGGGCACCGCCCGACCGCGTGGCTGTACCGGGTCTCGCGGTCGCGGCCGGTCGGCGCGTACGTGGACGCCGTATGGCCGAAGGTGCACCCGATGGGCCCGACGTCGTACGGCTGCGTCAGGCGCTCGACGAGGCCGGGATCACGGCGGGTGGGCCGGACGAACTCCGTTCGCGGGTGGCTGTGTTGGGGGCCGGTGTCGCGAAGGGTCTGGAGTACGACCATGTCGTGGTCGTCGAACCGGCGGCGATCGCGGAGGCCGAGGAACGGGGGCTGCACCGCCTGTACGTCGTCCTCACCCGGGCGGTGTCGCGCCTGGATGTGGTGCACGCCCGTGCGTTGCCGTGGTGACGTACGGGCGTGCGTTGCGGGTGACGTACAGAGGTGTGCGCCGCTCGTCGGTGCTTCACGCGGGCCGACGGGCCCGCCTCCGCGCCGCCGCCCTCACGAGGTTACGGTCTCGTCCTCGCCCTCGTGCTCCGCCGCCCACGCCTCGGGCTTCGCCGCGGCCTCAAGGACCGGGATCAACTGCTGCTCCTCGTAGGCGAGATGGGCTTCGAGCTCGTCGATGAGGCGTTCCACCTCGGGGAGTACGTCGGCGGGGGCGGCGTCCTCGGCCGTCACCACCCGGCGCAGTTCCTCGACGAGGACGGTGATGCGCTCGTGCTCCTCGTGGAGCCGGCTCAGGGTCGGGGCCAGCTCGGGGTGGCGTTCCCCCAGGAAGGGGAACAGGCCCATGGCCTCGCCGTTGTGGTGGTTGTGCAGACCCTGGCAGAAGGTGAGGCAGTTGATGCGGAGCTGGGCACCGAGGCCCGCCCTGCCACCGGTGGCGGTCAACTCCTTCTTGACCAGCCCGAGTTCGCGCCGGAAGGCATCATGGACGACCTTGAGGGCCTCGCCCATGGAGTCGGCGTTGACGTTCGGCGGGCCGGCCACGGGGACCTCGCGCAGGGCGACGACCGGGATCGTACGGTCCGTCTTCGCCTGGTACTCGGCCCACCCCGGCTCGTCCTCGACGGCTCGCGCGAAGGCCCGGTCCCGCTCTTCGCCGCCCAGTACGACGGCTTCGGCTTCGTACGTGAAGGCCCCGGTCTCCACGGTCACCCGGGGGTCGGCGGTGATGTTCCGGTACCAGTCGGGGTGCTTGGGCGAGCCCCCGGCCGACGCGATGACCAGGATCGTGCCGTCCCCGTCGGGGAGGTAGCCGAGGGGAGTGGTGTGCCGCTTGCCGGTACGCGCGCCGGTGGTGGTCAGGAGGATCAGACGGGCGCCTTCGAAATAGCCGCCGACCTCGCCGTGACGGGCGCGGAATTCGTCGATGACCTGCTGGTTGAAGGGGTTGGGCATTCTCTGCTTTCGGGGGTGATGGCGACACGGTTCGTTGGCCGCGGAATGTGGGCAGGGGTGATTGCCGCGGGGCGCGGTTCAGTGCGTTGCCGACGGAATGCGTGCGGACTGAATGCACGCCGAAGGGATTCGTGTCGACGGAATGCATGGCTGAAGGAATGTTCGCCGACGGAATATGTGCAGACAGAACGTGCGGCGAAAAGGGCGCGCAGCGGTGTGGTGAGGTGCTATGGCGCAGGGGGTTCGACGCGCGCGGCGGCAACACCGAAGGATGAGAACGGTGTTGGAGAGCAGTATCAGCGCGCGGAATTCAACGGGCGGGCTCCTGGCCCGCCCCGGCCTCACTCGGAGGCCGGGTAACCCATCCGCTCACGGCACAAGGCCGACCCGGCAGTCATGCGCCCACGATAAGGGGTGGGGGCAGGGCGGGGCAATATGCATTCCGCCGGAATTACGGAGCCTTTCCGCCGGCCTCCTCGGCCGCGCGTTCCACCCGGTTTCGGTACTCCTCCCACCACGCCGGGTCGTTGGACGGGAGGCTGGAGTTGCCCTCGTTGATGCCCGCCGCACCGTCGATGAGTTCTCGGATGATGTCGGCCTGCCCGGCGTGCCGGTGGGTGTCGGCGATCACGCGGACGACGGCGTGGCGCAGCGTCACCTCGTCCCGGTCGTCGGGCCACCACGGCACCCGGCCGACGGTGTCCAACGGCAGCGCGTCGATGGTGGCGTCCGCGTGGGCCCAGGCCCGGCGGTAGAGGCCCACGATGTCCTCGCGGGACTCGGCGGCGGTGGCCCACATGTCCGAGTTGAGCTCGGCGGCATCGGCGAGCCAGGGCAACGCCTCGCCCGACGGCCGCGCGAAGGTGTCGCCGAGATAGCCCAGTTCGATACCGGCGGCGTGCTTCAGCAGCCCGAGGAGGTTGGTGCCGGTCGGTGTCATCGGGCGGCGGGCGTCGTACTCCGACAGTCCGTCGAGTTTCCACACCAGGGCATCGCGGGCGGACTGCAGATAGCGGAGGAGGTCGGCCTTGGCTTCAGTGTCGGCGGCGGTCATGACCCCAGTCTCCCGCCCACACGATCTTTGTCCACCGTCCCTAACAGGAACGCGTACGCAAGAACGTCAGGCCGGCCGAGGACCCGCCCTTCCGGGTGGACCTGGACGGGGGGACGGTACGCATCCGACGTCCAGGTCCACCACCCGGCTCCGACACACGTGCACCGCACCCACCCGCGGGTCCGCCGCCGAAAGCCCCGTAGCGCGGCCTCAGGCAGCGGCCTCGGGTGCGGGGGACGGGAACTCGTACACCGTGAAGTCGGTGAGGCGGGCGTATCCGAGGCGCTGGTAGAGGGCGTTGCTGGTGGGGTTGCCGGGGTCCGTGAAGAGCACGACGTCCTTCGCGCCCGCGGCCAGCGCGGCGCGGCTCGCCTCGACCGTGACGGCCCCCGCGTAGCCGCGACCCCGGAGGTGGGCCGGGGTGTAGACGGGGTCCACCCTGACCATGCCGCCGACGATCGAGGTCGCGGCCGCCATGGAGACGGGCGTGCCGTCCGGGGTCTGCCAGAACGTGAAGTTCCTGTCGCCGAAGCGCGAGTCGTCCCAGGCGCCCGCGTCGATCAGGTCGATGGAGTACTGCTCTCCGACCTCGACACAGAACTCGCGGCACCACCGGACGAGTTGCTCACGGTCCTGCTCTCCCGCGAGGTGGCCCCGGCCCTCCGGGAAGGGGTCCTGCGGGGTGAGCGTGCCGAGGCGGTAGAGGTGCAGCCGCGTGGTGACCACCGGCTCCGCGCCCGTCCGCCGCTCCCAGGCCTCGGCGAAGGCGGTCGACGCGTCGTGGTCCGCGCTGACGCCGGGGACGGGGCGTCCCAGGTCGGCCAGGCGGGCGGCGAGCGCGTCGGCCTGGCCGGGGGCCATGGAGGTGAGGCTCAGGTAGCCGGTCGGGGTGCGCTGGTAGAAGCCGGCGCGGACCTCGCCGTCGCGCTCCAACCGGCCGAACACGGGTGTTTCGGCGGGGTTCGCGGACACCCCGTTCACCCGGTGCTTCTCGGTCACCGTCAGGTGCATGGTGTGCAGGGCGGGGCGCGAACGCAGGAAGTCCCCGGCTCGGGAGAGGAACTCGTGGACGTCTTCGGTGAGGTGCCAGTCATCCGGGCGCATGCCTCATGATTTCGCGCGCCGCCCGGGTGCCTCGCGCTTTTCCGCCAGGACGAGGCAGCGGGGCTGCCCGTGGCAGGCGAGGCCCGGCGCGGCCTTCGGCGGTGCGGGGGACGCGAGTGCGGGGGAGGCCCCTGCCGAGATCGTTGTCCGGAAGACGTCGGCGCGGCCTGCGGTGGTGACAACTCGTGCGGCACCCTGGCGACCTGCAGCATGCTGGCGCCTCGTGACACCCTGGCGTCTCGCAGCGCTCAGCTCCCTGGCGTCTCGCCGAAACCGGCTCCCTGGCGTCTCGCCGTATCCAGCTGTTCCCTGTCGGCTCGTGGCGCCACGTCGGTGTTCTGTGACGCCATCGAGAGTCACGTCCCGCCACGCCGCGCCATGTGGCGCCCTGTGGTGCCGCACTGGCGTCGCATGCGGTGTCACGCCGCGCCAAGCGGTGCCACGCGGCGCCACGTGGTGCCATCCTGTGCTGCCCGCAACGGCTGGTGTCTCGCTCAGGGCCTGCTGACGCCACCTCTGGCGTACGTCTCGAAAGAGTTCCTGACCTAGGGAAACTTGCCCAATGGAGTCCGAGTCGCCCACCCGCGTGCGTCGGCTTGCGTCAACCCGGCTTCACGTGGCGCCATTGATGTGCCATGATGGCGTCATGGACCTCACCCCGTATGTCGACCGCCTCCGCCAGGAGCTCGTCGTCGCCGCCGAGGCCGGCGGCGACGAGGCCCGTGCGCTGGCCGAACGGCTCGTCGCACCTCTGGACTCCGCCACCCGCCTGACCCTCCTCACCGCCCTCTCGGCGGCGATGAGCGAGGTCACTCGGGAGCTGGCACCCGGCTCGGTCGACGTACGACTCCGTGGCGCCGACCCGGAGTTCGTGGTGACCCTGCCGGCCACCCCGGTCCAGGACGTGACCGCGCCCTGGGCCGAGGCGCCCGCTCCGCCCCCCGCGCCGGAGGGCGACGACGGCGCCTCGGCCCGCATCAACTTCCGTCTCCCGGCCCACCTCAAGACCCGTGTGGAGGAGGCGGCCGGCAGCGAGGGCCTCTCGGTCAATGCCTGGCTGGTCCGCGCCACCTCCGCCGCGCTCACCCCGGGGCCCGGCCCCGGACCGGGCACCCGTCCGGGGCCGCCCCCCGCCTCCGCGCCGAACCGCGCGACCGGCGACCGGAACTTCACCGGCTGGGTCCGCTGAACCACCGGGCCGGAGCCTCGTCTCCGCCCGCCCGTGCGCCCGACCGCCCCACATCACCGTCACCCACCCCTCCAGAGAGGACGGGAGATCCGTCATGCCTTCCTACGAAACCCCCGAGGCGATCACCGCCATCGTCGAGTACGCGATCGGCAACGCCCGGATCATCGCCACCGACGGCACCGAGACGTTCGTCGACGTCCAGCCCTCCAACCCGTCCTCCGAAGCGGACCTCAAGGCCGTCAAGCAGACGAAGGTGAACTGCTCCGGCGGTGTCCTCACCGTGAAGGGCCCGCGCAAGAGCACGCCCTTCGGGAAGATCGGCGGCATCGACATCACCGTCTCCCTGCCGTTCGGCTCCACCCTGGAGGGCACCACCCAGGTCGGCGACTTCCACTGCTCCGGACGCCTCGGCGAGACCCGGCTGAAGACCTCGGTCGGCGACCTCCACGTCGAGGAGACCACCACCGCCCGGCTGAAGAGCGAGCTCGGCATGGTCCACCTGGACCGCGCCACCGCCTCGGTCGAGATCATCGCGGCCGGCCGCGTGACCGTCGGCACGGTGGAGGGCGGCCTGATCGTCAAGAACGGCAACGGGGACACCGAACTCGCCGAGATCACCGGCACGTTGGAGGCCTCCGCCGCGAACGGGCGTATCGATGTCGGCACCGCCCACTCCGATGTGGAGGCCAAGTCGGCCAACGGAGGTATCCGACTGGGCCGGGTCACTCGGGGCCGGGTCACCCTCCGCGGCTCCGTCGGTGACCTGGAGGTCGGCATCCCGGAGACCACCGCCGCCTGGCTCGACGTCCACACCGACGTCGGTGTCCTGCGCAGCGCCCTCGGCACCGCCGAAGGCCCCGGCGACGCCACGGACACGGTGGAGGTCACCGCCCGCACCGCCGTCGGCGACATCCACATCCGCCGCGCCTGACCGGCGGGGCGTACGCCCGTAGCTCCGCCCCCCGCCCCCACCCGACCCCCACCCCACCCTCGCCCTTCCCTCTCCGCCGGGCCCGTTGCGAAGCTGGCGCTCGTCGCTCTGCTGTGGCTCGGCTTCCGTCGGCACTCAACGCGCAGCCCGCGCTCGTATCCCCGTAGAGCGGCCCCTCTTCTCCCCTTCCACGCGCTCTCCCTCCTCTCCGCCAAGGAGCTATCTGTCATGCCCACATCAAAGTCGCCCATCTCGAAGTCGCCCACGCCAAAGTCGTCCGGCGCGTCAGATGCCACCAGTGCCCCGCGCCCCCACCGCACCTCGGTCGCCGCTGCCGGTCTCACCGCCACCGGCCTCACCAAGTCGTACGGCGACAAGCAGGTCCTGCGCGGTATCGACCTCGACATCCCGGGCGGCACCGTCTTCGCCCTGCTCGGCCCCAACGGCGCGGGCAAGACCACGACCGTCCAGATCCTGTCGACGCTCATCGCCGCCGACTCCGGAACCGCCCGCCTCGCCGGTCACGACCTGGACCGCGAAGCCGACGCCGTACGCAAACTCATCGGTGTCACGGGCCAGTTCGCCGCCGTCGACAACCTCCTCAACGCCGAGGAGAACCTGATGCTCATGGCGGACCTGCACCATCTGTCCCGCCGCGAGGGCCGGCGCCGCGCCGCCGACCTGCTCGCCCGCTTCGACCTCACCGAGGCCTCCCGCAAGCCCGTCGCCACCTACTCCGGCGGGATGCGCCGCAAGCTCGACCTGGCGATGACGCTGGTCGGCGACCCGCGGATCATCTTCCTCGACGAGCCCACGACCGGCCTGGACCCGCGCTCCCGCCGCACCATGTGGGAGATCATCCGCTCCCTGGTCGACGAGGACGGCGTGACGATCTTCCTCACCACCCAGTACCTGGAGGAGGCCGACCAACTGGCCGACCGCATCGCCGTGCTCGACGGCGGAAAGCTGGTCGCCGAAGGTACGGCGGAGGAGCTGAAGCGGCTGATCCCCGGCGGTCACATCTCGCTCAGGTTCGCCGATCCCGAGGCTCTGGAACTGGCCGCCTCCCACTTCGCCGCGACCGCCCGCGACGACGAGGAACTCACCCTTCAGATCCCCTCCGACGGCACCGTCCTCACCCTCCGCGCGGTCCTGGACATCCTCGACGGCGCCGGCGTCACCCCGGAGGCGCTCTCGCAGCACACCCCGGACCTCGACGACGTCTTCCTCACCCTGACCGGCGACAAGCAGCAGGAGATCTCCCGATGAGCAGCATCAGCTACGCGGCCCGTGACTCCGTCACCATGTTCCGCCGCAACATGAAGCGGGCGATCCGCTATCCGTCCATCGTCATCACCATCGTGATGATGCCGGTCCTCTTCCTGCTCCTGTTCAACTACGCCTTCGGCGGCGCGCTCGGCGCCGGTATCCAGGGCCCGCAGGCGGCACAAGGCGGGCAGGGCGGCGACATCGACTACATCGACTACGTCGCACCCGGCATCATCCTGATGACCGTCGCCACCGGCTGTATCGGAGCCGCCCTCAGCGTGTGCATGGACATGACCGAGGGCATCGTGAACCGCTTCCGCACCATGTCGATCTCCCGGGCCTCGTTCCTCACCGGGCACGTCCTGGGCAATCTGGTCCAGACCGTCGTCGGTACCGTCGCCGTCACCGGTGTGGCCCTGGCCATCGGCTTCCGGCCGAACGCCACCGCCGTGGAGTGGCTCGCCGCCGCCGGCCTGCTGACCGTGCTGGCCCTGGCCCTGACCTGGCTCGCGGCCGGCATGGGCCTGGTCGCCAAGACCATCGAGTCCGCCAGCAACATGCCGATGCCCATCACCTTCCTTCCGTTCCTGGGCAGCGCCATCGTCCCCACCGACTCCATGCCGACCGGCTTGCGCTGGTTCGCCGAGCACCAGCCCTTCACCCCCATCAACGAAACTCTCCGCGGCCTGCTGATGGGCACCGAGATCGGCAACAGCGGCTGGACAGCCCTGACCTGGTGCGTGGCCATCGGCCTCACCGGCTACCTCTGGTCCAAGTCCGCCTTCAGGCGAGGCGTCCGCAGCTGACCACGATTGACCCGCTCCGCCCCGGCCGAGGCGGAGCGGGTCAATCGTGGTCGGGCCCGGCACCCTGGCCAGGGGGTCTCTCGATCGCTGAGCCGGACTGCGCGGCCATGAACGCGAGATACCGGCTGAAGGCCGCGTGGCTGTCGGGGGTGAAGCGCCACTCCTGCAGGGCCGACCGCAGCTCCCGCTCCGTCAGCCAGCCATGCCAGGCGACCTCATCGGGATCGGGGACCGCGGCATCCGGCACCACGGCTTCGTGCACACCGAGCCAGTGAGGGCTCAGCTTGGTGTTTAACCTCGGCCGTTCACCTGACCTGCTGATCTTGGCTCGTTCCCGAGACAGCAGGGCGGCCGTTCTTCACGCTTCGAGGTGTCGAGCAACGTCGCGTGAAGGAACGGCCGCTGGTGAAGAGTCTCGCCGCTGAACAGTCCGCTGACGCCGCGTTGGGTGTCCTGTCCCACTTTCGTGTCGAGTTCTACGACTGCCTCTACACCCGGGCGGATGCGCTCTTCGAGCTCACCGACGCGGTGCTGTGCTCGGACGGCCCGGTCACCTCGCTGGTCGAGTTGACGCTCACGGCCGAGCACCGGCGCGGGCACGGAGCAATGTACGACGCCGTCAACCACGGCTGGCTGGAACCGCGCCGCCTGCGCAGGCTGCTGGCCTCCACGCCGCTGCCGCGAGCCGCCGACGGGCGGATCGTGCTCGCGGTGGACGTGAGCAACTGGCTGCGACCCGACGCCCCCACCAGCCCGGAGTTGCTGTTCTGCCACGTCTACGGGCGGGGTCGCAGTGCGGATCAGTTCATCCCCGGCTGGCCCTACTCCTTCGTCGCCGCACTGGAGACGGGACGCACGTCCTGGACTGCCGTGCTGGACGCGATGCGGCTCGGGCCGGCCGACGATGCCACCGCGGTGACCGCCACCCAGCTGCGGGAGGTGGTCACCCGGCTGGTGCATGCCGGGCAGTGGCGGCCGGGCGACGCGGACATCCTCGTCGTCATGGACACCGGCTACGACGTCACCCGCCTCGCCTACGTCCTGGCCGACCTGCCCGTCGAGCTGATCGGCCGGCTCCGCTCGGACCGCGTCATGCTCCGGGACGCCGGCCCACGCCGCTCCACCCCACGCGGCGGACAGCCCCGCAAGCACGGCGGCGTCCTCACCTTCTCCAAGCCGGAGTCCTGGCACACCCCTGAACAGGCCACGACGTGCGACACCACCCGCTACGGCCAGGCCGAAGCCCTCGCCTGGGACCGGATGCACCCCCCGCTTGCAGGCCCGTGGCCCCTGGCTCGACCACTGCGGTGAACTCCCTTTAATCCACGGCACGTTGATCCGGCTGAAGGTCGGGCACCTGCCCGGCGACCGCGACCCCAAGCCGGTGTGGCTGTGGTCCTCACGCACCGGAATGACCGGACAGGACGTCGACCTGCGGTGGCAGGCGTTCCTCCGCAGATTCGATCTTGAACACACCTTCCGGCTGTTCAAACAGACCCTGGGCTGGACCGTCCCCAAGGTCCGCGATCCACACACGGCCGACCTGTGGACCTGGCTGATCATCGCCGCCCACACCCAACTCCGCCTCGCCCGGCCCCTCGCCGAGGACCTCCGCCGACCCTGGGAACGGCCTGCCGAGCCGCGCCGACTTACCCCCGCCCGGGTCCGCCGGGGGTTTCGCCACCTCCGCGTGAAGACAGCCCGTCCCGCCGACGTGCCCAGACCCTCCAAGCCCGGCCCCGGACGCCCACCCGGCTCGAAGAACCGCAGGCCAGCCCCGCGTCACGAGCCGGGGAAGACCGTGAAACGAATCGAAACCCTCACCGAACACGTCCGCCTGAAACAGCAGCGAGGTTAATGATCAAGCTCAGTGGCTGTTGTCGTTCCGATCTTGAGTGGTGTGCGTCGAACGGGAGTGGGTCTGTAGCTGCGTACCCGCAGGACGCGCCGCAAGAAGCAGCGCCGGGGCATACCCTCCAAGAACGCCATCCCGAACATGAGGCCGGTCCACACCCGCCCTCGAGAGGCCGAGGGCCGCCGGCAGGCAGGGCACTGGGAGGGAGACCTGATCGTCGGCAAGGGCCAGGGATCCGCGATCGGCACGCTGGTCGACCGCGCCACCCGCTACGTCCGGCTCATCCATCTGCCCGGCGGCTGGAAGGCCCCGCAGGTCCGCGATGCGCTCGTGGAGCAGACCGGCGACTGGCCCGCTTCCCTGCGGCGCACGCTCACCTGGGACCAAGGCCGAGAGCTCCACCACCACGAGGAAATAGAGCACCTCACCGGCTTCCGGATCTACTTCTGCGATCCACACGCACCCTGGCAGCGCGGCACCAACGAGAACACCAACGGGCTGCTGCGGGAGTACTTCCCCAAGGGCACCAGCCTCGCTCACTACACTCTCCGTGACCTCACGCAAGTCGAACGGGAACTCAACGAACGTCCCCGCCACGTCCTCGGAGACCGCACCCCGGCCGAGGCCATGAGACGCTGGTCGAGAGAGCTCGCTTACCGCTCATTCGCAACGATCAGTGGAAACCGCCCACGGTCGAGCGGGCGGCTCTGCCATTCCGCCATGCCGGCCATCACGCTGTCGGTGATCGTGGAGATCGTCGTCCTCGACGCCTCGATGCCGTAGATCACCCGCAGGTGAGCGCTGATCTCACCATGGGTGAGGCCCTTCGCGGACAGCGACAGGACGATCTCGTCGATCCCGCCCAGCCTGCGCTGACGCTTCTTCACGATCTGCGGCTCGAAGCTGCCCGCCCGGTCCCGGGGGGCCGCGGTGCGGACCGGGCCGGAATCGGCGTTCACGGTCTTCTCGCCGTGTCCGTTGCGGTAGTTCTTCCTGCCGCCCTCGGCCCGCTCGCCCTTCTCATGGCCCAGGTGAGCGGTGAGTTCGCCCTCCAGGGCCGATTCCAGGAACACCTTCGTCAGCTGTTGCAGCAGACCGCCCTCGCCGGTCAGCTCCAGCCCCTGCGAACGGGCCTGCTCCATCAGCCGGCCCACCAGCTCCATGTCCAGTCCGGCCGCTGCCGCCTCCGCCTTCTCGGTGACGCCGGGCTCAGCTCGTTCTTGTCCATCACGGTAGGCATCAACTCTCCCAGTAGGAACGGGAGTTACACGGCTCACCGTACAGACCCTGCTCAGGCTCACTCGTCCCCCGCAGTGGTGTAGCGCACTTTTGCAAGCGGGTGCTTGCAATAGTTAGCGGGGGTGGGGCATGGTGGAGGCATGGCATCGCTCAACGTCGGCAATCTCGGTGAGTACCTGCGTGAACAGCGGCGAAACGCGCAGCTGTCGCTCAGGCAGCTCGCCGACGCCGCCGGGGTGTCCAATCCGTATCTGAGCCAGATCGAGCGCGGGCTGCGCAAGCCGAGCGCGGAGGTGCTGCAGCAGGTCGCCAAGGCGCTGCGGATCTCCGCCGAGACGCTGTACGTGCGGGCCGGCATCCTCGACGCCGAGCGGGACCGGGACGAGGTCGAGACGCGCGCTGTCATCCTCGCCGATCCCACGCTGAACGAGCGGCAGAAGCAGGTGCTGCTCCAGATCTACGAGTCCTTCCGCAAGGAGAACGGATTCGAGATCGGGGTCGAGGTGGGATCCGAGGCCGGATCCGAGGTCGAGGCCGCGGCGAAGAGTGACATACGGATCGACGCCGAAACAGCTGCCACAGCGACGACGGCGACGGGGACGGACATCGCGGGCGTCGAAGACGCCCCGGCCCCCGGCTCTCACAAGGCCGACGGCGGCGACGCCGGTCCGCGGCGGACGGCGAGCTGACCACGCCTACCGCGAAGCCGAAGTCCAAGCCGAAGCCCAGACCGGAGTCGGAGCCCACGCCGAAGCCGTCGAAGCGGACCGGAACGACCACCAACCCTCAGCAGTTAGCAACCCGGAGGACCCTCACCATGGCCATCACCGACGACATCCGCAAGGCCGTCAGCGACCCGACCCCCCTCTACTTCGCCGCCGGCACCGCCGACCTCGCCCTCCAGCAGGCGAAGAAGGTCCCCGGCCTCGTCGAGCAGCTGCGCGCCGAGGCGCCGGCCAAGATCGACGCCGTACGCCAGACGGACCCGAAGGCCGTGCAGGAGAAGGCGACCGCCCGCGTCAAGGAGACCCAGGAGAACCTCCAGACCAAGGTCACCGAGATCATCGGCACCCTCGACACCGACCTGAAGAAGCTCGGCGAGACCGCCCAGGACCTCGCGCTGCGCAGCGTCGGCGTCGCCGCCGAGTACGCGGTCAAGGCCCGCGAGACGTACGAGCGCGTCGCCGAGCACGGTGAGCAGGCCGTGCGCACCTGGCGCGGTGAGGCCGCGGAGGAGATCGAGGAGCTTGCGATCGCCGTCGAGCCGAAGTCCCAGCCGGTCGAGGTCAAGGACGAGCCGGCGGCCGCGAAGCCGGTCCCGGCCCAGGCCGCGCCCGCCCCCGCCGCGAAGAAGGCCGCGCCGAAGAAGGCTCCGGCGCGCAAGACGACGACCGCCAAGAAGACCACCCCGCCCGCCAAGTAAGCGGCAGGGCGAGCCGCCGAGTGGGCGACATAGCCGACGACGGAGTCGGTGACAGAGCGAGGGGTACGCGTGCAGGTACGTGCGTAGTGCCTCTCAGTACCTCGCGGTACGGAGACGGGCCGGGCACCTTTGGGGTGGCCGGCCCGTTCTACGGGTACGGTGGCCGCGTGGGAGAGACGGTCGGTATTCGGATGCGTGAACGGAACGGGCGGTGGTGGGCACCATGCTGATGAACGGCTTCGCGGGGTTCATGGGGCTGTTGCAGCTCGCTGTGATCGCACTCGCCGCGTTCGCGCTGATCGACGCCACCTTCCGGCGGGAGGACGCGTTCCGCGCGACGGACAAGCAGACCAAGGTCTTCTGGCTGGTCATCCTCGGGATCGCGCTCGTCGTCAGCCTGCTCTTCCCGCTGCTGTCGTTCCTCCCGATCATCGGCCTCATCGCCAGCATCGTGTACATCGTCGACGTACGCCCCGCAGTGCGGCAGATCTCCGGCGGCGGTGGCCGCGGCGGCAACCGGGGCTCCAGCAGCGACGGCCCGTACGGCCCCTACAACGGCGGCCGCTGACCTCCTTCGAGGTCGGGCCTCGTCCGGCCTCGTCCGAGCCCGAGCCTGCTCAGGCCTCCCGGTCCAGCAGGAGGACCGCCACATCGTCGGTCAGTTCGCCGCCGTTGAGGTCGCGGACCTCGTTCACGGCGGCGCGCAGCAGCTCCTCACCGCGCAGACCCTCGGCGAGCTGGCGGCGGACCATCTCCACCATGCCGTCCTGGCCCAGCCGTTCCTTGCCCTGGCCGATCCGGCCCTCGATCAGGCCGTCGGTGTAGAGCATCAGACTCCACGCGGCGCCCAGTTCGATCTGGGTGCGCGGCCAGCGGGCGTTCGGCAGCAGACCGAGGGCCGGGCCGCCGTTGTCGTACGGCAGCAGCTCCGCCGGCGGGGTCGGTCGGCCGCCCTGGCCGTGGCGGACGATCAGCGGTGCCGGGTGCCCCGCGAGGCAGAGGCCCGCGCGGCGGCCGTCGGGGGCGATGTCGACCGTGCAGAGCGTCGCGAAGATCTCGTCGCTCTCGCGCTCGTGCTCCAGGACGCGCTGGAGCGTGGACAGCAGCTCGTCGCCGCAGAGCCCCGCGAAGGTCAGCGCCCGCCAGGCGATGCGCAGCTCCACGCCGAGCGCCGCCTCGTCCGGGCCGTGCCCGCAGACGTCGCCGATCATCACGTGCACGGTGCCGTCCGGGGTGCGGACGGTGTCGTAGAAGTCGCCGCCGAGCAGCGCGCGGGAACGGCCCGGCCGGTAGCGGGCGGCGAACCGCAGGGACGAGCCCTCCAGGAGGGGGGTCGGCAGCAGGCCGCGTTCCAGGCGGGCGTTCTCCTGGGCGCGCAGCTTGGACTCGGTGAGTCGGCGCTCGGCCGTGTCGGACCGCTTGCGCTCCACCGCGTAACGGATCGCGCGGCTCAGCAGCCGGCCGTCCACTTCGTCCCGGAACAGGTAGTCCTGTGCGCCCACTCGAACCGCCTCCGTGCCGCGTTCGGCGTCGCCGGAGTCGGTGAGGGCCAGGACGGCGTGGCGGGGAGCCAGGTTCAGGACGTATTTGAGGACGGCGAGTTCGTCGTCGAGGGCGTCGGCCGACTCGGTGTCCGGGTCGGTGGGGCGGGGCGGGGCCGGGAGTGCCAGGTCCAGGAGGATGCAGTTGACGTCGTCGGTCAGCAGCCGCTGGGCCTCGGTCAGGTTGCGGGCGGTGCGGACACGGATCGGCTTGCCCGCCGAGTCGAGCAGTTCGGGCACGTTGAGGGAACCCGCCGGGTCGTCCTCTATGAGGAGGACCGTGAGGTTGGTGGGGCCGGGCTGGGGGCCGGGCCCGTGGCACCGGGGCCGGCGGCGTGGGGGCCGGGCTGGTTTGTGGAGTTGTCTGTCGGGGCCAGGGCCGAGGCGTTCATGGCAGCCCCCTCTCCGGACGGTCCGCCGGCCGCGGACGCGGCGTGCGCCTGACCACTCTCCGCGGCCGGGATCGCTCTCTGCCGCGGTACGGGTACGGGCATCGTGTTGGGTTTCCTTCCCTCCCCCCGAGGGCACGGCGGGCGAGGGACCTCGACCCACCGACGGGGACCTTAGCGCCAGGCGCCGTCGCAACGGAATGGGAGACGGGGCGTCGGGTGGTAAACAGCCGACGTCATATGCCGCATCCCGTACCGCACTTGGACATGGCAGGGCTTTCCCCTGGGATGACGAATGTCACGCGACGGAGGTTGAGCCGGGTGGCGAAGGTGTCGAGAGTCACGTGGGGTGGCTCACGGCGGGGTGTGGTGGGCGTGGGCGGACGGTGCGGTGTGGGTGGGGTGCGGTGGTTTGGTGCGGTACGGGGTGTGTTGGAAGCCGGGGTGTTGAGGTGCGGTGTGACGCGGGAGTGGTGGCGGGGCCGGTTCGGTGCGGTGTGACGCGGGGTGTCGCCGGGGTGCGGTTCGGGTGCGACCGTCGGGGTCGCACCCTCAGCCTCCGGCCCCAGCCGGTCGGCTCAGCCCTCCTCGTCCCTCCTCGTCGGCCCGTCAGCTCACGCGTCCGGGCGTACGACGCCCAGGATCCGCATCGTGCCCGCGCCCGCGATCGACACCTTCCGGTTCGGACGGGGCGCGTGGACGATGGAGCCGTCGCCCAGGTACATGGCGACGTGGCTGGCATCGGCGTTGTAGATGATGAGGTCGCCGGGCCGCATGTCCTGGATGTCGATGTGCTTGAGCTGACGCCACTGCTCCTGGGAGGTGCGGGGGATGGTCAGCCCGGCGGCGGCCCACGCCTCGCTGGTGAGACCGGAGCAGTCGTAGGTGTCGGGCCCTTCGGTGCCCCATTCGTACCACTTGCCTATTTGGTTCGTGGCGAACTCGACGGCCTTCTTCCCCTGCGGCGTCGCCTTGCCGTTGATCTCGGCGAGTATTCCGGAGTCCAGCCACGCCGCCTGTGACTTCTGCGCGGCCTCCTCCTCCAACTGCGCCAACCGCTCCCGCTCGTCGTCCTCCAGCTGGGCTTCCAGCTCCTCGGCGGCGGCGATCTGCTTCTTGATCTTCTTCTTGGCCTTCTCCTTGGCCTTGCGGTTGGTCTCCAACTTCTCCCAGCGCGCGGAGGCGTCCTTGGAGTACTGCTCCAAGTCCTGCTGGGTCCGGGTCATTTCGGCGAGCAGACCCTTCGTCGCGAGCTGGCCCTGAC
The DNA here is from genome assembly GCF_020982545.1 of Streptomyces sp. MNU76. Taxonomy (GTDB): domain Bacteria; phylum Actinomycetota; class Actinomycetes; order Streptomycetales; family Streptomycetaceae; genus Streptomyces. The sequence continues at coordinate 166,408 of NZ_JAJKLK010000023.1, read as the reverse complement.
GCAGGCGGTCCGCCCCCTCCAGGAAGTCCTGGGGGTTCTCGCTCAGCCACAGCCGCACCTCGGCCGGGAGGCCGGCGCCCCGGTACTGGGCGCGGGCCGCGGCGCCGATGAGGTCCTGCAACTTGTCCAGCTTCTGCTGGCCCTTGACGACCTCGTGGGCCAGATCGACGAGCTCCTCGGACTGCTTGTCGGCCTGCTCCTCGGCCGCGTTGTACGCGTCCGTGGCGACCGCGGCGTCGTGGTAGAGGCCCTCCAGCTTGGTGCGGACGCGCTCCAACTCCTCGTTCGTCACCGGAGTCGAGCCGGGCGAAGGCGAGGACGAGGACGAGGGTGTCGGTGTCGGACTCGGGGTCGGCTCGGCCGGTTTCGTCTGGCTCGCGTACGCGGTGACCGGCGCGCCCAGGACGGTCATCGCGCAGACCACGGCCACGGCCACCATGGTCAGCTTCCGCTTGCCGACTCCCATACCTCTTGCCCCCAACCCCAATGGATACAGAACTGATTAACCGTCAGTAACTTGCCGGTGCCCGGGTGATCGTGTCACGACGTCGCGGAATGCGACAGAGGTGGGCAAGAACTCGCTTCTGCCCGCCGCCTCTTCCTCCCTCCCCTGCTCCCACCTGCGTGACACCGCCCTCGACTGTCCGACGAACGGCCCGCGGCGATCGTTCCCGTGCGTCACGAAAATGTTGCTCTGCGTAATCGAGAGTGGTGGGCGCCGGGCGCGCGGCCACGAGGATGTGCGGAGGCGAGGGCGTACGGGGGCGACGACGCGCGGAGACGAGAACGCGCGGAGACAAGAGTGTGCGGAGGCAAGAGTGTGCGGAGACAAGAGTGTGCGGAGGCAAGAGTGTGCGGAGACGAGGGTGTGCGGAGGCGAGGGTGTACGAAGATGAGGAGGCGGGCGGGGCTCTCGGCTAATGGCGGGGCCGCGGCGCCAACGCCTCCCACGCCACAGTGACTTCGCCCTGGCGCCAGCGCGAGACCCCGTCCCGTACCGGCCAGTCCGCGCTGAGCGTGCGGATCGTGCGGATCCAGCGCTGCCGGGCTCCGTACGAGGCGTAGGGCGCCGCGGCCGCCCAGGCGCGGTCGAAATCGCGGAGGAACGCGTGCACCGGTTCGCCGGGGACGTTGCGGTGGATGAGTGCCTTGGGGAGGCGTTCGGCGAGATCGGAGGGGCGGTCCAGGGAGCCGAGCCGGGTGGCGAAGGTGACCGTACGGGGGCCCTCCGGGCCGAGGGCGACCCAGACGTGCCGGCGGCCGATCTCGTCGCAGGTGCCCTCGACGAGCAGACCCCCGGAGGGGTACGAGGCGGTGGGGAGTGGGGGCTCGCGGCGCGGAGGTCCGTGGTGCGAGGGCCTGGGGTGTGCGCGCCTGGAGTGGGATGGGGCGGGCGGGGAGAGGGCGGTGCGGCCGGTTCGAGGCGGGCGCACAGGCGTTCCCAGACGGCGGCGACCTCGTCCTCGTCGTACTGCCGGAGCACGTTCGCCGCCCGGATGAGGGTGGGGCGGCCCGGCACCGGTACCTCGAAGCCGCCGTGCCGGAAGGTCAGACCCTCGCACGCATAGGGCTGGGCCGCGGTGACCCTGGCCGGGTCGATCTCGATGCCGACGACTTGAGTGCGGGGTGCCGCCGTGCGGAGGCGGCGGAGCAGTTCGACGGCGGTCCAAGGGGCGGCGCCGTAACCGAGGTCGACGGCGAGGGGGGCGGTGGCGCGGCGGAGTGCGGCACCGTGCGTCGCCGCGATCCAGCGGTCCATGCGACGCAGCCGGTTGGGGTTGGTGGTGCCACGCGTCACGGTGCCGACTGGTCTGGCCATGAGGTGAGCGTATGTCCGCCTCCCGGGGGGGCGTGCCCCCACTCCCAGCGAGCTCAGCTCATGCCACCACGCTCCCACGCCCCTCCCGCGCCCAGGCCGCCACACCCCGGCCGCCACGCCCCCACGCACTCAGGTACTCGAACGGTTGAGCGAAGCTAGGTAATAATTGCGCAAAGGGGAAATGGAACGGCCTCCTCCGGTGTTCCCCCTCCCGAGAGGGACCCCACGCCCTCCCGACGGCATGCCCGGAGCGAGGAGGAACGCCACGTGAGCCACTACGTCAGCAGGCTCGGGCGACGTTCCCCGGCCGGCGCGGGGCGGCTTCGGCTGCACCGCAGGCCGCGCCGGGTCGCGATGCTCTCGGTGCACACGTCACCGCTGCACCAGCCCGGCACGGGCGACGCGGGCGGGATGAACGTCTACATCGTGGAGCTGGCGCAGCGGCTGGCCGCCCAGGGCATCGAGGTGGAGATCTTCACCCGGGCCACCACCGGCGCCCTGCCCCCCGCGGTCGAGCTGGCGCCCGGCGTCCTGGTCCGGCATGTCGACGCGGGCCCGTACGAGGGGCTGGCCAAGGAGGAGCTGCCGGCCCAGCTCTGCGCTTTCACGCACGGCGTGATGCAGGCGTGGGCGGGCCACCGCCCCGGCCACTACGACCTGGTCCACTCGCACTACTGGCTCTCCGGCCACGTCGGCTGGCTCGCCGCCCAGCGCTGGGGCGTCCCCCTGGTGCACGCCATGCACACGATGGCCAAGGTCAAGAACGCCGCGCTCGCCGCCGGCGACACCCCCGAACCCGCCGCACGCGTCATCGGCGAGACCCAGATCGTCCGCGCCGCCGACCGCCTCATAGCCAACACGGCCGAGGAGGCCGACGAACTCGTACGCCACTACGAGGCCGACCCGGCCAAGGTCGCCGTCGTCCACCCGGGCGTCAACCTCGACCGTTTCCGTCCCGCCGACGGCCGCGCCGCGGCCCGGGCCCGCCTCGGTCTGCCCCAGGACGCCCTGATCCCGCTCTTCGCCGGCCGTATCCAGCCCCTGAAGGCCCCCGACGTCCTGCTCCGCGCCGTCGCCGTCCTCCTCGCCGAGCGCCCCGAGCTGCGGTCGAGGATCGTCGTACCGGTGGTCGGCGGGCCGAGCGGCAGCGGGCTCGCCAAGCCGGAGGGCTTGCAGAAGCTGGCCGCGCGGCTCGGCATCGCCGATGTCGTACGGTTCCGGCCGCCCGTCGGGCAGGAGCAGCTCGCGGACTGGTTCCGGGCGGCGTCCGTGCTGGTCATGCCGTCGTACAGCGAGTCCTTCGGGCTGGTCGCCATCGAGGCGCAGGCGGCCGGTACGCCGGTGCTGGCGGCCTCGGTGGGCGGTCTACCGGTCGCCGTGCGGGACACGGAGACGGGCTTCCTGGTCCAGGGCCACGATCCCGCCGCGTACGCGCGCGTGCTCCGCGATTTCGCCGACGCCCCCGAGCTGACCGCCCGCATGGGCGCGGCCGCCGCCCGCCACGCCGAGTCCTTCGGCTGGGACACCTCGGCCGCCGCCACCGCGGACGTGTACACGGCGGCCATGCACGACTACCGCCGCCCCCGGGCCAGGGGCCACCACGGGTGAGCCCCGGGGCCCGGCCGCGGCTCCGCAGTCGACCCCCGCGTACCGGCGGGTACCCTCGCCCCATGGCTGACGAAGCGTCGATCATCGAGCAGGTCCTCAACGAGGCCGAGCTGGAGTGGGAGAGCCCGGACCCGGGTTCCTACGTCGTGAAACTCCCCGGCACCCGCAAGCTCTCCACGACCGTCTCCCTGATCGTCGGTCGGCACTCCCTCTCCCTCAACGCCTTCGTGATCCGCCACCCCGACGAGAACGAGGCGGGCGTCCACCGCTGGCTCCTGGAGCGCAACCTCAAGCTGTACGGCGTGAGTTACGCCGTCGACCCGCTCGGCGACATCTACGTCACCGCCCGGCTGCCGCTCGCCGCCGTCACCCCCGAGGGCATCGACGGCCTCCTCGGCCAGGTCCTGGAAGCGGCCGACGGCGCCTTCAACACCCTCCTGGAGCTGGGCTTCGCCTCCGCGATCCGCAGGGAGTACGCCTGGCGCGTCTCCCGGGGCGAACCGACCCGCAATCTGGACGCGTTCAGCCATCTGACCCGGGACGTGGCGGGCGACCGTTCCGATAGCGACCAGGGGTGACCCCCACCCACCGCCTGAAGTGCCGCGTCAGGTGCGCCTGGTCGTAGAACCCGGCCATCGCCGCCGCCTCGCCCGGCCGCACACCCTCCAACAGCAGCCGCCTGGCCCGCTCGACCCGCCGGGACATTAGGTACTGGTGCGGCGCGATGCCGAAGGCTGCGCCGAACGCCCGTACGAGATGCGAGGGGTGGGCCTGGACCGTTCCCGCGGCCTCCTCCAGCGTGATCCCGTCCGTGACCCGCTCGTCGAGAAGCTCACGGAGCCGATGCGCGACGGCACGCCCGGCGGGAGCGGTCCCCGCCACACCCCCCGCCGGAGCCGCCGGCCGCAGATGCCCCCGCAACCGTTCCCCGACCAGCGCCAGCCGGCTCTCCGCCTCCAACTCGTCGCCGGGCCGCGCGAGCGCCGCGTGCAACTGCCCCACCCGCCGCCGCAGTACGGGATCTGGCAGGTCCGGCCCGTCCACCGCCGCCCCGACGAGGCTCGCGTCCAGCGCGGCCAGGGGCGCGTCCGGATCCAGGTACAGCACCCGCTTGCGGAAGCCCCGCTCCGTCACCGGCGCGCCGTTGTGCGGCACGAACGGCGGCAACAACGACACCGTGTCGTGGGGCGTCCCGTGTTCATGCCGGTCCAACTCGTAGCGCACGGCCCCGTCGTCCACGATCAACAGCGTCCACACGTCGTGCACATGCATGGGGTACGCGTACTCGGTGTAGTGCGCGTGGAAGACCTCGACGACACCGGGCACGCGCGGCCGCCAGGCGGTGACGTCACGCCGGGGGGAACCGGGCCGCTGGGTACCCATGCAAAGAACGTACAAGACGGGGCTGCCCGGCGATCGGCAGTCTCATCCCATGAACAGCGAGCCCTCCGAAGAGCGCTCCGAAGAGCCCTTCGACGAGCCCCTTGAGGCGACCTCCGTGCCCTCCGCGACCTCCGTGCCCTCTATGACTGCCATGTCCTCCGTGTCGACCGCGGCCCCCGCGAGTACGCCGCCGCCCACCACCCGTTGCGACACCAAGATCGCCGTCCTCCTCCGCGACGACCTCGCGACCTGGCAGCGCCTCAACGTCACGTCCTTCCTGGTCAGCGGCATCGGCCCGACCATCCCCGAGGTGATCGGCGAGCCGTACGAGGACGCCGACAAGGTGGCCTACCTCCCGATGTTCCGGCAGCCGGTCCTCGTCTTCGAGGCGACGAAGGAGGTCCTGAAGGCGGCGCACGCGCGCGTACTGTCCCGCGCCCTCCCCCGCGCGCTCTTCACGTCCGACCTGTTCGCCACCGGCAACGACCACGACAACCGGGCAGCCGTACGGTCCGTGGCGACGGGGGAGCTGGACCTGGTGGGGTTGGCGGTGTACGGCCCGCGCAACGGGGTGGACAAGGTGGTGAAGGGGGCGCGGATGCACCCGTGAGACCGTGCCGGAGGTCCTCAGACCGCGTCGGCGACCTCCCCCACGGCGGCTCGCCCGCCACCCGGCTTCTCACCGCCCGGCTTCTCGCCGCCCGGCTTCTGACCGCCCGGCTGCCCAGGGACCCGCTGTCCAGGGGCCGGCTGTCCAGGGACCGGCTCCCCGCCGCAGGGCTGCTGCTCCACCGGTACGGCGGCAGGCGCCGCGGCTCCGTCCTCCGATGCCGGCATCCGACGCATGAGCGCCCAGTACCCGACCCCCGCCACGGTCCCGATCACCGCGCACAGCCCCCACAGCCACTCCGCGCCCCACCGGTCGATGACGACACCGGACATGAGCGGAGCGACCAGCGCGGCGACGGACCACGACATCGTGTACATGCCCTGGTAACGGCCACGCCCCTGTGCGGGCGAGAGGCGGACGACGACCCCGGTCTGGGTCGGTGCGTTGACGATCTCGGCGAGGGTCCAGACGCACACGGTGAGGGCGAAGACCCCGATCGACCCGGCGAAGGCGGTGAGGCCGAAGCCGTACCCGGCGAGCACGGACGAGACGACGAGGAGCCGTCCCGGGTCCCGGTGCTCGATGAACCGGGTGACCGGGATCTGCAGGGCGACGATCAGCACCCCGTTGACGGCGATGGCGAGACCGTAGTCCGCCGGAGTGAAGCCCGCCTCGCCCATCGCGACCGGCAGCCCCACGGACCCCTGCTGGAAGATCAGTGCGACGAGGAAGGACAGCCCGACGACACCCATGAACCGCCCGTCGCGCACCACGGTCCCGAGCCCGACCGCGTCCGTGACGCCGGCTTTCCCCGCCGCCGTCCCGCTCTCCGGCCGCGACTCCGGCAGCTTCAGGAAGACGAGGATCGCGCAGGTCAGCGTCATCCCGGCCTCGATCAGGAACCCGGCGCGATAACTGACCTCGGCGATGAAACCGGCGGCCATGGAGGAGACGGCGAAGCCGAGGTTGATGGCCCAGTAGTTGAGGGAGAACGCGCGGACGCGGTCCTCGGGCCGGACGATGTCGGCCATCATCGCCTGGACGGCCGGGCGGGACGCGTTGCTGGCGGCGCCGACGAGGAAGGCGACGGCGGCGATCGCGACGGGGTCCTGGACGAAGCCGAGGAGTGCGACGGACAGGGCCGTCGAGACCTGTGCGACGAGCAGGGTTGGCCGCCGCCCGAGCCGGTCGGCCATGACCCCACCGCCGAGTGACGAGACGACGCCGCCGAGCCCGTGCAGCGAGGCGACGAGTCCGGCGTAGGAGGCGGAGTACCCACGGTCCAGGGTCAGGTACAGCGCCATGAAGGTCGCGACGAAGGCGCCGAGGCGGTTCACCAGGGTGCTGGTCCACAGCCACCAGAACTCGCGGGGAAGCCCCGACACCGTTTCCCGGACAGCACGTCTGGCGGCGACGAGTGGCATGCGGTTCCCCCACGGACGTAAGCGGCTAAAGCAGTGAACACAACTTACGAACGCGAACGAGAGACGAGCCACCCAATTAACAACCCCAGTCAACTGTCGGGGGCGTAAGCCGACGGGTAGGGGAACCGGACAGAGCGGAACCCGGTCCCCCCCCCCACGTGTCGGCCCTGTCCGCCTGTCGGCCACCCGTGTGGTGGTTCCCGGCCGTCGATTACGCTCGGGGCCATGGCCGACGCACCGTACAAGCTGATCCTCCTCCGCCACGGCGAGAGCGAGTGGAACGAGAAGAACCTGTTCACCGGCTGGGTGGACGTCAACCTCACTCCGAAGGGCGAGAAGGAGGCGACGCGCGGCGGTGAGCTGCTGAAGGACGCCGGCCTGCTCCCGGACGTGCTGCACACCTCCCTCCAGCGACGCGCCATCCGCACCGCGCAGCTGGCCCTCGAGTCCGCCGACCGCCACTGGATCCCGGTCCACCGCAGCTGGCGCCTGAACGAGCGCCACTACGGGGCCCTCCAGGGCAAGGACAAGGCGCAGACCCTGGCCGAGTTCGGCGAGGAGCAGTTCATGCTGTGGCGCCGCTCGTACGACACCCCGCCGCCGCCGCTCGCGGACGACTCGGAGTTCTCCCAGGCGTCGGACGCGCGCTACGCGACCATCCCGCCGGAGCTGCGCCCCCGCACGGAGTGCCTCAAGGACGTCGTCACCCGCATGCTGCCGTACTGGTACGACGGCATCGTCCCCGACCTCCTGGCCGGCCGCACGGTCCTCGTCGCCGCCCACGGCAACAGCCTCCGCGCCCTGGTCAAGCACCTCGACGGCATCTCGGACGCCGACATCGCGGGCCTCAACATCCCGACCGGCATCCCCCTCGCCTACGAACTCGACGCCGACTTCAAGCCCCTGAACCCCGGCGGCACCTACCTCGACCCGGAAGCAGCAGCGGCCGCAATCGAGGCAGTCAAGAACCAGGGCAAGAAGAAGTAACCAGAGCTGATCAAGCCCCCTACCTGCGGGTTGTCCGCTGGTAGGGGGCTCGTTGTTGTGCTGGGGCCGTCTCTGGGCCGTCGGGCTCAGATGCGGTGGAGTCTCACCCTGACCGACACGAGGAAGGCCAGTGGGAGGACAGCGACGGGTTCGGCGCCGACCCACACGGCGAGCGTTGCGCCGCCGAGGCCGATGAGGCCCAGAGGCAGTTCACGCGGGATGAGGTCGATACGCAGTCCGCGTCGTGGCACCATGGGCCTCTCCGTAGGTGGCATTGCTTCTCCTATTGTGCTGGTGAACAAATGTGCCGACGGGCGAGGGGCCGCTCATGCCCGTGAGCGGCCCTTCTCTTGTTCTCTCGACGGCTGGGTGGACTTTAGCGGCCTAATGAGTGCCGCTACAAATCCGCAGCTAAAACCGTCAGCGTGGTCGTACGTTTCTCCGTTGGAGCGATACGGGCTCGTGCGAGGAGGGAGATGAGTTGCTGAAAAACCCAGGTCTAACTGCTGGGTGGGAGTGGTCCATCAGGTCACCTAGCCGCGCACTCGCCCGCTCGTCAGGGGCTACCGGTCGGCAGGGATGAACCTGGACTTTGGCATGTCCTTGCGTGTACAGCGTTCACGTGTGGTGATTCCAAATGCTAGCTTCGGTAATTCCGCTGCGTGTACAGCATTCACGTGTGGTGATTCCAAATGCTAGCTTCGGTAATTCCGCTGCGTGTACAGCATTCACGTGTGGTGATTCCAAATGCTAGCTCCCGTATTGCGGGCTGAGGAATTGTTCACTGGCGGTTGGTCTGAGGCTCTTTCCCGGTATGCCGCATCAGGTGAATACGGCAGCTATCGCCTTGCGGGTGCGCTCCTGGCTGGACGGCATGAGGTGCGCGTACACACGCAGAGTGAGGCCGGGGTCGGAGTGCCCCAGGTACTCGGCGAGAGCCTTGATGTTCTCGCCAGCGTCCAGGAGCACCGAGGCGTAGAAGTGCCGGAGCGCGTGCATGCCGTTCTCGCGGGACTCGGCGTAGGGCTGGCCGCGCTGCCGGACCGGGATGACCCCGGCAGCGGCGAGCGCTGGTTTCCACGCTTCCTCGTTGAGCGACGTGCGCCAGACATGCCCGCCACGAGGCCCGGTGAAGATCAGCCGCTTGCTCACCGCAGGCCCGTCCGCCACCTTCCACGGCAAGGTGATCTCGACCGGCGGGAACCGCTTCATTTGCTCCCGGAGCGCATCAGCGACAGGCCCAGGAAGCGGCACATCCCGCAGCTTGCCGCCCTTGGGCGGAGCGAACACCGCCTTGCTCCGGCTCAGCTTCAGTTGCTGGACCACGTGAAGCGTGTCCGACTCGAAGTCGATCGCGTCGACGGCGACGCCAAGGATCTCCCCCTGGCGGAGCCCGCAGCCGCCACCCAGGTCGACCATGGCTTGGTACCGCTCAGGCATGGCGGCCCGCACGGCGAAGACCCGTTCCGGCGTCCAGGGAGCGACGCGCTTGACGTCCACCGTCGGCGGCCGGACCGAGCGGGCAGCACACGGATTCCGGGGGAGATGCCCGTCGTCCACGGCCGCACTCAGCGCGGCACGCACGTTGGAGTAGATCGTCCGGGCGTACGAACCCCGGACACCGTTCTCTTGCAGCTTCCCGACCCAGTCACGGATGTGAGCAGGCTGGAAGGAGCCGAGCGGACGCGAGCCCAGGTAGGGGAAGGCGTGTAGCCGAAGCTGTGACTCCATCGACGCCTGGGTGTTCGGATCCGGCGCGTGAGTCACCCACTTCTCGGCGTACTGCTCGAAGGTGATCCGAGCCGCACGCGGGTCGATGTACTGCCCGCGCGCCATGTCGGCCTCAGTGTGCGCCAGCCACTGATCAGCGAGCCGCTTCTGCCGGTCGGGGAAGCTCTTGGACTTCTCGGTACCGTCCGGCCCGATGTACCGGGCCCGGTAACGGGACCCAGTGCCGTACCGCTCCGTCTTGACCTTGCGAGCCTTCCCGTCCGGCCCGGTCTCCGTCCTGTACCAGCGGTCTTGGATGTGCCCGGCCATCAGGCAGCAGCCCCTTCCATCAGGGACTCGACCCAGGCCCGCACGTCCACGGGGTCGTAGCGCAGATGCCGGCCAACCCGGAAGCCACGCGGCCCAGTGCGCTTCCGCCGCCACTGGTAGACCGTCTCGACCGGCACGCCCAGGATCTCGGCAACGTCCAGAGGAGTCAGGTACCGCGAAGGCAGAGCGTGCGGTTCGGCTGCCGCTTCTACAACGGCGAGATGGCGCTTAGCCATGGGTCGGCTCTCCTTCTGTTCCGGGGGCGGGTTCGAGCGATGAGGCAAGCCAGGCTTCGGTGTCGGAGAGTCCGGTTCCGGCGAAGACCCAGTGCGCGAGGACGTACGTCGTGTCGGGCGCGGGTCCGTTGGCCGTTGCGGCTTGGGCGCGGCGCCATTCGGCGCGGGCGTGACGGAGGGCGCCGAGGGTGGTGGAGTAGCGGCGGGACTTGGTGGAGAAGTGGCCGCGGAAGCCGAGCATGTGGGCCCAGGCGCGCAGGCGGAGGTGTTCGAGATCCTTGCGTGCGCCGAGGAACCAGGCGGTTCGGATGAGTCGGCGGGCGTGGTCGCTGATGTCGAGCTGGGCCAGCTCGGCGGCGAACTTCAACGGCCGGTCGAGAGCTCCCGTGGCGGTCTCGGCGCCCTTGGTGGCGTACTTGGCGATGTACGCGGCGACCGCGCGTTCGGTCAGCTCCTGGCCGTCGTTGAAGTCGGCGGAGCGGATGGCGCGGACGTCGAGTTGGCGGCCGAAGGTGAAGGTGTGGGCGCGTCCGTCGATGACCGGGCCGTCGACTCGGACCTTGGCCGCCGCTGTTTCGATGGCGTCGGTGAGCAGTTCGGCGGTGGCCCAGGCCGGGGGTGGGGTGTCGCCGCCGGTGGGGCCGTCGATGCGGATGACGGCGTGGAAGTGGAAGGCGCCGCGCTTTTGGTACTCGGCGACCTTGGCGAAGGAGACGCGGGCGTGGTCGCGAAACCGGCGTTGTGACAGGCCAGCGCGCTTGGCGACCTCTCGGCGCAGGTAGGTGGAGAAGCGTCGCCAGAGCGGACCGGCGTGGGCGTTCCAGAGAACGGCCGCTTCGTAGTCGTAAGTGTCTGGGGCGAGCGCGGTGCCGAGTTGGGCGTCGTCCTGGTCGTGGCGGGTGCCGCAGCGGCAGGGCCGTCCGCTGGAGGGCCGGTTGTGGACCGGTCCGAAGCTCGGTGCGGTGAAGGTGGCGAAGACGCGGGGGTGGGTGGCGACGTGTTCGGGGGTGCCCTTGCCGCCGCGCAGGCCGGAGGTGATCAGGTGGAAGGTGTCGCGCCGGTAGACCTCGGAGCAGGCCGCGCACCGAGTCGTACGGCGGTTGTTGCAGCGGACGAGGAGTTGGCCGGCCGGGAGGTCGGTGGAGTCGAGGTGGTGGAGGACGCGGCCGATCTCGCCGGTCGTGGTGTCGACGTCGTGCGGGTCTGTGTAGCGAACGGTGGAACTCAGTCGGTTTTGTTCAGCGGCGTCCGGCGGTGAGCCGGCCGTCGAAGGTGATGTCGAAGGCTTGGAGTGCGGCCTTCCAGCGCATGGTCCAGCGTTTGCGTCCGGTGCCGGTCGGGTCCAGGCTCATGACGGCCAGGTAGACGCACTTGAGAGCGGCCTGGTCGGTTGGGAAGTGCCCTCGGGCCCGGACGGCCTTGCGGATCCGCGCGTTGATGCTCTCGATCGCGTTCGTGGTGCAGACGATCTTGCGGATCTCCACATCGAACCGGAGGAAAGGCACGAACTCCGCCCAGGCCGCCTCCCAGAGCCGGACGATCGCCGGATACTTCCCGCCCCAGGTGTCAGTGAACTCCACGAACCGCTCCAGCGCGGCCTCCTCGGTCGGCGCGGTATAGACGGGCCTGAGCGCCTTCGCGATCTTCTCCCAGTCCTGCCGGGCCGCGTAACGAAAGCTGTTCCTCAATAGGTGAACGACACAGGTCTGGACGATCGTCGCAGGCCAGACCGTATTCACGGCGTCCGGGAGGCCGGTCAGACCGTCGCAGACCAGCATCAGGACATCGGCCGCGCCGCGGTTCTTGACCTCGGTCAGGACCTGAAGCCAGTACTTTGCACCTTCACCGCCGTCGCCGATCCACAGGCCCAGGATGTCCCGGTGTCCCTCGGCGGTGACCGCCACCGCCATGTAGACGGGCCGGTTGGCGACCTGCCCGTCCCTGACCTTCACGTTCACACAGTCGATGAAGACGACCGGGTAGACGCTGTCCAGGGGACGGTTCTGCCATTCCGTCATGCCGGCCATCACGCTGTCGGTGATCGTGGAGATGGTGGACTTGGAGATCTCCGCGCCGTACACCTCGGCGAGATGCGCGGAGATCTCCCCGTGCGTGAGCCCTTTCGCCGACAGCGACAGGACCATCTCGTCCACCCCGCCCAGACGCCGCTGCCGCTTCTTGACCAGCTGCGGCTCGAACGACCCGGCCCGGTCCCGCGGCACCGCGATCTCGACCGGCCCCGACTCGGTGATCACCGTCTTGGGCCGGTGCCCGTTGCGGTAGTTCTCCCGGCCGCCCCCCGGCCCGCTCACCGAACTCGTGCCCCAGATGATCGGTGAGTTCGCCTTCCAGCGCGGACTCCAGCACCCGCTTCGTCAGCTGCTGCAGCAGGCCGCCCTCCCCGGTGAGCTTCACCCCACCGGCCCGGGCCCGGGCCACCAGCTCGGCGACCAGCCCGTCATCCACGGCGCCCGCCCCACTCACAACGGCCTCCCCGGCCCCGATATCACTCGCCACGTCAGTCATCAACTGTCGCTTCCAGCTCGGGAGTTACACCGCTCACCGTACAGACCCCTTCAGGTGCTCGATTTCGGAACACGTGGGCAGGGGCGGATCTCCGGGTTTTGCGGCGGCTGCCGTCAGGGACTGGCTTTCGGCGTCGGGTCCTCGTCCGGCTCCTCGGTCGGCTCAACCTCCGGGGGTGCGGAGGAGAGGTCATTCTGGTTCTTGACCGCTGCCGTCCACCGGTCCGACATAGTGGACTGCCCGTCGCCGTCAGCGTCTGGCGCGCCAGGGGCCGGGGCCTCGGTATCAGGGATCAACTGGTCGCCATAAACAGGAATCAGCGTGTTGAATCGCTGCTCCTCGTGGTAGTTCGTGGCGAACAGGTAACGCTTTCCCACTTGCAGTAGCTTGTCGCCCTCAGGAAGGACAACGGTTCCTTCATCGGTGGTGCCACCCTGCTGGTTGACGACGATGGTGCCGGTGACATCTCCCTTGAAGACGCGCTGCACTGCGACCGCGAACTGGGTCTCGGGACCCATGCCAAGGTCCTTCTGGCCCTTCAGAGCCGTGACCTTTCCGTAGAAGAGATCCTGGGCGCCGCCTGCAAGGTTCTCGTCTACGGAGAAATCGACGTCGTACGTCAGATGCATCTCCCCGGTCTCGGGAATGTCTGGCTCGTATTCGTTCCAGTAGACGGTGGCGCCGATGCCGCACGCACCTAGAATCACGGCTGCGGTCACGGACATGAGGATGGTCTTTTTCTTTGTCATTGATCAGTCCCAGAGGTCGTGGTATGCCTTGCGGTCAGTTGCGGTCGGCCGGGCGTTTGCGGGGATGTAGCCGATGGTCTTTGACATGAGTGTTCCGTTGACCTTGTGGTTGAAGCCGAGTGCATGGCCGAGTTCGTGCGCAGCTGCTTTCCGGCGCCAACCCTTCTTGCCGTACTTCTTTCCCGTGTCGAGAAAGTGCTTGTTCAGGTAGATTCTGTCCGCGCCCGGTAGTCCACCCCAGGCGCCAACCCATCTGACATCGCTGCGGTTCTCGTCGCGCCACTCAAGGTCGGTGATGGTGTCCCATTCATCCGGAGCGATCTTGATGGTTGTCAGGTTGTACTTCTTATTGTTCCAGGCGGTATGTGCCCATTTCCGAGCGTCATCGAATTTCGTCTCGTCCTCCCAGCGGATCTCTTTATTGTCCACTGATGAATTGCCCCGGGAGTCGGCGGTGGCGGTGGTGGCGTGACCGAGGAGTGTGAGTGTGGCGACAGTGATGCAGAGCACCACTGCATGAACAGGGGTCCTGCTTGTTCTGGCCCGACGTGCCCTGTCCAGCCTTCTTAGAATGTGGTGTCTCATGTGATTTCCCCCTTCACTTCAACTGCGTCAACAATCCCGCATTCCGAGAGTGAGTGAAGTGAATATTTGGTATTGATTCCAGTGAACCGTGTTGCGTGAAGTAGTGTGCGATCCTTGGGGAGGCGCGTAAAGTTTCAGGCTCTCCATGCGTCTGATGGTTCCGTTCTGGACGCCGACCCCTCGTGTGCGGACCGCACTCCCTGGCGATTCCTTCTTGTCGCAGTCCTTTACGTGGAATGCGCGTCCATCCGGTGATCAGCGCTCTACGCCCCCCTTGCGTGTGCAGCTGGTGGCCCCGGCCCATCCGTGGACGTTTCGCTGATCGCGGTCGCGCTGTCCTTGGCGTGCCCCTCACTGATCGTGAACGAGGGCTGCCGCAACTCTATGTCGCAGGGATGTCCCCAGCCACGGAATTCAGCTGTGGTCAGGGTCACGTCAAGCGGATCTCTTTGTCAACCTGGCACCTGCACAGGTCAGTTGTACAGGCTGCCTGTAGTCGGGTCGCCCGGGGGAATCTCACCCCCGGGCGACCCGACTACAAGGACCGCGTTCCAGCATCCGCAGGACTAATCTTCCCAAGCTGAGGGCTCAGGCACCGTCGTTACGGGACGGCCGTCGCGGCTTGCTCTGGTCGACGACAGCGGCAGCGTGGCGGAGGGCGGTGGGGGTGCAGCGAGGCATACGCGCGCCTGGTCGGCCGGCGCACCCGCCGTCGTGGCTGGCTGTCGTCGGCTGAGGTTCGTGCCACTGCCGTGTCAGATGCAGCGGTCAGTCACGGTCAACGAGGGTGTCTAGCGGTCGAGTTGCTGGGCATCTCACCAGTCATCGAAGCCCCAGGTCATCGGCACGACGCCCCAGCCTCTCTCCTAAAGCGGGTGTCGCAGGTTCGAATCCTGCCGAGGCACCAGCGCAAAGGCCCAGACCGATCATGATCCGGGGCCTTTGACATCCACTTTTGACATCAACGAGGACGGTCACTCACAACCGGCCGCCGCTTGAGCAGCCGATCCATGTGGCTGATTGCCTCGCGCTGAGTGTCCTGCACGCCGTGCGCGTCCACGTCCATGGTGATGCTGATCTGGCTGTGATGGGAGTTGGGTGAGCTGTGCGGCGACTGCCAGGCGGTAGTAGATCTACCAGGCAACGAGGCCGAAAGTCGTTGGCCAGTGCCATCGTTGGCGAGTCATGTGCACCGATGAACGCCAGCGTTCACCAGGGTGACGGGTTGCCGGCCGCCAGCCACAGAACCTGGGAGGCGTAACGTTCAGCTTCGTCTGTGTATCGCTCGCATGTGTCTTCGTCCGCAGCCACTACGTCTGGCATTCGTTCACTGATCAAGGCCAAGACGAAGGTGGTCGGGACCCAGTCTGGCAGACGGTCGATTCGAGACGACGGTCCTCTTATCACTCCTCCCCGACCATCGTCGAATGGCTCACTCCACTGCGCCACGCCAGCGAGCAACAGCGGCAACAAATCAGCATCTTGCTCAAGAGCCGACTCCAGGGTCATACGTACCCGGCTGGGGTCACTGAACTGTGCGGTCCAGTGCAGCAGATGCAGGACATATGCCTGATTTGCCTCCCAGACTTCCACATCTTGCCACTGCTCAGCCAGCAAAATCTGCCGGACTTTCTCGTGCGCTGCGTCGCGGATTTCACCACGGTCAGTTTCTCCGGCCATGATGGCCAAGTGCTTCAGAAGAAATCCCGCAACAGCCAAAGGACGGATTTCGCCAGCCCGATCGATTAGCACCCGCAGGGTAGAGTCATCAACGTTGCGCGCCACTCCCGCGGCGAGTCGCGTGGTCGTTTCCAGGCCCACAGGCAATAGCGATAGCAACTGCGGCAGATGGGCCACGTTGCCTGCCGCACACACGAGTTCTTCATAGAGGTCAGCATCGAACTGTCGGTGCGTCACTCTGCTCCACGGCTTGGCCCGGTCAAGCAGTTCGCGATGCAGCCGCGCCTCACGCGCAAGATCAGTCTCGTCGTCCTGGGATTGAAGCAATGTCAGCGATAGTGGGGGCTCAGTAACGTCGTCCCCGCGCCAGGCACCGGCAAGCATCTGCGCCGCCCGGGTCAACTCCATCGCCGCCTCTGACGGCACCTTGCCGTCAGGCTCAGGGGGGTTCTCCCAGCGACCAACTGCGTGGGTGAGCTGCCGCGCTGCCTGCTCTACCCAGTTGCACCAGGGGCCCAGCTTCGGGCTGGCAGCTTGCACAGCGTGCAGTTCGGCAACGAGTAGAACCATGTAATCCTGCAGGGCCGCCCGTGCCCCGTTCAAGGAATCCAGCAGAGCCGCCCTTATCGGGTCAGTCTCGATTCGTGGCGGCTCAACTCGCAGCCGCTCACCATTCTGGTCGAACACGGGCATCGTTCGAGTCGCCCGGTCGCGCACAGCATTCCATGCGTCCACAACTTCGGAAGCCTGCAGACGCCGCGAACGAGCCGTCTCTACCATCAGTCCTGAACAACGGACTGCACCGATCACCGCACCCGAACCAGCATGCGTGATCCCGGCCTGGCGAGGGTCGAAAGATACCGCCGAGATCTCCTCTGCCTGTGCGTCGTTCACCGGCCACGAGCGATTCAGGTTTCGGTACTCCTGCAACTGCTCACTCTTCCACTCTCGAAGCAGATCTGCCGGATAGTGTTCTGGAGTATCGTCAATCTCGGCGGCGTGATCATTGCAGAGTGGAAGCAGATTCGATGCACGCTGATTCTCCGACGCGGACATTTCTGGGGCCCATCGCGGACCGCCCTCGCTGCGGGCATGAATGTGGGCGACGCTGCTGTTGAGGAGCCACTCTCCAGTGTCGTCATTCATCCGATAGAGCGGTCTCAGACAGCCGGGCTTCGCGCACCGGAACGCTGTCCCGTACAGCTGCTTCACCGTCGTCGGGGTTGGCTTCGGATGAACGAGCGGCTTCCGCCGCGGCTGCTGCTCTGCCACCGGGCCATTCTGCGCCCTCGCGCTGACAACGACAACGTCCGCAGCTGGAGCCCATACTCGCTCGCCGGGCCGATCGTGGCACCGATCTCTTCCATCACCTCACGGCGTAGAGCCGCTTCGAGATAGGCATCCTCAGCTTCGACGCCCCCACCGACGGTCGTGTAGGAGGTGCCGCCCGGCCATCCTCAGCGCAGGAACACCAGCTGACCGCCATCGAGCAGAACCGCACGTACGTTGTGACGGACCTTCATATGCCCGACGGTAGTGCGCTCACCTCGGCGAGAAGGCCTGAACCGAGCGGGCCGGACTATGGATGGGCCCGGTGCGCACCACTAGCGCACCAGAACGAGCGGGGAACAACGGGGAACCACGGTGAAAGCAGCCGCGCCCCGCCAAGGCCGCTCCCCCACCCTTCGTCCAGCTCAGCGCCCGGAACGGCCACCAAATGCCCGCAGCTTCCCAAGCTGATGTCACGCAGCTACGCAGGCGAGGGACGCTGTCAGCGGCGACCAGTAGCCTGCGACGATCAGCCGTCGCGCGCCTGGAGATGCCGTGGAAGCTACCGCTCTCGTCAGTCCCCATCAGTTGTGGTCGGCGCAGGAGGTCTTGGTACGTCCGAGTCCTGTACCGGCGGCAGCAGGGGTCTACGGGTGGCACTTCGAGCAGCCGCCCCACCCCGACCTGGACGCTGCCCGCCTGCTGTACGTCGGTATAGCCCCGCGGTTCATGGCGAACCGGACCAGCACGCAGAACCTGCGCAAGCGGGTGCGCTACCACTACCGGGGCAACGCGGCCGGCTCGACACTGCGGCTCACCCTCGGATGCCTGCTCGGCCTTGAGCTGCGCCGCGTGGGCAGCGGCAAGCGGATGACCTTCGGCAAGGCCGGCGAAGCCACCCTGAGCCAGTGGATGGCGGACAACGCGCGGGTGTGCTGGATCGAGCAGAGCGAACCGTGGGACCTGGAGTCACAGCTCATCTCCCAGCTCGACCTCCCACTGAACCTCGACCAGAACCGCCACAACGCGTTCCACAGTCGCCTGAAGGAGATACGAGCCCAAGCACGCCAGCGAGCACGAGAGTTGCCCATCAGCTCGTAGGCCGCCGAACGGGCCGTTGCCTGGGCCGTCCCTGGGCCGTCCGAGGACGCTCAACAGTGGCCAACAACGACCAACGACCACCACCAGGCGCACGAGCCCACCGCCCCTGACCAGCAAAAACCCAGCTCACCAAGATCCCCGGCAAGACCCAGGGCAAGAAGAAGTAAGCAGAGCAGAGAAGTAACCCGAGTAGTGCAGGCCCCCTACCTGCGGCTTCTTCGCAGGTGGGGGCATTTGTCGTCGTGGAGCGTGTCGGGTTATGCCGCTCCCTCGATGGTCGGTGCGACGAAGCGGCGGTGGAGGGGGCTGAAGGTGGTGTGGGGGGTGCCCTGGAGGCCCGCTTTTTCGAGTACGGGGGCCAGACGCTCGGCGAAGAACGCTTCGAACGCCTGCTGGGACTCCCACACGTCGACGACATGCATCCCCTGGTCGTCGAACCAGGCCACGTGGATCTGGCCCCCGGCCGCCGGTACCCCCTCCCAGTCGACCGCGTCCCGCACGGTGTCGTACTGCTCCGGGGTCACCTCTGGCCAGTGCATCGACATCACTACGGACATGTGCAGTACCCCCTTGTTCCCGCCGGTCCCGGCCGGTTCCGGCATGGGGATGGTTCCACCCGGCTAGTGTCGTCGGACAGAGCGCGCGGAGGCGAACGCCGCTGACCCAGCGCTTGCGCGCGCTCGTTGCGCCGGCTCGTCCGCGCCGTACCGCCTAGATCATCAGGGGAACCGGATGGATCTCGTCCGCCTTGTGGCCCGCGCGTTCGTGGATGCGCTGGACCGCGTCGGCGGAGGGGGCCTCCGAGAGGCAGTACACGGTGCCCGACGTGGGGTCGGCCCAGGCGCGTTCGAAGTGGACGTTCTCGTCCTTCTCGATGTCGAGGTCGGCGTTGTGCGCCGCACGCAGCTGGTCCTCCGTGATGCCCTTCATGTTGTGGTGGACGTCCATGAACTTGGTCATCACCCGCACCTCCTCAGTGCCTGGTGCCTGCCTGTGCCTTGTGCTCCCTCCCCTCCTCATGCTGCGCCCTTACGGCCGTACGGGCGACTCCGCAGCCGCAGCCGAAATGTCGATGTCGATGTCGATGTCGACATCGGCGCCGGCGCCGGACATGAGTGAAGGGGCCCGTTGTCAGAGACAGGCCCCTTCACTCGCCCACCGCGCAGACGCGCCCGCGGCTGGTCGGCGTCAGCCGCACTGGCACGGATTGCCGGACTGGCACCCGCACCCGCATCCGGACCCGCATCCGCAGGCACCGAAGAGAGGCAGGATCTTGCGGTCGACGGGCTGATGGGTGTCCCGGACCTGTGTCGGGTCCGGCGTGCTGGGGCTGGCGGGGGATTCGGCCATGGTCCCTCCTCGAAGGGATGGAAGGCGAAGCACGGAAGGCGAGGCACGGAAGACAAGGAAGCGCAGGGAACGGGCTCTTTCTTGCCTGCCCCTTGCCTGCCCTATTCCAAGCCCGTTCAGCCGGGCGCATCAACGGCGCACAGAGGCGTCCACACGCCCTGCCCCATGTTCGAGCGCCGGAGCCCCGCTACCGCGGCGCGCCGGATACCGCGGCCCCGGCGCACCCGCTGCTCTCGGCGGCCTCCCCACGGCCACCACCGCCGCTCCGCAGCTCCGCCGCCCCTTACGCCCCTCCACCCCCGCGACCGGCTGCACCGGCTGGATGTCCGCCTGGAGTTCGTCCGCGTGTTCGCCCGTCACCAGGTACACCACCCGCTTCGCGACCGACACCGCGTGGTCGGCGAAGCGCTCGTAGTAGCGGCCGAGGAGGGTGACGTCGACGGCGGTCTCGATGCCGTGCTTCCAGCGGTCGTCCATGAGGTGCTGGAAGAGGGTGCGGTGGAGCAGGTCCATCGCGTCGTCGTCGCTCTCCAGCTGGAGCGCCAGGTCGACGTCCTTGGTGATGATGACCTCGGCTGCCTTCGCCATCAGCCGCTGCGCGAGCTGGCCCATCTCCAGGATCGTGGCGTGCAGGTCGCGCGGGACCGCGCGCTCGGGGAAGCGCAGCCGGGTCAGCTTGGCCACGTGCTGGGCGAGGTCGCCCGAGCGCTCCAGGTCGGCCGACATCCGCAGCGACGTCACGACGATACGAAGATCTGTCGCCACCGGCTGCTGCCGGGCCAGCAGGGCTATCGCGCGGGCCTCCAGGTCGTGCTGGAGGTCGTCGACCTTCTTGTCGGCCTCGATCACGCTCTCGGCCAGCTTCAGGTCGGCGTCGAGCATCGCCGTCGTGGCGCGACCGATCGCCGACCCCACCAGTCGGGCCATCTCGACCAGGCCCTCACCGATCGAGTCAAGTTCCTCGTGGTACGCGTCCCGCATCAGGGTGTCCCTCTCTTACGTACGTCTGCTCGTGGGTAACCAGGAAAGCCGTTCCGGAAGCCGACCCGCCAGGCCGGGCCGGTACGGTCGTACCCCGACCACCGCGTGGAACGGCGACGGCGAACGGTGACCGGGAGTCCCGGACGATTCCCACGCTCCCACGTTCCGGCCCTTACGCGTCCGTTTCCGCCACCCCAAATGAACCAATACTGGCTCCAAGGTGAACTCTGGGCGACGAGTGTTCGAGGTCGCCCTCCGATCGCTGTGGGGATGTCCGACCTCGTGCCTAACCTGGATGCATGGACGTGAACGCGGCGGTCGCCGCAGCGGCAGCGATCGCCGGAGTGCTCACCGGCGTCATCGCCATGCTGGCGTTCCGCTTCAGCGAGCGCGAGCAGAAGCGTCCGACCCGAACCTCCCTGCACACCGACCTGGTGCTGCCGCCCGGCGTCGACACCGTGCTGTCCGTGCTCCGCTCCTCCGCCGTCGTGCTCGACGAGTCGGACGCCGTCGTCAAGGCCAGCTCCGCCGCTTACGCCCTCGGGCTGGTGCGGGGCGGCAAGCTCTCCATCGAGCCGATGCTCAAGATGGCCCGCGACACCCGCCGTGACGGCGAGATACGGCAGGTCGAGCTGGACCTGCCCCGGCGCGGCACGGGTCGCGGCGAGGCCCTCGCCGTCTCCGCGCGCGTCGCGCCGCTCGGCTCCCGGCTCGTACTGCTCCTGGTCGAGGACCTCACCGAGGCCCGCCGGATAGAGGCCGTGCGGCGGGACTTCGTCGCGAACGTCAGCCATGAGCTGAAGACGCCCGTCGGCGCGCTCTCCCTCCTCTCCGAGGCCGTCATGGGGGCCTCGGACGACCCCGAGGCGGTGGAACGCTTCGCCGGGCGTATGCAGATCGAGGCCACCCGGCTCACCAACCTCGTGCAGGAGCTGATCGACCTCTCCCGGGTGCAGAACGACGACCCGCTGGAGGACGCCGAGCCCGTTCGGGTGGACGAGCTGGTCGCCGAGGCCGTCGACCGCTGCCGCCACCAGGCCGGCACCAAGCAGATCACCATGGCCTCGAATACAGGGGCGCCCGAAGGGCTCGAACAGGGTGGCGGCGGGCGACGGGCGGGCGGCACGGCCGAGCTGCGCGTCTGGGGCAACCGCGGTCAGCTGGCCGCCGCGCTCGGCAACCTCGTGGAGAACGCTGTCAACTACTCCCCGGCCCGCACCCGCGTCGGCATAGCCGCACGCCGGGTGACCGCCCCCGGTGGGGACCACATCGAGATCGCCGTGACCGACCAGGGCATCGGCATCTCGGACAAGGACAAGGAGCGCATCTTCGAGCGCTTCTACCGCGTGGACCCGGCCCGCTCCCGCCAGACCGGCGGTACGGGCCTCGGTCTCGCGATCGTCAAGCACGTGGCCGCCTCGCACGGCGGGGAGGTCACGGTGTGGAGCTCGGAGGGACAGGGCTCCACGTTCACGCTCAGGCTGCCGGAGGCGGGCAAGTCCCGTGACCGCGCCGCCCAGTACCCGGACCTCGACGACGAGGACGGACAGCCTCACACCGACAGATCCCCGTACGAACCGTACGGACCGCTTCCCGCCCCGGAGGTCCTTCCGTGACCCGAGTGCTCGTCGTCGAGGACGAGGAGTCCTTCTCCGACGCCCTGTCCTACATGCTCCGCAAAGAGGGCTTCGAGGTCGCCATCGCGACCACCGGGCCCGACGGCCTCGACGAGTTCGAGCGCAATGGAGCCGACCTCGTCCTGCTCGACCTGATGCTGCCCGGGCTGCCGGGTACCGAGGTCTGCCGTCAGCTGCGCGGCCGTTCAAATGTCCCGGTGATCATGGTGACCGCCAAGGACAGCGAGATCGACAAGGTCGTGGGCCTGGAAATAGGAGCCGATGACTATGTCACCAAGCCCTTCTCCTCCCGCGAGCTCGTCGCCCGCATCCGGGCCGTACTGCGCCGCCGCGGCGAGCCCGAGGAGGTCACCCCGGCCGCGCTGGAGGCCGGTCCCGTCCGGATGGACGTCGACCGTCACGTGGTCACTGTCTCGGGCTCCAAGGTCGACCTCCCCCTCAAGGAGTTCGACCTGCTCGAAATGCTGCTGCGGAACGCCGGCCGCGTCCTGACCCGAATGCAGCTCATCGACCGCGTCTGGGGCGCCGACTACGTGGGCGACACCAAGACCCTCGACGTCCACGTCAAGCGCCTGCGCGCCAAGATCGAGCCGGACCCCGGCGCGCCGCGATACCTGGTGACGGTGCGCGGACTGGGGTACAAGTTCGAGCCGTAGGCCGAGGGACGCACACGGGACCCCACGGCCCCGGGCCCCACGGACACCGAACGGACACGCATACGCCGAAGGGCGGCACCCCTGGAGGGGTGCCGCCCTTCGGCGTATGTACTCGGGGTGACCCCTGGCGGCCTCAGCGGCCCGTGGTCTCCTCGGCGGCCGAGGTGGACGGCGAGGCCGTCGAACCGGCGGCGGTGCCCTCCTCGGCGGCCGTGCCGTCCGGGGACGGCGAGCCCGTGCCGTCAGGAGACGGGGAGCCGGTGGTCTCCTCCGACGGGGAGGCGCTGGCGGCGGGAGCCTCGGGGATGTCCGTCGGGCCCCACTTCTCGAAGTAGTGCTCGGCGGGGACCACGAAGGCGCGCAGGGCGACCTGGCCGGTCTCGCTGAACTCGAAGGTGACCTTCTGGGCGTTGCCGTCCTTGACCGCGTCGGTGACGTCCGACAGGACGGCGGAGGCGTTGCCCTCGCCGCCCAGGATCACGGAGCCGCCGGCCGGGACGACGACCTTGCCGCCCTTGCCCTTGCCCTTCGCCGGGGTGAGCTCGACGGTGCCGGCGCCCTCGACGGTGACGGAGTCCAGCGTCTGGTCGGTCGAGGCGGCGTTGAAGAGCGTCGCGGAGACGACGGCGGGGCCCTCGGTCTCGGTGCCGGGCTGGGTGACCACGATGGCGTTCTGGATCTTGATGTCGCCGACGCTGGTGGCGGCGTTGTCCGGCTTGATCTCCAGCGTCTGGGCGTTGCTGCCGGCGGCGCACGCGGCGAGTGAGGCGATCGAGAACGCGATGGCGGCGGCGGCGAGGGCGCCGCGTCGAAGGCTGCTGCTCACGGCGGCGGCAACTCCTAGAACGTGGGCGGTACGTGGTCTGTAGCGGCCTTAGGTTACCGAGCCGTCCCGTCGCCGCCGCACCCGACCCTCCCCAAGTCCCCGACATGTCACCGGAAGCAATTGACGGACACGTCACGGCCGTCCCGGTCGGCATTCGCAAAACCACCCTCGATCTCGTCGGCGCCGCGTCCTGGAAATCCGCCCAGGAATGTGTGCCGCCACGAAAAATCGATCAACTGCCAGAACACCGCCAGAACACCGCCGGAACGCGCAAGAACACGATCCGGTAACGGCGGAAGAGGGCCCGTGGATCGAACTCCTTGATCAATTCCGGAATCGTCTTGTACCCGACTCCACACACCGAACGGAGTAGCGGAAGTCGCACATCTGGAGCCGGACAAAGCGGGACGTTAGGATGCCCCCGGCGTCCTCCGGATGCGTGTAACGTACGCGTTTCACTCCGCCCGGAGAGCCGCTCCCACCTGCGAATACCCTCTCCCGTTCGGGTCCCGAAGCACGTTCCTGTTGCAGTTGTCAAGCCCCGAGATATGCCCTGACCTGCGAAAACGCCATTCAGAACCCGCCGTATCCGTGTTACCCTGGATAGCCACGGAAGGGGTACCTGTCACATGACGTTCAAGGTTGGCGACACCGTGGTCTATCCCCATCACGGGGCCGCGCTGATCGAGGCCATCGAAACTCGCCAGATCAAAGGCGTGGACAAGACCTACTTGGTGCTCAAGGTCGCTCAGGGCGACCTGACGGTGCGTGTGCCAGCGGACAATGCGGAGTTCGTCGGCGTACGTGATGTGGTCGGTCAGGACGGCCTGGACCGGGTCTTCGAGGTGCTGCGCGCACCGTATGCCGAGGAGCCCACGAACTGGTCGCGTCGCTACAAGGCAAACCTGGAGAAGCTCGCCTCCGGCGATGTCATCAAGGTCGCGGAAGTCGTGCGTGACCTGTGGCGTCGTGAGCGCGAGCGCGGACTGTCCGCCGGTGAGAAGCGCATGCTCGCCAAGGCCCGCCAGATCCTGGTGAGCGAGCTCGCCCTCGCGGAGAACACCAACGAGGACAAGGCCGAGGCTCTGCTCGACGAGGTTCTCGCGTCCTGAACTGACTGCGTTACCGAACTGACCTGAGGCAGGCAGCCAGCCCGCTCAGTGGTTCAGTGCAGCAGCACATCGAAATGCCGCGGTGCCCGATGACGTAGGTGATGTCGCCGGGCGCTGCGGCATGTTCGTACCCGGATGTCGTACGCCTGAAGAGGTCCCTGATACTTGGCGATACCTGGCGTGCCCCGGTGCTCATGAGTACGCCGTACTCGTACTTGGCGTGCCGGGCCCGGGCAGCTGGCTCGACCAGATGTCACGGAAGGGTCCGGTCAAGGTGTCGCGCCCGGCACGCTGTGGCCATACCCACGTAGGCCGAGCACACAAACCTGACAGGAACCGATGTCTGACGATTCGCGCCCTTCGCCTTCCGGAACCGGTACCGCAGCCCGTGCGGCAACCCGTACGGCGGCTGTGATCCCGGCCGCCGGCCGGGGCGTACGCCTCGGCCCGGGCGCCCCCAAAGCGCTGCGTGCGCTGAACGGCACCCCGATGCTGATCCACGCGGTGCGGGCCATGGCCGCGTCCCGTGCCGTCTCCCTGGTCATCGTGGTGGCGCCGCCCGACGGCGCCCCCGAGGTCAAGACCCTCCTCGACGCGCACGCGCTGCCCGAGCGGACGGACTTCCTCGTCGTGCCCGGGGGTGAGTCGCGCCAGGAGTCGGTGAAGCTCGGCCTGGACGCGCTGCCGCCCGGCTACGACACCGTCCTCGTCCACGACGCGGCCCGTCCGCTGGTGCCCGTCGACACGGTCGACGCGGTCATCGAGGCCGTACGGGACGGGGCGCCGGCCGTCGTTCCCGCGCTGCCGCTCGCGGACACGGTCAAGGAGGTCGAGCCGGCGGACGCGCCGGGGGCGCCGGAGCCGGTCGTCGCCACGCCCGAGCGGGCGCGGCTGCGCGCCGTGCAGACGCCGCAGGGATTCCACCGGGAGACCCTCGTGCGGGCGCACGAGACGGTCACCGGGGAGGTCACCGACGACGCGAGCATGGTGGAGCGGCTCGGGCTCGGCGTCGTGGTCGTGCCGGGGCACGAGGAGGCGTTCAAGGTGACCAGGCCGCTGGACCTGGTGCTCGCGGAGGCGGTTCTGGCGCGCAGGAGGCTCGACGGTGGGTTCTGAGGGTTCGACGGGGGCTACGGGTTCGTCGGTGGCTGCTGAGGATTCCGGGGCGACGCCGGTGTCGTTGCCGGGTTCCGTGGTGTTGCCGCAGGTCGGGATCGGTACTGACATCCACGCCTTCGAGGAGGGGCGGGAGCTGTGGTGCGCCGGGCTGAAGTGGGAGGGGAGGGCCGGGGCTGGCCGGGCACTCCGACGCGGACGTCGTGGCGCACGCGGCGTGCAACGCGTTGTTCTCCGCGGCCGGGATGGGGATCTGGGGCAGCATTTCGGGACCGGGCGGCCGGAGTGGTCCGGGGCGTCCGGGGTGACGTTGCTGGCGGAGGCGGCGCGGATCGTGCGGGCCGGGGGTTCGTCATCGGGAACGTGGCGGTGCAGGTGGTGGGGGCCCGGCCGAAGATCGGGAAGCGGCGGGACGAGGCGCAGCGGGTGCTGTCGGAGGTTGTGGGGGCGCCGGTGTCGGTGTCGGGGGCGACGACGGACGGGCTGGGGTTTCCCGGGCGGGGTGAGGGGTTGATGGCGGTGGCCACGGCGTTGGTCGTGCGGGTGGGGTGAACCCGGGTTTCTCGCCCCTGCCGCCCCTACCCGTCCCTTCCCCAGGGGCTGCGCCCTTCGACCCCTTTCGCGCTCCGCGCGGGGTGGGTGGGGACGTGCGGGTTCGGTGGGGGCTGGTCGCGCAGTTCCCCACGCCCCTTTTTGGGCCTGCGGCCCGTCGAGGAGTGCCGGCGCCGGTGGGCATACGTCACGAATCTGTCGTCCTCGGGGTGAAGGGCTCGGGGCATGGGTGGTGGGCCACTACGCTTGGGTGCGTGACTATTCGCCTGTACGACACCAGCGCCCGGCAGATCCGTGACTTCGCCCCGCTCACGCCGGGTTGCGTCTCGATCTACCTGTGTGGCGCCACGGTGCAGGCGGCCCCGCACATCGGGCACATCCGGTCGGGGCTCAACTTCGACATCATGCGCCGGTGGTTCGAGTACCGCGGGTACGACGTGACCTTCATCCGGAACGTCACGGACATCGACGACAAGATCATCACGAAGGCGGCCGACCAGGGCCGGCCGTGGTGGTCGATCGGGTACGAGAACGAGCGCGCGTTCAACGACGGGTACGGCGTGCTCGGTTGCCTGCCGCCGACCTACGAGCCCCGTGCCACCGGGCACGTGACCGAGATGGTCGAGATGATGCGCGGGCTGATCGAGCGCGGACACGCGTACGAGGCCGACGGGAACGTCTACTTCGACGTGCGGTCCTTCCCCGGGTATCTGCAGCTGTCCAACCAGGAGCTCGACAATCTGCTCCAGCCCTCGGGCGAGGGCGAGACCGGCAAGCGCGACCCGCGGGACTTCGCCATGTGGAAGTCGGCGAAGCCGGGGGAGCCGACCTGGGAGACGCCCTGGGGGCGGGGGCGGCCGGGGTGGCACCTGGAGTGCTCGGCCATGGCCCACAAGTACCTGGGCAGCGCCTTCGACATCCACGGCGGCGGCCTCGACCTGATCTTCCCGCACCACGAGAACGAGATCGCGCAGGCCAAGGCCTTCGGCGACGACTTCGCCACGTACTGGGTGCACAACGCCTGGGTCACCATGAGCGGCGAGAAGATGTCCAAGTCGCTGGGGAACAGCGTCCTCGTCTCCGAGATGGTCAAGCACTGGCGGCCCATCGTGCTCCGGTACTACCTGGGCACCCCGCACTACCGGTCGATGATCGAGTACAGCGAGGACGCCCTGCGCGAGGCCGAGTCGGCGTTCGCGCGGATCGAGGGGTTCGTACAGCGGGTCGTCGAGAAGGCCGGCGGGATCGTCGAGCCCGCGTCCGAGGTGCCGTCGGCGTTCGCCGAGGCGATGGACGACGACCTCGGGGTGCCGCAGGCGCTCGCCATCGTGCACACCACGGTCCGGCAGGGCAACAGCGCGCTGGCCGCCGACGACAAGGAAGAGGCGGTGGCACGGCTCGCCGAGGTGCGGGCCATGCTCGGTGTGCTGGGCCTCGACCCGCTGGACGCGCACTGGGCCGGTGACGGCGGCGAGCGCGGCGAGGACCTGCACGGAGTCGTCGACAGCCTCGTCGGGCTGGTCCTGCAGCAGCGGGAGGCGGCGCGCGCTCGTAAGGACTGGGCCACCGCCGACGCCATCCGTGACCAGCTCAACCAGTCCGGTCTGGTCATCGAGGACAGCCCGGACGGCCCGCGCTGGACGCTCGGCCCGCGCTGAGCGGACGTCCGGTCACCTTGATCGATTGTGCCGCCCGGGCCTCCGGGCGGCACACTGCATTGAGCACACCATGCTTGGTGAGCACACCGCGTCGAGCACACACGCTCATGCGCATACAGATTCGTACACACGCACGCTTCTCAGGAGACGGGTAGGTCATGGCCGCTAACAACCGCCGCATGTCCGGCAAGAAGGGCGCGCAGGTCGGCAGTGGCGGCCAGCGGCGCAAGGGTCTCGAGGGCAAGGGTCCGACGCCGCCCGCCGAGATGCGCAAGAAGCACAAGGCGAACCGCATCGCCAACGCCAAGGCGAGGCAGGCCGCGCGCCGCCCCGCGCCGCGTGGCCGGGGCGGCAAGGGCACGTCCGAGATGGTCGTGGGCCGCAACCCGGTCGTCGAGGCACTGCGCGAGGGCGTGCCCGCCTCGACGCTCTACGTCCAGCAGTTCATCGACAACGACGAGCGGGTGCGCGAGGCGCTCCAGCTCGCGGCCGAGCGCGGTGGCATCAACCTCATGGAGGCCCCCCGCCCCGAGCTGGACCGCATGACCAACGGGCTCAACCACCAGGGGCTCGTCCTCCAGGTGCCGCCCTACGAGTACGCGCACCCCGAGGACCTGGTGGCCGCCGCGTACGACGAGGGCGAGGACCCGCTGATCGTCGCCCTCGACGGGGTGACCGACCCGCGCAACCTCGGTGCCGTCGTCCGGTCCGTCTCCGCGTTCGGCGGCCACGGTGTCGTCGTGCCCGAGCGGCGCGCGGCCGGGATGACCGCCGGTGCGTGGAAGACGTCCGCCGGTACGGCCGCCCGTACGCCCGTCGCGCGCGCCACCAACCTCACGCGCGCCCTGGAGGCGTACAAGAAGGCCGGTGTCGTCGTGGTCGGGCTCGCCGCCGACGGCGAGGCCGAGGTGGGGGAACTGGAGGCCCTGGAGGGGCCCGTCGTGATCGTCGTCGGCAGCGAGGGCAAGGGCCTGTCCCGCCTCGTCGGCGAGACGTGCGACTTCCGGGTGCGGATCCCCATGCCGGGTGGCGCCGAGTCGCTGAACGCCGGTGTGGCGGCGGGAGTTGTGCTGTACGAGGCGGCGCGGCGCAGGGCCTGAGACAGGGCCGAAACGGCCCTAGCTGGGGGTTCGGGATGTTCTGGATCACCTTGACGGGGTCCGGACAGATCGGGGCGGTCAAAGCAGTGTCCTAACGACACGTCACTCGGTTAGATGAGTGTGGACACCAGAACACCCCGCACACCCACGGGGGACCGTTCGTCGAAATTCGACTCGGGATTCGACGACGCTCCCGCGCTGAGCATGGTGAAGGTGCCGAGCGATCCGGCGCAGGTCATCGTCAACCACGCGAGCTTCCGCGTGCAGTTGGGCGCCTCCACGCGGGCGTCCCCGCGTATCGCACGGCACCTGAGCGTCACCGAGGACACCACGCGCATCCCCGTCGTGGGCACGGCGGGGCGTTCCGGTGCGCCCGCCGCCGGGCGCCGGCGCGCGCCGGTCGTCTGGAGCGGGAAGTCCGCGCCCGACGACACCGGAGCCCACCGGCTCCTCCAGGCGGTGCGCGGCGCGGGCGTCGGTCTCCCCGACCCGCTGGGCGACACGGGCTCGACCCAGGTCATCCCCCGCGTCGACGGCACGGGCGGCGCCGGCTACGACACCGGGGGCCGGCGCTACGGCTCCGAAAGTGGGCGGTACGGCGCCGACTTGACCGTGGAGACGGTGGAGACGCCCATCGTCGGCAGCCAGCGCACGCACGGCGACCACGCCGCCGGCGACGGCACCCGGCTGCTCCCCGCGATGCGCACGGTCGACAGCGCCTACGACGAGGCCCGCTACGGCCAGGCGGGTCACGGACCCGGCCAAGGCGCCTACGGGGACGACGACTTCACGGACCCGTACGACGACCGGGCCGACGGCGAGGAAGGGCGGAGCGGGCGCCGGACCGGCAACGAGCCCGTCCGGCACGCCTATTACCCCGGTCGCCGGATGAACCTCGGCGTGGTGCTGCTGCCGCTGCGGGTCTTCCTCGGTTTCATCTCCATCTACGCCGGCATGGGCAAGCTCTGCGACCCGCACTACTTCGACGGCGGCAAGCGCGGTTCCATGGTGAAGTGGCTGAACACGCTGCACCCGTGGGAAGTCGCCGAGCCGCTGCGGCAGTTCGCCCTCGAACACCCGGTGGGCTCGGGGCTGGTCATCGCCTTCGCCCAGGTCATCGTCGGCGTGCTGACCGTCTTCGGACTGTGGCAGCGGGTCGCGGCCGGAGTCGGGGCGCTGCTGTCGGCCGCGCTGCTCGTCACCGTCAGCTGGAAGACCGTCCCCGTCTACGAGACGCCCGACATCATCTACCTCGCCGCCTGGTCCCCGCTGATCATCGCGGGTGCGCCGGTGTACTCGGTCGACGGACGGCTCGCGGGCGGCGCCTGGCGCACGCTCGGGCCGCGCGCCGACATCTGGGAGCTGCGGCGGTACGTACTGCGCCGGGGCGCGCTCGTGACCGCGATCGTCGTCGGGCTGACGCTGCTCGTCGGGTCCCTGCTCGGCGGGGCCGTGCGGGACGCCGACCGGATCGTCGTTCCCGGGCCCGGGGAGGCGCCGCGCAACGAGCTGCCGGGGTCACCGCTGCCGGGTGAGCCGAGTGCGCGGCGCGAGAACAGCCCGTCCGCGTCCAACTCGCCGAGCGCGGGCGCCACGTCCGCGAAGCCTTCGCAGGAGGCGACCACGCCGGGGGCCACGCGGTCCACCGGGGCGGTCACCGGGGGGCAGCCGAGCCAGACGCAGGGGACGGCCGGGCAGGCGCCGCCGCAGCAGTCGGCGCCGGTGGAGCAGGTGCCGAGTACGACGGCGGGGCCCAGTTCGAGCGGTGCCTCCGGCGATGCGACCGGTGGGGCGACGTCCTCCGGAGGGTCTACCGGGGGGAGCTCTTCCGGTGGGCAGCAGCCTGGGCTGGTCGGGGGGTTGCTCGGGTAGGTCGGCCGGGTCGGTCGGCTGTGGTGATGTGAATGATGTGGTGATGGGCCCCGCGTGGAGTTCTGCGTGGGGCCCGTTGGCGTTGGCGTTGGCGGTTGTGTGTTTCGTGCGGGTCGTCATCGGGGTGCCTAGGAGCCGGGGAGCGGTTTGGGGGCGGGTGAGGGTTGGGTGCGGGTTGGGTGGGGCTGGTCGCGCGGTTCCCCGCCCCTGACGGGCGCTGGGCCTGGGCCCCGGCTTTGAAAGCTGCCCTCACCGACCCGCACCGACCCGCGCCGCCGCTCAGTCTCAGCGCCGCTCAGCCCACTGCTCAGTCTCAGCGCCGCTCACCGCCGTCACCGAGCCTCACCCGCCGCTCAGCGCCCCGCACCGACCCTGAGGGCCCCCTCATCGCCGCACCGACCCTCAGCGGTGCTCAGCGCTCGGCACAGCTGCTCACCGGGCACGAACCCTCAGCGCCCCTCCCCGGCCCTGAGCGGCCGTCTAGCGGGTCTGGGACGCCAGTTCCTTTGCTGCCTCTGTGAGGTCCTTTGCCGTGTCGATGGCTCGCCAGTAGGCGCCCTGGGGGAGGGGGAAGCCCGCGAGGCGGCGCTCTCGGGCGAGACGGGGGAACGTGGTGCGTTCGTGGTCGCCCCGGGCCGGGAGGAGGTCGGTGAACTCCGGGGAGAACACGTAGACGCCGGCGTTGATCTCGTACGTGGTGGGCGGGGCCTCGATGAAGTCCGTGACGCGGCCGAAGCCGTCCGTCTTCACGGCGCCCCAGGGGATGCGCGGGCGCGCCAGGGCGAGCGTGGCGACGGCGTCCCGTTCGGTGTGGAAGTCCGCCATGTCGCGGAGCGAGAAGCGGGTCCAGATGTCGCCGTTCGTGGCGTACCAGGGCTGGTCGGGGTGCGGGAGGTGCGCGGCGGCGTACTTGAGGCCCCCGCCTCGGCCCAGGGGCTCCGTCTCGACGACCGTGGTGACGCGGACCGGCAGGTCGGCGGAGTCCAGCCACTTCTGCAGGACGTCGGCGAGATGGCCGCAGGAGACGACCACGTCGGTCACGCCCTCCTCGGCGAGCCAGGCGAGCTGATGGCCGATGATCGGCGTGCCCGTACCGGGGATCTCGACCATGGGCTTGGGCCGGTCGTCGGTGTACGGACGCAGCCGGGAGCCCTGGCCACCGGCGAGGACCACGGCTTGAACGGGGCGCGACGCGGCGTTCGGATCGGTCATGACCCGAACTGTACGTGGCACCCCGTTCGCGGGAGCACGGCCCTGGGATCGGCGCGGAGGGGGGCACCGGGTGGGGTGCCCCGGTGGATCGCCGGGGTGGTCAGGCGAACTGGGCGGCCACTCCGGTCGCGTACGAGGTGTCGCAGACGGGACGGGCGAAGCCCTGGGCCCGGGTGGGGCCGTAGGCGCGGACGGCGGCGCGGCCGAGGGCACGGGCGATGGCGGTGCAGTGCTTCGCGAGCGACGGGCGCTCGTTCACCGCTTCCTGGAGGTGGGTGAGGGCGACTCCCGGGTCCTCGTCCTGGAGCTCCATCAGGAGTTTGTCCTGGAGCACCTCGTGCGGGGCGCGGGGCTTGGCGCGCTCGGTGGAGTCCAGCTCGGCCACGTCCGAGGCGGCGAGGACCGATTGGTCGGGGTCCGTGGTGGTCCATTGGACCTTGGTGACCGCGAGGGTGCCGGAGAGGACCAGGACGACGGGCAGGACCAGGGCCAGCGAACGGCCGATCCGGCGGGCGGGGCCGGGGCCGCGCCGCGTCCGTTGGGTGTAGGTGTGGGTGTGCTTCACGCGAGTGAGGGTAGCGCGGGGTAGTGATATGGCGACATTAGGTCACCGATACGGGGGATGTCGCAGCGCCGGTTCCAGGGTGGCGTGTTGACGCACGGCGGTCGAAAAGGGCTGATTTGCCGGGGTAGTTGTCGACGTGAAAAAGGGCCCCGCGGAAATCCGCGGGGCCCTCTTCGTCAACCTGGGTGATTTATCCCGGGTCGGTGGTTTCGCGAACGGCCGCGCCCACCCTGTCGGGAGGTCAGTCGGTGAGGCGCTCGCCTGTCGAGGTCGAGAACACGTGGGTCTCGCCCGGACGCGGGACGACGTGCAGCGTCGCGCCCTTCTCGGGGACCTGACGGCCGTTGACGCGGACCACGAGGTCCTTGGTCTCGCCGCCGACCTCGGCGGTGCCGTAGACGTAACCGTCGGCGCCGAGCTCCTCGACGACGTTGACGGAGACGGCGAGGCCGGCCGGGGCGTCCTCGGCGTCCTTCGACAGGGCGGAGGCGGCGGCGCCGTTGTGCTCCACGATGTCGAAGTGCTCCGGGCGGACACCGACGGTGACCGTGGTGTCACCCTTGTCGGAGGCGGCCTTCAGGGCGTCACGGTTGACCGGGACGACGCTGTTGCCGAACTTCACGCCACCGTCGGTGATCGGGACCTCGACCAGGTTCATGGCCGGGGAGCCGATGAAGCCGGCGACGAAGAGGTTGGCCGGGCGGTCGTACATGTTGCGCGGCGAGTCGACCTGCTGGAGGAGGCCGTCCTTGAGGACCGCCACGCGGTCGCCCATCGTCATGGCCTCGACCTGGTCGTGGGTGACGTACACCGTGGTGATGCCCAGACGGCGCTGGAGCGAGGCGATCTGCGTACGGGTCGAGACGCGGAGCTTGGCGTCGAGGTTCGACAGCGGCTCGTCCATGAGGAAGACCTGGGGCTCACGCACGATGGCGCGGCCCATCGCGACACGCTGGCGCTGACCGCCGGAGAGGGCCTTCGGCTTGCGGTCCAGGTACTCGGTGAGGTCGAGGATCTTCGCGGCCTCTTCGACCTTCTGCCGGATCTCGGCCTTGTTGACGCCGGCGATCTTCAGGGCGAAGCCCATGTTGTCGGCGACGGTCATGTGCGGGTAGAGCGCGTAGTTCTGGAACACCATGGCGATGTCCCGGTCCTTCGGCGGCAGGTGCGTGACGTCGCGGTCACCGATGCGGATGGCGCCGCCGTTGACGTCCTCGAGCCCCGCGAGCATGCGGAGCGAGGTGGACTTGCCGCAACCGGACGGGCCGACCAGAACGAGGAACTCGCCGTCCTCGATCTCGATGTCGAGACCGTCCACGGCGGGCTTCGTGGAACCCGGGTAGATCCGGGTCGCCTTGTCGAACGTAACTGTGGCCATGGGTCGTAGGCCCCCTTCACCGGCAGGAACGTGCCGGACGATCCGTTGTAAAGGTGGTGATCCACCACGGCCGTGCCGCGGTGGTGTAGTCCACGGGAGTGGATTGGGTCAGGACGGTACCTGCCGTTCACCGGGTCTGTCAGTACCCGGGCCCCTGTGAACTTCGCGGAAATTTTCGACGATCACACCCTGCGACCTGGGTACACTGCACGGGCGTCCCCGCGAGGGACCACGCCTCCTTAGCTCAGCTGGCCAGAGCAACGCACTTGTAATGCGTAGGTCGTCGGTTCGAATCCGACAGGGGGCTCTGCCGCATAAAGGCTGGTCAACGGCCCAATGGGTCGACCCCCTAGCAAGATCATCACTAGGGGGTCGTACACATTAGTACTAGTACACGTCACTTTGATCGCTAAGCGTCGGTGAGCGACGCATCCGCCAAGGCAGGTGCGACCTGCCGCCCGGCATCGAGTGTGTCCGCCACCTCGTCAAGCCGGTCGGGCCACAAGTGCGAGTACGTGTTCGGCGTCATCGCCGCATCCTTGTGCCCGAGCATCGTCTGTACGACCTTCACGTCGGCGCCGGCCGCGATGCTCAGGGAGGCCGCGGTGTACCGCAGCTTGTGCGGCGTGACGCCCATACCCTCCAGGCCCGCCTCCTTCACGGCCGGGTCGAACACCCTCGCCCGGAAGTTGGCGTACCGCAGCGGTCCGCCCTCGGGGGCGGTGAACAGAAGGCCGTCAGCCGACTTCCCGTGGCCGAGGGTGCCCAACTCGTCGGCGAACGACCGAGGGAGCGGCACGGACCGCTTCTCGTGGTTCTTCACCGGCCCCAGGGCCAGCACGCCCTTGACGTCGGTGTAGTTCTGCACGATCCGTATCCGACGCTTGGGCACCGACAGACGGCCGGCCTTCACTGCGGACGCCTCCGCCCACCGGATGCCGCAGTACTCGAGGGTGAGGATCAACAGCCGGTACTCACCCGCGGCAAGGGCCGGCCGCTCCAGTTGGTCATAGGTGAGGTAGGCGTGCTCGTCTGGGCATATGAAAGGCCCCGTCCTCGACGATCTCGACGTGGTCGCTGGGTTGAACGTGATGATCTGCCGGCCGATGGCGTCGTTCAGGGCGTCAGGTCCGCGGTGTGTCGTTGCCCGGCTGATCCGCGGGACGACCGGGGGTGTCACCTGGTGCGGCCCGGATGATGCGCGGGGCCGCGGCCTCGTCCGACGCCGCCTCCGGTGTGGTGGGCGGCGTCTGGTCGGACTTCATCGCCTTGGCCTCGCTCTTGAGAATGCGGGCCGACTTGCCCATGGAGCGGGCGAGTTCGGGGAGCTTCTTGGCACCGAAGATCAATATGACGATGATGAGGATGATGGCGATTTCGCTGAGGCCGAACATGGGTGTTCGTCTTCTCCTCGGTGGCGGGCGGCAGGTTGGCTAGAGGTGGCTGGCGATGGTGGGCAGCAGGTCCTGGAAGGTGCGGCCGTTGGCCGGTTCCCCGATGGCGGACATGTTCCATCCGCCGCTGGAGCGGTGGACCTTGGCCATGATCTGGGCGGTGTAGGAGCCCCCGCCGGAGAGGGTGTAGCGGGCCAGTTCCTGGCCGGTGTTCTCGTCGATGAGGCGGCAGAAGGCGTTCTGCACCTCGGCGAAGGTCTGGCCGGTGAAGGAGTTGACGGTGAAGACGATCTGGTCGACGTGGGCGGGAAGGCGCAGCAGGTCGACGAGGATCGATTCGTCGTCGCCGCCCTGGCCGGCGCCACCGACGAGGTTGTCGCCGGTGTGGCGGACCGAGCCGTCGTCGCTGACCAGGTGCTGGAAGAAGACGACGTCGACCGGCTCGTTGCCGGCGAAGAGCACCGCGGAGGCGTCGAGGTCGATCTCGCGTGCGGTCAGCCTGGCGAGGAAGCCTTTACGGGGGGCAGCCTGCCAGCCCAGTCCCATCCGTACGACGCTGAGTGGTTGACCGCCGCTCTTCTCCAGGCTGATCTGCTGGCCCTTGGTCAGCGTGATTCCCACCGGTTTCCTCCTGGTGATCGGGGTCCGAAGTGCGCAGCCCCAGCGGTGCGTTGGGGTGGCCCACATGAATCTACAGCACTGTAGAAATGGTGGGCAGGGGCGCGCCCGGCCCTGGCGGATACGGCCATTCGCGCGGCGGAACCGTTTCGGCCTGCGTGCCCACCCACGGGGGCGGTGTCAGTCCCGGAAGGGAGGGTGGGGCCGGTGAAGTCCGGGCTGCTGTAGCCGGGGCGAGCGCGCTGTGCGGGAGGCGAAGCGGGCGGGGCTGCGGCGCGGCGGCGGGCGGCTGGTGCAGCTGGTGGCGCAGGAACGGGAGCAGCCCGCGCTCCAGCAGGGCACGCCGCCACGCCGCGTGGGCCTGGGTGAGGGCGGCGGCGTCCGGCTGCGGGTGGCGGGACGTGGCGCGGTGCCGGGCCGCGGTGATCACGAGTGCCGTGCCCGCTGCTGCGGCGGCGAGCACCGCTATGGCCCCGGTGATCCAGCCGGTCCGGATCAGTGCGATGGCGAGGGGCTGCTGAGCGCCGGCCAGCTGGATGCCGTACCCGAGGAGAAGGAATATGGCCGCCGCCGCTGCGGACAGGAGTGGAGTGAGTACGGCCAGCGCCGCCAGCAGTCCGTCCCCGACGGTCGCGTGCGCGGGCTGCTGGGGCCGGCCGCCGCGGGCCGGGGCGGGTGTGGTCCGCAGCCGCAGCAGGGCGGCGTACTCGGTGGAGGCTTCGGCAGCGATGGTGTCGGCCGCGGCCAGTGCCCTGGCGTGCAGCTGCTCGGCGGTGACCTGTGCGCACGGCTGCTGCAGGGCCTCACGGATGTCAGGGGCGCCCAGTGCCTCGTGCAGCGTGTGTTCGAAGTCGGCTCTGTCGACGGCTTCGAGGCGGCCGGGCTCGTTCATGAAGGTCCCCGATGTGCGGGCCGGCGCCGATCCGTGGCGGGCATCCGGCGGCGGATGTGCTCGTCGCGGGCGGGACGGACGTACCGGTCCGGGGTCCGCCCGCGGACGCGTGGCGGTGAGTCAGACGTTGACGCCGAAGTCGGCGGCGATGCCCGCCAGGCCGGAGGCGTAGCCCTGACCGACGGCGCGGAACTTCCACTCCGCGCCGCTGCGGTAGAGCTCGCCGAAGACCATCGCGGTCTCGGTCGCGGCGTCCTCGGACAGGTCGTAGCGGGCCAGCTCGGAGCCGCCCGCCTGGTTGACGACGCGGATGAAGGCCCCCCGGACCTGTCCGAAGCTGTGGCCGCGGTTCTCGGCGTCGTGGATGGAGACGGGGAAGATGATCCGGGCGACGTCGGCGGGGACGGTGGTCAGGTTGACCTTGATGACCTCGTCGTCCCCCTCGCCTTCGCCGGTGAGGTTGTCACCGGTGTGTTCCACCGAGCCGTCGGGGCTCTTCAGGTTGTTGAAGAAGACGAAGTGCCGGTCGGAAAGCACCTTGCCGGACTCGTTGACCAGCAGGGCGCTGGCGTCGAGGTCGTAGTCGGTGCCCGTGGTCGTGCGGACGTCCCACCCGAGGCCGACCAGGACGGCTGTCAGGCCCGGCGCCTCCTTGCTCAGCGAGACATTGCCGCCCTTGGAGAGGCTCACACCCATGTCGTATCCCTTCCGTGTCCCATGGCCGGGCGTGTGAGCCCGGCGTTGAGTGACCGAACCTGAAATCTACAACACTGTAGAACTTGATGGAGTGTTTGTAAGGAGTGTTGTTGAGAAGGAGTGTTGTTGAGTCTGTCCGTGCCGCTGCCCGATCAGGGGTCGGCAACTGCTGGCCTAGGAGCGCGCATAAGGCCGCTTTGACTCGATCGTGTGATGGTCGGCTTCCTGGCTTGCGGCGCCCTGGGCGGTCCGGGTTGACGTGATCGCGCGATCATGGGACGCCGGATATGGCGCCAGCGTGCGGGGCTCTTGCTCCACCGGAGAGATGGTTCGGGGCCTCCCCGTCGCCGCTGGCCGTATCCACTTGGCCAGGTCGCACACCGGCCTCCCGGGATCGGACCACGCACAGGATGCGTGTCGCTGCCTCGGGGTTGAGTACGCCAGGGACCAGTGCGCTCAAGACCGTTCGGGGCGTGCGGCTGAGTCAGGTTCACTCCTGCTCAGTTTTCAGGAACGGTGTGGTGGTTCCGGGCTGGTCAGCCGCGCAGGCCGGGGCGGCCGGAGCCGATGGTGAGGGGCGCCTCCCGGGCGTGGCGGCCGGGTCCTGATCGGTGGTGACGGAGACGGAGGTCGTGAGGCGGGCGCTCAGCGAATGTGCCCGCTGTCCGAGGCCGGGCGGGCAGGTGGCGGTGGTCTGTCCCGGGCGTGCTGCCGGTGCCGATGACGTTCATGGCGGCCGGTCACGCGCAGCGGTTCGCCTGCCTGAGCGGCCCTGCCGGGTGTGCCGTAGCCGTTGGGGGCCCGGTGTCCTTGGGGTCGGGCATCGGGCCCGCGGGGTGCGCGGGTGCGCGGGGTGCGCGGGGTGCGCGCCAGGCTGTCTGTCCACGTACCTCTTCCTCTCGTCCGCCGGTCCGGCGGCCGGTGTGCCGGCCGCCCTGGTCGGGGCGCCGGGGCCGGTGACGGCCGGCTGGGTACGCGAACAGGTCGACCCCGCCCTCGCCTGCACCACGGTCGTGACCACGCTGACGCGGTCGCACGGCAGGCAGGTCGTGGTTCGTCGCCGCGAGGGGCGCTCCTCCGTGTGGGGTGCCGTCGTCGACGCGGCGGGGCCGGCTGCCCGGTGCATGCACCAGGTCCTCGACGAGGAGAGTGACCGGGGCGCCCTGCTCAGCCGGTTCGTCGCCGAACCGTCCCCGGACGAGGAACGGTCGCTGCGGCTGAGACTGGGCCCACCACAAGCACGGGCACCGGCAGTTGACGGCCCGCCCTGCCGGGGCGGGCCCCGTACCCGGCTCGTGGAAGTGGACATCTGGGAAACGGCGTCGGGCGGGCGGGCGGCGGGCTCAGTACGATGAACCGCTCCCGCGGCGGCAGGCGGGTGCGGGAGACGGGGAGGTTGACGGTATGACGGACCAGAACAGGGGCGGTACCGAGCAGTCCCCGCGTCGGCGCGGCCAGGGGGAGCTGGAGGGGCAGGTGCTCGCCGTGCTGGGTCAGGCTCCCGGGGCGGTTCCCGTGGCCTGGGTCCAGGAGCGCCTTGGCGGCACCCTCGCCTACACCACGGTGATCACCATCCTGACCCGGCTGCACGCCAAGGGCGCGGTCGCC
The DNA here is from genome assembly GCF_020982545.1 of Streptomyces sp. MNU76. Classification (GTDB taxonomy): domain Bacteria; phylum Actinomycetota; class Actinomycetes; order Streptomycetales; family Streptomycetaceae; genus Streptomyces. Next base: position 127,168 of record NZ_JAJKLK010000023.1, on the reverse strand, counting down.
CGTCGGCGGGCGGGCCGTTCGTTCGAGTGGACCGCCGTCGCCGACGCCGCCGGGCTGGCCGCGTTGCGGATGCGGAGGGTCCTGGACGCCGAGAGCGACCGGGAGGCGGTCCTGGCCCGCTTCCTGACCAGCCTGACGCCGGGGGACGAACAGGTGCTGCGCGAACTCCTGGCCCAGGGTTCCGAACGGGAGGATGACTAACTGCCATGGGGGTCTTCGTCTTCCTGCCGCTGGTGCTGCCGTTAACGGCCTGGCCCATCGCCCGCCTTGCCGAACAGCATCTGCACCCCAGGGCGGCGACCTGGCTGCTGTCGGCCGTCGCCGGAGTGCTCGCGGTGTGCAGCACCCTGTGCCTGGCCCTGCTGATGGTGGTCGGCACCGCGCAGCTGCCCGGCAACCCGCTGCCCGACGGCTGGTCCGACCCAGAGGTCCGCGAGGCGCTGCCCTACGACGAGATCGCGGGCAAGGCCGCCATCCCCGCCCTGATCGCGGTGCTCGCCGCCTGTACGCGGACGGCGTGGCGCCACCACCGTGTGCGCCGCCGAGCCGAACGCTCCCTCGCGGGCCTGCCGGGCACGCCGGTGGCGGTGCTGCCCGACGAACTGCCTTACGCCTACGCGCTCCCCGGCAGGCGGAACCGCATCGTGGTCACCACCGGAATGCTGGCCGGGCTCAGTTCGGCCGAGCGCCGCGCCCTGTTCGCCCACGAGCGCGCACATCTCGCCCGCCGCCACCACCGCTTCCTGCTCACCGTGCAGCTCGCCGCACGGGCCAACCCGTTCCTGCGGCCGCTGCGGACCGCCGTCACGTACTCCGCGGAACGGTGGGCGGACGAGGAGGCGGCCACCGCCGTGGGCAGCCGGCGCACCGTGGCACTGGCGATCGGCAAGTCCGCGCTGATCTCCCGGGGTGCGCCCATCGCCACGCTCGCGCACTTCGCGGCCCCCGGTCCGGTGCCGCGTCGGGTCGCCGCCCTGCTCGGACCGGCTCCCGCCGCACGGATCTGGCCGCCTGTCTTCACCACGGTGGGCCTGGCCGCCTGGACAGCCGCCGCGGGCACCACCGTATCGGCGCTGTCCTCGGCGAACGCGGCCGTCACCCTGTTCCTCATCCTGCACGCCGCCACCCCGATGTAGCCGGAGGCGGCCGTGCATGGCGAGAAGGGGTGCCGCCGCCCGTCCGGCGGCAGCGCCCCGTCCGGCTGCGAGGTCAGTGGCGGGCTTTGAAGCGTTCGAGAGCGGCCACGCCCACGGCGGCGAGTCCGATCTGGATGAGCCATTCGATCCAGTCGACGCCCTTGGTGTCCGCGACTCCCAGGCCCGCGGCGATGCCGGTGCCGACGAAGGCCGCGGCGATACCGACGCCGATCGTCCACAGCACGCCGATGCGCTGACGGCCCGGCAGAGCCAGTCGGCCCAGCGTGCCCACGATGACGCCGATCACGAGGGCACTGATGATCCCGGAGATCTCCATACTCGTCCCCTTCCCTGCCCCGTCTGGGGCTTAGAGGTCGAACTCGTGCGGCGGCAGATCAAGGGTGAAGCACGCCTCACGGACGATCGCCTGCTCGGTCTTGTCGAAGTCGCCGTCGGCGCCGCCGATGACGATGCCGATCTGGATCACGGCGCGGGCCTCGGCGGGCTTCTTCTTCGCCTTGGCGATCTCCTGGAGCACGCTGACCTTGCCGAAGTCGAAGTCGGCCGTCAGCTTGTTCAGATTGTCCTCGAAGCGACGCTGGAGGTCCATGGCGTCGAAGTTCTGCAGCACTTCGTTGGTGGCGATCAGCTGTGCCACCCGGCGGCGCTCGGCCGGGTCGATCGTGCCGTCCGCGGCGGCGACCAGCGCGCACATCGCCATGGAAGCGTCACGGAAGGCGCCGCTCTTGAGGTCGTTCTTCTTCGCGTTCAGTTGGGTCTGCATCGTCGATGCGGACTCCTTGATGCGGTCCCACAGGGCCATGCCAACTCCACACGTCTCAGGGCAGACCGGGCCGAGACGGGGTACGGCCCGGACAACCGCTTCTTCTACATTGATGTAGAAGCTATCAGGATGGCAAGGGCGCGAGGGCTCCTCAGCCCTCGTCGTCCCCTTCGTCCTCGTCGTCGCCCTCGAAGAAGTCACCGACCTCGTCCACGACTTCGGCCGCGACCATGCCGCCGACCACACCGACGGCGAGGCCCGCCGCGCCGGCCGCTACCACGGTTCCCATGCCGGGCCCCGAGCGGTGTCCGTGGCCCTCGCCATGACCGTGTTCGTCCTTGTGGGGGTGGCTGCCGTGGGCGGCGTAGGGGGCGCCGTGGCCGTAGTGGCCGCCGTGGTGCGACTCGCCGTGCCCGTACGAGCCGTGAGAACCGTAGGAGGCGCGGTGCTCGACCATCTGGCGGACCCAGCCGTCGACTTCGGCGCTCCAGTCGATCTGCTCGACGCCCTGGTGGCTGACGGTGAAACGGGACACCGTGTCGTGGCTGCCGGAGAAGAGTCCGCCGCGCTTGTCGGCCTCCAGGACCACCTCCACGCCGGCCGGACCGGCCAGGAAGGTCACCTCGATCTCGTTCATCTGGTGCGCGTACTGCGGCGCCGGGGTGAGCTCGATCTCCTGGTAGAAGGGCAGTTGTTGGCCGGTGCCGCCGATGCGCCCCAGCTCCAGGTCCGCGGACTTGAAGCCGAAACCGAGCTGCCCGAGCGCCTCCAGGATCGCCTCCTGGGCGGGGAGCGGGCGCACCGCGAGCTGGTCGAGGTCGCCCTTGTCCTTCGCGCCCGCCACCGCCAGCTCGGTGCGCACCCCGAGCACGATGCCCAGACCCTGCCCGTACAGCTCGGTGATGGGGGTCTCCCACGGCAGCATCACACTGAAGGGCACGCTGTGCAGTTCGCCGGCGGCGAGGCGGAAGCTGCCGCCGACGGTGAACCGCTCGAAGACGACCGCGCCCTCGGACTCCCCGCCGTCGTGCTCGGCCTCGACGCGGGCCACCAGCTCCAGGGTGATGTGCTCGATCGTGAAGTCCGCGTCACCGCCCCTGAGGTGGACCTGCCCGCTCAGGGTCCCGCCGGGAAGCACCGCGCCCGGATCCAGGACCGTGTCCACCGTGGGCCCGCCCACGCCGAGCGAGCCGAGCAGCCGCTTGAACACCATCGTGGCGTTCACTCCTTCATGTGTACGTACGGTTCTTGGCCCCACCGGGCGGCAGACCCTGAGAGGGGGTCCGCCGCCCGGCGGAGTGGGTTACTTGGCGGAGGTGTCGAGTGCGGCCAGGGCCTGCGCCCAGCGCGCGTACTTCAGCTCGGCCAGATCGGCGACCGTCTTGATGCCGAACGCCTCCTGCAGGAGGTCGCCCTGCCGGTCCGAGACCCCCTTCAGGGCGGAGACCGGCGCGGCGAGTATCTCCGGCAGGCTCTTGTCCGCCCACGCCTTGTCCAGCACCTTGTCCAGGTCGATCGAAGCCACGACAGCCCTCCCAGGGGAAACATCAATGGATGTGCCGGACGACGTGCCGCCGGGGTGGCCATGACCTGCGGATGACGTGTTGCTCAAACCGGTGCGCGCCCCTCCAGTCCCTGCCCGTCGCCCGCAGGGCGGCCCGGGAACATCCGACCCGCCCCTCGCGTTATCTACACGCATGTAGAAGCATAGGGGTGAGGTGGCCCGCACGGACGACATCCCGGCGGAACGTCCGAAAACCACCCGTGCGGGCGGCGGAAGCCGTCCCCGCAGGGCGACTTTGCCGCCCCTTTACCATGGGGGTCCGGGCGTAGCCGCCTCACCGAACCGCACCAGGATCCGCCCGATCCGATGAGTCAAGAAGGAGCAGCAGACCCGCCATGGGTGAACCTCCCAGTCCCAGCCGTGCCATTGCCCGCCCGCCGCACATCTGTGAGGGGTCGGGGGTGGCACGGTGACCGAAGTCCTGCTCCTGCTCCTGGCCCTGGCGCTCACCTTGGCGTGTGCGGTGTTCGTCGCGGCCGAGTTCTCCCTGACCACGATCGAGCGCGGTGAGCTGGAGCGCGCCGCCGCGGCCGGTGAGCGCGGTGCCGAGGGAGCCCTGAAGGCCGTACGCACGCTGACCTTCCAGCTTTCCGGCGCCCAGTTGGGCATCACGGTGACCTCGCTGGTGATCGGCATGCTCGCCGAGCCGTCGCTGGCCGCGCTGCTGCGCGGCCCGCTTCAGGCGGCCGGCCTGCCGGCCGGCGCGGTCTCCACGGTCTCGACGCTGCTGGGCGTCACGATCGCCACGGTCGTGCTGATGGTGGTCGGTGAGCTGGTCCCGAAGAACTGGGCGATCTCCAGCCCGTTGACCGTCGCCAAGGCGGTGGCCGGCCCGCAGCGCGGCTTCACCGCCGCGTTCGCCCCGCTGATCCGCCATCTGAACAACACCGCGAACCGTCTGGTGCGCCGCTTCGGGCTGGAACCGCAGGAGGAGCTCGCCTCCGCCCGCACCCCGGAGGAACTGGTCGCACTCGCCCGGCACTCCGCCCGTGAGGGAGCGATCGAGGCGGACTCGGCCGAGCTGTTCGTGCGCACCCTGCACCTGTCCGAGCTGACCGCCGAGAACGTCATGACCCCGCGCGTGGACGTGAAGGCCCTGGAAGCCCACGCCACCGCGGCGGACGCGGCGAACCTCACCCTGGCCACCGGCCTGTCCCGCTTCCCCGTCTACCGCGACAGCCTCGACGAGGTCATCGGGACCGTCCACATCCGCGATGTCCTCGCCCTGGAGGAGGGCAAGCGGGCCGTCACCGCGGTCACCGAGCTGGCCACCGAGCCGCTGCGGGTGCCCCACTCGCTGCCGGTCGACAAGCTGCTGGGACGGCTGCGCGCCTCCCGCACCATGGCCGTGATCATCGACGAGTACGGCGGCACCGCGGGCGTCGCCACGGTCGAGGACATCGTCGAGGAGGTCGTCGGCGAGGTCCGCGACGAACACGACCCGCACCAGCAGCCCGACCTGATGCCCGTCGCCGCGTCCCCGGACGGCCGTCCGGTGTGGGAGGCCGACGGCAGCGTCCGCCTGGACGAACTGGAGGAGATCGGCTTCGCCGCACCCGACGGCCCGTACGAGACGCTGGCCGGACTGGTCGCCACCCGCCTGGAGCGCATCCCGGCCCTGACCGACCGCATAGACGTGGACGGCTGGCAGCTGGCCGTCCTGGACATCGAGCACCACCGGGCCGACCGGGTCCGCATCACCGCCCCGGCCGCCGCCCGGACGAGCACGGAGGACGCCCGATGACCACGATCCAGCTGCTGATCGGCGCACTCACCCTGGTCACCAACGCGTTCTTCGTCGGCGCCGAGTTCGCGCTCATCTCGGTGCGACGCAGCCAGATCGAACCGGCCGCGCTGCAAGGCAACCGGCGGGCGAAGAGCACCCTGTGGGGCATCGAGCACCTGTCCGCGCTGATGGCCACCGCCCAGCTCGGCATCACCGTCTCCTCCCTGGTGCTGGGCGCGGTCGCCGAACCCGCCATCGCCCATCTGCTGGAACCGCCCTTCCACGCCGTCGGCGTGCCCGAGGCGCTGATCCACCCGATCGCCTTCGTCATCGCGCTCACCGCGGCGACCTATCTGCACATGCTGATCGGCGAGATGGTGCCGAAGAACATCGCCCTCGCCGCACCCGCGCCGACCGCACTGCTGCTCGGCCCGCCGCTGGTGGCCCTCACCCGGGCGCTGAAGCCGGTCATCTTCGGCATCAACACCTTCGCCAACACGCTGCTGCGGCTGCTGAAGGTCGAGCCGAAGGACGAGGTCGCCTCCGTCTTCACCGACGACGAACTCGCCCGTCTGGTCAAGGACTCCAGCGAAGCGGGGCTGCTGGACCCCGCCGACGTCGAACGCCTCAAGGACGCCCTGGAGCTGGGCACCCGCCCGGTCGGCGAGGTGCTGGTGCCGCTGAACAAGACGGTCACCGTGGGCCACGAGACCACCCCGCAGCAGTTGGAACGCGCCGCCGCGGCCTCCGGGTTCTCGCGCCTGCCGGTCACCGGCCCCGCCGACGAGGTGCTGGGCTACCTCCACATCAAGGACGCCCTGGGCGTCGCCGAGCGCACCCGGCCCTTCCCGCGCAGCGCCCTGCACCCGGTCATCCAGGTCGAGATCGACACTCCGCTGGACGACACCATGACCGCCATGCGCGCGGCCGGCACCCACCTGGCCGCTGTCACCGGCGAGAAGGGCACCGTCATCGGCTTCGTCACCATGGAGGACGTTCTGGAGGAGCTGGTGGGCCCCAGCCCGTCCGCAGCGGCCTGAGCCGCCCCCGCGGCCGGAATGGTCAGCCTGCTGGCCAGACCACTGTGGCAAGGACAGACCTGACCGGCCGGGCGCGGCTGAACGGGGCCGCGCCCCGGACTCCTTCGCCGGCAGGGTGTCGAAGCCGCCTCGGCTCGGGTGTCGCTGCAGCTTCCGAGCGCTCTCCCGCCCGGGCGATCCGGCGCTTCGGCTCTCAGGCGGGACGCGTCGGACGTCTCACGGCGCCCCGGTCTGGTCGGTGGCGTGCCGGCGCAGCCGGACAGTGCTGATGGCGTGGTGGGCGATGGCGGTGACTTCGATGTCCCAGTCGGCGGCCCGGACATGGTCGCCGGGGTACTGGGGCAGGTGTCCGAGCCGGGCCAGGACGAGACCGGCGACGGTGGTGTAGGGGCCATGGGCGAGGTCGCCGACATCCACGCCGATGTCGGGCAGATCGTGGACGGGGAAGCCGCCGGGCACGAGCAGGGATCCGTCGGGCTGGGCGCGGGCGGTCATCTCGTCGCGGTCGGTCTCGTCGTAGATCTCTCCGACGATCTCTTCCAGGAGGTCTTCGAGGGTGACGATGCCCTCGACGGAGCCGTGTTCGTCGACGACGAGCGCGAACTGCTGGTGCGTGCTCATGAAGCGCCTCAGCGCTTCGGAGAGTTTCATGAAGTCGGGGAAATGAGTGGCGGGGCGGGCCAGTTCGGCGACCGGTGCGGCCTGGTCGCCCGTGGTCAGGTCGCGCAGGTGCACCACGCCGAGGACCTCGTCGAAGCGTCCGGCGGGTACGACCGGCGCCCGCGAGTGCCCCGAACCGGCCAGCGCGATACGGGCCTGGCCGGCCGACATGTCGGCCGGGACGGTGAACACGGCACGGCGTGGTACGAGGACGGCGCGCAGGGGGCGCTCGTGGATCTCCAGGGCGCTGGAGATGATGGTGCGCTGCTCGGCGGTCAGTCCACGGTGACCGGTCACCAGGTCCCGCAGTTCCTCGGGGGTCGGAGGCTGCTTGCCTGCTCCGGGATCGCCCCCGAGCAGGCGGACAGTCAGGTCGGTGGCCCGGCCCAGGGCCCAGACGGCAGGCCGGGAGACGACGGCCAGAAGGTCCAGAGGCTTGGCTGCCCGCAGTGCCCATGGTTCGGCGAACTGCATGGCCAGCCGTTTGGGCGCCAGCTCACCCACGACCAGGGTGACGAAAGTCAGCGCCAAGGTCACCAGGGCGACAGCCACCGGTTCGGCGGCCCGTCCGGCGAAGCCGAGCACAGGGACCAGGAGCTCGGCCAGCGACACGGCCGCCGTGGCCGAGGCGAGGAATCCGGCCAGGGTGATGCCGATCTGGATGGTGGCCAGGAACCGGTTCGGATCCTGAGCCAGCCGGGCCAACCGGACCGCGCGCGCCCCGCCGCGACGGCGCAGGCGCCGCAGCTGGCTCTCCCGCAGCGAGATCAGCGCGATCTCGCTGCCGGCGAGCAGCGCGTTGATCATGATTAGTGCCGCGATGAGTACAAGGTCGAACACGTGGCTGTCCATGACGTCAGGTTGCCGCCCTCTCTCGCTGCTCTGCCCGGTCAGGGCAGGTCGGACCGGACGACGATGACGGGGCAGTGCGCGTGGTGCAGGAGGGCCTGGCTGACCGAGCCCAGCAGCAGCCCCGCGAAGCCGCCCCGGCCCCGCGCCCCGACGACGACGAGCTGGGCGCTCTCGCTCGCCTCGATCAGCGCCGGACGGGCGCGGTCGTGCACCAGGCGGCGGCGGATCGTGACGTCGGGGTACCGGGGGAGGTGACCGGACAGCGCCTCGGCCAGCAGCTGCTCCTCCTCGCCGCGGAGCCGGTCCACGTCGTACAGCACGGTGGGCGGCGGGTTCCCGGGGCCGTGGTGCACACGCTCGGTCCAGGTGCTCCACGCGTGGAGAGCGAGAAGAGGCGCACCCCGTAGCGAAGCCTCGGCGAAGGCGAAGTCGACCGCCCTCTCCCCGGCGGGGGAGCCGTCGACGGCCAGCAGCACGGGGCCGGTGGGATCCGGCCGACCCCGTACGACCATGACCGGACAGTGCCCGTGAGCGGCCAGGTGCACGGCCACCGACCCCAGCAGCAGACTGTTGAACGTGCCCAGCCCCCGGCTGCCGACCACGACCAGTGCCGCCGCACGCGACTGCGCCGCCAGCACCCCTACCGGCTCACCGCCGATCACGGCGTGGGAGACGTTCACCTCCGGGGCCACAGCACGGGCCCGCTCGACCGCTTCCGCCACCGTGCGTCCGACCAGCTGGTGCAGCTCGCCCCCGGCCGGCCCCAGGGGCGACGACCCGAGCGGTGCGTGCAGGCCCGGCCAGACGAACGCGTGCACCACCCGCAGCCCGATCCCGCGGATCGATGCCGCGCCCGCCGCGGCCTCCGCTGCGGCCAGACTCGACTCCGAGCCGTCCACACCCACCACGACGGGTCCGCTCATATGTCCTCTCCCATCCCGCACAGAGCACGGCACAGCATCTCCAGACTCATGCAGGTTCCCGGCCGTCGCCACAGGCCTGGCGGCCGTCACGCATGCCGCCCGGCTCCGGTCGGCCGGTGTGACCGCGATGTCGCGGAACCAGTTCGACCAGCACCTCAGCACCCGGAGCAGTGGAATCCGGCGCCATTCCTGGGCGACACTCGGGTCGTCGGCCTGCGCAGCCTCAGTCCACAGCACGAAGACGGTCCACCGACTCCGTCGGCGGACCGTCACGCACCTTCGAGGTCAGGCTCGATGTCACAGGCTGGCTTCGTTGTTCGTGGTCCCTCGGACGGCTCCGCGGCCGACCCGCATTCATCCGGCGAGCCGTGAGGGTCGGCTGCCCTGCCGGCTGTGACGGACGCCGCCGACCTCAGGCGAGGTCCGCAGGCCGCGGGTGCCCGTCGGGCCCGAATCCACTGCTGCCGTGCGCCTGTGCGCAACCGTCGCGCATCGACCCATGGGCATCGGCCTCCGTGCGTTCTGGGCAGGGTGTCAGCGGCTTTCGGGCTTCCCGAGCTCGGGCTTCTCCAGATACTCGGGGCAGTCAGGGTTGCGGCAGGGGCCAGGGGCCCAGACAGGTACAAAGATCCCGAGGGTCTTGTGCCGCTTTTTGATGATCATGGGCAGGGGGTTCTCGCAGACCGGGCACGCAAGTACCCCTCGCGGGCCGGCCTCGTGCTCGGCTTTGCTCATTCTTTAACAATAGGGCGCTTCGGTAGCAAAGGCCATCGTCTGCCCGATTGTTCCGGCAGGCGCGGCGCGGTCAGCCCTCGTCGGAGGGATCGACGTGCCGCGGAGGTTCGGCAGTCTCATCCGGCCTTCGGTCTGCGCCCTCCTGCTGAGCATCAGGGCCGGGACGGGGCGGCGCGGGGCGCAGCAGGCTGAGTGTGACGGAGGCGGCCAGGACGACGACGATGACCGCCAGACTGACCGGTGAAGGTATTTCCGGGATGCTGGGGCTGATCATTTTGTGGGACGCCTGGAGGATGAGCTTGACGCCGATGAAGGCCAGAATGATCGCGAGGCCCTTGCTGAGGTAGTGGAAGCGGTCCAGCAGGCCCGCGAGCATGAAATACAGGGCCCGCAGGCCCAGGATGGCGAAGGCGTTGCTGGTGTAGACGATGAAGGCGTCGTCGCTGACGGCGAGGACGGCGGGCACGCTGTCGACGGCGAAGACCAGGTCGGCCGCCTCGATCGCGGCGACCACCGCGAGGAGCGGGGTGGCGACGCGTTTTCCGCCCTCTTTGACGAAGAACTTCATGCCCGCGTACTCGTCCCGGACAGGGATGATCTTGCGGAGCAGCCGCAGGGCGATGCTCCTGCTCGGGTCGAAGCTCTCCTCGTCGCCCTTGAGAAGCTTGTAGGTGCTGTAGAAGAGGACTGCTGCGAAGGCGAACAGCACCGCGGTGAAGCGGCTGACAACGGCGACCCCCAGGGACAGGAAGATCCCGCGGAAGACGAGAGCACCCATCACGCCGAAGAACAGGACCCGGTGCTGGTAGGCGCGGGGTACCTTGAAGTAGGCGAAGATCACCGCGAAGACGAAGAGGTTGTCCACCGACAGGCTCTTCTCCAGCAGCCACGCGGTGGTGTACTCGGTGCCGGCGGTCGTTCCGACCACCAGGAAGACGACGGCACCGAAAACGATCGCCAGTCCCACCCATACCCCGCTCCAGGCGGCGGCCTCCCGGAACTCGATGACATGCGCCCGCCGGTGCGCGAGCAGATCGACGGCCAACGACACGATCACGGTGACGGCGAACGTCATCCACAGCCACAGCGGCACATCATGCACGGTCGGACCCCTCACGCGAGCGACCAGGCAACCCTGATTCGAGTCTGGAACATTCGTCGACGCTTGTCTCCCCGTCGACGGTGGCACCCCGTCGACAAACGCGACGGTGAGTGACTCCCACGGCCGTCCGCTCGGGACGCGAGGGCATCGTCCGCGAAAGCTCCCGGACGGACACGGCATGCGCCGCTGCGGCTACCGAGGACGACCTGCAGCACGTCCTCACGTCGATCGCCGGGAGGGCCGAGTGCCTCAGCGGCCCGCCGCCGGCCGCTGATCTCGGTCGGGGCAGGAGCGGCCCGATCCCACCCGGCGCAGTCGGGCCCGGCGTCAACACCCTTTAAGATCCACACCTGTCGGAGTGCCAGAACAGGTCTGCGAGGAACCGAATCACCCCATGTCCGAACGGACCGCCGCACAGTTACGGCACGCCCTCGCCGACCGCAGCCGCCGCCTCGTGGACTCGGCGGCGTTCACCACCGCCGTCTTCTGCCTCATCGCGGGCAATGCCGCGCTGCTGGGCATCGAAACCTACGCCGGCATCGTGGACGAATGGCACAGCGTCCTTCACGCCGCAGAGCTTGCCTTCCTCGCCGCGTTCGCCGCCGAGATTCTGCTGCGGGCCGCCGCCCACGCCGACCGCCCCAAGGACTTCCTCCGCGATCCGTGGAACGTCTTCGACCTGCTCGTCGTCACCGCGGCCTTCCTCCCCTTCGCCCGCGAGAACGCGACTGTGCTGCGGCTGATCCGGCTGGCCAGGGTGGCACGCGCGGCGCGCTTCCTGCCCCAACTGCGGATCGTGATCGTGGCCGTCGGCAAGAGCCTGCCGGGAACCTTGAGTTTCCTGCTGGTCGGGACGCTGCTGCTGTATGTGTACGCCATGGTCGGCTGGGTGTTCTTCGCCGACGACGACCCCGAGCACTACGGCTCGCTGGGCCGCGCCGTTCTCACCCTCTTCCTGCTCATCACCCTCGACGGTCTCGGCGACGCCGTCCGCGCGGGCCTGGAAATCTCCCGCTGGACCATCCTCTACTTCGCCTCCTACGTCCTGCTCGGCTCCTTCGTTCTGGTCAACCTCCTCATCGGCGTCGTCCTCAACTCTCTCGAAGAAGCCCGCGAAGTCGAGGCACCAGCCCGGCAGTCCCAGGAACGATCCTCCACACCCGAGGCCCAGCGCCTGCACGAGCGCATAGCCACAGCCCGCCGGGCACTCGACGCTCTGGAAGCCGAACTGGCCGCCCTGGCCACACCCGCCCCCGTGAGGAGGCGGCCCCCACCGCAGCGGCCACCGCGCCCCCGCTTCGACCGGACACCGACTGAAACGTGCCGCCGCAGGCGGCTCCCCCTGCAGTGGGCTGAGAGCGGCGGCGTACTCCGGTGGGGCGGTGCCGCGGAGAATCCACACGGCAGGAATTCCGACGGCGCGTCAGGCACGAGTTCGGGACTCGCCACGAACGCGCGTCCGCTGCCAGTGGGGCTCGGTGACACCGTCCTTCTCCAGGGCGCCGACTCCGACCTCGACGACTCTGGCCGTCTGCCACTGCGGAGCGGGGTCGGAGGCCGGTGAGGACGTGTGCTTCGTCAGGTTCGGTGCCGTACGCCCCGGTCCGGACGGAGCGGAGCGATTCGAACGGCTGCTGGACGCGTGCGAGCAACTGGCCGTCGAGAAGGGCCTGGGGCAGTTGGACGCCGGGATGAATCTGGCCCGCGAGGATGCCTGTCGGCGCATGGCCGACCGCGGGTTCCGTCCCTGGCCGCAAGGCGTGACCATGCACAGGCCCAACGAACCCGGCTACAGCCGTCCGGACGCCTGGGTGATCGACGACTGGCGCTGAGTCCACCCCGCTCGGCTGGGACGGGTCAGCGGAGGCGGCGGCCCAGTTCCAGGTCTTCGGGATCGAGGGAGCGGTTTTCCTCGATCTCCCAGATCGCGTTCTGGAGGAAGCGGGCGAGGGTCCAGGACCTCGCCCGTTCGCGGTTCAGGTTCAGGACCTCCGTCATCGCGTCGAAGCGCCAGTGGACGTCGGACGGGTCGAAGCGGTTGTCGAGGGCCGGCCAGAGGTCGAAGCCGGGGTCGCCGGACAGGGGCTTGGGGTCGATGGCCAGCCAGGGGGAGCGGTCGGCGCCCAGGACGTTGTCGAAGTGCAGGTCCCAGTGGAGGAGGCGGTCACCGGGCTCGGCCATGACCTCGCGGAGCGCCGCCGCGCAGTCCGCGATCAGACGGCGGTCCGTGGGGTCCTGGATACGGGCCAGGACCGCGGGGGTGCGCTCCAGCATGTCCGTCGCGATGTCGGAGAGGCGGCGTACGGCCGGTGGGGCCGGGGTGGCGGTCAGGTGGGCCAGGAGGCGGGCGATGACTTCGACGGCCCGGTGGGTGTCCGGCTCGTGGGAGAGCATGCGGGCCGGGTCGAGGCGTTCGAGCAGCATCGTGCCCGTGTCGGGGTCGTGGTCCAGGAGCCGTACCGCCCCGTCGCCGTTCCAGACGCGCAGGGCGATCGGTTCGCCCTCGCTCTCGTCGTCGAGGATCTGGAGCTTCACCACCGCAGGGGTGCCGTCGGCCGTGCGGACCACCGGCAGGATCAGCGCGCACATGCCGTGCATGGGGCGGCCGTCGAGGCGCAGGCCCCAGCGGTCCAGGAAGTCGGCGGCCAGGCGCGGGAGGTTCGCGATGAATCTGCGGCCCGTCTCTCCGTTGATCTCTTCCTGAGTCTCGGCCAGTTCCTCCGGAACATCGATCATGCTGCCGACCCTACGCGCGCCCCCGCCCGGAGTCCTTTGGATTTCCGGCCTCCAGAGGCCCGTACACCACGGAATCCGTAGAGGACAGGGCCCGCCGGCAGGGGTTCACGGCGAACCTCAAGGGGCAGCTGCGGACCTGGCTGCCGATGAACTCCTCGATGATCGCCACCGCGCCGCTGACCGCCGGGCAGTGGGCGGAGATCGGCTGGGAGGGGCGCGAGACGCTCGGCGACATGGCGCACGCCTATATGTACGCCCAGCGCACCGCCGACGACCGGATCGCGCTCGGCGGGCGCGGGGTGCCGTACCGGTTCGGGTCGCGGACCGACAACGACGGGCGTACGCAGCCCGCGACGATCGAGGCGCTCCACGAGATCCTGGTGCGCTTCTTCCCCTCGCTGACCGGGGTGCGCGTCGAGCACGCCTGGTCGGGGGTGCTGGGGTGCCGCGCGACTGGTGCGCGACGGTCACGCTGGACCGGGCCACGGGGCTCGGCTGGGCGGGCGGTTACGTCGGCTCCGGGGTCGCCACGACCAACCTCGCGGGCCGCACCCTGCGCGACCTCGTCCGGCGGGACTCCGGGCAGGGCGGCGCCACCGAGCTGACCTCGCTGCCGTGGGTGAACCACCGGGTGCGCAAGTGGGAGCCGGAGCCGTTCCGTTGGCTGGGCGTGCAGGGGATGTACGCGACCTACCGCACCGCCGACCGACGCGAGACCGCCTCCCACAGCGGGGAGTCGTCGCGGTTGGCGCGGTGGGCGGACCGGGTGGCGGGGCGGTAGATCGCGTACCTCCCCGCTCACGATCGTCGCGTCCAGGATCACCATCAGCTGGGCGAGCGCGATGACGACGAGGGACCACCAGCGGCGGGGGTCGGGGAGCGTCTCGGTGCCCGTGACCTCGGCGGTCCCGGGGCGCCCGGGTGAGGCCGGCGAAGCCGCCGCAGATGACGGTGAGGGGTGTGGACGGGGGCGGGGCAGGGGTCGGGGCGTGGTCGGCGGGATTGTCAGTGGTGGGGTGCACGATGGGGGGATGGTGAGGGCGAGGTCGGTGGTGAAGGCGGCGCGGCGGCCGGAGGTGCGGTTGCCGGTGCTGGAGACGTACGCGGGCGGTGAGCTGGAGCCCGACGGGGACTACGACGGGCTGGAGTTCCGCGAGGAGGACTTCGTCGGGCAGGACGGCGGGGGTGCGCGGTTCATGGACTGCGCGCTGACCGGGTGCGCGCTGGACGAGACGCGACTGCACCGCGCGCGGGTGCTCGACTCCGTCCTCACGGGGATACGGGGCGTCGGGACGGATCTGTCCGAGGCGACGTTGCGGGATGTCGAGGTGGTGGAGGCTCGGCTCGGTGGGGTGCGGTTGCACGGGGCCGTGCTGGAGCGGGTGCTGGTGCGTGGGGGGAAGATCGACTTCCTGAATCTGCGGGAGGCGCGGCTCAAGGATGTCGTGTTCGAGGACTGTGTGCTGGTGGAGCCGGACTTCGGGGGTGCGCGGCTGGAGCGGGTCGCGTTTGTGGGGTGTGCCTTGCGGGGGGCGGATCTGAGTGGGGTGAGTCTGGTGGATGTGGATCTGCGGGAGGCGGCGGTGGTGGAGATCGCTCGGGGGTGGGGCGGTTGTCGGGGGCCGTGATCAGTGCGGCTCAGTTGGTGGATCTGGCGCCGGTGTTGGCGGGGAGATGGGGATTCGGGTGGAGGGTGAGGGGGTGCGGTGCGGGCGCCTGATAGCCCGGGGGTTCGGGTGCGTTGGCGGGTGCGGGTGCGTGGGGCGTCTCGCGCGGTTCCCCGCGCCCCTGAAAAGCGGGGCTCCGCCCCTGCTTTTTCGGCCCGAAAGGGCCGTGGGCCCGTCAGGGCCTGCGGCCCTTTCAGGGGCGCGGGGAACCGCGCGAGAAGCCCCACGCACCCGCAGACGAACGACGCGCCCCTTGATCCCTACGGCACCCTCGGGAACCGCGCCTGCAGCGTCCAGATCGCCGGATTCTCGGCCAGCGCGTCGTGCAGATCGCACAGGTCGGCGATGACGTCGTGGAGGAAGTCGCGGGCCTCGCGGCGGAGTTCGGCGTGGGAGAAGGTGAGCGGGGCCTCCTCCGCCGGCATCCAGTCGGCCTCGACGTCCACCCACCCGAAGCGGCGCTCGAAGAGCATGCGGTCCGTGGACTCGGTGAAGTCGAGTTCCGCGTGCTGGGGTCGGGAGGCGCGGGACCCCGCCGGGTCCTGGTCGAGCTGTTCCATGATGTCGCACAGCGCCCACGCGAAGTCCAGCACCGGCACCCATCCCCAGGCTGTGGACAGCTCCCGGTCCGCCTTGGTGTCGGCGAGGTACACATCACCGCAGAACAGGTCGTGCCGCAGCGCGTACACGTCCGCGCGCCGGTAGTCCGTCTGCGGCGGGTCCGGGAAGCGGTTGGAGAGGGCGTAGCCGATGTCGAGCACGTAGGCGATGGTGTCATGTCCTCATAGGATCGCCGACGTGTCCCGATCCGCACCGGTTGTCCCGGCCGCCGCCCTGCTCACCGTCGCGCTGGCTCTGACTCTTGCTTCGTGCACCGGGGGTGGCGGCGGGGCCGGGGCGGCCCCGGGCTCCGCCGGTCTCCGGGACCCCTACTTTCCCCGGCTCGGCAACGGCGGCTACGACGCCGGCCACTACGCCCTCACCCTCGCCTACGACCCCGAGGCGGGCGCCACGCTGCGCGGCACCGCCGTCATCACCGCACGGGCCACACGGGACCTCGCCTCCTTCAACCTCGACCTCAAGGGGCTGGACGTCGAGTCCGTCGCCGTCGACGGTGTGACGGCGCGGTGGAAGCGGGCCGGGCAGGAGCTGACCGTCACCCCCGCGGACGCCGGTCTCGACGAGGGGAAGACGTTCCGTACGACCGTGCGCTACTCAGGCGCCCCGGAGACGCTCACCGATCCCGACGGCTCCCGCGAGGGCTGGCTGCCCACCGCCGACGGCGCCCTCGCGCTCGGCGAGCCGGCGGGCTCGATGACCTGGTTCCCCGGCAACCACCACCCCTCCGACAAGGCCGCCTACGACCTCACGGTCACCGTCCCCGAGGGCCTGCACGCCGTCTCCAACGGGGAGTTGCGGCGCGAGTCCACCGAGGACGGCCGTACGACCTTCTCCTGGCGCACCGCCGAACCGATGGCGAGCTATGTGGCCACGCTGGCGATCGGCACGTACGAGATCCGGCGCTCGACGGCGGGCGGGGGAGAAGGAGAGGGCTCGGGGCGGCTTCCCGTGTACGTCGCCGTCGATCCCTCCCAGGCCGAGGACAGCCGTGCCGTGCTCGGGCGGATTCCCGAGGTCGTCGCATGGGCGGAGAGGTACTTCGGTCCGTATCCCTTCTCCTCGACCGGGGCGATCGTCGACAGGCCGGAGGACTCGGCGTACGCGCTGGAGACCCAGAACCGGCCCGTCTTTCCCGGTGCCCCCGACCTCCCCCTCCTGGTCCATGAACTGGCCCACCAGTGGTACGGCGACTCCGTCACCCCGAAGAGCTGGCGGGACATGTGGCTCAACGAGGGGTTCGCGACGTACGCCGAGTGGCTGTGGGAAGAGGACCACGGCGGTGACAGCGCCCAGGAGGTCTTCGACGCGCTGTACGAGGGCGACCACTTCCCGGACGCCGCCTCGAACGAGGCCGTCTGGGACTTCCCGCCCGCGCGCCCGCCGAGCGCCGCCCGGATCTCCGACAGCCCGGTGTACGAACGCGGCGCCATGGTCCTGCACCAGGTCCGCGAGGCCGTCGGCGACGACGCCTTCTTCGAGTTGATCCGGGGCTGGGCGGCCGCGCACCGCCACGGCAACGCGGACACGGCCGACTTCACGGCGTATGCGGAGAAGTTCGCGGAGGAGGCGGCGCCGGGCGCGGATCTGACGCCGGTCTGGGACGACTGGCTGTACGGCGACGGAAAGCCTCCGCTGGCTTGATCCCATCGCCGTGACCGTGCGTCGGATTTCGCGTGATCCGATTCCGCCGAGGTCAGGCGGGACCGCGGTGAGAGCTGGAGGATTCCCGTCCGTTTCTATGCCGCGTATTCGTGGCGGAATTGCTTCACTCGCGATGTGCGGTGGGCAGGCCGAAAATCGATGGCGTGATCGATGGGGCAACTTGTTGTTGCGTGCACGGAATCTGGTGGAAACAATTTTTCGTGAGGCTTGCGTGTGCTCTCCTGTGCTGGCTCTGGGTGAAGGTGAGGTATGGAGACGCTCCGCATATCCGGTGACGAGAAACGTGCGCTGATCTCGCTCATGGGGGACGAATCGCACCGTTCCTTGAAGCTCGGCACCTTGGGTCCCGAGGGGACCAGCAGTGAGTACGTGGCCCGGCTGATGACACGATTATTCGGTGACCGAGGACGCTTCGGAATAGTTCTTGAAGAGACCTTCGAGCACTGCATGGACGCGCTCACCGAGGGGCGTATCGATCTCGCGCTGGTGCCGCACGCCTACGCCGGTATCAACGCCTTCTACATGAATCCGCTGCTGGAGCCGTCGATCGTGTTCCGTGGGAGTACACCGGAATACGGATTGGCCGCGCGGTCCGACTTCGCCTTTCGTGAGGAACTGCTCTTCACCGACACCGTGGTGACCCATCCGGCCCCCATTCCGCTGCTGGAGTACTACTTCGACCGGCCCGTGAAGCTGGTCACGACGACCTCCACGAGCCAGGCGGCCGGCCAGGTGGCCGACGGTCTCTACAACATCGCCATCACCAATGAACAGGCGGCGAGACAGCACAATCTCAAGTTCGTCTACCGGTTCTCACCGATCCCCATGACGTGGACCGTCTTCTCGAAAAGAATCGAAAAGGAAGGACCGCGATGACCACGCACGTGTATGAGCGCCCCTATTTTCCCGACTCCGCCGTGGTGTTCCACGACAACGGGATCCGGATGGAGTCCTACCGGCGCGGCGACACGGAGGTGCTGGTGTCGTACCTCCCGCCCGGTGCCGTCGTGGCACCCCACTCCCACAGGGAAGCCCAGGTGGGGATGGTCGTCAGGGGTGAACTCTCCATGACGGTCGGCGGGGTGACCAGGCTGATGCGGGCCGAGAAGGACGTGTACATCGCCCCCTCCCATGTCGAGCACTCCGCGGTGAACCCGACCTCGGAGGAGACCGTCGCGCTCGACATCAAACGCTACAAACCGGGGGAGAACTACACCGCGCCGAGCGAGTACTTCCTCGGGCCGATCGAGTCGCGCAAGTTCGTCGGAATGGACGTCACGTTCTTTCTGGAGAACTGGATCGAGTTGATGATCGCCGACATTCCGGGCGGCGGTGAGATGCCGTACCACAAGCACTCCCACGAACAGATCGGGGTCTGCCTGGAAGGCCGCTACGACATGACGGTGGAGGAGACGACCCACGAACTCGTCTTCGGCGCCACCTACTTCTGCGAGAGCCAGGAGGGGCATGGTGCCGCGAATCCGCACGAGGGTGTGGCGCGCTCCCTGAACATCTTCATTCCGCCCCGGTACCACCGGGTCCCCAAGTAGACGGACGGCAGAGGAGATCGGTGGCGCGCGTAGCGATCGTGCTGGGGGCCGGCAGCGGTATCGGACGGGCGACCGCGCTGCGGCTGTTGTCCGGGGGCTGTACGACGGTCCTCAGCGCCCGCGGCCGGGACGCGCTGGAGAAGGTGGCGCGAGAATCCGGCGTCGAACGGAACACCTATGTCGTTCCGGGTGACATCACCTCGCCGAAATTCCGTGCCGAACTCGTGGAGAAGGTGGAACAACGATTCGGCCGGATCGATGTCCTGGTCAACAACGGGCCCGGCCCGGCACCCGGCCCGTTCGACGGGATGCGGGTGAACGACGACGTATGTGCCGCGATGCATCAGAAACTCGTGCCGTATCTGGATCTCATCGGATCCGTCGCGCCCGTGATGACGAGAAACGAATTCGGCAGGATCATCAATGTCGTCGGCAACATCGGAAGGGAACCCCTGCCGGGCATGTTCCTCTCCGGTCTGGTCAACGCGGCCATGGCGAACGCCGGGAAATATCTGGCGAGCCAGTACGCCGCGCACAACATCACGGTGAACTGCGTGCACCCCGGGACCATCCGGACCCCGCGCTACGACCAGGCCGTCCGGCACCTGAGCCGGGACGGCGGTCTCCCGGAGCCCGAGGTCGAGGACCGTCTCGTACGGGCGGTCCCCATGAACCGGCCGGGACAGGCCGACGAGGTCGCGGCCCTCATCGGATTCCTGGCCTCCGATGAGGCGTCCTACATCACCGGCCAGCAGATCTCGGCCGACGGCGGCCAGTTGAAGAGTGTGTGAGGAGGGACCGAGTCTTGTTCGAGGACAAAGTCGTCGTGGTCACCGGTGCCGCGTCGGGGATCGGGAAGCGGACGGCGGTGGAGTTCGCCCGGCAGGGCGCCACGGTCGTCGTGGCGGACGTCGACGGGACGAACGGACCCGAGGTCGTCGCCAAGCTGACCAGCGACGGGCACCGCGCGGTCTTCGTCCGGGCGGACCTGACCGCCGAGGCGGACTGCGAGCACCTGATCGGCGTCGCCGCGGAGCGGACCGGCCGGGTGGACGTCCTGGTCAACAACGTCGGCATCGAGATATCCACCCCGATCCACGAGATGCCGGTGTCCGAGTGGGACCGGCTGTTCGACACCAATCTGAAGAGCATGTTCCTGTGCTCCAAGTACGCGCTGCGCCCGATGATGGCGGCGCAGAGCGGGGCGATCGTGAACGTCTGCTCGGTCAGCGGGCTGGTGGCCTGGCCCGGTATCGCCGCGTACAACACCACCAAGGGCGGCGTGCTGATGCTCACGAAGTCCCTGGCCGTCGAGTACGCGAGCCACGGCATCCGGGCCAACTGTGTCTGTCCCAGCATCATCGACACCCCCATGACGGACGCGTCCATCGGTCACGACGCCACCGTCAAGGAGGCGAAGGCGAAGCTGAATCCGGTCGGCCGTCTGGGCACGCCCGAGGACGTCGCGAACGCGATCCTCTTCCTCGCCTCGGACCGGTCGTCCTTCATCACCGGCGCCGCGCTCACCGTGGACGGCGGCTACACGGCCGTCTGAGCGGGCCGCGGGAAGCGCCACAGGGAAGCAGATGAGCAACAGCGAGTGAGTATGAGCAAGTGAGCAACAGCGCACGTGGGCGGGAAAGGTTGGCTGGAGTGGCGGATCGCTTGGACGGCGGGCAGCGCGCGGCGGGGTTCCCCCTGCTGACGGTCCTCGCACTCATGGCGGGGATCTTCGCCGTCGGCTCGGAGGAGCTGGTGGTCTCCCCGCTGCTCCCGGACATGTCGGAGTCGTTCGACACCTCGGTCGCCGTGATGGGGCTGTCGGTCAGCGTCTACGGGGTCTGTACGGCGATCGGCGCCCTGATCTTCGCCCCGCTCGGGGACCGGGTGTCCCGGCGGGTCGGACTGGTGACCGGGATGACGGTGTTCGTCCTGGGCACGCTGCTGTGCGCGTCCGCCGGTTCCCTGGGCGTGTTGTTCGCCGGGCGGGCGCTGGCCGGTCTGGCCACGGGCGCGTTCGTACCGACCGCGTACGCGTTCGTCGGCGACCAGATCCCGTACCGGCACCGGGCCAGGGCCATGGGCATCGTCGTGTCGAGCTGGTCGCTCTCCCTCGTCCTGGGCGTGCCCACGGGGGACTTCGTCGGACAGCGGGTCGGCTGGCGGTGGACCTTCGGGCTGCTCTGCGTGCTGGGCGTCCTCGTGATCGGCGTGCTGTTCCGGGCCGGCGGACGCGCCCGCCCCGAGCCCGCCGACCCGCAGGGCACACCGGACGACGCCACGCGGACATCGGACGGCGCCGTGCGGACGGACGACGCCGTGGGAACAGCTGCGCCGCAGGGCGACGGCGGCTGGAGCCGCTCGGTCGTCCAGGCCTTCCGCGCCCCGAAGGTGCTGGTGTACGTCCTGGCGACGTTCCTGAACATGCTCGGCTTCTACGGCATGTACACGTACCTCGGCAGCGCGCTGCAGTACCGGTTCGGCGACGAGAGCTCCTCGACCTCTCTGATGATCCTGCTGTACGGCCTCGGCTTCGCGACGAGCTTCGTCACCGGGAAGTGGGCCGACGACCTCGGCAAGGAGCGCGTGCTCGTCGGGCTGCTGGCCGGCCTGGTCCCGGCGCTGGCCGTGATCCCGCTGGTCGACCATCTCACCCCGCTGCTGGTGCTCTGCCTCTTCCTGTGGGGAGCGATGCAGAGCCTGGTCGTCACCCTGCTGAGCACCCTGCTGAGTGAGTGCTCGCCGGCCCACCGAGGGACCATCCTCGCCTTCTACACCCTCGCGACCAACCTGGCGGTGGCCCTGGGCGCCGCCCTGCTCGGCCCGCTGTTCACCGAGTACGGCTTCTCCGCCGTCGGCTTCGTCTGCGCGGGCATCACACTCGCCGCCTGCGGCCTGAGCCAGTGGGCGCGCGGTCGGGACACCGAAGCCCCCACCGGAACCGACCGGCCCGAGCCCGGAACCGAGCCCGGAGCCGAGCCCGTCACCGAGGGCAGCCGTGTGGCAGTGACCGAGGGCAGCCGTGTGGCAGTGACCGAGGACCGTCGCGTGGCAGTGACCGAGGACCGCCGTCCGGAAGCGACCGCCGACCGTGAGGACCGGCCATGAGGATCGAGTCCGCCCACCGGCTCCGGGACCTGCCCAGGAACTCGTTCGCGTCGACCGTGGCCAGGATCGACCGGCTCGTGCGGTCGGGCGAGGACGTCGTCAACCTCTGCCAGGGAAACCCCGATCTGCCCACGCCCCCGCACATCGTCGAGTCGCTGCGCACCGAGGTCCTCGATCCCGCCACCCACCGGTACGGCTCCTTCTCGGGCCTCCTCGAACTCAAGGCCGCCATCGCCCGGTGGTACGCCACGAACCACCGGGTCGAGCTGGACCCGGAGACCGAGGTCGCGATCCTGTTCGGCGCCAAGGCCGGACTGGTGGAGCTGAGCCAGTGCTTCCTGGACCCGGGCGACGTGTGTCTGATGCCGGACCCGGCCTTCCCGGACTACTGGGCCGGTGTCGCCCTCGCCGGGGCCCGGATGCACCCCCTGCCGCTCCGCCGGGAGAACGGCTTCCTGCCCGACTACACGGCCCTCGACCGGGCGACACGCGAGCGGGCCCGGCTGATGTTCCTCAACTATCCCAACAACCCCGCCTCGGTGACGGCACCGCCGGAGTTCTACGCCGACACGGTCCGGTTCGCGGACCGGCACGGCGTGCTCGTGGCCTCCGACTTCGCCTACGGTGCCCTGAGCTTCGACGGCGAGGCCCCGGTGTCGTTCCTGCGGGCGGACGGGGCGAAGGAGGTGGGCGTCGAGTTCATCTCGCTGTCGAAGATGTACAACATGGCGGGCTGGCGGGTCGGCGCCGTCGTCGGCAACCGCGCCGTCGTCGCCGCGATCGACCTCCTCCAGGAGCACTACTTCGTCTCGCTCCCGCCCTTCATCCAACGCGCGGCGATCACGGCCCTGACCGGGCCCCAGGACTGTGTCCACGACCTCTCGAAGATCTACGAACGCCGACGCGACGTCTTCGTGTCCGGTGTACGGGAGGCGGGATGGGACCTCGACGTCCCCCGGTCCGTCTTCGCCTGGCTGCCGACACCGGCCGACGAGCCCTCCGTCGCCTTCGCCGACGCGCTGCTCGACCGGGCCGGGGTGGCCGTGTCGCCGGGCCGCTGGTTCGGGGAGCACGGCGAGGGATACGTACGGGTGAGTCTGCTGGCCCCGGAGGAACGGCTCCGCGAAGCGGTCGTCAGGCTGGCCCGGTTCCGCTGACGTCGGCCGGCGCCGGCCGACGGTCCCCTGCGTCGGGGCCCCCGGTGTCGGCGGCCGTCCCGAGCTCCGCCAGCAGCCGGGGCAGTTCCGGCGGCCAGACGGGCTCGGCCGCCGGGTCGGCCAGGTCCGCGGGGGTCCACCAGCGCCAGGTCAGGATGCCCTCCTCGGCGCGGGTGGTGGTGAGGAGGCCGCCGGCCGGCTCGCGGCGGGGGCCCCGGGCCACGTAGATGTCGTCGTACTGGCGGACGGGGATGCCGGCGCGGGTGAAGTCGTGCTCCCAGGAGCAGAGGAAGGCGCCCGGCTCCACGTCCGTCCAGCCCGTCTCCTCGCGCAGTTCCCGCAGGGCACCCTCGCGCGGTGACTCGCCCTCCTCCAGACCGCCGCCGGGCAGGGCCCAGTGCGGGCCCGTCTCGTCGTCGACGTACCGGAAGAGGAAGACGGCACCCTCCGGATCGAGTACGGCGATCCGCGCGGCCCGGCGCGATCTGCGCGGCGGCTCGCTCGACGGTTCGCTCAGCGCCTTGCGCAACACCGTGCAGGGGCGCCCCAGTTGGCGGTCCCGGCGGTGTTCGACGAACTCGTAGCCGAGGGAGGTCCAGAAGGACAGGGCGCCGGGGTTGTTGTCGAGCGCCGCCAGCCGGACGGCGGCACGCCCCGCCCGCCGGAACCGTTCCTCGACGAGGGCCGCCAACTGGCCTCCGTACCCCCGGCGTTGGGTCGACCCGTCGACGAGCAGCAACCCGATCCACGGGTCGGGGTCGGCGGGATCGGGGTGCCGCGCGAGGGTGATGGCGACCCCGACGAGCCGCCGGGGAGCGGGGCCGTCCCCGTCCTCCGTGCCCTGCCTCGCGAGCAGGATCTCCACGTCCGGGTTGGCCAGCTCCATCGCCAGCGCCGCGGCCACCTGTTCGGGACGGATGTCGTTCGCGTCCGGGAAGTCACCGCTCAGGGCGTAGAAGTCGCGGTTGGAGGCGTGCAGGGCGGTGAGTTCGGTGAGGAGGGGGCCGGGGATGGTTCCGTCCTCGGCTGTGCGGAGCGGTTCGAGCAGCAGCATGCCCGCACGTTATCGATCAGGGGACCTGTCGGTGGACCTACAGTTCCTCCGGATACGAAGGAGCGGAGGGGCGTGTGGAACAGCGCGTGTGTGTGCACAAGGCGCGGCTGGGCGGTGACGAGTTCCGGGTGATCCGGCCGACCCCGTCGGCGGCACGACTGGCGCTGCGCGACGACCACCACCTTGCACCACCGTTCGTACCGCGACCAGCTCGCCTTCGGCATCGCGGCGCACACCCTGTTCGTCGTGGGCAGCCCCACCGCGTTCCGCGAGCGCGGTACCGCGCTGCGGGGTCTCGTCGACGAGGCACCGTCGTTCCCGCAACCGGCACCCGGACGCCGGGCACTTCTGCGTCGAACTCGACCCGGGGCCTGGTCCCGGATACGGAACCGGCGGCGTGTCCCCGCCTCGCTGCACATCCGGTACTGCGCCGGCTGGCGTGTATGACGGCCGAAGGCCCCGCCGTGCGCCGGCGGGGCCTTCGGTGAAGCGTGAAGCGGTAGTGCGGTGGTGCGGAACTCAGACGTTGACGCCGAAGTCCTGGGCGATGCCGACGAGGCCCGAGGCGTAGCCCTGGCCGACCGCGCGGAACTTCCACTCCGCGCCGTTGCGGTACAGCTCGCCGAAGACCATGGCGGTCTCGGTGGCGGCGTCCTCGGAGAGGTCGTAGCGGGCGATCTCGGCGCCGCCGGCCTGGTTGACGATACGGATGTAGGCGTTGCGGACCTGGCCGAAGTTCTGCGAGCGGTTCTCCGCGTCGTAGATGGAGACCGGGAAGACGATCTTGTCGATGTCGGCGGGGAGGCCCGCGAGGTTGACGTTGATCGCCTCGTCGTCGCCCGCGCCTTCGCCCGTGCGGTTGTCGCCGGTGTGGACGATCGTCTGGTCCGGGGTCTGCTTGTTGTTGAAGAAGACGAAGTGGCCGTCCGAGTAGACCTTGCCCTGCGTGTTGACCGCGATCGCGGAGGCGTCGAGGTCGAAGTCCGTGCCGGTGGTGGTGCGGACGTCCCAGCCGAGGCCCACGGTGACGGCGGTCAGGCCCGGAGCCTCCTTGGTGAGCGAGACGTTGCCACCCTTGGACAGGCTTACAGCCATGGTTGGGAGTCCTTCCCTCGTTGCGTACGTGCCTTACGGGCTTCGTGCCGGGGACGAAGCTACCTGTACCTCTATGAACGTCGGGAGGGGCGCCAGAGGTTCCAGCGGTTTTTACTTTCTTTACCCGTGGAACCCGTGGAACCGGAACACGAGGAACCCGGGTGCCGTGAAAAGGGCGTGACGTGGACCGGACATCCGCGCGACCATGGGGGCATGTCCGGTCCTTACGTCATCCGTGGCTCCGTCTCGCTTCCCGAGGCCGAGCTCATGTGGCGCTTCTCCCGCTCCTCCGGTCCCGGCGGACAGCACGTCAACACCAGTGACTCGCAGGTCGAGCTGCGGTTCGACCTCGCGAACACCGAGGCGCTGCCCGAGGTGTGGAAGGCGCGGGCGCTGGACCGGCTCGCGTCGCGGCTCGTCGACGGGGTGGTCAGCGTCCGCTCCTCCGAGCACCGTTCGCAGTGGCGCAACCGGGAGACCGCCGCCGTACGGCTGGCCGCACTGCTCGCGGAGGCGACGGCGCCGCCGCCCAAGCCGCGCCGGGCCACCCGTATCCCGCGCGGGATCAACGAGCGGCGGCTGCGGGAGAAGAAGCAGCGCTCGGACACGAAGCGGGGCCGGTCGGGGCAGGGCTGGGGCTGAGGGCCGGGGCCCGGCCTACTGGGACAGTTGCCGGTAGCGGCCGCGGAAGTAGGTGAGCGGGCCTGTGTCCGGGCCCGGGAGGGTCGCGGTCAGGACTCTGCCGATGACCAGGGTGTGGTCGCCCGCGGTGACGCGCTGTTCCGTGTGGCACTCCAGGGTGGCCAGGGCGCCGTCGAGCAGGGGCGCGCCGGTGGCCTCGCCCCGGGTGTGGGGGACGGAGTCGAAGAGAAGGCGGTCGCTCACGCGGTTTCGCATGGCGAAGCGTGCCGCGACGGTGTGCTGGTGGTCGGAGAGGACGGAGACCGCCCACCGGGGCTGCTCGGCGAGCAGGTCGTCCATGCGGGAGCCCTCGCGCAGGCCCACCAGGACGAGGGGCGGGTCGAGGGAGACGGACATGAAGGAGGTGGCCGTCATGCCCACGTCCTCGCCGCGCGGCCCGTCCGGATCCAGCGCCGCCTCGTGCGCGGTCACCAGGACCACACCCGCCGCCAGTCGGGACATCGCGGCACGGAACTCGTCTTCGCTCACCCTCTCAGCATGCCCGCCGGGGAGGGAACCGGGGGCGGCCGGGGTGCGCTGGGCCACGGGCGCGTTTGCGAGAGGAACTGTCTTCGACACGCTCGCACGCTAGCCCGCGGCGAGGGCCTCCCGCATCGGGCAGAGGCCCCACCCCGCCCCGGACCTGCGACCTAGGGCGTGTTTCGGAAGTCCCTTCTGCTCTGCGACGCCCGGCACGCTCCCCCAGTCTCGGCTGGCGCTCGACCGGGAGGTACCCCCACCGCCGCACCGGACGAAAGGCGAAGTACACCCAGTACGAGGCCTTTCGTCCGGCGCGCCGAGAGCACGCACCGGACGCCGCAGAGCCGCCCTTCGGGCGACGAAGGGACTTCCGAAACACGCCCTAGGGCAGCCGCCGGAGCCGGGCGGTCAAGGTCACTCACAGTGCCTACACAGAGTTCTGAATCCTGTTCAGGAAGCGCATGCGGGAAACGCATAAACTCCACTCAATTGCTCAGGTTCCGCTGTGACTTGAGTCACAGGAGCCATATTTTGTTGACCCTGTGTACCGAGTGGGCTTCGCGCTGTGATTCAGTGGCGGGGAAGCTGGAACCTGTAAGCGGGAACTGTAAGCGGTAGTAAGCCCGCGAGTTAAGCACTCGAGCAGGTTCCGCAGGGTACCTGGAGCCTGGAGCTGCCACGAGATCTCGGGGGGAGGGCGAATGGAGACCGAGTCGGAGCCCTACGTCCGTCTGACGACGCTGCGGCAGCTGCACCAGGTGATGGCGGACATGAACACCGCGCGCAGCCTGGCCGACACACTGCAGACCGTCGCCGACGGCGTGGTCAACGGCCTGGGCTACGAACTGGCCTGCGTCAACCTCGTCCGCCCCGACGGCGACCTGGTCGTCGCCGCCCTCTCCGGCAACAGCGCCGCCGAGGCCCTGATCACCGGCCGCGTCGGCTCCCGCGCCTCCTGGGACCGCCGGCTGAACATGGGCGAGACCTGGGGCGACCTGCGGTTCATACCGCACACCGAGGGCTGGGTGCTCGACGAGGACGACGTCCCCCAGTGGTACACCGACGGCCCCGCGCCCCGCTTCGAGGACGAGTGGCACCCCTCCGACCGCCTCTTCGCGCCGATGTACACGCCGGGCGCCGGCGGCGCCTCCTGCGGCGAGCTGGTCGGGGTCATTTCCGTGGACCGACCGCGAAACGGTCGCCGACCGGGCGCGTGGGGACGCGAAGCGCTCCAGATGTACGCCTTCCAGGCCGCCATCGCGATCAGTAACGCTCGGCTGCGCGCCAACATGCAGCGCGCACTGGTCAGGCTCGAAAGGGAGCAGCAGGCGCTGCGCGCCAGCGAGGAATCCTTCCGGCAGGCGTTCGAGTACGCCCCGAGCGGTATGGCCATCGCGGAGATGGGCGGCGACCAGCACGGCCGGATCCTGCGGACCAACGACGCCCTGTGCCGGCTGCTGGGCCGGCCCGCCTCCGCCATGCGGCGGTACGCCTTCTCCGACCTCGTCCACCCCGAGGACATAGGCACCCTCCTGCGGACCTCCGCCGAGGGCGGGCGCGCCGAGCTGCGGCTCGGGCGCCGCGACGGGACGTACGTGTGGGTGTCCCTGCGCAACAGCGTGGTCGCGGACGCCGCCGACGGGCCCCGCTTCCTGCTCACCCACGTCGAGGACATCGAGGAGCGCAAGCGGCGTGAGCTCCAGCTCGCGCACCGGGCCTCGCACGACGCCCTCACGGGCCTGCCGAACTCCGCCGAGCTGCGCTCGCGCCTCTCCGCCCGTATCTGCCAGCGCCCCCAGTCCCTCCCGGCCGACGCGGCGGCCGACTCCATGAACGCGGCCTTCGGGCAGTTCGGCGAGCAGGGCGAGGGGGGCGGGTTCGGGGAGTACGGCGCCGAGCACACGGCGCGGCTGCCGCACCCGTCGTTCGACGCCTACGAGGCCGCCGGACACAGCGGGCACGCCTTCGACTTCCACGCGGTCGGCGGGCCGTACGACGCCTTCGACCACCATGTGCACGCCGTCGCGCCCGAGGACGAGCGGGACGACGGGACCAAGGGGCTCGCGGTGCTCTTCTGCGACCTCGACGGGTTCAAGTCGATCAACGACCGGTTCGGGCACAACGCGGGCGACGCCGTCCTCATCGAGGTGGCCCGGCGGCTCAGCCGGGGCGTGCGCGACGGCGACACCGTGGCCCGGCTCGGCGGTGACGAGTTCGTCGTCCTCGCCGACGGCCTCGGCCGCGCCGACGCCCAGGACCTCGCCGTACGCCTGCGCAACGAGATCATCCAGCCGATTCGCGTGGACGGCCGGGCGATGCGCGTCGGGGCCAGTTTCGGCATCGGATGGGCCCACTGCGGAATGACGGCGGACGAGGTGTTGAAATCAGCTGACGAGCGGATGTACGTCGAGAAACGATCTCGTCCCAGACAGCACAGGCGGGCCGGATAGAGCCCGGTGTGACAGCGGAGACACCGGCAGAAAAGCCCAGGTCAGAGCGCGAAGGCGGCCGAAAAGCGCCTGGTCGGCGCTGGGCCGGCCAGGTGATGAGGTCCGAGTCACCCGTTTGGACCATCACGAGCGGGTAGGCTCGCTCGCATTGAGGAGACCTAGGGGTCATTCGCTCCCCGGTCAGGTGGCCGGGCCTCGCTCACGCCGTGGATGAGGCTCTGAATGACCAGCCCGAGCCGTCGCTGATGAGGGGGTGACCTTGATGGCTACGTTCCGTGTGGGTGTGCCGACCCACCTGGCCGTGCTTCCTCAGCGGCCTGCTCTGGAACCTGTACCTGCAGACACCTCTTGGAGCAGGGACGAAACGGGGTACAGGGCCCTGTCTTGATCAAGGCAGGGAAGTCGGCACGGAACATGGGCGAGGGGATACCCGCGACGCGATCACCTTCGCATGCGGGAGTCACACCGCACTCAGGCTCTGGCTGTGAGCGCGGGAGAACGCGCTGTCGGTGACGGCAGCACCATCAGCGAGGGAATGGATGACGCACCACGACAGGGCACCGGGCCCACCAGAGCTGGGCGAGCGGTCAGCGCCCGGCGCAGGGGCGCCAAGGGTGTTCGTTCTGGACCGCAAGGGGCGACCGCTCATGCCCTGCCATCCGGCTCGTGCTCGTGAACTCCTGAG
This sequence comes from Streptomyces sp. MNU76, assembly GCF_020982545.1. Taxonomy (GTDB): domain Bacteria; phylum Actinomycetota; class Actinomycetes; order Streptomycetales; family Streptomycetaceae; genus Streptomyces. The sequence continues at coordinate 97,700 of NZ_JAJKLK010000023.1, read as the reverse complement.
GAAGGGAAGGGCGGTTGTGGCCCGGCACACCCCCTTCACCATCCGTGTCAAGGACCGTCTCCTGGAGGACTCGGAAGTCGGGGGCGTCGCTGTGCGTATCGACCCAGGATCGAAGGCCACGGGTACTGCTCTGACTGACGACATCACTCGGGTGTCCGACAGCAGTGGTGAAGTCATGGTTCTTCGACGTGGTCTGTATGCGGTGGAGCTGGTACACCGTGGTGCGGCCATCCGGAAGGGTATGGAACGGCGCGCGGGCTACCGGAGGCGGCGGCGAGTGGCCAACACACGCTATCGAGCCCCGCGTTTCGACAACCGTCGCTCCGCTCAGGGTTGGTTGCCTCCTTCTCTGCAGCACAGGGTTGACACGACTTGGTCTCAAGTGCAGCGCCTGACACGGCTCGCTCCCCTGACCGAGGTCCACGTCGAGCGGGTTGCGTTCGATACTCACGCCATGGCGGCCGGACGGGAGCTCAAAGGCGTCGAATACCAACAAGGGACCCTTGCCGGATACGAGCTGCGTCATTACCTGCTTGAGAAGTGGGGACGGAGTTGCGCCTATTGTGGCAAGAGTGATGTCCCCCTACAGGTCGAGCATGTTCAGCCCAGAGCGCGGGGCGGATCAAACCGTGTCTCGAACCTCACGCTGTCCTGTGCTCCTTGCAATCAGGTCAAAGCGTCCCGACCAATCGAGGAATTCTTGAAGGACCGCCCCGAGGTTGTCGCGAAACTCAGGCGGGAAGCCAAGATCCCTTTGCGGGACGCGGCAGCGATGAACGCAACCCGTGATCGGCTTTCTGAGCGGCTTCGTACGCTTGGGCTCCCGGTCTCGTGCTGGTCCGGCGGGAGAACGAAATACAACCGGGATCTGTTCGGACTGGCCAAGTCGCACACGCTCGACGGGCTGGCCGTCGGCGAGGTCGGGCCGAGGTGTCGCGTTGTCCGCTACGCGTCGAGTGTGTTGATCGCCGTCGCCACCGGGCGCGGTGACTACGCACGGACCCGTACGGACAAGCACGGCTTTCCGCGCCTCGCGCTGCCTCGCACGAAGTCTCATTACGGCTTCCGGACGGGCGATCTCGTGCGGGCGGTCGTGCCCGTCGGCAAGAAGGCAGGCACGTACACGGGCAGGGTCGCTGTCCGATCGTCAGGACGTTTCAACGTCCGCACCTCACACGGCATCGTGCAAGGCGTCGGCCATCAACATGTGAGCCTGCTCCAGAGGGCGGATGGCTATAGCTACGCCGTTCGCGCAGAAGAACAGAACGCACAGGCCCCAGTCGCATCCGCTGGCGGTCAGGTAGGAGATGTCCGATGACGCCCGGCAACAACGGCGCGAGCACGCCCGAGGACGACGACCCGTTCGGCTACCTCTACGCCGACGGGCAGGCCCGAGGAGCCCAGCCGCCCAGCGCGAGCTACGGCTACCCGAACGCGGTCAACCGGGCGCGTCCGGTCGGCGAACGCCAGTACGGGCAGCAGACCCAGCAGGCACCGCAGGCCGCCACCGCGCAGTACGGGCAGGTCCCGCAGCAGGGTTACGGCCAGCCGCAGGGCGCCCCCGGCCGGCCGAACGCGCACTACCAGGCCCCCGAGAGCTTCTCCGGCGGTGCCCAGACGACGCGTCAGCAGGCGTACGGCAACGGCGGGGGCGGCGGCCGGGGCCGTGGCCCCAACACCAAGGGCCTCCTCATCGGCGCGATCGCCGTGGTGGCCGCCGTGGTGATCGGCATCAGCGTCGCCATGCTCGGCGGCGACGACTCCGACGGCGCCTCGGGCAACGACACCGGTGCCTCCACCGGCCCCACCACCCAGGAGAGCGCCGACCCCAGCCCGTCGGCCAGCAAGTCCAAGAAGCCCGAGACCGCCGAACTCCCCAAGGCCGAGGCCAAGACCCTCCTCCTCGGCGGCAACGCGGCCATCGCCTCCGACGTCCCCGGCGCGAAGTCGGAGGGCGGGTTCTACGTGGGGAACTTCAACTCGGTGGGTTCGTCCATCACCTGGAAGATGGAGGACGTCCCGGCGGGCGGCAAGTACACGCTCTACGTCAACTACGGAGTCCCGGGCAAGAAGGCCGACGCCACCCTCACGGTCAACGGCACGGCCCAGACCCGCCCGCTCAACCTGGACAACTTCGCCAAGGGCCCCGAGGGCGACTACGAGAAGGGCTGGACGAACACCTACGCGTCCATCCAGCTCAACAAGGGCAGCAACGAGATCAAGATCTCTTGCGAGGACGGCAACTCCTGCGACGTCAACTTCGACCAGTTGTACCTGAAGAAGGGCTGGACGAACTAACGGTTCCGGCGCAGCTATCTTTGGATTTCGCCCCGAGACTGCAAAGAGGCCCCGCGCATGCGTCATGTGCGGGGCTAGTCTTGTGCAGAGCTTATCTCGTCAGGCCATGTTTCTCGATAACACTCCTGACGAGAAAGCTCCTACCAGTCTATGCAGGAATTAAGCTTCTTATCTTTTTCGAATCGAGCCACTTCCACGCCAGCTTCAAAGATCCCTCTATCGTCTTCTGCGGTAGTGTCGAAGGTGATGGTGCCCACGCCACTGGTGTTCTTGCGCCATGGCCAGTAGTGGATGGAGCCATCTGCCCGTTCGGTGAGGAGACGCATGCGAGCGTGGTGGCCGTCTGATTTGCTGTCTGTGAGCTCGCCGTGAATCCTAATCCTGGAGCCAGGGTCATTCCAGTTTGATATCGCCAATAGGCCGGAGGCGCCCGTGGTGCTGCATCCGCGGAATGAATCCGCGTATGCAGAACCGGCCATACTCACGGTGAGGAGTAGTGCTGCTCCGATGCTCCCGGCTGCGGTAACCGATTTGCGCACTCTGCGTCTCCTTCTATGAGGCCGAAACTCACTTGATGTATTCAGATCATATTTGTCGTTAGCAGGTAATGTCAGGGATTCCTGTGGTGCCAGCAGGCTCACCCGGCTTCGTGAAGGAGGTCTTGCGTCACGGTCACTCTGGTCACAAGGTCGTCGAAAGCCGCCCGGTCGAACTCGCCCGCCACCGGGGTCAGTACGGTCGCGGCCGACAGGGCCGTCGCGCGGGCCAGGCGGTCGGGCCAGGAGAGGCGGTCGACCAGGCCCGACAGGAGGCCCGCCACCGCCGAGTCGCCCGCCCCGGTCGGGTTGCCGCGCAGACGGCGGGGCGGGGCGGCCCGCCAGAGGCCCTCGGGGGTGTGGGCGAGCAGACCGTCGGGGCCGAGGGAGGCGACGACCGCCTGCGCGCCGCGGCGGCGGGCGTCCCGGGTCGCGCGGGACGGCTCGTGGGAGCCGGTGAGTTCGGCCAGTTCGTCGGTGTTCGGCTTCACCAGGTCGGGGCGGGCCGCCACTCCACGACGCAACGGCTCACCGCTGGTGTCCAGCAGAACCGGCACGGACAGCGTGCGGGCCGTACGGACCAGGCCCGCGTACGCCCCCACCGGCACCCCCGGCGGCAGACTGCCGCACAGGGCCACCACCGAGGCGGAGCGCAGCAGATCGACGTACGCCTCCTGGAAGGCGGACCACTCGACGGGCGAGACGAGCGGGCCCGGTTCGTTGAGCTGAGTCGTGTCACCGCTCGCGTCGGCCACGGCGATCGTCCGGCGCGTCGCACCCTCGACCGGCATCAGCGCGTCCACCACGCCCGGTGTGTGCGTGAGCCGGTCCTGTACGGCCCGGCCGGTCGCGCCGCCGACGAAACCGGTGACGGTCACCTCGTGGCCGAGCGCCGCCAGCACCCGGGCCACGTTCAGGCCCTTGCCGCCGGGCCGTTCGATGACATCGGTCACCCGGTGCGTGGCGTGGGGCCTGAGGTCCCGTACACGGTAGGTGAGGTCGAGAGCGGTGTTCAGTGTGACCGTGAGGATCACCTGGGCCGACCCCCTTTTGGTGCTCGTGAGCGCGCCTGCCGAGTAACAGAGTGCGCTCGCCCGGACGCGGTTGCGCAGGCTCGATCATGCCAAAAGAGCGGCGGTCGTCCCAGCCCCCGGGACAACCGCCGCACTCCGCACTTCATGCCAACAACCAGGCGAATCACCCCAGTTGGGGATCGACCACCCACTCGCCCTTGCGCAGGACCCCCTTGAGGTCGAAGTGTGCGTCGAGGAGGACGAGGTCGGCGTCCTTGCCGGGGTCCAGGGAGCCCACGCGGTCGTAGAGGCCGAGGAGTTTCGCCGGGTTGGAGCAGAGGGCGGCGACGGCGTCCTCGACGGGGAGGCGATCGAGGGTGACGGCCCGTTTGAAGGCGCGGTCCTGGGTGAGGGTCGAGCCCGCGATCGAGCCGCCCTCCACCAGACGGGCCACCCCGTCCACGACCTCGACCGCCAGCGGGCCCAGCGTGTAGCGGCCGTCGCCGAAGCCGGCGGCGTCCATCGCGTCGGTGATGAACGCGACGCGGTCCGCGCCCGCGTGACGGAACGCCAGCTGGAGGGCGGCGGGGTGGAGATGGGTGCCGTCGTTGATCAGCTCGACGGTGATCCGCTCGTCCTCCAGGAGCGCGGCGATCGGACCGGGGTCGCGGTGGCCGAGCGGTGGCATCGCGTTGAAGAGGTGGGTGGCCACGGTCGCGCCCGCGTCGATGGCTTGAACCGTCTGTTCGTACGTCGCGTCGGTGTGCCCGATCGCCGCGATGACGCCGTGTTCGGCGAGGAGCCGTACGGAGTCGAGGCCGCCGGGGAGTTCGGTGGCGAGGGTGACCATCGCGGCCCGGCCGCGCGCCGCGTCGATCAGCTTGCGGACCTCCGCCGGGTCGGGGTCGCGCAGGAGCTCCTCCGAGTGCGCGCCCTTGCGGCAGGGGGAGATGAAGGGGCCCTCGAAGTGGATGCCGGCGATGTCGCCCTGTTCGGCGAGTTCGGAGAGGAGGCCGGCGCGGTGGGCGAGGCCGTCCATGTCGCTGGTGACCGTGGAGGCGACGAGGGTGGTGGTGCCGTGCAGGCGGTGGGTGCGGATGCCCGTGAGCACGTCGTCGACGGTGCCGGAGGTGAAGGAGGCTCCGCCGCCGCCGTGGTTGTGGAGGTCGACGAAGCCCGGGACCACCCAGTGGTTGCTTACGTCGATGGTGTGGGCGTTCGCGGGGATGCCGGCGGCGATCTTGGTGCCGTGGATGGTGAGACGGCCGTTTTTGACGACGCCGGTGGGGAGGGCGACGTGGGCGCCTTCCAGGACGAAGGGCTGGGAAGGGTTCGGCGGCTGCGGCTGGGTGGGGGCTGGTCGCGCCCGCGCGGCGGTAGCCGCATGTTCAGCGCTGCCCCGCGCCCCTGATGGGGCGCTGGTGTCGGACCCGGTGTCGGAAAAGGCGGGGGCCATCAGGGGGTTACCTCCGAAGGGTCCGTCGGGGTTGTGGGGTCGTGGGGGCGATCAGGTCCCAGGCCATCAGGCCGGCGCCCAGGCTGCCCGCGGTGTCGCCCAGGGCCGCGGGGACGATGGTGGGGACCTTCTGGAAGGTCACCCGGTGTTCCACGGCGGCGCGGAGAGGGTCGAACAGGGTGTCACCGGCCTCCGCCAGGCCGCCGCCGATGATGAGGGTGCGGGGGTCGAGGAGGGTGAGGGCGGTGACGAGACCGTCGGCGAGGGCGTCGACGGCGTGCTGCCAGACGGCGCTCGCGCGCGGGTCGCCCGACTCGACGGCCTTGGCGCAGTCCGCCGCGTCGGCCTCGGGTTCCCCGCACGCCTCCGCCCAGGCCTGGCTGACGGCCGCCGCCGAGGCGTACCGCTCCAGGCAGCCGTACTGCCCGCAGGGGCACGGGATGCCCCCGGGCCGTACGACGATGTGGCCGATCTCGCCCGCGAAGCCGTGGGCGCCCGCCTCCACCCGGCCGTCGACGCCGATCGCGCCGGCGATCCCGGTGCCGAGCGCCACGAAGAGATAGCGGTCCGCGCCCCGGCCCGCGCCCACGCGCCCCTCCGCGAGTCCTCCGGTGCGCACGTCGTGGCCGAGGGCGACCGGGACGCCGCCGAGGCGTTCGGCGAGGAGCGCGCGCAGCGGGACGTCGCGCCAGCCGAGGTTGGCGGCGTAGACGGCGATGCCCCGCTCGGCGTCGACGATGCCGGGCACGGCGACGCCGGCGGCGAGGGCGGGCTCGCCGAAGTGCCGCTCGCCGTATGCGCGCAGCTCGGCGGCGAAGTCGAGGATCGACGCGACGACGGCCTCCGGCCCGCGCTCGCGGCCGGTCGCCCGGCGTGCCTGGTGCAGCAGGACGGGGACCCCGGGGGGCGCGCCCCCGGAGGCCGCGCTGTCGGCCCCGACCAGTGCGGCCTTCATCCCGGTGCCGCCCACATCGAGGGCGATGACATGTCTCACGGAGGACAGTGTGGCCCTTGGACCCGCGAGAGGTCTAGTCCACTCGCATGGTCTAGACCTCATGAGAGGAGTGGTGTAGACCTTATGGAGGGTTCGGGAAGTTGAGTGATCAACGGCCTTGAGCGGAGAGCCGGTGACCCAGGCTGGTTCACGCGGGGTACGTGCGACGGGTTTGGGGCAGGACGAGTGCGACAGCGACAGAGGCGGACGAAGACCGGCGTCAGGAACAGCGGGACGGCGGCACTGACCGTGCTGGGCCTGATGGCGACGCTTGCGGGCTGCGGCGCCGCGTCGGCCGACGGCCCCGGCGTCACCCTGAAGCTCGTCGCCGCCGACTACGGCGACTCCAGGGCCAACAGCTCCCGGAAGTACTGGGACGAGGTCGTGAAGGCGTACGAGAAGAAGACCCCGGGCGTCACGGTCGACGTCACCGTGTACTCCTGGAACGACGTCGACCGCAAGATCAAGGAGATGGTCGCAGCCGGTGAGGCGCCCGACATGGCGCAGGCGGGCACCTACGCGGACCACGCCGCCGCCGACCGGCTCTACGAGGTGGACGACCTGCTCTCCATCCCCGTCCAGGCCGGGTTCCTGCCCCAGCTCGCCGACGCGGGCAAGGTGCGGCGCGTCGCCTACGGGATGCCGTTCGCCGCGTCCACCCGCGTCCTCTTCTACAACAAGAAGCTCTTCGCCGAGGCGGGCCTCGACGGCGCCCCGCGCAACTGGAGCGAGCTGGCGGCCGACGCCGAGGCCCTCGACGAGGCCGGGGTCAAGACCCCCTACGCGCTGCCGCTCGGGCCCGAGGAGGCCCAGGCCGAGACCATGCAGTGGCTGTTCAGCGGCGGGGCGGGCTATGTCGACACCGTCGGCAACTACCGTCTCGACTCCGAGGAGAACGTCCGGACCTTCACCTGGCTGAAGGAGAAGCTGGTCGACCAGGGGCTCACCGGGCCCACGGCGCCGGCGGAGCTGAACCGGGCCGACGCGTTCGCCGCGTTCGCGCGGGGGGAGGTCGGCATGCTCAACGGGCACCCCAGCCTGATGCGGATGGCGGCGGACGAAGGGGTCGACTACGGGACGGCCACCATGCCGGGGTACGGCGGCGGGCGGCACGCCACCATGGGGGTGGCCGACTGGATGATGGCCTTCAAGAAGAACGGCCACGGGGAGGAGATCGGGCACTTCCTCGACTTCGTCTACAGCGACGAGAACGTTCTCGACTTCTCCCGGGAGTACGACCTGCTGCCGGTGACCGTGTCCGCGTCCGCGGAGATGGCGGCGGACAAGGACGAGGCGGACCTCGGGCCGTTCCTCGACGCGCTGCCGGACGCGGTGCTGCCGCCGGTGGGCAAGACGTCCTGGGCGGATGTCAGCGCGGCGGTCAAGGAGCAGATCGGGCGGGCGGTGCGGCCGGGGATTGAGCCGGGGGTTGTGCTGGAGCAGTTGCAGAAGACGGCGGAGGTGGCGGATCGGGAGGGTTATTAGGGCGCGACGGGGTGGGTGGTTTCGGTGCGTGGGCGGCTGCCTACCGGTGGGGCTTCTCGCGCAGTTCCCGCGCCCCTGAAAGACCCAGGCGCTGCCTACCTGGAAGACGGCGGGCTGCGGGCCTGAAAGGCGACGGGGCTGCGGGCCGAAAAGCACGGGGCGCAGCCCCTGCTTTTCAGGGGCGCGGGGAACTGCGCGAGCAACCACGAATCACCCGCACCCGCCGACGAACCCGCACCCCCGAGCTGGCACGCGCCCTGTCACCCCCCTCCGCTACGGTCGACCCATGGACGCGCTCGAACCCCGTGAACAGGCCATCCTCGCCGTGGAACGGCAGTCGTGGGCGGGGCCGGGGGCCAAGGAGCGGGCCATAAGGGAGCGGCTCGGGATCGCCCCCGTGCGGTACTACCAGCTTCTCAACGCCCTGCTCGACGACCCCCGCGCCCTCGCCCACGACCCGGTCACCGTCAACCGGCTGCGAAGGGTGCGAGAGGCCCGCCGCGAGGAGCGATGACGGATAGGGTCGAAGCCATGGGCAGCCACAAGGACGCAGAGAACACGCATGGTGCGAACTCCGGGGCCACCTTGCCGACACCCGTGACCCCCGCCGGGCGGGACGCGCTGGACGCGATCCTCCGACGACCCGACCGTACGGTGATCGCGCTCGACTTCGACGGCACCCTCGCCCCCATCGTCCCCGACCCGAACAGGCCCGCGCCCACCCCGACGCCGTGGCCGCGCTCGCCGCACTCGCCCCAAGGTCGCCTCCGTCGCCGTGGTGACCGGTCGCCCCGCCGCCGTCGCCGTCCGCCACGGCGGCTTCGCCGACGTCCCCGGTCTGGAACACCTCGTCGTCCTCGGCCACTACGGCGCCGAACGCTGGGACGCCGTCACCGGCACCGTCAGCGCCCCCGCCCCGCACCCCGGTGTCGCCGCGGTCCGCGCGGAGCTCCCCGGGCTGCTGGACGGCGTCGGCGCGTGGCAGGGCACCTGGATCGAGGAGAAGGGCCGCGCGGTCGCCGTCCACACACGCCGTGCCACCGACCCGCAGGCCGCCTTCGAGGCCCTGCGCGCCCCGCTGGCCGACCTCGCCGGCCGGCACGGCCTCATCGTCGAACCCGGCCGCCTCGTCCTCGAACTGCGCCCCCCGGGCATGGACAAGGGCGTCGCCCTCCACGAGTACCTCAAGGAGACCGCCGCCGAGTCCGTCCTCTACGCCGGCGACGACCTCGGCGACCTCCCCGCCTTCGCCACCGTCGAGAAACTCCGCACCGAGGGCACGCCGGGCCTGCTGGTGTGCAGCGGCAGCGCGGAGGTGAGCGAGCTGTCGGAGCGCGCGGACCTGGTGGTGGACGGCCCCGCGGGCGTCGTCCACCTGCTGGCAACGATCGCCGAGCACGTGTAGCGAGAGGGGGACCCGGTGCTTTTCAGGGGTGCGGGGTACTGCGCGAGCAACCACGAATCACCCGCACCCGCCAACGCACCCGGCCCCCCGAGCTACTGGCCGCCCTCCAACGCCCCCAACTGATCCAGGAACCACCGCGTCGGCGGCAACGCGGTCGCCGCCCCGGCGAGCCGCTTCGTCCGCTCCGCCCGCTCGGCCCTCGGCATGCTCAACGCCTCGTGCAGGGCGGCGGCCGTGCCCACCACGTCGTAGGGGTTCACCACCAGCGCGTCGTCCCCCAGCTCCTCGTACGCCCCGGCCTCCCGTGACAGCACGAGCGCGCACCCCTCGTCGGAGACGACCGGCACCTCCTTGGCGACGAGGTTCATGCCGTCCCGGATGGGGTTGACCAGGGCCACGTCGGCGAGCCGGTACGCCGCGAGGGAGCGCGCGAAGTCGTCCTTCAGGTGGAGGACGACCGGGGTCCAGTCCGGTGTCCCGTACCGCTCGTTGATGTCGTCCGCGACCCGCTGGACCTCGGTCATGTAGTCCCGGTACACCGCGAGGTCCTGCCGCGACGGGTAGGCGAGGGCGATGTGCACGACGCGCTCGCGCCAGTCCGGCCGCTCGTCGAGAAGCTGCCGGAAGGCGTGCAGGCCGCGCACGATGTTCTTGGAGAGTTCCGTACGGTCGACGCGGACGACCGTACGGCGCGGGGAGCCGTCGGGGGCCGTACCGATCTGCTTCCGCAGCGTGGCGATGCGGTCGTCGACGTCCGCCTGGTGGGCGCGGGCCCGCAGGAAGTCCGCGTCGGCGCCCAGGCCGTGCACGCCGATCCGGGTGCCGGACGGGGCGTCGGGGCCGAGGACGGCGCGAGCGCACTCGGTGAACGCGTCGGCCCACCGCCGGGTGAGGAACGCGGCCCGGTCGGCGCCGAGGATGCCGTCGAGCACCTGGGCGGCGATGTCGTCGGGCAGCAGCCGGAAGTACTCGACGGGCGCCCACGGGGTGTGGGAGAAGTGGCCGATCCGCAGGTCGGGGCGGAGCTCGCGGAGCATCCGGGGGACCAGGGTGAGGTGGTAGTCCTGCACGAGCACGGACGCGCCGTCCGCCGCCTCCTGGGCGAGCGCCTCGGCGAAGGCACGGTTGTACGTCTCGTACGACGCCCACTGGCGCCGGAACTCCGCGTCGAAGGACGGCTCCAGCGGGGTCTGGTACAGCATGTGGTGCACGAACCACAGCGTGGAGTTGGCGACGCCGTTGTACGCGTCGTGGTGCACGTCGGCGGGGATGTCGAGCATGCGGACGCCGGGCTCGCCGACACCGCGGCGTACGGCCTCGCGGTCGCCGTCGCCGAGGGCGGAGCACACCCAGACGGCGCCCGCGTCCGGGTCGATCGCGGAGAGGCCGGAGACGAGGCCGCCGCCGCCGCGCTTCGCTGTGAGGGCGCCGGATTCGTCCTCGGTGTACGTGATGGGGCCACGGTTGGAGGCGACGAGGATCCGCGCGCTGTGCGTCGATGCCATACGGCTCAACCTAGCCCCTGGGTTCGCCGGTCAAACGTACGGTTCGGCCGTCTACGGGGTGCCTATGGGGTGGGGGGTGCCTGTTTCGTCTGTGGCTGCGGGTCCGGTGGGGGCTTCTCGCGCAGTTCCCCGCGCCCCTAAAGACCAGCCCCTGCTTTTCAGGGGCGCGGGGAACTGCGCGACCAGCCCCCACCGGACCCGCGCCCGACAACGCACCCCGGCCCCACCCCTACGCCGCCTTTCGTTCCGCGTACTCCTCGATCTCCAGCATCGGCTGTCGTTCCTCCAGGTCCACCGAGTACGTGCGCGGCTCAAAACCCTCCCGGCCCCGCTCGAACTGCGTCAGGACGGGACGGATCAGGTGCCCCCGGGCCAGCCGCAACTGAGCCGTGCGGTAGATCGCCGCCGACATGCGGCCCAGCGCCGCCCCGTCCTGGTGCCGGTGTTTGCGGACGCCCACGTCGACCTGCGCGAGCGCGTCGAGGCCGACCAGGTGCAGCGCGTCGACCAGCATGCCCAGCTCGATGCCGTAGCCCACCGGGAACGGCAGTCGTTCGAGCAGTGAGCGCCGCGCCGCGTACTCGCCGCCGAGCGGCTGCACGAAGCCGGCCAGCTGCGGCCAGTGCATGTTGAGCAGGGGGCGGGCCATGAGCTCCGTCACACGCCCGCCCTGACCGGCGGCCGAGCCCAGGGGGCGGTCGTACATCCCCTTGACGAGGTCGACACCGGGGTCGGTGAGCAGCGGGCCGACGATCCCGGAGACGAAGTCCGACGAGAACTCCCTGAGGTCCGCGTCGATGAAGCAGACGATGTCGCCGGAGGTCACCATCAGCGACCGCCACAGGACCTCGCCCTTGCCGGGCACGGCCGGGATGCGGGGCAGGATGTCGTCGCGGTGGACGACCGTCGCCCCGGCGGCCGCCGCGACCTGCGACGTCCGGTCGGTCGAGCCGGAGTCGACGACCACGATCTCGTCGACGAGCGGGACCTGTCGCATGAGGTCGTGACGGATGATCGCGACGATGTCGCCGACCGTCTCCTCCTCGTTCAGCGCGGGCAGGACGACGCTGACCGTCTGTCCCGTGGCGCGTTTCGCGGCCATGATCCGGTGGAGCGGGCGGTCGGACGTGGACCAGGAGCGGGTACTCAGCCAGCGCTCGACTTCGTTCAGCACAGTGCGCGGCTCCTCTGCGTTCATCTCGCGGTTCGGACGGCTCTCTCAACTGTCCTGGCCTTCGGTTACAGTCTTGGACAACGCTGGTGACCATCGCATGTCGCTGCTGGTCGGCGTATACAACCAAATACCGCTCATCCAGAGGGGCAGAGGGATACGGCCCGATGAAGCCCCGGCAACCCTCCAGCCGGTCTGACCACGACATTCGCGCATCGTCGCGTCATCGTCATCGTGGTGAGGCTCCCGGCTAGGGAAGGTGCCAAATCCGTCTCACGGCGAAGTGCGTCGTGAGGAAGATGAGGAGAAAGGGCCTCGCCTCCATGGCTGCGCAGACTGTTGCAAGCACCACCGACTCCCTCGGCTCGACCTCCACAGTAGACCTCGGCCCCGCCGCCGCTCTGAGCTGTCGTGAGTGCGGTCACCGCGTACCCCTCGGCCCGGTCTTCGCGTGCGAGGAGTGTTTCGGGCCGCTGGAGATCGCGTACGACTACTCCGCCTACGACACGGAGGAGCTGCGCAAGCGGATCGAGTCCGGTCCCGCGAACATCTGGCGGTACGCGCCCCTGCTGCCCGTCCCGGCGGACGTGGCCACCAAGCCGAACATCAACCCCGGCTGGACCCAGCTCGTCAAGGCCGACAACCTGGCCGCCGCGCTCGGCGTCGACGCCGGCAAGCTCTTCGTCAAGGACGACTCGGGCAACCCGACGCACTCCTTCAAGGACCGGGTCGTCGCACAGGCCCTGGAGGCGGCCCGCGCCTTCGGCTTCACCACCCTCTCCTGCTCCTCCACGGGCAACCTGGCCGGTGCCGTCGGCGCCGCCGCCGCCCGCGCCGGCTTCCGGTCCTGCGTGTTCATCCCGCACGACCTGGAGCAGGGCAAGGTCGTCATGGCCGCGATCTACGGCGGCGAGCTCGTCGGCATCGAGGGCAACTACGACGACGTGAACCGCTTCTGCTCCGAGCTGATCGGCGACCCGGCCGGCGAGGGCTGGGGCTTCGTGAACGTCAACCTGCGGCCGTACTACGCCGAGGGCTCCAAGACGCTCGCGTACGAGATCTGCGAGCAGCTCGGCTGGCAGCTCCCCGACCAGCTGGTCGTGCCGATCGCCTCCGGGTCGCAGCTCACCAAGATCGACAAGGGGCTGCAGGAGCTGATCAAGCTCGGGCTCGTCGAGGACAAGCCGTACAAGATCTTCGGTGCGCAGGCCGAGGGGTGCTCGCCGGTGTCGGTGGCCTTCAAGGCCGGGCACGACGTGGTGCGCCCGCAGAAGCCGAACACCATCGCCAAGTCGCTCGCGATCGGCAACCCGGCGGACGGGCCGTACGTGCTGGACATCGCGCGGCGGACCGGTGGGGCCGTGGAGGACGTGACGGACGAGCAGGTCGTCGAGGCGATCAAGCTGCTCGCGCGGACGGAGGGCATCTTCGCGGAGACCGCCGGTGGCGTGACCGTCGGTGTCACGAAGAAGCTGATCGAGGACGGGCTCCTCGACCCGACGCTCACCACGGTCGTGCTCAACACGGGGGACGGTCTGAAGACGCTGGACGCGGTGGCCGGGACGGGGCTGACCGCGACCATTCGGCCCAACCTCGACTCGTTCCGTGAGGCCGGCCTTGTCTGAGGCCTGGTAGTCGTTCGTCTGCGGGTCCGTGGGGGCTGGTCGCGCAGTTCCCCGCGCCCCTAACTCTTCTGCACCGACCCGGAGGTCACAAGTCATGAGCGTCAGCGTCCGCATCCCCACCATTCTTCGTACCTACACCGGCGGGCAGGCCGAGGTGAGTGCGGAGGGCGCCACCCTCGCCGAGGTCATCGCCGATCTGGAGAAGAACCACAACGGGATCGCCGCCCGGGTGCTCGACGATCAGGGCAAGCTGCGGCGGTTCGTGAACGTGTACGTGAACGACGACGACGTCCGGTTCGAGCAGGGTCTGGAGACGGCCACGCCGGACGGTGCGGGTGTGTCGATCATTCCCGCGGTCGCCGGTGGCTGACCGCCGTCGTACCGGCCGGTAGTAACCGTCGGTAACCTTGATTACCGAGAGTTCATCGAATTGCCCCCTCCGTGAGAGAAGCGGAGGGGGCAATTCTCTATGGTTGAGCACTGTAGAGTTGGGGAACCCGGTCCGATCACCGTAGTGATTCCTTGCCGGGCGCATATCTGATCGCGCCGCACGCCCTATATGAAGTAGCCAAAGTGTGCAGGCCTTTTGCGTATTTCGTTCCTTTTGTGGGGCCCGACTTGCCCTGAATTCAGACGAATTGTTCGTACATTCCCGACCGGTCGTGTCCAGAATTCTCGTCCGATTGACCTGTTGCAGAGGGCAGTTGGACAGATACATTCGGCCGCGGTCGACGCGTTCCGGCGCACGCCCCCAACCGTTGGGGGGTGAGGTCTGACCCGGATCCGCGAAGTGTGGATCTGTGCAAGGGCCAGTAATAGGGGAGTTAGGCATGGCTCAGGGCACCGTCAAGTGGTTCAACGCGGAGAAGGGGTACGGCTTCATCGCGGTCGACGGTGGTGCGGATGTATTCGTCCACTACAGCGCGATCCAGATGGACGGTTACCGCACCCTGGAAGAGGGCCAGCGGGTCGAGTTCGAGATCTCGCAGGGTCAGAAGGGACCGCAGGCGGACATGGTCCGGCTCGCGGTCGGCTGAAGTAACGCGCCGGGTTTCACGCAGCGACGTTCTTCGTCTTTTTCGGGAGGGCTCGCACCCCGTCAGGGGTGCGGGCCCTCCTGCGTGTGCTGCGGACCCTCCTGCGTGTGAGGGGTGTGCGGGGCCACCGGGGCGGCGCGTGCGCGGGCGCGTTCACCTGCGGATCATCGAGAGCCGCTTGCACTCGGCATGGTCGAGTGCTAATCATTGGCGTTAGCACTCTGAAGGTGAGAGTGACAACGAGGACCGGGTCGGTGAGGCCCGCAGGCCGGGTGGGGCAAGGAACCACGAGGCAGGCAGGCCGTCCGTCGCGGGCGCCAGCGCGGTCCGGAGCAATCCACCCCAGTCCGGGAGGACCACTTCACATGGCCAAGATCATCGCGTTCGACGAGGAGGCGCGGCGCGGCCTCGAGCGCGGCATGAACCAGCTCGCGGACGCCGTCAAGGTGACGCTCGGCCCCAAGGGCCGGAACGTCGTCCTCGAGAAGAAGTGGGGCGCCCCCACGATCACCAACGACGGTGTGTCCATCGCCAAGGAGATCGAGCTCGAGGACCCGTACGAGAAGATCGGCGCCGAGCTGGTCAAGGAAGTCGCCAAGAAGACGGACGACGTCGCCGGTGACGGTACGACCACCGCGACCGTTCTCGCCCAGGCGCTCGTACGCGAGGGCCTGCGCAACGTAGCCGCCGGCGCCAACCCGATGGCCCTCAAGCGCGGCATCGAGAAGGCCGTCGAGGCCGTCTCCGGTGCGCTGCTCGACCAGGCCAAGGAGGTCGAGACCAAGGAGCAGATCGCCTCCACGGCCTCCATCTCCGCCGCCGACACCCAGATCGGCGAGCTGATCGCCGAGGCCATGGACAAGGTCGGCAAGGAAGGCGTCATCACCGTCGAGGAGTCGCAGACCTTCGGTCTGGAGCTTGAGCTCACCGAGGGCATGCGCTTCGACAAGGGCTACATCTCGGCGTACTTCGCGACCGACATGGAGCGCATGGAGGCGGTCCTGGAGGACCCCTACATCCTCATCGCCAACTCCAAGGTCACCAACGTCAAGGACCTGCTCCCGCTCCTGGAGAAGGTCATGCAGTCGGGCAAGCCGCTGCTGATCATCGCCGAGGACGTCGAGGGCGAGGCCCTGTCGACCCTGGTCGTCAACAAGATCCGTGGCACCTTCAAGTCCGTCGCCGTCAAGGCTCCGGGCTTCGGTGACCGCCGCAAGGCGATGCTGAACGACATCGCCATCCTCACCGGCGGCGAGGTCATCTCCGAGGAGGTCGGCCTCAAGCTGGAGAACACCACCATCGACCTCCTGGGCCGTGCCCGCAAGGTCGTCATCACCAAGGACGAGACCACCATCGTCGACGGGTCCGGCTCCTCGGAGCAGGTCCAGGGCCGGGTCAACCAGATCCGCGCCGAGATCGAGAACAGCGACTCGGACTACGACCGCGAGAAGCTCCAGGAGCGCCTGGCGAAGCTCGCGGGCGGCGTGGCCGTCATCAAGGCCGGTGCCGCGACCGAGGTGGAGCTCAAGGAGCGCAAGCACCGCATCGAGGACGCCGTTCGCAACGCGAAGGCGGCCGTCGAGGAGGGCATCGTCGCCGGTGGTGGCGTGGCCCTGCTGCAGGCCTCCCAGGTCTTCGAGAAGCTGGAGCTGGAGGGTGACGAGGCGACCGGCGCCAACGCCGTGAAGCTCGCGCTGGAGGCCCCGCTCAAGCAGATCGCCGTCAACGGTGGCCTTGAGGGCGGCGTCGTCGTGGAGAAGGTCCGCAACCTCCAGGTCGGCCACGGCCTGAACGCCGCGACCGGTGAGTACGTCGACATGATCGCCTCCGGCATCATCGACCCGGCGAAGGTGACGCGTTCCGCTCTGCAGAACGCCGCCTCCATCGCCGCGCTCTTCCTGACCACCGA
Organism: Streptomyces sp. MNU76; assembly: GCF_020982545.1. GTDB lineage: Bacteria > Actinomycetota > Actinomycetes > Streptomycetales > Streptomycetaceae > Streptomyces. Next base: position 81,266 of record NZ_JAJKLK010000023.1, on the reverse strand, counting down.
GGCCGTCATCGCCGACAAGCCGGAGAAGGCCGCCGCGCCCGCCGGCGGCGGCATGCCGGGCGGTGACATGGACTTCTGATCGACCCCGGTCGATCACCGTCCTGCGGTACCGAGGGCGGCACTCCCTGGAATCGGGGGGTGCCGCCCTCGGGCGTTTCCTGCGGCGAGCGGGTGGGTGAGCGAGCCGGCGGGTGAGCGGGCGGGTGGGGCGGCGCCCGTGGCATGGCGTGTCCGGGGTCACAGCGCGTGGGGGTGGTGGGTGGAATTCCGTGGCGGTGGGGGTGGTTGTGCGGAGGGACGCGCGCTATATGCGTGCGCATGGAATGCATTCCGCTCTCCCCTCCGAGGAGTCCCCACGTGACCACCGCTTCCACCGCCTCCACCACTGGTTCCACGTCCCGAGCCGCCGAGGTGCTGTCCCGGCCCGTCACGATCAACGGGCTGACCATCCCCAATCGGATCGCGATGGCGCCGATGACGCGGGTGTTCTCGCCCGGGGGTGTGCCCGGCGCGGACGTCGCCTCGTACTACGGGCGGCGGGCGGCCGCGGGGGTCGGGCTGATCGTGACCGAGGGGACGTACGTCGGGCACGAGACGGCGGGGGACCTCGACGGGGTGCCCCGGTTCGCCGGTGAGGAGCAGCTCGCCGGGTGGGCGAGGGTCGCGGAGGCCGTGCACGCCGGGGGCGGGACGATCGTGCCGCAGCTGTGGCACATCGGGACCGTCCGGCAGCAGGGCAAGCTGTTCCCCGAGGCCCCCGTCCTCGGCCCCTCCGGTCTGCGGCCCGACGGCACCGAGGCCGAGGGCGGCCGGGCGATGACCCAGGCCGACATCGACGAGGTCGTCGCGGCCTTCGCCAAGTCCGCCGCCGAGGCCGAGCGCATCGGCATGGACGGCGTCGAGATCCACGGCGCCCACGGCTACCTGGTCGACCAGTTCCTCTGGGAGCACACCAACCGTCGCACCGACGCCTACGGCGGGGACCTCGTCGCCCGTACCAAGTTCGCGGCGGAGGTCGTGGCGGCCGTACGGGACTCCGTGTCCGCCGACTTCCCCGTCATCTTCCGCTACTCGCAGTGGAAGCAGGACGCGTATGACGCGCGTCTCGCCGAGACGCCCCAGGAGCTGGAGGCGATGCTGAGCCCGCTGGTGGCGGCCGGTGTCGACGCCTTCCACGCGTCCACGCGCCGCTACTGGCAGGCGGAGTTCGAGGGGTCCGAGCTGAACCTCGCGGGCTGGACGAAGAAGCTCACCGGCAAGCCGACCATCACGGTCGGTTCGGTCGGCCTGGACGGGGAGTTCCTCGCCGTGTTCACCGGTGAGGGGGCGGCGGCGAAGGGGATCGACGACCTGCTGGACGGGCTGGAGGCGGAGGAGTTCGACCTCGTCGCCGTGGGCCGTGCGCTGCTCCAGGACCCCGAGTGGGCGGCGAAGGTGCTCCAGGGCCGCTTCGACGAACTGAAGACGTTCGAGCCGTCGGCGCTGGGCTCGCTCAGCTGAGTCGCCCCCGCGCCGGGGATCTTTCGCCAAGTCTCCCCAGTACCCGGCGGTAGCGAGCCAATTCCGTCATATGTGTCGTTGTAGTGTCGTGGCACAGCGCCGTCGGCGCCTCAACTCCGTTGCAGTCAACGGTAGTTGAGGCGCCGAGCTGTTGATGATCCCGTTCACCCCCCACGAATCGGACAATCCCCATGGCACGACACAAGCTCACTCTGAAGAACAAGCGCCTCATCGCGGCCGGTGCCGCCGTCGTGGCCGTCGCCGGTGGACTCGGCGTCGCCGCGAACGCGGGCGCCAGCGAGACCGTCGCCGAGAAGGTGCCCGTCCCGAAGCTCGTCGTCAAGACGGTGTTCGCCCCGGCCGCCACCGCCGACGTGGCGCCCGCCGTCACCTACAACGCCGATCTGGTGCCGGTCGCCGGCCGGGTGCAGGTGAAGGAGGAGCTGCGGCGCGACGGCGGTACGCGGGTCGAGCTGCGGCTGCGGGATCTCGTCGCGAACCGCGCGTACGGGGCGCACGTCCACACCAAACCCTGCGGCAGGCTGCCCGCCGACGCAGGGCCGCACTACCAGGACGAGGCCGACCCGAAGCAGCCGTCCGTCGACCCCGCCTACGCCAACCCGGAGAACGAGGTGTGGCTGGACGTGCGGACGAACGAGGACGGTTCGGCGCGCTCCGTCGCCGTCGTCGACTGGCGGTTCCGGGAGGGCGGGGCCCGGTCCGTGGTGCTGCACGAGGCGGCGACCTCCACGCACGAGGGGCACGCGGGGACGGCGGGGGCCCGGCTGGCCTGCGTGAACGTTCCGTTCCGGTAGGAGTTCGGCTCACTGTAGGAGCGGTCACACGGGCGTCCCCTCTCGTGGCTGTTGTGACATCGCCGCACGGATCTGGGCCACGTGGGTACGGACCGCGTCGGCGGAGGGGCGCCTTGGGGCGGGCGGGGCGCGTTCGCCACGGCACGCGCCGCACACGCCGCCCGGCAGGCCTCCGGGCGGCCCGGGCGCGGCAGCGGGAGCATTCCAGCATGCGGAGGGAGGGCGGGACGGGGGTGACTCCGGGGTGTGTGCCGGTGTCGGTAGTGGTTCTGGGGGGAGTTTGTCGCGTAGGCGGGTGCGGATCAGGGCCGCCGGGCTGTGGACGGGGGTGGGCAGGCCCGCGGTGAGAGCCCGGTTGATCTGCTCGTCCGTCGCGCCTCGCTCGAACCACGGGGTCAGGAGCGGGGCCAGGGTCACGCAGTCGGCCTGGGAGAGGGACAGCGCCGGGGTCGTACGGCCCAGGGCGGCCAGCAGGATGTGGGCGCGGGAGCGGGTGGGGCGGGCTCGGTCCGGTTCCTCTTCGGGTACGTCACCCCGGGTGAACCTCGCCCACCAGGTGTCGTCGCGCGCGGTACGGGAGAACCACGTTCGGGTGATCCACTGCGATGTCCCCGACTTGGCGGTCAGGTGCTCCCGCCCCCGGCGCAAGTGGCCCGCGTCCTGGATCCTGTTGAGGGCCGTACGCAGCGCGCATTGGCCGTACGACAGCTCCTTGGCCAGCGTCTTCACGCTGATGTCGGCGCCGTCGGGCAGGCGGTCGAGGTACGCGGCGATCGCCGCCTCGCGGGGTGGGAGGTCGGCGAAGTCGTGGGCCGTGCGCGGGAGTTGGCCGGGGGCGGTGCGCTTGCCGTAGCCCGGGTTGGCCATGGGGTGACGGTGCGGAGGGTGCGGGTCCGCGTGCGCGGGCAGGGGAGCGCCACTAAGGTTGGCAGTAGCCATGGGATCGAATTCATCCTTCGATCTTGTAGGTCAAGCCCCCGCAGGTGCTGGTAACACCTGGCGGGGGCTGTTTCGTCTGCGGGCACCGTATCAGCACCGTCACGGTGCGTGGCAAGTCGAACGCGTCAAGTCAACTCGCCGGGTGGGAGGGTGGGTTGAGGCCCTCCACCCCTTCCGAAGAAAGAGCGCTCGCGGCTGGTGGCTTGAGCCTCGGGGCGGTCGGGCATCGGTGCGTCAGGCCATGCTCTGGGCGCCGTCGAGGGATTCCCTGATGATGTCCGCGTGGCCGGAGTGCTGGGCCGTCTCGCCGATGACGTGCAGCAGCACCCTGCGGGCCGACCAGTGCGGCTGGCCCTCGAACCAGGGAGCCTTCGGCAGCGGGTGAGAGACGTTCAGGTCGGGCAGGGCGGCGATCACCTCGTTCGTGCGGTCCGCCGTGCGCGCGTATGCGTCCAGTACGTCCGCCAGGGTCTCGCCGGGCAGCATGCGGAACTCGTCCGCGCGGCGGGCCCAGTCGGCGTCGGTCATCTTGGTGAAGTCGGGCATCGACGACGTGCCCTCCAGGATGAACGTCACCCACTTGTGCTCCACCGAGGTGACGTGCTTGACCAGGCCGCCGAGGCACAGCTCGCTGGCGGTCGTGCGTCGGCCGGCCTGCTCGTCGGTGAGGTCGCGGGTGGTGAGGCGCAGGAAGTCGCGGTGCTGCGCCAGGGCGTCCAGCAGGGTGGCGTGCTCTTCGGTGGGGAGGGTGCGGGCCGGGGTGTCCGTGGTGGTGTTCATGGCTCCACGCTAGGGAGCGTGTAGGTCAGATCCTGACCTCGTTGACCTCGCTCTTCAGTTGCTCGATGAACAGGGACCAGCTCGCGGCTCGGAACACGAGCTTCGGGCCGAGGGGGTTCTTGGAGTCGCGCACGGGGATGTGGGTGGGGTGGGCGAGGGCGACCTCCAGGCAGTTGCCGCCACTGCCGTCGCTATACGTCGACTTCCGCCAGCGGGCGACTTCCAGGCAGTCGCCGCCGCTGCCGCCGCTATAGCTGGACTTGTGCCAGACGGCTGCGTCCAGGTCGTACTCAGAGAGGTTCCTCATGCGAGTAATCCTGGGCCATGGCTTCGAGCATGACCAGGGACTTCTCAGGCGAGAGAGCTGCGGCGGTGAGGAACTCGTATGTGCGCCGCTGGTAGCGGACGGTCCCTGGGTCGTCCTCCAGCCGTCCAGAGCCGACCCCCTCGAAGTAGAGCAGCGGCGGGGAGTCTGCGAAGTCCATCAACTTCATGGACCCCTCCATCGAGGCATGGGCCCCTGCGTCGAACGGCGGCACCTGCACGATGACTTGGTTCTGCTGGACCAGGGCCGCAATGTGGTTCAGGGCCTCCGCCATGACCTTCCGGCCGCCCGTTACTCGGCGTAGGGCGGCCTCGTCAATGACGGTCCACAGCAACGGAGCTGTTGGACTGTCGAGGAGATGGGCTCGGTCAAGGCGAGCAGCCACCAACCCTTCGATCACCTCGACCGATGCCGTGGGCCGGTACGCACGGAACACGGCTCGCGCGTATGCGGCCGTTTGTAGTAGTCCAGGGATCAGAAGCGGCGAGTACTGGCGGATCTCCGTAGCCGACGCCTCTGCTTCTACTGCCTCGGCGAAGTGTTCCGGGTACTTCGACTTGGCGGTGGCCAGGCAGTTCCGTGAGAAGAAGTCCCCCGTGTCCAGCGCGACATCGATCAGCCGCGCGATCTCCGGCTGCATGCGCCGTACCGCCGACTCCAGCTGACCCACGAACGAACCGCTCACGAACAGCCGCTGGCCCAGGTCCTCCTGGCTCAGTCCCGCCCGCTCTCTCGCATGGCGCAGCTCCGCGCCCAGGAGCGCGCGCGGTGACGACGACGGGTCGAGGTCCTTCGATCCTGGCATGGGCACTACCCCCTGTACAGCAGTCCCCCTGTTGGGGCGTCGTATCTGGCCAGGTTAGGACGTGGTCGGACACGCTGTGTTGTGAATCTGCAACCCAGCGTGGAGGAATGGCGACGTGAAGAACAGAGCGGTGAGCGGGCGGCGGCGGCGCCGGTCCGCGTTCTCGACGGAGGACGCCGTGGAGCAGCTCGACCAGGCCCTGCGCGGGGTCGGGATCATCCTGCCCTCCCTGCGCGTCGATCCGATCACCGGCGCCAGTGAACTGCCTTACCCGCTTGTCGAGTTGGGGCGCTGCAACCTCCAGGTCGCCGCCAGGCTCGCCGCCGTCCTGCGCAAGGCGGCCGAGACGTGACCGCCCCGCGGGGCTCGCGGTCGTACGCCGTGGACGTACGGGACGGGCGGCTCGGGGAGGTCATGGGTCACGAGGGCGGTTACGCGCAGTTGCGGCCGGTCGGGGGCGGGCGGGAGTGGGACTGCCCGCCGGGTCGCTGCGCGAGGCCACGCCGAGGGAGGTGCTGCGGGCCCGGGTACGCAGGGTCAACGAGGAGGGCCGGCTGCCGTGCTGAGCGACGGTGTCCCGGGGCTCACACGTTCCCCAGGGGCTCGATGTCCATGCGGACCGGCTCGCCCCAGATGCGGGTGACGTCGTAGTCGGTGAACTCCTGGACCAGGCGGTAGGCGATGGCGGGGCGGGGCCGCGGCGCTGGGCGGCGAGGTAGAGCTCGGCCTCGCGGCGGTCGCGGCGGGGGTGCCGCACAGCTGCCAGACCTGGCCGTTCCACGCTTCCGGGAGCCAGCGCTGCTGGGGTTCGGGGCGGTCGTCCCGGATGCCGTAGCGGGACGGGGCCGGAGTGGTGGGGCCCGCGGGGCGGGCGGGCCGTAGCTGTCGTTCAGCTGGGTGCGGCGGGCGGCTCGGCGGCGGGTCTCGCAGAGCAGGCAGCGGTCGGGGGCCTCCTCGTCCACCGGGCCGTTCGGGTGCTCGGCGCAGCGGGTGGTGGGGGCGGCCGTCGTGACCGTCTCGTCCAGCAGCTCCAGCGCTCGCTTGATGTCGGCCTTCACCTCGTGCAGCCGGGCGTCCGGGGTGTCGGCGTTCAGCGACTCGCCGTGCTCCCCGAGGACACGCAGGGCACGGCCGAGAGCGGTGAGCTGGGCGTGGTTCACGGGTTCGGTCCTTCCCGGAGGGGCGAGGGAGACGACTACGACCCCACCACCGTGCCACACGCCACTGACAGCGGACGCCGCACGCGGCGGCGGCCCCCTGCGCGGGCCCCTTCAGCCCGTCCGCATCGCCGCCGCCAACGCCGCCCTCAGGTGGCCCTCGTTCTCTGCCAGGAGGCGGGTCGCCGTGGGGGCGTCCACGCCGCTCAGGATGGTGAGGATGGCGTTCTTGACCTGGCCGTTCGTGGCGGTGAGGGCCGTTTCGATCTCGTCGTCCGTCGCGCCGGTGGCGAGGGCGACGATGCGGTGGGAGCGGGCGCGGAGCTTGTCGTTGGTGGCCCGGACGTCGACCATCAGGTTCCCGTAGGTCTTGCCGAGGCGGATCATCGTGATCGTCGAGAGCATGTTGAGGACGAGCTTCTGGGCCGTGCCCGCCTTGAGCCGGGTCGAGCCGGTGACCAGCTCGGGACCTGCGACGATCTCGATGCCGTGGTCGGCGGCCGCCGCGAGCGCGCTGGCCGTGTTGCAGGACACGCCCACTGTCAGCGCGCCGGCCGCCCGCGCGTGCTCCACCGCTCCCACCGCATACGGGGTGCGGCCCGAGGCCGAGACGCCGACCACCGTGTCGTCGGGCGTCAGCGCGAGCGCGTCGAGGTCGGCGCGGGCCAGTTCCGCCGAGTCCTCCGCGCCCTCGATCGAGGTGACCATGGCCTCCCGGCCGCCCGCGATCAGGCCCACGACCTGCGCCGGGGCCGTGTTGAACGTCGGCGGGCACTCGGACGCGTCCAGTACGCCCAGGCGGCCCGCCGTGCCCGCGCCCGCGTAGATCAGCCGGCCGCCCCGGGCCATCCGTTCCGCGATCGCGTCGATCGCGGCCGCGATCAGCGGCAGCTGCGCGGCCACGGCCGTCGGCACCGCCGCGTCCTCGGTGTTCATCAGCTTGGCGATGTCGAGCGTCGGAAGCTGGTCGATGTCGGCCAGCTCCGGCCGGAACGCCTCGGTCGTCAACGCCTCCAACTCGGCACGTACGGCGAGGTGGTTGGCGAGGGCGGAGGAATTCGGGAGGGCGGAGGAGTTCGGGAGGGCTCGGTCGGACGCGCCCGGTGAGTCGGAGGTGTCGGGGCGAGGGGAGGCGTTGGGGCAGGTGGGTGGCATGGTGACTCATTCCGTGCAGGTGGAGCGACGGTGCCTGGTGCCTTCGGGGCGGGTGCCGGGCGCTGCCGTGAAGGTCGGCCGCGGGCGCCGTGAGCGTCGGCCGGCTACCGCGACGGGCCCCCGGTCCGATGCCGGTGGGCCAGCGCCTCGTACGACGCCGACAACGCCGGCGCGGCCGACTCGTACGTCCGTTGCGCCACTCCGACGAACAGGCAGTCCACGACGAGCAGTTGGCTCGTCCGGGACGACATCGCCGCCGGTCGCAGCTCGCTCTCCCGTGCCGTGGAGGTGGTCAGGACGTGGTCGGCGTACTGGGACACCGGTCCGTCCGGGCGGCCGGTGATCGCGACCGTCGTGGCCCCGTGGTCGAAGGCGACCCGCAGCGGCTCGATGACGTCGCCCGTCGAGCCGGAGTGGGTGATCGCCACGGCCACGTCCTTCGCGCGGAGCTGCACCGCGTTGGTGACGGCGAGGTGCGGGTCGCTGTGCGCCTGGGCTATCAGCCCTATGCGGAGCAGTTTCTGCGTGAGGTCCTGCGCGACCAGCCCGGACGCCCCGACCCCGTACACATCGATGCGCCGCGCCCCGGCGAGCGCTCCGACCGCCGCGCCGAGCTGGCCCATGTCGAGTCCGGCCGCCGTGTCCGCGAGGGTCTGCTGCTCGTCGTACGCGAGCTTGGCGACCACGTCGGGCAGCGGGTCGTCCACCGCGATGTCGGCCGTGACCGAGGGCGCGCGGCCCGACTGCTGGTGCGCGGCGAGACCCGCGAGGGCGAGCCGCAGATCCCGGTAGCCCGGGTAGCCGAGGAGGCGGGCGGTGCGCACGACCGTCGCCTCGCTGGTCCCCGTGAGCTCGGCGAGGCCGGTGACCGTGAGCGCCGCGCAGGCGGCCGGGTCGTTCGCCACAGCCTCCGCGACGCGCTGCATGGAGCGGGTCATGGAGGGCGCCAGCGTCCGCACCTTCGCCGCGAGGGCGGCGGGGCGGGCGGCGCGGGGACCGGACGCCGGGGAGAAAATTTCCTTCACGTCATCGCTCACATCTTGAAAGATATTTTCTGCCGGGCTGGATGGTCAAGGGCCGCACAATGGACGCATGAGTACCGGCAGTGACCCCGTGAGCCCCCTTGAGCAGGCGCTGCACGCCGCCCGCGCCCTCGTGCTCGCCGATCTGGTGTCCGGGCAGGTCGCCGAGGCGGATGTCGTCTCGATGGTCGAGGAATCCGTCGTACAGCGCCGCTGGTGGGTCGAGCAGTGGCCGGACGGCGCGGCGTACGTCGCCGGGCTCGTCGCCCAGGACGTCCAGGACGCCCTGCTCGAACGGTACGGCCGCTGGCCCCTCTGCCCGGTCTGCGGCACCGGCGACCCGCACGCGCTCGACGTGGAACCGGAGCTCGGGCCCGATCCGCAGTGGGTATGCCACAAGGCGGGGGTGCGGGTCGCGGCGCTGGGGCTCTCGGCGGGGCGGCGGCCACGTGACCCTCTACGTCGATCCGCCCACCTGGCCGGGGCACGGGCGTATGTGGTCCCACCTGGTGAGCGACGTGTCCTTCGACGAACTGCACACCTTCGCCAGGGAGTTGGGCATCCCCGAGCGGGCCTTCGAGCGCGACCACTACGACATCCCGTCGCACCGCTACGCGGAGGTCGTGCGGGCGGGGGCCGTGGAGGTGGGCTCGAAGGAGCTGCTGCGCCGGCTGACGGGGGCGGGGCTGCGGCGGCCGAAGCGGCGGGGACACCGGCCTGAGGGTGCCGGGCCCCGGCCGGGGGCGATCGACCGGAGCGGTTGGGCCCGGCGTACGTCAGGCGCGCAGACGGAGTTCGTACGCGAAGTGCTCCCCGTGTTCCCCGGCCTGCTCCCCGGTCTGCCCTCCGTCACCCCGGTCGTCGCTCACCTTCGCGAATCCGGTACGCGAAACGACGCCCTGCGAAGGCAGGTTGGACTCTTCGACGACCGCGAACAGCGACCGTACGTCGCCCCGCTCCCGGCCCCGCTCCCGCGCCCAGTCGGCCAGCGCGCGCACCGCCTCGGTCATGTAACCGTGCCCGCGCGCCCCCTCCACCAGGTCGTAGCCGATCTCGACGCGGCCCTCCTCGTCCGGCGCCCCGTGGTAGCCGAGCGCGCCGACGGCCAGTCCGTCCTCCTTGCGGACGAGCACGAACATGCCCCACTCCGGCCGGTGCACCCCCGCCTCGTACGCCTGGAACACCAGGCCCGCGCCGGTCCGGGTCCCGTCGACCGGGCCGCCCGCGATCCAGTGGAAGCCGCCGGTGCCGCCCTCGGTGAGATCGGCCGCGGCGGCCGGGTGGACGCCCTGGAGGACGAGGCGCCCGGCGTCGATGTGCAGCGGGTTGCTCCACTTCCACTCCGTGACGGGCGCCCGGCCCGGCAGGTCGCCCCGGCCGGTGGCCCACAGCAGCGTCGCCCAGGGGTCGTCACCGGGCCTGACGTGCGGGAAGAGACGGGCGAGCACGGTCTCGCACAGGCCGAGCCCGGCGGGCGGCACGGCCGCGGACGCCGGGAGCCCGAGGCCCTCGACGATGTCGTGCGTGTGCAGCAGCACCTCGGCGACGCCCATCGCGGCGAAGCCCTCGCGGTCGGCGGCGCGGAACGGGTACGGGTGGAAGGCGCGGACCGTCCGGGGCGTGGTGTGGACGACGGCCGTGAGCAGGGCGCCGGTCGTCCGGATCACCTCCAGCAGGTCGGCGTTGTTCTCGCACTCCGCCATGTCGATCTCGAACGGTACGTAGCGCGCGGTCGGCCGCCCCGCCAGCTGCGCCGCGTACGCGATCAGGTCCGACGCGACGTGCTCGGCGGTCTCCCGGCAGCTCCAGTCCAGCCGGCCGGCCTTGGTGCCCTCCCAGTCCCGGTCGGCCACCGCCCCCAGCACCGCGAGACAGTGTTCGACGGCTTCCCGTACCTGTTCCCCACCCATTGGTCGCATGGCGGCGAGGATAGGCGGGGCCAGGCGTCCGTACGTACCGGATTTACGCCGCGGTCACCCGTTCCCGGTGCGCAACGCGGCCGGGCGTCAGCGCCGCCGGTTCAGCTGTCGGCCGCCGGTCCTGTCGGCCCCGTCAGACCCGCCAGTTCCGCCCGCAGGTTCTCCCGGGCCCGGTCCTCCCACTCCCGCCGGCCGTATGGAGTCCTGAACAGCCTTGGCAGGTCCAGGAGTTGGCGCAGTACCGCCGCCCGGCCCGCTCGGAACGCGTCGTCCGGGACGAAGCCGTACTCCTCCCGTACGGCGGCCGCGTACGCGGCGTACGCGGCCGGCGGTGACGCCAGGATCGCGAGGTCCGCGTCACACAGGACCTGGCCGTTCGGGTCGTCGTCGGCCGGATCGTGCGTGACGGTCAGACGCACCAGCCGCGCCACCTCCGCCGTCCGCTCCCGCGACACCCCGGCCTCCGGCAGCGCCCGCTCGGCGAGCCGCGCCGACCGCTCCTCGTTCTCCGACCGGTCCGGCAGATACACCGCGTCGTGGAACCATGCGGCCAGCCGGACGAGGTCCGGGTCCGTCGCGTGGTCCTCCAGCACCTCGACACGGTCCAGCACCGCCGTGAGGTGGTCGAGGGTGTGGTACTTCCGCTGCGGTTCCGACCACCGCGCGATCAGGGCGTCGGCGTACGGCAACGGCGGGGGATCGCAGGCCCCGTCCCGGGCCGACAGCAGCGCGGGCAGCCAGCGGTGGCGGAGGATTTCCCTGGGGGACTGGGAGTCGGGCATGTACGCATTGTGCCGTGGAGGTGAGCCACGGTGGCGCGGCGTGGTCGAGCGCCGTGGTCGTGCGCCCGGCGGCCCTCTGCCCCTAGCGTGGGTCGCATGACGACTGTGGCTGATACGCACGATGTACGGGACCCCGGACTCCCCGCGCGGCTGCTGGCCGGTGAGCGGGACGCGCTGGTGCCGCTGCTGCGGGACCGTCCGGAGGCTGACTTCGGGGCGGCGACCTGTTGTCCCGGGTGGAGCGTGCGGGACATGCTGGCGCACTGTTCCGCCGTGTTGTCGCGGGTGGTCGAAGGCCGGCTGGAGAAGGGAGTCTTCAGCCCGGAGTCGAACGCCCGGGACATCGCCGAGCGGGTCGAGTGGCCCGTCGCGCGGATCGTGGACGAGTTGGAGCGGGGCATGACCGACGCGGGCCCGGTCATCGCCGACGCCGGTGGCGTCCTGGACGGCGTCGCCTTCGGCGAGTGGGTGCACGCCGGTGACGTACGCGAGGCGTGGAGTGTGCCCGGTGCGTACGAGGGTCCCCAACTAGGTCTGGCGGTAGAGCTGTTGGCCCACCTCAGCCGAGCCCATGGCACCCGCCCGCTGCACGCCGACCTCGACGACGCCGACACGCCCCTGTTGCTCGGCGCCCCGAGCGGCGACGCCCCGCCCGCCCGCTACATCGGCGACGCCCCCACCCTCGTACGCCTCTACTCGGGTCGTCGGCCGCCCACCGGGACGTCGTACGAACTGGCCGGCGCGACCGAGGCCGAGCTCAGCCTCTATCCCTGAGCGTGGCCACGGTCACCGGCCGGTCAGCCCCAGGTGGAGATGAACTTCGCCGCGTAGCCCTTCTCGTGGCCCGCCGCGTTGGGGTGGAAGGTCGCCGTCATGTCGGACGTGTTGACACCGTGGACCCACGGGTCGGTCCCGCACGCCCCGTGGCCGGCGAACGGCTTGCGCATGTCCACGAAGTAGACGCCCGCGTCGACCGCTGCCTTCGCGGTGCCCTCGGCGAGGGCGTCGGCCAGCCCGTTCATGTCGGCGCGCTTCTTTGCGCTGAGCTCGATCGGGGAGCACGCGCCGGTGGTGGAGAGCGTCTGCGGGTAGCCGAAGACGAGTATCAGGGCCTTCGGCGAGCGCGCCTTGATGTCCTTGTAGAGGCCGCTGAGCTCACCCACGAGCTGGTTCCTGGCGACAGCCGACATCCACCCGGTGGCCAGCGCGCAGGCGCTCTCGGTGTCGGTCAGGCACGTCCTGACCACCGTCGAGAACTGGGTGTCGTTGCCGCCCACCGTGAGCGTGACGAGGTTCGTCGACGCGCTCAGCGCGGACAGCTGCTCGGCCCGTACGTCCGCGATGGTCGCGCCGCTGCAGGTGACGTCCTTCAGCGTGTACTCGGGGTTGGCCGCCGCCCACAGGTGGGGGTAGTTCTTCGTGCTCCGCTTGCAGTCGCCGCTCCCCGGGTCGTACGAGCCCGCGCCGACGCCGGAGGCGTACGAGTCGCCGAGCGCGACGTACTCGGCGGTCGGCGTCGCCGCCTGGGCCGGGGCGCCCGCCGCGACCAGTCCCGCGAACGTCATCAGACCTGCGGCGACGGCCGCTGTGATTCTGCGCATGACTTCCCTCTGCGTCGATCTCTGAAGCTTGAAGCCGGAACTGATCGCAGAGCGTACAGCGGGAAACGGTCCCCGCAATTCACTGTGCACGGGAGGGCAACTGCCTCTGCCTTCAAGGGCATTGGTGCGAAAAGTTCGCCGATACGAAGCAACCTGACGAGCTTTCCGGCACTCTCACTTGCCGCATACCAGTCGTGAGAGCCAGAGGGGTCCTCGATGAACCGTTCGCTCGCCCGCCGCGCGCTCCGCTTCGCCGGTGTCACCGGTGCGGCGCTGGCGGCCACCGTCGCCACCGCGCTGCCCGCGCACGCCATCAACCGAGTGGACTGCGGGGACCGGAGTGACTTCCTGTACTTCGAGGTCGACGGCGTGAATCCCTGCTTCGCCAACGCCGGCACCATCGATGTCGCCATCTACGGCGTGGGCTGGATGAACACCGGCAACAACGAGGTGAGCTTCAAGTACCGCACGGTTCTGGGCGGCCCTCAGTGGGACTCGGGCCGCCTCCCGAAGTGGTACGCCTTCGACCTCGGCCTCGCCTCCGGTTCCCCCAGCGGCAAGGTGCACAAGATCGAGCAGATCACCATTTACTGAGCGGCGCGGAGTTCCCGGGCCGCCGCCGCGACAAAGCACGACCAGGCGGCGGCCTGGAATACGAGAACATCGCCGGTCGCGTTTTTGCTGTCGCGGACGGGGACAAGTCCGGGGATGTTGTCGCCGACTTCCACGCACTCGGCACTGGTGCCGCCGCTGTAGCTGCTCTTACGCCACTTCACGGTCCTCAGATCGGGTGCGATGCGCATCCTCGTACTCCTTGGCCGCCTGCTCGATCAGGGCGAGGGACACGCCAGGCGACAGCGCCGTACCCCCAAGCAGATCGTAGGTCAGTACGGAACGGGTCACCACAGTCGGATCGTCGAACAGGCGGCCAGTTTCGGACGCTTGGTTGTACACGAGCGGCGGGGCGTCCTCGAAGGTCATCAGCTTGAAGATGCCCTCCATCCCCGCATTCGCTCCCTCCGCCAACGGCAGCACCTGGACGATGATCCGGTGCCGCCGCGCCATCCCGGCGATGTGCCGGAGCTGCTCCGCCATGACCCCCGGGCCGCCCACCGGCCGTCGTAGGACCATCTCGTCCAGGACCGCCCAGTACCGCGGCTTCGTCGGGTCGCGGAAGATGTGCGCGCGGGCCCGGCGGGCGGCCACGCGCTCCTCCACGACCTCCTCGGCCAGGACCGGGTCGTACGCCCGGACCACCGCCCGCGTGTACGCCGCCGTCTGAAGCAGGCCGGGGACGAGGATCGGCGCCCAGTCCTTGATCGTGTGGGCCAGCGCTTCGAGTTCCACCACGTCCGCGAAATGGTGCTCGTACGGCGACTTCCGCGCCGCCTCCAGGTTCCGCGTGAAGAACCCGTCCGCGCTCAGCACCTCGTCCGCCATCCTCGCGAACTCCGGCTGCATCCGGCGCGTCCCGACCTCCAGCATCCCCACGTACGCCCCGCTGATGAACATCGCGGCCCCCAGGTCCTCCTGGGACAGGCCCGCCCGTTCGCGCCGGTGGCGCAGTTCCGCGCCGTACATCGCTCGCGTGGACTGGGACGGGTCGATGGTCCTGGGCTTGGGCATGGGGCAACTCCCTCTCGGACAGCCGGTCTTGTTGCTGCGCGCCGATTCGAGGGTAGATGCGGACAGTGGTCGGGCGCGTGCTGAACGTGACGGCCGCGTCCAACAGCCCGGGTTGTTGGTAAATTGGACTAGACCTGTTGTCGTCACGTGAAGCCCGAAGGAAGGGGCCCCATGACCACGCGCGCGCTTCTGGAGGTGATCGCCCTCGACGCCGAGGACGCCGTCGCCGCCCAGGCCGGAGGTGCCGACCGGCTGGAGCTGGTGGCGGACATGGCGGCCGACGGGCTCACCCCGACGGTCGCGACGTTCGTGGAGGTGCAGGCCGCCGTCGACATCCCCGTACGGGTCATGCTGCGGCTCGCGGACGGGTTCGCGGCGGGGCGGGTGGACGCGTTGGTGCGGGTCGCGTGCGACATGCGGGCGGCCGGGGCGGAGGAGTTCGTGCTCGGGTTCCTCGGGGAGGACGGCGGGCCCGATCTGGACGCGGTGGAGCGGGTGGTCGCCGAGCTGGACGGGCGCTCGTGGACGTTCCACCGGGCGATCGACCGTGCCGCCGACCGGGACGCCCTGCGCAAGCAGCTCGCCGACCTGCCGGGGCTGGACACGTATCTGACGGCGGGGTCGGCGCGGGGCGTGGACGACGGGATGCCGGTCCTGCTGGCGGAGGCCGCGAGACGCGGGGATCCCGGCTACACGCAGCGCCTCATGATCGGCGGTGGTCTCCGCCTCGACCACATCCCCCGGCTGCGCGCGGCCCGCGTGGACGCCTTCCACATCGGCGGCGCGGCCCGCCCCGGGGGGTGGGCCGCGCCGGTCGCCGCCGAGGCCGTACGCGCGTGGCGCACGGCCCTCGACGCGCGCCCGGCCCGCGCGACCGCATCGCGCTGACGCGCGGGGGTGCGTTGCCGGCCGCGGGCCCGGCGGGGCTTCTCGCGCAGTTCCCCGCGCCCCTGAAGGGCAGGCCCCGCGGGCCTGAAAGGCGACGCGGCTACGGCCTGAAGGCGGCGGGGCGGCGGACCCAATAGTGGCGGGGTGGCGGGCCTGAAGGTGGCGGGGCTGCGGGCCTGGAAGGCGGCGGGGCGGCGGGGTGGCGGGGTGGCGGGGTGGCGGGGTGGCGGGGTGGCGGGGTGGGTGGTGGGTGGCGGGGTGAAAAGCACGGGGCGCCCCGGCTTTCAGGGGCGCGGGGAACTGCGCGAGAAGCCCCACCCACCCGCACCCGACAACGCACCCACCCCACAGCGCACCCCCCGGCCAAGCAGCCCGCAGGGCTAAGCGTTGGGGTCGAAGGCGATCCCCGACGGCTTCGCCTTGGCGAGGTTGGAGGCGAAACTCCCGTCCTTGAGGCCGAAGTTGGCGCTGCCGAAGTCGTGCGAGACGAGGATGTCGCGGATGCCGGACGGGTAGCCGTTCCAGCCGACGAGCGGCGGGTACTGCCAGGTGCCCTTGTGGTTCTCCGGCGGCTCGTCGTTGGAGCCCGCGAGCCGGAAGCAGTGCGTCCGGATGCCGTCCTTGTGGTAGACGATCTTCGGGTGCGTACCCTCCCAGCGGACCGAGGACGCGGCGTGCACGCTGAAGCCGCCGTGGGCGGAGGTCGAGACGTACTGGGCCGTGCCGTTCTGCACCCAGACCACGACGTGCTCCCAGTCGTGCCGGTGGCCGCCGATGCTGCTGCCCGAGACCGCCTGGTCCTTCTCGAAGTAGAGGTCGTACATGATCGCGCACCAGCCGTTGTTGCACTTGTAGCGCGAGTAGCCGTTGGTGTTGTCCAGGTCGGACCGGTCGCGGCAGTCGCCGCTCAGTGAACCGGTGGGCTTCAGACCGCCGTTGACCGTGCCCGTGGGGCCGATCGCGGGCGTCGAGTAACAGCCGTCCGTGTCGTAGTCGTACGCCGGCTGCCACGTCGTCTCCAGGGCCTCCGCGTTGGCGGGCAGCGCGGCGGGCGGGGCCGCGAACGCGCTGCCGGCGACGCCGACCACCAGGGCGACGGTGGAGCCGAGCACA
Source organism: Streptomyces sp. MNU76 (assembly GCF_020982545.1). GTDB lineage: Bacteria > Actinomycetota > Actinomycetes > Streptomycetales > Streptomycetaceae > Streptomyces. The sequence continues at coordinate 64,839 of NZ_JAJKLK010000023.1, read as the reverse complement.
ACGGCGGATCTGCGAAAACGACGCGAAGTGCGCGAGTGCGAACCTGTCTTCACTACGGCCTCCTGAGCCTGCCGCGAGGGATGGCGTATGTCATGTCATGCGCCATGGCATGCGCAGGTCAGATTGGCGCTACTCGCGGGTAGTGCACAAGGGTCCGGAGGTGTCGGAGTGATGAAGAATCAATCATTGTGAAAACCCTGTGAGTTGTGACCCAGGGGTGGGGACCGGCGCGGACACGCCACATCACAGGTAGATATCCGCCACGTAGTTGTTGTGTGCGAAGTCGCCGTGCAGGGCCTTCCGGAGATCATCGCGGGCTCCCGCGCGTGCATAGTTGTCTCGCCCCAGCCAAGCGGGGGCATGACAAGTTTCATCACACGGGGACGGGCTCCATGCCATTCATACGCCGCCGCGGCCTCACGGCCGCAGCCGCCGTGATCGCCGCGGTCATGGTCACTACCACCGCCTGCAGCAAGACCGAGGAGAGCGGGGCCAAGGCCTCCGACTCCACGACCGCCCAGGCGGACGCGGGCGACAACATCGACACCGGCGAGAACGAGAGCGGCGGTGACACGACCGTCGGCGGGTTCAAGCTCCCGAAGGGTGTGCCGACCGAGCTCACCGGTGACGCGCTGCAGAAGTGGAAGGACGGTGGCTGGCAGGACTTCAGCGGCGACTGGGCCTCCAAGGCGGAGGACTTCGCCAACCCGTACATCGAGAACTTCTGGACGCCGGAGCGCATCGCCGAGGCCAAGGAGAACCTGCCGGACCTGCCGGCGGTCGCCGAGGCGGGCAACACCGCCACCGGGGCCGGCAAGACCACCCAGGTCTGGCTGCCCGACGGCAAGGTCAAGAAGCAGCAGGCCGGCAGGGTCAAGGCCACGTACCACAAGTACGCGCCCCCGGTCGGCAAGCTCTTCTTCACCACGCCCCAGGGGTCGAGCGTCTGCTCCGCCGCGGTCGTGAAGGACCCGGCGCACCCGGGCAAGTCCAACCTGGTGTGGACCGCCGGGCACTGTGTGCACGCGGGCAAGGGCGGCGGCTGGTACCGCAACATCGCCTTCGTACCGTCCTTCAACAACACGGGCAAGCTGAACATCAGCCAGGCGTCCGCGAACTACCGCGCGAGCAACGTCTCCCCGTACGGCGTCGCCTGGGCCGACTGGGCCACCACCTCTGGCACCTGGATCAAGGGCGGCGCCGCCAGCGAGGGCACCGTGGCCGCCGCGTACGACTACGCGGTGCTGCACGTGAAGCCGGAGAAGGGCTCCAAGTCCCTTGAGGAGCGCCTCGGTTCGGCCCTGCCGGTGTGGTTCAACGCCCCCGCCGCCAACAAGGTCAAGAACATGAAGGTGCGCGGCTACCCGGCCGAGGCCCCGTACGACGGCTCGAAGATGTACCACTGCCAGGGCGCCACCAAGCGCTTCGTCCTCGGCTACAGCTACCCGAGCGACTACCCGGCCCAGTACATGGTCGGCTGCACCATGAACGGCGGTGCCTCCGGCGGCCCCTGGTTCATGTCCCACAAGGGCCGCACCTACCTGGTCTCCAACAACTCCCTGAGCGACCGCTCCACGTTCATCACGGGGCCGCGCCTCGGCAAGAACGCGAAGCAGGTCTACCTGGCGACCAGCAACAAGTTCAAGTAGGCGAAACCCACGCGCGAATGGCCCCCGGTGACCTTCGCGGTCGCCGGGGGCCGTCGCGTGCGCGTGTTCCCGTACTTTCGACGTCATGAACACGTCCGAGTGGTCCGAGTAGTGGGAACGACTGCCCGCAGGCAGCGGAGGCGCTGACCGAGGACCAGCACGACGAGTCCCGGACGCACGGCGGCGCGGGAACGTGGCCGGCGGAGGCACGACGTCAGCTGGGTGCCCTGCCCGGTGGCCCGGTGGCCCGGCGGGCCTAGGCCAACTGCGGCGGCAGCGGCGCCGCATGGGTCACGATCAGGCCCGAGACCGCTCGGGTGAGGGTGACGTAGAGGCGGCGTAGGCCCGTGCGTTCGTCCGGTTCGGCGTCGACGATCTCCTGGGGCTCGTCCAGGACGACGTAGTCGTACTCCAGGCCCTTGGCGAGCGAGGCCGGGACGAGCGTCAGGCGGGTCTCGTGCGTCGTCTCCTCGCCGGGGGACAGATGGGCGAGGCCCGCCGCCGTCAGCGCCTCGGCGAGGGCGGGGACACGGGTGTCCGCGGCGATCAGGCCGGTCGAGCCCTCGTTGCGGAGCAACTCCTCGCAGGCGGCGATGACGTGGGAGTCGTCGGTGGTCGGGCGTACGTCGAAGAAGCCCGGGTTCTCGCGGACCGACGCCACCGGGGTCAGGCCGGGCGCGATGTGCGGGAGGAGCCGGGAGGCGTACGTGATCACGTCCGTCGGGACGCGGAAACCGGCCGTCAGCTCCTCCACATGCGCCTCCCCCTTGCCGAGGTGCGCCAGTGCCTCCTGCCAACTCCGCGTCGCCCAGGGGGTCGTGCCCTGTGCGAGGTCGCCGAGGACCGTCGCCGAACCGGTGGTGCAGCGGCGGCCCACCGCCCGGTACTGCATGGGGGAGAGGTCCTGCGCCTCGTCGAGGACGACATGGCCGAGGGAGTGCGTGCGCTGCACCAGGTCCGTCGCCTCGTCGACCAGGACCGCGTCGGCGGCCGACCACTTCACCGACTTCACGCTCCGCGCCGGCTTCGCCCACAGGATCGTCTTCTGCTCGTCGTCCGTGAGGATCCCCTCCGCGTGCTCGGCCAGGAAGTCCGCGTCGGAGAGCAGCCGCAGCACGAGCTTCGCGGGGTCGACGGGTGGCCAGATCGCCTTGACGGCCGCCTTCACCGTCGCGTTGCGCGCCACCGCGTCCTGCACCCGGTCGTCGGGCGCCTCCCCGGACCGCTCCATCTGCACCAGCACCGCGTGCGCGATCCGCTGCGGCAGCGCGTCCCGCGCGGCCCCGTAGCGGATGTCCCGGTCCAGCAACTCCCGCACGATGCCTTCGAGTTCGTACGCCGGTACCCGCCAGCGACGCGACCCCCGGACGACCACGACGGGCTCGGTGGGCAGCGTGACGTGCGACCGTACGGCCCGGCGGAGCACCTCGGCCATCCGGGCGTCGCCCTTGACGACGGCGGCCGCCGCCTCGTCCGTGCCCCGCACCTCGACATGCGCGACGAGGTCGTCGACGGTCGCCTGCTTGACCTCCAACTCGCCCAGCGCGGGCAGGACCTGCTCGATGTAGTGCAGGAAGGAGCGGTTCGGCCCGATGACGAGGGTGCCGGTGCGGGACAGACGCTCCCGGTGGGCGTAGAGGAGATAGGCGACCCGGTGCAGGCCGACCGCGGTCTTCCCGGTGCCGGGTCCACCCTGCACGCAGAGGCTGCCGGACAGGTCCGAGCGGACGATCTCGTCCTGCTCCGGCTGGATCGTCGCCACGATGTCCCGCATCGGGCCGACACGCGGACGCTCGATCTCCTGCTGGAGCAGCTTGCTGGTGGCGGCCGCCTCGGCGGGGTCGGAGAGGTGCTCGTCCTCGTACGCGGTCAGGTCGCCGCCGGTGTACCCGAAGCGGCGCCGCAGCCCGACGTCCATCGGGTCCTTCTTCGACGCCCGGTAGAAGGGCTGCGAGACGGGGGCACGCCAGTCGATGACCATCGGGTCGCCGTCCGCGTCGTGCACGTGCCGGCGCCCGATGTAGAACTGTTCCCCCTCCGCGCCCTCCGCCCGGTCCGCGCCGGGGGCGTGCAGGTAGTCGAGCCGGCCGAAGAAGAGCGGGGTGTGGCTCAGGTCCGCCAGGGCCTTGATCCGCTCCTCGATCTGGCGGGCCAGCACCTCCGCGTTCACCCAGTTCGCGGTGACGTCCCTGATGTCCAGCGCCTCCGCGTCCTCCCGCATGGCCCGCAGCGCGGACCGGGAGGCGGCGAGGTGGGAGCGCTCGCGGGAGAGGGATCGGCCGGGTCGCTGAGGGCGGCGGGGCCGGCAGGGTCGGCGGTGGGCTGCGCGGACAAGGGGTGCCTCCGGGGCCTGCGGGGAGCTGGGGTACGCCTGACGACGGTGACCGACCGGTTTCCGTCCGGGCGGCGGCGCTCCACGGACGGGAGGCGGGCAAGAGCGGAGAGTGTAGGTGAGGGGAGGGGGCGGAAGCCAACGGATTTTTTTGCCGCCGCGTCCGCCGTGCCCGCCGTACCCCTAGGGGGCCCTACACCGCCGGTATTACGGGAGAGCTGGACCTGAGAGGGAGCCGGGGGCTCAGCGCGTTCACTCCGGAGACCGACGCGGTTCGAAGGCGGGCGTTCCACCATGGAGATATGAGTGCAGCGACCTTCATCCCAGCCTCGGCCTCCGGCCGACCCGGTCCGCCGCCCGGTGCGACCGGCCTCGACGACCACCACAACCGCCACCGCCTCGCCGACGCCCTGCGCGCCGTCAAGGTCTTCGCGAGCGCCGCGTTCGGCGTCGTCATCCTCGGCGAGTACGCGGAGGAAGCGGGCGTACGCCGCCGGTGAACGCCGGGACTCCCGGCCCACACCTCTCCGAGCCTCGCGCAGCTCGCGGGGCCGTCATCCCTGCCGGACCACCTGGCCCGACCCGGCCCGACGGAACACCCGGCCCGACGGAACACCCGCACCACCTGGAACACCCGCACCACCCGAGCCCTCGGCCGTCAGCCGCGCTCTCCCGGACGGCCGCCGCGATCGGATCCCGCCTGACCGTCCGCCTGACCACCCGCGCGGGCAACTCCCTACGGCCAGCCCTCCTCCGCCCCCGTCGGCGGTCTCAGCCTTCCTCGGGCAGCAGGATGTCCGCGTCGTCGAAGATCCGCAGCATCACCAGGAGCAGGCGACCGCGGGAGACCATGTACTCCGCGACGATCTGTGAGGTGAGCCGGATCTCGCGGTCCTGGTCGCCCACTCCTATGGTGCGGGACAGCTCGGTGTACGGATCGCGGGCGAGCAGTTCGATCGCCTTGTCGAGGGAGGCACGGCGCGTGGGGTCCAGCCGGTCGCGGTCACGAGCCGCCGGCTCCGTGTACAGCACCTCGTAGATCTCCTCGTGAGGCATGCCGCCCTCCTTGACCTGGCTCGCGCTGGTACGGCTCAGCGTACCGAGCGCGGGCATCCCCTGTGACCTGTCGCTCAGCCCTCCGCCAGGATCTCGTCCGCGTCCATGATCCGGTAGGCGTAGCCCTGTTCGGCCAGGAAGCGCTGGCGGTGCGCCGCGAAGTCCTGGTCGATGGTGTCGCGGGCGACCACGGAGTAGAAGTGGGCCTGGTGACCGTCGGCCTTCGGGCGCAGGACCCGGCCGAGACGCTGCGCCTCCTCCTGGCGGGAGCCGAACGTGCCGGAGACCTGGATGGCGACGGTGGCCTCGGGCAGGTCGATGGAGAAGTTCGCGACCTTCGACACGACGAGGACGTTGATCTCGCCCTCGCGGAACGCGTCGAAGAGCTTCTCGCGCTGGGCGTTGCTGGTCTCGCCCTTGATCACCGGAGCGTCCAGATGCGCGCCCAGTTCGTCGAGCTGGTCGATGTACTGGCCGATGACGAGGATCTGCTGGCCCGCGAAACGGCGGACGATCGCCTCGGCCACCTTCCGCTTGGTCGCGGTGGTGGAGCAGAAGCGGTACTTCTCCTCCTGCTCGGCGGTGGCGTAGGCGAGCCGCTCGGAGTCGGTGAGGTTCACCCGGACCTCGACACAGTCGGCGGGCGCGATGTAGCCCTGCGCCTCGATCTCCTTCCACGGCGCGTCGAACCGCTTGGGCCCGATGAGGGAGAACACGTCCGACTCCCGCCCGTCCTCCCGGACCAGCGTGGCCGTCAGCCCCAGCCGCCGGCGCGCCTGGAGATCGGCGGTGAACTTGAAGACCGGCGCGGGCAGCAGATGTACCTCGTCGTAGACGATGAGGCCCCAGTCGCGGGAGTCGAAGAGCTCCAGGTGCGGGTAGACGCCCTTCCGCCGGGTCGTCAGCACCTGGTACGTGGCGATGGTGACCGGCCGGATCTCCTTCCGCGTCCCGCTGTACTCGCCGATCTCCTCCTCGGTCAGCGACGTCCGCTTCACCAGCTCGTGCTTCCACTGCCGAGCGGAGACGGTGTTGGTGACGAGGATGAGCGTGGTCGACTTGGCCTGGGCCATGGACCCGGCGCCGACCAGGGTCTTCCCGGCGCCGCAGGGCAGCACGACGACCCCGCTGCCGCCGTGCCAGAAGTTCTCCACGGCCTGCTTCTGGTAGGGCCGCAGCGCCCAGCCGTCCTCGGCCAGCTCGATCGGGTGGGCCTCACCGTCCACGTACCCGGCGAGGTCCTCGGCGGGCCAGCCCAGCTTCAGCAGGGTCTGCTTGATCTGCCCGCGCTCGGAGGGGTGCACGGCCACGGTGTCGGGGTCGATCCGCGCCCCGACCAGCGGAGCGATCTTCTTCGACCGCAGGATCTCCTCCAGCACCGGCCGGTCGGTGCTGGTGAGGACGAGGCCGTGGGTCGGGTGCTTGGAGAGGGTGAGGCGGCCGTAGCGGTCCATCGTCTCGGCGACGTCCACGAGCAGCGCGTGCGGCACCGGGTAGCGGCTGTACTGCACCAGCGCGTCGACGACCTGCTCGGCGTCATGGCCGGCGGCCCGCGCGTTCCACAGCCCGAGCGGTGTCACCCGGTAGGTGTGGATGTGCTCCGGCGCCCGCTCCAGCTCGGCGAAGGGCGCGATGGCCCGACGGCACTCGTCCGCCTGCTCGTGGTCGACCTCCAGGAGCAGCGTTTTGTCAGATTGGACGATGAGGGGACCGTTCACGCGCGACACCTTTCGATTCGGCCAAACGTCCAGTGTGCCTGATCGTTCCCCCTGGCAGGGTTCCGGTCCTATTGGATGTCTATTCATTCCGATGAGTGGCTGGAATTCAGATTTGCGGCAGCGGTTCCGAAGAATGCGAACCGTGCACCCTCCCACCCAGGCCGACGCCGCTGAACCGGTCGCCCCGTCCATCGCCCCGTCCGTTTCGCCGCAGGGCACCACACTCGGCTACGCCCTCTTCGCCACGCGCTGGCTCCAGGCGCCGCTGTACTTCGGTCTGGTCGCGGCGCAGGGGGTGTACGTCTACAAGTTCTTCAACGAGCTGTGGACGTTAATCGTCCGCTGCGTGAGCGGGAGCGCCACCGAGACGTATGTGATGCTCGCCGTGCTCAAACTGGTCGACGTCGTCATGATCGCGAATCTGCTGATCATGACGATCGTCGGCGGCTACGAGACCTTCGTCTCCCGCATCGGCCTCCAGGGCCACCGCGACCAGCCCGAATGGCTCTCGCACGTCAATTCCAACGTGCTGAAGGTCAAGCTCGCCACCGCCATCGTGGGCATCTCCTCCGTGCATCTGCTCCAGATGTTCGTGGACGTCCACCACACCTCCCAGCACGCGCTGCTGTGGGGCACGGTGATCCACATGGCCTTCATCGCCTCGGCGGTGCTCCTGGCGTACATGTCGGGGCCGATGCTGCGCGAGGACAAGGGGCACGGCACCCACCACGACCCGTCCGCCGGCGATCTCAAGCCGCCGAGGGGCCCGCGCGGGCCCGACGAGCCGACGGAACGGAGCGAGCCGACGACGGCCGCCGCCCCCGCGATCTCCCGCGCGCCGCTGCCGATCCCGGCCCAGGCGACGTCCCCCGAGACCCGCTTCACGCGGGGCGGGACGCGGCTGGTGCAGTACGAGACCTGGCGCGCGCCGTACACGGCCGGGGACGGGGGCGGAGGCGGAACGGCGTGGGTGCCGGTGTCGCGGGTGGGGCCGGAGTCGGGACCGGAGTCGGTACCGGGGTCGAGGGGCGGGTACGGGCGGCCGGGTTCCCGGCGCGGAAGCTGCTGGAGGAATTCGACGAGGGGCACCCGCGCTCCTTCGACCGGCGGCTGCTGGCCCGGCTGGGCACCCTGGACTTCCTCGGCACCGGACGGAACGTCGTGTTCGTCGGCGCCCCCGGCACCGGCAAGACGCATCTCGCGATCGGTCTCGGCGTACGGGCCTGCCAGGCCGGACACCGGGTGATGTTCGCGACGGCGACGGAGTGGGCGGCCCGGCTGGCCGGGGCACGGGCCGAGGGCAGGCTCGCCGAGGAACTGTCCGCGCTCGACGCCTGCCCCCTGCTGATCGTCGACGAGGTCGGCTACCTCCCCTTCGACACGGACACCGCCCGGCTCTTCTTCCAGCTGATCGCCCACCGCTACGAGAGGGCCTCGCTGATCGTGACCAGTGACCGCCCGCTCGGCCGCTGGGAGGAGATCTTCGGCGGGGCCGCCCCGGCGATGGTGGACCGCCTCGCGCACCACGCCGAGATCGTCCTCCTCGAAGGGGACAGCTACCGGCTGCGCACTACTTCAGCAGGCTGACGTTCTGGATCAGCGGCCCCTCCACGCCGATGCCCTCACCCACCAGGGTGCCGAGTTCGGGGAGGGGCAGCGGCGGGTTCGCGGCGGCCGGGGCGGCGAGCGCGCCCACCAGGACGACGGCTGCGGCGACGGAGACGGTGAATGCGGTCAGGAACGTGGCGAGAGGGCGCATGCGTGCGTGTGGGCCTTTCGAGCGCAGGAGTCGATCTCGATCGGACACAGGGTGGCTGCCCCGCACGCCCCGAGAGGATGCCCCGGGGGACCCGCGCTCGCCCATGAGGGGGAAAAACAGGCGTGGCCTGCATGAACACCCGCGTACGCCCGAACGGGTGATGCGCGGGGGGCGGCTTGATCAACCAGGGGGTGGCTGAGTCAGGTCGCGTCGTCCGCGAGTTCCGCGACGCCCGTGATCCGGTGGAGCGGGAAGGTGCGCACCTCGTCCGCCGTGTGGTCGTACGCCGTCACGAAGCCGCCCTCGACGCGGACCGGCGCGATGACCCGCTGGCTGGCGGAACCCTCGGCGTTGACGTAGCCGATCCAGAGGGCCTCGCCGGTGAGGACGGCGGCCTGCATCGTCGCGAGCGTCTCGGCGGAGCCGGTCCGGGGCAGGGTGCCGGGCGGGGTGGCCGGGCCGCCGGGAGTCCGGCGCGGCGTGGTGGAGGCGAGATCACCGGCGCGGATGGCGCGGATCGCGGCGCCCAGCAGGGTGTCGTCCGGGGCCGGGGCCGTCCGGGACGGGCTCCGGTGCCGTGCGGGCGGGTGCGGTGGGCGTGCGCCCGCGTGATCAGCACATCGCCCTCCGCCGACTCGGCCGCCGGCGCGTACCCCATCGCCCGCAGCCCGTCGAGCAGTGTCGCCGGGTCGGCCTGGGCGGCGAGGACGGTCGGCGCGAGCCGCCGCAGCCCGAGCCCCTGCGACCGCTTGTCGGCGAGGATCTCGCTGAGCATCGCGTCGTCGTCGCAGCGGACGTACGCCGACGCCGCGCCGATCCGCAGATGACCGTGGCGGCGGGCCACGTCGTCGATCAGGTACGCGAGCGGCTGCGGGACCGGCGTACGGGAGTGCGCGGTCAGGAAGTCGTGCAGGTCGGAGGCGCTGCGCCCCGCGTCCAGCGCCCGGCGTACGGACCCCGGCGTGAACCGGTACACCGTCGCGCCACCCTTCGACTCCACGTCCGCCAGCACGCCCAGCACGTCGGCAAGCGGACGCTTCAACGGGCCGGGCGCGACAGCCGTCAGGTCGGCCTGGAGCAGGACGTGGTCCAGCGGCTCGGGAAGCAGCGGCGCGAGCAGCCGGGCGGCCCGGGAGGCGGCCGCGGCCTGCTCTGCGACGGGGTCGGGGAGGGCCGACGCCGGGGAGGGACCGGCGGACGGTCGGGGAGGGGCACGTGGTGGGCGGGGAGCTTGTCGCCCGGGGTCTCCGGCAGTTCGACCGTGGCCGGGGTCTCGGGAGGCAGCCCGAGGAGCGCGCGACCGTGCGAGGACAGCGCGCCGCGCCCGGTGACCCCGAGCGACTCGGCCTCGGAGAGGGTCCACCGGGCGATCCGGGCCCGCAGGTCCTCGCCCCTGACGCTGCCGCGCGGACGGCTGCAGGGCCGACTGGGCCGATGGGGACGACGGCGCCGACTGGGACTGCGCGGGCTGTTGCGTCTGCGTCGGCGCCGACGAGGGCTGGGCGGGGGCCTGGTGGGACTGCTGGCCGCCGCGCGTGGGGCGTTCCCAGTGGAGGCGGGCCAGTACGGAGTCGGGGGTGGCCGAGGTGCCCTCGGGGAGCCCGGCGAGCAGGGTGAGGACCCGATGGCGCACCTCGGGCGCGGCCGACCGGTCCAGCCCCGGGCCCAGCGCCGACAACGTACGGTCCTTGGCGTCCCGTTCCCCGATCACGCCCGGCGTACGGGTCGCCGTCAGCCAGGCCGTGGCGAGCCGTGCCCAGCGCTCGGCGGCGGGCAACTCCAGCCACTCGTCGTACGCGGGTGTCGCGGCGTACCGTTCGTCGGCCTCGCCGTCGGAGGCCAACAGCCCTGCGGCGTAGGCGAGTTCGACCCAGAAGGCGGCCACCGGCTCGGGCAGGTCGAGGGCCACGGCGGTCCGTTTGAGGTCCCGCACGCTCAACCCGCCCGCGCGCAGGACACCGGGGCCGCCCTCGTCCCAGTCCTTCAGCAACTCCTCCACGGTCGCCAGCGCCGTGTACGCCTGCCCGGCCGCCGTCGCGTCCACAACCTGTGGACGGTGCGCACCCGACGCCTCGACGGGCGGCGGCACGGGCTGCACCTCCCGGTGCGCGCGGCCCCCGCGCAGGTGGAGGGCGACCTCGCGGGGCAGGACGACCGTGCCGGGGGTGGTGGGCAGCAGCAGCCCCCGGTCCAGCAGCCAGCGCAGATGGGCCGCCGGGTTGGCGGTGACCTGGCCGTACGGCGGCCCCCACACCAGCCGGGTCAGGACGTCGAGGGACTCCGGGGGCGCGGCGGCGAGGAGGGCGGCCATGCGGCGGCGGTCGGTGAAGAGCGTGGCGAGGGCCGTGACCGCCGAGACCGAGTCATGGGTGCTCGGCAGGCCGGCCGCCGCGACGATCTCCTGGACCCGCCCCGGCGACATGCCCGCCGTGGCCTCCGCGACGGTCGGGCCGAGGCCGGTGGGGGAGGGGTACTGCGGGGGGGGCGAGCAGCTCACGGGCCGTGCGGACGAGGCGGAGCTGGTCGTCGGGGCCCCACACGAGGGCCTGGTCGCGCAGGGTGGCGAGGGCGCGGGGCAGCGCGGAGGTGACGGCGGGGTCCGCGTCGTCACCGGCCAGCAGGGCGGCGAGTTCGGCGTACGGCGCCGGGTCCGCCGCCACGGCCAGGGCCTGGGCGGTCTGCAGGGCGAACCGGTCCAGGCGTTCCAGGGCCCGGACCACCGAGGCGCGGGTGCCGGCGCGGGTGGCCAGCTGGGTCAGGTCGGTGGGCACGGGTGTGATGAGGTCCGGCCGGGCCCGGAGCAGCACGGCGAGCGAACGGTCGTCGCGTCCGCGTAGCGCCTCCGCCAGGGAACGGGGGGCTCCGCCGGTGGGGGCCGCCTCCGTGGGGGTGTGCTCCTCGGTGCTCATCCGGCCAACGGTAGCGGCTGCGCCGGGCTGGGGCGCCCAGTAGCTCGGGGGCGCGCGTCTCGTCGGCGGGTGCGGGTGCGTGGGGCTTCCCGCGCAGTTCCCCGCGCCCCTGAGAGGCCGGGCTGCGCCCCGGGCTTCTCGGGCCATGGCTCCCGTTCACCGGGATCGGTCATGACTCCCGGCCGGTTGGAAGCGATACGGTCGGAGGAGTATGCGCGGCCGATCCCGGAGGGGCTTCGTGGGGATTGAGAGCGACCAGGTCGTCTACGAGTACCTGAGCCGGGTCGGTGATCTGGCCCAGCAGCGACAGTTGCCGTCCTCGACGCGGATGCGTCTCGTGTCGGGGCTGCGGGACGAGATCGACCGGCGGCGGGCGAAGGCGCCGGTGGACAGTCCGGCCGCCGTACGCCGCATCATCGCCCGCCTGGGGACCCCGGACGAGGTCGTCGAGGCGGCGGGCGGGCCCGGTGACGCACCGGAGCCCCCGGCGGCCGCCGTGCCCGTGCAGCGGGTGACCGGTGGGGACGTGACCGCCGAGGACACCGGGGAGCGGGCCAAGGGGCTGCGGCGGGTCGTGCCGCGACCCCGTTCCGCCGACGCCGTGCCGCCGGTGGCGGGTGGAGCCGCTCCGCCGCATCTCGCCCGCTGCACGAGCTGGGCGAGGGCGACGCACAGCCCGACTGGTGGCGGGTCGGCGGGGGCGGGGACCCGGCGGCGACATCGGGTTCGGGATCGGGGACTCCGTGCCGGGGTTCGTCGGGGGTGTGGAGATTCCCGAGTTGCTGAAGCCGCCGCCTCCGGCGAAGACGGACGAGGACCGGGATGGCAAGGCCGAGGGCAAGCCCGGGGCCGTCGTCGAGAAGGGGCGGCGGCTTCGGCGGGGGCGTGGAGGAAGGGGCTCCTCGGCAGCGGCGGCTGCCGCTGCCCCGGCTGCGGCCCGTGGGTGGGGTGGAGCAATCCGCTGCTGTTGCTGGCGGCCGTGCTGTTGGTCGCGGAGCGGTCATGGGGAGTCTGGTGCCGTTGGGGCTGGGGTGGTTGATCGCCTATCTCGCGGAGGCTGACGCCCGCGGAGTCGAAGTGGGCGGTGATGGGGTACCGGGGGCGGTAGCCGCGGGTGGGATCGTGTGGCTGTGGGGGCGTAGTGACGGGCGGTGGGGGATTCCATTGCTCGGGGAGATGAATGTGGCGGTGGCGGAGACGTGGCCGTGGGTGCTTCGGGTCGCCGCGATCTCGTCGGCGCTCTATCTTCTCTGGCGGTCTCAGCGACCTCGTTGACCCGAGAGTGTCCCGCCCCCGCCGCCCCATGCTCGGCATCCGCCCGGGGCCTGGCCCCGGGCGAACACATCAGTCTGCGGCGGGCCGCCAGCCGCGGGCCGACACGACTGATACCCGAGCGCCCCACACCGTGAGCACGATGGCGCCGCACAGCGCGGCCAGAGTCGTCGGAGCGAGAGAGGCCAGGGAGATCACCGTGGGCCGGTCGATCTGGATGGGTGTGGCGAGCCAGACCGAGGTGAGGACACCGATCCCCACAGCCAGCAGGGAGGGCACCAGAAGCGACCACACGGCCGTGGTCCCGAACACCGTCCGACGCCCGGTCAACACGCTGAGCGGGGCCAGCTCACGCCCGTACCGGACGAACTCGCCCATCGCCCCCAGCCCTGCCGCCAGAGCGATCACGAACATGCCGGTGGACGCCAGCAGCCGGATCCAGCGCGTGGCGGCCTCCAGGCCACCGACGGCACTGTAGAAGCCGCCCACCGACGTGACGGTCGCGTCCACGCCCAGATGCCGGTACGCCAGTTCCTTCAACAGCCCCATCGGCAGATCCTCGTGCGGTCCCGCGGAGTTGACGAGCAGCAGAGTCACGGATGTGTTGTCCGTCGTCCGCCAGCCCGACGTCCTGCCCTGTTGCGCGTCGACCGATGCGGTGTCGTACGTGCTCCACGCCACCAACTCCCGCAGCCGCGGATCAGGTCCGCCGCCCGGGACGGACACCGGCGTGGAACTGCAGGGCGTGTTCAATGCCTTGAGCGCATCGCATGAGCCGATGAGCCTGGCCGTGCTCCGCACGGTCTCGTCATCGGTCACCACGCGCAGCACCGCGCTTTCCACCCCGTCGGGAAGCGACTTCTCGAAGGCGGCAAGTCGCCTGGAGGACTGCGGATAGTCCACGGTGAGCACGCTGTTGCCGACTCTGTCCAGAGTGGTCAGGGCACGGGCGGCGTTCTCGCCGAACACCCCGCCCCACAACTGGGCCTGCGCCGCTAGCCCGACGGCCAGCGTCAGTGAGGCCACGAGGCGGACCGTGGCCTGCGGATGGGCGGCCAGGCGGCGGCCCGCGATGATGCTCCCGCTGGATCCGATACGGCGTCCCCACCTGGCCAGTCGTCCGCCGAGCCCTACGCAGAGCATGCTCACGGCGGCGGGAAGGGTGGCGAAAACCAGAACAGTGCCGAGGACGTAGAACGGGAGCTTCATGTCGTCGGACATGAGCTCGGTGCCCCGCACGGTCACCAGGAGAACGGGCGCGAACGCGAACCCGCCGATCCGGTACAGCCTGCCGCGGCGTACCGCCGGTTGGGAGCCGCCTTGCTGCGCGCCGTCGGCTTTCGGCTGCAGCAGTACCACCGTCGCGAGCACGACGACCGGAGCGGCCAGCAGAGCACCGATGAGTCCCGGTACGGCGGCGGTCGCGTCCGGGCGATAGAGCTGGAAGTCGACCATGGGGAGCGGCAGGTCGATCAGAAGGGCGGGAGTGAGGGCGAGAGCGGCCGCAAGCGTGCCGACGAGAACCGGCACAGACGCCTCTCCGAGGGCGAAACACGCACGCGCACGCGCACCGGCGCCCAGCACGGCGAGCAGTCGCGATCGCCGGTCCCGTGCCACCGCGCCGACGCGGGCCGCCACGGTGACCAGGAGGACCACGGGCAGGAACACCAATCCCGCCAGGGCACCGTAGAACTGCTCGGAGGGTGGCAGATTGTCGTCCTCGCCGAACGTGGACGCGCCGGCCCCGCCGAACCCCACCGCCCCGAACGACTCCGCGTCGAGGTCGTCCGCACCACCGACGGGTCGGGCATACGCCAGCAGCTCTGCCGGGGCCTGCAGACCCTCCGCGCCGATAGTGCCGACGGACTTCCCGTATCGGCTGCCGATGCGCTCCACGGTACCGGCACCGGCTTCCGCGAGCGCGGGCGACAGAACGGCCTCCCCCGGCCCCGGCCAGCGGTCGAGGCCCGGCGGCAGCGGGGCGTCCGCCCGCAGCGGCTCCAGCCACACCACCTGAAAGGCGGTTGTCCCCACCATGTCGGTCACAGGCTGCGCTATCAGATTGGCGTCGCGGGTCCCGGTCGTCCAGTCAACGGCACGCTCCTGGGTCCGCTGCGCCCGGCCGTCGAACGAACTCTGCGCCAGCGCGAGGACACCGAGACTCGCGGCGAGCAGAAAGGTGGCGGCGGCCAGCAGCCAGGTTCGGATCGTGCCCGCCTCGGCTGCGGCAGCCGCTCCCCGTCCGATCCGCAGCATGTGCGTCATCGCGCTCGTGTCGCCGCCTCGGCGAGCCGCCCCTCGGCAAGGTGCACGGTCCTGTCGGCGCGTGCGGCCACCGCGGCGTCGTGTGTGACGACCAACAGTCCGCAGCCGGTCTCCTTCGGAAGACCGAAGAGCAGATCCGAGACCGATTCCCGATTCCGATCGTCGAGAGCGCCGGTGGGTTCGTCGGCGAGCAGCAACGACGGCTTGTTGATCAATGCTCGTGCGACGGCGGTCCGTTGGCGTTCACCGCCGGACAGCTGGGAGGTGGCGACCGTGTCGGGGGAGACCCCGAGCCGCGTCAGCAGCGACGCCGCCTGCTCGAACGCCGCGGACCGGCGGGCGCCGGACAACAGCGCCGCCACCGCGACGTTCTCCACCGGAGTCAGTTCCGGCAGCAGTTCGCCGAACTGGAAGATCGTGCCGATGTGCGTACGCCGGTGCCTGGCGAGCGCACGGGGCCGCATCGCGGTGACGTCGGCACCCGCCACCTTCACCTGCCCGGCCGTCGGCCGGCTGAGCCCCAGAACGCACATCAGCAGCGTGCTCTTGCCGCTGCCGCTCGGCCCGGTCACCGCGACGGACTCTCCGCTGCGCACCGTCAGGTCCGTGTCGTCGAGCAATAACCGCTCCGACACCCGCACACGGAGTCCCCGTACTTCGAGCATGAGTTGCCCGGCAGGAGGCGCCTTCGCTGCTACGGCGAGCCCTTCGGCCGATGAGCGCTGAGAGTCAGTCATCAATCCTCGAGAATGGATCTGTGCGCCAGGGTGGAGGGACCTGAACGGTCACCCCCACCCTGAACCCCGGACAGGCATCCGGTAAGGCTACGCATGCTCGGTAGCGACACCGCCGCACGATCGCAGACGTGACTCGCGTCAGCGAGTGACCCAGTTGCTGCAGTCGTCCGGCCAGTTGTTCTTGTACTCGCAGGCCTTGACCGCGTAGATCCGCGCCCCGGTGCCGCTCTTCACGGTGCTGGCGTACTCGTTCTTGTTCCAGATGGTACGGACCGAGCCGCCTTCGCCGTTCCGCTTGTACTGGCCCTTGACCTGCGCGTCGTTGTCGTGGGTCTTGGTGACGGCGATGCGCTTGCGGTCGTCGATGGTCTTGACGGTGACTTCGTCGACCGAGGCCGTGAGGGCGACCGAGGCGGACGCACGCGACCACCGGCGCGGCCTGCGACTGCCGCGTGTTCGCGTACTGGCCATCCCCAACAGCGTCCCCGAACCCGCCGTGTCACCGGCAGACGGAGACGCCAAGGTCGTGGTCGCGGCCGGCCGGCCGGCCCGTGTGAAACGGTACGAGATGCTGGTCGACGCCTTCGCCATGGCCGGCGAGGACTGCCCTGACTGGTCCCTGCGCATCTATGGGGACGGCGTGGAGCGCGCCCGGATCGCCGAGCGGATAGCCCATCACGGCCTGGGCGACCGGGCCCTCTTGATGGGGATGGTCACCCCGATCGAGAACGAGTGGGTCAAGGGATCCGTCGCCGCGGTCACCTCGGCCCAGGAGTCGTTCGGCATGACCATCGTGGAGGCCATGCGGTGCGGCTTGCCTGTGGTGAGCACCGACTGTCCGCACGGCCCCGGCGAGATCATCCGCCATGGGGTGGACGGTCTGCTCGTCCCGCGTGACAGTACCCGGGACATGGCCGACATGCTGACGACGCTGATGCAGGACACGGAGCGGCGCAAGGCGATGGGCAGGGCGGCGAGAGCCGGCGCGACCGATCGCTTCGCACCGGAGGACATCGCCGAACGCTACGAGCGCCTGTTCCGCACCCTGGCCGATGAGCACTCCACAAGGCCGGCTCCCACACGGCTGGGCTCAGCCGGATGGCGCGGCCGGGCCACCGTGCTCGCCGCCACGGCGCGGATACTCTCGCGCGGTGTGGTCCGCCGCGGCCGCCGCACGCTGCGCCGAGCCGCATGAGGGCCCTGAGCATGCGGGGTGCGGCCCACCGGATCGCGCGGGTCCGAGCCCACAGGATGCTGTGGATCGTGTCCGGAGCGTTCTGCCTGGTCTCGGCCGCGCTGGTACCGCTCACGATGCCACTCGGCTGGGACGAGATCGTGTACGCCAGCCGTTTCTCGCCCTATGATCCCGCGACCCCGTTCAGTGCCCCGCGCACGCGCGGCGTCCCCCTGCTGTTGGCGCCGGTGGCCTCCTGGAGCGATTCGACGGTTCTGCTCAGGGCCTGGCTTCTCATGCTGGCCGGTGGCGCTCTGTGGCTGGGCTTCCGGCCCTGGCTGCGGGTCCTGCACCGGCCGACGGCGGTCTGGGTGGCGGCCGGCCTGTACAGCAGCCTGTGGATCACCCTGTTCCACGCCGGTTCCGCGATGCCGAACCACTACACCGCGATGGGCGCTACCGCCGCGACGGGCTACCTTCTCGCACCTCGGCCCCGGTACGCCGGTGTGGCGGTGAGCCTCGCCGTGGTGTTCCTGATGCGGCCCAACGACGGCGTGGCCATCGCCATACCGCTGCTCGTGGCCGCCGCGCTGATACCCGCGCTGCGCAACCAGGGCCGCCTGTACGGGCGACTGTCGGCGGTGGCGGCCGGGGCCGCGGCGGGTGTGCTGCCCTGGATTGTCGAGGCCCACCTGCGATTCGGCGGGGTGCGACACCGGCTCGCGGAGGCCGGTGAGATCCAGGGCGGCCTCCGCCCCGTCTTCTCGCTGGGCGCGCATCTCACCGCGCTGGACAGTCCGTTGCTGTGCCGCCCCTGCGCGGGAGATACCGTGCAGTCGCCCGTGGCGGAGTGGTGGGTGCTGCTCCCGCTGCTGGCCGCTCTGGGGTTCTGGGAGGCACGCCGGGCACGTCGTTCCACGGCGCCGCTGTGGCTGGCGGTGGCTGTGGCGGTGGCCGCGTCGGCGCCGTATCTCTTGCTCGTTCCCTACGCCGCCGCCCGGTTCCTGCTGCCGGTGTACGCACTGCTGGCGCTGCCCGCCGCCCTCGGGATCCTCGCCGTCCTTCGCCGGGTCCGCACGGCCGGCTCGCGGTGGGCGGTCGTCGTGCTCGCGCTGACTGTGATCGGCCACTTGGGGATACAGGCCACACTCGCGCACACCCACGCGGACATCCAGCAGCGCGCCCGCGGGGACTGGGACCGCATCGCCTCGGTACTGCGCGAGCACGGAGTGCGCCCGCCGTGCCTCATCCAGGGAAACGCCTCGACCGTCCCCATCGCTCACACGGCGGGTTGTTCCTCCGCCGACACAACTGCCCCGGAACGTTCCAGCGCACTGGTTCTCCGCGGCGGGAAGCCGCCGCGCTGGGCCCACGACTGGCCGAGTTTCCGCGTGCCGGACACCTACAACCCGGGCTGGACCGTCCTCGTACGCCCATGACCGTCAGCGGTGGGACACGGCCGCGTGCGGCCGAACCGCCGGGCTCTTCCGCCCCGTGCCGGGCCGTGGACGCGCCCGGCACAATGGGGGCATGACCTCTCGCAAGCTGACCGTCGGATTCGATCTCGACATGACCCTGATCGATTCTCGGCCGGGAATTCACGCCTGTTTCGAGGCGTTGGCGGAGAGGACGGGGGCGTGCATAGACGCCGATCTGGCGATCACGCGGCTGGGGCCGCCGCTGGTGGATGAGCTGGCGTACTGGTTTCCGGCGGAGGAGGTGCCGGCCGCGGCGGACATGTATCGCGCCATGTACCCGTCCATCGCCATCGCCGCCACGCCCGCGATGCCCGGCGCGGTGGAGGCGATCGCGGCGGTCCGGGCGGGCGGGGGGCGCGCGATCGTGGTGACCGCCAAGTACGAGCCGAACGCGAAGTTGCACTTGGAGCACCTCGGGATCGAGGCCGACGAGGTGGTCGGGGATCTGTGGGCGGAGGCCAAGGCGGAGGCGTTGCGCGAGCACGGCGCGAGCGTGTACGTCGGCGACCACATCGGCGACGTACGCGGCGCGCGCACGGCACGGGCGTACTCGGTCGCCGTCGCCACCGGCCCCTGCGACGAGCGGGAGCTGCGCGAGGCGGGCGCCGACGTCGTCCTCGCGGACCTGGCGGCGTTCCCGCGGTGGCTCACCGGATACCAGCGGACGCGCTCCCGCTGACGCCTAGAAGCGCGCGTCGCGTGCCCTTCTGCGGCCCGCCGCGACCGACTGGAGGACTCCGGCGCCGGCGAGGAGGAATCCGACGCCCATGAGCATGCTCAGGACGAACATGTAGACGGGGAACGGAGTCGTTCCGAGGAACAGCGGGGCCACGGTGACCAGTGTGGCCACGGCGCCGATGACGAAGACGATGCCGCCGACACGGATCAGTCGGTCACCGGGTTCGGCGGAATTCGGTTGGGTTTTGTCACGCACCCGACCAGGGTAGTTCCCAGCGCGAGGGAACAGTCGGCCGACGTCTTGTCACCCGCCCACGGACCAATAGGCCGGGGAGACCTTGCCCGGGTCGTGCACCGTCCGCGGCTTGCGCCACGGCGTCAGCGCCGCCGATATCGCACTGTCCAGGCCGGACTTGCGGACCGTCTCGACCAGCAGCACCGCCCCGGCCTGCGAGACCACCTTTCCGTGCAGCCAGCAGAACCCTGGACAAGTCCCATCGTTGCGTCAGAAGCACTCTCCGCTTATTTGATCGAGGCATGGACGAGCACGTTCATGAAAGCGCGAGGCTAAATAGCGGCACCGGCTCCTGCCCCGGGGGACCTGCCGCCCAGCCCCGGGATCAGCACCGCCGCCACCGCCAGGTGCATCAGAGCGAGGGAGACCCGGGTGCCGCTGCCCATGCTGTCGCCGATGAGCGGCAGGAAGGACACGGCCAGTACGGCGCCGGCCACCCCGGTCCAGATGGCGCGGGCACGCCGCGCCCAGAGCCGCTCCAGGGCGGCCGGCAGTCCCCAGCCGGAGAGCGACGCGAGCAGCGCGACGACCGCAACGGGCAGGGCGCCGATGTCGAGCGTCTGCTCGCCGTCGGCGATCCGCAGCCGGTGCCCCAGCAAACGGGTGACGGTCTCCCGAGAACGCGGAGCGCCCTGGCCTCTTCTCCGCTCTCGACTGAATGTGTGAGGGAGGCACCCTCGGTGTGTGGAAGCTGACCGGTTGGGCCGTTCAACTAAGGACGTACTGAGGATCGCTGGGGACTTGCACACGCGTGGAATCGCGCTCCGCATCCTCACTGGAACTCTCGCCGGTAACTACTGGCCTAAGGGGGAAGACCGGCACATTGGGTAGCCCCTCACGCTTCCCGCACCACTTTGAGCCGCTGCCTTCACTGGCAGGGGCTCAGTCCCGTTTTAAGGCGTGTTCGGCTGGAGAGACCCCCGGTAGGCTGTCTCAACGGCAGATCAAGGGTGTCCGGCCAGTCCGGGAGCGATCGAGGGAGCGTGTGCTTTGCCGACTGGCAAGGTCAAATGGTTCAACAGTGAGAAGGGCTTCGGCTTTCTCTCCCGCGACGACGGCGGTGACGTCTTCGTCCACTCCTCCGTACTGCCCGCCGGTGTCGACACCTTGAAGCCGGGCCAGAAGGTCGAGTTCGGAGTCGTCGCCGGTCAGCGCGGCGACCAGGCCCTTTCCGTGACGATCCTGGAGCCCGCCCCCTCGGTCGCCGCCGCCCAGCGCAAGAAGCCCGACGAGCTGGCCTCGATCGTGCAGGACCTGACGACGCTGCTGGAGAACATCACGCCGATGCTGGAGCGGGGCCGCTATCCCGACCGTGCCGCCGGTACGAAGATCGCGGGTCTGTTGCGCGCCGTGGCCGACCAGTTGGACGTGTAGACCAGCCGGCTCCAGGCGAATCCGGCTGGGTCCCGCAGGGTCCCGCCGAATCCACCGACAACCACCGACTCCCCTGGTTCTCAGGGGAATTCGAGCGCGTCCGGGCCGAGGGGCGGTACCAGTCCCTCGGCCGCCGCGCGCGTCAGCAGGCCCCTGACCGCCGCGTAGCCGTCCTCGCCGAGATCGGCCGTGAACTCGTTGACGTACAGGCCGATGTGCTGGTCGGCGACGGCCGGGTCCATCTCCTGGGCGTGTTCCAGGACGTAGGGGCGGGAGGCCTCGGGGTCGTCCCAGGCGGCGTGGACGGAGGCGCGGATCGTCTCGGCGAGCGTGGTCAGGGTCGCCTCGCCCAGCGAACGCTTGGCGATGATCGCGCCGAGCGGGATCGGCAGTCCCGTCGTCTCCTCCCAGTGCTCGCCCATGTCGGCGAGCTTGTGGAGGCCGTAGTTCCGGTAGGTGAAGCGGGCCTCGTGGATCACGAGTCCGGCGTCGACCTTCCCGTCCCGTACGGCCGGCATGATCTCGTGGAACGGCATCACGACGATCTCGCCGACCCCGCCGGGCAGCGTGTCCGCCGCCCAGAGACGGAAGAGCAGATACGCGGTCGAGCGCTCGCTCGGCACGGCCACCGTACGGCCGGTGAGGTCCGAGCCCGGCTCCCGCGTCAGCACCAGCGGACCGCAGCCCCGCCCCAGCGCACCGCCGCACGGCAGCAGCGCGTACTCGTCGAGGACGTACGGCAGGACGGCGTACGACACCTTCAGTACGTCGAGGTCGCCGCGTTCGGCCATGCCGTTGGTGATGTCGATGTCCGCGAACGTCACGTCGGGCGCGGGCGCGCCCGGGATCCGGCCGTGGGTCCAGGCGTCGAAGACGAAGGTGTCGTTCGGGCAGGAGGAGTACGCCATCCGCAGCGCGCCGGTGCCGGTGCCGGTGGCGGCGGCTTCCGCGGGGGCGCTCGCGGGGCTCGTCTCGGGGCTCGTCTCAGGGCTCATAGGGGTTCCAACTCTCCAGTACGGGCGTCAGCTTCCCGAAGGCCGTGGTGAGTGCGGTCAGGGCGTCGCCGATCCGCCAGGCGGCGCGGTCGCGCGGGCCCACGGGGTTGGAGACGGCCCGCAGTTCGAGGACGGGTGTCGCGTGCGCGGCGGCGGCCTCGGCGACCCCGAAGCCCTCCATCGCCTCGGCCAGCGCGCGGGGGTGACGGGCGCGCAGCTCGGCGGCGCGCCCGGCGCTGCCGGTGACCGTGGAGACGGTGAGCACGGTGCCGGTACGGGCGCCGGTGGCGGTCGCGGCGGCGCGCACGAGGTCCCGGGGCGGGTGGTGGGTGACGGTGCCGAAGCCCAGGTCGGTGACCGGGAGGAAGCCGTCCGGTGTCTCGGCGCCGAGATCGGCTGCCGTGATCTCGTCGGCGAGGACGAGCGAGCCGAGGGGTGCGTCGGGCGCGAACCCGCCCGCGATCCCTGCGGACACGACCAGCCCGTACGGCGTGCCGTCGAGGACCGCCGCCGTCAGCGCACCGGCGACGGACGCGGCGGCGAGCGCGGGGCCCACACCGGCGGCGAGGAGGTCGTACTCCGGGCCGGCGGGGGGCTCGTGGGCCGAGGCGCGGAACCGGTGGAGGGTGCCGGCCGGGAGGCGGGACTCGGTCGCCGGGCCCGGAAACGCTCGTGCCACCGCGTCCCGTTCGGCCGGGACGGCGGTGGCTACGAGGATGCGCATGGGGGTCGGCCGTGGATCAGGCGTCGGGGTTCTTCAGCTCGAAGTTCCACACGCCCTCGATCTTCGAGCCCTCGGCGTTCTGCTCGACGACGCTGATGGTCAGCGACTTCTGGGCGGCCTGACCCGGCTGGGTGGCGAACAGGTCGGCGTTCTCGAAGGACCAGTAGGTCTTGTCGAACGTGTTGTTGGTGGCCTGCTCCCCGTTGATCCACAGGGCCCAGCCCGTCTCCGACACCTCGGGGTCGACACCGATGCGCAGCGTCTCGCCCTGGGGCAGGTCGATCGACTTGGAGGGCTTCTTCTGCGCGCACTCCCTGGCCTGTTCGGCGGTGAGGGTGCGGTAGCAGGCGGCCTCGGAGCTGATCGAGTCGGTACCGATCGTGACGGTGGCCATCGGCGTGGGCTCATCGCAGGCCGACAGGACGAGGAGTCCGGCGGAAACGGCGCCGAGAGTGGCTGCGGCGCGACGGGAACGCGGGGAGGTCATGGGCGAAGGCTATCTGGCGTGTCCAGGGGTGCCCTTATGTGGGGTACGGCGTGCCGGGGTCGGCCGGGCGACGTGCCGGGGTCGGCGGGGCCGTGGGTCAGGCCACCCGGGCCCGGGGCGTGCCCCCGTGCCGGGCGGAGGAGAGCAGGCCGCGGACCGTGGTGAGCCAGCCGGCGGCGACGATCGCGGCGGCCACGGCCATCCCCAGGGTGCCGTTGAGGGGCAGGGCGATCCCGAGGGCGCCGCCGACCACCCAGGACATCTGCAGCAGGGTCTCGGAGCGGGCGAACGCGGAGGTCCGCACGAGTTCGGGGACGTCACGCTGGATCAGGGCGTCCAGCGACAGCTTGGACAGCGCCTGCGAGAAACCGGCGACCGCGGCGAGAGCGGCGACGAAGAACGTGCCGAAGAACAGCGCCGCCAGGATCGCCACCGTGAGCTCCACGGCGACCACGGTCACGATGATCAGCTCCGGCGAGCGCTGTTTCACCCACGCGCCGACGGCCGTGCCCAGCGCGTTCCCCGTACCGGCGGCCACGGCCACCATGCCCAGCGACAGGGCCGCGCTCTGCCCGTGCAGCGGGTGGATGCGCAGCAGGAACGCCAGATAGAAGATCAGGAAGCCGGAGAGGCCGCGCAGGGCGGCGTTCGCGCCGAGCGCGTGGGTGACCGCCGGACCGACCGTCCGCAGCCCCGGCCGCTTGAGAGTGCTGCTGCGGTGCGGGCCGTGCAGATGCTCGGCGTCGGCTGCGAGCAGCGCCCGGTCCTCGCCCTTCGCCGAGTCGACCTTCGCGGGCAGGGTGAAGGAGAGGAACGTACCCGCGATGAAGATCAGGCAGGCGCCGTAGAGCGGCCAGCGGGGGCCGAGTGCCTGGAGTCCGGCGCCGATGGGGGCGGCGACGCCGGTGGCGAGCAGGCCGCTGAGGGTGACCCGGGAGTTGGCCTTCACCAGCGAGAACTGGGGCGGGAGGAGACGGGGGACGACCGCGCTCCGGACCACGCCGTACGCCTTCGACGCGACCAGGACGCCGAGCGCGGCGGGGTAGAGCTCGATGCGGCCCGTCTCGACGGCGCCGACCAGGATCAGGGCGAGGAACGCTCTGGCCAGCATGGCGCCGGCCATCGCGGCGCGGCGGCCGTGCGGGAGACGGTCCAGGAGGGGGCCGACGACCGGGGCGAGCAGGGCGAAGGGGGCGAGCGTGATGGCGAGGTAGAGGGCGACGCGGCCGCGGGCCTCGTCGGTGGGGACGGAGAAGAAGACCGTGGAGGCGAGGGAGACGGTGATCATCACGTCGCCGGCGCCGTTCACTCCGTGCAGTTCGATCAGTTTGCCGAGGCCGGACTCGCCGGCGCCGTGGGCGTGGGTGGCCTTGCGGATGCCTCGGGCCGGGCCGGTGAACGGGAGGTGCAGGGCGCGGCCCACCGAGCGGACCGCGCCGGTCACCCGACCCGATCCGCGCGCTCCGCTCCGCTCGGCGCCGGTCACCTCGTCATAGTGCCCCGAGATGGCGGGGCGTAGTGCGGTTACCGCTCGTATGGCCGTGGGGTGGGCGGGTGCGGGGCCGGGCGCCTTGTGGGGTGGGGGTGCGTGGTTCGTCGGCGGGTGCGGGTGCGTGGGGCTTCTCGCGCAGTTCCCCGCGCCCCTCAAGAGCCAGGCCCTGCGGGCCTGACAGCCGATGGCTCGGCAGAGGACGGCGCTCGGTGGCCGATGAAAGGCCGGGGCGCAGCCCCGCTTTCAGGGGCGCGGGGAACTGCGCGAGAAGCCCCACCGGGCCCGTACACGCCCGACAACCCGGTCTCCCCGACCCCTCGCGCGGAGCCGACCGCAGGCCACGGCGGTTTTTCGCCAACCGTCGGCCACACCCGAAGCCGGCCCCCACCCCCCGTCGTCGGCCGAAGCCAAGCGCAGCGGAATCGCGGAACCCTTACGTCGGTGTGGGCGACGAGCCTCGGAGAAGGTAGCGTGCATAGCGCGCCTGCGGCGGTTGTTCTCGGCCGCGCGCCTCTCGTTCATCCCGCAGAATGGATGACATAGGTGCGCCCGAGTGCGATCGGGCGCGGACGTCGACGCGGCCCTTTGGTCCGCTCCGTCCGCACCCCCCGCCGAGGGAGGCGCACTCGTGAGACGGCGTAGGAGAGAAGCGATACCTGTGAGCGCAGCGACAACGCGAAGCCGCACCCCCGACCGTCTGTGCGCCGAGGCCGTCGACCTCGCCCGCTCCGCCGCCGAGGAGGCCGCCGCACCCGGCGTGGTGGGCGAACACGCGGGCCTCGTCTCCGAGGGCGACCGCGTAGTGACGCACTTCTTCGAGTGCAAGGAGATGGGGTACCGCGGCTGGCGCTGGGCCGTCACCGTCGCCCGCGCCTCCCGCGCGAAGTTCGTGACCCTGGACGAGGTCGTGCTGCTGCCCGGCCCGGACGCGCTGCTCGCGCCGGAGTGGGTGCCGTGGAGCGAGCGGCTCCGGCCCGGCGACATGGGCCCCGGCGATCTGCTGCCCACCGAAGCCGATGACCTGCGGTTGGAGCCGGGGTACTCCGGCGAGGACGAACCGCTGCCCAACTCGCCCGTCTCGCACGACATGGCCGAGCTGGTGGAGGCGGAGGACGCCGAGGTCACCGGTGGGGTGCCGGCGAACCTGCCGCTCGCGCCGAGCCGTGGGTCGATCGCCGCGGTCGCCGAGGAGCTGGGGATGCGCCGGGCGCGCGTCCTGTCCCGGTACGGGCTGCACACGGCGGCGGACCGGTGGGAGGAGGGCTTCGGGGCCAAGACCGCGATGGCCCAGGCCGCGCCCGCCGCGTGTGTGAGCTGTGGGTTCCTCGTGCCGATCGGGGGATCGCTCGGGCAGGCCTTCGGGGTGTGCGCGAACGAGTTCGCCCCGGCGGACGGGCGGATGGTGTCGCTGACGTACGGGTGCGGGGGGCACTCGGAGGCGGCGGTCATGCCGAAGCCGCCGAGGCCGGCTCCGCCGCGGCTCGACGAGACCCGCGTGGACCCGTTCCCGCTGCGGCCGTCGCCCGATTCCGGGTCGGTGCCGGTGGAGGAGGCCGAGTCCGAGGCGGACCTGGGGCACTCGTAGGGGCGCCTGGTAGCTCGGGGGTGCGGGAGCGATGGCGGGTGCGGCCCGGTGGGGCTTCTCGCGCAGTTCCCCGCGCCCCTGAAAGACCAGGCCCCTGCGGGCCTGGAAAGACGGCGCTGCTGCGGGCCTGAAAGGACGGCGGGGTTGCGGGCCTGAAAAGCATGGGGCGCAGTCCCTGCTTTTCAGGGGCGCGGGCTGTCCATATGCGGCTCCGCCGCGTGGGCGACCAGCCCCACCCACCCGCACCCGCCGTCATACCAGCTACCCCCACCCCCTGGGCGCCCGGCCCGAGCCAGCGCGGCGACCCGGTACCTTCGTGTCCACCAGGCGACAGGGAGATGTGAACCGTGAGCAAGTTCGTGCGGCCGGCGGCCGAGGGTGCGGACCCGTTCGGGACGGCGCGACTGCGGCGGGGCGTGCTGGACGCCTGGGCGACCAGCCCCGCCCGGTTCCGCGAGGACGCCAACGCCGAGGAGGACCTCGTCCTCGGCGGCTACCGGGACCGCCTCGTCGTGGAGCTGGCGCAGAACGCCGCCGACGCGGCGGCCAGGGCCAAGGTCCCCGGGCGGCTGCGGTTGACCCTCCGGGACGGTGTCCTCGTCGCCGCCAACACCGGCGCCCCGCTGGACGCGGGCGGCGTCGAGTCGCTGTCCACGCTCCGCGCGTCCGCGAAGCGGGACAGCCACAGCGGCGGCCACGAGGGCGCGGTGGGCCGGTTCGGTGTCGGCTTCGCCGCCGTGCTCGCCGTCACCGACGAGCCCGCCGTCATCGGGCGGCACGGCGGTATCCGCTGGTCCCTCGCCGAGGCCCGGCTGCTCGCCGCCGACACCGCCCGGCACAGCCCCGGCCTGGGCGACGAGATCCGCCGCCGGGACGGTCATGTGCCGCTGCTGCGGCTGCCGTTCGCGGCCGAGGGGTCCGCTCCGGAGTCGTACGACACCGTCGTGATCCTGCCGCTGCGCGACACCGCCGCCGCCGATCTCGCCGAGCGGCTGCTGCACGCCGTCGACGACGCGCTGCTGCTCGCCCTGCCCGGCCTCGACGAGGTCGTCATCGAGGTCGGCGCCGGTGAGGCGCGGACGCTGCGACGGCGCGCGGAGGGGGCGTACGTCGTCGTGGAGGACTCGCGGGACGGTGTGACGCGCTGGCGGACCGTCGCCGAGCACGGGGCGATCGAGGCCGCGCTGCTCGCCGACCGGCCCGTCGAGGAGCGGCTGCGGCCGCACTGGTCCGTCACCTGGGCCGTGCCGACCGGGCCCGACGGGGCGCCGGTCCGGCCGCGCACGAGTGCCGTGGTGCACGCGCCGACGCCCAGCGACGAGGCCCTCGGGGTGCCCGCGCTGCTCATCGCCTCCTTCCCACTGGACACGACCCGGCGGCACGCGGCGCCCGGGCCGCTCACCGACTTCCTCGTGCAGCGCGCGGCCGACGCGTACGCCACGCTCCTCGCCGCCTGGGAGCCGGTGGGCGAGGGCATCATCGACCTCGTGCCCGGCCCGCTGGGCAAGGGCGAGCTGGACGGGGCGCTGCGCCAGGCGATCCTGGAGCGGCTGCCCAGGACCGCGTTCCTGCCGCGTGCCGTGATGCCCGAACCCGACGACGAGCTGGAGGAGTTGTCCGCCGCGCTGCGGCCGCGTGACGCCGAGGTCGTCGAAGGGGCCGGCGCCGAGACCGTACGGGTGCTCGCGGACGTCCTGCCCAGCCTGCTGCCCGCCGGGCTCGAACGGCGCGCGGAGTTGCGGACGTTGGGCGTCGCGCGCCTGCCGCTGGGGGACGCGATCGACCGGCTCGCCGGGCTGGAGAAGGCCCCCGACTGGTGGCGGCGGCTGTACGACAGCCTCGCCGGCGTCGATCCGGACCGTCTGTCCGGGCTCCCGGTCCCGCTCGCCGACGGCCGGACCACCATCGGGCC
The DNA here is from genome assembly GCF_020982545.1 of Streptomyces sp. MNU76. Taxonomy (GTDB): domain Bacteria; phylum Actinomycetota; class Actinomycetes; order Streptomycetales; family Streptomycetaceae; genus Streptomyces. The sequence continues at coordinate 36,948 of NZ_JAJKLK010000023.1, read as the reverse complement.
CCGGCAGGTCCTGCTCCCGGCCCCCGACGACCCGCGGACGGCGGCCCGCCCCGACACCCTCGCCCGCCTCGGGCTGAAGGTCGCGCACCCGGATGCCGCGCATCCCCTCCTGGAGAAGCTGGGCGCGCTGCCCGCGACCCCGCGTGCCGTGCTCACGACGCCGCAGGTACGGGCGGCCGTGGCCGCCTCTCTGGACGACGACGGCGGCGCCTGGGACGAGGAGGACGGACGGCCCGACGCCGACGAGCTGGCCGACCTCGTCCTCGCCCTGGTCCGCGACGCGGGCCTCGAACCCGGCGACGAGCCGTGGCTCGGCGCCCTCGCGCTGACCGACGAGGACGGTGAGCTGGCCCCCGCCGGTGAACTCGTCCTCCCCGGCAGCCCGTTCGCCCGGGTCATGCGCGAGGACGAACTCGCCTTCGTCGACGCCGAACTGGCCGACCGCTGGGGCGAACAGCCCCTGGCCGCCTGCGGGGTCCTCGCCACCTTCGCCCTCGTACGGGCCACCGACGTCGTCCTCGACCCCGACGAACTGGAGCCGCGCGACGGGGACTTCGCCGAGCCCGACGACGCCGGGCTGCTGGACGCGGTGGACGTGTGGTCCGAGGACATCCTCGACAGGTTCCCGGACAGCCCGGTGCCGCCGGTCGCGACGGAGATCGTGGCCGTGCGCGACCTGGACCTCGTCGACGAGGACCGCTGGCCGGAGGCGCTCGCGCTGCTGGCGAAGCCGCCGCTGCGCGACGCGCTGGTCCAGCCGGTGCGCATCCTGCTCGCGGACGGCACGCACGAGGTCGTCCGCCCCTACACCGCCTGGTGGCTGCGCGGTCACCCCGTCCTCGACGGCCGACGCCCGGCGGGCCTGCTCGCGGCCGGCGGCGACCCGCTGCTGCGCGGCCTGTACGACGAGGCCGACGCCACCGGCTTCGACGACGAGCAGGTGCTGCGGGCGCTGGGCGTGCGGACCTCGGTGGCCGCGCTGCTGGACGAGCCGGGTGGCGCCGCCGAACTGCTGGACCGGCTGGCCGACCCCGATCTGCCGGTGGGCGCCGCGCAACTGCACGGTCTGTACGGCGCGTTGGCCGAACTGGACCCCGAACAGGTGACTCTTCCGGACGAGTTGCGCGCGGTGCTGGACGGTGAGGTGACCGTCGTGGACGCGGCCGACGCCGTGGTCGTCGACTCGCCCGACCTGCTGCCGTTCACCTCCGGTGTGCCCCTGCTGCCCGTACGGCCGTCGCGGGCCGCCGAGTTGGCCGAGCTGTTCCAGGTGCGGCGGCTCAGCGAGTCGGTGACGGGGGAGGTCGACTCCGAGGGCACGGAGCACGACGTACCGGAGTCGGTCCGGGTCCTGCTGGGCCCGGCCACGCCGACGTCGTACGTGGAGCACGAGGAACTCGTCGTCGACGGCGTGGAGTTGGACTGGCGCCGCACCCGCGACGGTGTACTGCACGCGTCCACGCTGGAGGGTGTCGCGGCCGGGCTGGCCTGGGCGGCCGGGCAGTGGCCGCGCCGCTTCGAGGTGGCCGCGCTGCTCGAAGACCCGTCCAGGACGGAGGAGTTGGCCCGGGACCGCTGGTTCGACTGAGCTAAACCTCCGCGATGTGATCTGTGCAACATTCGCAAAGTTTGTTCACAACTCGTACAACCGTTCCCAGGAGCCCTGAGTCTGGTCTGGTGAGCCACCCGGCTCTCCAGACACTCGGGCCCCGCGTGCCGACACTTCGTGCGTCATCCGCGCCGCGGGTCCCCTCTTACGTGGGGAATACATTGCACAAGCGTGCCATCGTGGGTGCCGTCGTCGGCGCCATGGCCCTGACCGCTTTCGTCGCCCCGGTCGCGCAGGCCGCTCCGACCGCCGGGGACACGAAGATCACCGACGTCGTGGTCAACGGCGGTAAGCCGGTCGTCGTCGGCACCGGCAAGAAGACCTTCACGGTCTCCTTCAAGGCTTCGGACAACTCGGGCATCAGCCTCAAGGACGTCACCGTCGTCCTCTACCACGGCGCGAGCCTGGACACGGCGGACAGTGGCGCCGTCGCCAACGGCAACGACGAGAGCCTCGCCACCTGCAAGAAGGTCAACTCGACCACGGCCTCCTGCAAGGCGAGCTTCACCGTCGAGACGCAGGCGAACCTGATCAACTCCGTGGCCGGCACCTGGAAGGTCTGGGCGCTCGCCGCGGCCAAGGACTTCGACTACGTCGAGAAGGACCCGGCCAAGACCTTCAAGATCCAGCGCCAGACCAAGCTCGTCGGCGCGAACGCCTCTCCGGAGCCGGTCAAGAAGGGCAAGACCATCACGGTCACCAGCAAGCTGACTCGCGCCAACTGGGACACCGAGAAGTTCCCGGCGTACGGCGGCCAGGCCGCGAAGCTGCAGTTCAAGAAGAAGGGCACGTCGGCGTACAAGGACGTCAAGACGGTCAAGTCGTCCTCGACGGGCGCCCTGAAGACCACCGTCAAGGCCACCGCCGACGGCACGTACCGCTACGTCTTCGCGGGCAGCTCCGGCACGGCGGCCGTGACGTCCGCGGGCGACGCCATCGACGTGAAGTAAGCCCCAGGCGGCGGTTGAGCGGGTGGGCGTCGGTTCCGGGGGTTCCCGGGGCCGGCGCCTTCTGCAGCCGCCGCGCACGGCGTGGGGTGTCGTGATGGGGGGCGTCGCGGGCGGTCGGCGGTCGCGGCACCCCCTCGTCGCGCGGTCAGAGCGCGGGGAAGAGCAGGGCGAAGAACAGCCACAGCAGGACGGCCCAGAAGAGCGCGGCCGCCAGCGACACCAGCAGGGAACTGCGCCACTGCAGCACCAGGAACGGGAAGAGCACCAGGGCCGCCCAGTAGCCGGCCACGTCGATGGAGAGCCGGGCCGCCTCGCCGAGGGTTCCCGCGCGGCCGGTGGCCATGTGGCGCAGCAGCCGCTGCGAGGCGAAGCCGTACAGGCCGAAGACCACGGGGAAGAACCACAACGGAGTGATCGAGACCAGCTCGGACTCCGAGAGCTCGTCGAACATGACCAGGTAGACGAGACCGGCGGCGACGAGACCACCGATCAGAGTGGTCACGTAGAGGGCGGTCAGCGCGGGCGGCTCGACGGCGCCGGCCGGGACGGGCACCACCGAGGCGTACGGGACGTCCGGCGACGGGACCCGCACCACCCGGTGGCAGTGGGGGCAACGGACCTCCTGCCCCACGCGATCCGCCGGTGCCGAGATCAGATGCCCGCACGAGGCGTGGAACTCCACCGGCTGATCCGGGTTCATGTGGTGCCTCCCCCTCCCTGTACCGCGCGCCCCGCCACGGGCCCGCTCCACCGGCCGGTGAGGGCGGGGGAGCGGTGGTCGCGTCGAGGTCGGTCGGAGGCGAGGACGCCGGCCGCACGGGTCCGGTTTCGCGCGCGGGCGTACGCCCCATGCGCGCGCCCCTCGTGCGCGGAGAAGCGCCGGCTACGCGGAGGCACGCCGGCTACGCGGGGAAGCGGCGGTCCACCCACCTCCACAAGAATTCCAGGACCGCCGCGGCCCCGGCCGCGACGGCGACCGCGGTCCACGGCATCGTCGTGCCGACCAGGCGCAGCGCGAAGAAGTCCTGGAGCGAGGGGACGACGAGGACCAGCAGGAAGCCCGCCGCCATCGCGGCGACCAGACCGAGGCGCCACCAGGTGTACGGGCGGGCGATGATGGCCAGCACCCACATCGAGATCAGGAAGAGCGTGAGGGTGGCAGCGCTGGTCTCCGCCTCCAACGCACCCGCCCCGGTGTAGTAATGACGGGCGATCAGATACGTGGCGAAGGTCGCCAGGGCCGCCAGCACGCCGCCGGGGATGGCGTACCGCATGACCCGGCGGACGAAGTGGGGTTTCGCCCGCTCCTTGTTGGGGGCGAGGGCGAGGAAGAAGGCCGGGACGCCGATCGTCAGGGTGGAGAGCAGGGTCAGATGGCGGGGCAGGAAGGGATACTCCACCTGCCAGCAGACGACCAGGATGGCGAGCAGCACCGAGTAGACCGTCTTGACCAGGAAGAGCGTCGCCACGCGGGTGATGTTGCCGATCACCCGACGGCCCTCGGCGACCACCGACGGCAGCGTCGCGAAGCTGTTGTTGAGGAGGACGATCTGGGCGACCGCCCGGGTCGCCTCCGACCCGGAGCCCATCGCCACACCGATGTCGGCGTCCTTGAGGGCCAGGACGTCGTTCACCCCGTCGCCGGTCATCGCGACCGTGTGGCCGTTGGACTGGAGCGCGCCGACCATGTCCCGCTTCTGCTGGGGGGTCACCCGGCCGAACACGGTGCCCGAGTCGAGGGCCGTCGCCATGTCGTCGCGCTCGGCGGGCAGCCGGCGGGCGTCGACCACCGCACCGGCCAGGCCGAGCTTGCCGGCCACCGCACCGACCGAGACCGCGTTGTCGCCGGAGATGACCTTCGCCCGGACGTTCTGCTCCTCGAAGTAGCGCAGGGTGTCGGCGGCGTCCGCGCGCAGCCGCTGTTCGAGGACGACGAGGGCGGTGGGAAGCGCGTCGGTCGCCACCTCGGGGTCGTCCAGCTCCCGGGTGACCCGGGCCAGCAGCAGCACCCGTAGCCCGTCCTCGTTGAGCCGTTCGGTCTCGGCGAGGGCCGGGTCGTCGTCGGGGAGCAGGACGTCGGGGGCGCCCAGCAGCCAGGTGCTGGCCTCGCCGTCGCTCTCGCCGAAGGCCGCGCCGCTGTACTTGCGGGCCGAGGAGAAGGGCAGCGACCGGGTGCAGCGCCAGTCCTCGCCGTCCGGGTAGGCGTCGATGATCGCCTGGAGCGAGGCGTTCGGCCGGGGGTCCGACGCGCCGAGGGCGCCCAGCACCCGGCGTACGTACGACTCGTCCGCCCCGCCCAGGGGGCGCAGCTCGGTGACGTCCATGCCGCCCTCGGTGAGCGTGCCCGTCTTGTCGAGGCATACGGTGTCGACGCGGGCCAGGCCCTCGATGGCCGGCAGCTCCTGCACCAGGCACTGCTTGCGGCCGAGACGGATCACGCCGATGGCGAAGGCGACGGAGGTGAGCAGGACCAGGCCCTCGGGGACCATCGGGACGATGCCGCCGACCGTGCGGGCGACGGAGTCCTTGAAGTCGTTCTCCTTCACGATCAGCTGGCTGATGATCAGACCGATCGCGGTCGGGACCATCATCCAGGTGACGTACTTGAGGATGGTGGAGATGCCGGAGCGCAGCTCGGAGTGGACGAGGGTGAAGCGGCTCGCCTCCTCGGCCAGCTGGGCCGCGTACGCCTCCCGGCCGACCTTGGTCGCGGTGAACGCGCCGCCGCCCGCGACCACGAAACTGCCGGACATCACCTGGTCGCCGGGTTGTTTGGCGACCGGGTCCGCCTCACCGGTGAGCAGCGACTCGTCGATCTCCAGGCCGTCGGTCTCGACGCACTCACCGTCGACGACGATCTTGTCGCCGGGCCCGATCTCGATCAGGTCCCCGAGGACGATCTCCGACGTCCCGACCGAGGTGGCGACGCCGTCCCGCCGGACCGTCGGCCTCGCCTCGCCGATCACCGCGAGGGAGTCGAGGGTCTTCTTCGCCCGCCACTCCTGGACGATGCCGATGCCCGTGTTGGCCAGGATCACGAAGCCGAAGAGGCTGTCCTGGATCGGCGCGACGAACAGCATGATCACCCAGAGGACGCCGATGATCGCGTTGAACCGGGTGAAGACGTTGGCGCGGACGATGTCCACCGTGGAGCGGCTGCTCCGTACGGGTACGTCGTTCACCTCGCCACGGGCCACCCGCTCGGTCACTTCGGCGGCCGTCAGCCCACGCGCCCGCCTCGTGTCCGGCGGAGCCGAGGCGGTGGTGGGGTGCACAGGATCGAGGTCGGTGCCCGCGTCGATGTGCGTCATGCATCCGACGGTACGTGCGGATCTAGGGGTTCACCCATCGAGTGGGCGAAAGATCCGACCAGGGGATGAGGGCTCTGCTTCGGCGTGGTGCCGGGGTCGTACGTGCGGGGGTGTGGCGGGTGCCGTCGGTTGATGCGGGCCGGAGGGGGCCGCGCCCCCGCTTGTCGCCCTTCGGGCTCGTCCTCAATCGCCGGACGGGCTCAGTTGGTGGCGGGCCGTGCCTCCGCGCCACCGGCCTCGGCCTTGTCGGCTTCGCCGGCTTCGCCGGCGTCGGCGTCGGCGGTCTCGATCCCGCCGGTTTCGGCAGTCTCGGTTCTGCCGGTCTCGGTCTCGCCCGCCCCGGCCTCGCCCGCCTCCGCCTCGGCCTGCCGTCCCGCATCGCGTTTGATCGCCGCGTCCCGTCTGCGGACGTAGTAGATGCCGATGAAGCCGAGTCCGCCGCCCGCCAGGCAGGTCCACACCCACCAGGTGTGCCCGTGGTCCTCGTACCAGCCGTAGAAGGGGAGCTGGACGACGAAGAGGACGAGCCACAGGATCGTGCCGCCGATGATGGTCGGCACGATGGGCCCTTCCAGGGGCTCCGGTGCCTCGTGCTTGGGGATCCACTTCGCCATGGGGCACAGCTTACGAGGCGTGCGGGTCTACGCGCGGAGAGCACTGGGCCTGCGCAAGGGCATCTCCATCGGTGTCGGTCTGTTCATCATGCTGATCGGCCTGGTCGACGCCGGCTTCGTCACCCGGATCCCGGACGCGGCCAGGACGACCGTGCCGCTCCAGCTCGGCGCGGACGGTCATCCCAACGGCTGGCCCGTGCTGGTCTTCGTCCTCGGGGCGCTGCTGACGCTCGCGCTGATCGTGCGCAAGGTGTCGGGCGCGATCCTCATCTCGATCGTCGCGATGACGCTGCTCGCGGTGGTCGTCGAGGCCGTAGCCAAGCTTCCGGCCGGTTCGTGGGGTCTGACCACCCCGAAGTGGCCCGGCAACCTCGCGCTGTTCCTGACGCCCGTCGCCACGATGGTCCCCTCCCAGGCGGCCACCCCGGCACTGCTCGCGGTCGGGTTCCTGATCCTCGCGAACTCCGTCCGCGAGATCGACTGGGCCGACTACACGATCGCGGTCCCGGCCTTCGTGACGATGGTGATGATGCCGTTCACCTACTCGATCACCAACGGCATCGGCATGGGCTTCATCATCTTCGTCGTGCTGCGCCTGGCCGCGGGGCGCGGCCGTGAGGTCCCGGTCGCGATGTACGTGGTCTCGGCGGTCTTCCTCTTCTACTACCTGATGCCGGCGCTGGGTCTGACGTGAGCGGTACGCGGCTCCTGCGGGTGACCGAGGCCGCCCCTCACGTCACTCCGTAGAACTTCTCCGTCTCCTCGACCGCGGTCTGGAACCGCTCGTCGAAGTCGTCCCGAATGAGCGTCCCGATCACGTAGTCCTGGACGCTCATTCCCCTTTTCGCCGCGTGGATCCGGAGCCGTTCGAGCAGCTCCTCGTCTATCCGCAGGCTCAGCACAGTGGTCCCCATGTGTACGAGGGTCAGGTGTGCTCTGCTCTGTCGTGTCATGTTCTGCGTACTAGTCACTCATATGAGTGATCTGGGGGATCGGATCGGCATGAGTGGCGGGGCTCACGGGCATTGCTGTGGAGTTCCGGTGGTCTTTAGCGAGGGTAATGAGTTAGGCTAAAGAACATGCCTGACCTTAACCATGGCGACGACGAGGCCGCTGTGAACGCCCTCCGTTCCGCCGTGATGCGCCTGTCCCGTCGGCTCAAGCACCAGCGGGTCGACGAGTCGCTGAGCCCGACCGAGATGTCGGTGCTCGGCACGCTCGCCCGTTGCGGTACGGCAACCCCCGGTGAGCTGGCCCGCAAGGAGCATGTGCAGCCGCCGTCGATGACCCGGATCGTCGCCCTGCTGGAGAGCAAGGGGCTGGTGAAGCTGGAGCCGCACCCCGAGGACCGGCGGCAGAAGGTGGTCACCCAGACCGAGCGGGCCGAGGCGATGTTGGAGGAGAGCCGGCGCAAGCGCAACGCGTTCCTCACGTCCCTGGTCGAGGGGCTCGACGAGGAGGAGTGGGCCGCGCTCCGGACCGCCGCGCCGGTGCTGGAGAAACTCGCGCACCTCTAGGGGTGTCTCTCCGCCCCCGGGCCGGCCGCCTGATGCGCGCCGCCCGGTGCGCTGTCGCCGTGGGGGCACACCGGTGTGACCGCCGGTGCGCCCCGGCATACAGCCTGTGCGCCGTCAGGGGGCGGGCATGGGCCGACCCGAAAACCAGCAGACAGAACAGGAGAGCTGAGGCTCACGCAGCCGCAGGACGAACACGCGTTTCACGCGAGGAGGCGAATCCCTTTGAGTACGGGCCCCGGAACACCTTCCGTCCCCGCACCCCGCCCACCCACGAGCCCCCACCCACTCCCGCGGTACTGGAGGCCCGCCGGATACCGACGGCCTACCGAACGAGGGCAGCACGATCGCCCTGCCGGGCGCCGCCGACCTTTCGGCCGCCGCCCGCCCCGCTTCCGCCTCCGCTTAAGCCGCTTCCGCCCGCCCCGCTTCCGCGCAACCCGCTTCCGCCCATTCCGCTGTCGGCGCTTCGGTGCTGATCCCCGGACCCGCGAGCCGGGCCGACGCGCGCGCCCGTTCCACTGCGGCTCCCGCGGCCAACACGTCTTCAGCGGACGCCGCGCCCTCCGCGGCCGCCCCGCCTTCCGCCGCCGCCCGCCTTCCGCCGCCACCCCAACCCGGTGGTTCCTCGACGGTGTCGGCCGAGGGGGCGCGGGTTTCCATGTTCCGGTCGTTGCGGGTGCGGAACTACCGGCTGTTCTTCGTCGGGCAGGTCGTGTCGAACATCGGCACGTGGATGCAGCGGATCGCGCAGGACTGGCTCGTACTGAGCCTGGCCGGGTCCTCCACGGCCGTCGGTGTGACGATGGCGCTCCAGTTCCTGCCGATGCTGCTGTTCGGACTGTACGGCGGTGTGCTGGTCGACCGGTTCCCCAAGCGGCGGCTGCTGTTCGTGACGCAGACGTCGATGGCGGTCACCGGGCTGGCGCTGGCCGCGCTGACGATCTCGGGCCAGGTGCAGGTGTGGCACGTGTACGTGGCCGCCTTCGCCGTCGGCATGGCCACGGTCGTCGACAACCCGGCCCGGCAGTCGTTCGTGTCCGAGATGGTCGGGCCGGACCAGCTGCAGAACGCGGTCAGCCTCAACTCGGCGAACTTCCAGTCGGCCCGTCTCGTCGGCCCCGCCGTCGCCGGTGTGCTGATCACCACCGTCGGCACGGGCTGGGCCTTCCTCTACAACGGCCTCTCCTTCGTCGCCCCCATCATCGGCCTGCTGCTGATGCGAAGCGGTGACCTGCACCCCGTGCGCCGCGCCCCCCGCGCCAAGGGCCAGCTCCGCGAGGGCCTGCGCTATGTGGCCGGGCGTCCCGAGCTGCTGTGGCCCATCGTGCTGGTCGGCTTCATCGGCACCTTCGGCTTCAACTTCCCCGTCTGGCTCTCGGCCTACGCGGACGACGTGTTCCACGCGGACGCCGGCTCGTACAGCCTCTTCAACACGCTCATGGCGGTCGGCTCGGTCGCCGGCGCCCTGCTCGCCGCCCGCCGGGGCACCGCGCGGCTGCGTGTGCTGATCGGCGGCGCGCTCGCCTTCGGCCTGCTGGAGATCGTGGCGGCGCTGGCCCCCGCGTACTGGATCTTCGCCCTGCTGATGGTGCCGATAGGGATGTTCGGCCTGACGGTGAACGTCACCGCCAACACGGCCATCCAGATGAACACCGACCCGGTGATGCGCGGCCGCGTCATGGCCCTCTACATGATGGTCTTCCTGGGCGGTACGCCGCTGGGCGCGCCGATCGCCGGCTGGGTCACCGACGCGTACGGCGCCCGGATGGGCTTCGTCGCCGGCGGTGTCGTCTCCACGGTCGCCGCCGTCACCGTGGGCCTCGTCCTCGCGCGGGCCGGCGGGGTGCGGTGGCGCTCCGCTGGGGTGCGCGGTGCCGAAGGGGGTGCCACGCCGCGTCGGCGGCGGCTGCCGCGCCGTCGTGGCTTGTCGCGCAGTTCCCCGCGCCCCTGAGAGGGCGCGGTGGTCGCCGAGTGACACGCGGGCTGGGAAGGTGGCGGGCATGAGACTGTTCGCCGCTGTGCTTCCGCCCGCTGATGTCGTCGAGGAACTCGGTCTGGTGGTCGGGGAGTTGAAGAGCCTCGCGGGTGCGGACCGGCTGCGCTGGACCCAGCCGCCCGGCTGGCACTTCACGCTCGCGTTCTACGGGGAGGTCGAGGAGGACGTCGTACCGGAGCTGTCGCGGCGGCTGGAGCGGGCCGCGGAGCGCAGCGAGCCGTTCCGGCTGGCCGTGCGCGGCGGCGGGAAGTTCGGGCGCGGCCGGGCCCTGTGGGCGGGGGCCGAGGGGGACCTCGGCGCGCTGCGGATGCTGGCCGACCGGGCGGAGGCGGCGGCGCGCAAGGCCGGGGTGCCGATGGGGAGCACCGCCGGTACACGCCCCACTTGACGGTGGCCCGCAGCCGGGAGGACCTCGACGTCCGGCCGTACGTCGCCGTGCTCGACGCCTTCGCCGGGCGGTCGTGGACGGTGTCCGACCTGGCGCTGGTGCGCAGCCGTCTGCCGGCGTCCGGGGTGGCGGGTGAGCAGCCGCGGTACGAGGCGGTCGCGCGGTGGGGGCTCGGGGCGGGCGGATGACCGTTCGGGCCGCCGGTTAGGCTCGGGGTGTGGACCCGAAGACCCGTAACCGGATCATGGCCGGTGTGCTCGTACTGATGTTCGCTGTGGTGGCTCTCGCGGCGGCGCTCGGTAAGTAGCCGTATCGCGGGCGGGGGCGGGGAACCGCGCGCCTTCGTCGGCCGCTGCCGGTGACGGCCGCCGGCCGGTGAGGGCTCGTCGCGCAGTCCCCGCGCCCCTACGAACAGAGGGCGTCCCCTGTCGCCGTCGTCACCAGGCGAAGGCCTCCGGGGACGGGCCCGGACCCGGGAAGATCTCGTCCAGGGACGCCAGCAGCTCCTCGTCCAGCTCCAGTTCCACCGCCCGCAGCGCGGATTCGAGCTGCGCGGCGGTGCGCGGGCCGACGATGGGGCCGGTCACGCCGGGGCGGGTGAGCAGCCAGGCCAGGGCGGCCTCGCCGGGCTCCAGACCGTGCTTCTCCAGCAGGTCCTCGTACGCCTGGATCTTCGTGCGTGCGTCGGGGCCGGACAGGGCGCCCGCCGCGCGTCCCGAGCCGCGCCGGCCGCCCTTGACCTCCTTCTTCAGGACGCCGCCGAGCGCACCGCCGTGCAGCGGCGACCACGGGATGACCCCGAGCCCGTACTCCCGCGCGGCCGGGATGACCTCCATCTCGGCGCGGCGTTCGTAGAGGTTGTAGAGGCACTGCTCGCTGACCAGGCCGATGGTGCCGCCGCGGCGGGCGGCGGTCTCGTTGGCCTGGGCGATCTTGTAGCCGGGGAAGTTGGACGAGCCGGCGTAGAGGATCTTGCCCTGCTGGACGAGCACGTCGACGGCCTGCCAGATCTCGTCGAACGGGGTGCCCCGGTCGACGTGGTGGAACTGGTAGAGGTCGATGTGGTCCGTCCGCAGCCGCTTGAGGCTGGCGTCCACGGCGCGCCGGATGTTCAGCGCGGAGAGCTTGTCGTGGTTGGGCCACGCCTCGCCGTCGGTGCCCATGTTGCCGTACACCTTGGTCGCGAGGACGACCTTGTCGCGGCGGTCTCCGCCCTTCGCGAACCAGTTCCCGATGATCTCCTCGGTGCGGCCCTTGTTCTCGCCCCAGCCATACACATTTGCCGTGTCGAAGAAGTTGATGCCCGCGTCCAGCGCCGCGTCCATGATCGCGTGGCTGTCCGCTTCGTCCGTCTGCGGACCGAAGTTCATGGTGCCGAGGACCAGTCGGCTGACCTTGAGTCCTGTGCGTCCGAGCTGTGTGTACTTCATGGCTCCCCAGCCAAGGCCGTGGAGTGCGCTCTAGGCAAGCGAGAGGGATCTTGACGCTAACTGGAGGTTAGTGCTTTCCTTTCGTAAGCATAAGATTGAACTTTCAATATGCCCGTGTTGTAGCAGATGGGAGCATCGTGACCCCCACCACGCCTGCCCGCCGCGCGCTCGTCGCCGTCCTCGCGGCCGCCGCGCTCACGTCCACCGTCGCCGTCGTACCGGCCGTCGCGGCCCCGCCCTCCGCCGCCGTCGCGGAACGGGCCCCGTACGGGAGCGCCGCGCGGCTCGGCTACCAGAAGGCCGTTGCCGTACGGGTGCTGAAGGGGGTGTTCGAGGACGGGGACACGGCGGTCGTGGACCGGTACGTGCGGCCGGACTACATCCAGCACAATCCGTTCGCGCCGGACGGGGCGGAGACACTGAAGGGCCTAGCCGGGATGGTGAACCAGCAGTTCCCGGACGCCGCGTACGACGTCAAGCGGGTCATCGCGCAGGGCGACCTCGTGCTCGTGCACTCCAACGTCGTGCTGACGCCCGGCACTCGCGGCTCCGCCGTCTTCGACATCTTCCGGTTCCAGGGCGGGCGGATCGCCGAGCACTGGGACGTGGCGCAGGACGTGCCGGCGACGTCGGCCAACGGCAACGACATGTTCTCCACGGTCAGCAGGCCCCGGACGAGCGAGCCGGGACCGGCCTGGCTGACCTCGTACCACGAGAAGCTGGTGACCAAGGCGTTCGACCGGCTGCTGGTACGCAAGGACCTGTCGGCGATCGACAAGTACTGGGGCCGCGAGTACCACCAGCACAACCCGAACATCCCCGACGGCGTGGAGGGGGTCAAGGCCGGTCTGGGGGGCTACTTCCAGCAGTTCCCGTCCCTCACCGTCTCGCGCAAGCGTGTCGTGGCCGAGGGCGAGCTCGTCGCCGTCCACAGCCACTACGTGAACGTGCCGGGGGAGCGGGGGCAGGCGGTCGTCGACCTGTTCCGGGTGCGGAACGGGAAGATCGTCGAACACTGGGACGCGCTGCAGGACGTACCGGAGACATCGGCGAACGACAACACGATGTTCTGACCGGTTCTGACCGCCGCGCCGGTTTCCCGGCGCGCCCGGCCGTTCCCTCGCTCAGCCTGCCAGGACCTGCGTGTTCTGGCAGGCGGTGAGCAGCCAGCGGCCGTCGGGCTGCTTGGTCATCACGTAGAGCGGGGCCCCCTCGCTTGTGTCGTCCCCGCCCAGGTAGCGCTGGCGGACCTTGACCGCCGCGACGTCGGGGCGGATGAAGAGCACGTGGACCACCTCGTAGCTGACCTCGCCGTCCCAGTGGGCCCCGGGGAGCACCTTGCGGGTGAACGCCGCTATCTCGTCCAGGCCGATGAGGACCTTGCCGTGGGCCGTCGTCCAGATCGCGTCGGGGTGGAAGAGGGCGAGGAACTCGTCGGGGTCCTTGTGCTGCTGGGAGTGCTCGACGGTGGCGACGACCTGCTTGACGGCTTCGATGTCGGCGGCTCGCGCCGTGGTTTCCGTGGCTTCCGTGGTCATGTGGACCATGGTGCAACCTCAAGCACGGTTGAGATCAAGTGAGTTGTCGGTTCCCGCGTCGATCCGGTCGCGGTGGCGGTCGCGGCGGCGGAGGAGCAGCAGTGGCGTCGCCAGGAGGAGCAGGCCGGCCGTGGCGATCGCCGTGCGGGGGGTGGTGACGGAGGCGAGGAGGCCCCAGAGGGCCGTCGTGGCGGCGATGGTGAGTTTGCCGGTGACGGACCAGGCGGTGAGCGTGCGGGCGACGCGGTCCGACGGGGTCCGGGTGAGGCGCTGGGTGGCCAGTACGGGGTTGAAGACAGCGATGCAGGTGATCAGGCCCAGTTCGGCGACCATCACGAGGACGAGGCCCGCCGGACCCGTGCCGACGAACGCCAGGCCCAGCGGCCAGCACGCCCGCAGGGTTCCGGAGACCCGGATGACCCTGTCCTGTCCGTACCGGACGACCAGACGACGGGAGAGACGCGAGCCGATCAGACCGCCGACGCACGGGACGGCGAAGGCGAGACCGTACTGCCAGGGCGCGAAGCCGAGTTGGCCCACCATGAGGATGAGCAGCAGCGGTGCCGGGGCCATGATCAGGGCGTTGACGAGGACGGAGTTGAGGAAGAGGGGGCGCAGGGCGGGGTCGCGGAGGATGTACCGCCAGCCGTCCAGAAGGTCGCCGAGGCGGAGCCGGGGGGCGGCATCCGTCGCCGGTTTGACGGCCGGGACCGGGTGGGGTTGCGTACTGCCGGCCGGTCGGGGCTGCTCCGCGCCGGTCGAACGGGGTTCCTCGGTGTCGGTCGTGCGGGATTCCTTGGTGCCGGATGGACGGGGCTCCCTGGTGCTGGCCGGGCGGGGTTCCCTGGTGTCGGCCGGGCGGGGCTCCTCGGTGCCGATCGCTCGGATGCCCGCCGCCGAGAGGAGGTAGCTGCCGGCGTCGATCAGCACGGTGACGACCGGGCCGAAGAGACCCATCGCGGCGCCACCGAGGGGCGGGCCGAGCATCGTCGTGGTCCAGGTCGTGGCCTCGAAGCGGCCGTTGGCGGCCACCAGGTGCTCCGGGGGAACCAGGAACTTCAGACAGGCGCCGCTCGCCGCGGTGAAGGTGATGTCGGCCACGGCGACGACCACGGAGACCAGGAGCAGTTGGGGAAAGGTGAGCAGGTTCAGGGCGTAGGCCACCGGGACGGACAGCAGGGCAGCGCAGCGGGCGAGGTCCATCGAGATCATCACCGGGCGCTTGCGGCGGAACTCCACCCAGGGACCGAGCGGTACGGCCACCGCCGCGCCCACCGCCAGGCCGGTGGCCGCCAGCGCGGAGACCTCCGAGGGGCCGACGTGCAGGACCAGCACCGCGAGCAGGGGGAGCGCGTCGAACGACAGCCGGGTCCCGAACGCGCTGACCGCGTACGCCGCCCACAGCCACCGGAAATCGCGCCCCAGCCCACCGCCCCGCGTCATCCGCCCGCCCGCATCCGTCGCCGCCGCGTCCGACCGGGACATCCAAGCGAGTGGGGGGCGGCCGATCAAGTGCGGATCGCCCGGGCCGGGTGGCCGCGTGCGACGGCGTCAGCCTCGGGGGAGATCGGCGGTCGGCAGGACCAGGCCGAGGAGGGTGGTGGTCATGTCGACTTCGCCGCCGTAGGTGATGGACAGGTCGCTGACGTAGTCGCCGTCCTTGGGCTGGGTGAAGAGCCGGCTTTGCCCGCGTAGGGGTGTGGAGCTGCTGCCGTTGGTGTGCGTTCTAGTAGGACTCCGTTAGGTTGCTCTGGCTCTTGTGCTTGGGCTGGTGGTGGGCGTTCTGGGCAGGGGGCGGTGGCAGGTGGTGCAGGTGCCGGTCCAGCAGTTCAGCAGGTCCTGGATGGTGTCGAGGATCTGGTAGAGGGTGAGTCCGCTGTATCGGCTTTTGGGGCCAGGCGTTGCTCGGTGAGGAAGGCGTGGGCGGCGGTGACCAGGGTGACGTGGTGATGCCACCCGGTCCAGGAACGTCCCTCGAAGTGGTCCAGGCCGAGGCCGTGCTTGAGTTCCCGGTAGTCGTGCTCGATGCGCCGGCGGATCTTGGCGAGGCGGACCAGTTCGGCCAGGGGGGTGCCGGCGGGAAGGCTGGACAGCCAGTAGTCGGTGGGTGCTTCGGCGTCGGCGGGCCATTCGGCCAGCAGCGTCACCTCGGGCAGGACGCCGTCCCAGTGGCCGTGTCCGGCGGTGGCGGCGGCCTGGGCCAGGCCGCGGGAGCGGATGCCGGCCGCCCGCACCCGCAGCGCCAGAAAGCGTGAGCGCATCGGCCCGCGGGAGCCTTCCCGCCAGGTCACCTCGGTGAAAGCCTGCCGCCCATGGCCGGCCGCCAGCGCGGCCACCGAGGACGGCTTGTCGCGGTAGCGGGGCTGCGGCTCCTAGGGTTCGGCGGAGCCAGCGAAGCCAGGCTGGCAGCCTGGTGGATCCAGGCGCACGATCAAGCCCGTGCAGTCGAGGAGACGGTCACGTCCTTCGGCGTCAGCACATGGGGCACGGGTCCGGGGGTGGTGGCTGCGGCACTGGCCGAGGACGCCTGCCGACTTGCCACGCTGGACGCAGATGGGTTCGTCACGCTCCATGTCAGGGGCGGGCCTGATGCCGCGCACATCCCGAAGCGCGTTCGACGCAAGGCGCACACGGCAGCGGGCCATTCGGTGCACTTCACTGGGAACGGCGCCGGCCTGGTGACTGCTGGAAACGACGGTTTCGTCCGTCTGTGGAACCTGGGACGGCTCCTGGACGATGGTTCGTCCCGCCCGGATCCGGCGCCGCCTGTGATCGCCTGTCTGCGCACAGGGCGTGAGGTGCTCGTCGTCCGCGAGGACAGCACGGCCCATGTGACGACGGCTCCCGCCCCCTCGCCGCCCACTCCCTCGGAGACGCCGCACCGCGTCCCGGCGGTCCTCGCCGCGACCGCTCCCTTGGAGACCGGCCGCTGGCTCTTGCTCGCGGGGGAGGAGGGCCGTGTCACCTTCCGCAGCAGGGCCGACGTCACAGCCCCCCGGGATGCCACCGAGGACCCTGCCCGCTCGCCACACCGTACGGCCGTCGTCGCCGCAGCAGGGGCCCCCGACGGTGGTTGGGCAGCGACCATCGCGCGTGACGGCGAGGCGTTGCTGTGGCAGATGACTGCACCGGACCCCTTCGCTCGCCCCATCATGGGGCGCCACGCCTTCCATGCCTGCTGCTTCGACTCCTCGTCCCGGCACCTCTGGCTGGCCGACGCCACCAGCCTCTACGACCTCGACCTCTCCGTCGCGAACGCCACGAGTACCGACGACACAGGTCGTCCAAGCCTTGCCATGCCCCTCGCGCCGCGCCATCTGCCGCGCCCCCGTGTGGCTGGTGAACAATCGGGTGCTGCTGCCGGGTGTGACGTCGCTGGCCCGGATGGTGGCCGCGCTCCGTCAGGAGGAGAACGATCGGCTGCACGCCGCGCTGTACGAGGTGGTGCCTTACGAGCTGCGGACCGAGATGGTCCGGCTGCTGGAGGTGCCGGAGAAGAAGCGGGTGTCGGAGCTGGAGCGGCTGCGGCTGGGCCCGATGCGGGTGTCTGGCAAGGCTATGGAACTGGCCCTGGACCGCGCCCGCGAGGTGCGGGGCCTGGGGGCCGGCGCGGTGGATGCCGGACGGGTTCCGGCCGCGCGGATGACCGGGCTGGCCCGGTACGGGCTGACCTCGAAGGCGCCGACGCTGAAGCGGCTGGAGGTCACGCGGCAGACCGCGACGCTGCTGGCGACCGTGCGGCACCTGGAGACGGCGACGGTGGATGACGCGCTCGATCTGCTGCATGCACTGATGGCCACCAAGCTGCTGGCGAAGGCCGAGCGGATGGGCAACGACGCCAAGCTCAAGGCCCTGCCCCAGTTGCGGAAGGCCGCGAAGAAGGTCGCCGCAGCGGTCGACGTGCTGATGACGACGCCGCCCGCGACCGACACCGGTGAGCTCGTCTCCGTGGTCGATGCGTGGTCCGCGATCGAGCAGGTCGTGCCGCGCGAGCAGCTGGCCGAGGCGCTCGCCACGATCGCCGCGGTGGTCCCGGACATCGACGGGGACGACGACGCGGAATGGCGGGCCGAGCTGGTCGCCCGCTACGGCACGGTGCGTGGCTTCATTCGCCTCCTGGTCGAGGTCATCGACTTCGGCGCCGTCGAAGCTGGCGTCCCCGTCGTTCAGGCCCTCAAGCGGCTTCCGGATCTGATCGGCCGCAAGAAGGTCGGCGCCGAGGAGGTCGCCTCCGATCTGGTGACGGGCTCGTGGCGGCGGCTGGTGTTCGCCAACCCCAACGTGCCGCACGGTCTGGTCGACAAGGCCGCGTACTCGTTCTGCGTCCTGGAGCATCTGCACCGCTCGCTGCGCCGGCGGGACGTGTTCGCCAAGGACGGCGACCGCTGGGGCGACCCCCGCGCCAAGCTGCTGGCCGGGGAGAAGTGGACGGCCGCCGAGCCGAAGGTGCTCACCGCGCTCGGTCTGGAGAGCGAACCGGCCGGACACCTCGCCGAACTCGCCTCCGCTCTGCACGCCGCGTACGTCCAGGTCGCCGTCGGGCTACCCGGCAACACGGCGCTGGAGGTGGTGGGCGGGAAGCTGAAGCTGGCCAAGCTCGGCAAGGCGGAGGAGCCCAAGCTCATGCCGCCGTTCCGCCAGCTGGTCAACGGCATGCTGCCGAAGGTCGACTTCCCCGAGCTGCTGCTGGAGGTCGCCGAGCTGACCGGGATGGCGGACGCGTTCACGCACATCTCCGGTGCCGACTCCCACATGGAAGGCTTCACCACCAGTTTGTGCGCCGTCCTGCTGACGGAAGCGTGCAACGTCGGGTTCACCCCGGTCATCAAGCCGGATGTCCCGGCGCTCAGCCGGGGCCGTCTGGTCCAGGTCGACCAGGGCTACTTCCGGGCCGAGAACATCTCGGTGGCGAACGGTCTGTTCATCGAGGCTCAGGCAAAGATCGACGTCGTGAGGGCGTGGGGCGGCGGTCTGGTCGCCTCCGCCGACGGGGTCCGCTTCACCGTGCCGGTGCAGACCCTCTACGCGGGTTCGAACCCCCGGTACTTCGGGCTGCGGCACAAGGGCGCCACCTGGCTGAACGTGGTAAACGACCAGGTGATGGGGCTGGGCGGGGTGGTCGTGCCGGGCACGCTGCGCGACTCGCTGTTCATCCTGGACGCCATCCACGCCCGCGACGGCGGCCCGAAGCCGGAGACCGTCATCACGGACACCGCGTCGTACTCCGACATCGTCTTCGGCCTGTTCGCGATCTGCGGCTACCAGTTCTCGCCGAGGATCGCCGACATCTCCGACGCCCGGCTGTGGCGCACGAACACCGCGGCCGACTACGGGCCGCTCCAGCCGGTCTCGAACCACACCATCCGCCTGGACCGGATACGTGCCCACTGGGGCGACATGCTTCGCGTGGCAGGTTCCCTGACCCTGGGCGAGGTCCGCGGCCACGATCTGATCCGTATGCTCTCCCGGGATGGCAAGCCGACCGGACTGGGCGACGCGTTCGCCCACTACGGGCGGATCTTCAAGACCCTGCACCTGCTCCAGTTCGTCTCCGACGAGGGGTACCGGCGCATGATCGGCGCCCAGCTCAACGTCACCGAGGCCCGCCACCGCCTCGCCCGGAAGATCTTCTTCGGGCAGCGCGGCGAACTACGCCAGCACTACCGCGAGGGCATGGAGGACCAGCTCGGCGCGCTCGGCCTGGCCCTGAACGCCGTAGTGCTCTTCAACAGCCTTTACATCGACGCCGCCGTCAAGCAGCTCGCGGCCGACGGCTTCCCCGTCACCGACGACCTCCTCGCCCGGCTCTCCCCACTCCAGTACGACCACATCAACTTCCTCGGCCGCTACGCCTTCACCCGCCCGCCGGCGCCGGGCCTGCGGCAACTGCGCGACCCGCACACGGATGACGAGACGGACGACGCCGAGGACGGATAGCCGCAGGCCCGTGCGATCAAAAGCGGTCCGGTCCCGGAGTCACCACCTACGTCTCCGGGCTGGCACGCTTGATGACGGGCGCTCAGGGGTCAGGAGCCGACCGGGCCGAGCTCTGCGGGGTGGATTCACTCCTGTTCAGGGGCCGAAAGCTCTGAGGGTCGCGTCGACAAGTGAGTCGGCGTATGCGGCGGTCAGTGGACCGCTGCGGTGCAGCCACCGCTGGAAGAGGGGGGCGTAGAGCACTTCGAGGACCAGGTCGAGGTCGGCGTCGGCGTCGAGTTGGCCGACTTCCTGGGCGCTGCGCAAGCGTGCTTTCTTCGCTTCTTCCAGCGGTTGGGCCAGCTTCTTCCGGTACTCGGCCGCCAGTGCGGCATCGTTGGCGATCTCGGTGTTGAGGGCCCGGATCAGCCTGTCGAAGGACGGGGCGGCGAACTCCTCCGCCGTGGCACGCATGACGAGCTTGAGGTCGGTCTCGAGGTCGCCTGTGTCCGGCAGCGCGACCGACTGCCCGTCCGCATCCTCACTCAGAGCCAGAAGGGCGGCGAAGACGACCGCGCTCTTCGACGGCCACCGCCGATAGATCGTCTGCTTGCCGACGCCGGCACGGGCAGCGATGGCTTCGACAGTGACCTTCTCGTACGACTCCTCTGCGACCAGGGCGCGGGTCGCCGCGAGGATCGCCTGCCGGGACCGTTCCTTGCGCCGGGAGTGAACCGCCCCGGTTCGAATGGAGACTCGATTCCGTGTAAGGATCAGAGTCATGGCACGTCCCTCCTCCTATCCCCCTGAGCTGCGCAAGCGCGCGGTGCGCATGGTCGCCGAGGTCCGCGGTGACTACCCGACCGAGTCCGCCGCGATCAACGCGGTGATGGCGAAGCTCGGCATCGGCTCGCGCGAGACGTTGCGCAAGTGGGTCCGCCAGGACCAGATCGATTCCGGGACCCTGCCGGGGACGACGAGCGAGGAGTCCGCGCAGATCAAGGCGATGAAGAAGGAGATCGCCGAACTCAAGCGCGCGAACGAGATCTTGAAGGCCGCGGCGAGTTTCTTCGCGGCCGAGCTCGACCGGCCACTTCCTCGCTCGTAACGTTCATCGACGAGCACCGGGACCGCTTCGGCGGCGTCGAGCCGATCTGCCGCGTACTGACCCAGCACAGCTGCAAGATCGCCCCCTCCACCTACTACGCCTGCAAGAAACGCCTCGAAAGCCCCTCTCCGCGAGCGGTGCGAGACGAGGAACTCAAGGAGCTGATCCAGGAGGTCTACCAGTCCAACTACCGGGTCTACGGCGCCAGGAAGGTCTGGCGACAGCTCAACCGCCAGGGCCACGAGGTGGCCCGCTGCACGATCGAGCGCCTCATGCGCGAGCTCGGCATCGCCGGCGCCGTCCGCGGCAAGAAGGTCATCACCACCATGCCGGATCCGGCCGCCGCCCGGGCCCCGGACCTGCTCGACCGCGAGTTCGTCGCCCCGGCTCCGAACCGCACCTGGGTCGCCGACTTCACACACGTCGCGGCCTGGGCGGGCGTCGTCTATGTCGCGTTCGTCGTGGACACCTTCTCGCGTCGCATTGTCGGCTGGTCCGCGTCGTTGTCGAAGGAGACCCAACTCGTCCTGGACGCCCTGGACATGGGGCTGTGGCAGCGCGACCGCGACGGCCGTCCGCCGGCCCCTGGCGAGTTGGTCCACCACTCCGACGCCGGGTCGCAATACACCTCATTTCGCCTCGCCGAACACCTCGACGCGGCCCGCATCGCGGCCTCAATCGGCTCGGTCGGCGACGCGTACGACAACGCGCTCATGGAGTCGACGATCGGTCTGTTCAAGACCGAGGTCATCAAACCGCAGCGGCCGTGGAAGACGCTCTCGCACGTCGAGCTCGCCACCGCCGAGTGGGTCGACTGGTACAACCACCGCCGGCTCCACGGTGAGATAGGGCACATTCCGCCCGTCGAATACGAAGCCAACTACTACCGAGCAACCACGAAAACCCAGCTCACAGCCACCAACTGAGATCTCCACCGAACCCGGGGCGGTTCAGAGTGCCCGCTCCAGGAGCGAGTGGCGCGACGGTGGCGGTGAAGGTCACCGGCTGGCCCACCACCGACGGATCCGGCGCCGAGACCACAGTGGTCGTGGTCGATGCCCGGTTCACGGTGTGGGTGTCGGTGCCGGTGGAGCCGGCGAAGTCGGGGCTGGCGTTATAGGTGGCGTTGATCGTGTACGGGGTGCCGGTGCGGGTGACGGTGGCTGTGCCGCCGGTCAGGGGCACGGTGGCGGGGGTGGTGCCGTCGCCGAAGTTGAAGGTGACGGTGCCGGTGGGAGTGCCCGCTCCAGGAGCGAGTGGCGCGACGGTGGCGGTGAAGGTCACCGGCTGGCCCACCACCGACGGATCCGGCACCGAGACCACAGTGGTCGTGGTCGATGCCCGGTTCACGGTGTGGGTGTCGGTGCCGGTGGAGCCGGCGAAGTCGGGGCTGGCGTTATAGGTGGCGTTGATCGTGTACGGGGTGCCGGTGCGGGTGGTGCCGGTGCGGGTGACGGTGGCTGTGCCGCCGGTCAGGGGCACGGTGGCGGGGGTGGTGCCGTCGCCGAAGTTGAAGGTGACGGTGCCGGTGGGAGTGCCCGCTCCAGGAGCGAGTGGCGCGACGGTGGCGGTGAAGGTCACCGGCTGGCCCACCACCGACGGATCCGGCACCGAGACCACAGTGGTCGTGGTCGATGCCCGGTTCACGGTGTGCGCGGTGGTGGTAGCAGAAGACGTGAAGTCGATGTCATCGCTGTAGGTGGCGGTGACCGTGTAGGGGCCGTCTCTGCGGGTGGTGTAGGGGCGGGTGACGGTGGCTGTGCCGTTGGTGAGGGGCACGGTGGCGGGGGTGGTGCCGTCGCCGAAGTTGAAGGTGACGGTGCCGGTGGGAGTGCCCGCTCCAGGAGCGAGCGGCGCGACGGTGGCGGTGAAGGTCACCGGCTGGCCCACCACCGACGGATCCGGCACCGAGACGAGGCTGGTCGTGGTCGGTGCCCGTTCTACGGTGTGCAGGGCGGCGCCCGTAGAGGGGATGAAGTCCAGGTCCCCGTCGTAGGTGGCGGTGACCTCCGCAGGGCCGCCGGGCCTGGTGGTGTAGGTGTGGGTGGCGGTCGTGGAGCCGTCCGTCAGGGGAACGGTGAGGGGGGTGGTGCCGTCGTCGAAGTCGAAGGTGACGGTGCCGGTGGGAGTGCCCGCTCCAGGAGCGAGCGGCGCGACGGTGGCGGTGAAGGTCACCGGCTCGCCCACCACCGATGGATCCGGCGCGGACGTCACGCTGGTCGTGGTGAATGCCCGGTTCACGGTGTGGGTGTTTGTGCCGGTGGAGTTGGTGAAGTCCGCGTCGCCGCCGTAGGCGACCGTGACCGTGTACGGACTGCTGGCGGTACTCGGGTACGTGTGGGAGGTCGTTGCCGCTGCCTGGGTCAGGGGAACGGTGAGGGGGGTGGTGCCGTCGCCGAAGTCGAAGGTGACAGTGCCGGTGGGAGTGCCCGCTCCGGGGGCTTCGGCGGTGACGGTGGCGGTGAAGGTCACTGGCTCGCCCACCACCGACGGATCCGGCGCGGACGTCACCGTGACACTCGTTGGTGCCTGGTCCACCGTGTGGGCAGCCGTGTCGGTGGAGCCGGTGAAGTCCGCGTCCCCGGCGTAGGCGGCGGTGACCGTGTACGGGCTGTCGGCGGTGGTGGCGTACACGTGGGTGATGACCGCCGTGCCGTCGTCGACCGGCGCTGCGACCGGCGCCGTCCCGTCGCCGAAGTCGAAGACCACCATGCCCGTCGGCGCGTCTGCCTCGGCGGCGTCCGGTGTGACGGTGGCGGTGAAGGTCACCGGCTCGCCCACCAGGGACGGCTCGGGCGAGGAACTGACGGTGGTGGATGTGGGTGCCGGGTTCACCGTCTGGGTGTCGTATCCCGTGGAGGAGCTGAACTCTTCGTTGTCGCTGGCGTAGAGGGCGGTGACGGGGTACGGGCTGCCGGTCGCGGAGGTGTAGGCGTGGCTGACGACGGCGGCCCCGCCGGCCAGAGCGACCGGGACGGGCGGCGTGCCGTCGCCGAAGTCGAAGGTGACGGTGCCGGTGGGCGTGCCCGCCTCCGGCGCCACGGTCGTGACAGAGGCGGTGAAGGTCACCGGCTGCCAGGTCGTCGACGCATCCGGGGAGGAGGACACGGTCGTAGTCGTGGCCTGGATGTCGGCCACCACCCGGTGGGTGCGGACATCGGTGGAGGAGGCGTAATCGGTGTCTCCGCTGTAGAAGGCGGTGATCGTGTAGGTGGCCTCGCTCGCGGGATAGGTGTGGGTGACCGTGGCCAGGCCGTCCGCGAGGGCCTGCACGACAGGCGGTGTGCCGTCGCCGAAATCGACGGTCACCGTGCCCGTGGGTCGCCCGGCGCCGGGGGCGGCCACGATGACCCGCGTGGTGACGGTCACCGGCCCGTCCGCATCGGAGGGCTCCGGGGAGGACAGGACGGTCGTGGAGGTCGGCGCCCGCACCACCGCCTGCTCCGTGACATCCGACGACGGGGCGAAGTCGTTGTCCCCGCTGTAGGCGGCGGTGACCGTGTACGGACTGCCGCTGGTGCTCGTGTAGGTGTGTGCCGCTGTGGCCAGCCCGTCGACGACAACGGCGGTGACCGGGACGGTGCCGTCACCGAAGTCGAACCAGACCGTACCCGTGGGCGCACCGGCTGCGGATGGGGCCGGTGCTACGGCCGCGGTGAAGGTCACCCGCTCGCCGACGACGGGCAGTTCCGCCGAGGAACTCACGCTGGTGGTCGTGGGCGCGTCGAGATAGGTGTAGGCGGGACCGCCGGCGACGCCGCCCAGAGTGGTCACCACCACCGGGACCCTTATGGTCGGCCCTGGCCGAGCCGGGGGCGCCGGAGGCGCGGTGAGGACGAGCTGGGCGTCGGAGACGACGGTCGGGTACACGCTGGTGGTGCCGAGTCGTACTTCCTGGGTGGTGTACAGGCCGATGCCGGTGAGGGTGAGGGTGTTGCCGCCGTCGTTCGGACCGGTAGCCGGTGAGATGGTGCGGATCCGCGGGGGTGCCAGGTAGAAGTAGGAGCCGATGGGGTGGGGGACACCGGCGATGGTGACGGTGACCGGGACGGCGCCGCTGCCCGCCGGGGCCACGGCGGTGATGACGGTGTCGTCCACGATCGTGAACGAAGTGGCGTGGCGGTCACCGAAGCGGACCTGGGTGGCCTGGAGGAAGTCGCGTCCGGTGAGGATGACCGGGGTACGGCCGCCGGTGGGGCCCTGGTCGGGTGAGACGGCCACCGGAATGTTCAGCACACTCACGGTGCCGCTGCCGGTGCCGGTTACATAGATGTGGCGGCTGTCCGCAGTGACGGCAAGCCCCTGGGGATCGCTGAAACCGGTGACAGTGGCGGTGCGGGCGTTGGTGGCCAGGTTGATCGCCGTGAGCGATCCGGCGCCGCTCTCGGTGACGTAGGCGAGGACCCCGCGGGGACCCATGGCCACGGCGACGGGAGCGTTGAAGCCGCTGATGGTCTTGGCGACGGTGTAGGTGGTGGTGTCCACCACGCTGACAGTGCCGCCCGCGTGGTCGGCGACATACAGCCGCTGGCCGTCCGGGGTGACGGCCAGACCGCGCGGCTGGGTGAAGCCGCCGATCGTCGCGATGACCGTGAGGCTGCCCGTGTCGACGACCGTGACGGTGCCGCCGCCGAAGTCGCTGACGTAGGCGTGCGGGGCATCCGGGCAGAGCGCCACCTCGTACGGGAGGCTCCCGACCGCCACGCTCGTCACGACCGTTCGCGTGGCGGTGTCGAGCACGATCAGGCTGGCGGTGTCCTGGCTGACCACGTAGGCGCGGGCACCGTCCAGGGAGAAGGCGATACCGGCGGGCGCGGAGATGCCGCCGATCGTCGCGGTGACGGCGTTCGTCGCGGTGGTGATCACACTGACCGTTCCGGATCCGAAGTTGCCCACATACGCCTCGGTTCCGGTGGGGTTGACGGCAACCCCCCACGGCCCCGACCCCACCGTGATCGTGGCGGTGGCGGTCCGGGTGGCGGTGTCGAGGACGGTGACCGTCCCGGAGCCGGAGTTCGTCACATATCCCGTCTGGTCGACGGGGCTGAGGGCGACGCCCCTGGGTCCGTCGCCCACAGCGATGGCAGCGATCGGCGCGGCGAGGGCTGCGGCGGTCGCAGTGCGCGCGTACGGAAGCAGATCAACGGACACGGGCAGCTCCCTCTCCAAGGACATACCAAAAGGTCAGGCGAGGGCCCTCCCGTGGCGTTACCCAGGACCGCCACGGAAGGGCATGTGACGAGGTGCCGGCACTTTGAGCGCAGGCGCGACCCCGTCACTTCAGACGGATCAGATGCCGGGGCCGGCGACGTAGGTGAACGCGCCGACCTCCGTGTCCGATCCGGCGGGGTTGGTCACGACCACGTCGGCCGCGCCCGCGGTGCCGGGCGGGGTGACCGCGGACAGCGTGGTCGCGTTGATCACCGAGAACGGCGCCGCGGTGCCGTCGAAGGTGACCGAGTCGGTGCTGTCGAGGTTGGTGCCGGTGATGGTCACCGCCGTACCCCCCGACGTCGGACCCGAGGTCGGGATGATGGTCCCGATCGTGGGGGTGTCGACGTAGGTGTAGGTCAGGCCGTTGTTCGTGCCGCCCGCGGTGGTGACGCTCACCGACACCGGCCCGGCCGCCGCGCCCGCAGGCACGGTGACGCTGAGAGAGCTGTCACTGGTCACGGTCGGTGTGGCGGTGACTCCGCCGAAGGACACACTGGTGGCCGTCGACAGGCCGGTACCGTTGACGGTGATGGTGTTGCCGCCGGCCAGCGGCCCGGAGTCGGCGCCCAGGGACGACTTGAACGGGGCGCCGACGTAGAAGAACGGCACCGGGTTGCTGGTCCCGCCCGGGGTGGTCACCGTGACGCCGACCGTGCCGGTCCCCGACGGGGAGACGGCGGTGACCTGGGTCGGCGAGACCTGAGTGACGCTCGTCGCCGACTTGGAGCCGAACTTCACCGCGCTGGTGTTGGACAGGTTCGTGCCCGTGATGGTCACCAGCGTCCCACCACCGGTGGAACCCTGATTGGGAGAGATAGGCATGAGGTACTCCTCGCTGTTGGTTGGGGACATGCGAGGAACCGGCAAGGAAGACCTGACCACCGGCTGCCGAGTCACGGGGACCGAGACGCAGACCGGGACCAGCCTGCTCTCTTCCCGACCCCTTCAGACGCCGTCAGTACGGCCGGACCCGAAGCGAACGAAGAGTTGCCCGCCCCGGCACACCTGCCAGGAGGCGCAGCAGTCGTGTGCCGTCTCCTCGGGCAAGGAGAAAACCGGCGAGGGCTGCCTGTCTCAACGTTCCCCCGGCACGGGATGGGCAGCCCGCCGGTTCACACTCTCAGTGACCCATACCTCCAACTGAGTGACAAGACGTCATCGCATCGAATCACCCGAATGGGGTGAGTCCAGCAGTATTCTCCGGATGTGGCCGGACGAGGAAAGAGCGAGGTCAGCGCCCCGAGAGAAGACCTAACCGTTGACAGCAGATTGCTTTTAACGATCAGAACGGCGGGCAGTTACGGCGGCCACGCCCACCAACTGCGCACGACGTTCGCCGCCCGCCACCGCCTCCACGCCGCAACCCGCAGCCGCGGCACAACGTTTCTCCCCCGCGGACGCACCCCATGGTCCTTCCTCGCTGGCGACCGGCTGTTGCTTCCCAGCCTTCAACATATGCAGTCCTGGCCTGCACAGTTACTTCCTCGAGAACTAAGTCAACAACAAGTAAAGGAGGCGAGATAACGGCCGAACTGGACCCGGTGCTCAAAGGCTTCGACCATGCCTCCGGCAGCGAGGACTAGGCCATTTCGTTTGGATCAGACGGTCGTTGGTCCGGGTGTGCCGTTGACTAATGCGCAGTGGGCGCGGATCGAGCCGTTACCCCCGGACCGGACGCCGAAGCGGGGTGGCCGCTGGCGGGATCGTCGCTGGCCGGACGTCTCGCCAAGTACAAGATCCCGAAGTCGGTGGTGGTCGCGGACGAGCTGCCGCGCACGGCCTCCGGCAAGCTCCTCAAGGCCCGTGTCCGCAAGCGGTACGGCCCGACTCCTAGCTTCGAACCCAGACCTTCGACTCCCGACTTTCAACTCCCTACTAAGGAACGCCATATGAGCATCACCGTCAACGGCATCGAAGAACTCAAGAAGCTCGCCGGCAGCGACCTCGGCACCAGCGAGTGGATCGACGTCACGCAGGAGCGCATCAACACCTTCGCCGATGCCACGGGGGACCACCAGTGAATCCATGTCGACGAGGAGAAGGCCAAAGAAAAGAAGGGCCGTTCGGGGCGCCCATCGCCCACGGATACCTGACCCTCTCCCTCTTCATCCCGCTCTTCACCGAGCTGCTGGACGTCCAGGGTGTCACGACGAAGGTCAACTACGGCCTGAACAAGGTGCGTTTCCCCTCACCGGTGAAGGTCGGCTCCCGCATCCGGCTGGTCACGAAGCTGGCGGAGGTCGAGGACGTGAAGGGCGGCGTCCAGATCACGGTCGACGGAACGATCGAGGTCGAGGGCGGAACGAAGCCGGCGGCCGTGCTCCAGAGCCTGTCCCGCTTCTACGCCTGAGCCCAGTCGTCGAACGTCCGTCCCATCCCCGTCCCAGCACGGAGGCCGAGCCCCAGCTCAAGCCGTCGAGGCCGTCCCGTCGTCCCACGACGAGTCGTTTCCTTGCTGGTCATCGGTGTGTCCTGCCAGCGTCGAGCCCGTTCGACACCAGCAGTTCCACCGAACGAAGGGGAAAGTGAATGCGACCGAACGTCCTCAAGAGGTCGATCGTCAGCGTCACCGCCGTCATAGGCCTGGCGGCCGGGACCCTGGCAGGCGCGGGCACGAGCTTCGCGGCGCCCGCGCCGGCCTCGAAGGCGGCGGTGAGTTCCGAGGCCGTCTCCGTGCTCGCGGTGAACAACTTCGGCCTGAGTGCCACGCAGGCCAAGAACATCCAGCGCTGGCTGGCGGACAGCTGGAACTACAACGACAGAATCGACGGGGAGCTGGGCACCAACAGCTGGAAGGCGTTCCAGCGCTGCCTGGCGGAGCACTGGGAATACAAGGGCACGATCGACGGAGACCCCGGCACCAACACGATCAAGGCGCTGCAGCGACTGCTGAAGCGCTACTGGGGCTACACGGGCTCGATCGACGGAAACGCCGGAGCCGGAACCAAGGCCGCGTTCAAGCGGATGGCCGACGGCCACGCCTAGGTCGCACGGGATGCCGACCGGCGTGCCCCACCGGTGGAACCGGTGGGGCACGCCGGTCGGCATCCCGTCAGCGCTCCGTGGCAGAGGCGGTCGTCGAAGGTGCGGTCGTCGAAGGGACCGCCCGCATCGACCCCACCCGGGTCAGCCTCGCGCCTGGCTTCGACGTGCACCGGCTCACCATCGCGGCCGAACTGCTGCCTTCTGGCCTGGAACACAACTTGTTGTGCGAGGTGGAGGCGGAGGCCTACGTCGCTCCTCCCAACTGGCGGTGGATCGCCACTGCCCAGCCCACCCGGGTCAGGCTGACCAATCACAACCACACCGGCCTCCGTCTCGCCTTCCCTGTCGCCAACCAGCAGCTGCTGGACCTTGAGGAACACCGAGCCGGGCAGGACCTGCTCCTGGAGCTACAGATCAGCGGCTTCTTCCAGTTCAACCTTCTTTCCGCTGAGAGCCGTGAGCAGATTCGGGTGCCTGCCAGCGTGTGGCAGAACGAGCTGGAGCGGCTCGGCACCTCCTTCGGCTTCGCGCTCGCTATCCCGCTGCCGGCGCCCAACGGGGCGCGTCGCGATGCTGCGGTGTACCTGCAGAATGCGCGTCGACTCCTGCACGACGGCGAGTTCGACAAGTCGATCGGCAGCGCCCGCCAGGCCATGGAGCGCATCTTTGCCGTGGCCGACTGGCCCCAGATCAGCAAGAACGACGACCTCCACCAGCGCAGCCAGGCGCAGCGATGGCGTGCGATTTACAAGGCTGCGTTCGATCAGGCATCGGGTGCCGAGCACGCTGACGAGGTGACTAAAGACTTCTCATACACCCGTGGTGAGGCAGAAGCACTGATCGGAATCGCTGCCAGCCTTCTGCGCGCTGTTCCCGCTCCATGGCAACTTCAAACCAGACGGACTTCCAGGCATGGAAGTGAACGAGACGGATGGCTGAGCATCCGCCCTGGAGACCATCATTCGCCGCCTATGGGATGAAGGCCCCCAAAGCAGGGCAGGGGTGAGAGTCATATTTAGGGCTTGACCTGCATAAACGCCCTCTAAGTGGGTGTTTAGGGATGCTTTGCGGTGCCAAGTCGCTTCTGCGGCCAACAATCTTCGGGTTGATTCGCACCTTGCATGCGCTTTTACAGCCTTTCGGGTTCCGGCCCGTGTGCCCGTTTGATCCATCTCTCGGTGCTGGATTCCGTCTGGTTTAAGAATGGGGCGGAAGCTCCCTACCGGCAGGGAGATTCCAGGCATTTCAGGCCACACGCGTTGGCGATAAATGCGGCAAAGTGCATTGAAACGGTCAGAGCGAATCAATATCAAACGCCCACTAAGCTTGATCATTAACCTCGCTGCTGTTTCAGGCGGACGTGTTCGGTGAGGGTTTCGATTCGTTTCACGGTCTTCCCCGGCTCGTGACGCGGGGCTGGCCTGCGGTTCTTCGAGCCGGGTGGGCGTCCGGGGCCGGGCTTGGAGGGTCTGGGCACGTCGGCGGGACGGGCTGTCTTCACGCGGAGGTGGCGAAACCCCCGGCGGACCCGGGCGGGGGTAAGTCGGCGCGGCTCGGCAGGCCGTTCCCAGGGTCGGCGGAGGTCCTCGGCGAGGGCCGGGCGAGGCGGAGTTGGGTGTGGGCGGCGATGATCAGCCAGGTCCACAGGTCGGCCGTGTGTGGATCGCGGACCTTGGGGACGGTCCAGCCCAGGGTCTGTTTGAACAGCCGGAAGGTGTGTTCAAGATCGAATCTGCGGAGGAACGCCTGCCACCGCAGGTCGACGTCCTGTCCGGTCATTCCGGTGCGTGAGGACCACAGCCACACCGGCTTGGGGTCGCGGTCGCCGGGCAGGTGCCCGACCTTCAGCCGGATCAACGTGCCGTGGATTAAAGGGAGTTCACCGCAGTGGTCGAGCCAGGGGCCACGGGCCTGCAAGCGGGGGGTGCATCCGGTCCCAGGCGAGGGCTTCGGCCTGGCCGTAGCGGGTGGTGTCGCACGTCGTGGCCTGTTCAGGGGTGTGCCAGGACTCCGGCTTGGAGAAGGTGAGGACGCCGCCGTGCTTGCGGGGCTGTCCGCCGCGTGGGGTGGAGCGGCGTGGGCCGGCGTCCCGGAGCATGACGCGGTCCGAGCGGAGCCGGCCGATCAGCTCGACGGGCAGGTCGGCCAGGACGTAGGCGAGGCGGGTGACGTCGTAGCCGGTGTCCATGACGACGAGGATGTCCGCGTCGCCCGGCCGCCACTGCCCGGCATGCACCAGCCGGGTGACCACCTCCCGCAGCTGGGTGGCGGTCACCGCGGTGGCATCGTCGGCCGGCCCGAGCCGCATCGCGTCCAGCACGGCAGTCCAGGACGTGCGTCCCGTCTCCAGTGCGGCGACGAAGGAGTAGGGCCAGCCGGGGATGAACTGATCCGCACTGCGACCCCGCCCGTAGACGTGGCAGAACAGCAACTCCGGGCTGGTGGGGGCGTCGGGTCGCAGCCAGTTGCTCACGTCCACCGCGAGCACGATCCGCCCGTCGGCGGCTCGCGGCAGCGGCGTGGAGGCCAGCAGCCTGCGCAGGCGGCGCGGTTCCAGCCAGCCGTGGTTGACGGCGTCGTACATTGCTCCGTGCCCGCGCCGGTGCTCGGCCGTGAGCGTCAACTCGACCAGCGAGGTGACCGGGCCGTCCGAGCACAGCACCGCGTCGGTGAGCTCGAAGAGCGCATCCGCCCGGGTGTAGAGGCAGTCGTAGAACTCGACACGAAAGTGGGACAGGACACCCAACGCGGCGTCAGCGGACTGTTCAGCGGCGAGACTCTTCACCAGCGGCCGTTCCTTCACGCGACGTTGCTCGACACCTCGAAGCGTGAAGAACGGCCGCCCTGCTGTCTCGGGAACGAGCCAAGATCAGCAGGTCAGGTGAACGGCCGAGGTTAAACACCAAGCTAAGAGCTCGTAACACGATCACGATCCGGGCTTCTTGAGGCGTGTCCACGCACACGCGGGTCGTTGGCGGTGCGCGCCCCGAAGGCGCGATGTCCTTCGGGGCGCGCGGCAGGGGTTCGGGTTCAGGCGTTGTAGCCGCCGTGGGCGTCCAGCACCGCGCCCGTGACGTAGGACGCGGCGGGGCTCGCCAGGAAGGCGATCGCCGCGGCGATTTCTTCGGGGTGTCCCATGCGTTGCAGGGACAGCGAGCTGAGCAGGGCCTTGAGGGTGTCGGGGTCCGGCGGTTGCATGCCGCTGTCCATCAGTCCGGCTTCCACGACGTTGGCCGTGATGTCGCGGGGCCCGAGGTCCCGTGCGACCCCCATGGTGTACCTCTCGATGCCTGACTTGGTCGCCGAGTAGTCGGCAACGCCCGGGACGCCGACCCGGGAGCCCAGTCCTGAACTCACCGTGATGATGCGGCCGCCCGTGCGCAGCACTCGGGAGGCGGCCCGGATGACGGCGATCACGCCGAGGTAGTTGGTGGCGTGCATCCGGTCCAGGGCGTCGGTGTCGGCGTCCGGGTCGTCCACCGTGCGGCCCTGCTCCACCGAGATCGCCGCGTTGTTGACGAGGATGTCCAGGCCGCCGAAGTGCGCGACCACGTCGTCGATCAGCGCCGGCGCCCGGCTCGTGTCCGCCTGGTCGGACTGGAAGGCGACGGCCTTGGCTCCCTCGCCGAGCACCTCGTCGACGACGGCCTGCGCCTGCTTCTCGGAGCTGACGTAGGTGAAGGCGACGTCGGCGCCCTGCTCGGCCAGCAGCCGTACGGTCGCGGCTCCCAGTCCGCGCGACCCCCCGGTGACCAGGGCGACCTTGCCCATGAGTGGCTTGCTCATTCTTCTCACCTCGTTGATTGACCCTTCCTGGCAGTCGCAACGCTAATTGTTACGACAGGCTGTTGCAACCTTCACTGTTACGACTGTGTTGTCGTAACATGAAGCGTTACGGCCGAGAGGAGGAGTCCATGAGCGCCAACAGCAGGCTGACCATCGCCGCCCACGCGCTGGCCTGGATCGGCCTCTACCAGCGCCAGGGCCATGAGGTCGCCACCTCCGAGCAGATCGCGACCAGCGCGAACACCAACCCCGTGGTGATCAGACGGCTGCTCGGCGAGCTGCGCAGGGCCGGGCTCGTGGAGTCCCGGCGGGGCGTGGGCGCGGGCTGGTCGCTGGCACGCGAGCTGGAGTCGATGACCCTGCTCGACGTGTACGAGGCGGTGGAACCCGGCCCGCTGTTCGCAATGCACCGCACCACCCCGGACCAGGGATGCGTGGTGGGTCACGGCATCCAGCCGGCAATGCAGAGTATCTACGAGGGCATCGAGGAGACCCTGAGACACGAGCTGGCCCGCGTCACGCTCGCGAACGTACTCCGGGACGTACTCGCGGCACCTCGCTAGCTCCGTACTTCGCGGGTAAGCCGTTCAAGTCTCTGGCCAGCGGGGATGTGTGGGTTCCAGGCCGTCGAGTTGATGGAGTTGCACGCCCCGGCTGATGACGACGGTAGGCGGGTCGGTGGCGCTGCTGACTCGCAGGCGCAGGCCGGAGAGGTGGTGGAGGACCATCCGGCTGGTGTTCGCCGTCGCGCAGCCAGGGCGTTGGACAGCGATTTCAGCCGTCTTCTGCCAGTGGCCGGGTTACATCTCCCAGTCTCCCGGCAGGGCTGCCCGAACGCCGTCCACCGCGGCCGCGGAACGGCCGAGTACCCACAGCCATTCACCGGCGTCCTCTCTCAGGAGCACGCCCGGACCGGCGAACCAGCGGGTGACCCTGCCTTCCAGTGCCCACACGGGGTAGTCCGGGAGGGGCAGGCGTGGGTAGAGCGATTCGAGCCTCGTGACGCCATCAGGCTCCAGGGCCCGGTGGTTGAGGGGGCCTTCCTCGGCGCACAGGACGGATTCGGACAGAATGATCTCCACGGACGCAAGGGAGAAGCGCCCAAGATAGTTTCTCCACGGCTCCGAGACGGCGCCGGCGTCTCGGAACCACACGGGTGGGTCGTCCTCGTCCGCATGCGAGAGCGGCACGGCCCATTCGACAACGTGCTGGCTCTCCACCCGGTAAACCAGCGCCCCGTCCTCCAGCCGGAGTTGGTCCGGGGAGAGCAACCGGTCCTGTCGGCTCGTGAGATCGCTGCGGCGACCGAACAAGGAGTACGCCTCCCTCATCGCGGCGGGCAGAGCCAGACCCAGCCGTGCTTCCGCCCGTGTGATCTCACTTTCGTCGCACCCGTCTCCCGGCAGGATGGGCGTCCGCCAGCCTCGAACGAAGCAACGAATGAAGTCCCAGGCTCCGTCCCGGTCTTCGATACTTCCGGCGGCAGCCACAAGGTCCACGTCCTCGCCCATGCCCCGGAGCCTAGTAGTGCGTCGCTGCTTAGTTGTGGCGTGTCTGGTTGGGAGGCTGGTGTCTGGTGGGTTCCTCCTTCCCTTTTGCCGGACAGGACTGTCGTCATGGGTTCACAGAAGAAGCGGCCGGTCAGGTTGACACCGCAGGATCGTGAGGAGTTGGTCCGGGTGACCACCACGGGTGTTCGTGGGGCCTCGATGATCATGCGTGCGCGTGTACTGCTAGCACTGGACACCTCGGTGGGAGACGTGGATCCCAAGGCGGTGATCGCGGCCCGGCTCGGCGTCTCCGGTGAGACGTTACGGCTGGTCGCCAAGCGTTTCGCCGAGACCGGTGGCGATGTGCACGCCACGATCGCGCGGAAGAAGCGCGACCTCCCACCGGTGCCCTCGCCGGTGACCGGCGAGGTCGAAGCCCGGCTGATCGCGATGGCGTGCTCACAGCCACCCCAGGGCCATACCCGGTGGTCGCTGCGGCTGCTGGAGAAACATGTCGCGCTGGCCGAGGACATCCCCGATCTGGACCACTCCACCATCGGGCGGGTCTTAAAAAAACGGAACTGCGCCCTCACCTGAGAAAGTGCTGGACCATCCCACCCCGGGCGAACGCGGAGTTCGCGGCCCGGATGGAAGACGTGCTGGCCGTCTATGCCCGGCCCTACGACCCGGCACGTCCGGTGGTGTGCATGGACGAGAAGCCCTACCAGCTCCTCGGCGATGCCCGCGACCCACTCCCGGCCCGCCCTGGTCACGACGCCCGCCAGGACAGCGAGTACATCCGCTGCGGCACGTCCTCGATCTTCGTGTGGGTCGAACCCCTGCGCGGGTGGCGTCGCGTTCAGGCACTGTCCCGGCGGACCCGGATCGACTGGGCCGGCCAGGTCAAACAGTTACTGAGCGTGGACTACCCCGACGCCGAGACCGTGGTGCTGGTGATGGACAACCTCAACACCCACAACATCGCCTCGTTGTACGAGGCGTTCGAACCCGAAGAGGCATTCGCCCTGGCCCAACGCCTCGAGATCCACCACACGCCCAAGCACGGGTCATGGCTCAACATCGCCGAGATCGAACTCTCCGCACTGACCCGGCAATGCCTCGACCGCCGGATCAGCGACCTCGACACCCTCAACACCGAACTCTCAGCCTGGCAGAACGCCACCAACACCGACCAGCGTCAGGTGAACTGGCAGTTCACCACCCACGACGCACGCATCAAACTGCGCCACCTCTATCCCAAAAACTAGCCGCGACAGTCTACTAGTGCCGCGTCAGGCAACGTTTGCCCTGTCGACGACGGCGCGGAGGTGCTGGTCGTTGGCATGCCGGTTTCGCCAGATGATGTAGCGGCGGATCATGCTGCCCTGTTCCTTGTGGTCGGCGTGGTCGGTGCCGTCGAGGGTGAAATACCGCAGGGCGGTGAACTGGGCCTCGATCCGGTTCAGCCAGGAGCTGTTGGTGGGGGTGTAGGCGATCTCGACGTTGTTCGCCGCTGCCCAGGTGCCGACGCGCTGACATTTCTTCGTTGTCAGGTGCGGGGAGAAGTTGTCACAGACGATCGCGATACGGACGTCGGGCGGGTAGAGGCTGCGCAGGTAGCGGCAGAACTCCAGGAACTGCGTGCGTTTCTTGATGGGCTTGATGTGCCCGTAGAGCCTGTTCTTCGTCAGGTCCAGGGCCGCGAACAGGTGACGTATTCCGCCGTAGCGGTTGTAGGTCGCCCGGCGCCGCCGGCGTGGCTCGCGAGCGGGGTTTTTGTGCTTGCCTCCGCGTTCGGCCCATTGCCGTCCGGGGTGGGGCATCAGGTTGAGCGGCCCGAACTCGTCCATGCAGAAGACGGCTTCGGGCTCTCCCTCTTCGGGTATGACCTCGCCGTCGGCGATAGCGTAGAGGTGTTCGACGCGGGCCTTCTTGGCCGAGTAGTCGGGATCGCGGGAGGTCTTCCAGGTCTTCAGGCGTTGAAAGGAGACGCCTTCCTCGCGGAGCAGGATGCGCAGGCCCTCGTGGCTGATGTCGTCGACCACCCCCTCGGCGACCAGGAAGTCCGCCAGCTTCGTCAGACTCCAGGCGGAAAACGGCAGGTCGTGCTCGGTCGGCTTGGACTTGGCGATCTTCTTGATCTCGCGGCGCTCGGGCAGCGTGAACGTCTTCGGGCGCCCGCCCTTGTACTTCGGGTAGAGCGAGTTGAAGCCGTCAGTGTTGAAGTTGTGGATCACATCGCGGACCCGGTCGGCGCTGGTGAACGTGACCTCGGCGATCTTCGCCACCGGCATACCCTGAGCGGCCAGCAGGACCACCTGGGCCGCCGCCAGGTCACCACCGACCCGGTGCCCCTGCGGATGATCCGCAGCAGCCGCCGCCCCTCGTCATCGTCGATCTCACGCACGCGTACTCGCTCTGCCACCAAGACAGGGTGCCAGTCACGCGCCGCCAGAACCCTCATTTCCTGCCCTTGATCGGCAGCGGATGCCGCCCTGCGACTGTCCATATCGCCATGCCCCATAGGGAGGCGCAGAAATAAGGCCCACCACGAGGCGAACGCTCTCGTCCGGGCCGTTCGTGAGCCAGACGGTCATGCCCGTCGCCCGGAAGCGATCAACAGGGCCGCCGGTATTCGCAGTCGGGGCTGCTCGAACACCGCCGCCAACGGCAGGAAGTGGAGCCCGACGACAACCGCGATCAGCGGGGAATGAGCACCGGCACCCCGACGTGACGGCAGACTGCGGCGATGGCGATGATCAGCAGCCACTGGAGCCCGTTGATCTGGTTGAACCGCCGACGTCGGTCAACGGGAAACGGTCCCCCTGCCGACGAGGGAAGGAAACGGCGTGCGGCGAGCATCAGCCCCACCATGACGGCACAGCCGACTACGGCCAGGACCTGCTGCATCAACCCGTCGAATGCACTCGAGCCCAGCAGCCACCAGCCGAGCCCGAACAACGCGAGGAACCCCACCCCTGACTTGAACATGATCGAGACCCTAGGCGGAAGAGCAGCCCGCCGGTCCAGGATTCTCAACTTAGCGCGGGCCGTGTTGACCGACGTCCTCAACCGCCGCCGGTGCTGCGGTCGCGC
>NZ_JAJKLK010000022.1 GCF_020982545.1 Streptomyces sp. MNU76 | reverse complement strand
ACGACGCCCGCCAGGACAGCGAGTACATCCGCTGCGGCACGTCCTCGATCTTCGTGGGTCGAACCCCTGCGCGGGTGGCGTCGCGTCAGGCACTGTCCCGGCGGACCCGGATCGACTGGGCTACCAGGTCAAACAGTTACTGAGCGTGGACTACCCCGACGCCGAGACCGTGGTGCTGGTGATGGACAACCTCAACACCCACAACATCGCCTCGTTGTACGAGGCGTTCGAACCCGAAGAGGCATTCGCCCTGGCCCAACGCCTCGAGATCCACCACACGCCCAAGCACGGGTCATGGCTCAACATCGCCGAGATCGAACTCTCCGCACTGACCCGGCAATGCCTCGACCGCCGGATCAGCGACCTCGACACCCTCAACACCGAACTCTCAGCCTGGCAGAACGCCACCAACACCGACCAGCGTCAGGTGAACTGGCAGTTCACCACCCACGACGCACGCATCAAACTGCGCCACCTCTATCCCAAAAACTAGCCGCGACAGTCTACTAGTGCCGCGTCAGGCAACGTTTGCCCTGTCGACGACGGCGCGGAGGTGCTGGTCGTTGGCATGCCGGTTTCGCCAGATGATGTAGCGGCGGATCATGCTGCCCTGTTCCTTGTGGTCGGCGTGGTCGGTGCCGTCGAGGGTGAAATACCGCAGGGCGGTGAACTGGGCCTCGATCCGGTTCAGCCAGGAGCTGTTGGTGGGGGTGTAGGCGATCTCGACGTTGTTCGCCGCTGCCCAGGTGCCGACGCGCTGACATTTCTTCGTTGTCAGGTGCGGGGAGAAGTTGTCACAGACGATCGCGATACGGACGTCGGGCGGGTAGAGGCTGCGCAGGTAGCGGCAGAACTCCAGGAACTGCGTGCGTTTCTTGATGGGCTTGATGTGCCCGTAGAGCCTGTTCTTCGTCAGGTCCAGGGCCGCGAACAGGTGACGTATTCCGCCGTAGCGGTTGTAGGTCGCCCGGCGCCGCCGGCGTGGCTCGCGAGCGGGGTTTTTGTGCTTGCCTCCGCGTTCGGCCCATTGCCGTCCGGGGTGGGGCATCAGGTTGAGCGGCCCGAACTCGTCCATGCAGAAGACGGCTTCGGGCTCTCCCTCTTCGGGTATGACCTCGCCGTCGGCGATAGCGTAGAGGTGTTCGACGCGGGCCTTCTTGGCCGAGTAGTCGGGATCGCGGGAGGTCTTCCAGGTCTTCAGGCGTTGAAAGGAGACGCCTTCCTCGCGGAGCAGGATGCGCAGGCCCTCGTGGCTGATGTCGTCGACCACCCCCTCGGCGACCAGGAAGTCCGCCAGCTTCGTCAGACTCCAGGCGGAAAACGGCAGGTCGTGCTCGGTCGGCTTGGACTTGGCGATCTTCTTGATCTCGCGGCGCTCGGGCAGCGTGAACGTCTTCGGGCGCCCGCCCTTGTACTTCGGGTAGAGCGAGTTGAAGCCGTCAGTGTTGAAGTTGTGGATCACATCGCGGACCCGGTCGGCGCTGGTGAACGTGACCTCGGCGATCTTCGCCACCGGCATACCCTGAGCGGCCAGCAGGACCACCTGGGCCGCCGCCAGGTCACCACCGACCCGGTGCCCCTGCGGATGATCCGCAGCAGCCGCCGCCCCTCGTCATCGTCGATCTCACGCACGCGTACTCGCTCTGCCACCAAGACAGGGTGCCAGTCACGCGCCGCCAGAACCCTCATTTCCTGCCCCTTGATCGGCAGCGGATGCCGCCCCTGCGACTGTCCATATCGCCATGCCCCATAGGGAGAGCGCAGAAATAAGGCCCACCACGAGGCGAACGCTCTCGTCCGGGCCGTTCGTGAGCCAGACGGTCATGCCCGTCGCCCCGGAAGCGATCAACAGGGCCGCCGGTATTCGCAGTCGGGGCTGCTCGAACACCGCCGCCAACGGCAGGAAGTGGAGCCCGACGACAACCGCGATCAGCGGGGGAATGAGCACCGGCACCCCGACGTGACGGCAGACTGCGGCGATGGCGATGATCAGCAGCCACTGGAGCCCGTTGATCTGGTTGAACCGCCGACGTCGGTCAACGGGAAACGGTCCCCCTGCCGACGAGGGAAGGAAACGGCGTGCGGCGAGCATCAGCCCCACCATGACGGCACAGCCGACTACGGCCAGGACCTGCTGCATCAACCCGTCGAATGCACTCGAGCCCAGCAGCCACCAGCCGAGCCCGAACAACGCGAGGAACCCCACCCCTGACTTGAACATGATCGAGACCCTAGGCGGAAGAGCAGCCCGCCGGTCCAAGGATTCTCAACTTAGCGCGGGCCGTGTTGACCGACGTCCTCAACCGCCGCCGGTGCTGCGGTCGCGGGTGAGTGGGAGTGAGTGTGGGGGGGTGGTGTCGTGTCGGGCACCTTGTTTGTGGGGTTGGCTCAAGTGGCGAACTGAAGTGCGTCGCTCTCGGCCATCGCGATCCTGTCTTCAAGGACGGTCATCGTGGCGCTCCTCCCCGGCCGCCCCTCGACCGAGGACGGCCGCGCAGTACAACGATACGCACGGTGACGAGGACGCGACGGACGAACGGGGCGCGGAGGCTACGGCTCCTCGTAGGGGCCTCCGAGCCCCCACGCCTCGTGCATCGCGTTCGCGAAGGTCGCCGCCAGCTTGTGTTCGCCGGAGGCGTTGGGGTGGGTGCCGTCGTAGGTGTCCCAGTGGATGTCGTACGACGAGGGCGGGGAGGCCAGCAGGAGAGGCGAGCGGGGTTCGTCGAGGTCGGCGGCCGTCTTGGCGAGGAGCTCGTTGAAGCGGGTGACCTGGGCGGCGAAGAGGGCGTCGGACTCGGCGCGGATGTTCGGGGTGACCGGCAGGAGGACCATACGGATGTGCGGTGCGGCCTCGCGGGCGGCCTCGACGAAGCGGCGGGTGTTCTCGGCGGTCTGCTCGGCGTTGGTGTAGAAGCCCAGGTCGATGAGGCCGAGGGAGACGAGGAGGACGTCGGCGCGGTGGGTGCGGACCGCGTCGGCGATCAGCGGGGCCATGTGGAGCCAGCCCTCGCCCCAGCCCGCGAGATGGGCGCGGGGGAAACGCGGGTCGGTGTCGGCGTACTCGTACGACGTCGGGGAGTCCGTCGCCTTGTCGTAGAGCGTCTCGCGCGGCCCGACGATCTTGAAGGGGCCGTCGTACGTCGCGCGCAGGTGCTGCCAGAGCCGGAAGCGCCATGTGTGTTCGCCCGCGCTGCCGATCGTCATGGAGTCGCCTACGGGCATGAACCTGAGCATCCGCTCATCATGAACGATCGCTACCGGGTGGTAGGGGTGGGCGGCCGACGGGGCTGTGAATCTGGCCACGTGATGGGTCGTGGCTCGGATTTCGGGATCGGCGGGGCGCGGAGGGTTCGACAGGTGCGGCTGGGTGGGGGCTTCTCGCGCAGTTCCCCGCGCCCCTTGAGGGCCTCCCTCCCGGGCGAAAAGCAGGGGCGCAGCCCCGCTTTCAGGGGCGCGGGGAACTGCGCGACCAGCCCCCACCGCACCCGCACCCGAACGACTCGCCAGCCCCCACCGCGCTCCCCACCCCACCCAGCGGAGCGAGATGGCAGGCTTGGCCCCATGCGCCGTCGCCCCTCAACCGCCCCCGTCCCTCCGCCGGTTCCGCGCGGCCCGCACCGGCTTCGTCGGTCTCGCCGGTCTCGCAGCGATCCTGCTCGCCGTCCTCCCGGCCACGCCCGCTCTCGCCGACGACGACGGGTTCACGATGCAGGACTCGCGGATCACCGAGTCGAGCGGTCTCGCCGCGTCCCGGCAGCACCCGGGCGTCTACTGGACCCACAACGACAGCGACGACGGCGCGTTCCTGTACGCGGTCGACAGCGAGACGGGCGAGACGGTCGCCACGGTCACCCTGACGGGCGTCGGCACCCCGAGGGACGTCGAGGCGATCTCGATGGGCCCCGGCAACAAGCTGTATGTCGGCGACATCGGCGACAACCTCGGCGGCACCTGGGCGTACGTGTGGATCTACGAGCTGCCGGAGCCGAAGGAGCTGAAGGACCAGACGCTCAAGGCGACGCAGTACGTCGTGAAGTACGAGGACGGGGCGCGGGACGCGGAGGCGCTGATGGTGCATCCGAAGACCGGGCGGGTGTACATCGCCGACAAGAACGAGGCGGGCGGATCGCTGTACGAGGGGCCCGCGGAGCTGTCCGCGTCCGGCACCAACGTGTTCAAGAAGGTCGCGTCCGTCCCGGACCTGGAGGTCACCGACGGCGCGTTCTCGCCGGACGGCAAGCAGCTGGCCCTGCGCGCGTACTTCGGCGGCATCCTCTACGACTGGAACGGCGGCAAGATCAAGAAGGCCGAGCGGCTGAGCGTGCCGCTGCAGCGGCAGGGGGAGTCGGTGACCTTCCGCACCGACGGCTCGAAGATCATGTACGGCAGTGAGGGGTCCGGCAGCTCCGTCGTGGCGCGGGAGGTGCCCGGCGGCGGCTCCGGGAGCGGCGGCTCCGGGTCGTCCTCCTCCGACGGTGACGGTTCCGGTACGGCGCAGGCGGACGGCGAGGGCACGAGCTCGACCGTCAAGGTCGGCGCACTGGCCGTGGCCGGCGCGGTGGTCGTCGTATGGGGCTTCCGCCGCCTCCTGCGCCGCCCGTCCGCCTGACCTACCCTGACCCACCCGACCTCCCTCAACCGGCCTCCAGATCCGCGGCCTTCGCGCCGCCGGTTTCGTTCGTGGCCGTCACCCGCGCGCCCGACCTCCGCGCCGCCGACTACGCCCCGTCGACTCCGGCGCCTCCGGCTCCCGCGCCTTCCGTGCCCCCCGCACCCGCGCCCTCCGCGGTCTCGCGGCGTCTGTTCACGAATACCTCCAGTCCGTCCAGCATGCGTTGCAGGCCGAATTCGAAGTGGTCGAAGTCCGAGCCGAACGAGTCCTCGGAGAGGCCGGCCAGGAGGGGGTAGCGGCCGGAGCGCATGAGTTCTTCGAGGATGGGCGCCTGGGCCTGCCAGAACTCCGTGTCGGTGAGGCCCGTGCGGTGTTCCGCCTCCTCCGCGTAGAGCTGCGTACGGGCCGCGCCGACGACATAGCCGTCCACGGCGACGACCGCGGAGATCAGCTCGGGGTCGCTCAGCCCCATGGACTTGATGCGGGAGAGGATCTTCTCCATGCCGTCCAGCGCGCTCGGCCCGAGGACGGGGCGGGACTGGTTGACCTGGAGCAGCCACGGGTGGCGCCGGTAGAGGGCCAGGGTGGCGCGCCCCATGGCCTCCAGGGCGGAGCGCCAGCCGCCGTCGCCGAGGTCGGCGGGGTTCTCGGAGGGCCGCTGGACGCGGTCGAGCATGAGGTCCAGCAGTTCGCCCTTGCCGGGGAGGTAGCGGTACAGGGACATGGTGCCGGTGCCGAGTTCGGTCGCGACCCGGCGCATCGAGAGGGCGTGCAGCCCCTCCGTGTCGGCGACCCGGACCGCCGCTTCCACGATCCGCTCCAGGGTGAGCCCCGGCTTGGGCCCGCGACTTGGGCGCGGGCCGGTGTCCCAGAGCAGTTGCTGGGTGCGGACGATGTCGCCGCTGCCGCTGGTCTCCGTACCGACGGTGGTGCCGCCTGCCGTACCGCCTGCCGTACCGCCCCCGCCGTGCCTGCCGTACCGCCCGCCCCAGCACCTGCCGCGCCGCCCGCCGTAGCGCTCTCGCCCCTTGTCATGAGTCCGAGTTTAGGTGCTCGCGAAAAAACTGGGTACGTCGTACGCGAAATCGGGTACGGTGTACCCAGTTCTTGACGGAAGTCTGTTGAGGGGGACTCATGAGTGACGGGTACGCGGTCCGGGCCGAGGGTCTGGAGAAGCGGTACGGGGAGAAACGCGCGCTGGACGGCTTCGACCTCACCGTCCGCGAAGGCACGGTGCACGGCCTCCTCGGCCCGAACGGCGCGGGCAAGACCACCGCCGCACGCATCCTCTCCACGCTGCTGCGCCTGGACGGCGGCCGGGCGACGGTGGCCGGCCTCGACGTGGCCCGGCACCCGCGCGAGGTGCGGGCCCGTATCGGGCTGACGGGGCAGTACGCCGCCGTGGACGAGGTGTTGACGGGCCGTCAGAACCTGGAGATGTTCGGGCGGCTGCTCCACCTCGGCGGGAAGCGGGCGAAGCTGCGCGCGGTCGAGCTGCTCGACCGGTTCGACCTCACCGACGCGGCCGACCTGGGCGTCGGCAAGTACAGCGGCGGCATGCGGCGCCGGCTCGACCTCGCCGCCTCGATGATCCTCGCCCCGTCCGTCCTCTTCCTCGACGAGCCGACGACCGGCCTCGACCCGCGCAGCCGGGGCGAAGTCTGGGAATCCGTACGGGCGTTGGTAGCGAGCGGTACGACCGTGCTGCTCACCACGCAGTATCTGGAGGAGGCCGACCGGCTCGCCTCGCGCATCACCGTCATCGACCAGGGGCGGGCCATCGCGGACGACACCCCGGACGGGCTGAAGAGCGCGGTCGGCGGCGACCGCATCGAGGTCGTCGTCGCCGAGCGCGCCGACATCCCGCGCGCGGTGAAGGTCGTCGCCCGCGTCTCGGACGGCGAACCGGAGTCGGACGACACGGAGTTGCGGGTCCACGCGCCCGTGACCGACCGCGTCTCGGCCCTCACCGAGGTGGCCCGCACCCTCCAGGACGAGGGCGTGAGGGTCGAGGACATCGGCCTGCGCAGGCCCAGCCTGGACGACGTGTTCCTGCGCCTGACGGGCCACCGCACGGAGAAGACCGACGAGAACGGCAAGGGGGCCGCCG
This sequence comes from Streptomyces sp. MNU76, assembly GCF_020982545.1. Taxonomy (GTDB): domain Bacteria; phylum Actinomycetota; class Actinomycetes; order Streptomycetales; family Streptomycetaceae; genus Streptomyces. The sequence goes on along the minus strand of NZ_JAJKLK010000022.1, from coordinate 485,660 downwards.
CATGACCACCGTCGATCCGAACGCCACCGCCAGTACCGCAACCGCCAGTACCGTCGCCACGAGCGCCGTCGACCTGGACGTGTCGAGCGGGCACGGCCGTACGTACTGGGTGCTGGCCGACGTCTGGAACATCGTCCGTCGCGGCCTGACCCACTACCGGCGCCAACCGGTCAACATCGCCTGGCAGTTGGGCTTCCCGATCCTCTCCGTCCTGCTCTACGGCTACGTCTTCGGCAGCGCCATGCAGGTGCCGGGTGGCGGGGACTACGGGGACTTCCTGATGCCGGGGATGTTCGTGATGACGATGGCCTTCGGGTTCATCAACACGGCGACGCTGGTGGTCTACGACGCCACCAAGGGGGTCATCGACCGGTTCCGCTCCATGCCGATGGCGCCGTCGGCGGTGGTGGCGGGGCGGGGGATCACCGATCTCCTCGTCGCCTGCGCCGAGTTGGCCATCATGATGCTGACCGCCCTCGCGATGGGCTGGCGCCCGGACACGGGCCTCGGCTTCCTGGCCGCCTTCGGTCTGCTGCTCTGGCTGCGCTTCGCGCTCATCTGGATCGGCGTCTGGCTGGGACTGCTGGTCCCCAACCCGGAGGCGGCGGGCGGTCTCTTCGCGGTCGCGTTCCCGCTGACCATGATCTCCAGCATCCTCGTCGCCCCGCAGCTCATGCCCGACTGGCTGGGCTGGATCGCCGCCTGGAACCCGATCTCCTCCACGGCCGCCGCGACCCGCGACCTGTTCGGCAACCCGGTCGTCGGCGACTCCTGGATCGAACAGAACGCGCTGCTGATGGCCGGGGTGTGGCCGGTGGTGCTCACGCTGATCTTCCTGCCGCTGGCGGTACGGAGGTTCCAGAAGCTGAGCCGGTGACGTACGGCCCCCGGGGCGTGGGGACTCGGGGGCCGTACGGGGGCAGTGGGGCGCGCGAAGCACCTTCAGGGGCGTCAGGTGTATCAGGTGATGTCCTTGCTCACCTGTGTCCCGGATGGCTTCAAGTGCCCCATTCTGTGAGGTTCTTGAGTGGATCCAATGGCTCAATTCGGTCAAGTCTTCGTCTAATGAGTGCGTGTGTGGGGTGCTCTTCAGGAAACATGCGGCACGGGCCGCGTACCTCGCGGACCTGAACCCCCCTCATCGTTCTGAGAGATGTCTATGAGAAGAAGCGCAGCCGTGTTGAGCGGTGCCATCGTGGTTCTGGCCGGGACGGTCAGTGCCGTCCCCGCCAACGCCAGTGGGGCGTCCGCCGCGAGCAACACCGTCCAGGCCGCCGCCGCGAAGGTCTCCTGGAAGAAGTGCGCCACGGACAACTACCCGACGCTGCAGTGCGCGTCGGTGAAGGTGCCGCTCGACTACGCGAAGCCGAGCGGGAAGAAGATCACCCTGGCGCTGTCCCGGGTGCCGCACACCTCCAAGACGTACCAGGGCCCGCTGCTGGTCAACCCGGGCGGCCCCGGCGGCAGCGGTCTGACCCTGGCCGGATTCGTCGCCTCCGCGCTGCCGAAGAAGGTCGCGGCGCAGTACGACGTCATCGGCTTCGACCCGCGTGGCGTGGGTGCCAGCAAGCCCGCCCTGAACTGCAAGCCCGGGTACTTCGACCCGGTGCGCCCGGACTCCGTGCCCAGCACCGCCGCGATACAGAAGGCGAACGTCAAGCGGGCCAAGGACTTCGCCAAGGCCTGCGGCACGAAGCACAAGGACGTCCTGCCGTACATCAACACGATCAGCGCCGTGAAGGACCTGGACTCGATCCGCAAGGCCCTCGGCGCCAAGAAGATCAACTACTTCGGCTACTCGTACGGCACCTACCTCGGCGCGGTCTACGCCAAGCTGTACCCGACGCGGGTGCGGCGCCTGGTCCTCGACTCGATCGTCGACCCGACGGGTGTCTGGTACCGGGACAACCTCGACCAGGACTACGCCTTCGACAAGCGGCACAAGGCGTTCATGAAGTGGGTCGCCAAGCACAACGCCACCTACAAGCTCGGCACCGACGCGAAGAAGATCGAGGCGAAGTGGTACGCCATGCGCGCCGCCCTCGCCAAGAAGCCGGTCGGCGGCTCGGTGAAGGTGGGCGCCTCCGAGCTGGAGGACACCTTCCTCCCCGGCGGCTACTACAACGGCTACTGGCCGTTCCTCGCCGAGGCGTTCGCCGCCTACGTCGGCGACAAGAACTCCGACCCGCTGGTCGAGGCGTACCAGAACTTCGCGGCCGTCGACTCCTCCGGTGACAACGGTTACAGCGTCTACACCTCGGTCCAGTGCCGTGACGCCGCCTGGCCGCGCGACTGGAAGAAGTGGACCAAGGACAACTGGGCGGTCTACAAGAAGGCCCCGTTCATGACCTGGAACAACGCCTGGTACAACGCGCCGTGCGCGTTCTGGCCGACCAAGTCGCTGAAGCCGGTGAACGTCGCCAACTCCAAGATCCCGCCGGCGCTGCTGTTCCAGGCGACGGACGACGCGGCCACCCCGTACCAGGGCGGTGTCACCGTCCACAAGCTGCTCAAGAACTCCAGCCTGGTCGTCGAGCAGGGTGGCGGCAACCACGGCATCACGCTGAGCGGCAACAGCTGCCTCGACAAGTACCTGGCGACCTACCTCACCAACGGCAAGGTGCCGCGGGGCAAGGGCGCGGCCGACGCCACCTGCAAGAAGCTGCCCGACCCGAAGCCGGCGGCCGCGGAGCAGTCGGCGCAGTCGACGCTGAGCACGGCACCGGGGAACGCCGCGACGAGCGGTGAGACCCTGCACGGCATCCTCGGCTTCCGGGGCTGACCGCGCGGTAACGAACGAGAAGGGCGCCCGGCACATGCTGCCGGGCGCCCTTCGGCGTCGTACGAGGCGGTGTTACAGCTTCTCGATCACATAGTCGACGCACTTGGTGAGGGCCTCGACGTCCGCCGGGTCGATCGCCGGGAACATGGCGACGCGGAGCTGGTTGCGGCCGAGCTTGCGGTACGGCTCGGTGTCGACGATGCCGTTGGCGCGCAGGACCTTGGCGACGGCGGCGGCGTCGATCTCGTCGGAGAAGTCGATCGTGCCGATGACCTGGGACCGCTTGGCCGGGTCGGTGACGAAGGGGCTCGCGTACTTGCTCTCCTCCGCCCAGGTGTACAGCCGGGTCGAGGAGTCCTTCGTACGGGCCGTGGACCAGCTCAGACCGCCCTGGCCGTTGATCCACTCCAGCTGCTGGTTGAGCAGGAAGAGGGTGGCGAGGGCCGGGGTGTTGTACGTCTGGTTCTTGCGGGAGTTGTCGATCGCCGTCGGGAGGCTGAAGAACTCCGGGATGTGGCGGCCGGAGGCGTGGATCCGCTCGGCGCGCTCGATGGCGGCCGGGGAGAAGACGCCGATCCAGAGGCCGCCGTCGGAGGCGAAGGACTTCTGCGGGGCGAAGTAGTAGACGTCGGTCTCGGTGATGTCGACGGGCAGGCCGCCGGCGCCGGAGGTGGCGTCGACCAGGACGAGGGCGCCGTCGTCGGCGCCGGCCACGCGGTTGAGCGGGGCGGCGACACCGGTGGAGGTCTCGTTGTGCGTGAAGGCGTAGACGTCGACGCCGGCCTCGGCGGTCGGCTCCGGGTGCGTGCCGGGGTCGGAGGAGACGACCGTGGGCTCGGCGAGCCAGGGGGCGAGCTTCGCGGCCTTGGCGAACTTCGAGCTGAACTCGCCGAAGGTCAGGTGCTGGCTCTTGTTCTCGATCAGGCCGTGGGTCGCGACGTCCCAGAACGCCGTGGAGCCGCCGTTGCCGAGGACGACCTCGTAGCCCTCGGGGAGGGAGAACAGCTCGCTGATGCCCGCGCGGACCTGGCCGACCAGGTTCTTCACCGGGGCCTGGCGGTGGGAGGTGCCGAGCAGGGAGGTACCGGTCGCGGCCAGGGCGTCCAGCGCCTCCGTCCGCACCTTGGAGGGGCCCGCGCCGAAACGTCCGTCGGCGGGCTTGATGTCAGCGGGGATCTGGATATCAGCCACGCCGCGAGCCTATCGGCTCGGGGAAACCCGGGCGAAACATCGTCCGTCGGGTGAGACGGGTGGGGTGCGCTGTGCGGCTCGGGGGTGCGGGTGCGTTGTCGGGTGCGGGCGGGTGGGGTTGCTCGCGCAGTTCCCCGCGCCCCTAAAGGGGAACTGCGCGAGCAACCCCACCGGACGGAGGCCTGGGGTCAAAGGGCGCAGCTCCTTGGTGGGGAGGGACGGGTAGGAGCGGCGGGGGCGAAGAACCCCGGACTCACACCCCACGCGCCGGCCCCGGTGAGAACCGCACCGGCAACTCCACCAACCCCCGCAGCCAAGGCGAAGGGCGGCGGGTCAGGGAATCGGGTGGGGCCGCCAGGTCCAGATCCGGGAGGCGGTCCAGGAGGACCTCGATGCCCGTTCGGGCGATGACCTCGGCCGTCTCCTGGGCCGGGAACGGACAGCGGTGCTCGCCGTGGCCGAACGAGAAGTGCGCGTTGTTCCCACCGGTCAGCGCGGCGCCGTGCGTGCGGACACGCGGGTCGGCGTTGGCCCCCTGCAGCCCCAGCAGCACCAGATCACCCGCACGGAGGACACGACCGCCGAGACGGGTGTCCCGGGTGGTCCAGCGCCCCGCCGCGTTCTGGATGGGCGCGTCCTCCCACAGCACCTCGTTCATGGCCTCGGCCACACTGCTGCGCCCCCCGAAGAGCGACGCCGCGAAACGGTCGTCCGTCAGCATCAGACGCAGCGAGTTCCCGATCCAGTCGGCCGTCGGCTGGTGCCCCACCGCCAGCATCACCATCACGTCATGGGTGACCTCCTCGACCGTCACCTCGTACGCCGGCGCGTTCGCCAGGAGCCGCGACACCACGTCGTCCCCCGGCCGCTGCCGGCGCTCCGCCACCAGCCGGGCCATCGCCGTCCGCAGGTACCGCTCGGCCGCCACCGCCCGGTCCTGCCCGTCGAGGATGTCGTTCAGCGCCGCCACCAACCCGGGCGCGTGCTCCTCCCGGAAACCGAACAGGAACGCCAGCACCCGCGCGGGCAGCGGCGCCGCGAACTGTCCCACCAGATCCGCCGCGCCCACCCCGCACACCACGTCGATCAACTCGTCGGCGAAACGCTCGACATGACCGCGCAGCTCCAGCGGCTCGACCGCCTCCAGCGCCTCCTCGATCAGCGCGGCGCGCTGCCGGTGCCGCTCACCGACCGTGCCCAAGACCGACGGCTGCTCCGGGCTGATCACGGGCAGCAGCGGCCAGTCCGCCGGGATGCCCGGCCACTGGTTCCACAGGTCGGAGTCACGGCTGAACAGCTCCGGATCGCTCGTCACCTGGTGCAGCTCGCGGTAGCCCAGCACCAGCCACGCCGGTACGCCCCCGTCCAGCAGCACGGGCACGACCTCCCCGTGCTCCCGCCGCAACTCCCGGTACAGGGCGGCCGGTTCGCCCCGGAAACGCGCACCGAAGAGGGGCACGGGCGGCGACGGCGGTACGGAGCGGCCGTCGCCGTTCTCAGAGGTTGCGAAGTCCAACTAGCACCTGCTCCAGAATGTCCGGATCGACCAGCGTGGCGTGGTTCGGATGCCGGGCGCTGACCCGGCCCGCCGTGAGGAGGTCGGAGAGCAGCACCTTGGTGATGCTCACCGGCAGCCGCAGTTCGGCGGCGATCTCCACCACCGCCGTCGGACGCTCCGTCAGCCGCAGGATCGTCACGTGTTCCGACTGCATGCCGGGGATCGGCTGGCTCTCCGCGACCACCAGCGTCACCAGGTCCAGCGGCGCTCCGGGCGCGGAGCGGCTGCGGCCCCCGGTGAGCGTGTACAGCCGGTCGGGCAGGTCGTCCCTGCCGGGCCGGCTCATGACGTACGGGGCGCCAGAGCCGTGGCCGTGACCACGGTCGTCGTCGTACCCGCTCTACCGGTGGCGCTCGCCGTACCGGTCGTGCTCGCCGTACCGGTCGGGTCATCGGCAGCCGTGCTTGTCGGGTGGCGGGGCCGTGCGCTCAGGTGCTCGCCCAGCTGTTCGACCAGCTCGCTCATGTTGTGCCCGACGAGGCCGGCGTCCGCCTCCTCGTCCGTCACCACGGCCAGATGCGCGCCCTCGCCCGCCTCCACGATGAACAGGACCCCGCCGTAGAACTCCGCCATCGCCGACCGCACGCCCCCGCTGCCGTCGCCGAACTGGATGGACGCCCCGTGGGACAGCGACTGGATGCCGGCGGCGATCGCGGCCAGTTGGTCGGCCTGGTCGACGGAGAGCTCGGGCGTACGGCACAGTTTCAGGCCGTCCCGGGAGAGGACGAGCGCGTGCCGGGCGCCCGGAGTGCGTTCCAGCAAACCCTCCATGAGCCAGGTGAGCCTGTCGTCGGCGGTGGAGCCGGTGCCGGTCATGGGGTGTGGTCGCCTTCCAGGTGGGGGTACGTGCGGGGGCGGGGGTGTGGGGCGGCGGCTCTTCGACCGGGGCGAGGGTCAGGTCCGGGGCCAGGTCCGGGTCCGGGGCCGAGTCTCGGTCCGGGTCCGGTGCAGGGCTTGGGTCCGGTGCGGGGTTCGGATCCGTGTACGGGGCGGACTTCGCGTACGGGGCCGACGCCGTGTACGGAGCCGGGGACGCGTAGGGGGCAGGCTCCGCGTACGAGGGTGAGTCCGGGTACGGCTCCGGGTGCGCGTACGGCTCCTGGTCCCCGTACGGGACCTGATGCGCGTAGGGCTCCTGGTGGGCGTACGCGGACGGGGTCGGGTCCGTGACCACACCCGTGTCCAGGTTCAGGTCCGGGGTGGGCGCGCTGGCCTGCTCCGGGGCGGGGCGGGTGTCCAGGACGGGCTCCCAGGCCGGCTCCCGTACCGGATCGAGTTCCCACTTCGCCTCCTGCGCGGGATCCGGCGCCCAGGGAAGCTCGGCGGCGGCCTCCGCCTCCCAGGCGGCCTGCTTCACCGCCTCCGACTGCCACGCGAGCCCCTTCGCGGGCTCGGGCTCCCAACCGGGCTCCGGCACGGGACCGGGTGCCCAGGCCGTCTCCTCCACGGATTCGGGCTCGGCGTCGGGCCGGGGTTCCCACGCGGTTCCCCCTACGGCACCCCACTGGGGCTCCCGCACGGGCTCCAACTCCGGCTGCCGCGCCTCGCCTTGGTCCACGGCCTCGGCCTCGGCGGGCGGAGCGGCGTCCCGTACGGGTTCCAGGGCGGCCTCCGGCGCGACCGGCCCGGCAGGGGCCGCGGGGGGCACGTACCGGTCGACGGCGGTGGACGGGTCGGCGTACCGGTCCACGGCGGCGGACGGGTCCGGTGGTGTCGACGGGACCGGCGTCCCCGTGGAGTTCTCGTCCCCCGAGGCCGTCCCCTGGACGAACGCCTGGTCCAGCCCGCCCGTGCCGCGCACCGCGCGGCGGAAGCTGCTGAAGCGGACCGCGCCGGTGCCCGCGTCCTCGGCAGGCCGGGATACGCGCTCCGAACGGGCCTGCGCGTCGGCGGCCTGCGCCCTGGTGCGCGCCTCCGCCTCCGCGAGTGACTGGCCGCGCCGACGCCGGGGAGGGCGTCGGAAGGGGTGGGGAGGCGGTGTCGTCGGCGGTCTCGCCCGGGGTGGTCGGAGAGCCGGGCTCGGCGTCGTGCCGCGTGTCGGGCTCGGCGTCGTACGCACCGGCGTGCGTGTCGGCGTACCCGGAGTCGAAGGCCGGGTCGCCCGAGCCGAATTCGCTGCTGAACGACGAGGTGAAGGGGGAGGCGAACGAGGACGTGTGGGGCGCGCCGTACGCCGGAGAGCCGAACGGCGCGTCAGCCGACGCGCCCGCCGGCGTGCCCGTCGCCGTGCCCCCCGGCGGCGTCGAAGGCGCCCGGCGGTAGCCGGACAGGGAGTCGATCAGGGCGTCGGCGACGGGGTCGGAGGTCGGCGGGGCCGGAGCCTCCGGCGGGAACTCGTGCATGGGGTGGGCTCGGCGTCCAGGTCGTGCGGGCGCGTACGCCCGCGTACGGCGGCGGAACGGGCGCCGCCCCGCGAGGGGCGCCGACGCGGGAGGGGCGGGCGTGGCCGACCCCGCCGACCGGAACCCTGTGGCGGGCGACGCCGTCGTGGGCGATGCGGTCGCGGGGACCGTGCTGGCCAGGACGTCCTGCGGGATGAGCATCAGCACACCCGTGCCGCCGCGCGCGGACGGCCGGAAGGAGATCTTCAGCCCGTGCTTGCGGGCGAGCCGGCCGACGACGGCGAGGCCGAGACGGGTGCCGGAAAGAGTCGTGAGGTCGGCCGTCTCGCCCGACACGGCGCGTTCGGCGCGCCGGAGCTGGACGTCGCTCATGACCAGCCCGGAGTCCTCGACGGAGATGATCGCCCCGGCCGGGACCTCCTCGACGTACACATGGACCTCGGCGGTCGGCGGCGAGAAGTTGGCCGCGTTGTCGAGGAGTTCTGCGAGCGCGTGCATGACGCCCTCGGCGGCGTGGCCGGCGACGGCGGCCTCGCTGGAGGAGTGCAGCCGCACCCGGCGGTAGGCGCCGATCCGGCCCATCGCGCCCCGCAGGATCGACTCCATCGGGATCGGCCGTGCCCAGCGGCGGCCCGAGCGGGCGCCCGCGAGGACGGCCACGGAGTCGGCGAGGCGGCCCGCCTGGGCGGTGCGGTGGTCGAGGTGGAGGAGGTCGGCGAGGACGTCCTCGTCGGCGTGACGTTCCTCCATGGCCCGCAGGTCGGCGAGGGTGCCGGTGGCGAGGGCCTGCATCCGGCCCGCCACGTTGGCGGTCACGGCGAGCAGGGCGGTGCGCTCGGACTCGGCCCGCTCGGCGCGTTCGGCGAGCAGGGACCGCTCCTGGGCCGTCTCCTCCGCCGTACGGTCCCGTTCGTCGGACAGCCGTTCGCGTTCGCGCTCGGCCTCCGTGGTCAGCCGTACCCGTTCCCGGGCGAACTCGGCCGCGATCCGTGCCCGTTCCTGCACGAACTCCTCAGTCAACCGGCCGCGTTCCTGGGTGTGCTCCTCGGCCATTCTGGCCCGTTCCTGGAGCAGCAGACCCGTGTCCCGGGAGACCGCGTCCAGCCGCAGGCGCAGCAGCCGTACCGACACGCGCGCGTGCACGGTGACGGCGACGGTCAGCGTCAGCAGCAGCGCGGCCGCTCCCCCGCCGACCGCGAGGGCCGTGCGTACGTCCGGCGGCGCCGGTGCGACGACCGCGCCCACGGCGGTCGCGGAGAGCAGGGCGGTCACCAGGGGTAACGGAAGGACTGAGCGCAGGGCGGGGCGTTCGCCCGGCGGGCGTGGGGGGCTGGGCGCGGTCATCGGCGGGTGTCCTCAGTCGGTTCTGAACTCGGTAACGCAGTCGGCTCCTGGAGGCGGTAACTCGGTCGGTCCCTGAACGAGAAGCGACGTCTGGTGCTCAGTTTGTGCTCAGGCAGTGCTTGAACGGCTTGATCGGGATCGGTCAGTGCTTGATCGGCACCTGATCAGCACTTGATCGGCACCTGATGGAGCTTGGTCAGTGCTCGATTCGATGCCCAATTGGGCGTCACTATATGGGAGTTCGTGACGGCAGTTGGCCGGTTTCGGGTCGGCTCTCCGGAATCAAGCCAACGTTCCCTGTGAGCGGCGCGCCGCCTGTCCACAGGCCGGACTGTCACTCCTCGGCCACGTCGTCGTCACTGTCAGTGGTCGGGTGCATCCTGGGACGCATGACGGACATCGGGGGTGCGACGGGGCGCGGTGCCGCCCGGGCGCGCGACGCGGCAGGTGACGCGGACGCGGCGGAGCTGAGGGGCGCGCTGCCGGCCGCGCTGCGGGCGGCGGGCGTGCGCGGCGAGACCGCGTTCGACGCGACCGCACGCGCGCTGACGACGATGGACGCGTCCAACTACCGCCGGGTGCCGCTGGGCGTGGTCGCGCCCCGGGACGCGGACGACGTGGCGGCCGTCCTGTCCGTCTGCCGCGCACACGGCGTGCCGGTCGTCGCGCGCGGCGGTGGCACCTCGATCGCCGGGCAGGCCACGGGCACCGGCGTCGTCCTGGACTTCACCCGCCATCTGAACCGGCTGGTCTCCCTCGACCGCGAGGCGCGCACGGCGGTCGTCCAGCCCGGCCTCGTCCTGGACCGCCTCCAGGAGGCCGCCGCCCCGCACGGCCTCCGCTTCGGCCCCGATCCCTCCACCCACAGCCGCTGCACCCTCGGCGGCATGATCGGCAACAACTCCTGCGGCTCGCACTCGGTCGCCTGGGGCACGACGGCGGACAGCGTGCGTGAGCTGTCGGTCCTCACGGGGAGCGGCGACGCACGCAGACTGGCCCAGGGCTGGTCCGGCGCCCCGGACGCCCTCCGCCCGCTGGTGGAACGGGAGTTGGCCCGCCTGCGCACCGGCTTCCCCGACCTCCCCCGCCGGATCTCCGGGTACGCCCTCGACGCCCTCCTCCCGGAGAACGGCGCGGACGTGGCCCGCTCCTTCTGCGGCTCCGAGGGCACGCTCGGAGTGCTCACGGAAGCGGTCGTACGGCTCGTCGAGGCGCCCCGCGCGCGTGCCCTCGCCGTCCTGGCGTACGCCGACGAGAGCGCCGCCGCCGAGGCGGCCCCCGGGCTGCTGCCGCTCGGCCCGCTGACGGTGGAGGGATGGCGGCCGACCTGGTCCCCGGGGGCGGGCGGCCTCCCGGCGGGCGGGGCCTGGCTGTTCGTGGAGACGGGCGGCGACACACCCGCCGAGGCGCGGGCCCGCGCCGACGCCCTGGTCCGCGCGGCCGACGCCGCCGACGCGCGCGTGGTCACGGACCCCGCCGCGCAGCGCGCGCTCTGGCGCGTCCGCGAGGACGCGAGCGGCACGGCCACCCGGATGCCCGACGGCACCGAGGCCTGGCCGGGCTGGGAGGACTGCGCGGTGCCACCGGCCCGACTCGGCGCCTACCTGCGGGACTTCCGGGGCCTGCTGCGCGCCCACGACCTGCGCGGCACGCCCTACGGCCACTTCGGCGACGGCTGCATCCACGTCCGCGTCGACTTCGACCTCCTGACCCCGGCGGGCGTCGGCCGCTTCCGCCGCTTCTCCGAGGAACTGGCCGAACTGGTCACCTCGCACGGCGGCTCCCTCTCCGGCGAACACGGCGACGGCCAGGCCCGCGCGGAACTCCTGCCGACGATGTACGGCGCCGAGATGGTCCGGCTGTTCGAGCAGGTGAAGGGCGTCTGGGACCCCGACGACCTCCTGAACCCCGGCATGCTCGTCCGCCCCGCCCCCCTGGACACCAACCTCCGCTTCGCGGTCCTCCCGCGCACACCCGTGCCGGTGGAGTTCGCCTACCCGGACGACGGCGGCGACTTCTCGGCGGCGGTACGACGCTGTGTGGGCGTCGCGAAGTGCCGTACGACCGAGGTGGGTCCGGCGTCCGGAGCCGTCATGTGCCCCTCCTTCCGCGCCACCGGGGAGGAGGAGCACTCCACCCGGGGCCGGGCCCGCCTCCTGCACGAGATGCTGGCCGGCGAGGTGGTCACCGACGGCTGGCGCTCGCCCGAGGTGCGGGACGCCCTCGACCTCTGCCTCTCCTGCAAGGGCTGCCGCTCCGACTGCCCGGTCGGCGTCGACATGGCCACGTACAAGGCGGAGTTCCTCCACCACCACTACGCGGGCCGCCGCCGCCCGGCGTCCCACTACGCGATGGGGTGGCTGCCGGTGTGGCTCCGCCTGGTGGCCCGTACGCGCACGGCCGGACTCGTCGGCTTCCTCGCCGGCGTACGCCCTCTCGCCGCGCTCGCCAAGCGGCTGGGCGGGATCGCGGGGGAGCGGGAGCTGCCGCGGCCCGCGAGGGTGCCGTTCACCCGGTGGTACCACCGGATGCTGAAGGAGGAGGCGCGGCGGGAGGAAGTGCGGCGGGAGGAGGCGGAGACCGAGGCGCAGTCGCCCACGACCGTGTTGCTGTGGACGGACACCTTCACGGAGTACCTCTCGCCGTCCGTCGGGCAGGCGGCGCTGAAGGTGCTGGAAGCGGCCGGGCTCCATGTGATCGTGCCGCCGACGCTGTGGATGAAGCGGAAGCCGTCCTGGGCGCGGAGGGCGGAGGCGGGCGAGGAGGTCGCCCTCACCCAACTGCGCCTCACCCGGACTCTGTTCGCGATGCGGACGGGCCGGGTCTGCTGCGGGCTGACGTACATCTCGACGGGCCAGCTCGACCGGGCCCGCGCGGTGCTGCGCCGCACGCTCGACATCCTCGACGTGTTCCTGAGCCCGATCCCGCAACGGCTGCTGGACGAAGACCCGGACCTCACCCCACCGCACCTCCCCGTCGTCGTCCTCGAACCGAGCTGCGCGGCGACGCTCCGCTCCGACCTGCCCGAACTCCTCCCCGACGACCCCCGGGCCCACACACTCGCCGCCTCGGTCATCACGTTCGCGGAGGCGCTCGAACGCCATGCCCCGCAGTGGACCCCACCCGCCGTCGACCGCCCGGTCGTCGGCCAGACCCACTGCCACCAGCACGCGGTACTGGGCGACGCCCCCGACCGCCGCCTCCGCGCGGCCGCCGGACTCACCGGCGCCCTCAGCGGCGGCTGCTGCGGCCTCGCCGGCAACTTCGGCTTCGAGAAGGGCCACTACGACGTCTCGGTGGCCTGCGCCGAGGAGCAACTCCTCCCGGCGGTACGGGACGCGCCCGACGACGCGCTGGTCCTGGCGGACGGCTTCTCCTGCCGGACGCAGCTGGAGCAGCTGGCGGGGAGACGGGGGTTGCACTTGGCGGAGGTGCTGGCGGAGGGTCTGGGGGAGGAGGAGCGGGCAGCGAACAGGGAGCCCGACGGCGACACAGGGGCGGTGATGTGAGCGCGGGCGGGCCGACGGACCTCAGTCGCCCCGCTGCTCCCCGAGTCCCACCGCGCGGCCGTCCTCGTCCCACCGGATCTCCAGGATCCGTAGGACGGCGTCACGGTCGAGGGGTCCGAACACATGGGGGAACAGGACGTCCTTGCCGACACCCGGCGGCGGGGCGGGAGCGGCCGCCTCGAACTCCACCTTGGCGTCCAGCCGCGCCTCGTCGATGACCAGCACGTGCAACGGCTTGGGCGTGTCCCGGTAGAAGGCGTTGACGACGGCCAGGGTCGTCGCCTCATCCGGCGAACAGTGGACGAAACCGTCCTCCGGGAGCGACGCGGGGGCGTACGCCTGGTCGGTTCGGGCGTTCCAGGCATCAAGGGATACGACGTGGTAGATCACAGGCCGGTTATACAGCAGCGCCGACGGGCGCGCCGGGCCACTGACCTTCATCGGTTCAGGCCCGCATCCCAGGCTCCCGTGCCCATGGAGGTCCGGGGGGCACGGTCGTCGAACGTGGCGGGACCGACTGGCCGATGCCCTGACCAGCGATCTCACGTGCTGGCCCCCGACTTCGACCCCGCCGCCGACATCACCCACACCACCGAACCCGGCCCCGAGCCCCCACCCCTGCTCCAGCCGCCGGGCATCACCACCCGACACCCGGCACTGCGCTCGATGCCGTGACCGAGGAGGCCGATGCCGCAGTTCGAGGGCGGCGGGAACAGGCCCGCCGCCCTCACCCCTCCCGCCGTCAGTTGAGCCGCCGCAACCGGCGCCCACGACTCTCGGCGATCCGGAGTGCGTCGCCGAGGGCCTCGGTCAACCTCTCGGCCAGAAAACAGAGTTCACCGTGAGGGATGCCCGGCAGCAGGGCGTGGGCGAGGAGTTCCGTGCCCATGCTGAGCTGGATGGATTCGGTGCTGTCGGCGATTCGGGAGATCGGTCCGCCTTGGTCGTCGGTGATGACGTAACAGGGCTTGCCCTCCAGGCCGGCCCAGGGGAGCAGTCGTACCTCGCCACCGGGTCGCTCGGACGCTTCGGTGTCGGCTTCCGCTTCCGGCTCCATCACGCGACCTCCGTGCCATGGATCCAGTACGGCCCGGGCATGTCGAACCCCATCGCCGCCATGGCGGGTTCGCGGCGCCGCCGCCGTTGCTCATGGGCTGTGACGTACGGGCGTACGGCGACGGTGGCGGAGCCGTCGAGGGGCGTGGCTAGGCCATATGGGCTGCGATGGGCGGGGAGTGAGGTGTCGGGGCTGGGGAGGGGCGATCGGTTCTGGACGCGGGTGGAATCCGGAGCCAAGCTGCCCTCCACCACCCACCTCAAGACTCGCTTCGACGCCTCGAACGCCACCGTGCAGAAGGCACTCCAACTCCTCAAGGGCGAGGGCCTGGTGGTGGGGCGGGCCGGAGCCGCGGTCACCGTTCGAGAACACCGTCAGCGCACCATGCGGCCCGCCGCGTTCATGGCACCGGCTGCGCCCGGGGAGTCCTACCGCTGGCTCACCGAAGCGGCCAAGCACGGCACGAGTGCCCGCAGTGACTTGCTGGATGTGGTCGAGTGCTGTCCGCCCGCCGACGTCCGCGCGGCCCTCGGTCTACCCGAGGGCGGCTTGGCGCTGCTCCGCTGCCAGTTGCTCCTCATCGACGACGAGCCCGCTGAACTCGTGCGGTCGTACTACCCGTTGGACATCGTCCGCGATACGGCGATGATGGATCGCCGCAAGACCAAGGGCGGTACTCCCGCCCTTCTCGCGGACTTGGGTCATCCACCCCGTCGCAGTGTGGACCGCGTCTCCGCGAGGATTCCCACCCAGGACCAGTACCAGGCGCTGAACCTTCCCGCCACGCCGGGCCGGGCCCGTACTCGGCACGAGCCCGCCCCGCGTCCGCGCTCAGTCCATGTGCCGGAGCGGCTCCGCCCCTGTCTCCCTGAGGAACTCCCTCAAGACCCGGGCGAGACGCTCCGGCTGATCCTCGGGGACCAGCGTGGAGGAGTCGGCGATCTCGACCAGCCGGCCCTTCGGATACAGCTCTGCCAGCCGGGGGCCGTGCTCGCGCGGCATGAGGCGGTCCTCGGTCGCCCATACGACCAGCACGGGGCGGTCGTACTCCCGCAGGCGCTCGCTCCATTCCAGCAGCGTCGCCCGGCCGGGAGCCGACGTGGCGAACTTCGCGAAGTCCCGGCGGACGGCCCTGCTCCGGGTCGCCGGGCCGAACCAGTCGGCCATGATCTCGGGCGGGATCCCGCGCAGGCTCATGCCGCCGTACCCGCCGCGGTGGTCACGGAACGCCGGAACCCGCATCAGCCGGGTGAGCAGCCAGACCCCGCCGGGGATCCCGCACACCTTGGCCACGGCCTTGGCCGCTCCCGGCGGGAAGTTGTCGAACGCCTCGCAGGCCACCAGCACCAGCCGCCCGACGCGGTGGTCCCGCTCCTCGGTCACCAGGAACTGGCCGCCACCCCAGTCGTTGAGGACGAGCGTCACGTCCTCCAGGCCGAGCCGTTCCACGAACTCGCCCAGCAGTCGTGCCACACCCCGGTGCGACAGGTCGGCGTCCGGGTGCATGGGCCGCCGATGGCCACCGAGCGGCAGGGTGGGCAGGACGCAGCGGTACCCGTCCAGCAGCGGTACGACCTTGCGCCACTGCGTCTCGTTCATCGGCAGACCGTGGCTGAACACGAGCACCGGCCCCTCGCCTCCGGTGTCCTGGTAGTCGATCGTCCCGGCGGACAACTCGATGTGCGGCACCCGTACCCCCGTCGGTCAGGTCTCCCGCCCACGGACGGGCGGGGATCCCCCCTCACGTTAGGGAGACGGGTGGGTCAGGCCAAGACACGGGCCGCCAGACAGCGGCTCACCCCGGCACCCCGCCCCTCGCCCCGCCTTCCCCGCCCCATCTGCGTCCGTACCGCCCCCATGCTCGCTCCGATGACCAGGGCGATCGCGAGGGCCTCGACGGTGGTGAGGGCCTGGTCGAGGATGAGGAAACCGGCGGTGGCGGCGATCGCGGGCTCCAGGCTCATGAGGATCGCGAAGGTGGGGGCGGGCAGCCGGCGCAGGGCGAGGAGTTCGAGGGTGTAGGGCAGGACGGAGGAGAGCACGGCGACGGCGGCGCCCAGGGCGAGCGTCGTCGGATCGACGAGCCGGCCCCCCGATTCGACGATCCCCAGCGGCAGGAACAGCACCGCCGCGACGCCCATGGCCAACGCCAGCCCGTCGGCCTGCGGGAACCGCCGACCCGTACGCGCGCTGAAGACGATGTACAGGGCCCACGCCAAGCCGGCGGCGAGGGCGAAGGCGATGCCCAGCGGGTCGAGGCCGCCGACGCCTCCGCCTCCCCCGAGCAGGAAGACGCCGCAGAGGGCCAGCCCGGCCCACACCAGGTTCACCGCACGCCGGGACGCGAGGACGGAGAGCGCCAGCGGGCCGAGCACCTCCAGGGTGACGGCGAGGCCGAGGGGGATACGGGCGACGGCCTGGTAGAAGAGGCCGTTCATCGCGGCCATGGTGACGCCGAAGGCGATCACGGTCCCCCAGTCGGTCCGCGAGTGCCCGCGCAGCCGGGGGCGGCAGATCACCAGCATCACCAGCGCGGCCACCGCGAGCCGCAGCGTCACCACCCCGAGCGCCCCGGCGCGCGGCATCAGCGTCACCGCGAGCGCCCCGCCGAACTGCACCGAGATTCCCCCGGCCAGCACCAGCCCGACGGGCCCGAGGGAACCCAGCCCGCGCACGCGGCGAGAGCCGCCGGAGACGGAGGTGGCGTCGGAGACGGAGCCGGAGACGGGTACGGGGTCGGCCGAGGGTGCGGCCGCGGCGACGGGCGCGGACTGTTCAGCACGGGGGAGTGTCACGTCGTTCAGTATGTAGGACTTGAAAGTGCAAGGCAATGGACTAATTCAGGTCTGTAGTCGCTGTCACTCCTTACCTTGATGGCTTCGATCCCGGGCCGCGGCCCCCGAATACGTCCCGCAAAAATGCAAGCACGCTTGATTGTTTATCTGTCCGCTGCCATGCTCCCTCCATGGCCGACCCCACGCCCGTGATCGATGATCTCCGTGCCGAGAGTGAGGAACTCGACCTGCTCGTGGCCGAGTTGAGCCCGGAGCGGTGGGCGCTCGCGACGCCCGCGCCCGGCTGGACCGTCGCCCACCAGATCGCCCACCTCGCCTGGACGGACCACTCCTCCGTGCTGGCGGTGACCGACCAGGCCGCCTTCGCCCGCGAGGTCGAGAGCGCGCTGACCGCGCCCGGCGACTTCGTGGACCGGGGCGCCGAGGAAGGCGCGGAGAAGCCGCCCGCCGAGCTGCTCGCGGACTGGCGGGCCGGCCGCGAGGCCCTGGAGGCCGCCCTGCGCGCGGCACCCGAGGGCGCGCGGTTCCCCTGGTACGGCCCGCCCATGTCCACCGCCTCCATGGCGACCGCCCGCCTCATGGAGACCTGGGCCCACGGCCTGGACGTCGCCGACGCGCTGGGCGTCCCCCGGATCAGCCCCGGCGACCGCCTCCGGCACATCGTCCGACTCGGTATCCGCACCCGCGACTTCGCCTTCGGCGTGCACGGGCTGACCCCGCCCTTCGAGGAGTTCCGCGTCGAACTCACCAGTCCTGAAGGTGAGTTGTGGGCGTACGGCCCCGAGGACGCCACCGACCGTGTTCGCGGTCCCGCCCTCGACCTCTGCCTCCTGGTCACCCAGCGCGCCCACCGCGCCGACCTCGCCCTCCACACCGAGGGTTCCGACGCCGACCGCTGGTTGGACATCGCCCAGGCCTTCGCGGGCCCCCCGGGCACGGGGCGCGCCGCGAAGGGGGCCACCCCGTGACGGCGGCCGCCCTCCGCATCGGCAACGCCTCCGGTTTCTACGGCGACCGCTTCGACGCCATGCGCGAGATGCTCACCGGCGGCGAACTCGACGTCCTCACCGGCGACTACCTGGCCGAGCTGACCATGCTCATCCTCGCCCGCGACCGCCTGAAGGACCCCGCCGGCGGGTACGCCCGCACGTTCCTGCGCCAGCTGGAGGAGTGCCTGGGGCTCGCGCACGAGCGCGGCGTGCGGATCGTCGCCAACGCCGGCGGCCTCAACCCCGCCGGACTCGCCGACACCGTACGGGAGTTGGCGGTCCGCATCGGCATCCCCGTCCGCGTCGCGCACGTCGAGGGCGACGACCTGACCGCCGTCCCCCACGCCCGACTTCGCTCGGCCGAGGGGACCCCCCTCCCCGACAGCCTCGCCGCCCACGCCTACCTCGGCGGCTTCGGCATCGCGGCCTGTCTGCGGGAGGGCGCCGACGTCGTGGTCACCGGCCGGGTCACGGACGCGGCCCTGGTGACCGGACCCGCCGCCGCGCACTTCGGCTGGGGGCCCGGGGAGTACGACCGCCTCGCGGGCGCGGTCGTCGCCGGGCACATCCTGGAGTGCGGGGCGCAGGCTACCGGCGGCAACTACGCGTTCTTCCACGAGTCCGCCCCGGCCGCCCTGCGCCACCCCGGCTTCCCCCTCGCCGAACTCCACGCCGACGGCACGGCCGTGATCACCAAACACCCCGGCACCGGCGGTCTCGTCGACGTCGGCACGGTCACCGCGCAACTCCTCTACGAGACGGGCGGCGCCCGGTACGCGGGCCCCGACGTCACCGCCCGCCTCGACACGATCACCCTCACCCAGGACGGCCCCGACCGGGTCCGCGTCCGCGGCGTGCGCGGCGAGGCCCCGCCCCCGACCCTCAAGGTCGGCCTCAACCGGCTCGGCGGCTTCCGCAACGAGGTCACCTTCGTCCTGACCGGCCTGGAGATCGAACGCAAGGCCGCTCTCGTCCGCGATCAGCTGGAGACCGCGATCGCCGCCGCCAAGTGCCGTCCCGCGCACGTGGACTGGGAGCTGTCCCGCACCGACCGGCCCGACGCCCGTACCGAGGAGACCGCCAGCGCCCTCCTCCGGCTCGTCGTGCGCGACCCCGACCAGAACACCGTCGGCCGGGCCCTCAGCGGGGCCGCCGTGGAGCTGGCCCTCGCGAGCTACCCCGGCTTCCACGTCCTGGCACCGCCCGGAAAGGGCGCCCCCTACGGCGTGTTCGAGGCGGCCCACGTCGGCCAGGACACCGTGGAGCACCTCGCCGTCCTCCACGACGGCCGCCGGGTCCCCGTACCTCCGCCCGACGACCACCTCGTCCTGCGGCCCGTCGACGAGCCGCCGCTCCCGGAGCCGCTGCCGCAAGGGCTCCCCAGCCGCCGCGCCCCCCTCGGCCTCGTCGCCGGCGCCCGCAGCGGGGACAAGGGCGGCAACGCCAACATCGGCCTCTGGGCCCGCACGGACGAGGCGTGGCGGTGGCTGGCCCACACCCTCACCACCGACCGGCTCCGCGCGCTCCTCCCGGAGACGGCCGACCTGCCGGTCACCCGGCACACGCTGACCAACCTGCGCGCCCTCAACTTCGAGATCGTCGGCATCCTCGGCGAGGGCGTCGCCTCGCAGGCCCGCTTCGACCCCCAGGCCAAGGCCCTCGGCGAATGGCTCCGCTCCCGCCACCTGGACATCCCGGAGGTCCTGCTGTGACCGTCCGCCGCCCGGACCTCCCGGGGGTTCTGCTGTGACCGCCCGCCACCTGGACATCCCGCAGGGCTCTCCGGCGACCGCCCGCCGCATGGACACCCCGGAGGTCCATCCGTGACCGCCCGCCGCATGGACACCCCGGAGGTCCCGTGACAGTCCGCCGCCCCCACCTCGAGGAGGCCCTCCGGTGACCGTCCTCGCCTCCGCCCTCGACCCGGGCGCCCCCGACCACGTCGCGAACCGCGAGGCCATGCTCGCCCGGCTCGCGGAACTCGACGCCGAGCACGCGAAGGCGCTCGCGGGAGGCGGCGAGAAGTACACCGCCCGCCACCGGGGACGCGGCAAGCTCCTCGCCCGCGAGCGCATCGAACTGCTTCTCGACCCCGACACCCCCTTCCTGGAGCTGTCCCCGCTCGCCGCCTGGGGCAGCGAGTACACGGTCGGCGCCTCGCTCGTCACCGGCATCGGGATCGTCGAGGGCGTCGAGTGCCTGATCACCGCCAACGACCCGACCGTACGCGGCGGCGCGAGCAACCCGTGGAGCCTGAAGAAGGCCCTCCGCGCCAACGACATCGCGCTCGCCAACCGCCTGCCCTGCATCAGCCTCGTCGAGTCCGGCGGCGCCGATCTCCCCTCCCAGAAGGAGATCTTCATCCCCGGCGGCGCGATCTTCCGCGACCTCACCCGGCTCTCCGCCGCCGGCATCCCCACCGTCGCCGTCGTCTTCGGCAACTCCACCGCAGGTGGCGCGTACGTCCCCGGCATGTCCGACCACGTGATCATGGTCAAGGAGCGGGCGAAGGTGTTCCTCGGCGGCCCGCCCCTGGTCAAGATGGCCACCGGCGAGGAGAGCGACGACGAGTCGCTGGGCGGCGCCGAGATGCACGCGCGCGTGTCGGGCCTCGCGGACCACTTCGCCGTCGACGAACCGGACGCCCTGCGCCAGGCCCGCCGGGTCGTCGCCCGCCTCAACCACCGCAAGGCGTACGCCGATCCGGCCCCGGCCGCGCCCCCGAGGTACGACCCGGAGGAACTGCTCGGCGTCGTCCCCGGCGACCTGAAGGTGCCCTTCGACCCCCGCGAGGTCATCGCGAGGATCGTCGACGCCTCCGACTTCGACGAGTTCAAGCCCCTCTACGGCACCAGCCTCACCACCGGCTGGGCCGGCCTGCACGGCTATCCCGTCGGCATCCTCGCCAACGCCCGAGGGGTCCTCTTCAGCGAGGAGTCCCAGAAGGCCGCCCAGTTCATCCAGCTCGCCAACCAGCGCGACATCCCCCTGCTCTTCCTGCACAACACCACCGGCTACATGGTCGGCAAGGAGTACGAGCAGGGCGGCATCATCAAGCACGGCGCGATGATGATCAACGCGGTGAGCAACAGCCGGGTGCCCCACCTGTCCGTCCTCCTGGGCGCGTCGTACGGCGCCGGCCACTACGGCATGTGCGGCCGCGCCTACGACCCCCGCTTCCTCTTCGCCTGGCCCAGCGCCAAGTCCGCCGTGATGGGCCCGCAGCAACTCGCGGGCGTCCTGTCGATCGTGGCCCGCCAGTCGGCGACGGCCAAGGGACAGCCGTACGACGAGGACGCCGACGCCGCGCTGCGCGCGATGGTGGAGCAGCAGATCGAGTCCGAGTCACTCCCGATGTTCCTGTCCGGACGGCTGTACGACGACGGGGTCATCGACCCCCGCGACACCCGCACCGTCCTCGGCCTGTGCCTGTCCGCGATCCACACCGCCCCCTACGAGGGCGCCCGTGGCGGCTTCGGCGTCTTCCGGATGTGAGGTTGTCTCCCTTGATGACTCCTGTGATGTCTCCCGTGACCGCACCAGTGATCCAGACGATCGACTCCGTCCTCGTCGCCAACCGCGGCGAGATCGCCTGCCGCATCTTCCGCACCTGCGCCGACCTGGGCATCCGCACGGTCGCCGTGCACTCCGACGCCGACGCGAACGCCCTGCACACGCGCACGGCCGACACGGCCGTACGGCTGCCGGGCGCGGCCCCCGCCGACACCTATCTGCGCGGCGACCTGATCGTGAAGGCCGCCCTCGCCGCCGGCGCCGACGCCGTCCACCCCGGCTACGGCTTCCTCTCCGAGAACGCGGACTTCGCCCGTGCCGTCCAGGACGCGGGCCTCGTCTGGATCGGCCCGCCCCCCGAGGCGATCGAGGCGATGGCGTCCAAGACCCGCGCCAAGGAACTCATGGGCCTGGCGCCCCTGGACGCGGCCGAGGTCACCGAGGACGACCTGCCGGTCCTGGTGAAGGCGGCGGCGGGCGGCGGCGGACGCGGCATGCGCGTCGTACGCCACCTGACAGACCTGCCCGCCGCCCTGGAGAGCGCCCGCGCCGAGGCCGCGAGCGCCTTCGGCGACGGCGAGGTCTTCGTCGAGCCGTATCTGGAGAACGGCCGTCACGTCGAGGTCCAGATCCTCGCCGACACCCACGGCACCGTCTGGCCGCTGGGCACCCGCGACTGCTCCCTCCAGCGCCGCCACCAGAAGGTGATCGAGGAGGCCCCGGCCCCCGCGCTGCCCGACGCGCTCACCGAGGAACTCCACACGCTGGCCGTACGCGCCGCGCGCGCCGTCGACTACGTCGGCGCGGGCACCGTCGAGTTCCTCGTCTCCGCCGGCCGGGCCCACTTCCTGGAGATGAACACCCGCCTCCAGGTCGAACACCCGGTGACCGAAGCCGTCTTCGGCCTCGACCTGGTCGCCGAACAGATCCGCGTCGCCGAGGGCCACGCCCTGCCCGCCGACCCCCACCCGCACGCGGCCACGCGATCGAGGCCCGCCTCTACGCCGAGGACCCGGCCCGCGACTGGACCCCACAGACCGGCCCCCTGCACCGACTGGCCGTCCCCGGGGGCGTCTCGTACGGCATCCGCCTGGACACCGGCTACGAGGACGGCGACACGATCGGCGTCCACTACGACCCCATGCTCGCCAAGCTGATCGCCCACGCCCCCACCCGGGCGGAGGCCATCCGCAGGCTGGCGGGCGCCCTGGACCGGGTGACGATCCACGGCCCGATCACGAACCGTGCCCTGCTGGTGAACTCCCTGCGCCACGAGGAGTTCACGTCCGCCCGCATGGACACGGGCTTCTACGACCGCCACCTCGACGCCCTCACCACCAAAACCCCCGACCCGCACGCCCCGCTGGCCGCCGCCCTCGCGGACGCCGTCGCCGGGGGCGACCCCCGCTTCGGCGGCTGGCGCAACGTGCCCTCCCAGCCCCAGACCAAGCGGTACCTGATGGCGGGGAGGAGCACGAGGTCCACTACCGCCACACCAGGACCGGCCCGGAGGCGGACGGCGTCCGAGTCGTCCACGCCGACCCCGGGCGCGTGGTCCTCGAAGTGGACGGCGTCCACCGAAAGTTCGAGGTGACCCGCTACGGCGACGACATCCACGTCAACGCCACCCCCTCACCGCCCTCCCCGCTTCCCCGACCCCACCAGCCAACAGGCCCCCGGCTCCCTCCTGGCCCCCATGCCGGGCACGGTCGTACGCGTGGCGGAAGCCTTGAAGCCAGGCTCAGCGGTGGAAGCGGGCCAGCCTCTCCTCTGGCTGGAGGCAATGAAGATGGAACACAAGATCACGGCCCCGGCAGCGGGAACGCTGACGGCCCTGCACGTGGCTGTAGGACAGCAGGTCGAGATGGGCGCACTACTGGCCGTGGTCCAGGACACGCCCTAGGGGCGCGGGGCTGTGTCGATATGCGGCTCCGCCGCGCGGGCGCGACCAGCCACAACCCACCCGCACCCGCCTCCCAACGAACGCACCCTCCCCTTAGGAGCCCCCAGATGTCCCCGGTCCTCGAATCCGAAGAACACAAAGCCCTACGAGCCGCAGTCTCCGCCCTCGGAAGACGCTACGGCCGCGACTACATAGCCACGATCAACAAAGAGGGCCGCCACCCCGACGAACTCTGGTCCGAGGCCGCCAAACTCGGCTACCTGGGCGTCAACCTCCCCGAGGCCTACGGAGGCGGAGGCGGCGGCATCACCGAACTCTCCATCGTCCTGGAGGAACTCGGCACCGCGGGCTGCCCCCTCCTCATGCTGATCGTCTCCCCGGCGATCTGCGGCACGGTGATCGCACGCTTCGGTACGGAGGCCCAGAAACAAGCCTGGCTCCCCGGACTCGCCGACGGCTCACGCCTCATGGCCTTCGGCATCACCGAACCCGACGCCGGCTCCAACAGCCACCGCATCACCACCACAGCCCGCCGATCCGCCGGAGGCGACTGGCTGCTCACGGGCCGCAAGGTCTTCATCTCCGGCGTCGACCGGGCGGACGCCGTCCTCATCGTCGGCCGCACCGAGGACGCCCGCACGGGCACCCTCAAGCCCTGTCTCTTCATCGTCCCCACGGACACCCCCGGCTTCGAGTACCGCCGGATCGACATGGAACTCCGCGCCGCCGAGAAGCAGTTCGAGCTGACCTTCGACGACATCCGGCTCCCCGCCGACGCCCTGGTCGGCGACGAGAACGCCGGCCTCCTCCAGCTCTTCGCCGGCCTCAACCCCGAGCGGATCATGACCGCCGCCTTCGCCATCGGCATGGCCCGCTACGCCCTCGCGAAAGCCGTCGAGTACGCCCGCGACCGCACGGTCTGGCGCCAGCCCATCGGCGCCCACCAGGCGATCGCCCACCCCCTCGCCCAGTCCCACATCGAACTCGAACTGGCCCGTCTGATGACGCAGAAGGCGGCCCACCTCTACGACGCGGGCGACGACGCGGCGGCCGGCGAGGCCGCCAACATGGCCAAGTACGCGGCGGGCGAGGCCTGTGTGAAGGCTGTCGACCAGGCCGTGCACACCCTCGGCGGCAACGGCCTCACCGCCGAGTTCGGTCTCGCCTCGCTGATCACGGCCGCGCGCGTGTCTCGTATCGCGCCGGTGAGCCGGGAGATGATTCTCAACTACGTCTCCCACCAGACCCTGGGCCTGCCGAAGTCGTACTGACGGGCACCGTGTGGCGCGAGGAGGAACCATGTTCCGCAGCGAGTACGCAGACGTCCCACCCCTCGAACTCCCCATCCACGACGCCGTCCTGGGCCGCGCCGCCGAGTTCGGCGAGCTGCCCGCGCTGATCGACGGAGTCGACGGCACGACGCTCACGTACGAACAACTGGACCGCTTCCACCGGCGACTCGCGGCCGCGTTCGCCGAGGCGGGCGTCCGCAAGGGCGACGTCCTCGCCCTGCACAGCCCCAACACGATCGCCTATCCGACGGCGTTCTACGCGGCCACCCGCGCGGGCGCCACCGTCACCACCGTGCACCCGCTGGCCACCCCCGGTGAGCTGGCCACACAGCTCCAGGACTCCGGGGCGAGCTGGATCGTCACGGTCTCACCGCTGCTGGAGACCGCCCGCGCCGCCGCCGAACGTGTCGGCGGCGTACGGGAGATCTTCGTCTGCGACAGCGCCCCCGGCCACTGCTCGCTGATCGACATGCTCGCCTCCGCCGCGCCCGAACCGGCTGTCGACATCGACCCGGTGACGGACCTCGCGGCCCTCCCGTACTCCTCCGGCACGACCGGCGTCCCCAAGGGCGTCATGCTCACCCACCGGTCCATCGCCACCAACCTCGCCCAGCTCGAACCGGTCATGCCGGCCGGCCCCGGCGACCGCATCCTCGCCGTCCTGCCGTTTTTTCACATCTATGGCCTCACCGCCCTGATGAACGCCCCGCTGCGGCTCGGCGCCACGGTCGTCGTCCTGCCCCGCTTCGACCTGGAGGGCTACTTCAAGGCGATCGCGGACCACCGCATCACCCACCTCTACGTGGCCCCGCCGATCGTCCTCGCCCTCGCCAAACACCCGGCCGCCGAGCGCTACGACCTCTCCACGGTCCGGCACATCCTCTCCGCCGCCGCGCCCCTCGACGCGGGGCTCGCCGCAGCCTGCTCCGCCCGCCTCTCCCTGCCGCCCGTCGTCCAGGGCTACGGCATGACCGAACTCTCCCCCTGCTCCCACCTGGTCCCCCTCGTCCAGGCCGCCGTGGCGCCCCCCGGCACCGTCGGCAAACTCATCGCCGGCACCGAGATGCGGATCGTCTCCCTCGACGACCCCGGCAAGGAGGTCGGCGTCGGCGAACCCGGCGAGATCGTCATCCGGGGCCCGCAGGTCATGAAGGGCTACCTGGGCCGCCCCCAGGCCACCGCCGACATGATCGACTCCGACGGCTGGCTCGCCACCGGCGACATCGGCCATGTGGACGCCGACGGCTGGCTGTATGTCGTCGACCGGGTCAAGGAGCTGATCAAGTACAAGGGGTTCCAGGTCGCCCCCGCCGAACTCGAAGCCCTCCTCGTCACCCACCCCGGCATCGCCGACGCCGCCGTCATCGGCCACTACAACGACGACGGCAACGAGGTCCCGCACGCCTTCGTCGTCCGCCGGCCCACCGCGCGGGACCTCTCCGAGGGCGAGGTGATGATGTACGTCGCCGAACGCGTCGCCCCCTACAAACGCGTCCGCCACGTCACCTTCATCGCCGACGTGCCCCGCGCCGCCTCCGGGAAGATCCTCCGCCGCGAACTCAGGGACCGCCTGTGACCGACCTGATCCACCGTGCCCACGACCGGGGCATCACCACCCTCACCCTCGACTCCCCGGCCAACCGCAACGCCCTCTCGGCGAGGCTGGTGGGGGAGCTGTCGGGCGCGCTCACCCGGTGCGGCGAGGACGACGACGTACGCGCCGTCGTCCTCACCCACACCGGGAACACGTTCTGCGCGGGCGCCGACCTGCGCGACCCGCCCGACCCGAAAGCCATGGTCACGCTGCTCCGCCAGATCCTCGAACTGCCCAGCCCCGTCGTCGCCCGCGTCACCGGCCACGTCCGCGCGGGCGGCCTCGGCCTGCTCGGCGCCTGCGACATCGCCGCCGCCGGGCCCGAGGCCACCTTCGCCCTCACCGAGGTCCGGATCGGCGTCGCCCCCGCCGTCATCTCCCTCACCCTGCGCCCCCGCACCGACCCGCGCGCCCTCGCCCGCTACTACCTCACCGGCGAGCGGTTCGGCCCCGCCGAGGCCGCCCGTATCGGCCTGCTCACGGCCGCCGGGGACGATGTCGACGACGTCCTCGCCCCCGTCCTCGACGGACTGCGCCGGGCCTCCCCGACCGCCCTGGCGGAGACGAAACGCCTGCTCACGACTAAGGTGCTGGAGAACTTCGACCTGGACGCGGGTGATCTGACCAACCTCTCGTCCCGGCTGTTCGCCTCCGCCGACGCCCGCGAGGGCATGACGGCGTTCCTCGAAGGACGGGACCCGGAATGGGTGTTGTGAGCATGACGGAAACAGGCCCGGGCGTGGATCGCGGCCCCAAGCAGGACCGCAGCCGCGTCACCCGTCAGCGCCTCCTGGAAGCCGCCGTCGCCTGCCTCGCCGAACACGGCTGGGCCGGCTCCACCGTCTCCGTCGTCGCCGAACGCGCGGGCGTCTCCCGGGGCGCCGCCCAACACCACTTCCGCACCCGGGAGGATCTCTTCACCGCCGCCGTCGAGTACGTCGCCGAAGAGCGCTCCCTCGCCCTGCGCGCCCTCTTCCCCGAGGGCGCCGCCGACCGCCGGGCCGTCGTCGCCGCCGTCGTCGACCTCTTCACCGGCCCCCTCTTCCGCGCCGCCCTCCACCTCTGGGTCGCCGCCTCCAACGAGGAGCAGCTCCGCTCCCGCGTCACCGAACTCGAAGCCCGCGTCGGCCGCGAGACCCACCGCATCGCCGTCGACCTCCTGCGCGCCGACGAGACCGTCCCCGGCGTCCGCGAAACCGTCCAGGGCCTCCTCGACATGGCCCGCGGCCTCGGCCTCGCCAACCTGCTCACCGACGACACCGGCCGCCGCGACAAGGTGGTGGCCCAGTGGGCGGCTCTCCTCGACGAGAAACTCGGCTGAGCCGCCCCCGGGACGTCAGGGACTCAGCCGCTCCACCCGCCACGACCCGTCCGGCTCCGCCACGTACCGCAGCCGGTCGTGCAGCCGGTTCCACCGCCCCTGCCAGAACTCCACACTCTGCGGCACCACCCGGAAGCCACCCCAGTGCGGCGGCACCGGCACCTGCTCGCCCTCCGGATAGCGCGCGAGCAACTCCTCGTACGTGGCGTCCAGTTCGGCCCGCGAGGAGATCACCGACGACTGCGCGCTGGCCCACGCCCCCAGCTGCGACCCGTGCGGCCGCGTCCGGAAGTACGCCGCCGTCTCGTCCCGCCCGGTCCGCACCGCCGTCCCCGTCACGATCACCTGCCGGGCCAGCGCGTGCCAGGGGAAGAGCAGCGAGACGTACGGGTTCACCGCCAGGTCACGGGCCTTGCGCGAGTCGTAGTTCGTGTAGAAGACGAAGCCACGCGCGTCGTACGCCTTCATCAGCACCGTACGAGAAGTGGGGCGCCCCTCCGCGTCGGCCGTCGACACCACCATGGCGTTCGGCTCGAACACCGCCCCCTCCTGTGCGGCCTGGAGGAACCACCGCCCGAACTGCTCCATGGGACCGGCGGCCAGCTCGCTCTCGTCGAGCCCGTCGGCGCGGTACTGCTTGCGCATGAGAGCAGGATCGTGGTCATTCACATGGTCATCCTGCCGTATGAACGGCGGACCGGAGGGGAAGTGGCACTGAGTGCCACTTCCCCTCCCTAAAAGTGGCACTCAGGCGTATGGTGCTGGAACCGCCTGTCTCCCTGTCGCACACATCAAGAGGAGCCGCCTGATGTCCGACTTCGACCCCGGCTTTGTACCTGGCCTCGAAGGAGTCGTCGCGTTCGAGACGGAGATCGCCGAACCGGACAAGGAAGGCGGCGCCCTCCGCTACCGGGGCGTCGACATCGAGGACCTGGTCGGCCACGTCTCCTTCGGCAACGTCTGGGGCCTCCTCGTCGACGGCGCCTTCCGCCCCGGCCTCCCGCCCGCCGAGCCGTTCCCCATCCCCGTCCACTCCGGCGACATCCGCGTCGACGTCCAGTCCGCGCTCGCCATGCTCGCCCCCGTCTGGGGCCTCAAACCCCTCCTCGACATCGACGAGGAGCAGGCCCGCGCCGACCTCGCCCGCGCCGCCGTCATGGCCCTCTCCTACGTCGCCCAGTCCGCCCGCGGCCAGGGCCTGCCCATGGTTCCGCAGCGCGAGATCGACAAGGCCCAGTCCGTCGTCGAACGCTTCATGATCCGCTGGCGCGGCGAGCCCGACCCCAAGCACGTCGCGGCCGTCGACGCCTACTGGACCAGCGCCGCCGAACACGGCATGAACGCCTCCACCTTCACGGCCCGCGTGATCGCCTCCACCGGCGCGGACGTCGCCGCCGCCCTCTCCGGCGCCGTCGGCGCCATGTCCGGCCCCCTCCACGGCGGCGCCCCCTCCCGCGTCCTCGGCATGATCGAGGAGATCGAACGCACCGGCGACGCCGACGCCTACGTCAAGCAGGCCCTCGACAAGGGCGAACGCCTCATGGGCTTCGGCCACCGCGTCTACCGCGCCGAGGACCCCCGCGCCCGCGTCCTGCGCCGCACCGCCCGCGACCTCGGCGCCCCCCGCTTCGAGGTCGCCGAAGCCCTGGAGAGGGCGGCCCTGGCCGAACTCCACGCCCGCCGTCCCGACCGGGTCCTCGCCACGAACGTCGAGTTCTGGGCGGCCATCGTCCTGGACTTCGCCGAGGTCCCGGCGCACATGTTCACATCGATGTTCACCTGCGCCCGCACCGCCGGCTGGTCGGCGCACATCCTCGAACAGAAGCGCACCGGCCGACTCGTGCGCCCCTCCGCCCGCTACGTGGGCCCGAGCGCCCGCGGCCCCCAGGAGATCGAGGGCTACGCGGACATCGCCCAGTAGTCCTCCGCGGTATCACGCGGGGCTGAGCAGCCCCGCGTGATACCGCTCGGCGACGAGCGGATGCGCCCGCAGCTTCCCCTTCAGCTCGTTGAACCCGTACTCGGCGAACAGCGGATTCCCCGGATCGTCGGTCACACCGGGCGCGGTGGAGGCGTACGGAAAGACCAGCGGCTCCACCCGGGCGTCGAGCCGGGGGTTGTAGAAGAACGGCACGGAGAACCGCTCGGTCGCTCCGGGCGGGCTCACCACCCGGTGATGGGTGGCGAGCAGATAGCCGTTCGTCGCCACCTCCACCAACTCCCCGAGGTTCACGACGAACGCGCCCGGAATCGGCGGCACGTCATGGAACAGCCCGTCCGCCCGCTCCACCTGGAGCCCACCGACCTGGTCCTGCAACAGCAGGGTCAGGAACCCGTAGTCCTTGTGGGCGCCCACCCCTGATCGGCCCCGTCCCCGAACTCCCCGGATACCGCACCAGCTTCAGCTGCGGGTGGGCCCGCTCCCCGAAGATCGGGTCGTAGAAACCGGCGGGAGCCCCGATCGAGACCAGCAACTCCCGCAGCAGCCGCTGCGCCACGGCACTGAGCCGGTCGATCCACGCGAGCGCGACGGTCCGCAGCTCCGGCAGGGAGGCGGGCCACTGATTGGGTCCCTGGAGCCACCAGTACGCCGGCTCCCCGGGCTCGGGACGCCGGACGGCCCGCTCGGCGCCGATGTCCAACTGGTCCCGCCAGTCCCGACTGCCGCCCGTACGCTCGTCCCCGGTCCGCGTATAGCCCCGGAAATGCGGCGAGTTGACGTTGTCGAGGGCGAGCCGCTCGGCCTCGGGCAACGCGAAGAACGCCCGCATGGCCACGTCGAGCCGCCGGATCTCCTCCTCCCCGATCCCGTGCCCGACGAGCTGGAAGAACCCCACGTCATGCGCGGCACTGTGCAACTGCGCGTGCAACAGCGCCCGCGCCTCGGGCCCGCGGTCGGCGGCGGAGAGATCGATGATGGGCAGCTGGAGGTACGACGACGTGGTCGCTGAGTTCGTCATGGGATGCGTCCGAGCGTGAGAAGGATGAACTGCTGGGGCCGGGCTCTGAGAACCGAGCCCTTGAGCGGAAGCTCCGGATTCAGCCGGAAGCCCGACAGCCCATGCTCGTGACGCGCACGAAGTCCACGTGCCGACGTCGAACGAGTATCGGAAGCATGGTGAAAGCATACTGCGCCCTACGAAGCGCAGGCGAAACGCAGACGACCCGCAGACTCTGGGTCCCTCCGCCAGAAGGCGAAGAAGCCGGCCGGACGTACCGGCGAGTCTGCGGGTCGGGTGACTGCTTGAGATTGGGCCGGCTGCGCGCTCAGTACGCACTGGTCCGGCACCGCACTGTGTGTGGTGCTGGGCCGCTAGCCCGCAGCCACCTCACGCGTCCGGTTGCAATACATCTGCCGAACCACCTCCTCTCTCGTGTACCGCACACCTTAAGAAGCGTCCCGGAGACGCTCAAGTGATTTTCCGAGGGGATTGCCGAGGGATTACTCGACGCCCGCTTCAGCGCCTCCAGGCCCTCGCCGTGGCGCCTACTCCGACGACCTCTCCAGTGCCTCCAGGTCCAGGGCCGCCGCGATGTGTATGGCGACGTCCTCCGCGTAGACCGCGTCCGTGCGTTCGAACGGGGTGCGGCCCGCGCCGCGGAGGAAGGTGACGACGCCGAGGGTGCGGCCGCGGCTACGGAGGACCGCGCAGAGGGCGTGCACGGTCTCCGGGGGCCACTGGCGCCCCGTGGCCCACTCGCGGGCCGTCCCCGGTGCGGCCGTACCGGCGCTGGCGCGGACCGAGCCGGCGCGCTCCACGCACTGCAGGGCGGGGTGCCCGGGGCCGTAGCGGACGGGGATGCCGGCGTGACCGGCGAGATGGCTGGGGCCGGGCCGGCCGGAGGGTGTGGCGGCGGCGCGGACGAGCCGGGCGGGCCCCTCGCCGTCGGCCATCGACCCTCCGGCCACGCGGTCGATGAGGGCGTGGTCGGCGAAGCCGGCGAGGGCGAAGTCGAGGTGGACGGTGGCGGCCTCGCCGGGGTCCTCGCACTCGGAGGCGGCGCGTGCGGCCCGGTGGAGCTGGTTGACGCGGAAGCGGAGCTGCGAGGCCTCCTGCTCGGTCTGTTTGGACTCGGTGATGTCCTGGAAGAGCCAGCCGACGCCGAGCGGTACGGGCTCCTCGGCGAGGGGGGAGGCGAGGCGGAGGAATCCGCTCCGCCAGCACCGCCGCTTCTCGCCGTCGGGGGTGCGGACGCCGACCCAGATCTCCGCGGGCGCGGGCGGGGCGCCCTCGGCGAGGACATGGGTGAGGGCGCTCTCCAGTTCCTCGGCGCCCTGGGCGAGCAGTTCGCCGAGGGGGCGTCCGAGGACGGCCGTGCGGCCGATGCCGAGGGAGCGGGCGGCGTGGGCGTTGACGACGGCGGGGCGCAGGTCGGCGTCGACGAGGACGACGCCCCAGGAGGCGTCCTCGAAGAGGGCCTCGCTGAGCGCGATGGACCGTTCGAGGTCGATCTGGGCGTGGACCTCGCTGAAGGCGCAGTAGAGGCCGGCGGGCTTGCCGTCGGGTCCGCGTACGGCGGCGGACTGGGTGCGGACCAGGACGCGCCCGCCGTCCTTGGTGACCAGGGCGAACTCGTGCACCTGCCGGCCGCTGGCGTGCATGGCGGCCATCAGCCGCCCCTCGACCTCCTCGGCGTCGGCGGTGCGGACCGCCCACCCGGCGAAGCCGCGGCGGCCCACGGCCTCCTCGGTGCTCCAGCCCAGGATGCGTTCGGCCTCGCGGTTCCAGTGGGTGACGACGCCGTCGGCGTCGAAGGCGCAGAGGGCCGCGTCCATCCCGTCCAGGAGGGCGGCGAGGAGGTCGGAGCCACCGGAGTCCGCGGAATCCGTGGAGCCCTCGGTGCCTTCGGTGTCCTCGGTGTTCACCGTGTCCTCGATGTCCTCGGTGTCCTCGGTGTCCTCGGTGTCGTCGTTCGTCGGGCCGTCTCGCTCGGGCTTGTCGGGCCCGAGTTCGTCGGTGGCCCCGGTACGCCGGGAAGCACTCACCTGAACCCCCTGCAGGCTGCGTTGCGTCCGCATGTACGGCTGGTACGGCGCGTCGGTTCGCTCACTCGTCATCATTCAACTCGAACGTGACCCAGCCCACATCTGCTTCACGCAAGATGTGGACGAAATCGTTGTACGCCGGATTTCCTCCTCACCCTTCTCAGCGTTCCCACGAATCCAGGGGCGCAGTCAGCGGAGGTAGAAGATCCGATCTCCGTACTCGCGCATCACCCGGTCGTTCCAGTCGAGCCCGCCGTCGACGTTGCCGGAGCGCAGCAGGGGCGGTTCGACGCCCCGGTCCGCGAGGGAGGCGGCGGCGGTGGCCATGACCGACTGCAGGATCGCCGAGGTGACGACGGTGGAGGCCGGGGCGAAGGGGGCGGGGATGGTGTCGAGGGTGAGTTCGGCGTCGCCGACCGCGATCTTCGAGTCGAGGACGAGGTCGCAGTGGTCCTTGAGGAAGGTGCCGGAGGAGTGGCGGGACGTCGTGCGCGTGGCGTACGCGACCGAGGTGACGCCGATGACCTTCGCGCCCAGTTCACGGGCGTGCGAGGCCATCTCGACGGGCAGCGCGTTGCGGCCGGAGAGCGAGATCACCACGAGCAGGTCGCCGGCCCGCAGCGGGCTGCTGTCGAGCACGGCGGTCGCGAGCCCGTCGACCCGTTCCAGCGCGGATCCGAGGGTGGCGGGCACCACGTCCACGCCCACGGCGCCGGGGACCGCCAGCAGGTTCATCAGCGCGAGTCCGCCGGCCCGGTAGACGAGGTCCTGGGCGGCGAGCGAGGAGTGGCCGGCGCCGAACGCGAACAGGCGTCCGCCGGTGACGACCGTGTCCGCGATCAGCTCTCCCGCCGCGGTGATCGACCCTGCCTCCTCGTCCCGTACGCGTTCGAGCAGCCCGATCGCCGCGTCGAGGAACCGCCCACCCGCCGTGCCGCCGTCCAGCCCCATGTGCCGACCCCTCCGCCTTCCGCGAGTCCTTGGTGACGCCGATCACGTTAGTGGTCTGGACCAGTGGGGTGTCAATACGAGAAGCGTGGGCCGGAGGCGCGGGGCGCGGCCCCTGCTCTCCAGAGGCGCGGGGAACTGCGCGAGCAGCCCCACCCGCCCGCACCCACGCCCCGGCCTCGGCCGCCCACCCCGGGCAAGCCGGCCCCACGGTAGGCCGGCGCCGGAAAGTGGGGCATCAGGTCGCAAATCGGCCACCTGACCGGGCTCATACCGCCGTCGTTCCCCCGGCGCCACCCGGTTGTCAGTCGGATGCGTAAGAATTGGGTCCAGGGCCAGCGCAGCAAGCCGCAGCAAGCCGGTGTGGCCGTCGCAGCCTCCGGCTGAATCTCATCGAGGGGCACGTATGTCCGGACTGATCGACACGACGGAGATGTATCTCCGCACCATCCTCGAGCTGGAGGAGGAAGGTGTGGTCCCCATGCGCGCCCGGATCGCCGAGCGGCTCGACCAGAGCGGCCCCACGGTGAGCCAGACGGTCGCGCGCATGGAGCGCGACGGCCTGGTGTCCGTCGCCGCGGACCGTCACCTGGAGCTCACCGAGGAGGGTCGTCGGCTGGCGACGCGTGTGATGCGCAAGCACCGCCTCGCGGAGTGCCTGCTCGTCGACGTGATCGGTCTGGAGTGGGAGCAGGTGCACGCGGAGGCGTGTCGCTGGGAGCACGTGATGAGCGAGGCGGTCGAGCGCCGCGTCCTGGAGCTGCTGCGCCACCCCACGGAGTCGCCGTACGGCAACCCGATCCCGGGCCTGGAGGAGCTGGGTGAGAAGGACGGCGCGGACCCCTTCCTGGACGAGGGCATGGTGTCGCTGGCCGACCTCGACCCGGGGACCGAGGGCAAGACCGTCGTCGTACGCCGGATCGGCGAGCCCATCCAGACGGACGCCCAGCTGATGTACACGCTGCGCCGCGCGGGCGTGCAGCCCGGTTCCGTGGTGAGCGTGACGGAGGCGGCCGGCGGTGTCCTCGTGGGCAGCGGCGGTGAGGCGGCGGAGCTGGAGGCGGACGTCGCCTCCCACGTGTTCGTCGCCAAGCGCTGACCCTCCCGGGCCCGGGCCCGCACCGGCACCCCGCTCGCGCCCGGGCCGCCCGCCGTGCCCACGCCCGCCCCTCACACCTGCCACACCTCTGCCCTCACCCCGCCGATCCTCGTCGGGGGCGGTCCGCGTGCCCGCCGTCGCACGCTGGTCGACGCGTGTCGGCGGATGTCCGCATCCCCCGCCAACTCCCGGTGCGGGAGGGGAAGTTGTGGTGTGTTGGGGCCCGTGTCCGGGAACCCGTCCAATCCAAGATTCAGTGCGCCGAATCGCAGCGCTCGGGCCCTTCGCATGCGAGGCTTGCGCGTGAGGCATATGACCTGAGGGGCTCTTGGCCGCCCGAGACGAGGATCCCGGGTGGTGAGGGAGGGGGCGGGGCGGATGTGCCGTGGACGTGAGGAGGGCCCCGGCGCCGTGCGGCGCCGGGGCCTGTCCTCCCCTGTGCTGACCCGGAGCCCCGAGCTCCCAGGGTCATCCCCCTCGGACCGTTTTCCCCGAGCGGTCCGCCTCCCGTTGAAGATCTCCCCTCGGCGGCGGCGGGCAATCCTTGAGGGAGGTCACTCGAATGAGGGGTGTTGTCGCCAAGAGCGGCATCTTCGAATGTGTATTCGATAACGTGGGTGGCGTGTCGCTGTGTGACCCGCGCCATGACTGATGCGAGCGCCCCACACGTAACGTGTCAACCGATATGCACGCTGTAACACAAGTGCTCGCCGTCCGAGCGGCACGCACGGCGCACGACAGCAGCTGGAGCAACGGCGAGCGACGGCGAGGGCCAGGGCGGAAGCGACAGCGGATGCACTACGGAAGCAGCACGACAGCGGTACGACAGCAGTTGGGACGAGTGGACCGGCCGGCTCGAAGCGAGAGCGAGAGGCGGGAGCGAGCGGTCCGGGCGGGAGTCTGGGGGGTGCCAATGGTGCGGCGCATCGACGTGAGGGGAGCGGGCGGCGTGAGTCTCGCCGCCTGGGAGTTCGGCGACCCGCCCAAGACCGGCGAGAACGAACCCCGGCCCGGGGTGCTGTTACTGCACGGCCTCATGGGCCGCGCCTCGCACTGGGCCCCCACCGCCCGCTGGCTCTCCGAACGCCACCGTGCCGTGGCGCTCGACCAGCGCGGACACGGCCAGAGCGCGAAGCCCGAGCAGGCCGCGTACACCCGCGAGGCCTACGTCGAGGACGCCGAGGCCGCCGTCGAACAGCTGGGTCTCGCCCCGGTCGTCCTCATCGGCCACGCCATGGGCGCGCTGACCGCCTGGCAGCTGGCCGCGCGCCGCCCCGACCTGGTGAGCGGACTGATCATCTGCGACATGCGGGCCTCGGCGCTCGGCGCCGCCTCGCAGCGCGAGTGGGAGAACTGGTTCAAGGCCTGGCCGCTGCCGTTCGCCACCCTCGCCGACGTCCGCAAGTGGTTCGGCGAGGACGACCCCTGGGTGGAGCGCCCCAGCCCGTCCCGGGGCGAGTTCTACGCCGAGGTCATGCACGAGGGGCCCGACGGCTGGCGGCCCGTGTTCGAACCCGAGCAGATGCTGACGACCCGTGAGACCTGGGTCTACGACGCGCACTGGGAGGAGCTGACCCAGGTGCGCTGCCCGGCCCTCGTCGTCCGCGGCCTCGACGGGGAGCTGGGACGCGCCGAGGCCCAGGAGATGGTCCGGGTGCTGCCCCACGGCCAGTACGCGGAGGTCGCCGACGCGGGCCACCTGGTCCACTACGACCAGCCGGACGCGTGGCGCGCGGCGATAGAGCCGTTCCTGGACGGCTTCTCGGCCTGAGCACGAGGGCCCAGCCACGCTCCGGTCCCGTCACCCGCGACGGCGTCGGTCGGCAAGGCCGTGTCCCTCGGTGTCATCGGCCCCGTCCGAGGCGCTGTACCGGTCCTGGGGTCCAGAGCCAGCCGCGGGTGCGGGACCGGCCCACGATGTCCGCGCTGTGCGCGGCCGCCACCACCGTCATGACCGGCCACGCCAGAAAGGTCGTCCCGAGCTGTGCGTAAGCCCCGTCCGTGCCCAGCGTGACCACCACGAACTCGGCCGGGAAGAGCAGCGCTCCGAGCAGCCCTCCCACGAGGGCGAGTCCCCACACGCGAGTGACGGCGCGAGAGGCGAGCGCCAGGCCTCCGCCGAGGATCAGGCCCATCAGCACTCCGACGACCAGGCTTCCTCCGGAGAGCACAGCCGCATACCGCAGGGCACGGACGGCGAGCCGGGTGCCCCCTCCTCCGAGGAGTTCCACAGGGGCCACCACCACGGCGAGAGCGGCCCAGGGCAGGCTCGGAAGGCAGGCCATCAGCAGACCGACTCTCATGCCGCGTCGCAGGGTGCCCTGCCTGTCCATACGCCCCCCCAGTACCCAGTCATCGCACGTGCCGCATGGAGGGGATCACGTGAGTGGCCCGGTCGGCCACTGGGGGGGAAGGGGACGCGGGCGGCTCCCCGGAGTGTTACCGGCGGCCGTCCCGGCCGCACGCGTAGGCGAGCGGGGAGATCAGTTCTTCCGCGTCCGGCAGCCAGCGGTTGGCCGGGGTGGGGCGGCGGGCCCACTGCACGGCGCCCCGGGATCCGTAGCGCGTCGGCGGGGCGGCCACGAACTCGCCCTCGCCCAGCGCCTTGAGATCGAGCGCGAGCGGCGACCAGCCCAACTTCCGCACCAGGTCCGGGGCCTTGACCGACGCGCCCGGGAGCACGAAGAACTGCATACGGCGGTCCGGAGTCCAGGTCACCGGACCGAGCGTCAGCTCCATGCGTTCCATACGGGCGAGCGCCAGCAGGCCGGCGGTCTCGGGAACGTCGATCGTGTCGAACGTACGGCCGGTCGGCAGCAGGATCGACGCGTTCGGCTGCTTCGACCAGAGGCGGCGTGCGACGGTCGCACTGCCTGTCGCCTGGGTCGCCCAGTCCTCGCGCGCCGGGTGCGCGCCGGGGGTGGCGCACGCTGCGTTGCCGCAGGAGCAGATCTGCACCCCGTCGACGGCTTCCAGCCAAGTGCCGGGGAACACGTCCCAATGGCGCTCTTCGGCGTATCGAACGGCGGTGTCCAGCAGCGATTCGCCACGCTGCTTCGGGATTTGGGCAGCTTCAGGGCCCGCGATGGTCTCTTCCACGATGAACACAACTCTAGCGGTCATCAGGGGTTACGGATGTCACATGCGCGGGGGAGAGCATCGTCAACGGGCCCGGGGCGCATGGGTGCATGTCCGGGGGCGCGCGAGAGAGATCACGGAGTGAGCCGGGTAGCCACGTGTGGGGTACAGCATCCGTGTTTACCCCGGCAATCCTGGTATGTCTCGCATCTTCGGTATGTCGGCGGGGCATTGATCTTCGAGGCCGGATCCTTTCGATACGTGGGTACACGTATGCGACGGGGCGCGGTCACTGAAGGCACGTCAACTCGGTGCGTGGGCAAGGCACCACAGCCACAGGGGGTACGCCATGGCCGCAAGGCCGCTCGTCGCCAGGCAGCCGAACGAACGACTGCAGGCGCTCATCCAGGAAGCGGGTTGCTCCAACGCGGGGCTGGCCCGGCGGGTCAACATGTGCGGCGCGGAGCACGGACTCGACCTCCGCTACGACAAGACGTCCGTCGCGCGCTGGCTGCGCGGACAGCAGCCGCGGGGCCGGGCGCCCGCGATCATCGCCGAGGCCCTCGGCCGCAAGCTGGGCCGTACGGTCACCATCGACGAGATCGGCATGGCCAACGGCAAGAACCTGGCGTCCGGTGTCGGCCTGCAGTTCTCGCCGACGGTGCTGGGAGCCATCGAGCAGGTCTGTGAGCTGTGGCGCAGCGACGTGGGACGGCGGGACTTCCTCTCCGGTTCCTCCGTGGCCGCCTCCGCCCTCGTAGAGCCCAGCCGTGACTGGCTGATCTCGGCGCCGGACTCGCAGGTGGCCCGGTCGGCGGGGCCCAGGGTGGGGCTCGCCGACGTGGCGGCCGTGCGCGCGATGACCCAGGCGCTCGTGGACCTCGACCACCAGTACGGCAGCGGGCACATCCGGCCGGTCGTCGTGCACTACCTCAACAGCGTCGTCTCGGGACTGCTGGCCGGCTCCTACCGGGAGGCCGTGGGACGGGAGTTGTTCGCGGCGGTCGCCCGACTCACCGAACTCGCTGGGTACATGGCCGTCGACACAGGTCAACCCGGTCTCGCCCAGCGGTACTACATCCAGGCACTCCGTCTCGCCCAGGCCGCGGGCGACCGCGCGTACGGCGGCTATGTCCTCGCCGCGTCCATGAGTCACCTCGCCGCGCAGCTCGGAAACCCGCGGGAGATCTCGCAGTTGGCGCGCGCGGCGCAGGAAGGAGCGAGGGGGCGGGCGACTCCGCGCGCGGAGTCGATGTTCCACGCGGCGGAGGCGCGCGGGCACGCGTTGCTGGGGGACGCGCGCGGTGCGCAGGCGGCCGCGGGGCGGGCCGTCGACGCGTTGGAGGCGGCGGATCCGTCGTCCGGGGACGACCCGGTGTGGATCAAGCACTTCGACGAGGCCTATCTGGCCGACGAGTTGGCGCACTGTCACCGGGATCTGGGGCAGGCGGAGGCGGCCGCCCGGCGGGCCGAGGAGTCGTTGGCCAAGCATCCGGAATCGCGGGCGCGGCGGCGGGCCATCGGGTACGTGCTGCTCGCCACGGCACAGGTGCAGCAGCGGGAGGTCGAGCAGGCCTGCCACACAGGGTTGAAGGCGGTGGAGTTGCTGGGGTCGCTGCGATCGAATCGGGGCGCCGAGTATCTGGAGGACTTCCAGCAGCGGTTGGAGCCGTTCCGGGAGGAGGCGGTGGTCCGGGAGTTCGGTGCGCGCATGGACTTGCAGGCGGCGTAGGCGCTCCGCGCCGGACAGGGGGGCTTCCGTTGTTCGCGGCCGCGGGCCCGGTGGGGGCTGGTCGCGCGGTTCCCCGCGCCCCTTGGAAGGGCTTCGCCCCTCGTCAGGGCGGCGGAGCCGTCCTGCTCGGGCGCGGGTGGTGCGTGGGGTGTCGTTCGGACCCGGTAGCGTGAGTCGACGATTCCACAAGTCCCCCATTCGTAGGAGTCTCGGTGACGCAGAGTGGACAGGGCGAGGAGCCCTCGGCGCGGACCGCGCGCGAAGGCATCGTGCTGCCCTCGGACGGTGGGGCGCCGCTCCACCCGAGAGATCTGCCGCCGGCCCCGCTGCCGCCGGCCGCGGTTCAGCCGTGGGACCAGCAGCGGCAGTGGGGCTCCGAGGAGACCCCGGCGCCCTCCGCCCAGCCGCAGGCCGACCACTGGAACAGTGCGCCCCCCGCGCCGGAGTGGGGAGCGCACGGGGCGCAGGGCGCGTACGGCACGGCGGGCGGACACGCCGGACACGCCGGGTACGGCGCGCAGGGCGCGCAGGGGGCGTACGGGCCCCAGGGTGACGCGGCCGGTCAGACGTACGGGGCCCACAGCGGCCCGGCCGCCGCTCAGGGCTACGGCACCCAGAGTGGGATGCCCCTGCCTCCCGAGGGGGCGCCAGGGGCGGCCTACGGGGGCGCGGGGTACGGCGAGGTGGGGGCGGGCGCGCCGTTGCCGCCGGTCGCGGGAGAGGTGGCCGTGCCGTCCGCCGGGGCGTCGCCCCAGGCACCGCAGCAGCAGCCGCCGCAGCCGCAGCAGAGCGCGCCGCTGCCGCCCGTGGACGAGGGGGCGACCCAGTACATACCGTTCGTGCCGGGGGCCGGGGCCATGCCGGGGGACGAGGCGGCGACGCAGTTCATACCGCCGGTGGTCACGCAGGCGCCCGCCGCCGAGGCCGCCACGCAGTTCCTGCCGCCGGTCGGGCCGGGCGCGCTGCCGCCG
This sequence comes from Streptomyces sp. MNU76, assembly GCF_020982545.1. Lineage (GTDB taxonomy): Bacteria > Actinomycetota > Actinomycetes > Streptomycetales > Streptomycetaceae > Streptomyces. The sequence goes on along the minus strand of NZ_JAJKLK010000022.1, from coordinate 445,655 downwards.
GAGGCGTCCGGGGACGCCACGACGTATCTCGGGCAGGTACCGGACGACGGCGCCGGGCATCCGGACGAGGCGGCGACGCAGTACATACCGCCGGTGGCCGCGCAGCCGCAGCCGCGCCCCCGGTCGTACGGTGCGCCGGGAGCGCAGCAGGGTCAGCAGCAGCCGGACGTGTTCGACAGCCTCTTCCGGAACGAGCCGGGGGCCGGTGGTGCTCCCGGGTCCACTCAGCAGTTGCCGAAGATCGACCCCGGTCATGCCGCCCCGCAGCCGCCGCGGGGTCCGGGCGGCCACGGTGGACCCGGTGGTCACGGTGGCCACGGTGGTCATACCGGGCGGGCCTCCCAGAGACGCGAGAGCGGGGGCGGTGGGGGCGGTCGTACGAGATCGCGAGTGCCGTTGATCGCGCTCGTCGGTGTGGGGATCGCGGTGCTCGGGATCGGGGCGGGCGCGTTGATGGCCGGGTCGGGGGACGAGTCGCAGCCGAGCGACAACAAGCCGGTGTCGGCGTCCGGGACGCCCGAGCAGTCGGCGTCCGCGTCGGCGGATCCGGCGCGGGAGCAGGCGGTCGCGCTCGACAAGCTGCTGGCGGACAGCGGCGACAGCCGGAGCAGCGTGATCAAGGCGGTCGCGAACATCAAGACCTGCTCCAACCTGGGCCAGGCCGCCACGGACCTGCGGGACGCGGCGAAGCAGCGCACCGACCTGGTCACCCGGCTCGGCGAGCTCTCCGTCGACCGGCTGCCGGACCACGAGGCCCTGACCACCTCGCTGACCAACGCCTGGAAGGCGTCCGCCTCCGCGGACAACCACTACGCCGCGTGGGCGGACCAGACCGCCAAGAAGAAGGGCTGCAGGAAGGGGCAGGCCCGCACCACCGGCCAGACCCAGGCCGGCAACCAGGCCAGCGCCACGGCCAGCGCCGAGAAGACCAAGGCCGCCGAACTCTGGAACAAGATCGCCAATACCTACACCCTGACCGAACGCCAAGCGGTCCAGCTGTAGGAACCCGGCCCCGGGGCCTCTCGCCGGTCACACCCGGGGCCCTGCCCGTCACACCCCCGGAGCCCCTCGTCTGTCGTGCCTCGGGCCCGGGGCTCCGGCGGGGCCGTCAGTTTTCTGCTTCCACCAAGGTCTTCTCCACGTTCACGAAGTCCCTTCGGGCCGCGATCAGTTGGCCCTTGCGGACCATCTGGAAGGTGACCTCGGGGTTGATGAGGCGGGGGAAGCCGGCGGAGGCGATGAGGTCCTCGAAGCGCCAGCTGAGCGGTGGGGTCAGGCCGCCGGTGCTGACTTTCAGACCGTCGTCGAGGACACGACGGATCGCATACGCGGTCACCTCTCCGTCACCGATCTTCCGGAGGGCGGCCGTCAGCACGGTGTAGGCGATCCACGTGGTCTGCACCCCCGGGTCCGCGGGGTCGATCCGGTTGTCGCCGAACGCGTGCTCCCGGATCACCTCCTTCATCCGGTCCCACCGCTTGTCGCTCTCCACCGGGTACCAGCCGGTGACGTACGCCCCCTCGTACGGCCCCGACTTCCCCCCGGTCGCGTCGATCACCGTCTGGTCGACGCTGCCCAGGACCGTCCCCGTACGGACGTCCGGGAAGTCCGCGCGGTCGCGGCGGAAGGAGTCCATGAAGGTGAAGGTGCGGTCACCCAGGGCGGGGACCACGCACCCCTCCCGGCCCGGCTCGGTACTGGCCCGCCGCAGCGCCTCCCGGGCGTGCCCCCCGTACTCGGTCGCGTCCTCCGCGGCCAGCTGGTCCTCCGACCCGCCGTGGCCCCCGGACCGCAGCCCCGAGTCCAGCAGCAGCGGCAGCTGGTCGCCGGCTATCGAGTCGGGGCGGACGAGGGCGACCGGGCCGCAGTCCTCGGCGAGCTGCTCGCCGAGACCGGCCATCAGGGCGGCCTGTCCGCCGTTGACCGGGTACGACAGGGCGCTGGCGAACTCGGCGTCGGTGACGCCGTAGCCGCCGATGTACGGGATGCCCGCCGACTCCAGCGGAGCGAGGAAGGAACGGCCGTGCTGACTGTACGATCCGACGACCGCGACGACGTCCTCGTCGGCGGCACGGCGGGCGCACTTCGCGGCCGTCACCGTCTCGTTCCGGTCGTTGCAGGTCAGGATCCGCAGCTCGCGGCCGTTGATGCCGCCCTTGGCGTTGACCCAGCGGGCGTACGCTTTGGCCATCGCGGGCATGCCGGGCTTGTTGGTGGCGGCGGTCTTCTCCGGGGCCCAGGTCATGACGGTGACGGGGCCGTCCCCGGTACCCCCCGTGGTACCGGGGATGACCCCGCATCCGGCGACGAGTGAGGCACACGCCGCCAGCGTGGTGGCTCTGACCAGGCGTTTGGCGCGGCTTGGGGGAGGGCCTGGGGTCTGCGGTGTCCGTCGTGCCTGGAAGCCAGTCATGGCTCCGCACGATTCCGCCACACCACCAACCCGGGCGTGACGGATGGTCAACGCGGGGTGACCGGGAGGTGAATTGCGAGGAGCTACGATCGTATTTTCGAGTGGTTGCAGAGAGGAATGCGTGACCGATGACCGTCCAAGGCCCGGAGACCCCTTCCCGTCGTGGGCGTCGCTCGTTCACCATGGGCGGCATGCCACTGAATGACATGCCGTGGTGGCGCTGGCGCAGCAATGTGCGCTCCGCGCTGCACATGCTCTCCGACCCCGCGTTCCAGCAGAACGTCTGGCTGGCCGGTGCCGACGGGTATGGGGACGTCACCGACGCCGTGTACCGCCTGGTCGAGGACACCTGGCTGGACAACTGGTCCGCCGAGAAGTACGTCGGCACGATCTTCCGTGACGCCCAGGAGGCGGCCCTCGTCGACACCGCCGTGCTGCGCGTGCTGCGGATCATGCACCAGGTGGGTCCGGACGCGCCCGTCTCCGCGTACCTCGACCACGAGGCCTGGCCCGAGGCCGTCCGCGCCGCCCGCGAGGCCCACGTACGGCTCTCGATGAGCGACGGCGAGGACCCGGACACACCGCCGCGCACGCTCGAAGTGCTGCGGATCATGACCAGGGCGGCGTAGGGGAGCCGTCCGGCCGGTCGGGTCATCCGTCCGGCCTTCGGGCCCGCGGTCCGGCCCTCGGGACGGTTGCCGACAGGGGTACGCCATATGGGACCCTGTCGGGCATGAACGAGCAGTCCACCCGAGCCGCGGCGCCCGCCGACCAGTACGTCCTCACCATCGCCTGCCCCGACAAGCCGGGCATCGTGCACGCCGTGTCGAGCTACCTCTTCATGACCGGCGGGAACATCGAGGACAGTCAGCAGTTCGGCGACCACGACACGGGTCTGTTCTTCATGCGCGTGCACTTCTCGGCGGACGCCCCGGTGAACGTGGACAAGCTGCGGGCCAGCTTCGCCGCGATCGGTGACTCCTTCCAGATGGACTGGCAGATCAACCTGGCCGACGAGAAGATGCGGATCGTCCTGATGGTCAGCAGGTTCGGGCACTGCCTGAACGACCTGCTCTTCCGGGCGAGCACGGGCGCCCTGCCGGTGGAGGTGGCGGCCGTCGTCTCCAACCACACCGACTTCGCCGAGCTGGTGGGGTCGTACGACATCCCCTTCCACCACATCCCGGTGACCAAGGAGACCAAGGCGGACGCGGAGGCGCGGCTGCTGGAGATCGTGCGCGAGGAGAACGTCGAGCTGGTCGTGCTGGCCCGCTACATGCAGGTCCTCTCCGACGACCTCTGCAAGCAGCTCAGCGGACGCATCATCAACATCCACCACTCCTTCCTGCCGAGTTTCAAGGGCGCGAAGCCGTACCACCAGGCGCACACGCGCGGGGTGAAGCTGATCGGCGCGACGGCGCACTATGTCACCGCCGACCTCGACGAAGGGCCGATCATCGAGCAGGAGGTCGAGCGGGTGGGCCACGGCGTGACGCCCGAGGGGCTCGTCGCGGTCGGGCGTGACGTGGAGTGCCAGGCGCTCGCGCGGGCGGTCAAGTGGCACGCCGAGCGGCGCATCCTGATGAACGGGCGCCGTACGGTCGTCTTCGCCTAAAGGCCGGGCACATGGGTTCCATCGGGGAGTACCTCCGCCTGACGGCCGAGGAGTTGGAGCGGGTCCAGCAGGATTTCGACTGGGCGTGGAACCTCATGGAGGACGTCCGGGAGGGCGAGGAGCACTTCGAGCCCGGGCCCGCCGACGCGCTCTACTACGCCAGCGACATGGCCTGGCCCCTGCTCCGTGTGCTGCTGGGACGTGCCGGGTTCCCCGTGGACGTCAGCCACGGTGAGCAGCGGATTCGTTACGCGGACCCCGTGTACGGGGACTACGGCTATCTGACCGCCGAGCAGGTGGGCGTGGCGGCCCGTGGGCTGGCCGACCTGCCGATCGACCGGCTCCTGGCGTACGTCGAGCCGGGTGATGTCGTCGAGGCGGGGCTGTGCCCGCCCGTCTGGGACGAGGCCCAGGCCCTGAAGATGACGCGGTTCGTGTACGGACAGCTGGTGGAGTACTTCGGCGCGGCGGCCCGCGAGGGTCACGCGCTGCTGGTCTGGCAGCTCTGACACCACCGGTCTGAGCACCACCGGCTGTTCACCGGCCGCGGGTCTACATACGGCTCAGGGCCGCCGCCGCGAAGAGCACGTCCCTGATCGCCTCCCGGTCGCCGCCCTGTCCGGCGGCCGCCTCCTCCGGAGGTACGTGCCCGGCGGCGAGCCGGCAGAACTCGACGCCGTCCAGGGCCACGTGGGCCACTTCGTGGTCGGCGGAGCCGAGGGCCGCGGGGGAGTCGAGGGGGATCAGCCACTCACCGCCGCCGGAGCCCTCGATCTCCAGGCGGAGGCTGCGGCCAGGGGTGCCGGCCGGTACGAGGTGACGGCCGGGCGGGGGCGGGGACGCGAGCCCGGTCCTGCGGCGCTCGGCCAGCGACACCGGCAGCATGCGGGCCGCAAGGTCGATCATGCCGTGCAGATGACGGCCGGAGGGCGGCTCGTACGGGTAGTCCACGGCCTCCGCGATGTCCTCCGCGTGAATCCAGCACTCGAACGCCCGATCGATCATCGCGTCCTGGAGGGGAAGCTCGAAGCCGCCGTACGGGACGGTCAGGCGGCCTGGGCTGCCGGGGGTGCCGGAGCCGTCGGGGTCGTCGCTGTTCGTGAACGAGGTGGTGCGGACGATGTCGTGGCTCTGTTGCCGCCAGGCGCGCAGGGCGCGGGTGGGCGGGAAGTGGGACGCCTTCCAGTACGCCTCGGTGCGAGCGGCCGGGGAGAGAGCGACAGCGGGCTTGTCGGGGCCCGGTTCGAGCCCGTCGGGCGGGGTGAGCGGGGCGAGGGGGTCCTCCAGGCCGAGGGCCGTGGCGACGAGCCCGTCGACGGTGAGCAGATGGGCGATGACCCCGGCGACGGTCGTACGACGGTCCACCGGGCCTTCGCCCTCGAACCAGCGCAGCCGGACAGGGCGTGCCAGTCGGCGGCGCCGATGTCCTGGAGCAGGGCGTCCAGCCGGGCCGTCTCCGCGTCGAAAGGGGCGGCCCAGCGGGGACGGGGATACGGGGTGGGCGGCGGCCCAGGCAGGCGTCCAGTACCTGGGTGCGCAGGGCCGGGTCGAGGTCGAGGCTCTCCGGCGGGTGCAGCAGCCCCACGGCCTCCCGCAGCCGCCGGGCCTCGTCCGCGCACCCTCCGCACACCCCGAGATGCTCCTCCACCGCCAGCGCCTCCTCCGCGGAGCACACCGCGAGGGCCCAGGCCCCGAGCAACGCCTTCAGCACCCGGTGTTCCAGCACGAGGGAGGGCGGGAGCCGGGGAACCCGGAAGAGCCGGGCGGCAAGGGAGCACCGGGGAAGGGGAAGTCGGCGTGGGCGTCTCCGTGGTGGGGCTCGGCGTGGCGTCGGGCAGAGGCATTCCGGTGTCCTCCACGGAGGTGCGCGGCAGCGGTATGCGGGGCGGCCGCACCGGCTCACCACCGCCACCCTGAGGCCCACGCGGCTCGCCCGGCTCCCCGGGCCCGCCCGGTCCGCTCGTACCGCCAGGTCGGCTCGGCCGGCCCGGTTCGCCCGGCCGACTCGGTCCGGCCGCTCCCCCCGGCCTGCCGGAGCCGTCTGTCCTGTCCGGCCCGTCCGGCTCGCCTGAGCCGCGCGCCTCGTCCGACTCGCCCGGCTCCCCAGGTCCGCTCGGTTCGCTCGGTCCGCCCGTGCCGCTCGCCACGGTCGGCTCGTCAGCGCCGGCCCCGGGACCCTTGCCAAGCCCGTTTCCGGGCCCCTCCCCGAATCCGTCCTCGTCCCGCTCGTCGGGGCCGGTGCGCCCGGTGGTGTGGACGGGGACCGCTTCGTGGGCGGAGGGGTGTCGTGCGGTCGGGGCGGTGGGCGCGATCGGGCGGGCCGGGGTGGGGTTTCCCCGTTCTCCGGCTCGGGCGGTCCGTGTGGGCTCGGCGTGGTGGTCATGTGAGGGCCCGGGTTCGGGTGGGGTGCCGGAGGGCGGGTGTCGTGGGCGGTGGAGAGGAGCTGGAGGCCGAGGCGGAGGCGGCGTCGGGCCTCGTCCTCGGTGACGCCCAGGTCGGTGGCGGTCTGGCGGTAGTCACGGCGCTGGAAATAGGCCAGCTCCAGCGCGGCCCGCAGCGGGGCGGGCATGGCCTGCACGATGTAGTCCGCGCGGGCCGCCACCGACGCCTGGTGGACCTTGCGTTCCAGGTCCTCCGCCGTGCCCTCGCCGCCCCGGGCGAGCGCGGCGGTCTCGTCGGCCCGCAGCCGCTGCACCGCCAGACGGTGGGTCAGTGCCGCCACCCAGGACCGCAGCGGCCCCTGCTTGGGGTCGTACGCCTCGGGGTTCTCCCAGAGGCGCAGGAACACCTCGCGGGTGATGCCGTCGGCGCCCCGCTCGTCGCCGAGGACACGGTGGGCCAGCCCGTGCACGAGGGACGCGAACCGGTCGTACAGCTCACCGAGCGCCGCCGCCTCGCCCCGCGCCAGCCGCTGCTGCATCCTGCGGTCCCAGCGGGGCGGTGCGTCCGTCGTCGCCATACAGCCCCTCACCCTGCTCTCACCTGCGCCGTTCCTGCATGACCGCCTGGTCGGCCGCCGCTCGGCCGTCGGCGGATCCCCGAACCGACCTCCGGTCCGCGGCAGTCCGCTTCCGGCTCGATTCCAGCCTGTGCGCACCGCCGTCCCGAATGTAGTCGGCACCGCTGACCGCGCACGCCCCTTTATGGCAATGCGCGCCCCTCGCGAGGCCGGAGGTGGTATGCGCCTCACGGGTAAGCCGTTTCCACACCGCCCACGTGGGCGTTCGCCCGCCTTTCGTATGCCTGTACGACCATATGAGGTGCCTGATCTGCACGAATCCAACCGGGTCAGGCTCGTCCTGGCCCGGATCGGATCGGTTCCGAAGCCATTCGTGATCAAACTTCGATCACATGTGACCGTACTCGATGGAAAACGCACCGAAAAGGGCCTGGAATTGGCTCGCTTACCCCGCGCTTTCGCCGGGCCCCCGGTGTTTCATGGAACGACGGCGGGGCAGCCGCGCAGCAGGAAGCGGTGCAGTGGCTTCCGGTTCGGCGACTGAGAGGCATCGCGGTGGCGTTCGAAGTGACCGACGGCGAGCAGGACGGGCAGGGGGACTGGGCCGTGCTGCGTGTGTCCGGGGAGATGGACCTCGTCACCTCGCCCGTGCTCCGTCAGCGGGTGCACGAGGCGGTGGCCGACGGCCGCCGAAGTCTCGTCCTCGACCTTTCCGCCGTCGTCTTCTGCGACTCCAGCGGCGTGGGCGTACTGGTCGCCACCCGCCGTCTGATGCGCTCCTGCCGGGGACGGCTCCGGCTGATCCTCCCCGCCGACGGCCACGCGGGCGGCGGCCCGGCGGAGGGAGCGCACGTCAACCGCGTCCTCGCCGCCCTCGGGGTACGCCGTCTCTTCGACGTCCATCCGGACGTCCCCTCGGCGGTCGCGCCGGACGCGGACGACCGGGCCGACCCCCTGTCGGCCTGACGCCGCACCCCTCCCATGAGCAGTACGTACGTGTGATATGTCCCACTTGGGGTGTCCCGGCGGCCACACAGTTGTCCCGGAATTCCCGCAGTCTTGGTACAAGCGCCGCTTTCCCGCTCCGCCCGGGCCGCTGACGTCGTACGCTCCGTCCGAGAAGCACCCCACTTGACGTAAGGCGGGCCCGAGGAGACATGGTCAGCAGCGAGTACGAGCGCAGGATCGCCGCCCGGTTCGCCACCTTCGACCAGGACGGCAACGGCTGGATCGACCGCGAGGACTTCAGCGCGGCGAGCAAGGCGGTTCTCAACGAGTTCGGCACCACCGCCCGTTCGGACAAGGGCCAGGCCCTGTACGGCGGCGCCGAGGCCTTCTGGCAGGGCATGGCCGGCATAGCGGACCGGGACGGCGACCAGCGCATCACCCGGGACGAGTTCGTGAACGGCGCGGTCAAGCGGCTGCGTGACAACCCCGACCGTTTCGCCGAGATCGCCCGCCCCTTCCTGCACGCGGCCCTCGCCGTCGCGGACGCCGACGGGGACGGCAAGGCCACGGTCGAGGAGACCGCCCGGGTCCTCAAGGCCCTCGGCGCCCCCGCGGAGGTCGCCGCCGCGGCCGCGGCCACCCTCGACGCCGACGCCGACGGGAAGGTGGACGAGGTGGAGGTCGTCGACGCGTTCGCCCGCTTCTTCACCGTGCCGGAGTAACCGGAGCAGACGGGCGGCCGGGAGCGGCGAGCCTCGCCGGCCCGCCCGGTCATGAATAGCGTTCGCGCAGCTTGTACTTGAGCACCTTCCGCAGGGTCTCGTTGCGCGGAAGGGCGTCCACCGCCTCCAGTTGCTCCGGCAGTTTGTGGACGGACAGCCCTTCCGCGCGCAGCCAGTCGGTGACGTCCGGCAGCGTCAGCGCGTCGGCTCCCGGCGGCTGTTCGACGACCGCGCACACCCGTTCCCCGCGCTCCGGGTCCGGCAGCCCGATCACCGCCACGTCCTGGACGGCCGGATGCCGGTGCAGCAGGTCCTCGATCTCCTTCGCCGAGATGTTCTCGCCCTTGCGGATGATGACGTCCTTGAGGCGGCCGGTCAGCACCAGATGGCCGCTGTCGGTGAGATGCCCGAGGTCACCGGTGACGAAGAACCCGTCCGCGTCGAAGGCCGCCGCCGACTGCGCCGGGTCCACATACCCCTGGCAGACGGCCTCCCCGCGCAGCCGCACCTCCCCGTCCGGCGCGATCCGGATCTCCATCCCCTCCGGCGGCCGCCCCTCCGTCGTCGCCAGGTTCTCCGCCGAGTCGTCCGGCGCCCCCATCGTGATCATCGGCACCTCGGTCATGCCGTAGCCGTGGGTGAGCTGTACGCCCATCTCCCGTACGACGCAGTGGTAGACCTCCGGTGGCTTCGGGGCGCCGCCGCCCGCGAGCAGTCGCAGGGAGGGGATCAGCGGTTCGCCCGGCTGCTTGCGCTGCTCGGTCAGGAACATCGAGTAGAACGCCGTCGACCCGCCCGCCACCGTCACCCCGTGCTTGCGGTACGCCTCCAGCGCGGCCGGCAGCGCGAAGTGCTCGAACAGCACGGCCGGGAAGCCGTACAGCAGGAGCATCACCATGTAGTCGGGGCCGCCTATGTGCGCGTACGGGAAGGCGATCGAGCCCACGTCGTCCGCGCCGAGCCGCAGGGCGTGGGCGAGGCAGGAGCCGCCCGCGATCAGTGAACGGTCGGTGTGCAGGACGCCCTTGGGGTCGGAGGTGGTGCCCGAGGTCCAGTAGATCCAGCGGACGGAGGTGCCGTCGGCCGGTGGAGCGGGCAGTGTCGCGGGGTCGCCGTCCGGGAGGCGGTCGTACGCCTCGAAGATTCCGCGCGCCTCCAGCCGTCGGGCCATCTCCGCGTGGTCGAAGCCCCGCCACTCGCCCGGGACCGCGAAGAACTCCGCCCGGGACTCCCGGAGCGCGAAGCCGACCTCGCGGTCGCGGTAGAAGGGGATGACCGGTGACTGGACGGCGCCGACGCGGGCCAGGGCGAAGGAGAGCAGGACGGTCTCGATGCGGGTGGGCAGCTGCCAGGCGACGACCGTGCCGGGGCGTACGCCCCGGTCGTACAGCCCGGCCGCCACCCGCTCGGCGCCGGACCGCAGTTCGCCGAAGGTCAGGATGCGGTCGTCCTGGAGGAGGACGGGCCGGTCGGGGGTGAGGCCGGCGCGGCGGTCGAGGAGCTCCCAGAGGGTGCCGGACCCGCTGAGCACGGGGGCGGTCTCGGCCGCGCCGGTCGCATCGGTCGCATCGGTCGCATCGGTCACGGAGGGCCCCCTGCCGCATTCAACTGACGATGTGTCAGATCGTGGGCAGAGCGTAGGGCCGGGCGCCTTGTCGGTCCAGAGGTGCGCCACTAGCCTGCTGGAGAGGACCTAGCTGACGGTCCGTCAGAAATGGCTCGCTGGAGGGGACCCATGACCGAACTGCCCCGCATCATCAGCGTCGACGACCATGTGATCGAGCCCGCGCACCTCTTCGAGACCTGGCTGCCGGAGAAGTACCGCGACCGGGGCCCGAAGCCCCTCACTGCCGGGATCGGCGAGCTCGCGTACATCGGGGGCAAGTACCAGATCACGATGGACCCGGACGGACCGCCGACCGACTGGTGGATCTACGAGGACCTCAAGTTCCCGTACAAACGGAACATCGCGGCCGTCGGGTTCGACCGGGACGAGATGACGCTGGAGGGGATCACCCGCGCGGAGATGCGGCGCGGCTGCTGGGACCCGAAGGCGCGGCTGGCGGACATGGACCTCAACCACGTCGAGGGCTCGCTCTGCTTCCCGACCTTCCCCCGCTTCTGCGGCCAGACCTTCGCCGAGGCGCACGACAAGGAGGTCGCCCTGGCCTGCGTCCGCGCCTACAACGACTGGATGGTCGAGGAGTGGTGCGGCGACAGCGGCGGCCGGCTGATCCCGCTCTGCCTCATCCCCCTGTGGGACATCGACCTCGCGGTCGAGGAGATCGAGCGGAACGCCGCCCGGGGCGTCCGGGCCGTCACCTTCTCCGAGATCCCCACCTACCTCGGCCTGCCCTCCATCCACTCCGGCTACTGGGACCCCTTCTTCGCGGCCTGCCAGGAGACCGGCACGGTCGTCAACATGCACATCGGCTCCAGCTCCCAGATGCCGGCCGCCTCCCCCGACGCGCCCCCCGCCGTGCAGGCCTCGCTCTCCTTCAACAACGCGATGGCCTCGATGATGGACTTCCTCTTCAGCGGCGTCCTGGTGAAGTTCCCGACCCTCAAACTCGCCTACAGCGAGGGGCAGATGGGCTGGATCCCGTACGCCCTGGAACGCGCCGACGACGTCTGGGAGGAGCACCGCGCCTGGGGCGGGGTGCGCGACCTGATCCCCGAACCGCCGTCGACGTACTACTACCGGCAGATGTTCTGCTGCTTCTTCCGCGACAAGCACGGGGTCGCCTCGCTGGACGTCGTGGGCCGGGACAACGCGACCTTCGAGACCGACTACCCGCACGTCGACTCGACCTTCCCGCACACCAAGGAGGTCGCCCTCGACCATGTGAAGGGCCTCGACGACGAGACGGTCTACAAGCTGATGCGGGGGAACGCGATCCGCATGCTCGGTCTGGACTTCGACCGCGACCGCGACCGCAGCCTCGGCCTCGGCCTCGGCAAGTAGGGCTTCGGGCGATGGATCTCGCGTACAGCCCGGAGGAGGAGGCGTTCCGGGCGCGGCTGCGGGAGTGGCTGGCGAAAACGCTCCCCTCGCTGCCGCCGAAGCCGTCGCCCGACGACTGGCCGGGGCGGCGCGCCTACGACCTCGGCTGGCAGCGGACGCTGTACGACGCCGGGTACGCCGACGTCCACTGGGACGCCTCGCCGACCACCCGGCTGATCTTCCTGGAGGAGACCGAGAAGGCGGGGGCCCCGTACGTGGGCGCGGGGTTCGTCGGGCTGCTGCACGCCGGCCCCACCATCGCCGCCGAGGGCACCGCCGAACAGCGGGCGCGCTGGCTGCAGCCGATCCTGCGGGGCGAGGAGGTGTGGTGCCAGGGGTTCAGCGAACCGGACGCCGGGTCCGACCTCGCGGCGCTCCGGACGCGTGCGCGCAGGGAGGGGGACGAGTACGTCGTCAGCGGGTCCAAGATCTGGACCTCGCACGCCGAGGTCGCCGACTGGTGCGAGCTGCTGGTGCGGACGGACGGGCGGGCGCCGAAGCACCGGGGCATCTCCTGGCTGGCGATGCCGATGGACGCGCCCGGCGTGACCGTGCGGCCGCTGCGCACGCTCGCCGGGTCCACGGAGTTCGCCGAGGTGTTCCTCGACGAGGTGCGGGTGCCGGTCGCCAACCGGGTGGGAGACGAGAACGACGGGTGGCGGGTGACCATGGTGACGCTGTCGTTCGAGCGGGGCACGGCATTCGTGGGTGAAGTGGTGGCCTGCCGACGGGTGTTGGGGGAGGTCGCGAGACAGGCGCGGGCGAACGGGGTCTGGGACGACGCCGGGGTGCGGCGGCGGCTCGGGCGGTTGCACGCGGAGTTCCGGGCGCTGTGGCGGCTCACACAGTGGAACGTCAGCGGGGAGGCGGGTGCCGGGGTGGGGGCCTCGGTGTTCAAGCTGCGGTATTCGCGGGCTCGGCAGGAGCTGTACGAGGTGGCTGCGGAGGTGTTGGGGGCGGGTGCGCTCGATCTGGGGTGCGGGTGGGTTGTCGACCGCCTGAGTTCGCTGTCGTACACGATCGCGGCGGGGACGTCGGAGATTCAGCGGAACATCGTGGGGAGCGGATCTTGGGGTTGCCGAAGGGGTGGGGGACGGGGGCGCCTAGTGGGTCGGGGTGCTGAGGTGGGTTGGCGGGTGCCGGTTCGGTGGGGCCTCGCGCGGTTCCCCGCGCCCCTGAGAAGTGGTCGGTGGTGAAGAGGGGCTGTGGCTTGTGCGGTTTCGACTGACCGAGGATCAGAGGGTGTTGAAGAGCGGCTTCCGGGAGGTGCTGGCTCGGCGCTTCGGGGCGGAGGTTGCGGGCCGCCGTCGACGGGGGCGGCGGGCTGGATCGGGGGCTGTGGCGGAGTGGGGGAGGTGGGGTTGTTCTCCTTGCGGCTGGCCGAGGACGGGGGGGTCGGCCTCGGGGTGCCGGAGGCCGTGTTGGTGTTCGAGGAGGCGGGGCGCGCACTGTTGCCCGGGCCGCTCGTGGCCACCCATCTCGCGGCGGGCGCGGTGCCGGGCGCGGCGACGGGGGAGACCGTGGTGACCGCTGTCGGGGGTGGCGGTCTGGTGGAGTGGCTGGACGAGGCCGATGTGGTGACCGGGGACGCGGCCGGGGCCGTACCGCTGCGATCGGTGGATCCGCTGACGCCGTTGCACCGGGTGCCGGGGAGCCGTTCCGCCGTCCGTCCTGATGATCTGTTCGTACTGCTCACCGCCGCGGAGCAGTTGGGCACGGCCGTGCGGGCCTGCGAGGCCGCCGTGCAACACGCCCGGACCCGGGAGCAGTTCGGGCGACCGGTCGGCGCCTTCCAGGCGGTCAAGCACCTCTGCGCCGAACTGCTGGTCCGGGTGGAGGTCGCGCGGGTGGCGGTGTACGCGGCGGCCGTGACCCTGGACCCCGTCGACATCGCGGCGGCCAGGCTGCTGGCCGACGAGGCGGCGGTGCGCGGGGCCCGCGACTCCCATCAGGTCCACGGCGGTTCGGGGTTCACCTGGGAGGCCGACGTACACCTGTGTCTGAAGCGTGCGTGGGTGCGGGCGGAACGTGGCGGATCGACCACCGAGAGTGAGGAGATGTTGGCTGGAGAACTGCTGATCGACGCGAGTTGAGGGTGCTGACCAGGGCGGGAAGGGGAATGCGTGGCAGCCGCCCGGTCGAATGTCGCGGATCGTGGCATACCGGAATTACCGAGCGTTGATATCGTGTTGTGTCCTAGGCGTGACTTGTCACGGCCTGGAGTCGGAGTCCCGCTCCGGTACCTTCTGGTGGATGCGAGTGGTTCCGAGGTCGAGCCGAGTCGGTGTTGCCCCTGTGGCGGCCCCGGATCCAGCGGTGCCCGGCGCTCGTGAAGTGGGCCGGAGTCTCGACGCCCCGGTCTGTTCGACTCCCCGCGATGAGCGTCGCACAGTATGTCGTATGCGTACTCCTTCGCGCTGGAATATGCCCGAAGCGCTTGTTGGGGTGACTGTACGTCAACCATGCTGTCCTGTAAGGGGATCACGTTCCGTGATCCCGGTGTCGATGGTGTCGACGGCGGTGGCGTCGGCCAGGCAGCAGATGACCACGATCGTGGCCCCAGAGGGGCGTGCGGCGATGTGTCCGCCGGTTCGGATGGTGTGAGCGGTGCAGGTGCTTCAAGTGCAGCTGGAGATCCGGCCCGACCCCGCAGAGGTGGGTCGTGCACGGAGATGGGCCCGTGCACGGCTCTCCGGGTCCGGTATAGGGGACGACGAGCCGCTCGCCGAGACGCTGATCCTCCTCGTCTCCGAGCTGGTCACCAACGCGGTCGTGCACACCGGGCGTCCGGCGCTGCTGCGGCTGCTGCTGTCCGGCCTCCGTGACGGCGTGATCGGCAAGGTCCGCCTGGAGGTCGTCGACGGCAGCGCGTGTCCGCCGGCCCCGCGGTGCGCCGACGGGGACGAGACGGGCGGGCGCGGCCTCGCCCTCGTCGACGTCCTCGCGGACCGCTGGGGCTGGAGCCACGAGGGCGTCGGCAAACGGATCTGGTGCGAACTGGACCGGGTGGTGCCGGGGACTTCGGGGGCGGCGAGCGGTGTGGGCGCGTCGGGCTTCGGGGGCGGTGGCGGCGTGGTGACTCCCGCGGTCCATCCGGCGTGCGGTGCGGTCACGGGGGTGGCGGCGGTGGCCCGGGAGAGCCTGGCGGTGCGCGAGGGGTTGGCGTACGAGGAGTTGGCGTACGAGGTGGTGTAGCCCGGGGTGAGGGGCAGGGGCGAAGCCCCTGCTCAAGGGGCGCGGGGAACTGCGCGATCAGCCACATACCGCCTGCGGTCGCGCGGTGAGGCGCACTCCCGAGTCGGCAGGCGCACTCGGTCACCTACATGCGCGCCGCACGCGCCTGCGCGTGAGCGCACGGCGTTGTTCGGTCCCCGGCGGCAGCCGATCCGTGCGCCGGGACGTGCTTCCGTACGCACCGCCGCGACGCCGGTTCCACACGGCTGAGCCCCCGACGGTGTTGACGCGCCATGTCCGTTTGATCACGCTTGTGTTCAGCGATTCGCCGCGAGGGGACGACGAGGGTCACGGTGACGGAGGCCCTCGACGAGTGTGGGTCGTGATTCGGCACCGGCTCCCCGCAGGGCCCGGGGAAACAAGGGCGGGTACGCCGAAGCCGGATGGCGGCGCGCGGTGCCGTGCGGGACGTTCGAGACACCCGCTCCGGGCGGGCGGCGCGCCGCCAGTCGGCCTGCGCGTGCCCGCGGGAGGCGGGCCTACAGGATGGCGATCGGTGCCACCGGTGTGCCCGTCGCCCCGACGAACGGCTCCGGCATCGCCGAGAGCAGGAAGTCGTACCGCCCCAGTTGTCCACAGGCTGTGGACAACTCCTCCAGGTTCCAGTTCTGGCCCTGCGGCATGCCCATCTCGACCAGGTCGAGCGCGTGCACCGGCAGCCACAGGTCCTCGACCTCCGGAGGGAAGATCTCGAACGTCAGGGTGTCATTGGCGACGGCCGCGACATCACGCGCGTGGAACCACTCGGGGGTACGCAGCGACAGCCCCGGCGACGGGAACGCGTACGCGTGCTTGTCCCCGGCGAGGTAGGACCGGATCTGCCCGGTGCGGACCAGTACGATGTCGCCCGCGCGGACCCGGGTGCCCGCCAACTCCTCGGCGGCGTCCAGGTCTTCCGGGGTGACGGCGTGGCCGCCGGGCAGCCGGTCGTCGGCCAGCCCCAGGGCGCTCGGAACGTCCAGCAGGACGCCGCGCGAGACGATGTGCCGCGCCTTGTCGATACCGGCGAAGGCCGCGCCGCCGTGCGGGGTGATCGTGTCCGCGGGGCGGCCGTTGTAGATCCGGCCCGAGTGCGAAACATGGGTGAGCGCGTCCCAGTGGGTGGCCGACTGGAGCCCCATGGTCACCGCGTCGTCGCTGCACGCGACCGTGCCGGGGCCGAAGATCTCCTGGTTGATCTGCACCATCGCGTGCAGCGGATTGACCCGGCCCGGCATCATCCCCGTCTGCACGCCGTCCTGCTGCAGGGGCAGCGCGAGCGGCACGCGGCGACCGGAACGCACCGAGGCGGCGGCCTGCCGGACGACCTCGTCGGTGATCAGGTTGAGTGTGCCGATCTCGTCGTCCGCCCCCCAACGCCCCCAGTTGTTCACGCGCTTGGCGATGTCCGTGAACGCGGCGAACTCCGTGGGTGATGACATCGGGCCTCCCCGGGGGCTTGTGGTGGCGTATCCGGCGGGTCGTAGAATCGCCGTACGAGCAAATCTAACGACCCGTCAGATAACAGTGCATCAGATGTACGGCATCGGGTAGCGGTCCGGCGGACAGCGGTTCGCCGGGTGACGTGATGAGGGGAAGGGCTCGGGGTGGGACATTTCCTGGCAGGCAAGGTCGTCGCCGTCACCGGAGCGGGGCGGGGGATCGGCCGGGCGGTCGCCCTCGGCGCCGCCGCCGAGGGAGCGCGGGTCGTCGTCAACGACTACGGCGTCTCCGTCGACGGCTCCGAACCCACCAGCTCCGTCGCAGAGGCCGTCGTCAAGGAGATCGAGGCCGCCGGGGGCGGGGCGGTCGCCGTCGCCGACGACATCTCCACGATGGCCGGCGGGCAGCGGGTCGTGGACACGGCGGTCGAGACGTACGGACGGATCGACGGCGTCGTGTGCGTCGCCGGGATCCTGCGGGAGCGGATGCTGTTCAACATGGCCGAGGAGGAGTGGGATCCGGTGATCGCCACGCATCTCAAGGGCACCTTCACCGTGTTCCGGGCCGCGTCCGCCGTCATGCGCAAGCAGCGGGCCGGGACCCTGATCGGGTTCACCAGCGGCAACCACCAGGGGTCCGTCTCGCAGGCCAACTACAGCGCGGCCAAGGGCGGGATCATCTCGCTGGTGCGCAGCGCCGCGCTCGGCCTGCACCGGTACGGGGTGACCGCGAACGCGGTGGCGCCGGTCGCGCGTACGCGGATGTCGGCGGGGGTGCCGATGGAACTGACCGAGATCGGCGAGCCGGAGGAGGTGGCCGCGTTCGTGGTGTACCTGCTGTCCGAGCGGGCCCGGGAGGCCGGGATCACCGGGCAGGTGTACACGGTCGCCGGGCCGAAGATCGCGGTGTGGGCACAGCCGCGGGAGTTGCGTGCCGCGTACGCCGAAGGGGGCTGGACGCCGGAGCGGATCGCGGAGTTCCTGCCGGGGGCGGTGGGGGTGGATCCGATGCCGATGCTGGAGCGGGTGGAGGGATGGCTCGTGCGGCGGCGGCTGGGGAGCGGCCGAACGCGTGAGGGGGTGGGGGTCGGGGTGCGTCGGCGGGTGCGGGTGCGTGGGGGCTGGTCGCGCAGTTCCCCGCGCCCTGAAAGCAGGGGCTGCGCCCCGTGCTTTTCGGGTCCGTCGCCGGTCGCCTTTCAGGGCCACGGGGGCCGAGTCGTTCAGGGCCGCGGGGAACTGCGCGAGAAGCCCCCACGCACCCGCACCCGACAACGCACCCGACAACGCACCCGGACTCACCCACCACGCACCACCATCAGCTCGGCGGTCATCTTGGAGGCGGCATGGACTTCGGGTTCGATGATGAGGACGAGGCCTTCCGGGCGGACGCGCGGGCCTGGCTGGGGGCGCACGCCGGGGTGCACGCGGAGCGGCGCGCCTGGGAGCGGACGCTCGGCGCCGCCGGGTGGATCGGGCTCGGCTGGAGCGAGGGCGGGTACGGGAACCGGACGGCCACGCTCGTCCAACAGGTGGTGTGGGCCGAGGAGTACGCGCGGGCGGACGTACCCGCCCGCTCCGGGCACATCGGGGAGAAGCTGCTCGCGCCGACGCTGATCGCGTTCGGCAGCGAGGAACAGAGGCGGCGGTTCCTGCCGGCGATCGCGCGCGGCGACGAACTCTGGTGCCAGGGGTACAGCGAGCCCGGCGCCGGGTCCGACCTGGCCGGTGTGCGGACGAAGGCGGAGCGGGCGGGGGACGGGTCGTACCGGATCACCGGGCAGAAGATCTGGACCTCGCTCGCCCACGAGGCCGACTGGTGCTTCGTGCTGGCCCGGACCGAGGTGGGCTCCGAGCGGCACCACGGGCTGTCGCTGCTGCTCGTGCCGATGGACCAGCCGGGGCGGATCGAGGTGCGGCCCATCCGGCAGATGACTGGGACGAGCGAGTTCAACGAGGTGTTCTTCGACGGGGCGCACGCCCGCGCGGAGCATGTCGTCGGGGGCGACGGGAACGGCTGGCGGGTCGCCATGGGCCTGCTCGGCTTCGAACGCGGGGTCTCGACGCTCGCTCAACAGATCGGGTTCGAGCAGGAGTTGGGCAGCGTCGTGCGGGCCGCCGTGGACAGCGGGGCGGTGGACGACGCCGTCGTACGCGATCGACTCGTGCGGCAGTGGGCCGAGTTGAAGACCATGCGGTGGAACGCCCTGCGGACGCTCGGCGGGGCGGAGGGCGGAGCGGAGCCGGGCGCGCCGAGTGTGGCCAAGTTGCTGTGGGGGCGGTGGCACCGGCGACTCGGGGAGCTGGCGATGGAGGTGCGGGGCGCGGAGGCGGCCGTCGGCCCACGGGAGTGGTCGGCGGCGGAGCCGTACGCACTGGACCCGTCGCAGCAGTTGTTCCTGTTCAGCCGGGCCGACACCATCTACGGCGGTTCGGACGAGGTGCAGCGCACGATCATCGCCGAGCGGGTGCTCGGTCTGCCGAGGGAGCCGAGAGGCTGAGAACACCGAAGGGTGGAGGCCATGCGCGGAGTGGTGTTCGACGGGAAGCGGGCCGAGGTCGTCGACGATCTGGCCGTGCGGGAGCCGGGGCCCGGTGAGGTGCGGGTCGCGATCGCGGCCGCCGGCCTCTGCCACAGCGATCTGTCGGTGGTGGACGGGACCATCCCGTTCCCCGTTCCGGTGGTGCTCGGGCATGAGGGGCCGGGGTGGTCGTGGAGGTGGGGGCGGGGTCCGGCACGTCCGGCCCGGGGACCACGTCGCCCTGTCCACCCTCGCCAACTGCGGGGCCTGCGCCGACTGCGACCGGGGGCGTCCGACCATGTGCCGGCGGGCGATCGGGCGGCCCACACGGCCGTTCTCGCGGGGCGGCCGGGAGGTGTTCCAGTTCGCCGCCAACTCCGCCTTCGCGGAGCAGACGGTGGTCAAGGCCGTGCAGGCCGTACGGATACCGGAGGACATCCCCTTGACCTCCGCCGCGCTGATCGGGTGCGGGGTGCTGACCGGCGTGGGGGCCGTGCTCAACCGGGCCCGCGTCGACCGGGGGGAGAGTGTCGTCGTCATCGGGGCCGGCGGGATCGGGCTCAACGTGGTGCAGGGCGCGCGGCTCGCGGGCGCTACGCGGATCGTCGCCGTGGACGCGAATCCGGAGAAGGAGGGGGTGGCGCGGCGGTTCGGCGCCACGCACTTCCTGACGTCCGTGGACGGGGTGCGGGACATCCTCCCGACCGGCGCCGACCACGCGTTCGAGTGCGTCGGGCGGGTCGACCTCATCCGCCAGGCCGTCGACCTGCTGGACCGGCACGGGCAGGCGATCCTGCTCGGGGTGCCGGCCGCGACCGCCGAGGCGTCCTTCCTCGTCTCCTCCCTCTACCTGGACAAGGCGATCCTGGGCTGCCGCTACGGGTCGTCGCGGCCGCAGCGTGACATCGCCCTCTACGCCGACCTGTACCGGGAGGGGCGACTGCTCCTGGACGAGCTGGTCACGGCCACCTATCCGGTGGAGGACTTCGCGAAGGCGGCGGAGGACGCGGGGAGGGCGGGTGGCCCGGGCGGTGCTCACGTTCTGAGGGGCTTGGGGTTTGCGACAGGGGTGGTGGCTGCGACAGCGGCGGTGGCGGGCGCGTTCGACGCGCTGCTGGGTGAGCCACTGGCCCGGGCTGATGTCGACCTCCTCGCGGAAGCGGCGGGTGAACGTGCGCACGGACATGGACTCCCGCGCGGCGGTCGTGGTCGCGGTCTGAGGCTCGGGCAGCGGGCGCTGGATGTGCCGTTATGAGCAGCGTATGAGCCAGGGTCCTGGTTCGCGCGGCATGCACTCGAAGGAGTGGTGCCCGCCTCCGGCCTCAGGCCCTGAGCTCCCCGAAGCGGCCCCGGTGGAACAGCAGCGGTGGTGTCGCTTCGGTGTCGGCGCCCAGGGACTCCACGCGACCCACCACGATCAGGTGGTCGCCGCCGGGGTGCACGGCCTGGATCGTGCAGTCGATCCAGGCGGGGGCGCCGGTGAGGCGGGGAGAGCCCGTCGCGGGGGCCGGGGTGTGGTCGACGCCGGCGAACTTGTCCGCGCCGCTCACCGCGAAGCGCCGGCACAACTCGCCCTGGTCCGCGCCGAGTACGTTCACACAGAACACACCCGCGCGGGCGATCAGGGGCCAGGTCGTCGACGTACGGCCGACCATGAAGACGACGAGGGGCGGGTCGAGGGAGAGCGCGGAGAAGGACTGGCAGGCGAAGCCGGCGGGGCGGTCGGAGAGTTGCCCGGGGAGGTCGCCGCCCGCGTGCGCGCCGGTGCGCTCACTGGGACGCGTGCCGGTGCGCTCCCCTGGCCGCGTGCCGGTGCGTTCACCGGGGTGCGCCTCGGAGGCGTCTGCCGGTGGGGTCCCCGGGGCCGTGATCACCGTGACGCCCGTCGCGAAGTGGCCCAGGACGCGGCGGAACTCGGCCTGGTCGACCGGTGCCCGCTCGTGCTCGCCGACGCAGCGCAGGTCCGGGCGGGGCAGGGCATCGACGACCGGGGGCGCGTGCGCCGCCCCACGGCCCCTGTCCGCCGGGGCCGCTCTCAGATAGCGGACGGCGGCGGCCGCCATTCCCGCGTGTCCCATCACGTGAGCCATTAGAGCTGACGGACCGTCAGAAGTGAAGGCTCGTGCCGAGGCTCCTCGGCGACCCGTACCCGTGCTCGCCTCGGCCGTCAGCGGCCCTCGAAGCGCGGTGTCCGTCGTTCCACGAAGCTCGCCACGCCCTCCTGGGCGTCGGCCGTCGTCATGTTGATCTCCTGCGCGGCGGCCTCGGCGGCGAAGGCGGTGGCGCGGTCGGTGTCGAGGGAGGTGTTGACCAGGTGCTTGGTCGAAGCAAGGGCCCGGGTCGGGCCGGCGGCCAGGCGTTCCGCCCACTCGCGGGCCGTCTTCTCCAGGTCCTGGGCGGGGACGACCCGGTTGACGAGGCCGAGGCGCTCCGCCTCGGCGGCGGACAGGGCGTCGCCGAAGAACATCAGCTCCTTCGCCCGCTGCGGGCCGATGAGGCGGGGCAGCAGATACGCGCCGCCTCCGTCGGGGACCAGCCCGCGCCGGACGAACACCTCGATGAAACGGGCCTCTTCGGCCGCCAGGACCAGGTCGCAGGCGAGGGCGAGGTGCGCGCCGATACCGGCCGCGGTGCCGTTCACCGCCGCGATCACCGGCTTCTCGCAGTCGAGTACGGCCGCGATCAGGCGCTGGGCGCCGAGCCGGATGACGCGCGCGACGTCGCCGGGCACCCGCTCCCCGCCGTCCGTCGCCGAGCCCCGCAGATCCGCGCCCGCGCAGAAGCCGCGGCCCGTGGCCGTGATCACCACCGCGCGCACGGCGTGGTCGGCGGAGGCCTCCGAAAGGAGTCGGATGAGGTGTTCTCGCTGGTCGGAGGTGAGGGCGTTCATCGCCTCGGGGCGGTTGAGCGTGATCCACGAGACGGCGTTGTCAGTGGCGTGCCGTATCAATGAGTCACGGGATTTTTCGGGATGTTCAAGGGGGGAAGCGGACATGTGGGTGCTCCGATTCTTGCGGAGGGTGATGGTTGTCCTGGGTGTGTGGGGCGCCTTCCTCGCGCGTCGGCGCTCAGCGGCACACCGCCAGTGCGTCCAGGGCCACCGCCCCCTGCCCCCTCGGCAGCACCATCAGGGGGTTGATGTCCAGCTCCGCTATCCGGTCCCCGAGTTCGAGCGCCATGCGCTGCACGCGGAGCACGACCTCCACGAGGGCGTCCACATCGGACGGGGGAGCCCCGCGGACCCCGTCCAGCAGGGCCCGCCCGCGCAGTTCGGCGAGCATGGCGTGGGCCTGGTCCTCGCCGAAGGGCGGCACCCGTACGGCGGAGTCGCGGAGCACCTCCACGAGGACACCACCGAGGCCGACGGTGACCGTGGGCCCGAAGAGGTCGTCGTGGGTCACGCCCACGACCATCTCCACGCCCCGCTCCACCATCTGGCAGACCAGCACCCCGTCGAGGGAGACGTCCTCGTAGCGGGCGATGTCGGTGAGTTCGCGATAGGCGTCGCGGATCTGGCTCGCGGAGGTCAGGCCGATCTTCACCAGGCCGAGCTCCGTCTTGTGGGCGATGCTCGCGCCGGACGCCTTCATCACCACCGGGTAGCCGACGAGGCTCGCCGCGCGTACGGCCGCCGCCGCACTGGTCACCAACTGCTCGCGCGGCACCCGGATGCCGTACGCCCGCAGCAACTGCTTGGCCGCGTGCTCGCTCAGTTGCTGCCCCGGACGCATCAGCGCCTGCGCCTTGCGGAAGGAGGGCGA
Organism: Streptomyces sp. MNU76; assembly: GCF_020982545.1. GTDB lineage: Bacteria > Actinomycetota > Actinomycetes > Streptomycetales > Streptomycetaceae > Streptomyces. The sequence continues at coordinate 423,059 of NZ_JAJKLK010000022.1, read as the reverse complement.
GGGGGAGCGGGGTGCCTCGTCGAAGGGCGAGCGGTAGGCGGCCGTGAAGCGGGAGTGGTCGAGGTGGGCGCGGACGGCCGTGATGCAGTTGGCGAAGGTGCGGAAGGTCGCCACCCGGGACGACCCGAGCAGCGTCTCGCGGTACGCGGCCTCGGTGCCCACCGGCGACCCCCACACCACGCAGACCAGCTTGTCCGTCCGCTCCGCCGCGTCCACCAGGTCCTGGGCGAGCTTGTCGCTCATGGGCGGGAAGGGGCCGGTGATGGGGCAGATCAGCACCCCCACCTCCGGGTCGTCGAGGATCGCGTCGAGGATGCGGGGGCCGCGCCAGTCGCCCACCGGGTGGCCGCCGTTGTCGACGGGGTTGGCCACGCTCAGATAGTCGGGGATCCACTGGTGCAGCTCGGCCTGCTTGGCCTCGGAGAGCGTGGGGAGGGGCAGTCCGGCCTCGGTGGCCAGGTCGGCGAAGTGCGCGCCCGTGCCGCCCGAGATCGAATAGACGACGACGCCTTCGGGTCGCGGTACGGCCGACCCCGGGACGCGCGGTCGCCGGGCCCTGGCCAAGAGGGTCGCCGTGTCCTGGAGTTCGTCGAGCCCGTCGACGCGGATCACTCCGAACTGGCGCATCGCCGCGTCGACGACCGTGTCCGCGCCGGTGAGCTTGCCGGTGTGGGAGGCGGCGGTGCGGGCGCCGGTCTCGGTGCGGCCGACCTTGACGGCGACGACGGGGACACCGCGCCGGGCGGCACGGTCGGCGGCGAGGAGGAAGGCGCGGCCGTCCTTGAGGCCCTCGACGTACGCGGCGATGGCGCCCACCTCGGGGCGTTCGGCGAAGTAGGAGATGAAGTCGGCGGTCTCCAGGTCGGCCTCGTTGCCGGTGGGGGCCCAGTGGGAGAGGCGGATGCCGAGTTCCTGGAGGGAGAAGACGGGGCGGCCCTGGTGGCCGGACTGGGTGATCAGCGCGATCGCCGGGCCGTCGAGGTCGTCGCGGAAGCGCTCGAAGGCGTTGAGGTTGGTGTTGGGGCCGAGCAGCCGCAGGCCGTCGGCCCGGGCCACGGCGGCGGCCAGCCGCTCCTGGGCGGCGGCACCCTCCGCGCCGGTCTCGGCGAAACCGGAGGCGAAGGCGACGGCGAACTTCACCTTGGCCTCGGCCAGTTCGCCGATCACGGGGAGGGGGTCGGAGACGAGGAGGACGGCGAGGTCGACCTGTTCGGGCAGCGCGGCGACGCAAGGGGCACAAGGGATGCCGAAGACCGACTCCCGGGTGGGGTGCACGGGGTGGAGCCGGGCGCCCACGCGTTCGGACCAGGCGAGCAGTTGGCGGGTGATCCCGGTGTTGGGCCGGCCTTCCGCGTCCGACGCGCCGACGACGGCCACGGACTCCGGGCGGAAGAAACGGTCCAGATCGGGTACGTCGGCGTACAACGGGCGTCCGCTGACATCGAGGTCGCCGGCCTCGGCGGGTCTGCCGTGCACGACCTGTGCGGGGTGCTCGCCGCACGCGATGGCCCGGGCCCGGCGGGAGTCGGTGGTGAGGGTGCCGTGGGTTGATCCAAGCATCGGTCCGCCCGCTCCTGTGTGACAGCCAATTCAGTGACGTGGCGACGACGTTCACGTATCTGACGACACGTCAGATTCAAGACTACTGAACTGACGCTGTGTCAGGAATGGGTGTGCGAGCAAAGTTACGCGGCAGTAAGGAGGTTGTACCCACGCGGGGCGGTGGTCAGACCTGTGACCGGGGTCGTCCGCGAACAGTAATCCGGTGATCGGGGTCGTCCGCGAACGACGACTCGGTGATCGGGGGAGCGAGCTCGCCCGGCGGTGGTGTGCGTCCGATGTGGAGGGGGCCGTCAGCGGGCGGTGCGGATTCGTACGGTGATCGCGTCGAGGGTGGCGACCCCGCCGGTCCTGGTGACCGCCTTGGCGATCTTCTCGGCGTCGAGGGCGAGTTCGCGGAGCATGCCGCTGATGGGGTTGGTGAAGCCGGTGAAGTACAGGCCCGGGGCGTTCGCGGGAGTGCGGGCGCCGTGTACGACGGGCTTCCCGCGCTCGTCGAGCACGTCGAGGTGCCCGACGAGTCCCTCCAGGGCCCGCCGGTAGCCGGTGGCGGCGATCACGGCGTCGGTCTCCACGCGGGTGCCGTCGCCGAGGACGACCTTGCCGTCCTCGAACCCCTCGACCGGGCCGACGATCTCGACCTTCCCTTTGCGTACGGCGTCGATGAGGCCGACGTCCTGCACGGGGACGGCACCCTCGTGCACGCGGGAGTAGAGGCCGGTGTCGGGCCGGGCCAGGCCGTGCGCCGACAGGTCCGGCACGCTGAGTCTCGCCATCGGCTTGGCGAGCCGGTCCACGAGGGCGACCGGCAGCCGCCGTACGAGGACACCCGTGTACTGGGCCGCCCACCCGGCGGTCGACCGGCGCACGATGTGCGGGGCCGTCCGCACCGCGAGCCGGACGCGCGCCGCCCCGCCCTCGGCCAGGTCGACGGCGATCTCGGCGCCGGTGTTGCCGATGCCGACGACGAGGACGTCCCGGCCGGCGTAGGGCTGCGGATTGCGGTACTCGGCGGCGTGCACCAGCTCACCCTGGTAGGAGTCCCGGCCGGGCCAGTCGGGGATGAGGGGCGTGTGGTTGTAGCCGGTGGCGACGACGACCGCGCCGCCGGTCAGCTCGCGGCCGCCGGTGGCGTGCAGCAGCCAGCCGGTGCCGTCCGCGCCGCGCTCGACACGGGAGACCTCGACGCCCGTGACGATCTCCAGCTGGTGCACCTCGGCGTACTTCTCCAGGTACCGCACGACGTCGTCCCGGGAGGTCCACCGGCCGAAGCGGCGCGGCATGGGCAGGCCGGGCAGCGCCGACAGGCGCCGGGTCGTGTGCAGATGCAGCCGGTCGTAGTGCCGCCGCCAGGACGCCCCGACCTTGTCCGACTTCTCCAGCACGACCGCCCGCACGCCCCGGGCCCGCAGCGCGTACGCGACGGCCAGTCCACCGGGTCCGCCGCCGATCACATAGACGGGGCGGTCGGCGAGGGCGGGGGTCGCGGACCCCGCGGGCGCGGTGGAGTCGGCGGATGCAGTGGAGTCGGCCATGTGCCTGAGCGTATTCACGCCTTCACTTGTTGGGTCTCGGTCAAGACCGGAATTGGTTGCGGATTGATCACGGGTGTAGGAGGGTGGGTGGGGTCTGTGGCGTAGTCCGGTCGGAATGTGGGGAGAGTGCCCTCCAGCGGGTCGCGGGTGTGAGGAGTGCGTCCCTCTCCGAGGGGTGCAGCAGATACGAGGAGCGGCCCCCTTGCGCGCCGGCCCCCCATCCGCTGAACTGACGTACCGTCAGATTCCCGCGTGGGTGCGGAAGGGCGATGTCCATGGAGACGATCTGGCTCAGCGGTGCCGAATGGGTGGCCGTGCTTCGTATCGGGCTCGGGCTGTGGTGGCTGGAGAGCTGGCGGCACAAGGACAAGAGGGCCTGGTTCCAGGAGGGGCCGGGATCGCCTGGGCGGCGGGGTCGCGGAGAAGCACCGGTGGGGAGCGGTGCGCGGGGGGTTCGACATGGTGGTCAGGCCTCGACAGAAAGTCATGGCGTACGTCGTCGTCTACGCCGAACTCGCCCTCGGTCTCGGGCTGATCCTCGGATTCCTCACGCCGATCGCGCTCGTCGGCGGGCTGGTGCTCAATCTCCTCTATCTCGTGCTGATGATCCACGACTGGGCCGAGCAGGGGCAGAACTCGATGATGGCGCTCATCTCGGTGGTGGCGCTGTTCGGGATGTCGTGGCAGACGTGGTCGGTGGACAGCGCGTTGGGGCTGTTCTGACGGGTCAGGGAGCCCGGTGGTGAGGGGAGCCTGGTGGTGAGGGGTGGCGAGGGCGTGCGGTTCGATCAGCCGGAGGCCGACGGCCTCAGTCGTACGTACTGGGACGCCGCCGCCGACGGGCGCTTGCTGCTGCGGCGGTGCGGAGCGGCGGGCTGTGGACGCGCCCACCACTACCCGCGCGAGTTCTGCCCCTACTGCTGGAGCGAGGACGTGCGGTGGGAGGAGGCCTCCGGGCGCGCCGTGCTCTACACCTGGTCCGTCGTCCACCGCAACGACCTGCCGCCCTTCGGGGAGCGGACTCCGTACGTCCCCGCCGTCGTCGACCTCGTCGAGGGGCCCCGGATGATGACCGAGGTCGTGGAGGCGCCCGGGGAGAAGGCAAGAGAGAAGGCCGAGGAGGAGGCCGGTGGGCTCCGGATGGGGATGGAGTTGGAGGTGGTGTTCCGGGAAGCGGGGGAGTTCGTGGTGCCCGTATTTCGCGCGCGTCGGTGAAGGGGTACGCGTTTCAATGGGCGGGTGAGCCGTACTGATGAGTGTGTGCCGGATCCCTGGCCGTGCGGGCACGGGCTGCGCCTGTGTGCCTGGGACGCCGAGTCCGACGCCGATGTCGAGGCGTGGCTGCGGGGGCGTACCGACCCCGACTTCCGGCGGTGGAACACCCCTCTGGTGTGGGACGCGAGCTTCGAGGGCGCCCGGGAGTCGCTGCGGCGGCGCGCCGAGTCCGACGCGGAGGGCACGACCGTGGCCTTCCGGATCATGGACGCGGAGAGCGGCGCGATCCTCGGGCAGGTCGGGCTGAGCGGGATCGACGCGCACATGCGCCGGGCCGTCGTCGGCTACTGGGTGCTGCCCGAGGCCCGTGGCCGCCGGGTCGCCACCCGGGCTCTCGACCTCGCCGCCCGCTGGACGTTCACCGAACTCGGCATCCACCGGCTCGAACTCGACCACGTCGTCGGCCATGCCGCGTCCTGTCGTATCGCCGAGCTGTGCGGGTTCTCGTACGAGGGGCTCATGCGCGGGGCGGCGTTCGCCGAGGGGAGCCAGGACGAGTTCCGGGACGCCCACCTGCACGCCCGACTGGCCACGGACCCGACCCCGGAGGGGATTCGATGAGTTCGGACGACGGAAGCGGAAACGGGAGCGAGAGCAAGAGCGGGAGCGGGAGCGGGAGCGGGAGCGAGAGCAAGAGCGGGAACGGGGACGGGGACGGGGACGGGGACGGGAGTGGCTTCGTGGACGAGTACGAGACTGTCGACGACCCCGACGGGTACTTCGGGGAAGCCGTCGCCGCGCACTACGACGGCCCCTCGGACGACCCCTCCGACGAGGTGTTCGGCGCGGACGCCGTCAACCCTGTCGTGGACCTGATCGCCGGCCTCGCGGGCGCGCCGGGAGGGGACGCGCGGGCCTTGGAGTTCGGGATCGGCACCGGGCGCATCGCGGTGCCGCTCGCCCGGCGGGGTGTGCCGGTGCACGGGATCGACCTGTCGCGGGCCATGGTGCGGCGGCTGCGGGCCAAGCCGGGCGGCGACGGCATCGGCGTCACCGTCGGGGACTTCGCCACGGCTCGGGTCGGCGGCCCCGGGTTCACCGTCGCGTACCTGGTCTTCAACACGATCGGCAATCTGACCACGCAGGACGCGCAGGTGGAGTGCTTCCGCAACGCCGCCGCCCATCTCGTGCGGGGCGGTCACTTCGTCATCGAGGTCGGGGTGCCCGACCTGCGCAGACTGCCGCCGGGGCAGAACGCGGTGCCGTTCCGGGTCGGTCCGCGGCGGCTGGGGTTCGACACGTACGACGTGGCGACGCAGGGGATGCGGTCGCACCACGTGACGGTCGTCGACGGGCGGACTCAGTACCGGTCGATCCCGTTCCGGTACGTCTGGCCGGCCGAGCTGGACCTCATGGCGCGGCTGGCCGGGATGCGGCTGCGGGACCGGTGGGCGGGGTGGAAGGGTGAGCCCTTCACGAACGACAGCACCAAGCACGTGTCGGTGTGGGAGAAGGCCTGAGGGCGAGCGTGCGGTCGCGCGTGCCCCTCGGCGATCTCAGGGCCACAGCAGCTCAGTGCTCCAACCACCGCTTGCCCGACGGTAGTTGAGCCGTACGTGGCGGCGCCGCGCGTCGCCCTGGAAGAACTCCACCTCGTCCGGTTCCACGACGTACGCCGTCCAGGAGGGCACGGGCACGTCAGGTTCCCGTTCGGCCCGTGCCCAGGCGGCCTCCGACGCGCGCTCCAACTCCTCGTACGAGGACAGGACCTCGCTCTGGTGCCCCACGAGGGCGGCGGCCAGCGCACCCGTCGACCGGGCGTGCAGGTCGGCGTGGGCGACCTCGGCGGGCTCGACCGTGACACGGCCCCGCACCCGTACCTGGCGGCCGAGGAGGGGCCAGTAGAAGCCGAGGGACGCGTACGGCCGGTGCGCGAGCTGCCGGCCCTTGCGGCTTCCGGCGTGGGAGGCGAAGTGCCAGCCGCGCGCGTCCACGTCGTGCAGCATCACCGTACGGACGTCCGGCCGGCCCTCCTCGTCGGCTGTGGCCAGCGACATCGTGTGCGGCTCCACCTCCCCGGCCGCCACGACCTCCCCGAACCAGGCGGCGAAGAGCGGCACCGGCTCGGCGGGGGCCGTGGCCGGGTCGAACAGGGGCAGGGCGCTGACCTGCGGATCCCAGACGCGCAGTCCGCGCAGCGCCTGGACGAACGCGGACGGCTGGGACGGGGCGGATGCGGCCTGGGCTTGAGGCTCGGGCTGCCGGGGTCGGGGCTCCGGCTGGGGCCGGGCAGAGGGCTCGATCATGGGTGGGACGGTCTCACACCGTGCCCAGGTCGGACGAGACCCACCGTTCGGGGCGCATGTGGATGACGACCTGTTCGCCGTGGTTGGCGGAGGAGAAGTCCACGTAGCCGTCGACCTTCTCGGGCGGGAGGTAGCGGGCGGAGATCTCCCGGAGGGCGTCGAGGGTGGCGGGGGTCGTGCCGGTGACGGGGCCCTCGACGGAGACGTAGCGGATGGTGGGCTCCAGCCGGTCGATCATCAGGGTGAAGCGTCCGGCGGCCTGGATCAGCCGGTTCTTGCGGGAGTCCCGGCCGGTCATGACCCAGATGTCGCCGCCGGGCTCGTACTGGTACCAGATCGGCACCGTGAGCGGGGCCCGTCCGTCCCCCGCGTCCACCGCCAACGCGGCCACATGGGCCTCGGCCAGAAACTCCTCGCGCTCCTTGCGGGACAGTGCCATGTCACTTCCTCCGGAATGCCTGGGGGCGTTCTCACACCTGCCGAGTCACTTACAGCAACCCGGCTCCGCCGCCTGTTCCCGGCCGCTCACCCCCGTCCCAGCACCACCGTCCCTGACGAACAGAACCAGCCACCCGTGCCCGAGGCGACGGCCAGGCCTGGCAGGGCGCCGGTGGGGGTGCGGATCTGGTGGGATCCCGCCTCGCCGCGTAGTTGGCGTACGGCCTCCACCAGGAGGAAGAGGCCGCGCATGCCGGGGTGTTGGGCGGAGAGGCCGCCGCCGTCGGTGTTGACGGGGAGGTCGCCGGTCAGCGTCAGGCGGTCCTTCTCCACGAACGCCCCGCCCTCTCCTTTGGCGCAGAACCCGAGGTCCTCCAGGGTCACGAGGGTCATGTACGTGAAGGCGTCGTAGATCTCGGCGAAGTCGATCTCGGCGGGGCGCACTCCGGCGCGTTCGAAGGCCAGGCGCCCGCTGACCGCCGCCGGGGAGACGGTGAAGTCGGGCCACTCGGACATCGTCGTGTGGGAGGTGTACTCGCCGGTGCCGAGGATCCAGACGGGTGTCGTCGGCCGGCAGTCCCGTACGTACTCCTCGGCCGCCAGCACGACCGCCGCGCCCCCGTCGGAGCGGATGCAGCAGTGCAGCTTGGTGAAGGGGTCGGCGATCGGGGCGGACGACAGCACGTCGTCGACCGTGATCGGGGTGCGGAACATCGCCTCGGGGTTCGCCGCCGCGTTCGCCCGGGCCTGTACGGCCACCGAGGCCAGCTGTTCCAGGGTCGTGCCGTACTCGTGCATGTGGCGGCGCGCGGCCATGGCGTACTTGGCGATCAGGGTGTGCCCGTAGGGGACCTCGTACTGGAGGGGGCCGCGCGTCCCGAAGGAGAGGGTGCCGGTCCGGCGCCCCGCCTTGATGTCCGCGCGGGCCGTGGAGCCGTAGACGAGGAGGACGACGTTCGCGTGCCCGGCGGCGATCGCGTCCGCCGCGTGCGCCGCCATCACCTCCCAGGTCGAGCCCCCGACGGACGTGGAGTCCACCCAGGTGGGCCGCAGGCCCAGGTACTCCGCCACCTCCACCGGGGCCAGCGTCCCGAGGCCGGCCGAGGCCAGGCCGTCGATCGCGGTGCGGTCCAGCCCCGCGTCGGCGAGGGCCCTGCGGGCCGCCTGCGCGTGGAGCGCGTACGGGGTCGCGTCGTCCACCCGGCCGCAGTCGGACAGCGCGACGCCGGCGATCGCGACGTTTCGTCGGCTCATGAATCTGACGGTACATCAGATCTGGGGTCAGTGAACCTGCGGAACCTGTGCGGTGACTTCGGGTGGTGACTGCGTCCGATGACTGCGTCCGATGACGCCGTGCGGTGACCCTGTGCTTCGGTGGGGATCCGGCCTAATATGACGGACCGTCAGATACGGAGAGCGTAGCTGGGGGAACGGAAAGGGGGCCGTCCATGGATGCCCGCTTCACCGCCGAGCAGGAGGAGATCCGGCGCACCGTGAGGGAGTTGCTGCTCAAGCGCTGTGGTCCGGAGGAGGTCCGGGCCGCCGTGCGGACGGAGGCGGGGCACGACGGCGCGCTGTGGGCCGCCCTCTCCGACCAGCTCGGGCTGCCAGGGCTCGCACTTCCCGAGCCGTACGGCGGTATCGGGTGCTCGATGACCGAACTCGCCCTGGTGGGTGAGGAGGTGGGGAGATCGCTGGCCCCCTCCCCCTTGCTGTCCACCTCGGTTCTCGTCGCCCCTCTGGTCCTGGCCCTCGGCAGCGAGCGGCAGCGTGCCGAGCTGCTCCCCCTGCTCGCCTCCGGCCGGCTCACCGCCGCCCTCGTGGTAGCGGGCGGCGCCCTCTCCACCGCACTGGCGCTGACCGGGGACAACAGGGGCGCGTGGTCCGGCGGCGGTCGGGCCGGCGGCGTCCAGGCGCGCCGGGACGGGGACGGGTGGCGGCTCTACGGGGAGGCCGGGCAGGTCCTCGACGGGCACAGCGCCGGACTGCTGGTCGTCGCCGCGCACGCCGGGGGGTACGCCCGCTCGCGGACGCTGCTGTTCGCGGTACGGGTGGGGAGAGGGGAGGGCGGGGACGGTGTGGGGGCGACGCCGGGGTCGTGCGCGTGCGGCAGACCTGCGTCGACGAGACGCGACCGGTGGCTAGGCTCCAACTACGCGATGTGCGGGGCGAGTTGCTGGGTGACGGCGATGAGGTTGACGTGCCGGGCGCCCTGGCTCGGATCGGGGACGCGGCGGCCGCCGTGCTCGCGGCGGAGGCCGTGGGCGCCGCCGACCGGGTGTTGGAGCGGACGGTCGCCCATGTGATGCAGCGGGAGCAGTTCGGGCGGCCGATCGGGTCGTTCCAGGCGGTGAAGCACCGGCTCGCGGAGGTGTACGTACGGGTGCGGGCGGCCCGGTCTGCGGCGTACTACGCGGCCTGGGCTGCCGCGGCCTCCTCGGAGTGGGGGTCGGGGCGGTGAAGGGGTGGCGAGCGGGTCGGTGGGCTGGCGCTCGCCCAGGCCCTGGAGGCCTTGCGGGTGGCCGCCGGGGAGGGATCCAGCTGCACGGCGGGATCGGGTTCACCTGGGAGCACGAGGCACAGCTGTACTTCAAGCGGGCGGCCGGGGACGAACTGCTCTTCGGGCCGGTGCACCGGCTGCGGGGTGGGCGGCCGACGTGGCGGGCGTTTTCGCGGGCGAGGGGCGGGGGCACGAGGAGCGGCACCGGGACGGCCGTGGCCGCAGCGGCTCCGACGGTGACGGCCGGGACCGTGAGGGCAGGGAACGTGGAGGCAGGGAACGTGACGGCCAGGGTGCCGGTGGACGGGCCCCGGCGGGCGGGAGCTCGACGGGCGGGGCGTACGCGAGGAGGTGCGGGGCTGATGGCTTCGAGAGGTGCGGCGGGGATGACCGCGGGGATCAAGGACATGGGCGTACGGCTGGTGCAGAAGGTGTCCTCGGCACCCGCGTTCGCCCGGCTCGCGCCGCACGTCATACCCGCCCTGGACCGGGCGGTGCACCGGGTCACCCGGGGGCGGGTGCTGCTCAGTGCTCAGTTGCTGCCCGGGGTCGTGCTGACCGCGACCGGTGCGCGCAGCGGGGTGCCGCGTCGTACGCCGCTGGCCTGTATGCCCGAGGACGGGGGCGGCAGTTGGGTCCTCGTGGGGTCGAACTTCGGTCGCCCCGGCCACCCCGCCTGGAGCGCCAACCTGCTGGCCCACCCCGACGCCGAGATCAACTGGAAGGGGCAGGACATACCCGTCACCGCGCATCTGCTGGCGGGTGAGGAACGGGCCGCGGTGTGGAAGGAGTTGCTGCGGTTCTGGCCGCCGTACTCGACGTATCAGGCCCGGGTGGACCGGGAGATACGGGTGTTCCGGATCGTGCGCCGCTGAGGGCGGCCGAGTGCTGAGGGCGGTCGAGCGCTGAGGGCGGTCGAGCGCTGAGGGGTCGGTCCCGTGAACGCGGCAGGCGGCACTCCTCGGGTGAGGGTGCCGTCTGCGTGACAGGAATCGCGTCCGGGGGCGTGCCCGGGGGCTCCTGGCTACTTGGTGGGCTTCTTGCCGGTGATGCCCAGGTGGACCAACAGGGCCAGGTTGGGCTTCAGTTCGGCCTGCTTCACGCCCCAGGTCTGGAAGCCCTTCTGGTGGCCGGAGACCGAGGCGAGCATGGCGACGAGGGAACCGGCGAGGGCCGCCGGGTTCACGTCCTTGTCGACGCGGCCCTTGGCCTGGAGCTCGGCGACCGTGCCCGAGAGGGAGTTGGTGACCGAGTTCAGGATCTTCATGCGGATCTTGTAGAAGCGTTTGTCGCCCTCGGCGGCGCCCAGGTCGACGACGCGGAGGATGGCGTCGTTCTTGCGCCAGAACTCCAGAAATCCGTCGACGAGTTCCTGGGCGGTCTGCCAGCCGGCCTTGCCGACCCAGGAGCGGCCTTCGAGGAGGCGGGTCAACGTGGCGCCCTCGGTGGCCATTTGCTCGGCGATCTCCAGGACGGCGCCCTCGACGTCCGGGAAGTACTGGTAGAAGGTCGCGGGTGAAGTGCCCGCCTTCCGGGCGACATCAATGACTTTGACGTCCCGGTAGGGCGACGAGCTGAGCATCTCGCTGAGGCAGTCGAGCAGCTTCTGCCGGGTCGCCTGCCCTCGTCGGCCGGCCACGCGGCCGTCGACGGTACGCACTTGTCCTGTCATGCCGTCAGCTTACCGAGGGGTGATCGGAGCGCGATTCGGCCGAGTGCAAATGGGGAGTGTGGGCCTCACCAAGGGGTTCGGGGTGGGGAGGGTGGCTTGGCCATTTTCTTCGCCCCGCCGCCCCTACCCGTCCCCCCACCTCGGCTTCGCTCGAGCGGGAGGTGCCCCCACCAAGGGGCTGCGCCCCTTCGACCCCAAGCGTCCGGCCGGTGGGGGCTGGTCGCGCAGTTCCCCGCGCCCCTGAAAAGCGGGGCTGCGCCCCTGCTTTTCCCCTGAAAGGGCCGCAGGCCCCTTTCCAGGGGCGCGGGGAACTGCGCGAGCAACCCCCACTCACCCGCGGCCGCCAGCGCATCCGTACCCCCGAGTTCTCAGGCGCCCCAGCCGGAGGCCACCGCACGCGAGCGGACGCGCCCGGCGCGCGCGCTGTCACGTGCGCCTTTAGCTTGGCCCTATGGCCGATGAGACCCCGTATCCCGAGGGCGTCCCCTGCTGGGTGGACGCCCAGTTGCCCGATGTGGAAGCGGGCAAGCGGTTCTACGGCGAACTCTTCGGGTGGACCTTCGCGGTGGCCCCCGGGGACGGCGCGCACGAGGTGTGGGCGCACGTCGAGGGCGCCCCCGTCGCCGCCCTCGCGCCCAAACCCGACGGCCGCCTCCCCACCGTGTGGACAGTCCACTTCGCGACCCAGGACGCGCTCGCGCTCACCGCCCGGATCGTCGCGGCCGGCGGTCAGGTGATCACCCCGCCCACCCCGGTCGGCGGCCTCGGTACCGCCGCGCTCGCCACGGACCCGGAGAGCGCGGTCTTCGGCCTCTGGCAGGCCGCCGCGCACCCCGGCTTCGGCCGGCGCCACGAGCCCGGCACGTTCGCGTGGGCCGAGCTCTACACCCGCGACACCAAGGCGGCCAACTCCTTCTACGCCCATCTGTTCCACGAGGCCCTCTTCGGCCCGGACGCCACCCCCGACTTCGGCCGGGCCACGCTCACGGACGTCTTCCCGGCGGAGATGCCGCCGCATTTCCTGGTCCATTTCGGCACGGAGGACTGCGAGGCCGCGCTCGGGACCGTCAGCAGGCTCGGGGGCCGGGTGCAGGTGCCGCCGTTCGACACCTCGTACGGAAATGTGGCGGTCGTCACGGACAATCAAGGGGCGTCGTTCGCGCTGCTCCAGCGGAAGGACGGCAACGGCCGGCGGGAGGCCCCGCAGGCGGCGGATCAGGCCGAACAGCGCCCGGACGAACTGCGGCAGCGGGGGGACGACCAGCGCGAGGACGAGACGCGGTCGGCGCGGGATCGCGCGGCGAACGGCCCGGAGGTCGAGGGCTGACCAGCGGGAAGACCACTGAGTTGCGCGTTGCGGAAAATGTTGCGGCCGGTTTGCGCCCCTGCGGCCGTGGGGGGAGTGAAGAAACCCGTGGGCGGGAAGACGTACGGGGTTGTGCGCCGGTGGTACGTCGCCCGCCGAGCAGTCCCACCATCCGGGCTCCCACTTCCCGAGGGGCGGACGACGTGGTTTTGTCCTGAGACACCCCGATCCGCACCCGGGTTAGCAACCTGCCCCCGGTAGCAGGAAGAATCGGGGTGCGTGCCGCCATGGCGGTGCGGTGGTGAGACGCTGCACGGGGTCGCGCGCACAACGTGGGTGACGCGGTCCGTACGGGGAGGTGGCAGGGCAAGTGGTGGATCAGCTGACGCAGCACGATCCGCGGCGGATCGGGCCGTTCGAAGTGCTGGGACGGCTGGGGGCCGGCGGCATGGGGCTGGTCTATCTGGCGCGCTCGGCGTCGGGTCGGCGCGTGGCGATCAAGACCGTGCGGACCGAGCTCGCGGAGGACCAGCTCTTCCGGGTCCGATTCACGCGTGAGGTCGAGGCGGCCCGCGCGGTGTCCGGTTTCTACACGGCCGCCGTGGTCGACGCCGACCCGCGTGCCGCCGTGCCGTGGCTGGCGACCGCGTACGTCCCCGCGCCCTCGCTCGAGGAGATAGTGAACGACTGCGGGCCCATGCCGGTCCAGGCCGTCCGCTGGTTCGCCGCGGGGGTGGCCGAAGCCCTCCAGTCCATCCACGGCGCCGGACTCGTCCACCGTGACCTGAAGCCCTCGAACGTGCTCGTCGTCGAGGACGGGCCGCGCGTGATCGACTTCGGTATCGCCTCCGGGGTGTCGAACACGCGTCTGACGATGACGAACGTCGCCGTCGGTACGCCGGCGTACATGTCGCCCGAGCAGGCGAAGGACTCGCGGAGCGTGACCGGCGCGAGCGACGTCTTCTCGCTCGGCTCGATGCTCGTCTTCGCCGCCACCGGGCACGCGCCGTTCCACGGCGCCAACCCCGTCGAGACCGTGTTCATGCTGCTGCGGGAGGGGCCGGACCTCTCCGGGCTCCCGGACGATCTGCGCCCCCTCATCGAGTCCTGTATGCAGATGGACCCGACCGCGCGCCCCAACCCCGCGGACCTCCAGGCGCAGCTCGCGCCCCACCTGTTCGGCTCCGGCTCGGACGACAGCGGCACGGCGTCGGCGTGGCTGCCCGAGAAGGCGGTCAGCCTGATCGAGACCCGCCGGGGCGGACGGCCCGCCGCCAAGCCCCAGCAGGCCTCCGGCGGCCGCAGCGGCGGCGGGCCCGCCCGCGCCCGCAGCGCCGCCCCGCCCTCGTACGACCCCGCGCCCGTCGGGCTCGGCGCCCCGACACCGGGCCGGTGCGGCTCGCGGCGGTCAGGTGCCCATCGGGCCCGGTCCGCGTGTCGCCGACGCCCGCGCCGCCGCCGTGAAGGCGCCCCCGCCCGAGGCCGGTCTCGCCGCGTCCTGGTCCCGGCCGCGCGCCGGAGTGAACGGCGCCGACCCGCGCCCGCCGTGGCCCCGCCCGCCCGGAACCGGCCGCCTCCGGCTGGCGCCCCTGGCGTTTCCGCATGTCGAACGACGTGTGGGGCACCCCGTCCGTCGCCGACGACCTCGTCTACGTCACCTCCTTCGAGGTGCACGCCCTGGACGTGGGCACCGGGCGCCGCCGCTTCAAGACCCGGGACGTCGCCTGGTCGATGGCGGTCGCGGACGGACGTATCCACGCCTCCGACGGCCCGACCCTCTTCGCGCTCGACGCCCGCGAGGGCGCCGACCTGTGGCGGCTGTCCACGGAAGCCTGGGTGTACTCGCTGAAGGCCGACCGGGGCACGGTGGTCACCGCCACCCGGGGCGGCGGCGTCCAGGGCTGGGAGGCGTCCAACGGCCAGAAGCTGTGGGAGCTCACCGGCGCGCAGACCGACTTCGAGACCCCGGAGGCCGGGCCGGTCGTCCAGGACGGCACGGTGTACGTCTGGAAGGACGCCCGGCTGCGCGCGCTGGAGGCCCGCACGGGCGAGGAGCGCTGGTCGTACCCGATCGGCGACGCGGCCTCCTGCGGCGGCGTCCCGGTGCGGCTGACCCCGGCCTCCGACGGCTACGTCTACATCGCCGCCGGCAGCCGCGTCCTCGCCGTCGACATCGCCGGCGGCCATGTCCGCTGGCACTTCGAGGCCCCGGCGGTGTTCCTGTCCGCCCCCACGTTCGCGCCGGGTCCCGCCGTCACGGGCGGCGGTGTCTACCTCGCCGACTACCTCGGCACGGTCTACGCCCTCGACGCGACCGACGGCCGTGACCGCTGGCGCATCGCGACGGAGTCCCGCTCCTCGCTGGAGCCCGTGCTGGTGGCCGCCGGGCACGTCCACGTCGGCAGCGGCAAGGGCCTCTACACCCTGGACGCGGTCACGGGAACGCCCAAGTGGCGCTTCCAGGCGGGGGGCGAGATCGTCGGCGCCCCGTCGGTGGCGGAGGGCCGCATCCACTTCGGCTCCACCGACCACCTCCTCTACACCCTGAAGGCCGACGACGGCCGGCTGCGGTGGAAGCTCGCCACGGGCGGGGAGATCACCGGATCGCCGGTCGTCAAGGACGGCGTCGTCTACGCCTGCAGCAAGGACCGGTGCGTGTACGCCCTGGACGCGGAGAAGGGGACGGGGACGGCGCGCACGAGCTGAGTGCCGTAGGCAGAGGGAGCCGGGGTCGCGCCCCGACTCCCTCGCTCACGCCCCTCGCGGCCGCCACTCCCTCAAGTGCGCCCAGGCGTAAGCCCGTACGGGGATCCGCCGCGCTTCCAGGCGTTCGCGGGGAGGGGCCGGGCTCCCGTGCGCTGCCCGCAACCGCTTGCTCCCGGCCTGTGGCCGAATCGCTGCTAGGGTGTCGTGCACCTGCCAGCAATGTGCTGGCTTTTCGCCATTTCAGCGCTCATTTCGCAACGTTTCAACGGGGGTTGAACACGTGAAGTCCCGCCACGTCCGTGCCGTCGCCGTCTTCGGAATCACCGTCCTCGCCCTCACCGGAGCCCGCGGCTCCGGCGGTGGAAGCTGCTCGGGCGGCTCGTCCTCCTCGTCCAGCTCCAGCGGTGGCTCCAGCAGCAGCGGCGGATCCGACAGCGGCTCCACGTCCACCTCGGGTGGCAGCACCACCGTGGGGACGGGCGGCTCGTCCAGCTCCCAGCGCGGCGCCGCGAGGGACCTGAAGATCGAGACCTGCACCTACGACAACGGCCTCGTCGCCCGCGTCCGCGCCACCAACAGCAGCTCCAGCACCGAGTACTCCTACGAGTTCGACCTCGAGTTCACGGACGCGAGCGGCGCCGTGCTGTACACCGCCGAGGACAACCGCATCTCCTCGGTGCCGGCGGGCGAGTCCGCCACCGTCGACGTGAAGGCGCCGGCCGGCACGGTCGACGACGGCGGCGCGAGCGGCGGCAGCTGCAAGCTCACCGACCTGGAGCGCTCCTCCTTCTGAGCCCTCGCCGGGGCTCACCGCACCTGGAACCCGTCCGGTCGGCGTCCGGCGAACAGCTCGGTCTGCCGGTCGGCCGGGAGATTGCCCAGCGAGATCAGGTGCGGGGCGTACGCCAGAGCGTGCGCCCGCGTCGCCTCCCGTGCCGCCCAGCAGGCGCGGACCGTGCCCTCGACGGCCGCCGGCGGATACCCGGCGACGATCTCCGCGCACCGCAGGGCCGCCGCGACCGCGCCGCCGGGCTCCGTCACCTCCGACACCAGCCCCACCTCGTGCGCGCGCCGGGCCGACATCCGCTCGGCGGTGCCCAGCAGGGCCATGCGCGCGGCCTCCCCGTACGGCATGCGCTGGGCCGTCAGGATCGACTCGAAGGCGCTGACCATGCCGTAGGTGGTGTGGGGGTCGAAGAAGGTGGCGGAGGGGTCGGCGACGAGGAACTCCGACTCGCCCAGCAGGTAGAAGGCACCGCCGCAGGCCATGCCGTTGACGGCGGCGATCAGGGGTTTCCAGCAGTCGTTGGACTTCGGGCCGATCCTGAGGAGGGGATCCTCGACCGCGTAGGGGGAGTCCGGCTGCGGGACGGCGCTCGCCGCGTCCCGGTCGAGGCCCGTGCAGAAGGCGCGCTCGCCCGCGCCGGTCACGACGACCGCCCGTACCGTGTCGTCGAACCTCAACTCCCGCCAGAAGAGGGCCAGTTGTTCCGCCATCGGCAGGTCGATCGCGTTCAGGCGGTCCGGGCGGTCCAGGGTCAGGAGGGCCACGCCCGTGGCCTTGTCCGTCGTCGTGCGCAGGGTCACGGCCGCTCCAGTACCCATTGGGGGAGGCCGGTGGAGGTGAACACCACCTGCACCCTGGCCCCGATCCGGATCCGTTCGGTCGGCACGGAGTCCAGGCGGGCGCCCGGCCCGCTCACCAGGTTGCCGACGAGACGGATGCGCGGGGCGTCGGCCAGTTCGACCAGGACGACGTGGTACGGGGCCTGCTCCGCGTAGTCGGGGAGCAGCGGCGGGTGCGGGCGGACGTACGACCAGATGCGGCCCCGGCCCGAGACCCGGCGCCACTCGGTCGCGAAGGAGCGGCAGTGCGGGCAGCAGGGGCGGGGCGGGAAGCGGAACTCGCCGCAGTCGGCGCAGGCCTGGACGCGTAGTTCGCCCCGCGCGGCGTACTCCCAGAAAGGGGCGCCGTCGTCGTCCACCACTGGTGTGAGCATCACAACTCCCGTCGGCCGATGGCTTGTTCAGTTACGGAGCAGAAGCGCCGAGGTCGGTACCCCCTCGCCCGCCGTCACCAGACAGGCCGCCGCGTCCGGGACCTGGGCGGTGCTCGTGCCGCGCAGCTGCCGTACGCCCTCGGTGATCAGGTTGAAGCCGTGCACATAGGCCTCGCTGAGACCGCCCCCGGAGGTGTTGACAGGGAGCCGGCCGCCCGTCTCCAGGGCGCCGCCCTCGGTGAACGCGCCGCCCTCGCCGCGCGCGCAGAAGCCGTACCCCTCCAGCGACAGGGGGATCAGGGCGGTGAACGCGTCGTAGATCTGGGCGACGTCGATGTCGTCCGGGGTGAGGTCCGCGTGCTTCCAGAGGTGCCGGGCGGCGGTCCAGGCGGGGCCGGTCAGCGGGTCGTCGTTCCAGTAGTTGACCATGCCGTGGTGCTGGGCGGGCAGGCCCTGGGCGGCGGAGTGGACGTAGACGGGGGTACGACGGCAGTCGCGGGCGCGCTCGGCGGAGACCACCACGCAGGCCAGCGCGCCGTCCGTCTCCAGGCAGTTGTCGAAGAGGCACAGGGGTTCGCTGATCCAGCGGGAGTTCATGTACATCTCGCGCGTCAGCGGGCGCTCGTACATGATCGCGGCAGGGTTCTGGTTGGCGCGGTTGCGGCAGGCGAGGGCGACGTTGAAGAGGTGGTCGCGCGTGGTGCCGTACTCGTGCATGTGGCGGCGGGCCAGCATGGCTATCTCGTCGGCGGGGCGCAGCAGGCCGTAGGGACGGGTCCACTGGGCCGGGGTGGGCAGTTGGACCGTGGTGTTCTTCCACGGGCGGGGGCCGGAGCCGCGTTTGCGGGAGCGCCAGGCGACGCCGACCGTGGCCTGGCCGGTGGCGATCGCGGCGGCGAGGTGCGCGACCGTGGCGCACGAACCGCCGCCGCCGTAGCCGACCTTGCTGAAGAAGGTGAGGTCGCCGAGGCCCAGCGCCTTCGCCACCTCGACCTCGTCCGTCTCCTCCATGGTGTACGAGGCGAGCGCGTCGACCTCGTCCGGGGCGATCCCCGCGTCGTCGAGCGCGGCGAGGATCGCCCGGCACGCCAACGCCCTCTCTGTTTCCGGGAGTTGTTTGGCGAAGGGGGTCTGGCCGATGCCGACGATCGCCGTCGCGTCCTTGAGCACGGCCATGGGCGCACACCTCCGCACAGGCTCTGGCGCTGGGGATTCGGGCTGCTGACAGTCCGTCAGGGTACAGCTAATCTGACGGGTAGTCAGCTACCGGTTCGCGGTACGGAGGCCTGCGGTGAGCGGTGACATGGAGGCACGGCGCGGTGAGGCGTGGCGCGGTGATCTGGAATGGGGGACCGTTCCGGGGCTGGTCCGCGCGGCGGCCCGGCGGTTCGCCGGGGTCGAGGCCGTCGTCGACGGGCGTACGCGGGTGTCGTACGCGGAGCTGGGCGCCCGGGTGGAGCGCGCGGCGGCCGCGTGCGTCGCGAACGGCGTGCGCGCCGGCGACCGGGTCGCCCTCTGGGCGCCGAACTCCCTGGACTGGATCGTCTCCGCGCTCGGCGCGGTCTCGGCGGGCGCGGTCCTCGTCCCACTGAACACCCGCTTCAAGGGCGGCGAGGCAGCGGACGTGCTGGCGCGCAGCCGGGCGAAACTGCTGTTCGTCACCGGCACGTTCCTCGGCACCTCGTACGTGGCCTCGCTCCGGCGCGCGGCGGGCGCGGGCGGGGGCGGCTGCGGGCGTCGGGCGCCGGGAGCGTGTGCGAGCGGCCGGGGCCCCTGCCCGGACTCCCGCACCTGGAACAGGTGGTGGTGCTCTCGGACGACGCCCCCGCCGACTTCCGCACCTGGAAGGACTTCCTCGCGAGCGGCGACGGGGTGGGCGCGGCGGAGGTACGGGCGCGGTCGGACGGCCTGACGGGGGAGTCCCCCTCCGACATCATCTTCACGTCCGGGACGACCGGCCGCCCCAAGGGCGCGGTGATCACCCACGCGCAGACCCTGCGGGCGTACGAGGTGTGGAGTGAGCTGGCCGGGCTCCGGCAGGGCGACCGCTATCTCATCGTGAACCCGTTCTTCCACACCTTCGGCTACAAGGCCGGGGTGATCGCCTGCCTCATGCGGGGCGCCACGATGATCCCCCAGCCGGTCTTCAACGTGGAGACGGCGATGGCCAACGTGGCGGCCGAGCGCGTCTCGGTCCTGCCCGGTCCGCCGACCCTCCACCAGTCCCTGCTGGACCACCCCGCCCGCGACGACTACGACCTGAGCGCCCTGCGTCTGGTGGTGACGGGCGCGGCGGTGGTGCCCCTCCGGCTCGTCGAACGGCTGCGGACCGAACTGCGCGTGGACACCGTGCTGACGGCGTACGGCCTGTCCGAGGCGTCCGGCATCGTCACGATGTGCCGGCACGGCGACGAGCCGTCGGTGATCGCGTCGACGTCCGGGCGGGCGGTCCCGGGGGCGGAGGTGCGCGTCGTCGATCCGCTGGGCTCCCCGCTGCCGCCCGGTTCCCCCGGAGAGGTCCTCGTGCGCGGCTTCAACGTCATGCGCGGCTACTTCGAGGATCCCGCCGAGACCGCACGCGCGGTCACCGCCGACGGCTGGCTGCGCACCGGTGACATCGGCGTCCTGGACGAGGACGGCAACCTCCGGATCACCGACCGGGTCAAGGACATGTTCATCGTCGGCGGCTTCAACGCGTATCCCGCCGAGATCGAGCAACTCCTCGGCCTCCACCCGGACGTCGCGGACGTGGCGGTCGTCGGCGTCCCCGACGCCCGCCTCGGCGAGGTCGGCAAGGCGTTCGTCGTCCGCCGCCCGGGCTCCCTGGTGACCGCCGACGACCTCATCGCCTGGTCCCGCCGGGAGATGGCCAACTACAAGGTGCCGAGAACGGTGGACTTCGTGGGGGAGCTGCCGCGGAACGCGAGCGGGAAGGTGGTGAAGGGGAGTTGCGGGGAAGGCGGGCTGACGGCGCTCCCAGAGCAGCCCTGACCTGCCCGGACACAACCTTCTGCAACACGCTTCAGAGCCGGCCCCGGACACACCTCGGCCGCGGTGGCTCCCCTCCGCGCCACCGCGGCCGATCCCCGTGGATACGGAAGTCCGGTGTACCTACTTGCCGCCGTCGAGGTCGAGGGCGGGCGGGCGGGCATCGCGTTGTCCAGCGTGCGGATGTCCCCGGCCTTGGCGGGACCGCCGGGCATCGCGTTGTCGAGCGTCGTGATGCCCTCGTTCTCCGCCGGCGGCGTGGGCATGGCGTTGTCCTGGGGCGTGGTGCCGGTCTTGCCCTTGGCCGGCGGCGTGGGCATCGCGTTGTCCTGGGGCGTGGCCTCCGGGGCCGTCTTCTTGTCGCTCATGTCGTGGTTCCTCCGCTGTGATGGCGAGTCAGCAAGGCCCGTCCGGTAGCTCCCCCGAGGGCTGCCGGACGGGCCGTTCGGAGCCGCACCTTAGCGGTTGAGCCCCAGGTCAGACCGCCTGCCCCCCGACGCGACGGTGTGACGGGTACGACAGTGCCGGACCGCGATAAACGAATGCTGAACGCCCACGTCGGCCCGCGCCGCTCACGCCGCCCGGGGGGTCGCGAGGAGCGTGCGGACCTCGTCCGCCTCGATCGCGCCGCCGGTCTGTTCGTACAGCTCCAGTGCGTCGTGCCAGCAGGCCTTGGCACGGTCGGCCTGACCCAGGGTGAAGAGCGCGCGGCCCAGGAGGGTCAGCACGTTGCCGCGCATGCGGTCACCGCCGATGACTCCCAGGGCGAGGGCCTGTTCGGCGTACCGGGCCGCCTGTGCGGGGCGCAGCGCGGCCAGATGGGCCTCGGCGATGCGGAAGTTGGTCACGCCCTCCCAGAGCCGCTGCCGGTGGTCGATGAAGATGCCGAGGGCGTCGGAGAACTGGTTGAGCGCCTCGGCGTGCCGCCCCGCCCGGGTCAGCGCGATCCCCAGGGTGAAGTGGCCGTTGGCCAGGCGCATCGTCCGGCCGATCTCCAGCTGGGCCGCGAGACCCTGCTCGGCGATCTCGACCGCCTTGGTGATGTTGCCCATGCCCAGGTGGGCGCGGGAGAGGTTGCACAGGCTGAGCGCGACACCGGGGCGGTTGCCCGCCGTGCGGTAGCCCTCGATGGCCTGCTCCAGAAACGTCTTCCCGTCCGCGTACCGGCCCTGGTGCAGGGAGATGATCCCCCGGTCGTTCGACACCCAGCTGATCGCCCGGTCGTCCCGGGCCGAGGCAGCCAGTCCCATGGCGAGCCCGGCCTGCTCCTCGGCCTGCTGGATGCGCCCCGACACCAGCAGCACGTTGGTCAGCATCATTCGCGCCCGCCCCTCCGCCCGCGCGTCCCCCGCCGTCCGCGCGGCGTCGCACATCGCGCGCGCCGTCGTCTCGTACTGGTGGGAGTTGGCGCCCGACTCGGTGAGGTCCTTGGCGGCCCACAGCAGGTCGACCGCGCGGCGCAGCCGGTCCGTGCCGGCGGACTGGCGTACGCAGGCCAGGAGGCAGGACGCCTCGGTGTACAGCCAGTCCAGCGCGGCGGACCCCTCGGTGAAGCGCAGGCCCGGGTAGACGGTGGGCTCCAGGTGGTCCACGAGGCGGTCGCCGGGGCGTTCGATCGCGTAGACCTGGGAGGCCGTGGCGAGATAGAAGTCCAGCAGCCGCGACATCGCCGACTCCCTCCCCCACTGCCCGAAAGGCGTGGGAGGTGCCCCCACTCCCGGCGGCTGTTCGTCCCGTTCCGCGCATGCACGCGCGTAGAGCCGCACGAGATCGTGGAAGCGGTAGCGGCCGGGCGCTGCGGATTCCAGGAGGGAGGTGTCGACGAGGACCTCCAGGAGGTCCTCGGTCTCCTCCGGCGGCAGGTCCAGTACGGCGGCCGCGGCCGCCAGCGAGATGTCCGGGCCGTCGGCGAGGCCGAGGAGCCGGAACGCGCGGGCCTGGGCGGGCTCCAGCTGGCCGTAGCCCAGCTCGAAGGTGGCCTTCACCGCGAGGTCCCCGGCCTGGAGTTCGTCCAGGCGGCGGCGCTCGTCGGCGAGTTTCGCGGCGAGCACGGAGACGGTCCAGGTCCTGCGCGCCGCCAGCCGGGACGCGGCGATGCGGATGGCGAGCGGGAGGAAGCCGCAGGCCGCGACGACGTCGAGGGCGGCCGTGCGCTCCGCCGCGACGCGCTCCTCGCCGACGATCTTCGTGAAGAGCCGCAGCGCCTCGTCGGGGGACATCACGTCCAGGTCGACGAGATGGGCGCCGGCCAGGTCCACCATGCGCACCCGCGCGGTCACGAGGGCCGCGCAGCCGGCCGTCCCCGGCAGCAGGGGCCGTACCTGCGCGGCGTCGCGCGCGTTGTCGAGCAGGACCAGCACCCGGCGGCCGTCGAGGACCGACCGGTACAGCGCGGCCCGCTCCGCCAGGGAGTCGGGGATCGCCGAGTCGGCCGTGCCGAGGGCGCGCAGGAAGGAGCCGAGGACCGTCTCCGGCTCGGCGGGGCGGGCGCCTGCGCCCTGGAGGTCGACGTACAACTGGCCGTCCGGAAAGGCCGATCTGGCCTGGTGGGCCACGTGCACCGCGAGGGTCGTCTTGCCGACGCCGCCGATGCCGGCCAGCGCGGACACGGCCATCACCTGGCCCTGGGCGCCGGAGGCCGCCGCCAGGACCGCGCTCAGGTCGTCGACGAGACCGGCCCGGCCGGTGAAGTCCGGGACCGTGGCCGGGAGTTGGGCGGGCGGACCGGGGTCGCGGCGGGCTCGGGGACCGGTGTCGCGGAGGGGGCCGCGAGGCCGGGGTCCGCTCGCAGGATGCGCTGCTGCAACTCCCGCAGGCCGGGGCGCGGGTCCACGCCGAGTTCGTCCGCGAGCAGACGGCGGGTGTCCGCGTACACGGCGAGGGCCTCCGCCTGGCGTCCGCTGCGGTACAGCGCCAGCATCAGCAGTTCGCGCAGTCGCTCCCGCAACGGGTGCGCGGCGGTGAGGGCGGTCAGCTCGGAGACCGCCTCCGCGTGGCAGCCCTGCTCCAGGTCCATGTCCAGTCGGGACTCGACCAGTTGGAGCCGCCATTCGTCGAGCCGGGCCCGCTGGGTCTCCGCGTACGGGCCCGGAACGTTCGCCAGGACCTCGCCGTCCCACAGCCCGAGCGCCTCGTTCAGCAGACGGCGGGCGTGGCACAGGTCCCCGGAGTTCTTGGCCTTCTCCGCGTCGGTCGCCAGTTCCTGGGCGACGGCGAGGTCCAGGGCGCCGGTGGGCAGCGCGCGGACCGCGTAGCCACCGGACTCGCTGACCAGGACGCCGGGGGAGAGCACCTTGCGCAGCCGGGAGGCGTACGTCCGTACGGCGGCCAGCGCCTGGGACGGCGGCTCGTCGCCCCACAGTGCGTCGATCAGCTCGCTCGCGGTGGCGGTACGGCCCTCGCGGAGCAACAGGGCGGCGAGCAGGGCGCGTTGCTGGGGCGAACCGGTGGCGAGGGGTTCGGCGCCGCGCCAGGCCCGCACGGGCCCGAGCACGCTGAAGCGCAGCTCGGCCGGGTCCTCGGTGGCCGGCTTCGCGGTCTCGGCGCCCTCAGCGGTCCTTTGCTCCGGCACTCGCGGCCCGCCGACCTCCGGCACTCTCGGTCCACCGACCTCCGGCACTCTCGGTCCACCGCCCATCGACAGCCCCCTCAGGCCTACCTGACAACCAGGCCAGTTTGCCTTGTTCATGGCGGATCCGTCAGCCGTGCGAGAGGTCGATCACAGGCAGCCGCGCGGGATGTCACCAGGTCTGCACAGTCTCTCCTCCTCTCGGACCCGAGCGTCCCGATTCCCGCACCCGGTCCCGCCGGAACCGCGTGACCGACGGTATTACTGACGGACCGTCAGATCGGCGCTACCGTGACGGACATGGACACCTTGGAGACGAGCGCCATGGATGCCGACAGCCCCACTCCCGCCCCCTTCCCGAAGATCATCTCCGTCGACGACCACACGGTGGAGCCCCCGAACGTCTGGCAGGACCGGCTCCCCAAGAAGTACCTGGACACGGGCCCCCGGGTGGTCCGCGCGCCGCTGAAGGAGATGACGTTCCTCGGCGGCCGGTTCAAGCCCGTGATGGGCGCCCCCGGCGACGACGGCCCCATCGGCGACTGGTGGGTCTACGAGGACCTGCACCGCCCGCTGACCCGCCTGGACACGGCGGTGGGCTACAGCCGGGACGAGATCAAACTGGAGGTCATCACCTACGAGCAGATGCGCCCCGGCTCGTACGACGTCTCACAGCGCCTCGCCGACATGGACGTCAACCACGTCCAGTCGGCCCTCTGCTTCCCGACCTTCCCGCGCTTCTGCGGCCAGACCTTCACCGAGGCCGCGGACCGCGAACTCGGGCTGCTCGGCGTCCGCGCGTACAACGACTGGATGGTGGAGGAGTGGTGCGGCCCGGAGGCGCGGGGCCGGCTCATCCCGCTCACCCTCATCCCGCTCTGGGACGCGGAACTGGCGGCGGCGGAGGTCCGCAGGAACGCGGCGCGCGGGGTCCGGGCGGTGGCCTTCTCCGAGATACCCCCGCACCTGGGCCTCCCCTCCGTCCACACCGACGACTGGGACCCCTTCCTCGCGGCCTGCGACGAGACCGGCACGGTCGTGGCGATGCACATAGGCTCGTCCAGCCGGATGCCGTCCACCTCGGCGGACGCGCCACCGGCCGTCGGCTCGACGATCACCTTCGCCAACTGCTGCTTCTCGATGGTCGACTGGCTGATGAGCGGCAAGTTCGAGCGCTTCCCCAACCTCAAGGTCATGTACGCCGAGGGGCAGATCGGCTGGATCCCGTACATCCTGGAGCGCGCGGACGTCGTCTGGGAGGAGAACCGGGGCTGGGGCGGCGTCGCGGACAAGGTCCACCGCCCACCGTCGGAACTGTTCGCCGACCACGTCTACGGCTGCTTCTTCGACGACGCGTTCGGGCTGCGCAACCTGGACGCGATCGGCGTCGGCAACGTCCTCTACGAGACCGACTACCCCCACTCCGACTCCACCTGGCCCGAGTCCCGCCAGGTGGGCGAGGCGCAGATGGGCCACCTGGCCCCGGACGTGGTGGACCGGATCGTGCGCCGGAACGCGATCGAGCTGCTGGGGCTGACGGATGACGGGTTGTGGGCGGGGCCCTGAGTGGTAAGCCGCTGTCCGAAGTCAGAGATGGGCGAGATGAACCGGCCGCGGGGATCCAATCGCGCTCGGTCTGCGGAGCGGGAGTGGCCAGGGCTGCGAGCAGGTAGCCGGCCGCGTCGGCCGCCACGGCCCTCGGGCTGCTCCTCGGGTTCGCGCCCCAGCTCGTCCTGTTCAACGCCGGTGGCCCGTGGTCAGCCGCGCACGTGCAGTCCAAAACCGGTGCGGCCTGCCGGCTCCAGTCCCTTCTTCAGGTGCAGCGAGGGGATCTCGTAGTCGCCGAAGTTCTGGGGCCGGAACTCGATCGGCTCGGTCGACTCCAGGGTGAGCAGGCGCTGCTTCCAGGCATGGGCGACGTCCGGGTAGTCCTCGGCGGTCATCCGGTCGGTGCCGTAGAGCACGAACGGGGGCAGCACCTCGATGCCCGGGTAGTAGAGGATGCCGTGGTGGATCGGGAACAGCAGGTCGTCGATGGGGCCATTGATCCCGCGAGGGGCGTAGTGCGACTCCGGGCCGCCGGCGGTCACCGACAGCAGGGCCTTCCTGCCCGCGAGGGTGCCTTCGCCGAAGCGCTCGCCGTACTGGGTGTCGCTGTGCTCACCGACGCCGTACGCGAAGTGGTAGGTGAACACCCGGTCCACCCAGCCCTTGAGGATCGCGGGCATGGTGTACCACCACATCGGGAACTGGAAGATGATCGTGTCGGCCCACAGCAGCTTCTCCTGCTCGGCGCGCACGTCCGGGGTGAGCGTCCCGGCGTCGAAGGCCCGGCCCGAGTCCAGGGCGACCTTCAGGGGGCTTGAGGCGTCGGGGCCGTAGTCCGCGGCGTCCACGACCGCCTTCCAGTTCATCGCGTACAGATCGCTCACCCGCACCTCATGCCCGGCGGTCTCCAGGGTGGACACTGCGAGGTCCTTCAGCGAGCTGTTGAGCGACTTCGGCTCCGGGTGTGCGTAGACGATCAGCGTCTTCATGGGAACTCCTGCTCCTTCGGATCGGACGCCTTCGATCCTGGGCGCCGCGGCTCCCAGCGTTCAGGGGCTCCTCTTCCGTCGGACGGGACTTCCTGGTACCGGCAGGGCCACCCTCACGGGCGCCGGCGCGGCCATACTTCGGTGCATGGACGACCTCGCCAGCTTCCTGCGGACCCGGCGTTCCCGGGTCGACCCGGCAGCCGTCGGCATCCCCACCGACAGCCGCCGCCGGGTCGAAGGGCTGCGCCGCGAAGAGGTCGCGCACCTGTCCGGAGTCAGCGTGGACTACTACGTACGCCTGGAGCAGGGCCGCGCGACCCAGCCGTCCGAGCAGGTCCTCGACGCGCTCGCCCGCGTCCTCGGCCTCGACGAGACCGAACGCGGGCACCTCGACCGGCTCGCGCGGCAGCGTCGCCGCCGCGCGAAGGCGCCGGTCGGGCGGGTCCGGCCGGAGCTGGTACGCGTCCTCGACCTGGTCGCCGACGCACCCGCGCTGATCATGAACCACCGCCTGGACGTGCTCGCCGGGAACCGCCTCGCCGTGCTCCTCTTCGGCCGGCCGATGCCGGGCCTGAACATCGCCCGGCACATCTTCCTCGAGGAGGCCGAACGCGGCCTCTACGCGGACTGGGAGGCATGCACCCTCGACGTGGTCGGGCACCTGCGCCTGGCCGCAGGCAAATACCCCGAGGACCCCCGACTGGCTCTGCTCATCGGCGAGCTGTCGCTGGGCAGCGAGCGCTTTCGCCGCCTCTGGGCCCGCGCGGACGTACGCGCCCGCACACACGGACGCAAGGCGTACCGGCACCCGCTGGTCGGACTGCTGGAACTGCACCAGGAGAACTTCGCACTACCGGACGAATCAAGCACGGAGCTGCTCGTATTCTCCGCGGCCCCCGGTACTCCCGCCGAGGACGGCCTGCGCCTGCTCGCGGGCCTGGGCACGGACAGCGGTGACACGCATCCCACAGTGAACGCTCAGATCCGCGAGTAACCCAACAAAGCCCACCCACCCACGGGAATGCCTCGGGGCTGACCGGGATCAGGCCCCCGTCGGGAGGGTTCTCGACTCCCGGCGGAAGGCCGAGACGCGGTCCATGCACACGGCCCTGGTCACGGCGCTGGCGCCGAACGGCGACCTCCAGAGGCCCTGGACCTCCTGGAGATGCCGAGTCGCAGTCGCCCCACTCGATCCGTGCGGACCTTGTCCGACCACCCTCCGGCCCTCTGGCGACGCCTCCCCACCCCTTGTCTGACTAGCCGTCAGATAAGACGATGAGGGCTCCGATCCGCGATCCATCAGACGGAGGAGCGGCCGTGCGATCACCGGACGAAGTCCGACTGGCCTACGGGATGCAACTCCCCGTCCAGTCGCAAAGCACCCTCTACGCCGAGCCCTGGGAGGCGGACGCCGGGCCGGAGGACCTGGCCGAGCTCGCACGGGTCGCCGACCAGGCCGGATTCGCGTACGTCGCCGTCTGCGACCACGTGGCCATCCCGCGTCGCCTCGCGCCCGCGATGAGCACGGTCTGGTACGACCCGGTCGCCACGCTCGCCTACCTGGCCGGCGTCACCGAACGGGTCCGGCTGCTCAGTCATGTCGCGGTCGTCGGGCTGCGCCACCCGCTGGTCACGGCGAAGCAGTACGCCACCCTCGACCACCTCTCCGGCGGCCGGCTGGTCCTCGGCGTGGGCGCGGGGCACGTACGGGAGGAGTTCGAGGCGCTGGGGGTGGACTTCGACCGGCGGGGAGCGGTGCTGGACGAGTGCGTGGACGCGCTGAGAGCCGCCCTCGGGCCGGACGAGTTCCCCTCCCACCACGGCAAGCTGTACGACTTCGAGGATCTGGGCCAGCGGCCCCGGCCCGCTCAGGCCCGGGTGCCCCTCTGGGTGGGCGGCTCGTCCCCCGCCGCCGTCCGCCGTGCCGCCGTCCGCGGCGACGGCTGGCTCCCGCAGGGCGACCCGCGCGACCGCCTCCCGGCCCAGATCGCCCGCCTGCGACGACTCCGCGAGGAGGCGGGGGCCACCGGGCCGTTCGTGGTCGGCGCGATCACGGAACCGCTGTACGTCGGCCAACCGAGCTGGGACGTGGGGCGCCGTACGCTCACCGGGAGCCCGGAGGCACTGGCCGAGTCGCTGCGGGCGTACCCGGCGATGGGCGTGGACCAGATACAGGTGCGGTTCCGGAGCCGTGACGTGGGTGAACTCGCGGATCAGATGGGAGCGTTCGGGGCCGAGGTGGGGCCGTTGCTCCCAAGGGGACCCGGCGAGGTCTGAGTGATGACTTCGTGAGCCGCCTGTGGACCACCTCCGAAGAGCTGACCGGCGTCACCTTCCCGGAGCCGACCACGGCAGTTCAAAACTGAAGCCGTGGCCGGACCGTCGAGTCGGCGATCCCGCGACGGAACGGGTGACCGCACTCGGTCGCACGGAGGCCCGGCCAACCGGTGCAGTGAGCCTATGGCCGGGCCGTAGGCCCACCGCAGCCTCCGGGTGCTCGGTTGATTCGCCAGGTGGCTCTCGAACTCGCTGATCACGTGGCTCCCGGATCGGGATTGCTGCTCAATGCAAGAGGGTGCTGAGGGTGGAGGACTGGGCGGAGATACGTCGGCTGCATCGAGCAGAGGACGCGCCCATCAAGGAGATCTCACGGCGGCTGGGGGTGGCCCGCGACACGGTGCGGGCCGCGTTGAACTCGGAGCGGCCGCCGAAGTACGAACGGGCCCGGCGTGGACGGGTGGCGGACGCCTTCGAGCCGTAGATCCGGGGCCTGTTGAACGAGTGACCGAGGATGCCGGCGCCGGTGATCGCCGAGCGGGTCAAGAGGCCGTACTCGATGTCGCCGATGGTGCAGAAGCCGGCCGAGATCCGGCCGGGACCATGGACAGACTTCGTGAGATCGTCCCCGACTTCGCGACCGACAACGCCCCGCTGTCCCGGAAAGAAGTCGAGACGGCTCGCGCTGTGCTGGGCCACGACCGCCTTACCCACCCGTGAGGGCTCTGCGGGCCGCTTGTTGAGGTCGTCAAGGTCTGATCGTGGAAACCGACGGCGCCGCCTGCCCCATGTCGCCGACGCGGCAGAGGGCAGGCGGCCGACCGTGTCGGGGGCTCACGGCAGCTTCGGAAGTTGCCCGGATCGGCAGCCGGCGCAGCTGCAAGGTGGCCAGTCGAGCGACTCCCGAACACGTTCGGGGTCGTGGGCCCTCAGGACCGTGAGCCGCCGCACGGAGTCGACGCGCTCACTGTCGGAGTCGACGCGGTAGACGCGGATGGTCAACCGGGAGGCCCCGTTCTCGGGGTACCGCCCGGCTTTCACCGCGCCGCCTCGCCCGTCACCGGCCGCCTCAACACGCCACCACCTGCTCGGCGCCGACGACATGACGGTCGAGATCGATGCCGAAGTCGGCGGCGAGGACCAGCGCGAGCCGCCGCCGCGACTGCCGCGCCTGCTCCCGCTCGTCGGCGACGAGGTAGGGACGGACGAGGGGGGGAGGCGGCGCCGTCGAGAGGGGTGTGCGTGTCCAGGCTGTATGGAGAACGCGGGGTCGAGAGCCGCGACGCGGATGGAACGGGAGCCTCGGGCACAGGCGTTGGGTGAACGGCGCGTCGGGCATCTCTCCGTCGCCTGCCGGTGCCGGGCACGAAGATGCCCAGCATCCAACGCAAGAACGCGTGGATAATGCTCATTGTCGTCAGCTCCTCTTCAGCTGGGGGCCATGCCCCGGGGCCGTGCCAGGCCGCCGGGGTTCTGACTGTGCTGAGCATACGCGTATTCGCGCATTCGCGGTCGCTCGATTACGCGAAGACGCATACGTTCGAAACATGGATCTTGACCGTGGCAAGCCAGTGTGGCCCCAGCTCGCGGATGAACTGCGCCGCCGGATCGACGTCGGTACGTACGCGCCCGGTAGCCGCTTCCCCGCTGTGGTGGACCTGGCCACGGAGTTCGACGTCGCCGCCTCGACAGTGCAGAAGGCGGTGGCATCCCTCCGAACGGAAGGCAGGCTCCGTACCGTGCTGGGGCAGGGGTCGTTCGTCGTTGATCAGGGGGCCTGACCGGCGTGTGATGAGGCTGCCGCTACCGCCGCGGTCGCATCAGGCGCAGGTCCTCGCCCCGCCCGTCCAGCACCGGCCCGTGCCCTCTGCGGTGGCACTCGGCCACCGCCCGGCGGATCAACGCACACCGGGACCCTACCGCCCCGCCCGGTCACCTCATGAGTCCCGTCCCGCACTCGTCCTTGCCTGCGCGCACCTGAAATCCCGTGCTTCTTGCGGGAGTTCAAGACAGACAGTTTCCGGCCGCCGCCGTGGCCCGTGCGGTGAACCTGTCAGACAGCTTGCCGGTTCGTTCTTGAAACTTCGAACAACTGACGTCGGAGGCACGTATGTAGGGGAGTCATGGCTTCGGCGGAAGGACACGCGAGGTGCGATCCCCCCGGCACGTCAGAACGTCCCAGCACGCAGGCACCCCCGTTTCGGCTGTTCCCGCACAACCCTCCCGGGTCACGGAACGCCCACCTCGCTCGACGGCACCCTCACCCCCCGGCCTGTCGGTCGCCCTGGCCTGCGAACCGGGCCGATGGCCGCACGAGGGCTGGCCGGGCCCCGACGACCGGTACGTGAGCAGCGCCCTGCTCGTCCCGCCGCCCTACGGTGAACTCCGTGAGACCGAGGCCGATGTCGTGGTCCTGCGCTGCGAGGACCCGTCGGTGTCCTTCCCGGTGCTGCTGGACGCCATGGGATCCATGAGCGCCCCGGTGATCGTCGTCAGTCCCCACCGGGACGCCCAGACGGTCGTGGAGGTGTTCCGGGGCGGCGCCGGCTACCTGGTCGACGGCGACTACTGCACCTGCATGCTCTCCTCCGCCGTCGTGGCCGCCACGGTCGGCCACACCTACTTCTCGCCCGTCGCCTGCGCCGCCATCCGGGACGCGGCACGGCAGCTGCCGCCGGAGCACGGGCGGGCGACGGAGCGGCTGCGTTCCCTGCTCTCGCCCCGCGAGCGCCAGATCATGGAGCTCCTCTCCACCGGCCTCGGTGCCCAGGAGATCGGGCTGCGGCTGACCCTGAGCGAGAAGACCGTCCGCAACAACCTCAGCAACATCTACGCCAAGCTGGATGCCCGGGGGAGGACGGAGGCGGTGCTGAGGTGGCTGGGAGCGGCACCCGGGGTTCGCGTATGAGAAGACCTGATTGAGTGTCCGAGGGAACGCCCGAGGGAACGCATGGGAACACTTCGGCGCCTTTCGTGGACCGCATGAAAAATCCCCCGCGCAGGGCACGGGGGATTACTCGACTTTCTCCGGGTGCTATTGAATGGTGACGTCGGAGAGCGGAACCTCGACGTCGGTCACATTCTCGCCACCCTGCTCGAATCCGGGTTCGGCGCGCGCACTGTTCCCACTGTTGAGGATTCCATCGGCCTGGGGCGTGCCGCACTTCACATTGCGCAACCAGAGCCGGCCGTCTGGTGTTCCGCTGGGCAGGAGTTGCGGGTAGAAGACATGATGGGTGGCCCCGCCCTCGCTGGGGGAGAAGAAGACCTTCTGGCCGTCCTGCTCCTCCTTGTACGTGGCCTTCATGAATCCGCTCACGTCGGTGCGCTTGTGGGACCACATGAAGAAGCCGATGTGGTCGGGCTGCACCGTGTCGCTCCGGCTGAAGGAGAACGAGGTCGCCGTGTCGTCACGCTTGATGTTGAACTCCTGCGTGGCGAACTTGTTGCCGACCGCGAGGATCGAGCCCGCCAGCGTCGTGCTGGCGTCGGCGGTGAAGCCGTCCTCGGTCTGAAAGATGCGGGTCACGGAGGTCGTTCCGCTGAAGGACGTGATCGCCGCGGTGGTGCTTCCGCAGTTGTCGCTCACGCTGGTGACCCGCTCGTTGGGGCCGAGGCTGTTCCTCTTGACCTGGACATCGACGAACTCGCAGCTCTCCAGTTTGTCCGAGTCCGTGCGGCAGTCCGCGGTCACTTCGTTGGGCGTGGCCGCACCCGCGCTGTACATCAGCGGGACGGCCATGCCGAGGGCGGCGATCGGGGCCAGCACGAGGGTGATGCGCTTCTTCTTGCTGCGGTGGCTGCTGCGCCGGGTGCTCGTCATGTGTGTCTCCTGCGAGGGTTATTGGGGGAAGGAGCTGGTGGGAGGGTGTTCTCGGGGAAGGAGAGTGCCATCCGGCGGGGAGAGGAAGGATCCCGTGGGGGTCTTCGCGGTGGGGGAGGCCGACGTTCGCCGGTCAGCAGTCCTCCAGCACGACGTTGCTTGTGCCGTCCGCGAGCCCAGGCTGGCCCGCGGCGCTCTGCAGGACGACCGGACCCTCGATGACTTCCGGCGCCACGAAGTTCTGCTCGGGCGTGGGGTTGGTCGCGAAGCCGCCGGGAGTGGCGTCGATACGCACGCGCCATTCGCCGGTCATGCGCTGCATCTTCGGCGTGAACGTCACGTGCATGACCTTGCCGACGGGAACTTCCCGCTGCTCCGACTTGCTGGCGGTGGTCGATGTGACGGTCATGTCCAGGGTGCCCTTGTGTTTCGACCAGGAAAGGTTCAGGACGCCGAACAGGCCGCCGAGAGCGCCCTGCTGGGTGGCGGAGTACTGGCCCTGGCCCTGGGCCAACGTCTTCGAGAACTCGGTCGTCACCTTCGACGGCTCGGTGGCGTTCGGCTCGCAGTTCGGGAAGTCGACGGTGACCTTTTCCGTGGGCCCGTCGAATGTCTCGAAGTTGGTCTCCACGAAATCACAGTTGCTGGACCCGAAATTGGGTCCGGCGATCGTATTGTCGCCGAAGTCCTCAATGCGCTGAGTCTTTCCGTTGAGTACCCGGGCCCGCTTGCACATATCTATGATCTGATCCGGCGTCTTCGCCTCGTCGGCGGCGTTGGCCGACGGCAGCAGGACGGTGGCGACAGCCGCGACCGTCACAACCGAGGACCCGATCGCGATGTACCGGACCTTCTTGTTCTTGAAGCGCCTCTTGGCTGCCATGACTGTCTCTCCTTGGGGGGTGCTTTACCTTCCGATGGAGGATTATTGGGGTTCCGTACAGTCGGTGGACAGAGTCAAATGTCCCTACTCTCCGGTCGCTTCTGATCGCATATGCAAGCTGTCGGCGCCTCTCTGACGCATCGTCAGATCTGGCGGTACCCTGACCTCGACCAACACACCGCGATGGGAGTCCCCATGGGCAAGCTCGACGGACGTGTCGTCCTCGTCACAGGTGCCGCGCGCGGCCAGGGCGAGCAGGAAGCGCGGCTCTTCCGGTCGGAGGGGGCCGAGGTGGTCGTCGCCGACGTCCTCGATGACCAGGGGGAGGCCCTCGCCAAGGAGATCGGCGCCCTCTACGTCCATCTGGACGTGAGCCGCGAGGGCGACTGGACGGCCGCCGTGGCAGCCGCCAAGGGGGCGTACGGACGCGTCGACGGTCTGGTCAACAACGCCGGCGTGCTGCGCTTCAACTCCCTCGTCGACACCCCGCTCGACGAGTTCATGCAGGTGGTGCGGGTCAACCAGGTCGGCGTCTTCCTCGGCGTCAAGACCCTGGCCCCGGAGATCGAGGCGGCCGGCGGCGGCACGATCGTCAACACCGCCTCGTACACGGGGATAACGGGGATGGCGTACGTCGGCGCGTACGCGGCGACCAAGCACGCCATCGTCGGACTCACCCGCGTCGCCGCGCTGGAGCTGGCCCGCAAGGGCATCCGGGTCAACGCCGTCTGTCCCGGTGCCGTCGACACCGCGATGACCGACCCGGGCGACGAGGTGTCCGCCGAGGCCGTCGACAAGCTCTACCGCAAGCGCATCCCGCTCGGCCGGATCGGCCGCCCCGAGGAGATCGCCCGCCTCGCCCTCTTCCTCTCCTGCGCGGACTCCTCCTACATCACCGGGCAGCCGTTCGTGATCGACGGGGGCTGGCTGGCCGGAGTGAGTCTCTGACCGCCCGCCCGAAGCACGCATCTGACGGTACATCAGCTATTGACGCTCCACGGGGCCGGTGGAACAGTCGGCCGTGTCAATATCTGACGGACAGTCAGAAGCAGCAGAGGATCTGACCGTGGGACGGTGAACCTCCTTGGAATTCGGGCTCTTTGTACAGGGATACGTGGGCAAGCGGGCCGAGACCGACCCCCTCGCGGAGCACAAGGCGCTGATGGAGGAGACCGAGTACGTCATCCAGGCGGACAAGTCCGGCTTCAAGTACGCCTGGGCCTCCGAGCACCACTTCCTGGAGGAGTACTCGCACCTCTCGGCCAACGACGTCTTCCTCGGCTACCTCGCACACGCGACGGACCGCATCCACCTCGGCTCCGGCATCTTCAACCCGCTCGCCCAGGTCAACCACCCCGTGAAGGTCGCCGAGAAGGTCACCATGCTCGACCATCTCACCGAGGGCCGCTTCGAGTTCGGCAGCGGGCGCGGGGCCGGCTCCCACGAGATCCTCGGGTTCATCCCCGGGGTGACCGACATGAACTACACCAAGGAGATCTGGGAAGAGACCATCGCCGAGTTCCCCAAGATGTGGCTCCAGGACGAGTACGTCGGCTTCCAGGGCAAGCACTGGTCGCTGCCGCCGCGCAAGATCCTGCCCAAGCCGTACGGGAAGTCCCACCCCGCGATGTGGTACGCCGCCGGGTCGCCGCCGTCGTACTCCATGGCCGCGCGCAAGGGGCTCGGCGTGCTCGGCTTCAGTGTGCAGAAGGTCTCCGACATGGAGTGGGTGCTGGAGAAGTACAAGACCGCCATCGTCGACGCCGAGCCCGTCGGGGACTTCGTCAACGACAACGTGATGGTGACGACCACCGCGATCTGCGCGCCCACGCACGACGAGGCGGTGCGCATC
Source organism: Streptomyces sp. MNU76 (assembly GCF_020982545.1). Taxonomy (GTDB): domain Bacteria; phylum Actinomycetota; class Actinomycetes; order Streptomycetales; family Streptomycetaceae; genus Streptomyces. The sequence continues at coordinate 387,893 of NZ_JAJKLK010000022.1, read as the reverse complement.
GCGGTCGACGGCGGGCTGCACTACCTGCCGTCGCTGGTCTTCCGGTACCACGACACGTTCCCCCGGCCGGACGGCTTCCCCGTGTGGCCCGAGACACTGCCCGAGTACAACGAGGAGCTCATCGAACTGCTCATCGAGGAAGAGCTGTTGATCTGCGGGGACCCGGACGAGGTGTTCCGGCAGTGCAAGCGGTGGGAGCAGGCCGGGGCGGACCAGCTGAGCTTCGGGTTGCCGGTGGGGGTGCCGAAGGAGGCGACGCTGCAGACGATCCGGTTGGTGGGGGAGCACGTGATTCCGAAGATCGACACGGATCCTGTGCATCGGACTTCGCGGTTCCGAGGAGCCGTCTGAGGTCCGAGTGGCGGCTGCGGGTCGTGGGGGCTGGCCGCGAAGTTCCCCGCGCCCCTTGAAGGCACAGGTGGCACCCATCCTTACCAGGCACCTCGGAAGGAGTGAGTCGTGCTCGACCATGTCATCAAAGGTGTGACCGTCGTCGACGGGACCGGTGCGCCCGCGTACGCCGCTGATGTCGGCCTGCGGGACGGCCGTATCGCCGTCATCGGGGAGGTGACGGAGGAGGCACGGTCCTCGGAGGACGCCGCCGGGCTCGTGCTCGCGCCCGGGTTCGTCGACCCCCACACCCACTACGACGCGCAGCTGTTCTGGGATCCGTACGCGACGCCGTCGCTCAACCACGGGGTGACCACCGTCGCGGGCGGGAACTGCGGGTTCACGCTCGCGCCGCTCAACCCCGCCCGGCCCGAGGACGCCGACTACACGCGGCGGATGATGTCCAAGGTCGAGGGGATGTCGCTGGTCGCGTTGGAGGAGGGCGCCCCCTGGACCTGGCACGGCTTCGGGGAGTACCTGGACGCGCTCGAAGGGCGGATCGCCGTCAACGCCGGTTTCATGGTGGGCCATTGCGCGCTGCGGCGGTACGTGATGGGGCCGGACGCCATCGGCGGGCAGCCGAGCCCCGAGCAACTGGACGCCATGCTGCGGCTGTTCCACGAGGCGATGGACGCGGGCGCCTGGGGCCTGTCGACCACGCAGTCCTCGACGCACAGCGACGGCGACGGGCAGCCGGTCGCGTCGCGGCACGCGAAACCCGCCGAACTCATCGCGTTGTCGCGGGCGGTGGGCGAGCACGAGGGCACCCAGATCGAGGCGATCGTCGCCGGATGCCTGGACCAGTTCAGCGACGACGAGATCGACCTCTTCGTCGAGATGAGCGCCGTGGCCGGGCGCCCCCTCAACTGGAACGTGCTGACCATCGACTCCGCCGTCCCCGAACGCGTGCCCAGGCAGCTGGAGGCGAGCGAACGGGCGCGCAAGGCGGGCGGCCGGGTCGTCGCCCTCACCATGCCGATCCTCACGCCGATGAACATGTCGCTGGGCACGTTCTGCGCGCTGAACCTGATCCCCGGCTGGGGCCCGATCCTGGGCCGGCCGGTGCCCGAGCGGATCGAGCGGCTGCGTGACCCGGAGGTACGGGCGGAGATGCTGCGGCGCGCGGACTCCAAGGAGGCCGGGGTCTTCCGGCGGCTCGCCAACTTCGGCCGGTACGTCATCGGCGACACCTACAGCGAGGCGAACGAGGGCCTCACCGGGCGGGTCGTGCGCGACATCGCCGCCGAGCGCGGGCAGGAACCGTTCGAGTGCCTGGTGGAGATCTGCGCCGCCGACGACCTCCGCACGGTCCTGTGGCCCATGCCGACCGACAACGACCCCGACTCCTGGACCCTGCGCGCCGAGACCTGGCGGCACGAGGACGTCCTCCTCGGCGGCTCCGACGCCGGCGCCCACCTGGACCGCATGTGCGGCGCGCCGTACACGACCCGGTTCATCGGCGACTGTCTGCGCGGCCGGAAGCTGGTCGGGCTGGAGCAGGCGGTGAAGATGCTCACGGACGACCCGGCGCGCCTCTTCGGCCTCCGGGAACGGGGTCAGGTGCGGGAGGGGTGGCATGCGGACCTCGTCCTCTTCGACCCGGAGCGCGTCGACGCCGGCAAGGCCACCCTGGTGCACGACCTGCCGGGTGACAGCCCGCGCCTCGACTCCAGGGCCATCGGCGTACGGGCGGTCTGGGTCAACGGTGTCGAGGCGATCCGCGACGACGTGGTGACCGGCGCCGTCCCCGGGAAGGTGCTGCGCAGCGGGCGGGACACCCGGACGGTGAGTACGCGGTGAGCGGGCCGGGGTCTTCGGCGGGGGCCGCGGAGGAGTCCGCGCGGCGCCGGTTGTTCATCGGCGGCTCCTGGGTGGAGCCGGACGGCGGGCACTACGAGGTGGTCGACCCGGCGACGGAGGAGGTCGTCGGGTGGGCGCCGGAGGCCTCGCGGGCCCAGACGCACGCGGCGGCGGCCGCCGCCCGGGAGGCCTTCGGCGCCTGGTCGAGGACGCCCGCCGCCGAGCGGGCCGCGATCCTCGCCCGTACGGCGGACCACATACGACGCCATCTCGTCCCGTACGCCGAACTCGCGCAGGCCGAGAGCGGCGCGACGACGGGGACGGCGCGGGCCATGCAGGTGGGGGTGGGCGCCGCCCGGTTCCAGCGGTACGCGCGCGTGGAGCCGGTGGAGGAGCCGATCGCGCCCCAGATCAACGAGGCCGGGCCGTTCGGGAGGGCGGCCGTGATGGGCGCCCTCGCCGTACGGCAGCCCGTGGGCGTGGTCACCTGTATCACCTCGTACAACAACCCCTGGGCCAACCCGGCCGGGAAGATCGCCCCCGCCCTCGCCATGGGCAACACGGTGGTCGTCAAGCCTGCCCCGCAGGACCCGCTCTCCGTCTACCGCATGGCGGAGGCCCTGGAGGCCGCCGGTGTTCCGCCGGGTGTGGTGAACGTGGTGAGCGGGTCGGGGCCGGAGGTCGGTGAGGCCGCCGTGGACTCACCGGACGTCGACATGGTCAGCTTCACCGGCTCGACGGCGGTCGGGCGGCGGATCGCGGAGGTGTGCGGGCGCGGGATGAAGCGCCAGCTGATGGAGCTGGGCGGGAAGGGCGCGGCGGTCGTCTTCGACGACGCGGACCTGGGCGCGGCCGTGGCCGGCATCGCCACCACCTTCACCTTCTACAGCGGGCAGATCTGCACGGCGCCGACCCGGGTGATCGCGCAGCGCGGCGTCTACGACCGGCTGGTGACCCAACTGGCGGCTTACGCGGCCCGGTTGCCGGTCGGTGACCCGCGCGAGCCGGGCACGGTGGTCGGGCCGGTGATCTCGGCGGCCCACCGCGACCGCGTCGAGGCGTATGTCGAACTGGGCCGCAAGGAGGGGGCGCGGGTGGTCACGGGAGGTGAACGTCCGCCGCACGAACGGGGTTTCTGGGTGGCGCCGACGCTGCTGGCCGACTGCGCCCCCGACATGCGGGTCGTCCGCGAGGAGATCTTCGGCCCGGTCGTGGTCGTCCTCCCCTTCGACGACGAGGACCAGGCCGTCGCGCTCGCCAACGACAGCGACTACGGCCTCATCGACTACGTCTGGTCCGGCGACGTCGCCCGGGCGTTCCGGGTGGCGCGGCGCCTCCGGGCGGGCGGCGTGGGCGTGAACACGGTCGGCCGCAACATGGAGGCACCGTTCGGAGGGTTCAAGCAGAGCGGGGTGGGGCGCGACGTGGGTTCGTACGCGCTGCACGCGTACAGCGAGACGCAGGCGATCGTGTGGCCGGGGTGAGTCGTCATCTCTGTCGCCTCGGCTTGCCGGTGACGCGATGATGTTCGAATGCGTGGGTTGGGTGGGGAGAGCGGGTCGAGCTGGTCGAGCGGGTCGAGTACGTCCGGTGGGGTCGGTGGGGTCGGTGGGCGTCCTCTGCTCTACCTGGACGTGGACGGGCCCCTGAACCCGTACGCCGCGAAGCCGGAGCGGCGGCCCGCAGGGTACTCGACCCACCGGATGAAGCCGCAGGGCTGGCTCGACCGGCATCCGGGCGAGCCGGCGGCGTACGTCAAGCCGTTGCGGGTCTGGCTGAACGAGGAGCACGGGCGGCGGCTGCTGGACCTGGGGCGCCTGTACGACCTGGTGTGGGCGACGACGTGGGGCGCCGAGGCGAACACGTACATCGGACCGGTGCTCGGGCTGCCGGAACTGCCGGTGGTGGAGTGGCCGGTGGTGGAGCGGCCGGGGGCGGCCCGGGATCGGCCGGCGCCCGGCGCGACGTCCTGGCCGACCGGCCTGTTCTGGAAGACACCGCGTCTCGTCGAGCACGCGGCGGGCCGCAGTTTCGCGTGGGTGGACGACGAACTGACCGCCGTGGACAGGGACTTCGTCACCGGACGCCACGGCCCAGCCGCCCTGCTGCACCACGTCGACCCCCGACTGGGCTTGCGGGAAGCGGATTTCACAGCCCTGGCCGAGTTCGCACGAGCCACCGGTCGACCGGAGGCGTGACGAGGCGTGACACGGACGAGACAGGCAGACCAGGACTGGTAAACGTGGCCGCGCTTCACCGGCCCGCTACTCGCGCCCAGCGTGCCCTCCTCGCTCTCAGTGTGCTCTGCCGAGAGCGCCGTGATTCCGGCCGCGGCCCGCACTTGAGCGGACCTCTCGAACTCCTTGGCGAGCATCTGTCGACGCAGTATCCGGGCCGTGTACGTGGAGGCGTTCCTCTTCGCCTTCACGAAAGCGGGCTAGTCATCGGGCAAGCTCTTCGCCATATCGACCGCCATGCCAAGGATCATCCTCCCGCCGCACTTCTCCCATCCTTCCACCAAAGTCACACCGTGATCGAGCTGCTGGCCGAACAGGCCGACGTTGATCGACTACCCTCCCCATTCCTGCCCATTAGGCCGGAGACGCGGGTGCAAGGGGGAGAACTACGTGATCGTCTGGGTGAACGGGGCCTTCGGGAGCGGTAAGAGCACCCTCGTGGAGGAGTTGCGGGGGCGGTGGCCCGACGCTCTCGTCTTCGATCCCGAGGTGATCGGGTACGTGCTGCGGGAGATCGTGGAGGTGCCGACCGGGGACTTCCAGGATCTGCGGCTGTGGCGGCGGCAGGTGGCCGGGTTTCTGGTCGGGCTGGTGGAGGAGTACGGGCAGGAGGACGGGCGGCGGCCGGTGCTGGTGCCGATGACCCTGGTGAAGCCCGACTACGTGGCCGAGGTGTTCGGTGCGATCGAGGCCGCCGGTGTCCCCCTCCACCACTTCTTCCTCCAGGTCCCCGAGGACGTACTGCGCGCCCGCATCGACGGCCGCAGCTTCACCCCGGACGATCCCGAGCAGGACGCGCGGGTCCGCCGGTGGTGCAAGGACCGCATCCCGGAGTGCGTGGCAGCGGCCGGTGTCCTCCCCTCCGGCACGGTGTTCCTGGACGGCGAGTCGAGCCCGGGTGAGCTGGCGGAGCTGGTGCTGAAGCGGGTGGGTGAGTGAGGCTGTGACGATGACCGCGACACCGACCGTCCCGTCGACCACGCACTCGTCCGGGCCGCGGCCGACGTCGCCCGCACGCGGTGCCGGGGCGACAACCACACCATGGCCGCCGCGGGACGCGCCCGGGACGGGCGGATCGTCACCGCCGTGAACGCCTATCACTTCACCGGGGGCCCCTGCGCCGAGCTGGTCCTGATCGGCACGGCGGCCGCCCAGGGCGCCTACGAACTGGACGTGATCGTCGCCGTCGGCGACCGTGACCGGGGCGTGGTTCCCCCGTGCGGCCGGTGTCGGCAGGTCCTCCTCGACTACTTCCCCACGCTCAGGGTCATCGTCGGCGAGGGCGACCGTCTCCGGTCCGTCCCCATCACCGACCTGCTGCCCGAGAGCTACGTCTGGGCCGACCACCAGCTCGACGCCGGGAACGAGTCGGATGAGTCCTAGGTTCTCGTGGGGGAAAGCCCACGGTCCGGGCGCTGTCGGCGGTGGTGGTGCAGCGAGTGCGGACCGGGCAGGGGTGGCACTGGCTCTTGGTGAACCGGGCCACGATCAGCGGGGCGGCGGTGGGCGGGGACGTCGGTTCGATGCTTGCCGCCATGCCGTCCGTTGATAATGGGGGCGCCAACGCCTGCGGTACTCGCCGTTTCCTGGCCGGAGCCGGCTCGCGCGTTGGCTGTCGGGGGCGTCGCGGCTGAGTGAGTGGGGTGGCAGAGTGATTCGGGTGCTCCTGGCCGATGACGAGGCATTGATTCGTGCCGGGATCCGGTTCGTGCTCGAGGTCGCCGATGACATCGAGATCGTGGCCGAGGCGGACAACGGTGCCGAGGCCGCCACAGATGACGACGGCGATTCCAGCGAGGGCGAGGAAGGCCGTCTTGGACTTCCTTCGTGATGCCTCGTGGAAAGGCCCGTCTTCGGCCTGGGCACGGGAGGGAAGCAAAGCATCTACGGGTCGGCTGGAGCGGATTGACAGGGTTTGGCTCATTGTGCCGGGGTTTTGTGGCGCAGGGGAAGCTCGGCGGTGAGGGCGTGGTCGCCGGTGATCGGGTCTGTTCCGGCGGTGAAGTCGCCGCCGGCCAGGTGGGCGCGTTCGCGCAGGCTGGCCAGTCCCAGGCCGCTGCTGGGCGGCGGGACGGCGGGCGGGCGTGCGGCGTTGTGTACATGGATGGTGAGTTTGTCGGCGTCCACGGTGACGGTCAGCCGTGTGGGCGCGCCCGGGGCGTGCTTGTGGACGTTGGTAAGGGCCTCGCGCACGATGCGGTTCACCGCTCGGCGGATGCCGATGTCGGCGTCGGTGAGGTCGTCGCCGCGCCAGGACAGGGTGAGGGGCAGGCCGGCGTGCCCGGCCTCGGCGACCAGGTTGCCGACGTCCTCGCGCGTGCCGACCACCTGTTCGGTGCCGTCGAGGCGTTCGGCGCCGTCGAGGCGCAGGATGCCCAGCACCGTGCGAAGCTCCTCGAGTGCGGTCCGGGAGGTGGTCCGTAGCAGGTCGGCCTGCTCGTTGACCTCGGGGGCCATGGTGCGGGTGCGTATCTCCAGGGCCCCGGCGTACAGGACGATCAGGCTGAGCCGGTGCCCGAGCAGATCGTGCATCTCGCCGGCGATGCGCGCCCTTTCCTGCATCCTGGCCTGTGACTCGCCGAGCAGGTTGGCGCGTTCCAGCAGTGCGTTGCGTTCGTGCAGGGCTTCCATGGCCCGGGCTCGCTCCCCCTGCCGCATGCCGATGGCGCCCGGCAGCATCACCAGGGGCACGGTGAAGACGACGACGAGGCCGGCATCCGCGAGGTCGAACTGCAGCCCCGCGAACTGGTCGAACAGGCTGGCCGCTGACTGCACGCCGGTGGCGAGCGCCAACGCGGCCACGGCGCGGCGGGTGTCCGGCACCTGGCGGCCCACCGCGTAGGCGAGCATCACGCTCACCGGCCAGAGAAAGACCGACAGGATCGTGCTCGGCCAGATCAACGCCACCATCGCGACGCCGGTCCCGGCCAGCAGCGAGGTGACCGGCCGGGTGAACCGGCAGAGCAGGGCGACCGCGGCTGCCAGCAGACCGATCGCCGTGGCGGGCTGCCCAGGCACGCTGATGACGCCGGTGACGATCGCCGCGGCGGGCAGGAACAACCACCACGCCAACAGCAACCTGCCCTGTCGTGCCAGGTACTGCCAGGTCGTCACGGCCTCGGCGGTGACGACCTCGGCGAGTTTCGCCCAACCGGCCACGGCTCCTCCACGACGACGACGGCGGTGGGCGGCGAGCCGGGCGGTCATCGGACCGGTGACCGCAGCCGCGTCCAGGCCGCACAGGCCGGGGTCACCAGCCACAGCAGAGCAGCGAGATCGGCAGCCCGTGTTCGGCGCCGAGCGTACCCGAGGACGGGGGCCGTGGTCACCGTATCCGGTCTCGGCCAGGAGTTGGCCTCGGTCGAGCGAAGGGTCAGTGCGCCATGCCACGCCGCGTCTCACCGGACGAACTTCGCCAGTTTGGTGGTGCTGTTGAGCAGGTGCTCCAGCGGTCCGCGGCTAAAGAAGCGCGACCAGAGTGTGGCGAACAGGATCGACCCGGCGATGAACCCGAGCAGCGGCACGAAGGTGCTGGTGGCACCTTCGGGCAGCATGGCATAGCCCGCTACGTGGGCGACGTAGAGCGTCAGGGACATCGTGCCCACGGCGATGAGCGGGCTCGCCAGTCGGCGCAGCCACGCCAGCCGGGCCATGGCCACGGTCGCGCAGAGGAGCACGGTGATCGCCACGCCGAGGCTGCCGACGATCTCGAAGGTCGTACCGCTGTGCGGCTCGGATCCCAGCAGCGACAGGGCCATACTGCCCACATCCGTCTTGTCCTGGAGGGCGTCAAGGGCCGCCGACCTCGGCTCCAGGGCTTCGATGGACTTCGTATCCAGGTCCGCGAAGATGTCCTTCAGAGGGGCCTCGTCTGCCTGAATTGACGGGGTCAGTCTGACTGCCAGCCAGGAGCTGCCGTATCCGAGCGCCATCAGCGCGGGGCCGAGCGCGGCCAGCCGGCGTTGCACCGCGCCGGCGGCCAGGTCGAGCCGGGCCAGCGCCATGCCCGCGATCACGAACGGCATCCAGGTGATCGCCGGATAGGTGCCGTAGAGGAGCAGGCTCAGCAGTCCTTCGCCGCCCAGCCGGGCGATCGGGTCGTACGTGATGAGGGTCTCCGCCACCGACTCGCTCAGCAGCCACTGCAGGCCGAACGCCGCCTGCGGCGCGACGACCGCGAGCACGGCCGCAGTGATCGCGAGGGTCCTGGCCCGCAGCCGGACCAGGGGCAGGGCCAGCAGGAAGTACACCCCGTAGAAGGCGAGAATCACCGCGATCCCGGTCTTGAGCATCGTCAGCGCGGTGCCCAGTGCCAGCAGGACCAGGGCACGGATCACGATCCGGAACCTCGCCTGCCGGCCGGCCAGGCCGGTCTTCGGCTCCCGGCGGCCCGCGATCAGCATCAGCGAGAACCCGGCCAGGGTGGCGAACAGGACCGACGACCGGCCCTGGGTCAGTTCCAGCAGCCAGCCGCCGAAGCCACCCACGACCTCGGCGGACGGCGCGACGTGTACCGCGAACATGCCGAACACCGCCAGCGCGCGGGCCAGGTCCACCCCGACCAACCGCCCCACCGACGGCCCCCGCTCGACCACGCCCGCGGGTTCAGCCGGTGCCATGTGCCGCGGAGGTGACATGTCGTGTGAGATCTCTGTCTGCGTCATGCGACCAAGGTCGCCGGTCCGGACACCCTGACGCCTCTGCCGAGCTTCCAGACCGCATCCGCCGAACGGCAGAGGACGCCGAGCCGATCGACCATCACCGCAAGCGACTCCGGTCCGCAGGGTCTCGAGCTCGCGGTCGGGCGCTGTCACGTTGGTTAGCCACGGGTGGGATGATCTTCTGGCTGATCGTGCTGGAGGGGGCTGTCCGTGGGGGCCGTGTCGCCGTCGTACAAGGGGCATCGGTACCCGGTCGAGGTGATCTCCTATTGTGTGTGGCTGTACTTCCGCTTTCTGCTCAGCTTCCGTGAGGTCGAGGAGCTGATGTTCGAGCGCGGGATCGTCGTCTGTACGAGACAGTGCGCCGCTGGTGCGCCAAGTTCGGGCAGCGGTACGCTGATTCGCTGCGCCGGCGGCATCCCCGGCCGGGTGACACATGGCACCTGGACGAGGTCTTCATCAAGATCAATGGAGAACAGAAGTACCTGTGGCGGGCCGTCGACCAGGACGGCGACGTCCTGGACATCCTCGTGCAGAACCGCCGGGACAAGGCCGCGGCCAGGCGCTTCTTCCGCCGTTTGATGAAGAAGACGCACGTGGTGCCGCGGGTGATCGTCACCGACAGGCTCCGCTCCTACGGCGCCGCCCACCGCGAGGTCATGCCATCCGTCGAGCACCGTCAGTCGAAGTACCTCAACAACCGGGCCGAGAACAGCCACCAGCCCACCAGACAGCGCGAACGGGCGATGAAGGGCTTCCGCTCAGTGGGCGGGGCCCAGCGGTTCCTGTCAGCGTTCAGCGGCATCTCACCCCACTTCCGGGCAGCCGACCCCCGATGACCGCTGCCGCCCACCGAACCGAGATGAGCATCCGCTTCGCCATCTGGGAGCAGATCACCGGCGTCGCTGGCCTCGCCACCGCTGCCTGAGCACAGCCCGGAACCGAGCTGCACCACGCCGCGACGCCATCAGACACGTACCCTCCCAATCAACGTGACAGCGCCCCGAGGATTGGTCGTCGTTCCGGCTACCGCTGAACCAGAGAATTCGAACCATGTCGGCCGCCGTGCGGCGCCGTGCCGGCTTCTTCGCGTACACCGCGGTAAGCGACAACAGGATGATCAGCAGCAGGTAGAGCAGCACGACCGCAAGCAAGGCCCACACCAGCAGTGGAACCCGGGCGATGAACGGCAGAAACGCCGTCACGGCAACCCCCGTCAAAGTGTCAGAGCAATCTCCGCACTGACGGGGCGGCTTACCGCAACGGCCAGCGCCCGATCCGACGATCTTGGATCGTCGGCCGGGTCCACCCTCCCCTGAATTGGCTTGGGGGGAAGTGCCGTTGCGTACTCTCCGGTGGTCGTGAGCCACCTGCCGAGCGGTCCCGGTCGAGAGCTGCCTCAAGAAGTGCCATACCGTCCGGCGCGGCGACCACGGTGGCGCGCGAGTGCTCGGCGAGCAGCGCGGGCGCCAACCGCCGGCCCCGGGTCTCCTTGGTCTTCTCCATCTTCTTCACCTTGGCCTTGAGCACCCGGCGGGCGCGGGCGGCCACGGTCTTGTCGAGGACCAGGGCCGTGGTCGGTGACGACCATGCCGGACAGACGGCGGTCGATGGTCGAGGGCGCCGTGAAGGTGCCCGTGCGCCAACCGGGCTGGACCCACAGCCACTCGACGAACCCGGGCAGCGACCCGGGCATGAGCTCCTACAGCTTGGCGAGCGCGTCGGGGGTGAACGCCGCGGCGTTCGTCGCCGCGGTGGTGCCCGCCGGTCCGGCCGACGCCGGCAGCACCAGCGAGGGGGTCACGACGTGCCGAACATCCGTACTCGTCTCGGTCTGCTCCATGACGTCCCGTCACGCACCTTTGTTCGTAGTGCTGTTTGTCGCATCTGGGTCACGCATATGTGAGCGGTCAGGTGCCGGTGCTCGACGCAGTACCCCCCGCACGTGTGCCAGGTCCGGGACGATTCGCGTGACGACGGTGAGCACCCTGGCCGAACTCCTTGCCAAGGACCCAGGCGACCGGCCCGCCAGTGCCGCCGATGTCCGTGACCGCCTCAGCCCCCCAGCCGCGTCCTCGCCTCCCGGACCACCGCCGGCCCTGCTGGCAGAGCCCAGCCACCGGCTTGTCGGCGCCGCCACCGGCGGCCTCCGGCCCCCACCCGCCCGGCCTGCCATGGCGAAGCCCTTCCACCAGCTTTGGACGTACACCACCAGCGACAAGGTCTATTCGTCGCCGGCGGTCGTGGACGGCACCGTCTACATCGGCAGCCTCGACAAGAAGGTGTACGCGCTGGACGCGGCCACCGGCACACCCCGCTGGACTCACACCACCGGCGGCGTGGTCCTTTCGTCGCCGGCGGTCGTGGACGGCACCGTCTACATCGGCAGCCTCGACAAGAAGGTGTACGCGCTGGACGCGGCCACCGGCACACCCCGCTGGACTCACACCACCGGCGGCGTGGTCCTTTCGTCGCCGGCGGTCGTGGACGGCATCGTCTGCATCGGCAGCCTCGACAAGAAGGTGTACGCGCTGGACGCGGCCACCGGTCCCGACTGTCTGGGAGGACCCGTTCGCCGCGACAGCCTCGTCTACAGCACGCCGAGCAGGGCGTTGTCCTCCCACTGGTCGACGACTTCGAGGTAGCCGGCCAGCACCTTGGAGTGCGGGGCCCACCCGCCCTGTCTGGCGATGACGATCTGGTCATGGCGCTTCAGTCGAGAAGACGTCGCGAGCCCGCGGCGGGGGCTGTGGCCGGTGAAGCGGACCTCGATCCCGGCGCGTTCGCCGGCGCGGGTGACGATGTCGCCGATCGATTCGGGCTGCAGCCCGCTGTCCATGGCGGTGTGCCAGCGGTTGTGCAGGCGGCGCCAGGCGTACCCGTCCGGGTCGGTGAGGTCGGCCGCCTCCTTCCACGCCTGCCAGGCCCGGACCGGGCAGATCGACGGCCGGGAGCCGTAGGGGACCGGGACGACACGGGGCCGGACCTTGGACACGCGCAGGTCGGCCCGGATGCCGCCGGGGGTCTCGGCGTAGTCGCGCACTCGGTTGAAGGCGAGTTCGTGTTCGCGGCCGGCGACGGCGAAGTGCATGAGGACGAGGGCGCGGTCGCGGATGCCCATGAGGTTGTCCGGGCAGGCGGCGCTGATCTTTACCAGGTGCTCGACGAGCAGCGGCGGGGCCTGGCCCCGGCCGCGGGTCTCCCCGTTCTCCTCCATCTCCTTGACCAGCTGCTTGAGCCGGTTGCGGGCGAGGCGGGCGACGCCGTCCTCCAGCCGCACGCCGTGCTCGGCGCGGGCGGAGACGACGGTGCCGGAGATGCGCCGGTCGATGGTGGACGGCGCGGTGCACGTCCCCCGGTCCACAGCCACTCCACGAACATCACCAGCGTGCCGGGGGTGACGGCGAGCACCGGCACCTCGCAGGCGGCGCAGAACTTGCTCCAGCTCGCCCAGTCCTGGGCGTAGGCGTCGCGGGTGGCTACCGGGCGTCCGTCGGCCACGGTGCGTACGGCCTGGCGGTCGATGTGTTCCAGCGCGGCCCGGGTGGCGGGGTCGTAGGCCTCCGGCCGGGCCGGCGCCGCAGGGATGATGACCGCTTCAAGCGTCTTCTGGCTTTCTGTCATGCTCCGCCCTGTTCATCAGATTTGTGCGCTTCTCCGGAGCCCGGATATGGGGTACATATGCGTGATTCAGATGCTACAAACGGCACTACAGATAAAGGTGCGTGAAGGGACATCATGGAGCCAGCCGACAGCGACAGCCCCGATTTCGGCAGCCTGCCGCACCGGCCGGCAACTCCGCGGGCACAGATGCCGTGGCCGCAGGCGACAGCCCACTTCCCGCCGCCCCGAGGCGGGTTCACCGGCCACATCGGGGAGGTGGCCGAGCGGATCGAGATCGTCTGTACGACGGCGACGCGCTCCCCACGGACGATCCCCCTCCACCATGATCAACCCGGCGATCATCCCACCCGCCCAGCCAACTTGACAGCGCCTCTGGAACGGATCGATTCTCCGATCACCCGACGGCGGCAGGTAGCAGGGCGAGCCCACGCCAAGCCAAGGCTTCAGTCCACCGGTCCGGGACGTCGTTCCCTGCGCAGGCGGTTGGCCTTGGCGGAGTCGGGGGACTGCAAGTCGGGGTCTTCAAGCAGTACGTGGGGGAGTTCGACGAACGCTTCGTGTACGTAGTTGTGGAAGGAGACCGGGGCGGGGGCGGTGTGGGGAAGAGGGAGTACTCCGAACTGGATGTAGTGGAGCATTTTGCGGTGTAGCTGTCCGGGAGCAAGAACGGTGAGGAGGGTGCCGAAGTCGCCGTTCTTGAAGTGGGAGGCGGTGACGAAGCATTCGTCGGCGCTGTTGTAGACGCCGTCGTCACCTTTGTAGCGGTGGTTGAGGTCTTCGCCGTGGATGCAGGCGGCGGGGATGCCGCGGGCGGTGAGGTAGTCGCTGCCTGCTTGGCTGAGGCTGATCTTGTCGGCAGTGCCCTGGAACATGTGACGGCTGCCGGGTACGTACAGCTCGACGTTGAGGCCGTCCGTGGTCAGCTGGTTGTAGAGCTCGTGTGCGCGGTTGAGGCGTGCTTCGAATTCTTCGTTCGGGCGTATGCCGTCCACGAGGGGGTGCTGGGCTGCGACTTCGATGAGTGCCGAGGGGCGGCCGCGGCGTGCCGCCATCAGCGCGTGGGCCTGTTGCAGCTTCTTCTCCCACGCTGCCCGCGCGTCGGTCGCGTGTCCGGGGATATCCGTCATGCGGCCATGCCTACCCGGGTCACGGGCCGAGTAGTTCTGTGCTCCCTCGTGATGTGACGACTTCCCAGGTCCGTTCGAAGTGGCGTACGCAGACGTTCAGGAGGGAGCGGTCTCCGCCATTGAGAGCGAGGGAGGCGGTCTCCGGCGCCCGGGCGGGCGGGAGCGTAAGGGTGAGCCACCCCCAGTGGTCGTCGCAGAGGACGAGGGTGGACCGCAGATGGGTAGTGAAGTAGCCGATCTCCACAGTGCCGAAGGAGCTTAGGGGTCGGCCACTGCCCGAGTTGGGTACTTCACGGACGATTTCCAGCAGTCGTTGGCGGACGACGGCGACTTCTTCGGAAATCTTCACGCCCCGAGGGCCATGGGCGGATTCCGACTCTTCGACGTCCGCGAGGAAGGTGCCCTCAGGATCGGGGAGCAGTATCTGAATGCGCCCGCCGTCTCTGACGGAGTCGATGAAGGACTGCTTATAGATCTCGAGGAGACGGACGGCGCTGGTCGACATGATGCGGGTGGTGCGGGCGCGTGCCAGGTTTTCCCGCATCTCGGATCCTGCGACGCCGTCAATGCTCACTTGTCCGATGCCCAGACGGGTACACGGATCAAGCAGGTCGGCGTGGAGTGCTCCGAACTGCTCGGGAATGGAGTCGGCCCGTACCCAGCCCACTGCCGAACTCTCCCGGGTTGCTCGGTTGAGTGCTGAGGTCACCGCTGTTGCAAGGTTACTGGGGTCACTCCAGGTGGCCCGGACCAGATCGGCCTCGACCCGCGCGATGAACGCGTCACGTTGGCGTCGTCGCTTGGCGGTCGGTTCCACCATCCCCGACCGCAACGAACTGATGTCTTTGTGAACGAAGGCGTACAGGGGCTTCTTCGCCTGGGCGGCGTAGAGGTATTCGCTCTCGGTGTAACTGAGATCGTTTTCAGGGTTGATTGACCCGTACATGCCCGCGATGACCAGAACGTAGAAGTCGCATTCGTCGATGAAGCGCCTGATGATCGGCCAGGCCTTGTCTGAGCTCGCGGGGAAGTGCTCCATACCCACCGGGATGAACTGGTTCAACAGAAGCGCGTCCGTCAGGATGCGGCGCTCCTCTTCAAGGTCCTTGCGTGTGGAGCTGATGAATACCTGGTAGCGCTTTTCCACCTGTCCCCCCGAGTCCCCCGGCCCGCCGCGCAGCGGTGACGTCCGCAGGCGCGGACGCGCTGTCCGTTGTACCCAGCGCGAGACACCCGCCAACGCACCATTACGGAAAATGCGCTTATCTGCGCAGAAGGAGCGTCATTGTCCGTGCCGACATCAGACAAGGACAGCAGGGGTCGGCCGCGTGAACCATCCGCCGGAGCGACACGGCCGTGGCTGATAGCGGGCTTCTGTGAGAGTGCCCTGGAGATCGCGGTGGGCGCGGTGTCGCCGAAGTCGGTGTGGGAGGGCGTGCAGCGGCGCGGCACGTCATCCACAGAGAGGCACCGCCTTCTTGTTCTTTATCTACCAAGATCTTCCGGGCTTGCCGATGGCCTTGAGGGTCTCGGGGCGTTTGACGGTCTTGCCGACGTCGTAGCGGGGTGCCGGTGTTTGTTCTTGGCGCCGGGTGGCCGTCCGGGGCCTGCGCCTCTGGGTTTGGGAACACGGGTCGGGCAGGCGAGGTGGGCGCGGATGTTCCTGAACCCCCGTCGGACCCGGGCCGGGGTGAGCCGGTAGAGGGTGGCGGGTTTCTCCCAGGGCCGGCGGAGGTCTTCGGCGAGTGGCCGGGCGAGCCGGAGCTGGGTGTGGGCGACGATCAGGAGCCAGGTCCAGCGGTCCGCAGCCTCGGGAGTACGGAGTTTCGGGGTGGTCCAGCCGAGGGTCTGTTTCGCGAAGCGGAAGGTGTGCTCCAGGTCGAAGCGGCGGAGAAATGCCTGCCAGAAGCGGTCCACGTCGTCCGGGGTCGCACCGGTCTTCGAGGACCATAACAAGTGCTGGTCACAGCCACTCGTTGATGGCTGCGACCAGCACTGTCGCCTCGTAGCGGACGGCGAGCTTGTCGTATCTCGTGGCGACCGCACGGTGGCGCTTGAGGCGGTTGATTCCGCACTCCACCGCGTGACGCTCTTTGTAGTCGTCCTTGTCGAACTTCGGCGGCCGGCCACCGCGGGAACCGCGCTTCTTGCGGTTGGCGATCTGGTCGCGCTTCTCCGGGATCGTGCGGCGGATACCGCGCTTGCGCAGTTAGGCGCGGTTCGCGCGGGAGCCGTACGCCTTGTCGGCACGAACCTTGTCCGGCCGGGTGCGCGGGCGCCCCGGCCCGAGCCGGGGCACCCGGATACGGCCCAGGACCACCTGGAACTGCGGTGAGTCACCGGGCTGCCCGGCCGTGACCACCAGAGACATCGGCTTCTGGGCCTGCTCGACCGCCAGGTGGAGCTTGGTCGTCAGCCCGCCCCGGGACCGTCCGAGTCCGTGGTCGTCGGGCTCGGCGAAGAGACCACCTGGCGGCTCGACCTGCAGATCCCCCTTTTGCGAGCACCCGCCGCGTGCTGGTGGGCGCGGGCGATGGTCGAGTCCACCGAGACATCCCAGGTGATCAGCCCCTCGGCGTCGGCCCGGGCCTGCAGCTGCTCGAAGATGCGGTGCCAGGTGCCGTCCCGTTGCCAGCGCCGGAACAGACCGTAGACCGTCTCCCGCGGGCCGTACCGCTCGGGCACGTCCCGCCAGGGAGCACCAGCGCGAGTGCGCCAGCGTATGCCGTCTATCAACTGCCGCTTGGTATGCACCGGCGGCCGTCCGGGCTTCTTGCCGACCGGGAGCAGCGGCTCCAGCTTTGCCCACTGCCCATTCGTCAGATCATGCCTCCCCATGAAGTGGATCTTGACATATCAAGATCCACTTCTGAAACGCACCCTAGTCGCTGAGGTCCTGCTCCGCCGGCTCGCCCCGGCCCACCGAGAGGGACCAGTGCACTCCCGGGGCGGCGGTGACGGAGACCGTGCCGGCGCGGTCCGAGTCCTCGGAATCGAACTCGTTGAGGATGTTCGTCACTTCGCCGTCGAGGCACTCCATGGGGAACGAGGCGTTCATGGGGCGGAGCACGACCTCGATCTTGCCCTTACCCTCGCAGCTCACGGCGACGGACAGGGCCGTGCCCTCACCCTTCCTTGCCGCCTCGAACTCCAGGTGCGCGCTGTCGCGCGTCTTGTTCTGACGCAGGACCACGCGATCGGCGATGGGGTCCAGGGCCTCCTCCGCCACCTCGCGGGCCGTGTCGCCCTCACCCTCCCCCTCGTTCGCGTCCGAGGCCGGGGTCGCCTTCGCCTGGGGCTGCTCGACCGACCCTCCGGGCCGTCGTTCCGGTGATCCGGTGTCACCGTCGGACCCGGACGAGCAAGCGGCGGTGGAGAGGAGAGCGGCCGCCGAGAGAAGTGTCAGGACGGCGGTGCGCGCGCGGACGTGCCTGCGTGCTGTTGATGACATGAACGACCCCCGTATGTCTGCCCGTTGGTCACGAGCGAGGTCGTGATCATGGCACCGGGGCGAGAGTGACAACAAGGAGACGGGGCGGGTTCAGAGCAGAATCTGAGGTTGCCCGCCCCTCCTTGCGGAAGCGCTCGCCTCAGTCGCGCGAGGAAGGGCGGTCGGGTGCGGGCGCCGACGTGGTGCGGATGTGCTCCGTATGGTCGTCGGTAGGCCACGCCCCCTACCTTGGGCCGCATGGCTGACGAGATCTTCCGTGACCGGCGGCTGGCCGAGCTCTACGACCCCCTCGACCCCGATCGCGGCGACCTGGACGCCTACCTGCGCATCGCGGAGGAGTTCGGCGCCCGGAAGGTGCTGGACATCGGCTGTGGGACGGGGGTGTTCGCGCTGCTGCTGGCGGACCGTGGGGTGGAGGTCGTCGGGATCGACCCGGCCGGCGCCTCTCTCGATGTCGCGCGGGCCAAACCGGGGGCGGACCGGGTCCGCTGGATCCACGGGGACGCGACGGCCCTTCCCCCGCTCCGGGTCGACCTCGTGACGATGACGGCCAACGTGGCGCAGGCGATCACGGACCCGGAGGGATGGCGGCGAACACTCGCGGGCGCGTACGAGGCCCTGCGACCAGGCGGCCACCTGGTCTTCGAGACCCGCGACCCGGCCAGGAGGGCCTGGGAGGCGTGGAATCGTGAGGACTCGTACGGGGTGACCGACGTGCCGGGCTTCGGCACGGTCGAGAGCTGGGTGGAGCTGACCGAGGTCACCGGCCAACTGGTCACCTTCCGCTGGCACTACACCTACAACGGCGGCAAGAAACGGCGCACCTCCGTCTCCACCCTCAGATTCCGCGAGCGCCACGAGATCGAGACGGAGCTGGCCGATCACGGATATGTGCTTGAGGACGTACGGGACGCTCCCGACCGTCCCGGCAGGGAGTTCGTGTTCGTGGCGCGCCGGCCGCCGACGGTGTGACGGCCGCCGACGGGCGTCGCACCGCGTCACCCGGAACCGACTCACCGAGCCTGCCTTCGCGAAGCGGCTGCGGCCCCGGGATTTCAGGTGTGCATCAGTGCCAGCGCCTGCTTGAGGTTGTGCTCGGCGATGCCCGCCATGAACGCCCGGTCGGGGAAGTCCCCGTCGAGCGTCCGCCGCCCAGCGCGGCCCGCGCCGCACCCGCCAACTGCTCCCGTGCCACCGACCTGCAGGCCACGCTCCGAACCGCCTCTCCGTCACGATCATCCGTTCGGCGATCAGTTGAACACGGGAGCCTGGCGGTACGCGGAGGATGTCAGGCGCGACGCCGGCGTTCCTTCAGCGAGCGCAGCAGGGCGCCGAAGGCGGTGGGGGCGGCGTCGAGTGTGGTTCGGGTGGGGTCGGCGGATTCGATGAGGCGGATGGTGGCGCTGGGTGGTGGAGGTCGGCGGGCGATTGCGCGTGGGGGTGTGGGACCGGGACTGGCGGGTGCCAGCCGGGTTCGAGGCGGAGGGCGCGGCCGTCCATGACGAGGGGGTGAAGCGGAGCGGGGTCGGGGGCTGGGCATCGTACGGGCATGCTCCGAGGCGCGGGGCGTGTCCGCGTTGCGGGGCCCAGGGGCCTGGCCGGGCGGGAAGCTGCTGTGGGTCGACTGCGGGGCGGTCATGGCCTGAGCTCACGCATGAGGCCTCACGCCGAGGGGCCTCGTGTCGCTCGGCGGGCTACACTCGGTTCTGGGCTTAGTCCAGCGCTTAGTCCACTTTGGTGGCCGGATCGTGAGGCAGTCATGGAAGCAGCCCGTCAGTACAACGTCCACGAAGCCAAGACGCACTTCTCGCGGATCCTGGAGCAGGTCGCGACCGGTGAGGAGATCGTGATCAGCAAGGCGGGGGAGCCGGTGGCCAAGCTGGTGCCGCTGCGCCCCAAGGTGAAGCGGACCGGCCGCGGCTCGCTCCGGGGACGGATCCACATCCCCGACGACTTCGACGAGCTGCCCGACGACATCGCCGACGCCTTCGGGATGCGCTGATGCGACTGCTGCTCGACACTCATGTCGTCCTCTGGTGGCTGGACGACTCCCCCGAGCTGTCCGGTGAGATCAAGGATCTCCTCGACACCGAACCGGCGGTGTACGTCAGCGCGGTGTCGCCCTGGGAGATCGCCATCAAGCAGACGCTCGGAAGGCTGGAGGGTCCCGAAGACCTGGCCGAGCGCGTACGCGACAGCCAGTTCGGCGGCCTGCCCGTGACCGCCGGGCACGGCGTGCGTGCGGGCAGGCTGCCGGCGCACCACCGGGACCCCTTCGACCGGATACTGGTCGCTCAGGCACAGATCGAAGGGATGACCCTCGTGACGCGGGACAAGTGGATCCCGCAGTACGACGTGCGGGTCATGCCCGTGTGAGTGCGGAGGAGTTACGCGCCGCTCCGCTCCGCCAGGTCCACCCGCACCGTCAGCAGTCGTGAGCCCAGTACCCGTACCGCCGTGCTGTTCATGCGCGGCAGCGTGCGCAGGCGGGCGATCGGGTCGTCGTCGGGGAGGAGGTGGGCCGTGCCCTCGTGCCAGCGGCCCCGGATGCGGACGCGGACCGAGGGGTCGGCCTTGATGTTGCGGATGTAGTGGGAGGCGTCGCCGTACTCGGAGACCAGCCAGAAGGAGTCGCCGACGCGGCGGCCGCCGATGGGCGTGCGGCGGGGGAGGCCGGACGTGCGGCCGGTGGTCTCCAGGACCGTCTGGAGCGGTACGCGGCGGAGCACCGGGTTGGCGACGTGCCGCTGGAAGGCCGTCACGACACGTTGCTTGAGGTCCATGGGGGCGGTGGGGTCCTCGTTCCGGGACATCGGCTCGGTTCTCCTCGGGCGGTGGGAGGTACGGAGTACAGGATCGGCCCACCGGGCCCCGGCGGCTCGGTCGCGTACAGGCCGTGACGAGAGCGGGCACCGGCCCCGTCGACGGCGTATGGTCCGCCGACCACATGGCGGTGGTGGCGGACCTGGCGGACGGGGTGGGGCCGCCGCGGGGGCCGACAGGCAGCCCGTGGCCGGGGCACGCTGAAGCCCCCGGCCACGTACACGCACCGCCGAGGCCGCCCGCCGCCTTCCCTACGGCTTCCGGCCCACCCCGCCGTGCTGCCCGATCGGCTTCGGCTCGCCCGCCGTCGTGTCGTCCGGGTGCCACAGGGGGACGGAGACGACGCCCGGCGGGAGCAGGTCGAGGCCGTCGAAGTAGCCGGTGATCTGGTCGATCGGGCGCAGGAAGTACGGGACGGCGCCCGTCTCGTTGTAGGCGTCCTGGGCGCGCTCGTAGTCGGGATCGGTGCCCCGGGAGCCCTCGTTGATGTTGAGGTAGCTGCCGGACGGGAGACCGGCGAGCAGGCGGCGGACGATGTCACGGGCCTCGTCGTACGAGCTGACGTGCCCCAGGATGCCGCTGAGGATCAGCACGGTCGGCCGGGAGAGATCCAGTGTCGCCGTCGCGGCCTCCAGGATGCGCTCCGGCTCGTACAGGCTGGCGTCGACGTACGCGGTGGCGCCCTCCGGGGAGGAGTACAGCAGCGCGCGGGCGTGCGCGAGGACCATCGGGTCGTTGTCGACGTAGACGATCCGCGCGTCCGGGGCGCTGCGCTGGGCGACCTGGTGGGTGTTGTCGGCCGTGGGCAGCCCGGTGCCGACGTCCAGGAACTGCCGGACGCCCTCCACCTCCACCAGGTGCCGGATGCTGCGCCGCAGGTACGCGCGGCTGCTGCGGGCGATGGTCACGATGCCGGGGAAGGCGCCGGCGTACGCGTCGCCTGCCGCCTCGTCCACCGGGTAGTTGTCCTTGCCGCCCAGCCAGTAGTTCCAGATGCGGGCGGAGGCGGGCACCGAGGTGTCGACCTTCTCCTTCGCCGCCGGAGCCGCCGCCGGGTCGGGCGTCGTCGCGTGATCGGTCATGGGCGCCGTCTCCTCCGCCGTGCAGGTGCGCCGTCGCACGGACGGACGCACGTTTGTGTCGAGCCAAACATAAGGCTCAACACAGTTGTTTCGTACGCGGGTTCCCCCTGTCGGTCCCGCATCTTGGGGGTGGCTGCTATCGCCGCCCCAGGAAGATCGGGTTGGTGAAGGCCGCCAGTGGGCCCGGGAACCCCGGCACGATCGGCGGCCGGCGGACCTCGGCGCGTACGTACGCCGCGTACGAGGCCGTCGTACGCCACTGGGCCGCGCCCGTGCCGGACTCCGGGATCGCGGGCGAGGTGAACAGGACGCCCTGGTCGGTGACGAAGCGGACGGTGCAGCCGGCGGAGCCCGTCGCCTCCAGACGGACGGTGACCGGGGTGTCGCCGTCCACCTTCAACCGCTCGCCGATGCCCGCGTGTTCGCCGCGCGGCCCGGACGCCGTGAACGACACGGACACGTCCTTGGACTCGGCGACGTACGAGCGGCCCGCCCGCAGCCCCTCCTGGATCGCCTCCCGGCTCAACTCCTCGGCCAGGACGACCGTCTGGGGGCGGCCGACGGGGTCGGGATCGCGGTGGGCGTCGCTGTTGCCCATCGCCGGGATCCAGTCCTGACGGCCCTCGCGCACCGCCGCGACGAGCATGCCGTCCCAGTCGGCGAGCGCCACCTCGTCCTCCGGCGAGTACGCCCCGTTCCACACCTCCACCGCGTCCGCCTCGCCGAAGCCGAACTTCCAGTTGCAGCCGATGCAGGTGGCGTGCGGGTGGGCGGGGACGACCAGACCCCCGGCGCGGCGGATCTGCCGCGCGTATTTGCCGAACCGGTTGTCCCGCGCCCGGTAGCGCCAGTCGACGAACGTGCCCGGGTCGACGCCGAGCGCCACCACGTGCCCGTTGCGCGTGGTGACCTCCTCGCCCAGCATGATCAGCAGGTCGTCACCCGCGTGCTCGGCCCAATGGGCGTGCGCGGACTGGGTGTTGTGCTCCGAGCTGTTGATGAAGTCCAGTCCCGCGGCCCGCGCGAGCGCCGCCAGCTCGGCGGGCGTACGGCGGCCGTCGGAGTACCAGGAGTGCAGATGGCAGTCGCCCCGGTACCAGGCCCGGCCCCGCCCCTTGGCCCGTGCCGGCGGGTAGACCGGCTTCACCGCCGCGGCCGGCCTGCCGTACGTCAGGGTGATCGTGATCTCGTACGGCAGCCCGTCCGGGGCCACCGTGTACGGGCCCAGCGCGATGTGCCAGGTCCCGGGGCGTACGGGGCCCGGGAGGTAGCCCGGGGTCGCCTCGTCGGTCCGGATGAAGAACTCGGTGCGGGCGCCGCCCGACCAGCCGCGGAAGCCCTTGCCGCCCAGTTCGGTGCCGCGCTCGTCGAAGACGCCGATGTCGAGGGCGTTGCCCATCGTGCCGGCCGGGACGGTCGTTCTCTCGTAGCTGTAGGAGACCCTGAACTCCCTGACACCGGAGGGTACTTCGACCGGCAGATACACGAAGTCGGGGGAGCCGGTGGGGAGGGTTCCCCTGATCGTCCTGGTCTCCTGCTCGCCGTCCGCGGCCTCGGCGCCGCTCGTCCCAAAGGTCACGCTTCCCAACGTAAGCGCGGCCGCCGCCGACGTCACGAACAGCGCGCGCCTTCCCAGTCCGTTCCCGTCACCGTGGTGGTCGTCGCACATGCTGCTGCTCCCCAGGTCGGTCGTGAGTGACATGGCGTGGGTGGTGCGTGGAGTGGTGCGGGGGTGGTGCGTGGTGCCCGCCACCTTCGTATGCGGTGGTGAACTGCGGGGCAAGGGAAAGGAATCGCCAGTTTTCGATACGCGGCAGAGCGAGACAGTGGGCGGGGGAGCGTGCGTGTGGACACCGATCTGTGTGCTGGGCGGAGCCGGTGTCACAGACCGGGTCGCGCACGGCCATGTCGCGGACCGGTTCGTGGAGATCGGCTCCCTGACCAAGGTGCTCACGGGCACCCTCCTGGCCCGGCTGGCGGCGGAGGGGGAGCTGGACCTCGACACCCCGCTGGAGGAGTGCCTCGACGAGGTGCCGAGGGGGACCGGCATCACCCTGCGCCATCTCGCCGAACACACCTCGGGCCTGCCCCGGCTGCCCGCCGGACTCACCGGCCTGCCCACGGGCCCGCCCGACGACCCCTACGCCGATTTCACGGAGGCGGCGCTGCGGGACTCGCTGCGCGACCTGGACCGGCCGACGGCGGGACGGCCGGGCCGGGAGGAGTACTCCAACCTCGGCTACGCCGTGCTCGGGCTCGCGCTCACCACCGTCACCGGCCGCTCGTACCAACAACTGGTGGACACGCACGTCCTGTCGCCGCTCGGGCTGGGCGCGGGAGCGATGACGGCGAGCCCGCCGGAAGGGCGACGGCTCGTGCCGCGCGATCTGTTCGGCCGGCCCCGCCCCCTGTGGACCCTGACCGGGGCGATCCTGCCGGCCGGCGGCCTGTGGGCCGGCTGCCGGACGCTGGCGGACCTCCTCGTGGCCCTGCTCGTGGAACGCCCGTTCGGCGACCCGGCACCCTCCTGGCGACGGGCCCCCTCGCTCCGCTGGCACGACGGCTCCACCCGCGGTTCGTCCGTCGTGGCCGCCGCGCACGACGACGGCCGATGGGCCCTCGTCCACCGCCTCGGCCCCATGCCCGGCACGAGCAAAGCCGCGAAGCGCGCCCTGCGCGGGGCCACGCCACCGCCGACGCCCCGCGGCACCGGCACCACCCGCAGGCAAGGGTGAGTGCTCCTCAGCTCCCAGCCCTCCCTGAGCGCCGATCGGCCGCCCCCGCCGAGACCGTCCGGCCGCTCCTGCGCACGCCCGCCGCCCCCGGCGCCGATGAACACTGGTGAGCACCGACGCGTGCCGACCGGCCGACTCCCCTAAGTGCCGACCGGTCGGTATGGACATCCCTGTCCATAGCCGCTAGAGATGACACATGCGCATCTCCGTGACGATCTTCCTCACCGACGAGACGATCACTCCGACCCGGCTCGCCCGTGAGCTGGAGCAACGCGGTTTCGCGGGGCTCTACCTCCCCGAGCACACGCACATCCCCGTCGAGCGGACGACCCCGTACCCGGCCGGCGGCGACCTGCCGCGCGAGTACGGCCGCACCCTCGACCCCTTCGTCGCGCTCGGCCAGGCCGCCGCCGTCACCGAGCGGCTCGGGCTCGGCACCGGGATCACGCTGGTCGCCCAGCACGACCCGATCGACCTCGCGAAGCAGATCGCGACCGTCGACCACCTCTCCGGCGGCCGTCTCACCCTCGGCCTCGGCTACGGCTGGAACGTCGAGGAGGCCGCCGACCACGGGGTCGAGTGGCGCACCCGCCGGGAGCTGGTGCGGGACCGGATGGCGCTGATGCGGGCGCTGTGGGCGGAGGAGCCGACGGCGTACGAGGGGGAGTTCGGGAGCGTGCGGGCGAGCTCCGCGTACCCGAAGCCGGTGCAGAAGGCGCGCGGGCCGGTGGTGGGGCCGCGCACGCTGATCGGCGGGGCCGCGGGGCCGAAGCTGTTCGCGCACATCGCCGAGTACGCGGACGGCTGGCTGCCCATCGGGGGCGGGGCTCGGGAGGCGCTGCCGGTGCTGCGGGCGGCGTGGGCGGACGCCGGGCGCGATCCCGCCGGGTTGCAGGTCGTGCCGTACGCGGTGCAGCCGAGCGCGGGGAAGCTGGCGTACTACGCGGAGCTGGGGATCGAGGAGGCCGTGGTGCAGCTGCCTCCGGCGGGGGAGGCGGAGGTCCTGGGGCTGCTGGACGAGTACGCGGGGTTCCTGGGCGGCGGCGCCTGAGAGCCGAAGCGGCCGCGTCCTCGCGGGAGGACGCGGCCGAGGTGACTGCTGACTACTTCGCCGGACCCACCCGGATCGTGACCGTGGAGCCGTCCTTGGCCTCCTTGACGATCTGGATCCTGGTGTTGGTGTCGGTGATCTTGACTCCGCCCGTGGGGTTCTCCTCGTCGTAGTAGGTGTGGGTGCGGTCGTCGAAGACCGATACGCCCTTCTTCGACGTGACCTTCAGCGTGACCTTCTTGTCCTGGTGCAGCGTGAAGGCGTCCGTGCGGCCCAGGGTGAAGGTCGAGTCGTGCGTCTGGTGGTCGTTACCGGCCACCTCGCCGTCGGACCACTTCAGGGGCTTCGGATGGGCGTCGACCGGCAGCAGCAGGCCGACACCGGGGTGCTGGCTGGTGTTGTTGTCCTGCTGCGAGGTGTCCCACTTCCAGATCAGCAGGCCGTTCTGGTAGGGGTAGCGCTCCACCCAGTCCTGGCGCGTGAAGTTGTACGCGAGCTTGAGGCCCTTGTCGTACGACACGTACTGGCGGTTCTCGGCGACGTAGTACTGCTCGTGCTCCGTGGTGTACGAGCCGCCGAAGCGGGAGAAGCCGGCTGCCGTCCAGGCGGGGTCGGCGGTCTCGGCGTTGTCCGAGAAGAGGGGCGAGCCGTCGGCCGTGAAGGTGATCAGGTCGGCCACGAAACCCTTCTGGGCCACGTACTGGTCGGTCTGGTAGCGGAAGCGCAGATCGATCTTCCGGCCCGCGTAGCCGTCCAGGGAGTACGACAGCTTCCTGAAGCCGTCCGTCGTGCCGTCCAGGGCCGGCCTGCCGCCACCGTCACGGCCGATCGGCAGGTCGTCGGCGGTGCCGTCGATCGCGGTCCAGGTGGCGCCGCCGTCCGTGGAGACCTCGGTGTAGAGGTAGTCGTATCCCTTCTCGATGTCCCACCAGCCGTCGAGCGTCAGCGCCGCGGAGGTCTTTCCGGTGAGGTCCACGGAACGGGTCAGCGTGTTCGACAGGCTGTTGGCGCTGCCGCTCCACCACTGCAGCGAACCCTCCGAGGGCTGCACGACCTCGACCTTCACCTGTTTCTTGGGCAGCTCGACCACGAGGGCCTGCTTGTCCTTCGTGTTGTACTCGGCGATGCCCAGCTTGTGCGTGGACTTCGTTCCGGCCTTGGCCGTGTCGTAGTTCAGCCAGCCGAGCTGCAGCTTGTCCCACGCGGTCATGTCGCCGGGCACGTCACCGATCTCGGTCTTGCTCTGCCCGAGCCAGGAGCCGCCCGACATCAGGGTCCAGAAACCGGTGGAGTTGCTGCCCTTGCCGCTGGTGTCGTAGTGGTCCGGCAGACCGAGGTCGTGGCCGAACTCGTGGGCGAAGACACCGAGGCCGCCGTTCTCCGGCATGATCGTGTAGTCGCCGACCCAGATGCCGGTGTCGCCGATCGGGGCGCCACCGCGTTTGTTGCCCTCGGGACCGGTCTTGTCCCAGTCGTCGCCGAACGCGTACCAGCGGTGGGCCCAGATGGCGTCCTCGCCCTGCGTTCCCCCGCCGGCCTCCTCGCCCTCACCGGCGTGCACGATCTGGAAGTGGTCGATGTAGCCGTCGGGCTCGTTGAAGTCGCCGTCGCCGTCGAAGTCGCCGCGGTCCCAGGTGTCGAAGCCCGCCAGGTCCGTCTTGATCTCGGCGTCCGTGCGTCCGGCCGCCTTCTGCTGCTCGACCCAGGCGGTGACGCCGTCCGCGACGACCTGCCAGGCGCAGGTGTCGGGCTGGCACTTGTTCGAGCCGTAACGGGCCTCGTTGTAGGGGACCTTGACCCAGTCCGAGACCTCGCCTTCGATCGAGTAGCGGCCCGAGGACTGCTTCTCGTAGTACTTCTTCATCGACTCGGTCTTCTTGCCCGTGCCGAAAAGCAGTTGCTCGTAGTGCTTCCGGTTGTAGTCGGCCCGCCAGGCCGTCCAGTTGTCCTCCTTGCGGTCCGGCTCGGCTATACGGTTGTGCAGGGGGCCGGGCGTGCCGCCGTAGCGGTCGTCCGTCCCGTCGCCGAACTCGACGAGGGTTGTGAAGATCCTGTCGGTCTTCTCGCGCCCCAGCTCGACGTACTTGGGGTCGCCGTTCTTGCTCTTCAGCTGCACGACCTGGGAGCCGTCGCGGTCCTTGACCGTGGCGTCGCCGGATATGACCTGCTTCAGTGCCTCCTCGCGGTGGGCGGCCTGTGTCCTGCTGAGTGGGTTTCCGAGGTCGTGCTGGTGCTGGTGCTGGTGCTCGTGCGCGGCGTGGGTGGGCGCGTGGGCTTCGGCGGCCTGCGTGCCGGTGACGGTGGAGAGCGTGAACGTCGCCGCGGCGGTGGCGAGGGCCACACCGGTCGCTGCGGCCCTGAACGTCCAGCGGTTGCTGGTCACTTGGTGGGGGGCCTTCCCTGTACGCGGTCGGCCGTGCGAGCGGGTGGACGGTCCTGTCCCGTGACGCCCGGGGCCTGTGACACGCGGGATGGTTCAAGTGAACGTATTTGACCGGAGGTTGCGAGAAAAAGAGAGTTCGCAATCGCCCCTGGCACGAGTAACTCCGTTATCGGACAGCTGTATTCGGCCTCACGCACAAACTGTTCACTGGTCCCGCAAATAAGACGCAAAATTACCCGCTGGTATTACTGGAAGTTCATGGGTGGCGGTCATGGGTGGCGGTAATTCATGGCGGGTATGCGGCGCCGACGCGGATTCGTCGGCGGCTGAATAGCGCGGGTGGCGGGCCGTCCGTAGGTCGCCCGCCCGCCACCGGCGATTACACCGTGTAACGAATCCCGGTCCATCCGGCCCGCCGTGCCTGTCTGGGCCGATCCGGTCGCTCGTATGCTCGACGGATGACGACTTCCGCGACCTCTGGAAACGGACCCACCGACTCCACCGGCTCCACCACTCCCACCGGGAACTCGATGCGGCGCGCGCTCAAACGCGCCCGCGACGGCGTGGCGCTCGACGTGAGCGAGGCGGCGGTGCTGCTCCAGGCGCGCGGCGCCGACCTGGAGGACCTCGCCGCGACGGCGGCGCGGGTGCGGGACGCGGGGCTGGCCGAGGCCGGGCGGCCCGGTGTCATCACGTACTCGAAGAGCGTCTTCGTCCCGCTCACCCGGCTCTGCCGGGACAAGTGCCACTACTGCACCTTCGTCACCGTCCCGGGCAAGCTCCGCCGGGCCGGACACGGCATGTTCATGTCGCCGGACGAGGTGCTGGACGTGGCCCGCAAGGGGGCCGCGCTCGGCTGCAAGGAAGCGCTGATCACGCTCGGCGACAAGCCGGAGGACCGCTGGCCGGAGGCGCGCGAGTGGCTCGACGCGCACGGCTACGACGACACGATCGCCTACGTCCGCGCCATCTCCATCCGCATCCTGGAGGAGACGGGGCTGCTCCCGCACCTCAACCCCGGCGTGATGAGCTGGACGGACTTCCAGCGCCTCAAGCCCGTCGCGCCCTCGATGGGCATGATGCTGGAGACGACCGCGACCCGGCTGTGGTCCGAGCCGGGCGGTCCGCACCACGGCTCCCCGGACAAGGAACCGGCCGTCCGGCTGCGGGTGCTGGAGGACGCGGGCCGCTCCTCGGTCCCCTTCACCTCCGGCGTCCTCATCGGCATCGGTGAGACGTACGAGGAGAGGGCTGAGTCCCTCTTCGCCCTCCGGAAGGTCTCCCGCGCCTACCACGGCATCCAGGAGCTGATCATCCAGAACTTCCGCGCCAAGCCGGACACCGCGATGCGCGGCATGCCGGACGCGGAGCTGGACGAGCTGGTCGCCGCGGTGGCCGTCGCCCGGCTCATCATGGGCCCGTCCGGCTGCATCCAGGCGCCGCCGAACCTGGTCGACAGCGAGTACGAGCGGCTGATCGGCGCCGGGATCGACGACTGGGGCGGGGTGTCGCCGCTCACCATCGACCATGTGAACCCCGAGCGCCCCTGGCCGCAGATCGAGGAACTCACCGAACGCTCCCGGGCGGCCGGCTTCGAGCTGCGCGAACGTCTCTGTGTCTACCCGGAGTTCGTGACGCGCGGCGAACCGTGGCTCGACCCGCGCCTGCTGCCGCACGTCCGGGCACTGGCCGACCCCGAGACCGGGCTCGCGCTGCCGGACGCCGTCGTCGAGGGCCACCCGTGGCAGGAGCCCGACGAGGTCTTCGTCGCCGCCGGACGCACGGATCTGCACACCGCCATCGACACCGAGGGCCGCACCGGCGACCGCCGCGAGGACTTCGACTCCGTCTACGGCGACTGGGGCGCCCTGCGCGAGGCGGCGGCGCCCGGGATGGTCCCCGAGCGCATCGACACGGACGTACGAGCGGCGCTGGCGACGGCGGCCGACGACCCGACGAAGCTGACGGACGCCGAGGCGCTCGCCCTGCTGCACGCGGACGGCCCCGCGCTCGACGCGCTCACCCGGATCGCGGACGACGTCCGCAGGTCGGCCGTCGGCGACGACGTCACGTACATCGTCACCCGCAACATCAACTTCACCAACGTCTGCTACACCGGCTGCCGCTTCTGCGCCTTCGCGCAGCGCCGCACGGACGCCGACGCGTACACGCTCTCCCTGGACCAGGTCGCCGACCGCGCCCAGCAGGCCTGGGACCTCGGCGCGGTCGAGGTGTGCATGCAGGGCGGCATCCACCCCGACCTGCCGGGCACGGCCTACTTCGACATCGCGAAGGCCGTGAAGTCCCGCGTCCCCGGCATGCACGTCCACGCCTTCTCCCCGATGGAGGTGGTGAACGGCGCGACCCGCACCGGGATGTCGATCCGCGAATGGCTGACGGCCGCGAAGGAGGCGGGCCTCGACTCCATCCCCGGCACGGCGGCGGAG
This sequence comes from Streptomyces sp. MNU76, assembly GCF_020982545.1. Classification (GTDB taxonomy): domain Bacteria; phylum Actinomycetota; class Actinomycetes; order Streptomycetales; family Streptomycetaceae; genus Streptomyces. Next base: position 358,082 of record NZ_JAJKLK010000022.1, on the reverse strand, counting down.
ATCCTGGACGACGAGGTCCGCTGGGTCCTCACCAAGGGCAAACTGCCGACGGCGACCTGGATCGAGGTGGTGACGACCGCCCACGAACTGGGCATCCGCTCCTCCTCGACGATGATGTACGGCCACGTCGACCAGCCCCGGCACTGGCTGGGCCACCTCCGCACCCTGGCACGGATCCAGCAACAGACGGGCGGTTTCACGGAGTTCGTGACCCTCCCCTTCATCCACACCAACGCGCCCGTGTACCTGGCGGGCATCTCCCGCCCCGGCCCGACGACCCGCGACAACCGCGCCGTCACCGCCATGGCGCGCCTCCTGCTCCACCCCCACATCCCCAACATCCAGACCAGCTGGGTGAAGCTGGGCACGGAGGGCGCGGCGGAGATGCTCCGGTCGGGCGCCAACGACCTGGGCGGCACCCTGATGGAGGAGACCATCTCCCGCATGGCGGGCTCCTCCTACGGCTCCTACAAGTCGGTCAAGGACCTGATCGCGGTCGCGGACACGGCGGGCCGCCCCGCCCGCCCGCGCACCACGCTGTACGGGGCCGTCCCGGAGGAGCGGCAACGGGCGGCCGAGGCCTCCGACGGTCATCTGCCGGAGTTGTTGCCGGTGTTGGACTGACGCGCGATCGGTTCTCGCCCCCTGCCGACGGGGAAGGTGAGCGCGACCGCCCACCCGGGTACCTTCGGGGAGACCGGGCACGGGGGTGGGTACCGATGAGGCCGACGCGGCCGACGATGCAGGAGCTGATCGCGCGCCGAAAGCGCGCCGGGTTCGTGGGGCGCCGTAGGGAACTCGACCTGTTCCGAGGGAACTTCGACATCCCGCCCGAGGACGAACGGCACACGTTCGTCTTCCACGTCCACGGCACGGCCGGGGTCGGCAAGTCCTCACTCGTCCGCGAGCTGGAGGCCGTGGCGACCCGGCACAAGGCGCTCACCGCCCGCACCGACGAGACGGTCAACAGCGTGCCGGAGGCGATGGCGGCCATCAGCGCGCAGCTCGCCCGGCAGGGCGCCGAGCTGAAGGCGCTGGACAGGCTCCTCGGCACCTACCGCCAGCGCCGGCACGAGGCGGAGACGGCGTCGGCCGCGCTGGACGCGGGGCCCGACGCCGGCGCACCCGCCGCGCCCTCGGCGGGCAGCCTGGCGGCCACCCAGGCCGGGCTCATCGGGCTGGGCATGGTCCCGGTCGTGGGCGCCTTCGCCGGCGCCGTCGACCCGGCCCAGGTCGCCCACCGGACGGACCGGCTGCGGGCCGCGCTGAGCGCACGGTTCCGCAACCACGACGACGTACAGCTCGTGCTGGAGCCCCTGAAGGCCCTCACCCCGGTCTTCGTCGCGGAACTGGACCGGGTTGCCGCCGACGTCCCCTGGATCGCCCTCTTCTTCGACACCTACGAACGGACCTCGCCCTTCCTCGACGCCTGGCTCCTGGACCTCGTCACGACGGACCGCCACGGCGCCCTCCCCGCGAACGTGATCCTCACCCTCGCGGGCCAGCACGGCCCCGATCCCGCCCGCTGGGGCGACTACGCGGGCCTCGTCACCGAGCTGGCCCTGCGCCCCTTCACGGAGTCCGAGTCCCGCCAACTGCTCGCGGCACGGCAGGTCGTGGACGAGAGCGTCGTACGGGAGGTGCTGCGGCTGTCCGGCGGGCTGCCGGTGCTCGTGTCGACGCTGGCCCAGAACCCGGGCGGCGGTCCGGGCACGGTCGACGACCCCTCCGCCACGGCCGTGGAGCGCTTCCTGAAATGGGAGCGGGACCCGGCACGGCGAGCGACGGCGCTCGCGTGCGCGCTGCCACGCCGGCTGGACGAGGACCTGCTCGGGGCAGTGGCGGACGGCGAGGAGACCCGGGAACTCTACGAATGGCTGTGCGGGCTGCCGTTCGTGAGTGAGCGCGCAGGTCGGGCGGAGTTCCACGGCGTCGTGCGGACCGCCATGCTCCGGCTCCAGCGCGCCCGGACGCCGAAGCGCTGGACCGAGCGGCACGTGCGACTGGCCGAGGCGTTCGGCGAGCGCCGGGCCATGGCCGGGGAGGGGCTGGATCCGGCCGGCCTGTGGCTCGACGAGTCCTGGCGCGAGCTGAGGATCGAAGAGCTGTACCACCTGCTGTGCGCCCGCCCGCAGACCGCCCTGGCGCAGGCGCTGCGGGACGTCGTCGACGCGTGCGACGCCGACGAGGGGGCGGCCCGGGGCTGCGCCCAGGCCCTGGCGGACGCCGGGGAACAGACGGAGACGGAAGCGGTGGGCGCGTGGGGACGCGACCTCCTCGCGGCCCTCGCCGAGGAGCCGGACGGGGTGCTGCCCGCCCTGGCGCTGCTCCTGACCCGGGCCGACCTCGACCCGCCGGTACGGGCCAGGGCACACGGCGTACGGGGGCGCGAACTGCGCTGGGCGGGGGAGTACGAGCGTGCCCTCGCCGAGTACGACCGGGCCGTCGCGCTGGACCCGGAGTCGGCGGACGCGTACCAGGGGCGGGGCATCACGCACCGCAGACGAGGCGAGTACGCGGCCGCCCTGGCCGATGTCGACCGTGCCGACGCGCTGCGCCCCGGAACCGCCCAGACCCTCGGCGTACGCGGGGACATCCTGCATGCCCTGGCCCGCTACGAGGAGGCGGTGGCCACCTTCGACAGCGTGCTCGAACTGGATCCCGCGCACGGACTGGCCCTGGCGAGCCGGGGGCAGAGCAGACACCGCCTCGGCGACGACGAAGGGGCACTCGCCGACTTCGACCGGGCGCTGGAGAACGATCCGGAGTATCTGTGGGCCCTGGTCCACCGGGCGGAGCTGCATCTGGACCGGGACCGGCACGACGAATGCTTCGCCGACCTCGACCGGGCCGTGCGGATCGCTCCGGACAGCGCGTGGATCGCCTCCGAGCGGGGGGACGCCTACCGGCTGGCGGGCAGGAACGAGGAGGCCGCCGAGGAACTCGGGCGGGCCTGCCGGCTCGATCCCGCCCATGCCTCCGCCCACGCGAGCCTCGGCTACGCGCTGGCACGCCTGGGCCGCCACGAGGAGGCCCGCACGGCCTTCGACCGCGCGATCGAACTGAACCCGAGGTACGCCTGGGCCATGGTCCAGCGGGCCTTCCTCCTGGGCGAACTGGGCGACCAGGACGGGATGTCCGCGGATCTGGACCGCGCGGTGGCGGCCGACGGGTCGGGCACCTGGGCGCTGGGGCAGCGGGCCAGGGCCCACCAGGACGCCGGCCGCTACCAGGAGGCGCTGAAGGACTACGACCTCGCACGGGAACGCGAACCCGACCGCTGGGCCTCGGAGAAGGCGGCGGCGCTGCGTGCCCTGAGCGCGGACGCCGACGCGGTCGCCGAGCTCGACCGGGCACTGGACGGCGATCCGGACGACGTGGCCGTGCTGGCGAACAGAGGCGTGGTGCGCCTGCGGCGAGGCCAGTACGTGGCGGCGCTACGGGACCTGGACCGGGCGATCGCGCTCCGCCCGGACACGCCGGGTCTGCACGCCGCCCGGGCGAGGACGTGCATCGCCTGCGGGCGCCTTCCGCAGGCGCTCGCCGACCTCGGACAGTGCGTGGAGCGCGGGGAGGAGACCGCGTGGGCGACCCGCAGGAGCGCCGAGGTGCTGCTGTGGTGCGGACGCCACGACGAGGCCCGGCAGCTGCTGGACGGCCTCGGGGACACCGCGGAGCGGTCGGAGGACGCGGAGACGGTGACGACGCGCTGGTACGTCGCCGGCGTGAGCGACCGATGGGAACGCGCGCGGCACGTCGGTGATCCGGCGGCGGCCTTGGGACACACCCTCCGGCTCATCAGGGCGCAGTCGTCCCTCCCGCTGGGCCGGTCGCGGGAGCTGCGCGTGGCCGAGGAACTGGCCTGTCTCCTTCAGCCGATCACCACGCGGGTGGAGGAGAGCACCGACGCCACCGTCTCGTTCGAGGAGGTGCTGGTCGCCTGCGCACTGGGCGACGCGCCGCGAGCCGAGTCGATGCTCTCCGAGGGGCTGGCACGCGATCACGACTGGGAGGACCTGGCCGACCTCACCCTCCGGCTGACCCTCCTGTCCCGCGCCCCCGACACCGACCCGGCACCCTTCGGCCCGCTGATCGCCAGGGCCACCGAGGCCCGGGACGCCTTCCGGGACGGCGTCCGGGGGTGACCGCCCCCGGACGCCGTGACGCGGCCCGGCTGTCGGTCAGCCGGCCGCGCGGTCGTTCGCCGGCAGGTACGTCACCAGCAGGACCACTCCGCTCAGCAGGAACACGCGCAGGGCCGCGTCGAGCCCGTTCCAGTCGCTGGACTGCCACATGACGAACCATTCGCCGCCGATGGCGATGAATCCGGCGCCGAAGAGCAGAAGGACCATGAGAAGACCGGCGGTGCTGTAGCGGCGGGCCGTGTGGAAGGTGCGGTGGCCGAGGGCGCGGGCCCAGAAGCAGGTGGCGGCGATGAGCAGCAGCGCCGCCACCGTCTCCCAGACGATGATCAGGACGTACGCCGCGTCCTGGACGCCCTTCGACTCGATGGCCCGCCACATCAGGTCCTCGTCCTTGAACGTGGTGTCCATGGCGAAGACATGGCGGACGAACTGCTGATTCGTGCCGAAGTCGGTGATGTTGCTGAACGCGACGAGCGCCATGTAGAGGGCGACCGTGCCGACTAGCAGGGTGGAGGCCAGGGGGAGAAGTGAGCCGCGGGGGGTCCGGGTTTCAGCCATGGTCCAACTATGTGCGTGATCATGGGGCAACCCCAGCCGTTTTTCGGTGCGTTGGACCTCCGCCGTAGCCGCTGCTGGCCGAAAGACGAGACCCCTCGTTGGCCGGGCGACCTCGCCTGGCGACTCCGCCCCACCTCGCCGCACTGTTCCTGAGTCTGCCGACAAGCGCGCCCCGCATGCCGCCGCGCACGACGGCTGGAGTCGATCAATGGGTGTGGCGTAAGAAACGTTTAACGCTCAACCGGACCCCTGAATGGACCGTTCCCGTTCCATTACAGTGCTGGACTGTCGAGCCGTACGGGCGTACGGATGTACGGACGTACTGACGTACGGGTCGGGCAGGGGCCGTGAGGAGGCCGGGGTGGGTGCGACAGCCGGTGCCGTCTGGGGGCGGGTCGAGCAGCAGGATTTCCGCAGCCGGGTGCGCGGGACGCTGCTGGGCGCGGCCGTCGGCGACGCGCTGGGCGCGCCGGTCGACCAGCTCACCCTGGCGCAGCTCGGTGAGGCGTACGGCCCCGAGGGGCTGACCGATCTGGCCTCCGCGTACGGCAGGCGCGGCGCGATCACCGACCTCACTCAGCTCACCCTCTTCACCGTCGACGGCCTGATCCGCGCGCAGGTCCGCCGGGACACCGGCGTCTGGCACCCGCCGACCGATCTGCACCGGGCGTATCTGCGCTGGGCGGCGACCCAGCGGGACTGGGGGCCCGACGAACGCCGCAAGGACGACGGCTGGCTCGCCCGCGAGGAGTGGCTCTACGCGCGCCGCGACCCCTCCCTGATCTGCCTCCTCGGCTTCGCCGACGGCACCATGGGCACCCTCGACGCCCCCAAGAACCCCGGCGCGTCCGGCGGTGAGGCCGCCGGCCGCTCCGCCCCCTTCGGCCTCCTCGTCGGCTGGGAACCCCAGCTCGTCTTCCAGCTGGCCGTCGAGTGCGCGGCCCAGACCCACGGCCATCCGGTCGCGTATCTCACCGCCGGCTCGTACGCCGTCATCGTGCACGCCCTCGCGCGCGGGGAGAGCCTCGACGCCGCCGTCCAGAAGACCCTGGTGCTGCTGGCCGCCCGCCCCGGCCACCAGCCGGTCGCCGAGGCCCTCCAGCAAGCCGTCGCCGCCGTCCGCCAAGGCCCGCCGTCGCCCGCGGTCGTCGAGCAGCTGGCCGGTGACGGTGCGGCCGCCGGGGTCCTGGCCGTCGCCGTGTACTGCAGCCTGGTCGGCGAGGACATCCGCCAGGGCCTGTGCCTCGCCGTCAACCACGGGGGCCCCTCGGGCGCCGCGGGTGCCCTGACGGGCGGCCTCCTCGGCGCCCTCCACGGCGAGACGGCCCTGCCACCGGCCTGGCTCGCCGAACTGGAGGGCCGCCCCACGATCCTCGTCCTCGCCGACGACTTCGCCCTGGAAATGACCCAGGGCCCGGCCCTCCACGCCCCCACCGGAGCAGTCCCAGGCTGGCTGACCCGCTACCCCCGAGCCTGACCCGGGGCGCGGGGAACTGCGCGCCCAGCCACGACGCACCCGCACCCGACACACAACAAGAGCCAAGCCCTCCGGAGGTCACACGCTCGGACGGCGCAAGCCCTCGCTTCAACGCCACCGGCTCACCCCAAAGGGGCGCGGGGAACTGCGCGCCCAGCCACGACGCACCCGCACCCGACACACAACAGAAGCCCCCAAACCGGCCCCGGCGCGAGCCCAACCCGCTGCGACCACGACGGCCTACCCGTCCGCCTCAACGTCCTCCAGGGCAGCCCCGCCAGACGCCTCTACGAACGCCACGGCTTCCTCCTGGAGACCGAGGACCCGGTGGACGTCTTCCTGATCCGCCCACCGACGAAACCGCCGCCGAAATAGGTTTCGCGACGCGGCCGAGCCGCCCTACCGTGACCCGATGACCACCCAGATGATCATCCTCAACGGCGGCTCCAGCTCCGGCAAATCCGGTCTCGCCCGGTGCCTGCAAGCCGAACTGCCCGACCAGTGGCTCACGTTCGGGGTCGACTCCCTCACCGACGCCATGCCCGCGAGGATGCGGACGGCGGACGGCGGCATCGGGATCTCCCCCGACGGGGCGGTCGCCATCGGCGCGGACTTCCGCGCCCTGGAACAGGCCTGGGCCCGGGGCATCGTGGCCATGGCCCGCGCGGGTGCCCACGTCATCGTCGACGACGTCTTCCTCGGCGGAGCCGCCTCCCAACAGCGCTGGCAGAAGGTCCTCGACGAGGGCGACAGCCCCCTGGACGTCCTCTGGGTCGGCGTCCGCTGCGACCCCGCCGTCGCCGCCGCCCGCGAGATCGCCCGCGGAGACCGGGTCCTCGGCATGGCCGCAGCCCAGGCGGACCTCGTCCACCAGGGCGTCCACTACGACCTGGAGGTCGACACCACCCACACCGAGTCCCTGACCTGCGCCCGCACGATCGCGGACCACCTCGCCCGCCACCGCACCCAGCTGGCCCGGCCGACACAGCCGCCCCAGTCGGCTCAGCCGTGAGGGCCGTTCCCCGGCCTCCCGGGGAACGGCCCTCCCACGCATCGGGCTCGCCCTCAGACCCCGCTGGGGCTGGACGCGTCCTTGCCCTGCGCGGGCACCGGCGCCACGGCCCCGGCCCCGGCTCCGCCCTTGCCGTCACCGTCGCCGTCCGAGTTGATCGTCTCGATGATCGCGAGCCGCTCGGGCGTGTCCTCCGGCTTGATGAAGCCGATGACGATGTACAGGACCAGCGAGACGGCCAGCGGGACGGACACCTGGTACTGCAGGGGCACACCGCCGTCGATGTTCCAGTGGATCGGGTAGTTCACCAGCCAGAAGGCGAACAGCCCGCACGCCCAGCTGGTGAGCGCCGCCGTCGGCCCGGAGCGACGGAACGGCCGCAGCAGCCCGAGCATCATCGGGATGGCCATCGGTCCCATCAGCCCCGCCACCCACTTGATGACGACGGTGATGATGTCCTTGAAGGCGGGCGAGTTGACCTGGGTCGCCGCCGCCATGGACAGACCGAGGAAGACGACCGTCGCGATCCGGGCGACCCGCAGCCCCTGCCCCTCGCTCCAGGTGCGGGCCCGGCGCCAGATCACCGGCGCGCAGTCCCGGGTGAAGACGGCGGCGATGGCGTTCGCGTCGGACGAGCACATGGCCATCGTGTGGGAGAAGAAACCGACGATGACGAGGCCCAACAGGCCGTGCGGCAGCAGCTGTTCGGTCATCAGGGCGTAGGAGTCGGAGCCGTCGCCCTTCTCCGAGGTCACCAGCAGCGGTGACATCCACATCGGGAAGAACAGCACCAGCGGCCAGATCAGCCACAGGGCCGCCGACAGCCGGGCGGAGCGCTCGGCCTCGTACGGGGTGGCCGTGGCCATGTAGCGCTGGGCCTGGTTGAGCATGCCGCCGTTGTACTCGAAGAGCTTGATGAACAGGAAGGCGAGCAGGAAGACCGTGCCGTAGGGGCCCACCAGCGGCTCGGCGTGGCCCTCCAGCTTCGGGTGGTCCCAGACACCGAAGAAGCCGCCGTAGTCGCCCAGTTTCGCGACCACCGCGATGAACATGGCGATTCCGGCGAGGAGTTGGATGGCGAACTGCCCCAACTCGGTCAGCGCGTCGGCCCAGAGGCCGCCGATCGTGCAGTAGACGGCGGTGATCGTGCCGGTGATCAGGATGCCCTGGTTCAGGGACACGCCGGTGAAGACCGAGAGCAGGGTCGCGATCGCGGCCCACTTGGCACCGACGTCCACGATCTTCAGCAGCATGCCGGACCAGGCCAACGCCTGCTGGGTGCCCAGGTTGTAACGGTTCTTCAGGTACTCCAGCGGGGAGGAGACATGCAGCCGTGAGCGGAGCCGGTTGATGCGCGGCGCGAACAGCTTGGAGCCGATGGCGATACCGAGGGCGATCGGGAACGACCAGGTCACGAAGGAGGTGACGCCGTAGGTGTAGGCGATGCCGGCGTAGCCGGTGAACATCACCGCGCTGTAGCCCGACATGTGGTGCGAGATGCCGGAGAGCCACCAGGGCATTTTGCCGCCGGCGGTGAAGAAGTCGCTGACGTTGTCCACGCGCTTGTGCGACCAGACGCCGATCGCGACCATCACACCGAAGTAACCGATGAGCACGGCCCAGTCGAGACTATTCATGGGCCCCCTTCCAGGGTCCGCCGCCAGGTTCAGACTTGGGTCAGGCATGTGAACTCTGGGTTCGGTGGCATGCCCACGGCAAGGAAGTGGAAGGTCAAGAGCAGGCAAAGAAGTTCCGGAAGATGACTTGAGTTTATGTATGTGAACTCCAGGTGGCCCAAAAGGATCACTCGCGGACCCGCCGAAACCCCGCCGAAGCCACACCGCCGGGGCCGGCCGACGCGACGCTCGGGGCGGCGAACGCGAGGTCGACCCGCCCCCGCGGGGCTCATCCCGCCGATGTACGCCCCCAAGGCACCCGACGTCGCGCCCCTCAGCGCATCAGTTCGCCCGCGTTGACGAGTAGGGACTGGCCGGTGATCGCTCGGGCGCGGTCGGAGGCCAGGAAGACCGCCGCGTCCGCCACGTCCCCGTCCGTGGCCAGCTCCGGCAGGGCCATCCGCTCGGTCAGCCGCCCCAGCACCTCTGCCTCGGACACGCCCTCACCGTGCGCCGTGAACCGAACGTACGCCTCCACGGGCGGCCCCCACATCCAGCCCGGCAGCACGGTGTTGACCCGGATCCGATGCGGCCCCAACTCCCGCGCCAGCGAGTACATCGCACTCGTCAGCGCGCCCTTGGACGCCGCGTACGCCGCCTGTCGCACCTGCGAGGGCGCGGCCACCGACGACTGCGTGCCGATGATGACGACCGAGCCCCCGCCCGCCGCCTTCAGGCCGGGCAGACAGGCCCGGGTCATCCGCAGGGTGCCCAGCAGGTTCACGTCGAGCACCGCCTGCCAGGTGGCGAAGTCGGCGTCCTCCAGGCCCCCGAAGTAGCTGTCCCAGGCCGCCACGTGCACCACCGCGTGCACACCCCCGAACCGCTCCCGCGCCAGCGCCGCGAGCGCCGCGCACTGCGCCTCGTCGGTGATGTCGGTCGCCCGGTACGCCGTGTGCGCCCCGTCCAGGTCCACATCCGCCGCGGCCTTGGCGAGATTCGCCTCCGTGCGCGCCCCCAGCACGGCGTTCCCGCCGTCCCGGACGACCGCCGCGGCGACCCGCTGGCCCAGTCCGGGACCGACTCCCGAGACGACGACGGTCCTTCCCGTGAGCAGTGACATCGGAGACCTCCCGGCTCTGGCGCATTATCTGACGGAGCGTCAGAGTATGGGCGACCGCAGGTGGACGGAAGGGAAAGCGCATGAGCGAGGACACCCGCAGCTCCACGTACGCCGAACTGGCCGCCGTAGGCCCCTACGGCGTCCGCCCCGGCCACGCCCTGATCACGATGGTCGAGCCGCACCCGGGCCACGAGTACGCGTACAACCGCTGGTACGAGGACGACCACTACTACGCGGGCGCGATGGCCATGCCCTGGATGTTCGCCGGCCGCCGCTGGGTGGCCACCCGCGACCTCCAGCTCCTGCGCGTCCCCGAGAAGTCGGCGATCGCCCAGCCGGTCACCGCCGGCTGCTACCTCTCCACGTACTGGATCACCGACGGCCGCTACGACGACCACATGCGCTGGACGGTCGCCATCAACAAACGGCTGAATCGCGACGCACGCGTCTACCAGGACCGTACGCACGTCTTCACCGCGTTCCAGGACCACGAGGTCACCGTCTACCGCGACGGGGCCGCCGGGCCGCGTGACATCCACGCCCTGGACCACCCGTACGCCGGCCTCGTACTCCAGGTGATCGACGCCGAAGGGCCCGAGGAGCGGGCGGAGTTGCTGGAGTGGCTGCGGTCCCGCCATCTCCCGAAGCGGCTCGCCGGATCGCCGGCCGCGATGGTCACGGTCTTCCGACCCACCCCGCTGCCCCTCGACCGGATGTCGTACGTCAAGCAGGTCGAGGGCGTCGACACCCGCCTCACCCTGCTCTGGTTCCTGGAGGCCGACCCACGGGACCGCTGGGAGGCGTCCTTCGGCGGGCTGGGGGACGCGGTCGCCGAAGGCGGGCTGGGAAGGCTGGAGTTGCTGGCCCCGTTCGTCCCCACGGTGCCGGGGACGGACAGGTACGTGGACCGGCTGCGGTAGAGGGCCGGGCGGCCCGCTGGAGGGCCGGGCGGCCAGGGGCGCGGGGACAGCGCGTGGGGACAAGGCCGAGCCCCCTCGGCCAGGACGGCGGGCCGGTCGAGAGGGCTCTGTCGGTGGTGCTTGTGGAGTTGTCGTTCAGGCGCTCGAACGAGGGCCGGAACCGTATCTCAGGCCTTGACCGAGGAGACGAAGGTGTTCCACGCGTCGGCGGGGAACGCCAGGGTGGGGCCGTCGGTGACCTTGGAGTCCCGGACCGCCATGGCGGACAGGACGGGGGACTTGATCTCGACGCACGCGCCGTTCCCCTGGGAGTAGGAGGACTTGACCCACCTGTCCGTGGCGCCTTGCTGAATTGCCATTTCTGCTCCGGTGCTGGTTCGTCGCTGAGTTGCTGTCGCCGCGCCGCGAGTTCCCTGCCGGAACCCGCGGTTCGGTTTGCGCCAAGACTGCTGAGCTCTTGGCGTGATCGACGCTACTCGTCAGCATCGGCAGACGAAGCGACTATTCACTCGTGCGGGTGGCATATTCCACTATGGTCTTCCATTGGGGCATGTGGAGGGTGTATCTTTCGGCGCTTCCTCGTTCAGGAGTTTCCAGGAGTTGCCCAGAGCGTCTGGAATCGCTCTGAGGATCGCTCCGGTGGTGGAGAGGCGCGCCGGTGTCCGGGAGTTCAGCGCGCGTATTCCTTCGCGACGTTCTCGATGAACTGCCGTGACTGCTCCACGTTCAGCGCCTGCGCCCGGAGGTGCTCGTACATCACGGTGTACTTCTGCACGTCGTGCGGCTTCTCCAGGTAGAGGTCGCTGGTCACCCCTTCGATGTACACCACGCTCGAGTCGGCCGCGTCGACGAACTCCAGGATGGCGTACTGGCCGTTGATGCCCGGATGGGCCCCGACCTCGAACGGCAGCACCTGCACCGTGACATGGGGCACCTGGGACAACTCGATGAGGTGCTCCAGCTGTTCACGCATCACCGACCGGGATCCCACCACCCGGCGCAGGGCCGCCTCGTCCAGCACCGTCCACAGCCGCAGCGGGTTGGTGTCGGTGGTGACACGGTCCTGGCGCCGTATGCGCACCTCGACGCGCTTCTCGATCTCGGTCGCCGACGTCTCGGGCAGCGCGCCCCTGATGATGGCCTCGGCGTACGGGCGGCTCTGCAGCAGCCCGGGGACGACCTGGGGGTCGTACACCCGCAGCGACTCCGCGTCGGTCTCCAGGCCGATGTAGACGCTGTACGGTACGTCCCCGAAGGCGTGCCACCAGCCCTGCTGGCGGGAGTCCTTGGCCATCTGCATCAGGGAGTCGACCACTCTCTGGTCCTCGACCTCGTAGACCCCGCAGAGGTCGCGTACGTCGCGCTGGCTGATGGAGCGGCGCCCGTTCTCCAGGCGGCTGATCTTCGACTGGGAGACCAGCAGTCGCTCGGCGACCTCTTCGGCGGTCATACCCTTGAGCTCGCGGAGCCGACGCAGCTCCTGGCCCAACCGGCGTCGCCTGACGGTGGGATTGACATTGGACGCCACGGGACGTGCACCTCCGGCTGCGTGCCTCTACTTTGCGTATCTGCTGCTGAGCAGATTGCCACCAAGGTGCTGAGTACCGCTGGAAAACAGCGGATATGCGCTGTGCACGGGCCGTTTGCGCCGCTGTTTTCCCGCCGTGGAGGGATCTCCGCCGGACGTTTGTCGGATCTCCCGAGGGCGGCACGCGAGTCGGGCGCGAGGACGCGACGCGAGACTGGGCGCGGACATGCGGTCGCGCGGGGCGTGTGCGGCCGCGCGAACGGCCGCACACGCCCCGCGCGAACCGGCGGCTCCCGAACGGGTTCTGGGTCCCTGTGAGCGGTCCGGTGCCGGCGATGCAAGTGATGCGGGTGGTGCTGGTGCTGCGTAGTACGTGGTGCATGCGTGCGTGGTGTCGTGCGAGCGTGGTGCGTGCGTGGGGCACGTGGTGCGGTGGGAAGTCGGGACCCGCGGCTCTGGGGTCCTGCTCCCACCCGCACCTCGGTACCTCAGCACGTGGTTCGGTTGGATCTCAGTGCGCCACCACGCGGGCCATCGAGCCTCGGCGCGGCTGCATCGGAAGACCGCGCGCGGGCTCCGGTGCGGGCGGCCTGGCGCCGGGGGCGGCCTGACGGCCGGTCGGTGCCGGGCTGCGACGTGGCTGTGCGGCCACGCCGTTCTGCACGTCCATGACGGCGTGGGCCACCAGGCCACCCATGGGGTCGTGCCGGATCAGGTCCCGCAGCCGGGAGCGGGACGAGCGTCCCTCGTTCCCCGGATACAGGTGCTTGCCGAGGCCGACCGCGTGCGCCAGGGCGGCGAGCGCCGCGGTCCGCGGGTCCGGCGGTACGCCGGTGCGGATCGCGGAGTCCAGCCGGGCACGGATCTCCCGGCTGATCTCGGTCTGACTCGCCTGGTAGCGAGTCGTCGGCAGCACTCCGCACATCTGGCCCGCCACGGCATGCACCATGCCGCACCGCTCCAGATGCGAGAGGTAGATCTGACGGAGCCCGAGACGGGGCCCGCCTATCCAATGGACCGCCCGTACGGGAGCGCCACGCCTTCGCAGCAACTCCAACGCGCAGTCCAGCGTCGGATCTCCAGTCGGCCGTGGGGACACCACGGCGATACGATCCCCGTCTGGGGCTATCCGTCCGGCCAGCGCCAGCTCCACTAGCTGCGCTCCGGCCAGACCAAGGTCGAGCGACTGCGGCTGTGCGGTGGTACCCGTGGCCGGGTCCAACGCCAGCAGCAGAAGCTCCTCCGGAAGTGTTCTGCGGCTCCTGCCCATCCATGCCTCCCCGCGTGGATGAAAGACAGGGTGACCCCTCTCACATTGGTCTGTCGAGGGTGCGTGACCGAAATGTAGTGGAACCGGTAGGTATGTCGTTCTCGTCTACCGCAGGGGTTAAGCCCGCACACAGGACACTGGTACATGGTTCGGACAGCGGCGCGGCGCGGTCGTGCGGCGGTGACTAGTGTCCGGGCGGCGGGTTTTTTCACGGATCCGCGGATTCACGGGTTCACGGTTCACGGTTCGGTTGGGCGCGCGCTCCTAGTACGGGCGGCGCGCGGGAGGAGGCATCGGTGGCGGGCACGTCCCCCGACAGGTCGAAGCGGTACGAGTCGTCGACGGAGTCGACGCCGGGGAACGAGCCAGCGGTTCCGGGCCCCGGAGGCTCGGCCCCGGACCGGTCCTCCGGCTCCGCCGCCCCCTCCCCGGACCCACGCCTCGCGATGTCCCGGCCCTCCACGCCGAAGCCGGACCAGGCGACAGCGGTCTTCTCCCGCCGAGCGCTCCTGGAGACGGCGGAGGGGCGCCGGGTGCCGCCGGGGCCGAGGCCGCCGGGGCGGATCGGGACGAGCCGAAGCCCGGCCGCCCCGACGCGACGGACACCGAGGACCGCCCCGGCGAGGCCCGGACACCTGCGGAGGCCCCGGACGTCGACCCGGGCGCCGATTCGGACGCCGCCTCGGGCGACGCGGACATCCCGGCGCAGGGCGGCCCCACGGAACCGGCCACGCCCGTCTCAGGCTCCGCCTCGAAGGACGAGGCGGACGAGGCGGACGAGGACGAGGGTGGTGACGCTCACCCGCGCGAGCGAGGCGCCGCCGCGCCCACCCGTGCCGCCACACCGGCAGAGCCCGACGCGGCGGCCGCTGCCGACGCGGGGGACCCCGAGGGCACCGCGAAGGCTGCCGATGCCGCTCGGGAGACCGATGCGGCGGAGGCTGCGAGCGCCGAGGCCGGTGCCGTGGCTGGCGGCGACGGACGACATGTCGGCGCCGACGACGACGTACGGGAGGCCACTGGCGACGAGGAGGACGCGACCGCAGGCGACGCGGCGGAGACCGCCGACGGCGTTCGTGGACCGTCCGACGGTCAGCCGGAAGCCGCCGACGCCGTTGCCGATGACGAGCCGGAAGCCGCCGACGACGTGCATGAGCTCTCCGGTGACGAGTCCGGAGCCGCTCTCGGTGGACGCCGGCCTGCCGGTGACCGGGCGGAAGCCGCCGACGACGCGGTAGCCCCACAGGGGCCACCCGCGGGTGACGACGAAAGTCGCACGGGTGGTGCGGGTGGGGGAGTGGGCGGCGATGGCGGAGCCGAGGCGTGGCCGGCGGTGGATCAGCCGACCGCCATCTTCCGGGCCCCGAGGCCACCCGCCGTGGACCACCCCACCACCATGCTCAAGCTGGGCGACGCCGTCCCCAAGGACGCCGGGCCCGGCAAGACCGCCAAGGACGCCGACGCCGACAAGGGCCCCGACAGCGACAAGGGCGCCCGCGCCGACGGCGGCGTCGACGAGCCCGCGACGCCCCCGCCGAGCGCACCAGCAAGTTCGTCGCGCTGAAGTCGCCGGACGAGACCACCACGCCGAGGCCGGCCACGCCACCCCCGCCCCCGCGGAGGCGACGCGGGCCCTCCCCAGGTGGGCCCGGAGCGCACGACGCAGCAGCCGCTGCCCCCGAAGCCCCGCTGGACCTCCTGGCGGAGCTGACCAACACGCCCCCGCCGCGCCAGACCCCGGTGCGGACGATCATCCGTAGGGTCAAGATCTGGACCCCGCTGGTGATCCTGCTGGTGATTGTCTTTGCGGTCGTACAGGCTTTTCGCCCGCTCCCCACCCCCACCCTCGCCCTCACCACGGACGCGTCGTACGCCTTCGAGGGAGACAAGGTCTCCCTGCCGTGGCCCGGCGAGGGCCAGGGCTGGATGGACGTCGAGGGCATCGGCAAGATGGACAGCTTCGGAGAGCAGAAGCCCGTCGCCATCGGCTCCGTCGCCAAGGCGATGACCGCGTACGTCATCCTCAAGGAACACCCGATGAAGCCGGGTTCCCAGGGCAAGACCATCCCCGTCGACGCCAAGGCGGAGACCGAGGGCGGTTACGACAAGGACGGCGAGTCCACCCTCAACACCGTCAAGGAGGGCGACCAGCTCTCCCAGTACGACGCGATCGCGGCCATCATGATTCCGTCCGCGAACAACATCGCCCGGCTCCTCGCCCGTTGGGACAGCCAGGGTTCCGAGGAGGAGTTCGTCAAGAAGATGAACGCCGCCGCCAAGGACCTCGGCATGAAGAACACGACGTACACCGACCCGTCCGGCCTGAAGGAGACGACCGTCTCCACCGCCGAGGACCAGGTCAAGCTCGGCAACGAGCTGGTGAGGATGAAGGCCCTGACGGACATCACCAGGCTCCCCGAGTGGACGGACCCCTCCGGTCTGAAGTACCGGAACTACAACACCCTCGTCCCCTACAACAACGCCATCGGCATCAAGACCGGCTCCACCACGGCCGCCGGCGGCAACCTGCTCTTCGCGGGCACGCAGGAGGTCGGCGGTGAGTCGGCGATCGTCGTCGGCGCGATCCTCGGCCAGCACACCGCGCCGATCATCGACACCGTCAACGCGGTCAGCAAGACGGCCATGATCGCCGCCCAGGACGCGCTGACCTCCGACACGATCCTGAAGAAGGGCGACGTCGTCGGGTACGTGGACGACGGGCTCGGCGGACACACCCCGGTCGTGGCCACGAAGAACGTCTCGGCGGTCGGCTGGGCGGGCAAGACCGTCAAGCTGGAACTCGACGCGAGCGGGACCATCCCGCACGCGGCGAAGTCGGGCACCGAGGTCGGCACCCTGATCGTCGGCGACGGCGCCGGAGAGGGCGTGGAGGTCCCCGTGGCCCTCCAGAAGCCCCTGACCGAGCCCGACTTCCTCACAAAGCTGACCCGCGTGAGCTGACGCTGACGACCCCGAAGCGAGCGCCTTGTTCGGGTGCGGGCCGGTGGGGCTTCTCGCACAGTTCCCCGCGCCCCTGAAAGACCAGGCCCTGCGGGCATGAAAGACCAGGCCCTGCGGGCATGAAAGACCAGGCCCTGCGGGCATGAAAAGCACGGGGCGCAGCCCCGGCTTTTCAGGGGCGCGGGGAACTGCGCGAGCAACCACGAACCACCCGCACCCGGCACAGGCGCCGGGACCGAAGGCGCCCGGAGCGAGACACCGGGCAACGGGGCACCGAAGCGGGGCTCACCGCTCCCCGTCCCCACCCCGCCTTCTCGTCCGCTTCCTTCTCGCACTCCAGCGTCGTGGCCCGGGACGGCCCCCCGTACTGGGAGCTGATGCGTACGTCGCCCGCCTCGTGGACCGTGAGGCGGGTGAACTCGGTGAGGTCGCCGTCGGACCCGCGGTCGGCGGTGAGGCAGCCGTTGTCGGCCCACAGCCACGGCGAGTAGGCGACACGGACGGTGACCTCGCCCGCCCGCGGCATGTGCACCACGAGGTTGGCCCCGTCGGCGCTGACCACGGTGGCCGGCCTGTCGACGAGCGGCGTCGCGTTCTTCACCCGGTAGATCTTCCAGTTGGCGTCCTGCCAGACCGGCTCCAGATAGTCCGGCCCGCTGCTCACCAGCGCGTGTTCGAGCTCGGCGGGCCCGTCCGGCTCACCGTTGACGAGGACGACGAAACCGACGGCCCACTCGGCGAGCCAGGCCTTGTAGGCAGTCGAGGTGAAGGCTCCGTCCGGTACCTCGGTCCCGCCGTGGCCGTCGTAGAAGAGACGTCCGCGCTTGACGTCGGCCTGCCGGTTCCAGCCGCGCGCCATGTTGATGTACGGCGCGAGGATGGCGGCCTCGCGGTGGTCGCGGGCCGGTACCACCTCGACGCGGGTCTTCCACGCGCCCAGCCGCTTCAGCTCCTTCACCACACCGTCGGTCTTCACGGCCCACTCGGGCACCTTGGTGTTGGTGACGATGTCGGCGGTCGTCTTGCCGGTCAGCCAGGTCACGGAGAGCACCAGGGCCACCGCGCCGGCCACGACGCGCCGCCGGGGCGTGAACCAGGACAGGGGGAGGCGGCCGTCCTCGGCCGTACGGGCCTCACCCCGGTAGAGGCAGATCGCGAGAGCCACCGCCGGGCCCGCCAGTTCCAGCAGGCGTTCGACGTTGGTGCCGATGGGGGTGGGGATCAGGTAGCAGAGGACCACGCCGAGCGCGTAGATCGCGGCGCTCAGGCGGAGCACCCGCCAGGCGCTCGGCGCGACCAGCACCACCGCCGCGCACAGCACGACCGGCGGCCATATCCGGCTGAAGGCCATGGGCTGCTCGCCCTCGAAGGGGAACAGCAGCGTGGTCACGGCGACGACGGCCACCGGCGGCACGAGCAACGCCGCCGCCCTGCCCCACTCACGGCACAGCAGGTACGCGGCGCCGACCACGAGGAGGAACAGCCCGGAGACCGGGCTCCCCAGCGTGGACAGCGTCGCGCACACCGCCGCCAGGGCGATGTGCCGCCCGGTACGCCCGCTCACCACCGCCAGCAGGGCGCCCATCGCGAAGGCCGTGCCCAGGATGAACGTGGAGCGCCCCGACACCACCTGGCACCACAGCGAGAACGTCGCCGCCAGCGCGACCGGGACCGGCGCCCGTACGCCCGTCCGGGTGACGACCTCGCCGGCCAGCCAGGACGCGGAGAGCCCCGACAGCAGCGTGACCGGGACGACGCCGAGCGCCGCCATCAGATACGGCGAGAGCACGCTGTAGTTGGCCGCGTGCAGCCCCCCGTACCAGAACAGGTTGACCGCGGAGTCCGGGTACGTCTTCGCGAACTCCGCCCACGCCACCTGGGCCGCCAGATCGCCGCCGCCGGTCGCGAAGACCGCCCACCACACGAAGTACAGCGGCAGGGCGCACAGAGCGGCCGTGAGGGGCACGCGATGGCGTTGCCGCCACGGCTCGCGTGACGGTGACGGCCCGTCGGCACGCGAGACGGGTCGTCGTGGGGTCAGCTCGGCAAAGGCCACTGCGGCTCGTCCGTTCCGTTTCGACTCGTGCGGTCGGGTGTCGTCCATGTGTCGCTGTATCCGTGTGTCGCTGTACGCGTGGTGTGTTGCCGTACGTGTGGGTTGCTGCATCCGTGTGCTGCTGCGTCCCTGCGTCGGGGTAGACGCTAATCACCCGCTGACAGTTGGCCGACAGGACCCGGGCGATCCGGTACGGCCGTAGGGGTTTCCCTCGGCCGTACCGGTACCACACGGCTACTGCACGGCTCAGAATGCGACCGGGAACGCCACGTCGCACACCGGGTCCTCGGGGCCCGCCGCGTCCCAGTCCGCGAAGTAGATCTCGCGGCACGGGCCGGTGACCCGCAGCCCCCGCGCGGCGATCCACCGCTCGACCGCCTCGAACGCCGCGAGGATCTGCGGATGGGCCACCTGGGCCTTGCTGATCCGGGTGTACGCGAGCCGCGCCGCCGGCTCCACGCGCACGCCGGTCTCCCAGGCCCGCCCGTGTTCGGCGGCCCAGGCCCGTGCGGCACCCTCGTCGGCCACCGGCACACACGACTCCGCGGGCCCGTCGCTCTCCATCGACACCTCGGAGTGATACACGACGAACGGCGCCCCGGTGACTCCGCCGCAGGCCGCCGCGCCCTCCTCCAGCCGTCCGAGCGACGCCCCGATCCACGCGGGCAGTTCGTCCGCGAGGGTGTGCCGTGACTGCGTCAGCAGCACCTGAGGGGCGATGTCAACCGTTTCGACCGCGAACGTCCCGTACGTCTCTTCCATGCCTGACTCCGTTCCCGACAACCGTCCACGGAGGTAGGCGACAAGGGTCCGCTGGGACGCGAACCGCTCCTCGGCCCCGGCCCAGTACGCGGCCAGCCGGTCGGCCGCCCGCGTCCCGTCCCGCTCGACGAGCCCCACGATCTCGGCGATCCGCGCGAGCGGCATGTCGAGCTGCCGTAGCAGGGCCACGAGCCGGGCACGTTCGGCCTGGTCGGCCCGGTAGTACCGGTAGCCGTTCACCTCGTCGACGTACGCCGGCGGGAGCAGCCCCAGCCGGTCGTACAGCCGCAGTGCCTTCGCCGACAGCCGTGCGCGGGCGGCGAAGGCACCGATGGTGAGCAGGTCGTCCATGTCCAAGCGGGTCACAGGGGGCATCCTCCGCCACCGGGCGCCCTCCGCCCGGCGAGAGCGACGGTGCCCCTTGCCCCAGGGACAAGGTCAACGCCGGCCCCGTGCGCGTCGGAGGTCGACGGCGGCCCCGTGGCCGTCAGCCGATGGCCTTCTCCACGGCGGCGACCAGTTCCGCCGACTCGGGCTCGGTCTGCGGCGAGAAGCGTGCGACGACCGAGCCGTCGCGGCCGATCAGGAACTTCTCGAAGTTCCAGCGGATGTCGCCGGAGTGACCCTCGGCGTCCGCGTGGTCCACGAGCCGCTCGTACAGGGCGTGCCGGCCCTCTCCGTTGACCTCGACCTTCTCGGTCATCGGGAACGTGACGCCGTACGTCGCCGAACAGAACTCCGCGATCTCCGCGGCCGAGCCGGGCTCCTGCCCGAGGAACTGGTTGCACGGCACGCCGAGCACGGTGAAGCCCTGCGCGGCGTAGCGGGCCTGGAGCGCTTCGAGGCCCGTGTACTGGGGGGTGAGACCGCACTTGGAGGCCACGTTCACGACGAGGACGGCCTGACCGGCGTACTGCGCGAGGTCCGCGGGGCCGCCCTTGAGGGCGTCGATCTCCACGTCCAGGACGGAGGGGGTGGCGTTGTCAGTAGTCATAAACGGATGCTATCTCCGGTACCGCGCGCCCCTTCCGATCGGGTTCACGCCCCCGGCCCGCCCGGAGAAGCACCTCTCCCTCCGCCGTCCGCGCGTACAGCACCGAACGGCCCGCCCGCCCGCGCCGTACGAGCCCGGCGTCCAGCAGCACCCTCAGATGACGGCCGACGGAGCCGAGACCCTGACCGGTGAGGGCGCAGAGCTGGGTGGTGCTCATGGGGGAGTCGAGGAGGACGAGGACCCGGGCGCGGCGCTCGCCGAGCAGGGCGCCGAGGGTGCCGAGGGCGGCGGGCACGGCAGCGGTCCCGCCGTCGTCGGCGAGGACGCCCGAGCACGGGTAGACGACGGCGTACCGCTCGTGCTCCTCCCATGCCACCCACCCCGTGCGCTGGGGCGTGACCGGCACGAAGACCAGCCGCGCCCCGGAGATCTCGCGCGGCGGGTACTCGTGCAGATTGACCTGGAGACGGTTCTCGCCGAGCCACCGCATCCCCGGTCGCAGCGCGTCCAGCACGGCCGCCCAGCCGCCCTGCCCCAACCGCGCGGTCCGGGCGAGCACATCGGCCTCCAGCACGCGCCGCCGCCGCTCCCAGTACGGCCGTACGGTCTCCTCCCACACGTGAGTGAGGAGGTCGGCCGCGCGGCCGGGCAGGTCGTCCCGGTGCAGGGCGGCGGGCAGGGGGCCGCGCAGGGAGAGGGTGAGGTGGGCGCGGGCGGCGGCCGGGTCGGCGCCCCGGACCCGGGCGACCTCGGTGGCGAAGGTCTCGCCCTCGCGCGGAGCGGGCGTGAGGAAGTCGGCGATCCACTCCTGGCCGAGCCCGGCGCGGACGAGCAGGGCGGTGAGCGGGTCCCCGGCCAACGAGGCTCGGTACGCCGGGAGATGGGCCCGCAGCCAGGCCCGCTCCCCGGGGTGCGTGCCCGTCCCGGCGTGCAGCATCTTCAGGCTCGCGAACGTCTCCGCGAGCGGCGAGACGACGAACCGGCTGCCGGCGAGGGTGTCGGCGTTGACCTGCCACCAGCCCATGCGGACACCTCCGTTCTGTCCTGCCCCGTCATGTCCTGCCCTGTTTCATTCCGTTGCGTTCCCGGCTCCGGCTCCGGCTCCGGCGGAGCTTTCGCGTGTGCGCGAAACATTACGGCGGACCGTGGGCCGGGCCGAGGGTCCTGTCCATGCGCAGCTACCAAGCCCTGTTCCGCACAAGGGAGTTCACCCCTCTCTTCGTCTCCTCCGCCCTCCAGGTCGCCGCTTCCACGATCGGCGGTCTGGCCCTCGGCACCTCCGTCTACGCGGCGACCGGATCCCCCCTCCTGTCCGCCCTCAGCATGTTCGGCCCGTCCCTCGTCCAGGTGATCGGCGCGACGACCCTGCTCTCGGCGGCGGACCGTCTGCCGCCGAGAGCGACGCTGGCGGGGCTGGCCGTACTCTTCGCGGCGAGCACAGCGGCACTGGCCCTCCCCGCCCTGCCCCTGTGGACGGTCTTCGCGGTGATCGCGGCGCAGGGCCTGGTCGCCTCCCTGGGCGGCGGGGTCCGCTGGGGCCTGCTGAACGAGATCCTCCCGAAGGACGGTTATCTGCTCGGTCGTTCGGTGTTCAACATGCTGCACGGGCTCACCCAGATCGCCGGGTACGCGACCGGCGCCGCCCTGGTGGTGTGGCTGTCCCCGGAGGTCACGCTGCTGGTGGCGGCGGCCCTGTACGCGGCGGCGGCTCTCTGTACGGCCCTGGGCCTGACACACCACACCCCGCGCGCCGCCGGCCGCCCGTCCGTGACCGATACCTGGCGCACGAACGCCCTCCTGTGGTCGTCGGCCCCACGCCGCCGCCTCTACCTCGGCCTGTGGATCCCCAACGGCCTGGTCGTCGGCTGCGAGTCCCTGTTCGTGGCGTACGCCCCCGACCGAGCGGGCCTCCTCTTCGCCTGCGCGGCGCTGGGCATGCTGATCGGCGACGTGACGGTCGGCCGCCTGCTCCCGCCCCGGGTGCGCGACCGTTTGGTCATCCCCCTCCTCCTGCTCCTGGCGACCCCGTACCTCCTCTTCGCCC
Organism: Streptomyces sp. MNU76; assembly: GCF_020982545.1. Classification (GTDB taxonomy): domain Bacteria; phylum Actinomycetota; class Actinomycetes; order Streptomycetales; family Streptomycetaceae; genus Streptomyces. The sequence goes on along the minus strand of NZ_JAJKLK010000022.1, from coordinate 335,616 downwards.
TCCACCCCCGACCCCGGTCGCGGCGGCCTGCGCCACCGTCGCCTCCGTCGGCTTCGGCGCGAGCCTGGTCCAGCAACACCACCTCCTGACCCTGACCCCACCCGAACTCACCGGCCACGCCCTGGGCTTGCACTCCTCCGGCATGCTCACCCTGCAGGGCCTGAGCGCGGCCCTGGCAGGCGCAGTGGCCCAACTGACGTCACCGGGCACGGCGATGACAGCGATGGCGTCGGCGTCGGTGGCGGTGACACTGGGGTTGTGGGCAGCGGGACGGAACGAGCAAGCGGGGCTGGAGTCAAGGGCACACGCGTCCTGATCCCGCGCCCCGGGCGCTCCCCGCAGTCCCAGGCGATCCCGCGACCCCGGCAGCCGCCCCTCACGGCCAGGTGCGCTCAAGGCGGTCGCACCGCACCGCGTACGCCGCCGGACCACCTTTCTCGACGGCCCGGTGGATCGCGTCACGGCGGGCGGTGAGCCGCTCGACCATCTCGGCGCTGCGAAGCTGTTGGTTGTCCAGGTAGAAGAGCACCGCCTCCCGGTCCAGGACAGGCCGGATCTCAAGGTCCCGGGTCTTGATCCGCCCGTCCTTCGACAGCGGAACCCAGGACCGGTCGAGACCGTGAGTGATCCACTCCTCGTCGGGGACGTCCTGCCCGTCGTCAGGGAAGACGTCTCCGATCCGGTGAACCGTCCACCCGCAGGCCCTCAGCCCCTCGGCCACACGGCGCCCGAGGTTCCGGTCCAGGAAGAACTCAGGCGACAAGGTGCACCACTGCCCGGCAGAGCGCGTCCACCTGCTCAGGCGTCATGTCGTAGTCGTACGCGATGTCTTCGACGCTCTCTCCGGCCTCCCACAGATCGGTGATGGCCTGGACCGCGACACGGTTGGCCGCCACCACGGGGCGGCCGTGGCCGAACCTGGGGTCGATCACGACGGGGACGGAGGCCGGGTACTGCCGCAGCCGCAGGCTGGAGGGGAAGTCGTCGCCCGGCTCCCAGGTGAGGTAGCGGAGATAGTCGGAGACGACTTCGTGGATGGGGACCTGGCCGTCGCGGGCTCTGCGGAGATCGCCCCAACCGTGCTCGACGAAGATGTCCACGCCGTCCGTCGCGATCCGCTGGGACACGAGTCCGTACGGGGTGTCGAAGGCGTCCCGGACAGCGGCGGCCGCCTCCCTGATCTCGCTCATACGGAGCCCCAGGGAGCGCAGGGAACGCAGGACGTGCGCCTCGGCCACCGCGATGAACGGCACACAGGGCTGCCCCTTCCGCACCGGCTCCACCTGGTGGACCAGCGGAGCCCCGGCGGCTCGGCCCTTCAGCCACGAAGTGAGAGTCGACTGCGGAATCTCAAGGTAGGAGGCTGTTTCCGTGGGCGTCAGAAGTCCGTCCTGGAACCTGTCGACCATGTCCCACCTCCTCCTGATGCCGGGTCTCGCATCGTCGCACACCAAGATTCCCACCCGAGGGTGGACCGCACACCCGGCCACTGGTCAACCGACCGCGGGAAGACGGTCCTCGGACCTGCAGTCGCGGCACCGCGTCTGTCCCGCCGAGCGGAAGCCTCGGTCGCAGCCGTCGCAGTTCCGCATTTCCAGGATCACTGGGTGTTCTGGGCTCTGGGGGGTTTTGGTCGCCGGTGCGGTCAGGGGTGTCTCCTTGAGGCGGTAGGCGAGGATGCCGACCGGGCGGACGAGGAGGTCTGCCGGGAGTCGTGCGGTGAGGTGGTCGGTGATCTGGATGGGCAGCAGGCCTGTCGTGAGCCAGCGGGTGACGGCCGGGGCGAGGCGGGCGGCTTCCCGTTCGGACAGAATGAGGCGGGGGTCGACCCGGCGGAGGCCGGCGAGCAGAGCGATGGCTCGGGGGTCGGCGTCGGTGAGTGAGGCCGGTGCCTCTGGCTTGGACTCGGTCTCGGTCTGTGTTGCCGGCTCCGCTGCCTGGTCCGTCTTCTCCTCCGCCTGTACGGGCGTCTCCACTGTGTCCCGCACGGCCCCGGCCGCGGGTGCGGGCGTGGCCGCGGCGGGCTGCTTGCGGGGGCGATGAGGCTTGGGGGGAGTGGGAGGCCCGCTCGGGTCCGGGTCCGGGTCTGGTTCGCCGCCGGGTACGTCGTAGAAGTACGTCCGGGTGCGGACCTGCCCGGTGGGCGTTCGCTCGCGGCGGCGTTCCAGGTATCCGGCCTCTTCCAGTTCCCTGAGTGCTCGCGAGATGAGGATCTCGCCCTCGTCGAAGTGGGCGCACAGGGCGGTGATGCTCACGGGGGTGCCGGTGGGGAGCGAGGAGATGTAGGTCGCGACGCCGATCGTGACCGCGCTGCCGCGCCGCTGTGCGAGGGCGTTGGAGATCACCGTGAAGTCGGCCGTCAGCCGGGTGCGTACGTGGATCACACCGGAGGTGGGTACTCCGGCGTCGGCGCGCAGGCGCGCGTTAGACTGCGAATCAGCCATCGGGAAGGCGGTACTTCCTGGTTGGTCAGGCCCTCGTTCGGGATTGCAGTCCCGGCCGGGGGCCGATGTCTTTGTGTGGTTGTCGCGGCGAACGTAACCGTCCGCATCCCGCGCCTGCAAGCCGGTCACCCGGACGGGTGACGTGGCCCTCGCGGCCAGGGAGGGTGGGTGGGCGGGTAGTTCTTTCCCCGGTTCTTTGGGAGGTCAGTGGCCCGCCGGACCCCCGCGAACAAGGCCCCGGCGCCCCGGCACGAGGCCTACCACCGGGGCCCGGCACGGACCGGTCCGGCTGTGACATCGCCGTGGTCAGCGAAGGTGGGTGGCGAAGAAGGACACGGTGCGGTGCATGGACGTGGGCCACTGCGGGCCGAACGTGTGTCCCTCGCCGGGGTACTTGATCAGGCGTACGTCCTTGCCGGCCGCCTCGAACTCCGTCGTGGTCCGCTCCGACCAGGCGAGCGGGCAGGTGTCGTCGGCCGTGCCGTGGTGGATGAGGAGCGGCTCGGTGACGCGGTCGACGTACGTGAGGGGCGAGACCTCTCGCCAGAAGACGGGGTTCGACGCCGGGGTGCCGTGCGCGGCCTCGATCTCCGCGACGATCGGGTCGCCGCCGGGGCGCTGGAAATGGTCGATGTTCTCGGCGGGCCGGGAGCTCACCGGGGCGAAGACCACGGCCGCGTCGAACAGACCCGGGGCGACCACCAGCGTGTTGTAGACGACTCCGCCTCCCATCGACCGCCCCAGCAGACCGATCCGGTCACCGTCGATCTCCGGACGTCCGGAGTCGCGCAGTGCCAGGGCCGCGCCGATCACGTCCTCGGTGTAGCCGAGGCGGAGGTTCACGTCGTTGTCGGGGTCGTCGTCGGAGCCCGCGTGGTTGCGGTAGTCGGTGTGCAGGACGACGTAGCCCTCGCGGGCCAGCAGATCCTGTTCCCGGGCCAGCCCGCGCCCGGTGGTGTATACGGCGGGGTCGATGTACCCGTGCGCCAGCACCAGCGCCGGGAAGGGGCCCTCGCCCTCGGGGATGTTCATGATCCCCGAGATGGTCAGACCGTCGGCCTCGTACGTCACCGCGTGACTGGTGTACGCGGCGGTACGGGCCAGTACGGCGCCCAGACGCAGGTCGGAGCCGGTGTGCGGGCGGGCGATCAGACCAGGGATCGAGACCGGGTTCACGGGGGCGGGGTGGGGATGCCTCCGCTGCCTCCGACGACTCTGATGGCTGCGACGCCTCTGACGTCTGCGATGGCTGCGACGGTGCCGTGGGAGGCGGGCCGCCCTCGCGGTCCCCACCCGCGCAGCCGGGCAGAGCCACCAGTACCGACACCAGCCCGGCGACGACACAGCCCCGGCCTCGCAACCGCATGGGGCCAGTATCCCGCGCCGAGGGCGGGAAGGGCGGGCCACCGGAAGGCACGGCGCTGCCGTACACGCCGGGTTCCTACGGGTTCCTACGGGTCGATGCCCTCCCGCCCGTTCTCAGGACTGGTACGGCTGCTGCTGCGGCTGGCCGTACGACTGGCCGCCGTGTGCGCCGGCGCTCTGCTCCTGGAGCCGCTCTGCCTGCTCGGCGCTGACCTTCTGCTCGGCGCCGCAGAACGTGCACTGCGTCTGGTACTTCGTCGAGATCGGGATGAGCGGCACGAAGAACAGCGTGAACTTCGTGACCCGCTTCCTGAGCGTGTGCGCGGCGGGGTTGCCGCACTGTCCGCACACCAGCGTCAGTATCGCGAGCTGGTACAGGTATCCCTTGGTGCCGAAGATGATGAACATCTGATCCTTCCCGGGGGTGCCCAACGACGCACCGCGCGTGCTGCACGCACTGTACGCACTGCCTTCCAGTGTGCCCGTCCCCCACTTTTGGAAAGGGGGTGGCTGGATTATGACTGCGGGGTGCAGGCCGGGTCGCCCCAGCCGCCAGAGGTCCACCTCCGGCCGCGTCGCATGCAACCAGAGAGGCATGCCGAGGCCCGCCGAGGTCCCTCTCGCGGTCGATGCGGCCGGCACCCCCGCTCGGCGAGGCTGGCCCCATGACCAGAGAGAAGAGGGACGGCGGGATGGAAGCGACCGGCGGCACGGGAGCGGCCGGAGACACGGAAGCGACCGGCGGCACGGCGGCGGCGATGAGGGAGCCCGACTGGAACACCGTGGGCATCCTGGGGGCGGCCCGAGGTGCCCAGGCGGGCGCCAGGGACCCTCTCGGCACCGAGCACCTGCTCGCCGGCATCACCACGTCCAAGGGAGCCGCGCGCGAGGCACTCGCGAGCGAGGGGGCGACGAAGACGGCCCTGCTGGCGGTGTTACGGCAGCGAATGGATCGGGATGCCGTGCGGACGGACCGGAACGCCGGGTGGCTGACCTCCGACGACGCGGAGGCGACCGTCGGCGCGCGGGAGGTGCTGGGCGAGAGCAGCAACCGGAGCGATCGGCTCACGGGCGCCGCGGCCAGGGCCCTGACGGCGGCGATGGCCCACGCCGAGCGGGAGGGCGCGGCGAAGTTCGGCGCGTCGCATCTGCTGCGGGCCCTGCTGGCCGAGGAGAATCGCGCGGTGGAGCTGCTGGGCGCCTGCGGTATCACTTCACAGGCCGTACGGGCCCGCCTCGACGGCACGGCCGTCGAGGCGACGGACACCCTGACCCCCCTCCTGCACGCCACCCGCGACCGGCTCCTCGGCCGTGACCACTACCGCCGTCTGCCCTTCTGGAAGCGGTGGCTGGTCAAGCGCTCCGGGATCAACTGGGCGTCGTGCCCCGCCCGTTGGGTCGGCCTGGAGACCTACGAGCAAGCACACCGGCTGGGCGCCGACACGGTCGGCACGGAACACGTCCTCCTGGCGATCCTGGCCACACACGAGGTCGCCCTCCGCCACCCGCACCTCGCGGGCGAGCACGCCCCCACGCCCGACCTTCGCTACACGGGCGGCGACCGCCTGACCCGGCTGGGCCTGGACTACACGACGGTCCACAGGGCTCTCACCGACAACAGCGTCCCCTGCTCCCGGACCCCCACCCCCTCGGCCACTACCTGACGCCGACCACGCCCCCACCGCGACCGCACCGGCCCCGACCACCTCCAGGGACGGCTCCGCACCGGCCCCGGACCCGGGCACCGGCCCCTGACCGAGTCCCTCCTGCTCGAAGGAACCCGAGCCCACCAACTGATCACCGCCTTGACCGGCCCTCCCCTCACCTGACCGGCCTGGTGCTTCGTTCCCGCCCCAGTGGCCGACTGGATCCCCGTCTGATCGGTTCGCCCGGCGGTCGTTGCGGTGAACTCGCGCCCGTCACCTCCAGATGGACCTCAGCCGCCACGCCCGCACCTGGTCGAGGGTGGCGGCGCCGCCCTCGGCGAAGAACTCGACGCCCGTGCTGGACGGGTCGGGGAGGATCTGGTCGGTGATCACGGCCTCGCCGCTGCCGCCGAAGACCTCGACGGAGGACCGGTCGACCAGGACGCGCAGCTTGACCTTGCCGTTCTTGGGCTTCAGGGGCGCGGTCCGCACGCCCGTGGAGAACAGGTCGTGGAAGTCGACGGCGCCGGATCGGGAGCGGTCGACGTACAGCTCCTGGGTCGTGGCGTCGTACCCGATGACGGTTTCCTCGCCGCTCGCGCCCGTGCGGACCTTCAGACCGAAGCGGTCGGCGTCCTTGAGGGAGAAGGTCGCCTCGATGTCGAGTGCCTGGCCGTCGGCCGTGCGACCGAGCAGGGGCCTGGAGGTGTTCTTGACGGTGACACCGGACGCCGCCACCAGGCGCCTGTCCCGCAGGGACTCCAGGGTGCCCACCGGCTTGCTGGTCAGTCGGATCCTGCCGTCGATCGTGCGCAGGGCCATCTCCCGGGGGATGCTCTGTGCGCCGCGCCAGGGGGTGGTGGGGACGGAGCCGGCGTAGTCCCAGTTGTCCATCCAGCCGATCATGTAGCGCTTGCCGCCCGGCGCGTCCTCCCAGGACACGGCCGCGTAGTAGTCCTGGCCGTGGTCGGTCCAGTCGGCCCGCTGCAGAATCGACTTGGCCGGCTGGTCCGCGGCGGTGAACCGGTCGGCCAGGATGTGGCCCCAGCCGCCGGTGTTCATGTCGACGACCTGGATGCGTGCCTGCTTGCCGGCATAGGGACGCAGGTCGAAGGAGGCCCAGTCGAGGGTCTCGCTGTCGGCGCCGGAGGCGCTGCGGACGACCTCGCCGTCGACGATCAGGTTGACGGACGTCTCGGCGGAGACGCGCGGCGCCACGGAGTCGGAGAGCACGATGTGGTCGACGTTGAGGTGGCCCCAGCCGCCGGTGTTGTCGTCGACGATCCTGATCCGCGCCTTCTTGCCTGCGAGGTCGCCGACGTCCCAGGAGGCCCAGTTGAGTGCTTCGGCGTCCTTTCCGGTGGCGCTGCGGACGACCTGGCCGTCCACGAGGAGCTCGACGGCGGTGGGGTTGGCCGAGCCGGCCGGGTGGTTGCCGCCGCCGATGAGGAAGTTGACGTACATCTTGTCGAGGGTGAACTCGGGCGAGGTGAGGGTGCCGGTGGTGGAGTCCCCGTTCAGGAACGTGTTGACCAGCCCGCCGCCCAGGAAGCCGGAGACCTGGTGCTGCCCGGGGAGGGTGCCGACGGCCGGTGCGGTGCCGAAGGCGTCCCCGGTCGCCGTCCAGTCGCCGTAGGTGCCGCCCTCGAAGTCGGCGAGGACCGTGCCGTCGGGCGGTGTCTGCTCCAGGACCGTTCCGTCCTTGTGCGGATGCCGGCCTCCACCGATCTTGAAGTTCAGGTAGGGGCTGTCGACGGTGAAGGAGGGCGAGGTGAGGGTGCCGGTGGCGCCGTCTCCGCCGTGGAAACTGTTGGCGAGGCCCGTGCCGTCGAAGCCGGTGACCGGCTGCTGCCCGTTCACCGCCCCGGCTGCCGGCGCCTGGCCGAACGCGTTGCCGGTGGTGGTCCACGCACCGAAGTCGGTGCCCTCGAAGTCCTGCACCACCGTGCCCGTGGGCGGGGTGTAGGTGCCCTTGTCCTCGGCGGTGAACTTCTCGCCGTCGAAGTCGCCGATGAAGTACTGCGAGCCCGAACCGCCCGCGATGCCGCCGGGGTTGAGGTTCACGACCAGGACCCACTTGATGTTGTTCGGGTCGCCGTCCACCGCGAGGGGGAACAGGTCGGGGCACTCCCACACGCCGCCCGCCGCGCCGGTCGGCCCGAACTCGCTGAGCAGGCTCCAGTCCTTGAGGTTCTTCGACGAGTAGAACTGCACCTTGTGCTCTTCGGACAGCGAGACCGTCATGAGCCAGCTCTTGGTCGGCGCGTACCACTGGACCTTCGGGTCGCGGAAGTTCCTGGAACCGATGTCGATGACGGGATTGCCCTGGTACTTGGTCCAGGTGCGGCCGCGGTCGGTGCTGTAGGCGAGGGACTGGGCCTGCTTGCCGCCGTTCTTGTAGGCGCTGGTGTAGATCGCGACCATGGGCGGGTTCTTCTTGGTGCCGAAGCCGGTGGTGTTGTCCCGGTCGACGACCGCGCTGCCGGAGAAGACCATCTCCTCGTCGTCGTGCGACAGGGCGAGCGGCAGCTCCTTCCAGTGCACGAGGTCCCGGCTCACCGCGTGCCCCCAGGACATGTCGCCCCAGGAGTTGCCGTTCGGGTTGTACTGGTAGAAGAGGTGGTACTCGCCCTTGTAGTAGACCAACCCGTTGGGGTCGTTCATCCAGTTCTTCTCCGGGGTGAAGTGGAACTGGGGTCTGTGGGGCTCGGTGTACGGCGGCGGGTCGGCGGCGACGGCCTGGGGAGCGAGTGGGGCCGCCGACAGGGCGCAGACGGTCGCCAACGCCGCCATCAGGCGCATGCGGGCGTGCCGGGATACGCGTGCAGAGCTCATGGTGACTCCTTGTCCCGCGGCCGTCCGCGCGCCGGTGTGCACGGCCCTGGCGCGGGCGGATCGAAAGTGACAACTGGCCGGCGGCGACGTCCACGCAGCCGACAAGATGTCATCGTTGACTTATGTCAGCGATGACATCGAGGTGCCCGATTATGAGGCGCGATCCGGTCGGCGCGTCAACGGTTCGGACGCGATTGCTCCGAGATCGGCCTACGGTCCGTGAAGGGACGGTGGCTGTCGGGTGGCCGTGTCGACGGGCCGGTCGTGGCGCGGTTCAGGAGGAATCCGCGCAGGTCGGAGCGGTCAATCGGGGGCCGGATGCAGAATCCAGGCCGGTGGCGCCCTGCGTGTGGAGGGCCTGGACGAGCACTTCGGGGATGCCACTGAGGCCGAACCCGCCGACGGCGAGTGACGCGCCGTCGGGGAGGTCGGCGACCGCCTCCGCGGCGCTCGAACAGACCTTGTCCATGAGAGAGGGCCTTTCTACTCCTGCTGGATGCGTACGGCTTCCGAGATGGATTTGACGCCGCCGTGCGCGGTGAGTCCGCCGTCGACCGGGATCTCGGCGCCGGTGATGAACGAGGACTCGTCGGACAGGAGGAAGACCACGAGCGGGGCGATCTCGTCCACCGTGCCGGTGCGGCCGAGAGGGGTTTCACGGATGTTCGCCTCGCGGAAGGCGGGCGCGGCGGAGGCGGTCATCTCGGTCTCGATGAAGCCGGGGTGGATCGTGTTGACCCGGATGCCGCGCGGGCCGAGCTCCGTGGCCGCGGTCTTCGACAGGCCGCGCAGCGCCCATTTGCTGGTCGCGTAGGCGACCGGGTAGTGGCCGGTGAGCGCGGCCGTGGAGCCGACGTTGACGATGGACGAGCCGGGCGGCATCAGCGGCGTCAGGTGCTGGATGGCGAGGAGCGGGCCGGTGACGTTGACGGCGTGGACCCGGGCGAAGTCGTCGGGGGTCACATCGCCGAGGCGGGCGCGCCAGGTGATGCCCGCGTTGTTGACCAGGCCGTGCACCTGGCCGTACGACTCCCGCAGTTCGGCGGCCAGCTCCGCCCAGTGCTCCTGGTCGGTGACGTCGAGGCGGCGGCAGCCGGGGGCCTCGGTCACGTCGGTGGCGATGACGCGGGCGCCCTCGCGGGTCAGGGCCTCGGCCTCGGCGGCGCCCTGGCCGCGGGCGGCGCCGGTGACGACGACGACCTTGCCGAGGAGTCTCCTGGGGTGCGAGTCGTTCACGGCCGCTCCCGGGTGCGGCGGCGGGCGGTCGGCAGCGGCACCGGACTCCCGCCCGCGACCACGGTGTTGGAGACGCTGCCGATGCCCTCCACGGTGAGGGTGACGGTGTCTCCCGGCTTCAGCGGGGGCGGGGACTGCTCGCCCCGGACGCCCCACAGCTCGGCGAGGCAGCCGCCGTTGCCGCAGGTGCCGGAGCCGAGCACGTCGCCGGGGCGGACGACGGTGCCCCGCGAGGCGTAGGCGACCATCTCCTCGAAGGTCCAGCTCATGTTGGACAGCAGGTCCTTGCCGACGACCTCGCCGTTCACCGAGGCGGTCAGCGCCAGGCGCAGAAAGCCGTCGGCGTCGCGGTAGGGCTCCAGCTCGTCGGCGGTGACCAGGTACGGGCCGAGGGTGGCGGCCGTGTCCTTGCCCTTGCACGGGCCGAGGCTGACCCGCATCTCGCGGGACTGCAGATCGCGGGCCGACCAGTCGTTGAAGACCGTGTAGCCGATGATGTGGTCCCGTGCCCGGTCGGGAGTCAGGTCACGCCCCTCCCTGCCGATGACCGCGGCGACCTCCAGCTCGAAGTCGAGGGCTTCGCTGCCCGGCGGCACCGGGACGTCGTCGTGGGCGCCGATGACGGCGTACGGGTTGGTGAAGTAGAACGTCGGGGCGTCGTACCAGGCTTCGGGCACCCCGCCGACGCCGTCCCCGTCGATGGATCGCCGTACCCCTTCGACGTGTTCCTCGAAGGTGACGAAGTCCCGCACGGTGGGCGGCTGAAGCGGCGGCAGCAGTCGTACCTCGGACACGTGGGGGCCCGGCGGGACGTCGAGCGTGGCGGCGCCGGCGCGCAGGAGCGCGTCGAGTCCGTCGCCGCGGCTGATCAGCTCCGTGAGCGAGCGTGCCCCGGGAACGGGGTGGAGGGTGCCGTCCTCCTCGACGACGGCGACGCGGCGCTGGTGTCGGTGTTCATAGGTGGCGAAACGCATGCACGGCTCCAGGCTCCGGCGGTCTTCGACAGCGGTGTGAACCGGGGACGCGGCAAGGGGGTCAGGGCGGTGACAGGGCCACCGCGTCCCCGGGGGTTCGAGGGGGGATCAGACCGGCGGGGCGACGAACACGCCGCGGTCGACGTCGTTGAACGACTCCTTGGCGATCAGCTCGTTCATCGGGTTCGCCGTGCCCCACTGGTCGGTGACCTCGGGCTGCGAGAAGTCGTAGACGTGGGGGTGCCAGGTGTCCTCGTCCAGCAGCTCCAGTTCCGTCGTGTACTCGACGGTGTTGCCGTGCGGGTCGAGGAAGTACGTGAACGTGTTGTCGCCCGCCAGGTGCCGGCCCGGCCCCCAGACCTTCTTGAAGCCGGCGCGGATCACGCGGCCGGAGCCGCGCATGTACTCGTCCAGGCCGCGCATCTCGAAGGAGACGTGGTGCAGGGAGGTGTGCGGGCCCTTGGCGATGGCCATGGAGTGGTGCTGGTTGGAGATCCGCATGAAGTGCATGACGTCACCGACGTGCGGCGAGCTGAGCGTGTCGGAGTGGCGGAAGCCGAGGTGGGTCTCGTACCACTCACGGGTCCTGTCCAGGTCCGGCGAGTTCAGCACGACATGCGACAGCTTGACCGGGATCGACTCCTTCTCCTCGATCTTGCGGTGCTGCCGTACGTCCACCTCGGCGGACACCTCGATGGTGCGGCCGTCGACGTCGAAGAAGCGGAAGCCGTAGCCGCCTCCGGGTGTGTCGATCTCGCCCGGCTGGGAGATCAACTGCACTCCTCCCGCGAGGAGTTGCTCGGCGAGGGTGTCCACGTCCGCCGCGCTCGCGGCGCCGTAGGAGACGAGGTCGAGGCGCTTCTCCTCGGCCTTGCGCAGCCGCACCACGTACTGTTCGGGGCTGCCCTCGGCGGCGAGGAAGGAGATACCGGAGTCCTCGGCGACCTTGGTCAGGCCCCAGACGCCGGCGTAGAAGTCGAGCTGCTTGTCGTAGTCGGGCACGGCGAGGTCGACGTGGCGGAGGTGGGTGAGCAGGCGGTTGTTCATGGGGGGAGCTCCTCACACGAGGTTGAGCAGAGCGGCGGCGTTGCCGCCGCGCACGGCGTGGAAGTCGTCGTCGGGCAGGCGTGCGGCGCGCAGTGCGCCGACGGGGTCCTCGGTGCCCATGTCGAAGGGGAAGTCGGAGCCGAGCAGCACCCGGTCCGAACCGGCGGCCCGGATCAACTCCCGCAGCACGTACGGGTCATGGACGAGGGAGTCGAAGTACAGGCGCTTGAGGTAGCTGCTGGGCAGGTGGGCGCAGCCCGCGCCCGCGTCGGAGCGGGCCGACCAGGCGTGGTCGGAGCGACCGATGTGGGTGGGCAGATAGCCGCCTCCGTGCGCGGCGACGACCTTCAGCTCCGGGTGCCGGTCCAGCACCCCGGAGAAGACCAGGTGCGAGAGGGCGACGGCGTTCTCGGTGGGCTGGCCGACCGTGTTGGACAGGTACCACTGGTCCAGGCGCTCGTCGAGCGTGCAGCCGAAGGGGTGCAGGAAGAGGATCGCGCCCGTCTCCTCGGCGCGGGTCCAGAAGGGTTCGTACGCGGGGTCGGACAGCTCCCGGCCCGGCGCGTGCGAGGAGATCTCGACGCCCGACAGGCCCATCCCCATGGCGAGTTCGAGCGCGCGCACCGCCGATTCCGGGTGTTGCAGGGGGACGAGGCCCAGACCGTGCAGCCGGCCGGGCGCCTGCGCGCAGTGGGCGGCCGTCGCCTCGGCGGCGAGGCGGTACACCTTCTCCGCCGTCTCCTCGTCCGCCCAGTAGTGGTAGTGCGAGGGCGACGGGCTGACCAGCTGGACGTCCACACCCTGCGCGTCCATCGCGGCCAGTCGTACGGCGACGTCCGTCAGCCTCGGGATGCGCTCGGCGACCATGGGGCCGCTGACGGTCAGGGCCGCGGGCCCGTTGCGGCGGGCGTCGAGGGCCCTGGCCTCCGCCAGGCCCGGCAGGCCGGCCACCAGGGCCTCGACCTCGGGGATCAGGACGTGCGCGTGGACGTCGACGGTCGGAGGAGTGCGCGCGTCCTTGCTCGACGAGGGCGGGGGGCCGCGCCGGGCTCCCGGCGGTGGCTGGGGAGGGTGGGCCGTCACGGCAGTTCCTTGAGGGCGGTCATGGTGCGGCCGATCAGTCCGGGCACATCCGCGTCGTGCACCTGGTCCAGCTGCCACTGGCAGAGCTGGACGGACGCCTCGACGACGGTCCGGACGCGCGGGACGCGTCGGTCGTAGTACGCCTGGAAGAGGGCGTCGTCCCATGCGCGCCCGCTCGTGAGCAGTTCCGTCAGGACGGAGGCGTCCTCCAAGGACATCGCCGCGCCCTGGGCGAAGGTGGGCGGGCAGCAGTGAGCGGCGTCACCGACAAGGACGACCCGGCCGCGGTGCCAGGAGCCCTCGACCAGATGCCGGTCGAACCACGTGTAGTTGACCTTCGCCGGGTCCGTGATGTGCTTGGTGATCTCGGGCCAGGCACCGCCGTACTGCTCGGCCAGTCGGCGCATCTCGTCCGCGTAGGTGGCCGGGTCGATGGAGTTGCGGTCCCGGTTGGCCTCCACGACGTAGGCGTAGAGGGTGTTCTCGCCGGTGGGGGTGTAGCCCGCGATGTAGGCGGGGCCACCGAAGGTGAGGTCCGAGCGGGTGACGCTCTCGGGGCGCGGGGCGGGGGCGCGCCAGATGGCCATGCCGACGGGCTCGGGACGGTCGCTGATGCCGATCGCGGCGCGGGTCGCGGAGTTCACGCCGTCGGCGGCGATCACCAGGTCGTAGCGGCCCTCGGTGCCGTCGCTGAACCGGACGGAGACACCGTCGGCGTCCTGCTCCAGGGTCTCGGCGGTGGTGCCCAGGCGTACGGTGGCACCTGTCGCGCGGACGGCGTCGATGAGAATCTGCTGAAGTTGCGGCCGCCGCATGCCTAGGGTGGCGGGCAGGTCGTCACCGCCGCACTTGATGTCCTCCTTGACGAAGAGCAGGGTGCCGTCAGGGGCGGTCACCCCCAGCGAGCCGTAGGCGAACCCCGATGCTTCCACCTGCTCCCACACGCCCAGCTCGCGCAGGACACGCAGGGCGTTGCCCTGGAGGGTGATGCCGGAGCCGGTGGTGGCGTTCCAGTCGGGTCTGGCCTCGATCAGGTCGACGTCGACGTCGATGCCGGCCCGGCGCAGCAGGATGGTGATGGCGTTGCCGGAGGCGCCACCGCCTATGACGAGGACCGTGCGGGGTGTGGTCATGGGGAACTCCCTTGTTCCGGCGCTTACTTGACGGCAATCGGATTGACGGGGGAGCCGACGGCTCCGGTGATGGGCAGGGGCGCGGCGGTGAGCCAGAACTCGTACACGCCGTCGCGGGCGCAGTCGTCCGCGAGAGCGTCGGGGTCCCACATCTCGCCGATCAGCAGGCCCACGTTGGGGATGACGACCTGGTGCAGGGGCTGGAAGGCGCCGTCGAACTCGTTCGGCCGGACCTCGAAGCCCCATGTGTCGGTGGCGATCGCGGCGATCTCGCTCGTGTGCAGCCAGCCGGCGGTGGTGAAGGACAGACCGGGAGAGTCTCCGCCCGCGTAGTCGCCCCAGCCCTCCCGGCGGGCGCGCGTCAGCCGCCCGGTCCGGACGACGACGATGTCCCCGCGGCCGACGGCCACGCCGTGCGCCTCGGCCGTCGCGGTCAGGTGTTCCTCGGTGATCGCGAAACCGTCCGGCAGTTCTCCGCGTTCGTCGCCGATCACCCGGCCGACGTCGAGGAGGACCGCGCGCCCGGCGACGTACGGGGCCATGTGCTCGATGCCGGTGACCAGATCGCCGTCGGAGGTGACGACCTTCTCGGCCGCCCGCCCGTTCCACGCCTTGCCGTGGTCGAAGATGTGCCCGAGCCCGTCCCACTGGGTCGAGCACTGCAACGGCATCGCGATCACGTCGTCCGCGCCGCCGATGCCGTGCGGGAAGCCCTGGTTGCCGAGGGCCGCGTCCGTGCCCGTGTCCAGCATGGTGTGGACGGGGTTGGTGCGGCGGCGCCAGCCCTTCTGCGGCCCGTTCATGTCGAACCGCTGCGACAGCGAGAAACTCACGCCCCGGCGGACCAGTGCCGCACCCTCGCGGCGCTTGGCCTCGTCGAGGAAGTTCAGCGTGCCGAGGACGTCGTCCTCGCCCCAACGCCCCCAGTTGGAACACCGCTTGGCGGCCTCGGCGATCGCGCCCTCGGCGTCCGTGGGGTCGAGCGGGGCCGTCACGACGCGGTCCCCTCGGCGACGCAGCGGGTGCGCTGCGCGCCCAGACCCGTGATGGAGCCCTCCATGACGTCGCCGCCCTGCAGCAGCCGTCCCCAGTGCATGCCGTTGCCGGCCGGGCTGCCGGTGAGCACCAGGTCGCCGGGCAGAAGCCGGGAGGTCCGGGAGATGTACGACACCAGCCGGGCGATGCCGAAGAGCATGTCCTTGGTGGACTCGTCCTGCATGGTCTCGCCGTTGAGCTTCAGCGTGACGCGCAGGTCACCCGGGTCGGCGATCGACCCGGCGGGTACGATCCACGGGCCGAGCGGGGTGAAACCGGGGGCGTTCTTGCAGCGCAGCCAGTCGGTGCCGATGGCCTTCATGTCCCGGCGGAAGACGGTCGCCCGGTCGGTGAGGTCGTTGGCGATGGTGTAGCCGGCCACGTACTCCAGGGCCTCCTCGACAGACACCCGGTAGGCGGGCCTGGCCATGACGGCCACCAACTCCAGCTCCCAGTCCGGCTGTTCGGCCCAGTCCGGGAGTACGACGTCGTCGAAGGGGCCGGTGATCGCGCTCGGCAGGCCGATGAACACGTACGGCAGGTCCTCGGCCGCCCGCCGGTCCATGACCGCGGCGATCTCGGCGCGCGCCTCCTCCACGGTGCGGGGGTCGTCGGGGGAGCGGTGGGCGACCTCCAGGTCGATCACGTGCTGCCGGTAGTTGGCGCCGGACTGGAAGACCTGGCGGGGTTCGACCGGGGCGTGCGCCCGCAGATGCTCCAACGGTTGCCAGTCGGCCGTCTCGTGGGCTGTTTCGTCGGCCGTCGCGTCGGCCGCGAGTTCGTGCAGGCGAGGGAACATCTCGTCCCAGCGCTCGAAGATCCCCCGGGTCGTCAGGGCCGGTTCTCCGAGGGCCGCGCGAAGATCCAGCACGCGCCCACCGGGGACCACGAGACCAGGGAAAGGTGCCTGGTCAGGGGCGGAGAGGACGCCAAGGGCGAAGGGTCCGGAGAAGGACGCGGAAGCGGCTGCGGGTTTCACGGGAATGTCCTCCAGATTGCGGTAGGACCAATGTGACCCCCACCGCGTAATCTGGGAAATAGATTCTTTAGATGTTGATCATCCGCGGTGTAAATGGCGCCGCCGCAAGCAGCCCGCGCTCTGGAGGCGTCGTGTCCCTCTCCGGCCTCGATCTCAATCTCGTCCTGTCCTTGCGGGCCCTGCTGGAGGAGCGCAACGTCACCCGTGCCGGGCAGCGCGTCGGGCTCAGTCAGCCGGCGATGAGCGCGGCCCTGGCCCGCCTGCGCCGCCACTTCGACGACGACCTGCTCGCGCGCGTCGGCAAGCAGTACGAACTGACCGCCCTCGGCCGCGCTCTGCTGGACCGCACCTCTACCGCCTGCGACCTGCTGGAACGGGTCTTCAGCAGCAGGGCCGACTTCGCCCCGGGCAGCGAGGAGCACGAGTTCACCCTGCTCACCTCCGACTACGCCCTCGCCGTCTTCGGCGCCGAGCTCGCCCGGACCGTGCACGCCGAGGCCCCGGGGGTGCGGCTGCGCTTCCAGCGGACGCCCATCGACGTCACGGAGGACACCGCACCGCTGCTCAGCACGGCCGACGGGCTGCTGATGCCGCGCGGCATCATCGGCGGTTTCCCCGCCGTCGACCTGTTCACCGACCGCTGGGCCTTCCTGGTGGCCGAGACGAACGACGAGGTCGGCGACCAGCTGACCATGGACGACCTGGCCCGGCTGCCCTGGGTCATCTACCAGCGCGCCTACGACGCCCCGGCCGCCCGGCAGCTCAGCATGCTCGGCGTCGACCCCCGCGTGGAGATCTCCGTCGACAGCTTCCAGGCGCTGCCCTTCCTGGTCGCCGGCACCCGCCGGATCGCCCTGGTCCAGCAGCGCCTGGCCGAACTGCTGCGCGGCGTGGCCGCCGTACGCCTCATGGAACCGCCCTACGGGGCGGTCCCTCTCCAGGAGGCACTGTGGTGGCACCCGGTGCACACCCACGACGCGGCCCACATCTGGCTGCGCGAGACCGCGGCCCGCGTGGGAGCGGAGCTGGCCGCTTCCGAGCCCGGCCGTATCGCCACGGTCGCACCGAGACAGCGGGCCCGTGCCTGGCATCCAAAGCCCGGATGATCCACATCTTCGATATCGATCGGACGAGGGCTAGGCAGGACCTGCCCGCTGGCCCATAGTCGTCTCAACCCGGCGCCGGAGCCGCACCATCACCCGCCGACCGGGACCGCGCGGGCGCCCGGCGCGCCTGCCCGCCGCGACGCCCGCCGGCCATCGGCACCCCGCTCCGAACCTGCCGCGGGTGTACCGGACGGCCCGACCATGACGGCCGCACCGCCCCGTCCCCCTCCCGACCCGCCACGTGGAGTTCCCGCATGCCTGCACCCGTGCCTTCGCTCCCTTCTCCGCCGTCCGAAGCCGTCGCAGAGGACCGACCCGAGCAGACCGTCTCCGGCCCCGGCCACCGGCTTCGCCTCACGCTGCTGATGGCCGGCGCCTGTCTGCCCATCCTGGGCGCCGTGCTCATCGCCCCCGTCCTGCCACAGATGCAGGACCACTTCGCCCACGTGCCGGGCGTCGACGCGCTCGTCCCCATGGCCCTGACCATCCCCGCCCTCTCCCTGGCGCTGCTGGCCCCCTTCGCCGGCGTCGTCGTCGACCGGCTCGGCCGCAAACGCCTCCTCGTCACCGCCACCGTGCTGTACGCGATCCTCGGCACCGCACCCCTGTGGCTGGACTCCCTCGGCGCCATCGTCGCCAGCCGCGCCCTCGTCGGCGTCGCCGAAGCCGCCATCATGACCTGCTGCACCACGCTGATCGGCGACTACTACTCCGGCCGGCAACGCGACCGCTATCTCGCGATGCAGACCATGTGCGCCTCGATCTCCGCGACAGCCTTCTTCGTCCTGGGCGGCGCGGCCGGATCGGCCGGCTGGCGCGCACCGTTCTGGGCCTACGCCGTGAGCCTGCTGCTCGCCCCCGCCATGGCCGCCTTCCTGCCCCGGCCCCGACCGGCCGACCACGCGGACGAGCCCTCCCCACCGCCTCGGAACCGATGGCCAAGCGGCCCTTCCCTGGCGCCCGCTGGCGGGCACCTGCGCGCTGACCGTCTTCGGCGCCGTCCTCTTCTACGCCGTCCAGGTCGAGATGGCGTTCCTCCTGGACGACATGGGCGTGACCAACCCCGCTGTGATCGGACTGGCCACAGCCGCCTCCAGTGCCGCGGTCGTGATCGGCGCCGTCGTCTTCGCCAAGGCCGACCGCAGCCCGCAGGCCTGGCTGCCCACCGCCTTCGGCCTGAGCGCCCTCGGCTTCGCGGTGATCTGGCTCGCCCCCAACCCCGTCGTGCTGACCATCGGCGCGGTGATCAACTGCCTCGGCAGCGGCATCATGCTGCCGAGCCTGCTCACCCTCGCCATGTCCAAGCTCCATTACGCCGACCGCGGCCGCGGCACCGGCCTGTGGACGGGCTCCTTCTTCCTCGGCCAGTTCATATCCCCGCTCGTGGTCCTCGCGCTCACCCCCGCCGTCGGCACCCTGGCGAACGCCGTGGGCGTACTCGCCCTCGCCGGAGCCGTCGCCACCGCCACACTCGGCCTCGCCGCCCGACGCCGCCGGACGGCCACCCCGGCACCGATCCGGTCGACGTAGGTCGGCGCGGTACCCGATCATGCGGTCATGCCCCTGAGAGAGACCCTTGCCCAAGTCGATGCGGACCTGGCCGCCGGCCGGGTCCCCGTCGCACGCCAGCGTCTGCGCGGTCTCGTCTCGTCCTTCCCGTACGACCTGACGCTCCGCCGGCGTCTGGCCGAGGTGTACCGGCTCTACGGCGACGCCGCCGAGGCCGGACGCTGGACGTACCTTGAGGAAGACCGCGACGCCGACGAGACCGCTGCCTTCGAGGCCCGGTACCGGTCTCCCGGTCGGCGGATGAAGGCCCTCGCCTGGCGCGGCCCGGAGGCGATGGCGGCCACCGCCTTTGCGGAGGGTCAGCTGGTCGCGGTGCGGACCGCCTGCGCCGAGAAGCTGGGGCACCCCGTCGACTGGGACGACCCCGCCTCCTACCGGGACGGCGTGGAGGAGGAGTACGAGGCGCCCTCCGAGCCGTGGTCGGTCAGCGGTGTCCTGGCGGGCGTCGGCTGCCTGGTGGGGGCCCTGGCGTTCCTCGCGATCTGGGTGAACGGAGTCGTCGCTCTCTTCGACTGACTCACGTCACCGGGCCGGTGAGGGGCGCCGGGCAAGGTTCGGCGGACCGTCCGGAACTGCCGTGAACGGGTTGATCACCGCGGTGCGGCACGAGGGTGCTGATGCGCCTCGCAGCGTGGTCGCGACTCCGGACCACATGCTCGGTCAGTCCTGGATCAGGGCCAGTTGCTTGTTGATCTCTTTCGGGTTGGTGTCGCCGGCGACCATCTGCAGGAAGGGGGTGTGGTTGAACACGAGGTCGCGAAGTGGCCGTAGCAGGGCCGGGGTGTGGTGGAAGACCTTGCCGAGCATCCAGGCCTGCTGGACCTGGCGGGCGGTGTGCACCTTGCGCGGGTTCTCGTACGCCTGCAGTGCGGCGCGGACGGCGGTCAGGTCGGTGAGGTCGACTCCGCGCAATACCTTGCCGAGGAAGTAGCCGTCCTCGATCGACATGCCCGCGCCATAGGCGGCGTAGGGCGAGGTCGGGTGGGCGGCGTCTCCGACCAGGGTGGCCCGCCCCTTGCTCCACTGCTTCAGCCCCGGGCGGTCGCGCAGTATCCAGCGCTGCACATGCGCGGGGTCGGTCGCCTCGATCAGCCCGGGAAGCGGGATGGGGAATTCGGTGGCGAGCATTGCGGCGACGGCTCTGAGGTCGGCCGGCGCGGGGGCGTCCGGGTCGGTGGCGGCGAGCATCCACCACTGGTGGCCGCCGCGACCCTGGTGCCTGATCGAAGTCCAACTGCCTTGGACCGCTCTGACGGCGCGGCCGCCCTGACGAGCAAGGAGCGCGAGGTCGCCGCCTGTGTGGCCCGGGGCATGACCACCCGCGAGATCTCCACGGCCCTGGGCCGCTCCTCCCGGACGGTCGAGGGCCATCTGAAGAGCATCCTGGCCAAGCTCGGCTTCTCCTGCCCCACCCGGATCGCGGCCTGGTGGACGGCGAACGAACCGACCGGTCGCGTGGGGACGTGAGGAGCGGCCATGACCGAGGTGGCGCCCGATACGGGCAACCTGCCCGCCGCCCTGGCCAGCTTCGTCGGACGGCGTCGCGAGATCGCGAACATCCGCCGCCTGCTGAGCGCCGGACGGGTGGTGACGCTCACCGGCGTCGGAGGCGTGGGCAAGACACGACTGGCGCTGGCGGTCGCCGAGGCGTCCAGGAAGGCGTTCCCGGGCGGAGTGTGGCTGGTCGACCTGGCCGCCGTACGGGACCCGGCGGCGGTAACCGCCACCGCTGCCGGAGTGCTCCGGGTCCCCGACCGCGGCCCCGGCCCGGCCCTCGCCCGGCTCACCGACCACCTGGCACGGCGCCGAGCGCTGATCGTGCTGGACAACTGCGAGCACCTGATCGAGGCGTCCGCCGAGCTGGCCAAGGCGTTGGCGACGGCCTGTCCGGACCTCCGCCTGCTGGCGACCAGCCGCGAGACGCTCGACATCGCCGGCGAGCACGTCTTCACGGTCCCCCCGCTGTCGGTTGCGGACGATGCCGTGCACCTGCTGACGGACCGTGCGACCGCGCTGCGGCCGGACTTCTGCCTCACCGCCGCGAGCCGGACCGAGGCCGTCCGGCTGTGCTCCGTCCTCGACGGGCTGCCGCTGGCCGTCGAACTGGCCGCCTCCCGGCTGCGGACGCTGTCCGTGGAGCAACTCCTCGGCCGCCTGGAGGACCGGTTCGCGCTGCTCACCGGCGGCTGCCGGACCACGCTTCCGCGCCAGCGCACGCTCCGCGGGATGATCGAGTGGAGCTACGAACTGTGCGCCCCCTCGGAACGCCTGCTGTGGGAACGCCTGTCGATCTTCTCCGGTTCCTTCACCCTGGACGCCGCCGAAGAGGTGTGCGCGGGCGACGGACTGCCGGCCCACGAGGTGGTGATGCTGCTGGACCGGCTGGTGGCCCAGTCGGTCGTACTGATGACGAAGGACGACGGACCGAGCCGCTACCGCTTGCTGGAGACGATCCGTGAGTACGGGCGCATGCGACTCGCCGCATCCGGTGAGCATCCGCGGCTGTCGCGCCGACACCGGGACTTCTATCTGGACCGCGCCGAGCGATCGGCCGACCGGTGGCTCGGCCCCGACCAGCAGGACATCCTGGCCTGGCAGCGCGCCGAACACGCGAATCTGGTGGCGGCACTGGAATGCCCGAGCACCGATGCCACTGACGTCTCCGATGCCTCCGATGCCGCTGACGCCTCCGACGGTCAGGCCGGCCTGCGTCTGGCCGTGGCGCTGCGTTTCCACTGGTGCGCGGACGGCTTCCTGGCTGAGGGGCGCCGGCAGCTCGACCGGCTGCTCGCCGCCGACTCCCGCCCCACCCCGGTCCGGGCCAGGGCGCTGTGGTGTTCCGCATGGGTGGCACTGTTGCAGGGCGACTTCACGGGAGCTGAGGAACGGCTCGACCTCGCCCAGGACCTGTGCGGACGGCTTGCCGCCCCGTCCGTCGAGGCTGATGGCCAGGGCCTGCGCGGCACGCTGGCCTCTTTCCGGCGGGAGGCGGGGGCCCTGGATCTGTTCGACGCGGCCCTGGCCACGCACCGGTTGACGGGGGACGGACCGGAACAGCTCTTCTGGCTGTTCCAGAAGGCCATCGTCCAGGTCCGGCTGGGCCATCCCGATGCCTTGGACACCAGCGCGCGAGCGGTGGAGATCGCGGAGCGGCACGGGGAGCAGCTCTACCGTTCATACGCCCTGTCCGCACTGGGCTTCGCGCTCTGGGCCCACGGCGACGAGGAGGGGGCTCTGGCGCGTACGCGGAGCGCGTTGGAGATCCTTCAGGGTTTCAACGACTACGCCGGAACCGTCATGGCGCTGGGGGTGCCTGTCCAGAGCGCGGTGATCCGCGGTGAGCACGAGCGCGCGGCGGTGCTGCTGGGTGCGGTACGGGCGCTGTATCGAGCGACCGGCATGTGCACCAGTACCCTCGGTCCGCGCCACAAACAGTGCGAGGAAACCGTCGCGGGCGCCCTGGGAACCGCGAAGTACGAGAAGGCCCTCGCGCGAGGCGGCGACTACGACAGTCCCGCGCGTGTCATCGCCTTCGCCCTGGGCACCACGGCCACGACGGCGGCCATGATGGTCATGTTGAGCGGGCCGAACTTCGACGGGTCGGAGCCCTCCAGCATCACCGTGCCGAAACCGAAGGCCGTCTTGCTGATCGCTCCACCGAGGTCGCAGCAGGACAGCAGGCCGAGGAGCAGACCGAGCACGACGAGGTTGTCGAACTGCAGTTGGGCCAGTTTCACGTGCAGCCACTCCGTCAGGTGGCGCAGCCCTGTGCCTACGGCCGCGTACATGAGGAAAGCGGTGACCAAGGAGGCCAGAAGGGGGACGAGTACGGTCGCCGTGGTCTCACGCAGTGCCGCGTGGGAGGGAATCCGCCGGAGGGCGAGGGTGGCCGCGCCCGCGATGAATCCGGCGGCCAGACCTCCCAGGGCGCCCGCCTCGCCACCCACGACGGCCACGCCGCCGACAAGACCGGGCAGCAGGCCGGGCCGGTCGGCGAGGCCGTAGGCGATGTAGGCGGCTATGAGCACCGGGTAGAAGTAGAGGGCGGTGAGGCCGGTCTTGAGCATGAGACTCGCCCAGGTCGCTCCCTGGGTCCAGTCGCCCGTGGCGAGGCTCTGGGAGGTTGTTTCGGCGGTGTGCGGGCCGTTCAGGGCGAGGGCCATGACGACGAGCCCGGCGGCGATGGCCACGAGAGGGCCGAGGTGGGCGGTGCCTGGAGGGGAGCGCGCCGTCGGGGGCGGCGGGCTGGTCGGCCGATGGCCCGGACGTCGGCGCCGAGAGTGCGTCGTCGCCAGTGAGCGTGGCTGTCGGCCGGAACCGTCACGGTCACCGGCCCGACCACGGAAACCGGAAGCCCGTGGGCTCCGGTCCGGCATACCGGCGCGTGATCCGTCTTCAAGGACCGGGCGCCCCCCGAGGGAGCCGTGTTGCGCGGCTCGGGCTGTGCGGTTCATGTGAGGAGCATCGGCACGGGGGAGGGTCCCGCTCTCAATGCGTAGTTCTACCGAGTACTACCTACTGGCCGGATCCCGGTCTCGCCGGACCGATGGCTCGGCGCAGAGGGCGGAGTGCCAACGGAGGCCCAGGTCCTCCGCCGAGTTCTCCTTCACCGCCTTCACCGCCTTCACCGCCTGAATCACGAGACCGGTCGCCGCTGACACGTGCGGCGGCAGGGTTCCACGCCGGGTGCCCTGCTTATTCGGCGCTGGTGCCGACTGCGACGGCACCAGCGCCTGCGCGCGGAACAGCGGGCGTGCGCCGACGCAGGCATGGGCAGAGGAGTGCCGGACCACCTGGCCGTACCGCCGCGACCTGCACGTCCATCGCACAGCGCCTTCTCGTTCCGGACGTTCAGGATGTTCCGGGTGTTCCGGCATCAAGCCCGGCGCCATACCGACGGCCCGCCACTCTCACGGGCGTTGGCCGTCACAGGCACTTGTGGAGCCGCTCCGGCTGGCGAGCTCGTCAGAGTTTCGGCGACTGCCGCGCAGCTTTCTCGTGTTCGCAGTGCTTCCGGTGCCCGTGTGCGTCCGTCACGAGACGGTCGGCCTGCGGAAGCGCGCGCGGACGTCCGGGATATCCGGACATCCGGGATCTTCGAGTCAGGGCCGGCTGTCCACGACGAAGCGGCGGCTGAGTGTGATCTCGCGCGAGAGCAGGCCGGGGTCGGCGGTCACCGTCAGCTCGTACTCCCCGGCCCGCAACGTCCCCACCTCAAGCACTCTGTGGTGTCCGACCCACAGGGTGGGGACGATCTCGCCGTTCAGCCTTGCCTCGATACTGCGCAGGGCCTCACTGAGCAGAGCCTCGTCGTTGTTGTTGTCGATCACGTCCACCGTGAGTGTGGTCTTGGGGGACTCGGCGGTGTTCAGCACGCCGCTGTCGGGGATGCCGCGTACCCGAAGCTCCGGCTCGTTCACCGCGTTCGCCACCGCGATGCCGCCGATCACCAGGGCGGAGGCGACAGCGGCGACCAGGAGTGTGATGCGCACCCTCCGCACGAACCGGGCCCGCAGGGGGTCCGACGTCTTCAGAGCCAGCCGCATGGGCACGTCCTTCGAGGAGCTGCAGTTGTGGGCCGTCGCTCACGGACTCCGACTTGCGGGTCCCGCGACCCTGATGGTGCCACCTCAGCCGTCACGGAATCCAGTTCACCGTCACATCCGATGAATGAGTCCGCTGTTCTCGGCGAGCGCTCGGCGTAGGGGAAATGCTCGGGATCCCGGATCCCGAAAGGACTTTGTCCCGACACGCGTCGTACCAGGAAGATCGTTCTTGCGTCCCTCGGCGAATCGGAGAGCCCAGCGAGTCCCATGTCCTGCGAATCCCATGTCCTGTGAATCCGATGAACCTGACGAACCGGGCGATCCCGGACGGCGGTTGCGGGCCGCTTCGCCAGGCCGCCGCCGTTGCCGGATATCCGCCTTGCTTGCGCCGCGAGCGACCGCTCTGCTCTGCCCTGCGTCCGACCGGTGTACGCACCACAGGCCGCCGAAGGGTGATTCCGGCCGGACGGCGCGTCCGTGACGGTGAGTCCGATCCGGAAGGCGTTCGCCGCGGAACCCTGGAGGTCACGCCCTGGGCGCCTACCGCGTGCAGGGTGTCCGGCGCCGCACCTTCCACCCGGGATTCAGCACCGGGGGACGGGTCATCATCCCCGTGCCCTGGATGGCGGCCGTCGACTTCAGTGCGCCGGACTGGGCGACTCCGACGTCATCACCCCCGGAAGGGGACGATGCCACGGCCGGCCGCAACCTCGACCTCGGCCGTGGTCTCACCGTCGACGGCACACGCAGCGGTGCGAAGGTCGGCTTCCGCGGCGCCGGACCGACCCATGCCGACGGCACCGCCGGATCGCCGCGCGATCCAGGCCAGGGACCCGACCTGAGCACCCAGTGGGCACTGTGCATCGTGGGGACCCTGCTGAGCACGCGACGAGGCTCGTCAGTTCACGACGTTGCGCCGGGCACCTCGACCGTCCGCCGGTCCGGCAGCGGCACGGGTGTGCATGAGGAGAGCCTCGGTGCCGTGCAGGAAGACCTCGATGCTCAAGTCGAGTTGGCGCCTGTCGTAGGTATCGACTCCACGCTCGGCGATCCGGGCAAGGTTCTCGAACACATGCCGGTCGATGCTGACAGGATTCCGCGAACCGGCGGTGCGAACCAGCAGTGGCGGGTGAACTCCGACGGCACGATCGTCGGCGTGCACTCCGGGCTGTGCCTGGACGTCAGCGGCGGCGCCACGGCCAACGGCACGGCAGTGCAGCTCTGGAACTGCACCGGCGGGAACAACCAGAAGTGGACCGGCCTGTCCGGGGCGGCGAACATGTGTGCTCTTCCGTCGACATACCGGTGGACCTCGACCGGTCCGCTGGCGGAGCCGGCGAACGGGTCGGCCTCGTTGAAGGACTTCACCGCCGTGAAGTACAACGGCCAGAACCTGGTCTACGCGACCACCGCGAGCGAATCCGGGTGGCGCGCGACGGGGTTCCGTCCCTTCACCAACTGGTCGGACATGGCGACGGCCCCCCAGACCGCAGTGAGCGGGGCCCCCATTGCGCCCACGCTGTTCTACTTGGCGACCAAGAACATCTGGGTGATGGCCGCGAACGGGTGGGACACCGGCTGGAAATTCACCTACCGCACGTCCACCGACCCGACCAACCCCGCCAGCTGGTCCGCGCCGCAGCAGCTGTTCACCGGCGACCTCCCCGTAGGCGGCCCGATCGACCCGACCCTGATCGCCGACGACCAGAACATGTACCTGTTCTTCGCCAATGACAAGGGCAGCATCTTCAAGTCGACCATGCCGCTCGGGAACTTCCCGAGCAGCTTCGGCTCGTCGTACACGACGGTCATGAGCGACACCGAGGACCGCCTGTTCGAGGCCCCGGAGGTCTACAAGGTCCAGGGCCAGAACCAGTACCTCATGATCGTTGAAGCGAAGGGCGCGAACGGGCGCTACTTCCGCTCGTTCACCGCCACCAGCCTGAACGGTACGTGGACCGAGCAGGCCGGCACCGAGAGCAACCCCTTCGCGGGCAAGGCGCAATCCCCTGGGTCACAAGGTCACCAGCTTCCTGGACCCCCGGCACGGCCAGGCCCTGCGCGTGTACGACGCGAACCTGAAGAAGACCGAGTCGACCTACGACGCCCTGGGCCGGCTGACCGCGGTCTGGCTGCCCAACCGCAACAAGGCGGCCGGCTGCAGCGCCAACACCACCTTCGCCTACCGGATCAGCAGCACCGAACCGTCCTGGGTGTCCACCTCGACCCTGAAGAAGGACGGCGAGACGTACAACACCAGCTACGAGCTGTACGACTCGATGATGCGCCCACTGCAGACCCAGACCCCGACCCCACTCGGCGGCCGGGTACTCACCGACACCCGCTACGACACCCGCGGCCTGCCCTACGAGACGTACGAGGACATCTTCGACAGCACGGCGACTCCGAACGGCACCTACACGCGGGAGGAGTACGGCGAGGCACCCACCCAGACCGAGACGGTGTACGACGGCGCGGAGCGGATCACGACCAGCACCCTCTACTCGTACGGGGTGAAGAAGTGGTCGACCACCACGACCCACACCGGTGACTCCACCGCCACCACCGCCGTCCAGGGCGGCTCGGCCACCCGTACCATCACCGACGCCCGCGGCCGGACCGTCGAGACCCGGCAGTACGCGGGCACCAGCCCGGCCGACCCGCAGTTCGGCGGCGGCACGGTACGGCCTCGTACACCTCCACCAAGCTCCAGCTCACCCTGGACGACAAGCAGTCCCAGGTCACCGGCCCCGACGGTGCCAAGTGGACGTACGTCTACGACTTGTTCGGCCGCAAGACAAGCGCCGACGACCCGGACAAGGGCCTGACCGAGCTGGGGTACGACAGCCTCGACCGGCTCACGAAGACCACCGACTCCTTCGGCCGTACCGTCCTCTCGGGCTATGACACGATCGGCCGCGTCACCGGCACCTGGACCGGCTCGAAGACCGACGCGAACCAACTGACCGCCCTCACCTACGACTCCCTGCTCAAGGGCCTGCCGGACGCGAGCACCCGCTACGTCGGCGGCAAGACCGGCAAGGCGTACACGAGGACCGTCACCGCCTACGACAGCCTGTCCCGGCCCACCGCCACGGAGCTGTCCCTGCCGGCCTCCGACCCGCTCGTCGAGGCGGGCGCACCGGCCACCCTCGCGTTCGAGAACCGCTACAACATCGACGGCACGCTGCAGAGCTCCAAGGAGCCGGCCGTCGGTGGCCTGCCCTCGGAGATCGTCGACTACGGCTACACCGGCCTCGGACAGGTCACGTCCATCGGCGGCAGCACGGGCTACCTCCTCGACGTCGACTACTCGGCCCTCGGCCAGGCCCAGCAGCTCGTTCTCGGCACCGCGAACACCGAGGAGCACAAGAAGGCGTACGTCACCAACACCTGGGAGGAGGGCACCGGACGCCTCCTGGGCAGCCACGTCACGGACCAGACCCACCCCTACAAGCTCCAGGCACTCGGCTACACCTACGACCAGGCCGGCAACATCACCTCCATCGCCGACACCAGCACCCTCGGCGGCACCGCGTCGGCCGAGACCCAGTGCTTCGCCTACGACGGCCACCGCCGCCTGACCGAAGCATGGACACCCGCCTCACAGAAGTGCTCCGAACCGCGCAGCGCGACCGCTCTGGGCGGTCGGTCCGCCTACTGGACCAGCTACAGCTACAACGATGCCGGTCAGCGCACCACGGAGACCAAGCACACCAGCACCTCGAACACCACCACGACCTACTGCTACGAGAAGACGGACCAGCCCCACACCCTGACCGGAACCAGCACCGAGGCCGACTGCGCCGATCCCGACCGCTCCTACGAGTTCGACAGCACCGGCAACACCACCAGCCGGCCCGACGGTGCCGCCCCCCAGGACCTCGACTGGTCCGACGAGGGCAGGCTTGCCACCCTCACCGAGGGCGGCAAGACCACCGACTACCTCTACGGCCCCGACGGCACCCTCCTGATCCGCGCCACCGAGAGCGGAGAGCGCGTCCTGTACCTGGGATCCACCGAACTGCACCTGCGGGCCAACGGCAGCACCTGGGCCCAACGCCACTACAGCGCAGGCAGCCTGACCGTCGCCGTCCGCTCCAACGAGAGCGGCAGCAACGAGCTGAGCTACCTCGTCACCGACCACCACGGCACCGCGACCCTCGCCATCGACGCCACGAACCAGGAGTATTCCCGGCGCTACACGACCCCGTTCGGCGCGCCGAGAGGCACCACCACCGGAGCTGCCTGGCCCGACGACAAGGGCTTCCTCGGCAAGACCACCGACACCGGCACAGGGCTCACGCACGTGGATGCTCGTCAGTACGATCCGGACATCGGCCAGTTCATCAGCATCGACCCCTTGCTCAGTCTCGACCAGATCCACTCCCTGAACGGGTACAGCTACGCCAACCAGAACCCGGCCACGGAAAGCGACCCGACAGGACTCGAGAGCTGCTACGGCGTCGCGTACTGCTCCGGCAGCAACGGGACCTACGGCACGTACAAGCCCAAGAAGAAGACCACCACCAGCAGTGGCGACGGCCCGACCCGAGCCTGCCGCTGCGGAACACGCCCCCCGCTCGTGAAGGGCATGAAGCCCACGGGCCTGGGAGGTATCCCAGGCCGCCGCAACATCACGCTGCCGTCGGCACCGGCGCCCAAGGGCTGGCTGAAGACCACCCCGCCCCCGCCCAACCCGGGTCCCAAGCCTAAGAAGGAAGGGTTTCTGGCCGCCCTCAAGACGGGCTGGAATTCTGTCACCGGGAATACATCAAAAATATGGGACGCATATTTCGCTGGTGATACCACCGGGATCTGTATCAGTGGCTCTGCTGGGATCGGTGCGGGAGTAACAGCCTCAGTTTGCCTGGTGAACACAACGCGCCCGGATGGGAAGACGGACTACGGTGTAAGATTCCGCAAGGGTAGTGAAACGCCATCGGTCGGAGCGAATGTCGGTATCGGGCTGATGGGCAGTAACGCCACAGATTTTGAGCAGCTTCGAGGTGATGGGTGGGGCGGAACCGTAACGGGTGCGTTCGGTGTTGCCGTATCGGGCAGCCATGAGCGAGCCATTGGGGCGGAGAACAGTCGAGGTGAAGCTGTGGGGTCGACAACGATAGGTCTGGGGGCGGGTCTCGGTGTAGAAGGCGGGTTCACCACCTCCCACAATACGCGCGTCGGTAAACTGTTCACAGTGGACTGGCGATAGAAAGCTCTAATATCATCGGCGGGGGTGTGATCTGCGCCCCCGCCGATATCGCAGCGAAAAGAGCGAGAAGTGGAAGTTAGTGCGGTGGTTTTCATGCAAGCCGGACGTGCCTCGTCGGAGGCCGACCTCGCCTCCGTGATCATCTGTTCAGTCCTTCTCGTGGTCGGCCTGTTGCTGGCATTTAATTTTCGCGGGGCTGCTGAGCGGTTCTACGACTTGACGTCATCAGTTACCTTTGGATTCGTCGGAAGTGCAACACCTGGACTGCTCCGATTTGTTGGAGCAGTTATCGCCGCCCTTGGGGCGATCGGAATCATTGTTGAGATGGTAGTCGGGTGGTCATGAGCAAGTGTTGACGCACATGGGGATGTTCGCTGCGGCGCGAGGCACGGCACGGCGTCCCCGACTCCTGCGAAGGTGAAATCCTGGTTGCATTGTGTGATCCCGTCCAGTCGAACGTCTTCCACAGGCAGAGCCCGGACACGCATACCTGGGCAGTCGGAGTCTTTTCGCCTTAGGCTCGTGAAATGAACGCGCGTGGGGCCTTGTGGCGTCATCGGTAGAGTCAGGCCCCCTCGTGATCGGGACTGAACGGTTACAAGGTGGGAATTCCTGAGGTTCTGGCAGAAGCCCCCTGTCGTACCGTTAATGCAGACTGCGGCGCGACAGCTATCTGTACTCTTACTCACCTCGCGCGGATGGATAGGCGATGCCAGGAAGTGTGGTAATTGTAGCTGCCTCTGAGAGGGGCGTCGGCTTTCTTTATTTGGCATGGGAAGGGGTCCTCGGATTTCTCGGATTCTCCCTCGCCTTCAACATGTGCGACTCTGCTTATCGAGTTTACGAAGCCTTCACGAGTCGCGGGCCGTTCAGTCCTGGTCCCGGGTTCAGCCCGGCCGTCATCAGGATCGTCGGGGCCCTCATCGGTTTCGTCTCAACGTGGGCATGCGTGAGTGGTCTGGTGACATGACGCGAGTTGGCAGGGAAGTCGAACCTGCTCTGGATGAAGCGTGATCGATCGGCGTCGCGGAGGAGCTCCGGGTAGGGGGTGCTGTCGCGGCTGCTCAGCGGGTGCCGCGGATCATGACGGTGAGGACCGGCGACGCCGGTGATGGCTGGCTCTGGCCGATGTCCTCGCCCATTACGACTTGTAGAGCGCGTGGACCTTTCCGTCCCCGGCGGCCGGGTTGACCATGAGCGTGACGTACGGCTCGTCGCGGGTGGCGAAGAGGGCATCGTGGATGCGGCAAGCGGTGCTGGTGCCGCTGCTCGGCTCCAAGCGGCTCGAATCCCCCGCCGTCGCCGACGTGCGGCGCTTTCTCGTCCGTCTGGAGAAGGAGACCACTGCGGCAACAGCCAAGGAATCGCACCGCGTTCTGCGTTCCGCCCTGTCCTCCGCCTGTCGCGAGGAGCTGATCACACGCAACGTCGCCAAGCTCGTCGAGCCGCCCCGTACGGACAACCGGGAGCTGAAGCCCTGGAGCCTGGACGAGACGCTCGCCTTCCTCGCCGCGTCCCGCAAAGACCCGCTCTACGCGGCCTTCGTGATTGCCATCGCCATGGGCCTGCGCCGGGGAGAGATCATCGGTCTCCGCTGGTCCGACCTCGACCTTGAAAACCGCGTGCTCTACGTCCGCCAGCAGACCCAGCGGCGCCGTGGTGTCTCTCGGCGACGCCTGAATTCTGGTTCTGGATCACTTTCCGTGCCGGAGCCCACGGAGGGTCACCACGACCGCGATCATGAACGGCCTCACGCTGCGAGGAGGACTCGCTTGCGGAGCAGGTCGAAGTTGGCGCGGCCGAACATCTGCCGCTTGAGCATCTTGATCTTGTTGTTGTGGCCTTCGACGGCGCCAGAGCTGTAGGGCAGGCTGAGCCCGGCGACGACGGCGTCGAGGTCCTGGCCGAGACCGGTGACGAAAGCGTGCAGGGCGGGCAGGTCATCGGCCTGGACGCGCTCGATCCATTCGTCCAGTTGCTGTCCTTGGCGGTTGCTCATCAACTCGGCGAAGGAACGCATGTGTTCGGCGGTGCGGTCGAGTTCGAGGCAGCGGGCGAGGATCGTCTTGGGTCGCCGGGCCTGGTCGTCGTCGAGGCGGTCGGGGCGGCGGGTGATCCAGCTGGTCACGTCTCGCACGGAAGGGTGCTTGCGAGGTGGATCGTCGTGCGGGAACGCTTCACGGAGCTGCTGCACGTACCTCTTCACGACGCTCTCGCCGCCGGGGTAGCCGCGCTCACGCAGTTCCTCGAACAGGCGGCGGGCGACGGTGCAGCCCTCGGCCCACCGGTGATGTAGATAGGGCTTGTAGGGATCGAGGATGCTGCTGCGGCCGGTCCACTGTCCCACCAGCAGTTCGTCTGCGGTGGCCGCGCGGGCCAGGCGGCGCACGGTGTTGCGGGTGAGGCCGAGTCGGCGGCCGATCGTCCGCATGCCGAGCCCGTCGTCGAGCAGGGCGTGGACGGCTGCGTGCTGTTCGCGCACCCGGTCCGACAGGCGGCCGGAGTGTCGCGGTTCGCCTGAGGGACGCGGCGCGAGCTCCGGGGTCTTCACGGGCGCGGCGGTGCGGATCAGGCTGGTCTCCTCTGGCTCGCGCAGCAGGGCGCGGTGCTGGATGACCGTCTTCTCGACGGCCTCGACGAGGTTTTTCCAGATGTGCCACCGGACCGCGTCTGGGGCGCCGAGCCGTCCGGCCTCGGCGTATGCGGTCGAGCGGTCACGGCAGATCACCTCGACGCCGGGGTGGTCGGCGAGCCAAGCGGACACCGTGGCCGTGGTGCGGTCGGGCAGCAGATCAACCGGACGACGTGTGTCGATGTCCACCAGGATCGTGCCGTAGTTGTGTCCCTTGCGCAGGGCGAACTCATCCACTCCCAGCACCCGCGGCGTGTGCACTTCGGGCTCCGGCAGGCGGCGTAAACCGGCGCCTGCACCGCACCTTGCAGGCCCGTCCGGCCGAACGTTGGGAGGCCGACCGGGCCGGGATGCTCACCCTGCCGCCCGTCGACCCGCCCGCCTGGTGGCGGATGCAGACCCGCATCGGGCGTGACCACTATGTTCGCGTCGATACCAACGACTACTCCGTGCACCCCGAGGCGATCGGACGCACCGTTACCGTGCTGACCGACAACGACGAGGTCATCGCGCTGGCACCCGGCGGCGTGATCGTCGCCCGTCACCCCCGCTGCTGGGCCCGCCACCAGACCCTCACCGATCCCGATCACGCCTCCGCGGGCCAGACGATGCGCGGGCGGGCCACCAGCAGGCCGCCCAGGCCGATGCAGGACCGCTCGCCGAGGTCGAGCAACGCGAACTGGGCTTCTACGACCGGCTGTTCACCGTCATTGAAGGCGGCGGCGATGAACCGGCGCGGTGGACTCGTGCTTCGCCGGACAGCGGGGGAGTTGACCGGCGGGCGCAGCAAGCCCCGGGAGGGCTGGAGCGGCTCCGGGCGCCAGTGGGCCGGTGTGGACCTGGGCATGCTGCCGGATTCCTCATGCGGGCATGTCCAGTCGGGGAGACGGCAGGTAGTGGCCTGTGGTCGGATGGAGCTGCCCGATGATCAAAGTCATTGTTGCGGCCCCCGTGGCAAGCATGCTGGTGATCGCGTGCATTGCCCGTCGATCCTTCTTCAGCAAGTCGTCGTACTCGCGCTTCGACACTTCAACGCGCTCGCGCGTCGGGCTGTCGACCTGGATCGCGTAGTACCGACCACCCTTGGCTTCCCCTGCCTGCTGTGACGTCCCGGCGAGCATGCTGCTGGCGGTGAGTGCGACCCCCGTGGAGAAGATCACTACGAGGACGCACCGCACGGCGATGGGCAGGCAGCGCAGGGCACGCCACGGCAGCTCGTTCCGTAGCCGCACGCCGCCGGCTTCCAGGGCTATTCCGCGTACGAGTGTGGCGAGAAAGAGCGGAAAAAGCAGGGCGAACTCGATCGCCAGCAGCAGTCCACCACCCTTGAGTACCGACTCCCCGGGCAGAAGCGTGACAGCGGAGGCCAGCAGTGATAAGGCACCCAAAGCCAGGGCCAGACCGGCATGGACCTTAAAACTCGCTTTCATCATGTAGGCACCCTTTTGCGCGTCTTGAGGGCGGAACCGGGGGGGCGACCGTGCGACCGTGCGCATACCCGCCAGGCGTTCGGGATGATCGCACGCGTGATCGCGAGCTGTCGTTGCCTCGATGCGGCAGCCTTCCACGTTCGGACAGTGCCGACCCCGGACAGCCCGCTCCGCAGGGGGAGAGATCGACTTTGTGGACTTGTCGGCCACTCGAGTCGGCGTCTGTTCGGCCCTGTGGATGTGGGATCACAAGACTTTGTTGACGGTATGCCAAGTGTGACTCTTCGAGGGGAGAGCCTGGGTGAGAGCGGACGTGTCTTCGCCAAGGAGAATGGCGAGATGCTTCACCCCGCCGACGTCACACGGCGGTGCGTCGAGCGGTACGAGGAGATCGGTCTCACGCCGGTCCGCCTCCACGACCTGCGCCACGGCGCCGCGACGCTGGTTCACACGGCGGGGGCTGGTGCTCGGCCACTCCTCGATCACGATCGCGGCCGACACGCACACGAGCCCGTTGCCATGGCGGAGTATCGGAGCCTGGCGGCCCTTCCGCTCACGCAAACGGCCCCGGACGAGGAGTCCGAGGCCGAGTAGAACCCCTCCCTGGGGGAGAAACCCCAGGTCAGAGCGATAACGCGTTGTGCCCCCGGCAGGATTCGAACCTGCGACACCCGCTTTAGGAGTTTTCCCTGGGCGGGGCTGTGACCTGCGGAACCGT
Source organism: Streptomyces sp. MNU76 (assembly GCF_020982545.1). Classification (GTDB taxonomy): domain Bacteria; phylum Actinomycetota; class Actinomycetes; order Streptomycetales; family Streptomycetaceae; genus Streptomyces. Next base: position 301,623 of record NZ_JAJKLK010000022.1, on the reverse strand, counting down.
CCGCTCCTAGGTTCCTGGCCTGGGAAAACTCCTCTCTGCAGTTCTCGCGTGTTCCCGAGGCTTCCCGGCCTCATGTGTGCCGAATCCGTTCCGGGCCGGCTGGAGGAGACGACCTTCGGGGCGGGCCGAGGAAGCGGCGTGGCCTGGGGGAGCGCAGATCGCAAGGTCCGTGGCGGCTTGCGCTATGCAATTGGAGGTATATACCGTTGATTGCATGGCGGAGCGGTGGGAGATTGAGATCGAACCCGAGGTTCGGGATTGGCTGGAGCTGCTTCCGTTCCGCCTGTACCGGCGGGTCGAGGACAAGACGGACCGTCTGCTGGACGAGCCGACGACCCTCGGTGAGCCGTATTCGCGTCACCTGGGCGGCAAGCTGCGCGAGCTCCGCTTCGAGCTGGACGGCGAGGCCGTGCGCATCCCGTACTGGCTCGCTCCCGGACAGAGAATCGTTCTGCTGACGGTCTTCCGTAAGACGAGGATGCGTGAGGCGGCGGAAGTCGAGCGTGCGCACCAGGCCCAGAAGGTCTGCGAGGCCGAGCATGGCCATGCCCAGCACACATACGATCGGCGCAAGGAGGGCTGATGAATCACAGCACGTGGAGGACGCGCCGGGCCCGGCAGCTTGCGGGTGAGGCGGTGGAGTACGACCAGGAGTACGTCGACGCACGGCTGGCCGGCGATCTCGGGCAGGCGGTCTACGACCGTCGGGTCGAGCTCGGCCTGTCCCAGACCGAACTGGCCGAACGGGCCGGGATGACGCAGCCCCAGGTCTCCCGGATGGAGGGCGGCGACACTGTGCCGACCCTCCCGCTGCTGCGGCGCCTGGCCAAGGCCCTGGACGGCACGCTGAACCTGGCCATCGACGAGGGCGACTCCCGCGTCACCTTCACCCCGCACGCCGCCTGAGCCTCTGGCACCGAGCCGTCGGCCACGGACACCGAAGGGCGCCTACCGAAATCCGTAGGTGCCCTTCCCGCTGTGCCCCGGCAGGATTCGAACCTGCGACACCCGCTTTAGGAGCGAGGTTGGGGGAGTGCGGGCGTGAACTGCGGGTTCCTGGCTTGGGTCAGTAGGACCGTACGGCCTGCTCCGCGCCCCAGGTTCCCCGTGAGTCCCCGTCCGTTCTGGCACGGCAGTGGCACGGGCCTACGCGCTCCGGCTGTCCATCTTCTTACCCCGGTGGAAGTGGAGGGCTCCAGCGATCCAGCTTATGAGCAACATGACAAAAGCGACCTCAAGCATCGGGGTCCAGTGGTCCCCGTCCGTGATCAACTCTGCGAGATAAATCCCTGCATCAATGCTTGCGATCACGAAGAAAAGGGCTGCGACGGTGCCAAGTATTCCGCGCGCCTTGCCGCTTCTTGCTCCCACCTGGGTACTTTTCATGCCGATCATGATGAGTGAGGCCAGGCTGCATGGCTAGTACTCGCCCACGCGGTCGGTGGAGCGATTTTGGCCGGGAGCTGCTTTGGCGCGAGTGATCATGGCCCCGTAAGCTTCCGGCGCGTCGGGCAGTCTGTGGACCTGCCCGGTAAAGCACGACGTTGGGGCCATGATCTTCGAGGCTCGCGCCAAAGTGGCTGGCTAAAGTCTGCCTAAAGCCGTGGAGCCGACCGCCCCAGCCACGACGCGTTCTGACCTCATGCCCGCTCCCGCCCGGAGGAGCGAAGCGACGACGGGTGCATGATCACGACGGGGCAGGTTCGGGCCTGGCGTACGGCGTGCCTCACACGGACCGGCGAGCCGACCGTGGTCAAGGCGTATCAGATCTTGCGCGCGATCCTGAACACGGCCGTTGACGATGAGCTGATCCGTCGCAACCCGTGCCGGGTCAAGGGCGCCGACCGCTACGACGTGCCTGAACGGCCCGTTCTCGCTGTGTCCGAGGTCTACGCCGTGGCCGACGCGATCGCCCCCCGCTACCGGCTGCTCGTCCTCCTGGCTGCCTTCACCGGACTGCGCTTCGGCGAGTTGGCGTCGCTCCGCCGGCGGGACGTTGACACCGAGAACGCCGCGCTCATGGTTCGCCGCTCACAGGCGGAGATGCAGACGGGAGCGCTCTTCGACAAGGCGCCCAAGTCCGATGCCGGGGTCCGGCCGGTGGCCTTTCCGACCGAACTCCTGGCGGATGTGAATCAGCATCTCGCCGGGTTCGCCGGGCCTGGCAGGGACGGTCATGTCTTCCTCGGCCCCCAGGGCGGTCGGCTGCGGCGGAGCAACTTCCGGGACGACTGGATCAAGGCCAGGAAGGCGGCGGGGATCATGGCAGACGTGCACTTCCACGATCTTCGGCACACGGGCAACACGCTCGCCGCGTCCGGCGCGAGCCTGCGGGAGCTGATGACCCGGATGGGCCACAGCACGCTCCGTGCAGCGCTGATCTATCAACACGTGGTCAGTGGGCGTGACCGAGAGATCGCCGATCGGCTCGGCTCGATGATCCGCAAAGCGCAGGGTGATGTGGATTCCTAGTGGACTTTGTGGCACGGGCGTGGCACGGCCGTGATCATGGCAAAGGGCCAGTTCGAGATGATCAAGCCTCTGAACTGGCCCTTAGTTGTGTGCCCCCGGCAGGATTCGAACCTGCGACACCCGCTTTAGGAGAGCGGTGCTCTATCCCCTGAGCTACGAAGGCGGGGGCTTGTGGAGAACCTTGGAGAAGATCCAGGGAGTGGATCTTCAACGAGTAGCACAAGCCCACTGGTCAGACATGGTGCGACCTGCTCCGCAGCCTCACTTGAGCAGACAGCGCGGCGTACCAACGACCGACCAGGGACAGCGTAGCGGATGCCCGCCAGGGAGGGGCGTCGGCATAAGGAGCAGACGGGCAGGGTGGCCAGCAAGAGCGCCTCTGACGCGTAAATAGGTGCAGTTCAGGGTGGGTGTCTGGTGGCCATGGTGGTCGCCGGGTGTCTGGTGTGCCGGTCAGACTGTGTTCTCCCTCGGGTTGAGGGTGACGGTGTAGCCGAGCTGGTTGAGCTGGTTGACCGCGCGGCGGGTGGTGCGTTCGGGGTCGCGTTGGGTGAAGTAGGTCCCGCCGAATTCCTGGTAGGGGACGTTGTCGGTGAGCATGTGCCAGATCGCGGTGGTGATCGAGTTGCTCGACGGCGACCAGGTCCCTGAGCGGGCCGCGGCGGGCGGTCGGCTGTTTGTAGCGGGCCTGCAGAACAGGTGTCTTTGGTTCTCACCGCGCCGAACGCCGCCAGTCCGAGGGCGCCCTTGAGGCAGGGGTTGCCGGGCCGGACCTTGGTGTTCTTGGTGCGGCCGGCGGACTCGTGGTGGCCGGGGCAGACCCCGGTCCAGGACGCGAGGTGTTTGGCGGTGGCGAAGCGGTTCATGTCGCCGCCGATCTCGGCGACGATCACTTCAGCGGTGGCGTGATGCGTTGACCGACGGTCGCGGAGCGTAGGAGAGGTTGCTCTCGACTTTCCGGTGAACGCTTGGCGCTCTGTGCCGGGCGCGGGCCCAGTCGCGAGGTCACGGAGTGGAGCCGTGCGCCTCGCCGAGGCCGAGGAGTGCGGTGAAGCGGGCTTCGGCCCGGTCGATCTCACCGAGCTGACTGAGGATCGAGCCGGGGGTGGAGTCACCGACCACCTTCTGCATCAGTGGGGTGCGGTCCAGGATCGCGTCCCGGATCGGTTGCAGAGCGCGCGGCGCGTGATGGAAGACCTGCCCGAGGACATAGGCCTGCTGGGACTGCCGGACGGTGTGCGGCTTGCGGCGGGCTTCGAAGGCGTCGAGTGCCTGGCGGACAGCGGCGTAGTCGCTCAGGTCCACCCCGGCCAGGTGGCGGCCGATGAAGTAGCCGTCCTCGGTGGCCATACCGGCGCCGTACCCCGCATACGGGGACGTGGGATGGGCGGCGCCGCCGACGAGAGTGGCGCGGCCCTTGGACCACTGCTTCAGTGGCTTGCGGTCGCGGATCATCCAGTGCTGAACGTGCGCGGAGTCGGTCGCGGCGATCAGCTGGGGGAGCGGACGGGCGAAGGCCTGGCCGAGGCTGGTCGCGGTCGAGTGCAGGTCCCCGGTGAATTCCCGGCTTGCGTCGAACGCGTCGAGCATCCACCACTCAAGCCATGCCATCCTGAATTTCGCAGGTCACGGGGGCTGGTGTGACTGTGTGGTGGCCGGCTCGTGCTGGCCGGAGGCGAGATCGTTAACAGGTGATCGTCCGTCTCAGGCTCGTTCTGCGGGAATCGGTTTTCGGGCGGTGGTCTCTTCGTACGCTCCGAGAGGGAAGGCCGGAGCGGAGAGGGGCTGTTCATGGCGGATGTGCTGACGTGGACGATCGAGCGGCGGGTGATGTTGGCTGAGCGGGCCGAGTTGCTGCGCAAGGAGCTGGCGGAGATCGACGTCGAGGTGGCCCGGCTGGAGGCTGCCGAGGTGGTGTACGGGCAGTGGGCCGAGGCAACGGATGGCGGGCGGAGTCCATCAGGCATCGTGGAGCCGGAGCCGGAGCCGGAGCCGGAGCCGGAGCCGGAGCCGGAGCCGGAGCCGGAGCCGGAGCCGGAGCCGCTGGTCTTGACGCCGGGTGCGGCCGGGATGCGGCTGGTCCCGGACCGCGTTGACGGGATGGGTCTGGAGGTCCTGACCTCGGACTATCGGCGGATTATGGAGATCGTCACCGATGCGGGCGGTCCGGTGATGGCGAAGGACGTGGCCCGCGCGCTGGGCCGGGAACTCACTCCCGGCAAGGTCGAGCCGGTCCGCGGCCAGCTGCGCAAACTCGCCGACCGGGGCTGGCTGTCGAGGACCGGTGCGGGCCGCTACCTGCCACGCTGACCGGCCGGAACGCGAGTGGACCGGCTGATTCCTGCCGTAACAAGAGGGCCCCCGGCGGAAGTTGGGGTGTGTGTGAAGACAACCAGCCCCGCTGAGGGCGCTCAGCATGCTGTCTACCAGGTCCGGCTCCCGGTGTCGAAGCGGACCCTGGACCTCATCGGGGATCTGATACGCCGTGAACGCAACCGGTTGGGCACCCGCTGGCGCAAGGTCCCCGCGGGCACTCAGGCGTTGATCGTGCTCGCCGTTCTCCGCCATGACCAGCGCCTCGCCGACATGGCCGGCGGCAGCGTTGTCTCCGCTTCCACCGTGCGCCGCTGGGTGCGGGAGGTCCTGCGTCTGCTGGCCACCCGCGCCCCACGTCTGGACCGAGCCCTGAAGAAGATCGCGCAGCGGGGCGGCGTGGTCGTCCTGCTGGGCGGCACCCTGATCCGCACCCGGCGCCGCACCGGAGCGGACAACCGCAGGAACTACAGCGGGAAACACAAGGCCCATGGCCTGCTGTTTCTCGCGCTGACCGACGAGAAGGGCAATCTGATCTGGATCTCCTCGGCCCGGCCCGGCCGGTCCAGTGAGATCACCATCGCCCGCCACGACAAGATCACCGCGCACCTTCGCGAAGCCGGCCTCGGCGCCCTGGCCGACCTCGGCTTCGTCGGACTCGATGACCAGCCCGACGACGACCCGGTGATCATCACCGGCCGCAAGGCCACCCGCAACCACCAGCTCACCGACGCGGAGAAGGAGGCGAACCGCCTGCTCAGCCGCGAACGCGCGGCCGTCGAGCACGGCTTCGCCAACCTCAAGACCTGGCGCATCCTCACCAAGGTCCGCATGAACACCCACCACGCTACGACGCTCCTGCGAGCCCTCCTCGTCCTGGCGAACACCGAAGTGCAGAGGTGACCGACGATCTCCCCAGGACGATCACGATGCTGACCGGCACGAGTCCGTCACCCCCGACCCACACCAGCCCCGTGACCTGCGAAATCAGGAAGAAAATCTCTCAGTGACTCCTACCTCGTGGGCTCGTTCGGCGCAGTGCCTGGGGTCTCCAAGGGGCAGGCGGGCCGCCGGATGCTGTCGGCGGAGCAACGGAGCAGCAGGGCGAGACGCAGGGGTGGGATTCGTTGGACCGCGAGGAACGGACGCGGAGGGGCGGAGACTCCCAGATCTGCTTGGGGCCAACCGAATCCCGCGGGCAGTGGTGATGGCCAAGCAACTGCTCCGCGGCAGGGTGTAGCCCGCCGGACCCACTGCCAACCACTTGCCTGCCGGGAAAGCAATTGATAACTTTCCCGACAGGCAAGTGGTTGGTTGGAAGGCTGGCCGCGCTGATCAGACGGGGAGTTGAGCGTGCCATGGTGGATCCGCACAGTGCCGCGGAGGACTTGCGCCGGATTGAACGGGTGCAGGACCGGATCGCCGAGCAGGGCAGGATCGAGCAGGGCGGCCCGCGCAGCATCCGGGCAGTGTGGGCCTCGGCCGCGACGCTCTGGGTGTTCCTGGCGATACAGGGTCTGCCGATGCCCAAGTGGCTGGAGTGGACAGTGCTTGCCGTGTTTATGACCGGCATGATCTCGCTCGGAATCCGCAGTGGTCGGCGGACACCGTTTACGCCGCACCGGTCGGACATCTCGGCGGGGTGGCTGGCTGGCTGGGTGAGCTCGCTGGTCGTGGTGACGATCGCTTCCGCGGTGGTGCTGAACGTCTGGGAGCCGCCGTTTAGTTCACTGATCTGGGCAACGGTGACGGCGGGGGCGTTCGTGCTGCTCGGCTACGCGATGCAGGGCCGCTGGCTGCGGCCGGGCCGCGGTCGCAGCGGGGCCGCGCAGTGACCACTCCGTTCGGCTTCGACGAGCTGATCCACCCCTCCACCCGGCTGGCTGTGGTCTCCCTGCTGGCCGCCACCGAGTGGGCTGAGTTCGCCTTTGTCCGCGACCAGCTGGAGCTGAGCGACTCCGCGCTTTCCAAGCAGCTCCACACCCTGGAGAGGGCTGGCTATGTCAGGCTGAAAAAGGAGGGCACGGGGCGTCACAAGCGCACCCGCATCCTCCTCACCAAGCACGGCCGCGCCGCCTTTGAGGGGCACGTCGCAGCACTCCGCCGGATCGTCGGCGGCGCCGCCGCGGCAACTGGGGAGGCTGGGGCGGCTGAGGAAGCGATCAACCCAGGGCAGAGTCCCCGGTGAAGAAGGTGAGGCCGGCCAGAGTAGCCAGGGCGCCCCTGCGCGGGCACTGACGGCGATCACAGAGGGCCGTCATTCCGGGTTATGAGAGCAGGGTCATCTTCCTGATGAAATCGAACTCTGCCTAGCCGAATAGATGCCTCTTGATTTTCTTGATGCGATTCACGACGCCCTCAGTGCCGCCCGAGTTCCAGCGCAACGTGAGCCCGGCGGTCACGGCATCGAGATCGCCGGTCAGACTGCGGGCGAAGCCGGTCAGACCAGGTAGGTTCACTGCGAGAGCCTCGTTGATCCAGGCGGGCGGGAGGATGCCGGTCTGCTGGGTGAGCATCTCACCGAAGTCACGGACCAGGCGGTGGGCAGCAGCCAGCTCGGGGCAGGCGTCCAGGACCGCCTTGAGCTGCTGGTGTTCATCGTCGGTCAGTGAGCCGGAGTAGCGGGTGAGCCAGCCGGTGGCCTTGCGGGTGCTCGGGGGCAGGGGCGGGGTGGGACGTGTCCCACCCCGGCAAGCCGCGGCTGGACCGGGCGCTGAAGAAGATCGCCCACAGCGGCGGGGTGGTAGTGCTGCAAAGCCCGGTCGGTCCAGCGAGATCACCACGGCCCGCCACAACAAGATCACCGGCCATCTACGCGAGGCCGGACTCGGGGCCCTGGCCGACCTCGGCTTCGTCGGCCTGGACGACGACCCCGACGACCCGATGATCATCACTGGCCGCAAGGCCACCGCAAACCACCGCCTCACCGACGCGGAGAAGGAAGCGAACCGCCTGCTCAATCGCGAACGCGCCGCTGTCGAGCACAGCTTCGCGAACCTGAAGTCCTGGCGCTTCCTGGCCAAGATCCGCATGAACGCCCGGCACGCCACCACCCTCCTGCGCGCCCTGCTCGTCCTCGCAAACACCGAAGTCCACAGGTGACAGACGATCTCCCGAAGAAGATCAGGCCCCAGACCGGCGCGAGTACATCACCGCAACCTCACACCAGCCCCGTGACCTGCGGAATCAGGATGAAAACTTCTCACTGGTGGCCGTCACGTCCCTTGTCTCGGATGGCGGTCCAGCTGCCCTGCACCGTGCGGGTGTGGGAGAGGACGCACATCCCGGGCTCGGTCTCGACGTTCTCGTCGAAGGTGTAGCCGCCGAAGATGTGCAGGTTGTGCTCGCGCTTGGGGCTGTCGCCCCACAGCGTGCGGCGGACCAGGGAATCGATGCCGTCCGCGCCGATCGCGAGGTCCGCCTCGTGGACTAGTCCGTCCGCGAGGTGCAGTCGAACACCGCTCTCATCCTGCTCGACGCGCTCCATCGTGTGGTTGACCTGCAGGACTCCCTTGGGCAGCGCGTCGAGCAGCCGCTCGTACAGCTCGGGGCGTAGCAGGCCGATGAAGCCGCCGCCGTAGTCGCGGACAACCTGCTACGGAAGGGCCGCGCGGACCCGGCGGCGGCCGCGGGCGTTGCGGAACTCGGCAGTACAGGGCGCACCCAGGTCGTCGGTGTTCACGCTCCAGCTCATGTTGGACAGCAGGTCCTTGCCGACGACCTCGCCGTTGATCTCGGCGGTCAGCGCCAGGCGCAGGAATCCGTCGCTGTCGCGGTAGGGCTCCAGCTCGTCCGTGGTGACGAGGTGGGGGCCGAGGGTGGTGGCGGTGTCCTTGCCCTTGCAGGGGCAGAGGCCGACCTGCATCTCGCGGGACTGGAGGTCGCGTGCGGACCAGTCGTTGTAGATGGTGTAGCCGATGATGTGGTCGCGGGCCTGCTCGGGGGTGAGGTCGCGGCCCTCGCGGCCGATGACGGCGGCGACTTCGAGTTCGAAGTCCAGTGCCTGGCTGCCGGGCGGCACAGGGACGTCGTCGTGAGCGCCGATGACCGCGTAGGGGTTGGTGAAGTAGAAGGTGGGCGCGTCGTACCAGGCGTCCGGGGCGCCCGGGACTCCGTCGATGCTTCGCCGTACACCCTCGACGTGCTCTTCGAACGTGACGAAGTCGCGTACGGACGGCGGTTGGAGCGGCGGCAGCAGCCGCACCTGGGGGATGTGCGGGCCGCGCGGCACGTCCAGGCTTGCGTTGCCCGCCTCGCGCAGTGCCTCGGGACCGGCCTGGATCAGGTCCAGAAGCGTCCCCGTGCCGGGGCAGGGGTAGAGGGTGCCGTCGTCCTCGACGGTGGCGAGACGGCTGCGGCCGTGCTGTTCGTACGTGGCGAAACGCATGGCATTCCTAGGGAGCTGGGAGGGTTGACACAGGCCGGGGGCGCGGCGGCATGGCAGGGCGGGGGAGTGCGCCGAGCCCCCGGGGTCAAGAGGTCAGACCGGCGGAGCGACGAAGACGCCGCGGTCGACGTCGTTGAGCATCTCCTTGGCGACCATCTCGTTCATCGGGTTGGACGTGCCCCACTGGTCGGCGTTCTCGGGCTTCGTCAGGTCGTAGATGTGCGGGTGCCAGGTGTCCTCGTCCAGCATTTCGAGCTCGGTGGTGTACTCCACGGTGTTGCCGTGCGGGTCGAGGAAGTACGTGAAGGTGTTGTCGCCCGCCATGTGCCGCCCGGGGCCCCAGATCTTGCGGGCGCCGGAGCGCATCACGCGGCCGGAGCCGCGCATGTACTCGTCGATGCCGCGCAGCTCGAAGGAGAGATGCTGCAGTGAGGTGTGCGGACCGCTGGCGATGGCCATGGAGTGGTGCTGGTCGCTGATCCGCATGAAGTGCATGACCTCGCCCATGTGCGGCAAGGCCATCGTGTCGGACAGCCGGAAGTCGAGGTGCTGCTCGTACCAGGCGCGGGTGGCGTTGATGTCGGGGGAGTTCAGGACGACGTGCGAGAGACGGACCGGGATGGACTCCTTCTCCTCGATACGACGGTGCCGGCGCGCCTCGACGTCGGCCGAGACCTCGATGGTGCGGCCGTCGATGTCAAAGAAGCGGAAGCCGTAGCCGCCGCCGGGGGTGTCGACCTTGCCCGGCTGGGAAATCAACCGCACTCCACCCGCCAGGAGTTGCTCGGCGAGTGTGTCCACGTCGGCGGGGTTCGCCGCGCCGTAGGAGATGAGGTCGAGGCGCTTCTCCTCGGCCTTGCGGAGCCGGACGATGTACTGCTCGGGGGAGCCCTCGGCGGCCAGGAAGGAGATGCCGGAGTCCTCGGCGACCTTGGTCAGGCCCCAGACGCCGGCGTAGAAGTCGAGCTGCTTGTCGTAGTCCGGCACGGCCAGGTCGACGTGCCGCAGGTGGGTGAGCAGACGTGCGCTCATGGTGGGGGTTCTCCTCTGTGCGGTTGAGATGGTTCAGACAAGGCGGAGCAGCGCTGCCGCGTTGCCGCCGCGTACGGCGTGGAAGTGGGGGGCGGGCAGGTCCGTGACGTCGCGCAGCGCTCCGAGCGGGTCGTCGGTGCCCATGTCGAAGGGGAAGTCGGAGCCGAGCAGCACCCGGTCGGGGCCGGCCACCCGGATCAGCTCGCGCAGGACGTCCGGGTCGTGGACGAGGGAGTCGAAGTACAGCTGCTTGAGGTAGCTGCCGGGCGGGTGCGTGCAGCCGCGGGTGTCGGTGCGGGCGAGCCAGGCGTGGTCGGAGCGGCCGATGTGGGTGGGCAGATAGCCGCCGCCGTGGGCGGCGACGATGCGGTCGGTGGCCGTTCTCATATCCGGGCCCTCACTCCGACGCCAGGTCAAACACCCGGATCAGGTGGGAACCCGTACACCACTTCCCAGGACGCAACCCGCAGCAGCAGGACCTCCCGGCTTGACGCGCCTTCGCGATGGCGGGTGACGTGCATCACAGGCAACTGAAAACCCGCGCCCTCGCACCCGCCGTCTAGAGGGTGTGAGAGCGGTGAGGAAGACGAGGAAGACACCCGATGACCGGGCGGCGTTCGAGGAGCTGTATCGGCGCACCGCACCGTGGCCGGCGGTGCGTCTGAGGCGTCGCTGCGCCGACGAGCAGATCGTCGCCGGGGTCATGCAGGAGGCGTATCCGGCGGTGTGGCGCGTGGCGGGCGCGTTCGTCGGGACCGCGACCGGGGGAACCGCCGTCGGTCGGCTGTGGACGATTGAGGCGCGCCGCGTCGTCGACGCCTTCCGGCGCCGGGCCCGCCACGCGGAACCGCCGCCCGCGGCCGCTCTGCGGCGCCTCGCGCCGGAGCTGAGACACGTCCTGCAGACCGTGGTGCTCGACGGACCCGGCGCCCACAGGGCCAGGGTCCGGCCCCAGCCAGGTGTTGCTGGTGTTGCTGCTCGCCCCGGTCCTGCCCGTGCGTGGCGTCGTGGCGTCGTGGCCGCGCGGCCCGGACCCGGTGTACGAGCTGACGGCCTCGGTGCCCATCGCGGGACTTCCTCTGGTGCTGAGGCGGACCGCCGCCGTGCTCGTCCTCATCGTGCCCGCCCCGTCCCCCATCCGCCCACGAACAGGACACCTCGGCGACGCCGGCGCTCGGCGGTGTCGTCGGCGTGAGCCCCACCGCCGTCGTGCTGACCGCCGTATGGGATGCCGTGATCGTGGCACCGGCCCTGGCCCCCAGCCGTACGGCCTTCGCCCTGCAGGCGGACGGTCTGCCCGTGTGTGTGGGGCTGATCGTCGGGCTCAGCGTCAGTGTCCTCGTCGCCCGCAAGGGCCTACTCCGTGCTGGGACCACCAGTGACCATGGGAAAGGAAGCATTGATGCCTGCTGTGAACCCGGCCGATATCGCACCGACGGCCTACGCCTGGGAGATCCGGGCCGCGGGGCTGAAGGTGCGGGTCGGCCGCAAGCGGATGGCCGTCGACGGGCTCGACCTGTCGCTGGGCACCGGCGTGCACGGCCTGCTCGGCCCCAACGGGGCCGGCAAGACCACCCTCATCCGGGCGCTGGCCACCGTGCTGCGCCCCGCCGGGGGCACCCTGGAACTGCTCGGCGACTCCGTCGGCGGCCTGAGCGAGCACCGCGCGCTGCGCCGCCGGATCGGCTACCTGCCGCAGGAGTTCGGCTACTACAAGCGCTTCACGGTGCGCGAGTTCGTCGAGTACATGGCCTGGCTGAAGGAGCTGCCCAAGGCGGACATTCCCGCGGCCGTGCAGCGCGCCGTGGAACGGGTGGGCCTGGCCGACCGTGCCGACGAGAGGATGAAGGCTCTGTCGGGAGGCATGGTGCGGAGGGCCGGGATCGCCCAGGCCATCGTCAACGATCCGGCCGTCCTGCTGCTTGACGAACCGACGGTCGGTCTGGACCCCGCGCAGCGGCTGCGCTTCCGTGAGCTGTTGCAGGAGCTGGGCACGGACACCTGCGTGGTCGTCTCGACCCACCTGGTGGAGGACGTCGCCGCCGCCTGCACCGACGTGGTGCTGCTCGCCGAAGGGCGACTGGTCTTCCAGGGGTTCCCGGACGAGCTGGCCGCGGCGGGCGGCCCCGAGCACGTGGGCGACAGCCCGCTGGAGCGCGGTTACTCGGCTCTGCTGCAGAGCCCCGGCAAGCACGGAGGATCCTGGTGAACACGCGCATCCTGCGTATCGAGCTGAAGCGCTCCGTCGCCCCGTGGGCCGGAGTCGCCGTCCTGACGATGACACTGGCCCTCTTGTACCTGGTGTTCGACGAGGATGTCCCGACCATCACTGGATGGACGGATCAGTGGACCTCCATGGCCCTGGAGACCCGCCGCTTGCTCAACTTCGTGTGGCCGTTGGCTGCGGGACTCGGGGCACTGCAGGGCTTGCGTGACCACCGCTCCAGGGCATCGGAACTGTTCGCCAGCACACCGCGCCCCACCTCGCACCGCGCGGCCGTGCTGTCGGCCGCGATGGCGATATCACTGGCCGCAGCTTTCGCGGCCGTCGTTCTCGTCGGAGGGGTGCAGGTCCTCGCCAACACCAGCTATACGCACCTCGGCTGGCTGCCGATCTCACTGGTGGGGGCGCTGACCGCTGTCTCCGGGGCCGTCCTGGGCATGGGGGTGGGGCGCGCCCTGCCCTTCCTGCTCACCCCTCCGGCGGTGGCCGTGGGCATGCTGGTATTCACGGTGCTCGCGGACATGTCCTTGACGAAGGTGGACGCGGCGACGGGAATTCCGGGATCGGAGCCGAACCTGTTCTCGCTGCTGTCGCCGGCGGCACAGGAAGCGCGCGACGTACTCCTCACACTCTCCGTACCCGTGCACGTCGGACAGACGGTCTGGCTGTGCGGCATGGCCGCGACCGGCTTCGCACTGCTCACCGCCGCAAGCCTCCGTAACCGGCTCGTCGCGCTGGCGCCGATCCTGGCGGGCGCGGTCATCGCCCTCCTCGTTCTCCCCTCCGACCCCCGTCAGGTGTACGTCGTCGACAAGGCCGCAGCGCGGCTGGTGTGCGACGGCCCGGTATGCGTGACCAACACCCACCAGGCACGGCTGGACGACTTCGCGAGCCCTGCCAAGGACGCACTCCGCATGATGGGCAACGCCCTGGGGGACCAGGCACCGGTCTCGATCCGGGAGAACACCGAAGTTTGGCCGGACAGCTCTGGACCGCACTGGTCCCGCCGGACCGCTCATTTCGACTTCGAGGACGATGGACTCGCAGCCACCGAGGGGAAGGAACTCACCAGGGCTCTCATTGCCAACAGCCTGGTACCGAGGTGTTCCGCATACGCGGGCTCAGTCAGTAGCAGTGACCTCTCGGCGCAGAGCGTCGCTGCGAGCTGGGTTCTCAGCGAACCCGAGCCTCAGAGCAGCGACATGGCCTACCTTTCGAGGGATCAGCAGGAGGAGATCCGTGAGGTGTACAGGGAACTCACCGGACTCCCACGCGCCGAACAGCGTTCACGGGTCACCACGATGTACCTCGGCGCGGTCGCGTGCAAGGGCGATCCGTTCGCCGCGCTGGGCGGCGGTGCGTCACGATGAGATGGCTGACTCTGTACGCACGCTCACGTCAGGTGCCCGCGTCGTTCGCAGCCGTCGTGATCAGCACAGCGCTCGGCTGGGCATTCACCGGGGACGGGAGTGACGGATCCGGCGATCCGCGGCTGCCTCTGCTCATTCTCGGTGCGGGGGTGATGGCAGCCTCCATCGGGTTGAGCGGGCAGGACCTTGCGCTGGACCGCACGGCCGCGATCCGGTGGCTGCCCCGCAGAGGGGCGCATGTCCTGCTCGCCGGCGTGGTTGTCGGTGCGGTGCTGATGACAGCACAGGCGACCAGCGGGTGGACTGTCTCTGTCGAACTCGTGGTCCGGGACTGCGGGGGCTTGATGGGGCTGGCCGCGCTGGGCGCCGTTGTCCTCGGTGGCCCGTACGCGTGGTCCCTGCCCTTCGGCTGGCTCACGCTCGCGCTGTTCGCCCCGCCCGCCACCGGTGTGCCGATGCAAGTGGCTACCTGGATGCTCCTTCCACCGGACACGGCTGCCGGAACCTGGACGGCACTGGCCCTCTCGCTCCTCGGCACGGCTGCTTACGCCGTCGCCGGACCGAAGCGGTAGAGGAAGCCGCCGTCACGGCGCAGCCGGGCAGCGCCCTGACCCGGCACTCCTTCGCCCGGAACGTCCGGTGCGAGAAAAAGTGCGGGCGCGGTGTCAACCGGGTCCGCGTTCCGGGGCGTATGGCTCATGCAACGTGACCACCATCGGGGAGCCCATGACCGTCGAGGAGTTCTACATGCACTCCCGGCAGTCCCTGGTGGGGCGGCTGTACCTGATGACCGGTGACCTCCACGAGGCACAGGACGTCGTGCAGGAGGCATTCGTGCGCGCCTGGGTCAGGCGGGGGCGACTCGACCGGGACGCCGGGCCCGAGGCGTGGATCCGGACCGTCGCCTGGCGGCTCGCTGTCAGTAGGTGGCGCAGGCGGGGCAGGTCCCTGGATGCCTGGCGGCGCCACGCGGGCGGGGAGACGGGCAGTGCCGCAGGCCCCGATCCCGGCACGGTCTCTTTGGTGGCCGCACTACGGCAGTTATCCGAACGGCAGCGCCGGATCGCCGTCCTGTACTACGTCTGCGACCTCACCGTCGCGCAGGTCGCCGCCGAGGCCGGCATCGCGACCGGCACGGTCAAGGCCTATCTCTCTCGGGCACGCGCCGCCCTTGCTTTCCCTCTGTCCGATGCCGAGTTCAAGGAGGATCACGGTGTCTGAGCCCAGCGAGCCCCACGACCCGGTCCAGGACCTCGCCTTGGCTCCGGCCCTCAAACGGGGCGCCGACGTCCGCGGCCGACTGGTGCCCGTGCCGGTTGCCCGCATCAAGGCCCTCGGCATCCGTCGTCGACGCCGGGTCCTGGCCACCGCTGCCGCCTGCGTGGTGTGCGTGCTGGGCGGGGGCGGCGCCCTCGCCACCGCCCAGCTCGATCCGGACCCACGCCCCGGCGCTCCGGTGGTCGAGCCCACACCGGTATCCAGCTGTCTCACGGCCTCTCCGCCCGATTCACCCATGCCGGGTTCGTTCGATTCGCCGGCTTCCTCTGTGGTGGAACCCGCCGCCGGCTCCGGTCCCATGGCCGGCGCGGATTCCACACGACCAGCGTCGAGCAACACGACATCCACCTCGGTCACCATCAGACAGATCTCAGGGTCGGCGACGGACGTGCCGTCCGCGGACAACTGTGACGGCGCCGCCACCGCCCCGGACGTTTCCTCTTCGCCGACGGGCGCCCCGGAAGAGTCCACGGCAGCGGTCGTACCGTCTCCGGGCTTGTAAGGACACCCCCCCTGTGCCCAAGACTCCGCAGGACGCGCCGCCTTCGCCTTGGCCCGAGCACCCCATACCGGCGCCGGTCACGTCACCCCCGCGTGACCGGCGCCCCCCGACCGGCCGACGCGACCCCTGCCTCCTGGCAGCCGCCCCTTCGCCGCGTACACGGCCCTGTCCGCCGCCCGGCACCGACATCTCCGGACCCCCGCTGCACCACTGCCGACGCCGCCTACGGCTGCGTCGTCCTCGACGAATGCCTTCTTGCCGACGGCGGCCGGTCCGAGGGGGGGAAGGCCACGTCTTCGAAGACGTGGCAGGAGGCGGGGACTCCCACCTTCTCGAGCTGGATCTGACGAGCACCGCGAAGGCGGGCAGGAAGCTCACCGTCCCGCTCTCCCTTCAGGGCCCGGCAGCGAAGAACTTCAAGTCCCTGATCGTGGAGGTCTCCTACGACGGTGGCAAGAAGTGGGCCGAGACCGAGGTCAGCACGGAGAACGGTAGGCGCACCATCTCGCTGCACCACCCGAAGGAGGCCAAGTCGGTCTCCTTCAAGGCGAAGCTCACGGACAGGAGCGGCAACACGTACGACGTCACCATCGAGAAGGCGTACCTGCTCAAGTGACGCCTGCTCCGCGGAACACCTCCGCAGAGCGGAATGCCTGCTCCGCTCAGCCAGCCGGTGAGCCGGTCGGCCGGCCACGCGCCCGGGGACCCCCAACTCGACCACCCCCTCAGCGACCAGGAAGCCGGCCGGCTTGGCCAGGCTCCCGGTCGAGAACGGCAGGCCGTGCTCGGTCGGCCTGGACTTGGCGATCTTCTTGGTGAACGTCACCTCGGCGATCTTCGCCACCGGCATACCCTGCGCGGATAGCGGCACCATCTGGGCCCGCCGCCAAGTCGCCACCGAACCGGTGCCTCGGCGGACGATCCGCAGCAGTCGCTGCCCCTCGTCGTCATCGACTTCTCGGACTCGTACCCGTTCTGCCACTTGCACTGCTTGGCGCAGACGCGCCACCCGGACGGCGTGTCAGATCACATGAGGGCGAACGTCGCCGGGCCTCCCCGGGGTCCGGGCGCGAGCTGTCTGACACGACGCTGCCGACCTCAGGCCTGCGCGTGGCCGTATCGCGCCCTGGCTGAGGTCAGGTCGGGTTCGCCGAACCGGGTGCGCAGAAGATCGAATGCGTGGACCTTGTCCGCGCCGAACTTCTCCACGTGCGCGGCATAGGAGTCGGCGGTGAGGAACGTAGGGGGTGTCGTCTTGCTGTGGAACTTATCCGCGTACATGACCAGTTGCTCTTCGATGGTCTCGGCCAGATAGTCGGCCTCGGGTAGGGCGAGCTTCTGTTCGCGGATGTCGTGCCGGGTAAGACCGACTCCCGTGTGGCAGGAGCAGAAGCGGTGCAGGCGCTCCGGGAAGCCCTCCTCCTGGAGGATCTCGTGGCCGAGGACGCCATGGCGGATGTAGTGGCGGTGATCGAGCCGACCGGCCTGGTCGTACAGCCGGTAGACGCCGATGTCGTGGAGCAGGGCGCCGACACGGACGAGGTCGGCAGCGATCGGCCGCCCACACAGCCGGCCGGGCGCCACGCAGAGGGTCCCCCGGCGGTGACCCGATGGCGGAGGGCTGACGGATGAGGAACGCGTTCGGCGTGAGCGGGTCCCGTTGGCAGCCGCTGATCTGATCGAGACCGGGGCCAGTGACCGGGAGGTCGCCCGGCAGTTCGGAGTGACCCGGATGTCGGCGAACCGCTGGCGACGGGCGTTGGCTGCGGGTGGCCGGCAGGCCCTGGTTTCCACAGGGGGATGGCGTCCCGCGGAGTGCGACACCGTTGCTTTGGGACTGCGCGCGCCCTGCCAAGGGGGCGGGACCGGACCCCTGGTGGTCCCTTTGGTGTCGAAGCCGAGGGACGAGCGATCTCGCTGAAGTCCACGATCTTGGACGGGCGTGTGCTGCGCTCGCGCACCGTCCCCGGCCTTGAGCAGGAGATCTACGCGCTGCTGGTCTCCTGACAGGCGCTGATCAGGGTGGCTGATGACCTCACGACCGCCTGTCGGGGCCCTTCGGCACAGCGGATCGGCTTCACCGTCCTGCTCCAGGCCGCCGCCGACCAGATCGTTGCCGCCCGAGGTGCTGCCCCGAACGTCCCCGGCTGTTGTTAGGCTGCGCCCCCGGTTGTTGTTAAATGCGCAACCAACGCGCACACATGGCTAGGAGAGGGCGACCGAGGGATGGTCCTCGATGACGCGTCCGCGGAGTTCCACGAATTCTTCGAACGCCACTATGCCGAGCTCGCCCGTCTGGCACACCTCCTGACCGGCGAGACCGACGCGGCGGACGACCTCGCGGCGGATGCCCTGGTCGCCCTGTGGCAGCGCTGGGACCGGTTGCGGCAGGCCGACCACCCGCTCGCCTACGCCCGCGGTGTGGTGGCCAACCTGGCGCGCGGACGGATCCGCAGCGCGGTGCGGGAGCGACGCCGGATCGCGCTGTTCTGGTCCCGCGGCCCCGAGAAGGTGGAGGGGCCGGACACGGCGGCCGTCCTGGACGTCCGCGCGGCGCTCGCCCGGCTGCCGTTCCGCAAGCGCGCCTGCGTGGTGCTGCGGCACGCCTGCGACCTGTCGGAGAAGGACACGGCGGCGGCGCTGGGCATATCGGTCGGAACGGTGAAGAGCCAGACCTCGAAGGGAATGGCCGAGCTGGAAAGGATACTGGGCGCACGAGCGGCCGGGGATCTGGTGCCAGGAAGGAGGAACCGGTGAACGAGGAGATCGACCGTCGGCTGCGCGAGGCCGCCGAGGCCCACCGGCCCGACCGCGCGCGGATGCTGGCCCGTGTGGAACGCGGCATGGCCGGCCCCGCCGTCCGTCACCGCGCACGGCCGTTCGCGAGGTCCGGGACCAGGGTCGCCCTCGCCGGGCTCGCCGCCACCGGCATCCTGGCGACCGGCGGCCTCGCCGTCGCCGCCATCGTCGCCACCTCGTCGCCCTCGCCCTCGCCCTCGCCCTCGCCCACCGTGACCACGCCCGCCACCCCGTCCCCGACCGTCAGCTCCCCGCGCCCGACATCGGCCCGCCCCACCCCTGTCGCGCCGCCCCGGCCACCACCCCGGGCAGCGCGCGCCCGACTCCGTCGGCCACCAGCCCGTCCCCGGCCGCCGGCGAGAGCCAGGACGGGCCGCTGTGGTCGGCCGGCTCGGTGGATCCGCAGAGCACCGTCTACTGGACGCAGAGCAACCTCGCCCTCAAGACGACCCGGCCGCTCACCTCGCTCACGGTCGAGATCCGGATCGTGCAGACCGGCGGGGCGAAGAACACCGGCACCTGGCAGACCCTGCCGAGCGGTGACTTCACCGTCACCGTCCAGGAGGCCGACGGCACGCTGGTCTACCGCTGGGTCCTCAAGCCGGGCCTGACCGTGCCGGCCGGGAGCCATGAGTTCGCCGCGCAGTTCAACAACGGCACCGGCGACCGCAGTGCCGCGGGCGACGGCTACCGCGTCGACGCGCAGGGTGCGGGCGGCTCCGCGTCGGTCCGGGGAGGGTTCGTCCCCACCCGGTGACGGGAGGTGAGCATGACCGGCGCGCCGCCCTGGGGGCTGTCGAGGAAGGCAGAGGTCAGGGCCGTGACGCCGGCGGTGCAGTCGGGGGAGAACGCGTACCCGAACTGCTGGTACGTGGTCCAAGGGGCCGGACGGCGTCGCTCCCCTCGGCGTAGGCGGCGTCCATGGCGGTCGGCAGGTCCCAACGCGGCCTCCGGACGCGTTCTCGACGAGCCCGCGGGACAGCACGACAACGGCACCCCGCTCCAGGTGTGGGACGCCAGCGGTGCCGCCAACCAGCAGTGGCGGGCGGGCCGGAACAGCGACGGCTCCTACACCCTGACCAACATCGCCAGCGGCCGGGTACTGGACGAGCCGGCAGGCCGGACGGCCAACGGCACGAGGATGATGGTCTGGGACGCCAACGGCGGCGCCCACCAGCACTGGAAGGCCCGCCAGAACAGCGACGGCTCCTACACGCTCACCAACGTCGCCAGCGGCCGGGCGCTGGAGACCCCCGGAGGGCGGACCGCCAACGGCACTCCCGTTCAGATCTGGGACACCAACGGCGGCAAGGCCAACCAACGCTGGAACTTCCAGCCGACCACGACGCCCAAGAGCGACACGACCGCGACGCCGAAGAGCGACTCGTGTGCTCTTCCGTCGACGTACCGGTGGACCTCGACGGGCGCGCTGGCGCAGCCGGCGAACGGGTGGGCCTCGCTGAAGGACTTCACCACCACGACGTACAACGGCAAGCACCTGGTCTACGGGTCGAACTTCTCGGGGTCGGCCTACGGCTCGGTGGCGTTCAGCCCCTTCACGAACTGGTCGGACATGGCGTCCGCCCGCCAGACCGGCATGAGCCAGAAGACGGTGGCGCCCACGCTGTTCTACTTCGCGCCCAAGAAGATCTGGGTGCTGGCGCACCAGTGGGGTCCCTCGCCCTTCAGCTACCGCACCTCCAGCGACCCCACCGACCCGGGCGGCTGGTCCGCGCCGCAGCCGCTGTTCACCGGCAGCATCCCCCGCACCGACTCCCCGACCGGGCCGATCGACCAGACCCTGATCGCCGACGACAAGAACATCCACCTGTTCTTCGCCGGTGACAACGGCAAGATCTACAAGTCGACCATGCCGATCGGGAACTTCCCCGGCAGCTTCGGCTCCTCGTACACGACGGTCATGAGCGACACGGTGAAGAACCTGTTCGAGGCGCCGCAGGTCTACAAGGTCCAGGGCCAGAACCAGTACCTCATGATCGTCGAGGCCCGCGGTGCGAGCGAGCAGCGCTACTTCCGCTCCTTCACCGCCACCAGCCTGAACGGTCCGTGGACGCCGCAGGCCGCCACCGAGTCCAACCCCTTCGCCGGCAAGGCCAACGGCGGAGCCACCTGGACCAACGACATCAGCCACGGTGACCTGGTCCGCACCAACCCCGACCAGACCATGACCATCGACCCCTGCAACCTGCAGTTCCTCTACCAGGGCCTGTCCCCCAACACGCCGCCGAACACCTCCTACGACAACCTGCCGTACCGGCCGGGCGTCCTCACCCTGAAGCGCTGAAGTGTCCTGTACTACGTCATGATGCTGGTCGACCTGCTCTGCTTCTGGACCCTGCGCAACGAAGCGGCCCTGCTGATCCTCGTCTTCGCGCAGAACCTGCTCGCCGGCGTGTACGCCCCGCTCTGGTACTTCCCGGACTGGTTCATCACGCTCAGCTCGTTCCTGCCGTTCCAGGCGACGCTCAGCGTGCCGCTCTCCATCTACGTCGGCCGGATCGAAGTCGGTGACGCCTTCGGGCAGATGGCGGTCCAGGCCGGCTGGGTCGTCCTGCTCGCGCTGCTCACCCCCCGGCTCTGGGACCTGGCCGGCCGGCGCGTCGTGTCCCAGGGAGGATGACCGATGACCATGGAGACCACACCCGGCAACGCACTCCATGCGGCGCCTTCCCATGGAGGGCCCCAGGACGGGCCCCATGACGGGCCCCACGCGGCTCCCCGGGAGATTCCCCACGGGCCCGCGCACGCCTGGCGCGTCGTCTGGCGGATCACCAAGCTCAACTTCAAGGCCCGGCTGGAGTACCGGGGCGAATTCCTGATGGGGGTCGCCGTCGGGGCGATCTGGCAGGTCTCCATCGTCGTCTTCGCCTCCGTCCTGCTCACCCGGTTCCCCGGCCTCGGCGGCTGGTCCAGCTCCGACGTGCTGCTCATCGCCAGCATGCGCATGCTGGCCCACGGCCTGTACGTGCTCTTCCTCGGCCGGATCCAGTACATGAACATGCTCGTCCAGGAGGGGGTCGTCGACCCCTGTCTGATCCGGCCGATGCCGGTCTACCGACAGGTCCAGCTGACGTTCTTCCCGGTCAACGCCATCGGCGACCTGGTCGTCGCGGTCGGCCTGTTCGTCGCCGCGCTCCACCGCAGTTCCCTGGACTGGACGGCGGGCCGGATCACGTACGTGGTGGCCGGTGTCCTCGGCGGCATGCTGGTGGAGGCCGCGCTTTTCACGGCCCTGGCCGCCGCCGCGTTCCACTTCCCGGCCACCTCGTACTGGAGCCAGTGGCTGGAGGAGTTGATGGGCACGTTCGGCAGCTACCCGCTGAGCATCCTCCCGAAGGCCGCGTCCGCCGCGTTCACCTTCGTCGTACCGCTCGCGTTCATCGCCTACTTCCCGGCCGGAGTCCTGACCGGCCACGGGGACGCGATGGGCGTACCGGAGGCGCTCGCGGTCGCCTCACCCTTCATCGGCCTCACCGCGTTCGTCCTGTCCCGGCTGCTGTGGAACTGGAGCCTCAGCAAGTACACGGGCGTCAACGGGTAGACAGGCAAGGGGCATTGAGGGAGAGAAGGGAGCATGGGGAGGGAGAGGGGAGTGGCACCGGAGGGACGGGCGGGTGGTGGTGCCGGGTCACTTCAGCCGCGTCGCCAATCCGTCCAGCACCCGGTCCAGTCCGTACTGGAACCCCTCCTCCCGGGCCGCCCGGGGGTCCGTGCCGCGCTGTTCGGCGTAGCCCTCGCGCAGCAGCGGGTAGTCCTGGGCTGCCCTCTCGGCTGCGGGCCACAGCTGTTCGGCCATGCTCTGCTCGTCCTGGCCGCTGCGGGCGAGGACGTTGAGCCAGGCGGCCTCGGCGGTCGCCGTGCCGGTGACGTACGCGACGACCGTGGTGAGCGCCCGGTCGGCCTCGTCGGCCGGGAACCCGGCGGTGGTCAGCAGCCTCAGCATGGCCTCCGAGACCCGCATCCAGTTCGGGCCGAGATAGGACATGCCCAGTTCGCCGAGCACGGAGGCGAGCCACGGGTGGCGCAGGATCGTGGTGCGCAGACTGTGGGCACAACTGGTCGTGTCCGTACGCCAGTTCGCCGGCTCGGGGGTGGCGGGGACCTCGATCTCGCCGTAGATCTCGTCGACGGCCAGCTCCAGCAGCTCGTCCTTGTTGGCGACGTGGCGGTAGAGGGAGGTCGCGCCGGCTCCCAGGCGGGCGCCGAGCTTGCGCATGCTCAGCGCGTCGATGCCCTCCTCGTCGAGCAGCCGCAGCGCCTCGGCCACGATCTGCTCCCGGCTCAACGCGGGCTGCTCCCGCCCGGTCCGGGGCCGGGTCCAGACCGACTGGAACCCCTCCCGCTTCTTGACCGGCTTCTCGGGTGCCATGGGGCGCGTTCTCCTCTGCCTGTGCCTGATCCGCGTCTGCGTGTCTGCGTGCCTGCGTACGGTTGACGCGACCAGCGTACGGTGTGCGCAGGGCTGGTGGGGTGCGAGGTGTGCCGTCCGCCCGGCCGACGTCAGACGCCCGGTACCCGCCGGAACATCCCCGCCACCGCCAGTTCCCCCTCGATCCGGCCCGCCGCGTCCCGCAGCTCGGGCAGTACGTCCGCCACGCACTCCTCGACCGACCGCCGGCTGCTGTGCATCGCGACGTTCACCGCGGCGACGATCCGCCCGCCCCGCTCCCGCACGGGTACGGCGATGGAGCGCAGACCCTCCTCCAACTCCCCGTCGACGAGGGCGTATCCGGCGTCCCGTACCTGTTCCAGGGTCGTCAGCAGTTCCCGGTGGTCGGTGACCGTGTGCGGGGTCAGCGGGGCGGGACGTTCCGGCAGGGGGGCCTCGGGCAGCAGGTCGGCGAGCATCACCCGGCCCAGGGACGTCGCGTACGCGGGCAGCCGCGTCCCGAGGGTGATGTTGACGCTCATGATGCGGCTGGTGGCGACCCGCGCCGTGTACTGCACCTCCTGCCCGCCCTCGGTGAGGACCGCGAGGGACGCCGAGTCGTGGACGCGCGCGGAGAGTCCGGCCAGGTGCGGCGCGGCGATCCCGGAGAGGGGCAGCATCGACAGGGGCGGGAAGCCCAGGCCCAGCACCCGGGGCGTCAGACGGAAGACCCGCTCGTACGACTCGACGTACCCGAGGTGTTCGAGGGTGATCAGCGCCCGTCGGGCCGTCGCCCGGGCGAGCCCGGTGGCCTGCGCGACCTCGGTGAGGGTGAGCGCGGCCCGGCCCTCGCCGAACGAGGTGATCACGGTCAGCCCCCGGGCGAGCGACTCGACGAACTCCCGGCCCAGTTCCTGCTTGGAGGCGCCCGTCCAGTCGGCGAGCCCGGTGGACCCCGGCCCACCGCCCCCACCGCTGAGGCGGCTGCCCGTGGCTTCGCCGACTCCCGCAGCTCTCGTTCCATCCGCGTCACCGTCGCCCGCAGCCGGGGCAGCAGCGTCTCGCGCAGCGAGTCCGCGGTGTGCCGGCTCGTGTGGCTGACGACGCTCGCCACGCACGCGACCCGTCCCGTACGGGGATCACGTACGGGTACGGACACGGCCACCAGCCCCGGTTCGATCAACTGGTCGTCCAGCGCCCATCCCTGGGCGCCCGCCCGTGCCGTGCGGTCCTCGAAGTCGTCGTAGGCGCCGCCGCGCGGAGGCACCGCCGGAAAGCCCCGGCCCTCCGGGTCGGCCGTGCGGCGGGCGCGCCACCGGGACCAGTCGGCCGGGTCCCACTCGGTGGCGAACAGCGGGCCGGGCGCGGTGCGTTCGGCGGGGAGGAGGTCGCCGATGCGGAAGCTGAGGGACATCGCGCGGCGGCGGGTGGCCTGGTGGATGAAGCGGACGCCGTCCTGGTCGCGGACCGCCAGGGACACCGACTCGTCGAGCTCGTCGGCGAGGGCGTCCGCGTGGGCGTCCAGGAGGCGGGGGAGGCGGATGGCGGCCAGATAGGCGTTGCCCAGCTCCATCAGGCGGGGAGCGAGGACCGCGTCGCGGCCGTCCAGCCGTACGTAGCCCATGCGGGTCAGGGTCGCCGTGATGCGGTCCACGGTGGAACGCGCGAGGCCGGTCCCCTTCTCCAGCGCGCTCGGGCTCAGCGTGCCGTCCGCTTCGGTGAGCCGGCGCAGCACGGTGATTCCCGCATCAGGGGGCGACGGCTTCGGCGGGCGCGGGAGGGTGGCGGCCGCGTCGGGGGCGTTCGGGAGCATGGGTTCACGGTAATGCGGGTGGGCTGCGCCGCTGTGCCGGGCGCCTTGTGGCTCGGGGTGCGGGTTCGTTGGCGGCCGTGGGCCCGGTGGGGCTTCTCGCGCAGTTCTCCGCGCCCCTGCTTTCAGGGGCGCGGAGAACTGCGCGAGAGGGCCCCACCGAACCCGCACCCGACAACGCACCCAACCACCCCAACCCCCACGAACCCTCCCCTTGATCGCACCCCGGCCCCAAGCCCCCTCACCGCCGGCTCACCACCACCCGATGGTTCCCCCGACATCCACCCCCGCCACAGCGATCTCCACCCCCGCCCGCGCGTCCTTGAACGTCTCGCCAGGCACGAGTGGCGCGTCCGACAGTTCCGCGTGGACGTTGGGGCTGCGCGTGCACCCCCCGCTGTCGCGCCGCGCGTCGTGGACCTTGATCGGCCCGTTCCCGGTGTCGACGGCCGCGTCGACCCGGTACACCAGCACCCCCGGCCGGCACACCACCGCATCGTTGCCCGCCCGAGTCCGCAACTCCGCCACGTACGCCGTACGGGAACTCAGCGGCACGACGACCAGCTTCGCCCCACCCCCGGCGGCGAGCGGCGTCAGCACGTACTCCGCGGAACCGACGGCCGCCACACACGCCACCTGCGTCTCGTCGAGCCACCCCAGCTTCCACTTGTGCCAGCCCAGCAGATCGTTCTCGACGCCCCAGTCCTCGCTCATGATGTCCCAGTGCCCGACCGCGCCCCCGCCCTCATGGGTGTAGAGGTCGGGAAGGCCGAAGACATGCCCGTTCTCGTGCGGCAGCACCCGGTACCCGGTCTCCCCGTACGACCCCGAGCCGTCGTCCTGGCGGCTGTAGACGAAGGACGCGTTGGCGACCGGCACCCCGTCCGCGACCGGCGCCTCCCGGTTGCCCGCGAACGTCACCGACAGGACCGTGTCCAGGGCGGAGGGGCCCGCGTTCGGGGTGACGAGGACGTTGACGAGGTCGTACGAGCGGAAGTCCACCAGTGGATCGGCGGCCCGCACCATGTCCTGGACCAGCCGGCGGTAGCCCGGCTCGAACGGGGCGCCGCGCTCTATGTCGTAGGAGCGGAAGGATCTCGGCATCCGCAGCCACTCGGTGAGCGGGGCCTCGGGACGGTAGTCGATACGGCCGTACGAACTCGTCCTGAACCACTTCTGCGTCTGGGGCGCGAACTCCGCGAAGCGGTCCATCGCGCTGCCCTCACCGGGGGCGTCCGAGAAGTCGATCATCAGATTGAGGGCACGGACCGTGCCGGTGGAGCGGGAGTAGCCGGGCGGGGTCGGGATGCCCTCGGACATCTGGGTGCCGAGCGGGCCGCGGATCAGGCAGGGGCCGAGCGCCGAACCGCGGACCACGGCGGTGGCCCCCGCGGCCGTCGTCGTGCTGTCCTTGGCTATCAGGCGCCCGGTGCCGGCGGAGGTGCTGACCGCGAGCGTGAGGGCGGTGACGGACGCGAGCGCGACGGCCCGGCGCGGACGTATCCGGCGCGGAGGTATCCCGTTTCTGCGGAACAGCTGCTGCATGCCCGCGCCCTTCGCTCCACGGCAGCCGTCCGGTGACGAGGCTGCGCCCTTTGATCACCCTGGTTCGACGGGTGCGCGGTCGCGCGCTGGAAGGGCCGAACGTGGGTCCCGCCCGAGGTGTGACCCAGGTCACGCAAAAAGCCTTCAGGGAGGGGAAATAACCGGGGATCGTTTCCCCGTTTACTCCTTCGTCGAGCGAAACGGGGACTCCATCCCCGGATCGTGACCGGCGCCCCCCACACCACTGGATCAGGCAGAGG
Source organism: Streptomyces sp. MNU76 (assembly GCF_020982545.1). Classification (GTDB taxonomy): domain Bacteria; phylum Actinomycetota; class Actinomycetes; order Streptomycetales; family Streptomycetaceae; genus Streptomyces. Next base: position 275,241 of record NZ_JAJKLK010000022.1, on the reverse strand, counting down.
AGTACGTCGTGGAGAGCAGCACCGCCACCGCCGTGCGTCGCAAGGTGCCTCGCCCTCGGGCGGACGCCCTGCGCAACCGGGAGCGGATCGTCACCGCCGCCCGGGAGATGTTCGTCGAGTTCGGCCCCGAGGTGCCGCTCGACGAGGTCGCCCGCCGGGCCGGTGTCGGCAACGCCACGCTGTACCGCAACTTCCCGGACCGCGACGCACTGGTCCGTGAGGTCGTCTGCTCGGTCATGGACCGTACGACCCTCGCGGCCGAGGCCGCGCTCACCGAGACCGGTGACGCGTTCGAGGCGCTCTCGCGCTTCGTGCACACCTCGGCCGACGAACGGGTCAGCGCCCTCTGCCCGATGGTCCAGAGCACGTTCGACAAGCACCACCCCGACCTGGAGGCGGCACGCGAGCGCCTGGAGGAGCAGGTCGAAAAGATCATGCGGCGCGCCCGGGAGGCCGGGCAGCTGCGCTCCGACGTGGGTGTCGGCGACCTGATGATCGCCGTCAGCCAGCTCAGCAGGCCACCGGCCGGCACCCAGTGCGCGGGCGTCGACCGCTTCCTCCACCGCCATCTGCAACTGTTCCTGGACGGGCTGCGCGCCCCGGCCCCCTCCGAACTGCCCGGCACCCCGGTGACCGTGGAGGACCTACGGAGGCCCTGCCGGTCCTGAGCCCCCTTACCGAACCGCCCGCCTGACCAGCTGAGTTCAACGCCCGTCGCCGTCGCCGTCGCCGACGACGGTCCGTTCACCGATCCTTTTTTCCGTCACGAAGTCCCGAAGTGGGTACCCCCATGTCCGAAACAGTCGGCACATCCAAGTCGTCCAAGGCATCACAGACAAAGCCATCACAGACGAAGACATCGCCGACAGAGGCATCACGGGCGAACGACGCGCACGCCAACCGCTGGAAAGCGCTCGTCTTCATCGCCCTCGCCCAGCTGATGGTCGTGCTCGACGCGACCATCGTGAACATCGCCCTCCCCTCCGCCCAGCAGGACCTCGGGATATCCGACGGCAACCGGCAGTGGGTCATCACCGCGTACGCCCTGGCCTTCGGCGGTCTGCTCCTCTTCGGCGGCCGTATCTCCGACCTCTGGGGCCGCAAGCGCACCTTCGTCACCGGACTGATCGGCTTCGCCGGCGCCTCCGCGTTGGGCGGCGCGGCCACCGGTGAGGCGATGATGCTGGGCGCCCGCGCGCTCCAGGGCGCCTTCGGCGCGCTGCTCGCGCCCGCCGCGCTCTCCCTCCTCGCGGTGATGTTCACCGACGCCAAGGAGCGCGCCAAGGCGTTCGGCATCTACGGCGCGATCGCCGGTGGCGGCGGCGCCGTGGGCCTGATCCTCGGCGGCTTCCTCACCGAGTACCTGGACTGGCGCTGGACGTTCTTCGTCAACATCCCGTTCGCGGTGATCGCCGCGGTCGGCGCGTACTTCGTCATCCGTGAGCCCGCGGGCGGCCGCAACCGCTCCCCGCTCGACATCCCCGGCGTCGTCCTGTCCACCCTGGGCCTGGTCTCCCTGGTCTACGGCTTCACGCGGGCCGAGTCCGACGGGTGGGGCGACTCGATGACGATCACCCTGTTCGTCGCCTCGGCGGTGCTCCTCGCGGCCTTCGTGTTCGTCGAGTCCAAGGTCAAGGCCCCGCTGCTGCCCCTGCGCGTGATCACCGAGCGCAACCGTGGCGGTGTCTACCTCTCCCTCGGCCTCGCGATCATCGCGATGTTCGGCCTGTTCCTCTTCCTGACCTACTACCTGCAGATCGTGAAGGGGTACTCCCCGGTCAAGACCGGCTTCGCCTTCCTGCCCATGATCGCGGGCATGATCATCGGCTCGACGCAGATCGGCACCCGTCTGATGACCCGGGTCCCGCCGCGCCTGCTGATGGCCCCGGGCTTCCTGGTCGCCGGTCTCGGCATGCTCCTGCTGACCCAGATGGAGGTCGGTTCCTCGTACACCACCCTGCTGCTGCCGGCCCAGCTGCTGCTCGGCCTCGGTATGGGTACGGCGTTCATGCCGGCGATGTCCCTGGCGACCTACGGGGTCGAGGCGCGTGACGCGGGCGTGGCCTCCGCCATGGTCAACACCTCCCAGCAGGTCGGTGGCGCCATCGGTACGGCCCTGTTGAACACCATCGCGGCCTCCGCCACCACGTCCTACGTCGCGGACCACATCGGCTCGGCCACCTCGAAGCCGGCGGCCCAGCTGGTCCAGCTCCAGGGCATGGTCCACGGGTACACCAACGCCATCTGGTTCGCCGTGGGCATCCTCGTGACCTCCGCCGCCATCGCCTTCACCTTCGTCACGACGGGCAAGCCCGACATGACGGCGACCACGGCCGAGGGCGTGGACGCGACGGACGAGGTCAAGGTCCCGGTGATCGCCCACTGACCACGGCACCGGCCCCCGACCCGGCCCCCGACGGACACCGATGACGGAACGGGTGGAGCAGGAGCGCCAAAGCCCCTGCTCCACCCCCGCGTCCCGTCAGGCGACGCGTCCCGTCAGGGCGCGGGGAACTGCGCGACCAGCCCCCTCACCCGCACATCTCCACGACGGAATCCGCGACAAGATCCACACGGGAAGACCCCCTACCGCAGCCAAGGCAGATCCGCCCCCGCCTCCGACGGCTGAAGCCCCTCCGCGACGATCTCCATGATCTCGCCGAGGGCGTTCCGCTGTTCCGGCGACAACCGGTCGAACATCGCCTGCCGCACGGCCGCCACATGTCCGGGCGCGCTCTTGCGGAGCGTCTCGTACCCGCCGTCCGTGAGAACCGCGAACTGCCCCCGCTTGTCCACGGGGCAGTCCTCGCGCCGCACCCACCCGTTCTTCTCCAGCCGGGCCACGGCATGCGACAGGCGCGAACGCGTGATCTTCATATGCATCGCCAGTTCCGTCATCCGCAGCCGCCGCTGCGGCGCGTCGGACAGCACCACGAGCATGTGGTAGTAGAGGTGCGGCATGCCCGCGTCACGCTGCAACTGGCGGTCGAGATGGTCTTCGAGCAGGGTTTTGGCGTGCACATAAGCGAGCCAGGTGCGCTGCTCCTCGTCGGTGAGCCAGCGGGGTTCTTCGTCGGCGGATGCGGTCTTCATGCCCCCACTGTACGAGGGCCCTCCTTGAAATTTGAACTATGAGGATGTAACGTGAAACAAGAACTATTGAGACTTCAACTACTGGGGAGTCGGGAGAGGTCTCAAGCGCCTGGAATGCCGGGCGTGCCCAAGGAGACAGAAGCGGCTGCCGGGCCCACCGAGGCGTGTGTGTCGTGTGCGTCGCGCATGTATTGAGGGAGTCACCCCTATGTCCGCCGCCACCGTCGAGCGCATGCCCGCCCTGTACCTGAGTCACGGGGCCCCGCCGCTCGCCGACGACCCGATCTGGCCCGGCGAACTCGCCGCCTGGGCCGCGAAACTGCCCCGCCCCAAGGCCGTCCTCATGGTCTCCGCCCACTGGGAGGAGGCCCCCCTCGCCCTCGGCGCGGTCCACACCGTCCCCCTGGTCTACGACTTCTGGGGCTTCCCCGAGCACTACTACCAGGTCCAGTACGGCGCTCCGGGCGCCCCGGAGCTCGCGGCCTCGGTCCGCAAGCTGCTCCAGGCCCCCGGTACCCCCGTCCAGGACATCCCGGACCGGGGCCTCGACCACGGCGCGTACGTCCCCCTCGTCGAGATGTACCCCGACGCCGACATACCGGTCCTGCAGATCTCCATGCCGACCCTGGACCCGCTGAAGCTGATGGACGTCGGCCGCAAGCTCGCGCCCCTGCGCGACGAGGGCGTGCTGATCATCGGCTCCGGCTTCTTCACCCACAACCTCGCCGCCCTGCGGCAGGCCGGGGTGCCGACCTGGTCCACCGAGTTCGACGACTGGGGCCGCCGGGCCCTGGAGTCCCGTGACTGGGACGCCCTCCTGGACTTCCTCCACAAGTCCCCGGCCGGACGGCTGGCCCACCCCCGCACGGAGCACTTCGCCCCCCTCTTCGTCACCATGGGCGCGGCCGAGGCGGCCGGCGAACTCGACGCCCAGAAGTCGGTGATCGAGGGCTTCTGGATGGGCCTGGCGAAGCGCTCGGTCCAGTTCGGCTGACACTGTGGGCGTGGGCGTGGGCGTGGGCGTGGGCGTGGGCGCGGGCGCGGGCGCGGGCGCGGGCGCGGGCGCGGGCGCGGGTACGGGTACGCGGGTACGGGACGCGCGTACGGCGGATACGGGGAACGGGCACGACGCGGGCCGGGGGCGATTACCTGACAGGTCATCGACCCGGGCCCGTACGCCTGCCAGGCTCGACGACGTACACAGCCCGACCGCCCCGACCGACGGGGGCCGCCCTCGACGGGGTCGCCCCTGTCGGCGGACGGACCGACCGGAGGGACGCGCATGCCCGCCTACGCCATTGCCCACCTCAAGGACGCCGCCCCGCACCCGGAGATCGCCGAGTACATCGAGCGCATCCCCGCCACATTCGAGCCGTACGGCGGACGCTTCCTCGTGCACGTCACCCCGCACGAGGTGAAGGAGGGGAGCTGGCCCGGAGCCGTCGTGGTGATCGGCTTCCCCGGCATCGCCGAGGCGCGCGCCTGGTGGGACTCGCCCGCGTACCAGGAGATCGCCCCGCTGCGCTCACGCCACATCCAGGGCGACATCATCCTGGTCGAAGGGGTGCCCGACGGCTATGACCCCCGCACCACCGCGAAGACCATGAGGGACTCCCTGGCCGCCGCCGAGCAGTGAGCCGAGGAAGTCACAGCTCCTTCTCGTACCACGCCACGTCCCAGTACCGGCCGAACTTCCGCCCGACCTCGCGATAGGTGCCGACGTACCGGAACCCGAAGCGCTCGTGCAGCCGGGTCGACGGCGGATTCGGCTGGGCGATGCCCGCGTAGGCGCGATGGACGTCCTCGTCGACGAGCGCCTCGAACAGCGCCTTGTACAGCAGCGTGCCCACGCCCCGGCCGCCCGCGTCCGGGGCGAGGTACACCGACACCTCCACCGAGGTGCCGTACGCCGGCCTCGTGCGAAACGCGCTGCTCGTGGCGTATCCCAGAATCCGCTGTGAACCCGTCTCGACGGCAACCATCAGGCGATGCCGTCCGTCTTCAAGGTGGGAGAGCAGCCAAGGGCGGCGCTCTTCCGGAGTGAAGACAGCGGTATCGAATGTGATGGGCGTCTCACGGACGTAGTGGTTGTAGATGTCGGTGAGAACGGCGAGGTCGGTCTCGACTCCTGGTCTGACCTGCACCTCTACGGGCTCCGCTGACATCACGCCCCCTCCTGTGGCGGCACAGGGTACTGCAAGATCAGAAAAATAGTGGGACGGGTTGGGAATTCTGTCCTGATTCCAGTCGTTGTTTCCTTCGGAAGCAGGGCACTCGGGAGAGTGTCCGAGCGGCCGCATCAAGACACACGTAGGAACAGACACGACCCTGCCAGCCCACCATCGCAAGGGAGCACGCATGGCAACCCGTGCCGTCGCCGCTCGTCGTTCGTCCGCCTCCGGCCGGACCGACGCGGCTCGCAGCGTTCGCGCCTCTGGCGGCGAGATCGCCGACCGCGACCTGGTCGGCATGTACCTCGACGAGATCGCGCGTACACCGCTGCTCGACGCCGCCAAGGAAGTCGAGCTGTCCCAGGTCATCGAGGCGGGCGTGTTCGCCCAGCAGATCCTCGACGGCGAGGAGGAGGCCAAGGCGGACGCGACCCGCGAAGAGCTCGAAGCCCTCGTCGCCGACAGCGAGCGGGCCAAGGACATCTTCATACGGTCGAACCTGCGCCTCGTCGTGGCCGTCGCCCGGCGCTATCCGCGCAGTGGTCTGCCCCTGCTCGACCTCATCCAGGAGGGCAACGCGGGCCTGGTCCGCGCGGTGGAGAAGTTCGACTACCGCAAGGGCTTCAAGTTCTCGACGTACGCCACCTGGTGGATCCGTCAGGCCATCACCCGGTCGATCGCGGACCAGTCGCGCACCATCCGGCTGCCCGTGCACCTGGTCGAGGAGCTGGGCCGGATCCGCCGTGTGCAGCGCGAGTTCAACCGTGAGCACGGGCGCGACCCCGAGCCCGCCGAGATCGCCGCCGAGCTGGGCTCCAACGCGGACCGTGTCACCGACGTCCTCGACTGGGCCCGCGACCCGGTCTCGCTGAACATGTCGGTGGACGACGACGGCGACACCCAGTTCGGCGACCTGCTGGAGGACACCTCCGCGGTCTCGCCCGAGCAGTCCGTGCTCACGCTGCTGCGCAGCGAGGAGCTGGACAGTCTCATCGGGCGCCTCGACCAGCGCACCGCGTCCATCATCAAGATGCGGTACGGCATCGAGGACGGCCGCGAGCGCACCCTCACCGAGGTCGGCAAGGAGCACGGTCTCACCCGCGAGCGGATCCGCCAGATCGAGAAGCACGCCCTGCTCGAACTGAAGAAGCTCGCCCGCGACACCGGCTTCGACGCCGCCGCCTGATCCGGCCGCACACCGACCAGGGCCCCGTCACGGCCCGCCCCCCTGGGGCCGCCACGGGGCCCGGCCCGGCCTCTCCGCCCACACCTCGGCAGTGCGTCGGCCATGACTGGCGGATGATCGACATGACGGGCCGAATGTCCGCCCGCTGTCCACGCCTGACCGCACGCCGGCCACGTTTGGCTGTACCTTGCCGCCGATTGGCCGTACTACGCCGCTACTTGGCCGTACTACGTCGCTTCAACTCCCCGTTCCCGGGGCACAAGACTTCCGGGCCCGGACTTCACCGGCCCGGAGCCTCAGGCCCGGGACCCGGAGTTCGACCACCGCGACCACAGTCATCCGAAGCCGAGTCCCGACGCTCTCCCCCCAGCGCCGGGACTCTCCCAGAGCCGGGCTTCGGCGCCTCCCCCCCCCTGGCGCCGAAGCCCGGCTCGATTTCCGCCCGCCGAGGCCGCCGCCACCACTGTTCCCGTCGCCGTCGCCGCTTTTCCTGCCTTGTACGCCGACGGGCCACCCCGGACCTGAACCCCGGGGTGACCCGAGCGGCAGATTCTGCCACAGAGCCCCACTCCGCCGGAGCCCGGTGAGGGCCGTCTCCGCACGTCAGAGGCATTGTCACCCGCGCCTCACCCTTCGACGTCCCCCGCCGCCCGCGTCAGCCGCGCCCCCAACTCCCTTACGTAAGAGACCAGTTCCGGCGGCTGATGCACCGTGAACTCGCAGTCGAGCATCGCGAGCCGGAACGCCAGCCACTCCACGGAGTCACCCACGGAGGCCCGCAACCGGCAGCTGTGCTCGTCGACGGGCTCGGGCGTACCGACCCAGCGGGGCACCCGGGCCGCGACGACCTCGGCCGGCGCGGCGAAGGTGACGTCGCACTCGTACGTCTCCTGCCGCTGGTAGATCGACTGCTTCAGATACTCCTCCGCGCTCCCCGCCGGCAGCTCGCGCGGCGCGAACCGGGCGCCCGTGGCGAAGGGTTCCTCGACCCGGTCCACCCGGAAGGTCCGCCAGTCGGCGCGGTCGAGGTCGTACGCGACGAGATACCAGCGGCGCCCGGTCGACACGAGCCGGTACGGCTCGCAGTGGCGACGCGAGTCCGTCCCGTCGCCGGAGCGGTAGGCGAACCGCAACCGCTCGTGCCCCGCCACCGCCGAGGCCATCACGGTCAGCGTCTCGGGCGTCACGGTCGCCCCGTCACCACTGGTCAGGGGAGTGGTGGCGGCCTGCAAGGTGGAGACCCGGTGGCGCAGCCGCGACGGCAGCACCTGTTCCAGCTTGGCGAGCGCCCGTACGGAGGCCTCGTCCACCCCCTCCACGGCGTGCCCGGCCCCGGCCCGCAGCCCCACCGCGATCGCGACCGCCTCCTCGTCGTCCAGCACGAGCGGGGGCATGGCCTTCCCCGCGGCCAGCCGGTAGCCGCCGTCGGCCCCCATCGTCGCCTGCACGGGATACCCCAGTTCCCGCAGTCGGTCGATGTCCCGCCGGACGGTGCGCCGCGAGACCCCGAGCCGCTCCGAGAGCTCACCACCGGGCCACTCGCGTGGCGTCTGCAGGAGGGAGAGGAGCTGGAGGAGCCGCGCAGGAGTGTCGGTAGTCATGCCCCCGAGCATGCCGGATCACTAGGACACAATCTGACCTACTCGGCCTTTACTTTCAAGCCATGACCTCGACAACGAGCGCCCTGAAGGGGCGCGAGGCTGATACATCTGCGACTCCGTCGCGTGGGTGCGATCAGCCACGAACGACCCGCACGGAACCCCCGGCAGAAGCTCCGACGGCGCTCGACGCACCCCCTGACGCATCCTCCGGCGGAGCCGACCGTCGCCGATGGATCGCCCTCGCCATCGTCATGACGGCCGCCTTCATGGACCTCGTCGACGTCACCATCGTCAACATCGCCGTCCCCTCCATCCAACGGAGCGAAGCCGCCAGCTTCAGCCAGATCCAGTGGATCACCGCCGGGTACGCCCTCGCGTTCGCCGCCGGCCTCGTCACCGGCGGTCGGCTCGGCGACATCCACGGCCGCCGCCGGATCTTCCTCCTCAGCATCGGCGGCTTCACGCTCGCCTCCGCGCTGTGCGGGCTCGCCGCGACCCCGGAGATGCTGGTGGCGGCCCGGATCGCGCAGGGCGCGACCGCCGCGCTGATGGTGCCGCAGGTCCTGTCGATCGTGCACGCGACCTTCCCGGCGCACGAACGCGGCAAGGTCTTCGGGTTGTTCGGCGCGATCGTGGGCCTCGGCGCGGTCTCCGGCCCCCTGCTCGGCGCCCTGCTCATCGATTGGAACCCGCTCGGCCTCGAATGGCGGGCGATCTTCCTGATCAACCTCCCGGTCGGTGTCGCGGGGCTGATCCTGGGCCGCCGTTTCATCGCCGAGTCGAAGGCCCCGCACGCCCTGAAGCTGGACCTCGTCGGCGTCGCGCTCGTCACCGGCGGGCTGCTGATGCTCCTCTACCCGCTCACCCGGGGCCACGAGACGGGCTGGCCGCTGTGGGGCCACGTCTCGATGGCGGGCTCGCTCGGCGTGTTCGCGGCGCTGGTGGCGTACGAGCGGCGCAAGGCGGCGCGCGACGGCTCTCCGCTGATCGAACTGTCCCTGTTCCGGGTGAAGAGCTTCGCGGCCGGTATCGCCGTCCAGACCGTGTTCGGGATCGCCCTCGGCGTCTTCTTCCTCGTCTGGACCCTCTACCTCCAGACCGGCCTCGGCTGGAGCGTCCTGAAGGCCGGCCTCATCGGCATCCCGTTCTCCCTCGCGGTGTCGGTCGCGGCCGGGATGTCCGTCCAGAAACTCGTCCCGCGCTTCGGCCGCAAGGTCCTCCAGGCGGGCGCGCTGCTGATGGCGGCCGGTGTGATCCTCTACCTGGCGGAGTCCGAACGGTACGGCCTCGCCATCACCCCCTGGCAGATGGCACTCCCGCTGATCGTGATGGGCGCGGGCATGGGGCTCATCGTCGCCCCGCTGACCGACGCGATCCTCTCCGGGGTGCCGCGTGAGCACGCCGGTTCCGCGTCCGGGCTGATCAGCACGGTCCAGCAGATGGGCAACGCCCTCGGGCTGGGTCTGGTCGCCGTGGTCTTCTTCGGCGTCATGGACGACCGTCTCGCGCCGGCCGACATCGGCCCCGCCTTCGTCGACGCCTTCGAGTACGCGCTCGGCTGGGTGGCGGCGGTCCTGGTCGCGATCTTCCTGCTGATGTTCGCCCTGCCGGGACGCTCCGCCGCGAGCACCGGGGAGTTCGCCGACGCCGGGGATCCGGCCGCCTCGGCCGAATAGACACGTGCCCGCGAGGAGCACGCGAGGGGCCCCGCACCCGATGTGGTGCGGGGCCCCTCGCCGTCCGTGTCACGCCCGATCATGTCCGAGTCGTCCGAGTGTTGCCCGAACCTGTTTACTTTCTGGAAATCCAGGCGTAGCCTCCGAGCGAAACCACAGAGTCGGGCATCAGTCGGAGGCGAACGGGCATGTATGCACCGGAGCGGCAGCAGGAGATCCTCCGGCTCGCCCGTGACGGCGGCCGGGTGGACGTGGTGTCGCTGGCGGAGGAGTTCCAGGTCACGGCCGAGACGATCCGCCGCGACCTGAAGGCCCTCGACCGCGCCGGCCTCGTCCAGCGGGTGCACGGTGGCGCGATCCCCGCCGGCCGCCTGGACTTCGAGCCCGACCTCGCCGAACGCGAGAGCACCGCGGCCGACCAGAAGGACCGCATCGCCCAGGCCGCCCTCGTCGAACTCCCGAACGACGGCACCGTCGTCCTCGACGCCGGTACGACGATCGCGCGCCTCGCCGCCGCCATCCCCCTGGAGGCCACGCTCACCGCGGTCACGCACAGCCTGCCGATCGCCGCCCGCCTCGCCGACCACCCCGGCATCCAGCTCCACCTCGTCGGCGGCCGCGTCCGCCACCGCACACGTGCCGCCGTCGACGCCTGGGCGCTCCGCGCCTACGGCGAGATCCGCGCCGACGTCCTCTTCGTGGCCGCCAACGGCTTCTCCGCCGACCACGGCCTGACCACCCCCGACCTCGCCGAGGCCGCCGTGAAACGGGCGGCCGTGAGCGCCGCCCGCCGCGTGGTGCTGCTCGCCGACTCCTCCAAGCACGGCCAGGAACACTTCGCCCGCTTCGGTGACCTGAGCGACGTGGACCTGCTGATCACCGACTCCGGCCTGAGCCCCGAGGACGCCCTCACCATCGAACGCAAGGGCACCGAAGTGCTGCGCGTCCCGGGCACCGAACCCACCGGCGGCCCGGGCGGCTCGGGCAACTCCGCCGGCTCGGGCGGCCCCGACGGCTCCGGCGCCAACGGCCGGAAGGACCACCGCTCATGATCCTCACCGTCACCCCCAACCCCTCCCTCGACCGCACCTACGAGGTCCCCTCCCTCGACCGCGGCGAGGTCATCCGGGCCACCGGCGAACGCATGGACCCGGGCGGCAAGGGCGTCAACGTCTCCCGAGCCGTCGCCGCCGCCGGGCGCCGGACCGTGGCCGTACTGCCCCTCGGCGGCGCGCCCGGCGCACTCGTCGCGGACCTGCTCGACGCACAGGGCATCGAGGTCGCCCGCGTGGCGGTCGCCGGGGCGACCCGCTCCAACATCGCCCTCGCCGAGGCCGACGGCGTCCTGACGAAGATCAACGCCCCCGGGCCGGAACTCTCCGCCGCCGAACAGGAACTCCTCCTGGAGACCGTCCGCGCCCAGTCCGCCGACGCCTCCTGGATCGCCTGCTGCGGCAGCCTCCCGCGCGGCCTCGCCCCCTCCTGGTACGCCGAACTCGTCGCCCGCGCCCACGCCGCCGGCGCCCGCATCGCTCTGGACACCTCCGGCCCGGCCCTCCTCGCCGCGCTCCGCGAACGCCCCGACGTCGTCAAGCCCAACGCCGAGGAACTCGCCGAAGCCGTGGGCCGCCCTCTCACCACCGTCGGCGACGCCGTCAAGGCCGCCGAGGAACTCCGCGGGATGGGCGCCGCCGCGGTACTGGCCAGCCTCGGCGCCGACGGCCAACTCCTCGTCGACGCCGACGGCTCCTGGTACGGCACCGCCCGCGTCGACACCGTCCGCAGCAACGTCGGCGCCGGCGACTCCTCCCTCGCCGGCTTCCTCATCGCCGGCGGCCAGGGCCCGACGGCCCTCGCCTCGGCCGTGGCCCACGGCGCCGCGGCCGTGCAACTCCCGGGCAGTGTCATGCCCACCCCCGCCGACCTGGACCCGGCGGCGGTGACGGTGACCCGGGAGGTGCCCACGGACCGGGTGCTGAGGGAGCCGGCGTCATGAGGGGCGCCGGGAGTGGGTGTCCGCGAACGAACCTTCGTTTTGGGGGAGTTGGCCCGGGTGAGGTGCGGTCGGGCCGGGTGGGCGGCGGTCCGCGAACGAACCTTCGTTTTCGGCGGCCCTCGGCGTGCGCCCGAGCGGGCGGCCTGAGACGGCGTCGGCGCCAGGCTTGCGGCGTCGGCGGCGGCACGCGAACGAACCTTCGTTTTGCCTTACCCGCCGCCCCGCTCCTCCCCTCCCTCCGTCGGCCCTCGTGGCCCCGCCCCCACACTTCCGTTCCCACCCCGCCCACCCCAGCCCCGGGCGATACGCGTGCGAAGGAGCCCGCGATGAGCGAGATGATCACCGCGGACCTGGTCGACCTCGACCTGTCCGCCGATACGAAGGAAGCGGCGGCGCGTGCCCTCGCCGAGCGCATGGTGACGCAGGGCCGGGTCACCGACCTGGACGGCTTCCTGGCCGACGTGGCGGCCCGTGAGGCGCAGATGCCGACCGGCCTCGACGGCGGCATCGGCATCCCGCACTGCCGCAGCGAGCACGTCACCGAGCCGACCCTCGCCTTCGGCCGCAGCGCGGCCGGCGTCGACTTCGGCGCACCCGACGGCCCTGCCGACCTGATCTTCCTGATCGCCGCCCCGGCGGGCGCGGACGACGCGCACCTGACGATCCTCTCCTCCCTCGCCCGCCAGCTCATGAACACCGAGTTCACGGACGTGCTGCGCGCCGTGGACGACGCCGCCCGCGCCGCCGCCCTGATCCGGGGCGACGCCCCGGCCGAGAGCGCCGCAGGCGCCGAGGGCAGCAAGAGCACCGCGGGCACCGAAGACTCCGCGGCGGTGTCGGGCGGAACGGCCTCCCCGATGCCGCCGCGGTCAGCACGACCCCGGCCCCGGCGACCCCCGAAGCGGCTACCCCGGCCACCCCGGCCGCGACAGTCCCGGCGGCGCCCGAAGCGGCGGCCCCCGCCGAGGAGGTCCGCCCCTTCCGAATCGTCGCCGTCACCTCCTGCCCCACCGGCATCGCCCACACCTACATGGCCGCCGAGTCGCTGGAGAACGCGGGCCGCGACGCCGGTGACGTCGAGATCGTCGTAGAGCCCCAGGGCTCGGCCGGCTTCACCCGTCTCGACCCGGCCGTCATCGCCGCCGCCGACGGCGTGATCTTCGCCCACGACGTCCCCGTACGGGAGAAGGACCGGTTCGCCGGGAAGCCCACCGTCGACGTCGGGGTGAAGGCGGGCATCAACCGCCCCGCCGAACTGATCTCCGAGGTCCGCGGCAAGGCCGAACGCGGCGAGGTCACCGCCGCCCGCCCCGGCGGCACCCCCGTCGACCGCGCGGGCGAATCCGGCGACGGCTACGGCACCAAGCTGCGCAAGTGGCTGATGTCCGGCGTCAGCTACATGGTCCCGTTCGTCGCCGCGGGCGGTCTGCTCATCGCCCTCGGCTTCGCGATCGGCGGCTGGGAGATCAACAGCGCCAAGCCGGTCACCGAGCACTTCGACTGGCTGCAGGTCACCAGCTGGGCGGCCCTGCTGTTCCAGATCGGCGCCGTCGCCTTCGGCTTCCTGATCCCCGTCCTCGCCGGATACATCGCCTACGGCATGGCGGACCGGCCCGGACTCGTCCCCGGCTTCGTCGGCGGCATGATCGCCGCCAACATCAACGCCGGTTTCCTCGGCGGCCTGGTCGCCGGTCTGATCGCCGGCGGGGTCGTCCTCGCCATCCAGCGGATCAAGATCCCGCCGGTGCTGCGCGGCATCATGCCGGTGGTCGTCATCCCGCTCGTCTCCTCGATGATCGTCGGCTTCCTGATGCTGGTGGTGATCGGCAAGCCCATCGCCGAGGCCCAGAAGGGCATGACGGACTGGCTCAGCGGCCTCTCCGGCAGCAACGCGATCCTGCTCGGCGTCCTCCTCGGCCTGATGATGTGCTTCGACCTCGGCGGCCCGGTCAACAAGGTCGCCTACGCCTTCGCCACCGCCGGTATCGCCGTGCAGGACCCCAGCGACTCCGCGATGAAGATCATGGCGGCGGTCATGGCGGCCGGTATGGTCCCGCCGCTGGGCATGGCCCTCGCCACCACCGTCCGCAAGAAGCTGTTCACCACCGCCGAGCGCGAGAACGGCAAGGCGGCCTGGGTGCTGGGCGCCTCGTTCATCTCCGAGGGCGCGATCCCGTTCGCCGCCGCCGACCCGCTGCGCGTGATCCCCGCCTCCATGGCGGGCGGCGCGGTCACCGGCGCGCTGGCCATGGCCTTCGGCTCGACCCTGCGCGCCCCGCACGGCGGCATCTGGGTCACCCCGCTGATCGGCAAGCCGTTCCTCTACCTGCTCGCCATCGCGATCGGCACGGCCCTCACGGCCGGCCTGGTCATCGTCCTGAAGGGCATGCGCAAGACCCAGCCGGGCGCGGCCCCGCAGTCCGCCCCCGCCGCCACCGCGGAGACGAAGGAACCGGTCGCGGCCTGAACCCGGGACCGTACGACGGCCGCGGCCCCCTCCCACGCGAGGGGGCCGCGGCCGTTCGTGTTTCTGCCCCGTGCGCCCCTTTGAGATCCTTTACAACCTGTGTGACGTGTAAGCCGTACCTGCGAGATACGTCACGGTCCGGGCTCAAAGTCCCATCCGGTGGTGTCTACTGGACGGCATGCCTGAGCACGTGTCGATACTTCAGCTGATGGGCGGGACCGCCCTCGCCCTCGCCGCGGTCATCTGGGTCGCCGTGCTCGTCCGCGTACTGCGCCGCGACCGCGACATCCACCGAGGCCGCTTCGCCGAACTGGCCCGCCGACGCGGACAGCGCCTGCGCGGACTGCCCCACCAGCTCCGCAAGGGCCCCCACGTGGAACACGTGGAGCTGACCCCGGCGGAACAGGACGCGTTCGCGTTCCTGGCCCGTCAGTTCAGCGACGACCGCCTGGCCTGAGCACACCGCTCCCGCGAGGCCGACCCGGTCGGCTAGCCGAGCGTCCCCGCGCGGCGCTCCATCGCGTCCCGGGCCGCGTCCTCCGAGACGTACACCTCGCACATGTGACGGCCGTCCGGAGTGGCCGTGTGCTCGACCTCCCAGAGGGAGATCTCCTGCCCGTCGGTGAGCAGGAAGGCGTGCTCGTAGAGCGAGAAACTGAGACCAGGCCGACCTCGGCGCGCGGGACGGTGCGGGCGGCCGAACGCCTGGGTGATCTCGTGCGCGAACGCGGTCCGCAGCAGCAGAGTGGCCAGCTCGTCCCCGGGAGGATCCGGGTTCTCCGCGCGCCGCAGCAGCCGGCGGGCGTGATCCGCCGAATCATCCGGCACGTACGCGTGGCGCGGCTCGGGGAACGCCGCCAGCTCCACCGTGACGGGCAGCTCGAAGTCGGGGGCGTCCGGCGGCAGCGGCAGCCGCGCGGTGGCGGCCCGCAGCTCCTCGTCGTCCGTGTACACCTCGTGCTGGGTGTCACTGCCCGGCACCGTGTTGTGCACCAGCTCCCACAGGGTGACGGCCGAACCGTCGGCGAGCAGCCAGGTGTGCCGGTACGTCGCCCGATGCAGCCCCGAACTGTAGTGCGCGGAGTGCAGCGAGCTGTCGTGCGCGAGGGCGCAGTCGAGCTGCCGTATGGTCTCGTCGGGCAGCTCGAAGGAGTTCAGGGCGCGGCCGAGGAGTCGCGCGAGGTGCTCCTCAGGAGACTCGGGCGACTCGGGTGGCTCGTACGCTGCCGTCTCGTACGGAACGCTCAAGGCTTCTCCCGGCGTTGCTGCATGTCACCTTGTGGGTGCATACCGTAGCCCCTCGGTCGGACATCATGTCCGGGAACCGAGAAAACGTACGCCCGTAAAACGCCGGAGCCGCGCGGTTGGTTCCCGCGCGGCCCGACGAACTACCGGAAAGACGTGGTCAGATGGCGGCCCCCGCCGTCCACTCGCTCCACGGCATGTTCCAGCCGTTGAGGCCGTTGTCCGGCGCGACCGTCTTGTCGGGGGAGTTCTTCACCGTCACCACGTCCCCGATGAGCGAGCTGTCGAAGAACCACTTGCCGAGCGTGTCACTGCTCGCGCCCCGGGCGTCCGCGAGACCGATGCAGCCGTGGCTGGTGCCCTGCCGCCCGAACGGCGGGTTGCCCTGGTTGTACCAGTAGTTGCCGTGGACGAAGGTGCCCGACGTCGTCAGCCGCATCGCGTTCGGCACGTCCGAGATGTCGTACTCACCGCCGAAGCCCACCGTCGACCCGTTCATCCGCGTCTGCCGGAACTTCTCCGAGATCACCATCTGACCGTTGTACGTCGGGGTCGCCGCGGCGCCGGCCGAGATCGGCACGGTCTTGATCGTCTTTCCGTCCCGCACCACCGTCATGGTCTGGGTGTTCACGTCGACCGTGGACACCTGCGACCGGCCGACCGTGAACGTGACGGTCTTGTCCTGCACCCCGTAGAGCCCGTTCGCGCCCTCCACGCCGTCCAGGTCGATCTTCATCGTGACCTTGGAACCGGCCTTCCAGTACTCCTCGGGCCGGAAGTCGAGCCGCTGCGCCCCGAACCAGTGCCCCACCACCTCCTGCCCGCTGCTCGACTTCACCGTGATGTGCGACTGCACGGCCTTGCGGTCCGTGATCGCCTTGTCGAAGGTGAACGACACCGGCATCCCCACCCCGACCGTGGTGCCGTTGTCCGGCGTGTACGTCCCGATGAAGCTGTTGGCCGTCGACACGGTCGTGAAGATCGAGTTGGCCGCCGACGTCTTCCCGTCGGCGTTCTTCGCCGCCGCCGAGATCCGGTACTTCGTGCCGCGCTCCAACTGCTCCTTCGGCTTCCAGGACCGCCCGTCCGCCGATATCTCGCCCGGCACGGCCGCGCCGCCCTCCGCGACGGTCATCTTCACGTCGGTCAGCTTGCCGCCGCTGACCTTCACGCCGGTCGCATTGATGGACGCGCCCGTCGAACCGTCCTTCGCGGAGATCGTGATCCGCGCCGACGTGTCCTCGGCCGAAGTCCCCTTGCCACCACTCTTGTTGTCCGCCTGGGCGTCCCCGCCACAACCGGTGAGGGTCAGCGCACCGACCACCAGCACGGCACAGGTCCCCAGTGCCCGCCGTACAGCAATCTTCGGCCTTGTCACGATCTGCTCCAGCTTCTTCGCTTCTAGGCGATCCACGTCATCCGCTCCGGTACGTGGACATAGAGCGAGCGGCGGCCGAGCGGGTTCCCCCCGTTGCCTTCTCGGGGCACCACGTGACAGAACCGGGACAATCGCCTACGGCCAGACGGCAACCACCGGCCTCCGCAATCCCCGGGGCCCTCCCCCCCCCACCCCGCTTCTCGACTCCTCCCGCCCTCGCCCCTCAACCCCTCCCGTACAACTCCCCGTACGACGGCCACACTCCGCCCGGGCCCGTCACCGACTCGGCCGCACGTGCCGCTCGTACGATCGCTCGGGTCACCAAGTCGGCTCCTGTCGACAGGAGTTCGTTCAGGGCGAGGGGGCCGGCCTCGGGTGGCAACGGGCGCACGCCTGTCGCCAGGGTGAACACGGTGTCCCCGTCGTTGAGCAGGTGCACGGGGCGTACGGCGCGGGCGATGCCGTCGTGTGCCGTGCCGGCCAGCTTCTGGGCCTGGGCGCGGCTCAGGTCGGCGTCGGTGGCGACCACGGCCAGCGTGGTGTTCATCGGGGGAGGGGGACTCTTCGCGGCGGCCTCGACCAGGCGGCGACGCGCTCTCCCGTGCGCCTCCGGCGCCGGATACCTCGCACGCCCTTGGAACAGCTCCCCGTACAGCACCCCCGTCTCCGGGTCCGTCACCGATCCCGCCGCGTTGGCCACCACCAGCGCGGCCACCGTGATCCCCGAGTCCAGCACGGTGCTCGCCGTGCCGATGCCGCCCTTGAGCAGCCCGACCGTCGCCCCCGTCCCGGCCCCACACATCCCTCCGCCACCGGGGCGCCGGGCCCGCTCGCGTCCGCCGCCTCGACCGCGGCCCGGCCGAGGGCGGCATCAGGTCTCGCCTTGAAGTCGCCGCCCCGGCCCAGGTCGAAGACACAGGCGGCCGGCACGACCGGCACCACGTGCGCCGGTTCACGGCCCACCCGCACGCCCCGTCCGCGCTCCTCCAACCAGGCCATCACCCCCGACGCGGAGTCCAGCCCGTACGCGCTGCCGCCGGTCAGCACCACCGCCTCGACCTTCTGCACCAGGTTGCGCGGATCGAGCGCGTCCGTCTCCTTCGTGCCGGGCCCGCCGCCGCGCACATCCACGGCCGCGACCACGCCGCCCTCCGGAGCCAGCACGACCGTGGTACCGGTCAGCCAGCCCCCGCCGACCCGGGTCGCGTGCCCGACCCGCAGGCCGAACACATCGGTCAACGCGTCAACTGCCATGAGCGTCTCGGTTGTCGTGGGCCCGCGCGGGCCTTGGCTCGTGGCCCCGGGCGGTGAGCGTCACCCCGACCGCGACCGTCACCGCCGACACGGCACCCGCCGCCGGCACCGCCCAGTGCCCCAGGAAGGTGCACATCACCACGGCCAGCGCGGCGAGCGGCAGCACCGTCTGCTGTGCCGTGCCCACCTTGAAGTGGCGGGCGTGCAGCGCCCACACCGAGATCAGGTACAGCGCCGTCGGCAGCGTCACCGCCGCGGACGCGGCCAGGGTGGAGATGTGTGCCTTGTGCACCGTCTCCTCCACCGCGACCTCCAGACCCGCGCCGATCGCGGCGGCCGACGCGAAGATCAGGTAGTGGCCGTACCCCCACAGGAAGCTCTCCCTGCTGGAGCGCAGATGACCGTGGATGGGAACGGTGAAGTAGATCCACCACGCCGAGAAGACGATCAGCAGCCCGCCCACCGCGATCGGCAGCAGTTCCCCCAGCGCGTCGTTCTCGTCGGCCGCCGACTTCACCGCGACCGTGGCCGCCAGGATCGTCTCGCCCAGCACGATGATGGTGAACAGGCCGTACCGCTCCGCGATGTGGTGCGGATGCCAGGACGTCTGGAAGCCTCTCTCCGCGTACACCGGGACGGACAGCTCGGCGATCGCCATCACCAGGAACAGCCACGGTCTGGTCGGCTCCGGCAGGAACAGCAGCCCCAGCCAGCCGATCTGGCACAGCGCCACTCCACCCGCGTACCGCAGGGCCGTGGCCCGTTCCGCGTCCGTCGCGGTCCGCGCGGCTCTCAGCCACTGCGCGGTCATCGCCAGCCGCATGATCACGTAGCCGAGCACGACCAGGGACCAGTCGTGGTCCTCGAAGGCCCGGCCCACCCCGGCGGCGAGGACCAGGACACCCGAGATCTGGACGAGGGTCACCAGTCGGTAGGGCACGTCGTCGTTGTCGTACGCCGACGCGAACCAGGTGAAGTTCATCCAGGCCCACCAGATGGCGAAGAAGACCATCGCGTAGTTCAGGATGCCCTCGGCGGCGTGTGCCTCCGCGACGGAGTGGACCAGTTGCACGCCCGCCTGGGCGACGGCCACGACGAAGCACAGGTCGAAGAAGAGCTCCAGCGGCGAGGCGACCCGGTGCTCCTCGCGACTCCGGGCGACCAGCCTGCGCACCGGCGCGCTTCCGGGGCCGGAGGAGGGGACGGGAGCCGAGGGAGGCGGGGATGTGGAACTGGGCGTCATGGGGCCAAGCACACCAGAAAACCCGCTGGAATTCTCGCTCAGGTGTTCACCCGTTCCGGGGCGGACCGAGGGTGTGGGCGGACGGGCCCGAGGCGGGTGCGAAGAGGCCGGGGAGGGGCCGTGCGAGGGGCCGACGGCGGTCCGGGCGCGGGGCCGTACCCTGGACGCATGAGTACCGCTCCCGCCCCCGGCCCCGAACCGCGTGACCCCAAGGCCGCGCTGGTCTTCGACGACCCGCTCAGTCGGCCGTCGTCCGACGACTCGGACCACGGCTGGGGCGAGCGGTCCGGCGAGGGTGGCGACAGCGCGGCCGACCTGAAGCGCTTCCTCGACGAGAAGCCGCCCCACCACATCTGACTCCGCCCGCCGCAGGTCTCCGCCTCCGCTAAGTGCGGTCGTGGCCCGAACCGCGCTGGGCCACCAGGGCGTCGCGGATCTCCTTCAGGACCTCCAGCTCGGTCACCTCGATGACCTCGTGCGTGCCCTCCTTCGCCTTCCGGCGGGCTTCCTGGCGGGCCAGGTACTTGGCCATGGGGAGCACCATCAGGAAGTAGACGACGGCCGCGGTGATGAGGAACGTGAGCGTCGCGTTCAGCACCGTGCCCCAGAGGATCGCGACGCCTTCGGTGACCGTTCCGTCCGCCGAGCCCTCGCAAGGGTCCTTCATGCAGTAGCGGTACTGGTCCAGGTTCTTCGTGCCGAACGCCCCCACCAGCGGGCTGATGACCCCCTTCACCACGGAGTTGACGATGTTGGTGAAGGCCGCGCCGATGACCACGGCGACGGCCAGGTCGACGACGTTCCCCCGCATCAGGAAGGCCTTGAAGCCCTCCCAGACGCTCGGCTCCTTCTTCACGCTCACCACGAGGCCTCTCTGCGCTGGTTGTGGAACAAACGACTCCGCAACCTACGTCAGGGCAGGGCCCGGATGTCCAACAGGGTCCCTCCATCGTGCGACTTGACGGCTGAGGTCCGGCGGCGGGGAACGCGGTCACCACAGGGTCACCGCCAGACGGGACGTGGCGCCGGCGCCGGCCAGCTCGGCCGCCGTGCGCCGGGGCACGGTCAGGACGACCAGGGCTCCGCTCTCGGCCGCGTCGGCGGTGGGTACCTCGGAGACACGGGCGCCCCGGGCCACGACCTTCGCGGCACCGCCCGTCGTGGACTCCTCGGCCGCGATCACGTCGACCCGGTCGCCCGGCCGCAGCAGCCGTACCGTCGCGGCGTCGGCGATGCGCACCGGAGCGGTCACCGTCCCCATGCGGGCGGGCCGTTCGGGGACCGGGTCGGCCACAGGGTGGCCCCTGACCCGTTCCCCCTCCCTCGGGCCCGCCCCTGTCACCAACAGGGCGGCGGCGGTCACCGCAAGGCCGGCGGCCATGGCTCGCCGCCGGCAGCGGGCGAGACGACGGAGGCGGTGCGCTCCGCCGCGCACCCGCAGCGGGGCGAACTGCGGGACCTCGCAGGTGGGAGGGGCGTCGGTGCCGGGTGGGCCGGCGGCCCAGGACGGAACGCGTACGGACGAGGACGACGAGGACGACGAGGAGCGCGAGGAGGACGACGGCAAGGGCGAGTGCGAGGAGGGATGCGGCGAGGAAGAGGGCGAGAAGCCGCTCGGGGACACCGGCACGGACGGAGACGGAGTACGGGACATGAGGCCACCACCTGCTGTGTGAGATCGGCTTGCGGTCCCACGATGAGGCTTCGCGGCGAGACCCGCCGAGGCCTGTGGACCACCCACCGGTTGTGGAAAACCTCGCCACTCGAACGAGGAGTTCCGCCCCGGCACCGCTCCGGCATCGCCCCGGCCCTCGCCCCGTCACGGCAGCGTGAACCCCGGATCCATCCCGCCCAGCGCCTTCGTGCACAGGCAGTCGCGGCCGTCGTTCGGCGGCAGGGCGGCGACCGCCTCGAAGAGGACGCCCCGGAGGCGGTCGATGTTGGCGGCGAAGACCTGGAGAACCTCCTCGTGGGAGACGCCTTCGCCGGTCTCGGCTCCGGCGTCGAGGTCGGTCACGAGGGTCAGGGAGGTGTAGCAGAGCTCCAGTTCGCGGGCCAGGATGGCCTCGGGGTGGCCGGTCATGCCGACCACGGACCAGCCCTGGGCCTGGTGCCACAGCGACTCGGCGCGGGTGGAGAAGCGGGGGCCCTCGACCACGACGAGGGTGCCGCCGTCCACCGGTTCCCAGTCCCGTCGGCGCGCCGCTTCGAGAGCGGCCTTGCGGCCGACGGGGCAGTAGGGGTCGGCGAGCGAGACGTGCACGACGTTCGGGACGGCGCCACCGGGCAGGGGGAGGCCGTCGAAGTAGGTCTGGGAGCGGGACTTCGTACGGTCCACGAGCTGGTCCGGGACGAGGAGCGTGCCCGGTCCGTACTCGGATCGCAGACCGCCCACCGCGCACGGGCCGAGCACCTGGCGCGCGCCGACGGAGCGCAGGGCCCAGAGGTTGGCGCGGTAGTTGATGCGGTGCGGCGGCAGATGGTGGGCGCGGCCGTGGCGCGGGAGGAAGGCGACGCGGCGTCCGGCGATCTCGCCGAGGAAGAGGTTGTCGCTGGGCGGTCCGTAGGGGGTGTCGACCTGTATCTCGGTCACGTCGTCGAGGAAGGAGTAGAACCCCGATCCGCCGATGACACCGATCTCGGCCAGACCGGCGAGATCGGCCTGCCCCGTGTCCGCCGCTGCCGTGTCATGCGCCGTGTCCGCCGCTGCTGTGCCGTCCGCCGTGCCCGTACCGCCCGCCGGCCCGACCCCGCTGTCCACGTGCTCCGTGTTCGCCATGCCCGCACCTTAACCGGGCCCGGAAACGCCCAGGACCCCGCCGGTCGTCGTACGACGGCAGGGTCCGGGCGGAAGCGGTGGCGCTACGCGGCCGACGTGCTGCTGGTGGAGGAAGAGCCCGAGGACGACGACTTCGCGTCGGAGGACGACGAGGACGAGGTCGAGGACTTCGTGTCCGAGGAGGACGACGAGGACTTCGCCGTCGCCGGGCTGCTGCTCGACGACGAGCCACGGCTGTCGTTCCGGTAGAAACCGGAGCCCTTGAAGACGATGCCGACCGCCGAGAACACCTTCTTGAGGCGGCCGTTGCAGCTGGGGCACTCGGTCAGGGCGTCGTCGGTGAACTTCTGCACCGCTTCGAGGCCCTCACCGCATTCGGTGCACTGGTACTGGTACGTCGGCACTGGTCTTCCTCCTGGCACTCTCACTCGATGAGTGCTAACGACGGTCCATAGTGACCTATTCCCCTGGGGTCAGTCCACTGTCACCGGCACTCGGTGACCGACGACACGCGCGACGGTACGGCCGCGAGGGCTGCCCGCCAGCCGCGTACGCAGGGACAACAGGGTGACCAGGGCCAGTGCCGTACCGGCCGCCGGCACCAGGAATCCGGCGCCCGTCCACAGCCGGTCCTCCAGCTGACCGGCGGCCGTGACGGCCGCCGCCTGGCCGAGCGCGACCGCGCCGGTCAGCCAGGTGAAGGCCTCCGTACGGGCGCCCGAGGGGACCAGGGAGTCGACCAGCGTGTAGCCGGTGATCAGGGCGGGGGCGATGCACATGCCGACGAACAGGCCGAGCGCGGCGAGGACGAGCACGGAGTCGGCGGTCCACAGCGCGGAGGCGACGAGCGCCAGAGCGGTGTAGCCGACGACCAGGCGCCGCTGCGGGGCCGTCTTCCAGGCGATGGCGCCGCAGACGATGCCGGAGAGCATGTTGCCGGCGGCGAACACGCCGTACAGGACGCCGTTCAGGCCGGGCTCGCCGATCGACTCGGAGAAGGCGGCGAGGGAGACCTGCATGCCGCCGAAGACGGAGCCGATGCCCAGGAAGGTGACGATCAGGACGCGCACGCCGGGGACGGACAGGGCGGAAACGCGCTCCACGCGCGCGTGGGACGCGGGTACGACCCGCGGCTGGGTGCCGCGTTGCGCGGCGAACAGCAGACCGCCGATCAGGGTCAGCGCGGCTTCGGTGAGCAGGCCGGCGGCCGGGTGCACGGCGGTGCACAGCGCGGTCGCGAGCAGCGGGCCGAGGACGAAGGTCAGCTCGTCGGTGACGGACTCGAAGGCGGCGGCGGTGCCCATCAGGGGCGAGTCCCGGAGCTTGACGCCCCAGCGGGCCCGCACCATGGGGCCGATCTGCGGCACCGAGGCCCCGGTGGGCACGGCGGCGGCGAAGAGCGCCCACAGGGGGGCGTCCATCAGGGCCAGCGCCGTCAGGGACAGGCCTGCCGCCCCGTGGACGAGGACGCCGGGGATCAGGACGGCCCGCTGGCCGTGCCGGTCGGCGAGACGGCCGCTCCAGGGCGCGAACAGGGCCATGGAGACGCCGGTGACGGCGGCCACGGCACCGGCCGCGCCGTAGGAGCCGGTGGTGTGCTGGACGAGCAGCACGATGGAGAGCGTCAGCATCGCGAACGGCTGGCGGGCCGCGAAGCCGGGCAGGAGGAACGTCCACGCGCCACGGGTGCGCAGCAGCTGTCCGTAGCCCGGCCGGGACGCCGTGGGGGTGTTCGAGGTGTTCGAGGTGACCGTGGACGCCACGGCCGTGCCTTTCCGCCGCCTGGTAGCGCGCCCGTGCGGGGGGCGCCGAGAGCTGTCCTCTTGCGCCACTGCGGTAGATGCCGGGCCCGCGGAAGGGGGGCGTGACGGCCGCCATACGGTCGCGCCAGCTCTGCGTCAGACAGAGTTGGTCCGATCAAGTGCGCCTTCATCGTACAGGGGGATGGAGGGAATCACCTGTGAAAGTGAGCACTACGGGCGGCCGCGCCCCTGCTTCCGGAGGGTGTGAACAGTGCGAAATCTGCCCTTAATGACGGGGGCCCCTGGTGCCGTCGCCACCGCCGTCGCCCGTCCCCAGCCAGTCGGCCAGCTTGCCGCCCTGGCCGACGGCCCTGAGCCGGCGCTCCGCCTGGTCCCGGACGGGGTCGGTGGCGACGACGAGGAGCTCGTCGCCGCGTCGCAGGACCGTGGTCGGCAGGGGCACGAAGGACGTGCCGTCGCGGACGACGAGGGTGACGGCGGCACCCGCGGGGAGCCGCAGCTCGTTGACCTCGACGCCGTGCATGCGGGACTTCTCGGGGATGGCGACGGACAGCAGGTGGCCGCGCAGCCGCTCCAGGGGCGCCGATTCGATGCCTAGGTCGGCCGCCTCGTCGCCGGAGCCGCCGAGGCGCAGCTTGCGGGCAAGCCAGGGCAGCGTCGGTCCCTGGACGAGGGTGTAGACGACGACGAGCACGAAGACGATGTTGAAGATCCGGCGGCTGCCCTCGACGCCGCTCACCATGGGGATCGTCGCCAGGATGATGGGCACCGCGCCGCGCAGTCCGGCCCAGGAGAGCAGGGCCTGCTCGCGCCAGGGCACCCGGAACGGCAGCAGTGCGGCGACGACGCTCAGGGGCCGCGCCACCATGGTCAGCACCAGGCCGATGACGAGGGCGGGCCAGATGTCGTCGCCCATCTCGTGCGGGGTGACCAGCAGTCCGAGCAGGACGAACATGCCGATCTGGGCGATCCAGCCGACCCCCTCGGCGAAGCCCCGGGTGGCGGGCCAGTGGGGCAGCTTGGCGTTGCCGAGGACCATGGAGGCCAGATAGACGGCGAGGAAGCCGCTGCCGTGGGCCAGGGCGCCGGCCGCGTAGGCGGTGACGGCGATGGCCATGACGGCGATCGGGTAGAGGCCGGAGGCGGGCAGCGCCACGTGCCTCAGGCCCCAGGAGCCCAGCCAGCCCACGGCGAGGCCGATGGCGGCGCCGATCACCAGTTCCAGCGCTATCTCACCGATCAGGACGTACCAGTGCTCGACCGGTCCGGCCATGGAGAGCGAGGCGACGAGGATGACGACCGGGGCGTCGTTGAAGCCGGACTCGGCCTCCAGGGTGCCCGTCAGACGCGCGGGGAGCGGGATCCTGCGCAGCACGGAGAAGACGGCCGCCGCGTCCGTGGAGGACACGACCGCGCCGATGATGAGCGACTGCCGCCACTCCAGTCCGATCAGATAGTGCGCGCCCGCGGCGGTGACGCCGACGCTCACCGCGACGCCGACCAGCGCCAGTGAGCTGGCGGCCGGCAGGGCCGGTCCGATCTCCTTCCACTTCGTGCCGAGGCCGCCCTCCGCCAGGATCACGACGAGGGCCGCGTAGCCGATGACCCGGGTCAGGGCGGCGTCGTCGAAGTGGATGCCGCCGATGCCGTCCTGGCCCATGGCGATGCCTATGCCCAGGTACACGAGCAGGCTGGGGAGCCCGCTGCGCGACGAGATCCGGACCGCGGCGACCGCGACGAGAAGGACGAGCGAGCAGACGAGCAGGAGCTGGTTGAGATCGTGGACAGTCAGCGGGCCGTACCTTTCTTGCCGAACCGCACGTGGTTCCGAGTGTGGGACGTCGAGCACTGGATGCGGGCACGCGCGCGTGCGGGCAGGCGAAGCCGATCACGGAAACCGTGCGATTGCGGTTACATCAGTGCGAGTACTTCGTTACCTTACCTAACTCTTGACGATTTCTTGACGCTCGCGAGGGCAAGATCGAACGGCCGTTCGCGCCAGTTCCCGACTCCGCGTCAAGTCGCGTCGGGCCCTGCGCCTATGGTTGCTCCAGCGTTCAGTACAAAGCACAGCCCGACCTGCCGCTCGTGTTAGGACAGCAAGGACAGCGATGCCCACCGACACCACCCCCTCCGGCCAGCAGCCGGGCAAGTCCGGCAGGAAGAAGGGGCGAAAAGTCCGTCTTCTCCTGATCGTCCTGGTCCTGGCCATCATCGGTGGCGTCGGCTACGGGGCGTTCTGGTCCGTCTCCACCGTGCGCGCCTCCTTCCCGCAGACCAAGGGGTCGATAACCCTGGACGGTCTGGCGGGACCGGTCGACGTCAAGCGCGACGGCTACGGGATCCCGCAGATCTACGCCTCCTCCGACGAGGACCTGTTCATGGCACAGGGCTACGTCCAGGCGCAGGACCGGTTCTACGAGATGGACGTGCGCCGCCACATGACGGCCGGCCGCCTCTCGGAGATGTTCGGCGAGAGCCAGGTCGACAACGACGAGTTCCTGCGCACCCTCGGCTGGCACCGGATCGCCGAGGAGGAGTACAAGAAGACGCTCTCGGCCGAGACGAAGAAGTACCTCGACGCGTACGCCAAGGGGGTCAACGCCTACCTCGCCGGCAAGGACGGCGACGAGATCTCCGTCGAGTACGCGGCCCTCGGCTTCTCCAACGACTACCAGCCCGAGGAGTGGACCCCGGTCGACTCGATCGCCTGGCTGAAGGCGATGGCGTGGGACCTGCGCGGCAACATGCAGGACGAGATCGACCGCGCCCTGATGACCAGCCGCCTCGGCCCCAAGCAGATCGCCGACCTGTACCCGCAGTACCCGTACAGGCGCAACGGGACGATCGTGCGCGAGGGCCAGTACGACGAGCTGACCAAGACCTGGTCCGACGGGTCCGGCTCGTCGCAGAACACGGACGGCTCCACGCAGGGCACCGGGGGCACGGGAACGGGCACCGGGACGGGCACAGGCACCGCCGGCACCTCCACGGACTCCGGAGCCCTCCAGACCCAGCTGGACGGCCTCTACGACGTCCTGGAGGACCTGCCCGAGGCCGTCGGTGTGAACGGCAACGGCATCGGCTCCAACTCCTGGGTCGTCTCCGGCGACCACACCATCACCGGCAAGCCGCTGCTCGCCAACGACCCGCACCTGACGGCGTCGCTGCCGTCGGTCTGGTACCAGATGGGCCTGCACTGCAAGGCCGTCTCCGCGAAGTGCCAGTACGACGTCTCCGGCTACACCTTCTCCGGCATGCCCGGCGTGATAATCGGCCACAACGCCGACGTCTCCTGGGGCATGACCAACTCGGGCGTCGACGTCACCGACCTCTACCTGGAGAAGCTCACCGGCGACGGCTACCAGTACGGCTCCAAGGTCCTGCCGTTCGACACCCGCGAGGAGACCATCGAGGTCGCCGGCGGCTCGTCCAAGAAGATCGTCGTCCGCACCACCAACAACGGCCCCCTGCTCTCCGACCGCAACGACGAACTCGTCCAGGTCGGCAAGAAGGCCACGGTCGACCAGGACGCCCCCGACCGCGGCGACGGCTACGGCATCGCCCTGCGCTGGACCGCGCTCGACCCGGGCACCTCCATGGACGCCGTCTTCGCCATGAACAAGGCCAAGGACTGGGACGACTTCCGCGAGGCCGCCGCCCTGTTCGACGTCCCCTCGCAGAACCTGATCTACGCCGACACCGAGGGCCACATCGGCTACCAGCTGCCCGGCAAGATCCCCACGCGCGGCAAGGGCGACGGCTCGCTGCCCGCGCCGGGCTGGGACCCCGCGTACCGCTGGAACGGCTACATCGACCAGGACGAACTGCCCTACGAGTACGACCCGGAGCGCGGCTACATCGTCACCGCCAACCAGGCCGTCGTCGACAAGAAGTACCCGTACACCCTCACCACGGACTGGGGCTACGGCACGCGCGCGCAGCGGATCACCAGCCTGATCGAGTCCAAGATCAAGGGTGGCGGCAAGATCTCCACCGACGACATGCGGCAGATGCAGATGGACAACAGCAGCGAGATCGCCAAGCTGCTGGTGCCGCTGCTGCTCAAGATCGACGTCGGCGACAAGCACATCCGCGAGGCGCAGAAGCTCCTGGAGGGCTGGGACTACACCCAGGACGCCGACTCGGCGGCCGCCGCGTACTTCAACTCGGTCTGGCGCAACATCCTCAAGCTCGCCTTCGGTGACAAGCTGCCCAAGGAACTGCGCGTCGAGGGTCAGTGCCTGTCGGTCGAACCGGTCGACAGCACCGGGCCCGCCGACGAGGACCAGCGGGTGCGCGAGTGCGGCAGGCGCGACGCGGACCAGGCGCAGCCGGACGGCGGCGACCGCTGGTTCGAGGTGGTCCGCCGGCTCGTCGACGACCAGGACAACGCCTGGTGGTCCACGCCGAAGACGCGCAACCTGGACGCCGCCGATACCCGTGACGAGCTGTTCCAGCGGGCCATGCGGGACGCCCGTTGGGAGCTGACCGCCAAGCTCGGCAAGGACATCGACAGCTGGAGCTGGGGCCGGCTGCACCGGCTGTTCCTGAAGAACCAGACCCTCGGCACCGCGGGCCCCGGTTTCCTCCAGCACATGCTCAACCGCGGCCCCTGGAAGCTCGGCGGCGGCGAGGCCACGGTCAACGCCACCGGCTGGAACGCGGCGGGCGGCTACGAGGTCGTCTGGGTGCCCTCGATGCGGATGGTGGTGAACCTCGGGGACCTCGACAAGTCCAAGTGGATCAACCTCACCGGCGCCTCCGGGCACGCGTACAACGCGCACTACACCGACCAGACCGACAAATGGGTCAAGGGCGAGCTGCTCACCTGGTCGTTCTCGGACAAGGCGGTCGAGGCGAACACGAGCGACACGCTGCTGCTGAAGCCGTAGCGCTCCGCTTGGGGGCCGTTCTTCGGCTGCGGCGCCGTTGTGGCTGGTCGCGCAGTTCCCCGCGCCCCTTCTGGCCTTCGGCCATCGGGGCGCGGGGAACACTTATGTGAAGCGGCGTACGCCCGACGGCGTCACCACCGCGTGCACCGGGCGGTCGTGCTCCTCCTCGGGCACCCGGTCGACCACCTCCGTGTCGTACAGCAGGACCACCAGCGCCGGGTCGGCGCCCGCGCGGTCCAGACGGGCCAGGACGCGGTCGTAGGAGCCGCCGCCCCGGCCCAGGCGCATGCCGCGCCCGTCGACCGCCAGGCCCGGGAGCAGGACGGCGTCGGCGTCGGTCACGGCGTCCGGGCCGAGCCGCTCGCCGGCGGGTTCGCGGAGCTCCATGCGGCCGCCGTGCCGCACGCGCGCGAGCGAGGCCTCTCCCTCGTAGACGCCCCAGTCCAGGTCGTTGTCGGGCAGCAGTACCGGAAGCAGGACGCGCACGCCCCGCGCGCGGAGCGCGTCGAGGAGCGCGAGGGTGCCCGGTTCACTCCCTACGGACACATACGCCGCGACCGTGCGCGCGTGCGCCAGTTCAGGCAGATCGAGGGCCCGGTCGGCAAGGGCGCCCGTCGTTTTCCGGACGTCATCCGCCGTCAACCCAGTCCTCACCAGGAGGAGCTCTCGGCGCAACATTCGCTTGGAAAGCTCCGGTTCAGGTCCCATCCGGCTCACAGGTGACTCCAGTACTATTCGTAATCTGCTCATATGAGAACGAATTCATCGGAGCCACAGATTCCGCACAAAGGCACCGGATAGGGTTCCGCCCATGAGTGAGGCGAACCCCAGGATCAGCAAGGCTGTCATTCCCGCGGCGGGTCTGGGAACCCGGTTCCTGCCGGCCACCAAAGCGACTCCCAAGGAGATGCTGCCGGTGGTGGACAAGCCGGCGATCCAGTACGTGGTGGAGGAGGCCGCGGCGGCGGGGCTCGACGACGTGCTGATGATCACCGGCCGCAACAAGCGCCCCCTCGAGGACCACTTCGACCGCAATCACGAGCTGGAGTCCGCGCTCCAGAAGAAGAACGACGCCCACCGGCTCGCAAAGGTCCAGGAGTCCAGCGACCTCGCGACCATCCACTACGTCCGCCAGGGCGACCCCAAGGGCCTCGGCCACGCCGTGCTGTGCGCCGCCCCGCACGTCGGCGACGAACCCTTCGCGGTCCTCCTCGGCGACGACCTGATCGACCCCCGCGACCCGCTCCTGCAGCGCATGGTCGAGGTCCAGGAACAGAACGGCGGCAGCGTGATCGCCCTCATGGAGGTCGCGCCGGAGCAGATCCACCTCTACGGCTGCGCGGCCGTAGAGGCCACCGAGGACGGCGACGTCGTCAAGGTCACGGGCATGATCGAGAAGCCCGACCCGGCCGACGCCCCCTCGAACTACGCGATCATCGGCCGCTACGTCCTCGCCCCGCAGATCTTCGACGTCCTGCGCCGGACCGAACCGGGCCGCGGCGGCGAGATCCAGCTCACCGACGCCCTCCAGCAGCTCGCCGCGGACGAGAAGGTCGGCGGCCCCGTGCACGGCGTCGTCTTCAACGGCCGCCGCTATGACACCGGAGACCGTGGCGACTACCTGCGTGCCATTGTCAGACTCGCGTGCGAACGTGAAGACCTGGGCCCGGACTTCCGGACCTGGCTTCGCAGTTACGTAGCCGAGGAGATGTAGCCACATTGAGCACCGCCGCGACCCGCACCACCGGCCGGGACCACCTCTGGTCGGTGACCGAGCACCTGGAGGACATCCTCGCCACCGTCCGCCCCCTGGACCCCATCGAACTGCAACTCCTCGACGCCCAGGGCTGCGTCCTGGTCGAGGACGTCACGGTGCCGGTGTCACTGCCGCCGTTCGACAACAGCTCCATGGACGGGTACGCGGTGCGGGTCGCGGACGTCGCGGGCGCGAGCGAGGAGTTCCCCGCCGTGCTCACGGTGATCGGCGACGTCGCGGCGGGCCAGGCCGAACAGCCCCGGGTGGGCCCGGGGGAGGCCGCCCGCATCATGACCGGTGCTCCTCTGCCGCCCGGCGCCGAGGCGGTCGTCCCCGTCGAGTGGACCGACGGCGGCCTCGGCGAGGGCCCCGTCTCCGGGATGCGCGCCCGCAGCGCGAACCCCGAGGGTGCCACCGGCCAGGTCGCCGTGCACCGCGCAGCCGAGGCACGCGCGCACGTGCGCGCGGAGGGCAGCGACGTCAAGGCCGGCGAACCCGCCCTGGCGGCCGGCACCGTCCTCGGCCCGCCCCAGCTCGGCCTGCTCGCCGCCATCGGCCGCGCCTCCGTACGCGTACACCCGCGCCCGCGCGTGGTGGTGCTCTCCACCGGCAGTGAACTGATCCCGCCCGGCGACACCCTGGCCACCGGCCAGATCTACGACTCCAACAGCTTCGCCCTCACCGCCGCCGCCCGGGACGCGGGCGCCATCGCCTACCGCGTCGGCGCCGTCGCCGACGACGCCGAGACCCTCCGCTCCACCATCGAGGACCAACTCGTCCGCGCCGACCTGGTGGTCACCACCGGCGGGGTCAGCGTCGGTGCGTACGACGTCGTCAAGGAAGCCCTGGAGTCCGTCGGCGACGAGGACGAGGAGGGTGCCGGCATCGACTTCCGCAAGCTCGCCATGCAGCCCGGCAAGCCCCAGGGCTTCGGCACCATCGGCCCCGACCACACCCCGCTGCTCGCCCTCCCCGGCAACCCGGTGTCGTCGTACGTCTCCTTCGAACTCTTCGTCCGGCCCGCCATCCGCACCCTGATGGGCCTCGACGACGTCCACCGGCCGACGACCACGGCGACCCTGCGCGCCCCCAAGGCCCTGACCTCGCCCGCGGGCCGCCGCCAGTACCTGCGCGGGACGTACACCGACGGCGAGGTCACCCCCGTGGGAGGCGCGGGATCGCACCTCGTCGCCGCCCTCGCGCACGCCGACGCGCTGATCGTGATCCCCGAGGACACCGAGTCCGTCGAGCCCGGTACGGAGGTCGAGGTCGTCCTGCTCGGCTGAACCGTCGAGGGTGGCGTACCGTGTCGCGCACAACAGGCCGCGCGCCGCACCGCGACGGGCCCCGACCGGGAGCGCCACACCACCATGAGTACGCCGCAGGACCGACTGACCCACATCGACGAGGCGGGCGCCGCCCGCATGGTCGACGTCTCCGGGAAGGACGTGACCGCGCGCACCGCCCGCGCCAGCGGCCGGGTCCTGGTCTCGCCGGCGGTGGTGGAACTGCTGCGCGGCGAGGGGGTGCCCAAGGGCGACGCCCTCGCCACCGCGCGCATCGCCGGGATCATGGGCGCCAAACGCACCCCCGACCTGATCCCGCTCTGCCACCCCCTGGCGGTCTCGGGCGTCAAGGTCGACCTGGCGGTCGCGGACGACGCCGTCGAGATCCTCGCCACCGTGAAGACCACCGACCGCACGGGCGTCGAGATGGAGGCCCTCACCGCGGTCTCCGTCGCCGCCCTCACCGTGATCGACATGGTGAAGGCGGTCGACAAGGGCGCGGTCATCACGGACGTCCGCGTCGAGGAGAAGACGGGCGGCAAGTCGGGCGACTGGAGCCGGACATGACGGCCCCCACCGGTCACTCCGGCAGCACGTCGTACCGCGCCCTGGTCGTGACCGCCTCCAACCGCGCCGCCGCCGGTGTCTACGAGGACCGGGGCGGGCCTCTGATCGCCGAGGGGCTCCGGGAGTTCGGCTTCGCCGTCGACGGCCCCCAGGTCGTCCCCGACGGTGCCCCCGTCGAGGCCGCGCTGCGGGCGGGCGTCGACGCCGGCTACGACGTGATCGTGACGACCGGCGGGACCGGCGTCTCGCCCACCGACCGCACCCCGGAGGCCACCCGCGCGGTCCTCGACCACGAGGTCCCCGGCATCCCCGAGGCGATCCGGGCGTACGGCCGGGACAAGGTGCCGACGGCCGCGCTCTCCCGGGGTCTCGCCGGAGTCGCGCGCGGCACGCTGATCGTCAATCTGCCGGGCTCGACCGGCGGCGTACGGGACGGCCTGGCGGTTCTGGAGCCCCTGCTGACCCACGCCGTCGACCAGCTCCGCGGCGGCGACCACAAGAGGCCGGCCACCGGCGGCTCACCGGCCGAGGAGGGCCCCTCCAGACCTCGTGGGGGTGCGAGCTGAACAGCCCATCCTGGCCCGTGGCGCTGGTGGACGGCGAGGTCGTCCTCCGGCCCATAAGGATGCGCGACCAGCGGGTCTGGCGCGAGGTCAACCGCCGCAACCGGGACTGGCTGCGGCCCTGGGAGGCCACCATCCCGCCCCCCACGCCCAGCGGGCCCATCGCGCATCGGCCGACGTACCGTCAGATGGTCCGCCATCTGCGGTCGGAGGCGAACGCGGGCCGGATGCTGCCGTTCGTGATCGAGTACCAGGGGCGGCTGGTGGGGCAGTTGACGGTCGCCGGGATCACCTGGGGCTCCATGTGCTCCGGCCATGTCGGCTACTGGGTCGACGAGTCGGTCGCCGGGCGGGGTGTGATGCCGACGGCGGTCGCGCTCGTCGTCGACCACTGCTTCCGGACCGTCGGTCTGCACCGCATCGAGGTCTGTATTCGTCCCGAGAATCGGCCCAGCCGACGGGTCGTGGAGAAACTCGGATTCCGTGAGGAAGGCCTTCGTCCACGATATCTTCACATCGACGGTGCCTGGCGTGATCATCTCGTCTTCGCGCTGACCGCCGAAGAGGTGCCCGAGGGTCTGCTCGGCCGCTGGCAGCGGGAACGCGCACGGAACGCGCGGAACGCGGGTTCCGACGTCGGGAAGCCCGGCCAGCCGCAATAAATGAAATGCGTGTTCGAAAAATGACAGGGGTGGCGACCGGGCGACGATCAGGTTGAACGACTCGGTACGTTCTCGGCACGTTAATTTCGTGCTCTCGATGGCCCACTGATCGGATCGGTCACAAAAAAAGCTCGAAATATCAGCCAGATCGTGCGACACACCGGCTCAATTGGCGGATGGCCTCACGCAAACCCCTCTACCGTGTGAGGCGTGAGCAGCAGCGGCCTCATCTACGCAGTCATCGTCGGGGCCTGGGCCGCCTACTTGGTGCCGATGTGGCTCCGTAGGCAGGACGAGCTGAACGAAGCCCGTCCGACGGAACGCTTCAGCACCGCCATCCGGCTGCTTTCCGGCCGGGCGGGGATGGAGCGCCGATACGCCAGGGACCGGGCGCGCTCCACCGAAGAGGGGGAGCCCAGCGCCGAACCGGACGGCGTCACCGACTCGGTGGACGTCCGGGCCTTCGCCATGCCCCCGCTCCGGGAGCACACGAAGGCACAACTGCCGGTGGAGCGGGGTGAGTCACCGCAGGCCGGCCAGCAGCCGCAGCAACCGGGGAAACCGGCGACGCAGGCGCCCGAGCAGGTGCAGGCGAAGCCGGTGCCCCAGCAGGGCGGTGCGCCGGCGGCCAAGCAAGGGGCGGCCGCCAAGCAAGGGGCGGTCAAGCAGGGGCCGGGCAAGCAGGGGCCGGGCAAGCAGGGGGCGGCCCAAGTGCCCGCTCCCGCGCGGTCGAAGCGGACGGCGGGCGCACGCCGGGGCGACACGGCGGAGGCCAAGGCGCGGGCCCAGCGCTTGAAGGTGCTCGCGCGCCGACGGCGTACGACCGTGATGCTCTTCCTCGCCTTCACGCTCGGCGCGGTCGTCGCGGCGGTCGGCGGACTGGCCTTCCTGTGGGCGCCGGGGGTGCCCGCGGTGCTGCTGAGCACCTATATCGCGCATCTGCGGCACCAGGAGCGGAAGCGGTTCGCGTACACCATGGACCGACAGCAGGCCGAG
The DNA here is from genome assembly GCF_020982545.1 of Streptomyces sp. MNU76. GTDB lineage: Bacteria > Actinomycetota > Actinomycetes > Streptomycetales > Streptomycetaceae > Streptomyces. The sequence continues at coordinate 240,664 of NZ_JAJKLK010000022.1, read as the reverse complement.
GCGGCGGCGCAGCGACTGCGGGAGCGGCAGCCCCAGCGGCGGCGCCCCGCGCCGGACCCGGTCGACACCGACGAGCCGGAGGACGGACCCGAGAGCGAGGGGACCCGGACCGACCTGAGCGCGCTCGCGGCCGACCGGCGGGCCCTCGTCGAGCAGACCGACCACGCCGAGTGGGTGGACCAGCAGCGCGAGCGCCAGCGGCGCCCCGGTCAGGGCGACAGCTGGGACCCGGTCCCGGTGCCGCTCCCGACCTACGTCACCGCGCCGGTCGCGCCCCGGGCCACCTCCGGGGTCGACCTCGGCGCCCCGGACGCGTGGAGCTCCGCGCGCTCCAGCGCGGCCGACCCGCACGGCTCGTCGGGCGCCCCCGCGAACTCCCCGAGCGCCTCCGGGCGCGCGCCGGAGGGGGACGACAGCGGCGAGGGGAACGCGGAGGCCGCCGGCCCGGGTGAGGCGGCCGACGCACCCGACGGCGGCCGCTCCGACGCCCGCCGGGCCGCGTCCGCACGCCGCTCCCGGGAGCGGGGGCGCACACCGCTCTTCGACCAGTACGAGGACGGCGACCGGCCGCGCGCGGCCAACGAGTGATCTTCGCGCCCTCGGATCCCATGCTCCGCTGACCAGCCACGAGGCCGGTCGGAAGCCGGCCGGGGGCGGCCCGGGAACGGATTTCCAAGCACCGCGATCGGGATGCTAGAGTTTCACTCGTTGCAAGGGCCTGTGGCGCAGTCCGGTAGCGCACCTCGTTCGCATCGAGGGGGTCTGGGGTTCAAATCCCCACAGGTCCACCATGGACGAACTATTGGAACATACGGCCAACCGTATGCCACCCAGTAGCACGTCCAAGGTTCCCATGGCGGCGCCCTTCCCCTGATGGGGGAGGGCGCTTTCGCCGTTCTGGGGCACTGCTTCGACACAGTCCACCGAGATGGCCGCCTCGTCGTTTCGAGGCCGTTGTCGGGCGAACTGGGCGCCGTCGGAGCCCTCAGCGCTCGGGCTGGCCGCGTCAGCCGGCCGCCTGGTTCGCTCCTGCTGCACGGCGTGCAGCCGCGCGAACGGCTGCTTCAGCTCGTGTTCCAGAGACAGCCGCCCCGAGACTCCGTCTTCGTCTTCCTCGACGTACAGCCCCTCGAAGATGGCTTGGTTGAGCATCCGACGCTGTTCGTCGTTGCACCGCAGGTACAGCGCCTGCGGGTCCGCGAGGAGCTGCAAGCTCACCTCAATGAGCCGAGCTGCTTCGCCGAGGTCGTCATCGGTAACGCTGAGCCGTTGCTTCAGCCGCTGCCGCTGCCGCTCGATGTCGTGCAGGCGACTGCGGATCTTGGCTTGTGGCAGGGTTCCGTCGGCCGCCAGGTCGAGCAGGTTGTTCTCGCGTGTGTCCAGCTCGCGCAGTTCCGGTGAGAGCTGCTGGTGCAGAAGCTTGGTCGACGCCTTCTCCTCACCGATGGCCTCCGCCAGGTGTGCCCGTACGTCGGCGACGAACTGCGGGCTGAAGCGCACGCTGGCGTAGTGATCCTCGACAGCTTCCTCCAGGCGGCCGACGTTGACGTACGGCAGCTCGCAGGTGTGGCTGTAGCGCCCGGTGCAGAAGAAGTAGGTGTAGACGTTGCCGTGACGGTTCTTGGCGTGCGAGAGGATCATGCGGCTCTTGGTGCCGCTGAGGTGCTTGCAACGCCCGCAGAACAACGAGCCCTTGAGGTAGTGGTGGTGCACCCGACGCCGTTCGTCGGCCACGCTGCGCGACTCAAGGATGTCCTGTACCCGCTCGAACAGCTCGTCGTCGATGAGGTGCTCGTGCCGTCCCTTGTACTCCTGGCCTTTGAACCGTACGAACCCGATGTAGTACCGGTCCCGCAGCATGTCGGAGAGCTTGCTGATCGAGATCTGCGTCTGCGTGTACCGGCCGTTGGTCCTCATTCTGAGGCCCCGGTCGTACAGCTCGTCGGAGAGATCGGCCAGGGTGTAGTCGCCAGTGGCGTACAGCTCGAAGGCTAGCCTGATGAGCGGGCCCCGCTCTGGATCGACGATCACGGTTCGGATCTCGCGGCCGTCACCACGCTCGATGACGTTCAGGTAGCCGACCGGCGCTCGCCCCAGCGTGCCGCCGTTCTTGGCCTTCTGCTCCATCTTGTAAGCGATGTCGGCGCCGCTCTGGCTGGAGGCGTACTCGTTGATGACCGCCAGCATGCCGTGCAGCATGCGCCCGGTAGGAGTGTCGTCGATGTTCTTCTCGACGGCCGAGACCAGCTTGACGCCCAGCTTCTCCAGCGTGGCCACCATGATTGCGTCGTCCAGCCGGTTCCGTGCAAAGCGACTGAGCATGTAGACGATGACGTAGCGGACATTCGGGTGCTCCCGGATGTAGGCGATCATCTGCTGAAACTCAAGGCGCTGGTCAATACTCTTGGCGCTGCGCCCCGGATCGATGAATTCACTCGCCTTCCGAGAGTTCAGTTCCTGACCGCGCTCTTCCACCTTCTCCCGCTGCGCGGGGATAGAGATCCCTTCGGGGTTGTAGTCGGTGTTCACCTGATCCTTGGTAGACACCCGCAGGTACGCGACGTAGTCATTCCCGGTGACACGGTCGGCTGGATTCTTTACTCTTGCCATGTATTACCTCCTTCTGTTTCGGTGACCCATTCCGATTCACTGGTCACCATTTTCTTCATTTGCCTTACCACTTCCATTTTACCTCCGTTATTACTAATTACGTACAGTGACTTTACGGTTACTGGCTTGGGTGGGGCCGTTTAGGCGCCACCCTTGGCGACGAACCTAGAAAAGCCTTCCTTCGTGACCACCCGGAACATGCCCGCAGCGAACGACTCCCGAGTGGTGGACTCCGTTTTCAAAGCCGCCTCAATAGTTCCTTTGCGTCGCTCATCCGGCACCACGAAGGCCACGACAGGGAAGACCTCGTGCTCACTCTGGTGAGTGCCAGTGGCCGCATACTGCTGGTAAGTCGTGGCCTTGCGGACAATGACCGGCGTGTGCTCAGTGCCGAGGTCCGCCTCAAGGAACCAGTGGTCCTCAAACTCGCCGCCGGCCGTAATGGCGAACAAGTCCGGCTTGAGCCACTGCTTGGCACCATGCGGAGCCAAGAACGTCCTCCAGCAGTCCGGCTCACTCTCAAGGTCGACCAGCTCAATAGCACCGTTGCCCGCCAGTTCGTGAAGCTCCACCGCGAGCTCAGCCGTAGCTAGCGTATGGAACGTGAAGGCTGCCGAGGGTTCCAGATAACGACGCCGCTTTCCTTCGTCGTTGCCTTGCCGAGTGAGCCGCTCGCCAGCACTGGTCAATTGCCAGATAAGGGAATTCGAACCAGCCCGTACACCGCCGATACGCCGAAACAACCTGGCAACCAATCCATGTGACTCCAACCGCGAGAGTACGCGCATGGTGGCGACCGAGGCAGCCGCTTCGGTAGCGTGCCGCTTGGGCAGCGATCCTTCCTCTGAAGTGCCCTGCGGTGTGTGTTGACCGCCACTTGGAAAGTGCAGTCGCCGAATTAGAGCCGTGGTCAGCAGCCGATGATCGCGCAGCGATCCCAGGATGTCGAGGTCACGCTCCGAGAGCGTTGACCGTACACAAGTTATGTCCTTTTTCTTTTCCATTATCTTCCTCCCTTCCAAAAATCTTGCTGAGATCTTGGGCTTTGTTGACATGCATGTGGACGAGGTAGCGAGGGGCCAGCCGGGATGGTGAAGATGAGCAGCCAAGGCGCGTGAGTCCCTTCCCGCCTCGCGCCCCAACAGCCGCCCGAACTGGGCAAACTCCGCAGCTACCTCCGTTGCGAACCCAGTAGCGAAGACAGCACCGGTGACACGGCCTGGCCAACACTTCTCGCGCGTTGGTCGAGCGCTCATTGACTACCTCGCCGCCGCCTTCGCCCAATCGCGGTCGGCGCCTCTGGTGTCGGTGGTGGTGCAGCGGAGGATTTCTCCGAGCTAGCCGTTTCCGAGTTCTCAGGTTTTGGCTTTGCTGGGCTGGCGTAATTGGCTCGGCTTACTGCCCGCACTGCCTCAACATTCGCCGTAACCGGCGGTGGCGGCAGAGTCTTGACCAATGCCCAGCCAGAAGGAGCTCCGTCTGCAACGAGATTGGCGTAGGCGTGGAATCTCGGCAAGGCCATGAAGTCCTCGGCTTCCAGACCTGGCGCCAGCTTTGCCATATCCCGAGCGTCGTCATACTCGCTGGCAAAGACAATCTTGCTGCGAGCATTGACGTCGACAGCGGTTCTTAAGGCGGGCGGGAATTGGTCGCGGAACTGCGCGGCCAAGAACCAGCCCACCCACAACGACCGCGAAACAGCCAAAGCGTCAGCCAGTGACATGGGCAGGTGCAGAAAACGAGGGGCCTCGTCGACATAGACTGTGCCCGGTCGTTCACTGGCGTACGGCTCATTGGCTCGTTCCTGGGTGGCTTGCCAAATCTCAGCAATGACCAGGCTGCCGAGCAGAGAAGCTGTCCCCGGTCCGATTAGACCCTCGTTGAGTGGCACCAGCAAGACCTTGTTATCCCTAAAGATATTGCGTAGCCGGAAGCGTCCCTCTCGCTGATCCAACATCTTGACCATGGCTGGTCGCAGCAGGAATTGTCGTAGTTTGTTCATGGGAGCCGCAACAATGTTTGCTTGAGCCGCTGGCGACTGGCTCTCGTACCAGGCCCAGAACTGAGCCAAACCGACGTCGTTCTGTACCCGACCGACAAGCTGACGTCGGAAACTAGCGTCAGCCAGCAGGCGCGGCAAATCCACCAATGTAGCTGGATGCTTCGGGTTGCTACCCCGTGCCAAAGTGCGCAGGGAGGCCGAGAAAATGTCAGCCGTTCTCGGTCCCCAGCCATCCGCAAAGACGTTCTCGAAGACCGAAAAAATGCCGTCAACCACCACGTCGGGGTCGCGGCCGGTGACGTCCAGCGGGTTGAAGCCAACCGGTGCTTCGTCGGCAGCATTGAGCTCGACCACGTCGTTTACACGGTGCTCTGGCATTCGCGCCAGGATGTCGTCAATGAGCTGCTGCTTTGGGTCAAGAACAACCACCGGACGACCCGCCTCGATATCCGCCAAGATTAGGTGGAGAAAGGCCGTGGTCTTTCCTGAACCGCTCGGCCCGTAAGCGATGCCGTGGAAAGTCTGATCCGCGGGAGCAATGCCGAGGAGGCGGTCATCTCCTGGCGCCGCGCTCCGGGCGAAGACCCGAGGCCCGCGGTGGACGTGAGTCGCCGCACGCAGCACTCGCGGGTGCAGCGGGTTGCCGGGTAGATCTCCCTCACCGACGGGCCAGCCGAGCAGGCCGACCAGCTCGGAGACACCAAGCGTCAAGGGCCACAGCCAGGGCAAGCGCACGTCGTTGAGACGGTCAGCCGACTCGCGGACGAGGTCGACCATCACGCCTGCACCTTGGGCCACCGTGATAGCGCTGAGCAGGCTCAGGATTCGGTTTCGGCGCCGGCGCGAGTCTGGTCCGGCTACACCGAGTCGGACGGTGGCCGCGAACCCGGCTTGCGTCTGGCGTTCCTTGAGCCGAGCCCGGGTGTCGGTACTGGCCGGGAGTTCGCCCATGACCAGCTTCTGCACCATGGAAGCTCCGGGGTCCGGAACATCCCTGGCCATGGTCCTCGGCCTGCGCCGCGGACCCAAGATGATCTGCACCGCCAGGGCCTCGTCGGCCTGGAGCGGTGCCGTCAAGGCGGACAGCAACGCCCGCGAGGTAGCCTCGGCGACGTCGCTTCGTAGCGGCATCCCTGCCGGGCGAAGCCGTAGGCGTCCGGCCACGTCGACCCGAGGCCGAGCCGGAGGGCGTCCGTTGTCGGACTGCACGAGCTGAGAGCCTGGTAGGAAGTCGACGAACGTTCGCCGTAGTTGGGGCAGGTCTGCCGAGCGACAGCCCAGCAGGTAGCGGACAGAGCCGCGTTCACTTCGGGCCTCCAACACCAGCCGGGATGCTGTGCGCTCGGCGGCCAGACGGCCCAGCAACACCAGCACAGATGCCTCGCTGAGCGGCCTGGGTAGATGAAGCTCCGCGAACCTCAGCGCGCTACCCCTGGGGTTGGCCATGCTGAACCTTTCCCTCGGCCTCCTTGTCGCTCTGGTGGGCTTCGGTGGCTTGCTTCTCGACCTCGGCCTGAGCCAGTGCGATGAGAGCCCGACCGAGTTTGCGTAGGTCAACCTCTGTGCGCTGGATGCCCCGCACCACGAACCGGCGCTCGGGCTTGGGACTTCGTTTGCTTCGTTTTGCCATATATCTCCCTTCTGTTACTTCTCTTGGCGCCTGTGGTGCCGTAGCTTCGGCACCGGGTAGCCGGGAACGACGATGTCCGAGTCGATCTCGTTGCCCCAGACGAACCAGTCCCGGTTGCTCGGCGGACGACGCCGTGCGAACAGCTCCAGGTACGGGCCGGCTGAGATGCGCTCGATCACGGCATACTGCTCGTCGGGCTTGCGCGAGTGCTCCTGTACCGGCGCATTGATCCATGTCGGTTGGCTCCGGAACCTGACCGGTGCGTTGCCCCTGGTGGCGAACAGCAGCGTCTCCGTGCTGTTGCGAAGGTACGTACCAAGCCCCAGCCGGAACTTGACCCAGTGGAGCGGGGACCTCACCGTGAAGCCCCACGCCTCGGCGACGTCGAAGCCGTCGCGCAGTGTGGCGTTTGTGGTCCAGAGCCACAAATGGGCGTTTTGTTCCGCCAGTTCGTAGACTGGCATCTCCTTGATGCGCTCCAGGCTCATGAGCCGGTAGTGCATCCCGGCACCCTTGGCGCCCTGCTGGTGTGTCTCCCAAGGGGGATCCGCCAGGATGGTCCGGAACCGGCGAGGTACGTCCGGCGACCGACCCTCCTCCTTTACTTGATGGTTTGTCACGTTCTTGCTTTCCCTCCTTTCTTTGGTGTCCCGATGCACTTTTTGCATCTGGGCACACTCTTAGCTATACAGAAATAGCCTTAGTTGAAAAGATGTTGGTTCGGGCGAAAGATCGCACGAAGGCACAGGCGAAGAAACGCCTGTGCCTCTCTGATGAACCCGCGTTTCTGGTACGCCGAGCTGCAACGAGATTTCTCGTTGTGGAATGGTCAACGAGGGACCACGACTCGCCCGGATAGCGAGCCATGGTCCTACCAACGCCGGCCGCGCCAGTGGAGCACCGCTCCACCGATCCCGCTCAGCAGGACCAGCGAGACCATGATCGGAATTAGGGGTACGAGGAGCTCCCACAGGAGCCTCGCCCCGAAAGCCAGAGCAAGGAGTAGGGCCAGAGAGCGAAGTGCCCTCTGGACAATTTCCTCAAGACCGTTGTTCACGGCCGGTAGTCCTCGTGGGACTTCGGTGCGGCGAACTCGTCCATGGCCCGAAGGGTGGCCGCGAGTTCACGCTTGGCCTTTGCCTCGTGCTCCTTGATGGCGTCGTTGACGGTGATGAAGCCGTCCAGCAGTCGCCAACGGGACTCGTTGAGCCAACTCCGCACGGCGCGGAGTTCACTGGTGTGCATCACTTGTCGTTACCTTCCTTGTGGTTGCGTATGGCCTCGGTGATGTGCTTAATCCCCTCCGCCGTCTTGATGGCGTCGCGGTTCTTCTGCCACTGCCGGATGCGGCCAATGACGTAGGCGACCGCGATGACCGCCACGATTTCCAGACCGCTCACGTGCTCCTCCGGAACGCCGCTCGGCGCATCCGCCGTTCGGCTTCGCGTACTTGGGCGTTGATCTCTTGCTTGGCTTCCGCCTCGATGAGCTGGATGTAGGTCTGGCGGTCGAGCTCTCGGATGTAGAGCCAGACACGATCCAGACCGACACCCAGCAGCACCAGGCACAGCCCGATGAAGGTGGACATCTGTCAGGCCAGGTCGTTACCGAAGCGGTGAACCTGCTTCGCGATGGCACCGGCCGCCGTGTTGGCGATGAGAGCCAGGGCCTCGGCGGCGTCGGGGCAGGCCTTCTCAAGGTCCATTTGCGTGCGCTTGAGGAGAGCGACCTCTCCCATCGCGTGCTCGGCCACGGTTGAGATGGCCCGTGTGCGCATCTGCTCGACGTGGAGCTCTCCGGCCACCTGCCGGAGCTCGTTCCGTACTTGTCGGGAGACCGGCATGCCCGCCGGCCTGCGCATGAGTTCACCCAAGGTAGGGCTCCTTCCAAAAATTTCGGTTTGATGTTGGTTTCGGAGAGCGGCCACACCCACATGAGCGTGGCCGCCCCTCTTTCACGTGTCCTTGCGGAGCCTCCTCTCGACTGCCTTCAGCCACTGCCGCAGCAATTCCTGCAGCGCCACTAACAGCGCTGCCGTAAGCTGGCTCATAAGGGCTCGCCACCACGGACGGTTCCGTACGGCCAACCACGCTGCGACGACAACAGACGCGGTGAGGAACTCCACCTGTCGCCTTTCGAGAGTCGCATGCTCCTTTGGAGACGGGCGACAAATCACTCCGACTGTTTGGGAGTGCGCCCTTCTTGGTTTGCTGGCGTAGGGCGCACTTCCCCCCGAGCTCCTTCCACTGCTGGGGCGTCAACTGGAGGCCAGTTTCTGGCCCTTGAGACATCGCTCTGTGGCGATGAGATGACATTGGCAGAGGCCACTAGAGGCGGTCAAAGAAAAGGGCCGTTTTGACCACTGGATGACTACTCAAACGGCTACTCATACGGAAACCCGCTGGTCAGCGGGCCAGCGGGTGAGTAGTCAAAACTCGGATTTGGGTGACTCAGAGTCCAGTGAACCCTTGTCTCTCGCATCAGGAGACTTCGATCCTGTCTCGGGCTGATGCTTGTCATCGGACTGAGAACTCCCGATGTAATTGGGATCATCAAGTGGAATGCCTGCGTAGTGAAGAGCAGAGGCAGGAGGACCAGGGTCTTCTCGAGACGCCGGTAACGCCTCATGTGGGTATGGACGGCGCTGCCTAGTAGAGCGACGTGGCTCCTCGCTGGCTTCTAAAGACGCGTCCTCTGGTTCCGCCTCTGGCGAGACTTCACCTTGGCCAGCTGAACTCCCGATGTAATTGGGATCATCAAGTGGAATGCCTGCGTAGTGAAGAGCAGAGGCAGGAGGACCAGGGTCTTCTCGAGACGCCTCTTCCGGGACACCCTCACCAGAAAGCGAACGTCTTCCGCTCTCAGTTAGATCGTAATGGTGAGGATTTTCCTGGTTGATCATTTATGCCCTAATTATAACAAATGGTGCATAAATGATCAACGGCGACATTGACAAAATCGCCCCCTACAGACCAGCAAAGCGCTACTCTCGGTCTATTCATGAGGAGGGGCATGACTAGCGAAGAGTACAGCGAGAGAACTGAAGCCGGGAGGTCGCCGCTTAATACGAAACTGCAGGGACTCAGTCAGAATGCTGGCGTATGGCAGCCGGATCTATACGAGCGTCCTGGGCCTGCACTATGTGAGCTTTGGAAAATTAATAAGAATGATACTGTTACCGCAGTCCGGGGGAAGGTCACAGAACAGCTAAAAGAATTGACCTCTGGACTCGCAGAAACGGATCGAGTAAAGGAGAGCGCCCGCTGGTCATTCAATCTACTGGATCCGAATAAGTGGCGGTATACCAATCTCGAGGACAGGCAGCGAGGTCTTTCCGAGGAGCGTGAGCGTCACTTCCCCGGTCGACGGGGAAATTCCGTCTCCACAGTTAAGCGAGACTTCAACGCCGCGCTGGCCGCAATCGAGTCAATCCTGCGCAAGCAACTGCAGGCCATCGGCATTGACCCAGATAGCATTCAGTCCGGGGATGAGGAGAAAGGTCCTCCAAGTTCGACTTCATCTGCGTCGGTAGACGATCGCCCTGACAGCGGCTCGTCCGAGTTCGCATTGGCCCGCGATCGCACGCAACCCCCTGGAGGCTCCAACGATCGTAAGCGGCCGCAACCAGTCAACCCCCGCACTGTGTTTCTCTCAATTCTTAGCGCCATGGCACTGACCGTCGCCGCGACAGTCGGCGGGTACAAGTGGATCAGTAGCGATGGCGATAAGCCTCCCAAGGTTGACCCTGTTGCACAGCCGGCTGATGCCTCATCGTTGCCTGTAGCCGTGGTCGGCATCTCGGATATCGTTCCGGCACCCGTAGGATCTTTCGCGCTCGCAGAAAAACTTGACATGAGCGACGAGGAACTCGCTCAGTTCAATACGAACGTCTACTCTCAAACCGCCGGGTACTCATCCTGGTTTAAAGAAAATGAAGCGGTGCCCGTCGACTCGCAGGATTTTAGCCCCATTGCGACCATCACGCTAAGCGGCAATCTTCAAGAAGAGGTTCGCATCACAAATATGAAGGTTATCAAGGAGTGCGGACCGCCCCTTGGCGGCACGTATTTCAGCCCTTTTAGCCAAGGGTCACCTGATAATCTCAGCATTGGATTCAACCTTGACGAGGGTGACCCCATTCCCCAGGACACAAGTAGTGAACCTCGAGGCACTGGCGAAAGTTTCTTCAATTCTCATCCTATTACGCTTGAACCTGGAGAAAAGGAAACACTTAGTCTCGGATTCTTCTCACAACAATACTTTTGCGAATTCACCCTTCGGCTGTTCGTCGCCACATCGGGAGGATCGATATATCAGGATATTGACGCTAGCGGGAAGAATCGAGATCTCGAGAACACTTCTACGCCATTTTCTCTTACGGCTCTACCGTCAGGTAATTCGAATACAGCACATCGCGGCTGGGGGAGAGTCTACGGAATGGCTGACTGGCTCGATGAGAATGATCAATTCCATCGAGAGTGGGTGCGGGTCGATCCCAAGTCAGGCAAATACGCAATCCCTGATTAATCGGGAGACTTCATGACGAGGAATCGGTTGGTTGCTCTGGTGGTCTCCCTATGTGTTGTAACCTCTGTCGTTACGCTATCCATCTTGGTTTTCTTTTCGTCAGATTCCACTAACACGAGGGATGACGATTCCTCGGCTCAGAGTGGTGAGCCGAGTAGCGCTTCCTGTACCGATCAGTCATGTGGGTCGCTTGGTGATCGCAACGGGGACTTCGACGGAGACGGCAAGCAAGACAAGGCAAAGCTCGTTGCAGTCGACAAGATGCTTGAAGAGAATGCGATCCAAGTTGACATTGAGTTCGGCAACGGCAAGAAGCACAGTCAGCAGTTGGTCCAAGATGGCACTCTCACGAATCCCAACTGGCTGGGTGTCAGCGATGTCAACAACGATGGTCAAGACGACCTCTTCGTGACTGGCCTGTCCGGAGGCACAGCCATTCTCATCTGGCACTTCGAGTACCGAGATGGAAAGTTCCGCTCTCTTCGTGGCATGGGCGATGACTACTGGTTCAACCATGGAACTTTGGGAAATTCGACGGGTATCACTTGCCAGGAGCGCAACAACCAAGCGGAACTGGTATTCGTGACCCTGAATTCCGAGTGGGATTCTTCAACGAAGAAGGAGCTCTACACAGGGAAGAAGACGGTCTACCGAGCCAACGGCGAGGGAGAGTTCCGTAAGGCTTCCGAGGAAGATCTCACCTATCCTCGCTCCAGCGGTGGTTGGCCATCCGAACTGGCCCAGTACGAGGGGCTCAATTGCCCGGGTCTCGCATATCCCGAATGGTGAACCCTCTCACCCCAGCCCCACCCGACACCACACCACCTTGCCGCCGCTCAGCGGCTGGAAGAATCCCCACTCCTTGGCGAGACTCTCCACAATGATCAACCCCCGGCCGTTCTCGGCCTGGGGGCTGACAGTCCCCTTGCGGACTGGCGGTTGGTAGAAGCCGTCTGCTACCTCGACGACCAGCTCGCCAGGCATGTAGATCAGCGTCAGCGAGATGCGCGCCACCGGAGCGCCCAGAGTCTCCTCGGTGATGAGCACTGCGTTCGTCACCAGCTCGCTGACGCACAGCTCCACCGTGTCGATCCGCTCCGGCACCAAGCCCCAGGCGCTAAGGACATCACGGGTGTGGCGACGAGCCCAGGGGGAGGCGTCCCGCTGAGCGGCAAGCTCCAGCCGGCTGACAAGTCGTCGGTTACTCACGGCCCGCCTCCTGGCTCTGAGGTGCGGTCTCCTCGAACGGCTCGACCAACCAGAGCTGGCCGCCAATCTCGCGTTCGACCTCGTCCTTCATGATCTCCGCCAAGACCGGGATCTGGTGGAGGTGTTCGGGCGAGGGCATGACGACGTGGGTCACGTTCTTCGCGCGGCAGTGGGTTACAACTTCCGCCCACGCCTTGAGTTGCTGCCACTGGGCCTCGACGAACACGTCTGCGAGAACCAGTCCGTTGTTCTCGGCGAAGACCACCAGGTCTCGTTGGAGACGTAGAACGTCGTCGATGCCGAGCCCCGGCAGCACCCGGAGGTAGCCGTAGGCAAGTCGTCGGGGTGAAGCGGGTCGCATGGTCGGCTCCTTGCCCCGTCCGCTGGACGGGTGGGAAAACGGGGGACTACCGAGCCTGCTTAGGTCTCCCACCTGCGCCAACTACGGCCACGCATACGCTGGAATACGTCCAGCGTATTGCCGCCCACGGGCCCCGTATGGCAATACGCTGGGTTGGGTAAAACCAGTGGCAACAGGGGCGGGAGTACAGCGGTATGGCACCACAACCACCAGCCCGCTTTTGCCAGTGCGGTACCCGCCTGGCCAGGGATAACGCCGGAGATCGCTGCGGGGCCTGCGCCCGCCAGGAGCGCGGTTCAGCCGGCCAACCACCCGTTCTCCCTGCCGAGTTCTGGCAGCACCCGCAGATGCGCGAGGCCCTGGAGAGCTGGCACTTCGGGAAGGTTCTGTACGCCTACCGCACCCATTCACACCACGAACGCCCCATCTCCCAGGGAGCCGTCGCCAACTGGCTCGGCTTGACCCAGGCGCAGCTCAGCCGCATCGAGAACGGTCCAGCCCCGCAGGACCTATCCAAGCTCATGAGTTGGGCGCATAGCCTCGGCGTTCCGGCCGAGCTACTTTGGTTCAAGCTCCGAGGTATCGAACGTCAGTTCGCCGCTCCCGCGAATCCGCGGGAAGAGACCGACCGCCCCAAGCCAGAGCAGTCGTCCCAGACCCAGGGCTCGACGCTGCTTCCCGTCGTGGTCGACGGACAGACCGTCTTCGTACCCATCGACGCCTCCACGCTGGCGACCAGCGGCCTCGGCAGCCTGTCGGCAATCCCAGCCGACAGCACCACGAGCGCAGAACACGAGGCCATGAGTCCGCTTCACCGTAGAACCCTGCTCAGCGGCATTGCCGCTGCTGCCCTCCCGGGTCTGGGCCTGGAAGAACTCCAGCGAGTAGCCAGCTCCCTGGACGATTCCCGCCGCTACCAGGGCGGCCCGATCGTCGACTACTTCCGCACCCAGCTGGATTACGCCAAGCGCGACGACGGGCGCTTGGGCCCCAAGAAGACTCTGCCGGTCGTCCTCGGGCTGCTCGGTGCCATTGAGCGGCACGCCCGCGATGTGAAGCCGCGGGCCCGTCGCGAGCTGCTGTCGGTCGGGGCGGATGGTGCCGAATTTACCGGATGGCTGTACCGCGACATCCACCAGCCCGGACAGGCCGGCTTCTGGTACGACCGAGCCATGGAGTGGGCTCAAGAAGCCGACGACGCCGCTATGCAGGGGTATGTTCTGCTCAAGAAGTCCCAAATGGCCTACGATGACCGTGATGCCCTGCGGGTGCTCACTCTGGCCCAGGCAGCTCGTCACGAGCGGTGGCAGTTGCCGACACGCGTCCATGCGGAGGTCACCCAGCAAGAGGCCCTCGGCCTGGCCATGACCGGCGAACCGCTGGACGCCGTCAAGCAGAAGCTCGACGAATCGCGCAGCCTGCTGACCGAGGTGCCCAGCGACGACCCGAACCCGCTCGGGGCGTACTTCGCCGAAGACACCCTCATGCTCCGCAACGCCGTCACGTACACCGAGGCGGGCAAGCCGAGCATGGCCGTGGACCTGTTCGGCGAGGCGATCTCCTCCGGGACGCTGTCGCGGCGTGACACGGGGTTCTTCACCGCGCGGCGGGCGGCTGCTGTGGCGCTGTGTGGCGAGCCCGACGAGGCCGCCGAGCTCGGCCGAGCCTCTGCTGAGGTGGCGCACACCATGAAGTCAGAGAGGACTCTGCGCGTCCTCGGTGAAGTCCTGCACACCTTGGATCGCTGGAGTAGCCGGCCCGCGGTACGAGACTTCCGCGAAGCTCTGCGGGCTTCGTGAGGGTCGCGCATCCTGGCTGGGCCGGGTGAGGGCCGGTATTAGAGCGCTCAATTAACCGTCGACAACACTGAAGTCATAGGATTCAGACCCGTCGACACCCCAGTCGGTAGTTACGTCGGCAGTAAGTCGGTACTTCCCGACCTCGTCAAGGCTGTCACCAAAATTGAACATGGTGATTCCGCCCGAGCGGCAGGCGCCACTCCTCTTAGTTTGAATCGATTCCTCCTGCCGATACAGCGTCCACTGAACATAGCAACCGTTCCTAAGTTGACCGCTCGAGTCGAAAACGTCCGTATTAGCTCCTGGTCTAGATCCTTTGCTCCATGTATCCACACCCACTTTCCCTTTCTCGCCCATCTCGATGTTGATGATCAGCGGGCCTGCATGCTCGGATTCGGTTGGGGACGGCTCTTGTATAGCTTCGTTCTTTTCGACGCTCGTGCGTGTTGGAACTGGGCTTGTTGGATCCTCTGTAGTGGGGGTCTCGCTGTTGGTTTGCGGAGGGTCACTCAGGCTTTGTGGGGCTGAGGGCGAAGGAGAATCTGACGTCTCATCGAGTGCTGAGGCTGAGGCCCCAGGAGGCTTAGCCTCAGCACCCTCCGATTCACTGAAAATAGCTCCAAGGGATGCCTTACCCGTCACAAAGGCGAAGATTGTCACCACGGCGGAGACTAACCCGATCCAGAGCACCCATCGACCGAAGTGTTTCTTGATCTTCTCCACGTACGCCTCAATGCTCGAACTAAAGTACGGCCGTCTCCGCCGGTGCAAGACTCTGCTCGGCGGGCAGAATATACGCCTTGCCGCCGCCAGGAGCGACCCGAATAAGGTTTTTCGGCGTCCGCGAGCACTCACCGGGACTGACTACGCGGTCCCGGTGATCCACTCCGCCACCGTCCGAATCACGAAGGCTTGCCACTCCTGGCTCTGAGGGTTGAGGTACTGCGGGTCGTCGTGGACAGCGAAGCCGTGCTGTGCGCCCTCGATCTCGACCAGTTGGCACGGTGCCCGGAACTGGGAGACAGTCGACTTGGACGATTCGAACGGTACGAGGGTGTCCTTGGTGCCATGCACGATGAGGGTCGGCGCCTCGACGTCGCCGAGAGCTTCATGGGGACGGAGCCAGAAGACCTCGTTGAAGATGGGCCGTCCGTGCTTGAGCGTCGGCGTGAACTGGATGAAGCCTTCCGAGGCCAACTGCTGTGCTGTCTCGTCCTGGAGGTAGTCGTTCTCCCAGAACGGCCGGCTGTCGATGGTGCGCTTCTTGTAGTCGAGCTGGGGGTTGAAGAGCACCAGGCGGGAGAGCTCGTCGGGACGCTGGGCGGCGTAGTACGCGCAGATACCGCCGCCGAAGCTGGCTCCAAGCAGTGTGACCTCCGCGGCTCCGGTTGCCTCGCGGACGTACGCCAAGACAACCCGAATGTCGTTGAGGATGGCGGACAAGGTGAGCTCTTCCTGACGACCTTCGCTCTCGCCGTGGCCGCGGAGGTCGAAGCGCATTGAGGCCACACCGGCCTCGGCCAGTCCGGTCGCCAGCCGTGTGAAGAAGCCGCCTTCCTCGCGGGTGACGCCTCCACCGTGGACGAGCACCACGGCCCGGGAGGTTGGTTGCTCCGGCGTGACCAAGGTACCCGCCAGGTGGAGACCGTCGAGGGTCCGGACCGTCACGTCAGTTGATGGCATGGGGCAAGCGTAGGGACTGCGGAGTCATCGCGACCAGATGGAGCGCCCGCGTGGTGCTTGGGTGGTTCGGGGGAAATACGCGGGGCGGATGGCCAGGCTCTCTATTAGACCACCACGAAACGTTTCGCACAGGACATCTCAGGTTGGGGGAAATTTTGACGAATTCGCCTTGATGTTTTAGAATGTAAACTATTAATTAAGGTAACTAAAGATGAATGAAGAACTTAATAACCAGGCGAGTCCCTCGGCGTCATCCGGCTTTTCGGGCCTACTGATCGCCGTTAGTCTTTTGGCAATCCTCTACTTTGTGGGAAATTGGATCCATGACAGCTTTTTTGCGGAAAATTCGAAGACGCGCGGCAGCGGCGCTACGCATCAGGAGGACTATTCGAATCCTTGGTGGAGCGGAACAGATTATAAACAAGTTTGCACTGTTCATACAGCCCCTGAAGATACATACTGCAATATCATGGCAGTAACTGTGCAGAACGAAAGAATCACAACTCTCGTCTTGCCTGATTCGCTTGGGCGCAATAGTGAAAGTGTGTTCATTTCCACTAATGACTGTGGTAAATCGGATTACGAGCCCGGAGGTTCAGAGCTAGAGAGCTCCCTGGCAGGTAAAGGAAAGCGATACTGCTACATGCAGGAGCTAGGCGGCGGTAGAGAGTGGCAAGTTAACGAGCTATAAACGGAATCTGAGCACTCTTTTAGATGCTCCAAACCTCCTGCTCCTCCAAAACGTCTGGCACTTCATAGTCACGCGCTGCCGGATGGAGCTGGAGGATCTGCCGTAGCGTCACCAAAGCCCGGTAGGCATCGCGCATAAGCTTGACCTGTTCCTTGAACAGCGAAACGTTATACTCGTCGGGCCTGATCGTGTGAGCGTTCGGGTTCCGCTTCTTGCGGATTTCCTTCAGCGTCTTGATGGCGTGGTCGATCAGCTCGGGGTTCTCACACCGAACCTTCGCCTTGATCCACTCGTCGAGGATTCGGATGGTTCCCCGCTGTGTGACGACGGTGCGCCCCTTCTTGTCGGTCTGCTCGTCCTCATACGGAACCTCGTTCTGGAAGAAATACCGGTTGATGTTGTCTGAGAGCATCTTGTCGAGGACGCCTGCGAAGTTGGCCAGTTCACGGCCCGTCGGACGGATCAGGTAGCCGAAGTCATTGGGCCAGTTCTCAGTGTAGGTGTTCCGGAAGAGCAGCGGTCGCCCGATGTGCTGCGCGAGAGCGTTGATCTGCTCCATCTCTTCCAGGAACGCCCTGAACAGGGAGAGTTTCTCGTGCCAGTCACCCAGAATGCTCGACCGCAAGTAGTCGGGGTGTGGAGCGAACTTTTCCCTGTCGTCCTCCTGCTTGGCCTTCCAGATCTGCTGATGCTCGGGAGAAAGTGAAGACAGGTATCGGCGAAATACGACAACGCCCCATCCGTCGTCTTTTTGTAGCGCCAGGCCGAATGACTCAAGCAAGATCTGATCCCGCTCGGGCATGGTTGACTGCCCGAAGTGGTCATCGTGGATGCTGATCCTGCCGCTGATGTCGAAGTTGTAGTAGTAGCGCGGGTCGTTGCGGTACGACTCCAGAATCGAAAGATCGAAGAAGTGGTATCCGAGGGCGGGATACCCGAGGGCAAGTTCGAGGCTGTACGGCCGGTCTCGGTATGTGTCGCGGTCTACAACCGACTCAAGGTGACCAACCGTGGGATAGAGACACGCGCCAGCCAGGTCGTTGGTTGCCAGCTTTTCAAGCTGCTTTTCTTGCGGCTCCGGCTCGAATGCCAAGATATGGGGGTTGGGGTGCCGGTCACCGTAGTTGACGTAAAGGCTGCCCGCTTCGACCAATGGCCGCAGGAGCGCTCGGAGGTCGTCCAGTTCCGATTCAAGGGCGTGCACCGGAAGACCGTTGAAGTCGTGCGACTGCACATAAAACTCGGTGGCCAGAGCCAGGAGATACTCTGGGGTCACCTTCTCGTCAGCTGATGACTTCCGGAAGAGCTTCGAGAAGGCGGACATTGCCGATCTGAAGATCACGGGCACCTCAAGGTTTTGGCGCGTAGGCAGAGCCGCCCAATAGACGACGGCCCGAGGAAATTCTACTGCGCCACAGGTGGGGCGATGCCGGCGTATTTCTAGGAGGCCGAAGTCGGAACACCGCCACCGCCAGCGTCGCTCGGTGCCTTGAGCTCCCGCGCCAAGTAGCGACCGTAACGGTGATGCCCGACGTCAGCTCCACACCCCCAACCGTTCCAGCACCACCCGCAACGGCACTCCGAGCGCCCGTGCCACATGGCGAAGCTCGATCACATCAAGCCGTCGTTCCCCAGACTCGTACTTGCTGACAAACGACTGCGGCACGTCCAGCTCGGCGGCGACCTGCACCTGGGTCAGCCCTGCCTCACGGCGCAGCTCCCGCAGCAAGGTACAGAGCCGTTGGTACTCGGCCGAATAGATCGACTTCTCCACGGCCACAGCGCACTGCCGGGCTTGCAGATATCCCAAAATCGGATATCTTCTGATTGCCCTGTTCCGAGACGGAGGGGAGGTGATGGCCATGCTGCGCGCCAGCGGAGGCAGCGGCGGCACGAAGCGCTAGAAGCGCCGTGCGCCAGGCCAGGGAAGGCCCCGAGTCGTACCTAGCGACTCGGGGCCTTCCTCATGCTAACCATTGCCCTGAGCTGCACGTTTGCTATAATTGATCTTGTATATGTCAAGTCCGCTCGAGCGCCTATACCAGACCAAACTTGCACTCCTCGCGACCGTCGTCACGGTGGTTGGTATAGCTCTGATGCTCCTCGCCCACTGGGTGAGCGGCAACGCGGCCGGCGCCTGGCTTGAGAACCTCCCCGTGATGGAGGTCGGTTCGGCCCTCTTCACTACCGGGCTCATCGCCATCTTCTTCGAGTACATCGACCAGGTGGACGCCGAGGCCCGTGCCAACCAGCGTCTCCGCAAGGTGCTGTCCGAGGAAGCACCAGCCATCCGGGACGCGGTGGTCGACGGCTTCGCCTTCGCGCCGGAGTCCCTGACGAACGTGGCCTCCCAGAAGACGCTCGACCGCATCGTTGAGAACACCTTGAGCATCCGCCTTGGAGACCAGGAGCTTGCCGCCGACGCCTACCGCGACTTGAAGGAGCAGATCATTGGAGCCCGGCAACGCTGGGAGGATGCCCACGTCGCTGTAGCGCTCGCGCCCTGGACCAAAGGGCCGGCCGAAGGCCAAGGCGCGATGTTCGTCGCCACTATCCGTTGGGAGTACCGCTTCGTACCGTCAAGTTCAGTGCTGCGCTTCTCCTGTGTCTCTGATCTGGACGCGTACCGGGACTTGTTGGCTGATCCAACTTCCGCAGCGGAGTGGTACTTCCCGCCCGTAGACGGTCTCGACGCCTCGTCACCCGAAGTCTTCGAGTTGGTGCAGATCGCTGTCAACGGCAAGCCGCAGAAGGTACGTCGGAGTGTGCGTAAGGAGGGGCAGGTCTTCACCTGCAACCTCGGAGGGGAGGTGAGGACCGAGGAAGAGATCACCGTCTCGTACACCTACCGAGTGTTGGTCCAGCAGCACGGACACGTGTTGCACCTCGACCTCGCCCAGCCCACCAAGGACTTCAGGGCTGAGCTTTGGTACGGCGATTGCGGTATCCGCCGCATGAACGTCTTGGACTACCTCTCCGGACCGCGACAGCCGCGGTACACCCACCTCTCAGCGTCGAGCCCGTCACCGAGCGTCGAAGTTGCTTACGAGGGCTGGACGTTCCCCAAGGGAGGTGTGGCGTTCGTGTGGGTGTTGGAGGGGGAGATGCAGACGGTCACCAGTCGACAGAAGTGATCACGAACGGTCATGTCGAGGTAGAGGTCTAATCCTCTTTGCCCGTTCGCGCCCTGACGGAGCGTGAGTGATTGTCAGTCTGAAGGGCTACTCTTGTGGGGTAGTTGACCGAGGGCACGGGGCGAAGCGACCGTCCCTTTGTGCAGCGACTCTGTACATCGCTCGCCAGAGCTCTGAAGGGGATTCATGTGGCCTACCGGAACAAGACCTACGTTGCCTTCGCAAGTGAGGACATCCGCTCGTACTATCTAATGAAGGCGTGGCGTGAGAACGAGAACATCGATTTTGACTTTTTCGACGCGCACGACATCAATACGGCACTGGATACGAGCCAGCCGGAGACAATCCGCCGTCGCCTCGGTGAGCGGCTCTCCAACACTAAACAGACCGTCGTGCTCTTGAGTAGTACTACCAAGCCAAAGGCTGGCAGGTCGTCAAGCTTTCTCTACTACGAGATCGAGGCGATCAAGCGGCGTAACCTGCCGGTGGTCTTTGTGAATCTGAATCAGTCTCGGACGGTCGAGTCTTCTAAGATTCCGACTATGCTGAAAGAGCACTACTCCATCAACGTGTCTTTCCAGCCCGTAATTATTAAGTACGCTTTGGATGAGTATGTGGAGGCTTTCAAGAAGAACTTGACTGCGGCCGACCCTAAGACGACACCACACTACTACAAGGAACACGTTTACAAGAATCTCGGGTTGTAGCGGTGCGCAATAGCCTTAGACTACTGTTCGGCACCCAGCGCGGAATTTCGCTGCTTTCGCGAAACGCGTTGGGTGCCTTCGGTTTGGCATCTGCTCTTCTGCAAGTGACGCTAGCTCTCTGGGCAAGCATTGACCTTACAAGCCGTGATCGGTGGGTGATACTTCTCTCGCTATTGGGATTTTCGCTAGCATTTGGAATCATCCGCGCGTGGCCGCAACGCGTAGTGACTCGATCCTTTGACAATCCAGACATCAAGGTTCGAGTGATAGTCGGAGATCTCTTCGAGCACCAAACACATCTAGTTATCGGTTTCAATGACCTCTTTGACACCGATACGACAAACAGCGTGGTGATCAGTCAGACGAGTGTTCAAGGTCAGTTTCAGGACAAGTTTTACGGAAACGATCTAGTACGGCTCGATGCTGACCTCGCGACTGCTCTTGCGTCGCAGAGCGTTACCGAGACTGAAGACATCTCAGCCAAGCCTGTCGGCAAGCGTGACCGCTATCCGATTGGCACCGTTGCCGTCCTCGGTGATCCTGCGCGACACTTTTTCTGCGTTGCCTACTCTAAAATGGGAAACAACCTCATCGCTAACTCGAACGTGGACTTCTTGTGGCAGAGCCTTGGCGCCGTATGGGAAGCTGTTTATGTTCGAGGCCAGCGGAAAGAGGTCTCCATTCCGATAGTTGGGTCTGAGCTGGCACGAGTCGCCTGCCTTAACCGGGAGAGTCTGCTTAAGATGATTCTGCTGTCTTTTGTCGCTCGCTCGCGGCAAAGCGTCGTTAGCAAGCAGCTCACCATTGTCATCCACCCCAAGGACTACTACCACATCAACATGTTTGAAGTGGCGGCTTTTCTGCGAACGCTATAGTGCTTGCCGAGCCGTCCGAGCCATTGCGAGACTACTTGGGGTCTAGCTGTCTGAAGTCTTTCCTCGACGTCCGCGAGTGGCGGCACCGTCCGCCGGCGTCTCGCTTGGAGCGGTTGTCGCTGAGGTACCGAGTACTTTCTCGATGGCCGCACGTTGCTCTTGAAGCTGACGCTGTTGTTCCTCGATTCCAGCCATGGCTTTGCTGCGGACTTCTGGATCCCCGAGAATCTTCTCGGTCCAGTCTCGTAGTGCCTCTTCGCCAAGTTGGTTGATCGTGTGTCCTGTGATGCCTCTCAATGCCTCTATCTGGGCACGTAACTCCTGGCTGATCCGTGGCGCAAAGACCTTTTTCTCGGCTTCTTCGCCCTGGCCCTCTGGTTGTTGCTGTTCACTCATTGAATAACCCTCCTTTGGTTCTTAGTGAGTATCCAGTCTTATTTAAAACCTCGGGCGGAAATGAGTCAATGGCTTATCCTGGTCGCGAACTTTCACCTTGATTTCGTTTCACTGTGAGCGCATAATGGGAGCATGGATAGAAAAGAGTTAGAAGAAGTCTTGAAGGGGTTCGAGGAGCGGATTAGCGACAATCTTCGACAAGAAATGGATGACAAGCTCGACCAGTTTGCTATGTCACTCATGAAGCACATGAATGAGCGGTTCGATGTTGTTGACCGTCGCTTCGAAGCAGTAGACCAAAAGATTGACAAAGTGCAGTCCAGCGTCGACGAAGTTCACGGAATGCTTGAAGTGGAACGTGACGAACGCACGGTCATAGCTCATCAGCTTGACCGTCATGAGGATTGGATTGAGCGAGCTGCGCGAAAGCTCAACATCGACTACGACCAAGCGGCGTAGCGACGAGGACATGCAAGACGACCGCCCGTACGGAGCGGCCATCTTTGGTTCCTGACGGATCGAGCTATCGCTCCCGCCCGTGCCGGTCTCGCATCTTCACGCCTCGCTTGAGGAGGTTGTTTCGGATGGTGTCGGCTGTCACCTCAAAGCGTTCGCCGACTCGCGCCAGCGATAGGCCCTGCTGGTAGAGGTGTGCTGCCGTGTCGACTTGTTCGGCGGTGAGCTTGCGATAACGAGTTTTTACGCTGTGGCGCTTCAAGATGTCGCCGACGGTGCGGCGGTTGATGCCGAAGCGTCGTCCCAGCTCGTAGACAGAGGCTCCGGCTCTGTACGCGGTGATGAGCTCCTGAGCTTGGTCGCCCTTGATCTGCTTGGCAGTTCGGGGAGTGGCACGCCGCTTGCGTTGCATGGTTGGGCTGGAGGGGTCTGGTAGCTTACGCAGCAGCGCCTCCAAGGCGCCTACCTGGGCTTTTACGTTCCAGTGGGGTCGGGTGGGGTCCACGCACAGATCAGAGCCCCCAGTGGTGAAAACCACTGGGGGCTCTGACGTGTTGTCAGGACGAGGCGTCGGCGTTCGGGTCCAAGAGGCGGCGGACCGTGCCGGGCTCGTGGAGGCCGAGGTATGTGTGGTCCGAGAGACGGACCAGGGAGCCGGAGTCGAAGTGGCGGTTCGAGACGGCGCGGTTCTGCGCCGGGCTGAAGAGCCGAACCAGACGGTGTCCCCTGGGGCCGTCGGGTAGAGCGACAGCTTCAGGTGGCAGGTCGTGGGCGACGCGATGAGGGTCCCTCCCTCTCGAACGAAGCCGAGAGTGGGGGAGTTGACGGACGGTCCGGTGCCGGCGGGCGCACCATAGGGGCCCGGCATCCCGGTGGGCACCGGGATCTACGGGCCCGGCGTCAGGGGTGGAGCGGCTTGGCGAAGCAGAGGCTCAGCTCGTGGAAGCGGTAGTGGCCGAACTTCGCGCAGGGCTCGTAGCCGCTGGAGGTGTAGAGGGCCACGGCCTCGGGCTGCTTGGAGCCGGTCTCCAGGACCATGCGGGTGCGGCCGCCGGCGCGGGCGTCGGCCTCCAGTTCGCTCAGTAGGCGACGGGCCAGACCCAGGCCCCGGGCGCCGGGGGTGACGTACATCCGCTTGATCTCGGCGTCCCCGTCCTGGTACCCCTCGTCATTGGTGTCCTGGCTGCGCCAGCCGCCCGTGGCGACGGGGCTGTCGTGCTCGTCGTAGGCGATCAGGTACAGCCCGGCCGGGGGGACGAAATGCGCCGGGTCCATGGGGGTGGCGTCGCCCTCGTCGCCGTAGCGGACGCTGTACTCGGCCTGGACCTCGTCGTTGAGCTTGACGGCGTCGGGGTGGTCGAAGGGGACCCGGCGGATAATCATGTCAAGCATCGTACATCTATGCATGCGATGCTCCATATCTGGACCTTGTCCAGGGTGCGGGTATCGTGCCCGGGTGCTGACTGTGACCTCTGTGAATGTGAACGGGCTGCGGGCCGCCGCGAAGAAGGGCTTCGTGGAGTGGCTCGCCGGGACCTCGGCCGACGTGCTCTGCCTCCAGGAGGTGCGGGCCGAGCCGGAGCAGCTCCCCGCCGGGGTGCGGCAGCCCGAGGGGTGGCACGTGGTGCACGCCCCGGCCGCCGCCAAGGGGCGCGCGGGGGTGTCGCTGTACAGCCGTCGTGAGCCCGACAGGGTGCGGGTCGGCTTCGGATCGGCCGAGTTCGACGGCAGCGGGCGGTACGTCGAGGCCGATCTGCCCGGTGTCACCGTCGCCAGCCTCTACCTTCCCTCCGGCGAGGTCGGGACCGACCGGCAGGACGAGAAGGTCCGGTTCATGGACGAGTTCCTCGCCTACCTGAAGGAACTGCGCGAGCGTGCGGCCGCCGACGGGCGCGAGGTCGTCGTCTGCGGCGACTGGAACATCGCCCACCGGCCCGCCGACCTCAAGAACTGGCGGGCGAACCAGAAGAACGCCGGGTTCCTGCCCGAGGAGCGGGCCTGGCTCGACCGGGTCTTCGACGAGGCGGATGGGGGCTATGTCGACGTCGTGCGGGCGCTGCATCCCGATGCCGAGGGGCCTTACTCGTGGTGGTCGTACCGGGGGCGGGCCTTCGAGCGGGATACGGGTTGGAGGATCGACCTTGCCGTTGCGACCCCGGGGCTTGCGAGCAAGGCAGTGAAGGGGTTCGTGGAGCGGGCCGCGAGCCATGACGAGCGGTGGTCGGACCATGCTCCAGTGACGGTCGTCTTCGGCATGTGACACGGAGCGTGAGGGCGGGCCGGCATGGGCACGCCCCCACACGCGACGCAGGGCGGATCAGGGACGCGTCCTGACCGTGAAGGTCAAGCGGGAGGTGTCAGGTCCGGCCAGCCGCTCGGGCCCGCCGCCCGACCGCCCCTTGGCGACGGTGACGCGAACTGCGTCGCTCAGGAGTCGCTCGCGTGTCACCTCGCCGTCCACGGCGAACGCCTCGCGATAGCGGCTGACGGCGTACTCGTCGAGCCAGCTGGCACGCATGGCTGCGGGCGCGGGACACGTCGTGCCGCGAGCACTGGCGCGGCAGACGTAGTCGCCGTAGTCGTAGGCCTTCCGTGTGGCGAAGTACATGCGGCCACCACACCCGGCACAGTGTGCGACCCCGATGAGGAGCGACGTCTCCCGACGTTTGGCGCGAGTACCGTTCGAGCGAGCGTCGAGGGCATCCTGGAGGGCCTGGAACTCCTCTTCGGTGAGCACCGGAGGGCCGATCAGCACGGGTGCGCCGCTGGCGTCACGAACCGTCTGGCCCCTGTGCACCCGGTGACCCATCAGTGCCGGGGTGACCTTTCCCTCGTAGCGTTGAGGCTGTGACTGCAGGGGAAGTTGAGAGTCATGGCGGAGAAGCGACAGTCGTACGATGCCGAGTTCCGTGAGGGGGCTGTGCGGATCGTGACTGAGACGGGGAAGACGATCGCGCAGGTAGCGGCCGATCTCGGGATCAAGGAGACCACCCTGGGCAGCTGGGTGGCGCGGGCCCGGAGGGCCAGCGGGGACGGGACGCTGGGCGAGCTGGAACGCGAGGAGCTCGTGCGGCTGCGCCGGGAGAGCGTGGAGAACCGCAAGCGGATCAAGGAAGTTGAGATGGAGCGTGATGTCTTCAAGCGTGCCATGGCTCTCTGGGTGAAGTGACCGAGAACGAACCGGAGGCGCTGGTCGCCTTCATCGGTCGCCAGAGAGCCGAGCACAACGTGCCCCCATCGGATGTCCTGTCGCCTGCTCGGGGTGAGCGAGGCGTGGTTCTACAAATGGCGGCGACGTTCCGCGGAGCCGACGGAACGTGAGGTCAGGCGCGTGAAGCTGGAGGAAAGGATCAGGTACTTCTTCCGCGCGTCGGGCGAGACGTACGGGTCGCCGAGGATCACGCTGGATTTGTGGGAGGAGGGCTGGCAGGTGTCGGTGAACGCCGTCGCCGAGATCATGGCCGAGCTCGGCCTACAGGGGCGCAAGCCCCCGCGTCGGCGGAAGTCACTGACCCGGCAGGGCAAGCGGAAAGCCGCCCCTGACCTGGTGCGTCGTCGGTTCGACGCTGTCGCTCCGGATCTGCTGTGGTACGGCGACATGACCGAGATCGAGACCGGCGAGGGCAAGATCTACTTGGCGACGGTCATCGACGCGTTCTCGCGGCGCTGTCTCGGCTACGCGATGGGCGAGCATCACGACGCGGCCCTGGTCGGGGCGTCGTTGAAGATGGCGGCCGTGACACGTGGCGGCAGCTTGGATGGGACGATCTTCCACAGCGACCGCGGCGCGGAGTACACGTCCGAGGCGTACAACAAGCTCTGTGACTGCCTGGGCGTGGTGCAGTCCATGGGACGGGTGGGGTCCGCGCTGGACAATGCCGCCGCGGAGAGTTTCAACTCGCTGATCAAGGTCGAGTACATCCACCGCCGACAATTCGCGACCCGGACCGAGGCCCGCCTGAAGATCGCCACATGGATCACTGGGTTCTACAACCCGCGACGAAGGCACAGCGCGGCCGGCGGCCTACCGCCCGAGGAGTTCGAAAGAATCATCGCCGAAGCGCGCGAGCGACACGGCCAGATAGATCAGACTGCATAACCAAGGTCTCTACGGAACCAGGGGGTTGACAGGCCTGCTGTGGCTGCCGCGGAAGGTGCCGGTGCGGCAGGCGTGAGGCCACGGCCGCGCGGGCCTGCCGCACAATCTCCGGGCCCGAGGCTCGAAAAAAATCCTCCGCGCGGCGGTGCAACGCAATCCGATCCTCATGGACTCCTTCAACCATCTAGGAGGTGCCCATGTTGGATCGGAAAGAGGCTCGGGACGCGGAGTTCAAGAGCTTCGTCGTCGGCCGCTGGCCACGGTTGCTGCGCACGGCTTTCCTGCTCACGGGGGAGCAGCATGCCGCGGAGGACCTGGTCCAGTCGACGCTCGAACGGGCCTATGTGGCCTGGCGCAGGGTCGGCGCGGCCGACGACCCCGACGCGTACGTACGGCGCGTGATGATCAACGCGCACGCCCGCAGGCACCGCAGACGCCTCAAGGAGTTCCTGGCGCCGAAGGACTACTCGGGCCTCACCCACGAGCTGCCCGACGCCGACGACCGCATCGCGCGGGCGGACGACCGCGGCGCGCTGCTGACGGCGCTCGCCGCACTGCCCGCGCGCCAGCGGGAGGCGGTGGTCCTGCGGTACTGGGAGGACCTGAGCGAGGCGCAGGCGGCGGAGGCCATGGAATGCAGCGTCGGCACGGTGAAGAGCAACACGGCGAGGGGGATCGCGAAGCTCCGCGCCCTGCCGGGACTGGCCGAGGCACTCACGAACGGAGGGCGGAAGTGATGAGCGCGGACAGGGAGACGAACCACGACATGACGTACGACGAGGCGCACACGGACATCACCCTCCTGCTGGCGGACGCGGCGGACGAGGTCGAGGTCGGCGCGGCCCCCTATCAGGCGGTGGTACGGGGAGGGAGGCGCCGCAAGACGCGCCGCTGGGCGGTGGCCGCCGCGGCCGCGGCGGTGATCGCGGGGTCCACGGGGACGACGCTGGCGCTGGCGGGAGGCACGGGCGGCGGGCACGGGGCGGGGCAGGTGGCCGCGCGGCCCTCGGCGGGGACGGCGAAGCAGAGTCCCGAACGGCGGGTGACGACTCTGGCCAGGGGCACGGACCACGGCAGGAAGTGGAAGGTCGACGCCGCCGTCTGGACCGCGCCGAAGACCACGGCGAAGGCACGCGCCCAGCTCGCCGAGATGGCCCTGTACGGGGAGAAGCCGGTCGATGTGGAGAAGGCCTCGGACCTGGTGGGCGAGAGCTGGCACTTCGTGCACCAGACCGTGGAGGGCAAGCCGTCGACGGTGATCCTGAGAGCATTCAAGAAGGACGACGTGGTCGCGGGCAAGGATCTCGAGGCGTACCCGAGGCCGTTGGACACCGACCGGGTCGACGCCCCGCATCGCCTGGTGATCGGCCAGATCGCCCGGACCGTCCAGGAAGTCACCTGCACCTGGGACGACGGCACGAAGACCCGGGTGGAACGGGCCCCTGCGGGGGCCGGCGACTTCAAGAACCTGATCCGCGAGGTGGACGGCTCCCCGAAGGACTGGTTCGTGTGCCTGGGCCCGGACGGAGTGAACTACAAGAAGGCGGAGGCCACGGGGTGAGGTGAGCGATGCGGGCAGGGCGGCGGCAGGGGTCACAACCCCCGCCGCGGCAGCAGGGTCACAACCACCCCTGCTGCCGCGCCTCCCGCATCGCCTCCATCCGGTTGCGGGTGCCTGTCTTGCCGATCGCGGAGGAGAGGTAGTTGCGGACCGTGGACTCCGAGAGGTGGAGCTTGGCCGCGACGATCTTCCACAGCGACCGCGGCGCGGAGTACACGTCCGAGGCGTACAACAAGCTCTGTGACTGCCTGGGCGTGGTGCAGTCCATGGGACGGGTGGGGTCCGCGCTGGACAATGCCGCCGCGGAGAGTTTCAACTCGCTGATCAAGGTCGAGTACATCCACCGCCGACAATTCGCGACCCGGACCGAGGCCCGCCTGAAGATCGCCACATGGATCACTGGGTTCTACAACCCGCGACGAAGGCACAGCGCGGCCGGCGGCCTACCGCCCGAGAAGTTCGAAAGAATCATCGCCGAAGCGCGCGAGCGACACGGCCAGAAAGATCAGACCGCATAACCAAAGTCTCTACGGAACCAGGGGATTGACACACTGCCCAACAGGTGTCCTTCGCCATGGTCGCGACCAGCACGTACATCGAACTCATTCATGTAGGCCCGTCTCCCTGACAGACGGTGGGCCGTCCTCGGTCTCTGCGTTCCTCAGGATGTCGATCGATCCGGCTCAGAAGACCTACGGCCACGGGCACGCCGCAAAAGATGCCTCGCCAACAACACCACCCAGGCCACCATCGTCAACGTCGCAGCAATCCTCACCCAGGGGGCGCTGCCACTGCTAGCCGCCGTCCACCCACAGAACACGATGCTCAAGCACATCCCACCCGGGCCGTCAAAGAACTCGCTCCTCGGGTTTCGTGACATCCCCACCTTCCTTCTGCTCTCGCAAGTCTCGGCCCCGGCCACTCCCACTGCGAGGAACCTTTCCACCGCCGCATGAGGACCGGGGCAGGGGAGCTGCCACGCCGGTACAGGCAACTCAGCGAGGCGGCCCTGGTCGTCGGTGCCGTCCCTCGGGTGGGGGCACCCGGAACATCGCCCGCCGTAGCCGGCCGGGCAGAAGGGCCCGCCCGGCCATGACCAGTCCGATGCCCAGCATGGTGCCTCCGATGGCGACGCAGCCGGAAGACAGCCAGCCGATGTTGTTCTCATCGGCCCAGCCCCCGAGGGCTGCGGCGACGAGGAAACCCAGCAGGCACGCGGCACCGATCAGGGCATACCACCAACGAGAGAGCACAAGTTCACCCCTGTATGCGCCTCGAGCGGGTTCGCTTGGCAGCGGACCCTGACTGTCCACGGTGAGTTGCCCAGCGTCGACGCAGCCAGTCACCGATCTCCCCGATGCCGACCAGGAACGCCGAGGAGGCGGCGCATGCCGTGAGGGAAGAGGTCTGGCCGACGGCGTGGCCAAGGAGCCACAGAGCCATGGCCAGCAGCAGCCACCATGCTGCGAGGGAGCAGGCTTGCCGCACCAAGCGTGTACGGCCGGTCATCGGGTGGCCCTGGTCCGCTGGGTGGCGACGATCACCACGATGCATCCCGTGAGCGTCACCACCATTGCCAGGCCCGTGGCGGCCTGGGTGATCAAGGGCGAGGCGTCGGCCAGGCGGGGAATGGCGTTGAGCGGCGCAGCGGCGTAGAAGGCGAGAAGCGCCAGGCCGCGCGGGCGCATCGGGTCCAGACGAGGACGCAGCCGCTGTGGAATACGGCCGATGAGGAGAGCGACTCCAGCGGGCAACAGAGTGACAGAAAAGGCGGCCAGGCTTATCCACTGCCAGAGCATGGGAACCAGGGCTCCTGTCGGGGGTGAAAGTGATCACCTGCGGCGGAGCGCGGTGAGCATGAGGAAGCCGATGGTAAGAGCGGCCAGGCCGAGTACAAGGACAGGGAAGCCGGGACCGGGCAGCACGTAAGCGCAGCTCCTGCAAGGAAGAGCAGTGCTCCCACGACTACCAAGGCCATGCCGGTACACCGTTTGGCAGCAAGAGTCACGACGGTGGAGTCCTCCGGACAACGTCGACGAACGGGCACACAGCCCCCTTGAAACGCCGACCAGACTTCCCGGCACACCCCACATCGAGCTTGACGTGGTCTTTACAGACTATCCACCACAACCGACCTCTGACCAGAGCGCTCCCTGCCACTCGCAGCTCGCCCAGCCTGTGCTTCGGCACCCGCTGGACTGCCGCGCGGCAACGAAATTCGACCCGTCAACCTCATGACCCTGATGCAAGTGCGGAGGCACATCGCGTTGCTCCCCAGTCACGATGAGGGAATAGCCCAGCATCGGAATACTGCCTCTTCACCAGTTGCCGGGCGTCGCAGAGCAGAAGGGACTTCCGAAACACGCCCTAGGCTTGGGCATGTCGGCGCTCCGTGGAGTGTCGGCCACACCCCGGGATTGGTCGCACAGTCGCCGGGGCCTTTTCGCTCTCACTCTCAGATGTCGAACTCGTAACCTTGTGCGGTTAGGGAAAAATACCCCTGATGGGGTGAATATGCCTACAAGATGACGCCTTGTGGGGTGGACGAACTCATGGCCCGCAGCCTCCTACGGCTGCTCCCGCAGTCGCCGGTCCAGCGCCAGAGAGAGCTCCGCCTCGGCCACGCTCTTCGCCAAGGGCCGTAGGCGGGCGAGGTCTTCGGTGGTGCGGCCCGGCTGGGTCAGGATGAGGTCGGTGAAGAGGGCGGCCAGGGCCTCGGCGTGTTCGCGGACGCGGCGGCCCGCGCTGAGCACGTCGGCGAGGGGGACGCCCTCGCGGACCAGCGCGGCCGAGACGTCCAGGAGGCGGCGGCTGATGTGGACGATCTCACCACCGTCGGTGCCGAGGTAGCCGAGGTCGAGGGCGGCGGCGAGGTTCTCCGAGGTGGCCTGGTCGCCGAAGTGGTCGGCCAGTTCCTCGGGGGTGAGGCGGACCGGGGTCTCCTCGGTGGGGGCGCCGAGGCCCAGCAGGTCGCCCACGTCGCGGCCCTGGTCGAACGCCTCGGCCAGCTCCGCTATGCCGCTGAGGGTGTGGCCGCGCTCCAGCAGGGCCGCGATCGTGCGCAGCCGGGCCAGGTGCGTGTCGTCGTACCAGGCGATGCGGCCCTCGCGGCGGGGCGGCGGGATCAGTTTGCGCTCCCGGTAGAAGCGCAGGGTGCGTACGGTGATGCCGGCCGCCTCGGCCAGCTGTTCCATGCGGTACTCGTGCCGCTCACCGTCTGCTGCCGGGTCTTCCGCCGTGTCTCCTGCCGCTGCTTCTGCCACCCGCGCAGCCTATGTCGTACCGCTGGTAACTCCAGAGGGCCCAACCCCTACCCATCGGTACGGTCCTGCCCTACGCTCCCCATTGCGCCAGTGATTACTGGCGCGGACATGGTGCGAACGCGGTGTGCGCACGCGATGAGGCGTGGAGGTACCGGATGGGCGGGCACAGGGGCGGGAACGGGCCGCATGTGCGGGTGGCGGTGATCGGCTCCGGGTTCGGCGGGCTCGGGGCGGCCGTACGGCTGCGGCGTGAGGGGATCACCGACTTCGTCGTCCTGGAGCGGGCGGGGTCGGTCGGCGGCACCTGGCGGGACAACGACTATCCCGGGTGCGCCTGCGACGTGCCCTCCCACCTCTACTCGTTCTCCTTCGCCCCCAACTTCGAGTGGCCGCGCGCCTTTTCCGGGCAGGAGCACATCCGGGCCTATCTGGAGCACGTGACGGACGTCTTCGGGCTGCGGCCGCACATCCGCTTCGACTCCGAGGTGCTGCGGATGGCCTGGGACGGGGAGCGGCTGTGCTGGGACATCGAGACCAGCGGTGGGTCGCTCTGCGCCGACTTCGTCGTCTCCGCGACCGGGCCGCTGTCCGATCCGAAGCTGCCGACCGAGGCGGAACTGCCGGGGCTCGGGTCCTTCCCGGGCAAGGTGTTCCACTCCGCCCGCTGGGACCACGGCTACGACCTGCGCGGCAAGCGGGTCGCGATGATCGGTACGGGTGCCTCCGCGATCCAGATCGTGCCGGCGATCCAGCCCGAGGTCGGCCGGCTGACCCTCTTCCAGCGGACCCCGCCCTGGGTGCTGCCCCGCGTCGACCGCGGCGTCAGCGGGGCCGAGAAGTGGCTGCACAAGCAGCTGCCGTTCACCGCGCAGGCCCGGCGCGGACTGCTGTGGGGCGTACGGGAGTTGCAGGTGCAGGCCTTCACCAAGCGGCCGAACCAGCTGGGGCTGGTGGAGCGGATGGCGAAGCGGCACATGGCCCGGACGGTGAGGGATCCGGAGCTGCGGGCCCGGCTCACCCCCGACTACCGCATCGGGTGCAAGCGCATCCTGCTGTCCAACACCTACTACCCGGCGCTCACCCGGCCCAACGTCGAGGTCATCGCGTCCGGGCTGTCCAAGGTCGACGGCTCCACGCTCGTCGCCGCCGACGGGTCCGCCGCCGAGGTCGACGCGATCGTCTTCGGCACCGGGTTCCACGTCACCGACATGCCCATCGCCGACCGGGTGGTGGGCGCAGACGGGCGCACGCTCGCCGAGTCCTGGGCGGGCGGGGGGATGCGGTCGCTGCGCGGGGCCTCCGCGGCCGGGTTCCCGAACTGGATGACCATCATCGGACCCAACACGGGTCTGGGGAACTCCAGCATGATCCTGATGATCGAGTCCCAGCTGAACTACATGGCCGACTTCGTACGGCAGTTGGACGTGCTGGGCGGCCGGGTCGCCCTCGACGCCCGGCCGGACGCCGTCGACGCCTGGAACGAGCGGGTGCAGAAGCGCATGGAGCGCACGGTGTGGAACACCGGCGGCTGCACCAGCTGGTACCTCGACGCGAGCGGTCGCAACACGACCGTCTGGCCGGGTACGACCACCGAGTTCCGCGGCGCGACCCGGCGGGTCGACCTGAGCGAGTACGAGGTGGTGCGGGCCGCCCCGCCGGGTACGGAGAACAGCGGCGGGGCGACGGACACGGAGAAGGTGGGGGCCGGAGCGTGACCCGACTGACCCATGTGAAGCACGGGCCCTACGCGCCACCTGTCGCCGTCCGGGAGTTGGCGGCCGTGTCCGCCGACGGGGCGCGGCTGCACGTCGAGCTGCACGGTCCGCAGGATGCGCCGACGGTGGTGCTCGTCCACGGCTGGACCTGCTCGACGGCGTACTGGGCGGCGCAGGTCCGGGACCTCTGCGTCGACCACAGGGTCGTCGTCTACGACCAGCGCGGGCACGGGCGCAGCCCCGCGTCCGCCGTGTGCAGCGCGGACGGTCTCGCCGACGATCTGGAGGCGGTGCTCGCGGCGACGCTCGCGCCGGGCGAGAAGGCGGTGCTGGCCGGGCACTCCATGGGCGGGATGACGCTGATGGCCGCCGCCGGCCGACCGGGCTTCCAGGAGCACGCGGCGGCGGTCCTGCTGTGCAGCACGGGCAGTTCGCAGCTGGTCGACGAGTCGCTGGTCGTGCCGCTGCGGCCGGGGAGGGTACGGACCTGGCTGACCCGGAAGGTCCTCGGCTCCCGGGCGCCGCTCGGGCCGGTCACACCGATCGCCCGACGGATCCTCAAGTACGCGACGATGGGCCCCGGTTCCTCGCCCGTGATGGTCGAGGCGTGCGCGCGGATCGTGCACGCGTGCCCGACCAGGGTGCGGCACGCCTGGTCGCACGTCCTCGCCTCGCTCGATCTCGACCACGGCGTACGGGCGTTGACGGTGCCGACGGCCGTGATCGTGGGCACCGCGGACCGGATGACGCCGCCCGTGCACGCGCGGGCGCTGGCCGCAGCGCTGCCCGACTGCGTGGGCGTGAGCGAGCTGACCGGGGTCGGACACATGGCGCCGGTGGAGGCGCCGGAAGCGGTCACCGCGCGCATACGCGAGCTGGCCGCGCTGTACGTACGTGCCGGGCGGGACGAGTTGGAGGAGGCGGGCGCATGAGCAACGGCAGCACCCTGGAGGGGCGGGTCGCGGTCGTCACCGGGGCCGCGCGGGGCGTCGGGGAACTCCTCGCGCGCAAGCTCTCGGTGCGGGGGGTGAAGGTCGCGCTCGTCGGCCTCGAACCGGACGAGCTGAAGCGGGTGTCGGAGCGGCTGTACGGCGAGAGCCAGTACTGGCACGCCGACGTGACCGACCACGAGGTCATGACGCGGGTCGCGGCAGAGGTGAAGGAGCGGTTCGGGCGGGTCGACATCGTCGTCGCCAACGCGGGCGTCGCCACGGGCGGGCCGTTCGTGGACTCCGACCCCGACTCCTGGCGGCGGGTCATCGAGGTCAACCTCGTCGGATCGGCCGTCACCGGGCGGGCGTTCCTGCCGGCGCTGATCGAGAGCCGGGGGTATCTGCTGCAGATCGCCTCCCTCGCGGCGATCACCCCGGCGCCGATGATGACGGCGTACTGCGCGTCCAAGTCGGGTGTCGAGGCGTACGCGCACTGTCTGCGCGCCGAGGTCGGGCACCGCGGAGTCGGGGTCGGGGTCGGGTATCTGTCCTGGACCGACACGGACATGGTGCGCGGGGCCGACACGGAGGAGGCGATGCGGGAGTTGCGGGAGCGGCTGCCGTGGCCGGCGGGGAAGACGTATCCGCTGGGGCCGGCCGTGGACCGGCTCGTCGCCGGGATCGAGCGGCGGTCCAGCCATGTGTACGGGCAGTGGTGGCTGCGGGGGATGCAGGGTGTGCGCGGGTATCTCCCTGGGCTCATCGGGACGTTCGCGCCGCGCGAGGTGCGACGGATGGAGCCGCGGCTGCGCGGGGTGGCCAAGGGGCTGGTGGGGGCCGGTGGCGCCGCGGACGAGCGGACGCGGGGGTCGGGGCCACGGAGCCGGAATAGCTCTGGGTCACCGAGCGTCACTGATCGAAATGCGTGGGATGTCCGTGCGTGTTTGTCTGGTCGAGGCCCGATCCCCTCACCCACAAACGGGAGTGAATCCACATGGGCATGAAGGACCAGTTCCAGGACAAGGCTGAGCAGCTGAAGCGGAAGGCCGGGCAGTCGCCCGAGGAGCGGCAGCGGGCTCAGCGGCCTGGTGAGCGCGCGTCCGAGCGTCAGCCCCAGCAGGCGCAGCGCGAGCACGACCGGCCCCAGCGCGAGCACGGGCAGCCGCAGCGCGAGTCCGGCCGGCCCCAGCGCGAGCACGGGCAGCCGGAGCGCGGCGCGCGGCGCCGTGACGAGGAGTCGGAGCGGCTGATGCGGGACGAGGAAGACCGCGTCCGCCAGGACTTCGACGCGTAACTCCCGCACCCGGCCCCGGCCGTGTGAGACGCGGGGCACTCTCCTTGAGCGGAGGGTGCCCCGCGTTCGCGCGTTCCGGGGCGTCGGCCAGGCGTGGCGAGGGCCGTCAGGGCGTTCCGTCAGGACGTGGTGCCCTTTACGGGATCGCCCTCGGCGGCAGTGGCGGGCGGGCCCTGTTCGGGACGTTGCCGTAGTCCGGAGGGTCCGCCGCGGGGTGGGTCTTCAGGAGGTCCAGGGCCAGGTTCACCGCCGCCTCCAGCTGGGTGTTGCGGCCCTCGGCCCAGTCCAGGGGGGTGCGCAGGGTCTCCAGGTCCGGGGTGACGCCCCGGTTCTCGACGGTCCAGCCGTACGCGTCGAACCAGGCGGCGTTCATCGGGACCGTGATGACCGTGCCGTCGCCGAGCTGGTGGCGGCCTGTCATGCCGACGACGCCGCCCCAGGTGCGCAGGCCCACCACCGGGCCGAGGCCCAGGAGTTTGAACGCGGCGGTGATCATGTCGCCGTCGGAGGCGGTCGCCTCGTCGGCCAGGGCGACGACGGGACCGCGCGGGGCGCTCGACGCGTACGACACCGGCTGCGCGTTCCTCGTCAGGTCCCACCCGAGGATCTTGCGGGTCAGCTTCTCCACCACCAGTTCGCTGATGTGGCCGCCCGCGTTGCCGCGCACGTCGACGATCAGGGCGGGCCGGGAGACCTCCATGCGCAGGTCGCGGTTGAACTGGGCCCAGCCGGAGCCGCCCATGTCCGGGATGTGCAGGTAGCCGCAGTGGCCGCCGCTCAACTCCCGTACGGCCGTACGGCGTTTGGCCACCCAGTCCTGGTAGCGCAGGGGCCGTTCGTTGAGGAGGGGGACCACGGCGACGCGGCGGGAACGGCCGGCCGCCGTCTCCGGGTCGGCGAGGTCCGAAGGGACCTCCCCGGAAGGGGGCTGTGCGAAGGTCAGCTCGACCGTCGTGCCGCCCGCGCCCACCAGCAGGGGGTACGGACCCGTCGTCGGGTCGACCGGGCGGCCGTCGACATGGGTGAGGGCCGCGCCCTCCCGGATGCCGGTGCCGGCCAGGGGCGAGCGGGCCTTGGAGTCGGAGGAGTCACCGGGCAGGATGCGGCGGATCGTCCACGCGTCGTCCCGGCGGACGAAGTTGGCGCCCAGGAAGCCCTGGCGGCGCTGGTAGTGGGGCGGGCCCTCGTTGCGGCGCGCCGGGGAGACATAGGCGTGGGAGGTGCCGAGTTCGCCCAGCACCTCGCGCAGCAGGTCCGCGAACTCGTCGGGGGACGCGACCCGTTCGACCAGCGGGCGGTACTGGTCGAGGACCCCGTCCCAGTCGATGCCGCTCATCCTCGGGTCCCAGAAGTACGCGCGGATCAGCCGACCGGCCTCCTCGTACGCCTGGCGCCACTCGGCGCCCGGGTCGACCTCGTGCGGGATGCGCCGCAGGTCGATCCAGACGGTCGAGTCGCCGTCGCCGGACTCGGTGGAGGGGACGGCCCGCAGGTCGCCCTCGTCCACGACGACGAGCCGTGAGCCGTCGCCGCTGACCGCGAACCAGTCCAGGTGGTCGACGAGTTCGGACCTCTTCGCCTTGCTGATGTTGAAGTATTCGAGCGTCGGGCGGCCGGTCATGTCGTCCGGGTTGGCGAAGGTCTCGCCCAGGGCGCCGGAGATCGGCCAGCGCAGCCACACCAGGCCGCCGCCCGCGACCGGGTACAGCGCCGAGTACTTGGAGGCGGTGACCGGGAACGGCGTGACCCGGTTCTCCAGGCCCTCGGTCTCCACGGTCACCGTGCCGTCGGTGTTCTCGTCCTCGGTGGGGTCCATGCCCCCGGCGACCGGCCGCCCGTCGGGGTTCAGGGCGAAGGGGGAGGGCGTGGCGGAGGAGAGCGGGACCAGGTAGGGGCGGCAGCCGAGCGGGAAGGACAGGTCGCCGGTGTGTACGTCGTACACCGGGTCGAAGCCGCGCCAGGACAGGAAGGCGAGGTAGCGGCCGTCGCTGGTGAACACCGGGTTCTCGTCCTCGAAGCGGCCGTTCGTGACGTCGACGACCACCCGGTCCTTCATCCGGGCCATCTTGATCTGGCGCAGGGTGCGGCCGATGCCCGGGTGGGACCAGGTCAGCCAGGCGCCGTCGGGGGAGAAGGCGAGATCGCGGACGGGGCCGTTGAGGGAGGTGATGAGTTCGGTGACCTCGCCGTCCGACTCCTCGGTGCCCCCGGTGGCCGCCGCCTCGTCGGGCACGGTCAGCAGGAGCACACGGCCGTCGTGCGAGGCGACGGCGAGGCGTTCGCCGCGCGGGTCGGACACCAGTTCCAGGACGCGGCCCAGGCCGCCGGAGGCGAGGCGACGGGACTCGCGGGCGCCGGTGGCCCCGGGCAGGTGGGCGATCTCGATCGCGTCCTCGCCGTCCGCGTCCGTCACGTACGCCACCCGGCCGCCGGAGCCCAGCATCTCCGGCAGCCGGACGCGGACGCCCGGGGTGTCGGCGATGGTCCGGGCCGGGCCGTCGCGGTGGGTCAGCCAGTAGAGGCTGCCGCGGACGACGACCGCGCTGGCCCGGCCCGTGTCGTCCACGGAGATGCCGTCGACGTGCTGGGCGGCCGGCACGTGGTACGGCCGCCGCCCGGTGCGCGCACCGCCGAGCCGTACGTCGAGGCGACGCGGCACGGCGTCGCCGGCGAGGTCGTCGACCAGCCACACCTCGCCCGCGCACTGGTACACCACCCGGGTGCCGTCGCTCGACGCGTGCCGGGCGTAGAAGGCGTCGTGGTCGGTGTGGCGGCGCAGGTCGGAGCCGTCGTACGCGCAGGAGTAGAGGTTGCCGACGCCCTCGTGGTCGGAGAGGAAGGCGATCCGGCCGCCGACGAACAGGGGGGAGTGCAGATGCCCGTCGAGGTCGGCCAGCAGCCGCTCGCCGTGCAGCCAGAGGCGGCCCGTGGCCCCGCCCCGGTAGCGCTTCCAGGAGGCCGGTTCGTGCGGGGGTGTGCCGGTGAGCAGTAGGGTGCGGCGCTCGCCGTCGATCTCGGCGGACTGGATGTCGGAGACCGGGCCCCAGGGCAGTTTGCGGCCGGGGTCGCCGTCGATGCCGACCTTGTAGGCCCAGGTGAAGTGCGAGAACGGCTCGCCGTGGGAGGCGACCGCCAGGATGTCCGAGCGGCCCTCCCGGTCCGGGGGTGTCCAGCCGCGGACCTCGGTGTCGGGGCTGCCCCAGTGGGTGAGTCGGCGGGCGGGGGCGCCGCCGTCCACCGGGGTCAGATGGATCTCCGGGAGGATGCTCCGCCAGCTCGTGTACGCGATGTGCCGGCCGTCGGGCGAGAAACGCGGTGTGGCGACCTTCGTACGGTCGACGGTGAGCCGCCAGGCGCGGTCCGAGCCGTCCAGCGGGGCCAGCCACAGGTCGTCCTCGGCGACGAAACAGAGGCGGTCGCCGCTGAGGTGGGGGTGGCGGAGGTAGCCGGGGTCCCGGCCCGTTCCTTGCTCGTAGGTGTCGCTCACCCACCCATGCTTTTCCGGCCGGGGGGCACCGGCAACTTCAACCCGGGCGACCCGGCGACTGCTACGGGGTGACCCACCGACTCCCACCGGGTGACCCATCACGCGAACGAAACGGTTTCGTTTTCTTTGGTCTTCGGGGTATCGTCTTAAGCGTACGAAACCGTTTCGTTCGTGAGGCGGGGTGTCCGTCCGGGGTCATCCGTGGGATGCCGCCCGGCCGGTAGCCTTGTCGTCTCGAACGCGTAACCGCAGCAAGGGGAGTGGGATGACTGAGACCGCGACGGCGCGCCGCAGTCGGATCACGCCCGAGCGCGAGGCCGAGCTCTACGCCGCCGTCCTCGACCTCCTCCGGGAGGTCGGCTACGACGCCCTCACCATGGACGCCGTGGCCGGCCGCACCCGGTCCAGCAAGGCCACCCTCTACCGCCAGTGGGGCGGCAAGGCCGAGCTGGTCGCGAGGGCCATGCGGCACAGCAAGCCGGGCGCCGACATCGGCTCCATCGACACCGGGTCCCTGCGGGGCGACCTGCACGCCCTGGTGATGAGCACCGATGACTGCGCCATGGAACAGAACAACGCGCTGATGCGGGGTCTGGCCATGGCCGTGCACGGAAACCCCGACCTGCTGAAGGCCTTCCGTGAAGTGATCATCGAGCCGGAGATGGTGGAGATCCGCCGTGTGGTGCAGCGCGCCGTCGACCGGGGCGAGGTCCGCCCGGACAACCCCGCCATCGACTACGTGGTGCACATGTTCGTCGGCGCCTTCGTCGCGCGGGGCATGATCGAGGACCGGCCGCCCACGCAGAGCTTCCTCCGCTCGTACCTGGACGCCGTCGTCCTCCCCGCCCTCGGCGTCTCAACCTCCCGGTAGCTCACCGCGGTTCGCCGCGCAGCCCCACCTGACCCACCGCTCATGTCGTCGGGCTGATCACCCCTGCCCCGCCACGCCCTGCCGCCACGCCCTGCCGCCCCTCCCCACGGCACGGGCCGATCCGTCCTGCCCTTCGCACGTCCACGACTTGAACGGGAGTACCGCCCCCGTGGCCACATTCCTCTACAAACTCGGTCGACTCGCCTTCCGGCGACGACACTTCGTCGTCCTGATCTGGGTGGCACTGCTGACGCTCGCGGGCGTCGGCGCCGCCTCCGCGCCCGCCGCGGGTTCGTCCTCCTTCTCCATCCCCGGTACGGAGGCCCAGAAGGCCTTCGACCTGCTGGAACAGCGCTACCCCGGGATGAGCGCCGACGGCGCCACCGCCCGCGTCGTCTTCAAGGCGCCCGAGGGCGAGAAGATGGCAGACGCCGCCAACAAGCGCATCGTCGAGAAGACCGTCGGGGAACTGCGCGACGGCTCCGAGGTCGTCGCCGTCAGCGACCCGTTCACCACGAACGCGGTCAGCCGGGACGGGACGATCGCCTACGCCTCGGTGACGTACAAGGTCCCGGCCATGGAGCTGGAGGACGCCTCCAAGGAGTCCCTGGAGGCCACCGCGCACAAGGCGCAGGACGCCGGGCTGACCGTCGAGATGGGCGGTGACGCCCTGCAGCCCGAGCCCGAGACCGCCGTCGCCGGCGAGATCATCGGCCTGGCCATCGCCGCCGTCGTCCTCGTCGTCACCCTGGGCTCGCTCGTCGCGGCCGGGCTGCCGCTGCTGACGGCGGTCATCGGCGTCGGTATCGGTGTCGCCACCATCACCGCCCTCGCGAGCGCGCTCGACCTCGGCGACACCACCTCCACCCTCGCCCTGATGATCGGCCTCGCGGTCGGGATCGACTACGCGCTGTTCATCGTCTCCCGCTACCGCTCCGAACTGGCCGAGGGCCGGGAACGCGAGGAGGCGGTCGGCCGGGCCGCCGGCACCGCCGGCTCGGCGGTGGTCTTCGCCGGGCTCACGGTCGTGATCGCGCTGGCCGGTCTCGCGGTCGTCAACGTCCCGATGCTGACCAAGATGGGTCTGGCCGCGGCGGGCACGGTCGTCGTCGCGGTCCTCATCGCCCTCACCATGATCCCGGCACTGCTCGGCTACGCGGGCCGCAAGGTCCGGCCGGCCGGCGAGAAGGGGAAGAGCGGTCGCGGGCTGTTCGGACGGGGTGGGCCGAAGGGCTCCACGGAGGGTTCCGCCGACGGCTCCGCCGAGGACGCCGCCGCGGTGAGGCCCAGCCTGGGCACCCGTTGGGCGAGCTTCGTCGTCCGCCGCCCCGTCGCCGTGCTGCTGCTCGGCGTGGTCGGCCTGGGCGCGATCGCGCTGCCGGCCACCCAGCTCGAACTGGGTCTGCCCGACGACGGTTCGCAGCCGACGTCCACCACGCAGCGCCGGGCGTACGACCTGCTCTCCGAGGGCTTCGGGCCCGGCTTCAACGGCCCTCTGATGGTCGTCGTCGACGCCCGGGACAGCGCGTCCCCGAAGCAGGCCGCCACCGCGGTGACCGACGGGATCAAGGGGCTCGACGACGTCGTGACGGTGACCCCGGCGACGTTCAACAAGGCCGGGGACACCGCGATGATCACGGTCGTCCCCGAGTCCAAGCCGTCCTCGACGCAGACCGAGGACCTGGTGCACGCCATCCGGGACGCGGGCGCCGACGTGGCGACCGACACCGACGCCAAGGTGCTGGTCACCGGCGCCACCGCGATGAACATCGACTTCTCGCAGAAGCTCACCGACGCGCTGGTCCCGTATCTGGCGCTGGTGGTGGGCCTCGCCTTCCTCCTGCTGATCGTGATCTTCCGGTCGATCCTGGTGCCGCTGAAGGCGGCCCTCGGCTTCCTGCTCAGCGTGCTCGCCGCACTCGGCGCCGTGGTCGCGGTCTTCCAGTGGGGCTGGCTGGCGGGACTCATCGGGGTCGAGGAGACCGGCCCGATCATGTCGATGATGCCGATCTTCATGGTGGGTGTCGTCTTCGGCCTGGCGATGGACTACGAGGTCTTCCTCGTGACCCGGATGCGCGAGGCGTACGTCCACGGTGAGAACCCGAACCAGGCCGTCGTGACCGGCTTCCGGTACAGCGCCCGGGTGGTGGCGGCCGCCGCGGCGATCATGATGGCCGTCTTCGC
The DNA here is from genome assembly GCF_020982545.1 of Streptomyces sp. MNU76. Taxonomy (GTDB): domain Bacteria; phylum Actinomycetota; class Actinomycetes; order Streptomycetales; family Streptomycetaceae; genus Streptomyces. The sequence continues at coordinate 199,178 of NZ_JAJKLK010000022.1, read as the reverse complement.
CGGCTTCATCGGCTCCGGCGAGTCGATGATCAAGATGATCGGCTTCGGGCTCGCCATCGCCGTCTTCTTCGACGCGTTCGTCGTCCGCATGGCCATCGTCCCGGCCGTCCTCGCCCTGCTGGGCGACCGGGCCTGGTGGCTGCCGAAGTGGCTCGACCGCGCGCTGCCCAACGTCGACGTCGAGGGCGAGGGCCTGCGGGCACACGACGACGCGGCGGGGAAGCCGGCCGAGGACGGCAAGGACCACGAGGGCGACAAGGGCGACGAGGACAGGTCGCTGGTCCGCGTCTGACGCGGAAGGCCCGCGCGTCTGACGCGCGGGTGACGGAAACGGCGGCCGCATCGGGGATACCGAGGGACGGCCGTCGGCAGGACCGTCGGTGAGGGCCCGTGGGGACGGGCGCCCTCACCGGCTTCCGAGGGCGATGGGGGCGGGTGCGGCGTGCTTCGACGGTGGCTTCACCACCCACCAGGGACGGTAAGCATGACGGGTGACCGAAGAGAACGAACGCCCTGAACGCATCGAAGACCTCGACGACCGTATGGGTCCGCCGCACCGCGGCACAGAACGCGAGACGCTCCGCGCGTTCCTCGACTACCACCGTGCGACGCTCGCCATGAAGTGCGCGGGGCTGACGGACGAGGAACTCCGCCGGCGGTCGATGCCTCCGTCCACGCTGTCCCTGCTGGGTCTCGTGCGGCACATGGCGGAGGTGGAACGCGCCTGGTTCCGGCGGGTGTTCGAGGATCACGACGCGCCGATGGTGTGGTCGAAGGAGATCGATTTCCAGGCGGCGTACGACGCGAGCACCTCGACGCGGGCGGAGTCGTTCGGGGCGTGGGAGGCGGAGGTGGAGACCTCGCGGCGCATCGAACGGGAGGCGGAGTCCCTGGACCTCGTGGGCCACCAACCGCGCTGGAACGAGGAGGTCTCGCTCCGCATGGTCATGATCCACGTCCTGCTGGAGTACGGCCGCCACAACGGCCACGCGGACTTCCTGCGGGAAGGGGTGGACGGGGTGGTGGGGGCGTGAGGGCGCGGGTGGCAGGGTGCCAGGACCACATCACCTCGCCCCCCACGCCCTGCATGTCAGCTGAGGATTTCGGCCGCCTTGGTCATCGGCCCACCCGCGTCACCGGTGTTGAGCGTGCCCGCCGGTTCGAACAACAGGATCGCGGTCTCCTCGTCGGCCACGGGGCAGTGTTCGACTCCACGGGGAACCACGAACAACTCGCCCGGGTCCAGCACCACATCCGCATCCCTGAGTCGGATGGTGAGGCGCCCGCTGATGACCAGGAACAGTTCATCGGTGTCGTCGTGGGTGTGCCAGACGAATTCACCCTTCAGCTTGGCCAGCTTGACCTCGTAGTCGTTCAGCACAGCCACTTTCTTCTGCGACCACAGCTCACTGAACTGCGACAGCTTGTCAGCGAGGTTGACAGGAACAGCAGGCACGGGCATACGGCATCCTTCCTCAAGGCCGGTCGACCGGGAGCGATCTCCCAGGCCCTCCGGCCGGTCTCACGAGCCTGCCGCGCTCGGACCGCGTCGGTCTTGTACGTTCCTGACATGGGCGGAGACCGCCACTCGTGGCACCACACCCGCGCGTTACAAGCGCACTCGCCCTGGCTCTGCAGTGCTAAAGATGCTGCTTGGCGGTACTGATGAGGAGGGCGATGGCGTCCCGGGTCCGCACCCGGCGGGCGTCGAACTCCGGTCTGCTGTCGGTCTTGAGGACGGCGGTGACGTCGGCGAGGACGGCCTCGGCGGTCCGGCTCAGTTCGTCGTCGGGCGTGAGCATCTGCACGCGGAACAGCGCTTCCTGGGCGGCGGACCGCAGGTCGTACGCGCGGACGCGGACCGTGTCGGGGTCCTCGGGCGGGGGCTGTTCGTGCTCGCAGAACCACAGGTGGACGAGGGAGCGGCGGTAGTTGAGAAGGGCGCCGGCATACACGGAGTAGGCGTCGAGGCGCTCTTGGCGGAGCTTCTCCCGGCGGGTGAACGCGTGGGTCCGGTCGGTGGCGCGCTGCTGGTAGGCGAGGGTCAGGCCCGACCCGAGCAGGGTTCCGAGCACGGCTATGCCACTGGCGATGATGGTCTCCACACCCCAAGCTGATCACGCGGCGGTGCTCGCCGACAGACGGGGCGGGAAGGGGCTGGGCGGTGGTGAAGGGGGTCCTGGAGAGGTTGCGGCAGGCATTCCTGAGGTTCGACCGGGGGCTCGGCGGGGCGGAGCCGCCCCCAAGGGCGCAGGTGTTCCTGGCCCGGCATCCGGTGGGCACCGGAACGGCCTTCGGCGTGCTGGTCGGAGGTCTGGCCGCATGGGCCCTGGCCGCGTTCCACGATCCGGCGCGGCTGCTCCAGGCGGCGGTGATCGGGCTGTGCGGGGGCCTGTTCATCTGGCTCTTCTGCCGTTTCGAACGCCGCCGTCAGGCCCACTACGCGCGCGCCGGAGGCTTCCGCTGGGACCCTCCCCGGTCGCCCGTCCGGGACGATGACACCCTGCCGCTCTGGTACGAGGGCCTGCTCTGGCTCAGCCACTGGACCGTCTGCCTCGTGCTCCTCTGGCTCCTCGGCCGACTACGGAACGAGCCCTTCACCTGGGTCCAGAGCGCGATCTGTGCCGGTGTCCTCGTGGTCGGCGGCTGGGCCGTACACCTGAGCAAAGAGCGTCGCCGTCGAAGAGGACGTTGACCAGGGGACAGAGCCCCAGGGTCACTCCTCGGCGAACACCTCGGCGGCGGAGGTGGCCGTGATCGCGCGGGTGAACCAGAGGTTGAGGGTGTCGAGGTCGTGGCAGGACGTGATGCGGTCGCGGTCGGCGGCGGACACGGGGACCTCTCGACCGTCGAGGAGGAGAAGGATGTACTCGGCCTTGCCCTTGGCGCGGCCTTCCTCCCGGATCTCCTCGGAGATCGGCGACGTGAAGAACGAGAGGTCGGTCATGAGAGCCCTCCAGGTCTTGGCGGCCGGGGATTCGCCCAGCCCCTGAGATGTCAGTTCAACGAAGATCGTCGCGGTGTCCGGATCGCGGGCTTCGAGGCCCTTCAGAGCGTCTACCAGTACTTTGAGTATGGCATCGGCCTGTGGCTCACGGCGGTGCAGGACTGCGGACAGCACGGTCAGCGGGATGTCCCGGCGAGCTTGGACCGGATCGTCGATGACCGGCACGTCGGCAGGTCCCAGGACGAGAGGGCGCAGGGTGAGGGAGGGCCACTCGGGCGGCCCGAAGTCGACGGTCTCCGACGCCCAGGCAGCTGTATTCCGGTTGTCGCACACCACGAGGAGGACCGCGGGCATCTCGTACTTCGCGTGCAGGTGCGCCAGGTAGTACGCCCAGTTCCTTTGTTCGTCGGGCACCTTCTTTCCCTGAGCCTCTACGGCCAGAAGGAATGTGCCTCGCTTCGTCTCGATGTTCAGCAGTGTGTCCACCCGCCGTTCCAGCGGGCGGTTTTCCGTCAGATCGGTGCAGAGCGGCGTGGCTGAGATCGGGCCGTCGAAGGGGATGCCGAGCGCCCGGACGGCTCGGGTGAAGACGCCGGGGTCATGCTGGAAGATCCGGTGCATGGCCTCATGAGGGGAGCTGACCATAGGGGTGCGCCCGTTCCTTTCATCGCACGTGAACGGGAGCATATGACGGGCAACTGTGCCAATTGGTGGGTCAGTTGTTGGAATTCCCTCATAAGGGTGGAGCCCTCTCGCCGGTTGACCGAGAGTGGCCGGGTGTCATCGAGCTCGCACAGCAACGCCCAGGCGGAGACCTGGGAAGCTCACAGGAATCGCCCATAGCATCACGCTCATTCCATGACGGGAACATTCGGAAAGCGCGGTTCCGCAGATGAGTACAGGACCCAAGGGCAGCGGTCACAGTCACGGGCACCATCACGGGCACGACCACCAGCACGACGACGAGTTCGACAGAGGGCTCTCCCGCGACCTGCCCGTGTTCGCCCGCCGCCGCATGATCAGACTGCTGGCAGGCGCGAGCATGGTCCCGCTGGTGGCGGCCTGTTCCTCGGACGGCTCCGACAGCGGTTCCGCCTCCGACCCGGCCTCATCCGCCCCCTCCTCGTCCGGTACCACCGGTACCGACTGCGAGGTCATCCCGAGCGAGACGGAAGGCCCGTACCCCGGCGACGGCTCGAACGGCCCCAACGTCCTGGAGGAGAGCGGTGTCGTCCGGCGCGACATCACCAAGAGCTTCGGCTCGTCGAAGGGCGTGGCCGAAGGCATCCCGCTGACGATCACACTCACCGTCGTCGACCAGTCCTCCGGCTGCGACGCCCCGAAGAAGGGCGCGGCCGTCTACCTGTGGCAGTGCGACCGGGAAGGCCGGTACTCCCTCTACTCCGACGGCGTCACCGACGAGAACTACCTGCGCGGCGTCCAGGAGACCGACGACGAGGGCCGGCTCACCTTCACCTCGGTCTTCCCCGGCTGCTACCCCGGCCGCTGGCCCCACCTCCACTTCGAGGTCTACGACAGCCTCGCCGACGCCACCGCCACCAAGAACATCGCCGTCACCTCGCAGCTCGCCTTCCCCAAGGACGTGTGCGACACCGTGTACGCAACGGACGGCTACGGCGACAGCGGCCAGAACCTCGGCGAGCTCTCCCTGGAGACCGACATGATCTTCAGCGACGGCTACGACCAGCAGCTCGCCACCATGGAGGGCAGCACCGACAAGGGCTACACCGCCACGCTCACGGTGCCGGTGTAGCCGCGGCCGGGGAGCCGGTCGGTCCCGGCTGTTCGAGGTGCCGCGTGTCACCCCACCGCGCCGGCCGCAACCGCCGTCCGTCGTTGTCCCACCGCGAGACCGAGGCGTTGGGGACGGGCGGCAACCCGTCCGGTGCCGTCGCGCCGAGCCCCGCGCACACGAGACGTACGGCGACGGCGATCGCGTCGTGGGCGACCAGGAGGACCCGGCGGCCGGGGGCGACGCGGTCCAGCTCGCCCACGAGGTCCCGCACCCGCAGCACCGCATCGGCCAGCGCCTCACCGCCCGGCGGACGGTAGAACCAGTCGCCGGTCCGCGCCCGCCGCGCCGCCTCCTCGGGCGCGCGGGCCCGCAGCGCGGCCGGCGGGTGCATCTCGAAGACCCCCATCTCCCGGTCCCGCAGCCGCTCGTCGACCAGCAGCGGCGGCGGGACCACACCGGGGTGCCCCGCCATCAGCTCCCACGTCTGCCGCGCGCGCACGTACGGCGAACACACCACCAGGTCCGGACCCGGCACGCCGTCGTCGTCGCCGCGCGCGAGCCCCGCCAGCCACCCGCCCAGCGCCCGGGCCTGCGTGCGGCCCAGGTCGGAGAGGGGGACGTCCGCGCCCCGGCCCGGCAGCGGTTCGGTCGACCCCGTCCGCTCGGCCTCGGCGTACGCGACGTTCGCGGTGCTCTGCCCGTGCCGTACGACCCACAGCGAGGCCAGGGTGTACGGCGGCGCCAGCGCTTCACCGGGGACCGCCCTGCTCCCGGGGTCCCTGGCGTCGTTCGTCCGCATTGTCATGCGTCCCCCCATGCTTGCGGTGCTCGCGGCGACCGGGGCTCGGCGTCGGTCGCCGTAACGACTACGCCGTCATGGGCTACCCCCCCGCGGCAGTGCAGGACGCTTCGCTCAGTGCGCCACCGGCGTGGCCGTGTACGTCCGTCGCAGGAAGCGGATCAGTGCCTTGGTGTCGAACTGCATCACCGCCACCCCTCTCGCGGAGTGGAACTCCATGACGGCCTGCACCCGCCCGCAGGGCCAGATGCTCACGGGGCCGGCGGTGGTGGGGGTGCGCAGCCCGCGTTCGAGCAGCGCACGGGGGAAGGCCCATTCGTCGGGGCCGGGCAGGCGCACGCGTACGGCGGAGGCGTCGGTGTCGGGGTCGTAGCGGAGGACGACCGGAACGGTGTCCCGGTCCTCGGGGGAGTCCGTGACGACATGGGCCCGCGCGTACTGCTCGACAGTGACGGACATCGAACGTCTCCTCGCACTGAGTGACGCAAGCGGAAGCTGTGAATCCGCTGTCCGCTCGCTTCTCCAATGTCGCATACTTTCGGCCGCGCGCCCCCGGAAGCCCTGGAAGGGGCACGGCGAGGCGGCTGTAAGAGCCACGATGTTCGGCGAGCCATTGGCTAATCGGCTGGTGCATGCTCTTGCAAGAGACTCGCAATAAGGCTCTATCATCGTAAGGTTCCAGCCAGCGCGTCCCCACTCGGTGGCCCGGCCTCCGGCCAGGCCTACCAGGAGAGCGAGCCCTCGTATGCATGTCCCCGACGGATTCATCAACGCCCCCGTCTCGGCTGTCGCCGGAGTCGTCGCCGCCGGTGCGGTCGCGGTGAGTCTGCGCGGTGCCCGGCGCGAGTTGGACGAGCGGACGGCGCCCCTCGCCGGACTCGTCGCCGCGTTCATCTTCGCCGTGCAGATGCTGAACTTCCCGGTCGCGGCCGGGACCAGCGGACATCTGCTCGGCGGGGCCCTGGCCGCGATACTCGTGGGCCCCTGTACAGGGGTCCTGTGCGTCTCCGTCGTGCTCCTCATGCAGGGCGTCCTCTTCGCGGACGGCGGTCTCACCGCCCTCGGCGTGAACATCACGATCATGGGCGTGGTCACCTCCGTCGTCGGCTACGCCCTCTTCCGCGCGCTGGTCAGGATCCTGCCCCGCAAGCGGCGTTCGATCACCGTCTCGGCCTTCGTCGCCGCTCTGGTCTCCGTGCCCGCCTCGGCCGCCGCCTTCACCCTCGTGTTCGCGATCGGTGGCACCACGGACGTGCCGATCGGCTCGGTGCTCACCGCCATGGTCGGCGTCCACACCCTCATCGGCATCGGCGAGGCCGCGATCACCGCGGCCACGGTCGGCGCCGTCGTCGCCGTACGCCCGGACCTCGTGCACGGCGCCCGGGGCCTGACCGCCCCGCTCAAGCTCCGGGTGAACGGCGAGCTGGTGGACGCCCCCGCCGCCGAGCCGGCCACCACGCCCGCGACCGCGCCCGCCGCCGCCCGCTCGACCCGCAAGCTGATCCTCGCCGGCCTCGGCACCTCCCTCCTGCTCGCCGGTGTCGTCAGCTTCTACGCCTCCGCCAGCCCCGACGGCCTGGAGAAGGTCGCCGCCGACAAGGGCTTCGACGCCAAGGCCGAGGACCACGCCTCCGCCGACTCCCCGCTCGCCGACTACGGCGTCGAGGGCCTCACCGACGCCCGCCTCGCCGGCGGCCTCGCGGGCGTGATCGGTGTCGGCGTCACCGTCGTCGCCGGCACCGGGATCTTCTGGGCCGTACGCAAGCGGCGCGGCGGCGAGGGCGAGGCCGCGTCGTCCCCCACCTCCGTGCCCGAGAACGCCTGACATGGGCGCGGGCCACGTCCACAAGCTCTACCGGCACGCGCACTCGCCCGTGCACGCCCTGCCGCCGCACACCAAACTCGCGGCCGTCTTCGCCTTCGTCATCGTCGTGGTGTCGACGCCGCGGGAGGCGATGTGGGCGTTCGGGCTGTACGCCGTGCTGCTGGGCGTGGTCGCGTACGTGGCGCGTGTCCCCTACGGGTTCCTGCTCCGGCGCTTGCTGATCGAGGTCCCGTTCGTCGCGTTCGCCGTGCTGATGCCGTTCGTGGCGCAGGGCGAACGCGTCGAGGTCCTCGGGATGTCGCTGAGCGTCAGTGGGTTGTGGGGCGCCTGGAACGTCCTCGCCAAGGGGACGCTGGGCGTCGCCGCCTCCGTCCTCCTCGCCTCCACCACCGAACTCCGCGCCCTCCTCCTCGGCCTCCAACGGCTCGGACTGCCGCCGCTGCTCGTCCAGATCGCGTCCTTCATGATCCGCTACGGCGACGTCATCACCGACGAGCTGCGGCGGATGCGGATCGCGCGCGAGTCACGCGGGTTCGAGGCGAGCGGCGTACGGCACTGGGGCGTGCTCGCCAAGACCGCCGGGGCGCTGTTCATCCGCTCGTACGAGCGCGGCGAGCGGGTCCATCTGGCCATGATCAGCCGGGGGTACGCGGGCACCATGCCCGTCATCGACGAGGTGACCGCGTCCCGGGCGCAGTGGTCGTACGCCTTCGCCCTCCCGGTCGCCGCGCTCGTCGTCTGTCTGCTGGGATGGAGCCTGTGACCGTGTCCGAACCCCTCCTCGCCCCGTCCCTCGAAGTCGCCGGGCTCGCCTTCGCCTACCCCGACGGCCACCAGGCCCTCTTCGGGGTCGACTTCACCATCGGACGCGGCGAACGCGTCGCGCTGCTCGGGCCCAACGGAGCCGGCAAGACCACCCTCGTCCTGCACCTCAACGGCATCCTCACCGGGGGCGCGGGCACGGTGACCGTCGCCGGGATGCCCGTCGGCAAGCGGCACATGGCCGAGATCCGGCGGAAGGTCGGCATCGTCTTCCAGGACCCCGACGACCAGCTCTTCATGCCGACCGTGCGGGAGGACGTGGCCTTCGGGCCGGCGGCGGCGGGCATGACCGGGGCCGAGCTGGAGGCCCGGGTGGACCGGGCGCTCGATCGGGTCGGCATGGCGGAGTTCAAGGAACGGCCGCCGCATCACCTCTCGTTCGGGCAGCGGCGGCGGGTGGCCGTGGCGACGGTGCTCGCCATGGAGCCGGAGATCCTCGTCCTCGACGAGCCGTCCTCCAACCTCGACCCGGCGTCGCGGCGCGAACTGGCCGACATCCTGAGGTCGTTGGACGTCACGGTCCTCATGGTCACGCACGACCTGCCGTACGCGCTCGAACTGTGCCCGCGGTCGCTGATCCTCAGCGAGGGGGTGATCGCGGCGGACGGCCCGACGGGTGAACTCCTGGTCGACGAGGACCTGATGCGGGCGCATCGGCTTGAACTGCCGTTCGGGTTCGATCCGCGGTCGGTGAAGGGAATGTCGCGCAGTTCCCCGCGCCCCTGAAAGACCGGACCCTCACGGTCCTGAAGGGCAACGGTCGGGCGGGGGCCTGAAACGGCTGGGGCGGAGCCCCGGCTTCTCAGGGGCGCGGGGAACTGCGCGAGCAACCCCCACCGGCGCCGCGGACGAATACGGCGTCCGCGACAATGGACCCCGTGACGAACCAAGCGGATGCGCCCCGGCACGGCTCACTGCTCCTCGACGAGCAGTTGTGTTTCGCGCTCTACGCGGCCCAGCGCGCGGTCACCGCCGCGTACCGCCCGCTGCTCGACGAACTCGGCCTGACCTACCCGCAGTACCTGGTCATGCTCTCCCTCTGGGAGCACGGGGAGACCAGCGTCAAGGACCTGGCGGGCACCCTGCGCCTCGACTACGGCACGGTCTCGCCGTTGCTGAAGCGGCTGGAGTCGGCCGGCCTGCTGCGCCGGGAGCGGTCGCCGCGCGACGAGCGCTCCGTGCGGATCGCCCTCACCGGGCGCGGCGAACAGCTCCGCGAGCGCGCGGCCGCCGTCCCCGCCACCCTCGCCGCCGCCACCGGACTGCAGGGCCCCGAGGTGACCCGGCTGCGTGAGGAGCTGTGGCAGCTGACGGCGCGGGCGACCAAGGCGGCGGGCCGCTGAGCCCGGTCGGCATGGCAGACGGCGACCTTGTGTTACCTATGGTTACTACCCCCTGGTAACCACATTTCCCCTACCGACCGGTACCTTGTGCACGATGTATTCGTGCGCGCCTGTCCTGGGGAGGCCACGCGCTCGTCCCGGGGGAGGCCAGGGGAATGACTGACGACACCGCGGTGGAGACCCGCACCGACACGCGTCCGACGAAGATCATGTACGTCGCCGAGGCCACCGCGCACGGCGGTCGTGACGGCTACATCAGCAGTCAGGACGGCCAGATCGACCTCAAGGTCGCGATGCCGCCGGCGTTGGGCGGCGACGGCGACGGCACCAACCCCGAGCAGCTGTTCGCCGCCGGGTACAGCTCCTGCTTCCACAACGCGCTGGTCCTCGTCGGCCGCCGCGCGGGCTACGACCTGACCGGCTCCACCGTCGCCGCGAAGGTCGGCATCGGCCCCAACCAGCAGCGCGGCTACGGCCTCGCCGTCGCCCTCAGTGTCTCCCTCCCGGTCATCGACCAGGGCGTCGCGGCCGAGCTCGTCGACGCCGCCCACCAGGTCTGCCCGTACTCGAACGCCACCCGCGACAACATCGACGTCACGATCGTGCTGGGCTGAGCCGGGCTCCACCGCGCCCCGGGCGGGGGAATCCGGGGCCGTGCGTGTACGTTGCACCCGTCGCCGTGACGAACGCGGCGAGTGAACGGACAGGGAGCACCGACGTGGACGTGAACGGTACGGTCGCCGAGGGCTTCGAACCGGTCAGGGCCGCGTTCGTACGCAACTTCGAGGCGCTGGCCGAGCGGGGCGCGGCGGTCGTCGTGTACCGCCACGGGCGCAGGGTCGTCGACCTGTGGGCCGGGACCCGGGACGTCGACGGCACCGAACCCTGGCGGCGGGACACCGCCCAGATCGTGCGCTCGGCGACCAAGGGCGTCGCCGCCGCCGTACCGCTGATGCTGGCCGAGCGCGGTGAACTGGACCTGGACGTACCCCTGGGCCGGTACTGGCCGGAGTTCAAGGCGCACGGCAAGGACCGGGTGCTGGTGCGGCACGTGCTCAACCACCGGGCCGGGCTCCCCGTCCTCGACCACCCCCTCACCCCCGCCGAGGCGCTGGACCCGCGCCGGGGCCCCGAGGCCGTCGCCGCGCAGACGCCCGCGTGGGAGCCCGGCACCGCCCACGGCTACCACCCCCTCACCTACGGCTGGCTGCTCGACGAACTGGTCCGGCGCGTGACCGGCCGGGGCACCGGCGAGTGGATCGCGTCCGAGATAGCCGCCCCGCTGGGCCTCGCCGACGACCTGTGGCTGGGCCTGCCGGACTCGGTGGCGGCGACGGGTAGGGTCGGCCGCGCCGGACGCCTGGAAGCGGCGCCCGAGCCCACCGGCGGCCTCAGGGTCCGCGCCAAACGGTCGGTCACCGAGGCCTACGACGACCCGGACTCCCTCACCCGGCGGGCCTTCGCCGCGATCACCCCGTTCCCCGACCAGAACGACCCCGCGTACCGCGCGGCCGCGCTCCCGGCGACCAACGGCATCGCCACGGCCGACGGCCTGGCCCGCTTCTACGCGGCACTCGTCGGCGAGGTCGAGGTCGAGGCCGAGGGCGCGGGCGCGGTCGGCGGCGAGACCGACGGCGCGGACGGCGGTGAGGTCGGTGGCGTACGGCTGTTCGGCCCGGCGACGCTGGCGGCGGCCCGCGCGGAGGAGTCCTCCGGCCCCGACCGCGTCCTGGTCGTCAACACCCGCTTCGGCCTGGGCTACATGCTCCACGGGACCGCCTCCCCACTGCTGGCCCCGACCTCCTTCGGCCATCCCGGCCGCGGCGGCCCCCTTGGCTTCGCCGACCCCGAGTCGGGCATCGCCTTCGGCTACGTCACCAACGGCTACCGCAAGACGGTGACGGCGGACCCGAGGGCGCAGGCGCTGGTGCGGGCGGTGCGGGAGGCCCTGAAGGGCTGACAGCTGTAGGGGAGAGGCCCCCGCCCTCGACACGGGGCGTACCTCGCGCTACGGCGCGGGCAGACCTCGCGGAGGGCGGCCGCCACGGTGAGCGGCCGGACCGGCCCAGGGCTCCCCCGTGGCGTCCTGGCCCGATCCCGGAGATTCGGACGACCGCCCTCCGCGGCGGCGCTCACCAGGATGCGTCGAATTTCCCCGCGTGTCGTTGGCAGACGGTCCACAGGGAGGAATCGTGCCTGTTGGGCGCCTTGGGCCCGGACCGACGGAGCCCCGACCGACGGGGGTCGGCCGGGGTGGGGTCGCGTCGCGCCGCCGGTCGCCTGCCGGGCGCCTCCTGCTCGCCGGCCGGGCGCCAGTCGACCGCCCGCTCAGAGGGCTATCGGGTGGGACGTCCTGCCCGATGCCTCGTCTATCTCGTCGTGGGCCTTGGTGAGGAGCTTCATGGCGAGCTCGTTCAAGGCCCTGGCCCCGGCTATCTCCTCGCCGACCCGGGGCTGATTGGCGTCGGTCTGGTGGCGGCTGGCGTAGCCGTTGGCGCGTACTTCCTTCCCGTCGGGGAGCCGTACGAGGGCCGCCGCCCGTGTGCGCTGATCGTCCTCCTGGAACTCCAGCTCGATGTGCCATCCGACAGCGGTTTTCATCATGACGATCACCTCCGGAACCGCTCTTTCCAGAGTGCTCCTCCCCGCCGACGGATGCACGACCTGCGCCTGCCCCGCCCGACGCCCGCCCCTTCGTCCGCAGGGCATCGCTCACCAGTCCGTGCGCCGCCGCGAGACCGATGGCTACAGTGCGTCGAACGGCGGAACGACCCGGACGATGATGATCAACGGATCGCGCGGGGCAACCAGGAACTAGAACCACCCGTCGGCAGCGTCCATACGGCGCAGACCACCTGGTCGGGGGCCGTTCCCGAGGTCGCTGACATCAACGCCGACCCTGGCGAGGTCGACGAGTTGGCCGGCCAGACGCTCCACTTCCGCGACCACGTGAGTGGGGATTCCGCCCGCTACGTGGTCGTGATCGGGGTCGTACTCCCAGCGCCAGTCAGCCTTCACCGGGCCGGGAAACCGATCGCCCTGTGGGCCGCGTCCAGGATTCGCCCGATCTCACCGGCGGCCCGCCGTGCCTGGGCCGCGTCGCCCAACTCGGCGGCGTCTTCCCAGCGACGGAACTCTGCCGCCATCTCAGGCTGGCGCTGGATGTGAACGTAGACGGCCCACTGGGTCACAAACCGCTGGAGCGGCGCCAGATCGGAGCCTTGTCGGGACTGGTCGGCCGCATGGTCCAGCTCCCGAGTGAAGGCAGGCAGCGCGGCAGGCGCGATCTGCCTGATGGCCTGCCGCAGCGCGGCAACCGTCGCAGGGGGTTGCGGGACGAGCGGTTGCCCAGCGGCGGAGGTGGTCATGGATGCTCCCATGGGCGCGATTTTGATCCCATGCGTCAGCGTATCGGGCACGATGACGTTCTCACCGCTCGAACGAGTGAGGCAGAAGCGATACAGCTACCCGGCCCGCAGCATCAGCCCGATCCCCACCACCAGTAGTCCCGCAGCCACCAGGCGGGGCGCTCCGAACCGTTCCTTGAAGAGCACCGCGCCGATCGCCGCCCCCACGATGATCGACGACTCCCGCAGGGCCGCGATGGGTGCCAACTCGGCCTTCGTCTGGGCCCACAGGACCAGCCCGTACGCCGCCACGGACAGCGCGGCGCCGAGGAGGCCCACACCGGCGTACGGTCGGAGGCGCGCGACCGTCTCTCCGCGCCACCGCCAGGCCGCGTACGCGGGGATCGCGAGCCCCTCCAGCGCCATCAGCCAGGCGATGTAGGCCATCGTGGACCCGGAGGCCCGGACACCGAGGCCGTCCACGACCGTGTACGCGGCGATCGACAGGCCGGTGGCCAGCGCCGCCCCGATCGCCGCCCAGTGCGGCCGGCCGCCGCGCAGTCCCCACAGCGCGACGCCCGTCAGCCCGGCGCAGCTCAGCAGGATCCCGGCCGTCGCCCAGCCGTCCGGCACCTCGTCCGCGAAGACCGCGGCGAGGACGGTGACGACGAGGGGCGCGGAGCCGCGTGCGATCGGGTACGCCTGGCCGAAGTCGCCCAGCCGGAAGGACGTCATCAGCAGCACGTAGTACACGAGGTGAATGACCACCGACGCGATCAGGTACGGCCACGCGGCAGGCTCCGGGAGCGGCACGAAGGGCACCATCGCGAACCCGATCAGCGCGCCGCCGCCGGCTATCAGCGTGAACCCGACGAGCTTGTCCGTGATCCTGTGCGCGATCGCGTTCCAGCTGGCGTGGGTCACGGCGGCGAGCAGCACCGCCGCGGTGACGAGCGGCGTCACGCGTCCGGCTCGCCGGCGGCGGCCGCGGTCTCCCGGACGTCCACCAGGGTGGCGCCCGCGTGTGCGATCAGGGCCCTGGGCTCCATGGGGAAGACGGTGTACGGCGTGCCGGCCGCCGCCCACACCGTCGCGTGCGCGAGGAGCGAGCGGTCCGCGAGGACGCGTGTCCTCGTCCGGTGCCCGAAGGGCGGGACCCCGCCGATCGCGTACCCGGTCGTCTCGCGTACGACGTCGGCGCGGGCGCGGGCGACCTTCGTGGCGCCGAGCTCACGCCGGACCAGCTCCACGTCGACGCGGGAGGCGCCGTCCATGAGCACCAGCACGGCGACGCCGTCCGCCGCGAAGATCAGCGACTTGCAGATCTCGCTCAGCTCACAGCCGAGGGCGGCGGCCGCCTCCGCCGCGGTGCGGGTGGCCTCCGGGAAACGGCGGATGCGGTCGTGCAGTTCGTCGAGGCCCAGGGTGGTGAGTGCCTCGGTGAAGAGTGGGTGGGCTCCGGAGTCGGTGGTGTCCTGTGCGTCGGTGGTCATGTGCGGCACGGTAGTGGTGGGTGTAGTGGGCATGCGAGTGGGTTGTCGGGGTGCGTCGTCGGTGCGGGGCCGGTGGGGCTTCTCGCGCAGTTCCCCGCGCCCCTGAGAAGCAGGGGCTGCGCCCCGTGCTCCTCAGGCCCGTGGGGCCTGGTTCTCAGGGGCGCGGGGAACTGCGCGACCAGCCCCCACCCACCCGCACCCGACAACGCACCAGCCCCGCCACCCGAGAACTCATCCAGCAACAGAGACGGCACTGGACCGACTGATCCGTTTCGCTGACGATCGGGGGATGACAGAAACCCCACCCGCCGACGACACCCGCGCCTTCCTCATCCTGCACGGCTGGCAGAACCACCGCCCGCCCGCCCACTGGCAGCACTGGCTGGCCGACCGCCTCACCGACCTGGGCCACGAGGTCGCCTACCCGCAGCTCCCGGAGGCGGACGACCCGGACCTGGAGCGCTGGCTCGCGGAACTGGACGCGCTGCTCGGCGAGTTGGCGGGGCGGCGGATCACGGTGGTCTGCCACAGCCTGGCCTGTCTGCTGTGGCTGCACGCGGTCGCCCGGGACGGCATCCTGTCCGGCCCCGTCGACCGCGTCCTCCTCGTGGCCCCGCCGTCCCCCGAGTTCGCCCTGAAGCAGCCGGAGATCGCCGAGTTCGCCCCGCCGCCGCTGACCCCGGAGCGGCTGGCCGCGTCGGCCACGTACACCCGGGTCGTCGGCAGCGACAACGACCCGTACTGCCTGCCGGGCGCGGCCACCGCGTACGCGAGCCCCCTCGGCCTGCCCGCCGATGTGCTGCCCGGCGAGGCCCACCTCAACCCGGACTCGGGTTACGGGCCCTGGCCGTCGATGCTCGACTGGTGTCTGCGGCCGTCGTCCGACCCGTACGAGGAGATGCCGATCCAGGAGCGCTCCGTGCAGCGGACGGACGCCGCCGGCGGTTGAACCGCCCGCCCACCTGGCTGCCCGCCCGGCCGGCCGCCGGCCGGTCTCGCCTCGCGTCTCGTGCGCGCCGTCGCTCAGCCGCCACTGCCCGCCTTGAGCAGCGCGGCCACGATCGGGCCCGCCGACTCGCTGCCGTGGCCGCCCTGCTGGACGACCCCGGCGGAGGCCAGGTCGCCCTTCCAGGCGGTGAACCAGCCGTTGGGCTTCTTCTGGCCGTCGACCTCGGCCGTTCCGGTCTTGGCGCCGTAGTCGGGCCCGAGGCCGGACATCGTCTCGGCCGCCGTACCGGCCGCGGCGGTGTACTGGAGGAGTTCCCGCAGCTGGGCGCGGACCGTCTCGGACATGGGCCGGGAGGCGGTGGCCAGGGTGCGGTCGTCGACGGACGGTGGGACCAGGTAGGGCTGCTTGAAGACGCCCGTCTTGGCCGTCGCGACCACCGACGCCATGTTCAGCGGGTTCATCCGCACCCCGCCCTGGCCGATGAGCGAGGCCGCCATCGGGGCGGCGCTCTGCACCGGCACCGCGCCGTCGAAGCTGGAGACGCCGATGGCCCAGTTGTTCAGTCCGAGCCCGAAGACCTGCTGGGCCTCCTTGGTCAGGGAGTCGTCGTCCAGCTTCTTCGCCTGGGAGATGAAGGCGGTGTTGCAGGAGCGGGCGAAACTCGCCTTGAACGTCCCGCCCTTGATCTCGAACTTGTCGTCGTTCTGGAACTTCCAGCCGCCGTACGACGAGTACTTGGGGCACGGGTGGCCCTTGTCCGCCGAGGCCAGGCCCTTGTCGATGAGCAGGGCCGACGACACGATCTTCATCGTGGAGCCGGGGGCCAGCGAGCCCTGGAACGCCACGTTGAAGCTGCTGGAGTTGGCCGCGGCCAGGATCTCGCCGGTCGAGGGGCGCATCACGACCACCGACGCCCGCTTCGTGGCCGCCACCTTCTCCTCGGCGGCGGCCTGCAGCACCGGACTGAGCGTCGTCCTCACCTCTCCCGGGGTGCCCTCGCTCAGCTCCAGCAGCGTCCTGTCGGCGGCCTTCTCCTTGGTGGACCTGGTCGACTTGCTGGACTTGGTGGAGTTCGCGGACCTGGCGGAGTCCGTGGGCTCGGCGGAGGACTTGCCGTCGGGCCCGTCCTCGGCCGGGTCGGCGCGGACGATCCGCAGCTCGACCCCCGCCTTGCCGCCCGCCTTCTTGCCGTACTTCTCCCGTAGACCGTCCAGCACCGAGCCCAGCGACGGGTACTTCTCGGTCGTCAGCTCGCCGCCGTCCCGGTCGAGGGCCTTCACCGGGGGAGTGCCGGCCTCGCCGGTCACCAGCCGGTCGCCCTCGGCGAGTTCGGGGTGGACGACGGACGGCTGCCAGTCGACGACGGGTTCGCCGTCCTTCTTCGCCCGTACGACGGTGAGGGCGGACTTGTAGGTCAGCGGCTTCTGGGTGCCCTTGAAGGAGACCGTGCCCTTCACCGTGAACGGCACCTCGTCGCCCGCGCGCTTGCCTCGGGTGAGGGTGACGTCCTTGATGTGGGCGTCCTTGGTGAAGCCGGTCAGCGCCGCCGTGGCGGCCGCCGAGTCGTCGGTGGCGGCGGCGGCCTTCGCGACCGTGCCCTTCTGCCAGGCCGTGAGGAACGTGGTCGCGGCGGTGCGGACCTCGGCGGCGGACAGGGGGCCGCTCTTCACGGCCTTGCCGTCGGCCGAGCCGTCCTCGGCGGCCGCGCCGGCGCCGAACACCGTGTACACGGCCATCGCGCCGCCGCCGAGGGCCGCGACCGCGACTCCGCCCAGCACGAGGTGCCGCCGTGACCTTCCCGACTTCGCGGTCTTCCGCTCGTCGACACGCCTTCTCTTACCCACGCTCCGACCTTCCGCTGCCCCCGGCTGCCTCTCGTTCCTCAACGAGAACCACCACACTAGAGTCCCGAGGATCACTCCGTGGGCCGGGCCGCTGTTAACCGCGGGCCCGGTGAGGCTTCTCGCGCAGTTCCCCGCGCCCCTGAAAGACCAGGCCCCGCCGGGTTGAAAGCGGAGGTCGCGCGAGGCTGAAAAGCGCGGGGCGCGGCCCCGGCTTTTCAGGGGCGCGGGGAACTGCGCGATCAGCCCCCACGCACCGCACCCCGCAACGATTCCGCAACCTCGACCGGCGCGAACCGTAGATCACCCCAGGCCCGGTGATGTGGCCACCCGAGCCACACTCACCCCCCGGCCCGAAGCACATCCACCACGATCGGACCGGCCGCCTCACCTCCGCGGCCACCCCCCTCCGACATCGCCGCCGCGGCCACATCCCCACGGAACCCGGTGAACCAACTGTCCGCCACCGCCTGCCCGTCGATCTCCGCGGACCCGGTCTTCGCCCCGATGTCCCCGCTCAGCCCGGCCATGACGGTCTTCGCGGTCCCCTGCGTCGCGGTCAGCCTCATCATCTGCTTCAACTGCGACGCTGTACCGGCCTTCAACCCCTCCGCCGTGGCCAACTCCCGCTCGTCCAGCTTCGGCGACACCAGATACGGCTGCCGGAACCGCCCCGTGATCGCCGTGGACGTCACCGACGCCATGTTCAGCGGGTTCATGAGCACGTCGCCCTGCCCGATCGCGTTGGCGGCCCGGTTCGGCCCGCCGGACGGCGGCACCTTGCCGTCCATGGAGGCGATGCCCGTCTTCCAGTCGTCCCGGCCGATCCCGAACCGTTCCTGCGTCTCCTCGGTCAACGACGCGTCGGTCAGCGGCTCTTCGTCGATCAGCTTGATGAAGGCCGTGTTGCAGGACCGCTCGAAGCTGTTGGCGAGCGTGGCGTTCGCCGTCTCGTCGGCCTTGAGACCCGGCAGGTTCTTGAAGGTCTGGCTCTGCCAGGTGGCCGTGTCGGGGCAGGGGGCGGGGCCGTTCATGGAGGTCACGCCGTTGTCGATGAGCATCGCGGCGGTGATGATCTTCATGGTGGAGCCGGGCGGCAGTTCGCCCTGGAAGGCCGCGTTGAAGCCGTCGCTGCGGTTGTTGGCGACGGCCAGCACCTGCCCGGTGCTGGGCTGCAGCGCGACCACCGACGACTCCCCGAACTTCTTGACCGCCTTCTCGGCCGCCGCCTGCACCCCCGCGCTGATCGTGGTCTCCAGCTTGCCCGCCTTGCCCTCGGCGAGGGTCAGCAGGGTGGTGTCGCCCGCGTTCGTGGTGGTGTGCCGGATGCCCAGTTCGACGCCGGGGGTGCCGCCCGCGTCGGGGCCGTACCGTTCCCGCAGGGTGTCGAGGATCGGCCCGAGGGAGGGGTACTTCTCCTTGGTCAGCACCTTGCCGTTCCGGTCCACGGCCTCGATGGGCGGCGCCGCCGCCTCGCCGAGGAACAGGGTGTCGCCGGCCTTCAGCTCGGGGTGCACGACGGACGGCCGCCAGTCGATCAGGGCCCGCCCGGTGGTCTTCCCCCGTACGACGGTCAGCCGGCTCTCGTAGGCGAGCTTCTTGCTCTTGCCGTCGTACGACACCGTGGCGGCGACGGAGTACGGGACGGTCCTGTCCCCCGAGCCGGTGGGTTTGCCCGGCTCGATCCTCACGTCCGCGATCCGCGCGGCGTCGACGAAGCTGCCGAACACGGCCTGCGCGGCCACCGCGTCGTTCGTGTACGAGGAGGCCGTGGCCGCGTCCCCCTTCTCCCAGGCGGCGAAGAACTTCTCCGTGGTCTGCCGCACCTCGTCCTCGCCGGGCGGCCCGGTGCGTTTCTCCACGCCCCCGCCGTCCCTGTTGAGCGCGGTCACGATGTTGTACCCGCCGTACCCGGCGCCCCCCACCATCGCGGCGAGCACCCCGCCGACCATGGCGACCTTGACCCCCTTGCGCATGACGCGTCCCCTTCCCCGTTACCCCGTAGTGGCTTCCCGTCCGGCCCCGAACACCCTTTGAACACGTTCAGAAACCGCTTGCCGAGGCTCACTGTAAACACGGGGGAGTAACGCGTGGGAACAATGCTTCCTGTGTGTGCCCTGATTGTTAGCCGTACGGATCCGAAGGCCCGCTTTCAGGCCGTAGTGCTCACATATCCGGCCACGCTAGACCCAGGTGTCCATCCACATCCGCGACCGCCAGTTGTCGATGGGGATCGGTTCGCCCGTGTACAGGGGCCAGAAGTAGATGAAGTTCCAGGTGATGAGGAGGAACAGGACGCCGGCGGCTGCCGCGCCCGCTACTCGGCGGCGTTCCGGGGCGCCGGGTGGGCCGAGGATCGCGCCGATCATCATCGTGACCGCGAGGCAGAGGAAGGGGAGGAAGACGACGGCGTAGAAGAAGAAGATCGTGCGTTCCTGGTAGAGGAACCAGGGGAGGTAGCCGGCGGCGATGCCGCAGGCGATCGCGCCCGCGCGCCAGTCGCGACGGAAGAACCAGCGCCACAGGACGTAGACGACGGCGAACGCGGCGGCCCACCACAGCAGCGGCGTGCCGATGGCCAGGACCTCGCGGGCGCACTTGTCGGCGGTGTCGGCCGCGCAGCCGTCCTTGCCGGGCGACGGGGACTCGTAGAAGTACGAGACCGGGCGGCCGAGGACGATCCAGCTCCACGGGTTCGACTGGTACGTGTGCGGGGACGACAGGCCGACGTGGAACTCGTAGACCGCGTGCTCGTAGTGCCACAGGCTGCGCAGCCAGTCCGGCAACCAGCTGAACCAGCCGCCCTTGCCCTCGGTCGCGGCCCAGTTGCGGTAGTAGCCGCCGGAGCCGTCGTCGGGGGAGAGGATCCAGCCCGTCCAGGACACCAGGTAGGTGGCGATCATCACCGGGACCGTGGACAGGAACGCGAGGCCCAGGTCGCGCTGCATCGTCGCGATCAGCGGCCGACGGGCGCCGGCGACCTTGCGGGCCGCGTAGTCCCAGAGCACCGTCATGATCCCGAAGAACACCATGAAGTACAGGGCGTTCCACTTGGTGCCGAGCGCCAGGCCCAGGCAGAGGCCGGCCAGCCAGCGGTACGGGCGCCAGCCGAGGCGGGTCGTCTCGGCGATGAGGGAGTTGGGGCGTACGATCCCGTCGCCGCCCGGGGGGAGGGCGGCGGCCAGCCGTGCGCGTGCCCGGTCACGGTCGATCGCCAGGCAGCCGAACGCGGCCAGCACGAAGAACATCAGGACCTGGTCCAGCAGCGCCGTGCGGCTCATCACGAAGTGCAGTCCGTCGACGGCCATCAGCGCGCCCGCGACGCAGCCGAGGAACGTCGAGCGGAAGATACGGCGGCCGATCCGGCACAGCATGAGGACGGAGAGCGTGCCGAGCAGGGCCGTCATGAAGCGCCAGCCGAACGGGTCGAAGCCGAACATCAGCTCGCCCAGACCGATCACGTACTTGCCGACGGGCGGGTGCACGACGTACGCCGCGTCCGTCGGGATCGGGACGTTCCCGTTGTTCTGGAGGATCAGCTCGTTGGCGTTCTTGGCCCAGTTGACCTCGTAACCGCGGTGGACGATCGCCCACGCGTCCTTGGCGTAGTACGTCTCGTCGAAGATCACCGCCCTGGGGCTGCCCAGGTTGTGGAACCGCATCAGCCCGGCGAGCAGCGTGACCAGCAGGGGACCGCCCCACGACGACCAGCGGACGAGGCGGGCCGCGACCTCCTCGCGCACGCCGAGGACGGCCCAGAAGCGCGGGCCGGGGCGGGTGTACGGGGGCACCAGCCGGGTGCGGACGTCGCTTCTCGGCGCCGCCGTGTAGCCGAAACGGCGCAGGCGGTGCTGCCACGACGGCCGCGGGTCTTCGGTGGCCTGGTCCTGCCGGGTGTCCGTGGAGGACGCGGTACTGGTCACCGCGCCATCGTAGGGAACACGGCTGTGGGAGTCCCGTGGGATCGGGATGTGGCCGGGCGCCGAATGGGTCGGGGGCGTGGCAGGCAGGGCGACCGCGGGTGGGTTGTGGCTGGTCGCGCCCACGCGGCGGAGCCGCATATCGGTACAGCCCCGCGCCCCCTTCGGGGCCGCGCCCCTCAGGGGCGGGCCCTGGGAGGATGGGGAGGTGACTGGAATTCTTGTGCTGGCAGGTACCCCCATCGGTGAGATCACGGACGCGCCGCCCCGGCTCGCCCAGGAGTTGGCCGGGGCGGATGTCGTCGCCGCCGAGGACACGCGGCGGCTGCGGCGGCTCACCCAGGCGCTGGGGGTGCAGCCGGGCGGGCGGATCGTCTCCTACTTCGAGGGCAACGAGGCCGCGCGTACGCCGGAGCTCGTCGAGGCGCTGGTGGGCGGCGCCCGGGTGCTGCTGGTCACGGACGCGGGGATGCCGTCGGTCTCCGACCCCGGGTACCGGCTGGTCGCCGCCGCCGTGGAGAAGGACATCCGGGTCACCGCCGTACCCGGCCCCTCCGCCGTCCTCACCGCCCTCGCGCTGTCCGGGCTGCCCGTCGACCGGTTCTGCTTCGAGGGGTTCCCGCCGCGCAAGGCCGGGGAGCGGCTCGCCCGGCTGCGCGAGGTCGCGGAGGACCGGCGCACGCTCGTGTACTTCGAGGCGCCCCACCGGCTGGACGCCACGCTCGCGGCGATGGCCGAGGTGTTCGGCGCGGGGCGGCGGGCCGCGGTGTGCCGTGAGTTGACCAAGACGTACGAGGAGGTCAGGCGGGGGCCGCTCGGGGAGCTGGCCGAGTGGGCGGCGGACGGGGTGCGCAGGGGAGATCACCGTGGTGGTCGAGGGGCGCCGGAGAAGGGGCCGGAGGAGCGCGGAGGAGTTGGTGCGGCGGGTGCGGGTGCGGGAGGAGGCCGGGGAGCGGCGCAAGGAGGCGATCGCCGCGGTCGCGGTGGAGGCGGGGTGCCGAAGCGGGTGGTTTTCGACGCGGTGGTGGCCGCGAAGCGGGATGTGGGCCGGGGCGCCTGAGGGGCGGGGGTGCGGGTTCGACGGCGGGTGCGGGTGGGTGGGGGCTTCTCGCGCAGTTCCCGCGCCCCTGGAAAGCGGGCTGCGCCCTGCTTCTCCGGCCCACCCCCGCACCCGACAACCGGTCGGACCCATGCCGCGGCAAAGCCGAGCAAAGCGCAGCCCTCCTACGGACGGGCTTCCCACAAGGGGAGGCCAAATGCCCTTCAACAGTCGGCAGATGGGGTGCCCTCCAGGTCCGTGAAGGCGTCCACTGGGTGGTGAGGACGTACACGTCACGTCCCCACCGTCCAGCGGACAAGAGGAGCTGGCAATGACCGAGATCGCAGAGCGCGCGATGCTGCGCGACACCGCCACCGCCGTCGTTCACGAGTCGTACGCCTTCGCCTGCATGCGGTGCGGGTACGGCTGGGAGCAGTCGTACGAGATAGAGCACCACAACGACGCCCAGGGGCGTGACTTCGTGATGTACGTGGCCGACGGCACGGTCGTGCCGTCCCCGCTGTCCCGGCCCACGTGCCAGAACTGCGACGGTCATGTCGTCCGGATCATGCGGGCGGGCCAGGTGTCGTCGGTGCGGGACGCCGAGCGTCGCCGGCATCTGCCGAAGCCCCGCCCGGCGGCGGACACCGACACCCCGGCGGCGGCGGAGTCCCGGGAACAGCCGCAGGACCACCACCACTGGCACCTGTCCGACCTCCTGCACCCGTTCCACCGCAAGGCGAGCTGACCTCCCCCGGCGCGCCTGTAGGGCATGCCCCGATCGTGCGATTCATGCGATTCGTAGGATCGGGGCATGCCCTCGAACGACAAGAACGCCGCGCCCCCGCTCCCCGAACCCCTCCGGGTGCCGGTCGCCGATTCGCACACCCATCTGGACATGCAGTCCGGCACCGTCGAGGAGGGCCTCGCGAAGGCCGCCTCCGTGGGAGTGACGACGGTCGTCCAGGTCGGCTGCGACATCAAGGGCTCGCGCTGGGCCGCCGAGACGGCTGAGCGGTACGAGGCCGTGCACGCGACCGTCGCGCTGCACCCGAACGAGGCGCCGCGCATCGTCCACGGCGACCCGGACGGCTGGTCCCGCCAGGGCGCACGGACGCCCGGCGGGGACGCGGCGCTCGACGACGCCCTCGCCGAGATCGACCGGCTGGCCGCGTTGCCGCAGGTCAAGGGTGTCGGGGAGACGGGGCTCGACTACTTCAGGACCGGGCCGGAGGGCAAGGCCGCCCAGGAGCGGTCCTTCCGCGCGCACATCGAGATCGCCAAACGGCACGGCAAGGCGCTGGTCATCCACGACCGCGACGCCCACGACGACGTGTTGCGGATCCTGAAGGAGGAGGGCGCTCCCGAGCGGACCGTCTTCCACTGCTACTCCGGCGACGCGGAGATGGCGGCGGTCTGCGCCGCGCACGGCTACTTCATGTCCTTCGCCGGCAACATGACGTTCAAGAACGCCCAGCCGCTGCGCGACGCGCTCGCCGTCGCGCCCCTCGAACTCGTCCTCGTGGAGACCGACGCGCCCTTTTTGACCCCCGCGCCGTACCGCGGACGGCCCAACGCGCCGTATCTCATTCCGGTCACGGTTCGGGCGATGGCCGCGGTGCGGGGCATCGACGAGGAGGCGCTGGCGACGGCGATCGCGGCGAACACGGCGAGGGCGTTCGATTACTGAGGGGTCACGTTCCGTAGGCCGTCCGGGGGCCCCAAAAAGATGATCAGTGGCCCGTGTCGCGACACTGAGTGACCGCGTTGCTTTGGAGGGTGACCGGAGTCCGCTAGGTTCACGTCGCCCGACCCGGACCCGGATCCCCTCTG
This sequence comes from Streptomyces sp. MNU76, assembly GCF_020982545.1. Classification (GTDB taxonomy): domain Bacteria; phylum Actinomycetota; class Actinomycetes; order Streptomycetales; family Streptomycetaceae; genus Streptomyces. The sequence goes on along the minus strand of NZ_JAJKLK010000022.1, from coordinate 175,264 downwards.
GAGCGTGTCGTCGTGAGCCATGCGCAGTCGCCGCAGTCGCCGTACGAGGCCGAGACCCTGCCCTACGGGGTGCACCCGGACCACCACCCTGACGACCGCCCGGACTACCCGGACACCTACCGGCCCGCCTACGAGGACCGGCTCGCCCAGGAGGCCGTGGGAGAGCGGGAGGAGGGAAGCGGTGGCCGGAGCGGATCCCGGCGGGCCGTGCGGCGTCGGCGGGCGGCCGACCGGCCCGGTTCGCTGCGGCGGCTGGTGCCGCAGGCCCTGGTGGTGGCCTTTCTCGCGGGGGGCACCTCCGCGTTCGTGGCGAAGGACAAGGCGATCGAGCTGACCGTCGACGGGCGGCCCCGCACACTGCACACCTTCGCCGACGACGTCACCGAACTGCTCGCCGACGAAGGGGTCGCCCTCGGCGCGCACGACGTCGTCGCGCCCGCCCCTGGTACGCCGCTGAGCAGCGGGGACGAGGTCGCCGTGCACTACGGGCGTCCCGTGGCCCTCACCCTCGACGGGCAGCGGCGCAAGGTGTGGACGACCGCCCACACGGTGGACGGGGCGCTTCAGCAGCTCGGGGTGCGTGCGGAGGGCGCGTACGTGTCGACGTCGCGCTCCCGGCGGATCGGGCGGGCGGGGCTGGAGCTGGACGTCCGTACCGAGCGCACCGTCACGATCCTGGCGGACGGGCGGGCGCGGACGATCCGTACGAACGCGGCGACCGTGGGGGAGGCCGTGGAGCAGGCCGGGGTCACCCTGCGCGGGGAGGACACCACCTCGGTCGCGTGGTCGAGCTTCCCCCGGGACGGGCAGACGGTGACCGTGCTGCGGGTGACCGGGTCCGAGGAGGTCCGGGAGGTGCCGATTCCGTTCCGGGTCCGCCGCACCGAGGACCCCTCGCTCTTCCGGGGCACGGAGGTCGTGGAGCGGGCCGGGCGTCCGGGGGTGCGGCGGGTCACGTACGCGCTCCGGGCGGTCAACGGGGTGCGGCAGCGGCCGCGGCTGGTGCGGACGGAGGTGGTTCGTGAGCCGCGGGAGCAGGTGGTGAAGGTGGGGACGAAGGCGATGCCGACGTCCGTGGCGGGGCGGAGGGGTTGAACTGGGGCGGTCTCGCCGCGTGCGAGTCGGGAGGGCGGCCGAACGCGGTCGATCCTTCCGGGACGTACGGGGGGCTGTACCAGTTCGACACCGGGACATGGCGGAGTCTCGGGGGGAGCGGGCGGCCCCAGGACGCCGGCGGCGGAGCAGACGATGCGGGCGAAGAAGCTGTATGTGCAGCGGGGGCGAGTCCGTGGCCGCATTGTGGGGCGCGGCTTCGGGGGTAGGGCGCGTGGGGTTCGGGGCGCCGGGTCCGTCGGCGGGTGCGGGTGAGTGGGGGCCGTTCGCGCAGTTCCCGCGCCCCTGAAAAGCAGGGGCTGCGCCCGTGCTTTCATCCGCCGCAGCCCCGCCGTTTTCCAGGCACGCAGGGCCTGGTCTTTCAGGGGCGCGGGGAACTGCGCGAGAAGCCCCCACCGGGCCGCACCCGACAACGAACCCGGCGTCCCGAGCCATCAGGCGGCGCCCCGTACCCTGGTGCCGTGAGCAGCCCCTCCCCCGACGCCCTCCTCGGCCCCGCCGACATCCGCGAACTCGCCGCCGCGCTCGGTGTGCGTCCGACCAAGCAGCGCGGCCAGAACTTCGTGATCGACGCGAACACGGTTCGCCGCATCGTGCGGACCGCGGACGTCCGCCCGGAGGACACCGTCGTCGAGGTGGGCCCGGGTCTCGGCTCGCTCACCCTCGCCCTGCTGGAGGTGGCGGACCGGGTCACGGCCGTCGAGATCGACGACGTCCTCGCCGCCGCGCTGCCCGCGACGATCGCCGCCCGCATGCCCACCCGCGCCGCCCGCTTCGCCCTCGTCCACTCCGACGCGATGGACGTGACGGAACTCCCCGGCCCCGCCCCCACCGCCCTCGTCGCGAACCTCCCCTACAACGTCGCCGTCCCCGTGCTGCTGCACATGCTCGAGACCTTCCCGACCATCGAGCGCACCCTCGTGATGGTCCAGGCCGAGGTCGCCGACCGGCTGGCCGCCGGGCCGGGCTCGAAGGTCTACGGCGTGCCGTCGGTGAAGGCCAACTGGTACGCGGAGGTCAAGCGGGCCGGGGCGATCGGACGGAACGTCTTCTGGCCGGCGCCGAACGTGGACAGCGGGCTCGTCTCCCTGGTCCGCCGCACGGAGCCGATCAAGACCACCGCCGCCCGGCGGGACGTGTTCGCGGTCGTCGACGCGGCTTTCGCCCAGCGGCGCAAGACCCTGCGGGCCGCTCTCGCCGGGTGGGCCGGTTCCGCGGCCGCCGCCGAGGCCGCCCTCGTCGCCGCCGGGGTCTCCCCGCAGGCCCGCGGCGAGTCCCTGACGGTCGAGGAGTTCGCCGCCATCGCCGAGAACCGCGTCACCGAGGGAACCGTCGCATGACGGACCACAGGGTTCACCCCAAGGTCCACCACAAGGCCCACCCCGAGGAGTGCCCCAAGCCGTGAGCGTCACCGTTCGCGTTCCCGCCAAGGTCAACGTGCAGCTCGCGGTCGGCGGCGCCCGGCCCGACGGGTTCCACGACCTGGCCAACGTCTTCCTCGCCGTCGGGCTGTACGACGAGGTCACCGCCACCCCCGCCGACGAACTCACCGTCACCTGCGAGGGCCCCGGCGCCGAGCAGGTCCCCCTGGACCGCACGAACCTCGCCGCCCGCGCCGCCCTCGCGCTGGCGGCGCGGCACGGCATCGAGCCCGCCGTCCACCTCCACATCGCCAAGGACATCCCCGTCGCCGGCGGCATGGCCGGCGGCAGCGCGGACGCGGCCGGCGCGCTCCTCGCCTGCGACACACTGTGGGGCACGAACGCCTCGCGCGCCGAACTTCTCGACATCTGCGCCGAGTTGGGCAGCGACGTGCCGTTCAGCCTGGTGGGCGGGGCCGCCCTCGGGACCGGGCGGGGTGAGCGGCTCCAGACCCTCGACGTGGGCGGGACCTTCCACTGGGTGTTCGCGGTCGCCGACGGCGGTCTCTCCACGCCCGCCGTCTACCGCGAGTTCGACCGGCTCCACGAGCACGACGACGTCCCCGAGCCCGTCGCCTCCCCGGTGCTGCTCGACGCGCTCGCCAAGGGGGACCTGGACGCGCTCGCCGCGTTCCTGCCGGGCTCCAACGGCCTCCAGCCCGCCGCCCTCTCCCTCTTCCCGAAGCTGTCCGACACCCTCGCCGAGGGCCTCGCGGCCGGCGCGCTCGCCGCGCTCGTCTCCGGCTCGGGCCCGACCACGGCCTTCCTCACCCGGGACGTGGAGTCGGCCCGCGCCGTCGCCGACGGGCTCCTCGCGTCCGGTACGTGCAAGGCCGCGCGCGTCGCCGCCTCACCCGCGCCGGGAGCCACCGTGGTCCAGAGGGCCGCGGATCAGGACGGACAACCGTAGGTACTCAGACGTGACTTGAGTACGGGAGCGCTGCCGCCCACCCCGGCGCCCGCGCGACCGTACTCCCATGACCGCAACAGCCGGCGCAACAGCCGGCGCAAGGGCCGCCGCGAGCGCGAGCGTGAGTGCGCGTGAACTCGCCGCCGCCACCCCGGCCGACAGGGACCGCTACGTCGACCTGCTCCGCGTCGCCTCCCTCGGCACGGTCGTGCTCGGGCACTGGTTGATGGCCGCGGTCACGACCGGCGCCGACGGCCAGGTGGAGGTGGGCAACCTCCTCGCCGTCGAGCCGAAGCTCCAAGTCCTCACCTGGGCCTTGCAGATCATGCCGGTGTTCTTCTTCGTCGGCGGCTTCTCCCACGCCCTCTCCTACCGTTCGCTCAGCCGCAGGTTCCCGGACGGGGGTTCGGTCTACCCCGCCTTCCTGCGCGCCCGCCTCCAACGGCTGCTCCGCCCCACCATGGTCTTCATAGGGGTGTGGGGCGCCGCGGCCGTTCTCCTCCATCTGGCGGGCGTCGGCGGCGGATTGCTCGACGTGGCGCTGCGGCTGGTCACGCAACCGCTGTGGTTCATCGGGATCTATCTCGCGATGGTCACCTTCACCCCGCCGCTGCTGAAGCTGCACGAGCGGTTCGGCTGGGGCGCGTTCGGGGCGCTCGTCGCGGCCGCCGCAGTCGTGGACGTACTGCGGTTCGTGCTGGACGTGCCGTTCGTCGAGTTCCTCAACTTCGCCTTCGTGTGGCTCGCGATCCATCAACTCGGGTTCCTGCGCGCCGACGGACGGCTGACCCGGCCGTATCTGCTCGCCGGTGCCGGGCTCGCGGGGGCCGCGCTGCTGGTGGCGTACGGGCCGTATCCGCTGTCGATGGTCGGGATGCCGGGCGAGAAGGTGTCGAACATGGCGCCGCCGACCTTCGCGCTGCTGTGCCACGGGCTGTGGCTGGTCGGCGCGGTGGAGTGGGTGCGCCGACCCGTCGCTCGGTGGCTGGAGCGACCGAAGGTGTGGCGCACGGTCGTGGCGGCCAACGGCATCTCCATGACCGCGTTCCTATGGCATCTTTCGGCCATGCTCGGGGTGTACGGCGTGCTGCTCGCCCTGGACGTCGACCTGCCGACGCCCGCGACGGGCGCCTGGTGGGCCCAACTGCCCCTGCGGATCGGGGCCGCGGCCGTTCTCACGGCGGTTCTCGTCGCCGCCTTCCGGCGCTTCGAGCGGCCCGCGGCCCGCCCCTCCGAACCGTCTCGGCCGAGCGGCTTGAGCAGTTTCCGCAGGTCGGAGGCGTATTCGGGGCCCGCCGCGGCCCTTGGGGCGACGCTGTGTCTGTTCGGGGTGCTGGGGCTCTCCATGGTCGGGTTCGGCGGGCTGTTCGAGGGGCGTACGGCCCTGTTGATCGCCGTCCAGGTCAGTGCTCCGGTGGCCGTGGCCATGACGCTCGCCGGATGGGCGCTGGTGGAACTTATTGGTCGTGGCGCACGGTCAAGTGCCTGACCCGAGTGGCTCGGTGGAGGAAATGTGCAGGTCATGCAATGGTTTGTCATACCCTTCAGTTTGTAACTCACGCCACAGTACTTTAATCTTCACAGAAGTGCCCTTTGGTCCCCTTCGGGTGATTCGCCGGTCATCTTCGAGTGGCATGATCTCGATCCCCGGTGACTTGTTACCGGTGGTACTTCCCGTGCGCGTGGTGTCGTCCCCGCGGCGGGCGAGAGGGGTTCCTCATGGAACACATGGACCACATCGACCACTTCAGTGCCGGATGGGTCACCCCCGTCCTCTCCTACGTCATGGCCTGCGTCGGCTCCGCGCTCGGACTGCGCTGCACCGTCAGGGCACTTGAGGCCGAGGGGGCCTCCAAGCGGAACTGGCTCACGCTGGCATCGTTCGCGATCGGCTCGGGCATCTGGACCATGCACTTCGTCGCCATGATGGGCTTCGGCGTGCAGGGCACCCCGATCCGCTACGACGTCCCCATGACCGTCCTCAGCCTGGTCATGGCGATCGCCGTGGTCGGCGCCGGTGTCTTCACCGCCGGTTACGGCCGCTCCCGGGTCCGCGCGGTGGCCTTCGGCGGCCTCGGAACCGGCCTCGGCGTGGCCGCGATGCACTACACCGGCATGGCCGCGCTCAACCTGCACGGCGAGGTCGGCTTCGACCCTTCGCTGGTCATCGCCTCCGTGGTGATCGCGGTCGTCGCCGCGACCGCCGCGCTGGCGTTGACGCTGGTCGTGCGCGGCGGTGTCCTCGCCGCGATCGCCGCGCTCGTGATGGGGCTGGCGGTGAGCAGCATGCACTACACCGCGATGTACGCCGTGAGCATCGATCTGGCGCCCAGCACGGCACAGTTGTCGGGGGCGACGGCCACCGAGTTTCTGTTTCCGCTGGCCGTGCTGCTGGGGTCGTTCCTCTTCCTGACCTCGGCGTACGTGGCGTTGTCGCCGACGGGGAAGCGGGCCGAGTCCTCCTTCGCCGACGAGCTGTTGCGTGAGGTCGAGCTCTCCACGGCGTGAGTCTTCCGCTCGACGTTCAGTGAGTACCTGCGCGCCCGTGGGGGCTGGTCGCGCACTCCCGGCGGAGCCGCACATCGGCAACGCCCCGCGCCCTTGACGGGGCGCTTGATCCTCCCCTCCCCTTGCGAGGTCCCCAATGAAAATCTTCCACGCGACCACCCGGCTGCTGCGCCCCAGATCCGTGCGGGCCAAGATCGTCGCCCTGTTGATGCTGCCCGTCATGTCGCTGATGGCGTTGTGGAGCTACGCCGCCGTGACGACCGTCGCCGCCATCGGCGACACCGAGCGGGCCAAGGACGTCAACAGCGAACTGCTGGCGCCGGTCGCCGCGTTCGTGACCGCGGTGCAGAGCGAGCGGACGGCCGCGATGCGGTACGCCGCCAAACCCGGCGAGACGGGTCTCGACGACCTGAGGGCCGACCAGCAGACCACCGACAAGGCAGTGACGGCGCTCCGCGCGGGCCTCAACTCCTCCAGTTCGGACGCCGCCCTCATCGACCCGGCACTGCCCGACCGACTGGAGAACCTCGAAGCCGACTTCAGCGACCTCGCCGCCCTGCGCGCGGGCGCCACCGGGGCGGCCGGAAAGGACGCCAGGACCACGGTGTCGACGGCGTACACCGACTACTCCGCCGTCATCGACCACGCCTTCGCCGTGACCGGCGCGCTCACCAGTGAGCAGGGCACCGACGCGACCTCCGAGGCGCGGGTCGTCCTCGAACTCTCCCGGGTCCGCGACGCCGTGGCCCGTGAGCAGGCGCTGCTGGCCGCCGCCACCGCGTCCGGGACGCTCGGCAAGGAGCAGTACGCGCGGTTCGTGGGCGCCGTCGCCACCCGGCGCGAACTGCTGCGGCCGGCCGTCTCCGACCTCAAGGCCGAGCACCGGCCCGCCTACGACGTGCTCCTCGACAGCGACCACTACGCCGCCCTCGTCAAGGTCGAGGACGGGGTGACCGACGCCGGACCGGGACCGGTGTCGACGGCCGTGCTCAAGGACTGGGACGCCTCCTCGACGGCCGTGCTGAAGGGCCTGGCGGCGGCCGAGGAGGACGCGGGAACGGGCGCGGCGGCCAAGGCGGACGTCTTCGGCTGGGACAACCTCGGCGCGTCCGGCGTCGCCGTCGTCCTCGGTCTCGCCGGTGTGCTCCTGTCGCTGCTGGTCTCCGTGGGCGTCGGGCGCGGCCTCATCGTCGAACTCCTCGACCTGCGCAACTCCGCCCTTGAGGTCGCCGGGCGCCGGCTGCCGCAGGCGATGCGCAAGCTGCACGCCGGGCAGGGCGTCGACATCGACGCCGAGGCCCCGATGCGCCGCCTCGCCGGTGACGAACTCGCCCAGGTGGGCACCGCGCTCACCGCCGTGCAGCGGGCCGCGCTCAAGGCGGCCTCCGAGCGCGCCGAACTCCTCAGCGGCATCTCCGGGGTGTACGTCAGCCTCGCCCGCCGCAGCCAGGTGCTGCTCCACCGGCAGCTCGACCTGCTCAGCGTCATGGAGCAGCGCCAGCAGGAACAGCAGAACCACGCCGAGCTGTACGACCTGTACCGCGTCGACTACCTCGCCACCCGGATGCGGCGCCACTCCGAGTCGCTGCTCATCCTGTCGGGGATCGCGCCCGGCCGGGGCTGGCGCGACCCGATCGCCCTGACGGACGTCCTGCGGGCCGCCGTCGCCGAGATCGAGGACGCGACCCGGGTCGAGGTGTGGGCCGTACCGAAGGTGTCGCTGAACGGAGGTTCCGTCGCCGACGTCGTCCACCTCCTCGCCGAACTCGTGGAGAACGCCGCCGCGTTCTCCCCGCCCTCCACCAAGGTCCAGCTGCGCGCGGCCCGGCTGCGGGACGGCATCCTCATCGAGGTCGAGGACAGCGGCTTCGGCATGAACGAGGAGGCGATGGCCGAGGCCAACCGCAAGCTCCGGTCGGAGCGGGTCGACCTCCTCGACGCCAAGCAGATCGGCCTGTTCGTGGTGAACCGGCTCGCCGAGCGCCAGGGTCTGCGCGTCGAATTGCGGCAGTCGACCAACGCAGGCGTCGCCGCGGCCGTCTTCATCCCCGAGAACCTGGTCCGCGACGACATGCCCGTGCACCGGGAGCCGGCCGGCCACGGCCGCTCCACGGACCCGGGAACGGCGCTGATCCAGCAGCGGCGGAGGTAGGCCGCACAGGACCGCCGTGCGCCCCGGGTGGTGGTTTCCCCGGGGCGCACGGCCTTTCGTGGGGGGTGGCGTCCTGGTGACATACGGTGATGATTATGACGCGTACACGCCAATTGGGAATCCCTCGGTCCCGGTAGGGGACCGCGGGTGCGTTGTCGGGTGCGGGTGTGTGGGGGCTGATCGCGCAGTTCCCCGCGCCCCTGAAGATTCAGGCCCTGCCGGGCCCACCGGACCCGCACCCGACCGCCACCGCGCTCCCCCTCCCTCAAGGCGCCGCCCGTCACACCCGTGCGCCCCGCCGACTACCCTGGAGGGTCGATCGTCCCCGTGGCAGGAGAGTAATGGCCGTCAACCTGGTCAATGTCGAGAACGTCAGCAAGGTGTACGGCACCCGCGCCCTGCTCGACGGGGTCTCGCTCGGCGTCTCCGAAGGGGACCGGATCGGCGTCGTGGGGCGGAACGGGGACGGCAAGACCACCCTGATCCGGATGCTCGCCAAGCTGGAGGAGGCCGACACCGGACGGGTCACCCACTCCGGCGGCATCCACGTCGGCGTGCTCACCCAGCACGACTCCCTCGACCCCACCGCCACCGTCCGGCACGAGGTCATCCGCGACCTGGCCGACCACGAGTGGGCGGGCAACGCCAAGATCAGGGACGTACTGACGGGGCTCTTCGGCGGGCTCGACCTCCCCGGCTTCCCGCAGGGGCTCGACACCGTCATCGGCCCGCTCTCCGGCGGTGAGCGGCGGCGCATCGCGCTCGCCAAGCTGCTCATCGAGGAGCAGGACCTGATCGTCCTCGACGAGCCCACCAACCACCTGGACGTGGAAGGCATCTCCTGGCTCGCGAACCACCTGCGCGAGCGGCGCTCCGCCCTCGTCTGCGTCACCCACGACCGGTGGTTCCTCGACCAGGTCTGCACCCGGATGTGGGACGTGCAGAAGGGCTCCGTCTACGAGTACGAGGGCGGCTACTCCGACTACGTCTTCGCCCGCGCCGAGCGGGAGCGGATCGCCGCCACCGAGGAGACCAAGCGGCAGAACCTGGTCCGCAAGGAGCTGGCCTGGCTGCGGCGCGGCGCCCCGGCCCGTACGTCCAAGCCCCGCTTCCGGGTCGAGGCGGCCAACGAGCTGATCGCCGACGTACCGCCGCCGCGCGACACCAGCGAGCTGATGAAGTTCGCGTCGTCCCGGCTGGGCAAGACCGTGTTCGACCTGGAGAACGTCACCGTGCAGGCCGGTCCGAAGGTGCTGCTGAAGCATCTGACCTGGCAGCTCGGGCCGGGCGACCGGATCGGCCTCGTCGGCGTCAACGGCGCCGGCAAGACCTCCCTGCTGCGGGCCATGGCGGAGGCCGCGCGCAGCGAGGGGGAGAAGCAGCCGGCCGCCGGCCGGGTCGTCACCGGCAGGACGGTCAAGCTCGCCTACCTCTCCCAGGAGGTCGCCGAGCTGGACCCGAGCCTGCGGGTGCTCCAGGCCGTGCAGCAGATCCGCGACCGCGTCGACCTCGGCAAGGGGCGCGAGATGACCGCGGGACAGCTCTGCGAGACCTTCGGGTTCAACAAGGAGAAGCAGTGGACGCCGGTGGGCGACCTCAGCGGTGGTGAGCGGCGGCGGCTGCAGTTGCTGCGGCTGCTGATGGACGAGCCCAACGTCCTCTTCCTCGACGAGCCGACCAACGACCTCGACATCGAGACGCTCACGCAGCTGGAGGACCTGCTCGACGGGTGGCCCGGCTCGATGATCGTGATCTCCCACGACCGGTTCTTCATCGAGCGGACGACGGACAAGGTGTTCGCGCTGCTCGGCGACGCGACGCTGCGGATGCTGCCGCGCGGCATCGACGAGTACATCGAGCGGCGCCACAAGATGGAGGAGGCCGCGGCGGCGTCCGCCGGGGTCGCGGTGAAGCCCGCCGCCGAGGCCGCGTCGCAGAAGAGCGCCGCCGACGCCCGCGCCGCGAAGAAGGAACTCCAGAAGATCGAGCGGCAGTTGGACAGGGTCTCCGAGAAGGAGGCGAAGTTGCATGCGCGGATTGCCGAGAACGCGACGGACTTCTCGAAGGTGGGGGAACTGGACGCCGAGTTGAGGGCGTTGCTCGCCGAGAAGGAAGAGCTGGAGATGCGATGGCTCGAACTGGCCGATGACGCCTAGTCGACGCCCTGTCGGCCGATCCGGGCGGCCCCCCGCCGTTGGGGCTCGTGTTCGACGCCAAGGCCCCGCGCATGTCCCGTGAAGGGGGCGTGAAGGAGCGTAACGGGGGCATCACGGGCCGGTTCTCCCTTGGGTACAGGGGAGCGACCGGCCCCATGTGCGAGCACGCCGCAGTGATAGAAAGAGCCGTCTGAGAACAGTCTGAGAAGCGATACCACGCGGTCACACGGGTGGCTCGAAAGCAGCGAACAGGGGGAAAGCGCTGATGGTTCAGCCGCCCGATCAGCCGCCGCAGGGCGGTTACGGAGTACCGCAGAATCCACCACCGCCGTCGCAGCCGCAACAACCGCAACAGCCGTACGGCTACCCGCAGACGCCCCCGCCGCAGGGCCCACCCGCACCGGGACCCGGCTACGGCTACCCGCCCCAGCAGCCGCCCGCGCAGCCGGGCCCGTACACCCAGCCCGGTCCGTACGGCCAGCCGCAGCAGCCCGGCCCGTACGCGCAGCCCGGCCCGTACAACCCGGCCTCGCAGGCCGGTTACGGCTACCCGCAGTCGCAGTACGCGGGCGCGCCCACACCCCCGCCGGTCGGTGGCGGCGGCGGTGGCTCGAAGAACCCCTTCAAGGGCCGGCCCGCGATGGTCGTCGGTGCCGCCGTGGCCGCACTGCTCGTGGTCGGCGGCGCCGTGTTCGCCGTGACGAAGATCGGGGACGACGGCGAGAAGAAGCCGGTCGCCAAGGAGAGCACAGGCCCTTCCGAGGACGACAAGCCCTCGGACGCGCCCTCCGCGCCCGTCAACCAGGGCGACGGCCGCGGCGACGGCGGCGAGGACCTCGACATCTCCGACCTCAACGCGGACCGCGAGGACGGCGAGGCGAAGGTGCTCTGGTACAAGAGCGCTCCCGACGCCCCCGGTTCCGGCGCGAGCGCCCCCGGCCTGTGGGTCACCGACAAGGTCGCCGTGAAGCCCGCGTACAAGCAGCTGTTCGCCTACAACGTGGGCGACGGCGACCCGGCCTGGGACCCGATCGAGTTCCCTGGCAAGATCTGCGCGGTCACGCCGCAGAAGACCTCCGACGACCGGGCCGTGGTCGCGTACCAGAAGAGCACCGCGAAGAACGCCGACTGCGACCAGCTCCAGCAGATCGACCTGAACACCGGCGACAAGGGCTGGTCGGCCCAGCTGGAGAAGGGCGACCTGTTCGACAGCGCCCACAGTGTCTCCCTGGCCGTCGCCGGTGACACGCTCGTCGTCGGCCGCTCGCAGTCCGGGACGGCGTATGACATCGACACCGGCAAGAAGCTGTTCGACAAGAAGTCCTACGGCCAGTCCTGTTACCCGTCCGGGTTCGCGGGCGGCGCGCGGCTGGTCGTCGTCTCCTCCTGCGCGGTGACCACGGACAAGGAGCACGACGAGGTCCAGGAGCTCGATCCGCGCACCGGCACGGCCAAGTGGACGCGGAAGATCCCCAAGGGCTGGAAGGTCGAGAACGCGTACTCCGTGGACCCGCTCGTCCTCTACCTCACCAACGAGGAAGAGAACACCTGGAACATCTCCACCTTCAAGGCCGACGGATCGACCCGTTCGCAGGTCGACTCCGACGCCTCGTTCGCCCCCGACTGCGACGGCGGGATCCTCAGCGGGGACCTCGCCGGCTGCACCGGTGTCGCGAGCGACGCGAACACGCTCTACCTGCCGATCGAGGAGAAGGACGGCACGAACGAGATCGTCGCGCTGAACCTGGCCACCGGCAAGGAGAAGTGGCGCGTCAAGTCGCCCTCCGCCGACGCGGTGATGGAACCGCTGCGCACCGAGGGCGGGAAGCTGGTCGCGTACGTCGAGCCGTCGTCGGACGCGGGCGGCCGGATCGTGTCGCTCCCGACCACGGGCGGCACCCCCAAGGCCACCACGCTGCTGCGGATGCCGGCGAGCGCCGCGGCGATCGAGGGCTCCTTCTACGCGAAGGCCGTCGACTACGTGGACGGGCGCTTCTACATCTCCTCGACCCTCCTGAGTGGTGCCGACGAAGCGAAGGAGAAGTTGATGCTGGCCTACGGCAAGTGACAGCCCCGCTCGTCCTCCACCCGACCACCGAGATCCGCTCCGAGGTATCCACGTCATGACGCAGCCGCCGCCCCCGCCGAACCAGCCCCGGGCCCGCCCCCGAACCAGCCCCGGGCCAGTCCTGTCCAAGGACCAGCCGCCCGCCCAGCCAGCCGGCCCAGCAGCCGCCGGCGCAGCCCCGGCCCCGGGTGAGCAGCCCCGCAGAGCGCCCGCCGCAGGGCGGTTTCGGCGCGCCCACCCCGCCGCCGTGGCGGCTTCGGCGCCCGACGCCCCGCCGCAGGGCCCGCCCGCGCAGGCCCGGGCTACGGCTACCCGCAGACGCCCCCGCCGCAGCAGCCCGGCTACGGCTACCCGGGCCAGCCCGGTCAGCCGGGTCAGCCGGGTCAGCCGGGTGCCTACGGTCACCCGCAGCCCGGCCCTTACGGCCAGCCCGCGCCCGGCCCCTACGGGCAGCAGCCGTACGGCTACCAGCCGCAGACCATGCCGATGCAGCCGCAGGTGGGGTACGCCCCGGGCGGCCCGGGCGCTCCCGGCGGCAAGAAGAAGGTGAACTCCGCGGCGATCATCATCACCGCGGCGGTCGCGGCCATCGCGCTCATCGTCGGCGGCGGCGTCTACATCGCCACATCCAAGGGCGACGACGACAACGGCAAGAAGGACACCGCCAGTTCGGAGGGCACCTCCGGCGGCAAGGACGACACCAAGGGCGACGACGACGGCGGTGCCTCCTCCGGCGGTTCGTCGTCCGGTGGCGTGGAGATCCCGACCACGGCGCAGGAGAAGGCACCGTCCAGCCCCGGCGCGAAGATCCTCTTCCAGGTGCCGGCGCACGAGGTCAAGGAAAAGCTCCAGATCGACAGCGTCAAGGGCTCCTGGCTGACGAAGACCACGTACGCCAAGTCCGCGCTCAACAAGATCGTCGGCTACCAACCGGACAGCGGCAAGACCAAGTGGACGCTGGACCTGGCCGGTCAGACCTGCGCGGGCTCCCGTGAGATCACCACCGAGGGCATCGCCGTCGTGGTGACCGAGTCGGCCAAGCGCAAGAACAACGACGACCGCCAGCCCTGCACCGAGATCACCGCGTTCAACGTCGAGACCGGCAAGGAGGTGTGGACCAAGAGCGCCGACCTCAGCGGCAGCAAGGTGCCGTTCGGCGAGGTCACCATCTCCGGTACGACGGTCGCCGCGGCCGGCGGCTACTCCGGTGGCGCCGCGTTCGACGTCAACTCCGGCAAGGTGCTGTGGTCGCCGAAGGCCGGCGAGTGCACCGACGAGGGCTACGCGGGCGGCGCCCAGCTGATCGCGGTCCGCAAGTGCGGCGACTACGGCAGCGAGACCTTCGAGATCCAGCTCCTCGACCCCAGGTCGGGCAGCGTCAAGTGGACGTACAAGGTGCCCTCCGGCATCCAGCGCGCCAAGGTCATCTCCACCAACCCGGTCGTCTTCGGCGTGGTGACCGGCAGCGACGTCCCGCTGACCGGCACGACCGACATCTTCTCCCTGGACGACAAGGGCAAGCTGCGCGCCAAGATCTCCATCCCGGACGAGAAGTACGACTACGAGTGCCCGGTCCGCGGTGTCTGGGCCTGCAAGGGCATCTACGTCGGCAACGACAAGGTGTACATGCCGACCAAGAGCCACGACGGCACCGGCGCCTACAGCTCCACCAACGAGATCGTCTCCTTCTCGCTGGCGACGGGGAAGTCCACCGGTGACCGCGTGGACGCGGGCGACGACCACGAGCTGTTCCCGATCCGGATGGACGGGCCGAACATCATCGCCTACAAGGACGGCCCCTACGACAAGGGCGCCCAGATCGTCTCCATCGACGGCAAGACGCTGAAGCAGACCAAGCTCCTGGAGACCCCGGCCTCCGAGTCGGTGCTCCGCGCGATCAGCGCCATGACGCCGACGATGAGCGAGATGCTCTACACCGACGGACGCTGGTTCATCGGCTCGGAACTCGTCAGCAAGCCGTACTCGGACGACGAGAAGGAGTACACGGCGCTCGGCTTCGGGGCGAAGTAACCCCACGCGCCCCCTCGGCCTCGTTCCGCGGCCCCGCCCCAGCTCAGGGGCGGGGCCGTGGACGTATCCCTCATCACGCTCGAATAGGAGGGAATTTCGGTAATCCGGGGCACTTCTCTCCCGTAGGGGGAGCGCAACGTCGAACAAGCGTGTAGCTTCCGGGGGCATGAAGAGCGGGCGTCGACCAGCGCGTCGACGGGAAGTCGGGGGGCTTCTGTCCGCGAGGTCCGGTGGGCGGCCATAGTGGGCAACCATCTGGGGGACTGTGGGGGACTGGGGGTGGGGTGGCTCGATGGGAGTGCGGCTCATGGTGGTCGACGACCACCGACTGCTGGCCGAGGCGCTGGCCTCGGCCTTGAAGCTGCGGGGACACCGGGTGCTCGCGGCGGCGGCGCCCGCGGCGGGCGCGGCGGAACTGGTGATCACCAGGGCACCGGAGGTGTGCCTGCTCGGCACGGCGACACCGGCCGAGCCGGGGATGTTCGACCCGGTGGTGAAGATCAAGCGGGAACGCCCGCAGGTGGCGGTACTGGTCCTCGGCCCGGTGCCCAACCCGCGCGGCATCGCGGCGGCGTTCGCCGCGGGAGCGTCCGGCTACGTCCGCCACGACGAACGCATCGAGGGCGTCGAGCGGGCCATCATGAAGGCCAGGGCGGGTGAGGCGGCGGTGGCGCCGCAGCTGCTGCAGAGCGCGTTCGGCGAGCTGCTGAACCCCGCCGCCCAGCCGGACGACGAGGGTCAGCGGCTCTTGCAGATGCTGACCCCGAGGGAGGTCGAGGTCCTGGTCCGCGTCGCCGACGGCGAGGACACCCGCCTGATCGCGGCGGGCATGGGCATCGCCCCGTCGACGGCCCGCACCCACGTGCAACGGGTCCTGATGAAGCTGGGGGTGGGCTCCCGCCTGGAGGCGGCGGCACTGGCGGCCCGGACGGGGTTGCTGGACCGGGCGGGACCGGTGCGGCAGGGGCCGGGGCGGCGGGGTAGAGGGCCGCTGCCGCGTGGCCCGGTGTCCGGCTACTTCTTGGCCTGTCCGCACAGAGCGTGGTCGATGAGGTCGGTGATGCCCTGGATCTGCCGTGCGGCGGTCTCCTGGTCGCCCGGCCGGCTGTGGACGGCGACGGTGACGGAGGTACGGCCGTCGGCCGTCGTCCCGGGCCACGTCAAGGACCCGAAGTTGCTGCCGCTGTGGCCCCAGTAGCCGCCGCCGCACGTCAACGGCGTCCACGCCAGCCCGAGTCCGTAGCGCGACCCCGGCACCTCGCCGGGCACGTCCGGCACGGCGACGGTACGGCGCATCTCGGCGAGCTGGGCGGGGGCGAGGAGCCTGCCGCCGAGCAGCGCGGAGAAGAACCGGTTGGTGTCGGCGGCCGTACTGATGATCGACCCGTCGGCGTCCCCGTCGAAGGGGAGGTAGGCGAGGGTGGTGTCGGTCATCGGGGCGTCGTCCCCCGGCTCGAACTGCTGGTAGTTACGGGCGTGGGGGCGGGGGAGCGTCGGATCGTCGCCCGGCGCGTAGGTGCGCGTGAGCCGCAGCGGCCGCAGGATCCGCTCGCGCACCTCCTCCTCCCACCCCCTCCCGGTGACCGCCTCGATCACCATTCCGGCGAGGATGTAGTTGGTGTTGCTGTACTCCCAGCGGGCGCCGGGCTCGAAGACGGGCGGGTGGGTCATGGCGAAGGCGACGCGCTGCCGCGAGGTGTACGTGGTCGACCGGTGCTTCAGATACCCGGCGGCGCTCAGCTCGGGCACGACGTCGGCGATGTAGTCGGGCAGCCCGCTGGTGTGCTGCAGCAGCTGCCGCACGCTGATCAGGTCGCCGTCGTTCCCGTTGCCCTTCACCACCCCGGGCAGCCACCGCTCCACCCGGTCCTCCAGCGACAGCCGCCCCTCCCCGACGAGCTGCAGGAGGACGGTCGCGACGTAGGCCTTGGTGGTGCTGCCGATACGGATGTACCCGGCGGGGGGTACGGGCGCGCCGGTACGGAGATCCCCGACCCCACTACGGGCGCCCGTGACCCCGGGGCCCGTCCAGCCGCACAGCGACCCCGGTCACGCCGCTGTCGCGCAGGGCGTCGGCGTCGCGTTGGAGGGGGTCCCCTGTGGCCTGCGCACTGGCCGGGGTGAGGGTGGTGAGTAGGGCGAGAGCCAGGGCGACGAGAACGGTCGGGGTGGTACGGGGGGAGGCGGTCATGAGGACACGGTAAAAACGGGTGCCCCCTACCAGCCATCCGGCGAGCCCCCGCGTGTCGCCGGGGCTTACCTCACTTGTCGTACGAAACCCGCCGTCCTTTATGTGGCGGAGGAGCCCGGCGAGGGGTGGGGGCGGTGTGGAGGTGGGTGGCGGGGGTGTCGGATTCGCGCAGACCGAGCAAGTGGGTGGATATGGCAGCCAGTTCGATACAGGTATTGCCTTCGCCGCCTCCGGAGAACGAGGACCTTTGCCAGCGCGGCGCGTGATTCATGCAGCTCACAGCTCCTTCATCAGGCGGTGGATGAAGTCCCGTGACGCAACGGGATCCAACGACGCGCACTCCACCTTACGGAAGAGTGTTCGGAGCTGTTTCAGCTGTGCTTCCGCATCGATGAACAGGGTGCCCGTGGGCGAGTCGCGCAGCACTGTGTCCAGTTGGGGCACCGGGCCACTCAGATGCATCATCGAGGCGGCGGCACCGGCAAAGCCGTCTTGGTCGAGGGGGATGACACGCACCGCCGCGTGCCCCTGCTCGATCTCGTCCAGGATGCGGCGGAGTTGGACGACCGAGGTCTGCCGGTCAGCCACTCGGACCCGAAGCGCGATTTCGTGGACGATCGTCTCGTACGGCAGCGGATGCTCGCCCTCGATGACCGCGCGTCGGCGCATCCGGTGTTCCACCCGGGGAGACAGCTCGCTCTCGGGTAGTTCCGGACGTGTGTAACTGAAGACCGCTCGTGCGTAGTCGGCGGTTTGGAGCAGCCCGGGCACGTAGGTGATAGCGACCTCCCGCAGGAACGTCGCATGGTGCTCCGCTTCCGCCACGTCCAGGTTCACCTGGGGCAGGACGCCTCGCCGGCTGATCCTCACCGCGCACGGCCTGACCGCGCTCCTCGACCCCGCCGAACTCCTCGCCACGGAACTGATCGCCAACGCCGTGCTCCACACCAAGGGTCCGGCGGCCCTGCGCGTCCGCTGGTCGGGCAACGCCCTGTGGATCGGAGCCGGGGACGCCGACCCCGAACCGCCGGAACCCACATGCCGCTTGGCCACGCCCCACACGGAGACCGGACGGGGCCTCGCCCTCGTACGCGCGTGCACGGACATCTGGGGCTGGCAGCCGTCCTCCCGGTTCGGCCACCCAGGCAAATACGTGTGGTGCGAACTGATGACCGCGTAGCTCGTTGAGCATCCCGACAGAAAGGAGATCCGATGGTCAGCTCGCCCCACGAGGCGCTGCATCGCATCTTTCAGAAGGACCCCTCGCTGCTCACCCGCACCCTGCAACGGGTGTTGCACGTGCCCTTCCCGGAGCCGCGCGAGTTCGCCGCCATGAATGTCGACCTCACGGAGATCGAACCGGTCGAGCGGCGCGTGGACACGCTGTTACGGGCGGAGACCGACGAGGGGACGTATCTCCTGGTCGTCGAGTCCCAGGGTAAGAAGGACGAGGCCAAGCAGCGCAGTTGGCCGTACTACCTCAGCTACCTGTATGCGAAGTACCACTGCGACCCGGTGTTGATCGTGATCACCCAGAGCCGTGCCACGGCGCGCTGGGCGGCGCAGCCCATCCATCTCGGAGTGCGTGGACGTCCCTCTCTGACGGTACGGCCGCTCGTGCTGGGCCCGGACAACGTACCGGTCATCGCGGACGAGCGGGCGGCAGAGCGGGACGTATCTCTCGCGGTGCTCTCGGCGATGACGCATGGCAAGGGCCCCAAGGCTGCCGCCATACTGGAATCCCTGGTGGCCGCCCTGCATACCATCGACGCGGAGAGCGCCGCGGTCTTCGTGCAGTTCGTCGACTCGTGCCTGAAG
Organism: Streptomyces sp. MNU76; assembly: GCF_020982545.1. Classification (GTDB taxonomy): domain Bacteria; phylum Actinomycetota; class Actinomycetes; order Streptomycetales; family Streptomycetaceae; genus Streptomyces. The sequence continues at coordinate 156,896 of NZ_JAJKLK010000022.1, read as the reverse complement.
GACCCCGAGGCACAGCAGATCTGGAGGGACCTCATGACGGATACGCAGTACTTCTGGCGACACCCACTCGCTGAGCAGACGCGTGAGGAAGGCAGGGAGGAAGGCCGGATCCAGGCCCAGATCGAGATGATCTTCAAGACCCTCGAATGGCGCGGCATCCCGGTGTCGGACCAGGTCCGCGAACGAGTCACCGACTGTCCTGACCGGGCCCAGCTCATGATCTGGGCGGAACGAGCCCTTCGGGTGACCGCCGCCGAGGATCTGTTCCGCTGATCGGGTAGTGCGTACGGGGGTCGAGCGCCTGTGCTGGGCAGCGGCCCCTTGCCCCTGCCCTGCACAGTCGGAAGGGCTACTCCGGGCGTTCGCGGAACTCGTCGAGTCGGGCTTGGTGGATGACCGGGCGAGGAAGGCGCGGAAGGAACTCATGATGCCGGTGAACTACTTCTTCAAGAACCCGGTCGCGGTGAAGCTGCGGGAGGAGGGCCGGGTCGAGGAGCGGATCGCCAGCGTCCTGCGCACGCTCGACCGGCGGCACATCGACGTACCTGACTCCGTCCGACAGCGCGTACGCAACTGCACCGACCCCGACCTCCTCCAGATCTGGGTGGACCGCGCCTACGACGTCACCGACGCCGCCGAGTTGTTCCACGACGACCAAGCCTGACCCGGCCGGCGTCTTCGCTCACTGGTGCGTCCTGGACGTGGGCGCATCAGCGGCAGTGTCCGCCGCCGCGGTCTTCGAGGCGGCGGCGCCATCCTCGGGCTGAGTGAGGCCTTCGACGGCCCCCGGCGCGAGACGTGTCGTCAGAGACCCGTCGGTGACACCCGCGACACCCGCCAGGCACGTGGCCGCGGACGCGGACGCGCATCGGTGGACGGGTCCGTCATCACCCTTGTACCAGGACGTCAGCCAGAAGACGTAGCGGCCTTTCGGCAGGTCGTCGACGACGTCGGTCAGGTCTGATCCTGGGTTTCGCGTGACCGTTCGACGCTGTCGGCCGGGGAGCGGGCGTGGTGCCCGGCCGGTTCGGCGCGCACCCGACGCCGCCTCGCGGACTTCGAACCGTCCCACGATTCATTGCAGCGGATCCCCTGAACATCCGCCGATCCCCCCGGCGTTGACCCTCGCCGCGCGCCATGGCTTCCTTCGCGCCCTCCTCGGTGCCCCGACCTGTGGGCTTTGACAGGTTCGCGATCTGTGCTCCATCATCAAATCACTAGTCGACTAGTGAATTGGTGGTGAAGGGGTTGGAGTTCCGCATCGACAGGCGGAGCGGGGTCGCCGCCTATCAGCAGATCGTTCAGCAGACCAAGCAGGCGCTGCGGCTCGGCGTACTCGGGCCCGGCGACCAGTTGCCCACGGCCAAGTCGGTGGCGCAGACCTCCGCGGTCAACCCCAACACCACGCTCAAGGCGTACCGCGAACTGGAGCGGGAGGGGCTGGTCGAAGCGCGGCCGGGGCTGGGCACGTTCGTGAGTCAGTCGCTGGCCCGTCCGCAGGCGCCGGTGGATTCGCTGCTGCGCGGCGAGCTGGAGAGCTGGATGGACCGGGCCCGCGAGGCGGGTCTTGAGCAGGACGACGTGACCGCTCTGGTGACGTCGGTGATGGAGGAGCGGTACGCCGGGACCGGGCCTGCCGCCGAGCACGAGGGACCGACGGGCCCAGTGGGACCGGCAGGAACCACAACACCAGCAGGAACCACAGCATCCGCAGGAACCACAGGAACCACGGGGACAAGGGGACACGCATGACGAGTTACGAGACGGGCTACGGGGGGCCGGCGGACACGTCCGCGATAGAAGCACGCGGGGTGGGCCGGAAGTACCGCCGGGGCTGGGCGCTGCGGGACTGCTCCTTCCGGCTGCCGGCCGGGCGGATCTGCGGTCTGGTCGGTCCCAACGGGGCCGGCAAGACCACGCTGATGGCCATCGCCGCCAACCTGCTGGAGCCGACCACCGGCACCCTGCGCGTCTTCGGCGCGGTCCCGGAGTCCGCGGAGGCCACCCGGCGTACCGCGTTCCTCGCCCAGGAGAAGCCCCTGTTCCGGCGCTTCACCGTCGCCGAGACCCTGCGGATGGGGCGAGAGCTGAACCCCGGCTGGGACCAGCGGGCCGCCGAGGACATCGTCCGCGCGGGCAATGTGCCCCTCGACGCGAAGATCGGCACGCTCTCCGGCGGCCAGCGCACCCGGGTGGCCTTCGCCGTCTCCTTCGGCAAGCGCCCCGACCTGCTGCTCCTCGACGAGCCGATGTCCGACCTCGACCCGCTGGTGCGCCATGAGCTGATGGGCACCCTGCTGGCCGAGGCCGCCGAGCGCGGCACCACCGTGCTGATGTCCACCCACATGCTCGCCGAGCTGGAGAACACCTGCGACTACCTGCTGGTCATCGCGGGCGGCCGGTTGCGTCTGGCCGGTGAGGTCGACGAGCTGCGCACCTCCCACGCCGTGCTGACCGGGGTCCACTCCGACGGGCGGACGCCCCCGGAGCTGGCGTACCACACCGTGGTCGAGACCCGCACCAGCGGACGGCAGTTCACCTCACTGATACGCCCCGACGGGCCGCTCACCGGCGGCCCCTGGGAGGCGAGCACCCCGAACCTGGAGGAGCTCCTGCTCGCCTATCTGCGCTCGCCCGAGGCCCCGCCGCTGATCAGTCCCAGTTCCTACGTCGCCCCGCAGGTGGTGGCGGCATGAGCGCGATGACCGGCACCGGCAGCGCCTCCTACGACCCCGCCGCCGCAGAAGCCGGCCGTGGCCGTGGCCGTGGCCGTGACCGCGGCCGCGGCCTCCGGCTCAGCGGCATGAACTGGCTCGTCTGGCGTCAGCACCGCGCCGCCTACTGGACGCTGCTGGCCGCCGCCGCGGTCACCGTCGCGGTGCTCGTCCACCAACGCCAGCAGATGATCACGTACCTCGACGGGTACGGCTATCCCCACCTCACGTCCGGCTGGGAGGACAAGTTCGACCAGCAGCCGCTCAACGCGGCCGCTGGTCTGCTCGGGCTCCTGCCCGTCGTGATCGGCGTGCTCCTCGGTCCGCCCCTGCTCGCCGGCGACCTGGAGAGCGGCACCGCCAAGCTGGTCAACGCGCAGTCCGTGAGCCGCGTCCGTTGGCTCGTCACCAAGCTCGGTATGACCGCGCTCGTGGTCGTGGTGTGCGCCACGGCGGTCTCCGCCGCGTTCACCTGGTGGTGGTCGCCGGTGAAGTCGACGTCCTACGTCCTGACCTGGGCCGAAGCCGGCGGGTTCGACAACAGCGGACCCGTGCCCGTGGCGCTCACCCTGCTCACCGTCTTCGGTGGTGTGGCGATCGGCATGCTGCTGCGCCGGACCCTGCTGGCCATGGTCGTCACCCTGGGCTTCGCCGTCGCGCTGCAGGTGGTGTGGTCGTACGTCCGGACGTCCCTCGGGAACGTCGTCACGGTCACCAGCCACAACGGTGTGGGTGAGAACACCCAGCCGAGCCTGCCCGACAACGCCTACGTCCTGGACGAGGCCTACCTCACGGCCTCCGGCGACCTCATCGGCTGGGGCAGCTGCGCCGAGGCCACGGAGAAGGCCCGCGAAGCCTGCCTGGACAAGGCACAGGTCGTCGGCTGGTCGGTCGACTACATCCCGTTCTCCCAGATGGCGTCCATGCAGTGGCTCGGTGCCTCGATCCTGCTGGCCCTGACCGCCGGCATCGCGGCGTTCGTCATCCTCTGGGGTCGCAAGCGCCTCGTCTGACCGTCCGGCCAGGCGCCTCGTCCGACCCGAATCCTCCCGGAAGCACGCAGTCTTCCGCCCCCACGCGGTCTTCCGCCCTCCCACGCGGCCGAGCGGCCACAGCGTCGCTCGGCCGCGCCCTCATGCTGCCCCGAGCCGGCGAGCACATCGCCATGAACCATGTCGAAAGGCCCAAGTTGACGTCCCGCAAGCGCAGGAAACGAATGGTCACCACCGTCCCGTCGGCGGCCGCCCTGGCGGCGGCGCTCGGCGCCGGGCTGCTGGTGAGCACGTCCGACAGTGCCGAGGCCGCCCGGCCGGGGGCCCCGGCCGGCGCCCCCGCGAGGACCGTCACCCTCGTCACCGGCGACAGAGTGACCCTCGACGCCGAGGGCAAGGTCACCGGCGTGGTGGCCGCCGAGGGCCGCGAGGGGATGGCCTTCCGCGTCCAGCAGGCCGAGGGCCACGCGTACGTCCTGCCGCGCGACGCCGAACCGCTGATCGCGAACGGGACCGCCGACCGGCGGCTGTTCGACGTGACGCGGCTGGTGAGTTCGCGTTACGACGACGCCCGCCGCTCCGACCTGCCGCTGATCGTCACCTACGACAAGGGCACGTCCCTGTCGGCGAGCACGTTCCGCAGCGCGGGTGCGACCGTCCGGCGGGATCTGCCGAGCATCAACGGTGACGCCGTACGCGCCCGTAAGTCCGAGGGCTCCGCGCTGTGGGAGACCCTCACCAGCGCGACCGGTTCCGCGAAGGTCAGGAAGATCTGGCTGGACGGGAAGGTGAAGGCGACCCTGGACAGGAGCGTGCCGCAGATCGGCGCGCCCGCGGCGCACACGGCGGGATACGACGGCAAGGGCGTCGAGGTCGCCGTCCTCGACACCGGCATCGACGCCGGCCACCCGGACCTCAAGGACCGTATCGACGCGGTGAAGAACTTCTCCGCGGCCGCGGACACCGTCGACCGCGCGGGTCACGGCACCCATGTGGCCTCGACGATCGCGGGCTCCGGGGCCGCGTCCCCCACGGGCGCGAAGTACGCGGGCGTCGCGCCCGGCGCCCGGCTCCTGGTCGGCAAGGTGCTCGACGACTCCGGCGAGGGCGACGACTCCGGCGTCATCGCGGGCATGCAGTGGGCCGTGGCACAGGGCGCCAAGGTCGTCAACATGAGCCTGGGCGGCACCGACACCCCCGGTATCGACCCCGTCGAGCAGGCCGTCAACGACCTGTCGGCCAGTTCCGGCGCCCTGTTCGTCATAGCCGCCGGTAACGAGGGCCCGGGGGAGGGCACCATCGGCTCCCCCGGCAGCGCGGCCGCCGCGCTCACCGTCGGCGCGGTCGACCGCCGGGACGCCATCGCCGAGTTCTCCAGCCGAGGTCCCACGGCCGACGGCTTCCTCAAGCCCGATGTCACCGCGCCGGGCGTGGACATCGTCGCCGCCAAGGCCGCCGAAGGCGACATGGGCGACCCCGCCGCCGACGGCTATGTCTCCATGAGCGGTACGTCGATGGCGACCCCGCACGTGGCGGGCGCCGCGGCGATCCTGGCGCAGGAACACCCGGACTGGACCGGCCCGCAGATCAAGGCCGCCCTCACCGCCTCCGCGAAGCCGACCGACGCCACCTCCGCGTACACACAGGGCACCGGCCGGGTGGACGTCGCCAGAGCCATCACCCAGCAGCTCACCAGCAGTCCGACCGCGCTGGGCTTCGGGACCCAGGCGTACCCCCACACCGACGACCAGCCGATCACCAAGGACGTCACCTACCGCAACGCGGGCATCGAGCCGGTCACCCTCGACCTGGCCACCGAGGCCTACGGCAACGACGGAGAACCGGCCGCCGAGGGCCTGTTCACCGTCTCGCCGCAGCGGCTCACCGTCCCGGCGGGCGGTGAGGCGACCGCCACCGTGACCACCGACACCCGCGTGGGAACGGCCGAAGGCAGCTTCGGCGGCTCGCTGACCGCCACCACCGCCGACGGCACGACGACCGCGCGCACCTCCCTGGGCGTGGTCCGCGAGGTCGAGTCGTACGACCTGACCATCAAGCACCTCGACCTCAAGGGCAAGGCCCTCGGCGACGCCTCGACGAGTATCTACGGCCTGGACAACGACATCTGGACGGATGCCTCCGACGAGAAGGACGGCGAGGTCACCATCCGTCTGCCGAAGGGGCGTTACGCCCTGGAAGGCGTGCTCCGCACCGTCAGCACCGGAGGGTCCGTGCTGCTGCACCCGAAGTTCGCGCTGACCAAGGACACGACCCTGGTCATGGACGCCCGGAAGACGAAGCCCGTCAGGATCACCGTGCCGGACGGCGCGGCCAAGCCCGCGGGCGCGATGTTCTTCCTCCACGTCGACGTCAACGACAAGCCGTACACCTCCGTGTACGACGTCCCCTCCTTCGGCAGCATCCGCGTCGGACAGCTCGGCGCCCCGGCCCCGGCCGCCGAGGTGTCCGCGATGTACCACGGCATCTGGACCCACAAGGCCGTCAACTACCGGCTGGCCTGGAACCGTACGGGTGACCTGTCCGGCTTCACCAAGAACGTGAAGCGCGCCCAGCTCACCAAGGTCAAGGTCGTCGTCGGTACGCCCGTCAAGGGCAGGACCACGACCATCAACGCCGCACCGCTGATGTACGGCGGCTTCTACAACCCGCACTCGACCGAGGGCCGTCTGCCGCTGACCGGCACCGACTACGTGCTGCCCAACGGAATCAAGTGGTTCTACCAGGCCTCCCAGTACGGCGCCCCCGACGCCGAGGGCGAGCCGACGTGGGAGAGCACGCAGGCATCCATCCCCCGGACCTACGTGGCGGGCAAGATCCACACCCAGCGGTTCAACGTCGGCGTCTTCGGTCCGTCCCTCCCCTCGGGCCCCCTCTCGGCCGTGCTCGACCGGCCCGAAGCGGTACGCGTCGGCGACACCTTCTCGGCGTACGTCCCGCTGTTCTCCGACGGCGCCGGCAACCTGGGGACCTCCGACCACACCAAGGCCAGGAGCTCGCTCCACGCCGACGGCAAGAAGATCTTCGCCGTGAACGCCCCGCTCGACGGCGACGCGTACACGGTCCCCGCGGGCAAGCGCACCTACAGGCTCGCCGTGGACGTCTCCCGCGACCCGGCACGGTTCGCGGTCAGTACCCGGACGACCGCCACCTGGACCTTCGCCTCGGCCCACGTCTCCGGCGACACCCCCGAGCGGCTCCCGCTGACCGTCGTCCGCTACACGCCCAGCCTGTCGACGGCCAGTACCGCCAAGGCCGGTACGACCCTCACCGTGCCCTTCAGCCTCCAGGGCGCGGCCACCAAGGCCGCCACGCTGCGCAAGCTGGCCTTCACCGTCTCCTACGACGACGGCAGGACCTGGAAGAAGGCCCCCGCCGTGAACGGCAAGCTGCTCAAGCTGCGCAGCCCCGCCGAGCCCGGCCCCGTCTCCCTCCGCGTCGCCCTCACCGACGCCGACGGCAACACCCTGACCCAGACCATCCACCGCGCCTACCGCACCACCCAGTAGACGACAACGACGCGGTCGGCCCCCGCCGGGCAACGGCGGGGGCCGACTACGTCGCGCCAGGATCGGCGGCGAAGCACGATAGTCGGGATCTGGTGATCTTTGTTTGTTTGTGATGGTGACGAACGTCGGAACCTGTGCTTTGATGTGTTTGGTTCTGTTTGATGGGTGGGATGGGGAGTCCGGCGTGAAGAAGACCTCGACCCGGCTGGCCGACGGTCGTGAGCTGATCTACTACGACCTGCGCGACGACACCGTGCGCGACGCGGTGGACAAGCGGCCCCTGGAGCGCACCGTCACCACCTCGGAGGTACGCCGGGACCCGCTGCTCGGCGACTCCGTCGCGATCGCCTCGCACCGCCAGGGCCGCACCTACCACCCCCCGGCGAACGAGTGCCCGCTCTGCCCCTCCGAGGGCGACCGCCTCAGCGAGATACCGGACTCCTCGTACGACGCCGTCGTGTTCGAGAACCGCTTCCCCTCGCTCGCCGGTGACTCCGGCCGCTGCGAGGTCGTCTGCTTCACCTCGGACCACAACGCGTCCTTCGCCGACCTGACCGAGGAGCAGGCCCGCCTCGTCCTGGAGGCCTGGACCGACCGCACCGCCGAGCTGTCCCACCTCCCCTCCGTCGAGCAGGTGTTCTGCTTCGAGAACCGCGGTGCCGAGATCGGCGTGACCCTGGGGCACCCCCACGGGCAGATCTACGCGTACCCCTTCACCACCCCCCGCACCGCGCTGATGCTGCGCTCCCTCGCGGCCCACAAGGACGCCACCGGCGGCGAGAACCTCTTCGACGCCGTCCTGGAGCGGGAGCTCGCCGACGAGCGGATCGTGCTCCAGACCGAGCACTGGGTCGCCTTCGTGCCGTACGCGGCGCACTGGCCGTACGAGGTGCACCTCTACCCGCGCCACCGGGTGCCGGACCTCCTCGGCCTCGACGAGGGCGCGCGCTCAGAATTCCCCAAGGTTTATCTGGAACTCTTGAGGCGCTTCGACCGGATCTTCGGCGAGGGTGAGCCTCCGACCCCGTACATCGCGGCCTGGCACCAGGCACCGTTCGGCACGCTGGAGGAGTTCGAGGGCGTCCAGCGCGAGGACTTCGCGCTCCACCTCGAGCTTTTCACCATCCGCCGCACCACCGGCAAGCTGAAGTTTCTCGCGGGTTCCGAATCCGGCATGAACGTGTTCATCAACGACGTGCCGCCGGAGCGCGCGGCCGAGCGACTGCGAGAGGTAGCGAGTTCATGAGTGGGCAGCAGGACGGGCAGCAGGGCGGGAAGCACCGCGGCAAGTACCTGGTCACCGGTGGCGCGGGGTACGTCGGCAGCGTGGTCGCCCAGCATCTGCTGGAGGCGGGCCACGAGGTCGTCGTCCTCGACAACCTCTCGACCGGCTTCCGCGAGGGCGTCCCCGCCGACGCGTCCTTCGTCGAGGGGGACATCCGCGACGCCGGCAAGTGGCTCGACGGCTCCTTCGACGCCGTCCTGCACTTCGCCGCGTTCTCGCAGGTCGGCGAGTCCGTCGTGAAGCCCGAGAAGTACTGGGACAACAACGTCGGCGGCACCATGGCCCTGCTCGCCGCGATGCGCGAGGCGGGCGTGCGCAAGCTGGTGTTCTCCTCCACGGCCGCCACCTACGGCGAGCCGGAGACCACCCCCATCGTCGAGTCCGCGCCCACCAGGCCGACCAGCCCGTACGGCGCCTCCAAGCTGGCCGTCGACCACATGATCACCGGCGAGGCCGCCGCCCACGGCCTGGGCGCCGTCTCCCTGCGCTACTTCAACGTGGCCGGCGCGTACGGCACCTGCGGTGAGCGCCACGACCCCGAGTCGCACCTCATCCCACTGGTGCTCCAGGTCGCCCAGGGCAGGCGGGACGCGATCTCCGTCTTCGGCGAGGACTACCCGACCCCCGACGGCACCTGCGTCCGCGACTACATCCACGTCGCCGACCTCGCCGACGCCCACCTGCTGGCGCTGGACGCCGCACAACCGGGCGAGCACCTCATCTGCAACCTGGGCAACGGCAACGGCTTCTCGGTGCGCGAGGTGATCGAGACCGTCCGCCGGGTCACCGGGCACCCGATCCCCGAGGTCGTCGCCCCGCGCCGGGCCGGCGACCCCGCCACCCTGGTCGCCTCCGCCGACACGGCCCGCGAACGGCTCGGCTGGAACCCGTCGCGCGCGGACCTCGCGGAGATTGTGGCGGACGCGTGGGAGTTCACACAGGCGCGCGCCGCCCAGTAGTGCACGCGGGGCGTGTGCCCGGTGGTTCGCGCGGGCGTGGGCGGAGCGGTACGGGTCGCCCACGCGCCGAAGCGGCGCGGGCCCGCCCCCGTTCGCGCCAAGTAGTGTGCCGGCTCGGCCAGTTCATCGGCCGAGCCGGTTCGTCGGTCCAGCAAGGAAAGGTCAGGGTCACGGGATGAGCGAGGCTGTCGTCGTCGCCGGGCGGTTCGAGGAGCTCTACGGGGCGGCGCCGGAGGGAGTGTGGGCCGCGCCGGGCCGGGTGAACCTCATCGGCGAGCACACCGACTACAACGACGGCTTCGTCATGCCCTTCGCCCTCCCGCACACCACCGTCGCGGCCGTCTCCCGGCGCACGGACGGCGTCCTGCGTCTGCACTCCGACGACGTCGAGGCAGGCGTGGTCGAACTCTCCCTCGACGCACTCACCCCGGAGGCCGACCGCGCCTGGACGGCGTACCCGTCCGGTGTGGTCTGGGCCCTGCGCGAGGCGGGCCACACGGCGGTGACCGGAGCGGACGTGCACCTGACGTCCACGGTCCCCACGGGCGCCGGCCTCTCCTCCTCGGCGGCCCTGGAAGTGGTCGTCGCCCTCGCCCTCAACGACCTCTACGACCTGGGCCTCAAGGGCTGGCAGCTGGCCCGCCTGTGCCAGCGCGCGGAGAACGTCTACGTCGGCGCCCCGACCGGGATCATGGACCAGACGGCCTCCGCGTGCTGCGAGAGCGGCCACGCCCTGTTCCTCGACACCCGGGACCTCTCCCAGCGGCAGATTCCCTTCGACCTGGCCGCCGAGGGCATGCAGCTGCTGGTCGTCGACACCCAGGTCAAGCACTCCCACAGCGAGGGCGAGTACGGCAAGCGCCGGGCCGGCTGCGAGAAGGGCGCGGCCCTCCTAGGCGTCGACGCGCTGCGCGACGTCGCCTACGACGAACTGGACGCGGCCCTGGACCGCCTCGGCGACGACGAGGAGGTCCGCCGCCTGGTCCGCCACGTGGTCACCGAGGACCAGCGCGTCGAGCGCGTGGTCTCCCTCCTCACGTCCGGCGAGACCCGCGCGATCGGCCCTGTCCTGGTCGAGGGCCACGCCTCGCTCCGCGACGACTTCCGGATCTCCTGCCCCGAGCTGGACCTCGTCGTCGACACCGCCCTCGCCGCCGGCGCCCTCGGCGCCCGGATGACCGGCGGCGGCTTCGGCGGCTCCGCGATCGTCCTCGTCGACGCGACCGACGCGGACGCGGTCACCAAGGCGGTGGAGGAGGCTTTCGCCGACGCCGGCTTCACGGCCCCGCGCGTCTTCGTGGCGGTCCCGTCGGCCGGAGCGCGCCGCATCTCCTGACCCTCGGTGCCGATCGGCGCCAGGCTCGCGCCGAGTTCAGCCGAGCCTCTTCGTGAGCGTGTACTCCGTGATCCCCGGCGGATAGTCGGGGATCACGCACACGACCTCGTAACCGAGCCGCTTGTAGAACTCCGGCGCCTGGAAGTCCCAGGTCTCCAGACGGCAGGAACGGGCGCCCCGTTCCCGGACGGCGATGTGCTCGGCCTCGGAGAGGATGCGCGAGCCCAGGCCCCGCCCCCGGTGGCGCTCGTCGACCCAGAGATAGGTGACGTGGAGCCAGGTCGTCCAGGTGTGGCCGACCAGACCGCCCGCGAGATCACCGGCCTCGTCCAGGATCCATACGTGGAGCGGGACTTCGCGTTCGCCGGGGGTGCCGCGCAGGTCACGGAGGATCGGCGAAGCGGCCGTATTGGTGCTGCGCAGCCGGGAAAGCAGCAATTGGCTTCGATCCCTGTCGACTTCTGTCTCCATACGAAACATGCGGCACACGATAAACGCGCTGGACAACCAGTTCTGCAAATTACCTTCCGCTCCTGCCCCCCGGCCGTACTCTGATGAACAGCGCCGGTGGGGGCCGGTGCTGATCAGGGGGCGAGACAGTCGGGTACGACGCCCGGAGTGGGGGTAGCGGTCCAGCACGGCGGCGGCCGTGCGGCTGCGACGCCCCGTCCCAGGTGTAAACCGGGGCACGCTCCGCGCGCCGTACTCGCGCCGGTCGTCCCCCGACCAGTGGGGGTTTCAGTGGTTCGCATCCGAGTCCTGGTCGTCGACGACCACCGTATCTTCGCCGAGTCGCTCGCGGCGGCGCTGGCCGCCGAGCCGGACGTCGACGTGTCCGCGGCCGGCAGCGGCCCCGCGGCGCTGCGCTGTCTGGACCGCGCGGCGGCGGAAGGGCGCAAGTTCGACGTGCTGCTGGTCGACGCCGACCTGGGGGGTCATGCCCAGGTCCCCGGCGCGCGGCCGACCGCCGTACCCGCGCCGGACGGCGGCGAGGACGGTCTCGTGGACGGCATATCGCTCGTCGCGGGCGTGCGTTCGGGACAGCCGAGCGTACGGATCGTCGTCCTCGCAGAGAAGGACGATCCGCGCAGGGCCGCGCTGGCCCTCCAGGCGGGCGCGTCCGGCTGGGTCGCCAAGGACTGCTCGCTGTCCCGGCTGCTCACCGTCATCCGGGGCGTGCTGCGCGACGAGACGCATCTGCCGCCCGCGCTGCTCACGGGCGTCCTGCGGGAGTTGACCGCCGCGCGCAAACACCGCACGGAGAGTGAGCGGCTCGTCGAGTCCCTCACCCCGCGTGAGCGTGAAGTGCTCCGGTGCATGGTGGCGGGGCTGGGGCGCAAGGCCGTCGCCGAGCGCCTGTTCCTCTCCCCGCACACCGTCCGCACCCATATGCAGAACGTCCTCGGAAAACTGGGCGTCCACTCCACCCTCGCCGCCGTGGCCCTCGCCCGGCGGGCGGGTGTGGGCCCTGTCGACCTAGCCGGGGATGTTGTCGAACGGGGCGGTCAGCTGGCGTAGGAGGCCTGCCAGTTCACCGCGTTGGGCGCGGGTGAGTTCGGCCAGGATCGCGCGTTCCTGGTCGAGGAGTCCGGCGAGCGCCTGGTCCGCCCGGTCCCGGCCCTCGTCCGTGAGCCGTACGAGCACGCCCCGGCGGTCACTGGGGTCGGGCAGCCGTTCGACCAGGCCCTTCTTCGTCAGCCGGTCGATGCGGTTGGTCATCGTGCCCGACGTCACCAGCGTCTGGGTGAGCAACTGACCCGGCGAGAGCTGGTACGGGTTCCCCGCCCGCCGCAGCGCCGTCAGCACGTCGAACTCCCACGGCTCCAGCTGGTGCTCCGCGAACGCCAGCCGGCGCGCGCGATCCAGGTGCCGGGCCAGTCTGCTCACCCGGCTGAGTACTTCCAGCGGCTCCACGTCGAGGTCGGGGCGCTCCCGGCGCCACGCTGCGACCAGCCGATCGACCTCGTCCTCCATGGCGATCAGTGTAGTGGTTGTGTCGATGTGAAGTCTCTTGAGGTCAAGATGATTAGGTCAAAGTCTCTTGACTTCGAGATATGTGCGGTCGAGAGTGGGGAGTGCCGTCCGGCAGCTGCGTGATGACGAGAGTCACGACGAGGAGGACATCCCCATGCCCGCCACCAGCCCCACCTGGGACCCCCAGCAGTACCTGCGGCACGCCGGCCACCGCGCCCGCGCCTTCGTGGACCTGCTCGCCCACGTCCCCGACCCGCCCGCCGCGCACCCCGCGTCGCCGACCTCGGCTGCGGCCCCGGCAACGTCACCCGCCTCCTCGCCGACCGCTGGCCCACCGCGCGCATCACCGGGTACGACAACTCGCCCGAGATGCTCGACCGGGCCCGGGCCGACCACGAGGGGCCCACCCCGGGCGGCGGAAACATCGACTTCGCCGGGGTGGACGTCCTTGCCTGGTCGCCCCCGGAGCCTTACGACCTGATCGTCAGCAACGCCACGTTCCAGTGGGTTCCCGGGCATCCCGCCCGCTTCCCCGCCTGGGTCGACGCGCTCGCCCCCGGCGGCACCTTCGCCTTCCAGGTCCCCGGGAACTTCGACTCGCCCAGCCACCGCCTCATGCGCGAACTGGCGCACTCCGCCCGCTGGAAGGACCGCCTCGGCGACACCCTCCGCCACCACGACGCGGTCCACGCCCCCGTCGCCTATCACGCCGCCCTCGCCGACCTCGGCTGCGAGGTCGACGCCTGGGAGACGACGTACGTCCACCTCCTCCAGGGCGAGGACCCGGTGCTCGACTGGGTCCAGGGCACGAGCCTGCGTCCGATCCTCACCGAGCTGGGGCCGGACGCGGCGCCCTTCGTCGCCGAGTACCGCACGGCCCTGCGCGAGGCGTATCCGCGCACGGCGCACGGCACCCCGTTCCCGTTCCGCCGCATCTTCGCCGTCGCCCACAAGCCTAAGACGCCCCGATGATCACCGCGGTCGACCACGTCCTGCTGGCGGCACCGCCGGGCACGGAGGACCGGCTGCGGGAGTACTACGTGGGCGTCCTCGGGATGGCGGAGATCCAGAAGCCACCCGCACTCGCCGTACGGGGAGGGTGCTGGTTCGCGGCAGGGGATGTGCTGCTGCATCTGGGGGTGGAGGCGGGATTCCGGCCGCCGCGGAAGGCCCACCCGGGGCTGCGGGTGCGGGGCATCGACGCGTTCGCCGCGCGGCTGGCCGCGCGCGGGGCCGTCGTGATCTGGAACGAGGACCTGCCGGGGTACCGCCGCTTCCACTCCGAGGACCCGGTGGGCAACCGGTTGGAGTTCCTGGAGCCGGGCCGGCCGGGCTGATTGACGGGGCGCGCCCCGTCAGGGGCGCGGGGAACCCTTCCTCGCCCCTGACCCGGCCCCAACTACCCCCGTACTCTTGCGCTGTGGAGGACGAGATCCCGGGTGCCGAGGTCGGCGACGTGCCGCAGTTGCGGCCGCAGTCGCTGGTGCTCTCCTTCTTCGGCAATCACGTGCTGGACCGGGCGGAGAGCGGCCTCGGCGTGTACTCGGGGAGCATCATCGACGTGCTCGGCCGGGTCGGCACGGGCGAGCAGGCCGTGCGGTCCACGCTCACGCGGATGGTCAACCGGGGGCTGCTGAGACGCCAGCGCGAGGGCCGGCGGATGTTCTTCGGCCTCACCCCGCACGCCGAGGACATCCTGCGCGACGGCGGCCGGCGCATCTGGCGCGACGGCGCGGTGAACGAGGACTGGGACGGCACCTGGACCCTCCTCGGCTTCTCCCTCCCCGAGTCCTGGCAACGCCAGCGGCACGACCTGCGCTCCCGGCTCACCTGGTCCGGGTTCGGTGCCCTGTACAGCGGACTGTGGATCGCCCCGGGCCGGGTGGACGTCCGGGAGATCGTCTCGGAACTCGGGCTGGACGCGCACGTGAAGGTGTTCCACGCGCGGGCCGACGCGTTCACCGACGTCGGACTGATGATCCGCGAGAGCTGGGACCTGGAGACCCTCGCCGCGCGGTACGTGGCCTTCGACAAACGGTGGAGCACCGCCGGCGTCGCCGAGGCCGACCCCATCGCCACCCGGCTGCGCCTCGTCGCCGAGTGGCTGCGCGTCATCCGTATCGACCCGCGCCTGCCCGTGCGGCATCTGCCGGCCGAGTGGCCCGCGCGGCAGGCCCAGGACACGTTCCGGCGCATCGCCGAACAGACGGCGGGCCCGGCCGGGCGGATGGCGGCGGACGTTCTGCAAACGACCCCGCTGCGACCCGCGCCGCTCGAAATGCCATAGCCGAAAAACGGATTTCTGTATTCCGTGCCGACCGCCGGTTCCCGGTGCCTCCGGTGCGGGAGTGGCTGATATTGTTCTTTGGCTTTCCTTTGTGATGGATATATTCTCAGTTCACTTTTGTTGTCTCCCGCCGGATGTTCGGGGAAGCGGGAGTTCGTGCTGTGACCAGGGGGATCTGGGCCAGTGGTGATCTGCTGAGCCGCTCGGCGCGTTTGACGGGGTTTGTGACGCGCGCCACATAGGCTTTTTTGTCGTCCGGTCGGGATTTCGTTTCCGCGCCTCTTCTCGTGGATTACCCGATCGGCCGATTTCCGCTGCGCCGAATCATTCATTTCTCGATTGTCGACCACGTATCACGCATACAGCCGTGCCCGCGCGCAGCCCTTGCCCGACCAGCAGGGGTGCGGGCGCGATGCTGCCCGCCCTCGGGCGGTTTCCAGGGGGAAAAACATATGAAGATCGCGTTCCTGATCAACAATGCCTTCGGTATCGGAGGCACCATCCGCTCGACCGCCAACCTGTCCGCCGCGTTCGCCGACCGGCACGAGGTGGAGGTCGTCAGCGTCCACCGCTCCCGCGACGAACCCGCCCTCCCGTTCGACCCGCGCGTCCGTCTGACCTCGCTGATCGACCTGCGGGAAGGCGGCCCCGGATTCGAGGGCGACCACCCTCTCACCCGGCGGCCCGGCACGATGTTCCCGTACACGGGGGCCACCGGGAACCTGCCCTACACCGGCCTGCAGGACGAACGCATCGGCGGCTTCCTCGCCGACACCCAGGCCGACGTCGTCATCGCCACCCGCCCCGACCTCAACGGCTACCTCGCCCGCGACGGCCGGCGCGGCTACCTTCGGATCGGCCAGGAACACCTCAGCCTCGACCAGTACCGGGAACCGCTGCGCGGCGACCAGAACCGGGCGATCGGCGGACTCGACGCCTTCGTCACCGTCTCCGAGGCCGACGCCGCCCAGTACCGCGCCGCCCTGCCCGACGTCGGCACCACCATCGTCTGCGTCCCCAACGGCGTCCGGGCCCCCGCCGTGGAGCGGTCCACCCTGGACTCCCGGGTCATCGTCGCCGCAGGCCGGCTCATCCCCATCAAGCGGTACGACCGACTGGTGAACGCCTTCGCCAAGGTCGCCGCCGACCACCCCGGCTGGACCCTGCGGATCTACGGACGCGGCCCGCAGAAGGAGAACCTGCGCGAGCTGATCGACCGCCTCGGGCTGCACGACCGGGTGTTCCTCATGGGAGCGGTCTCCCCGATCGAGACCGAATGGGCCAAGGGCGCCGTCGCCGCCGTCTCCTCCGACATGGAGTCCTTCGGCATGACCATCGTCGAGGCCATGCACTGCGGCGTCCCGGTCGTCGCCACGGACTGCCCGCACGGCCCCGGCGAGATCATCACCCACGGCCAGGACGGCCTCCTCGTCCCGCTCGACGGGGACGTCGACGCCTACGCCGACGCGCTGAACCGCGTCGTCACCGACGAGGCCCTGCGCGAACGACTCGGCAAGGAGGCCCTCGTCAAGGCCGAGACCTACGCCCCCGCCGCCGTCGCCCAGCGCTACGAAACCCTCTTCGAGGAACTGACCAGGTCCCGGCGGCGCGGATGGGACGGCGCCGCCCGGCTGAAACGGCTCGCCGCCCGCGCCGTCCGGCCCCGCCCACGAAGGCCGCCCCGCCGCCGAGGCTGACGGGAGCGCTCCACGCCCACGCCCGCCGTACACGCCCGCGCCCTGGCCGACGGCGGCCTCACCGTCCTCCTCGACCCGGCCGAGCTGCCTTCCGGGCCCCTCGACTTCATCGCCCGGCTGCGCCGCGACCCCGGCAAGCGGCAGGTCAGGGTGCCGGTGCTGCCGAGCGCCGACGCGCCGGACACCGTGGTGCGGGCGACCCTGCGCCCCGCCGAGCACACCCTCGCCGAGGGCCGCTGGGACTGCTACGTCGCGCCGCGCGGCTCGAACAAGCGAGTGCGGCTGGGCGCACGGCTGGTGGAACAGGCCGCGCTGGTCGGTCGGCGGCCGTGGGCGGACCAGCGGGGGGTCGGGGCGTGGATCCCGTATCCCACTGTCGACGGGTTCCTCGCACTGCGGACGTGGCTGCGGCCGGCGCACGCGGAGATCGACGCGGTGGAGGTGGGGGAGGGGACGGTGACCGTGACCGGGACGGTTCTGGGGGCCGCCGAGTCCGTGACCGGCGTGGTCTCGGAGGGTGCCGTGGTGCGGGTGGTGTCGCGGGGCGACAGCGCGTACGACTTCGGTGTGCCCGTGTGGGCTGTGGGGGAGCGGGGGTTCCGGTTCACCGTTCCGTACGGCGAGCTCCTGGGGCGGCGGAGTGTCGAGCACGATCTGTGGGATCTGCGGCTGGGGACGTGCCGGTGGGGCGGATCGGGGGTGATGTGGTGGAACGGCGGAAGACCGATCTGGTGCCTGGGCAGGTGTTCGAGCATGGTGAGCGGGGGTGGACGCGGGTGCGGCCGTATTTCACCGTGAACAACGAGCTGGCGCTCAGCGCGAAGGATGTGGACGGGGGCGCCCGGTAGCTCGGGGTGCGGGAGCGATGGCGGGTGCGGGTGGGTGGGGGCTGGTCGCGTTTGGTTCCCCGCGCCCCTTG
Source organism: Streptomyces sp. MNU76 (assembly GCF_020982545.1). GTDB lineage: Bacteria > Actinomycetota > Actinomycetes > Streptomycetales > Streptomycetaceae > Streptomyces. The sequence goes on along the minus strand of NZ_JAJKLK010000022.1, from coordinate 139,206 downwards.
AGGGGCCTACGGCCACTCAGGGCGAAAGCAGGGGCGCAGCCTGCCAGGGGCGCGGGAACCGCGCGAGAAGCCCCACCGGACCCGTACCCGACCGCGTACCGCCCCCACCACGCACCCCCCGGCTCAAGACTTCCGGTGGCCGATCAGCCGCGGCTTCTGGTTCAGGCCGTCCAACCCGTGCCACGCCAGGTTCACCAGATGCGCCGCCACCTCCGCCTTCTTCGGCCGGCGGACATCCAGCCACCACTGGCCGGTCAGGGCGACCATCCCGACCAGCGCCTGCGCGTACAGCGGCGCGAGCTTCGGGTCGAAGCCCCGGCTCTTGAACTCGCGGCCGAGAATGTCCTCCACCTGCGTGGCGATGTCGGAGATCAGCGACGCGAAGGAACCCGTCGACTGCGGGATGGGCGAGTCACGGACCAGGATGCGGAAGCCGTCCGTGTACTCCTCGATGAAGTCCAGGAGCGCGAACGCGGCCTGTTCGAGGAGTTCACGCGGGTGCCCGGCCGTCAGCGAACTGGTCACCATGTCCATCAGCCGACTCATCTCGCGGTCCACCACCACCGCGTACAGCCCTTCCTTGCCGCCGAAGTGCTCGTACACCACCGGCTTGGACACCCCGGCCTTCGCCGCGATCTCCTCCACCGACGTGGCCTCGAAGCCCTTGGCGGCGAACAGCGCGCGCCCGACCTCCAGCAACTGCGCACGGCGCTCGGCGCCCGTCATCCGGGTGCGGCGAACACGCCGCGGCTTGTCATTGCTCGGGGTGCTGCTGGAGTCGGTCGCCACGGCGTCAATCATGCCGCCTCGGCGGGTGCCTTCCGCTGCCGGGAGCCGTCCTCGCCCGTCTTGCGCCTGGAATCGATACGCGAGCGTGACGGCCAGCGGACGTCGTACGCCCAGCCGCACACCTCGAACCACCGGATCAGCCGAGCCGAGGAGTCCAGCTGGCCGCGCTCCACCCCGTGCCGGGCGGAGGTGGGATCGGCGTGGTGGAGGTTGTGCCAGGACTCGCCGCAGGAGAGAACCGCCAGCCACCAGACGTTGCCCGAGCGGTCGCGGGACTTGAAGGGGCGCTTGCCGACCGCGTGGCAGATCGAGTTGATCGACCAGGTCACGTGGTGCAGCAGCGCCACCCGGACGAGCGAGCCCCAGAAGAACGCGGTGAACGCGCCCCACCAGGACATCGTCACCAGACCGCCGATCAGCGGCGGAAGGGCGAGGGAGAGCATCGTCCAGTAGATGAAGTGGCGGGAGATCGCGCGGAGCGCCGGGTCCTTGACCAGGTCCGGGGCGTACTTCTCCTGCGAGGTCTGCTCCTCGTCGAACATCCAGCCGATGTGCGCCCACCACAGGCCCTTCATCAGCGCGGGGAGCGTCTCGCCGTAGCGCCACGGCGAATGGGGGTCGCCCTCGGCGTCGGAGAACTTGTGGTGTTTGCGGTGGTCGGCCACCCAGCGCACCAGCGGGCCCTCGACGGCCATCGAACCGGCGATCGCCAGCGCGATCGTCAGCGGGCGCTTGGCCTTGAACGAGCCGTGGGTGAAGTGCCGGTGGAAGCCGATCGTGATGCCGTGGCAGCCCAGGTAGTAGAAGAACACCAGCAGGCCGAGATCCAGCCAGCTCACGCCCCAGCCCCAGGCCAGCGGCACGGCCGCGAGGAGCGCGAGGAAGGGGACGGTGATGAAGAGGAGCAGCGTGATCTGCTCGATCGAACGCTTCTGCTCGCCGCCCAGCGTGGCCGACGGCGCGGGGGAGTCGGTCGGTGCGGAGCCTGGAGAACCTGGCGCATTCGGCGCGTCTTCGATCACATCGGGCCTTGAGCTCATGGGCGTCCCCTGGGGGGTCGAGGGTGGAGAGAGGGGGAGGTGCCTGCGGCACAGCATGCGAGGGGCACCTGTCGGCTTTCCCTACGGTTCCGTAACCTACGGCATCGTAAGTATGGCAGTGCGGTGCCGGTCGGCAAGGGTCCGCCCGGCTGCGCGTCCAGGTGTAACCAGCGGGCCCGATGGACAGGTGGCACTGAGTGCCGCAAAAGTGGCACCTGTCGCCGAGGGCGCCCAGGTGGACGCCTATCCTGGACTCGTTCGGACAGCGCGGTCCGCTCTGAATCCTGTCCCGCGGCCAGGCCCCACCACGACGGCCGGGCCGCCGGGCCCCCACCCGGGTTCCCCTCAGCCGAGCTTCAACACTGCAAGGAGCCGCACCTGTGAGCAGTGCCGACGACCAGACCACCACGGTCAGCAGCGAGCTGCGCGCCGACATCCGGCGCCTGGGTGACCTACTGGGCGAGACCCTCGTACGCCAGGAGGGCCCCGAACTCCTGGACCTGGTCGAGCGCGTCCGCCGCCTGACCCGCGAGGACGGTGAGGCCGCCGCCGAACTGCTGCGCGGCACGGAGCTGGAGACCGCGGCCAAGCTGGTCCGCGCCTTCTCCACCTACTTCCACCTCGCCAACGTCACCGAACAGGTACACCGGGGCCGCGAGCTGAGGGCACGGCGTGCCGCCGAAGGCGGTCTCCTCGCCCGTACGGCCGATCGCCTGAAGGACGCAGACCCCGAACACCTGCGCGAGACGGTCGGGAACCTCAACGTCCGCCCGTCTTCACCGCCCACCCCACCGAGGCCGCCCGCCGCTCCGTCCTCAACAAGCTCCGCCGCATCGCCGCGCTGCTGGAGACCCCCGTCATCGAGTCCGACCGCCGGCGCTACGACATCCGGCTGGCCGAGAACATCGACCTGGTGTGGCAGACGGACGAACTCCGGGTCGTCCGCCCCGAGCCCGCCGACGAGGCCCGCAACGCCATCTACTACCTGGACGAACTGCACGCGAACGCCGTCGGCGACGTCCTGGAGGACCTCACCGCCGAACTGGAACGCGTCGGCGTCACCCTCCCGACGCCACCCGCCCCCTCACCTTCGGCACCTGGATCGGCGGCGACCGCGACGGCAACCCCAACGTCACCCCCCAGGTGACCTGGGACGTCCTCATCCTCCAGCACGAACACGGCATCAACGACGCCCTCGAACTCATCGACGAACTGCGCGGCTTCCTCTCCAACTCCATCCGCTACACGGGTGCCACGGAGGAACTCCTCGTCTCCCTCCAGGCCGACCTGGAGGCACTGCCCGAGATCAGCCCCCGCTACAAGCGCCTCAACGCCGAGGAGCCCTACCGGCTCAAGGCCACCTGCATCCGGCAGAAGCTGGAGAACACCAAGGAACGCCTCGCCAAGGGCATCCCGCACGAGGACGGCCGCGACTACCTCGGCACCGCCGAACTCCTGCGCGACCTCACCCTCATCCAGACCTCCCTGCGCGAACACCGCGGCGGCCTCTTCGCCGACGGCCGGATGAACCGCACCATCCGCACCCTGGCCGCCTTCGGCCTCCAGCTCGCCACCATGGACGTCCGCGAACACGCCGACGCCCACCACCACGCCCTCGGCCAGCTCTTCGACCGCCTCGGCGAGGAGTCCTGGCGCTACGAGGACATGCCCCGCGAGTACCGCCACAAGCTCCTCGCCCGTGAGCTCCGGTCGAGGAGGCCGCTGGCCCCCACACCCGCGCCGCTGGACGCCGCCGGCGCCAGGACCCTCGGCGTGTTCGAGACCGTGAAGAAGGCGCTCACCGTCTTCGGCCCCGAGGTCATCGAGTCGTACATCATCTCCATGTGCCAGGGCGCCGACGACGTCTTCGCCGCCACCGTCCTCGCCCGCGAGGCCGGACTCATCGACCTCCACGCCGGCTGGGCCAAGATCGGCATCGTCCCGCTGCTGGAGACGACGGACGAGCTGAAGGCCGCCGACACCATCCTCGAAGAGATGCTCGCCGACCCGTCCTACCGGCGGCTCGTCGCCCTGCGCGGAGACGTCCAGGAAGTCATGCTCGGCTACTCCGACTCGTCGAAGTTCGGCGGCATCACCACCTCGCAGTGGGAGATCCACCGGGCACAGCGTCGCCTGCGCGACGTCGCCCACCGCTACGGCGTACGACTCCGCCTCTTCCACGGCCGCGGCGGCACGGTCGGCCGCGGCGGCGGCCCCTCCCACGACGCGATCCTCGCGCAGCCCTGGGGCACGCTGGAGGGCGAGATCAAGGTGACCGAGCAGGGCGAGGTCATCTCCGACAAGTACCTCGTCCCCTCCCTGGCCAGGGAGAACCTGGAACTGACGGTCGCCGCCACACTCCAGGCCTCCGCCCTGCACACCGCCCCCCGCCAGTCGGTGGAGTCCCTCGCCCGCTGGGACGCGGCCATGGACCTCGTGTCGGACGCCGCGCACGCCGCGTACCGCAAGCTCGTCGAGGACCCCGACCTGCCGACGTACTTCCTCGCCTCGACACCGGTGGACCAGCTCGCCGACCTGCACCTCGGCTCACGACCCTCCCGCCGCCCCGGCTCGGGCGTCTCCCTCGACGGACTGCGGGCCATCCCCTGGGTCTTCGGCTGGACCCAGTCACGGCAGATCGTGCCCGGCTGGTTCGGCGTCGGCTCCGGCCTGAAGGCACTGCGCGAAGCGGGCCTGGACACCGTGCTCGACGAGATGCACGAGCAGTGGCACTTCTTCCGCAACTTCCTCTCCAACGTCGAGATGACGCTGGCCAAGACGGACCTGCGAATCGCCCAGCACTACGTCGACACCCTCGTCCCCGACGAGCTCAAGCACGTCTTCGACACGATCCGGGCCGAACACGAGCTGACCGTGCGCGAGGTACTGCGCATCACCGGCGAGGACAAGCTGCTGGACGCCAACCCCGTGCTGCAGCAGACCTTCTCCATCCGGGACGCCTATCTCGACCCGATCTCGTATCTCCAGGTCGCCCTGCTCAAGCGTCAGCGGGACGCTGCCGCTTCGGGGGAGGCCGCGGACCCCTTGCTGGCGCGGGCGTTGCTGCTCACGGTGAACGGGGTCGCGGCGGGGCTGCGCAACACGGGGTGACTTCGGGGGGCGTTCGCGGCTGACCGGTTCGGTGGGGGCTGGTCGCGCAGTTCCCGCGCCCCTTGAGGGCCTACGCCCTCTCGGGCCGAAAAGCACGGGCGCAGCCCCTGCTTTCAGGGGCGCGGGAACTGCGCGAGAAGCCCCCACCTGCCGTCAGCCGACAACCCCTCACAGCGCAACCCACGCCGCCGTGATCAGCGCGACACCCAACCCGCCCAGCACCCACGCCGAGCGCACCATCCGCAGGCCGCCGGCCACCACCACCGCCGCCAGCAGCAGCGCCCCGCCCAGCGGCACCCAGGCGTGCAGCAGGCCCGCCGGGCCCGTCCGTACGACATCGCTGCTGCCCGGCTTCACGACCACGGTGTACGTCCGACCCGTCTCCACCGCCACGGACCGCTCGATGTCGACCCGATCGCGGGCCTGCGAGCCCGTGGAGACCGGCTGGTAGGGCCCCCAGCAGGTCTCGTCCCGGCACTCGGACACGGTCAGCGTGCCCTGCTCGCGCCCCTTGCTCAGCATCACGTGCTGGGCGCAGCCCCAGGACCCCCACACCCCGGCGATCAGAATCACCACCGCGGTCACACTCATGGCCACCAGCCGCCCGTACCGCAGCGCGGCGGACGCGCCAGCGCCGCTCGGGCGCGCACGGTGCCGCGAACGGTGAGCGGGGGCTTTCCTGTCGGGCATGGCCGGGATCATTGGCCATGGCACAGCGGTCGGTCAACTCCCGCAGGCCAGCACGCGATGACGGGCGAAACGGGATATATGCGGACCAGGTCAGGAGTTGTACGTCCCCTGTGCCCGCTCCAACCCCTCGATCACCAGACACTCCACCGCGTCCGCCGCCCGGTCCACGAAATAGTCCAACTCCTTGCGCTCCGTGGTGGAGAAGTCCTTCAGCACGAAGTCCGCGACCTGCATCCGACCCGGCGGACGACCGATCCCGAACCGCACCCGGTGGTAGTCCGACCCCATCGCCTTCGTCATCGACTTCAGCCCGTTGTGACCGTTGTCACCACCGCCGAACTTCAGCCGCAGCGTGCCGTAGTCGATGTCCAACTCGTCATGGATCGCGACGATGTTCCCCACCGGCACCTTGTAGAAGTCCCGCAACGCGGTCACCGGCCCACCCGACAGGTTCATGTACGACATCGGCTTCGCCAGGATCACCCGACGGTTCCCCGGCCCCGGCGGCCCGATCCGCCCCTCCACGACCTGCGCCTGCGCCTTCCCGGCCCGCTTGAACCTCCCCCCGACCCGCTCGGCCAGCAGATCGGCCACCATGAACCCCACGTTGTGCCGGTTCGCCGCGTACTCGGGCCCGGGATTGCCCAGCCCGGCGATCAGCCAGGGGGCACTCGGATCGGTCGTCACGTCCATCTCTCCTTGATACGCGCCAGCCGCCGCCCCCCGAAGGGAAGCAGCGGCTGACGAGCCGATGACGGAGCCGGGGCTCAGGCCTCCGCGGCCGCGTCGCCCTCGGCGGCCTCCTCCGAGGGCTCCTCCGCCTGCGCGGCCAGAACCTGGAGAACGACCGTGTCACCGTCGACACCCAGCTTGGTACCCGACGGCAGCGGGATGTCCTTGGCCAGCACGGAGTCACCAGCCGCCAGACCCTCGACGGACACCGTCACCGACTCGGGGATGTGCGTGGCCTCGGCCTCGACCGGCAGCGCGTTCAGGACGTGCTCCAGCAGGTTGCCACCCGGGGCCAGCTCACCCTCGGTGTGCACGAAGATCTCGACGTTGACCTTCTCGCCACGCTGAACCAGCTGCAGGTCCACGTGCTCCAGGAAACCCTTGATCGGGTCACGCTGCACGGACTTCGGGATCGCCAGCTCGCTGGTCTTGCCGTCGATGTCCAGGGAGATCAGGACGTTCGGCGTACGCAGCGCGAGCAGCAGGTCGTGACCCGGCAGGGTCAGGTGCAGCGGGTCGGAACCGTGACCGTAGAGAACGCCGGGAACCTTGGCGTCACGGCGGATACGGCGGGCGGCACCCTTGCCGAACTCGGTACGCGTCGACGCGGTGAGCTTCACCTCGGACATGATCACTCCTCGTAGAACTGGATGCGATGGGGGTCCCCCCGCTCGAGCGAAGTCGAGAGTGGGGGAGGTCACCCGGCCACGAACGGCCTGCTACGAAGAGCGCGTCGATAACGGACAGCCGCACCACCGTCCTGAGACGGAAACGCGTACGGCCTCCCTCGCCGAGCAACTTCCGCAGTCTACTCGGAGAGGAAGGCCGTACCCAAAACGATCTACGACGTGATCTACGACGTCTCTACTGCTCGTCGAACAGGCTCGTCACCGAACCGTCCTCGAACACCTCACGCACCGCGCTCGCGATCGTCGGCGCGATCGACAGCACCGTGATCTTGTCCAGCTCCAACTCGCTCGGCGTCGGCAGCGAGTTGGTGAACACGAACTCACTCACCTTCGAGTTCTTCAACCGATCGGCCGCCGGACCCGACAGCACACCGTGCGTCGCCGTCACGATGACGTCCTCCGCACCGTGCGCGAACAACGCCTCCGCCGCCGCGCAGATGGTGCCACCGGTGTCGATCATGTCGTCCACCAGGACACACACGCGACCCTTGACCTCACCCACGACCTCATGGACGGTCACCTGGTTCGCCACGTCCTTGTCACGCCGCTTGTGCACGATGGCCAGCGGCGCACCCAGACGGTCGCACCACCGGTCCGCCACCCGCACCCGACCCGCGTCCGGCGAGACCACCGTCAGCTTGTCCCGGTCCACCTTCGCGCCCACATAGTCCGCGAGCAGCGGCAACGCGAACAGATGATCGACGGGCCCGTCGAAGAAACCCTGGATCTGGTCCGTGTGCAGATCCACGGCCAGAATCCGGTCCGCACCCGCCGTCTTCATCAGATCCGCGATCAGACGCGCCGAGATCGGTTCACGACCACGGTGCTTCTTGTCCTGCCGCGCGTAACCGTAGAACGGCACGATGACGGTGATCGAACGGGCCGAGGCACGCTTCAGCGCGTCGATCATGATCAACTGCTCCATGACCCACTTGTTGATCGGAGCCGTGTGGCTCTGGATCAGGAAGCAGTCCGCACCTCGCGCCGACTCCTCGTAGCGGACATAGATCTCACCGTTCGCGAAGTCGAAGGCCTTCGTCGGGACGACCCCGACACCCAGCTGCTGGGCGATCTCCTCGGCAAGCTCGGGGTGGGCGCGGCCGGAGAAGAACATCATCTTCTTCTCGCCGGTCGTCTTGATCCCGGTCACAGCACTGTCTCCTCAGAGGTTCTCAGCCAGGCGCGCGCAAGCCGCTCGCCAGCTGGGGTGCGGGTGTGCATGTATCACGGTACGACGTCCTTGGCGCACCTGTTTCCAGTCAGCTTTCGCTCTCGCCCTCCCGGGACGCAGCCTCGGCAGCCTTCGCCGACACGCTCCCCGGCCGCTTGCGCGCCACCCAACCCTCGATATTCCGCTGCTGGCCACGGGCCACGGCCAACGAACCGGGCGGCACATCCTTCGTGATCACGGACCCGGCGGCGGTGTACGCACCGTCCCCGACCGTGACAGGCGCCACAAACATGTTGTCCGAACCCGTCTTGCAGTGCGAGCCCACAGTCGTGTGGTGCTTGTTCTCACCGTCGTAGTTCACGAACACGCTCGCCGCGCCGATGTTCGAGTACTCACCGATGGTCGCGTCACCGACGTACGAGAGATGCGGAACCTTCGTCCCCTCACCGATGGTCGCGTTCTTGGTCTCGACATACGTGCCGATCTTCGACTTCAGCCCGAGGCGGGTACCGGGCCGCAAGTACGCGTACGGCCCCACGCTCGCCTGCGGGCCGACCTCGGCACCGTCCGCCACCGTGTTGTCCACGCGCGCACCCGCCCCCACCGTGGTGTCCTTCAGCCGGCTGTTCGGGCCCACCTCCGCACCCTCGGCGACGTGCGTGGCCCCCAGGAGCTGGGTGCCCGGGTGGACGACCGAGTCCTGCTCGAACGTCACCGTCACGTCGACCCAGGTGGTGGCGGGATCGATCACGGTCACCCCGGCGAGCATGGCCTCCGTGAGCAGCCGGTCGTTCAGGATGCGACGCGCCTCCGAGAGCTGCACGCGGTTGTTGATCCCCGCGATCTCCCGGTGGTCACCCGCGACGGAGGCACCGACCCGGTGCCCGGCCTCACGCAGGATGCCGAGGACGTCGGTCAGGTACTCCTCGCCCTGGCTGTTGTCCGTCCTGACCTTCCCGAGGGCGTCCGCGAGCAGCTGGCCGTCGAACGCGAACACCCCGGAGTTGATCTCACGGATCGCGCGCTGCGACTCGGTGGCGTCCTTGTGCTCCACGATGGCCGTCACGGCACCGGAGGCGCCGTCCCGCACGATGCGGCCGTAACCGGTGGCGTCCGGGACCTCGGCGGTCAGCACGGTCACCGCGTTGCCGTCGGCGGAGTGGGTGGCGGCCAGGGCCCGGAGGGTGGCGCCGGTGAGCAGCGGGGTGTCACCGCAGACGACGACCACGGTGCCGTCGACGACGCCGCCCAGCTCCTCCAGGCCCATCCGTACGGCGTGACCCGTGCCGTTCTGCTCCGCCTGGACGGCCGTGCGTACGCCGGGGTCGGCCTCGGTGAGGTGCGCGGTGACCTTCTCGCGGGCGTGCCCCACGACGACGACCAGGTTCTCGGGGTCCAGCTCGCGCGCGGCGGCGAGGACGTGGCCCACCAGGGAGCGGCCGCAGATGCTGTGCAGAACCTTGGGTGTGGCCGACTTCATACGGGTGCCCTCACCCGCTGCGAGTACGACGACGGCTGCCGGGCGGGTTGCGCTCACGGGGATGCCCTTCGGCTGTGAATGTGTGGGGTGTGGACATCCGCAGGATACCGGGGCATTGCGAGGGGGAAATGTGAGCGGGTCCTGACCGTGGTGCTTGGGTCAGGACCCGAACTGAGGTCGCGTGTGCGGTGAGCTCCCCCGCAAGGATTCGAACCTTGTCCTGCTAGATCCAAAATCTAGTGTGCTGCCAGTTACACCACGGGGGACAGCGCCTCAGACCTTACCGGAGACGCTCCTGCGCCTGCGCCACGATTCCCTGCCACCAGCCTTCGATGCGGTTGTACAGATGGGCGCTTCTGGCCACCGTGACGACCAGGCAGCCGTGGTAGTCCTCACCGGTGTTCTTGCGGACGGTCTTCGGGTTGTGCCTCTTGAGCGTCGGCCTTGCGAAGACCGACGTGTCGACCTGCACCAGCTCGGCCCAGTACCGGTGCGCGGCCTCGACGTCCGCAGACTCGTGGATGAGCACTCGGTAGCGCGGCCGCTCGCGATCGACGTCCAGGAGGTCCAGCCACGCGAGGTAGGTTTCGATGACGCCTGGGTCGCTGTTGACGAACGTGACGCGCTCGCGGCGGTCGTAGGACTTGCTCTTCGCGCCCTCGGCCCAGTACAGGGCGACGCCGACCATGAAGAGCTCGCGAGCCGACAGGGTCTGGACATCTTGATGCGCCGCGTGCTTGCTCTCCGAGCGCGCCTCGTTCTCAGCGGCACGGAGGCGGGCCAGCCCCTCGTGCATGAGTGCCTGTCGCTCTTCAGGCGTGTAGCGAGGCTGGGGCTTCGGCAGGTCTCGCACCCAGAGCGAGATCGAACTTCGCGAGCAGCCGAGCTCCAGTTGGATCTGGTCGTACGTCCAGCCCTGGAGCCGCAGCTCTCTCGCCTTCGCCTTGAGGTCGTCCTTGGCGTTGGGGCGCTTGGTCCACTCCGGTGGGGGTTCGCCCTTGACGAGTCGGTTCAGCAGGTCGTTGTTGAAGATCTTCAGCTTGTCGCGGATCTGCCGGAGGCTGTGGCCCTCGCGGCGCAGGGCCACGGCCTGGTCGCGGAGGGTCTCGAAGTCGGCGTACTTGCTGTGGGGATGTGCCATGGGCATACCGTCCGGGTGGAATCAGGGGTTCCGGGATCGAACGGCGGGCGATTCAGCAGTTCGAGGGAAAGTGGGTGGTTTCGCTTCTGTTCGAAGGTGGGGCGTGGTGTGGGCCACTACGGGAAACTCGCCGGAAAAGCGGGGGCGCTCGAACGTAGGCTTGGGTGTATGACCACGACGGGGGAAGACCACACCGCGGCCGGGACGGGGGACGGGGCCGGACCGTGGTGGTGGGACCGGCGGCGGAGCGCGGTCCTCGACGGCGGGCTGGCGCTGGTGTCGGCGGTCGAGTGTTCGATCCAGGGTGTCGAGTTCGCCCGTAACGCCGCCCTGCCGGAGGCCGTCGGCGTGCTGTTCGGCGCGCTGGCCGGCTCCGTGCTGCTGGTGCGGCGGCTGTGGCCCGTCGCCGTCGTGCTGGTCTTCATCGCCGTGGCGCCCGCCCAGATGGGCTATCTGATGGGGCTCGTCGGGCTGTACACGCTGGCGGCGTCGGAGGCGCCGAGGCGGATCATCGGGGCGTTGTCGGGGATGGCGTTCGCGGGTGTGTTCATCGTGTGGTTCGTCGAGGCGACGCGGAGCAATCTGCAGGGGGACGGGGCGGTCGGCGGCGGGGACGCGTTCGCCGTGTTCCTCGCGTCGACGATGGCGATCGGGCTGACCGCGCCGCCGGTGCTGCTGGGGCTGTACGTCGGGGCGCGGCGGCGGTTGATGGAGAGTCTGCGGGAGCGGGCGGATTCGCTGGAGCGGGAGTTGCAGCTGCTCGCGGAGCGCGCGGAGGAGCGGGCCGAGTGGGCTCGGGGGGAGGAGCGGACCCGGATCGCGCGGGAGATGCATGACGTCGTGGCGCACCGGGTGTCGTTGATGGTCGTGCACGCGGCCGCTCTCCAGGCCGTCGCGCGGAAGGATCCGGAGAAGGCCGTGCGGAACGCGGCGCTGGTGGGGGACATGGGGCGGCAGGCCTTGACCGAGTTGCGGGAGATGCTCGGGGTGTTGCGGTCGGGGAGGGTTCTCGTCGATGGCGCGGGTGCGGCCGGGGTCGGCGTCCGCGTCCGGGGCGGTGCCCGCGCCGGTGCCTCTGGCGGCGGTGGGGGCGGCGGCCGCGGCGGCGGCGGGCCGAGAATGAGGCGGCGGAGGGGCCCAGTCTGGCGGAGCTGGAGGTGTTGGTGGGGCAGTCGGCGGCCGCGGGGATGGTCGTCGAGTTGTCGGTGGAGGGGAGGTGCGGGTGTATGCGGCGGAGGTCGAGCAGACGGCGTACCGGGTGGTGCAGGAGGCGTTGACGAACGTCCACAAGCATGCGGCGGGGGCGAAGACGCGGGTGCGGCTGGCGCATCGGGCGGCGGAGATCGCGATGCAGGTGGAGAACGGGCCGCCGCCGGAGCCAGGGGGCGGCGGGGGCGGCGCGGTTGCCCAGTGGGGGAACGGGTTGCTGGGGATGAAGGAGCGGGTGGCCGAGCTGGGGGTGTGTTCGTGTCCGGGCCCACGGATGCCGGGGGTTTCGGGTGTCCGCGGTGATTCCGGCGGCGTAGGGGTGGGGAGCTGAGTGCCGGGGTTGTGGGCACCCGGGGTGCTCAGGGTGCCCGGCGGCTGTGGTGGGGCGGGGGCGGGTTCCGCTGCTCGGCGGTTACGAGGTGCCGCTGCGCCCACCCTCCCCACTCTCGGCTTCGCTCGAGCGGGAGGCGCCCCATCGCCCCAGCGGCACGATTGCCCGCAGCGAGGTGCGAGGTCCGCAGTTGCGTATGGGTTCAGCTGGCTGTCAGGCGGGTGGGGGTCGTGCCGGTGAGGAGGGTGGTGAGGGCTGTGTCGATGGTGGGGCCCAGGTACCAGTCGCCGGTGTGGTCGAGGGCGTAGGTGCGGCCCTCGGTGTCGATGGCGACGAGGGCGCGGGTGGCGGTCTCGTGGCCGAGGGGGCAGACCTCGGTGTCGAGGGCGCGGCCGAGGTCGCCGAGCGTGCGGGCCATGTGGAGGCCGTGCAGCGGGTCGAGGTGCAGGTCGGCGGGGGCGAGTCGGCGGCCGGGTCCCTGGGCGGTGAGGCGGAGGCCGCCGAACTCGGCCCAGGCCTCGACCGCGGCCGGGAAGACCGCGTGGCGGTGGCCGGCGGGGGAGGTGTGCTCGCGCAGGGTGTCGGCCCAGATCTCGGCCTGCTTTATGCCCCAGCGGCCCGGCTGCCATCCGGCGGCGCGCAGGGTGGCGTCGACGGGGACGGAGAAGCGCGTGGTGGAGGTGCGGTCTGTGTGCATCTGCCCTTTGTTCGTCGGTGGTTCGTGGGGTGCGTCGGGGGCGGTCGTTCGTGGCTGGGTTTCGTGGTTTCGCGCCCTGGTCGTGTGTTCTGACGCGATCTTCGCGGTGCCGGGCTCCTAGGGCTCCTGGGTCGGGTCCACGATGCGGACGCCGAAGTGGGCGCTGAGGGCCGCGCAGGAGCGGCAGGGCGTGGCGAACGCGCCGTGCAGGGGGTCGCCGTCCTCGCGGATGTGGCGGGTGGTGAGCTTGGCCTGTTTGAGGGCCTTGCGGGCTTCGCCGTTGGACATGGGTCTGCGGGCGGCGCGCTTGCTGCGGGCCGCGTCGGCGCCGGTGATGTGGCGGGAGATGAGGATGGCCTCGGCGCAGCGGCCGGTGAAGCGGTCGCGCCGGTCGGTGGCGAGGGAGTCGAGGAACTCCTGGACCAGGGGGTGCAGGGGTGGCGCGTGGTCGCCGCGGGCGGCGGTGCCGGTGAGGGTCTCGCCGCGTACGGAGAGGGCGGCGGCCACGGTCGGCAGGATGCCGTCGCGGCGGTGGAGGAGGGCGGGGGCGTGCGGTTGTTCCGCGGTGCTCCAGCCGATGCGGGGGTCGCCCGATGGTCCCGCCTGCGTCGCGCTCATGATCGTGATCCCCTCCTATTGCATCCCCCGCCAGGGGACACAGAGTGCCAAACGGCGTGGCCGGTGCGGAAGCTGGGGCGGGACGACACGCCCGGTCTTCGGCGTTGCGTGAGGGTGGTGTGACGGCTGGTCACGGAAGCGGAGGCCCGATGACCGGTGTCGCCGTACCGCTTAGGCTGTCGACAACCGCGATCCGTTCGGTCTTGCGATCGAGGGCGGACAGAACAGGCCGTACCAGGGCCTTTTCTGCTGTCGGAGAGCAGTACGACACAGCAACAACCCAGCCAGAACAGGTCTCACAGAACGCCGCAGGGGGCTACCGCCATGACGACAGGTCGGCTCGGGCAGCAAGCCGCGCCGCCGAACGCGGCCTACGCCGGGCAGGTCGTGCAGTTTCCGGACCCGGTCCGGGCGGCGCGTCACCCGAGGGGTGTCCGTGTTGACGCGCACGGCTATCCGGACTTCTCGCCCTACGCGCGTGCCGCGGCGGAGATCGCCGATCCCCCGGAGGGCTTCGGCGTGGACGAGCTTCGGTTGACGGACTATGTGTCCGCGAACGCGGCGCTGGCGGCGTCCGGGCACGAACTGTGGGACACGATCCCGCCGGTGGCGACGCCGCACGGCTGGACGTGGCATCACGCGCCGGGTGGCCGGCGGCTGGAGCTGGTGCCGGTCGAGGTGAAGGCGCTGTTGCGGCACCACGGTGGTATCGCGACGGCCCGCGTCGACCAGCACAAGCGTGGTACGCGGCCGTTGCAGGAGACCCGGCCGGCGCACTTCGGGCTGCCGAAGTCGTCGGCGGTGGCGGTGACCGAGACGCAGGTGCAGGGCGTCGAGGAGGATCTCGGGTACCGGTTGCCGGGCGCGTACCGGTCGTTCCTGAAGGCGGCGGGCGGTTGCGCTCCCGTGGGGGCGGCGCTGGACGCGGAGTTGGGGCTGCTGGTGGACCAGCCGTTCTTCACGGTGCGGGACGAGGCCGCGGTCAACGACCTGGTGTACGTGAACAAGTGTCTGCGGGACCATCTCACCAAGGACTATCTGGCCGTGGCGTTCGCGCAGGGCGGGATCCTCGCGGTGAAGGTGAAGGGCGACCGGATCGGGTCGGTCTGGTTCTGCGCGTACGACGACGCCCGTGATGTCGATCCGTCGTGGCCGCCGGCCGCGCGGGTGGAGCGGTTGCTGCTCCCCGCCGGTGAGGACTTCGACGCGTTCCTGTCCCGGCTGGCGGGCAATCCGCCGGAACTGGAGACGGTGGCCAACCTGATGGTGGACGGTGGCTTCGCGCGTGCCGTGCCGGTCGCGGGGGAGTGAGTTTTCGATGGTGACGTTCGCTCAGGCGCAGGAGCGCGCCGAGGAGTGGATCAACGGTGATCTGCCGGGCTACCAGCACCGTGAGGTGCGGGTGCGGGAGTTCGAGCTCGGGTTCGTGGTGTGGGCGGAGGACCGGGCGGACGGCCCGCGTTCCGACGGTGGCGCGCAGCGGCTGGTGATCGCCCGGGACAGCGGGGAGGCCACGCTGTGGCCTTCGCTGCCGGTGGGTGAGGTGATCCGCCGGTTCGAGGAGGAGTACGGCCGTACGGAGGCCGCCCCGGCCGCCGCGCCGGCGCCTGCGGCCCGGGTGGACCTGAACCAGACGTCGTTCCTGCTGACTCCGCCGGAGTGGTTGCAGGACGCGGCGGACCGGATGGGGATTCCGGACCACCGCACCGGTGCGGGTGCGAGTTCGGGGGTCGGCTCCGGGGCCGGTTCTGGTTCTGGTGCGGGTGCGTCCGATGGGGGCGGGTCCCATCCTGCGGCCGCCGCGGGTGCCGTCGATTCCGGTTCGGGTACGGGTGGTTCCGGTGGCGCGGGTGCCAGCGGGGTGTCCGGGAACGGTGGTTCGCTGCCCGAGACGATGGCGGGGCCGGTCGGCCAGTCGCCGTCGGCCGGTCGTGGGGCGTCCGACGCGCCCGCCGACGCCACGCCGTGGCCGGCCGCGGCGTCGGCGGACGACGAGGTGCGGGACGCGGTGCCGCCGAGGGACGCCGAGCCGCATGACGCGGAGCCCGACGGGGCGACCCCTTGGGCCGGTACGGACACCAACGCCGGAGCCGAGGACGACCGTTCGGTGCCGCTGCCGGACACCGTGTTCGCGCCCCAGCTGTCCGAGGTGAGCGACGCGGACGACGCCCCGCCGCCCAGTGCGCCGCCGGAGGCCAGGACGGCGCTGATCTCCGGCGGCAGCCAGCTCCCGCGTACGACGGTGGCGCCGGCCCTCGGTGTCCCCGGTGCCGACTCGGGCGCGCCGGGCGGCCCCGCGCAGCCGTCGCAGCAGCCTCCGTCCGGCCCGGGGACCCCGCCGCCGGGCGCGCCGCAGTCGTACGGCTATCCGCAGGGGCCCGGTGCTCCCCAGGGACCCGGTCCGCAGGGGCCCGGTACGCCGCCTCCGGGGCCCTCGCTCGCGCCCCACGCCGGTGACATCGCCGACGCCGCCACCAGCAAGGCCGCGCCGCCGCCGCGCCGGGGCGGTGCGGCCGGTGCGCCGCCGCCTCCGCCCGGGACCCCCGGCACGCCGGGTGCGCGTCCGGGCGCCACGCCTCCGCCGCAGTCCGGTCCCGGTCTTCCGGGCACCCCGGCGGGCGGGTACGTGCCGACCCAACTGGTCTCCGCCCTCGGACCGGACGGTCCGGGGGGCCCGGGGGCTCCCGGTCAGCCGGGTGCGCCCGGTGCTCCTGGTGCGCCGAATCCGCCCGGTGGTACGCCCGCCGGTGGTGTGCATCACGCGGCGACGATGCTGGCCGGGCCCGCCGTGGGCGGACCGGGCGCGCCGCTGCCGCCGGGGCCCCCTGGGGCTCCGGGCCAGCCGGGCACTCCGCACGCGCCCGGTGCCCCTGGTGCGCCGAATCCGCCCGGTGGTACGCCCGCCGGTGGTGTGCACCATGCGGCGACGATGCTCGCCGGGCCCGCCGTGGGCGGTCCGGGTGCCCCCGGGGCTCCGGGGACGCCGCCGGGGGCCCCCGGTCCCGTGCACCACGCCGAGACGATGCTGGCCGGGCCGCCGCTCGGTGGTCCCGGGGCTCCGCAGCCGCCCGGTCCGCCCGGGATGCCGCCGGGTGCTCCCCACGGGATGCCCGGTCAGCCGGTGCCGCCGATGGGCTCCCCGCCGGCGTACGGCTATCCGCAGCCGCCCGCCGGTCAGCCGACCGTGGGCCCCGGCTACCAGGCCGTCCTGCGCTTCCGGGCGCCGGACGGGTCCGAGCAGCAGGTGATCCGGCGTTCCGCGCCGGGCACGCCGCACCCGGAGTGGCAGATCTTCCACGAGCTGCGCGGGATGAACATCCCGCCGGAGGCCGTGCTGGAGCTGCACACGGAGCTGGAGTCGTGCGAGCTGCCCGGGGCGTACTGCGCGCGGATGATCCGTGAGCAGTGGCCGAACGCGCGCATCACCTCCATCGCCCCGTACGGCAAGGACCACGCGAGCCGGCAGCAGGGTATGGCTCAACTCCTCGCTCACCAGGGCGAGTTGCACCAGGTCGCGGACGGTCCCGCGCGGCCCGCGCCGGTGCGGGCGCCGTTGCCGCCGGTGCAGCCGGCGCCGCCGGTCCCGCCGGAGGTGATCGGGCAGGAGCTGGCGGCGGCGTTCGGGCCGGGGGTGTTCCGGTTCGACCAGCAGGCGGTGTCGCGGCAGGGCGTTCCGCCGGTCGTGGCGCACACCCTGGTCGTCGCCGGGCTGCCGGTGGACATGGGCCCCTTCTTCTGGGCGCAGGCCCAGCCGGGGCGTCCGGTGCCGACGCTGGCGGAGCTGGCGCAGGAGCGGGGGGTGCAGCCGGCGGCCGACGCGGGCTCGTACCTCGTCATGGGCAGCGACTTCGGCAAGGCGCTCTGTGTGCAGTACGGCACGGCGAACATCGTGGCCGTGCCGGTGGAGGCGGGGCCGGGCGGTGCGCCCGTACCGCCGCAGTTCGTGAACACGGGTCTGCCCGAGTTCGCGCGCTGTCTGGCTCTGCTCGGGCGGATGTGGCGGCTGCGGTTCGGTCTCAACCAGGAGCAGGCGGGCCGGTGGACCGTCGACTTCCAGGCGCAGCTCGCCGCCCTCGACCCGGCGGCGCTGGCGTCGCCGGAGAGTTGGTGGTCGGTGCTGCTGGAGGAGATGTGGGACGGGTTGCTGTGACCCGTCGCGGCTGAGTTCCACGTCGGCCGCCCGCCATCCGCGGGACGCGAGGGCCCGGCCCGGACACGTAGGTGATCCGGGCCGGGCCCTCGCGCGTGTCCGGGGCGAGGCCCTGTGGATGGCTGGGGCGGTCCTGTGGATGTCTGGCTGTCCGCTCCCGTGACCTCGCACGGAGTGTCGCGTTATGAACCCTTTGGTCCGATCCATCAAGATGTGGCGCGAAATCATCATTTCGTGTGCGTCCGGCGGAGAGGGCCCAGCATGAGCAGCGCACCGACGGCACCCCATGACTTCGAGTTCGACGTCGTACGGCGTGGCTACCGTCCCGAGGAGGTCGACGCCCACGCGGCGGCCCTCTCCCGGGACCGTGACGCCGCCTGGGAGCGGGCCGCCCGGCTGACCGTGCTGGCCCGGGAGATGGGCGCGGACCTCGACGTGCTGCGCGAGACGGTCGCCGGGCTCGCCCCGCAGACGTACGAGGCGCTCGGCGGGCGGGCGCGGGAACTGTTCGAGCTCGGTGTCGCGGAGGCCGAGGCCGTCAGTGAGGGCGGGCGCGAGGACGCCCGGCGGATCGTCGCGGACGCGGAGGAGACGGGGAAGCGGCTGCGGGGGGCTGCGCAGGCGTACGCCGACAAGGTGCGGGACGAGGCCGAGGAGCGGGCCCGGCAGGTGCTGCTGGCGGCTCAGGCCGAGGCGGACGAACTGCGGATCGAGGCCCGGCGTGGGGTGAAGGAGGGGCGGGCGAGGCGTTGGCCGCGCTGCGGAGACGCGGGAGCGGGCGGAGGGATGCTCGCGGAGCTCCAGAAGGAGTACGACGAGCGGGTGGCCGGGATCGAGCGGGAGGTGGCCGAGCGGGAGGCCGCGTTCGACGAGGGGCTGGCCGAACGGGTCGCGCGTGCGGAGGCGGAGCTTGCCGCGGCCGAGCGGGGGTTCGCCGAGGCGGAGGCCGATGTGGCGCGGATGGGGGAGGAGGCGGAGGAGCGGGCCGCGGAGGCGTTGGCGGAGGCTCGGCGGCGGGAGGAGTGGGTGGCGGGAGACCGAGGGTGCTGCGGGAGCACGGGGAGAGGTGGGACGACGTTCGGGCGCACATGGACTGCATCCGGGAGAGTCTGTCGGCTCTGACGGAGTAGGGCGGCGGGGACGGGGGCGCGGCGGCGTTGGTGGGTGCGTTGGTGGGTGCGTTGTCGGGTGCGGGTGGGTGGGGTTCTCGCGCCCACGCGGGCGGAGCCGCACATCGACCCAGCCCCGCGCCCGTGAAGGGGCGCCCGGCACCCGGGGGGTTTCAGGGCAGTCGGAGATCCGGCCGACCCCGAGAAAAGCCCCTGGTGCCCGGCGGTTTCGGTGTGGTCGGAGAGGCGGCACCGGCCACCCCGTGTCAGTCGCCCCTTCGTGTCGCGCCTGCCAGGATCCAGCCCTCCACCGCTTCGTACTGGCGGCGTTGTTCCTCTGCCTTGGGGCGGCCCGAGAGGGTGGTGCCCAGCCAGCCGAAGGCGAAGCCCAGGGGGATGGAGACGAGGCCCGTGGTGGTGAAGGGGAACCAGTTGAAGTCGGCTCCGGGGAAGGCCGAGTGGGGCGAGCCGGAGACCAGGTTGGTGCCGGTCATGAGGACCAGGACCGAGAGGGAGCCGCCGATGAGGGTGTACATCAGCCCCGTACGGGTGTAGCGGCGCCAGAAGAGTCCGTAGACGAGGGCGGGCGCGATGGCGGAGGCGCCCAGGCAGAACGAGAGCGTGACCAGCGGCTGGAGGTTGCGGTGCTGGACCATCGTGGCCAGGACGATCGCCGTGACGCCGACCGCGCACGCCGAGAGCCTGGCGACGGTCATCTCGCGGCGGGGCGTGAGCGGTTGGCCGGCGCGGGCCGCGAAGACGTCGTGGGCGAGGGAGTTGGCGCAGGCGAGGATCATGCCGGCCACGGAGGCGAGCAGCGTCAGGAAGACCGCCGTCGTGACCGTGGTGAAGAGCAGGGTCTCCGCCGTGGACACCTCCGTGCCGAACGCCGCCATCGACCCCAGCAGATAGGCCGTGTTGCCCTGGGGGTCGGCCGTCGCGATCACCTCGCGGCCGATCAGCGCCGTCGCGCCGAATCCGATCACGGAGATGATCAGGACGAAGAGGGCCACGGAGGGGACCGCCCAGGACAGTGAGCGGCGGACCTGGCGGGCGCTGTTCGCGGTGTACATGCGCATGGTGACGTGCGGGAGGCAGGCTCCGCCGAGGACGACCGTCAACTGGGCGCTGATCATGTCGAGTTCGGGGTGTGGGCCGCCGGAGAACTGCAGGCCGGAGTGGAGGTAGCCGGTGCCGATACCGCTCTTCTCGGCCGCCGCGTCGAGCAGCAGGCCGGGGTTCCAGTCGAACTTGTGCAGGATCAGGACGGCGACGAGCGCGCCCGAGCCGAGCAGCATCACGATCTTGAGGATCTGGATGAGGGCGGTGCCCTTCATGCCGCCGATCGCCGCGTAGCCGATCATCAGCGCGCCGACCACCACCACGACACCGGTCTTCAGGCTGTCGCTGGAGAAGCCGAGGATGAACGCCAGCAGGTCCCCGGTGCCCGCGAGTTGGACCAGCATCATCGGCATCAGCGCGGCGATCGTGACCACGCAGGCGACGACGCGGACGGAGCGGCCGGGCATCCGCCGGGCCAGCGCGTCGCCCATGGTGAACCGGCCCGCGTTGCGCAGGGGTTCGGCCAGCAGGAACATCAGCAGCATCAGGGAGAGGGCCGTGCTCAGGGCGAGGACGACGCCGTCGTAGCCGAAGAGGGCGATCACGCCGCCGGTGCCCAGCACCGTCGCCGCCGAGATGTAGTCGCCGGCGATGGCGAGGCCGTTGCGCATGGGGGAGAGCGAGCCGTAGCCGGTGTAGAACTCGTCGAGGTCGTCCCGGTCGGGGCCCGTCATCACGCACAGGAGGAGCGTGATGGTGGCGACCGCCGTGAAGCCGACGAGCGACATGGCCTGCGCCGACCCGCTGAACTCGGCGAGTCCCGCGGCCGTGGTCGAGGGGACGGCCGTCGGCGCGGGGACGGTGGTGGTGGCGGTGGTGAGGGCGGTGGTGGCGGTCATCGGACGGCCCCCCGCCTCGCGTCGACCGCCGCCAGTTCGCGGATGCGGTCGGCCAGCGGGTCGACGCGCAGGCGTGCGGTGTGCTCGTAGAGCCAGATGGCGAGGCAGGTCACCGGTACCTGGAGGAGGCCGAGCAGCAGGCCGGTGGAGAGTCCGCCGCTGACCTCGCTCGTCATGAACGAGGGGGCGAACGCGGACAGCAGGAGGAACAGCACGAAGTAGCCGAGAGCCGTCAGTGTCGCCACCCGTCGCTGCCAGCGGTAGGCGCCGCGCAGTACCCGCAGGTCGCTGTGGTGGCCGGGGAGGGATGGCGCGGGGCGTCCTGGGCCGGCTGCTGTTCCGGTTCCTGGGGGCCCAGGGATAGGTCGGGTACGAGGGGACGAGTACGAGGGGACGAGGTGTGCGGCGCGTACGGGCGATGCTGCGGGGACGGGCGCGGGGTTCGGTGCGGGGGTGACGAGAACGGGTCGGTCATCCCTTTGGTCTCCTTGCGCGGCTCGGGTCCGGGTGCGGACCGCAGGGAGGGGGGCGGGCGTGAACGCTACTCGTGGGTTCGGTTGAACGCGAGCCTTTCGACAAACTGATCGGTCGGTATGCGCTTACTTGGAGGATCTGGCCCTGACCTGGGGTGTTACCCGGATTAACTCAGGTTTTTTGAACGACGGTCAGGAGTGAGCTGCGCCTCAGCGCCTCAGGGGTTGCCTGGCAGCGGAAACCTCCGAGGTATCAGCGTCAGTAGCACCCACAGGGCCGCCGTCGCCGCGCACGCCGCGCCCAGGTGGACCGCGTGGACCGCGTACGCGATCGCGTGGCGGTACGGTTCGGCCGCCGCTCCGGTGCCGAGGCCGTGGGTGACGGCGTCGAGGTTGCCCGAGCCGCCCAGCCGGGACGCCGGCACCCCGTTCGCGACCGCCCCGAACACCGCCGCGCCCGGCAGGAGCATCAGCAGCGTCGGTTGCCCGGGTTCGCCGGGGTGGGGGAGGAAGGCGAACGAGAAGAGGGTGAGCGCGGCGACGGCCGCCCGCCTGGTCGTCGCCCGTCCGATCGTCGTCCACCAGATGCCTTCCCCTTGCACCTATCCGCCGCCGACCAGCACGCCCTTGACCCTCACGCCACGGCAGGGTGCAGCCTGGTCGCACCGGAGGGGACGCAGGGAGGAGGTGAACCCCGAGACGGTCTCCTCCCCAGGGGCGAGATCCCTTAGGGGTACCTCCGTACTACTGCTGGGGGCCGGTTCGTACCGCCGGAGGACGAGACGGGACGCCGTCCGTCCTTAATCTGGCTTTACGCCGCTGGGGGGCGGCGTACCGGACCCGCGGGGGTGGGGTTTACCCCCGCAGAAGACTGCGCTGGGCACCAGCGCGCCGGGCCCCGTCCGGGGGCCAGACTCATCGGCATACCAAGTCGAGCCGCTCCTACGGCTCACCCGGATCGTCCACCGAAGCGGCGTAACCATCCGCTGCACGACTTAGGAGACATACCGTGACATCGGCTGTGACCATCACCAGGCACGGGGGTACTGGAGGGACTACGGCCGTTGCCGCGCGGGCGCGGCAGGTCGTGAAGGCGTACGGGTCCGGTGAGACCCGCGTCGTCGCCCTCGACCACGTGGACGTGGACATCGCGCGGGGCCAGTTCACCGCGATCATGGGCCCCTCGGGGTCCGGCAAGTCCACCCTCATGCACTGCCTCGCCGGACTCGACACCGTGACCTCGGGTCAGATCCATCTCGACGACACCGAGATCACCGGGCTCAAGGACAAGAAGCTCACGCAGCTGCGCCGGGACCGGATCGGGTTCATCTTCCAGGCGTTCAACCTGCTGCCCACGCTGAACGCGATAGAGAACATCACGCTCCCCATGGACATCGCGGGGCGCAAGCCGAACAAGGAGTGGCTGGGGCGGGTCGTCGACACCGTCGGGCTCTCCGACCGGCTGAAGCACCGGCCCACCCAGCTCTCCGGCGGCCAGCAGCAGCGCGTCGCCGTGGCCCGCGCCCTGGCCGCCCGGCCGGAGATCATCTTCGGTGACGAGCCGACGGGCAACCTGGACTCGCGGGCCGGCGCCGAGGTGCTGGGCTTCCTGCGCCGGTCGGTCGACGAACTGGGCCAGACCATCGTGATGGTCACCCACGACCCGGTGGCCGCCTCGTACGCGGACCGGGTGCTGTACCTGGCCGACGGCCGCATCGTCGACGAGATGTTCAAGCCGACCGCCGACGCCGTGCTGGACCGCATGAAGGACTTCGACGCCCGGGGGCGTACGTCATGACTGTCATGAAGACCTCGATGCGCAACTTCTTCGCGCACAAGGGACGCATGGCCCTCTCCGCCATCGCGGTCCTGCTGTCGGTGGCGTTCGTGACCGGGACCCTGGTCTTCACCGACACGATGGGCACCACGTTCGACAAGCTGTTCGCGGCCACCTCCTCCGACGTCACGGTCAGCGCCAAGGGCGCCTCGGACAGCGGTGAGACGCAGTCCGACAACGGCAAGCCGCCGGTCATGCCCGCGTCGGTCGTGGACAAGGTGGGCGGCGCGGACGGCGTGAAGTCGGCCGAGGGCACCGTCTTCTCGACCTCGGTGACGGTCGTCGACGCCGACAAGGACAACCTCTCGCCCACCAGCGGCGCCCCCACCATCGTCGGCAACTGGAACGCCAACGACGCCCGCACCATGAAGATCGCGTCCGGCAACGCGCCGCGCGGCCCCGACCAGATCGTCGTCGACGCGGACACCGCCGACAAGCACGACCTGAAGCTCGGCGACCAGATCGGCGTCATCAGCGCCGTCGGCACGCACGAGGCGAAGGTCTCCGGCATCGCCGAGTTCCAGGTCACCAACCCGGGCGCCGCGATCTTCTACCTCGACACCGAGACCGCGCAGAAGGCCCTCGTCGGCGAGAGCGGCGTCTACACCAACGTCAACATCACCGCCGCGAACGGCTTCACGGACGCGCAGGTCAAGAAGAACGTCGCCGCCGAACTCGGCGGCGCCTACAAGGTGCAGACCGCCAAGGAGATCGCGGACGCCAACGCCAAGGACGTCGGCGAGTTCATGGGCGTGATGAAGTACGCCATGCTCGGCTTCGCCGGGATCGCCTTCCTGGTCGGCATCTTCCTGATCATCAACACCTTCTCGATGCTGGTCGCCCAGCGGACCCGGGAGATCGGCCTGATGCGGGCCATCGGCTCCAGCCGCGGCCAGGTCAACCGGTCGGTCCTCGTCGAGGCCCTGCTCCTGGGCGTGTTCGGCTCGGTCCTCGGTGTGGCCGGCGGGGTCGGCCTCGCCGTCGGCCTGATGAAGCTGATGAGCGCCACCGGCATGAACCTGTCCACCGACGACCTGACCATCGCCTGGACCACCCCGGCGGTCGGGCTGCTCCTCGGCATCGTCGTCACCGTCCTCGCCGCCTATGTGCCGGCGCGGCGGGCCGGCAAGGTCTCCCCGATGGCCGCCCTGCGCGACGCCGGCGCCCCGCTGGACGCCAAGGCGGGTCTCGTCCGGGCCGTGATCGGACTGCTCCTGACCGGTGCCGGCGGCTACTGCCTCTACCTGGCCTCCGCCGCCGACAAGGCGAGCGAGGGCTCGATGTGGCTCGGCGGCGGGATCGTCCTGTCCCTCGTCGGCTTCGTCGTCATCGGCCCGCTGCTCGCCGGCGCGGTGGTGCGGGTGCTGGGCGCGGTCCTCCTGCGGGCCTTCGGACCCGTCGGCCGCATGGCCGAGCGCAACGCGCTGCGCAACCCCCGCCGGACGGGCGCCACCGGCGCCGCCCTGATGATCG
This sequence comes from Streptomyces sp. MNU76, assembly GCF_020982545.1. Classification (GTDB taxonomy): domain Bacteria; phylum Actinomycetota; class Actinomycetes; order Streptomycetales; family Streptomycetaceae; genus Streptomyces. The sequence goes on along the minus strand of NZ_JAJKLK010000022.1, from coordinate 114,505 downwards.
GTCTCGCCCTGGTCGCCTGTCTCTCCGTCGTCGGCTCCTCGATGGTGGCCTCGGCCACCGATCAGCTCGACAAGACGGTCGGCACGGACTTCATCATCCAGTCCGACACCGGCCAGCTGATCACCCCGCAGGCCGTGCAGGCAGCGAAGTCCGCCGAGGGCGTCAAGAGCGTCACCGAGTACAAGTGGACCCAGGCCGACTTCACCACCCCCGACGGCAAGACGCTGGAGAAGACGGCGATCACCGCCGCCGACCCGAGCTACGCCACGGACCTTGCCACCGAGGTCGTCGCGGGCAGGCTGGCCGACGCCTACAAGCCCGACTCGATGTCCGTCCACGAGAAGTTCGCGAAGGACCACGACGTCGAGCTCGGCTCGAAGATCGCCGTCGCCTTCAAGGACGGCCGCACCGCCGACCTGACCGTCCGCGCCATCACCAGCAGCGACGTCGTCATCGACGCCGGGGCGATGTACGTCGCCATCGACACGATGGCGACGTACGTCCCGGCCGAGAAGATGCCCCTCGACCAGCTGCTCTTCGCCTCGGCGAAGGAGGGCCAGGAGGCGGCCGCGTACACGTCCCTCAAGGACGCGCTGCACGACTACCCGCAGTACGAGGTCCGCGACCAGACGGACTACAAGGAGGCCCTGAAGGGCCAGATCGACCAGCTCCTCAACATGATCTACGGCCTGCTCGCCCTGGCGATCATCGTCGCGATCCTGGGAGTGGTGAACACGCTGGCGCTGTCGGTCGTCGAGCGGACGAGGGAGATCGGCCTGATGCGGGCGATCGGCCTCTCCCGCCGCCAGCTGCGCCGCATGATCCGCCTGGAGTCGGTCGTCATCGCCCTCTTCGGCGCGCTCCTCGGCCTGGGGCTGGGCATGGGCTGGGGCGCCACCGCGCAGCAGCTCCTCGCCCTGGAGGGCCTGAAGGTCCTCGACATCCCGTGGCCGACGATCATCGGGGTCTTCATCGGCTCGGCCTTCGTGGGCCTGTTCGCCGCGCTGGTCCCGGCGTTCCGGGCGGGCCGGATGAACGTCCTGAACGCCATCGCCACCGAATAGCCACCGGTTGCCACCCGGCACGGGGGAGCGGGAGGACCGGGGGAGAGCCCGGCGCCCGGAGGCGGAAGCCTCCGGGCGCCGGGCTCCATCCGTGTCACGAGGACGGGGGCGTGGTGGCGGGGGACGTGCGCTTCAGGAGCACGTATCCCTGGATGACGCCCCGCAGGACGTACGTGTCGCGCGGGTGCAGCTGACGGGCGTACGCGGGGACGTCCTTCACCCAGCCCGAGCGGTTGTTGATGACGATGTAGTCGGGCGCGAGCCCCTTCGCGCGGCCGATCCAGAAGACCCGGCAGCGGGACGTCAGGCGGGCTATCGGGCCGATGTTGGCCTCGACGGTCGCGCCGTCGGGGATGGTGTCGAGCATCTTGTCGACCGCCCCGACCTCGGCGGGCACCCGATAGGCGTCCGCCTTGGTCAGGTTGCCCAGCGGCAGCGCGGTCGTCAGCGCGAGCGAGGCCGCGAGGACGGCGGCGGGCAGATGCAGCGCGTACGAGCGCAGCCAGGGCCGGGAGCTGTGGCGGGCGGCCGGGAGGGCGTCGACGAGCGCGAGCGTGATGATCGGCATCAGGACGGCGCTGTAGTGCCAGGCCGTGCCCCAGTAGTTGTCGTCGGAGGAGACGAACCGCCAGCCCAGGGTGGGCAGGACGGCGAGGAGGATCGGGGAGCGCAGGGCGAGCAGTCCGCTGGTCGGGATCAGCAGCCAGAGAACGGTGCGGATCTTGACGTCGAGGCCGTCGAGAGGGCCGGAGCCGCCGACCTTGGCCAGGTAGTCGGAGGCGCCGGCGGTGTTGAAGGCCGGGATGATCAGGGTGAACGTGAGCAGCGTGGCGACCGCGCCGAACGACGCGACGCCGATGGCGTACGGCACCACGCGGGACGCTCCCTCCCGCCGGGCCCGTAGCGCGACGACCACCGCGATCGCCGCGAGCGTCAGCCCCTGGTCCTCCTTGACCAGCACCAACGGCAGTCCCCACAGCAGCGCCGCCCGCCAGCGCCGCCGCAGCAGCGCCTCCAGGGAGAACGCGATCAGCGGGACCGCGAAGCAGATCTCGTGGAAGTCGAAGTCCACGGCGTTCTGCAGCCCCCACGACAGCCCGTACGCCACCCCGAGCGCGAGCCCCCGGGCCCGCCCGAGCATCCGTGTGGCCGCGCGGGTCACCGGCACCGCCGACAGCGCGAACAGCGCGGCCTGGATCACCAGCAGGGTCACGGGGGACGGGAACACCCGGTAGAACGGCGCCAGCAGCATGGTGACCGGGCTGAAGTGATCGCCCAGGACGTTGTAGCCCGGCCCCTTCAGCTCGACGATCGGCGCCTGGATGTGCGCGTACGCCCGCACGGCCTGCTCGTAGATGCCGAGGTCGTACGAGCGGGTCCCCAGCCGCAGGTACCGCCCGACCGAGACCGTCGCGTACGCCGCGAACAGCAGGGCCGCGAGCACGTACGGCTCCCGGCCCGCGAGGGAGAACCGCCGACCGGGGCCACCGGGCGCGCCCGAAGCCGTGACCGGCGCGGGTATGAGCGCCGACGGATTCGTGGAGGGGGCGCTCGGAACCATGGGCACTCACGTTCGGGTGGGGGTAGGGGTGCCCTATGAGGGTAGGCGGCCGGAAAACCGCCCTGGAAAGCGGAGGGCGCAGCCCCTGCCTCTTGAGGGGCGCGGGGAACTGCGCGATCAACCACGACGCACCCGCACGTACCCACGCACAGGGGCTGAGCCCTGGGGGTCGAAGGGGCGCAGCCCCTTCTGGATGGGACGGGTAGGGGCGGCGGGGGCGAGCCAAAACCCGTCCACACCCCCCACACCGCTCGTCGTACCCTGGACACCCCCGGCCGTTCACACGAGTCCGGGCGTTCGTGTTGCCCCCGGCAGCCGATCCGCAGCCCAATCCGCCGCCCCACAGCCGAGCCCACCCGGACGGGAAACGACCCGAATGAGCCTCCACGGTCTGCTAGACGCCGTAGTCAAGGACGCCCCCCTCGCGGAAGCGATCAGGGCGGCGTCCGACGGCCACCGCACCCACATCGACCTGGTGGGCCCCCCGGCGGCCCGCCCCTTCGCCGTGGCCGCCCTGGCCCGCGACGCCGGCCGCCCCGTGCTCGCCGTGACGGCGACGGGCCGCGAGGCCGAGGACCTGGCGGCGGCCCTGCGCTCCCTGCTGCCCCCGGACGGCGTGGTGGAGTACCCGGCCTGGGAGACCCTCCCGCACGAGCGCCTCAGCCCGCGCAGCGACACCGTGGGCCGTCGTCTGGCCGTCCTGCGGCGTCTGACCCACCCCCGCCCGGACGACCCGGAGACCGGCCCGGTGTCGGTGGTGGTCGCGCCCATCCGCTCGGTCCTCCAGCCGCAGGTCAAGGGCCTCGGCGACCTGGAGCCGGTCGCGCTGCGCACCGGCGAGACGGCGGATCTGAACCGTACGGTCGAGGCTTTGGCGGCAGCCGCGTACTCCCGGGTCGAGCTGGTCGAGAAGCGTGGCGAGTTCGCCGTGCGCGGCGGCATCCTGGACGTCTTCCCGCCCACCGAGGAGCACCCCCTGCGGGTGGAGTTCTGGGGCGACGACGTCGAGGAGATCCGGTACTTCAAGGTCGCCGACCAGAGATCGCTGGAGGTGGCCGAGCACGGCCTGTGGGCTCCGCCCTGCCGTGAGCTCCTCCTCACGGACGACGTGCGCGCCCGCGCCCGCGACCTCGCCGAGCGCCACCCCGAGCTGGGTGAGCTGCTGGGCAAGATCGCCGAGGGCATCGCCGTCGAGGGCATGGAGTCCCTCGCCCCGGTCCTCGTCGACGACATGGAACTGCTGATCGACGTCCTGCCGAAGGGCGCGATGGCGATCGTGTGCGACCCGGAGCGGGTGCGCACGCGCGCGGCGGACCTGGTGGCCACCTCGCAGGAGTTCCTCCAGGCGTCCTGGGCGGCCACGGCCGGCGGCGGTGAGGCCCCCATCGACGTCGACGCGGCCTCCCTGTGGTCCATCGCGGACGTCCGCGACCGGGCCCGTGAGCTGGACATGATGTGGTGGTCGGTGTCGCCGTTCGCGGCGGACGAGGAGCTGTCGGCCGACACCCTCAAGCTGGGCATGCACGCCCCCGAGACCTATCGCGGCGACACCGCGAAGGCGCTCGCGGACACCAAGGGCTGGCTGGCGGACGGCTGGCGCACGGTGTTCGTGACCGAGGCACACGGCCCGGCGGCCCGTACGGTCGAGGTGCTCGGCGGCGAGGGCATCGCGGCCCGGCTGGAGGCCGAGCTGGGGGAGATCGCCCCGTCGGTCGTGCACGTGGCCTGCGGCTCCATCGACTACGGCTTCATTGACCCCGCGCTGAAGCTCGCGGTGCTCACCGAGACCGACCTGTCCGGGCAGAAGGCGGCCGGCAAGGACGGCGCCCGGATGCCCGCCCGCCGCCGCAAGACGATCGACCCGCTCACCCTGGAGGCGGGCGACTACATCGTCCACGAGCAGCACGGTGTGGGCCGCTACATCGAGATGGTCCAGCGGACCGTGCAGGGCGCGACCCGCGAGTACCTGGTCGTCGAGTACGCCCCCGCCAAGCGCGGCCAGCCCGGCGACCGCCTCTACATCCCCACCGACCAGCTGGAGCAGATCACCAAGTACGTCGGTGGCGAGGCGCCCACGCTGCACCGGCTCGGCGGCGCCGACTGGACGAAGACCAAGGCGCGCGCGAAGAAGGCGGTCAAGGAGATCGCCGCCGACCTCATCAAGCTCTACTCCGCGCGGATGGCGGCGCCCGGTCACGCGTTCGGCGCGGACACGCCCTGGCAGCGGGAGCTGGAGGACGCCTTCCCCTACGCGGAGACGCCCGACCAGCTGACGACGATCGCCGAGGTCAAGGAGGACATGGAGAAGACGGTCCCGATGGACCGGCTGATCTGCGGCGACGTCGGCTACGGCAAGACGGAGATCGCGGTCCGGGCCGCCTTCAAGGCGGTCCAGGACGGCAAGCAGGTGGCCGTCCTCGTGCCCACGACCCTGCTGGTGCAGCAGCACTTCGGCACCTTCAGCGAGCGGTACTCGCAGTTCCCCGTCAACGTCCGGGCCCTGTCCCGCTTCCAGACGGACACCGAGGCCAAGGGCACCCTGGAGGGCCTGCGCGAGGGTGCCGTGGACATCGTGATCGGCACCCACCGCCTGTTCTCCTCCGAGACCAAGTTCAAGGACCTGGGCCTGGTCATCGTCGACGAGGAGCAGCGCTTCGGCGTCGAGCACAAGGAGCAGCTGAAGAAGCTGCGCGCCAACGTGGACGTGTTGACGATGTCCGCGACCCCGATCCCGCGCACCCTGGAGATGGCGGTCACGGGCATCCGCGAGATGTCCACGATCACGACGCCCCCGGAGGAGCGCCACCCGGTCCTGACGTTCGTCGGCCCGTACGAGGAGAAGCAGATCGGCGCGGCGATCCGCCGTGAACTCCTGCGCGAGGGCCAGGTCTTCTACATCCACAACCGGGTGGAGTCCATCGACCGGGCGGCGGCCCGGCTGCGGGAGATCGTCCCCGAGGCGCGGATCGCGACCGCCCACGGCCAGATGTCGGAGCAGGCCCTGGAGCAGGTCGTCGTCGACTTCTGGGAGAAGAAGTTCGACGTCCTCGTCTCCACCACGATCGTGGAGTCGGGTATCGACATCTCCAACGCGAACACGCTGATCGTGGAGCGCGGGGACACCTTCGGCCTGTCGCAGCTGCACCAGCTGCGCGGTCGCGTCGGCCGGGGCCGCGAGCGCGGTTACGCGTACTTCCTCTACCCGCCGGAGAAGCCGCTGACCGAGACGGCCCACGAGCGGCTCGCGACCATCGCCCAGCACACGGAGATGGGCGCCGGTATGTACGTGGCGATGAAGGACCTGGAGATCCGCGGCGCGGGCAACCTCCTCGGCGGCGAACAGTCCGGCCACATCGCGGGCGTCGGCTTCGACCTGTACGTCCGCATGGTCGGCGAGGCCGTCGCGGACTACCGGCGCCAGCTGGAGAGCGGCGGGATCGAGGAGGAGCCGCCGCTGGAGGTCAAGATCGAGCTGCCGGTCGACGCGCACGTCCCGCACGACTACGCGCCGGGCGAGCGGCTGCGGCTCCAGGCGTACCGGGCCATCGCCTCGGTCAACACCGAGGCCGACATCGCCGCCGTGCGCGAGGAACTCGTCGACCGGTACGGCAAGTTGCCCGAGCCGGTGGAGAACCTGTTGCTGGTGGCCGGGCTGCGCATGCTGGCCCGCGCCTGCGGCGTCGGCGAGATCGTCCTCCAGGGCACCAACATCCGCTTCGCCCCGGTGGAGTTGCGGGAGTCGCAGGAGCTGCGCCTGAAGCGGCTGTACCCGGGTACGGTCATCAAGCCGGCCGCCCACCAGGTGCTGGTGCCGCGCCCGAAGACGGCGAAGGTGGGCGGGAAGCCGCTGGTCGGACGGGAACTGCTGGGCTGGACCGGAGAGTTCCTGGCGTCGATCCTGGGGTCGTAGGGGTCGATCCTGGGGGCGTAGGGTTCGGGCACCCGTCCCCCCGGCCGGCCGCGGTGTCGAGCCGGGGGGACGGGGAACCCTCGCAGGACCGCGTGCGAGCACAGACAGAGGAAAGGGGTGTCGCGTGGTGCGTCTGAGGGGTGGGGTCGCCGCCGTCGCTCTCGTGCTGGTCGCCGCGACCGGCTGCGAACTGGACAACGCGGACGGCTCGGCCGGCCCGCAGGAGGTTCCCGGCGGGGGCGGTGCCGCGTTCGCCGCCGCGGAGGCGCTGACCGTCAAGGGCCGGGCGCCCAGGACCGGTTACGACCGTGACGAGTTCGGCAGCCCCTGGGCCGACACCGACTCCAACAGCTGTGCCACCCGCGACGACATACTCAAACGCGACCTGGACGAGGTGAGGTTCCGGGACGACGACTGCACGGTGGTCTCCGGGGTGCTCGACCCGGACCCGTACACGGGGGAGGACGTGCCGTACGTCCGGGGCCGCAGCAGGGTCGACGTGGACCACATCGTGGCCCTTTCCGACGCCTGGCAGAAGGGCGCCCAGCAGTGGGACGACAGCAAGCGCATCGCGCTGGCCAACGACCCGCTGAACCTGCTCGCGGTCGACTCCGGCACCAACCGGGGCAAGGGCGACGGTGACACGGCCACCTGGCTGCCGCCCAACAAGGCCTACCGCTGCACCTATGTGGCCGCGCAGGTCGCGGTGAAGGCGAAGTACGGCCTGTGGGTCACCTCCGCCGAGCAGGACGCCATGAAGCGGGTCCTGCGCACCTGCCCCGAGCAGAAGCTGCCCACCGGCGGCAACCCGACGAAGGCGCCGGCCCGCTTCCACGCGGACTGACGCCTCGGCGGTGCCGCCTCACGGAGGCGGGACGAGTCAGCTGAAGTCCTCGTCGAGGTCGATGACCTCGCCCTTGGGGGCCTTGGCCGGCACCGGCTCGTCGAAGTCGGTGAAGACGAGGTCACCGGGCTCCTTGGCGGACTTGCTCACGACCCGCAGCAGGTACGGCTCGCCCTCGGTGGCGACGTACAGGGTGTAACGGTCCTTGCCGTCCTTCTCGTTCAGGGTGAAGGCAGGGGTGCCGTCGACCTCGGCGGTCTTGCCGCGGGTGGCGTCGGAGTCGACGTCCTCGAAGTCGGCGAGGACGGTGTCGAGGTCGCAGAAGCTCGCGATGTCCTTGGAGTCCGCGGCGGTCGCGGACGTCTTGGTCCACTTGCCGGCCAGCATGTCGACGACCATGTCGGCCTCCTCCTTGGAGGAGTCCTTCGACTGGGCGCGCAGGAAGGCCTCGTCGTACTTCATGTAGAGGGTGTCGCCGACCTTGATCAGCTCGGCCTGGCCCGCGCCGCCGATGCTCATGGTGCCGGCGCAGTCGCCCTTCTTGTTCATCGCCATGTCCATCTGGACCGTGCCGCCGGCGGACTCGTCCTCGATCTCGCCCTTCATCCGGAGCGAGTCGGCGTCCGAGGTGGCCTTCACGGCCTTGTCGGCGATCTCGCCGCCGCTCAGGCCCGGGAAAGGACCGTCGGCCTTGTCGTCGCCGGGCAGACAGCCGGTGAGCGAGAAGGTGGCCGCGGCGGCGATGCAGAGAGCGGCGAGAGCGGTGCGACGCATGGGAGTTCCCCCTGGGAATCGATGGGTGAGCGGAGCGGCGGGCGTCGGTACACAGCGCGCAGACGTGTGATCGCTTGGATCGGGCGGTCCGCCGTTCGATGGGTCAATAAGAGCAGAGCCTGTGAACCGAGTCAACACGGTTCATGGGATCCAGCTTGTTCACGGCGTGAAGGGGTAGATCTTGCGTACGTCGGTATGCTCGACGTCACACCACCAGGTACGAGGGGAGCCGGGCGCGTGCAGGGGAACCAGACAGAGGTCACGGCCGCGGACATCGCACGGCTCGCCGGGGTGGGTCGCGCCGCCGTCAGCAACTGGCGCCGTCGGCACGCCGACTTTCCCAAACCGGTCGGCGGCACCGAGACCAGCCCGGCGTTCGCGCTCAGCGAGGTCGAGGAGTGGCTGCGCGACCAGGGCAAACTTGCCGAGGTGCCCCTGAAGGAGCGCGTCTGGCAGCAGGTCGCCGGCCACCCGGAGGGCCCCGTCACCGCCCTCGTGCACACGGGCTGCGCCCTGCTCCTCCTCCACGAACGTCCCCTGGCCTGGCTGGAGCTGAGCGCCGTCGCCGACGACGGGGAACTGGCCCGGCTGCTGCCCGAGCCGCTGGGGGAGGTTCTCACCCCGCGCTTCGGACCGGCCGGTGAGCCCGCCGTACCCCGGCCGCTGCCCGCGGAGCTCCTGCCCTCGATCCCGCTGCTGCGCGGCGCCACCGAACTCGCCGCCGACCTCGGGGCGCGGCAGACCTTCGAGTTCCTGCTCGCCCGGCACCTCGACGCCAACCCGCGCCAGTACACGCTCACTCCGGGCGAACTGGCCGAGCTGATGGCCGAACTCGCCGGACCCGCCCGGTCGGTGCTCGACCCGGCCTGCGGCACCGGCGCCCTCCTGCGGGCCGTCGCCGCCCGCCCCGGCCAGGAGCTGTACGGCCAGGACAGCGCCGGCGAACTGGCCGCCCTCACCGCGCTCCGCCTCGCCCTGCGCACCGGCGGCACCGTCCGCACCGCCCCGGGGGACAGCCTCCGCGCGGACGCGTACGAGCACCTCAGGGCCGAGGCCGTCCTGTGCCACCCGCCGTTCAACGAGCGCAACTGGGGCCACGACGAACTCGCCTACGACCCGCGCTGGGAGTACGGCTTCCCGGCCCGCACGGAGTCCGAACTCGCCTGGGTGCAGCACGCGCTGGCCCGTCTGGAGGACGGCGGCACCGCCGTGCTGCTGATGCCGCCGGCCGCCGCGAGCCGCCGCTCCGGGCGCCGGATCCGCGCCGACCTGCTGCGCCGGGGCGCCCTGCGCGCCGTGATCGCCCTGCCGGTCGGCGCGGCACCCCCGTACAACATCCCGCTGCACCTGTGGGTGCTGCGCAGGCCCGGCAGGGCGGCCGTGCCACCGCGGCTGCTGCTCGTCGACACCGGACGGCTCGTGCCCGAGGGGCGCGGCGGGTTCGACTGGGCGGCGGTGCGCGCCGCCGTGCTCGACGCCTGGCGGCCCTTCGACCGCGCGGGCGAGGCGGTGGAACGGCCGGGGCTCAGCCGTGCGCTGCCGGTCATCGACCTGCTCGACGACGACGTGGACCTGGCCCCCGCCCGGCACCTGCCGCCCCCGGCCGCGGGCGGCGGCGCCGAGGAACTGACCGCCGTACGCGCACGCCTCGGTGAGACCCTCCGGCTGACCGCCGACCTCACACCCCCGCTCCCCGAGGAGGCGCCGCCCGCGCGCTGGCCGCTCACCACGGTCGGCGAACTCGCGCGCGGGGGAGCCCTGCTGCTGCGCACCGGCGGGAACGGCCCCCACGCGCGCGTGCTCACCGACCACGACGTCCTGGCCGGCACGGCACCCTCCGGAACGCTGCCCGAGACCGCCGGCGAGGCGCCCGTGCTCGTGGCACCCGGCGACATCGTCGTCCCCGTCCTCGGCGGCGGCGGGATCGCGCGGGTCGTCGACGAGGACACCGCGGGCGCCGCCCTCGGCCGCAACCTCACCCTGCTGCGGCCCGACACGGCGGCGCTCGACCCCTGGTTCGTCGCCGGGTTCCTGCGCTCGACCGCCAACAGCCGCCAGGCCAGCAGCTACGCCTCCACCGCGACCCGGCTCGACGTCCGCCGCCTCCAACTGCCCCGCCTGCCCCTGGAGCAGCAGCGCCGCTACGGCGAACGGTTCCGCGCCCTCGCCGCCTTCGAGGACGCCCTGAGGCAGGCCGGCCGCCTCGGCGAACGCCTGGTGCGCGGCATGTACGACGGCCTGACGGACGGCACGGTCGCCCCGGACTGAGCCGGCGCACGGCCCACCCCGCGCCGCCAACTCCCGAGCACCGCCCGTTTCCACGCCCAACGGACGGAACCGCTCCGGCCCGGGTCGGCGTGACCAGCACTGCGGTACTACAACGGTTGTCCACAACCCTGGACCTCATGTCGCGGTCGACCGATACCCTCGAAACGACATCGCACGTCCACTCTCACCAGGCCCTCAGGAGCAGCCATGCAAGGCCACGGCTACGCGCCGACACCGCCCCCCGGCCCCGATCAAGGGGGCCAGGTCACACTCCGTGTGATCTTCGTGGTGGTCGCGGTCATGAGCTGTGGTCTGCTCGCCTGGGCCTGCCTGCTGCGGCTCGCCTCGGTCACCCGCAGGCCCCGCGACTGGTGGCTGTTCGCCCTGGCGCTCGTCCACATCGTCGTGACGCTGTACATCATCGGCACCGACCCGGGCAAGGACGAGTTCACCACCTGGCGCGGTGACGTCGGCATGGGCCTGCTCCTCGGCGGACTCGCGGCGATCGTCGCCTACTACCTGTACGCGGACATACGTCACTTCAGCCACGCCCGTACGGCCCCGCCGTCGCCGTTCGCCCAGACCACGGCGTACTCGGGCCAGACCGGGTACACCACCCAGCCCTCCGGCTACAACCCCCAGCAGTCCGGCTACAGCTACCCGCCGGTCCAGGTCCCCAGCCCTACACCCCGGCCCCGCCGGTCCCGCAGCCGCCCGTGCAGCGGCCCCGCCGCAGCACCAGCGGGCCCCGGCCCCGCAGCGCCCCGGGCCGGCCCGTATCGACCAGGTGCGCGCCGAGCTGGACGAGCTCAGTGACTATCTCCGCAACCACGAGGGAGACAGGTGACCCAGGGGCAGCGGACCGGCCGCCTGATCACCGGCCGCTACGAACTGTCCACGCTCATCGGACAGGGCGGCATGGGCCAGGTCTGGACGGCCTACGACCAGCGCCTCGACCGGCGGGTGGCGGTGAAGCTGCTGCGCCCGGACAAGGTCGCGGGCCAGGAGGCCGACGAACTGCGCCGCCGCTTCGTGCGGGAGTGCCGCGTCACGGCCCAGGTCGACCACCCCGGCCTGGTGACCGTGCACGACGCGGGCAGCGAGGGCGAGGAGCTGTTCCTCGTCATGCAGTACGTCGACGGCGCCGACCTCGCCGACCACCTCGCCGAGCACGACCCGTACCCGTGGCAGTGGACCGTCTCGGTCGCCGCCCAGCTGTGCGCGGTGCTGTCCGCCGTGCACGCGGTGCCGATCATCCACCGCGACCTCAAGCCGCGCAACGTCATGGTCAAGCAGGACGGCACGGTCACCGTGCTCGACCTGGGCGTCGCCTCCGTCATGGACACCGACACCACCCGCCTCACCCACACCGGTTCGCCCATCGGCAGCCCCGCCTACATGGCCCCCGAACAGGCCATGGGCGGCGCGGTCGGCCCCTACACCGACCTGTACGCCCTCGGTGTGCTGATGCACGAACTGCTCAGCGGGAACGTCCCGTTCACCGGCTCCACCGCCCTCGGCGTCCTCCACCGCCACCTCTACGAGCCGCCGGTCCCGGTCCGCCGACTGCGCCCCGAGGTCCCCGAGAACCTGGAGGCCCTGGTCCTCCGGCTGCTCTCCAAGGACCCGCAGCACCGCCCGTCCTCCGCCCAGGAGACATACGAGCAGCTCCTCCCGCTGCTGCCCGCGCGCGGTATGCCCACCGGCTCCCCACTCGACCCACGCGCCCCTTCCTGCGCCCGCACGCCCCTGGCCGGACCGCGCCCGCATCCCGCGCCCCAGCCGTCCGCCGCGCCCGACCCCGCGCCCGCGGCCGACAAGCCCGACGTGGTGGCGCCGTCGACGAGGTCAAGCGCCTCCTCGGCGAGGGCCGCATCACCCAGGCCGTCGACATCCTCGGCGCGATCCTCCCGGCCGCCGCCGCCCAGCACGGCGAGCACTCACCCGTCGTCCGCACCCTGCGCAAGCAGTACGCGGCCACGCTGATGGACGACGGCCAGTACCGCCGCGCCCTGCCCGAGCTGCGCCGCCTCGCCGACGAGCGCGCCGCCGAGGCCGGCCAGGCCGACACCCAGGCCCTGCGCTACCGCTACGACTCCGCCCAGTGCCTCGAACAGCTCGGCGAACCGGCCGCCGCCCTCGCCGAGTACCGCTCCCTGCTGCCGTACTACGAGAACCAGTACGTCGGCGGCGACCCCGAGCTCTCCCTCGACGTCCGCCGCCGCATAGGCCACCTGCTCCTCGCCCTCGGCGACCGCGGCGCCGCCCACGAGACCCTGGGCCGGCTGCTGCTCGACGTGGAACGGCTGCGGGGACCGGGCCACCCGCTGGCGGGCGAGGTGCGGCGCACCCTGCAGTGGCTGGGGCAAGTGCGGGGCTGAGCCGGACGTGGCACGAGGCGGTGCCGGAAGTCGACGTGAATCGTTGGTCGAATGGCTGGCCGAGAGCAGGGCCACTGCCTACCATCGATCACCGCAAGACTTTGTGCTCCGCCGCACAATCTCCTCGGGAGGCTCACTTGCACCGCCGCCGTCGCACCGCGCTCCTCCTTACCGCCGCGCTCACCGCCGCGGGCCCGCTCCTCACGGCCTGCGGAGGCGCCGCGCATCCCGGCGCGGCGGCCGTCGTCGGCGACGACCGGATCACCGTCGCGCAGCTGGAGACCCGGGTGAACGAGGTGCGCGACGCCCAGCGCGCCGCGAGCAAGGACGACAGCCAGTACCAGCAGGCCGTCGCCCAGACCAGCGCCCTCACCCGCAACACCCTGAACGGCATGGTCCTGGAGAAGGTCCTCGACCAGGCGCTGAAGGACGCGGGCGTCACCGTCACCCGCAAGGAGGTCCAGCAGTACCGTTCCGGCCTGGAGACGGAGGCCGGCGGCGCCGAGGCCCTCGAAGCGGCCTACCTGCAGCGCTACAGCGTCGCCCCCGAACAGCTGGAGGAGAGCCTCCGCAGCGACGTCGAGGTACAGAAACTCGCCGCCGCCCTCGGCGCCGACCTGAACAGCCCGGAGGGCGGCACGGTCTTCTGGAAGGCCCTCTCGTCGGCCTCCGAGAAACTCGACGTCGACCTCAACCCCCGCTACGGCAGCTGGGGCGTCGACAAGGCCTCCGGCCGCGTCGGCCTCCTGGAGGCCAAGACCCCGTGGCTGAAGGAAGTCACGGGAGCGGGGTCGCAGGAGTCGGCGTAGCGCTGGGCGAAACCGGTGCTTCGGGGGCCGTCGGCGGCGTGGGTTACGTTCGTGGGGTGAACGCACACCGCCCCGACGGCGACCCCGCCCCCACGGCCCCGAGACGTCGTCCCCGACCCCGGCCGAGTCGTCCTGCTCACCACCAGCCACCGGGTGGCGCCCGGCCTGCTGTCCTGGCCCGCGTGGCAGGCACTGCACGGGGCGGACCGGGTCCTCTGCGCGGACGAGGCGCACCCGCAGCTCCCCTATCTGCGCGAGGCCGGCGTCACGGTCGAGCGGGCGACCCCGACGGCCGAGGAACTGGTCGACGCCTGCGCCGACGGCCGCACCGTGGTCGTGGTGGCCACCGCCGAGGGCGAACCCCGCCTCACCGACGGCCTCGCCCGCCTCGCCGGCTCGGGCCGCCTCACGATGCCGTCCCTGGAGCTGCTCCCCGCCTCCTACGACCTCCCCGGCGCGCGCCTGCTCGACCTCGTCCAGGTCATGGACCGCATCCGGGCCGAATGCCCCTGGTCCTCGCAGCAGACCCACAAGGGCCTCGCCAAGTACGGCATCGAGGAGGCGTACGAACTCGTCGAGGCCATCGAGGAGGGTGACCGCGAGGAACTCCGCGAGGAGCTGGGCGACGTCCTCCTCCAGGTCGTCTTCCACGCCCGTATCGCCGAGGACGACCCCGACGCCCCCTTCTCCATCGACGACGTCGCCGCCGGCATCATCACCAAGCTCATCCACCGCCACCCCCATGTCTTCGGCGACGCCACGGCCACCACCCCGGAGGAGGTCAAGGCGCACTGGCTGCGCACGAAGGCGATAGAGAAACGCCGGGAGTCCGTGACCGACGGCATCCCCCTGGGCCAGCCCGGCCTCGCCCTCGCCGCCAAGCTCGCCTCCCGCGTCCGCACCGCCGGCCTCGCCGTCCCGCCGCCCCAGGGCCACGGCATCGGCTACGAACTCCTCACCCTCGCCGCCCGCGCCGAGGCCGAGGGCATCGACCCCGAGGCGGCCCTGCGGGCAGCGTCCCGCGCCTACCGCGACGCGATCCGAACCGCGGAGGGCCTGGACACGGACTGACATGACCCGGAGCGACGAACCTCCCGACCTGCTGTGGGACGAGGTGAAGGAGAACTTCGACCCCGAACTGATGGGCGGCTTACCGGACCTGCACGTCCCGAACACCTCGGCACGGCACTGGCAGGCGCTCCTCGATCTCGTCGCACACAGGGGCTGGCGGCACGAGTACCTGGAAGGCACCACGCCCCTGGCCGTGCCGAGCGCCGCCCGCGCACTCGCGCGACCGCCCGGCGCCGAATGCCCTCAGCTGAGGGTGTGGCCGACGGAGGGCATACTCGCGATCTTCCGATTCCTCTCGGACGAGGAGATCGACTTCGACATGGACCTGCGGGAGATCCAGGGCCAGGACCGGCTCGACGCGTTCTGTGGGTTTCTGTGTGACCTCGGCCGCCACCTCGGCAAGCCGGTCGTGATGTGCCCGGAAGGGGCGTACGACCACCCGGTGCTCGGGTTCGACCCCGTGCTCGGCCGCGTCCGCGTGCTGGGTGACTGAGGCCCGTCGACCCCCGCGGGGCGCGCGGACGACAAGACCCTGGCCGGGAGGGAGGTCGCCCGGGGTGCCCGCTACCGTCGACGGGTGACCGAGCAGCCCGTACCCAACCCCACCGGCACTCCCGCGGCACCCCCCGCGCCCGACCTGTTCACCTGGGAGTTCGCCACCGATCCCTACCCGGCGTACGCCTGGCTCCGGGAGCACGCGCCGGTCCACCGGACCCGGCTTCCCAGCGGTGTGGAGGCCTGGCTGGTCACCCGCTACACCGACGCCAAGCAGGCCCTCGCCGACGCGCGCCTGTCGAAGAACCCCGCGCACCACGACGAGCCCGCCCATGCCAAGGGGAAGACCGGCATCCCCGGTGAGCGCAAGGCCGAGCTGATGACCCATCTGCTCAACATCGATCCGCCGGACCACACGCGGCTGCGCCGCCTCGTCTCCAAGGCGTTCACACCCCGCCGCGTCGCCGAATTCGCCCCGCGGGTCCAGGAGTTGACCGACCAGCTCATCGACCGCTTCGCGGAGACGGGCGAAGCCGACCTCATCCACGACTTCGCCTTCCCCCTGCCCATCTACGCCATCTGCGACCTGCTCGGCGTCCCCCGCGAGGACCAGGACGACTTCCGGGACTGGGCGGGCATGATGATCCGGCACGGTGGCGGCCCGAGGGGCGGTGTCGCCCGCTCGGTCAAGAAGATGCGCGGCTATCTCGCCGACCTCATCCACCGCAAACGGGAAGCCCTCACCGAGCACCCCACCGCCGGCGAGGACCTCATCTCCGGCCTCATCCGTGCCTCCGACCACGGCGAGCACCTCACCGAGAACGAGGCCGCGGCGATGGCGTTCATCCTGCTCTTCGCCGGCTTCGAGACGACCGTCAACCTCATCGGCAACGGCACCTACGCGCTGCTCACCCACCCCGAGCAGCGCTCCCGCCTCCAGACCTCCCTCGCCGCGGGGGAGACCGCCCTGCTCGAGACCGGCGTCGAGGAACTCCTGCGCTACGACGGCCCCGTGGAACTCGCCACCTGGCGCTTCGCGACCGAGCCCCTCACTCTCGCCGGGCAGGACATCACCCCCGGCGACCCCGTCCTCGTCGTCCTCGCGGCCGCCGACCGCGACCCGGCCCGCTTCGAGGACCCCGGCACCCTCGACCTCTCCCGCCGTGACAACCAGCACCTCGGTTACGGCCACGGCATCCACTACTGTCTCGGCGCCCCCCTCGCCCGCCTCGAAGGCCAGACCGCGCTGGCGACGCTCCTCACCCGCCTCCCGGATCTCCGACTCGCGGTGGATCCGGCCGATTTGAGATGGCGTGGAGGGCTCATCATGCGGGGATTGCGCACGCTTCCGGTGCAATTCACCCCGCAGGGGCGGTTCGTGGACGGGCGCGTGAACGGTACGTAGTAGTACCCGGGCAGCCCGTAGCACTACCGCATTCCATGGCGAAAAATGACGCTCGCTCAACTCTGTGATCTGCACGTGATCTGCGCTGCATTAACTTGTGACAACTGATCGACTGCGGCTACGTTCACACGTCAGTGCGAAGAGGTCATCACTTCCCTTCGTACCGGTCACTGCTGTCGTGTGAAAGGCAACCGCATGCTCTCCGGGAACGGTCGTCACCGTCGCCCCCGTCAGGCACCCGCCCTCCTCGTCGCGGCCGGAGTGACCGGCTCGGCCATCGCCATCCCGCTCCTCGGTGCCACCGGCGCGAGCGCGGCCAGCGGAACCACCTGGGACCAGGTGGCGGAGTGCGAGAGCGGTGGCTTTTGGAGCGCCGACACCGGGAACGGGCGCTACGGCGGCCTCCAACTCACTCAGGCGAACTGGGAGAAGTACGGCGGCCTCGACTACGCGACCAGCGCCGACCAGGCCAGCCGTTCGCAGCAGATAGCCGTCGCCGAGAAGGTGCTCGCCGACCAGGGCGTCGGTGTCTGGGCCACGTGCGGTCTGCTGCACAACCTCGGCGGCGACTCCGGTTCGGCCGACGTGGACACGGGCGTCGCGGACGACTCGGCGAAGTCGGGTGATTCCTCCGAGTCCTCCAATTCCGCCGATTCCTCCGACTCCTCCGGTTCTTCGGATTCTTTGGGTCCGTCCGCTTCAGCAGGCTCGTCTGATTCGTCCGCTTCGGCCGGGAAGGCCGACGGCTCCGACTCGGCCGGCTCGACCTCCGGCGACGCCGACGGCTCCACCAGGGCCGAGGTCGGCACGGGCGACTCCGCGAACTCCGAGGGTGCAAAGTCGGACAAGTCGTCACAGGGTGAGAGCTCTTCGGCTGATGAGAGCGAGACCGGCACCGGCCGCCACCGCGGCGCCAGCGCCGACGAGAGTGCCGGCGCCGACGCGGAGGCCGCCACGGACGCGGCCGAGGGCTCCCGCGCCGCCGACCCCACCCCCTCCGGCCGTCACGCCTCCCGTGGCGGCGACACGGCGCGGGCGGCCGCGGACGGCGCGTACACCGTCCGTGCGGGCGACAGTCTGACGCGGATCGCCGACTCGCTGGACCTGGCCGGCGGGTGGCGCGGGCTGTACGCCGAGAACGAGGGCACGGTCGGAACCGACCCGGACCTCATCCTTCCCGGTCAGACCCTCGAAGTCGGTGCCGAAGCGGGCGAGAAGTAGCGAGAGTTCGGGTCACCGTTCGCCCCTGAATGTCCGTTTTGATCTCCGTGGGAGATGAATCACAGACCCCCTGATCGTCTTTGAAATTCGGGCAATCACCTGTTTACGGTCGTGACCGCTCGCCACAGCGGGCCCCTGCGGTCGGTACGCCGAATCCTGCCAACGGCCGCAAGGAACAGTCGTCGCGTCAAGCGCCGTAGGCAGGAGCGGGGGACCCAAGGTAAGTGCCGGGTCCGGTGGTTGCGGCCCTTCGGGGGCGCACGCATCGGAACCGGCTAGGGGTGAAGCCGTGCCACGTGAGCCGAGAGGCGAGCGGGCGCGGCCGGGCAACTCAACCGGCCCGAACCCGACAGCTCACCTCGCAGGCGTCGGTGAGGGGATCTCTCCATGCTGTTTTCCAGCAAGGGCAAGCACCGTCGTCCGTCCAAGGCCGCCCGTGCCGTCGCCGTCGCCGGTGTCACCGGCGCCGCCGCCATCGCCGCCCCGCTGATGGCCGCCGGCAGCGCCTCCGCCGCCACCGCCTCCGAGTGGGACGCCGTCGCCCAGTGCGAGTCCGGCGGCAACTGGTCCATCAACACCGGCAACGGCTACTACGGCGGCCTGCAGTTCGCGGCCTCCACCTGGGCCGGCTACGGCGGTACGCAGTACGCCTCCACCGCCGACCAGGCGACCAAGGCCCAGCAGATCGCGATCGCCGAGAAGGTCCTCGCGGGCCAGGGCAAGGGTGCCTGGCCGGTCTGCGGCAAGGGCCTGTCCAGCGCCTCGTACGACGGCGCCGCCGCCTCCTCGAACTCCGGCTCCTCGCGGAAGAGCACCCAGGAGAGCAGCGAGAAGAGCACCGAGGACACCCGGGCCTCCCGTTCCTCCGAGCGCGCCACCGTCGAGACCCCGACCGGCAAGAAGGTCAAGAAGGGCGACGGCGAGTACAAGGTCGTCACCGGCGACACCCTCAGCGCCATCGCCGAGAAGAAGAACGTCAAGGGTGGCTGGGAGAAGCTCTTCGAGCTGAACAAGGACATCATCGACGACGCCGACTTCATCTACCCGGGCCAGCAGCTCCACCTGAGCTGACCCCCGGTGTAGGCGACGGCCACCGCACGCCTGCCGCCCCCACGGTCGCCCCTACGGCCGGGCAGGCGGGGCGGGTTCGGCCGGGCCGAGAAATCGGGCCGCTTCCCGGCTGAACCACAGCCCGCTCACATCCGTGTCCTCCATAGTGAAGACCTCGTGAGGGCCGTCCCCCCCGTCCCCACGGGCTCCCCGCTCCGGTGCGCATTCCCCGTACGCACCGGGCGGGGCTTTCATGCGCGCGCGGCCCCTCCGGCCCCTTCCCGTTCACCTTCTCGCCCACCCCCCTTTGTTCCGGGCAGAAACAATAGGTACCGTCTGTCTGTCCACGGGACGGTCGGTCGGCTGCCGACGCGCCCGGGGCGGTTAGGCTCTAGTCGCAAGGCCCGCGGGCCCCGCACTTCCGCGTCACATCCCATGAAGGAGATGCTCGTGCCGTCCATCGACGTCGTCGTAGCCCGGGAAATCCTCGACTCGCGAGGCAACCCCACCGTCGAGGTCGAGGTCGGCCTCGACGACGGCAGCACCGGTCGTGCCGCCGTCCCGTCCGGCGCCTCCACCGGTGCCTTCGAAGCCATCGAGCTCCGTGACGGCGACCCCAACCGCTACCTCGGCAAGGGTGTCGAGAAGGCCGTCCTCGCCGTGATCGAGCAGATCGGCCCGGAGCTCGTCGGCTACGACGCCACCGAGCAGCGCCTCATCGACCAGGCGATGTTCGACCTGGACGCCACCGACAACAAGGGCTCCCTCGGCGCCAACGCCATCCTCGGCGTCTCCCTCGCCGTCGCCCACGCCGCCTCCGAGGCCAGCGACCTGCCGCTCTTCCGCTACCTGGGCGGCCCGAACGCGCACCTGCTGCCCGTTCCGATGATGAACATCCTGAACGGCGGCTCGCACGCCGACTCCAACGTGGACATCCAGGAGTTCATGATCGCCCCCATCGGCGCGGAGTCCTTCTCCGAGGCCCTGCGCTGGGGCGCCGAGGTCTACCACACCCTCAAGAAGGTGCTGAAGACCAAGGGCCTGTCCACCGGCCTCGGCGACGAGGGCGGCTTCGCCCCGAACCTGGAGTCCAACCGCGCCGCCCTGGACCTCATCCTCGAGGCCATCAAGGAGGCCGGCTACACCCCCGGCGAGCAGATCGCCCTGGCGCTCGACGTCGCCGCCTCCGAGTTCTACAAGGACGGCGTCTACACCTTCGAGGGCAAGGAGCGCTCCGCCGCCGAGATGACCGAGTACTACGCCGACCTCGTCGCGTCGTACCCGCTCGTCTCCATCGAGGACCCGCTGTTCGAGGACGACTGGGCCGGCTGGAAGACCATCACCGACAAGCTGGGCGACAAGGTCCAGATCGTCGGCGACGACCTCTTCGTCACCAACCCCGAGCGCCTCGCCCGCGGTATCGAGGAGGGCTCCGCCAACGCCCTGCTGGTCAAGGTCAACCAGATCGGTTCGCTGACCGAGACCCTGGACGCCGTCGAGCTGGCCCAGCGCAACGGCTTCAAGTGCATGATGTCCCACCGCTCCGGCGAGACCGAGGACGTCACCATCGCCGACCTCGCCGTCGCCGTGAACTGCGGCCAGATCAAGACCGGCGCCCCGGCCCGCTCGGACCGCGTCGCCAAGTACAACCAGCTGCTGCGCATCGAGGAGATCCTCGACGACGCCGCGGTGTACGCCGGCCGCTCCGCCTTCCCGCGGTTTCGCTCTGCGAACCAGTAAGCACAGCAAGGGCTGAGCCACCTCGAAGAGCTGAGCCGTTGAGGGCCCGGCCCGAGCCAGTCGTACGTACGTCCCCGTACCGGTCCCGTACCGTGTGCGGGGACGTACGCGCGTGCGCGCGGCAGAAGGCAGAAGCGGAAGGGGAAGCGGGACATGGCCGTGAAGGACCGGGACCGGGACCGTTTCTCCACCGCGACCCGGCTGAAGGTGCTCGGTGAGCAGACGGCCGCACGGGTCTACCGCTCCCAGGCCAAGCGCCAGGTCCGCCGCTCCCGGCTGACCGGCCGGGCCGCGCTGCTCGCCCTGGTCCTCTGCTCGATGATCGTGGCGCTCGCCTATCCCATGAGGCAGTACGTCTCCCAGCGCGCCGAGATCGCCGACACGCAGCGGGAGCGGGAGGAGGCGCGCGAGCGGGTCGAGGAGTTGCGCGACCTCAAGGCGCGCTGGAAGGACGACGCGTACGCCGAGCAGCGCATCCGCGAGCGGCTGCACTATGTGATGCCGGGCGAGACCGGTTACACGATGATCGACCCGGACGCGGCGAAGCAGTCCCGTACGACCCAGGGGGCGGCCGACCGTCCCTGGTACACCAATGTCTGGGACGGGGTCGACAAGGCCGACGCCGCCGACAGCTGAACGGCCACCTTCGTGACCGTCAACCGATGAGCCACACCGAGGACTTGAGTAGCAGGTTATGCAGACCCCTCCGCCGCCCACCCCGCGCACCGAGCCGACCGACGCCGACGTCGAGGCCTTCCAGCAGCAGTTGGGCCGCCCGCCGCGCGGGCTGCGCGCCATCGCGCACCGCTGCCCCTGCGGACAGCCGGACGTCGTCGAGACGGCGCCGCGCCTGCCGGACGGGACGCCCTTCCCCACGACGTACTACCTGACGTGTCCGCGCGCGGCCTCCGCGATCGGCACGCTGGAGGCGAACGGCGTGATGAAGGAGATGACGGAGCGGCTGGGGACCGACCCGGAGCTGGCCGCCGCCTACCGGGCCGCGCACGAGGACTACATCGCCCGCCGTGACGAGATCGAGGTCCTGGAGGGCTTCCCCAGCGCGGGCGGCATGCCGGACCGGGTGAAGTGCCTGCACGTCCTCGTCGGCCACTCGCTGGCCGCCGGTCCCGGCGTCAACCCGCTGGGCGACGAGGCGATCGCCATGCTGCCGGAGTGGTGGGCCAAGGGCCCGTGCGTCGTGCCGGCGTCGGCGCCCGAGAAGACCGAGCAGGAGGAGGACCGGTGACCCGGGTCGCCGCCGTCGACTGCGGTACGAACTCCATCCGGCTCCTCGTCGCCGACGCCGACCCGGCCACCGGTGAGCTCGTCGAGCTGGACCGGCGGATGATCATCGTGCGGCTGGGCCAGGGCGTGGACCGTACGGGACGGCTGGCCCCCGAGGCGCTGGAGCGGACCTTCGCGGCCTGCCGTGAGTACGCGGCCGTCATCAAGGAGCTGGGCGCCGAGCGGATCCGTTTCGTGGCCACCTCCGCCTCCCGGGACGCCGAGAACCGGGAGGACTTCGTGCGCGGGGTCTTCGACATCCTCGGCGTCGAGCCCGAGGTGATCTCCGGCGACCGGGAGGCCGAGTTCTCCTTCACCGGCGCCACCAAGGAGCTGACGGGCCGCACCGACCTCACCACGCCGTACCTGGTGGTGGACATCGGCGGCGGCTCCACCGAGTTCGTCGTCGGCGACGGGCGGGTGCGCGGCGCCCGCTCGGTGGACATCGGCTGCGTACGGCTGACCGAGCGGCACCTCGTCCGGGACGGGGCGGTCGTCGACCCGCCGGGGCCGGAGCAGATCGCCGCGATCCGCGCCGACATCGAGGCGGCCCTCGACCTCGCCGAGCGGGACGTGCCGCTGCGCGAGGCGCACACCCTGGTCGGGCTGGCGGGTTCGGTCACCACCCTGTCCGCGATCGCCCAGGATCTGCCCGCGTACGACTCGGCGGCCATCCACCACTCGCGGATCGCCCACGACCGGGTCCGCGAGATCACCGAGTGGCTGCTGCGGTCCACGCACGCCGAGCGGGAGGCGGTCCCGTCGATGCATCCCGGGCGGGTGGACGTGATCGCGGCGGGCGCCCTCGTCCTGCTGTCGATCATGGAGCGGATCGGGGCGACGGAGGTCGTGGTGAGCGAACACGACATTCTGGACGGCATCGCCTGGTCCGTGGCGTAGTTCCGGGGTGGCCGCCGGGTCCTCCCGGCGGCCCACGGGCGCTTGTGAGCAAGTGTTTACTACTCGCCGGTAGCCCTCGCTTGAGCTGTTCGGATAACGTATGAGCGCGTCCGAGGGGTGCTCCGGCATCTCTCGCCGACCCGGCGCCGACAAAGTTCGTGAAGTTCTTCACAAGAGAATCGCCCCTGTTGAGCGATGTTTTGAGGCTCCGCAGAGCGTTCCGGGGCTCCAAGGGGTCAACAGGGTGCCCCCGAAGGGTTTTCGCGGGGGTCTCGTCCGTGTGAAACGGAAGGGTGGTCCAGGACCCCCGAGAGGCCGGAACGGCAGTTCACGCGGCCTTGACAACGGTCAAACCCCCCGGCCGGTCCCCTGGTGGGCGGTGGGTCCGGCCAGAGGGGTCGCGGAGTGTAGCAGAGGGCGTGGAGAAGCTTGTGAAGGGGCGCACGAGCGACCCCCGTATGGCGGGTACATACTCGATGGCATGAGCACCACGGAGCGTCCCAGGATCCTCGTAGTAGGCGGTGGGTACGTAGGCCTGTACGCAGCTCGGCGCATCCTCAAGAAGATGCGCTACGGCGAGGCGACCGTCACGGTCGTCGACCCCCGGTCGTACATGACCTACCAGCCCTTCCTCCCCGAAGCCGCCGCCGGCAGCATCTCCCCCCGGCACGTCGTCGTCCCGTTGCGACGCGTGCTGCCGAAGGCGGAGGTCCTCACCGGTCGGGTCACCACCATCGACCAGGACCGCAAGGTCGCCACGATCGCCCCGCTGGTCGGCGAGGCGTACGAGCTGCCCTTCGACTACCTGGTGATCGCGCTCGGCGCGGTCTCCCGCACCTTCCCGATCCCCGGCCTCGCCGAGCAGGGCATCGGTATGAAGGGCATCGAGGAGGCCATCGGCCTGCGCAACCACGTCCTCGAGCAGCTCGACAAGGCCGACTCCACGACCGACGAGGACGTCCGCCGCAAGGCGTTGACCTTCGTCTTCGTGGGCGGTGGCTTCGCGGGTGCGGAGACCATCGGCGAGGTCGAGGACATGGCCCGCGACGCCGCGAAGTACTACAAGAACGTGTCCCGTGAGGACATGCGCTTCGTGCTCGTCGACGCCGCCGACAAGATCCTCCCCGAGGTCGGCCCGAAGCTCGGCAGCTACGGCAAGGAGCACCTGGAGGGCCGTGGGGTCGAGGTCTACCTCAACACCTCCATGGACTCCTGCGTCGACGGCCACGTCGTGCTGAAGAACGGCCTGGAGGTCGACTCCAACACGATCGTCTGGACCGCCGGCGTCAAGCCGAACCCGGTCCTCTCCCGCTACGGCCTGCCGCTCGGCCCGCGTGGCCACGTCGACGCCCAGCCGACGCTCCAGGTCACCGGCACCGACTACATCTGGGCCGCCGGCGACAACGCGCAGGTCCCGGACGTCGCCGCCCGCAAGGCCGGCATCGAGAACGCCTGGTGCCCGCCGAACGCGCAGCACGCGCTGCGTCAGGCCAGGGTCCTCGGCGACAACGTGGTCTCCGGTATGCGGGGCTTCCCGCAGAAGGAGTACGCGCACTCCAACAAGGGTGCGGTGGCGGGCCTCGGCCTCCACAAGGGCGTCGCGATGATCGTCATGGGCAAGATGAAGATCAAGCTCAAGGGCCGCCTGGCGTGGTACATGCACCGTGGCTACCACGGTCTCGCCATGCCGACCTGGAACCGCAAGATCCGGGTCTTCGCCGACTGGACGCTCGCGATGTTCCTCAAGCGCGAGGTCGTCTCCCTCGGCGCGATCGAGACTCCGCGCGAGGAGTTCTACGAGGCGGCGAAGCCGGCGCCGGTCGCTGTTGCGAGCAAGACCGGGGAAAAGGCCAAGGCCTCCTGATTTCCTGACCCGTCCGAAGGGCCTCCCGCCATCCGTGGTGCGGGGGGCCTTTTGGCGTGCGCGGCAGGGGTGGGGGTTCGGTTTCGTGGGCGACCGCGGGCCCGGTGGGGCTTCTCGCGCAGTTCCCCGCGCCCCTGGAAAGCAGGGGCTGCGCCCCGTGCTTTCGGGCCCGCAGGGCCTGGTCCTTCAGGGGCGCGGGGAACTGCGCGACCAGCCCCCACGCACCCGCGGCCGAACAACACACCTCGCACAGGGAATACGACGCAGCCTCCCTGGTGATTACCGTGGCGTTGGACATTCCGGGATCTGTTGTCACGGAGGTGTGCGCCATGCAGGACGCCGCGTCGCGGCTGAAGACCCTGTTCGAGCAGTTGTCGGGGGCCCCGCTCCCGGTCCGCCTGCGGGCCTGGGACGGATCGACGGCGGGACCGCCCGAGGCCCCCGCCCTCGTCGTACGCAACCGCAGGGCCCTGCGCCGAATGCTGTGGAAGCCCGGCGAACTGGGCCTGGCCCGCGCCTGGGTCGCCGGTGACCTCCGGGTCGAGGGCGACCTGTACGCCGTACTGGACCTGGTGGCCGCACACGTGTGGGAGCGGGACGAGCCCGCCCGGAGCCTCCCCGACGTCCTGCGCGACCCCCGGGCGCGGACGGCCGTCAAGGAGCTGCTGAAGCTGGCCGGCCCCGCCGTCCTGGTCCCGCCCGCACCTCCCCGCGAGGAGGTCCGCAGCCGCCACCGGCACACCAGACGCACCGACAGACGTGCCGTCAGCCACCACTACGACGTGGGCAACGACTTCTACGAGGCCGTCCTCGGCCCGTCGATGGTGTACTCCTGCGCCTACTGGGCCGCCTCCGACGGCACCACCACCCTGGAGGCCGCCCAGCACGACAAGCTCGACCTCATCTGCCGCAAGCTCGACCTGCGCCCTGGGCAGCGGCTCCTGGACGTCGGCTGCGGCTGGGGCTCGATGGCCGTGCACGCCGCCCGCGAGTACGGCGTCCGTGTCGTCGGCGTCACCCTCTCCCAGGAGCAGGCCGCCTACGCCCGCAAACGCGTCGCCGACGAGGGCCTCACCGACCGCGTCGAGATCCGTGTCCAGGACTACCGCGACGTCGTCGACGGGCCCTACGACGCGATCTCCTCCGTCGGCATGGCCGAACACGTGGGCGCGGACCGGTACCTGGAGTACGCCGAGGATCTGTACCGGCTGCTCGCCCCGGGCGGGCGGCTGCTCAACCACCAGATCTCCCGGCGGCCGCGGCGCGACGAGAGCGCGTACTCCGTCGACGGCTTCATCGACGCGTACGTCTTCCCGGACGGCGAACTCGCCCCGATCGGCACCACCGTCACCCAGATCGAACGCGCCGGGTTCGAGGTCCGCGACGTGGAGTCCCTGCGCGAGCACTACGCCCTGACCCTGCGCGCCTGGGTCACCAACCTCGAAGCCCGCTGGGCGCACGCGGTCGCCCTGGTCGGCCCCGGTCGCGCCCGGGTCTGGCGCCTGTACATGGCCGCTTCCGCCCTCGGCTTCGAACGCAACCACCTCGGCGTCAACCAGGTACTGGCCGTACGGCCGCCGGAAGGGGGTGCGTCGGGCCTCCCGCTCAGGGCCCGGACCTGGGGGGCCTGAACGCCCGGACGGGGGCGCGTACGGCCATGTACGCGCCCCCGTCCGTATGTCTCCCGCCGGGCTCCCGCTGTCTCCCGTGCGGCTACTCCGACTTGATCGCGGCCAGCATGTTCAGCTTCGCCGCGCGGCGGGCCGGCCACAGGGCGGCCAGGATGCCGACGGTGGCGGCGAGGAGGAGGAAGACGGCCATCCGGGCCCAGGGGACGACCAGTTCGTACGTGGGCATCCGGCTGGCGATCAGCTCGCCGGCGGCCCAGCCGAAGAAGACACCCAGGCCGATCCCGAGGACACCGCCGAAGAGGGAGATGACCAGGGACTCCAGACGGACCATCCGCTTGATGCCCCGCCGGTCGAGACCGATCGCCCGGAGCATGCCGATCTCCTGCGAGCGCTCGAACACCGACATGGCGAGGGTGTTGATCACGCCGAGGACGGCCACGATCACCGCCATCGCGAGCAGGCCGTACAGCATGTTCAGCATCAGCGTGAACATCTGCGCGATGTCGTCGGAGAGGTCCTGTCCGCTCTGGACCTTGATCGCCGGGTTCTCGCCGAGGGCCTTCTCCAGCCGGTCCTTGGTGGCGTCGGAGGCGCCTGCCGAGGTCTTGACCATGACCATCATGTCCGCCGGTTCCGCGCCGGCCGGCAGCCGCTTCGTGAGCGTCGCGTTGTCCAGCAGGATGCCCCGGATCAGCTCGTTGCTCTCGTAGATCCCGGAGACGGTCAGCTTCTCCTTCTCGCCGCCCTCGAACCCGGCGGTGAACTCGGAACCGGCCTTCCAGCCGCGCCGCCCGGCGGTGTCCGCGTCCACCACGACCTGCCCGCCGCCGACCTTGAACGTCCCGTTGTCCAGCGGCAGGTTGGTGAGCTTGCCGATGGCCGTGCCGTTCACGCCCGTGAGGTACTCGGTCTCGTTCCCGATCCGGGACTCGGCGTTGCGCAGCGGTGAGACGGCGGTGACTCCCTCGGTGGTGGAGAGCTTCTTCTCCACGTCCGGGGAGAGGTAGTTGCCGTTGGCCATCGAGACGACGTAGTCCGCCTTGATCGCGTCGGCGGCCATCTTGCCGATGGCTGTCTGGAGGCTGCCCGCCATCACCGTCATCCCGGTGATCAGCGTCAGGCCGATCATCAGCGCCGAGGCGGTCGCGGCGGTGCGGCGCGGGTTGCGTACGGAGTTCTGCCGGGCGAGCTTGCCGGAGATCCCGAACACCCGCATGAGGGGCGCCGCGGCCGCGATCAGCGGGCGGGACAGGAGCGGGGTGAGGACGAAGACACCGATGATCAGCAGCACCGCGCCGATGCCCATCGGCGCCTGCCCGTCCGAGCCGTCCATGGTGGTGGCGTACAGCACGGTGGCCACGCCCGCGCCGGCGAACAGCGCGCCGATCGTGTTCCGTACGACCAGCGACTTGGTCGTCGCCTTCGCGTGCACACTGCTCATCGCCGCGACCGGCGGGATCTTCGCGGCACGGCGGCCCGGCAGCCAGGCCGCCAGCATCGTGATCAGTACGCCGACGAGCAGCGCGGTGGCGACCGTGCCGGGGGAGACCACCAGCGGGCCGGCGGGGACGGTCTCGCCGAGGCTGCTGATCAGCGCCCGCATCCCGGCGCCGATCCCGACACCGGCGGCCAGGCCGGTCACCGCGGCGACCAGGCCCACCACGAACGCCTCGATCAGCACGGAGCGCGTCACCTGACGGCGGGAGGCGCCGACCGCGCGCAGCAGCGCCAGCTCCTTGGTGCGCTGGGCCACCAGCATGGTGAAGGTGTTGGCGATGATGAACGTGCCCACGAACAGGGCGATCCCGGCGAAGACCAGCAGCGCGTTCTTCAGCCCGCTCATCTCGGCGGCGATCTGCGTGGCCTGGTCGTCCGCGAGCTGCTGACCGGTGGTGGTGCGGACGGAGTCCTTCGGCAGGACGTCCTCGACGGACTTCTGCAACTGGGCCTGGCTGGTGCCGGCCGCCGCCGTCACGTTGATCGTGCCGAACTCGCCCTCCATGTGGAAGAGCTTCTGCGCGGTCGCCGTGTCGAACAGGGTGAGGCTGCCACCGGCGGCGACATTGCCGTCGTCCGTCGTGAAGATGCCGCTGACGGTGGGGGTGAGGACCGGGCCGTCGACGGACAGCCGCACGGTGTCGCCCACCTCGTACCCGGCCCGCCTCGCGGTCTCCGAGTCGATCGCGACCTCGTCCGCGCCCTTCGGCGCGCGGCCGCCGTCCCGGATGGGGTACCGGGGATCGTCGGTCCCCCAGTAGTTTCCGCCCTGCGACTGGAAGCCGCCGCCGATCAGCTTGCCGTCCTTGCCGGCGAGGGCGGTGAACCCGCTCACCACACCGATCGCCGACTCGGCGCCGGGCGCCCGCTCGACCTTCTCCAGCACCTCGGGAGTCAGCTTGGGCTGGTCGGCGACGGTGTCGCCCTCGTCCGGCTGGTACCCCGGCCGGATCGCGACGTCCACCTGGTCGAAGCCCTTGGCCGAGCTCTTCTGCAGCGCGTCGGAGATGGTGTTGGTGAAGACGAGCGTGCCGGACACGAAGGCCACGCCGAGCATCACCGCGAGCACGGTCATGAGAAGCCTGGCCTTGTGCGAGAGCACGTTGCGCAGGGCGGTACGGAACATGAAGGGGTCCTGGGGTCGGGGCGGGCAGGCCGGAGCGGGTGTGGGTGTGGATGTGTGCGCGGGTGCGCGGTGCGCGGGATGCGCGCGGGGGATGTGAGCCAGGGTGGCGAACTCCCTCAGCTCGTACGCCCCTTGGTGTCGAACCTCTTCATCCGGTCCAGCACCAGGTCCGCCGTCGGCTCGTGCAGCTCGTCCACGATGCGCCCGTCGGCGAGGAAGATGACCCGGTCCGCGTATGCCGCGGCCACCGGGTCGTGCGTCACCATCACCACCGTCTGCCCCAACTCCCGTACGGAGTTGCGCAGGAAGCCCAGCACCTCGGCGCCCGAGCGCGAGTCGAGGTTTCCGGTGGGCTCGTCCCCGAAGATGATGTCCGGCCGTGAGGCGAGCGCCCGCGCCACGGCGACGCGCTGCTGCTGGCCGCCGGAGAGCTGGGCGGGCCGGTGGCTCAGCCGGTCGGCCAGGCCCACCATCCGAATCACGGTGTCCAGCCACTGCTTGTCCGGCTTTCGGCCCGCGATGTCCATCGGGAGGGTGATGTTCTCCAGCGCGGTCAGTGTCGGCAGCAGGTTGAACGCCTGGAAGATGAAGCCGATCTTGTCGCGGCGCAGCTTGGTGAGCTGCTTGTCCTTCAGCGAGCCCAGTTCGGTCTCGCCGATGCGGACGGAACCGGCCGAGAAGGTGTCCAGGCCGGCCACGCAGTGCATCAGCGTGGACTTGCCGGAACCCGAGGGGCCCATGATCGCGGTGAACTGGGCCTGCCGGAAGTCGACGGTGACCTGGTCCAGCGCGACCACTCGGGTCTCGCCCTGTCCGTAGACCTTCGACAGTTCCGTGGCGCGGGCGGCCACGGCGGTGGACCGGGCGGCGAGAGGGGTGGTGGTCACGGGTGGAACTCCTGTCGGGACGACGGCGTTTGGGGTGTGCGGGAACGGCCGGGCGGGGGCCGGGCGACGGGCCGGTTCGTGGCGCGTGCCGAGGGCATGCCGGGGCCGTTCGCTGCTCGTTTCGTGGAGGGCTCCATCGTCTCGGCGCGGGGGCGCCGTGTAGTCAGCCGCTGTTCCGGTTCCGGGGGCCGACTTCTGACTGACCGGCAGGCGTCGCGTCATACCTGGGAATGACGGCGGGCTCCGACCCGAGTGGCGGGGCCTGACCGACACGAGTCACCGCGTCACCGCGCGTGTCACACGAGGGACCGCTCGTTCGGGCGGTGAAATTCCGTCATTCCGCACACGGGCGGTCTTGCCGTCCGTAAGGCTATTGGCAAGTGCGGATGGCGTGTTCCGTGGGCTGATGCACCCTCAGACGTCAATAAAATAAGACAACATCGGTCCGCTCTTCGACTGTTCGGGGGAAGCGTCCCGATAGGCTCGGGACCTCAGCGCGGAGCCCATGGCCTGCCCGGATGGTGGAATGCAGACACGGCGAGCTTAAACCTCGCTGCCCCTCGCGGGCGTACCGGTTCAAGTCCGGTTCCGGGCACCTCCGATCAAACCGGCCCATTTCCTCCCAAACCCCCACACACCTCCCAGGCCAAGGTGCGCCCCGCGCTCGCCGCGCCACCCGTCGTCCGGCATTCCCCGGCCGACGCCGGAGCAGCCGCCTCACGCACGCGGTCACCCCCTCTCCTTGCTCTGGCGATCACGGCGATGTCCCCGCCCTGCGGCCCTCACCACCGGAGGTCAGGAGTCACCACCGGAGGTCAAGCCGGCGCCCACCGCCGACGGCGGCTCGGGGCCCGGCACCGTCACCGTCAAGGAGAGCGACAAGGCCTTCAGTACCAGTGGGTGTCGACCTTGGGTGCGGGTCGGGTGACCCGGGGGGCGCGGCAAGTCTCTGGGAGGTCACGGGGTGTAGCGGCGTGGGGTCGGGTTGAGGGGTGGGGCGGGGAATCATGGGGACGCGTAGCGTGTTCGATGTCAGGGCAGGGGAAAAGATCCTTCCCAAGCACTAGGGTCAATCCTTTGCCTACCTATTACTCTTGAGCCAAGGCCACGCAGGGTGGCCATGGAGGAGTGAAATGAGGAGCAGCAACCCGGTCTTCTCGCGACGGGGGTTCAGCCGCGACAACGGCTACGCGGGCTTCAACACCGCGCCGCAGGCCGGGGGAGCAGCTGTCGGCACCCAGGGCAGCCCCTACGCCCAGCAGGGCGGCAACCCGTACGCGACGAACCCGTACGCCCAGCAGGGCGTCCAGCACGGCACCCCGCCGCAGGCCCCGGCCCGCACGGGCGCCATGACCATGGACGACGTCGTCATGCGCTCGGCCATGACGCTCGGCACGGTCGTCGTCGGCGCGGTCCTCGCCTGGGCCCTCCTGCCGGTGTCGCCCACGAGCTACGGCCTGGCCATCGGCGCCGCGCTCATCGCCTTCGTCCTGGCGATGGTGCAGTCCTTCAAGCGCAAGGCCTCGCCCGCGCTGATCCTGGCGTACGCCGCCTTCGAGGGCGTCTTCCTCGGCGTGCTCAGCGAGATGTTCAACGCGCAGTGGAGCGGTGCGCCCTTCCAGGCGGTGCTCGGCACCATGGCCGTCTCCGGAGCCACCCTCCTGGTCTACAAGGCGGGCTGGATCCGGGTCACCGCGCGGTACGCCCGCATCGGTATGACCATCGCGATCGCCTTCATCCTGGTCATGGCGGTCAACCTGCTGCTCGTCGTCTTCGGGCTCGCCCCCGACGGCGGACTGCGCAGCATGGGCCCGCTCGGCGCGATCGTCGGCATCCTGGCGATCCTGCTCGGCGCGTTCTTCCTGACCCTGGACTTCAAGCAGATCCAGGATGGCATCGCCTACGGCGCCCCGCGCGAGGAGGCCTGGCTGGCCGCGTTCGGCCTGACCATGACCCTCGTGTGGATCTACATCGAGATGCTCCGCCTGGTCGCCATCTTCAGCGGCGACGACTAGGAGTGACGAGCGCGGCCGGGACCGACCCCAGCCGCCTCCCCCTCGTGGACTCGTGGAAGGGCCCCCGAACCTCGCGGTTCGGGGGCCCTTCGTAGTTCTCGGCGGCTTCACCGGAGCTTCCGCGCGGCCCTCCTCAGGTCGTACTCGTGAATGATCGCTTTGGCGTGGCCGTACGCGAGGTCGTACTCGTGCCGGAGCCAGCTGACCTTCTCCTCGAAATTGAAGAGAGCGGGGCCTTCGTCGACTTTGCGGATCCAGTCGGAGACTTCACGACCGGTGCAGTGGGGGATGCGGGCGAGCAGGTTGCGATGGGTCTCCTCGGAGAAGACTTGGGACATCGGCGCCTCCGGACGAAAGGGAATGTAAGCCGGTCCTTCAGGTCACGTTGCCTGAGTGGCGGCCTGTTGGCAACAGTCCGGCGGAGGCGCGTACTCTCGCGGCGTGCTTGATACGACGCCGTTGACCCGTGCCGTGGATCATTTCGCCGACCGGCTGCGGGCGGCCCCGCAGAGCCGGCTCCAGCGGAGCGCCGCCGCGGAGGCGCTGGCGCTGGCCAGGGAGTTGGCACTGCGCGCCCAGCGGTTGGAGACGCCCGAGGGGCCGTTCCACGAGATGCCGGACGTGGGCATGTTCGCGGCGGCCGACCAGGTGACCGTCGCCGGAAACGATCTCGCGCTGGTGCTGGGGGACGAGGACGCGCTGGCGGAGGCGGTGGCCCTGGTGGAGGAGGCTCAGCGGCGGGCCGGGGTGTGAGGGGCTCGCGTGGCTCCCTGCGCCCCTGAAGGGCGCTGCGCCACCCGGCGGCGTGAGAGGTGCCGCCCTACAGCGACGCGATCACCCTGTCCGCCAGGATGTAGACCATGTCCTCGCCGCACTCGAAGGTGAGCGTGTAGGCGCCGGAGATGCCCGAGCCGCCCAGGAGGACGGGGACGTCGCCGGTCTGGAGGGCCGTGGCGAGGCGCTCGGCGGTCTCGCGGTGGCCGGGGGTCATGCACAGGGTGGTGCCGTCGGCGAAGACGTAGACGTCGAGGGTGCCCAGCGGGCCCGGACGGACGTCGGCCAGCTCCGTGCGGGACGCGGCGAGGTCCTCCAGGCAGGCGACCGTGCGCTCGTGGTCGTTGGTGACGGGTGACTGCACCGGTACGAAATCGGGGTGCGAGGGGTGACGGCGACGGGCCGCGGCCAGCTCGGCGGAGTCCCCGGCGTAGTCGTCGCTCTCCAGGCCGGTCTCGATCACCGGCTCCAGGTGCTCCAGGCCCGCGAAATCGGACTGCCGGGGCAGGAACAGGTCGCTCTCGGGCAGACCCAGCAGCGGAGGCGTGTCGGTCACGTCACGGGACTCCTGGGCGGCCCAGAAGGCCCGGGCCTCGGCGAGCTCACGCTCCCTCTCCTCGGCGAGGGCCTCGGCGACGGCGGCGCGTATCTCCTCCGTGTCGGCCGCCGGACGGGCGGCCGGCACCAGGGCGCGCGTCCCGGCGGCCCGGCTCTCGGCCAGCTCGGTGCGCAAGGCAGCGACCTGTCGGCGCAGACCCATAAGGGTGCGCAGGACGGCGACGCCCACGGCGGCGGTGGCGGCCGTGGTGAGCAGCAAGGCGATCGGCATAGCGCTCACTGACGTACTCCCGGTTCAAAGTCGACCCCCGACTTCCTACATCAGCTTGAAGGGCGGACTAACCAGCTGTCAGTGCGTAACGTCACGAAACGGGCATGAAACTTGTCCCGGTGTTTGGTGCTGAAGCGGCTCTGACCTGCGTAAATCGCTCTCCGGGGGGAGATAGGTCACATCCTGGGGGAGATTGGATCACAAAACGGCCCGGAGCCCCACGGTTTCCGGGGACTCCGGGCCACGGCATCACCGTGCGCGTCCGTGTGGTCACGGCCGCGCACGGGGCCGCTCGGTCAGCTGAGGCGCTCGATGACCATCGCCATGCCCTGGCCGCCGCCGACGCACATCGTCTCCAGACCGAACTGCTTGTCGTGGAACTGGAGGGAGTTGATGAGCGTGCCGGTGATGCGGGCGCCGGTCATGCCGAAGGGGTGGCCGACGGCGATGGCGCCGCCGTTCACGTTCAGCTTGTCCAGCGGGATGTCCAGGTCGCGGTAGGAGGGGATCACCTGGGCGGCGAAGGCCTCGTTGATCTCGAACAGGTCGATGTCGTCGACGGTGAGACCCGCGCGGGACAGGGCCTGCTTCGACGCCTCCACCGGGCCGTAGCCCATGATCTCGGGGGAGAGGCCGGAGACGCCCGTGGAGACGATCCGGGCGAGCGGGGTGAGCCCGAGGTCCCGCGCCTTGGTGTCGGACATGATGACCAGGGCGGCGGCGCCGTCGTTCAGCGGGCAGCAGTTGCCGGCGGTGACCAGGCCGTCCTCGCGGAAGACCGGCTTCAGGCCCTGTACGGCCTCCAGGGTGACGCCGGCGCGCGGGCCGTCGTCCTTGCTGACGACCGTGCCGTCGGGCAGCGTCACCGGGGTGATCTCGCGCTCCCAGAAGCCCTTGCCGATGGCCTCCTCGGCGAGGTTCTGCGAGCGGACGCCGAACTCGTCCATCTCCTGCCGGGTCACGCCCCACTGGCGGGCCAGGTTCTCGGCGGTCTGCCCCATCGAGATGTACGGGTCGGGGAGCAGGCCGTCCTCGCGCGGGTCGTGCCAGGAGGCGCCGACCGACTTGGAGACCGCCTCCGTGCGGGCCTCGGCCTCGGCGAAGAGCGGGTTGCGGGCGGTGGGGATGTCGCTGGTGCCGCGCGCGCTGCTGCTGACGACCTCGACGCCGGCCGAGATGAAGACGTCGCCCTCGCCGGCCTTGATGGCGTGCAGGGCCATGCGGGAGGTCTGGAGCGACGAGGAGCAGTAACGGGTGATCGTGCAGCCCGGCAGGTGGTCCATGCCCAGCTGTACGGCCACGATGCGGCCCAGGTTGTGGCCCTGCTCGCCGCCGGGGAGGCCACAGCCGAGCATCAGGTCGTCGATGTCCCTCGGGTCCAGCTCCGGGACCTTCGCGAGGGCGGCCGCGACGATGGTGGCGGTCAGGTCGTCGGGGCGCAGGTCCTTCAGCGAGCCCTTGAAAGCGCGGCCGATGGGGGAGCGGGCGGCTGAGACGATCACGGCTTCGGGCATCACGGCTCCATTGGCATGCGACGGAAAGCGGGGCTGTGGGGGAAGTTACCCGTACGTATGGTCCGGGTCACGGGCA
The DNA here is from genome assembly GCF_020982545.1 of Streptomyces sp. MNU76. Classification (GTDB taxonomy): domain Bacteria; phylum Actinomycetota; class Actinomycetes; order Streptomycetales; family Streptomycetaceae; genus Streptomyces. The sequence continues at coordinate 79,515 of NZ_JAJKLK010000022.1, read as the reverse complement.
AGAGGGTGTGACGCCGACCGCACTTTTCTAAGCGCTTGCTTTGTGGGGTGGGTGCGCGGGGTGCCTTCGGGCGCGTTGGGGGTTGGGGTGCCTGTGACCGGGCGACTGGAGGTGCTTCGTGGTTGCTCGCGCAGTTCCCCGCGCCCCTAAAAGATCCGGGCCCCGCGGCGGCTCTGAAAGGCGACGGCGCCGGGCCGAAGGAAACTGACGACTGGAGGCGGGCTGCGAGGCGAGTAGCGGCGGGCTGCGAGGCGAGTGGCGGTGGACCGGGAGGCGAGCGGCGGCGGGCTGAAAGGCGAGGGCGGTGGGCTGAAGGGCGATCGGCGGCGGACACAAAGCCGTCCGGCGGCGGGGAAAAGCCAGGGGCGCAGCCCCGGCTTTTCGGGGGCGCGGGGAACTGCGCGAGAAGCCCCACCGAACCCGCACCCGCCGACGAACCCGCACCCCCCGGGCTATGAGGCGCCCGGTTGGGCCTCCGCAGGGGTGGCCGGGGTCGGGTCCGTTGCCGGTACCCGCCGGCGACGGCGTCGCTTCAGCAGGGCCCACGGCCCGCGCGGCCCCGTCGGCATCGCCGCCGTGACCTCCGTACCGGCCTCCGACGCCGCCTCCGCGGCGGCCCGGGCCACCGGCAGGAAGCCCTCGCGGCGGCTGACGTCCGGCCGCTCCTCCTCCGCCGGCCACAGACCCAGCGCCGCGCACACCGTCGGCAGCACGGCCATCGCCGCGGTCGCGTACCCCTCGGCGGAGGGGTGGTAGTTGTCGGGCCCGAACAGCTCCCGGGGGTTCTGTTCGAACTCGGGGCCGAGAAGGTCGCCCAGCGACACGGTACGTCCGCCCTGTTCGACGGTTCCGATCGTCTGGGCGGCCGCCAGCTGCCGCGAGGCCCGGCGGGCGAGCCAGCGCAACGGCTGCTGCACGAGCTCGATCGTGCCGAGGTCGGGACAGGTGCCCACCACCACCTCGGCCCCGGCGGTCCGCAGCCGCCGTACGGCCGCGGAGAGGTGGCGCACGGAGCGGGTCGGCGGCATCCGGTGGGTCACGTCGTTCGCGCCGATCATGATCACGCAGACGTCGGGCACCTGGGCCGGGTCCTCCAGGACCAGCGCCACCTGCCGGTCGAGGTCGTCCGACTGGGCGCCCGGCAGCGCGACGTTGCGCAGCAGCACCGGGCGCTCCGCGACGGCCGCGAGCCCGGAGGCGATCAGCGCGCCCGGGGTCTGCCGGGACCGGTGGACCCCCTGGCCGGCGGCGGTGGAGTCGCCGAGCATGACGAGCCGGAGCGGGGGATCGTCGGGGACGTCGTATGAACTGCCGTACGAGCCGTAGCCGTACGCGCGGCCGTACCGGCTGCCGTGCGTGTGGCCGTACACGCCCTCCGCGCTCGGCGGGTGCGGGCTGTGCCCGTTGCCCACGACCCGCTTGGCCATCCGCACCTCGGCCAGCAGCACACCCGCCGCCGCCGCACCCAGCAGCCCGATGCCGCCACCGCCGTACGCCGCGCCCGCCGCGATGCGGCGGGCCACCCTTGCTCTGGACATGCTCGTCATGCGTCGCCGCCACCTCCTCGTACCCGTACACCCACTCCTTGCCCCGTATCGGCCCTCGGCCAATCCCGGCGGAAGGTGAACAGGGAGGAGAACAGTGAGGACGGGGCTTAGGCTGGCTGGACATTACGACCATCCCTTTTTGCGGCTCCGGAGACAACGGTGCAAATCCACGACTCGATGATCAGCCTCGTCGGCAACACCCCGCTGCTGAGGCTCAACAGCGTGACCGAGGGCATCCAGGCGACCGTCCTGGCCAAGGTCGAGTACTTCAATCCCGGCGGTTCCGTGAAGGACCGCATCGCGCTGCGCATGATCGAGGCGGCGGAGAAGAGCGGGGAGCTGCGGCCCGGCGGCACGATCGTCGAGCCGACCAGCGGAAACACAGGTGTGGGCCTCGCCATCGTGGCCCAGCAGAAGGGGTACAAGTGCATCTTCGTGTGCCCCGACAAGGTGAGCACCGACAAGATCAACGTGCTCCGGGCGTACGGCGCCGAGGTCGTCGTCTGCCCCACGGCGGTCGACCCCGAGCACCCCGACTCGTACTACAACGTCTCCGACCGGCTGGTCCGCGAGACGCCCGGTGCCTGGAAGCCGGACCAGTACTCCAACCCCCACAACCCGCTCTCCCACTACCACTCGACCGGCCCTGAGCTGTGGGAGCAGACGGAGGGGCGGATCACCCACTTCGTGGCGGGCGTGGGCACCGGCGGCACCATCTCCGGCACCGGCCGGTACCTGAAGGACGCCAGCGAGGGCCGCGTCCAGGTGATCGGCGCCGACCCCGAGGGTTCCGTGTACTCCGGCGGGTCCGGGCGGCCGTACCTCGTCGAGGGCGTCGGTGAGGACTTCTGGCCGACCGCGTACGACCGGACCGTCGCCGACGAGATCGTCGCCGTGTCCGACAAGGACTCCTTCCAGATGACCCGGCGGCTGGCCAAGGAGGAGGGCCTGTTGGTGGGCGGCTCCTGCGGCATGGCCGTCGTCGCCGCCCTGGAGGTCGCGAAGCGGCTCGGCCCGGACGACATCGTGGTCGTCCTGCTGCCCGACAGCGGGCGCGGCTACCTGAGCAAGATCTTCAACGACGAGTGGATGGCCGACTACGGCTTCCTGGAGGACGAGGGACCGAGCGCGCGCGTCGCCGACGTCCTCAGCCACAAGGAGCACGGCGCCATTCCGTCCCTCGTCCACATGCACCCGGACGAGACGGTCGGTCAGGCGATCGAGGTGCTGCGCGAGTACGGCGTCTCGCAGATGCCGATCGTGAAGCCGGGCGCCGGCCACCCGGACGTCATGGCCGCCGAGGTCGTCGGGTCCGTCGTCGAACGCGAGCTGCTGGACGCCCTCTTCACCCAGCGTGCCTCGCTCGACGACCCGCTGGAGAAGCACATGTCGGCGCCGCTGCCGCAGGTCGGCTCCGGTGAGCCGGTGGGCGACCTGATGACCGTGCTCGGGTCGGCGGACGCGGCCATCGTGCTGGTCGAGGGCAAGCCGACCGGTGTGGTCAGCCGACAGGACCTGCTCGCGTTCCTCGCCAAGGGCGGGGTCAAGCAGTAGGGCTGCTGCCGGCCGCGCCGGGCTACGGGAGCGGCCGCTGTCTGAGGGAGGGCCCTTCTGCCTGAGGGGAGGGGCCGCTGCCGACGGGTGGGGCGCCTGATTGGGGGAAAAATCCCGGGAAGGGCCCTTCTTCGTCGAAGAATTGCGCGAGTCGAGGGTTTGACTTCGCAGAAGTGGTACGAGCGCGTCACGTCCGCGCAGCACCCGCTTAACACGGGTCCGGCACATTAGTGGGTGTCGGCAGGGCGGGAGCGGCTCCCCGCCCCGGCCGGCAACCGAAACGGCGTCAAGGACCTCCGGAGCGGCTCCCGGACCTCCATGGACGCCAAGGACGCGCCAGCCCGGTCCTGACCCGGCCCGCGTCCCTCGCGGGGACCGCCGTCGTCCCGCCCCCCGTCACACGGGGGTGCGGCGGTCCCCGCGCATATCTCCTCCGCCTTCTCCGGGAACGCGCTCCGGGAACGCGGGGAGGTCACCCTTCCCAGTCCGATTCCCCGCTCTTGCCCCGGCGCCTGCCCAGGGTCGGTGAGTTGCGCAGGGCCCAGGCCACGTTCACGCCGACGATGCCCGCCCAGGTGACGAACAGGCCGGGCAGTTCGGCCACTCCGCCCCCGATGCCGGACAGGGGGATGGCGGCGACGAGGGAGACCACGCCGAAGCCGTAGCGTTCGCCCCAGCTGTCGGTGGACCTGTCGGGGGAGCGGCTGCCACGGGCCACCACCATCTGCTGCTCGGCCACCTGACGCCGGACCCGGCGGTCGACCGCGCTGTCGATGCGCTGGTCGACCTTCTCCAGGAACGAGTCGACGAGCGCGGACTCGTAGTCCTCGCCCAGTTCTCTGCGGGCGTGCAGGGTGGCGGCGAGTTCCTTCTTCAGCTCGGTTTCGCCGAGCTGCGCGTCACGGGCATCCATACCGGTCATGCTCTTCACGGTAGGGAGCCGGGAGCCGTCCGGCACTGGGGTTAGCCCCCCAGTCGTCGTACGGCTCTCCCCGTTTCCCGTCCGGCCGCCCTTGCCCGGCCTGCATAGTCTCATGCAGAGTTCTCGGTGTCTGAATATGCGGTTCCGCCGGAGCTGAGGAGGCTACGGGTATGTCCTCTCGGATCATGGGCGTGACGGACGTCCCCGCCGCCGTCACCGCGCAGGCCGCGCGGGCCGGGCAGGCCGGGCAGGCCGCGCCGGACGGGCGGGCCGGGCTCGTCGTCCTCGACGGGTGTGCGCTGGGGGTCGCCGACGTCGTCCGGCTCGCCGACGGTGTCGTACGGCCGGTGCCCGACGGCGCGGCCGTGCGGCGGGTCGAGGAGTCCTGGGAGGCCGCCCGGCTGATCGCGGCGGCCGGGCGCGTGTACGGCCGTTCCACCGGGGTCGGTGCCAACCGCACCGAGGACGTGCCCACCGAGGCCGCCGCCGAGCACGGCCTGCGGCTGCTGCGCAGTCACGCCGGGGCCATCGGGGAGGAGCTGCCCGCCCGGCAGGTGCGCGCCATGCTCGCCGTACGCGCCAACCAGCTGCTCGCGGGCGGCGCGGGGCTCCGGCCGACCGTGGTCACCGCGCTCTGCGCCGCGCTGGAGAGCGGGGCCCACCCCGTGGTCAACGAGTTCGGTTCGGTGGGGACGGGCGACATCGCGGCCCTGGCCCAGGTGGGGCTGGCGCTCGCGGGGGAGCATCCGTGGCGGGTGCCTGGGGTGCCGGAGGCGCGGTCGGAGCATGAGGGCGGGCCGGGTGCCGGCGTGCCCGAGGCGCAGCCGTTGGACAACAATGACGCCCTCGCGCTGATCAGCAGCAACGCGCTCACGCTCGGGCAGGCCGCGCTCGCGCTGCACGAGTTGCGCGGGCTGATCGCGGCCACGCAGGTCGTCGCCGCGCTCTCGCTGCTCGCCGTGGACGGCTCGCACGAGGCGTACGCGGCGCCCGTGCACGTCGCGCGCGCCCACCGGGGGTCGCGCGAGGTGGCCCGGCGCATGCGGGAGCTGATCGGGGCGGCCGAGCGGCCCACACCCCCGCTGGGGCGGATCCAGGACCCGTACGGCTTCCGGTGCCTGCCGCAGATCCACGGCCCCGCGCTGGACGCGGCGGACGCGCTGGAGGGCGTCCTGGAGGTGGAGATCAACGCGGCGGCGGAGAACCCGCTGATCATCCCGGAAGACATGGCCGCGTACCACCACGGCGGCTTCTACCAGGCCCAACTCGCCCTCGCCCTCGACCACTTCAGGCTCGCCGTGACCCAGGTGGCCCGGCTGTCGACCTCCCGGCTCTCCTCGCTCAACGAGCCCGCGTACACCCGGCTGCGGCCCTTCCTCGCCGACCACGAGCCCGCCTCCTCGGGCGTGATGATCCTGGAGTACGCCGCCGGGGCCGCCCTCGGTGACCTGCGGGCCTTCTCCGCGCCCGCGTCGCTCGGCCACGCCGTACTCTCCCGGGGCGTCGAGGAACAGGCCAGCTTCGCCTCGCTCGCCGCCCGGCAGACGCTGCGGGCGTGCGGCGCGTACCGGCTCGTCGTCGGCTGTGAACTGGTCGCGGCCGTACGGGCGTTGCGTCAGCGGGACCTGCGGCCGGACCCGGGGCTGCCGGTCGGACGCGCGCTGGAACTCGCGGAGGCCGTGCTCGACCCGGACCCGGCCGACCGGCCGCTGACGGCGGACGTGGGCGCGGCGGCCGTACTGCTCGATCGGTTCACCCAGATCTGGACGGACGTCCAGGCGGACCCACTGAGGGGGAGCGCGTCATGAGCGCGGACAAGGGCACGGGCGGCGTGACGGATGGTCCCGCCGCGCGGCTGCAGACGCTTTTCGAGGGGCACCGGCTGACGCCCACCCAGCGGCGCATCGCCCACAGCATGGTGCGACGGGCGGCGGACGTGCCGTTCCTGTCGAGTGTGGAACTGGCCGAGCTGGCAGGGGTGAGCCAGCCGTCCGTGACCCGGTTCGCGGTGGCGCTGGGCTTCGACGGCTACCCGGCGCTGCGCCGGCACCTGCGGGACGTCGGGCCCGCCGAGCCGGCCCCGGACACCACCACGTACAACGAGTACCAGCAGGCCGTCGAGGCCGAGATCGAGAACCTGCGGCATCTGGCCGAGGTGCTCGCCGACCCCGCCCCGGTGGCCCGGGCCGGGCGGCTGCTCGCCGCGTCCCGGCCGCTGCCGGTGCTCGGACTGCGGGCGGCGGCCTCCCAGGCGTACGGGTTCGCGTACTTCGCCGCCAAGGTCCACCCCGACGTACGGCTGCTGCACGAGGGCGGCAGCATGCTCCACGACCGCATCGACGCGGCCGTGCGCGGGGGCGCGACCGCGCTGCTCTGCTTCGCGCTGCCCCGGCATCCCCGCGAGGTCGTCGAGAGCCTGGCGTACGCCAAGGAGGCCGGGCTCTTCGTCGTCACGGTCGCCGACTCCGCCTTCGCGCCCGTCGCCAAGGTCTCCGACCTGCTGCTGCCCGCCGCCGTCGGCACCGGGCTCGCCTTCGACACGGCCTGCGCCCCCATGCTGCTGGGCCGGGTGCTCCTGGAGGCCATGTGCGACGACCTGCCGGAGGCCCAGGCCCGGCTGGAGGAGTTCGACGCGAGGGCCGCGACCAGGGGACTGTTCGTGGAGTAGTCCGCGTCGTGGAGCAGTCCGCGCGATCGGCCGAGGTTCGCGATTCTCAGGCGCGTTTCACGTTCTCCCGCTAGCGTGCCCGCGACTGTCGTACGACCTGGGGTTCATGGGAGGCGGGGAGCATGGCGCGCGGAGGGCAGGGGCTTGCTCGGGTGGCCGTCGTGGTGCGGGCCGGGGCGGCGCCGTTGTGGTGGCTGGGGGTGCTCGCGGCCGGGATCGGTGTCCTGCCGTCCGGGCTGACCGGGCGGCGGATCGGGGTGCTGGCGGGGGCCGCCGTGTTCATCGTCGCGGCCGCCGCGGTGGCGTGGGTGGGGCGCGGCCGGTATCTCGCGCCCGCGCGGGAGGCCGTGCGCGCCGGCAAGCACGATGTCCTCCAGGACCGTGCCGTGACGCTGCGCGCCTGGCGCCGGGGCCACCGCTGGTGGCTGCTGCTCGGCTTCGCGGCCGCCCTGGGCTCCTCCTTCGCCCTCCCTGCGGCGGGCGGCCTGCTCCTCGCCGGCCTCGGCACCGGCCTCCGGCTCAGGGCCGTCTGGCTCGGCCGCCGCGAACGTGCCGCCGGGCAGCTCTTCTGGGTCCGGGTGGACTGGCTGTCCGCACGGGCCGGCCGCCCCACGGGCAAGCGGGTGCCCGGCTACCGGCTCACGGGCATCGAAGCGGGCGACGCGGCACCCGGGGGCGGCCGCCGGGCGTAGGCCCGCCGCCCGACGCCGCGGGGCTCCTGGGCTCGCCCGGGGGCGGGGCGGGGGCTATTCGCCGCGCGTGCGCAGGACCAGCTTGTTCACTGCCCACAGGGCGATGCCGATGGCCAGGAGCACGCCCGCGCGGATGTAGACGTCGGCCGGGCGGTCGGCCAGCGGGCTCGCCAGGATCAGGGCCGTCAGGGCGCCGAGCACCGGCAGGGCCGTCGGCGTCCGGAAGTGGGCGTGGTCGACGCGGTCACGGCGCAGGACCAGGACCGCGATGTTGACGACGGCGAAGACACAGAGCAGCAGGAACGCGGTGGTGTCGCCGAGGCCCTCGATCTCGCCGGTGGAGACCAGGCCGATCGCGAGGAGGGTGACGAAGACGATGCCCACGACGGGCGTACGGCGGCGGGGCAGGACGCGGGCCATACCGGGCGGGAGGATGCGCTCGTTGGCCATGCCGTAGCAGAGGCGGGAGGCCATCATGATGTTGATCAGGGCCGAGTTGGTGACCGCGAAGAGGGCGATCAGGGCGAAGAGTTCGGGCGGGAAGTCCACCCCGCCGGCCTTCACCACTTCGAGGAGCGGACCGCTGGAGCCCTCCAGGGTCCCGGCGTCGACCAGCAGCGACGACACCAGGGCCACCAGCACGTAGATCGTGCCCGTCACGGCCACCCCGATGAAGATCGCGCGGGGGAAGGTCCGGGTCGGGTTCTTCGTCTCCTCCGCCATGTTCACCGAGTCCTCGAACCCGACGAAGGCGAAGAACCCAAGGGCCGTGGCGCCGAGCACGCTGGTGAGCAGGGCGTATCCCGTGCCGCTCGCCTCGAACTCGGTCAGCCGGGACGGCTCGCCGTCACCGCTCAACACCGCCCAGGCGCCGATCGTGAGGATGATCAGCAGGCCGGTCAGCTCGACCAGGGTCAGCACCACGTTCGTCTTCACCGACTCCGAGACGCCTCGCAGGTTGAGGGCGGCCAGCAGGACGATGAAGGTGATGGCGACGAGGGTGGGCGGCAGGGCCCCGTTCGTCAGCTCGTCGAGATAGTCACCGCTGAAGGCACGCGCGGCGGCGCTCGCGGAGGACAGGCCGGAGCACATCACCATGAACGCGACGATGAACGTCAGGAAGGGAACCCTGAACGCCTTCTGCGTGTAGAGCGCCGCCCCGGCCGCCTTCGGGTACTTGCCGACCAGTTCGACGTACGACGCCGCCGTCAGGATCGCCACCACGAAGCCGATCACGAAGGGCAGCCAGAGCGCTCCCCCGACCTTCCCGGCGACCTTGCCCGTGGTCGCGTAGATGCCGGTGCCGAGGATGTCGCCGATCACGAAGAGGATCAGCAGCTTGGGGCCGAGCACCCGCTTGAGGCCGGTCTCCTCGGCGGGCGCGGGTGCCGCGGCGGTGCCTTCGGCAGTGGACAAGAGAACCTCCCCCGGTCGGTGATCCGTCCGGGGGACTCATGCCCGGTCGCGGCCCGTGGATGCCTGCGCGACCGGACCTCGGGGCCGGGAGGACGATCAGGTCGTGCTCAGTGTCCGCTTGGCCAGCTCGTACGCCGGGAGCATCTGCTCGTGCTCCTGGGTGTCGAGGCCGCCGAGATGGACGACGACGGGCCCGTCCGGGGTCACGGCGATGAAGGCCCCCTCCTTCTTGGTCTCGTCCAGCGCCTCACTGGTGTAGAGGTACTCGACCTCGGTGCCCCGCACGTCGGAGTCGGAGGTGAACTCGCTGTACTTCGCCTCGCTCGTGTCCCCCTCGGCCGCCACGAACTCCTTGAGCAGCGCCTCCGCGTCGTCCTCCTCGGCGCCCTTCTCGCCCGTCCAGACGCGGATGAAGCCGATGTTCCCGGCCGGCTTGGCGTCGATCTCGCACGCGGCGGTGAACGGGCCCTGCCGGAGCAGCCCCTCGGCCAGGTCGGCCGCGAGTTCGTCCTCCTCGGAACCGCCGCCGGCGCCGGGCGTGCCGGTCTCGACGGCCTCCGGCCGCCACTTCTCGGCCGTGTCGAACGTGACCGGGAGGGGGCAGGCGGAGCCGGCCGCGCCGACACTGCCGCCGCTCTTCGCGGCCTCCTCGGTGCCGGCGGCGGTGTCCTTCCCTTCGGCGGACACCGCGCCGCTGGTGCTCGCCGACGGCTTCGCGCCGTCGTCCCCCGCCGGCTCCGAGCAGCCCGTCAGCACCCCGGCCAGCAAGGCCAGCTGCGCCGGCACCGTCCCCCGTACCGCTCTTGCCACGGTCACCCTCCCCTTGTCGTTCGAGGTCGGACACGGTAGCCGAGGCGTGCGCGGGCGGCGCTCCCCCGGGTGGGGGGGGCGCCGCCGGAGCCGTCGGATCAGGGCGGTCAGACCTCCAACTCGGCCTCGATCCGCCGCAACTGGTGCCGGGCCATGGCCAGGTTGGCGCGCTTGGCGTCGAGCACCAGATAGAGGAAGAGGCCGTTGCCGCCGCGCCCGGTGATCAGGCGGATCAGGTGGTACGCGTCGGTCAGGGTGATCAGGATGTCCTCGATCTCGCCCTTGAGGCCGAGGTGTTCCATGGTGCGCAGCTTGGCGCGGACGACGTCGGTGTTCCCGGCGGCGGCGACGGTGAGGTCGAACCCCTTGCTGCCGCCGATCGTGCCCAGTGCCATGCCGCTGGTGTAGTCCACGAGGGCGGCGCCGGTCGCGCCCTCGATGGTCGCGAGGGCCTCTTTCAGCGCGGTCTCGGTGTTGGTCATGGTGTGCGGTGTCCTTTCAACTCTCACTGGTGGTAGGTGTGTTGGGAGTGGTTCGGGGGTGGGGCGTGGGGTGGTGGCGCGAGGCGTCCGGCGGGGCATCGTCGACCTGACCGTGGCCTTGGCCGGCGCCTGGGGCGAGGTCGCGGCCGTGGTCGCGTCGGCGCCAAGTGCGCCGCTGGTCCTGGCCACGGACCGGGCCGGGTTCCTGGTGACTGCCCTGGCGCCCGTCGCGGCCTGCTCGTCGGGCCGTGGCAGGGCATCCACCAGTTCGCCGATCCGGCCGCCCGCCCGGCGGCCCTCCAGGTGCAGCCGGCCCACGTTGACGCGGTCCTGGGTCAGCAGCGTCAGTACGGCGGAGGAACCCGCCGCGTACGTCGCCACATAGCCTTGGTCGCCGCGCAGCAGCAGTTCACGGAGATCGCCCCGCCCGGCGGCGTCCGTCATCCGTACGGCGACGCCGAGCGCGGCCGCGGTGAGCGCCGCCAGGCCTTCGGGTTCCACGCCAGGGGTGTCGTGGGCGAGGACCAGCCCGTCCACGCTGGCCGCCAGCGCGCCGGTCAACTGGGGTACACGGGCCCTCAACCGATGCAGTTCGTCGAGGACTTCGGCCTCCGCGGCCATGAGCAGTCTCCTCTCGGCGGGACGCTCCCGCTGCCGCTCAAAGGGCCTCCAGCGCATCCCTGAGCCTTTGCAGTAGAGCCACGTCGGGGTCGGGGGTGGTGAGCGGCCAAGGTGGGGTGAGGGGCGGCGCCTCGACACCGGCCGTGAGCCCGGCCGACGTGTCACGGCCGGTGTCGGACGGTGCGGGTGCCCGGGGACGACCGGGGTGAGGTACCCGGGGGCGGGTGAAGCGAGCGGGCGCGAACGGCCGGGGTCGGCCGGTGGGAGCCGGTGCGGGCGAGTGGCGCGGGGTGGTCTGACCTCGACTGGTGGTGCCGTGGGGTGGTGGAAGCAGTCGGCCGAGGGAAGCGGTGGAGTGGTGGAGGTGGTGGTGGAGGAATGGTGGAGGGCCCGGGTCTGGTGGGGCCCGGGTGGAAGGGAAGGGCCGGCCGGAAGGTGTGGCAGCCGATGGTGGACGCCTGCCCTGCGGGAGCCGGCGGTGCCGGGGCCGGGCCGCGTCGGGCCGTGGATATGAGGCCGGCCGCCGCCAGTCTTCGCACGTCCACGAGGGTGTGGAAGGCGGGGCGCCCCAGGCTCCGGGAGATCTCGGCGGCCGTGCGGAAGCCGTCGACCTGCCCGAGCACGGCTCCCTGCCGGGCCGGGACCGGCGGTGCGTCCAGGCCGACCGCTCTGACCAGCGGAGCCTCGTCCGTCGCCGGATCGGGCCAGATGCGGTGCAGGAGGTCGCGGCGGCGCCGGGCCTCACGCTCCACGGCGGCCACCGGCACCGGCCGGATCGGCCCCAGCCAGTGCGCGGCACCGTAACGGAAGCTGGCCGGCGCGCTGCTCGGGCCGAGGACGAAGTACGCCGCGTCGAAGAGCGCGCCCGAGTGGCACAGCTCCAGCGCGCCCCGGGCGACCCGGCCGCTGTCCACCAGGAACCGCCCCACCCGCAGCCCCGCCCCGGCCGTGTCGACCGCCTCCCGCCAGCCGTCGGAGTCCAGGATGCCGCCGGTGGCGAGCAGGACGTCGAGGCCCGGGGAGCGGGGGCTCTCGGCGTGCACGACCTTCCCCTCGGACAGGTACAGCGACCCGCTCTCGCGCAGCAGGACGCCGGTGGCCCGCTCGGCGGCGAGCCGGCTCAGCATCGGGGAGACGGCCTGCCGGAAGTGTTCTCCGCGCACGGGCAGCGGGGGCGCCGGTGTGGTGATCACGCTCATGCCAGCACCAGCCGTCCGGCCATCTCGCCGAGCCGGATCCGGGCCAGCGCGAGGTTGCCGTCCGTACGCGCCAGCCACAGGTGCAGGAACACACTGCTGTCGAACGTCGTCCGCACGAACCGCAGCACGTGGTACGTGTCCCGGTTGCTGACGATCAGGTCCTCGACCGGCAGATCCGCCCCGGACCAGTCGGAACCCTCCTCCGGCGCGAACGCCCGGTGCTCCGCCGCGAGCCGCGCGAGCTCCGCCGCCTCCGCCGCGGTCGTCTCGTGGTCACCGCCGGGTGCCTCCCCGACCGTGCCCAGCGCCAGTCCGCTGGTCCAGTCGACCACCGCGGCGCCCAAGGCACCGGGCAGCCTCATGGCTTCCACCAGACACTCGTCGATTCCGGGCACCGTGGCTCCCCTCCTGCCTGCGGTTCGGCTGAGTGACGCAGACGCTACGCAACGTGTGCGCGAGGGGTGAGAGATCTGGCATTTTCCAGCGGAACATGCGGACAGGTGACTAAGGTGGGTCGACTTGCCTGCTTTTCACCGCTGTTGGGCCCGGGAGCAGGCCCGGCGCGCTGAGGTGGACCTATGCGGCCGACCTGCATGGCGGGCGCGGACGGAACGCCGCGCATCCACCATTCTGAGGGGCGCGAGGGGCGTGCGAGAGGGAGCTTCTGCGAACTCGGGGCGCGAGCAACTCCTTCACGGGCGCGAGCCGACAGGTGCCGATCAGAGCCTCAGCAGTCCCGACCGCTCCGCTCCCCCCGCCTCGGCCACGATCTCCTCCACGGTCTGCGCCCGCCGCACCACCGCGAAACGCATCTGCCCCTCCCCGGGCGCGTACCCGTAGATCCCGGACCGGGGCAGGGAGTTGTACGCGTAGTGGTGCGCGAAGTAGTACGCGCCGGTGTCCAGCGCGGCCGCGTAGTCCCCCGGCTCGAACAACGGCAGCGAACGCCCCTCCGCCAGCAGGTCCCCGGCGAAACAGGCGGGCCCCGCCACGTCCTGCGGCACCGCCGGGCCCTCCTTCGCGCGGCCCTTCGCGTCGTACGCGGCGATCCGCAGCGGCCAGGACCCGGGCGCGTACACCGTCCGGGTCGCCACCTGCACCCCGGCGTGGGTGACCGCGATGGCCCGGCCGCCCGCGCTCTTCGTGTACTCCACCCGGGCGACGACCGTCCCGTGCTTCGCCAGCAGCGACCGCCCGAACTCGGTCACCAGCCCGTACCGCCCGTCGAACAGCCCCGGCACCGCCTCCGCCAGCAACCGTGCGTACTGCTCGTACGTCGGTGTCGCCGCCTCCGACGCGAAGTTCACCGGCAGCCCGCCGCCGATGTCGATCGTGTCGATCTGCCGCCGCCCGATCCGCCGGTTGATCTCCTCCGCCAGCTCGTACGTCTCCGTGATCCCCCGCGTCATCAGCGACAGCGGGATCCCCTGCGACCCGGTGTGCGCGTGCAGCCGGCTCAGCCACGGCCGCTCCAGATACGCCCGTACAACCCACTCCCGGGCGCCTTCGTCCCGGAGTGCCACCCCGAACTTCGAGGTGGCCGTCGCCGTGGACAACGCGTCGATCGCGCCACCGCCGACCTGCGGGTTCACCCGGATGCCGACGGGCGAGCGGGTGGTGGCCGACCGGACGAGCGCGTCGATGCGGTCCAGCTCCTGCGGGTTGTCCGCGTTGACGGCGATGCCCAGCGCCAGCGCCTCCCGCAGCTCGGCCGGCGTCTTGGCGGGGGAGTCGAGCACGGTCAGCGTGGGCGGCACCCCGGCCGCCCGCGCCAGGGCCAGCTCCCCGGCGCTGGCCACCTCCGCGCCGATCCCCGCCTCGCGCAGCAGCCGCAACACGGGCACGAGCGGCGTCGCCTTCACCGCGAACGCGTGCAGCACCGGCGTCCCCGGCGCCGTCACCGCGTCGAAGGCCCTGCGCAGCGCCCCGGCCGACGCCCGGATCCCGGTCACGTCGAGCAGGGCGACGACCGGCTCGCCGGGGCCCAGCAGCCCCTGCTCCACCGCCGCCCGTACCGCCTCGTCCCGTCGCGCGACCCGCTCGCCGTCGGTGTCGAACAGCCGCAGCGTGCGCTCGGCCTCCTCCTCGTCGTGCAGACCGCCGGGCCGCTCCCCTTCGGTCCCGTTCGTCACGTCTCCCATCTCTTCCCCCGTCGTCGTGTCGTCGTCCGCACCCATAGGGCCAGTGTGTCCAGCCAAACATCCACGGCGCGCCGCCGCTGGCCCTACCGGCGTATTGACTAGCTCTATTCAGCAAGTCAGGATGTGAATAGTTGCTGTATAGAGCTGGAGGCAGACCCGTGTCAGGACCCCGCCCGCCCGTCTCCCACCGCCGCCCTCAGCCGAGGCCCTACGGGCCGCCCCCCGGTCTTGTTCGAGCCCCGCGCGGTACGGAACTCAGCGCCCTGGGCTGGCAGCAGGAAGCCGCCCTGCGCATGCTCCAGAACAACCTCGACCCCGAGGTCGCCGAGCACCCGGACAAGCTCGTCGTCTACGGCGGCACGGGCAAGGCCGCCCGCGACTGGCGCTCCTTCGACGCCATGGTCCGCACCCTGAGGACGCTCAAGCAGGACGAGACCATGCTGGTCCAGTCCGGCCGCCCCGTCGGCGTCATGCAGACCCACGAGTGGGCCCCCCGCGTCCTCATCGCCAACTCCAACCTCGTCGGCGACTGGGCCAACTGGGAGGAGTTCCGCCGGCTGGAACAGCTCGGGCTGACCATGTACGGGCAGATGACCGCCGGTTCCTGGATCTACATCGGCACCCAGGGCATCCTCCAGGGCACCTACGAGACCTTCGCCGCCGTCGCCGCCAAGAAGTTCTCCGGGACCCTCGCAGGGACGATCACCCTCACCGCCGGCCTCGGCGGCATGGGCGGCGCCCAGCCCCTCGCCGTGACCATGAACGACGGCGTCGCGCTCTGCATCGACTGCGACCCCCGCGCCATCGAGCGCCGCATCGAGCACCGCTACCTCGACGTCAAGGCCGACTCCCTCGACCACGCCCTCCAGCTGGCCGTCGAGGCCCGTGACGCCCGCCGTCCGCTGTCCATCGGCGTGCTCGGCAACGCCGCCGACCTGGTCCCGCAGCTCCTCGCCATGGGCGCCCCCATCGACATCGTCACCGACCAGACCTCCGCCCACGACCCGCTCGCCTACCTGCCCGTCGGCGTCGACTTCGACGACATGGCCTCGTACGCGGCCAAGGACCCGGCCGGCTTCACCACGCGCGCCCGCGAGTCCATGGCCCGGCACGTCGAGGCCATGGTCGGCTTCCAGGACGCCGGGGCGGAGGTCTTCGACTACGGCAACTCCATCCGGGGCGAGGCCCAACTCGCTGGCTACGAGCGGGCGTTCGCCTTCCCCGGTTTCGTCCCCGCCTACATCCGGCCGCTGTTCTGCGAGGGCAAGGGCCCCTTCCGGTGGGCGGCTCTGTCCGGCGATCCCGCCGACATCGCCAAGACCGACAAGGCGATCCTCGACCTCTTCCCCGAGAACGAGTCCCTGCATCGCTGGATCAGGATGGCGGGCGAGCGCGTCCACTTCCAGGGCCTCCCGGCCCGCATCTGCTGGCTCGGCTACGGCGAACGCGACAAGGCCGGCGAGCGCTTCAACGACATGGTGGCCTCCGGAGAGCTGGCCGCGCCGCTCGCGATCGGCCGCGACCACCTCGACTGCGGCTCCGTCGCCTCCCCCTACCGCGAGACCGAGGCCATGCTCGACGGTTCCGACGCGATCGCCGACTGGCCGCTGCTGAACGCGATGGTCAACGTGGCCTCCGGGGCGTCCTGGGTGTCCCTGCACCACGGCGGTGGCGTGGGCATGGGCCGCTCCATCCACGCCGGCCAGGTGACCGTGGCCGACGGCACGAAGCTGGGCGGCGAGAAGATCCGCCGGGTACTGACCAACGACCCCGGCATGGGCGTCATCCGGCACGTGGACGCCGGGTACGACATCGCGGAGTCCGTCGCCGACGAGCGGGGCGTACGGGTGCCGATGCGCGAGGGTGGCGACGCGTGACCCGAAGTGAGGGCGGACGAAGCGGAGACTCCCCGGTGGGGGTTGATGCCTCGTCGCCGACTGCGGGCCCGGCTGTGCCCACCCTCCCCCACTCTCAACTCCGTTCGAGCGGGGGCACCCCCATCGCCCTGCGGAACGACTGCCCACAGCCTGTACGGGGAAGTGACCGGTCCGACGGGGTGCAGCCTGAGGCGGCCGGCGGCGGCCACCGGCCGGCGGCCGTGCCCGGTGGCGGTGGTGCGCAGCCCGTCGCCGGTGGGGCCTCCTTTCATACGATGTGGCGGGAGCTTCGGCCCATCGGCCGCCACTCCGAGTCCGGGGGATACCGCCGGTTCGCGTGGACCGGGGCCGACGCAGAGTGCCGGGCCTGGTTCGAGGAGCAGGCCCGGGACCGGGGGTTGGACTACGAGGTCGACCGCAACGGCAACCAGTGGGCCTGGCTCGGCGATCCCGCCGCCGGGGACGCTGTCGTCACCGGGTCCCATCTCGACTCCGTGCCCGACGGCGGCGCCTTCGACGGCCCTCTCGGCGTCGTGTCGTCCTTCGCCGCGCTCGACGAACTCCGCGCCCGGGGCGCCCGGTTCGACAAGCCGCTCGCCATCGTCAACTTCGGCGACGAGGAGGGCGCCCGGTTCGGGCTGGCCTGCGTGGGGTCCAGGCTCGCCGCCGGGCACCTGACCGTCGAGCAGGCGGGCCGGCTGACCGACGCGGACGGGGTCACTCTGCCGCGGGCCATGGAGGCGGCCGGGTACGACCCGGAGGGCATCGGACCGGATCCGGAACGGCTCGCACGGATCGGCGCGTTCGTCGAACTCCACGTCGAGCAGGGCCGGGCCCTGGACCTCTCCGGCGACGCCGTCGGCATCGCCAGCTCCATCTGGCCGCACGGCCGGTGGCGGTTCGACTTCCGCGGCGAGGCCAACCACGCGGGCACCACACGGCTCGTGGACCGCCGGGACCCCATGCTGTCGTACGCGGAGACCGTGCTCGCCGCCCGCCGTGAGGCCCGGCTCGCCGGAGCCGTCGCCACCTTCGGCAAGATCTCCGTCGAGCCGAACGGCGTCAACGCCATCCCCTCCCTCGTACGCGGCTGGCTCGACTCCCGTGCCGAGGACCAGACGACGCTGGACACGGTCGTCGGGGCGATCGAGGAGGCGGCCCGTGATGTCGCCCACGAGCACGGCGTCGAACTGGACGTCGTCCGGGAGTCCTTCACCCCCGTCGTCGAGTTCGAACACGCCCTGCGGGACGAGATCGCCCGCATCCTGGGCCGGGACACGGCCGACCTGAAGGTGCCGGTGCTCGGGACCGGCGCCGGACACGACGCCGGGATCCTCTCCGGGACAGTCCCGACCGCCATGCTGTTCGTACGCAACCCGACGGGCGTCTCGCACTCCCCGGCCGAGCACGCCGCCGAGGACGACTGCCTGGCCGGGGTGACCGCGCTCGCCGACGTACTGGAAGGGCTGGCCCGCAGGTGACGGAGACGACCTACTGGCTCGAACACGCCTGGCTCGGCACCGACGTCGAGCCGGGCGTGACCCTCACGGTCACTACCGAAGGCCGCGTCGGCGCCGTGCGCACCGGCACGCCCACCCCGCCCCCGGGCGCGGTCGTCCTGCTCGGCCTGACCCTGCCCGGTCTCGCCAACGCCCACAGCCATGCCTTTCACCGGGCCCTGCGCGGCACCGTCCAGGTCGGCTCGGGAACCTTCTGGACCTGGCGCGAGGTCATGTACCGGGTGGCGGACCGGCTGACCCCGGACACCTATCACGCCCTCGCGCGGGCCGTGTACGCGGAGATGGCGCTGGCCGGGATCACGGCCGTGGGCGAGTTCCACTATGTGCACCACGCCCCCGGAGGCACCCCGTACGCCGACCCGAACGCCATGGGTGAGGCGCTGATCGAGGCCGCCGCCGAGGCGGGCATCCGGATCACCCTCCTCGACACGGCCTACCTCTCCGCCGGCTTCGGCAAGGCCCCCGACCCCCACCAGCTCCGCTTCTCCGACGGCACGGCCGAGGCCTGGGCCGAACGCTGTTCAGTTCTCAAGGACCGGGATCACGCGCGGATCGGTGCGGCCGTGCACTCCGTACGGGCCGTGCCGGCGGGACAGTTGGCGACGGTGGCGCGGTGGGCCGAGGAACGGCGGGCCCCGCTCCATGTGCACCTGTCGGAGCAGACGGCGGAGAACGACGCCTGCCACGCGGCGCACGGCTGCACCCCCACCCGGCTCCTCGCCGACCACGGTGTGCTGGGCCCCCGCACCACCGGCGTCCACAACACCCACCTCACCGACGAGGACATCGCCCTCCTCGGCGGCAGCGGCACCGGCACCTGTATGTGCCCCACCACCGAACGGGACCTCGCGGACGGCATCGGACCGGCCGTCGCCCTGCAGCGCGCGGGCTCCCCGCTCTCCCTCGGCTCCGACAGCCACGCCGTCGTCGACCTGCTCGAAGAGGCGCGGGCCATGGAGCTGAACGAGCGGCTGCGGACCCGTACGCGTGGACACTGGACGGCGGCTGCCCTGCTGCGGGCGGCCTCGGCCGACGGCCACGCGGCGATCGGCTGGGACGACGCCGGCGCCCTGGAGACGGGAGCGCTCGCCGACTTCACGACGATCGCGCTCGACTCCGTCAGGACAGCGGGGCCGCCTCCACGACTCGGCGCGGAGACGGCTGTATTCGCCGCGTCGGCAGCAGACGTGTCGCACACGGTGGTGGGAGGTCGGCACGTCGTACGGGACGGGGCGCACGCGCTCGTACCGGATGTGCCGAGAGCCCTCGCGGACGCCGTCGCCGCACTGCGCGGATGAACCCCGGCGGCACGAGCGAGCGACCCGCCCCGAACCCGACTCAGCCCCCGAACCCGACTCCGCCCGCGAACCCCACTTCGCTCCCGAACCCGACCCGACCGCCGACCAGGCAACCAAGGACGCCATGAGCAGCCCGACGACCGACAGCCCCGCCCACTCGGCGAGCACCGCCAGCACGCTCATCACCAACATCGCTGCCCTGGTCACCAACGACCCCTCCCTCGGCGACGGTTCCCCCCTCGGACTGATCCAGGACGCGGCCGTCGTCATCGACGGTGAACGCATCGCGTGGACCGGTGATCAAAGCAAAGCACCCGCCACTGACAATCGCGTCGACGCCGGTGGGCGGGCGGTGATCCCGGGCTTCGTGGACTCCCACTCCCACCTCGTCTTCGCGGGCGACCGGACCGCCGAGTTCAACGCCCGGATGTCCGGCCGGGCCTACAGCGCGGGCGGCATCCGCACGACCGTCGCCGCCACCCGCGCCGCCACCGACGAGGAACTGGAGGCCAACCTCACCCGCTACCTCCGCGAGGCCCTCCGCCAGGGCACGACCACCTTCGAGACCAAGTCGGGCTACGGCCTGACCGTCGAGGACGAGGCACGGGCGCTGCGCATCGCCGCGCGTCACACGGACGAGGTGACCTACCTCGGCGCCCACATCGTCTCCCCGGATCACGCCGAGGACCCCGCCGCCTACGTGGCCCTCGTCACCGGCGAGATGCTGGACGCCTGCGCCCCGTACGCCCGTTGGATCGACGTCTTCTGCGAGAAGGGCGCCTTCGACGGCGACCAGGCCCGCGCGATCCTCACGGCAGGCAAGGCCAGGAGCCTGCACCCGCGCATCCACGCCAACCAGCTCTCCTACGGCCCCGGCGTCCGGCTCGCCGTGGAACTGGACGCGGCCAGCGCGGACCACTGCACCCATCTCACCGACGCCGACGTGGACGCCCTCGCGAACAGCCGTACGGTCGCCACGCTGCTCCCCGGCGCCGAGTTCTCCACCCGCGCCGAGTGGCCGGACGCCCGGCGCCTCCTCGACACGGGCGTCACCGTCGCCCTCTCCACGGACTGCAACCCCGGCTCGTCCTTCACCTCGTCCGTCCCCTTCTGCGTCGCGCTCGCCGTGCGGGACATGGGGATGACGCCGGACGAGGCCGTCTGGTCGGCCACGGCCGGGGGCGCGAGGGCGCTTCGCCGCGACGACATCGGACGCCTCACGCCGGGCGCGTACGCCGACCTCGCGCTGCTGGACGCGCCCAGCCACGTCCATCTCGCCTACCGGCCGGGAGTGCCCCTGGTCACGGCCGTGTGGCGCAGGGGCGTCCGCGTCGTCTGACCGGTCCCGGACCGCCCTGGACGCCTTCTGGGGACGGTCTCAGGAAGGGGCCGGTCCGGCCCCGGCCCGCCACCGCTGTCCGTCGCGCCCCGACGCCACGGTGAAGCCGACGGAACCGAGCGCGTCCGGCGTCACGGCGAACTGCCCCGCGATCGCCGGGCGGATCACCCCCCGGGAGTCGACCTCGAACCTGAGGTTGTCGCCGTTGTCCCCGTCGAGCGAGTCGCACTCCCAGATGCCCACGCCGTCGTCGACCGCGCCACGGCTGTCCAGGCACAGGTCGGGATCGGCGAACGACTGGAGGGCGGCCCGCCCGGAGTCGAGCCGCCAGCGCTGGGTGGCGCGTGAGGAGCAGTTGGCCGTGACGACGTCGGTGCCCTTCGCCAACTCGCCCCGGATGTCCAGGCACAGCCCCGAGGCGACATTCACCACCTGCGTGTAGGCGCCGCTCAGCGGCCCTCCGTACGGTGGCGACGGCGTCGGTGAACCCGTGTCGGACGGACTCGGGCTCGGGCTGCGCGTCGGCTTCTCCTTTCGCGGGGGCTTCGAGGGACTCGCGGTTTCCGAGGGGTCGGGGACGGTTTCGGGCTCGGCGGGACGGTCGGGGCACCGCGCCCGGGGAGGAACGGCGGACGTGGTGCCGGAGCCCTCGTCGTCGGACGACGAGCCGACCGACCCCGAGAACACCAGGAAGGCCAACAGCGGCGCCAACGCCACGCCGAGCGCCACCGAGGTCAACGCGACCCGACGCGACGACGACCACGTGGAGCCCGGGGCCCCGGCTTCGTCCTCCCCACCACTCGGACGCAACGACCGGCTCCAGCCCACACTCCGGACCGCTCCACCGCCGCTCTCCGCCGGCCCCGCCACCGACTCCCGCACCGGTCCAGGGCCCGCCCCCTCCCCGCACCGCCTCGGCCATCGATGCCGGACCCGAGCCACGCCCCGTCCGACCCGGCCGACCCGTCCGGGGCAACCGCTCCCGCGCCACTCGCCGCGCGCTCCCCAGCCCAGACATCGGATCCGCTGCCCGAACCCGGAACGGCACCCGAACCCGAACCCGAACCGGCACCGGCACCGGAACTGAAATCGGAACGGGAACCAGGGCCGGCAGGGATGGCGGCCCAAGCCTCGGCCGCAGCTGCTGAGCCCGTCTCCGTTCCCGCCCCGGCGGAGCCCTCGGCCCGCGTCCCGGTCGCGCCCCGCGTGTACGCCGTACCGCCCCACGGCAGCAACCCCTCCGCGAGGGTCGTGCGCGGGCTGTCGCGCAGGGCGCACAGCTCCTCGTACGCGCCGGCGCAGTGCGGGCAGTGCTCCATGTGGGCCTGCAGATCGGTGCTGTGGCGAGGAGTGTCGGGCCGTACGGACTCCTCGATCAGCCGGCGGAAGTCCTGGCAGCGCGGGTCGTCCGAGGCGGCCAGCCGCACGCGCGGACAGGCCTGGCGCAGGGCGTGGAGCGCGGACTCCCGCTTGTACGTGACGTCGTCGGCGGTGAGGCCGAGCAGAACGGCCGTACGGTCGTCCGGTTCCCGCTCCACGACGCCGTACCAGATGAGGCCCTGCGGCCGGGGCGGCAGCTGTTCGAACGCCGCGAGCAGGGGCGGGACTCGGCCTCCGGGGCCCGTCGTGTCCAGCACGGCCCGCAGGGCGGGGGCGAGACCGGTCGCACCGCCGTCGGTGGCCCAGCCGGCGGCGACCCGCGCGGTCAGCAGGAGCAGCCGATGGCGCCAGGGGACGGTCGGTTCGACACCCCGGGCCGTCTCCTTGGCGGCGACCGTGAACGCCTGGGTGGCCAGCTCCCGTGCCGCGGACTCGCTCGCGGCGCACAGCCGGGCGTAGGAGAGGACCGAGGGGTGGTGGCGCTCGCGCAGTTCGCGCAGGGCCGCGTACGCGGTCGGTGAGTCGGAACGTAACAGCGTGGTGAGGCGGGTGTCGGACGCGTTCGCGTACCGGTGCTCGGACCCGTCGTCAGGGCGTGCGCCCGGCGCGCCGGTGTTTCGGTGGTCCTCATGGCCGTCGTCGCCGCCGGGGCGCTCGTCCCGAGCCCGAGTCATCCTCGTGCCTCCTCCTCGCACCCCCGTGTGTCCACCCGTCGGCTTCTGGCATACCGAACAGTCTGACGCGTGACCATAGTGGCTGAAGGTGAACCGAGGGGAAGGGGTTTCTTGCAGTAAGGGGTGGGAGGGGAGGAGACAGGGGTCGCGCCGGGAACGGTTCGGCCGGGTACGTCAGGAGTGTCGCAACTCCCACCGCACCCGGCCGACTTCGCTCTCCGTCGCGACGGACGGTTCGGACGGTCACTCCTCCAGCGTCAGCCCCTTGCGCAGACGCACCAGCGTGCGCGACAGCAACCGGGACACGTGCATCTGGGAGATGCCCAGTTCGTCCCCGATCTCGGACTGCGTCATGCCGGCCACGAACCGCAGCGACAGGATCTTCCGGTCGCGCGGCGGCAGTTCGGCGATCAGCGGCTTCAGGGACTCGACGTACTCGATGCCTTCGAGGCCGTGGTCCTCGTAGCCGATCCGGTCCGCCAGGGCGCCCTCGGAGTCGTCCTCCTCGGGCTGGGCGTCCAGCGACGAGGCGGTGTACGCGTTGGACGCCGCCATGCCTTCGACGACCTCGTCGTTCGTCAGCCCGAGGCGCTCCGCCAGCTCTCCCACCGTCGGAGCGCGATCGAGCTTCTGAGCGAGCTCGTCACCGGCCTTGGCCAGGTCGAGTCGGAGCTCCTGGAGTCTGCGCGGCACCCGCACGGACCAACTCGTGTCGCGGAAGAAGCGCTTGATCTCGCCGACGATCGTCGGCATCGCGAACGTGGGGAACTCGACGCCCCTGCTCAGTTCGAAGCGGTCGATCGCCTTGATGAGGCCGATCGTGCCGACCTGGATGATGTCCTCCATGGGTTCGCTGCGCGAGCGGAACCGGGAGGCGGCGAACTTCACCAGAGCCAGGTTGAGTTCGACCAGGGTGTTGCGGACGTACGAGTACTCGTACGTGCCTTCCTCAAGGGATTCGAGCCGCTCGAAGAGGGTCTTGGACAGGGCTCGTGCGTCCACCGGTCCCACCTCGTCGTACGGGGGGATCTCCGGGAGGTCGGCGAGCGCGTCGCCCGGATGATGGGCGAGGTCGTCCTGCGTCTCTTCCGGGGCGGATGCCGACGTCGCCCTCTGGGTATGCGATTCGTCGAGCCGGGGTGACATGATGTCCTCCATCGTTCTCGGCATATGGCCGCCGATGCCAATACGTGCACTGCGGTGTGCGGCGCCTCCAAAGCCGGCCGTGTCGATTGGTGTCACTACTAGCCCTACCCGGTTTCCCGAGGTCGTCGCAAGTGCCTCCTGTGGCGAAATGTCCCTTTGTGGGCGATTGTTCGGGTGTCGGAGAGTGTGGAGAAGGCGTAGTGTTCGAGGGCGAGTCAGCAGTCACGACGGTCGGGAGAGAGACGGCATGGACCGTGGGACGGTCGGCAGCGCACAGTCGGGCCGACTACGGGTCGAGGTGCGGGAAGAGGGCCCCAGCGCCGTCGTGACCCCGGCGGGTGAGCTCGATCACCACACCGCCGATCTGTTGCGTGAGCCACTCGAGAGCTGCCTGGACAAGGGGTTCACCCGTCTGGTGGTGGACTGCTCACGCCTGGAGTTCTGCGACTCCACCGGGCTCAACGTCCTGCTGGGCGTGCGGCTCAGGGCGGAGGCGGCGGGCGGCGGCGTCCACCTGGCGGGCATGCTCCCGGCGGTGGCGCGGGTCTTCGAGATCACCGGGGCGGACGCGGTGTTCACCGTCCACGACAGCCTTGAGGCCGCCCTGGGTGACTAGGCCGCCGACCGGCCCGCCCGTGACCTCCGTCACGGGCGCCGTCGACCGCGACGGTCGACGGCGTCGGCTCGGCGGCCTTCGCCGCTCGTACGTTCCGGGGCGTACCCCAGGTGTCGCACGCCGACCGTCGGGTTATTCGCGTCACAGGTTCTGTGCCGAAAACGTGGGTGTTCTGACGGTTCGCTCGGGCAGGAGACATCCTGGACGCGTCGGTGGTGACCCGGATACGACCGGGTCACGGCCCGGTGGCACGGGTGCACCGCGAGGTGTGACGGAAGTACGGATGGCGCAACAGATGACAGCAGTGAACGGCATGCACCGCGGGTCTTCGTCCCGCACCCTTGATAAGTCCTGAATCGTGAACTGGTGAATCGGTGAGGTGAAGCGCTGATGAGCACCACCCGGCCTTTCTCGCCGGGCGACCGCGGCCCGGAACCGGGTGCCGGCGGCGCTTCCGGGATGCCGGGCGGGGATCCGCCCGAGGCCCCCGCCGCGAGCCGACTTCCCCGTCGACTCGGCTTCGAGGGCGAGAGCGGCGTGGTGCCGCTCGCCCGTGACTTCACCCGCCAGGCGCTGTACGCGTGGGGGTGGCTGCCGGCCGCCACCGCGGACCAGCGGGCCGCGGCCGAGGACGTGCTGCTGGTCGTCTCCGAACTGGTCACCAACGCCTGTCTGCACGCCGGGGGCCCGGCAGAATTGCGCATCGGGTACGACAACAAGGTGCTGCGCATCGAGGTGTCCGACCGGGGGACGGGCAGCCCGGCGCCGCGCACACCGCATCGGGCCGGACGGCCGGGCGGACACGGGATGTTCATCGTGCAGCGGCTCTGCCTGGACTGGGGGGTCGTACGGGCCCCCGGGGAGTCCGGGAAGACGGTGTGGGCGGAGCTGGGAGCACCCGCGTAGCAGCCACCCGCGTGGTGGCCGCGCCCTCCCTCTCGTGAACCGCGGGGCCGCCGTTGAGGCGTGCGCCGAAGCCGTCGACACGCATCCGAACACATCCGACACTTGCGCGTGTCTTCCTTCTCCAAGGGCCCCGGCGTACCTTGAGCCGCCGATCTGATGTTCCGTCAGAATGTGGGGTGCCGAGGTGTCGTACCGGACGTACCAGAAACGAACCGCCGCGCTCGCGACCCTCGCGGCCCTGGCCGGCTCGGCGGTGCTGATGGCCGCCCCGGTGGCCCATGCCGAGGTCGTGGACGTCGAGTACAACTGCAAGACGCCGATCGGGGACAAGTCCGCGGTGTCGCCGATCGACATCAAGGGCGTCGAGAGCGGCGACGGCTACAAGATCACGATGTCGTGGCAGAAGGGCGTCTCGTCCAGCCCGGTCGAGCTGGGCAAGGGCGCGATGACGCCGAGCGCCACGATCGAACTGGGCGGGGCCGAGAGCGGCACGCTCACGGTGACGGGGCCGGCGAACCAGGAGGCGATCCCGGCCAACACCCCGATCAAGATCAACGACCTGAGCGGCACCTACACCCCGAAGGAGACCGGCAAGGTCGAGTTCACGGCGGGTGTGCTCACCATCAAGGCCCTCGGCACGGTGACCACCTGCACGCCGGGCAACGATCCCGGGCCGTCCCTGACCCTCGACGTCACCGCCGCGGGCGGTTCGGGGAGCGGGGCCGACACGGGTGGCTCGGGCGGGTCGAGCACTACGGGTGGTACGGGTGGTTCGGGCGGCGAGTTGCCGCAGACCGGGCCCCTGGACTCGGCGGTCGCTCTCGGCACGCTCGGCGGCACGGTGCTGCTCGCGGGCACGGCCGGAGTGCTGTGGGTGACGCGCAGGAACCAGGCGGTACGTCGCTGACGGGAGCCGAACGTGATCAGTAGGCGGCGGAGGCGGATCCCGGCGTCGTGCGTACGGGTGCTCACAGTGACGGTGCTCGCCCTCGCGATGGGGCTTCCGGCATCCCTCGCGGATGGCCCCGCACAGGCGCAGGCGCGGGCGGCCGCGGGGGAGCAGACCGTGAAGCTGTCCAAGTCGGAGGCGGGGACCGGCGGTTCGGTCACCGTGACCGGCAGCGGCTGGCGGCCGAGGGCGATCCTGATGGTGCTGATCTGCGGTCGGTCGACGCCGTCGACGGGGGTGCCCGGGGGCACCGACTCCTGCGCCAACGCCGACGGACGGGCCGTCACCGTCGACGACAAGGGCGCGTTCCGCCGGGAGTTGCCGGTGGCGGAGCCCTCGGTGCCGTGCCCGTGCGTCGTGCACGTCTCCACCATCACCGGCCCCAAGGCCGAGGCCGACGCGGCGTTCCGGGTCGCGGGGCACTCGGTCGAGCCGCTGCCGCGGGAGGCGGCCGGCGGCCGGCTGTCCCTGCTGGCGGACGGCCGACTGACGGGCTCCAGCGGCCTGTTGACCTGGTTCGGTGCACCGCCCGCCCGTGAACTGGTCCTCACCGTCGGCAACGTCGGCACCTCCCCGGTGAAGGACCCGGTGTTCCAGGTGGGCACCTCCCACGGCGTGTTCGCGCCGCGCTGGGAGGAACAGCGGTGGCGCGGCACGGTCCGGCCGGGCGGCGAGGCCCGCATCACCCTGCCCGTCGACCTCGCGGCCGGGGCCCACGGGGACTACACCGTCTCCCTCAAGTACGGCGGCAGGGTCCTCACCGAGCAGACGTGGAGCGTGGGCCGCCCCTGGGGCGTCACCCTCTTCTGGCTGATGCTCTGCCTCGTCGTGCCCGCCGCGCTGTTCCGGATCGGCATGGCGGTGGTGGACCGCGTGCGGCCGGGGCGCGAGGCTCCCGCGCGGAAACGCCGAAGGCGCCGCCTCGCCGCCCTCCCCGCCTGGCTTCCCAGGCCGCCTCCGTCGACCGCCGCCCACGCCCAGCCCCGTACCCCACCACCCCCACCACGCACGACATCCGCGCCCCTGCCGTGGTTCACCCCCGACACGGACATGCAGACGGAGGCTTCGAAGGCCGCGGCGGGCCGCCGAACCCGAAAGGGTGACACCTGAGCTCGCTGCGGCAGCCCTGAACCCATGGGCGGCGACTGGGCTTCACCGAAGAAGAAGTCCACCGTCC
Source organism: Streptomyces sp. MNU76 (assembly GCF_020982545.1). GTDB lineage: Bacteria > Actinomycetota > Actinomycetes > Streptomycetales > Streptomycetaceae > Streptomyces. The sequence goes on along the minus strand of NZ_JAJKLK010000022.1, from coordinate 52,581 downwards.
GCTGCGGCTTCAAGAACTTCCCTAGGGGCGGCGGAGTGGAGACGCGGAGGAAGTAGCCCTCACGAACGGCTCGTGCGCGTCATGCGTCGCGGGGCCCGGTACGTCTCGTTTCCGGGCGAGCCGGGCCCCGCGAAGCCGTCGATCTCAGTGGACGTCGCCCATCAGCCGCTTGACCTTGCCGCGGTACAGGAACAGTGCGGCACCGGCGATCGCCGCCAGCGTGGCCTCGACGGCGACGAAGCCGCTCCGGTCGAGGTTGACGCCGCCGACGGCCGGGTTGGAGAGCAGCGCGGTGACCGAGTCGCCCGCGGTGACCGCGAGGAACCAGACTCCCATCATCTGGGAGGCGTACTTCGCCGGTGCCATCTTCGTGGTGACCGACAGACCCACCGGGGAGAGCGTCAGCTCACCGAGGGTCTGGACGAAGTAGATCGCGGCGATCCACGACGCGGCGGCCTTCTGCCCGTCCCCGGTGATCGCCAGCGGGGCGAGGAAGAGGAAGAAGGACGCGCCGATCAGCAGCAGCGCTGTGGCGAACTTGGCGATCGTGCTGGGCTCCTGGCCCCGCCGGTTCAGCCACACCCACAACCAGGCGAAGACGGGCGCCGCCGCCATGATCATGACCGGGTTGAGGGACTGGTACCACGAGACCGGGAACTCCCGGCCGAGCACGCTGTTGTCGGCCGACTCCTTGGCGAAGATCGCCAGGGTGGAGGCGCCCTGGTCGTAGATCATCCAGAAGACCGCAGCGGCGACGAAGAACCAGATGAACGCCGACATCTTGGACTGCTCGACGGAGTCCAGGGCACGGTCCCGCTTGATGCGGGCGATGACCCAGATCGGGATGATCAGGCCGATCGCCGTGAGCGGGATGATCGCCCAGTTGAGGGTGTAGAGGCCGGCGAAGCCCACGACGGCGTAGAAGATCACCGGAACGGCCAGCCACAGCAGACCCTTGCGCAGGATGGCCGACTTCTCCTCGGAGGACATCGGCGTCGGGACGATCTCGCTGCGCTCGCTCAGATGGCGGCTGCCGATCAGGAATTGCGCCAGACCCAGTCCCATGCCGAGCGCGGCCAGAGCGAACCCGAGGTGCCAGTTCACCTTCTCGCCGACGGTGCCGATGAGCAGCGGCGCGGCGAAGGCGCCCGCGTTGATGCCGATGTAGAAGAGGGTGAAGCCGCCGTCCCGGCGCGGGTCGTCGGGGCCGTCGTAGAGGTGGCCGACCATCGTCGAGATGTTGGCCTTCAGCAAACCCGAGCCGATCGCGACGAGCGCCAGGCCGATGTAGAAGGTTCCGGCCGACGGCAGGGCCAACGTCAGGTGCCCCGCCATGATGACCAGGCCCGCGAGGGCGACCGTCCTGCGAGGGCCGAGGAAGCGGTCCGCGACCCATCCGCCGGGCAGGGTGAGCAAGTACACCAGTGACGCGTACACCGAGCCGATGGTGATCGCAGTCGCCGCGCCGAGGTTCAGGCCGCTCGGGGCCACCAGGTACAGCGGGAGAAGAGCCTTCATTCCGTAGTAGGAGAATCGCTCCCACATCTCGGTCATGAAGAGTGTGGCCAGTCCGCGGGGGTGGCCGAAGAAGGTGCCCTCGGTGCCGGGGGTTCCCCGGCCGGCCGAGTCCTTCGTCAGGCTGGACGCCATGGTTGTTCCTTGCAGTTCGGGACGGCGCACGTGGGGGCGCGCCCACAGGTGGTTCCGCACATGAAAGAGACCTTCAGCGCATATATGCCGCCAAAGGTCCCCGCATGTAGCTACAGGCGTTCCGTCACCATACGCCAGGAGGACGCAGGATCCGGAAGGCCTTGAGAGTCGAATCACGGGTAAGAAAGCCCTGGTGATCGCATATTCGAAGGTCGGTCGGGGGTTCAGGTCGTGCAGGCGCAGGAAGGGGACGCGCAGGGCGCGGCGCGGCGACGCACCGTTCACGGGACCGGCGCGGGATCCTCGTCGGACCCGGCCGCCATCTCCACGCGGTGACGCGGATCTTCACCGGTGACGGACGAAACGCCCAGTGCAGTGGATCATGCCCCGGGAGAGTAAGAGAACCGTTGGACAAAGGTGTGAATCGTGCTTCCCGATCACCCTCCACCTGCGGTTCTCGGCGGACTACCATCACCCCATGACCCGTGTACTGCTCGCCGAGGACGACGCGTCCATCTCGGAGCCGCTGGCCCGCGCACTGCGTCGGGAGGGGTACGAGGTGGAGGTCCGCGAGGACGGCCCCACCGCGCTGGACGCCGGAATGCAGGGTGGCGTCGACCTGGTCGTCCTGGACCTGGGGCTGCCCGGCATGGACGGCCTGGAGGTCGCCCGACGGCTGCGGGCCGAGGGCCACACCGTGCCGATCCTCATCCTGACCGCGCGCGCGGACGAGGTGGACACCGTCGTCGGCCTCGACGCGGGCGCCGACGACTACGTCACCAAGCCCTTCCGGCTCGCCGAGCTGCTCGCCCGCGTGCGGGCCCTGCTGCGGCGCGGTTCGACGGAGCCGGCGCAGCCGCCCGCCACCCATGGCGTGCGGATCGACGTCGAGTCCCACCGGGCGTGGATGGGGGACGAGGAACTCCAGCTCACGGCCAAGGAGTTCGACCTGCTGCGGGTGCTCGTGCGCGACGCCGGCCGGGTCGTCACCCGTGACCAGCTGATGCGCGAGGTCTGGGACACGACCTGGTGGTCCTCGACGAAGACCCTCGACATGCACATCTCCTGGCTGCGCAAGAAGCTGGGCGACGACGCGGCGAATCCGCGGTACATCGCGACGGTGCGCGGGGTCGGCTTCCGGTTCGAGAAGAACTGACCCCTGCCGAGGGCTGAGCCGGGCGTCTCACGGCACGGCACGGCTCGGGTGCGGGGTCGTGGGGCGGGCCGCGGGCACGTCGTGGCCGGTCGCGCAGTTCCCGCGCCCCTGACGGGGCTTCGCCCCCGGCACCGCCCCCGCTCCGCGGCGGGCGCCGGGTGCCGCACAATCAGAGGTCCAGGAACACCCGCCCGCCCGGAGGGCAACCGTGCGTCGCCGTCTCATCCAGTCCACCCTCGCCGTGGTCCTCGTGGTCATCGCCGTCTTCGGCGTCTCCCTGGTCATCGTCGAGACCCGGACGATCAGCAACAGCGCCGAGGAACGCGTGGAGTCCGAGGCGGTCCAGCTGACGAGCATCGTGGACAGCCGGATCATCAGCGACGAGAGGATCACCGCCGAGGTCCTCCGGGACCAGGTCGGCGACGAGCGCTACGCCCGTATCGAGATCCCCGGCCAGTCCACGATCGAGATCGGCGAGAAGCCCGTCGGCGACGTCATCAGCCACCAGGCCACCGGCGAGAAGGACGAGGTCGTCACGGTCGAGGAGTCCCGCTCGGCGGTCAGCCGCGAGGTCGGCCGGACGCTGCTGATCATCGCGGCCGTCGCCCTGCTGGCCGTCATCGCGGCCGTCGTCCTCGCCGTACGCCAGGCCAACCGCCTCGCCTCCCCCCTCACCGACCTCGCCGAGACCGCCGAACGGCTCGGCTCCGGCGACCCGCGCCCCCGCCACAAGCGCTACGGCGTCCCCGAGCTCGACCGGGTCGCCGACGTGCTGGACGCCTCCGCCGAACGCATCGGCCGCATGCTGACCGCCGAGCGGCGCCTCGCCGCGGACGCGTCCCACCAGCTGCGCACACCGCTGACCGCGCTGTCGATGCGGTTGGAGGAGATCACCCTCACCGACGACATCGACACGGTGAAGGAGGAGGCGCACATCGCGCTCACCCAGGTCGAGCGGCTCACGGACGTCGTGGAGCGGCTCCTGACCAACTCCCGCGACCCCCGCAACGGTTCCGCCGTCTCCTTCGAACTCGACGAGGTCATCAAGCAGCAGCTGGAGGAGTGGCGGCCGGCCTACCGCAGCGCCGGGCGGGCCGTCGTCAGCTCCGGCAAGCGGCACCTCCAGGCCGTGGGCACGCCCGGCGCGGTCGCGCAGGTGCTGGCCGCGCTGATCGAGAACTCGCTGATGCACGGGGGCGGTACGGTCGCGCTGCGCACCCGCGTCACCGGGAACCAGGCGGTGATCGAGGTCACCGACGAGGGGCCCGGCGTACCGGCCGACCTCGGCGCGCGGATCTTCGAGCGGGCGATCAGCGGGCGCAACTCGACGGGCATCGGGCTGGCCGTCGCACGTGACCTCGCCGAGGCCGACGGCGGCCGCCTGGAGATGCTCCAGGCGCAGCCGCCGGTGTTCGGACTGTTCCTGTCGCGCACGCCGGTGCGCACGCCTGCCGGCGAGCACCGGCCGGTCAGGTAGACCGACGGTCACTCGGCACTCGGCACTCGGCGGCGGCACCCGGCGGTCGGTGTGAGGGTTCGCGGACGAGCCGCGGCCTTTCCGGGCCGCAGGACGGCGGCTGCCGGTCCGGTGGGGCTTCCGGGGGCCTCCGGTGGGGCTTCTCGCGCAGTCCCCCGCGCCCCTGAAAAGCAGGGCGTGCTCCCTCAGCGGCGTTTGCCCGTGACCGTCCGCGGGTGGGCGGATTCCGCTTCCAGGAACGATTCCGCGTCGGCCACCGTCTCGCGGGCCGGGAGGGCCCGGAACACCCAGCTGCGGTACGACCAGAACCGGAAGAGGGTCGCGACGCCGATGCCGAGGAACTTGAAGACGTTGGACTGCAGGGGGCTGTCCCAGCCGAAGCCGTACGTGGCCGTGTAGAGGACGCCGTTCTCGATGACCAGGCCGACCGCGCTGAACAGCAGGAACAGTGTCAGTTCCTTCGTGCGGCGGCTCTTGTCGCGGTCCCGGTACGTGAAGTGGCGGAAGCCCACGTAGTTGAACGCGATGGCGACGACCGTGGCGATGACGCTGGCCCGGACCACCTGGAGCTCGGTGGTGTGGCGCACGAGGTTGAACACCCCGAGGTTCACCAGCAGCCCCGCACCGCCCACCGCGCCGAACTTGGCGACCTCACGGACCAGCAGGTCGAGTCGGCGGCGCAGGGCGCCGCGGGGCCTCGTATCAAGCCCCGAGCTGGTACTTCCCATCGTGTGCGGCCCCGTCGCTCGGTTCCGGTCGGTGTCGTGCCGGTGGTCAGCCGGGTCGCTGTCCCGTCCGAAAAGATCTGGATGACCGGAGAAGAATTGATCTTCCGTCGACATCCACTGGTCCAGCCATGCTAACCAGCGCCCCTGGGCCATGCCTGTGCAGAACCTCACAGCCCGGACACGGAGGAGGTCCGGGCCGGTCCAGGGGGAGACGGGCGGGGAAATCGGGCACCCGGGAGTGGCCGATTCCGTGGCCGATACCCTGGGGGCGTGACGTTCCCGGTAGTCGGCATGGTCGGCGGTGGCCAGCTCGCTCGTATGACACACGAGGCGGGCATCCCGCTCGGCATCAGGTTCAAGCTCCTCAGTGACACCCCTCAGGATTCCGCGGCGCAGGTCGTCGGTGATGTCGTCATCGGCGACTACCGCGACCTGGACACGCTGCGTGCGTTCGCGCAGGGCTGCGACGTGATCACCTTCGATCACGAACACGTACCCACCGAGCATCTACGGGCGCTGGAGGCGGACGGCATCCCCGTGCGCCCCGGCCCGGAGGCGCTCCAGCACGCCCAGGACAAGGGGGTGATGAGGGCGAAGCTCGACGCGATCGGAGTGCCCTGTCCACGGCACCGCATCGTCGCGGACCCCGACGACGTGGCCGCGTTCGCCGCCGAGGGCCTCCCCGAGGGCGCCGAGGGCGACGGGTTTCCGGTCATCCTCAAGACGGTCCGCGGCGGCTACGACGGCAAGGGCGTGTGGGTCGTCCGCTCGGCCGAGGACGCCGCCGAGCCCTTCCGCGCCGGCGTCCCGGTCCTCGCGGAGGAGAAGGTCGACTTCGTGCGGGAGCTGGCGGCCAACGTCGTACGGTCGCCGCACGGCCAGGCCGTCGCCTACCCGGTGGTGGAGTCGCGGCAGGTCGACGGCGTCTGCGACACCGTGATCGCGCCGGCGCCAGACCTGGAGGAGGCGCTCGCGCTGCGCGCCGAGGAGATGGCGCTGCGCATCGCCAAGGAACTGGACGTGGTCGGCCACCTGGCGGTCGAGCTGTTCCAGACCCGGGACGGCCGCATCCTGGTCAACGAGCTGGCGATGCGCCCCCACAACTCCGGCCACTGGAGCCAGGACGGCGCGATCACCTCGCAGTTCGCCAACCACGTACGGGCCGTCCTCGACCTCCCGCTCGGCGACCCGCGCCCCCGCGCCCGGTGGACCGTCATGGTCAACGTCCTCGGTGGCGACTACCCGGACATGTACTCGGCGTACCTGCACTGCATGGCCCGCGACCCGCGGCTCAAGATCCACATGTACGGAAAGGACGTGAAGCCCGGCCGTAAGGTCGGTCACGTCAACACCTACGGCGACGACCTCGACGACGTGCTGGAGCGCGCCCGTCACGCCGCCGGATACCTGAGAGGCACGATCACCGAATGAGCCCTGTGAGCCCCGTCGTAGGCATCGTCATGGGGTCGGACTCCGACTGGCCCGTCATGGAGGCCGCCGCGCAGGCCCTCGACGAGTTCGAGATCGCGTACGAGGTCGACGTCGTCTCGGCGCACCGGATGCCGCGCGAGATGATCGCGTACGGCGAGGAGGCCGCGGACCGGGGCGTCAAGGTGATCATCGCGGGCGCGGGCGGTGCCGCCCATCTGCCCGGCATGCTCGCGTCCGTGACCCCGCTGCCGGTCATCGGCGTGCCGGTGCCGCTGAAGTACCTCGACGGCATGGACTCCCTGCTGTCGATCGTGCAGATGCCGGCCGGTGTGCCCGTCGCGACGGTCTCCGTCGCCGGCGCCCGCAACGCCGGCCTGCTGGCCGCGCGCATCCTCGCCGCGCACGACGAGGAACTCCTCGGCCGTATGCGGGAGTTCCAGCAGGAGCTGAACGACCAGGCGACCGAGAAGGGCAAGCGCCTGCGCACCAAGGTCGAGGGATCGGGCGGCGGCTTCGGCTTCGGGAAGTAGACGTAGGGCAGACGTGACCGACATGACGGGGGACACGGGGGAGATGACCATGACATCGCTGGAGGCGGCCCGGGAGCTGCTGCGGGAGTTCCCGGTCGCGGACGGGCACAACGACCTGCCCTGGGCGCTGCGTGAGCAGGTCGGCTACGACCTGGACGCGCGGGACATCACCGGCGACCAGAGCGCCTTCCTCCACACCGACCTGGCGCGGCTGCGCGCGGGCGGGGTGGGGGCGCAGTTCTGGTCGGTGTACGTCCCCTCCGACCGGCCGGGCGCCGTCACCGCGACCCTCGAACAGATCGACTGCGTACGGCGGTTGCTCGACCGTCACCCCGCGGAGCTGCGGGCCGCGCTGACCGCCGCCGAGATGGAGGCGGCCCGCGCCGAGGGCCGGATCGCCTCCCTGATGGGTGCCGAGGGCGGCCACTCCATCGACAACAGCCTCGCCACGCTGCGGATGCTGTACGCCCTCGGCGTCCGCTACATGACGCTCACCCACAACCACAACATCGCCTGGGCCGACTCCGCGACGGACGAGGCGGCCGTCGGCGGCCTCACCGACTTCGGCCGCGCGGTGGTGCGGGAGATGAACCGCGAGGGGATGCTCGTCGACCTCTCGCACGTGGCCGCGACGACGATGCGGGACGCGCTCGACGCGTCCGTCGCCCCGGTGATCTTCTCCCACTCCTCCTCGCGGGCCGTCTGCGACCACCCCCGCAACATCCCGGACGACGTCCTGGAGCGGCTCCCGGCCAACGGGGGAGTGGCGATGGTGACGTTCGTCCCGAAGTTCGTGCTCCAGGCCGCCGTCGACTGGACGGCCGCCGCCGACGAGAACATGCGGGTCCACGGTCTGCACCACCTCGACACCACCCCCGAGGCGATGGCGGTCCACCGCGCCTTCGAGGAGCAGAACCCCCGTCCGGTCGCCACGGTGGCCACGGTCGCGGACCATCTCGACCACATGCGCGAGGTCACCGGCATCGACCACCTCGGCATCGGCGGCGACTACGACGGCACGGCCTTCACCCCGGAGGGCCTCGGCGACGTCTCCTGCTACCCGCACCTGATCGCCGAGCTGCTCGACCGGGGCTGGTCGCGGACCGACCTGGCCAAGCTGACCTGGCGGAACGCGGTCCGGGTGCTGGGCGCGGCGGAGGACGTGGCCCGGGACCTCCAGGCCCGCACAGGCCCGTCCCACGCGACGCTGGAACAGCTGGACGGGTGACGCCGGACGGGTGACGCCGGGCGCCGCCCGGGTCTCACCCGGGTGGCGTAGCGGCGGCCCCGCGACGGCCGTTCAACCCGAACGCCCCACCCACCAGGAAGGCGGGCGGCCTCCGTGCCACGGTGACGAGTACTGCGATCACCCAACGGCTACGGAGGTTTGCCATGGCAGATCTGCAGGACGAACTGCAAGCCGCGGGGGAGGCCGGCGAACTCGACACGCCCCCCGACCCCACCCGCGCCGAGCCCGCGCGCAAACGAGACCGGCGCCCACCGGTGGCGGAGCCGATAGCCCCCGGCGCCGACGGCCACCCCGACGATGGCGAGGCGGACGACGTCCGCCCCCATGGCCCGACCGACGTCCGCCGCGGTGGAGCGGACGTCCCCGGGGCCCCTGACGGCGAAGCCGTCGTGGTGGCCGGACCCGCCGCATCCCCGTCCCCCTCGCCGTCCTCGCCCTCCTCGGAGCTGGCCGAGGCGGACGCCTTCCTCGTCGCGCACCCCGTCGCCGACGGCTACAGCGGACTGCCGTGGGTGCTGCGTCAGCTGCCCCGCTACGACCTGGAGCTGGGCGAGGGCGGCGTGGACACCGACGTGCCGCGCATGCGCAAGGGGCACATCGGCGCGCTGTTCTGGTCGCTGCACCTCCCGGAGGGCCTCGCGGGCGAGCGGGCCGTGGGAGCCACGCTGGAGCAGCTGGACCTGGTCAGGACGGTCGTCGACGCCCACCCCGAGGGCCTGCGGCTCACGCACAGCGCCGGCGAGACCACCGACGCCCGCAACTGCGGTCGGGTGGCCGTCCTGCTGGGCCCCGCCGGAGCCCCGGCGATCGGCGACTCCCTCGCCATCCTGCGCTCCCTGCACGCGCTCGGCCTCAAGGCCCTCACCCTCGCCGGCGCGTCCTGGGCGGGCGAGTCCGGGCTGAGCAGGTTCGGCGAGGAGGTGGTCCGCGAGATGAACCGCATCGGCGTTCTCGCCGACCTCTCCGGAGCCTGCGAGGAGACGGTCCGCCGGGCGCTCGCGGTCTCCCGCGCCCCGGTGGTGTGCACCCGCTCGGCGGCCGCCGCGCTGCGGTCCCACCCGGCCAACCTCCCCGACGACATCCTCGCCGCGCTGGGCGAGGCGCGGGGCCTGTGCATGGTGCCGCTCACCGCCGAGCAGACCGGTCCCTCGGTCCGCGACGTCGCCGACCACCTCGACCACGTCCGCGCGATCGCCGGCCCCGAGTGCGTCGGCCTCTCCGGCACCTACGACTCCGGTGCCGCCCACCCGCGGGACCTCACCGACGCCTCGTGCTACCCCCGCCTCGTCGCCGAACTCATGCACCGGGGCTGGTCCGAACCCGACCTCGCCCTCCTCACCTGGGGCAACGTCCAACGCGTCCTGCGCACCGCCGACTTCACCGCGAGGGCGGCACGCGACCGCCGGGAGGCCTCGACGGCGAGGATCGCGGAACTGGACGGCTGACGGGGGCCGCGCCCCTGAATGGGGCGCAGCCCTCTTTCAGGGGCGCGGGGAACTGCGCGACCAGCCACGAACGACCCGCAGCCGCCGAACCCGCCCTGCGCCCCTCCCCCTACCGCGAACTCGGCAGCAGCGGAGCTCAAGCGCGGCAAAGACAGAACGGATGCCCCGCCGGATCCGCGTACACCCGGAAACCCCGCTCACGATCCGCCGCGTCCAGCACCGTCGCCCCCAGCGCCAGCACCTCCTTCTCCGCGGCGTCCATGTCCTCCACGTTCAGGTCGAGATGGAACTGCTGCGACCGCTCGGCCGAGGGCCACTCGGGCGCCACGAACCCCGGCGCCTTCTGGAACGCCAGCCGCGCACCCCGCCCGGCACCTCCAGATCCACCCAGTCCCTCCCCGCTGACCTTCCCACCCATCACCTCGTCGTAGAACCCGGCGAGGGCGGCCGGGTCGGGACAGTCCAGAACGACGACATCCAGCGTGGCGATGGCCATGGCCTTCTCCTTGCTCGTTCTCTGCTCTTCCGCACATCTGTGGTTGCCTGAAGAAAAGGGTAACCAGTAACGGTTACCTTACGCACCCCATTAAGAGGTAACCTCCCGTCATGAGTGAGAGAGCGTCCGCCCCCGGCGGCCTGGCACTCGTCGAGAGCCTGGTCAACACGCTGGACCTGGAGACGGGCGCCGACAGCCTGGAGACCCCGGAGGCGCGCGCAGGCCTGGGCCTGGCGGCGGACGAGGACCTCACGTCCGTGCGCGAGCTGCGGGAGTCCCTCCGCGCGACCCTGCTGGCCCACGCCGGTCACGCCCCGCACCGGCCGGTGACGCCGCTGGGCACCCTCCTGGCCGCGGCACCGCTCGTCGTCGCGGTCTCCGCCGAGGACGGCTCGGCGAGCCTGCGCCCCGCCGTCGACCCGGCCCCCCTGCTCTCCCGCGTGGCCGCGGCCGTCGCCGAGGCCCTCACGGCGGGCACCTGGCAACGCCTCAAGGCCTGCCAGGCACCCGACTGCCACTGGGCGTACTACGACCGCAGCCCGGCAGGCCGCGGCCGCTGGTGCTCGATGCAGGTGTGCGGCGCCCGTGCGAAGATGCGCCGCTACCGAGCGAAGTGAACGCTTCGGCCCCGGCGAAGTAAGCGCTTCGCCCCCGCCGGGCGCCGGAACGTGGACAATAGGAAAAGACGCCGTTCCGGCCGACTGAGCCTCGGCCGGAACGGCGTCACCTTCCGCTGCCCTCCGCGGGGGCCCGAGCCCCGTCGGCGCGGCCCTACGCGGTCGGCCGTCCCATCGCCCGGTACGTCCACCCCGCACGGCGCCACAGCTCAGGGTCCAGCGCGTTGCGGCCGTCCAGCACCAGCCGCGTCGACGCGACCTCGCCCAGCTCCGCCGGGTCCAGCTCGCGGAACTCGCTCCACTCGGTCAGATGCAGCACGATGTCGGCGCCGCGTACGGCCTCCAGCGCGGTGTCGGCGTACCCGAGCGTCGGGAAGAGCCGCCGCGCGTTGTCCATGCCCTTGGGGTCGTAGACGGTGACCTGGCCGCCCTGGAGGTGGATCTGCCCGGCCACGTTGAGGGCGGGGGAGTCGCGTACGTCGTCGGAGTCGGGCTTGAAGGTGGCGCCGAGCACGGCGACCCGCTTGCCCAGGAAGGAGCCGCCGCCCAGTGCCTGCCGGGCCAGCTCCACCATCTGACCGCGCTGGCGCATGTTGATGGAGTCGATCTCCCGCAGGAACGTCAGGGCCTGGTCGGCGCCCAGCTCACCGGCGCGCGCCATGAACGCCCGGATGTCCTTCGGCAGACACCCGCCGCCGAAGCCGATGCCGGCGCGCAGGAACTTCTTGCCGATCCGGTCGTCGTGCCCGATGGCCTCCGCCAGCTTGGCGACATCGCCCCCGGCGGCCTCGCACACCTCGGCCATGGCGTTGATGAAGGAGATCTTGGTGGCGAGGAAGGAGTTCGCGGAGGTCTTCACCAGCTCGGCCGTCGGGAAGTCGGTGACGACGAAGGGCGAACCCTCCTCGACCGGCGTCGCGTACACCTCACGCAGCAGCTTCTCGGCCTTGTCGCTCCGCACACCCACCACGATCCGGTCGGGGTGCAGCGTGTCGTTCACGGCGAAGCCCTCGCGCAGGAACTCCGGGTTCCAGGCCAGCTCGGCTTCCGCCCCGGCCGGCGCGTGCTCGGCGAGATAGGCGGCCAGCCGGTCGGCGGACCCCACCGGCACGGTCGACTTGCCGACGACGAGGGCCGGGCCCGTCAGATGCGGGGCGAGCGAGGCGAAGGCGGCGTCGACGTACGACATGTCGCAGGCGTACTCGCCGTGCCGCTGCGGGGTGTTCACACAGACGAAGTGGACGTCGCCGAAGGCCGCGACCTCGGCGTAGTCGGTCGTGAAGCGCAGCCGCCCGCTGGACCCCTCGATCCCGGCGACGTGCTTGCGCAGCAGCTCCTCCAGGCCCGGCTCGTACATCGGGACCTCACCGCGCCGGAGCATGTCGATCTTCTCTTCGACGACATCAAGCCCGAGCACCTCGAACCCCAGCTCGGCCATGGCCGCGGCGTGTGTCGCGCCGAGATAGCCGGTGCCGATCACGGTGATCTTGAGGGCCATGGGTGCTCCTGGGGTGTCCGGCCGAGGGGGGTGTGCATGCCCGCACAGCCGCGTGCGGGCATGCACGTGAGCATAGTCGGGGGCCTGTTCGAGTCCTTGACCGGGCAGATTCCCCCGGAGAGGGGTCGAGGCCCGTCGCCCCTGTCGTCAAACTCACGTACCCGTGGCGTGGCCGGACCTTTAAAATTTGAGTTACTTAACGGTAGTTAGCGTCAGGAGCGTGAGAGACCTTGGCCGGATCGGCTGATTTCGACCTGTACCGCCCGTCCGAGGAGCACGACATGCTCCGTGACGCGATCCGTTCCCTCGCCGAGGCGAAGATCGCGCCCCACGCCGCCGCCGTGGACGAGGAGGCCCGCTTCCCGCAGGAGGCGCTGGACGCGCTGGTCGCGAACGACCTGCACGCCGTGCACGTGCCCGAGGAGTACGGCGGTGCCGGCGCCGACGCGCTCGCCACGGTCATCGTGATCGAGGAAGTGGCGCGCGCCTGTGTGTCCTCCTCCCTCATCCCGGCCGTCAACAAGCTCGGCTCGCTGCCGGTGATCCTCTCCGGCTCCGAGGAGCTGAAGAAGAAGTACCTGGGCCCGCTCGCCAAGGGCGACGCGATGTTCTCGTACTGCCTCTCCGAGCCGGACGCGGGCTCCGACGCGGCCGGGATGAAGACCCGCGCGGTCCGTGACGGCGACCACTGGATTCTCAACGGCGTCAAGCGCTGGATCACCAACGCGGGCGTCTCCGAGTACTACACGGTCATGGCCGTCACGGACCCGGAGAAGCGCTCCAAGGGAATCTCCGCGTTCGTCGTCGAGAAGTCCGACGAGGGCGTCTCCTTCGGCGCACCGGAGAAGAAGCTCGGCATCAAGGGCTCCCCGACCCGCGAGGTCTACCTCGACAACGTCCGCATCCCCGCCGACCGCATCATCGGCGAGGAGGGCACCGGCTTCGCCACGGCGATGAAGACCCTGGACCACACCCGCATCACCATCGCCGCCCAGGCCCTCGGCGTCGCCCAGGGCGCCCTCGACTACGCCAAGGGCTATGTCCAGGAGCGCAAGCAGTTCGGCAAGCCGATCGCCGACTTCCAGGGCATCCAGTTCATGCTCGCCGACATGGCCATGAAGATCGAGGCCGCCCGCGCCCTGACCTACCAGGCCGCCGCCAAGTCCGAGCGCGGCGACAAGGACCTCACCTTCCAGGGCGCCGCCGCCAAGTGCTTCGCCTCCGACGTCGCCATGGAGGTCACCACGGACGCCGTCCAGCTCCTCGGCGGCTACGGCTACACCCGCGACTACCCGGTCGAGCGCATGATGCGCGACGCCAAGATCACGCAGATATACGAAGGCACGAACCAAGTGCAGCGGATCGTGATGGCCAGGAACCTTCCCTAGCAGGTTCTTGCGGGTCAGGTGCGGGTGCGGGCTGACAAACGGCCGATGACCCGCGCGAACGGCGCAGCCCCCGGCGTACGGTCGGGGGCTGTTTCCGTGCGCCGATCAGCACCTTCCTCATGTATGCCCTTGCGGTTATATAACGCTAGGTGCATATTGAGGGTGTGTCCCTGCCTTTCGATGCGCTGGCCGATTCCACGCGGCGGCGGATGCTCGGGCTGCTGCTCGGGCGTCCCCGTCTCGTGGGTGAGATCGCCCATGAGCTGGAGATGAGTCAGCCTCGGGTGTCCAAGCATCTGCGGGTGCTGCGTGAAGCCGGGCTGGTCACGGTACGGGCGGAAGCGCAGTGTCGCTGGTACGAGCTCCGTCCGGAGCCGTTGGCCGACCTTGACTCCTGGCTCGCTCCGTATCGTCGGCTCTGGACGGAACGCCTGGATGCGCTGGAAGGGCACCTGGACAGGATGCCCGACGTCCCCGAGGAGCCGTGTCAGGCGGCTGAGGAGCAGTGAAGAGATGAGCGCGACCAGGACCATCACCGTCGACGGCCGACCTGCCCTGCGATTCGAACGTCATCTGAAGCACAGCCGGGAGAAAGTCTGGTCGGCCGTCACCGACCCCCGCCATCTGAGCCAGTGGTACCCGATGCGGGTGACGGAGCTGGAGCCCAGGGTCGGCGGTCGGATTGCCCTCGACGATGGCGAGGGCGCGGTCTACACGGCCACCGTCACGCACTTCGAGCCGCTGCGGCTGTTCGCCTTCGACGAGCACGCCCCGGACGGCGAGAAGCGCGAGTACGACGACCACCTCAGGATCGAGCTGCGCGACGAAGACTCCGGTTGCCTGCTGGTGTTCACGCATGTCCTGGCCGACCCCTCGATCGCCGACGGCGCCTCCGGAGGCTGGGAGGCATGTCTGGACGAGCTCACGGCGAGGCTCGAAACGGCCTGGTAGTGCTTCGTCACGCTGGGTGGCTCGGTTGTTCGCGGGCGACTTCCCGAGGTGAGGTTGGGGGAAGTGGAGCGGCTCCGGGGTGAGTTGGCGGGTTCGTTGCCGATGGCCGGCGTGCACGGTCGTTGCGCGCCTTCGTAACCCCTCCGGCGCATTCCGTGCTCGGCCCCCGGCGCCCGCCGAAGGCCGTTGTCGTACGGGGCTGATGGGGCGGACTGTTTCCGTCCGCCCGATGGCGGTCGGGGGCGGGGAGGCGTAGGACGGAAGGTGCGGCGGTCCGGCCCCGGATCCCGTTCTCCCACCACCCCCAGGAGGAGCCATGACGCAGCAGGCCGGGAACATGACCGCGATGAGCAAGGAGATGCAGGACTGCGTCAACGCCTGCATGACGTGCCACAGCGTGTGCGAGGAGACCATGAGCTCCTGCATGCAGGCCGGCGGTCAGGCCCAGATGCAGATCATGCGCGCCCTGATGGACTGCGCCGAGATGACCCGTATGTGCGCGGACATGATGATGCGCCGCTCGCCGCTGTCCGCCGAGATGTGCGCGATGTGCGCCCGCGCCTGTGACATGTGCGCCGAGGCGTGTATGTCCATGCCGGACGATCAGCAGATGATGCGCTGTGCCGAGGCGTGTCGCCGCTGCTCGGAGACGTGCCGGACGATGGCGGGCGCGACCGCCTGACGCGTCGCGCGAGACGTCCGCACGACCCGAACGCACCAACGACCGAGGGGCACCCCCCATGGATCAGGGGGGTGCCCCTCGGTCACGCCGGCCGTCGGGTCAGTTGCTCGACACCGTCACCGTCTCGTCGTTCTTCAACTGCTCCACCAGCTGCTTCACCTTCGCGGTGTCCCACTGGAGGTTGCCGTTGGCGGAGTTGCCGGAGATCGGCATGTTCATCGACTTGCCGTCGCCGCCCGTCACGCCCTTCATCGCCCAGAACATGTCGGCCAGGTCGAACAGGCTCATGTCCTCGTCGACGATCAGGGTGTCCAGACCCGCGCTCATCGTCGGGTACAGCTTGAAGGGGTTCAGCACCGTGCTCGGCGTCGCCGTCTGACTGGCGAGGGCCGCGAGGAACTTCTGCTGGTTCTTCGTACGGTCCAGGTCGCTGCCCGCGAGGGCGTAGCGGGTCCGGACGAACGCGAGGGCCTGCTCGCCGTTGAGGTTCTGCTTGCCCGCCTCGAAGTCGGCACCGGACTTGGTGTCCTTCATGCCGCCCTTCGGGATCTCGATCTCGACCCCGCCGACCGCGTCGACGATGTTCGCGAAGCCGGCGAAACCGATCTCCACGTAGTGGTCGATGCGCAGTCCCGTGTTGGCCTCGACGGTACGCACGAGCAGCTCGGGCCCGTCCTCCGCGTACGCCGCGTTCAGCTTCACCTGACGGCCGGTGCCCTTGTAGGTCTTGCCGGACTCCGAGCCCACGAACGTCGGTATCTCCACGTTCGAGTCACGGGGCAGCGAGATCAGCGTCGGGCCGCCCGAGCCGGTGTGCAGGATCATCATCGAGTCCGTGCGCTTGCCGTCGGCGGACCCGGTGTGGAGTTCCTTCTTCTGCTCGTCGGACAGGCCCGCGCGGCTGTCGGAACCGACGATCAGGTAGTTCGTGCCCTCGCCCTCGGACGGCCGGTCGATGACCTTGGAGAGGTCGACCTCGCGGTTCAGCTTGGAGTCGGCCCAGAAGTAGGTGCCGATCGTCGTGGCGAGCAGTACGACGGTGACCGTGATCGCGGTCAGCTTGATGCGGCGCCCCCAGTTCGGTGTGCCGCGTTCGCCCCGGCCACCGCCGTGGCCGCCGCCGCCCACGCCGCCGGCGCCGTAGACCTGGCCGGTGTTGTAGTCGCTGTTGTAGCCGCCGCCGTACTGCTGCTGGTCGGGGCCGCTGTTGCCGTAGCCGTCACCGTACGAGTCGCCGTACGACGGCTGCTGGGGCACGCCACCCTGAGGGGGTGCCGACGGGCCGCGACGGACCTGGCGCATCACGCGCGGTCCCTCGGGCTGGGCGTAGTCGCCGCCGCGGTTGTTGCCGGACCATCCCTCGGGCCAATCGTTCATGCGCCCCAGTGTGCCGGGTCGGGCTGTGTCCTTTACAAGGGTCGACGAAAAACCAGGGCAGTGCTGTTGCCAAGCTGACACAAATCGCACTCAAGTCGAACAGTGATGGGTCCGCCCAGGCAGTGTCGGCCCTCCTCAGGCGCAGGTCACCTGGTCGCCGCGTACCACTCCCGACTCGCCGCGCTCCGGGTCCTCGGCGCGTACCTTGCGGACGCCCTTGAAGTCCGTGCCGGCGACCACCTTCATGACAGGGCCCTGCGCGCGGACCGGGCGGAGCTGCGAGCCCGGGAGGGCGGCCGCGAGGGAGCGGGCGGAGCGGTCCCAGCGGGGGTCGTGGAAGACCAGGGTGCGGGTGGCGTTCGGCTGCGCGGCGTTGACCGGGGTCCTCGTGGTGCGGAAGCCGGTGGCGGCCAGCTGGCGGTCGACCTTCTTGCCGAGGCCCGGGACGGCGGTGCCGTTCTCGACCTGGACGCGGATCTGCTGCGGGGCCACGTCGACGAGCGCGTAGGAGCCGCGCGCCTTGTAGGGGGCGAGGGGGCGGTCGTCGCGCAGGGCGTCGAAGAGGCGGGCGGCCTTGGCGTCGTCCCACTTCAGGGTCGAGCCGACGCCCTCCACCGCGTACCCCATGCGCCCGATGGGCACGGTGGTGAACTCCGACGAGGCCGGGGTGAGGTTGCGCATCGCGCGGCCGAGGTCGATCAGCTCACCGGTGCCGAACTCCTTGTCGGCGCGGACGGAACCGAGGACGGCCTGGGTGATGTCGCGGAACTTCATCGGGTTGAGCAGCACCCCGGAGGAGGTGGCCTGGGACATCAGGGACGCCATGAACCGCTGCTGGCGCTTCATCCGGCCCAGGTCGGAGGAGCCGTCGGCGTGCCGGGAACGGACGTACTGGAGGGCCTCGCCGCCGTCCAGCTCATGGGTGCCCGCGTCCAGGTCGAGGCCGGTGTAGGAGTCCTTGAGGGGGCGCGTGGTGCAGATCTCGACGCCGCCGAGGACGTCGACGGTCCGCATGAAGCTGGTGAAGTCGACCTCGACGTAGTGGTCGATCTTCACCTTGGTCATGTGCTCGACGGTGCGCACGGTCAGCTGCGGCCCGCCCTCCGCGTAGGCCGCGTTCAGCTTGATCGGGTGGGAGCGTGAGACCTTGCCGGTCGCGCGGTCGGTGTGCTCGGGCGTCTCGGCGTACGAGTCGCGCGGCAGGCTCACGACGCTCGCGCGCTCCCTGTCCTCCGAGATGTGCACGATCATCATCGTGTCCGTGCAGTGGCAGGGGGCCCCGCCCAGCCGGTACCTGCGCCGCTCCTCCTCGCTGATCCGGTCGCGGCCGTCGGTGCCGACCAGCAGCACGTTCATGCCGTGGCCCGCCTCGGGGCGGTTCTTCATGTCCTTGAAGGCGTCGACCCGCTTGATCTCGCCGTCCAGGCGGGTCACCACCGCGTGCCCGATGCCCGCGGCGGCCAGCACCACCACCGAGAGCGTGGTCACCGCCCGCATGGCCCAGCCCCGCCGCCGGGGGCGCACGGGGGGCCGGGGCTGCTGCGGACGGGCTGGACGGCGGGGCGGTGTGGACACGGGGGACACCTCCGCGAGACCGGTCAGGGGAAGGGGGAGAAGTCAGAGAACCTTGAGCACCGTAGGGTCCCGGCCTCCGCGCCCCGCGCACGCGCCCGGGCGGCGCGCGTTCGTGTCCCCCGTTCGCGGTAACGTGAGCCCCCTATGAACGCCAAGCCCGACGTGCAGCTCCCCGCCGTGTCCGTGATCATGCCCGTCCTCAACGAGGAGCGGCATCTGCGCGGAGCCGTCCAAGCGATCCTCGCGCAGGAGTACGCCGGCGAGATGGAGGTCGTGATCGCCCTCGGTCCGTCCACGGACCGCACGGACGAGATCGCCGCCGAGCTCGTACGCGAAGACCCGCGCGTCCACACGGTCCCGAACCCCACCGGCCGGACGCCCGCCGCCCTCAACGCCGCGATCAAGGCCTCCCGCCACCCGATCGTGGTCCGGGTCGACGGCCACGGCATCCTCTCCCCGAACTACATCGCCACCGCGGTCCGGCTCCTGGAGGAGACCGGCGCGCAGAACGTCGGCGGCATCATGCACGCCGAGGGCGAGAACGACTGGGAGCACGCGGTCGCCGCCGCGATGACCTCGAAGATCGGCGTCGGCAACGCCGCCTTCCACACGGGCGGCGAGGCGGGTCCGGCCGAGACGGTCTACCTGGGTGTCTTCCGGCGCGAGGCGCTGGAGCGGCAGGACGGCTACAACGTGGAGTTCATCCGCGCCCAGGACTGGGAGCTGAACTTCCGGATCCGTGAGGCGGGCGGCCTCATCTGGTTCTCGCCCGAGCTGCGGGTGTCGTACCGGCCCCGCCCCAGCGTGAAGGCGCTCGCCAAGCAGTACAAGGACTACGGGCGCTGGCGGCACGTCGTCGCCCGCTACCACGAGGGCTCCATCAACCTGCGCTACCTCGCCCCGCCGGCCGCGGTGTGCGCGATCGTGGCCGGCACGCTGCTGGGCGTCCTGGTGAACCCGCTGGGCTTCGTCGTCCCCGGCGGCTATCTCGCGGCGATCGTCGCGGGCTCGATCCCGGCGGGCAAGGGGCTGCCGCTCAAGGCCCGCCTACAGATCCCTGTCGCCCTCGCCACCATGCACATGTCCTGGGGCTTCGGCTTCCTCACCAGCCCCCGGTCCCTGGCGAAGAAGGTCATCGCGTCCCGCCGCCCCGCGGTGCTGACCGAGGGCTGAGCATCCCGTACGGACGAGCAGGGCCCCGCACGTCGATGACGTGAGGGGCCCTGCTCGGCTACGGACGGCTCGCTGCCCGGCTCAGGTACGGGCGGTCGGCGCGGTCACCAGGTGAACCCCGGATCGACCTTCATGCACGCCTTCTTGTTGGCGCCGTTGAGGGCGTCCGCCGACTCGGGAGTCGTGTCGTCCTGCTTCTCGGCCTGGTACGTCTTCCCCTCCCGCCAGTCGGCCCCGACGACGAGCGTGACACCGCTGACGTTCGTGGACTTCTCCACCTGGCCCAGTGGGATGCCGAGGGCCTTGGCGACGGCCTGGGCGTCGCCCTCCAGCTCGGCGCTCGGGAAGCGCACGACCGTCTTGTCCTCGGCGGTCGCGGTGGTCGCGTCGGACGAGGACTTGGCGAAGCCCTCCTCGACGAGCAGCTGGGACACCGTGTGGGCGCGGCCGGCGACCGGGGCGAGGGTGGAGGTCATGGTGCCGTTGACCACCAGCACCCCGATCTCGTCCTTCGCCGCCGCCGGGTCGTCGGACGTCGCGTCCTCGGTGGCGGCCTTCTTCTTGTCCTTGCCGTCCAGGGAGATGTCCTCGCGCACGAGCCGGAACAGCTTCTCCGCGTCGCCCTCCTTGGGGACGACGCGCGCGCCGGCGTACGTGTACGGCATCGTCGTCATCGTGATCCGGGCGGGCTCGACCTTGCGCAGCTCCATGCTGAGGTCGTAGAGCTTGGCGACGTCACCGAGGCCCTCGTCGACGGTGAGCGCGTCGGTGGCCTCCTCGGCGAGCCTGCGCAACTTGTTCGGGTTGGTGATCGTGGCGTTCTCGCGCAGCTCGCGGACCATGGCGTTCATGTACTGGTGCTGGGCCTTGGCGCGCGCGATGTCGCTGCCGTCCTCGAAGCCGTACCGGGTGCGCAGCCACTGCAGGGCCTGCTTGCCCTTGATGTACGTGGTGCCCTTCTCCAGCTTCAGCCCCGAGCCCTTGCCGTCGCTGGTGTGCGAGTAGATGTTGGCGTCCACACAGACGGGCACGCCGCCGATCGCGTCGGCCATCGACACCACGCCGGAGAAGTCGACCATCATGAAGTGGTCGATGCGGATCCCGGTCAGCTTCTCCCAGGTGGCGACCGTGCAGCCGGGGCCGCCGCGCTCCAGCGACTGGTTCGTCATCACATGGGTGAGCGCCTCGTACACCTCGCCGCTGTCCGGGTCGGTGCACTTGGGGATGTCCAGCAGGGTGTCGCGGGGCATGCTGACGACCGACATGTTGGTGCGGTCGGCCGACAGGTGCAGCAGCATCTGGACGTCGGCGAGCGCCGGCCCGTTGAAGTTCTCCTTGGCGCCGCCGAGCTTCTGGTTCTCGGCGGTGTCCCGCGCGTCCGAGCCGATCAGCAGGATGTTCAGCGGGGTCTGGCCGGCCGCGTTCGGCGTCGGCTCGGCGATCTTCGTGTCGCCGAGGTTCAGCTTCTCCTTCTTGATGTTGCCGTTGAGGTGCTGGTAGTAGAGGTAGCCGGCACCGGCGGTGCCGAGTATCACCACCGCCAGGACCGTCGCCGACCAGCGCAACACCCGTCTGCGCCGGGGCCTTTCGGGGGCCTTCGCGCGCCCCCGGCCACCGCCACCGCCACCGCCACCGCTGTCGCGGCGCTTCCGTCCGGCCTGCTCGGGCACCCTGACGTCCGTGTCGCCGTCCGAGCCGGACGCCTCGCCCCTCGGATTCGGGTCCCCGTCCTGCGGATCCAGGTCCCCGTCCTGCTCGCCGGGTTCCTCGACACGCGGTCGCCCCCGTCCCCGCGCACGTCGCTCCGTACCATCTCCCTGCCCTCCCCACCCTGCCGTGGCGGGGCCGTCCCCGCCTCCTGTTGGACCGTCGAGAACCCAACCGGGATGTACTCATGTTCTGTTGAACGCGTCATGTGTTCCGACCGGATGACATGTGGACACGGGTCGGCGGCGGCACGTACCGCCCCACGGCACTTTCGACGACATTCAGAACCGACCGGGCGGGCGCGTCGTCGCGCCCGCCCGGTACAACACCGGATCTCTCGGCTGTCCTGTACTGCTCGCGTCCGGTAGGACGCGCCACGACCCCCTCAGGTCATCAACTGGCGCACTTTTCCTTGTCCGCGGTGTCCTTCTGGACGTCCAGATCCGCCGCCGAGCCGCCGCTGAGCGGCACCCCGGCTCCCTTGAAGTCCTCGCCCAGGGTCAGCACCATCGAGGGCAGGCCCTGGGAGTTGGTCTCGCTGTTGCCCTTGCCGGGCTTCAGCGCGGACGCGGACAGACCCATCAGGTCGGCCAGCTTGCGCGCCTGGTCGGCCTGGTCGGGGTCGTACGCGAGGGTCGTCTTCGTCAACGTCTTGTCGGCGTTGCCGAGTTGGCTGGACTTGGTCACGCCGACATCATTCTGCAGCCAGTTGAGAGTGGCCTGTGCGCTGCCGGCCTTGGCACCGCCGTTGTAGACGCTGACCCGGACCTCGGAGGCGTCGGCGCGCGAGCCCTTGAGCTTCGCGGCCTCCTTCTCCTTGGCCTGCTTCTTCACCTCGGTGAGCGAGACGTCGTTCCTGATGGTCTCGAAGAGCTGCTCGGCCTTGCCCGGGGTGGGCAGCACGGTCGCGCCGTCGGTGTTGTCGATGACCGGCACGGTGGTGAAGGTGATGTTCTTCGTCTTCACCTTGCCGACCTCCTGACCGAGCGAGGCCAGCACCTTGATGTCGGAGATCTTGGAGTCGACCGACAGCGCGCTGGTGGCGGCCTCCGCGAGGTCCAGCACCTTCGTCGGGTCGGTCAGCGTGTCCTTGGACTTCATCTGGCGGATCATCGAGCTGAGGAACTGCTGCTGCAGCTCGATCCGGCTCAGGTCGCTGCCGAGGCCGACGCTGTAGCGGGTGCGCAGGAACGCCAGCGCCTCCTCGCCCTCGATGGTGTGCTTGCCCGCGGTGAGGTCCAGCTTGGACTTGGAGTCCTTGATGTCCTTCTCCAGGCACACCTCGACACCGCCGATGGCCGTGGAGAGCGTCTTCACCGCGTTGAAGTCGGCGACCATGAAGTGGTCCGACTTGATGCCGGTCAGCTCCTCCACGGTGCGCATCGTGCAACTCGGCGTGCGGCCGTACTGGCCGAGGCTCGTGTTGAACCGGACGTTCGGCGTCCCCGCGATGTTCTTCTTGGAGCCGTCCTCCTGCGTGGTCAGGCAGTCGGGGACGTCCACGATCATGTCACGCGGGATGCTCATCGCGGTCGCGTTCGTGCGATCCTTGGAGACGTGCAGCAGGATCGTGGTGTCGGCGTGGCCGACGCTGTCCTTGTCGCCGTAGCTCCCGTTGCCCGCGCCGGTCCGCTTGTCCGTGCCGATCACCAGCAGGTTGATCGCCCGGTCCTTGCTGAAGCCGCCGGTGCTCGCGCCGTCGTCCGAGATCTTCTGGATGTTGTCGTTGAGGTGCTGGTAGTAGAGGTAGGCGGCGCCGGTCACGCCGACCAGTACGAACGCCAGCGTGCCGCCCGTCCACACCAGTATCCGCTTGCCCGTCGACTTCTTGGGCTTCGTCCTGCCCCGGCCGCCCCGGCGGCCCGGCAGCGGGTCCTCCTCGGGCGTGCTCCGCCGACGCCGGGGTCCCGGCAGCGTGTCGGGGATCTCCCGGGTGTCCGTGCCCGCCGACGCGGAGCGCGCGGACGTTTCGCCGCCCGCGGCCCTGGCCCCCGCCGCCGCGGGCGTGGCCCGGCGCGGCCTCGGCACCGCCGACTGCGGTGCGGAAGGGGTCAGTCGCAGTTCGTATTCACCGGTGCTCGGGTTGAGTACCCACTGGTCTGCGGGGTCGATGTCGTCCGCCCGCCCACGGCCTTGCGCGTCCACGGTTGTCTGATTCCTCCGTCGGGGCCACGCGGCGTCTTCCCCCTCAAAAGACGCTCGGGTCTCGCTGCAAGTGGTGCGTGACCGGAAGGCCTGACACACCGGATCGCTCACATTAGCCGCACGATCAGGTGTCCAGCGACGGCGGTGACAAATTGCACGTCCCTACAACCGGGCAATTCGCCCATTTCCTAGAGCATTTGTTCCTTGTGTTGACGTGCGCTTTACACGCTGAACCCCTCCGGAGTCATCCGCAGTCCTTCTCGGCGGCCGTACTGCCGCGGAAAGTCGGTACGGGATCGGGTGTCCCGGAGAGGCTTCCCGAAAGCTCTTCCGTATGCCCTTCCCTTGTCCCCTCGGGGAGTTCGCGGGCCACCGCCACGGGCGCGTCGGCGCGCAGCCGCGCGAAAAGGCTCCGTGCCGCCGGCTCGACGAGCTCGTCACGATTGGCGTCGTACGCATACGACTTCCGGGGAACGGTCAGGAATTGCACCTTTTCCATGGGGATCGTGCGCAGGCCGCGCACCAGGTCGTAGAGTCCGCGCAGACTCGCCAGTCCCGGGTCCGTGGTGAGCGACGAGGTGGCCGCGTCGAGCACCGGATACAGCTTCACGGGATTCAGCAGGACGTCATTGCCGCGTACCTTCGCCGCCAGCGCCGCGAGGAACCGCTGCTGCCGGTCCATCCGTTCCGTGTCGCTGCCGTCACCCAGTGACTTGCGGGCCCGCACATATCCCAGTGCCTGTTCCCCGTCGAGTTTCACCCTGCCCGCGGGCAGCCGTAGGCCGGCCTGTTTGTCGTGAATGGGTTCGGTGAGGCACACCTCCACCCCGTTCACGGCGTCGACCATCTCCTTGAAACCGGTGAAGTCCACCACGATGTGATGGTCGATCCTGATATCGGTCATGCGCTCGACCGTACGAATCGTGCAGGCCGAACCGCCGCTCTGGAACGCGTAGTTGAACATGGTGAACACCGGTTCGGTGTGACTGCCGTCCGGCCGCCGGCAGCTCGGCACGTCCACCATCAGGTCCCGGGGCAGCGACACCGCGGTCGCGCTGCGCCGGTCCGCCGCGAGATGCAGCAGGATCGTCGTGTCGGACCGCTCGGTGCCCGAGTCCCGCCCGTACTCGCCGTTCTCGTCCCCCGACCGCGAGTCCGACCCGATGACGAGGATGTTCTGCGCGCCTCCGACCAGCGCCGTCGGCCGCTCCTTCTCGTACCGCGCCAGCTCGTCCGCCGCCGTACGGTCCGAGGTGATGTTCCCGTCCAGCTTCTGGTACGCCGCCCACCCCACCCCCAGGGCGCCGCGACCACCAGGACGGCACCGCTGCCGACCCACCGCGCCCACCGACGCCGACGGCGACGCCGGGGTCGAGCCCGGTGGGCGAACCGCCCGCACCGGGCCCCAGCCCGCGCGCCTGCCCTCCGACGTCGTCCACTTCCGGCCACCCTCACGGCGTACGAGCGAGTCGTTGCTCCTACGACGATGGCGCGGGCGGGAGCAGGGGCGGCCGGGGCTAGGCCGAATGGGGACGGGGCGGTGCCTTGTGGCTGATGGGCATGGGCAGCCGTGCCCTGAAGGGGCGCGGGGAGCTGCGCGAGCGACCACGACGAACCCGCACCCGCCTGCCGTCCTCACCCCCGCGGCGTCAGCGCGCACAGTCACCGAGAACACGTCACCGCGAGACCGAAGTGACCCGCTCGCTCTCGATCCGCTTGGCGAGCGCGTCCTCGCCCAACCGCTCAAGATGGCGGCACAGCACCACCGACCCCCCGCTGGCGAGCGGCCCGTACAACCCCGCGGTCAGCCCCTCCCACGTGTCGTACCCCAACCCCGACAGCAACCGTGAGCCCGGCCCCGTCAGCCCCAGGCCGGAGGCGTCGGTCCGGGCCCGCTCCACGACCTCCGCCCCGCTGAACTCCCGCCCGGCAACGACCAGCGCCGCGTCCTCGGGATCCACCGGCGCGTACGCCACGAACCGGTCCCCCTGAGACGGCACCTCGACGGCGTAGTCCGCGAAGCCGGCGGGCGCCTGCGGGAACCGCCCCCCGAGCGGCCGCAGCGCGAGAGCGATCCGCTCCCCGGAGCACGCCCGGGCCGCGTCCAGCGTGTCCGGTCCGCTCACCACGACGTCGGCCGTCGCCGGGTCCCCGCCGACCTCGGCGATCACCCCGACCGACGAACACGCGAGCAGCCACACCGCCGTCTGCCAGTGCGCCGGCAGCAGCAGCGCGACCCGGTCGCCCGGCTCGGCGGACAACTCGCCCTGGAGGAGGTTCGCGGTCTTGGCCACCCAATTGGCGAAGGTGGCCACGGACAATTCGACCCGCTCGCCCGTGGCGTCGTCGTAGAAGGTCACCAGCGGGCGCGCGGGATCCGCGGCCAGCGCGGATCGCAGCAGGTCGGCAGGGGTGCGGTCGGTGGTGTTCATCCGCGTAAGGGTACGCGGGGACCGCCGCGCCCGTGGTTCCCGGCGGACCCGAGAGCTAACCGGTTCGGCGGAGCGGAGCCGACGACCCGTCAATCCCGCAATGGACAGATATGTATGACTATGTCCAGGATCGGACGCATGCGTAGATCACGATTCCTCGCGTCCTCGATCGGCGTCACCTGCGCCGCGGCACTTGCCCTCCCGGCGGCCCTCCCGGCGACGGCGTCCGCGGCGATCCCGACGGACTCGTCCTCCGCGGCGGTCCACACCCCGGCGCGATCCTCGACCCCCACCCGTCCGCTCTCGCTCTCCCCCGCGGCGGGCAGCACCCAGTCGCTCCCCTCGTCCCCTCGAGCGGACCGCAGCCTCGGCCCGGCCGCCCCCGAACAGGGCCTCGGCAAGCGGGACGTGCGGTCGTTCTCCCTCGTCGGCGTCGTCTGGGACAACCCGGACGCCGAGCTGGAGGGCCGCGTCCAGGTCCGTACCCGTGCGACGGACACCGCCCGCTGGTCCGGCTGGCAGGACGTCGAGACGCACAACCACGAGCACGCCGCCGACCCGGACACCGCCGAACGCTCCTCGGGCCGGGTGCGCGGCTCCACCGCTCCGCTGTGGGTCGGCGACTCGGACGGCGTCGAGGTGCGCGTGCGCGCCGAGACCCGGGGCCGTACGGCCGCTCCGGGCGTCCAGTTGCTCCCGGACGGCCTACGTCTGGAGCTGGTCGACCCTGGCGTCGGCGCCCCCGTCGGCGCGGCGGGACCGGCCGCCGTGACGGGTGCCGCGCACATCGCGGAACCCCCGCCCGTCGGCACCGTGGACGCCCCCACGCTGGGCGCGCTGACCGTCGAGTCGGCCGCCGCCTCCGCTGTGAACGCTGATCTCGCGCCACTCGGCTCCACCGCGATCCCGGCGCTGTCGCGCAAGGAGACGGTGGAACGGCTGGCGACTTCGGCGTCCGGGGCGAAGCCGTACATCGGGCCGCGTCCCCGCATCGTCACGCGGGCCGGCTGGGGAGCCGACGAGAAGCTGCGCGAGCGCGACTTCCGCTACACCAAGCGGGTTGACGTGGCCTTCGTGCACCACACCGCGTCGGGCAACAACTACAAGTGCACGCAGGCCGCTTCCGTCATCCGCAGTATCTACCGCTACCACGTCGTGAGCAGCGGCTGGCGCGACATCGGCTACAACTTCCTCGTCGACAAGTGCGGAAACATCTACGAGGGACGCGCGGGTGGTGTCGCGAAGGCCGTCATGGGTGCCCACACCCTCGGTTTCAACACGAACAGCATGGGTGTCGCGGTCATCGGCAGTTTCAGCAGCACCAAGCCGCCCGCTGTGACGGTCAAGGCGATCGCGCAACTAACAGCCTGGAAACTGGGTCTTTACGGAGCGAACCCGAAGGGGAAGACATACCTCACCTCGGGTGGCGGCAATCTCTACCCAAAAGGCAAGAAGGTACGACTGAACGTGATCTCCGGCCACCGTGACGGGTTCGCGACCGAGTGCCCGGGGGGGCGCCTTTACGGAAAGCTCGGTACGGCCCGCTCGGAGGCGGCCCGCTTGCAGGGCCGGTGACCGGCCGGAGGTCACGCGGACACGAGACACAGCACAGGTCGAGGGTGCGCTCGTCGCGCCCTCGACGCACACCACCGTTGACGTGCCTCATGGCACGTCAACAGCCATACGCACGGCCGCGAAGGCGCCATGGAACGGTCTGCATACACTGGCCGGTCGAATGACAGTTCGGCCGGTCCCGGCAGGAAGCAGAGACGACAGGTGACAGAAGCGATCCTCCTGGTCGGCGGCAGAGGTACCAGGCTGCGTCCGCTCACGGTGCACACTCCCAAGCCCATGGTCCCGGCGGCCGGAGTCCCCTTCCTCACCCACCAGTTGGCGAGAGCCAGAGCGGCGGGCGTGGACCACATAGTCCTCGCCACCTCCTACCTCGCCGAGGTCTTCGAACCCCACTTCGGCGACGGCTCGGCCCTCGGCCTCCACCTCGAGTACGTCACGGAGGAGGAGCCGCTGGGCACGGGCGGCGCGATCCGCAACGCCGCCTCGCACCTCCACTCCGGCCCCGAGGACCCCGTCCTCGTCTTCAACGGCGACATCCTCACCGGCCTGGACATCCGCCGCCTGGTCGCCACCCACGGGTCCACCGGCGCGGATGTCTCCCTGCACCTCACCCAGGTGACCGACCCCCGCGCCTACGGCCTCGTCCCCACCGACGAGACCGGCCGGGTCCTGGCCTTCCTGGAGAAGCCCCAGACCCCCGAGGAGATCGTCACCGACCAGATCAACGCGGGGGCGTACGTCTTCCGCCGCTCGGTCATCGACACGATCCCTGCGGGCCGCCCGGTCTCGGTGGAACGCGAGACGTTCCCGGACCTCCTCGCCGCGGGCGCCCACCTCCAGGGCATGGTCGACTCCACGTACTGGCTGGACCTCGGCACCCCCGCGGCCTTCGTCCGGGGCTCCGCCGACCTGGTCCTCGGCCGCGCCCCGTCCCCCGCGGTCCCGGGCCGCTGCGGCGACCGGCTGATCCTGCCCACCGCCCGGGTCGCGGGCGACGCCAAGCTGACCGGCGGCACGGTGGTGGGCGAGGGCGCGTTCGTCGGCGAGGGCGCCCGGGTCTCCGGCAGCACGGTCCTGGCGGGCGCGGTCGTCGAACCCGGCGCCGTCATCACCGACTCCCTGATCGGCGCCCGCGCCCGCATCGGCGAACGCTCCGTCCTCACGGGCACGGTCGTCGGCGACGGCGCGATCATCGGCGCCGACAACGAACTCCGCACGGGCGTCCGAGTCTGGTGCGACGCCCAAATCCCCACGGGAGCGCTCCGCTTCTCGTCGGACCAGTAACTGCCGGGTGCGTTCGTCGTCTGCGGCTGAGTGGGGGGTTGGTCGCGCAGTTCCCCGCGCCCCTTTCGGGCTTCCGGCCCTCAGGCCGAAACGCACGGGGCGCAGCCCCTGCTTTTCAGGGGCGCGGGGAACTGCGCGACCAGCCCCCACCGGACGGACGTCTGGGGGTCGAAGGGGCGCAGCCCCTGAGGAGGGACGGGTAGGGGCGGCGGGGGCGCTACAACTTCCCGATGTCCCACCGAGGCATCTGCGGCACCCTCCGCCCCGGCACCCGCCCCGACAACAGAATCAACCGAGCCGCCCGATGCCGCTGCCCCGCATACGGCTCCAACAACGACAACATCACCGAGTCGTCCGCATCCCGATCCCCGCCAACGCGAACCCCACGATCCCCGGCAGATGCAGATCCCCCGTGGTCACCTCGTCCGCCGCCCCGTGACTGCGCTGCACGGTCTCCGCCGAGGTCCACGGCCCGATCCCCGGCACCACCTCCAACCGCGCCCGCGCCTCCACCGGCGACATCCCCACGGCCTCCTCCAGCCGGCCCGCCACCCGCACCGCCCGCAGGATCGTCGACGCCCGCTTGTCGTCGACGCCGGCCCGATGCCACTCCCAGGACGGGATCAGCGCCCACTCCCGGGCCCCCGGCATCACACACATCCGCCCCGGCGCGGGCCCCGGTGCCGGCTCGCCGAACTGCCGTACGAGCAGCCGCCAGGCCCGATACGCCTCGTCCGTCGTGACCTTCTGCTCCAGAACCGACGGAATCAACGACTCCAGCACCAGCCCGGTCCGCGTCAGCCGCAACCCGGGCCGTCGCCGCCACGCCATCGCCACGATCCGGTGCCGGGGCGCGAAGGCCCCGGGCTGGTCCGACGCGCCGAGCATCGTGGGCACCTGGTCGAGCAGCCACTCGGCCCCAGGCCCCCAGGCCTCCGCCTCGACGACCCCGCCCGCAGCGCGACCCGCAGCGTCCCGGCGCCGACCGGCGTACGACTGGTTCGCCACACGGACCCGTCCGGCATGGCGCGGAAGGTCGGATCCCCGGGCCCCGACGCAGCGGCCCCAGCACGAGCCCCAGATCGAGCGCCCCCTCGGGCACCCAGGTCCGCCGCCGCCCTGTCACGGCCCCCTGCCGGGGCACCCCACCGGGCACGACGACATGCCCACCCCGCACGGTCGTACGAGTGGGCCGCTGAGGAAAACGTCCGGCCACGAAGAGGTCCTAGGTAGTGAAGGGCGCCCTATGAGCGTAGGGGTGTTTCAGGGGCGGGAGGAACCGCGCAGCGGTGAAGCCCAAGGGGCACGGGGAACTGCGCGAGAAGCCCCACGCACCCGCACCCGCACCCGAGCCACCGCGAACCATGGGCGCCCGGCCCCACCTCTCACCGAACCGTGATGAACGCGCCCGCATCCCGCTCCCCGAGCCGGAGGCGCCCCGCCGCGTGCCCCACGGCCACCGCCCCCATCGGATCCCACTCCGCCGGCAGCCCCAGCACCTCCCGTACGACATCCCGGCAGAACATCGTCGACGACACCCACGCGGACCCCAGCCGCTCCCCGGCCAGCGCGACCAGGAAGTTCTGCACGCCGGCCCCGGTGGCGACGACGAACATCTCCCGCTCGGCCGCGTCCCGCCGCGCGTCCCCGTAGACGTGCGAGCCGTCCATCACCAGACACGGCACCACCAGATACGGCGCGCTGCGCAGCACGTCCCCGCGCCGCACCCGCTTCGCGATGGACTCCTCGCTCTTGCCGTCCCGTCGCAGATCCGCGATCCACGCGTCCCGCATGGCGTCGAGCAGTCGCACCCGCGACTCCTCGGACTCCAGCAGCACGAACCGCCACGGCGTCGTGTGGTGCGGCGCCGGCGCGGTCACGGCCGCGGCCACGGCCCGCCGCACCGCGCCGGGGTCGACCGGCTCGTTGGTGAACGCCCGGACCGTACGCCGCTGGGTCACCGCCAGCCGTACGGCCTCGGAGGTGCCGAGCCGGAACATGTCGTCCGCCGCGCCCCGGACCAGGGCCCGGGTCCCCTCGCCGGCGTCCTCGGCCACCACCTGCGCGAGCCCTCGGACAACAGCGACGGGCAACCCGGCGGCCTTGCCCTTCACCAGGTCACCCGCGCCGGCCAGCTCGTCGGCGGTGGCGACGACGGTCGCGCTGAGCGGATTGCCGTGCGCGTCGGTGCCGCCGCGCAGGTCGTCGAGGACCCGCACCCCGGCCGCGCCGATGGCGACGTCCGTCAGCCCGCTGCGCCAGGGTCGTCCGAACGTGTCGGTGACCAGGACCCCGACCTCGACGCCGAGCGCGTCCCGGATGCCGTCCCGGATCGCCCGCGCGGAGGCGTCGGGGTCCTCGGGCAGCAACAGCACGGTCCCGGAAGGGGTGTTGGAGGCGTCCACCCCGGCGGCGGCCATGACCAGCCCCTGCCGGTTCTCCACGATCCGCAGCGGCCCGCGGCGGGCCACCACCCGCACGGTCTCGGCGTCGATCGCGGCCTCCCGGTCGGCCGCCTCGACCACCCGCCCCTCCGCCTTGGACACGATCTTGGAGGTGACGAGCACCACGTCCCCGTCGGCCAGCCGAGGTTCGGCGGCGGCGATCAGCTTGGCCAGATCGTCCCCCTGCTGGACCTCGGGGATCCCGGTCGGTGCCCAGACCCGGTAGGCGGGACCGGGCAGACCGTCCGAGGCCGCCCGACCCTCTCCGCCCGCATCCCCGAGCCCGCCGCGCAGCCCGTCGTTCAGCCCGTCGTTCACGCTCCGCGCACCTCCTCCGCCAGCGCCAGCGCCTCACGCGCCATCTGCGTCGTCGCGTCCACATCGGTCATCATCAGCGGCACGGCCCGGCACCGGATCCCGGCCGTCTCGACCCGCTCGACGACGCCCGCGTCCACCGTGTCGACGAGCCAGCCGTCCAGCAGCCCGGAGCCGTAGTGCTCGGCGACGGCGGCGGCCGTGGACTCGACGCCGACGGCGGCGAGGACCTTGTCGGCCATACCGCGCACGGGCGCGTCGCCGACGATGGGGGAGAGGCCGACGACGGGGACCCCTGCCTCGGCGATCGCCTCCCGGATGCCGGGCACGGCGAGGATGGTGCCGACGGAGACGACGGGGTTCGACGGCGGGAAGAGGATCACGTCCGCCTCGGCGATCGCCTCCAGGACCCCGGGCGCCGGCTTCGCCTGCTCGGCGCCGACGGGCACGATCGCCTCGGCCGGCACGGAGGCCCGCAGCCGTACCCAGTACTCCTGGAAGTGGATCGCCCTGCGCTCGCCGTCCTGCTCGACGGCGACATGGGTCTCGACGCGGTCGTCGGTCATCGGGATGAGCCGCACGCCCGGTTTCCACCGGTCGCACAGCGCCTCGGTGACGGCGCTCAGCGGATATCCGGCGCCGATCATCTGGGTCCGCACGATGTGCGTGGCGAAGTCCCGGTCGCCGAGCCCGAACCACTCGGGACCGACGCCGTACGCCGCGAGCTCCTCCTTGAGGTGGAAGGTCTCGTCGGCCCGGCCCCAGCCCTGTTCCTCGTCGATGCCGTCGCCGAGGGTGTACATCACCGTGTCGAGGTCCGGGCAGACCTTCAGCCCGAAGAGGTGGATGTCGTCCCCGGTGTTGCCGATGACCGTGATGTCCGCGTCCGGCACGGCCCGCTTCAGACCGCGCAGGAACCGGGCACCACCGATGCCGCCTGCCAGAACCACAATGCGCATGGCACTCAGTCTCGCAGGCGGGTACGACAACGGGTCCCCCGGCCGCGATCACGGCCGGTTCCGCGCCGTCCCGGTGAGAGACGGGCCCCGCGGGCTCGGCGGGGCCCGGGTGACCGCTCAGGCCGTGACGGTCGCCGTCCGCGCCGAGCAGGCCTTCGGGTGCATCGGCATGTCCGTCAGGCCGGGGTAGTAGACGTGCAGGCTGACGGCCGGTTCCAGCGTGTCGTTGACGACCTCGTGCGCGTAGCCCGGCGCGAACACCCTCCCCCACTCTCGGCTTCGCTCGAGCGGGGGGACCCCCACCGCGCCCGCGCCGAGCACGCGCGTGCCCCGGTCGGTGCGCTCGGTCAGCGAGCCGTCGAGCACGGTCAGTACGCCGGAGGAGCCCCCGTGGTCATGCAGCCCGGTGCCCTGTCCCGGAACCCAGGACAGCAGCCACACCTCGTACCCGGGGCCGGTCTGCAGCCGGTGGTACCAGCGGGTGGTCGCGTCGTACTCGACGAGGTGCTCCCACCGGGAGCGGTCGTCGGCGAGGGAACGGGCCAGGCCGACGAACTCGGCCACGGTGACGGGGTGTTGGCGCGGCGCCTGGAGGAGGTGCGGTACTTCGAGGAGGTCGCCGGCGATCTGGAGGTCGCTGTCGCTGTTCATGAAGAGAGGTGGTCCTCGACGATGAGTGCGTGCGGGAGGGCTGGGTTTCGCGTGCGGGAACAGCAGCCGAGCCGGGACGGGCTCAGTGGCAGCCGGAGCGGGGAAGGCTCAACAGCTGGGACAGCAACAGCTACAGCGGCAGCGGGCAGCACCGTGGGACCCGGCGGTCCGGGTAGCGGTGAGTGCCAAGTGCGCGAGCATGCCCACAAGCACAGCGGTTCACACCTCCGCTGTCAACTTCGCGTCCGGTATGTGGATGACCGTTCACCTCTTTCGGTACATCCGCGCGGCGAAAGGTTTGTGCTGGGGGAGTCGGGGACACATGGCGCACAACCCGGAACGAGCGAGTCGGATCGGGCCGGAACGAGATCGAACTCCTGGGCGTCTTTCCCCGTAAGGAAGGGTGATCCGGCGAGAACTCCCCACTGCGGCCGCGCTGCTGTCAGGGTTTATGCCGATTTGAACACTTTCCGCATAGCCTTGGTTCCGCAGAGTGAATAAGGGGCTCAATAGCAGATCTCGGCTTGACTCGCCCGTAGCAGCACACTTGTAATTTCACTCGTGTCGTTCAGCCGAAATCGGTAACGGCCGCACGACGGGGACGCGAAAGACGGACGAGGGGCGCACATGACCGAGCTCGTGCAGCAACTGCTGGTCGACGACGCGGACGAGGAACTCGGCTGGCAGGAGCGCGCGCTGTGCGCCCAGACCGATCCCGAGTCCTTCTTCCCCGAGAAGGGCGGCTCGACCCGCGAGGCCAAGAAGGTCTGCCTCGCCTGTGAGGTCCGCTCCGAATGCCTCGAATACGCGCTCGCGAACGACGAGCGGTTCGGCATCTGGGGCGGCCTGTCGGAGCGCGAGCGCCGCCGTCTCAAGAAGGCGGCCGTCTGACCCGTCCCGGAACCCGACCCGTCCCGGGAACTGTCGAACAGAAACAACCGAACATGTCCGGCCCGTCGCGCGTGGGTTGTCCACAGGCGGCGGGCCGCCGTGCTGCTCAGCCGTTAGTGTGGGCCCTCGTCCGAGACGTCCCGCTGTCCTCGCCGGACACAGACGTCCACCACAGTCCACCGAACCGGGGCCCGTACCTCGATGTCCGTGCACAGCCACACCGCAGCCCACCACGACGCTGCCACGCCCGAATTCCCACGTCATGTGGTGACCGCGGTCCTCGTCGCGCACGACGGCGCGCGCTGGCTGCCCGACGCGCTCGCCGGGCTGCTCGGCCAGGAGCGTCCCGTCCAGAGCGCCATGGCGGCCGACACCGGCAGCGCGGACGACTCCGCCCAGCTCCTCTCCGACGCCCTCGGCGCGGACCGCGTCCTGCACCTCGCCCGGCGCACCGGCTTCGGTCAGGCCGTCGAGGAGGCCAACCGGACCGCGGGCGTCCTCACCGAGGACGACCTCGCCTACCTCCGCCGCCCCAGCGGCTGGGACCCGGTCACCCGCAGCTGGCGCGACGACGCGTACGACATGCCCGAGCTCCCCCACGGGGAGCCGGTCCAGTGGCTGTGGCTGCTGCACGACGACTGCGCCCCCGAGCCCGACGCCCTCGCCCAGCTGCTGCGGGCCGTGGAGAACGAGCGCGAGCTGGGCCGTGACGACGTCGCCGTCGTCGGCCCCAAGCTGCGCGGCTGGTACGACCGCCGTCAGCTCCTGGAGGTCGGCGTCACCATCGCCCCCTCCGGCCGCCGCTGGACCGGCCTGGACCGCCGCGAGCAGGACCAGGGCCAGCACGACCACGTCAGGCCCAGCCTCGCCGTGTCCACCGCCGGCATGCTGATCCGCCGCGACGTCTTCGACGAGCTGGGCGGCTTTGACCGCCGACTGCCCCTCATGCGGGACGACGTCGACCTGTGCTGGCGCGCCACCGCCGCCGGACACCGTGTCCTGGTCGCCCCCGAGGCCGTCGTCCGGCACGCCGAGGCCTCCTCGCGCGAGCGCCGCACCGTCGACTGCGTGGGCCGCAGTGCCGCCTCCCCGCACATGGTCGACAAGGCAGGCGCGGTCTACACGCTCCTCGTCAACTCCCGTACGGCACAGCTCCCCTGGGTGCTGCTGCGCATCGTTCTCGGCACCCTGCTCAGGGTCGTCGCGTATCTCGTCGGCAAGGTCCCCGGACAGGCCGTCGACGAGGTCCGGGGCCTGCTGAGCGTGCTGCTGCGGCCCGAGCGGATCATCGCCGGGCGGCGCAGACGAGGCCGTCCGCAGCTGGACAAGGGCGAGCTGCGGCCGCTGTTCCCACCGCCCGGAGCGACCGTCCGGGCCACCGTCGAACAGGCCGCCGGTGATCTGTTCGGCCGTTCCGACACCGAAACCTCCCGGGCCGGACGGCACGGCGGCGCGATCGAGTCCGGCCCCGGCGACGACGACGCCGAGTTCCTCCAGGTCGAGCAGTTCGCCCGGCTCAAGCGCGTCGCACGCGCCCCCGGCCCCGTCCTCTTCGGCCTCCTGCTCCTCGCCTCGCTCGTCGCCTGCCGTGGACTGCTCGGCGGCGGCGCGCTGGCCGGCGGCGCCCTGCTGCCCGCGCCCGCGGACTCCGCCGAGCTCTGGTCGCGCTACCTCGACGCCTGGCACCCGGTCGGCGCGGGCGACGCCGAGGCCGCTCCGCCGTATCTGGCCGTCGTGGCCCTGCTCGCCTCGCTGCTGTTCGGCTCCACCGGGCTCGCGGTCACCGTCCTCCTCGTGGCCTCCGTGCCGCTGGCCGGCTTCACCGCGTACTTCGCCTCCCGCCGCCTGGTCGAGTCCCGGCTGCTGCGCGCCTGGGCAGCGATCGTCTACGCCTTCCTGCCGGCCGTCACCGGCGCGCTCGCGACCGGCCGTCTGGGCACCGCCGTCCTCGCGATCCTGCTCCCCCTCATCGCCCGCGCGGGCGCCGCGGCCGCCGGGCTCACGAACAGCACGGGGGCGCGCGGCAGTTGGCGCGCCACCTGGGCGTACGCGCTGCTGCTGACGATCACCACCGCGTTCACCCCCCTCGTGTGGCCCATCGCGCTGCTCCTCGGCCTCGGGCTCCTGGCCGTGCGCCGCCGCGAGATCACCGCCTACGGCCTGCGCTTCCTCGCCCAGCTGGGCACACCGCTGCTGCTCCTCGCCCCCTGGTCGCTGACGCTGCTGCCGTTCGGGTTCTTCGAGGAGGCCGGCCTGGAGTACGGATCCGGCACGGCCTCGGCGACCGATCTACTCGGCATCAGCCCCGGCGGGCCCGGCACGGTCGGCGGGCTCACGCTCATCGGCGTCGTCCTGGCCGCCCTGGCCGCCCTGCTGCGCGCGGAACGGCAGCCGGCCATCCGGACCGCCTGGACGGCCGCCCTGGTGGCCCTCGTCCTCGCGGTCCTCTCCAACGGCTCCACCTGGGCCGGCCCCGCGACCCTCGTCTACGGCATCGCCCTCCTCACCGCCGCCACCCTGGGCGCCGACGGAGCCCGCCACCGCGTGGCCGAGCAGAGCTTCGGCTGGCGTCAGCCGGTCGCCGTGCTCATCGCGCTGGCCGCCGCCCTCGGCCCGCTGCTGGCCGCCGCCGGCTGGGTACTCGGCGGCGCCGACGGCCCTCTGGAGCGCCGTGACCCCGTCCAGGTGCCCGCGTTCGTCGCCGAGGAGAGCGGTACCCGCGACCAGGCCCGCACCCTGGTCCTCGAGAGCGACTCCACCGCCGAGGTCGGCTACACCCTGGTCCGCGGTTCCGGCGTCCGCCTCGGCGACGCCGAACTCACCGCCGGCGCCGGGGAGAACGAGCAGCTCGACAAGGTCGTCGCCAACCTCGTGGCGGGCTCCGGCGCGGACCAGACCGACGAACTCGGCGGCTTCGCCGTGCGCTACGTCCTGGTCCGGCCCGGCGCGCCCCGCGAGGTCAGCCGCGTCCTGGACGCCACACCCGGCCTGAGCAGGCTCAGCCAGCAGGACGGCAGCGCCCTGTGGCGGGTGGACCGCCAGGTCGCGCGCGTCACGATCGAGGCCTCCTCCGGCGCCCCCCGGGCCGTCGCCGCAGGCCCCGTCGAGGTGCACACCACCATTCCGGCCGGCGGCTCGGGCCGGGTCCTGCGTCTCGCCGACACCGCCGACGAGTCCTGGACGGCCACCCTCGACGGCAAGCCCCTCACCCCGACCACGGTCGACGGCTGGGCCCAGGGCTTCCAACTGCCCGTCGACGGCGGCAGGCTGGACGTCACCTTCGACGCCCCGGTGACCCACACCGGCTGGCTGTGGACCCAGGGCTCGCTCGCCGTCGTCCTCGTGGTCCTCGCCCTGCCGGGCCGCCGCCGGGACGTCGACGACGACCTCCCCGACGAGCCCGTCGCCGTGCCCGCCCAGGACCTCACCGGTGACGGCCGTCGCGCCCGCCGGCTGCGCGCCCAGGCGGAGGCGGAGGCCGAACAGCCCACCGAAGCGGGCCTCCCGTCCCCCGCGGAGGACGTCCCGGCCGGGGCCCCCGTCCCGCAGCAGCAGCCGTACGGGGAGTGGGCGACCGCGGACCAGACAGGCGCCGATTACGGCCACTACGACCAGGCCTACCAGGGCGGCCAGCAGTACCCGGCGGGCGCCTACGACCAGCAGCACTACCAGGCCGACCCCTACCAGGGCGCCCAGTACGACCCGTACGCCACCTACGGCAACCACACGGCCTCGTACGACCAGACGTACGCCCAGGGCTACGACGCGACGTACGACCCGTCGCACCGCACCGGCGCCGACACCGAGCGCCCCGACGGGAGCCAGCAGTGAACCGCCAGACCCTGTCCCTGATCGCCGGCGCGACCGCCCTCGCCGCTGTCACCGGCTTCGCCACGCTCTCCGCGCCCGACGCCTCCGGCGGCGACACCACGGCGAAGGCGGCCGCCCGACTTCCCGTGCAGCGCACGAGTCTGCTCTGCCCCCGGCCCAGCACCTCCGACGTCGCGGAGACGGCGTACACCGCCTTCACCCCCGTCACTGAGGGCACCGGCGAAGAGGGCGGCGCGGAACTCGTCGCGGCGGGCGGGGGATCGACAGCCCCCGACAAGGGCGGCGACAGCGGCAAGGGCAAGGCAGCCAAGCCGGTCATCGAGGTCAAAGAGCCCGGCAAGCCCGTCGCCGACAGCACCGACGGCGGCGACTCGCCCGCGCTGATCGGCACCGCCGAGGGGAAGTTCGCGCCCGGCTGGACGGTCCAGGAGACCACCGAGGTCGCCGCCGGTACCGGCCGCGGTCTGCTCGCCGTCAACTGTGCCGCCCCCGACACGGAGTTCTGGTTCCCGGGAGCGAGCACGGCCGCGGGCCGCACCGACTACGTCCACCTCGTCAATCCGGACGACTCGGCGGCCGTCGTCGACATCGAGCTCTTCGGCAAGGACGGTGCCCTGAAGTCCACGGTCGGCGACGGCATCACGGTGCAGCCCAGCTCCGACGAGCCGGTCCTGCTGTCGACGCTCGCCACGGCGAAGGAGGCCGACCTCACGGTCCACGTCAACGTCCGCAGCGGCCGGGTCGCCGCCGCGGTCCAGGCTCTCGACGACAAGCAGGGCGGCGACTGGCTGTCCGCCGCGGCCGACCCGGCCGGCAGCCTCGTCTTCCCCGGCATCCCGAAGGACGCCGCCTCCGTGACCCTGGTCGCCTTCACCCCCGGCGAGACCGACGCCGACCTGAAGCTCCGCCTCACCTCGCCCAACGGCCCGATCACCCCGGCCGGCAACGAGACGCTGCACGTCAAGGGCGGCATGACCGCCACCGCCGACCTGGGTGACATCACACGCGGCGAGCCCGGGTCCCTCGTCCTCACCCCCACCGGCGACTCGGTCCCGGTGGTGGCCGCGCTCCGGGTCGTCCGGGGCAAGGGCGCGAGCCAGGAGACGGCGTTCATCCCGGCGACCCGCCCGGTCGGCGCGCGCGCCACGGTCACGGACAACCGCGCCAAGGGCACGACCCTGGCCCTCACCGCGCCCACCGCCGCGGCCAAGGTCAAGATCACCGCGTCCGCGGGCAGCGGGGGTGGTGAGGCCGCGACGAAGACCTTCACGATCAAGGCCGGCACCACCCAGAACGTGGAGATGCCCGCCCCGAACGGCCTCAAGGGCGCCTACGCACTCACCGTGGAGTCGACGTCAGGCGGCCCCGTCTACGCCTCCCGCACCCTGGAATCCAAGTTCGACAACATCCCCGCCTTCACCATCCAAACCCTCCCGAACGACCGGGGAACGGTAGCGGTCCCGAAGGCCCACCAGGACCTGTCGATCATGCAGCGCTAAAAAGCGGGGCCTGCGCCCCGTGCATTTCGCCCCTGAGCGGCCGCAGGCCCTCAAGGGGCGCGGGGGACT
The DNA here is from genome assembly GCF_020982545.1 of Streptomyces sp. MNU76. Taxonomy (GTDB): domain Bacteria; phylum Actinomycetota; class Actinomycetes; order Streptomycetales; family Streptomycetaceae; genus Streptomyces. Next base: position 13,356 of record NZ_JAJKLK010000022.1, on the reverse strand, counting down.
GCGCGAGAAGCCCCCACCGGACGGACGTCTGGGGGTCGAAGGGGCGCAGCCCCTCGCGAGGACGGGACGGGTAGGGGCGGCGGGGGCGACATCCCTCCGGGCGCACCCCGCCCCCGGTCAGTCCTCCCCGTACCGAGGATCCACAGTCTCCGGATTCAGCCCCAACAACTCGGCCACCTGCTCCACCACGACCTCATGCACCAGCGCGGCCCGCTCCTCCCGCCCCTTGGTGCGAATCTCCACCGGCCGCCGATACACGACCACGCGGGCCGGCCGCCCTTCCCGCGCCCCCACGATCCTCCCGAGCGGCACCGCCTCGTCGTTCCACGCCCCGTCCGACGGCCCGTCGAGCCGCGGCACCTCCAGCACGAGGAAGTCGATGTCGGCCAACTGCGGCCACCGCCGCTCCAGCCGCTCCACGGAGTCCTGCACGAGATCCGCGAACACGTCCGCGCGGCTCGCCGCGAGCGGCACCTGCGGCGGCGCGATCGGCCCGCGCATCCCCCTGCCGTGCCGATCACGGCGGCGGGGCCCGGGTGCGGAGGCGGCGCGGGGCGGTACGAGGTCGTCCATCACCTGTGAAGCGTAGTCCCCGGACGGTCCGCCCGCCCGGCTCCACACTCCCGGCCGCGCCCCCGGACCCGCACCGCTGACCTGCATGTCCAACCGGCGCGCCGTACGGCGGTACTCCGGCGCGCCGGTTGGCATGTCGCCAGATGACCATTCCAGCCAAGGTTGGGCTCGTTTCCGTATCTCCACGAGACCGGCGAGCTCGCGCCAATTGGACTGGTTTGTGCGGGAAATTGATCGCGTTCGGCGTCGTTCGACATTGCGGACGCGCGGTTACTCGCAGGTCAACGCCGTGGGTTCGGAGGGGCGTGTGGGGCGTTTCACAACACGACACGGGGGAGTGACCTGGTGCAGAGTCGTCGCGGCCCGCTCAAGAGTGCGGTACCGTCCAACGTCGTGAGCCCTGTACGTCGCTGTTCGCGCACCGCTTGCGGCCGCCCCGCCGTCGCGACGCTGACGTACGTCTACGCCGACTCGACCGCGGTCCTCGGCCCCCTCGCCACCTACGCGGAACCCCACTGCTACGACTTGTGCGCCGAGCACTCCGAGCGCCTCACCGCGCCGCGCGGCTGGGAGGTCGTACGGCTGCTGGACGCCTCGGCCCCCGCGCGCCCCAGCGGTGACGACCTGGAGGCCCTTGCCAACGCCGTGCGTGAGGCGGCCCGCCCGCAGCAGCGCGCGGCCGAGGCCGGTGGCGGCGCCCGCACGGCCGACCCGATGGAGGTCGCCCGCCGCGGCCATCTCCGGGTGCTGCGCTCACCGGACAACTGAGCACACGCTCCCCGGCGGCCGACCCCCGGACGCGCCCCGCGAACTAGAGCCCCACGAGGGCTCGTTGCCGAGAATCCGCGAGTCCGTGCGGCCGTCCCGTCGCCCTCCGTCCCGTCGTGGCTGTTTCCGATCGCGCCGTTCCGCTCCGTGGTGCGCACCCGTTGACGTCGTGTCGGTACGGACGCGATCATTCCGGGTGCCCGTGCCGTGAGAAGCCACTTCCGTATCGCGGAATCCGGGGAGGCTCCGTGTACGTCCAGCAACTGGAACCCGTGGCCGGTTCACTCGGCCTGTCCGCCCTCGTCGCGACCCTGCCCCTCGTCACCGTCCTGGTCCTGCTCGGCGGTGTGCGACTGAAAGCCCATCTGGCAGGCCTGATCGGCCTTCTGGCGGCCCTTCTTGTCGCCTGGCTCGCCTTCCGCATGCCGCTCGGCCAGACTCTCTCCGGCGCTGCCCAGGGGGCCGCTTTCGGCCTCTTCCCGATCATGTGGATCGTCGTCAACGCCCTGTGGGTGTACCGGATGACCGTCCACACCCGGCACTTCGACATCCTGCGCCGCTCCTTCGGACGGCTCTCCGACGACCCGCGCATCCAGGCGCTCGTCGTCGCGTTCTGCTTCGGCGCTCTCCTGGAAGCCCTCGCCGGCTTCGGCGCGCCGGTCGCCATCTGCTCCGTCATGCTCGTCGCGCTCGGCTTCGAACCGGTGAAGGCCGCCGTGGTCGCCCTGGTCGCCAACACCGCGCCCGTCGCCTTCGGCGCCATGGGCACCCCGGTCGTCACGCTCGCCCAGGTCACCGAACTGCCCCTGGACACCGTCGCGTCCGTGGTCGGCCGCCAGACACCGCTGCTCGCCCTCGTGGTGCCCCTGGTCCTGGTCTGGCTCGTCGACGGGCGGCGCGGGCTGCGCGAGACCTGGGCACCCGCCCTCGCATGCGGACTCGCTTTTGCCGTCGCCCAGTTCATCGCCTCCAACTACGTCTCCGCGCAACTCGCCGACATCGGCGCCGCCTTGCTGGGTGCGGGCGCCCTCGTCGCCGTACCGCAAGCCCGACGGCCCGCCGCCGCGCCCGTACGCGCCGCCGTCCTGACCGGCGTACGCAGCGACGACCTCGACGAGCGGGACCCCCGGCGCGAAGTCCTGCGCGCCTACGCCCCGTACGCGCTGATCGTCGTGATCTTCTCCGTCGCCCAGATCCCGGGGGTGAAGGACTGGCTGGCCGGGGCGACGCGGACGTACGACTGGCCCTTCCTGAACGTCACGGACCCCGCCGGCGACCCCGTGGGAGGCAACGTCTTCACCTGGCCGATCGTGTCCACCGGCGGCACGCTGGTGCTGCACGCCGGTGTGTGCACGGCCGTCGTCCTGGGGGTCCACGCGCGCGTGGCGGTCAGGGAGTGGGCCGCGACGGTCCACGAACTGCGGTTCGCGATCCTCACCGTGACGTCCGTGCTCGCCCTCGCCCACGTCATGAACCTCTCCGGACAGGCCGCCACCATCGGCCACTTCGTGGCCGCGGCCGGCGCGGGACTCGCCTTCCTGTCTCCCGTCCTCGGCTGGTTCGGCGTCGCGGTCACCGGCTCGGACACCTCCGCCAACGCCCTGTTCGGCGCCCTCCAGGTGAGCGCGGCCCGCGAGTCGGGCCTGTCGCCGGAACTGCTCGCCGCCGCCAACAGCTCCGGCGGGGTCCTCGGCAAGATGATCTCCCCGCAGAACCTCACCATCGCCTGCGCCGCCGTCGGCCTCGCCGGGCGCGAGGGAGACCTGCTGCGCAAGGTGCTGCCATGGAGCCTCGGGCTGTTGCTGGTGATGTGCCTGATCGTGGTGGGGCAGAGCACACCCGTACTGGAATGGATGCTTCCCTGAGGGCCCTCCGGCCGGACCGGCGCCGCCCCGGGCGGCCACTCGGAGGTACCACCGTCGGCTGTCGGTGCACCCGGGTAGTTTGGGGTGATCCGGTGGGGACTTCAGGAGGGTGCGGCCATGGCGGCTGATCTGTCGACGATCGTGAAGGCGTACGACGTACGCGGGGTGGTCCCGGACCAGTGGGACGAGCCCCTGGCCGAGCTCTTCGGGGCGGCCTTCGCCCAGGTGACCGGCGCGGACGCCGTCGTGATCGGCCACGACATGCGGCCGTCCTCGCCCGGCCTGTCCCGCGCCTTCGCCCGCGGCGCGGCGGCGCTCGGCGTGGACGTCACCGAGATCGGCCTCTGCTCCACGGACCAGCTCTACTACGCGTCCGGCGCGCTGAACCTGCCCGGCGCGATGTTCACCGCCTCCCACAACCCCGCCCAGTACAACGGCATCAAGATGTGCCGCGCCGGAGCCGCCCCCGTCGGCCAGGACACAGGTCTCGCCGAGATCCGCGAGCTGGTCGAGGCCTGGAGCGAGTCGGGAGCCCCGGCCCCGGCCGCCACACCGGGGACGATCACCCACCGGGACACGTTGGAGGACTACGCGGCGCACCTGCGCGGCCTCGTCGACCTCACCTCCGTCCGCCCCCTGAAGGTCGTCGTCGACGCGGGCAACGGCATGGGCGGCCACACCGTCCCCACCGTCTTCGCGGGCCTGCCGCTGGACCTGGTCCCGATGTACTTCGAGCTGGACGGCACGTTCCCGAACCACGAGGCCAACCCCCTCGACCCGGCGAACATCGTCGACCTCCAGAAGCGCGTCCGCGAGGAGGGCGCCGACCTCGGCATCGCCTTCGACGGCGACGCCGACCGGTGTTTCGTGGTCGACGAGCGGGGCGACGCCGTCTCGCCCTCCGCGATCACCGCCCTGGTCGCCTCCCGCGAACTCGCCAGGCACGGTGGCAAGGGCACGGTCATCCACAACCTGATCACCTCCTGGTCCGTCCCGGAGGTGGTGCGCGAGAACGGCGGCACGCCGGTGCGCACCCGTGTCGGCCACTCCTTCATCAAGGCCGAGATGGCCAGATCCGGCGCCATCTTCGGCGGCGAGCACTCCGCCCACTACTACTTCGCGGACTTCTGGAACGCCGACACGGGCATGCTGGCCGCCCTCCACGTCCTCGCCGCTCTCGGCGGCCAGGACGGCCCCCTCTCCGGCCTCCTCGCCGAGTACGACCGCTACGTCGGCTCCGGCGAGATCAACTCCACGGTCGCCGACCAGTCGGACCGCCTGGCCGCGATCCGCTCCGCCTACGGGAACCGCGAGGACCTCACCCTCGACGACCTCGACGGCCTCACGGTCTCCGCCCCCGACTGGTGGTTCAACGTCCGCCCCTCCAACACGGAACCCCTCCTGAGACTGAACGCGGAGGCGAGGGACGAGACGACGATGGCAAAGGTGAGGGACGAGGTCCTGGCGATCATCAGGTCCTGATCTGGAAAAGCACGGGGCGCAGCCCCTGCTTTTCCAGGGCGCGGGGAACTGCGCGAGAAGCCCCACCGGGCGGACGTGTGGGGGTCAAAGGGGCGCAGCCCCTTGAGGAGGGACGGGTAAGGGCGGCGCGGGCGAAACGGCACCGGCCCCCAACCCCGGCGCCAACCCTCGCACGGCGGTACTCTGACCAGGCCGCACCGCACGAACCCGCCCCCCGAAGGGACCCCGACATGCCGCTCGAAGCCGGCCTCCTGGAGATCCTCGCCTGCCCGGCGTGCCACGCCCCCCTCACGGAGGAGGACGCCGAGCTGACCTGCACGAGCCAGGACTGCGGCCTCGCCTACCCGATCCGGGACGGTATCCCCGTACTCCTCGTCGACGAGGCCCGCCGCCCCGTGTGACCCGCGCGATCACGCTCCCACGCAAGGCGTAACCCCGCACGAGCCGGGAAACCCGGCAAAAGGCGCATCAGGGCACCCGGCGATCGGAGGCTGCCGCCCATGCTCGACGAATCGCTGCTAGACACCCCCGACGCCCTGTCGGAGGCGGACCGCCGCGACCTGCTCCGCGGCGCCGCCGAGGCGGGCGCCCGGGTCCGCACGGCCATCCGTCTCGGCACCGAGGCCGGTATCCCCGACCTGAAACCCGACGGCCGGCCCCGCGCCCTCCTGATCGCGGGCCCCGGCATGGCCTCCGAGGGCGTCGCCGACCTGCTCGGCGCCCTCGCGGGATCCAGCTGTCCCCTCACCCGTCTGCACCCCACCGGCGTGGCCCCCGCGGCGGGCGCCCTGCGCTGGGACCTCCCGGGCTGGGCGGGCTCGGTCGACCTCCTCCTGATCGCCACCGCCGACGGCGCCGAACCCGGCCTGGCGCTCCTGATCGACCAGGCCTACCGCCGCGGCTGCACGGTCGTCGCCGTCGCCCCGCCCCGCACCCCGGTCGCCGAGGCCATGGAAGGCGCCCACGGACTCTTCGTACCGATGGCGACCGGCCCGTACGAGCAGGAGGTGCCCCTCGGCGCCGCCGCCCCCGGCGTGCTGTGGGCGCTGCTCACCCCGATGCTCGCGCTGCTGGACCGCACCGGCCTGGTCGCCGCCGCGCCCGACGCCCTGCAGAAGGTCGCCGACCGCCTCGACCACGTCGCCGAGCGCTGCGGCCCCGCCATCGCCACCTACAGCAACCCGGCCAAGACGCTCGCCGCCGAGCTGGCCGACACCCTCCCGGTGATCTGGACCGAGGGCCAGGCAGCGGCCCCCGTGGGCCGCCGTTTCGCCTCCGCGCTCGCCGAGCTGGCGGGGCGCCCGGCCCTCGCCGCCCAGCTGCCGGAGGCGCTCGCCTCGCACACGGTGCTGCTGTCCGGTCCGCTCGCCGCGAGCGCCGACCCCGACGACTTCTTCCGCGACCGCGTCGAGGAACCGCCCGCCTTCCACGCGCGCGTGGTGCTCCTTCGCGACCGCCCCACCGGCGGCCTCAGCGCCGTCCCCGCCGCCCGCGAGCTGGCCCTCGGCCACGACACCGCGATCAGCGAGCTGGAACCCGAGGAGGGCAGCGACCTGGAGACCCTCGCGGAGATGATCGCCATCACCGATTTCGCCGCCGTTTACCTGTCGCTCGCCTCCGGAGCCTGATCCTCACGGACGCTTCCGGAGCCCGACCCGCGCGGAGCCCGATCCCGACCGGGCCCGACCTCGACCGGGGCCCGGCCGGCTCCCCACGTACGGAGAAACACACACCATGGACCGCCTCGACAACACCGTCCGCCCCTACGCCTGGGGTTCGACCACCGCCATCCCGGCGCTCCTCGGAGTGGCCCCCACCGGCGAGCCGCAGGCGGAGATGTGGATGGGAGCCCATCCCGGCGCACCCTCGCGCACCGGACGCGGCCCCCTCACCGAGGTGATCGACGAGGCACCGGAACGCGAGCTGGGCACCCGGACCGTCGAGAAGTTCGGCCCCCGCCTCCCCTTCCTCCTGAAGCTTCTCGCCGCCGGCGCGCCCCTGTCCCTCCAGGTCCACCCCGACCTCGAACAGGCCAGGGAGGGGTACGAGGACGAGGAGCGGCGCGGCATCCCGATCGACGCGGGACACCGCAACTACAAGGACGCCAACCACAAGCCGGAACTGATCTGCGCCCTCACGGAGTTCGACGGCCTGTGCGGCTTCCGCGAACCGCTGCAAGCCGCCGAGCTGCTGGCCGCCCTCGACGTCGACTCCCTCAAGCCGTACGTCGACCTCCTGCACGCCCACCCCGAAGAGGCGGCGCTGCGCGAGGTGTTGACCGCCGTCCTCGGCGCCGACCCCGAGGAGATGGCCCACACCGTCACCGAGGCCGCGACCGCCTGCACCCGCCTCGGCGGCGCCCACGCCCCCTACGCCGACATCGCCCACCACTACCCGGGCGACCCCGGCGTCATCGCCGCCATGCTCCTCAACCACGTACGCCTGCAGCCCGGCGAGGCCCTGTTCCTGGGCGCCGGGATCCCGCACGCGTACCTGAACGGCCTCGGCGTCGAGATCATGGCCAACTCCGACAACGTGCTGCGCTGCGGCCTCACCCCCAAGCACGTCGACGTCCCCGAACTCCTGCGCATCGTCCGCTTCGAGGCGACCGACCCGGGCGTGCTGCGCCCGGAGGCGTCCCCCGACGGCGAAGAGGTCTACGAGACGCCCATCGACGAGTTCCGCCTCTCCCGCTTCGTCCTCCCCGAGGCCACCGCCCCGCACGACCTCACCCGCGCCACCCCGCAGATCCTTCTCTGCACCGCCGGTTCGGTCCGGGCGGGCGAACACACCCTCGCCCCCGGCGAGTCCGTCTTCGTACCGGCGGACGAGAAGGCCGAGGTGTCCGGCCCGGGCACGCTGTTCCGCGCGACCGTGCTCACGTGACGGCCTGACGTACTCCCGATCCACGACCCCTTCCGGTCCGCGTTCCCTCCCGATCCACGACCCGACGCACCGACGCCGGGCCAGGCTGCAACAATGCCCCCTGCAAAAGGCGGGCAAAGCCCGGCCGGTGACGGACGGAAGCGTGGGTACCCATCCCCACGCACAGGCATATGCGTAGGCGAAGGGACACCTCGGACACATGAGCGCGTCAGGCGGCACCAAGGCGATCGTGGCGGCACTCGCCGCCAACCTCGCGATCGCGGTAGCGAAGTTCGTGGCGTTCCTCTTCAGTAACTCGTCGTCGATGCTCGCCGAGTCCGTGCACTCGCTGGCCGACTCGGGCAACCAGGCCCTGCTGCTCCTCGGCGGCAAGAAGGCCAAGCGCGAGGCGACCGCCGAACACCCCTTCGGCTACGGCCGCGAGCGCTACATCTACGCCTTCCTCGTCTCCATCGTCCTCTTCTCCGTCGGCGGCATGTTCGCCCTCTACGAGGGCTACGAGAAGATCAAGCACCCGCACGAGATCGAGGCCTGGTACTGGCCGGTCGGCGTCCTCGTCTTCGCGATCATCGCCGAGACCTTCTCCTTCCGGACCGCCATCAAGGAGTCCAACGTCCTGCGGGGCAACAAGTCCTGGACCGAGTTCGTCCGCCACGCCAAGGCCCCCGAGCTGCCGGTCGTCCTCCTGGAGGACCTCGGCGCCCTCGTCGGCCTGATCCTCGCCCTCGGCGGCGTCGGCCTCGCCCTGATCACCGGCGACGGCGTCTGGGACGGCATCGGCACCCTCTGCATCGGCGTCCTGCTCATCCTGATCGCGATCGTCCTCGCCGCCGAGACCAAGTCCCTCCTCCTCGGCGAGTCCGCCGGCGCCGAGGAGGTCGAGAAGATCGCGCAGGCCGTCGTCGACGGCGACACCGTCACCCGCGTCATCCACATGCGCACACTCCACCTCGGCCCCGAGGAGCTCCTCGTCGCCGCCAAGATCGCCGTCCAGCACGACGACACGGCCATCGAGGTCGCGAACGCCATCAACGCGGCCGAGGCCCGCATCCGCGAGGCCGTCCCGATCGCCCGCGTCATCTACCTGGAGCCCGACATCTACAGCGAGGCCGAAGCCGCCAAGGGCGCCGACCCCGAGGCCGCGCCCGGCGGCCCGACCGCTCCCGCCGAGCACTGACCCACCGGCCCGTTCGGGCCGTTCCACCAGGCACCGAACACCGGGGCCCGTCGCACGAACGACCGCGACGGGCCCCTGCCCGTTCCCCGCCAAACCGCTCTCTTCGGCTCGATCTGTACGCAGGCGGACTGGGGCAGGCCGAGCCAACCGGTGTAGCTTGGGACGGAGCCAGACGTCGCTGCTGATGGCGGTCGGGCGGTCCCACCGCGGACCGACCGAGGGAGAGAGGGCCTCCGACGGACTGCGCTGCGCGCACGTGGGCATGCCCGTGTCTCCTTCGGGGCACCCCTGTGCCCGCCGCCGCGCAGACCAGCCCTACCCACCCTCGACCCGACACCGAGGAGCAGTTCGCAATGACGACTGTCGACAACCGGCAGGACTTCAAGGTCGCCGACATCTCCCTGGCCGCGTTCGGCCGCAAGGAGATCACCCTCGCCGAGCACGAGATGCCCGGTCTGATGGCGATCCGCAAGGAGTACGCCGAGTCCCAGCCGCTGGCCGGCGCCCGAGTCACCGGCTCCCTGCACATGACCGTGCAGACTGCTGTTCTCATCGAGACCCTGGTCGCCCTCGGCGCCCGGGTCCGCTGGGCCTCCTGCAACATCTTCTCCACCCAGGACCACGCCGCCGCCGCGATCGCGGTCGGCCCGAACGGCACGGTGGACAACCCCCAGGGCGTCCCGGTCTTCGCCTGGAAGGGCGAGACGCTGGAGGAGTACTGGTGGTGCACCGAGCAGGCGCTGACCTGGCCGGACAGCCCCACCGGCGGCCCGAACATGATCCTCGACGACGGCGGTGACGCCACCCTTCTGGTGCACAAGGGTGTCGAGTACGAGAAGGCGGGCGAGGTCCCGGCGGTCGACACCGCCGAGAACGAGGAGCACCGCGTCATCCTCGAACTCCTCAACCGCACCATCACCGAGGGCTCGCAGAAGTGGACCCAGCTCGCCTCGGAGATCCGCGGCGTGACCGAGGAGACCACCACCGGTGTCCACCGCCTGTACGAGATGCAGCGCGACGGTGTCCTGCTCTTCCCGGCGATCAACGTGAACGACGCCGTCACCAAGTCGAAGTTCGACAACAAGTACGGCTGCCGCCACTCCCTGATCGACGGCATCAACCGTGCCACCGATGTCCTCATCGGCGGCAAGACGGCCGTGGTCTGCGGCTACGGCGACGTCGGCAAGGGCTGCGCGGAGTCCCTGCGCGGTCAGGGCGCCCGTGTCATCGTCACCGAGATCGACCCGATCTGCGCCCTGCAGGCGGCGATGGACGGCTACCAGGTCACGACCCTCGACGAGGTCGTCGACAAGGCCGACATCTTCATCACCACGACCGGCAACAAGGACATCATCATGGCCTCGGACATGGCCAAGATGAAGCACCAGGCCATCGTCGGCAACATCGGCCACTTCGACAACGAGATCGACATGGCCGGCCTCGCCAAGATTCCCGGCATCGTCAAGGACGAGGTCAAGCCGCAGGTCCACACCTGGACGTTCCCCGACGGCAAGGTGCTCATCGTGCTGTCCGAGGGCCGTCTGCTGAACCTGGGCAACGCCACCGGTCACCCGTCGTTCGTGATGTCCAACTCGTTCGCGGACCAGACCCTGGCCCAGATCGAGCTGTTCACCAAGCAGTCCGAGTACCCGATCGGCGTGTACACGCTGCCCAAGCACCTCGACGAGAAGGTCGCCCGCCTCCACCTCGACTCGCTCGGCGTGAAGCTCACGACCCTCCGTCCGGAGCAGGCCTCGTACATCGGCGTCGAGGTCGAGGGCCCGTACAAGTCGGACCACTACCGCTACTGATCCGCCCGGCGGTGGGTGCGTCGCACCTCGACGCACCCACCCAGGCAGAAGCACCCAGGCAGGCCCCCGCACCCCCGTGCCGGGGGCCTGCCCGTTCGGCGCCTCAGTCCCGTCGGCCGGACCCGCCCGTCAAGACCCAGGACCCCCATGCCCCGCGGCCGGTATTCGCTCCATGACCCGCACGACCACACCCTCCTCGCCGAGGAACACTTCCACTGCGCGCCCGGCCCGTCCGGCTGGCGCTACGTCTCCCAACTGACCGCCCCCTCCGGCGACCACGCCGGCTCCGTCGACCTGGCCATCGACGAACTCGGCCGCCCCATCCGCCTCGAACTGCATGCCGCGAGCTGGCAGGTCCGCGGCGCAGCCCTCGACGGCGTCACCTGGGTCCGCACCGACCCCACCGGCACGGAGGCCACCGAAGGCAATGTCCGCGCACACGCCTTCACCGGCACCTCCCCGGCGTTCCTGATCGCCACCGCCCGCCTGCTGCGCCTCACCCCCTCCACCCCGGCCACTCGCGTACGCCTCGTCGCCTTCACCGACCCGGTCCTGGCCCCGCGCACCCTCGACCAGTCCTGGGCCTTGATCGAAAGAGAAGCACACGCCACTGACAACGGCCCCCTGATGGTGGACGAATACCAGGTCACAGCCCTGGACACGGGCGAGCGGCACACCGTTCACATCGCGGGCGACGTCGTCCTGGCAGCACCCGGAATCGAGCTGGAGCACCTGGAGACACCGCCGTCCTCGCTCGACTGAGGCGGGACTCGGCGGCGGAGTCAGGCGGGCGGCGCGAACCCGGTGCTCGGCGGCCGCTCGGGAGACGGCGTGCGGCGGCGCGGGGCGGGCGGGATGCCGGGAGCGGCCGGACGGGGTGAGGGTGGGAGTGGGCACGGGTGCGGGACCTGGCACTCCCGCGGGCGGCGCGTACGCGAAGCCGCCGGGGCCCGGGGCCGGGCCACCCGCCGGGGCCGGGCCACCCGCAACCGCACCCACACCAGCACCCGAACCCACCCCGGCCGTGCCCTGGAAGGCATGGCGAGCCTCCCGGGCCTGCCGCTCGTGCACCACCGCCGCCAGATAAGCGCCCGGCGGCACCCCGTAGGGCGCCGGAGCCCCGGTACGGGCCGCGAGGTCCGAGGCGAGACGTTCCGCCATGGCCGCGCCGACGTGCGGATCCAGCTGCCGCATCCGCGTCAGGTACTGGCGGATGGCCAGCCACAGCCCGTCCGGCACGGCGGAGAGGTCGAGCGCGGAGAACTGTCCCGCGAGCCACGGCGGGGGCGGAGACACGAACGCCGCCCGCCCGGCCGGAACCCGCTCCCGCACGACCAAGGTCCCCGCGAACACATCACCCAGCCGACGTCCCCGCGCCGACACGAGCGAGGCGATGCAGGCGACGACCCCGAATGTCATCAGGATCTCGACCACCCCGACCGCCCCGCGTACCAGCGAGTGCCGGAACCGGATCGGACCCCCGTCGTCCCGCACCACCCGCAGCCCGCAGACGAGCTTCCCCAGCGAACGCCCATGACTCAGCGTCTCCACCGCGATCGGCCCGCCCACCAGGACGAGCAGGAAGCTCGCGATGGATATCGCCGTCTGCGCCGCCTCGTCCAGACCGGCCGTCGACAGCACCAGGATCAGGACCACCGCGAGGTAGACGACCACGGCCACGACCAGGTCGAGCAGCACGGCCAGCGCTCGGCTCGGCAGCTTCGCGGGACGCAGTTCCAGCGCCACCGCCTCGCCCGTCACTAGCTCACTCACACCCGTAGTCCCTTCCGGATTCATCCCCTGACCTGCCCCGAGAGTGGCCAGTCTGCCAAGCTGAGGTCATATCGCGCCCCAGTACGACCATTGCGATCAGTAGGACCAGCGCGACAAGCCGGCACGCAGTGCGAGACGGACAAGGAGCAGCACACCCGATGGACCTCGATGTCTTCGTGTCCGCCCATCGTGCCGAGTGGGACCGCCTCGACGCCCTGCTCCGCCGCCAGCGCCGTCTCGACGGAGCCGAGGTCGACGAACTCGTCACCCTCTACCAGCGCACCGCCACCCACCTCTCATTGATCCAGTCGAGCGCTCCGGACCCGCAGCTCACCGGGCGCCTCAGCCAACTGGTGGCACGCGCGCGCAGCGCCGTCACGGGAAACCGGCGCGCTTCCTGGCGCGACGTCACCCGCTTCCTGACCCAAGGCTTCCCCGCAGCGGTCTACCGCTCCCGTCACTGGTGGGTCCCCACAGCCCTGCTCTCCACCCTCGTCGCCGTGCTCCTGGGGTGGTGGATCGGTACCCACCCGGAAGTCCAGGCCGGCATCGCGGCCCCGGACGCCCTCCGCGAGATGACCCGACCCGGTGGTCAGTACGAGACGTACTACTCCAGCCATCCCGCTGCGTCCTTCGCGGCCCAGGTGTGGACAAACAACGCCCAGGCCGCCGCGATGTGCCTGGTCCTGGGGATCTTCCTCGGCCTACCGGTCCTCTGGATCCTGCTCCTGAACATGCTCAACCTGGGCGTCGGCATCGGCCTGATGACCTCGGCCGGCCGCCTCGACGTCTTCCTCGGCCTGATCCTCCCGCACGGCCTGCTGGAACTGACGGCCGTCTTCGTGGCCGCCGGCACCGGGCTGCGGCTCGGCTGGACCGTCATCGACCCAGGGCTCCGCACCCGCCGGTCCGCCCTGGCCGAGGAGGGGCGAGCCGCCCTCGGGATGGCGATAGGCCTGGCGCTGGTCCTCTTCGTGTCCGGCGCCATCGAAGGCTTCGTCACCCCGTCCGGCCTCCCCAC
>NZ_JAJKLK010000021.1 GCF_020982545.1 Streptomyces sp. MNU76 | reverse complement strand
AGCTGATAGGCCGCGGGCTCATCCTTCACCGCCGGAGCTTTCCACCACCAAGAGATGCCCCCAGTGGTTGTATCCGGTATTAGACCCCGTTTCCAGGGCTTGTCCCAGAGTGAAGGCAGATTGCCCACGTGTTACTCACCCGTTCGCCACTAATCCCCACCGAAGTGGTTCATCGTTCGACTTGCGTGTGTTAAGCACGCCGCCAGCGTTCGTCCTGAGCCAGGATCAAACTCTCCGTGAATGTTTACCGGTAATCCGGTGCACACACACGAGAGCGGAACCACCGGAGGAATAGTCCGATGGTTCACAGCATCCTCGCTGTGTTTGTTTCAAAGGAACCTCGCCCCAACCGGAATCGGCTGGGAACGGGGTATCAACATATCTGGCGTTGATTTTTGGCACGCTGTTGAGTTCTCAAGGAACGGACGCTTCCTTTGTACTCACCCAAGCTGTTCTCGGGCTTTCCTCCGGGCAGTTTCCCTTCGGTCTTGCTGTCTTGCGTTTCCGACTCTATCAGATCGTTTTCGGATCCGATTTCCTCGGTGCTTTCCAGGTTTCCGCTTCCGCGTTTCCCTTTCCGGCGGTTCCGACTCTATCAGATCCTTTCGGGCCTGATTCCCAGTCAGCGGGAGTTGTCTTCGCGGCTGTTGGGCCGTTCCGACGAGTGAGACTTTAGCGGATTCCTGGCTCCCGAGCTAATCGGGGGCTGCGTCCTTTCGAACGCGGATTCCTCATTTCGCAAATTCGTATACCAAGGCACGACGACGGATCGTCGATTGTTGGTGGTTACCTGCGGAATGGCTGTCCGGGGACCGACCGAGGTCGGCGCTCACGTCGGACAACCCGGAGAACACTACGTATCGGCTCGGGGTGTGTCAACTCGCTGCCGATCGGCCTCTCGCGGGCGTAGCCTGGCCCGCATGACTACACGTACGTGTCGCCAGCAGTGGTGGGCCGCCTGACGGCGGCCGTACACACGTATGTACTCAACGGCCGCCGCCCTGGCGGCCGTTCTCGTTTGTCCCCTCTGAGGGTCGGCCGCCCGGTGGCGGCGGTCCTGATCAGGAGGTGGAGAGATGACACGGGTCTTCAGCGGTATCAAGCCGACAGGGCATCTGACGCTGGGGAACTACCTGGGGGCCGTGCGGCGGTGGGCCGAGGTCGACCAGCACCGGACGGACGCGCTGTTCTGCGTCGTGGACCTGCACGCGCTGACCGTGGACCACGATCCTGCCCGGGTGCGCAGACTCAGCCGGCAGGCGGCGACGCTGTTGCTGGCGTCGGGGCTGGATCCCGAGCTGTGCACCGTCTTCGTGCAGAGTCATGTGGACGAGCACGCGCGGCTCTCGTACCTGTTGGAGTGCGTGGCCACGGACGGTGAGATGCGGCGCATGATCCAGTACAAGGAGAAGGCGGCGCGGGAGCGGGAGCGGGGCGGGAGTGTCCGGCTCTCGCTGCTGACGTATCCGGTGCTGATGGCGGCGGACATCCTGGCCTACGGGACGGACGAGGTGCCGGTCGGGGACGACCAGAAACAGCACGTGGAGCTGACGCGGGATCTCGCGGTGCGGTTCAACCAGCGGTACGGGCAGACGTTCGTCGTGCCCCGGGCCACCCCGCCGAAGGTCGGGGCGCGGGTGATGAATCTGCAGGACCCGACGTCGAAGATGGGGAAGACGGACGACGTCGGGCCGGGGATCGTCTATCTGCTGGACGAACCGGATGTCGTGCGGAAGAAGGTCATGCGGGCCGTGACCGACAGCGGGCGGGACGTCGTGTACGACCGGGAGGGGCGGCCGGGGCTCTCGAATCTGCTGGAGATCCTCGCGGCCTGTGAGGGTGGGAACCCCGAGGACCTGAGCGGTGTATATGAATCGTACGGAGCACTGAAGAAGGACACCGCAGAGGCCGTGGTCGAGCTCCTCAGACCCGTACAGGAGAGGCACAAGGCGTTGTGCGCGGATCCTGCGTATGTGGAGGGGGTGCTGCGGATGGGTGCGGCGAAGGCCAGAGAGATGGCTCGACCGAGGGTGGATGAGGCGTATCGGGCGATCGGTCTTCTGGCCGGTTGACCGCGGGCGGCGTCAGCTGTTGTTGCCGGAGGCCAGTTCGCGGCTGCGGTCGCGGGCGGCCTCCAGTGCGGCGATCAGTGCGGCGCGTACTCCGTGGTTCTCGAGTTCGCGGATCGCGCTGATCGTCGTGCCGGCGGGAGAGGTGACGTTCTCGCGGAGCTTGACGGGGTGTTCGCCGCTGTCGCGGAGCATCGTGGCCGCGCCGATGGCGGACTGGACGATCAGGTCGTGGGCCTTGTCCCGGGGCAGGCCGAGGAGGATGCCCGCGTCGGTCATGGCTTCGACCAGGTAGAAGAAGTACGCCGGGCCGGAGCCGGAGAGGGCGGTACAGGCGTCCTGCTGGGACTCGGGGACGCGGAGCGTCTTGCCGACGGCGCCGAAGATCTCCTCGGCATGCGCGAGGTCGGCCTCACTCGCGTGGCTGCCCGCGGAGATCACGGACATGGCCTCGTCGACGAGGGCAGGGGTGTTCGTCATGACACGGACGACGGGGGTGCCGGCGGCCAGGCGCTCCTCGAAGAAGGAGGTGGGGATGCCCGCCGCGCCGCTGACGACCAGGCGGTCGGCGGGGGTGTGCGGGGCCAGTTCGTCGAGGAGAGTGGCCATGTCCTGGGGCTTGACCGTGAGGATGAGCGTGTCCGCGGTCTTCGCCGCCTCGGCGTTGGTGACCGGGGTGACGCCGTAGCGGGTGCGGAGTTCCTCGGCGCGCTCGGGTCGGCGGGCGGTGACCAGGAGGTCCGCGGGCGCCCAGCCGGCTCGGATCATGCCACTGAGCAGGGCCTCGCCGATCTTGCCGGTGCCGAGGACTGCGACTTTCTGGCTCATGGTGCGGGTGCCCTCCGGGGGGGTGCGTCGTCCTGGGGCCATCCTCGCACCAGGGGCGGGCGTCCGGCTGCCGTGTCCGGTGGGCGGAACGTCGGGCATGGGCTCGGTGGCCGTCAGGTCGTCCGGCGGCGCAGGGTGGCCGCTCCCAGGGTCAGGACCAGCAGGGCGCAGCCGGCGACGATCGCGACGTCGCGGACGAAGGTGGCGGTCATGTCGCCGTGCAGCAGGACTTCGTTCATGCCGTCGACGGCGTACGACATGGGGAGGACGTTGGAGATGGCTTCCAGCGCGGGGTGCATCTCGGGGCGCGGGGTGAACAGGCCGCAGAGCAGGAGCTGGGGGAAGATCACGGCCGGCATGAACTGGACGGCCTGGAACTCGGAGGAGGCGAAGGCCGAGACGAAGAGACCGAGGGCGGTGCCCAGCAGGGCGTCGAGGAGGGCGACGATCAGGAGGAGCCAGGGTGAGCCGATGACGTCCAGGTCGAGGAACCAGAGGGCCAGACCGGTGGCGAGGGCGGACTGGATGATCGCCAGGGTGCCGAAGGCCAGGGCGTAGCCGGCGATGAGGTCTCCCTTGCCGAGGGGCATGGAGAGGAGGCGTTCCAGGGTGCCGGAGGTGCGTTCGCGCAGGGTCGCGATCGAGGTCACCAGGAACATCGTGATCAGCGGGAAGATGCCGAGGAGTGAGGCGCCGATGGAGTCGAAGACGCGTGGGTTGCCGTCGAAGACGTAGCGGAGGAGGAAGAGCATCACGCACGGGATGAGGAGCATCAGGGCGATCGTGCGCGGGTCGTGGCCGAGTTGGCGGAGGACTCGGGCGGCGGTGGCGGTCGTGCGGGAGTAGCTGAGGGCCCTGGAGTGGGGTGTGGGGTGGGAGATCGAGGGCTGCGGGGCGTGGGGGCCACGTCCGTGTTCGGTGTCGTCGTCATCGCGTCGGCTCCTTCCGGTGTGTGTCGGTCGCGGCTGGGGGCGTGGTCGCGGTGGCCTCGTCGACGAGGTGGAGGAAGGCCGCTTCGACCGTTTCCGTGTGGGTGCGGGTGCGGAGGGCCTCGGGGGTGTCGTCGGCGAGGATCTCGCCCTCGCGCATGAGGAGGAGGCGGTGGCAGCGCTCGGCCTCGTCCATGACGTGGGAGGAGATCAGGAGGGTGGCGCGGCGCTCGGCGGCGATGGTGTCGAAGAGGGTCCAGAGCTCACGGCGCAGGACGGGGTCGAGGCCGACGGTGGGCTCGTCGAGGACCAGGAGTTCGGGTGTGCCGAGGAGGGCCACGGCCAGGGAGACGCGGCTGCGCTGGCCGCTGGAGAGCTTGCCGGCGAGGGCGTCGGCGTGGGTGGTGAGGGCCACGTCGGCGATGGCCCGGGTGACGTTCTCGTCGCGGCGGTCGGCGGCGGCGCGGCCGGGGTCGAGGATCGCGGCGAAGTAGGCGAGGTTCTGGCGGACGGTCAGGTCGTCGTAGACGGAGGGGGCCTGGGTGACGTAGCCGATGCGGGAGCGGAGGGTGGCGTCGCCTGCGGGTCGGCCGAGGACGTCGAGGGTGCCGGTGACCTTGGCCTGGGTGCCGACGATCGCTCGCATCAGGGTTGATTTGCCGCAACCGGAGGGGCCCAGGAGGCCGGTGATCTGGCCTGGGGGGACGACGAAGTCGAGGTTGCGGAGGACCGTGCGGGGGCCTCGGGCGACGGTGAGGGCCTGGGCGTGGACGGCGGGGCGTGGAGGGGGCGCGGGGTCGGGGTGGAGGTGGAGTCTCCGGAAGGTAATTCATCATGTGATGAATATTGCGCAGGGGCGGGGCGTCGTCAAAGGGAGGCGCGGCTGCATCCGGGCGCCGAGCGGCGGGCGGGCGCGGGTGACAGGAGGGCGGCGCGGCGGGAGCGAAACGGCGCGGGCGCTCGGTGGGGTTGGGAAGGCGGGCGTCCGCTGAGGTGCGCTTCCGGTGCGGGGTGGCGGTCATGGGAAAGGGGTGCGGCGAATGCTCGCTTTGGGTGACAATTGATTGCGGAGCGTGGCCATGCGGAGGGGGTGCTCGGCCGCGTCGTGCGCCCGGGTGACCTGTGCGGCGGACTCCTGCCGTGAGTTCTCGTGATCACCGTCGGGTTCCCTCCCCTGGCTCGGGACTGCGCATCTCCTGTCGGGCACTCCTGTCGAACCTCGGCTGCCGGAGGTGTGTGTCTCGTGCGTAATGCCTTGGGAGCGTTTCAGGGACGGTTACGGCTCCGGCCATGGCTAGGGGGCCCGGGTGCTGTGCCGTGGCGAGGGGAGTTGGCCGCCTCGGTCGTCGTGTTCCTGGTGGCGCTGCCGTTGTGTGCGGGGGTCGCGGTGGCGTCGGGGGTGCCGGCGGAGTTGGGGCTGGTCACGGGGATCGTCGGAGGACTGGTCGTCGGTGCGTTGCCAGGGAGCAGCCTCCAGGTGAGCGGGCCGGCGGCCGGGCTGACGGTGTTGGTGTACGAGGCAGTGCGGGCGTACGGGCTGTCGGCGCTCGGTGTGCTGGTGCTCGGCGCCGGAGTGCTGCAGCTCGTGTTGGGGGTGTTGCGCTGGGGGCGGTGGTTTCGGGCCGTGTCCGTGGCCGTGGTGCAGGGGATGCTCGCCGGGATCGGGCTGGTACTGGTGGCGGGGCAGGTCTACGCGATGGGGATGCGGCCGCGCCCGGGCGGGGATCGAGAAGGTCGCGGGGCTGGGGTCGTTGCCCGGGGCTGTGGATCCCGTGGCGCTCGCGCTCGGGGGTGCCACGGTAGGTGTGTTGGTGGTGTGGCCCCGGTGGCGGTGGGGAGCGCGGTTCGCGCCGGCGCCGTTGGTGGCTGTCGGGAGCGCGGCCCTGGTCACGGGGGTCTTCGAACTGGGGGTGCGACGGGTCGAGGTGCGGGGGTTGCTGGAGGCCGTGCGGGTGCCGACGGTCGATGACCTGGGGTTGCTCGCGGAGGTGGGGGTGGTCGGGACCGTTCTCGCCCTCGCGCTGATCGCCTCCGCCGAGTCGCTTTTCGGCGCGGCGGCCGTGGACCAGTTGCACGACGGCCCGAGAACCGACTACGACCGCGAGTTGGTCGCCCAGGGCGCCGGGAACGTGCTGTGCGGGGTGCTCGGAGCGCTGCCCATGACGGCGGTGATCGTACGGAGCGCGGCGAACGTGCGGGCGGGGGCGCGGACCAAAGCCTCACGGATGCTGCACGGGCTGTGGCTGTTGCTCTTCGCCGCGTTGCTGCCCGGGATGCTCGGCGTGATCCCCGTGGCGGCACTGGCCGGGTTGCTGGTGTACGCGGGGTGTCGGCTGGTGCCCGTACGGGAGTTGGGGGTGCTGTGGCGGGGGCGGGGGCACGATCGCGGGGAGGTGGTGGTGCTGGGGTGACCGCCTCGGCGATCGTCGTCTGGAACCTCTTCGAGGGGTGCTGGTGGGGCTCGCGTTGGCGGTGGTCAAGACGGCGTGGGACATCAGCCAGGTCCATGTGGAGATCGAGGACCGGGGGGAGATGGGGGTGGTGGTACGGGTGGTCGGGAACGCGACGTTCCTGCGGTTGCCAAAGCTGCTGGACGCGTTGGACGGGGTGCCTCGGGAGCGGGGTGTGCGGCTGGAGTTGGGCGGGCTGTGGCATGTGGATCACGCGTGTGCGGCGGCTTTGGAGGCGTGGAGAGCGGGGGTGGCCGTGGAGCGCGGGGCGGGTGCAGGAGGGCCCGGTGCAGGAGGGCCCGGTGCAGGAGGGCCCGGTGCAGGAAGGGTTGATGCAAAGGGGCCTGGTTCAGGGGCGGATGGCCAGTAGCAGGTCCACGTCGTAGGTCTCCTCGATGGTTTCTGTGGGGAAGAGCTCCCGGAGGCGCGCTCGTTCCTCGGCGAGGAACTCGGCGGTGGCGTCTTCGCCCAGGATCAGGAACGTCGAATGACTGGCGATGTTGGCCAGATGGGTGTCGAGGGAGACCTCGCGGCTCCAGCGGAGTTCGCGGCGGGTGAAGTCGAGGAGCCCCGCTGTGTCGGTGAGGGCGGCGGCCGCACCGGAACCGCTCTTCTCGATCGGGGTGCCGGCGTCCACACCGAGGAAGCGGTGGATGCGGGTGGTGGAGTCGGCGATCCAGGGGATGTCGGCGGCGTCGGAGTTCCACCAGAGGGCGAGTACGCCGCCGGGGCGCAGTACGCGGACGGCTTCCGGGACCGAACGGGAGGGGTCGGTCCAGTGCCAGGACTGGGCGTAGGTCAGGAAGTCGGTCGAGGCGGTGGCGACGGGGAGGGCGTTGCCGTCGCCTCGGACGACGGGGTGGGGGGTGGGAGCGGCGGAACTGGGCGGCCATGCCCGCGCCGGGTTCGACGGCCAGTACATGGGCGCCCCGTCCGTGGAGGAGCGCGGTGGAGATGCCGGTGCGCGCCTACGTCGACGGTGCGGGAGCCGTGGAGAGGGCGGGGACAGGGCTTCGACGGTGTCGAACAGGGTGGGTGGGTAGGAGGGCGGTTCGCCGCGTACTGGGCTGCGGCGGTGTTGAAGGAGTGGGCTCGGGTGCTGTGGGAGGGTGGGGCCCGGGTGAGGGCGAGAGGTGGTCATGGGGCATCGTGGCTTGCGGTGGGGGTATGGGGAGGGTTTGTCGGCCTCCGCCGCCCCAACCCGCTCGCGCGGTTCCCCGCGCCCCCGGGGGGCTGCGTCAAGGGCTGCGGCGCTTCGCCGGGTTGCCGGTGCGCTTGGCTGTGCGGCGGTCGTACCGGTCGCGGGCCGTCGTGTATTCCTCGCGGTGGAGGGCCTCGCCCGGGGCCTCCTTGAGGGAGCGGAGGAAGTAGGCGGTCAGGGAGCCCAGGAAGCCGATGGCGAGGAGGCCCCGCAGGGAGGACTGGCGGTCCGGGTCGGGGCGTTCGGTGTAGGAGCCCCAGGTGTGGCCGAAGGCCAGCGCGCTGCAGATGGCGAACATGATCACGACCAGGATGCTGACGAAGCCGCCGACCGCCGCCAGCTGCAGGCCCTCGTAGGCCAGGCGCAGCATCAGGGCTGACGCGACCACGGCGGCGAGCGAGCCCGCGGTGACGCCGGCGCGGCGGGCCGAATAGTTGCCGTCGTGATTCAGCCAGGTCGTCCCGAAGAAGCGGATGGGTTCGGGGCGAGGGCCCGCAGGGGTGGTCCCGGCCGCCGAGGGCGCCTGGCGCTCCCGCGGTTCCGCCGACTCCTGCTGCGCCTGCCGCTCCCGCCGCTCCGCCCGGATGTTCTTCGGTTCATCGCTCACGCGTCGATTATCGCCCCGGGTCGACATGGGCCGGGCGGCGGCATCGGGAGTGGGGTGGCCTCTCCGGGGAGGCCTTGTGGCTTCGCCGCTTCGCCGCGGCACCCCGGGTGCGGGGTACCGCGGCGAGCTGTCTCTCCACGAACGGTGTCCGGGCGTCCCCTACCGGTCAGCCGCAGCGGCCGGCCACGTAGCCGTCGCTGCCGGTGTAGACGTACGCGTCGGAGATGTACTGACCGTTGTCGATGTTGTCCCAGAGGTTCGTCGTGCCGTACGGACCGGAGATGGTCTGGCCCGGGGTCTGGCAGTAGATCGGCACCCTGGCGCCCTCGGAGAGGACGCGGACGATGCCGTAACTCGTGCTCGGGCCGCTGCGGACGTTGAGGCGGACACCCGGCGCGACCGAGTAGTACCGGACGGCCGCGGTGACCGCCGCCGCGGTGGCCGCCACGGTGGCGGTCCGCTCCCCCTCGCCGTCACCCGTGATCTCTTCGGCATGCTCGACAGACATGGCTGAACTCCCCCCGTTTGAAACTGCTTTGAAACCCGTGCGAACCCCGTTTGGTCCCCATGCAAGCCATGGGGACCCTTTGATACCCCTGAATCAGGACACGCACACCTGTGCGTTTTTCGCACGCGCAGGCTAGCAAGCCGCCTCTGTCCGGTACGTGTCATCGACTAGGCTCCGAGCGTCGCGAGAGCGGCCGAAACAGCACGGGGGTGGACCCATGGCACCGCAGCGGGGCACCGGGTCGGGAGCAGAAGCGGAACTTCCCGAGTACTCCGGTCAGTACCGCCTGGAGTCGTGTCTGGGATCTGGCGGCATGGGTGTCGTCCATCTGGCCACCTCGACCTCGGGGCTACGGCTCGCGGTGAAGGTGGTGCATGCCGAGTTCGCCAAGGACCCCGAGTTCAGGGGCCGTTTCCGACAGGAGGTGGCCGCCGCCCGGCGGGTCAGCGGCGCCTTCACCGCACCTGTCGTCGACGCCGACACGGACAGCCCCCGGCCCTGGATGGCCACCCTCTTCATCCCCGGCCCCACCCTCGCCGAGCACGTCAAGCGGAACGGGCCCATGCCACCCGGCCAGTTGCGGCGGCTGATGGCCGGACTCGCGGAGGCCCTGCGCGACATCCACCGCGCCGGCGTGGTGCACCGGGATCTCAAGCCCAGCAACGTTCTGCTCGCCGAGGACGGCCCCAAGGTCATCGACTTCGGTATCTCCCGGCCGAAGGACAGTGAACTGCGAACGGAGACCGGCAAGTTGATCGGTACACCGCCGTTCATGGCCCCCGAACAGTTCCGGCGGCCCCGGGAGGTCGGGCCCGCCGCCGACATCTTCGCCCTCGGTTCGGTGACCGTGCACGCGGCCACCGGTCGCGGCCCCTTCGACTCCGACAGCCCCTACGTCGTCGCCTACCAGGTCGTCCACGACGAGCCGGACCTCACCGGCGTGCCCGACAACCTCGCGCCGCTCGTCCGCGCCTGCCTCGCGAAGGAGCCCGACGACCGGCCCACCGCGGACCAGCTGATGCACGAACTCCGGTCCGTGGCGGCCTCGTACGACACCCAGAGCTTCATACCGTCCCAGCGGGACCGGGAACGGGAGAGGGAGCGGGAGAAGGAGAGACGAGGGGCGGGGTGGGCTGGGGCCGTCCCGGACGGCAGGGAGCACGGGGACACGAACGCTGGATGGAGGGAGGCCGAGAGCTCCGGCACCCACACCAGAACCGGCACCAGCCCCGGCACCGGCACCGCGACAGACACGAACACCGGCACCGGCACCGGCACCGATACGGACACGCACACGGGCACAGGCCCGGGCCCGAGGTCCGGTGCAGGTGTCGGTGATGGTCGCAGTGAGTCCGGGGCGCCCCGCGACAGTGAGCCTGGACGCGGGGCCGGTTCGGTCGGCAGGCGGTTGCGGCGGCGGGCCGTTCTGGTCGCCGCCTCGCTGGTGCTCGTCGCGGGAGGCGGGTTCGTCTCGGCGCGGATGCTGGGCGGTGACGGCGGGCGGGCGGACGGGGCCGCGGCCACTCCCCGGGCCAGTCGTGCCGCGGCCGCCTCGCCCGCGCTCGAAGCCTGGGCCACCAAGCCCGCGGCGAAGAACGGGAGCGTGCCGCAGTGCTCGTACGGGGCCGGGAAGCTGCTCTGCTCCCAGCCGGGGCTGGTCTCCGCGCTGGATCCGGCGGACGGCAGCGTGCTGTGGCGGCACACCGTCGAAGGCGTGGGCGCGCCGGGCACGGGTGCCCCGCCCGTCGAGGCCGGCGGGCTGGTGCACGTACTGACAGACCACAACCGCCGGGTCCAGGCGCTCGATCCGCACACCGGCAAGGCGCGGTGGGAGCGGGACCTCTCCGTGTACGGCGCCCAGCGGTTCGCGGGCGGCATGCTGCTGCTGACCTCAGCCGACGGAACGGTCACCGGGGTGGACGGCGCCACCGGCGACACCGTGTGGAGCCGCCGGATCCCGGGGCAGCCGGAGGCGTACTTCACGTCGTTCGACGGCGACCGGTCGGCCTACGTGGCGAGCGTCACCGGCGCGGGCACGGGGGCTCGGACCCGGGTCACCGCGGTGGACCCCGAGACGGGCGACGTGCGGTGGGACGCCCGGCTGGACGGTCAGCTGGAACCCGTGGGGGCCCAGGACGGCTCCCTCCTCTTCGCCGCGATCGGGGGCGCCTACCCCGACACGGTCGCCGTGGTCCGGTACGACCCCGGCACCGGGAAGACCGTCCGGGTCGAGCTGCCCGTACGGCTCGAACAGGCGCACGCGGTGGTGCGGGGTGATGTCGTGTACCTGCTGAGCGGCGCGAGCGGCGCGCTCGTGGCCGTCGACATGAAGGCCCGCGCGCAGGTGTGGCGGACCGAGACGGGGGTCGCGCGGAGTTCGACACCCGTCGTCGGCGACCGGTATGTGTACTTCACCTCGTCCGACGGCCGGGTGCTCGCGGTCGACGTGCGCAAGGGACGGATCAGCGGGGACACACCGGCACGGCTCGGCGAATCGGACCGCCTCACCGGCGCCCTGCCCCGGCCGGTGGTGATCGACGGCCGAGTCTGCGCGGGCGCGCTCGACGGGACCGTGCTCGGCCTGGACGGAACCGACCCGGCGAGCTGGTGAGACGGCGGCCGGCCCCACAAGCCGTACACGACCCGTACACGACCGAGGGCCGTCCCCACCGGGGAACGGCCCTCACTCGTACGGGACTCGTGCAGCCGTCGCTTTCGTACAGCCACAGCCGTCGTGCGGGACGGCGGACCGCGGACGGCGCCGGCCCTCAGCCCAGCTTGCTGACGTCCCGGACCGCGCCCTTGTCGGCGCTGGTGGCCATCGCGGCGTAGGCGCGCAGCGCGGCAGACACCTTGCGCTCCCGGTTCTTCGGGGCGTAGACGCCGTTCAGCGCCTGCTCGCGGCGGGCCAGTTCGGCGTCGTCGACCAGCAGCTCGATCGAACGGTTCGGGATGTCGATGCGGATGCGGTCGCCGTCCTCGACGAGGGCGATCGTGCCGCCGCCGGCCGCCTCGGGCGAGGCGTGGCCGATGGACAGTCCCGAGGTGCCGCCGGAGAAACGGCCGTCGGTGATCAGCGCGCAGGACTTGCCCAGGCCCCGGCCCTTGAGGTACGAGGTCGGGTAGAGCATCTCCTGCATGCCGGGGCCGCCCTTGGGGCCCTCGTAGCGGATGACGACGACGTCGCCCTCCTTGATCTCCTTCAGCAGGATCTTCTGGACGGCCTCCTCCTGCGACTCGCAGACGACCGCCGGGCCCTCGAAGGTCCAGATCGACTCGTCGACGCCTGCCGTCTTCACCACACAGCCGTCGACGGCGAGGTTGCCCTTGAGCACCGCCAGGCCGCCGTCCTTGGAGTAGGCGTGCTCGGCGGAGCGGATGCAGCCGCCCTCGGCGTCCTCGTCCAGGGCCTCCCAGCGCTCGGATGTGGAGAACGCCTCGGCGGAGCGGACGCAGCCGGGGGCCGCGTGCCACAGCTCGACGGCCTTGGGCGACGGGGAGCCCCCGCGCACGTCCCAGGTCTTCAGCCAGTCCGCGAGGGAGGGGCTGTGGACGGAGTTCACGTCCTCGTTGAGCAGGCCCGCGCGGTGCAGCTCACCCAGCAGGGCCGGGATGCCGCCGGCGCGGTGCACGTCCTCCATGTAGTACGTGCGGTCCTTGGCGACGTTCGGCGCGACCTTGGCCAGGCACGGCACGCGGCGCGAGACGGCGTCGATCTCGTTCAGGCCGAACGGGACGCCCGCCTCCTGGGCGGCGGCCAGCAGGTGCAGGATCGTGTTGGTGGAGCCACCCATGGCGATGTCGAGGGCCATCGCGTTCTCGAAGGCCGCGAAGTTCGCGATCGACCGCGGCAGGACCGTCTCGTCGTCCTGGTCGTAGTAGCGGCGGGTGATGTCCATGACCGTGCGGGCCGCGTCGATGTACAGCTGCTTGCGGGCCGTGTGCGTGGCCAGGACCGAGCCGTTGCCCGGGAGGGAGAGGCCGATGGCCTCGGTCAGGCAGTTCATCGAGTTGGCCGTGAACATGCCGGAGCAGGAGCCACAGGTCGGACAGGCGTTCTCCTCGATACGGAGGATGTCCTCGTCCGAGATCTTGTCGTTCACGGCGTCGGAGATCGCGTCGACCAGGTCGAGCGTGCGGACCGTGCCGTCGACGAGGGTGGCCCGGCCGGACTCCATGGGGCCGCCGGAGACGAAGACGGTCGGGATGTTGAGCCGCAGGGCGGCGTTCAGCATGCCCGGGGTGATCTTGTCGCAGTTGGAGATGCAGATCAGCGCGTCGGCGCAGTGGGCCTCGACCATGTACTCGACCGAGTCCGCGATCAGGTCGCGGGAGGGGAGGCTGTACAGCATGCCGCCGTGGCCCATCGCGATGCCGTCGTCCACGGCGATCGTGTTGAACTCGCGCGGGATGCCGCCGGCCTCGCGGATGGCCTCGCTGACGATCCGGCCCACCGGCTGGAGGTGGGTGTGGCCCGGCACGAACTCGGTGAAGGAGTTCGCGACCGCGATGATCGGCTTGCGGCCGATGTCCGCGCCCGGTACACCGGAGGCGCGCATAAGGGCGCGGGCGCCCGCCATGTTGCGGCCGTGGGTGACTGTGCGGGACCTCAGCTCGGGCATCGTCGCTCGCCTCGCTCCTTCGGAGAGTAATGACTGAAGTCGAGCGTACGCCGGTCATCCAGGGGATGGACACGATGACCGAAATATGGGACGCCCGTCTCGGTTTCCGAGTACGAGCCCGGCCCCGTTGCTCCTGCTCCCGTCGGCCCCACCCCTGCCCCTGCCCGCTGCCCCTAGGAGGGCGCGGTGAGGTGTGCCTGCACCACGGGAGCCACCCTTGCGATGATCTGCTCGGGATCCGCCGACGCCAACGGCTCCACCTTGATCACATACCGCAACATCGCGATGCCCACCAGCTGCGCGGCGGCCAGTTCCGCCCTCAGCTCCGCGTCCGGTACGTCCAGGCGGTCGGCGATGCGGCGGAGCACCTGCGTGGCGATGATGCGGCGGAAGACGGCGGCCGCGGCCTCGTTGTTCACGGCGGAACGGACGATCGCGAGCAGGGGCGCACGGGTCGCCGGGTTCTCCCAGACGCCGAAGACGAACCGGGTGAGCCGCTCGCCGGCATCGCCGAGCGGACCCTCTTCGACGGCCTGCGGAGCCTGCATGGCGGGGCCGAAGGAGAGGGTGATGGCGGCCTCGAACACCTGCTCCTTCGTGCCGAAGTAGTGGTGCACCAGGGCCGAGTCCACCCCGGCGGCCTTGGCGATGCCGCGTATGGACGCCTTGTCGTAGCCGCGCTCGGAGAACTCCTCGCGGGCCGCCGCCAGGATGCGGTCGCGGGCGGCGGGCGTGTCGGCCGATTCCGTACGGGAGGGCCGGCCCCTGCGGCGGGGGTGCCCGGGGTCACGGTCGGGGACCCGCGCGGCGGAGGCGAGATGCAGCCGGGTGAAGGCGAGCGCCTCCGCCAGGTCGGCCTCGCGCTCGGCGGCGGACATGGCGCGGCGAGTGTTGACCTCGATCACGACGTGACCGTCGAAACCGCTCAGGGCGAGACGTTCCAGCAGCTCGGCGCAGGGCTGGCTGCCGCGGCCGGGGACGAGGTGCTCGTCCTTGGCCGACCCCTTGCCGTCCGCCATGTGCACATGGCCGAGGCGGTCGCCCATGCGGTCGACCATGTCCAGGGCGTCGGTGCGGGAGGTCGCGGCGTGGCTGAGGTCGATCGTGAAGTGCCGGTAGTCGTCGTTCGTGACGTCCCAGTCGGGGGCGTACGCGAGCATCTCGCGGTCGCGGTAGCGCCAGGGGTACATGTTCTCGACGGCGAACCGGACGTCCGTCTCGTTCGCCATCCGCCAGATCCCGGTGACGAAGTCACGCGCGTACTGGCGCTGCCAGCGGAACGGGGGGTGCACGACGACCGTGCTCGCGCCGAGCTTCTCGGCGGCGGCCTGGGCGCGCTGGAGCTTGACCCACGGGTCGGTGGACCACACGCGCTGGGTGATCAGGAGACAGGGCGCGTGGACGGCGAGGATGGGGATCTGGTGGTAGTCGGAGAGGCGGCGCAGGGCCTCCAGGTCCTGGCTGACCGGGTCGGTCCAGACCATGACCTCCACGCCGTCGTACCCGAGGCGTGCGGCGATCTCGAAGGCCGTGGCCGTCGACTCCGGGTACACGGAGGCCGTGGACAGGGCGACCTTCGCGTCCGGGATCCGTACGGGTTCTGCCACGCGGCACAGCCTAACGGGGTGGGTTTGCTCGTGTGGGCCTGGGGCTGGTTGTCGGCCGGGGTTGCCAGCTGCTTGCCGGGGCGTGCGTACGAGGGTGGATTAGCTCGATCCCGGCTCTTCAGGGGCGCGGGGAACCGCGCGAGAAGCCCCACCGGACCCGCACCCGCCCACAAACCAGTCCTGCCTCCCCTACGCCGTCCCCATGTGATCCAACCGCCGCAGGATCACACCCTCCCGAAGCGCCCAGGGACAGATCTCCAGCGTCTCCACCTCGAACAGATCCATCGCGGCCTCCGCCACCAACGCCCCCGCGAGGAGCTGGTTGGCCCGCCCCTCGGACACGCCGGGCAGGGCGGCTCGTTGCGCGGTGGTCATACCGGCGAGCTTGGGAACCCAGGACTCCAACGCCTCGCGCTTGAGGTCGCGCTGGACGTAGAGGCCCTCGGCGGAGCGGGCGGCGCCGCCGATACGGGCGAGCTGCTTGAAGGTCTTGGACGTGGCGACGACGTGGTCGGGGGCCCCGAAGCGGCTGAACTCCCCGACCGTACGGGCGATCTGGGCCCGGACATGACGGCGCAGGGACCGGATGTCGTCGGGGTGGGCGGGTCCCGGGGAGCCAGCCGGCGGTGAGGCGGCCGGCCCCAGGGGCAGCGAGGCGGCGGCGTCGGGCTCCTCGTCTATGCCGTAGGCGATCTCCAGCGAGCCGCCGCCGATGTCGAGGACGAGGAGCTTGCCGGCCGACCAGCCGAACCACCGGCGGACGGCGAGGAAGGTCAGCCGGGCCTCCTCGGCGCCGGTGAGGACCTGGAGCTCCACGCCGGTCTCGTCCTTGACACGGGTGAGGACGTCGTCGGCGTTGCTGGCCTCACGCACAGCCGACGTGGCGAACGGGAGCAGCTCCTCGACTCCCTTGTCCTCGGCGGCCTGGAGCGCCTCGTGGACGACGGCTATGAGTTTGTCGACCCCTTCGGGGTCGATGGCCCCGGCCTCGTCGAGGAGTTGGGCAAGGCGCAGTTCCACCTTGTGCGAGTGCGCGGGCAGGGGGCGCGCGCCCGGGTGTGCGTCCACCACCAGCAGATGCACCGTGTTCGATCCCACGTCGAGGACACCGAGTCTCATGGGCGGAACGCTACTGCCAGCGGAGGCGTGCGCCGTCCTCGATGCGGCTTCGGGCGCCGTACCCTGGACGGGTGCCAAAGACGAAAAAGGCAAAGGCCGACAAGTCGGCAGCGGGAGCGGCGTCGGGGACGGCTGCGGCCGGCGGCTCTTCGCGGGCGAAGGCGGCGACCAGACCACCGAAGTCGACGAAGGGCTCGGCGGAGTCCACCGCACCGGACGAGAAGGGGCTCGATTTCGCGCGCGCGTGGGTGGAGTTCCCTGATCCGGCGGACGACGAGCAGGTCTTCCGCTGCGATCTGACATGGCTGACCTCTCGCTGGAACTGCGTCTTCGGCAGCGGCTGCCAGGGCATCCAGGCGGGCCGCGCGGCCGACGGGTGCTGCACCCTGGGTGCCCACTTCTCGGACGAGGACGACGAGAAGCGTGTCGCCGAACATGTGGCGAGGCTCACTCCGGAAATCTGGCAGTTCCACGATGTGGGCACGGAGACGGGCTGGGTCTCGAAGGACGAGGACGGCGACCGTCAGACCCGCCCGTACAAGGGGTCGTGCATCTTCCAGAACCGCCCGGGCTTCGCCGGGGGTGCGGGCTGCTCGCTGCACATCCTGGCGCTCCAGGAGGGGCGCGAGCCGCTGGAGACGAAGCCGGACGTCTGCTGGCAGTTGCCGATCCGCCGCACGTACGACTGGATCGACCGGCCCGACGACACACGGGTGCTCCAGGTGTCGATCGGCGAGTACGACCGTCGCGGCTGGGGCCCGGGCGGTCACGACCTGCACTGGTGGTGCACCTCGGCGACCTCGGCGCACGGCGCGGGCGACCCGGTGTTTGTCTCGTACCGCCCGGAGTTGATCGAGCTGATGGGCAAGGAGGGGTACGACCGCCTGGTCGAGCTGTGCGAACAGCGGCTGGCGTCCCGCCTGCCCCTGGTGGCACCGCACCCGGCGGATCCGACTGCTCCTGCGGAGCCTGCGGGCCGGTGAGCGGGTTGGCGGCGCCCCCGCCGGTCTACGGCCCCGGTGGCGGGTCGCCGCCTCCGTCGCCCGGTGGTGTCGTGGGGTCGCCCGGGTCCGTGGGGGCCGGGTCGGTCGGGGTCGGCGTGGGATCCGGCTGGGCCGGGCCGGTCGGCGTGGGGTCCGGGTCGGCGGTCGGCGGTGGGGCGGTGGGCCTCGGGGGCCCGGGTCCGGGACGGGCGCGGTGGGCCGGGGTCGACCGGCGGTGTCGGCGCCGGACCGTAGCCCTCGATCGTCACCACGGCGTCCGCCGGAGCCAGGTTCACCCGCGCGGTCCAGTACCCGGAGGGCTCGCTCAGCTGGTCGACGTACACCTTGATCGTCACAGACTCGCCGGGTTTCAGGGTGCCGGAGGACTGGCTGAGGTAGAGCCAGTCGGCGCCGGTGCGGGCGGACCAGCGGACGGGTGCGTCCCCGGTCGCTTCGAGGGTGATGAGGGTGGTGTCGCCGTCGTTCGCGGCGGTGATGGAGAGCGCGCCCCGCCCCTTGCCCTGGGTGACCTCCACGGACACGTCGTCCGACGCGTGCTTGCCTCGGCCGTGGCGGGCGTCGGACCTGTTCCGGGCGTTGCCGGCGGTCTGGTAGGCGTCGCCGCTGCCGTCGCCGACGGTGCCGTCGCCGTCGCCCTGCTCCTCGCCCGCGCTGACCGAACGGCCGTCGCCGCCCTCGCCGATGAGAGGGGCGCCCCGATAGGCGGCCCAGAGCGCGAAGACGGGCGCCGCGACCACGGTGGCGACGACGGTGGTGGTCACGGCCCGCGCGCGCAGCCGCTCCCGCCGGGCCGCACGGTCCCTCGGGTCCATGGGGAAGCCACGCCGGTCGAAGCGCGGGGCGCCGCCACGTGCGCGCGTGAGGTGGGCCATCGCGGGCCCCAGGGCGGCACGCGGCGCTTCGAGCACCGGCAGCGCGGCGGGCGTGACCGTGGTGCCGGGCCAGCGGCCGGGGACGGCGCGCTCGGCGGCGCGCCGGCAGACGGGGCAGTCGTCGACGTGCCGGACGAGTTCGCGGCGCAGGGTGGCGCCCAGGACGAGCTGATGGTCTCCGGTCAGCCGGGCGACGCTCGGACAGGCGCGGGTCTCGACGACCGCGAGGGCGGCACGGGTGCGCTCCACCTCGCAGGCGGCGGAGGCGAGCAGCTCCCGCGCGGCGGTCGGGTCCATGCCCAACACGGCGGCGACCTCGTGGGCGGTGAGCTGATGCCGTACGGCCAACTCCAGGGCCTCGCGCTGCTCGGGCGTGGTGCCGGCGGCCTCGGGCCAGGCGAGCAGGGCGAGTTCACGCCGTCGCTGCCGCTCCTCGTCCTCGGAGAGCGCGACGGCCCGGACGGCGGCGCTCTCGACGGCGCCCGCCTTCCCCGAGCGCCCCTTGTCCGGACGCTCTTTCTCCGAGCGCCCTTTCTCCGAGCGCCCTTTCTCCGAGCGGCCCTTGTCGGGATGCGTGTTGTCGGTCCCACCGCCGTGCCCCGGTGTGCGCGTGGAGGCATGCGCGGCCGGCCGCTTCTGCCGTACCTCGGCGAGCTTGCGCAGACATGCCCAGCGGGCCAGTGCGTACAGCCGGGCACGGCGGTCGTCGGCGGTGTCCGGCCCCCGGCGCCGCTCGGCGAGCGCGAGCACGTCGGCGAGCGCCGCGGTGGCCGCGTCACGGTCGCACAGCACGGACATGCAGTAGGTGAACAGGCCGTCCAGGTACGGCTCGTAGCGCGTCGACGGGTGCTGCGCCACCGCGCGCGCCGCGGCCCGATCGCGCGCCTCACGGTGCGCCCGGTGTGCGCCGGTGGTGCGGGTCGAGGTTTCCGGACTGATGCTCATCATTCATGGACGGTAGGCGCCCGGAACCAGCACCTTCTCGCCCCTTGAGCACATTTACTCCGTACGGGTGAAACGATCCCTCATAAGGGGACAGGAATCCCGCATTCCGCGGCGCACACGGAGCTTGGCCAAATGTTGTGCACTTAATTGACTGTCACTAGAAATTAGCCCTACCTTCCTCTCGGGAACCGAGTTACTGCCCAGTAAGAGCGAGCAACGTCCCCACCTCCGCGTCGACAGGAGCCCCACCCCATGGCCGTACGCACCCGACGCTCCACCCGCCGCTCCACCCGCCGCGCCCTCGCCGCCCTGGCCGCGACCGTGGTCCTCTCCCTGACCGGCGCCTCCGTCTCCGCCGCCGCCCCCCGGAGCGCCGCGCCCGCCGTCGAACGCCTCACCGGCACCCTCCCCGACGGCGCCGCCTGGATAGCGGACGTCCCCGAGAACTGGAACGGCACTCTGATCGTCTTCAGTCACGGCTTCGGCGTGACGGTGCCCCAGAACGCCCCCCGCGAGGCCGTACGCCTCCGCCTCCTCGAAGAGGGCTACGCCCTCACCGGCTCCTCCTACGACGTCAGCGAGACCCTCTGGGCCCTGGAGAGCGCGGAGCGCGACCAGGTCGCCACCGTCGCGGCGGTCACCGAGAGGATCGGCGAACCCACGCGCACGCTCTCCATCGGCCAGTCCATGGGCGGGCTGGTCAACGCCCGGCTGGCCCGCTCCGGCGCGGGCGGGATCGACGGCGCGCTGGGCCTGTGCGGTCTCGTGGCAGGAGCCAACGACCTGCACACCTACCAGCTCGACGCCGAGTACACGATCGCCCGGCTCCTGCTCCCCGACACTCCCGTGAAGCTGGTGGACTTCGCCTCCGAGGCGGAGGGCGCCACCACCGGCCGGCAGCTCACCGACGCCGTCGTCGCCGCCCAGAAGACCCCGCAGGGACGCGCCCGGATCGCCCTCGCCGCCGCCTACCTCAACCTGCCCGCCTGGGCGCCCGGCAAGGACCGCCCCGCCGCCGGCGACCGGGACGAACAGCAGGCCCAGCAGTACGCGTGGCTGGCCCAGGGCGTCCTCAATCGCGTCGAGCCCGCCCGCTTCCACGTCGAGAAGGCCCTCGGCGGCAACAACTCCGGGAACAAGGGCGTCGACTACGCGCGCGTGCTCGCGGGCTCCCAGCACGCACCCCTGGTCAAGGCCCTCTACAAGAAGGCCGGCCTCGACCTGCGCGCCGATCTGCGCGACCTGACCACCAACGCGAACATCACCGCCGACCCGGACGCCGTCGCCGCAGGCCTCCGCACGTCCTCCGCCGGCCAGGGCCTCGCCGTCCCCCTTCTCGACATCCACACCACCGCCGACGACCTCGTCCCCGTCGAGCAGGAGTCCCGCTTCGCCACCCGGGTCCGCGCCTCCGGCGACGCCGCGCAGCTCCGCCAGGCCTACGTCGAACGCCAGGGCCACTGCGCCTTCACCACCGCCGAGACGGTGGCCGCCCTGCACGCCCTGGAGTCCCGCCTGGACACCGGCCGCTGGGGCGCCTCGGCCACCCCGGCCGCCCTCCAGTCGGCGGCGACCGCCCTCGACCTCGACGGCGCGGCCTACATCCCGTACACCCCGGCCCAACTGACCATCGGCCGCCGCCCGTAGCGAACCGAGGATTCGCCGAGACGGCGAACCGGCCGCGAACGCGCGGAAGGGGCCGTGCCGGTGCGCAGCAGCCCGTCCCGCTCACAGCGGGCCCGGAGAACGGCTCGCCCTTGCCCCCGAGCAGTAGGGCAACACACGACGGGCTCTACGCACCGGCACGGCCCCGCCCACCCAAGCCGCCCCCGAACCCCACCGCAGCCCCTCCCAAGGCCCTCCCCACGCCCCCGTCCGGCCGACCGTCGAAGACTGTCAGTGCCCTCCGTTACGGTTCGTCCATGGCTGCCCGTACGAAGACCACGAAGGACCGCCCGTCCTACCGCTGCACGGAATGCGGCTGGCAGACGGCCAAGTGGCTGGGCCGCTGCCCCGAATGCCAGGCCTGGGGCACGGTCGAGGAGTACGGCACCCCGGCCGTCCGCACGACGTCCCCCGGCCGCGTCACCACCTCCGCCGTCCCCATCGCCCAGGTCGACGGCCGCCAGGCCACCGCCCGCTCCACCGGCGTCCCCGAGCTCGACCGCGTCCTCGGCGGCGGCCTCGTCCCCGGCGCCGTCGTCCTCCTCGCGGGAGAACCCGGCGTCGGCAAGTCCACCCTCCTCCTCGACGCCGCCGCCAAGTCCGCGAGCGCCGAGCACCCCACCCTGTACGTCACGGGCGAGGAGTCCGCCAGCCAGGTCCGCCTCCGCGCCGACCGCATCAACGCCCTGCACGACCACCTCTACCTCGCCGCCGAGACCGACCTCGCCGCCGTCCTCGGCCACTTGGACGCGGTCAAGCCGTCCCTGCTGATCCTCGACTCGGTCCAGACCGTCGCCTCGCCGGAGATCGACGGCGCCCCCGGCGGCATGGCCCAGGTCCGCGAGGTCGCCGGCGCACTGATCCGCGCCTCCAAGGATCGCGGCATGTCGACGCTCCTCGTGGGCCACGTCACCAAGGACGGCGCCATCGCGGGCCCCCGCCTCCTTGAGCACCTTGTCGATGTCGTCCTGCACTTCGAGGGCGACCGGCACGCCCGCCTCCGCCTGGTCCGCGGCGTCAAGAACCGCTACGGCGCCACGGACGAGGTCGGCTGCTTCGAGCTGCACGACGAGGGCATCACCGGCCTGACCGACCCCAGCGGCCTCTTCCTCACCCGCCGCGACGAACCCGTCCCCGGCACCTGCCTGACGGTCACGCTGGAGGGCCGCCGCCCCCTGGTCGCGGAAGTGCAGTCGCTCACAGTCGACTCGCAGCTCCCCTCCCCCCGCCGGACCACGTCCGGCCTGGAGACCTCCCGGGTCTCGATGATGCTCGCGGTCCTGGAGCAGCGCGGCCGCATCAGCGCCCTCGGCAAGCGGGACATCTACTCGGCGACGGTCGGCGGCGTGAAGCTGTCGGAGCCCGCCGCGGACCTCGCGATCGCCCTGGCGCTGGCCTCCGCGGCGAGCGACACCCCCCTGCCCAAGAACCTGGTGGCGATCGGCGAGGTGGGTCTCGCGGGCGAGGTCAGACGGGTCACCGGGGTGCAGCGCCGCCTGGCCGAAGCACACCGCCTCGGCTTCACGCACGCGCTCGTTCCGTCCGATCCCGGCAAGGTTCCTCCCGGTATGAAGGTCCTGGAAGTGGCCGACATGGGGGACGCGCTCCGGGTACTGCCCCGATCGCGTCGGCGAGAGGCCCCACGGGACGCGGAGGACCGCCGGTAGACTTTGCCCAGGTCTCGCCCGTCCGTACGAACCACGAGTGCGAAACGGGAGCGCCCCAGAACCTGCGACCGGAGGAGTGCAGTGGCAGCCAACGACCGGGCAGCAGCTCCCGGAAAGTCCGGTGGGAGCTCCGGTGCCGATGGCCTGATGCGCGCCTCACTGAGCGCCGTGGCCCCAGGCACGGCCCTGCGCGACGGGCTTGAACGGATTCTCCGCGGCAATACCGGCGGACTCATCGTGCTCGGCTTCGACAAGACCGTCGAGCCGATGTGTACCGGTGGTTTCGTCCTGGATGTCGAGTTCACGGCCACGCGCCTGCGTGAGCTGTGCAAGCTCGACGGCGGCATCGTGCTGTCCTCGGACCTGTCCAAGATCCTCCGGGCGGGTGTCCAGCTGGTCCCCGACCCGATGATCCCGACCGAGGAGACCGGCACCCGCCACCGTACGGCCGACCGCGTCAGCAAGCAGGTGGGCTTCCCCGTCGTCTCGGTCTCCCAGTCGATGCGCCTCATCGCGCTCTACGTCGACGGGCAGCGCCGCGTCCTGGAGGACTCGGCGGCGATCCTGTCCCGGGCGAACCAGGCCCTGGCGACCCTGGAGCGCTACAAGCTCCGCCTGGACGAGGTGGCGGGCACTCTCTCCGCGCTGGAGATCGAGGACCTGGTGACGGTCCGGGACGTCTCGGCGGTCGCCCAGCGACTGGAGATGGTCCGCCGTATCGCCACCGAAATCGCCGAATACGTGGTCGAACTGGGCACAGACGGCCGTCTTCTGGCCCTCCAGCTCGACGAACTGATCGCGGGCGTCGAACCGGAGCGCGAACTGGTGGTCAGGGACTACGTCCCCGAGCCCACCGCGAAGCGCTCCCGCACGGTGGACGAGGCCCTCCACGAACTCGACGCCCTCACCCACGCCGAGCTCCTCGAACTCCCCACGGTCGCCCGCGCCCTCGGCTACACCGGCTCCCCCGAGGGCATGGACTCGGCCGTCTCCCCGCGCGGCTTCCGCCTCCTCGCCAAGGTCCCGCGCCTGCCCGGCGCCATCATCGACCGCCTGGTGGAGCACTTCGGCGGCCTCCAGAAGCTGCTCGCCGCCAGCGTCGACGACCTCCAGACGGTCGACGGCGTGGGCGAGGCCCGCGCCCGCAGCGTCCGCGAGGGACTGTCCCGCCTGGCGGAGTCCTCCATCCTGGAACGCTACGTCTGACCGACCGCCTTCAGCCCACCCGGGCTCACCCGGCCCCGCCCGACCTCTGACCGTCAGCCAGCCCTTCGACCGTCAGCCCTTCGACCGTCAGCCCTCTGACCGTCAGCCCTGGACCGTCAGCCCTTCTGACCTTCAGTCCTTCTCCAGCACGAAGGACGTGCGAGCCGTGGCCAGCCCCGGCGCCTTCGCCTCGACGAGGTAGGTCCCGGCGGTGGCCGAACCGGCCGACGGAGTCGCGCAGTTGGGCGCGCTCGGGTCACGGTTCCACTCGACGGTGTACGTCACCCGGTCACCGGCCGGCACCTTGAACATCAGGCTGCCCGCCGTCTCGTGGCAGTCGTCGGACGCCCAGAACGCGTCGTCGTCATCGGCGTCGGCCGGGGTGATCGTCACCACCGTGTTGTCCGGGCCGAGATCGAGCTTGCAGTCGCCGCCGGAGGAGTTGCGGGCGATGAGTTCGAACGTGGGGTTCACCCCGGGTGCGTAGGCGTTACGCACGCTGCGCACGGTCAACTTCACGGCCCCGGCGGTGCAGTTGGGCAGGCTGGACCCCGCCGGGACCTGCTCGCCCGAGCTGCTGCCGTTCTTGCCGCCGTCGTCGGACGTACCGCCGCCCGCGGCACCGGATCCGGCACTCGTGTCCCCACCTCCGGAAGCCGAGCCGGAGCTCGAACCCGACCCCGAACCGTCGCCCGCCCCGGAGCCGGAACTGTCGCCCCCGGAGCTCGACTCGTCACCCGACTCGTCGCGTCCGCCCGGCGCTTCGCTGATCGCGGGACCGGAACCGGACGGCCCGGGAGTGATCGAGGTCGCGGGATTCTTTCCGTCGGGCCCACCCGCGTTGTTGTCGCCGTCCCCGCCCCCGCCGGTGACGACCCACACGACGAGGATCGCGAGCAGACCGACGACGGTCAGCAGAACGGCCCTCCGGCGCCAGTAGATGGTGGAGGGAAGCGGCCCGATCGGATTGCGCAGAGATCCCACGGCGCAAACTGTACGAGAGATCCGGCACTTCGCTGGCCCCACCCGCCGCCCGAAACCTCAACTTTTCCGGATCATCATCCCGGTCGTTCCCGTGATCGCCCCGACGGGGCGCCCCATGATCGCGGTGCGTGATCACAGAGCCCGTACGGGCACGTTCCGTGACCGGACCCACGCGACACGAACAGCACCAACTCCGCAGTCCGCCAAGCCCGTTCAGGGAAGCCTCCCCGAGCCCGAGTCCACTCGCCGCCTCCCTCGGCCCACCTGCCACAATCGCCCCCACCACCGAAGCGCGCCGCAGGACTTGGAGAGGACGATGACCGGGCCCGAGACCGTGGAGAACGGCGCCGGCGCACCGGCGTCGAAGCCGCTGCGGAAGCTGGGGTTCCTGACCATCGGACTGTTCGACGAGGCCGACCCGCGCCGGGGCCACGAATCCACGCTGGAGATCATCGAACTGGGCGAGCGGCTCGGTTTCGACAGCGCGTGGCTGCGCCACCGTCATCTGCAGTACGGCATCTCCTCCCCCGTCGCGGTCATGGCGGCCGCCTCGCAGCGCACGAGCCGTATCGACCTGGGCACCGCTGTCATCCCGTTGGGCTGGGAGAACCCGCTGCGGCTCGCCGAGGACCTGGCCACGGTCGACCTCCTGTCCGGCGGCCGGGTCAACCCGGGGGTCAGCGTCGGACCGCCGATGCACTACGACACCGTCAAGCCGGCGCTCTCCCCGGACACCGCCGACGCGGAGGACTTCGGCTTCGAACGGGTCCGTCGGCTCCTTGGCTTCGTACGCGGCGAGGCGGCCACGGACTTCAGCGGCACCGAGGGGTTCGAGGTCTTCTCCGACCGGGTCCAGCCGCACTCCCCCGGGCTGGGCGCCCGGATGTGGTACGGCGGCGGCAGCCTGCGGTCGGCGCGGTGGGCCGGCGAGAACGGGATGAACTTCCTGACCAGCAGCGTGGTGAAGGCGGAGCCGACGGAGGGTGGCGGCGGAGCCGACGGAGGGGTGGCGGCGGAGCCGGGGGCGGCGGCCGCCTCCGGGACAGTGGACTTCGCCGAGATCCAGCGCTCGCAGATCCGGGAGTTCCGGGCGCACCACCCCGACGGCGAGCGGGCCGGGTCTCCCAGGGACTCGTCGTCATCCCGACCGACTCGGCGAGTGCGGAGCAGCGCGCCAAGTACGAGGCGTACGCGGCGAAGCGGTTGCCCCGGACCACGGCGCCGCAGGGGGCGGGGCGGGTTCTGTTCGCGCCGGACCTGGTGGGCACGTCCGCGGAGATCGCCGAGCGGTTGCGGGCGCACGCCGGGTTCCGCGAGGTCGACGAGGTGGCGTTCGCGCTGCCGTTCACGTTCGAGCACGAGGACTATGTGCAGATCCTGACGGACATCGCGACGAAGTTGGGGGGCGTTGGGGTGGGAGCGGGTGGGCTGACGTGCCGCCGAAGAGCTCGGGGGTCTGGTACGTCGGCGAGTGCGGCTCCGGTGGGGCTTCGCGCCCCTGAAAAGCAGGGGCGGGGGAACTGCGCGAGAAGCCCCACCGGGCCCGCCACCCGGCCGACCCACCCCAGACACCCCCACCAGAACCCGCCCCCACCACCCCCGCATGGCAGGATCGACCGTGCCATGACTGCACCCACGAAACCCCAGAGCAGCCCTGCCGACGTAACCCCCACCCCCACCGCCCTGCACACCCCGGTGATCGCCTGGTTCGAGACGCACGCCCGTGACCTGCCCTGGCGGCGACCGGAGGCCGGTCCCTGGGGGGTGATGGTCAGCGAGTTCATGCTCCAGCAGACACCGGTCAACCGTGTACTGCCCGTCTACGAGCAGTGGTTGGCGCGCTGGCCCCGCCCGGCGGACCTCGCGAAGGAACCCCCGGGCGAGGCGGTGCGCGCCTGGGGCCGACTCGGCTACCCGCGCCGCGCGCTACGGCTGCACGGCGCCGCGGTGGCCATAACGGAACGGCACGGCGGAGACGTACCCCGTGATCACGCGCAATTGCTCGCGCTGCCGGGCATCGGCGAGTACACGGCCGCGGCGGTGGCCTCGTTCGCGTACGGACAGCGGCACGCCGTGCTCGACACGAACGTGCGGCGGGTCTTCGCCCGCGCGGTGAGCGGCACGCAGTACCCGCCGAACGCGACCACGGCCGCCGAGCGGAAGCTGGCCCGGGCCCTGCTGCCCGAGGACGACGGGACGGCGTCCCGGTGGGCGGCCGCGTCGATGGAGTTGGGCGCGCTGGTGTGCACGGCGAAGAACGAGACGTGCGGGCGCTGCCCGATCGCCGGACAGTGCGCCTGGCGGCTGGCCGGGAAGCCCGCGCACGAGGGCCCGGCGCGGCGCGGACAGACGTACGCCGGTACCGACCGTCAGGTCCGCGGCAAGCTGCTCGCCGTCCTGCGGGACGCGATCGCGCCGGTGCCCCAGGCGGTTCTCGACCGGGTGTGGGACGAGCCGGTGCAGCGTGCCCGCGCCCTGGACGGGCTGGTCTCCGACGGACTGGTGGAACCCCTCCCCGGCGGCCTCTACCGCCTCCCCCTCACCTGACCCTCCGGTGTCGCCGACGGGGTAAACCGGCCCATCTGCACCCCAAAACCCACCCCGCTTTACCCCGTTCCTACTTTCGTTACACAACCGACGGACAGCCGAGCGTTCTCCGCAGGCTGCCTCGGACGTCTCCGTGACAACCCCTCCGTAGCTTCATTGGCGTACCGCAGGAACCCGCGAAACGAACCGGCGGATCCCGCGGAACGAGCGACACGCACCGCGCGACACACCGCGCGGCACGAAGCGGCGGACAACCGGCACCGCGCGACAGCGCGGACGTCGGAAACGGGGAACGGAGGCGGTTGATCATGGCGCACGGCGAGGTGCTCGAATTCGAGGAGTACGTCCGTACCCGGCAGGACGCGCTGCTGCGCAGCGCCCGCCGGCTCGTGCCGGACCCGGTGGACGCCCAGGATCTGCTGCAGACGGCGCTGGCGCGGACGTTCGGCCGCTGGGACGGCATCGCGGACAAGCGGCTGGCCGACGCCTATCTGCGCCGGGTCATGATCAACACGCGGACCGAGTGGTGGCGGGCCCGGAAGCTGGAGGAGGTCCCGACCGAGCAGCTGCCGGACGCCTGCGTCGAGGACTCCACCGAGCAGCACGCGGACCGCGCCCTCCTGATGGACATCATGAAGGTGCTGGCACCCAAGCAGCGCAGTGTCGTGGTGCTGCGACACTGGGAGCAGATGTCCACGGAGGAGACGGCCGCCGCCCTCGGCATGTCGGCCGGCACGGTCAAGAGCACGCTGCACCGTGCGCTGGCCCGGCTCCGCGAGGAGTTGGAGTCGCGAAACCACGAAGAGCGCGCCGCCCGTGCGCTCGAAGCGAGCGAGGAGCAGGAGCGTTGCGCGGCCTGAGCACAGCGGCCGGCCCCCGTCCGGGGGTCAGGCAGGGCACGAAGGCGGTGATCACGGCGGTGACCGTGCTCGCCGCCCTCGCCCTTTCCGTGTCCGCCTGCGGCACGGGCGGCACCGGTGCCCGGGACGAGGGGCCGGCCGACAGCGACTCCCTCGCGGCGGGCGCGGCCACCCCGTCCGTCTCCGGTTCGGCGGAGGCCGAGGACGACCATCCGAGCGTCGACGAGATCGTCCGGCTGGTCCGCGCGGACCCGGAGGTCAGCAAGGCGGTCAAGAGCGATCTGCGGCCGTGTGTGGCCGACGAGTACCCGGTGGACGTGACGTACGGGGACCTGACCGGCGCCTCGTCCGACGACCTCGTGGTGAATGTGATGACCTGCGCGGACGCCGTCGGTGTGGCGTCGTACGTGTACCGCGCGGAGAAGGAGGGGGCGTACCGGAGCGTCTTCCGGTCCGAACAGCCGCCCGTCTACGCGGAGATAGACCGGGGCGACCTCCTCGTCACCCGGCAGCTGTACGAGAATGGCGACCCGTCGTCGTACCCGTCCAGCGAGGAAGTGGCCACCTATCGCTGGATCAAGGACGACTTCGTCCAGCGCTCCAGCACACGCACCGAGTACAGCAGCGCCGTGGGCGGCACGGAGTCGGCGACACCCGAGCCGAGCTGAGCCCCTCTGGTCACGGCGATCCCGACCGACCGAACACGACGGTCGGGACCGTCCCGAACGTTGCGACCCACTTCGACCGAGAGCGAGCGAGATCACCGGATGGCAGAGCAGACCCACGTCCTGTTCGTCGAGGACGACGACGTCATCCGCGAGGCCACCCAACTCGCCCTGGAGCGGGACGGCTTCGCGGTCACGGCCATGCCCGACGGGCTGTCGGGGCTGGAGGCGTTCCGCGCGAACCGGCCCGACATCGCCCTCCTCGACGTCATGGTGCCGGGTCTGGACGGGGTCTCCCTGTGCCGCCGCATCCGGGACGAGTCGACCGTCCCGGTGATCATGCTCTCCGCGCGCGCCGACTCCATCGACGTGGTGCTGGGGCTGGAGGCGGGCGCCGACGACTACGTGACCAAGCCGTTCGACGGCGCGGTCCTGGTCGCCCGGATCCGCGCGGTGCTGCGCCGCTTCGGCCACGCGAGCGGCGGCGACGCCAAGGCGGAGGAGGCCGGGTCGGCGGGCACCGGCGGGGTGCTCACCTTCGGTGAACTGGAGGTCGACACCGAGGGCATGGAGGTACGGAGGTCGGGGGAACCGGTGGCGCTGACGCCGACCGAGATGCGGCTGCTGCTGGAGTTCTCGTCCGCCCCCGGCACGGTGCTCTCCCGCGACAAGCTGCTCGAACGCGTGTGGGACTACGGCTGGGGCGGGGACACCCGGGTCGTCGACGTCCATGTCCAGCGGCTGCGCGCGAAGATCGGCCAGGACCGGATCGACACGGTCCGCGGCTTCGGCTACAAGCTCAAGGCCTGAGCGGGGACGGGGCCGAGATGGAGTCGAGGGGCATACGGGCAGGGCGGGCTCCGGAGGCGTCACGTGTCGTCGGCCGCCCGTCCGCTGCGGGGCCCGCCTCGGGTACGCGACCCGTGGCAGGCGGGGGGCCGGCCGTCGGCACCGGGCTCGCTTCGGGCATCCGGACGGGGCTGCGCTGGCAGTTGAGCGCGGCGATCGCCCTGGTGGGCGCGCTGGTGGCGGTCGCGCTGAGCCTGGTCGTGCACAACGCGGCACGGGTCTCGATGCTCGACAACGCGCGCGACCTCGCCGACGAGCGCATCCAGGTCGCCCAGCGCATGTACGAGTCGGGCCGCCCGTTGAAGTCGGGCGCCTTCGGCGTGAAGATCGACGACCCCGAGATCCCTGGGGACCTGCTGGCCAAGGTCAGGGAGGGCCGCAGGGCCACCTACGTCTCCGAGGGCGAGAACGGGGTGCCCGACATCTGGGCGGCGGTCCCGCTGAAGGACAAGCGTGTCCTGTCGCTCCACACCGACTTCACCGACCACAGCTCGGCGGTGATGCGGGACCTCGACCAGGCCCTGCTGATCGGCTCGATCGCGGTCGTCTTCGGCGGCTCGGCCCTCGGCGTCCTGATCGGCGGCCAGATGTCCCGCCGGCTGCGCAAGGCGGCGGCCGCCGCGCACCAGGTGGCCAAGGGCGAGTCGGACGTACGGGTGCAGGACGCGATCGGCGGTGTCGTCCGCGACGAGACCGCCGAGCTGGCGCGGGCCGTGGACGCCATGGCCGACACCCTGCGGCAGCGCATCGAGGCGGAGCGCCGGGTGACGGCGGACATCGCGCACGAGCTGCGTACGCCGGTGAC
Source organism: Streptomyces sp. MNU76 (assembly GCF_020982545.1). Taxonomy (GTDB): domain Bacteria; phylum Actinomycetota; class Actinomycetes; order Streptomycetales; family Streptomycetaceae; genus Streptomyces. Next base: position 441,577 of record NZ_JAJKLK010000021.1, on the reverse strand, counting down.
CGGGCTGCTGACGGCGGCGGAGCTGCTGCCGCCGGGCCGCCCCTCCGAGCTGGTCCGCGACCGGGCGCAGGCGATGCGCACGCTCGTCGAGGACGTGCTGGAGGTGGCCCGCCTCGACGGGGCCTCCGAGCGGGCCGAGTTGCAGGACATCATGCTGGGTGAGTTCGTGGCCCGGCGGGTGGCGGCGAAGAACGCGGACGTGCGGGTGCAGGTCGTGCACGAGTCGGAGGTGACGACCGACCCCCGCCGTCTCGAGCGGGTCCTGCTGAACCTGCTGGCCAACGCGGCGAAGCACGGCCGACCGCCGATCGAGGTGTCCGTCGAGGGCCGCGTCATCCGGGTCCGCGACCATGGCCCCGGGTTCCCGGAGGAGCTTCTCGCGGACGGACCCCGCCGTTTCCGTACCGGGGCCTCCGACCGGGCCGGCCAGGGGCACGGGCTCGGCCTGACGATCGCCGCGGGTCAGGCGCGTGTCCTCGGCGCGCGTCTCACCTTCCGCAACGTCCGCCCGCCGGGTTCCCCGGACACGGTCCCGGCCGAGGGGGCGGTCGCGGTCCTGTGGCTCCCGGAACACGCCCCGACGAACACGGGGAGCTACCCGATGCTGCCGATGTCGAACGACGGGGCGGGGTGACCGGGGCGGGTTGGTTCGGGGCGGGTTGTTCGGGGTCAGTTGTCCGGGTGCGGGCCGGTGGGGCTTCTCGCGCAGTTCCCCGCGCCCCTGGAAGATCAGGCCCTGCGGGCCTGAAAGACCACGGCCCCGCGGGCCTGAAAAGCACGGGGCTCAGCCCCTGCTTTTCAGGGGCGCGGGGAACTGCGCGAGAAGCCCCACGCACCCGCACCCGCCAACGAACAGAACCCCCCGAGCTCAACCGCGAACTCAGAGGGCCCACCCACACCATCAGACGGCGGCAGCCGCCTCCTTCGCCCCAGCGTCCCCGGCCGCCCCGCCCTCACCGGAGGCACCCGCAGACCCCGGCCCCCGCAACGGCACCTCCTTCACGAACACCGCCGCCACCAACGCCACCACGGAGACGACCGCCCCCAGCAGGAACGCCGAGTGCGTCCCGGCGGAGACCGCGTACTGGTACGCCTCCCGCGCGGCCTCCGGCAGCTTCGCCAGACTCGCCGCGTCCAGCTGCGCCGACTGCTCGGTCACCTCGGACCCCAGCGCCCCGGCCCGCTCGGCCATCACGTCCTGCACTCGGCTGTTGAACAGCGCACCCATGATCGCGACCCCGAAGGACGACCCGAGGGTCCGGGACAGCGTGGTCGTGGACGACGCCACCCCCATGTCCTTCATCTCGACGCTGTTCTGCGCGACCAGCATGGTGATCTGCATCAGACATCCCATACCGGCGCCCAGCACGGCCATGTACAACCCGGACGTCACCCGGCTCGTCCCGGTGTCCATCTGCGCCAGCAGGAACAGCCCCACGATCATCAGGACGCTCCCGACCACGGGGAAGACCTTGTAGCGGCCGCTGTTCGTGGTCACCCGCCCGGCCACCATCGACACCGCGAGCATCGCCCCCAGCATCGGCAGCAGCAACAGCCCGGAGTTCGTCGCGGACGCGCCCTGCACCGACTGCTGGTACAGCGGCAGGAACAGCACCGCGCCGAACATCACGAAGCCGGTGAAGAACCCGATCAGGGACATCAGCGTGAAGTTCCGGCTGCGGAAGATGTGCAGCGGGATCACCGGCTCGGCCGCCCGCTTCTGCACGAACACGAACCCGACCAGCGAGGTCACCCCGAGCGCGATCAGCTCCATGATGACGGCCGAGCCCCAGGCGTACTCGGTGCCGCCCCACGTGGTGACCAGCACGATCGCCGTGATGCCGACGGTCAGCAGGCCCGCGCCCAGATAGTCGATGTTCCGCGCCGACCGCCCCTCGCGCGACGGCTTCGGCAGATGCAGCACGGCGCTGACGGCGATGAGCGCCACGACTCCGAGCGGCAGGTTGATGTAGAAGGACCAGCGCCAGCCCCAGTGGTCCGTGATGGACCCGCCCACCAGCGGCCCGGCGATCATGGCGAGGGCCATCACCCCGGCTATCATGCCCTGGTACTTTCCGCGCTCCCGGGGCGGTATCAGGTCGCCGATGATCGCCATGACACCGACCATCAGTCCGCCGGCGCCGAGTCCCTGCACCGCGCGGAACCCGATGAGCTGGCCCATGTCCTGGGCCATGCCACTCAGCGCCGACCCGATCAGGAAGATCACGATCGAGGTCATGAAGACCCGCTTGCGGCCGTAGAGGTCGCCGAGCTTGCCCCAGATGGGCGTGGAGGCGGCGGTCGCGAGCGTGTAGGCGGTGACGACCCACGAGAGGTGTTCGAGCCCGCCCAGCTCGCCCACGATCGTCGGCATCGCGGTGCCGATGATCATGTTGTCGAGCATCGCGAGCAGCATGGCGATCATGAGCGCGAGCAGCACCACCCGCACACTGCGCGACTGCGGCCCGTCCGCCTCGGCCTCACCACTCGCCTCGTTCTTCTTCTCCGCATCCATCGCGGTCCTCCACTCCCCCGGAGCTCCCGTGCACTTACTTGCCGACCGGCTAGTTGTCTACACTTGGGGAAGCTAGGCCCCTAACTAGCCGGGCGTCAAGTAAGTTCGACGCGCTTGGCCGAGGCTTGACCGACCCGGGCCGTCCGAGCGGCGAGGAGTACGAGGATGAGCGGCACGACACGGGACGCGACGGGCCCGACGAGCCCGACACCTAAGCGGCAGCGTCGCGGCGACACCCGCCAGCGCATCCAGGACGTCGCCCTCGAACTCTTCGCCGAGCAGGGCTACGAGAAGACCTCGCTGCGGGAGATCGCCGAACGCCTCGATGTGACGAAGGCGGCGCTGTACTACCACTTCAAGACCAAGGAGGACATCCTCATCGGTCTCTTCCAGGACTTGCAGCGCCCGATCGACGAACTGATCGAATGGGCGGGCACCCAGCCGCGGACCCTCGACACCAAGCGGGAGATCCTGCGCCGCTACAGCCTGGCCCTGGCCGATGTCGCCCCCCTCTTCCGCTTCATGCAGGAGAACCAGGCGACGGTCCGCGAGCTGAGCGTCGGCGAGACGTTCAAGGACCGCATGATCCGGCTGATCGACACCATCAAGGAACCGGACGCCGCCCTGACCGACCAGGTCCGCTGCACGAGCGCCCTGTTCACCATGCACGCCGGCATGTTCGTCCTCAGGGACCTCGAAGGCGACCCCGAGGAGAAGCGCAAGGCCGTCCTGGAGGTCGCGATCGACCTGGTGACCCAGGCACACGCCGGCACCCCACACTCGTGAGGGCCCTCGCATCGGGGTAGTACCCCCAGCGCCCTCGGGTTCAACGACTACTACGCCGACATCCCGATGTGCGGCACGGGCCAGGACTACGGCCCGTGCTGACCGGCTCGTCCTGACCGGCCCGGACCCTCAGGCCCGGGCGGATCAGACGCTGACGCCCTTGGTCCGCAGGAAGGCGACCGGGTCGATGGCCGAGCCGTAGTTCGCGGTCGTACGGATCTCGAAGTGCAGGTGCGGCCCGCTGGAGTTACCGGTGTTGCCGGAGAGGGCTATGCGCTGCCCGGTCTTGACGACCTGGCCGACCTTCACGTTCACCTTGGACAGGTGGGCGTATTGCGAGAACGTGCCGTTGCCGTGCTTGATGACCACGGCGTTGCCGTACGCCGGGCCGTCACCGGCGCCGTTGCCGCCGGCCTTCACGACGGTGCCGCCGTGCGCGGCGGCGACGGCCGTACCGCTCTTGACGGCGAAGTCCTGGCCGCTGTGCTTCGCGGACCACATGTTGCCGGCCTGGGCGAACCGCGCGCTCAGCTTGTAGCCCTTGACGGGGCTGACCCAGGAGGCGGCCTTCTTGGCGGCGGCGGTCTGGACGGTGGCGGTGCCGGCGCTCGCGGCCTGAGCACCACCGGCGGCGGCCGCGACCCCGGCCCCCAGCACGCCCGAGACACTCACACCCACGGCCGCCACGGCGGCACGGACACGGAGCTGGGACATACGGGAACGGGGAGTGCGAACACGCTGCGACATGGAGTACCTCACGGGAGACGGAGACAGGGAACGTGCCTCGACGGACACGAATCCCACCCGGCACGCATCTGCGCCGCCGAACGGGACGACACATTGGTACCCCGACCCCCCGAAACCCCCCAAACGTGTGATCTACGACTGAACGTCGTAGCTCTACAGAAATACCTCCTCTCATTGACACCCACCCCCAAACCACCCCTCACCTGCACAGCACGACCTGAATCCCTCACCTCGAGACCCTAATGTCCGTTTTGCCCGTCAGGCATCCGCCACTATTCCACCTAGTACCGGACAAATAACCTGTGCGGCACGTCACCGGTACCGGCCGGAAAGAACTCGGGAATGTGACGCCGACTACGAGGCCCGCATCACTCATTTCCGACACGAAAAAGGGGCTGCCCCGGGACCGAAGTCCCGGGGCAGCCCCTTCTGCTCGCTCAGGCCGAGCGCAGCGGTTACGCGTCCTTGCTCAGGTTCGGCCCCGCACCGCCGGCCGCCTGCTCGATCGGCGGGACGTCCGGCAGCGCCGACTTCTCCTCACCCCGGAAGGTGAAGGTCTGCGTCTCGCCCTCGCCCTCGGTGTCCACGACCACGATGTGGCCGGGGCGCAGCTCGCCGAAGAGGATCTTCTCGGAGAGGGTGTCCTCGATCTCGCGCTGAATGGTCCGGCGCAGCGGCCGGGCGCCCAGCACGGGGTCGTATCCCTTCTTGGACAGCAGCTCCTTGGCGGACTGGGAGAGCTCGATGCCCATGTCCCGGTCCTTGAGGCGCTCGTCGACCTTGCCGACCATCAGGTCGACGATCTTGAGGATGTCCTCCTGGCTCAGCTGCGGGAAGACGACCACGTCGTCGACACGGTTGAGGAACTCGGGCCGGAAGTGCTGCTTGAGCTCGTCCGAGACCTTGTTCTTCATACGCTCGTAGTTGGTCTTCTTGTCGCCCGAGGCCGCGAAGCCCAGGTTGAAGCCCTTGGAGATGTCCCGGGTGCCGAGGTTGGTCGTCATGATGATGACCGTGTTCTTGAAGTCCACGACCCGGCCCTGGGAGTCGGTCAGACGACCGTCCTCCAGGATCTGCAGCAGCGAGTTGAAGATGTCCGGGTGGGCCTTCTCGACCTCGTCGAAGAGGACGACGGAGAACGGCTTGCGGCGGACCTTCTCGGTCAGCTGGCCGCCCTCCTCGTAGCCCACGTATCCGGGCGGGGAGCCGAAGAGACGCGAGACCGTGTGCTTCTCGCTGAACTCCGACATGTCGAGGGAGATCAGCGCGTCCTCGTCGCCGAAGAGGAACTCGGCCAGCGCCTTGGACAGCTCGGTCTTACCGACACCGGACGGGCCGGCGAAGATGAACGAACCACCGGGACGCTTGGGGTCCTTCAGACCGGCACGCGTACGGCGGATCGCCTTCGACAGCGCCTTGACGGCGTCGACCTGGCCGATGACCCGCTTGTGGAGCTCGTCCTCCATGCGCAGCAGACGCGAGGACTCCTCCTCGGTCAGCTTGAAGACCGGGATGCCGGTGGCGGTCGCGAGGACCTCGGCGATCAGCTCGCCGTCCACCTCGGCGACGACGTCCATGTCGCCGGCCTTCCACTCCTTCTCCCGCTTGGCCTTGGCGGCCAGGAGCTGCTTCTCCTTGTCGCGGAGGGAGGCGGCCTTCTCGAAGTCCTGCGAGTCGATCGCGGACTCCTTGTCCCGGCGGACACCGGCGATCTTCTCGTCGAACTCGCGGAGGTCCGGCGGCGCGGTCATCCGGCGGATGCGCATCCGGGAACCGGCCTCGTCGATCAGGTCGATCGCCTTGTCCGGCAGGAAGCGGTCCGAGATGTACCGGTCGGCGAGCGTCGCCGCCTGCACCAGGGCCTCGTCCGTGATCGAGACGCGGTGGTGGGCCTCGTACCGGTCGCGCAGACCCTTGAGGATCTCGATGGTGTGCGGGAGCGAGGGCTCGGCGACCTGGATGGGCTGGAAGCGGCGCTCCAGGGCCGCGTCCTTCTCCAGGTGCTTGCGGTACTCGTCCAGGGTGGTGGCACCGATGGTCTGCAGCTCACCGCGGGCCAGCATCGGCTTCAGGATCGAAGCGGCGTCGATGGCGCCCTCGGCGGCACCCGCACCGACCAGCGTGTGCAGCTCGTCGATGAACAGGATGATGTCGCCGCGGGTGCGGATCTCCTTGAGCACCTTCTTCAGGCGCTCCTCGAAGTCACCGCGGTAGCGGGAGCCGGCGACCAGCGCGCCGAGGTCGAGGGTGTAGAGGTGCTTGTCCTTGAGGGTCTCGGGCACCTCGCCCTTGACGATGGCCTGGGCGAGGCCCTCGACGACGGCGGTCTTGCCGACGCCGGGCTCACCGATCAGGACCGGGTTGTTCTTGGTACGGCGGGACAGCACCTGCATGACCCGCTCGATCTCCTTCTCGCGCCCGATGACCGGGTCGAGCTTGGACTCACGAGCGGCCTGGGTGAGGTTCCGGCCGAACTGGTCGAGGACCAGGGACGTCGAGGGGGTGCCCTCGGCGGGGCCGCCGGCGGTGGCGGTCTCCTTGCCCTGGTAACCGGAGAGCAGCTGGATGACCTGCTGCCGCACCCGGTTGAGATCTGCGCCCAGCTTGACCAGGACCTGGGCGGCGACGCCCTCGCCCTCACGGATCAGGCCGAGCAGGATGTGCTCCGTGCCGATGTAGTTGTGGCCCAGCTGAAGGGCCTCGCGGAGCGACAGCTCCAGGACCTTCTTGGCACGGGGGGTGAAGGGGATGTGGCCGGACGGAGCCTGCTGCCCCTGCCCGATGATCTCCTCCACCTGCTGGCGGACCGCCTCGAGCGAAATCCCGAGGCTCTCCAGGGCCTTAGCGGCGACACCCTCACCCTCGTGGATCAGGCCCAGGAGGATGTGCTCGGTGCCGATGTAGTTGTGGTTGAGCATCCGGGCTTCTTCCTGAGCCAGGACGACAACCCGCCGCGCGCGGTCGGTGAACCTCTCGAACATCGTTAATCGCTCCTCAGAGCGGTCAGGCAGTGAGGGGACGCTCCCCTCGCTGTCCTTCCGCAGCTTAGTCCCGCAAGCGGGGACCGCTCATTCCAACTGCCGACACCGTCCTTGGCCTCCTGACCCCGAACGCCGACATCTGCTCCAACCCGATGGTGCGAGACGATGTTCCCGCAGGCCAGGCAGTTACCCCCACCATCAGTACGCCGATGGCGAACGTGAGACGGCCTTTCCTGCGTGTCGCCCCCTCCCACTAGGGATGTCTTACCCGTAGGGACTGACACTCCATGCCGGATGCACCGGTTCCCTCCGCTAAGGGCGAACATCCTTGCGCCACCGCACACTGTGGAACGCCCCCTTTCCCGGCACTCCTCGCAACCGCGCCGACACCCAGCGTAACTCTGGGCCCCTTCGCCCTGTTGCTCCTGACATGGCCATCGTCCCCCTTCCCCGCCGACCGCTCGACCCGAGCGCCTCCTCGGCCGTCGCCCCGCGCGATGTCCCCGGTGCGGACCCGTGCGACGCGGTGCGGTGGTGGTACGAGAACGATCTCGGCTGGGCGACCGTGCCCGGGACGCCCGTACACCTCATTACGGGCCTGCGCTTCGATGTACTCGACGTACCGATGGAAGCGGGGGTCGCGGCGCTTCGACATCTGGGGCCGGTGCGCGGCCCGGGTTCCCCGGTGGCGCTGCGCGGCGGGCGGATGCTGCTGCTGGTCGCGGCGGGGAGCGCGGAGGAGGTGCCGGGATTGTTGCGGTGGCTGGACTGGGGCGGCCTCGACCTGGACCTCACTGCCGTCGGAACGGGCGGTCACATGGTGGCGCCGGAGCCCCGGGCGGAACCGGTGGGCGTGGGGGCGTGGGCGGGGAGGCCGGTTCACAGGGGCCGCCGAGTGGGTGCGGCCCCCGAGCCGGGGTGCGAGGTCGAACCCTCGCTGCCGAGCATGTCGGCGTTGGGGGGCGGTGGGGGCGCCCCCGACCTCGTGCGAGTGGTGGACACGGTGGCGACGCACTGCCACCGCGTCCGGCTGCGGCGCGCGAGCACCGGGCCGTCGGAATCTCAGCCGTTGGCCTTCTCGTAGGCCTCGCGGATGGAGGCGGGGACCCGACCGCGGTCGTTGACCTCGTAACCGTTCTCCTTCGCCCAGGCACGGATGGCCGCGGTGTCCTGGCTGCCGCCGGAAGCGGCACGGGCCTTGCCACGCCCACCCGCAGCGCGGCCACCGGTACGCCGGCCACCCTTGACGTAGGGGTCGAGAAGGCCGCGAAGCTTGTCCGCGTTGGCGGTCGTGAGGTCGATCTCGTACGTCTTGCCGTCCAGCGCGAACGTCACGGTCTCGTCCGCCTCGCCGCCGTCGAGGTCGTCGACAAGAAGGACCTGAACCTTCTGTGCCACCGGATTTCCTTTCATCGAAAACTTCAGGGCCGAGGGCTGCGGCGAGCGCCGCTGTTTCGCGTCCCCTGTTATATGCAGTACTGCAGTACGTCGGAAAGCAAACCGCTTTTCCAGGAAAAACACAAACCCCTGGGAGAGACCGAGGAGAGGCCGGGGAGAGAGTCCGGAGAGGACGAGGAGCCCGGGGAAGACCGGAAACATGCGCGTTTCGGACATAGGCCCCGTGGGCAAGGCGACCCTCGGTGGAACGTTCCTCACCGGAATTGGTCTCCGCCGACGATCACAGATGCAGAAGCATCCGGCTGTTGCCCAAGGTGTTCGGTTTCACTCGTTCGAGACCGAGGAACTCCGCGACGCCCTCGTCATAGGAACGCAGCAGCTCCGCGTAGACATCGGTGTCGACGGGAGTCTCACCGATCTCCACGAAGCCGTGCTTGGCGAAGAACTCGACTTCGAAGGTCAGACAGAAAACGCGTCGAACACCCAGCCAGCGAGCGGTGTGCAGCAACTTCTCGAGCAACTGGTGACCGACGCCGAGCCCCTTGGCGTCCGGGTTCACCGCGAGAGTGCGGACTTCCGCGAGGTCTTCCCACATGACGTGCAGCGCGCCGCAGCCGACGACCTGGGCGTTGTCGTCCCGTTCCGCGACCCAGAACTCCTGGATGTCCTCGTAAAGCGTGACCGTCGCTTTGTCGAGCAGGATGCGGCGCTGGACGTAGGAGTCGAGCAGGTCGCGCACGTGCGGGACATCGCTGGTCCGAGCCCGCCTGACGGTGATGGCTTTTGCGGTGGCTTCGGGACTCGTTGCTGGCATGAGCGGACGCTATCGCCCGGGGAGATCCGGTGATTCGCCGGGGGTGCCCTGTGTTTCGCCGGACGATTCGACGGATTCGCCGGCGGTTTCAACAGGGGTTTCGAGGACGGGGGCGGCGGGCGCGGCGGCTTCGGGTTTGCCGGGGCCCGGGCCCTGCACGATGCGTACGGCGTCGGTGAGCGCCTGTCGCTGTTCCTCGCTCATCATCCCGAAGAAGGCGACGAGGGCGGCGGCGGGGTTGTCGCTCTGCGACCAGGCTTCGTTCATGAGTGCGGCCGCGTAGGCGGCGCGCGTGGAGACGGCCTCATATCGATAGGCCCGGCCCTCCGCCTCCCGGCGCACCCAGCCCTTCTGATGGAGATTGTCCAGAACGGTCATCACGGTGGTGTACGCGATGGACCGTTCCTGCTGAAGGTCTTCCAGGACTTCCCGAACTGTCACCGGGCGGTTCCACTTCCACACCCGCGTCATGACGGCGTCTTCGAGTTCTCCCAATGGGCGAGGCACAGTTCCGCACACTATCCGGAGCGGGGGAACAAAAAGGGCGTACGACTCGAAAAACACACGAGTCGTACGCCGATGGGGCGGGGCGATACGCGTCAGGCGCCGGTGGTCCGGGAGTCGCCGCCGGCCTGGCGGGTGTTCTCTGCGCGGGCGAGGGCCGCGTCGACCACCGCGTCCTCCTTGGCCTTGTTGGGACCGCCCTGGGTCTTCACGATCACCCTGATGACGCTGATGAACAGCACGGCCATCACGAAGGGGGGCAGCAGCGCGGAGACGTAGTCCATGTGTCCAGGGTAGCCAGGGCTAGACGGCGGCCAACTGCTGGGGCGGGTTCGCGGGCGGGGCGGGCGGCTTCCGCTTGGGCGGGAAGACCTCGCCGGGGGTGGGGACGGGCCGGCGGGCCGGGCGCGGGGCGTCGGGGCGGGGCACCGGGCCGGGCTTGTCGGCGGGCTCGGCCGGCTCCGCGGGCAGGACGGCCGGGCGGGCTTCGGCCGGGCGGGCTCTCCGGCGGCGCGCGTGTGGCTGTCCCGCGCCGCCAGACCGCCCGAGAGTGCGGTGAGCCGGAGCCGTGAGCGGCCGGAGGCGGAGCGCGAGGCGGGGACGACGACGGCCGAGACGGCCGCGCGCCCCTCGAAACGGGCGCGCACGTCCTGGGCGGCGAGCGGGCGGCAGCGCTCCAGGAGCGATGCGGCGGCGGGGTTGCCGCGCAGGGCGCGCAGCGCGGCGAGGTCGTCCGGGTGGGGGCGGTACCCGGTGTCCAGGGCCTGCGTCAGGAGTGCCGCGTAGCCCGTGACGGTGCCGGGGAGCGCGGCGCGGTACCGGGCGAGGTCGGCCAGCAGGAAGGCCCTCAGACGGGCGTCCTCGCGGGCCGCCTCGTCGACGGACTCGGCGAGCCGGAGGCAGTCCTGCACCTCCTCCGCCGAGACGGGACTGGGGTTGAGGGCGAGGGCGAGGGCACGGCGGAGCACACGCAGCTCCTCAGCGCCGAACGCCATGCCGCCGCGGGTTCCGTGGGGCGTGGGCATGCGGCGACGATACGCGCTAATCAGACAAAACGGATGTGATGAGGGCGTGGCGCCGACGGTTCCACCCGGGTGGGGGCGCGAGGGGTGCGTTTCGGGTGCGGGTGGGTGGGGGTTTCTCGCGCAGTTCCCGCGCCCTGAAGAGCAGGGGCTGCGCCCGTGCTTTCACCCCGAAGGGCCGTAGGCCTCTTTCAGGGCGCGGGAACTGCGCGACCAGCCCCACCCACCCGCACCCGACGAACACCCCTCAGGCGCTCACAGTCGCGACACGTTCCGCTCGTACACCAGCCGGAGCCCGATCAGCGTCAGCCACGGCTCGTGTTCGTCGATCACCGAGGACTCGCCCAGCACCATCGGTGCCAGCCCGCCCGTCGCGATGACCGTCACGTCCGCGGGGTCGTCGGCGAGTTCGCGGACCATGCGGCTGACGACGCCGTCGACCTGCCCGGCGAACCCGTACACGATCCCGGACTGCATCGCCTCGACCGTGTTCTTGCCGATGACGCTGCGGGGCCGGGCGACCTCGATCTTGCGGAGCTGTGCGCCCTTGACGCCGAGCGCCTCGACGGAGATCTCGATACCGGGTGCGATGACACCGCCGACGTACTCGCCGCGCGCGCTGACCGCGTCGAACGTCGTCGCCGTACCGAAGTCCACGACGACGGCCGGCCCGCCGTACAGCTCGACGGCGGCGACGGCGTTGATGATGCGGTCGGCGCCGACCTCCTTCGGGTTGTCCGTGAGGATCGGAACGCCCGTCTTCACGCCGGGCTCGACGAGGACGGCGGGGACGTCGCCGTAGTAGCGGCGGGTCACCTCGCGCAGCTCGTGCAGCACCGACGGGACGGTGGCGCAGATCGCGATGCCGTCGATGCCGTCGCCGAGCTCCTCGCCGAGCAGCGGGTATGCCCATGAGGCCCTGGAGGAGGACGGCCAGTTCGTCGGCGGTGCGGCGCGAGTCCGTGGAGATGTGCGCCGGTGTTCGACGATGTCCTCGCCGTCGAACAGTCCGAGGACGGTGTGGGTGTTGCCCACGTCGATCGTCAGCAGCATGACCGGCCCCGTCCTACTCGGCCGCGGCAGGTCGGGCGGGCGTCCGCGGTGAGAACCACGGCCTCCAGCGGCTGTCGATGTTGAGACCCTGCTTGGCGGAGATGTCGACGAACATGGTGTCGCCGCCGTACTCCTCGGCCACCAGACCGTACTCGGTCAGCTGACCGCGCACCTTGGTCGGGTCCGCGCCCTCGACGTCGATCTTGTTGACCGCGACGACGATCGGGACGTCGGCCGCCTTGGCGTGGTTGAGCGCCTCGACCGTCTGCGGCATGACGCCGTCGTTGGCCGCGACGACCAGGATCGCGATGTCGGTCGACTTCGCACCACGGGCACGCATGGCGGTGAACGCCTCGTGACCCGGGGTGTCGATGAAGGTGATCCTGCGCTCTTCGTCGTTGACCTGGGTGGCGACCTGGTACGCGCCGATGTGCTGCGTGATACCGCCGGCCTCGCCCGCGACGACGTTCGTCTTGCGGATGGTGTCCAGCAGTCGGGTCTTACCGTGGTCGACGTGACCCATGACGGTCACGACCGGCGGACGCGCGACGAGGAACTCCTCGCCACCCTCGTCCTCGCCGAACTCGATGTCGAAGGACTCGAGCAGCTCGCGGTCCTCCTCCTCCGGGCTGACGATCTCGACGACGTAGTTCATCTCGCCGGCGAGCAGCTGGAGGGTCTCGTCGGAGACGGACTGCGTGGCGGTGACCATCTCGCCGAGGTTCATCATCACGGCGACGAGCGACGCCGGGTTGGCGTTGATCTTCTCCGCGAAGTCGGTGAGGGACGCACCGCGCGACAGGCGGACGGACTGTCCGTTGCCGCGAGGCAGCATCACGCCGCCGACCGACGGGGCCTGCATGGCCTCGTACTCCTGGCGCCTCTGCCGCTTCGACTTGCGACCGCGACGCGCGGGACCACCGGGACGACCGAAGGCGCCCTGCGTGCCACCACGGGCACCCGGACCACCTGGACGACCACCGAAGCCGGGACGGCCACCGCCGCTTACACCCGGACCACCGGGACGACCGGCGAAACCGCCGCCACCACCGGGAGCACCCGGACGACCGGCGAAACCGCCACCGCCGCCACCGGGACGACCGGCGAAACCGCCGCCGCCACCGGGACGACCGCCGCCACCGCCACCGGGACGACCACCGCCACCGGGACCGCGGCCACCGGGGCCACCGCCGCCGGGACGCGGGCCGAAGCAGCCGGACGCTGCGGCATCATGCCGGGTTCGGACGGGGCCGCCGGGGCCGCCGCCGGGACGGGGACCGCCGCCCTGCGGACGAGGCATGCCGCCGGGTCGGACGGGCGCCGCCCGGAGCCTGCGGACGGGGACCGCCGGCACCCTGCGGACGGGGCGCCTGGCCGGGAGCCGCGGGACGCGGACCGCCCTGGGCACCGCCGGGGCCGCCCTGGCCGCCGTGTCCACCAGGTCGAGGCGCACCGCCGGGACGGGGCCCTGCGGGCGACCCATGCCGGTGGAGCCACCGGAGGTGAAGGGGTTGTTACCGGGACGCGGACCCGCGGGACGGGCACCGCCCGGCTTGGGCGCACCGGCGCCGGGACGGCCACCACCGGGGCGCGGGGCCTGGCCGCCACGCTCCTGGCCGGGACCGCTCGGGCGCTGCTGGCCACCGGGACGCGGCGCACCCGGGCCCGGACGGGCGCCCGGACGCGGGGTCGACGAGGGGCGGCCGGAGCCGACGGGGGTGCCTGGAACTCGGGCACGCTCGGGGCCGGGGAGGCCAGAGCGGGCTTCGGCGTCGGCGGCAGGGCCGGGCGTCGGGCGCGGACCCGGGGCCGGAGCGGCGGGCCGCTCGGCGGCGGGCGGCTTCGGCGCGGCCGGACCGGGACGGGGCGCGGCCGGACGTGCGGCCTGCGCGGGAGAAGGGGCCGCCGGACGTGCCGGGGCGGCCTTGCGCGGGGCGGGCTTGCCGCCGCCGCTGCCCTGCTGGAGGGCGTCGGTCAGTTTGCGTACAACGGGCGCCTCGATCGTCGAGGACGCCGAACGGACGAATTCACCGAGCTCTTGGAGCTTGGCCATGACGACCTTGCTCTCAACCCCGAACTCCTTGGCGAGTTCGTATACCCGGACCTTAGCCACTTCGCTCCTTTTTAGGTCCGGGTGCATCCGGACCGTCGCTACTTCATGGGCGTACTCATCGCGTGCTCATCGAGTGCTCATCGCAATCTCGACCTACTTCCAACTCGCGGGGTACCAGGGCCGCACGGAGGTTCCGTGCGACACGTCTTACGGTGTTGCCTGCTCGGCAACTGTTGTCTGCTCCACGTATCGGCGCAACGCCTTTGTGTCGAGCGCTCCCGGGGCGCGCAGCGCCCGTGTGAACGCCCGGCGGCGTACGCCCAGGTCGAGACAGACCTGAACGGGGTGTACGTACGCACCCCGGCCGGGCAGCGTACCGCGAGGATCGGGGACGCATTCGTCCTCGATCGCCACGACGCGCAGCAGTTCGGTCTTGGTCGATCGCTGCCTGCACCCCACACAGGTGCGTTCAGGGCATGCGCGGGCGCGCGTCCGGCCAGACACTGCTAAGTCTACCTCCCCGCAGCGACCTCACCCCTTTGGGGCAAGAATCGAACACTTGCCGCACGTATAACTGACGTGATCTAAGCGACCTGCGGCTTGGATCTGTTCCCCGACCGCTCGGACGACTGCGACGACTACTCGGACGGCTGTTCGGTGTCCGGTCGGATGTCGATCCGCCAGCCGGTGAGACGGGCGGCGAGGCGGGCGTTCTGGCCCTCCTTGCCGATCGCCAGCGACAGCTGGTAGTCGGGCACCGTCACGCGCGCGGAGCGGGCCGCGAGGTCCACCACGTCGACCTTGGAGACCCGGGCCGGTGAGAGCGCGTTCGCCACCATCTCCGCCGGGTCGTCCGACCAGTCGACGATGTCGATCTTCTCGCCGTTCAGCTCGCCCATGACATTGCGCACCCGGCCGCCCATCGGGCCGATGCAGGCGCCCTTGGCGTTCAGACCGCTGCGGGTCGAGCGGACGGCGATCTTCGTGCGGTGTCCCGCCTCCCGGGCGATGGCGGCGATCTCGACGGACCCGTCGGCGATCTCCGGCACCTCCAGGGCGAAGAGCTTCTTCACCAGGTTCGGGTGGGTGCGCGAGAGCGTCACGGAGGGGCCGCGCACACCCTTCGCCACCCGTACGACGTACGACCGGAGCCGCATGCCGTGCTGGTAGGTCTCGCCGGGGACCTGCTCCTGCACGGGCAGGATGGCCTCCAGCTTGCCGATGTCGACGAGCACGTTCTTCGGGTCGCGGCCCTGCTGGACCACGCCGGTGACGATGTCGCCCTCGCGCCCGGCGTACTCACCGAGCGTGGCGTCGTCCTCGGCGTCCCGCAGCCGCTGCAGGATCACCTGTTTGGCGGTGGTGGCGGCGATGCGCCCGAAGTCCGACGGTGTGTCGTCGAACGCGCGTGCCTCCTGCCCCTCCTCCAGGTCCTCGGGGTCCTCCTTCGCCCACACGGTCACATGGCCGGTCTCCCGGTTGAGCTCCACGCGCGCGTGGCGGCGGCTTCCCTCGGTGCGGTGGTAGGCGATGAGGAGGGCCGCCTCGATCGCCTCGACGAGCAGGTCGAAGGAGATCTCCTTCTCCCGCACCAAGCCCCTGAGGGCACTCATGTCGATGTCCACGGCTACGCCTCCTCCTCTTCCGTCATGTCCTTCTGGTCCTTCTTGTCCTTGCGGTTGAACTCGACCTGGACGCGGGCCCTGTCGATCTCCGCGAAGGCGAGCCGGCGAGTGGTGGCCTTGCGGCCCTTCACCCCGGGCACTTCGAGGTCGAGGCCGTCGTCGTCCACGGTCAGGATTCTGGCGATCAGTTCCCCGTCCTCACGGAGCGCGAACTTCACCAGACGGTCCACGGCACGGCGGTAGTGACGGTGTTCGGTGAGGGCGCGCTCGGCGCCCGGCGTACCGACTTCCAGGGTGTACTCCGCCTGGCCCATCGCGTCCGTCTCGTCCAGCTTGGCCGAGAGGGCGCGGCTAACGTCGGCGACGGTGTCCAGATCGGCGCCCTCGTCCGAGTCGACGACCACCCGCAGCACCCGCTTGCGTCCGACCGAGTCCACTGCGATCTCTTCGAGATCCAGGCCCTGGGAGCGTACGAGCGGTTCCAGCAGTTCTCGCAGCCTCTCGCTCTGGGTGGTGCTCATCCGGGTGACTCCTCGGCCGCGTGTGCTGTTGTGGGTAGGGCGCGTGTCAGGTCAAAGGGTAGCCGCTCCACTGGGGTGTTGCCGTCCGCCTCCGAGCTCGGGTGGCGTAGTCCGTGCGGCGCGTGCGGGTTGTCCGTGGCTCGGCGCGCCGTTCCCCGCGCCCCTTCCGGGGCGCGGCCGGGTAACGTGATCACACCGCTCTTTTGTTCGTACGACCCCCCGAGGACGTCTGCCGTGTCGTTCAGCCTGTCGTCGCGTGCCCCCTCGGGGCCGCGCAGAAGGAGTTTGCTGGTCGGGGCCGCCGGTGTGGGGCTGCTCGCCGGGTGCTCGTCCGGGGGTGAGGGGTCCGACGGCGGGAGTGGCAGCTCGGAGCTGGAGCGGGCGCGCGCTCGTGCGGCGCGGGACAGCGAAGGGCTCGTGGAGCGGTACGACCTCGTGCTCGCCGCCCATCCGGACCTGGCCGCGCTGCTGACCCCGCTGCGGGCGGAGGTCGTACGGCACGCCGAGGCGTTCGGGGGCGCGAAGGGGCGGGCGCGGGTGAGGCGAGCGCCTCCCCGTCCGGCTCGCCGTCCTCCTCGGATGCGCCGTCCCCGTCCGGTACGCCGTCCTCGTCCGCCTCGGCTTCCTCCGCCCCCGTGCCCGACGACCCCCGGGCCGCACTCACCGAGCTGGCCGCCGCCGAGCGGGCGCTCGCCGACAAGCGGGCCAAGGCGTTGCTGCGGGTGCCGGGTGAGGTGGCGCGGCTGATGGCCTCGGTGGCGGCGGCGGGCGCCGGGCACGCGTACATGTTGACGGAGGGTGCGAAGTGAGCAGCGGGGAGCTGAAGGCGGTACAGGCGGCGCTCGGGGCCGAGCACGCCGCCGTGTACGGCTACGGCGTCGTCGGCGGGAAGATCGGTGAGGCGCGCCGGCGCGAGGCACGGGAGGCGTACGACGCGCACCGGGCCCGCCGGGACGAGCTCACCCGGGCCGTACGGGACCTGGGCGGCAAGCCCGCCGTGGCGGCCGCCGGGTACGCGTTGCCGTTCCAGGTGGCCGATTCCGAGTCCGCCGTGCGGCTCGCCGCAGAGCTGGAGGTGCGGGTGGCGGGCGTCTACTCCGATCTCGTGCGGGCGGCCGAGGGCGACCGTCGCGCCACGGCCACCGAGGCGCTGCGGGAGGCGGCGGTGCGTGCGGTGCGGTGGCGGGGCGCAAGCGTAGCCTTCCCTGGTCTCGCCGAGCGGACGGCCGCCGCCGGCCCGTCGGCGACACCGCACACCTGATCACGCTCCGGAAGGGAACGACTCGCCCATGGCGCGCATGGCCTTCGAGGACTTCGAACCGCCGCGGCGGCTGGTGCGAGCGCTCGCCGAGACCCGTCGGCCGGACGGCGGGGACGGGATCGGCGAGTGGCTGGAAAGACTCCCCGCGCTGGCCCAACAGGCCGTGGATCTCCGCGAGTTGACGGTCGAACGCGTACAGGCCCCAGGTGGCCGGAGCAGTCTGGTGCTCCTGGTGCGGCTCATCGACGGCACGCCCGCCGTGCTCAAGCTGGCGCCCGAGCGGGCCCGGCCGGAGGGCGAGCGGGCCGCGCTCGCGCACTGGGACGGGCGGGGAGCCGTTCAGTTGCTGAACCCCGGGGACAGTCATGGCGTGCTGCTGCTGGAGCGGCTGCACCCCGATCTGTCGGTGCGGTCGCTGCCCGAGGCGAAGGCGCTGCTGGAGGCCGCGGCGACCCTGCGCCGACTGTGGGTCGAGCCGCCCGAGGCGCATGTCTTCGAGACCGTGTCCGAGCGGACGGGCCGGCAGGCGGAGGCCGTGCGGGCGGGCGCCGAGGAGGACCCCGAGGTGCGGGGGCTGGTCGACGCGGCTCTCGGGGTCCGTGCGGAGCTGCTGGAGTCCGCGCCGGAGGAGCGGTTGCTGCACGGGACGTTCCGGCAGAGCAAGGTGCTCGCCGGGGAGCGGTTGCCGTGGCTGGCTGTGGGGCCGGATCCGGTGGTGGGTGAGTGCGCGTTCGATCTGGCCCGGTTGGTGCGCGATCGCGTGGAGGATCTGATCGCCTCGCCGTCGGGGGCGGCGATCACTCGGCGGCGGGTGCGGAAACTGGCCGAGTCGCTGGACGTGGATCAGGAGCGGCTGCGGGGGTGGACGTTGTTCCGGGCCGTGGAGTCGGGGGTGCGGGCCCGGCGGGTGGGGCGACCGCGGGACGCCGAACTGTTGCTGGAGTTCGCCGGGTGGCTTTGACCGGGTCCGTCGACACAGCCCGGCGCCCCTGGGGGTGCCGTCCGGTTTCCCCGACCGTAGTGGCGTTCTGTCACGCCCCACGGTCGGGGAACGGTCCGGGGGAGCGAGGTTGCTCAGACCGTCAGGCGGGCGATCGCCTCGTCGACCGTCAGCTCCTCGCGCTCGCCGGTGCGGCGGTCCTTCAGCTCCAGGACGCCTTCGGCGGAGCGGCGGCCGGCGACCAGGATCTTCGGTACGCCGATCAGCTCGGAGTCGGTGAACTTCACGCCCGGGGAGACACCCGCACGGTCGTCGACCAGGACGCGGAGGCCGGCGGCCCGCAGCTTCTCGGAGACGTCGAGGGCCAGTTCGGTCTGGAGGGCCTTGCCCGCGGCGACGACGTGGACGTCGGCCGGGGCGACCTCGGCCGGCCAGCACAGGCCCTTGTCGTCGGCGGACTGTTCGGCGAGGGCGGCGACCGCGCGGGAGACGCCGATGCCGTAGGAGCCCATGGTGACGCGGACGGGCTTGCCGTTCTGGCCGAGGACGTCGAGCTTGAGGGCGTCGGCGTACTTGCGGCCGAGCTGGAAGATGTGGCCGATCTCGATGGCGCGGTCCAGCCTGAGGCCGGTGCCGCAGTTCGGGCAGGGGTCGCCCTCCTGGACCACCACGACGTCGACGTACTCGGCGACCTCGAAGTCCCGGCCCGCGACGACGTTCTTGGCGTGCGTGCCGGGCTTGTTGGCGCCGGTGATCCAGGCGGTGCCCGGGGCGACGCGCGGGTCGGCGATGTACGTGACCTTCTCGCCGAGGCCCTGCGGGCCGACATAGCCGCGGACCAGGTCGGGGCGGCCTGCGAAGTCCGCCTCGGTGACCATCTCGACGACCGCCGGGGCGAAGTGCGCCTCGACCTTGCCCATGTCGACCTCGCGGTCACCGGGGACGCCGACGGCGACGATCTCGCCGTCGACCTTGACGAGGAGGTTCTTCAGCGTGGCGGAGGCCTCGACGCCCAGGTGCGCGGCGAGGGTCTCGATGGTCGGGGTGTCCGGGGTCGGGATCTCTTCGAGGGCGGGTACGTCGCCCGCGTCCACCGGCTTCAGTTCGAAGGTGATCGCCTCGGTGTTGGCCGCGAAGTCGCACGCCGGGCAGTCCGCGAAGGTGTCCTCGCCGGCGCCCGCCGGGGCGAGGAACTCCTCCGACTTCGAGCCGCCCATCGCGCCGGCCGTGGCGGCACAGATGCGGTAGTCGAGGCCGAGGCGCTCGAACACCTTCTGGTACGCCTGGCGGTGCAGGGCGTACGACTGGGCCAGGCCCTCGTCCTCGGTGTCGAAGGAGTACGAGTCCTTCATCAGGAACTCACGGCCGCGCAGGATGCCGGCGCGGGGGCGGGCCTCGTCACGGAACTTGGTCTGGATCTGGTAGAGGATCACCGGCAGGTCCTTGTAGGAGGACGCCTGGTCCTTCACGATCAGCGTGAAGATCTCCTCGTGGGTGGGGCCGAGGAGGTAGTCGCCGCCCTTGCGGTCCTTCAGGCGGAACAGCTCCGGACCGTACTCGTCCCAGCGGCCGGTCGCCTCGTACGGCTCCTTCGGCAGCAGGGCGGGGAGCAGCACCTCCTGGGCGCCGATCGCGTCCATCTCCTCGCGGACGATGCGCTCCACGTTGGCGAGGACCTTCTTGCCGAGCGGCAGCCAGGTCCACACACCGGCTGCGGTGCGGCGGACGTAACCGGCGCGGACGAGAAGCTTGTGGCTGAGCACCTCGGCGTCCGCGGGGTCGTCGCGCAGCGTCTTCGCCATCAACTGGGACATGCGCTGGACCGGTGCGTTCGCCATGGTTGTCGTACTCCTGCCGGGGTTTGGTTGATGGCAGGAGGTTAGCCGGGGGGCGGGTGCCCGTGGAAATCCGGTGGTGGCGATGGAGGTCGGCGGGTCGGCTACCTGCGACGCAGGGGCAGGGGGGCGCCCATCACGGCGTAGGGCATGGGGGCGCTGGGGAAGACGACCCGGCGGGCGAGGTCGGTGTAGCCGAGGGAGTGGTAGAGGCCGCGGGCGGGACTGTCGATGTCGATCGCGGAGAGGATCGAACGGGGTTCGACGGCGCTGTCGGTGATGGTGGTGATCAGGGCGCGGCCGACGCCGTGGTTCTGGTGGCGCGGGTGGACGTGCAGTTCGGTGATGACGAAGGAGTCGTCCAGCCAGTGGTCGTGGCCGAGGGCGCGGAGGTAGGGCTCTACGACGGTGGACCACCAGTGGGTGCGGTCGTTGGGCATGCCGTAGACGAAGCCGACGAGGCGGCCTCCGGCCGTGGCGCCGAGGGCTCTGGCCCCCGGGTACGTCATGTGGCGGAGGACGATCTGGCGGCGGACCGCGACCTCGTCGGGGCCCAGGCCGAAGGCTACGGCTTGTACGGCTAGGGCCTCGTCTACGTGGGCGGGGAGGTCCAAGGGGCCGATGACGAGGTCCATGTTGCGGATGCTACAGGGGGGTTCGGGTTGTGTGCGGGGTGCGGGTTGGATGTGGCTGGTCGCGCCCACGCGGCGGAGCCGCATGGGAAATACGGTCCCGCGCCCCTGACTCTGCTGCAGCCGACCTGTCTCAGAACAGCACGCTCATCAAAGCGCCCACCTCTTGGAAACCCACTCGCTGGTACGTGCGCCTCGCCGCCGTGTTGAAGTCGTTGACGTAGAGGCTGACCAGCGGGGCCACGTCGGCCAGGGCGTAGCGGAGGACCGCTGCCATGCCGGGGGCCGCGAGGCCCTGGCCCCGGTATTCGGGGGCGACCCAGACGCCCTGGATCTGGCAGGCATGGGGGGTGGCGGCGCCGATCTCGGCCTTGAAGACGACGCGGCCGTCGGCGCCGAGGCGCGCGAAGGAGCGGCCGGAGCCCACCAGTTCGGCGACCCGGGCCTGGTAGAGGAGGCCTCCGTCGCCGGCCAGCGGGGAGACGCCGACCTCCTCGGTGAACATGGCGACGCACGCCGGCATGATCGTGTCCATCTCGTCCTTGCGGATCCGGCGGACGTACGGGTCGGGGGTGACCTCGGCGGGGTCGGGCAGCCGGTCGGTGACCATGAGGGGCTGGTGCGAGCGGACCTCGCGGGCCGGGCCCCAGCTGGGTTCGAGGAGGCGCCAGAGCTGGGCGGTGGGCTCGGCGGGGCCGACGACCGAGGAGCAGCGGCGGCCGGCCCGGCGGGCGCGGTCGGCGAAGGCGCGCACGGCGCGGGGGGTGGCGCAGATGGGGACGAGGTTGGCGCCGGCGTAGCAGAGGGAGGTCAGGGCGCCGTCCTCGTACCAGCCCCACATCTCGCCGCCCAGCCGCCACGGGTCCAGCCCGGCGACCTGGACGCGGGAGGTCACGAAGGCGTTCGCGACGGGGTCTCGGTCCAGGACGGCGAGTGCGGCGTCCAGGTCACTCGGTTCGAGGACCCTGGTGGTGGTCTGGGTCAACACGTACGGGGGCCTCACCCTGGGGTCTGCGCTGGTCTCCGCACGATACCCTGCCGGGCTGTGCCGAGCGCCTCATAGCTCGGGGGCTACTGTGCTTTGGCGGGTGCGGGTGCTTCGTGGCTTGTCGCGCAGTTCCCCGCGCCCCTGAAGACGGCCCTGACGGGCCTGTCCTCAGAAGACGCCATGGTCCTCCTCAGCCCGCTACCGCCACCGTCGGTTCGCCGGAGGCCACGCCGTCCGCCTCCATCTGTTCGGCGATCTTCATCGCTTCCTCGATGAGGGTCTCGACGATCTTGGACTCGGGGACGGTCTTGATGACCTCGCCCTTGACGAAGATCTGGCCCTTGCCGTTGCCGGAGGCGACGCCGAGGTCGGCCTCGCGGGCCTCGCCGGGGCCGTTGACGACGCAGCCCATGACGGCGACGCGGAGGGGGACCTCCATGCCGGTGAGGCCGGCGGTGACTTCCTCGGCGAGCTTGTAGACGTCGACCTGGGCGCGGCCGCAGGAGGGGCAGGAGACGATCTCCAGGCGGCGCGGCTTGAGGTTCAGCGACTCCAGGATCTGGTTGCCGACCTTGATCTCCTCGACCGGCGGGGCCGAGAGAGAGACGCGGATCGTGTCGCCGATGCCCTCGGAGAGGAGCGCGCCGAAGGCCACCGCGGACTTGATGGTGCCCTGGAAGGCGGGGCCCGCCTCCGTGACGCCGAGGTGGAGGGGGTAGTCGCACTGGGCGGCGAGCTGGCGGTAGGCGTTGACCATGACGACCGGGTCGTTGTGCTTGACCGAGATCTTGATGTCGCGGAAGCCGTGCTCCTCGAAGAGGGATGCCTCCCACAGGGCGGACTCGACCAGCGCCTCGGGGGTGGCCTTGCCGTACTTCTGGAGGAGGCGGCGGTCGAGGGAGCCCGCGTTGACGCCGATGCGGATCGGGGTGCCGTGGTCCTTGGCCGCCGCCGCGATCTCCTTGACCTTGTCGTCGAACTGCTTGATGTTGCCCGGGTTGACGCGGACGGCGGCGCAGCCGGCCTCGATCGCGGCGAAGACGTACTTCGGCTGGAAGTGGATGTCGGCGATGACCGGGATCTGCGACTTCCTGGCGATCACCGGCAGCGCGTCGGCGTCGTCCTGCGTGGGGCAGGCGACCCGGACGATCTGGCAGCCGGAGGCCGTCAGCTCGGCGATCTGCTGGAGCGTGGCGCCGATGTCGGACGTACGCGTGGTCGTCATGGACTGGACCGACACCGGTGCGTCTCCGCCCACCGCCACGGACCCGACCTGGATCTGCCGGCTCTTCCGGCGCTCGGCGAGCTTGGTCGGAACGGACGGCATGCCGAGAGAAATCGCAGTCATCTGCTGTGCAACCCCAAGTTGTGGATCAGGATCGGGTCCCGGTACGGGCGGGCTCCAGGCTTCGAGATTACGGCACCGGCACGGACCCGGGCACATCACCGTCCGGCCGGGCCCACCGCGGAGTGTGCCCGGCCGTCGTGAACCGCGGGTGGCTAGGAGATGCGCACCGGGTTCACGAGGTCCGCGATCAGGACCAGGAGGGTGAAGCAGACGAAGATGCCGGCCACGACGTAGGCGACGGGCATCAGCTTCGCCACGTCGAACGGGCCCGGGTCGGGCCTGCGCAGCAGCTTCGCCGCGTTCCGGCGCAGCGACTCCCACAGGGCGCCCGCGATGTGGCCGCCGTCGAGCGGGAGCAGCGGGAGCATGTTGAACAGGAAGAGGGAGAGGTTGAAGCCGGCCAGCAGGATGAGGAAGCTGGCGAGCTGCTGGGTGGGGGGGATGTCCATGGTGAAGATCTCGCCGCCGACGCGGGCCGCGCCGACCACGCCCATGGGCGAGTCGGCCTCGCGCTCGCCGTCGCCGAAGGTGGCGTCCCACAGGGCGGGGACCTTGGACGGCAGGGCGAGCAGGGCCTCGACGCCGTTCTCCATCATGTCGCCCATGCGGTCGACCGATTCGCCGAAGGAGAGCGGGACGATGCCGGAGGCGGGCGTGAAGCCGAACCAGCCGGCGGAGACGTACTTGTCCTCGACGTAGCCGCCGTTGCCGTCGGTCTTGCTGACCTGGTTCTTGACCAGGGTGGCGGTGAGGTCGAGCTGCTTGCCGTCGCGGTCGACGGTGACGGTGACCTGCTTGCCGGGGTTGGAGCGGATGTCGGACTGCAGGGCGGCCCAGTCGTCGACGGGCTCGCCGTTGAACGCGACGATCTTGTCACCCGGCTTCAGGCCCGCGGCCTTGGCGGGGGCCTCGGCGTCGTCGGAGCGGCACTTGGAGCGGTTCTCGCTGGCCTCGATGACGCAGTCCGAGACCTTGCTGACGGTGGTGGTCTGGGTCTGGGCGCCGAAGGTCATCATCACGCCGACGAAGATCACGACGGCCAGGACCAGGTTCATGAAGGGGCCGGCGAACATGACGATGACGCGCTTCCAGGGCTTGCGCGTATAGAACAGCCGCTTCTCGTCGCCGGGCTGGAGCTCCTCGAAGGAGGCCGCGCGGGCGTCCTCGATCATCACGCGCCAGGGGGAGGTCGAGCGGCTCTCGATCCGGCCGTCCTCGCCGGGCGGGATCATGCCGATCATGCGGATGTAGCCGCCGAGCGGGATCGCCTTGACGCCGTACTCGGTCTCGCCCTTCTTCTTCGACCAGAGGGTGGGGCCGAAGCCCACCATGAACTGGGGCACGCGCACGCCGAAGAGCTTGGCGGTCGAGAAGTGGCCCAGCTCGTGCCACGCGATCGAGAACGCCAGGCCGATCACGAAGACCACTATGCCGAGGATGAACATCAGGGTCGTCATGCACGGGCCTCCGCGGTCGTCCGCTCGGTGGGGTTGCCTGTCGAGGTGGTCGGTGTGGTGAGTTCGCGGGCCCTGGCGCGTGCCCAGGTCTCCGCTTCGAGGACGTCCGCCACGGTCAGGGAAGTTCCCGCGGCGGGGGTGCCGTGCTCCCGCACGACCCGCGTGACGGTCTCCATGATCGCGTCGAAGCGGAGGCCCCCGTGCAGGAACGCGTCGACGCACTCCTCGTTCGCCGCATTGAACACCGCCGGGGCGGTGCCCGCGAGCTCTCCCACGTGCCGGGCGAGCCCGACCGACGGGAACGCGTCGTTGTCGAGGGGGAAGAACTCCCAGGTGGAGGCCTTGCTCCAGTCGAAGGCGGGCGCCGCGTCGGGGACGCGCTGCGGCCAGCCGAGGCCGATGGCGATGGGGCCCCGCATGTCGGGGGGCGTCGCCTGGGCCATCGTCGATCCGTCTGTGAACTCAACCATCGAGTGGACATACGACTGGGGGTGCACGACGACCTCAATGCGGTCGAAGGGAATGTCGTAGAGCAGGTGGGCCTCGATGACCTCCAGGCCCTTGTTGACCAGGGTCGCGGAGTTGACCGTGATGACCGGGCCCATGGCCCAGGTGGGGTGCGCGAGGGCGTCGGCGGGCCTCACGCCGGCCAGCTCCGCCTTCGTACGGCCGCGGAACGGGCCCCCGGAGGCGGTGACGACCAGCTTGCGCACGTCGGCGCGGGTGCCGGAGGCGAGGGCCTGGAAGAGCGCGGCGTGCTCGGAGTCGACCGGGATGATCTGGCCCGGCTTCGCCACGGCCTTCACCAGCGGGCCGCCGACGATGAGCGACTCCTTGTTGGCGAGCGCGAGGGTGCGGCCCGCCTCCAGGGCGGCGAGGGTCGGCGCGAGGCCGATGGAGCCGGTGATGCCGTTGAGCACGGTGTGGCAGTCGGAGGCGGCGACGTGGGTGGCGGCGTCCGGGCCGGCGAGGATCTCGGGCAGCGGCTCCCCCGCGCCGTACGCCGTGGCCAGGGCCTCGCGCAGGGCAGGTACGGCGTCCTCGCGGGCGACGGCGACGGTCCGCACGCGCAGGCGGTGCGCCTGCTCGGCCAGCAGGTCCACCCTCCCTCCGGCGGCGGAGAGCCCGGTGACGCGGAAGCGGTCCGGGTTGCGCAGGACGAGGTCGATGGCCTGGGTGCCGATCGAGCCGGTCGATCCGAGGATCACTACGTCCCGTACGCCGTCGACCGGGTCGTAGACGAGATGCGGATCGGCGAGAGGGGCTGGACTGTCGCTCATCCCCCCATTGTGGCCGCATCCGGTGTCCAGCTGGACCGCGCGTCCCCATGATGACCCGCTTCGTGCCGTCTGTGGTTGACGGGGCCGTTTCTCCGTTTGTGAAGTACACGTGAAGGCGGGGTGATATGACTTTTCCCCTGTTGATCGGATTGTCGGATCAACAGATCGCGAACGAGGACCCTGGGGGGATCCATGCACAAGCGCATACGCGCTGCCCTGCCCGCGCTCGCCGGAGCCGTCGCCCTCACCGGCACGCTGCTCAGCAGCCCGGCCGAGGCCGCGGGCGGGGTGATCATCTACCGCGTGTACTTCGACAGCCCTGGCAAGGACACGCGTTCCAACACGAGCCTCAACGGTGAGTGGGTGCAGATCAAGAACACGGGCTCGTCGGCGATCTCGCTGAAGGGGTGGGTGCTGAAGGACCCCGACAACCACAAGTACACGTTCCCGAACGTCAAGATCGGAGCGAAGAAGTACATCAAGGTGCGTACGGGGTCGGGCACGGACACGAGCGCGACCAAGTTCCAGAACCGCAAGGCCTATGTGTGGAACAACACGAGCGACACGGCGACGTTGTCCAAGGCGAGCGGGACGAAGGTCGATTCCTGTTCCTGGACGACTCGGGACGCCAGCGACAAGTATTGCTAGCCGCGCGCCTTTCGGGGTGCCGCGCCCTGCCGTCGGGCGGGTGCGGGGCCGTGGGGGCTGGTCGCGCGGTTCCCCGCGCCCCTGAAGACGGCCCTGCGGGCCGATCTTCATGAGGCGCGGGGCGGCGTGTCAGGTCACTGGATGCGGCGGTGGACGTTCTCCTTCTCGCTTTCGCCCGGGGTCGCGTCCGCGATCCAGGGGCCCTCGCCCGAGGGGTCGATCACGCCCTCCTCCAGCCATGCGTAGGCACCGCCCAGGACGCCCTTGACCACCTTGTGGTCGATGTCGTCGGTGTTGGTCCACAGGCGGCCGAAGAGTTCCTCGACGCGGATGCGGGACTGGCGGCAGAAGGTGTCGGCCAGTTGGTAGGCCTCGCGCCCGTGGTCGGTGGTGGTGCGGAGCAGTTCCGCCCGGACGACGGCCGCGCTCATCGCGAAGAGTTCGGCGCCGATGTCGACGATCCGGCCCAGGAACCCTTGCTTGGTCTCCATCCGGCCCTGCCAGCGGGACATGGCGTAGAACGTGGAGCGGGCGAGCTTGCGGGCGCCTCGTTCGACGTAACGCAGGTGGGTCGCCAGGTCGGGGTGGCCAGCCGGGTGGAAGTCGCCGTAGGTGCGCGGGAGTTGGCCCGGCCCGGCGACCAGTTTCGGCAGCCACTTGGCGTAGAAGACGCCCGCGTTCGCGCCCGCCTTCGCCTTGTCGGACAGGGACTTCTCCGGGTCGATGAGGTCGCCGGCCACGGTGAGGTGGGCGTCGACGGCCTCGCGGGCGATCAGCAGATGCATGATCTCCGTGGAGCCCTCGAAGATCCGGTTGATGCGCAGGTCGCGCAGCATCTGCTCGGCGGGGACGGCCCGTTCGCCGCGGGCCCGGAGGGAGTCGGCGGTCTCGAAGCCCCGGCCGCCGCGGATCTGGACCAGCTCGTCGGCGATCTTCCAGCCCATCTCGGAGGCGAAGAGCTTCGCGAGGGCGCCCTCGATACGGATGTCGTTGCGGTCCTCGTCGGCCATCTGGGACGAGAGGTCCAATACGGCTTCGAGGGCGAAGGTGGTCGCCGCGATGAAGGAGATCTTCTGGCCGACCGCCTCGTGGTGGGCGACCGGCTTGCCCCACTGCTCACGGGCCGCCGACCACTCCCGGGCGATCTTCAGGCACCACTTGCCGGCGGCCACGCAGGACGCGGGCAGGGAGAGCCGACCGGTGTTGAGGGTGGTCAAGGCGATCTTCAGGCCCGCACCCTCGGGGCCGATGCGGTTCGCGGCGGGGACCCGGACCTGGTGGAAGCGGGTGACGCCGTTCTCGATGCCGCGCAGGCCCATGAAGGCGTTGCGGTTCTCCACGGTGACGCCGGGCGAGTCGGTCTCCACGACGAAGGCGGTGATACCGCCCTTGTGGCCCTCGGACTTCGGCACGCGTGCCATGACGACCAGGAGGTCGGCGACCACGCCGTTGGTGGTCCAGAGCTTCACGCCGTCGAGGACGTAGTCGTCGCCGTCCGGCACGGCCGAGGTGGCCAGTCGGGCGGGGTCGGAGCCGACGTCGGGCTCGGTGAGGAGGAAGGCA
Organism: Streptomyces sp. MNU76; assembly: GCF_020982545.1. GTDB lineage: Bacteria > Actinomycetota > Actinomycetes > Streptomycetales > Streptomycetaceae > Streptomyces. The sequence goes on along the minus strand of NZ_JAJKLK010000021.1, from coordinate 413,606 downwards.
CTGATGTCGGTGCGGGCGCAGCGCGGGAGGAACTTCTCCTTCTGCTCGGGGGTGCCGAACAGTTTCAGCGGCTGCGGTACGCCGATCGACTGATGCGCCGAGAGCAGGACGCCGATGGCCGGGCTGGCCGAGCCGGCCAGGGCCAGCGCCTTGTTGTAGTACACCTGGGTGAGGCCGAGACCGCCGTACTTGGGGTCGATCTTCATGCCGAGGGCGCCGAGTTCCTTGAGGCCGTTGATCACCTCGTCGGGGATCCGGGCCTCGCGCTCGATCAGGGCCCCGTCGACCTTGGTCTCACAGAAGGCGCGGAGCTTGGTCAGGAACTGCTCGCCGCGCCGGACGGCCTCGTCGGTGGGGAGCGGGTGGGGGTGGATGAGGTCGAGGCGGAACCGGCCCAGGAACAGCTCCTTGGCGAAGCTGGGCTTGCGCCAGGCCTGCTCCCGGGCGGCCTCCGCCACCTGGCGGGCCTCACGTTCTGTGACGACGGGCTTCTTGAGGGGTGGGGCGGACATGAGGCTCACCTCGCCGCGAATCGGGATCTCGTACCGGTGGGTACCTGATTGGTTACCGATGGGTGCTACTCGATCGTTGGTACCCGATCCGGGACGACCCCGCCACCCCTCGCGTTCTAAGCTGGGGGCGACAACAGCGCCCTGAAGGGGCGCGGGGAACTGCGCGAGAAGCCCCACGGACCCGCGGTCGCCACCCCACACACCCCCACCCCACCCTTGGGCGCCGAGCGAATAATCGAAGCGCTTCGACAACCTATGGACACCCACCCACCGCCGAGCTACTGTCGAGCCACCCTCACTCGCCCTTGTTCAGAGCTAGCGCGCTGTCGAAGCGCTTAAACACCCTTGGAGAGCTGGATGGTCACCCTCGCCGAGGTCGCCCAGCACGCCGGAGTCTCGGCGAGCACGGTGAGCTATGTCCTCAGCGGCAAGCGGTCCATCTCCGCCGGCACCCGGCAGCGGGTCGAGCGGAGCATCCAGGAGCTCGGCTACCACCCGAACGCGGGGGCCCGCGCCCTGGCGAGCAACAGGTCGAACATCGTCGCCCTGATGGTCCCGCTGCGTACCGACATGTACGTCCCGGTGATGATGGAGATCGCCATCGCGGTGGCCACCACGGCGCGTACGTACGGCTACGACGTGCTGCTGCTCACCGGCGAGGAGGGCCCGGACGCGGTGCGCCGGGTCACGGGCAGCGGGCTCGCCGACGCGATGATCCTGATGGACGTGGAGCTCGACGACGAGCGGCTGCCGCTGCTGCGCGACACCGACCAGCCCTCCGTGCTCATCGGGCTGCCCGCCGACACCAGCGGTCTGACCTGCGTCGACCTCGACTTCGGGGCGACGGGCGCGCTGTGCGTGGAGCATCTGGCGATGCTCGGCCACCGCGACATCGCCGTCATCGGCGAGGCCCCCGCGGTGTACGAGCGGCACACCGGTTTCGCCGAGCGCACCCTCGACGGACTGCGGTCCCGCGCGCGGGAGTTGGGCCTGCGCGTGCTGCACCGGCCCTGCGAGGGCGGCTACGACGCGATGGCCGCGACCCTGGCCCGGATCTTCGACGAACGGCCCGGCACCACGGGGATCGTCGTGCAGAACGAGTCGGCGGTGGAGCCGCTGCTCGCGCTGCTGCGGCAGCAGGGGCGCGCGGTGCCGGAGGACGTCTCGGTGATCGCGGTCTGCCCGGACCAGGTCGCCGTACAGGCATCGGTGCGGCTGACGTCCGTGGCCATCCCCGCCCAGGAGATGGGCCGCCGGGCCGTGGAGCAGCTGATCGCCAAGCTGGAGGGCCGGGACACCGACGAAGTGGTGCTCCTCGCCCCCGAGTTGACGGTCCGCGCGAGCACGGGGCCGCTGTCCCCCACCGGCTGAGCCGACGGCGTACACGAGCCGGGGCCGTACTCAAGCCACCGCCCGCCTCGATTCCTCCCTTCACTCCTCCCTTCCAGGAGACCTCACGTGAATCAGCCTGCCGAGCACCAGACCCCGACGGGTGCGGTCAGCCTCGCCCAGTCCTCCCCCACCGTCGGCACGTTCCGTGAGCGGGACGGTGCCCTGGAGTGGAGCGGACGTCAGGAGACCCTGCGGATCGAGCCCTGGGGCCCGGACGCGGTCCGGGTCCGGGCCCGCCTCGGCGGCCCGGTGCTCGACGGGCCGCCGGGCGCCCTGCTCGACGAGCCGGAGTCCACCGAGAGCAGCGTCAAGATCGAGGACGGGCTCGGGCGGCTGACCGTCGGCGCGCTCACCGTCGAGGTGAACGCGGAGGGCTTGGTCCGTTACAGCCGCACGGCCGACGGGAGCGAGCTGCTGTCGGAGGCCCGCGCCCACTTCTGGTGGCCCGGCCCGCGCCTCTACACGGCCGTCGGCAACGGGTACCACCGCCTGGAGCAGCGGTTCGCAGCGTACGACGACGAGAAGCTGTACGGCCTCGGGCAGCACCAGCACGGGCGGCTCGACCAGAAGGGGCTGGTCCTCGACCTGGTGCAGCGCAACGCGGAGGTCGGCATCCCGGTGCTGACCTCCAGCCGGGGCTACACCCTGCTGTGGAACAACCCGGCGATCGGCCGTGTCGAACTGGCCGGCAACGGCACCCGCTGGGTCGCGGACTCGGCCCGGCAGATCGACTACTGGATCACCGCGGGCGATCCGGCCGACGCGCAGCGCCGCTACAGCGCGGCGACGGGCCGTACGCCGATGCTGCCCGAGTGGGCGGCCGGGTTCTGGCAGTGCAAGCTGCGCTACCGCACGCAGGACGAACTCCTCGCGGTGGCACGGGAGTACAAGCGGCGGGGCCTGCCCATCGACGTCATCGTGTGCGACTTCTTCCACTGGACGCATCTGGGCGAGTGGACGTTCGACCTCGACGAGTGGCCCGATCCGGCGGCCATGGTGCGGGAGCTGGACGAGCTGGGCATCAAGCTGGTGGTGTCCGTGTGGCCGTCGGTGTCGCCGCTGAGCGAGAACCACCCGGTGATGGAGCAGCGCGGGTACTTCATCGGTACGCAGTACGGCCCGATGGCGCACGCCGACTGGCCGGACAAGGAGGTCGCGTCGACGGTCCAGGTGGCCTTCTACGACGCGACGAACCCCGAGGCCCGTGAGTTCGTGTGGTCGCGGGTGAAGGAGAACTACCTGGACCGGTACGGCATCGACGCGTTCTGGCTGGACGCCTGCGAGCCGGAGCTCAAGCCGGGTTTCCAGGAGAACCTGCGCTACTGGGCGGGGCCCGGTCTGGAGGTCGGCAACATCTATCCGGCCGAGAGCGCGCGCACCTTCTACGAGGGGCTGCGGGAGGCCGGCCGGGAGGAGATCGTCTCCCTCAACCGGTCGGCGTGGGCGGGCAGTCAGCGGTGGGGGGCCGCGCTGTGGTCCGGTGACATCGGCACGGACTTCCCGACCCTGCGGCGGCAGATCGCGGCGGGGCTCAACACGGCGTTGTCGGGCATCCCGTGGTGGAACACGGACATCGGCGGCTTCCACGGGGGCGACCCCGACGATCCGGCGTACCGCGAGGTGATGGTCCGCTGGTTCCAGTTCGGGGCGTTCTCGCCGTTGATGCGACTGCACGGGTTCCGGGAGCCCGGGATGCCGCTGGGGCCGGACATGACCGGCGGACCCAACGAGGTGTGGTCGTACGGGGAGGAGGCCGGGGCGATCCTGGAGGCGTATCTGCGGCTCCGGGAGCGGCTGAAGCCGTATGTGCTGCGGGTGATGCGGGAGGCCCACGAGGAGGGGCTGCCGGTGATGCGGCCGCTGTTCCTGGAGTTCCCCGAGGACGAGCGGGCCTGGTCCGTGGACGACGCGTATCTGTTCGGGCGGGATGTGCTGGTGGCGCCGGTGCTGGAGGCGGAAGCGAGGGTCTGGACGACCTACCTTCCGGCAGGGGCGCGGTGGACGGACGCGTGGACCGGGGAGACGTACGAGGGGGGTGCGACCGTGACCGTCGACGCGCCGCTGGAGCGGATCCCGGTGTTCCTGCGGGACGGGGTGGCCCTGCCGATCGCCGAGTAGGCCCGCGACGCGGTGAGATGGCGGGGGTCTCCCGGCACGCGGGGCGTTCGTCGGCCGGGTCTAGGCTATGGCGCCACGGCCATCCCATGATCCTCAGGGGGTGTGCGCGACCTCCGAGTGAGTGGAGATGACAGTGAACAGCCGTACGGGAGACTCTCGCGCAGTACGCGGGGGACGGCCTGGTCGCAGGGGTGGCGGGCCCGCGCGCAGACCGGTGCATCGGACGCGTACGACGATACGTACCACGGGCGGGTACGCCGGGCACGGCGGGTACGTGGAGGTGCCGGCGGCGGTCGCGGCGCCCGCGGAGCCGGTCGCGCCCGGGTTCCTGCCGGGGCCCGCGCGGCACATCGCCGTGTGGAGCGCGCTCACCCTGCTGGTGACGGGTGTCGTGTACGTGGGCGTGTGGATCTGTGTGACGTTCCAGACGGCGGTCACGCCGCTGCTGATCGCGCTGCTCGGTACCGCTCTGCTCGGCCCGCTGTACCGGCGGCTGGTGGCGATGCGGTTCAACAGGTCCCTCGCCGCCGGGCTGACCTGCGCGGCCGTGCTCGTGGTGATGGGCGGGGCCGCGTACATCGTGGCCGCCGCGCTGATCGACACCGGCGACCAGATCATCTCCTCGCTCAGGGACGCGGCGAAGTCGCTCAGCGACGAGTTCGGCCTGGCGGGGACGTCGTTGGACGACCTCGCGAAGAACGCCAAGGAGCTGCTGTCGAAGTTCGGCGGCACCGCGGCCTCGGGGGTGCTCTCCGGGGTCAGCGCGGTCAGTGGGTTCGTGGCCAGCGCGGTCCTGGCGATGCTGCTGATGTTCTTCTTCCTGCGGGACTCCGACAAGGCGGTCGCCTCCCTGCACTCGCTCGCGCCGCGCGGCTCCGGTGACACCCTGGAGGTGATGGCCCGGCGCGCGTTCCGGGCGATCGAGGGCTATATGCGGGGGACGACGCTCATCGCGTTCATCGACGGTGCCCTGATCGCCGTCGGCCTGCTGATCCTCCAGGTGCCGGGCGCGGTGGGGCTCGGCGCGCTGGTGTTCGTCGGCGCGTACATCCCGTACCTCGGCGCGTTCCTGTCCGGCGCGGTGGCGATCCTCGTCGCGTTCGCGGACCGGGGCCTGGTCACGGCGCTGTGGGCGGTCGGCGTCGTCTTCGCGGTGCAGCTGATCGAGGGGAACGTGCTCCAGCCGATGATCCACAGCCGGACCGTGCAGATGCACCCGGCGGCGATCCTGCTGGCCCTGACCGCGGGTGCCTCCATCGCCGGCATCCTCGGCATGCTCCTCGCGGTGCCGCTCGTGGCGGCGGCCAGCGGGGTGCTGTCGGAGCTGCGGGAGCGGTACGGGGACGGACAGGGGCAGGGACAGGGACAGGGACAGGGACAGGGGGTGAGCGTCCCGGCAGGGCGGACATGACGGGACGGTTCCGGGGCCCGTTTGCGGGGCCCCGGAACCACCCGCGGGCGCACGGCGACATGTTCCGGGGACCACTCCCCGTTTATGCTGGGGTCCCAGCCGGTCCGACGAGACGCGTGCCGTCCGTCGCTCTCCCGGAAAGGACACTCCCGTGCCCTCCACCCCGTCGGCCCTCACCGTGGCCAACCTCCTGCTGCGGCCCACGCTCCGTTCCCGTCGCGACCCGGACCGGGTCTTCGCGAGGATCCTCGACGGGGCCGGATGGGCCGAGGGCGAGGAGGAGTTCCTGGCAGGCTTTCGGTCACTGCTGCGCGACTGGGCGGGCGACCCGGGCCTGTCCCCCGTCGGCTGGCAGTCGGCGCAGGCCCATGTGCGCCGGCATCTCACCAACCGGGCCCGCGTCCGGCGGCTGATCGCCGAGAACCCGGCCATCGAGGAGGAGCCCGTCGAGCGGCCGGTGTTCGTGGTGGGTCTGCCGCGCACGGCCACCACGCTCGCCCACGGCGTTCTCTCGCTCTCCGACGACCATCGGTCCCCGCGGCTGTGGGAGTTGCTCGCCCCCGGCCTCGAACCGTCGCCCGAGCAGCGGCGCAAGGCGATCACCTCGGCGCGCCGGATGCTCGACGGCACCCATCGGCTCGCTCCGCGCTTCCGTGAGATCCACCCCATGACCGCCGAGGGCCCCGAGGAGGACACGTTCCTTCTGCCGCACGCCCTGGTGCCGCTGTCCCAGGCCCAGCTGCCGCGCTACCACGCCTGGCAGTTCGAGCGGGACTTCGTCCCCGACTACCGCCACCTCAAGCAGGTCTTCCAGGTGCTCCAGTACGGCCGGCAGCGCCGTCGCTGGATCCTGAAGTCCCCCTTCCACACCGGCAACCTCGACGCCCTGTTCGCCGTGTTCCCGGACGCCACGCTCGTGTGGACGCACCGTGATCCGGTGACCGCCGTCGCCTCGTTCTGCAGCCTGGTCGAGGTGGGCATGGCCCTCTCCCGCCGCACGGTCGACCCGCACCACCTCGGTGCCACCTGGCTGGACCTGCTGAGCCGGTCGGTACGGCGGGGTCTCGCCGCCCGCGCCGGCCTCCCCCGCGAGGCCGTGGTCGACGTGCCGTACGCATGGCTCGGCTCCGATCCGGCCACGGGGGTGCCGAAGCTGTACGACGCCGTCGGCGCCCGCTGGACCGACGCCGACGCCGCCCGGCTGCCCCAGGTCACCACCGGGCTCAAGGGCTCCCGCCCCCACCGCTACGACCTGGCCCGCTACGGCCTGACCCGCGAGGGCGTCGAGGCCGAGTTCACGGAGTACGACGCGCTGCGGGCCGAGGTCGACCGCGCCTGACGCGCGAAGGCCCCCGGCCCCCGGCCCCCGGCCGTCGGCGGTCGCCGACGCCCGGGGGCCACAGGCGCCCCTTCCCGATGGAGCTAGCCGACGACCCGGCCCACCTCGATCCGGTCGATGTTCGGCGCCCAGGCGCTCGCGTTGCCGAAGGTCACCTTGTTGGACCCCTCCCTCAGGTCGACGGGGACGCCCACGGTCCAGTAGTCGTCCCAGCCCCAGGTGTTCTTGAAGGTGACCGTGCGCGGTTCGCCGTCCCCGACCGTGATGTCCGCCGTGCGGGACATGATGTCGGTGTTGTAGGCGTGGCCGTTGTCGCGGCGGTCGTTGTGGGCGTAGTGGACGACCAGGACGTACCGGCCGGCGGTGGGGGCGTCCACCGTGAACTCGGCGGTGGAGTCCGCACCGTTGCCGAGCCGGCTGATGTACGAACCGGCCGAGGCGTGGGCGGAGTCGACGAGCTCGGCCCCGCCGGCGAGGGTGGCCGTGGCGCCGTCGTACGCCAGGGTCCCGGTGGTCGAACCCGCGCCCGAGACGTCGAGGGAGCGCACGGCCGTGTGCTTGGCGGTCGCGGTGATCCGGTTGTTGCCCGCGACCAGGTAGAGCCGCAGCGGCCGGTCGGGCACCGCCGCCACCGACTGCCCGTGCAGGGCGAGCCGCACCGGCGCCGACGCCCGGGACACCACCCGGTAGTAGCCGTCGCGCGGGGCGTACACGTCGAAGACCGCCTTGTCCCCGGAGCGCAGCACGAGCGCGCCGGTTGCGACACCGGCCGAGGAGGAGTAGTCGTACGACGGCTTACCGCTGATGTCCGCGAGCGTGGCCTCGTAGGAGGCGGCGGGCTCGCCGGTGCGGACGGTGAGGTCGATCCGGTCGAGGGTGACCTCGGTGTCGCCCTTGGCGAGGGTCAGTTGATGGGTGCCTGCCGTCAGGCGGAGGGTGAGGTCCTTCTTGGCGCGGTAGGTCCAGTTCTCGGTGGAGGGGTAGGTGACCGTGACCGGTTCGCCGCCGTCGACGGTCAGCTTCTGGGTGGCCGGGGTCCCGGACTGGTTGCCGTAGAGGATCGCCAGGTCGTACGTGCCGTTCTCGGGGACGGAGACGGTGAAGTCGACCTTGCTGGTGGGCTGGTTGAGGGAGCCGACGTCCTTGGTGCCGGAGGCCGCGTAGCCGTTGGCGTTGGCGACAGTGCCCTGGGTGTAGACCTTGCCGTCGGTGATCGCGGCGTCCTCGGCCTCGTAGGAGGCGCTCCAGGGGACGGCGGGTGTGGTCGGGGTGCCGGTGCCGCCCGGGGTCAGGACGACGCGGTAGGCCGACATCTTGTGCAGGCCGCGCAGCGGGACGGTGACCGTGCCGTCGTCCGCGATCCGCACCTTCGTGCGGGACAGGACGCGCGGGGCGGCGTGCTGTCCCTCATAGCCGGACCAGGCGGCCTCGGCGACGGTCGCGGTGACCGTGCGCCCGAAGAGGGACCGGGGGACCTTCTGGACCACGACGTCCGCGTCGCCGGCGGAGCCGCCGAGCAGGACCTGGGCCTGACGGCGGGAGGTGTCGAGGGAGGCGAGGCCCTGGAGGGTGTCGATGGTGTTCGCGCGCGGCGGGGTGACCTTGACGGTGTTCCCGGTCAGACCCGCGTACCAGCGGAAGAACCACCAGCCGCCGTTGGGGATGTTGGAGCGGACGACGTTGCCGTCCATGTTGCCGGCCGCGTCCCAGTAGGCCTGGTTGGCGTACACCTTGTTGCGCTCGAACATCGAGACCCACTGGACGAGTTGGCCCGGGACGGAGAGGTCGCGGCGGTTTGCGTACTCGTCGATGTTGATCTTCAGGGGGGCCACGCCCGCCGCCCGCTCCAGTGCACGGTAGTCGTCGTAGTGCCCCTGGAAGTCGCGGAGCGAGCCCGAACCCAGTTCGTGCCAGGTCATCACCTGCGGCAGGACGTTCTCGCGCTTGGCGAAGGCGAGGAAGTCCCGCAGCAGGCGGGTGTGGTAGCCGGCCTCGTTGGGGCCGGCGATGCGCGCGTCGGGGTCGATCGCGCGGATGCGCTCGTGGACCGTCTTCCAGTCCCGGAAGAACCGGTCGCGGTTGATCTCGTACTGGGCCTGGTCGGCGACGTCGAGCTTGTACCAGATCTGGTCGGGCTCGTTGAACGGGATGTAGACGAAGCGGTCGCGGTTCGGGTCGGCCGAGACCTCCTTGACGATCCTGTCGACCTTGGGGAGGTAGTCGTCGATGCCGAGGTCCTCGTACGGCCACTTGGCGTAGATGTCCTGCATCATCACGTTGATCTCGCCGCCGCCGTTGCGGAAGAACGACCTGGAGACGGTGAGCGCGTCGCCGTTGGGGTGCTGGGCGCCGCCCTCCGGCTTCTGCGAGATGCTGGTGATCTTCAGCGGGGCGAGGGCCGCGTCGCTGGGCACCCCGTCGTCGCTGAGCCCGTACAGCGCGCCGTTGGCGCCGTGCATCACCGGGCCCTCGGAGGCGGAGAGGTCGACGGTGAGGCGCTGCGGATCGGCGGCCGCGGCGGCGGCCGGTCCGGTGGCGGGGAGGGTGCTGCCTGCCATGACGGTGACTCCAAGTAATGCTGTGAGCAGGGCGGTTCTCGTTCGGGACCTGGTGCGGTGCTGGCTGCGGGCTCTCGTGCGGGTGGGGGTGATCACGCGGCTGGACCTCCGGTCATGTGACGGCTCCACTGGTGATTCCGGACACGATCTGGGGGGATCGGAGAGCTCGGTCGGAGTGTGTGGTCGGAGAGCTGGGTGACGTCGCGCGGGGCGGGAGGGCCGAGCAGGGTGGTGCTGGGGGTCAGGGCTTCGCGGGCGGGGCCCGACGCCTCCCGCACCACCAGTTCCGGTACGGAGACGGGGTGCGGGGCGATCTGCGCGGACTCCTCGACGACCCCGTGCAGCAGAGCGAACGCGGCCCGCCCGAGGCCGGTGAAGTCCAGCCGGACCGTCGTGAGGGACGGGGTCAGATAGGCGGAGTGCGGGGCGTCGTCGAACCCGGCGACGCTCACCTCCCCCGGCACCGACCGCCCGGCCTCGTGCAGCGCGCGCAGCACGCCGAGCGCGAGGTCGTCGTTGCCGCAGAGGATCGCGGTGACCGCAGGGTCCCCGGCCAGCCGGTGGCCGGCCGCGTGACCGCCCGCAGGGCCCCAACTCCCCTGCACCGGACGGGGTTCGGGCGCCCCGGCCTCCTTGAGCGCCTGCCGCCAGCCGGCGGTACGGGCGCTGGTCCGCCGGGTGCTGGACGGGATCGCGACGTAGTGCACGGTCTCGTGACCGAGGGAGAGCAGATGGCGGGTCGCCTGGTAGGCGGCCTCGCGGTCGTCGGCCCACACCCAGGGGCGGTCGCCGCCGGGCGGGGCGGCCGGCGTCTCCACCACGCCCACGACCGGCAGTTCGGGGGGCACGGCCCCGAGGGCCGCGACACCGGCCGGATCGTAGGCGATCACGATGAGACCGCCGCCCACGTCCCCCGCGCGACGCACCTCGGCGGCGACGGCGGCCTCGTCCGCCGATTCCAGGACACCGATGCCGACCGCGTACGACGCCGACCGCGCCGCCTCCTCGATGCCCTGGAGGATCGAGGCGTAGCCGTAGTGCGTGGTGTTCGCGGTCAGGACCGTCACCGCCCGGCTGCGGCCGCTGGCCAGCGCGTGCGCGGTGGCGTTCCGCCGGAAGCCCAGCTCGTCGATGGCGGCCTGCACCCGCTCCCGGGTCGACTGCTTGACGCTGGGGTGGTCGTTGATCACCCGCGAGACCGTCTGGTACGAGACCCCGGCGGCGGTCGCGACGTCCCGGATGCTCGCCGGGCGCCTTGTGTGACCGGTCACATTCATGGCAGAATTGTGACCGGCCACACGACGGGCGTCAATAGAGTCCGACGACGTGGACTCGGGTGCGGACGACTTCGGCGGGGGCGGGCTGGAGAGCGGGCCGGAAGGTGGTCCGGAGAGCGGTGTGACCGGGTCGGGCCGCGCGGGCACATGCTTCGGATGGGGGCACCCGGCCGTCGAGAGCGTGTTCGCGACGGCTGCCGACGGGACCCTGCGGCCGATCCGGCTCGGGCCTTTCGCTGACACCGTGGATCCCGAAACCGCCCTCCCGCTCATCGAGTTGACCGCGTTCGGGCACGGCAGCGGGTGGTCGGGGCCGCGGTTCACGAGGACGGCGTTCGGGGCGAGGCTCGTGCACCGGGGGCACCGCACGGAGGTGGGCGTGGGTGCCGGCGCCGAGGACGGTGACGATGGCCATGGCGGTGATGGTGACGGCGACTGGGAGCGGCCGACCGTCGAACTCCATGATCCCGCGACCGGGTTGACCGCGCTCGTCGAGTTGTCCTCCCCCGCCGGGGTCGCCGTCCTGCGCTCCCGGGTGCGGCTGCGCAACGACGGTGCAGAGCCCCTCGTCGTGCAGTCCGTCAGCAGGCTCCTCCTCGGCGGGCCGCCCAGGACGGGCCATGACCTAGGGGGTGGGCCCGGGACGACCCGAGCCGGCACCGCGTGGGGCACGGCACCGGCTCGGACTCGTACGCGGGCCTGGCTACGGCCCGTTCGCCGACGACGTCCGCACGTCAGCTGCTGCTGACCGTCAGGTTGTTGGTGACGAAGTCCAGGCCGCCGGAGGACGAGGTGACCTCGAAGCCGAACTGGACGTCACCGATGGTCTCGTTGCCCATCCAGCCCTTGGTGTCCTTGATCCACTTGAGAATGGGGAGGATCTGGACCGTGCCGGAGTTCGAGTCCGAGGTGCGCAGGAAGGAGAAGACCTCGTTGGCCCCGTTGCTGCCCTTGTAGACGCTCCAGGTGTGGCCGCCGAGCGTGACGTTGCCCTGCGCGGTGCCGAGCGGACCGACGGCGCCGTTGTAGTTGACCCAGAGCATGATCTCGTAGTCGTAGTCCGTGTCCCAGATGTCGTACGACGAGTTGTACGCGCCCGACGACGGGACCGTGACGTTGTAGCTGCTGTTGAGCGAGCCGAGCGAGGTGATCGTCTTGTTGATCACCTTCTTGGAGTTGGGGTACGACTTGATGCCGCCGGTGTTGGGGTGGTTGGCCCAGACTCCCCAGTTGGTACCGGAGTTGGCCCAGATGCACTGGCTGCCGGCGCCGGAGCCCCAGATGTTGTTGTAGAGCGTGTAGCCGTTGAGGCCGGTGTTGCCCCACTGGTCGCACGAGTTCCAGACGGCGGCCGAGGCGGGGGCGGCGGCGAGGCCGATCGTGGCGCCGAGCGCGAGCGCGGGGGCGAGCAGGACCTTGCCGATCCGGCCCAGGGTGCGGGTGCGGGTGCGTAGTGCCATGGGTGTCGGTTCCTTCCATGGGTGGGGGACGTGCGGGGCGGGGAGCTACCGCGGACTCGTGGGGAGATCGCGGTCTTCTCCGGCGCCGGGGCCGATCACTGCGGGTGTCCGGCCTGCCGCGGCGCCGGGGGAAGTCATGAGCATGGTCACGGTCACGGCTTCAGCACCGCCACGCCGTGCCGGCCGAGCAAGAGCGACCCGGTGACGGTCGCCCCCGTCAGCAGGTCGCGATGGGTACCGGGCACGTCGACGGTGACCTCGTCGCGGCCGTGGTTGAGCACGAACAGCAGGTCGCCGCGGAGCACCGCCTCGACCCCGTCGGGCAGTCCGTCCAGCACGGGCCGTACCCCGGCGTCGGCGGCGATCCGCCCCAGCAGGGCCCGCAGTTCGGCTGGTTCGGGCAGCGTGGAGACGTACCAGACCCGCCCCTTCCGCAGCACCGCCGGGAGGCCGTCGAGTTCGCCGCCCTTGTAGGGGACGACCTGCTCCGCGTCCTCCGGCTCGATCTCCTCGGACCACAGCGTTCCCCGGAAGACGCCCCGGGCGCCGTCGCACTCGACCTCCTCCCCCGGGTCCAGCGGCCACCACTCGTGCAGGGTGCGGATGCCGAAGAGGTCGCGGAGCCGGGCGTCCATGCCGCCGGGGCGCACCCGGTCGTCCTCGTCGGCGACACCGGTCAGGAAGCCGCTGACGAGGGTGCCGCCACCCCGTACGTACGCGAGGAGGTTGTCCACGGCGACGTCCGTGAGCAGGTAGAGCTGCGGTACGACGACGAGCCGGTGGGCGGAGAGATCGTGCTCGGGGTGGGCGAAGGCGGTGGTGAGGTTGGCCTCCCAGAGCGCGCGGTGCCAGGCGCCCACGACCTGCGGGAGATCGACCTCGGACGACAGACGGCCGTCATGGGCACCGGCCCACCAGGAGTTCCAGTCGAACAGCACGGCGATGTCCGCCTGAACGCACCGGCCCGTCACCTCGCTGCCGATGGCCGCGAGTTCCTGTCCGAGCTGCTTCACCTCCTGGTAGGTGCGGCCCTGCTCGCCCGCGTGAGAGACCATGCCCGAGTGGAACTTCTCCGCGCCCTGCCGGGACTGCCGCCACTGGAAGTAGCAGACGGCGTCCGCGCCCCGGGCCACGGCCTGGAAGGACCACAGGCGGTTGAGCCCGCGGGGTTTGGGGTGGTTGACACCGCGCCAGTTGACGGGTCCGGCCGCCTGCTCCATCAGCATCCAGCGGCCGCCGCCCGCCTGGGAGCGGGTCATGTCCTGGACCAGGGCGCCGTTCTGCGCGCCGAGCGGGTCACGCGGATCCGGGTAGAGGTCGACCGAGACGACGTCCTCCTCCTCGGCCCACCGCCAGGCGTCCTGCCCCACCCACATCGGCATGAAGTTGGTGGTGACCGGCAGGTGGGGGGTGTGCCGGCGGACGATGTCGCGCTCCATGACGTAGCACTCCAGGAGCATGTCGCTCGTGAAGCGTTTGAAGTCGAGCGCATGGGCGGGGTTGCGCAGGTAGTGGGCCCGGCGCGGCGGGAGGATCTCGTGCCAGCCGTCGTAGCCCTGGCTCCAGAAGGCGGTGCCCCAGGCCTCGTTGAGCGCTTCGAGCGTGCCGTACTTCCGCCGCAGCCACGCCCGGAAGGTGCGGGCCGCCTCGTCGCCCCAGTCGTAGGTGCAGTACTCGTTGTTGATGTGCCACATCGTGAGGGCCGGGTGGTCGGCGTAGCGGGTGGCGAGCTCCTCGGTGATGGCTGCGGCGTGACGCCGGTAGATGTCGCTGGAGTGGGAGAAGTGCTGGCGGGAGCCCCACCACTCGATGCGGCCGTCCTCGTCGCGCGGGAGGGTCTCGGGGTACAGGCGCCCCATCCACGGCGGCGGGGAGGAGGTGGGGGTGGCGAGGACGACGCCGATCCCGCTCGCGCGCATCAGGTCCATCAGCCGGTCCAGCCAGCCGAACTCTCGCGCCCCGGGCCGGGGTTCGAGCTTCGCCCAGGAGAAGACACCTAGGGTGACGGAGTTGACGCCCGCCTCCCGCATCAGGCGTACGTCCTCCTGCCACACCTCCTCGGGCCACTGCTCGGGGTTGTAGTCGCCGCCGAAGAGGATGCGGCCACGGGTGGCGTCGGCCAGGGACGGTCCCGTCAGCCGCGCGGGCCCCTTCAGCCCTGTCGACCCTGTCGGTCCCGTCGACCCTGTCGGCCACGTCGACTCCGTCGGTCCCGGCATCAGATCGGCTCCCCGTACTGGATGCCGCGCCCGTTGGTGGCCAGGTACACACGGCCGTAGACGCGCGGGTCGCCGACGATGACCTCACCGGTCCAGCCCCACTGGTGGGCGTCGTCGTTGATCCGGGTCCAGGTCTTCGCGCCGTCGTCGGAGCGGTGGACGACGGTGCGGGTCTCCGTCGAACCGACCTGGTAGATCGCCGGGTAGTCGGCGCCCGGGGCCGCCTTGCCGAAGCCGAGGGTGTACGAGGCCCGGCAACTGTCGACCTTCGAGAAGGCCGCCCCCGCGTCGGTGGACCGGTACAGCCCGCTCGTCTTCGCGCTCAGCCACAGGTCACCGGTGCGTCCGGGGGCCGCGACCAGCTTGAACTGGCTGTCCCCCGCGGGCAGTCCGGTGGCCCGGGCCGAGAAGGAGGCACCGCTGTCCGTGCTCGCGTACAGCGTTCCCGTGTCGGTGTCGTAGGCGTAGAAGCGCGCGGGGTCGACCGGGTCGGCGACCGGCGTGGCGCCCTTGGGGAAGGAGGGGACCTCGGCCCAGGTCGCGCCGTTGTCGGTGGAGCGGTGGGCCACGTACTTCGTGCCGTCCCAGTGCACGAAGGACCACACCAGCACGCTGCCGTCGGCGTTCACAGCGATCGGTCCCGGCGCGTCCTTCGCGATGTCGGGCTGGGCCCCGAAGGGCTCCCAGGTCCGGCCACCGTCGTTCGAGCGGGCGCCGTTGCCGTGGTCGCCCCAGCCGGTGCGGACCACGTACGACGGCTTCGCCGCGGCCTGCGCGAGTCCGGTCGCCGATCCGAACACGGGGTTCGACGCCATGCCGCGCGACGGGGAGGCGGTGAGCCGCTCGTGGTACATCGTCCCGATGTCCCCGCTGCCGCTGATCAGGTGCGCCTGCCCGGTCGGGGGCGAGATCAGCTGGCGTACCGACGTCTCCTCCAGGCCCCTGATCTGCGGGGCCCAGTTCTTCAGGTCCCGGGTGCCGTAGAGGGTCGCACCGGTGCCGTAGACCAGGTGCTTCGAGTCGTACGGGTCGAGGGCGAGCGCCTGGATCCACCAGCCGAACTTCGGCTTGTCGGCGCCCCACTTGAGATAGGGGGTCTCGGACACGTCGAGGACTGCGGAGTCCTTGAGGGACGTCCAGGTGCGGCCGCCGTTCGTGGACCGGAACAGGGTGTCGATCTCCGCCCAGCGGTTGTTGGTGGACACGACCACCGTGCCCGGGCGGCGGGCGTCGACGGCGACTCCGCCGTAGCCGAAGGCGTCGGTGCCGCCGTCGGTCGTGGTGCCGCCCGGCTTCACGGGGGTCACTTCGGTCCATGTGCCGGTGGTGGTGCGGAGCTTGTGCACACTGCCGTCGGACTGGCCGTTGGGGCCGGGGGCGTTCGCGTACGTCACGTACAGCTCGCGGGTGTGCCGGTCGTAGGCGGCGCGGATCGGGACCTTGACGGCGACGCCGGTGGGGCTGCCGGGGACGGCCTCCCAGGTGGTGCCGTCGCTGGTGCGGTAGAGGTTCGCCGTCGCGGAGGTACCGTCGGCGTCGCCCCAGCCGGCGTACACGGTGCGGCCGGCGGCCACGAGCAGGGTGATGCCCTGGCCGGAGGCGCTCGGGGTCGCCGGGAAGCCGCTCGCGGGCGCCCAGGTGGCGCCCCGGTCCGTCGACCTGAGCAGACCGTCGTGCCGGGTGCCCAGCCACAGGGTGTCGCTGTCGCGCGGGTCGACGAGGAGCCGCTCGCCCGCGCCCCGGCCGTCCTCGTTGGCGCCGAGCTGCACGGTCAGGTCGCTGCGGGTCCAGGTGGCGCCGCGGTCGTCGGAGCGCAGGATCGCGCCGTTGCCGGCCCAGGGCTGGGTGTAGGTGCCGAGGGCGAGGTAGACGCGGTCCGGGTGGGCGCGGTCGAGGGCGATGGCCTCCACGCCGAGGAGGTTCCAGTCGTCCCAGCCGAGGTGGTCGGTCAGCGGGGTCCAGCGGGCCTTGTGGTCGTCCCAGCGGTAGGCGCCGCCGATGTCGGTGCGGGCGTAGGCGAGGCCGCGTCTGGCCGGGTGGAAGAGGACGCCGGTGACGAAGCCGGTGCCGCCGATCACGGCGTTGCGCCACCGGTAGCCTCCGGTGGTCGAGCCGCTTCGGACCTCGGTGGCGTGGGCCTGGGCCGTCAGTGCGGGGAGGGTGGTGAGGGCCGCGGCGGCTGCGGTGCCGCATGAGTACGGTGCGGCGGGTCGGGTGGGGGTGCGCATGACATACCCCGTCTTGTACGGGGAGGGTGGGGGTGGGTGGAGCGCCCACGAGCTCGGGGTTTCGGGTGCGTGGGCGAGTGCAGGTGGTTCGTGGCCTACCGCGCAGTTCCCCGCGTCCCTGAAGGGCCTACGGCCCCTTCGGGCTGAGAAGCATGGGGCGCAGCCCCTGCTTCTCAGGGGCGCGGGGAACTGCGCGAGAAGCCCCACGCACCCGCAGCCGCACCCGAACCCCCGAGCTGTCAGGCGCTCCGGTCAGCCCTTGATCGCGCCGGTCAGCATGCCCTTCTTGAAGTGCTTCTGGACGAAGGGCGAGAGCACCGCGACCGGCAGCAGGGCCATCACCATGACCGCCATCTGGATGGCCAGCCCGGACAGCTGACCGGTCCTGATCGCCTGGCTCAGTCCGACCGGCGCTTCCTGCTTCTGCACGAGCTGGATCATGACGTTCTGCAACGGCATCATGTCCTGGTCGTTCAGGTAGATCGACGCGTTGAACCAGGCGCTCCAGTACCCGACGGCGTAGAACAGCGTGATCACGGCGAGGACCGCCCGGGACAGCGGCATGACGATCTGCCAGAGGATCCGGAGGTCACCCGCGCCGTCGATGCGCGCGCTGTCGATGAGTTCCTGCGATATCCCCATGAAGAAGCCGCGCAGCACGAGGATGTTGAAGATGCTCACCGCGCTCGGCAGGATCAGTGCGAGATAGGTGTCCATCAGTCCGAGGGACTGCACCAGCAGGTAGGTGGGGATGAGCCCCGCGCTGAAGAACATGGTCGCCAGCAGCGTCATCAGGATCCAGCGGTGCCCGAAGGATCCGCTGCGCGACAGGCCGTAGGCGCACAGGACGGACACCGCCATGGAGAACAGGGTGCCGACCAGGGTGATGAGAATGCTGATGATCGCGGCGCGGGTGACCTGACCGCCGCTGAGCAGTTCCTCGTAGGCGATGAAGGTGATGCCCTTGGGCACGATCACCAGGCCGCCCGCCTCGTCGATGGTCCTGCGGGACGACAGACTGGTGACGACCACGATCCACAGTGGGAAGAGGACCGCCAGACAGGCGAACGACAGGGCGATCCCCTTGCCCGCCAGGCCGGCCTTCGTGGGCTCCTCCTCCCAGGCCGGTCGGGGCGGGGCCTGCCACCAGCGGGGGGTCCTCTCCCGCCGGTCCGGCTCGGTGTCCTGGCGCGGGCGCGCCATCACGGACGTCATTTCCTGTACACCCCCTGCTCGCCCATGAGATGGGCCACCTTGTTGGCGGCGAGCACCAGGCCGATGCTGACCACGCCCTTGACGAGGCCGGCGGCGGCCGCGTAGCCGAAGTCCTGGTTGCGTACGCCGTTCCACCACACGAAGGTGTCGAGGACCTCGCCCGCGCCCGGTCCGACGCCGTCGCGTTGCAGCAGGATCTGTTCGAACCCGACGGTCAGGGCGTCGCCGACGCGCAGGACGAGCAGAAGGGCGATCACCGGACGCAGGGCGGGAAGCGTGACGTGCCACATCCGGCGCCATCGTCCGGCACCGTCCATCGCGGCGGCCTCGTAGTGGTCCGAGGGCACCGAGGCCAGCGCGGCGAGGAACACGATGATCCCCCACCCGGCGTCCTTCCACACGCTCTGCGCGGTGATCAGGAACGGGAAGGTGTCCGGGTTGGTCATGATGTCGAGGCCGTCGTAGCCGTTCTGCCGCAGCAACTGGGACAGCATCCCGGCGCCGCCGAACATCTGCTGGAAGACGGCGATGACGAGCACCCAGGAGAAGAAGTGCGGCAGGTAGAGCACGGCCTGGGCGACGGCCCGCACCCGGGGCCGGATCACGCTGTTGATGAGCAGCGCGAGCAGGATCGGGATCGGGAAGAACAGCACGAGCTGGACGAAGAACAGCACCAGCGTGTTCTCGACGGCGTTCCAGAAGGCCGAGTCCTCGAAGATCCGCTGGAAGTTCTCCAGGCCCACGAAGGGGCTGTTCAGCATGGACACGATGCCGTTGTCGCTGATGTAGGGGTCGTAGTCCTGGAAGGCGACCACATTGCCGAGCACCGGCAGGTAGTTGAAGACCAGGACCAGCACGACGGCCGGCAGCGTCATCAGGAGCAGGACCCGGTCGCGTCGGAACCTGAGCCGCAGGCTCAGCTTCTCCGGGGGGCGTTTCTGGGGGGAGCCGGTGGTGCCGTCGGATGTCACCCGGGTCTTCACCGGCGTGCTGGCCTCGGTCTCGCTGCGAGGCACCGTGCTGTGGGACACAGCCGCTCTCCTTGCCTCAGAGCCCGGTCAGCTCGCCGCCGAACCGTTCTCGTCGAGGAGCTTCTTGTACCAGTCGCGCAGCTTGTCGCCGCCCTTGCTCTTCCAGTCGGACACGGCCTGCTGCATGTCGCTGATCTTCTTGTGCCCGCGGATGATGTCGTCCTCGAGCTGCTCGAAGTCGTTGGCGAGGTTGGTGTAGCGGGAGGGCTCGGTGATCTGCAGGCCCCAGAAGGACGACTTCTTGGTGAAGGCGCCCATCCGCTGCTGCCATTCGACCTGGGCCTTGGTGTAGTCCGGGAGGTCGGGGTGCGCGATGGTCGGGGCAGGGCTCGCCACCATGACGTAGGCGTTGATGACCTCGTTGTTGCCCTTGTCGTTCTTGACGGGGACGCCGTCCTTGAGCGTGTAGTGGGTGCCCTCGACGCCGTAGTTGGTCATCATCCACTCCTTGGTGCCGTACGGCGCCGCGGTGACGTTGGCGACCGCCAGCACGTCGCGGATGACGGACTCGGAGACCTTCTTGTTGACGAAGGCGAAGATGTTGGCCGGCATCGTGGCGTACAGCGTCGGGTCACCGCCGTCGTGGCCCCAGATGTCCATGCCCCAGACCTTGACGTCGGGGTTCTGGGTCGAGAAGGAGGCCTGGTGCCCGTACCAGCCGGACATGTCGGTGTTCCAGATCAGGAACTCGCCGGCGGCGAACTTGGGTGTCGGGTCGGCGATCTGGCTCTTGCCCAGCTTGAAGTTGGGGTGGACGACTCCGGCGGCGAACAGCTTCCGCGTCCACTCGATGGCTTCAAGGTACTCCGGGGTCTCGATACGGTTGATCAGCTTGCCGTCGACCAGGTTCCACCAGAGCGGCTTCTCACCGCCCCCGAGCACGCCGAAGTTGCTGAACGCGGTCCACTTCATGTCACCGCAGGCCCACCGCTTGGCTCTGGGGTTGGTGATGTCCTTGCACAGGGCCATGAACTCGTCGGCGGACCGAGGGATTTCGTAGCCCTCCTTGTCGAAGATGTCCTGGCGGTAGAGCGGCACGATGTTCCCGACGTACCCGGCGGGCATCGGCAGGCCCATCAGCTTGCCGCCGAAGATGGAGCGCTGCCAGGCATCGCTGGGGATCGCCGCGAGGTTGGGATACTCCTTGACCTTGTCCCCGGACAGGTACGGGCCCAGGTCGGCGAACTTGCTGATGATGGCGCTGGGTATCTTGCCCATCATGTTCCAGCCGGGGATGACGACCACGTCCGGGACGTCGCTGGAGGCGAGGACCGCGCCGAGCTTCTGGTCGTAGGTGCCGCCGTCCTGGTTGCGCCACTGGACGTCGACGCCGATCAGGTCGTTCATCGACGTGTAGTAGGCGTTGTCCTGCTTGGGCGGCGAGCCCCAGAACGGCGACATGATGGTGACCTTGCCGCCCTTGCCGAGCTTCTTGGTGACCGACGTCCTGAGGTCGGCGCTGTCGAGCTTGGCGGTGAAGCCCATCGACGAGCCGTTCTTCGCCGGGATGTCCGGCTTCACCACGTCGCTCGCCACGTATGCCGGGAGGATCTTCTTGGCGTCCTTGCCCGACGTGGTGCCCTCGCGCGAGCCGCTGTCCGAGCCGCCGCAGGCGGACAGCAGCGGCAGCCCCCCGGCGACCGCTGCGGTGGCGACCGCCGTGGAAGCGAGGAAACTTCTCCGGCTCGGGGCGGGGGTGGCGGAGTTCGGCGTCATTGCGTCAACCCTTCATGGCGCACACCAGGACACCCGGCGGTGGCCGTCGGCTGCGGTGTCTGTGAGGAACTGGCTGTGCTGAAGCGGTGAACCCTCGAGCGACGGAGGGAGGTGAGCACGCGAAGCGTTGCCCTCCACAGTCGAAGCGCTTCGATGTTGCTGCGAGGTTAAGTGAACGACCGGGGGTGCACAAGGGTCGATTCCCAGATTCCTCGGCGGTGCGGCCGACCGGAACACCCCACTCCGACCTTCGTTGTCCCGGGCTGTATGTCGGTGCGGAAACGGATCTGTTGCGCCTCGGTCTCTTGACACCCGCCCTACGGTCGAATGAGCATCGAAGCGCTTCGAAAGCTCCCCGCCCGTTCATCGCAAAGGGATCCCCAACGTGACCGCACAGACGACGCCCACGCCGCCTTTTCGCGATCCGCAGCTGCCGCTCGTGAAGCGCATCGACGATCTGCTCCAGCGGCTCACCCTGGACGAGCGGGTCGCCTTCCTGCACCAGTTCGCCCCCGCCGTCGACCGTCTGGGGGTGGCCGCCTTCCGCACCGGCCAGGAGGCTCTGCACGGGGTGGCCTGGATGGGCCCCGCGACGGTGTTCCCGCAGGCCGTGGGCCTTGGCGCGACCTGGAACGAGAACCTCGTCCGCCGCGTCGGCGAGGCCGTCTCCACCGAGGTGCGCGCGATGCGCGCCCGCGACGACCGCGTCGGCCTCAACGTCTGGTCCCCCACGGTCAACCTGCTGCGCCACCCGCTGTGGGGCCGCAACGAGGAGGGCTACTCCGAGGACCCCAGGCTGACCTCGGCGATCGCCACCGCGTACACCCGCGGTCTGCGCGGCGACCACCCCACGTACTGGCGTACGGCCCCCGTGCTCAAGCACTGGCTGGCGCACAACAACGAGACCGACCGCTCCACCACCTCCTCCTCGGTCCGCCCGCGCGTCCTGCACGAGTACGACCTGCGCGCCTTCCGCGAGACCGTCGAGGCGGGCGCCGTGGCCGGGGTGATGCCCGCGTACAACCTGGTCAACGGCCGCCCCAACCACGTCTCGCCCCACCTGGCCGAGCACCTGCGGCGCTGGACCGACGAGCACCTGCTGGTCTGCTCGGACGCGGGCGCGCCGTCGAACCTCGTCGACTCCGAGCACTACTACGCCACCCACGAGGAGGCGACCGCCGCCTCGCTGCGCGCCGGAGTCGACAGCTTCACCGACCACGGCACGGAGAGTTCGACGATGATCGGCCGCATCCGGGGCGCCCTGGACAAGGGCCTGCTGACGGAGGAGGACATCGACCGGGCGGTCCGCCGCCAGCTCTCGGTGCGCTTCCGCCTCGGCGAGTTCGACACCGAAGCCGACCCGTACGCCGCCGTCACGGACTTCGACACCCCGGCCCACCGCGCCCTCGCCCAGGAGGCCGCCGAGCAGGCGGTCGTACTGCTGAAGAACGAGGGAGAACTGCTGCCGCTCGCGGCCGACACCCGGATCGCCGTCGTCGGGCCGCTCGCCGACGAGTGCAAACTCGACTGGTACAGCGGCACCCTTCTCCACCGCTCCACCCCGCTCGAAGGCCTGTACGACCGCTTCGGCGCCGAACGGGTGACGTTCGCGGAGGGCGTGGACCGCGTACGTCTGAGGGCGCTGTCCACCGGCGCGTTCGTGTCCGTGCCCGAGGCCGCCGAGGCCGCCGACGAGGTGCGCGGCGCGGAGGGCGCCCTCGACCCGGCGCTGCTGGCCGGCCGCACCGACCTCCCTCCGCTCACCACGGACCCGGACGGCACCGAACTGGCCCTCGTCGACTGGGGCGACGGCGTCCTCACCTTCCGCGCCCCCGACGGCCGTTACCTCTCGGTCGCCGACGACGGATACCTGCGCGCCTCGGCGGACCAGCCGGGCGGCTGGATCGTGCAGGAGACGTTCCACCTGGAGCCCTCCGGATCCCACGGGAACGGGCACCTCCTCAAGCACGCGGGGACAGGCCGGTACGTCACTGTCGGCCCCGACGGCGTGAAGGTTGCCGACAAGAATCCGGAAACCTTCGAACTCGTGGTGGTGCAGCCCGGCGAGGAGGCCGTGGCCAGGGTGGCCGCCGAGGCCGACGTGGTCCTCGTCGTCGCGGGCAACGACCCGCACATCAACGGCCGCGAGACCGAGGACCGCACCGGCCTCGCGCTCCCCGCCCACCAGGAGCGCCTGCTGCGCGCGGCCCGCGCCGCCAACCCCGACACCGCGCTGGTCCTGGTCTCGGCCTATCCCTACGCGGTCGACCCCGCCGACCTGCCCGCCGTCCTGTGGACCGCGCACGGCGGCCAGGCCGCGGGCACCGCCCTGGCCCGGGTCCTCGCCGGCGACACCTCCCCGGCCGGGCGCCTCCCGCAGACCTGGTACGCCGCCGACGCCGACCTCCCCGGCCTCCTCGACTACGACGTGATCGGCGCCCGTCAGACCTACCTCTACTTCGAGGGCACCCCGCTCTTCCCGTTCGGCCACGGCCTGACGTACACGGAGTTCGCGTACGGAGACCTGGTCGCTCAGATGGGTGACGACGCCCTGACGGTCTCCTTCACCGTCACCAACACGGGCGCGACGACGGCCGACGAGGTCGCCCAGCTGTATGTCCGCGCCGAGAACCCGTCGGTCCCGCGCCCCCGCCGCGAGCTGGTCGGGCACCGCCGGGTCACGCTCGCGCCGGGCGCCTCGTCCGAGCTGACCTTCCGGCTCCCGCTCCGCGTACTGGAGTTCTGGGACGTGGCCCACGGCACCTGGCACCTGGAGCCCGGCGCGTACGAACTCCTCGCCGGCGCGTCGAGCGAGGACATCCGTCTCCGTACGACCGTCACCGTCGAGGGCGAACCCGTGGCTCCGCGCGCGGTCGTCACGCACGGCCTGGACGCGGCGGACTTCGACGAGCAGCGCGGCACGGAGATCGTCGACCGCACCAGGGAGTCGGGCGACGCCGTGACACCGACGGGCGGCGGTGCCGGTGAACTGCTCTTCCGCGACTGCGACTTCGGCGCCGGGATCACCGGGGTCGAGGTGGAGGTGTCCGGGGAGGGCACCGTCGAGTTCTCCCTGCTCGGCGGCCCGGTCCTCGCGACGCTGACATCGGACCGCCCCACCGGCGACCCGTACACGTACACCACGCTGCGCGCCGACCTGACGGCCGTCGGCGTGCACGACGTCCACCTGGAGCTGCGCGGCCCCCTGCGGCTGGCGCACGTCGGCTTCTCCGGTTGAGGGTCCGGAAGCAGGCCGACGCACAGAAGGGGCCCGGCACCGGAAGGCATCGGTGCCGGGCCCCTTCATCCCGGGATCTGACCCCAGGCTACCTGAAAACGATTGTCAGAAGCTAGGGGTGGGACGGGAGATCTCAGTGGGGCGTCAGAGCTGGAGCCCCGTCAGGACCATGACCCGCTCGTAGGTGTAGTCGTCCATCGCGAACTTCACGCCCTCACGCCCCGTCCCGGACTGCTTCACGCCGCCGTACGGCATCTGGTCGGCGCGGTAGGACGGCACGTCGCCGATGATCACGCCGCCGACCTCCAGCGCGCGGTGGGCACGGAAGGCGGTCTGCAGGTCGTGGGTGAAGACGCCCGCCTGGAGGCCGTACTTGGAGTCGTTGACGGCGGCGAAGGCCTCGGCCTCCCCCTCCACCTTCCGTACGGTGAGGACGGGTCCGAAGACCTCCTCGCAGGAGACGGTCACGTCGGCGGGTACGTCGGCCAGGACCGTCGGCGCGTACGTGGCGCCGTCGCGCTTGCCGCCGGTGAGGAGGGCGGCCCCGGCGTCGACCGCCTCCTGGACCCACGCCTCGACCCGCTTGGCGGCGTTCTCGTCGACCAGCGGTCCGACGTCGGTGGCGCCGTCGGACGGGTCACCGGTCACCTGGGCCTCGACGGCGGCGACGATGCGCGGCAGCAGCCGCTCGTACACGGACGCGTCCGCGATCACCCGCTGCACCGAGATGCAGGACTGGCCGCCCTGGTAGTTCGAGAAGGTCGCGATACGGGTCGCGGCCCAGTCGAGGTCCTCGTCGCTCGCGTAGTCGGCCAGCACGACCGCCGCGCCGTTGCCGCCCAGCTCCAGGGTGCAGTGCTTGCGCGGCACCGAGTCCATGATCGCGTAGCCGACCTTCTCGGAGCCGGTGAAGGAGATCACGGGCAGCCGCTCGTCCTGGACGAGGGCGGGCATGCGGTCGTTGGCGACGGGGAGGATGCTCCAGGAGCCGGCCGGAAGCACGGTCCCGGCTCCCGCGCCTGTCGCGGTCGCCGCGTGGGCCTCGGCCTCGGCGAGCAGCTCTCCGATGATCAGACCGGAGAGAGGGGTGGCCGGGGCGGGCTTCAGGATGATCGGCACACCGGCCGCGATCGCCGGGGCGATCTTGTGGGCGCAGAGGTTGAGCGGGAAGTTGAAGGGCGCGATACCGAGGACGGCGCCCTTGGGGAAGCGGCGCGTGAGGGCCAGCCGCCCCTGACCGCCGAGGTCGGTGTCGAGCCGCTGCGCCTCGCCGCTGTTGAACCGCCGGGCCTCCTCGGCCGCGAACCGGAACACGGACACGGCCCGGCCGACCTCGCCCCGCGCCCACTTGATCGGCTTGCCGTTCTCGGCGGAGATCAGCTGCGCGATCTCCTCGGTCCGCTCGGCCAGACTCCGGCTGACCCGGTCCAGGACCGCGGCCCGCACATGCGCGGGCGTCGCCGCGAACTCGTCCCGCACGGCGTACGCGGCGGCCACGGCCTCCTCGACCTGCTCGTCCGTCGGCACACTCACGCTGCCGACCGAGCGGCCGTCCCAGGGCGACGTCACATCGAACGTGGTCTCACCGGTGGCCCGACGGCCGGCGAGCCAGAAGGCGTGAGTGGCGGTCATAGTCGTTCCCGGCCCTTCGATAAGTGACACTTCGGCTTCCGCTCCACGGTAGGGCCGGGTCGCCGAGGGGTCGTTTGTCCGGCACGTATGAGTACGGCCGGGGGTTGCGCCGGATTGGACGAGTGGGGCACCGACACCGCCGGAATCAGGCCCATCGGACCCGACCGGAGCGCCGCCTGCGAGGATCCCCCCCCATGAGCTACGACCTCGCGGGGTGGGACGGTGCACGCCCACTCGACGACGATCAAGCGTGCTCGGTCCACGACGAGCTCCATGCGCGCCACCTGGAGTCGGACGAGGTCACCGCGCCCCCGACCCCGGCCATCGCGGCCTACGTCGAGGCACTCCTCCAGCGATACCCGGACGACATCGACGGCGACACCGTCCGGGCGTCGCCCCCGGTCGTCGACGAAGCCTCGGGGCCGATCGTCCACCTGGTCATGTCCTATCGCGCGGCCCAAGAGGTCCTTGATCACGCCGCTTCACTGGCCCACGAGCACGGGCTCGTCTGTTACGACCCACAGGTGGCGTGCCTGCGGGCGTGAGCCACGTGCGCAGGCGGGCTCAGGCGAGGGCCGCGACCAGCAGGGTGAAGGCGGCGATGATGACGGCGACGCGGGCGTAGTGGAAGCGGTCCCAGCGGTTCGCCTGCTCCTTCCAGTCCTCGGGTCGGGTCTCGGGCGTCCAGGTCTTGCCCCGGTTGTTGATCGGGACGAGCAGCAGAAGCGACATGATCACGCTGACGACCAGCAGAACCCCGGCGGTCACCACGAGACCGGTGCCGCGGTGCTGCCATCCGGCGACGGCCCAGACCGCGACGAGCACGAGCGACGTGATGTACCAGACCGGCATCGCGGCGCCGAGCATCCGGCCCCCGCGGGCGCGACCGAGCACGGCACTCTCCTCGGGCAGTCCGTTGAGGATCGGGTTGATGACGAAGGCGACGGAGAACTCCACCCCCACCATCAGGCCGATGACCACCGTGGTGAACACCTCAAGTGCGTCGAGCATGATGACCCTCCAGGAATCTAGCGTCGCTAGCTGATGAGGCGACGCTAGACCTTCCACCGCTCGATTGTCTAGCGATGCTAGGATCGAGACATGTCGGTTCAGGAACGCAAGGAGCGCGAACGGGCGGTCCGCGAACGCCTCATCGTGGCCACGGCCCGCGAACTCGCCGAGGATCAGGGCTGGGACGCGGTCACCACCCGTCGGCTCGCGGAGCGTATCGAGTACAGCCAGCCCGTCCTCTACAGCCATTTCCGCGGCAAGCGCGAGATCATCGGAGCCGTCGCCCTGGAGGGGGCCACCGAGATGGCGGCGGCGCTACGGGCCTCGACCTCGGCCGCGGAGGGCCCCCGCTCCCGGGTCACCGCCCTGGCCCGCGCCTACCTCGACTTCGCCGAACACCACCCGGCGGTCTACGACGCCATGTTCCGGCTCGACGGCGGCCTGGCGTTCGCCCACGAGGACACCCCCGAACCGCTGAAGGACGCCTTCGCCGCCCTGCTGGAGAACCTCGACGAGGTCGCCGGGGAGGGCGTCCACCCGGGACTGTTCACCGAGGTGTTCTGGGCGGCCCTGCACGGACTCGCCGGCCTCACCCGCGCCCGACGGCTCCCGCCGGAGGACACCGAACGCAGGGTGGAGCTGCTGGTGGACCGGCTCGCCATCATCTGAGGAGGCCTCGGCGGGCCCGCAGCCGCACGGGCAGAGACAGGTACGGGCAGTCGGGTACGGGTACGCGGGTACGGGTACGGAAGTGCGCCCTACTCCCCGGCCGCCGCCGTGGCCTTCAGCGCCAACCACAACTCCATCCGCACGTCCGGATCGTCCAGGGACCGGCCGAGGATCTCCTCCACCCGGCGCATCCGGTACCGCAGCGTGTGCCGGTGCACTCCCAGGTCAGCGGCAGCCGCGTCCCACTGGCCGTGGCGCGACAACCACGCCCGCAGCGAGGCCACCAGATCCCCCCGCCCCGTCGCGTCGTGCTCACGCAGCGGGCGGAGCAGGCTGTCGGCGAAGGCCCGCACGGCGTCGTCCCCGAGCAGCGGCAGCACGGACCCCGCCGCCAGCTCCTCGTGCTCGACCAGACAACGCCCCCGGCGCCGGGCCACGGACAACGCCTGCTCGGCCTGTTTGTACGCGGCCGCCGCGGCGATCGGCCCGGCCGGCGCGGACAGCCCGACGACGAGTTCCTCCTCCTCGACGCCCCCACCGACTGCCGCGGAGCCGGAGGCGCCGGCGGACACCGGGTCCCGCCCCGCCGCCCGAGCCGTCTCCAACGCCACCGCGAACTCCCCGCACGCGGCCACCGCCGCGCCCCCGTCGACGGCGAGCACGACGAGCCGCTCCCCGTCGGGCACCACCAGCACCGCCTCCCCGGCGCGCGCCGCTGCCGCCTCCACCACCTCGACGAGCTGCCCGAGCGGTTCCCCACCCGAGTCGCCACCGGCTGTCCCGCCCGCCGGGGCCCGTACGACTTCGGCGGTAACGCCCCGGCCGCGCCCGCCGCCGCGCGCCCGGACCCAGCAGCCCCTGCGCGCCCCAAGCCCGGACCGAGCCCCGTCCCCGACCCCGCGCACCCTTCGGAGGCACGCGCGCCCCCGGCCGAACTCACCGGCCCGGCCCCGACCGCCTCCTCCACGGCGCCCGCCGTCCCCACCGCACCGACCGCCCCCTCCATCCGCGCCCGCGCGGCCGAAGCCGACGCCGCCTCCGCGAGATCAGCCGGAACGGGGCGTCCAAAAGGCCCCCGTACAGATCCCCGGCGACGGCGCGCGCGTGGTCGCACTCCCCCGCCAGCAGCATGCGCAGCACCGCCGCGCCGATCCGCTGCTCGGCGGCGTGCAACGAGCCCGACCGTTCCGTGGTGAGGGTGAGGAGCGCGATCGCGGAGTGCACGGCGTACCGCTCGGCCGTACCGAGAGCCGCCGCCGTGCCGACGGCGAGGGCGGCGCGGGCCCGGCGGCCGGTGCCGAGGGAGTGCAGTTCGACGCGGTCCTCGCCGCCGACGACCGCGCTGGCCGGAGCGGGCCGGTCCCGCAGCCGTTCGACGTCGGCGACGAGCCGCCCGGCCCGCCGCTCCGCCCACTCGGGCGCCACCGCGACGACCGCGCCGGAGGCGTCGTACAGGGCCGCCCACCCGTCGACCTGCCCGGCGAGCGCGCCCAGCAGCCCCTCGGGTCCGGCCGCCAGGGCCTGCCGGGTGAGTTCGCGCTGCGCGGCGAACCCCGCCGTCACCGCCCGGTACTGTTCGGCGGCGATCGCGGCGGACACCGCCTTGCTGATGGCGAGGAAGGGCGTGCGCCGGGGGACTTCCAGCAGGGGCAGTCCCTCCCCTCGGCCGCGTCGACGAGCGCCTGGGGATGTCCTCGTAGTGCACCCCGACGGCGAACCCGAGCCCGACCACCCCGGCCCCCACCAGCCTCCGTACATAGCGCCGCATCGCCTCCGGATCCTCCGCGTCCAGCTTCAGCGCGGTGATCAGCAGCAGCTCCCCGCCCTCCATGTACGGCACGGGGTCGGCGAGCTCACTGGCGTGCGCCCAGCGCACCGGCACGTCGAGGCGCTCCTCGCCCGCCCGCACGGTCAGCTTGAGCGCGGAGTGGTGGACGAGCGAGGCGAGCGTCGGGGGCATGGGACCTTCAGGTCGACGTCGGAGGCGGGAAGAGGACCGGGCGGGGAACAGACAAGGCCTTTTGGCCGCCGCGTATGAACGGCCTGTCCCGATTCTGCCTCACCGTACGATCACAAGTCCCACGCACCGCACACCGAATGGCTCGAATCGAACGCACCCGACGACCCCACGAGCGGTCCGCCGACGATCCCACGGACGTCTCCCGACAGCTCCCCTCGGCGCGCGCCCCTCAGCCCCGCAGGTCCACCAGCAACGGCGGCGCGTGCTCGCCCCGCACGTTCGTCAGGGAGAGCACCGCGTGCCCCGGCGGCACCCCGTGCGCCAGTTCGGACGCGGACCAGCGTTCCCGCTCCACCTGCCGGACGGTGACGGCCCGAGCCGTGGGCGCGTGGCCGGTCATGACCCGGCGCAGCGCGTGCCAGGCCTTGCCCGCCGGGGAGTCGGCGATGATCTGCCGGTCGGTGACGTCCCTGGCCTCGGTCCACTCCTTGCCCCACACCTCGGCGAAGTCCTGCCCGTCCCACGGGGTGAGCCCGGACAGCGCCATCCGGCAGCCGGTGGCGCCGAGGAGCGGGCCGCGCAGCGGCCGGGGCACGTCGTCGAGGGTGCGCAGGGTGAGGACGGCCCCCGCGTTGGTGGACCGCAGCCGCTGGATGCCGCGTACGGCCTCCGGCGTGACCACGCCCGTGGCGTCGTCCAGCACGAGGCAGGCGAACAGCGACCGGTCCTCCCGGACGGCGACGCTCGCGGTGAACTGCGCGAGCACCAGCCGCGCCAGGATGCGCGAGGCGTCGGCGTGACCGCGTTCGGGGAGGTCGATCCGGACCCGTACGGGGTGGTCGAGGGCCCGCAGCGAGAAGGGCCGGGACTGGCCGGATGTGTCGAAGAACGCGGCGAAGGCCGGCCGGTCGAGCAGGGCGACCCGGTCCGCCAGGACGCTCCCGACGTCCCCGGGGTGTCCGAGCTGGCGTTCCCGCGCGTCCAGCTCCCGCAGCAGCGACTCCTGCCCGGCGTCCTGGAGGGCCGCGCGCAGCTCGCCCAGCGGGCCGGGGGCGCCGTCCAGCAGCTGCCGCAGCTGCGGCACCGACGGGAACCGTCCGTGCACCGCCCGGAACGGGCCGAGCAACTGGGCGAGGACCGTGGTCGAGCGCCGACTGTCGCCGCCGGGGTGCGGGTCGGCCAGATCACCGACGAGCGCCTCCGCGAGGACGGCGGCCGCCTCGTCGGGATCGGTGGTCCCGCCGTAGAGGTCGAGGTCGTACACGGACTCCGGGTTCCCGATCCGCACGACGACGTCGTACGCGTCGGCCGGGCCGAGCCCCGCCCCCGCCGCGCCCACGACCACCACGGCGGCCCGCCCGGCGAGCGCGTGCAGACACAGCGACTCGACGACGGGCCAGACGACACTGCCGGTCTTCCCCGACCCGGCGGGCCCGACGGCCAGCAGGGACGTGCCGAGCAGTTCGGGGCCGAGGGCGAGGCCCGTGCCCCGGTAGGCGTACGGGTTGCGCGGGTCGTCGACGGTGCCGCCGAGGCGGACCTGCCCGGTGACCAGGTCGTGCCTGGCGAGCCGGGTGGGCAGGTCCCGCTCCCCGGAGGGGTGCAGGCACGCGGCCGCCCCGTCCTTCAGCACGGCGCCGGTGAACGTCGCCAGACTGTGGCGGCCGCTGCGCACGCCCTGCCACGCCCGCATGATCCGCGCGTGGTCCACGTCCCGCATCAGCCCGGCCCCGGCCTCGGCCACGAGCCGCTCGGCGGCCTCCCCGGCCCCGGCCTCCCGCAGCTGGTTCCACTGGGCGGGGTCGTCCTGGGGCGGCGGTACGACCTGCCGTTCCCGCGGCTGCCGGAGGCGCGAGGCACCGTAACGGCGCCAGATCTCGCCCCAGCGGCCGAGCCGTCCGACGCCGACCAGGATCGCCAGGGCGACGACGATGTACCAGACCCAACCCAGTACTGCTGCGGTGTAAGAGTTGGGGGGCGCCCAGGAGTCCGGCACCATCGCGTAGAGCGGGAGCAACCACCAGCCGCCGAGGTAGCCGTTCCAGAGCAGGGACCAGATCAGCCAGCCGACGAGGAAGGCGATCAGGGCGCCGCCCAGCAATTGCCGGGCGGGGACGGTCTCCGGCTCCTCCTCCGGCCGCGGCCGGTGGCCGAACCGCCACACTCCGGGGGCCGCGTCGGGCCGGGGCGTCCGCAGCCAGGACAGGAAGGCGTTCCCGTCCGGCCGGGGCGGCACGCCCGGCATGCCCGGTGCGCCCGGCGCCCCCGCGGGCATCGGCGGCACGGGAGGTGCGGCCGGCATCTCCGGCGACCCCGCCGGACGCGGCACAGGATTCGCATGTGTGCCCCGCGCGTCCCGCGTCCCGTCGCTGTTCATCGCGCTTGCCCCCTGACCAGCCGTTCCGTCCACCATCAGCGAGCCAATCTAACGCTCCCGCATGGGGAGTTCACCGTTTACGCGGCCGGGCGGACCCGTGTGCCCACCGTATTACGCGGCAGGGCGCACACCCGTGCCCCCGTTCCTCCATGTCCAACCCGGACAAGACGAACACCCGACAACGCCCACATGGAGCATGCCCACCCACCGGCCGTCGCCCTAGCCTGCGAGAAAAGAAGCCAAGACGTCCGTACCACCCCAGGAGCCCCACATGAGCGCACTTCCCCAGGAGCGCCGCGTCGTCACCGCCATCCCCGGACCGAAGTCCCAGGAACTGCAGGCTCGCCGTGTCGCCGCCGTCGCGGCGGGCGTGGGGTCGGTGCTGCCCGTGTTCACCGCGCGCGCGGGCGGCGGCATCATCGAGGACGTCGACGGCAACCGGCTGATCGACTTCGGCTCGGGCATCGCCGTCACGAGCGTCGGCGCGAGCGCGGAGGCCGTGGTCCGCCGGGCGACCGCCCAGCTCCAGGACTTCACGCACACCTGTTTCATGGTCACGCCGTACGAGGGCTACGTCGCGGTCGCCGAGGCCCTCGCCGAGCTCACCCCGGGCGACCACGCCAAGAAGTCCGCGCTGTTCAACAGCGGCGCCGAGGCCGTCGAGAACGCGGTGAAGATCGCCCGGTCGTACACCAAGCGCCAGGCCGTGGTCGTGTTCGACCACGGCTACCACGGCCGCACCAACCTCACGATGGCGCTGACCGCGAAGAACATGCCGTACAAGCACGGCTTCGGCCCGTTCGCGCCCGAGGTGTACCGCGTGCCCGTCGCCTACGGCTACCGCTGGCCCACCGGCCCGGAGAACGCGGGCCCGGAGGCCGCCGCGCAGGCGATCGACCAGATCGCCAAGCAGGTCGGCGCGGAGAACGTGGCCGCGATCATCATCGAGCCGGTGCTCGGCGAGGGCGGCTTCATCGAGCCGGCCAAGGGCTTCCTGCCCGCGATCAGCACGTTCGCCTCCGACAACGGCATCGTCTTCGTGGCCGACGAGATCCAGTCCGGCTTCTGCCGCACCGGCCAGTGGTTCGCGTGCGAGGACGAGGGCATCGTGCCGGACCTGATCACCACCGCCAAGGGCATCGCCGGCGGTCTCCCGCTCGCCGCCGTCACCGGCCGCGCGGAGATCATGGACGCGGCGCACGCGGGCGGCCTGGGCGGCACCTACGGCGGCAACCCCGTCGCCTGCGCGGGCGCCCTCGGCTCGATCGAGACGATGAAGGAGCTCGACCTCAACACCCGGGCGAAGAACATCGAGGCGACGATGAAGGCGCGCCTGACCGCCATGGCCGAGAAGTTCGACGTCATCGGTGACATCCGCGGCCGCGGCGCCATGATCGCCATCGAGCTGGTCAAGGACCGTACGACGAAGGAGCCGAACCCCGAGGCGACCGCCGCGCTCGCCAAGGCATGCCACCAGGAGGGGCTGCTGGTCCTGACCTGTGGCACCTACGGCAACGTGCTGCGCTTCCTGCCGCCGCTCGTCATCGGCGACGACCTCCTGAACGAGGGCCTCGACATCATCGAGCAGGCGTTCACTCGCATCTGACACACGTCAGAGAGGGCCGGACACCTGCGCGGGAGCCCGTTCTCCGCACGGCGCTCGCATACGGAATCCCCCATCCGTCCCCGACGTCCCACGCTTCCCGGAACCGGAATCCGAGCCCGGATTCCGGTCCCTGCGGACAAGCGTCAGAGGGCGTGAAGAAGGTGTGCAAGGTGCATGTCGGGTCGCGATTCCACCTGTCCTCGCCGCGCTCGCTGCCGTAGGTTCGGACGCAGATGAGAGATACACCCCGCCCACAGGGGACTGTGGGTGACACCGGGTCGGGGCCTCCCCAGCTTCGCCCTGGTCGTGCCCTCGCGCACACACTCGGAGCTTCCGGCTCCGGATCTCCTCACCGATCGGATGGCCGCCCGCCCCAAACCCCCCGGGGCGTGCGGCACACCGATCCGGACGGCCGTCCTCGAACCACCCCCCCTGTTCGAGGACGGCCGACCACCCCCTCGGGCCGCAGCGCCGCCCGCCTCCTCCTTCTCGGCGGCGCCCCGGCCCTTCTCTTCGCGCTGATCACCTGGCAGGTCCTCGCGCGCGGCCCGCTGGCCCGCCTGGACGAACGCCTCAGCGACTCGCTCGTCCACCGGGGCGCCCCCACGCAGTTCCTCGCCGACCTCGGCAACATCACGGTCGCCGTCCCGGCCCTCGCCCTGGTGCTCCTGTTCGTCGCGTGGCGGGCGCGTGTCACCGGTCGGGACCACTGGTGGCGGCCGTCCGCCGCCGCGGCCCTCCTGATGGCCGCCGTACCCCTGTGGGTCGTCCCGCTGAAGGAACTCATCGCCCGGTCCGGCCCGCCGATCATGGGCCCTGGGACGGGTTTCTACCCCTCCGGCCACACCGCGACCGCCTCGGTCGCGTACGGCTCCGCCGTCCTGCTGCTGTGGCCCTGGCTGCGTGGCACCCTCGCGCGCCGCGCGGCCGTCGCCGTCGCGGTCGTCGTGAACATCGGGGTCGGCTTCGGGCTGGTCCGGCAGGGCTACCACTGGCCGCTCGACGTGGTGGCGAGCTGGTGCGTGTGCGCGCTGCTGCTCTCCTCGCTGTGGTTCGGGGTGCGGCGCCGTCCCGGGTGACGTGCGCGCTCCGTTCGACACGTGTGGGTCGGATCGACTCGACACTCGTGGGTCATTTCGACGTCCGTTCGACATCTGTTCGGTGTCCGCTTTCGCGTCGGCCGCACGGGCGGCCGACGAGAGCGGGTTGCGGCCGGGGGACGGCCGCTCGTCACGACACGGGGCGGTCGGCCCCGGCTACCGGTCTTCGTCCCTCGCCAGGCTCGCCGCCGCCTCGTGCATGGCCAGTTCGAGGAGAGCCGGGTCGATGAGGGTGCCGCTGCCGTCCGGTGGGACCAGCCAGCGGACGCCGCCGGTCTGCCGGCCCGGGTACGGCACCACGATCCAGGTGCCGCCGCCCGCGCTGCGCACCCCCGTGCCCAGCCACCGGGACGCCGTGCCCGGTGGTACGAAGAACCCCATGCGGTCGTCGCCGAAGTCGGCGAGCACGGGCCCGGTTTGATCGATGATGCGGGTCAGGACATCGAGCGTGGGATAGCCGAGTTCACCCGGCAGGATCAGCACGTCCCAGGCCCTGCCGGCCGGAAGCAGGGCGACCCCCAGGGGGTTGCGCTCCCACTCCCAGCGACAGGCCTCGGGATCCGGTGACACGGATGCCAGCCACTCGACCGCCGTCTTGGCCCCAGTCATGACAGGGACCTTCCTCTCCTAGAGCTCCTGCGGACGCGGTTTCGCGTCAGGAGCACAGACAGAGGTTCCGGCCGGGCATTACGCGGGTTCTGGCGATTTCTTGGTGGTGAATGGCGTAAGACGGTCGGGCAGGGCGCACGCCTGTCGATCACGAGTGCGCCCGCACGCCCTCTCGACCACGGGTTCCGGGTGCCCGCTGCCTCAGCTGTCGAAGCCCAGCCCGAGCCGGTCCATGGCCTTCAGCCACAGGTTGCGGCGGCCCGCGTGGGAGTCGGCGCGGGCCAGCGACCACTTGGTGAGGGCGATACCGGTCCAGGCGAACGGCTCCGGCGGGAAGGGCAGCGGCTTCTTGCGCACCATCTCCAGCTCGGTGCGCTCCGTGCGCTCCCCCGCGAGGAGGTCCAGCATGACGTCCGCGCCGAACCTGGTGGCCCCCACGCCGAGCCCGGTGTAGCCGGCCGCGTAGGCGACTCTGCCCTGGTGGGCGGTGCCGTAGAACGCGGAGAAGCGGGAGCAGGTGTCGATGGCCCCGCCCCAGGCGTGGGTGAAGCGGACGCCCTCCAGCTGCGGGAAGCAGGTGAAGAAGTGGCCGGCCAGCTTGGCGTACGTCTCCGGCCGGTCGTCGTACTCGGCGCGCACCCGGCCACCGTACTGGTAGACCGCGTCGTAGCCGCCCCAGAGGATCCGGTTGTCGGCGCTGAGCCGGAAGTAGTGGAACTGGTTGGCCGAGTCCCCGAGCCCCTGCCGGTTCTTCCAGCCGATCGACGCCAGTTGGTCGGCGGTGAGCGGCTCGGTCATCAGGGCGTAGTCGTAGACGGGGACGGTGTACGCGCGGACGCGCTTGACCAGGCTGGGGAAGATGTTGGTGCCGAGCGCCACCTGCCGGGTACGGACCTGGCCGTAGGGGGTGCGGACGGCCATGCCGGCGCCGTACGCCTTCAGGTTCAGCGCGGGCGTGTGCTCGTAGACCCGGACTCCGAGGTTCAGGCAGGCCCGCTTGAGGCCCCAGGCGAGCTTGGCGGGGTGCAGCATGGCCACGCCCCGGCGGTCGTGCAGGCCCGCCTCGAAGGTGGGTGAGGCGACCTGGTCGCGCACGGCGTCGGCGTCCAGGAACTCGATGCCGTCGGCGAGGCCCTTGCGGGCGATCTCGTCGTACCAGTCGCGCAGCTCCCAGGCCTGGTACGTCTCGGTGGCGACGTCGATCTCGCCGGTGCGTTCGAAGTCGCAGTCCAGGCCGTGGCGGGCGACCGCCGCCTCGATCTCGTCGAGGTTGCGGGCGCCCAGTTCCTCCAGCTTGTGGATCTCGTCGGGCCAGCGGGCGAGGCCGTTGGCCAGGCCGTGGGTGAGGGAGGCGGCGCAGAAGCCGCCGTTGCGGCCGGAGGCGGCCCAGCCCACCTCGCGGCCTTCCAGCAGGACGACGTCCCGTCCGGGGTCGCGCTCCTTGGCGTTCAGCGCGGTCCACAGTCCGCTGTAGCCGCCGCCGACGACCAGCAGGTCGCAGGTCTCGGCGCCGGTGAGCGCGGGCTCGGGGCGGGGCTTGCCGGGGTCTTCGAGCCAGAACGGGACCGGCTGTGCGTCGGAGAGGGACTTTGTCCAACGGTTCATGGCGCTCGGGGCCATGATTTCAACTCCCTACAGGGTCATCGAAACGAGCGGCGTCATGCCTTCTGCCGCTTTCTGCGATTTCCGATGGCCATTCCGGCCACGACGAACAGTACGGCGACCAGGAACATGGCCGTACCGACGACATTGATCTGGACGGGTGTGCCGCGTTGCGCCGAACCCCAGACGAACATGGGGAAGGTGACGGTCGATCCCGCGTTGAAATTGGTGATGATGAAATCGTCGAAGGAGAGCGCGAAGGCGAGCAACGCGCCCGCCGCGATACCGGGTGCGGCGATCGGCAGGGTGACCCGGACGAAGGTCTGGACAGGCCCGGCGTAGAGGTCGCGCGCGGCCTCCTCCAGCCTCGGGTCCATCGACATCACCCGTGCCTTGACGGCGACCACGACGAAGCTGAGGCAGAACATGATGTGGGCGATGAGGATCGTCCAGAATCCCAGCTGAGCACCCAGATTGAGGAACAGGGTGAGCAGCGAGGCGGCCATCACGACCTCGGGCATCGCCATCGGCAGGAAGATCAGCGAGTTGACGGCGCCGCGCGCGCGGAAGCGGTACCGCACCAGCGCGAAGGCGATCATCGTGCCCAGGGCGGTCGCTCCGAGCGTCGCCCAGGCGGCGAGTTGGAGGCTGAGCGAGAGCGAGCCGCACAGGTCGGCCACCCCGCACGGGTCGGTCCAGGCGGCGGTGGAGAATTCCTGCCACTCGTAGTTGAAGCGGCCTTTCGGCTGGTTGAAGGAGAAGACCGTGACGACGATGTTCGGCAGCAGGAGATATCCGAGCGTCAGCAGTCCCGCGATGACGACGAGTCGGCGCTTGAGCCAATTGACGAAGGCCATTTAAACCAGGTCCTCCGTCCCGGACTTTCGGATGTAGACCGTGACCATGAGGAGGATCGCGGCCATGAGAAGGAAGGAGAGCGCCGCCGCCGTCGGATAGTCGAGGATCCGCAGGAACTGGCTCTGGATGACGTTGCCGATCATCTGGGTGTTGGTGGAGCCGAGGAGTTCGGCGTTCACGTAGTCGCCGCTGGCCGGGATGAAGGTCAGCAGGGTGCCGGAGACGACGCCCGGCATGGAGAGCGGGAAGGTGACCCTGCGGAACGTGGTGAACGGTCGGGCGTACAGGTCACCGGCCGCCTCGTGCAGCCGTCCGTCGATGCGTTCGAGGGAGGTGTAGAGCGGCAGGATCATGAACGGCAGGAAGTTGTACGTGAGGCCGCAGACCACGGCGAGCGGGGTGGCCAGCACCCGGTCCCCGGCGGTGAGGCCGAGCCAGCTGGTGACGTCCAGGACGTGCAGCGTGTTGAGGGCGCCGACGACCGGGCCGCCGTCCGAGAGGATCGTCTTCCAGGCGAGGGTGCGGATCAGGAAGCTGGTGAAGAAGGGGGCGATCACCAGGATCAGGATCAGATTGCGCCAGCGACCGGCCCGGAAGGCGATCAGATAGGCCAGCGGATAGCCGAGGAGCAGGCACAGGATTGTCGCCGAGCCCGCGTAGAGCACCGAGCGCAGGAACTGCGGGTAGTACTCGCTCAGCGCGTCCCAGTAGGTCGCGACGTGCCAGGTGACCTGGTAGCCCTCCTCCAGCGAGCCCGTCTGCACGGACGTGGAGGCCTGGTAGACCATCGGCATCGCGAAGAAGACCAGCAGCCAGATCAGACCGGGCGCGAGCAGCAGGTAAGGCGTCCAGCGGCCCCTCTTGCGGGGCGGTTTCCCGGTGGCCGGGACCGGGGCGAGGGGTGGAGGTGCCTCGGCTTCGGCGAGGGTTCCGGTCGACATCAGACGGCCACCCCCTCGTCCACACCCGCGTCGATGTCCTGGGCGGCGTCCAGGCCGAACGTGTGCGCGGGGCTCCAGTGCAGGACGACCTCGGCGCCGGGGACGAGCCGGGTGTCGCGGTCGATGTTCTGGACGTAGACCTCGAACTCGGGGCAGACCGAGCTGTCGATCACGTACTGCGTGGAGACGCCGATGAAGCTGGTCGCGGCGATCTTCCCGGTGATGCGGTTGCGGCCGACCGGGATCTCCCCCGCGTCGTCCGCGTGGGTGAGGGTGATCTTCTCGGGGCGTACGCCGACGAGGACCTTGCCGCCGGTGGTCGCGGGCGCCGAACATCGGGCGTCGGGCAGGATCAGCTTGCCGTCGCCGGCCTTCAGCACTATGTCGTCGCCGCTGCGGGAGTCGACCTCGGCCTCGATGAGGTTGGAGGTGCCGAGGAAGTTGGCGACGAAGGTGGTCCGCGGGTTCTCGTACAGGTCGGTGGGCGAGCCGAGTTGTTCGACCCGGCCGCCGTTCATCACGGCGACCGTGTCGGCCATGGTCATGGCCTCCTCCTGGTCGTGCGTGACATGGATGAACGTGATGCCGACCTCGGTCTGGATGCGTTTGAGCTCCAGCTGCATCTGGCGGCGCAGTTTGAGGTCGAGGGCGCCGAGGGGCTCGTCGAGGAGGAGCACCTTGGGGTGGTTGATGAGGGCGCGGGCGACGGCGACGCGCTGCTGCTGGCCGCCCGAGAGCTGGTGCGGCTTCTTGCGGGCCTGCTCGCCGAGCTGGACCAGGTCCAGCATCTCCTCGACCTGCTTCTTCACGCTCTTGATGCCGCGTCGGCGCAGACCGAAGGCGACGTTCTCGAAGATGTCGAGGTGCGGGAAGAGGGCGTACGACTGGAAGACCGTGTTCACCGGCCGCTTGTACGGGGGCAGGTGCGTGACGTCCTGGTCGCCGAGTCGGACGCTTCCGCAGGAAGGTTCCTCCAGACCCGCGATCATGCGCAGGGTGGTGGTCTTGCCGCAGCCGGAGGCGCCGAGCAGGGCGAAGAAGGAACCTTCCGGCACGGTCAGGTCGAGCGGGTGCACGGCGGTGAAGGAGCCGTAGGTCTTGCCGATGCCGGAGAGGCGGACGTCGCCGCTGCCGTCGTCCGCGGCGTTCTTGCTGCTCTTCTTGCTGGTCATCGTCCTCGTCACGCCCCTGTCAGCTTCGCGAACTTCTCTTCGTACGCCGTCTCTTCCTTACTGCTGAGGGAGCGGAAGGCGTGGGACTTGGCCGCCATGGCCGCGTCGGGAATGATCAGCGGGTTGTTCGCCGCGTCCGGGTCGATCTTGGCCAGCTCCGCCTTCACTCCGTCGACGGGGCACACGTAGTTGATGTACGCCGCGAGTTCGGCGGCGGGCTTCGGCTCGTAGTAGTAGTCGATGAGCCGTTCGGCGTTGGTCTTGTGCCGGGCCCTGTTCGGGATCAGCAGGTTGTCGGTCGAGGTCATGTAGCCGCTGTCGGGGATGACGAAGTCGACGTCCGGGGAGTCGGCCCTGAGCTGGACGACGTCACCGGCCCACGCGATACAGGCCGCGAGGTCGCCCTTGGTCAGGTCGGAGGTGTAGTCGTTGCCGGTGAAGCGGCGTATCTGGCCCTTGTCGACGGCCTTCTGCAGGCGGGCGATCGCCGCGTCGTAGTCGTCGTCGCCGAACGTCGCCGGGTCCTTGCCCATGTCGAGCAGGGTCATCCCGATGCTGTCGCGCATCTCGGAGAGGAAGCCGATACGACCCTTCAACTTGGGGTTGTCGAGCATGTCGGAGACGGACCTCACCTCCTCGCCGTCCAGGGCCTTCTTGTTGAAGGCGATGACGGTCGAGATCCCCTGCCAGGGGTAGGAGTAGGCCCGCCCCGGGTCCCAGTCCGGGCTGCGGAACTGCTGGGACAGGTTCATGAAGGCGTTCGGCAGGTTGGACGCGTCCAGCTTCTGGACCCACCCGAAGCGGATCAGCCGGGCGGCGAGCCAGTCGGTGACGCAGATGAGGTCGCGTCCGGTGTCCTGGCCCGCGGCGAGCTGCGGCTTGATCTTGCCGAAGAACTCGACGTTGTCGTTGATGTCCTCGGTGTACTTGACCTTGATGCCGGTGCGCCGGGTGAACTGGTCCAGGCTGGGGTGGCGCTTGCCGCTGTCGTCGACGTCCATGTACTCGGTCCAGTTGGAGAAGTTGACCTCCTTCTCCTTGGCCGAGTGGTCCTCGGACGAGCCGCCCGAGGTGCTCTTCGCCGCGGGGATGCCGCAGGCGCTCAGCGCCCCGAGCCCGCCGACCGCGAGTGCGCCGCCCGTTCCGGCGCGCAGCAGCGAACGGCGGCTGAGCGCGGCGCGGCCGCCGGTGAGGCTGCGCCGTACGGCGGACTCCTGGGCCGGTGAGAGGCGGTCGGGCTCGTACTGCTCCATGCGCGTGGTGCCCTTTCGGACGTGCCCTTTCGGGAGGGTGGGCGGGGACCGGCCGGGGTCGGGCGGCCGGTCCCCGGGCTGACTAGCGGTCCCCGAAGATCGTGCGGTGCCAGTCCTTCCTGGCGGTCGCCGTATTGTCGAACATGACGTGCTTGATCTGGGTGTACTCCTCGAACGAGTACGCGGACATGTCCTTGCCGAAGCCGGACGCCTTGTAGCCGCCGTGCGGCATCTCGCTGATGATCGGGATGTGGTCGTTGACCCACACGCACCCGGCCTTGATCTCGCGGGTGGCGCGGCCCGTGCGGTACACGTCCCGGCTCCAGGCGGAGGCGGCGAGTCCGTACGGGGTGTCGTTGGCGAGCCGGATGCCCTCGTCGTCGCTGTCGAAGGGCAGGACCACGAGCACCGGGCCGAAGATCTCCGCCTGGACGATCTCGCTGTCCTGGGCGGCGTCCGCGATCAGGGTGGGCCGGTAGTACGCGCCGTTCTCCAGCTCTCCCCCGGGCGCTTCACCGCCGGTGACCACGCGCGCGTACGCGCGTGCCCGCTCGACGAAGGCAGCGACCCGGTCGCGCTGGACGTGCGAGATCAGGGGGCCGAGGTCGGTGCCCGGGGCGAAGGGGTCGCCGAGCCGGACGGTCTCCATCAGGGCGGCCGTCCGCGCGACGAACTCCTCGTAGAGGGGCCGCTGCACGTACGCGCGCGTGGCGGCCGTGCAGTCCTGGCCGGTGTTGATGAGGGAACCCGCGACCGCGCCGTGGACGGCGGCCTCCAGGTCGGCGTCGTCGAAGACCACGAACGGGGCCTTGCCGCCGAGCTCCAGGTGGATGCGCTTGACGGTGGCGGTGGCGATCTCGGCGACGCGCTTGCCGACGGCCGTGGACCCGGTGAAGGAGGTCATGACCACATCGGGGTGGCCGACGAGGTGCTCACCGGCCTCCCTGCCGGTGCCGGTGACGATGTTGATCACGCCGTCGGGGAGGCCGGCGTCCGTGGCGGCCTGCGCGAAGAGCAACGAGGTGAGCGGGGTGAGCTCGGCGGGCTTCAGGACGATCGTGTTGCCCGCGGCGATCGCCGGGAGGATCTTCCAGGCGGCCATCTGCAGCGGGTAGTTCCAGGGCGCGACGGAACCGACGACGCCGATGGGTTCACGGCGTACGTACGAGGTGTGGTCCCCCGAGTACTCGCCCGCCGACTGGCCCTGCAGGTGACGGGCGGCGCCCGCGAAGAACGCCGTGTTGTCGATGGTGCCGGGCACGTCGAACTCGCGCGTCAGCTTGAGCGGCTTGCCGCACTGCAGGGCCTCGGCCCGCGCGAACTCCTCCGCCCGGTCGGCCAGGACCGCGGCGAGGCGGTGCAGCGCGTCCGACCGCTC
Source organism: Streptomyces sp. MNU76 (assembly GCF_020982545.1). Lineage (GTDB taxonomy): Bacteria > Actinomycetota > Actinomycetes > Streptomycetales > Streptomycetaceae > Streptomyces. Next base: position 371,724 of record NZ_JAJKLK010000021.1, on the reverse strand, counting down.
GCCGGGCGTGGTGGCGGCCCAGCCGGGGAACGCAGCGCGGGCGGCGGCGACGGCCGCGTCCACGTCGTCGGGTCCGGCCAGCTCGTAGGTGAGGACCTCGTCGCCGGTCGCGGGGTCGACGACCGCGTGGGTGCGGCCCGACGTGCCCTTGGTCGGGCGGCCGGCGACGAACTGCGCGCCGACCGCGAAGCGGTCCTGTGCGGGGAATCGTTCCGGGGTGGCGGTGCCCGGGTTCTGCATGTCGCTCTCCTCCGCCGGTGCCCCCTCTGTCCCTCGGGGGCGGGTGGCGTAGCTCCAGCTCGATTTGAGTGCCGATCCTGACAGAGCTGGGCGGCACCAACAAGTGATTCCGTTGTTGCCTTTTGGTTACGCGACGGAATCTGTCGACCAGGTGTCCAGTCGGCACAGGAAAACGAGGACGGTCTGTCAGTGGTTCCTGCCAGACTCGTCGGCATGGAGAAGATCGATTCTTGGGACACGCTGACGCAGGCGGTCCGCACGGGGGCGAGGGTCAGGTACCTGCACTTCTGGGGGCACCGGCCGCTGCCGGACGGCCGGATCGGCGCGAGCTGTCTGAGCCAGTGGTGGCCGTCACCGTTCACGGTGGACGGCGTGGAGTACGCGACGGCCGAGCACTGGATGATGGCCTCGAAGGCCCGTTTGTTCCAGGATCCGGAGGCGGAACGCAAGGCCGTGGCCGCGTCGAGCCCCGCGCAGGCCAAGAAGGTCGGGCGGCTGGTGCGCGGCTTCGACGAGGAACTGTGGGAGCGGGAGCGCTTCGGCATCGTCGTCGAGGGAAGCTTCCACAAATTCGCCGCCCACGCCGACCTACGGGGGTTCCTCCTGGGCACGGGCCACCGGGTGCTCGTCGAGGCCAGCCCCGTCGACCGGGTCTGGGGCATCGGGCTCGCGGCGGACGACGAGCGCGCCATGGACCCCGCGCGGTGGCGGGGCCCCAATCTGCTGGGCTTCGCGCTGATGGCGGCCCGGGAGAGACTGGCGAGCGGGGACGCTCCGCTGTCTGCCGGAGGCGCCGTCCGGGGGTGACACGAAGGGCGGTGGGCGGCTGCGGGCGCGTCGTGGCTGGTCGCGCAGTTCCCCGCGCCCCTGACGGGGCGCTCTTTCGAGGCGCCTACACGCCGCCTTCCCTCACCGGCAGCACCAGGGACAGCGACGTCGAGTAGCTGTCGTCGAAGGGGTCGGTGTCGGAGTCGTAACCGTCGTTCTCCGACGCCAGGACGATGAGGACGATGAAGCCGATGCCGAGCAGGATGCCGACGGCTCCGCAGATGATCCCGGCCAGGGCGTGCCCCGGGTTCGTCGCCTCGCCCCGGCGTGCCTTGGCCCGGCCGACGAAGCCGAAGATCATGGCCATGATCCCGAGCAGGATCGCGAACGGCCACAGACAGAACAGCACGGCGGCGCAGATGCCGAGCACCATCGCCGCGATCCCGATCCCGTTGCTCGGCGGTGGCGCCAGGACGGGCCAGGCGTAGCCCGCTCCCGGGCCGGGGTAACCGGCGCCGGGGTGGGCCTGCGCACCCGGATACCCCGGGTACTGGGGGTATCCGTACGGAACCTGTCCCGGCCCTTCGGGGCCGATGGGCGGAGGTAATGGCGAGCCGGGGCGCCGTAGGGCGCGGAGGCCATGGGCGTCGGGTAGGAAGCGTGGGGCGCGGGTGTGGCTTGATGTGCCTCGGTCGCGCCGGGCGCGGGCGGGGCGAAGGGATTGGGGGCCGGGCGGGCGATGGCGTCGGCTGCCGGTCACCCGGGGTGCGAACGCGCCGGAGCGGACAGCACCGTCATCTGGTCGTGCGGCGAGGGCGCGGGAGGGAGGGAGGGTAGGAGAGGCGGCAGGGTTGCCCTGCGCCGGGTGTCGGCCTACGCGGCCCAGGGATCGTACGGAGCCTGAGGCGCGGGTACGGAGGACGCGCCCGGAGCCGACCACGCGGGCGGAACCGGGGCCGCGGTCTCGGCGGAGCCCGCTGCGTCGGCGGAGTTGGTGGAGTGGGCGGAACCGGTGGACCCCGTCGGCGTGCTCGGCTTGTCGAGGGCGACCGTCGGAGTCGGTACCGCGTCCTCCGTCACCGTGGGGAGCGTGGCGCCGTCGACCACGGTCGGCGGGGCGGCGTCGTCGGTCACCGTCGGCAGCGTCGCCCCGTCGACCACGGTCAGCGGGGCGGCGTCGTCGGTCACCGTGGGGAGCGTGGTGCCGTCGACCACCGTCGGCGGTAGCGCGGCGTCGCCCTGTGGCGACGCCCACGGGGCCGGCTGTGGAGCGGCCGGTGTTTCCGGAATCGGTGCCTCGTCGGCTGACATGAGCGGGTCCCCCTGTGACGTTCCGTGCCGCTCCGCGTCGTTTCTCCGTCGGACGCGTTCATCGGACACGTTCAGCTGTACGTTCGGTCATGCTAAGGCCCGGGGTTCGATGTGTGGACGGCCGCCTACGATGATCCCCGAGTCACCGATCAGCCGATCACCCGCGTCCCCCGCAGCAGACCACGGTCCGGGGCGGACGCCGTTCCCGGGGAGAAACCTTGACCGACCGCCGCACCCCGCAGGGCGTGCCCCTGAGCCCCGCCGTCGCCGGCACCGCCGCCGCCCCCGGCGCCCGCGACCTGCACGCCTTCATCGCCGGTCTGCCGAAGGCCGAACTGCATGTGCACCACGTCGGCTCCGCCTCCCCGCATCGTCTCGGAACTGGCCGCCCGCCACCCCGACTCCCAGGTGCCCACGGACCCCGAGGCCCTCGCGGACTACTTCTCCTTCACTGACTTCGCCCACTTCATCCAGGTGTACCTGTCCGTCGTCGACCTCGTCCGCACCCCGGAGGACGTCCGTCTGCTGACGTTCGAGGTGGCCCGGGACCTCGCCCGGCAGCAGGTGCGGTACGCCGAGCTGACGATCACCCCGTACTCCTCCACCCGTCGCGGGATCGAGGAGCGGGCGTTCATGGACGCGATCGAGGACGCCCGGAAGGCGGCGGAGGCCGAGTTCGGGACCGTCCTGCGGTGGTGCTTCGACATTCCCGGCGAGGCGGGACCCATCGCGGCCGAGGAGACCACGCGGCTCGCCACCGACGACCGGCTGCGCCCCGAGGGGCTGGTGTCGTTCGGCCTCGGCGGACCCGAGGTCGGCGTGCCGAGGCCGCAGTTCAAGCCGTACTTCGACCGGGCGATCGCGGCCGGGCTGCACTCCGTGCCGCACGCCGGCGAGACCACGGGGCCCGAGACGATCTGGGACGCGCTGAACGAGCTGCGCGCGGAGCGCATCGGCCACGGCACCAGCGCGGCCCGCGACCCGAAGCTGCTGGCCCATCTCGCCGAGCGGCGGATCGCCCTGGAGGTCTGCCCCACCTCGAACATAGCGACCCGAGCGGTCCGCACCCTCGGCGAGCACCCCATCAAGGAGTTCGTGGAGGCCGGTGTGCTGGTCACCGTCAACTCCGACGACCCGCCGATGTTCGGCACCGACCTGAACACCGAGTACGCGGTGGCCGCGCGCCTCCTCGACCTCGACGAGCAGGGGGTGGCCGCGCTCGCGAAGAACGCGGTGGAGGCGTCCTTCCTCGACGAGCCGGGCAAGGCCCGGGTGACCGCCGAGATCGACACCTACACCTCGACCTGGCTGACCCCCTGATCCGATCGGCACCGGGATCCACCACCATGCGCACCGTGACAGCCGTCGCCCATCGCGGCGCCCCCTACCGCCACCGCGAGAACACGCTCGACTCCCTGCGGGCCGGGCTCGAACTGGGCGCGGACGTCGTCGAGTTCGATGTACGGACGACCCGTGACGGGGTGCCGGTCCTGCTCCACGACTCGACGCTGAACCGCCTGTGGGAGGTGGACCGGCCGCTGGCCGCGCTGTCCGCCGCCGAGCTGCGCGGGCTGACGGCCGACGGGGTGCCGACACTGGCCGACGCGCTGCTCGCCACCGAGGGCAGCCGCGTCATGGTGGATCTGCCGGGTGCGGTGAACCCGCGGGCGGTGCGACAGATCCTCGGCGTCGTGCGGGAGTGCGACGCCGAGGCCCGTGTCTACTACAGCGCCGACCCGCGGACCGTGCTCGCGGTCCGCGCCGCCGCTCCCGCGGCCGAGCTCGCCCTGACCTGGAAGACCTCCGCACCGCCGCGTCCCGCCCTGCTCGACGCCATCCGTCCGCGCTGGCTGAACTACCGCTTCGGCCTCCTCACCCGCCCCCTGGCGGACCGTGTCCACCGGGACGGCTATCTCCTCTCCGCCTGGACCCCGGACACCCGACGCTCCATGCGCCGTCTGCTGTCCTGGGGTGTCGACTCGATCACCACCAACCGCGTCGACGCCCTGTGCACCCTCAGAGCGAGCGGTGAGGGCTACACCTCGGACCGCTGAGGCACGGTCGCCGCGTCCGCCGGCCTCTCCCGTGTGACGTACTGCGGCACCGGCGCCGAGTCCTTGCCGTCGTCGCGGACGAGGCCGAAGCGGATGGCCCCCCGGTCGGGGCCGATGGCGATGTCCTCGGTCACGGCGTCCCAGGTGGAGGGGGCGACGGTGATGTTGTAGTCGGCACCGCGTTCGTTCTGGGTGAGCGTGACCGTGCCGTCGAGGTAGAAGTACTCGTTCTGCCACATCTGCTGGGTGCCCTCGGGCAGGACGGTGTAGCCGGTGTCGGGGCCGCCCATGCTCGAGGTCCTGCCGTCGGCGGAGGTCGGGTCGTCCATGCGGCGGCCTCCGCCCGAGGCGACGTGGAAGAGCTTGCCCTCCAGACCGGTCCAGGCCGGCATGACCAGTCCGCCCGGCCGGTACTGGGGCAGGATCTGCCAGCGGACCAGGACGTACCCCCGGCCCGTGAACGTCACGTTGTCGCCCCGGTGGTTCATCGCGGTCCGCGGGCCACCGCTGCTGGTGATGCCGGACTCGGGCCGGCGCGGGAGGGCGGCGGGCGGAGTGTCCGGGTCCGGCGCCCGGTCCGCCACGTCGACGACCGTGCCGTACAGGGTCTTCGGCTCCTTCTCCTTCTCCTTCTCCTTCTTCGGCGACGGGGAAGCCGAGGGGGACGGTGAGGACGACGGCGACGGGGAACGCGACGGGGTGCGGGGTGCCGGGGGCGCGGGCCCCCGGGCCGTGCTCAGCGCGGTCGGCGCGGCCTGCGTGGGCCGGTCCTCGGGGGGTTGCGTCACCACGTACGCGCCCCCGGCGACCATCGTCGCGCTCGCCGTCACCACGACGGCGGGCTTGGCGAGGGCACCGATCACCTTGGCGGACCAGCTCACGGAGGCGGTCGCGGTCGTCGCCGCCACGGCCGTCTTGCCGCCGAACGCCAGGGACAGGGTGAAGCCCACGGGGACGGGGACCAGGGCGAGCCCGACGAGGAGCCGTTCGGCGGGGACGACCTCACCGGGGCGGCCGTGGCCGTCGCAGCGGGCGCAGCCGCGGATGTGCCGGGCGATGCGCTTGCGCCACACCGAATCGGGCTGCCCGCTCCAGTGTGCGGTGACCCGGCCCAGGTCGGAGCAGGAGGCGTCGAGGGCACGGACGATGCCGCGCGCGGTCTCCAGCCGGGCCTTCATCCGCTGGACGCGGACGGCGGCGTGCTGCCTGCTGATGCCGACGGCGGCGGCGAGTTCGCGCCGGGTGAGTTCACCCGCGACCTCCAGCCACCACAGCGACAGCAGTTGCCGGTCCTCGTCGTCGAGCCAGCGGACCGCTTCCGCGACCTCCTTGCGTTGCCCTTCCAGCTGCAGTCGCAGCACGGTCAGTTCGGCGAAGTCGGCGGCGCCGTGGGCGTCGTGGTCGTCCATCTGGTCGGCGGTGCGGCGGCGCGCCCGGTCCCGTATCTGCCGCATCGCGATCGCGACCAGCCAGGAACGGAAGCTGTCCGGATCGCGCAGCGTGTCGAGGTTGTCGACGGCGCGCAGCATGGTCTCCTGCACGACGTCGTCGACGTCGGCGTGGCCGTTGAGGGCCCGGCCGACGATGTTGTAGACGAGCGGCAACCAGCCCTCGACCAGCTCGTCGAGGGCGCGCCGGTCCCCCGCCTGCGCGGCCGCGATGGTGGACCGCCACTGCCGCCCGTCCACGTACGTCCCCTTCGATCCCGCTGGGCTCACCCTGTTCACTCGGCTGTGTTCCGTACCTTCTCAGCCATCGCTGCGGCTTGGGGAACCTCCGAGGCGGAGATCACACCGCTCACACTGCTCATACGGCTCGCTCCTGCATGTGGGGAGACAGGGGTGCCTACGGAGACGGTGTGGAGACGGCCGGGATAACAGTTTTTCGGTCCCATCCACCGGTGAGGGCCTCCAGCCGCTTGACCCGCCGCCGTACGACGTGGAGCGGGATGATCCCGAAGACCCCGAACGACATGTCGATCACGGTCCACCAGAAGGGGATGTCGCGGATCGGCCCGCAGATCAGGGCCAGCGGGATGATGCCCGCGCAGGCGATCATGCCGACCTCGATGACCCAGATGTTGCGGACCGGGTCACGGTAGGGGCCGTAGAAGGACACCGCGATCACCAGGTGCGCGAAGGCCAGCCAGTCCGTGCCGTACAGGAGGAACGGGTAGGTGGCGTCGGCCTCGACGAGTCCCGCCCGCACCCGCTCGATCCACTCCACGAGCGCCGGCAGGTACTCCCCGACGGACAGCGACCGCAGCAACTCCTCGGTCCAGCGCAGCTCGTGGACCAGCGGGAAGGCTGTGGCGCCGCTCAGCACCAGACAGACGACGAAGAAGACCAACCACGCACGGATACCCTTCAACAGGGCGGCTCTGTCGCTCACGCCGTGAGCGTACGCCCCCGCTTGAACGTGTTCAAAAATGGGGGCCCGACAGATGTCGGGCCCCCACGGGAGCACGGGTTCGCGACGGACCGTCAGCCGCCGGGGGCCGAGCGGATCGCGGCGATGTCGAACTGCAGGCGCACCTTCTCGCTCACCATGGCGCCGCCCTCCGCGAGCCGTTGGTTGTAGGTGAGGCCCCATTCGGAGCGATTGATGGTGGTGGTCCCGTCGAAACCGACCCGCTCGTATCCGAACGGGTCCATGACGTGGCCTATGTAGGTGAGTTCCAGATCGACGGGACGGGTGGTGCTCTTGATCGTGAGCTCACCGGCCATGCGGTAGACATCGTTGCCCACGAGACGCACCGCCGTACTGACGAAGCGCATACGTGGATAAGTCGCGGCATCCAGGAAATCGCGACCCATCAAATGGGCATCACGTTGTTCCACCCCGGTATCGACCGACGTGGTGGACAGCACTATCTCGGCCCTCGAACGCGAAGGATCACGGCCGTCGAAATAGAGTCGACTCTGATACTCGGTGAACGCGCCTCGCACGGTCGTGACCAGGGCATGCCGGACGGAGAAACCGATACGGCTGTGCGCCGCGTCGATCATCCATTCGCCGGTCAGCATCGTGAGGGCGGGGTCGGACGTGCCGTCGGGAGCGAATGCCCCGGACTCGTGGGGGAGTCGCGAGGCTGTGGGGGCTGCCGGGCGGCGCAGGGACGCAGCACGGGTGAACAGGTTCATGATTCACGTAACTACGGCACGACGAGATGCGCCGCAACCCTTGGTCGATGAATCCGCCCGGTGCGAATCGACTACGAAAGGCCGATAAAACGCCACCACGCGCCGGACCGTTGCATTATCTCCACAGGGTCGCCACGAATTCGCTCGCCCCAATTACCCCCGGAACGGCCTGAAGAGAAAGGAAGTCAGGCGTATTCACCCAAGTCCGCACAGAGTCGTACGGAGTCATTACCGAGTCACTACGGAGTCATGTGGTGCTCTTCGGCAGCAGTCCACGGGCGAGGATGTCACGGGCCGCCGCCAGGTGCCGTCCGGCCCGCGCGAGCGAGATCTCGTGATGGCCGGGGAACAGCGCGTCCACGTCCAGCGCGGCCAGCCGGGTCAGACTGGCGGCGTACTCGGGGACCCGGCAGTCGTGCAGGTTCTGCAGGGAGACGCGTCCCCCGGTGAAGACACAGTCCCCGGAGAAGAGTGCCTGGTGGTCGGGGGTGCGCAGGTGGTAGCAGAGGTGGCCGTCCGCGTGCCCGGGCGTAGCGACGGCCCGCAGGACCACGCCGCCACCGAGGTCGATCTCCACGCCGTCTGCCAGCGCCTCGACCCGGGGGCAGGGGGCGAAGGTGTAGTCGGCCGGGTAGTACCCGGAGGCCTTTCCGCGGTCCAGGCTGACGCCCGCTTCGTCGCCCGTCGCGATCCAGCCCGTGGCTTCGGCGCCGGCCAGCACGCGCAGTCCGGGCAGCCGTTCGGCGAGCGCGGCGGCTCCACCCGCGTGGTCGGCGTGGCCGTGGGTGAGAAGGAGATGACCGGGGTCGGCGCCGGTTGCACGCACCGCGCGCACGATCGCCTCGGCGGACCGGCCCGCTCCGGCGTCCACGAGCGCACTGTGCCGGGCGCCCCTCACCAGATAGACGTGGCAGTCCGACGCGTCGCTCAGATCGAATCCGTACGCTCCGCTGGCGACGAGCGTGACATGGTCGGTCAGCCGCATGACGGCCCCTCCTGCTCTCGATACCGACGAGGTCGGAGAGGACCACCCGACGGTTCGGCCGCACGACGGCCCTCCCCCGCCTTCCCCAACGCCGGTACCGCCCCGGAGGCGACCCCTCAGCGGCACACCGCCCGTCCCTAGAGCCCCACGATCCCGTTCCACCGCCGGGCGAACTCGCGCCGCTCCCCGGAGGTGATGTCCCGGGCGACCGCGAGCCGGGCGCGCATCACGTCGTCGGGGAAGATCAGGGGGTCCTCGGCGAGGGCGGCGGTCTCCCGGTCCTTGGCCGAGGCCAGGACGTCGCGGGCCGCCGGGACGGGGCACACGTAGTTGACCCAGGCGGCGAGCTCGGCGGCCACCTCGGGGTCGTAGTAGTGGTCGACGAGGCGCTCGGCGCTCGCCTTGTGGCGTGCGAGGTTGGGGATCATCAGGGACTCGGACCAGAGTTCGGCGCCCTCCTCGGGCACGACGAACCGGATGTCCGGGTCGTCGGCCTGGAGTTGGATCACGTCCCCCGAGTAGGCCTGGCAGGCGAGGACGTCCCCGCTGGAGAGGTCCTTGATGTAGTCGTTGCCCGTGAGGCGGCGGATGTGGCCGGCCCGGACGCGGGAGGCGACCTGGTCGCAGACGGTGTGGAAGTCGTCCGCCGTCCAGCGGGTCACATCGACCCCGTTGGCCTGCATCAGCAACGCGAACGCCTCGTCCGGACCGGAGAACAGGGTGACCCGCCCCTTGAGGTCGTCCGCCCACAGGTCGGCGACCCGGCGTATCTCGCGGCCCACCTTCCGCCGGTTGTACGCGATACCGGTGATTCCCGACTGCCACGGCACCGTGCAGGCCCGGCCCGGATCGAAGGCGGGCGACCGGAGCTGCGGATCGAGATGGCGGCCGACGTTGGGCTGCCGGGCCCGGTCCATCTCCTGCACCCAGCCGAGCCGTACGAACCGCGCGCACATCCAGTCACTGACGACGACGAGGTCACGGCCGGTCTGCTGATGGTTCATCAGAGCCGGGCCGATCTTGCCGAAGAACTCGTCGTTGTCGTTGATCTCCTCGACGTAGTCGACGGCGATCCCGGTGCGCTCCTCGAACGCCTCCAGCGTCGGCCGCCGTGTGTCGTCCTCGTCGTCCGTGTCGATGTAGAGCGGCCAGTTCGACCAGCTCAGCCGCTTGTCCCGGGCCGAGAGGTCGACCCCGGCCCGGTCCCCGGGCGCCACGTAGGCGGCGGGCACACCGCACCCGGCGAGTGCGCCGAAAGCCGCCCCCACACCCAGCAGGGAGCGACGCGTGAACATACGGGCCCCCGCGCCCCGATGGGCCGAAGGCCCTACGAGGGCGCGGGGAACTGCGCGATCAACCACGACGAACCCTCAGCCGACAACCGAACCCTCAGTCCAGCGACGTCATCACGTGCTTGATCCGCGTGTAGTCGTCGAACCCGTAACCCGAGAGGTCCTTGCCGTACCCGGACTTCTTGAACCCGCCGTGCGGCATCTCCGCGACCAGCGGGATGTGCGTGTTGATCCACACACACCCGAAGTCCAGCGCCTTCGACATCCGCATGGCCCGCCCGTGGTCCTTCGTCCACACCGACGAGGCCAGCGCGTACTCCACGCCGTTCGCCCACTCGACGGCCTGTCCCTCGTCGGAGAAGGACTGCACGGTGATGACCGGCCCGAAGACCTCCTTCTGGATGATCTCGTCGTCCTGCTTCAGCCCGGAGACGACGGTCGGCGCGTAGAAGTACCCCTTCTCACCGACCTGGTGGCCACCGGCCTCGACCTTGGCGTGGGCCGGCAGCCGCTCGATGAACCCGGCGACCTGCTTGAGCTGGTTGGGGTTGTTGAGCGGGCCGTACAGCACGTCCTCGTCGTCCGGCTGCCCGGTCTTCGTCTCGGCCGCCGCCTTCGCGAGCGCGGCCACGAACTCGTCGTGGATGCCCTCCTGGACGAGGACACGGGTCGCGGCCGTACAGTCCTGCCCGGCGTTGAAGAAGCCCGCCACCGAGATGTCCTCGACGGCCTTGGCGATGTCGGTGTCGGCGAAGACGACGACCGGCGCCTTGCCGCCCAGCTCCAGGTGGACCCGCTTAAGGTCCCTGGACGCGGACTCGGCGACGGACATGCCGGCTCGCACGGACCCGGTGATGGACGCCATGGCCGGGACCGGGTGCTCGACCATCAGCCGGCCGGTGTCACGGTCGCCGGTGATGACGTTGAAGACGCCCTTGGGCAGGATCGCCCCGATGATCTCGGCCATCAGGACGGTCGACGCGGGCGTCGTGTCCGACGGCTTCAGCACGACCGTGTTGCCCGCGGCGATCGCCGGCGCGAACTTCCACACGGCCATCATCATCGGGTAGTTCCAGGGCGCGACCTGGGCGCAGACACCGACCGGCTCACGGCGGACGATCGAGGTCATGCCCTCCATGTACTCTCCGGCCGAGCGGCCCTCCAGCATCCGCGCGGCGCCCGCGAAGAAGCGGATCTGGTCCACCATCGGCGGGATCTCCTCGGAGCGGGTCAGCCCGATCGGCTTGCCCGTGTTCTCCACCTCCGCCGCGATGAGTTCCTCGGCCCGCTCCTCGAACGCGTCGGCGATCTTCAGCAGGGCCTTCTGACGCTCGGCCGGGGTCGTGTCCCGCCAGCCCGGGAACGCGGCCTCGGCGGCGGCCATCGCCGCGTCGACATCGGCCTGACCCGACAGGGGCGCGGTCGCGTAGGCCTCGCCCGTCGCGGGGTTGACCACCTCGGTGGTCCGTCCGTCGACGGCGTCACGGAACTCCCCGTCGACGTAGTTTCGTAGCGTGCGCAGTCGACCCAGCTCGGTGCTCACTGCCGGCCCTCCAGGTTCGGTGTCCAGGTTGGGGTGTCCATCCCTTGAGACACCACCCTAATCCGCCGCCCCACGTTTTCAACACCCCTGACACCTCGCTGACTGCGAAATCCGCAAGCTACGACCTCGTAAACAACGAATTTCATCGGTTCAGCCTTGCGGAACTGTCGAGACGTCGTGCACAGTGTGCCCGTGGCCAGTCGAAGCTCAGAGCAGAAGGACTCCAAGGACTCCAAGGAGCCCAGGAACGGCACTCCCCAGTTGGACGCCGTCTCCCTCGCCATCGTCGAGCAGCTGCAGGAGGACGGCCGTCGGCCGTACGCCGCGATCGGCAAGGCCGTCGGCCTCTCCGAGGCGGCCGTGCGCCAGCGCGTCCAGAAGCTGCTCGACCAGGGCGTGATGCAGATCGTCGCCGTCACCGACCCGCTCACCGTGGGTTTCCGGCGGCAGGCGATGCTCGGCATCAACGTCGACGGCGATCTGGATCCCGTGGCGGACGCCCTGACGGCCATGTCGGAGGTCGAGTACATCGTGATCACCGCCGGCTCCTTCGACCTGATGGCGGAGGTCGTCTGCGAAGACGACGACCACCTCCTGGAGGTCATCAACAAGCGCATCCGGACCCTGCCCGGCGTGCGCTCCACCGAGAGCTTCGTCTACCTCAAGCTCAAGAAGCAGACCTACATGTGGGGAACCCGATGACCGTGAGGACGGATAAGCCGTGAGCCCCAAGGACCTCAGCCAGACCGCGTACGACCACCTGTGGATGCACTTCACCCGCATGTCCTCGTACGAGAACTCCCCGGTCCCCACCATCGTCCGGGGCGAGGGCACGTACATCTACGACGACAAGGGCAAGCGGTACCTCGACGGTCTCGCCGGTCTCTTCGTGGTCCAGGCCGGCCACGGCCGCACCGAACTGGCGGAGACCGCGTTCAAGCAGGCGCAGGAGCTGGCCTTCTTCCCGGTGTGGTCGTACGCCCACCCGAAGGCCGTCGAGCTGGCGGAACGTATCGCCTCCCATGCGCCCGGCGATCTGAACAAGGTCTTCTTCACCACCGGCGGCGGCGAGGCGGTCGAGACGGCCTGGAAGCTCGCCAAGCAGTACTTCAAGCTCCAGGGCAAGCCGACCAAGTACAAGGTCATCTCCCGTGCCGTCGCCTACCACGGCACCCCGCAGGGCGCCCTGTCCATCACCGGCCTGCCGGCCCTGAAGGCCCCCTTCGAGCCGCTGGTGCCGGGCGCGCACAAGGTCCCGAACACCAACATCTACCGCGCCCCGATCCACGGCGACGACCCGGAGGCCTTCGGCCGCTGGGCCGCCGACCAGATCGAGCAGCAGATCCTCTTCGAGGGTCCGGAGACGGTCGCGGCCGTCTTCCTGGAGCCGGTGCAGAACGCCGGGGGCTGCTTCCCGCCGCCGCCCGGCTACTTCCGGCGGGTCCGCGAGATCTGCGACCAGTACGACGTCCTGCTGGTGTCGGACGAGGTCATCTGCGCCTTCGGCAGGCTCGGCACGATGTTCGCCTGCGACAAGTTCGGCTACGTCCCGGACATGATCACCTGCGCCAAGGGCATGACCTCCGGCTACTCCCCGATCGGCGCCTGCGTCGTCTCGGACCGCATAGCCGAGCCCTTCTACAAGGGCGACAACACCTTCCTGCACGGCTACACCTTCGGCGGCCACCCGGTCTCCGCGGCCGTCGGCCTCGCCAACCTCGACCTGTTCGAGCGCGAGAAGCTCAACCAGCACGTCCTCGACAACGAGGCGGCCTTCCGGTCCACCCTGGAGAAGCTGCACGACCTGCCGATCGTCGGCGACGTCCGCGGCAACGGCTATTTCTACGGAATCGAGCTGGTCAAGGACAAGGCGACGAAGGAGAGCTTCGACGACAACGAGACCGAGCGGATCCTCTACGGCTTCCTGTCGAAGAAGCTGTTCGAGAACGGCCTCTACTGCCGGGCCGACGACCGCGGCGACCCGGTCGTGCAGCTCGCCCCGCCGCTGATCTCCGACCAGTCGACCTTCGACGAGATCGAACAGATCCTGCGCGCGACGCTGACGGAGGCGTGGACCCTGCTGTAGGCAGCTTGCCGTCTGCGATCTGGTGCGGGCGCCGCACCCGTCACACCCCACCGCCGCGGTCTCCGGCCTCGTCGCCTTCCGGCGGTGGGGCGCGAACCGCCCGTCTCGCGGCCCGGGGCGCCCCCATCCGAGTGAGATGGGGGCGCCCCGGGCCGTGTGCTGTCCGCCCCCCGCCGCCCCGACTCCCTAGCGTGCCTCTGTAACCGATCGGCCCTGCCTTCGTTCCCCCGGACGGGGGGCTCCCCCGGCAATCCTGATCCGAACCGAGGTGTACGCCCATGGTGGCCCCGCCGGACAACGACGTGCTCTGGGCACGTGGTCTGACCTACGCGCACGACGGCACGCCCGCCCTGCACGGTGTGTCGATGGGGGTCCGGGAGGGCGAGATCCTCGCCGTCACCGGCCCGCGCGGCAGCGGCAAGACCACGCTCCTGCGGTGCCTGTCCGGACAGTTGCGGGCCCAGCGGGGAGAGGTGTGGTTCAACAGCGTCCCCGTGCACACGATGGGGGCGCTCGCCCGGGAACGGCTGCGGCTCGACCGCTTCGGGTGGATCGACCCCGAGCCGGTCCTCGTCCCCGAGCTGAACGTCTGGGAGAACACCGCCCTGCCGCTCATGCTGCGCGGCACCGGGCGTCGGGCCGCCAAGGCCGCCGCCCTGGAGTGGCTGGAGCGCCTCGACGTTCGCGACCTGGCCCGCAAGCGCCCGCACGCCCTCCGCCAGTCGGAGCGCCAGCGCGTGGTGGTGGCCCGCGCCCTCGTCTGCGCCCCCACGGTCCTCTTCGCCGACGAACCGACCGCCCCGCTGCACCGCGCCGAACACACCCACGTCCTGCGCACGCTCACCACGGCGGCCCGCTCCCACCGGATCACGGTCGTCCTCGCCACCCACGACCCCGACACGGCGGCCCTGGCAGACCGCACGGTGTCCCTCCTGGACGGCCGCCAAGTGAAGACGGTTCACCTGCCCGCCACCACGCCCCCCGAGCCCCGCACCGACCGCCGCACCCCACCGGCCCCCCTCCCGCGCCGCCCCGCACCGCCTCGGCCGAACCCAGTCACCACGACACCGAACGGGCCCACCCCCGACACGACAACGCCCCCACCCCGGCGACCCGCCCGAGGCCACGGCCCCGAAGCCTCCCTCCCCACGCCGGAGGCGGCCCCGCCCGCAGCCGAGGGGATGCCCGGCCACCCGCCGAAGGGAAAGCCCGACCCACGCCCCAAGCCGCCGACGAACAACCGCCCCCACCGCAGAAGTCGTACGCCCCGCCACCGAAGGAGAAACCCGGCCCCCGCCGAAGGGGAAGCCCGGCAGTCCGGCGGAGCCGACGGTCGCCCGGCCCTCGCCATGGATGCCGACCGCCCCGCCACCGAAGTGGTTCGCCCCGCAGCCGAAGGAGAGGCCCGGCCGCCCACCGAAGGACAAGCCCCGTCACCCGCCGAAAACGCCACCAGGCAGCCCGCCCAAGCCGACGAACAACCGGCCCCCACCACAGAAGTCGTACGCCCCGCCACCGAAGGAGAAACCCGGCCCCCCGCCGAAGGGGAAGCCCGGCAGTCCGGCGGAGCCGAGGGTCCGTCGGCCGGGGCGGCGCGGCCCTCCGCGGCCGACGGGGAAGGCCGGGCAGCGTGCTCGCTCTCCGTCTAGCCCGCCGGGCCCACCCCGTGGTCCAGCTCCGCCGGCTCCTGGTGGCCGCGGCCGCCGGCGGCACCGGCTTCCTGCTGCTCTGCGCCCTCGGCCACGCCATGGCCCACCCGCACGCCCCGTCCGGCCGGTGCCCGCCTGGCCTGGTGCGTGGCGCCCGCCGCCGCCACTGTACTTCGCGGTGACGGTCGCCCGCACCGACCCTGGCACCCGCCCCGCCCCGGCTCTCCGCGATCGGCCTCGGCCCCAGCCACTTCATGGCCATCTCCGCGGTCACCACGGCCCTGTCCACCGTCCTCGGCTCCCTCCTCGCCCTCCTCTTCTTCCTCCATCTGCGCGGCGACCTCACCGGCCTCCCCTTCGACGGCGCGGCCATGGACGTCCTCGCCGCCGGACGGCCCCTGCCCCTCCCGGCCGCCCTCACCCTCCTCAGCGTCGTCCCGGCCGCCGCCTCCGTCACCACCGCACTCGTCCTGCGCCCCAAGGACACCAGGACCCGGCCCACCGGCCCCCGAACCCGCTTCATGGCGTACGACACCTTCGCCATCGGCCGGCGCACCGCGCCCCCGGCGGGCGCCACGAGGTACGAGGAGGAGCCGGACAACGAGGAAGGGACCGTCTCCGAGACCGCTCATGAGCCGACGGAACCGCCGGCACCGCGACCGGCCCCCGGCGGCCTCCCCTGGGGCATCACGGTGCTCGCCGTCGGCCTCGCCCTGGAGACCTACGCCGGCCGGTCCGGCGAACACTCCGGCCTCACCCTCCCCGGCGGCTTCGCCGACAGCCCCGCGGGCGTCCTCGGCGGCTGGCTGCTCACCGCCCTGGGGCTGGTCCTCACCGGGCCCGGCCTCACCCACCTCACCGGACGCCTGCTCCAGTCCGTACGCCCCGGCGCACGGCGGCTCCTCGCCGGGCGCGTGCTCCAGGAGGAGGCCCGGCGCATCGGTCGCCCGCTCGGCGTGGTCTGCGCGGTGGCCTCCGGCGCGTACGCCATGGTGACGCTGGCCTCAGGCGTACGCCCCACGGTCGGCCCGCTGACCCTGTTGGGCGCGCTCGTGGTCGCCGGCTGCGCCGTGCTCACCCTCGCGACAGCCGCCGTCGAGGCTCGGCGGGCCCGCGCGGACACCATGGCCGCGCTGGTGCGGCTGGGGGCGCCCCGCGCCCTGCCCCGGCAGGCGGCCCTGCTCCGCGCGGGCGCCCTCCTCGCCGTGTTCGGCACCCTGACCTGGACGATCGCCCAGGTCGCGGCGCTACCGCTGGCCGCCTGAGAACTCGTACGAAAAAAGTTCGCGCGCGGCGATGAGTTTCGCCGGGGCCCTCGGTCTACCCCTCCGAACGGACCGAAACGGATACGACGGATACAGGAGCGACCCCGCCATGTACCAGCAGATGATCTTCGTGAACCTGCCCGTGAACGACCTCGACGCCTCGAAGAAGTTCTTCACGGAGCTCGGCTACTCGCTCAACCCCCAGTTCAGCGACGAGAACGCGGCCTCCGTCGTGATCAGCGACACCATCGTGGCGATGCTGCTCACCAAGCCGTTCTACGCGACCTTCACCAAGAAGGAGATCGCGGATGCCTCGAAGACCAGCGAGGTGCTGCTCTGTCTGAGCGCCGAGAGCCGCGCGAAGGTCGACGAACTGGTCGAGAAGGCGGTCGCCGCCGGCGGCACCGCGTCGGAGAAGGTGCAGGAGATGGACTTCATGTACGGCCGCGCCTTCGACGACCTCGACGGCCACACCTGGGAGGTCGTATGGATGGACCCGTCCGCGATCGAGGGCTGAACGCTCCGCCGGTCCACCCGACGCGTACCCCCGCGCCCGTCAGGGGCGCGGGGAACTGCGCGAGCCCCCACCCACGCGCACCCGCCACACCTGATCGCCCCCGACCCCTGGGCACCCCGGCCAACCCGGCGGAGCGACCTAGCATGGACGGGTGCAGACGCTGCCCGCCCACGCGGCCCACCACGACGACCACGAGATCGAGACGATCGAGGAGTTCGACGCGACCGTCTCGGCACGGGGCACCCTCGCCGGATTCCGCGTCCAGGCCGTCGATCTGACGGACCGTACGCGTGAACTGCTCGCCACCGACACGGCGGAGGCCGTCTTCCTCGGCTGCCCGATGCGCCCGGAGGCGGCGGCGAAGATACGCACGGACGGCGCCCTGGTCTTCCCACCCGTCCCCGGTCTGCCCTTCGACCCGTACCGGGGCCTGCTCTACTCCCCCGACGAACTCTTCGCGTCCCTGTCCGACGGCGGCTACGAGGCCACACCCGACGCCCGCGCGTACGCCTGGTTCCAACGCACCAAGGCCGACCGGGACGTCTACGCCTCCATGCTGCGCGCCGTCCACGACGACTCCGTCTCGGACGCCCTCGACGAACTCCTCTCCAAGGCCCGGGTGGTGGGGGTGATGGGCGGCCACGCGATGGCGCGCGGCGCCGAGGAGTACGAGGGCGCCGCCCGCCTCGGCCGCACCCTGGCCCGCTCGGGTCTCACGGTCGCCACCGGGGGTGGTCCGGGCGCGATGGAGGCGGCGAACGTGGGCGCCTACGCGGCCCCGTACGGCGACGAGATGCTCACCGAGGCGCTGCGACTGCTGGCGAAGGCACCGATGTTCACGCCGTCGATCACCGACTGGGCGAGCGCCGCCTTCGAGGTGCGCACCCGCTGGCCGAGGGGCGGCGCCTCCGTCGGCATCCCCACCTGGTTCTACGGCCACGAGCCGCCGAACCCGTTCGCCTCGCACATCGCCAAGTACTTCGCCAACGCCACCCGCGAGGACGGCCTCCTCGCCCGCTGCGGCGCCGGCGTCGTCTTCCTGCCCGGAGCCGCCGGAACCGTTCAGGAGATCTTCGACAACGCGACCCCCAACTACTACGAGTCACGCGGCGAACCGACCCCCATGGTGCTCGTCGACCGGGCCCACTGGACGGAGAGGCTGCCGACCTGGCCACTGCTGCGATCGCTGGCGCGGGGCCGTTCGATGGAGGCCCGGATCGCGTTGGTCGACCGGATCGAGGAGGTGCCGGAGGCCTTGGCGCGTCTCGGGGACCGTTCAAACACTTCTGGGGACCGTCCAAACACTTCTTCGGATTGACATCGCTTATGGCGCGCTTATAAACCTGTGAGGCACATGGGGAAGCCGCTCCCCCAGCGGCCCTCCGTCACCCCCACTCCCCTGTGCTTCCCTTGAAGGGCAAACGTGTCCATATCTCCCCGTAGCGCGCGGACTTCGCGCTCCATCGGTGTTGCTTTCGCCGCCGCCGCACTCGTGCTCGGTGTCGCGGGCAACGCCATGGCATCCACCATCAAGGACTTCTCCGCGGTCGCCGAGTGCGAGGGCGACACGGGGGTCATCCGGGTGACCGACGTGGACCCGCTGGGCGTCAAGGCCGAGATCAGCGTCTACCTGGAGAACAACGGGGCCGACCTGCGCATGGTCGGCACCCGGACGATCGTCGACTCCACCGCCAAGGGCGTCACCGTCACCTTCGACGAGGACTGGGAGCCGAACGCCGAGTACCGCATCCACGTCAAGGCGGAGGACTACGTCGACGAGGACCTGCCGATCCTGGTGGCCCCCGCGGAGGCCTGCCCGGCCGAGGCCATCACCCCGCCGGCCGCCGAGAAGGCCCCGAAGAAGCCCTCGACCGACGAGAAGACGGACAAGGACAAGAACAAGGACAACGGCAAGGACGGAGACAAGGAGACGGGCAAGGAGACGGGCGGGGACGAGGGCGAGCCGTCCCGGACCAAGACGTCCCCCACCGCGTCGGAGTCCGAGGGCACCGCGACCGCGGGTTCGGACGGCGACAACGCCCCCTCCCCCGAAGGCGACTCCGACCTCGCCGAGACCGGCGCCGACTCCAACACCGGCACGATCGCCGGCGCCGCGGCCGCCCTGGTCGCCCTCGGCGCCGGTGCCGTGTACTACAGCATGCGGCGGCGTGGGGCCTCCACACGCTGATCCCTGTTCCCCAGGGCAGTGGCCCGTGCCCCTTCACCACGGGGTACGGGCCACCCGCCGTTCCGGGGCGCGCTCACCCGAACGTGGCCCGCTCCAGCCAGAAGTCCAGCAGCTCCCGGTCCCCCAGCACCTGCAACTCACCACCGTCCGGCGGTAGTCGGCGGTAGAAGGCGAGCAGTACCTCGGTCAGCGGGCCGCGCAGCGCGACCGTCGCCTTCTCATGGCCGCGCCGCCAGCGCACCACGTCCTCGGTCAGCTCGACCACCCTCCCCCACCCTTCGGGCGAGGGGACCCCCATCTCGCTCCGCTCGGCGCCGACCTCGGCGGAGGTGTCGGTGGCGTGAAGGTGGATGCTGCGCCCCGGACCGCGCAGTTCGGCCGCCTCGTCGTGCGGCATGGTCCGCTGCACGAACTCCACGATCTCCAGCCACTCGTCGATCGCGTCGGCGGCGATCTCCGGTGCCACCTCGACCGCCCGTCCGACGGTGAGCGCGGCATCGGCTCCGTGGACGACCTGCTCGTGGGCCATCCTGCGGGCCCAGAACCCCGCACTGTGCTCCCACCCCCACGACCACACGGGCGCCTCGGGGCCCGCCTCGCGCAACGTGGCCACGGTCATCTCGCCGGTCTCGGCCAGCCAGGCGTCCAGCGCGGCCGGGTCCCCCTGCCGCTCCGGTCCGTCGTACAGCGGGACGTCCGCCTCCGGGACCTCCTCCTTCGCCCGGGTCCGTACGTTCAGTTCGACCCAGCGCAGGGCGCCGCCGGTGTGCCGCAGCAGTTGTTCCAGCGACCAGTCGGGACAGGTCGGCACGGTCGCCGACAGATCCGCGCCGGAGGTCACCAGGTCCCGCAACTTCCTTACCTGCAGCTCGATCTCGGCACAGTAGCGCTCATGCCGCGCCCGGGGTTCTTGCGTACGCATCGCCATGGTGCCGCACCTTATGCGGCGGGACCGGCCCCCAGCACCACGATTTCGGCCGCGTCGAAGCGCACGCCGACCTCGTCCCCGGGCTCCGGCGCGTCCCGCAGCGCGCACGCCGCCTCCAGCCGTGGTGCGCCCTCCGGCTGGAGGTGCAGGGCGACATGCGTGCCCCGGAACGTGCGCGCGGCCACCGTGCAGCGCAGCCCGTCCGCCACGTCCACCAGTCGTACGCCGGCGGGCCGCACGAGCAGCGCGCACGCCCCCTGCGATGAGCCCTCCGGGACCGGTACCTTGCCCCACGCCGTGTCCGCCGCCTGCCCGGTCACGGTCGCGTCGACCACGTTGTCGAAGCCGAGGAAACGGGCCACGAACTCGTCGGCCGGTCGCCGCCACACCTCGAGGGGCGTACCGGACTGGGCGATCCGCCCGTCCCGCATCACCACGACCCGGTCGGCCAGCGCGAACGCCTCGCCCTGGTCGTGCGTGACCGCCAACACGGTGGTCCCCAACTCGCCGAAAAGCTCCCGGAGTTCGACGACCAGACGCTCCCGCAGCGATCGATCCAGCTGGCCGAGGGGCTCGTCGAGCATCAGCAGCCGGGGGCGCGGCGCGAGGGCCCGGGCCAACGCCACCCGCTGCTGCTCGCCCCCGGACAGCTCCCCGACGCGCCGGCGCGCGGCCCCGGGCAGCCCGACCAGCTCCAGCAACTCCCGTACCCGTACGGCGCGTTCGTCCTTCGCCGCGCCGTGCATTCGGGGTCCGAAAGCGACGTTGCCCGCCACGTCCCGCTGCGGGAAGAGCTGGTGGTCCTGGAACATCAGGCCGACACCGCGCTTGTGGGCGGGCACGCCGCGCTGGTCCTGCCCGTCGAGCGAGACCCGTCCGCCGTCGAGGAGCTGGAGCCCGGCGACCACCCGCAGCAGCGTCGACTTGCCACTGCCGCTGGGCCCCAGCACGCACACGATCTCGTGCTCGGCGACCTCCAGGTCGACCGCGTCGAGCACGGACCGCCCGTCGAACCGTACGGTCGCGTCCTCAAGCCTGAGCAGCACCATCAGAACTCCCCCGTCCGATCGGTACGGAGGCGTTCCAGCACCAGCAGGGCCACCGCGCACACCACCATCAGAATCGTCGAAAGGGCCATCGCCTGGCCGTAGTTGAGCTCGCCGGGCCGTCCGAGCAGCCGTGCCACGGCGACCGGCAGCGTCGGATTGTCGGCGCGCGCGATGAAGACGGTCGCCCCGAACTCCCCGAGCGACACGGCGAAGGCGAACCCGGCCGCGACCAGCAAGGCCCGCCGCACCAGGGGCAGGTCGACCTCGCGCCACACCCGCCACGGCGACGCCCCGAGCACGGCCGCCGCCTCCCGCAGCCGTTCGTCCACCGCCCGGAGGACGGGCAGCATGGTCCGCACCACGAAGGGGACGCCGACCAGGGCCTGGGCGAGCGGTACCAGGATCCAGGACGACCGCAGGTCCAGCGGCGGCTCGTCCAGCGCGATCAAGAACCCGAAGCCGACGGTCACCGCGGACACCCCGAGCGGCAGCATCAGCAGCGCGTCGAAGCCCCTCACGAGCCGGCCCGCCCGCCGGGTGAGCGCGGTGGCGGCGAGTCCGCCGACGAGCAGGGCGATGGCGGTCGCGGCGGCCGCGTAGCGCAGCGAGTTCCCGACCGCTTCGATCGGCGGGACCAGGAAGATTCCGCTCTCGTCACTGGTCAGCGCCTTGTAGTAACCAAAGCCGGGTGCGTCGAGCGACCGCTCCACCAGCACGCCCAACGGCAGCAGGATCAGCACGACGACCGTCACGAGGACCACGCCCAGCAGTGCCCACTGCCCGGCCCCGCGCGGTCGCCGGGCGGTGAGCGAGGCGTCCACCAGACGCAGGGCGGTCTCCCGCCGCCGGACGGTCCAGGCGTGCACGGCGAGGATCAGCCCGACCGCGGCGAACTGCACCAGCGTCAGCACGGCGGCGGTGGACAGGTCGAAGATCTCCGAGGTCTGCCGGTAGATCTCCACTTCGAGGGTGGAGAACGTCGGCCCGCCGAGGATCTGCACCACCCCGAACGAGGTGAAGGTGAAGAGGAAGACCATCAGCGCGGCGGCGGCCACGGCGGGCGCGAGCGCCGGGAGGGTCACCTTGCGCCAGGCCGCGAACGGGGACGCGCCGAGCATCCGCGCGGCCTCCTCCTGCCGCGGGTCGAGCTGCGACCAGAGCCCGCCGACGGTCCGGACGACGACGGCGTAGTTGAAGAACACATGCGCGAGGAGGATCGCCCAGACCGTCGTGTCCAGCCGTACGCCCCACAGCTCGTCGAAGAGCCCGCCGCGCCCGACCAGCGCGAGGAACGCGGTCCCGACGACCACGGTCGGCAGGACGAACGGCACGGTCACGACCGCCCGCAGGAGTTCCTTGCCCCTGAAATCGAAGCGCGCGAACACATATGCGCCGGGGAGCGCGATCGCCAGCGTGAGCGCGGTCGAGACGAGCGCCTGCCAGGTGGTGAACCAGAGCACGTGCCGGATCCCGGCATCCCCCAGCACCTCCCCGATCCGCCCGAGGTGCCAGGTGCCGTCCGCCTTGAGCCCCCGGACGACGATCGCGGCGACGGGGTAGGCGAAGAAGACCCCGAAGAACACGACGGGCACCGCCATGAGACCGACCCGAGCCGCCCCGCCCGACCGACCGGGACGGGGTGAATGGGGTGAACGGGGTCGACGGGACGGACGAGATCGACGCGCTGCGGCTCGGACCGACCCGACGTCCCCAGCCGAACCGGCGCCCTCGGCCGTCTCGGCTGACTCAGCCACCTTGGCCGCCTCAGCCGCCTTGACTGCCTCAGCAGCCTTGACTACTTCAGTACGAGGGAGGTCCACGACTTGACCCACTGGTCACGGTTCTCGGCGATCTTCTCCGGCGCCATGCTCTCGGGGTCCTTCGCCGCGGGCCCGTACTCGGTGAACTCGGCCGGCACGGACGCGCCCTCGACCACCGGGTACACGAACATGTTGAGCGGCATGTCCTCCTGGAACCGCTTCGAGATCAGGAAGTCGATCAGCGCCTTGCCGCCCTCGGCGTTCTTCGCGTTGCTCAGCAGCCCCGCGAACTCGATCTGCCGGAAGCAGGTCCCCTCGGCGACCCCGGTCGGCGCGGTCTTCGGGCGCGGGTCCGCGTAGACGACCTCGGCGGGCGGCGAGGAGGCGTACGAGACGACGAGCGGCCGGTCACCCCCGGCCTTCCTGCCGTCCGTCGATCCGGAGAACTCCTGGTAGTACGCCTGCTCCCAGCCGTCGACGACCTTCACACCGTTGGCCTTGAGCTTCTCCCAGTAACCCTCCCAGCCACCGTCGCCGTACTTCGCGGCCGTACCGAGGACGAAGCCGAGCCCCGGCGAGGATGTGGAGGCGTTCTCGGTGACGAGAAGGTCCTTGTACTCGGGCTTGATCAGATCGTCGAAGGTCTTCGGCGGCTCGATCTTGTTCTTCTCGAAGTACGCCTTGTCGTAGTTGACGCAGATGTCACCGGAGTCGATGGGTGTGACCCGGTGCTCGTCCTTGTCCAACTGGTACTCGGCCCCGACCTTGTCGAGCCCCTTCGCCTCGTACGACTGGAAGAGGCCGTTGTCGAGCGCGCGCGAGAGCAGCGTGTTGTCGACGCCGAAGAAGACGTCGCCCTGCGGGTTGTCCTTGGTCAGGATGGCCTGGTTGACGGCCTGCCCGGCGTCGCCGCTCTTCAGCACCTTGACCTCGTACCCGGACTCCTTCTCGAACGCCTTCAGCACGTCCTTGGAGTAGGCGAAGGAGCCGTGGCTGACGAGGGTGACGGTCTTGGAGCCGCCGGCGCCGGTGTCGTCCGAGGACGAGCCGCACGCGGACAGCGTGACGAGCCCGAGGCCGACGACGAGAACCGTTGCTCTCCTGGTGATGCCCACTGAATTCAATCCTCCTGGAGGTGACCAGGAAGAGACGCGGCCCTGCCCGGGACCCTCGTCGCTTCGAGGGCTCCCGGGCAGGGCGCAACAGCTTGAGTGATGACCGAACTTCCTACCCAGAATGACCTGGGCGAGGTTCAGAGGGTCTGCGGCCCGGATGCCGCACTCTCAGCGCTGTGGCGCTCCCCTGTCGGAATATGAATATGTACGTACGGGTCTCAGACTACCTCTCGGTCGCCGCGAGCTGACCGCACGCCCCGTCGATCTCCTGGCCCCGGGTGTCCCGGATGGTCACCGGCACGCCGTGTGCGGCGATGGCCTCGACGAAGGCCTTCTCGTCCTCGGGCCGGGAGGCGGTCCACTTGGAGCCCGGAGTCGGGTTCAGCGGAATCAGGTTCACATGCACCGGCTTGCCCCTGAGCAGCCGGCCCAGCCGGTCACCGCGCCATGCCTGGTCGTTGATGTCCCGGATCAGCGCGTACTCGATGGACAGCCGACGCCCGGACTTGGCCGCGTACTCCCACCCGGCGTCCAGGACCTCGCGCACCTTCCACCGGGTGTTCACGGGGACGAGGGTGTCGCGCAGTTCGTCGTCCGGCGCGTGCAGGGAGATGGCGAGCCGGCACTTGAAGCCCTCGTCGGAGAACCGGTGGATGGCGGGCACCAGTCCGACCGTGGACACGGTGATCCCACGCTGCGACAGCCCCAGCCCGTCTGGCTCCGGATCGGTGAGCCGGCGAATGGCCCCGACGACCCGGTTGTAGTTGGCGAGCGGCTCGCCCATCCCCATGAAGACGATGTTGGACAGCCGCGCGGGCCCGCCGGGAATCTCACCGTCCCTGAGCGCCCTCATCCCGTCCACGATCTGATGGACGATCTCGGCGGTGGACAGATTCCGGTCCAGCCCGGCCTGCCCGGTCGCGCAGAACGGACAGTTCATCCCGCATCCGGCCTGCGAGCTGATGCACATGGTGACCCGGTCCGGGTACCGCATCAGCACCGACTCCACGAGCGTCCCGTCGAACAGCCGCCACAGCGTCTTGCGCGTGGTCTCCTGGTCCGTCGACAGATGCCGCACGACCGTCATCAGCTCCGGAAGCAGCGCCTCCTGGAGCTTCGTCCGCGCACCCGCGGGGATGTCGGTCCACTGCTCCGGGTCGTGCGCGTACCGCGCGAAGTAGTGCTGCGACAGCTGCTTGGCGCGAAACGGCTTCTCCCCGATCGCGGCAACAGCCTCCTTCCGCTCCACAGGCGAAAGATCAGCAAGATGCCGCGGCGGCTTCTTGGCTCCGCGGGGGGCGACGAATGTGAGTTCTCCGGGCTTCGGCATAACCCACCCAGTGTCGCAGATCAATTCGTATGGCCCCGGCCAGTCGTCGGCTCAGAAGATTCCGCCCACCACGCTCACGACCCACGCGCCGTAGGTCTTCCAGCGATGGGACATACGGCAGTACAACCGCGGCTTGCGTCGGCCCGCCTGGTCGATGAGTGCCTTGCACCAGCGGCACTGCAGATCGCCGTGATACCTGCCGTCGTCCCCCACTCGCGCTCTCCCCATGGACAGGAACCCTATCGACGTCTGCCGCTCTCGCGAGGGGCTACGGCAATGGGCCCCGCCCTGGAACCAGGACGGGGCCCACTCACCTCAGCAGGTTCGACCGACGATCAGCCCGAGCCCACGAACAGCACCAGCAGCAGCCAGACCACCGGGGCCGTCGGGAGCAACGAGTCCAGGCGGTCCATGATGCCGCCGTGGCCCGGCAGGAGCGTGCCCATGTCCTTGATGCCGAGGTCCCGCTTGATCATGGACTCGCCGAGGTCGCCCAGCGTGGCGCTGGCCGCGACGACGAGACCGAGGAGCAGGCCCTGCCACCAGGCACCGCCGTCGATGACGAACTCCATGAGCAGCGCGCCCGCGACCATGGCGAAGGCGATCGCGCCGAGGAGCCCCTCGCGGGTCTTGCCGGGACTGATGCGCGGCGCCAGCTTGTGCGTGCCGAAGCGCCAACCGACGGCGTACGCACCCGTGTCGCTGACGACGGTGAGCAGCAGGAACACCAGGACCCGCTGCGGCCCGTCGTCGGCGGCGAGCATGAGCGCGACGAACGTGGCCAGGAACGGCACGTAGAAGGCGGCGAAGACCCCCGCCGTGACGTCCTTCAGATAGTTCTCCGGCGGTTCCGTCATCCGCCAGACGAGGACGGCCAGCGCGGTGAGCGCCATGGCCACCCAGGCCCCCTCGGGCCCGCGGACATAGCCGGCGACGACCATGGCCGCCCCGCCGACCGCGAGCGGCACGAGGGGCGCCCTGATGCCCTTGCGTTCCGCCAGGCGCGAGGTGAGCTCCCACAGCCCCACCACCACGGCGACCGCTATCACCCCGACGAAGGCCGCCTTGACGATGAACAGCGAGGCGACGATGACCACACCGAGTCCGACGCCGACCCCTATGGCGGCGCCCAGGTCACGACCCGCGCTCTTCTTCTGCGGGGCGGGCTGCGGGGCGTCGGGCATGGGCTCCGGCTTCTGCGACGCCGCCCCGTGGGGCTGCGTCGACGGCGTCTCGTCGCGGAACGGGGGACCGGCCTGCCGAGCGGCCCCCCGGTCGTCGTCCTGGTTCCCGCCATGCGCGGGTACATCGGGCACGATGGGCATGGGGCGAGTCTGCTGGGCCTCAGGCGCATCGTACGTGGGACCCGCCGGGGCATGCCCCTGGACAGGTCCCCGGTCGGTCGGCGCCCAGTACCCGGCTTGTGGCGGCGCCCCCCAGGAAGAGTCGTTCATCAGACCTCGAGGAGCTCCGCTTCCTTGTGCTTGAGCAGCTCGTCCACCTGAGCGACGTACTTCGCGGTGGTGTCGTCGAGCTCCTTCTCCGCACGGCGGCCCTCGTCCTCGCCGACCTCGCCGTCCTTGACGAGCTTGTCGATCGCGTCCTTGGCCTTGCGGCGGACCGAGCGGATGGACACCTTGGAGTCCTCCGCCTTGCCCTTGGCGACCTTGATGTACTCGCGGCGGCGCTCCTCGGTCAGCTCGGGGAACACCACCCGGATGATGTTGCCGTCGTTGCTCGGGTTGACGCCGAGGTCGGAGTCGCGGATCGCCTGCTCGATGTTGCGCAGGGCCGTCTTGTCGAACGGGGTCACCACGGCCATGCGCGGTTCCGGCACCGAGAACGAGGCGAGCTGGTTGATCGGCGTCAGCGCACCGTAGTAGTCAGCCACGATCTTGTTGAACATCGCCGGGTGCGCACGACCGGTCCGGATCGCGGCGAAGTCGTCCTTGGCGACCACGACGGCCTTCTCCATCTTCTCCTCGGCCTCGAGGAGGGTCTCTTCGATCACCACTTGCTCCTGCGTGTCTTGAGTAGGCCCGGCAGCTGTACTTGGTCTGGTCGGCGGCCGGCTGCGTCGCGTCTTGTTCCTGCACGGTTCCCGACCGGCAGGACATTGTCCATCCCCCGGTCAGGCTCCGTCCCCCGGGCAGGGGAAGGACCCGGTCAGGCCCGGCTTCCCTGATCACCCACGAGAGTGCCGATCTTCTCACCCTTGACGGCCCGCGCGATATTGCCCTCCTTGAGAAGCTCGAACACGAGGATCGGGAGCTTGTTGTCACGGCAGAGCGTGATCGCGGTGGCGTCGGCGACCTTCAACTCGCGGGTGATCACCTCGCCGTAGCCGAGGGAGTCGAACCTGACCGCGTCCGGGTTGGTCTTGGGGTCGGAGTCGTAGACCCCGTCCACGCCGTTCTTGCCCATCAGCAGCGCCTCGGCGTCGATCTCCAGGGCGCGCTGCGCGGCGGTCGTGTCGGTGGAGAAGTAGGGCATGCCCATACCGGCGCCGAAGATGACCACACGGCCCTTCTCCAGGTGGCGCACGGCGCGCAGCGGGATGTACGGCTCGGCGACCTGGCCCATGGTGATGGCGGTCTGGACGCGGCTGTCGATGCCCTCCTTCTCCAGGAAGTCCTGGAGGGCGAGGCAGTTCATGACCGTGCCGAGCATGCCCATGTAGTCGGAGCGGGCCCGGTCCATACCGCGCTGCTGGAGTTCGGCGCCCCGGAAGAAGTTGCCGCCGCCGATGACGACGGCGATCTCCGCGCCGTCGCGTACGACGGCCGCGATCTCCCGGGCGATCGCGTGCACCACGTCGGGGTCGACGCCGAGGCCACCGCCCCCGGAGAACGCCTCTCCGGACAGCTTCAGCAGAAACCGGCCGCTCAATTTGCCGTCGTCGCTCTTCTGGGGCTTGGTGGTCATGGAGATCTCGCCTCTTTACGTGTCGCACATACGAAGAAGGCCATTGCCGGTGGGGTGGTGTTCGCATCCCATGCGCGGCAATGGCCTCCTCGTCAGATCTGCTGTCGTCCGCATCGCGTCACGCGCGCACGGGGCGGCGTACGCGAACGACTGCACTCGACCCTATCGGGGCCGGGCGCTGGTCGCGTAACGGACTCAGATGCCGACCTTGATGCGCGTGAAGCGCTTCAGGGTGACACCGGCCTCGTCCAGAACCTTCTGGACGGACTTCTTGTTGTCCAGCGCGTAGGGCTGGCCGAGCAGCGTGGCGTCCTTGAAGAAGCCGTTGAGGCGACCCTCGACGATCTTCGGCAGGGCGGCCTCGGGCTTGCCCTCGGCGCGGGTGGTCTCCTCGGCGACGCGGCGCTCGGACTCGACGACCTCGGCCGGCACGTCCTCCTTGGAGAGGTACTTCGGCGCGAAGGCGGCGATGTGCTGGGCGACACCCTTGGCGAGGTCGGCGTCGGCCTTGTCCAGCTCGACCAGGACACCGATCTGCGGGGGCAGGTCGGGCATGGTGCGGTGCATGTAGGCGAAGACGAAGCCGTCGGCGAACTGCGCGAAGCGGTCGAGGACGATCTTCTCGCCGAGGTTGGCGTTGGCCTCGTCGACGTACGCCTGGACGGTCTTGCCGGCCTCGATCTCGGAGGCGAGCAGGGCGTCGAGGTCGGCCGGGGAGGTCGCGGCGACGTGCGCGGCGATGGCGTTCGCGGCGGCCTGGAACTTCTCGCCCTTGGCGACGAAGTCCGTCTCGCACTTCAGCTCGACGAGGACACCGGAGGTGTTGTCGTCGGCGATGAGGGAGACCACGGCGCCGTTCTCGGCGGAGCGGCCCTCGCGCTTGGCGACGCCCTTCTGGCCCTTGATGCGCAGGGCCTCGACGGCCTTGTCGACGTTGCCCTCGGCCTCGTCCAGCGCCTTCTTGCAGTCCATCATGCCGGCGCCGGTGAGCTCGCGGAGCTTCTTGACGTCGGCGGCGGTGTAGTTCGCCATGATCTGTGAATCTCTTCTCGGAGTTCGAAGTCTCGAAGTCGGCGTCCGCCGCCGCTCGTAGGGCGGGCGCCCGCCGAAGATCTACGGGCTGCGGGTGAACGGCGGGTGGCGCGCTCGGCGCCACCCGCCGTCATGTCGACAGCCCTACGACCGTGAAGGTCAGGCCTGCTCGGCGTCCGCGGCCGGAGCCTCGGCAGCCGGAGCCTCGGCAGCGGGGGCCTCGGCAGCGGGGGCCTCGGCAGCGGGGGCCTCGGCAGCGGCCTCGGCCGGAGCCTCGGCGGCAGCCGGGGCCTCAGCGGCGGCCGGAGCCTCGTCGGCCTTCTTCTCGCCCTCGAGCAGGTCGCGCTCCCAGGCGGCCAGCGGCTCGCCAGCGGCCTTGTCGCCCTTGCCCTCGGTGGCGACACGGGAGCGGGAGATGAGACCCTCGGCGACCGCGTCGGCGATCACACGGGTGAGCAGCGTGACGGAGCGGATCGCGTCGTCGTTGCCGGGGATCTTGTAGTCGACCTCGTCGGGGTCGCAGTTGGTGTCGAGGATGGCGACGACCGGGATGTTGAGCTTCCGGGCCTCGCCGACCGCGATGTGCTCCTTCTTGGTGTCCACGATCCAGACGGCGCTGGGCACCTTCTGCATCTCGCGGATACCACCGAGGGTCTTCTCCAGCTTGGCCTTCTCACGCGAGAGGACCAGGAGCTCCTTCTTGGTCAGACCCGACGACGCGACGTCCTCGAAGTCGATCTGCTCGAGCTCCTTGAGGCGCTGCAGACGCTTGTAGACGGTCGAGAAGTTGGTGAGCATGCCGCCCAGCCAACGCTGGTTGACGTAGGGCATGCCGACGCGGGTGGCCTGCTCGGCGATGGCCTCCTGCGCCTGCTTCTTCGTGCCGACGAACATGACCGTGCCGCCGTGGGCGACGGTCTCCTTGACGAACTCGTAGGCGCGGTCGATGTACGACAGCGACTGGAGCAGGTCGATGATGTAGATGCCGTTGCGCTCGGTGAAGATGAAGCGCTTCATCTTCGGGTTCCAGCGACGGGTCTGGTGACCGAAGTGGACGCCGCTCTCCAGCAGCTCCCGCATCGTGACGACGGCCATGGCCGTTCTCCTTGAATTTCTCGGTTGTGCCGCGAGAACCGGACGGCTCCCGCGCCTGACGCCCGCGATGCGCCGTTGCCGCTGAGGACCGAGGGGCGCTGATACGGACCGTCCGACGGATCTGACGGACCTCGTACCGGGGCGTGCGAAGTCGACCCGGTGACCCGGATCGCCACCAGAAGTGTACGGGACCCGCGAGGCCCCGGGTGACGCCGATATCCACAACCGACGAGTAGTCCACAGATCCCGGCCATGATCGCGCCACTCGCGGGACGCTTCCCCCATGTCCGACGAGATGCCTGACGAGATGAGTCGCGAGATGCCTCACCAGATGCCTCACGGGGGCACATCCCCGCGACGTGTCCGCCCGTGGCGGGCCCTGCTGCTGTGCCTGCTGCCGGCGCTCCTGCTCACGGCCTGGACGACCGCGCCCCGCGCCGCCCCGGGACAGGACGCCGCCCCGGCGGCACCGGGGCCCGTAGAGCCCGCCCCGCCGTGGAGCCCGTCCCCGCCGTGGCGCGCGCCTGGCCCGTCGGCCTGCGCCCCTGGTGGCCCGGGTCTGGGAGCCTCCGCCCACCCCCTACGCACGAGGCCACCGGGGCGTCGACCTCTCCGCACCGGCCGGTTCCCCGGTTCGCGCGGTGGCCCCGGGACGCGTCGCGTTCGCCGGCCGGGTGGCGGGCCGGGGAGTCGTCTCGATCGAACTGACCGGCACCGGCGACCCGCCCCTGCGCACGACCTACGAACCGGTGCGGACCTCGGTGAAGAAGGGCGACGCGGTGACGGCGGGCACCCCCTTGGGCACCCTGGAGGCCACCCCTTCCCACTGCCCGACCGCATGCCTCCACTGGGGCCTGCGCAGAGGCGACAGCTACCTGGACCCGCTCTCACTGCTCCCGCCGTGGCTGCTCCGTCGGGGCCCTTCACGCCTGCTGCCCCTGGCGTAGCCGCAGGCGCCCGACGGCCCGACGGCCCGAACGGTCCGACCGAGAGGGCTCAGCCCCGCACACCCCGCAGAGCCATCCCCACGGCAGCCTCGGTGATCGCCGCCGGATCCTCCGCGGCCCCCAGCTCGATCCGCCGCACGGCCGCGTCCACGACTCCCTGGAGCAACATCGCGCCCAACCGGGGCTCAGCCTGCCCGAGCTCCGCCAGCGCCTCCACGATCATCGCGACGAGCCCTCCGTGCGCGGCCCGGATCTTCTCCCGCGCGCCGGCGTCCAGCTCACTCGCCGAGATCGCCACCACGGCCCGGTGCCGCCGGTCCCCGACCAGCTCCAGCTGCTTGCGGACGTACGCCTCGACCTTGCCCTCGGGCCGCTCGACCGCTGCCATCGCGGCCTCGACCTCCGCCGCCCAGACGGGAAAGTCGACCTGGCACAGCTCCTCGACGACGGCCGCGCGCGAGCGGAAGTACTCGTACACGGACGACCGCGCCAGCCCCGTACGTTCGGCGAGCGCGGGGAACGTCAACGCCTCCGTCCCGCCCTCGGACAACAACGATCGAGCCGCGTCCAGCAGGGCGGCTCGCTGCATCGACCGGTGCTCGGCCACGGAGGCCGCTCGAATCCTTGGCACGACATCCACTTTACGGACGGACCGCCACCCACGGGAGTGCCTCTCCCGACGCGCCCTGGCCGACATCCGTCCGACGGCCCTCGGACGGATGTCCGAGCTCTTCGGATGGTCGTCCGACGCCCTTCCGAGGACCATGGACGGCCTACGCCACCCACGGGGGCACGCAGCCACCGCCCTACACCCGCGCCACCAGCCCACCCCTCTACCCCGGACAGCACCCCGACATTCGGCCGGATCGAGAGGGTCAACGGCCGAAACTTGCCAGCTTCGCCCGCAGCTGCAGCACGGACTTCGTGTGGATCTGGCTCACCCGACTCTCGGTGACCCCCAGCACGTTCCCGATCTCCGCGAGGGTGAGCCCCTCGTAGTAGTAGAGCGTGACGACGGTCTTCTCGCGCTCGGGCAACGTGTTGATGGCGCGTGCCAGGAAACGGCGCAGCTCCCGGTCCTCCGCGACCTCGACGGGGTTGTCCGCGGCGGTGTCCTCCAGGGTGTCCATGAGACTCAGCCGGTCGCCGCCCTCGCCCCCGACGTGCAGCAGCTCCTCCAGAGCCACCACGTTGGCCAGCGACAACTGGCTGAAGACCGAGTGGAGTTCGTCGACCGCGATTCCCATTTCGGCGGCGACCTCGCCCTCGCTCGGGGTGCGTCTGAGTCGCGACTCCAGCGTGGCGTAGGCCCGCTCGACGTTGCGGGCCTTCTGCCGCACCGACCGGGGGATCCAGTCCAGCGCGCGCAGTTCGTCGATCATGGCGCCCCGGATCCGGGTGATCGCGTAGGTCTCGAACTTGATCTCCCGGTCGATGTCGAACTTCTCGATCGCGTCGATGAGCCCGAAGACCCCGGAGGAGACGAAGTCCGCCTGCTCGACGTTGGTCGGCAGGCCGACGCTCACCCGGCCCGCCACGTACTTCACCAGCGGTGAGTAGTGCAGGATCAGCTGCTCTCGCAGCCGGTCGTCGCCCGTCGTCTTGTACGTCCGCCACAGCTCGTCGAGTGTCGAGGGGGCGGGTGGGCGCACGGCGCCGCGAGCGGTGGAGGGTACCGCCGCCCGGTCAGACCCGGAGGTGTGCTGGGGCATTCGTCGCCTTGTGCCGTTCTGCCGTGAACTGGGGATGCCTGGGTGAGCTGTCGGTCTGATGTCGAGTTGCCTGTCCTGAGTCGGAATCCTCGTGAGCGTAGCGTGACTGAGGAGTCGCAGTGCGCGAAGGCCGAGGGATCGCCGGTGCGCAGATACGTTCCGCTGGACCGCCCACCAGGGCACGACGCTCGCGGGGTGCGACCGCTTCGGCGCGTCAACTGCCGGAAACGGCAAGGCCGTCGGTGTTCCCCCGGACGGCCGAACCCGCTCCGTCAACCCGACCTCCGATCGGGCGAGACGGAGATCATCGCCTGGCGTGTCAACTTCCAGCCGTCGCCGTGTCGTTCGACGTAACCGAGTGCGCGCAGTTCGTACAGTCTCCCGACCGCGTCGTCCACGGTCGTGCCCGCGCCGCGCGCGATCTCCTCGGGGGCCGCGCTCCCCCGCCCCGGCAGCGCTGACAGCACCTGGCGCGCGCCGGGTTCCAGCAGGTCACGGGGGAGGACGGGACCTCTGCGGTCAGGCGCCAGCTCTCCCATGTCACCCACCAGCTCGACAACTTCGGCGGCGTCAGAGACGAGGACGGCGTCACCCCGCAGCAGGTCGTGCACGCCGGCCGAGAGCGCCGAGGTGGCGGGGCCCGGCACCCCCATGGCGAACCGGCCCAGCCGCTGTGCCGCCCGTGCCGTGACCAGCGCGCCACTGCGGTAGGCCGCCTCCACGACCACGGTGCCCCTGGTGAGCGCGGCGATGACCCGGTTCCGCTGGATGAACCGGCTCGGCGTCGGGTGCTCCCCGGGCGGCAACTCCCCGACCACGAGCCCCTGTTCCGCGATCCTGCCGATCAGCTGGACGTGCCCCCGGGGATACGGCCGGTCCACCCCGCAGGCCAGCACCGCGACGGTCGCGCCGCCGACCCCGAGCACGCCCCGGTGCGCGGCGCCGTCCACGCCGTACGCGCCCCGGACACCACCACCCACCCCGCTCGGCGAGATCCGCGGCCAGGGACGCCGCCATGTGTGCGCCGTATTCCGTACAGGCCCGCGCCCCACGACCGCGACCGACCGCAATGCCCACATCCGCACGTTGGCCTTCCCCGCACCCACAACCCCAAGGGCCGCCCGTCCCCGAGATCATCAAGCTGCCCGGGCCACTCCCCGTCCCCGGGGATGAGGAAACGGACTCCGACGTCCTGCGCCCGCGCGAGGTCGCCCGCCGGATCCGCGCGTGCGGCCCGGGCACACAGGCCCGCCCACCGCTTCTCGGAAGCCTCGGGCAGCGATGACCCACCCCGGGAGACTCTCCGCACCACCTCCCGGGCCCCGAACTCCCGCAGCCATCGCCCGCCGACTTCGTCGCCGGGTTCGAGGACACGGGCCAAAAAGGCCCGGTCGAGCCGCTCGCCCTCGGGCACCTCTACGCCGCCCGTCATGGCACGCTCACCGATCCACCACACGCCTCGGGCCTCACGTCAGCGCGCCGATCGCCATCGGCACCCCACGCGGGACCCCGGTGCGCAGTTGCAGACCCAGGTTGACGTCCGCCGCGTCAGGGCGGTCATGGCCGACGAGGTCGGCGATGGTCCAGGCGACCCGGAGTACCCGGTCCAGTCCGCGCGCGGTCAGCACACCCCGCTCCAGGCAGCGCTCTGCCTCGTCCATCGCACCCGGGGCCGCGTGCCACCGGTTGCGGAGTTCGCGCCCCGGTACTTCGCTGTTGGTCCGCCAGGGTGTGCCCCGCAGACGTTGGGCCGCACGCTGCCTGGCCGAGCGCACGCGGTCGGCCACCGTCGCCGTGGATTCGCCCCGAGCCCCACGCCTTGTGAGCTCGGTCCGGGTGACCCGGTCGACCTCGACCCGCAGGTCGACCCTGTCCAGCAGCGGCCCGGAGAGCCGGGCCTGGTATCGGCGGATCGACGCGGGCGGGCACTCGCAGAGATCGTCCGTCCGCGAGAACCTGCCACAGGGGCAGGGATTCGCGGCAAGGACCATCAAGAACTTCGCCGGGAACCGGACCACGCCCGCACTGCGCGCGATGACCACATGCCCCGACTCCAGCGGCTGCCGCAGGGCATCGAGCACCTGGCTGCTGAACTCGGGGGTCTCGTCGAGGAAGAGCACCCCGCGGTGGGCGAGAGAGACCGCTCCCGGGCGGGCGACCCCCTGACCGCCGCCGACCAGGGACTGCATCGTGGCCGAGTGGTGAGGTGCGCAGTAGGGCGCGTCGTCGACCAGCGGCTTCCCCGCGGGGAGCAGGCCGGCGATCGAGTGGATCGCCGTGACCTCCAGCGACTCCTCCCTGGCCAGCTTCGGCAGGATGGTCGGCAACCGCTCGGCGAGCATCGTCTTGCCCGCGCCCGGCGGGCCTTCGAGGAAGAGGTGGTGCCCACCTGCCGCGGCGACCTCCACGGCGGTCCGGGCCGCGAGTTGACCGACGACATCGGCGAGGTCATGGCCCTGGTCCTGTTGCGCGGCCCCCGCAGTGCGCATTCCGGTGGCAGCCCGCGCACCCGGCAGACGGAGCCCCGCCATGAGCGGGTCCGGGCGTCCCTCGTCGGGCTCCTCGTCCGGCACGGGTTCGTCCGCGAGCACGGCGATCAGTTGCCGCAGGGTGCGCACGCCCAGGACCGAGACACCAGGCACCAGCGAAGCCTCCGCCGCCGCGCATTCCGGCACCACCACCTGCTCGTATCCGGCCTCGGCAGCGGCCAGGACCGCGGGCAGGATGCCCCGGACCGGCCGGACCCGTCCGTCGAGGCCGAGTTCTCCGATCATCACGATGTCGGAGAGCACCCTCGGATCGATCCGCTCGGAGGCTCCCAGCACCGCGCAGGCCACCGCCAGGTCGAAGCCACTGCCTGCCTTGGGCACCGACGCCGGGCTGAGGCCCACGGTCAACTTCTTCTGCGGCCATTCGGCACCCGAATTCACCACCGCCGCCCTGACCCGATCCTTGCTCTCCGTCAGGCTCTTGTCCGGCAGTCCCACCAGTGTGAAGGCCGCCACGCCAGGTTCCAGGTCGGCCTGGACCTCGACCACGACCCCCTCGACGCCTACGAGGGCCACGGAGCACGTGCGGGCGAATCCCATCAGGCCACCCCCCGCACGTGTTCCACGACGGGGGCGCCGCGGTCGGGGAGGACGACGCCGACCACGTCGATGCGGACGCCGCCCGGCGGGCTCCCCCCGTGTTCCTGGAGCCAGCGTTCGGCGAGGCGGCGCAGCCGTTCCGCCTTGGTCGGCGTGACCGCGGCCATCGGGTGCTCGAAGGGGCCGGCCCTACGGGTCTTCACCTCGCAGACGACCAGCGCGTCCCCGTCACGCGCCACGATGTCGACCTCGCCGGACCGCCCGCCGCGCCAGTTGCGCTCCAGGACCGTCATCCCGGCCTCGACCAGACGCCGCGCGGCCAGGTCCTCGCCGTATCTACCCAGCGCGCCCCGGGCATTGTTGCCTCGGGCCCCGTCACCTCGTACGCCGCTCCGGCGCGCGTTGCCACCTCGTGCCTCGCTCATGTCGGCACCACCTCCGGCGCCAACACTGAGGGCAGCTCAGCCCGCTAGTGGATCTTGGTGGACAAACTGCCGATTGTGGATATCTTCATCACCCACACGAATGACGGCACCTCACCCCCGAGCCACTCTCAGCTGCCCGGCAGCTCCAGATCGCTCTTGTTCAGCTCCTCGATGTTCACGTCCTTGAACGTGAGCACTCGCACCTGCTTCACGAAGCGAGCCGGTCGATACATGTCCCACACCCAGGCGTCCGCCATCGACACCTCGAAGAACACCTCACCCTGGACCGAGTGCACCTGCATCTCGTAGTCATTGGTGAGATAGAAACGCCGCTCGGTCTCGATCACGTATTTGAACAGACCGACGACATCGCGGTACTCCCGGTAGAGCTTCAGCTCCATCTCGGTCTCGTACTTCTCGAGGTCCTCGGCGCTCATGGCATGTTCCCCTTCAGCCGTGCGATCCCACCATTGTGCGCCAGTCCCGCGAGCCCCTAGACAATTTCGGTGTCGAGGACCACAGGTCTGGCGGGGGGACCCTCGTCGAGCAGTGTGCGAAGCAGTTCGGCGAGTCTGGTCGGGTACACCGTCTCATGCGTCCGGGTCAGTTCCCCGCACGTCCACCAGCGCGCTCCGGCCACACTGCGCCGTTCCAGCTCGGTGAGGCCCGCGGCGACGGGCACGACCTCCTCGTGCACCTCGGGGGTCCGGGCGAGGTAGTACCACTCGTCCTGGTCCCAGCGGCGGCCGGCGAAGGGGAAGGAGCACATCCGCCGCCAGAGCACGGGGCCGAGCTCCACGTCAGTGATCCCGGTCTCCTCCACAAGCTCCCGCAGAGCGG
The DNA here is from genome assembly GCF_020982545.1 of Streptomyces sp. MNU76. GTDB lineage: Bacteria > Actinomycetota > Actinomycetes > Streptomycetales > Streptomycetaceae > Streptomyces. The sequence continues at coordinate 334,436 of NZ_JAJKLK010000021.1, read as the reverse complement.
CCTCCTCCCGGGTCTCCGTGCCCTCCACACCGCCGCCCGGCGTGAACCACCAGTCGTCGGCCGGATCGTCCGGCTCGTGCCCGTGCAGCAGCAGGACGCGCTCCCGCGGATCCAGCAGGATCACCCGGGCCACCCTGCGCAGCCCGCCCTCGTACGTGTCCCCTGCGCCCCCGACCGTGCCCTCAGCCGACACCGGCCGGCTCCGGCTGCGTCGTACGGCCGCGTCCGCCGAACCGCTTGGCGACGGGCCCGTAGGCCGCGCCGCCCAGCACGAGCACCATGCCCACGACCAGCGCGGTGGTGATCAGGCGCAGCGGGCCCGGAGAGGACAGCGCGCCCAGCTTCTCGAAGCCCGTGGGGCGGGCCAGCATGCCGTCCATGGGCCAGACGACGGCGTCCACGCGCGCGTCCACATGGCTGCGCGGCACCGTGCCGTTGCCCGCCTCCGTGAGGTGGGCGGTGGAGTCCAGGGAGCCGCTGCGCTCGTCGCCGAGGAGGAACAGCCGGCCCTTGGGGACGGTGATCTCGGGGATCCCGGACAGCTCGGCCTGCTCGCCCTCGGGGAGGTAACCCTCGTCGATCTGCTTGCCGTTGACGGTCAGCTTGCCGTCGGTGCAGCAGGCGACCGTGTCCCCGCCGACCGCGACGACGCGCTTGACCATGGGGGCGTTGCCCCAAGTCTCCTGCCGGAAGACCACGACGTCACCGCGCCTGATCTCGGACCCGTCCACCCGCTCGGCGAGTATGCGGTCCCCGGAGGTGATGGTGGGCGACATCGAGTCGGTGGGCACGGAGTAGGGCGCGTAGGCGACCGCGCCCCACAGGAAGCCGCCCAGGAAGAGGACACAGCCGAGGGCCACGGCCAGCCCCGACAGCTTGCTGCCGAGCCGTCCGTGGCCCTCGTCCGTTCGACTTGTCGTCCCGCTCATCCCAGTGCTCCCCAGGTCGGAGAATCGACCCTCCGGGGCGCCGGGCGGGCCACGGAAGATCGGCGATCTGGGACGGCACCCTACCCGGCGGTACGCGTGCCAGAAACCCTCGGGCTCTCGGTGGCCAGAAGGCGGCGTCGGCGCCACAGCACCAGCGGCACCGCGCCCGCGAGGCCGAGCGCGCCGGGGGCGGCGGCGCTCAGGTTCTGGTCGAAGGTGTCGGGAACCGGCAGCGTGGACCAGCGGGTGGGAGGCCAGGCGACCACGATGGCGCGGCCCACGGCCTGGCTCACGGGGACCATGCCCTTGTTGCTGTCGTTCTGGTGGTAGCGGGAGTCCAGCGAGTTCTGCCGGTGGTCACCCATGACCCAGATTTTGCCCTCGGGCACCTTCACCTTGAACTGGCCGCCGGTGTCGTCGACGGTGCAGGGGGTGTTGCCCGGGTACACGTACGGCTCGTTCAGCGCCTTGCCGTTGACCTTGAGCGGGCCGGTGCCCTTGCACTCCACGGTGTCGCCGGCCACGCCGACGACCCGCTTGATGAGGTCCTTCTCCTCGGCGGACGGCATCAGGCCGATCCAGCCGAGCACCCGCTGCACGGCGTTGGGCTCCAGCGTCGGCTCGCCGTCCAGCCAGCCGTCCGGGTCGTGGAAGACGACGACCTCGCCGCGCTCGGGTTCCGAGCCGAACCACGGGGTGAGCTTGTCGACCAGGACCCGGTCGCCCTCCTGCAGGGTGTTCTGCATCGAGTCGGAGGGGATGGAGAACGCCTGCACCAGGAACGTCTTGATCAGCAGCGCGAGCACCAGCGCGATGCCGATCAGGATCGGCAGTTCCTTCCAGAAGGAGCGCTGCTTCTTCTTGGGTCGCTCGTCCTGGTCGCCGTCACCGGCCGAGGTCCGTGCGCCGTCCTCGCCGTCCGTCGCGTCGCCGTCCGGGGAGTCACTCCCGGAGCCGGCGGGCCCCTCGGAATTCACCGCGTTCTCCACGTCCTCCACGTTCTCCGCGGCCGGGGAAGCCGCCTCGTCGGATCGCTCCGGCCGTTCTTCGGAACCACCGTGTCCGGACCGTGCGCCGACCGCCAAATCCCCCACATCCACTCCTCACTCCGTACCGCCGCCCGCGCCACAGCCGGTGCAGGCCCACCACTCCCATAACGAGCGGGAGTTCCGCAGGGGTCGGGAGGGGGATCAATCCGTTTCGATCCGCGGGGGCCACCCTATGCGAAGCGCCGAGGGCCGTGGTCGACCCGCTCGGCACCGCGGAGAACGTGTCAGGCTCCTCCAACTGCCCCCAGTGACCGACCGGCCAGGCGATGACGACCGCCCGGCCGACGACGGAGTCCTCCGGCACCGTACCGCCGAACTGAGCCGTCTTCGAATCGTCGGACTGGTGGGCGCGTGAGTCGGCGGAGTTCTCCCGGTGGTCGCCCATCACCCACAGGCGGCCCTGCGGCACGGTCACCTCGAACCGCTGGGTCGAGGGCTGGTTGCCGGGGTGGATGTACGCCGTCTCGTCCAGGGGCATGCCGTTGACCGTGACGCGACCCTGGATGTCACAGCACTTGACGGTGTCTCCGCCGACCGCGACGACGCGTTTGATCAGGTCCTTCTCGTCGTCGGAGGGGAGCAGGCCGATGAACTGCAGGCCTTCCTTTATCTGCTTGATGACGATCGGGTCCTCGGTGGTGATCGTCGTCTGCTCGTCCTCCAGCCAGCCGCCCGGGTCCTTGAAGACGACGACGTCCCCACGGGTCGGTTTGGAGCCGAACCAGGGCGTGAGCTTGTCGACCAGGACGCGGTCGCCGATCTGGATCGTCTGCTCCATGGAGCCCGACGGGATCACGAACGCCTGGACGAGGAAGGTCTTGAGGACGAGCGCTATCAGGACGGCGACACCGACGAGGAGCGGGATCTCCTTGACCGCCGAACGCCGTCTGCGCCGCTTGATCTTGCGCGCGAGCTTGCGTCGCTCGACGCGGCTCGGCCGGGCGGCGCCGCCGGAGCGGCGCGTACCGGTGGGCAGCAGATTGTCGGCCGGGGTGCTGGGAGCGGCACCGCGGGGTTTGCCGCGGTTACCCATGCGCACCGCCGGCGGCGGGCACGCGTGCGTACGCGTCGGGGCGGTCCAGACGCGTCCAGTGGTCGGCGGGCCAGACGATCCACTCGGCCCGGCCGATCACGGAGTCCAGGGGGACCATGCCGCCGCCGGGGGACCCGAGATGGTCACGGGAGTCACTGGAGTCACTGCGGTGGTCGCCGAGGAGGAACAGTCCGCCCTCGGGGACGACCACGTCGAAGGGTACGTTCGACGGGCTGTCGCCCGGGTACAGAAACGACGACTCGTCGACCCACCGGCCGTTCACCTCAAGCCTCCCCTCCTGGTCGCAGCAGACCACCCGGTCTCCCCCCACGCCGACAACGCGCTTGACGTAGTCGGCGTTCCCGAAATAGCCGGTGCCGTCGAACACGACGACGTCACCGCGCCGCGGCTCAGATCCGAAACGGTACGCCAACTTATTTACGAGAACGCGGTCCCCGATCCTCAATGAGTGGGCCATGGAGCTGCTGGGAATCTGGAAGGGCTGCATCACGAAGTTGCTGAAGAGCGCCAGAAAAAGCAGGCAGATCAGCACCGTCAGGGTGTATCCCCCGCCCGGCACCCGCGCGGTGGTCCGGTCCACCCACGCGAAACGCGACCGCTCCTCCGACCCTCCTGTGTCGGAGATCTCCTCGGAGACCTCCGCGCCGGAAGGGCGGGGGGAACGGTCGCGCTCCATGTACTGCTGTGCTTCGGTGTCCATCGGGGCCAGATCGTATCCGGCCCCGGTGTGACGACTTTTTGTGACTCGAACGCGCGATCAGTTGTCGCGCTTCTCCTTGATCTTCGCCGCCTTGCCGCGCAGCTCGCGCAGGTAGTACAGCTTGGCGCGACGGACGTCACCGCGGGTGACGAGCTCGATCTTCTCGACGATCGGGGTGTGCACCGGGAAGGTGCGCTCGACGCCGACGGAGAACGAGACCTTGCGGACCGTGAAGGTCTCGCGGACACCGGCGCCCTGGCGACGGATGACGACGCCCTTGAACTGCTGCACACGGGAGCGGTTGCCCTCGATGACGCGCACGTGGACGTTGACGGTGTCACCCGGGCGGAACGCCGGGATGTCGCTCCGCAGCGACGCGGAGTCGAGGGAGTCGAGCAGGTGAGACATTGCGTCTGCTTTCTTCGCCCATGCCACAGGTCATAGGCGGGAGCTAGGTGGTACGAGAGGATGCTGTCCGGGTCGGGGCGGGCGTCGTGTCCCCCTGTGGCAGGGGCGCGCGCCGGACGACGCACAACAGCGGCCTATTCTTCCACGCCTTCGGGCCGCCGCCAAAATCGGCCGTGGGGCGCCCCCTCCGGATCCGGCGCCCAGCCCAGGATGGAGAGCATCTCGCGGTCCTTCTTGTCGAAGGCCTTGGGGTCGCAGCGCTCGATGAGGTCGGGCCGGTTGGCGGCCGTGCGCTTGAGCGCCTCGTCCCGCCGCCAGCGCGCGATCCTGCCGTGGTGGCCGCTGAGCAGCACCTCGGGGATGTCCCGGCCGCGCCACTCGGGGGGCTTGGTGTACACCGGCCCCTCCAGGAGGTTGGCCATGACGCCCGGCGCGAAGGAGTCGTCGCGGTGGGACTCGGCGTTGCCGAGGACGCCGGGCAGCAGTCGTGCCACGGCCTCGGTGACGACGAGGACGGCCGCCTCGCCGCCGGCGAGGACGTAGTCACCGATGGACACCTCGTACACCGGCATGCGGGTGGCGTACTCGTCGATCACACGCCGGTCGATGCCCTCGTAGCGCGCCGGTGTGAAGACCAGCCAGGGACGCTCGGACAGTTCGACGGCGAGCGCCTGGGTGAAGGGGCGGCCGCTGGGGGTGGGGACGATGAGCGCGGGCCGGGCGGATCCCGTCTCGTATCCCTGAGCCAGCACGTCGTCGAGTGCGTCGCCCCAGGGGTCGGTCTTCATGACCATGCCGGGGCCGCCGCCGTACGGGGTGTCGTCGACCGTGTTGTGCCGGTCGTACGTCCATTCCCGCAGGTCGTGGACGTGCACCTGGAGCTGTCCACGGGCGCGGGCCTTGCCGACGAGGGAGACGTTCAGGGGTTCGAGGTACTCGGGGAAGATCGTGACGACGTCGAGCCGCATCAGGACTCGTCCCGGGAGGACGCGATCTCCGCCTGGTCGTCGATCAGACCGGGCGGCGGGTCGATGACCGCCTTCTGCTCCTCCAGGTCGATCTCGGTGACGATCTCCCCGACGAACGGGATCATCACCTCGCTCCCGTCGGGCCGTTCGACGATGAACAGGTCCTGGGAGGGCAGATGCGAGATCTCGGTGATCCGGCCGACCTCGACGCCGTCCTTGGTGACCACGTCCAGGTCCATCAGTTGGTGGTCGTAGTACTCGTCCTCCTCCTCCGGCAGTTCCTCCGGGTCCACCTCCGCGATCAGCAGGGTGTTGCGGAGGGCCTCGGCGGCGTTGCGGTCCCGGACGCCCTCGAAGCGCAGGAGCAGCCGGCCGCTGTGGACACGGCCGGTCTCGATGGTGAGGGGGCCCGTCGAAGCGGGGTCCGTGAGCAGGACGGCGCCGGGGCCGAGCCGGAGTTCCGGTTCGTCGGTGCGGACCTCGACGGTGACCTCGCCCTTGATGCCGTGGGCGCGGCCGATCCGTGCGACTACGAGCTGCACTGTGCTCGATCTCCTGTCATACGACTCATACAACTCATACAACGCATGGGACTCATGCCACGCATACGACTACGGGCCGGGGACGGCCCAGTGGCCCTCCCCGGCCCGAGCCGGTGCTGCGATGTTCGTCAGCGGACGTGGTCCACGTCGACGAGGTCGACACGGACACCGCGGCCGCCGATGGCGCCCACGACGGTACGCAGGGCACGGGCGGTACGGCCGTTACGGCCGATCACCTTGCCGAGGTCGTCGGGGTGGACCCGGACCTCGAGTACGCGCCCACGGCGCAGGTTGCGGGAAGCGACCTGCACATCGTCGGGGTAGTCGACGATGCCCTTGACGAGGTGCTCGAGAGCCTCCTCGAGCATGCTCAGGCCTCGGTCGGCTCAGACGCGGAAGACTCAGCCGCGGCCTCGTCCTTCTTGTCGGCCTTCTTCTTCTGGGTGATCGCCTCACCCTTGCCCTCGTCGTCTCCGCCCAGGGCCTCGAACGACGGGCGCGAGGACTTCGGCTGAGCCACGAGCAGCGGCGCCGGGGCGGGCTCGCCCTTGAACTTCTGCCAGTCGCCGGTCTTCTTCAGGATGGCGAGCACGGGCTCGGTCGGCTGCGCGCCGACACTCAGCCAGTACGCGACACGGTCCTCGTCGACCTCGATGACCGACGGGTTGTACGTCGGGTGGTACTTGCCGATCTCCTCGATCGCACGGCCGTCACGACGGGTGCGGGAGTCGGCGACGACGATGCGGTAGTGAGGCGAACGGATCTTGCCCAGACGCTTCAGCTTGATCTTGACTGCCACGGGAGTGGGTTCTCCTGGATTTGACGTGGTTGGGCACGGCGAGAGAGCCGCGTGGGGTTGCGGTACCCGAGTGCCCGATGGACGCGTCAGCCGGAGGAGAGAGGGGTCCTGTGCGACTGTCGAGTACAGCTAGCCATTGTGCCACACGCTGGGGTTCGCCTCTCACCGGGCGTGCACGCGGTCATGCCGAAGCGGCACCCGGCGCCAGGAACTCCTTCACCGGGTGCCGCCCGCATCCACCCGTGCCACGTCCAGCGGCACGACTGCCCGCGGCGAGGGCGGACCACAGACCGACCGCGAACCGGATACGGCTGCCACGAGCAGCCGTCTGTTCAGCTCGCCGTCTCCTCGGCTCGCCCTCGTCTCACGCCGCGCCCACGACCTCCGGGATCCGGAAGGGCTTGCCGCAGCCGCCGCAGACGATGGGGGCCTGGGCGAGTACGGACGGGACCACGCGGACGTTGCGGCCGCAGTCGCACACGGCCTTGACGCGGACGCCGCCTCCGGAGGAGCCGTGCCGGGCGGCCGGCCCCCGGAAGCTGCGGGCCGTGTCCGCGGAGGTCGCGGCGGTATGCGCCTTGAGGGCGCGCTGCAGTCTGTCGATGGTCGGGCGATAGCGACGCTTGGCCTCGGGATTGAGCGTGACCAGCGAGAAACCGCTGCTGGGATGCGGCTCCTCGGGGTGGTCGAGGCCGAGCTCCTCGGCGATCGCGAGGAATCTGCGGTTGTGGTACCGGCCGGCGCGTGAGGTGTCGCGGACCCCACGCGCGGCGGCGATGCCATGGACTGCCTCATGGAGCAGTCGCTCGAAGGAGAGCTCGTGCCCGCAAGCGGACGACGACTCTCCGATCAGGGACTCGGGAGCGGCAAGATCCGGCAGCTCGGGGTGGTGCCGTTGAATGTCGGCCCACGCCTGTGCCAGTTCTGCGGCGAGAACAGGTGGTGTCTGTGTCGTGCTCACGTAATGACAACGAGCCTGAGTGCCCCTGTGTTCCGATTCCGGGCCATCCCAAATAATTTGCACGTACCCGTCAGTTGCCACTAGTGCGTCCTGACGAGGGCGGGTGCGCTGATCTGCGGAGAAGCCTCGCAGCTCGCCACAAGGCGGTACGTAGGCACACGTACGCCCCGGCGCTTGGACGAGGTCCGCGCGCCGGGGCACCTGAGTTCGGCAGATGCGCAAGGGACGTTTCGGTCGCTCTCCCGGCGGAACGGGGTGCTCTAGGGGGTGTTTCGAAAGTCCCGCACAGCACCCACGGCGCCCGGCACGCACTCTCGCCGCACCGGCCGAAACCCCAAGTACACCCAGTACGAGGGCTTTCGTCCGGCACGCCGAGAGCACGCACCGGACACCGCGGGCACCGCACAGGACTTTCGAAACACCCCCTAGTAAGCGCGCGCCACGACGGCGACGTTACCGGGTGCGTCGTAGGAGTCGGGCACCGACCCGTCCTCGGCGACCAGACACCGTACGGTCACCGCGTGCTCCCCGAGCCGGTTCTCGCCGTCCTCGCCCAGCGTCGACCAGGGGATCCGCGCCCAGCCGCCGGCCGTGGCCGCCTCGATGGCCTCGTCGAGCGTGGACACCTCGGTCGTCCGGGACTCGCGCCGCTCGCGCGACTGCCGCAGCAGGAGCGCCTGGTCCTCCTCCAGGACGGTGGGGAGCAGGTGCACGAGCGAGTCGAGCGCGACCGGCTCCTTGCCGCCCGGGATGCGGCGGGCGAGCATCGCGGTGCCGTTCTCCAGGTCACGGGGGCCGACCTCGATGCGTACGGGCACGCCCTTCAGCTCCCAGTCGACGGCTCGGCGGCCGAACGGGACGTCCGTGCGGTCGTCCACCTGGACGCGGACGCCCGCCGCCTTCAGCCTCGCACCCAGGTCGCGGACCTTGGCCAGAACCGCGTCGTCGCCCTTGATCGCGACGACGACGGCCTGGACCTGGGCCAGCCTGGGCGGGACGCGGAGGCCGGCGTCGTCGCCGTGCATCATCACCAGGGCGCCGATCATGCGGGTGGTGGATCCCCAGGAGGTCTGCCAGACGAGTTCCTGCGTGCCGTCCTTCGACAGGTAGCGGGTGTTGAAGGCCTTGGCGAAGTTCTGGCCCAGTTCGTGGCTGGTGGCCATCTGCAGCGCCTTGCCGTCGCCCATCATGCCTTCGAGCGTGAGGGTGTTGATCGCACCGGCGAAGCGCTCCTTGACCGTCTTGCGGCCCGGGACGACGTCCATCGCGAGGACGTTCACCATGAAGTCCTCGTAGACCTCCCGGTGGATGTGCGCGGCGAAGTCGCGCGCCTCCTCGTACGTCGCGTGCGCCGTGTGGCCCTCCTGCCAGAGGAATTCGCTCGTGCGGAGGAAGAGGCGGGGGCGCAGCTCCCAACGGACCACGTTGGCCCACTGGTTGATCAGCAGGGGGAGGTCACGGTAGCTCTGCACCCACTTCGAGAAGGAGGCATTGATGATCATCTCGGAGGTGGGGCGGACCACCGCGGGCTCTTCGAGGTCCTTGCCGCCGCCGTGCGTCACGACCGCCAGCTCGGGCGCGAAGCCCTCGACGTGTTCAGCCTCACGGGTGAGGTACGACTGCGGGATCAGCAGCGGGAAGTACGCGTTCTGCGTGCCCGTCTCCTTGATCCGGGTGTCCATCTCCTGCTGCATCCGCTCCCAGAGGCCGTACCCGTACGGTCGGATGACCATGGTGCCGCGCACCGGACCGTTGTCGGCCAGTTCGGCCTTGGTGATCAGATCCTGGTACCAGCGCGGGAAGTCGTGCGCGCGCGGCGTGAGAACGGGTGCCTTTGCCATGGCCGAATGGTACGGGGGCATATTGCGGCGATGTGAATTCTTTTTTCCATCCCTGGACAGTTCGCAGAACGGTGTCCGAGACCCCTGGACGAGTCGCCGGGTGCGGAGTTACCTGGCATACGGGGGGAGTGCGAGCGCGCACTGCCACGGGGGCCAGGAAATCCGGCAACGGCAACTCACGGCGGATTGGGGCGCTTTCGATATGACACCTACGCTCGTGCGGCAGCAACTTCCTCGCGCGGGAAGGGCAACCCGCGTGGACCGGTGTGCACGCGCGCGTGACTGGGCGGAGATCCAGGAACGGATGCTGGTACCGCTGTACGAGGCCGTGTACCGGCGGCTCGACGTCGGTACCGGGACGCGGCTGCTCGGCCTCGGCTGCGGGTCGGGGCTCGCGCTGCTGATGGCGGCGGGGCGGGGAGCCGCGGTCACCGGCGTCGACTCGGCGGCCCCGGAGAGAACGGCACTGGCACGGGAACGGCTGCGGCCGGAGTCCTGGGGCACGCGCGCGGGCGCCGCCACCCGGGTCGTCGAAGGTGCCCCCGAGGACGTGTCCCGTGCGCCCGGTGAACCGCTCTACAACCTGGTGACCGCCTTCGAGCCGATCGGCTGTCTGGCCGGCGACTCCGAGGGGCTCGGCGAACTGCTCGCCGCCGCGACCCCGCTCGCGGAACGCGGCACCCCCGTGGTCCTCGCCGGCTGGGGCCCACCGGAGCGCTGCACCACGTCCGCGGTGCTCCGCGTGGCCACGAAGCTCGCCGATCCCCTGCGCAGCGCCGGCAGTTGGCGTCCGGCGCTGCGGGACGACCTGGAGGTGGTCGCCCAGCGGGCCGGTCTGAAGCCGGACGGCTCCGGACGGGTGGCCTGCCCCTTCGGGTACGCCAACGTGGACAACGCCGTGCGGGGGCTGCTGTCGACCGGGCTGTTCGACGCGGCGATCGGGGCCACGGACCAGGACCAGGTGGACAAGGAACTGACCGAGGCGCTGCATCCGCACCGCCGTCGGGACGGGACGGTCTGGATGCCGAACGTCTTCCGCTACCTCATCGCACGGACGCCCTGAAAGGTCGGCGCCCTGAAAAGGTCTTCGAGACTTCTTCCGGTGCGGGTGTGAATGGTGTGAAGAAAGCGGGCCGGTGGCGCTTTCGCTTGGTCAAGCGCCGCACGGCCCCCATAGCCTGGCGCATCGTCCAGGGGAACTACACATCCGCGTACGGGAGTTGTCACCGAGGAGCACGACGAGCGACACCACACCCAGCCGTCCACGCACGGCATCCGGCGCCGCGCGCCCGGCCACACCCCCCGGCCGGTCACGCGGCGTCCGCCGTTCGCCCTCACGGAACGCGGGGTCGCGGTCAGCCCATGAACTTCTTGAACTCGTCCGGCAGCTCGAAGTCCTGACCGGCCTGCTGGCCCGGCAGTCCGAAGGCGCCGCCCTGGGCCGCGGCGGCCCGGCGCGCGGCCTCCTCCTGCTCCTGCTGCTTGCGCTTCATCGGGTTGCCCGAACGCTGCTTGCCCTTGGCCTGCTTGGGCTGCTTCTTGGCCCGGCCGGGACCGCCACCCATGCCGGGCATCCCCGGCATCCCGGGCATGCCGCCGCCCTGGGCCATGCGGGACATCATCTTGCGGGCCTCGAAGAACCGCTCGACGAGGTTCTTCACCGCGCTGACCTCGACACCGGAGCCCTTGGCGATACGGGCGCGGCGCGAGCCGTTGATGATCGTCGGCTCCTGACGCTCGGCCGGGGTCATCGACTTGATGATCGCGGCCGTGCGGTCGACGTCACGCTCGTCGATGTTGTTGATCTGGTCCTTGATCTGCCCCATGCCGGGCAGCATGCCGAGCAGCTTGCTGATGCTGCCCATCTTCCTGACCTGCTCCATCTGGGCCAGGAAGTCGTCGAGCGTGAAGTCCTGCCCCTTCTTGGACGCCAGCTTGGAGGCCATCTTGGCGGCCTCTTCCTGGCTGAAGGTCTTCTCCGCCTGCTCGATCAGGGTGAGCAGGTCACCCATGTCGAGGATGCGGGAGGCCATCCGGTCCGGGTGGAACGCGTCGAACTCGTCGAGCTTCTCGCCGTTCGACGCGAACATGATCGGCTTGCCGGTGACCGAGGCGATCGACAGGGCGGCACCACCGCGGGCGTCACCGTCGAGCTTGGAGAGGACCACGCCGTCGAAGCCGACGCCGTCCCGGAAGGCCTCCGCCGTGTTGACGGCGTCCTGACCGATCATCGCGTCGACGACGAAGAGGATCTCGTCCGGGGAGACCGCGTCCCGGATGTCGGCGGCCTGCTGCATCATCTCCTGGTCGATGCCCAGGCGGCCCGCGGTGTCGACGACCACGATGTCGTGGACCTTCGACTTCGCGAACTCGATGGAGTCCTTGGCCACCTTGACCGGGTCGCCCACGCCGTTGCCCGGCTCGGGGGCGTAGACCGCGACACCGGCGCGCTCGGCGACCACGCTGAGCTGGTTGACGGCGTTCGGGCGCTGGAGGTCGCAGGCGACGAGGAGCGGCGAGTGGCCCTGCTCCCTCAGCCAGCGGCCCAGCTTGCCCGCGAGGGTCGTCTTACCGGCACCCTGGAGACCCGCGAGCATGATCACGGTCGGCGGCTGCTTGGCGAAGCGCAGACGGCGGGTCTCGCCGCCGAGGATTCCGACCAGCTCCTCGTTGACGATCTTGAGGACCTGCTGGGCCGGGTTGAGCGCCTTGGAGACCTCGGCGCCGAGCGCGCGCTCCTTGACGTTCTTGATGAAGCCCCGGACGACCGGCAGGGCGACGTCCGCCTCCAGGAGCGCGATGCGGATCTCGCGCGCCGTGGCGTCGATGTCGGCCTCGGAAAGGCGCCCCTTGCCGCGCAGGTTCTTGAAAGTCGCTGAGAGGCGATCGGAGAGCGTATCGAACACGGCGGTGTCGGTCCTCGGAGTCGGGGGCAGGGTGGGCTGCCCTCCAGGGTATCTGTCTGGGTGTGGTCAGGTCTCCACCCCTGTGGACAACGGTGACGGAACCCGGACGCGTCAGGTACGGAACCGGGCGGTCCCGTACCCGACGTGGTCAGCCGCGCAGAGTCTCCTCCAGCTTGCGCGCCACGGACGCGGCCTCGTCGCCCGGCAGCGGCGCCCCCTTCGGTCCGGTGACGTAGAACGCGTCCACGGCGTTGGCGCCCAGCGTGCTGACGTGCGCGCTGCGCACGCGAACGTGCGCGTCCTCCAGGGCCCGTCCGATGCGGTGCAGGAGCCCGGGCGCGTCCTGGGCGCGGACCTCGATGACCGTGGCGTGCCGGGAGGCCGCCGGGGCCACCGTGACGCGCGGCGGAGGCGCGACCACGCCCCGTCGCCGGGGGTGGGCCGCGTCCCGCTCGGCGAGCCGCCCGGTGATGTCCAGGGAGCCGTCGAGCGCCCGGACGAGGTCGGCGCGGAGCCGGGCCGCCTGGGGCAGCGAGCCGTACTCGGCGGCGACCCGCCAGTTCAGCAGCAGGACCGAGCCCTCGACGCCGTCCGGGAGGTCGAAGCTGCGCAGTTCGGCCGTGCGCACGGTGAGCCGGTGCATGGCGAGCACGCCGGCGACCGCGGGCAGCACGCCCGCCTGGTCGGGCACGGCGATGAGCAGTTCGACCCCGAGCGGCTCGGGGTCCGCCTTGTCGTCCGTCTCCTCGGCCGGGGCCTCCGTCTGCGCGCGCAGCGACAGCACCGGCCCGCCCGTGCGGAACGCCTCGATGGCGAGCCGCTCCTGCTCGGCGCTGGTCTCACCGGGCTCCGGCTCCTCCGGCTCGTCCCCGGCGAACAGCGCGTCGACCCGCTGGACGAGTTCGGAGACGAGGGAGGCGCGCCACGACGACCAGGCGGCGGGGCCGGTGGCCAGCGCGTCCGCCTCGGTCAGCGCGTGCAGCAGTTCGAGCGTGCCCGGCGATCCGACGGCGTCGGCCACCGAGCGGACGGTGGCCGGGTCCTCCAGATCACGCCGGGTGGCGGTGTCGACGAGCAGCAGATGATGCCGTACGAGGGTGGAGAGCACCGCCACGTCGTCGCGGTCGAAGCCGATCCTGGCGGCCACGTCCTTGACGATGATCTCGCCGGCCACGGAGTGGTCGCCGGGCCAGCCCTTGCCGATGTCGTGCAGCAGCGCGGCGACGAGCAGCAAATCGGGCCGGTGCACCCGGCGGGTCATCTCCGAGGCCTGGACCGCGGTCTCGATGAGGTGCCGGTCGACGGTCCAGATGTGCACGGCGTTGCGCTGCGGCCGGCAGCGCACCCGCTCCCAGTCGGGCAGCAGATGGGTGATGAGGCCTTCGGCCTCCAGCGCCTCCCAGACGTCGACGGTCGGACGCCCGGAGCCCAACAGAGTGACGAGCTGCTCGCGCGCCTCCGCCGGCCAGGGCGTCGAGAGCGGCCGGGCGGTGGCCGCGAGGCGGCGTACGGCGTGCAGGGACAGCGGCAGTCCCGCCTGGGCGGCAGCGGCAGCGGCGCGCAGGGGCAGCACGGGGTCCCGCTCGGGCCGGGCGGCGCGTGCGAGCACGACCTCGCCGTCCTGCTCGACCACGCCCTCGGCCAGCGGCGACCGCTCGGGAGCCGGCTTGCCCCCGCCGAGCATGGCGCGCAGCCGGGGCCGCACGGCGCGCGAACGCAGCACGCGCCCCACTTCACGCCAGGTGACATCACTGGCATACGAGATGACCCGCGCCGCCTCGTACACCTGGCGCAGCAGGGTGTCGGCGTCCAGCAGCCCCAGCTCGGCGGCGACCTGGTCCTGTTCCTGGAGCGCGAGCCGGTCGGTCGCGCGCCCGGTGGAGAGGTGCAGCGCGTCCCGGACGTCGAGCAGGCGGCGCCGGGCGTCGGCGAGCCCCTCGCGCGGGGCGTCCGCGAGCCAGGAGGCGGCGACGGCGCGCAGGGCGGTGGCGTCACGCAACCCGCCGCGCGCCTCCTTGAGGTCGGGTTCCAGCAGGTACTGCAGCTCCCCCTGCCGTTCGGCCCGCTCGGCGCACAGTTCCTGGAGCTCCGGGAGGCGTTTGGGCGCCTGGTTGCGCCAGTCGGCGAGGACGGAGGTCCGCAGCCCGGCGGTCAGGCCCAGATCACCGGCGATATGGCGGGCGTCCAGTAGCCCCAGTTGCACCTTGAGGTCCTCGCCGGCCGTCTTGCGGGCCTCGGCGGGGGTGCGCACGGAGTGGTCGAGGGCCAGCCCCAGATCCCAGACGGGGTACCAGATGCGGTCGGCCAGCGCGGCCACCGCCTGCTCGTCGGACCCGTCGTGCAGGAGCAGCAGATCCAGGTCGCTGCGGGGCGAGAGTTCGCCCCGCCCGTATCCCCCGACGGCCACGAGGGAGACCCCGCGCGGCTCGGTGGCTCCCGCCCCGAAGAGGCCGGCCAGCCAGTCGTCGGTCAGTTCGGCCAGGGCCGAACGGCGCGGCGGCCCGGACCGCGCCCCCTCCTGGAGGAGGCGCAGCCGGGCCGCCGCATAGCCGCTGGGTCCCGAGTCCTCTGCATCCGTACGTACGTCCGTACTCGTCACCCAGCGACTCCTGTTCTTCTCTTCGGTCAGAGCGCGTCCGGGCCGCGCTCGCCGGTCCGGACCCGTACGGCCGTCTCGACCGGGAGGGACCAGACCTTGCCGTCACCGATCTTGCCGGTGCGGGCGGCCTTGACGATGACGTCGATCAGCTGCTCGGCGTCGTCGTCCTCGGCCAGAACCTCGATCCGGATCTTGGGAACCAGGTCGACCGTGTACTCGGCGCCGCGGTACACCTCGGTGTGGCCCCGCTGCCGACCGTACCCACTGGCCTCGGTCACCGTAAGTCCGTGCACCCCGAAGGCCTGCAGGGCTTCCTTGATCTCGTCGAGCCGGTGGGGCTTGACGACGGCGGTGATCAGCTTCATGCCTCGACCTTCTTGCTCTCGGTGGCGGCAGCGACGCTGCTCGTGGTGCTGGCGGAGATGTGCGAGCTCGCGGCCGAGCTGAAGTCGTACGCGGTCTCGGCGTGCAGGGCCTGGTCGACACCGGTGATCTCGTCCTCCTCGGACGCCCGGAAGCCGATCGTCTTCTGGATGGCGAAGGCGATGATCCACGTCACCACGAAGGTGTAGCCCATGACGGAGAAGGCACCGGTGGCCTGCTTGCCGAACTGGTCGATGCCGCCGATCCCGTCGGTGGCGAGGAAACCGACCATCAGGGTGCCGATGACACCGCCGACCAGGTGGACGCCGACGACGTCGAGGGAGTCGTCGTAGCCGAGCTTGTACTTGAGGCTGACGGCCCAGGAGCAGAGGGCACCGGCGACGACACCGATCAGGATGGCGCCGAAGGCGTTGACGTGACCACCGGACGGGGTGATCGCGACGAGGCCCGCGACGGCGCCGGAGCAGGCACCCAGGGTGGTGAACGCGCCGTGACGGATGCGCTCGTAGATCAGCCAGCCGATGATGGCCGCGGCGGTCGCGATCTGCGTGTTGATGGCCATGCGGGCGGTCGTGCCGTCGACACCGAGCCAGGAGCCTGCGTTGAAGCCGAACCAGCCGAACCACAGCAGGGCGGTGCCGATCAGGACCAGCGGCAGGCTGTGCGGCCGCATCGGGTCCTTCTTGAATCCGATCCGCTTGCCCACGACAAGGACCGCGGCGAGCGCGCCGATACCGGCGTTGATGTGGACCGCCGTACCACCGGCGAAGTCGATGACGCCCAGCTCGAAGAGCCAGCCGCCCGGCGCCCAGACCCAGTGCGCGACCGGGAAGTACACCAGGGTGACCCAGAGCGTGACGAAGATCATCCAGGCGCCGAACTTGACGCGATCGGCGAGCGCGCCGCTCATCAGGGCCGGGGTGATGACCGCGAACAGCATCTGGAAGAGGATGAAGGCGAACGCCGCGATCTGGTGCGGCTTGTCACCGGCGCCGGTGACGAAGCTGTCGACCGTGCTGGTGACGTCGATGCCCTTGAGGCCGATCGCGTCCAGGTTGCCGACGAAGCCGCCCTGGTCACCGCTGAAGGCGAGCGAGTAGCCGTACAGCACCCACAGGATGCTGACGATGCCCAGCGAGATGAAGGACATCATCAGCATGTTCAGCACGCTCTTGGCACGCACCATGCCGCCGTAGAAGAGCGCCAGGCCCGGCGTCATCACCATGACGAGCGCCGCACTGATCAATACGAATCCGGTATCTGTGCCGTTCAATGCCGGTATCTCCTCGTAGTGGAAACGGCCCGTGCGGGTGTCTGGGCCAAGATGCGCTACAGATTCACCAAACCCGGTTTCCATCGACGCTACGAAATATTTCAGCAACGTAACCAACGAGCCGACCGTGTTACAGGTATGTAAAATCCCAGCCCTACGGGAACTTCTCCGTTATCTCTATGAGACCTTCCGTGCGCCACCCACCCCGGAGAGCCCCCACCGAGATCTACTGCCGCGCCACAAGACGAAAGGTGGGTTCTCGATGCCGGAATCCGGCATCGAGAACCCACCCTACTTCACTTGCTACGGCTTCTCGATTTCCTATGGCCTGAAGCAGAACTTCATCGTCTGCGCCCAGGCATCGGAGTTATTCTTGACATAAGCCTGCACCGTCGGACGACCAGACATGCAGAACCTTGTGTCCGGGCTTTGGTTGACGGGTTTGTTGATCTGCAACTGCCCCTTGAAGTACAGCGGCCGACCGGTGTTGGACTGGGTGTAATTCTTGTTCTTGTTGTTGTAGACGGACTTGCGAGTGCCGGCCTTGCGTGAACCGCACTCCACTGTCGGCGTGACTGCGATGGTCCACGGAGCACCTGCCGTGATCGCGATGTCCAGCGAGCACTTCCGGCTCTCGTACCAGCGCTGCGTCATCTCGATCTTCGTGGTCGTGGCGGCCTTGCCCCCAGAGCACTTGGTGAGCACCTTCGTCGTCATTTTCGGCTGGACGACCTTGATGTCCTTGTAGGTGTGCCGGACCCCGCTCTTGCCTCCGGAGATCTTGGCGAACTTGAAGGTGACCTTTCCGGAGAGGGTAGTGCGAACGCAGCGCTTGAGCGGCTTGGAGTAGAAGCTCTTCGTCTGCGAGTACTTCTTGGTGTGCGTCGTCCACGTGGCGGCATTCACCTCGGTAGCCGGAAGCATCACGAAAAGACTCGCCGTGAGGCCTGCCAGGGCAGCCGATACCGACGCTTTCTGGAACATGTTGAGAGTATCCCCGTTCTCCCCGTGAAAGATGGCATTCGGTCGAGCACCATCAAGACCGAGCCGATCAATTCCGGCTCACTGGGGAAGATTGCCAGTGCGACGCACCCATGTCAATCGAGAACACCGCTCCCGCACAATATGGAACGGCTCTCCCCAAGCGGCTGGATTCCGAATGCGAGACATTCCGGATTCATCTTCTTACTGCACGCACGAACGCTGACACGATCCACCACGGCGGTTATCGCACCGCAACCTTTGCAGACAACCCGGCTCGCGCGTACGACGAAGCCTGGCGAACAAGAAAGACCGACCGCGGCAGACCATCCGATGACCTGGCATGGGGGAGCCGAGTCGGGCAGTTCGGGATGGCCGGCCGCGGCCGGCGTGGAAGGGGCCCTGGCGTGGTGCCGGGCCGGGTCAGACCGCTTCGGCGGTCTCGGGGAGGTGGACGGCGAGCTGGTCCGTGAGGTCGACGACCTCGGCGAGACCGCCGAAATCACGTACGGCCGTGTCGACGGTCTTGCGGATGCGGGTGTTGACGCGCTCGGAGCGGACCTTGCGCGCGACGTCCATGGCCTCCTTGGCCATGGCGGCGCCCTGCTCGGGTTCACGCTGGAGCAGGTGCACGGTGGCCATGCCGATGAGGTTCAGCGCGTACGACCGCTGGTGTTCGGTGTCCGTGGCGAAGAGGTCGACGGCCCGGCGCATCACGGGCTCGGCGAGGGAGGCGTAGGTGGGGCTGCGGCCGGCGACATAGGCGAGGTCGCGGTAGGAGTGGCTGTTCTCGCCGTGCAGCTCGGCCTCGTTGAAGAAGCGGATCCAGTCGGGGTCCGGGTCGTCCCACTCCTCGGCGTCCGCGAAGACGTCCTCGGCCATCCGCACCGCCCGTTTGCACTTCCCGGGCTGGCCCATGTTGGCGTAGGCGCGGGCCTCCATCGCATACAGCATCGACTGGGTGCGCGGGCTCGCGCAGTCGCGGCTGCCGTACTGGGCGAGATGGATCAGTTCCAGCGCGTCGTCGGGCCGGCCGAGGTGGATCATCTGCCGGCTCATGCTGGACAGGACGTACGAACCGAGGGGCTTGTCGCCTGCCTCCTTCGCCGCGTGCAGGGCGAGGACGAAGTACTTCTGGGCGGTGGGCTGGAGGCCGATGTCGTAGCTCATCCAGCCGGCCAGCTCGGCCAGTTCGGCGGCGACCTTGAACAGTCGCCGGGCGGTGGCCTCGGGCTGCGGCTCCTGGAGGAGGTCGGTCACCTCGTGCAGCTGGCCGACGACCGCCTTGCGGCGCAGACCGCCGCCGCACTGGGCGTCCCACTGCCGGAACATCACCGTCGTGGACTCGAGGAGGTCCAGCTCCGGCTGGGAGAGCCGGCCGGCGCGGCGGGCGGCGGCCGACGGCTCGGGCTCCGCGCGCGGGGCGGGCGGCGAGGGGACGAGCCAGCGCTGCATCGGCTCGATGAGGGCCGGGCCCGCGGAGAGGGCGAGCGAGCTCCCGAGGAAGCCGCGCCGCGCCAGCATCAGGTCGCTGCGCGAGAACTCGCTGATCAGCGCCACGGTCTGCGGGCCCGTCCAGGGCAGGTCGACGCCGGAGACGGACGGGGACTGGTGCGCCGCGCGCAGCCCCAGGTCCTCCACGGCGACGACACAGCCGAACCGCTCGGAGAACAGCTCGGACAGGATCCGCGGGATCGGCTCGCGCGGGTTCTCCCCGTCGAGCCATCGGCGTACGCGCGAGGTGTCGGTGGAGATGTGGTTGGCACCGAGCTGCCGGGCCCGGCGGTTCACCTGCCGGGCGACCTCGCCCTTGGACCATCCGCTGCGGACGAACCACGAACCGAGCAGTTCGTTCGGGCGCTTCTCAGCGTTCGTGCCGCTTCCGCCGTTGCCGCCCACTGGAACGCCCCCATCCCTGAACCCACTTGTGCGCTGTGTGCGCCAAGCCCTAACCAGAATGCCGGTTACCACGCCGTACGTCCGACCCCCGTCACCCATCGAACGGAAAGACGACTTGCCTCCGGCATACCCACGAGCGTGTACGTCCCCAGACCCCGTGCACTCAAAGTAATCCTACGATCACGCGTCCGGCCACGGCGATTCCAGAAACGCCACCATTCGCCACCCCTTCGAATGAACTAACGGTGGCCCGTCCGCGATTCACTTGACACAGGACGGCCGGGAGTGGGCGTAGCGATGCATTGAGGGGCGCGCGTCGACCACCGCGCCACCCAGGGTGCCGTAGTGCGCCGCCCCTGCGGAAGCAGAGCGTCGCATTCCGACTCCGTCGCGTAACCACCCGCGCGCTGGACCCGTTGGAGGGGGCATGGGCTTCACGATCGGCGGCATCCGGGAGATGCGATCCGGCACGCGTCGACGCGGCCGTTCCTCGGAGTGCACGGCGGTGGCCGAGTTCACCGGCCTCTGGGGATGGGACGTCGTCCCCGGCGCGCGGACGGCTGCGGGCGCGTGCTCGTGCGGCAGGACGAGCTGCTCCGCGCCCGGCGCACACCCCCTCGACTTCGCGCCTCCCCTCCGCGCCGGAGCGACGCTCGACGAGGTGACCGAGGCCTGGGCCGAGTTCCCCGGCGCCTCCGTGATGCTGCCGGTGGGCCGCTCGTTCGACGTGATCGAGGTCGCCGAGTCGGCCGGGCGGCACGCGCTCGTCCGCCTGGAACGCATGGGCCTCCCCCTCGGCCCCGTGATCGCCACCCCCGGGGGCCGCGCCCACTTCTTCGTCGCCCCCGGCGCCGCCGCCGAGCTGCCCTCCCTGCTCTACCGCATGGGCTGGGACGACCCCTCCGCCCTGGACCTGCGCGGTCTCGGCCCCGGTACCCATGTCACCGCCCCGCCGTCCGACCGCGGGGGCCTCGGCCCGGTCCGCTGGCTCCGCTCCCCCGCGCTCGACTCGGCGACCAGGCCACCGGCCGCGCGGCTGCTGCTGGGCACCCTGGCCTACGTGGCCCACCGCTCCCGGGCCTGACCCCGGCCGGCCGCCCCCTGTCCGTACACAGCGAAGCGCCCGTCCCCAACTGCACCTTGGGGGCGGGCGCTTCTTCCCTGCCACCTACGGGTTCCCGGAGGTGGCCACCGCCTATCACTCGCCGATAAGGGCATCCACGAACGCCTCCGGCTCGAACGGCGCCAGGTCGTCCGCTCCCTCTCCCAGGCCGACGAGCTTGACGGGCACACCCAGCTCACGCTGGACGGCGATGACGATGCCGCCCTTGGCGGTGCCGTCGAGCTTGGTGAGGACGATGCCGGTGATGTCGACGACCTCGGCGAAGACGCGCGCCTGGACGAGACCGTTCTGGCCGGTGGTGGCGTCGAGGACGAGCAGGATCTCGTCCAGCGGCGCGTGCTTCTCGACGACACGCTTGACCTTGCCGAGCTCGTCCATCAGGCCGGTCTTGGTGTGCAGTCGGCCGGCGGTGTCGATGAGGACGACGTCGGCGCCCTCCTCGATGCCCTCCTTCACGGCGTCGAAGGCGATGGACGCCGGGTCGCCGCCCTCGGGGCCGCGCACGGTACGGGCACCGACGCGCTCGCCCCAGGTCTGCAGCTGGTCGGCGGCCGCGGCGCGGAAGGTGTCGGCGGCGCCCAGGACCACGTTCTTTCCGTCGGCGACGAGCACACGGGCGAGCTTGCCGGTGGTCGTGGTCTTGCCGGTGCCGTTGACGCCGACGACCATCACGATGCCCGGGGTGTCGAGAGGCGAGTCGGTGTTGACCGCGCGGTCGAACTCGGGGACGAGGATCTTCAGCAGTTCCTCGCGCAGCAGGGTGCGCAGCTCCGCCGGGGTGCGGGTGCCGAGGACCTTCACTCGCTCACGCAGCCGCTCGACCAGTTCCTGGGTGGGCTGGACGCCGACGTCGGCGGTGAGGAGGGTGTCCTCGATCTCCTCCCAGGTGTCGTCGTCGAGGTGCTCGCGCGAGAGGAGCGTCAGCAGCCCCTTGCCGAGCGCGTTCTGTGAGCGGGAGAGCCGGGCGCGCAGCCGTACCAGACGGCCGGCGGTCGGCTCGGGGATCTCGATCTCGGGGGCGGGTGGTTCCTCGACGGCCACGGGCGCCGACGCCGAACCGTCCGGGAGATCCACCTCCTCGATCGTCCGGCGCGGTTCGTCGCGCGGCGTCTCGGCCTCGTCGCCGACATGCGGCTCGGCCGGAGGGGCGGTGATGTCGGGTGTCGTGGGGGGAGCCGGGGGCAGCGGCTTCTTCCTGCGGCTGCCTACGACGAGCCCGCCCAGCACGCCGAGCACGACCACGGCGATGACTACAGCAAGGATGAGTTCCATAACTAGGCCAGTATGGCGTGACCTCCCGTCCGACGGTTCGTTGGGCACGTCGGGGTTACCCCCACGGGCCGGGCTGGCCCGCCGCCCGGCATCTCGTCGGACGGAAGCCCCTGAGGGGCGGAGTCACAACGGGACCAGTATGCGGAGGGGCCCGTCGGGTGCGCAGAGAAGCGTCCCCAGGGTGTGTGACGACCCATGCAGTGGGCCGTCACACACCCTCCCCTAGAAACCTGACACCTCGTCAGCTAACGTCCCTCTTCACAGCCGCCCGAAGGGGGTCCCATGCCCGTCACGGTCGTCCGTTTCAACCTGGTCGAGCCCGGCGCCACGCCCGCCTCGCTCCGGGCCCGCTACCGGGCCGCCGTCGAGATGGCCGCGTACGCCGACGAGCAGGGCGTCAGCACCGTGCAGACGGAGGAGCACCACGGGGTCGAGAACAACTGGCTGCCGTCGCCGTTCGTCTTCGCGGGGGCGGTGTTCGGGGCTACACGGCGGATCGCGGTCACGGTGTCGGCGGCGATCGGGCCGTTGCACGATCCGCTGCGGCTGGCGGAGGACATCGCCGTACTGGATCTGGTGAGCGGTGGGCGACTGGTGACCGTCGCCGGGATCGGGTACCGGCCGGAGGAGTACGCGCAGTTCGACGTGGACTGGAAGGAGCGGGGCAAACTCCAGGACGAGGTGCTGGAGACGCTGCTCCGGGCGTGGACGGGTGAGCCGTTCACCTTTCGGGGGCGCACGGTCCGCGTCACCCCGCGCCCGGGTACCGAGCCGCATCCGCTGCTGCTGGTCGGCGGTTCCTCGAAGGCGGCGGCCCGCCGGGCGGCACGCCTGGGGCTCCCCTTCTTCCCGAGCGCGCACCTGCCGGAGCTGGAGGCGTACTACAAGGAGCGGCTCGTCGAGTACGGCACCGAGGGCTGGACGATGATGCCGGCCGCCGAGACACCCCTGCTGCACGTGGCGGAGGACCCGGACCGGGCGTGGGCCGAGTACGGCCGGCACTTCCTGCACGAGGCGCGGACGTACGCCTCCTGGCAGTCGGTCGGCATCCGGTCCGCCGTGCGGTCGGGCGCGGCGACGGTGGCGGAGCTGCGCGCCGAGGGCGTGTACCGGATCGTCACGCCGGACGAGTGCGTGGCGCTGGGCCTGGACAACTACGTCCTGCATCCGCTGGTCGGCGGGATGCCGGTCGAGGAGGGGTGGCGGGGACTGCGCCTGTTCGCCGAGCGGGTGCTGCCGCGTCTCGCCGGCTGACCGTCGCCCGGCCCCGGAGAGCCGCCGTCCCGGCCCGCTCGGTGGTCGGGCCGGGACGGCGGAGGGGTACGGGAGGTGGGGCTAGCCCATCTCCTCCAGCGCCTTGCCCTTGGTCTCCTTGACGAACTTCAGGACGAAGGGGATGGAGAGCGCGGCGAAGACCGTGTAGATCACGTACGTCACGGAGAGGTTCCAGTCGGCCAGGGACGGGAAGCTCGCGGTGATGGCCCAGTTGGCGATCCACTGGGCGGACGCGGCCACACCCAGGGCGGCGGCGCGGATCCTGTTCGGGAACATCTCGCCGAGCATGACCCAGACGACGACCCCCCAGGAGAGGGCGAAGAAGAGGACGAAGACGTGGGCGGCGATCAGGGCGACCCAGCCCTGGGTGGCGGGGAGCTTGCCGTCGACGAGGTCGTAGGAGAAGGCCCATGCCTCCAGGGCGAGGCCGAGGACCATGCCGACTGAGCCGATGAGGGCGAGGGGCTTGCGGCCGATCCGGTCGACGAAGATCATCGCGATGACGGTGCCGACGATGTTGATGATCGAGGTCGTGAAGGAGTAGAAGAACGACTCGCTGGGGTCGACGCCCACGGACTGCCACAGCGTCGCGGAGTAGTAGAAGGCGACGTTGATGCCGACGAACTGCTGGAAGACCGACAGGCCGATGCCGATCCAGACGATGGGCTTGAAGAGGAAGCTGCCGCCGAGCAGGTCCTTGAAGGTCGACCTGTGCTCGCTGTTCATGGCCGACTCGATCTCGGCGACCCGGGCGTCCAGGTCGGCGTCCTTGCCCTCGACCTCGGCGAGCACCTCACGGGCGCGCTGGTGCCTGCCGACGGAGATCAGGAAGCGCGGCGACTCGGGGATCGCGAAGGAGAGCAGGCCGTAGAGCACGGCCGGGACGACCATGACGCCGAGCATGATCTGCCAGGCCTCCAGGCCGAGCAGTTCACCGCGCTGGTCGCCGTCGGCGGCGTTCAGGATGCCCCAGTTGACCAGCTGGGAGACGGCGATGCCGACGACGATCGCGGCCTGCTGGAACGAGCCGAGCCGGCCCCGGTAGGCGGGCGGGGCGACCTCGGCGATGTAGGCGGGGCCGATGACGGACGCCATGCCGATGGCGAAGCCGCCGACGGTCCGCCAGAAGGCGAGGTCGTACAGGGCGAAGGGGAGCGCGGAGCCGACGGCGCTGACCGTGAACAGGGCGGCCGCGATCTGCATGCACCGGATACGGCCGATGCGGTCGGCTATCCGGCCCGCCGTGGCCGCGCCTACGGCACAGCCGATCAGGGCGACGGCGATGACCTGCGCCAGGGCCGTGGAGCCGATGTCGTAGCGGTGGCGGATGGCTTCGACGGCGCCGTTGATCACGGCACTGTCGTAGCCGAAGAGGAAGCCGCCCATCGCGGCCGCCGCCGCGATGAAGATCACGTGCGAGAGATGGTCGGGCTGAGCGCCGCGAGCTCCTGCCTTGGCCTGCGCTGTGCTGGTCACGTCGGTACTCCTCGGCGGGCACGTCGCCGATGTCGGGGGAACGGGCCTGATGATCTGCTGGACCAGCCGCGCCTACCCCCGCTCGGACCCGCCTAACGCAGCCGCTGGCTGATCACCTTCGAGACACCGTCGCCTTGCATGGACACGCCGTACAGCGCGTCGGCGACCTCCATGGTCCGCTTCTGGTGGGTGATCACGATCAGCTGCGAGGCCTCCTGCAGCTCCTGCATGATCCGGATCAGCCGCTGGAGGTTGGTGTCGTCGAGCGCCGCCTCGACCTCGTCCATCACATAGAACGGGCTGGGCCGCGCCTTGAAGATCGACACCAGCATGGCGACGGCGGTCAGCGACCGCTCCCCGCCCGAGAGCAGCGACAGCCGCTTCACCTTCTTGCCCGGCGGCCGGGCCTCCACGTCGACACCGGTGGTGAGCATGTTGTCCGGGTCGGTGAGGATCAGCCGTCCCTCGCCGCCGGGGAAGAGCCGGCCGAACACGCCCTCGAACTCCCGCGCGGTGTCCCAGTAGGCCTCGGTGAAGACCTGCTCGACCCGCTCGTCGACCTCCTTCACCACCTGCAGCAGATCGGCACGGGTCTTCTTCAGGTCCTCCAACTGCTCGCTGAGGAACTTATGTCGTTCCTCCAGCGCCGCGAACTCCTCCAGCGCCAGCGGATTGACCTTGCCGAGCTGCTGGTACGCCCGCTCGGCCGCCTTCAGCCGCTTCTCCTGCTCGGCGCGGTGGAACGTCTTCGGCTGGTTGCGGGGGTGCTCCGGGTCCTCCGGCAGCTCCTCCCCCTCCGCAGGCGGCGACGGCGGTACGAGCTGGTCGGGCCCGTACTCCGCGATCAGCCCCTCCGGTTCGACGCCCAGCTCCTCCAGCGCCTTGGTCTCCAGCTGCTCGATCCGCATCCGCTTCTCGGCGCCGAGCACCTCGCCCCGGTGGACGGAGTCGGTCAGCTTGTCCAGCTCCGCCTTGAGGTCCCTCCCCTCGTTGCGGGCCTGCGCCAGCTCCTGCTCACGGCGTGCCTTGGCCGCGTCGGCGGCGGTGCGTTCCCGCTCCGCGCGGGTGAGGGAGACCTCGACGTGGCGGAGCAGCTGCCGGGCGCCGGAGGCGACGGCCTCGGCCACGGCCGCCTCGTGCCGCAGCCGCGCTGTGCGCTGTTCGGCGCGCGCCTGCGCCTCGCGCTCGGCGCGCGCGGCCCGGTCGAGGGAGTCCGCACGCCCCGCGAGCCCCTTGACCCGCTCCTCGTGCGTCCGCACCTGGAGCCGTGCCTCCATCTCGGTCTGCCGCGCGTTGGCCCCGTCCGCCGCGAGCCGGTCCCGTACGAAGGTGTCCGGCTCCTCCTCCACGGGCATCTCCTCGGCCACCGCGAGCCGTTCGGCCAGCTCCTCGGCGTCCTCCACGGCCTTGTCGAGCGACTCCTGGGCGCGTGCGGCGGCGGCCGTGGACCGCTCCGCCTCCCCGGCGGCGCCCCGCGCCTGGCCGGCCAGCCGCCCGAGCTGCTGCGCCACGCCCGACCTCTCCCGCTCGCCCGCCCGGCGCCGCTCCCCCAGTTCCTCCACGATCCCGGCCCGCTCCCGGCGCAGCTCGACCGCGTGCCGCTGTGCCTCGGCCAGCTCCTCGCACCGTACGGCGAGCTCCTCCAGCTCGGCCGCCGCCTCGTCGACGGCGGCCTGCACCTCCAGCAGGCTCGGTGCCCCGGCCGAGCCGCCGTGCGCGAAGTGGGCCCCGAGCAGGTCGCCTTCGGCGGTCACGGCGGTGAGGTCGGGGCGGGCGTAGACCAGGGCCTCGGCGTCCTCGAGGGTGTCCACGACGACGATGCGGTGCAGGAGGCGGCGTACGGCGGGTGTGAGGTCGGAGGGGGTCCGGGTCAGGTCTGCGGCGAAGCGCGCGGGAGGGGATGCCGGGAGAGGTCCTCTTTCGTCCGCGGGCCCGTCGTGGCTGGTCGCGCAGTTCCCCGCGGCCCTGTGAGGCGCTGTCCCCGAGGACGGCGCCACGTCGTCCGGTGCTCCTGCCAGCAGCAGGGCCGCGCGGCCCGCGTCCTGCTTGCGCAGCAGGCGGATCGCCTCCGCCGCCGCGGAGGGTGAGGTCACCGCGATCGCGTCGGCCGCCGCGCCGAAGGCCGCCGCGAGGGCGATCTCGTAGCCCGGGGTGACCGTCAGCAGCTCGGCGGCCGGGCCCAGTACTCCGCCCAGCCGGTCCTTCGCGGCGAGCAGCGCGCCCGTGCCGTCCTTGCGGCGCAGGCCGAGAGCGAGGGCCTCTTGGCGGGCCTGGGTGGCGGCCCGGCGGCGTTCGGCCGTGGTCGTGGCCTCGCGGGCGGCGGCGAGAGCGGTCTCGGCCTCGGCCAGGGCGCGCTTCGCGGCGTCGTGCTGTTCGGCCAGGTCGGAGTCGCCGGCGTCGAGGGTGTCGACCTCGGCCTTGAGCGCCTCGTACTCCTCCTGGGCGGCGGCGGCGCGTTCGCGCGCCTCGTCGCGGGCGGCGGCGAGGCGGTCGATCTCGGACTGTGCGGAGGCCGCGCGGGAGCGGGCGGCGTTGACCTGGCCGTTCAGCCGGGCGAGGCTCTCGCGGCGGTCGGCGATGGTGCGGGCGACGTCCTTCAGCCGGCGTTCCTCGACCACGAGTTGCCGCTCCAGGTCGGCGCGGTGCTCGACGGTGTCCTCCAGGGCGCGCTCGGCGGCCCCCAGGGCCGCCTCGAGTTCGGCCTCCTGTTCACGGATGCGGGCGGCCTCGCGCTCCATGTCCTCCGGGTCGCGGCCGCGCCGCTCCTCGGCGGGCGCGGAGGTGGCGCTCTTGACCCGGGCGTCGGCCAGGGAGATCGTGCCGCGCACCCGCTCGGCGAGCTGCGACAGCTCGTACCAGGTCTCCTGGGCGCGCTGGAGGCGGGGGGCCAGCCGGCGCACCTCGCCCTCCAGATGGGCCTCCCGCTGGAGCGCCTTCTTCAGCTCGGTCTCGGCGGCCTCCTTGCGCTGCTTCAGCGCGGCCTCGTCGGCGACCTCCGTACGGAGCGCGGCGTGGAGGCGTACGAGATCGTCGGCGAGCAGGCGCAGGCGGGCGTCGCGCAGGTCGGCCTGGATGACGGCGGCCCGGCGTGCGACGGCGGCCTGGCGGCCGAGCGGCTTGAGCTGACGGCGGAGTTCGTCGGTGAGGTCCTGGACGCGCGCCAGGTTGGCCTGCATGGCGTCCAGTTTCCGGAGCGCCTTCTCCTTGCGCTTGCGGTGCTTGAGGACGCCGGCGGCCTCCTCGATGAAGGCGCGGCGGCCCATGGGGTCGGCGTGCAGGACGGAGTCCAGCTGTCCCTGGCCGACGATGACGTGCATCTCACGGCCGATGCCGGAGTCGGAGAGCAGGTCCTGGATGTCGAGGAGCCGGCAGGTGTCGCCGTTGATCTGGTACTCGCTGCCGCCGTTGCGGAACATGATCCGCGTGATCGTGACCTCGGAGTACTCGATGGGGAGGGCCCCGTCGGAGTTGTCGATGGTCAGCGACACCTCGGCGCGGCCGAGCGGGGGGCGCCCGGTGGTGCCGGCGAAGATGACGTCCTCCATCTTGCCGCCGCGCAGCGACTTGGCGCCCTGTTCGCCCATGACCCAGCTGAGCGCGTCCACGACGTTGGACTTGCCCGAACCGTTGGGCCCGACGACGCACGTGATGCCCGGTTCGAACCGGAGCGTGGTCGCCGAGGCGAACGATTTGAACCCACGGAGGGTCAGGGCCTTGAGGTGCACGGCGCTGGACTCTACCTTCCGGCCTTGTCTCACTCCATGAACGCGCGGTTTCGCCCATGAACGTGCAGGGCACATCAGACGTTAATGAGGGTGAGGTGGGGCGGGGTCCGAGGCGGGGAGTCAGGAGCCGAGCCGGGGCTCGGGGACAGAAAGAAGGGACGCCTCGAGAGAAGGCGTCCCTTGCAGATCTGACAACTTAGCGGTTGATACGGGCAGCCCAACCACTGCTGTCTGTCGTGTCGTGGTGCGATGCAGTGATCAGGTGAGCGCAGGCTCCGCCTGGCGTGCGTCGAGCTCCATGAGCGAGTCGTGAGAAGCGGCAGCCGTCAGCGCGTCGTTCTCCGCCTGGATACGTCCGAGCTCGGATTCCAGGTCCTGGACACGCTGCTGGAGCCGTCGCATCTCGGCGAGGAGTCGCGGGTCGGAGCCGCCGACGTAACCGAGAAGCGCCTTTGCCATGATGGATGGTCCTCCACACTGAGTGACCGACCGAAGCGGTGTGGGTCGTGAGGGAATCGCACCCGCATTGCTTGGCACTGTTGAGTTTTTGCTGCCGTCTTCATGCCAAACAGCTAAGGTGCGCGGGGTTGCTTTTAGCGTCTCACCAAAAAGTTTGACGGTCAACACGATCACGCCCCGCAATGGCGGGCATCCCTCTGCCGCGCGGCCCCGAACGGGCGACGCTGCGGCGATTCCGGGACCTCTCCTGGCCGACGGAGCGAGGGGATCATCCTCTCTTCGGAGCCTGCCACGACAAACCCGCCTTGGCAATCACCTGCACATTTCTGGTTTGTGCATGCTCCTGGCATATGCCGGTGGCGCCCCCCTCCGCTCTCGCACGACTCGCCCCCTCGGGGGGATCAGCGGATGGCGAAGCCCTCGTACCCCCCGCGCGGTGTGTCCCA
Source organism: Streptomyces sp. MNU76 (assembly GCF_020982545.1). Classification (GTDB taxonomy): domain Bacteria; phylum Actinomycetota; class Actinomycetes; order Streptomycetales; family Streptomycetaceae; genus Streptomyces. The sequence continues at coordinate 305,367 of NZ_JAJKLK010000021.1, read as the reverse complement.
GATCTCGGTCACACCCACCACGCGCCCGGGCGTGTCGTCACCCTGGAGCCACTCCAGGAGTCCCTCGCACGCCTCGCGCGGCCCCTCGGCGACCACCTGGACCCGCCCGTCGGCCAAATTGAGAGCAAAACCACTCAGGCCCCCGATCTCCAGCGCCCTGGCCCGGGTGAACCAGCGGAAACCCACACCTTGCACCCGTCCACGCACCCAGGCGACCAGTCGTACATCCTCGCTCATGACTGCACGCTAACGGGCCAATGTCTCCCGGGCCTCTCCCTCCCCAGGCGCCATGCTGTACCGTCCCCACCCAATGAATCTCATATGAAACTCACTCCTTCGTGTGAGATTCGTGAAGACGACGATCACAACGTTGACGAACTCCCCAACGTTGACCGCAGGACACCGCAAGGACGAGGAAGGCCAAGACATGGGACGCCACCGACGCTCCGCCGCCGGCCGCGCCGCCAGGGGGGGCCGCGCCGCCGGGGTCACTGACAGGGGCTTCGTTCCCGAGGAGCCGCACTACGGTCCGGAGAACCTGTACGGGTTCGCCGCGTTCCTGGAGGCCGACGCCCAGGCGGCTTCGCGGAACGGTGGCTCGCGCCGCCGCAAGAAGAAGACCGTGACGCCTGTGAAGACCGGTCTCCTCGGTGTCTCCGCCGCCGTCGCCCTCGGCACCGTCGCGGTGGCCACCGGGGTGCTGCCGGGCGGCGACCAGTACACGATCAGCGGTGGCAACGCCAACGAGACGGTGGTGCCCGCCGGCTCGCCGACGGGTGCGGCCACTCAGCAGGGCGGTACGGACGGCGCCGCGCAGCAACAGCGCGAGGACGAGTCCACCAGCCGGGACGCCGAGCGCGCGGCCTCTCCGTCGAACACCCCGGCCCCCTCGACGCCCCCGTCCGACAAGAAGCCCGCCGAGGATGCGGACAAGGGCTCCGGCTCCCAGAAGACCAAGAAGCCCTCCGACAAGCCCATCAAGGAGAAGGAGAAGGGCAAGGAGAAGGACACCACTTCTCCGGCGGAGCTCTCCTCCGAGACCCAGGCCGAGGCCGCGGTCCTTCTGCTGGTCAACGAGGAGCGGGCCAAGGCCGGCTGCCAGCCGGTGGCGGCCAACAGCGACCTGGCGAAACTGGCCGAGGCGTTCAGCGAGGACATGGCCCTGCGCGGGTTCTTCGACCACACCGACCCCGACGGTTCCGACCCGTGGGACCGCGCGGCCACCCTCGGGATCACCGGCCTCGGCGGCGAGAACATCGCCCGCGGCCAGGCCACCGCCGAAGCGGTCATGGAGGCCTGGATGAACAGCCCCGGCCACCGGGCGAACATCCTGAACTGCGACTTCAAGACCCTCGGGGTCGGCGTCCACCTGGGCGACGGCGGACCGTGGTGGACGCAGGACTTCGGCTACTAGGGGGTGTTTCGAAAGTCCCGCACAGCACCCACCCGCCCTGTCCGGTAGGCCCGCCTTCCCTGGGCCGGTCCGCCGCCCCCTCCCCCTACTGGCCACTAACCACCAGTTAGTGCGGTCTTCTGGCCAGCGCTGTGCCGGAGTATCCTCGGTGGTATGGAATCAGCCGCGCAGACCGGCGTGACGTCCACGCGGGCCGCCGTGGGTACGGGCGCTGTGGATTTCGACGACCTCGCCTTCGACGTGTTCGCCAGGAACTGTCCCTCGCGGGGCACCCTGGAGCACGTGACGGGCCGCTGGGGCGCGCTCACGATGGGCGCGCTGCACGAGAGTTCACTCCGCTTCAACGAGCTGCGCCGCCGCGTCGACGGCGTCAGCGAGAAGATGCTCTCCCAGACCCTGCACGCCCTGGAGCGCGACGGCCTCGTCCACCGCGACGCGCAGCCCACCAACCCGCCACGCGTCGACTACACCCTCACACCGCTCGGCCGCGAGATCTCCGAGCGCCTGCTGTCCCTCATCACCTTCGTGGAGGGCCGCATGGAGGAGGTGCTCCGGTCCCGCGAGCGCTACGACGCGACGCGTGGCGCCCGCTGACACGTCGGGCAGAAGTAGCTGGACCGGTTCATCCACGGCCGCCGCCGCATCGGCGTGGCACAGCGGCGGCAGGGCAGTCCCTCACGGCCGTACGCGTCCAGCGAGCGGTCGAAGTACCCCGACTCACCGTTGACGTTGACGTAGAGGCTGTCGAAGCTGGTGCCGCCCACCGCGAGGGCGGCGTTCATCACGTCCCGTACATGGCCGAGGAGTTCGGTGGTGCGGGGGCGGGTGAAACCGGCCGTGGGGCGCTCGTAGTGGATCCGCGCGCGCCAGAGCGCCTCGTCCGCGTAGATGTTGCCGACCCCGCTGATCAACGACTGGTCGAGCAGGGCCCGTTTGATCGTCGTACGCTTCCGCCGCAGCGCCTGGTGGAAGGCCTCCGCGTCGAACCGCGGGTCGAGGGGGTCGCGGGCGATGTGCGCGATGACGTCCGGCAGACCGTCCGGGGTGGTGTCGTGCAACGACAGTCCGCCGAAGGTGCGTTGATCGACGAAGCGCAGTTCGGTGGCGAGGTCGTCCGCGAAGCGGACGCGGATCCTGAGGTGCTTCTCGTCGGCCGCGTCGTGCGGCTGCACGAGCAGTTGGCCGCTCATGCCGAGGTGGGCCAGGACGGCGATACCGGTGTCCTCCACGGGCAGCCACAGGTACTTCCCGCGGCGGCTGGGCTCGCCGATGCGATGGCCTTTGAGCCGGTGCGCGAAGTCCTCCGGGCCGGCCAGGTGCCGACGGATCGCCCGGGGGTGGAGGACCTCGACGTCGGCGACGGTCCGATGGGCCACCCATCGCTCCAGACCGCGCCGCACGACCTCGACCTCGGGGAGTTCTGGCACGGGGTCCTCCGGAGAGCGGGGGTGGGGGTGCATGAGGTCGTGGGTCGGGTGCGGGTGGGTGGGCTGGTCGCGCAGTTCCCCGCGCCCCTGAAAAGCAGGCTGCGCCCCGTGCCTTCCCAGGGCCACAGGGCCTGGGCTTTCTAGCCCCACCCACCCGCACCCGACAACACACCACACCACACGGCACCCCACCGCACCCGGCGGAGCCGTTACGCCGGGGCCGTGTCCGAAGGACTTTCCGCGGGCTCGTCGGGCAGAGCCACGGCCTCGGCCGCCGCCTTCGCCCGCTCGTCCGCCGCGGCGCGGATCGCACGCCAGGCGGACTCGGCCGCCTGCTGCTCCGCTTCCTTCTTGCTGCGGCCGGTGCCGGTGCCGTACGAGACGCCTCCGACGCGGGCGGCAGCGGTGAAGGTCTTCTCGTGGTCGGGGCCGGTCTCCGTGACCAGGTACTCGGGCACGCCGAGCCCCTCGGTCGCGGTGAGCTCCTGGAGACTGGTCTTCCAGTCCAGGCCGGCTCCGAGGTTCGAGGACTTCTCGATCAGCGGGTCGAACAGGCGGTGCACCAGCTCCGCCGCCGAGTCCAGCCCCTGGTCGAGATAGACCGCGCCGATCACCGCTTCGAGGGTGTCGGCGAGGATGGACGCCTTGTCCCGGCCGCCCGTGCCCTCTTCACCGCGGCCGAGCCGGATGAAGGAGCCGAGGTCGAGCCCGCGGCCCACCTCCGCCAGCGCACGAGAGTTGACCACCGCGGCCCGCAGCTTGGCCAGTTGGCCTTCGGGCAGGTCGGGGTGGGTGCGGTACAGCGTGTCCGTCACCACGAGGCCGAGTACGGAGTCCCCGAGGAACTCCAGGCGCTCGTTGGTGGGCAGACCGCCGTTCTCGTACGCGTACGAACGGTGTGTCAGCGCACGCACCAGAAGGGCGGACTCGAGCTGATAGCCGAGCCGCCCTTCCAGAAGCGTGTGGGACGAGGCTGTGTTCTCCGCCTTTTTCTTGGCGTTGGTCTCCGCCTTGGCGTCATCCGCCTTCTTGGGGCTGGACACAGTGCCTCTCACCAGCCGCTCAGACCTCGAGGACCTGGCGCTTGTTGTAGGTGCCGCAAGACGGGCACGCGATGTGCTGCAGCTTGGGCTCGTGGCAGCGCTCGCACGCAACCAGGGTGGGGACCGCAGCCTTCCACTGCGACCGGCGGTGGCGCGTGTTGCTGCGCGACATCTTCCGCTTCGGAACAGCCACGGCTACTTCTCCTGCTTCTCGTCGACACCGGATTCGGCGCCGCTCATCTCGTCCTTCTCGCCGTCTTCGAGTGAACCGGCGAGTCCCTGCAGTGCCGCCCAACGGATGTCGACGGCGTCGTGGTGGTGGTCCGGGTCGTCCGCGAGCCGGGCTCCGCATTCGGAGCACAGGCCGGGGCAGTCGTCCTGGCACACCGGCTGCATCGGCAGTGCGAGCACCACCGCATCGCGCAGCACGGGTTCGAGGTCGAACAGGCCGTCCTCGAGGAAGAGCCTGTCCTCGTCGTCCTCGGCGTCGCTGTCGGGTTCCGCGATCACGCGGCCCCGCTCATCGGCGTCGGGGTACGAGAACATCTCCTGGAAATCCGCTTCGAGCTCCAGCTCGAGCGGCTCCAGACACCTTACGCACTCCCCCTTGGCGTCGGCACGGGCGGTGCCTGTGACGAGCACCCCTTCCATGACCGACTCCAGACGGAGTTCGAGCTCCACCGGGGCGCCTTCCGGCACTCCGACGACCCCCTTGATCCCGAGGTCCTTGGGAGCGTCGACCGAACGCGTCAGGCGCTGCTGCGCACCGGGCCGCCGCCCCAGCTCGTGCGTGTCGAACACGAGGGGGTTGCGGTGGTCGAGGCGGGCGTTCAGAGCCATTTCTGCTTTCGGTCTTCGGAACTCGGAGGAGGGCGCCACCCCTGGTGTTCCGGGCAGCGCTCGATCGCGGGCGTCTGCTGCGGACAGCATCAACGCACGCGCGACCGAAGAGCCAGGATACTGGACCTTTCGCCATCGGCCCAATCCGCTGTCAGCGGCCCTGCTCGTAGCGGCGCAACTGCTCCGCCGTGATCATGGTGGTGTCGAAGAGGCTGGTCTCGTCGAGCTGGTTCCCCTGCGGCTGCGCGTACCCCTGGTGCCCCTGCGGGTCCTGGTGCCCGTGCTGGTCCATGTGCCCCTGGTTCGGGTCGTACGCGGGCTGCTGCGGGTACCCGGCCGCGTACGGGTCGGCCTGCTGGTAGCCGTAGGGGTCGACGGACTGCTGGGGCTGCGCGTACTGCTGCTGGTAGCCGTACGGGTCCTGCTGGTACGCCGTCGCCGCGTAGGAGTCCTGCTGCTGCCCGTACGACGGCTGCTCCGGCACGGACGGGGACTGCTGGGCGGGGGTGTCCGAGAAGGCGGCGAGCTCGGCCAGGTAGTCGGCGTCGCTGGTGGGGCGGGGGGATGTGCCGTCGTCGTTCAGGGCGAGGGCGCCGAGGTCGTCGGTGGCGATCCGGCCGTGCAGCTTCTGCCGGCCGCGGCCGACGGCCTCCAGGGTCTTGGCGAGGACGGCCTCGAAGGCGCCGAGCTTGGCGTCCACATAGGCGTCCGCGTCGCGGCGCAGGGTCTCGGGGTCGTGGCTGCGCTCGGGGGCGTCGTCGTCCTCGGGGTTCTCGTATCCCCGCTCGTCGACGCCCGGGCCGGTACCGAGGAGCTTTTCGCGGCCCCGGCCGACGGAGCCGAGGGTCTTGGTGAGGACGACCTCGAAGTTGGCGAGCTTGGAGTCGACGTAGTCGTCGGCCTCGGCGCGGACCTCCTCGGCCTCCCGGCGGGCCTCGCCGAGGATGCGGTCGGCCTCGTTCTGGGAGCGGCGGGCGACCTCGGTGTCGGAGATCAGGGAGCCGCGCTCGGCGTGCGCGTTCTCGATGATCCGCTCGGCCTCCAGCCGGGCCCGCTCGACCATGTGCTCGCGGTCGCCGATCAGCTCCTGTGCCTGGGCGAGGGAGTCGGGCAGGGCCGCGCGCAGTTCGTCGAGCAGGGAGAGCAGTTCGGCACGGTTGACCACGCACGAGGCCGACATGGGCATGGCCCGGGCGCCGGAGACCACCGAGACGATCTCGTCGAGCTTCTTCTGCACGTCCACCGTGTGGTCCACCGTGTGCTCGCCACTCTCTACAGCTGTGTTGGAGACGGTCGGGTCGACTGTACGGCCAGCGGGGGACGTTCGTCCGCTCAGTCCCGCTTCAGTCGCTCGGCCAGTGCTTCGAGGACCAGCGGGGGCACCAGGTGGGAGACGTCGCCACCCCAGGTCGCGACCTCCTTGACCAGGGAGGACGACAGGAAGCTGTAGGTGGGGTTGGTGGGGACGAAGAGGGTCTCCACGCCCGACAGGCCGATGTTCATCTGGGCCATCTGCAGCTCGTAGTCGAAGTCGCTGACCGCGCGCAGCCCCTTGACGATGGCCGGGATGTCGCGCTGCTTGCAGAAGTCGACGAGCAGTCCGTGGAAGGCCTCCACCCGTACGTTCGCGTACTCGGCGGTGACCTGGCGGATCAGCTCGATCCGCTCCTCGACCTCGAAGAGGCCCTTCTTGGACTTGTTGATCATCACCGCGACGTAGATCTCGTCGTACAGCTTGGAGGCGCGGCCAATGATGTCGAGGTGTCCGTTGGTGATGGGGTCGAACGACCCGGGACAGACGGCACGGCGCACTTGAGGTCCCTCGCTCTCCGGTCCGGTCATCGTGCGTCTTCGCACGTAGAGGCGGCGCGACCGTACCAAAACGTTCCCTCGCCGTAGCGACGGGCCCTGATGGCTTCGAAGCCGGTCGGCCAGGCGAATTCACCGCCTCTGGTGCTGCGCTCCACGGTGACGAGGGCTTCGTCGCCGAGCCAGCCCCCGGTACGGAGTGTGAGCAGGATCTCCCGAAGATCGTCGTCCGAGACGGCGTACGGAGGGTCCAGGAAGACGAGGTCGTACGGCTCGTCCGGCGCCGGGCCCTGGATGATCTGCTCGGCTTTGCCCGATCTCACCTCGGCGCCGGGGAGGCCGAGCGATCTGACGTTGTCGCGGACGGTTTTCGCGGCGCGGGCGTCGGCCTCCACGAGCAGGGTGTGGGCCGCGCCTCTGGAGAGTGCCTCCAGGCCCACGGCACCGGAGCCGGCGTACAGGTCCAGGACCCGTTCGCCGTCCAGGGGGCCGCCGAGGAGGGACTGCCAGGTGGAGAAGAGGCCCTCGCGGGCGCGGTCGGAGGTGGGGCGGGTGCCGTTGCCCGGCGGGACGGCGAGGCGGCGTCCGCCGGCGGCGCCGGCGATCACGCGGGTCATCTTGGGTCCTTGGTGAGGAGGAGGCGACTGTGGGTCCAGTCTGGCAGTCGGAGGGGAGGGGCGCGTTCTGCCGTGGGCGGCTGCGGGACGGCTGCGGGTTCGCCTGGCGGGGTGCCTGGCGATCGACGTAAGCGACCGCGGGTCCCTCGTGGTTGCTCGCGCAGTTCCCGCGCCCCTTCGGGAGCGCTGAAGCTCAGCCCTTGTCCAAGTACTGCTCCCGCTCCTCGTCCAGGAGGGCGTCCAGGGCTGTGCGCAGCGCCGGGAGGTGCTCCAGGTCCGGGTCGGCCGCGACCACCGCTGCCGCTTCCTCCCTCGCCTCCGCGATGATCTCCTCGTCGTCGATGACGGTCAGCATGCGGAGGCTGGTGCGGGCGCCGGACTGGGCCTGGCCGAGGACATCGCCCTCGCGGCGTTGTTCGAGGTCGATGCGGGAGAGTTCGAAGCCGTCGAGGGTGGAGGCGACGGCGCCCAGGCGCTGGCGGGCGGCGCTGGCCTCGGGCATCTCGGTGACCAGGAGGCAGAGGCCGGCGGCGGAGCCCCGGCCCACCCGGCCGCGCAGCTGGTGGAGCTGGGAGACGCCGAAGCGGTCGGCGTCCATGATCACCATGGCGGTGGCGTTCGGGACGTTCACACCGACCTCGATGACCGTGGTGGCGACCAGGACCTGGGTCTCGCCGGCGGCGAAGCGGCGCATGACCGCGTCCTTGTCGTCGGGGTGCATCCGGCCGTGCAGCACCTCGACCTTCAGGCCCTGGAGGGGGCCCTTGGCGAGTTGGTCGACCACGTCGAGGACGGCGAGGGGCGGGCGTTTCTCGGCCTCGTCCTCCGGGGACTTCCCGGCCTTCTTCGGGTCGCCGGGTTCGTCGACGTCGTCGCCGATGCGCGGGCAGACGACGTACGCCTGGTGGCCGTTCGCCACCTCCTCGCGGACGCGTTCCCAGGCGCGGGCGAGGAAGTGGGGCTTGTCGGCGGCCGGGACGACATGGCTGGCGATGGGTGAGCGGCCGGCGGGCAGCTGGTCCAGGACCGAGGTCTCCAGGTCGCCGAAGACGGTCATGGCGACCGTGCGCGGGATGGGGGTGGCCGTCATGACGAGGAGGTGGGGCGGCTGTTTGCCCTTGCCGCGCAGGGCGTCGCGCTGTTCGACGCCGAAGCGGTGCTGCTCGTCCACCACGACCAGGCCCAGGTCGTGGAACTGGACCTTGTCCTCGATCAGCGCGTGCGTGCCGATGACGATCCCGGCCTCGCCGGTGACCAGGTCCAGCAGCGCCTGCCGACGACCGGCGGCCCCCATCGAGCCGGTGAGCAGGACCACCTTGGTGGCGTGCTCGGCGCCGCCCAGCATCCCGCCCTCGGCCAACTCCCCCATCATCTCGGTCACCGACCGGTGGTGCTGCTGGGCGAGCACCTCGGTGGGCGCGAGCATGGCCGCCTGCCCGCCCGCGTCGACGACGGCGAGCATGGCGCGGAGGGCCACCATGGTCTTTCCGCTGCCCACCTCGCCCTGGAGCAGCCGGTGCATCGGGTGTTCGGTGGCCAGGTCGTCGAAGATCTCCCTGGAGACCTTCTGCTGGCCCTCGGTGAGGGTGAAGGGGAGGCGGGCGTCGAACGCGGTGAGCAGCCCTTCGGGGGCGGGGCGGCGGGCGACGGCGGGCAGCTGGGCGTCGGTGTGGCGGCGGCGGGCCAGGGCGACCTGGAGGACGAAGGCCTCGTCCCATTTGAGGCGGTCCCGGGCGGACTCGATGTCGGCCTTGGTGTGCGGGCGGTGGATCTTCAGGAGCGCTTCGGGGAGGGTGGCCAGGCCCCGGCCCTCGCGCAGGGAGTCGGGGAGGGGATCCACGGCCTCCTGGGCGCTCGGCAGCACGGTCTGGACGGCCTTGGCGATCTTCCAGGACTCCAGCTTGGCGGTGGCCGGGTAGATCGGGATGAGGGCGCCGGCCCAGGTGTCGACGGTCTCCGTGACGTCGTCGCCGCGCAGCAGTTCGTAGGCCGGGTGGGCCAGTTGGAGGCGGCGGTTGAAGACGGAGACCTTGCCGGCGAAGAGGGCGCGGGTGCCGGGGAGGAGGTCCTTGTGGGGTTTGTGCACGCCGTTGCCGAAGAAGACGAGCTGGAGGCGGCCGCTGCCGTCGGTGATGGTGACCTCGAGGCGCTGGCCCTTGCCCCGGGGGGCCTTGGCGGAGGCGAAGCTGTGCAGGCGGGCGTCGGCGACCTGGGCGACCACCGTGACGTGCTCGTCCATCGGCAGGTCGGCGAGGTGGGTGAGCTGGCCGCGCTCCTCGTATCTGCGGGGATAGTGGTGCAGCAGATCGCCGACGGTGTGCAGGCCGAGGTGCTCGGCCATCACCTTCGCGGTGGCGGCGCCGAGCGTGTTCTTGAGCGGTTCTTCGAGCGCGGGCACGAGATCCATTGCACACCACGCCACTGACAATCCCGTATACGTCCTTGAAATCCGCTGGTCAGGCGGGTCGTTCGCGCCTAGGATGACGCACTCCCGGGGCCCAGCAGTCGGGCCCTGCCGCCGCCGTCCGCGGTCACCGTCCGACGGGACCGCCCGACCCCGCCGCCGTCGCCAGAATCCCTTCCCACCGGCGCTGCGACGATGGATTCAATGACCTCACAGTCATCCCAGGCACCCCAGACTCCTCAGGCACCCCAGTCGCCTCACACGTTCCAGGTCGATCTGCGTGGCCTGGTGGATCTGCTCTCGCACCACCTGTACTCCAGTCCGAAGGTCTATCTGCGCGAACTGCTGCAGAACGCGGTGGACGCGATCACCGCGCGCCGCGCCGAGCAGCCCGACGCGCCCGCCCGGGTACGGCTGTTCGCCGAGGCCGACACGCTGCGGGTGGAGGACTCGGGCATCGGGCTCACCGAGACCGATGTGCACAACCTGCTCGCCACGATCGGCCGCAGCTCCAAGCGGGACGACGGAGGCATCCAGGAGGTCCGCTCGGACTTCCTGGGACAGTTCGGCATCGGACTGCTCGCCTGCTTCGTGGTAGCCGAGCGCATCCGGGTGGTCAGCCGCAGCGCCCGTACGCCGGACGCGCCACCCGTCGAGTGGACGGCCGCCGACGACGGCTCGTACACCGTGCGGACACTGCCCGACGAGGCGCGCCCCGAACCGGGTACGACCGTGCATCTGGTCGCGCGGCCCGGGGCCGCCGAATGGCTCTCCCCCGCGCGCGTGCTGACACTGGCGCGGGACTTCGGGTCGCTGCTGCCGTACGACGTACGGGTGGGCGAGGAGGCGGTCACCGATCTGCCGGCTCCCTGGGACCGGGCGTACGCCTCCCCGGCCGGCCGGCGGGTGGCCCTGGCCAGGCACTGTCACGACCTGTTCGGGTTCACGCCGCTGGACTCGATCGAGCTGGACGTGCCGCTGGCCGGGATCCGGGGCGTCGCGTACGTCCTGCCGACCGCCGTCAGCCCGGCCCAGCGGGCGAGCCATCGGGTGCATCTCAAGGGCATGCTGCTCACCGAGCGGGCCGAACAGCTGCTGCCGGACTGGGCGTTCTTCGTGCGCTGCGTCCTCGACACGGACAGCCTGCGGCCCACGGCGTCGCGGGAGTCGCTGTACGAGGACGAGACGCTGGCCGCCGTGCGGGAGGCGCTCGGCGAGCGGATCCGAGGCTGGCTCACGGGGCTCGCCGCGGGCGATCCGGAGCGGCTGGCGGCCTTCCTGTCGGTGCACTACCTGGGCGTGAAGTCGCTGGCGCGGCACGACAGGGAGATGCTGCGCACGATGCTGCCGTGGCTGCCCTTCGAGACCACCGACGGGCGGCTGTCGCTGGAGGAGTTCGCGCAGCGGCACCCCGTGGTGCACTTCACGCGGACGGTCGAGGAGTACCGGCAGGTCGCGCCGATCGCGTCCGCCCAGGGCGTCGGCGTCGTCAACGGCGGCTACACGTACGACAGCGAGCTGGTCGAGGCGCTTCCGTCGGTGCGCCCGGGGACGGTGGTCGCCGAACTGGACGCCGACACGGTCACGGCGCACCTGGACGTGCCGGACCCGGACGAGGAGCTGGCGCTGGCGGGCTTCCTGTCGGCCGCGCGGGCGAAGCTCGACCCCCTGGGCTGCGACGTGGTGCTGCGGGCCTTCCATCCGCTGTCGGTGCCCGCGCTGCACCTGGACGACCGGTCCTCCCGGCACGAGCAGGCCCGGGCGGAGGCGGAGGAGCAGGCCGACGATCTGTGGGCGGGCATCCTGGGTTCGCTGCGGGGCAGCGCGCCGCGTGCGCGGCTGGTGCTCAACCATCTCAACCCGCTGGTCCGGCGGATCAGTTCGCTGACCGACCGGGAGCTGATCGGTACGGCCACGGAGTCCCTGTACGGGCAGGCCCTGCTGATGGCCCAGCGGCCGCTCAGGCCCGCCGACTCGGCGCTCCTGAACCGCGCCTTCATCGGCCTCCTGGAGTGGGCCACGCACACCGATCCGGGGGCCGGTCCGGGCAACGGGTCCGGTCCGGGCTTCGGGGAGGGTGGTCGCCGGTGACCGACCTCGTGGATGCCATGGACTTCGACGAACTGCGCCGGGCCATGGCGGAGAACTGCGAGCAGCCGGAGGGGCCGGCGCGCAACGCGCGCGCGGAGCGGCTGCTCGCCGAGGCCGAGAAGCTGAACGAGCCGCTCGCCGTGATCGAGGCGCTCGGGCACCAGCTGAAGGTCTACAACTACAGCTCCGAGAAAGCCAAGATGTTCGTCCCCTTCGCGCGCCTGCTGCGCATGTGGGACGAACGGCCGGAGGACTTCGACGAGTACGAGATCCACTCCCTGCACTGGGTGTTCAAGTGGATGTCGGCCGGCATGCTGAACCAGCCGCACATTCCGCTGGCCTCCATCGAGAAGTGGCTCGGCGAGATGGAGCACCGCTACCGGCTCGCCGGGCACTCGGAACGGGCCGTGCGCAGCGCCGAGTTCAGTGTGGCCGCGCACATCGGTGACCTGGAGCGGGCCGAGCGGGCGTACGGGGCGTGGCTGGCCGCCGACCGGGACACGATGGCCGACTGCCACGCGTGCGAGCTGCACGGGCAGGGCTGGTGGCGGGCGCGGCGCCGGGAGGACGCCGAGGCGCTGGAGCTGTGGGCGCCGGTCCTGGAGGGCGAGTACACCTGCGCCCACGAGCCGCACACCGTCCTCGCGTCCTCGCTGGTGCCGCTGCTGCGCCTGGGGCGCCCGGACGAGGCGCGGGCCCACCATCTGCGGGGTTTCCGGATGGTGCGGGCCATGGAGAGCATGCGGGGCGCGTACGCGGACCATGTGGAGTTCTGCGCCCTGACCGGCAACGAGGCGCGCGGCCTGGAGCTGCTGGCCGAGCGTCCGGCGTACTTCACCGATTCCGGCGACCCGCGCAGCAAGCTGGACTACCTGAGCGTGGTGGCCCTGCTGATGGACCGCCTCACCGCGCGTGGGCTGGGCGAGCAGACCGTCCCCGGTCCCCCCGGCCGGGAGTGGACCGCCGGCGAACTGGCCTCCCACGCGCGCGAGGAGGCCCACGCGCTGGCCGCGCTCTTCGACGCGCGCAACGGCACGGCGTACGTCAGCACGCACGTTCGGGAGAGGATGGACCGGCGCCCCCTGCTGGACCGGCTGCCGCTGGGCGTGCGCGCGAAGCGGGCCGCCGTGACCGTGCCCGCGCCCCGGCAGCCCGCCTCGGGGGAGAACGCGGGGACCGCCGCCGCGCCCCAGGGCCTGCCCGCGCTCCTCGCCGAGGCGCGGCGGCTCTCGGCGTCCCTGCACCCCGGTTCCGTCGAGGCCTGGGCCGCCGTGGCGCGGGCCGCCGACACCGAGGGCGCGGAGCTGGACGCCTGGGACCGCGCGGAGATCGTGGACCACGAGGCGATCGGCCTCGGGCCGGAGGGCCGCCCGCTCTTCGAACGCGCGGCCGACATGTACGAGGCGGCGGGCGACCCCGGCGAGGCACTGGCGGCACGCGCGCGTGCCGCGAACGTCCACGCCCTCACGGGCCAGGTGGACGCCGCCGTGGAGCTGATATCCGAGCCGTACGAGCGGATCCTCGCCCTCTGGTCGGCCGGCGGGACGGGCGCGCGGCAGACGGCCTCCGTGCTGGTCGGGCGGGCACGGATACTCGTGCAGCGGACGCACGAGTCCGAGGAGGCCGACGCGGTGGCCCTGGCCGAGGAGGCCGTGCGGGAGCTGGCGGACTTCGTCGAGCCGCGCCGCGCGGAGGACGTACGGCTGGCCTCGCGGGCCGCGGAGGCGCGGGGCATGCTCGGGGAACTGGCCGCGCGCGGCGGTGCCGCCGAGGCGGCCGCCGAACTGTTCGCGGAGGCCGCGGAACGGTACGTGGCGGCGGGGCTGCCGTGGTTCGCGGTGCAGTACGAGGCGCGGCTCGCCGGGGTGGCGCAGCACCTGGGGAACCTGGCGACCGCGGAGCGGGCGGCCCGGGCGGCGTTGGAGCACGGCGGGTCCGAGCTGGAGCCGGTGGGCCACGCCCAGCTGCGCCTCCAGCTGGCCGAGTTGCTGGGCGCCGGTGAACGGATCGAGGAGGCCGCCGAGCAGGCCCTGGAGGCGGCGCACTGGGCCGACGAGGCGGGCGAGGGTCCGACGCTCGGCTCCTGGGCCCGGCATCTGCTCGGCGGGTTCCTGCTGCGGCTCGGGCGGTGGGCGGAGGCGGCCGAGGTACTGGAGTCGGCGCTCCCCGACCTCACGGCCGAGACCCACGGGGACGGGGCGGTCGCGCAGACCTTGTGGTGGCTCGGGGACTGCCACACCGAGCTGGGCGAGCACCGCGAGGCGGCGGAACGCTGGCTGCGGGCCGCCGACATCGCCCGGCACTGGCCCGAGCAGCGCGACCACGCCATGCTCGCCCATCTCGCCGCCGAGGCGCTGGCGCGCGCGGGGCTGCCCGCCGACGCCGACCGGGCGTACGCGCGCGCGGTCGACCTCTGGGGCGAGCTGGGCAACGTCCACGGGTATGTGCGGGCGCTGCGGGCGCGGGCGTGGTACGCGGCGCGGGAGAGCCGTGAAGCTCCCGGGCCCGCGGGCCTGGACGAGGCCCGGGAGCTGATGGGGGACGCGGTGGCGGGCTGCGAGGCGGCCCTGTCCGACGTGACCGGGGAGGAGAACCGGCGGCGGATCTTCGCGGAGCTCGGCGAGACCTACCGGCAGTTCGGCGACCTGCTCGCCCGGTCCGTGGCCGAGGACGCGGAACTCGCCTCGTTCGGGCCGGTCTTCGAGGAGGCGTTGGGGTTCGTCGAGCGGGCGGTGTCGGTGTACGGGTCGTTGGGGCCGGACTTCGTCGACGCGCGTACCGCCGCGGAGCTGGCGGCGGGGTGGTTGGAGGTGGACCTTCGGCGAGGCGCTGCCGCGGCCGAGCGGGCCCGGGGGGTGTTGTCCGTGTTCGCGGACGGGAGCGACGGCGAGGAGACGGTGGTGGCTCGGCGGGAGGAGGCGGGGCGGCTGCTGGAGGCGACGGGCGGGGCTGAGCGGCCGGGGGCGCGCTTGTCGGTCGTCTGCGGGCCCGGTGGGGCTTCTCGCGCAGTTCCCCGCGCCCCTATTGGGGGCGGCGGGGGCGAGGGAAGCGCTACTCCACTCCGATCAGCAGCAACGCCCCCTGCCGCCCACCCCGGTACACCACCGTGTCCACCGCCAGATACCCCTCACGCACCCTGGCCTCCACGTGCTCCACGACCTCCGCGGGCGCCTCGTCCCCCAGGACCAGCGTGACCATCTCACCACCCGCCGCCAGCATCCGGTCGACCACCGCCGCCGCGGTCACCGTCACGTCGGAGCCGATGACGGCGACATCCCCGTCGACGAGACCGAGGACATCACCGGCCTGACAGATGCCCGCCATGGTCCAGGACTCACGCTCGGCGATGACGACCTCGGCGTACCGGGTGGCACCGGCGGCGGAGGTCATGGAGACGACGTCCTCGTCGAAGCGCCGGTCGGGCTCGTGGACGGCGAGGGCGGCGATGCCCTGGACGGCCGAGCGGGTGGGGATGAGGGCGACCCGGACACCCTCGGCGCGGGCCTGCTCGGCGGCGGCCGCCGCCGTGTGCCGCAGATCCGCGTCGTTGGGCAGCAGCACCACCTCACGCGCGTGGGCACGTCGTACGGCCTCCACCAACTCGCCGCTGGCGGGCGGCTCCCCGGGCCGGGCCAGCACCGTGGTCGCGCCGGCCTCGGCGTAGAGCCCGGCCAGCCCCTCCCCCGGCACGACGGCCACCACGGCCCGCTGGGCGCGCTCGCGCGGCTGCCGCCCGGCCTCGCCGGTCATGTGGGCGTCCTCGGCCCCGAAGTGGGTGATCCGGATCCGGTACGGCCGCCCGGCCTCGACCCCGGCCTCCACGGCCGCCCCCGCGTCGTCGACGTGCACATGGACGTTCCACAGCCCGTCGCCGCCGACCACGACGAGGGAGTCCCCGAGCTCGTCCAGGCACCGCCGCAGTCGTGCCACCGCCGCGTCCTCCGCCTCCAGGAGGTAGATCACCTCGAAGGCCGGGCCGCCCGACTCGGGCCGGTCGTCCCCGTCGCAGACCTCCGCCACGGCTTCGGCGACGGCCACCCGCGCGTGCACGGCGGGCACGGCCACCGCCCTCGGCGCCTCCCCCGTGAACGTCTCCACCAGCGCCGCCAGTACCGCCACCAGGCCCCGTCCGCCCGCGTCCACGACGCCGGCGCGGGCCAGGGCGGCCAGCTGGGCGGGGGTCGCCGCCAGGGCCCGGCCGGCGCCCTCGTAGGCGGCACGGGCGACGGTCCCGCAGTCGTCCTCGGCGTCGCCGGCCGCGTCGGCGGCGGCGGAGGCGACCGTGAGGACGGTGCCCTCGACGGGGTGCGCGACGGCGTCCCGGGCGGAGTCGGCGGCGTGCCGCAGGGCGAGCCGCAGCCCCCGGCCGTCGGTGCGGGGCGCCTCGCCGTCGTCGGCGAGGACCTGGGCCATACCCCGCAGGAGCTGGGCGAGGATCGTCCCGGAGTTCCCCCGGGCGCCGATCAGCGCGCCGTGCGCCATGGCCCGCGCGGCCTCGGCGAGCGTGGGCTGCCCCGCTCCGGCGGACGGGCCCCCTCCGGCGTAGCGCCCTTCCCCGACGGGCGGACCCGCCGTCTCGTGGCCCGCGAACACCGCCTCGACGGCCCCGGCGGCCGACTCCATCGTCAGGTACAGGTTGGTGCCGGTGTCGCCGTCGGCCACCGGGTACACGTTGATCGCGTCGATCTCCTCGCGCGCGCGTCCCAGCGCCGCCAGCGCGAGTCCGCACCAGGTGCGCACCGCGAGAGCATCGAAGAATGTCTGCGGCACCTGCGGCACCTGCGCCTCCTTGAGCTGCTGGGACTGGACGCAGAGTAGACCTTGGAGGGGTGTCCACCGGAAGGGGGCGGGGCAGGGCTCCTGAGCAGCCATGGTAGTTTCGTTGTACTGGCGCGGTCGTTGTATGCTGCTCCGGTTGCCCGATCCACATCGGGCCATTCCCCTGGCAACGCCACTCAGATCTCTGATCTCGATCCCGGCCTGCCGGGATCATCCGTAAGTGCATCTGAAGTCTTTGGAGTGACCCGTGGCTGCCAACTGCGACGTCTGCGGCAAGGGGCCGGGCTTCGGCAACAACATCTCGCACTCGCACCGCCGTACGTCCCGTCGCTGGAACCCGAACATCCAGCGCGTCCGTACCGTGGTCGGCGGGACGCCGAAGCGCGTGAACGCCTGCACCTCGTGCATCAAGGCCGGCAAGGTCTCGCGCTGACGCACAGCTAAGCGCGCGGCCACTGCTGGTTCGCTGCATCGAGCCGGTCCACCTGGAGTGGACCGGCTTTTTGCTGTCTCCGACGCACCGCGGATCAAGCCGGCCGAGTCGCCCGCCTGAGCGCCCACCCGTGGTCCACCGGCCCGATCCCCCCGCCGAGCGCGAACCCGGCGGCGATCGCCCCCGTGACGTACTCCTTGGCGGCCAGGGCGGCCTCCGGCACGGTCCGTCCCAGGGCGAGGTGGGAGGCGATCGCGGACGCGAGGGTGCAGCCCGTGCCGTGGGTGTGCCGGTTGTCGTACCTGGGGGCCCGCAGCCAGTGCTCCTCGGAGCCGTCGGTGAGCAGATCGACGGCTTCCCCGGGGAGGTGACCGCCCTTGATCAGGGCCCAGCGCGGCCCGTACGCCAGCACGGCCTCGGCCGCCTCGCGCATACCGGCCTCGGACTCGACCGTGACCCCGGTGAGTTGGGTCACCTCGTCGAGGTTCGGCGTCGCCACGGTGGCCACCGGCAGCAGCCGGGTCCGTACGGAGTCCAGCGCGGAGGCGGCCAGCAGCGGGTCGCCGTGCTTGGAGACGCCCACCGGGTCGACGACGACCGGCGCGTCCGTGGCGGCCAGCAAATCGGCGACGGTCTCGACGAGTTCTGCGGAGGCGAGCATGCCGGTCTTGACGGCCTGGACGCCGATGTCGTCGACGACGCTGCGGTACTGGGCGCGCACCGCCTCCACCGGCAGTTCCCAAGCGCCCCGCACACCGAGGGAGTTCTGCGCGGTGACCGCCGTGACGACGCTCATGCCGTGCACCCCGAGCGCGAGCATCGTCTTCAGATCGGCCTGGATCCCCGCCCCGCCCCCGGAGTCGGACCCGGCCACGGTCAGGACCCGTGCGGGAGCCGGGCTCATGACTCGATGTCCCCGAAGTGGTCCCAGCCGCCCTTGCTGGTCCAGGGCGCCCCGTCCACGGTGACCTGCGGCAACGCGGAGGGGTTGAGCACCTCGCCGATCACCTTCCACCGCGCGGGCAGCTTCACGTCCTGCGGGAAGGTGGCCACGATCGCGTGGTCCTCGCCGCCGCTGAGCACCCACTGGAGGGGGTCGACGCCGACGGCCTGACCGATGTCGTGCATCTGGGTGGGGATGTCGATCGCGCCGGAGTGGATGTCGATCCGGCACTTGCTCGCCTCGGCGATGTGTCCCAGGTCCGCGATCAGCCCGTCGCTGACATCGCACATCGCGGTCGCGCCGAGGGAGGCCGCCGCGGGGCCCGCGTGGTACGGCGGCTCGGGGCGCCGGTGGGCCTCCACGAAGGCGCGCGGCGAGCGGAAGCCCCGGGAGAGCACCGCGTGCCCGGCGGCGGACCAGCCGAGCCACCCGGTGACGGCCACGACGTCGCCGGGCTGGGCTCCCGCCCTGGTCACCGGCTCGTGGTTGCGCAGATCACCGAGCGCGGTGATCGAGATCATGATGGTGTCGCCGCGGACGACGTCACCGCCGACCACGGCGGCGCCGGCCACCTGGCACTCGTCACGCAGGCCGTCCATCAGCTCGGTGGCCCAGGTCACCGGCAGGTCGGCGGGCGCGACCAGGCCGAGCAGCAGCGCGGTGGGCACGGCACCCATGGCGGCGATGTCCGCGAGGTTCTGCGCGGCGGCCTTGCGCCCCACGTCGTAGGCCGTGGACCAGTCGCGCCGGAAGTGCCGCCCCTCCAGGAGGATGTCGGTGCTCGCCACGACCCTGCGGTCCGGCGCCGCCACCACGGCGGCGTCGTCGCCGGGGCCGACCCGGACCGCCGGGGTGGTGGTGAGCCGGGAGGTGAGCTCCCTGATGAGCCCGAACTCCCCCAGCTCTCCCACGGTGCCCTTCATCGTCGTATCGCCCCTTCTCGTGCCGCTTCCAGTGTCACTCGCGCCCGGTCGCGGGCCGTTGTCGTCCTCGGTACGGTCGAGTGGACCGTCAACTTCCGTCGCCCCCGCACCCCGGTGCGTGCGGCGCGGCCCCCCGGGGTCTCCCCCTGGCGCTCGGCGACGCGATACCGTGGCGTTCCTTTTCCCGACATGATCCACATGATCCTCGTGGCCGCCCTGGAGGTTCCGTGGTACAGGCGTACATCCTGATCCAGACGGAGGTCGGCAAAGCGTCGACCGTCGCCGACACGATCAGCAAGCTCCCTGGGGTCATCCAGGCCGAGGACGTGACGGGCCCGTACGACGTCATCGTGCGCGCCCAGGCCGATACCGTCGACGACCTCGGCCGGCTGGTGGTCGCGAAGGTCCAGCAAGTGGACGGGATCACCCGTACCCTGACCTGCCCGGTCGTTCACCTGTAGCCCCCGTCTACCCTTGCCCGGTGAACTCGTTGCGTCACCGGGGCCCCGCTCGTCGCGGGCTGCCCGTCCTGGCTGTTTCGTTGATCGCCGTCGCGGGCTGCTCCTCAGCAGACGACAGCGGCTCGGCGGCGGTTCCCAGCCCGGGGGCCGCCGCCACGAAACTGTGCCGGAACCTGGACGAGGTGTTGCCGCGGACGGTGGACGGTCTCGGCCGCCGGGATCCTCAGCCCGCCTCCTCGCTGACGGCGGGCTGGGGCGACGCGGTGATCATACTGCGCTGCGGGGTGCCCCAGCCGCCCAAGATGGTCGACCCCGGGGTGGCGGAGGGACGGGACGCCGACGCGGTGGCCGGGGCCGTCGACGGGGTGGACTGGCTGATGGAGAAGCGGGACGGAGGCGCTTACCGCTTCACCACGGCCAATCGCTCCGTGTATGTGGAGGTGTCGGTGACCGCGGATCGGGCCAGGGAGGACACCTCGCCGATCCTGGTGGGGCTGGCGCCTGCCATCAAGAAGGCGGTTCCTGAGGGGGTTGCCTCCTAAGGGGGTGCCTCAGGAGGCCTCTGGAGGCTGCGCGTCGAATCGTGGCTGGTCGCGCAGTTCCCCGCGCCCCTTACGGGGCTCGTGTCAGCGCAAGCCCGTCGACCTGTGCAGCGCCGCCTGGATCAGGCGGTCCACCAGTTCGCCGTACTCCACCCCGCTCGCCTTCCACATCGCCGGGTACATCGAGATCGGTGTGAAGCCGGGGAGCGTGTTGATCTCGTTGATGACGAAGTCGCCCTCCTCCGTGAGGAAGAAGTCGGCGCGCACCAGACCCTCGCAGGAGGCGGCCTCGAAGGCGTCGACCGCGAGCCGCTGGACCTCGGCGGTCTCCTCCGGGGTCAGCGGGGCCGGGACGATGCCGGGGGTCGAGTCGATGTACTTCGCCTCGAAGTCGTAGTACGCGTGGGCCTCGGGCGGCGGGATCTCGGCGGGGACGGAGGCGCGCGGGCCGTCCTCGAACTCCAGGACGCCGCACTCGATCTCCCGGCCGCGCAGGGCCGCCTCGACCAGGATCTTCGGGTCGTGACGCTGGGCCTCGGCGATGGCCTCGTCGAGGCCGACGATGTCGTCGACCTTGGTGATGCCGATGGAGGAGCCCGCGCGGGCGGGCTTCACGAAGAGGGGCCAGCCGTGCTCACCGGCGAGATCGATGATCTTCTTGCGGGCGGCCGACTCGTCGAGCTGCCACTCGCGCGGCCTGATCACCACGTACGGGCCGACCTTGAGCCCGAAGGAGGTGAACACCCTCTTCATGTACTCCTTGTCCTGGCCGACGGCCGAGGCGAGGACGCCCGAGCCGACGTACGGGACGCCGGAGAGTTCCAAAAGGCCCTGGAGGGTGCCGTCCTCGCCGTACGGGCCGTGCAGGACGGGGAAGACGACGTCGACCTCGCCGAGGGCCTTGGGTACCGAACCGGGCTCGCTGTAGACGACTTCGCGGTTGGCGGGGTCGACGGGCAGGATCACGCCGCCCTCCCGGGACTCGGCGAGCTCCTCGACGCTCGGCGTACGGCGGTCGGTGATCGCCATCCGCTCCGGTTCGTCGGCGGTGAGCGCCCAACGGCCGTCCCGCGTGATACCGATCGGCAGGACGTCGTACTTCGTCCGGTCGATGGCTCGCAGTACGGCGCCGGCCGTGACCACGGAGATCCCGTGTTCCGAGCTGCGGCCGCCGAAGACGACGGCCACGCGCGGCTTGCGGGACGGCTGCTCAGGGCTCTGGGGGAGGTTCTCGCTGCTCATATCGCGACGAGAGTACCCGGTGGTACGGCGCGAGTCAGTGCCCGAACGGTCGCTTTCGCTCAGCGTCGCTCCGGCTTGGCGCTGCGCGACATCATCTCCTTGAGGGCGACGACCGGCGGCTTGCCGTCGTGGACGATGTCGACAACCGTCTCGGTGATGGGCATGTCGACGCCGTGCCGACGGGCCAAGTCCAGCACGGACTCACAGGACTTGACGCCCTCGGCGGTCTGCTTGGTGACCGCGATGGTCTCCTGGAGGGTCATGCCCTTGCCGAGGTTGGTGCCGAAGGTGTGGTTGCGGGAGAGCGGCGAGGAACAGGTCGCCACCAGATCGCCGAGGCCCGCGAGTCCGGAGAAGGTGAGCGGGTCGGCGCCCATCGCGAGACCGAGCCGGGTCGTCTCCGCGAGACCGCGGGTGATGAGCGATCCCTTGGCGTTGTCGCCGAGGCCCATGCCGTCCGCGATGCCGACGGCGAGACCGATGACGTTCTTCACCGCGCCGCCCAGCTCGCAGCCGACGACGTCGGTGTTGGTGTACGGGCGGAAGTACGGCGTGTGGCAGGCGGTCTGGAGCCTCTGGGCGACCGCCTCGTCGGTGCAGGCGACCACGGAGGCGGCCGGCATGCGGGAGGCGATCTCCCGTGCCAGGTTGGGCCCGGAGACGACGGCGACGCGGTCCTGACCCACCTTGGCGACATCCTCGATCACCTCGCTCATCCGCATGGCGGAACCGAGTTCGACGCCTTTCATCAGCGAGACGAGGACCGTGCCGGGGGCCAGCAGGGGCACCCATTCGGCGAGGTTGGCGCGCAGGGTCTGGGAGGGGATGGACAGGATCGTGAAATCGGCGTCGGCGGCGGCCTCGGCCGGGTCCGTGGTGGCCCGCACGTTCTGCGGGAGTTCCAGGCCCGGCAGGTAGTCGGTGTTGGTCCGAGTGGAGTTGATCGCGTCCGCGACCTCCGGACGGCGCGCCCACAGGGTGACCTCGCACCCGGCGTCGGCGAGCACCGTACCGAAGGCCGTACCCCATGAACCGGCGCTGAACACGGCCGCCTTGACCGGCTTGCTCACTTGCCCTGCCCCTCTTCCTGATGTTCCTGGGCCCGCTGGACCGGGCTGTGCTGTTGCCGCTTCCCATTGTCGAGCACCGCCCGGGCGCTCCTGCGCCGCTGCTCGATCCGCTCCCGCTTGGGGTCGTACGGCGTCGCGGGGGCCTTCTCGCCGCGGATCTCCTCCAGCTGGTGGGTGATGGCGGCCATGATGACCTCCGTCGCGTCCCTCAGCAGGTCGGGGCTCATCTCCCGGCCGTAGAAGCGCGAGAGGTCGACGGGCGGGCCCGCGAGGACGTGGTGGGTCTTGCGCGGCAGGAGGTTCGGCTTCTTCGCGTACGGCGGCAGCAGTTCGTTGGCACCCCACTGGGCGACGGGGATCACCGGGCACCTGGTCTGCAGGGCGACCCGCGCCGCACCGGTCTTGCCGGTCATCGGCCAGCCGTCCGGGTCGCGGGTGAGGGTGCCCTCGGGGTAGAAGGCGACGCACTCGCCGCGCTCCACGGCGTCGATCGCGGCCCGGAACGCGCTCAGCGCGTCGGTGCTCTCGCGATAGACGGGGATCTGACCGGTGCCGCGCATGACGGCGCCGATGAATCCCTTGCCGAAGAGACCGCTCTTCGCGAGAAATCGCGGAACCCGGCCGCTGTTGTACTGATAATGGGCGTACGCAAAGGGATCGACATGCGAATTGTGGTTCACGGCAGTGATAAATCCACCCTCGGCCGGAATGTTCTCCATTCCACGCCAGTCCCGCTTGATCAGCACCACCAGGGGTGGTTTGGCGATCACCGCGGCGAGGCGGTACCAGAAGCCGATTCTCCGGCGGGGCACGCGGACACCTTCCTCTAGGACTTCCCAGGGCCTGCTCCGGGGGCCCGGAGCCGCACAAGTCTCGCCCCGGGCTGCCGGTCTGTCGAGAACACCGTACGCCCCGCCCTGCGGCCGTCCCTTGCGCCCAGGTGACAATGGCCGCGACAAGAGAGGGACGGAACGCCCGTGCAGTGGACCCTGGTCGTACCCCTGAAGCCCCTGGCGCGGGCCAAGAGCAGGCTCTCGGACACCGCCGACGACGGGGTGCGCCCCGGTCTGGCCCTCGCCTTCGCGCAGGACACGGTGGCCGCGGCCCTGGCCGCCGCGGCGGTCCGGAGTGTGGTGGTGGTCACGGAGGACCCGCTGGCCGCACGCGAGCTGGCGGCCCTGGGCGCCCGCACCGTCCCCGAGGATCCGCACGAGAGCTCCGGGGACGGCCTGAACGCCGCTCTGCGGCACGCGGCGGCCGTCGTGCGCGGTGTACGCCCGCAAAGCCCCGTGGCGGCGCTGAACGCGGATCTGCCCGCTCTGCACCCCGGGGAATTGACCCGCGTACTGAACGCGGCCGCCGAATTCCCCCGCGCTTTTCTCCCCGATGCCGCCGGCACCGGTACGACCCTGCTCGCCGCGACCCCCGGCCATGACCTCTCCCCCGCCTTCGGCCCCGACTCCCGTCGACGCCACCGCCGCTCCGGTGCCGTGGAACTCGCTCTCGACGACGTCGACTCCGTACGCCAGGACGTCGACACCGGGGACGACCTGCGCGCCGCCCTCGGCCTCGGTGTGGGCCCCCGTACGGCCGCGGCGGCCGCGCGCCTGCTGATCCCCGGCCAGTAGGCTGCGGCCATGCAGGCCACCGCGTACACCTACGACCCCGCCACTCGCAGCGGCCAGGTCCTTCTCGACGACGGCACCCCGCTCCCCTTCGACACCCCGGCCTTCGACGCGGGCGCCCTGCGCCTGCTGCGCCCGGGCCAACGCGTCAGGATCGAGACGGAGGGCGAGGCGGAGAGCCTGCGCATCACCTTGATCACCTTGCAGACCTTCTGAACGGACTCGCACCAAGGCCGCGCCCCCAAAGCGGCGCGGGGAACTGCGCGAGCAACCACACACAAGCCGCACCCGCCCGCGAACAAGTCCCCCACGGCGAACAGGCGCCTCTGCCCTGCCTCCCTGCCCTGCCCCAGAACACGCCGCGGGCCGGGCTCCCCATTCAGGAACCCGGCCCGGCGCGTGTGTGTGAGTACCCGGCGCCCTAGGCCTGACGCGCGGCCGTCTTCTTCGCGGTCGTCTTGCGAGCCGTCGACTTCTTGGCCGGCGCCTTCTTCGCGGTGGCCTTCTTGGCCGGGGCCTTCTTCGCCGCGGTCTTCTTCGCCGCCGCCGTCGTCTTGGCGGTCGTCTTCTTCGCCGCCGCCGTCTTCGTGGTGGCCTTCTTGGCGGTCGTCTTCTTCGCCGTGGTCTTCTTCGCGGCGGCCGTCGTCTTCTTGGCGGCGGCAGTGGTCTTGCGGGCGGTGGTCTTCTTCGCGGTGGTCTTCTTCGCCGCCGCCTTCTTGACCGTCGCCGAAGCCCCACCGCTCAGGCTGCCCTTGGGCGCCTTCTTGACCGCGACCTCGCCACCACGGGGAAGCTTCTTCGACCCGCTCACCAGGTCCTTGAAGCCCTGACCCGCGCGGAAACGCGGCACGGAGGTCTTCTTGACCCGAACCCGCTCACCCGTCTGCGGGTTGCGGGCGTAACGGGCAGGCCGGTCGACCTTCTCGAACGAACCGAAGCCGGTGACCGACACCCGGTCCCCGCCGACGACCGCGCGGACGATGGCGTCCAGAACGGCGTCGACCGCGTCGGCGGCCTGCTGACGCCCGCCGACCTTGTCCGCAATCGCTTCTACGAGCTGCGCCTTGTTCACGTCTTCCCCTTCGGAGACATCGCCCGAACGATAGTGTTCAAGCTTTTTCGCACGTTAGGCAGATATATACCGCAAATCAAACACGAAACGGGCTTATCACCCTTGTGCCGCAACGAACTCGGACGGTCATGGAGTTCCTTCAGCGTTCCTCCGCGGGCATTCGCCCCGCGTCGAGGTCCGTCGTGAAGCTCTCCAGACGCCTTGCCGCGTCGGCGAGATCGTGCTTGGCCACGGCCGTAATGACCAGCAGCTTCCGGGTCAGCGCCATGCGTACGCCCTCCGGGACTTGCAGTGCGCGCACTCTTGCGTGCGCTTCCTTGAGTTGGCTCGCGACCGCCGCATAGAGCTCGAGTTGGCCGTCGTGTTCCATGCACAGATTGTGCCATCTGGGGCGAGTTGTCGCCTGCGCAGGGGGCAACTGCCGTCTCTCCGGGGCCCCTGGAGCACCCCGGGCAGATGCCACACCATGATGCGCGTACCCCGGCAATCACCTTTGTAACTAGGGGAGTTGAAACCTTTCTGCACATGACTTCGAAGGTGCCCGGACCCGGACATGGAGGTACCCCCAACCGTGCCCGATTGGGGGTACCTGGGGGTGTCGCGGTGGCTGGAATCCGCCTTGCGCGGCCCGCCCGAGGGGTGGGTCCGCGCGGTGGATCAGACCTTCAGCGTCCTCGGCTTGTAGGAGGGGCGCTTGGCCTCGTACGCGGCGATGTCGGCCTCGTTCTGGAGGGTGATGGAGATGTCGTCGAGCCCGTTCAGCAGCCGCCAGCGGGAGTTCTCGTCCAGCTCGAAGGAGGCGGTGATGCCCTCGGCGCGCACCTCGCGGGCCTCGAGATCGACGGTGATCTCGACCTCGGGATCGTTCTCCGTGAGCTGCTGCAGCGCGTCCACGATCTTCTGCTCCAGGACGACCGTGAGCAGGCCGTTCTTGAGCGAGTTGCCGCGGAAGATGTCGGCGAAGCGGGAGGAGATGACGGCCTTGAAGCCGTAGTTCTGCAGCGCCCACACCGCGTGCTCACGGGAGGAGCCGGTGCCGAAGTCGGGGCCGGCGACCAGGACGGTGGCGCCGCGTCGCTCGGGCTGGTTGAGGATGAACGTCTCGTCCTTGCGCCAGGCCTCGAACAGCCCGTCCTCGAAGCCGTCCCTGGTCACCTTCTTGAGCCAGTGGGCGGGGATGATCTGGTCGGTGTCGACGTTGCTGCGGCGCAGCGGGACGGCCCGGCCGGTGTGCGTGGTGAATGCTTCCATGGCTGTTCAGACTCCAGCGGGCGCGGGGGCGTCGGTCAGGTCGGCGGGCGAGGCCAGGTGGCCCAGTACGGCGGTGGCGGCCGCGACCTGCGGCGACACCAGGTGCGTACGGCCGCCCTTGCCCTGCCTGCCCTCGAAGTTGCGGTTGGAGGTGGACGCGGAGCGCTCACCGGGGGCCAGCTGGTCGGGGTTCATGCCCAGACACATCGAGCAGCCCGCGTGCCGCCACTCGGCGCCGGCCTCCTTGAAGACCACGTCCAGGCCCTCGGAGACGGCCTGCAGACCGACCCGTGCGGAGCCGGGGACGACCAGCATCCGTACGCCGTCGGCGACTTTGCGGCCCTTGACCAGCTCGGCAGCGGCACGCAGGTCCTCGATGCGGCCGTTGGTGCACGAACCTACGAAGACGGTGTCCACCTTGATCGAGCGCAGCGGCTGGCCGGCCTCCAACCCCATGTACTCCAGGGCCTTTTCGGCGGCGAGGCGCTCCGAAGCGTCCTCGTACGAAGCCGGGTCGGGGACGGACGCCGAAAGCGGCGCGCCCTGGCCGGGGTTGGTGCCCCAGGTGACAAACGGCGACAGAGAGGCGCCGTCGATGATCACCTCGGCGTCGAACTCGGCGTCCTCGTCCGTCTTCAGCGTCTTCCAGTACGCGACGGCCGCGTCCCAGTCCTCGCCCTCGGGGGCGTGCGGACGGCCCTTGAGGTAGTCGAAGGTCGTCTGGTCGGGGGCGATCATGCCCGCACGGGCACCGGCCTCGATCGACATGTTGCAGATGGTCATGCGGGCCTCCATCGAGAGTTTCTCGATGGCGGGGCCCCGGTACTCCAGGACATAGCCCTGGCCGCCGCCCGTACCGATCTTGGCGATGATCGCCAGGATCAGGTCCTTGGCGGTGACGCCCTCGGCCAGCTCGCCCTCGACCGTGATCGCCATGGTCTTGGGACGGACCAGCGGCAGCGTCTGCGTGGCCAGCACATGCTCCACCTGGGAGGTGCCGATACCGAACGCCAGACCGCCGAAGGCGCCGTGCGTCGAGGTGTGGGAGTCGCCGCAGACGACCGTCATACCGGGCTGGGTCAGACCCAGCTGCGGGCCGACGACGTGCACGACGCCCTGCTCGACGTCGCCCAGCGGGTGCAGACGCACACCGAACTCGGCGGCGTTCGCGCGCAGCGTCTCCAGCTGGACACGGGAGACCGGGTCCGCGATGGGCTTGTCGATGTCGAGGGTGGGAGTGTTGTGGTCCTCGGTCGCGATGGTCAGGTCGAGCCGGCGAACCTTCCGCCCGCTCTTGCGGAGACCGTCGAAGGCCTGGGGGCTGGTCACCTCGTGCAGCAGGTGCAAGTCGATGAAGAGGAGGTCGGGCTCGCCCTCGGCGCGCCGGACGACATGGTCGTCCCAGACCTTCTCCGCGAGTGTCCTACCCATCGCTTTCCCTCCGGCCGACGCGCCTGCGCGTCGGCCCAACTAGAGATATCGGAGGTGGCGAGCGCGCGTATCCCCTCGTGGCGCGCGCCGGCCGCCGGGCTCGTCGGTCCGCGAGCCGTTGTTGTTCTGCTTCCAGAGTGGCAAGGTCCACGCGAAATTGAACTTGCGTTTCACAGAGTGAGACGCGAGTATCGTTGCATGGACAACAGTAGCGGCGTCGGCGTTCTGGACAAGGCGGCCCTGGTCCTGAGCGCTCTGGAGTCCGGTCCGGCCACCCTCGCGGGTCTGGTCGGCGCCACCGGACTCGCACGACCCACGGCCCACCGCCTGGCCGTGGCTCTGGAACACCACCGCATGGTGGCACGCGACATGCAGGGCCGTTTCATCCTCGGCCCCAGGCTGGCCGAGCTGGCCGCGGCCGCCGGCGAGGACCGCCTCCTCGCGACGGCGGGCCCGGTGCTCACCCATCTACGGGACGTGACGGGCGAGAGCGCGCAGCTCTACCGCCGCCAGGGCGACATGCGCATCTGCGTCGCCGCGGCGGAGCGCCTGTCCGGCCTGCGGGACACGGTCCCGGTCGGTTCGACCCTGACGATGAAGGCCGGCTCCTCGGCGCAGATCCTGATGGCCTGGGAGGAGCCCGAGCGCCTGCACCGCGGCCTCCAGGGCGCCCGCTTCACCGCCACCGCCCTCTCGGGCGTACGGCGCCGGGGCTGGGCCCAGTCCATCGGCGAGCGCGAGCCGGGCGTGGCCTCGGTCTCCGCCCCCGTACGCGGGCCGTCGAACCGTGTGGTCGCCGCGGTCTCCGTCTCCGGTCCCATCGAGCGCCTCACCCGCCATCCCGGCCGTATGCACGCCCAGGCGGTGATCGACGCCGCAGGTCGCCTCTCGGAGGCCCTGCGCCGCACAGGCTGATCCCTCGAAGCTCCCGTCCGACCACGAAGAAGGCCTGCCTCAACGCCGCGGCAGGCCTTTTCTCGTACGCTCGACCTCTGGGCCGTCGACGCCGAACTCCTGGCCCCGTACGGCGAGTTGACGCACGAAGAAGGCCCCCCACCGAAGTGGAGGGCCTTCCTGAAACGTACCCCCGACCGGATTCGAACCGGCGCTACCGCCTTGAGAGGGCGGCGTGCTAGGCCGCTACACAACGGGGGCGTGGATCCTGCAAGCGTTGAGTACTGGACCGCCGCAGGTCCGAGCTGGTCTACCTGGACTCGAACCAAGACTAACTGAACCAGAATCAGTCGTGCTGCCAATTACACCATAGACCAATATGGTTTAGACCAGTCAGTACCCCCGACCGGATTCGAACCGGCGCTACCGCCTTGAGAGGGCGGCGTGCTAGGCCGCTACACAACGGGGGCCCTAGCGATCCTGCATCGAGGTGAGCGGGTGCGACCCGAACTCTCCCCGCGGGAAGGATCTGTACCCCCGACCGGATTCGAACCGGCGCTACTGCCTTGAGAGGGCAGCGTGCTAGGCCGCTACACAACGGGGGCTTCGCGGAGTTGATCTCCGCCTGCAGATGAGCTCTGCGAGCTGGCCTACCTGGACTCGAACCAAGACTAACTGAACCAGAATCAGTCGTGCTGCCAATTACACCATAGGCCACTGGAACGCAAGCCCCTGAGGGGATCTTGTTCTAGTTCGCTCCGTCGGTTCCGGCCTTTCGGCCCGCTCTCCGGCGGCGCAGAAAGAACATTACCCGAAGGTGGACGGCGCTCCAAAACGGGTATCCGAGCCGAGGATCGCGGGGAGTTCGGTGAGGGTGGCGATCCGGTGCGGCCCGACGGGCGGGTCGACGGTCGCGTAGAGACCGCCGCGGTCGATCCAGATGGACAGCAGACCGGCGTCGGCGGCGCCCCGGCCGTCGATCTCCGGGTGGTCGCCGACGTACACGACCTCGTGCGGAGGCAGTTCCAGGGCCTCGCAGGCGACGTGGAAGGCCTCGGCGGCCGGCTTGTGGACACCCAGTTGTTCGGCGCACAGCACCGTCTCGAAGCGGTCCCACACCCCGAGGGTGCGCAGCTTGCGTTCCTGGACGGGGAGGCTGGAGTTGGAGAGCACCGCGTGCCGGTGGCTGGCGGCGAGGGCGTCGAGCACGGGCAGGACGTCCGGGAAGAGCGACCAGGCCCGCTCGTAGTGCGCGACGTAGCGCTCGAACCAGGCGTCGGCCTCCGCGTCGGTCAGGGGCCGGCCCTGGAAATCGCGCACCCGGTCGCGGCGGGTGGACTCCCAGTCGCCGTCGCCCGCCGCGTACCGCCGCCAGTGCAGGCTGGTGAGGTCGCGCCAGCGGGTCAGGGCCTCCTCGACCGACTCGTGCTCGGGCAGCAGGCCCTCGGCGGTGAGATGGTCCCGCATTCCGGCCTGGTCGGCCGCCGTGTAGTCGAAGAGGGTGTCGTCGACGTCCCAGAGCACCGCCTTGATGTCCATGATCCGACGGTAGCCGCAGGGCGGCCGTCCTGTCCGGAGGACGGGAGACGGGACGACGAAGGGCGGCACCCGGTCCTCCGGGTGCCGCCCCTCACCTGCGCCGTTCGTCACACAAGAGCGCCGCGGGCGCGCGTCACGCGGCCAGCCTGGCCAGCGCCGCGTCGATCCTCGCCAGGGTCTTCTCCTTGCCCAGGATCTCCAGGGACTCGAAGAGGGGGAGGCCGACCGTGCGGCCGGTGACGGCGACGCGGACGGGGGCCTGGGCCTTGCCGAGCTTGAGGCCGTGCGCCTCGCCGGCGGCCAGGACGGCCTCCTTCAGTGACTCGGCCGAGGTCCAGTCGGCCGACTCCAGCTTCTCGCGGGCCGTGCGGAGCAGGGCGTCGGAGCCCTCCTTCATGGCCTTGGTCCAGCTGGCCTCGTCCTCGGCCGGCTCCGGCAGGAACAGGAAATCCACGTTCTCCGTGATCTCCGAGAGGACCTTGAGGCGGGTCTGCGCGTGCGGGGCGATCGCCTCCCACTTGGCCTCGTCGAAGTCCTCCGGCGCCCAGGGGGCGAAGGGGGCCTTCAGCCAGGGGGCGCAGCGCTCGGTGAACTCCTTCACATCCAGCAGACGGATGTGGTCGGCGTTGATCGCCTCGGCCTTCTTCAGGTCGAAGCGGGCCGGGTTGGGGTTCACGTCGGCGATGTCGAAGGCGGCGACCATCTCCTCGATCGTGAAGATGTCCTGGTCGGCGGAGAGCGACCAGCCGAGCAGGGAGAGGTAGTTGAGCAGGCCCTCGGG
The DNA here is from genome assembly GCF_020982545.1 of Streptomyces sp. MNU76. Lineage (GTDB taxonomy): Bacteria > Actinomycetota > Actinomycetes > Streptomycetales > Streptomycetaceae > Streptomyces. The sequence goes on along the minus strand of NZ_JAJKLK010000021.1, from coordinate 274,736 downwards.
GAGGAAGCCGCGCTCGCGGTAGAGGTTGAGCGAGGACTGCGGGTCGCGCTTCGACAGCTTCTTGTTGCCCTCACCCATCACGTACGGCAGGTGGCCGAAGGAGGGGACCTCCTTGGCGATGCCCAGCTCGATCAGCGCCTTGTAGAGGGCGATCTGGCGGGGGGTGGAGGAGAGCAGGTCCTCGCCGCGCAGGACGTGGGTGATCTCCATCAGGGCGTCGTCGACCGGGTTGACCAGCGTGTAGAGCGGGGCCCCGTTGGCGCGGACGATGCCGTAGTCCGGCACGTTCTCCGGGGTGAAGGTCAGCTCGCCGCGGACCAGGTCGGTGAAGGTGATCGTCTCGTCGGGCATCCGGAAGCGGACGATCGGCTCACGGCCCTCGGCCTCGTACTGGGCCTTCTGCTCCGGGGTGACCTCGCGGCACTTGCCGTCGTAGCCGGAGGGCTTCCCGGCGGCGCGTGCGGCGTCGCGGCGCTCCTCCAGCTCGGAGGCGGTGCAGTAGCAGTAGTAGGCGTGGCCGGCGTCCTTGAGCTTCTCGGCCACCTCCCGGTACGTCTCCATGCGCTGCGACTGGCGGTACGGCGCGTGCGGGCCGCCGACCTCGGGCCCCTCGTCCCAGGTGAAGCCCAGCCAGCGCAGGGAGTCCAGGAGCTGCTCGTAGGACTCCTCGGAGTCGCGGGCCGCGTCGGTGTCCTCGATGCGGAAGACGAACGTGCCGCCGGTGTGGCGGGCGAACGCCCAGTTGAACAGGGCCGTGCGGACCAGGCCCACATGGGGGTTGCCGGTCGGGGACGGACAGAAACGTACGCGGACGGAGCCGTTAGCCACGCTTGATCACCTTGTTGGTGAGAGTGCCGATGCCTTCGATGGTGACGGCGACCTCGTCGCCGACGTTGAGGGGGCCGACCCCTGCCGGGGTGCCCGTGAGGATCACGTCGCCGGGGAGCAGCGTCATGGCCTCGGTGATGTTGACGATCAGGTCCTCGATGGAGTTGATCATCTCGCTCGTCCGGCCGAGCTGGCGCTGCCCGCCGTTGACGGTGAGCTGGATGGTCAGGTCGCTCGGGTCGAGGTCGGTCTCCACCCAGGGGCCCAGCGGGCAGGAGGTGTCGAAGCCCTTGGCCCGGGCCCACTGCCTCTCGCGCTTCTGGACGTCACGGGCGGTGATGTCGTTGGCGCAGGTGTAGCCGAAGATCACGTCCTTGACGCGTTCGTGCGGGACCTCGCGGCACATCCGGCCGATGACCACGGCGAGCTCGGCCTCGTGGTGGAGATCCTCGGAGAAGGAGGGGTACTGGATCTCGTCACCGGGGCCGATCACCGAGGTGGCGGGCTTGAAGAAGGCGAACGGGGCGTCGGGGACCTCGTTGCCCAGCTCGCGGGCGTGTTCGGCGTAGTTGCGGCCGAAGGCCACGACCTTGTTGGGGAGCACCGGCGGCAGCAGCCTGACCTTGTTGACCGGGACCTTCGTCCCGGAGAGCTCGTAGTCCGCGAACGGGATGCCCTTGATGATGTCGAGGACGAGCTCGTCCGGCTTGTCGCCCTCGACCGCGCCGAAGGCTACGTTCCCGTCGATGGAGAACCTGGCGATGCGCACGGGATGCTTGCGCCCCTTAACTGAGCTGGCTGGAGTCTGACGGTCCAGGCTAACGCGGGGCGAGGTGGCCGCCTCGCGTATTAACCCGGTGCACGCGCGGAAGGGCGCCCGGCACGTGCCGGGCGCCCTTCCGCGGAGCCCTCACAGGAATCCGCCGATTCTTCACCGGAACCGACTTGAGTGATCGGCGGATTCCGCGCGTACTTGAGCCTGCAACTACTCCGCCGCCTGGACCGGGATCGTCATCAGGACCGTCCGGCGGGGGTTGGCGGTCACGGAGGGGAGGTCGACGGAGTGCTCCTGCTCCAGCGCACGCAGGTCCTCGGCGTCTTCGAGGTGGGCCAGGGTCGTGCGCCGGGGGTTGGCTATCGTGCGGAACATCGTCGTCGTCTTCACTGTTGTCCTGGACCTCGTCGTGTACGGGCGCCGGGCGGGCCGGAAGGGCCGTCCCACAAGCGCGGGTTGTCGGATTCGCCATCCCTGTAAAGCGTCAGGCTAAACATCCGATTCCCAGGTCAAGTCGTGAAGAAGGCATGATCGGCATGTGAGTTTGCTCACTCAGCCATGGGTAAAACGGGCAATCCCGGCCATCAACTCGCCCCCTCAAAATGGACATAAGCGACCTGAAGCACGCATTCCGCTCCTGATCATGGCGACTGGGACACCCCACTCACACCCCTGGATCGCACGGATATGTCGGTAATGAACGGAAACACCTTCCACGCCTGGTGACGTAGCCCTCACATGCTGTCACAGTGAACAGACCGTTACCCATTGGCCTTGTTGGAGATCCGGCACTGTGCTGGAATTCCACGGACCGCCGCCGGATCGTGCCGGCGCGCAGAGGCGCAAGAACAGCGCCTGGTGGCGGTGGAAGAGGGGGAGCCAGCGCCGGTCACTCACGACCACCAATTGGGGACGTATTCAGGGCGCCCCCGAAGACGCCGACACCGTCCCGCCGTTCACGCGGTGGGGCGCCTGGTCCAGAGGTTGCGACGCTAGTGCAGGGACGTTTCAAGAGGGATGGCAGCGCTTCGGCGGAGCCGGAGCCACACAACGGAACCGGTAACGGTTCCTCCCCCCAGCACGCCCAGAACCCGGGTCCGGCGGAGATCGGCGACGGCGGGGAGCGCTCCGGGCGCCCCGGCTCGTCAGTTGCTCCCGTGCCGCCCGGGAAGCCCAAGGGCGGCACCAAGACCGGAGTCGGCAACGGCTCCCGAATAGCCCTGCGCAACTGGCGCATCTCGACCCGTCTCGTGTCGCTGCTCGCGCTCCCCGTGGTGGCGGCGACCTCGCTCGGTGCCCTGCGCATCGGCGACAACGTGGACGACATCCAGCAGCTCGACAACATGCGGCTGCTGACCGACATGACCAAGCAGGCGACCGAACTCGCCGCCGCGCTCCAGCAGGAGCGCGACCTGTCGGCCGGTCCGCTCGCGCACGGTCTGGACGCCACCGACTTCACCGTCAAGGGCACCCGCGAGAAGACGGACCAGGCCCGCGTCCAGTTCACTGACGCGACCCAGGCCGCCGACGCCGCGAGCACCACCGCGAAGATGCCCGGCGTCCGCGACAGCCTCGTCCGGGTGGTGCGCGAGCTCTACAACCTCAGCACCATCCGCAAGAACGCCTACGTGGACCCCAAGAACTCCACGCAGACGGTCGAGGCCTACCACCGACTGATCTCCCAGCTGCTGGACCTGTCCACGGACATGGCCGAGGCCACCAGCAACCCGAACATGATCAAGCGGACCCGTGCCCTGGCGGCCTTCTCCTCCGCGAAGGAGTACGCCTCCATCCAGCGCGCGGTCATCGCGGCGGCGCTCCCCGCCACCAACGACAAGGCCGGCAAGCTCTCCGAGAACGACCGGCTCTACGCGAACTCGGCGCTGTCGAACGAGGAGTCGGACCGCAGCACCTTCTCCGACATCTACGGATCCGGTGCCGAGGAGCTGACCAGGCCGATCGACGACGCGAGCCCCACCATCGAGGCCGCCGACCTCTACGCGGACCGGGTGCTCGCCAGCGCCGGCGGTCTGGGCGGCCAGGACAACCGCTCGTACCGGGACTGGACCGACGACTCGTCGGCCAAGATCGAGCAGATGAAGAAGATCGAGGGCTCGCTCCTCGAGCAGATGGAGCAGACCGCTCGCAACCTGCGCGCCGACGCCGAGCAAGAGGCGATCATCTCCGGTGCGCTCATCCTGCTCGTCCTCGGTGTCTCCCTGGTCGGCGCCTTCGTCGTGGCCCGGTCCATGATCCGCTCGCTGCGGCGGCTGCAGGACACCGCGACCAAGGTCGCCCAGGACCGGCTGCCCGAGCTGGTCAAGCAGCTCTCGGAGTCGGACCCGCAGGACGTCGACACCTCCGTCGAGTCGGTCGGTGTGCACTCCCGGGACGAGATCGGCCAGGTGGCCGCGGCCTTCGACGACGTGCACCGCGAGGCCGTCCGCCTCGCCGCCGAGCAGGCCCTCCTGCGGGGCAACGTCAACGCGATGTTCACCAACCTCTCGCGCCGCTCCCAGGGCCTCATCCAGCGTCAGCTGTCGCTCATCTCCGAACTGGAGTCGCGCGAGGCCGACCCGGACCAGCTGTCCTCCCTGTTCAAGCTCGACCACCTCGCCACCCGCATGCGCCGTAACGGTGAGAACCTCCTCGTCCTCGCCGGTGAGGAGCCCGGCCGCCGCTGGACCCGTCCGGTCCCGCTGGTCGACGTGCTCCGCGCCGCCGCGTCCGAGGTGGAGCAGTACGAGCGCATCGAACTGGCCTCCGTGCCGACGACCGAGGTCGCCGGCCGTGTGGTCAACGACCTCGTGCACCTGCTCGCCGAGCTGCTCGAGAACGCGACCTCCTTCTCCTCGCCGCAGACCAAGGTCAAGGTCACCGGTCACGCGCTGCCCGACGGCCGTGTGCTGATCGAGATCCACGACACCGGCATCGGCCTCTCCCCCGAGGACCTCGCGGCCATCAACGAGCGGCTCGCCTCGCCGCCCACCGTGGACGTCTCGGTCTCCCGCCGCATGGGTCTGTTCGTGGTCGGTCGTCTGTCGCAGCGCCACGGCATCCGCATCCAGCTGCGTCCGTCCGACTCGGGCGGTACGACCGCGCTCGTCATGCTTCCCGTCGACGTGGCCCAGGGCAACAAGAAGCCCACCCCGGGCAAGCCCGGTCAGGGTGCCCCCTCCACCGGTGGCCCCGCCGCCGCGCAGGCCGCGGCCGGTGCCGCCGCCGCGCGTCGCCAGGCGGGCAACCAGTCGGGTCCGCCGCTCGGCGGCCCCTCCGCCGGTGGTGGCCTCCTGGGCGGAGCGCCGCAGCGTGGGCAGGTCGGCGCGGGCCAGGGTCCGCGGGCCGCGCTGCCCGGCAACCCCGGTGGCCCTGGCGGCTTCGGCAACCCCGGCGCCCCGCGTGGGCCGCAGGGTGGTCCGCCGGCGCCCCCGCAGGGCGGCCGGCCGGCTCCGGCGGGTGCCGGAGCCGGTGCTGGTGGGTTCGGCGGCGGTGGGTTCGGCGGCGGTCAGGCTCCGGGTGCCCCGCAGGGACTGCAGGCTGCCGGGACCGGTGGTCCGGGCGGCTTCGAGAGCTTCGACGACTCCGGACGCCAGAGCGGCTTCCCGACCGGCGCGGGCCTGCGCCCGGCCGGGCCCGGTGACACCGGTGCGGGACGGCCGGCCGGGGCCGACAACGGCCCCGGCGCCGTGCCGCCCAAGCAGGGCAAGGAACGTTCCGGCAGGCGTCGCCCGCAGCTGCCCGGCCGCGGTGGCGCACGCGCCGAGTTGCCCGGTGGCAACTCCCCGGCGCGGCCGAGCTGGAGCGACGAGAACGCGCAGCCGCCGGTGCCGCGCGCCTCGCTGGACGCCCCGCGCGGCCACGAGGAGCAGCCGGACGTCACCGCGCCGATGCCGCGCGTCGACCCCCACCAGGGTCCTGGCCCGTCCAACGACTTCCCGCATACGCCGCAGGGCGACTTCGACAGCCGACGCCCCGGTGCGGGCACCCCGCAGAACGGCACCGGCTCCTACGTCCGCTCCGACGTGTTCGGCGGGGCCGGTGCTCCGCCGGCGCCCACCGGTCCGTCCCGCGGCGCCCCGCAGGACCCGTCCTCCACCGGCCAGTTCGCCACGCCGGGCTACGACGGCTCCGGCACGGGCCAGTTCCCGGCTCCGGGTCGGCAGAACCCGCAGGGCAGCGGGCAGTTCGGTGCGCCGGGGCGGCAGAACCCGCAGGACACCGGCCAGTTCGAGCGGCCGCAGGTCAACGGCGAGAACTACGGCGCGCCCCGACCGCCGGTTCCGCCGCAGCGTCCCCCGGTGCCCCCGCAGCGTCCCGCGCGTCCGCAGGAGCCGGAGGCACTGCCCCCGGCGACGGGCCCGATGGACGGCCGTACACCGCTGTACGACACGCTGGAGACCAACTGGTTCCACGGTCAGGGCGGCCAGAACGGCCAGAACGGCCAGAACGGTCAGAACAGCGAGGGCGGTCATCAGCAGCAGGGCAACGGTTCCGCGCCTCAGCAGCACACCGCTCCGGCGCCCCAGCGTCCGGCGGCCGCTCCCCAGCGTCCTGCCGCTCCCGCCGCGTCGGCCTCCTCCAACTGGCGCAGCACTCCCAACGACGACCTGGTCCGCCAGGCCGAACGAGCCCGTCAACCCTCGGCGGGCGGGGTCACCACCTCCGGCCTGCCGCGCCGGGTCCCGCGCGCCAACCTCGTGCCGGGCACGGCTCAGCAGCAACAGCACCAAACCGGTCCGCAGGTCTCGCGTTCGCCTGACGACGTTCGCGGCCGGCTGACCAATCTCCGTCGGGGCATCGCGCAGGGTCGACAGGCCGGCAACGGCCAGACCGGCAGCTTCCCGAGCCCCACTCACCAGCAGGAGCGTTAGTTGAGCCAGATGAGCCAGGCGGCACAGAACCTCAACTGGTTGATCACCAACTTCGTGGACAACACCCCCGGGGTGTCCCACACCGTCGTCGTATCCGCCGACGGTCTTCTTCTGGCGATGTCGGAAGGTTTTCCGCGCGACCGTGCCGATCAGCTCGCGGCCGTCGCCTCCGGACTCACCTCGCTCACGGCCGGGGCCTCCCGGATCTTCGAGGGCGGGGACGTGGCCCAGACGGTGGTCGAGATGGAGCGCGGATTCCTCTTCCTCATGTCCGTCTCCGACGGATCGTCCCTGGCCGTCCTCGCGCACCCCGAGTGCGACATCGGCCTGGTCGGTTACGAGATGGCGCTGCTCGTCGACCGCGCGGGCGCCGTGCTCACGCCCGACCTGCGCGCCGAACTCCAAGGCAGTCTGCTCCACTGACGCCTGCGGATCCACAGAACTCACCACATCACCGTCCGGCCGACACAGTCCCCCCACCGGCCCCCGTCAGACGGCACGACTGACCGACTTGCTGTCCCGCTCGGAGGATCAATGACCCCGCCCACCGCTCCTCACGATCCGTACGCAGAGCCGTACGGAGACGAGGGCGACCAGCCGCTGGTACGGCCGTACGCCATGACCGGTGGCCGGACGCGGCCGCGTTACCAGCTCGCCCTCGAGGCGCTGATCAGCACGACGGCAGACCCCGCGCACCTGATGGGGCTGCTCCCCGAGCACCAGCGGATCTGCCACCTCTGCCACGAGGTGAAGTCGGTGGCCGAGGTGTCGGCCCTGCTGTCCATGCCGCTCGGTGTGGCACGGATCCTGGTCGCGGACCTCGCCGAGGCCGGACTCGTCGCGATCCATCAGCCCGGTGGCGACGAGAACGCCGGTGGCGCTCCGGACGTGACTCTGCTGGAAAGGGTGCTCAGTGGACTTCGGAAGCTCTGAAGCGGGACGGGCCACCACCTCCGCGAAGATCGTGGTGGCGGGCGGTTTCGGCGTGGGCAAGACCACGTTCGTCGGGGCCGTCTCGGAGATCAACCCGCTGCGTACCGAGGCCGTGATGACGTCCGCGTCCGCGGGCATCGACGACCTCACCCACACCGGGGACAAGACGACCACCACGGTCGCCATGGACTTCGGCCGTATCACCCTCGACCAGGACCTGATCCTGTACCTCTTCGGCACGCCGGGGCAGGACCGCTTCTGGTTCATGTGGGACGACCTGGTCCGCGGCGCCATCGGTGCCGTGGTGCTGGTCGACACCCGTCGTCTCGCCGACTGCTTCCCGGCCGTCGACTACTTCGAGAACAGCGGCCTGCCCTTCGTCATCGCCCTCAACGGCTTCGACGGACACCAGCCGTACACGCCCGACGAGGTGCGTGAGGCTCTGCAGATCGGGCCCGACACCCCGATCCTCACGACGGACGCCCGCCACCGCTCGGACGCCAAGTCGGCCCTGATCACCCTGGTCGAGCACGCGCTCATGGCGCGGCTGCGCTAGGAAACAGGCGCCGAAGCGCCACGACTGGGCCCAAAACAGGACCCAAGTCCACAACGTCATACGGCAGTTGTCGTAGTTACACCGGAGCCGGCTGTGTCCTTTGACACGGTCGGCCCCGGTGTTCATAACGTTTCGACAGAGAAATAGGGTGGTACGACCACGCGTCGCGGTCGATCAGTGCCGCTGCGCTCACAATGCCCCCGCTTTTTGCCGGGGCTCGCTCTTTATGACCGTTTTATCTGGGACTTACATCACGCGGAATCGTTGCCTCCCAGTGTTTGGAAGTCCTCAGCGTGACGTGCTGGAATGCCTGAACTGCCCATTAGTCAAAGACGTACTAGGGCGTGGAGTCACCCGCGGCACGACGTAGGTGCCGGCGCCGAGAGGTTGTTGGTCGAGTGAGGCGAAGCAAGAAAGGTCCCGAGCCGTCGGCGCGGGGCAACTTCACCCCGCCGCCGCGCGGAGCGGCACCCGCACAAGTGACCGGACCGGAGCCGACGGCAGCTCCCGCGCCCAGCGGCAGTCGTCTCTCCCCCCGCAACTGGCGTGTACCCACTCGCCTGAACGCGATCCTCCTCATACCCGTGCTGGTCGGCCTGGTCATGGGCGGCTTCCAGGTGAAGGGCTCGATCGACACCTGGCAGGAGGCCAAGGACGCCGAGAAGGTCGCCAAGATCGTGGCCGCCGCCGGCATCTACGCCGAGGCGCTGCTCAACGAGCGTGACCTCTCCGCCCAGCCACTGCTGGACGGCGACCGGGACAGCGAGGTCGTCAAGGACGCCCGCGCCTTCACCGACGAGAAGGCGGATGCCTTCCACGCCGAGGTCGTCGGGATGCCCGCCGGGCAGGGCCTGGAGCGCCGTCTGCGCCTGGTCGAGGAGGCCGAGCCGTCGCTGGAGAAACTCCGGCAGACGGCCTTCACCCGGGCCGCCGACCCGGTACAGACCGAAGAGGGCTACGTCACCGTCGAGCACCTCCTGGCGGAGTTCTCCAACGAGCTCGGCCTCGGTACCGGCAACATCACCGCGTACGGTCGTACGGTCTACGCGGTCACGCTCGCCAAGGGCGCCGCCTCTCTGCAGCGCTCCATCGGCACCCACCTGCTGGTCCGGCCCAGCGAGGACGAGCGGGTCTTCCGTCAGCAGGTCACCGCGTTCACCTCGTACGCGTACCTGGAGAACATCGCCGTGCAGGAGTACATCTCCGGCGGCACCGAGGCCGACGCCGCGCGGCTCGAGTCCGTCATGGCGCAGAAGACCGAAGAGGGCAAGAAGCAGGCGGCCGAGGCCGCCGCGAAGGACCCGGACTACGTCGCGCCGCCGGACACCATGCTGAAGATGGTCCAGGCCATCGGCAGCGGTGCCTCCCCCGCGGACCTCGCCAAGCAGGGCGTCACCTACCAGAACTGGATGGCGGCCTCCACGCTGAAGTTCGAGGGCTACAGCGAGGTCGAGACCGAGCTGATCAACAGGGCGGTGTCCGAGGCCGGCCAGATCGCCTCCGACGCCCAGCGCGACGCCTACATCAACGGCGCCATCGTCATCGTCGCCCTGCTCGCCGCGTTCATCATCGCCGGGATCATGGCCCGCCAGATGAGCCGCTCGATGCGCCAGCTGCGCAACGCCGCCTTCGGCATCGCCGAGCAGCGTCTGCCGATGCTGGTCGACCAGCTCTCGCGCACCGACCCCGGCCGCGTCGACACCCGGGTCGCGCCGATCCCCATCAACACCACGGACGAGATCGGCGAAGTCGCCCGCGCCTTCGACCAGGTCCACCGCGAGGCCGTCCGGCTCGCCGCCGAGCAGGCCCTGCTGCGGGGCAACATCAACGCCATCTTCACCAACCTCTCGCGCCGCAACCAGTCGCTGATCGAGGGCCAGCTGACCCTGATCACCGACCTGGAGAACAACGAGGCCGACCCGGACCAGCTGGAGAACCTCTTCAAGCTGGACCACCTGGCGACCCGTATGCGCCGCAACGGCGAGAACCTCCTCGTTCTCGCCGGCGAGGAGCCAGGCCGTCGCTGGGACCAGCCGGTCCCGCTGATCGACGTGCTGCGCGCCGCCTCCTCCGAGGTGGAGCAGTACGAGCGCATCGAGCTCTCCGGCGTCCCGGAGGCCGAGATCCACGGCCGCGCCGTGACCGACCTCGTGCACCTGCTGGCCGAGCTCCTGGAGAACGCCACCACGTTCTCCTCCCCGCAGACCAAGGTCCGCGTCACCGCGACCCGTCTCCCCGACGGCCGCGTGATGATCGAGATCCACGACAAGGGCATCGGCCTCACCGCCGAGGACTTCGCGGACATCAACCACAAGCTGGCCAACCCGCCGACCGTGGACGCCGCGATCTCGCAGCGCATGGGTCTGTTCGTGGTCGGCCGTCTGTCCGACCGGCACGGCATCCGGGTCCAGCTCCGCCCCTCGGGCGAGCAGGCCGGTACGACCTCGCTGGTCATGCTGCCCGACGTCATCACCCACGGTGGCGGTGGCGAGCAGCACCAGCCGCAGGGCGACGAGTTCACGGTCTCGCAGATCATCCCGGAGCAGCACTCGTTCCAGCAGCCGGGCATCGCCCCGATGCGGACCGCCGCCGAGCTGGGCTTCGACGACAGCCGGTACGAGGTTCCGGACGACATCCGCGACCTGGACCCCGTGGGCCGTTCCCTGATGCGTGAGGAGCGTCGGGCGGCCCTGGAGTCCCAGGCGCACCCGAACCCGCAGCTGCCCGGGGCCGAGGCACCGCGCTACGGCGACGACTTCCAGTCGCCCGAGCCGTCCTACGACAACGGCGCGAGCGCGTACGTGGACCCGCAGCGGTCCTACGACCAGCAGACGGCGTACGAGGAGCCGCAGCAGCCGTCGTACGACGAGGCGTACTTCGGCCAGAACAACGGTGTGGCGAACGGCGACGGCCACCTGCCGGGCGGCAACGACACGTTCACCGCTACCGGCGGTTACCCCGAGCCCGCCTATGCGGAGTCCGTCCAGGAGGAGCACGCGGCAACCGCCGCGAACGCCCCGGAGACGTACGCGGGCTTCGAAGAGCAGTCCTATCAGGACGACTGGCCGCAGCAGCAGGACTACCAGAGCTCGTACCGCTCCGAGTACGCTCCGGAACCGGAATCTGCGCAGGCCGCTGACGTGAAGGAGCCGGACCGCGTAGGCTTCGACCGTCCGGGATCCACCCCTTCCGCCGGCCACACGCTGACCGACGCCGGCCTTCCCCGCCGCGGCTCCACCGCGGGCGCGGGCGGCACGAGCGCGGGCGCCGCGACCGGACGGCAGGAAGTGGCCCAGGACCAGCCGACGGCCGGGGGACCGAACGGCGACTGGCGCTCGGCCAACGACGAGCGCTGGCAGCAGGCCTCCCAGCTGAAGAAGCCCAAGGCAGGCGGGGTCACCTCCTCCGGTCTGCCGCGGCGGGTGCCCAAGGCCAACCTGGTCGAGGGAGCCGCCCAGACGACCCCGCAGGGAGGTCCACAGATCTCCCGCGCTCCCGAGGACGTCCGGGGCAGGCTGAGCAACCTGCGCCGAGGTGTCCAGCGTGGGCGCAACGCAGGCAGTGAAACGAACGGCCAGGGCTTCGGTCCTGACAGCACCTACAACCAGGAGCGTTAGTGTGAGCCCGATGAGCCAGGCGGCACAGAACCTGAACTGGTTGATCACCAATTTCGTGGACAACACCCCCGGGGTGTCGCACACGGTGGTGGTCTCCGCCGACGGACTCCTTCTGGCGATGTCCGAAGGGTTTCCCCGCGACCGTGCCGACCAGCTGGCGGCCGTCGCGTCGGGTCTGACCTCTCTGACCGCGGGTGCCTCCCGCATTTTCGAAGGTGGCAGCGTCAATCAGACGGTTGTGGAGATGGAGCGGGGATTCCTGTTCATCATGTCCATTTCCGACGGTTCCTCGCTCGCCGTACTCGCACATCCGGAAGCCGACATCGGTCTCATCGGGTACGAGATGGCCCTTCTGGTGGATCGTGCCGGCACGGTCCTGACGCCCGATCTTCGTGCGGAGCTCCAGGGCAGCCTGCTCAACTAACAGTCAGACGGTGCGTTTTGGCGTCCTGGGGCCGTAAGGTTTCGGGACGCGGCTTCCAATGAGCCATGGATGCCAGCACAGTCGGAGGAGGAGAGAACGTGGCAACACCCCCAGGCGGTTCATCGTCGGGCAACTGGTCCTACCCTGGTCAGGGGCCGGGCCAGGGTGACCAGAACCGGTACAACTTCCCCTCCGCACCGAGCCGTCAGCAGCCGTACGCACCGCAGGGCCCCGGTCCTTCGCCGTACGACCAGCCGCCGGCGCCGCGCATCCAGCCCGTGCAGCCGCAACGCCGCAGCCCCGAGCCGTCGCCCGCGGGGGCGGCGCACAACCCCCTGGTGCGCCCGTACGCCATGACGGGCGGCCGCACCAGGCCGCGCTACCAGCTCGCCATCGAGGCGCTGGTGCACACCACCGCGCAGCCGCACCAGATGCAGGGCCAGTTGCCCGAGCATCAGCGGATCTGCAACCTCTGCCGAGAGATCAAGTCGGTCGCCGAGATCTCGGCGCTGCTGACCATCCCCCTCGGCGTGGCCAGGATCCTCGTCGCCGACTTGGCGGAGGCGGGCCTGGTCGCCATCCATCAGCCCGGCGGCGACGAGAACGCCGGCGGCCAGCCAGACGTGACACTGCTCGAAAGGGTGCTCAGTGGACTTCGCAAGCTCTAGCGGCGGTCCTTCCCGCTCCACCACCTCGGCGAAGATCGTGGTGGCGGGTGGCTTCGGCGTGGGCAAGACCACGTTCGTCGGGGCCGTCTCGGAGATCAACCCGCTGCGTACCGAGGCCGTGATGACGTCCGCGTCCGCGGGCATCGACGACCTCACCCACACCGGGGACAAGACGACCACCACGGTCGCCATGGACTTCGGCCGTATCACCCTCGACCAGGACCTGATCCTGTACCTGTTCGGCACCCCCGGTCAGGACCGCTTCTGGTTCATGTGGGACGACCTCGTGCGGGGCGCGATCGGTGCGATCGTCCTGGTGGACACGCGTCGTCTTGCCGACTGCTTCCCGGCCGTCGACTACTTCGAGAACAGCGGGCTCCCCTTCGTCATCGCCCTGAACGGCTTCGACGGGCAGCAGCCGTACAACCCGGACGAGGTCCGGGAGGCGCTGCAGATCGGCCCGGACACCCCGATCATCACGACGGACGCGCGGCATCGGGCCGACGCGAAGTCGGCGCTGATCACGCTGGTCGAGCATGCGCTGATGGCTCGCCTGCGGTAGGCCTGCGGCGCTCAGCCGACGATGACAGGGGACCCCTTCCCGTTGTTGCGGGAAGGGGTCCCCTTCGTTGTGGGTCGGGTGCGGGTGGGTGGGGCTTCTCGCGCAGGGCCTGTGTCTTTAGGGGCGCGGGGAACTGCGCGGGCAACCCCCACCCACCCGCACCCGACCCACACGCCAAGGGACCCTCCTTTCGGAGAGGGTCCCTTCGACAAACAGGGCTCAGCGCCAGCTGTGCGGCGCCCTGAAACCCGGCTCGCGTTCCAGGCGCCGCCAGCCCGCGCGGAGGCGGCCGCGGTGGACCGGGGTGGCCTCGGTCGGCCGCGCGGCCGCTCGGGCCAGCAGCAGCGCGGTGATCGCGGCCACTTCCTCCGGCTCGGCGTGGCCCTTCTCGACGCGAATATCAGGCAGCTTCATGGAATCAGTCTCCGTGGATGAGGTTTCCGCAGGGGTACCGCGAAGGAACCGGCGGGTTACTGCGGCGGGTTGCCGTGCTTGCGGGAGGGCAGGTCCGCGTGCTTGGTGTGGAGCATCGCCAGGGAGCGGATGAGGACCGCGCGGGTGTCCGCAGGGTCGATCACGTCGTCCACGAGGCCGCGCTCGGCCGCGTAGTACGGGTGCATCAGCTCGGCCTTGTACTCCTTGACCATCCGGACCCGCATCGCCTCGGAGTCCTCGGCCTCGGCGATCTGGCGCCGGAAGATGACGTTCGCGGCGCCTTCGGCACCCATGACGGCGATCTCGTTGGTGGGCCACGCGTAGGTGAGGTCGGCCCCGATGGACTGGCTGTCCATGACGATGTAGGCACCTCCGTACGCCTTGCGCAGGATCAGCGAGATCCGGGGCACGGTCGCGTTGCAGTAGGCGTACAGCAGCTTCGCGCCGTGACGGATGATTCCACCGTGCTCCTGGTCGACGCCGGGCAGGAAGCCGGGCACGTCCAGAAGAGTGATGATCGGGATGTTGAAGGCGTCGCACATCTGCACGAACCGGGCGGCCTTCTCGCTGGCCTCGATGTCGAGGACGCCCGCGAGGGACTGCGGCTGGTTGGCGACGATGCCGACGACCTGGCCGTCGAGCCGGCCGAGGGCGCAGATGATGTTGCGGGCCCAGCGCTCGTGGATCTCCAGGTAGTCGCCGTCGTCGACGATCTCCTCGATGACCTTGGTCATGTCGTAGGGCCGGTTGCCGTCGGCCGGTACCAGGTCGAGGAGGACGTCGCTGCGGCGGTCCACCGGGTCGGAGGGCTCCACACGCGGCGGGTTCTCGCGGTTGTTCTGCGGGAGCATCGACAGGAGGTAGCGCACCTCGGCGATGCAGGTCTCCTCGTCGTCGTAGGCGAAGTGCGCCACGCCGGAGGTCTCGGCGTGCACGTCCGCGCCGCCCAGGCCGTTCTGGGTGATCTCCTCGCCGGTGACCGCCTTGACCACGTCCGGACCGGTGATGAACATCTGCGAGGTCTCACGGACCATGAAGACGAAGTCCGTCAGGGCGGGGCTGTAGGCCGCGCCGCCCGCGCACGGGCCGAGCATCACACTGATCTGCGGGATGACGCCCGAGGCCCGGGTGTTGCGCTGGAAGATGCCGCCGTAGCCGGCCAGCGCCGAGACGCCCTCCTGGATCCGGGCGCCCGCGCCGTCGTTGAGCGAGACCAGCGGGGCACCGGCCGCGATGGCCATGTCCATGATCTTGTGGATCTTCGTGGCGTGGGCCTCGCCCAGCGCCCCGCCGAAGATCCGGAAGTCATGGGCGTAGACGAAGACCGTACGGCCCTCCACCGTGCCCCAACCGGTGATCACACCGTCGGTGTACGGCTTCTTGGCCTCCAGACCGAACCCGGTGGCCCGGTGCCGGCGCAACTGCTCGACCTCGTTGAACGAGCCCGCATCCAGCAGCAGTTCGATGCGCTCCCGGGAGGTCAGCTTGCCCTTGGCGTGCTGCGCCTCGGTCGCCTTCTCGCTGGGGCCGGCCAACGCCTGGGCACGGATCTCGTGCAGTTCGGCCACTCGCCCGCGCGCGTCCGTCGGCTCACCCGGTGCCTCATCCAAAACGGTCATGTAGTGACCTTACGAAGCCGAGCGAGGAAAGCGGTCCGTCGACTCCGTACAGTCTCCGGCGTGTTTTCCTGGTACCCCTGAACAGAACCTCGTCCCCATGCAGTCGAACCGACTGCTCAGGGGGTGTGGGGCTTGTAGGAGTCACACAAAGGCGGCTCGGACCTGTCAGGGGAGAATCAGGTCACAGGTGTGAGTGGCGCAGGCCGTGCCGGGGGTGATGCGGAGCCGTAGCCGGCCGGGGGCCGACTCCAGCACCTCGACCGGGCCGTCCGCCCGGGTCACCGTACGGAACGGGCCACTCCAGATGATCTCCACCGGCTCGCCGGTGCGCGCCGGTTCGCTCACGCAGAGGGTAGCGCCCCTCCCCCGGTGGCGGACCAGCACGCTCGCCCCGGCGGACGCCGTGAGCGGGCCCGCCGCACCGGACCCCCAGAAGTTGGCGGCGATCAGCCCGAGCGAGGGGACGTGGACGGCCTGGCTCGTGCTGTCGTTGGTGAAGATCGACAACCAGCGCCGGTCGGCGGCACGGGCCTCGACGGCGTGGCGGGACGCTCCGGGCATGAGCAGATAGGCGTAGTCGGCGTTCACCGGATCGGTGCCGTGGTCCAGCCAGAGGGTCTGCCAGCGCCGGGTGCGGCGCTCGGTCGTACCGCCGGTGTTGATGTCGGACCAGGCTCCGGTGCGGTCCTCGCGGAGGGTGCGCAGGGCGCCGTCCGACCGCGCGTCGGGGAGGACCCAGCCGCCGTGGCCGTCCAGATGTGCCCAGCGGCGGCCTCGGACCAGCGGCTGGGGAGCCGCCGTGGCGCCGTTCTCCCCCGGCTCCCCCAGGTTCCGGTTGTCGACCACCGTCTCCACCGGCGCCCCGTCCGCGCACGTGATCCCCGCCCCGAGGCAGATGACGGCGTCCGCGACGCAGAACCACGACTTGTGGGCCCGGAGCGTGGAGCCGAGGCCGGCGAGGTGCTGGCCGATGGCCGCGTACTCGCCGTCGGTCGTACCGCCGACCCAGCGGACGGCGGGCTTCGGCGCGCCCCATTCACCGCCCTCGCGGTCGGCGAGCCGTTTGGTGGAGACGGTGGTGCCGGGGAGGCGGTACCAGTCGACGGTGGGCCAGAACCAGTTCGTGTACTGGTCGCCGTGCCCCTCGGCCCACCACAGGGTGGTCCCCGAACCCGTGTGCCAGCCGCGCGGGTTCTCGCCGTTGCCGCACTCGTAGTGGGCGATGCGGTCGGAGGCCATGGCGATGTTCACGGTGAAGACGGGGCGGCGGTGGACGGCTCTGTCCATGGCCGGAAAGAGGCGGTGGTCGACGGGTTCGGGCGCGGCGGCGACCGGGGAGGCGGCGACGGCGTGCAGCCGGGCCAGGTCCGCGACACCGAACTGTCGCGCCGTGAGGATCGGTGTCACCGTGTCGCGTTCGATCCACCCCTTGATCCGCCCGTGCCACCGCTCGCGCTCGGCGGGGCCGGCGCCGAGCGCGAGCAGCGCGATCGCCGCGATGATCCCCTGACCATGGAAGTGGTCGCTGCGCATGATGTGCCGGTCGTCGCCCTTGAGGTAACCCCGGCTGATGGCACGGCCGTTGACGCTGTCCATCACCAGTCCGTCGAGGACGAGCGGGGCGAAGGCCCGCTCCACGCCGTCGAGCACGGCCTGCCGGTTCGGATCCGTGACCGCCCAGCTCGACCCGGCCAGCAGCGCGAGGAGCCGGCCGAGTCCGTCGAGCATGACCTGCCCGTACGTGCCCGAGTAGGCGACCCAGGTGTGCTGCACGAACGAGCCGTCGGCGTAGAGGCCGTCCCCCCGGGTGACGTACGGGAAGACGGGTGAGAGGGCGTCGCGGGCGAGGGCGATCTTCTCGGGGGCGCGGCCGAGGATGCCGCGCAGGGCCACGGAGCGGCAGAGGTCGACGCGGTTGGCGCCGGTGGAGGTGCCGCTGTAGTCGCGGAGCATCGCGTCGGGGATGAAGTGGTCGATCGCCGCGCAGGCGTCGGCGATGCGGGCGGGGGTCAGTTCGTCGTACAGGGCGGCGACGATGTCCAGCAGGAGGCGCGGGCTGCCGATCTGCCACTCCCACCAGTTGCCGTAGTGGGTGGTGCCGGGGTGGTAGACGGTCGCGGTGAGGTGGTCGAGACCGCGCAGGACGTCCGCGAGGAGGGCGGTGTCGCCGGTACGGCCGGTGCCGGGCTGGAGGTAGGCCTGGGTCATCGTCCACAGGCGGCTGTAGCTCTGGGTGATTCCCGCGGGCGGGTCGAAGGGGTGGCCCGGCCAGAGGGAGTTCGCGGTGGGCGCCATGGCCGCGCGGAAGGCGTGGGCGAGGTCGCCGGTCTCGCGCAGGCGGGTGGCGTAGGGCTCGGCGATGGGGTCGTAGCCCTCGCCGAGCGCGATGGCGAGCCAGCGGCGGCGGAGGGTGTCGTACTCGTCGGCCGCGTGGGCGGGGCCGGGAGCGGTCGTGGCCGCCAGGGTCGCGGCGAGGAGCAGGACGGTCCGGCGTGTGGGGGTCATGGCCATGCCGTGTACCACTCGGGAGCCATCGGATCAACAACGCGTGACACACCGATCACCGAATCGATACAGTTGAAAATTGAACGGAATAGGTCTACGGTGGGCCGTGTTCAGTTCGTTGAACATTGAACGACATCACTCAAGGAGTCACGTCATGGGTATCTTCGGCCGCAGCAACTCGACCACCGACACCGACACCACCTCGGCGACCGTCTCCGCGGTGAACCCCGACCTCGCCGCGCTGACCGGCGACTACTCGATCGACGCGTCCCACACCACGATCGGTTTCACGGCCCGCCACGCCATGGTCACCAACGTCAAGGGCGCCTTCCTGGACTTCTCCGGCAGCCTGCACCTGGACGGTACGGACCCGTCCCAGTCCACCGCCTCCATCGACGTCAAGATGGAGAGCATCGACACCGGCAACGCCGACCGGGACGGTCACCTGAAGAGCGCGGACTTCTTCCGGACGGAGGAGTTCCCGACCATGACCTTCCGCTCCACCAAGGCGGAGGCCCTCGGCGGCGACGACTACCGCATCACCGGCGATCTCTCCATCCTGGGCACGACCAAGCCGCTCACCATCGACCTGGAGTTCAACGGCGCCGCCAAGGACCCCTTCGGCAACGAGCGCGTCGGCTTCGAGGGCAAGGCGGAGATCCTGCGCTCCGAGTGGGGTCTGACCTGGAACGCGGCGCTGGAGACGGGCGGCGTCCTGGTGTCGGACAAGATCAAGCTCACCTTCGACATCTCGGCGATCCGGAACGCGTGACCTCTTCGGCGGTCCCGCCGCGCGGTTCCGACACGCTCTGACACGCGGCTGCGACGCCCCACCGAGCCCTCGCCCTCCGACTGCCCACGGGGCAGTCGGAGGGCGAGGGCTCGGCCTTGTCCGTACGCCCTGGACGACCGCGCCCTCCAGCACCTGGTCGAGCACGCGGCGCTGTCGGCCCTCGGGGTCGGGGCTGGACAGTCCCGCCGTACTCACCAGGGCCTTCCACAGTGCCCAGCCCCGGGCCCGTCGCCAGGCGTCGTCGGGGAGGCCGACGGTATCGCGCAAGTCCTTCCCTTCCTCGCCGGTGAAGTGGTTCCAGGCGACCACGAGGTCGCAGGCGGGGTCGCCGACGCCGGAGGAACCGAAGTCGATGAGGGCGGAGAGAGCCCCCTCCGCGGTCAGCAGGTTCCCGACGCAGACGTCACCGTGGAACCAGGTCGGCGCGGAGAGCCAGGCGGAGGTCGGCGCTTCGGCCCACACGGTCCGGCAGGCCGCGACGTCGACGGAGTCCGCCAGCCGCTCCGGGGCCGCCTCGGCCTCGTCGCCGTAGACGCTGGGATGGCAGCCCCGGAAGTACGAGTGCCGTCCGGCGGCCGGGCCACGCCCGACCGGTGCCTCGCGCAGTCGGGCGAGGAAGTCGCCGAGGTCGCGGGCGAGACGCGTCCGGTCGACGCCCGTCGCGACCTCGACCGTCTCCCCCGGGAGCCAGCGCCGCACCGACCACGGGAACGGGTATCCCGCGCCCGGCGCACCGACCGCGACCGGCTCCGCCACGGGCAACGGCACGTGCCGGGCGTCCGGGGCCGTCGCACTCCGATTTTCGCGGGAGGGTTCGCTGATCGGCCGTGGGCGGGAAGTGGGCTGGCTGGTTCGTACCTCTTGTGTGCGCGGTGCCGACGTTCTCATAATCCTGCAACAGAAATTGACCTGGGCATGCCAGCAGAGGCGATTTCCTGTCGTCTCATTGGCATGCCTATGCCATATCTGCGGTTCGGCAGTACGCGTCATCGAACGACTCATCGCATGTCAACCCCCCACGGAAGGCATCACGTTGAAGCGACTCATCACCGCCCTGAAGAGATGTGCGGTTGTCGGTGCCGCCGCGCTCGCGATCGCCAGCCTGCAGCCCGTGTCGGCGGCGACGGCCGCGCCGGCGCCGGTGGTCGGCGGAACGCGGGCCGCGCAGGGCGAGTTCCCGTTCATGGTCCGGTTGTCGATGGGCTGTGGCGGCTCCCTGTACACCCAGCAGATCGTGCTCACGGCCGCGCACTGCGTGGGCGCGACGGGCAACAACACCAGCATCACGGCCACGGCCGGTGTCGTGGACCTCCAGAGCACCAGCGGCCGGGTCCAGGTCCGCTCGACCAAGGTCTACCGGGCCCCCGGCTACAACGGCGACGGCAAGGACTGGGCACTCATCAAGCTCGCCTCGCCCATCAACCTCCCGACCCTGAAGATCGCCACGACCACCGCGTACAACTCCGGCACCTTCACGGTCGCCGGCTGGGGCGCGGCCACCCAGGGCGGCGCGCAGCAGCGATACATGCTCAAGGCGACCGTGCCGTTCGTGAGCGACGCGACGTGTCGTTCCTACAGCGGCTACGGCGGGCTCATCGCCGCCGAGGAGATCTGCGCCGGGTACGCGGCGGGTGGCGTCGACACCTGCCAGGGCGACTCCGGCGGTCCGATGTTCCGCCGGGACAACGCCAACCAGTGGATCCAGGTCGGCATCGTCAGCTGGGGCATAGGCTGCGCCCGGCCCAACGCCCCCGGTGTCTACAGCGAGGTGTCGACCTTCGCGTCCCAGATCGCGGCGGCCGCGTCGACTCTCTGACGAGGCTCCGCGACAGCGCCCGTCGTCTCTCGCACGACCCCGCACCACCTCGCATGACCTCGTACGACGTCCACGGGCCCGGCGGCTCCCAGCGCCGGGCCCGTGTTCGTGTCTGTGTGTCCGGGGCCGGGCCGGTCCGGCGTTCGTGGCGGCCCGGCCCGGGGCGGTTCTCAGAAGCCTCCGCCGAAGTCGCCGCCGCCTCCGAAGTCGCCCCCTCCGCCGAAGTCACCACCGCCGAAGCCGCCGGTGAAGTCGCCCGTGTCGAAGTCGCCGCCCGAGACGTCGCCGCCGCCGTAGCCGGAGCCCGCGCCGAAGTCGCCGTAACCGGAGCCGTACATGGCGGCGTACGAGGGGGTGGCCATCATGCTGCCGAGCATGGTGCCGACGAGCAGGCCGGGGAGGATGCCGCCGCCGAAGTAGCCGCCCGCCCAGGGGCCGTAGGCCGGGCCGGCGTCCCAGTACGGGCGGCGGGCGCCGGAGACCGTCTCCACCTCGCGGATCACGGGGTCCTGGCCGTCGGCGAGGCGGGCTCGGTCGGCGGCGCAGACCGGCACCTCGCGTGCGGTGCCGACGCCCGGGTCCCACAGGACGTCCGCGACCGACGGACCGTGGCGGGGGTCGAAGAAGCAGGGGGCGCGGCGCTCCGGCAGGGGGCGGCCCGCTCTGCGGGCGGCGAGCTGGGCCAGGGAGAAGCGGCCGTCCTCCAGGGTCTGGGTCACCGCGCGGACCTCCTCGGGGCGGGTGGCGGCCGCCATGAGGGACTTGGCCTTCTCGTAGGCGTCCAGGGCCCGTTCGTAGTCGGCGCGCATCGCGTCGTCGGCGCCGGCCTCGGCGGGGTGGAAGTCCAGGCGTTCCAGTTCCTCGCCGAAGGCCGTGATGTCCTCGTCGACCACCACGGCGAGCTTGGCCAGCGCCTCGCGGCGTTCCTCCTCCTTGCGGCGGCGGCCTCGGCGGACCAGCGCGTACGCGCCGACGCCGCCCGCGACCACGACCGCGCCCGCCGCCGCCAGGGCGCCGGCGTCCACGCCCGCGTCGGCACCGTCGCTCCAGCTCGACGGGGCGGTGCCGCCGGGGTTGCTGCGCAGGGCGTCGTCCACGAAGTCGTTGAGCTGGGCCTTCGGGTCGCCGGCGCCCTGGACCGCGGTGACCAGGTTGGCGACGGCGTCCTGGCTCAGGACGCTGCTGTCGGCGCGGGCGTCGAAGCGGTCGCCGAGGCGGACGGCGTAGAGACCGGTGATGCCCGTCTCGGTGCGGAGGTTCTGGAAGAGGTTCTCGGTGGGGTGTCCGGCCGGGAGGACCGCCACGAAGATCGGCTCGTCCGCGTCCTCGATCTTGTCCGCGAGGGCCTCGGCGTCCGTCGAGGAGAGCAGGTCGGTGGCGGCCGGGTCGACGTAGACGGGGCCCTCGCGCAGGGCCGCGGCCACCGTGGACAGGTCGGTGGCCGCGTGTGCGCCGGGCGCACCGACCGACAGCACCGCCAGGGTCGCCGCGGCGAGCGGCGCGATCACTAGGCGGAGGAGGAGACGACGTCGACTCGGTACGCCTTTCATATCTTCGAAGCTACCTCGATCGTCAGGAAAACGGACGATTCGATCAACGGGGATCGTGAGCTCTGCGGCTGTCGGGGGCGGCGCTGGGGTGCGTTGTCGGGTGCCGGCCCGGTGGGGCTTCTCGCGCAGTTCCCCGCGCCCCTGAAAAGCAGGGGCTGCGCCCCATGCTTTTCATCCCCGCAGCCCGGCCTCTTTCAGACCCACACCCGACAACCACCCCCACCCACCCGGACCTACTCCGCCGGCTCCACGCCCGCGCGCAGCAACCCGTAGGTGTACGCATCCTCCAGCGCCTGCCACGACGCGGCGATCACGTTGTCGGCGACGCCCACCGTGGACCACTCACCCGTGCCGTCCGTCGTGGAGATCAGCACCCGTGTCGTGGAGTTGGTGCCGTGCTTGCCCTCCAGGATGCGGACCTTGTAGTCCACCAGCTCCAGCTTGGCGAGCTGGGGGTAGATCTTCTCCAGGGCGACGCGCAGGGCGCGGTCGAGCGCGTTGACGGGGCCGTTGCCCTCCGCCGTGGCGACGATGCGCTCGCTCTTGGACCACAGCTTGACCGTGGCCTCGTTGGCGTGGCTGCCGTCGGGGCGGTCCTCGACGATGGCCCGCCAGGACTCCGTACGGAAGTACCGCTGCGGCTTGCCCGCGACCTCGTCGCGCAGCAGGATCTCGAAGCTGGCGTCGGCGGCCTCGTAGGTGTAACCGCGCAGCTCGCGCTCCTTGACCCGCTCGACGACCCGGCCGACCATCTCGCGGTCGTCGCCGAGGTCGACGCCCAGTTCCTTGCCCTTCAGCTCGATGGAGGCGCGGCCCGCCATGTCGGAGACCAGCATCCGCATGGTGTTGCCGACCTGCTCGGGGTCGATGTGCTGGTACAGGTCCGGGTCGACCTTGATCGCGGAGGCGTGCAGGCCGGCCTTGTGCGCGAAGGCCGATACACCGACGTACGGCTGGTGGGTGGAGGGAGTGAGGTTGACGACCTCGGCGATCGCGTGCGAGATCCGCGTCATCTCGCGCAGAGCGCCCTCGGGGAGGACCTTCTTGCCGTACTTCAGCTCCAGCGCGGCGACGACCGGGAAGAGGTTGGAGTTGCCGACGCGCTCGCCGTAGCCGTTGGCGGTGCACTGGACGTGGGTGGCGCCCGCGTCGACGGCGGCCAGGGTGTTGGCGACCGCGCAGCCGGTGTCGTCCTGGGCGTGGATGCCGAGGCGGGCGCCGGTGTCGGCGAGGACGGTGGCGACGACGGCCTGGACCTGGGCGGGGAGCATGCCACCGTTGGTGTCGCAGAGGATCACCACGTCGGCGCCGGCCTCGGAGGCGGTACGGACGACGGCCTTGGCGTACTCGGGGTTGGCCCGGTAGCCGTCGAAGAAGTGCTCGCAGTCGACGAAGACCCGGCGGCCCTGGGCACGGAGGTGGGCGACGGTGTCGCGGACCATCTCCAGGTTCTCGTCGAGGGTGGTGCGCAGGGCCAGTTCCACATGACGGTCATGGGACTTCGCGACCAGGGTGATCACCGGAGCGCCGGAGTCGAGCAGGGCCTTGACCTGGGGGTCCTCGCTCGCCTTGCCGCCCGCGCGGCGGGTGGCGCCGAACGCGACCAGCTGGGCGTGCTTGAAGTCGATCTCCTTCTGCGCGCGGGCGAAGAACTCGGTGTCGCGCGGGTTGGCGCCGGGCCAGCCGCCCTCGATGAAGCCCACGCCGAAATCGTCCAGGTGCCGTGCGATGGCCAGCTTGTCCGCGACGGTGAGGTTGATGCCCTCGCGCTGGGCGCCGTCGCGCAGGGTGGTGTCGAAGACGTGGAAGGAGTCGTCGAGTTCGCTGGTTTCCGTCATGGTGTCAAGGCTCCTGCTGTTGGATCCCGCTGGATCTCGGTCTGTACCGGAATGACCGGCTCCACCGTCCCCAATGGTCCCTCGCGCTGCGCTCCCGGCTGAAGGTGGGCCAGAAAAGCGAAAAACCCCTCGCGGGTGCGAGAGGTCTGCGCGCGGGTCGAGGACGACGGTGTCCACCCGTACCTGGTCGTACGTGGCGGTCACTGCGGACCGGCGCGCCTGCTGCCAATAATCATGGCGAACGAGAGCACGGGGGCAGTCTGGCACAGACCGCCCCCGCCCTCACCGTCCGTCTCAGGATGCGAACAGCGTGCTGATCACCTCACGGTCACCGCCCTCACCGCATACCGCAATCACCGCTGTCACCGGAGTGGACCGGAACACGGCAGGGCCGCCGCGGACGAGGTGTCCGCGGCGGCCCTGAGGGAGTTCTCCGTTCGGCGTCAGCCCAGCTCGTGCATCCAGCCGTGCTTGTCCTCGACCGTGCCGCGCTGGATGTTCAGCAGCGCCTCGCGGAGCTTGAGGGTGACGGGGCCGGGCTCGCCGCCGGACTGCTGCCAGGCGGCGCCGGTGCGCTTGACCGTGCCCACGGGCGTGATGACGGCGGCCGTACCGCAGGCGAAGACCTCGGTGAGGGCGCCGCTCTCGGAGTCGGCCTGCCACTGGTCGATGGAGATGCGGCCCTCCTCGGCGGCGTAGCCGAGGTCCGCGGCGACCGTCAGCAGGGAGTCACGGGTGACGCCCTCCAGGATGGAGCCGGTGAGCGAAGGGGTGACGATGCGGTCGCCGTACACGAAGTACAGGTTCATGCCGCCGAGTTCCTCGACCCACTTGCGCTCGACCGCGTCGAGGTAGCAGACCTGGGCGCAGCCCTCGGCCGCCGCCTCGGCCTGGGCGAGGAGGGAGGCCGCGTAGTTGCCGCCGGTCTTGGCGTCGCCCATGCCGCCGGGCACCGCGCGGACATGGTCCTCGGAGACCCAGATGGAGACGGGCTGCACCCCGCCGGGGAAGTAGGCGCCGGCCGGGGAGGCGATCACGAGGAAGAGATACTCGCCCGCCGGCTTGACGCCCAGGCCGACCTCGGTGGCGATCATGAAGGGGCGGAGGTAGAGGGACTCCTCGCCGCCGTGGGCCGGGACCCAGGCCTGGTCCTGCCGCACCAGCACGTCACACGCCTCGATGAACGTCTCGACCGGCAGTTCGGGCATGCCGAGCCGGCGGGCGGAGGCCTGGAAGCGGCGGGCGTTCTTCTCCGGGCGGAAGGTGGCGACGGAGCCGTCCGGCTGCCGGTAGGCCTTCAGGCCCTCGAAGATCTCCTGCGCGTAGTGCAGGACCATGGTGGCCGGGTCCAGGGAGAGCGGCGCGTACGGAACGAGCTGGCCGTCGTGCCAGCCACGACCCTCGGTCCACTTGATGACGACCATGTGGTCGGTGAAGTGGCGGCCGAAACCGGGGTTGGCCAGGACCGCGTCGCGCTCGGCGTCGGAGAGCGGACTGGCGGAGGGCTTGAGCTCGATCGTGGGCGTCATGAGTGGGTGTCCTTCACCGGTTGTTGTGACGGGCCGCGCTCACATCCGTACTGCCAGTGGCGAGTGCTAGGACGTCCGAGCATTCCCTCATTCGGCGGCCCCGCGTTCGATTATCGCAAGCGGAGTCGGCGGAAGAAAACGGCGTGAATGCGACCCAGGGGATGATGGTGGCACCCGGCGGGAACATGCGGAAGCCGCCGGGTGCGGTAGCGACCCGGCGGCTTCGAAAGATTTCGAGTGGGCGCGGCGGGTCAGCCGGCTACTCGTACGGCGAGCGCGTCGCCGATCTCGGCCGTCGAACGGGCGGGCTTCCCGACGCGCTCCGCGAGGTCGGCGGAGACGGCCTCCTCGATACGAGCGGCCTCGGACTCGTGGCCGAGGTGGCGCAGGAGGAGGGCGACGGAGAGGACCGTGGCGGACGGGTCGGCCTTGCCCTGGCCGGCGATGTCCGGGGCCGAGCCGTGCACCGGCTCGAACATGGACGGGAACGCGCCGGAGGGGTTGATGTTGCCGGAGGCCGCGACGCCGATGCCGCCTGAGACAGCCGCGGCGAGGTCGGTGATGATGTCGCCGAAGAGGTTGTCGGTGACGATCACGTCGAACCGGGCCGGGTCGGTGACCAGGTAGATCGTGGCCGCGTCGACGTGGATGTAGTCGGTGGTGACCTCGGGGAACTCCTCGGCCACCTTGTTGAAGATGTTCGTCCACAGGTGACCGGCGAAGGTCAGCACGTTGTTCTTGTGGACGAGGGTGAGCTTCTTGCGCGGGCGGGCCTGGGCGCGGGCGAACGCGTCACGCACGACCCGCTCGACGCCGAAGGCCGTGTTGACGGAGACCTCGGTGGCGACCTCGTGCTCGGTGCCCTTGCGGATGGTGCCGCCGTTGCCGGTGTAGGGGCCCTCGGTGCCCTCGCGGACCACGACGAAGTCGATCTCGGGCTGGCCGGCGAGCGGGGTGGCGACACCGGGGAGCAGCTTCGAGGGACGCAGGTTCACGTGGTGGTCGAAGGCGAAGCGGAGCTTGAGCAGGAAGCCGCGCTCCAGGACCCCGGAGGGGACGCTCGGGTCGCCGATCGCGCCGAGGAGGATCGCGTCGTGCTGCTTCAGCGCGTCGAGGTCGGCGTCGGTGAGGGTCTCCCCGGTGGCGTGGTAACGCTTGGCGCCGAAGTCGTACTCCTTGGTCTCCAGCTTCACATCCTGCGGAAGGACGGCGGAGAGGACCTTGAGCCCCTGGGCCACGACTTCCTGACCGATGCCGTCACCGGGGATCACTGCGAGATTGAGGCTGCGAGACATGACGGCACCGTACTCCTTGTCCCATGGAATGACACGAGGCGTCCGCGATACGGACGAACGATCGGGTGACGCTGCCCACACGTCACCACGCGTTCACCCGTACGGGGGGCGGGTGTTGGGATTCGCTGGGAACTTCGAGAGCATGACCCACCCTTCCAGGGACACACCCCCCGGACCTCCCGTACTCGACTTCGGCATCCCCCCGCGGCTCGCACGCCGGATGAGCATGGCCGAGCAGTACGAGTACCTGCGGACGAAGTTCTCCCGGCGCCGCACCCTGGTGACGGCGGGCTCGCTGGCGGCCGGCGGGCTGCTGACCGGCTGCGGCGGGTCCGGCTCGCCGGCCTCGCCGAACGCGACGACCTCGGCCCCGTCGCCCGCCACCTCCAAGGCGCCCGGTTCCGCCGTCACCCCCTTCGGCCGCCATCTGGCGTTCGGCGCGGACCCGAAGACCCGGATGCGGATCTCCTGGCAGGTGCCGTTCGCGGTGAGGAAGCCGTACGTGCGGGTGGGCCTGAAGCCCGAGGAGCTGACCCGGAAGGTCGAGGCGGAGGTACGCGACCTGCACACGCCGGGCATCGAGGGCGTGCGCCTGGAGCTGGACCAGTACTACCTGCACGCGGCCCTGGACGG
The DNA here is from genome assembly GCF_020982545.1 of Streptomyces sp. MNU76. Classification (GTDB taxonomy): domain Bacteria; phylum Actinomycetota; class Actinomycetes; order Streptomycetales; family Streptomycetaceae; genus Streptomyces. The sequence goes on along the minus strand of NZ_JAJKLK010000021.1, from coordinate 247,489 downwards.
CCTGCGCCCCGGCACGACGTACTACTACGGCGTCGGCCACGAGGGCTTCGACCCGGCCGACCCGGCCCATCGCTCCACGATCGGCACCTTCCGTACGGCACCCGCCGCGCCGGAGACGTTCGTGTTCACCGCGTTCGGCGACCAGGGCGTCGGAAAGGCGGCGGCGGCGAACGACAACCTGATCGTCCGTCAGAAGCCCGCCTTCCACCTCCACGCCGGCGACATCTGCTACGCCAACGGCAACGGCAAGGGGGTCGAGTCGGACGGCTACGACCCCGGGTTCTGGGACCTGTTCCTCAAGCAGAACGAACCGGTGGCCAGGTCCGTGCCGTGGATGGTGACGACCGGCAACCACGACATGGAGGCCTGGTACTCGCCGGACGGCTACGGCGGTCAGCTCGCCCGCTGGTCCCTCCCCGACAACGGCTTCGACCCCCGCGCGGCGCCGGGCGTGTACGCGTTCACCTACGGCAACGTCGGCTTCGTGGCGCTGGACGCGAACGACGTGTCGTACGAGATCCCCGCCAACCTCGGCTACTCGGGCGGCAAGCAGACCGAGTGGCTGGACAGGAAGCTGGGGGAGCTGCGGGCCGCGAAGGGCATCGACTTCATCGTCGTCTTCTTCCACCACTGCGCCTACTCGACGTCCTCGCACGCCTCCGACGGCGGTGTCCGCGACGCCTGGCCGCCGCTGTTCGCGAAGCACCAGGTGGACCTGGTGATCAACGGCCACAACCACGTCTACGAGCGCACCGACGCCGTCAAGGGCGGCGAGGTCGGCAGGCCGGTGCCCATCGGGGCGTCGACGGACCCGACCCGGGACGGCGTCGTGTACGTCACGGCGGGCGGCGGTGGACGCGATCTGTACGGCTTCCCGTCCGGTGTGAAGGAGAGCTACGAGGGACACATCACCCGCCATGAGGCCGTCGAGACCTTCGAGTGGACCAGGTCGCGCGCGTCGAAGCCGGAGACGGTGGAGTGGTCGCGGGTGCGCTACCGGGGCTTCTCGCTGCTCTCGGTGGAGGCGGTCAGCGGAGCGCGACCGGCCCTGAAGGTGTCGGCACTGGCCCAGAACGGCGACCGCGTCGACCACTTCGAGGTGCGGCGCGGCACGTGAGCCTGTTCCGGGGTGCGGCGCGGCGCGCGGGTCGTCGTCCCGCGGCCGCACCGCACCCCGACACGGGCGGCTCCCGGCGGGTGGGTGGGCTCAGTGCCCGGTCGAGCCGCCGTTGTCCCGGCGGTCGAGGGCGCGCTGGAGGGCGGCCGCGGCATTCTCGCGGTCGGACTCGGTGGTCCGGGAAACGTGACGGACTCGGCGGCGGACGGTCGTCTCGGCCATGGGGAATCGACTCCTTCGAGGCAATCCGGAGTACGGAAACGGGAGGTTTACGAGACGCCGGATGGGGCGGGGAGCGGGGCCGCAGGGGTTGCCTGCCTCGGGCTCCGGCTCACGACCGCCATTCGCTGGATCGAGCGAGACGTTCGGCTCCTACAAAGCTAGGTGAGTGCGGCGCGCCTGTCTCCACAATTAGTCGGACTTCCTACTATCTGAGACGGTGGATTGGGTCACACCGCCCTGACCTGCACTTTCTCGACTCCTTCGCATACGACAGCGCGCCCGGCCCCTCCGTCGCGGAAGGACCGGGCGCGCTGTGGGGGGCCGGTGTCAGCCCATGTGCGGGTACGAGTAGTCGGTCGGCGGGACCAGGGTCTCCTTGATGGCGCGGGTCAGGGTCCAGCGCATCAGGTTCTGGGGGGCGCCGGCCTTGTCGTTGGTGCCGGAGGCCCGGCCGCCGCCGAAGGGCTGCTGGCCGACGACGGCGCCGGTGGACTTGTCGTTGATGTAGAAGTTGCCGGCCGCGTAGCGGAGCTTGTCCATCGTGTACGCGGTGGCCGCGCGGTCGCCCGAGATGACGGAACCCGTCAGGGCGTACGCCGACACCGACTCCATCTGGGTCAGCATCTCCTCGTACCGGTCGTCCTCGTAGACGTGCACGGCGAGGAACGGGCCGAAGTACTCGGTGGTGAAGACCTCGTTCGTCGGGTCGGTGCACTCGACGACGGTCGGGCGGACGAAGTAGCCGACCGAGTCGTCGTAGGAGCCGCCGGCCACGATCGTGCAGGTCGGGTCGGACTTGGCGCGGTCGATGGCGGCCTTGTTCTTGGCGAAGGAGCGTTCGTCGATGACGGCGCCGATGAAGTTGGACAGGTCGGTGACGTCGCCCATGGTCAGGTACTCGACCTCGGCGGCGAACTCCTCCTTGAAGCCGGAGTTCCAGATCGACGCCGGGATGTACGCCCGGGAGGTCGCGCTGCACTTCTGGCCCTGGTACTCGAAGGCGCCGCGGGTGAGGGCGGTCTTGAGCACGGCGCGGTCGGCGCTCGGGTGCGCGACCACGAAGTCCTTGCCGCCGGTCTCGCCGACGAGCCGCGGGTACGAGCGGTACTTCTCGATGTTGGCGCCGACCGTCTTCCACAGGTACTGGAAGGTCTTCGTCGAGCCGGTGAAGTGGATGCCGGCGAGGTCGGGGTGTTCGAGGGCGACCTCGGAGACCGCGATGCCGTCGCCGGTGACGAGGTTGATGACGCCCTTGGGCAGGCCCGCCTCCTCCAGCAGCCGCATGAGCAGGACGGCGGCGTGCGTCTGCGTCGGGGACGGCTTCCAGACCACCACGTTGCCCATCAACGCCGGGGCGGTCGGCAGGTTGCCCGCGATGGCCGTGAAGTTGAACGGGGTGATCGCGTAGACGAAGCCCTCCAGCGGGCGGTGGTCGAGGCGGTTCCACACGCCCGGGGAGTTGGCCGGGGGCTGCTCCGCGAGCAGGTCGCGGGCGTACTTGACGTTGAAGCGCCAGAAGTCGACCAGTTCGCAGGGACAGTCGATCTCGGCCTGCTGGGCGGTCTTCGACTGGCCGAGCATGGTGGAGGCGGCGAGCGTCTCGCGCCACGGGCCCGCGAGGAGGTCGGCGGCGCGCAGGATGATCGCGGCGCGGTCGTCGAAGGACATCGCACGCCAGGCAGGCGCGGCCGCGAGGGCCGCGTCGACGGCGTCCTGGGCGTCCTGGGCGGTGGCGTTGGCGTAGGTACCGAGACGGGCCTTGTGGTTGTGCGGCTGCACCACGTCGAAGCGGTCGCCGCCGCCCATCCGCCGCTCGCCGCCGATGGTCATCGGCAGGTCGATCGGGTTCTCGGCCAGTTCCTTCAGCTTGACCTCCAGCCGGGCGCGCTCGGGCGAGCCGGGGGCGTAGCCGTGCACCGGCTCGTTGACGGGGGTGGGGACCTGGGTCACAGCGTCCATGGGTTCCGTAGCTCCTTACTGAGCGGTGTGTGTGAGCCGTTGTGTGGGGCTCAGCCCTTGCTGACCATGGCGCGGAGGAAGAACCGCAGGTTGGCGGGCTTCTCCGCGAGGCGGCGCATGAAGTAGCCGTACCAGTCCGTGCCGTACGCGGTGTAGACCCGCATCCGGTGTCCCTCGGCGGCGAGCCGCAGGTGCTCGTCGCCGCGGATGCCGTACAGCATCTGGAACTCGTACTCGTCGAGCTTGCGTCCGGCGCGGTGGGCGAGTTCCTGCGCGATGGAGATCAGGCGCGGGTCGTGGGACCCGATCATCGGGTACCCCTCCCCGGCCATGAGGATCTTCAGGACGCGGACGTACGCCTTGTCGATCTCGGCCTTCTGCTGGAAGGCCACGTCGGCGGGCTCCTTGTAGGCGCCCTTCACCAGCCGCACCCGGCTGCCGTTCTCCGCCAGGCGGCGGGCGTCGGCCTCGGTGCGGAAGAGGTACGCCTGGATGACGCAGCCGGTCCCCGGGAAGTCCCGCCGCAGCTCGTCGTGGATGGCGAACATCGAGTCGAGGGTGGTGTGGTCCTCCGCGTCGAGCGTGACCGTCGTGCCGATCGCGGCGGCGGCCTCGACGACCGGGCGGACGTTGGCGAGGGCCAGCTCGTGGCCGCCTTCGAGGGCCTGACCGAAGAGGGAGAGCTTCACGGACATCTCTGCGCGCTCGCCGAGCTCCAGCCCCTTCAGCCGGTCGATCAGCTCCAGATAGGCGTCGCGCGCGGCGGCCGCCTGCTCCGGACGGGTGATGTCCTCGCCGACGACGTCCATCGTCACGTCGAGACCCCGGCCGGTGAGCTCCCGGACGACGGGGACGATGTCGTCGACGCGTTCACCCGGGATGAAGCGGTCGACGACCTGCTTGGTCACGGGCGCAGCCGAGATCAGGCGTCGCATCCGGTCGCTGCGCGACGCGGCGAGAATCACGGGACCCAGCACGGGGCACCTCCACAAACCAGCAGATAGAACCACCGTGAAACCTAAGGATCCCCCCGTTCGCCGACCATCGACAGCTGTCACGTATCCGTGCCGCAGATCTCAGACAGATGTATGAAGGGCCCTCCGGGATGCGCGACAATGCCCGGGTGACGCCGGAAAGCTCAAGCCCCCATCCCGTGGGGGACTACCAGGACCTCGTCGACGAGATCTCCGCGCTGCTCGGCGCCCCGGCGACGCTGGAGAACCGCGACTTCGAGCTGATCGCCTTCGGCGCGTACGACAGCGAGGGCGAACTCGATCCGTCGGCCCTGGACCCGGTCCGCACCCGCTCGATCCTGACCCGCCGCTCGACGACGGCGGTACGGGAGTGGTTCGAGGGCTTCGGCATCACCCGGGCGACGGGCCCGGTCCGGATCCCTCCGACACCGGAGGCGGGGGTGCTCCGGGGGCGGGTCTGCCTCCCCGTACGCCATCGAGGAGTCGTCCTCGGTTACGTCTGGCTGCTGGACGGCGACCCGGGGCCGACCGCCGCCCAGCTGTCCGCCGCCATGGCGGTGACCTCGCGCATCGGCGCCCTCCTCGCGGACGAGGCGCAGGCCGGCGCCGATCTCACCCGGGAGCTGCGCGCGGTCCTGACCGCCGAGCGCGACTGGGAGCGCGACATGGCCGTGGCGGAGCTGCGCGCGGCCCTCGGCCCCCGCGGCGACGGCGTCCACACGCTGGTGTGCGTGGCCCCCTGGCCGTACACCGACCCGGACGACGCGCCGTCCTTCCGTACGGTGCCGGGGGCGACCGCGCTGTGCACGGTGCCGTGGGGCGCGGCGGGCCAGGGCCTGGCCCTGCTGGTACGGCTCCGCTCGGCGGACACTCCGGCCCCGGCGCTCACCGCCGCCGCCCGGCTGCTGGAACGCGCGGGCGCGCACGCGGCGGCGGGCGTCTCGGGGGCCCGCGCGGGCCTCGCCGAACTGGGCACCGACTGGCGGGAGGCCTCAGCGGCCGCCCGGGCGGCGCTGGCCGAGCCACGGCTGGGCCCGATCGCCGAGTGGCGTTCCATCGGCCCGTACCGGATGCTGACCGCGCTGCCTCCCGGCCTCCCCCAGGATCCGTCCGTCCGCGCCCTCCTCGGCCCCGCCCACCGTGAGCTGGCCCGCACCGCCGAGGTCTTCCTCGACCACGCGGGTCAAGCCGGGCGCACGGCGGCCGAGTTGGGCATCCACCGGCAGACCCTCTACTACCGGCTCTCCCGCGTCGAGCAGCTCACGGGCCTGCGGCTGGCCGACGGCGAGGACCGGCTGCTGCTGCACATGGCGCTGAAGGGGGCGCGGTTGTAAGGGGCACACGGCCGTGAAGGGGCGCCGCGGTGAGGGGGCGCGGCGGTGAGGTCTTCCGGGAACGTCAACTCACCTGTATGAGCGGGAACAGCACGCTGAGACGCGGCAGACGGCGGTGCGACTGCTCGTCGTCGCGGGCGTCCCAGCGTTCGCCGGCCGGGTCCGTGAGGTCGGCGTCGCCGCCGACGAGGTTCTCCAGCGCGTCGTAGAAGTCATCCTCCGTGCGACCCGTGACGTGTTCCCAGGCCCGCACGGCGACATAGTCCAACTCCTCCCACTCCAGCACCTCCTCGTCCTCCCAGTCCTGCGGCGGCCGGCCCGCGAGCCGCCGCACCCCGGGCACGTCGGCCAGGGAGTCGGGGTCACGGACGGCCCGGTCGAACGCGTCCCTGCCCAGGCCGACCAGCCAGAGCCGGAAGTAGAAGAAGGTGTCGTCGGAGCACCAGCCCATGATCCGGTCGGCCGCGCCCCACAGGTCCCAGGTGAGCGTGGGGGCCAACACGCGGTCCAAGCCCTCCTGGAACCGCAGGAGTTCGTTCCCCGACCGGGCCCTCAACCGCTCGCACAGCCACTCCAACCGCTCGTCGGGGTCCGGTGTCGCCCGTCGGCAGTCCTCGATCACGTCCCAGAAGGTCTCGTCGTCCACGTCCCCACCATGACAGGGGGCACTGACAACGCGGCCGACCTGCGGTTCCGGGCAAGGACCGGGCCGGAAGGCGGGGCACGTGGCGGCTTACCGGTGGCGCAAACCACTCTTCTGAAAATGATTGTCATCGTGTTACGGTCAGGCCCGTTGAATCTTTGACCACGCCCTTACTCGGAGTGTCCCGTGCGCGTCCCGGCCCGTTTCGTCCCGCTCACCGCGGTCACCACCGCGACCTCGGCCCTGCTCACGGGCTGTTTCTCGGCAACGGGCCCAGAGGACGCCGGGAGCGAGGGCAAGCGGATACGTATCGCGATGATGCTGCCGCCCCGCTCGGGCCTGTCGCCGCTCTCCGACGACGCGTTCAAGCTGTCGCGCTGGTCGACCGCCGAGACCCTGGTGAAGCTGAACGCCGAAGGGGACGCGCAGCCCGCGCTCGCCACCGACTGGAAGCGCTCGGGCAAGAAGTGGACGTTCACGATCCGGCAGGGTGTGACGTTCCACGACGGTACGAAGCTCACCGGTGCGGCCGTCGTCAACTCCCTCACCGAGGCGGCCACCGCCTCCCCCAAGCCCCGCATCCTCGACGGCGTGGACCTGACGGCGAAGGCCGACGGCGACACCGTCACCGTCACCACGGCGGTGGAGGACCCCTTGGTCCCGCAGCGCCTCAGCTCGCCGCAGCTGTCGATCCTCGCGGCGAAGGCGTACAAGGGGAAGACGGTGAACCCGCTCGGCGCCGGCACCGGCCCCTTCGAGCTGACCGAGGTCAACGGCACCGCCTCCGCCGCCCTCGACCGCTACGACGACTACTGGGGCGACAAGGCCAAGGCCCCCGGCATCGACGTGAAGTTCGTGCCGGACGGCACCGCCCGCGCCGCCTCCCTGCGCACCGGCGAGGCCGACATCGTCGAGGCGGTCCCGGTGTCGCAGGCCGCCGTGCTCGACCAGGACCTGATCACCGAGGTCCCGATGCCCCGCACCAACACCCTCTACCTGAACACCGAGAAGGGCGTGTTCAAGGACGCCTCGCTGCGCGCCGCCGCCCGCGAGGCCGTCGACGCCGAGTCGATCGTGAAGGGCGTGTACGAGGGGCGGGCCGACGTGGCGAAGGGGCTGCTGGGGCCCGCGCTGCCCTGGGCCGCCGACCTGCGCTCGACGGTCGAGCGCGCCAAGGCCGGTGCCCCGTCCGGAAAGTCGATCACCATCGGCACCTTCACCGACCGCGCCGAGCTGCCCGAGGTCGCCGCCACGCTGCAACAGCAGCTGCAGAAGGCCGGGTTCAAGGTGAAGCTCGACGTGCGCGAGTACGCCAACATCGAGTCCGACGCACTCGCGGGCGAGTTCGACGCCTTCATCCTCTCCCGGGCCACCGTCCTCGACTCCGGCGACCCGGCCGCGTACCTCTACAGCGACTTCGCCTCCGACGGCTCCTTCAACATCTCCCAGCTTGCGGACAAGACCGTCGACGCGGCCCTCGACCGGGCCTCCGACACGGCCGCCGGTGACGCCCGCCGCAAGGCGGTCATCGAGGCCGAGGCCGCCGTCCTCGGCACCGACGCGGCCGTGCCGATGCTCCACGAGCGCGTCATCCAGGGCGACGCGGCCGGAGTCGTGGACGCGGCCCACGACCCGCGCGAGCGGGAGCTGGTCACGGCGGACACCTACGTCAAGTGAGCACGTCCGCAGGGGAACCGACGGAGGCGACGCGCGGCGCTCGCGTCGCGGGGAACGCGGGCGCGGGCGCGGGGAGCGTGGGCCCGGGGAGCGTGGGCGTCGAGAAGGTGACGGTCGGGAGGCAGGAGAACCGCGCCGTGGCGGACCTGGGCGAGGCCGCCCGGGACGGCCGGACCGCGGGTGAGCCGGCCGGAACAGCGGGTGAGGACCGTTCGGCGGCGGGAGCTGTCGGCTCACCGGCGGCGTCCGACGGGACGGCGCACGCGGCCCCTTCTCCGGTGGAGTCCGCCGAAACGCCGCACGTGGACCTGCCTACGGCGAGGCCGGTCGAAACGGTGCGACGGGGCCGACGCAGCCGGGAGTCCGGGCCTGGGCGGCTGCAACGCCTCGTCGGACCCGTCATCGGTCCCGCCGGGCTCACCCGTCTCGGCTGTCTCGTCGGGGTGCTGGCCGTCGTCGGGCTGTTGCCGTGGCTGTCGGGGCGTGACCCCGCGCTGACCGTGCTGCGTGCACGGTCGGCCGAGCAGGAGGCGACGCCCGAGGCTCTGGCCGCGATCCGCGAGGACCTGGGCCTCGGTGCGGGCCCCCTCTCCCTGTTGGGGAACTGGGCCTCCGGGCTGCTGCGCGGCGACCTCGGCACGTCCTGGGTGTCCGGCACGGACGTGCTGCCCTCGGTCGTCTCCGGCCTCCAGGTCTCCCTCGCCCTGATGGGCACCGCCTTCGCCGTCGCACTCCTGCTGGCCTGCGCGCTGGTCGCCCCGGTGCTCGTACGGGGCCGGGGATCGGCCGGCGCGTTCGCCGCGATGCTCGCCGCCGTCCCCGAGTTCCTGCTGGCCACGGTGGCACTGCTGATCTGCGGGGTCTGGCTGGGCTGGCTGCCGACGTCCGGCTGGGCGGGCCCGCAGTACCTGGTGCTGCCCGCGATCGCCCTCGGTGTCCCGGCCGGCGGTCTGCTCGGCCGTCTGGTCGCGGACGCGCTGCCGGCCGTGCTCGACGAACGCTGGGTGGAGCTGTGGCGGGGCGCGGGCGTGAGCCGGGCCCGTGTCGCGGCGGCCGCGCTGCGCCGCGTACTGCCGCCCCTGGTACCGCAGTTCGGCATGGTCGCCGTCGGCCTCACCGGCGGCGCGGTCGCCGTGGAGATGGTGTTCGCGGTGCCCGGCATCGGCCGTACCGCCCTGGGCGCGGCCAAGTCCCAGGACCTCCCCCTCCTCCAGGGCGCGGTTCTCGCCCTCCTCGCCCTGGGCCTGGTCGCGGGCGCCCTGGCCGCCCTCGCCCGGCGCCGCCTGCTCGGCCCCGCCCTGCGCGACGCGGGCCTCACCCTGCCGCCGGCCCGGCCGGTCCGTGTCCACCCCGCGGTACCGCTGACCCTGGCGGCCGTCCTCCTGGTCACCATCGGCTGGGGTCTGCTGCGCGACCCGTACACCGTGGACACCACCGCCCGCCTCCTCCCCCCGTCGTGGGCGCACCCGCTCGGGACGGACGGGCTCGGCCGCGACGTCCTGGCCCGACTCGGCCACGGCGCGGCCGCCACCGTCGGCACGGCGACGGCGGTCTGCGCGCTGAGCCTCCTCGTCTCCCTGGCGCTCGGCTTCCTCCCCCGGGTGGCGGCGGGCGCGGCGGACATCGCCAACGCGCTGCCCCCGGTGATCGTCGGCATCCTGGTCGCCGCGGTGGCCGGTCCCGGCACGGGCGGCGCGGCCCTCGCCGTGGCCCTGATCTCCTGGCCCGCCCTGTCCGCCCACGCGGCGGCCCTGGTGCAGGAGGTCCGCGCGTCCGCGTTCCTGACCGCCCAACGGGCCATCGGCGCGAGCCCGTGGTGGATCCTCACCCGGCACGTCCTCCCGTCGGTCGCCGCGCCCGTGGCCCGGCACGCCGTCCTGCGCCTGCCGGGCATCGCCCTGGCCCTCGCGTCCCTGGGCTTCCTGGGTCTCGGAGCGCAACCGCCCACCCCGGAGTGGGGCCTGCTCCTGGACGAGTCCCGCGCGTACGTGGAACGCGCGCCGTGGGCAGCCCTGGCACCGGCGGTCGCCCTCGCCCTGCTCGCCGGTATCGCGGTGTCCGGGGCGGCGTACGCGCAGTCGCGGACGGGGCGCCGCCAAACGCGCAGACCCGCTCGTGCGCACAGGGGAAAGGTGAAGGGTTCCATTGAAGTCTCAGCCAAGGTCTGAAGTGACGCCGAACTCCTCCATGCCGACGGCATCCGACGTGCCGGCGGCGTCTCCCGTGCCGCCGGAGACCGACGCCCTGCTCTCGGTCCGTGATCTGCGGATCGCGTTCGGCGGAGTCGAGGTCGTACGCGGGCTGTCCTTCGACGTCCGGCCGCGCGAGGTGCTCGCCCTGGTCGGCGAGTCGGGCGCCGGCAAGTCCCTCACGGCCCGGGCGCTGCTCGGGATGCTGCCGGTGGGTGCGACGAGCAGCGGAACCGTGCGGCTGCGCGGGGACGCGGATCTCGCCGCCCAGCGGGGCCGGCGTATCGCCCTGATCCCCCAGGACGCGTTGTCGGCGCTCTCCCCCGTGCACCCCGTGGGCGACCAACTCGCCGTGGCCGTAAGGTCGGTGGCGCGCGTCTCCCGCAAAGAGGCCCGCGCCCGGGCGGTCGCCGCGCTCGACGGGGTGGGCATCCCCGACGCCGCGCGCAGGGCGCGGGCGTATCCGCACGAGTACTCCGGCGGTATGCGCCAGCGGGCCGTGATCGCCATGGCGACGATCAACGAACCGGACGTCGTCGTCGCGGACGAGCCCACGACCGCGCTCGACGCGGAACTCCAGGAACAGGTGCTGCGGGTCCTCGCCGCGCAGCGGGAGGCGGTCGGCGCCGCGCTCGTGCTGGTCACCCATGACCTCGGCGCGGTCCGGGAGCACGCCGACCGCATGCTGGTCATGTACGCCGGGCGTCAGGTCGAACAGGGCCCGGCGGCGGCCGTGTGGGACCGCCCCCTGGCGCCGTACACGGCGGGCCTGCTCGCCTCGCTGCCGCCGGACGAAGCCGACCGCGACGGTGAGGGCGAGGGCGCGCGCCCGCCGGTCGGCGTCACCGTCGGCTGCCCTCCGTCCCCGGCTCCCCGCCCGCCCCCGACGCTCTCCCCGGGCTGCGCCTTCGCGCCGCGCTGCCCCCTCGCCGAGGACCGCTGTCGGGGTGAGGAACCGCAGCCGTGGCCGGCCGCGGCCGGCCATGAGGTCTCCTGCCACCGTTGGGACGAAGTCCCGCACCCCGCGACCGAGTTGTTCCTGGAGCCCGCGTGAACCCGACCACCCCCCTGCTCGACGTGCGCGACCTGGTCGTCCGCTACGGACCGGTCACCGCCGTCGACCGGGTGTCCTTCGCGGTGAAGGCGGGCGAGACCCTGGCCCTGAACGGCCCCTCCGGCTGCGGAAAGTCCTCCACGGTCGGCGCCGTGCTCCTCCTGCGCCGCCCGGACGGAGGCGAAGTCCACTTCGAGGGGAGGGAGTTGACGTCGCTCACCGAGCGCGAGCTGCGGCCGCTCCGGCCCCGTATGCAGCCGGTCTTCCAGGACCCGTACGGCTCGCTCAGCCCGCGCCACCGCGTCCGGGAAGCGGTGGCGGAACCCCTGCGCGTCCAGGGCCGCTGGGACGCCACGGGCCCCGCCCGGGTCGCCGCGCTCCTGGACCGGGTGGGTCTGAACCCGGCCCTCGGCGACCGCTTCCCGCACGAGTTGTCCGGCGGTCAGTGCCAACGAGTGGGCATCGCACGGGCGTTGGCGTCCGAGCCGCGTCTGCTGGTCCTCGACGAGCCGGTGTCCGCACTGGACCCCTCCATCCGGGCCGGTGTCCTCAACCTGCTGGCCGACCTCCAGGACGAGCTGAACCTCGGGTACCTCTTCATCTGCCACGACCGCGCGGTCGTACGCCATTTCGCGGACCGTTCGGTGGAGATGCGCGCGGGCCGGCTGGTGCCGGCGTAGTCACTCCCCGCGCGTCGCCGCGATGACCCGGAGGAGGCCCTCGGCGAGTTCGTCGGCCTCGGGGGCACTCGGCGGGTCGAAGGTCCACTGGGCGATCAGACCCGTCATCAGGGTCACCAGGAACTTCCCGAGGGTGTCCACGTCCTTCTCCGGGACGTCCTCCTCCCGGCCGCCCATGAGCATCGGGATCAGACCGCGCCCGGCCTCCCGCTGCGCCAGCGCCAGGTGGTCGCGGACCTCGGGCAGCTGGTCGCCCATGGCGATGATCTCCATGCTGAGCCGCCACATCGAGCCCGGCTCCCGCATGGTGTCGATGACGTTCGCCCACACCTCCCGGAACCGCTCGATCGAGCCCGGTTCGGTGCCGCTCGGCGCGCGCTCCCCCTGGTCGAAGGCCACGGAGACATCGCCGACCAGGGACACGTACGCCTGCGCCAGCAACGCGTCCTTCGAGCCGTAGTGGTAGCCGATCGACGCCAGGTTCGTCCCCGACTCCTTGACGATGTCACGTGCCGTCGTCCGTACGAAACCCTTCGCCAGCAGGCAGCGCTTGGCGCCTTCCAGCAGATCCTCACGATGTCCCATGCGCCCCAGCCTAGCCGGGTATTCATACGACCGTCCCACACGAACGTCCCATACGAACGTTTTAAACAGGCGTACTAGACGAGCGTATAAAACACTCGTACAGTCCCCTCCATGACGACGAACCCCGTGATCCCGGCTCCCGCCCGGCGCGCAGGCCGCCGCGAATGGACCGCCCTCGGCGTCCTGATGCTGCCGCTGCTGCTGGTCTCGATGGACGTGTCGGTCCTGTACTTCGCGATCCCCGCGATCAGCACCGATCTGGAGCCGAGCGGCACCCAGCAGCTGTGGATCTTCGACATCTACGCGTTCGTGCTGGCCGGACTGCTGATGACGATGGGCTCGCTGGGCGACCGCATCGGGCGCCGCCGAATGCTGCTGATCGGCGCCGCCGCGTTCGGTGCGGCCTCACTGGTGGCCGCGTACGCGAACAGCGCCGAGACACTGATCGCGGCCCGTGCCGTCCTCGGCATCGGCGGCGCCACCCTGATGCCCTCGACGATGGCGCTGACCCGCACGATGTTCACCGACCCCGGCCAGCGGGCGACCGCGATCGCCATCTGGTCCGGGGTGATGACCGGGGGCGTCGCGCTCGGATCGGTGCTGAGCGGTGTCATGGTCGAGTTCTTCTGGTGGGGCTCGGTGTTCCTGGTGAATCTGCCCGCGATGGCACTGCTCCTGCTGCTCGGCCCGGTGCTCCTGCCCGAGTCGAAGGACCCCGCGCCCGGCCGATTCGACCTGCTCGGTGTCCCGCTGTCACTGGCGGCCGTCCTGCCGGTCGTCTACGGCCTCAAGGAGATCCCCTCGGAGGGCTGGAACGTCCGGAACGTGGTCGTCCTGACCGTCGGCCTGCTCTTCGCGGCCCTCTTCGTCCACCGCCAGCGCACGGTGCCGTCCCCGATGATCTCCCCTGCCCTGTTCCGTGGTCGCGGCTTCACCCCGGCGGTCGCCCTCAACCTGCTCGCGGCCTTCGGCATGATGGGCTCGGCGTACTTCACCACGCAGTACCTCCAGTCGGTGCTCGGCAAGAGCGCGCTGGAGGCGGCGTTGTGGGGGCTGCTGCCCTCGGTTCTCGTCGGTGTGGCCGCGCCCGTCGCCACGCGTCTCGTGCGGCGGGGCGTGGACCGGGCGTACGTGGTGGCCGCCGGCTTCACCACCGCCGCGAGCGGCTACGGCCTCCTGGCCGCCGCCGGACCGGACTCCCTGTGGCTGGTCCTGGCCGGGGCCGGGGTGCTGGCCGCCGGCATCGTGACGGTGATGTCGCAGATGACGGACCTGGCCCTCGGCACCGCCCCCGTCGAACGCGCGGGCTCCGCCTCGTCGCTCCTGGAGACCGGGCAGGAGTTCGGCGGCGCACTCGGCATGGCCGCTCTCGGCTCCATCGGCACGGCCGTCTACCACCACGAGATCCCGGCGTCGGCGCCCGCCCCGGCCCGCGAGACGCTCGGGGGCGCGCTCGCCGTAGCCGAGCAACTGCCCGGCGCCGCGGGCGAGTCGCTGGCGGCCGCGGCCCGCGCCGCGTTCACCGCCGGTATGCAGGGAGCGGCGGTCGCGGGGGCCGTCGTCCTGGTGACCGCCGCGGTCCTCGCGGCGGCGGCTCTGCGCGGCGTGCGGGCGAGAGACCACGAGGCACCCACCGGCCCGGGCGGGAAAGGCCCCGCTCCGGCCACGCGCGCCCGCACGACCGGCGTGGACGCGCCCTCGGCCGCCCGGAACTGAGAACGACCGGCCCCGCCCGTCCCGAGGTGAGAACGACCGGGGCCCGGCCACCCGAAGGTGGCCGGGCCCCGGCCTCACACCTTTGCGAGACTCAGACCAGGTTCACCGACCGCGCCGACGTCGCCCCGATCTCCTCGGCCACCTCGGCGAGCACCGCCGGCGGAACCGTGTCGTCCACGGTCAGCACCGCCAGCGCCTCCCCACCGGCCGTGGACCGCGCGACCTGCATCCCGGCGATGTTGATACCGGCCTCACCGAAGACGCGCCCCACGGTGCCGACGACACCGGGACGGTCCACGTAGCTGAGGACGACCATGTGGTCGGCGAGGGCGAGGTCCACGTCGTACTCACCGACCGCGACGATCTTCTGGTGGTGCTTCGGCCCGGCCAGCGTGCCCGAGACCGACACCTCCTCGCCGCTGCCGAGCGTGCCGCGCACGGTGACGACATTGCGGTGGTCGGGCGACTCGGAGCTGGTGGTCAGCCGCACCTCGACGCCACGCTCCTGCGCGAACAGCGGGGCGTTGACGTACGACACCGTCTCGTCGACGACGTCCTCGAAGACGCCCTTGAGCGCGGACAGCTCCAGCACCTTCACGTCGTGCTGGGTGATCTCGCCGTACACCTCGACGTCGAGGCGGACCGCGACCTCACCGGCGAGCGCGGTGAAGATCCGGCCGAGCCGCTCGGCGAGCGGCAGACCCGGCTTGACGTCCTCGGCGATGACACCGCCCTGGACGTTCACCGCGTCCGGGACCAGCTCACCGGCGAGGGCGAGGCGCACCGAGCGCGCCACGGCGATGCCCGCCTTCTCCTGGGCCTCGTCGGTGGAGGCGCCGAGGTGGGGGGTGCAGACGACCTCGTCCAGCTCGAACAGCGGCGAGTCGGTGCAGGGCTCCTTGGCGTACACGTCGAGGCCCGCGCCCGCGACCCGGCCCTCCTTGAGCGCCGAGTACAGCGCGGCCTCGTCGACGATCCCGCCGCGCGCGGCGTTGACGATGCGCACCGAGGGCTTCACCTTCTGCAGCGCCTCGGCACCGATCAGGCCGACCGTCTCGGGGGTCTTCGGCAGGTGGACGGTGATGAAGTCGGAGACCTCAAGGAGATCGTCCAGCGAAAGAACCTTCACGCCCATCTGCGCGGCCCGCGCGGGCTGCACGTAGGGGTCGTAGGCGACGACCTTCATGCCGAAGGCGGACATGCGCTGGGCCACCAGGGCACCGATGCGGCCGAGGCCGACGACGCCGAGGGTCTTCTCGGCCAGCTCCACGCCGGTGTACTTGCTGCGCTTCCACTCGCCGTTCTTCAGCGCCGTGTTCGCCTGCGGGATGTGGCGGGCGGTGGCGAGGAGCAGACCGCAGGCCAGCTCGGCGGCGGTCACGATGTTCGAGGTGGGGGCGTTGACGACCATCACGCCGGCCTTGGTGGCGGCGGAGACGTCCACGTTGTCCAGGCCGACGCCGGCGCGCGCGACGACCTTCAGCTTCTTCGCGGCGGCGATCGCCTCGGCGTCGACCTTGGTGGCCGAGCGGATCAGGATCGCGTCGACGTCGGCGATGGCCGGAAGCAGTTCGGCTCGGTCCGCTCCGTTGACGTTCCGGATCTCGAAGTCCGGGCCCAGCGCGTCGACGGTGGCGGGCGACAGCTCTTCAGCGATCAGTACGACTGGTTTCGAGCTCACGTGAGTCCTCACAAGTCCAATGCTGCGGACGGCCGTCCCGACGGCCGCAGGCGGTGGAGGGTGGTGTCCGCGTGGAAGACGCACGACGCTGTGGGCCCGACGCGTATGTAGTGCTGCAGTGTAGTGGCGTCGGGAGCATCGCCTCACGCCACCGCGGAAGGATCACCCGGACGTGAATCAAGGCCGGCCATGGCACCGGGTGAACCCCGCCACGGCCGGCCTCACAGGATCAGGCCTCTTCGTCGTTGACCCACGACATGAGCTTGCGCAGCTCCTTGCCGGTGGTCTCCAGCAGGTGCTCGGAGTCCTGGGTCTTGTACTCGTTGTACTTCTTCAGACCGCCGTGGTACTCGTCCATCCACTGCCGCGCGAAGGTGCCGTCCTGGATCTCGGCGAGGACCTTCTTCATCTCGGCCTTGGTGGCGTCCGTGATGATCCGCGGGCCGGTGACGTAGTCGCCCCACTCGGCGGTCTCGGAGATCGACCAGCGCATCTTCTCCAGGCCGCCCTCGTACATGAGGTCGACGATCAGCTTCAGCTCGTGCAGGCACTCGAAGTACGCGATCTCCGGCTGGTAGCCGGCCTCGGTCAGCGTCTCGAAGCCCGCCTTCACCAGCGCGGCCGTACCACCGCAGAGAACCGCCTGCTCACCGAAGAGGTCGGTCTCCGTCTCCTCGGTGAAGGTGGTCTTGATGACGCCGGCGCGGGTGCCGCCGATGCCCTTGGCGTACGAGAGCGCCAGCGCGAACGCGTTGCCCGTGGCGTCCTGCTCGACGGCGGCGATACACGGAACGCCGCGGCCCTCCTCGTACTGGCGGCGGACCAGGTGGCCCGGGCCCTTGGGGGCGACCATGCAGACGTCGACGCCGGCCGGGGGCTTGATGAAGCCGAAGCGGATGTTCAGGCCGTGGCCGAAGAACAGCGCGTCGCCGTCCTTGAGGTTGTCCTTGATGTGGTCCTCGTAGACCTGGGCCTGGATCGGGTCCGGGACGAGGATCATGATGACGTCGGCCTCGGCGGCGGCCTCCGACGGGGTCACCACGCGCAGGCCCTGCTCCTCGGCCTTCGCCTTGGACTTGGAGCCCTCGTGCAGACCGACGCGGACGTCCGCGCCCGAGTCGCGCAGGGACAGCGCGTGGGCGTGGCCCTGGCTGCCGTAGCCGATGACCGCGACCTTGCGGCCCTGGATGATGGACAGGTCGGCGTCAGCGTCGTAGAACAGCTCGGCCACTTTGGGTTCTCTCCTTGAGTGCAGGTGTTGCGTCCCACCGTATGACGGCGGGCGGAATGAAGGTCTGCGGGTCTCGGCATACGGGCGGCCGCGCGTCGTCGGCCGCCCGTCTCGTGCGTCAGGCCGATCGGTCCAGGGCGCGCAGCGAGCGGTCCGTGATCGAACGGGCACCGCGGCCGATGGCGATCGTGCCGGACTGGACCAGCTCCTTGATGCCGAACGGCTCCAGCATCTTGAGCATGGCGGTCAGCTTGTCGCTGGACCCGGTGGCCTCGATGGTGACGGCCTCCGGGGAGACGTCGACGGTCTTGGCGCGGAACAGCTGGACGATCTCGACGATCTGGGAGCGCGTCTCGTTGTCGGCGCGCACCTTCACCAGAACGAGTTCCCGCTGAACGGCGGAGCCCGGTTCCAGTTCGACGATCTTCAGGACGTTGACGAGCTTGTTGAGCTGCTTCGTCACCTGCTCCAGGGGCAGTTCCTCGACCACCGTCACCACGATGGTGATGCGGGAGATCTCGGGGTGCTCGGTGACACCGACCGCGAGCGAGTCGATGTTGAAGCCGCGGCGGGAGAACAGGGCGGCGATCCGGGCCAGGATGCCGGGGGTGTTCTCCACCAGGACGGAGAGCGTGTGCTTGGACATGGTCGGGTTCCTTTACCTACGGCTCTCAGTCGTCTTCGTTGTCGCCGAAGTCGGGGCGGACGTCCCGGGCGGCCATGATCGTGTCGTTGGAGGTGCCGGCGGCGACCATCGGCCACACCATCGCGTCCTCGTGCACGACGAAGTCGACGACGACCGGGCGGTCGTTGATCGAGTTCGCCTCCTCGATGACCTTGTCGAGGTCGTCCGGGGACTCGCAGCGGATGGCGTAACAGCCCATGGCCTCCGACAGCTTGACGAAGTCGGGGACGCGGGTGCCGCGGGCGTTGGGGTTGATGTCGTCCGGACCGCTGTGCAGCACGGTGTTGGAGTAGCGCTGGTTGTAGAACAGCGTCTGCCACTGGCGCACCATGCCGAGGGCGCCGTTGTTGATGATGGCGACCTTGATCGGGATGTTGTTCAGGGCGCAGGTGGTCAGTTCCTGGTTGGTCATCTGGAAGCAGCCGTCGCCGTCGACCGCCCAGACGGTCCGGTCCGGGGCGCCGGCCTTGGCACCCATGGCGGCCGGCACCGCGTACCCCATCGTTCCGGCGCCGCCGGAGTTCAGCCAGGTGGCGGGCTTCTCGTACTGGATGAAGTGGGCGGCCCACATCTGGTGCTGGCCGACGCCCGCCGTGAAGATCGTGCCCTCGGGCGCGAGCTGACCGATGCGCTCGATGACCGCCTGCGGGGAGAGCGAACCGTCGGCGGGCTGGTCGTAGCCGAGCGGGTAGGTCTCGCGCCAGCGGTTGAGGTCCTTCCACCAAGCGCTGTAGTCGCCCTGTCCGCCCTGTCCGCCCTCGCTGTGCTCCTTCTGCACCGCCTGGATGAGGTCGGCGATGACCTCGCGGGCGTCACCCACGATCGGCACGTCGGCCGCACGGTTCTTGCCGATCTCCGCCGGGTCGATGTCCGCGTGGACGATCTTGGCGAACGGCGCGAAGCTGTCCAGCTTGCCGGTGACCCGGTCGTCGAAGCGGGCGCCGAGCGCGACGATCAGGTCGGCTTTCTGCAGGCCGGTGACCGCGGCCACCGAGCCGTGCATACCGGGCATGCCCAGGTGCTGCGGGTGGCTGTCGGGGAACGCGCCGAGCGCCATCAGCGTGGTGGTGACGGGGGCGCCGGTCAGTTCGGCCAGCACCTTCAGCTCGGCCGTGGCCCGCGCCTTGAGGACACCGCCGCCGACGTACAGCACGGGCCGCTTGGCGGCGGTGATCAGCTTGGCGGCCTCGCGGATCTGCTTGGCGTGCGGCTTGGTGACGGGCCGGTAGCCGGGCAGGTCCATGGCGGGCGGCCAGCTGAAGGTGGTCTTCGCCTGGAGGATGTCCTTGGGGATGTCGACCAGGACCGGGCCGGGACGGCCGGTGGAGGCGATGTGGAACGCCTGCGCGATGGCCTTGGGGATGTCCTCCGCCTTGGTGACGAGGAAGCTGTGCTTGGTGATCGGCATGGTGATGCCGACGATGTCCGCCTCCTGGAAGGCGTCCGTACCGATCGCCTTCGACACGACCTGTCCGGTGATCGCGACCAGCGGGACGGAGTCCATGTGCGCGTCCGCGATCGGGGTGACCAGGTTGGTGGCGCCCGGCCCGGACGTCGCCATGCACACCCCGACCTTGCCGGTGGCCTGCGCGTAACCGGTGGCCGCGTGGCCGGCGCCCTGCTCGTGGCGGACCAGCACGTGCCGCACCCGCTTGGAGTCCATCATCGGGTCGTACGCCGGCAGGATGGTGCCCCCGGGGATGCCGAATACGGTGTCGGCCCCGACCTCCTCAAGCGAGCGGATGAGGGACTGCGCACCCGTGACGTGCTCGACGGGGGTGGTCGGTCCTCCGGATCGGGGCCGCGGCTGCGGATGGTGGGCCCCGGTGGCCTGCTCGGTCATCGGCATTCTCTTCTCGATGCTGAGGGTGTTTTGCGAGGTTCGTGCGGTGTGCGGCTCACGCCGACTGGTGCCCGTGCAACAAAAAACCCCTCCTTGCCACGAGGCAAGCGAGGGGAGCGCGTCGGGTACGGTCGCTGGGGATTCCGGATCGCCGTCCGGTGGGTCCCAGCTTCAGCCGACGCGCTTTCCAAGTACGAGGATTCGGGTGCGCATGGCACTGACCCTCTCCCTCGCGCGCACCACGTGTCAAGCGGGTGGGACGGGAGTCTCATTATGTGAGCGAAGGGCACTTCCGCCTCCGTAGACAGCGGGTACACCACTTGTGTACACCCCGCGCCCCGCCATGCCCGCTCACCCCCGACACGTCCCTCGGGCTCTCTCGCGCCACCCGCGAACGCCGGTTCGGCGGGCCCTCCGGGCACCGGGTAGTGCCCGAGGGAGAGGGCCCGGCGGAGCCGGTACTCGTCCAGCGGTCCGGAGAAGGCCGCGCCCTGGCCGTGGGTGCAACCCATGGCGCGCAGGACCACCACCTGCTC
This sequence comes from Streptomyces sp. MNU76, assembly GCF_020982545.1. Lineage (GTDB taxonomy): Bacteria > Actinomycetota > Actinomycetes > Streptomycetales > Streptomycetaceae > Streptomyces. The sequence goes on along the minus strand of NZ_JAJKLK010000021.1, from coordinate 227,363 downwards.
GGGCAGGTCGACGCCGTCGGCGACGGACTGGAGCCCCAGGTCGTCGGCGATACGCAACAGCCCCCGGGTGATCTTGTGCAGTCGGGTGGACTCCACGATGCCCTCGACGAGGCTTCGGTCCAGCTTCAATACGTCGACCGGGAGCCGGCGCAGTGCCGTGATGGCCGCGTGGCCGCTGCCGAGGCCGTCCAGGGCGACCCGGATCCCGAGCCGCCGCAGATGGTGCAGGCGGCGCTCCAGTTCGTCGAGCGGGCCCTTGAGCTCGGTGTCGGAGAGCTCGACCACCAGGGAGCCGGAGGGCAGTCCGTGGCGGGTCAGGAGCGCCTCCACCGAGCCCGGGGGCAGCGAGCGGTCCAGCAGGCGCCGGGCGCTCATCCGGACGGACACCGGGACGTTGAGGCCGTTGGTGAGGCGGTCGGCGGCCTGCTCGACGGCCTGTTCCAGCATCCAGCGGCCCAGTTCGGCGGTCTTGTCGCTGCCCTCGGAGACCCGCAGGAACTCGGCGGGCGTGAACAGCACACCCTGGGACGAGCGCCATCGGGCCGCCGTGGCGACCGACGAGATCCGGCCGGTCTCCAGCTCCACGACGGGCTGGTTCAGCAGCATGAACTCGCCGTCGTGCAGCGCGGCCCGCAGCCGGGTGGCCAGCTCGGCCTTGCGAACGACGTCCTGCTGCATCTGCGGCTTGTACAACTCGACGCGGCCCTTGCCGGACGCCTTGGCCCGGTACATGGCGAGGTCGGCGTTGCGCAGCAGCTCGCCCGCGCCGAGGCCGGGCTCGGCGAAGGAGACCCCGATGGAGGCGGCCACCCGGACGTCGTTGCCGTCGATGGTGTACGGCTGCGAGAGGGCGACCCTGAGCCGGTCGGCGAGCTCCAGGATGTGCTGTTCCCGGGCGGCGCGGTCGCGGGACCCGTCACCGACGATCAGGGCCGCGAACTCGTCCCCGCCGAGGCGGGAGGCGGTGTCCCCCTGCCGGACGGCGTCCTGGAGTCTGCGGGCGGCCTGGACGAGCAGTTCGTCCCCGGCCTGGTGCCCGATGGTGTCGTTGACGGCCTTGAACCCGTCGAGGTCGATGAAGAGGACCGCGGTGTTGCGCAGGGCTACGCCCCGGTCGGAGGAGCGGCGGCCGGAGAGGGCCTGCTGGACACGCTTGGTGAACAGGGCGCGGTTGGGCAGGTCGGTGAGCGGGTCGTGCTCGGCGTTGTGCTGCAGCTGGGCCTGCAGGCGCACTCTTTCGGTCACGTCCCGGCTGTTGAAGATGAGGCCGCCGTGGTGGCGGTTGACCGTGGACTCCACGTTCAGCCAGCCTCCCCCGCTCCCGGCCTCGCTCGACCGGGAGGTGCCCCCGCCGCCGGCCTTGAACCGGCACTCGATACGGGTGGTGGGCTCCTCTGCGGGGTCGGCGGCGAGGAAGCGGCGCACCTCGTGGACCACGCAGCCGAGGTCCTCGGGGTGGATGATCGAGGCCAGCTCCTTGCCGACGAGATCCTCCGCGGGGCGTCCGTAGACCCCGGCGGCGGCCGGGCTGACGTAGCGCAGGATGCCGTTCGGCGCGGCGATCATGATGACGTCGCTGGAGCCCTGGACCAGGGAGCGGAAGTGGTTCTCCTTCTGGGCCAGTTCCTGGGTGAGGGTGATGTTGTCCAGAAGCATGATGCCCTGGCGGACGACGAGGGCGAGCACGACGGTGCAGGCGGTGATGAGCACCACGCGGTCGACGCTGCGGCCGTTGAGGACGTTGTAGAGGATGCCCAGGGTGCAGACGGCGGCGGCCAGGTACGGAGTGAGCGCGGCCAGGGATCCGGCGATGGGGCGGTTGGCCGGATAGCGACTGTGACCTCCTCCCTGGAGGAGCACATGGACGTGCCCTCCCTGAGCGCCGTCGTGCCGGTGGCCCGGCTGCGCCTCGTGGCGGTGTGCCGCGCGCACGTCGGGCCGCTGGCCGGGGATGTGCTCGTGCACCACGCGCCCGTGCCCGCCCTCGTCCGTCTGTCCACCGCGCTGGCCGGTCCAAGGGGCGTAGGCGAGGAGCAGGGAGCCCGCGAACCAGCCGGCGTCGAGGAGCTGACCGGACTGGTAGCTGGTGTGCACCAGGGGCGAGGTGAACAGGGCGTCGCACATCACGGTGAGCGCGAGGGCGCCGATCGCCGTGTTGACCGCGGAGCGGTGCATCGAGGACCGGCGGAAGTGCAGGGCGAGCACCATGCTGACCAGGGCGATGTCGAGCAGCGGGTAGGCCAGCGAGAGCGCGGTGTGCGCGGTGTTGGAGTCCTCCAGCTGCGCGTTCTGGGCGAGCGCGAGGCTCCAGGAGAGGGTGACCAGGGAACCGCCGATGAGCCAGGAGTCCAGGACGAGGCAGACCCAGCCGGCCTTGGTCACCGGCCTCTTGGCCAGCACCAGCAGGCCGACGATGGCGGGTGGCGCGAAGCAGAGGAAGAACAGGTCCGCGTAGCTCGGCTCGGGCACGGGCCGCTCCAGGACGACCTCGTACCACCCCCAGACGCCGTTGCCCAGGGCCGCCATCGCGGAGGAGAGGGCGAACAGCAGCCAGGCGGGTCGAAAGCGGCTGCGGCGGCTGCGCGCGTAGCGGAAGCAGGAGACGGCCGCGGCCCCCGCGGCGGCGCTGAGCCCGAAGTCGCCCATGAAGAGGGCGACTTTCTCATTGCCCCAGCCGAACGCGGCACCGACGGCGTAGGCCGCGCAGAGCAGGGCGAGGACGAGCTGGGCCCGCAGGCTCGCGCCGCCACGGCGGGGCGACCGCCCGCCGGTCGACTGCGCCCCGGACAGCGGCCTGGCGGCCCGGAGCGTGCGGTCCAGCGTGGAGGCGGTGGTCGGGCGGGTGCTCACGGGGTCTCCCCGGTGAGCACCACTCCCGTGTCCCGCCGGTCGCGCTGCGTCGGGTGCGTGTGCTTTCTGCGGCTGCTGTGCCTGCGGTACTGACCGTGACCGCCGCGACCGCCGTGGCTCCCGTGCGGGTGCCTCCGCGTCGCAGCTCGCCAGGGCCGCCGTCGGCGGCTCCGCCGCGTCGGATCGTTCGTCCATAGGCCGTGCATCGCCCGTCGCCCCCCTCGCTGTCTCAAGTCCGTCCCCGGCGCCGAACGATGCGCGGCGCAGCCCCTGTCGGGGACGATACACCAGTCTCGTCACTCAGGGACATAGTCCCTCTACGCTCAGTGAGCATCTGCGGCAAAACGAGCACGTTCCGCTTCCGAAGGAATGCGGAGGGTGCCCGAAGTGGATTACGCGTCGTCCGTCTCGCCTGTCGTAAGGACCACGTTGCGCAGTGGCTCCCGGTTCACGAAACGCCCCAACTGGTCCACCAACAGCCTTTTGGCACGCGGCAGGAAGGCCGACGTGGGGCCGCCGACGTGCGGGCTGATGAGCACCCCGGGCGCGCGCCAGAGCGGGTGCCCGGGCGGCAGCGGCTCGGGGTCGGTGACGTCGAGCGCCGCGGTGATCCTGCCGTTGTCCAGTTCCGCCAGCAGTGCCTTGGTGTCGACGACGCCTCCGCGGGCAACATTCACCAAGAGGGCCCCGTTCTTCATATGGGCCAGGAAATCGGCGTTGACCAGGCCTTTCGTCTGTTCCGTGAGAGGCGTGGACAGGATCACGACATCCGCCTGCGGCAGCAGGGAGGGCAGTTCGGTGAACGAATGCACCGGTCCGCGCGCCGTGGTGCGCTCAGAGCGCGCGACGCGCGCCACCCGCGCCACCTCGAAGGGTACGAGCCGTTCCTCGATGGCGGCGCCGATCGCGCCGTAACCGACGATCAGCACGGTCCTGTCGGCGAGCGCGGGGCGGAAGTCGCCCGTCCAGCGCTCCTGTTGCTGGGCCCTGACGAAGTCGGGGACGCCGCGCAGCGAGGCGAGGGTCAGGGTGAGCGCGAGTTCGGCCGTGCTGGCCTCGTGCACTCCGCGGGCGTTGCACAGCTGGACACCGGGAGCGACCACCGACAGCCGGGCGGTGATGTCGTCGACCCCCGCGGTGAGCGTCTGGACGACCCGCAGGCTCCGCATGGACGCCAGCGGGTTGCCCGCCACTCCCCGGCGCTTCATGTAGGGGACCACGTAGAGGACGCAGTCGGCGGGGTCGCCCGGGTAGGGCTGTGTGCCGTCCTCGCCCCCGTCCCAGAAGAGGTAGTTGGGGCCCTGCGGGAGCCCTTCGATCTCGTCCGGCGGGATGGAGAGCCACACGTCGGCGGTCACGTCCGGGACCGGGTGGGCAGTCGCGTCAGCAGTCATGCTCCGGAGGCTATGTCAGGTACCCGCTACGGCAGAGGTTAGGTTGGGGGTTCGGGAGAGGGAGGGTCACGACCAGGTGGAGCGCAGGACGATCGGCGCGGCGACGCTCGAGGTGGGGGCCGTAGGACTCGGGTGCATGCCGATGAGCTGGGCGTACACCGGGTCACGGCAACGGGGCGACGAGTCGATGCGGACGGTGCACCGGGCCCTCGACCTCGGCACCACACTGCTGGACACGGCCGACATGTACGGCCCCTTCACCAATGAGCTGCTGGTGGGCCGGGTACTGAAGGAGCGCCGCGCGGAGGCCTTCGTCTCCACCAAGGTGGGCCTGCTGGTGGGCGAGCAGCACATCGTGGCCAACGGCCGTCCCGGCTATGTGAAGCGTGCCTGTGACGCCTCCCTGCGCCGGCTCCAGACCGATGTCATCGACCTCTACCAGCTCCATCGGGCGGACCCCGAGGTGCCCGTGGAGGAGACATGGGGTGCGATGGCGGAACTCGTACAGGCCGGGAAGGTGCGGGCGTTGGGCCTCTGCGCGGTGGGCGCGCGGGCGGGCCGGCGGCCGGGGGCGGGCGTGCACGACACCACGCTGCGCCAGCTCCAGCGGGTCCAGCAGGTCTTCCCGGTGAGCGCGGTGCAGGCGGAGTTGTCGGTCTGGTCGCGGGAGGCCCTGGACACCCTCCTCCCCTGGTGCGTGGCCCGCGGCATCGGTTTTCTCGCTGCCATGCCTCTGGGGAACGGTTTCCTCACCGGCACCCTGACACCGGGCGGGGGCTTCGAGCCGGACGACCTCCGTGCCCGCCACCCCCGCTTCACCGCGGAGATGATGGCGGCCAACCAGCCCCTCGTCGTCGGCCTGCGCCGGGTCGCGGCCCGGCACGGGGCGGAGGTGACCCCGGCCCAGGTCGCCCTGGCCTGGATCCTGTCCCTCGGGCCCCATGTGGTCCCGGTGCCGGGCACGAAGCAGGCGCGGTGGGTGACGGAGAACGCGGCGGCCCACGCGCTGCGCCTGACCCCGGAGGACCTGGCCGAGGTGGCGGGCCTTCCGCCCGCGCGGGGATCCTGGGACTGAGGCCCACCCCGGGCCTGGCATCGGCATCGGCATCGGCATCGGCATCGGCATCGGCATCGGCATCGGTGAAAGATCCGCTGGTTCGGGCGGAGGTGGAACTTGTGGGGCACTCGCGGTGTAAGACAAGTAGAAGTTCCACGCCGAAGGGATCGTGATGGTGCAACGTCGAGTGGTGACGGCCGCGTTGGCCGCAGCCGTGCTCCTGGTGACGACCGGCTGCTCCTCCGAGGACGGAGAGAAGCCGGACGCGGCCGGCAGCTCACCCCCGAGCAGCAGCAGTGCCGGTTCGTCCCCGCCCGACCGGGCGGCGGACGAGGCGCCCCCGGCGAAGGGCTCGGTGAAGGTCGTCCGCACCGTCGCCGAGGATCTCGACACCCCCTGGGGCCTCGCGCCCCTCCCCGAGGGCGGCCTCCTCGTCTCCTCCCGTGACGAGGCCACGATCAGCAGAATCGACGAGAAGACCGGCAAGCGGACCGAGCTCGGCGAGGTGCCCGGCGTCGCCCCGGCGGGCGAGGGCGGCCTCATGGGCATCGCCGTCTCCCCGGAGTACGCCTCCGACCACATGATCTACGCGTACTTCACCTCGGAGTCCGACAACCGCATCGTGCGGATGCTGTACAACCCCGAGAAGCCGGCCGGCGAACAGCTCGGCGCCCCCGACACCATCCTCCGCGGCATCCCCAAGGGCACCAACCACAACGGCGGCCGCCTCGCCTTCGGCCCCGACCGGATGCTGTACGCGAGCACGGGCGAACGGTACGAGGGCCCCCTGGCCCAGGACAAGAAGTCCCTCGGCGGCAAGATCCTCCGTATGACCCCGGAGGGACAGCCCGCTCCGGGCAACCCCTTCGACGACTCCGTCGTCTACTCCTACGGCCACCGCAATGTCCAGGGCCTCGCATGGGACTCCGAACAGCGCCTGTTCGCCTCGGAGTTCGGCCAGAACACCTGGGACGAGCTGAACCACATCCGCCCCGGTGGGAACTACGGCTGGCCGGAGGTGGAGGGTGAGGGCGGCGAGTCCGGCTATGTCGACCCGGTGGCCGTGTGGAGCACGGAGGAGGCCTCCCCGAGCGGGATCGCCATAGCGGAGGGTTCGGTCTGGATGGCGGGCCTGCGCGGCCAGCGGCTGTGGCGCATCCCCCTCGACGGCACCGAGACCGCCGCCGAGCCGCAGGCCTTCCTGGAGGGCGACTACGGCCGACTCCGCACCGTGGTCTCCGCCGGCGGTGACAAGCTCTGGCTGGTGACCAGCGAGACGGACGGCCGTGGTTCCCCGGAGGAGGGCGACGACAAGATCCTGGAGCTGGAGGTGACGTAGGCCTCCCCCTACTCCTCGGCCGCCGTGCCGGACTCGGCCTCTTTTTCCACGGGCTCGGGCGGGCGTACGACGACCTTCCCGGACGCGAGGTCTATCGGTCCGCGTCCCGGATCGTTGTCCCCGACGTCCTCGCGGGTCAGTGCCAGCCGGTTCTCCTCGTCACGGGTGTGCTTGCGGCCAGGTGCGAACAGTTCCTCGAAAGCGTTGAACACCGTGTTCCCTCCCCAGGGCCACGAGGCGGCGGGCGGTCGGTCCCGGTCGAACAGCGGAGCCTCGGCGGTCCTCCCCACCATCATCGCGCTGCCAGCCGTTCTCCGGCCCCCGCCGGAGCCAGTCCGACACGATGGGCCACCGCCGCCGCCTCGCCCCTGCTGGAGACGCCCAGCTTGGCGAGGATGTTGGAGACGTGGACGCTCGCCGTCTTCGGGGAGATGAAGAGTTCCTCGGCTATCTGGCGGTTGGTGCGGCCGACGGCCACCAGGCGGAGGACGTCGTCCTCCCGGTCGGTGAGGCCGAGCGCGGCCACGGGGTCGGCGGGGTGAGAGCCGGCTCGGGGGCGCGGCTCAGGGCGAGGCGGGCCCGGCGGGCGAGGAGGGCGACCTCGTCGGCTAGGGGCGGGCGCCGAGATGGTCGCGACGGCGGCGGCCAGCCGCAGGAGTTCCGTCGCGCGGTCCCGGGCCTCGTCGTCGGTGCCGTCGGCCAGCAGGGCCTCGGCGAGGCGGTGCCGGACGCGGGCGAGGTCGTAGGGCCGCTCCAGGGGCTCGAAGGCGGTGACGACGTCGGACCAGACGTCGGGGGCCGTCGTGCCCTCGGCGCGCTGGAGCTCGGCTCGCACCCAGCACTCGTGGGCGAGCCAGATCGGTGAGCCGATGGTGAGCTTCTTGACCGCGGTGAAGATCCGGTCGAGGACCTCAGCGCGGCCGGGCCCGGCGGCCGCCAGGGCGCGGGCGTCGGCCTCGGCGGTGGCGGCGGTGAGCAGCAGGGGCCAGGCGTAGCGCTGGGTGCCGACGGCGAAGCCGGTGTCGAGGACGCGGGTCAGTTCCGTGCGGGCGTCCATGAGTCGGCCCTCGGCGGCGGCGATGCCGAGGGCGAGGAAGGAGAGCGGCAGGTCGTTCTGGGGCATGGGGTTGTGGTGACCGTAATGGCCGCGGGCGGCGGCCAGTTGGCCGCGGGCCTCGGCGACGTCGCCGCGGGCGAGGGCGACGGAGGCGTGGATGAGGGTGCTGAGGCCTCGGGGCTTGTGGCTGGAGACGACGTTCTGGGCCTTCCGCACCGCTTCCAGGGCCTCGTCCCATCGGCCCAGGGAGAGCAGGGACTCGGCGAGGTTGCCCCAGACCCAGGCCTCGGACTCCAGCAGGCCGCGGCGTCGGGTGACGTCGATGCCTTCCTTCAGCAGGCGCACGGCTTCCTGGGAGCGGCCGATGCCCTCCAGGCAGGACGGGATGTTCACATAGGAGCGGCCGACGACGACGGCGGGGCCGCGTTCGAGGGCTCGGCGGCGGACCTCCTCCATCACCTCGATGCCCGTCTCGACGTCACCGGCGTCGACCATCAGGCCGCCGAGGGTGAGGCGGGCGTTGAGCTCGATGTCCTCGGCGCCCACCATGCGGGCGTAGTCGACGGCGCGCTGGGCGTCGGAGAGGGCGTCGGGGCCGGGGGCGTGCAGCATCGACCAGCCGGCCACCCGGGAGAGCACCTCGGCGTGCACCTCGGAGGGCGGCAGTCCGCGGACGAGTTCCTGGGCGGTGGCGAGTTCCTTCCAGCCGTCGCCCCGGGCGAGACCCTCGGTCAGCATGGAGCGCTGGACCCAGAACCAGGCGGTGCGCAGCGGGTCGCCCCCGTCCGCGAGCAGGTCCAGTGCGCGCCGGGTGATCCGCATGGCCCGTTCCCGCTCTCCGCACAGCCGTCCGGCGACCGCAGCCTCGGCCATGAGGTCGAGGTAGTGCAGCGGGGTGGTGGCGGGGTCGCAGCCGCAGGGCGGGTAGACCTCGGTGTAGTCGACGGGGCGGAGGGAGGCTCGTACGGGTTCGGGGGCGGTGTCCCAGAGCTCCATCGCCCGCTCCAGGAGGCGTAGTTGCTCGGCGTGGGCGTGCCGGGAGCGGGCCTCGGCGGAGGCGTCGAGGACGGCGGGCAGGGCCTTGGCCGCGTCGTGGGCGTGGTACCAGTAGCTGGCCAGGCGGGTGGCGCGGCCGTCGGTGGGGACGAGGGCCGGGTCGGCCTCCAGGGCCTCGGCGTAGCGGCGGTTGAGGCGGGAGCGTTCGCCGGGCAGCAGGTCGTCGCTGACAGCCTCGCGGACCAGGGAGTGGCGGAAGCGGTAGCCGTCGCCGCCGGGGGCGGCGAGCAGGATGTTGGCGCCGACGGCGGCCCGCAGGGCCTCGATGAGGTCGTCCTCGGGGAGCCCGGCGACGGCGGCGAGCAGGGCGTACTCCACGGTGGAACCGCCCTCGGCGACGATGCGGGCGATCCGCTGGGCGTCCTCGGGGAGCCGTTCGACGCGGACGAGGAGCAGGTCACGCAGGGAGTCGGTGAGGCCGGGGCAGCCGCCGTCGTGGACGGCGACGGCGAGTTCCTCGACGAAGAAGGCGTTGCCGTCGGAGCGGTCGAAGATCTCGTCCACGCGCTCCGGTTCGGGTTCGGTGGCGAGGATGCCGGCGAGTTGGTGGCCGACCTCGGCGCGGTTGAAGCGGCGCAGTTCGACGCGGCGGACGGTGCGCAGGCGGTCGAGTTCGGCGAGGAGGGGGCGCAGCGGGTGGCGGCGGTGGATGTCGTCGGAACGGTAGGTGGCGAGGACGACGAGGCGGCCGGTGCGCAGCGTGCGCAGGAGGTAGGAGAGGAGGTGGCGGGTGGAGGCGTCGGCCCAGTGCAGGTCCTCCAGGACGAGGACGATCGTGCGGTCGGTGGCGAGGCGTTCCAGCAGGCGGGCGGTGAGTTCGAAGAGGCGCGCGGTGCCCTCCTCGTCGTGCCGTGCGCGCGAGGTCTCGCCCAACTCGGGCAGCAGCCGGGCCAGTTCCTGTTCCTGGCCGGCGGCCGCGGTGGCCAGTTCGTCGGGCAGGCTGCGGCGCAGGGCGCGCAGCGCGGTGGAGAAGGGTGCGTAGGGCAGGCCGTCGGCACCGATCTCGACGCAGCCGCCGAGGGCGACGACCGCGCCCCCGCGCGCGGCCTCACCGGTGAACTCCTCGACCAGGCGGGTCTTGCCGACCCCGGCCTCCCCGCCGAGCAGCAGTGCCTGCGGGCCGCCGCCCCGCCGCCCCCGATTTCCCCGTCTCCCCGTTCCCCGCCGCGTTCGCGGCGCCTCCATCGGCGCGGGTCAATGCCTCGCGCAACACCTTCAGTTCGTCGGTACGCCCCACGAACACCGGACTGACGGACCTGGTCTCCACAGCGCCGAGCATCGCACGGCCCTCGGACACTCGGGCACCGAATTTTCCCGCAGCAGAGCCCGGGAAGTCCGGTTGCGGGGCGGCCGTGGGTGGTGCGGGGTCGCTCGCGCGGTTCCCCGCACCCCTCGGCGGCATGGGCTCACGCCCCATGTCCCCCACGCCCCGCGTTCACGCGGCGCGGAGGAAACGGAGCCTGCGTGGGCGTTCACCATGCCCTCCGTGTTCCGTGTCCCGTTCCTCGCGGCGGGCGCGGCGGGCCGCGCGGACCCGGCGGTACTGCTCGGCCTCGCGGATCAGCTCGGCGGAACGGATCTGCTGGAGCTCGTACTCGAACATCTGTTACCCCTCGTGAAGCGTCGGTCTCGGCTCGCTTGCCGCGATGCCTCAACCTTCGTCCGTGAGGGGGGTGCGTCACATCGGGAGAGTTCCGCATCTTGAACGCGGGAGGGGCCTTAGGCCCGCCGTAGGTATGCCTACGGCGGGCCTAGGGCCCCTCAGAAGCAGCCGCTCCGCCCGGACCGGGCGGGCGCGTCAGGTCTTCGGCAGTGCGAGCAGGAGGTCGGAGTACTTCAGGGCGGCCAGCACCAGCCCGATGAAGCCGACCGAGACACCGGCCCAGGCGACCGACTTGATCCACGGTGCCTGTACCTGGTCGGGGTCGCCGAACGCGGGCCGCACCAGCACGGCCACGCCGACGATCAGGCCGACCAGCGCGAAGATGCCGCCCCACAGGGCGGAGGCCTGCCAGGCGTCGCCGTAGACGGCCTGGAGCTGGGTGGCGACGGTCGCGTTCGTCGCGGCCTGCATCTCCAGCTGCCCGGTGATCTCCTCACGCGCGGAGGCGACGGTGCCGACCCAGCCGCCCGTCAGGGAGACGAGGCCCAGCACCACCGACACGATGCCGGCGGCACCCTGACCGACGCCCGGCGTCGCCTTCGCGGTGGCCGGCGGGAACTCCTCGTCGAACTCTGCGGCCTCGTCGGAGGCGTCGGCGCCGTCGGTCTCGACCGAGTCGCCGGCCGGCGTCGCGGTCTCCTCCCGGGCCGCGTCCTCCTTGGTGACGTCGGTGCCCTTCACCGACTCGTCGTCGTTCCTGGCCTCGGCGCCCGTGTCGGCCCCGGTCTCGTCAACTGTCTTGGTTCCCATACCTCGCACCGTACGAATGTTGTCTGAGAGGTTTCTTAACGCTCGCTGTGAGCAACGCGAGCGCGTTCCGCACGCCATTCGGGCGCCAGGACGGACCATATCTCCAAGTCGTGCCGGACACCCCGGTGGGGATATCTCTCGCGCTGCACCCCGTCCCTCACCATGCCGAGCCGCCGGGCCACGTTCAGACTCGCCGTGTTGCCGGTGGCAGCGATCCATTCGACGCGGTGGATGTCCCGGACGTCCACGGCCCAGTCGATGAGGATCCGCATCGCGCGGGTGACCAGTCCCCGTCCGGTGCCGGCGGGCTCCAGCCAGCAGCCGACCTCGCAGTTGGCGTTCTCCGCGTCGAAGTTGAGGAAGAGGACCCCGCCGACGAGCTTGCCGTCCAGCCAGATCCCGTGCAGGGAGCCGGTGTCGGCGGAGCGCATGTCGGCGTACCGCTGGAGGACGGCGCGCGCGCCCTCGACGTCCGTGGCGGTCTGCCCGAAGGGGACGTACTGGTTGATGAAGTCCCGTCCCCGCTCCAGGTGGGCGAGGAACTCCTCGGCGTGCCAGGGCTCCAGGGGCCGCAGTTGCGCTCCGTCGTCACCCAGGGATATCGCGTACATCCGTCGGCCGCTCCTTCTCCACATCTTCCACCACGACGTCCGCGAGCCTCTCATGGGCGGCGCGGGTCTCGGGCGGTTCGATGCTGATGCGGGGCATGCGGCGGTCGAGCCAGCGCGGCAGCCACCAGTTGGCGCCGCCGAGCAGGTGCATGAGGGCGGGGACGAGGAGTGTCCGCAGGACGAAGGCGTCCAGGGCGACGGCGGCGGCGAGCGCGATGCCGAACATGGCGATCACACGGTCGCCGCTGAGCACGAAGGCGAGGAAGACGGAGATCATGATGACCGCCGCGGAGTTGATCACCCGGCTGGTCTCGGCGAGGCCGACCCGGACCGCGCGCCGGTTGTCGCCGGTCTCCAGCCACTCCTCGTACATCCGGCTGACCAGGAAGACCTGGTAGTCCATGGAGAGCCCGAAGAGGACCGAGACCATGATCACGGGGAGGAAGGGTTCGATGGGCCCGGCCCGGCCGAGGCCGAGCAGTTCGCTCCCCCAGCCCCACTGGAAGACCGCGACGACCACGCCGAACGCGGCGGCGACGGCGGCCACGTTCATCGCGGCGGCCTTGAGCGGTATCCCGACGGACCGGAAGGCGAGCAGGAGCAGCAGACAGCCGAGGCCGATGACGACGCCGACGAACAGCGGGAGCTTGCCGACGATGACGTCCGCGAAGTCGTCGTATCCGGCGGTCATCCCGCCGACGTGCAGATCGAGGGAGGTGCCGGTCTCGGCACGCGGCAGCACCGCGTCGCGCAGTCGTTCGACCAGCTCGCTGGTCCTCGCGGACTGCGGGGCGGAGTCGGGTACGACGGTGAGGTACGCGGTGTCGCCGTCGGCGCTGAAGGTCACCGGGGTCACCGCCGAGACGCCCTCGGTGGCCCTGAGCGTGGTGTCGAGGTGGTCGAGGGCGAGCTTGTCGGCGGCGCCGTCGACCTCGGTGACCAGGGTCAGAGGGCCGTTCACGCCGGGCCCGAAGCCCTCGGCGAGGAGGTCGTAGGCCTGGCGGGTGGTCGTCGTCTTCGGGTCGTTGCCCTGGTCGGAGGTGCCGAGGCGCAGTCCGAGGGTGGGCAGGGCCAGCAGGGTCATGACGACGAGGGCGATGGCGCCGAGCTTCTTGGGGTGCCGTTCGACGAAGGCGGACCAGCGGGCGGCGAAGCCCGTGGGCAGCTCGGGCTCGGGGCCGTGCTCGGCGAGGCGGCGGCGTTCGCGGCGGCTCAGCGCCCGCATGCCGATGAACGACAGCAGGGCCGGCAGCAGCGTCACGGAGGCGGCGACGGTGAGGACCACGGTGAGGGAGGCGGCGATCGCGACACCGTTGAGGAAGCCGAGCCGCAGGATCAGCATCCCGAGCAGGGCTATGCAGACCGTGGCGCCGGCGAAGACCACGGCCCGTCCGGTGGTCGCGACGGCGCTGCGCGCGGCCTCCTCGACGGACAGGCCCCGCTTCAGCCCTCGGCGGTGCCGGGTCACGATGAACAGCGCGTAGTCGATGCCGACGCCGAGGCCGATGAGGGTGCCCAGCATGGGCGCGAAGTCGGCGACCGTCATCGCGTGCCCGAGCAGGGTGATCCCGGCATAGGCGGTGCCCACGCTGACCAGGGCGGTCGCGAGCGGCAGCAGACTGGCGGCGAGCGAACCGAACGCCAGGAAGAGGACCACGGCGGCGACCAGCACCCCGACGATCTCGGCGAGATGCCCGCCGGAGGTCTCGGTGAGCCCGATCGACGTGCCGCCCAGCTCCACCTGGAGCCCGTCGCTCTCGGCGGACTTCGCCGTGTCGACGACGGCCTCGGCCTGCGCCTTGTCCACGTCCTCGGCCGGCTGGTCGAAGGTGACGGTGGCGTACGCCGTGCGGCCGTCCTCGCTGATCCGGCCGCCGTCGACGCCGTCGTAGGGGTCGGTCACGGCGGCGACGCCGGGCAGGTCGGCGATCTCGGCGAGGGTGCGGGTCATCGTCTGCTCGACGGCGGCGGCCCGCACACTCCCGACCTGGTCGCTCGTGTGCCAGACGACGGTGGCGCTGTCCCCGGTGACGCCCGGGAAGCCCTCGTTCAGCAGCTCGGTGGCGCGGCTGGACTCGGTTCCGGGGGTCTTGTAGTCGTTCGAGTACGCGGCTCCCGCGGCGGCGGCGCCGGCGGCCGTGCCGGCGAAGGCGAGAAGCCACAGGAGGACGGCGACAAGACGGTGCCGGACACACCAGCGCGCGAGGGCTGCCACGGATTGTGCTCCTGGGGAGGGGAGACATGGACAATTCCTGGCAACTCTTGCACCACAATCTGATCGTTTGGCCCCTTTGAGGGGCTCCTCACATGGGATGCGAGGCACCTCACAGAACAAACGGCGGCACTCTGTCGCCCCGTGTCACCGTCGTGACACGCCTGAGGGCGGCCCATCGCAGTGATGTGCCGCCCTCAGGAATACGCGGGGAGCCGCTGTCGCGTTCAGCCCTCGCCGACGCCCAGCTTCTCCAGGATCAGCTCCTTGACGCGAGCCGCGTCCGCCTGACCGCGCGTGGCCTTCATGACCGCGCCGACCAGGGCACCGGCCGCGGCCACCTTGCCGCCGCGGATCTTGTCCGCGATGGCCGGGTTGCCCGCGATGGCCTCCTCGACCGCCGTCGTCAGGGCACCCTCGTCGGAGACGACCTTCAGACCGCGCTTGTCGACGACCTCGTCCGGGGTGCCTTCGCCCGCGAGGACGCCCTCGATGACCTGCCGGGCGAGCTTGTCGTTCAGGTCGCCCTTCGTGACCAGCTCGGTGACGCGGGCGACCTGCTGCGGCGTGATGGCCAGCTCGTCCAGCGCCTTGCCCGACTCGTTCGCGCTGCGGGCCAGCTCGCCCATCCACCACTTGCGGGCGGAGGCGGCGTCCGCCCCGGCCTCGATGGTGGCGACGATCGGCTCCAGCGCGCCGGCATTGAGGATGGCCTGCATGTCGGTGCCACTGATGCCCCACTCCTCACGGAGCCGGTTGCGGCGGACCAGGGGCAGCTCGGGCAGCGCGGCCCGCAGCTCCTCGACCCACTCGCGCGAGGGGGCCACCGGTACGAGGTCCGGCTCGGGGAAGTACCGGTAGTCCTCGGCCTCCTCCTTCACACGGCCCGAGGTCGTGGACCCCGTGTCCTCGTGGAAGTGCCGGGTCTCCTGGATGATCGTCCCGCCGGACGACAGTACGGCAGCGTGCCGCTGGATCTCGAAGCGGGCGGCGCGCTCGACGGACCGCAGCGAGTTGACGTTCTTCGTCTCCGAACGCGTACCGAACTTCTCGGTGCCGTGCGGGCGCAGCGACAGGTTCACGTCGCAGCGCATCTGGCCCATCTCCATCCGGGCCTCGGAGACGCCGAGCGCCTTGATGACCTCGCGCAGCTCACGGACGTACGCCTTGGCGACCTCGGGAGCGCGCTCGCCCGCGCCCTCGATCGGCTTGGTGACGATCTCGATGAGCGGGATGCCCGCGCGGTTGTAGTCGAGGAGCGAGTGCGAGGCACCGTGGATGCGGCCGGTGGCACCGCCGACGTGCGTCGACTTGCCGGTGTCCTCCTCCATGTGGGCGCGCTCGATCTCCACGCGGAAGGTCTCGCCGTCCTCCAGCTGCACGTCGAGGTAGCCGTTGAAGGCGATCGGCTCGTCGTACTGGGAGGTCTGGAAGTTCTTCGGCATGTCCGGATAGAAGTAGTTCTTCCGGGCGAAGCGGCACCACTCGGCGATCTCGCAGTTCAGCGCGAGACCGATCTTGATCGCCGACTCGACGCCGATCGCGTTGACGACCGGGAGCGCGCCGGGCAGGCCGAGGCAGGTGGGGCAGGTCTGCGTGTTGGCATCCTGACCGAGTTCGGTCGAACAGCCGCAGAACATCTTCGTCTTGGTGCCGAGTTCGACATGGACCTCAAGGCCCATGACGGGGTCGTACGACGCCAGCGCGTCCTCGTACGACACCAGGTCGGTCGTGGTGGTCACGGTCTTACTTCCCTCTCAGCCCAGCAGGACGTCGTCGTCGCCCAGCCGCTTCAGTTCGCGGTAGAGGACGGCGAGGCCGGTGACGATGCCGATGGCGGCCACGGACGCGTCGATCAGCCGCAGCGTGTCCTGCTCGGCGCGAGCCTTCTTGATCCGCTTGGCGATGCCCCACGCGCCGAAGGCGGTGGTGGCGATGGACACGTACGTACCGGACTTGGACTTCTGGAAGTCCTTGGCCTTGGACAGTGTCTTGCTCACAGCGACGGAGCCTCCTCGAGAAGCGGGTGCCCCCACTTTTCCACGAAGGCGGCCTCGACGGCGGCGCCGACCTTGTAAAGACGGTCGTCCTTGAGCGCCGGGGCGATGATCTGCAGTCCGACCGGCAGCCCGTCCTCCGGCGCGAGGCCGCAGGGCAGGGACATCGCGGCGTTGCCCGCGAGGTTGGTCGGGATGGTGCAGAGGTCCGCCAGGTACATCGCCATCGGGTCGTCGGCGCGCTCGCCGATCGGGAAGGCGGTGGTCGGCGTGGTCGGCGACACGATGACGTCGACCTTCTCGAACGACTTCTCGAAGTCCCGGGTGATGAGCGTACGGACCTTCTGGGCGCTGCCGTAGTACGCGTCGTAGTAGCCGGAGCTGAGCGCGTACGTGCCGAGCATGATGCGGCGCTTCACCTCGGGACCGAAGCCCGCCTCACGGGTGAGGGAGGTGACCGCCTCGGCGGAGTTGGTGCCGTCGTCGCCGGTCCGCAGGCCGTAGCGCAGCCCGTCGAAGCGGGCGAGGTTGCTCGAACACTCGCTCGGCGCGATCAGGTAGTACGCGGCCAGCGCCAGGTCGAACGACGGGCAGTCCAGCTCGACGATCTCGGCGCCCAGCTCCTTCAGCAGCGCGACGGACTCGTCGAACCGCTGCACCACACCGGCCTGGTAGCCCTCGCCGCGGAACTGCTTGACGACACCGACGCGCATCCCGGCGACGCTGCCGTTGCGGGCGGCCTCGACGACCGGCGGGACCGAGGCGTCGATGGAGGTGGAGTCCAGCGGGTCGTGACCGGCGATCACCTCGTGCAGCAGCGCCGCGTCCAGGACCGTACGGGCGCAGGGCCCGCCCTGGTCGAGGGAGGAGGAGAACGCCACCATGCCGTAGCGGGAGACCGCGCCGTACGTCGGCTTGACGCCGACGGTGCCAGTGACGGCGGCCGGCTGGCGGATGGAACCGCCGGTGTCGGTGCCGATGGCGAGGGGCGCCTGGTAGGAGGCGAGCGAGGCGGAGGAACCGCCGCCGGAGCCGCCCGGGATACGGGTGAGGTCCCAGGGGTTGCCGGTCGGCCCGTAGGCGCTGTTCTCGGTGGAGGACCCCATGGCGAACTCGTCCATGTTGGTCTTGCCGAGGATGACGACGTCCGCGTCCTTCAGCCGCTTGGTGAGAGTGGCGTCGTACGGCGGGATCCAGCCCTCCAGGATCTTCGAACCG
Organism: Streptomyces sp. MNU76; assembly: GCF_020982545.1. Classification (GTDB taxonomy): domain Bacteria; phylum Actinomycetota; class Actinomycetes; order Streptomycetales; family Streptomycetaceae; genus Streptomyces. The sequence goes on along the minus strand of NZ_JAJKLK010000021.1, from coordinate 210,159 downwards.
ACGGTGGTGGGAACCCCGACCGTGGTGAAGATGTCCTTGAGCGCGAGCGGGACACCGGCGAGCGGCCCGAGCTTCTCGCCCCGGTCCTTCTTCTCGTCGACGGCGCGGGCCTGGGCGAGGGCGCCCTCGCGGTCGACGTGCAGGAAGGCGTGCACCTTCTCGTCGACGGCCTCGATCCGGGCCAGGTGGGCCTCGGTGACCTGGACGGCGGTCAGCTCGCCGGAGGCGATCTTCGCGGCGATCTCCGCCGCGGTGAGCTTGATGATGCTGTCGGTCATGACGTGATCAGTCCTCCCCCAGGATCTGCGGCACCTTGAAACGCTGCTGCTCCTGGGCCGGGGCGGCGGACAGCGCCTGCTCGGGGGTGAGCGACGGACGGACCTCGTCCGCGCGCATGACGTTCGTCAGCGGCAGCGGGTGCGAGGTCGGCGGTACATCTTGGTCGGCGACCTCGCTGACGCGGGCGACCGCGCCGATGATGTCGTCCAGCTGGCCCGCGAAGTGTTCGAGTTCTTCGGGCTTCAGCTCCAGACGCGCCAGCCGTGCGAGGTGGGCGACCTCCTCGCGCGTGATGCCAGGCATGCAGCGATCCTCTGGGGTGAGTGTGTGTGGTTTGGCGCCAATCCTATGGGGCGCGGGGCGCTGGCCGCGCCGCTGGGCCGGGCGCCCAGTGGCTCGGGTGCACTGTAATCGGGCGACCTCGGCCGCGTGGGGCTTCTCGCGCAGTTCCCCGCGCCCCTGAAAGACCAGGCCCTGCGGGCCTGAAAGGCGACGGAGCTGCGGGCCTGAAAAGCACGGGGCGCAGCCCCTGCTTTTCAGGGGCGCGGGGAACTGCGCGAGAAGTCCCACGCACCCGCGCCCGCCCACACACCCGAACCCCGAGCTGTCAGGCGCCGGCGCTACTCCTCGGCGGTAGCCGCCGGCAACGCCGCCGCCGGCCGCTGCCACCCCCGAGACCCCCGCGCCCGCAGCCACGCCGTGGCCTCCTCCGGCGGCATCGCGGCAGCGACGAGCCATCCCTGCACCGCGTCGCACCCGAGGTCCCGCAACCGCTCCCACGTCTCGTCGTCCTCGACGCCCTCCGCCACGACGAGCAGACCCAGCGAGTGCGCGAGATCGACCGTGCAGCGCACGATCTCCGCGTCCTCGTTGTCGATGGCCAGCCGCGCCACGAACGACCGGTCGATCTTCAGCTCGCTCACCGGCAGCCGCCGCAGGTGCACCAGCGACGAGTACCCGGTCCCGAAGTCGTCGAGCGACATCTTCACCCCGTGCCCGGTCAGCCCGGCCAGCGTGTCCGCGGCCCGCTGCGGGTCCTCCAGGAGCACGTGTTCCGTTATCTCCAGCTGAAGCGCCCCGGCCGGCACCCCGTGCCGGGCGAGCCGCGCGGCCACCGCCCCCGCGAACCCGGGGGTGTGGACGTCACGCGGGGACACGTTCACGGCGACAGGCACGTGGAGCCCCTGCGCCCGCCACCTCGCCACCTGCGCGAGGGCCGTGTCCAGGACGTACTCCGTCAGATGCGGCATCAGCCCGGACGACTCGGCGATCGCTATGAACTCGTCCGGCGGTACCTTCCCCCGCTCGGGGTGCACCCACCGCACCAGCGCCTCCAGACCGGCGACCTGCCCGTCGAAGCGGACCTTGGGCTGGTAGTGCAGCTCGACCTCGCGCGCGTCCAGCGCACGCCGCAGGTCGCCGAGCAGACCGAGCCGGTCCGGGGTGTTGGAGTCCCGCTTGGACTCGTAGACCTCGACACCCGTACGGTCCCGCTTCGCCTGGTACATCGCCACGTCCGCCCGCCGCAGCAGCCCCTCCGCGTCGAGCGCGTGGTCGGGGAAGACGGCGAGCCCGGCGCTGGCCTCCAGGACGAGGGTGAGCCCGTCGAGGTCGAGCGGTGAGCCGAGCGCGGCGACGAGGTTGCGGGCGACGCGCGACGCGGACGTGGTGGAGTCGGCGACGGGCAGCAGGACGGCGAACTCGTCGCCGCCGAGTCGCGCGGCCTCCGCTCCGCGGGGCAGGGCGACCCGCAGCCGGTCGGCTATCTGCAACAGCAGCCGGTCACCCGCGAGGTGCCCGAGCGTGTCGTTGACGGACCGGAAACGGTCGAGGTCGATCAGCATCAGTGCCGATCTCGCCCCGATGCGTTCGGCGTCGTCCAGGGCGGTCCAGGTGCGTTCCAGCAGCCACTGACGGTTCGGCAGTCCGGTGAGCGGGTCGCGCAGCTGTTCCTCGGCCCGGGCGCGGGCGATCCACAGGGTGGAGTCGAGCGCGATGAGGGGGATGGCGAAGAGCGGCAGCAGCAGCGGCTGGGCGAGGGCGACGACACAGACCAGCGGAGCGATGCCGAGCAGCGCGACGGCGACGAGACCCTGTCTGACCAGGGCCGTGCGCGCGACGGTGGGCAGACCGCCGCGCGGTGCGGCCAGGTACCAGAGCAGGACGCGGCTGACCACGAGATAGGCGATCGCGACCAGGGCCACCTGGGGCGCCGAGTAGAGGTTCCAGCTGTCCGGGTCCCAGGGGTGTTCCACCGAGGGGACCCGGCCGAAGACCCGCAGGACGAGCGCGGCGGCGCCGATGCCGAGGATGTCGACCGCGCCGTGCAGCACGCCCTGGCGCCAGCGCCCCCGGCGGGCGACGCCGACGAGCACGACGACCGTGAGGCTGACCATGCCGGCCGCCACCCAGCCGTAGAGCAGCAGGACGGCGAGGGTGAGGGCGGCTCCGGAGCCGGTGCCGCCCCACCAGCGGGCGCGGCCCATGGCGACGAGGTGGCCGACGATGATGCCGGTGAGCAGGGCGAGGGACCAGCCGACCGCTCCGGCCGGGAAGAGGGCGTGCTGCCCCGCGAACGCCCGGTAGAACCCGGCGCCCAGGATGGCGCCGGCCAGGCCCACGATCACGGCGGGCAGTGCGGGCCAGGACAGGTGCCGGTCGGCTTCGTGGCCCGGTAGCTCGTGGCCGCGGCTCTCGCCGAGCGAGCCGGTGAGGGTGGGCGCCCGGCCCGCGTCGACCGCGGTGCCGGAGGTGAGCTGTGCCGGGCCCGGTACGAGCGGGCCGCGTGCGCTCGCACCCGCACGGCCCGGCGGCCAGGTGACCCCGGTCCTGGGCTCCGTCCCCGTCGCCCGGCCGGGTCCCCGCTCCCGGCTCCCCGGATCCGGGCTCGTGGGTCCCCGGCTGCCCGGCTCCCGAGGTCCGGACTCGCGGCCTCCCCCGAACGGGCGTTCTCCCATGAGCAGGGAGCGGCCCCGTCGCCAGGCCCCGGAGACCCGGCGCAGGCGCAGCCGCGAGTCCGGGGCGACGCTCTCGGTCGGTTCCATTCCCGTCCCTCTCACAGCCGGCGGTGCCCACGCCACGCGGCCCGTTGCTCCCGGACTACCCGGGGCGACACCGCGTCCGAGAACCCGCCACGCGTCCGGGCACGGCAGGCGCACATCTCAACAGTAGGCCGCACAAGGCTTCCACGGGCAGCGGTCGGTGTCGGTTGCCCGAATGCGACCGGCCACCCGTATGCATCTGGTATGCGCCGAACGGGTGACCTTCAACCCCTACTCCTCGATCGGGAGCGCGACTTCCGCGGCCGCGTCCGGTCCCTGTTCGAGCAGGACGGCGAAGCCGTCCTCGTTCAGGACGGGTACCTTGAGCTGCATCGCCTTGTCGAACTTGGAGCCCGGGTTCTCACCGACCACGACGAAGGAGGTCTTCTTCGACACCGAGCCGGTCACCTTGGCGCCCCGGCTCTGCAGTGCCTCCTTGGCCCCGTCGCGCGTGTGGTGTTCGAGTGTGCCGGTCACGACGACCGTCAGCCCTTCGAGGGGCCTGGGACCTTCGTCCTCGCCGGCGCCCTTGTCCTCCAGGGGGACTCCGGCCGCCTTCCACTTACGGATGATCTCCCGGTGCCACTCCTCGGCGAACCACTCCTTGAGCGCCGTGGCGACGATGGCGCCGACCCCGTCGACCGCGGTGAGTTCCTCCTCCGTGGCCTGCTCGATCCGCTCGATCGAACGGAACTCGCGGGCCAGGGCCTGGGCGGCGACCGGTCCGACGTGGCGGATGGAGAGCCCGTTGAGGAAGCGGGCGAGCGGACGGCTCTTGGCCTCCTCGATCTTCTGGAGCAGCGCGAGGGTGTTCTTCTTGGGCTCGCCCTTCTGGTTGGCGAAGACCGTGACGACCTTCGGTTCGCCCGTCTTCGGGTCGTGCTTGGGCAGGCCGCTGTCCGCGTCCAGGACGTAGGCCTTGATGGGGAGCAGCTTCTCCACGGTGAGGTCGAAGAGGTCGCCCTCGTCGACCAGGGGCGGGTCGGCCGGCTCCAGCGGGCGGGTCAGTGCCGCGGCGGCGACACCGCCGAAGTGCTCGATGTCCAGGCACTCCCGGCCCGCCAGATACGAGACGCGCTCTCTCAACTGGGCGGGACAGCTACGGGCGTTGGGGCACCGCAGATCGATGTCGCCCTCCTTCATCGCGCGCAGCGGCGTCCCGCACTCCGGGCACTCGCTCGGCATCACGAAGGGACGCGTCTCGTTCTCGTCGCGCAGCGCCACGACCGGCCCGAGGATCTCGGGGATGACGTCCCCGGCCTTGCGGATGACGACCGTGTCACCGATGAGGACGTTCTTGGCCTTGACGACCTCCTGGTTGTGCAGGGTGGCGAACTCGACCTCGGAGCCCGCCACCGTGACCGGCTCGACCTGGGCGTACGGGGTGACCCGGCCGGTGCGGCCGACGCCCACCTTGATGTCGATGAGCTTGGTGTTGACCTCTTCCGGCGCGTACTTGTAGGCGATCGCCCAACGGGGTGCGCGGGCCGTCGATCCGAGACGGCCCTGGAGCCGGATCTCGTCGAGCTTGACGACCGCGCCGTCGATCTCGTGCGCCACGGAGTGGCGGTGCTCGCCGTAGTAGGCGATGAACTCCCGTACGCCGTCGAGGTCGTCGACCACGCTGTTGTGCTCGGCGGTGGGCAGGCCCCACGACTTGAGGAGGTCGTAGGCCTGGGAGAGGCGGGTGAAGCCGCCGTCGAAGCCCTCCAGGGCGCCGATGCCGTGGACGACCATGTGCAGCGGCAGGGTCGCGGTGACCTTGGGGTCCTTCTGGCGCAGTGAACCCGAGGCGGAGTTGCGGGGGTTGGCGTACGGCTTCTCGCCGGCCGCCACCCGGCGTTCGTTGAGGCCCTGGAATGCCTCCATCGGGAAGTAGACCTCGCCCCGGATCTCGACGAGCCCAGGGACGCGGTCGCCCTTCAGCCGGTGCGGGATCTCGGCGATCGTCATGACGTTGGGCGTGATGTCCTCGCCGGTCCGGCCGGTGCCCCGGGTGGCGGCTCGGGTGAGCCTGCCGTCCTCGTACGTCAGGTTCACCGCGAGGCCGTCGATCTTGAGCTCGCACAGCAGGTGGTAGTCGGAGGTGCCGACGTCCTTGGCGACGCGCTCGGCCCAGGCGGCGAGCCCTTCGTCGTCGAAGACGTTGTCGAGGGAGAGCATGCGCTCGCGGTGCTCGACCTCGGCGAGGTCGGTCTCGTACTCGACGGCCACCTTCTGCGTCGGCGAGTCCGGGGTGCGCAGCTCGCTGTACTCGTCCTCCAACGCCTCCAGCGTGCGCAGGAGTTCGTCGAACTCCGCGTCGCTGACGATCGGGTCGTCCTTCACGTAGTAACGGAAGCGGTGCTCCTCGATCTGTTCGGCGAGCCGCGCGTGCTTCTCGCGGGCCTCGGCGGGCACCGCCGCCTCGGCGGGCACCGATGTGGGCTGTGCGTCCTTGTCGCCGGCCACCGTGTTGTCCTCCGTCACTCTGGGTTGTCCGCGAGGGATCTCGCCGCCTTGACGCAGTGGGCGAGCGCCCGGCGTGCGTACGCCGGGGAGACCCCCGCGAGTCCGCACGTCGGAGTGACCGTGACCGCCTCCGCGAGCAGCCCCGGATGCAGTCCCAGCCTGCGCCACAGCGTCCTGACCCCCATGACGCTACCGGCAGCCTCTGACAATGCCCCCTCGGTGGTCGGCACGACACCGACGAGCAGCTTCGTGCCTCCTTCCACCGCTTCCCCGATCATGTCGTCGTCACGCTCAGTGAGCAAGGTGAAGTCGAAGGAGATACCGGTGGCACCGGCGCGACGCAGGAGCGCGAAGGGTACGTCGGGGGCGCAGGAGTGCACGACGACGGGCCCGTGCTCCGCGTGGACGCCGATGACGTCCCTGAGGGTGGCCTCGACGAGCTGGCGGTCCACGGCGCGGTGGGTGCGGTAGCCGCTGGCGCTCTTGACCTGGCCGCGCAGGACGGCGATCAGGGACGGCTCGTCGAGCTGGAGCACGATCCGGGCGCCGGGGACGCGCCGCCGCACCTCGGCGAGGTGCTGGCGCAGGCCCTCGGCGAGCGAGCCGGCGAGGTCGCGGCAGGCGCCGGGGTCGGAGAGGGCGGCCTCACCGTTCTTCAGCTCCAGCGCGGTGGCGAGGGTCCAGGGGCCGACGGCCTGGACCTTCAGCGGGCCCTCGTACCCCTGGGTGAACTCCTCCAGCGCGTCGAGGTCCTCGCCCAGCCACGACCTGGCCCGCTTGGTGTCCCGGCCCGGGCGGTCGCCGATGCGCCAGCCGCTGGGTTCCACGCGGGCGTACAGCTCGACGAGCAGGCCGGCGGTTCTGCCGATCATATCGGCGCCGGGGCCTCGGGCGGGGAGTTCGGGGAGGTGCGCCATGCCTGTCTGCGGCCACTCGAAGGTGCCGGTGACTGTCTTGGCGGCTTCTCTGGCGTCCCCGCCCGGCATGGATCCCACGCCGGTGGCCGGGCCGAAACTGAAGTCTTCGCTCACGCACCGAAGCGTACGGCTCCGCTGGGGGCGCGTTGTCGGGTGCGGCTCCGGTGGGGCTTCTCGCGCAGTTCCCCGCGCCCCTGAAAAAGCGGGGCTGCGCCCCGGCTTTTTTCAGGCCCGCAGGGCCTGAATCCTTTAGGGGCGCGGGGAACTGCGCGAGAAGCCCCGCTCACCCGCACCCGCCGCCGAAACACGCACCCCCCGAGTTGTCAGGCGCCGGGGCGGACCGTGAGGTCGTTCACCTCCGCGTCCCGGGGGAGGTCCAGGGCCATGAGGATCGTCGTGGCGACCGACTCCGGCGCGATCCACCGCGAGGCGTCGTACTCCTTGCCCTCCTGCTGGTGGACCTTCGCCTGCATGGGACTGGCGGTGCGCCCGGGGTAGACCGTGGTCACCCGGATCCCATTGCCGTGCTCCTCCCAGCGCAGGGAGTCGGCGAGTGCCTTGAGCCCGTGCTTGGAGGCCGCGTAGGCGGACCAGTCCGCGTGCGCGTTGAGCCCCGCGCCCGAGTTGACGAACACCACGTGCCCCCGCGCGGCCCGCAGTGGGGGCAGGAAGTGACGGGTCAGCTCGGCGGGCGAGACGAGGTTGACGTTGAGCTGGTGCCGCCAGGTCTTCGGGGTCAGGTCGCCCACCGCGCCGAGGTCGACCACACCCGCGATGTGCAGCAGCGAGTCCACCCGGTCGGGCAGGGTCTGGTGGGAGAAGGCCCAGGACAGCTTGTCCGGGTCCGCCAGATCGCCGACCAGGGTCCGCGCCCCCGGGAACTGAGCCGCCAGCTCCTTCGCCCGCCCCGCGTCGCGCGCGTGCAGCACGAGGTCGTCGCCGCGCTCGTGCAGCCGTCGGGCGACGGCCGCGCCGATGCCGGAACCCGCCCCGGTGATCACATGAGTAGCCATGCGGTCATGCTCGCATCATCCGGGGCGCACCCTCACGCTCACCCGGCCCCACGCTGCCCCCGCCTCGCGCTCACCCGGCCTCAGGCGACGCCCCGGCTCTCCTCCAGATAAGCCATCGCCCCCACCGGCTCCTCCGCGAAGAAGACCAGGTCGGTGAGCGGGCGAGGCAGGAAGCCCTCGTCCTCCATGCGCCGGAACTGCTCCTTCAACCCGTCGTAGAAACCGGCGGTGTTCAGCAGGACCACCGGCATCTCGGTGTGGCCGTGCTTCTTCAGCTCCAGGATCTCGGTCGCCTCGTCGAGCGTGCCGGTGCCGCCGACCATGATGACGACCGCGTCGGCCTTCTCCAGCAGCAGCCGCTTGGCTCCCCCACTGCCTTAAGGGCGTGGGAGGTGCCCCCAGGCCAAATCCCGGGCGACCACCATCTCGTCGGTGCCGGGCCGTGCCTTCGCCGACAGGAACTCGGCGGAGACGCCCAGCAGTCTGCCGCCCGCCTCCTGCACACCGTCGGCGACCACCTTCATCAGCCCGACGTCCGAACCGCCCCACACCAGGGTGTGTCCGCCCTTGCCGATCAGCTTGGCGAAGTCCTTCGCGGGGCCCGTGTAGCGGTCGGCGAGGTCGGCGGCGGAGAGGAAGACACAGATTTCATACGTCCACGTTAGGGGGCGGCACCGACATCGGGGTCCGCCGGTCCACCGGCTTCCTCCGCCACCGTCACGCGGATCTTCGACTGGCGGTGCGGCAGGTCCTCCCAGTCGTCCATCAGGCGGGCGGACAGGCCGTATGTGCGGGCGAGTTCGACGAGGGTCTCGGTCCGGTAGTAGAAGTCCTCGTGCAGCACCTGGTGTTCGGCGCCCTCGGTGCGGCCGAAGGTGAAGTCGAAGAAGCCGCCCGGGGCGAGGACCCGGCCCACGTGGGCGAGGCACTGCTCGATGACGTGCGGCGGCGAGTGGGAGAACACGCTGTGCGCGTGGACGACGTCGAAGTACCCGGAGGGCAGGAAGGAGAAGGTGAGGTCGGCGACGAGCGCCAGATGCGGCAGCTTGGCCTGCAGACCCTCTCGGGCGAGGGTGCGCTGCGCCTCCATGAGGATGGCCGGCGAGATGTCGATGCCGTAGTAGTTGCCGGTGTCCAGGTGGTCGATGAACAGCCGACCGGCCCGCAGGTTCCCGCAGCCGATCTCCAGCATCCGGTGCCGTGGCTCCAGGCCGTGCCGCAGGAGGTACTCGAACTGCATCCGGCCCATGCGTTCCCACTTCTCGACCGACGGGTTGTGCCCGACGGCGGCCTCCGGGCTGCGCGCCGTGTCGGCGGCCATGACGGCCCGGTAGTAGGAGATGTGGTCGCGGTGCTTGAGCTGAAGCCAGGTGTCCCGCGCGACCCGCCGGGCGTGCGCGGGCACGCGCCGGGGGTGACGCAGCGCGTAGCGGACGCGGTGGGTGAGACTCCGCCGGTTCCTGGACTGACGCCCGCGTCCGGAACCCCTCCCGGACGGGTCCACGGCCTGCCCGGACGCTCTCCCGGGCCGCTCGGCCAAGTTCCCTGACTGCTCGGACGGGTTCCCGGCCTGCCTAGAGGGGTTCCCGGACCGCCCGGTGGGGTTTTCGGGCCCCCCGGAGGGGTTCTCGGGCCGCTCGGACGGGTTTCCCGGCTGCCCGGACGGATCTATGGCTGTCATCACGGCCTCCTACGTCCCCCCTGCGGCCCGTCAGGGCCTCCGGCTGGGCTCGACGAGCACACCAAGCAGCCTGCGCCGCGCACGCGCGGACGGCTACCCGGAGGGGGACGATCGTGGCCGTGGAGCTACACCACGCCCGCCCGCGCGCGCGTGGTCGACGCGATCGTCGCCGACCCCACCACACGCGTGCCGTCGTACAGGACGATCGCCTGCCCGGGGGCCACGCCCCGGACCGGCTCGGTGAAGCGGACCTGGAGCTCGTCGTCGACCAGCTCCGCGCGGACCTCGGTCTCGCCGCCGTGGGCGCGCAGCTGGGCCGTGTAGGTGCCGGGGCCGGTGGGTGCCGCGCCGCACCAGCGGGGGCGGATCGCGGTCAGGGCGTCGACGTCGAGGGCGGCGGCCGGGCCGACCGTCACCGTGTTGTCCACCGGGGAGATGTCGAGGACGTAGCGCGGCTTGCCGTCGGGGGCGGGCGTACCGATGCGCAGGCCCTTGCGCTGGCCGATGGTGTAGCCGTAGGCGCCCTCGTGAGTGCCCAGGACGTTGCCGGACTCGTCGAGGATGTCGCCCTCGGAGCGGCCCAGCCGGTGGGCGAGGAAGCCCTGGGTGTCGCCGTCGGCGATGAAGCAGATGTCGTGGGAGTCGGGCTTCTTGGCGACCGCCAGTCCCCTGCGCTCGGCCTCCGCGCGGATCTCGTCCTTCGTCGTCACCGTGTCGCCGAGGGGGAACAGGGCGTGGGCGAGCTGCCGGTCGTCGAGCACGCCGAGGACGTAGGACTGGTCCTTGGCCATGTCGGAGGCGCGGTGCAGCTCCCGCGTGCCGTCCTCCCGCACGATCACCTGGGCGTAGTGGCCCGTGCAGACGGCGTCGAAGCCCAGGGCGAGGGCCTTGTCGAGCAGGGCCGCGAACTTGATCTTCTCGTTGCAGCGCAGGCAGGGGTTCGGGGTCCGCCCCGCCTCGTACTCGGCGATGAAGTCCTCGACGACGTCCTCGCGGAAGCGCTCGGCGAGGTCCCAGACGTAGAAGGGGATGCCGATGACGTCCGCGGCGCGGCGGGCGTCCCGGGAGTCCTCGATCGTGCAGCAGCCGCGCGCGCCGGTCCGGAAGGACTGCGGGTTCGCGGACAGCGCCAGATGGACGCCCGTCACGTCGTGCCCGGCTTCCGCCGCGCGGGCGGCGGCCACGGCGGAGTCGACCCCGCCGGACATGGCGGCGAGGACACGGAGGGGGCGGGTGCGCTGCGAGATCTCAGTCATAACCCTTCCAGGGTACGGGGCGCCGGGAACCGGAGCCCGCGAGTATCCGTTGACAGCTCGTGGGAACGAGAAGGGCTTCGAAGAACGGTTCCGGGAGCGGCGGAGCGAGCGCCTCCGGCGGCGGGGACGCGGACCGCCGCGTCGGCCGCCGCGCGCTGCTCATCGGCACGGCCGTGGCCGCCGTCGGTACCGCCGTGGTGGCGCGGGACGAGCTGACGCGCGCGTGGTGGCGGGTGCCGGGGGTCGCGAAGCCGCGCAAGGACGGCGAGGTCGACTACACGGGTGCGAAGTGGGTGGCGGCGTCGGACGCGAACTGGCGACTGGCGGACCGGCCGGACGACTTCGGCATAGACATGGTGATCATCCATGTCACCCAGGGCAGCTTCGACAGCGCGGTGAAGGTCTTCCAGGACCCGGCACACGGCGCGGCGGCGCACTACATCGTCCGCAAGGACGGCCATGTCGCCCAGATGATCCGCGAGCTGGACGTGGCGTACCACGCGGGCAACCGCGACTACAACGAGCGCAGTGTCGGCATCGAGCACGAGGGTTTCGTCGAGAAGCCCGAGGACTTCACCGACGAGATGTACGAGGCCTCCGCACGGCTGACGGCCCGGATCTGCGCGCGGTACGACATCCCTCTCGACCGCGAGCACATCCTCGGCCATGTCGAGGTCCCGGGGACGGACCACACGGACCCCGGAGAGGGCTGGGACTGGGACCGCTACATGAAGCTGGTGCGCGCGGCGGCGAAGACCGGGGCGTCCACGCCGGCCTGAACCTCGACGGTCCCGCGCCTGGTTCCGGGGCCTGATCGGCTCAGCTCAGGCCCGCGGTGCGGGCGCGTTCCACCACCGGGCCGATCGCCTTCGCGACCGCCTCGACGTCCGCCTCCGTGGAGGTGTGGCCGAGGGAGAAGCGGAGGGTGCCGCGGGCCAGGTCGGGGTCGGTGCCGGTGGCGAGGAGGACATGGCTGGGCTGGGCGACGCCGGCCGTGCAGGCGGAACCCGTGGAGCACTCGATGCCCTGGGCGTCGAGGAGCAGCAGCAACGAGTCGCCCTCGCAGCCGGGGAACGTGAAGTGCGCGTTGGCCGGAAGGCGTCCCGCGGGGGACGGGTCACCGCCCAGCACGGCGTCCGGCACCGCCGTACGGACCGCCTCGACGAGGGCGTCGCGCAGGGTGCCGATCTCCCGGGCGAACCACTCGCGCTGCTCGGCGGCCAGCCGGCCGGCGACCGCGAAGGAGGCGACGGCCGGGACGTCGAGAGTGCCGGAGCGGACATGGCGCTCCTGGCCGCCGCCGTGCAGCACGGGTACGGGGCTGTACTCGCGGCCCAGCAGCAGCGCGCCGATGCCGTACGGGCCGCCGATCTTGTGACCGGAGACGGTCATCGCGGCGAGCCCGGAGGCCTCGAAGTCGACCGGAACCTGACCGAACGCCTGGACCGCGTCGGCATGCAGCGGGACGTCGAACTCCGCCGCCACGTCGGCGAGTTCGCGGACCGGCATGATCGTGCCGATCTCGTTGTTGGCCCACATCACGGTGGCCAGGGCGACGTCGTCGGGGTTGCGGGCGACGGCCTCGCGGAGGGCATCGGGGTGGACCCGGCCGTACGGGTCGACCGGGAGGTACTCGACGGTGGCGCCCTCGTGGTCGCCGAGCCAGTGGACGGCGTCGAGGACCGCGTGGTGTTCGACGGGACTGGCCAGGACCCGGGTGCGGGCCGGGTCGGCGTCGCGGCGGGACCAGTAGAGACCCTTCACGGCGAGGTTGTCGGCCTCGGTGCCGCCGGAGGTGAGGACCACCTCGCTGGGCCGGGCCCCGAGGGCCTCGGCGAGGGTCTCGCGGGCCTCCTCGACGGTGCGCCGCGCTCGGCGGCCGGAGGCGTGCAGCGAGGAGGCGTTGCCGGTGACGCCCAGCTGGGCGGTCAGGGCCTCTGCCGCCTCGGGGAGCATCGGGGTGGTCGCCGCGTGGTCGAGGTAAGCCATGGTGAGCCGATTCTACGGGGCCGTGTTCGGGTGGCCTCAGCGGTGCGGCCCGGACTTGGCCGTAAGAGCACCTGGTGCTCCTGGCCGCGCTCTCGGCCCTCGACCGTCAGATGCTCCAGGAGACGGTGTTCGTCGTCTGCATCAGGGTGGCGAGGACGATCAGGTCGGCGACGCCCAGGCCGAGGCCCAGGAAGGCGCGGCCCCGTCGTGTCGTGCCGCGCTTGAGGGCCACCGCCGCGAGGACGATCGCGATGGGGCCGAGGAAGAGGTTGAGCACGAGGAGGCCCAGCAGGCCTAGTAGTGCGTCGCTGCTTAGTTGTGGCGTGTCTGGTTGGGAGGCTGGTGTCTGGTGGGTTCCTCCTTCCCTTTTGCCGGACAGGACTGTCGTCATGGGTTCACAGAAGAAGCGGCCGGTCAGGTTGACACCGCAGGATCGTGAGGAGTTGGTCCGGGTGACCACCACGGGTGTTCGTGGGGCCTCGATGATCATGCGTGCGCGTGTACTGCTAGCACTGGACACCTCGGTGGGAGACGTGGATCCCAAGGCGGTGATCGCGGCCCGGCTCGGCGTCTCCGGTGAGACGTTACGGCTGGTCGCCAAGCGTTTCGCCGAGACCGGTGGCGATGTGCACGCCACGATCGCGCGGAAGAAGCGCGACCTCCCACCGGTGCCCTCGCCGGTGACCGGCGAGGTCGAAGCCCGGCTGATCGCGATGGCGTGCTCACAGCCACCCCAGGGCCATACCCGGTGGTCGCTGCGGCTGCTGGAGAAACATGTCGCGCTGGCCGAGGACATCCCCGATCTGGACCACTCCACCATCGGGCGGGTCTTAAAAAAACGGAACTGCGCCCTCACCTGAGAAAGTGCTGGACCATCCCACCCCGGGCGAACGCGGAGTTCGCGGCCCGGATGGAAGACGTGCTGGCCGTCTATGCCCGGCCCTACGACCCGGCACGTCCGGTGGTGTGCATGGACGAGAAGCCCTACCAGCTCCTCGGCGATGCCCGCGACCCACTCCCGGCCCGCCCTGGTCACGACGCCCGCCAGGACAGCGAGTACATCCGCTGCGGCACGTCCTCGATCTTCGTGTGGGTCGAACCCCTGCGCGGGTGGCGTCGCGTTCAGGCACTGTCCCGGCGGACCCGGATCGACTGGGTAAGCCAGGTCAAACAGTTACTGAGCGTGGACTACCCCGACGCCGAGACCGTGGTGCTGGTGATGGACAACCTCAACACCCACAACATCGCCTCGTTGTACGAGGCGTTCGAACCCGAAGAGGCATTCGCCCTGGCCCAACGCCTCGAGATCCACCACACGCCCAAGCACGGGTCATGGCTCAACATCGCCGAGATCGAACTCTCCGCACTGACCCGGCAATGCCTCGACCGCCGGATCAGCGACCTCGACACCCTCAACACCGAACTCTCAGCCTGGCAGAACGCCACCAACACCGACCAGCGTCAGGTGAACTGGCAGTTCACCACCCACGACGCACGCATCAAACTGCGCCACCTCTATCCCAAAAACTAGCCGCGACAGTCTACTAGGACGAAGGAGGCGACGGCCATGCCGTCGGCGTCCCGGCCCCGGGGACGGGACGTGGTGGTTCCGGTCTGCTGACGTGCGGCGGTGAGCTGCATGGTCGATCTGCTCCCAACGGGTTCTCGGCGGACGGTCGTTCGACGGTGGCGGTGGCTGCCGCTGTGGCGGTGGCCGTCGCGGCGGACGGTCAGTGCGTGCCGCGGCCGCGGCGGGATTGGCGCTCGCGGTACGCGAAGATCGCCAGCCAGAGGGCGATACCGACGGCCAGCACGGTCGAGACGGCCGGCGGCACGTGAGCCACGGTGCCCAGGACGACACCCAGCAGAAGAAGTGCGGCGACGAGGAACAACATCGTGGGAACGCCTCTCGTGACAGTTGGGTGAACGGTTGTAGTTACAGTTGTTCACTGACTCCCGAGTCTAGCGCGCTGCCCGGCTTTGCAATTACGGAGAACAGTTGTTAACTGCATGGCATGAGTCACACGTTCGGCGTCCGGCAGGTGCAGAAGCAGAAGACCCGGCGGGCGCTCATGGACGCCGCGCTGGCCCTGCTGGAGGAGCAGAGCCTCAGCAGCCTGGGACTTCGCGAGGTCACCCGCGCCGTGGGCGTCGCCCCCACCGCGTTCTACCGGCACTTCCGGTCGACCGCGGACCTCGGTGTCGCGCTGGTCGAGGAGGTGCTCGGCAGTCTGCACCCCGTGCTCGCGGACCTGATGTCGGCGGTGGGCGACAGTGACGAACTCGTCGAGCGCGCCGTGGAGCTGATCGCCCGCCATGTCGACGGGTACCCCGCACACGTCCGGTTCATCGCGCGCGAACGGCACAGCGGGGTCCAGCCGGTGCGGGACGCCATCCAGGGCCAACTGACCCGGTTCGCCGAGGAGGTGCGCGGCGAGCTGGCCAAGCGGCCGGAGACCGCGGGGTGGACGGACGACGACCGGCTGATGCTCGCGGGCCTGTACGTCGACCAGATGCTGATGACCGCCTCGCTGTTCCTGGAGGCCCAGGGCCAGCCGGAGGAGGAGCGCCTGCGGGTGACCCGGCTGGCGGGCCGACGGATGCGGCTGATCAGCATCGGCTGTCACCACTGGCTGGACTGACACATCTCCGCGCGCGTTCGCGCACGCGCGCGGGTAGGGCGCGCCCCGCGTTCGGGGCGCGCCCTCATCGAATCAACCCTGCTCGGGGGCCTCTTGGGCACCAGGAGTTCGGCACCCGGAGACCGTCGACTCAGTCCGACAGCCTGGCCCTCGCCAACTGCCGCGACTGGGCGACCAGTCGGTCCGCGCTGTCCCAGACCTCGGCGTCCTCCTCCAGGAAGCCCCCGGCGAGGTTGCGGGTGGTGATGGCGACCCGGAGCGGTCCCGGCGCCGGGCGGCACCGGATGTGCGCGGTCAGCTCGACCGTCGGCACCCAGCCCTTCAGACCCATCTCGAAGGCGGTCGGCGGCAGCGCGTCCACCGCGAGGAGCAGGGAGAACGGGTCGGCGTCACGGCCGTCGGCGAGCCCGAACCAGGACCGCATCTCACCCTTGCCGGAGGGTGCGCCCAGGGCCCAGCCCAGCGTCGCCGGGTCGAGCTTCAGGAACAGCCTGTCGGCGATGGCGGAGCCGCCGGGGACGGGGCCGGGAGCGTCCTGGGGGCCGAAGCACTGCTCGATCGGCGGGATCGCGGGCGGCTTCGCCGTCGTCCGGACGTCGTCCGGGAGGGAGTCCAGGTCGCCGTAGGAGGCGAGGACGCGTATCCGCTCGATCTCGCGGCCCTCGTCGTCGTACTGGAAGAGGGAGGCCTGGCCGGTCGACAGGGTCCGGCCGGTGCGGACGACGTCCGTGCGGACGACCGCGGGGCCGGGCTGGGACGCGGTCAGGTAGTACGCGGAGATCGTGAACGGGTCGTCGTGCGGGAGCGCGTCGGCGAGGGCGCGTCCGAGGACGGCCAGGAGATAGCCGCCGTTGACGGCGCCGATGATCGTCCAGCCGGCGGAGAGGTCGATGTCGTAGACGCCGGGGACCCGCCGGGTGACCGCGGTGTCCCGGTCGAACTCGCTGTCGCCGACGGTGGCCTGTACGGAAGCTGCTTCGGGCATGGATGAACCGTACAACAGCTCATTACTAAGCGGTAGCTTTATGCTGTGGGGTGGCCTCGCCCCTTACGCCTCGGCCCTTACGCCTCCCCCTCCACGGCCGACGACCGCCGGTTCCACGCCCTCGGGGCCCGCCAGTGGTAGCGCATCGCCAGCAGGCGCAGCACGAACGCCGCGATCGCGGCGAGGGCGGAGGTGAGCGGGGTGAGGGCGTCGAGCTCGATGCACAGGACCACCGTCGCGGCACCGACCATCGCGGGCACGGCGTACAGGTCGCGGTCCCAGCGCAGCAGGGAGGGCACTTCGTTGGCGAGGACGTCCCGCAGCACACCGCCGCCGACGGCCGTGGCGAGGCCGAGGGCGGCGGAGGCGGTCAGGCCGAGGCCGTAGTCGTACGCCTTCGTCGTGCCCGCGACACAGAAGAGGCCGAGTCCGGCCGCGTCGAAGACGTTCACGCCGGTCTGGATGCGCTCCACGTGCGGATGGAGGAAGAAGACGAGGAGGGCGGCGAGCAGCGGGGTGAGGAAGTAGCCGAGGTCGGTGAAGGCGGCCGGCGGTACGGCGCCGATGATCAGGTCGCGGAACAGCCCGCCGCCGAGCGCGGTGACCTCGGCGAGGACGGCGATGCCGAAGATGTCGAAGTTCTTGCGGACGGCCAGCAGTGCGCCGGAGATGGCGAAGACGAAGATGCCGATCAGGTCGAGAGGGTATGGGGACACCCGTACATTCTGCCCCGCAAACAGGTGTGCGCCTTGCAATGCAAGGCGCACACCGTCTGGCGTCAGTCTTTACCGGGTTCCTCGGACGCCGCGGGCTCTTCCGGGCCCGCCGGCGCCTCAGGCTCCTCGGGCGTCTCGGGCGTCTCGGGCTCCTCCGGCGTCTCCGTCTTCTTCACCGTGTCCGGTACCAGCTCGCCGGCCTCCTTCGCGGCCGTCAGCAGGACGACGTCCTGCTGCTGCTGGTCCTCGAAGTTCTCCGGGTGGTGGCAGGCGACCCGCTGACCGGGCTTCAGCTCGGCGAGCGGCGGCTCGGTGGTCTTGCAGACCTGTGTCGCCTTCCAGCACCGGGTGTGGAAGCGGCAGCCGCTCGGCGGCGCGATCGGCGAGGGCACATCGCCCTTGAGCAGGATGCGCTCGCTCTTGGCGCCCCGGCGCGACGGGTCCGGGATCGGCACGGCCGACAGCAGCGCCTTGGTGTACGGGTGCATCGGCGCCGCGTAGAGCGAGTCCCGGTCGGCCAGCTCGACGATCTTGCCGAGGTACATCACCGCGATGCGGTCGGAGACGTGCCGGACGACGGAGAGGTCGTGCGCGATGATCACGTACGTCAGGCCGAGTTCGTCCTGGAGGTCGTCCATCAGGTTGACGACCTGGGCCTGGATCGAGACGTCGAGCGCGGAGACCGGCTCGTCCGCGACGACCATCCGGGGCTTCAGGGCGAGCGCGCGGGCGATGCCGATGCGCTGGCGCTGACCGCCGGAGAACTCGTGCGGGTAGCGGTTGTAGTGCTCCGGGCTCAGGCCCACCAGCTCCAGGAGGCGCTGGACCTCCTTCTTCACCCCGCCCTCGGGCTCCACGCCCTGGAGCTTGAAGGGCGCCGAGACGATGGTGCCGATGGTGTGCCGGGGGTTCAGCGAGCCGTACGGGTCCTGGAAGATCATCTGGATGTCGCGGCGCAGCGGGCGCATCCCGGCGGTCTTCAGGTGCGTGATGTCCGTGCCGTCGAACTCGATCTTCCCGCCGGAGGGTTCGAGCAGACGGGTGATGAGCCGGCCCATGGTCGACTTGCCGCAGCCGGACTCGCCGACGACGCCGAGGGTCTCGCCCCGGCGGACCTCGAAGTCGATGCCGTCGACGGCCTTGACCGCCCCGACCTGCCGCTGGAGCAGGCCCTTCTTGATGGGGAAGTGCTTGACCAGGCCCTCGACCCTGAGCAGCGGTTTCTCGTCGGCGTCGGCGCGCGGGGCCGGCACGGCGGCCCGGGTCTCAGTCTCGCTCACAGCTTCGGCGCAATCTCTTCGGTCCAGATCCGCGTACGGTCCTCCTGCGACAGGTGGCAGGCGGTGAAGTGGCGGCCGCCGACCTCGCGCAGCTCGGGGCGCTCGGTGCGGGTGATGTTGTCCTTGGGGACGTCCGCGTAGGGGCAGCGCGGGTTGAAGGCGCAGCCCGAGGGGACGTTGATGAGGCTCGGCGGCTGGCCCTTGACCGGGATGAGCCGGTCGGTCTGCGCGCGGTCGATGCGCGGCATCGAACCGAGCAGGCCCCAGGTGTAGGGGTGCTGGGGCTGGTGGAAGATGTGGTCGACCGGGCCGCGCTCCACGCAACGGCCGCCGTACATCACCAGGATGTCGTCGGCGATCTCGGCGACCACGCCGAGGTCGTGCGTGATGATGATGACCGCGGAGCCGAACTCCTTCTGCAGGTCCCGGATCAGGTCGAGGATCTGCGCCTGCACGGTCACGTCGAGCGCGGTGGTGGGCTCGTCGGCGATCAGCAGTTCCGGGTTGTTGACCAGGGCCATGGCGATCATGGCGCGCTGGCGCATACCGCCGGAGAACTCGTGCGGGTAGCCGTCGACCCGCTTGTGGGGCTCCGGGATGCCGACGCGGTCGAGGAGTTCGATGGCGCGCTTGCGGGCGACCTTCTTGCTGACGTCGTGGTGGACGCGGTACGCCTCCACGATCTGGCTGCCGACCTTGTAGTACGGGTGCATCGCGGACAGCGGGTCCTGGAAGATCATCGCCATGTCGCGGCCGCGCAGCCGGCGTACCTCGTCGGGGCTCGCCCCGACGAGTTCCTTGCCGTCGAGCCAGATCTCGCCGGACATCCGCACGTTCTTGCCGCGCGCGCCGAGCCGGTGCAACCCCATGATCGCCAGCGAGGTGACCGACTTGCCGGAGCCGGACTCGCCCACGATGCCGAGGGTCTTGCCCTTCTCCAGCTGGAAGGAGAGGCCATCGACGGACTTGACCACGCCGTCGTCGGTGGGGAAGTGCACCTTGAGGTCGCGCACTTCGAGGAACGCCTCGGGGGCGTCCCCGGCACGTGCGGGCTCGCCGACGGCGGCCCCGGTCTTGGACAGTTCGGTCACGAGAGCCTCACCCGCGGGTCGATCGTGGCGTACAGCAGGTCCACCACAAGGTTCATGAAGACGACGAAGAACGCCGCGAGCAGGGTCACCCCGAGGATCGGGGGCAGGTCGTTGGCGCTGATCGACTGGACCGCGTACTCACCGATGCCGTGCAGGGAGAACACGCTCTCGGTGATGAGGGCACCGCCCAGCAGCAGACCGACGTCCATGCCGAAGACGGTCACCAGCGGGGTCAGCGCGGCCCGCAGACCGTGCTTGACGACCACGTTGCGCTCGCGCAGGCCCTTGGCCCGCGCGGTGCGGATGTAGTCCTCGTTCATCGTCTCCAGCATGCCCGAGCGGGTGAGCCGGGCGTAGATGGCCGAGTAGAGGAGCGCCAGCGAACACCACGGCAGGAAGAGGGTGTTGGCCCACTGCGAGGGGTTCTCGGTGAAGGGGACGTACGTTCTGCCGAAGATCTCCAGCTGGTAGCTGAACAGCAGCAGGGCCAGCTGACCGGTGAAGAACATGGGCAGGGAGACGCCCGCGAGCGCCACACCCATCGCGGAGCGGTCGAAGATCGACCCGGGCTTCAGGGCCGAGATGACACCGGCCGTGATGCCACCGAGCAACCACAGCACGGCGGCGCCGGAAGCGAGGGAGATGGTCACCGGAAGGCGGCTGGTGAGCTGCGGCCAGACCTCCAGGTGGTCCTTGAACGAGTAGCCGAAGCAGGGCGCGTCGCAGCGGACCGTGGTGGGACCGAGGTCGTACGTGGCACCGGAGACGATGCCCTTGATGAAGTTCCAGTACTGCTCGTAGACCGGCAGGTCCAGACCCAGGTTCCGCTTGACCGCCGCGATGTCCTCGGGCGTGGGGTTCTTGCCGATGTACTGCTGTGCCAGCTGGTCGACCGTCTGCCCGGCGAGCTTCGGCAGGATGAAGAAGATGCCGAAGGTGACCGCGGTGACGACGAGCAGCAGGATCACCGCCGCGATCGTCCGGCGGATGATGTACGAGATCACGAGGACCGGCGCCGGCGCCCGCGGGTGTGCTCACCCGCGGGCGCCAATGCCTTCACCTGCCTTCCGGGGCTACTTCTTTTCCTTGGCACCGATGTTGAGGTAGTCGTACTGACCGCTGAAGGCCGAGGACGACACCAGGTTGGTGGCGTACGGCGAGCGGTACAGCAGGACCTTGAAGTAGGTCAGCGGCACGATGGCGGCCTGCTCCATGACCTTCTTGTCGACCTCGGTGTACGCGGCGGTGCGGGCGGCCTCGTCGGTGTTGCCGATCGCCTCGTCGAGCAGCTTGTTGATCGCCGGGTCGTCCAGCTCGGAGAGGTTGGTGTTACCGGACTCGCCGATGGCCTTGCCGTGCACGATCTGCTGCAGGAAGCCGTAGCCGGTGGGCCAGTCGGCACCCCACTGCATCATGATCAGGCCGATGTCGTTCTTCTTGTTGAACGCGGGCACGCCCGCGTAGTCCGAGAAGTACTTGCCCGACGGGTACTGCTTGATGTCGGCCTCGATGCCGACCTTCTTCAGCGCCTCGACGATCGCGGTGGCCGCGTCGACCTCGCCCTGACGGTCGGTACGGGCGGAGATGGAGGTCTTGAAGCCGCCCTCCTTGCCACAGGCCTTCAGGTGCTCCTTGGCCTTGGTGACGTCACCCTTGTTGTCCGCAGTGGCGTACGTGTCGGCCTTCTCGTAGCCCGTGACGTCGGTCGGCAGCACGGTGGAGGCGATGTCGCCGCGGATCGGGCCGCCCATCGCGGTCTGCACGGCGACCTTGTCGATCGCGTACTGGACGGCCTTGCGGCACTCGACGTTGTCGAAGGGCGCGACCTTGGTGTTGATCGCCGTGTAGACGAGACGGCCGCCGAGCGCGTTGTCGGTGTTGGCCAGCTCGTCCTTGTTCTTGAGGACCTGGGCCTGGGTCTGGGCGTCGACACCGGTGCCCTGGATGTCGATCATGGTGTCGCCGGCCATCACGTCCTTGTCGATGGTGGCCTTGTTGACCTTCAGGTTCACCACGATCTTGTCCGGGTACTGCTTGCGCAGCGGGTCCGTCTTGGCGTCCCACTCGGGGTTGCGGACGAGGACTATCTGCTTGCCCTCGTCGTACTTCTCGAACTTGTACGAGCCGGTGGAGACGACCTTCTTGGTGTAGTCGACGCCGGTGTCCTTGGCCTTCGGCACCGGAGCCGTCTGCGGCATGCTCGCCAGGTAGTCGAAGTCGGCGAAGGGCTTGTTGAGCTTGAAGACGATGGTGTTGTCGTCCGGCGTCTCGAGGGAGGAGATGCCCGCCTCGTTCTTGTCCTCGTACGGGCCCTTGTACTTGTCCCCGCCTTCCAGCAGCTGCTGGAAGTAGTTGGGGCCGGAGGAGAGCACGTCGCGCGCGAAGTTCGAGCGCTCGACCGCGTACTTGACGTCCTTCGAGGTGACGACGGTGCCGTCCTCGAACTTGACGCCCTGGCGGATCTTGTACGTCCAGGTCTTGCCGCCGTCGCTGGGCGTGCCCGCGCTCTCCGCCAGGTCGGGAACGAGCTCGTTGCCCTTCTCGCCGGGGCCGGGCTTGAACGTCATCAGAGGACGCGCGTAGAGGCGGCTGAAGTTGAAGCCGTACGCGTAGTACATGTTGCCCGGGTCGAGGGACTCGGGGGCGTCGGTGCTGGCGTAGGTGACCGTGCCGCCCTTCTCCGTCGACTCGTTCACGACACCCTTGGTCGCGGCGTTGGCGCCGGCGCCCTTGGGGGCGTCGTCCGTGCCGTCATCCGCCTTGCTGCAGGCGGACAGAAGCAGTCCGGCGGCGCTCGCAACCGCGACCGCGGCCATTGCTGACCTTCGCATGATGGTCGGTTTCCCCTTCGTAGTTGGACAGTTGTGTGGGACGACAGACCGCAGACGTCAGCGGCTGCGGGGGTCGAGGGCGTCCCGGAGGCCGTCACCGAGAAGGTTGAAGGCCAGCACCGTGATGAAGATCGCGAGGCCGGGAACGATCATGTATTGCGGGTCGACCTCGAAGAAGTCGACCGCCTGGTTGAGCATGCCGCCCCAGGAGGCCTGCGGCGGCTGGATCCCGACCCCGAGGAAGCTGAGCGACGCCTCGAAGATGATGTTGGTCGGGATCAGCAGGGTCGAGTAGACGATGATCGGCGCGACGAGGTTCGGCAGCAGTTCCTTGAACAGGACGTACGGGCCGCCCGCTCCCATCCCGCGCGAGGCGTCGATGAACTCCCGCTCGCGCAGCGCCAGGGTCTGACCGCGCACGATGCGCCCCATGTACGGCCAGTTGAAGAAACCGATCACGAAGATCAGCACCGTGATGTGCAGCGGCAGCCCTTCGAGGCCGAAGGCGCCGCCCTGCAGCGTCGCGGAGATGGCGATGGCGAACAGCAGCAGCGGGAACGCCAGGAAGGTGTCCATCAGCCGGCTCACGATCGTGTCGACCCGGCCGCCGTAGTAGCCGGCGACCAGTCCGAGCACCACGCCGATGGCGTTGGACAGCATCGTCGCACCGAAGGCCACCACCAGGGAGACCCAGGAGCCCTCCAGGATGCGGGCGAGGATGTCACGGCCGAACTTCGGCTCGACGCCGAGCGGGTGGTCCAAGCTCATCCCGCCGAAGTCACCTTTGGGGAGGGAGGTGTTGGGGTCGATCAGGTCCTGGTTGAAGGCGTTGGGGTCGAGCCCGAGCATCGACTGCAGGGGCCGGGAGAGGGCCGCGATCAGGATCAGCAGGACGACGATGATGCCGCCGGCGACCGCCACCTTGTCGCGCTTGAAGCGGGTCCAGGCGATCTGGCCGAGCGAACGGCCCTCGATCTTCTTCGCCTCGACACCTTCCAGCACGGCTTCGGGCTGAGCGTCGGTCTGCGCCCCAGTGGTCTCGATCGGTGCGGTCACAGTGACCCGACCCTCCTCGCCGGTGGTAACCGGCCTTCACCCGCCGTGGATTACGGCTTTGTCGACTTTCCATCGATCACGGGATCCGTCGATCCCGCATCTGACTGGGGGAGTCTTCAACGTCGTCGCGATCACCCGCCAGATCTGGCGGGGAAAGTATGCACAACCGTGATGCGGCGCCGGGGATTCCGTTATCCGAACACGGGGTAGCGCCTCTCGAACGAGAGACAGTCGGGGCATACGGGGTGAATCGCCGGAATCCATGGCCATCCGCAGCCCTCTACGCGCGAAGAGTGCGTCAGGGAGAAGATCGCGTCTCATAGACCGGAGAGCGCATCCGCGTCACCCCGGGTGCACGCCGGACCCCGACAAACCGCCCCGACCTTCATTTGTGCAAACTCGCGGGCGCTTCGCGGGCTCGGTCAAGTGTGCGAACGATGCCCCCGGCGGGCCCTGCACGCCGGAGCCGTGAGGGCGGTCGGGGCGCCGGAGCGCGCGGTGAACACAGAAGAGCACAGCTGTGGGAAGCGGTGCGTGAGCGAAGAGCACTCACTCTCGGCGGAGGCCCGGGAGCGTCAGTACGAGGGCGGGGCCGGGTAGCCGTACCCGGCGGCCGGGGCCTGGGCGGGGGCCGCGGCGTGGGCCTCGCGGTCGTAGAAGGGGCGGGCGCCCGCGCGCAGCCACATGGCGACCGGGTCGTACTCGTCGGACATCGCGACGGTGGAGACGGGCAGGCCGTCCGGGACCGCGCCGACGGACTGCTGCATCATCGCCCGCACCGAGTCGACGGCCGGCGGCGAGGTGTCGTACACGTCGAGGCCGATGGCCAGGTACGGCGCGCCGAGCGCGGGCTGCACCCAGGCGCGGCGCAGCGAGCGCACGGCGGGCGTGCGGTGGGCGTTCTGTGTCAGCAGGGCGTAGAACTGCGGGATCTCGATGGCCGGTTCGGACAGTCTGAGGGGGCCGGCGGGCTGCCGCTCCAGGCCGGTCGCGATCCGGCGCAGATCGAGCCAGGGGATGCCGACGCCGCCGCCCGGCGCGTGCGGGTTGAGCCAGAGGCCGTAGTGGTCGGGGTAGAGGGTGCGGGCCACGTCGAGGCCGTCGACCACCTCGTAACTGCGGTTCCAGCCACTGGCGGAGAGTTCCTGGGCGGAGGTCACGCACGGGGCGTAGTTGAACCCGTCGACCTCCATGTTCCCGTACTGGGCGTCCGGGGAGCCCGCCTGGCCGTGCCAGAGCAGCATCCAGATCTGGCCGGAGGACGGGGTGGCGACGGCACGCAGCAGTGCCTCGTAGGCGTCGTAACGCCCCGGTGTCACCTGGCGCAGCATGTGCTCGACGTTGCCGCTGCCGCTCACGTTGGCCGCCCTTCGGTGTTGGACCTTGGTTTTGGGAACAGCTTAGGTGGTGTGCTGGTCGAGCCGATCAGGGCTGGGGGGTTGTCGTGCGTCGCGGGGTGCGGGCTCGTTGTGGCTGGTCGCGCCCACACGGCGGAGCCGCATATGGACGCAGTCCCGCGCCCCTTCAGGGCGCCGGTCAGTACCCCTGCTGATAGAAGGGCCGTACCTTTTCGCGGAGCCAGTCGCCCACCGGGTCCTGGGCCACGTCCAGGAAGACCATGTTGACCGGCCAGGGGACGGGGGCCTTGGTGAGGACCCGGCCGAGGGCGGCGAGGGGGAGGGAGCGGTCCGCCTCCCAGGAGACCAGTTCGACGCCGATGAACATCACGGGGTCGGCGGTCTCGACGGTGGCGAGGCAGCGGCGGGCGGAGAGGACGACTCCGGTGCCGGCGAACTCGGCGGAGGCCGCGGCCAGGAAGTCCACCGGGTCGTCCTGCCAGTCCGGTTCGAAGAGGCGGACCCGCGCACCGCTCGCCGTTCCGTCCAGCGAGGTCCGGCCGGCCCGGCACAGCTCGGCCACGGCGGGCGGCGGCAGCGGGATGCCCACGACTCCGTCGGGGTTGAGGGCGAGCCCGACCTGCGGGGGCAGACCCCGCGCGAACTCGACGGCCGGGGCGATCGTGTACGACATGTGGTTGCCGACGACCTGCCGGAACTGTTCCTCGGAGCTGAAGACCGGCACATACGCCTGCCCGTCGAACTCCATGGTCGGCAGGTCGAGCTGACCGCTCTGCGGGCCGCCGCCCTCCGGCAGCGGCACCCACACGAAGCTGCGGGCCAGCACTTCCACGATCCGCGCCCCGGCCTGGGGCACCCCGAGCGAGGCGGACAACACCTCCTCCAGCTCGTTGCCGGGCCATCCGCCGTGCCCATGGGGATACGCCTGTGCCGGAAAGTCCGCCGGGAAGTCCATCTGCTGCCTACCGCTTTGCTCCGTGATGCTGTTGTCCCTGCACCTTAATTGCTCCCGGGGCGGGGGCGCGCCCCTCAGGAGCGCGGGAAGTCGATCCGCTTCAGGACATCGGCGGCGGCCCGGTCGATGAGGACGGCCGCCCCGCACCCCTTGGGCAGTCTCCCCTTCTCCACCGCCCGCAGCAGCCGGGTCATCGCCCCCCGGTGCCGGGCGAACGCGTACCGGGAGACGCCCCGGCCCCGCTCCCGCTGCCCGTCCCGGGCCTCGCCGGGAGTGACGTCGAGCAACAGCAGGTGCAGCGTGCCGCCCCGGCGGCGGGCCTCGCGCGCGAGCCAGTTGCGCACCCACGCCTGTGCCCCGCAGTCGTGCACGACCACGCCCTCCCCCGAGCGGAGGGCGCGTCGCAGCGCGGCGTAGTGCGCGAGGCGCACGAAGGGGCGGTAGACGGCGTACGGCAGATGGCGGGCGAAGCGGTCGTCGAAGCGGTCGCGCGTGTCCTGGGAATCGATGCGGGTGCCGGGCACGGTCCGCCGCATCAGGGTCGACTTGCCGCTGCCGGGGAGCCCGGTGACGACCACCAGGTCGTCCGGCCCGAAGGACAGCTCGTGGGGACTGCGCCCGGACCGCCCCCGGAGGTCGCGGACGACCGCCCTCGGGAACGGGCCGCAGGCCGCACCGGCCGGTGCGATGGGCTGCTTGGGCATCGCGACACCCGAGGTCGTCGCGTACGCCCTGGTCCTGTTCACCGTGATCGTCCTCCCCGGGGGTATGGGCGTCCCATCCCCACAGACCGTAAAGAAAAGGTAATGCCCGATCCCTCCTGGTTCAGTCCTCGTATGGCCACAAGAGTGCTACGGACCGCTGTGTCCGGCTCCCCTCCGTCGCCTCCCACCTCTCGAAGCTCCCCCTGCCGCCCCGCGTCGATGCGTGCAATGATGTCCGCGCCAACTGCATACCGGCCGCTTGAATCCGCGCGGGAGAGCTCCCAGCAGTCGATCGCTGGGGCGCCGAAGGAGCAAGTACCTCCCTTGAATCTCTCAGGCCCAGATACCGCGCGGGCGAGGCACATCTGAAAAGCGGGCCGTACCTCTCTTTTTGGGGGCCGGCTCCACCCACGGTGCAAGTCACGACCACCGGTACGTACGGTCGTGGTGAACCTCTCAGGTTCCGATGACAGATGGGGAGGACTTTCCCTCGCCTGTCGCCTGTCTTGCACTGGGAGCAGAATCCGATGAGCAGCAGCTCCACCACTGAACCGCGCCGTACCGCGCTCGACGCCCTGCACCGCTCGCTCGGCGCGACGATGACCGACTTCGCCGGCTGGGACATGCCCCTGCGCTACGGCTCCGAGCGGGACGAGCACCTCGCCGTCCGCACGAAGGCCGGCCTCTTCGACCTCTCCCACATGGGCGAGATCACGGTGACCGGACCGCAGGCCGCGGCCCTCCTGAACCACGCCCTCGTGGGCAACATCGGCAGCGTCGGCGTCGGCCGCGCCCGCTACACCATGATCTGCCGCGAGGACGGCGGCATCCTCGACGACCTGATCGTCTACCGGCTGGGCGAGACCGAGTACCTGGTCGTGGCGAACGCCTCCAACGCCCAGGTGGTGCTGGACTCGCTCGTGGAGCGTTCCGCCGGCTTCGACGCCGAGGTGCGCGACGACCGCGACGCCTACGCGCTGCTGGCCGTACAGGGCCCCGAGTCGCCCGGCATCCTGGCCTCCCTCACCGACGCCGACCTCGACGGCCTGAAGTACTACGCGGGGCTGCCCGGCACGGTCGCCGGAGTGCCCGCGCTGATCGCCCGCACCGGCTACACCGGCGAGGACGGCTTCGAGCTGTTCGTGAAGCCGGAGCACGCGGTCGAGCTGTGGCAGGCGCTGACGAAGGCGGGCGAGGGCGTCGGCCTGGTGCCGTGCGGGCTGTCCTGCCGGGACACGCTCCGTCTGGAGGCGGGCATGCCGCTGTACGGGCATGAGCTGTCGACCGCGCTGACGCCCTTCGACGCCGGGCTCGGGCGGGTCGTGAAGTTCGAGAAGGAGGGCGACTTCGTCGGGCGCGCGGCCCTCGCCGAGGCCGCCGAGCGCGCCGTCTCCGCCCCGCCGCGCGTCCTCGTCGGGCTGGTCGCCGAGGGCCGCCGGGTGCCGCGCGCCGGCTACCCGGTCGTCGCCGACGGCCAGGTGATCGGCGAGGTCACCTCCGGCGCCCCCTCCCCCACGCTGGGCAAGCCGATCGCGATGGCGTACGTCGACGCCGCGCACTCCACGCCGGGTACGGCCGGTGTGGGCGTGGACATCCGGGGCAGCCACGAGCCGTACGAGGTCGTGGCGCTGCCCTTCTACAAGCGCCAGAAGTAGACACTGGGCGCGCGGCCGCCCGGCCCGAGCGTGACACTGGGCACCTTCGCGCTGCTCAACAGCGGTTTCAGCAGTCCCCCCTTCATCACCACACCCTCGCGTACAGGAGAATTCAGGCCATGAGCAACCCCCAGCAGCTGCGCTACAGCAAGGAGCACGAGTGGCTGTCGGTCGCCGAGGACGGCGTCTCGACGGTCGGCATCACGGAGTTCGCGGCGAACGCGCTCGGCGATGTCGTCTACGCCCAGCTCCCCGAGGTGGGCTCCACGGTGACCGCGGGCGAGACCTGTGGCGAACTGGAGTCCACGAAGTCGGTCAGCGACCTGTACTCGCCGGTCTCGGGTGAGATCACCGAGATCAACGAGGACGTCGTGAGCGACCCGTCGCTGGTGAACACCGCCCCCTTCGAGGGCGGGTGGCTGTTCAAGGTACGCGTCGCGGAGGAGCCGGACGATCTGCTCTCCGCCGACGAGTACGTAGCCCACACCGCCGGCTGAGAAGACGAGGTCGTACGCATGTCGCTTCTGAACACGCCCCTGCACGAGTTGGACCCGGACGTCGCCGCCGCCCTCGACGCCGAGCTGCACCGTCAGCAGTCCACCCTGGAGATGATCGCCTCGGAGAACTTCGCTCCGGTGGCGGTCATGGAGGCGCAGGGTTCGGTCCTGACCAACAAGTACGCCGAGGGCTACCCGGGCCGCCGCTACTACGGCGGCTGTGAGCATGTCGACGTCGCCGAGCAGATCGCCATCGACCGGGTGAAGGAGCTGTTCGGCGCCGAGTACGCCAACGTGCAGCCCCACTCGGGCGCCTCGGCCAACCAGGCGGCCCTGTTCGCCCTGGCCCAGCCCGGCGACACCATCCTCGGGCTGGACCTGGCGCACGGTGGCCACCTCACCCACGGCATGCGGCTGAACTTCTCGGGCAAGCAGTTCGAGGTCGTCGCCTACCACGTGGACACCGCGACCGGCCTGGTCGACATGGCGGAGCTGGAGCGCCTCGCCAAGGAGCACCGGCCCAAGGTGATCATCGCGGGCTGGTCGGCGTACCCGCGTCAGCTGGACTTCGCGGAGTTCCGCCGGATCGCCGACGAGGTCGGCGCCCATCTGTGGGTGGACATGGCGCACTTCGCGGGTCTGGTCGCGGCCGGGCTGCACCCCAACCCGGTGCCCTACGCCGACGTGGTCACCTCCACGACCCACAAGACGCTCGGCGGGCCGCGCGGCGGCATCATCCTGGCGAAGAAGGAGTTCGCGAAGAAGCTGAACTCCTCGGTGTTCCCCGGTTTCCAGGGCGGTCCGCTGGAGCACGTCATCGCGGCGAAGGCGGTGTCCTTCAAGGTCGCCGCGAGCGAGGAGTTCAAGGAGCGGCAGCGGCGCACGGTCGAGGGCGCGCGGATCCTCGCGGAGCGGCTGACGGCACCGGACGCCCGCGAGGCCGGTGTCGACGTGCTCTCCGGCGGCACCGACGTGCACCTGATCCTGGTCGACCTGCGCAATGCGGAGCTGGACGGACAGCAGGCCGAGGACCGCCTCCACGAGGTCGGCATCACCGTCAACCGCAACGCGGTCCCGGGCGACCCGCGTCCTCCGATGGTCACCTCCGGCCTGCGCATCGGCACGCCCGCCCTGGCCACCCGCGGCTTCACCGCCGAGGACTTCACCGAGGTCGCCGACGTCATCGCCGAGACGCTCAAGCCGGCCTACGACGCCGAGGCGCTCAAGACCC
Source organism: Streptomyces sp. MNU76 (assembly GCF_020982545.1). Classification (GTDB taxonomy): domain Bacteria; phylum Actinomycetota; class Actinomycetes; order Streptomycetales; family Streptomycetaceae; genus Streptomyces. The sequence goes on along the minus strand of NZ_JAJKLK010000021.1, from coordinate 180,531 downwards.
GGGTCAAGGCACTCGCCGACAAGCACCCGCTGTACCCGGGGCTGGGGAAGTAACCCGGGCTTCACCGGCCCGTAGTCCCGCTTTTCCGGGGCACCGCGCACACTGGGAAGTGAGCGCGGTGCCCCACCCCCTGCACAACCCTCCCCCGTTCTGAGGAGTCACCGTGGCCATCTCGGTCTTCGACCTGTTCTCGATCGGCATCGGCCCGTCCAGCTCCCACACGGTCGGCCCGATGCGGGCCGCCCGGATGTTCGCCCGCCGGCTGCGCAACGAGGAACTGCTCGCGGGCGTCGCCTCCGTACGCGTCGAGCTGTACGGCTCGCTGGGCGCGACCGGTCACGGCCACGGCACCCCCAAGGCCGTGCTGCTGGGACTGGAGGGCGCCTCACCGCGCACGGTGGACGTCGAGTCGGCCGACGACCGCGTGGAGGCGATCAAGGCATCGGGTCGCATCCGTCTCCTCGGCGACCACGAGATCCCGTTCGCCTTCGACGAGGACCTCGTCCTGCACCGGCGCGAGACGCTGCCCTACCACGCCAACGGCATGACGATCTGGGCCCACGGCACCGACGGCGCCGAACTCCTGTCCAAGACCTACTACTCGGTGGGCGGCGGTTTCGTCGTCGACGAGGAGGCGGTCGGGGCGGACCGGATCAAGCTCGACGACACGGCCCTGAAGTATCCCTTCCGCACGGGCGACGAACTGCTGCGCCTGACCCGGGAGACGGGCCTGTCCATCTCCGCGCTGATGCTGGAGAACGAACGGGCCTGGCGCACGGAGGAGGAGATCCGCTCCGGGCTTTTGGACATCTGGGGGGTGATGCAGGCCTGTGTCTCCCGCGGCATGACCCGTGAGGGGATCCTCCCGGGCGGTCTGAAGGTCCGCCGCCGTGCGGCCGTCTCCGCCCGCCAACTGCGCGCCGAGGGCGACCCGTTGGCCCACGCCATGGAGTGGATCACGCTCTACGCGATGGCCGTGAACGAGGAGAACGCCGCCGGGGGCCGGGTCGTCACCGCGCCGACGAACGGCGCGGCCGGCATCATCCCCGCCGTCCTCCACTACTACATCAACTTCGTGCCCGGCGCGGACGAGGACGGCGTCGTGCGCTTCCTGCTCGCGGCCGGCGCCATCGGCATGCTCTTCAAGGAGAACGCCTCCATCTCCGGCGCCGAGGTCGGCTGCCAGGGCGAGGTCGGCTCCGCCTGCTCCATGGCGGCGGGCGCGCTGGCGGAGGTGCTGGGCGGCTCCCCCGAACAGGTCGAGAACGCCGCCGAGATCGGCATGGAGCACAACCTCGGCCTCACCTGCGACCCCGTCGGCGGCCTCGTCCAGATCCCCTGCATCGAACGCAACGGCATGGCGGCGGTGAAGGCCGTCACCGCCGCGCGTATGGCGATGCGGGGCGACGGCACCCACAAGGTGTCCCTCGACAAGGTCATCAAGACGATGAAGGAAACCGGCGCCGACATGAGCGTGAAGTACAAGGAGACGGCGCGGGGCGGGCTCGCGGTGAACATCATCGAGTGCTGAGGAAAAGGCCCTGCCCAGCGCGTTCGCATCTTTGCAGTTGCGGCTCGGCCCGGAACCCGTCGCCCAACACGCGGCCGTTCAACCGCCGAACAGCCCGGACTCCTCATGCGGGTCCGCCGGCCGGGGCGGTCGGCCGGTCCCCCGCGCTGCAGATCGGGAGTCACTCTCCGTGGTAGAGGCGGGGCAGGTCGATCAGTTGAATCGTGGGGTCGCTCTTTGCCAGGTGATGCAGCTCATCGGTGAAGCCCGTGCCGCTGAAGCAGTAGAGCCTCGTTGCCTCGGTAGCCGTGCCGTTCTTGATCAGGAGGGAACGGATGTGCCGGAGGCGTTCCAGGTGGCTGGCTCCCATCACCTCACTCCACTTCGCTTCGCCGATGGCGAGCAGCACCTGTCGACCCTCTTGGCTCTCGCCGTGGACTGCGACGTCGACCTCGTGACTGGTCCTGACAGCCGGGTCGTTGACAGTTCCGCCGGCGACGCGTGTGACGTGTCCTCCCTGAGTCTCGGGTGCCGCATGCCAGCGGGCCCATTCCCGGCAGACCTGCTCGAAGTGCGGACCGACGACTTTGCTGCGGAAGGTGGACCGGGTCCGGCGCCATACGTCGGACGCCCGCCCGGGGCGTTCCAGATCGCCCCAGGCCGGGCGCATGACCGCGTGGTAGAAGGTGACGAGCGGTTCGGCGATGCGGTAGGCGGAGCGGTTACGGCGAAAGGCATCGGCTTCGTGGGTGATCATGCCGACGTCCTGCAGAACGCTCAACGGGTGAGCGAGGTCGGTGGACTTGCGTCCCAGGTAGTCGGCGATGCCGCCACGAGCGGCGTTACCGGCGGCGATGGCTGCCAGTACCGAGTGGTACAACGCGGTGTCGTGAAGCTCAGGCTCCTCGGCGAGAAGGTAGCGGGCTTCTCGGAAAAGCGGACGCGCCGGGTTGAGGACGGCTCGGACGACCCAGTCGTCGAAGTCGTCCGGCCCGGCCGGGGTGTCGCCCTGGGTGAACTCACGGCGGTAGGCGGGCGTGCCGCCGACGATGGCATTGGTCAGCAGCGCGGTGCGCGGGTCGTCGATCTGCCAGAATTCGGCCGCGAGCCGGAAGTCCAGGGTCGGGACCACGAGTTCGAGGCCGGCTCGGCCACGCAGCGGAGCGTTACCGGACAGCAACCGGCCCATGAACGACAGTGCGGAGCCGCACAGCAGCAGGCGCACGGGAGTGTTGGTGTGCTGGGCAGCAGGGTCCAGAGCACGCTGGATGATCGAAGGCAGGGAGGGAGACGCCTTGGCGAGGAAGGGGAACTCGTCGATGACCGCCACGGTGGGGCCGCCCGCGTCGGCGATGCGCATGAGTTCCGCGACCGCCTCGTCCCAGTGCGCGAAGCGGAACGGAGTGGACTGCCCGCGATAACGGGCCAGTGCCTCACCGAACTGACGCAGGGCGTCGGCCTCGGTGGTCTCGGTGGCGGTGAACATGAAGCCGCCACTGGCACGAGCGACGGCGTCGAGCAGGAAGGTCTTGCCCTGTCGGCGGCGACCGGAGACCACGCCCAGCGTGGCCCTCGGGCCCGGCAGGGTGGCGAACCGAGTCAGCTCGACCCATTCGAAGACACGGTCGAACATCTCGGCGGGCTTGTCCACAGCACCAGCTCCTACGTATGGGTGCAGTTATTATAGCTAGACCTATACGTCACCTCGATCCGCCGCACCGCCTCCGGACCTCGCGAGACGAACGGACCTCGCGAGACGAACACTCGTGCCACTGCTTCCGGGCGATGTGCGCATTGAGGGATTCCGGCTCGTTTCAACGGACGCCAGCAGACGGAAGCGACGCCATGTTTCTCTATGGCTTCACTTCGTCCGCAACGTCTTCTCGGTGATCCCGAAGGGAGCTGCGGAGATGGTCGCCACGACGATCCGCACGCTCTTCGCCCAGCCCACCGCCGAAGCGGTCCGGGTCCACCTTGACACCGTCGCGGACATGCTCGGCGAGCAGTTCCCCAAGGTCAAAGAGATGCTTCTCGACGCGAAGGAGGACCTGACCGCTACATCACGCCAAGGGACGCCGTCCGCGAGACGACCACGGCCACCGGCCGCGCCGACTACGCCCTGTACGTGGAACGCAAGCTCGTCGGCGTGATCGAGGCCAAGCGGGAGGGCGCCGACCTGACCACCGCCGAGGCGCAGGCCGACCGCTGCGCCGACCACCCCACCGAGGCACAGCTGCGCCTGATCGCCTGGCGCACCCCTCTGCCCTTCCGCTATGTCTCGGACGGCGGCGAGACGCGGTTCCGCAACACACTCGACCCCGACTCGCGCAGCAGGCGGATCTTCTCCTTCCACCAGCCCCGCACCCTGGCGCGCTGGATCCGCCAGGCCGATCAGGCCCCCCAGGCGCCCTCCTACCGGGCCCGACTGCGCCTGCGCATGCCCGAGCTGGACGAACGCCCGCTGCGCCCCGCGCAGATCAAGCCGGTGCTCGGCGTGGAGAAGTCCGTCGCCCTGGGCAAGGGCCAGCAGGGCACGGGCCAGTCCCGCTCCCTGGTCCAGATGGCGACCGGCGCGGGCAAGACATACACGGCGGTCACGTTCTCGTACCGGATGCTCAAGTACGCGCAGGCCGAGCGGGTCCTCTTCCTGGTGGACCGCAACAACCGGGGTCCCTGACCGTTCGGCGCGGATGCCCGTCACTGCCTGCGGAGAGTCCGCGCGCGCGTTCAGCTCCCAGTCCGGCTCCGTGCCGTCGAGGGCCCAGCCCGTGTACATCGCCGCCGGGTTCTCGATGATGCCGAGGTCCGGCAGGGGCGTGCGCAGCCATGCGTCGAAGCCGTCCCGCGACATCGGTATCCGGGTCGCGAGCATGAACGAACGAGCGCCCATCGGGTGCCTCCTCGGGGCGACGGCTGCGGCGGTGCACCGCACCCTGGCCGCGGCCGTCCGCGCCGATCGTTCCTGCCGCGTCCGCGTGGTGAAGCTCCGTAGCGGGTTACGTGGTTCCACGTACGGGGCTGGTGCGGGCCTCGCGGCCGGTGAGGCCCGAGAGGGCCAGGGCGCCCGGGCCGGCGAAGACCAGCAGGAGGAAGCCCCAACAGAAGAGGACGGGGGCGAGGCCGCCGTTCTGGAGGGGGAAGAGGCCGTCCTTCTGGTGTTCCGTGAAGTAGGCGAAGGCCATGATGCCCGAGCTGAGGAACGCGGCGCCGCGCGTCGCCACGCCGAGGAGGATCAGGACGCCGCAGGTCAGTTCGATGACTCCGGCGTACCAGAAGGGCCAGTCGCCGACCGGGCTCGCCTTGCGGTCCAGGATGCCGAAGACCGTGGCCGCGCCCTCGCTGGTGAACAGCAGGCCCAGGACGATGCGGAACAGGCCCAGGACGAGGGGCTGACGTTCCGTCAGCCAGTCGTTCAGGCGGGGCGGGCTGCTCATGGGTACTCCTTGGATGTGTCGGCTACGCGTGGGTGCTCCCGGTTTTCCTACGCATCCGCCCGCCGTCCGGTTCACGGAATCGGGCGCGGACTTTCGACGGACATCGGCGCCGACTTCGGTGCGGGCACGGCGCGGGCGCGGTGCGGGCGCGGCGCGGCCTTCGGACGGCGGGACGGGGCGAATGTTCCGGGGCGTATCAGGGGGCCTCCCCGGTGTCGGTGAGGGCCGCGCCGAGTTCCGATCTGCGGCGGATGCCCAGCTTGCGGTAGGTGCTGGTCAGATGGGTCTCGACGGTGCGGCGGGCCAGGTGGAGGAGCTGCCCTATCTCGGTGTTCGTGCGGTTCTGGGCGGCGAGTTCGGCGATACGGCGCTCGCCGGCGGTCAGGGCAGAGGGGCCGGTGAGCGGCGTCGCCGTGCGGCGGGCACCGCCCTCGCGCAGCGCCGACTCCGCGAGGGCGCGCATGCGGTGGGCGCCGAGGCGCTCGGCGCGTTCGGCCGCCTCCCGGAACGCGTCCCGGGCCCGCCCCGCTCCCCGACGGCGACGAGCCCTCGCCCCTGCGCCACGAGCGCCGGTATCAACTCCACGTCGACGGGCGCGAACGAGTCCGGCGGCGTCCCTCGCAGGCCGCCCGCGGCCACCGATCCACCGCCGTCCGCCGTGGCCCGGCCACGGGCCCACGGCGCGGAACCGTTTCCGTCCGGCGACACCGCCCCGCGACCGTACGCCGCGCCGTGCCGGTCTCCGACCGGCGGCACCGCCTCGGCCGTGGTCGGCGAGGGGGGCCGTTCCACGTGCGGGGCGACGGGCTTCCTCGTTCGCGGGTCAGGGGTGCGTGCCGCGTCCGCCCGCGCCGCGGTCCACCGCCCACCCGCGGTGACGGCCCGTCCGAAGCCGGATGGGTCCGTCGCCGGTCCGCCACCCGGCGCCTCCGCTGCCGGTCGGCCGCCGCCCGGTGTCTCGGGCGTTGCCCAGCCGGTGATCGACGACAACGTGGACGTCCCGTCCGTCGGGCGGTCGGACACTGCTCGCAGCGGGCCCCCGCCCAGTGCCCAGCCGCGCGTCGCCGTCACCCTCGCGGGCGGGCCGCCCGCCGCTGTGACGCTCCACGAGGTCGCGCCTGCGCGCGAGGCCTCGGCACCCCACCGCAGCGGGCCGCCACCCGACGCGTCGGCACCCCACAGCGCCGGCCCGTGGTGGGCGGCGGCGGTCTCCGGCGGCGCGGCCGTGGCCCCGGGCTCCCCGGGGCCCTCCGTGCCGTGGCGGAGGAGGTGCACCGCCCGGTCGGCCAGGTGGAGGCCCCGGTGGCCCCGGGTGGCCGTGGCGAGCGTGGTGAGGGCGCGGCCGACCACTCGGGGCGTGTTCCAGACGGTGGCCAGGGAGAGTTCCTCTTCGGCCAGGGCCAGGGCCTCGTGGGGGCGGCCGAGGGCGAGGTGGCACTCGGCGGCGGCGGTGCGCCAGGGGGTGACGACCGGGCTCGCCACGTCCCGTGCCGCCTGGCGGCGGCCGCACTCCAGGAAGTCGTCCAGGGCGGCCGCCGGGTCGCCGGTGGCGGCGCGAAGGAGTCCACGGGCGTAGAGGAAGCGGTTCAACTCCCAGGTGTCGTGGGCGTTCTGGAGGTCGAAGGCGTCGGCCAGGCGCGCGGCCTCGTCCGTGCGGTCGGTCTCCACGAGGGCGATGACCGCGTGGGCCAGCGCGTTGGCGGACTCGGAGCGGCCCGCGACCGCGCGCCTGACCTCGGGGTCTGCGAGGACCTCCGCGTGGGCGCCGCGCGCGGCGGTGATGTCGACGCGGACGTTGCGCAGGGCCAGGTGCATGGGGTGCAGCAGGGAGGTCCGCCGGCCGCCGAGGCCCCGCCGGACCAGCCGTTCGGCCTCGTCGAGCTGGTCGGCCCACTGGGCGACCGCGGCGGCCGTGCCCAGCAGGAAGACCTCGTCCGTGGGGTCGACCGGCTGGGCGAGCAGGGCCCGGACGCGGTCCATCGCGGCGGCCGCCGAGGTCAGGCCGGCGGTGGCCTCGTAGCGCACCAGGAGCGCCTGCCCCGGGGTGCCGACCAGGTGGGGGGAGGCCTCGGCGGTCTCGCGCAGCCGGCGGTAGACCTCCTGCCGTACGCCCTGGTCGTGGTCGGAGAGCAGCGCCGAGGCGGTCTGGACCGTGCGGATCAGGTCCGGATGGTCCGTCAGGTGCTCGTCGTGCAGCCCGCGCAGCACGTCGACGGCGGCGCGGGCCTCGCCGCGTCGGGCCAGGGCGGTGCCGAGCGCGACGGCCGCCCGGACGCGCTCGTGGGGCGGGCCCGGCTGGCGCATCGCCTCGACGAGCCGGGGAATGCCCGCGCCGGACCGTACGGTGGCGTACTCCAGGGAGCCCAGTTCGGTGAGGACCACGGTGCGGCGGGCGGGCGGCATCGGTTCGTCGAGGGCGCGGCGCAGGAGGGCGACGGCGTCGTCGCTGCGGTCGTCGCGGACGGCGAGGTCGGCGGCGTCGAGCAGGGCGACAGCCGCCCAGGTCTCGCCCACGGGGCCGCAGCGCAGCAGTTGGCCGGCGACGGCCGCGGCGCTGTCACCGCGGTGCAGCAGCGCCTCGGCGGCCCGGCGGTGGGCGGCCTGCCGGTCGGCGCCGGCCCAGCCGCCGAGCACGGCGTCCCGCAGCAGCGGGTGGGCGTAGCGCGGCCGGCCCTCGGTGTCGGGGCTCAGCAGGCCGAGGCCGGTCATGGCGGTGAGCCAGCCGGGGACGCGGGCGGGGTCGACGCCGGCCGTGCGGGCGAGCAGGTCGGCGTCGATCGGCACGGGGGTGCCCTCGCCGGCGGGCGAGGGGGCGTTCTCGTCATCCGGTGCGCAGGTGCGAGCGTCACCCGGTGCGCGGGCGTGCGTGTCGTCCAGCGCGGCGAGTGCGCGGGCGACCTCGACGGTCGCGGGCCCGGCGCTGTCCAGCCACCAGGACACCGCGGCGGCGTAGTTGCCCGGGTAGAGCGCCGCGCAGGTGTCCGGAAGGGCAGCCTCGAAGGCCCCGGGGTCGGTGTCGCGGAGGTCGGACAGCAGGGCGCGCAGCCACAGCGGGTTGCCCGCGCCCGCGCGTAAGCAGGCGTCGACCCGTTCCGGCGGGGCACCGGCGTGGACGCTGCGGACCAGTCGCGCCGCGGCGTCGGGGCTCAGCGGGGCAAGGGTGTGGGTGTGCACGAGGGCGGGCGAGAGGGCGTGCGCGAGACCGTCCGCCGGGGGGTCGATGTCGTACTGGCCGCGCTCGGTGGCCACCAGGAGGACCGGCAGCCGGTCGATGCGGCGGACGGCCTCGACGAGCCAGCGGCGGGAGGCGGGGTCGGCGAAGTGGACGTCGTCCACGGCGACGAGGAGGGGGGACTCGGCCGCGTAGGACCGCAGCAGGCGCCACAGCCGGGCGGGCCTGCCCCGGTGCGGCGGGGTACCCGGCGGGTCCGGCGCCTCGCCCGCGGCCTGGTCGAACTCCGGCCCGTGGGAGAGGAGTTGGAAGACGGTGTCGAACGGTACGGAGGTGTGCTCGGGCGAGCAGCGGGCCCGCAGGACCCGCATGCCGTTCGCCGCCGCGTGCTCGGCCGCGGACTCCAGGAGCGCGGTGCGGCCGGTGCCGGTGGCACCCCGGAGCAGCACCAGGCGACCCGAGCCGTTTCGGGCACGGGTTGCCTCCGCGGTCAGCAGCTCCATGGCCTCACGGCGTTCGAGAAGCGGTTCCGGCGGGCACATCGCTGTCTCCTTCGTGGAAGGTGGTTTTCCGCTTCCGTAGACGGGGCAGGGCCCGTCGGGGTGCACCGTTCGCGGACGGTCGGCGTGAAAACGCCGTGGCCGGTCCCGCGGCCCCTCCCGCGGTGGTCCCGTGGTCCCTCCCGCGGTGATCTCGTGGTGCATCTCGTGGTCCTCCACGATTGCGCAGCGCACACGACACACAGAAGTGTGAATCGAGCCCATCGGCCACTCCCCTCACGGGAGCGGCGATTTCGTGCATACGGGAGAAACGGTTGCGCAGCACATTCCGGACCACGGACCCGGCGACGGCCCTGGCCGCGGCCACCGTCACGTCGGAGTCCCAGGAGACCCGGCGCCGCATCCCGGTCGTGGTCCACACCCTCGACCCGCTCTCCCGCGCCGGCGTGCTCAGCCAGCTGCGGGGGCACCCGGTGATCGACCTCGTGGACGACACCGAGGTACGGCCGGGCACCGTGGCCGTGCTCGTCGGGGACACCCCGGACGAGCCGCTGCTGTCCACGCTGCGCCGGCTGGTGCGCAGCGAGGGGGCACGGGCCGTGCTGGTGGTGAGCACGATCCGCGAGACGGAGCTGCTCGATGTCATCGAGTGCGGGGTCGGGGCCATCGTGTGGCGGCAGGAGGCGACCTCGCACCGGCTGGCGCAGGCGGTGCTCGCGGCCTCGCGCGGGGACGGCGATCTGCCCGCCGATCTGCTCGGCCGGCTGATCAACCAGGTGGGGACGTTGCAGCGTTCGGTGGCCGGGCGCACCGGGGCGCCCCTGTCGGGCCTGGTACCGAGGGAGATCGACGTCCTACGGCTGGTGGCCGAGGGGATGGACACCGGCGAGATCGCGAGCAAGCTCTCCTACTCCGAACGCACCGTCAAGAACGTGATGCACGGGCTCACCACCCGGCTGCACTTGCGCAACCGGGCGCACGCGGTGGCCTATGCCCTCCGTGAAGGCTACATCTGATCGAACGGGCAACCGAACCCGGCCAGTTGGGCACCGCACTCTGCCCGCCGGTTGTCCCCGGCGCGTCTACGGAGATGCCCCCGCGCCGGGGAGGATCGACGGACAGGCATCCGACACAGCAGGAGCACAGGAGCACGACCGTGATCCACGAGGTGGACGAGGTCCTCAAGGGACTGATCGGCGGTGGTGCCCTGGCCGGCTCCGGCATCGACGTCTCCTTCGAGGCCCCGACCCGCGACTGGGCGGCCCGGCGCAACGCGCCCGCCGTCAACACCTATCTGTACGACATCCGTGAGGACGTCTCGCGCCGCCAGCGCGGTCACATGCCGGTCCGCGACGAGCGCGACATCGTCGTGCGCCGCCGTCGGCCGCCCCGCTGGTTTCGGCTGTCGTACCTGGTGACGGCCTGGACGAAGCAGCCCCAGGACGAGCACCGGCTGCTCTCCGCGGTGCTGGCCAACCTGCTGTGCCGGGAGCTGCTGCCCGCGGACGAACTCCCGGGCGCGCTCGGCGCGCTGGGCCTGACCCTGCCGATCTCGGTGGCCGGGCTGCACACCGAGTCCCGGTCCCTCGCCGAGATCTGGTCCGCGCTGGGCGGCGAGCTGAAGCCGTCCCTCGACCTCGTGGTGACCGCGCCGTTCCCGGCGTTCCCCGAGTACGACGCCGGTCCCCCGGTCACCGAGGGCGCGGCGATCCGGGTGCGCGGCATCGACGGCGGCCCGGAGGACTCGGAGGAACGCGCGCACCGGCCGGGGCAGTTGGCGTCCGCGCCGATCACCGGGGAGCGGCGGCGGTGACCGTGCGCGTCGCCCGGGACACCGATGCCCTCCTGTTCCGGCTCGCCCGACTGCGCGAGCGCGTGGCCGAGTTGGTGGCCGAGCGCGGTGCCGGTGATCCGACGGCGAGCGATCCGCTGCGTGGGCTGTACCTGTCCGAGGAGGGCGTACGGCATCTGCTGGAGCCGTCCGCGCGGCCGGACGCGTCCGTGTTCGCCGACGCGCGACCGGAACCGGAAGAAGGGCCGGATCCGGAACCTGGCCGGGAACCCCCCGCCGACGGTCCGCTGGAGCGGCTCGCGGGGCGGCTGGGGCTGACCGAGCTGGACACGCGGATCCTGCTCATCGCCCTGGCGCCCGATCTGGACCGCTCCTACGAGCAGTTGTACGGGTACCTGAACGACGACGTGAGCAGACGCCGGGCCACGGTCGGGCTCGCGCTCGATCTGTGCGGACTGCCCGTGCACCTCGCGCGGGCGCGGGCCAGATTCAGTCCCTCGGCGCCGCTGAGCGCGCTCGGGCTGCTGACCGTCGAGGACCCCGAACGCCCCTTCCTCGGGCGGGGCTTGCGGGTGCCGGACCGGCTGGTCGCGCATCTGCTCGGCGACGACACGCTGGACGCGTCGCTCGTCGGCCATGTCCGTCCGCTCGCGTCGCCGTCGGCGGTGGCCGCGCCCTCGTCCGCGGAGGACGGCGGGTTCACGGCCCGGCTGGCCGCCCGGCTCGCCGCCGCTCCGCTCACCGTGCACCTGCGGGAGCGCCGCGAGGGCGACGGTCTGCTGCGCGCCGGAGCCGCCCTGCAAGCGGCCGGCACGCGGGCGCTGCACTTCACACCCCCGGCGGCCGAGGACGAGCTCTCCGCGCTCCTGCCCCGCCTGCTGCGCGAGGCCCGGCTGCGCGGGTGCGCGGTCGTGGTGTCGCCGTTGCCGGAGAAGCCGGGGCCGTTGTTCCGGGCGCTCACGGCGGCCGATGTGACCGTGCTGTTCGCGGGGCCGCAGCCGTACGACCCGCAGTGGTGCGACCGTGATCCGCTGGTCCTGGATGTGCCCCGGCCGCCCGCGGGCGCGGTGGACGCCTGGGCGGCGGCGCTCGGCGCCGGGGCGGACGGGCCGGGGTTCGACCTGGCCGCCACGGTCGCCCCGTACCGGCTCGGCGGTGACCGGATCGAGCGGGCGGCCCGCGCGGCCGTGGACCTCGCGGCGTTCGACGGCAGCGAGGTGACCGCGGCCCATCTGCGGCTCGCGGCCCGTCTGCAGTCCGCCTCCGGTCTGGAGCGGCACGCCCGCCGGATCCGGCCCGACGTCGGCTGGGACGACCTGGTGCTGCCCGACAAGCCCCTCGCCCAGCTGCGGGAACTCGCTCTGCGCGCCCGGCATCGCGACCGGGTGCTCGGCGACTGGCGGCTGAGCGCCGGGGGCGGCCGGGGACGGGGGGTGCTCGGGCTGTTCGCGGGCGATTCGGGCACCGGGAAGACACTGTCGGCTGAGGTCGTGGCGGCCGAACTCGGCCTGGACCTCTATGTCGTGCAGCTCTCCTCGGTGGTCGACAAGTACGTCGGCGAGACCGAGAAGAACCTGGAACGGATCTTCACCGAGGCCGACCGCACCGACGCCGTGCTGCTCTTCGACGAGGCGGACGCCGTGTTCGGCAAGCGCTCGGAGGTCAAGGACTCCCACGACAAGTACGCCAACATGGAGAGCGCCTATCTGCTCCAGCGGCTGGAGTCCTTCGACGGGATCGCCCTGCTGACCACGAATCTGCGGGCCAACATCGACGAGGCGTTCACCCGGCGGCTGGATCTGGTGGTCGACTTCCCGTTCCCCGACACCGCCCAGCGGCTGGCCCTGTGGCGGCACAGCCTGGCGGCCGTGCCCCGCGCCGACGACACGGATCCGGCGGCGGTCGCCCGCGACTTCGAGCTGGCCGGCGGGTCCATCCGCAGCGCGGTGGTCACCGCCGCCTACGCCGCCGCCGGACGCGGCGGGCCCGTCACCTCCGCCGACCTGCGGGAGGGCGCGGAGCGCGAGTACCGCAAGGCCGGACGGCTGGTGCCGGGCGAGGGCAACTGGTAGCGGGGCGGCGGCCGGTGGGGCGGGCCGAAGGCGGGGCGCCCCACCGGGACGGCAAGGGCCGCCCGCCGGTGGCGGCCCCGCCGCTTCGACCCGTGACTACGTCACACGCCACTTCTGGTTCGGTGTGCCCGAGCACGTCCACAGCTGGAGGTCGCCGCCGTTGCGGGTGGCGTTGTCCTTCACGTCGACGCACTTGTCGGCCTGCGGGTTGACCAGGTCGCCCTGGGTGCTGAGCACGAACTGCTGGGCGGGGTTGCCGCTGCACCTGGCCAGCTGGATGACCGCGCCGTCGTCCCGGGAGCCCCAGGCGACGTCCATGCACAGGCCGAGGGAGCGGACGGTGCCGTCGCCCCGGAAGTCCCACTTCTGGTTGGCCGAGCCGGCGCAGTCCCAGATCTGGAGCGGGGTGCCGTCCTTTCCCTTGCCGTTCTGCGCGTCCGTGACGTCGACACAGCGGTCCGAGCCCTGGCCGATGATCGCGAAGCCCTTCACGGTGGACGGCTTCTTCGTCTCCTTCGTCTCCGGTTCCTTCTGCGACCCGGATCCCGAGCCGCCGGATCCGGAGCCGGAGCCCCCGCCCGAACCGGAGTCGGTGTCGGAACCCGGATCCGCCTGCTCGGGCTCCTCCTCCTGCTGGGGAGCCTCGGGCGTCTCCGAGGGCAGCGGCGCCGCGGAGACGGTGGGCGCCGGGGCCATCGCGGACGGGCTGGCGCTCGGCAGAGTGGTCGTACCGGCCTGCTGGAGGTCGCTCGCGGCGCTGACGACCTTCGGCTGGTAGGCGAACCACAGGGTCACGAAGGTGATCGCCAGCGCCACGGCCACCCCGAGGCAGGTGGCGAGCCAGCCCGGCAGGAACCCCCGCTGGACATAGGTGCCGTCGACGGACTGCGGTGCCACGCCCGCCCGTTGGACGGCGAGCGCGTACGGTCTCTCCTCCTTGGACCCGAACCAGATGATCTGCCGGGGCTTCAGCGTGGCCTTCACGAACGCGGCACGGCCGGGCTCGATCTGCACATTGCTCGGGTGGATGTCGTACGACAGCTGATCGCCGTTGTCGCTGCCGCTGACGGCGGCGGTGACCCTGGTGTTGCCGAGGTTGTCGATGGCGAGCTGCGGACGGCCCCGCAGGCGTCCCTTCACGGTGGGCGGGACGAGTTCCGCCCTCACCTCGGTGAAGGGCGTGATCGTCAGGTTTCCCTCGGGGACCGTCGTGGCCTCCGGGTGCTGCGTGGGCGTGATCCGCACCGCGTACGGGTGGGGCCCGGCCGTCGCGTCGGGGGTGCGCGGCGGAGCGAACGTCAGCTCGACCGTGCCCGTGGTCCCCGGGTAGAGCCGCAGGGTCCCCGGCTCCACGGTCGTCCACGGCGCCACGTCGCCGACCGGCTCGAACCGGTACTCGTCGACCACGTCACCGGTGTTGCGCAGCCGCAGCCGTACGGTCGTACTGCTCCCCGGGTCCACGGTCGCGGAGGCGGGTTCGAGCGAAGTCCAAAGGCTCACAGAGGGACGCTACGCGGTCGCCCGCGTACGGTCAGGAGTCGCCGGGGCAGGCCGGGCTGCCCCGAAGGCCACCCGGCTCCGCCCCGACAGCCTTGTCACACGGTGAACTTGACGGCTTCCAGCCAGATGCCGTTGTCGAGGGTGCCGCCGAAGATGTAGTTCTCCCCCTCGCCGGGCTTGTCGCAGGCCAGGTTCTGCCAGCCCCGGTCCTTCTGGTGCACCGACTGGCAGACGCCCCGGCGGCCCTCGTCGACGTTGATGGTGAAGCCCAGCATGTTGGGGGCGTCCGGCTTGGAGTCGCCGATGTAGTTGTCCAGGCCGTCGGGCGCGCCCGACCAGGGTTCCACGTAATGGCCCTGACCGTTCGTCGAGCCGGGGTTGTGGACGAAGGCGGCGCTGGCGGTGCCGCCGACGCCGGACACCGCGATGTTGAGGGCCGTCAGCGGCCGGCTCTGGCCCACCGTGCCGGCCGTGTCGCCGTCGCACTCCGGGGCCGTCCAGCCCTTGCCCTTGACGAAGGCGCGGTAGCAGACGTGCCGGCCACCGGGGTCGGAGGCGGCCAGCTGCCGTACGGCGGTCGCGGCCGTCGGCGCCTTCTTCGGTTTCTCCTCGGACCCACCGCCCGATCCGCCGCCACCGTCGCCGGCACCGCCCCCGCCGCCGCTTTCGTTCTTCGGCTCCTCCGTCTGCGGGGGCGCCGACGAGACCGGCGGAGGGGAGGGCGTCGGCTCTGCGGGAGCGGACAGGGACGGCGTGGGCGAGGGCGCCAGCGTGCTGACGCCGGCCTCCCGCAGCTCCGTGGTGGCGCTGACGACCCTGGGCTGGTAGGCCAGCCAGAGCGTCAGGAACGTGATGGCGAGCGCCAGGAAGATGCCGAGACAGGTGGCGAGCCAGCCGGGCAGGAAACTCCGCTGCACATAGGTGCCCTCGACGTCGAGCGGGGTCACCCCCGACCGCTTCACCGCGAAGGTGTACGGCCGCTCCTCCTTCGACCCGAACCAGATGATCTGCCGGGGCTTCAGCGTGGCCTTCACGAACGCGGCACGGCCGGGCTCGATCTGCACATTGCTCGGGTGGATGTCGTACGACAACTGGTCGCCGTTGTCGCTGCCGCTGACCGACGCGGTGACCTTCGTGTTGCCCAGGTTGTCCACGGCGAGCTTCGGCCGCCCCCGCAGCCGCCCCTTGACCGTCGGCGGCACGAGCTCCGCCCGCACCTCCGTGAACGGCGTGATCGTCAGGTTCCCCTCGGGGACGGTCGTCGCCTCGGGATGCTCGGTCGGCAGGATGCGCACCGCGTACGCGTTCGGTCCGGCCGTCGCGTCCGGGGTGCGCGGCGGCGCGAACGTCAGCTCCACCGATCCCGTCGTCCCCGGGTACAACCGGAGCGTCTGCGGCTCCACGGTCGTCCACGGCGCGATGTCACCGACCGGCTCGAAGCGGTACTCGTCGACCACGTCACCGGTGTTGCGCAGGCGCAGTCGTACGGTCGTACTGCTCCCCGGGTCCACGGTCGCGGAGGCGGGTTCGAGGGAAGTCCAAAGGCTCACCACCGGGACGCTACGGCAGTGCCCGGCGGCGGGGTCAGAGACGCCGGGGCAGCCTTCCCTGCCTCAAGGGGCAGCCTCGGTGCCGGTCACCCCGGCCGACGGGGGAGGCGGCGGTCAGCTCCTGCCCTTGACCTTCGTGACCGTGGCGCTGGAGATGTCCACGGAGTTGGGCAGCATCGCCTGCGGGCGCAGCAGGTCCCGGAGCAGGAAGTCCATCAGCTCGGCTCCGCCCATGGCCTTGAGCCGCTGGGCCAGCGGCGGGTTGGCCTGCTCGAACCGGATGATCTCCACGAGCGTGCGCTCGACCAGGCCGGGGATGATGTCCGAGCCGGCGAGGATGTTTCTTGTGGAGGAGTTCGGGCCGTTTGAGCTCCTTCTCCGGGCCGTAGACCATCTGGTCCCCCGGCACCGTGAGCGCGAGCTGCCGCGCGAACATGTGCGCCTGCTGCTCCTCCGGGTCCTGGATGTGCGAGAAGGCGGTGGCCATGCCCATCAGGGCCTCCCCCTCGACCTCTCCCCGCTCGAACTCGCGCACCGGCTTGTACGCGGCCTGCTTCTGCGCGAGTTCCCGCTGACCCGATTTCGCCTTGTGCTCCGGCAGGTCCGGCCGGTTCGCGGGGGCGACGAGTTTGGGGTAGTCACGCTGGACGAAGTCGCTCAGCATGATCCAGCCCTCGCTCACCAGCCGGTCGATGCCGAGCTCCAGCCGGATCTCGCCGAAGCGGGGGGCGCGGTCCGTCTTGCCCCTGGGCTCGATGTAGAAGAAGACGAAGCCGTCGTTGCCGAGGACCAGTTCGTCGACGTTCATGGTGTTGTTCTCGGCGTCTCCCAGCTCCGACTTGGGCTTCAGTTTCTTCTCCGAGGCGAGCATCGCGTCGGCCCGTTCCTGCTGGGTGTAGTGGGCGAGCACGCTGCTGTTCAGCTCGTTCTCCAGCTTGGCCCTGACGTCCTTGACCCAGGCCCTGGCGCTCGCGCCGCCGATCTCCTTCGTGAGCTCGGCCCGGTTCAGCTCCGACATCTCCCGGACGTAACCGAAGCCGGACATGTCGAAGTTCACGGTGCTCTGCGCGAACTGCGGGTCCTTCCACATGGTGCCCCGGTCCGTCATGGCCTTGTACGGCGCGGCCGCCGCCTCGGGCATGCTCCCGTCGCGCTCGGCCTGCCCGCCCACGACCTGCATCTCGGCCCTGACGGCGGTGAGCACGTTCTCCAGGTAGCGCAGGTCGCCGGGGAGCGCCCCCTCGCGCAGGGGCAGGGCGAGCATCTGGAGCTCCGCCAGCCGGCTCAGGCATTTCTCCGGGTCGCGGACGGTGGACCTGTCGTACGCCAGGACGGCCTCCTTCACCGGGGCCACCGCCTCGGAGACCGGTTTCTCCTTGATCCAGCCCGCGAGGCGGCCGGTCAGCGACTTGGCCGGGGCGTTCGCCGCGCTCTCCAGCGTCTCGTGTCCCTTGCGCTGGACCGTGTGCCCGGCGGGGGCACCCGGCGCGACCGCCTTCGCGGGGCCGTCCGTCGCGCGTTCCGTCCCGGAGCCGTCCGTCGCGGGTGCCTTCCCAGGGTCGTCCGCCGCGCGCTCCAGCCCCGGCCCGTCCGTCGCGCGTTGCACGGGAGCGGGGCCGTCCATCACCCGCCGGGCGGTGGCCTCCGCCTGCTTCTCGGCCCAGTCGGAGGGGTCGGAGACGCGCAGGCCGGAACCGTCGTCGGTGCCGGGCACCGCGCCGCGCCGCTGCTGGCGGACGTGGTCCAGCTCATGGGCGAGGGTGTGCTTGTCCCGGCCGTCCCACACCACATGGGAGCCGGAGGTGTACGCCCGCGCCCCGATCTCCGCGGCGGAGCGCTGGGCCACGGCGTCGGTGTGGACGCGGACGCCGCCGAAGTCCTCGCCGTCGAACCGGCCCTCCATCTCGGTACGCAGCGCGGGGTCCAGCGGCTGACCCGAGGTACGCAGGACCTGATGCACGGCGGAGCGCTGCACCGGCGCGTGCTGTCCGCGGTCCGCGCCGCGTGCACGGTCCGGGGCGTGTCCGCAGTCCGGGCCGTGCCGGTGGCGCTGCTCCTCGACGGCGCGGGCCACCGCCGCGTTGCCCGCGGTGCGTTGCAGGGCCAGGAGCGCGGCGGCGGGCCCCTGCGGCGTGACACGTCCGGGCGTGCGCGCGGCTCCCGTCCCGCCCCGCTCCCTCTCGGTCGCTCCGTTCTGCGCTCGCACCGGTTCTCCTCGGCTCGAAGACACCTGCTCGGACACCTGCTCGGATCGACCAGCCTCACCGGACCGGCCACGGCGGCGGAAGGTCCACGGGGGCAGTCCCGGGGGCAGGCCGGGCCGTCGTTGCCCCCGCACGTGCCCCTGCGGGCAACGACGGTGCCCCCGTCCCGGCCCTCCGGGACGTTTCGGGGCACGCGCTTCGCGCGTGAGGGTGAGAGGCGACCTGTCTCGTACCCCAAGGAGAGCAGAGCATGCCGTCCTACCTGTCGCCGGGCGTCTACGTCGAGGAGGTGGCCAGCGGCTCGCGTCCCATCGAGGGTGTGGGCACCTCGGTGGCCGCCTTCGTCGGCCTGGCCCCGACCGGTCCGCTGAACGAGCCGACCCTGGTGACCAACTGGTCCCAGTTCGTCGCCGCCTTCGGCGAGTTCACCGACGGCTACTACCTCGCGCACTCGGTGTACGGGTTCTTCAACAACGGCGGCAGCGCCGCGTACGTCGTCCGCGTGGGCGGTACGGCCCAGGACGGCGCGTCCGCCGGCTCTCCGGCCGCCGTGACGGGGTCCGCCGCGCCGGCCGCGCTCCCTCCGGGCGAGCCGAAGCAGCTGGGCACGTTCAGTGTGACCGCCATCGCGGGCGGTTCGCTGAGCGTCGAGGTCGCCGACCCCGACGGCGAAGGCCCGGCCGAGCGCTTCAAGCTGATCGTCAAGGACGGCGACAAGCCGGTCGAGTCCTTCGACGTGACGGCCAAGAAGGGCGGCCGCAACTACGTCGTCACCCAGGTCAAGGAGCGCTCCAAGCTCATCACGGTCACGGAGACCGCGCCGGCCGCGCAGCTGGTGCGCCCCGACAACCAGACCGTGGCCCTGGCGGCGCCCGCCGCTCCGGCCGCCGTCGCGCCCGCCGCGGCCGACGACGCCCACCCGGGTCCGGCCGAGTACCTCGGCGACTCCGCCGACCGCACCGGCTTCGGCGGCCTGGAGGCCGTGGACGAGATCTCCATGGTCGCGGTGCCCGACCTGATGGCCGCCTACCAGCGCGGCGCGATCGACCTGGAGGCCGTCAAGGCGGTCCAGCTCGGTCTGATCGCGCACTGCGAGCTGATGGGCGACCGGGTCGCCGTCATCGACCCGCCGCCCGGCCTCAACGCCCGGCAGATCCGTGTCTGGCGCCAGGAGACCGCCGGCTACGACTCCAAGTACGCCGCGCTCTACTACCCCTGGATCAAGGTCTTCGACCCGGCCACCGGCCAGTCGAAGGTGATCCCGCCGAGCGGTCACGTCGCCGGTGTCTGGGCCCGCAACGACTTCGAGCGCGGGGTGCACAAGGCGCCCGCCAACGAGGTCGTACGCGGCGCGGTGGACCTCGAACTCCAGATCACCCGGGGCGAGCAGGACCTGCTCAACCCCATCGGCGTCAACTGCATCCGTGCCTTCCCGGGCCGCGGCATCCGCGTCTGGGGCGCCCGCACCATGTCCTCCGACCCGGCCTGGCGCTACCTGAACATCCGCCGGTACTTCAACTACCTGGAGGAGTCGATCCTGATCGGCACCCAGTGGGTGGTGTTCGAGCCGAACGACCACGCGCTGTGGGCCCGGATCCGGCGCAACGTCTCCGCGTTCCTCGTCAACGAGTGGCGGCAGGGCGCCCTGTTCGGCCAGCGGCCCGAGGACGCGTACTACGTCAAGTGCGACGAGGAGACCAACCCGCCGGAGTCGGTCGACCTCGGCCGCGTCATCTGCGAGATCGGTATCGCCCCGGTGAAGCCCGCCGAGTTCGTGATCTTCCGGCTGGCCCAGTTCTCCAGCGGCAGCGGCGAGTTGGAGGAGTAGGCCGCCGCCACCGGCCCGCGCCCTTTCCCGCTTTCCCGCTGAAGCCCCATCCCCGCTGAAGCCAGCCCCTTTCCCAGCCCCCTCAGAAGGACACAGAACAGATGAGTCTCGCGCCGGGTGACGCCCTTACTTCACACAATTTCGGCCTGCAGATCGACGGGGTGATGGTCGAGTACCTCGCGGAGGTCAGTGGCCTCACCCTCGAACAGGACGTCATCACGTACCAGCAGAACTCCGCGCAGGGCCGGCCCGAGGTCAACCTCCTGCCCGGTGTGCAGAAGAACGGGCAGTGCACGGTGGTCCGCGGTATGACCCAGTCGGCCGCGTTCAACACGTGGATCAACGACTCGATCAACGGTCAGATGGGCTCCGCACGCAAGAACGCGTCGATCATCATGATGGATTACCAGAACAACCCGGTGAAGCGTTACAACATGCGCAACGCCTGGTGCAGCAAGATCGACGCGAGCACTCTCAAGGCGGGCGAGGCGTCCGCGCTCACCGAGACCGTGACCATCGTCTTCGAAGAACTGGTCATCGAGTAATGCGGCGTACGGCTGGCAGGGCGGGCGCGATGACGGTGACGGGACAGGAGGCGGCGCCTTCCGCCACGTCCCCCTTCCCCACCACCGGCGCTCCCGTCGCCGCGCCGGAACCGGCGCCTTCTCAGGCGTCGGGTCCGGCATCGGCTCCGGCTCCGGCCGTCGCGCCGGTGGCGCAGCGGCTGCGGACGGAATTCCCGTTCGAACTGCCGCGCGGGTACGTCGACGAGGCGGGGAACGTCCACCGGGAGGGCGTGATGCGTCTCGCCACCGCCCGGGACGAGCTGATCCCGCTGCGCGACGTCCGGGTCCAGGAGAACCCGGCGTACCTGTCGGTCGTGCTGCTCGGCCGGGTCATCACCCGGCTGGGCAATCTGCCGATGGTCCACGACGGGATCGTGGAGAACATGTTCGCGTCCGACCTCGCGTTCCTCCAGGACTTCTACCGGCAGGTCAACGCGGAGGGCCACACCCGCGCGGCCGTGGAGTGCCCCCACTGCTCCGAGCCCTTCGAGGTCGAACTCGGCGGGAGCCGCCTGGGGGAATCGTGACGTACGCGACCGACCGGCTGCACGAGGAGATCGCGTACGTCGCCTTCCACTTCCACTGGAGCTTCGAGGAGATCCTCGACCTCGAACACCACGACCGCCGCCGCTACACCGAACAGATCGCGTCCCTCGTGACACGGGGCGGGTCGGAGGGCTGAACACGTGGGCTTCATGGATCGCCTACGGGGCGCCGCCGGGTCGGCGGCGCGCCGGGGTGCGGTTGACGGCGACGGCGGTGCGTCGGGTGACGGGGTCGGTTCGGGCTCGGCTTCGGGCTCTTCGGGCTCGGGTTCGGGCTCGGGTTCGGGCTCGGGTTCGGGCTCGGGTTCGGCTCGGGTTCGGGCTCGGGTTCGGGCTCGGGTTCGGGCTCGGGTTCGGGCTCGGGTTCGGGCTCGGGTTCGGGCTCGGGCTCGGGTTCGGGCTCGGGTTCGGGTTCGGGTTCGGGTTCGGGTGCAGGGGCGTCTGCGGGTGCCTCGGCCGGCGGGGCCGTTCCGGTCGGCGAGGGTGCTTCCGTCGGTGGGGCCGCTCCTGCCGATGGGGCTGCTCCTGCCGATGGGGCTGCTCCTGCCGGTGGTGGTGGCTCCGGTGGCGGTTGGGAGGGGCTGGGTCCGATTCAGCGGGCCACCGGGGGCGGACGGGCCGCTGTCGCGGACGCCGGGTTCAGCGGGCGGCTGAGCACCTGGCAGAACCCGTCCTTCACCGGGACCCTGTCCCACGCCGTCCTGCCCGGCGCTCCGGGCGGGCTGGTCAAGAACGTGCTCACCACGTCGGCGACACCCGTCGCCGGCCTCGAACTGCCGTCGCGCACCCTGCCGGTGGCCGGCGACGAGCCGGAGACCTCGTCCGCGTCCGCCGGTTCCTCGCCTACGTCCACGTCCGGCGAGCCTCGGCCGGTGCTGCGAGCCCCGTACCAGGTCACGCCGTCCCGTCCGACCGGCCCGCGGGTCACCCCCGCGCGTCCCCGGGCCACCCGTCCGACCCCGCTGACCAAGGCCCCCGCC
The DNA here is from genome assembly GCF_020982545.1 of Streptomyces sp. MNU76. Lineage (GTDB taxonomy): Bacteria > Actinomycetota > Actinomycetes > Streptomycetales > Streptomycetaceae > Streptomyces. Next base: position 158,878 of record NZ_JAJKLK010000021.1, on the reverse strand, counting down.
ACACCGGCCGTCCAACGCCGGACGCTACCGGCGGCACGGCCCACAGCCACCGGGTCCACCGGCACCCCGGCGGGTACCGCTTCGGGGCCGACGGCTTCGAGCGATGCGTCCTCCGGGCCCGTGACGTCCGGTGGCTCCTCGTCACCGCGTACGGAGTCGGCGGCCGCCCCTCCGGGGCGTACGGCAACCGCCGAGCGCGGGGCGGACGCGGGTCAGGGTCCGGTCGGCATGCCGGGCGGCACGCCTCGGGCAACGGCGCCTGCCGCAACGGCTGTCGGGCGCCAGGCATCTGCGAGCGGCTCCCCCGGTACAGCCGAGGCCGCCGCCCCGGGCAACACCACCGCCGACGCCGGTCGCGCGGGACTCGCCGTCCAGCGAGCGACGCCCGACACGCCCGCGGGTACGACGCCCAACTCAGCCCAGGCATCCGCGAACTCCCGCCCGGGCCCTACGGCATCGCACTCCCCGGGTACGACGCCGAGCCCCGGCCGTACGCCAACGAAGCCCGCGGGCACGACGCCCCACCCCGACCCTGCGGCGTCGAAGCCCGCAGGCACGCCGTCGAACTCCGGACGTCCGACACCGCACTCCGCCGGTACGACACCGAGCCCTGGCCGTACGACGTCGAACTCAGGCCGTACGACGTCGAACTCAGGCCGTACGCAGGCGAACTCCGGCCCAACCTCTGCGCCCTCCGCCGGTACGACGCCGAACTCCGGCCGTACGCAGGCCAACTCCGCCGGTACGACGCCGAACTCCGGCCGTACGCAGGCCAACTCCGGCGGTACGGCATCGGACTCCGCCCCTACGGCAGCGAACCCCCCGGCCACGGCAGTCGGCGCCCCCGGGACCACGCCTTCCACCGGCGTCACGGGCAGCCGCCGCACCACCTCCGGACGCGGCGAGGTCAGCGTCCGACGAGCGGCTACCGGGCGCACCACCCCCACCGCTTCAGGTCCCGGCGAGGCCGGCACCCACCGGGCAACGACCCCATCGGGCGGCACAGTTGGCACCCCCGGCGTACCCGGGCGCTCCGGCGCCGACATCCAGCGGTCAACGAGCGGGCCCAGCGCCACGGCGACCAGCCCGGCCGGTACGACGACCGGGCCCACCGGCACCCGCACCAACTCTGCCCGCGTCCCGGCCACCCCCGGACACCCCGAGGCCGACGTCCAGCGGACAGCGACCGGTCCCGGCCGTACCGCGCCGACCACCACCGGCGAGGCGATCACCCGCCCGAACGCCGCATCGGACAGCGCCCAAGGAGCATCCGGCCTCCCCGGTGGCACGGCGGCCGGTGCCGGCGCCCAGGCGCACGACAGCCGACCGTCAAGGGCCGGTCTCGGCAACCCGCCCGGCACCACACCCCGTACGACGACGCTTCACGGCACCACTCCCCACGTGCCCCACGACCCCGCCACCCGAGCCCCGTCCCCGGCGCCCCGTCGGCCGACATCCAGCGCTCGGCGACCGCCCCCACCGGCACACCGGCCCCGCCCTGCGCCGAAAGCCCGGCCCCCGTACGGCCCCCGGAGGGACGGGCTCACCTCACGTCCCACCGCGACCAACCCCTTCGACGTGCAGCGCACGGCGGCCACCACCAGCCCCAGCCCCGCGGCGGACGGTCACAGCGCGGCGGCACACCATCGCGGCGGAACGACAACGAGCCCCGGCAGCACGGCAGTCGGCCCGAGCGGCACGTCCTCCGGGACCCCCGCCGCCCCGCCCACCCGCAGCGCGGCCGGCACCACCCGGCGGACAACGACTGCCCCGGCGGCACGGCCTCCACCGTCCAACCCACCGCCACGCCCACTCGCCCCGTCCAGCGGAGCACCGCCCCCAGCGCGCGGCGCGTAGGCCTCGGCACCCCCACCCCGGCCCCGTGCCGCCCCCGCGCCCACACCCACGACCACGCCCCAGGCAACCCCGGCACCCCGACTCAGCGCACCTCCCCCACCCCCACCCCTGCCCCTGAGCCCGAGCCCGACCCCCGTCAGCCCCCTTGCTCGGTGCCCCTCACCGTCCCTCCTGTCGACGCGAAGCCACTGGCCGGACGCCCGACCCCCGGCACCCCGAGCCCCTCGCCCACCCCTCTCCCTGTACAGCGAGCAACGGCACCTGCCCCGGCGGCACCACACCGAGCAGGCCCCAGCCCCACCCCGGCGGCCCTGCCTGTCCCCTGACACCCATTGGCCGGCCCAGGGCCGCCCCCGGGCGCGGGAACTGCGCGACCGGCCACCCACGGACCGCAGTCGTCCCACAGCCCACTGCCGTCCCACAGCCCACAGCCGCCCCACACCCCGACCCGGCCCACCCACGAACCACCAGCACGCCGGCTGGCCGCAGCCGAGCCGAAGGCCCAGCCCGTCCGCCCCTCACCCCCACCCGCGCCCTCACCTCGGCGCTCCCTGCCCCCACTGCGCCCCCGGCAGCGCAGCGTCAGGCCCCCGGCCCGCCGTGCCCCTACGCCGCCCCACGGCCCCGGCACCGGCCCTGCCGTACAACGCCTCACCGGGACAAGCCCGCCCGCCCTGCCGTACCCCGCGGTCGCCGCCCCCACGACGCCCCCGCAGAAGCCCCTGCCGCGCGCCCTCCCGGTGGTCCAACGCCAGGCCCTCACCCCGCCCGCACCCCTCACCACCCCGCAGGCCCCCACTGCACCTGACCCCGGAACCGGCCTGCACCCTGCACCCCGGCTCCTGCCGCACCGCACCCGCCGCGATCCAGCGAGCCCCCTGACCCCCACGGCCCCACCCCCGCCACCGCGACTCACCGCACCGCGTCGGCCAACTCCCCCGTCCCACTCCTCCACCTCCTCCGCTCCTCCACGGCGGACGTCGCACCCCCGTTCGACCCCCGCGCCCTCACCGACTTCCAGCTCGACGAACTGACCCACAAGCTCATCGGCCGCGTCACCCGCCTCGTCCGCACCGAACTCCGCATGGACCGCGAACGCATCGGCAAACTCCGCGACCCCCGCCACTGACCCGGACCACCGACCCAGAGCACCCAGACCACCGCCGCCGACCGACCCCGCCCACCGACCTGTACGACCCGGCGGCAGCCGCCCGCAGAAAGGCCCACCCGATGCCCCGCGATCTCGACCCGGGCTCCACCATCTTCTTCACCCTGACGATCGACGGCGAGAGCCTCGGTTACTTCAACGGGTGCGAGGGGCTGTCCTCGACGGTGGAGATCGAGCACCGCCAGGAGGGCGGGAACAACGGGTTCGTCTGGCAGTTCCCGTCGCGCGTGACGTTCTCGAACATCCGGCTGACGCGACCGCTGACCCCGGACACGGCGAAGGTCGCGGCGTGGATCTCCTCCGTGGCGACGGGCGTGAAGCGCCCGACCGCCCAGATCGCGGCGCTGCGCGCGGACGGCTCGGAGGTGGCGCACTGGGGCCTCATCGACGTCCTGCCGGTGAGCTGGCAGGGGCCGTCCCTGGACCCGGCGAACCCGAGCGTGGCGACCGAGGTCCTGGAGATCACGCACCACGGATTCACGGACTGAGGGGCGGGGACAGCACATGGCGAAGGGCAGCAAGGGCGGCGCGGGCAAGAGCCTCGTGCGGGCCACACTGGCCATCCACGAGCCGCCGGTCGGGACGAGCACCACGCCCGGCGGGCTGATCAGGACGTTCAGCTTCGAGTTCAACCCGGCGGAGCTGACGCTGCGTCAGGGCGCCCAGTGGAAGACCACGATCAGCGCGGCCGTGCGCGACGGCGCCCTGCCGGAGTTCATGGGGCCCGAGGCCCGGCAGATGAACGTCGAGATCTTCCTCGACTCCTCCGACAAGCCGAGCGGCACCACGGTGCTGAAGAAGGTGGAGTCGCTGCTGTCGTGCTGCGAGGTGACGTCCAAGAGCCTCGCCGCGAAGCAGCCGTCGCCGCCCTGGGTGGTGTTCCAATGGGGGTCGTTCTCGACGGCCCGCTTCACGGCGTACGTCAGTTCGGTGGACGTCACGTACTCGCTGTTCGGAACGACCGGCGTGCCGATCCGGGCCACCTGCCGGCTGTCGCTGCACGAGATCCCCAGCACCACCAAGGGGCAGAACCCGACGTCGGGCGCGCTGACCGCGCGGAGTGTGCACCGGGTCGTCGCGGGCGACTCGCTGCAGTCGCTGGCGTGGCGGGAGTACGGGAACGCGTCCGCGTGGCGGGCGATCGCGGAGGCCAACGGCATCGACGATCCCACCCGGCTGCCCACCGGCATCGAACTCGTCCTGCCGGCCGCCGAGGAGGTCGGTTTCTGATGGTGAAGCCGTCCTTCTCCAACGTCATCCACGTCACGCTCGACGGGGCGAAACTGCCGCCGGAGTACGCCGATCTGCTGGTCGGCGGATGGGTCGACCTCGGGGCCGGGGTGCCGGGCGCGTTCCGGCTCACCTTCCGGGACCCGCACGGGCTGCTGCTGGGCAAACTGAACGTCAGGTTCGGCACCGAGGTCGTCATCGCACCCGTCGCCGACGGGCAGGGCGCGGGCAACCCGCTGCTCACCGGCGAGGTCACCGGTATGGAGACCGACTACGACGGCACGGGCACCTTCACCGTCGTCCGCGGCTACGACCCGGGCCACCGGCTGATGCGGGTGCGCCGGGTGGCCGCGTACCGCAATCAGACGGCCTCCGACATCGCCCGCAAACTGGCCGGGCTGAACGGCATCCCGGTCGGGCAGGTGCAGGGCACCCGGACGGTCTACGACTTCATCTCGCAGTCCAACGTGACGGACTGGGACTTCCTCGCGCGGCTCGCCGACGAGAACGAGATGGTGATGTCGCTGGACTCGAAGGGGAAGTTCCAGTTCGTCAAGCCGAAGCCGGCGTCCGGCGCGCCCCCGACGAGCACCCCCGGCGAGAAGAGCCCGTTCGTGCTCCAGGCCGGGGTGGACATCCTGCGCTGCCGGGCCGCCGTCACGGCCGCCGACCAGGTCGGCAGGGTCGAGGCACGCGGCTGGAACGTCACGACGAAGAAGAAGCTCACGGCGACCACCCCCGCGAACGACAACCCGGGGATCGCGATCGGCACCACCCCGCAGAAGGCGGCCGGCGCCTTCAAGGCCGCGAAACTGGTGGAGACGGACACGCCGTACGACCTCCAGACCGAGGTCACGCACGCGGCCGCCTCCCTCGCGGACGACATCACCTCCTCCTTCGCCGAGCTGGAGGTCACCGTGCGCGGCAACCCGCAGCTGCGGCCCGGGGTGCCGGTCACGCTCACCGAGGTGGGCACCCCGTTCGAGGGCAAGTACACCTGCACCTCCGTGCGGCACTCCTTCGGCGACGGCAGCCACTACGAGACCTGGGTGACCGTCAGCGGACGGCAGTGGCGCTCCCTGTTCGGTCTGGCGTCGGGCGGCGGCGCCTCCGCCGCGCCCCGGCTGCCCAGTGTGGCCAACGCCCTGGTCACCGACGTACAGGATCCGCTGAAGCAGGGCCGGGTGAAACTGCAGTTCCCGTGGCTGGACGACACCTACGTCAGCGACTGGACGCGGACGGTGCAGATGGGCGGCAAGGGAGGCGGCGGGATCTTCCCGCTGGACGTCGGCGACGAGGTGCTGGTCGCCTTCGACCGGGGCGCGCTCGACCATCCGTTCGTGATCGGCGGTCTCTACAACGGCGTCGACAAGCCGACGCCCGTGAAGGACGTGTGGCTGCACGACCCGGTGAAGAAGAAGGCGATCCGGCACACCCTGTCGGACCGCGAGGGCAACCGGGTCGACCTGCTCAGCCAGCAGACCGGCCTGCGCAAGCAGGGCGTGCGGATCGCCAGCGGCAACGACAAGCTGATCATCAACCTGGACCGGACGAAGACCGAGATCACGGTGGACAGCAAGGGGGCCGTCAGCATCACGGGCGGCACCTCGGTGTCCGTGAAGGCGGGGACCGATCTGACGCTGAGCGCGCTGCGGTCGGTGACCATCCGCAGCGGCGGGCCCCTCAACCTCCAGGGCCAGGGCATGGTCGGCCTGAGGTCACTGGGCGGCGCGGTCAACATCAACGCGGTCGGCGCCCTCTCCATGAACGCGGCGGGCGCCGCGACGCTCAGCGCGGCCGGGACCGTGCAGATCAACGCGGTCGGGCAGGCGGCGCTGCGCGCGGCCAACGTCGACATCACCGGCATCGTCATGGTCAACAAGAAGCTGTACCCGATCCCGTGACGGCCCCCGACAGCGCGCCATGGCCCGCCACGCCGCCGTGGCCCGCCGCGCCGCCGCGGCCCGTGGCCGAGGTCGTCCGGCGGCCGCTCATGAGAACACGTTCGTCTATAAGGAGGGTGGCCCGCTGATGGCCGAGCAGTTCGTCGGATCCGGCTGGGCGTTCCCGCTGCGCATCGGGCCCACCGGGGGCATCGCCCTGGTCAGCGGGGAGCGCGAGGTCGAGGAGGCCATCCGGCTGGTGCTGGCCACCGCGCCGGGCGAGCGGCCGATGCGCCCCGAGTTCGGCTGCGCCATCCACGACCTGGTGTTCGCGCCGGTCAACGAGGCCACCGCAGGCCGTATCCAGCACGAGGTGTACGCGAGCCTCGACCGCTGGGAGCCGCGGATCGAGGTGACCGACGTCGAGGTGACGGCGGGCGCCGACCAGGGCGTCCTGTTCATCGACGTCCGCTACTCGATCCGGGGCACCAACAACCCGCGCAGCCTGGTCTTCCCGTTCTACGTCATCCCCTCCCACGACGAGCCGGACCTGCCCTCCGAGGGCGCCGACCGTCCTGATCGTCCCGACCGTCCTGAAAGCGACCGATGATGGCCCTGCCCTCCCCGAACCTCGACGACCGCCGCTTCCAGCAGTTCGTCGACGACGCCAAGCGCTACATCCAGCAGCGGGCCCCGGAGTGGACCGACCACAACGTCTCCGACCCCGGCGTCACCCTGGTGGAGACGGTCGCGCACATGGCGGACCAGATCGTCTACCGGCTCAACCGGGTGCCGGAGAAGAACCACCTGGCGTTCCTGGACCTCGTGGGCATCACTCTGTTCCCTCCCTCTGCCGCGCGCACGGACGTGACGTTCTGGCTGTCGGCGCCGCAGGAGGAGCCGGTGCCGCTGCCGGTGGGCACCGAGGTCGCGACCGTGCGCACCGAGAGCGAGGAGGCGGTGGTCTTCACCACCGAGCGCGAACTCGACGTCGTGCCCTGCGCGTTGCGGTATCTGGTGACCCAGCGCCCCGGTGAGCCGGTCGCCGACCGGACCTCCGACCTCGCCGAGGGCAAGGACCTGATGTGCTTCGCCGAGTCCCCGCGCCCCGGCGACTGCATGCTGTTCGGGCTGACGGCCGCCGTGCCGCACTGCGCGGTCGTGCTGGAACTGGACAGTGTGGTCGACGGTGTCGGCGTGGACCCCCGGCAGCCGCCGCTGGTCTGGGAGGCGTGGACGGAGGACGGCTGGACGGTGTGCGAGGTCGACCGCGACGGCACGGGCGGCCTGAACCGGCCGGGCGAGGTCGTCCTGCACCTGCCCGGCGGGCACACCCTGTCCCGCACCGGCGGCCAGGAGGCCGGCTGGCTGCGCTGCCGGGTCACCGAACCCCTGCCCGGCCAGCCCTTCTACACCACCTCGCCGACCGTCCGGGCCGCCGAGGCCTTCACCATCGGCGGCACCACCACCGTCGTCCACGCCGAGACCGTGTACGACGAGGCGCTCGGCGAGTCCACCGGCCTGCCCGGCCAGCGGCTGCGCCTCGCGCACTTCCCGGTGGTCGGCGACACCCCGCCCGTGCTGCTGCAGACCGCCGAGCACGACGGCTGGACCGACTGGGACGTCGTCCCGTCCTTCGCCGCGTCCACCTCGTACGACCGCCACATCACCCTGGACTCCGCCACCGGCGAGATCGCCTTCGGGCCGGCGGTACGGGAGCCCGACGGGAGCCTGCGCCAGTACGGGGCCGTCGCGCCCAAGGGGTCCGTCATCCGCGCCGTGCGCTACCGCACCGGCGGCGGCCGGGCCGGCAACGTGGCCCGGGGTGCCATCCGGGTGCTGCGCACCTCCGTGCCGTACGTCTCCGAGGTCGTCAACCGGGAGGCCGCGCGCGGCGGTGTCGACGCGGAGACCGTGGAGGAGGCGAAGGTCCGGGCGCCGATCACCCTGCGCGCCCAGGAACGCGCCGTGACCCTGCGCGACTACGAGGAACTCGCCCGCCGCGCGGCCCCCGAGACCGCCCGCATCACCTGCCTGGAGGGCGAGGAGGGCGACCACGGGGCTTACGCGGTACGGGTGTTGGTGGTCCCCCAGGCGGTTCCGGACCCGGGCGGCCGGCTCCGCTTCGAGCAACTCGTCCCCGGTGACGCCCTGTTGCGCCGTATCACCCGCCATCTGGACGAACGCCGGCTGATCGGGACGCGGTTGGCCGTCGGGCCGCCGTTCTACCAGGGCATCACGGTCGTCGCGACGCTGCACGCCTTCCGGGGCGTGGACACCGACCGCGTCCGCCGTCAGGCGCACGACGCGCTCTACCGCCACCTCGACCCGCTGACCGGCGGCGCCGACGGCCGGGGCTGGCCCTTCGGCCGCCCCGTCCAGTCCGGCGAGGTCTTCGCCGTCCTCCAGCGCGTCCCCGGCGTCGAACTGGTCGACGACGTCCAGCTCCACCCGCCGACCCCTCACCGGCAAACGAGGCGACCCCACCAACCGCATCGACCTCTCACCCCCGTCCCTGGTCTTCAGCTTCGACCACCGGGTCCGCGTGATCGGGGACAAGCAGTGAGGGCGGCCTTTGACGGGGCGCAGCCCCAAAAGGGGCGCGGGGCTGTTACATATGCGGCTCCGCCGCGTGGGCGCGAACAACCACGACGGACCCGCGGCCGCCAACGCACCGCGCCCCCCGAGCTCCTGGGCGCACTCGGAGGCCACATATGAGGGGCTCCATCGACGGCCTCGGCTCCTCCACCCCCATCGGCACGATGCTCCCGGCCGTGTTCGCCGACGACGACCTCGCCCAACGCTTCATCGGCGGCCTCGACGAGGTCCTCGCCCCGATCCTCTCCGTACTCGACTGCCTGGACTCCTACTTCACCCCCTCCCTGGCCCCCGTCGACTTCACCCAGTGGCTCGCCGGCTGGGTCGGCGCCGAGACGGACGGCACGGAGCCGGAGGACCGCCTGCGTGCCGCGGTGGCCGCCGCCGCGTACCTGCACCGGGTACGCGGCACCCGGCGCGGCCTGTCCGAGGCCGTACGCCTGGTCTTCGGCGTGACCCCGGAGATCACCGAGAGCGGCGCCGCCACCTGGGACGCCCGCCCCTCGGCCCGGTGCCGGGCGAACCCCGCCCGCGCCTGCACGTGGCCCTGCGCCTGCCCGACCCCACCCCGGCGGACGAACACCGGCTGGACAGCCTCGTCGCCGCCGCCCGCCCGCCCACATGCCGTACACGGTCCAGGTGACCGCCGCCGAAAGGATCCCCGAGAGATGACCAGCCCGACCCCCGGCACCGGCCAGGCCCAGAGCTGCGCCGAATGCGGAACCCGCGGGGAGCCCGGCCAGTCCTTCTGCGACGCCTGCGGCGCGGTACTCGGCTGGTCCGGCACCCCGCCCCGGTCCACGACATCCGCCGCCAGGAGCGAGACCGCCGACCGCGCGGACTCCTCCGGCGCTCGGAGCGACACCCCGTAAACACGGACCCCTCCCACACGACGAGCGACCCACGCCCCGCCGCCCCGACCCCGGCAGCCGCCCCGGCTCCGCTCCTGCCACCGCTGCCCCGGCCCCGGCTCCGGGCGGCGCCAGCGCGCCCGGTGGCGAACCCGCTTGGGACGCCTTCGCCCACCCGGGCGCCGGAACCGGTACGGCCCGCACCGCGCACGACACGGCCCAGGCGGAGCGGCCCCGGCGCCGCCACCGGCGTCGCCGTCCCGGACACCGGCACGGCACCCCGTACCACCACCACCCCGCCATAAGCCCCCCCGTCGCTCCGGAGGCCCACACCAGCCCCAGGCCCACCCCCAGTCCCCGGCAGCTCCCACCCCGACGACCAGGCCCCCACCACCCCCTCCCGACGCACGCCTCCCCCGCACCCCCGCCTCACCGACCCCTGCTCCCTCACCCTCAGCCGCCGACCGCGCCCGGTCCCTCCTGGTCCCGGTGGCCGACCCCGAGCCCCGGGCGCCCGCGGAGCCGGCCGTCGCCCCCGTGCTGCCGGGCCGTCCCGATGTGCAGCGTCCCCAGGTCCGCGCCCCGCAGCCGGAGTTCGGCACCGAGGGCGGTGTGCCCTGCCCGTGGTGCGGGACCCCGACCCGGCCGGACCGGCACTTCTGCGCACGTTGCGCGATGCCGATGGCCGGCCGCGCGGAGACACCGGCACGGCTGCCGTGGTGGCGCCGGATGCTCACGGGCCGCAACACGGAAACCCCGTGGGCGGGTGACCGCCCCCGGCTGCGCCGAGGCTTCGGCCAGATCCTCAGCTGGCTGGTCGGCGCCCTGGTCCTGACCCTGATCGTCACCCTCGCCTTCCAGGCCGACGACGCCTACCAGGCGACCCGCGACCACTTCGCCAAGCGCGCCTCGGTCGTCCCGGACAGCTTCAAGGCGTCCCGTTCCTTCCCCGGCCACAAGCCGCAGCTGGCCTTCGACACGTACAGCAACACGTGGTGGGGGCCGGGTGTCACCCAGTCCGGCGAGGGCGAGTGGATCGAGGCCCGCTTCGAGGAGCCGACCCGTCTGCTCGACGTGGTGATCACCCCGGGGGTCTCCAAGAACGCGGACCAGCGCGCGGAGTCGGCCCGCCCGCACCGTATCGAGGCGAAGATCACCGCCGCCGACGGCTCCGTCTCCACCAAGACCCTCACCCTCGACCAGAGCGCCGGCGGCCAGCGCCGCAAGTTCCGCGTCGGCGACGCGGAGACCGTCCGGTTCACCATCCGCTCCGCCTACGGCGCCGACGCCGAGAAGCAGGTCGCGATAGCCGAGATCGAGTTCTTCGGCCGCTCCAACGGCAACAGCTAGCGGCCCGCCGCATCCGGCCGTCCCTCGCCGTCAACTGCTCGCCCACTGCACCGCCCTCGGCCTCCCCCACGGCCACCTGGTCCACGCGGCCACCACCTCCGGCGCCGCCCCGACCCCACGCCCACCCCGGCAGTCCTCGCCGTACGGCACTCAGCCGGGCGGCCCTGGGGCACGCCCGGCTGACCTCGGAGTGACGGGGTCGCGCGGCCTCGTGGAGCCGGACTGAAGGGCTGTCCCGCAATCCTCGGTGAATCAGCGGGACAGCCCTTGGGCGCGCCTCAGCGCGGGCAACAGGCGGAGCGCGTTGTCGCGGTGGATGCCGCGTCGTTGGCGGTCGGTGAAGACGGGGTCGGTCTCGATGGCCGGCACCGTGAAGTCGGTGATGATGTCTGCGGAGGCGGCCGGCCAGTCGGTGCCGAAGAGGATCCGGTCGGCGCCGGCGGTGGCCACCAGAGTGCCCGAGGGGGCCGACGGGCCCGCCGTGTCGTAGTAGAAGCGGTGGAGGTGGTCCCGTACACGGGCAGCGTCGAGGGGTGGAGTGCAGAAGCCGCCGAAGGCCTCCATGCGGGTGGCGATCTGAGGGAGGAATCCTCCGGCGTGCGGCAGGATGACCGACAGGTGCGGGTAGCGGTCGAGTGTCCCGGTGCGGATCAGGTTCACAGCAGCACGCGTGGTGTCCAGCAGGAAGTCGCACATGAAGTTCGGAATCCCGGGGACGGTGGGCACACCGGGTGTTCCGCCCGGGAGGTCGAGCGGATGGGTGAAGAGGACCGCGGCACGCTCGTCGAGTTCGGCAAGGAAGCGGTCGTACGAGGGATCACCGAGGTAGACACCGTTGTAGTTGGCTTTCACACTGACTCCGACGGCACCGAGCTCGTCGAAGGCGCGGCGGAGAGCCCACGTGGTCACTTCGGGATGGTCCAGGACAGCAGGAGCGAGGACGGCGAAACGGCCCGGGTGTTGGGCCACCAGGTCGGCCATCGCCTCGAAGACGACGGTGAGACCTTCCCTGGCCTGCGCCGCGGTGCGGTACCGGTCCTGCATGGTCGGGTTGAGGACCGCGGTCGCGATTCCTGCCCGGTCCATCAGCGCCAGGGTGGAGTCCAGATCCCAACGCGCCCACCACAGCAGCTCCTGCCGCTGCACCAGGCCCTCACGTTCCGCCCAGTCGACCCATGTCGGAGCGGTGAAATGGTGGTGGACGTCGATCCTTGCCCGGTCGGCGCCATCGCCGCTCCTCGAGCCCCGCGGCACCGCTTCCCCCCTGGCCAGAGCGCTGGACTCGCCCGTGGCAGCGACGGTGGTCGCCAACGCCCCGCCGGCGACGAGCAGACCGCGCCGGCTCATGGCCCGGGTCGATTCGGACATCCGTGTTCCCCATCCGTAGCGCCATCGGTTTGCCGCATCACGATGGCCCGTCGGCGGGCCCAGGATCACCACGGCGTGCCCGGTTCGAGTTCGGTTCCCTCGGACGGACGCGGTCCAGCCCACCGTCTGCGACGACATCCCAGGCCAGGATCCCTTCACGGCCGGCTCACGTACGAAGTCGGGGGCCGTCGCGTCCGACGGCCCCCGTTCCGGGTGATCAGCAGCAGGTGGTGGTCTCGGTGTCGAGCTCCGCCCAGGAGTGCACCGGGTACCGGACGTCGACGTGGCGGAGGGTGCTCGAGGCGCCCCAGTCAGCCCCGGAAGTCCGCCGGGCGTTCCGGGGATGCCTCGGTCAGGGCCTTGGCCACTGCTTCGGCTCCGGCCCGGAGGCCGTAGACGGGGGTGTCGGGCTGCTGGCGCCAGGAGTCGTCGAGGCCGCCCGCGTCGACGGTGTCGAAGCCGAGTTCGTCGATGAGGGAGCGGACCTTCTCCTTGGCCGCCTCGTCGTCGCCGGCGACGGGGAGGGCCATGCGGTCGGGGTCGCCGGCCGGGAGGGGGCGGTCGAGGATGTCCTGGGCGTAGGTGCCGTTGAAGGCCTTGATGACGGGGTGGCCCAGGTGCCGCTCGGTCCAGCGGCTCTCGGTGAGACCGTCGTCCTCGATGGCGGCGATCCTGCCGTCGCGCTGCCTCGGGTAGTAGTTGTTGGTGTCGATGACGGCGACACCGTCCGCGGCCTCGTCGAAAAGGCCGGACGGCAGGTCCGGGACGGCCTTCAGGGGGACCGTGACCACCACGACCTCGGCGCCGCGTGCCGTCTCCGCCACCACGACCGGGGTCGCGCCCGTCTCCTCGGCCAGCGCGGTGAGGGTGTGCGGTCCTCGGGAGTTGGCGACGGAGACGTCGTGACCGAGGGCGGTGAGCCGCCGGGTGAGGTTGCCGCCGATGTTGCCCGCGCCGATGATGCCGATCTTCATGTCAGGCCGCCCTTGTGATCGTGGGGAGGGAGAGGTCCCAGGGACCCCTAGCTTTTCATGCATGCGCATGCATTGCCGGGTTCAACCCTGCCCCTGCCCGCGCTATTCCCCACCCCGGCATGACGAAGGGGCACCCTCCGTCGCAGGTGACGGAGGGCACCCCTCGGCCGCTCGGCTCACTTGTCCAGGTGGGCCCAGAACTCGTCGAACGACAGGAGCTTGTCGCCGTTGAGGTCGCGGGTGCGGATGATGACCTCCGCCACCGACTCGGTGACGTTCCAGTCGCCTTCCTGGGCCAGGGCGGTCTTGAACTCGGCGGCGGTGATGAACCCGTCCCCGTCCGCGTCGATCCGCTGGAACTCCTTGCGCGCTGCCTCGATGTCCGCCACCGATCCGCCCCTTCTTGGTGCTCTGCCTCTTCCGGGCAGTCCTGCCGACAGTCCTACTGACGCAGGTCAGATTAACCGGACGCCCGAGCACGCAGTGCGGCGACCACCCACGCGAACTCCTCGGCGTGCGCCGACAGCGGCTCCACGCCCCGTACCAGCGCCGCCAGCTCCCGGAATCGGGCCGGCTCGGCGTGGGCCGCCGACATGACGCGTTCCAGCAGGACGGCCCGGTCGGCGTCGCCGAGCAGCCCGGCGAGCACCTCGTCGGCGGCGGACGAGGCCGGGTCGACGCCGACCCTCAGCGCCTCCCCCGCCAGCTGCACCAGGCGGCTCATGAGCCACAGGGACGTGCCCGCCGCCACCTCCGGCCCCCGGTCCGCCGCGTTGAACTCGACGGTCTGCCGCATCCGCGCCCGGAACCCCGGGTCCTGGAGCATCTCCGCCAATTCCACCCAGGCGTCCACCTGCTCGGGCGTGGGGTCCTCCGGCAGGTCCGCGAGGCTGAACCGCAGCCGGGTGCGGATGTCGGGGTCGGCGGTGTCGAGCCCCCCGAAGGTCTCCTCCATGAAGTCGTCGATGATCCGCCCCCGTTCGGCGGCGGACAGCCGGGCCAGTCTGTTCATCAGCGTCATCTCCTCCGCGGTCGAACCGCGTCGCGCCACGGTCGACAGCACCGCCCGGGTCACCTTCAAGGCTCGGATCTGCGCGTCCAGCGCGGCCACGTGCGCGGCAGCGACCTCCGCGACGGTCGTCTCGCCCTCGAGCACCCGCCGCACCTGGTCCAGGCCGAGGCCCAGTTCCCGCAGCGTGCGGACGAGTTCGAGCCGGGCGACGGACTCGGCGTCGTACAGCCGGTAACCGCCCGCACTCCGGGTGACCGGACGCAGAACGCCCTCGTCCGACCAGTAGCGGATGGTGCGCACGGACAGTCCGGAGCCGCGCGCGAGCTGCCCGAAGGTGAAAAGGCCGGTGCCGTTCTCGATCATGTCTGCGAGTGTGGGGCTTCCAGTGGGTGGAGGCTCAAGCGCGGGCGGGGAGTACGGCGATGGAGAGTCTGCGGGACATTCTGGACGCGGCGGCCGAGGGGGTCTTCCCGCCGGCGGACGGCGGTACGACCGTCGTCCCCCAGGACTCCCCCCGGGACGCGGGGGTCCTGTGCTTCACGGCGCACTCCGTCGTCTTCACGGACGAGGATCCGCGGTGGGTGCGCGAGCGCCTGGCGACGATGGAGTGCGACGCGCTGTCCGCGAGCATGAACCCCCGGTTCCTGGCGGTCCTCATGGAACGGACGGGCCGTACGGCCGAGACCATCGACGCGATGCTGGTCGCCCCGCCCCTGCCGGGCGAACCGCCGCTCCCGCTGCGCGAGATCCTGGACGCGGGCCACCCGCGCGTCATGTACGCGCGGCGGCGCCGTGACGACGTACGGGTGTGGGCGGTGGACGGCGGCGTCCTGACGACGGGCCGGGGGATCGCCGGGCGGCTGGAGGTCTCGGTCGAGGTGGCCGAGAGCGTACGGCAGCGGGGTCTCGGCCGGACGCTGGTGCGTGCCGCCCGCCATCTCGTCGACGAGCCGCTGTGGGCGCAGATCGCGCCGGGGAACGCCCGCAGCATGCGGGCGTTCCAGTCGGCGGGCTATCGGCCCGTGGGCTCGGAGATCCTGCTCATTCCCCGGTAGCCGCGCCGGGGGCTACGGCGTCGGCGTCGGCGTCAGTGCCAGGGCTCGTAGTGCGGGTTGCTCTCGCACTCGCTCATCTTCTCCGTCTTGGTCTTCTTGTCGACCGGGCAGACACCGACGATGAACTCCGTCCGGATACCGCCGGGGAAGGCGACCTCGACCTGGTCGACCCACTTGTGCTGGTCACCGATGGTCTTGTTGACGTCGACGCCGCCGGGGGCATCGATGTAGTAGTTGTAGCCGGACTTGTACCAGGTCTTGTAGAGGTCGTGGTCGTAGGTCGTGGAGACGTACGGCGAGGGCTGGTTGACCAGGACGTAGCTCTCGATGTCGTACTGCCCGTCGATGACGTCCTTGGGGTGGAAGCCCTGCTCGAAGACCACGGCCGGGCCCCTGCTGTCGCTGCGGTAGAGGGTGCCGCAGCTCTTGCGCCAGACCGGCTCGGGGGTGATGCGGGCGACGTCCACGCGGCGGTCGGCGGCAGCGTGCACCGGGTCCTCGAACTGAGGACAGGTGGGGGCGGCGGCCCTCGCGGAGGCAGCGGCGGGCTGCGAGGCGGGGCTCTGTGCCGGGGCGGTCGCGGCGGAGGTCGCGAGGACGGCGGAGAGGGACAGGACGACGGCGGCGGCCCGGCGCCGCGCACGAGAAGTGATCATGTCCAGCACGATCTCGGCTGCGCGGCGCCGGGCCGGGGACCGTCACTCGTATGGAGGCGTGTCAGCCCGCCCGGTTGTCATGTGTCACCGGAAGGTGCCGGTCGGGACCGGCGGCCCGCGAGTCTCCGGTAGTCACCGGAAGATGCCCGTGTGCCCGAGGGAGTAGCGGCCCGGCTGCGGGTAGACCGCGAGGCCGTGCGGGCCGCTGCCGACGGGGATGCGGGCGAGTTGCTCCCCGGTGCGGGTGTCGATGGCGTACACCTCGGAGTCGTAGCGGCCTGAGAGCCACAGGACCTTGCCGTCGGCGGAGACACCGCCCATGTCGGGGCTGCCGCCGTCGGGGAGGTGCCACTTCTTGGTGAGCTTGTTCTCGGTGAAGTCGAAGACGGACACGGTGCCTTCGCCCCGGTTGGAGACGTACATCTCGCGGGAGTCGCGGCCGACGTAGAGGCCGTGGGTGCCCTTGCCGGTGGGCAGCAGCTTCGGCTCCTCGAAGGTGTCGCCGTCCAGGACCCACATGCCGTGGGCCATCATGTCGGCGATGTAGAACCGCTTGCCGTCCGGTGAGATCTTCACGTCCTGCGGCATGGCTCCCTCGAACGGCAGCTTCTGCTGCCCGATCACCTTCATCTTCGCGGTGTCGACCTTGAGCAGTTCGCCGCTGAACTCGCAGGAGACGATGAAGTACGTGCCGTCGAGGGAGAAGTCGGCGTGGTTGACGCCGTAGCACGTGACCGGCTCGGTCTTGATCCGCTTCATGGTGTGCGGGTCGCGGAAGACGAGTTCACGGTCGAGGGAGGCCATGACGACGGCGTACTTGCCGTTGGGGGTGAAGTACAGGTTGTACGGGTCGTGCACCTCGACCGGCTTGCCCGCCTTGCCCGTCCTCGGGTCGATGGGGGTGAGGGTGTGGCCCCGGTTGTTGTTGACCCAGAGGGTCTTCAGGTCCCAGGACGGGACGACGTGCTGGGGCTGGCGGCCCACCGGGATGGTCTCGACGACCTCGTAGGTCTTCGGGTCGATGACGGTGACCGTGTCGGACTCGCTGTTGGGCACGTACACCCGGGAGGGGAAGTCCTTGACCACCGGGGAGAGCCGGTTCGGGCGGTCGGCGGCGTAGACGTCCCGGGGGTCCAGCACGGGCGGCATGCCGCGCAGGCCCCGGAGCGTCGTCCGCTGCTTCTTCCTCCGCTCGGCGGCCTCGGCTTCGGCGGCGGCCCGGTCGGCCCGGACACGTCGCTCCTGCTCGGTCGTCCCGGCGTCGGAGCCGCACGCGGCGACGGCGGCGAGGACGGCGGCCGCGAGGAGGGCGCGCCGCACGAGGTGGTGCTGCTTGGGATGGTTTTGTTTGAGGGGTGTTGCTTGAGGGGTGCGGGGGTGGTCACGCGACCTTTATAGGGAGGTTCACCATGAATGCCGGCGATTCGGCCGATCGACGGAGGTGCGTGGCGGCTGCCGCCGGGTGCGCGGCTCGACGGAGGTGCGCGCGGTGACGGGCCGACGGGCCCGTGATCCTGACCTGTCTACCGGTCCGCGACTCTCATCTCGAACCAGGTCGTCTTGCCCCGGGGAAGCAGATCGACCCCCCACCGGTCCGAGAGCTTGTCCACCAGGAACAGGCCCCGGCCGCTGAGGTCCATCTCCTGGACCGGCATCAGACAGGGCAGCCCCCGTGAGGGGTCGCGGACCTCGACGCGGATCCAGCCGGGCCGGCGGCGCATACGGAGTCCGAAGACGCGGGCGCCGGTGTGCCGTACGGCGTTGCCCACGAGTTCGGAGACGAGCAGGACCGCGTCCTCGGTCATCTTCGGCGACAGCCGCCACTGGCGCAGGACGACGACCTGGGCGAGCCGCCGCGCGGTGGCCGCGGACTCGGGACGGGACGGGAGCGGAACCTCTCCCTCGGTGGGATTGCCGAACAACTCCAGTGCCTTCTGCGCCCGTTCGTCCTCGATCGCAGGTGACCAACGCGCCGCGGTCGCACTCCCGTGCCGCCGCGGCTGTTCGATACCCTCCAGCCCCGCCATGCCCCCATCATGGCCGTCCTGAGCCCTCTTCGGGGCCGTTCCAGGGGAATACAACCCCCGGAACCAACCATTCCGGTGGTTTCGTTTGACATATGCCAGCGGCAGTAATCTGCTCGCCTCAGCCCGTTTGACCTGTGCGAACGACCTGAACTTCGGTCAGCCTCGGGCCTCTTGGGCGGGAATCCCTTAAGGCTGCCTTAAGGCTCGGATAAACCGCTCCTTCGGGGGACGCGGGTAATACACCGCGTCAACTGCAAGTCGATCAGCGGAACTTGTACGGCGGATTTCGGCCCGGGCCCGACCGTGCGCGGCGAGGCGCGCCGACCGCGCGCGCACGAGCCGTGACGACCCTGCGCGGCGAGGCACGGCCGACCCGCTCGCCAGGCGCGTCGGCCGTGCTCGCTCAAAGCGTGCCCGCCGTGCTTCCCCGGCCGTCAGACGAACTTCGCCTTGCCCGGGCCCTCCTCCACGAAGCTCCGCATTCCGCGTTCGCGGTCCTCGGTGGCGAACAGCCCGGAGAACCAGTTCCGCTCGATGGCCAGGCCGGTCTCCAGGTCGGTCTCCAGGCCCGCGTCGATCGACTCCTTGGCGGCCCGCAGCGCCATCGCCGGCCCGCGCGCCAGCCTGGCGGCCCACTCGTGCGCGGCGGAGTACACCTCGTCGGCCGGGACGACCCGGTCCACCAGACCGAGCGTCAGGGCCTCGTCCGCCTTGACCATCCGGCCGGTGAAGATCAGGTCCTTGGCCTTGGAGGGGCCCACGAGCCGGGACAGCCGCTGGGTGCCGCCCGCGCCCGGGATCACCCCGAGCAGGATCTCCGGCTGGCCGAGCTTCGCGTTCTCCCCGGCGATCCGGTAGTCCGCGCAGAGCGCCAGCTCGCAACCGCCGCCCAGGGCGTACCCGGTGACGGCCGCGACGACCGGCTTGGGGATGCGGGCCACGGCGCTGAAGGAGTCCTGGAGGGCACGGGACCGGGCGACCATCGCCGCGTGGTCCATGGCCTGCATCTCCTTGATGTCCGCGCCCGCCGCGAACACCTTCTCTCCTCCGTAGAGGACGACGGCGCGGACGTCGTCCCGTTCCGCCGCCTCCTCCGCGACTTCCTTGAGGCGGTCCTGGGCCGCGATGTCCAGGGCGTTCATCGGGGGGCGGTCGAGGCGGACGGTGCCCACGCCTTCGGCGACTTCGAGATGGACGGTCATGAAGGCAGGTTAACGGCCACTAACGGCAACGGCCCCGGTGCCGTGCATCACACCGGGGCCGTACTGCCGTACTGCCGTACTTCAGAGCCGTACTTCAGAGGTTCAAGCGGTGGCGCTCACGCCTTCCACTTGCTCCAGGACATGTTCCAGCCGTTGTAGCCGTTGTCCGGGTCGACGACGCGGTCGTTGGAGTTCTTGACGATCACCACGTCACCGACCATCGAGTTGTCGAAGAACCAGGCGCCCGGTGCCTTGCGGTCCCAGCCGCCGCGGGTGTCGCGCAGGCCGATGCAGCCGTGGCTGGCGTTGTAGTTGCCGAAGGCGCCGCCGCCCCAGTAGTTGCCGTGGATGAAGGTGCCGGAGGTGGTCAGCCGCATGGCGTCCGGCACGTCCTTGATGTCGTACTCGCCGCCGTAGCCGACGGTCTCGCCGTTCATCCGGGTCACGCGCAGGCGCTCGCTGATGACCATCTGGCCGTTCCAGGTCTCCATGCCGGGCTTGCCGGTGGTGACCGGGATGGTCTTGATGACCTTGCCTTCCCGCTCGACCTTCATGGTGAGCTTCTTGACGTCGACCGTGGAGACCTGGCTGCGGCCGATGGTGAAGGAGATCTTCTTGCTCTGCTCGCCGTAGACGCCGTCGCGGCCCTCGACGCCGTCGAGGTTGAGGTCGACGGTGACCTTGGTGCCGGCCTTCCAGTACTTCTCCGGGCGGAAGTCGATACGGTCGTTGCCGAACCAGTGGCCCTCGACGTCGACGGCCGGCTCGGTCTTGATGGTGATGGCCTTCTCGACGTCCTCGGGGGCGGTGATGCCCCGGGTGAAGCGAACCGAGAACGGCATGCCGACGCCGACCTTCGAGCCGTCCTCGGGGGTGAAGATGCCGACGAAGGTGTTCTTCGGGGTCAGGGTGGTGAAGGACGAGTCCTCGGCCGCCTCACGCCCCTCGGAGTCCTTCGCGACGGCGTGCACCTTGTACTCGGTGGCCGAGTTGAGGTGGATGGACGGCGTCCAGCTGGAGCCGTCCTTCGCTATCTCGCCGGCGATCTTCTCGCCCTTGTCGTTCTCGACCGTGACCTCGGACAGCCTGCCCTTGGCGGCGGTCACCTTGAGCGCGCCGCTGGTCGCCACGGCATCGGCGCCGTCCTTCGGGGCGATGGTGACGACCGCCTCCGAAGGCCCGGTGGCCGCCGCCTTGTCGGAGGCACTCTTGTCGGAGCCCTTCCCCTTCTCGCCGCCGGAGCCGGGTTCCGAGCCCCCGCCTCCGCCGCACGCGGTGACGGCGAGCAGCATCAGGACCGGCAGCACGGCCAGGGCCCCCTTGCGCCGCCGCGTCCGCGCGCCAACCGACGCCCCCGATATCGGTCGCCCGTTCAACTCTCTGGTCTCCCCTCGCACGGCCTGAGCAGGCCCGCACCCCTACGCGCAGCGTGCGCGTCCGCACGTACATTAACCGGATGATCGGAATGGATGGGTCTCGGTGAATGTCACCGTTCAGTCCCAACTTGGATGATCACGCGCGTCCCGCCTGCCGGCGCCGAGCCGGGTGCCATGTCGCCGCTATGTCGGTCTACTTCACCGCGGCACCCGCTTTCCATGCCTTCCACCCCATGTTCCATCCTCCGAGGCCATTGTCGGGAGCGACCGTTTTGTCATCGCTGTTCACGACCTCGACGACGTCCCCGACGAGGCTGCGGTCGAAGAACCACCCCGCGGGGGTGCCGGAATCGCCGCCCTTCACATCGCGCAGGCCCACACAGCCGTGGCTGACGTTGGCCCGGCCGAAGGCGTCCGGCGCCCAGTAGTTGCCGTGCAGGAAGGTGCCGGAGGTGGTCAGGCGCATGGCGTGCGGAACGTCCGGGATGTCGTACTCGCTCTTGCCGTTCGCCTTCCTGAAGCCCACGGTGGCCCCGTTCATCCGGGTCACCTCCAGCATCTCGGTGACGACCATCTTCCCGTTGTACGTCGTGGTCCTGGGCGCCCCGGCGGTGATGGGGAGGGTGGCGAGCACCCCGTCGCCGCGTTCCACGCGCATGGTGTGCCGGGCCGCGTCGACCACGCTGACCTGGTGGCGGCCGACGGTGAACGAGAACGTCCTGTCCTGCTGGCCGTAGACGCCGGGCGCGCCCTCGACGTCGCGCAGGCGCAGGGCGACGGTGACCCTGGTGCCGGGCCTCCAGTACCTCTCGGGGCGGAAGTCGAGGCGGCCCCCGCCGAACCAGTGCGGGCGGACCTCGACGGCCGGCTCGGCGGTCACCTCGACGGCGCGTTCCACGGCCGCGCGGTCCTCGATCACCCGGTTGAACTCCAGTGAGACGATCATCCCGGTGCCCACGGTGGCCCGGTTCTCGGGTGTGACGTACGCGATGAAGCGCTCGTCGGGGACGTGCGTGGTGAAGGTGACGTGCCGTGCCGAGCGCCGGCCGTGGCCGTCGAGGGCGACGGCGTCGACGGTGTACCGGGCGGCCAGCGCGAGCTTCCGTGAGCCGGTGGGGCGCCAGGTCAGTCCGTCGGCGGAGAGTTGTCCGGGGACGGGTGACTCCTGCGCGTCCTGGGACTTCACCACCTTGACGGACTCCAGGCGCCCGCTGGGCACCCGTACTTCGAAGCGCTGCTCCGGGCGCACGCCCTTGCTGCCGTCCTCCGGTGTGACCCGGATCGAGTCGTCGGGCGCCTTTGCGCTGGTGAGCGGCGGTCCGGCGGTGCAGCCGGCGACCCCGGCGAGCAGGCCGGCCCAGGTGAGCGCGGCGGCCAGGGCGGCCCCGGCGCGGCGCGCGTGCGTCTGTGCGTGGTTCACGTGCGGCCCAACGACGGCGCACGCCCCCGGGAAACGTGAGTGCGAGGCGTGCTCTGGGCAGAACCCTTGGGAGGACGACGCGATGGGGAGCGGTGACGGGACATCTCGCTCCCCTTCTCCGTCGCCCACCGAGCCGCGGGAGGCCTGAGGTGTCGAGCGCAGCCGAGCAGGACGAAGTACGGGGGACGCGGGGGGTGCCGGCCGCGCGTCCGGCCACCGTGCTGAACGGCGACCGGCGTGACGGGGCCGCGCCGGAGCCGAGGCCCGTGTGGCCGGGGGCGTCGACACCGCTGGGGGCGCGGTTCCGGGTGGGCCCCGACGGGGTCGCCGGCACCAACTTCGCGTTGTGGGCGGGCGGGGCGGAGTCCGTCGAGCTGTGTCTGTTCTCGGCGACGGGCGAGGAGACCCGGCTGAGGCTGACCGAGCTGACCCATGAGATCTGGCACGGCTTCGTACCGGGCGTCCTGCCGGGGCAGCGGTACGGCTATCGCGTGCACGGCCGCTGGGACCCGTGGACCGGCGCCCGCTGGAACCCCGCGAAGCTCCTCCTTGACCCGTACGCGCGTGCCGTGGACGGCGAGTTCAGCCTCCCTCCGGAGGTGTACGGGCACGTCCGGGACTGGCCCGAGCAGCATGTCGCCGACACGGTGCGCGACGAGAGGGACTCGGCACCGCACGTCCCGAAGGGCGTCGTCGTGCATGACGACGACGACTGGGCCGACGACCGCCGCCCGAAGACACCGTGGGCGGATTCGGTCATCTACGAGCTGCACGTCCGCGGCTTCACCATGACCCACCCCGGCATCCCGGAGGAACTGCGCGGCACGTACGCCGGGCTCGCGCACCCCGCCGCGATCGAGCACCTGGTGAAGCTGGGGGTGACGGCGGTGGAACTGCTGCCCGTGCACCAGTTCGCCCACGAGGACCATCTGCTGCGCCGGGGCATGCGCAACTACTGGGGCTACAACTCGATCGGCTACTTCGCCCCGCACGCGGCGTACGCCTCGTCGGGCACGACCGGGCAGCAGGTCGGGGAGTTCAAGCGGATGGTGCGGGCGCTGCACGCGGCCGGTATCGAGGTCGTCCTCGACGTGGTCTACAACCACACCGCCGAGGCCGACGAACGCGGCCCGAGCCTGTCGCTGCGCGGCATCGACAACCGGGGCTACTACCGCCTGCAGCACGACCCGCGGCGCTACGCGGACTACTCGGGCTGCGGCAACACCCTGCACGTGGTGCAGCCGCACGTGCTCCGTCTGATCACCGACTCCCTGCGCTACTGGGTGACGGAGATGGGCGTCGACGGCTTCCGCTTCGACCTCGCCGCCGCGCTCGCCCGCTCGATGCACGACGTCGACATGCTCTCCCCGTTCCTCGCGGTCATCGCCCAGGACCCGGTGCTGCGCCGGGTGAAGCTGATCGCCGAGCCGTGGGACGTGGGTTCGGGCGGCTACCAGGTCGGCGCCTTCCCGCCCCTGTGGACGGAGTGGAACGACCGCTACCGGGGCGCGGTCCGGGACTTCTGGCGGGGTGCGCTGCCGGACGTACGGGACCTCGGCTACCGGCTGTCGGGCTCCAGCGACCTGTACGCCTGGGGCGGCCGACGGCCCTACGCCTCCGTCAACTTCGTCACCGCCCACGACGGTTTCACCCTGCGCGACCTGGTGTCGTACGAGCGCAAGCACAACGAGGCGAACGGGGAGGGCAACCGGGACGGCTCGGACGACAACCGGTCCTGGAACTGCGGCGCCGAGGGGGAGACGGACGACGAACGCGTACGGGCGCTGCGGCGGCGCCAGTTGCGCAACCTCCTGACCACCCTGCTGCTCTCCACGGGTGTGCCGATGCTGGTCGCAGGCGACGAACTGGGCCGCACGCAGGGGGGCAACAACAACGCGTACTGCCAGGACAACGAGATCAGCTGGATCGACTGGAGCCTGCTGGAGGACCCCGCCTGGAAGGCCCTCTTCGACCTCACGTCCCGGCTGATCGCGCTGCGCCACGCGCACCCGGTCCTGCGCCGCCGCGCCTTCTTCTCCGGCCGCGCCCACTCGGCGGACGGGCTGCGCGACCTCGCCTGGTTCACCGCCCGCGGCACGGAGATGACCGAACGGGACTGGTACGCGCCGGCGGCGACGCTGGGCATGTATCTCTCGGGCCGGGACATCCCGGGCCGCGACGCGCGGGGGGCGCCCGTCCTGGACGACAGCTTCCTCACGGTCCTGCACGCCGGCGACCGTCCGGTGAGCTTCGTACTGCCCGGCACCCCGTGGGCCAGGCGCTACGAGGTGGTCGTCGACACGTCCCGGGAGGAACAGGGCGAGGGACCGGGGGTGCTGCACCGAGCGGGGGAGACGGTGACGGTACCGGCGCGCTGCGTACTGCTGCTACGGGTGGCCGACTGATCCTCCTTCGACCCCGCTCGCTTGTCGGTCGTCTGCGGGCCGGTGGGGCTTCTCGCGCAGTTCCCCGCGCCCCTTTCAGGGGCGCGGGGAACTGCGCGAACGGGGTCCGGGGCGGAGCCCCGAGTCTTTGACGCGGGGGTCGAAGGGGCGCGCAGCCTCTTGGGGATGGGACGGGTAGGGGCGGCGGGGGCGAGAAAGAGCGCATCAGGCCACGTCAAGGTGCCGGCTGCTGTGCCCCGGCTAGCCGAGGATCCCGCGTTCGTACGCCTTCGCCACCGCCGCCGCCCGGTCCTTCACGCCCAGTTTCGTGTAGAGGTGCGTGAGGTGGGTCTTGACCGTGGCCTCGCTGATGAAGAGTTCGCGGGCGATCTCGCGGTTGGCGGTGCCCCGGGCGACGAGAGTGAGGACCTCGCGCTCGCGGGCGGAGAGGGGCTCGTGGGCGGGGCGCGCGGGTGCGGACGGCCGCCACCAGGCGGGAGGCGATCGCCGGGGAGAGGACGGTGCGGCCCTCGGCGGCCGCGCGGACCGCCGTGAACAACTCCTCGCGCGGCGCGTCCTTGAGGAGGTAGCCCGTCGCGCCCGCCTCGATCGCCGGGAGGGTGTCGGAGTCGGTGTCGTACGTGGTGAGGACGAGGACCTTCGCGCGGGCCGCCCGGCGGGTCAGCTCACGGATGGCGTCCACGCCTCCCCCGCCCGGCATGCGCAGGTCCATCAGGACCACGTCGGGGTCGAGCGCGGCGACGAGTTCCACCGCCTCGACGCCGCCCGACGCCTCGCCGAGGACGGCGAAGCCGGGCGCGGACTCGAACATGCCGCGCAGACCGTCCCGTACGACGGGATGGTCGTCGACGATCAGCAGGGAGACGGGGTTCTCCGGATGCGGATGCGGGGGTGGATGCGCGTGCGGATGCGGGTGCGGATGCGGGTGTGCCTCGTCAGTCATGGCGGACCAACGGTACGCGAGCCGACAGGGCCGTGCCCTGGCCCGGCTCGGACTCGACGGTGAGGGTGCCGGCGATGCGCTCGGCGCGGACCCGCATGCCGTCGAGTCCGAAGCCGCCGGTGCCGGTGCGCTCGGGGACGGCGAGGGGGTCGAACCCCCGGCCGTCGTCGCGGATGTCGAGGATGACCTCGTCGCCGAGGAAGGAGAGGGTGACGCCGACACGGTCGGCGCGAGCATGCCGGGCCGCGTTCGACAGGGCTTCCTGGGTGATGCGCAGGAGCGTCGCCGCGACCTCGTCGTGCAGCTGCTCCACCCCGCCGGTGACGATGAACTCGGCGCGTGCGCCCGTCCGTTCGCCCCATTCCGCGACCGTCTTCTTCAGCGCCTCGGGCAGCCCGTCGTGCTCCAGGGCGACCGGCGCGAGATTGTGCACCGCGCGGCGGGCCTCGCCGAGGCTGTGGCGGGCCAGGTCCGAGGCGCGGGCGAGGTGGGTGCGGGCGACGGCGAGGTCGGGGGTGATCGCCACGACCTGGAGCTGGGCGATGATGCCGGTCAGGCCCTGGGCGATGGTGTCGTGGATCTCGGCGGCCAGCCGCCGGCGTTCGTCGGCTACCCCGGCCTCCCGTGCCTGGACGAGGAGTTGGGCGTGCAGCGCGGCGTTCTCGTCGAGGGCCTGCTGGAGGGCGGCGTTGGTGCGTTCGAGTTCGGCGATGGTCGCCGTGCGCTCGCGGGTCCGCCGCTCCTCCTGCTCGGTGAGATGGGCGATCACCATCTGCAGGCCGGAGTTGGCGGCCAGCAGGGCGGCGAAGACGGTCCAGCGGGCCGCCCCGTCCGGCGGCAGCCCGCCGGACTGCGCGCCCGCCACGGTGACCGCGGAGGCGAACAGCCCGAGCCGTCGCCATCGGCCCGGCAGTAGGCCCGCGTCCATGTAGCCGGTGGCGGCGTAGAACGCGAAGAACGGGTTGATCCAGGTCAGGGCGAAGGCGATGGCCCAGCGGACGACGTAGTAGCCGGTCCCGGCCGGGGACGGGGTCCGGCAGCGGTGACCGGCCGCGCCGGAGCCCGACGGGTGGGTGCCGGTCAGGTCGGAGCCGGTCGGTGGGCGTCCGCCGCGGGTGACGTGCCACCACACCTGAAGCGCGACGGCGGCGACGATCAGGGCCCCGGCGACGTACCACTCGGTGGCATCCGCCATCAACTCGCCGGCGGCGAGGACGGCGAGGACGGCGCTGACGCCGAGCAGCCCGTAGGGCCCCCAGGGGTGGAACTGGTCCCAGCGCCGCTCGATCATCCGGTCCGCCGCGGTCATCTCCCCAGTCTGTACGGCCGGTGCCCCGCCTACTCCCATCGGAACCAGCGTGCGGCCGCGGCCGTGAGCAGCACCGTCCATGCCACCAGGACACCGAGGTGGTCCCAGCCGGGCCAGGCGCCCGCCGCCGCCTCGTTCAGTGCCTGCGCGGCCGCGCCGAACGGGGTGAGTCCGACGGACCGGGCCAGGACGTCCGGCATGGTCTGCACCGGCATCCACACACCCGCGCAGAACATCGCCGGGAAGAAGACGGCGGAGCCGATCGCCGCCGAGATCCTCGTGGTGCGGGACAGCGCGCAGATCACGGCGCCGAGGGCGAGGGCGACCAGGACGGCCAGGAGGAGGGCCACCGCGTAGCCGAAGGACTGCTCGGGCAGCCGTACGTCGAAGGCGAGCCGGCCGACCGCCAGGGCGAGCAGCGCCGACACCAGGGCGGCACCTCCGTACAGGACCATCTGTGCGGAGAGCAGGGCGGCGGGGCGGACCGGGGTCGTGGACATCCGGCGCAGGACGCCGCGTTCGCGGTAGCCGGTGAGGATCTGGGGCATCGCCTGGATCCCGCCGACGATCAGCCCGAGCAGCACGCTCACGGGGACGTAGCCGTCGACCGGGCGCAGCCCGCCGAAGGCCGGGTCGGCCTCGCGGAAGGACGGGATCGAGCCGAGGATCGCCAGCAGGACGGTCGGGAAGCCCAGGATCCAGAAGAGGCTGCCGGGCTCCCTGCGGAAGAGGCGGACCTCGCTCTTCAGTACGGCGGTGTCGACGAGTGCGGTGCTCATGCCGCGGCGCCCTTCGCCACGGCGGTCGAGTGCGCTGCTCATGCCGCCGCTCCCTTCGTCGGCTCTGTCCGGTGCGTGCCCTCGGTGCGGTGCCTGCCCTCGGTGCCGCGCGGCCGCGTCGTCTCGTCGGTGAGGTCGAGGAAGGCGTCGTCCAGCGTGGCGTCGGTGACCCGGAGTTGGTGGGCGGTGGTGTGGGTGCGGGCGAGGAGGGTGAGGACGGCGTTGACGGTCTCGTCGGTGCCGGAGAGGGTGACCCGGCCGTCCTTGTGCTCGACCGCCGCGAGCGCGGGCAACGCGTTCAGGTCACGGTCGTCCAGCGGGGCGGAGGGAGTGAAGCTGATGACGGTGGCGCCCGCCGAGCGCCGGATGAGCCCGGCCGGGGTGTCCAGGGCGGCGACGCGGCCCTGGTCGATCACGGCGATCCGGTCGCACAACCGCTGCGCCTCCTCCATGAAGTGGGTCACGAGCAGGACGGTCACCCCGCCCGCGCGGATGTCCTCGATCAGCTGCCAGGTGTCCCGGCGGGCGCGCGGGTCGAGGCCGGTGGTCAGCTCGTCCAGGACGACGATCCGGGGATCGCCGACGAGGGCGAGCGCGATGAACAGCCGCTGCTTCTGGCCACCGGAGAGCTTGGCGAACCGGGTGCCTAGCCTGGCCGTGAGGCCGAGGCGTTCGGCGAGCGGCCGCCAGTCCAGCGGGGCCGGGTAGAAGGCGGAGTACAGCTCCAGCGCCTCGCGCACGGTGAGTTTGGGCTGCAGCTCGCTCTCCTGGAGCTGCGCGCCGAGCACCAGACGGGTGGCCCGGTGTTCGGTGACCGGGTCGAGGCCGGCGACCCGGACCCGGCCCGCGTCGGGCACGCGCAGGCCCTCGACGCATTCGACGGTGGTGGTCTTGCCGGCGCCGTTCGGGCCGAGGATCCCGAAGATCTCGCCCTCCTCGACGGTGAAGGAGACACCGTCGACGACGGCGCGGCCGCCGTAGGTCTTGCGGAGGTCGGTGACCTCGATGACGGGTGTGGACGACGTGTGTGGCATGTGTCGAGAATCCCGGCGGGCCCCGGGCGCGCGCATCGGCCATCGCGCTCGAACGGGCATCAGCCGATCGGCCGATGCTCCGGTACGACCCCCTCCGACCTTCCCGTACGCTCCTCCGGCGGCGCGGGTCGCGGGACGGTCGGCGGATCGTCGTAGGACTCACGACCGATGGAGGTCCGGCCAAAACTCGGTGGGCGTTGTCAGTGGCGATCCGTAGGCTCGCTGCTGATGCCCACGACACGTGCCACCGCAGAGGAACCCGACCGGACCGAGGAACCAGGGGCGGCTTCCGAGCATGCGGATGCCGAGCGGACCGAGCCCACGGACGCCGAACGGACCGAGCCCGGGCCCGCGGAACCCGAGTGGGCCGAGCCGCCCGCGAAGGCCCCGGGACGCTCCGCCGTACGTACGCTGCTGCGGCTGTGGCCGTATGTGCGGCCCGTGCGGGTGCGGCTGTCCGTCGCCGCGGTGGTCGCGATCGTCGCCTCCCTCGTGGGCCTGTTCATCCCGCTGGTCCTGAAGTGGATGGTGGACGGCCCGGTCGCCGAACGGGACCCGGCGGGCGTGTGGCTCGGCGCGCTGTACCTGCTGCTCCTCGGGCTCACCGAGGCCCTGCTGTTCGGCCTGCGGCGCTGGCTCGTGGCGCGGCCCCTCGCGGGGGTCGAGGCGTCCATGCGCGCGGATCTCTACCGCCATCTGCAACGCCTCCCGGTCGCCTTCCACGACCGCTGGGCCTCCGGTCAGCTCCTCTCGCGCGGGACGACCGATCTGATGCTGCTGCGGATGTTCCTCGCCTTCCCGCTGACGTTCCTGCTGGTCAACGCGGTGACCATCGTGGTCGGCGTGATCATCATGCTCGCCCAGGACTGGACCTTGGGGCTCGTCATCCTCGGGCCCGTCGTACCGGTGATCGTGACCTGCGTCGTCTTCGAGCGGAAGTACAACACCGTCGCGCGCCTCGCGCAGGACCAGGTCGGCGACCTGACGACGGTCGTCGAGGAGAGCGTTCTCGGGATCCGCATCGTCAAGGGGTTCGGGCGGCACCGCAGCCAGGCGCGCGCGTTCCGCGAGTTGTCCCGGACGCTGCGCGGCACGGAACTGCGCAAGGCGCGCCTGCTGTCGGTGATCTGGGGCGTCATCATCACGCTCCCCGAGATCGCGATCGGCGCGGCCCTCGTCCTCGGCGTCGTCCAGGTCGCCGACGGCGTGCTGTCGGCGGGCACCCTGGTCGCCTTCCTGTCCACCGCGCTCGCGCTGCGCTGGCCCGTCGACTCCATCGGCTTCCTGCTGGCGATGAGCCAGGAGGCGGCGACGGCGACGGAGCGGTACTTCGAGGTGATGGACGAGGAGCCGGAGTCCGGCGACCCCAAGGGGTCCGGTGCCCCGGCGCTCCGCCCGGCCGGGGCCAGGGACGGCGGGAAGCGGGACAGCGGGAAGTGGGACAGCGGGGACGGGGAAGGGGACGGGGACGACGGGGGCAGGGAGGGCCGAGACGGCGGGCTCCGGTTCCACGGCGTCACCTTCCGCTACCCGGACGCCGCGCCCGGCAGCGCCCACCCTCGACCGCATCGACCTGCACATCCGGCCGGGCGAGTCGATGGCCCTGGTCGGCGCCACCGGCTCTGGCAAGACCACCCTCACCGCCCTCGTCCCCCGCCTGCACGAGGTCACCTCCGGCCGCATCACCCTGGACGGCGAGGACATCGCCACGATGCCGAGGGACGCGCTGCGCGGCCTGGTCGCCGTGGCCTTCGAGGAACCCACCCTGTTCTCCGCCACCGTCGGCGAGAACGTGCTGATGGGCGCCCCACCGGACGCGGGCGGGACCGAGCTGGACCGCGCCCTGGCCATCGCCCAGGCGGAGTTCGCGCACGCGCTCCCGCAGGGCACGGCCACCCAGGTGGGCGAGCAGGGCCTCAGCCTCTCCGGCGGCCAGCGGCAACGCCTGGCGCTCGCGCGGGCGGTGGTCGGCAGACCCCGCTTCCTCGTCCTCGACGACCCGCTGTCGGCGCTGGACGTGCACACGGAGGCCGCGGTGGAGGCCGCGCTGCGCCGGGTGCTCGCGGAGACGACCGCGCTGATCGTGGCGCACCGCCCGTCGACCGTACTGCTCGCCGACCGGGTCGCCCTGCTCTCCGGCGGCCGGGTCACGGCCGTGGGCACCCACCAGGAACTGCTGCGCACGAACACCGAGTACGCCCATCTGATGTCCGGCACCGAGGAGGACGAGCGATGACGGCGCCCCTGACCACCGCGCCGAACAAGGAACCGAACGAGGAGCCGGACGACGTGTCGACCGGGGAACCCAACGGTGATCCGAGCGGAGTGTCGAGCGGTGAACCGAGCGGAGTGTCGAGCGGTGAACCGAGCGCGGTGTCGGGCGGTGAACCGAGCGCGGTGTCGGGCAGCGAGGCGAACGGGCATCCTGCGGGGCGTTCGGGCACGGTGACGTCCCTGGAGAAGTCGCCCGAAGGCGACCGGCCGCCCCCCGGGCCCGACGGCGACCTGTCCGCCCCTCCCGGGGGCGCGGCCCCCACGCACCGGGCTCCTGCACCCGACCCCGACCCCGCCCCCACCGAAGACCCGTTCGACCACGACGACCTCCCCACTCCCCGGGCGCCACCCTCGCCCTGCTGCGCTCCCTGCTCGCGCCGATGCGGACCCGGGTGATCGTGGCGAGCGTGCTGCTCCTGCTCCAGCAGGCCGCCGTGCAGGCGGGCCCGCTGCTGGTGGCGTACGCCATCGACAGTGCCGTACCGGCACTGCGGGACGGCCGGCACGGGCCGCTGATCGCGGTGGCGGCCGGTTATCTGGCGTGCGCGCTGGCGGCCGGCGGACTGCAGTACCTGTTCATCGGGGCGTCCGCGCGGGTGAACCAGGACGTGCTGCTGGACCTGCGCGGCCGGATCTTCCGGCACGCGCAGGCACTGAGCATCGACTTCCACGAGCGGTACACCTCGGGCCGGCTGATCTCCCGGTCCACCACGGACGTCGAGTCGCTGCGCGAACTGCTCAACGAGGGGCTCCAGGAACTCATCGGGGTGATCCTCGCCTTCGTCTACATCTCGGCGATGCTGCTCTGGCTCGACCTGGGCCTCGGCGCGGCGGCGCTGGCGTCGTTCGTACCGCTGTACGGGTTCGTGCGGATGTACCAGCGGCGCGCGGCGAGCGTCTACACGGCCCGGTCCAGCGCGATCGCCGCGGTGATCGTGAAGTTCGCGGAGACGATGAACGGGATCCGTCCGGTGCGGGCGTTCCGCCGGGAGGCCGCGAACGACGCCGAGTTCAGCGCGCTGAACCGGCACCACGAGCGCAAGAACGGCGACGCGATCCTGGAGATGGCCCGCTATGTGGTCTGCTCCCGGGTGGTCGCCAACATCACGGTCGCGGCGATCGTGCTGTGGAGCGCGTACCGGGTGGCGTCGGAGACACTCGCGCTGGGGGTGCTGGCGGCCGCGGTGCTGTATCTGCGGCGGCTGTACGACCCGATCGACCGGCTCGGCATGTTCCTCAACTCGTACCAGTCGGCCGCGGCCTCGCTGGAGAAGATCGCCGGGCTGCTGGCCCAGGCCCCGTCGGTCCCGGAGCCCGCCGAGCCGAGGGAACTGCCGGTGACGGACCGTGAACTCCCCGGCCGGGAGGTCGTGTTCGACGACGTACGGTTCGCGTACCGCACCGGCGGCGAGGTGCTGCCCCGCTTCGACCTCACCCTCGCGGCAGGCAGCACGGTGGCGGTGGTCGGCTCCACCGGCGCCGGGAAGTCGACCCTCGCCAAGCTGGTGGCCCGCTTCTACGACCCCTCGTCCGGGCGGGTCCTGCTGGACGGTGTCGATCTGCGCGACCTCTCGGTGCCCGAGCTGCGGCGCGGGGTGATCATGGTGACGCAGGAGTCGTTCCTGTTCTCCGGCACGGTCGCCGAGAACATCGCCATCGGCCGCCCCGACGCGGGCCGCGAGGAGATCGAACGCGCCGCGAAGGCCATCGGCGCGCATGACTTCATCACCGCGCTGCCCGACGGCTACGACACAGACGTACGCAAGCGGGGTGGCCGTATCTCCGCCGGTCAGCGTCAACTCGTGGCGTTCGCACGGGCGTTGTTGGCCGACCCGGCCGTCCTCATCCTGGACGAGGCGACCAGTTCGCTCGACATCCCGGGCGAACGGGCGGTCCAGCGCGCGATGGCGACGGTGCTGCGCGGGCGTACGGCCGTGGTGATCGCGCACCGCCTCTCCACGGTCGAGATCGCCGACCGGGTCCTGGTGATGGAACACGGCCGCGTCGTGGAGGACGGCACCCCGGCGGACCTGATCGCAGGCAAGGGCCGCTTCGCGGACCTGCACCGGGCCTGGCGGGACAGCCTGGCGTGACGACCCGTGCCCCGAAGGGGCGCGGGGAACTGAGCGAGAAGCCCCACCGAACCCGCACCCGAACACACACCCATCCACCCATTCACCCACTCAAACACACAGAAACCGGGGGCCGATGATCAACGCGTACGAGGACCCCGGCATCCCCGACCACCGGGGTGGCGCCCGCTACCTGTGGTGGCTGGTCAAGCAGCAGGCCGGCCGTTCCGCCCTCGGCTCCCTCATCTCGTGCGTCT
Organism: Streptomyces sp. MNU76; assembly: GCF_020982545.1. Lineage (GTDB taxonomy): Bacteria > Actinomycetota > Actinomycetes > Streptomycetales > Streptomycetaceae > Streptomyces. Next base: position 125,778 of record NZ_JAJKLK010000021.1, on the reverse strand, counting down.
GGATGGTCCTGCTGGCGGCCACCCCGTACCTGCTCTCCCGCGCGATCGACGAGGGACTGGAACCCGGCGACCACCGGGCCCTGGTCGGCTGGACCGCCGCCCTCTTCGGTGTCGGCGCCTTCAACGCCTGGCTGAGCGTCATGCGCCACCGCACGATGACCCGGGTCCGGATGGACGCCAACTTCCGCACGGTGAAGGTGGTGATGGCGCACGCCGTCCGGCTGGGAGCGGCGCTGCCCGGCCGCGCCGGCGCCGGGGAGGTCGTCACGATCGGCGTGGGGGACGTCCAGACGATCGCCGGGTCCCTGACGGTCATCGGGCCGGGGGTCGGCGCGCTCGCCGCCTACCTGGTGGTCGCCGGACTGCTCGTGACGGTCTCCCTGCCCATCGCGGCGGTCGTGCTGCTCGGGATGCCGCTGATCGCGGTGATCGTGGGGCCGATGATGCGGCGGCTGCAGGGCACGGAGACCGAGTACCGCGAGCGGCGGGGCGTGCTGACCGCGCGGATCGCCGACCTCGCGGGCGGGCTACGGGTCCTCAACGGGCTGGGCGGCAAGGGGCTCGTCGCCGACGCGTTCCACCGGGACTCGCAGCGGCTGCGGGCGCAGGGGTACCGGGTGGGAGCGGTGACCAGCTGGATGCAGGCGCTCGGGGTGGGGCTGCCGACGCTGTTCCTCGCGGTGGTGACCTGGCTGGCGGCCCGGCTCGCCGCGCAGGGGGCCATCACCGTGGGCGAGTTGGTGTCGGTGTACGGGTACGTCACCGTGCTGGTGCGGCCCGTGTCGTACTTCGTCGACTGGGGTTACGAGGTCAGCCGCGGGGTGGTTGCCGCGCGGCGCGTCATCCGGTTCCTGAACCTGGAGCCGCTGCCGGACCGCGGCACGACGGACGCCCCCGCCGAGCCGTCGACGCTGCACGACCCCACGTCGGGGGTGCGGGTGCCGCCCGGCCGGCTGGTCGCGCTGGCCGCCGACCGGCCGGCCGACGCGGCGGCCGTGGTGGACCGGCTCGGACGGTACGCGCCGACCGCGGTGACCTGGGGCGGCATCCCGCTGGACGCGATCCCGTTGGCGCAGGTCCGGACACGGATCCTGGTCGCCGACCACGAGGCCGACCTGTTCGCGGGCCGGCTGCGCGATCTGCTCGGCGGGCACGGGGACGTCGACGACGAGACGGCCGGGCGGGCGCTGCGAACGGCGGTGGCCGAGGACATCGTGCAGGGCCTCGCGGACGGCCTCGACTCGGCGATCGACGCCCAGGGCCGCAATCTCTCCGGCGGTCAGCGGCAGCGGGTACGGCTGGCGCGGGCGCTGGTGGTCGACCCCGAGGTGCTGCTCGCCGTCGAGCCGACCTCGGCGCTGGACGCGCACACCGAGGCCCGGGTGGCCGGACGGCTGCGGGCCGCCCGCGCGGGCCGTACGACTGTCGTCACCACCACGTCGCCCCTCGTCCTCGCCCACGCCGACACCGTCCTCCACCTGGTCGACGGCAAGGTCTCGGCCACCGGCACCCACCACGAACTCCTCGCCGCCGAACCGGGTTACCGGAACTTGGTGGCACGGGACGCGGGAGAGCCGGAGGGGGCGCGCGGCGGGGAGGACACGGGTGGCGCGGGGCGCACGGACGTGGAGGTCGTACGGTGATGACGACGGCGGCAAGGGCCAGGAAAGCAGCGGCGGTTGATCTCGACCCCCATCCCTCCGGGCGGCTGCCCATCGCCGACGCGCGGGCCGTGCGGCGGGCGACCGTGCGGCTGGTGCGGGCGGACGGGCGGGCCTTCCTGGCCGTGCTGGGGCTGAACGGGGCGGCTGCCGCCACGGGGCTCGCCGGGCCGTGGCTGGTGGGTCGGATCATCGACGAGGTGCGCGGCGGGGCCGGCGTCGGAGTCGTGGACCGGCTCGCGGCGGCGATCCTGCTGTGCGCGGTGGCGCAGTTGCTGCTGGCGCGCTGGGCCCGGTACGTGGGGCACCGGTTCGGGGAACGGACGCTGGCGCGGGTGCGCGAGGAGTTCGTGGACCGGACCCTGGCGCTGCCGGCGTCGGTCGTGGAGCGGGCGGGGACCGGCGATCTGACGGCGCGCGGCACGGCCGATGTGGACGCGGTGGGCAAGACCCTGCGTGACGTGGGCCCCGAGCTGCTGATCAGCTCGGTGCAGGCGCTGTTCCTGATCGGCGCGGTGTTCGCGTTGAACCCGCTGCTCGGGGTGTGCGCGCTGGTCGGGCTGAGCGGCATCGGGGTGGTGCTGCGCTGGTATCTGCGCCGGGCGCGCGCCGGTTATCTCGCGGAGGGCGCGGCCGGTTCGGAGGTGGCGGAGATCGTCGCGGCGACCGCGTCGGGGGCCCGTACGGTCGAGGCGCTGCGGCTGGAGCGCCGGCGGATCACCGCGAGCCGGGACGCGCTGGAGGAGTCCCGGCGCCGCCGCTTCCACACCCTGTTCCTGCGCACGGTGTTCTTCCCCGGGGTCGAGGTCTCGTACTTCGTGCCCCAGGTCCTCGTGCTCCTCCTCGGCGGTGTGCTGCTCGCGCGCGGCGCGGTCACGCTGGGCGTGGTGGTGTCGGCGGCCCTGTATCTGCAGCAGCTGAGCGGCCCGCTCGACGAGATCCTGATGCGGGTGGAGCTGCTGCAGAGCAGCGGCGCCTCGTTCGCCCGGGTGGAGGGTCTGGCCGGGGCGCCGCGCACCGGCTCCGGCGCCACCCCGGAGCCCGCGGACGACCGTATCGACGTACGGGGTGTCCGGTACGCGTACGAGAGGGGCGGCGAGGTGCTGCGCGGTGTGGATCTGACGGTCCGCCCGGGAGAGCGGCTCGCGGTGGTGGGCCCGTCCGGCGCCGGGAAGACGACGCTGAGCCGCCTCCTGGCCGGCATCGACGCGCCGACCGCCGGGAGCGTGACGGTGGGCGGGGTGCCCGTCGTCGACCTCGCCCCCGAACGGCTGCGCCGCCAGGTGGTCCTGGTCACCCAGGAGCACCATGTGTTCCTGGGTACGGTCCGGGACAACCTCCTCATCGCCGAACCCGCGGCCACGGACGAGGAGTTGTGGGCGGCGCTGTCGGCGGTGGGCGCGGACGGCTGGGTCCGCGACCTCCCCGCCGGGCTGGACACCCGCCTCGGTGAGGGCGGGCGCCGCACGGACGGCCCCCAGGCGCAGCAACTGGCCCTCGCCCGGGTGGTCCTGGCCGACCCGCACACCCTCATCCTCGACGAGGCCACGGCCCTGCTCGATCCCACCACCGCCCGCCACACCGAGCGCGCCCTCGCCGCGGTCCTGCACGGCCGCACGGTCATCGCCATCGCCCACCGCCTCCACACCGCCCACGACGCGGACCGGGTGGCGGTGATGGAGGACGGCCGTCTCACCGAACTGGGCACCCACGACGACCTGGTGACGGCGGACGGCGCGTACGCGGCACTGTGGCGGCGGTGGCACGGGGAGGAGACCGCGTGACAGTGACGCGGGGCCCGTGCGGTCCGGCGGACGCGCACGGCCCCGTGCGAGGATTACCGAACAGCCTTACGGCGATGGGAAGAACGCCTCCGGTGATGCCTCCGATGTGTGTCGTCTGCCCTCGCAGGCCGCAGGACGACAAGACTTTCTCCGAGTTCACCCTGGTCCACTTCCGGGCGACCCGGACGTATGACGACGACTGGGTCGGTCACCCGGAGAACGCCGTCTGGTTCTGCAACGACCACGTGCACCTGGCCGAGGGACTGACCGACCTGACGGCAGGCACCGCCAGGTGAACGCTCCGTTTATCGAACATGATCAACCGGGCAACGGACCATTTCCGGCCAACTTATTGACGCGCCCCTGACAGGAAGCGCAATCTCCTGCCACTCTGCCCACAACCGCGGCACAGCAACCTCACAAGCAGCGCTGTGACGTGCCGCGCGGCACCCCCACGCATGTGGTTATCGCGTTCGTCAGTGCACACCTTGTTCTGCCCGGACGGCCACCAGTCGTCCGGTCTCCCCTGGCCGTGCGAACCGCGGCCGCGCAGAAGGAGTCAGTGTTGAGACGCCAGTCCCACAGACGCACCTCCCACACCGGTAACACCTTCGGCCGCACCGCCCGCCGGCGCACGGCCGCCGGCGCGCTCGTCGCCGTCACCGCCCTGTTGGCCGCGGCCGTCCAGTCGGGCGCCGCCACCGCCGCCCCGGAGAAGGCACCGTCGGCTGCGGGCAAGGCCACCGGCACGGCCTCGGTCAAGCTCACCCCCGCCCAGCGGGCCGAGCTGATACGCGAGGCCACCGCGACGAGGGCGGAGACGGCCGAGGAGCTGAACCTCGGCGCCAAGGAGAAGCTCGTCGTCCGTGACGTGGTCAAGGACCGCGACGGCACCGTGCACACCCGCTACGAGCGGACCTACGACGGCCTCCCGGTCCTCGGCGGCGACCTGGTCGTCGAGACCTCGAAGGCGGGCGCGACCGAGGGCACCGTCAAGGCCACCAAGGCGAAGATCGCCGTCCCGTCGCTGACGCCGACCGTCAGCAGGGGCAAGGCCGAGAAGCAGGCCCTCGGCGCCGCGAAGGCGGAGGACGCCAAGAGCCCGGAGATCAACCGCGCGCCCCGCAAGGTCGTCTGGGCCGCGAGCGGCAAGCCGGTCCTCGCCTACGAGACGGTCGTCGGCGGCTTCCAGCACGACGGCACCCCGCAGGAGTTGCACGTCATCACGGACGCCACCAGCGGCGCCAAGCTGTACGAGTGGGAAGCGGTCGAGACCGGCACCGGCAACACCGTCTACAGCGGCCAGGTGACCCTCGGCACCACCCAGTCCGGTTCGACGTACAACCTCACCGACGGCGCGCGCGGCAACCACCGCACGAACAACCTCAACCGCGGCACGTCCGGCGCCGGGACCCTGTTCTCCGGCCCCGACGACGTGTGGGGCAACGGCAGTCCGTCGAACCTGGAGTCGGCCGCCGCGGACGCCCACTACGGCGCGGCGCTGACCTGGGACTACTACAAGAACGTGCACGGCCGCAGCGGCATCCGCGGTGACGGCGTCGGCGCCTACTCGCGCGTGCACTACGGCAACAACTACGTCAACGCGTTCTGGCAGGACTCCTGCTTCTGCATGACGTACGGCGACGGCTCCGGCAACGCCAACCCGCTCACCTCGATCGACGTGGCCGCGCACGAGATGACCCACGGCCTCACGTCCAACACGGCCGGCCTGAACTACAGCGGCGAGTCCGGCGGTCTGAACGAGGCCACCTCGGACATCTTCGGCGCGACGGTCGAGTTCTTCGCGGCGAACACCTCCGACGTCGGTGACTACCTCATCGGCGAGGAGATCAACATCAACGGCGACGGCACGCCGCTGCGTTACATGGACCGGCCGAGCAAGGACGGCTCTTCCAAGGACGCCTGGTACTCGGGCATCGGCTCGATCGACGTGCACTACTCCTCGGGCCCCGCGAACCACTTCTTCTACCTGCTCTCCGAGGGCAGCGGCGCCAAGACCATCAACGGCGTCAGCTACAACTCGCCCACCTCGGACAACCTGCCGGTGACCGGCATCGGCCGGGACAAGGCGGAGAAGATCTGGTTCCGCGCGCTGACCACCAAGTTCACCTCGACCACCAACTACGCGGGCGCCCGCACCGGCACCCTGGCGGCGGCCGGTGAGCTGTACGGCACCACGTCCGCCGAGTACACGGCCGTGGCCAACGCCTGGGCGGGCGTGAACGTGGGCACCCGGCCCGGCGGTGGCGGGGGCGGCGGTACGTCGTTCGAGAGCACGACCGACGTATCGATTCCGGACAACGGCGCGGCGGTCACCTCACCGATCACGGTGTCCGGCCGGACCGGAAACGCTCCCTCGAACCTGGCGGTCGCCGTGGACATCGTCCACACCTACATCGGTGACCTCCAGGTCCAGCTGGTCGCCCCCGACGGCACGGCGTACACGCTGAAGGCGTACGGCACCGGCGGCAGCTCGGACAACATCAACACCACGTACACCGTGAACGCGTCCTCCGAAGTCGCCAACGGCGTCTGGCGGTTGAGGGTCCAGGACAACGCGGCCCGGGACACCGGGTACATCAACAGCTGGAAGCTGACGTTCCCGTAGTTCACCTCGCGCGTGCGCGCAGATCTCCGCGCGCACGCGCTCCACGCCTGCGACAGGCGTCGCCCCGGTGGGTCACTTCCCGCCGGGGCGGCGCCCGTTCATGTTCCCGCACCATTCACCGGACAGTTGACTTTCGGCCAACATCATCACCCCCTCCTGACATGGACACGACCCAGGTGTCACTCTTCCTCCACCCGCCGCACCAGCACCAGCACCAGCACCACTGCACTTCCCCCACATAAGGAGCTCGTGTGACTCCCCGACGTCCTCTCTACGCGCGTCACAAGCGCACCACGCTCGCCATCGCGACCGCCGTCGCCGCCGGCGCGCTGCTGACCACCGGCCTGACCTCCGGTGCCACCGCCCAGCCCGCGCCCGTCGCGGACAAGGCCCGGCCGGCCGGGGCCCCGGTCCTGCTGACCCCCGCCGCGCGCACCGCCCTGATCAAGGAGGCGGACGCGGCCACGACCGAGACCGCCGACGAGATAGGCCTCGGCGCCAAGGAGGAACTGGTCGTCCGTGACGTCCTCAAGGACGCGGACGGCACGGTCCACACGCGCTACGAGCGCACCTACGGCGGCCTCCCGGTCCTCGGCGGCGACCTGGTCGTCCACGAGTCGAAGGCCGGCGACATCAAGAGCGTCACCAAGGCGACGACCGCCACCGTCAAGGTCCCCGACCTGACCGCGGCCGTCACCAAGGCCACCGCCGAGAAGCAGGCACTGAAGGCCGCCAAGGCCGAGGGCTCCACCAAGACCGCGGCCGACAAGGCCCCGCGCAAGGTCGTCTGGGCCGCCAGCGGCAAGCCCGCCCTCGCCTACGAGACGGTCGTCGGCGGCTTCCAGCACGACGGCACCCCGCAGGAGCTGCACGTCGTCACCGACGCGGAGACCGGCAAGAAGCTGTACGAGTGGGAGGCGATCCAGACCGGAACCGGCAACAGCCAGTACAGCGGCCAGGTCACCATCGGCACCTCGCGGTCCGGCTCGACGTACCAGCTCAACGACCCCTCCCGCGGCGCCCACAAGACGTACAACAAGGCGCGTGCCACGTCCTCCTCGGCCGGCACGCTCTTCACCGACGCGGACGACGTCTGGGGCACCGGCACCGCCACCAGCTCCTCCACCGACCAGAACGCCGCCGTGGACGCCCACTACGGCGCCCAGGTCACCTGGGACTTCTACAAGAACGTCCTCGGCCGCAACGGCATCAGGAACAACGGCGTCGCGGCGTACTCCCGGGTCCACTACGGCAACGCGTACGTCAACGCCTTCTGGTCCGACAGCTGCTTCTGCATGACGTACGGCGACGGCGCGGGCAACACCAAGCCGCTCACCTCGATCGACGTGGCCGGCCACGAGATGACCCACGGCCTCACGTCCAACACCGCCGGGCTGAACTACAGCGGCGAGTCCGGCGGCCTGAACGAGGCCACCTCGGACATCCTCGGCACGGCGGTCGAGTTCTACGCCGCGAACACCAAGGACCCGGGCGACTACCTGATCGGCGAGAAGGTCGACATCCGCGGCAACGGTACCCCGCTGCGCTACATGGACCAGCCGAGCAAGGACGGCTCGTCGGCCAACTACTGGTCGTCGTCGCTCGGCAGCCTGGACGTCCACTACTCCTCGGGCCCGGCGAACCACTTCTTCTACCTCCTGTCCGAGGGCAGCGGCGCGAAGACGATCAACGGGGTCGCGTACAACTCCCCCACCTCCAACGGCGCCACGATCACGGGCATCGGCCGGGACAAGGCCGTCCAGATCTGGTACAAGGCGCTGACGACGTACATGACGTCGACCACGAACTACAAGGGCGCCCGCACGGCGACCCTGAACGCGGCGTCCTCGCTCTACGGAGCGAACAGCGCGGAGTACGCCGCGGTGAACGCGACGTGGGCGGCGGTCAACGTCACGGCGTGACATCACGGCCTGACATAACGGCCTGGGTCCCAGGCTGCTCGGGGCGGTACCCGGAGAGAAGGCGACTCCGGGTGCCGCCCTAGTCTGTGCGCCATGCCCGAAACCACCGGCCCGCTCCCCGAGGGCCCCTTCACCTACGAGGCCGTCGGCGCGACCCGCGAGGGCCACTGCCCGCCGGACTTCAACCCCCTCCACGTCCGCTCCCGCATAGGCGAGGGCACGGACGTGTTCGAGCGGGCCGCGCACGCCGTCCGCACCTGGGAGATGCACCGCGCGCTGGGCGTAGGCATACGCGCCTCCGCCCCCGAGGCGGCCCCCGGCGTGGACGTGACGGTCACCCTCGGCGGCGTGATCAAGGCCCCCTGCCGCGTGGTCTGGACGGTCGACGAACCCCGCCGCAAGGGCTGGGCCTACGGCACGCTCCCGGGCCACCCGGAATGCGGCGAGGAGGCCTTCGTGGTCGACCGCACGGGAGACGGCACGGTCTGGCTGACGGTCACGGCCTTCAGCCGCGGCGCGAAGTGGTACGCACGGGCGGGCGGGGCGGCGACGCGGGGGTTGCAGCATGCGTACGCACGACGGTGCGGGGTGGTGTTGCGGAGGTTGTGCGATCACCCGAAGGAGTGAGTTCTGTCGAAGTCGATGCCGACAGATCTCGTCTACTTAGACTTAGACGAATCGACGGCATCGACCACGGAAGTGCCCCATGGGACGACATACGACTCAGCATCCACCGATCCCGGACAAGCCCCAAGACGTGGTCGACCGCGAACGGGAGTGGGCACTACTGACCGACTTCATCGGCGACCCCTCACCGGCCATGCGACTCGGCATCGTGTCCGGGCGACGACGCCACGGCAAGTCGTACCTCCTCCAGGCACTGTCGGAATCGCTCGACGGCCTCTACGTCACCGCCATCCGCGAGGAAGGCCGCCTTCCGGCGCTGCAGCGCTTCAGCGACGTGATCGCCTCGCACGCCGGACTGCACTCCGGCGCTCTGAGCCTGCCGGACTGGCCGGCAGTGCTCAACAGCGCGATCAACGTCGCGGCGCGTCGCTCGAAAGTGCCGCTCCTGATCATCGACGAGTTGCCGTACCTGCTGCAGCACTCACCTGAACTACCGGGATTCCTACAGCAGCTGTACGACGACCATCAGCGCGGTGAGGGTACCGGTGCCCGCGTCATCCTGTGCGGATCAGCCATGAGCGTCATGCACGAGCTGCTCTCGGGCTCGAAGCCCCTACGCGGACGCGCGGTCATCGACCTTCGCCTGGGCGCTTTCGACTACCGGGCCAGTCGCCGCTTCTGGCAGATCGAGGACTTGCCCACCGCACTCCGCGTCCACGCCGTGCTCGGCGGCGCCCCCGGTTACCAGCCCATCGCAGGGAACCCGACACCGAACGACGGCTTCGATGCCTGGGTGTCCCGTACGCTTCTGGACCCCGGCCGAGCGGTCTACTCCCGCACGGAGACCGAATACCTACTCCGTGAGGACCCTCGCATCACCCAGCACACCCTCTACTACGACATCCTCTCGGCCATCGCCCAGGGCGCGACCACGCCCACCAAGATCGGCGCCGCCCTCGGCCGCCCGCGCAACGCGATCGCGCACCCGCTGGACGTCCTGGAGTCCACGAGCTACATCCACCGGGAACAGGACATCCTTCGCCCCCGCCACCCGGTCATCACCCTGGTGGATCCCGTGATCCGCTTCAACCAGCTGATCACACTCCCCCAGGCATCAGCCGTGGAGCAGGGTTTCGCTGAGGAGGCATGGAAGGCATCCACTCCCACCTTCAACTCCCAGATCCTGGGCCCCCACTTCGAAGAACTCGCCCGCACCTGGACCCGCCGCTACGCCCACACGGTCCTCCCGGACGGCCTCCCGGGCCCGGTCGGCACCACGGAGGTCCCCGACCCTTCGGCCCGCACCAAACACGAGGTCGACGTCATCGCCCTCGCCCTCGGCGAACGCCCCCAGTCACCCCGCGCCCGCATCGCCCTCCTCGGCGAGGCGAAGGCGACGGTGGCCCGACGCGGAGTCGCCGACCTACAGCGGCTGGAACGCATCCGGGACTTGCTCTCGGAGCAGGGCTACGACACGAGCGGGGTCGCTCTGGCGCTCTTCTCGCTGTACGGGTTCCATGCGGATGTAACAGAGCTTGCGAAGCGGCGCCGGGATGTGCTCTTGGTGGATTTGGAGGCGCTTTACGGTTTGTGAAATACGCGCCTTCGCCTTCGCGCGACTACCGCTGAACGACCTACACACTAATTAACCTTCAACAATCCGCATTCTGCATGACCGCGGTAAGCGCGATATTTCGCCAAGCACCCATTGATCTCGACTCCGTGCTGAACGGGGCCCCCTACCGACCGTAATCAGCTGCCCTCGGCCTCAGCGACACGTTTTCAGTCGCTTCGCCGGGGCAGCGGGCGAGGTGAGCCGCGCACACCTCGCCCGCTCGGATCACCGCATCAGCACCCCCGCCCCCTCCCCAGTTCCTCCGAAGGCGCCACCACCAGCCCCAGTTCGGCGGCCGAGGCCAGCAGGCGGTGGGTCGGGAGGATGCGGACCGTGTAGCCGAAGGAGCCCGTGCGGTCCAGGGCGAGCGGGCCCTCGTAGACCCAGCGGCCCTCGTCGTCGGGGCCGCTCGCCGGCTTCAGCGGGACGCAACTGGCGTCGGTGATGCGGTCGTCGGTGTCCACGCGCCCGGAGACCGCCTGGACCTCGACGTCGTCCGGGCCCAGGTCGCCGAGGCCCACCCGGACACGCAGCAGCAGCGTCGCGCCCAGCTCGGCGGCCGTGCTGAGCGGGGCCGCCGAGGTCTCCACGTGGTCCACGCTCACCCGGTGCCAGGCGCCCCGCACCCGTCCCTTCCACGCGGACAGTTCGCGGGCCGTGTCCGGGGTCAGCGACCGGTGCGCGCGGGCGGCGGGGGTGTAGAGGCGGTCGACGTACTCCCGGACCATCCGCCCCGCCAGCACCTTCGGCCCGAGATGGGTGAGCGTCTCGCGGACCATCTCGATCCAGCGGTCGGGCAGCCCGCCGGGGCCGCGCTCGTAGAAGCGGGGGGCGACCCGCCGTTCCAGCAGGTCGTAGAGGGCGGCCGCCTCCACGTCGTCCCGGCGGTCCTGGTCCTCCTCGGACGCCGTGCCGTCCGCCGTCGGGATCGCCCAGCCGAAGTCCGGCCGGAACCACTCGTCCCACCAGCCGTCCAGGACGGAGAGGTTGAGACAGCCGTTCAGCGCCGCCTTCATCCCGCTCGTCCCGCACGCCTCCAGCGGGCGCAGGGGGTTGTTCAGCCACACATCGCAGCCCGGGTACAGCTTCTGCGCCATCGCCATGCCGTAGTCGGGCAGGAACACGATCCGGTGGCGGACGCGCGGGTCGTCCGCGAACCGCACCAGTTCCTGGATCAGGCGCTTGCCTCCGTCGTCGGCCGGGTGCGCCTTGCCCGCCACCACGATCTGGATGGGGTGTTCCGGGTGGAGCAGCAGCTCCATCAGCCGGTCCTGGTCGCGCAGCATCAGCGTCAGACGCTTGTACGAGGGGACGCGGCGGGCGAAGCCGATCGTCAGAACGTCCGGGTCGAGGACGCCCTCGATCCAGCCGAGTTCGGCCGTACCGGCACCGCGCTGCCGCCAGGAGGCGTACAGGCGTTGCCGTACCTCGACGACGAGTTGCTCGCGCAGGTCGCGGCGCAGGTCCCAGATGTCCTGGTCGGGGATGTCGCCCACGGCGTCCCAGCGTTCGGAGCCGCCGACGGTCATGGCGTCCTCGGTCCGTTCGTCGCCGATCTGGCGGGCGCCGAGCCGGAAGACCTCCGGGGCCACCCAGGTCGGGGCGTGCACGCCGTTGGTGACCGAGGTGATCGGGACCTCGTCCGGGTCGAAGCCCGGCCACAGCCCGGAGAACATCTCCCGGCTGACCTGCCCGTGCAGCAGCGAGACCCCGTTGGCGCGCTGGGCGAGCCGGAGCCCCATCACCGCCATGTTGAAGACGTTCGGGTCGCCGCCCTGGTGCGTCTCCATGCCGAGCCCGAGGATGCGGCCCACGTCGATGCGCGGCAGTTCGGCGTCGGGGCCGAAGTGGCGGGCGACCAGTTCACGGTCGAAGCGGTCGATGCCGGCCGGGACGGGGGTGTGTGTGGTGAAGACGGTGCCGGAGCGGACCGCCTCCAGGCCGGCGTCGAAGTCGAGCCCCTCGTCGCCGAGTTCGGCGATGCGTTCCAGGCCGAGGAACCCGGCGTGGCCCTCGTTGGTGTGGAAGACCTCGGGCCCGGCGTGGCCGGTGAGCCGGCAGTACGTGCGCACCGCCCGGACACCTCCTATGCCGAGCAGCATCTCCTGCAGGAGCCGGTGTTCGCTGCCGCCGCCGTAGAGCCGGTCGGTGACCCCGCGTTCGCCGAGGTCGTTCTCCTCGACGTCCGAGTCGAGGAGCAGCAGCGGCACCCGGCCCACCTGGGCCTCCCAGATCCGGGCGTGCAGCCGACGGCCGCCGGGGAGGGCGAGGCCGACCTGGGCGTGGGTGCCGTCGGCCTCCTGCAGCGGCACCAGGGGCAGTTCGTTCGGGTCGAGCACCGGATAGTGCTCCTGCTGCCAGCCGTCCCGGGACAGGGACTGCCGGAAGTAGCCGTGCCGGTAGAGCAGGCCGACGCCGATCAGCGGGACACCGAGGTCGCTGGCCGCCTTCAGATGGTCGCCGGCGAGGATGCCGAGGCCGCCGGAGTACTGCGGGAGCGCGGCCGTGATCCCGAACTCGGGCGAGAAGTAGGCGATGGCAGCCGGGAGTTCGGCACTCTGCGCCTGTCCCTGGTACCAGCGGTCGCCGGTGACGTAGTCACGCAGTTCGTCGTCGGCGGCGGTCAGCCGGCGCAGGAAGCGCCGGTCCTCGGCGAGTTCGGCCAGGCGCCGTACGGAGACGCAGCCGAGGAGTCGTACGGGGTCACCGCCGGAGGCGGCCCAGCGCTCGGGGTCGACCGACTGGAAGAGGTCACGGGTCTCCGGGTGCCAGGACCAGCGCAGATTGCGCGCCAGTTCGCTCAGCGGATGGAGGGCTTCGGGCAGGACGGGTCGGACGGTGAATCTGCGGATGGCCTTCACAGAGGATTCCACCTTCGCGCCAGGACGTACGGGCCGGGGGACGCACTCCGCTGTGCGCCGTTCGTCACCCCCCGACGGTAGCGGCGCGGGGGCCGTGGCAACTACGGCGCGTCCCTCCGTATGCAATTACGGCGCATCCGTACCCCGGCCGCCCGGCGGGGCAGTCCGCCCCGGCCCGTTCAGTCCTGAATTCGACGCAACCCGTCAGCAACATCCACATGTACCCCACAGGTGATATTGGCTGATTCCACCCCTCTGCGCGGCCTTGTGGCGCTTCACCCCGCACGAGAGGCTTCCGGTGGACCCCGGTGTGGGAGCGCCGGGCCGAGGAGGGGGTTCTCAGACATGCGCCAGCCTGCAGAGACGAGAAACAGGGGCACGCGCCGGGCGGGTGGGCTCACGGCGGTGATGACGGCCGCGGTACTTTCGGCCATCACCCTGCCCGCGCACGCCGCACCGGAGGGGTTCGTCCACGGCGCCGGCGGCCCCGGCTCCGTCAACGGCAGTTACATCGTCACCCTCGAAGCGGGAACGAGGGCCCCGTCGACGGCGGGACAGGACATAGCGTCGAAGTACGGGGCGAAAATACGCCACATGTACGGCAGCGCCCTGAACGGCTACTCCGTGACGGTCGGTGAGAAACAGGCCAGGCGGCTCGCGGCGAACCCCCGCGTGGCGTCGGTCGTCCAGGACACGAAGGTCGCCTACACCGGCAGTCCGCCCGACCCTCCGTCGTGGGGCCTGGACCGCGTCGATCAGCCGAGCCTGCCGCTCGACAAGAGGTACACCTGGCCGGAGTCGGCGGGCCGGGGCGTCACCGTGTACGTGATCGACACCGGTGTACGGATCACCCACCAGGACTTCGGCGGACGGGCGAGCAACGGCTGGGACTTCGTGCAGAACGACCGCACGGCCCAGGACGGCAACGGCCACGGCACCCATGTCGCGGGCACCGTCGCCGGCACCGCGTACGGGGTCGCGAAGAAGGCGAAGGTCGTCGCCGTCCGGGTGCTCGACGACGCGGGCGGGGGCACGACCGCCCAGGTCATCGCGGGTGTCGACTGGGTCACCGAGCACGCGAGGAAGCCGGCCGTGGCCAATATGAGCCTCGCCGGTCTCGGCAACACCCAACTCGACGAGGCCGTGCGCAACTCCATCGCCTCCGGGGTCACCTACACAGTGGCCGCGGGCAACGACGGACGGACCGCGGGCCTCTACTCGCCCGCCCGCGTCAAGCAGGCGATCACGGTCGGCGCCACCGACCGGACGGACGTCCGCGCCGACTTCTCGAACTGGGGCCCGAGCCTCGACCTGTTCGCGCCCGGTCGGTCCATCACCTCCGCCTCGCACCGGAGCGACACCGCGCGGGCGACCCACTCGGGTACGTCCATGGCCGCGCCGCACGCCGCGGGCGCGGCGGCCCTGTATCTGGCCGACCGTCCACGGGCCGCTCCGGCGGAGGTGTCCAAGGCGTTGGTCAAGCGTGCGGTTTCGGGCAAGGTCAAGGACAGACATCCGGGCTCCCCGAACAGGCTTCTTCTCGTCGACCGCCTGTAGGAACCCGTAACACCAGTGGTGAGCGGGTCTTTACCGAGAGCGACTACAGTGACCGGCCTCGACCCCTTCGGACGAGGCCGGTCTTGTGTGTAGACATACGCGTGAGTAGTTAACAAAGTGCCGGAATGCCCACCCGCACTGTGTGGGAAGGCTCCACCGGTACGTCCCGCTGGCCCCACCTCCCCACACCCTCATCCGCCCACCCACGTTGACGCGGACAGGAGCGGTCATGCCCGCCACGCACCACTCGTCAGCACCCCCGACGACCAGTACCACCCCCGCCCCACCCGACAGCACCGCCGCACGCCCCACTCCGGGCGCGCACCGGCCCGCCCGCGCCCTCCTCGGTGCCTCCAACACCCCCGGAGACTTTGGGCGCTCCCACCGTCGGCCGGATACCGGTCCTCGATGTGCGGCCGACCGTCCACCACGGCCGCCGACCGGCGAAGGCCGTCGTGGGCGAGGCCTTCGAGGTCTCGGCCGTCGTCATCCGGGAGGGCCACGACGCGGTCGCCGCCAATGTCGTGCTCCGGGACCCGGAGGGCCGCCCGGCCGGGTGGACCCCGATGCGCGAACTGGCCCCCGGCACCGACCGCTGGGGCGCCACCGTCTCCGTACCGAGCGAGGGCCTCTGGTCCTACGCCGTGGAGGGCTGGGGCGACCCGGTCGCCACCTGGCGCCATCACGCCCGCATCAAGGTCCCGGCCGGCATCGACACCGAGTTGGTGCTGGAGGAGGGCGCGCGTCTGCACGAACGCGCCGCCGACCAGGTTCCCGAGGGCAAGAGCGGTCGGGGCACCCTCCTCGCCGCCGTGGACGCGCTCCGCGACACCGCCCGTCCCGTCTCGGCCCGGCTGGCTGCGGCGTTGGCGCCTGAGGTGGACGAGGTCCTGGCCCGGCATCCCCTGCGGGAACTGGTCACCTCCTCCGAACCGCTGCCCCTGCTGGTGGAACGCGAACGGGCCCTGTTCGGCTCCTGGTACGAGTTCTTCCCCCGTTCCGAGGGCACCCCCGAGCAGCCCCACGGAACCTTCCGCATCGCCGCACGGCGCCTGCCCGCCATCGCCGCCATGGGCTTCGACGTCGTCTACCTCCCACCCATCCACCCCATCGGCACCACCTTCCGCAAAGGCCGCAACAACACCCTCTCCCCCACCCCCGACGACGTCGGCGTGCCCTGGGCCATCGGCTCCCCCGAAGGCGGCCACGACGCCGTCCACCCGGATCTGGGCACGATCGAGGACTTCGACTTCTTCGTCGCCGAAGCACGGGCCCTGGGCATGGAAGTGGCCCTGGACTTCGCCCTGCAGTGCTCCCCCGACCACCCCTGGGTCCACAAACACCCCGAGTGGTTCAACCACCGCCCCGACGGCACCATCGCCTACGCCGAGAACCCGCCCAAGAAGTACCAGGACATCTACCCCATCGCCTTCGACGCCGACATGCCCGGCCTGATCACCGAGACCGTCCGGATCCTGCGCCACTGGATGGACCACGGGGTACGCATCTTCCGCGTCGACAACCCCCACACCAAACCGGTCGTCTTCTGGGAACAGGTCATCGCCCGGATCAACGCCACCGATCCGGACGTCATCTTCCTGGCCGAGGCCTTCACCCGCCCCGCGATGATGCACACCCTGGCCGCCACCGGCTTCCAGCAGTCCTACACCTACTTCACCTGGCGCAACACCAAGCAGGAACTCACCGACTACGCCACCGAACTCGCCGGCGAGGCAGCCGCCTACATGCGGCCCAACTTCTTCGTCAACACCCCCGACATCCTCCACGCCTTCCTCCAGGAAGGCGGCCGCCCCGCCTTCGAACTCCGCGCCGTCCTCGCCGCCACCCTCTCCCCCACCTGGGGCGTCTACTCCGGCTACGAACTCTGCGAGAACACCCCCCTCAAACCCGGCAGCGAGGAATACCTCGACTCCGAGAAGTACCAACTCCGCCCCCGCGACTGGGACGCCGCCGAACGCGACGGACGCACCATCGCCCCACTGCTCGGCAAGCTCAACGAGATCAGGCGGCGGAGTCCGGCGCTGCGTCAGTTGCGGGATCTGCACTTCCACCACGCCGACCAGGAAGCGGTGATCGTCTACTCGAAGCGGGCGGGCTCGAACACGGTTCTGGTGGTGGTCAACCTCGACCCCCACCACACCCAGGAGGCCACGGTCTCGTTGGACATGCCGCGACTCGGCCTGGACTGGCATGAGTCCGTGCTGGTGCGCGACGAGCTCACCGGCGAGGTCTACACCTGGGGCAGGAACAACTACGTACGTCTGGAACCGGGCCGCTCGCCCGCCCACGTACTGACCGTCCTGCGACCGTCCAACCCGCAGATCGGGGGGTCACCCACACAATGATCGTCAACGAGCCCGTTCCGGACACCTTCGAGGACACGCCGCAGAAGGACCGGGACCCGGACTGGTTCAAACGCGCCGTCTTCTACGAGGTCCTCGTCCGTTCCTTCCAGGACAGCAACGGCGACGGCATCGGCGACCTCAAGGGCCTGACCGCCAAACTCGACTACCTGCAGTGGCTCGGCATCGACTGCATCTGGCTCCCGCCGTTCTTCAAGTCACCCCTGCGCGACGGCGGTTACGACGTCTCCGACTACACCGCCGTCCTCCCCGAGTTCGGCGACCTCGCCGACTTCGTGGAATTCGTCGACGCCGCCCACCAACGCGGCATGCGCGTCATCATCGACTTCGTCATGAACCACACCAGCGACCAGCACCCGTGGTTCCAGGAATCGAGAAAAGACCCCGACGGACCCTACGGCGACTACTACGTCTGGGCCGACGACGACAAACAGTTCCCCGGCGCCCGCATCATCTTCGTCGACACCGAAGCCTCCAACTGGACCTTCGACCCCGTCCGCAAACAGTACTTCTGGCACCGCTTCTTCTCCCACCAGCCCGATCTCAACTACGAGAACCCGGCCGTACAGGAGGAGATGATCTCGGCTCTGAGGTTCTGGCTGGACCTGGGCATCGACGGGTTCCGGCTGGACGCGGTGCCGTACCTGTACCAGCAGGAAGGCACCAACTGCGAAAACCTTCCCGCAACCCACGACTTCCTCAAGCGGGTGCGGAAGGAGATCGACGCGCACTACCCCGACACGGTCATTCTCGCGGAGGCGAACCAGTGGCCCGAGGACGTCGTCGACTACTTCGGTGACTTCGCCAGCGGCGGCGACGAATGCCACATGGCGTTCCACTTCCCCGTCATGCCCCGCATCTTCATGGCCGTACGACGGGAATCGCGCTACCCGGTCTCGGAAATCCTCGCCAAGACCCCCGCCATCCCCTCCAACTGCCAATGGGGCATCTTCCTGCGCAACCACGACGAGCTCACCCTCGAAATGGTCACCGACGAGGAACGCGACTACATGTACGCGGAGTACGCCAAGGACCCGCGCATGCGCGCCAACATCGGCATCCGCCGCCGCCTGGCCCCCCTCCTGGACAACGACCGCAACCAGATCGAACTCTTCACCGCCCTGCTGCTCTCCCTGCCCGGCTCCCCGATCCTCTACTACGGCGACGAGATCGGCATGGGCGACAACATCTGGCTCGGCGACCGCGACGCCGTCCGCACCCCCATGCAGTGGACCCCCGACCGCAACGCCGGCTTCTCCTCCTGCGATCCGGGGCGGCTGTCACTGCCGACGATCATGGACCCGGTCTACGGCTACCAGGTCACCAACGTCGAGGCGTCCATGTCCTCGCCGTCGTCGCTGCTGCACTGGACCCGCCGGATGATCGAGATCCGCAAGCAGAACCCGGCGTTCGGCCTGGGCACCTACACCGAACTGCCCTCCTCCAACCCGTCCGTGCTCGCCTACCTCCGCGAGTACAAGGACGACCTGGTGCTGTGCGTGAACAACTTCTCACGCTTCGCCCAGCCCACCGAGCTCGATCTGCGCACCTACGAAGGACGCCATCCCGTCGAACTCATCGGCGGAGTCCGTTTCCCCGCCATCGGTGAACTGCCCTACCTCCTCACCCTCGCGGGCCACGGCTTCTACTGGTTCCGCCTTCGGAAGGACGCCGTGTAGACCCGACCGGAACCCCGGGCGGGCCGGTTTCCCCCGGCCCGCCCGGGGCACGCAGACAGGAACACCCCCGCCCCCGGGGAAAGGACGCGATTCCATGTCGGAAGCCGCTTCGCACTCCACCGCGACAAGTCCTGCGCCACCGCCTCCCACAGAACCGACAGCCGGGCTGCTCACCTCGCTGGACCCCCTGCTGCGCGAGTGGCTGCCGCGGCAGCGCTGGTTCGCGGGGAAAGGGCGACCGGTCACCGGGTTCAGCCTGGTGGCGGCGACGGAACTGCTGCCGGTGGGCTCCCCCGCGGCAGGCGGGCCCCATGGGTCCGGCGGGTCCAAGACGGGGCTGCTGCATCTCCTCGTCCGCGCGCATCAGCCGCTGGTGCCGTCCCAGGGAGCCGCGACGCACCCCGGCGACTGCTACCAACTGCTGCTCGGCGTACGCGAGACACTGCCTCCCCGGCTGGCGCCCGCACTGATCGGACATGTGGCGGAGGGGCCGCTGTCCGGGCGGACGGTGTACGAGGCACTGCACGACCCCCGTCTCACCGATGTCCTCCTGGAGGCGCTGCGCACCCAGGCCCGCGTCGGTGAGCTGCGCTGCGGACGGGACACGCGCCATGACATCCCCGAGGGCCTGGTGCCGCGTCTGGCCACCGCCGAGCAGTCCAATTCCTCGCTCGTCTACGGCGATACGTTCATCCTGAAGCTGTTCCGCCGGGTCGTGCCCGGGGACAACCCCGACCTCGAACTGCCGCTGGCCCTCTCCCAGGAGGGCTGCCTGCGGGTACCGGCGCCGGTGGCCTGGATGGTGGCGGACCTGGGCCGCTCCGGCGATCCCGACGGCCCTCACGTCCTGGGCGTCCTGCAACCGTTCCTGCACGGGGCGGCGGACGGCTGGGAACTGGCGCTGAGCATGCTGTCCAAGGGCGAGGACTTCACCGCCGAGGCGCGGGCGCTCGGGCGGGCCACCGCAGAGGTGCACACCGCGCTGACGAGCGCCCTGCCCACGGTCACCCTGGGCCGGGCCCAACTGGAGGCGCTGGTCGAGGGAATGACCGAGCGCCTGGAGGCCGCCGCGCAGGCCGTCCCCGCACTGCGGCCGTACGCGCCCGGTCTGCGCACGGCCTTCTCGGCGCTGGCCGACCTGGCCGCCGAGGGGCGCACGTGGACGGCGCAGCGCATCCACGGCGACCTGCACCTCGGGCAGTGTCTGCGTGCGCCGTCCGGGGAGTGGTCGCTCATAGATTTCGAGGGCGAGCCGTCGAAGCCGCTGGCCGAGCGGCGGATGCCACAGCCCGTCGCCCGCGACATCGCCGGCATGCTCCGCTCCTTCGACTACGCCGCGCACTCCCTGCAGCCCCCGGCCGCCGACTGGGCGACCGCCTGCCGGGCCGCGTACTGCTCCGGGTACGCGGATGTCGCCGGGGTCGATCCGCGGACCGATCCCGTGCTGCTGCGCGCGTACGAGACCGACAAGGCCGTGTACGAGGTCCTCTACGAGGCCCGCCACCGTCCCGACTGGCTCCCGGTACCCCTGGCCGCGGTCCGCCGCCTGGCCACGGACCCCTGCACCGACACCACCCCCTGACACCACCCCTCCCGAGGAGACCGTCCCTGTGACTCCCCGCCCGCCGTCCGACGACAGCACGCAGCCCCCCGCCGCCGGGGCCGAGGTACCGGCCCCGGTGAAGAAGACCGTCGCGAAGAAGACGGCCACGACGACGAAGACGGCCGCGAAGAAGACGGCAGCGGCGGCGAAGACCGTCGCCAAGAAGACGACGGCCAAGAAGACGACGGCCAAGAAGACGACGGCCAAGAAGGCGCCGGCGAAGAAGACGGCGACGAGGAAGACGGCGGAGGACACGGTCACGTCCGCGGAGGCCGCCGCCACCACGACCTCCGCCGCCAAGAAGGCGCCGGCGAAGCAGGCGGTGACGAAGAAGGCGCCGGCGAAGAAGACGGCGACGAGGAAGACGGCGGAGGACACGGTCACGTCCGCGGAGGCCGCCGCCACCACGACCTCCGCCGCCAAGAAGGCGCCGGCGAAGCAGGCGGTGACGAAGAAGGCGCCGGCGAAGAAGGCCGTGGCGAAGAAGGCGGTCGGGAAGAAGACCACCGCCAAGACCACCACTGCCGGCAAAGCCACCACCACCGTTGGCGCCGCCACCGCCGGTGATGTCGACGCAGGAGCCGTGGCCGCCGAAAGCGTCGCCGAGAAGGCCGTAGCCAAGAAGACCGCCACCAAGAAGACCGCCGCGAGGAAGACCACCGCCAAGAAGGCGGTCGCGAAGACGGCGGGCACGAGGAAGGCCGTGGCCGCCGCTCCCGAGTCGGCCGGGGTCGAGCCGTCCGCCGCCGTGTCGGTGCTGGCCGCGTCGGCCACGCCCCCCGGGGCGACCGTCCCCCACCAGGCCATCTCCGAGCCGGGCGGTGCCGATCCGCTGGTCCCCAGGCAGGCCACGGCCGAGCCGGTGCTCGACGAAGCCGACGGAGCCACGGTTGCCGCGCCGGTCGGCGGCGAGGTCCCCGGGTCCCCCCTCGCCCGGCCCGCCTTCTCCCCCGCGATGGACGGCGGTGACCGGGAGCGGTTGCTGGCCGGTACGCACCATGAGCCGCACGCCGTGCTCGGAGCCCATCCCGCGCCCGGTGGTGTGGTGTTCCGGGCGTTCCGGCCGTACGCCCTCGGCGTGTACGTGGTCGTGGGGTCGTTGCGGGCGGAGCTGCACGACGACGGGGGCGGCTTCTTCTCGGCGCTGCTGCCGCTGCGGGAGGTCCCGGAGGCGTACCGGCTGCTCGTGTCGTACGAGGGCACGGAGCAGGAGACCGAGGACGCGTACCGTTTCCTGCCCGCGATCGGTGAACTGGACCTGTATCTCATCGGTGAGGGCCGGCACGAGCAGTTGTGGCGGGCGCTCGGCGCCGAGCCGATGACCCACCAGGGCGTCACCGGCACCCGCTTCACCGTGTGGGCTCCGAACGCGCGCGGCGTACGCGTGGCCGGCACCTTCAACTTCTGGGACGGCTCGGGCTTCCCCATGCGTTCGCTCGGCTCCTCGGGCGTGTGGGAGCTGTTCGTGCCCGGGATCGGCGAGGGTGAGCTGTACAAGTTCGAGATCACCCGGCCGGACGGTTCCCGGACGCTCAGGGCCGACCCGATGGCCCGCCGGACGGAGGTCCCGCCCGCCACGTCGTCCGTCGTGTACGCCTCGCACTACGAGTGGGGCGACGAGGAGTGGCTGGCGAAGCGTGCCGAGACGCCCGCGCACGAGGCGCCGTTCTCGGTCTACGAGGTCCATCTGCCGTCCTGGCGTCCCGGACTGACGTACCGGCAACTGGCCGAACAGCTCCCTGCGTACGTCTCCGACCTCGGCTTCACGCACGTCGAACTGCTGCCGGTCGCCGAGCATCCCTTCGGCGGTTCCTGGGGCTACCAGGTCACCGGTTTCTACGCCCCGACGGCCCGTCTCGGCACCCCGGACGACTTCAAGTACCTGGTCGACGCACTGCACCGGGCCGGCATCGGAGTGCTGATGGACTGGGTGCCGGCCCATTTCCCGCGCGACGACTGGGCGTTGGCGGAGTTCGACGGACGTCCGCTGTACGAACACGGGGACCCGGCGCGGGCGGCGCACCCCGACTGGGGGACGCTGGAGTTCGACTACGGGCGCCGCGAGGTGCGCAACTTCCTGGTGGCGAACGCCGTCCACTGGTGCGAGGAGTACCACATCGACGGCCTGCGGGTGGATGCCGTCGCGTCGATGCTGTACCTGGACTACTCGCGCGAGCCGGGTCAGTGGACGCCGAACGAGCACGGCGGCCGGGAGAACCTGGACGCGGTCGCCTTCCTCCAGGAGATGAACGCGACCGTGTACCGGCGGGTGCCCGGTGCCGTGACGATCGCCGAGGAGTCCACGGCCTGGGACGGGGTCACGCGTGCCACCCACCACACGGGTCCGGGCGGCTTCGGAGGGCTCGGCTTCGGCCTGAAGTGGAACATGGGCTGGATGCACGACTCCCTGGGCTACATGGCCAAGGACCCGATCCACCGCAAGCATCACCACCACGAGATGACCTTCTCGATGGTGTATGCGTACAGCGAGAACTACGTCCTGCCCATCTCGCACGACGAGGTCGTGCACGGCAAGGGCTCACTGGTGTCGAAGATGCCGGGCGACTGGTGGCAGCAGCGCGCCAACCACCGCGCGTACCTGGGCTTCATGTGGGCCCACCCCGGCAAGCAACTCCTCTTCATGGGGCAGGAGTTCGCCCAAGGGGCGGAGTGGTCGGAGGCGCACGGGCCGGACTGGTGGCTGCTCGATCCCGCGTACGGCGCGGAGGCGGACCACCGGGGGGTACGGGATCTCGTCCGTGATCTCAACGCCGTGTACCGGCGCACCCCCGCGCTCTGGGAGCAGGACACCCGGCCGGCGGGCTTCTCCTGGATCACGGGGGACTCGGCGGACGACAACGTCCTCGCGTTCCTGCGGTTCGCCGAGGACGGGAGTCCGTTGCTGGCGGTGTCCAACTTCTCGCCGGTGGTGCGCGAGGACTACCGCCTCGGGGTGCCGGACGACGTCTCGGCGTGGCGCGAACTCCTCAACACGGACGCGGGTGTGTACGGCGGGACGGATGTGACGGCGTCGGACCCGGTGAAGCCGGAGCCCCAGGCGTGGCACGGCCGGCCCGCGAGCATCCGGGTCACGCTCCCCCCCTTGACCACGCTCTGGCTCCGCCCGGCCTGACCTTCTTAGGTGTCGGTCCGGTGGGGGCTGGTCGCGCAGTTCCTCGCGCCCCTTAAGGGCCTACGGCCCTTTCGGGCCGAAAAAGCAGGGGCGCAGCCCCCTTTTTTCGGGGGCGCGGGGAACTGCGCACCCACCCGCACCCGAAGAACGCACCCTGGGGTCAAGGGGCGCAGCCCCTGGGGATGGGACGGTAGGGGCGGCGGGGCGAGACCCATGCCTGACGGATGTCAGCCGCCTCTCCTCCCACCCGGCATCATCCGCCGCAACGCCCCCAACAACCCCCGCTCCCACCCCGATCCAGCCCCGGCTCGACAACAGCCTCCACCGCGCCGGCGCCACCGGCACATCACCCCGCCGCTCCCCATCCCCGCACCGAACTGTGCGCCGCCAACTCATAACGCACCGGCAACAACTTCAACCCCCGCACCACAGGCCCCGACCGCCACGGCAACTGATCCGGCGGCAGCGTGAGCTCCGCCCGCCCGAAGTGCTCGAAGATCCTCCCCACCGCGGTCGTGACGATCGTCCCCGCCAACTCCCGCGCGGCACTGGGACACTGATGAGGCCCGGCCCCCCACGCCAGATGCGCCCGCGTACTGACGGCCGAGTCGACGAGGTGCGAGGAGCCGACGTTCAGCAGATCCCGGTGCGCGGCGGCGACGGACGGGGACGCGATGTCCCCGGCCCGGATCAGGAAGTTCCCCAGCCGCACATCACGCGCCGCGAACCGGAAGCACAGATTGGCGGTCGGCGGGTTCACCAGCGCGGCCCGGTTCACGGTCTCCCCGAGCTGCCCGTTGGACAGGCTCCGCCGCACGGTCGCGTTCCCCCGCAGCACCTCCAGCAGCGTGTTGCAGACCATGTTCCCGGCGATGTCGTTGAGATAGACCGCGTTCATGAACAGCTCACGGCCGAGCTGCTCGTCGCTGAGCGACGGGTCGGACAGCAGCATGTAGGAGGTCAGGTCCTCCCCGGGACGGGACCGCCGGTGCGCGGCCAGCCGTGTCATCGCCCCCAGCGCCCGCCCGGTCGCCGGCCCCGCGTCCGGTCCGCCGTCCAGCATCCGCCACAGGTCCATGACCATCTCGTCGCCGAGTTCGACGGGGCACCCGAAGAGTTTGGTCGTCACCATGAGGAGCAACGGCCGGGTGTACTGCGCCGCGAGGTCGGCGAACCCGGTGGTCCCGGACTCGGCGGCGAGCACGGCGATCAGTTCGTCGGCGTAGCGCGCGACGGCCGCCCGCAGCTCCCAGCCCTCGGGCGAGTGCCCGTCCTGGAAGGGCCGCATGGCCGAGTGGTAGCTCAGCCGTGCGTGCCGGTGCTCCTCGTCGTCGAAGAACATGGTCTGCCGGACCTCGTACCCGGCGAGCAGCGGCCAGTCCTGCGGCAGCCGTCCCTCCGCCCGCGCCCGCCAGTGGCGTACGTCGCGCCGCCACACGCTCTCGTTGCGCAGGACCTCCAGCACCTCGCGGTAGTCGAGAACCAGCCACGCCGGCACTCCCATCAGCCCCACCGGTGCCACGGGGCCGTACGTGCTCCGCAGTCGCTCGTAGACACTGCCCGGATCCCGGTCGAACTCCGAGGTCAGCAACGGCTCCACGGCCAGCGATTCCAGGCCGGGGCCACCGGCCGGAGCTGCCGCGAACGGATGTGTTTCCATGCCGACACGCATACCGCATGAACCGTGTACGAGCAGTGACGATGCCGCCAACTGTTACGGCTTGGTGATCCCCGATGCACCTGTGGTGACGGTGGCGGGGGTCCCGCCTGCCCGGTACCCGGCAGCCGACACCCCCGCCCACTTCAAGCCAAGGTCGGCAACTCCTCCAGCGCCTTCGGCAGTTGTTCCGCGTGCACGACACCGAGCGCCTGCGTCGCCCGTGTCAGCGCCACGTACAGATCGCTGGTGCCGAACCTCCCGGGTTCGACGACGAGGACGGAGTCGAACTCCAGGCCCTTGGCCTGCCGGGGATCGAGGAGGACGACGGTCCGGGTCAGGTCGGGCTCCGCGCCCGCCGTCACGTCGTCAAGCCGGGCCGCCAGGGTCCGGTGCAGCTCACGCGGCGCGATCACGGCGAGGCGCCCCTCGGCGGGCGTGAGTTCGGCGACCGCCTTGGCCACCTCGGCGGACAGTTCGCCCGTCGCCGCGCGGCGCGCCCAGGGCCGTACGCCGGTGGACCGTACGGAGCTCGGTGGTTCGAAGTCCGGCCGCTCGGCGCGGACGACACCGGCCGCGACCGCCATGATCTCGGCGGGGGTGCGGTAGTTGACGCCGAGCCGGGTGTGCTCGAAGCGGTCCTGGACGTACGGGGCGAGGATGTCGGCCCAGGAGCCGACGCCCGCGGCCTCGGCCGTCTGGGCGGGGTCGCCGACCAGGGTCATGGAGCGGGTCGGCGAACGGCGCATCAGCAGCCGCCAGGCCATCGGCGACAGTTCCTGCGCCTCGTCGACGATGATGTGCCCGAACGCCCAGGTCCGGTCGGCCGCCGCCCGCTCGGCGGCGCTGCGGTGGTCGTCCTCCTCGTGCCGCTCGGCGAACCGTTCGGCGTCGATGATGTCGTGGGCGGACAGCACCTCCGAACCGTCGCCGTCGGGATCAATGCCCTCCCGGTCCTCGAACTCGTACGTCCGGGAGGCGTAGGACACCTCCAGCACGCCCTGCGCGTAGGCGATCTGGGTCTCCCGCTCGCGCTCGGCACGGGCGCGGGCCAGGCGGTCGTCCTCGCCCAGCAACTCGGCCGCCTCGTCGAGCAGCGGCACGTCGGCGACGGTCCACGCGCGCGTGACGGGACGGCGTACGGCGTCGGCGTCCTCCTTCTCCAGATACGCGTCCGGCTCGGCGAGGAAGTCGGCGATCAGTCGGCGCGGGGTGATCCGGGGCCACAGCTGGTCGATGGCTCGCCAGACCTCGGGGTTCTCGGCCAACTCGTCGCGGATCTGGGTGATGTCACTGGCGTCGAGGAGGTTGGAGCCGTCGTAGGGGTCGGTGCCGATGCGTTCGGCGACCATCTCGGTGAGGGTGTTGAGGATGTAGCCCTCGAAGTGCTCGCGGGCCACGTTGTGCGGGAGCTTCGCCTCGCGGGTGCGCTCGCGGGCGACCCGTGCGAGGTCGTCGTCGAGCATGAGGATCTCCCGGTCGTGCTCGATGGCGAGCACCGGGTCGGGCAGTGCCTGCCGGTCCCGTACGACGGCCGCGAGGACGTCGGCCATGGCGGCGCTCCCCTTCACCCGGGCGGCCTCCGGGGTGTCGGTGGCGGTGGCCCGTACGCCGGGGAACAGCTCGCCGACCGTGGACAGCAGCACACCGGTCTCGCCCAGCGACGGCAGCACCTCGCCGATGTAGCCGAGGAAGGCCGGGTTGGGTCCGACGACGAGGACCGCGCGTTTGGCGAGCAGTTCGCGCTGCTCGTAGAGGAGGTACGCGGCGCGGTGCAGGGCGACGGCGGTCTTGCCGGTGCCGGGGCCGCCCTCCACGACCATCACCCCCTGGTGCGGGGCGCGGATGATGCGGTCCTGCTCGGCCTGGATGGTCTGCACGATGTCGCCCATGCGGCCCGTGCGGGCGGAGTTGAGGGCGGCCAGCAGGACGGCGTCGCCGGTCGGGTCCTCGTACCCGGTACGGGTCGCGTCGCCGAGGTCGAGGATCTCGTCGTGCAGGGCGGTGACCCGGCGGCCCTCGGTGGTGAGGTGCCGGCGGCGGCGCAGCCCCATCGGGGTGTGGCCGGTGGCGAGGTAGAAAGGGCGGGCGACGTCGGCGCGCCAGTCGATCAGGATCGGGGTGCGCTCGGTGTCGTCCTCGCGCAGCCCGATGCGGCCGATGTGGTGGACGGCCCCGTCGGCGAGGTCGAGCCGACCGAAGCAGAGCGACCCGTCGACGGCGTTCAGCGCGGCCAGCAGCCCCGAGCGCTCGGCGACCAGGATGTCCCGCTCCAGCCGGGCCTGCATGGGCGTGTTGCCCTGAGCGAGCGCGTCCGTGACGGAGCCCTCGGTCTCACCGCGCAGGGCGTCCACGCGGGCGTACAGCCCGTCGATGAATTCCTGCTCGCGCCGCAATTCATCGTGTGAATCATGCGAAAAGCCGGTGTTTGACAATTCCACTCCCGCCCGGATATACTGTGCTCACTGAACTTCTTTGCGACTCCATTTCTCCGAAGATTCCGCCGAAGTCGCGAACCATTAAATATACGCAAGAAAAACCCCCGAGCGCAATTACGCTCGGGGGTTTTCTTCTCCTACCGATGTCAGAGCACGTCGTCCAGTTCCGCCAGCAGCCGACGCTTCGGCCGCGCGCCGACCATGGCCTTCAGCGGCTCACCGCCCTTGAACACCAGGAACGTCGGCATCGACAGCACCTTGTACGCCCGGGTGGTCTCCGGATTGGTGTCCACGTCCAGCTGCACCACTTTCAGCCGGTCCCCCTCGTCCGCCGCGAGCGCGCTCAACACAGGCCCCATCTGCCGGCACGACGGACACCAGTCGGCCGTGAACTCCACCAGCACCGGCAGCTCCGCCCCGATCACCTCCGCCTCGAAGTCCGCGTCCGTCACTTCCGCGACACCCGCCGCCCTGATCACAGCGCCCCGCCTCCCGCTCCGAGTTCGCACCCCGGCTCCGGACCCCCCGGAACCTCCGCCTCGGCCGCCAGCCGCTCCCGCAGCCGCTCGGCCCGCGCCAACTGCTCACCGACCGACGCCCGCACCGCCGCCAACTCACCGATCAGCGCGTCGAGTTCGTCCAGCTTCCGCCGATACACCGCCAGCGACGCCGGGCACGAGTCGCCCTCCGGGTGCCCCGCCCTCAGACACTCCACGAACGGCCGCGTCTCCTCCAGGTCGAACCCGAAGTCCTGCAAGGTCCGGATCTGCCGCAACAGCTTCAGATCCGCCTCGTCGTACGTCCGGTACCCGTTCCCGGCCCGCCGCGCGGGCAACAGCCCCCGCGCCTCGTAGTACCGCAACGCCCGTGTCGTCGTCCCGGCCCGCTCCGCCAGCTCCCCGATGCGCATACGAGGACGGTATTCCTTGACGCCGACGTCAAGGCAAGACCGCGCGCCCAGCACGACAAAGGCCGAGTGGCCAGGTCTACAGGGGGAGGACCTGGCCACTCGGGGTTCTGGGGCTATTCGGTTGTGGGCCGTACGGCCGGATCTACGGGGGAGGACCCGGCCGTACGGAGTGTTGGGAGCCCTGGGCCCCGTCAGGGGCGCGGGGAACTGCGCGACCAGCCACGCTCGACCGGCGGCCGAAAGACGACCCGCAGTCCCCCCGGCGCTTGATCCTGCGCCCCAGCGGAGCGCTCACGCCTTGGCGAGCTCTTTCTCACCCTCCGGCTCGGCCGCGGCGGAGGCCGGCGCAGCCGCCCCGTGGCCGTCGTCCAGCAGCGTCGCCTCGTCGAACGGCGCGTGCCCGGCGAGGACCTCGTTCACCCGCTCCTTGTCGATCTCCTTGGTCCAGGTACCGATGAGGACCGTGGCGACCGCGTTGCCCGCGAAGTTCGTCAGCGCGCGGGCCTCGCTCATGAAGCGGTCGATGCCGACGATGAGGCCGATACCGTCCACCAGGGCCGGCTTGTGGGACTGGAGGCCGCCCGCGAGGGTGGCGAGACCGGCACCGGTGACACCCGCCGCGCCCTTGGAGGCGACCAGCAGGAAGAGCAGCAGCGCGATCTGCTCGCCGACCGCCATCGGCGTACCCATGGCGTCGGCGATGAACAGGGACGCCATGGTCATGTAGATCATGGTGCCGTCGAGGTTGAAGGAGTAGCCGGTCGGGACGGTGATGCCGACGACGGGCTTGCTGACACCCAGGTGCTCCATCTTCGCGATGAGGCGCGGCAGCGCGGACTCGGAGGAGGAGGTGGACAGGATCAGCAGGAACTCACGGCCCAGGTACTTGAAGAACGTGAAGATGTTCAGCCCCGCGACGATCTTCAGCAGCGCGCCGAGGACGATGAAGACGAAGAGGAAGCAGGTGACGTAGAAGCCGATCATCAGCACGGCGAGGCTCTTGAGGGCGTCGAGGCCGGCGGACCCGGTCACGGCCGCGATGGCACCGAACGCGCCGATCGGGGCGGCCCACATCACCATGGCGAGGATGCGGAAGACGAGGCGCTGGATGTGCTCGATACCGCGCAGGATCGGCTGGCCGGCGTCGCCCATGGCCTGGAGCGCGAAGCCCGCGAGCAGGGCGACCAGCAGGGTCTGCAGGACCTCGCCGCCGGTGAACGCGGAGACGATCGTGGTCGGGATGATGCCGAGCAGGAACTCGGTGGTGTCCTTCGCCTCGGCCGAGACCTGCGCCTGACCGGTCTCCTTGATCGCGTCGGTGACCGCGAGACCCGTGCCGGGCTCGACGATGTTGCCGACGACCAGACCGATGGCCAGGGCCACCAGCGACATGATCAGGAAGTAGACCAGGGCGATACCGCCGACGGCGCCGACCTTCGCGGCCTTCCGTACGGAGCCGATGCCCAGCACGATCGTGCAGAAGATGATCGGCGAGATCATCATCTTGATCAGGTTCACGAAGCCGGTGCCGATGGGCTTCAGCTCGACGGCGAAGTCGGGGGCGATGAGACCCACGGCGATGCCGAGGGTCACAGCCACGATCACGGCGATGTACAGGTAGTGCGTGCGGTCCCGCTTGGCGGGAGCGGTAGGTGCCGTATGAGTGGTGCTGGCCACGGCTGCCCTCCTCGTCGACGACGTCGTCGGCTCGCTGTTCCGGCGTGCGGCTCACGTCCGGGGGAATTCGGGAGACGGTCTCCCAAGGGGTGGGAACCGGCGGGTTCCCGGGTGGGAGCCCCTGGGGCTCCCGGTGGGAGACCGGCTCCCGGTGTCGGGAGCCGGCGGGCTCCCGGAGCCGGCAGCTGGGGACTTCCGGCGGTGGGAGCGGGGCTCCCATGGGGTGGGAGAGCCCGCCGCTCCCGGCGGTGGAAGCCGGCTGGCTTCCGGGGCCGGAGGCTGGAGGGCCTCCGGCGGTGGGAGCTGGGGGCTCCCGGGGCGGGGAGACGGGCTCCCGGTGGGAGAGATGCCTCCCGGTGGTGGGAGACGGGCTCCCGGCGGCTCGGGTCGTGGTGTCCCGGGGCGGGAGTCGTACTCCCTGTCGGTGTCCAGGTGCTGGACGGGTCGATGCAGTGACTATCTCCCTCCCTGTGAGGGCGGTCACCCTTCCGTTCATTTAGTTCACGCCTACACGGCGATGCAGACTGTGGGCATGCGCGTCCCGCTCCGCCTCCGTCCCCGCAGCCTCGCAGGTCAGCTCTTCGCCGTTCAGGCGGTGCTGATCGCCGCCGTGGTGGCCGGGTACGCGCTGTTCACGTACGTCAGCGACCGCTCCCAGGCGGAGGAGGCGGGGGGCCGTCAGGCCCTGGCCGTGGCGGCCACCGTCGCCGACGCCCCGTCGGTCCGTGCGGCGATCCACACCTCCGACCCCACGGCGCGGCTCCAGCCGTACGCCACCGAGGTGCAGCGGCACGCCGGCGTCGACTTCGTGACGATCATGACGCCGGACGGCATCCGCTGGACCCACCCGGACCGCGACCGGATCGGTGAGCACTTCCTCGGCCACATAGAGGAGGCGCAGAAGGGCGGCTCGATCACCGAGACCTACACCGGCACGCTCGGCCCGTCGGTCCGCGCGGTCACCCCGATCATGGAGAACGGCGAGGTCATCGGCCTGGTCAGCGCCGGAATACGGGTGCAGGCCATCAGCGACCGCGTCCAGGACCAGCTCACGGCCCTGGTCGGCGTGGCCGCCGGCGCCCTCGCCCTCGGGGGCATCGGCACCTATAGCGTCAACGCCCGCCTGCGCCGCCACACCCACAACATGAACGCCGCCGAGCTGAGCAATATGCACGACTACCACCAGGCCGCCCTGCACGCCGTGCGCGAGGGCCTGCTGATGCTCGACGGCCAGTACCGGGTGGCCCTCATCAACGACGGGGCGCGGGAGCTGCTGGGGGTGACGGACGAGGTGGTCGGATGCTCGGTGGCCGACCTGGGCCTGCCCGCGCCGCTGACGGGCGCGCTGCTCTCCTCCGAGCCCCGGGTGGACGAGGTGCTCCTGACCGCCGAGCGGGTGCTGGTGGTGAACACCTCGCCGGTGTCGGGCGGCCAGCGCCGGGGCGCGGTGGTCACCCTGCGCGATGTGACCGAGCTCCAGTCCCTCACGGGCGAGCTGGACTCCGAGCGCGGCTTCACGCAGGCGCTGCGCTCCCAGGCGCACGAGGCCGCCAACCGCCTCCACACGGTCGTCTCGCTGATCGAGCTGGGCCGCTCGGACGAGGCGATCGACTTCGCGACGGCGGAGCTGGAGCTGGCGCAGGCGCTGACGGACCAGGTCGTGGCGGCGGTCAGCGAACCGGTGCTCGCCGCGCTGCTGCTGGGCAAGGCCGCCCAGGCGAACGAACGGGGCGTCGAGCTGGTGGTCTCGGAGGACAGCCGTATCGACGACGGTCTCCTGCCGGAGTCCCTGCCGGCCCGTGACCTGGTCACGGTCCTGGGCAACCTGATCGACAACGCGGTGGACGCCGCGCAGGGGTCGGTCGGGGCGAGGGTGACGGTGACGGCTTACACGGACGAGCGGGGACCAGGGGGTTCCGTGCTGGTGCTGAGGGTGGTGGACACCGGGGCCGGCGTGGACCCGGCCCACGCGGAGGCCGTCTTCGAGCGCGGCTTCTCCACGAAGCCCTCCGGTCCCGGCGGCCGTGGCCTCGGCCTGGCTCTCGTACGGCAGACCGCGCGCCGCCACGGGGGCACGCTGACCGTGTCGGAGGCGGCAGGGGGCGGGGCCGAGTTCGAGGTGCGGCTGCCGCTGGGCATGCACGGCGGCGACGGGGCGGGCAGGGGCGTTCGGCGGGGCGGGACCCGTGGCCGGGGACTCCGTGGTGCATGATGCCGCGGAGCAGGACAACGACGACGATGTCCAGGCCCCCCGGGCCACGGTGGCTGGAGGCGACGACGCATGACGAAGGCCGGGTCCGACCCCATCAGAGTCCTGGTCGTCGAGGACGACCCCGTGGCCGCCGACGCGCACATGATGTACGTCGGCCGCGTCCCCGGCTTCACGGCGGTCGGCAAGGCCCACACGGGCGCGGAGGCGCGGCGCGCGCTGGACCGGACGCCGGTGGACCTGCTGCTGCTGGACCTCCACCTGCCGGACGTGCACGGCCTGCAACTGGCCCGCTCGCTCCGCGCGGCCGGCTACCACGCGGACGTGATAGCGGTGACGTCGGCGCGGGACCTGACGGTGGTCCGGGAGGGCGTCTCACTGGGCGTGGTCCAGTACGTCCTCAAACCCTTCACGTTCGCGACTCTTCGTGACCGTCTCGTCCGCTACGCCGAGTTCCACGCGGCGGCGGGCGAGGCGAGCGGCCAGGACGAGGTGGACCGGGCGCTGGCGACCCTGCGGGCCCCGGGCCCGGCGGCGCTGCCGAAGGGTCTGAGCGCCCCGACCCTGGAGCGGGTGACGGTGGCCCTGCGGGACGCGGGCGAGGGTCTGACGGCGGCCGGGGTGGCGGAGGCGGTCGGCATCTCACGGATCACGGCCCGCCGCTATCTGGAACACCTGGTGGACGCGGGCCGCGCGGCCCGGAGCCCCCAGTACGGGCAGGTGGGGCGGCCGGAGCTGCAGTACCGGTGGGTGAAGGCGTAGCCGCCGGCGCCTGACGGCGAACCGGTGCAGACGCATTGACCTGACTAGACCACTCCCCTTACCGTCACCGGGCACCACCCAAGGCCACAACGACGTAGCCAGCAGGAGGTCGTGCCCGTGCGCCCCACCGCACCCAACTTCCGCCGATCCCCCCTCCGCCTCCTCCTCACCGCCGCCCTGGCGGTCACCGCGCCGGGCGCGCTCGCCGCCTGCGGCAGCGGCTCCGGCAGCGACCCGGACACGGTGGAGGTCTCCTACAAACAGTCCACGGACAACCAGGTCCGGGTGATGGACACCTTCCTCTCCGACGTCAAGAAACAGTTCGAGAAGGCGAATCCGGGCAAGAAGGTGAAGCTCGTCCCGATCAAGGCCCCGGACTCGGAGTACTACACCAAGGTGCAGCAGATGCTGCGCTCCCCGAAGACGGCGCCGGACCTGGTCTACGAGGACACCTTCCTCATCAACTCGGACATCACGAGCGGCTATCTGAAGCCGCTGGACGACTACTTGGCCGACTGGAAGGACTGGGACCAGTTCATCGACACGGCCAGGACGGCGGCGAAGGCCGAGGACGGGAAGACGTACGGCGTCCCGGACGGCACGGACACCCGCGGCCTGTGGTTCGACAAGGCCATCTTCGCGAAGGCCGGCCTGCCGGCCGACTGGCAGCCGAAGACATGGGAGGACGTGCTCGACGCCGCCCGCACCATCAAGGAGAAGGTCCCGGACGTCATCCCGCTGAACGTCTACACGGGCAAACCGGCCGGTGAGGCCGCGACCATGCAGGGCTTCGAAATGCTTCTCTACGGCACGGAAGGGGCCACGAGCGGTGGCGCCGACCCCTTGTACGACGAGAAGTCGAAGAAATGGAAGGCGGGCACGCAAGGGTTCAAGGACGCCCTCGCCTTCGTGGAGACGGTCTACCAGGAGAAACTGGGCCCGGAGGTCTCCGACGCCCTCGACCCGAACATCTCCACCCGGGTACGCGGCGAACTCCTCCCCGAGGGAAAACTCGGCATCAACCTCGACGGCTCCTGGCTCCCCCAGGACTGGCTGCCCGGCAGCGGTCACGAATGGCCGGAGTGGTCGGAGAAACTCGGCCTCGCGTACATGCCCACCCAGAACGGCCAGTCCCCCGGCAAGGTGAGCATGTCCGGCGGCTGGACCTGGGCCATCCCCGACAAGGCCGGCAACCCCGACCTCGCCTTCGAGTTCATCGAGACGATGCAGACCAAGGCGAACGCCCAGAAGTGGTACATCGCCAACTCCGGAATCGCCGTCCGCGAGGACGTGGCCGCCGATCCCGCGTACGCGCAGGCGCAGCCCGGCATCAAGTTCTTCACCGACCTGGTGTCGAGCACGCACTACCGCCCGGCGTACCCGGCATATCCGAAGGTCTCCACGGCCATTCAGGAAGCGATGGAATCCGTGACGACGGGCGACGCGTCGGTGGCGGACGCGGCGGAGAACTACGACGAGGAGCTGAAGGCGGCGACGGACGACCAGGTGATCGAAGAGTGAGCTCCCACGTATGAAGGGGCCGACGAAGACGGTGTCCGGGCCGGCGCCCCCCCGCACTCCGCACCGCGACCCGCCTCTCCCCTCACCCCCGCCACCGTCCTCCTGCTCCTCTTCCTGGCCGGCCCCATCGCCTACTGCGCCTACATCGCCTTCACCGACCTCCAACTCACCGGCCAGGCCGAGGACTCCTTCATCGGCTTCGAGAACTTCCGCACGGCGTTCGGGGACGAGGCGTTCCTGAACGCGGTCTGGCTGACCCTGGTCTTCACGGTCGTCTCGGCGCTGCTGGGCCAGAACACGCTGGGGCTGGCGCTGGCGGCGCTGATGCAACGCGCCTCGAAACCCGTCCGCACGCTGGTGGGGGGAATCGTCGTCACGGCATGGGTCCTCCCGGAGGTGGTGGCGGGCTTCCTCCTCTACGCCTTCTTCCGCCGCGAAGGCACCCTGAACGCCGTCCTGGACTGGCTCCATCTCCCGACCCAGAACTGGCTGTACACGCTCCCGATCCTCGCGGTCTCCTTCGCGAACGTCTGGCGGGGCACGGCGTTCTCGATGCTGGTCTACTCCGCGGCCCTGAACGAGATCCCGAAGGAGATCACGGAGGCGGCGGAGATGGACGGCGCGGGCGGCTGGCGTCGTATGTGGCACATCACGCTCCCGATGATCCGGCGCTCCATCGGCACGAACCTGATGCTGATCACCCTCCAGACCCTGTCGGTCTTCGGCCTGATCTGGGTGATGACGCGCGGCGGCCCGGGCGGCAAGAGCCAGACCCTCCCCCTCTTCATGTACGAGGAGGCGTTCCAGAAGAGCATGATCGGCTACGGCACGGCGGTGGCGCTGTTGTTGCTGGTGGTGGGTTCGCTGTTCTCGGTGATCTATCTGCGGCTGCTGCGGACGGAGGTGTGAGTGCCGTGGCCTCCCCGAACTCCCGACGGCTGGCGGCGGACGCGGGTCTCCTCGTCGTCGCCGCGGCCTTCGTCCTCCCCCTGGCCTGGGTGATCCTCTCGTCGGTGGACCCGAAGGCGAACCTGACGGTGAAGGTCCCGGACGGGGTCACCCTGGACAACTTCGACGCCGTCCTGACCCCGGAGATCACGTTCACGCCGCTGCTGAACAGCCTGCTGTTGTGCGGCGGAGGCACCGCGCTGACGGTGATATGCGCCGCGCTCGCGGCCTACCCCCTCTCCCGCTTCCGCTCCCGTCTGAACCGCCCCTTCCTCCTCACGATCCTCTTCGCCACGAGCCTGCCGATCACCGCGATCATGGTTCCCGTGTACGCGCTGTTCGTCCAGGTGAACCTGATCGACACCGCTCAGGGCACGATCTTCTTCTTCGCCGCTTCCCAACTCCCCTTCGCCATCTGGCTGATGAAGAACTTCATGGACGGCGTCCCGAAGGAGCTGGAGGAGGCGGCCTGGACCGACGGCGCCTCGTCGCTCCAGTCGCTGACACGGGTCGTGCTCCCGCTGATGGGCCCGGGCGTCGCGGTGGTGACCGTCTTCTCGTTCGTGATGATGTGGGGGAACTTCTTCGTCCCGTTCATGCTGCTCCTGACCCCGGAACAGATGCCGGCTGCGGTGAGCATCAACGAGTTCTTCGGAAACCGCGGGACGGTGATCTACGGTCAGCTGGCGGCGTTCTCGGTGATCTATTCGACGCCGGTGATCCTGCTGTACGTGGGGGTGGCCAGGCGGTTGGGCGGGGGTTCGCTCTGGGCGGGGCGGTCAAGGGGTGAGGCCGGGCCGCACGTCGAGGCGGACGAGCGCGCCCCTCTCCGCGAGCCGGTCCGGGCCCCGAACTCCTTCAGCAAGAGCTGTCCTGACACATGCACCGTGTCACCGACCTGGACGGCCTGGCTGTACCCGTGGATCGACTCCCACGGCACCCCGAAGCCGGATGCCGTCGCCTGCGAACCCATGACTCACGTCTCACCCCTCGGGCAACACCCCCGCCCGGAACGGCTCCACCCCACCACTCGCCGTACCCGTACCGGCTCGATGAGGATCATCAGGCGCCGTTCCCCGGGCAGGAGCCACGGATAGCGCTCCTGCCCGATGTACTTCCGGGTGAGCCGGTCCATCGCTCGCTCCGCCTCCTCGCCCTCGACGAAGCGGACGACGCGGCCTCGGATCTCGGCGCGGTCGTAGGGGTTCTCGGGGTCGTGGTGGGACAGGGACACAAGAGGATTGCGGCGCAGGTTCTCCTCCTTCACCCGCCCCACCGACGTGTTGACCATGACGTACTCGGGCCCGGAGGCATCCTCCCCGTCCCTCTCGATGTCCACCCACATGGGTGACACCTGAGGCGCCCCGTCCGGCCCCACCGTCGCCAAGTGCCAGAAGTTCGGCGCCAGTAGGCGCTCACGAATGTGCCCGTCCAGCTTCTCCGGCTTCGTCATGCGGTGATCCCTACCCACCCTCACCAACCGTAGGTTCCTACAATCCGTGTTTGTGGCCGAACAGCCCGTAGTCACCGCAGCCCCGCGCCCCTACGTTGTGCGCGTGCACCGACGCTCAGCGCATGAAACCGCCGACTCCGCCCCCACACCGCCCTTCAACGCCCCCGCCGCCCGGAGACTGCGCATGGCGCTGGGCATGGGGCCCGAACACGTCGCCTACCAGATGCGGTCCTCGTACGGCCTCCCGTACGTCACCCCGGACCTGGTCGCCGCCTGGGAACGCGGCACCGTCTCACCCACCGGCCCCGAACTCACCGCGCTCGCGGGCGTGTTGTGGTGCTCGGCAGGTGAACTGATCAGCTCCCCCAGGACGTTGCGCGAGCACCGCATGGCGCAGGGGGCCGCCGCCGAGGACGTCGCCCGCGCGGTCGGACTCGAACTCGGTACCTACCTCCGCATGGAGGAGACCGGGGAGTGGCGCGGCACCGACCGGCAGTGCGCCGCCCTCGCCACCGTACTGGGCCTCTCCCTGCCCGACCTGATCACCGTCACGGGCCGCGAGCCGAAGCTCAGGGAACTGCTCCACAGCGCGGTGACCACCCGCTGGCAGGCCCATGTGCGCCCCACCGCGAAGTTGCTGTCCCTCGACCGACGCCTCCTGGAGGACGTCCTCCGCGAGATGCACACCGACTACCAGGGTCTGGTGGCCGCCACGCTCACCTGGGCCAACGGCACCGCCGCGACCGACTCGGGCGACGCCGGCCGCGACTACCTGGACGGGATCACCGATCATTTCTGGTCACTGGTGCGGCGAACGGCCACCTACTGACCCCGGCCCACCCGAGCCCGGCGAAAGCCCTGGAACCTAGGGGGTGTTTCGAAAGTCCCGCACAGCACCCACGGCGCCCGGCACGCACTCTCGCCGCACCGGCCGAAACCCCAAGTACGTCCAGTACGAGGGCTTTCGTCCGGCACGCCGAGAGCACGCACCGGACACCGCGGGCACCGCACAGGACTTTCGAAACACCCCCTAGAACACCGACTCCGCCTCGTCCATCCGGTCCTTCGGCACCGTCTTCAGTTCGGTCACCGCCTCCGCCAGCGGCACCATCACCACCTCGGTGCCGCGCAGGGCGGTCATACGGCCGTAGTCGGCCCGGTGCGCGGCCTCGACCGCGTGCCAGCCGAAGCGCGTGGCGAGCACCCTGTCGTACGCGGTCGGGGTGCCGCCGCGCTGGACGTGCCCGAGAATGACCGGCTTGGCCTCCTTGCCGAGGCGGCGCTCCAGCTCGTACGCCAGTGCCGTGCCGATGCCCTGGAAGCGCTCGTGGCCGAACTGGTCGATCTCGCCGTGACCGTAGTCCATGGAGCCCTCGGCCGGGTGCGCGCCCTCGGCTACACAGATGACCGCGAACTTCTTGCCCCGCGAGAAGCGCTCCTCCACCATCTTCACCAGGTCGGCGGGGTCGAAGGCCCGCTCCGGCAGGCAGATGCCGTGCGCGCCGGCCGCCATGCCCGACTCCAGGGCGATCCAGCCCGCGTGCCGGCCCATGACCTCGACGACCATCACCCGCTGATGGGACTCGGCGGTCGTCTTCAGGCGGTCCATCGCCTCGGTGGCGACACCCACGGCCGTATCGAAACCGAACGTGCGATCGGTCGACGAGATGTCGTTGTCGATGGTCTTCGGGACGCCGACCACCGGCAGACCCGCGTCGCTCAGCATCCGCGCGGCCGTCAGCGTGCCCTCGCCGCCGATCGGGATCAGTACGTCGATACCGAACCGGTGGGCCATGTCCTGCGCGTTCTCGCAGGCCTCGCGCAGACGGTCGCGCTGGAGGCGGGAGGAGCCGAGAATGGTGCCGCCACGGGCCAGGATGCCGCCGACGTCCTCCAGGTCGAGGGTGCGGTAGCGGCCGTCGAGGAGCCCCGCGTAGCCGTCCTCGAAGCCGATGACCTCGTCGCCGTACTGGGCGACCGCTCGGTGCACGACCGACCGGATCACTGCGTTCAGGCCCGGACAGTCGCCGCCTGCGGTGAGAACTCCGATACGCATCGTGCTGTGTCTCCTGCTCGTCCTGATCATCCTGATCGGTGCTGGTACTTATGAGCCAGTCCGATTGTTTCACGGCCGCCCGGGGGTCGCCGCGCCCCTCCGGCCCCGCCCGGCACCCCTCCCCACTGATGGGCGCCTTATCCATGGTCAGGGGTATTGTCAAGAGGGTTTCCGTCCGCCGTGACGGCGATTTCCACCCCTCCCCTGCCGAACCAGTCGAACCAGTCGAACCAGTCGAACCATATGAAACGGAGAGCACACGTGACGCGCAGCGTATACGTGACCGGGATCGATCGCGGCGACGGCCGCCAGGTCGTGGAGCTGGGGGTGATGGAACTCCTGACCCGCCAGGTCGACCGGGTGGGGGTGTTCCGGCCGCTGCTGCACCACGGACCGGACCGGCTCTTCGACCTGCTGCGCGCCCGCTACCGGCTCACCCAGGACCCGGCGACCGTGTACGGCATGGACTACCACGAGGCGTCCACGCTCCAGGCCCAGCACGGCACGGACGAGCTGGTCTCGACCCTCGTCGACCGCTTCCACGCCGTCGCCCGGGACTACGACGTCGTCCTCGTCCTCGGGACGGACTTCGCCGACACGCAGTTCCCTGACGAGCTGTCGCTCAACGCACGGCTGGCCAACGAGTTCGGCGCGTCCGTGATCCCGGTGGTCGGCGGACGCAAGCAGACCGCCGAGTCGGTCGTGGCGGAGACCCACAACGCCTACCGCGCGTACGGGGGCCTCGGCTGTGATGTGCTCGCCATGGTCGTCAACCGGGTCGCGCCCGCCGACCGCGGCGAGATATCCGAGCGGCTCGGTGACTCGCGGCTGCCGCTGCCCGTGCCCTGTTACGTCCTGCCCGACGAGCCCGCGCTCTCCGCGCCCACCGTCGCCCAGATCACCCACGCGCTCGGCGGCACGGTCCTCCTCGGCGACGACTCGGGCCTCGCCCGCGACGCGCTCAACTTCGTCTTCGGCGGGGCCATGCTGCCGACCTTCCTCAACGCCCTGACCCCGGGCTGTCTGGTCGTCACCCCCGGCGACCGCGCGGACCTCGTCATAGGCGCCCTCGCCGCGCACAGCGCCGGCACCCCGCCGATCGCGGGCGTGCTGCTCACCCTCGACGAGCGGCCCAGCGACGAGATCCTCACCCTCGCCGCCCGTCTCGCCCCCGGCACGCCCGTCGTCGCCGTCGAGTCCGGCTCCTTCCTCACCGCCTCCGAACTGTTCTCCATGGAGGGCAAGTTGAGCGCGGTGACGCCGCGCAAGGCGGAGACCGCGCTCGGGCTCTTCGAGCGGCACGTCGACACCGCCGAGCTGCGCGGCCGGGTCTCGGCGCCGAGCAGCGACCGGATCACGCCGATGATGTTCGAGCACACCCTCCTCGAACAGGCCCGCTCCGAGCGGCGCCGGGTGGTCCTCCCCGAGGGCACGGAGGAGCGCGTGCTGCACGCGGCGGAGGTCATCCTGCGCCGCAACGTCTGCGACCTCACCCTGCTCGGTCCCGTCGAGCAGATCCGCAAGAAGGCCGCCGACCTGGGCATCGACCTCGGCGACAGCTTGCTGGTGGACCCGGCGACCTCCGAGTGGCGGGACGCGTTCGCGGAGAAGTACGCCCAGTTCCGCGCCCACAAGAACATCAGCATGGAGCTGGCGTACGACGTGGTGTCCGACGTGAACTACTTCGGCACGCTGATGGTGCAGGAGGGACTCGCGGACGGGATGGTCTCGGGGTCCGTGCACTCCACCGCCGCCACCATCCGGCCGGCCTTCGAGATCATCAAGACCAAGCCGGACGCCGACATCGTCTCGTCCGTCTTCTTCATGTGCCTCGCCGACAAGGTGCTGGTGTACGGGGACTGCGCGGTGAACCCGGACCCGAACGCCGAGCAGCTCGCCGACATCGCGATCCAGTCGGCCGCCACCGCACGGCGGTTCGGGGTGGAGCCGAGGATCGCGATGCTGTCGTACTCCACGGGGACGTCCGGGTCGGGCGCCGACGTCGACAAGGTCCGCGAGGCCACCGAGATCGTGCGCTCCCGGCGGCCCGACCTGCTGATCGAGGGGCCGATCCAGTACGACGCGGCCGTGGAGCCGAGTGTCGCGGCGACCAAGCTGCCGGACTCCGAAGTCGCCGGCCAGGCAACGGTGTTGATCTTCCCGGACCTCAACACCGGCAACAACACCTACAAGGCCGTCCAGCGGTCGGCGGGCGCGCTCGCGGTCGGACCGGTCCTCCAGGGGCTGCGCAAGCCGGTCAACGACCTGTCGCGGGGCGCCCTCGTCCAGGACATCGTCACCACGGTCGCCATCACGGCGATCCAGGCCCAGACGGCCGCGGCCGAGTGACCCCCACCGACGACAGAAAGCCGACCGCTGTGACCGCCACCCGCGTCCTCGTCCTCAACTCCGGTTCCTCCTCGGTCAAGTACCAGCTGCTCGACATGCGCGACGGCAGCCGCCTGGCCATGGGCCTGGTGGAGCGCATCGGCGAGGAGACCTCCCGGCTGAAGCACACCCCGCTCACCGACGGGGGCACCTCCCGCGAGCGCACCGAGCCGATCGCCGACCACGAAGCCGCCCTGAAGGCCGTCGCCGAGGAACTGGCCGAGGACGGCCTCGGCCTCGACTCCCCCCAACTCGCCGCGATCGGCCACCGTGTGGTGCACGGCGGGCAGAGCTTCACCCGGCCGACCGTGATCGACAGCGCCGTGCTCGCCGAGATCGAGCGGCTGATCCCGGTGGCACCGCTGCACAACCCGGCCAACCTCACCGGGATCCGGACCGCGCGGGCGCTGCGGCCCGACCTCCCGCAGGTCGCCGTGTTCGACACGGCGTTCCACACCACCATGCCGGAGTCGGCCGCCCGCTACGCCATCGACGTCGAGACGGCCGACGCGCACCGCATCCGCCGCTACGGCTTCCACGGCACCTCGCACGCCTATGTGTCCCGGGCGACGGCCGAACTGCTCGGCAAGGACCCGTCCGAGGTGAACGTCATCGTGCTGCACCTCGGCAACGGGGCGTCGGCCTCGGCGGTCGAGGGCGGCCGGTGCGTGGACACCTCCATGGGGCTGACGCCTTTGGAGGGGCTGGTGATGGGTACGCGGTCCGGAGACATGGACCCGGCCGTCATCTTTCATTTGATGCGCGTTGGCGGAATGTCCACGGACGAGATCGACACTCTCCTCAACAAGAAGAGCGGTCTGATCGGGCTGTGCGGCGACAACGACATGCGGGAAATCCGCCGGCGAATCGACGAGGGCGACGAGCAGGCGAAGCTGGCGTTCGACATCTACATTCACCGGCTGAAGAAGTACATCGGTGCCTACTACGCGGTGCTCGGCCGGGTGGACGCGGTCGCGTTCACGGCCGGGGTCGGCGAGAACGCGGCGCCGGTGCGCGAGGCCGCCGTCGCCGGTCTGGAGGGTCTGGGCCTGGCCGTGGACGGCGACCTCAACGCCGTACGGGGGGCCGCGCCGCGGCTGATCTCGCCGGCCGGTGCGCGGGTCGCCGTGGCGGTGGTCCCGACGGACGAGGAACTGGAGATCGCGGCACAGACGTACGCCCTGATCGAAAAGAACATCTGAGCCCCGAAAAGAACAACTGAGCACCGCCGGGCAATACACGCCGGTAACACGATTGAGCGCAGAGCCGCCCATATGCATTCCGCCCTACGGAATATTCCGTAGCGAAACAAACCGATAGGATCGTCCCATGCGCCGTTCGAAAATCGTCTGTACTCTCGGCCCCGCGGTCGACTCCCACGAGCAACTGGTCGCCCTCATCGAGGCCGGCATGAACGTGGCCCGTTTCAATTTCAGCCACGGCAGTCACGCCGAGCACCAGGGCCGCTACGACCGGGTTCGGGCCGCCGCCGCCGAGACCGGCAAGGCCATCGGGGTCCTCGCCGACCTCCAGGGCCCGAAGATCCGTCTGGAGACCTTCGCCGAGGGTCCGGTGGAGCTGGTGCGCGGTGACGAGTTCACCATCACCGCCGAGGACGT
This sequence comes from Streptomyces sp. MNU76, assembly GCF_020982545.1. Taxonomy (GTDB): domain Bacteria; phylum Actinomycetota; class Actinomycetes; order Streptomycetales; family Streptomycetaceae; genus Streptomyces. Next base: position 82,685 of record NZ_JAJKLK010000021.1, on the reverse strand, counting down.
GCCGGGCGACAAGCAGATCTGCGGGACGACGTACAAGGGGCTGCCCGGGGACGTCTCCCCCGGCGACCAGATCCTCATCAACGACGGCAACGTCGAGCTGAAGGTCATCGAGGTCGCCGGCCCCCGGGTGCGGACCGAGGTCATCGAGGGCGGTGTCATCTCCGACCACAAGGGCATCAACCTGCCCGGCGCGGCCGTCAACGTGCCCGCGCTGTCCGAGAAGGACGTCGAGGACCTGCGGTTCGCGCTGCGGATGGGCTGCGACCTGGTGGCGCTGTCCTTCGTGCGGGACGCCGAGGACGTGCGGGACGTCCACAAGGTGATGGACGAGGTGGGCCGCCGGGTCCCCGTCATCGCCAAGGTGGAGAAGCCGCAGGCTGTGGACAACATGGAGGACGTCGTGATGGCGTTCGACGGCGTGATGGTCGCCCGTGGCGACCTGGCCGTCGAGTACCCGCTCGAGAAGGTCCCCATGGTGCAGAAGCGGCTCATCGAGCTGTGCCGCCGCAACGCCAAGCCGGTGATCGTGGCGACCCAGATGATGGAGTCGATGATCACCAACTCCCGTCCCACGCGCGCCGAGGCCTCCGACGTGGCCAACGCGATCCTGGACGGCGCGGACGCGGTCATGCTGTCGGCGGAGTCCAGCGTGGGCGCGTACCCGCTGGAGACGGTCCGGACGATGTCGAAGATCGTCTCGGCGGCCGAGCAGGAGCTCCTCTCCAAGGGACTGCAGCCGCTCGTGCCGGGCAAGAAGCCGCGTACGCAGGGCGGTTCGATCGCCCGTGCGGCCTGCGAGATCGCCGACTTCCTCGGTGGCCGGGCGCTGGTGGCCTTCACGCAGTCCGGTGACACCGCCCGCCGGCTCTCCCGCTACCGCGCGTCCCAGCCGATCATCGCCTACACCACCGACGAGTCGACCCGGAACCAGCTGGCGCTCAGCTGGGGCGTGGAGTCGCACGTGGTGCCGTTCGTGAACAGCACGGACGAGATGGTCGACCTGGTCGACCACGAGATGCTCAAGCTGGGCCGCTTCAACGAGGGCGACATCGCGGTCATCACCGCCGGCTCGCCCCCCGGTGTGCCGGGCACCACCAACATGGTCCGGGTGCACCACCTGGGCGGCGGCGCCCGCGACTGACGCGGCCGGCACCGTCGTACGACAGCACTGAGGGCGCCCCCTGGGAACAGGGGGCGCCCTCAGTGCTGTGCGGCTCCCGGAACGGGTCCTGTGGGGGCCCGGTTTCCCGGGCCCGGGGTGACCGGCTGCTCAGTCGGTCATGAACTGGTGCATGCCGGGAACGGTGAGCGTTCCGCCGAACTGGCCCGCCTGGACGACCTTCACCTTGGTGAAGTAGATCAGCGGGATGTTCAGGGGCGGCGGGTGCTTCGGGTCGAAGGTCACGGGGATCAGACCGAGCAGGTTGCCGGAGATCTTCTCGGTGTACATGACCGTCTTGCCCTGGCGGATCGTGGACGTGGTGCCCTTGCCGGCCTGGACGTGGTAGGTCACGCCGGCCTGCTTGTCCTCGACCGTCTGGTGCAGGTCGCCGATGTCGGTGCCGTCGGATATGACGTACTTCAGCACCTCCTTGACCGAGCCGTCGGCGGTCTTCACCTTGACGACGCCCTGGTAGTCGGCGCCCTTCAGCAGCAGCGAGCTGGCGTCCAGGTACCAGGGGTCGTTCGGCAGCGGCGGTATGCCCTTCTCGACGCCGCTCTCGTCGTCCGTGGCGACGGGGCAGCCCTCCATGTCCGTGCTCTCGCTGGGCGAGGGGCTCGGCGTGGCGGTGGCGTCGTCGGTGGCGTCCTCGGTGTCCTCGGCGTCGCCGGTGACGTCCTTCGCTGCGTCCTCGACCTTGTCGGAGGCGTTGTCGGCGGTGTCCTTGGCGTCCTTGCCGGCGTCCGAGCCCGAGTCGTCCTTCTCGTCCTCGTCGGAGCCGGAGGCGTCGTCCGAGGGGGAGGGTGAGGGGGACAGGCTGGTGGACGTGGACGGAGCGGTGGTCTCCGTCTCCTTGTCGTCCGGCGTGAACAGGTCCTCGATGGCCGTGCCGATGTCCTCCAGCAGGTTGCCACCGCCGGTCTCGGAGGCGTCGGCCGAGGGGGCCTCGCCGGAACCGGCCGTGTCGGTCGCGGACTTGTCGCCGTCGTCCGTCGACTTCTCGTCCGAGGCGGAGCCGTCCTTGTCGTCGGAACCTGAATCCGACGACGCGGAGTCGTCCGTGGTCGTGTCGTCGGTGGCCGAGTCGCCGGAGGAGTTGCCGTCGGCGGCGGTGTCGTCGCCCGCGGACGTGTCCTCGTCCTTGCCCTCGTCCGTCGGGTCGTCGCTCTCCGAGGCCTCGGCGGATGGGGTGGGGGTCGGCGAGGCGGAGGTGTCGGTGCCCTCCTCGGCGGCCTCCAGGGCCTCCACGCAGTCCTTGTACTCGTCCGCCGTCAGGCTGAGCTTCGTCGGGTCGTCGGCGCGGGCGAGCGTCAGCGTGGGCGTGAAGCCCATGCCCATGAGGACCGCCGTGGGCATCGCCGCCAGGGCTATCGCCTTGCCCGCCGGCACGTTCAGCCGGGTGAGAAGGGGCTTCTTGGGCGCCGCGTGCCGCGGTCCGGATCTCGCACGGGACTCTCCCACCGAAGTCCCGTGGGTCACCTCGTCAGCCGGCACTGTGCCTCCCGTTCGTCCCGTTCGTGGGGGTGGTACCTGTCAGGTCGTCGCCCTCGCCGTTCGACGCCCCGCTCACCGAACCCGCTTCCGCGGGCTCCGGGGCGTCGCCCTTGTGCAGGGGGACCGCACCGTGCTGTGCCGTGTTCTCGGGGGCCGTGTCCTGCGGCACCGGGGTCCGCGACGGGGTCTTGTAGGTGGACGGCACCGCCGCCTCCTCGTGACCGGGCGCCCAGGCGATGGCCAGCGCACCGCCGATCAGGGAGAGCAGGAAGCCGACACCGAAGCCACCGAGGTTGGAGACCGGGATGGACACGAGCGCCAGGAGGATCGCCGCCGTACCGGCGAAGGTGCGTACATGCCGCTGGAACCAGAGGCTGACCCCGAGCACCACCAGCAGCACGCCGATGATGAGGGATCCCGCGCCGCCCGTCGTCGACATGGCGAGCGTCAGGTGGCCGATCTGGAGGTTGGCGTACGGCAGGTACATGATCGGGAAACCGCCGAGCAGGACCAACAGGCCCGCCCAGAAGGGACGTGAGCCCCTCCAGTCGCTAAAGCGCCGCCGAAAGGCGCGGAGATAGTCTTCGTTCTGCCCCGTGGACTCGGCGCTCATGGACAACAGCTCCCTGGAACGGTGTTGCTGTGAGAAGTTCACGTACGTCACGTACGAGGACGGCGTACGGAATTCAGGTACGGAGATCGTGTGCGCTGTGGAGCGCACGGCGAGAGGGACGGGCGGGCGAGGAAGCGCAGGCCCCCTCACCCGCCCAGGGAGTGCCTAGTAGCACTCCACGACGCCCTTGTGGAGCGACATCTTCAGGTTGCTCAGCTTGAAGGTTCCGGCGGTGGTCGCCCACGCCGTCTGCTTCACGCCGGTCAGCGAGGCCGAGTCGGCCTGCTGCGCGAACCCGTAGGGGTTGGCCTGCTCCGAGCCACCCTTCATGCCCGGACCCTTGTTGGCGTCCTTGGCCGCCACACCGATGTCGATGCCCTTGAAGACGGCGTCCGCCTCAAGGTCCTCGACGTCGATGTAGAGGTTCTCGGCCTCGACCTTCTTGCCACCGGTACCGGCGGTCAGCTTGAGGCTGACGCTACCGAGCAGCGGGACACCCGGGGTGACGACCGACTGGCACATGTTGGTGATCGTCGCGGACTTGAACGCCGAAACGGCGACGGGGTGAACCGTCTTCTCGCCCTTGAGGGTGTAGCCCTCGTCGAGCGCTCCGTACTGCGAGAAGCCCGTGCCGTCGAGCTGACCGGCCGTCACCTTGAACGACTGGCCCGACACACTGAACGACGCGGCGAGAGCACCCTGCGCGAGGGCGACACCTATCGCTGCCGTGGCGGCGACGCTGGGCACCATGACCACAGCGAACCGCTTCCATCTGGTCCCGCCACGCACCTGGGACTCCATATTTCCTCCTTCTCGGACGTACATCTCCTGACACCGGCTCGCCCCTTGGCGGCGGCTCGGCCGGACAGGGATGGGAGAAGTGCTACGTCCTCGGGAAGGGGAGCGCCCGCGCTCGGTGGCGCGAAAAGCGCCCGAATCACCGGCGATCACCCCCGAGCGACAACCACTGGTCGCGCCTGACACGCATCACGCACAACCTGCTGGACAGGCTCCGCGGTTGGCGGAGACCCCCCTGCCCAAGAGCCGGCGCCACTGCCGCCCGCTCTACTCGGTGGGGACCCAGAAAACCCGTTGCCCCGACTGGCAGGCGGGGTACGGGACAGGACCGAGCGTCGCCGATCGTGGTGCATTCTCGCCGCCCCCGCAAGGGGGGTCGTTACTGGCTAGTAACGGACGGATAACCGAACAACGACCCATCGGCATCGGCCAGCGACCCTGGGTGGCGCCGAGTGAGGCGACACTTGGGTGGACAGCCGGACAGAGTCCGACAGAACGACGGGTTTCTCTTACTGCCAGTAACAGCGGCCGCGATTACCAAGATTTGGCAAAGCGCGGCCGCGGTGTCGCTGTGTCGTCAAATCTCTCACTCGCGCACCACCCGTCCCCGCACCCCGGGAACGGGGTTGTTCACGAGCCCCCCGGGCCTCGGCCCGTCACAGCGAACGCTCAGCCGAGGCAGGGGTCACGGACAGGTCAGAACAGGGCCCGCGCCAGCGACCGACGCGCCGCGGCCACCCGCGGGTCGTCGCCGCCGACCACCTCGAAGAGCTCCAGCAGTCGCAGCCGTACGGCGTCCCGGTCGTCACCGGCCGTGCGCCGCACCGTGTCGATGAGTCGCCCGAACGCGTCCTCCACATGTCCGCCGACGAGGTCGAGGTCCGCCGCCGCGATCTGCGCCTGCGCGTCACCGGGGTTCTCGGCGGCCGCCTTGCGTACGTCCTGCGGATCGGCACCTTGCACGCGCTGGAGCAACTCGGCCTGCGCGAGGCCGAGTTTGGCCTCGGTGTTGCCCGGGTCGTCGCTCAGTACGTTCTTGTACGCCTGCACCGCGCCGCCGAAGTCGCCCGCGTCCAGGGCCCGTACGGCGGCTTCGAGCAGGTGGTCGTAGGGGCCGGCCGGGATCTCCGGGGCCACCTCCACGGGGGCGCCGGCCTCGGCGTCCGGGTCCACCACCAGGCCGGTGAGCCCGAAGCGCTGCTCGGCGACCTGGACGAGTTGGTCGAGGGTCGCGCGGATCTGCTGCTCGGGGGCGGCGCCCTGGAAGAGCGGGAGCGCCTGACCGGCGACGACGGCGAACACGGCCGGGATCCCCTGGATCCCGAACTGCTGCATCAACATCTGGTTGGCGTCGACATCGATCTTGGCGAGGACGAACTTGCCGTTGTACTCGACGGCGAGGCGCTCAAGCACCGGGCTGAGCTGCTTGCAGGGCTGGCACCACTCGGCCCAGAAGTCGATGACGACGGGGACTTCGGTGGACCGCTGCAGGACCTCGCTCTCGAACCCGGCCTCGTCGACGTCGATGACCAGGTCGGCCGGGGAGACCGCCCCTCCTCCGCCCTGCCGGGCCGCTTCGGCGCGCGCCTGTTCCGCCTTCGCCTTGGCCTCCTGGGCCGCCTTCACCGCGGCGAGGTCGACGACTCCGCTCATGGACATGTTCCGTGGCTGCATGAGTACATCCTCCCCCTTCCGAGCACGCAGGTGAAAAGCGTCCTGGGCCAGGAGTCCACCAGACTTTCGCTACGACCCGTAGCGTAGCGGGCCCGGAAGCTCTCCTGTACCCCTCAGTACCCACTCCGCGGTGATCTGCCTCACGACGGCGGGCAGGACGTGGACAACGGCCGGATATGGTCGGCGGATGCAGAGCAGCACCCCCGCCCCCCGAGCCACGGGCGGCCGTCCGCGCAGCGCCGCCGCGGACACCGCGATCCTGGCCGCGACCCGTGCGGCGCTGGTCGAGCTGGGCTGGTCGAGGCTGACCCTGGGCGACGTGGCCGGCCGGGCGGGTGTCGCGAAGACGACGCTCTACCGCCGCTGGACCGGCAAGAACGAACTCGTCGTGGACGCCGTGGCGGAACTCTTCGACGAACTGCGCCTCCCCGACCGGGGGAGCCTCGCGGCCGACATCGAGGGCGTGGTGCTTCAGTTCGCGGCGATCCTGGCCCGCCCGGAGGCCAAGAGCGGCCTCATGGCCGTCGTCGCCGAGTCGACCCACGACGACGCCCTGCGCGAACGCATCCGCGCGTCCATCGTCGACCGCCAGAAACGCCTCGTCCTGGAGGGCCGCGCCCGCGCCCAGCTCCGCGGCGAACTCCCCCCGGAATCCGACCCCGCCACCGCCGCCCGCACCGTCGACCTCATCTTCGACGTCGTCGCGGGCGCCGTGGTCCACCGCACCCTGGTCAGCGCGGAACCGGCGGACGAGGAGTGGGCCCGGAGCTTCACGGCCCTGCTGCTGCACGGCCTGAACAGGAGCGCACCGTAAGGACGCGCCCCGTCAGGGGCGCGGGGAACTGCGCGACAAGCCCCCACGACCCGCACCCGAAGAACTCACCGTGGGGTCAAAGGGGCGCAGCCCCTTTGAGGACGGGACGGGTAGGGGCGGCGGGGGCGAAACCCCACACCGCCCGCCGCCGGAAACGGCGCCTAGAACCCCGCCGGCCCGTATACACCCCCCACTCCTCCCGCAGCACCCCGCAGATCTCCCCCAACGTCGCCTCGGCCCGCACCGCGTCCAGCATCGGCCCGATCATGTTGGCCCCACCCCGCGCCGCCGCGAGCATCGCGTCGAGCGCGGACCGCACCGCGGCGTCGTCCCGCGCCCCCTTGCGCGCCGCGAGCACCCGCACCTGCTCCCGCTCCACCTCGTGACTGACCCGCAGGATCTCCAGGTCCCCGGTCACGGAGCCGTGGTGGACATTGACCCCGACGACCCGCTTCTCCCCCTTCTCCAGCGCCTGTTGGTACCGGAAGGCGGACTCCGCGATCTCCCCGGTGAACCACCCGTCCTCGATCCCCCGCAGGATCCCGGAGGTGATCGGCCCGATCGGGTGCACCCCGTCCGGATGTGCCCGCAGCCCCCGCTCCTTGATCCGGTCGAAGATCTTCTCGGCGTCGGCCTCGATACGGTCCGTCAGCTGCTCGACGTACCACGAACCACCCAGCGGATCCGCCACGTTGGCGACCCCGGTCTCCTCCATCAGCACCTGCTGCGTCCGCAGGGCGATCTCCGCGGCCTGCTCGGACGGCAGCGCCAGCGTCTCGTCCAGGGCGTTGGTGTGCAGCGAGTTGGTCCCGCCGAGCACCGCCGACAGCGCCTCCACCGCCGTACGGACCACGTTGTTGTACGGCTGCTGCGCGGTCAGCGAGACCCCGGCGGTCTGGGTGTGGAACCGCAGCCACTGGGCCTTCTCGGTCCGCGCCCCGTACACGTCCCGCATCCACCGCGCCCAGATCCGGCGCGCCGCGCGGAACTTGGCGATCTCCTCGAAGAAGTCGAGGTGCGCGTCGAAGAAGAAGGACAGCCCGGGCGCGAACACGTCGACGTCCAGCCCCCGGCTGAGCCCCAGCTCCACGTAGCCGAAGCCGTCGGCGAGCGTGTACGCCAGCTCCTGCGCCGCCGTGGCCCCGGCCTCGCGGATGTGGTAGCCGGAGACGGAGAGCGGCTTGTACGCGGGGATCTCGGCCGCGCAGTGCTCCATGAGGTCGCCGATGAGGCGCAGATGCGGCTCGGGCTGGAAGAGCCACTCCTTCTGCGCGATGTACTCCTTGAAGATGTCGGTCTGCAGGGTGCCGTTGAGCACGCCCGGATCGACGCCCTGCCGCTCGGCGGCCACGAGGTACATGCAGAAGACGGGGACGGCGGGCCCGCTGATCGTCATGGAGGTGGTGACATCGCCCAGCGGGATGCCCTGGAACAGCACCTCCATGTCGGCGGCGGAGTCGATGGCGACCCCGCAGTGCCCCACCTCACCGAGCGAGCGCGGCTCGTCGGAGTCCCGCCCCATGAGCGTCGGCATGTCGAACGCGACGGACAGTCCTCCACCGCCGTTGGCGAGGATCTTCTTGTACCGCTCGTTCGTCTGCTCGGCGTTCCCGAACCCCGCGAACTGGCGGATCGTCCAGGTCCGCCCCCGGTAGCCGGTCGGATACAGCCCGCGGGTGAAGGGGTACTCCCCCGGCCAGCCGATCCGCTCGAAGCCCTCGTACACGTCCCCCGGCCGGGGCCCGTACACGGGCTCCACCGGGTCCCCGGAGAGCGTCGTGAAGTCGGCCTCCCGCTTCCGCGCGGAGTCGTAGCGTTCCTGCCAGCGGCGGCGGCCCTCTTCGATGGCGTCAGCGTCCATACCACCAATTTACTAGGACGTCCTAGTAAATGTCGACGACAGACCGCCGTGCGCGTCCGCACGGCGGTGAAATCGTCTACGCCTTGGCGGTCGCGAGCGAGCTGCCCTCGATCTTCGCTTCCAGCTCGCGGCTGACCTGGCGCTCCACGAAGAAGGCGGCCGTCGGGATCGTGCCCGCCAGCAGCACCCAGATCTGCTTCTTGACCGGCCACTTCGCCTTGGAGCCGAGATCGAAGGCGAAGACCAGGTACAGGACGTACAGCCAGCCGTGCGCGAGGCTGACCACGTACGTGAAGTCCGCGGCACCGTCCAGTTCCAGCACGTACTTGCCGATCATGCCCAGGGTCAGCAGAACCAGCAGCACACCGGTGACGTAGGCCAGGACGCGGTAGCGGGTCAGCACGCTCTTTTTCATACGCACGAGCCTAGCCACAGGTCCGGCACGATCTTCGAGCGCCCCTCGGTCGCCCGCTCAGCTCTCCTCGAAGTCCCCCGCCGCCACGCGCAGCGGCCTGAGCATCGCGAAGATCTCCGCGCACTCCTCGGCGTCGTAGGCGCCGAGGCCGAAGTCCATGGCCATGAGGTCCCGGGTGGCCGCGTCGCAGACCTCGCGGCCCTTGTCGGTGATGGAGGCGAGGGTGCCCCGGCCGTCGTTGGGGTTCGGGCGCTTGTCGACGAGGCCGGACCTCACCAGGCGGTCGACGGTGTTCGTCACGGACGTGGGGTGCACCATGAGCCGCTCGCCGATCTTGGACATCGGCAGCTCGCCCTTCTGCGAGAAGGTGAGCAGCACGAGGGCCTCGTAGCGCGCGAACGTCAGCCCGTACGGCTTGACCACCGCGTCGACCTCCGCCAGAAGGATCTGGTGGGCACGCATGATCGATGTGATCGCGGCCATGGACGGGACGCTTCCCCAGCGCTGCTTCCAGTGCTCGTCGGCGCGCGAGATGGGATCGAAGGAGAGGCTGAGCGGCTTCGGCACGGCACCGACCTTACCGGCCGGTCACATCCCGGTCAGCCCCGTCTCGCCTTTCGGTCGCCCTGTAAGGGACGCGGGGAACTGCATCTAGGGGCGCGGGGAACTGCGCGAACGGGGTCCGGGGCGGAGCCCCGAATCTTGACGGGGGTCGAAGGGGCGCTCAGCCCCTTGAGGATGGGACGGGTAGGGGCGGCGGGGCGAGAAAACTCGCCGCAACAACCGCCGCAGCCCCGCAGCCGCCGCCTCACCGCCCCGCGACCTTCCGCAACTGATGCCGAACCGCCCGCTGAGCCACAGGCCCCAGCCCATCCAACGCCGTGACAACCCCCGCAAGCTGCTCCAGCGCCCCCAACGCCTCCCCGCCCCTCCGGATCAACCCCCTCGTACAACTCCAGCCCCACAAAGAAGAAGCCACGGCCCGAGCCAACCCCGCGCATCGGCGAACTCCCCGAGCGGCGACCCGCGAGCACCCGCCGCAGCACCCCTCCACCTCCGCGATCCACAGGTCCAGCCCGCCGCGGTCGCCGGCGCCAGCCGAGGATGCGTCTGCCCCCGCCAGCAGCTGACCGAGCACCGCCACATGCCCCGCCGCCCGCTCCTCCACGTGCATCTCCCGCCCGAAGGCCAGCAGTTCGGAGAGCGAGCCGATCGCCGCCATCCGCTCCCGGTGCCGGGCGACCCTCTGCTCCGCCCCGTACCGACAGGCCTCCGCCAGGAGTTCGTCCACGGACCCGAAGTGGTAGAAGACGAGCGCCTGGTTCACCCCGGCGGTCGCCGCGATCGAACGGGCGGACGTCTTGGCGATCCCCTGCTCGACGAGCGTCCGCAGCGCGCCCTCCAACAGCTTCGTCCGCGTCGCCGCGCTCACGCCCGCGCCCCTCTCATACCGTCGCCCCGCTCATACCCGCGCCCCGCTCACGCCCGCGCCTCCTCACGGACCGGCCGCAACCCGGCCCGCACCCCGCACACCCGCACGTCCTGGTAGCTCACGGTGAACGAGCCCTCGTAGCCGAAGAGCGGCCCGAAGTGCCGGTTCACCACCCGCACCTGGATCCGAAAGCGCCCCGTCCGCTCGTCGAACCGCTCCCGCACCTCGGCGTCGCCGCCGATGAGACCGGGGACCCGGACGTCGACCGGCCCCTCCCGGAAGCGGTGCTCGCCGGAGCGGATCAGCAGCGATCCGTCGGGCTCCGCCGCGAAGTGCAGGTCGCTGGCGAGGTGCTGATGGGTGCCGAGGTAGTCGAGAACGCGGTCGCCCTTGGGGCTCAACACCATCTGGGCGTCGAACCGGCGTGGCCCGCCCGGCAGGTCGAAGGTACGCACGAAGGTCACCGTCTCACGGCCGAACCCGTCGGTGTACGGCACGTTCTCGATGGTGAAGGGCACGTCGCGCCCCTCGCGCGGGACGAGGATGTTCCGGGTGCCCCCGAGCGCGAGGAACGGCTTCACCAGGCCCCTCCCGTGCCAGACGCGGTCCATCACCCCCCGGCCCGTGCCCGCCTGCCCACTCGCCAGTCCGACCGAGAAGCGGCGGCGCAGCTCGGGGTGGAGCCGGTCGAAGTCCGCCCCCATGACCGTACGGAAGATCGAGGCCGGCGCGGTGGAGCGGGACGGGGCGGTCCCCGGTGTCGTGGTATCCATGCCGGTCATCCCTTCAGGGTCGCGAGCAGACGAGGCGCACGCGCGCGTGCCGGTGCCTTCCGCACACAGCGGCGGGCGGACGGGGTGCCGGGCAGCGGCGGTACGAGCAGGGCGGCCAGCACCGCCGACACGGCCAGGACCGGTGTCGCGAACAGCGCGAGCGGCGCCAGGACGCCCGTCGGATCCCCCAGCGCCCCGTACGCGAGCCCGGCGCAGGCGGCCACGACGATCAGCCCGCGCACGACCGCCTCGGCCAGCCAGCGCCGCAGGGCGCGTTCGGGGGTGATGTCCCGCTCCAGCCAGAGGCGGAGGCGGTCGAAGGACCAGGCGGTGGCCCAGCCCATGAGCGGGCGGAACAGCACGCGGTCGGCGAGGGCGCCCGGGCGGCCCCAGCGGGGGCGGTAGTCGTAGCCGGTGAGGAAGCGGACGCCCGCGCCGTCCGGGACGTAGCGCCAGTAGCCGCTGCCCTCGGCGATCAGGGAGAGCGGGTGCGGCGAGGCGAACCGCAACGCCGAGGTCCGGGTGCCGTCCGGGCGCTCCTTCTCCCCGGCCGAGACGCCGGTCCCGGCGACCGTCAGGCCGGGGAGCAGGCGGGTGGCGTACCGGAAGCGCTGCGGCTCGCCCTCGTCGCGCGGGAGGTAGTCGATCTCCGTGAAGCGGAGGTCCCACCGCTGGTGGAGGGCCGGCTCCTGGGTGCGGGCCCACACCTCCTCCAGGTCCGCCCGTACTCGTGCCTCGATGTAGAGCCCCATCCGCGTTCCCCCAGGTCGGTTCCGTCGCTGAGCCATTTTTGAGCGACTGCTCAATCCGTTGGACACGACCGTACTCCGATTTGAGCGATCGCTCAAACAGCACGGCACGAGCAAACCCCGGCCCGAAAGGACCGGGGTTGGGTGCTCAGAACGGAGACCGCGTGCGGGACGCCGCTACGACGGCTCGGACAGGTGGCGTTCCACCGTCTCCACCTTGGAGGTGAGACCGTCCGTCACACCGGGGCGGATGTCGGCCTTGAGGACGAGGGAGACCCGGGGCGCGCGCTCCTCGACGGCGGCGACAGCTCGGCGCACGACGTCCATGACTTCCTGCCAGTCACCTTCTATCGAGGTGAACATGGCGTCCGTCCGGTTCGGCAGACCCGATTCGCGGACCACCCGTACGGCTTCGGCGACGTACTCCCCCACGTCCTCGCCGACCCCGAGGGGGGTCACGGAGAAGGCGACGATCACGCTTTCACGACCCCTTCCGCGCGGGCGCGGCCGGCGATCACCGCGTCCTCGGCCTCACGGCGCAGCTTGCGCTCGGCGAAGAAGCCGCCGGCGGGCAGGACGGCGAGGGCGAAGTAGAGCACGGCGGTCTTCAGCGACCACTTCGTGCGGTTCCAGGCGTCGGCCCAGAAGATCAGGTACAGGATGAAGAGGATGGCGTGGACCCAGCCCATCACGGGCACCGCGTTGAACTCCGTGGTCCGCTTCAGCACCGAGCAGACGAGAAGCAGCAGGAAGGAGACGGCCTCGGGGGCGGAGACGAGGCGCAGGCGGCGGAGGGCGGAGGCGGTCTTTATGTCCACGGGTCACCTTCGGTCTTTGTGAACGGAAGCACAAGCTCGGCCCATTCTGACATCCGCCGCCTCCGGGAGGCCCCCTAGGGTGTCCCTGGGGTCCCTTCAGGGGCGAGATCCACCTTTGGGCCCTGTCCTGTCCGGCCATCGGCCGGTTAACGTCACCCCGTGGCAATGTTCCGACTTCAAGGCAGCAAGGTGCTGGCCGTCGACATGACCGGGGACGCCGTCAAGGCGAAGAACGGCTCGATGGTCGCCTACGACGGTCAGATGTCGTTCAAGAAGCTGAGCGGCGGCGGTGAGGGCCTGCGCGGGATGGTGACGCGGCGCCTCACGGGTGAACAGATGACGTTGATGGAGGTGACCGGACAAGGGACCTGCTGGTTCGCGGACCGGGCCTCCGAGATCAACCTCGTGAATCTTCAGGGGGACAAGCTGTACGTGGAGTCGAGCAATCTGCTCGCGACGGACTCCGGGCTGCGTACGGGCACGAGCTTCACGGGGCTGCGCGGCGCCTCGCAGGGCAACGGCCTGTTCACCACGACCGTCGAGGGCCACGGCCAGGCGGCGATCATGTCCGACGGTCCGGTGGTGGTGCTGCGGGTGAGCCACCAGTACCCGCTGACGGTCGACCCGGGGGCGTACATCGCGCACCAGGGCAACCTCCAGCAGTCCTTCCAGTCCGGTGTGACGTTCCGCACGTTCATGGGCGAGGGCGGCGGCGAGGCGTTCCAGATCCGCTTCGAGGGCGACGGACTCGTCTACGTCCAGCCCAGCGAGCGCAACACGGTGGCGGGGGACGTCTGACATGGCCTTCCGTGAGATCAACTCGAAGATGATCGAGGCGACCGTGCTGCCGGGCCAGCGGCTGTTCAGCCAGCGCGGCGCGATGCTCGCCTATAAGGGCGAAGTGTCGTTCACCCCCAACATTCAGGGCGGCCAGGGCGGTATCGCGTCGATGATCGGCCGCCGGGTGGCGGGCGAGGCGACCCCGCTGATGACCGTCGAGGGCAGCGGCACGGTCCTGTTCGGGCACGGCGGTCACCACATCCAGGTGATCAACCTGACCGGGGAGACCCTCTACGTCGAGGCCGACCGGCTGCTGGCCTTCGACGGCACCCTCCAGCAGGGCACGATGTTCATGGGCTCGCAGGGCGGCGTCATGGGCATGGTCCGGGGTCAGGTGACGGGCCAGGGCCTGTTCACCACGACCCTCAAGGGCCACGGCGCCGTGGCCGTCATGGCGCACGGCGGGGTGATCGAGGTCCCGATCACCCCCCAGCGCCCGGTCCATGTCGACCCGCAGGCGTACGTGGCGCACCACGGCGACGTACGCAACAAGCTGTCCACCGCGCTCGGCTGGCGCGACATGGTGGGCCGGGGCTCCGGCGAGGCGTTCCAGCTGGAGCTGAGCGGCAGTGGTGCGGTGTACGTCCAGGCCTCGGAGGAGAAGCTGTGAGCATGTACGGGGCCCCGGTCGCCGGACCGACCGTCCACGACCCGATGACGCTGCCGTCCGACGACAACGTCAACAGTTACACCTTCTGCGTGGAGCTCAAGGGGAGCCAGTGGTTCCTGCAGAAGGGCAAGATGATCGCCTACTACGGCCAGATGGAGTTCAACGGCATCGGGCACGGCCGTCTCGGCGGTCTCGTCCGTACGTCGTTCCATTCGCCTCTGCACGCGAGCGACTGGGTCGTGGCCGAGGGCTCCGGCAAGATGCTCCTCGCCGACCGGGCCTTCGACGTCAATTCGTATGACTTGGAAGACGGCAACCTCACCATTCGCTCGGGCAACCTCCTCGCTTTTCAGCCAAGTCTTGCGCTGAAGCAGTCCATCGTCCCGGGCTTTCTGACCCTCATCGGCACGGGCAAGTTCGTGGCGGCCTCCAACGGCCCGGTGGTGTTCATGGAACCCCCCATCCGGGTCGACCCGCAGGCCCTGGTCGGGTGGGCCGACTGTCCCTCGCCGTGCCACCACTACGACCACAGCTACATGGCCGGTGTCATGGGCGGTCTACGTGCGATGACGGGCATCGGCGGGGCGTCCGGCGAGGAGCACCAGTTCGAGTTCGTCGGGGCGGGCACGGTGCTGCTCCAGTCGTCCGAGACGCTCATGGCCGAGCAGGCCACGGGCATGGTCCCGCACGAGCCGGGCGTACCCGGCGGCGGTGGGGCACCCGGGTATCCCGGACAGCCGGCGGGGGCACCGCGCCTTCCCGGACAGCTGGGGGACCTCCAGCGTCGCTTCGGGCTGTGAGCGGTAGTCTGCGGAGTGTGACATCGAACGTGTGCGCGTTGTCATGCTCCACACCCGTAAGACCCGACCTGTCCGCACGAATGACACCGACGAACCCTTACTAGTTCGCCTTTCAACATTTTAGGTAGACTTCATTCATGGAGACCGAAACGGCCACGCGCTGGCTGACCGATGCGGAGCAGTGCGCCTGGCGCACCCATCTGGACGTCAACAGGCTGCTGACGCACCAGCTCGAAAGGGACCTGCAGCCGTTCGGCCTGACAATGAACGACTACGAGATCCTGGTGAACCTCTCCGAGTCGGAGGGGCGGCGGATGCGGATGAGCGACCTCGCCGCCGCCACGCTCCAGTCCAAGAGCCGCCTCTCGCACCAGATCACCCGGATGGAGAACGCCGACCTGGTGCGCCGGGAGAACTGCGAGTCCGACCGCCGCGGGCTGTTCGCCGTGCTCACGGAGCACGGCATGGAGACGATGCAGCGGGTGGCGCCGCATCATGTCGCCTCCGTGCGGCGGCACTTCATCGACCTGCTGTCGGAGGAGGCGATGGCGGAGCTGCACAAGTCGCTGGTCCCGATCGCGGAGCATCTCCGAAGCCACCGCGGTAAGCCGTAGCGCTCCGCTCGGGGGGCGGTCGAGCGCCGAGGGACTGCGGGTCGGTGTCGGCTGCGGGTTCGTCGTGGCCGGTCGCGCAGTTCCCCGCGCCCCTCAAGGGCTCGGGGGTTGCATCGGCAGCCTCAGTTCGAAGAGGGCCCCGCCGCCCGGGGCGTCGCCGATCGTCAGGGCGCCTCCATGGCGTACGGCGATGTCCCGGGCGATGGCGAGCCCCAGGCCCGCGCCGCCGTCGTCCCTCGCCCGGGACTCGTCCAGGCGGACGAAACGTTCGAAGACGCGCTCACGGTCGGCCGGCGGGACGCCCGTGCCGTCGTCCGCCACCTGGAGGACCGCCCAGTCGGACGTGGTCCGCAGCGTGACGGCGACCCGGTCGCGGGCGTGGCGGTCCGCGTTGTCCAGAAGGTTGCCGAGGACGCGGCAGATCTGGTTGCGCGAGCCGCGCAGCTCCACCGAGTCCACGCCGTCCAGGGTCACCCCCTCCCGGGAGGCCACCTCTTCCCGTACGACCCGCGCCAGGTCGAACCGGGCGTCCGGCGGCGGCCGCTCCCCCGCGTCCAGGCGGGCGAGCAGCAGCAGGTCGGCGGCGAGGCTCTGCAGCCGCACGGTGTCCTCGACCGCCCCGTCCAGGTCCAGCAACTCCGGGTGCGCGGCGCCCACTTCCAGCTGGGTGCGCAGCGAGGCGATGGGGCTGCGCAGTTCGTGCGAGGCGTCCGCCACGAACGCGCGCTGCCGCTCCACCGAGGCCTCCAGCGCGGCCAGCGTCTCGTTCGTGGTCCGTGCGAGGCGGGCGACCTCGTCATGCGTGTCCGGCTCGGGGACGCGCCGGGAGAGGTCCTCGGAGGCCGTGATCGCCGCCATCTCCGCCCGGATGCCCTCGACGGGTCGCAGTGCCCGCCTGGTGACGACGTACGTCACCCCGCCGACGGTCAGCAGCAGCAGCGGAAGCCCGATGAGCATCGTGGTCAGCGCGGTGCCGACGGCGTCCTCCTCGGTGGAGAGCGGGGCACCCGCGTAGACGGTGAGCGGCACACCCGCCGGCGTCACCACCTCGACCCCGGCGAACCGGTAGTCCGCCGTGACCCCTTCGACGGTCGCGGTGCCCTCGCCGTACCAGGTCTCGTCGGCGACATCGCCCGCCTTCAGGCTGCCCTCGTCCTCGGCGCCCCGGTCGCCCTCCGCGCGGTCGTCGGCGTCGTCGTTGGTCTCGGAGTTCAGCCGGTCCGAGTCGATGGCGGTCACGTCCATGCCCTCGACGTCCTCGCCGACCGCGACGGGCTTCTCGCCGACGTCCAACACCTCGACCGGGTTCTCGTCGCCGTCCGGCAGCCTCAGCTCCGCGTAGGCGAACCCGTTCGCCAGTGCCGAGGCGGCGTTGCGGGCCACGGAGTCGGCCTCCGCGTCCGCCTTGTCGGTGAGGGTGACCCGCAGCGACAGCAGGACTGCGGCGCCCGCGGCGACCAGGGCCACGGCGACGACGACGGTCGCGGCGAGGGTGGCACGGGCCCGTACCGAACCCAGGCGGCGCTTCACGAGCGGCCCTCCAGTCTGTATCCGGCCCCGCGTACGGTCTTGATGAGCGTGGAGCCGAGCTTGCGGCGCAGGGCGCTGATGTAGACCTCGACGATGTTCGGGTCGCCGTCGTAGGCGAAGTCCCAGACGTGCTCCAGGATGTCGGCCTTCGAGACGACCTCACCGGCTCTCAGCACGAGCTGTTCCAGGACGGAGAACTCCTTGGTGGTGAGGGTGATCTCGTCCTCGGCGAGGAACACACGCCGGGCGGCGGTGTCGACCTTCAGCGTGCCGACCGCGTGCACGGGCGAGGCACCGCCCGAGGGGCCGCGCCGCCGCAGCAGCGCCTTCACCCGGGCGACGAGGACGACGTACGAGAACGGCTTGGTCAGATAGTCGTCGGCGCCCGTGTCCAGGCCCTCGGCCTCGTCGTACTCGCCGTCCTTGGCGGTGAGCATCAGGATCGGCACGTCGTGGCCGGCGGCGCGCAGGGCGGCACAGACGCGGTAGCCGTTCATGCCGGGCAGCATGATGTCGAGGATCACGAGGTCGTACGACCCCTCGCTCGCCCGGTGCAGTCCGTCGATCCCGTCGTGGACGACGTCCACGGCGTACCCCTCGGCCGTCAGGCCCTTGGCCAGCGACACCGCGAGCCGCTTCTCATCTTCCACGATCAACAGGCGCATGCGTTCAGCTTGGCAAACCGAGCCTGAAGCGGTCTTCAGGGTCCTTCAGGTCCGCTTCAGCGTCGGTCGGCCAGATTGGTTCCCGTCGAAAGCAGACGAGGCAGGCAAGCCGGATCAGCCTGACAAGCCTTCTGCAACCGGCGACATCATCCGTTCCTGGTCGCAACCAGTCGCACCCTGGAGGAACCCCATGAAGCGCAACATCGTCATCGCCACCGTCACGGCCGTCGCCCTGATCGGCGGCGGCACCGCGACCGCCATCGCGGTCGCGGGTGACGACGAGGCGCCGGCGAAGAAGACCGTGTCGGTGTCGAACGACGACAACGACCGCGACGACCTGAACGACGACTCCGACGACACGGCCCAGGACAAGGCCGGCGACAAAGCGGAGGACAAGGCCGAGGACCGGGCGGCCCGCGACACGGACCAGGACGCGGACGACAAGGCCGAGAACGCGGCCGAGGCGAAGGCCGGTCAGGTCACGGCCGCCGAGGCGATCAGGACGGCACTGAAGCACAAGGACGGTACGGCGGTCTCCGCCGACCTCGACGACGAGGGCACGAACCTGGCCTGGGACGTCGACGTGCTGACCGGCGGCGGCAAGTGGTTCAGCGTTCAGGTCGACCCCGGCACCGGCAAGGTCCTCGGCGCGCACGCCGACCGCGACGACGACGGTGACGACACGGCCGAGACCCGGCAGGTCCAGGACGCGCTGAAGGGCGCCTCCGTGACCGCCGCCGAGGCCGCCGAGGCCGCCGCCGGCAAGGGCACGGTGACCTCCGTGGACCTGGACGAGGAGAGCACGGAGCAGGCCTGGGAGGTCGACACCACCGCCGCCGACGGCACCGGCAGCGACTGGAGGGTGAACCCCGACTCCGGCAAGCTCACCGCCGACCGCACGGAGGACTGACAGTGAGGATGTGACGCGGCTTCTCCGACGGGTCTGTTCTCGCGCAGTTCGCCGCGCCCCTGATGGGGGCGCGGCGAACTGCGCGAACGGGGTCCGGGGCAGAGCCCCGGGTCTTTGACGCGAGGGTCGAAGGAGCGCGTAGCCCCTGGATGGGGGCGCCTCCCGCTCCAGCGAAGCCGAGAGTGGAGGGACGGGTAGGGGCGGCGGGGGCGAGAACACCCCGGCGTCAGCCCTCCGTCAGCCCCGCCACCAACTCATCCGCGGCCCGATAGGGATCCAACTCCCCCGCCACGATCCGCTCGGCCAAGGAAGACAGCCGCCGATCCCCGTGCAGGTCCCCGATCCGCTCCCGCAGCGCGGTCACCGCGATGGTCTCCACCTCACGCGCCGCACGAGCCCGGCGCCGCTCCGCGAGAACCCCCCGCTCCTCCATCCACGCCCGGTGCTTCTCCAGCGCCTCGACGACCTCGTCGACCCCTTCCGCCCGCGCCGCCACCGTCTTGACGATCGGCGGCCGCCAGTCCCCGGGCCCACGGCTCTCACCGAGCCCCAGCATGTGGTTCAGCTCGCGCGCGGTCGCGTCCGCGCCGTCCCGGTCGGCCTTGTTGACGACGTAGACGTCGCCGATCTCCAGGATCCCCGCCTTGGCCGCCTGGATGCCGTCCCCCATGCCGGGAGCGAGGAGCACCACGGACGTGTCCGCCTGGGAGGCGATCTCCACCTCGGACTGGCCGACCCCGACCGTCTCGACGAGGATCACGTCGCAGCCCGCCGCGTCCAGGACCCGGATCGCCTGCGGGGCCGCCCAGGCGAGGCCGCCCAGGTGACCACGGGTCGCCATCGAACGGATGTACACGCCGGGGTCGGAGGCGTGGTCCGACATCCGGACGCGGTCGCCGAGCAGCGCGCCGCCCGAGAAGGGCGACGACGGGTCGACGGCGAGCACGCCGACCCGCTTGCCGGCCCTGCGGTACGCGGTCACCAGCGCCGACGTGGACGTGGACTTGCCCACGCCGGGCGAGCCGGTGAGGCCCACGACGTACGCGCCGCCCGTGAGCGGCGCCAGTGCCGCCATGACCTCACGCAGTTGCGGGGACGCCCCCTCCACCAGGGAGATCAGCCGGGCGACGGCCCGGGGCCGTCCTTCCCTGGCCTGCGCCACCAGCGTGGGGACGTCCTGCATCACAGCTCCGATCCGAGTAGCGCGTACACCTGCAACGACGGGCCTCAGGCCTTGGGTACCCGCACGATCAGTGCGTCACCCTGTCCACCGCCACCGCACAGCGCCGCCGCGCCGACCCCGCCGCCGCGCCGCTTCAGCTCCAGGGCGAGGTGCAGGACGAGCCGGGCGCCGGACATGCCGATGGGGTGCCCGAGGGCGATCGCGCCACCGTTGACGTTCACCTTTTCCGGGGACACGCCGAGGTCCTTCATTGACTGCACGGCGACGGCGGCGAAGGCCTCGTTGATCTCGATGAGGTCCAGGTCAGCGACTTCCAGCCCGTCCTTCTTCAGGGCGTGCTGAATCGCGTTCGACGGCTGGGACTGGAGCGAGTTGTCCGGCCCGGCCACGTTCCCGTGGGCGCCGATCTCGGCGAGCCACGTGAGGCCGAGTTCCTCCGCCTTGGCCTTGCTCATCACGACCACGGCGGCGGCGCCGTCGGAGATCTGCGAGGCGGAGCCGGCCGTGATCGTGCCGTCCTTGGCGAAGGCCGGACGCAGCTTGCCCAGGGACTCGGCGGTCGTCTCGCCCCGGATGCCCTCGTCCTGGCTGAAGACGACCGGCTCGCCCTTGCGCTGCGGGATCTCCACCGGCGTGATCTCGGCGTCGAAGAGGCCGTTCTTCTGCGCGGCGGCGGCCCGCTGGTGGGACTGGGCGGCCACCGAGTCCTGCTCGTCACGGCCGATGCCGAGACGGGTGTTGTGCTTCTCCGTCGACTCGCCCATGGCGATGTTCTCGAAGGCGTCCGTGAGCCCGTCGTGCGCCATCGCGTCGAGCATCTGGATCGCCCCGTACTTGTAGCCCTCACGGGACTTCGGGAGCAGGTGGGGGGCGTTGGTCATGGACTCCTGGCCGCCGGCCACCACGATGTCGAACTCGCCGGCGCGGATCAGCTGGTCGGCGAGCGCGATGGCGTCGAGGCCCGACAGACACACCTTGTTGATGGTGAGCGCGGGCACGTTCATGGGGATGCCGGCCTTGACCGCGGCCTGGCGCGCCGGGATCTGCCCCGCCCCGGCCTGGAGCACCTGGCCCATGATCACGTACTGCACCTGGTCGCCGCCGATCCCCGCACGGTCCAGGGCGGCCTTGATCGCGAAGCCGCCGAGGTCGGCTCCGGAGAAGGACTTCAGCGAACCGAGCAACCGTCCCATGGGCGTACGGGCGCCCGCGACGATCACCGAGGTCGTGCCGTTCGTTCCAGTCATGAGGTGCGATCCCCTTCCAGCTTGCACAGCCGAGGAGTGAGTGAACGAGGGTTTACTTCGAATGTACTGAGTGGCACTCCGTGCCGTCACCGGGCTGTCGGTGTGATCGCGCGCACGTTGCGTAACCGTCGTATGAGCGCTGCACTGACACCATGCTGACGCGAATCGACCACATCGGGATCGCCTGTTTCGACCTCGACGCCACCGTCGAGTTCTACCGGGCCACGTACGGCTTCGAGGTGTACCACTCCGAGGTCAACGAGGAGCAGGGCGTGCGCGAGGCCATGCTCAAGATCAACAGCACGGACGACGGCGGTGCCTCCTACCTGCAGCTTCTGGAGCCGACCCGCGAGGATTCCACCGTCGCGAAGTGGCTGGCCAAGAACGGCGAGGGGGTCCACCACATCGCCTTCGGTACGGCGGATGTCGACGGTGAGGCAGCCGCGATCAAGGACAAGGGCGTACGCGTCCTGTACGAGGAGCCGCGAATCGGTTCCATGGGGTCACGGATCACGTTCCTGCACCCCAAGGATTGTCATGGCGTACTGACAGAACTGGTCACTTCGGCGCCAGTTGAGTCACCTGAGCACTGACCCCCGTACATATGGGCCGGTAGGGTTGGGGTCGGCCGTCGCCTTCGAGGGGGACGGCCCGGGTCCTGCCGCCTTCCGAGGAGCGGGATCCAAGGGCAGCGCGGAGATCCATCAGTGCCTGTCCTAGGGCCGGGGTCCAGGTTTCGGGGGACGAGGGTGAGGGCGGCAGCCCGTGCTCCGCCGTTGATCTGACACCATTCCCCGGGGGCCCCGTTCGGCGGTTGGACGGAGCTCGTTTGCCAGAGGTTGCGACCAGGGGACGGATGGGACCGCGCAGTGCGGGGCTACGAACGCCAGGAGCGAGAGCCGGCGGCTGACGTCGACCACCTCTCTCGGTTCGAGGCCGAGATGGAGCGGCTGAAGACCGAGCGGGAAAAGGCGATCCAGCACGCCGAGGACCTCGGCTACCAGGTCGAGGTGCTGCGCGCCAAGCTGCACGAGGCGCGCCGCACCCTCATGTCCCGGCCCGCCTACGACAGCGGCGGCGACCTCGGGTACCAGGCCGAGCAGATGCTCCGCCAGGCCCAGATGCAGGCCGACCAGCTGCGCGCGGACGCCGAGCGGGAGCTGAGCCAGGCCCGGGCGCAGACACAGCGCATCCTCCAGGAGCACGCCGAGCAGGCCGCGCGGCTCCAGGCGGAGCTGCACCAGGAGGCGGTCACCCGCCGCCAGCAGCTCGACCAGGAGCTCTCCGAGCGCCGGCAGACGGTCGAGTCGCACGTCAACGAGAACGTGGCGTGGGCCGAGCAGCTGCGCGCCCGCAGCGAGTCCCAGGCCCGCCGGCTCGTCGACGAGTCGCGCGCGGAGGCCGAGCAGGCGCTGGCCGCCGCCCGTGCCGAGGCCGAGCGGCTCGCCACCGAGGCCCGCCAGCGGTTGCAGAGCGACTCGGAGGCCGCCCGCAGCGAGGCCGACCAGATCCTGCGCCGGGCCCGCGCCGAGGCCGAGCGGCTGCTGAACGCGGCGTCCACGCAGGCCCAGGAGGCCACCGAGCACGCCGAGCAGCTGCGCACCTCCACCGCCACCGAGTCGGACTCCGCGCGCCGCCAGGCCGCCGAGCTGAGCCGGACCGCCGAGCAGCGCATGGCGGAAGCGGAGGCGGCGCTGCGCGAGGCGCGCGCCGAGGCCGAGAAGCTGGTCACGGAGGCCAAGGAGAACGCGGCCAAGGCCGTCGCCGGCGCCGAGTCCACCAACGAGCAGCGCACGCGGACGGCGAAGGAGCAGGTCGCCCGACTGGTCGAGGAGGCCACCAAGGAGGCCGAGGCCACCAAGGCGTCCGCCGAAGAGGTCGTCGCGGACGCCAGGGCCGAGGCGGAGAAGCTGCTCGCCGAGGCCGCCGAGAAGGCCCGCTCGATCACCGCGGAGGAGTCCGCCTCCGCTCTCGCCAAGACCGCCAAGACCGCCGAGGACGTGCTGAACAAGGCGTCCGAGGAGGCCCGCAACACCACCAAGGCCGCCATAGAGGAGGCCGAGCGCATCCGCGCCGAGGCCGAGGCCGAGGCGGACCGGCTGCGCGCCGAGGCCCACGACATCGCCGAACAGCTCAAGGGCACGGCGAAGGACGACACCGAGGAGTACCGCGCCAAGACGGTCGAGCTGCAGGAGGAGGCGCGCCGACTGCGTGGCGAGGCCGAGCAGCTGCGCTCCGACGCGGTCGCCGAGGGCGAGCGGATCCGCTCCGAGGCCCGGCGGGAGGCCGTCCAGCAGATCGAGGAGGCGGCCAAGACCGCCGAGGAGCTGCTCGCCAAGGCCCGCACGGACGCCGACGAGCTGCGGCAGACGGCCACCGCGGACAGCGAGAAGGTCCGCACCGAGGCCATCGAACGCGCTTCGACGCTGCGCCGTCAGGCCGAGGAGACGCTGGAGCGGACCCGCAAGGAGGCCGAGCGGCACCGCGCCGAGGCCGAGGAGCAGTCCGAGGAGCTGAAGGCCGAGGCCGAGCGGGCCGCCCGTGAGCTGCGCGAGGAGACCGAGCGCGGCGTCGAGGCCCGCAAGGCGGAGGCGGCCGAGGAGCTGACCCGGCTGCAGAGCGAGGCCGAGGCCCGGCTGGCCTCCGCCGAGGAGGCGCTCGCCGACGCCCGCGCCGAGGCCGAGCGGATCCGCCGCGAGGCCGGCGAGGAGAGCGACCGGCTGCGCACCGAGGCCGCCGAGCGCATCCGTACGCTCCAGGCACAGGCCGAGGCCGAGGCCGAGCGGTTGCGCGACGAGGCCGCGGCCGACGCGTCGGCGTCCCGCGCCGAGGGCGAGGCCGTCGCCGTACGGCTGCGCTCGGAGGCGGCGGCCGAGGCCGAGCGGCTGAAGTCCGAGGCGCAGGACACCGCCGACCGGGTGCGGGCGGAGGCGCAGGCCGCGGCCGAGCGGCTCGCCGCGGAGGCCTCGGAGACGCTGGCCGCCGCACAGGAGGAGGCCGCCCGGCGGCGCCGCGAGGCCGAGGAGCTCCTCGGCGCGGCCCGGCAGGAGGCCGACCAGGAGCGGCTGCGGGCCCGCGAGCAGAGCGAGGAGCTGCTGGCCTCGGCGCGCAAGCGTGTCGAGGAGGCCCAGACCGAGGCCGTACGGCTGGTCGAGGAGGCCGAGCGGCGGGCCGGCGAGATGGTGTCGGCGGCCGAGCAGCACGCGCAGCAGGTGCGGGACTCCGTCGCCGGGCTGCACGAGCAGGCCCAGGAGGAGATCGCCGGGCTGCGCAACACGGCCGAGCACGCGGCGGACCGGATGCGCCGCGAGGCCGAGGAGGAGTCGGACCGGGTCCGCGCCGACGCCTACGCGGAGCGGGAGCGGGCCACCGAGGACGCCAACCGGGTGCGCCGCGAGGCCCGGGAGGAGTCGGAGGCGGCCAAGTCGCTCGCCGAGCGCACGGTCGCGGAGGCCATCGCCGAGGCGGAGCGGGTGCGTAGCGACGCGTCCGAGCACGCCCAGCGGGTCCGTACGGAGGCCTCGGACACCGTCGCACGGGCCGACCAGGACGCCTCGCGCACCCGTGCGGAGGCCCGCGACGACGCCAACCGCATCCGTTCGGACGCGGCGACCCAGGCCGACACCCTGATCACCGAGGTGACGGCCGAGGCGGAGCGGCTCACCCGGGAGACCAACGAGGAGGCCGAGCGGGTCCGGGCCGAGTCCGTCGCCAAGGCCGACCGGCTGATCGGCGAGGCCACCGACGAGGCCGAGCGGCTGCGGACCGAGGCCGCCGAGACGGTGGGCTCCGCGCAAGCGCACGCCGAGCGGGTCCGGGCCGACGCCGAGCGCGCGCGGGCCGAGGCGGAGGCGGAGGCCGACCGGCTCATGGCGCACGCCCGCGAGGAGGCCGACAACACCCTCGACCAGGCCCGCAAGGACGCCAACAAGCGGCGTTCCGAGGCCGCCGAGCAGGTCGACAAGCTCATCTCGGAGACGGCGGCCGAGGCCGACAAGCTGCTCACCGAGGCGCAGACGCAGGCCCTGCAGACCACCGCGGACGCCGAGGGGCAGGCCGACTCCATGGTCGGAGCGGCCCGCAAGGAGGCCGAGCGGCTGGTCGCCGAGGCGACCGTCGAGGGCAACTCCAGGGTGGAGAAGGCCCGTACGGACGCCGACGAGCTGCTCGTCGGCGCGCGCCGGGACGCGACCGCCATAAGGGAGCGGGCCGAGGAGCTGCGCGACCGCATCACGGCCGAGATCGAGGCGCTGCACACGCGGGCCCGTCGTGAGGCCGCCGAGACGATGAAATCCACCGGTGATCGCTGCGACGCGCTCATCAAGGCCGCCGAGGAGCAGTTGGAGAAGGCGACGGCCAAGGCCAAGGAGATCGTTTCCGAGGCGAACTCCGAGGCGGGCAAGGTGCGTATCGCCGCGGTGAAGAAGGCCGAGGGCCTGCTGAAGGAGGCCGAGCTGAAGAAGTCCACGCTCGTCCGCGAGGCCGAGGAGCTGAAGGCCGAGGCGATCCGCGAGGCCCGCCGGACGGTCGAGGAGGGCAAGCGCGAGCTGGAGGTGCTGGTCCGCCGCCGCGAGGACATCAATGCCGAGATCTCCCGTGTCCAGGACGTCCTGGTGGCGTTGGAGTCTTTTGAGGCCCCGTCGGGCGGCAAGGACGGTGGAGTCAAGACGGGTGCCGCAGCGGGTGCGACTCGTTCGGGTGGCAAGTCGTCAGACGGCTAGCGGTGCCGGGGTGTTGCGGGTATCCTCCCGCCCCACCCTGGCGCTACGGACATCAATTTGTGCTCGTTCTGTGCTTGCCATCTGTGCCGTCTGTGCTTTCAGGGCCATTACGCAAAGTTTCTGGCAAGTATTTCGATGGTCGGCCACTCAAAAGGGGTGTCATTCTCCAGATCAAACGTGCATCTGCTCGATGACACGCCGCTTCGCCCCCTAGGATTCCACCTATCACCTCACCGGTCTCATTCGACAGGAACCCCATGAGCGACACTTCCCCCTACGGCTTCGAGCTTGTGCGGCGTGGATACGACCGCGCTCAGGTGGACGAACGTATCTCCAAGCTCGTCTCCGACCGTGACTCCGCTCTCGCCCGCATCACCGCTCTGGAGAAGCGCATCGAGGAGCTCCACCTCGAGACGCAGAACGCCCAGGCTGCGGTGACCGACGCCGAGCCGTCCTACGCCGGTCTCGGCGCGCGCGTCGAGAAGATCCTCCGCCTCGCCGAGGAGGAGGCGAAGGACCTGCGCGAGGAGGCCCGCCGCGCCGCCGAGCAGCACCGTGAGCTCGCCGAGTCGGCGGCCCAGCAGGTGCGCAACGACGCGGAGTCCTTCTCCGCGGAGCGCAAGGCCAAGGCCGAGGACGAGGGCGTCCGGATCGTCGAGAAGGCCAAGAGCGACGCTTCGCAGCTGCGTGCCGAGGCGCAGAAGGACGCGCAGTCCAAGCGCGAGGAGGCGGACGCCCTCTTCGAGGAGACCCGTGCGAAGGCCGCGCAGGCCGCCGCCGACTTCGAGACGAACCTCGCCAAGCGCCGCGAGCAGTCCGAGCGCGACCTCGCGTCGCGTCAGCAGAAGGCCGAGAAGCGTCTCGCGGAGATCGAGCACCGCGCGGAGCAGCTGCGGCTGGAGGCCGAGAAGCTGCGCACCGACGCCGAGCGCCGTGCCCGCCAGACGGTGGAGACCGCGCAGCGTCAGGCCGAGGACATCGTCGCGGACGCGAACGCCAAGGCGGACCGGATCCGTTCGGAATCCGAGCGCGAGCTGGCGGCGCTCACCAACCGCCGCGACTCGATCAACGCCCAGCTGACGAACGTGCGCGAGATGCTGGCGACCCTCACGGGTGCGGCGGTCGCCGCCGCGGGCACGCCGGTCACCGACGACGAGCCGATCTCCCGCGGGGTTCCGGCCCAGCAGTCCCGGTAACACGGTCGCCTGACGGCCACGGCCGGAAGAGGCACCTTCGGGCCCGCGTCTCCCCTCCGGGGGGCGCGGGCCTTTGGTGTTCGGGGGTGGTGACGGGCGCCGCCCAGCCGTGACGGCGATGCCTACGAGCTCGGGGGCTTCTGTTGTCGCGCGGCTCACGGCCGTACGTGGCTGGTCGCGCAGTTCCCCGCGCCCCTTGTGGGGGCTGGACCGTGGTCACCGGTACTCCGGTGGCAGGGGGTCTGCGGCCGTTCTAGCGTGGCCGCATGATCGAGCTCGACGGGCTGACCAAGCGGTATGGCGAGAAGGTCGCGGTGAACCATCTGACTTTCGCCGTGCGGCCCGGACTCGTGACCGGTTTTCTCGGGCCGAACGGCGCCGGGAAATCGACGACGATGCGCATGATCCTGGGGCTCGACCGCCCGACGGCCGGGGACGTCCGGATCGACGGCACGCACTACGACCGCCTGAGGGACCCGCTGACGTACATCGGCGCGCTCCTGGACGCGAAGGCCATGCACGGCGGCCGCAGCGCCTTCAACCATCTGCTGTGCCTCGCGCAGAGCAACGGGATCCCCAGGGCCCGCGTGCACGAGGTGCTGGACACGGTCGGACTGACGTCGGTGGCGCGGAAGAAGGCGAAGGGGTTCTCGCTGGGGATGGGACAGCGGCTCGGCATCGCCGGCGCGCTGCTCGGCGACCCGCGGATCCTGATGTTCGACGAGCCCGTCAACGGCCTCGACCCCGAGGGCATCCACTGGATCCGCAACCTGATGAAGTCCCTCGCGGCCCAGGGCCGGACCGTGTTCGTGTCGTCGCACCTGATGAGCGAGATGGCGCTGACCGCCGACCACCTCGTGGTGATCGGACAGGGCCGGCTCCTCGCCGACACCTCCATGGCGCTGTTCATCCAGCAGAACTCACGGTCGTACGTGCGGATCCGCACCCCGCAGCGCGAACAGTTGCTCGACGCTCTGCACACCGTCGGTGTCATGGTCGTGCAGACGGGCGACGGAGCCCTGGAGGTGGACGGCGGGAAATCGGAGCAGATCGGCGAGCTGGCCGGCCGGCACGGCATCGTGCTGCACGAGCTGAGCCCCCAACAGGCGTCACTGGAGGAGGCGTTCATGCGGCTGACCGCCGAGTCGGTGGAGTATCACGCGCACGACGGCACCCCGGTGGCGAGCCGGGCGCCCGCCCCCGCCTGGGGTGCCGACTGGAAGCGGGAGGGCTGACCATGGCCGCCGTCCAGGTCGTCCGCTCGGAGTGGACCAAGATCCGTTCGGTGGCGTCCACGGTGTGGACGCTGTCGCTCGCCGGGCTCGTCACCGTCGCGCTCGGCGTGCTGATCTCCCTGCTGTCGAAGAACGAGTTCGACCATCTGAGCCGCGACGACCGGCTCTCGTTCGACCCCACCTTCATCAGCTTCGCGGGCATGTCCCTCGGCCAGCTGGCGATGATCGTGTTCGGCGTGCTGGTGGTGTCGAACGAGTACAGCACCGGCATGATCCGGACCTCGCTCGCCGCCGTGCCGCAGCGCGGCACCTTCCTCTTCGGCAAGATCGCGGTGGCCACCGCACTCGCGTTCGCGGTGGGGCTCGTGACCAGCTTCGTGACGTTCTTCCTGGGACAGGCGATGCTCGGCCCGCACCGGGCCGAGATCGGCGATCCGGGTGTGCTGCGCGCGGTCTTCGGCGGCGGGCTCTACATGACCCTGATCGCGATGTTCTCGATGGGCGTCGCGGCGATGCTGCGCAGCCCGATGCTGTCGCTCGGCATCCTGATGCCGTTCTTCTTCCTGATCTCCAACATCCTCGGCAACGTCGGTGCCACGGAGAAGGTCGGCCGCTACCTCCCCGACCAGGCCGGCAGCAAGATCATGCAGGTGGTCACCCCGGTGGACGACGACACCCCGTACGGGCCCTGGGGCGGTCTCGCCGTCATGGCGCTGTGGGTGGCCGCGGCCCTGCTCGGCGGATATCTGACGCTGAAGCGACGCGACGCGTGATCGAGCGATCAAGCAATCAGGCGGTCAGGCGGTCAGGCGCCTGACCAGCGGTTACGTACATGCCAAAGCGACCGGCCCGTGACCTGCGAGGTTTTACTTCCTCTTGGGCGGAACCGTCAGCGTCCCGATAAGCTCCTAATCCTTACGGGGGCGTGCGCCCCGACGTCCTGAGACGAGTCCGAGACGTCACGAAACCGTTCGATGGGTGCGGAGCATGATCGAGGCAGTCGGCCTGACAAAGCGCTATGGCGCCAAGACGGCCGTGTACAACCTTTCCTTCCAGGTGCGGCCGGGGGCCGTCACCGGCTTCCTGGGCCCCAACGGCTCGGGCAAGTCGACGACGATGCGCATGATCCTCGGCCTGGACAATCCCACCTCCGGGCAGGTGACGATCGGCGGCTACCCGTACCGCAAGCTGCCGAACGCGGCCCGCCAGGTCGGCGCGCTCCTCGACGCCAAGGCGGTGCACGGCGGCCGGCACGCCCGCAACCACCTGCTGTCCCTGGCCCAGCTGTCGGGCATCCCGGCCCGCCGGGTGGACGAGGTGCTCGGGGTCGTCGGCCTCCAGGACGTGGCCAAGAAGCGCTCCAACGGCTTCTCCCTCGGCATGGGCCAGCGGCTCGGCATCGCCGCCGCCCTGCTCGGCGACCCCCAGGTACTGCTCTTCGACGAGCCGGTCAACGGCCTCGACCCCGAGGGCATCCTCTGGGTGCGCAACCTGATGAAGGCGCTCGCCGCCGAGGGCCGCACGGTCTTCGTCTCCTCGCACCTGATGAGCGAGATGGCCCTGACCGCCGACCACCTGATCGTGATCGGGCGCGGGCAGCTGCTGTCCGACCTGAGCATCAAGGACTTCATCTCGGCGAACTCCGCCGACTTCGCGCGCGTCCGCACCCCGGACAGCGAACCGCAGCAGCGCGAGAAGCTGACGGCGGCGCTGACCGAGGCGGGGGGCCAGGTGCTGCCCGAGCAGGACGGGGCACTGCGTGTCATGGGTCTGCCGCTCCCCCGGATCAGCGACCTCGCGCACGGCTCCGACGTACGGCTGTGGGAGCTGTCGCCGCACCAGGCCTCGCTGGAGGAGGCGTACATGCGGATGACGCAGGGCGCCGTCGACTACCGCTCGACGACCGACCAGAAGGCCGGCCTGCAGCAGCCCGTGCCGCCCGGCGCGCAGCCGCCGATGCCGGTGCCCGGGCAGGGCCAGCCTGGCTGGTACGCGCCTCCGGCACCGCAGCAGGGCGGCCAGCCGTACGCGCCGCAGGGCCAGCCCCCGGCCGGTCCCTACGGTGCTCCGACGCCCGGGGCGCCCGCTCCGGCGCCCGCGCAGCCCCAGCCGAACCCGTACGCCCAGTCCGCGCCCCAGTCCGCGCCCCAGGCACCCGCGCAGCCCGCCGCCGCACCGGCGCCGCCCCCGCCCTCCCCGCACCCGCGGCCCCGCGCCCGCCGCCGACCTGACGAAGTCCGAGGACGCCCGATGAGCACGCCCCAGCCGCACCTGGCCCAGCAGCCGCCCGCCCCCACCTGGCAGGGCGCGCCGGGCACTTCGTACACCTCGCCGATCCCGATCGTGCGCACCCACCTCGGGCACGCGATCTCCTCCGAGTGGACGAAGATCAAGTCGGTCCGCTCGACGCTGTGGACGCTGGGCGTCTTCGTCGTCCTGGTGGTCGGCCTCGGTCTGCTCTTCGCCATGATCGCCGCTTCCACGGACATGAACCTGGAGGGCGAGTCCCCGCTGGGCCTCGGTCTGTTCGGGCTGATGATCGGCAGCGTCTGCGTCATCACGCTCGGGGTACTGACGACCGCGTCCGAGTACGGCACGGGGATGATCCGGACTACGATGACGGCCTGCCCGAGCCGGGGCCGGGTGCTGTTCGCGAAGGCGATCGTGTTCTTCGCGCTCACCTTCACCGTCACCCTGGTCACCACCGCGTTCGTCGGCTTCGCCCAGGTGGCGATCCTGGAGGGCAGCGGCGTGGCGAGCCCCGACGGCGAGGAGTGGTTCAAGGCCACGGTCGGCGTGAGTCTCTTCCTCGCGCTCTTCGGGCTGCTGTCGCTGCTGATGGGCTCGCTGATCCGGCACTCCGCCGGCGCGATCACCATCATGCTCGGTGTCTTCCTCGCGCCGCTGGTCATCGCGATCTTCATGTTCTCGGAGTCGCTGAGGGACGTGCAGGAGTTCCTGCTGGAGTACTCGATCCCGAGTCAGCTCAGCGTCTTCTACGGTGCGGAGCTCAGCCAGTCCGGCCCGTCGGGCTGGGACCCGCTGTGGATCATGCTCGTCCTGGTGGCGGCCGGGTTCGTCGGCGCGTACGCCCTGCTGGAGAAGCGGGACGTCTGACCGAGGACGACGACGGGAGTCCGCGAGGTGTCAGAACCTCGGCGCGTTACGGGACCGCTGCACCCGCGAGGTGCGGCGGTCCTTCGCGTTCCAGCAGGCCTTGTGCCAGTGCCGACGCTCGTCGACGCCCGAGTGCTCGGGCCAGGCGACGACGTGCGGCACCCCGGAGGGGATCATCTGGTCGCAGCCGGGGCAGCGGTAGGTCTTGCCGGCCGCGCTCGCGCCCGCCACATGGCGCACGCTCCACTCCTCGCCTCGCCAGGGCTCGCTGGTCTGCCAGCCGCCGTACCGGTTCGCCCGGTCCTCCTCCGCACTGCGGCCTGACGGACCCGACAGCCCCGACGAGGCATTGTCCTTGGGGCGGTTGCGACGCGGGGACACGGGACACCTCACGGGGCTATACAGGGAGCAGGGTTGGTGTCCAGCCTACGCGGGCCCGGTGGGGGTACGCGTACGTCGCCAATCCCCTCAGAACGCCCTCCGTCCGGCGCATTCTGCAGACAATCCGCAAATCTCGTCGCCAGGCCGTGTCTTCGGCACGTGTCACGGGGTTATGCCGGTGGGGGAGCTCCCGAGTCGGAGCCGAGGAAGCAGGAAGAGCGATGCACGTAGGAACATTTGTACTGGGCGCCCAGTTCCCCGGCCAGGGCCAGGGGGAGGCGCTCCACCGGGCGGTACGGACCGCGGAAGTGGCCGACGAGGCGGGCCTGGACGCGGTCTGGCTGGCCGAGCACCACTTCGTGCCGTACGGCACCTGTCCGTCGGCGATCACCCTCGCCGCGTTACTGCTGGGGCGCACCCGGCGCATCCGGGTCGGCACGGCGGTCAGCGTGCTGCCCACCACGCACCCCGTGGCCCTGGGCGAACAGGCCGCGCTGCTGCACGTGACCTCCGGGGGGCGCTTCTCCCTGGGCGTCGGGCGCGGCGGGCCGTGGGTCGATCTGGAGGTGTTCGGCTCCGGTCTCGAGGCGTACGAGCAGGGCTTCCCGGAATCACTCGACCTGCTCATGCGCTGGCTGCGTGAGCCCTTGGTGTCGGCATCGGGGGAACGATTCAGCTTCCGCGAGGTCCCGGTCGTCCCGAGGCCCGCGGAGGACCTGGACGAGACCCCGGGTCCGGAGGTCGTCGTCGCCTGCACCTCACCGACAAGCGTGAAACTGGCGGCCGAGCGCGGCCTTTCGATGCTCCTCGGCATGCACGTCGGGGACGAGGAGAAGGCGGAGATGGTCGCGCTGTGGCGCAGTTGCGCCCGGGCGGCGGGCCGTTCGCCGGAGGAGATCTCCGGCGCGGCCCATGTCTCGGCCGGCGTCTGCCAGATCGCGGACCGGCGCACCGACGCCGTGGAGGCGCTCACCAAGGCGATGCCGGGCTGGCTGAAGCAGGGCCTCGACGCGCATGTGACCGTCGACGGCCGCGCCCGCGCGATGCGGGACCCGCTGGCCTACACCGAACTCCTCTGCGGGCTGCACCCGGTGGGCACCCCGCGGCTGTGTGCCGACCGGCTCGCGGCGACGAGCGAGCGGACGGGCATCTCCCGCTTCGCCCTGCTCGTCGAGGGCTCCGGCGATCTGGCGGCGACGGAGGAGAACGTACGGCGACTCGGTGCCGAGGTGCTGCCTCACCTCGGCTGAGCCACTGCGGAGAGCTTGCCGCCCCGGTTACCGATGCACCTCCCGCGATGGGAGCGGCAAGCTGTGGCGCGTCATGCCCTCAGCAGTCCCGGAGTTCCGGGGACTGGTTGAGGAGTTGGCCGCGGATCGAGGTGAAGCGGGCCAGCCTGTCGTCCACGGACGGGTCCAGTGGGAACACCGCCACCCGGTGGCAGTTCTGGAAGGCCAGCCGTACACCGAAGTGCCGCTGCAGCGCGCCGCGAATCGCGTCACTGGCGAGCGCGCGCAGCAACTGCCCGCGCGCCTGCTCGTCCGGCGGGGGCGTCTGGTTGTCGGCGAACTCTCCGCCGTCGACCTTCAGCTGGGCCACCAGGGAGCTGATCATCTCCCACGCGTAAGGCAGGGAGGTCCGGACGCAGTCGACGAAGGCGGCTTCGTCGACCTCGCCTCGCTCGGCCTGTTCGAGTAGGGCCGGTGAGACGTCGAGCGACATGGGTACTCCTCTCGCACCCCCACGACAACAGGGGTTGACGGACAAGGGCGGAGATCGGGTCGGCGAACACGCAGAGTGCACGCTTCGCGACCTCCAGTTTCTACGGTAGGCAACCGAACGTGACCGCACCAGGAGATTGCGCGCACCGACTGGGCGTGTGACGCACACAATCAGCCAATGCCGAACAGGAGTTGACAGCGGCACATGCCGGGGGACGACGAAGGCCCACGTGAGAGACGGGAGGACGTGACGGTGCGCGACAGGCGCCGGGCGGGGGCGCCGGGCCTGTCGAGCGGTGCCCGCCGTGGCGCGCCGGCAAAGGAGGGAACTCGGGCGCGGGCTGTTGCGGCGGTCGAATCGCGCGCACCCGCCGACGTCGAGTAGCGTTGCCGACCATGCGTCTCGTCATTGCCCGCTGCTCCGTCGACTACGCGGGCCGGCTCACCGCCCATCTCCCCTCGGCCCCCCGCCTGATCCTGGTGAAGGCGGACGGCAGCGTCTCGATCCACGCGGACGACCGGGCCTACAAGCCCCTCAACTGGATGTCGCCGCCCTGCACCCTGAAGGAGGGTTCCGGGGACGAGCAGGGCGTCTGGACCGTCATCAACAAGGCGGGCGAGAAGCTCATCATCACGATGGAGGAGGTCCTCCACGACTCCTCGCACGAGCTGGGTGTCGACCCCGGGCTGATCAAGGACGGCGTCGAGGCGCACCTCCAGGAACTCCTCGCCGACCGCATCGAGACCCTCGGCGAGGGCTACACGCTCATCCGCCGCGAGTACATGACGGCCATCGGCCCCGTCGACATCCTGTGCCGGGACGCCGACGGCGCGACCGTGGCGGTGGAGATCAAGCGGCGCGGTGAGATCGACGGCGTGGAGCAACTCACGCGCTATCTGGAGCTGTTGAACCGCGACCCGCATCTGGCGCCGGTCCGCGGCATCTTCGCCGCCCAGGAGATCAAGCCCCAGGCCCGCGTCCTCGCCACCGACCGCGGCATCGGCTGCGCGGTCCTCGACTACGACGCCCTGCGCGGCATCGAGGACGACAAACTGCGTCTGTTCTAGGGGCGGTCGCCGCCGCCGCCCGAGGAACGGCCGACGGGCCCTGAGGCCCCCGTCGGGGCCCACGTCGGCCCCGGGTGAAGCTGTGCGGCGGGTACTTCCACTCCGAGCAGCAGTTCCACGACCAGATCGGCCCGCACGGGGCCGGGCTCCCCTCCGGCCAGGAGCCGGCGCCCAACCGCTCCGCGGGCTGGGGGTCTAGTCGCCGGCGTACCGGCGGGCCGACTCGTTCTCCTGGGCCATGCGCCGTAGCGCCAGCAGCGCGGGCTCCAGGAGGACGGTCAGCAGCAGGGCGCGCTCGGCGGCCTCCAACGGGTCCTCGATCCCGTCGAGTTGGTCGAGGTCGAGGGTCGCCGTGCGCTCCGCGAGGCGGGCGTACGGCAGCAGCACCTGCCAGTCGAGCGGGGCGCCCAGGGTGCGCAGCGTGGACAGGGTCTCGGCGAGGACCGCGCGGGCGGGGGCGGCCTCGTGCACGTTCCACCCCAGTTCCTCGACCAGGGCGTCGACGTTCCCGGTCTCGGAGGGGGCCTCGGCGGGCTCCTCCGCGAGCCTGATGGCCCCGAGGGCGAGCCCGAGTTGGAGGTGGGTGTCCCCGGTGTGCTCCGCCAGGGCGCCCAGGAGCTCCCGGGTGGTGCTGACGGACAGCCCCCGGACCCCGATCAGCGCACGGATCAGCCGAAGCCTGCGCACATGGCTCTCGTCGTACTCGGCCTGCGTCGCCGAGATCTGCCGCCCGGCCGGGAGCAACCCCTCACGGAGGTAGTACTTGATCGTCGCGACGGAGACTCCGCTGCGGCGGCTCAGCTCGGAGATACGCATCGGTCGCCCCCCGCACTAGAAGTCGGATACCTTCACTGTCTAACATAGATAGTGAAGGTATCCAACATCTCCCCGGAGAGGGCCACAGCCATGCCCACCCTGCGCTGGACCACGGTCAGCACCCCCGCACCGGACACCGAGGCGTTCGTCATGGCCTCCCGGCTGGAGGTCCGCTCGTTCAAGGACGTACCGCGCTTCTTCCTCCACTCCCTGTCCGCGTGGAAGCAGGTCTCCCGCGCCCCCGGTGCCTACGGCGCCTCCCTGATAGCCGAGCCCCTGAAGCGCACGTTCTGGACCCTGTCGGCGTGGGAGGACAAGGACGCACTCTACGAGTACGCGAGGACCGAACCGCACCGGTCGATCATGATCGGCCTCCGGCCCACGATGAAGGACTCGGTCTTCACCTTCTGGCAGGCTCCCGCGGCCGAGCTGCCCATCGCCTGGTCGGACGCCCGCCGCCGCCTCGCCGAGGAGCAGGCGCGGAGCCGTTCCTGATCCCCGGCGCCTGATCCGTGGGAGACGGCCGAAGCCGTCAGGCCATCGTGTCGGCCGGAGGACCGGGGTCGCTCGCCGAGGTGCCGGCCCCCGTGGGAGCGGTCGCGGTGTCGGTGGTGCCGGGCGGCGGCGGGTCGCCGGTCGGATCGCCCGTCGGGTCGCCCGTGGGATCGCCCGTCGGGTCACCGGTGGGGTCGCCGGTCGGATCGCCCGTCGGGTCGCCCGTGGGATCGCCCGTCGGGTCACCGGTGGGGTCGTCGGACGGCGTCGGCTTCGGCGAGGTCTTCGACGGGGACGGCGTCGGCTTGCCCGACGGTCCCTTCGTCCCGCTCGGGTCGTCCGACGGCCCCGCCGTGTCGGTCGGTGTCGGGTCGTCCGACGTGCCGTAGGTGCCGTCGGGGCCCGGGTCCGTCGGTTCGGGCAGGGCGCCCGGGGTGTCGTCCTCGTCCCCGTCCTTGGGGCGGTCCGCGACGAGACCGCCGTCGTCGGCGCCCTCGCTGGCGGACGGGTTGACGCCGACCCGCTCGGCCGGGGTGTCGCCGTTGCGGTCGGAGGTCGCGCCGAGGGTCACGACGGTGCCGAGCACGGCCGCGAGGAGCGCACCGGCACCCGCCGCGACCATGTTGCGCCGGGCACCGCCGACAAGGCCCTTGAGGCTGCTCAGCCGGTGCGCGGGCGACGTGGAGCCGCCCCGCTGGGTGACGAGCGTCGTGTCCTTGGCCGCCGGCGCCGAGGCGGCTCCGCCGTTCCCGGCCGCGCCCGATCCCCACGCCCCCGATCCGGTCGGCGTACCGAAACCGGTCCCGTTCGACGCCGTGGCCCCGTAGCCGACCGCGCCGAGGCCCGTACCGAGTCCCGCGCCGGTCGAGCCGGGCGGCGGGTACGCGGACGGCACGCCCCCGGGCGGTGAGGCCGACTCCTCGTGACGGGCGTCCGGCACCTCCTCCCCCGCCGCCGTGCGCCCGCCGGGCGGTGTCGCCCCGGAGCGGTCGGCGACCAGGGCGAGGGCCCGGCGTCCGGCGACGGTGCCGCGCTTGTCGGCGAGGACGTTGCGCAGCCCGATGGAGGCCTCCAGCTCCGCCCGGGCCCGCTCCAGCTGCCCGGAGCAGAGCGCGAGGACGCCCAGCTCGTGGTGGAAGTAGGCCTGCTCGCCGGTCTCACCGGCGAGACCGGCGGCCTCGGCGCCGGCCCGCAGCGAACGCTCCCAGGCGTTCCAGCGCAGCCCGGCGGCGAACGCGGGCGCCGCCTGCCGGGCCAGCGCCACGGCGGCGCTCTCCTCGTCCTCGCCGGGCGGCACCGTCGTCGGCACGAGCGCGGTGAGGGCGGCCAGGACGGCGTCCGCCTCGGCCGAGACCCGCTCGGGGGTGACCGAGGGGTGCCCGGCCCACCAGGCGTAGTGCTGGGCGGCGGTGTGGGCGCGCGCCTCCGTGTCGTCGGCGTACCCGGCGGCCTCCAGCTGCGTCCGCACCCCGGCGGCGAGCCGGTAGCGGGCGCCGACAGGTGTCACCAGGGCGCAGCCGACCAGCTCGCCGAGAGCGGCGTCGGCGTGGGTGTCGCCCACCAGGGCCGGCAGGTGGGCCTGGTGCGGGATCTCGCCGCCGAGCGCGACGGCGAACCTGAGGGTCTCGCGGGCCGAGGCGCTCAGCCGGGAGGCGAGCAGCGCGGCGGGCGCGGCCCCCTCGGCGAGCGACGGCAGGGGCAGGTCGTGTCCGTCCGGGACGGCGTCGACGGGCAGGTCGACGGGCGGTGCCTCCTGGAAGACCCCGAACTCGTCGACGGCGTCCGCGCCGGCCCGCTGCCGGTCCCGCTGCCTGAGCAGCGCCCCGGCCTGGGTGAAGCGCAGCGGCAGGCCCTCGGACTCGAACCAGAGGTCACCGGCCCAGTTCGCCTCGTCCTCGGTGAGCGGCCGTCCGACAACACGCTCCAGGAGCTGTTCGCTGCCGGCGCGGTCGAAGCCGCCGAGGAGGATCTCC
Organism: Streptomyces sp. MNU76; assembly: GCF_020982545.1. Taxonomy (GTDB): domain Bacteria; phylum Actinomycetota; class Actinomycetes; order Streptomycetales; family Streptomycetaceae; genus Streptomyces. The sequence continues at coordinate 44,960 of NZ_JAJKLK010000021.1, read as the reverse complement.
TCCAGGGGCGCGTCGTTGGAGGGCAGCGGGATGCCGGGGGTGGCAGCGATCAGGAAGGCGCACTCGGGGGTGGCGTCGAGCAGTTCGTCGAGCGCGATCCCGCCGAACTCCAGGTCGTCCAGGACGACGACCGCGCCGATGTCCTTCACGATGTCGAGGATCTGCTGCCGGGCGGGCCGGAACAGGGGTGTGCTGTACACGGCTGCGAACAGTTCGTACAGCAGGTCGTCGACCGTGCGCCGGAAACCGCTCAGCCGGACGACGCCGTCGGGGGCCAGATCCGCGCAGTCCTCGGCGACCGCGTCGAGGAGCGTGGTGCGACCGGAGCCGGGGGCTCCGGTGAGGCGCACGGAGCGGCCGCGCGCGAGCAGCCGTACGAGCCGTGCTCTCTCCTCGTCGCGGTGGAGCAGGGGCAGCTGGGGCAGCGAGGGGCCCGGGGGCACCGGCGGCCGGGCGGCGCGGTCGAGGGCGGCACGCTCGGCGGGTGTGTGTTTCACGGGCTGACCAGGCAGTTCGCCCGGTGGGTAGTTCTCTATCTCGCTGCCGTCGACGGGGTTGACGGTGAGCAGGAAGTCGCCCGAGACGAGCTGGACGGTGCGGGCGAGCGCCGGCGCGTGCCGGTCGAAGTCCTGCGTCAGCGCGTCCCGTGGTGGACGCTTGCTCGGCGTCTGTCCGTCGTCATGGCCGTGCTCTGCGGGTCCCCGGTTGTTCGGGTCCATTGGTCCTAGCCCCCCAAAAGCGTCTCGTGTGCTGGAGCCCCTCCCGGCCGTGTCGCACACCGCGCTGTCGCTTCTGGTCCGGAACCCGCTCGAGGGTAGCTGGCTACGGGCAGCCGAACCCTAAACCTTCGCACAGTATCTCCGACAGTCCGGGGTCCCGCGCCGTCCGAGACATCACAGTCTCGTGAGGATTGCGAGCGTGGTGCGTTTCGCCCTCATGGTCCACACTGGTCCACCAGGTCTCATGACCCCCATGACGACCGGAGGAGTCAGGCCGACCGGGTGTCCCGCACACACGGAGCCATACGTACGAACCCGCACGCGCGTTCACACGCGGGGCAATGACTCCAGACCGATTCCGCCCTCGATCGCGAGGATGCGGTGCAGCCGGGTGGCCACGAGCAGCCGCTGCATCTGCGGCGGCACATCGCGCAGCACGAGCCGCCGTCCGCACCGTCCCGCCCGCCGGTGGGCTCCCATGATCACCCCGAGTCCGGTGGCGTCCCAGGAGTCCAGCTCTGACAGGTCGAGCACCAGGTCGCCGGCTCCGTCGTCGACGGCCGAGTGCAGGACCGTACGGGCGTCCGCCGCGCTGCGTACGTCGAGGCGGCCCCCGACGACCAGCTCGGCGTGGTCGCCCCTGATGTACATAAGCGCTCCCCGTGAGTGCGTCTCGTACTCCGTGATGTGGGTGATGCAACGTCTGACGGCGTTTGACACCGACAGGTTGCCGTCTGTGAGCGAACCGATACCGAATTCACCTCAAGGGGTGAACCCGGAGAGGCTCATGCGTTCACATGCGTGGGAGGGGCCGCCCGTGACGCGTGGGCCGGCGTCAGCCGGATCCGCGTCAGTAGGTGTAGAAGCCCTGCCCGCTCTTGCGTCCGATGTCACCGGCGTCCACCATCCGGCGCATCAGCTCCGGAGGGGCGAACTTCTCGTCCTGCGACTCGGTGTAGATGTTGCTGGTGGCGTGCAACAGGATGTCGACGCCCGTCAGATCGGCCGTGGCCAGGGGCCCCATCGCGTGGCCGAAGCCCAGCTTGCAGGCGAGGTCGATGTCCTCGGCGGTGGCGACACCCGACTCGTACAGCTTCGCCGCCTCGACCACGAGGGCGGAGATGAGACGGGTCGTCACGAACCCGGCGACGTCACGGTTGACGACGATGCAGGTCTTGCCGACCGACTCGGCGAACTCCCGCGCGCTGGCGAGCGTCTCGTCACTCGTCTTGTAGCCGCGCACCAGTTCGCAGAGCTGCATCATCGGCACCGGCGAGAAGAAGTGGACGCCGACGACCCGCTCGGGCCGCTCGGTGGCCGCCGCGATCTTGGTGATCGGGATGGCGGAGGTGTTCGAGGCGAGCACGGTGTCCTCGCGGACGACCTTGTCGAGCGCCCGGAAGATCTCGTGCTTCACCTCCAGCTTCTCGAAGACGGCTTCGACGACGATGTCCGCGTCGGCCGCCGCGTCGAGGTCGGTGGTGGCGGTGATCCGCCCCAGCGCCGCCTCGGCGTCCCCGGCCGCCAACTTCCCCTTGCTCACGAACTTGTCGTAGGACGCCTCGATGCCGCCGATGCCACGGTTGAGCGCCTCGTCGGTGACGTCGCGCAGGACGACGTCCCAGCCCGCCTGTGCGGACACCTGGGCGATCCCGGACCCCATGAGTCCGGCTCCGATCACGGCGAGCTTCCGTGCCACTGTGCGACTCCCCTGGTACGCGCTGTTGATGTGTTGCCTCTCCGGCGGACACTAGCGCCCGTGAGGGGCCGTGTGACCGCTTAGTAACGCGAGTCACGTCTCAACAGACGGACATCACACCGGCGGCACGCACGCGAGGGCCCGCACGGCGCAGTTGGGCACCTCCTGGCCCAACAGGCCCTCTCCGCCCTCCAGGAGAAGAGGCACCTCTCGTGACACTTCGCCCGAATTGCACCCGGGGTGGGTCTCGCTCCCCATGACGGCCGTCACCGTCCGGTGAACCGAGCCGATCTGACCGGCGATCAGCGAGGGAGAGCAGTCGTGGCGGACGACATCCCGAGCGCGCTTCCGCCGCGGCACGGCGACGATGTCCCGGCGGCCCTCTCTCCCCCGCCACGACGACCTCCGTGACAGTGGGCACACAGGTCGTCCGCACGGCCCGGGCGTAACTACGCTGGTCACATGGTCAATCTGACGCGCATCTACACCAGGACCGGCGACCAGGGCACCACCAACCTCGGCGACATGAGCCGGGTGCCCAAGACCGATCCGCGGATCTCGGCGTACGCGGACGCCAACGAGGCCAACGCGGCGATCGGGACGGCGATCGCGCTGGGCGGGCTGGACGAGGAGGTCGTCAAGGTCCTCGTACGGGTGCAGAACGATCTGTTCGACGTGGGCGCCGACCTCTCCACGCCCGTCGTCGAGAACCCCGAGTTCCCGCCCCTGCGGGTCGAGCAGTTCTACATCGACAAGCTGGAGGCGGACTGCGACCGCTTCAACGGGGAGCTGGAGAAGCTGCGCTCCTTCATCCTGCCCGGCGGCACCCCCGGCGCGGCCCTACTGCACCAGGCCTGCACGGTGGTCCGGCGCGCCGAGCGTTCGACCTGGGCCGCGCTGGAGGATCACGCCGACGCGATGAACCCCCTCACCGCGACCTACCTCAACCGCCTCTCCGACCTCCTGTTCATCCTCGCGAGGACGGCGAACAAGGAGGTCGGAGACGTGCTGTGGGTCCCGGGCGGCGACCGGTAGCCACTCCCGGGCCGCGCAGGCGCGAAGCGGCAGCGGCGCGCGGAGCGGCCGCGGTCCCCACGGAACGGCAACGGCTTCGCGGAGCGGTCACCCGCCGCCCGTCGCTCCGCGAGCCCGTTGGCAGAGGCCCGTGGCGACGAGGACGCCTCCCACGCACATCATCACCACGCCGACCTTGGTCAGGGTGACCATCGGGACCTCAACCCCCTCGGTGAAGAGCCACAGCACCAGGCCGATCGCGAAGGTGGCGGCCCCTTCCACCAGGTTCCTCGTCGCCCGGCCGACCGTCCTGCCCGGCGTGCCGCTCATCGCCCGATCCTCTCCTTCGCGTACCCGGAGTCGCGGCCCTCCTCGGAGTCCCGGTTCCCGCCCCCCCGCACGTCCGGCTCCTTCTTCGGCCAGATCGTGTAGGCGAGGGCGATCAGGCCGTGGATGCCGGCGGCCCGCAGGGCGACCCACTGGAACGACCTCAGCGAATCGACGTTCCCGTCGTCGCCGACGTACCAGACGGCCAGCTGGAGCAGGGCCAGCGCCACCCCGGTCGCCACCAGCGTCCGGGTCCAGAGCCTGCCCTCGTGGCGGGCCCTGGCCAGGCCGTACTTCGGCGGCCCCGCCGGCTTCGGCCCGCCGGCCAGGCGATGCGCCGCGTGGCCGTCCAGCCACCGGATCATGTAGTGGCCGTAGCCCACGGTGAAGCCGATGTAGAGCGCCGCCACCCCGTGCTCCCAGCTCGGCTCGGCCCCGTTCTTCAGGTCGATCGCGGTGACGACGAACAGCACCAGCTCCAGCACGGGCTCGCACAGCAGCAGCACGACACTGGTCCGGCGCTTGTTCAGTAGGTAGCGGACGGCTAGGGCCAGGGCCAGCAGCACCCAGAAGCCGACCTCGCAGGCGATGATCAACGCGACGATCACGATGCGCTCCTCTCGTTCACCCTTCCAGGCTCCCGGCCGTCGCCCCCGGAATCGTCGTCGGCGGTGACGAGGTCGCGGTACATCGAAAGATGCAGTCCAGGACCGTTCGCGAGCACCAGGCGACGGGGGCGCGTGCCGTGTTGGATGGAGGGCATGGCCGTACGACCGCCCCGCCCGCACCGCGTGGACCTGTACATCGCCGCCGCCGGACTCCTCGGCGGTCTGCTGCTGTGGGGCCTCGGCCTCGACACCCGCACGCCCCAGGACGGCCTCGTGGTGCTCGAGAGCCCCTGGTGGGTGCTGCCGCCCCTCGTCGTGACGGCGGGCTGCGAGGCGCTGCGCCGCGTGATGCCCCGCACGGTTCTGCTGGTGGGATGGGCCGCGCTGACCCTGGACACCGTCACCCAGGGCAGCCTGATCACGGTCCTGATGTTCACCGACCTGGTCTACGCGGCCGTGCTGTACGGCCCACCCGCCACGGCCCGCCGGGTGCCCTGGGTCTCCGGGCTGGTGACCGTGGCCTTCACCGTGGTCCCGATCGCGGTCTTCCGGAAACCGGAGGCGCTGCTGATCGGGGTGGTGGTCGGCCTGGTCTCCCTCATGCCCGCCGCCACCGGCTGGATCGTGCGCAACCACCGCGACGCCGCCGAGGCCGCCCGGCTGCGCGCCGAGCAGACGGCCCTGCTGGCGGAGATGGACCGGGCCCAGGCCGTCGTCTCCGAACGGGCGCGGATGGCGCGGGAGTTGCACGACATGGTCGCCAACCATCTCTCGGCGATCGCGATCCACTCCACCGCCGCCCTCTCCCTCGACGACCCGGGCACATCCAAGGAGGCCCTCGGGGTCATCCGCGAGAACAGCGTCGCGGGACTCGCCGAGATGCGTCGGCTGATCGGCATCCTGCGGGATTCGAGCGACGACACCGAGCCGTCCGCAGCGCCCACGCTCGACGGCCTCGGCTCCCTGGTCGAGGGCGCCCGCACCAACGGTCTCGACGTCACCCTGGACGCCGACCACGCCGGCACCCTCCCCGCCCCCGTCGAGCTGGCGGCCTACCGCATCGTCCAGGAGTCGCTCACCAACGCCCTCAAACACGCCTCCCCCGGCCGGGTCTCGGTAGTCCTGCGACAACCGGACGGCTCCCTCGACATCTGCGTGACCAGCCCGTACGGCGACCGTGACGGGCCGAGCGCACCCGGTTCCGGCGCCGGTCTGGTCGGGATGCGGGAGCGGGTCGCCCTGCTGGGCGGCACCTTCGAGGCGGGCCCCGAGAGCTCGGTGCACGGCAAGATCTGGAGCGTCCGCGCCACCCTCCCCGTCGCCCAAGGAGAACCCGCATGATCCGTGTGCTCGTCGCCGAGGACCAGTCCGCCGTACGGGCCGGGCTGGTGCTCATCCTGCGCAGCGCGCCGGACATCGAGGTGGTCGGCGAGGCGGCGGACGGCGAACGGGCGGTGGCCCTGGCCCGGGAACTGCGGCCCGACCTGGTGCTGATGGATGTCCAGATGCCGCGCCTGGACGGGGTGTCGGCGACCCGGCAGGTGGTCGCCGAGGGGCTGGCCGACGTCCTCGTGCTGACCACTTTCGACCTCGACGAGTACGTCTTCGGGGCGCTGCGGGCCGGGGCCGCCGGGTTCCTGCTGAAGAACACGGAGGCGAGGGACCTCATCGAGGCCGTACGGGCGGTGGGGCGCGGCGAGGGTCTGATCGCCCCGGCGGTCACCCGGCGGCTGATCGCGGAGTTCGCCGCCAAGCCCGTACGGGAGCCGGCGGTCGATCCGTCCGTCCTCGACTCCCTCACCCGGCGGGAGCGGGAGGTCCTCTCCTGCCTGGGCGAGGGGCTGTCCAACGCGGAGATCGCCGGGCGGCTGGACATGGCCGAGGCGACGGTGAAGACGCACGTCAGCCGACTGCTGGGGAAGCTCGATCTGCGCAGCCGTGTGCAAGCGGCGGTACTGGCGCAGGAGTTGGGTGTCTGAGCCCGGCGGCCTCGCCCGGGGGTGTCCGGCGTGGGCGCAGTGGTCCAGACCCATTGACCTATGGTCCAGACCTTTCTATTCTCGGCCCACTGCGCCACGTCATGCTCATGCAACAAGACACCCCACAAGGAGGCGCACATGCGCTTCAGGCACAGAGCCACAGCGGGTCTCGCGACCCTGCTCCTCCCCCTCGCCGGCCTGGTCGGTCTCGCCACCCCCGCGCAGGCGGCCACGGAGGCGACCGCCACCTACGCCAAGCCCCAGGACTGGGGCTCCGGCTTCGAAGGCAAATGGACGGTGAAGAACACCGGCACCACGACCATCAGCTCCTGGACCGTCGAGTGGGACTTTCCCTCCGGCACGTCGGTCACCTCCGCCTGGGACGCGGACGTCACCTCGTCCGGCACCCACTGGACCGCCAAGAACAAGTCCTGGAACGGCACCCTCGCCCCCGGCGCCTCCGTCTCCTTCGGTTTCAACGGGAGCGGCTCAGGCTCCCCGGCCAACTGCAAGCTCAACGGCGGAAGTTGTGACGGCGGCCCCAGCGTCCCCGGCGACGCGGCGCCCTCCGCCCCGGCACCCCGACCGCCTCGGACGTCACCGACACCTCGGTGAAACTGAGCTGGCGCGCCGCCACCGACGACAAGGGCGTCAAGAACTACGACGTCCTGCGCGGCGGCACCAAGGTCGCCACCGTCACCGGCACCACCTACACGGACACCGGCCTGACCGCCGGCACCGACTACTCGTACACCGTCCAGGCCCGTGACACCGCCGACCAGACCGGCCCGGTCAGCGGCGCGGCGGCCGTCCGGACCACCGGCGGCGGCACGAACCCGAACCCCGGCTCGAAGATCAACCTCGGCTACTTCACCGAGTGGGGCGTCTACGGCCGCAACTACCACGTGAAGAACCTGGTCACCTCGGGCTCCGCCGCCAAGATCACCCACATCAACTACGCGTTCGGCAACGTCAAGAACGGTCAGTGCACCGTCGACGACACCTACGCCGCCTACGACAAGGCGTACACCGCCGACCAGTCCGTCAGCGGCGTCGCCGACACCTGGGACCAGCCGCTGCGTGGCAACTTCAACCAGCTCCGCCGGCTCAAGGCCAAGTACCCGCACATCAAGGTGCTGTACTCCTTCGGCGGCTGGACCTACTCCGGCGGATTCGGCCAGGCCGCGCAGAACCCGGCCGCGTTCGCCAAGTCCTGCAAGGCCGTCGTGGAGGACCCGCGCTGGGCCGACGTCTTCGACGGCATCGACATCGACTGGGAGTACCCGAACGCTTGCGGTCTGACCTGCGACACCTCGGGCTCGGCGGCCTTCCGCAATCTCTCCCAGGCACTGCGTGCCGAGTTCGGCTCGAACTACCTGGTCACCGCGGCCATCACCGCCGACGGCTCCTCCGGCGGCAAGATCGACGCGGCCGACTACGGCGGCGCCGCCCAGTACCTCGACTGGTACAACGTGATGACGTACGACTACTTCGGCGCCTTCGACAAGGACGGCCCGACCGCCCCGCACTCCCCGCTGACCTCGTACTCCGGGATCCCGCAGGCCGGCTTCAACTCGGCAGACGCCATCGCCAAGCTGAAGTCGAAGGGCGTCCCGTCCGCCAAGCTGCTGCTCGGCATCGGTTTCTACGGCCGCGGCTGGACCGGCGTCACCCAGTCCGCCCCCGGCGGCACGGCGACCGGGGCGGCCCCCGGCACCTACGAGGCGGGCATCGAGGACTACAAGATCCTGAAGAACTCCTGCCCGGTCACCGGCACCATCGCGGGCACGGCGTACGCCCACTGCGGCAGCAACTGGTGGAGCTACGACACCCCGTCCACCATCGCCGGAAAAATGACCTGGGCGAAGAACCAGGGCCTGGGCGGCGCCTTCTTCTGGGAGTTCAGCGGCGACACGAGCAACGGAGAGCTGGTGAACGCGATCAGCAACGGGCTGAAGTAAAAGCTAGGCCACGTTGACGCTCCCCCAGACTTCGTCCGGGGGACCCCCACCCAGCGAGTGAAAGTGGCTACGCCACATTCACTCGCTGGCCGGGCGGGGCTGCCTCCAGCCACGCGAGGAAACCGGTCAGCGCGTCCTCGCTCATCGCCAGTTCCAGCCGGGTCCCGCGGTGCAGACACGCGAGGATCACGGCGTCGGAGAGCAGCGCCAGCTCCTCCTCGCCCTCGGGGGTGCGGCGCCCGGCCACCTCGATCGAGGCCCGCTCCAGGACACGGCGGGGACGGAACGAGTACGAGAAGACGCGGTACCACTCGATGCGGTCGCCGTTGTAGCGGGCGACGCCGTACCCCCAGCCCTTGCCGTTCTCGTCGCCGCCGGGTTTCTCCGGGGCGTCCCAGCGGAGGCTGCAGTCGAAGGTGCCCCCGGAGCGCTGGATGAGTCGGCGGCGCAGTCCGAAGACGAAGAGCCCGACCACCACGAGCGCGATCACCGACCCGCACACAGTCAGAGCGAGGACCATCGACACCGACCTCCTCGTCTCCTAGGTAACGGAACGTAAAAAACACCCATATTCGCCTCAGCCGCGGCCGGGTCGGGATGAAGACATCCGGACCCGGCCGCGGCTGGGGTACAGCATCACACGGCGTCTGCGCTCAGCGCGCACCCGCCGTACGCAGTCGTACATCCGCGCGGCGCTCGGCGGCGGCGTCGCCCTCCGCCTTCGCGCGCTCCAGCTCCCGCTGGGCGCCCTGGACGTCGATCTCGTCGGCCAGCTCGGCGACCTCGGCCAGCAGGGACAGCTTGTTGTCCGCGAACGAGATGAAACCGCCGTGCACGGCGACGACGACCGTGCCGCCCTCACTCGTACGGATGGTCACCGGGCCCGACTCCAGCACACCGAGCAGCGGCTGGTGACCGGGCATGACGCCGATGTCGCCGGACGTGGTACGCGCGACGACCAGAGTGGCCTCGCCCGACCAGACCTCTCGGTCGGCCGCGACCAGCGCGACGTGCAGCTCAGCAGCCAAGGTGGCTCCTCGGGTCACCACCCGGCGCCTCGGCCGGGTGTTGGGTCAATTCTAGAGGGAGTACAGAGGGGGGCGGGACGCACCCCATCAGGTGTGGCCTCGCCCCCCGCTGTTCACGAGTCGCCGGGCGTCAGCTGACGCCGAGCTCCTTCGCGTTCTTCTTCAGGTCCTCGATACCACCGCACAGGAAGAAGGCCTGCTCGGGGAAGTGGTCGTACTCGCCGTCGATGATCGCGTTGAACGCGGTGATCGACTCGTCCAGCGGGACGTCCGACCCGTCGACGCCCGTGAACTGCTTGGCGACGTGGGTGTTCTGGGACAGGAAGCGCTCGACGCGACGGGCACGGTGGACGGTGAGCTTGTCCTCCTCGCCCAGCTCGTCGATACCGAGGATCGCGATGATGTCCTGGAGGTCCTTGTACTTCTGCAGGACCGTCTTGACGCGCATCGCGGTGTTGTAGTGGTCCGCCGCGATGTAGCGGGGGTCCAGGATGCGGGACGTGGAGTCCAGCGGGTCCACGGCCGGGTAGATGCCCTTCTCGGAGATCGGACGGGAGAGAACCGTCGTCGCGTCGAGGTGGGCGAAGGTGGTGGCCGGGGCCGGGTCGGTCAGGTCGTCCGCGGGGACGTAGATCGCCTGCATCGAGGTGATCGAGTGACCACGGGTCGAGGTGATGCGCTCCTGGAGGAGACCCATCTCGTCGGCCAGGTTCGGCTGGTAGCCCACCGCGGAGGGCATACGGCCGAGCAGGGTCGACACCTCGGAACCGGCCTGGGTGAAGCGGAAGATGTTGTCGATGAAGAACAGCACGTCCTGCTTCTGCACATCGCGGAAGTACTCCGCCATGGTCAGACCGGCCAGGGCCACGCGCAGACGGGTGCCCGGGGGCTCGTCCATCTGACCGAAGACCAGGGCGGTCTTGTCGATGACGCCCGAGTCGGCCATCTCCTCGATGAGGTCGTTGCCCTCACGGGTGCGCTCACCGACGCCGGCGAACACGGAGACACCGTCGTGGTTGTTGGCGACGCGGTAGATCATCTCCTGGATGAGCACCGTCTTGCCGACGCCGGCACCACCGAACAGACCGATCTTTCCACCCTTGACGTACGGGGTGAGAAGGTCGATGACCTTGACGCCGGTCTCGAACATCTCGGTCTTCGACTCGAGCTCGTCGAAGTTCGGAGCCTTGCGGTGGATGCCCCAGCGCTCGCCCGTGTACTGCTCGTCGGTGTTCAGCACCTCACCGAGGGTGTTGAACACCTTGCCCTTGGTGAAGTCGCCGACGGGCACGGTGATGGAGGCACCGCTGTCGGTGACCGGGGCCTGGCGGACCAGACCGTCGGTGGGCTGCATGGAGATCGTGCGGACCAGGCCGTCACCCAGGTGCTGGGCGACCTCAAGGGTCAGCGTCTTCTTCGCGCCGTCCTGGGCCGGGTCGGCCACCTCGACGTGAAGGGCGTTGTAGATGTCGGGCATGGCGTCGACGGGGAACTCCACGTCGACGACCGGGCCGATGACCCGGGCGACGCGGCCCGTGGCAGCGGCCGTCTCAACTGTCGTCGTCATTACTTGTCACTCCCCGCGTTCGCGTCGGCCAGGGCTGCGGAGCCACCGACGATCTCGCTGATTTCCTGGGTGATTTCGGCCTGGCGGGCCGCGTTGGCAAGGCGGGAGAGCGTGTTGATCAGCTCGCCCGCGTTGTCGGTGGCCGACTTCATCGCGCGGCGGGTGGCGGCGTGCTTGGAAGCGGCCGACTGGAGCATCGCGTTGTAGATACGGCTCTCGACGTAGCGCGGCAGCAGGGCGTCGAGGACGTCCTCCGCCGACGGCTCGAAGTCGTACAGCGGAAGGATCTCGCCCTTCGGCGTGGCCTCCGCCGCCACCTCGTCGAGGCTGAGCGGCAGCAGCCGGTCGTCGAGCGCCGTCTGCGTCATCATCGAGACGAACTCGGTGAAGACGATGTGGAGTTCGTCCACCCCGCCGTCCGCCGTGTCCTTCTCGATCGCCTCGATCAGCGGAGCAGCGACCTTCTTGGCGTCCGCGTAGCTGGGCTCGTCGGTGAAGCCCGACCACGACTCCACGACCTTGCGCTCGCGGAAGTTGTAGTGGGCCAGACCGCGGCGGCCGACGATGTACGTGTCGACCTCCTTGCCCTCCGCCTCAAGGCGCGCCGTCAGCTGCTCGGCGACCTTGATGGCGTTGGAGTTGAAGGCGCCGGCCAGTCCGCGGTCGCTCGTGAGGAGCAGCACCGCGGAACGGGTCGCCGTCTCCGCCTCCGTGGTCAGCGGGTGCTTGGTGTTCGAACCGGTACCGACCGCCGTGACCGCGCGGGTGAGCTCGGTCGCGTACGGCGTGGAGGCCGCCACCTTGCGCTGCGCCTTGACGACGCGCGAGGCGGCGATCATCTCCATCGCCTTGGTGATCTTCTTGGTCGCGGTGACGGATCGGATGCGACGCTTGTAGACCCGGAGCTGGGCTCCCATGAGTCAGGTCCCTTCCTTACGTCACTTGGAGACGTTGACGGCCGGGGCGTCCTCGCCGAGCAGCTTGCCGTCCGAGGTCTCGAACTGCTTCTTGAACTCGGCGATCGCGTCGGCGACAGCGGTCAGGGTGTCGTCGGACATCTTGCCGCCCTCCTTGATGGAGGTCATGAGGCCCTGCTCCTTGCGGTGCAGGTACTCCAGCAGCTCCTTCTCGAAGCGGCGGACGTCGGCGACGGGGACGTCGTCCATCTTGCCGGTGGTACCGGCCCACACGGAGACGACCTGGTCCTCGGTCGGCATCGGCTGGTACTGCGGCTGCTTCAGCAGCTCGACCAGACGCATACCGCGCTCCAGCTGCGCCTTCGACGCGGCGTCCAGGTCGGAACCGAAGGCGGCGAACGCCTCCAGCTCGCGGTACTGGGCGAGGTCGAGACGCAGACGACCGGAGACCTGCTTCATCGCCTTGTGCTGCGCGGAACCACCGACTCGGGAGACGGAGATACCGACGTTCAGCGCGGGGCGCTGACCGGCGTTGAAGAGGTCCGACTCCAGGAAGCACTGGCCGTCGGTGATGGAGATGACGTTGGTCGGGATGAACGCCGAGACGTCGTTGGCCTTCGTCTCGACGATCGGCAGACCGGTCATCGAGCCCGCGCCGAGGTCGTCGGAGAGCTTCGCGCAGCGCTCCAGCAGACGGGAGTGCAGGTAGAAGACGTCACCCGGGTAGGCCTCACGGCCCGGCGGGCGGCGCAGCAGCAGCGACACGGCGCGGTAGGCGTCGGCCTGCTTGGAGAGGTCGTCGAAGATGATGAGGACGTGCTTGCCCTCGTACATCCACTGCTGACCGATGGCCGAACCGGTGTACGGCGCCAGGTACTTGAAGCCGGCCGGGTCGGACGCCGGGGCGGCGACGATGGTCGTGTACTCCAGCGCGCCGGCCTCTTCGAGGGCGCCACGCACGGAGGCGATGGTCGAGCCCTTCTGGCCGATGGCGACGTAGACGCAGCGGACCTGCTTGTTCACGTCACCGGAGCGCCAGTTGTCGCGCTGGTTGATGATCGTGTCGACGGCCAGGGCGGTCTTGCCGGTCTGGCGGTCACCGATGATCAGCTGGCGCTGGCCGCGGCCGACCGGGGTCATGGCGTCGACGGCCTTGTAACCGGTCTCCATCGGCTCGTGCACCGACTTACGGGCCATGACGCCGGGAGCCTGCAGCTCCAGGGCGCGGCGGCCGGTGGTCTCGATCTCGCCGAGGCCGTCGATCGGGTTGCCGAGCGGGTCGACGACGCGGCCGAGGTAGCCCTCGCCCACGGCGACCGACAGCACCTCGCCGGTACGGCTGACCGGCTGGCCCTCCTCGATACCGCTGAACTCACCGAGGACGATGGCGCCGATCTCGCGCTCTTCCAGGTTGAGCGCGAGGCCGAGGGTGCCGTCCTCGAACTTCAGCAGTTCGTTGGCCATGGCCGAGGGAAGACCCTCGACCTTCGCGATGCCGTCGCCGGCAAGCGTGACCGTACCGACCTCTTCGCGCGAGGCCGCGTCCGGCTGGTACGACTGGACGAAGTTCTCCAGCGCGTCCCGGATCTCCTCCGGCCGGATCGTGAGCTCCGCCATCTGGGTTCCCTGCTCTCCTTGTTGGGCCCGAAGTTTCACTTTGGGGGGATGGGGACTCCCCCCTGAAAGAGGTGAATCCTCTGCACGGCCCAACCGGGCCGCAGACATACGTACGTACTGCTATGAAGTTGGTGCTAGCTCGCCAGGCGGCGGCCGGCGTCCTCGAGTCGGTCCGCGATCGAGCCGTTGATGACCTCGTCGCCGACCTGCACCCGGATCCCGCCGAGGACGCCGGGGTCCACGTCGAGGTTGAGGTGCATGGGACGGCCGTAGAGCTTCGCCAGGGCGGCGCCGAGGCGTCGCTTCTGGGGGTCGCTCAGCGGGACCGCGGAGGTGACGACGGCGACCATGCGGTCCCGGCGCTCGGCGGCGAGCTTGGACAGGGACTCGAGTCCCCCCTCCAGGCTACGTCCACGCGGCGCGGTCACGAGGCGTGTCACCAGACGCTCGGTGGTGGCCTTGGCGCGGCCGCCGAGCAGGCTGCGCAGCAGCTCGCGCTTGGCGGAGGTACCGGCGGCACGGTCGGTCAGCGCGGACCGCAGCTCCGTGTTCGAGGCGACGATCCGGCCGAAGCGGAACAGCTCGTCCTCGACGTCGTCGAGCGTGGCCGACTGCTGCGCGGCCGTGAGGTCGGCGACATCGGCCAGCTGCTCCAGCGCGTCCACAAGGTCGCGGGGCTGCGACCAGCGGGAACGCACCAGGCCCGACACCAGGTCGGCGGTGGTCGAGCCGACCTGCCCGCCGAGGATGCGGACGACCAGCTCGGCCTTGGCCTCGCCGGGCTGCGCCGGGTCGGTCAGGACCCGACGCAGCGACACCTCGCGGTGGAGCAGAGCGGTGACGGCGGCCAGCTCGTCGGCGAGCCGCGCCGCGTCCACGGACGTGGAGTCCGTCAGCGCGTCGAGACGCGTCCGTGCGGCTGCCAGGGCCTCGCGGCTCGCTCCGTTCATCGCGTGGCCTCGGCCTTCTCCTCGAGGTCGTCGAGGAAGCGGTCGATCACACGGCTCTGCCGGGCGTGGTCCTCGAGGGACTCGCCGACGAGCTTGCCGGCCAGGTCGGTGGCGAGCTTGCCCACGTCCTGACGCAGCGCGGAAGAGGCGGCCTTGCGGTCGGCCTCGAGCTGCGAGTGACCGGCGGCGATGATCTCCTCGCGCTGACGCTGGCCCTCGGCCCGCATCTCGGCGATGAGCGTGGCGCCCTGCTCCTGCGCCTCCTGGCGCAGACGCGCGGCCTCGTGCCGAGCTTCGGCGAGCTGAGCCTTGTACTGCTCGAGCACGCTCTGGGCCTCGATCTTGGCGGCCTCGGCCTTCTCCATCCCGCCCTCGATCGCCTCGCGGCGCTCCTCCAGAACCTTGTTGATGTTCGGGAGGAGCTTCTTGGCGAGGAAGCCGAAGACGATGACGAAGGCGAGCAGGCCGATGACGAGCTCGGGAATCGGCGGGATGAGGGGGTTCTGCAATTCCTCCTCAGCCGCGATAGTGAGCAGTGGGCTCATATCAGAGGGCCTTTCGTCTGGTGGTCTGGTCGTGAGTCAGATGATCACAGGCCGTAGACGAACGGCATGACCAGGCCGATGAGGGCGAGCGCCTCGCAGAAGGCGAAGCCGAGGATCTGGTTGGCGCGGATCAGGCCGGCGGCCTCGGGCTGACGGGCGAGGGCCTCGGTGCCCTTGCCGAAGATGATGCCGACTCCGATGCCGGGGCCGAACGCGGCGATGCCGTAGCCGATGGACGCGATCGAGCCGGTGACGGCGGCAAGGGTCTGGGACATGCCAGTTCTTCCTTTTCTTCACGGACCGGTGGGGGTTGGCCACCGGGCGACTGGGGGGTGAAGGGCACTCAGTGGTGCTCGGCGAGTGCGCCCTGGATGTAGGTGCAGGTCAGCAGTACGAAGACATACGCCTGCAGGGCCTGGATGAAGAGCTCGAAGGCGGTCATCACGATGACCATCAGGAACGAGACACCGGCGTAGGCGATGCCGATGCCGTTCAGCAGGTACCAGCTCGCGATGGTGAACAGCAGCAGCAGGATGTGGCCCGCGAACATGTTCGCGAAGAGTCGCACCGCGTGGGTGAAGGGCCGCACGAGCAGGTTCGAGAATGCCTCGATCAGCATGACGACGGGCAGCGCCCCGCCGAGTGACTTGTCGTAGCCGGTGAAGTTCTTCAGGGCACCGACGAAGCCGTGCCGCCTGAAGGTCAGCGAGACCCACAGGACGTAGACGATCAGCGCGAGTGCCATCGGGTACGCGACGATCGACGTCACCGGGAACTGGGCGACCGGAACGATCGACCAGATGTTCATCATCCAGACGAAGAAGAACAGAGACACCACGAGCGGGACGTACTTGTCACCCTCGCGCTTGCCCATCGTCTCGTAGACGATGCCGCGCCTGACGAAGTCGTAACCCGCCTCGGCGACCATCTGGAGCTTGCCCGGAACGACCTGGGGCCGGCGGAAGGCCGCCCAGAAGAAGCCGATCACGATGAGCGAGCCGAGCAGCGCCAGAAGCATCGGCTTGTTGAAGTACACGCTGCTGTCCGCGTCGCCCAGGAGAGGCTCGTACAGGAACGAGTGCAGCCCGGGGGACGGGAAGCCACAGCCGTCGAAGATGTGGCAGTCGATCTCGAAGGCGAGCACCTGCGTGTGGTCAGCACTCACCGCGGGCTCCTTCAGCGTGGCGCATGGATTCGGCAACCTCGTGGTGTCGGCGCGGCGCGGAGCCGCGGATCGGCACGGGACTGGTGTTACGGATGTGGGGTCGAGTGGGGGGCATCTCGCCCGGCGGTACGGCAGGCGTCAGAACAGATGCCCGCGCCCGCGATGCCGCAGTTGACACCGGACGGTAGCAGGGTCTGCCATGCGCCTTTATTCCGGCCCTACGCCTCACGCCGAATGCCCCGATTTTTCGTTCTTCGCATCCGTCGTCGACTCGGGGTCGACGTAAAGGATCTTGGCCTTCATCTGAGCACGCGCCTGCGCGGCGACCCAGGTGAGAGTGCCGGCGACCAGCGTGAGCGCGAAGACCTTCGGGTCGAACAGTGTCGTGTCCTTGAAGAGCGCGATGAACATGAACATCAGCAGGATCTGCGCCAGGTACAGCATCAGACCCATCGCCTGGAAAAGGTGCGGAAGTGATTTGGCGGTCCACTGCAGGACATACAGGCCGATCCCCATGAACAGGAGCACGACCAGGATGGCGATGCCCGCCCCGATCGCACCCTTCCCACCGACGACGAGCCCGCCGACGACAGCGGCGATCGCGCCGACGGCAGCCGTGGGCGCGGCGGCCTGAAGGAGGATCCGGACGTCATTGGACGGCATGGCGGCAACTCCGCTTTCACAGGGGGGAGGGGTGTCGTCATGGACGAGCGTAGACCCCGGGAACGAGCGGAAAACTCACGCCAATGGACCGTCGCACTGCGGTCCTTCGACTCTGCCCCGGGTTCTCGTGAACCGTATCACAAACTATTTGATGAGGACTTTACCTGAACGCCGTGCCAGACGTCACACATGAGAGTGAACCGGCCCACCTGCGCGGAATCAGTGCCGAGTTGTCTGCTATAAGGCCGTTTGCTCCGTCAGGCTCTTGTATGGCATCGGCAAAGTGTTAGTCAGATTCTTACCTTGCCGTCAGCGCGACGCCCGCCCCTCCGCCCTCGCGACGGACAGCCGGAGGCCGTGTGCGGCGTACCGCACACGGCCTCCGGCCCGGTTTCTGGAGCAGTGCGACGAGGGCCCTGAAGACGGCCCCGGTTCAGCGGCGCGCGCCCGCCGGGCTGCGTTCCGCTTCGTGGTGACGGCCGCCGATCGCCGTCGCGCCGTCGAGGGACGGCGTCCAGTCGGGGACGGGCTCCGCGGCGACGGCCGGGACCGCCCGGCGGCGGTAGCGGGGCGGTACGAAGCGCTGCGCCCAGCGCGGCGCACGCGGCGTGAAGCGGGGCAGCAGCAGCAGGAAGAGACCCACCGCGCTGAACATGGCGATGGCGAGGACGATCCACATGGACGCCGAGTTCACCGTGTACGCCAGGGTGCCGAACGCGATCACCGCGGACCAGAAGTACATGATCAGCACGGCCCGGCTGTGCGAGTGCCCGACCTCCAGGAGCCGGTGGTGCAGATGCCCCCGGTCGGCGGCGAACGGCGACTGTCCGCGCCAGGTGCGGCGCACGATCGCGAGGATCAGGTCGGCCGCCGGGATCGCGATGATGGTCAGCGGCATCAGCAGCGGGATGTAGACCGGGACCATTGCGTAGACCGTGCTGCGCTCGGAGCCGTACAGGCCCATCACGTCCGGGTCGACCTGCCCCGTGATGGAGATCGCGGCGGCCGCCAGCACCAGGCCGATCATCATCGAACCCGAGTCGCCCATGAAGATCCGCGCCGGATGCATGTTGTGCGGCAGGAAGCCCAGGCACATGCCCATCAGGACGGCCGCGAACAGGGTGGCCGGGGCCGCGGCCTCGATGCCGTAGCTGTACCAGAGGCGGTAGGCGTACATGAAGAACGCGGCGGAGGCGATGCAGACCATGCCGGCCGCGAGACCGTCGAGTCCGTCGACGAAGTTGACCGCGTTGATGGTGATGACGACCAGGGCGACCGTGAGCAGGGTGCCCTGCCACTGGGTCAGCGCGACGATCCCCACGCTGGGGATGGGCAGCCACAGGATCGTCAGACCCTGCATGACCATCACACCGGCGGCGATCATCTGGCCGCCGAGCTTGATCAGGGCGTCGATCTCGAACTTGTCGTCCAGGACGCCGATGAGCCAGATCAGCGCGGCCCCGGAGAGCAGGGCGCGCGGTTCGTTGGACTCGGCGAAGACCTGGCTGAGATTGGTCAGGTGGTCGGCGACCAGCAGACCGGCGCACAGCCCGAAGAACATCGCGATGCCGCCGAGGCGGGGCGTGGGTTCACGGTGGACGTCACGCGCACGGATCTCCGGCATGGCTCCGGCCACGATCGCGAACTTCCGCACCGGCCCTGTCAGCAGGTACGTCACCGCGGCCGTGATGCAGAGCGTCAGGAGGTATTCACGCACGGGCTTCCCCACAGGTCTCGCTGGCCATCACAGCCTCACACCCTAGCGATGCGCGGAGCGATACACGCATACGGTGGAGGACATCCGGGTAGCGACGATGGTTGCACGTGATGCTGTGCCTGGTGGTGCGCCTACCCCACCTCAGCGCGGATACGGCGGAAATCTTCCAGCCAGGTCCCGCACTTCTTCACGGGTCCGCTTGCCGTCGCCGCCGTCCCGCAGGACCCCGGCGAACAGCGCCGCGAGCCGCGCCATCTCCGGCTCGCCCATGCCCTGGGTGGTCAGCGCGGCCGTGCCGAGCCGCAGGCCACGGGCGTCCCCGTGCGGAAGCGCGCAGCAGTCCAGGACCATCCCGGCCGCCGCGAGCAGCCCCTTGGCCGTGCGGCCGTCGACACCGAGTGGCGCGGGATCGACGGTCAGCAGGTGCGTGTCGGTGCCGCCGGTGACGACCACGAGCCCCTCCTCGGCCAGCCCCCGGGCCAGCACGCGGGCGTTCGCGACCACCTGATGGGCGTACGCGGTGAACGCCGGGGTTGCCGCCTCCCCGAACGCGACGGCCTTCGCGGCGATGGTGTGCATCTGCGCGCCGCCCTGGGTGAACGGGAACACCGCCCGGTCCACCCGCTCGGCCAGCTCGCTCCCGCACAGCAGCATCCCGCCGCGCGGGCCCCGCAGCACCTTGTGCGTGGTGGCGCACACGATGTCGGCGTACGGCACCGGGTTGGGCGCCGCTCCCCCGGCGACCAGCCCGATCGGATGGGCCGCGTCGGCGATGAGATAGGCGCCCACCTCGTCGGCGACCTCGCGGAAGAAGGCGTAGTCGAGGTGCCGGGGGTAGGAGATGGATCCGCACACGATGGCCTTGGGGCGGTGGGTGCGGGCCAGGGTGCGCACCTGCTCGCGGTCGACCAGCCCCGACTCGGCCTCCACGCCGTACCCGACGAAGTCGAACCAGCGGCCGGAGAAGTTGGCGGGTGAGCCGTGGGTGAGATGGCCGCCGAAGTGCAGGCCCATCGCGAGGACGGTGTCGCCGGGGCGCAGCAGGGCGGCGTAGGCGGCCAGGACGGCCGAGGAACCCGAGTGCGACTGGACGTTGGCGTGCTCGGCCCCGAACAGTGCCTTGGCGCGCTCCACGGCGAGCCGTTCGGCGACGTCCACCATCTCGCAGCCGCCGTGGTGCCGGGCCCCCGGATACCCCTCCGCGTACTTGTTCGCGAGCGATGATCCCAGCGCGGCCAGTACCGCCGGCGAGGTGAAGTTCTCCGCGGCGACGAGCTGCAGCGTCGTCGCCTGCCGATCCCGCTCCCCGAGCAGGATGTCGGCCAGCTCGGGGTCCTGCCGCCGCAGGACATCCGCCTCGAGAACAGGGGTGACCGACATGATGCGCTCCGGGGCGTCGACGATGACGTAGCACCAATGTAGGCCCGGGACGCCCGGGATGCCCGGTGTCGTGCCGTACGGACCGGAGCCCGGCGCCGGCTACGCCCTGGCCGGCACCCCCGTAAGCGCCGTCACCACCGGATCCAGCGCCTGGTGTATCTCGTCGCCCACCGACCGGAAGAACGGCAGGGGCGCGCCGTACGGGTCGTAGACCTCGTCGGCCTCGGCGGTCGGAGCGAGGAGCCACCCGCGTAGAGCCGCCGCCGCGCGGACCAGCGCACGCGCGCGGACGACCATGCCCTCCTCCAGGGGAGGCAGCGTGGTCGGGTCGATCGCGCGGACCAGGCGGGTGAACTCCTTCAGGGTGAAGGTGCGCAGCCCCGCGGAGTGCCCCATGGAGATGACCTGCGCCCGGTGGTCGCGGGTGGCCGTCAGCACCAGGTCGGCGCGGATGACGTGCTCGTCCAGCAGCTCACGCCCCGTGAAGCCGGAGGCGTCCGCGCCGAAGTCCGCGAGGACCGCCTCAGCGTTCGCCTCCATCGGCGCCCCCTCGTGCCCCACGTCCCCGCGCTCTCGACGACCAGCCCGCCCCACAGCGGGTCCCCGAGCCGGTCCGCCAGGGCATGCCGGGTCAGCCGCTCGGTGATCGGCGAGCGGCACACGTTGCCGGTGCTGACGTGGAGGATGCGGAAGGTGTCCCGCGGCAGCCCCGTGAAGGTCCGCGTCTCTTCCCCGTCCCATATGCCACGCCCCGCGTCAGGGGCCGTCAATTCGCCACCTCAAGGTCGGGTACGACCTTGCGGAGCTCCTCCGCCGACAGGGCCCCGGCACGCAGCAGCACCGGCACCTTGCCCGTGACGTCGACGATCGACGACGGCTCGTTGCTCGGGGTCGGGCCGCCGTCCAGGTAGACGGAGACGGAGTCGCCGAGCATCGCCTCGGCGGCGTCGCAGTTCTCCGGCGCCGGGTGACCGGTCAGGTTGGCCGAGGAGACCGCCATGGGGCCGACCTCGGTCAGCAGCTCGATCGCGACCGGGTGCAGCGGCATGCGCACGGCGACGGTGCCCCGGGTGTCGCCGAGGTCCCACTGGAGCGACGGCTGGTGCTTGGCGACGAGCGTGAGCGCGCCCGGCCAGAACGCGTCGACGAGCTCCCAGGCCATCTCGGAGAAGTCCGTGACGAGGCCGTGCAGGGTGTTCGGGGAGCCGATGAGCACGGGCGTGGGCATGTTGCGCCCCCGGCCCTTGGCCTCCAGCAGGTCGGCCACGGCCTCCGACGTGAACGCGTCCGCGCCGATGCCGTACACGGTGTCCGTCGGCAGCACCACGAGCTCGCCCCGGCGAATGGCGGACGCGGCCTCGCGCAGACCGGTGGCGCGGTCGGTCGCGTCGTTGGTGTCGTATCGCCGTGCCATCTAGCGGGCCTCCTCGTACACGTACTGCTGCTGGGGGGTTGTCGTCGGGCGCGTGCTCATCAGGGCAGCGCCTTGCGGGCGGTCGCGAACCGCGGCCGGTTGTTGAGGTCCGGGTGGTCGGCCGCGTCGGCCCAGCCCCGCTCCTCGGTGAAGATCCAGGGCACCTGGCCGCCCTGGGTGTCGGCGTGCTCGATGACGACGACACCGCCGGGACGGAGGAGCCTGTGCGCCGTGCGTTCGAGGCCTCGGATCAGATCCAGGCCGTCCTCCCCTGAGAACAGGGCGAGTTGGGGATCGTAGTCGCGTGCCTCGGGTGCCACGTACTCCCACTCGGTGAGCGGGATGTACGGCGGGTTGGAGACGACGAGGTCGACCTGGCCGTCGAGGTCGCGGAAGGCGTCCAGGGCGTTGCCCTGGCGCAGGTCGACACGGGAGCCCTCCATGTTCTTGCGGGTCCACGTCAGCGCGTCCTCGGACAGCTCCACGGCGTGCACGCGCGAGCGCGGCACCTCCTGGGCGAGGGCGAGGGCGATGGCACCGGAGCCGGTGCACAGATCGACGATCAGCGGCTCGACGACATCCATCGCGCGGACGGCGTCTATGGCCCAGCCGACCACCGACTCGGTCTCCGGCCGGGGCACGAACACTCCGGGCCCGACCTGAAGTTCGAGGTAGCGGAAGTAGGCCAGCCCGGTGATGTGCTGGAGCGGCTCGCGCTGCTCGCGCCGGGCGATGACCTCCCAGTACCGGGCGTCGAAGTCGGCGTCCTTGACGGTGTGCAGCTCGCCCCGCTTGACGCCGTGCACGAACGCGGCGAGCTCCTCCGCGTCGTTGCGCGGCGAGGGCACGCCGGCGTCGGCCAGGCGCTGGGTGGCCTGGGCCACTTCCGCGAGCAGCAGGCCGCGGGGGTTTGGGGGTCGCCCCCCAAGATGATGCTGCACGCAAGTCCTCCGTCGTACTCTTCGTGCCCGTAACGGCCCTACGCGGCTGCCAGCTTCGCGGCCGAGTCCGCGTCGACACAGGCCTGGATCACCGCGTCGAGTTCCCCGTCCAGCACCTGGTCCAGGTTGTAGGCCTTGAAGCCGACGCGGTGGTCCGAGATGCGGTTCTCCGGGAAGTTGTACGTGCGGATCTTCTCGGAGCGGTCGACGGTACGGACCTGGCTGCGGCGGGCGTCGGCGGCTTCCTTCTCCGCCTCCTCCTGTGCCGCGGCGAGCAGCCTGGAGCGCAGGATACGCATCGCCTGCTCCTTGTTCTGCAGCTGACTCTTCTCGTTCTGGCAGGAGGCGACGACTCCGGTGGGAATGTGCGTGATGCGCACGGCGGAGTCGGTGGTGTTGACGGACTGGCCGCCGGGCCCGGAGGAGCGGTAGACGTCGATCCGCAGGTCGTTCATGTTGATCTCGACGTCGACCTCCTCGGCCTCGGGCGTGACCAGCACACCGGCGGCGGAGGTGTGGATACGGCCCTGGGACTCGGTGGCCGGCACGCGCTGGACGCGGTGCACGCCGCCCTCGTACTTCAGCCGGGCCCAGACGCCCTGCCCGGGCTCGGTGGCGCCCTGGCCGCCCTTGGTCTTCACGGCGACCTGGACGTCCTTGTAGCCGCCCAGCTCGGACTCGGTGGAGTCGATGATCTCGGTCTTCCAGCCGACGCGCTCGGCGTACCGCAGGTACATGCGCAGGAGGTCACCGGCGAACAGGGCGGACTCGTCGCCGCCCGCGCCGGCCTTGATCTCCAGGATGACGTCCTTGTCGTCGCTGGGGTCGCGCGGGACGAGGAGCAGCCGCAGCTTCTCCGTCAGTTCCTCGCGCTGCTTCTCCAGCTCCTTGACCTCGGCGATGAAGTCCGGGTCGTCCGCGGCGAACTCGCGGGCCGTGTCGATGTCGTCGCCGGTCTGCTTCCAGGTGCGGTACGTGCCGACGATCGGGGTCAGCTCCGCGTAGCGCTTGTTCAGCTTGCGCGCGTTGGCCTGGTCCGCGTGGACCGACGGGTCGGCGAGCTTCTTCTCCAGGTCGGCGTGTTCCCCGACCAGTTCCTCGACCGCCTCGAACATCTTCTCCGGCTCCCTGTACGACGTACGACGTTGTGAGTGGGCTGCACTCCTGGGCTGCGCAGCTGTGTGCCGCACCGCAAAGCGCCGGTCCCGACGCCCCCGATGGGGGCGCCGCGGACCGGCGCTGGGGGCTCGCTACTTCTTGGCAGCGGCAGCCTTGCCGAAGCGGGCCTCGAAGCGGGCCACACGGCCACCGGTGTCGAGGATCTTCTGCTTGCCCGTGTAGAACGGGTGGCACTCGGAGCAGACCTCGGCACGGATGGTGCCGCTCTCGATCGTGCTGCGGGTGGTGAACGACGCGCCACAGGTGCAGCTGACCTGCGTCTCGACGTACTCGGGGTGGATGTCGCGCTTCAAGGTGTCTCCTAGTTTCGGGAGGGCGCCGGGTCGCGTCCGCGGGGTGCGAGCGCGTGAACCGGAGCCGACGTACCAGTCTGCCAGCACTGGCGCCATCTCCCAAAACCAGGGGGTGGCGCCAGGTATTCCCCCGGGGCTTCATCGGCTGCGGGCAGCCGTGCCGCTGGGGCGATGGGGGCACCTCCCGCTCGAGCGAAGCCGAGAGTGGGGGAGGGTGGGCGCAGGCGGCACCCCGTAAGCGCCGGGCCGTGCGACTTGACTGCGGTCGGCACGCGCCAGGGCTGCCTCGTAACCGCCGTACGCGACCGCAGGGCCGTACGGGGCTGGTCGCGCAGTTCCCCGCGCCCCCAAAAACCAAAGACCCGCAGGCACCCTCAGGAGGAAGCCACGACCCCGTCGGCCGAACCCGTCGCCGTCCCCTTCGTCGCCGACTTCGGGATCGCCTTGTCGGCCTTCAGCGCCGCCCACACCCGCTTCGCCTTCGCCTCGTCCACCAGCACCCGGTTCAAGTCGTCGGGGTCGTACTGCACCGGCATCGTGACCATGGTCATGTTCTTGGAGCTGATGCCCTTCAGACCGTTCGCGAAGGACGCGAGGTCCTTGACGTCCTTCAGCTCGGAGTCGGTGGTCACCGCGTCGGTCGCGGTGTCGGCGAGATCGTAGAGCTTCGTCGGGTTGCTGAAGATCCCGACCGACTTGACCTGCTCGATCAGCGCCTTGATGAACGCCTGCTGGAGCTGGATGCGCCCCAGGTCCGACCCGTCGCCCACCCCGTGCCGCGTCCGCACGAGCCCGAGCGCCTGCTTGCCCGTGAGCGTGTGCTCCCCGGCCTTCAGGTTCAGATGGCTGTCGGGGTCCTTGATGTCCTTGGTGGTGGTGATGGGCACCCCGCCGAGGACGTCGATCAGCTTCTCGAAGCCCGCGAAGTCCACCTCGATGTAGTGGTCCATCCGGATCCCGGTCATGGACTCGACGGTCTTCACCGCACACGCCGCGCCGCCCGTCGAGTACGCGGAGTTGAACATCGCGTACGAGGCCGCCGGGTGCGCCGTACCCTTCGCGTCCGTGCACTCGGGCCGCTCGACGAGCGTGTCGCGGGGGATGGAGACCACGCTGGCCCGCTTGTGGCCCTCGTAGACGTGCACGACCATCGCCGTGTCGGAGCGGGCGCTGCCGTCGTCGACGCCGCCGCCGAGCTTCTTGTTGCTGCCCGAACGGGTGTCGGAGCCGAGGACCAGGATGTCCTGCGAGCCGTTGTCGACGTCGAGGGGCCGGTCGGTGCCGAGGGCCTGGTTGATGTCGACGCTCTTGATGTTGCCGTTGAGCTTGAAGTAGAGGTAGCCGATCCCGGTGCCACCCAGCACCAGGACGCCCGCTGCGGTCCAGACGACGGCGAGCGCCGCTCTGCTGTGCCCCTCGCGTGTCTTGCGGCGGCGGCCCTTGGCCGCGCGGTGGCGCGGGCCGGTGGTGCCGGTCTTCCCCGGTATGCCGGCGTCCGGCGTGCTGTCGGCGGACATCTGCTCCTCGTTCTCTCTCCGGTCGGTTACCCCCTGCGCTCAGGCCCAGGCCTGTCAGGTCGGACACGGCCATGACACGACGTCGACGCCCCATGGCCGCTCCGCCCGGTCAGACGGGATATGCCGGGAAAGGGTTGCACAACCAACGCCCGACGAACGGTGCCCACCGCGTGAAGCGCGATGGGCACCGTGTGTGACGGATGAGCCCGGCGGGACCGGGCTCATCTGGTGTTTCAGCCGAGCAGGTCGTACTGGGCGTAGCTGGTGCCGACCGAGACCCGTGTGCTGAAGATCTCGCTCGTGGCCTTGCCGGTGCCCTTGTAGAGGTACATCGTGCCGGACGGCTTCCGGGCCAGCAGGTCCGCCCTGCCGTCGCCGTTCACGTCACCGGGAGTGATGAGCGTGTTGTAGGCGCTCCAGTTCGAGCGGACCTTGATCCGGGTGGCGAAGGCGCCCGTGCCGGACTTGCCGGTGCCCTTGTAGAGGTAGACGTTCGAGCCGGTCTTGGTGCGCGCGATCAGGTCGGCCTTGCCGTCACCGGTGAAGTCGCCGTGACCGAGCACCGCGTTGTACGTGTTCCAGCCCGTGCCGACCTTGACGCGGGTACTGAAGGAACCCGTGCCCTTGCCGGGGTAGATCCACAGGGCGCCCGCCGAGTCGACCGAGAGCAGGTCGGGCAGCGCGTCGCCGGTGACGTCACCGGGGGTGAGGATCCGGGTGCGGGTCTTCCAGTTGTCGAAGATCTGCGTGGTCGACCAGGTCTTGGACGAGGGCACGTACCGCCGCCAGAAGACGTCACCGTCGGAGGAGCGGCGCAGGACGTAGTCCTGGTAGCCGTCCCGGTTCAGGTCGGTCTGCTGGACCAGGTTGTAGCCCTTCCAGCTGCCCTCGGCGGTCAGGGCCTTGCGGTCACCGAGCTTGGAGCCCGTGGAGGCGCGGACGTAGCCCTTGCCGGTCTCCTTGTTGCGCAGGAAGACGTCGGCCTTGCCGTCCCGGGTGATGGCGGCGTCGTCGACCCTCGGGGAGACCGCGCCGACGTAGGTGCTGACCTTGGCGAAGACCGGGTAGGCGCCCTTGTACACGCAGTCCTCGACGCCCCATGAGACGACGCCGACGACCTTGCTGTTCACGACGAGCGGGCCACCGGAGTCACCGTTGCAGGTGGCGGTGGTCGTGGCGTCGGTGCCGCCGGCGGGCTTGCCCGCGCAGACCATGTGCCCCTTGACGAACCAGGGGCTCCAGGTGTTCGCGCAGGTCGTGTCGCTGACGATCGGCAGGGTGGCCGTCTTCAGCGTCTGCGAGATGTCCTGGTTGGTGGAGCTGGTACGGCCCCAGCCGTAGGCCCTGGCGCTGGTGCCCGCCGCGTACGAGGCCGTGTCGCCGGACGTCGTCATCTTGATCGGCGTGGCCTTGACGGGGGCGGACAGCGTGAGGACCGCGACGTCGTTGTCGATCGCCTCCTCGTCCCACGAGGAGTGGTTCCACTGGCGCGAGACCTTGCTGGGGGTGCCGCCGTGGTAGTCGAGGTGGTCGAGGCTGCCGTCGGACTTGTAGACGGCCGTGGGCAGCTGGTCGGTGCCGGTGACGACCTCGCCGTACTTGACCCAGTTGTAGTGGTTCTTGTCGACGCAGTGCGCGGCGGTGAGGATCTTCGTCGGCGAGACGACCGTACCGCCGCAGAAGAAGCCGAGGTCCTGCGTCTCGTCGTAGTACCAGAGCTGCGCCATCCAGGGCGCGTTGGCGATGGTCGTCTCCGAGCCTCCGATGATCTGGGCGGACGGCTTCAGGCCGCTGTCGCTGTCGGTGTCCGCGCTCTCGGTCGAGGACGGCTCCCGCGTCACGGCCACGGTGTCGTCCGCCGCCATCGCCTTGGCGATCCGTACATCCGCCTCGTCCGGTGAGGAGGTGCTGTCGGCGCCGGCCGCGCTCGCGGACGACATCAGCAGCGTCCCGGCTATCGCGGCGGCTATGGCTCCGGACAAAGGTCTGGCCACTCAATTCCCCCCTGGGAGTGCATGGATCAAACAGATTGATCAGATTGCTTCAGATCATGCAGAAGCTGATCGTGGAAGACCGTGATCGTACACGTGTCGCATACAGAAAACTGGGGCCACCCTCACAAAGAGGGTGGCCCCAGTGCTTGCAGAGGTACGAGACCTAGTCGCCGTTACCGGGCGTCGGCGTCGTCTTCTGGATCTGCATCAGGAACTCGATGTTCGACTTGGTCTGCTTCATCTTGTCGAGGAGCAGCTCGATGGCCTGCTGCTGGTCGAGCGCGTGCAGCACCCGGCGCAGCTTCCAGACGACCGCCAGCTCCTCGTTGCCGAGCAGGATCTCTTCCTTACGGGTACCGGACGCGTCCACGTCCACCGCCGGGAAGATGCGCTTGTCGGCGAGCTTGCGGTCGAGCTTGAGCTCCATGTTGCCGGTGCCCTTGAACTCCTCGAAGATCACCTCGTCCATGCGGGATCCGGTGTCCACCAGGGCGGTGGCGAGGATGGTCAGCGAGCCGCCGTCCTCGATGTTCCGGGCCGCACCGAAGAAGCGCTTCGGCGGGTACAGGGCGGTCGAGTCGACACCACCGGACAGGATGCGGCCGGAGGCCGGCGCCGCCAGGTTGTAGGCACGGCCCAGACGCGTGATCGAGTCGAGGAGCACGACCACGTCGTGACCCAGCTCGACAAGGCGCTTGGCACGCTCGATGGCGAGCTCGGCGACCGTCGTGTGGTCCTCGGCCGGGCGGTCGAAGGTCGAGGAGATGACCTCGCCCTTCACCGACCGCTGCATGTCGGTGACCTCTTCCGGACGCTCGTCGACGAGGACGACCATCAGGTGGCACTCGGGGTTGTTGTGCGTGATCGCGTTGGCGATCGCCTGCATGATCATGGTCTTACCGGTCTTCGGCGGGGCCACGATCAGACCGCGCTGCCCCTTACCGATGGGCGAGACCAGGTCAATGATGCGGGTGGTGAGCACGCCCGGGTCCGTCTCCAGACGGAGGCGGTCCTGCGGGTACAGCGGCGTCAGCTTGTTGAACTCGGGGCGGCCGCGCCCGGAGTCGGGCGCCATGCCGTTCTGGGAGTCCAGGCGGACCAGCGCGTTGAACTTCTCGCGGCGCTCGCCCTCCTTGGGCTGACGCACGGCACCGGTGACGTGGTCGCCCTTGCGCAGGCCGTTCTTGCGGACCTGGGCGAGGGAGACGTAGACGTCGTTCGGGCCGGGCAGGTAGCCCGAGGTGCGGATGAAGGCGTAGTTGTCGAGGATGTCCAGGATGCCCGCGACGGGGATCAGGACGTCGTCGTCGGCGAGCTGCGGCTCGGGGGCGCCCATCTCGTCACGGCCACGGCGGCCACGACGGTCTCGGTAGCGGCCGCGACGGCCACGGCGTCCGCCGTCGAAGTCGTCGTCGTCCTGCGGGCCGTTGTCACGCTGACGGTCCTGACGGCCGCCACTCTGCTGCTGGCCCTGCTGCTGGCCGCGGTCGCGCTGCTGCTGGCCGCCGCCCTGCTGCTCGTCGCCCTTGCCGCGGCGGCCGCGGTCGCCGCGCTCACCGCGGTCCCCACGCTCGCCCCGGTCACGGCCACGCTCGCGGCGGCCCTGACGGCCCTCGCCACCCTGGTCACCGGCGTCGGCCCTGGTCTCGGCAGGCGCGGCCGGGGTCTCGGCCTTGGGCTCGCTCTTCGCCTCGGCGGCGACCGTCTCGGGGCTGCCCGCGTCGGCGGTGGCACGGCGCCGACGGCGCTCGGTGGGCGCCTCGTCGCCACCGGCCGGCTGGCCGGGGATCTCGATCTGCTGCTGTGCCACGGCCTTCTCGGCCTTCTCGGCCGACGCAGCGGTCTTCTTGGCGGTGGCGGTGGCCTTCTCGGCCGGGGCGGCGTCGTCGCCCGTGCGCGCCTTTGAGGTGGCGCGGCGCTTCGGCTTGGTCTCGGCGGCGGCCTCGGCCTTCGCCGGGGCGCCCCCTCCCGCCTGCGCCTCCTTGATGACCTCGATCAGCTGGCTCTTGCGCATCCGCGCGGTGCCCCTGATGCCGAGGCCGGATGCGACCTGCTGCAGCTCGGCCAGCACCATGCCCTCGAGGCCGGTGCCACGGCGCCGCCGGGAGCCGGCACCGCTGGCAGGCGCGGCGTCCGTGGCGGGCGCGGCAGCGGTGTCCTCGACACGTGCGCCCATCAGATCGGTGGTGTCGCTCACGAAGGGTCCTTCCCTGGAGCGGACGTCGGCCTTCTGGCTCGGCGACCGTTTGTGCTGTCCGGCTTCGGTCCTGTTCGGGTGGACCGTGCCGGGGCGGTGGTCCGCCAAAGGCGGCGGAGGGGAATTTCTGGTGATTCGGCGCTTTCCGGGCCGTGGCACTGAATGTCTGTGTCACGCGGCTCGGCAACGCCGGTTCCGGAGCCTGCTCGGCAGACCGCTCAGTGCCTGCGTACGGCGTACAGCTTGACGTACGAAGCACAGTGCGGCTTGGGAGACTCCCGGAAGAATGGTTGTCCCGGACGGGGACGATAAGCACCTCGCCATGGCTGGGGCAGGTGCAGACTTGAGGTTAACACTACCGGATCCAACAAACATTCCCCCTCTCGAAATCCGGCAACCGCGCCCCTACGCGTCGCCGGTGTCGACGCCGCGTTCGGCGACGGTGGTGGTGAGCGGCAGGACGCACGCCCCTCGGGCGTCGAGGTCCAGCCGGTTCGCGGCCCATCCCGCACCCGCGAGATCGGCCACCTTGTCGGCACTGGCCTCGTCGGCCAGGGCCAGGACGGTGGGTCCGGCGCCGGAGATGACCGCCGGGACGCCGTCGGCCCGCAGTCGCTCGACCAGGGCCGCGCTCTCCGGCATGGCGGGCGCCCGGTACTCCTGGTGCAGCCGGTCCTCGGTCGCGGGCAGCAGCAGTTCGGGGCGCCTGGTCAGGGCCTCCACGAGGAGGGCCGCCCGGCCCGCGTTGGTGGCAGCGTCGACGTGCGGGACGTTGCGCGGGAGCAGTCCGCGCGCTGTCTCCGTCAGAACCGGCTTCCCGGGCACGAAAACCACCGGAACGATGGAATCCGCGGGGTCCATCCTGATCGCCCGCGCGGCGCCGCCCTCCATCCAGGAGAGGGTGAAACCACCGAGGAGGCAGGCCGCGACGTTGTCGGGGTGGCCCTCGATCTCCGTGGCCAGTTCGAGCAGCGCGGCGTCGTCGAGCCGGTTGTCCCCGCCTATGGTCACGGCACGGGCGGCGACGATGCCGGCGCAGATGGCGGCGGAGGAGGAGCCGAGACCGCGGCCGTGCGGGATGCGGTTGGCGCAGACGATCTCCAGGCCCCGGGGCTGTCCGCCGAGCAGGTCGAAGGCGGTGCGCAGGGAGCGGACGAGCAGATGCCGCTCGTCGCGCGGGAGCGTCTCGCTGCCCTCCCCCGCGATGTCGACGTGCAGGCCGGAGTCGGCCACCCGGACGACCACGTCGTCGTAGAGCCCCAGCGACAGACCCAGGGCGTCGAAGCCCGGACCGAGGTTGGCGCTGGTGGCGGGGACGCGCACCCGTACGGCGGCGGCGCGGAACGCTGGACCGGCCATCGCTCGATGACTCTCCTTGAGCTGCGAGATTGACGATTGTCGAATGACATTCGATTGGCGTTCGACAGGTACCTGGAACCCTGCGGCCGCTCAGGACGGCGCGGCGCCGCACCCTTGCGGGGCATATGCAGCGGGCGGGTTCACCACAGCCTATCGAAGGAAGGTTCTGTGGCGACATAGGGCGCACAGGAGGCGCACGATGCGTGTCGTAAGCCCCCTGTGCACCCCCTGTCGGGTCCTGTCAGGGTTATCCCCCGAGAATCGACGTCTACGCGCGACTCCCAGGTCTTTTCGAACGGCTGGGCGAGAGGATACGCGAGCAGCCGTCCGTGTCGTTACGCGAGGCCGAGGCGCTCGGCCGCCGTCGCCGCGTCCACCGGGACCGTGACGGGCTGCGGGGCGCCCGCGACGGCCCAGTCGGGGTCCTTCAGGCCGTTGCCGGTGACCGTGCAGACGATGGTCTGGCCCGGGTCGACCTTGCCGGCCTCGGCGGCCTTCAACAGACCGGCCACGGAGGCGGCGGAGGCAGG
Organism: Streptomyces sp. MNU76; assembly: GCF_020982545.1. Classification (GTDB taxonomy): domain Bacteria; phylum Actinomycetota; class Actinomycetes; order Streptomycetales; family Streptomycetaceae; genus Streptomyces. The sequence continues at coordinate 13,680 of NZ_JAJKLK010000021.1, read as the reverse complement.
CTCCACGAACACACCCTCCTGAGCGGCCAACAGCCGGTAGGCGCGCAGGATCTCACGGTCCGTCACCTCGTCGATGAAGCCGCCGGACTCGTCCCGCGCGGCCAGGGCGTACTGCCAGGACGCGGGGTTGCCGATCCGGATCGCGGTGGCGATCGTCGACGGGTCCTTGACGACCTCGCCGCGCACGATCGGCGCGGAACCGGAGGCCTGGAAGCCCCACATCCGTGGCGTCTTCGCGGCGATGCCGTCGGCGGCGTACTCCTTGTAGCCCCTCCAGTACGCCGTGATGTTGCCCGCGTTGCCCACCGGCAGGACATGGATGTCGGGGGCGTCGCCGAGCATGTCCACGATCTCGAACGCGGCGGTCTTCTGGCCCTCGATCCGCACCGGGTTGACTGAATTGACCAGCGCCACCGGGTAGTTGTCGCTCAGTTCACGCGCGAGGGTGAGGCAGTCGTCGAAGTTGCCGTCGACCTGGAGGATCTTCGCGCCGTGCACCAGGGCCTGGCCCATCTTGCCCAGCGCGATCTTGCCCTGCGGGACGAGCACGGCCGAGACCATGCCCGCGCGGACGGCGTAGGCGGCCGCGGAGGCAGAGGTGTTGCCCGTGGAGGCACAGATGACGGCCTTCGCGCCCTCTTCCTTCGCACGCGAGATGGCCATGGTCATACCGCGGTCCTTGAAGGATCCGGTGGGGTTCGCGCCCTCCACCTTGAGGTGGACCTCGCAGCCCGTGCGCTCGGAGAGCACCTGCGCGGGTACGAGGGGCGTGCCGCCCTCGCGGAGCGTCACGACCGGCGTGCTGTCGGAGACGGGCAGCCGGTCCCGGTACTCCTCGATGATTCCGCGCCATTGGTGGGTCATTGCTGGTTACTCTCCTTCAACCCGCATGATGCTGGCGACACCCCGCACGGTGTCGAGGTTGCGCAGCGCCTCGACGGTCCCGGTGAGGGAGGCGTCGGAGGCGCGGTGGGTGACGACGACGAGAGAGGCCTCGCCGTCCTTGCCCGTCTGCCGAACCGTATCGATCGACACACCGTGCTCCGCGAACACGGTCGCCACCTGGGCGAGAACTCCCGGTTTGTCGGCGACGTCGAGGCTGATGTGGTAGCGCGTGACGACCTCGCCCATCGGCGAGACCGGCAGGGCGGCATAGGCGGACTCGCCGGGTCCGGTGGAGCCGGCGAGGCGGTTGCGGCATACGGCCACGAGGTCACCGAGCACGGCGGAGGCGGTGGGGGCACCGCCCGCGCCCGGCCCGTAGAACATCAGCTGACCTGCGGCGTCCGACTCCACGAACACCGCGTTGTAGGCGCCGCGCACGGAGGCCAGCGGGTGGGTCAGCGGGATCATCGCGGGGTGCACGCGCGCGGTGACGGACCCGCCGTCCGCGGCCCGCTCGCAGATGGCGAGCAGCTTGATGGTGCAGCCCATGTTCTTGGCGGAGGCGAAGTCGGCCGCCGTGACCTCGGTCATGCCCTCGCGGTACACGTCGTCGAGCCGCACGCGCGAGTGGAAGGCGATACCGGCGAGGATCGCGGCCTTCGCGGCGGCGTCGAACCCCTCCACGTCCGCGGTCGGGTCGGCTTCCGCGTACCCGAGGGCGGTGGCCTCGTCGAGGGCCTCCTGATAACCGGCCCCGGTGGTGTCCATCTTGTCGAGGATGAAGTTGGTCGTCCCGTTGACGATGCCCATCACCCGGTTGATCTTGTCGCCGGCGAGGGACTCGCGCAGCGGCCGGATCAGCGGGATGGCACCGGCGACGGCGGCCTCGTAGTAGAGGTCCGCGTCGTGGTCCCCGGCGGCGGCGTGCAGGGCGGCGCCGTCCTGGGCGAGGAGGGCCTTGTTGGCGGAGACGACGGAGGCGCCGTACTCGAACGCGGTGGTGATGAGGGAGCGGGCGGGCTCGATACCGCCGATGACCTCGACGACGACGTCGATGTCCCCCCGTTTGACCAGGGCGGTCGCGTCGGTGGTGACGAGCGCCGGGTCGATGCCCTCACGCACCCGCGAGGGCCGCCGGACCGCCACGCCCGCGAGCTCCACCGGGGCGCCGATGCGCGCGGCGAGATCGTCGGCGTGCGTCGTCATGATGCGCGCCACCTCTGAGCCGACAACCCCACAGCCCAGCAGCGCCACCTTCAGCGGACGCGTACGCATCATCCGACCTCGTTTCCTCACATACCGACATACCGAACACGGTGGGACCAGTCTCACTCACCGGACGGGAGTTTCTATCCCTGGTCCGGATCGTGAGACATCTATTTCATTTTCTCAGCGCCGGAGGACGGAGATCTTCCGGCTCTGAGGTTCTTCATCCTCTATTGCCGCCGCGCTTCAGCCGACGTCGAGCCGGAGAAGATCCTCCTCCGTCTCGCGGCGGACGATGACACGGGCCTCTCCATCATTGACGGCGACGACCGGCGGGCGCAGGACGTGGTTGTAATTGCTCGCCATGGAACGGCAGTACGCGCCCGTCGCCGGCACGGCGATCAGGTCACCCGGTGCCAGGTCCGCAGGCAGGAACGCGTCCCTCACCACGATGTCACCGCTCTCGCAGTGCTTGCCGACCACACGCGCGAGCATCGGCTCGGCGTCGGAGGTCCGGGACACCAGCGCGACGCTGTACTCGGCGTCGTAGAGCGCGGTCCTGATGTTGTCCGACATTCCCCCGTCGACGGACACGTACGTCCGCAGCCCGTCCAGCGGCTTGATGGTCCCGACCTCGTAGAGCGTGAAGGCGGTGGGCCCGACGATGGCCCGCCCCGGCTCGACGGAGATGCGCGGGGCGCGCAGCTTGGCGGTGTCGCACTCCCGGTTGACGATCTCGGTCAACGCCTTGGCGATCTCGTGGGGCTCACGGGGGTCGTCGTCGCTGGTGTAGGCGATGCCGAGCCCGCCGCCGAGGTCGATCTCGGGCAGCTCGACGCCGTGCTCGTCACGGATCTGCTTGAGCAGCCCGACGACACGGTGGGCGGCGACCTCGAACCCGGAGGTGTCGAAGATCTGCGAACCGATGTGGCTGTGGATGCCGATGAGTTCGAGCCCGTCGAGCTTGAGCGCCCGCCGCACGGCTTCGGCGGCCTGCCCGCCTGCGAGCGGAATCCCGAACTTCTGGTCCTCGTGGGCGGTGGCGATGAACTCGTGGGTGTGGGCCTCGACGCCGACGGTGACGCGGATCTGCACCCGCTGCCGCGTGCCGAGCGACTGGGCGATGTGCGCGACGCGCACGATCTCCTGGAAGGAGTCGAGCACGATCCGCCCGACGCCGGCCTCGACGGCCCGGCGGATCTCGCTCTCGGACTTGTTGTTGCCGTGGAAGGCGATGCGGTCGGCGGGCATACCGGCGGAGAGCGCGGTGGCCAGCTCGCCGCCGGAGCAGACGTCGAGGTTGAGCCCCTCCTCGTGCAGCCAGCGCACGACGGCCCGGGACAGGAACGCCTTGCCCGCGTAGAACACGTCGGCGTCCTGCCCGAACGCGGTGCGCCAGGCGCGCGCCCGCGCGCGGAAGTCGGCCTCGTCGACGAAGTACGCGGGCGTACCGAACTCCTCCGCGAGCGCCTTCACATCGATCCCGCCGACGCTGACGACTCCGTCGGGGGTACGGGTGACGGTCTGCGCCCACACCTTCGGGTCCAGCGTGTTCAGGTCGGCAGGCGGGGCGGAATAGTGCCCCTCGGGAAGCACGTCGGCGTGACGGGGCCCGGCGGGGTGTGCGGAACGACTCATTTTCCTACGGCTTTCTGTGTGCTCTCTGGGCGGGCGGCGCGGGGGCTTTGGCCGGGTGCGGTGTGGTGCGGGCGGATGGGCGGGCGGGCGGCGGTGACTGTCGGCTCGACTGCGCTTCGCTTAGCTCGCTTGCGGCTTGCGGTCGGCGGCTCGGCTTGCGGTTCGGGCTCGGACCTGGCTTGGACCTTGGTTGGACCTGGGCTTGGGCTATGGCCTCCGGCTCGCTCGCTCCTCGCTCCTGGCTTGCTCCCTCGCTCGCTCAGAGATATTCGGGTGCGTCGATGCCGAGCAGGGACAGGCCGCCGGCCAGCACCGTCCCGGCGGCTTCGGCAAGGGCCAGCCGGGCCCGGTGGGCGGCCGAGGGTTTCTCGTCGCCGCGCGGCAGCACCGTGTGCTGGAAGGCGAGCAGGGCGTCGGCGAGGACGACCAGGTGCCGGGCGAGACGATCGGGAGCGCGGTGCGTGGCCGCTCGGGCGAGGACGGAGGGGTACTCGGTGAGGGCGCTGACGAGGGGGTGGCCACGTCTGGGGCGGTGACGTCGGGGTGGTGACGTCGCCTGTGAACCCGAGGCCCGCGGCGTTGCGGGTGAGCGCGCGGGCCCGGGCGTGGGCGTAACGGACCCGGGGTTGGCGGCCCGCTGCACGAGGAGGTCCGCCGTGATCCGGGGCCGGTCGTGGGCGGCCGGTGCAGCAGGGCCCAACGGAGGGCGTCGGGGCCGAGGGGGTGGGGTCCTCCGGGGCGGGGACGGGGCGGAGGTCGATGGGGTGGAGGAGGTGAGCGCGCTGGTGAGGGCCGTTTCCGGAGCGCCGAGCGGCGTGGCCCGGCTCCGGTCATCGGCACCAGGCTTCAGAAGTGGACCGGACACGTGATCGACCTCGACCCGACCACCCTGACTGGCGATGATCCGTACGAGCGCGTCGGCGACGACCTCGGCGCGGATGTCGTACGGGATGCGCAGCCGGACGACGTGCCCGGCGAGGGTGTCGCTGTGACCGTAGGGAAGAGCACTCGTCGTGTCCGGAGCACCCCCGTTGCCCTGGATCCGGCGCACGAGGGCGGTGACGGCGGCCCGGTCGAGGTGGATGTTGAGGAAGCCGGGGCCGGTGATCTCGACGGCGGCGACTCCGTCGGTGCGGCTGAGGTGGGGTCGCAGTATCTCGGCGACTTGCAGGGGAGGCCGACCGGCGGGCCGGGCCAGCTGCAGGGCGATGTTCGTGGCGTAGTCCCCGCGCCCGCCGGGCCCCGGCGGGGTGACGACGGCGCGTGCGGGCACGGCCACGCTCAGCTCCCCGTCGTCGACAGCACGACGCACCGCGCGCAGCACGGTACGGGAGAGCTCGACGGGGGTCACGGGGACAAGCGTATGGGAGGAGGGAGGTGGGTATGCGAGCCGGTTTACCTCGGGGTCCGCGATGTGGACGGGCGGGGCTTCTGGCGAGGCCGAAGCACAAAGAGAAGGAGAAGGAGTCCGTGGAGACACCTGACACCTGACGCGTCACGCGTCACGCGTCAGGTGTCAGGTGTCACGCGTCAGGTGTCAGACGTCAGGTGTCGCGCCCTCGAATCAACTTCCGGTACGGCCTGCGCGCTGGGCACGCTCGGGTTGGTCGCTCCCGTTGCCCGAGCCGCCAGCCGTGGACCCGGCGGTGGAGGAGGGAGCGATGGCAGCGTTGGGGGCGGTGGTGGACGTGGCGGTGCCGGAGCCGAGGGTGGTGGCGGAGGCGACTGGACCGTCGGCTGCGACGCCGCCGCCCCCGTCAGACGCGGCCACACCGCTCCCGAGCCGCGCCTGCTCGACCAACTGCCGGACCAAGGAGACGAGTTCGCTCGGTTCGAAGGGCTTGGCGAGGAACGCGTCGACGCCGACGTCGAGCCCGGCCTCGACCTCGTGTTGGGTACAGGCGCTGACGATGGCGAGTGGCAGACGCCGTGTGCGCGGGTCGCCGCGGAGCTGGGCGGCGGTACGGAGACCGTCGAGCCGAGGCATGACGACGTCGAGGGTGATGAGGTCGGGCCGCACCTGATGAACGACGTCCAGGCATTCGGCACCATCAGCCGCGGTCACCACCTCGAAGCCCTCCAGCTCGAGGTTGACCCTGATCAGCTGCCGGATGACCTTGTTGTCGTCCACAACAAGCACCCGGCCGGACGCGCCTGGCACAACTCGAGAGTAGGTCGACACCCACCGCCGCGTCCGGGTTTTCCCCACTTCCACCCCCTGCGGGCGGTCCTGGGCCGCTCAACCCCACTCCCTCCCCCACGAAAACCGTTCATGATCTCCCTCGGGGAGCTGGTAGGGTTCTACCCGTCGCCGCCAAACAAGGCGCCCGGCACGCCCCCGTAGCTCAGGGGATAGAGCAACGGCCTCCGGAGCCGTGTGCGCAGGTTCGAATCCTGCCGGGGGCACCCTGCATGAGGTGCCCAAAGACCCCGTCACCAGCGGAAACGCTGAGGCCGGGGTCTTCGCGTATGTGCAGCCGTGTGCCGCTCGGAGCGGCTGTATGTCGGGTGCTGTGGACTATGTGTGGACTGGCCGCAGAGCACGAACCCGCAGGTGGGACCCGGGAAACGACGAGGCCCCCGGACCTGAGTCCAGGGGCCATCATGCCGCAGGTGTGCGTGAGGAGCGCGTGGATCAGGGCCCGGCGCCGGGCCCGTTCTCCTGGTCGTCATCCTCGCCGAGGAGTTCGGCGATCCGCCGATTGGCGACGTCCTGCCGACCGTCGAGGCACTTGGCGTACCGGCTCAGGAGCACCTCAACGCTGTTGCCCGCCCGCTCGGCAACCTCGGTGGGGTCCACACCAGCGTTGAGCCAGGAGGAGAGCGCGGCGTGCCGCAGGTCGTACGGTCGAGCCGCCAACGGCGAGGCCACCTGCTCCGGCGTGAGCGCCAGGTGTCGAGCCTCGTCCCAGACACGCCAGTAGGTGGTAGAGGCGACCACTCCCCCGCGTTCGTTGGCGAACATCCGTCCGTCCTTGGCGGTGCCGAATTCCTTGATGTGGGCGAGGAGTACGCGGACGAGGCGAGGCGGGATGGGGACGATCCGGGTTTCGTTCGCGGGGCGGTTCTTGAGGCCCCGGTTGTCGTGCACTTCCCCCGTTCCGGTCCAGCGCTTTCCGACGGTCGGGCGGGTCTTCTCCAGAATCAGCGAACCCCAACCCGCCTCCGGCAACGTGCAGTCCAGGCGTCGCAGACCCACAGCTTCCGCCGGCCGCAGCCCACCGAAGTACATACAGGCGAAGAGGGCGACGAGGCGGCGTCCACGGGCCCGGCGGTAGCCGCCCACGTACGAGACCGCAGCGAGGAGATCCCGGGCTTGCTGAGGGTTCACCACAACCCGGCGGTCCACTTCCTTGGTGACCTTGGGCAGCTTCCACTTCACGAGCGTCACGGGGTTCTCAGGCAGCTCCCCCAGTTCGACCGCGTAGGCCAGGGCGTTGAAGAGGACCGCCCGCTTTCGCCTCACCGTCTCGGCAGCCGCCGGATCCCCGGAAAGCCTGAGCTTGAGCGAGTCGAGGACACGGCGAATGTCCGCCGGATTCTTGAGCGTGGCCAGCGGCAGCGAGGCTTTGGCCACCCAGCGAAGAGCGTTTCCGATGTCCACCGGGGGTTCGTTCCCGTCCCCGGTCTGGACGACGAAGGCCCAGCCGCGCAGAGCACGCCGCAAGATGTCGTCGGCCGGGCGCCCAGACCGATCACCCAGGAGTTCAGTCGTGACGAGGGTCATGGTCTCGTTCAGACTGTCGCGGGAGTTCGGAGCGGCGTGCGGCCACTTCATGGCGACGTACGCCCGCGCGAAGTCGTACCAGGTACGAGACTCCTTGGCAGGTGCCATGGAGTCTGGCAGCCCGGTTTCCATGTCGAACGCCTCCCCCTTCTGAGCAGCCCGGAGAAGCTTCGCGCGGAAGTTGTCGGCGAGCGCCCATCAACGGTGCTACCGGCGCTCGGAGTTGTGCCCGCTGCTTGTTGATCAGCGCCCGGAGCGGCCATCACGGCGTACAGCAGCTCACGGACCTCACGAGCGGTCGACTCATCGAGGCCGAGGGCCCGCGAGAGCCGGTCGAGCACATCAATGCTCGGAACCATGCGCCCGGTCTCTACCTTGGACACGGTCGGCTGCCCCACCCCAGCGCGCTGCGCCAGCACAGCACCGGTCAACCCGGTTTCTGCCCGCAGTTCCCGAAGACGCGCACCAAGCGCCCGCATCCGCTCCCGCCGCTCACTCCCCATGCTCAGGGTTCTACACCACAGGGCAGCACGATGTCGGATCCCAGTTGATGCCTGACGTTCTGGTCCCAGCAGTCGTTTGACGGTGGGCCTAGACAACATGGGAAGCCCTCCGGTGCGTCCGTGCGGCCGCTCCGTGGGCCCTCTTCACCGCCGGGGATGCCAACGGCTCAGGGGCGAAGTAGGGCCCGTCGGGCGGATGCTGCCGCAACGAGCATGCCCGGCAGCTAGAGGTTGTCCCGTAACCGGTGGGGCAGTTGGTGCGTTGCCTGGGCATGGGTGGGGCGATCTCAGCGGATGATCCGAAGCGCGGCCGTCCCTGGCGGCTGCCGCTGGAGAACCGGGTGTTGCTGGTCGCTACTGGCGCACGAACCTGACGTTGCGGCAGGTGGCGCCGTTGTTCGGGGTCTCGAAGCCTGCGGCCGACCGCATCCTCGATCACTTGGCGCCCTTGCTGGCCATCTCGCCGGCCCGCCGACCGCGCAAAGACACCGTCTACATCGTCGACGGGACTCTGGTGCCCACCCGTGATCGCAGCGTGGCCGCGTCCAGTAAGAACTATCGGTACTCGACGAACGTGCAGGTCGTGATCGATGCCAACAGCCGCTTGGTAGTGGCGATCGGCCTGCCGCTGCCCGGCAGCCGCAACGACTGCCGGGCTTTCACGGAGTCCGGCGTCGACCGGGCCTGCCGCGGCGCACCGACCATCGCCGACGGTGGACACCAGGGCACCGGCCTGCTCATCCCGCACCGCAAACGACGAGGTCAGACGCACCTCAGCCCGCAGCAGGAAGCGGAGAATGCCGTCCACCGACGGGCGCGAGCCCGGGTGGAACCCGCCCTGTCGCGGTTGAAGAACTGGAAGATCCTGCGGGACTGCCGGCTCAAGGGCAACGGCGTTAACCAGGCCATGCTGGGCATCGCCCGGCTCCACAACCTCTCCCTCGCCGGATAACTCACACCTCATACGGGACAACCGTTAGGAGTGGTTCCCGCTGTTCGAGTTGTGCGACCAGGTCGCCACCCCGGCGACCGTCGAGTAACCAGCGACGGACACAACTCCGTGGCGAGCGGTCCAAGAACTACCGGTACCACGCAGTGGCGGGATCACGGATCCCCCTCCCGCCGCCCGCCGGTTCGTCCCGTCGAGGGGCCACGGCTACGCGTAGACGTAGTGGCCCGCGGTGCAGACCTCCTCCGAGCCCTTCACCAGGCAGCCCGTGAGTATCAGCTTGGTCCACTCATCGAGGTTGCCGGTCTTCCACGGAGTCGTGTAGGGGGACGGGTATCCCTGGGTGGAAGCCGTACGGGACCAGCCGAGCGTGACCGTACGGACCGTCGCCTCGACGCCCCACCCGTCTGCCGTGCTGTCACGCGCCCGCAGCGCGTCACCAGGGGTGGAGCCCACCGGGTCAGCGTGCCATTCCACGAATCCGGCGTAGGCACCGTTGGCGTAGAGGTAGTAGATCGCCGATTTGTTGGTCTGAGACCAGCTCACGTCGTAGGTCAGCGTGGGAGCAGCCGCGGCTGTGCCCGCGCCGGAACCAAGGGAGATGCTGACTGCCATACCGGTCGCGGCCAGAAGCGTGGCGGTCCGTTTCGCGAAAATCGACACCGTAATCCCGTCTGTAGCAAGAATGATCATGGGCGGACGCGATTCTAGAGCCATCGTGAGGCAGGCGAACCCACATCGACGGGTTGTCCGCAGTCCGCTGCGGCTGGAAGGCCACCCAGCGACGTTCGGCCGCACCGCGCGAAAGGCGCGGCGGCACTCCCGAACGGCCCCGGGTCGTTCGCACCGATCGACCCGACCCTTCCAGCCGGCCGACTTGCTCGCCGACGCTGGCCACACCCTTCCCCCGTCCCTGTTCGCCGGCTGGGCAATGGCTCGCGCCCGTCGGTGGACGGCATTCTCCGCTTCCTGCTGCGGGCTGAGGTGCGTCTGACCTCGTCGTTTGCGGTGCGGGATGAGCAGGCCGGTGCCCTGGTGTCCACCGTCGGCGATGGTCGGTGCGCCGCGGCAGGCCCGGTCGACGCCGGACTCCGTGAAAGCCCGGCAGTCGTTGCGGCTGCCGGGCAGCGGCAGGCCGATCGCCACTACCAAGCGGCTGTTGGCATCGATCACGACCTGCACGTTCGTCGAGTACCGATAGTTCTTACTGGACGCGGCCACGCTGCGATCACGGGTGGGCACCAGAGTCCCGTCGACGATGTAGACGGTGTCTTTGCGCGGTCGGCGGGCCGGCGAGATGGCCAGCAAGGGCGCCAAGTGATCGAGGATGCGGTCGGCCGCAGGCTTCGAGACCCCGAACAACGGCGCCACCTGCCGCAACGTCAGGCAGCAAAGTCCTGCTGGACTCCTGGATCAGACAAGGGAGTTCTTGTAGAACAAGTTTGAGCGGCGGTCGCCCGACGAACCCGAGGCGAAGCCGAGGAAGAGACGGACCTCGCCGGCGGCCGTCTGGTAGACAGCCAGGCCCTCCGGCTCCCGGAAGTCGAGGGACTCGCCGGCCTTGGTGAGTTCCGGCCCCTGCTTGATCGCACCGGTGTTCATGTCGATGCTGGTGATCTCGGAGTCGACGACGCCGCCGTTCGCCTCGTAGGAGGTCCCGGTCATGGCGTAAAGGTACTGGCCGTACGCGGCGTAGCCCTGGAAGGTCGGCGACAGTGTGGGCAGGCTCGGCTGCTTGAAGTTCGCGAGAGGCGAGCTGAAGTCGCCGTTCGACGCCGCCGAGAGGCCGTAGACCGCTATGTGCTTGCCGTCACTCAGGTGGTAGCGGACGATCAGGCGGTTGTTGACGGGGTCGATGCAGCAGGTGTGCTCTGTAGCCGCCGACACCGGGGTGTACTTCGTCAGCGCGGATGACGTGTTCGCCAGTGTCGTACCGCTGGTGAACTTGAACCGGGCGAGCCGCCTGCCGTAGCCGCCCGCGTTCGCCTCCACTTCGGTCCAGAGGTACGTCGACGAGCCCACGCCCTGCGCTCCGAAGGCGACCCCGTGTCCGAAGCCCGTCAGGTACATGTGTCCGACGTAGTTGCCGGAGAAGTCGAGCTGCGTGACGCAGAGATCGCCGGCCGTCTCGGACGTGCCGTTGCGGCGCTGCGCGACGAACAGCCGCCGGTTGACGTTGTCGAACGCGAAGCCCTGCTGAACCGTCGCGTCGCGCAGCGACTTGCCGCGGTACAGGTCGTGCGAGGGTTGCGTCAGGTCGAAGCGCTGCGACACCGGCACCGCGGCCGCCGCAGTCCCCGCACCGTAACCGAGACCCACTGCGGCGATGCCGAGTCCGGTGCCCACGCGCAGCAGTCCCCGCCTGGTCAGGATGGTCTGCGGCTCTTGTGACATGGGTACTCCTGTAGCGACTAGGGACGACCGGATCGCGGGGCACACTGCGCTCCGATCGAACGATCAACGTACAGCGACCCTATGCGAAGAACCCCGGAGAATGATCACGGGTCCGACCGGCAGCAGACGTCCGCGCTCTGGCGGAATCCTCGTCCTACATCTCTGGCTCGAGCTTGTTCTCGGCGTCCTCAGAACTGAGAGGACCTTTCGGGGTGGTGAGGAGGTCGTACGCGTAGGCCTCCAGGGCTGTGGGGGTGGGTTGGGCGGTTCCCCGGCCCGTCGTATGCCAAGTGCTCATCCCGGCTGCGCCGGCAGGGGGCACACAGGCGAGTCCATGAGCGTGGGCCCGGCCTACTAAGACGTCGTTTCAAATGGTGAGGTGAGAGTGATCGCTGGTGTCATGCGTCGGTCCACCCAGCAGTGTTGGAATACGACTCGTAGCTGTATCGGGTGTTGCGGTCCCATTCGTCACCGGTGAGGTGCCTGTAAGTGTTGTCGGGCACGTAGAGCAGGGCCTCGGCCCAGATGAGGTCGTTGGCGTACGGCGTGAACCTCTGTGGGTCGCGAAGTACGCTCTCGTACTCCTCACGTCCAGCTGCGACGACCGCCGCTCGGGTGTAGAGGAACTGGTCGCTCGACAGGTCATCGCCGTATTCCCTACGGTCCAGCCTGTACAGGGCCCAGGAGAGCTGCTCAGCGAAACCGATCACGTCGGATACCGAGCCGTTCGTCAGGTGGGCTGTCAGGGCAGCGGCAAGCTCATCCCCCTCGGGGTCGGGGATGGAGGAGCTACACGCTTCGATGAGCTGCCAGAAGGCGTTTTCGTTCATGCTGGCGAGCATGGCGGATGGGTGTGACACACCAAGCCGTCAAACGCCTGCCCCCGCTAGCCTCCGGTATCCGATGAGAGCCCGGCTCTCCAGTGATCACGGCGTGGGTGATCTGGCCGTTCGTGCCTCGTGGATACGGTCATGGCAGGCAGCGCAGGCCACAAGGGTCTTGCGCCGCCGGTCGAGCATGACGCGCGCCCAGTCGGACGGCGGCCATCCGGCACGGGCGAGATCGGCAAGGGCTCGGACGTGATGCACCTGGACATCACCGGTGGCCCCGCAGACCTCGCACGTGTCCGCCAGGAGCCGGGTGATCAGCTCCTTCTGCGGATAGTCCACCCAGACAGGCCGACGGTCGACGACCTTCGCCGACCGCTGCTGCTGGAGAGGGATGCCACCGAACCGCGCCACCAGCGGCTTCCTGTTCTCCCGCTCGATGCGGGCCTCGAAGCAGACTCGGGGCCCGTTGGGCGTGTCGATTCTGGCCTTGTGCCTGGCGGCCATCTTCGTCACGGTCGAACGGTGCTTGCCCGCAAGGGTCTTGAGCATGGAGGTCTCCATCACCCATTGCAGCCGGTGCAGCCGGAAGACGTCTCCGGCAAGCAGGTAGTACTGGACGATGCCCCGGTAGACGGCTCCGAACGTGGCGACGATCGCGTGATCGCTGCCGTTGGTCAGTTCCGTTCGCTTCGCGGGCTTTCCGCGGGCGAGGTAGGGATCGCATTTGGCTTTGATCACGTCCCTGGGGACACGAAGGGCGATCTGGCCATTCACCCTGCGGTAGCGGCCGGTCTTCTTCGTGTCGTTGTGCTGGGTCGTGATCTCGTAACCGAGAAACCGTGCCGCCCGGGTACGGGCGTGGGTTACCAGCGTCTTCTCCTGGGAGAGTTCCAGCTTGAGTTCGTCACGCAGGAACTCGGCCAGGCGATGCTGATCTGCTCGGCCTCGGCTTTCGGTCCGGTAAATCCGAGGAGGTGGTCGTCTGCGTAGCGGACATAGCGAAGCCTGCGATATGACGGATCGTTGGGATCCGCGCTCGGCAGGCTCACCATCCGCTGACGCAATGTCCGGGCCTCAGGCCGGTCACCGCGCAAGCGGGCTTTCGCCAGCAGATTTTGCAACTCAAATACGCCGGGTTACGAGCCCGGCGCTCTCCACGGGTGCACTCCGGGATCAGAACCTTCTCGACGAACTCGTCCAACTTGTGCAGATAGATGTTGGACAGGATCGGGGAGCCACTCCGCCTGCGGCGCTCCGAGAGCGTGGCTCCCCATTTCCAGTCCTCCAGGTATCCGGCTGTCAGCATGTTGCGCACCAGCCGCAGGAACCGCTGATCTTCTCGCCGAGGATCGACAGCAGGACCTGGTGATCCAGGCTGCCGAAGCGGTCGGCGATGTCCCCTTCGATGAACCAGGACGTCCCGGTCCAGGTGTGGGCCACCTCCCGCAGCGCGGTGGCAGCCTTCGGGGACGAAATCCATGCGATCGGTCGGAGAACGTCGGCTCGTAGTACGCCTCCTCAAGAGCAAGCGGACCACCTCCCCGACGA
>NZ_JAJKLK010000020.1 GCF_020982545.1 Streptomyces sp. MNU76 | reverse complement strand
CCTCTGTGGGTCGCGAAGTACGCTCTCGTACTCCTCACGTCCAGCTGCGACGACCGCCGCTCGGGTGTAGAGGAACTGGTCGCTCGACAGGTCATCGCCGTATTCCCTACGGTCCAGCCTGTACAGGGCCCAGGAGAGCTGCTCAGCGAAACCGATCACGTCGGATACCGAGCCGTTCGTCAGGTGGGCTGTCAGGGCAGCGGCAAGCTCATCCCCTCGGGGTCGATGGAGGAGCTACACGCTTCGATGAGCTGCCAGAAGGCGTTTTCGTTCATGCTGGCGAGCATGGCGGATGGGTGTGACACACCAAGCCGTCAAACGCCTGCCCCGCTAGCCTCCGGTATCCGATGAGAGTCATCCGGCTCTCCAGTGATCACGGCGTGGGTGATCTGGCCGTTCGTGCCTCGTGGATACGGTCATGGCAGGCAGCGCAGGCCACAAGGGTCTTGCGCCGCCGGTCGAGCATGACGCGCGCCCAGTCGGACGGCGGCCATCCGGCACGGGCGAGATCGGCAAGGGCTCGGACGTGATGCACCTGGACATCACCGGTGGCCCCGCAGACCTCGCACGTGTCCGCCAGGAGCCGGGTGATCAGCTCCTTCTGCGGATAGTCCACCCAGACAGGCCGACGGTCGACGACCTTCGCCGACCGCTGCTGCTGGAGAGGGATGCCACCGAACCGCGCCACCAGCGGCTTCCTGTTCTCCCGCTCGATGCGGGCCTCGAAGCAGACTCGGGGCCCGTTGGGCGTGTCGATTCTGGCCTTGTGCCTGGCGGCCATCTTCGTCACGGTCGAACGGTGCTTGCCCGCAAGGGTCTTGAGCATGGAGGTCTCCATCACCCATTGCAGCCGGTGCAGCCGGAAGACGTCTCCGGCAAGCAGGTAGTACTGGACGATGCCCCGGTAGACGGCTCCGAACGTGGCGACGATCGCGTGATCGCTGCCGTTGGTCAGTTCCGTTCGCTTCGCGGGCTTTCCGCGGGCGAGGTAGGGATCGCATTTGGCTTTGATCACGTCCCTGGGGACACGAAGGGCGATCTGGCCATTCACCCTGCGGTAGCGGCCGGTCTTCTTCGTGTCGTTGTGCTGGGTCGTGATCTCGTAACCGAGAAACCGTGCCGCCCGGGTACGGGCGTGGGTTACCAGCGTCTTCTCCTGGGAGAGTTCCAGCTTGAGTTCGTCACGCAGGAACTCGGCCAGGCGATGCTTGATCTGCTCGGCCTCGGCTTTCGGTCCGGTAAATCCGAGGAGGTGGTCGTCTGCGTAGCGGACATAGCGAAGCCTGCGATATGACGGATCGTTGGGATCCGCGCTCGGCAGGCTCACCATCCGCTGACGCAATGTCCGGGCCTCAGGCCGGTCACCGCGCCGGCGGGCTTTCGCCAGCAGATTTTGCAACTCCAAATACGCCGGGTTACGAGCCCGGCGCTCTCCACGGGTGCACTCCGGGATCAGAACCTTCTCGACGAACTCGTCCAACTTGTGCAGATAGATGTTGGACAGGATCGGGGAGGCCACTCCGCCTTGCGGCGCTCCGGAGAGCGTGGCTCCCCATTTCCAGTCCTCCAGGTATCCGGCTGTCAGCATGTTGCGCACCAGCCGCAGGAACCGCTGGTCATGGATCTTCTCGCCGAGGATCGACAGCAGGACCTGGTGATCCAGGCTGCCGAAGCAGTCGGCGATGTCCCCTTCGATGAACCAGGACGTCCCGGTCCAGGTGTGGGCCACCTCCCGCAGCGCGGTGTGGCAGCCCCTTCGGGGACGAAATCCATGCGATCGGTCGGAGAACGTCGGCTCGTAGTACGCCTCCAAGAGCAAGCGGACCACCTCCCCGACGAGCTTGTCCGACCAGGTCGGCAGCCCAAGAGGGCGCGTGCTTCCGTTCTTCTTCGGGATGTGCACGCGTCGAACCGGCCGGAAGCGGTAGCGCTCATGGCGCATCGCCTCGATGATCCGGTCGATCTTCCGCTGGGACATGCCGTCCACGGTTTCCGGCGTGGCCCCGGGCGTCATCGCGCCGTGGTTGGCATAGATACGACCGTAGGCCAGCAGATACAACTGCGGGTTGAACAACTGTCGATACAGCTCATTGCACGGCAGATGGCGCCTGCCGCGCTCACGCAGGACACCCAGCACCGTTGCGGCGCTCTGCATTTCGCATACCTCCCCATATCCGGGTGTCCGAATCACCTGGCCCCCTTCGCCCTGCGGGCGGCTTTCCCGTCCTCCCCGGCCGGGCGTCACTCCGGCGACTACTACGGGGCCTCCGTCGCCATAGGACTCGCGTCCCGTAGGCGATCCCACGTTCGTCCCTGTCTGTACGTGCTAGCGCGACACAGGCGTCCCACTCATCTCCTTGAATGTCCTCGCTGGACATCGCTCCACCGCCCGGAAGTTGCACCGGCCAACAATAGAAGCCAGTGCAGGCGTGGCGTCGGTTTCAACTGTCTTTCCGACGGATGGGAACTTGCATCTTCTGGAGATTGGGCTTCAAACAATGCAGTCTTCGCCATATCGCGCGGGCCGCCCGGCACACCGTCCCTGACAATTGGGCCCAGTCACCGGTTTGCTGACATGCTCTTGTCCCCTTCGCCTTTCGGATCCAGGTGAGTCATTCGGCCCAGGAACCTCCTTCCGAGTTCCTCCCGGCTGAGCCGGGGATACAAACAGGGCGCCTCGTGGCGCACACCGTTCGCTCGACCACCCAACGATGCCGGCCCAGCCGCTGCGAGGACTCGACGCCCTTGCGTGCGATGCGATGGCGGATGCCTCGCCGACCGAGCCATCGGCGCAGGTGGTCGTAGTCGTAGCCCTTGTCCCCGTGCAGCTTCTCCGGCCGTCGGCGCCGGGGGCCGCGGCGGGATGCCGCGCACGAGCGGCTCCAGGCCCTGGCTGTCGTGCATGTTCGCACCGGAGATACCCAGGGACAGCGGCAGCCCGTTCCGGTCACAGATCAGGTGGATCTTCGATCCCAGCTTGCCGCGATCGGTCGGATTCGGTCCCGTCAGTGGCCCCCTTTTGCCGCCCGCAGACTGGCCGAGTCGATCGCGCACCGCGACCAGTCCAGCTCTCCCCGCGCTCCGAGTTCGTCGAGGATCACGCGGTAGAGCCTCGCCCAGACCCGGTCCCGGCTCCACTGGGCAAACCTGCGGTAGACCGTGGGCCAGGCGGGGCCGAAGACCGGCGGCAGCTGCCGCCACGTGCAGCCCGACGTCGCCACGAAGATGATCGCCGCCAGGACTTCGCGGTCACCCGCCCGACGTCGGCCACCGCCCTGCGGGCGTATCACCACCGTCGGTGGCACCACCCGCCTGAACAGCACCCACAACTCGTCCGGCACCAAACGCTCAACCAGATCCGTCATGCACGGCTCAACGAACAATCACGCCATAAGAAACGACGTCTAAGTAGGCACTTGCCCGGAAAGAGGAAGGTCGGGAGCGTCAGTAGTCTGACAAAACGCCGAACCAGCAGGTTTACGGCATTAGACTCCCGTGCGAGGGTGGCAAGCAACGGACAATGCGGAGGGGAAATGAGCGCGAGCAGGACCCGCACTTGCTCTTTGTGCGGCGAGGGAGGGCACGACATTCGGTCGTGCGACGTCTCCCCTAACGCTGGGAAGTGCAGCGTCTGCAACTTCCGCGGGCATGACAAGCGTAACTGTCCGCGGAAGTAGAGAAGCACCACCGCAGGTAAGGCGCTAATACTCCAGCAGTACTTCGTGGCTTGACCTGGGGAAACGTCGAGCGGTGGGAGTGTAGCGGGCGGGGAGTCGTCACGGACGGCTTCTGCCCGCACGCCCCTCGAAGGAGTGCCCCCGATGGCAAGGTCGCCCCGGGCCTGGGAAGCCTCGGGTCGTGATCACCGAACAGGCAGCCGAGACCTGGGACCGCGACCTGGACCACCTCTTCACCACCATCGGGCGCCACTTCGGCCGTGTCGAACCACGCCGCCGCATGCGGGACTACGTGCGCGCACTGCTCGCCCCGGTGGCCCGAAAAAACAGCTGGCAACTTGCCGAACACGCCGGCCACGCCACCCCGGACGGACTGCAGCACCTGCTCTCCCGAGCCCGCTGGAACCCCGACGACATCCGCGACGACCTGCAGACCTACGTCGCCGAACACCTCGGCCGCCCCGACGGCGTGCTGATCATCGACGACACCGGGTTCCTGAAGAAGGGCACTACATCCGCCGGAGTCCAAAGGCAGTACTCCGGCACCGCCGGCCGCACCGAGAACTGCCAGATCGGCGTCTTCGCCGCCTACACCAGCACAGCCGGCCGCGCCCTGGTGGACCGGGAGCTCTACCTGCCCAAGTCCTGGACGGACGACCGTGACCGCTGCCGCGCCGCCAAGGTCCCCGACGAGCGGGAGTTCGCCACCAAGAACACCCTCGCGGCGACGATCGTCCGCAGGGCGCTGGCCTCGCCGCTGCCGGTCGCCTGGGTCACGGCGGACGCCGCCTACGGACAGGACAACCGCTTCCGCCGGATGCTGGAATCATCCGGCGTCGGCTACGTCCTCGCCGTCCCCAAGTCCCAGTTCTCCCTGGCCGGCCCACGCATCGACAAGGCCTTCGAGCAGGCCCCCGACCAGGCATGGGAACGCCGTTCCTGCGGGACGGGCGCGAAGGGACAGCGCGAATACGACTGGGCGGCCGTCCAGTTGCGCCCAGTGTCCGAGTACGACCACCAGGACGGCGTGTTGATCCGTCGACGGTGGGCGCTGGCACGGCGCAGCTTGAGTCGGCCGGACGAGATCGCCTACTACCTCGGCTACGCACCGCTGGATGTCGGCGTGGACGAACTGGTGCGCGTCGCCGGCGCCCGGTGGGCGATCGAAGAGTGTTTCCAGGCAGCGAAGAACGAGTGCGGCCTGGACGAGTACGAAGTCCGCCGCTACGTCGGCTGGTACCGGCACGTCACCTTGGCCATGCTCGCCCACACCTTCCTCGTTGCGATGAGCGCGCGAGCAGCCGAAAAAAGGGGATCCACCGGTGAGGATGCCGTGGTCATCGAGCTCACCGTGGCAGAAGTGCGGCGACTCCTGGCAGCTCACACACCCCGAGACGTTCACACCCTCACTCACGTGTTGAGCTGGTCGCACTGGCGCCGACGACGCCAAGCGGTGGCCCGCCGCTGCCACTACCGACGTCGGGGGCACTCCTTCGAGGGGCGTGCGGGCAGAAGCCGTCCGTGACGACTTCCCGCCCGCTACACTCCCACCGCTCGACGTTTCCCCAGGTCAAGCCACGAAGTACTGCTGGAGTACTAATACTGCAGCCGCAGTTGCGGGAGCGGGTGGTCGCGGACACTGGCCACATGCCCGGTCGACGGCCGGTGCGTGGGGCGCCCCGGTCAGCGGTTCTCCTTCGCTGTCTCCGGCGCCTTGCCGGGCCAGATGGTGGTCGCTATCGGCCAGATGAGACTGTATATAAGGATCTTGGTGAGCGGGTTGAGCCAGACAAGTAGCGGAGCGCCTTCGTCGAGTGCCGATTAGCATCACCAGGCCGAAGATCAGGCCGACGCTGATCGCATAGGCGAGCAGGAACCTGAGCCAGGACTTCCAGGCGTCCACGACGGCCACGCGGCCGTAGAGCTGGAGCGTCCGCGGCAGCGGCGCTCCGCCGAAGCGGCGGGCGAACTTCGCGTCGGCCCAGCGGACGGTGCGGTGGCCGTAGAACCGGTGTGATTCGAGGGTAGGCCGCCGACAGGCCGTGCCAGACCGTCGGCTCAGCGCCGTCCTGGATGCTCAGAACGGTGGCCCCAGCAGCACGACATCAATCAGCGGGACACACAGCAGCAGCGCGCCGAGGATCCGCCAGCCAGCGGCGTAGCGCGCGGCCAAACCGCCCACAAGGAAGATCCAAAAGAGCACATCGCAAGCGAAAATCAAGAAAGGATGACGCAGCCCCCAGCGCACAATGTGATCATTATTGTCCGGGCGGTTCTGATCCGGAGTCGGATCCAGCCAGTGCTACGGGGGTCGTTGG
>NZ_JAJKLK010000019.1 GCF_020982545.1 Streptomyces sp. MNU76 | reverse complement strand
GCCCCCGACCAGGCATGGGAACGCCGTTCCTGCGGGACGGGCGCGAAGGGACAGCGCGAATACGACTGGGCGGCCGTCCAGTTGCGCCCAGTCCGAGTACGACCACCAGGACGGCGTGTTGATCCGTCGACGGTGGGCGCTGGCACGGCGCAGCTTGAGTCGGCCGGACGAGATCGCCTACTACCTCGGCTACGCACCGCTGGATGTCGGCGTGGACGAACTGGTGCGCGTCGCCGGCGCCCGGTGGGCGATCGAAGAGTGTTTCCAGGCAGCGAAGAACGAGTGCGGCCTGGACGAGTACGAAGTCCGCCGCTACGTCGGCTGGTACCGGCACGTCACCTTGGCCATGCTCGCCCACACCTTCCTCGTTGCGATGAGCGCGCGAGCAGCCGAAAAAGGGGATCCACCGGTGAGGATGCCGTGGTCATCGAGCTCACCGTGGCAGAAGTGCGGCGACTCCTGGCAGCTCACACACCCCGAGACGTTCACACCCTCACTCACGTGTTGAGCTGGTCGCACTGGCGCCGACGACGCCAAGCGGTGGCCCGCCGCTGCCACTACCGACGTCGGGGGCACTCCTTCGAGGGGCGTGCGGGCAGAAGCCGTCCGTGACGACTTCCCGCCCGCTACACTCCCACCGCTCGACGTTTCCCCAGGTCAAGCCACGAAGTACTGCTGGAGTACTAATACTGCAGCCGCAGTTGCGGGAGCGGGTGGTCGCGGACACTGGCCACATGCCCGGTCGACGGCCGGTGCGTGGGGCGCCCCGGTCAGCGGTTCTCCTTCGCTGTCTCCGGCGCCTTGCCGGGCCAGATGGTGGTCGCTATCGGCCAGATGAGACTGTATATAAGGATCTTGGTGAGCGGGTTGAGCCAGACAAGTAGCGGAGCGCCTTCGTCGAGAGTGCCGATTAGCATCACCAGGCCGAAGATCAGGCCGACGCTGATCGCATAGGCGAGCAGGAACCTGAGCCAGGACTTCCAGGCGTCCACGACGGCCACGCGGCCGTAGAGCTGAGGGCGTCGCGCGGCAGCGGCTCCGCCGAAGCGGCGGGCGAACTTCGCGTCGGCCCAGCGGACGGTGCGGTGGCCGTAGACCACGGTGATTCCGAGGTAGGCCGCCGACAGGCCGTGCCAGACCGTCGGCTCAGCGCCGTCCTGGATGCTCAGAACGGTGGCCCCCAGCAGCACGACATCAATCAGCGGGACACACAGCAGCAGCGCGCCGCCGAGGATCCGCCAGCCAGCGGCGTAGCGCGCGGCCAAACCGCCCACAAGGAAGATCCAAAAGAGCACATCGCAAGCGAAAATCAAGAAAAGGATGACGCAGCCCCCCAGCGCACAATGTGATCATTATTGTCCCGGGCGGTTCTGATCCGGAGTCCGGATCCAGCCAGTGCTACGGGGGTCGTTGGCCTCGCCGGCGATAGTGGCTGAGACGGGCGCGGTGTTGATGGCGGCGGCGCCAGTATGACCAGTGCAGGAAGTGACCGGCTTCGTACCGGGCGGTGTGAGCGAACCTGCTCAGCAGGCGGCGGATCTCGTTCACGCTCAGCCGGATCAGGTCGCGGCTGTCTCCCCCTTTTCACCGGTGGTGGTCCGGACGGCGGTCAGGTGGGCGGCGGCCGCCATGGCCAGGGTGATGTGCCGGTACCAGGCCGGGTACTGACGGACTTGGTAGTGGTCCAGGTCGGCCTCGTTCTTGGCTGCCTGGAAACACTCCTCGATCGCCCAGCGGGCCCCGGCAGCGCGGACGATCTCGGCAAGCGGAGTGTTCACGGGCGCGTGCACCAGGTAGTAGGCCCGTTCGCCGTCGGCGAGCCTGCGGCGGATCAGTAGGGCGTCGTCAAAGCCGTCATCGCCCCTGCCAGGCAGCGGGACCAGGGCCCAGGCGTATTCACGCAGGCCGTGGGCGCCCTCTCCGGCGGAGCGGATCTCCCAGGCATGTTCCGGCAGGATCGCCGAGACGGTGCGGGCATTCTGTCCGCGCGGCCCGCACCGGTGCTTGCAGGAGACCGCCAGCACGTAGCTCAGACGCTGCCCGGCCAGCCAGCCGCGCAGCACCGGGTCCTGGCCGTAGACCTCGTCGCCGGTCACCCAGCGAAACGGCACCTTCGCGGCAACCGCCCGCTCCAGCATCGTGCGGGCCAGCGCCGGCTTGGTGCGGAAGGTGACCTCGTCACCGATCCTCGCATCCGCCCGGCGGGCCGGATCCTCAATCCAGGAGGTCAGCAGGTACAACTCCCGGTCGATCAACGCCCCGCCCTCTCGTGGAGGCGTAGGCCAAGAACACCCCCACCTGGCAGTTGTCGATCTTCCCAGAGGTGCCGGTGTACTGCCTCTGCACGCCGGCCGACCGGGCGCCCTTCTTGACGAACCCGGTCTCGTCCACGGCCAGCACGCCGTCCTCGGCCCCCAACTGCTCCCGCACGAAGCCGCGAACCTCATCCCGGACCGCATCCGCGTCCCAGTCGGCCTGGTTCAGCAACCGCTGCATACCGTCCGGGCACAGCTCGCCCGCTTCCTCCGCCAGCGTCCAGCCGTTCTTGCGCTCCCACGGCGCGAGCAGCCCGCGCAGATACTTCCCTGCCCGCCGACGCGGCTCCGAGCGACGGAAATGCCCACCGATCCGGGCATGCAGAACATCCAGACCCGCCGCCCAGCGGCGCACCTCATCAACCGTGACGTCCCCACCCATGCCCAGCTCAACGGAGAGCCCGACCGCCGGTCACAGCAACTGCGGCTGCAGTACTAATACTCCAGCAGTACTTCGTGGCTTGACCTGGGGAAACGTCGAGCGGTGGGAGTGTAGCGGGCGGGAAGTCGTCACGGACGGCTTCTGCCCGCACGCCCCTCGAAGGAGTGCCCCCGACGTCGGTAGTGGCAGCGGCGGGCCACCGCTTGGCGTCGTCGGCGCCAGTGCGACCAGCTCAACACGTGAGTGAGGGTGTGAACGTCTCGGGGTGTGTGAGCTGCCAGGAGTCGCCGCACTTCTGCCACGGTGAGCTCGATGACCACGGCATCCTCACCGGTGGATCCCCTTTTTCGGCTGCTCGCGCGCTCATCGCAACGAGGAAGGTGTGGGCGAGCATGGCCAAGGTGACGTGCCGGTACCAGCCGACGTAGCGGCGGACTTCGTACTCGTCCAGGCCGCACTCGTTCTTCGCTGCCTGGAAACACTCTTCGATCGCCCACCGGGCGCCGGCGACGCGCACCAGTTCGTCCACGCCGACATCCAGCGGTGCGTAGCCGAGGTAGTAGGCGATCTCGTCCGGCCGACTCAAGCTGCGCCGTGCCAGCGCCCACCGTCGACGGATCAACACGCCGTCCTGGTGGTCGTACTCGGACACTGGGCGCAACTGGACGGCTGCCCAGTCGTATTCGCGCTGTCCCTTCGCGCCCGTCCCGCAGGAACGGCGTTCCCATGCCTGGTCGGGGGCCTGCTCGAAGGCCTTGTCGATGCGTGGGCCGGCCAGGGAGAACTGGGACTTGGGGACGGCGAGGACGTAGCCGACGCCGGATGATTCCAGCATCCGGCGGAAGCGGTTGTCCTGTCCGTAGGCGGCGTCCGCCGTGACCCAGGCGACCGGCAGCGGCGAGGCCAGCGCCCTGCGGACGATCGTCGCCGCGAGGGTGTTCTTGGTGGCGAACTCCCGCTCGTCGGGGACCTTGGCGGCGCGGCAGCGGTCACGGTCGTCCGTCCAGGACTTGGGCAGGTAGAGCTCCCGGTCCACCAGGGCGCGGCCGGCTGTGCTGGTGTAGGCGGCGAAGACGCCGATCTGGCAGTTCTCGGTGCGGCCGGCGGTGCCGGAGTACTGCCTTTGGACTCCGGCGGATGTAGTGCCCTTCTTCAGGAACCCGGTGTCGTCGATGATCAGCACGCCGTCGGGGCGGCCGAGGTGTTCGGCGACGTAGGTCTGCAGGTCGTCGCGGATGTCGTCGGGGTTCCAGCGGGCTCGGGAGAGCAGGTGCTGCAGTCCGTCCGGGGTGGCGTGGCCGGCGTGTTCGGCAAGTTGCCAGCTGTTTTTTCGGGCCACCGGGGCGAGCAGTGCGCGCACGTAGTCCCGCATGCGGCGGCGTGGTTCGACACGGCCGAAGTGGCGCCCGATGGTGGTGAAGAGGTGGTCCAGGTCGCGGTCCCAGGTCTCGGCTGCCTGTTCGGTGATCACGACCCGAGGCTTCCCAGGCCCGGGGCGACCTTGCCATCGGGGGCACTCCTTCGAGGGGCGTGCGGGCAGAAGCCGTCCGTGACGACTCCCCGCCCGCTACACTCCCACCGCTCGACGTTTCCCCAGGTCAAGCCACGAAGTACTGCTGGAGTACTAGACGAGCAGGGTGTGGCTCTGTCTGAGTGAGCTCCCGTGAAGGCCCGGGACGTCACCACGGTGCCCCGGGTCGCACCACAGGCGGGCGTTGGATTGGGTCTCGTCAGGGCTTGCGGTGGGTGAGCAGGTCGCCGGGCTGGCAGTCGAGGACTTCGCAGAGCCGGGTCAGGGTGCTGAAGCGGATGGCCTTGGCTCTGCCGTTCTTCAGCACGGACATGTTGGCAATCGTGACGCCGACCCGCTCGGCCAGTTCGGTCAGGGTCATGCCGTGCTCGGCCAGGAGCTTGTCGATGTGGATCTCGATGGCGTGCGGGTCGGCGTCGGCGGGGGACACTAGACGACTCCCTCCAGGTCCTCGCGCATGGCGGTGGCCAGCCGCATCAACCGGGCGAAGGTGATCAGGCCGATGCCGGTGAAGAGCGCGGCCCAGGGTACGTGCCCCGGATCGAGCAGCATGGCGAACGGCCAGTACTCCGTCATGTCGCGCAGGAGCAGGCCGCCCACCACGGCCCCGCCGACGTGGAGCACGGCGGCGCCCGCCGCCAGGTACCAGCCGAAGGCGTTCAGCCCGCGGGCGGTCCGCTTCGTGAACGGCCCGTGACTGCGGGCCCGGCGGATCAGCAGCAGGGCGAAGACGAACGCGCCGGCGTTCCATCCCCACGAGGTGGTGAGCCCGGCCAGGTGCAGCGCCCGCTGTCCGGCGGAGGGATCGTCGAGACAGAACTGGGGGCCGTTCACGGTGATGCTCACCCCGGGATAGGAGCCGAACGCTCCGTCCAGCGCGCTGCTGGAGCCGGACATGGCGGTGTCCGTGACGCACACCGCAGGCATGTCGAAGAACCACAGGCTCGCATCATCGAGGACCAGCGAGGCCAGCACGAGCAGCGCCAGCAGGCCGGCGGCCACAGCGCACACCAGTGTCACCGCGAACTCGATGGGCTCCAGCGGGTCCTGCCGCCCCGAGGGTCTGTTCAACATGCCCATACCCCACCCCCTTATCGTTTATCGATGTTATTGAGAAACGATAAGGGCGTCGGCGTGGCCGCGCAACCACCTGCGCCTGCCGAAAACTCATCCGTCCTGGTGGGGGCTGGTGTACGGGTGGTGTCGAGCGCGGGCGCTTGGACGGGTGCTCTGGGCACCTGGTGAGTGCCCGGCAGGATGATCTGTCGCGCTGCTTCGACTTGCCTGTCAGGGTGTGGCGAACGCGATGCGCCCCGCACTGCGGAGTGCAGGGCACATCACGTCTGGGTACGGCTCTTTCTCAGTGGGCGTTTGATGTTGATTCGCTCTGACCGTTTCAATGCACTTTGTCGCATTTATCGCCAACGTGTGTGGCCTGAAATGCCTGGAAGCTCCCTGCCGGCAGGGAGCTTCCGCCCCATTCTTAAACCAGACGGAATCCAGCACCGAGAGGTGGATCAAACGGGCACACGGACCGGAACCCGAAAGGCTGTAAAAGCGCATGCAAGGTGCGAATCGACCCAAAGATTGTTGGCCGCAGAAGCGACTTGGCACCGCAAAGCATCCCTAAACGCCCACTCAGTGGGCGTTTGATGTGGCCGAGTTGCTACTTGGCCGAGCCCCCGGACCACGGCGCCGCGTTCGCCGAACACCTCGACGCCCAGCCGACCACGTCCCCGGCCGTTCAGCCCTCGTCTCCCACGCCCGGCGAGCCGTACGCCGGGCAGACACGGGCCCGTATCGGCGTGTGGCGGACCTGATCGATCCCACTGCCGCGCCCTGACACACCCCCTGATGCGGCAGCCGATCACCTCCGCCTCTTCCCCCCTCACACACGACCGGTCGCTGCCCCGCGGCGCCCGGCCGCAGGAGAAGCACGCCATGAACCACCCCACCCGCACCCTCGTCCCCACCTCACCCGCCCAACTGCCGACACCAAACGCCCCTGCACCCCCGCCGGACTCGTCGGCGACACCCCCGTCCTGTGTCCAGGAGACCTTGCGCAAAGCAGAGGAGACGTTGTCACTGATCCAGCCGTTCGAACCCGAGCACAGTACCCAGCGGCTCTCCATCGTGATGTCCGACTACCTGATGACGATGATGGCCGAGCCACTGCTGCGTGCCATCGGGAGCGCGGCCCCCGGAGTACGCATCGACATCCACCTCCCGGTCCCGGCCGAGCCGACCGACGACACCCAGCTGCGCCGCCATGACCTGCTCCTGCTGCCACTCGGCTACCGCCAGCCGGGGTTCAGCGAGCCGGTGCTGCGCGACCGCTTCGTCTGCCTCGTCGACGCCGGCGGCCCCCGGCTGACCGGTCGCGGACTGAGTCTGGGCGACTTCGCCGAAATGCCGCAGCGGCGGCCGAGTTCGGCAAGGTTCTGATGCTCTTCGACCGTCACCTGGACAGCCAGGGCATCACACCGGGGATCCGGGCCAGTGTGCCCGGCTTCAGTCTGCTGCCCTCTCTTGTGAGTGGCACGGACATGGTGGCGCTGGTCCCGGAGGGGCTCGCCAGACGGTACGCCGACTCCACCGGCTGCACGGTCGTGCCGACGCCGTTCCCCGAGGTGTCGTTCGTGGAAGCCATGTACTGGCACCACAACCAGCAGAACGACCCCGGCCACCAGTGGTTGCGCGCCATGGTGAGGCGGGTCGGCGCTGACCGAGGAGGAGCCGGAGAGCAAGCCGATCGCGAGGGCCTGGCCGACGTGGACGACAGTCGTCATCACCACGGCGGTGCGGACCCGGTTCCGTCATCCGCGGCTGATCACGGATGAGGCCAACCACTTCGTCCGCCGTGGTCCGCCTGCCGTCCGGGACCGAGCCTCTGCGCGGCATCACGGCCCGCTCGACGCTGTCGCTCGCCGTTGTCCTCGCCAACCTCCGATGTGGAGGTCGCTCACCTGCGCGATGAGCAGGGGAGCCCTCCGTCCTCACACACTGAGCGCGGTCCGCACGGTCTGCTCGGCCGCCACCCCGCCGTCGCCGGAGGAGGTCACGCGTCCCGCTTCCAGGACGTAGTAGCGCTGGGCGGCGCGCATGGCGAAGCCGACGTGCTGTTCGACGAGGAGGACGGACAGGCCGCCGCGTCGGGTCAGGGCGAGGATCGTCTCCTCGATCTCGGCGACGACGGAGGGCTGGATGCCCTCGGTCGGCTCGTCGAGAAGGAGGAGCCTGGGGCGGGTGATCAGGGCGCGGGCGATGGCGAGTTGCTGGCGCTGGCCGCCGGAGAGGAGGCCGGCGCGGCGGCCGGACAACGCGCGCAGGGCCGGGAAGAGGTCCAGGGCCTCGGTGATGGCCTCCTTGCCGTCGGGGCGGCCGTCGGCGACGAGTTGGAGGTTCTCGGTGGTGGTGAGGTGCGGGAAGGACTGCTGGCCCTGCGGGACGTACGCCATGCCTCGGCCCACCCGCCGGTGCGGGGCGAGGTGGGTGATGTCCTCGCCGTCCAGCAGGATCGTGCCGCCCGTCGGCTTGATCAGCCCCATGGCCGCACGCAGGAGCGTGCTCTTGCCGGCGCCGTTGTGGCCGAGGACGGCCGCGACGCCGTCCGTCGGGACCGCGACGGTCACTTCGTGCAGCACGGTGGTGCGGTCGTAGCCGGCCCGGACGGTGTTGATCTCCAGCATGGGCGTCACGCCTCCTCGGCGACGGGAACGGCAACGGGCTCGGGTTCGGAGGCGCGGCCGAGATAGACCTCCTGGACCTTGGCGTCGGCCTGGACCTCGGCGACAGAGCCCTCGCTGAGCACCTTGCCCGCGTGCAGGACGGAGACGCTGCGGGCGAAGGAGCGCATGAAGTCCATGTCGTGCTCGATGACGACGACGGTGTGGTCGCCGCTGACCCGTCGGAGCAGTTCGCCGGTGGCCTCGCGTTCGTCGTGGCTCATGCCGGCGACGGGCTCGTCGAGCAGCAGCAGTTTCACGTCCTGGACGAGCAGCATGCCGATCTCCAGCCACTGTTTCTGGCCGTGGGCGAGCACGCCCGCCGGGCGATCACGCAGCTCCGTCAGGCCGGTGGTCTCCAGCGCCCTCGTCACCGACTCCGGTACCCCCTTGCGGCGTCGCAGCATCGTCCACGGGGCGCGTCCGGCGCCTGCCGCGATGTCGAGGTTCTGCAGGACGGTCAGCTCCTCGAAGACGGTGGCCGTCTGGAACGTACGGCCGACGCCCATGCGGGCGATCTTGTGGACCGGCTTGCCCAGCAGGTCCTGGTCTCCGAAACGGACCGAGCCGGTCGCCTTCACCAGACCCGTGACCGCGTCGACGAGTGTGGTCTTGCCGGCGCCGTTCGGCCCGATGAGGAAGCGCAGGTCGCCGGGGTGGATGTCCAGGTCCACTCCGTCGACGGCCCTGAAGCCGTCGAAGGTCACGCGCAGGTCGCGGACGGTCAGTCCCTCGCCGCTCATGCTGTCTCTCCCGTCGGGGTCGCAACGGTACGGCGCTTGCGCAGGACGGTCACCAGGGACGCCAGGCCGCCGGGCAGGAAGCCGACCGCCACGACGAACAGCAGGCCCTGGAGGTACGTCCACGCGGCGGGGTAGGCGTCCGAGAGCGTGCTCTGCGTCCAGGCCACCGCGATCGCGCCCAGCACCGCGCCCACCAGGCTGGCCCGGCCGCCGACCGCCGCGCCGATGACGAAGCCGATGGACGGCACGATCCCGATCAGCGCCGGGGAGATGATCCCGACCGCGGGTACGAAGAGAGCGCCGGCCAGGCCCGCCATGCCGGCCGCGACGACGTACGCCACCAGCTTGACGTTGGCCGGGTTGTAGCCGAGGAAGCGCACCCGCTCCTCGGAGTCCCGTACGGCGACGAGGAGTTCGCCGTAGCGGGAGACGAACAGCTGGCGAGCGACCGCCATCAGCAGCAGAAGCGCAGCGGCGATGATGAAGTACACCGTCCGCTGGTTGACGGGGTCGTTGAGGTCGTAGCCGAAGAAGCCCTGCATGTCGGTCAGGCCGTTGGTGCCGCCCGTGGTGGCCTGCTGGCCGACCAGCCAGATGGCCAGGGCCGCCGCGAGGGCCTGGCTGAGGATCGCGAAGTACGCGCCCTTGACCCGGCGGCGGAAGACGAGGAAGCCGAGCAGCGCGGCGACCGCCATGGGCAGCAGTACGGTCATGGCGAGCGCGAAGGCCGGGTCGGCGAACGGTTTCCACCACCAGGGCAGCACGTCACCGGTGCCGTACAACTGCATGAAGTCGGGCAGGGTCTGGCCGGTGGCGGCCGCGTCGGCGAGCTTGAGGTGCATGGCCATGGCGTAGCCGCCGAGGCCGAAGAAGACGCCCTGGCCGAGGACCATCAGTCCGCCGCGGCCCCAGGCGAGGCTCACGCCGACGGCCACGATCGCGTAGCAGAGGTACTTGGCCAGGAGGTTGAGCCGGAAGTCGGACAGGGCGAGCGGGGCGATGCCGAGAAGCAGGACGGCGCCGAGGAGGAACCCGCCGGGCACGCGGACGCGTTCCAGGAGGGACGCCGACGGCCGCACCACGGGCGTCGTGCTGGTCGGGGAGGTTGTCGTCGTCATGCCAGGCTCCGGGTGCGCAGTGCGTACAGGCCCTGGGGTCGCCACTGCAGGAAGGCGACGATCGCCACGAGCACGATGACCTTCGCGACGCTCACGGTCGTCGAGTACTCCAGCACCGACTGCAGCACGCCGAGCGCGAAGGCCGTGATGACACTGCCCTTGAGCTGGCCGATGCCACCGACGACCACGACCAGGAAGGCGTCGACGATGTAGTTGGTGCCCATCGTCGGGCCGATCGGGCCGACCAGGGTGAGCGCGACGCCCGCCACACCCGCCAGGCCCGAACCGATGAAGAACGTCGTACGGTCCACCCGCTCGGTGGCGATGCCGGACACCTCGGCGAGGGCCCGGTTCTGTACGACGGCCCGGATACGGCGCCCGAGCGGGGTGAGCCGCAGGATCAGGGTGAGGCCGAGGACGCACAGCAGCGCGAGGCCGAGGATGAACAGCCGGTTGTTGGCGAGGGTGATGCCCGCGACCGAGATGTTGCCGGTCAGCAGGTCCGGGGCGGCGGTCTGCACGTTGGGGGCGCCGAAGACGTCACGGGCGAGCTGCTGAAGCATCAGGGACACGCCCCAGGTGACCAGCAGGGTGTCCAGCGGCCGGGTGTACAGGCGGCGGATGAGCAGCCACTCCAGGAGCGCTCCCATGGCGCCGGCGACCAGGAAGGCCAGTGGCAGGGCGACGAGCAGGGAGACACCCGCGCCACTGATGGACTTCTGCAGCACGTACGTGGTGTAGGCGCCGGCCATGATGAACTCGCCGTGCGCCATGTTGATCACGCCCATCTGACCGAAGGTCAGGGTCAGGCCGAGCGCGATGAGCAGCAGGACGGCACCGATACTGATGCCGGTGAAGGACTGGTTGAGGACGACCGTCATGAAGCGGCTCCGGGTCGGGGACGTAAGGTGCGGGCTTTCCATGGGCGTGACCCGGCCTCACTACGAGGCCGGGTCCCACCGCGAGGGGCCGAGCGGGGCTCAGGAGAGGCCGGAGGCCCAGGAGTAGCCCTTCAGGTACGGGTCCGGCTTGACCGGCTTGCCCGAGTTCCAGACCTCCTCGATGAGGCCGTCCGCGCCGACCTTGCCGATCCGGGCCGTCTTGTAGACGTGCTGGGTGGCGCCGTCGACGGTGACCTTGCCCTCGGGGGCGTCGAAGGTGATGCCGTCGGAGGCGGCCTTCACCTTCGCCACGTCGAAGGAGCCGGCCTTCTCGACCATCTCCTTCCACAGGTAGACCGAGATGTAGGCGGCCTCCATCGGGTCGGACGTCGGCTTGTCCTTGCCGTAGGCGGCCTGATACGCCTTCACGAACTTCTCGTTCGCCGCGCCCGGAGTGGTCTGGTAGTAGTTCCAGGCCGTCAGCTGGCCCTCCAGGTACTGGGTGCCGATGCTCTTGACCTCTTCCTCGGCGATGGACACCGAGAGCACGGGCAGGCTCTTCGCGGTCAGGCCCGCGGACTTGTACTCCTTGAAGAAGGCCACGTTGCTGTCGCCGTTGAGGGTGTTGAACACGGCGTCCGCGCCGGCGTCCTTGACCTTGTTGACGATGGTGCTGAACTCGGTCGATCCCAGCGGCGCGTAGTCCTCGCCGACCACCTCCATGCCGTTGGCCTTCGCGTATGCCCTGATCTCCTTGTTGGCGGTGCGCGGGAAGACGTAGTCGCTGCCGACGAGGTAGAGCTTGGTCAGGCCCTGCTTCTTGAGGTAGTCCAGCGCGGGCACGATCTGCTGGTTGGTGGTGGCGCCGATGTAGAAGATGTACGGGGACTGCTCCAGGCCCTCGTACTGCACGGGGTAGAACAGCAGCGACTTGTTCCGCTCGAAGACCGGCTTGACGGCCTTGCGGCTGGCCGAGGTCCAGCAGCCGAAGGTGGCGACGACCTTGTCGTCCGTGATCAGGGTCTGCGCCTTCTCGGCGAAGGTGGGCCAGTCGGAGGCGCCGTCCTGGCTGATCGGCTTGAGCTTCTTGCCGAGGACGCCGCCGGCGGCGTTGATCTCCTTGACCGCGAGCAGCAGGGCGTTGTGGACGGTCACCTCGCTGATGGCCATGGTGCCCGAGAGCGAGTTCAGCAGGCCGACCTTGACGGTGTCGCCCGAGGTGTCCGCCTTGGCGCCGGAGCCTGACGACGTGTCGCTGCCGGTCTTGGCGCCGCACGCGCTGAGGGCGGCCGATGCGCCGAGGGCGGATACGCCTGCCAGGAGACCGCGCCTGCTGATGTTGAGCCCGGACATTCAATACCTCCATGCCCCGAAGGGGCGGTGCGAAGCGAGCGGAAGAATCTGGGGAAGGAATGGGTCGGACGCGCTTCAGTGGCGGCGGCGTTGGCGCGCGAGGCCCCCAGCCGTTCCGGGGTGACCTCCGGGCTGGTCGTTGAAGTGCGTCCACAGCCTGCGGCGGAACTGTTTCAACGGCGTTTCGGCGCAATTGAAGAACAGTTTCCATCGGAAGTATCGAGGTAGGTCGAAAAAGAGGAAAGCCGCCACTGGCGACGCATGATTGACGGCGTCTCAGTGACGGCATTTATTGCTTCCACCGGAAAGGATCATATTCTGGGAATGCTCGTCAAGAGTGCGTTGATCGACGGTAGGCTCACGGCATCCCCGCCGCGGGGTCGTGCGCATGCGAGCTGAGGAGTGCAATGGCGAGGCAGCCCCAGGACCTGCTCCACCTGCTGACACGGGCCGAGCGCCTCTCGGTGCGCCGAGTCCAGTCCGTGCTCGAGGAGTTCGACTGCACCATCGAGGCGTGGCGGGTGCTCGACCTGCTCTCCGACGGCGAGGGGCACAACATGACGGCCCTCGCCGACCATGCCTTCCTGCCGGCGCCGACCCTGACGAAGCTGATCGACCAACTCGTCGACCAGAACCTGGTCTTCCGCCGCGTCGACCCTGCCGACCGGCGCCGTGTCCTGGCCCAGCTCACGCCACGGGGAATGCAGCGCCGGCAGCGGCTGTCCCGCGCGGTCCGGGCCGACTGGGGTGAGGTGGAACCCCTGCTCGGGCAGGACGAGGAGGAGCGGTTGCAGACCCTGCTCGATCAGCTGGCCGGGGCACTGGAAGGCGACGGGAGCGTCACAACAGCTCGTGCGGAGCGCGAAGTTGGGCGAGCACGTTGAAGTCGAGCCCGTCCGCCCGCGCCAGGTAGATGCGCTGGCGCACATGCCGTCCGTCCAGGCTCAGCAGGCCGCGCGGACCTTCGTACGCGACGTTCTCGGCGGCCGCTCCGATGGCGGACACGTCCAGGGTGCGGGCCCGTTCGATGAGCGCCGCGAGCAGCAGCACGCCCTCGTAGCAGGACTCGCCGAGACTGCCCGGAACCGGTGCGTCCACACCGAAGCGGCCCGCGTACCGGCCGTGGAAGTCCATGGTGTTCTGGTCGGCCAGCGAGGCGAAGAACCCGGCCGTGCTGTAGAGGTCGGTCGTCGCCTCGGCGCCGCTCGCCAGCAGCATGCTCTCGTCCATGAGCGTGCTCAGCCGCAGGCAGCGCTGGTCGAGCCCGGCAGCGGCGAAGGCCCGGTTGAAGCGGACCGCGTCACTGCCCACCATGAGCATGAGCACGCCGTCGGCGTCCGCCCGCTCGATGCGCCGCAGGACGTCGGTGAAGTCGTCGGTACCCAGCGGCAGGTACACCTCGCCGCAGACCCGGTCCCGGCCTTCGCGCGCGTAGTGGCGCGCGGCCTGGGCGGTGCGCCGGGGCCAGATGTAGTTGTTGCCGACGACGAACCACCGGCGCACGCCCCGTGCCTCGGCGAGCAGCCGCATCGCCGGCAGCAGCTGCCAGGCAGGCGTCTCGCTGGTCATGTAGACGCCCTCGGTGCGCTCGCCGCCCTCGTACAGGGCCGTGTAGACGTACGGCACCCGGTGCGCGATCCGTGGTGCCACCGCCTGCCGCACCGAGGAGATGTGCCAGCCGGTGACGCCCTGCACCGCACCCGCCGCCACCAGGGCCTCGACCTCGTCCGCGACCCGCTGAGGATCCGCGCCGCCGTCGACCTCCAGCAGCCGCAGCTCCTTGCCGAGCACGCCGCCCGCCTGGTTGATCTCCTCGGCGGCCAGCCGCGCGCACGCCTCGCAGGTGGGACCGAAGATCCCGGCCGGCCCCTGCATCGGGTACACGAACGCCACATTCAGGGTCGACTCGTCGGCCGTGAACCACTCGGGGGCGTAGAGGCGGAGCGGCGGCCGGTGCATGGCCCCATGATTGCCGCACCGCCCTCAGCGCCCAAGCGGTGGCCCGGATCGAGACCGATTCGTAGAAATGCGGCACGACTCGCTGAAGGCGGCGAGGACCTGCGTGAAGCGGGGATCGGTGGCGTCACCGGGGCCACGGTGGGGGGCCGCTGTGGGGTGCTGTCCTCCGTGTCGTCGATGCCGGAGCCGGCGCTCGCCATTGAGGCTGGGGGCGGTGCCGCGGGGTGGGTCCGGGGCACCGGGTTGATACGGCTTTCGCTGACCGTTCCCAGTGGACTGTGCGGTCGCACCAGCGCTGTGGGAGGTGCGGTTATTGCCGACCGCGACAGTGGATGCCGGCGGCGAGGGCGCGCCTCCAGCCGGGCCGGGTCCCACCAGGTCCCCGACCTCGTACAGGTGCGACTCCTCGTGCATGGCGCCCAAGGCGACCCGGCGCAGCCGTGTGCCGGGGCCGAGGGGTTCCGGCTCGTCGCCGAGCAGGACGGAGACCGGCAGGTCCACGGCCGCGAAGTCGGCGAAGCGGCGGGCGGCCACGTCGGCGAGTTCCTCCGCGGTACGGGTGACGTCGAGCATGGTGCCGATGCGGACTCCGGCGTCGTGCGGCAGCTCCAACCGCCGACGCGAGCACGGCCAGCCGGCCGGCCCCCGGGTTCGCCGATGAGGAGCAGCCATGGCGTCGGGGACGCCGGGTGGGTGGGTGTCGTGTTGGTTGCGGCGGATCGGCTCAGGGGCGTGCGGCGAGGTACGGCGGCGGTCGTCGCTTTCAGTGGCGACCGGTGAGGCGGGGCGGCGCGGGGCGGGATGCCGGAGGGGTGGGTGGGGTTCCTTGCGTCGGGGGCTCGGAGTGACTTGCGTCTCATGCGAGTCGTGGGGTTCGGGTGCATTTCGGGCGCGGAGTCGCTGTTCGGAGGCGGTGTCGTCGTTCTGGCGGTGGCAGGAGTTCGGGCGATGCATACCGGGGAGTCATTTGGGGTGGGAACGGTCCTGGGGTTCCCTTCGTTCTTGACTTGCCCTGCCTCCGTCGACGCGGTCCCCCGCCGTACCGACGCGACGCGGAAGGACGACGTGCCCTTTGTTCCCGCTCCCGCTCGACGCGCCGCCCCCTCGCGGCCCACCCCGTCCCCGGTCCCCGATCCCTCACCCTGATACCCAGCCCGGCCCGTCCCGTGGACCTCACCCGGGCCCGCGTCACGCCGCACCCACGGCTGCCGGGCTCACGGATTCTGAGCCCGCGGCTGCCGAGCTGACGGATTGCGCGCCCGCGGATTGCCCGCCCACGGATGGTGAGCTCGCGGTGTGCGAGCTCGCGGCTCCTGTGGATCCCGCGGCTGCCGACCGCGTGGTTCGCACGGCCTCCACGGTCCCTGCGGCTCCCGCGAACCCGACGGCGGCCCCAGCCTGCGACTCCGCCTCCGCCTCCGCCCAACACCCCGTACCCCACCCGGCCCGGCTCGTCGCGCTCCTGCCCGGCAGGGTTCGGGCGCTGCTCCCCGCCCGGTCGGCCGCCAATGGCCGACGGCTGCGGCTGGCCCTGACGTTGTTGCCGTTGGTGCTGCTCGGCGC
Source organism: Streptomyces sp. MNU76 (assembly GCF_020982545.1). Lineage (GTDB taxonomy): Bacteria > Actinomycetota > Actinomycetes > Streptomycetales > Streptomycetaceae > Streptomyces. Next base: position 1,415,898 of record NZ_JAJKLK010000019.1, on the reverse strand, counting down.
CTGGGCGGCGTTCGACTGGCGCACCGTGCACGGTGGGGCGGTGCGGCTGGCCTCGGCCGATCCGCGGTGGCTGCTGGCCGGGGTGTTGTTCACCGGCCTGTGCTCAGTGGCCTCCGCGTTCGTACGGCAGGGCGCGGTGCCGGAACGGCTGCCGCCGGGCCAGTTGCTGGCGACGCAGTTCGCGGCCGGGGCGGCGGGGCATGCGCTGCCGGGCAACATCGGCGCCCACGCCGTCGTCCTGCGCTTCCTGCGGCGCCAGGGCATCCCCCTCGCCCGGGCCACGTCCTCGCTCGCCCTGTACTCGGCGGTCAAACCCGTGGCCAAGACCCTGGTGATCGTCGCCTTCGTCGTCGCCTTCCCGGGCACGCTGCGCCTGACCGAACTCCTCCCGAAGGGCGAGACGCTCGCCCTCGTCGGCGCGATCACCGGCGTCAGCCTCGCGGCCGTGGTCACACTGATCACGACCGTACGGCCGTTGCGGCGGCCGCTGATCGGAGGGCTGCGTACCGCCCTCACCGACACCCGGATCGTGCACAGCCGCCCCGGCCGGGCCCTGGCCCTGTGGGGCGGGGCCGCCGCCTTCCCCCTGTGCCAGGGGGCCGTGGTCGCCTCGGTCGGCTCCTCGCTCGGGCTGCCCGTGTCCTGGCCGCAGATGCTCTTCGCCTATCTCGTCGCCAGTACGGCGGCCGGTGCGGTGCCCGCGCCGGGCGGCCTCGGCCCCATGGACGCGGCGCTCGTCTTCACCCTGGTCGCCTTCGGCGCGCCGGCGGCCCTCGCCACCACCACGGTCATCGGCTACCGCGTCCTCACCGTCTGGCTCCCCCTCCTGCCGGGCACGCTCGTCCTCTCGGCGCTGGTGCGGGCGAAAGTGCTTTGACGGGCGACTGACGGGCGGCGGCCTTCGGGCCGCGCCCCGGCAAGCGGCCGACGGTGCGGGAGGCCGCCGTATACCGCCGTGGGCCGCCGTGGACCTCCGTGTCCGCCTCGGCGTCCTTCGCGCTACGCCCCCGTGCGGGTGCCCTCGCCGGTCATGGGTGCAGGGTGGGTGCAGCAAGCAGTTGAAGCGGGAACCGTCTCGGGGACTGGAGGATCGGGCGGGACTGGGCAGTTCGGGGAGGGCGTATGTCGTACTCGGTGGGGCGCCGAGTGGTCGTCACGGGGCTGGGGGCCGTCACCCCGCTCGGGGTGGGCGTGGATGAGCTGTGGCAGGGGCTGCTGGAAGGGCGTTGCGGGATACGGGAGTTGGCCGGGGAGGAGTTCGCGGAGTTACCGGTGCGGGTCGCGGGGACGGTGCCGGTGGATCCCGCCGAGCTGCTCCCCCGGCCCCGGGCCCGGCGTATGAACCGGGCCGCGCGGTTCGCCGTACTGGCGGCGCGGGAGGCGTGGCGGGACGGGGGCTTCGAGCCCGGCGGTGCGGCGGAGAGCGGGCTCGACGCTGACCGGGTCGGGGTGTCCGCCGGGGCGATCCTCGGAGACGCGTCGGTGCTGGTGGCCGGCGACCGGCAGTTACGGGACCGGGGGCCGCGCGGTGTCTCGCCGCTCACGACCCCGATGTGTGTGCCCTCGCAGGCGGCGTCGCAGGTCTCGCTGGACCTCGGCATCACCGGGGAGGCGCGCACGGTCACCAGTGCGTGCGCCTCCGGGACCGAGGCGATCGGGCAGGCCGTCGACCGGATCCGGTACGGGCGGGTGGACGTGGCGCTCGCGGGTGGGGCCGAGGCGGTGGTGACCCCGGCGATCATGGCGTCCTTCGCGGCGATGCGGGCGCTGTCGCGGCACGGGCTGGACGAGGGTGAGGCGAGTCCGTCCCGGCCGTTCGCGAAGGACCGGGACGGGTTCGTGAACGGCGAGGGGGCGGGGTTCCTGCTGCTGGAGGCGGAGGACCATGCCCGGGCTCGCGGGGCCCGGGTCTACTGCGAGGCCGCGGGGTGGGGGCTGTCCGCCGACGCACATCACATGGCGGCACCCGATCCGTCGGGCTCGGGGGTGGCGCTCGCGCTGCGGCGGGCGTTGGAGGACGCGGCGGCGGGGCCCTCGGACGTGGTCCACGTCAACGCGCACGCCACCGCCACGGTCGACGGGGACCTCGCGGAGGCGAACGCGCTGACGGCGGTGCTGTCGGGGCGCCGGGTGCCGGTGACGGCGCTGAAGGGGCACCTCGGGCACCTTCAGGGGGCGGCCGGGGCGGTGGAGGCCCTTGCCACCGCGCTCACGCTCCACCACGGGCTCATCCCCCCGACCATCGGCTGCGCCGACCAGGACCGGGCCATCACCCTCGACGTCGTCACCGCGGCCCCGCGCCCGCTGCCTCGCGACGGCGACCTCGCCCTCACGAACTCCTTCGGCTTCGGCGGCCACAACGCGGTCCTGGCCCTCCGCCGCACCACGTAGCCCTCCGGGTCGGCCGCGGATTGAGGCAGACCCGCTCCTGTGCGTCCCGGCGCCGCCGGCCTACCGCGACCGTCGTGGGTGAGCGGCGCGCGGGTGGGGAGCGTCGGCGGGAGAGCAACCGGAGCGCTCGGAGGGGAACCGGCGGCAGGACGCCGAGGGCCGGCGACGAAAGAACCGGGCCGGACCGCGGAAGGAGGCCCTCGGCGTGGGGGCGTACCGAGTCGAGTCGCCCCTCAGGCCGAGCGTTTGCGTGCGGTGGTTTTCTTTGCCGGGGTTTTCTTCGTGGGCGTCTTCGCCGTCGCGGTCTTTTTCGCCGCCGTGGATTTCGTGGTCGTCGACTTCGCCGTCGTCGTCTTTCTGGGCGTCTGCTGCTTCGTGGCCGTCTTCTTTGCCGGCTGTGCTGTCTTCGCGGTCGATTTCTTGGGGGAAACAGCCGTTTTCCGGGTCGACGCCGTGGACTTCTTGCCCGGGGACTGTTTGGGGGTGGGCCGGGACGCGAGGTGGGTCACGTCGGCGTCGGCGTCGGCCTCGGCGCTCTCGCCCCGGGACTCCTTCGCCTCACGCACGCTCTTCTCCAGCGCGGCCATGAGGTCGAGGACCTTGCCCTCCGCCGCCGGCATGGGAACGCTCGGCGGCTCCTCGCCGGACGCCTTCGCCGCGATCAGCTCCTCCACCGCCTCGCGATAGTCGTCGTGGAGGGATTCCAGGTCGACCTCCCCGAGCGTGTCCATCAGGGCGTCCGCCAGGTCCAGTTCCTTGTCGCGGACGGTGACACTCGCGTCGGGAGCGACCCCCTCGGTCGTACGGATCTCGTCGGGCCAGAGCAGACCGTGCATGGCGAGGACGTCGTCCACCACCCGGAGCATGCCGAGCCGCTCACGCCCCCGCAGCGCGAACTTGCAGATCGCCACCTTGCCGCTGCGCTTGAGCGCCTCGCGGAGGAGGGTGTACGGCTTGGCGGCCGGGACCCCGTTCGCCGCGAGGTAGTACGCCGCGTCCACCTGGAGCGGGTCGACGCTCTCGGCCGGTACGAAGCCCTCGATCTCGATGGTCTTGGCCGTGGGGATGGGCAACGACGCGAGATCCTCGTCGGTGATCGGGATCATCGTGCCGTCCGCGTCCTCGTACGCCTTGCCGATCTCCCCCTGCGTCACCTCACGGTCCTCCAGCTCGCAGACCTTGCGGTAACGGATGCGGCCGCCGTCCTCCAGATGGACCTGGCGGAAGGAGACGGAGTGGCTCTCGGTCGCGTTCACCAGCTTGATCGGGATGCTGACCAGGCCGAAGGAGATGGCGCCGTTCCAGATGGATCGCACGGGCAGCACGCACCTTTCGGGTCCCTGCTTCCGGTTTGTCCACACCGTAACGCCGACCCGCCGCCCCTGCCCGTCGACGACCAACGGGCACCCGCCACCGGCTTGGTCCGGCCCCGCCACCGCACCGGTCAGGATTCGAGAAGCGCGGGTGGGTGGGGCGCGCCTAGCGTGAGGGCCATGGACCTCACCATCAACGCGAGCTTCCTCCCGCACGTCGAGATGATGACCAAGGAGACGTACGCATGTGTGGCCCTACGGCGTCCGCGCCTTCGCCGTCCGCGCCTTCGCCGTCCGTGATCCGGCGGGCAACCTGATCCGCGTCCACGAGGTCTGAGATCCGGAGGACCGCCGCAGCCGTTACGAAGAGGGCTTCACGAAGAGGACGTCACGAAGAGGGCCACCGCGGTCGTACGACGGTGGGCAGTGGACGGGCGACGCCGGTGGGGACCGTGACGCGGCCCCGCCCGACAGATGGAGGAACGATGACCAAGGCCACGAGCGCGCGGACGCAGGCGCAGGCTCCCGGGCCGCACGCCGCCGACAGCCATGATCTGATCCGTGTGCACGGGGCGCGGGAGAACAATCTCAAGGACGTCAGCATCGAGATCCCGAAACGCCGGCTGACCGTGTTCACGGGGGTCTCCGGCTCGGGGAAGAGCTCGCTGGTGTTCGACACGATCGCCGCCGAGTCGCAGCGGCTGATCAACGAGACGTACAGCGCCTTCCTCCAGGGCTTCATGCCGAACCTCGCCCGGCCCGAGGTGGACGTGCTGGACGGGCTGACCACCGCGATCACCGTGGACCAGCAGCGGATGGGGTCCGATCCGCGCTCCACCGTCGGCACCGCCACCGACGCCAACGCGATGCTGCGCATCCTCTTCAGCCGGCTCGGCACCCCGCACATCGGCCCGCCTGGCGCGTTCTCCTTCAACGTCGCCTCGGTCTCGGCGAGCGGCGGCCTCACGGTCGACCGGGGCGCCGACAAGACCAAGACGGAGAAGGTGACGTTCAGCCGCACCGGCGGGATGTGCACGCACTGCGAGGGCCGGGGCACGGTCTCCGACATCGACCTCACCCAGCTCTTCGACGACACGAAGTCGCTGTCCGAGGACCCGTTCACCATCCCCACCTACACGGGGGACGGGTGGGTCGTGCGGGTCATCGCCGAATCCGGGTTCTTCGACAAGGAGAAGCCGATCCGGAAGTACACCAAGAAGGAGCGGCACGACTTCCTGTACCGCGAGCCGACCAAGGTGAAGATCAACGGTGTCAACCTCACCTACGAGGGCCTGATCCCGAAGATCCAGAAGTCGTTCCTCTCCAAGGACCGGGAATCGATGCAGCCGCACATCCGGGCCTTCGTGGACCGGGCGGTCACCTTCGCCGTGTGTCCCGACTGCGACGGCACCCGGCTGAGCGAGTTGGCCCGCTCCTCGCGGATCGCCGGACTCAACATCGCGGAGGCCTGCGCGATGGAGATCCGCGACCTCGCCGCATGGGCCCGCGGGATCGAGGACGCCTCGGTCGCGCCGCTGCTCGCCAAGCTGCACTACACGCTCGACTCGTTCGTGGAGATCGGCCTCGGCTACCTCTCCCTGGACCGGGCCTCCGGCACGCTCTCCGGCGGCGAGGCGCAGCGGACGAAGATGATCCGCCACCTCGGCTCCTCCCTCACCGACGTCACGTACGTCTTCGACGAGCCGACCATCGGGCTGCACCCGCACGACATCGAGCGGATGAACAACCTGCTGCTGCGGCTGCGCGACAAGGGCAACACGGTGCTGGTGGTCGAGCACAAGCCGGAGACGATCGCCATCGCCGACCATGTCGTGGACCTCGGGCCCGGCGCCGGCACGGCGGGCGGCACGGTGTGCTTCGAGGGCACCCTGGAGGGGCTGCGCGCCAGCGACACCGTCACCGGACGTCACCTCGGCGACCGGGCCGCGCTGAAGGAGACGGTGCGCAAGCCCACCGGCGCGCTGGAGATCCGCGGCGCCTCGGCGAACAACCTCCGCCATGTCGACGTCGACATCCCGCTCGGCGTGCTCACCGTCATCACCGGGGTCGCCGGCTCCGGCAAGAGTTCGCTGGTGCACGGGTCGATCCCGAGCGAGAAGGGCGTGGTGTCGGTCGACCAGACCCCGATCCGCGGCTCCCGGCGCAGCAACCCGGCGACGTACACCGGGCTGGCCGACCCGATCCGCAAGGCCTTCGCCAAGGCCAACGGCGTCAAGCCGGCGCTGTTCAGCGCCAACTCCGAGGGCGCCTGCCCCACCTGCAACGGCGCCGGTGTCATCTACACCGACCTGGCGATCATGCAGAGCGTCGCCACGACGTGCGAGGAGTGCGAGGGGAAGCGGTTCGAGGCGTCGGTGCTGGAGTACCGCTTCGGCGGCCGGGACATCAGCGAGGTGCTCGCGATGTCGGTGACCGAGGCCGAGGCGTTCTTCGGCGAGGGCGAGGCGCGCACCCCGGCCGCCCACCGGATCGTCGAGCGGATGGCGGACGTCGGCCTCGGCTACCTCACCCTCGGGCAGCCGCTGACCACGCTCTCCGGCGGCGAGCGGCAGCGGCTGAAGCTGGCCACCCACATGGGCGACAAGGGCGGCATCTACGTCCTCGACGAGCCGACCACGGGTCTCCACCTCGCCGACGTGGAGCAGTTGCTCGGGCTCCTCGACCGCCTGGTCGACGCCGGCAAGTCGGTGATCGTCATCGAGCACCACCAGGCGGTCATGGCGCACGCCGACTGGATCATCGACCTCGGGCCCGGCGCCGGTCACGACGGCGGCCGGATCGTCTTCGAGGGCACCCCGTCCGACCTGGTCGCGGCCCGCTCCACGCTCACGGGCGAGCACTTGGCCGCGTACGTGGGGGCCTGAGCACGGCCGCGGGGCCTGAGCACGGCCGCGGGAGCACGATTCGACCCCTTAGCACCTTTCGTCACCCAATCATGGGATTCTGGGTCCCATGACACCCATCACCGAGGTGGAGGGCCACAGGGTCGCCCTCTCCAATCTGGAGAAGGTCCTCCACCCGGCGACGGGCTTCACCAAGGGCGAGCTGCTGCACTACTACGCCACGACGGCGGACGCCCTGCTGCCGCACCTGCGCGACCGCCCGGTCTCCTTCCTGCGCTACCCGGACGGGCCGGGCGGCCAGGTCTTCTTCACCAAGAACGTGCCGCCGGGCACACCGGACTGGGTCACCACCGCCGAGGTACGGCGGATGGAGGGGCCGGCCCGGATGGTGCTGGTCCAGGACCTGGCGAGCCTGATGTGGGCCTCGAACCTGGTCGTCGAGTACCACACGCCGCAGTGGACCGTCCGCACCTCGGACGAGGCCGACCGGCTGGTGTTCGACCTGGACCCGGGGTCGCCCGCGACCGTCGTCGAGTGCTGCGAGGTCGCCTGCTGGCTGCGGGAGCGGCTCGCGGCGGACGGGATCGAGGTGTACGCGAAGACGTCCGGGTCGAAGGGGCTGCATCTGCTGGCGGCGGTGCGCGGGGCGTCGTCGGAGCGGGTCTCGGAGTACGCCAGGGAACTGGCCGTCGAGGCGGAGCAGGCGATGCCCCGCCGGGTCGTCCACCGGATGACCCGCAGTCTGCGCCCGGGCAAGGTGTTCGTCGACTGGAGCCAGAACGCCGCCCGCAAGACCACGGCCGCGCCGTACACCCTGCGGGCCCGCCCCGAGCCGACCGTCTCCGCGCCGGTCACCTGGACCGAGGTCGAGGAGTGCGGCGCCCCCGAGCTGCTGTCCTTCCGCGCCCCGGACATCGGCCCCCGGCTGCAGGACTACGGCGACCTGCTGGCACCGCTCCTGGACCCGGAGGCCGCACACCCGCTGCCGTGACACGGCTCGCCCCGGCGGCCTACACCCGCGTCCACGTCCGCCGGTCGCGGGCCATCGCGTGCAGGCCCTCCACGTCCGCCGGCTTCAGCACCCCGCCGGCGCGGGCGAGTTCCGACAGGTCCGTGTCGCGCAGGACGCGCACCTCCCGCAGAGGTGTGGTGACCGCGACCGAGGAGGGTTCGGCGAGGGCGAGGACCGGGCGGACCTCGGCGGTGAGGGCGTAGGAGGCGCGGTCGGCGTCGGCCCGCAGCCCGCGCAGCAGCGCCCGGGGTTCGTGCCGGCCCACGGCGACCATGGGGTCGGTGACGACGACGCGCTGCCTGCGGGCGTGGACGGAGCGGACGCAGAACACGCCCCCGGGGCCGACGACCAGGTGGTGGATGCGGTCACCGCCGGGCAGTGGCACGGAGTGCAGGGTGTGCCAGCCGGCGCCCGCAAGCCGGTCCAGCGCGTCGCCGACGGTCTGCTCGGCGGCCAGGGCGCGGCGGCGCGGGTCGGGGCGCAGCCGGCGTGCCGGGCCGGGGGCGCGGTCGAGGGCGATCAACAGGGCCTCGCCGGGCCGGTTGGGGGCGAGGTCGTCGTCCGGGGGGAGACTCAGCCGGGCCAGTTCGGCGGGGGTCGGCACGGGCGGCGGCCCCACGGTGACCGGCCCGGTGACGAAGGGGCGGAGGACGTCCAGCACGTCCTCTCTCAGCTCCTCGCTGAGGAGGTTCACCCGGCCCGCCTCACGGTCGTACCAGGCGATGTTCCTCCCGTCGGTCCGGCACACGTACAGGCGCCGCTGTCCATGACGCCAGGTCGGTATGACGCGCAGTTCGCTCATGCACCATCACCCCACGACCATGGGAACAGGCGGGGTGCTCCATCGGCAAGAACCCGGCTACCTTTGGGGTGACGACCCGTCGTCGAGGGCCACGGCCTGCGGGAGGCGCCGTTGCGGACGCGCAGGCAACCCGATGTCCCGGCTCCGCGGGAACCGTGGAGCGAGATCGTGCCGGGGCTGTGGATGGGCGGGCACGCGTTCGCGGGGCCGGCCGGTACCGGGGGCGTCGAATTCGCGGTCGTACGCGACGAGTTCGATCTGGTGCTGACCCTGCTGCGGCTGCCGGGGCACGGGCCCGACGAGGGGGTCGAGCACCATGTGTGGCCGATCCCGGACGGACCGCTGGACGGTACGCAGTTGGCGGGTGTGATGCGGCTGGCGCAGGCGGCGTGCGACGCGTTGGAGGACGGCAAGCGGGTCCTGGTCCGCTGCTACAGCGGGTACAACCGGGCCGGTCTGGTCGTGGCGCACGCGCTGATCCGCGACGGCCACTCCGCCGAGGAGGCGATCGGGCTGATCCGCACCCGCCGTTCGCCGTGGGCGCTGCACAACGAGCTGTTCGTGGAGTACCTGCACACGGGGCTGGCGACGGTCCGGCTGCTGGAGGAACTGGAGGAGTCGGCCGAGTAGGGCATGTGCCGGGCCGCGGGGCGTGCCGAGTCGATCGGCCCGGCGTGCCGGGCAGCGCGGGCCGGCTCGACCGAGCCGTCACGAAAAAGTACTTCCGCACGAATTAGGGTGTACGGGACCACAGTGGTCCTCCCCCACAACCGTCCTCCCGTCCCTGTACACCCAGGAGTCCCGTGTCCCCCAGCCGCCCCGTGCGCGCTGCCGTCGGCGCGCGCGTCGCCGCCGGCGCCTTCGCCGCCGTGGCAGCCGTCCTGCTGGTGGGCGGCTGTGGCGACTCCGGGGGCCTGGTGAGCGCGGGCGCGACGCCCACCGCGAGCGGCCCGACCCGGCTGTGGCCCGGGGAGCCGCCCGCGTCCTCCCCCGCCTACGACTACGGCGAGGCCGAGACGGAGGTGGTCAAGGGCGTCCGCGCTCCCGGCGAGGACATCCACCAGGTGGACCCGCTGGCCGTCGTCCGCGCGGAGATCGCCGCGCACCCCGAGGTGTACGCCGGATCCGGGGCCCTCTACGGGGGAACGACCGCACGCATGGCCGACTGCGGAAAGGGCGGCACCGACGCTTCGGCCGACCCGGACGCGACCGCAGGCACGGACAAGGACACGGCCGCAGGGCCGGACACGACCGCCGGCAGGAGGACCGACCGCGCCAAGTGCCCCGTCCTCCAGGCCTACTACCGGGACCTCACCGGCGACGGGCGCGACGACATGGTGCTCGGCTTCCGGCTGCTGCCCGGCAATCAGACGGCGGTGCGGATGTACACCTTCCGGGCGGACCGACTGGTGCAGGTGCTGGCCAGCGACGACGCGGTGCTCGCGGTCGAGCTGGCCGGCCGGACCGTGATCATCCGCTCCCCGGCGGGCATCGTCGGCTACGAGTACCGCACCCAGTGGACCTGGGACGAGGACCAGCAGGCGATGCTGCTCACCCGGGACGAGATCCTGCGCGTGGGCGGAGCGGCGAAGCCGTCCCGGTCACCGTCGGCGTCCCCCTCCGCCTCACCCTCGCCCGACCTGCCCTCCACCGCGTCCGCGTCCCGCTCACCCTCACCCGACGCGCCCTCCGCCTCGTCCTCGGTGCGGCCGGGGTGAGCGCCGCGAGGCCCGCGAGACCCGGGCGGAAACGGTTCGGCCTGCCCCGGTGGGCCTCCTCGCTCACCTGGAAGGCGCTGGCGTTCATCACGGTCATGTGCTGCGGGCTGGCCGCTCTGCTCGGCGCCCTCGTCCATGTCTCCGTCACCAACCGGACGGTGAGCGACGCCCGCTCCCGGGCCCTGGTCCGGCTCGACGAGGCGGCACAGGCGTACGAGGCAGGGAACCGGCTACCACCCGATGCCGGGATCGACCCGCGGGGCATGCCGGGGGAGCTGCGCGAGCTGGCGGTGGGCGGGCGGCGCGGCACGATGGTCGGGGTCGTCTCCGGGGTCCCCTCGATGTGGGCCGCCGCGCCGGCCGACGGCCGTGCCCTCGCCGTGCGGATCGACTACGCGCAGAGCGCGGCCACCATCGAGAACCTCGACCGGGCCATCCTGGGCTCCTCGGCGCTGGCGATCGGGGTGACGCTGGCCGTCGGCGCGCTGGGCGTCGGCGGGGTGACCCGGCGGCTGCGCACGACCTCCCAGGTGGCCCGGCGGATCAGCGCGGGCGACCTGGACGCCCGGGTCGACGACCCCCGGACGACGGACCCGGCACGCTACCGCGACGAGGTGGCCGCGGTGGCCGCCGCGCTCGACACCATGGCGTCCACGCTGCAGCGGAAACTGCTCGGCGAACAGCGGTTCACGGCGGATGTCGCGCACGAGCTGCGTACGCCGTTGACCGGGCTGCACGCGGCGGCGGAGCTGCTGCCGGCGGGGCGGCCGACGGAGATGGTGCGGGACCGGGTCGCCGCGTTGCGGACGCTGACCGAGGACCTGCTGGAGATCTCGCGGCTGGACGCGGGCAGCGAGCGGCTGGACCTGGACGCGATCCGGCTCGGACTGCTGGCCGAGCGGGTGGCCGCGCACACGAGCGGCGACACCGAGGTGCGGGTCGTCGAGGACGCGTGGGTGGAGACGGACCGGCGGCGGCTGGAGCGGGTGGTGGGGAACCTGGTGGCCAACGCCCACAAACACGGGGCGCCTCCGGTGGTGTTGACCGTGGAGGGGCCGGTGGTGACCGTGCGGGATCACGGGGACGGGTTCCCTGACTATCTGCTGGCCGAGGGACCGCAGAGGTTTCGCACCGAGGGCTCCGCCAAGGGACACGGCCTGGGTTTGACCATCGCCGTGGGGCAGGCGGAGGTGTTGGGAGCGCGGTTGGGATTCGAGAACGCTTCGGACGGGGGCGCGTTGGCCGTTCTGCGACTGCGGGTCGGTGGGGGTTGATCGCGCAGTTCCCCGGGCCCCTGAAAGAAGCGGCGTTGCCCTGATGGCCCATCGAGAAAGGCGCCCCCTCCGCGCTCCTCCTACCGTGGCGAACAGTCAGCCTCGCCCCCTTTTTTCCTGGAGGAACATCAGATGTCCCTGCGGATTCTGCTCATGCGGTTCGGTATAGCCGCTGCCGGTGGCGCTCTCCTCGCGTTCGCCGCCACGACTCCCGCCGCCGGTGTCGAACAGGAGGACCCCCGCACGAGCAAGCAGATCGTCGACGGCGAGGTCGTCGCCCGGTCCGGCCTGATCCTGCGCAGTGCGCCGACCCGAGGAGGCTCGGTCATCCGGGTCGCGCGCCACGGCGAGATCGTCAAGATCTACTGCCGGACCGAGGGCCAGAGCGTGGACGGCAACCGGCAGTGGTACCTGCTCGTCGACGGGACCTGGGCCTGGGGCTCGGCCCGCTACATCGCCCCCTTCAAAACGCCACGCTGGTGCGACGCCTGAGCAACAAGGCACAACAAGGCGCACAAGGTGCAACAAGACGCGCAAGGCATTCTCTTTGGGTAAGTTCCGGGCATGACCACCAAGGCCGGAACGACCCTGGCGGCGGGTCCCTCGGATCCGTCCCCGCCGCCCGCCGTACGCCTGCTCCGGCGCCGAGGCGTCGAGTTCACCCTCACCGTCGTGGCCGTCCTGCTCTCCGTGTACGGCTACTGCGCTGTGGGTCTGGCCAGATACGGCACCGTCCCGCCCGGCGCCGCCGACTACGGCGCCGGGCTCGGTGTGCTCGCGCTGCTGGCCCATCTGGTGGTCCGGCTGCGGGCGCCGTACGCCGATCCGCTGCTGCTGCCGATCGCGGTGCTCCTCAACGGCCTGGGACTGGTGCTGATCCACCGGCTCGACCTGGAGACACCGGCCGACCAGGCCGCGCCCGCGCAGCTGAACTGGTCGACGCTCGGCGTCGCGCTGTTCATCGCGGTGGTGGCGCTGCTGCGTGACCACCGGGTGCTCCAGCGGTACGCGTACGTCTCGGTGGTGGCGGCGCTCGCGCTGCTGGCACTGCCGATCCTCTTCCCACCGGTCAACGGGGCCCGGATCTGGGTACGGATCGCCGGGTTCTCCCTCCAGCCGAGCGAGTTCGCGAAGGTGCTGCTCGCGCTGTTCTTCGCCAGCTATCTCGCGGCGAACCGCAACGCGCTGGCGTACGCCGGACGTCAGATCTGGCGGTTCAGACGCCTCCAACTGCCCACCGGGCGGGTCCTCGGCCCGATCGTCACCATCTGGCTGCTGAGCGTCGGCGTCCTGGTCCTGGAACGGGACCTGGGCACCTCCCTGCTGTTCTTCGGCCTGTTCGTGATCATGCTGTACGTCGCCACGGGCCGCACCGGCTGGATCGCAGTGGGGCTGCTGCTGGCGTGCGTGGGCGCCGTCGCCGTCGGCTGGCTGGAACCGCACGTCCACAGCCGCGTCGAGGACTGGCTCCACCCGTTCGCGTCGATCGAGGCGGGCCAGGGTGCCAACCAACTCGCCCAGTCCCTCTTCGCGTTCGCCGCCGGCGGGCTGCTCGGCACCGGGCTCGGTCTCGGCCACTCCATCCTGATCGGCTTCGCCGCCAAGTCCGACTTCATCCTGGCCACGGCGGGCGAGGAGCTGGGCCTGGCCGGACTCTCCGCGATCTTCCTGCTCTACGCCCTGCTGGTGGAGCGCGGCTTCCGGGCCGGCCTGGCCCTGCGCGACGCCTTCGGCCGGCTCCTGGCCACCGGCCTCGCCTCGATCATCGCCCTCCAGGTCTTCGTCATCGCCGGCGGCGTCACCGGCCTCATCCCGCTCACCGGCATGGCGATGCCCTTCCTCGCCCAGGGCGGCTCCTCGGTCGTCACCAACTGGGTCATCGTGGCCCTGCTGATCCGGCTCAGCGACTCCTCCCGACGGCAGTACGCCCCCGGGCCGCCGTCGGGGGACCCGCTCGCGGAACCGGAGGGCCGGGACGGCCTGCGGGAGGGCCGCAGCGCATGACGACGTACATCCGCCGGGCCGCCGCCCTGTGCGCCCTGCTGCTGCTCGCCCTCCTCGTCAACGCCACCCGCGTGCAGGTCCTGCAGTCCCGGGCCTACGACGACAATCCCGCCAACCGCCGCCCGGAGATCGCCCGTTGGGGCCAGCCGCGCGGGGACATCGTGGTCGGGGGACGCCCGGTCACCGGCTCGACGGACACCGGGGAGCAGCTCCGCTACGAACGGACGTACCGGGACGGCCCGTTGTACGCGCCGGTCACGGGCTTCGCCTCGCAGGTGTACGGGACGACGTTCCTGGAGCACGCGCAGGACTCCGTCCTCGACGGCAGCGACCCGCTGCTGTCCTTCCTCCCGCTGTGGAACGACATCACCCGCGACCGGAACGCCGGCGCCACCGTCGTCACCACGATCCAGGAGGCGGCCCAGCGGGCGGCGTATCTGGGTCTCGGCAATCGCCGGGGCGCGGTCGCCGCGCTCGAACCGGCCACCGGGCGCGTCCTGGCGCTGGTCTCCCGGCCGTCCTACGACCCCGGACTGCTCTCCGGCAACGGCCCCGAGGCGGCCGAGGCGTGGGCACGGCTGAACGGGGACGCGAGCAGACCGATGCTCAACCGGGCGGTGCGGCAGACCTATCCGCCGGGCTCGACCTTCAAGGTGGTGACGGCCGCCGCCGCACTGGACGCCGGGGTGGTCACGGACCTCGACGCCCCGACCCGCTCCCCCGACCCGTACACCCTGCCGGGCACCACGACCTCCCTCGCCAACGAGGTCGAGGGCTGCGCGAACGCCTCGCTGCGCTATGCCTTCGAGTGGTCCTGCAACACGGTCTTCGCGAAGCTGGGCGTGGACGTCGGCCTCGGCGCCATGACGGACACGGCCCGCGCCTTCGGCTTCAACGACCCCGGGCTGCGCATCCCCTTCTCGGTCGCCCCCAGCAGCTTCGAGACCGAGATGGACCGGGCGCAGCTCGCCCTCTCCTCCATCGGCCAGTACGACACCCGGGCCACGCCCCTGCAGATGGCTCTCGTCACGGCGGCCGTCGCCAACGGGGGCTCGGTGCGGGCGCCGTACCTCGTCGAACGCACCACCACGGCGAGCGGCCGCACGGTCGCCGGCTCGGGCACGCACACGCTCCGCCAGGTCATGAACCCCACCACCGCGCGGCGGCTGCGCGACCTCATGCGCGGCGTCGTCGAGGACGGCACCGGCGCCAACGCCGCCCTCCGTCACGCCACCGTCGGCGGCAAGACCGGCACCGCCCAGCACGGCCTCGGCAACTCCGGCACCCCCTTCGCCTGGTTCATCGGCTGGGCCCAGTCCGACGACGCGGCCGAACCCCAGGTGGCCGTGGCGGTGGTGGTGGAGGACGCGGAGGCGGTACGCGGGGACATCAGCGGGGGCGGCGACGCGGCACCGATCGCGAGGGAGGTGATGCGAGCGGTGCTCAAGGCTGCCGACGTCCCGTAAGGGGCGCGGGGCCGTTTCGATGTGCGGCTCCGCCGCGTGGGCGCGAGAAGCCCCACCGGCCCGCACGGTACGCACCGTTCCCACCATCCGAGATAAGCGATGTCACCCTGGCCCCACCCGGGCCTACCGTTCGCCCATGACTCCCACCGCGTACGAACTCGCCCAGGTGAACATCGCCCGCCTCCAAGCCCCGCTGGACTCGCCCCGGTTGAAGGACTTCGTCGACGCCCTCGACCCGGTGAACGCGGTCGCGGACCGCTCCCCCGGCTTCGTCTGGCGTCTGCAGAGCGACTCCGGCAACGCGACCGACATCCCGGTCCTCGGCGACGAGTGGCTGATCATCAACATGTCGGTGTGGCGGGACACCGACGCCCTGTCCGCCTTCATGTACCAGGGACAGCACCGGGAGCTGCTGGCCCGCAGGCGGGAGTGGTTCGAGCGGCTGAGCGAGGCGGCGAGCGCCCTGTGGTGGGTCCCGGCCGGTCACCACCCCACCGTGGCCGAGGCGGAGGAACGGATCCTCCACCTCCGCGCCCACGGCCCGACGCCGTACGCGTTCACCCTGCGCACCTCGTTCCCGGCGGGACCGGCGGGACCGGCGGAGCCGACAGGACCGACGGAGCCGGCGCAGCCCGACGCGGTGCTCAGCTGATCGGCTGCCGGAGTTCGGAGCGGACCTGAAGCGTGCGCTCCGCGAAGGCCTCGACGTCGACCTCCGAGGCGTCCTGCCCGACGCTCTCGACGCTCAGCTCGGCCACGGACGCCCCGGTGTTGCCGTCGGCCCAGGCGCACATCGGGTAGGTGATCTCGCTGCCGGCCTGGTTCTGGGTGACGACCTGGCAGCTGATGGTGAGGCCGTCGTCGCCCGGGGTGTAGTCCTCGGGCGGCACGACCACCTTGATCGAGCTGACGCCGGCCGCGCCCTTCAGCATGTTGTCGCGTGCGGCGTCGGTGTTCTTGAACCGGCCGTACATGCCCGAGACGATCAGGGCGCCCTGGGCCCCGTCCTTCCGGGGTGCGTACTGCGCGACGGCGGCCGTGACGTCACGGGCGTCCCAGGCTCCCTCCGCCTCGTCCTCCACCTTCCGCCCCTCGGTGCCGGAGAGGTCCTGGGCCAGCT
The DNA here is from genome assembly GCF_020982545.1 of Streptomyces sp. MNU76. Classification (GTDB taxonomy): domain Bacteria; phylum Actinomycetota; class Actinomycetes; order Streptomycetales; family Streptomycetaceae; genus Streptomyces. The sequence continues at coordinate 1,399,934 of NZ_JAJKLK010000019.1, read as the reverse complement.
TGTACTCACCGTCGAGCACGGTCTCGGGCAGGGCCAGCTTGTACTCGGCCTCCGGGAAACCGCTGGTGCTCTGCGTCCCCACGACCCACAGCCCCACGGTCCCGAGCACCACGAGGCCCACGACCCCGCCGACGATCCCGAGGACGAGTCCCGTGCGGCTCTTCGGCGGCGGCGTGGGCTGCCACCCGCCGGGCTGGGGCGCGCCGTACGGCTGGGGCTGCTGCGGGTACTGCTGCTGCGGGTACTGCTGCGGCACGTGCGGGTGCTGACCGTACGGCTGGGGCGGCTGTTGCGGCGGGTACGGCTGCTGGCCGTACGGCCCCTGGGGCGGCTGCTGCTGACCGTAGGGCGGCTGGGGCGATGGAGGCATGGACACGCCAGCACGTTACTGCACAAGTCGCGCGCAAAGGATTGACGGCCTTGCTGACAAGTAGTCTCATAAGCAGTGACCGCTGGTAACTCCCTGAACTTCCGTACGAGGAGCTGCGACAGCCATGACTACGGTGACCTCGCTGAGTTCGACGAACCCCGAGTCGGAGGCGGAGGTGCTGCGCGACGCGCTCGGGTTCCTCAAGGACCGGGAACAGGTGGCCGAACGGCTGCTCGTCTCCTCCGCGAAGCACTCCTTCGACCCGGACAGGGAGCTGGACTGGGACGCCCCCTTCGAGGAGGGGAAGTGGTTCTGGCCGCCGGAGCTGGTGTCCCTGTACGGGACGCCGATGTGGCGCAGGATGTCGGAGGAGCAGCGCATCGCGCTGTCCCGGCACGAGGCCGCGGCGCTTGCCTCCCTCGGCATCTGGTTCGAGATCATCCTCATGCAGCTGCTCGTCCGGCACATCTACGACCGGGCCGCGACCAGTGCGCATGTGCGCTACGCGCTCACCGAGATCGAGGACGAGTGCCGGCACTCGAAGATGTTCGCCCGGCTGATCAGCAAGGGCGGCACCCCGTACTACCCGGTGAGCCGACTGCACCAGAACCTGGGCCGCGTCTTCAAGACGATCTCGACGACGCCGGGGTCCTTCACGGCGACCCTGCTCGGCGAGGAGATCCTCGACTGGATGCAGCGGCTGACCTTCCCCGACGAGCGGGTCCAGCCGCTGATCCGGGGGGTCACCCGGATCCATGTGGTCGAGGAGGCGCGGCACGTGCGCTACGCCCGTGAGGAGCTGCGCCGCCAGATGGTGACGGCCCCGCGGATGTCCCGGAGCTTCACCCGCGTCACGTCCGGCGAGTTCGCCCGCGTCTTCTCGGTGGCGTTCGTGAACCCCGAGGTGTACGCGAACGTCGGCCTCGACCAGCGGGCGGCGGTCGCCCAGGTACGGGCGAGTGGGCACCGGCGGGAGGTCATGCAGACCGGGGCGAAGCGGTTGACGGACTTCCTGGACGACATCGGGGTGCTGCGGGGGTGGGGCGGCGGATGTGGAGGTCGTCGGGGTTGCTGGGGTAGGTGCTGGGGCGCCTGGGAGCGAAGGTGGGAGGTTGGGGCGCCTGGGCACTCGGGGGTTCGGGTTCCTTGGCGGCCGCGGGCCCGGTGGGGCTTCTCGCGCAGTTCCCTGCGCCCCTGGAAGACGGCGGGGCTGCGGGACGCGGATGAAAAGCACGGGGCTCAGCCCCGGCTTTTCAGGGGCGCGCGGGAACTGCGCGACCAGCCCCCACGCACCCGCGGCCGCCGAAGAACCCACACCCCACCCTGACGCGATCCCGGCGGTCGCCGCTCACCCCCGACTACCCTGCGGGTATGACGTCCGAGGCCCCCACCCGCGCATACCGTCGGCTCAGCGTCGAGGAGCGGCGCAGCCAGTTGCTGGACGCGGCCCTGGAGCTCTTCGCGCAAAACGCTCCCGAGGACGTCTCCCTCGACGACGTCGCGGAGGCGGCCGGCGTCTCACGCCCCCTCGTCTACCGCTACTTCCCCGGCGGCAAGCAGCAGCTCTACGAGGCGGCCCTGCGCACGGCCGCCGAGGAGCTGGAGCACTGCTTCGACGAGCCCGCCGAGGGCCCCCTCACCAGCCGTCTGGCCCGCGCCCTCGACCGGTATCTGGACTTCGTCGACACGCACGACACCGGCTTCAGCGCCCTCCTCCAGGGCGGCAGCGTCGTGGAGACCTCCCGGGCCACGGCCATCGTGGACGGGGTCCGGCGGGCCGCCGCCGACCACATCCTGCGGCACCTGGAGGCGGCCGAGCCGGGTCTGCGGCTGCGGATGACCGTCCGGATGTGGATCACCTCCGTGGAGGCCGCCTCCCTCATCTGGCTGGACGAGGGCAAACAGCCGGACGTCGGCGAGCTGCGGGACTGGCTCGTCGAGCAGTTCGTGGCCTGTCTCACCGCCACCGCCGGTCGCGACCCGCAGACCGCCGCAGTCGTCCGGCACGCCCTGACCGTCGAGACCCCCGAGGGCGCCGTCGGGACCCTGGCCCGCCGCATCCTGCCCGTGGTCGGCGACGCCGGGCACCTGCTGTGACACCGGTCCTGTGACACTGGTCCGGTGAAGAGCCAAGACACCCCTTTCGTGGGCGGCCCCCTCGACGGGCGCGTCCTGCCCGTGCTGCTCGGGATCACCGGGCACCCCCCGAAGACGTACCGGGTCCCGGTGCCCGACACCGCCGGCGGCCCGCCGACGGTCCTCGTCTACCGCCGGGTCGACGCGGGCCGCAGCGGCTTCCTGCACCAGCTGTGGAAGTACGAGTACGCGCCGGACGCGGACCCCAGCCATCGCCTGAAGTGGCCGTGGTCCAAGCCGGGCACCCGGGCGGGTGCCGGCGCCCCCGACACCTCGGACGGGCAATCCGCCACGCCGCCCGCGCGGCCGCGCCCCACCGACGAGTGACACCCCGGCACCGAACGGTCCACCCGGCGCGCGCCCGCCTCCCTCCACCGATCCTGCCGGTGCGAGGTGGACGGCCCACCTGAGCACTGGAGGTGATGACGTGTCAGCAAGGCTGCTGCGCCTGGTCTGTTCGGCGACGGTCACGGCCCTCACGGTGGCGCCCTCCTCGCCACGGCCCCGCACCCGCCACGGCCGCACCGGAACCCCGCCGCCGACACCCCCACCGACACCGCCGCCGAGTCCCTCCGCCGAGGACCGCTCGGTCGCCGATCTCCTCGCCGACCTCCAACGGCTCCACCGCGAGGCCGAGAAGGCCGCCGAGGCGTACGGCAGGACCGGCCAGGAGCTGAGGAAGCAGCGGGCCGAGGTGGCGAGGCTCGACCATCGGCTCGCGGTGGCCCGGCTCTCCCTGCACGACAGCCGGGGCGCGGCCGGCCGGCTCGCCCGGCAGCAGTACCAGAGCAGCAGCACGGCGCTCTCCCCCTACGTACGGCTGCTGATGACGCGGGACCCGCACCGGGCGCTGGAGCAGGGCCATGTGATCGGACAGGTGGCGCAGGAGCGGGCGGAGACGATCGAGCGTCTGGTCGGCAGCGAACAGGACACCGACGCCCTCGCCCGTAGGGCGCGCGTGGCCCTGGACCGCCAGCTGACCCTCGCCGAACAGCACAGAAGGGAACACGACACCACGTCCGACCGCCTGGCCGAGATCGCGGAACTCCTGGCCTCCCTCACTCCGGCCCAACTGGCCGAACTCAGGAAGTCGGAGCACACCCCCGACCCCGACCTCCCGAAGCCCCCGTCCTCTTAGGGGGCGCGGGGAACTGCGCGAGAAGCCCCACCGGACCCGCACCCGGCAGCCGAGCAGAGCACCCCACAGGCGCCCACCCGCTCACCCGCCCACGGCTCCCTACCCCCCGGCCACCTCGGAGAGATACGCCCGCGTCTTCTCCGCCTCGTAGAAGTACCCCTCGAAATCAGCCGGATCGTCGAACCCGTTGGCGAATCGATCCGCCACCACCGGCAGCCCCTCCGCCGCCTCGACCAGCTCCCGCACATGCTCGGCCGGCGGCGCGAGCATCGTGTTGGTCCACTTGGTGGCCGGCCCCGCGATCTGCCAGAACCGCTCGAACGTCCGCCGCATCCAGACCTCGTCGAACTCGCCGTCCCCGTGGTCGAGGATCGCCGAGAGGTACACGGCCGCGCACTTGGCCGCCGAGTTCGCCCCCTGCCCGGTGAGCGGGTCGTTGGCCACGACGACGTCCCCGGCGCCCAGCACCAGCCCGCCGCTCGGGAGCTGACCCACGGGGTGCCGTACCACCGGCGTGTAGCGGCCGGTCAGTGCCGCCCCCGGGTCGGTCACCTCGACGCCCGCGGCCCGCGCGTGCTCCCAGGGCGTGTAGCGCTTCATCAGCTCCAGGGTCAGCGCGAGCTGTCCCTCCGCGTCCCGGACGCCCTCGAAGGCGTCGACCGGCCCGCCGGGCAGCCCCAGCCAGAAGAGGGCGTCGGCGCGCCCGGAGGTGGTGAGGACGGGCTGGACGATGAGTTCGCCGACGCCGGGCACCAGGTTGCAGCGGGCCGCGTCGAACTCCGGGTGCTCGGGGCGCGGACCCAGTCCGTGCACGTACACCGCGGCGAGCGCGCGCTGCGGTTCGGTGAAGGGCGAGCGGGCGGCGTCGCGGCGGAACATCCGCACCAGTTCGCCCTTGCCCGCGGTGACGAGCACGAGGTCGTACATCCGGGAGAAGTAGTCCAGGTCGGAGACCGCCGCGCCGTGGACGACCAGTTGACCGCCGCGCCGGGAGAACGTCTCCAGCCAGCCGGCCATCTTCACCCGCTGGTCCACGGCCTGCGCGTACCCCCGCAGCCTGCCGACCCAGTCGACGTCGCGCCGTCCGGCCGGGCCGGCGACGGAGACGCCGACGCCCTCGATCCTCGGCGCCTGGAAATCCCAGAAGTCGAGGTCCAGCTCACGCTCGTGGCGCAGGGCCGAGTCGAACATGCACTGGGTGGACATGATGCGGCCGGCGCGTATCTCGTCCGGGGTGCGATTGGACATCAGTGTGACCTCGTACCCGTGCGACTGGAGTCCGAGGGCCAGTTGCAGCCCGGACTGGCCGGCTCCGACGACGAGAATCTTCCGCATCCGGACAGGTCTCCTGGTTCGTCCGTGGCGTCCCGCTCGGGGACTACTCGGGGCTGAGGGATATCGCGTGGGCGCAGAGCGCCAGCAGGGTCTCCATCGCGGAGGCCCGCTTGCGCGCGTCCATGATCATGACAGGTACATGGTCGGGCACGGTCAGTGCCTCGCGGACGTCCTCGGGCTCGTAGCGCACACTGCCGTCGAACGCGTTGACCGCGACGATGTACGGCAGTCCGCAGCTCTCGAAGTAGTCGAGCGCGGGGAAGCAGTCGCCGAGGCGGCGGGTGTCGGCGAGGACGACCGCGCCGATCGCGCCGCGCACCATGTCGTCCCACATGAACCAGAACCGCTCCTGCCCGGGCGTGCCGAACAGGTAGAGGACGAGGTCGTCGTCGAGGGTGATGCGGCCGTAGTCCATGGCCACGGTGGTGGTGAGCTTGTCCGGCGTCGCGGAGAGGTCGTCCGTGCCGACGCTGGCCGCGGTCATCAGCGCCTCGGTGCGCAGCGGGGTGATCTCGGAGACCGCGCCGACGAAGGTGGTCTTGCCGACACCGAAGCCGCCCGCCACCACGATCTTCGTGGCGATGGGGGCCCGGCTCAGGTCGGACTGCCAGGGTTTCAGCTCCTCCTCGGGCTCCGCGGCGGGTCCGGCCGCGTCGTCCCCGGCGCCGGCCCGCGCCTCGGCGAGCCGGTCGAGACCGCGGGAGGCCGCCCGGGCGTAACCCCCGGGCGGGGCCGTGCCGGTGTCGATGCCGACGCCGTGCGTACCGGGCTCGGCACGCACGGCGTCCACGTCGAGACGAGGGGCGTCCGCGTCTATCTCGACACGAGGAGCGTCCGCGTCCAGCGCGACGCGGGGGGCGTCGTCGACGCCCGGGGTGACGCCGGCCGAGGCGTCGGGGTTGACGCCGGCCGAGGCGGCGTCAGAGACGGCGGAGTCCACTCAGCACCCTTTCCAGCAGAGCGCGGTCCGGCTGTCCCGGTCCGTGACCTGTTCCGTACACACGGATCTTTCCCTGGTCCGCGAGATCGCTGAGGAGGACGCGGACCACGCCGAGCGGCATTTTCAGCAGCGCGGCGATCTCCGCCACCGTCCGCATACGGCGGCAGAGTTCGACGATGGCCCGCATCTCGGGCATCACCTTGGTGTTGAGTGAACCATTCGCCAACTGCGGCCGCTCCGCCGGGGCTTCGAGTACGGCGACGAAGGTCTCCACGTGCAGGACGTGGCCGAAGCGGGTGCGGCCGCCGGTGAGCGAGTAGGGGCGTACGCGGGCGGGTTTGCGGTCGCCGCCGCGCACGGGGAGCTTCTTGGCTCCCCTGGTGCTCCTGTTGCCCGTCGCGCCCTTGGTCGCGGGCGGCCGCTTCGCCCGGCCGGGCTCGTGGGCCCGCGCCCTGTTCTGCCTGGGGCCGTTCATCGACGGCTCCCGGCCGCCTCGGTCTCCCTGTGGGACTCGGCCTCCAGGGACTTGCGCAGCTCGCTGCGGAGTTCCGGGGTGAGGACATGGCCGGCGCGACCGACGAAGAGCGCCATGTGGTACGCCACCACACTCATGTCGCAGTCCGGGGAGCCGTGCACCCCGAGCAGCGAGCCGTCGCTGATCGACATCACGAAGAGACTGCCCTCGTCCATCGCGACCATCGTCTGCTTGACCCCGCCGAACTCCATGAGCTTGGCGGCGCCGATGGTGAGGCTGCCGATGCCGGAGACGATGGTGGCCAGGTCGGCGGCGGAGCCCCGGGGACCCTGCGGCCGCTCTTCCCGGGCCTCGCGGGCCGCGGCGTTCCTGCCGGGGTCGGAGGAGAGCAGCAGCAGGCCGTCGGAGGAGACCACCGCGACCGACAGCAGCCCCGGCACCTCCTCCACCAGGTTGGTCAGCAGCCAGTGCAGGTTGCGGGCTTCACTGCTCAGTCCGAAGGTAATGGGCGCGGTCAACTGCTTTCCTCCTCGGAAGTGCCCCCCGTGGTGTCAACTGCCTCTGTCCGGTACTCATGGGGCACGGGCATCCGCGTCTCACCCGACTGCTCGGCGATCTCGGCCTCGACGTCGCGCCGCCCCTCCCTGGCCCCCTGGTGGAACCCGCCGAGCCGCCGGCGCAGTTCCTCGGCGTTCACGCCGCCGACCCGCGGCCGGGGGGTCGTGGGCGCCGGCGCGGTGATCCTGGGCGTGCGCTTGGGCAGGCCCTTGTCGGTGAGGCGCGGGGTCGGTTCCCCCCGTGGCCCCTCCGTCCCGGCCCGAGATACCTCGGTCGCGCGCGCCGTGTTCCCTTCGTCGGCGGCACGCTCGTGGGTGTCGGGTTCGCCCGAGTAGGGGTCGTCCCCGTCGGCGTCGGTGTCGTGGCCGTGGTCGTGGTCGTGGTCGGCGAGGGTCTCGTCGCTCTCCTCGTCGGCGCCCTTCCCCGGGGCCACCGGAGCGAAGAGCTCCATCGTCGTCTCGGACACGGACTCGGCCCCGGACGCGGGTCCGGTCCCGGCCCCGGTGTCGGGGCCGGGTGCGGCCTCGGGTGCGTCGTCTTCCGGTACGACGCTCCCGGCGGCCTCTGCGGCGTCGGCGGCCGTCCCCACGGCCTCCCTCGCCTGAATTGCCCGCTCGGCCGCCTCGATGAGGGGGTCGCCGTCGCCCTCGGGCTCGCGTACGGCGACGGATCGGCCGGGCAGGACGTTCGAGTTGGCCTCGGCGGCGGCGCCCGGCAGCGTGAACTGGGGCGTGACGGAGGCCGGGGTCCCCACGGGCACGGCGGGCGTGGGGGCCAGCAGCGCCTTGGGCAGGACGACGACCGCGGCGGTGCCGCCCGTGCCGTGCGGCCGGAGCCGGACGGGGGTGCCGAGCCGGTGGGCGAGGCGGGCCACGACGTACAGGCCGAGGCCGAGGCCCTCGCCGTCCTCCTGCTCGTAGGGCGCCTCGGGGTCGAAGTCGGTGAGGCGGGAGTTGAGCCGGGCGAGCCGGTCGGGGGCGACGCCGATGCCGCCGTCCTGGACGGAGAGGGTGATCTCGCCGTTCTCCATCAGCCAGCCGGTGACCTCGACGGACATCTCCGGCGGCGAGAACGACGTGCCGTTCTCCAGGAGTTCGGCGAGGAGGTGGCTGAGGTCGTCGGCGGCGAACCCGGCGACGTGCGCGCCCGGCGGCAGCGCGGCGATGCGGACGCGTTCGTAGCGCTCGATCTCGCTGACCGCGGCGCGGACGACGTCGACGAGCGGGACGGGTCCGGCGTGGTGCTGGACGTGCTCGTGGCCGGCCAGGACGAGGAGGTTCTCGCTGTGGCGGCGCATGACGGTCGCGAAGTGGTCGAGCTTGAAGAGGGTGGCGAGCCGGTCCGGGTCCTGCTCGCGCTCCTCCAGGGACTCGATGACGGCGAGCTGCCGCTCGACAAGGCCGAGGGTGCGCAGCGCCAGGTTGACGAAGGTGGCGTGGACGCTGTGCTGGACCTTCGTCAGGTGGGCCGTCGCCTCGGCGAGTTCGGCGCGCAGCCGGTCGCGGTCGTCGGCCATGGTCTGGCGCTGCCCGATGAGGTGCTTGCGGTCGCCCTCCAGGGGCGCGAGCCGCTCGTGCAGGGCGAGGGCGTGCGCGTGGAGCGCGTTGACCGAGCGCACGACCTGCGCGAACTCGTCGTTGCGACCGGTGAACTTGACCGGTTCCTGGTTCGCCGGGTCGCCGGCGACCCGGGCGGAGCCGATGCGCAGCACCGCGAGCGGGCGGGTGAGGGAGCGGGCCATGCCGGTGGCGACACCGACGGCCAGCAGCATCAGGGCGCCGAGGACGGCGATGCGGATCTCCAGCGCGGTGACGTCCTCGTCGCGCAGCTGGGCGAGGTCCTTGGTGCGCCGGTCGTAGAGGGAGGACTCGGCGCCGCGCATCAGGTCCACGCGGGCGGACAGGGCAGCGCCGGCCTTCTCGGCGCTGGTGCCGGCCTCGCGGTCGGAGAGCGTGGGCTGGTCGGTGAGGTCCGCCAGGTACTTGTCGGCGGTGTCGGCCTCGGGGCCGGTGACCGTGGCGTCGTAGGAGGAGCGGCCGGCGGCGGGCGCGGTCTCGCGGAAGTGGGCGAGGGCGGCGTCGGAGCGGACGCGGGCCTGCTGGGCGACGGCGGTGAGGGCGTCGCGCTGCTTGGCGTCGGCGGCCGAGGCGCCGGTCGTGGTGGTGGGCAGCCCGGTGGTGGGGTCGATGACCGTCTGCGTGCTCGTCGGGACGCTCAGCGCGGCCACGAGCAGCCCCCGGGCGGCGGCGGCCTGCTGGACGGCGGTGTCGAGTTCGGCGAGGGCGTAGGCGCCACCACCGGCACGCGGCGGCAGTTCGGCGGCCAGTTCCTCGGCGAGGGCGTGGAGTTCGGTGACGACGGCGGTGTATGCCGTGTGCGCCTCCAGGGCGGTGCTCTTCCCGGAGAGCGCCGCTTCCCGTACGCCGGCGATGGACTCGATGTCCTCCCGCAGAGCGGCGGAGGTGTCGGTGTCGGCGCTCAGCTCCTCGGTCTGGGTGTCGACGCGGTCACTGCGCTGCTTGCTGGGCGCGGCCGACTTGGGGCGCCCGGCGGCGATGTACGCGGTGACCTCGTCCCGCTCGTCGGCGAGCGCGTGCGCGAGGGTGAGCGCCTCCTGGGTCTGCTCGGCGAGCGTGACCAGGCCCTGGGTGTCGTGCAGTTGCTCCGAGGCGGCGAGGATCGAGGGAGCTCCGGCGCCCGCTATGGCGGCGGCCACGACGGCCACGGCGACGATGAGCCGGTTGCGTACGTGCGCCTTCCGCCCGGTGCCGACGGCGGGGGCCCCTGCCTGTGCCGTCCCCTGCTGGTTCGGGGAGGCCGCGGAGGCCTTCGAGGCTGCCTGCTTGCCTGCGCGCCGAGGCCGCGTCTTCTGCACCGGTGCTCGCATTCCTGACTCGTGTACCCATTAGCCCGGGTGACGATCCGTCAACTCGTCAAATCTGGCCGTCCCCCCGGTACGGCTCCCGACCCTCCCAGTGCCGGTGGGCAGTGGTCCCGCATCATCAGTCCCGCCACCCGAAGGAGTGAACATCCCCGAGGAGTTGGCGGGCAAGTTCCTCCGGCTCGCGCCGATGCCCCCTGCGGCAGGCCGGTTGGACGTCGGCGACGCGCTTTGACAGTATTCGCCGCCGCGCTTCACCGCTCACGATCATTCCATGCCAAACCCGGCGGCCCGCCTGGAGGGTCCGGGGCGTACGGCGACCGTTGTCGGCCTTTCACGGATCTTGTGGCGGGCTCGTGCAGACTGGCCGAATGCGCACGGAACTCGTCTCGGAACCCGGCGATCCCCTTCGCCCCAACGAGGACTTCGCGTCGGTGGCCCTGCCCGCGGGGGGACAGGGCGGCGCCCTCGTCGTCCTCGACGGGGTGACCCCGCCGCCCGACGGCTACGGCTGTCGACATTCGGTCGCATGGTTCACTTCCCGCCTCGGCGGCACCCTGACCGAACTGTCCGTTTCGGAGCGGGATTCACCGTTGCCCGACGTGCTCTCACAGGCCATTTCTCGTACCGCCCGAGCCCACGCCCAAACCTGTGACCTTTCTCACCCACGAACCCCACAGGCCACGGTGGTTGTCGCCCGCTGGTCGCGGACGGCTGTGGAGTACCTGGTGTTGTCGGACTCGGCCCTGCTGTTCGAACGGCCGGACGGCACGGTGACGGCCGTGCTGGACGACCGTCTCTCCCGGCTGCCCCGGGCCTCGTTGGCGACGGCCGCGATCGTGGACTCGACCGTGCGGAACAAGGAGGGCGGGTTCTGGACTGCGGCCGCCGATCCCGCCGTGGCCACGCGGGCGGTGACGGGGACCGTCCCCCGCGAGGAGGTCCGCGCGCTGGCCGCGTTGACGGACGGGGCGGGCCGCTGGGTGGAGACGTTCCGCGAGGGCGACTGGGCGGACTGCCTCACCCTGGTCCGCAAGACGGGGGCGCGGGGGCTGGTGCAGCGGGTGCGGGAGCTGGAAGCCACCGACGTGGAGCGGGAGTTCCTGGGCCGCGCCAAGAGACACGACGACGCGAGCGTGGTGTTCGTGGAGTGGTGAACTCCTCGGCCGCTCAGTTCTCCACGCCTCGGTTCAGCTGGTGCAGCAGGTGCGCGAGTTGGGCCACCTCGTCCCTGTCCCAGTCGGCGAGCTGTCGTACGTAGGCGACCCGCCGTGCGTCCCGGACCGCCCGGAAGCGGGCCCGGCCCTCGTCCGTGAGGTGGACGAGCCAGGCGCGGCCGTCGGCGGGGTCGGGTTCGCGGGCGATGAGGCCGAGGTGTTCCAGGGCGCGGAGCTGCCGGGACATGGTGGCCTTGCCGACGCCGATGTAGGCGGCGAGTTCGGTGGCGCGCAGCCGGCCGGTCTCGTCGAGGCGGGCGAGCAGGCCGTAGGCGGCGGACTCCAGATCGGGGTGGACGGCACGGGCCATCTCGCCGGACTTGGCGCGGGCGCGCCGCAGCAGGACCGTCAACTCGCGCTCCAGCGCGAGGAACGCCTGGTCCATGCCGGCCCCGACAGCACCGCCGTCGCCGTTTCCGCCCTCGTCGTGCACGTCAGCGCTCCTGCCTTTCCGATCCGGGTACCTGCGGGTCAGTATTTCGCAGGTGGGGGCGGACATGGTCCAGGTCGCCCGCGGGTCCGGTGGGGGCTGGTCGCGCAGTTCCCCGCGCCCCTGAAAAGCCGGGGCTGCGCCCCGTGCTTTTCAGGCCCGTCGCCGGTCGCTTTCCAGGGCCGCGGGGGCCTGGATCTTTTAGGGGCGCGGGGAACCGCGCGAGAAGCCCCACCGGGCCGCACCCGTGGAACGACGCCCACCGCGCCCCCACCCGGAGGGTCACGCAGCCACAGGCACCCCAACCTCCGCCGGAGCCAGCGCCAGCTCCAGCACCTGGCGGACATCGGTCACCGCGTGCACATCGAGCTTCTCCAGCACCTCGGCGGGCACATCGTCGAGGTCCGCCTCGTTCCGCTTGGGAATGACGACGGTGGTGACACCGGCCCGATGCGCGGCGAGCAGCTTCTGCTTCACCCCGCCGATCGGCAGCACCCGCCCGGTCAGCGACACCTCCCCCGTCATCGCCACGTCCGTACGGACCAGCCGCCCGGACAGCAGCGACGCGAGGGCCGTCGTCATGGTGACACCGGCGCTGGGGCCGTCCTTGGGGACCGCGCCCGCAGGGAAGTGGATGTGCACGCCCCGGTCCTTGAGGTCGGCGACGGGCAGCTCCAGCTCCGCGCCGTGCGAGCGCAGGAAGGAGAGGGCGATCTGCGCGGACTCCTTCATCACGTCACCGAGCTGGCCGGTGAGGGTCAGTCCCGCCGCGCCCGTCTCCGGGTCGGCCAGCGACGCCTCGACGTAGAGCACGTCGCCGCCCGCGCCGGTGACCGCGAGCCCGGTCGCGACACCCGGCACCGCCGTACGCCGCTCCGCCGGGTCCTGGGCCGACTCGGGCACATGGTGCGGTCGGCCGATGAGCCCGCGCAGATCCCCGTCGGTGACGGTGAACGGCAGCTCCCGCCGGCCCAGTTCGTGCTGGGCCGCGACCTTGCGCAGCAGCCGCGCCACGGACCGCTCCAGGTTCCGTACGCCCGCCTCGCGGGTGTACTCACCGGCGAGCCTGCGCAGCGCGCTCTCGTCGAGCACGACCTCGTCGGCGTCGAGCCCGGCGCGCTCCAGCTGCCGGGGCAGCAGGTGGTCCCGGGCGATGACGACCTTCTCGTCCTCCGTGTACCCGTCGAGCCGGACGAGTTCCATCCGGTCGAGCAGGGCCTCGGGGATCGCCTCCAGCACGTTTGCGGTGGCGAGGAAGACGACGTCGCTCAGGTCCAGCTCGACCTCCAGGTAGTGGTCCCGGAAGGTGTGGTTCTGCGCGGGGTCGAGGACTTCGAGCAGCGCGGCCGCCGGGTCGCCCCGGAAGTCGGAGCCCACCTTGTCGATCTCGTCGAGCAGGACGACCGGGTTCATGGACCCGGCCTCCTTGATGGCGCGGACGATACGGCCGGGGAGCGCGCCCACGTACGTGCGCCGGTGTCCGCGGATCTCGGCCTCGTCGCGCACACCGCCGAGCGCGACCCGGACGAACTTCCGTCCCATGGCGTGCGCGACGGACTCGCCGAGGCTGGTCTTGCCGACGCCCGGCGGCCCGACGAGCGCGAGCACGGCACCGCCGCGCCGCCCGCCGACGACACCGAGGCCCCGCTCGGCCCGCCGCTTGCGCACCGCGAGGTACTCGGTGATGCGCTCCTTCACGTCCTCCAGCCCGGCGTGCTCGGCGTCGAGGACGCCCTTGGCGCCCTGGATGTCGTAGGCGTCCTCGGTCCGCTCGTTCCAGGGCAGTTCCAGGACGGTGTCGAGCCAGGTCCGGATCCATCCGCCCTCGGGCGACTGGTCGCTGGACCGCTCCAGCTTCTCGACCTCCTTGAGCGCGGCCTCCCGTACCGCCTCCGGCAGGTCGGCGGCCTCGACGCGGGCCCGGTAGTCGTCGGACTCCTCGCCGTCCTTCTCGCCGTTCAGCTCACGCAGTTCCTTGCGGACGGCTTCGAGCTGGCGCCGCAGCAGGAACTCGCGCTGCTGCTTGTCGACGCCCTCCTGGACGTCCTTGGCGATGGTCTCGGCGACGTCCTGCTCGGCGAGGTGGTCGCGGAGCAGCTGGGTGGCGAGCTTCAGCCGGGCGACCGCGTCGGTGGTCTCCAGGAGCTGGATCTTCTGTTCGAGGGTGAGGAAGGGCGAGTAGCCGGAGTTGTCGGCGAGCGCGGAGACGTCGTCGATGGCCTGCACCCGGTCCACGACCTGCCAGGCACCGCGCTTGCGCAGCCAGCTGGTGGCAAGTGCCTTGTACTCCTTGACGAGTTCGGCGACCTGTCCGGGCAGCGGCTCCGGCACGCCGTCGTCGATCCGCGTCCCCTCGACCCACAGGGCGGCACCGGGCCCGGTGGTCCCGGCCCCGATCCGCACCCGGCGCACTGCCCGGATGAGCGCCCCGGGGTCGCCGTCCGCCAGCCGTCCGACCTGCTCGACGGTCCCGAGCACGCCGATGCTCGCGTAGTTGCCGTCGATACGCGGCACCAGGAGCACCTTCGGCTTCCCGGGTTCGGCCCGCGCGGCCGCCTGCGCGGCCTCCACCGCGGCCCGTACATCGGTGTCATTGAGGTCCAGCGGCACCACCATTCCCGGCAGCACGACCTCTTCGTCGAGCGGCAGCACGGGCAGGGTGAGCGGTGCGGACGTCGATGCCATGATCTCTCCCTCGGCAGTCAAGTTGAGCTATGCCGACTCAATGCAGAGGGGCCGGGGAATGTTCCCCGAGCGACCACCCGTTCGCTGTGGGCGATCACGAGCCCACCTGGACGCACCCCGAAAACATCATACGTAATACCCTTCTCCCAGCCTCACCTATTACAACGAGCGCGGGGGTCTAGGTGGACCGAACAGACCGAACAGTGCGGGCATGGGTCGACGGGTGGGTCGTGTCCCGGGGAGCGGCGCCGCCGGTGGTCGAGCCCTGGGGCTTCACGATCGACATGGGCCTGGCCCACCACGTCACCCGCCACGTCCTCTCGGCGGCGAACGAGGAGGTGGAGGAGAAGACGGTCCGGAAGGTCGCCGACGCCGTCACCGGGGCCGGCACCTGGCTCAAGGTCTTCACGGACGCGTCGACGGTGGGCCCCTGGCTCGGCGAGGGATGGTGGATCGACCCCGACCCCGGCTTTCTGATGACCGTACGACTGAGGCCCCGCGAGACCCCGATGGTCTCCCTGCCCGACGGCTACCGGCTGCGCACCTGGTCGCGCGGCGGCGTGATCCGGGTGATGGTCGCGGCGCCGGACGGTTCCCTGGCGGCCCGCGGTCAGATCGTCCCGACCGGAGCGACGGCGGTCGCCGACCAGATTGAGACGTCCCCGGCCCACCGCCGCCGCGGCCTCGGCACGTTCGTCATGGACACCCTCGCCCAGGCCGCCCTCGAACAGGGCGCGGAGACGGGAGTACTGGCCGGCACACCGGACGGCCGAGCCCTCTACGCGTCACTGGGCTGGACGGTGACGGCCCCACTGACGAGCGCGAGGTTCACCGGCCGCCCCTGACGGGCGCGGCACCACGCACCACTCCCGTACCACCGGCCACATCGCCACCCCGATCGCCAGGGCCAGCAGATGCCCCCAGTTGGTCATCGGGTCCGCGAACGCGATCAGGTCGTCCAGCAGCATGCCGCCGAAGCCCAGCAGCAGCGGCCACCGCAGCCACGGCGGCAGCAGTCCCGCCAACGCGCCCGCGCTCGCCGCCACCCCGAAGCTGATGCCGTGGTCGAGGCGGTGGAGGGAGCTGTCGGGGAGGTGCCCGACCAGGACGGCGAGGCCCACGGGGACCTCCGTCGCGAGGGTGGCGAGGACATGGCCCAGCAGGAAGACACCGGCCGTGCGCCACCCGCCGATGCGGCGTTCCAGCGCGGTCAGCACCAGCAGGAAGGCGAAGACGTACACGGAGCCGACCCCGCCCGCGACCCACAGCGCGCTCGTGCCCAGGACCGACACCGGGGAGTGGGCCAGATGCGCCACGTCCGTACTGGAGCCCTGGTGCAGGGCGCGCACCAGGGCGGGGTCGGCGTACGCGGCGACCAACGAGGTCAGTGCGAGGACGGTGGCGTAGAAGAAGGTGAAGGGCGTGCCGACGGGAGTGGGGAGCAACCGCCAGGGGCGCGGGAACTGGGTACGCCGGCTCTGGTCGGACGCAGCCCCGGCACGCGTCCCGGGCTCCGCGCCGAGCCCCACGCCGGGCTCGACCGGGCACGCCTCGGATCGCGCCGCACACGCCTCGGATGTCACCGCGTACGCCACCGGCTCCCGCCCGGGTCTCGCCGCCGGGTGCCGCGGAATGCCGTCGAGGATGGGCCCCGCGGTCTCCACAGTCTCGCCGGCATCCAAGGTGAGGCGCTCCTTCCGTTTCACCTCACCTTCGACGGCCCGGTACGCCCTTGTCCGTGATCCCCGCCACGGGGAGGGCGATTCACAGCAAGCCCGACAGTTCTACGACCCGGACCCGCTCGTGCGAACCGGCGGTTACACGAGTCAATCACCCGTTCTTTCAAGCCATCTGCCGCGTGAGAGTGGCCACTTGACCCCTATCTGGTCCGCGCCCGGTTTCGCTGATTCCCTGAAGGGCCTGCGCGACGAACCGCCACCCGTACAAGGAACTCCGAATGTCCACAGCCCCGTACCGTGACCCGAGCCGCCCCGTCGACGAGCGGGTGGAGGATCTGCTGGCCCGGATGACCCTCGCGGAGAAGGCTGGTCAGCTCTTCCACTCGGCGCTGACGATGAACGGCGACGGGACACTCGCCGAGGCGAGCGACGGACCGTCCCTCCGGCAGGGCACCACGGAACTGGTCGTGGACAGCCATCTGACCCACTTCCACCTCGTCGGCCGGCACGGGACGCGGGAGACGGCGGAATGGGTCAACCGCCTCCAGGCACGCGCGGCCGACACCCGGCTGGGCATCCCGGTGACCCTGTCCACCGGCCCACGCCACTCGTTCACCGACAGGGCGGGCGCCCTCTTCGGCGCCGCCGCCTTCTCGGCCTGGCCCGATCCACTGGGCCTGGCGGCGATCGGCGACCCGGAGCTGGTGGAGAAGTTCGGCGACACCGTCCGCCGCGAGTACCTCACCCTCGGCCTCCGCGTGGCCCTGCACCCCCGGATCGACCCGCCACCGGCCCCCACCGGGCCGGCCGGGCCCACCGGCCGAACCATCGCGGCTCACCCGCCGACGTCACGAGCGCGCTGTTCAGGGCGTACGTACGCGGCCTCCAGGGCCCCCGGCTCGGCCCGCGCTCCGTCGTCGCGGTGGCCACGTACTGCCCCGGCGGCCCGCAACAGAACGGCGGGGAACCGCGCTTCGCGCACGACAGGGATCCGGTCCGTCCCGGCGGCACGCACGACCACCGCCTCGCGCCCGTCCGGGCGGCCGTCGAGGCCGGATGCTCGCAGATGATGATGCCGCACCACGGCCGACGAACCGGTGCGGACGGCGCTGCGGAGATCGGCTTCGGCCTGGACCGGGACGCCTTGACCGGCCTGCCGCGCGAACGCCACGGCCTCGACCGCGTCGCCTTCGACGGCGTCGTCCGCACCGACCGGGGCCTGCTCACCGACGCCCCCGCCGACGGCGACACACACCGCACCCGCGCCTGGGGCCTCGACCACCTCACCGTCGCCGAACGCGCCGCGAAGGCCCTGGACGCGGGCGCCGACCAGTTCGGCGGCGACCACGGCGAACAGTGCCCCGAGATGATCGTCGAACTGGTCCGGTCCGGCCGGATCGCCGAGGAACGGATCGACGCCTCCGTCCGCCGCCTCCTACGCGAGAAGTTCGTCCTCGGCCTCTTCGAGAGGCGGTACGTCGACCCGGACCGCGCCGAGGAGACCGTCGGCGCCGGCGAGTTCACCGCTCTCGGCGAGGCCGCCCAGCGCCGCTCGCTCACCGTCCTGACCAACCACTCCCTCCTTCCGCTCACCGACCGCCCGAACCTGTACGTCGAAGGAGTGGGCGCGCAGACGGCGTCCCTGTACGGCAACGTCGTGGCCGACCCGGCCCACGCGGACGCGGCCGTGCTGCGGCTGCGCACGCCGTACGAGGAACGGCTGGAGGAGACCCTGGCGCTGCTGGCGGCGGTGCCCACCCTGGTCTGCGTCAACCTGCAACGGCCCGCCGCGCTCCCGGAGATCGCCGCGAAGGCCGCCGCACTCGTCGCCGACTACGGGGCCTCGGACACGGCCCTGCTCGACGTGGCCTTCGGCCGGGCCCGCGCGGAGGGCCGACTGCCTTTCGAACTACCGCGCTCCCTGACGACCGTCGAGCCCTCCCACCGGGCGGCCCCCGACGACACCGAGCCCCCGCTCTTCCCGTACGGCCACGGCCTGACGCTCTGACAGCCGGCCCACCGGGCCTCGCCGGGCCGTCGTAATTCGGCTGCCCCGGCCCAGGGAGCACGTAAGGATGGGCGGATGCCCATCACCGACGAACCCGTAGTCATCGACCGTCACGAGGGCCCCTACGGCGAGGTCGTGCTGCGACGGCACGGAGAGCTGTTGCAGATCATCGCCAACGGGTGCTTCCTGATGGACACCTCGGACGGCCGCTCGGAGCGGCTGCTGGTCGACGCCGCTCTCGCCGCGCTGACGGATCGTTCTCGGCCAAGTGTGCTCATCGGCGGTCTGGGCGTCGGCTTCTCGCTCGCCCACGCCGCCGCGGATCCGCGCTGGGGGCCGATCGCAGTTGTCGAACGCGAACCCTCCGTCATCGCATGGCACCGCTCCGGTCCGCTGGCCGAGGTGTCCGCCGGGGCACTCGCGGATCCCCGTACGGAGATCGTGGAAGCCGATCTCGTCAAGTACCTCGATGAGACGTCCGCCACGTTCGACGCGCTCTGCCTGGACATCGACAACGGGCCCGACTGGACCGTCTCCGAGAGCAACGACAGCCTCTACTCGCCGAACGGACTGGCAGGCTGCGCAAGGGTGTTGAGGCCAGGTGGGATCCTTGCCGTGTGGTCGGCGCGGCCATCTGCGGAATTCGAGGAAACCTTGGGGAATGCCGGGTTCCAACAGGTGCGTACCGAAGAGATCCCGGTTGCCCGAGGAGTTCCGGACGTGGTGCACCTCGCGGTCCGACCTGGATAGCCCTGGTGCGGCGACTGCCCGTACCCTGCTTGCCTGACGCCGATCATTCAAGCGTCAATCGCAGTCATGCGCAGCCATGCGTAGTCAAGGGATCACCCCACGGATTCCGGAAAGCAACACAGGGGCGGGCGATGGAGCAGACACACACCACCCACAGCAACACCACGGCGACACCGGGCGCGCAGCGCCGGGTCCTCGTGGTCGAGGACGACGCGACGATCGTCGACGCCATCGCGGCCCGCCTGCGCGCCGAGGGTTTCGTCGTCCAGACCGCGTCCGACGGACCGGCCGCGGTGGACACCGCGGAGGCCTGGCAGCCCGATCTGCTGATCCTCGACATCATGCTGCCCGGCTTCGACGGCCTGGAGGTGTGCAGGCGCGTCCAGGCTCAGCGGCCCGTCCCCGTGCTGATGCTCACCGCCCGGGACGACGAGACGGACATGCTGGTCGGGCTCGGCGTCGGCGCCGACGACTACATGACCAAGCCGTTCTCCATGCGGGAGCTGGCCGCACGCGTGCACGTCCTGCTGCGTCGGGTGGAGCGGGCCGCGCTGGCCGCCACCACGCCGCGCTCGGGGATCCTGCGCCTCGGTGAGCTGGAGATCGACCACGCGCAGCGCCGTGTGCGGGTGCGCAGCGAGGACGTGCACCTCACGCCCACCGAGTTCGACCTGCTCGTATGTCTCGCGAACACCCCGCGTGCCGTACTCTCGCGCGAGCAGCTGCTCGCCGAGGTGTGGGACTGGGCGGACGCGTCCGGGACGCGGACCGTGGACAGCCACATCAAGGCGCTGCGGCGGAAGATCGGCGCGGAGCGGATCCGCACGGTGCACGGTGTGGGGTACGCCCTGGAGACCCCGACTCCCTGACCCGTGCCCGCCGTTCCGTGTGCGCAGGGCACACGTAGGCACGCAGGCACGTAGGCACAAGGGGCTGGTGGCGTGATGAGCGGAGTCGGTGACCCGAGGTCCCGGAACCGAGGGCTCGGTGGCGCGCAGTCGCGGAAGGGCGCGGGCCCGCTCGGCGGAGTGCGCCCCTTCTCGATCAAGACGAAGCTGGGCGCGCTCGTCGTCATCTCGGTCCTGATCACCACCGGTCTGTCGATGATCGCGGTGCACACCAAGACGGAACTCCGCTTCATCACGGTGTTCTCGATGATCGCCACACTCCTGATAACGCAGTTCGTGGCGCATTCGCTCACCTCGCCGCTGGACGAGATGAACGCGGTCGCCCGGTCCATCTCGCGCGGCGACTACACCCGCCGGGTCAGTGAGAACCGCCGGGACGAACTGGGCGACCTCGCCCACACGATCAATCTCATGGCGGACGAGCTGGAGGCCCAGGACCGCCAGCGCAAGGAGCTCGTGGCGAACGTCTCCCACGAGCTCCGTACGCCCATCGCCGGCCTGCGCGCGGTCCTGGAGAACATCGTCGACGGCGTCACCCAGGCCGACCCGGAGACGATGCGCACGGCCCTGAAGCAGACCGAGCGCCTGGGTCGCCTCGTGGAGACCCTCCTGGACCTGTCCCGCCTGGACAACGGCGTGGTCCCGCTGCGCCGTCGACGCTTCGAGGTCTGGCCGTACCTCTCGGGTGTCCTCAAGGAGGCCCAGATGGTCTCCTCGGCCCGTGGTGGCGTCGCCTCGGACTCGGGCAAGCACACGCGTACGGACGTACACCTGCACCTGGACGTGCACCCGCCGGAGCTCACCGCGAACGCCGACCCGGAGCGCATCCACCAGGTCGTGGCGAATCTCATCGACAACGCGGTCAAGCACAGCCCGGCGCACGGCCGCGTGACGGTGAAGGCCCGCCGGGGGCCGACCCCGGACTCCCTCGATCTGGAAGTCCTGGACGAGGGCCCCGGCATCCCCGAATCCGAGTGGCACCGCGTCTTCGAACGCTTCAACCGGGGCGCCGTCAGCTCCCCCCACGGCCCCGGCAGCGACGGCGGCACGGGCCTGGGCCTGGCCATCGCCCGCTGGGCGGTCGACCTCCACGGCGGCCGAATCGGAGTAGCAGAGTCCCCGAAGGGCTGCCGAATCCAGGTGATCCTCCCCGGCCTCCCCCCAAAATCACACAGCCCGGCAAACACCTAGAACGCGGCCACGCCGGAACTCCCACCCCGCAACCGAACCCTCCCCACCACGAAGCCCCCGAACCCGAGCTCCCCGCATGTCGCCAGAGGCGAGGCGACCGGCCCAAGACCCCACACGCTTCCAGAGGCGAGGCGACCGGCCCAAGACCCCACACGCTTCCAGAGGCGAAGCAACCGTCCCGAGAAGCCGCAGGCTTCCAGGGGCGCGGGGAACTGCGCGAGAAGCCCCACCGGACCCGCACCCGACAACGCATCCCCTTCGCCCCACCATCCCCACCCACCCCCACCCACCCAGGGGTCTGGGGCGCAGCCCCCAGGGACAGGATGGGACGGGTAGGGGCGGCGGGGGCGGAAAAATCCCCGATACCCACATTGCGCCTGGCCGAATCCCCCCACCCTTGCCAGATTTCGCTCATCCTCCCGGGGCTTACTTCTCTCCCAAGTTGACGTAAAGTTCGAACCGGAGCCACAAGATCCATGGCAGATCCGCCCAGCCGGACACGTGTGATCAGGTGCGTTCGAGCAGAGGGCCGCGTGCACATCCCCGCAGGCCCCGCCCGACGCATGCCCAACCCATGGCCCCCACACCCATTCCAGACCGGAACCACGCTTGTTTCCCGCCATTTCCACCCCCGAAACACGCATTCCAATGTGACTTACGCGACGAAGAGTGGGCTCGACCTGACCTTCCCGGCCATGGGGGCGTAGCCTTTATTCCCGCTGTCCATCACCTTGTGAAGCGGAAGAGGGCGGTTGCCGCCGTGTCGCCACAGTCCCCCAGTAACTCGAGCATCTCGACCGACGCAGACCAAGCGGGTAAGAACCCCGCCGCGGCCTTCGGTCCGAACGAGTGGCTCGTCGACGAGATCTATCAGCAGTACCTCCAGGACCCGAATTCGGTAGACCGAGCCTGGTGGGACTTCTTCGCCGACTACAAGCCAGGCGCAGCTGCCGCCCCGGCTCCGGCGAGCTCTGCGGCCACGGGGCCCGCAGCGACCACCACACCCGCGGCCCCCGCCGCCCCGGCCCAGGCCGCACCCGCCGCCCAGGCCGCACCCGCCGCCCCGACGCCCGCGGCAGCGGCCCCGGCCCGCGAAGCGCGCAGCCGCGCCCGCGGCCGCCGCGCCCGCGCCGCCAAGCCCGCGGCAGCCGCCCCGGCGAAGCAGGCCTCGCCCGCCGCTGCCGCCGCCGGCGGCCCGGAGCTGATCACGCTGCGCGGCCCCGCCGCCGCCGTCGCGAAGAACATGAACGCCTCCCTGGAGCTGCCCACGGCCACGTCCGTGCGCGCGGTCCCGGTGAAGCTGCTGTTCGACAACCGCATCGTCATCAACAACCACCTCAAGCGCGCCCGGGGCGGGAAGATCTCCTTCACGCACCTGATCGGCTACGCGATGGTGCAGGCCATCAAGACGATGCCGTCGATGAACTGGCACTACGCGGAGAAGGACGGGAAGCCCACCCTCGTCAAGCCGCCGCACGTCAACTTCGGCCTCGCCATCGACCTGGTGAAGCCCAACGGCGACCGCCAGCTGGTCGTCGCGGGCATCAAGAAGGCCGAGACGCTGAACTTCTTCGAGTTCTGGCAGGCCTACGAGGACATCGTCCGCCGCGCCCGTGACGGCAAGCTGACGATGGACGACTTCACCGGTGTCACGGTCTCCCTGACCAACCCCGGCGGTCTCGGCACCGTCCACTCGGTCCCGCGCCTGATGCCCGGCCAGTCGGTCATCATGGGCGTCGGCTCCATGGACTACCCGGCCGAGTTCCAGGGCACCTCCCAGGACACCCTGAACAAGCTGGGCATCTCGAAGGTCATGACCCTGACCTCGACGTACGACCACCGGGTCATCCAGGGCGCCGCCTCCGGCGAGTTCCTGCGGATCGTCGCGAACTACCTTCTCGGCGAGGGCGGCTTCTACGACGACATCTTCGAGGCCCTGCGCATCCCCTACGAGCCGGTCCGCTGGCTCAAGGACATCGACGCCTCGCACGACGACGACGTCACCAAGGCCGCCCGCGTCTTCGAGCTGATCCACTCCTACCGGGTCCGCGGCCACGTCATGGCCGACACCGACCCGCTGGAGTACCGCCAGCGCAAGCACCCCGACCTGGACATCACCGAGCACGGGCTCACCCTGTGGGACCTGGAGCGCGAGTTCGCGGTCGGCGGCTTCTCGGGCAAGGCCCTGATGAAGCTCCGCGACATCCTCGGCGTCCTGCGCGACTCGTACTGCCGTACGACCGGCATCGAGTTCATGCACATCCAGGACCCGAAGCAGCGCCGCTGGATCCAGGACCGCATCGAGCGCCCGCACACCAAGCCGGAGCGCGAGGAGCAGCTGCGCATCCTGCGCCGGCTGAACGCGGCGGAGGCCTTCGAGACCTTCCTGCAGACCAAGTACGTCGGCCAGAAGCGCTTCAGCCTGGAGGGCGGCGAGTCCGTCATCCCGCTGCTGGACGCGGTCATCGACTCGGCGGCGGAGTCCCGCCTCGACGAGGTCGTCATCGGCATGGCCCACCGCGGCCGGCTGAACGTCCTCGCGAACATCGTCGGCAAGTCGTACGCGCAGATCTTCCGGGAGTTCGAGGGCAACCTCGACCCGAAGTCGATGCACGGCTCCGGCGACGTGAAGTACCACCTGGGCGCCGAGGGCACCTTCACGGGCCTGGACGGCGAGCAGATCAAGGTCTCCCTGGTCGCGAACCCCTCGCACCTGGAGGCCGTGGACCCGGTCCTGGAGGGCGTCGCCCGCGCCAAGCAGGACATCATCAACAAGGGCGGCACGGACTTCACGGTCCTGCCGGTGGCCCTGCACGGCGACGCGGCCTTCGCGGGCCAGGGCGTGGTGGCCGAGACCCTGAACATGTCGCAGCTGCGCGGCTACCGCACCGGCGGCACGGTCCACATCGTCATCAACAACCAGGTCGGCTTCACCGCGGCCCCCGAGTCCTCGCGTTCCTCCATGTACGCGACGGACGTGGCCCGCATGATCGAGGCCCCGATCTTCCACGTGAACGGCGACGACCCGGAGGCCGTGGTCCGCGTCGCGCGGCTGGCGTTCGAGTTCCGCCAGGCGTTCAACAAGGACGTGGTGATCGACCTCATCTGCTACCGCCGCCGCGGTCACAACGAGTCGGACAACCCGGCCTTCACCCAGCCGCTGATGTACGACCTGATCGACAAGAAGCGCTCGGTGCGCAAGCTCTACACCGAGTCCCTGATCGGTCGTGGCGACATCACCCTGGAAGAGGCCGAGCAGGCGCTGCAGGACTACCAGGGCCAGCTGGAGAAGGTCTTCACCGAGGTCCGTGAGGCCACCTCCCAGTCGGTGTCCGCCGAGGTCCACGACCCGCAGGACGGCTTCCCGGTCGCGGTGAACACCGCGATCACGGCGGAGACCGTCAAGCGCATCGCCGAGTCCCAGGTCAACGTCCCGGACCACATCACCGCCCACCCGCGTCTGCTGCCGCAGCTCCAGCGCCGGGCGGCCATGGTCGAGGACGGCACCATCGACTGGGGCATGGGCGAGACCCTCGCGGTCGGCTCCCTCCTCCTGGAGGGCACCCCGGTCCGCCTCGCGGGCCAGGACTCGCAGCGCGGCACCTTCGGCCAGCGTCACGCGGTGATCATCGACCGTGAGACGGGCGAGGAGTTCACGCCGCTGATGTACCTCTCCGAGGACCAGGCGCGGCTGAACGTCTACAACTCCCTGCTCTCCGAGTACGCGGCGATGGGCTTCGAGTACGGCTACTCGCTGGCCCGCCCCGAGTCCCTGGTGATGTGGGAGGCCCAGTTCGGCGACTTCGTCAACGGCGCCCAGACGGTCGTGGACGAGTTCATCTCGTCGGCGGAGCAGAAGTGGGGCCAGACGTCCGGCGTCACCCTGCTCCTCCCGCACGGCTACGAGGGCCAGGGCCCGGATCACTCGTCCGCCCGCCCGGAGCGCTTCCTCCAGATGTGCGCGCAGAACAACATGACGGTCGCCATGCCGACCTCCCCGTCGAACTACTTCCACCTCCTGCGGTGGCAGGTGCACAACCCGCACCACAAGCCGCTGGTCGTCTTCACCCCGAAGTCGATGCTGCGCCTCAAGGCCGCCGCGTCGAAGGCGGAGGAGTTCACGAGCGGCGAGTTCCGTCCGGTCATCGGCGACGGCTCGGTCGACCCGAACGCGGTCAAGAAGGTCGTCTTCTGCGCAGGCAAGGTCTACTACGACCTGGAGGCCGAGCGTCAGAAGCGCGGCATCACGGACACGGCGATCATCCGCATCGAGCGCCTCTACCCCCTCCCCGGGGCCGAGGTCCAGGCGGAGGTCAACAAGTACCCGAACGCCGAGAAGTACCTCTGGGCCCAGGAGGAGCCGGCGAACCAGGGCGCGTGGCCCTTCATCGCCCTCAACCTGATCGACCACCTCGACCTCGCGGTCGGCGCGGACGTCCCCCACGGTGAGCGGCTCCGCCGCATCTCCCGCCCGCACGGCTCGTCCCCGGCGGTCGGCTCGGCCAAGCGCCACCAGGCCGAGCAGGAGCAGTTGGTCCG
Organism: Streptomyces sp. MNU76; assembly: GCF_020982545.1. Taxonomy (GTDB): domain Bacteria; phylum Actinomycetota; class Actinomycetes; order Streptomycetales; family Streptomycetaceae; genus Streptomyces. The sequence goes on along the minus strand of NZ_JAJKLK010000019.1, from coordinate 1,374,694 downwards.
TGAGGTGTTCGAGGCGTAACAGCGCTCGAAGACCGCACGCCACCGGGCCGCACCCCCTCCTCAGGGGGTGCGGCCCGGGCCGTTTCCCGCACTTATCCTTGACCCATGTACTTCACCGACCGTGGCATCGAGGAACTGGAGAAGCGGCGTGGCGAGGAGGAGGTCACGTTCGAGTGGCTCGCCGAGCAGCTGCGGACGTTCGTGGATCTGAATCCGGACTTCGAGGTGCCCGTGGAGCGGCTGGCGACGTGGCTGGCACGGCTGGACGACGAGGACGAGGACGAGTAGCCGTCCCCACCGACAGGAGCGGACGAGTAGTCGTCCCCTCCGGCAGTAGCGGCAGGGCTCAGTCGCGCGGGTGGGCCAGGTCGTAGAGCAGACCGAGGGCGCCGTGGGCGATCAGGAGACCGCCGGCGACGAGCCAGCCCGGGCTGCGGCGGTGCAGGCCCCAGCCGGTGAGTGGGAGGCCCGCGAGGAGCTGGCCGGTGGCCAGGGCGCGCGCTCTGGGGGTGCCGGCCCAGGGCAGCCACGGGCCCAGACGGCCGCGTTCGAGGGCGTCGAGTTCCGTGCGGACGGCCCCGCGCCAGCCCGTCCACTCGATGCGCTGGGCACCGGGCTGGATGCGGGCGACCTCACGGAGCCGGTCGGCGGGTTCGCCCGGGGTGAGGCCCGCCGGGAGTGACACTCCGGCGCGGGCGAGGACGGCGAGGAGACCCAGCAGGCGGGCGCGGGCGTCGGCGGCCGGGTCGGGCTGGGTGAGCCGGTCCAGGGCCTGTGTGTCCAGGACCGGGTCCAGGCCCAGGCGGGCGGCGAAGGTGCGCATCGCCTCGCCCTCACCGGCCGGGGTGCCGTTGGCGAGCCATACGTAGCCGACGGTGCGGCGGAATCCGGCGGCGAGGGTGTAGCCACTGCGGTCCGCGTCCCACCACAGGGCCAGTACGGGCCACGGGACGCCGACGGCGAGGGCCGTCGCCCAGCCGGTGAGAACCCGGTCCACCAGTTCCCCGCCGTGCGACCAGGGCTTTCCCTCCGGCACCAGCGCGGTCCACTCCGGGCCGGCGGGGACGAGCAGCATGCGTTCGCGCAGCAGCTGGGCGACGGGGGCGACGGCGTCGGGATCCGCCCGGCAGAGCAGGAGCGCGCCGGGTGCGGGGCGGGCCGGGGTCACGGGATCCCTGGGAGCGTTCCGTCGACATGCCTCCACGCTAGGCCGATTTGCCCAGGTATATCCCTACAGGATCACCAGAACGGGTGTCTTGACTTTCCCCCTCCACGATATATCGTGAATTACATGAGACGCGATAGTGCGCGTCTTCGTCTGAGTCCACCGCCGCGAGTCGGGGTCTGAGCCGGGGTCTGTCGAGGAGGTCAGCACCATGTCCGAGTGGTCCGTCGCCGAGCCGCGCAAGCTCACGTTCGACGAGCCGGTGACGGCACTGCACGTACGCGTCGTCAACGGAACGGTGAACGTCATGGGCACCGACGAAGGTTCCGCCCGCCTGGAGGTGTCCGACATCGAGGGCCCACCGCTCACGGTGACGCAGAAGGGCGGCACCTTGACCGTGGCCTACGACGACCTGCCCCGGAAAGGCCTCCTGGCGTGGCTCGACCGCAAGGTCCGGCGTCGCACCGCCCTGGTGTCGCTCGCCGTCCCGACGGGCACTCGGGTCGAGGTCGGCGTGCTGGGTGCCACGGCTGTCGTGTCCGGGCTGGGCGGGCGTACGGAGGTGAGGGGCGTCTCGGGTGACACGACATTGGTCGGCCTGTCGGGGCCGGTGCGCACCACGACGGTCTCGGGAAGCGTGGAGGCGCAGGCCCTCACGGGCGATCTACGGCTCAGTTCCGTCTCCGGCGACCTGACCGTCATAGAGGGCTCCTGCCCCACGGTGAAGGCCGAGTCGGTGAGCGGCGCCATCATCCTCGACCTCGACCCCACCGGCGGCCCCGCCGACATCGGCCTCACCAGCGTCTCCGGCGAGATCGCCATCCGCCTCCCCCACCCCGCCGACGCCGAGGTGGAGGCCAACACGGCCAGCGGCACCATCTCCAACGCCTTCGACGGCCTCCGCGTCAGCGGCCTCTGGGGCGCCCACAAGGTCACCGGCCGCCTCGGCCCGGGCACCGGCCGCCTCAAGGCCACGACGGTCTCGGGCTCCATCGCCCTCCTCCGCAGGCCACCGGCGGAGGACGAGCCGTGGGACGACCTCGACTCCCCCGCCCCTGACGGCACAACCGCTGAGACGACTGCCGACACGACTGCTGACGCGACCGGCGGCACGGCCCCTCGCACGACCGACAAGAAGGTGCTCTGAGATGCCTCCCGTCTTCGCCCACGGCCGCCTGCGGCTGTATCTGCTGAAGCTGCTGGACGAGGCGCCGCGCCACGGCTACGAGGTGATCCGACTCCTGGAGGAACGCTTCCAGGGCCTGTACGCACCCTCGGCCGGCACCGTCTACCCCCGCCTGGCCAAGCTGGAGGCCGAGGGCCTGGTCACCCACACCACCGAGGGCGGCCGCAAGGTGTATGCGATCACCGACGCCGGCCGCGCCGAACTGGCCGACCGCAGCGGAGAGTTGGCCGATCTGGAGCTGGAGATCCGCGAGTCGGTCGCGGAGCTGGCCGCCGAGATCAGGGCCGATGTCCGGGGCGCTGCGGGCGACCTGCGCCGTGAGATGAGGGCGGCGGCCTCCGGGGCCCGCAAGGGGGGCGGGGAGAGCGGTTCACCCGGGGAGTCCGGGGAGTACGCCGACAACGCGTCCTGGCGGGCCGCGAAGGAGGAGATGCGCCGCGCCAAGCAGGAGTGGAAGGAGCAGGCCCGCCGCGCGAAGGACGAGAGCCGACGGGCCCGGGAGGAGGCCCAGCGCGCCCGCCGTCAGGCCAAGGAGGCCCAGGAGCGCGCCCGCACCCAGGCCCAGGAGGAGTTGCAGCGCATCGCCAAGCGCGTCCAGGACCAGGTCCAGGACCATTTCACGCGGGGCGACTGGCCGACGGGCGTGCGCGAGGGCCTGACCGAGCTGGTCAAGGAGTTCGGCGAGTTCGGGGAGGACTTCGCCAAGGAGTTCGGCAAGGACTTCGGCTTCGGCCGGACGGGGACGACCACGGGCGCCGGGGAGGCCGAGTACTCGACCACTCCCGAGGACTTCCCGGCCGACTACGAGCCCGCCTGGGTGCACGAGGCGCCCACCGGCGATCCGTCCCGCGACCTCGACCGGCTCCTGGACCGCTTCCGGGACGACATCCGCGACGCGGCCCGCGACCACGGCGTGACAGAGGACCAACTACGCGACGCCCGCCGCCACCTGTCGACAGCGGCGGCACGCATCGGGGCGGCCCTGCGAGTACCGAAGGGATAGAGGGAGGGCAGGGGCGCAGCCCCGCCCTCCGGGGGCGCGGGGAACTGCGCGACAAGCCACGACGAACGCGCACCCCGGCGACGCACCTCACCCTCACCCCGAACCCGACACACCCCGAACCCGACGCAGCCCCACCCCGGTCACTCCACCCCAGTCACCCCGCCTTGGCCTCCCCGCCCCGTAGAGCACCCGCTCCAACGCCTCGTACGTCACCCCGTGGTCCGCCAGTACCTCGGCCGGAACCCCGGGCGGGTGGTGAGCGCGAGCAGCAGGTGTTCGTCGCCGATGTGGCGGTCGCGGTGGGCGTGGGCGGTGCGGAGGGACCGGGTGAGGACGTTTTGGCGTCGCGGGTGAAGGGACGGTGCCCCGACAAGCGACGGCTCCGCCGTCCCCGCCGCCCGACTCCAACGCCCCACCCCGTGGGCCTCTTCGACCCGGGAGACGATCTGCGAGAGGTCGATGCCGAGACCGGAGAGCGCGTCCCTGTCCGCGCGGGAGAGGCCACCCCGGCGTCGGGCCTCGGCGAGCGCCCGCTCCACGGAGTCCCGGCGTTCGCCCGCGGCCAGCCCGAGCGCGGCCAGGGCGAACGAGGCGCGGCCGGCCTTCCGGTCCAGCAGGGAGAGCAGCAGATGCTCCTCGGTCACCTCCCCCGCACGGGCGCGTTCCGCGTGCTCGACCGCGCCCAGGACCACGGCCCGGGCATCCTTCGTGAACCGCTCGAACATCAATGCCTCCCGTACTTCTTGTGGACGGCCTGCCTGCTGACTCCGAGTTCCGCGGCGATCTCCTGCCACGACCAACCCTGATGGCGCGCGCTGCGCACCTGCACCGATTCCAGTTGCTCCAGCAGCCTGCGCAGCGCGGCGACGGCCCGCAGGCCGACCCGGGGGTCCCGATCACCCGCGCGCTCGGCGAGATCCGTTGCTTCGGTCATGATGTCAACCTAAGTTGACACGCCCTGCCGTGTCAACCCTGGTTGACATGAAGACGGCCGGCCCGGAGAACCGGGCCGGCCGTCGCGATACCGAGAATCGTCAGGGGTTGGTGAGCACGATCTTGCCGAACTGGTCGCCGGCCGCCAGTCGTTCGAAGCCCTCGCGGGCGCGGTCCAGGGGCAGCACCTCGTCGATGACGGGGCGGACGCCGGTCGCGGCGCAGAAGGAGAGCAGGTCCTCCAGTTCGTCCTTGGTCCCCATGGTGGAGCCGACGACCTTGAGTTCGAGGAAGAAGATACGGGTCAGCTCGGCATGGGAGGGCCGGTCACCGCTGGTGGCGCCCGAGATGACGAGGCTGCCGCCGGGACGCAGGGACTTCACCGAGTGGGACCAGGTGGCGGCGCCGACGGTCTCGATGACCGCGTCCACGCGCTGCGGGAGCCGAGCCCCCGACTCCAGCGCCTCCACGGCGCCGAGTTCCAGGGCCCTCTTCCGCTTGGCCTCGTCGCGGCTGGTGGCGAAGACCCGCAGGCCCGCCGCCTTGCCGAGCACGATCGCGGCGGTGGCGACACCGCCGCCGGCGCCCTGCACGAGAACGGAGTCCCCGGGGCGTACACCGGCGTTGGTGAAGAGCATGCGATACGCCGTCAGCCAGGCGGTGGGCAGACAGGCGGCCTCTTCGAAGGAGAGTTCGGCGGGCTTGGGGAGGACGTTCCAGGTGGGGACGGAGACGAGTTCGGCGAAGGTGCCCTGGTAGCGCTCGGTGAGGATCGAGCGGGGTTCGTCCGGGCCGACGCCGTGGCCGGTCTGGCCGATCACGGAGTGCAGGACGACCTCGTTGCCGTCCTCGTCGACGCCGGCGGCGTCACAGCCGAGGATCATGGGCAGCTTGTCCTCCGCGAGGCCGACCCCGCGCAGGGACCACAGGTCGTGGTGGTTCAGCGAGGCGGCCTTCACCTTGACGGTCGTCCAGCCGGGCCTCGATTCCGGCGCGGGCCGGTCGCCCAACTCCAGTCCGTTCAGCGGTTGGTCACGGTCGATGCGGGCGGCATAGGCAGCGAACATGCGCCTGACCATAGGGGGATGCCGGGATCGATGGAACCACGGACCACTGTGACACGCGTCCCGTCCCCACCTCCGCGTTCCGACTCGGGACGCCAGGACCTATGGCGGGTGCGGCTGCGTGGGGGCTGGACGCGCAGTTCCCCGCGCCCCTTGAGGGCCTACGGCCACTCAAGGGCGAAAAGCACGGGGCGCAGCCCCTGCTTTTCAGGGGCGCGGGGAACTGCGCGACCAGCCCCCACCGCACGGACGCTTGGGGGCCAAAGGGGCGCAGCCCTTTGAGGAGGGACGGGTAGGGGCGGCGGGGGCGAGGAAAACACCGCCGCCACCCCGAAGGGGCTAGCGCCGAGCCACACCCTCCGCCCGCGCCGCCGCCGCGACCGCCGCGGTGACCGCCGGAGCGACCCGCTCGTCGAACGGCGACGGAATGACATAGTCCGCCGCAAGATCGTCCCCGACCACCGACGCCAGCGCCTCGGCCGCCGCGATCTTCATCCCCTCGGTGATCCGGGAGGCCCGCACCTGAAGGGCCCCCGCGAAGATCCCCGGGAAGGCGAGAACGTTGTTGATCTGGTTCGGGTAGTCGGAGCGCCCGGTCGCGACGACCGCCGCGTACTTGTGGGCGACGTCCGGGTGCACCTCGGGGTTGGGGTTGGCCATGGCGAAGACGAACGCGTTCTCCGCCATCGAGGCCACCGCCTCCTCCGGGACCGTACCGCCGGAGACGCCGATGAAGACGTCCGCGCCCGCGAGGGCGTCCTCCAGGGAGCCCGACAGACCGGCCCGGTTGGTGAGCTCGGCGAGCTCCCGCTTGACCGGCGTGAGGTCCTCGCGGTCCACGGAGACGATGCCCTTGCGGTCGGCGACCGCGACATCGCCGAGACCGGCCTCCAGCAGCATCCTGGCGATGGCCACGCCCGCCGCGCCCGCGCCCGAGATCACGGCGCGCAGGTCGCCGAGCCCTCGGCCGGTCAGCCTGGCGGCGTTGCGCAGCGCCGCCAGCGTCACGACGGCCGTACCGTGCTGGTCGTCGTGGAAGACCGGGATGTCCAGCCGCTCCTGGAGCCGCTTCTCGATCTCGAAGCAGCGGGGCGCGGAGATGTCCTCCAGGTTCACGCCGCCGAAGGAGGGGGCGAGGCGGACCACGGTCTCGATGATCTCGTCGACGTCCGTGCAGGCGAGCGCGATCGGCACCGCGTCGACGCCGCCGAACTGCTTGAACAGGATCGCCTTGCCCTCCATCACGGGGAGGGACGCCTCGGGGCCGATGTCGCCGAGGCCGAGGACCGCCGTACCGTCCGTCACGACGGCGACGACCGACGACTTCCAGGTGTAGTCGTTGACCAGGTCGGGCTGCTCGGCGATGGCGGTGCACACTCGCGCGACGCCGGGCGTGTAGGCGAGGGACAGGTCGCCCTTGTCCCGGATCGGCACGGTGGCCTGCACGGCCATCTTGCCGCCACGGTGCAGGGCGAACGCCGGGTCGAAGGAGTCGAGGGAAGTGAGGGGCTCCCCGCCGCCTTCCTGGCCCGTACTGCCGTCGCCGTTGTCGGTGCGAGGATTGACAATCTCCGCTGCCACTGTGTGTACCCCTTAGGTCTGCATGGTTTGAGGGTGACCGCTCCCGGTTCGGAGGCGGGCGGGCACCGCGTAAGGCCCAGGTCGACCGATACGTACGGCGACGCCTGCGGGCTCAGACGCGACGGGCGCGCCGCACACGCGCCCTGGGCCCCGGATGAGGGGTGTAAGGAACCTTCTTACCGGACGGACGGCGCCGAGGACGAGTCCATACGACTTCATACCGTGAAGGTCACAACTCGAAGGTCAATTGAAGACGATCATGGTTGACTCGACTCATCGACGGATGGCAGGACAAATCGGGTCACATCACGACAAGTCCTGTACAGCCACGTGTGCGGAGTTCACAGCCGACCACATCCTGAGATGCGCCGAAGATCTTCCGGTCGGAAGAGGGGGATCCCGCACATGATCCGGTGTGATCACGCGGTCCACGGCGGTTCGTAGGTCATTCGGGGGGTCACCCGTTATCCGATTTTGACATGGCTGGTCACCTGATTGCACATGCCCGAATGGCAAGATGCCGTAATCACACGAGGTCGCCACACTCGAAGACGCGTGTTAATCGTCGACCTGTCGGCAACTCCACACCACCCCCGCCGGAGGAACCCACCATGACCGCAAGCACCACCCGTCGTACGACCGGCCTGCGTTCCCGTACAGCCGCGGTCGGAGCGATCGCGGTCGCGGGCGCCCTGCTGCTCACCGGCTGCGGTGACCAGACCAAGAAGGACAACGGCTCCGACAGCACCTCCACCAGCGCGGCGCCGCTGGCGGACAAGCTCCCCGCGGCCGTCCGGGACAAGGGCGTGATCAACGTCGGTTCGGACATCGCCTACGCCCCGGTCGAGTACAAGGACGAGTCGGGCAAGGTCGTCGGCATCGACCTGGACATCGCCGCGGCGATGGGCAAGCAGCTCGGTGTGGACTTCAAGTTCCAGAACGCCACCTTCGACACCCTCATCGGTGGTCTGGCCGCCAAGCGGTACGACATCGCGATGTCGGCCATGACCGACACCAAGGACCGCCAGGAAGGCGTCGACGCCGACACCGGCAAGAAGGTCGGCGCCGGCGTCGACTTCGTCGACTACTTCACCGCGGGTGTCTCGCTGTACACCAACAAGGGCGACGACCAGGGCATCAAGACCTGGGACGACCTCTGCGGCAAGACGATCGCCGTGCAGCGCAACACGTTCTCGCACGACCTCGCCAAGGACCAGGCGAAGAAGTGCAAGGACGACAAGAAGAAGGCCCTCAAGATCGAGGACTTCGCCACCAACCCCGAGGCCGAGACCCGGATGCGCTCCAAGGGCGCGGACGTCGTCTCCGCCGACTACCCGGTGGCCGCGTACTCGGTAAAGACCTCGGGCGGCGGCGACTACTTCGAGATCGTCGGCGACCAGATCGAGGCCGGCCCCTACGGCATCGCTGTGGCGAAGGACAACACCGCGCTGCGTGACGCGCTCCAGGCCGCCGTCCAGGCGATCATCGACAACGGCGAGTACGAGAAGATCATCAAGAAGTGGGGCGTCGAGGACGGCGCCGTCACCGAGGCCAAGATCAACGGTGGCTCCTGATCACAGCGGCTCCTGATCCTCGGCTCGGTTCTGAAAGGCTCCACCCTTGACTGTTGACGTCAGCAAGACGGACGGTCCCTCGGACACTCCCCCCGCCGGCCCGGAGGCTCTCAAGGCCATTCCGGTCCGGCACCCGGGGCGCTATGTGTCCGCGGCCATCGCACTCGCCCTCCTCGGTTCGATCGTCTACGCGTTCGCGCAGGCGAAGAAGATCAACTGGGGTGCGATCCCCGACTACTTCTTCGACGACCGCATCATCGAGGGCGTTCTGAACACCCTCCTGCTCACCGTGCTGTCCATGGTGATCGGCATCGTCGGCGGCATCCTGCTCGCCGTGATGCGGCTGTCCAAGAACCCGGTGACCTCGTCGGTGGCGTGGTTCTACATCTGGTTCTTCCGCGGTACGCCGGTCCTGGTCCAGCTCTTCGTCTGGTTCAACCTGGGCCTGGTCTTCGAGACCATCAACCTCGGCCCGATCTACAAGGACTACTGGTCCTCCTTCATGACGCCGCTGCTGACGGCGCTGCTCGGCCTCGGTCTCAACGAGGCCGCGTACATGGCGGAGATCTGCCGCGCCGGTCTGCTGTCGGTGGACGAGGGCCAGACCGAGGCGTCGCACGCGCTCGGCATGAGCCAGTCCAAGACGCTGCGGCGGATCGTGATCCCCCAGGCGATGCGTGTGATCGTGCCGCCCACGGGCAACGAGGTCATCAACATGTTGAAGACCACGTCGCTCGTCTCGACGGTGCAGTACGTGGATCTGCTCAAGTCGGCCCAGGACATCGGCCAGGGAGCGGGGGCCCCCGTGGAGATGCTGTTCCTCGCCGCCGCCTGGTACCTGATCCTGACCAGCATCTTCAGCGTCGGGCAGTACTACCTGGAGCGGCACTACGCGAAGGGGTCCTCCCGGTCCCTGCCGCCGACACCGATCCAGCGTCTCAAGACGGCCGTGCTGCCGGTGCGCCGTCCGAAGGGAGTCTCGGCATGACCGCCATGGTGAAGGCCGAGGGCATCCACAAGTCGTTCGGCCCCGTCGAGGTCCTCAAGGGCATCGACCTGGAGGTGCAGACGGGCGAGGTGTTCTGCCTCATCGGCCCCTCCGGCTCCGGCAAGAGCACGTTCCTCAGGTGCATCAACCACCTCGAGAAGATCAACGCCGGACGGCTGTACGTCGACGGCGAGCTGGTCGGCTACCGCCAGAAGGGCGACAAGCTGTACGAGCTCAAGGACAGCGAGGTCGCGCTCAAGCGGCGTGACATCGGCATGGTGTTCCAGCGCTTCAACCTGTTCCCGCACATGACGGCCGCGGAGAACGTCATGGAGGCGCCGATGCAGGTCAAGGGCGTCGGCAGGGGTCAGGCCCGCGAGCGCGCCCATGAGCTGCTGGAGCGTGTCGGCCTCGGCGACAAGGCGGGCAACTACCCGTCGCAGCTGTCCGGCGGCCAGCAGCAGCGGGTGGCCATCGCCCGGGCCTTGGCCATGGAGCCGAAGCTGATGCTGTTCGACGAGCCGACGTCGGCGCTCGACCCGGAGCTGGTGGGCGACGTCCTCGACGTCATGCGCGACCTGGCCGAGTCCGGGATGACGATGGTCGTCGTCACCCACGAGATGGGCTTCGCCCGCGAGGTCGGCGACAGCCTGGTCTTCATGGACGGCGGTGTGGTGGTCGAGTCCGGCAACCCCCGTGACGTGCTGACGAACCCGCAGGAAGAGCGGACGCAGTCGTTCCTGTCCAAGGTGTTGTAGGGCCTGGGCGCGAGGGCGCGACGGGGACGAGGGGCGGTACGGGATTCCGTACCGCCCCTCACTCGTGCCACCCCTCACCCGTATCGCCCTCACTCGTGGCGCGGCGCGGGCGGGCCGCCTACTTCACCGCCAGCACCATCGAGTCGGCGGGCGAGCACCACACCGCGCGAGCCTCGGCGAAGCCCCGCTCGCGCAGGACCCGGGCGTGCCAGTCGACGCTCTGGAAGTCACCGTCGGCGTGCTCGCCGTAGATCTCGAAACGGCGGGCCGTCGGCGCGGCGAGCACGGGGTCCTGGGCGGCGAGCTGCCACCATGCGGCCCAGTCGACGGCGCCGGCCGCGGTGGCTTGTTCCATACCCGCGTGCCGGTGCGCGCGCTCCGCCGCGTTGATCCGGGGCGTCGACTCGTCGATCATGTGGTCCGCGTTCATGAAGACACCGCCGTCGCGGAGGAGTTCCGCGACCTGACCGTAGAGGGCGGCGAGGGGTTCGCTGTGCAGCCAGTGCAGGGCTGTGGCCGTCAGGACGGCGTCGTACCCGTCGTACGGCAGCCGGGCCGTCCAGTCGGGGTCGGTGAGGTCGGCGGTGACGAAGGTGACCCGCCGGTCGCCCTCGAACGTGCCCTCGGCGATGGCGAGGAGGGCCGGGTCGAGGTCCACTCCGGTGCTGACGGCCTTCGGGAACCGCGCGAGCAGCCTGGACGTGATGGAACCCGTACCGCAGGCGAGGTCGAGGACGCGGGGTGCGGGGCCGGCGAAGGCCTCCACCATGTCGAGCATCACGCGGAACCGCTCCTCACGGTCCGGCAGATACAGCTCCTGCTGCCGGTCCCAGCTCTCCTGCCAGGCCTGCCAGTCGGTTCCGGTCGTGGTGGTCATGAGGTTCCCCTTCCTCGGTGTACCGCTTGTACCGCCTCTTCCGGCTGACACGTCGAACGCGTAATACCCTGTAGGCAAGAGCAGCCATTACCTGACCCGCACTCCGACATCAGAGCGCCTCCGTAAGGACTACAAGTGGAACTGGCCCATTACTCGGACTACGCCGTACGCCTCGTCAACACCGAGGAACCGGCCCGGGGCAAGGACACGCTCACCTCGGTCGAGGCCGTCCGCGACCTCTTCGGGCCCAGCGGGCAGGCGGCCCGGCGGGCGACGGACGCCGATGTCACCCGGTTCCGGTCGGTGCGGGCCCGACTGCGCTCGGTCTTCGAGGCCGCGAACGACGGCGACGAGACCCTCGCCGTGGACCTGCTGAACTCGCTGCTGCTCGAATTCCCGGTGAACCCGCAGATCTCGGGGCACGACTTCCGGGACGACGACGGCCGCCCGCTGTGGCACATGCACCTGGCGGACCACCCGTCCAACGCGACCGCGGGCTATGCCGCCATCGCCGCGATGGGCCTGGCCTTCCACCTCACCGAGTACGGCGTGGACCGGCTCGGTCTGTGCGAGGCGGCACCGTGCCGCAACGCCTACCTCGACACCTCGACCAACCGCTCCCGGCGCTACTGCTCGGACCGCTGCGCCACCCGCGCCAACGTGGCGGCCTACCGGGCCCGCAAACGCCTGGAGGCGGACCGGTCGCCGAACACGGGCCGGGCAGCCGAGAACGCCCAGCGGGCGAGCATGAGCGGCGACCGCTGACCCTCGGGCCTGGGCCGGTACCGGAACCGGACCTTCCCCAGGACCAGTTCGTCGGGGACGACCCCGTAGTCGGTGCTGTCCCCGCCCGCATAGGCGTTGTCCCCGAGCACCCACCAACCGCCGTCGCGCCGCTCGGCGATCCGTTTCACGACGAGCAGATCCTGCTGGAAGGGATGACGCAGCACGAGGACGTCACCGACCCGCAGGCGCGCCCCGTAGTGGACGAGGAGCTGGTCCCCGTGGCGCAGCGTCGGAACCATGGAGGGCCCCGTGACCTCGGCCACCCCGAAGGGCAGGAGGGCCCTGCCCCGCTCGCTTCCCGGCCCGCTCTCCTGCGACGGCTCCGGCATCACCCGGCACCTCCCCGGTCCGTTCCTCTCCCGTGCTCCACCAGTCCCAGTCTGACCCCGGACTTTTGTCCTAAGCCCATGGGGGCACTCGCGAAAACCTCTCCCGCAGGGAGTAATGTCCCACCTGAGAAGACGATCACGAGGAAGGAATGCTCCATGCTTTCCCGCCTGTTTGCCCCCAAGGTCAAGGTCAGCGCCCACTGCGACCTGCCCTGCGGTGTGTACGACCCGGCCCAGGCCCGCATCGAGGCGGAGTCGGTGAAGGCCGTGCAGGAGAAGATGGCCGCCAACGACGACCCGCACTTCCAGGCGCGTGCCACGGTCATCAAGGAGCAGCGCGCCGAGCTCGCGAAGCACCACGTTTCCGTGCTCTGGAGCGACTACTTCAAGCCCCCGCACTTCGAGAAGTACCCGGAGCTGCACCAGCTGGTCAACGACGCCCTCAAGGCCCTTTCGGCCGCCAAGGGCTCGACCGACCCGGCGACGGGCCAGAAGGCCCTGGACTACATCGCCCAGATCGACAAGATCTTCTGGGAGACCAAGAAGGCCTGACCCGGCCTCTCTCGTCCGCACCCGGTCCGCATACCGCCGTCCTGAACGACGGTGTGACGGGCCGGGTGCGGTCGTGTTCGGGGGGGCCGTACGGCCCTGACAGCCCTGACGGCCGTTCGTCCCGACCGAGTCAGGGGGTCGGGTCGGGCCCCGGCCAGATCGCCGACGCGTCGTCACGGTCGGGGTCGGGGAGGCGTACAGGGCGGACGGGGACGGCGGTGGCGTGGCCGTCGGTCGTCGCCGTCCAGGGGCGGGGCGGCCGGAGTAGCAGAGGGCGGTCAGGACGAAGACGTCGTCGGCGTAGACCTCGACGTACTCGCCGACCGTCAGGACGCGCAGTGACGTGGGGGTTCACGCAGGACCGTCTCGGCGAACGGGGCCGGCCGGGCCCGTGACACGGAGGTTCTTGCCGTCGCAGGTGACGGTGAGGGCCGGGCGGGAGGGGCCGGCGGGGTCGGTGCGCAGGGCGATCTCGACGGGGCGGCCGGAGAGGTCGATGTCGCCGACCGCGTGGAGCGCGGGGGCGGTCGTCGGGTCGCCGAGCCAGGCGTCCAGGCCCGGCCACCAGGCCAGGTGCGGGGCCGCATCCGCCCCCAGGACCAGGGACTTGGGCTGGGCGAGCATGCCCCGGCAGGTGTCGCCGGCGTCGGTGAGGCCGACCCGGCGGGGGGTCGTGTGCAGCACGACGCGAGAGCCGTCGGGGGCGGCGATGACGCGGGGGGCGTACGCCCCCGTGGGGCCGAGTTGGCCGCGCCGGGTCCAGGGGCCGCGCAGGCGGGGCGCCGTCCACGCGTCGAAGCCGCGCGTCGAGCCGATCGAGCCCAGGAGGAGCCAGGTCCCGTCGTCGAGGCGTTCCAGGACCGGGCACTCCAACTCGTCCACGTCGCCCGGGGAGATCAACGGCGGGTGGACCGTCCAGTGTTCGAGGTCCGGGGAGGTGGCCCAGGCCACGCAACCGCTGACCGCGACCGGGAGCGAGGCGTCGGCCGCGCAGATCACCATGACCCAGCCGTCGCCCTCGTCGTCGCGTACGACGAAGGGGTCGCGCCAGCCCATCCGGTCGGCGGTGCGGTACCAGCGGGGGTCGGCCTCGACGACCGGTCCCGTGCCGTGGCGCCGCCAGCCCGTGCCGTCCGTGCGGTCGGAGAGCGCGAGGCCGACGGACTGCAGGGGCCAGCCCTCGGGGGTCAGCCCGCTCACCCCCGTGTAGAACATCGCGCTTCCGGTGCCGTGGCGCACGGGGTGCATCGTCCACACCGCCTGCTGGTCGAAGCGACCGGGCAGACCGTTGCCGAAGGCGGTGCCCTCGGGCCGCCAGCCGACCAGGTCGACCGAGGTGGCCCGGCCGTAGGACGTCTCCATCCGCAGATGGTCGAACTCGGCGGTCCAGGGCCCCTGGAGATGCAGCACCGTGTAGGTGCCGTCGTCATCGCGGAGCAGGGCGAAGTCGTTCACGCAGAGGCCCGGCGGGGCGTATCGCATGCGCAGCAGTCCTGTCGGCTCGCAGCGCTCAAACGCGTGCGCTGATCATGGTTCAGAGAGATGTCGATTGAGAATCAGCGCAAGTAAAACTGAACGCAAACGCTTGCGCAACAAGGAGGCCGGGTTTACGGTCACGTCACCCCCCAGACACACACCGACGTGAACCCGATGGGAGTAATCCGCCGTGCCGGTCAGCATCACCGATGTCGCCCGCGCCGCCGGCGTCTCGGCGTCCACCGTGTCCCGCGCGCTACGGGGCAGGCCGGGCGTCTCGGACGAGGTACGCGCCCAGATCGCGGCCGTCGCCGCACAGCTCGGCTACACGGCGTCCCGTTCGGCGTCCAGCCTCGCCAGCGGGCGCACGTACACGATCGGGGTCGTGGCCCCGTACATCGGCCGCTGGTTCTTCGGCACCGTGCTGGACGCCGCCGAGCACGTGTTCAGCGCCGCCGGGTACGACGTACTGCTCTACAACCTGGGCTCGGCCGAGGCGCGCAAGCGGTTCTTCACCAAACTGCCGGTGCGCAAGCGGGTCGACGCGGTGCTGTCCCTGCTCATCCCGGACGAGGACGAGTCCGCCGCGCTGCGCTCCCTCGGGGTGCCGCTGGCCTCCACGGTCGGGGGTGCCCGGCCCGGCTTCACGGTGGTCGGCATCGACGACCGGGCGGGCGCGGAGAGCGCCGTACGGCATCTGGTGAACCTCGGCCACCGCCGGATCGGCATGATCTCCGGGGCCAGCGGGCCGCTGCACTGGACCACCCCGGTCGACCGTCGCGCCGCCTATCTGCACGTCCTCGCCGAGGCCGGAATCGAGCACGACCCGGCGCTGGTGGCGGACGGCGACTACACGGTGGACGGCGGCGAGCGGGCGATGACCGAGCTGCTGGCCGCGTCCCGGCCGCCGACCGCCGTGTTCGCCCAGTCCGACGAGATGGCGATGGGCGCGTTGCGCGCGCTCAGACGGCATCGGCTGCGGGTGCCGGACGACGTGTCCGTGGTCGGCTTCGACGATCACGAACTCGCCGACGTGGTCGGGCTGACCACCGTCGCCCAGCCGGTCGCCGGGCAGGGCGCGGAGGCCGCCCGGCTGCTGCTGCGGCAGTTGGACGAGCCGGAGGTCGAACAGCCGCCCGGCCGGGTGGAGATGCCCATCCGGCTCGTCCTGCGCGAGACCACGGCGCCCCCGCGCCCACGCGGACCCCAGTGACTTCCCGTACGCCCCCATTCCGTCTAGCTCGGCACCCCGCCACCCGAAAGCCCCACCCCGCACCTCGCACCCTCATCCCGCACGGAGGCACACACCATGAACCCGACCACCCGCTCGACCGGCAGTAGGTTTCGCCGCACCGCCCGTACGGGACTTGCCCTGGCCTTCCCCCTGGCGGCACTGGCCGCCTGTGGCGGGGGCGGTGGGGGCGACACGTCCGCCGAGGCCGGCAGCGGCGAGGGGACCATCAGCGTCTGGGCCCACCAAGGCCAGAAGAGCGAGTCGGAGGCCTTGCAGAACGCGGTGAAGTCGTTCAACTCCTCGCAGAGCAAGGTCAAGGTCGAGCTGAAGCTGATACCGGAGAAGGACTACACCAAGACCATCACCGCGACGGACGCCGCCGAACTGCCGGACGTCCTGGAGTTCGACGGCCCGACGATGGCGAACTTCGTCTACAACAAGAAGCTCGCCCCGCTCGACGAGCACATCTCCGCCAAGACCCTCGACAACGCCACGGACGCCTCCAAGGCACAGGGCGAGATCGACGGCAAGCACTACGGCCTGGGCATGTTCGACTCCGGCCTCGGCATGTACGGCAGCAAGAAGCTGCTGGACGCCGCCGGGGTCACCTACCCGAAGGGCCTGGACGACGCCTGGACCGCGAAGGAGTTCGACGCCGCGCTCAAGGCGCTCAAGGCGAAGGACTCCGACGGCAAGGTTCTCGACCTCCAGGAGGGCAACGGCTACGCCACCGAGTGGGGCACCTACGGATTCGCCCCGATCGTCTGGTCGGCCGGCGGCTCCCTGCTGAAGGACGGCAAGGCGGCGGGCGCCCTCGACACCCCCGCCGTGGCGTCGGCCATGAAGACCTTCCAGTCCTGGAAGGCCACGACGGACGCCAACACCGACGGCAACGCCTTCGCCAAGGGCCGGGTCGCCCTGAGCTGGGTCGGGCACTGGATGTACCCCGCCTACAGCGAGGCGCTCGGTGACGACCTGGTCGTGCTGCCGCTGCCCGACTTCGGCGACGGCCCGAAGACCGGCCAGGGCTCGTGGGCCTGGGGTGTCGGCGCGAACAGCAAGAACGCCAAGGCCGCGGGCACCTTCCTGGACTTCCTGCTCGACGACACCAACGTCGGCGCGATGACGAAGGCCAACGGCGCGCCGCCGGCCACGAAGTCCGCGCTCGCCGCGAGCCCGCTCTACCGGCAGGGCGGCCCGCTCCAGCTCTTCGCCGACCAGCTCGCCAAGCCGTGCGGCGACAGGGACATCAGCAAGTCGTGTGTCGCCGTCACCCGGCCGGTGACCGCCGGATACCCCGTGGTGACCGCGAAGTTCAGCGAGGCAGTGAGCTCGATCTACGGCGGCGCCGACCCGAAGGGCGCCCTGTCGAAGGCCGCCCGCGCCATCGACAGGGACTTCTCGGACAACGCCGGTTACGAGATCCCGTAGCAACGCGCCCAGCAGGCCGTACCGGACCCATCGGTCCAGCCGAACCCATCGGCCGGGGCGGACGCGCACCCGTGTCCGTCCGCCCCTTTCGGGAAGAGGACCCCTCCGTGAAAACCGTGGAACCCACGCCCGCGGCGGCCCCAGGCCGGCAGCAGGCCCCAACCCCCGGCGCGACGACCCGGCGGCCGCCACGCCGCGACCGCGCATGGCTGCACGGGCTGCTGATGTCCGCCCCCGCCGTCGCCGGACTCATCGCCTTCGTCGGCATCCCGTTCTGCTACGCCGTCGTGCTCTCCTTCTACAACGTGCGCCTCGGCTCCCCGCTGGAACCCACCTTCTTCGGTGTCGAGCAGTACCGCCGGCTGTTCACCGACCCCGACCTCTCCGGCCCGTTCCTGCGGGCGCTGCTCAACAACCTGACCTTCGCCGTGGTCGTCGTCCCCCTCCAGACCGGCCTCGCGCTGGGCCTGGCGATCCTGCTGAACCGCAAGCTGAAGGCGATCGGCATCTTCCGGTCGGTGTTCTTCATGCCGGTCGTCTTCCCGATGGCGCTGGTCGCGGTGATCTGGCGGCTGATCCTGGCCCGCAGCGACCAGGGCATGCTCAACTCGGCGCTGGACGCGGTGAGTTTCGGCAACTGGGGCGCGTTCGACTGGCTCGGCGAGGGCCTGACCGCGATGGCCTCGATCATCGTGCTCTCCGTCTGGCAGGGCGTCGGCTTCCAGATGGTCATCCTGCTCGCCGGGCTCCAGCAGATTCCGGGCGAGCTCTACGAGGCCGCCCAGCTCGACCGGGCCTCGCGCTGGCAGCAGTTCCGGCACGTCACCCTGCCGGGCATCCGCTCCACCCTCGTCTTCGTCGTGATGCTCACCTCGGTGCTGTCCTTCCGCGTCTTCGACCAGGTGTACGTCCTGGTCAAGGGCGGCGGGCTCGACGAGGACGCGGCCCGCACGGTGATGTACCAGGCCGTCACGACCGCCTTCGACCAGAACAACATCGGCCAGGCCTCCGCGATCACCGTCGTGTTCTTCCTGATCGTCGTCGCCCTGACCCTGATCCAGCGCCGCGTCGTCCGGCCCGACAACGAGGACTGAGCAGATGAGTACGACCATGAGTCCGACCGTCAGCACGGGTACGGGTACTGCTACGGGTACGAGCACGGGTGCCGGTCCGTCCCGCGGGCCGCTGCGCCGCTTCCTCGACTACGCCGTCCTCTCCGTCCTGGCGTTCGTCTTCGCGCTGCCCGTCCTCTATCTCCTCCTCGGCAGCCTCAAGCCGTCCGACGAGGTGTTGAACGGGCTGTCCGGCTTCCTCCCCACCCATCTGTCCTTCGACAACTACTCCGCCGTCCTGGACAGCCTGAACTCCGAGAGCACGGGCTACTTCTGGCAGTTCATGGGCGTCTCGCTGCTGCTGGCGTTCGTGGTGGTGACCGGCGGCCTCTTCGTCAACTCGATGGCGGCGTACGGCCTCTCGCGGCTGCGGTGGCGGGGCCGGGAGTCCGTCTTCACGCTGGTCCTGCTGCTGATGCTGGTGCCGTTCGAGTCGGTGGCCGTGCCGCTGTTCTACATGTTCAACGACCAGCGGAACACGCTCTTCATCCAGGCGCTGCCGTTCGTCGCCAACGCCTTCTCGGTCTACCAGTTCCACACGTTCTTCCGCTCGATCCCGCCGAGCATCGAGGAGGCGGCCCGGCTGGACGGCGCCGGCCCCTGGCGCACCTTCTTCGCGATCATCGTCCCGATGTCGAAGCCGGCCTTCGCCTCGGTCGCCATCCTGACCTTCCTCACCCAGTGGGGGGCGTTCCTGTGGCCGGTGCTGATGGTCTCCGACCCCTCGGTACGTCCGCTGCCGCTGGAGATGAGCGTCTTCCAGGGCCAGCAGCCCCCGGACTGGGGCCAGATCCTCGCCTTCGGCGTCCTGCTCGTCCTGCCGGTGCTGATCGTCTTCGCCTTCTTCCAGCGGTGGTTCGTCCAGGGGGTGGCCAGCTCGGCGGTGAAGGGGTGAGCTTCCGCCCGCCCCGGGCGGGCGTGCCCCGACGTCCCGGGCGTGGCCCGTTGTCAGTGCCCGGTGCGATGCTGTGGGCATGGACCGGGACGATCTGGTGCGGCTGCGGCGGGCGCGGGACCGCATGGACCGCGAGTACGCCGAACCGCTGGACGTGCCCGCGCTCGCCCGCACCGCGCTGATGTCTCCCGGACACTTCCAGCGCAGCTTCCGCGCGGCGTACGGCGAGACCCCGTACGGCTATCTCATGACCCGCCGGACAGAGCGCGCCAAGGCGCTGCTGCGCCGCGGCGACCTCACGGTGACGGAGGTGTGCATGGCCGTGGGCTGTACGTCGCTGGGCTCCTTCAGCTCCCGCTTCACGGAGCTGGTCGGCGAGACACCGAGCGCGTACCGGGCCCGCTCGCACGAGGAGGGCGCGGCCGTCCCCGCCTGTGTCGCGAAGCGCCTGACCCGGCCGTCCCGACACCGCGTGCACATGACGGAATCCGACGAAGTGCCCTAGTAGGGCTCCGTTACGTCTGTCTGTCGGTCCTGTTTGGGGGAACGCTGAAGGTGTGGACGCACATGAAGTGAACCGGGCTCGGGCGACGTTGGCGTTATTCGTCGCTGACGTGTTCGCGTCGGTGCCGCGCAAGGATCAGCGGGCGAAGGGCGACTGCTACCTGCGGGGACTGATGCTGGACGGACGGCGGAAGTCGATCCAGCCGATGGCGGAACGGCTGCCCGACGGCAACGAGCAGAACCTGCAGCAGTTCGTGAACCAGTCGACGTGGGATCCGGTGCCGGTGCGGCGGCGGATCGCCCAGCGGATGGTGCCGAGAATCGGCCCGGATGCCTGGGCGGTCGATGACGTGTCGTTCCCCAAGGACGGGAAGATGTCGGTGGCGGTCGCGCGCCAGTACTGCGGGGCGCTGGGCAAGCGGGCCAACTGCCAGGTCGCGGTGAGTGTGCACGCGGTCTCCGACACGGCGTCCTGTCCGCTGCAGTGGCGGATGTTCGTGCCCGAGGAGTGGGCGGACGATGCGGTGCGGCGGCAGAAGACCGGGATACCGCAGGAGGTCGGGCACCGGGAGAAGTGGCGTCTGGCCCTGGACATCCTCGATGAGCTGGCCGGGTGGGGTCTGGTGCCGCCGGTGGTGGTGGCCGACGCCGGCTACGGGCAGAACGCCGACTTCCGCGACGGTCTGAGCGAGCGGGGCATCGGCTATGTCGTGGCGGTCCGTTCGGACGTGACGGTCCACCCGCACGACGTGCGGCCCACCGCCCCGGCCTGGTCCGGGAACGGTCGCAGGCCGCAGCCCCGCTACCGGGACAAGCCGTCCTCGGTGGCAGCGCTGGCTCAGGAGCACGGACGGCAGGCGTTCACCGAGGTGACCTGGCGTGAAGGCTCCCGCGGGCCGATGCACTCACGCTTTCTGGCGCTGCGGGTGCGGCCGGCCGGGGTGAGGGCCCGCCGTCTGGCCCAAGCCGCCGCCACTGCCGAGCACGGCCACTGGGACGGTGTCCTGCCCGAGGTGACGCTGCTGGTCGAATGGCCCCAGGACGCCGAAGCACCCACCGACTACTGGCTGTCCAACCTGCCCGCCGACACACCGATCACCGAACTGGTCCGCCTGTCCAAGATCCGCTGGCGCATCGAGCACGATTACCGGGAACTCAAGCACGGCCTCGGCCTGGACCACTTCGAGGGCCGCTCCTGGAACGGCTGGCACCACCACGTCACCCTGGTCACCGCCGCCCACGCCTTCCTCACCGAACAGCGCCTGTCCCCAAAAGCCGATACAGCGGACTCACCCTCTACCAGATCCTCGACGCCATCCAGGACCTGCTGAACTGCTGGACCGGCACCTGCACCACCTGCCACCGCCCGCTGCCCAGAACATCCACCACCAGCCAGAACCCAAGAGCCAGAGCAACCTAACGGAGCCCTACTAGGGCGTGTTTCGGAAGTCCCTTCTGCTCTGCGACGCCCGGCACGCTCCCCCGGTCTCGGCTGGCGCTCGACCGGGAGGTACCCCCACCGCCGCACCGGACGAAAGGCCAAGTACACCCAGTACGAGGCCTTTCGTCCGGCGCGCCGAGAGCACGCACCGGACGCCGCAGAGCCGCCCTTCGGGCGACGAAGGGACTTCCGAAACACGCCCTAGCTCGATCGGCGTCGGCGGTGTCGGCCGCATCCGAACGGGCGGGACACCTCGGGCACGGCCTAGCGTGCGGGCATGACTACGAACGATCCGAACGCCGCGCGCGGCCTCCCGGCCCCGGACGTGAAGCTCGCCCAGTGCTTCCTCGCCGTCGACGACCACGACAAGGCGCTCACTTTCTACCGCGACGTCCTGGG
Organism: Streptomyces sp. MNU76; assembly: GCF_020982545.1. GTDB lineage: Bacteria > Actinomycetota > Actinomycetes > Streptomycetales > Streptomycetaceae > Streptomyces. The sequence continues at coordinate 1,353,406 of NZ_JAJKLK010000019.1, read as the reverse complement.
CATGGAGGTCCGTGGCGACGTGGGCTTCGAGGGCATGCGCTGGGTGACCGTGGGCTCGCCGCTCCAACCGGACGTCGAGATCGTCCTGGAGCCGCCCGCCGCCGACCCCGACATCTCCCCCGCCGACCGCGAGACCATCGCCAACCTCCTCGCCAAGGGCGTCCTGCGCGGCGTCAACTTCACCACCACCGACTGCGACGCCCTCTACAGCCGCGTCGAAGCCTCCGGTGCCGACGTCCTCCAGGCCCCCACGGACCAGCCGTACGGCGTCCGCGACTGCGCGTTCCGCGACCCCGCGGGCAACATGCTGCGCTTCATGCAGCGCCGGGACTGAGCAGCCGGGTACGGAGAGAGCACCCTGGCACACGGAAACGGCGTTGCGTGGAGCGGGACGGCGAGGGAGCGTACGAGTCGTTCAGCCGTGGGGCTGGACCGTACGACAGGGAGCGGCGCTGTGGGTGGAGTGGGCGGGAACGGCAAGGGCGGCGGGGACGATGTCTTGGGCGGCGTCCTGGGCGGCGGCTCGGCGGGCGGGAGGGCGAGGTAGGGGTGCCGATCCGGTGGACATACGCCTTCGTCGATCGGCCGACGGCCGCGTTCGAGCGGGCCTGCGCCTTCTGGACGGCGATCACGGCGACCCGGCTGTCCGCGCGCCGGGGCGATCAGGGCGAGTTCGTCACCCTGCTCCCCGAGACCGGCGACGCCTGTGTGAAGGCGCAGGGGGTCGGGTCGGGCGGCGGCGCTCACCTGGATCTCGTGGTCGAGGACGTCCCCGCGCTCGTCGGCCGGGCGGTCCGGCTCGGGGCCGAGGTGGTCGCCCCGCACGACGGCTGGGCGGTGCTGCGCTCGCCCGCCGGCCAGCTCTTCTGCGTGGTGCCGTGGCACGGAGAGGCCGAGCGGCCGCCCGTCGTGAACGGCAGCCGGCTGGACCAGGTGTGCCTCGACGTGCCGCCGGCCGCCTTCGCGGCTGAGGTCACCTTCTGGTCGGCCCTGACCGGGTGGGACTCCCACCCGGGTTCCCGCCCGGAGTTCCATGTCCTGCGCCCACAGGCCGGCCTCCCCCTGCGCATCCTCCTCCAGCGGCTCGACGCTCCTCGCCCGGCCTCCGCCCACCTCGACCTCGCCTGCGCCGACATCGACGCCACCCGTGCGCACCATGAATCCCTCGGCGCCACCTGCGTGTCCCGTCAGCTCCATTGGACCGTGATGCGCGATCCGGCGGGCGGCACGTACTGCCTGACGAGCCGGTCCCCGGAGACGGGCGGGCTGCCTCCGGCGGCGGGGTGAGACAGCCCTGTCGGCTCAGATGTCCTGCGCACTTTCCAGCACGGGGCGGATGACCACCGGGTACTCCTTGAGCCCCTCCGGCCCGGGGCACTGGGCGACGCGGGCCGCGATCTCCGTGACCCGGTCCAGGTCGGCACAGTCCAGGAGCCAGTAGCCGGCGAGCAGTTCGGCGGTGTCCGGGTACGGGCCGTCCGTGACCACCGGTTTGCCGTCGACGTCCGCCGTGACGAACCGGGTGCTCGCCGGCTCGGCCAGCCCCTGCCCGTCGATCATCTCCCCGGTCTCGGTGAGGTCGTCGTTGATCGCGCTCATGTAGGCGTACATGGCCCGCAACTGCTCCGGCGTCCAGGCCGGGGAGTGCTCGGAGGGCTGGCCCCGCATGCCCTCGTAGTCCGCCTGCGTGCCTAGGACCATCATCAGGAACTTCATGTGTCCGCTCCTTCGTCCGCCGTGCGGGCCGGGAGCCAGGGGCCGAGCCCGGCCGGGGCCGGGGCCGTCGCATCGGCCGGCTCGGCCACCGCCTCGGCTTCGCCGGGACGCGCCGCACGACCGGCGTGACCCGCATGACCGCCGTGCCCGGCCCGATCACCGTGACCGCCATGCGCACCATGGCTGCCGCGCGTCCGCCGGGCCACCGCCCGGGGCTTCTCAGCGGCGGCCTCCGCGGCCTCGACGACGTACACCGCACACTCGTGGTTCCTGCACGGACCCGGACCCCGGACGGGTACCCACGCGCCCAGCGTCTTGTGCCGCCTTACGACCGTGGCCACCGGCTGTCCGCAGACCGGGCAGACATGCTCGTCGATGCCCATGTCCTCAGGGTATGGCCGACGAGGTCGGTGCGCTCCCCGCCGTACACCGGCAATCTCCGGCGCTCGGCGCCGCGCTCAGCGCTTCCTGCTGTACTTCCGTACGACCACCCCGTTGTCGAAGCCGCGCACGTCGTCGAGCGTGAACTCGGTGAGGGCGAATCCGGAGCCGAACATCGGCATGCCGGTGCCCTGCACGACGGGGTACGTCTTGATGATCAGCTCGTCGATCTCGTCGAGCAGCTCTCCCGCGATCACCGAGCCGCCGCAGAGGTAGATGCCGAGCTCGCCGTCCTCCGCCTTGAGCTCGCGGACCTTGCCGACCAGGTCCTCCGAGATGATCTCGACGTTCGGGTCGGGCGACTCCTTCAGCGTGCGCGAGGCCACGTACTCGCGCAGATGGGCGTACGGGCTGGTGATGCCTTCCTTCAACGCCACGTCGTAGCTGGCACGGCCCTGGATGATCGTGTCGTAATCCTTGTTGGGCAACCCGTCGGTGCCGATGAGCCGACGGACATGGATCGGGTTGGTGTCCGGATGCTCCGCGTTCAGGTACTCGGCGAACTCACCCACCACATACGGATACATGTACGACGCATCACCGTCCCGGTCCCCGATGAAGCCGTCGATCGAACAGGCGATCAGGTACGTCAACTTGCGCAAACCGGCCTCTTCCCCTTGTCCGACAGTCAGGTCGCGGCAGAACCGACGGCCGCCTTCCGGCACCCCACCCTTCCGCAACCACGTCAGTTATAGTACTTCAGCTGTAGTGGTTGCAAGGGGATTCGGTACTGAGGAGTGCGGATGGTCAGGAACCCGGAGCGCAGGGGCGCTCTGCTGGACGCGGCGGTGGCGGTGCTGGCACGGGAAGGGGCGCGCGGGCTGACGTTCCGCGCGGTGGACGCCGAGGCCGGGGTTCCGGTGGGCACCGCGTCGAACTACTTCGCCGACCGTGACGCCCTGCTCCACCAGATCGACGCACGGCTGAAGGAACGCCTGGCCCCCGACCCGGCCGTGGTCGAGGAGCTGCTCACCTCACCGAAGGACCGGACCCTGGTCACGGCGTTCATGCGTGATCTGCTGGCCCGCGTCACCGGGGACCGCACCGGCTACCTCGCCCACCTCGAACTGCGCCTCGAAGCCACCCGCCGCCCGGCCCTGTACGCCTCGTACACCGCGTCGGTGCGCGGCGAGCTGGACTTCGGCATGCGGTTCCACCGTGAGGCGGGCCTCCCCGGCGGCGACGAGACGGTCATGGTGCTCTACCTGGCCATGCAGGGTCTGCTGCTCGAACACCTGACCCTGCCGGACGTCCTCGACGACGCCCTTCCCGGGGTCGCCGCCCCCGAGGGCCTGATGGAGCGTGTCGTGGAGACGATCGTCCCGTAATCCGTCAGAGGCACGGTGAACCGCGCGACGAAGCCACGGAGCCCCCAGGCCCCGACGCCCCGAAAACCCGGCGGGCCCCGCACACCGTGGGGATGTGCGGGACCCGCCGGCCACCCGAAGGCACCGGCACCGCGCGGGGTCAGGTCCGCACGGCACGAGACGACACCTCCGGAGCATCGACCGCCGCTCGGCCCCGCCTCAGCTGCTGCGGCGCGTCACGAATTCGGCCAGTGCGAGCAGGCCGCCGGCCGACTCCGGGTCAGGGACCGCGCGGGAGAGTTCGTGCATGGCCCTGGCCATGCGGCCGGCGGCCTGGATCTGCGCCCAGTCGCGCCCACCGGCCCGCTCCACGACCGACGCCGTGCGCTCCAGGTCCCCCTCCGTGTACGGCAGTCCGTACAGCTCGGCGAGTTCGAGAGCCTCCGGGGTGCCGGAGGCGAGGGCGGCGACCACGGGGAGGGACTTCTTGCGGACCATGAGATCCGCTCCGGCCGGCTTGCCGGTGTGGCTCGGGTCGCCCCAGATGCCGATCACGTCGTCGATGAGCTGGAAGGCCAGGCCGGCCTCCCGTCCGAACGCGTCCAGGGCCTCGACGTCCTCCTCACCGGCGCCCGCGTACAACGCGCCCACCGCACAGGCACAGCCGAGCAGCGCGCCCGTCTTCGCCTCGGCCATGACGAGCACCTCGTCGAGAGTGACCTCCTCCGGCCGGCGCCCCTCCAGCTCGGTGTCGGTGTGCTGGCCGGCGCAGAGTTCCACGACACAGGCCGAGAGCCGGGCGGCGGCCGCGGTCGACGCCGGATGCGGGTCCTGGGCGAGCAGTTGCTGGGCCAGGGCCTGGAGCGCGTCCCCGGCCAGGATCGCGTCGGGGATCCCGAACACGGTCCACGCGGTGGCCCGGTGTCTGCGCGTGGTGTCCCGGTCCATCACGTCGTCGTGCAGCAGCGTGAAGTTGTGCACCAGCTCCACCGCGGCGGCGGCCCTCACGGCGGTGGACTCGCGCCCGCCGAGGGCGGCGACGGCGGCCAGGACCAGCGCCGGGCGTATCGCCTTGCCCGCGTTCCCCGTGACCGGGGTGCCGTCCGCGTCCTCCCAGCCGAAGTGGTAGCGCGCGACGCGACGCATCGAACCCGGTAAGGACCCGATGGCCCGGCGCAGTTCGGGATCGACCGACAGCCGCGCCTGTTCCAGGATTCCTGCCGCCTCGTGTCCTTCAGGTCCGCTTGCCGCGCCCACCCGGCCGGCCGCCCCGCCGGCACCGACGGGGCCCCGCTTCACCTCCGTCACGGACTCACCATGGGGTCGCCCGGGAGGGGCCGCGGAGGGCGGCGGTTCCGCTGGGCGCGGGCGCGTGCTCGCGAGGTGTCCCCGCCCGGTGGGGCGGGGACACGGCGTCCGTTCGGACAGGGTCACCGCCAGCGGCCGATCTCGACGTTCTCCAGCACGCCGAGCGCGTCGGGGACCAGGACCGCGGCCGAGTAGTAGGCCGTCACGAGGTACTTGATGATCGCCTGTTCGTTGATGCCCATGAACCGGACGGACAGGCTGGGCTCGATCTCGTCGGGGATGCTCGCGGCCCGCAGACCGATGACGCCCTGGTCCTCCTCGCCGGTACGCAGGGCGATGATCGACGTGGTCCTGGCCTCGGTCACAGGGATCTTGTTGCACGGGTAGATCGGCACACCGCGCCAGGTGGGGATGCGGTTCCCGGCGATGTCGATGGTCTCGGGGACCAGTCCGCGCTTGTTCAGCTCGCGGCCGAACGCGGAGATCGCGCGCGGGTGGGCGAGGAGCATCTTGGTGCCCCGGCGGCGGCAGAGCAGCTCGTCCAGGTCGTCCGGGCTGGGCACGCCGTCGTGGGGCTGGAGCCGCTGGTCGTACTCGCAGTTGTGCAGGAGGCCGAACTCCCGGTTGTTGATGAGCTCGTGCTCCTGGCGCTCCTTCAACGCCTCGACCGTGAGCCTGATCTGCTGCTCGGTCTGGTTCATCGGCTGGTTGTATAGATCGGCCACGCGGGTGTGGATGCGCAGGACGGTCTGGGCGACGCTGAGTTCGTACTCGCGCGGCGCGGCCTCGTAGTCGACGAAGGTGTGCGGGATGTCCGGCTCGCCGCTGTGGCCGGCGGCGAGGTCGATCTCCTTCTCGCCGTACTTGTTGGTGCGCTGCGACGGGATCGAGCGCTGTTCCTGCAGGTGCTCGCTGAGCGTCTCGGCGCGCTCGGCGAGTTGCTCGACGGCCTGACGCGGCAGGACGAGCACCGTGCACGCGGTGACCGCGCGGGCCGTGTACTCCCAGATCGCGTCGGGGTCGAGCAGGGCCTGCTCGCCGAAGTAGGCGCCGTCGGCCAGTACGCCGAGGACCGCGTCGTCGCCGTAGGGGCCGGTGCCGATCTTCTCGACCTTGCCGTGCGCGAGCAGGTACACCTCGTCCGCCTGGCTGCCGAATTCGGCCAGGACGTCGCCGGGCGCGAACTCCCGCTGCTCGCACCGCTGGGCCAGCTCGCCCAGGACGTCGATGTCCTCGTAGGTCCGCAGGGCCGGCAGTTCGCCGAGCTCCGCGGGGATGACGGCGACCTGGTCGCCGGTCTTCACAAAGGTGACGCGGCCGTCGCCGACCGCGTAGGTGAGCCGCCTGTTCACCCGGTACGTGCCGCCCTGCACGTTCACCCACGGCAGGGTGCGCAGCAGCCAGCGCGAGCTGATCTCCTGCATCTGTGGCGTGGACTTCGTGGTGGTGGCCAGGTTCCGGGCAGCGGCCGTGCCGAGACTCTGCTGCGGCCTGTCCTGCTGCGAGCGAACCTCTTCGCCTACCGACATGCGGATTCCCCTCCGGGTATGCACTGACAGCACTGATCGCGGTCACCGATCTCGCGATCCAGCCTTGCATCACGGAGCGTGCCGGTGCTATTACCCGAAAGAGCGGGAATGGATCTTCGCAGACTGGGCATGTCGGCTGTTTCTGTCGACCACTCGCATCCCCGTACGAGCCCCGGCCGAATCTGACCGGATCCATCCGCGCGCCCCCCTCGACCGCCTCGCCCGCACCGCGAGTTGGGGTACACACCGCGTACGAGGCGGTCACGACCAGCGGCCGTCGCACGGCACGAAGGAGTCGGCCATGGCCCCACCCATGTCCGCGAGCAGATTTCTCACCGTCCTGAAGAACGAGGGCGTCCGGGTCGTCGAGGTCGGCGACTGGGAACATCACAACCGCAACCATGTGGGCCGCTGGGGGCCCGTCCACGGCGTGATGATCCACCACACCGTCACCTCCGGCAGCGAACGCACCGTCCGTATCTGCCGCAACGGATACGAGGGGCTGCCGGGCCCGCTGTGCCACGGCGTGATCACCAAGGACGGCCGGGTGCACCTCGTCGGCTACGGCCGGGCCAACCACGCCGGCCTGGGCGACGACGACGTGCTGCGGGCCGTGATCGCCGAGAGGCCGCTGCCCGCGGACAACGAGGCCAACACGGACGGCAACCGCCATTTCTACGGCTTCGAGTGCGAGAACCTCGGCGACGGCGAGGATCCCTGGCCGGCGGCGCAGCTCGAGGCCATCGAGCGGGTCTCCGCCGCCGTCTGCCGTCACCACGGCTGGAACCAGCGGTCCGTCATCGGGCACCTCGAATGGCAGCCCGGGAAGGTCGACCCCCGGGGATTCACCATGGCCGGCATGAGAAAGCGCGTCCGGGACCGTCTGAAATCCGGGACCGTCTGACATAGGCCCGGCGGCGGGCGCGTCCGACACCCACCGGTCATGTGTCCGACAATGGGCACGTGACCGGCCAGCCCTCCGCCCCCGACGACCCCACCAGCGTCCTGAAGCCCAGGCTGCCGTCACCCCTCCAGGAGGTCGCGGACGAACGCTTCGCTCGCCACGGCCTCCGGTTGCTGCTCAAGCGCGACGACCTGATCCATCCGCGGCTCGTCGGCAACAAGTGGCGCAAGCTGGCCCCGAACCTGCGGGCGGCGGCGGGCCGCCCGCTGCTCACCTTCGGCGGCGCCTACTCCAACCATCTGCGCGCGACCGCCGCCGCGGGTCACCTGCTGGGCCTGCCCACCATCGGCGTGGTCCGCGGCCAGGAGCTGGCCGACCGCCCTCTCAACCCCTCCCTGGCCCGCTGCACGGCGGACGGCATGCGGCTGCACTTCGTCGACAGGTCGACGTATCGCCACAAGTCCGACCCGGCCACCCTGGCCGCCGTCCTGCGCGCCGCCGACGCCGACGGCGCGTACGTGGTCCCCGAGGGCGGCAGCAACCCCCTCGCCGTCACGGGCTGCCAGGACCTCGGCGCGGAGCTGCGCGGCCGGGCCGACGTCGCGGCCCTCGCCTGCGGCACCGGCGGCACGCTCGCCGGACTGGCCGCGGGGCTGGCCCCCGACCAACGCGCCCTCGGCATTCCGGTTCTCAAGGGTGGCTTCCTCGACGAAGAGATACGACAGCTTCAGCACAGGGCGTTCGGCGGGCCGCGCGGCGACTGGAATCTCGACGACCGCTTCCACTTCGGCGGTTACGCACGGACCTCACCCGAACTGGACGCCTTCGCGGACGACTTCGAGACGCGGCACCGCCTCCCGGTGGAACGTCTCTATGTCGCCAAGTTGCTCTACGGACTCGTCGCCCTGGCGGCGGAGGGCGCCTTCCCGCGCGGGACGACGGTAGCCGCGGTGATCACCGGCAGCCCGTTCCCGGAGCCCTCGGCCCCGGCACGACCGGAAAGGCCGGCCCTAGCCCCGGCATGACCGGAAAGGCCGGCCCTAGGAGGCCTCCCGGTAGACGGCCGCCTCCTCCAGGTCCAGCCTGCGCAGCAGGGTGCGCAGCATCTCGTCGTCGATGTACCTGCCGTCCCGCAGCATGACGAAGACCTCGCGTTCCGCGCCGATCATCTCGCGGGACAGACGGCTGTAGGTGTCGTCGACGCTCTCCCCGGTCACCGGGTTCACGGCGCCGAGCCGCTCCCAGACGGCGTTGCGGCGCCGTTCCAGGACGGTGCGGAGGCGGTCGACCAGCGGCGGCGGCAGTTCGTTGCTCTCGTCCGCGAGGAGTTCGTCCAGCCGGGCCTCGGCGCCCGGGACGCCTGGGCCTGGGCGTTGGCCTCGGCGAGGGTCTCGGCCTGCTGGTCGCGTCCCGGCAGCTTCAGGAGGCGGATCAGCGGCGGCAGGGTCAGGCCCTGGATGACCAGGGTCCCGATGACCGTCGTGAAGGTCAGGAAGAGGATCAGGTTCCGCTCGGGGAAGCCTTCCCCGCCGTTCACGGTGAGCGGGATCGAGAAGGCGATGGCCAGCGAGACGACACCCCGCATGCCGGCCCAGGCGACGACGAACGGCCCCTTCCAGGTGGGGTCGTCCTCCCGTTCCCGGATGCGCCGCGACACCATGCGCGGCAGGAAGGTCGCCGGATAGACCCACACGAACCGGGACGCGACGACCACGAGGAAGACGGCCACGGCGTACCAGGTGGCGCGGCCCCCTCGTACTCGCCCAGCCCTTCGAGGACGACCGGGAGCTGGAGTCCGATGAGGGCGAAAACGGCCGATTCCAGGAGGAAGGCGACCATCTTCCAGACGGCCTCCTCCTGGAGGCGGGTGGCGAAGTCGACCTGCCAGTGGCGGTAGCCGAGGTACAGACCGACGACGACCACGGCGAGCACCCCGGAGGCGTGCACCCACTCGGCGAGCCCGTAGGCGACGAAGGGGATGAGCAGGGAGAGGGTGTTCTGGAGCAGCGCTTCCTCGAGGTGGGTGCGCAGCCAGTGGATCGGCACCATCAGCAGCAGGCCCACCGCGACACCGCCGACCGCCGCCACCAGGAACTCCACGATCCCGCCGGTCCAGCTCGCGCCCTCGCCGACGGTGGCCGCGAGGGCCACCCGGTAGGCGGTGATCGCGGTCGCGTCGTTCACCAGGGACTCGCCCTGCAGGATCGTGGTGATCCGCGACGACAGGCCCACCCGCCGGGCGACCGCCGTCGCCGCGACCGCGTCCGGCGGCGCCACCACCGCGCCGAGCACCAACGCGGCGGTCAGCGGCATCCCCGGCACGATCAGGTAGGCGGCCCAGCCCACGGCGAGGGTCGCGAAGAGGACGTAACCGACCGACAGCAGGGCCACGGGTCGCAGTTGGGCCCGCAGGTCGAGGTAGGAGCTGTCGCCGGCGGCGGTGTACAGCAGCGGGGGCAGGATCAGCGGCAGGACGATCTCGGGGTCGAGTTCGTAGTGCGGCACTCCGGGCAGGTACGACACCGCGAGCCCCGCCGCGCCCAGCAGCAGGGGGGCGGGCACCGGCGTGCGCCGGGCGACCCCGGCGACCGTCGCACTCCCTGCGACCAGCAACAGCAGGGGCGAAAAAGCGCATCGCTTCCGCCGCCTTCGTTTCCGCGTGATGTTCCGCGCGCCCGTCGTAACCTGGCAATCATGAAACAGTGCACGCACACGGAGGCGCTGCCGCACCCCGAGCCCGATCCCCTGAGCGACACCTGCCCGGAGTGCCTGGCCGCCGGGAGCCACCCGGTGCAGCTGCGGATGTGCCTGGAGCGCGGACACGTGGGTTGCTGCGACTCCTCGCCGATGCGCCACGCCACCGCGCACCACAAGGAGAGCGGCCATCCCATCATGCGTACGTTCGAGGCCGGCGAGACCTGGCGCTGGCGCTTCGTGGACCATGTACTCGTTTGACGAACACGACCGAGACGTCGTACGACGGAACCATGTCACCCCGTGACACGTCGACGTACTCGTGTGACACGGTTCGGCGGTCCGGCGCGTGGGTACGTCAATCCGGCGCGTGCTCTTCCCATTTGAGGCCCGCAGACCTCTAGCCACCGAGCGTATTCATAGGCTTACTATGAGTGACAGCATGGGGTGGGGTCCTCAGGACCCCGAGGACACGGCGCTCGGTAGCGCGATAGCGTCACCGCTGAACCACGTAGCGCGTTACCCCGGGGGGCGACCCTCGGCCCCCGAAAAAGCTTGTACCACCTTGGAGGTGAGGGTGTCCCAGATCGCAGGCGAGCCCGGGACCCAGGACTTCGTGGAAGTCCGGCTGCCGGCCGCGGGTGCCTACCTGTCGGTGCTGCGTACGGCGACGGCCGGCCTCGCGGCCCGTTTGGACTTCACCCTCGACGAGATCGAGGACCTGCGCATCGCGGTCGACGAGGCCTGCGCGATCCTGCTTCAGCAGGCCGTGCCCGGCTCGGTGCTCAGCTGTGTCTTCCGTCTGGTCGATGATTCGCTGGAGGTCACGGTCTCGGCCCCCACCACCGACGGCCACGCCCCCTCGCGCGACACCTTCGCCTGGACCGTGCTGTCGGCCCTGGCGGGCAAGGTCTCCTCCGCGGTGGCCGACGACAAAACCGTTTCGATCAGCCTCTACAAACAGCGCGGCGCGGGACCCGGGCCGGCGTGAGGAACGGGGACGGGCCGGTGCGGGACGAAGAACGCGGCACACGGGAACTGCCCGCTGAGGACGACGGCGGTCCGCGTGGGCCGGCGCATCTGACGGACGGCGTCGACGGCATCCCCGAGCAGGCCCGGCCGCACCCGGAGGACGAGTCCTCGGCGGCGGCCGGAGCGTCTCGGTGGGCGGAGCCGTCCGACGACGAGGTGTCCTCCGACGGGCAACGGGATCCGGAGGGTGCCCTACGGAGCACCACGTCCTCACGAGGGCGGACTGGGGCCTCCCCCGCTCGAGCACAGTCGAGAGCTGGGGGAACGGTGACGGCGGGCGGGACTATGAGCGAGCACGAGCGACACGACGAGGCGGGCGCGCCGAACGCGCAGCCCGTGCGGAGCACACAGCACGACCCGCAGGACCGCAGCGGGGCGCGAGCCCTGTTCGTCGAGCTGCGCGCCCTGCCGGACGGCAGCGCCGAGTACGCGGAGCTGCGCAACCGGCTCGTCCGGATGCACCTGCCGCTCGTGGAGCACCTCGCACGCCGGTTCCGCAACCGCGGCGAGCCGCTGGACGACCTGACCCAGGTCGCCACCATCGGCCTGATCAAGTCCGTGGACCGCTTCGACCCGGACCGCGGCGTGGAGTTCTCCACGTACGCGACCCCGACGGTCGTCGGCGAGATCAAGCGCCACTTCCGCGACAAGGGCTGGGCGGTACGGGTACCGCGTCGGCTCCAGGAGCTGCGGCTCGCGCTGACCACGGCCACGGCCGAGCTGTCGCAGCAGCACGGGCGTTCCCCGACGGTGCACGAGCTGGCCGAGAAGCTGGCCATCTCCGAGGAGGAGGTGCTGGAGGGCCTGGAGTCGGCCAACGCGTACTCCACGCTCTCCCTGGACGTCCCCGACACCGACGACGAGTCCCCGGCGGTCGCGGACACCCTCGGCGCGGAGGACGAGGCGCTGGAGGGCGTCGAGTACCGGGAGTCTTTGAAGCCGTTGCTGGAGGACCTCCCGCCGCGCGAGAAGCGGATCCTGCTGCTGCGGTTCTTCGGCAACATGACCCAGTCGCAGATCGCCCAGGAGGTCGGCATCTCCCAGATGCACGTCTCCCGACTGCTGGCGCGCACCCTGGCGCAACTGCGGGAGAAGCTGCTCGTCGAGGAGTAGCGCGAGAGTCCCGGCGGGAGCGGAGAGAAGAGAGCCGCGGAGGTCGAGGAGGAACGGGACGAAGCGACGGTCGCGCCGGCGCGCGACCGGGCCACACCCCTCGACCACACCCGCGCACCACGCTCACCTCGACGAACGCCACGCCCCCCGGCGACCGGCCGGTCGGCGATGCCCCCACCGGCACACGGGCACCGACGGCTTCGCCCTCCGCGACAGCGCGCCGGGTCCGAACACGGGTGACGGCTCGCGACCGACGCCGGAGACTGGCGGCTGCGCGTGGGCCACGATCAGCTGCTGACTGCCCGTCCACCCCATGGAGGACCCGCCCCATGGAGGACGTCTCGCGGGGGCGGACGTCTTCCCGGCCGCCGTCAGGCCCTCCAGGTAGCCGACCGCGGTCTCGGCGAACGCGCGCGGTCGGCTCTGACCTGTCAGATGGACCTCGCGGCAGCGATCTTCTCCTTGAGGACCGTCTCGACCCGGTCGCCCTCCCCCGCGGGGTCGAGGATGTGTGCCGGCGCCGGGCCGGCTCCAGAAAGCCGTCAGCGCACCCGGAGTCTTCGCTCTGTGTCCGGCTGCCCCTGCCCCGTGGGCCCCTCGGTCCAGTGCAGCCACCGGTCCTGTACAGCCGCCCGGCCGACCTCGCACGCGACTTTCGCCGCCACCCGCCGCAGCAGGCTTCGGCCTTCTCGTCCGCCCGGCTGCCCGCTGCCCGCTACGGCTTCGGTTGCTGGGCGCGGCCCGGACCCTGGATGTCGAGGGCCTGGGTCGTGGCGGGGTTGATCAGGAGGACCAGCGCGGCCACGGCGACCACCGCCAGCGCGATGCCCGCCGGGATCGCCACGCTGTCGGCCCGCAGCAGGTTGTAGGCCACCGGCAGCGCCATGATCTGGGTGATGACGGCGGGCCCCCGGCTCCAGCTCCGCCGCAGCAGCAGCCCGCGCGCGGCGATCAGCGGCAGCAGGGCCAGCGCGATCAGGGTGATGCCGCCGGTGGCGCCGGTGCTCACGTCGTCCGCGTCACTGGTGAGGCCGACGACGAGCATGGCCCCGCCGCCCACCAGCAGGGCCACCCCTCCAGCGCGGCCAGCGCCGCCGCGGCGGTCAGCCGCCCGGGGCGGGGCTCGGCGTCGGAGGTGTCCGGCGTGGGGGTCTGCTCAGGGCTCACCCCTGAAGGGTAGCCCTCGCCCCGTCGCCCGCTGAGCCCCCGGCGCCCGGCCCGGTTTCCGGCACATGCACCGTGTTCGCGCGCCCCACGTGCTCATCGTCACTACCTGATCTCTCCCTTGATCCGCACCTCGGTATGGGCCGGGTACCACCCAGTAGGTACCCTGCAACTCATGCGTGCACTTCTCGTGGTCAATCCGGCGGCAACCACCACAAGCGCACGTACGCGCGATGTGCTGATCCACGCTCTCGCCAGCGAGATGAAGCTGGAGGCGGTGACCACCGAGTACCGGGGTCACGCCCGGGATCTCGCCCGCCAGGCCGCGGAGGGCAAGGGCGACATAGAACTGGTCGTCGCGCTCGGCGGCGACGGCACGGTCAACGAGGTCGTCAACGGCCTGCTGCACCACGGCCCCGACCCCGACCGTCTGCCCCGTCTCGCCGTGGTCCCCGGCGGCTCCACCAATGTCTTCGCCCGCGCCCTGGGTCTGCCCAACGACGCCGTGGAGGCGACCGGCGTCCTGCTCGACGCGCTGCGCGAGAGCCGGGAGCGCACGGTCGGCCTGGGCATGGCCTCCGGCACCCCGGGCACGGAGGACGAGGCGGTCCCGTCCCGCTGGTTCACCTTCTGCGCGGGCCTCGGATTCGACGCGGGTGTGATCGGCCGGGTCGAGCAACAGCGGGAACGCGGACGGAAATCCACACACGCCCTTTACCTGCGTCAGGCTTTCCGGCAGTTTCTGGAGGAGCCCCATCGCAGACTCGGCACGATCACTTTGGAGCGGGTCGGCGAGGACCCGATTTCCGATCTTGTGCTGTCCATAGTCTGCAACACGTCCCCCTGGACGTTTCTGGGCAATCGCCCGGTGTACGCGTCGCCTAAGGCCTCGTTCGATAAAGGTCTCGACGTGCTCGGTCTCAGCCGCATGTCGACGCCCGCGCTCGCCCGATATGGCACACAGTTGCTCACTTCGTCCCCCGAGCGGGGACCCCAGGGCAAGCACGCCACCACCCTGCACGACCTGACCGACTTCACCTTGCATTCGAAGGTGCCCCTCCCCCTCCAGATGGACGGCGACCACCTCGGACTGCGAACGAGCGTGACGTTCACAGGCGTACGCCGTGCACTGCGTGTGATTGTGTGAGCGGAACGGGCAAAAGTCCTTCCACTCGAACGTTTAGGCCAGGATCCACCCCATGGAAGTACGGCTGTGACACAGTCGACACCGAGGAATCAAAAAAAACTTTCCGGAAGGGGTTGTATCCGCCGCTGAGGTTTGCGAGTCTCTACGTGGCGCTCGGGACAGCCCGCAACACCGGCTCAAGCAAGCGCCAGAACCCCTCCTCAATCCACAGGACCACACCAGTCCGTCTGGTGATCGGCCCTTCACTTGTTGAGGGATTCGTGAAAGCGTTCACATTCACAAGCTAACGTGCATGTAATACCAAGGAGAGGTAGCAGCCATGGACTGGCGTCACAACGCCGTTTGCCGCGAGGAAGACCCCGAGCTCTTCTTCCCCATCGGCAACACCGGTCCTGCGCTGCTGCAGATCGAGGAAGCCAAGGCTGTCTGCCGTCGCTGCCCGGTTATCGAGCAGTGTCTGCAGTGGGCGCTTGAGTCCGGCCAGGACTCCGGCGTCTGGGGTGGTCTCAGCGAGGACGAGCGCCGCGCCATGAAGCGCCGCGCCGCCCGCAACCGGGCCCGTCAGGCATCCGCCTGACATCCCACCCAGCAATAGCCTGAGCTTGGCGGCGCGCACAGCGAGTGCGCATCTCCCGCCCCCGAGCCGCAGCGCGCAGTGCCCCCGGTGCGCTTAATCAGCCACGAGCCCGAGCCCCGGACCACATGATGGTCCGGGGCTCGGTGCTGTTTCGGGTACGCCGGCTGTGGACCCGCCAGTGCTACGGCCGCCGTACGCCCGCTACTTCTGGGCGCGCACCGGGATGTCCAGGATCACCCGGGTGCCCCGCTCCGGCGCCGGGACCATGTCGAAGGTGCCGCCCAACTCCCCCTCCACCAGGGTCCGTACGATCTGCAGGCCGAGGTTGCCCGAGCGGTGCGGGTCGAAGCCCTCGGGGAGGCCGACGCCGTCGTCCTGGACGGTGACGAGCAGCCGGGCCTCCTTGGAGGTGCCGCCCCGGACGGCCGAGACCTCGACCGTGCCGGTGTCGCCCTCGCGGAAACCGTGTTCGAGGGCGTTCTGCAGGATCTCGGTGAGGACCATGGACAGCGGGGTGGCGACCTCCGCGTCCAGGATGCCGAACCGTCCGGTGCGCCGGCCGGCGACCTTGCCCGGTGAGATCTCGGCGACCATCGCGAGCACCCGGTCGGCGATCTCGTCGAACTCCACCCGCTCGTCCAGATTCTGGGACAGCGTCTCATGCACGATCGCGATCGACCCGACCCGTCGTACGGCCTCTTCGAGGGCCTCCCGGCCGCGCTCGGACTCGATGCGCCGGGCCTGGAGACGCAACAGGGCGGCCACGGTCTGGAGGTTGTTCTTCACCCGGTGGTGGATCTCCCGGATGGTCGCGTCCTTGGTGATCAACTCGCGCTCGCGGCGCCGCAGTTCGGTCACATCCCGCAGCAGCACCAGTGAACCGATGCGCGGGCCCTTGGGCTTGAGGGGGATCGCCCGGAACTGGATCACCCCGTCGCTGGACTCGATCTCGAACTCGCGGGGCGCCCACCCGCTCGCCAGCTTGGCGAGCGCCTCGTCGACCGGGCCCCGGGAAGGGGCGAGTTCGGCGGTCGTACGGCCGAGGTGGCAGCCCACCAGGTCGGCGGCGAGGCCGAGGCGGTGGTAGGCGGAGAGGGCGTTCGGGGAGGCGTACTGGACGATGCCGTCGGCGTCGAGCCTGATCAGCCCGTCGCCGACGCGCGGCGAGGCGTCCATGTCGACCTGCTGGTCGGGGAAGGGGAACGCGCCCGCGGCGATCATCTGGGCCAGGTCGGAGGCGCTCTGGAGATAGGTCAGCTCCAGGCGGCTCGGGGTCCGCACGGTCAGCAGATTGGTGTTGCGCGCGATGACGCCGAGGACGCGCCCCTCCCTGCGCACGGGGATGGACTCGACCCGCACGGGCACCTCCTCGCGCCACTCCGGGTCGCCCTCGCGGACGATCCGGCCCTCGTCGTGCGCGGCGTCGAGCAGGGGCCTCCGGCCGCGCGGGACCAGGTGGCCGACCATGTCGTCCTGGTACGAGGTGGGGCCGGTGTTGGGGCGCATCTGGGCCACGGAGACATAACGGGTGCCGTCGCGCGTGGGGACCCAGAGGACCAGGTCGGCGAAGGAGAGGTCGGACAGCAACTGCCACTCCGACACCAGCAGGTGCAGCCACTCCAGGTCGGAGTCGCTGAGGGCGGTGTGCTGGCGGACGAGTTCGTTCATGGAGGGCACGTGTGCGAGCGTACCTGGCGGTACGGAGATGACCGGAAACGGCTGCTGGAGTGGCCGGTACGGGCCCGGGAACACCCGCGGGCCGCGGCGCCTGAGAGGGACCCTCAGCCCTCCCGGCACCGCAGCCCGGAGCAACATCGACCGTGGGGTGTGCGGTCCCAGTCGGCCGAAGGATGAGGATCCGGAGCAGTCAGGGCAGAGAGCGCCGGGTCCTCGGTCCGCCTTCCTGTGCGGGGAAGACGGAGGCTTGTCGTCGCGTGCGATCGCCGGCGGTGGGCCGCTGATCGATCACATGCTCTACCACGCATTGTTGACTAGACCACTGCGTGTGTCCATGCGTTGGCGGATGTTTGTTGTTGTTCCCTTGTCCGACATCCGCGGACGGTCCACTCGCAGAGTAGCCCGCTTCGGCCCGGGGGCGGGCCGGAACGCCGCCGCCCGGCCGGTGACCGGCCTCACGCGCGACCCCTGTGGAGAGGGGGCCACCCCTGCTAGATTGGTCTACACCACATGAAAGGTGCTTGACCCGCGGATTCCGGTCGAGTCCTCTTGAGTCCTACGTTCCAGATCGGCAGGCCAGCGTGGAAGTTGTCATCGTTCCGGATGCCAAGGCGGGTGGCGAGCTCATAGCCGAGGCGATGGCGGAGTTGCTCCGGCGGAAGCCCGACGCGTTGCTCGGGGTGGCCACGGGGTCGACCCCGCTGCCCATCTATGAGGCACTGGCGCGGAAGGTGCGCTCGGGCTCCGTGGACGTCGCACGGGCACGGGTGGCCCAGCTCGACGAATACGTGGGGCTGCCGGCCGAGCACCCCGAGTCCTACCGCTCGGTGCTGCGACGGGAGGTACTGGAGCCGCTGGGGCTCGGCATGGACGCGTTCATGGGGCCCGACGGCACCGCCGAGGACGTGGCGGGGGCCAGCGAGGCGTACGACAGGGCGCTGGCCGAGGCGGGGGGTGTGGACCTGCAGGTGCTCGGCATAGGCACCGACGGGCACATCGGGTTCAACGAGCCGTGCTCGTCGCTCGCGTCCCGGACGCGGATCAAGACCCTCACCGAGCAGACCCGGATCGACAACGCGCGGTTCTTCGACGGCGACATCGACCAGGTGCCGCACCACGTCATCACGCAGGGCATCGGCACGATCCTGGAGGCCCGGCACCTGGTGCTGCTCGCCACGGGCGAGGGCAAGGCGGACGCCGTCGCGGCGACCGTGGAGGGACCGGTGGCAGCTGTGTGCCCCGCGTCGGCGCTGCAGCTGCACCGCCACGCGACCGTCGTGGTGGACGAGGGCGCCGCGTCGAAGCTGAAGCTCGCGGACTACTTCCGGCACACGTACGACAACAAGCCGGACTGGCAGGGCATCTAGGGGGTGTTTCGAAAGTCCTGTGCGGTGCCCGCGGTGTCCGGTGCGTGCTCTCGGCGTGCCGGACGAAAGCCCTCGTACTGGACGTACTTGGGGTTTCGGCCGGTGCGGCGAGAGTGCGTGCCGGGCGCCGTGGGTGCTGTGCGGGACTTTCGAAACACGCCCTAGGGCGGCCCGGGGTACACGTAGGCGCCACAGCCCGGGGAGGAGGGCTGTGGCGCCGGTGTGTTTCCGGGCGGGGTCCGGTGTGTTTCTCGGGGCGGGGTGGGGCGCGGGTCGGTGCGTCCCCGCCTCGACGGCACGATGTCCCGCCTCTAGGAGACGATGTCCCGCCTCTGGCGCCCGCCCGCGATGACCTCCGCCGCCGCCCTCCCGCAGACCCTCGCGGCGCCGTGGGTGGCGATGTGGAGGGCGGCTCGGGCGGGGACTGGGGACGCCCATCTCGACCACGATGGTGTCGGGGCGGGTGGTGAGGAGGATGTCCAGGGCGGCGGTCATCCAGGGGTGGCGGTGTTCGTCGCGGACGACGGCGACGATCCGGCGAGTGCCCGCGACCGCCAGGGCCGAGGCACCGGCGCTGTCGCCGGCGAAGGTGCCCGTCTCGGTGCCGGGGAGGAGGCGGGCCAGTTCCGCGCCGACGCCCCAGGGGTCTCGTCGCCCACGGCGATGTTCGCCACCGGGGTGAAGGCCGCGACGTAGACGGGCTGGGTGGGCGGGGCGTAGGGCTCCGTGAACGTCGTCGTCAGGGCGCGGCGGGCGGCCACGAGACCGATGCCCCGTCGGCGCCGTCGGTCCGCCCGAGGCGCTCGGGCGACGTGCCGTCGACGCCTTCCGCTCCCCCGGCGGCCTCTCGCGTCCAGCGCGCCAGAGCCCGGACCCGGTTCGCCGCGTCCGCCAGGCGCTCCTCGGGCAGCTCGCCGGTGCGGACGGCGGTGACGAGGGCGTCGCGAAGGCGGAGGACGGTCTCCTCGTCGGCGAGGCCGCCACCGACGCAGATGGCGTCGGCACCGGCGGCGAGCGCGAGGACACTGCCGTGTTCGATGCCGTAGGTGCCGGCGATGGCCCGCATCTCCATGCCGTCGGTGACGATGAGGCCGTCGTAGCCCAGCTCGTCGCGGAGGAGGCCGGTGAGGACGGAGTGGGACAACGTTGCCGGAACGTCGGGGTCCAGGACCGGGACCAGGATGTGGGCGCTCATCATGGCGCGCGACCCGGCGGCGATGGCGGCCCGGAAGGGGGCCAGGTCCCGGGTGTCCACCAGCGAGCGGTCCGCGTCGATGCGGGGCAGCGAGAGATGGGAGTCGACGGCGGTGTCGCCGTGGCCCGGGAAGTGCTTGGTGCAGGCGGCGACGCCCGCGGCCTGCAGGCCGCCGACATAGGCGGCCGTGTGGCGGGCGACCAGGTCGGGGTCGGCGCCGAAGGAGCGGACCCCGATGACGGGGTTGGACGGGTTGGCGTTCACGTCCGCCGACGGGGCCCAGTTGAAGTTGACGCCGCACTCCGCCAGTCGGCGGCCCAGGGCGAAGGCGACCTGTCGGGTGAGGTCGGTGTCGTCGACCGCGCCCAGGGCGTGGTTGCCCGGGAAGGAGGACCCGGTGCGGACCTCCAGGCGGGTGACGTCGCCGCCCTCCTCGTCGATCGCGACCAGGACGTCCTCGTGCTCGGCGCGCAGCTGCGCGGTCAGGGCGGCGAGTTGTCCGGGCGAGACGATGTTGCGGCCGAAGAGACCGACGGAGGCGAGGCCCTCGCCGAGGCGGCGCAGCAGCCAGTCGGGGGCGGTGGTGCCCGTGAAGCCGGGCTGAAGGACCGTCAGGGCGTCCCGGGCGAGCCCGTCCTGTCCGGACGGGGAACCGGGCGTGCCGGTGGCGAAGGTCGTCGGTGACATCAGGGTCGGTTATCCCTTCACGGCGCCCGCGGTGAGGCCCGCGGCCATCTTGCGCTGGACGAGGAGGAAGAGGACGACGATCGGCACGGCCATCATGGTGGAGCCGGCCATCATCGGGGCGTATTCGGTGCCGTGTTTGGTGGTGAAGTTGCCCAGCCAGACGGTCGCGGTCTGGTTCTGCTGACTCATCAGCATCAGGGCGTACAGATACTCGTTCCACGCCTGGATGAAGCCGTAGACGGAGGTCGCCACCATGCCCGGGGCGAGCAGCGGGAACACCACGCGGATGAAGGCGGTGGTGCGGGAGCAGCCGTCGACCATGGCCGCCTCCTCCAGTTCGCGCGGGATGTTGACGATGAAGCCGCGCAGCGTCCACACGGTGAACGGGAGGATGAAGGTCAGATAGGTGATGATCAGACCGGTCAGGCGGTCGTACTGCCCGAGATCGTTCAGGAGCAGGAAGACCGGGATGATCATGGCGACCAGCGGGACCATCTGCACGGCCAGGATGCCGACGATGACGACCTTCCGGCCGCGGAAGGCGAAGCGGGAGATGGCCAGGGCGGCCAGCATGCCGACGACGATGCCGATCACGACCACGGTCAGGGACACGATGAGGCTGCGGCCGACCGGGCCCCAGAAGTCGGCGATGTTCAGCGCCCGGCTGAAGTTGGAGAGGGTCAAGGCGGTCGGCAGCAGGCTCGGGTCCGGGTCGATGGCGTCCTTCGCCGGTTTGAACGCCGTGTTCAGCATCCAGTAGACGGGGAAGCCGGCCGTGACGAAGACACACAGTCCGAGGAGGTTCCAGCCGAGCCTGGACTTCCGGGGGCCGGAGCGGCTCTTCGTGTTCTTCCGGGGACCGGAGACGGTGGCGGTGCTCATTCGACTTCTCCGATCTTCAGCATCTGACGCATGTAGACGCCGATCACGCCGAGCAGCAGCAGCACGGTGAGCAGGGCGATCGCCGAGCCCTGCGCGTAGTCGTTGACCACGAACGCCCTGTCGTACGAGTAGGTCGTGAGCAACTGGAACTCGGCCTCCGGATGGCCGTTACGCATCACGAAGACCTGCGGGAAGACGCCCATGTCCCAGATGACGGAGAGGGTCGTGAGCATCACGATGATGGGCTTGAGGATGGGCAGGGTGACGTAGCGGAAGACGCCCCAGGCGCCGGCGCCGTCGAGACGTGCGGCCTCCTCCAACTCCTTGGGGACCTGGGTGAGTCCGGCGCTCAGGGTGATGACGACGAACGGCACCGCGCCCCAGACGACGAGGAGCGTGATGACGGCCAGGCCCTCGGGTCCGCTGGCGAACCAGTTGTGGCCGATCATGTCGACGCCGGGGAGTTTGCTGAGGAGCGCGTTGAAGATGCCGTAGTCGGAGTCGAAGAGCCACTTGAAGACGGTGGTGGCCACGATGATCGGCATGCCCCAACTCGCCACGAGCGCGATGTTGATGAGCGTCTTCACCCAGCCGGAGACCCGCTGGAGCAGCAGGGCGATCGCCATGCCGATGACCATCGTGAAGACGACGCAGGCGGCGGCGAAGACGATGGTCCGGACGACGACCGCCCAGAACTCGCTGTCGCCGAGCACCTTGGCGAAGTTGTCGAAGCCGACCGACTCCGCCGGCTTGAACCCCCAGAGCTGCGACTGGCCGAACTCCTGGAAGGACAGGGTGACGAGCCGGACGAGCGGGTAGCCGAGGACGACGGCGAGGATCAGCAGACAGGGAGCCAGCAGGGCCCAGGGAACGGCGGCCCCGCCGGAGGTCCGCTTCCCGGTCGGCCGTTCCGGCGCCGCCGGCGGGGGCGGTGGCCCCGGCCGCACGGGCGGCACCTTCGCTGGGGCGGTCGTGTCTGCGGCACTCATCGCGCACTCCTAAGCAGATGAAGGAGGGGTCGGCAGCAGCGCGCCTCCGAAGGGGCGCGAGGTACTGCGCGACCAGCCACGACGCACCGGCACCGAACCCGACACCCCATCGCGGCACTTTCGTAGATCACCCACCGGTCGAACCGATGTCTTCGACCGGCACCGACCGATGTCCCCCACCGGCCGGCCCTGTGGCAGTCACCGGCCGGACCCGGGGCGCCCATCGGTCGAGCCGACGCGGCACCCCCGGTCGGGCCCGCCACCACGGCCGGGCCCGACCGGCAGGTCACCTCACTCGTTGTTGATGACCTTGTCGATCTCGGCGTCGGCGGCCTTCGCGGCCTCCTCGACCGACTTCTTGCCGGTGCCGATGGACTGCAGCATCGTCTGGAGGATCTGCGCCTTCTCGACCTGGCCCCAGCCCGGTGCCATCGGCACGAACCAGTTGGACTCGGCCGCGGTGGCCGGGACCGCCGTCGCCGGGTCGTCCTTCAGCGTGGCGAGGTCGGTCTTGTTGTTGGGCAGGTTGCCCTTCTCCATCAGCCCCTTCTGACCGGCGGGCCCGGTGAAGGCGTTGATCCACTCGGCGGCGACGGTCTGCGCGTCGGACTTCACCGGGACGGCGAGGTCGCTGCCGCCGAGGAAGACGGGCAGGTTCTTGCCGGACGGGCCGGGCAGCACGAAGTTCTCGACGTTGCCGGCGAGCTTGCCGGTCTTGTCGTTCTCCTTGGCCGCGGCGGTCGCGCCCTCCCAGGCGGGGGCGAAGATCATGCCGGACTTGCCCTGGCCGTAGACGATGTACCGGTCGGACTCGTCCTTGGTCTTGTCGCCGTGCATGTACGAGTCGACGACGTTCTTGAACTCGTTCAGGCCCTTGAGGGACTCCGGGGAGGAGAGGCCGGCCTTCCACTTGCCGCCGGACTCGACGGCTATGGAGCCGCCGGCGTCGTAGACGAAGGACATGGCCGCGTACCAGTCGCGGGTGGGCTGGTACCAGGCGCTGAACTTGTCGCCCTGCTTCTTCTGGACCTTGTCGAGGGCGGCGGTGAGCTCGTCGTACGTCTTCGGCGGGGACTTGACGCCCGCGGCGGCGAAGAGGTCCCCCCGCCAGTTGGCGACGCGGCCACCGGCGTAGTACGGGACACCGTAGGTCTTGCCCTCGTAGGTGACGGAGGCCTTGAGGCCGTCCAGCCAGGCCCCGGAGTTGTCGAACTCAGCCGGGTCGAGGGGGGCGAAGGCGCCCTTGACCATGTAGGCGAGCATCTCCGTGTTGCCCATCTCGACCACGTCGGGGGCCTTGTCGGTGGCAAGGACGGCGTCGAGCTTGGCGTTCTTGTCGGGCCAGCCGTAGTACTCGTGCGTGATGGTGATGCCGGGGTGCTTCTTCTCGATCGCCGCGTCGGCGGCCTTGACCAGCTCCGGCCAGTTGTTCTGCGCGTCGACCGTGAGCCAGACCGTCAGCTCCTTGGTGTCCGCCCCGGTGTCGGAGCTCTTGTCCTCGCCGCCCCCGCACGCCGCGATGGAGACCATCATGCCCGCGACACAGATCGCGGTCGTCAGCTTCCTCTTCACGCCACCCTCCTCAGGGATGCCATTGCTCAGGGATGCCACAAACCCCCCTGCTCCCCGCGGTGACAGACGTACCGCCCATGGGGCCAGGACCTGGACCAATGGTGTAGACCAGTACGCCGGAGCTTGGCTCAGACCATTCGCCGTGTCAAGGGTGCTCGAACCCCCTCCCACCAGCCGTTATGCGACCTACATATGCAGGAACCTTTATGTAATAAGCCAGCGAAAACCGCGCGACTGAGCCACACTCGTCGGGTAGACCACTGCGCCTCCCTCGAGAGAACCACCGGAGACCCTCCCGTGGACTAGACCAGCGAGGCCCGCAGAGGTATACAGAGAGATCACGCCACGAGGAGCCGGGAAGGCGGAGCATGAGCACCGACGTCAGCAGTGCGGAGAACGAGAACGGGGCGGCCGTCCGTACCGCACGCGTGCCCAAGTACTACCGCCTGAAGAAACACCTGCTCGACATGACCGAGACGCTTCCGCCCGGCACCCCGGTACCGCCCGAGCGCACCCTCGCCGCCGAGTTCGACACCTCGCGCACGACCGTGCGCCAGGCCCTGCAGGAGCTGGTGGTCGAGGGGCGGCTGGAGCGCATCCAGGGCAAGGGCACGTTCGTGGCCAAGCCGAAGGTCTCCCAGGCGCTGCAACTCACCTCCTACACCGAGGACATGCGCGCCCAAGGGCTCGAACCCACCTCACAGCTGCTGGACATCGGCTACATCACCGCGGACGACACGCTCGCGGGACAGCTCGACATCACCGCCGGCGGCCGGGTGCTGCGCATCGAGCGGCTGCGCATGGCGAACGGCGAGCCGATGGCGATCGAGACGACCCATCTGAGCGCCAAGCGATTCCCGGCGCTGCGCAGGTCGCTGGTGAAGTACACCTCCCTCTACACCGCGCTCGCCGAGGTCTACGACGTCCATCTCGCCGAGGCCGAGGAGACCATCGAGACCTCGCTGGCCACGCCGCGCGAGGCCGGCCTGCTGGGCACGGACGTCGGTCTGCCGATGCTGATGCTCTCCCGGCACTCGCTGGACAAGGACGGACAGCCGGTGGAGTGGGTGCGCTCCGTGTACCGCGGCGACCGGTACAAGTTCGTGGCCCGCCTCAAGCGACCGCAGGACTGAGCCCGTTCGGCATCCGGTCCTCCCGGGGCTCCGCCACTGTCGCACCACTGGTGAACCACCGGCTTGAACACAGAACCTCCGCATCCGATATCCGGACAGGGGGTTCCGTACGACGAAAGCCGTCCCTTAGATTTCCTGCGCGTTGCGCAGGGGATCAAAGGTGACCCAGTGGTGATCGGCGAGGGGACGGAACCGGGACATGTCAGAAGCGTCCGAAGTGAGGCCACCAGCACCCGAAGCGGGACCACCGACGGTGACACCTGTCAGGGTGGTCATCGCCCTGTGCCTGCTCGCCCCGTTCGTCGCGATGCTCTGGGTCGGCTCGTACGCCAAGACGGACCCGGTGTTCATCGGCATCCCCTTCTTCTACTGGTACCAGATGGCCTGGGTGCTCATCTCCACCGCGCTGACCGCCACGGCGTACGTCCTGTGGCAGCGTGACCAGCGCGCCCGGAAGTCCGGCGAGTCGCGCCAGCCCCAGCGGTCCCCGGAGTCCCAGGAGCCCCAGGACGGGGGTGTCTCGACGTGAAGGACGGCGTGAACGGCGTGGCGCTCGCCGTCTTCATCTTCTTCTTCCTGGCCGTCACGGTCATGGGCTTCCTGGCCGCGCGCTGGCGCAAGGCCGAGAACGAGCACAGCCTCGACGAATGGGGCCTCGGGGGCCGGTCGTTCGGCACCTGGATCACCTGGTTCCTGCTGGGCGGCGACCTCTACACCGCGTACACCTTCGTCGCCGTACCGGCGGCGATCTACGCGGCGGGCGCGGCCGGTTTCTTCGCGGTGCCCTACACGATCCTGGTCTATCCGCTGATCTTCACGTTCCTGCCCCGCCTGTGGTCGGTCTCCCACAAGCACGGCTATGTGACGACCTCGGACTTCGTGCGCGGCCGCTTCGGCTCGAAGGGTCTGTCGCTGGCGGTCGCGCTGACCGGCATCCTCGCGACGATGCCGTACATCGCCCTCCAACTCGTCGGCATCCAGGCCGTCCTGGACGTGATGGGCGTCGGCGGCGGTGAGAACACCAACTGGTTCATCAAGGACCTGCCCCTGCTGATCGCGTTCGGTGTCCTGGCGGCCTACACCTACTCCTCCGGCCTCCGGGCGCCCGCGCTGATCGCGTTCGTGAAGGACACCCTGATCTACATCGTCATCGCGGTGGCGATCATCTACATCCCGATCAAGCTCGGCGGCTTCGACGACATCTTCGCCAAGGCGGGCGAGGCCTACAGCCAGACCAACCCGGCGACCGACAAGCCACGCGGCGCGCTCGTCCCGGGCGACGCCAACCAGTGGACGTACGCGACGCTGGCCCTCGGCTCGGCGCTGGCGCTCTTCATGTACCCGCACTCGATCACGGCGACGCTGTCGTCCAAGAGCCGCGAGGTCATCCGCCGCAACACCACGATCCTGCCGCTGTACTCCCTGATGCTGGGCCTGCTGGCGCTGCTGGGCTTCATGGCGATCGCGGCCGGCGTCCAGGTGCAGAACGGCCAGCTGGCGATCCCGCAGCTGTTCGAGACGATGTTCCCGGACTGGTTCGCGGGCGTGGCCTTCGCCGCCATCGGCATCGGCGCGCTGGTGCCCGCGGCGATCATGTCCATCGCGGCGGCGAACCTCTTCACCCGCAACATCTACAAGGACTTCATCAAGCCGGACGCCACGCCCGCGCAGGAGACGAAGGTCTCGAAGCTGGTGTCCCTGCTGGTGAAGGTGGGTGCGCTGGCCTTCGTCCTCACCATGGACAAGACGGTCGCCATCAACTTCCAGCTCCTGGGCGGCATCTGGATCCTCCAGACCTTCCCGGCGCTGGTCGGCGGTCTCTTCACCCGCTGGTTCCACCGCTGGGCCCTCATCGCCGGCTGGGCGGTCGGCATGCTGTACGGGACGATCGCCGCGTACGGCGTGGCCTCCCCGACCCAGAAGCACTTCGGCGGCTCGTCCGCCGAGATCCCCGGCATCGGCGAGATCGGCTACATCGGTCTGACGGCGTTCGTCCTCAACGTCGTGGTCACGGTGGTCCTCACCTTCGTCCTGCGCGCCGCGAAAGCCCCCGAGGGCATCGACGAGACCCGCCCCCAGGACTACACGGCAGACGCCGGCGACCCGGGAGTCCAGGTGGAACTCCCCCCGGCAACGGCGGGAACGAGCCACTAGCCGGGCTGCGCCCCTGAAAGAAGCCAGGGGCGCAGCCCCGCTTTTTTCAGGGGCGCGGGGAACTGCGCGAGAAGCCCCACCGGACGGACGTCTGGGGGCAAAGGGGCACAGCCCCTTGGGGAGGGGACGGGTAAGGGCGGCGGGGGCGCACAACACCCGGCTACGCTGAGACCGTGACCACCCGGACCCCGATCGTCCTGGACAGCGACCCCGGCATCGACGACGCCGTAGCCCTCCAGTACCTCCTGGGAACAGGCCTCTGGGACCTCAAGGCGTACACCTCGGCAGGCGGCAACCTCCCCGCCGAGGCGACGTACGCCAACGCCCGCGCCCTCGCCCGAGCCCTACGCATCGACACCCACGTCCCGGTCCACAGAGGCGCCGGCCGCCCCTCCCGCCTCCCCTACCGCGAGGCCTCCGCCTTCCACGGCCCCGCGGGCCTCGGCGACGAAACCCTCCCCGACTCCACGGCCCCGCACCCCACGGAGTCGTCCGCCCAGGCCCTGCTCCGCCTGTCGAGGGAGTACGAGGGCGAGCTGACGGTGTGCGCCACCGGTCCCCTCACCAACGTGGCCATCGCCCTGCTGGAGGACCCGCACTTCGCCCACCGCGTCCGCAAGTTCGTGTTCATGGGCGGCGCCGCGCAGGTCCCGGGCAACTTCACGCCGGTCGCCGAGTTCAACATCTGGGCCGACCCGGACGCCGCCGAGATCGTGCTCTCCTCGGGCATCCCGTTCACCATGGTCGACCTGGATGCCTCGCACCGCTGGCTGTTCCGCCCGGAAGACCTCGCCGCGCTGGAGGCCGCGGGCCCCGGCACGGCCCTCGCCGCCCGGTTGATGCG
Organism: Streptomyces sp. MNU76; assembly: GCF_020982545.1. GTDB lineage: Bacteria > Actinomycetota > Actinomycetes > Streptomycetales > Streptomycetaceae > Streptomyces. The sequence goes on along the minus strand of NZ_JAJKLK010000019.1, from coordinate 1,325,974 downwards.
CGCCTACCTGGCCGCCTGCAGCCGCCACGGCGGAGACGGCACCTGCCCGCTGCACGATCCGCTGGCCGTCGGCGTCTGCGGCGACGAGGCGTTCGTCGAGGCCGCGGACGGGGCCGTCGTCGTGGAGTGCGCGAGCGAACTCACGCGTGGCCAGACGGTGTTCGTGCCGACCGCCGCCCGGCGTGTCTACTACTCCGAGTCCCCCGCGCTGACGGCCCGCCTGCGGGCCACCGGCCGGGTCGCGCTGGGACCGGGCACCCGTGACTTCACCGCGGACTTCGTGACGACGCTGCCCCGGTGGCCGGCGACGGCCTGACACGACCTGCACGATCCGATCATCCGACCGGCGGCGCTCCCTGTGGACAACCGCCGACCCGCGAAGCCGCCCCTCGTGCAGACTGCGACGCATGGACATCACGATCAGGACGGCGGCCCCTGACGAGTACGCCGCCCTCGGCGAGATCATCGCCCAGGCCTACCTGGGCGACGGGTTGCTGGACTTCCGGGAGAGCGACCGGTACCTCGACGAGCTGCGGGACGTGGCGAAGCGGGCCGCCGAGGCCGACGTGCTCGTGGCGGTCGCGGACGGGAGGGTCCTGGGCGGAGTGACCTTCGTCCCCACGAGCGGCCCCATGGCCGACATCGCCCGTGCGGGAGAGGCCGAGATACGGATGCTCGCGGTATCCCCGGAAGCCCGCGGGCGCGGTACCGGCGAGGCGCTCGTGCGGGCCTGTGTGGAGCGCGCCCGCGCCGTGGAGGGCTGTGTGCGCCTCGTGCTGTCGACCCAACGCGGCATGCACGCGGCCCACCGCATCTACGAACGCCTGGGCTTCACCCGCACACCGGAGCGCGACTGGAACCCCCTGCCCGACCTCCTCGACGTCACTCTGATCACTTACGAGTTGACGCTCTGACACCCCCCGAAACCGAAGGCGACACAACATGTGGGGGTGACACTGCGCCCCAGCACTAGATGTATGCTCATGCTCGCTGTCGCCGCAGGGGAATCCGGTGTGAATCCGGAACTGTCCCGCAACGGTGTACGGGCGCGCGCACACCACCATGCGCGCACGCCTGTTCAGTCCGAACACCTGCCGACAGCGCGCCCGGCCGTCCGGTCCGGGTGCCCTGACGTCCGGGCCTCGTGGAATGGGCCGGTGGACGCGACGCCCCCGTGCGCTCGTGTGCTGCCGCCTGCCCTCCGCAGGGCCCCCAGCCGAGCGAGGGAGAGCCCCACGTGACCATCGCGCCAGTCGATCCGGTGTCGGACATCGCCGCGGCCGAGCCGGTTCCAGCCGACCCGGCGGTGGAGTCCGACGGTCCCGGTGCCGCGTTGCTGCGGACCCTGACCGAGCTGACCGCCGACCTCCCCGACGCCGACCCCGGCCGGGTCGCCGCCGCCGCGCTGCGCGGCCGGTCGGTGCGCGTCTCTGCCGCCGAGATGGTCGCGGAGCTGCGGGAGCTGGCCACCGAGGCGGCCGCGGGCCTCATCGCCGAGGACCCCGCCTACTCGAAGCTGGCGGCCCGGCTGCTGGCCATCGGCATCCGCGCCGAGGCGGCCTCTCAGGGTGTCACCACGTTCACGGAGTCCATCGCCGTGGGCCACCGGGAGGGCCTCGTCGCCGACCGCACGGCCGAGTTCGTCCGCGCCCACGCCGAGCGTCTCGACGCCCTGATCGACCCGTCCGGGGACGACCGCTTCGGCTACTTCGGTCTGCGCACCCTGCACAGCCGCTATCTGCTCCGGCACCCGCTCACCCGCAAGGTCGTCGAGACACCCCAGCACTTCATGCTGCGGGTCGCCGCCGGTCTCGCCGAGGACACGGGAGCCGATCAGGAGGCGGGCCACCGCGCCCTGGACGAAGTCGCCGCGCTCTACGGGCTCATGAGCCGCCTCGACTACCTCCCCTCCTCGCCCACGCTCTTCAACTCCGGTACGCGACACCCCCAGATGTCGTCCTGCTACCTCCTCGACTCCCCGCTGGACGAGCTGGACTCCATCTACGACCGCTACCACCAGGTGGCCCGCCTCTCGAAGCACGCGGGCGGCATCGGTCTGTCGTACTCCCGCGTCCGCGCGCGCGGTTCGCTGATCCGGGGCACCAACGGGCACTCCAACGGCATCGTGCCGTTCCTGAAGACGCTGGACGCCTCGGTCGCCGCCGTGAACCAGGGCGGCCGGCGCAAGGGCGCGGCCGCGGTCTACCTGGAGACCTGGCACTCCGACATCGAGGAGTTCCTGGAGCTGCGCGACAACACGGGCGAGGACGCCCGGCGTACGCACAACCTGAACCTGGCGCACTGGATCCCGGACGAGTTCATGCGCCGGGTGAACGCCGACGAGCAGTGGTCGCTGTTCTCCCCCGCCGACGTACCCGAGCTGGTCGACCTGTGGGGCGAGGAGTTCGAGGCCGCATACCGCAAGGCGGAGGCGGACGGCCTGGCGAAGAAGACCATCGCCGCCCGTGACCTGTACGGCCGGATGATGCGCACCCTCGCGCAGACCGGCAACGGCTGGATGACCTTCAAGGACGCGGCCAACCGCACGGCGAACCAGACGGCCGAGCCGGGCCATGTCGTCCACTCCTCCAACCTCTGCACGGAGATCCTGGAGGTCACGAACGACGGGGAGACGGCGGTCTGCAACCTGGGCTCGGTGAACCTGGGCGCGTTCGTCGACCCGGCGGCGGGCGACATGGACTGGGCACGGCTGGACGCGACCGTCCGGACCGCCGTCACCTTCCTCGACCGCGTGGTCGACATCAACTTCTACCCGACCGAGCAGGCGGGCCGCTCCAACGCGAAGTGGCGTCCGGTCGGACTCGGCGCGATGGGCCTGCAGGACGTCTTCTTCCAGTTGCGTCTGCCCTTCGACTCCCCCGAGGCGAAGGCCCTGTCGACGCGGATCGCCGAGCGCGTCATGCTCGCCGCGTACGAGGCCTCGGCCGACCTCGCCGAGCGGTCCGGCCCCTTGCCGGCCTGGGAGAAGACCCGTACGGCACGCGGTGTGCTGCACCCCGACCACTACGGTGTCGAGACCACCTGGCCGGAGCGGTGGGCGGCCCTGCGTGAGCGTGTCGCGACGACGGGCCTGCGTAACTCCCTGCTCCTCGCCATCGCGCCGACGGCCACCATCGCCTCGATCGCCGGTGTGTACGAGTGCATCGAGCCGCAGGTGTCCAACCTGTTCAAGCGCGAGACGCTGTCCGGTGAGTTCCTCCAGGTCAACTCGTATCTGGTGAAGGACCTGAAGGAGCTGGGCGTCTGGGACGCCCGCACCCGTGAGGCGCTGCGCGAGTCGAACGGCTCGGTGCAGGACTTCGCCTGGATCCCGGCCGACGTACGGGCGCTGTACCGCACGGCCTGGGAGATCCCGCAGCGCGGTCTGATCGACATGGCCGCCGCCCGCACCCCGTATCTGGACCAGTCCCAGTCGCTCAACCTGTTCCTGGAGACGCCGACCATCGGCAAGCTCTCCTCGATGTACGCGTACGCCTGGAAGTCGGGCCTGAAGACCACGTACTACCTGCGTTCCCGCCCGGCGACCCGCATCGCCCGCGCCGCACAGGGCCAGGGCCAGGGCCAGGGCGGCCAGACGCAGACGTCGAACCGGCCGGAGAACACCATCCCCGTCCAGCAGTCGGCCGATCCGGATGCCGTCGCCTGCTCCCTTGAGAACCCCGAGTCCTGCGAGGCCTGCCAGTAATTCCCGCCCGCCACCCGACCACCACCCCTGGAGGACGGCGCTTCGCGCCGACTGCTATGACTCAGAATCTCCTCGACCCCGGCTTCGAGCTGACTCTCCGCCCGATGCGCTACCCGGACTTCTACGAGCGCTACCGGGACGCGATCAAGAACACCTGGACCGTCGAGGAGGTCGACCTCCACTCGGACGTCGCCGACCTCGCGAAGCTCTCCCCTGCCGAGCAGCACCTCATCGGCCGACTGGTCGCGTTCTTCGCGACGGGCGACTCGATCGTGGCGAACAACCTCGTGCTGACCCTCTACAAGCACATCAACTCCCCCGAGGCGCGGCTCTATCTGAGCCGCCAGCTCTTCGAGGAGGCCGTGCACGTCCAGTTCTATCTGACGCTGCTGGACACCTACCTCCCCGACCCGGAGGACCGGGCGGCGGCCTTCGCGGCGGTGGAGAACATCCCCTCCATCCGGGAGAAGGCGGAATTCTGCTTCCGGTGGATGGACTCGGTCGAGAAGCTGGACCGGCTGGAGTCCCAGGCGGACCGCCGCCGCTTCCTGCTCAACCTGATCTGCTTCGCGGCGTGCATCGAGGGACTGTTCTTCTACGGCGCCTTCGCGTACGTCTACTGGTTCCGCAGCCGGGGTCTGCTGCACGGTCTGGCCACCGGCACCAACTGGGTGTTCCGCGACGAGACGATGCACATGTCCTTCGCCTTCGAGGTGGTGGACACCGTCCGCAAGGAGGAGCCGGAGCTCTTCGACGACACGCTCCGGCAACAGGTCACGGACATGCTGAGGGAAGCGGTCGAGGCCGAGCTGCAGTTCGGGCGCGATCTGTGCGGTGACGGACTGCCGGGCATGAACACCGAGTCGATGCGGCAGTACCTGGAATGCGTGGCCGACCAGCGCCTCACGCGCCTCGGCTTCGCCCCGGTGTACGGCTCGGAGAACCCCTTCTCCTTCATGGAGTTGCAGGGCGTCCAGGAGCTCACCAACTTCTTCGAGCGACGTCCGTCCGCGTACCAGGTCGCGGTGGAGGGCACCGTCGACCTGGACGAGGACTTCTGAGCGGGGCCCCTTCGAGGTGGTGGCGTCCCCGGCCGACGTGACCTTCGCGGTCGTCGTCGCGTCGGGGAGGTACCGGAGGGGTCGCCGCCTCGGGTCGTGCGGCCGTGGCCATGGGGCGCCGCATGCCTGACGACGGCGATCAGGCGGGGCGGGCGAAGCGGTGCGACGGCGCCGCCTGCCGTTCCTGCGGTGCCCGCCTCTCCTGCACCGCCCGCCGTTCCTGCGCCGCCCGCTGGAGCTGGCGGTCGATGCGCCGGTCGTGCACGACGCCGACGATCGCGGGCAGCACCACCAGGGCGAGCAGCCCGAGGACGGCCAGTGTTCCGATGAGTCCTTGCAGCTGTGTCGTATCCATGGACACCACTGTCGCGCCGAACACTCCTGACAAACAGTGGCAGGACTGCCGCACCCCCTCGAATTCCTGCCACTTCCGGGGCACACTGGCAGCATGCTGAAGAACGTGGCCGCCGTCCTCCTGGAGGGCGTGCATCCCTTCGAACTGGGAGTCGTGTGCGAGGTCTTCGGCCTCGACCGCAGCGACGAGGGCCTGCCGGTGTACGACTTCGCGGTCGCGTCGGCGGAGGGCCCGACCCTGCGGACGCACGCGGGCTTCACCGTCTCCACCGCGTACGGCCTGGACCGGCTCGAAGAGGCCGACCTGGTGGTCGTGCCGGCGGGCGACAGCTATGTGCACCGGATCTACCCGGCCGACCTGCTGGACGCGCTGCGCCGGGCCGTGGACCGGGGCGCCCGGGTGCTGAGCGTGTGCTCGGGTGTCTTCGTGCTCGGCGCGGCCGGACTGCTGGACGGCCGGCCGTGCGCGGTCCACTGGCGGCACGCCGAGGAACTGTCCCGGCAGTATCCGCGCGCGGTGGTCGAGCCGGACGTGCTGTACGTGGACGCGGACCCGGTGATCACCTCGGCGGGCACGGCGGCCGGTATCGACGCCTGTCTGCACATCGTCCGCAAGGAGCAGGGCCCGGAGGTCGCGAACAAGATCGCCCGGCGGATGGTGGTGCCACCGCACCGCGACGGCGGCCAGGCCCAGTACGTCGAGCGGCCGCTGCCACGCTCGCGGTGCGACACGATCGGCGAGGTCCTCGCGTGGATGGAACAGCACCTCGACGAGGAGGTCACCGTCGAGCAGCTCGCCGCCCGCGCGCACATGTCCCCGCGCACGTTCGCCCGCCGCTTCCAGCAGGAGACCGGGACCACCCCGTACCGCTGGATCCTGGGCCAACGGGTGCTGCTGGCCCAGCGGTTGCTGGAGGCGACGGACGAGACGGTGGACGCCATCGCCTGGCACACCGGCTTCGGCACCGCCGCCGCCCTGCGTCATCAGTTCGTCCGGTCGCTGAAAACGACCCCGCAGGCCTACCGCCGGACGTTCCGGGGCCCGGAGGCCGCCTGAGGGCGGGGCGAACCGGCTCAGTCGTTGGCGACCACGGGGTAGCGGGGCTCGTTCTCGGCCATCTGCCGCAGGGCGTCCTTGCGGTCGCGCTTGGAGAGCCGGTCGATGTAGAGGTAGCCGTACAGGTGGTCGGTCTCGTGCTGGAGGCAGCGCGCGAAGTAGCCGGTGCCGCGCACCTTGATCGGGTTGCCCTTCTCGTCCTGCCCGGTGACCTCGGCGTAGTCGGGACGGGCGAGCGGCATGTAGGCCGTCGGCACGGACAGGCAGCCCTCGTTGCTGTCGTCCAACCGGCGCTTCTCGGCCGGGAGTTCGACCAGCTTCGGGTTGCAGATGACGCCGGTGTGACGCTTGCCCTCGTCATCGGGGCAGTCGTACACGAAGACCTTCAGATCGACACCGACCTGGTTCGCGGCCAGGCCCACGCCCTCCGCCGTGCGCTGGCTGGCGAACATGTCGTCCACCAGCTTGGCCAGCTCGTCGCCGAACTCCGTGACGTCCTTGCACTCCTTGTGCAGCACCGGGTTCCCGACCACGGTGATCGGCAACGACGTGCCACGCTCACGGTACGCCTGCTCGCGCTCCTCGCAGTCCTCCGTGTCGATGACGAACCCCTCGTCATCGACGGGGAGCACGCCCACGTGCTGCTGATCGGTGTCCTGCTGGGCCATGACAGACGTACGCCTTCCTCAAAACAACAAGCGATGAAGTTGCTGATACAGGGTACGGGGACCGCGCCCCGCAGGAGGGCGGTCCCCGTCAGGTAGCGCCCCGTGAGGGGCGCGGGGAACTGGGCGAGAAGCACCACCAAGCCCGCGGCCGAAAACGAACCGCACAGCCCCTAGCAAACTTCTTCCAGATCCCGCCAATCACGAGAATCCGGACTGTCGGCCACCCACCCGTCCAGCAACCCCCGAACCAGCGAAGCCGGCGCAGCCACCCCGCACTCCCGCTCCGGCGCCCACAACTGCCCGTCCGTCACATGCCCCAGCGGCCCGGGATGGCCCGGCTCGCTGTGATCGTGCGGATCGAGATGCTCCCCGTTGCCCTCGTCGGACGGCATCCGTGACTCGGAGCACAGCCGGCACAGCAACCGCACCGACGACGACCAGTCCTCCGCCGCGAACCCCGCGTCCGCCGCGAGCCGCTCCAGCGCGTCCCGGTCCGCCTCGGTCGCGGCCTCCAGCAGCACCACCCAGGTCGGCACGGGGGACGGCGCCCACAACTCGATCTCGTCGAACACCGGATACGCGTGCCCCGCGGCCGTGGTCCGCTCACCGTGCGGCACACCGTCGTGCAGGACGACCTCCCCCCAGCGCCGCCCGGACGACGGCAACGGGATGGAGAGCACCTCGATCCGGGCGGGGTCGAGCCGCCGCCCCCACACGACCTCGGCCTCGCCCTCGGGCGAGAGCCGTACGGCCGCGCTGCCGAGGTCCATGCCCACCGGTTCCCCGGAATCACCGGGTCCGCCACCGGGCTTCGGCCGGGCCGCGCCTCCGGGCACCCGCAGCCCGTACGCCTGCCACGCCCTGCGGGCCAGCGGCCAGTCCTGCAGGGCTGTCGCGGCGATGCCCACGTTCCACCAGTCGGGCGCGCCGGTCTCCCGGTCGAGCAGTGCGACGGCCCGCAGTCCGGCCGCTCTCGCCTGTTCCCAGTCGTGCCGGAACTTGTGCAGGAGGGCGAGGTTGAACCAGGACTCGGACAGCCACGGCTCCAGGTCCGCGGCACGTGTCAACAGCGCCCCCGCGTCCTCGTACCGACCGTCGCCGATCAGCGTGAACGCACGATCGGTGGCCTGCCGCCAGGAGGCGGAGGGCCGATGCCGTCCCTTGCCGAAGATCCTCACGATTCCCGCCTGCCAGTTACGGTTCCCGCCTGCCAGTTCCGTCGGAGTGGGCTGGCCGTCGCCCCCGGTACACCCTCTCCCTCGCATCCAACCACGACCGGATGGAGGGGCGCTCATTACCCATGGGTTACCCCACCGCGGGCAAGGTCAGACAGTCTCTCGACAGTACCCGCGCGAGCGACTCCACCACTTCCGGTTGATAGTCCCGGGCCGTGCCCAGCCGCAATTCCTCCAGCGCCCGGAGCGGCCCTTCCGGCCCTGCTTCCCGGACCTTCTCCTCGTATGCGTTCACGGCCCGCACGATGCGCGCGCCGACCGGCTGCTCACGGTACGGATCCGCCTGGCGCTCCACCACCACGGCGACCTCGGCGTCCACCCCGGTCTGCCGCACGACGGCGCCGCCCAGCAGCGCGATCCGGCGCTGCTCGGCCACCGGAAGCCCGGCGGTGGCTCCGGCCGGTACGGGGTCGACGAGGCTCAGCTGGCCGATGTCGTGCATCAGGGCGGCGAACTCGACGACGGTCAGCTGGGACTCGCCGAGTCCCAGCTCACGGCCCACCTCGCGGCTCAGCAGGGCCACCCTCCGCGCGTGCCCGGCAGGGGTGTACCCGGCGATCTCCGTGGCGCGGGCCAGGGAGGCGATGGTCTGCCGGTAGGTGGCCCGGACGTGGGCGTACCGCCGCGACGACAGCTGGGTGAGGAGCAGCGGCAGCGAGAACACCGGCAGCGCCCACAGCCCGACGACACCGGTCGCGAGGGCCATGACGGCCCCCGTCGCGCACACCGCCGACCCTGTTCCGGGCAGCGTCCGCAGTTCGTCCCTCAGCAGCGGGCCGTACGGCCACCGGGTCCGTGCGTGTGCGATGGCCGCCGCGAGCACGGCGTCGCACAGCGCGGTCAGGACGAGCAGCGCGACGAGGAGCAGGGCGTGGGAGGGGCCGCTCCACTCCGCGAGCAGGCCCCGGTGGTGCAGCGGCTGGAAGCAGAGGGCGGCGAAGGCGACGGCGAGGACGCGCCGGGTGAGGTGGTCGACGGTCGATCCACACCCCTTGGCCACATGCGGCACGCACCCCAGCAGCGCGGCTGCGACGACGACGGCGACGGCCTGGAGCACGCCGTGCCCCGTCGGCTGCCCGCCGTTCTCCCCCAGCAGCGCGTAGGCCAGCGCCCCGGCCGCCCCGAGCGGCGCCACGTCACGCCCTCCGCCCCATGCCACCGCGACAACTCCCCCACGCTCACCAGCACCCCGAACGCGAGGGCGACACCGGGATCGTCGAGGCCGTGCCAGAGGGTGTGGCCGAGGGCCAGGACAGCGAGCAGCCCGGCGAGACAGCGCAGACCGCCGAGCAGGGTCACGGCACGCGCCCCTCATCGCCACCACGCGCCCCACTTCCGCGCCCGAGCCCGGCCTCGCGCCGCTCCGGGCCCGTCCCCGGCTCGCCCCGCGTCCCGCCGGACGGGATGTTCGCGCCGGGTGGGACGTTCCCGCTGGGGTCGGCCGTGACGGTCGGGGCCCAGCCGTGGCGGGCGAGGGCTCGGGTCAGTGCCGTCACCATGACGGGGTCGTACTGGGCGCCCGCGCATCGCCGTAGCTCGGCGAGGGCGGCGTCGACGGGGCGTGCCCGGCGGTAGGAGCGGGTGGAGGTCATGGCGTCGAAGGCGTCGGCGACCGCGACGACCCGGGCGAACTCGGGGATCTGGCCGCCGACCAGCCCGTAGGGGTACCCGCTGCCGTCCAGCCGCTCGTGATGGTGCAGCACCGCCGCCCGGGCCTCCCCGAGGAAGGAGATCCCGCGCACCATCTCGTGGCCGTACTCGGGATGCAGTTCGACGATCCGCCGCTCCTCGGGCGTCAGCGGACCGTCCTTGCGGAGCAACCGGGTGGGCACCCCGAGCTTCCCCACGTCGTGCAGGATCCCGGCGAACCGGAGGACCTCGGCCCGTTCGTCGTCCATGCCCAGTTCGCGCGCGATCAGCAGGGACGCCTGCCCGACCCGCTCACTGTGCCCGCGCGTGTAGCCGTCCTTGATGTCGACGGCCTGGACGAGCGCGCGGACGGTCGCCCGGTGCGCCGCCCGCTCCCGGTGGTACTGCGCGAACACCCAGCAGGACACGTACATCGGCAGCAGCACGAGCAGCGCGGCCACGGGCCCGTGCGGGCTGCGCCAGAGCACGGCCATCATCAGCCCGGCGAGCCCGTGCACGACGACGGGCGCCAGCGACCGCCAGAAGAGCCCCCGCCAGGCGACGCGCGCCGGTACCCGCTCGGCGAGCGCCAGGATCCCGCCGTCGAGCAGCGTGAGCACCGCGCAGAACACCACGGCCGCGGCCCCGGCGGGCAGCAGCGCGTACGGGAAGTCGGGGCCGGCGACCGCGTCCCGGCCGCCGAGCGCCGCGTGCGTGTGCGACGCGGCCCCCACCGCGAGCACCAGCCGGCCCGCCCGCCAGATCCGGCGCAGCGCCCGCGGCCGCTGTTCGACCCGGGAGAGCAAGGCCCCCGGCACGGCCACGAGCGCGGCGGCGGGCACCGGCAGCAGAAAGGCCCCGGCGAGGAGGACGGGGAAGAAGGTGCCCATGCCCTTGGGGGCACGGTGGCCCATGAAGGGGCAGCGGGTGATCTGCTCGCAGGCGGCGTACAGCGCGGCGAGCAGGGCCACCGCCCGCCACGGGACGTGGCCGCCCGGCAGGGGCGCGAGACAGACCAGGGCCCCGAGGACGACACAGGCGACGTACACACGTGCCCATGCCGTCACCGACCCCATGGCACCCTCCCGAGTTCAGGCTCCGGAGCCTAGGACGGGCCGGAACGGGAGGGGGCGGCTACGGGTGAATCCCTCGCGCCACGACGGCCGGATTAACCCCTTCGAGTGAAGCGCCGCTCCCGCGCCGACGGCCCCGATCGACGGCACCGCCGTACCGTCTCGCCGTCTCAGTGCGCCACATCCGCCGCGAGCGCCTTGTTCAACTGTTCGACGATCGCCGGGGACTCGCGTTGGAAGGCGGCGAGGTCGAGACCGTCGTCGCCCATGACGGTCAGCAGGGTGCGCTCGCCCACGGCGACGACGATGACGTGCCCCGCGCCGCACCGGACGACCACCTCGCGGAGGGCCCCGACACCGGACTGGTCGGCCATCCGACGGCTGACACCGAGGGTGGCGGCGGCGAGGGCGGCGACGGACTCGGGGTGGACCTTGTCGACGTCGGCGACGACGAGAAGCCCGTCCACGGTGGACAGGACGCTCTCGGCGACGCCCATCACCCGGTCACGCAACGAGGCCAGGATGCCGGTCAACGATTCGGTCGATGCGTGTGTGGTCATGGGCACGTGCTCCTTGGTCCATACGTCTGCGGTGGGTGTGCGGTCCGAGCGGCAGGAGGTGCCGGCGGGACTTTCCCAGGCCCTAGTCGGGCAGGTGCCGGTCGGACTCGGGGAGAGCCCACAGCCCGCGGCGGACACGCCGCAGCATTTCTACGGAGGGTTGGTCGGCGAGCAGTTCCTCGGCCGACAGCAGGGACATGGGCGGGAACGGGGACGGGACGGCCGGGTTGTCCGGCGTGCCGTCCGCGGCGTCGTCGGGAGGACGCGCCGCGCCCCGCACGGGTAACGGCCGCTTCGCGGCGACATCACCGGGTACGGCGCCCGACGGCCCTTCTGCGGCCCGGACGGTGTTCTCGGTGTTCTCGGTGGGCGGTGACGATCCGGCCGCCGTCGCGGTGGACGGGGACCGTTCGGCCGCGCCGTCACCGGGCTCGGGCTCGGTGGACGGCGGTCGTACGGGGTTCGTGGGGACGGGCGCGGCGTGCGGTGGGGTTTCGGCGGGTGGGACCGGACGGTCGTCCGTGGGCGCTCTCGGCACCTGACGCCGTCGAAGGCGGGCGGCCTTGCTGCGTATGCGGCGTTTGCGGGCCGGGTCTCTGTGGGGGCTCACTACCCGCCCTTCGCTCCGAGGTCTCCGGTGGGAGAGCCTCCACCGGGCCTGCGTCTGGGCAGGGGACCGGCTCTCGGTGACGGTTCGTCCGGTGCCGACTGCGCCTGGAGGACCCGGGGCGCGGTGCTGGGTCGGCGGTCGGGGGCCGGCCCGCTCTCCCAGTGGACGACCCGGCGTGCCTGAAGCCGGACGAGGTCCAGCATGACCGCGTAGAGTCCGCGCCCCCGGGCGAAGGCCATGTCCCGTGGGGTACGGCGGCCGTTGGCGGCCTCGACGAGTTCCTGGTGACGTCGGGTCAGCCGACCGTCGGGCTCCGGGGTGCCGCGGCCGTCGACCGGTCGGGGCCGGGCCCGGGCCAGTTCGCCCGCGGGGCCCCACAGCCGGGTCAGCAGCGCCATACGGCGGGTGGTCTCCTCGGCGAGCGGCCGCGGCTCGACGCCGGGCCTGGCGAGGAGGGTGGGCCGGCGTTCCGTCAGCTCCCAGCCGCCGGGCGGGCTGAGCGCCATCGCGAAGGCCCCGTCGAACACGGCCGCCGTGCAGACGACCTCCAGTTCGGCGGCGCCGATCAGACCAGCGGCGATCAGATGCGGGGCGAGCCGGTCCGCGTCGGGCTCGGCGGCGCTGGCCGCGAGCCAGGCGTCGTCGTCGATCCGGCCCGAGGCGAGCAGCGTGGACGTCGCGGTCGGCGCGCCCGGTGTCTCGATCGCGCCGATCAGTCCGCCCCGCAGGTGAATCGTGCCACCGGGGGAGCCGGAGACCTCTACCGTGCCGGTGTAGCCCTCCTGGTGCAGCGCCTGCAGCAGTGCGGGGACGTTACGCGCCGAGGGAGTCTTCACGCCAGCACCTCGCGCACCCGGTCGCCGAGGCTGCGCAGTGCCAGCGCCACGTTCGCCCGGTCACGGTCGAGGCCGGCGGCGAGCAGCAGCGGGTCGCCGGCCGTCCGGTCCACGGAGAACAACACCTGATGGCGTCGTCTGCTGGTCATGACCACGCTCTCCAACTCACCCTCGGCCCCGGCCTCACCGAGCCGGTCGGAAATAAGGGTGGCGAGATCCGAGCACTCCGCCCCCGTCCCTACCTGGGCCGCGTCGCCCGCGACGGCGTAGGTGAGTCCCGTGACCGCGTCGATCAGGGCGAGGCCGGTGACGCCGGGAGAGTCGAGAAGCCGGTCCAGGGAAGCCTGGAGCGCGGGCTTCCTTTCCTCAAGTCCCCCCATTCGCCCTCCACGTTGTCGCGCCGCACAGTAGTTTGAACGCCAACTTCCGTAAGGCACGGAAAAGTTGACGTTTGTGACCGGTGGGTCACTCATGTCGATCGTAGATGGCCGGACAGTGACCGGTCAGCAGCACTGAGGAATTGGGGCAGCAATATGAACATCGAGACCGCACTCAAGGAAGCCATGACCATCGACGGCGCGATCGGTGTCGCGCTGGTCGACTACGAGAGCGGAATGTCACTCGGCTCCCTCGGCGGCGGGCAGCACCTCGACCTGGAGCTCGCGGCGGCCGGCAACACCGAGGTGGTCCGCGCCAAGATGCGCACGCTGGCGTCCCTCGACATGGACGACGTGATCGAGGACATCCTGATCACACTGAGTCGGCAGTACCACCTGATCCGCCCGCTGTCCAGCAGCAAGGGCTCACTCTTCCTCTACCTCGCGCTGGACCGCTCCCGCAGCAACCTGGCCCTGGCCCGGCACGGCCTGAAGCGCATCGAGAGCGGCCTGGAGGTCTGAGCCCGTTCCACCAGCGCGCCCCGCACATGACTGAGCCCGTTTCGGGGACGGCCGGACGGCCGTCCCCGAAACGGGCTCAGAAGAAGTCAGCTCTCCTGCGGTGTGACCGGCGAGGCCGTCACATCATGCTCAGGAACGGTCTGTCCCGATCGGATCAGATCGATCCTGCCCATCACCTTGGCGCGCAGATCGGTGGGCACGTCGTCCTGCCCGCAGCAGCGCTTCACCAGCTTCTTGACGGCCTGTTCGAGCCCGTACTTCTCCAGGCAGGGCGAGCACTCCTCGAAGTGGTGCTCGAACTTGGTGCAGTCGGCGTCGGGCATCTCCCGGTCGAGGAACTCGTAGAGATGATCGAGGATTTCGCTGCAATCCGTCTCATGCGGCTCTCCGCAGCTCATGAGCCCGAGCCTTTCGCTTCGTTCGACTCCCCGGCGCCGGCCGGAACCAGCCCGCGATCACGGGCGTAGTCCTCGAGCATGCCGCGCAGTTGACGGCGGCCCCGGTGCAGCCGGGACATCACCGTACCGATGGGTGTCCCCATGATGTCGGCGATCTCCTTGTACGCAAAGCCCTCGACATCCGCGAGATAGACGGCGATGCGGAACTCCTCGGGGATCGCCTGCAGCGCCGCCTTCACGTCAGAGTCGGGCAGGTGGTCGAGCGCCTGCGACTCGGCGGAGCGCAGCCCGGTCGACATGTGCGACTCGGCGCGCGCGAGCTGCCAGTCCTCGATCTCCTCGGCCGCGCTGCGCTGGGGTTCGCGCTGCTTCTTGCGGTACGAGTTGATGAAGGTGTTCGTGAGGATGCGGTACAGCCAGGCCTTCAGGTTGGTGCCCTCACGGAACTGGTGGAAGGACGCGTACGCCTTCGCGTACGTCTCCTGCACCAGGTCCTCGGCATCGGCCGGGTTGCGCGTCATGCGCAGCGCGGCCGAGTACATCTGATCGAGGAATTCCAGAGCATCCCGCTCGAACCGGGCGCTGCGCTCCGCGGCGGTCTCGGTGCCCTCGGGCTGCTCCGCCTGGCCCCGTTCGGTCCCTGCGTCGGTCCCAGTGACCGGACCCACCTCCTCCAGCGTCTGTGCGATACCGAAACCGGTACCACCAGAATCGGAGGATAGACGACGATCCATGCCCGCCGCCGCCCGAACAGGGCCGCTCTTGGCCGTGTGCAGCACCGTCCAGTCCAGGTCAGCGCGGCTGCTGCGGCTCGGGCAATAGGTCGAACCCATGCGGCGGACTTCCTCTCGTACGGCGGTCAGCACGGTCTTTCGCGCTGTCTGATCCGCACAACCAAGGCCCACCGCTCCGCATTCCCGGCCACCGCCGGACGGGTCATCGGAGTGACGCGATCCACTCCACGACACCCTCGGTGATCACCGTCATCGCCTCGTCCTGCCCGAGCGGCGCCCGCTTCGGCACCGCGAACCCGTGATCGCCGTACGGCACCTCCACGAGCCCGTACCCGCCCTCCGGGAACTCCTCGGGCCTGCCGAACGGGTCGTTCCCGCCCTGGACGACGAGCGTGGGCACCCCGGCCCCGAGCAGCTCGTCGGCCCGGGACCTCTCCGGCTTCCCCGGCGGGTGCAGCGGAAAGCTCAGCGCCAGTACGGCCGCCGCGCCCAGCTCGGTCGCCGTACGGCAGGCCACCCGGGCCCCGGCGCTGCGCCCGCCCGCGATCACCGGCAGCCCCGGCTTCGCCAGCGCGGGCCACAGTCCCCGCCACCCGGTGTCCAGCGTCTTCGGCGCGGGCGCGAGCTTCTTCCCTGCGACCCGCCACGGCTGCTCCACCAGCGCCACGGTCACCCCGTGCGCGGGGAGCACGGCGGCGAGGGCCCGCAGATCACGAGCCTCGATGCCACCGCCGGCGCCATGGCTGAGGGCGAGGACGCGGTCCGGCGCCTTGGCCTCGTACCAGCTGACACGGCCCGTGCCGGCCTCGGTGTCGATCTCTTCCGTCGCTGCTGCCTCGATCTCGGTCACGTCAGAAGAGTGTGCCCTCCTCGGGCCCCTCCAGTTCCTCCAGCAGTTCCGGCCCGTTGTTGCGGACGTTGCTGACGGCCGTGGAGACGGGATAGGCGCGCATCAGCCCGCCGGGCGGCGGTTCGAGCAGCCCGCGCAGGTCGTCGAGGTCGGTTCGGGCCGGGTCGAGCCAGCCGTCCCACCGGTCCGGCGTCAGCATCAGCGGCATCCGGGGGTGGATATCGGCCAACGCGTGCGGGCCGTCCCCCGGGGCCACCGCGAGCGGGGTCGTCTCGGCCTCCGTCGTGATCACCGAGCAGGTCGCCCACCAGGCCCCCGGGTGGTCGTCCGGCAGCGTCCTGTCCCGCCAGAACTCGTACAGCCCGGCCATCGCGAAGACGGAGCCGTCCGCCGGGAGCACGAAGTACGGCTGCTTGCGCGGCCGCTTCTTCTTCCCCTCGACCTCCAGCTCCCGCTCCCCCTTGCCGGTGACCCACTCGAAGTAGCCGTCGGCGGGCAGGATGCAGCGCCGGGTGGCGAACGCACGGCGGTACGACGGCTTCTCGTGCACGGTCTCGGCGCGGGCGTTGATCATCCGCGCGGCGCCCTCGGGGTTCTTGGACCAGGAGGGGACCAGCCCCCACTTCAGCTTCCGCAGCTGGCGAACCGGCCGCTTGTCGTCGGCGTCCTTCAGAGGGCGGTCGAGAACCGCGTAGACCTCCTTGGTGGGAGCCACGTTGTAATCCGGCTCCAGGCTCTCCTCCGGCTCCCACTTCTCGATCTCAAAGATTCCTGCGAGATCCTCGGGCCTACGACTCGACGCATACCGTCCGCACATAAGTGCCACACTGCCAGGCCCACCCGTCACCCGACCACCACCCCCCAACGATGGCGCTACGCGCCAACCCCTATCGATCGCGACCCGAGGGAGCCACCGCAGAACATGGAAAGCACCGCAGCCACCTCGCTGGCCAGCCTGTGGGACGAGGTCTTCGGTACCCAGCCGGACCCGGACCTGTGGGTCGTCATAGCCACCGCGGTCGCCGCGCTCGCGGCGATCGTCCCGCACGGCGTGTGGCGGCTCTCGCGCAACGCCATCACCATCGCGCACGAGGGCGGCCACGGACTGATCGCGCTGCTCACCGGCCGCACCCTCACCGGCATCCGACTGCACTCCGACACCAGCGGCCTCACGGTCAGCCGCGGCAAGCCCACCGGCCTCGGCATGATCCTCACCGCCGCCGCCGGCTACACCGCTCCCCCGCTCCTCGGCCTCGGCGGCGCCGCCCTCCTCGGCTCCGGCCGCATCACCCTGCTTCTCTGGCTCGCCACGATCCTGCTGATCGCCATGCTGGTCATGATCCGCAACGCCTACGGTGCCCTGACGGTCCTCCTCACCGGCGGCACCTTCGTCGTCGTCTCCTGGCTGGCGGGCCCCCAGGTCCAGGCCGCCTTCGCCTACGCGGTGGTCTGGTTCCTGCTGCTGGGGGGCGTACGCCCGGCCTTCGAACTCCAGGCGAAGCGCCGCCGGGGAGGCGCTGGCGACTCCGACGCGGACCAGCTCTCCCGGCTGACCCATCTCCCGGCGACGGTGTGGCTGGTGATGTTCCACGTGGTGTCGCTGTGCGCGCTGATGGGCGGCGGAAGGTGGCTGCTGGGGCTGTGACCGTGCTGTGATGCAGCCCCGCAGGGGCGCACACAGGGGCGCGGGGCGTATCGATGTGCGGCTCCGCCGCGTGGGCGCGATCAGCCCCCACCGGACCTGCAGCCGCCCACGGCGATCACCAGGCACCCCCTTCGGCGAACCCCTACTAAAGTGGCCACATGGCCCTGAACGCACAGCCCGCCCTCTGGCCCGCCCCCACCGCGAGCGGAGCCGTCGACGCGACGGTCCACGTCCCGGGGTCAAAGTCGGTCACCAACCGCGCCCTCGTCCTCGCCGCCCTCGCGAGCGAACCCGGCTGGCTGCGCCGCCCCCTCCGCTCCCGCGACACCCTCCTGATGGCGGCCGCCCTGCGCTCGATGGGCGTCGGCATCGAGGAGACCGTCTCCTCCAGCTCCTCCGGCGCGGGCGGCTCCGGCGAGGCCTGGCGCGTCCTGCCCACCGGCCTGCACGGCCCGGTCACGGTCGACGTCGGCAACGCGGGCACGGTCATGCGCTTCCTGCCCCCGGTGGCGGCCCTGGCGGACGGCCCCATCCGCTTCGACGGCGACCCCCGCTCGTACGAGCGCCCCCTGAACGGCGTGATCGACGCCCTGCGCGTCCTCGGCGCCCGGATCGACGACGACGGCCGGGGCGCGCTCCCCCTGACGGTCCACGGCAGCGGTGCCCTGGACGGCGGCCCGGTGGCGATCGACGCGTCCTCGTCCTCGCAGTTCGTGAGCGCCCTCCTGCTCTCCGCCCCCCGTTTCAACCAGGGCGTCGAGGTCCGCCACACCGGCGCGACCCTCCCCTCGCTCCCCCACATCCGGATGACCGTCGACATGCTGCGCTCGGTGGGCGCCCAGGTCGACACCCCGGAGTCGGGCGGTGAGCCCAACGTCTGGCGGGTCACGCCGGGCGCCCTGCTGGGCCGTGACCTCACGATCGAGCCGGACCTCTCCAACGCGCAGCCGTTCCTGGCGGCGGCCCTGGTGACCGGAGGCAAGATCGTCGTACCCGACTGGCCCGCGCACACCACCCAGCCCGGTGACCAGCTCCGCGAGATCTTCACGGAGATGGGCGGCACCTGCGAACTGACCGAGTACGGACTGGTGTTCACCGGTTCGGGTGCGATCCACGGCATCGACGTGGACCTGAGCGAGGTGGGCGAGTTGACCCCGGGCATCGCAGCGGTCGCGGCCCTCGCCGACTCCCCCTCCACGCTGCGCGGCGTCGCCCACCTCCGCCTCCACGAGACGGACCGCCTGGCCGCGCTCACCAAGGAGATCAACGAACTCGGCGGCGACGTCACCGAGACCGCCGACGGTCTGCACATCCGCCCGCGCCCGCTGCACGGCGGTGTCTTCCACACCTACGACGACCACCGCATGGCCACCGCCGGCGCGATCATCGGCCTGGCGGTGGAGGGCGTGCGGATCGAGAACGTGGCGACGACGGCCAAGACACTGCCGGACTTCCCTGACATGTGGACCGGGATGCTCGGGAAGAACTGACGGGCGGGCCGGGATCATGCGCCGTTACGGCAAGCACACCGACGAGGACGACATCCGCAGCCGCCCGAACCGCAAGGGCAACCGTCCCCGGACGAACATCCGCCCGAAGCACGAGGACGCCGCCGAGGGCCTGGTCCTCACGGTCGACCGGGGCCGGCTGACCTGCCTCGTCGAGGACCGGATCGTCCTCGCGATGAAGGCCCGCGAACTGGGCCGCAAGGCCGCGGTCGTCGGCGACACCGTGGCCCTCGTGGGCGACCTCTCCGGCAAGAAGGACACCCTCGCCCGGATCGTCCGCATCGCCGACCGTACGTCGGTGCTGCGCCGCACGGCCGACGACGACGACCCGTACGAACGCGTCGTCGTCGCCAACGCCGACCAACTCGCCATCGTCACCGCCCTCGCCGACCCCGAGCCCCGCCCCCGTCTGATCGACCGCTGCCTGGTGGCGGCCTACGACGGCGGCCTGGACCCCCTCCTCGTCCTCACGAAGTCGGACCTGGCCTCCCCGGACAAACTGCTGGAGCTCTACGGCGACATCGACATCCCGTACGTCGTGACGAGCCGCGAGGAGCTGGAGACGGGCGGCGCCGCCGACCGCGTGCGCGAACACCTCGCCGGGAAGGTCACAGCGTTCGTCGGCCACTCGGGCGTCGGCAAGACGACCCTGGTGAACGCCCTCGTCCCGGAGGAACGGCGCCGCAGCACGGGCCATGTCAACGCGGTGACCGGACGCGGCCGGCACACCACGACCTCCGCCCTCGCCCTCCCCCTCGCGGACTCGGACGGCGGCTGGGTCGTGGACACCCCCGGCGTGCGCTCGTTCGGTCTCGCGCACATCGATCCGTCCCGGGTGATCAACGCCTTCCCCGACCTCGTGCCGGGCACGGAGGGCTGCCCCCGCGCGTGCAGTCACGACGAGCAGGACTGCGCGCTGGACCAGTGGGTGGCGGACGGACACGCCGACCCGGCCCGGCTCTACTCCCTGCGCAGGCTGCTCGCGACGCGCGAACAGCGGGAAGGCGACTGACCTCCGCGTTGTTTGCGCCCTCGCCCATCCGGTAAGTGCATAATCGCACCGAGTCGGACCCAGACCAGACGAGATCGGCCGAGAACAGACGAAGCGGTCACGGAACGTGGGACACGGGAGGACGAGACATGGCGTGGCTGCTGGTGGTCGTGGCGGGGCTTCTGGAGACCGGATTCGCCGTCTGCCTGAAACTCTCGCACGGTTTCACCAGACTCTGGCCCACGGTCGCCTTCTGCGTCTTCGCCCTCGGCAGCTTCGGTCTGCTGACCCTCTCCCTCAAGAAGCTCGACGTCGGCCCGGCCTACGCCGTCTGGACGGGCATCGGCGCGGCCGGCACCGCGATCTACGGGATGATCTTCCTCGGCGACATCGTGTCGACCTTGAAGATCGTCTCGATCAGCCTGGTGATCGTGGGGGTCGTGGGACTCCAACTCTCGGGCTCGGCCCACTAGTAGTGCGTCGCTGCTTAGTTGTGGCGTGTCTGGTTGGGAGGCTGGTGTCTGGTGGGTTCCTCCTTCCCTTTTGCCGGACAGGACTGTCGTCATGGGTTCACAGAAGAAGCGGCCGGTCAGGTTGACACCGCAGGATCGTGAGGAGTTGGTCCGGGTGACCACCACGGGTGTTCGTGGGGCCTCGATGATCATGCGTGCGCGTGTACTGCTAGCACTGGACACCTCGGTGGGAGACGTGGATCCCAAGGCGGTGATCGCGGCCCGGCTCGGCGTCTCCGGTGAGACGTTACGGCTGGTCGCCAAGCGTTTCGCCGAGACCGGTGGCGATGTGCACGCCACGATCGCGCGGAAGAAGCGCGACCTCCCACCGGTGCCCTCGCCGGTGACCGGCGAGGTCGAAGCCCGGCTGATCGCGATGGCGTGCTCACAGCCACCCCAGGGCCATACCCGGTGGTCGCTGCGGCTGCTGGAGAAACATGTCGCGCTGGCCGAGGACATCCCCGATCTGGACCACTCCACCATCGGGCGGGTCTTAAAAAAAAACGGAACTGCGCCCTCACCTGAGAAAGTGCTGGACCATCCCACCCCGGGCGAACGCGGAGTTCGCGGCCCGGATGGAAGACGTGCTGGCCGTCTATGCCCGGCCCTACGACCCGGCACGTCCGGTGGTGTGCATGGACGAGAAGCCCTACCAGCTCCTCGGCGATGCCCGCGACCCACTCCCGGCCCGCCCTGGTCACGACGCCCGCCAGGACAGCGAGTACATCCGCTGCGGCACGTCCTCGATCTTCGTGTGGGTCGAACCCCTGCGCGGGTGGCGTCGCGTTCAGGCACTGTCCCGGCGGACCCGGATCGACTGGGCCGGCCAGGTCAAACAGTTACTGAGCGTGGACTACCCCGACGCCGAGACCGTGGTGCTGGTGATGGACAACCTCAACACCCACAACATCGCCTCGTTGTACGAGGCGTTCGAACCCGAAGAGGCATTCGCCCTGGCCCAACGCCTCGAGATCCACCACACGCCCAAGCACGGGTCATGGCTCAACATCGCCGAGATCGAACTCTCCGCACTGACCCGGCAATGCCTCGACCGCCGGATCAGCGACCTCGACACCCTCAACACCGAACTCTCAGCCTGGCAGAACGCCACCAACACCGACCAGCGTCAGGTGAACTGGCAGTTCACCACCCACGACGCACGCATCAAACTGCGCCACCTCTATCCCAAAAACTAGCCGCGACAGTCTACTAGGGGGTGTTTCGAAAGTCCTGTGCGGTGCCCGCGGTGTCCGGTGCGTGCTCTCGGCGTGCCGGACGAAAGCCCTCGTACTGGGTGTACTTGGGGTTTCGGCCGGTGCGGCGAGAGTGCGTGCCGGGCGCCGTGGGTGCTGTGCGGGACTTTCGAAACACCCCCTAGTTCCGGCCCACTGGTTCCGGTCCACTGGTTCGACTCCCACACAACTCGGGCAACAGCTAGCCGAGGGGCC
Source organism: Streptomyces sp. MNU76 (assembly GCF_020982545.1). Classification (GTDB taxonomy): domain Bacteria; phylum Actinomycetota; class Actinomycetes; order Streptomycetales; family Streptomycetaceae; genus Streptomyces. Next base: position 1,304,200 of record NZ_JAJKLK010000019.1, on the reverse strand, counting down.
GGCTGAGCTGTCGGGGCAGCGCCGTGCGCACGAGGTCCGTGACTCCGCCGTCGACCGGGGGCGCCGCCACGCACGAGAGGGCGAGCCGCACCGCGAGTTCACAGGACCGGGCCAGCTCCGTCTGGCCCGCCTTGGGGGCGCCCGGCGCGGACAGCGCGGCCACGGCCCGCTCGCGCACCAGGGCCACGAAGTCGGCGGGCGCGGGCAGCGGGCCGTCCGCGCGGCGCTGCGCGGGCACCGCGGAGGACGAGCGCACCGCGGCGAGCGTCGGTGACGGCAGCCGCTCGCTCCAGCAGCCGGTGAGCATGGCGCGAATCAGCGCATTGTTGCGGGAGGCCGCCACGGTCCACTCGGCGGTCGCGGCCAACCGGTCCCGGGAGTCCGCAGGGGTGGCCAGCGCCCGTTCGACGCCCGCCAGATAGCCGTCCGCTTCCCTGCGGACCAGGGCCCTGGCGAGCCCGTCCTTGCTGCCGAACTCGTTGTACAGCGTCTGACGTGACACTCCGGCCACCGCCGCCACGTCCACCATGCGCACGGCCGACCACGGCCGACGCACCAGCGCCTTGAAAGCGGCGTCCAGCAAGTTCTCCCGCGCTGCAGGCATCATCGCCTCCCTGAATACGAGCGGGCGGCTCTGGCCCTCAGATTTGACGCGCATCAAGTCACTGTCAAGGGTTCACGGCACCCCCGAGGGGCGCACACCGGCCAACGTGCGCGGCCCGATCCTCCGCACGCGGCAACAGCCCCCACTCATGTGCCCACCCCGGCGAACCCCATACGTACCGCCGCCTCCCACGGTCCGACCCCCGACCCCGGTAGCCCCGCACCGACCTCGGCGGATACCGTTCGCCACATGGCCGATTACCTCGACGACCTCCGCCTCGCCCACGTCCTCGCGGACGCCGCCGACGCGACCACGATGTCCCGCTTCAAGGCCCTCGACCTCAAGGTCGAGACGAAGCCGGACATGACCCCGGTGAGCGAGGCCGACAAGGCCGCCGAGGAACTCATCCGCGGCCAACTCCAGCGCGCCCGCCCCCGCGACGCCATCCTCGGCGAGGAGTACGGCGTCGAGGGCACCGGGCCGCGCCGCTGGGTGATCGACCCGATCGACGGCACCAAGAACTACGTCCGGGGCGTCCCCGTCTGGGCCACCCTGATCTCTCTCATGGAAGCGGCCGAGGGCGGCTACCAGCCCGTCGTCGGCGTGGTCTCCGCCCCCGCGCTCGGCCGCCGCTGGTGGGCCGCCAAGGGCCACGGCGCCTTCACCGGCCGCAGTCTGAGCTCGGCCTCCCGCCTGCACGTCTCCCGCGTCGCCGACCTCTCGGACGCCTCCTTCGCGTACTCCTCTCTCAGCGGCTGGGAGGACCGCGGCCACCTCAACGGCTTCCTTGACCTGACCCGCGAAGTGTGGCGCACCCGCGCGTACGGCGATTTCTGGCCGTACATGATGGTCGCCGAGGGCTCCGTGGACATCTGCGCCGAACCTGAGCTGTCCCTCTGGGACATGGCCGCCAACGCGATCATCGTCACCGAGGCGGGCGGCAGCTTCACCGGCCTCGACGGCCGCCCCGGCCCGCACAGCGGCGACGCGGCGGCCTCGAACGGCCTCCTCCACGACGAGCTCCTGGGCTATCTGAACGAGCGCTACTGAGCCCTGGAATGATCCGGGGCGCCCCGAACTGACCACGCACACCCTCTTGTTGACCTCCGCTTTACCTGCCACATTGAGAGTTCCCTCACTTGTGAACTTGTGAATCCTTGAACAAGGCGTTCCGGGATTCCCTAGGAGGTGGCTGAACTCCATGCTCGTCCGCGACGCCATGAGCACAGTGGTCCTCACCATCGGCCCCGATCACACCCTCCGCCAGGCCGCCGCCCTGATGGCGGCTCGCCGGGTCGGCGCGGCCGTGGTCCTCGACCCGGACGCCGGCGGACTCGGCATCCTGACCGAACGCGACGTCCTCGTCTCCGTGGGCCTCGGCCAGAGCCCCGACACCGAGCGCGCCCACGCCCACACCACCACCGACGTCGTGTTCGCCACGCCGTCCTGGACCCTGGAGGAAGCGGCCCGCGCGATGACCCACGGCGGCTTCCGCCATCTGATCGTCCTCGACGAGGGCGACCCCATCGGCATCGTCTCGGTCCGCGACATCATCCGCTGCTGGGCACCCGCCCGACAGCCCGCACCGGCGTAGCCGCGCCCGGACGCACGAACGGGCCGGGAGTCTCCTACGAGACCCCGGCCCGCCCCAACGACAAGCGGTCCAACCCTGGTCAGCCGCACAAGGCCTGGACGGCGGCCTCCAGGCGCTTGCCGAAGCCTTCATCGATCGAAGCCAGATCCTACATTGGACAAAATCCAAGTCAAGTCAAGCTCCAAGTTCACACCCGTTCGGGAACTGTTCCCGCCTGCTGTTACGCTGACCGGTATGAGTGACCTTCTGGAGCGGCTGCGCGGACGCGGATGGCGTATGACCGCGCAGCGGCGTGTCGTGGCCGAGGTCCTCGACGGCGAACACGTCCATCTGACGGCCGACGAGGTGCACGCGCGCGCTGTCACCAAGCTGCCCGAGATCTCCCGGGCGACCGTCTACAACACCCTCGGCGAGCTGGTCTCCCTCGGTGAGGTGCTCGAGGTCGCCACGGACCGGCGCGCCAAGCGGTACGACCCGAACGCGCACCGTCCACACCACCACCTGGTCTGCGCCCGGTGCGGCACGATCCGTGACGTGCACCCGACCGGCAACCCCCTGGCGGACCTTCCCTCCTCCGAGCGCTTCGGCTTCACCGTCTCGGACGTGGAGGTCACCTACCGGGGCGTCTGCCCGAACTGCACCCAGGCGTAGCAGCACCGCCGCCGCACGACGAAGCCCCGGCCACACAACAGCCGGGGCTTTTCTGCGCCACCTGAAAGTGAATCTGAACGAAAACACCGATGGCCCGGAACCTCAAGGTTCCGGGCCATCGGCCTTCAGTAGCGGGGACAGGATTTGAACCTGCGACCTCTGGGTTATGAGCCCAGCGAGCTACCGAGCTGCTCCACCCCGCGTCGATGAACAGAACACTACGTCACCCGCGCCGACCAGAGCAAATCCATTAACCCCCGGACCAAACCCGACGCAGCCGAGGACACTCGTACCCCTGGGGCGGCAAGCGTGACCGCAGCGATACCCCGGACCCGGCACAACTGCGGGCAGTCGTGCCGCTGGGGCGATGGGGGCACCTCCCGCTCGAGCGAAGCCGAGGGTGGGGAGGGTGGGCGCAGCGGCACCCGCAAGCGTGGGTGAGCGGGACCCCGCCCCTCGCCCAGCACGCGCCCCCGGGCACCCTCGCAGCCCCGGACCACACCGCCACCCCGGCACCACGGCACCCCTTCAGCTCCCCGCCCCACTCACCTACGCCGACAACTCGTCCCGCAACGCATCCCGCAACCGCGCCGCCCGCTCCGCCACCTCAGCTAGGCCCGAGCGCCACGGCCCGATCGGCCCACCGCTTCCCTCCACCAGCTCACCCCGACGCGCGTAGACGAGGGCGAGCCGCAACGCCGCCCGCCCATGCCCCGCGTCGGCGGCCCGAGCCCACCACACGGCGGCCTCCGGCTCACTCCCCTCCCGAGCCAGCAGCAGCCCCAGATTGAACGCCCCGTTCCGCGATCCCGACTCCGCCGCGGCCCGGTACCACCGCGCGGCCTCGACCACGTCCCCCCGTCCGGCCGCCAGCATCCCGACGCGCACCTGCGCCCGCCGATGCCCCTGCGACGCGGCCCGCTCGTACCACTCCTCGCACTCGTTCTTCTCCCGCACCGGCTCGCCCAGTTCGTGCGCGGGCGCGGGCGGCCGCCGCGCGTCGAGCACGGCGGCCAGCCGGTACGCGGCCTCCGCGCTGCCCCCACCGGCGGCGCACCGCAGATGCCGCTCGGCGGCACGCTCGTCACCGTCCCGCAGTCGCGCTATGGCGACCTGGAGCGCCGCCTCGGTGTGCCCGGCGGCAGCCGCCCGCTCGTACCAGACCGCCGCCGTCGCGTCGTCGCCCCGCCCGGCGAACAGGATGCCCAGGTTGAAGGCGGCGTCGACGCTCCCGGCCTCGGCGGCCTTGGAGAACCACGGCTCCGCACCGGACGCGTCGCCGACCTGGAGCAGCAGGATGGCCAGTGCGTTCGCCGCCTCCCGGTGTCCGGCGTACGCGGCGCGCCGGTACCACTGCTCGGCCTGCGCGGTCCGCCCCTGCTCGGCGCAGAGCAGCCCGAGGTTGTACGCGCCGTTGACGTCCCCGGCGTCCATCGCGGCCCGGTACCAGCGCTCGGCGGTCTGCGTCTCGCCGCGCTCGGCGTGCAGCGCGCCCAGCGCGTTCGCCGCGTTGCCGTTGCCGTCCTGGGCGGCCCGCAGCCACCACACGGCCGCGCTCTCCGTGTCCCCCGCGTCCCGCAGCAGGAACCCGAGCGCGCACGCGGCGCGCGGCTCACCGTGCTTCGCGGAGGTCAGGTACCAGCGACCGGCCTCCTTCAGCTCCCCGCGCCGCTCCAGGATCGCCCCGAGGTGCAGCGCGGCCCGCCGGTGCCCGCGCGCGGCGGCCTGCCGGTACCACTGCTCCGCCTCCTCGGCGGCATCCGCCCCGACACCGTTGTCGGTGGCGCGCTCCCCCGCGCCCACGGCCTGCCCGCCGCCGTCCCGCCCGGCGGCACGGCCCTCGCGGGGGCCGCTCCCGATCTCGAGCGCCGCGCGCGCGATCTTCCGTCCTTCGCGCACGGCGGTGCGCTCCTCCTGCTCCGCGCGCTGGTCGAGCGTCCGCGCGAGCCGGTACGCGGCCTCGCGGTGCCCGCGCTCGGCGGCCACTCTCATCCACCGCTCGGCGGCGGCGTCACTGCGGTGCTCCAGCAGGTCGGCGAGCGCGTACGCGCCCAGGGCGTGCCCCTGCTCGGCGGACTGGCGCAGCCAGTACTCGGCGGCCGGTTCGTCACCGCGCTCGCGATGGTGCCGGCCGAGCGCGTGCGCGGCGGCGGCGGAACCGGCGACGGCCGCGACCCGCCACCAGCCGGCGGCCTCGTCGGCGTACCCCCGCTGGTGCAGCAGGACACCCAGGTTGTTGGCGGCCGCCCGGTCCCCGGCCGCGGTGGCGGCCCGCAGACAGGGCTCGGCTCCGTCCAGGTCGCCGCGGCGCAGGAGCATGGCGCCGAGGACACTCATCGCCTCGGTGTCACCGGCTTCGGCGGCGAGCCGCTGACGCGCCTCCTCGACGGCGTCGCCCGTCTCGTCCTCGTCCGCGACCCCCGCGGACTCGACCGACGAGGCGGACTCGGCGGGCAGCACGAAGTCGGCAGGCAGCGCAATGTCGGCAGGCTGCGCAAACCGCCCTGTCTCCAACAGAGTTGCCTTGTCCCCCATAACGTCCATCGTCGCACCACCTGCAACCTGGGTACACCTGGTATACCGCAGCCATTGAGGTCACTACAGCGTTTTGTCGACATGCCCACAGAGCGACAAGTCAAACACAGATTTCCCGAGCACCCCGGCCAACACGTCGAAGGCCCGGATCCTTTAGAGGATCCGGGCCTTCAACTTCAGTAGCGGGGACAGGATTTGAACCTGCGACCTCTGGGTTATGAGCCCAGCGAGCTACCGAGCTGCTCCACCCCGCGCCGTTGCGTTGCAACCGTACCACGGCGCGGGACGGAGCCTTGAATCAGCCGCCTCCGGAGCCTCCGTCGCCGCTCTGGTCGCTGTCCTCACTGCCGCTGCCGCCGGTCTCGTCGGCCTTGGACTGCGCGTCCTCGGCCCGCTTCAGCGCGTCCTCCAGGTCCTGTTGGGCCCGGCCGTACGCCTCCCAGTCGCCGTCCTTGAGGGCCTGCTGCCCCTCGTCGAACGCCTTCTGAGCCTGCTCCAGCGCCTGTTGGACCGTCGGATCGCCCGACGTCGGCGGCTCGTCGGTGCCCTCGTCGGGGTCGTCCGGCGGTGGCTCGGTCGGCGTGCCCTCGGTTTCGAACACCTTGTTGAGCGCCGCGTCGAGGGTGTCCTCGAAGGCCGTGTTGCCGCCGTAGGTGACCAGCACCTTGCGCAGCAACGGGTACTTGAGCCCGCCGCCTCGCACATAGACGGGTTCCACGTAGAGCAGTCCGCCGTCGAGCGGGACCGTCAAGAGGTTGCCGTACTCGACCTCCGAGTCACCACGTTTGAGCAAGCTGATCGTTTCGGCGATGTCCTGCTGGGAGTTGAACTGGCTCTGGACCTGTTTGGGTCCCTCGATGGCCTCGCTCGTCGGCACCTTCAGAATTCTGATCTTGCCGTAGTCCTTGGTGCCCGCCTCGGCGTTGACCGCCATGAAACCACTGAGGTTGTCACGACCGTTCGGTGTGAACGTGGTGGTCAGCGAGAACGCCTGCTCCTGTTGACCGGGCATCTTCATGCTCAGGTAGTACGGCGGCACCGCGTTGCCCGACGTGTTGGTCGGGTCGTCCGGAACCTGCCACACCTCGCTGCCGCTGAGGAACGTGTCCGCGTCCTTGACGTGGTAGCGGGTCAGCAGTTCGCGCTGGACCTTGAACAGGTCCTGCGGGTACCGCAGATGGGCTTCCAGGGACGGGGAGATCTCCTTCTTCGGCTCCACCGTGTTCGGGAACGCCTTCATCCAGGTCTTCAGGACCGGATCCTGGGTGTCCCACTGATAGAGCTTGACCTCACCGGTGTACGCGTCGACGGTCGCCTTCACCGAGTTGCGGATGTAGTTGACCTGGTTCTGCTGGGCCACCACCGCGCGCTGGCTGTTGTCCGCGGTCAACGAGTCGGCCGTCGTGTCACCCAGGGTGGTGCGGGAGGCGTAGGGGTAGCCGTTGGTCGTCGTGTACGCGTCGACGATCCACTGGATCTTCCCGTCGATGACTGCCGGATAGGCGTCGCCGTCGATGGTCAGCCATGGGGCGACCGCCTCGACGCGCTCCTTGGGCGTGCGGTTGTAGAGGATCCGCGAACCCTCGCCGATGGCGCCGGAGTAGAGGATCTGCGGCTCGTTGAACGCCACCGCGTACGCGGCCCGGTTGACCGGGCTGGAGAGGTTGACCCCTCCGTCGCCCTTGTAGCTGGTGGTCTTCTCACCGCTGTCGTCGGAGTAGTCGATCTCCTTCTGGGGCCCGCCGACGATCGAGTACTGGGTGGTCCTCTCGCCGTAGTAGACCCGCTGCTGGTACTTGCCCAGGTCGCCCTTGGACGGCAGGTCGGACTCGGTGAAGACCGGGCGGCCTCCGGAGGTGGCCTCGGTGCCCTTGGCGGCGACCACTCCGAAGCCGTGGGTGTAGCGGAAGTGGTCGTTGATCCAGTTGTTCTTGGGAATGCCGGCGAGGTTCAGCTCGCGCAGACCGATGACCGTGTCCTGCTCAGCGCCGTCCTCATTGCTGTAGCGGTCGACGTCCAGGTTGGTGGGGAACGCGTAGTAGTTCCTCATCTGCTGGAGCTGCTGGAACGTCGGCGAGACGACGTTCGGGTCGAGCATGCGGATGCTGGCCGTGGTGTCGGCGTCCTCACGGAGGGTGGCCTTGGGCGTGGTGCTCGTGCCCGCGTACTCCTGGACGTCGGTCCCGTCGATGCCGTAGGCCTGTCGGGTCGCCGCCAGGTTCTTCTCGACGTACGGCGCTTCCTTGGCCTGCTCGTTCGGCTGGACCTGGAACTTCTGCACGATGGCCGGGTACAGCCCCCCGATGAGGATCGCGGAGAGGACCATCAGACCGAAGCCGATGACCGGCAGCTGCCAGGTGCGCCGCCAGATGGTGGCGAAGAACAGCAACGCGCAGATCACGGCGATGCAGAACAGGATCGTCTTGGCCGGCAGGTACGCGTTCGCGTCGACGTACCGCAGGCCGGTCCAGTTGCCCGTGGCCTTGAAGTCGCTGGACTTCACCGCGAGCCCGTAGCGGTCGAGCCAGTAGGCGACCGCCTTCAGGGCGACGAAGATGCCGAGGAGCACCGACAGGTGCCCGGTGGCCGCGGCGGTGGCACGCGCGCCCGGCGAGGTGACCCTGAGGCCGCCGTAGAGGTAGTGCGTGAGCGCGGCGGCGATCACCGAGAGCACGGCGGCGGCGAAGCCGAAGCCGAGCAGGAAGCGGTACCAGGGCAGGTCGAAGGCGTAGAAGGCCACGTCCAGGTCGAACTGGGGGTCCTTCTGCCCGAAGGGCACCCCGTTCACCCACATCAGCCAGGTGCGCCACTGCCCGGAGGCGGAGGCGCCGGCGATGAGGCCCACCAGGGCGGTGATCCCGAGGAGCAGCCACTTCTTGTAGGGCGCGATGCCCATGCGGTACCTGTCGAGGCTCTGCTGCTCCATCGACATCGCGCTCAGCGGCGGCCGCAGCCGGTGCGCCAACCAGATGTTGAAGCCGACCGAGGCCGACATCAGCAGCCCGAAGACGAAGAAGAGCCCGATCTTCGTCCACAACGTGGTGGTGAAGACGGAGGAGTACTTCACCGACCGGTACCAGAGCCAGTCCGTCCAGAACCCCGCGAACATGACGAACGCCATGCCGAGGACGGCAAGAACGCCCAGCGTCATGAGCAGGGTCCGGACACGTCGGGACGGTCGGCCCACTCTGATCCGCGGCCCTGTCGGGCCTCCGCCGCGGTCCGGCATCTGGAAAGCCAAGGTGCGCACCTCGAAGTTCGCTGTCGATACGTCAGGCCCGCGTCTACGGACCCTCCAGCGGGCCCCGTGATCGTAGGGGCCTCACCTATGCAACTTACTCACGCTTTACTCGGTTCCCGCTTCCGGGAACGAACGAGGCAGGATTGTGACCATGTCCAACACTCCCATGGCAGCGAACCCCCTCACCCGGGCGGTGCTCGAGATCGACGAGTACGCCTCGGGCCTCGGCTGGGACCAGCCCGCTCGCCTCTTCGCCCTGGTGGATACCGCGCGTCTGCGGTCCCAGGAACCCGCCCTCGCGGCTCAGCTCGGCCTGCAGGACGAGTCCGAGACCGTGGGTCTCACCCCGATCGAGCAGGACGAGATTCCCGCGGGCCAGGCGCTGGACGAGTTCCTCGGCACCATCGCCTGGCCCGACGCGGTGGTCGGCTGCGCCCTGACCGTGGAGCGGCTGATGCTGCCGCCGTCCGCCGAGGCGTCCGTCCCGGAGAACCTGGACGGGGCCCGGCTCACCAAGTGGGTGGCCTCCCACCCCGACCGTCAGGAGGTCCGGATGACGGTCGCCGTCCTGCGCGACGGCTCCCGCGACTCGGCCCTGCGCCTGCGTGAGAAGGACACCCCGACGGAGGTCCTCACCGGCCCCGAACTGGTCCCGGGCCTGGCGGAGGCCCTGTCCGCGACCTTCGTGGACTGATCCCCGGCCGCACCACGCTCGGGCCGACGACGGCCGGGTCCGAGACGATCGGATCCACGACGGTCGGGTCCACGGCACTCAGATCTACGACGATCCGATCTACGACTGTGGGGGCGCCCTCCGGCCCGGAGGGCGCCCCCACGCGCGCGTGCGCCGTCACTGCGCTCCTGTCAGCCCTTGGTGGTGCACTTCGGCAGATCGGCCGTGTCGCCGGAGCGGATGTCCCCGAGGGCCCCGAGGGCGTCCTCGATGGTGTCGACCTTGACGAGGGTGAGTCCGTCGGGGGTGTCCTTCGCGGCCGCGGCGCAGTTGTCCTTGGGCGTCAGGAAGTACTCGGCGCCCTTGTCACGCGCGCCGACCGTCTTCATCTCGATGCCGCCGATGGGGCCGACCTTGCCCTCGTCGTCGATCGTGCCGGTGCCGGCCACGAACTTGCCGCCCGTCAGATTGCCCGGGGTCAGCTTGTCGTAGATACCGAGGGCGAACATCAGTCCGGCGCTCGGGCCGCCGACGTCCGCGAGCTTGATGTCGATGGTGAACGGGAAGGTGTGGTCGGTCCCGGCGGAGATCCCGACGATCGCCCGCTGCTCGCCCGTGTCGTCGGACTTGGCCGTGGTGATCCTGACCGTCTCGGTCTCGGTCGCGGTCCTGTTCGCCTTCTCGGCGGCGGCCTGCGCCTTGGCGGGCACGATGACGAAGTCGACGTCCTCGCCGGGCTTGTGCTTGGTGACCAGCTTCGCGACGTCCTCGGGCGCCTTGACCGCCGTGCCGTCGACGGACTTGATCACGTCACCGGCGTGCAGCTTGCCCTCGGCCGGTGAGTCCTTGAGGACGGTGGAGACGATCACCCAGGACTTCACCGGGATGTCCAGCTCCTTCAGGGCGGCGACCTTGGCGCTCTCCTGGGACTGGCTGAACTCCTCGGCGTTCTCCTGGGTCGACTGCTCCTCGGTCTTGCCGTCCGGGTAGAGCGTGTCGTGCGGGACGACCTTGTTGTCGTGTGCCAGCCAGCCGTACACGGCCTCGACGAGGTTCATCCTGTAGTCGGCACTGGTCACACGCACTGTGGTCATGTTCAGGTGACCGGTCGTCGCGTACGTCTTGTGTCCCGAGATCTGCAGCACCGGCTCGCCACCGTGCTCCCCGAGCGTGTTCACCGTCGGCCCCGGCGACATCTCCGAATACGGCACGGGAATGATCACTCCCGCGCACAGGAGCGCGATCAGCATCAGGGTGGAGGCGAGCATCGTCGCGGTGCGGCGTGGCATGGAACGACAGTACGGGACAGGCCTGTCAGTGCACCGTCGGGGCCGTCCGTCCGGGGGCGGCGGGCGTGGGCACCAGGGGGTGTTTCGAAAGTCCTGTGCGGTGCCCGCGGTGTCCGGTGCGTGCTCTCGGCGTGCCGGACGAAAGCCCTCGTACTGGACGTACTTGGGGTTTCGGCCGGTGCGGCGAGAGTGCGTGCCGGGCGCCGTGGGTGCTGTGCGGGACTTTCGAAACACCCCCTAGCCGCCGGTGTGGGACCGCTCCATGGCCTCGCGGAAGCGTGAGTACCCCGCGAGCTCGGTGCCGTCCTCGATGCTCCTGCGATTCCGGCTGGCCCAGCCACCCCACAGTCCGGCACCGATCGCGGCCACCAGTGGAATCAGCAACCAGGCGAGCGCCGCCATGCCGCCTCCCAACCCCTACGAAGCAACCACAACTGACTGATCAGCAGATTATCCGTCCGTCCCGTCAACGCTCTCGCCGAGGGCCGGGTTACGCAACCGGAAGCACATGGACGTATTCCGGTCACGCCATCAACAAGCTCCGACCCGCCCTCCCGTCGCCCGACCACCACCCCCACCGACGGCGCTACGCGCCGACCCACTCCTCGGTGCCGTCCGAGAACGTCTGGTGCTTCCAGATGGGCACCTCGTGCTTCAGGTCGTCGATCAGCCTGCGGCACGCCTCGAAGGCCTCGCCCCGATGCGGACAGGACACGGCGACGACCACGGCCAGGTCACCGACCTTCAGGTCGCCCACCCGGTGCACGGCCGCGAGCGCCCGCACGGGGTAGTCGGCGACCACCTTCTCCGCGATCCGCCGCATCTCGGCCTCGGCCGTCGGGTGACACGAATAGCCGAGCTCGTCGACATCGGTTCCGCCGTCGTGGTTCCGCACGGTTCCCACGAACAGCGCGGTCCCCCCGGCCGCGTCGTCCCCGACCGCCCGGAACACCTCGTCGAGGGAGAGCGCCGTCTCCCGGATCGCGATCAGCTTGATGGGCTCCGCGGCGCCCCGCTCACCAGGATGATCATCATTCACAGCCATACCCCCATCGTGCCTCACCCGCGCCCCGGACCGGCCGGGGCACCCGTCAACGTCTGCCCCGCGCCTTCCGCGCCCGCCGCACCAGTGCCGCCGTACCCAGCAGCGCGACCGTCGCGCCGGCGGCACCCGCGGCCGTCGCGTCCTTCCGCCCCAGCCGCCGTCCGGCCACGGTGTGCCGCCCGGCGACCTCCTCCAGCAGCTCCGCGAGCACTTCCTCGTTCGTCCACAGCGGCCGCCACCCGGCGTCGTGCAACCGGCTCCCGCTCACCACCCACGGGTACATCGTGTACGCCAGGTCCCCCGCCGGTGACGGCGTGAGCCCGATCCGGTGCAGCCGGGCGGCGGCCCCGAGCGCGACCGCGGACGGCAGCTCCATGCGCCGGATCCCGCTGAGCTCCTCGACCTCCTCCTGCTCCAGCCACCCCTCGCACCCGACGGCGAGCTCCCCGTCGACCTTCTCCAGCACGGCGTACTCCAGCGCCCCGCAGAGGTCCTCGACGTGACAGAACTGCCAGGCCGGTCGCGACCCGGCCACCACCAGCAGCCGCGGCGACTCGAAATACCTGGTCAGCGCCGTGTCCGTCCCTCCGACCAGGGTCGCGGGACGCACCACGGTGACATTGAGGCCGGGATGGGCGCGCGGCGCCCGGCGCGCGAGCCGCTCGATCTCCAGCAGGTCGCCGACCCCCGTGGCCTCGGCGGTCGCCCGCAGCTCGGCGTCCTCCGAGAGCGGCAGCTCGTTGTCGGGCAGCGCCCCGTAGACCATCGCCGACGTGCACAGCACGACCCGGTGCACCCCGGCCGCGGCGGCCGCCGTGAGCACGGTCTGCGTCCCGCGCACGTTGTACGCGCTGCGGGCCGCCGAGTCGGTGCCCAGGTCGAGGTCGACGGCGAGGTGCACCACCACGTCGGCCCCGCGCAGCTTCTCGGCGATCGCCGGGTCCCGGACGTCCAGGATGTGCCACTGGGCGGACGCGCACTCGCCGCGCCGCTCGTCGATGGCGACGACCTGCCGGATCTCGTCGGACGCGGCGAGCCGCTCGGTGAGCAGCGCTCCTACGCCGGACGCGGCACCGGTGACCGCGACGACGGGCCCGCGCACGGCGGGACTGGTTGCGTGGTTTCGCGCTGCGCGAACCTGCGGATCTGGGGAACTCACCGGGCGTCTCCAGCGGTTGTCTTCAGTACGAACGCGGGTGACGCGTACGTACCAGGTGGCATCCATCCTGCCGCAGGCCTTCGGTCGGCGGAGCACCGAGGCCTTAACCCGCCGTGGTGTCTACGCTGGGTGGTGTTCGGGCAGCCGTGCCGTCGGAGAAACCCGATGGCCCTATCAGCCGAGGAATCCCGTGAGTGACACCCCATTCGGATTCGGCCTTCCGCCGGAGGAGCCGGACGACGGCGACGAGGGCAAGAAGAAGGACCAGCAGAGCGGTGGTGGTCAGGGCCCGGCCAACCCGTTCGGTTTCGGGTTCCCCGGGGCCGGCGGCCCCGGCGCCGACAATCCGTTCGCCGCGATGTTCGGTTCCATGAACCCCACCGACCTGGGCGCCGCCTTCCAGCAGCTGGGCCAGATGCTCTCGTACGAGGGCGGCCCGGTGAACTGGGACATGGCCAAGCAGATCGCCCGCCAGACGGTCTCCCAGGGGACCGCCGACGGCACGAAGGACGAGAGCGTCGGCCCCGCCGAGCGCACCGCCGTCCAGGAGGCCGTACGCCTGGCCGATCTCTGGCTGGACGACGCGACGTCCCTGCCGTCCGGTGCCGGCTCCGCCGTGGCGTGGAGCCGTGCGGAGTGGGTGGAGGCGACCCTGCCCGCCTGGAAGGAACTGGTCGACCCGGTGGCCGAACGGGTCGGCGGCGCCATGGGCGACATCCTGCCGGAGGAGATGCAGGCCATGGCCGGCCCGCTGATCGGCATGATGAAGTCGATGGGCGGCGCCATGTTCGGCCAGCAGATCGGGCAGGCCGTGGGCGTGCTCGCGGGCGAGGTCGTCGGATCCACCGACGTCGGCCTGCCGCTCGGACCGGCCGGCAAGGCCGCGCTGCTGCCGCTGAACGTGGAGGCGTTCGGCAAGGACCTGGGCGTCGGCAAGGACGAGGTGCGGCTCTACCTGGCGCTGCGCGAGGCCGCCCACCAGCGTCTCTTCGCGCATGTGCCGTGGCTGCGCTCGCACCTGTTCGGCGCCGTCGAGGGCTACGCGCGCGGGATCAAGGTCGACACGGCCAAGCTGGAGGACGTGGTCGGGCAGTTCGACCCGCAGAACCCCGAGGAGCTGCAGCAGGCGCTCCAGCAGGGCATGTTCCAGCCGGAGGACACCCCGGCGCAGAAGGCGGCCCTGGCCCGTCTGGAGACCGCCCTGGCACTGGTGGAGGGCTGGGTGGACGCGGTGGTGCACGCCGCCGCGAAGCCGCGTCTGTCGTCCGCGGACGCCCTGCGCGAGACCCTGCGCCGCCGCCGTGCCACCGGCGGTCCGGCCGAGCAGACCTTCGCCACGCTGATCGGTCTGGAGCTGCGCCCCCGCCGCCTGCGCGACGCCTCCCGCCTGTGGGCGTCCCTCACGGACGCGCGCGGTGTCGACGGCCGCGACGCCCTGTGGGCCCACCCCGACATGCTGCCCACCGCCTCCGACCTGGACGACCCGGACGGCTTCGTCCACCGCGAGCAGATGGACTTCTCCGAGCTGGACAAGATGCTCGGCGAGGCCGCCGGGGGCGGTTCCACCGAGAAGCCCGACCTCAAGAAGAAGGACGACGACACCGAGTGAGCCTGCACGACGACGCGGTCCTCGTGCTGAAGAGCTACGAGGATCAGGCCGAGCTGCGCCAGGCGTACCTCGACCACCTCGCGGCCCACCCGGACGGCATGTGGAAGGCGTGCGGCGCCGGACACATCACGGCGAGCGGCCTGGTGATCGACCCCGAGCGCGGCCGGGTGCTGCTCACTCTCCACAGGAAGCTGCGCATGTGGCTCCAGATGGGCGGCCACTGCGAGCCCGGGGACACCGTCCTCGCGGACTCCGCGCTGCGCGAGGCCACGGAGGAGTCCGGCATCGCCGGCCTGACGCTCCTGCCGGGCGGCCCGGTCCGCCTGGACCGCCATCACACCCCGTGCGCCTGGCATCTGGACGTCCAGTACGCGGCCCTCGCCCCGGCCGACGCGGTGGAAGCGATCAGCGACGAGTCCCTCGACCTGCGCTGGTTCACCTACGACGAGGTCCCGACCGTGGCCGACGATTCGGTCGTCCGCCTGTTGGAGGCCACGCGGGCGCGGCTCTGACCTCGCTCTTTCGCGTGGCGGTGGCGGCCTGTCGGCATGATGCCGCCGGGCGGTGGGCATGCCCCCGCCGGGGGCACGAACGCGGTAAGGGGCGTCCGCAAGGCGGAACGCCCCTTACACATGCGCCCGATCACGAGGCGTCCGCTCCCTCAAGGGCACGGCCCGCCCGTCCATCGGCGCTTCGCTCAGTTGCGGCTGCCCCCGAGGGAGTTGCCGCTCAGTCCGCCCGCGCCCATGCCGAACTGTCCGAGCACTCCGGACGTCCGCAGGTGCTGCGGCGGAAGCAGCTCGCTCGGCTGTACCAGGACGTGCCCGTGACCGCCGAAGTGCATCTCCCAGCCCTCACCGGTGGATCCCCTGCGGCGCCACACGGCGGACGTGGAGGTCGGCGCCTGGAGCTGTGTGCGCAGCGAGGTGGACCAGGCGATGACGGCGTCCGAGTCGACACAGATGTTCTTCTCGGGTGTCACCTCGAGCGCGAGCGGCTCTCCCGAGGTCATCAGGACGACCTTGCCGCCGCCGGACAGCTCCAGGTTGTACGCGCCCGCCGAGGCCACCTCGACGGCGCTGTCCACGGCGACGATGCCGACGTTCAGCGAGCCGTCGAACGCCAGGACGGCGGAGGAGTCGACGGTGATGCCGCTGCCGACCTCCATGATGTGCAGGTACTGCGCGAAGTTGGCGAGATACACGATCCCGTTGCCCTTGCAGCGCATGAGTTCGAGCCGCTCGCCGGTCATCCGCTCGGCGTTGCGCCAGCTGCGGTTGCGGTACTGGCTGTCGAAGTCGACCTGCCCCTCGAACGCGACCATGGCGCCCTGACGAGCCAGGACGGGACTGCTGCCGATGGTGATGTCGGTCTTGAGCAGTTGCGGGTTCTGCAGTGTGTAGCGCTCGGTGTGGTTCACCGGGATGTGCGCGAAGAGTGTGCTGTGCATGGTGTGCTGTTCTCCTCTCAGCCCCGGTCAGCCACGGATCTTGAAACGGTCGCCGGTGTCCTCGCTGGGCTGGACGACCACGAAGCCCCGCCCCTTGAAGCCGATCTGGAAGGCCTCCCCGCTGCCCCGGCCGATGAGCGCGCCGGCCTTGATGGTGCGACGGGCCTTCATGTCGAGGCCGTCGGTCCAGGCGATCAGCGCGTCCGGGTCGACGTAGGTCTCCCGTTCGGCGCAGTCGAGGGAGATCGGCACGCCCCGGCTGACCAGGGCGACCCATCCCGTGCCCCGGATCACGAGGTTGGTGAGGCCCGAGCCGGAGAGCTTGGCGAGGCCCTTGACCGGCTCGATCGAGAGCTGGAGGGAGGCGTCGCAGGCCAGCAGGGTCGGGCCGTTGACCGACAGCGCCTCGTTGTTCAGGTGGAGGACGAGGACGTCGCCGCCGTAGTCGGCGAGGTACAGGTCCCCGTCGCCGCGGCAGAGCATCAGCTTGCCGCCCTCGCCGGTGACCATCTCCTCCGCGCTGCGCCGCAGCGTGGCGGGCGGGCCGTCGAACTGCACATAGCCGTCGTACGCGATCATCGAGCCGGCTTTGGCCAGGAGGTCCTGGCCGGTGACCATGGTGACCTTGAGCGTCTTGGAGCTGTGCACGCTCATACGGACGCCGGTGGAGGCGGAGCGGTGCGCGTTGAGTGTCTGGAGGTCCATGCTCTGCCTCACACCTCGAAGGGCTGGACGACGACGAAGTTGCCGGGGGCGCCGCGGAACTGGAGGTTGACGGCCTCCTGGGTCTGCCGGGCGTACCCGGAGCGGCGCAGCCTGAGCGAGGTCGTGGTGACGGCCTGTGCACCGGCGGACCAGGCGATGACGGCGTTGCCGTCGACGTAGGTGGCCGGTCCGACAGGCAGCACGACGGGAACGCCGCGCGTCTTGACGACGACCGCTCCCGTACCGGAGAAGAGCATGCTGAACAGGCCGCCGCCGGGCAGTCCCACGCCCTCGATACGGCGGATCTCGGTGTCCAGTGACTCGTCGAAGGCAAGCACTCCGCGCGCGCTGGTGTAGAGCTGCTCGTTCTCCAGGCGGATCACGAAGAGGTGGCTGCCCTCGTCGGCGAGGAACACCTCACCGTCCCCGGAGCACCGCATGAGGGCCATGCCCTGGCCGGTGAGCTGGCCCGTCAACTTGCCGAGCAGGCCGGAACCCTTGTGGGCGAAGTCGATGTCGCCCTGGTAGGCGACCATGCTGCCCTGCTTGGCGAGGATGTTGGCGCCCTTGGTGAGCGTAGCCCGCACCAGCTGCGGGTTCTGCTCGGTCCAGCGGTCCCCGACGGGGGCCTCGGAGTACTTCGTCAGTACGACTCGCAGCCCTGCCTCCGGCGGCACCGGCGCGAGCTGCGTCCCGCCGCCGAAAGGCTGTGCCTGGCCCGGGAAGGCACCCGGCGCGCCCGGGGGCGTGAACGGGCCGCCTTGCGGAGCCGCTCCCGGCGGGGTGAAGGGGCCGCCGTGTGGCGCGGCACCGGGAGGCGTGAAGGGCCCACCCTGCGGCGGGGCGCCGGGCGGGTGAACGGGCCGCCCTGCGGCGGGCGGCCGGGGCGGAACGGTGCCGCCGGGCGGCATGTGCAGGGGCGCGGCGATCGTCGGAGCGGCGTGCACGGAGGGCGAGGGCGCCGGGGCGCGAACGGCTGCGCGGGCGCCGGGGCGGCCGGAGCCGCGGGGCGCCGAACGCGGGCGGGCGAAGCCGGGCGCTGCGTCGGCCTGCGGCTGCTGCGGTGCGGCGGGCTGCTCCTCGGCGACCTCGCCGCCGAAGTTCTTCAGCAGCGCGTCGAGGCCGCCGTCGAAGCCCTGCCCGACGGCCGCGAACCGCCAGACGTCCTTCAGGTAGAAGTCGCCCAGCATCACGGCACGCTCGGTGGAGAACTCCGAGCCGTCGAACGGATACCTGGCCACTTCCTCGCCGCCCGCGACGATACGGACGTAACCGGGGGCGATCTGCGACATCTGCCCGTTGCCGTCGATCGTCGCCGTGAAGGACAGCTTCTGGATCTGCGGCGGGATCTTGTCGAGGGTGACACGGAAGGACTCGGTGTCCCCGGACTGGGAGCCCAGGAGCTGGATGGACTCCTCGGGGGTCTTCGGCTGGTTGAAGAAGACGAAGTAGCGGTCGTCCGAGAGCCGTTCGTCGGCGTCCAGTCCGAAGCAACTGATGTCGAAGGTCAGCCCGGGGGCGGAGATCTGTACACCTACATACAGATCCGTACCCGCGGTGAGGTCACTGATCTTGGCCTTGTGGCCGCGTTGGAATTCCCTGGCCATGCGTAACGACCGTCCCCCATCCCGAAAGTGCGTGCGCCTGCGAGTGCGTCGCGTCAGGCTAACCGCAAAGTCCTGGGGCGTACGAGGCCGGTACAGAGACGGTACAAAAGCGCGACTTCGGTCACCGGTTCCACAAACGCACACGCGCGCGTGAAGCGCCTGTTCCGTGACACCCCCGCTCGGGGCACCCGCCGTGCGGCACCTTCGGGCCGCAGGTCACGGGCCGTTTCCCAGCGAACGGCCGCGCGAGGTGTCACTCGTCCCGTGTGACGGGCAGGTGGGGCAGCCGGTCGGCGGCGACCACCCCTTCGAGGTAGCCCCGAGCACGCTCGGTGCGCGGATAGGCGTCCAGCAGCTGCCAGAAGCGGGGGCCGTGCCCCGGTACGAGCAGATGTGCCAGTTCATGCAGGAGGACGTAGTCGACGACGTACTCCGGCATACCCTGCAGCCGGTGCGAGAGACGGATGCTGCCCTCGGCCGGGGTGCACGATCCCCAGCGGGTGTTCTGGTTGGTGACCCAGCGCACGGACGTGGGCCGGGCGCGACCGCCGAAGTACTGGTCCGAGAGCCGGGCGGCCCGCTCCGACAGCTCGGTGTCGCCGAGGCGCCTCTTGCTCTCCTGCGCGGCCAGCTTGTCGAGCATGACCGTCACCCAGCGCTGCTCCTCCGCCTCGGACATCCGTGCGGGGATGAGCACGACGGTGCGATCGCCCTCGCGGTACGCGGAGACCGTTCTGCGCCGTCGCGCGCTCCTGCGAACCTCGATCGCGCTCGCCCCCGAGCCGCTCGGCGGCTGGCTCGTCGTGCTGCGCGGTGGCTTAGCGGCGCGGTGCAGTGGGTCGGCGGGCACGCCCCGACGTTACCCGCTGCACACGGGGGAAGTCCCGCCTCCGGGACGGTTCGATATCGATCCGCACCCCGAGCGCCTGATTTGTACGACGAATGCCGTCGCCTGTGGACAACTCTCGACAGGCATCGTCGCTGTCCGTGCATGCTGGCATTCGTCGGCGGACCAGGCACTCGCTCCGTCGGCGGACGGAACCGATCTCTGGCTACGGGGGCCGATCATGCATCCGATGGTGAAGCCCGCGCTCCGGCGCGGCTGGCGGGATCTCAACACCGTGCAATTCGGTCTGGCACCGGCGCACGCCATGGTGCTGGGCCCGATGGACACGACGACGGGCAGCTTCCTCGCCCTGCTCGACGGCACACGAGGGTTGCCGCTCCTGCGCGACGAGGGACGCCGCATGGGTCTGCCGGACGGTCATGTGGACGGCCTGGTGGATCGCTTGTCCCGGTCCGGTCTGCTGGACGACGCGACGGGCGGCGGCCCGGCCGCTGACGACCTGCGCGCCAAACCGGACGTCCTGGACCGACTGCGGCCCGACGCCGCCACGCTCTCTCTGATCACCTCGAGCCGGGCGACGCCATGGATCGTCTGGCCGCGCGCCGATCACTGAGAGTGCAGGTACGGGGTGCGGGCGGGTGGGATCGGTGCTCGCCTCCCTGTTGTCGGGTGCGGGGGTCGGCGAGGTCGACGTCCGCGATGTCGGCCGGGTGGAGCCGTGTGACGTGGCACCGGGTGGGCTGTCGGCCGAATCGATCGGCGAACGCAGGGACGCGGCGGCCCGGCGGGCCGCCCGGCACGCGGCGCCCGATCGTCCGCCCCGGCGTCGCCGCGGCTCCCGGCCTTCTTCCGCTCCGTCGGCAGAAGAGCGGACACGGGACCGTCTCCGCGAGGAGTCCGGGTTCTCGCTGGTGATCCTCGCCCCGCGGGACGGTGTCGATGTCCACGCTCCCAGGCCCATGGCCGCCGAGCCGCTGGTCTCCTCGGGTACGCCACACCTCTACGCGGGTGTGGTCGAGGGGACGGGCGTGGTCGGCCCTCTGGTCCTGCCCGGTGAGACGGGTTGCGCGGGCTGCCTGGAAGAGAGCCGCACCGATAGCGACGAGACATGGCCGCGGCTGGTCGCACAGTGGCGGTCCGGACGTCCGCACCAGCTGGAGGCGTGCGACCTGGCCCTGGCCACGACGGTCGCCGGACTGGCCGCGGCGCACGCGCTCGCCTTCCTGGACGGGCGGACTCCGTCCAGCGTGGGCGCCCGCTGGGAGGTCTCACTACCGGGGTTGGACTGGCACCCGCGTCCGGTGTGGCCGCACCCCACATGTTCCTGCACAGCCGCTGAAAACGGTGCCGCCGGGAAAGGTAACGGGGAACACACCGCAAAGGAGGGGGATGCGCACGAGACAATGGCGGGGCATCAGCGGTCAACGAGGTTGTCCCGCAAGGCACACGCGGCACGGCCTGCTGGGAGTTGGAGGGCGCATGTCTGATCTTCCCCGGAAGGCGGTCACCCGGACCGCCAAGCTCGCCGCGCTTCCGCTCGGCATCGCAGGCCGGGCCACCTGGGGACTCGGCAAGCGAATCGTCGGCGAGTCGGCGGAGCTCGTGGGCCGTGAACTCCAGCAGCGCACGGCGGAGCAGCTGTTCAAGGTCCTGGGCGAGCTGAAGGGCGGCGCGATGAAGTTCGGGCAGGCCCTGTCCGTCTTCGAGTCGGCTCTTCCCGAGGAGGTCGCGGGCCCCTACCGGGCGGCTCTGACGAAGCTCCAGGACGCGGCACCGCCGATGCCGACCCGCACGGTGCACGCCGTGCTGGAGGAGCGCATCGGTGCGGACTGGCAGGAGCTGTTCCTGGAGTTCGAGGACAAGCCGGCCGCCGCGGCCTCCATCGGCCAGGTGCACCGAGCGGTGTGGCACGACGGCCGAGAGGTCGCCGTCAAGGTGCAGTACCCGGGCGCGGGCGAGGCCCTCCTCTCCGATCTCGGTCAACTCAGCCGGTTCGCGCGTCTGCTGGGCCCGTTGATCCCCGGCATGGACATCAAGCCGCTCATCGCGGAACTGCGGGACCGGGTCTCCGAAGAGCTCGACTACGGCCTGGAGGCCCAGGCCCAGCAGGCGCACGCGGAGGAGTTCGAGGACGACCCGGACGTGGTGGTCCCGGCCGTGGTGCACCAGTGCGAGCAGGTGCTGGTGACCGAATGGATGGAGGGCACCCCTCTGTCCGAGGTGATCACCGACGGCACTCAGGAGCAGCGCGACCGGGCGGGCCAGCTGCTGACCCGCTTCCTCTTCTCCGGTCCGGCCCGCACCGGTCTCCTGCACGCCGACCCGCACCCGGGGAACTTCCGTCTGCTGCCGGACGAGAAGAGCGGCTGGCGCCTCGGCGTCCTCGACTTCGGCACGGTGGACCGACTGCCGGGTGGCCTGCCGGCCCCGATCGGCGAGGCCCTGCGGCTGACCATCGACGGCGAGGCCGAAGCGGTCTACGAGATGCTCTGTACGGAAGGCTTCGTGAAGGAGTCGATAGAGCTGGACCCGGACGCCGTCCTCGACTATCTGCACCCCATCATCGAACCGGTCCGGGCGGACGAGTTCACCTTCGCCCGCGGCTGGATGCGCAGCCAGGCCGCTCGGATCGCCGACCCGCGCTCCCCCGCCCACCAGTTGGGCAAGCAGCTGAACCTGCCCCCGTCCTACCTCCTCATCCACCGGGTGACCCTGAGCACCATCGGCGTCCTGTGCCAGCTCGGCGCGACGGTCCGTATGCGCGACGAGTTGGAGGAGTGGCTGCCGGGTTTCCTGCCGGAGGAGGAGGGCGAGTCGGCCGCGGAGGCGTAGCCGGTCCGGTCGAGGGCGGGTTCACCACCAGGCCGAGTCCAGCCTGCCTTCGATCGCTCGCAGGTTCTCCCTGGCGCACGTCTTGCAGAAGTAGCGCCGTGCGCCGTTCTCCACGGAACAGGTCCACAGAGGTCGGGGGGCGTCGGCGGTGGTGCCGCAGCGGGCGCACACGAGGGTCTGGGGTTCCGCGGCGGGGCCGCCCTGGTCACTGTCCCCGGAAAGACTCGTCACTCGGCGACGATATCGCCGCTCTCGGCGGATCCGTGGGCACAACGCACCGCGGGGGCCGGTCCCTTCGGACCGGCCCCCGCGGGGAGCCACTGCTGGTGGTGGTGATGTGCCTGTCCAGGCCGGGTCATGCCGGTCGCCGTGTGGCGACTACTGCATGACCGCCATGGCGAGCGCACGGCGGGCGCGCAGCGAGGCGCGCTCGGCCCGGCGCTGCATCCGCTGAGCGACCGCCAGGCGCATGGCCCGGCGTTCCTGCTCAGCCTGGCGCAGGCGCTCGTGCATATGCGCACGAGCCAGGGCTTCTGGCATGAGATGCATCTCTCGGGTCCTGTTCTGGCGCGAGGCGTTCGCACCGGTGGTGGTGAAATCAGGTGTCGCGGAGCCAGCGGGCTCGCTCGTGGACGGCTTCATCGGGGCCTGCTTCTTGGGGTCGTGCGTGAGGGGGCGGTCGATCGTTCCGGTGATGTTCATGCCGTGACCGGGTTCTTGCGCGGGCGACCACGAGGCCGCTTGCGGGCCACGACGACACCCTGGACGAAGAGCTCGCCACCCCAGACGCCCCAGGGCTCACGCCGCTCCTTGGCGCCGGCGAGGCAGGCCTCCATCAGCGGGCAGGTGCGGCAGAGGGACTTGGCGTACTCGACATCGGCCGGCGACTCGGCGAAGAAGACCTCCGGGTCGTAGGAGCGGCAGGGGACGGGTACGCCGAGGTTCTCGATGGCGTCGTCGAGCGCGGTGAGCGCGGTGAGCGGGGTCAAGGTGGAGTCCTCCGTGAGGCCGGGCGGGGGGATCGTTTCGGAAGGCGGTACGGACGGGGCGTGCGCTTCGAGTTGCACGGTTCGTCTTCCTCGTCTGGTCGTTCCGGCCTGTTGGCCGGTGGCGGCTGGTACCGGGTTCTTTTCTTGTCCCGAGGCCCCTTCGCTCTGTAGCCCCTGGTCAGGGACAAACAGAAGGGCCGCGGATCCCGGATGGGGTTCCGCGGCCCTGAAGGCGCCGGCCTGATCGTCGATCAGGCTGGATCACTCCAGGGTTCAGGCCCACGGAAGGCCCACATCAGGTGGTGCTGCGTCGTCTGCTTCCGGAATCCGGCACCGGCCGCCGCGAAGGCATAGGCCTGGGCCTGTGCCTCTACTGCTGCTTCCAGTGCCTTGGTCGGTCGCTCATTGCGCTCACGGACGGGGAGACCCGCCAGAGACACGGAGGACGCCGGACGGCCGCCACTGATGGCGGACAGACCGGTGCCCAGGTTCGAGACGCCGAGCATGCACAGGGAGACGGCCGAGCGATCGGTCATTTTGACCGTGCTGATGTAGCTGGTGTTGATGCTGATCACTGGACTCGCCTCCTCTCGGCGTCTATGGGGACCGGGATGAACCGATCCGACGGATATGAAGTACATCACGAAACCAGGGCCTTCGAGAAGGCCGCTGCTCTCGTGCCTAAGAACCTATGGGGATTGCTGGGGCATGCGCAAACTATTTTTTCGACGAGTTCGTATCAGTCGTTCTCGTCCTCGTACCCAGGCTCCCGACCTGCGCAGATGTCGAGAACATCGGCGCCGTAGCGCTGCAGCTTGCGGGCGCGGACGCCGGGGATGCGACCAAGTTCAACCGGAGTGCTCGGCCCCGCTTCCGCGATCGCCATCAGTGTCCGGTCCGTGAAGACACAGAAGTCGGGTTGGCCGCTGCGCTGCGCCTGGACCGCGCGCCACTCGCGCAGGCGCTCGTAGAGGCCCTCATCCATGTCGGAGGGGCAGTCCTCGCAGCGCATCAGCTTCATCTCGCCGGCGTCCCGCAGGGTGCGCCCACAGACCCGGCAGCGGGCCGGGGTCCGGCTGGTGCGGCGTGGCGCCCCCGCCGCGGCACCGCCCCCGAGGTCACCCGTCCGGCCGCCCGGGGAGCCCGGTTCGACGCCCCCGGGGCCGCCCGTGCCAGTCCGTCCCACGGTGGCGGTCGACCCGGGGCGCAGGCCGTTGAGGAATCTGCTGGGGCGGCGGTTGGGACGGCTGCCGGGCGAGCGGGACAGGGCCCAGGAGACGGAGAGGTGTTCGCGCGCGCGGGTGACGCCCACGTAGAGGAGCCGTCGCTCCTCCTCGATCTGTTCGTCCGTCCTCGCGTAGGTGATCGGCATCATGCCCTCGGCGACCCCGACGAGGAAGACGACGTCCCACTCCAGGCCCTTGGCGGAGTGCAGCGAGGCGAGGGTGACGCCCTGGACGGTCGGGGCGTGCTGGGCGCCCGCCCGTTCGTCGAGCTCCGTGACCAGGTCGCCGAGTGTGGCGTCGGGCTTGGCGGCGGCGAAGTCATGGGCCAGGTTCACCAGGGCCGCCAGTGACTCCCAGCGTTCCCTGACCGCTCCGGAGCCCGCCGGTGGTTCGCCGGTCCAGCCCTCGCCGGACAGCACGGCCCGTACCTGCGAGGGGAGGTCGACGGCGTCCTCGAGGAGGGTGTCGTTGCCGCCGAAGCGCGCGGCCGCCCTCAGCGCGGCCCCCGCCTTGCGTACTTCGGGGCGGTCGAAGAATCGTTCCGCGCCACGCAGCTGGTAGGGCACTCCGGCGTCCGCCAGAGCCTGTTCGTAGGTCTCGGACTGGGAGTTCGTGCGGAACAGGACGGCGATCTCGCTGGCGGGGACTCCGGAGGCGATGAGGTCGCGGATGCGGCGGGCTGCGCCCTCGGCCTCGGCGGGCTCGTCCGCGTACTCGGTGTACCGGGGCTCGGGGCCGGGGGGTCGCTGGGAGATCAGTTCGAGGCGGTGGTCGGCGGCGCGGCCGCGGGCCTGGGAGAGCAGGCCGTTGGCCAGGTGGACCACCTGCGGCGTGGAGCGGTAGTCGCGGACGAGCTTGACGACGGTGGCCCCGGGGTGGCGGTGGCGGAAGTCGAGCAGATGGTCGGGAGTTGCGCCGGTGAACGAATAGATCGTCTGGCTGGCGTCGCCCACGACGCACAGGTCGTCCCGGTCCCCGAGCCACAGTTCCAGCAGGCGCTGCTGGAGAGGGCTGACGTCCTGGTACTCGTCGACCACGAAGTGCTGGTACTGGGAGCGGACCTGCTCGGCGATGTCGTGGCGGTCCTGGAGGATACCGACCGTGAGCAGGAGGACGTCCTCGAAGTCGATGACGGCCCGTTCGCGCTTCAGGTCCTCGTACGTGGCGTAGATCTGGGCGATCTCCGCGGGGTCGCGGGGGGCTTCGCGGCCGTGCTTGGCGGTCGCGGCGGCGTAGTCGGCGGGGACGGTGCGGGTGACCTTCGACCACTCGATCTCGGCGGCCGCGTCGCGTAGTTCGTTGCGATCGAGACGGATGCGGCAGGCTGCGGCGGCGTCCGCGACGAGCTGGATCTTGCGGTCGACGATGCGCGGCATGCCGCCGCCGACCGCTTTCGGCCAGAAATACTGGAGTTGGCGCAGCGCGGCCGAGTGGAAGGTCCGGGCCTGGACCCCGGCGGCGCCGAGCTGACGGAGACGGCCGCGCATCTCTCCGGCGGCGCGGTTGGTGAAGGTGACGGCGAGCACACTGGCGGGCTGGAGCATGCCGGCCCGCACTCCGTAGGCGATACGGTGGGTGATCGCCCTGGTCTTGCCCGTACCGGCGCCGGCCAGCACGCACACCGGACCGTGCAGGGCGGTGGCGACCGCGCGCTGCTCGGGGTCGAGCCCTTCGAGCACCGCGTCGGCCGAGTCGGGGACCCGCGGGAAGAGGGTGGAATGCGTTGCTGCTGTCACATGGCCATGCTGCCAGGTCGCCGGAGACGGCTGAGCAAGTTGTCCACAGGCAGGCCCTCGTAGTCGTACTAATGCGGCAGGCGCCGCTGTGTTCCGGTGTGGTGACGCGGGGGCAGGGGTGGTGGACGCCACCCGAGCGGGGGAATGGTGGGCCTGTCGCGTACGTTCCACTCACTGCGACCACGCACCCCTCAGACCGTGAAGGAGCGCCAGGGACATGTCGGGCACTGTGACGATGTACAGCACCACGTGGTGCGGCTACTGCCGTCGGCTGAAGAGCCAGATGGACCGCGAGGGCATCACGTACAACGAGATCAACATCGAGCACGACCCGGAGTCCGCCGCGTTCGTGGAGAAGGCGAACGGCGGGAACCAGACGGTCCCGACCGTTCAGGTAGTTCCCTCCAGTGGTGGCACTGAGGTCGTGATGACGAACCCGAGCCTTGCCCAGGTGAAGCAGGCGCTCGGCGTCTGACCCTTGCGAGACGCAGCCCCCGACCGGTCTGACGCCGATCGGGGGTCTTGTGTGCCCCGGGGAGACCGCAGCGGCAGGACCAAGGCCCGCCCCCGGCAACCACCGCTGTAGATGCGAGGCCGTTTTCCTGAACGCTCCCTGCACAGGGCGCAGAGAGACTGAGCGTTCCACCTGGTGGCCGTCACCGACAGAACCTCTGAGCGCGCGGTAGCAAAGCCGTAGGTTCAGAGCGCGAGCACAGGCCGAGTAGAGAAGTCCTCGCAAAGGTCCTCACCATCCGGGCCATACACGAACTCGACCATGGATGGGTTGCGATTGGCGGTGGCCAGCGGCAGCCATGCCAGCATGTGGCCGTAGCCGCCGCACACGGACTCGCCACCGTCTCCGCCGTGGACCGCTGTAACGTCGCTGGTCAACTCCGTGCGGTAGGTGTCGTAGGCGATGCGCAGACCGAAGGCGTTCAGCTGGTTCTGCGGGTCCGTGCGGTCCCCGTAGGGGATGCGGTCGAGGGGGCAGTCGTTCCCCCACCGAAACAGGGTTTCTGCCCCAGCTCCACAAGCGTGCTCCCACTCGTCGGGGCTCGGCATCCGCAGGCCACGAGCCGCGAGAACAGCCGGCATGCCAGCAGGCAACTCGGTCAGGTTCTCATCCTCCACAGCCATGAGCACAGTGGCCAAGACGACGCTCCGGCGGGGGCTGAGCACCTGCGCGAGGTGGGCCCGCAGGTCGGATCCGTAGCCGAAGCCCTGCTCCAGGCTCTCGGCGTAGTCGACAGTCTGCTGCGGGGTCGGTTGCCAACTGTTCAGGTCGAAGCCGAGGGACACCGGCCCTCCGGGTATCAGAGCGAATTCCTGTCCGTTCCGCTCGATCCGGATGCGATGAAGCGGAGCACCGAGGTGCTCCGTGGTCTCAAGGTGTCACCCGACCGTCAACCAAGCCAGCGGCCTCCTCGGCGACGCGGCGTGCGGTAGGCAATTCGAAGGATCGCCACTGGTCGAAAGTGAGATCAGAGAGAACATGGACCGCAGTGTTGCACGCAGGTCTGACACGGCTCGCGACCACCGCACTCCAGAGCTGAGCTGCGGTCGCGAAAGCCGAGTAATTGTCAAGAGCTGTGGATCGGCTGACTGGTGATCAGGCTGCGTCGTTCTCGGGTCGCTCGACCAAGTGGCCGTTCGCGAATCGCCCGGCAAGCGTCGAATTGCCCGATCCGCTGATGCTGTCGTTCCCCATGAGTACGAGGGCTTGGCCTGGGTGGGCTCACAGATCCGGCGGTGCCGTGCGTCCATGCGGCCGATCATCCCTCACGTCGACCAGCTGGGGCGCACGGCGCTCTCGGGGCTCCGGCGTGGCCATTCCCGCCCGTACGAGCCCGAGGATGTCCTCGTCGCTCAGGCCGAGTTCGCGCGATGCGCTGACCAGGGTGTCCACGTAGGTGAGGAGGCGGGCGCGGGCCGACGTGCCCTGGTTGTCCAGGACGACCGCGCCGCGCCCACGGCGGAGTTCGATCATGCCCTCGTTGCGGAGACGCTGGTAGCCGCGGAGAACCGTGTGGATGTTGACGTCGAGGGACTCGGCGAGCGCGCGGGCGGAGGGGAGGCGGTCGCCGGGTGCGACCTCGCCGTCGGCGATCGCGAGCCGGACCCGCGCGGCGATCTGGTCGCCGAGCGGGGTGGCGGAGCCGGTGTCGACCCGGATGAGCATGTCAGTGCCTCACGGTGGTGCGGAGCAGGGAGTTGAGGAGGGCTGCGGCCGTCGCGGAGTCGTCGACGGTGACGGCGAATTCGCGACCGCCGGTGTGCCGTACTACCAAGGCCTCACCGGAGCGCACCACTACACCGGTGGCGTCGGGGCGGATGCGGTAGCCCCAGCCGCCGAAGTCCGCAGCCGGGCGGATGTCGCGGCTCACGGCCAGGTCCATCTCGGCGAGCGGGACCCGGGTGCGGGGCCATGGTGCCACGGCGGGCGACACGGTCAGGCCGCGCGGGCCGGCGGTGACCTGGAGTCGGGAGGCGCCGAGCACGAGCAGCCCGAGGAGCAGGAGCGGTACGGCGACCGCCCATCCCACGGGCGGGAGCAGTACACAGCCGACGGCAGCCATCAGCAGGCCGAGGAGTTGGGCAGGGCGGGAGGAGACGGTGCGGGTCCAGCCCGCGATCTCGCCCTCGGCGAGGGCGGGGCCGAGGGCGGGGCGTCCCCGGCAGTCGACAGCCGCCCGCTGTCGGGCAGGCGTAGCGCCCGCGCGGTCAGCCATCCCGCCCCGGCCACCGCCGCGCCCGCCGCCGCGGCGGCGGCCATGTGCCACAGCGGCATCCTGGTGGCGGTGGCGTTCCCGCCTGCGTCGGCGTTCACGAGCAGCACCGAGGCAAGGGTCCCGCCGAGCAGCCCGGCGAGCCCGTACCCGATGGTGAGCGCCCAGCGGGTGAACACTCCGCGGGCCGCGCAGATCCCGGTGAACAGCGCGCCGGTCCCGGTGAGCGCCCCGACGCAGGCGGCCAGGAACCAGGTGGTGCTGGTGAAGCGGTCGGGTGTGGTGCCCGCGAAGTGGGTGGCGAGCGGGTCGGGCAGCCGGTCGCGCACGGCGGCGAACAGGGTCAGGTCGGCGATGAGCGCGACGGTGAACGGAAGTGCGGCCAGCGCGGCGAGGGTGCCACGTCCTGCGGAGCGAGTCATTTTTACCCCCTTGTTCGCGTCATAGTAGAACAACTTTCGGGGATGGTGCCAGTGCGTCGCTCACCGGCTTCAGGGGCAGGCGCCGAGCAATTGCCAAAATCTGCAGGTCGGTTGAAGTTGTCCAGGCTGCGTGAGCTTCGGCGCGTTCGATCATCTGACCGCGCTCGAAGCGGGCGCCGGCCCGTACAGGGCGACCAGGTGAGGTGCGTTCACGGCCCGCCAGCAGGCCTGGGCGGACTCGACCAGCTTGAACACCATGGCCAGGACTGCGGCCGCACTGCCGGCCCCCCGGGTGACCTTCGTCCGCAGCCGGACCGTTGCGAACGTCGACTCGATCGGGTTGGTCGTGCGCAGATGAATCCAGTGCTCGGCCGGGAAGTCGTAGAACGCCAGCAGTTCCTCGACGTCGTCGGTGATCTTCTTCACCACCTTGGGCCACTTCGCGCCGTAGGCATGCTCGAAGGCGGTGACCGCCTTGAGCGCGTGGTCGCGGTCCTCGGCGTTGCAGATGTCCTGCAGGGCCTTGCGGGCACCTGGCTGGGCCGACTTCGGCAGGGCATTGACCACATTGGCCGTTTTGTGAAGCCGTCAAGAATCAACTCGTCGGTGTGTCGTCTTCGCTGTGTGCTGCGAGGAGTTCGGTGGCGGTCCGGTAGCGGGCGGTGGTTGGTGGCGGGAGGAGCCCACCTTCCATGAGCAGGGGCCGGATCTCACGGACGACGTTGCCGATCAAGGACCGGCTCACGTCGCCCGGCGCGTCGGCGAGGACGTCCAGGGTGCAAAGCTTGCGCAGGTAGAGGACGGCGAGGATGACGCGCTCTTTGTCGCCGATCTTCTGGGGGAAGATGCCGCCGCGGCTGCCGGGCTGGCGGTCGGCGCCCCTGCGCTGGTAGGAGGCACGTTCGATCTGGGCGAGTTGGCGTGGGGCGAGGCGCCGGGCGAGTGTGTCGAGGTCCTCGCGGGACATGCCGGTCAGGCGCGGATGGGACAGGCTCTCCATGATCTGGGTGCGCGGTGGAGTCGTTGCAGTGTCGAGGAAGGCCAGCAGCTCGGCCTCGGTGGTGAAGCGGGTGGGGGCGTATCCGGCCAGGTCGCGCTCGCCGAATGCCTTGTGGTCGGCCTGCCACTGGGTGGTGAGGCGGGTGACAGTGGCCGGCGAGAGACCGGCCGAGCTGCCCAGGAACTGCTCCAGCGCGGGCACGAAGTCGCCGGAGGACAGGCCGTGCAGGTAGAGCAGCGGCAGCACCTCGCTGATCTTCGGGGACTTGCGGCACCACGGCGGCAGGATCGCCGAGGAGAACCGCTTGCGCTCGCCGGTCGCCTCATCGACGCGCTCGTCGTTCACCCGCGGGGCCTTTACCTCGACCACGCCGGCCGCAGTGGTGACCTGCCGCGGCTGGTGGTAACCGTTGCGGACCACGAGCCGCCGACCGTTCTCGTCGCGCTGGTCGGCCAACTCGGCTACGTAGGCGTTCACTTCGGCCTCCAGCGCGGCGGCCAGCATCCTTCTTGCGCCATCCCGAACGATCTCGTCGATCAGCGACGACCCGTCGTGCGTGGAGCCGTCCTCGTTGACTACGGTGAGCACGGACGTACCTTCCCGGCCGGTGCTGCGAACACCGGTCTTGCTCGATGACCTATCGATCAATCATCCGGGAAGGTACGTCCTCCCCGGGCTGATCCACAGGTTCTGAGCATTGCTCCGCGCCCCCACTCCGCTTGCCGTAGGGCGAAGGCACGTCCTCTGTCGGCCCCTGCGGGGCCGTAACTGGGAGGGCAAACAGAGAAGAGAGGGCGCGAACCTTTCCGCAGGTCATCGTCCATGTCACTACACGTCCGGGGTGTGCTGGCTACACCTGCGGTGTGGTCACCGGTCCTGATGGACTCGGCACGGTACGGGCGCGCCCTTTCCCTTCTGGAAGAGGTGAGGGGGCAGGACAAGGCAAGCGGTCCCCGACCGGGGCGAGACAAGGCGAAACCTCTTGGCCCGGTTGACCGCGTTGGTCGTGCTCTGGTCTGACAGGGGCTTGCCCTCCTTACCCAGGAAAGCAGCCAGCTTCCCAGGGTCGAAGGGCGCGTGCCCTTGGCGGTCGGCCCAGCCCAGCGCAGCGAAGTGCACTCGGTAGGCGAGCGGGTGCCAGGGTTCCTGCGCCATGCGCCGGTACTCACGAACCCTTCGCTGGCGCAGGTCAAGCAGAAGATCGGCGTGTGACCACGGGCAGGCTTCAGCCGGTGTGACCTCGTGTCGG
The DNA here is from genome assembly GCF_020982545.1 of Streptomyces sp. MNU76. Lineage (GTDB taxonomy): Bacteria > Actinomycetota > Actinomycetes > Streptomycetales > Streptomycetaceae > Streptomyces. The sequence goes on along the minus strand of NZ_JAJKLK010000019.1, from coordinate 1,273,011 downwards.
CAGGGGCTTGCCGTACCAGAGTTCGATCAGTCGGGCCGCGATCGAGATGCCGTAGGGAGGCAGGACCTCCCCGGACTCGAACGCGGCCCGCAGTTCTTCGCGGGAGAACCAGCGGGCCTCGTGGATCTCGTCGCCGTCGACGTCGACGGTGGTCGAGGTGGCCCGGGCCATGAACCCCAGCATGAGGCTGGAGGGGAAGGGCCAGGGCTGGCTGGCGACGTACTCGACGTGGCCGACCGTGATGCCGACCTCTTCCTGGACCTCGCGCCGCACGGACTGCTCGATGGACTCACCGGGCTCCACGAAGCCCGCGAGGGTGGAGAACCGCCCCTCGGGCCAGTGCACCTGGCGGCCGAGCAGGAGGCGGTCCTCCTCGTCCGTGACCGCCATGATCACCGCCGGGTCGGTGCGCGGGTAGTGCTCAGCACCGCAGGCGGGGCAGCGCCGGATGTGGCCGACCGCCGCGATGACGGTGCGCTCGCCGCAGCGGGAGCAGAAGCGGTGGGTGCGCTGCCAGTTCTCCAGGCCGACCGCGTGCACCATGAGGCCCGTGTCACGGGGCGACAGCAGCATGCCCGCCTCCCGCAGCCCGGCCGGGCGTGCCGACTGGTCCATGCGGCCGGGGAGCGCGTCCTTCTGGAGTGCGAAATAGCTCACACCCTCGGCGTCGGTCCCCAGGAAGTACCGGTGCGCCTCGGTGAGCGGGGCCTCGAAGGAGGGCGTCATGACGAGTTCGGTGGCGCCGTCCGCGGTCTCGTCGATGAGGACCTGACCGCCGGAGACCACGAAGCAGCGAGTCGTGGGGTGGCTCCAGGCCGCCGCGAGCCAGGCCTCGTCGAGCCGGTGGTGGGCGGCCCGGTCGATGCCGCTGGGGGCGGTGAGCGCGATGGGTCGGTCGGCGGTGTGGTCGGTCCAGGTGGTCACGGGTGCTTCCAACTCCCCCGGTGAAACGGTTGATGGGGCGGTTCGGCGAGGCGTGCGGTGGGCTGGGCGTGCCGGGGCGGTCGGGGTCGTCCTCAGTGTGCCTCGTAGGTGCTTTCGGCCAGTTCGCCCCAGAGGTACGCGCTGGTCTCGACGCCCTTGAGGAGCAGATCGAGTTCGACCTTCTCGTTGGGGGCGTGCCAGCCGTCGGAGGGGACGGAGATGCCCAGGAAGAGGACGGGGGCGCCGAGGACTTCCTGGAGGTCGGCGGCGGGGCCGGAGCCGCCCTCGCGGGTGTGGCGGACCGGCTGCTGGAACGCGCGGCCCATGGCCCGTACGACCGCCCGCAGGGCCGGGTGGTCCAGGGGCGTCAGGCAGGGGCGGGTGGAGCCGGTGAACGTGATCTCGTGCCGGATCCCGGCGGGGATGCGCTCGGCGGCCCAGGCGGTGACCGCCTTCTCGATGTGGTCCGGGTCCTGGCCGGCGACCAGGCGGAAGGACAGCTTCACCATGGCCGAGGACGGGATGATCGTCTTGCTTCCGGCGCCCTGATAGCCGCCGCCGATGCCGTTGACCTCGGCGGTCGGGCGGGCCCAGATGCGTTCCAGGGTGGTGTGACCGGCTTCGCCGTGCGCCGCGGTCGACCTGGCCGTGCGCAGCCATCGCTCCTCGTCGAAGGGCAGTTCGGCGAAGAGTTCGCGCTCGCGGTCGGTGAGTTCGACGACGCCGTCGTAGAAGCCTGGGATCGCCACGCGCGCGTGCTCGTCGTGCAGGGCGGCGACGAGACGGGCGATCTCGGTGGCCGGGTTCGGTACGGCGCCGCCGAAGGAGCCGGAGTGGATGTCCTGGTCGGGGCCGTACAACCGGATCTCGCACTCGGCGAGGCCGCGCATGCCGGTGCAGACGGTGGGGGTGTCCTCGGCCCACATTCCGGTGTCGGAGACGACCACCGCGTCGGCGGCGAGCCGTTCGGCCCGGGCCTCGACCAGGGCGCGGAAGTGCGGGGAGCCGGATTCCTCCTCGCCCTCGATCAGCATCTTCAGGTGGACGGCGGGGGCGGTGCGGCCGGTGGCGGCGAGGTGGGCGCGGACACCGAGTGTGTGGAAGAACACCTGCCCCTTGTCGTCGGCCGCCCCGCGCGCGTGGAGTCGGTTCGCACGGATCACAGGGTCGAACGGCTCGGTGTCCCAGCCGTCCTCGCGCGCCGCGGGCTGCACGTCATGGTGGCCGTAGACCAGCACCGTGGGTGCGTCGGCGTCCGTGGCGGGCCATTCCGCGAAGACCGCGGGCGCTCCCGCCGTCTCCCAGACCTCCGCCGTCGGGAAGCCGGTCTCCCCGAGCTTGGCGGCCAGCCAGTCGGCGCTGCGCCGTACGTCCGTCGCGTGGTCGGGCTGGGCCGAGACCGACGGGATGCGCAGCCACTCCACGAGGTCGTCGAGGAAGGCGGCACGGTGGTTCTCGATGTACGTACGGACGACGCTGACGTCGCTGTCAACGGACTGGCTCATGCTCACGAGCCTATCTGCCCGCGGCGGCATGCTCGTCCGGCGGTTCGTCCGTGAACGCCTCCGGTCCGTCAGCCGACGGCTCCGGTCCCTCTGTGGCCGGATCCGGTCCCTCTTCGGTACCGGATTCCTCCAGGAGCAATCTCTCCAGTGCGTCCCGGCCGGGGAGGTTCGTCGGCCGGACGACGGCTCCGGTGCGGACGTACAGGAAGACGGCGTCGACGGACTCCAGGGGCACGCCCTGCTGCTCGGCCCAGGCCAGCCGGTAGACGGCGAGCTGGAGCGGGTCGGCGGCGCGGGTGCGGCTGGTCTTCCAGTCGACGATCTCGTACGTCGTCGTCCCTTCGGCATCGTCGGCCCGGTAGACGGCGTCGATACGGCCGCGCACGACCCGGCCGGCTATGTCGATCTGGAAGGGGGCCTCGACCCGGTGGGGGGTGCGGTGCGCGTACGGCGTGCGTTCGAATGCCTCCTTGAGGGCCTCCAGGTCCAGTTCGTCCGCGATCTCGGCCTCGCTGCCGGGCAGTTCGTCGGGCTCCAGCATGGGCAGCCGCAGCTCTTCGAAACGGGCCTCCAGCCAGGCGTGGAAACGGGTGCCGCGCCGGGCCGCGGGCTGTGGGGGGCGCGGCATGGGGCGGGCGAGCTCCTGCGCGAAGCCGTCCGGATCCGCGGCGAGACGCATCAGCTGCGAGGTGGTCAGCGACGTCGGCAGGGGTACGTCGGTGACCTTCGCGCGGGCTCGTACGAGTTCCCCGGTGAGGGCGTCCAGGTCGCGGTCCCACGAGGCGACGGTGCGGGCCTCCTCTGGGGTGAGCCCGGACGCGCCGGGATGCCTGCGGGCGTGCGGCACGGCGGGCGTGCGCCCGTCCGGCGCGGGACGGTCCACGCGCGCGTGCGGAGCCTGCGCGGGACGATCCGACGACCAGGAGTCCCAGTCGCCGGTGTCCTCGTCGATGAAGGGGGCCTCGTCCTCGTCGATGAAGAGGTCGTCGTCCTCGTCGATGGGTGGTTCGTCCGGGAAGTCCTCCTCTGCGGCCCCCGGATGCGTGTCCTCGTGGGAGGCGGCGCGGTCCAGGTGGGCCAGGACGGTCCGGGCCGCCGCCCTGCGGCGCATCAGGGCCGTGTCGTCGAGCGGGAGCGGCCAGGCGTGGTCGGCCGCCGTCGCGTGCAGAGCGGGGTTCTCGGCGTCCTCCTCCGGCTCGTCGGCCCATGCCTCGATCTCGCCGTGCCCGGCGACGCAGTGGTCGTACAGGGCCTTGAGGAAGTCGGACGGCCCACGGGGACGCTTCTGGGACGGGCCCCACCAGTGGCCGGAGCCGAGGAGCAGGGAGCGGGGGCGGGTGAACGTCACGTAGCCGAGGCGGAGTTCCTCGGTGTGCTGGTGATCCTTCATGGCCTCCTGGAAGGCCTTCAGGCCGCGCGAGTCCCAGGCCTCGACGTCCGGGAGGGTGTCGGCGTCGCCGCGCAGCTCGTGCGGCAGGACCTTGCCCTGGGCGGTCCACTTCTCCCGGCCCTGGGTGCTGGGGAAGGTGCCGGTGACCAGACCGGGGACGGCGACGACGTCCCATTCCAGGCCCTTGGACTTGTGGGCGGTGAGGACCTTGACGGTGTTCTCTCCCCCCGGCAGGGCGTTGTCGAGGCCCTTCTCGTACTGGGCGGCCGTGCGCAGGAAACCGAGGAAGGCGAGGAGGGTGGCCTCTCCGGCGCTGTGGGCGGCGAAGGAGGCGGCGATGTCCAGGAAGTTGGACAGGGTCTCGCGGCGGCGGGCGGCGAGCGCGTGGGGGGAGGCGGAGAGTTCCACCTCCAGGCCGGTGACGGCGAGGACCCGGTGGAGGACGTCCATGAGGGGGTCGGCGAGCGAGCGGCGAAGGTCGCGCAGTTCGGCGGCGAGCCGGGCGAACCGGATGCGTGCGTCGGGCGAGAACGGCAGACCGTCGTCCTCCGCCTCGGCTTCGAGGGGGAGTTCCAGGAAGGTGTCCAGGGCGTCCGCCAGCGAGATCACTTCGGACGGGTCGACGCCCTCGACGGCTGCGGCGAGCCGGCGGTCCGGGTCGGCGTCGGCGTCCACGCGCGCGTGGGCCACGAGCAGCCTGGCCCGGCGCCCGAGGAGGGCGAGGTCGCGGGGTCCGATCCGCCAGCGCGGGCCGGTGAGGAGGCGGACGAGGGAGGCGTTGGCACCGGGATCCTGGAGGACCTCGCAGACCGCGACGAGGTCGGCGACCTCGGGGAGGTGCAGCAGTCCGGAGAGGCCGACGACCTCGACCGGGATGTCCCGGGCGACGAGCGCGCCCTGGATCTCGGCGAAGTCGGTGGCGGTGCGGCACAGGACCGCGATCTCGCCGGGTTCCTTGCCGGTGCGCACCAGGTGGGCGATCGAGTCGGCGAGCCAGTCCAGTTCCTCGGCGTGCGTGTTCAGCAATGCGCAGCGGACCACACCGTCGCGTTCGGCGCCGGGGGCGGGCCGGAGGGCCTCCACACCCGCGTGCATGGCCCGCAGGGGCTCCGCGAGACCGTTGGCGAGGTCGAGCAGACGGCCGCCGCTGCGGCGGTTCTCGCTGAGCGACTGGCGGGTCGCGGGGCTGCCGTCGGGGTGGGCGAAGTGCTCGGGGAAGTCGTCGAGGTTGGCGACGGAGGCGCCGCGCCAGCCGTAGATGGCCTGGCAGGGGTCGCCCACGGCCGTCACGGGATGGCCGGTGCCGCCCCCGAACAGACCTGACAGCAGGACGCGTTGGGCGACCGAGGTGTCCTGGTACTCGTCGAGCAGGACCACACGGAACTCGTCCCGCAGGATGCGCCCCACCTCGGGCAGTCGGGCGAGGCCGGCGGACAGGGCGATCTGGTCGCCGAAGTCGAGGAGGTCCCGCTCGCGCTTGGCCGCGCGGTAGCGGCCGACCAGTTCGGTGAGTTCACGTCGGGCGGCGGCCGCCTCGGGGACCTTGCGCAGATCCGCGTTGGTCAGCTTGGCACCCTCCAGTTCGCGCAGCAGGTCGGCGTCGTACGCGCGCAGGTCCTCCGGTCGTACGAGGTGCTCGGCGAGTTCGGAATCGAGGGTCAGCAGGTCGCTGACCAGGTCGGGGAAGGAGCGGGTCAGTGCCGGGTAGGGGCCCGGGGACTCCCTCAGGACGCGTGCGGCGAGCTGGTAGCGGGTGGCGTCGGCGAGGAGCCGGGAGGTGGGTTCCAGGCCGATGCGCAGGCCGTGGTCGGCCAGCAGGCGGCCCGCGAAGGCGTGGTAGGTGGAGATGACCGGCTCGCCCGGCGGGTTGTCCGGGTCGATCACGTCCGGGTCGGTGATGCCCGCTTTGACCAGTGCCTTGCGTACGCGCTCGGCGAGTTCGCCCGCCGCCTTGTTCGTGAACGTCAGGCCGAGCACCTGTTCGGGGGCGACCTGTCCGGTGCCGACCAGCCACACCACGCGCGCGGCCATCACGGTGGTCTTGCCCGACCCGGCTCCTGCCACGATCACCTGCGGCGCGGGCGGCGCGACGACGCAGGCCGTCTGCTCCGGGGTGAACGGGATGCCGAGGAGCTCCTTGAGCTGCTCGGGATCGCTGATACGGGCGGACATTCCAGAGAGGCTAACGCCGACCACCGACAGCGGCCGCCGGGCGGGCATGGTCACTCGACCACGTGACGGCCCTCGGGGCGAGCGCTGCACGATGCCCGGAAAGCGCAGTGTGCACAGTGTTGTCCGGCGGTCGGGGAGAAACGCTCGTCCAGGACCTTGCCCGCGGCGGTCGCCAGGAGGTCCGCCACCCACTCCCCTTCCGCGCCCTCGACGGGGCCCTGCGCCTGCACCTTGGGGACGCTCTCGCCACCGTTCTTCTTGGCGGCCCCCTGCCGCAGCTGGACGAGTTCGGCGCCGCCCGGTTCGGGGCGTACGCCACCGAAGGGCTCGTCGACGGCTCCCTCGCGGACCGCGAGCTGGTACACGGCCAGCTGGGGGTGGCGGCTCACCTCGGCGGAACTCACGGACTGCTTGCCGGTCTTGAAGTCGACGACGTAGGCGCGGCCCTCGGTGTCGGTCTCGACGCGGTCCATGGAGCCCCGGATGCGCACCTCGTAGTCGCCCGCTTCGAGGGTGACGTCGAAGTCGTGCTCGCTGGCCACCGGGGCCCGCCCCGCTCGGTCCATGACATGCCACTGCAGGAAGCGTTCGAGCGCCACGCGCGCGTGCTGCTTCTCCTGGTCCGACTTCCAGGGTGCGTCGAAGGCGAGCGCGTTCCACACGGAGTCGAGGCGTTCCATGAGGACGTCGAGGTCGGCCGGGGTGCGCCCGGAGGCGACCTCGTCGGCGAGCACGTGGATGACGTTGCCGAACCCCTGGGCGGCGGTCGCGGGCGCGTCGGCCTTCACCTCACGGCCCAGGAACCACTGCAGGGCGCAGGTGTTGGCGAGCTGGTCGAGGGCGCTGCCGGACAGTACGACGGGCTGGTCACGGTTCCTGAGCGGCACCTTGCTCTCGGTCGGGTCGAACATGCCCCACCAGCGGTGGGGATGCGCCGACGGCACGAGCGGACGGCCGTCCTCGTCGCTCAGCGCGGCCAGCCGGGCCAGTCGCAGGGCGGCCGCCTCGCGGAGCGTCTCGGACACGCGCGGGTCCACCGTGGTGGCGCGCAGCTCGGCGACGAGGGCGGCCACGGACAGCGGGCGGCGGGGACGGCCGGTGACGTCCTTCGGCTCGACCCCCAGTTCGGTGAGGAAACGGGAGGGCTGGTCGCCGTCGTCGGCGGGGGCTTTCACCGCGGTGACGACGAGGCGTTCACGCGCGCGCGTGGCGGCCACGTAGAACAGACGGCGTTCCTCGGCGAGGAGGGCGCCCGGCGTGAGCGGTTCGGCGAGACCGTCGCGGCCGATGCGGTCGGCCTCCAGGAGCGAACCGCGGCGGCGGAGGTCCGGCCAGAGCCCCTCCTGGACACCCGCGACGACGACCAGGCGCCACTGCAACCCCTTGGCGCGGTGCGCGGTCATCAGGCGTACGGCGGCGGGGCGGACGGCCCGCCCGGTCAGCGTGTCGGCAGCGATGTCCTCGGCCTCGATCTCCGCCAGGAAGTTGAGGGCGCCCAGGCCGCCGGTGCGCTCCTCCGCGCGTGCCGCAGTGGCGAACAGCGCGCACACGGCGTCCAGGTCACGGTCCGCGTTGCGTCCGGCCGGGCCACCGCGCCGGGCGGCGCGCTCCAGGCGCCGGGGCCACGGCGTGCCGTCCCACAGCTCCCACAGCGCCTCCTCGGCCGTTCCGCCGCCCGCGAGGCCTTCACGGGCCTTCCGCAGCAGCGCGCCGAGGCGCTGCGCGCCCCTCGCGTACACCGGATCGTGTGCCACCAGCCGTTCCGGCTCCGCCAGCGCGCGTGCCAGGAGTTCGTCCGACGGCGGCGGTACGGGGTTGCCGCCGGCTCGCTCCTCCTCGCGCAACGCGCGGCCCAGACGCCGCAGATCGGCGGTGTCCATACCCGCCAACGGGGAGGCGAGGAGGTCGAGGGCGGTTTCGGTGTCGAGCCAGCAGGGCTGCGCGTCGGACGGGTGGGACCGCCGGGACGGATCCGCCGGTTCGGGCACCTCGGGTGACTCGCCGGTCTCCTCTGCCGAGCCCGTCACGGCCGTCGTCTCCCCCAGCTCCGCCCGCGCCACCGCTCGCAACGCCGTCAGCAGGGGCTGTACGGCCGGTTCGTGGCGCAGGGGCAGGTCGTCGCCGTCGATCTCCAGGGGAACGCCCGCGGCGGTGAGGGTGCGCCGGATCGAGGGGATCGTGCGGGCGCCGGCGCGCACCAGGACGGCCATCTCGCTCCAGGGGACGCCGTCCTCCAGATGGGCCCGGCGGAGGACGTCCGCGATGTTGTCCAGTTCGGTGCCCGGCGTCGGGTACGTGTAGACCTCGACGCTTCCTCCGTCCCGCACGGGCCTCAGCTCACGGTGGGCGCGTACCTTCTCGGCGGGGAGGCGGGTGAGCGGCATGCGCTGGGTGAGCAGGCGGGTGGCGCCGAGCAGGTTCGCTCCCGAGCGGCGGGAATTCCTGAGGACCGCGACCGGTGCCCGGCTGCCGTCCGCGCGCGGGAAGGCCTGCGGGAACTCCAGGATGCCGTTCACGTCGGCGCCCCGGAAGGTGTAGATCGACTGGTCGGGATCGCCGAAGGCGACCAGGGTGCGGCCGCCTCCGGCGAGGGTCCGCAGCAGCCGTACCTGCGCGGGGTCCGTGTCCTGGTACTCGTCGACGTAGACCGCGTCGTACTGGGCGGTAAGCCGCCGGGCGACGTCGGGGCGGCCGGCCAGGAGCACCGCGCGATGGACCAGTTCCGCGTAGTCGAGCACGCCCTGGAGGTCGAGGACATCGAGGTACTCGGCGAGGAAGGCGGAGGCCGCGAGCCAGTCCGGGCGGCCGATGCGCGTGGCGAAGGCGCGCAGGTCGTCGGGGGCCAGGCCCAGTTCGCGGCTGCGGGCGAGGACCGCGCGGACCTCGTCGGCGAAGCCACGTGTGGTCAGGCAGGCGCGCAGTTCGTCCGGCCAGCGCACGTGCGCGAGGCCGAGGCGTTCGAGGTCGGGCTGGCCCGCCAGGAGTTCCCGGACCGCCACATCCTGCTCCGGGCCGGACAGCAGCCGCAGGGGCTCGACGAACAGGTCGCTGTCCTGGTGGGCGCGGACCAGCGCGTAGCAGAAGGAGTGGAAGGTGGTGGCCTGGGGGGCGCGCGCGGCGCCCAGGCGCAGCGCCATGCGGTCGCGCAGTTCCACGGCGGCCCTGCGGCTGAAGGTGAGGACCAGCACGCGCGCCGGGTCGCCCCCACGAGCGATGCGGGCCGCCACCGACTCGACGAGCGTGGTGGTCTTGCCGGTGCCCGGACCTGCGAGAACGAGCAGAGGCCCCCGCTCGTGGTCAACCACGCCGCGCTGCTCGGCGTCCAGACGAGGGGGGTCCGTCCGGGCCGGTGGGGTACGCACCAGTCGGTAAGCGCCACGGCTCCCCTGTCGCACCTGGGTGTGCGACAGGCGCCTGGTGGAGAAAGAGGAGCTCACGTGGTTCGCCGGTCCTGGTGGGTGTGCGGGGTGTCACTGTCGACGCGGTGCGCCGGTGTCGAGGGGTGGTGGTCGGGAATCGGGTGTGCGGCGCGCCGCTCGGCGAGGAGGGTGGCCGCGGGGTGAGAGGGGCACGCGCAGCCGACGCTACGCCGACGGGTGGTGCGGAAGCAGGGCTTCCCCTTAAGCCCTCCCGACGCGCGCGGCACATGCGTCCCTCGCCCCACGAACGTACGGCATGGCACCGACGTGCCACGCGTCCCCCGTACGGGCCAGAGGTCGCACCGAGGTCCGTCGGATGGCGGAAGCTGTCAGGTGTGACCCTCCGTGCCTCCACCGCCGTCCCAGCGTGCCCGTCTCATGTCGACGCGCGGGACATGGCCCTCGGAGGCTCGGCTCGCTTCGCGCAGGGGGGTCGCCTCCGCGCGGTAGTGGTCCAGGGCTCTCAGTTCATGGCCGGGCAGCAGGACCCCGTCGGCGCGGACGACACGCCACCAGGGAGCCGCGCCCCCGTAGAGGGCCATGACGCGGCCCACCTGGCGCGGGCCGCCCTCCCCCAGCCATTCGGCGACGTCCCCGTATGTCATGACCCGCCCCGGCGGGATCAGGTCGGCGACCTCGAGGACCCGCTCCGCGTACTCCGGCAGGGCGTCCGCCGGAAGGCTCTCCTCGCTCATCCGCCCCATCCTGCCCCACCCCACCGACAATGGGACGTGGTGGCCAAGGCGTGCGTCCCTCGCTGCGGGTGCGGTCTTCGGGCAGACTGTGCGCCCCCGCATTGCACCCTGATGCCCCTGTGTGCCCACCCGGCATGCCACCATCGTGCGGGCGGTGACCGGTGATACGAGACCAAGAAGAGACGATGAAGCAGCAGAGCGTGCATCCCGATGACGCGTCGGGCACCTCTGACGCCTCGTCGCGCCCGAACGCCTCCGAGGGGGGCGACGAGGGCACCGACAACGTCTCGGAGAAGGCCTCCGGCACCACCCCTCCCTCCTTCGGGAAGAAGTCCCCCTCGGCGCACGAGGACGAGCACGGCGACGAGGACGAGAAGCAGCGGGACGGGCAGGACGAGGACGACCTCGACGAGGCGCACGCCGAGGAGGTCGAGGGCGACGAACCACTGCTCCCCGCGCGCGTGCACCGTCCCTCCGACCTCATGCGGCTGTCGGTGGGCATCCTCGGGGTCATCGTCCTGCTGGCGATCGCCGCCTTCGCCCACGGCACCACCTCCGGACTCGAACAGGACATCAACAAGGGCACGGGGCAGGCGCCCGATCTTCTGATCAAGCTCGCCGGCCTGGGGTCGAGCATCGCGATCCTGCTCGTACCGGTCGCGTTCGCGATCGAACGGCTGATCAAGCGGGACGGACTGCGCATCGCCGACGGCGTGCTCGCGGCGGTGCTGGCGCACGGAGTGACGCTGGCGACCGACCTGTGGGTCGCCAGGGCCGCCCCGGACTCGATCCAGGAGGCGCTCACCCAACCCTCCCCCGGCGACATCCACGCGCTCACGGACCCCGTGCACGGCTACCTCGCGCCGGTCATCGCGTACATGACCGCCGTCGGCATGTCACGCAGACCCCGCTGGCGGGCCGTGTTGTGGATCGTGCTCCTGCTGGACGCGTTCTCGATGCTGGTCACGGGCTACACCACACCGTTCTCGATCATCCTGACGGTGCTGATCGGCTGGACCGTCGCCTACGGAACGCTGTACGCGGTCGGCTCCCCCAACGTCCGCCCGACCGGCCGGACGCTGATGGCCGGCCTCAGGCGGGTCGGCTTCAAGCCCGTGAGCGCGGCCCGTGAGGAGATCCCGGAGACGGCGGAGGGCGGGGACCGGGGCCGCCGGTACTTCGTGACGCTGGAGGACGGCCCACCCCTGGACGTCACCGTCGTGGACCGGGAGCAGCAGGCCCAGGGGTTCTTCTACCGCGTCTGGCGGCGTCTGACCCTGCGCGGCATCACCACCCGCCGCAGCCTCCAGTCGCTGCGCCAGGCCCTGGAGCAGGAGGCCCTCCTCGCGTACGCGGCCATCGCGGCCGGCGCCAACGCGCCGAAGCTGATCGCCACCTCCGAGCTCGGACCGGACGCCGTGATGCTCGTCTACGAGCACACCGGCGGACGCACCCTGGACTCCCTGGCGGACGACGAGGTCACCGACGAGCTGATGTCGGACACCTGGCACCAGGTGAAAGCACTGCAGTCGCGGCGGATCGCGCACCGCAGGCTCGTGGGTGACGCGATTCTGGTGGATCGTTCCGGCACGGTGATCCTCACCGATCTGCGCGTGGGCGAGATCGCGGCGGGCGACCTGGTCCTTCGCATGGACGTCTCCCAATTGCTGACGACTCTGGGCCTGCGGGTGGGCGCCGAACGCGCGGTGGCCTCGGCGGTCAGCGTGCTCGGCCCCGACGCGGTGGCCGACTGTCTGCCGATGCTCCAGCCCATCGCCCTGTCGCGCTCCACGCGCGCGACGCTGCGCAGGCTCGCCAGGGAGCGCGCCGAACGCGAGCGCGAGGCGGTCCTGGAGGCGTCCCACCTTGCCAAGCAGGCCCGTGCGGAGGAGCACAGCAGGGCCGCCGAGCCGGGCAAGGCCGCCAAGAAGGCCGTACGGGCCGAGCAGCGGGCCGAGAAGCGGGCGATCGACGAGGCCCTGGAAGGAGCCCGCGAGGAGGATCTGCTCACCCAGATCCGCCACCAGGTACTGCTGATCAGGCCCCAGGCACCGGTCGAACCGGCCCGGCTGGAGCGGGTCAAGCCGCGCACGCTGATCAGTCTCATCGCCGGTGCGATCGGCGCGTACTTCCTGCTGAGCCAGCTCACCCACATCGAGTTCGGACCGCTCATCGAGAACGCCGAGTGGGGTTGGGTCGCCGCCGCGGTGTGCTTCTCCGCGCTGAGCTATGTCGCGGCGGCGATGAGCCTGCTGGGCTTCGTGCCGGAGCGGGTGCCGTTCCTGCGGACCGTCGGGGCGCAGGTCGCCGGATCGTTCGTGAAGATCGTGGCGCCGGCCGCGGTCGGCGGTGTGGCACTCAACACACGCTTCCTGCAGCGCGCGGGGGTGCGGCCGGGGCTCGCGGTGGCGAGCGTCGGCGCGTCGCAACTCTTCGGACTCGGCTGCCACATCCTGATGCTGCTGGCCTTCGGCTATATGACCGGTACCGAGAAGACGCCGTCCCTGTCGCCGTCCCGCACCGTCATCGCGGGCCTGTTGACGGTCGCGGTGCTTGTGCTGGTGGTGACGTCCATCCCGTTCCTGCGCAAGTTCGTCGTGACGCGCGTGCGGTCGCTCTTCGCCGGTGTCGTGCCGCGCATGCTCGACGTGCTGCAGCGGCCGCAGAAGCTGATCACCGGCATCGGCGGCATGCTGCTCCTGACAGGCTGCTTCGTGATGTGCCTGGACGCCTCGATCCGCGCGTTCGGCAACGAGGACGTGTCGATCAGCATCGCCAGCGTCGCGGTCGTCTTCCTCGCGGGCAACGCGCTCGGTTCGGCGGCCCCGACCCCGGGCGGTGTGGGTGCCGTGGAGGCCACCCTGACGGTCGGTCTGATCGCCGTCGGCCTCCCCAAGGAGGTCGCCGCGCCGGCCGTGCTGCTCTTCCGTCTGCTGACCCTGTGGCTGCCCGTGCTGCCGGGATGGCTGGCCTTCAACCAGCTGTCACGCAAGGGCGCGCTCTAGCGGACGCCCACGCGCGCGTGGGCGTCTCGTCCGCCGCACGCCGTCCACGCGCGCGCGGCGGCACCTCTCAGCTCACCCGCACGGCCCGCGCCCCGAGCGATGCGCTCGGGGCGCCTCCAGGATGGGTGGCATGCCCCTCGCACCCCGCCCCCGTGCCGTCGCCGTGACAGCCATCGCCGTGCTGCTGTCCGTGACGGCGGCGGGCTGCAGCGGTGCCGCTCCGGGGGACGACGGGGACCTGACGAAGCAGAAGCTGAGCTGGAAGACCTGCGAGGCGCCGTCCGAGTCCCAGGGCGGTGGCACCGCGCCCTCACCGCTGCCGGACGGCGACGGCTGGCAGTGCGCCACCATGAAAGCGCCTCTCGACTGGGACGAGCCCGACGGCGACACCATCGGCATCGCACTGATCCGGGTCCGGTCCAGCACCTCCGGGAGCCGGCGCATCGGCTCACTCGTCTTCAACTTCGGCGGCCCCGGCCTCTCGGGGGTCAAGACGCTCCCCTCGTTCGGCGAGAAGTACGCGAAACTGCGTACCCGCTACGACCTTGTGAGCTTCGACCCGCGCGGCGTCGGACGCAGCGCCGGTATCCAGTGCGAGGACGACGAGGCACTCGACGAGTACTTCCAGCAGGACATGACACCGGACGACGCGTCCGAGCGGACGGAGTTCCTCGACAACACCAAGACGTTCAACTCCGCCTGTGAGGAGAACTCCGGCAGGACCCTCCCGCACGTCCCCACCACGGACACGGCCCGCGACATGGACCTCATGCGCCACGTCCTCGGCGACGACAAGCTCCACTACTTCGGCTTCTCGTACGGCACCGAGCTCGGCGGCGTCTACGCGCACCTGTTCCCCGAGAAGGTCGGACGTGCCGTGTTCGACGCGGTCGTCGACCCGACCCAGACCGCGGAGCAGGGCTCGCTCGGACAGGCCAAGGGCTTCCAGCGGGCGCTCGACAACTACGCCCGGGACTGTGTCTCCCAGGTGGCGGACTGCCCGGTGGGTGACACCGAGCAGGACGTCGAGGCCCGGATCGTCAAGCTGCTCGACGACCTCGACAGAAAGCCCATCCCCGGGGTCTTTCCGCGCGACCTGACCGAGACCGAGGCGCGGAACGGCATCGCCCAGGCCCTCTACTCCCAGGATCTCTGGCAGTACCTGACAGCGGGTCTGGAACAGGCGTACGACGGCGACGGCCAGGTGCTGATGCTGCTGTCCGACTCGTTGAACGGGCGCAGCGAGAACGGCGAGTACAGCAATATCTCCGCGGCGAACGTCTCCATCAACTGCGCGGACGACAAGCCGCGCTACACCACCGAGGACGTGGAGGCGAGACTGACCGAATTCCGGGCGGCCTCGCCCGTCTTCGGTGAGTGGCTCGCCTGGTCCCTGCTCAGCTGCACCGACTGGGCGGTCGCCGGCGCGGCCGACCACCCCGATGTGGGGGCCCGGGACTCGGCCCCGATCCTCGTGATCGGCAACACGGGCGACCCGGCCACACCGTACGAGGGCGCGCGGAGGATGGTCGAGGCGCTCGGACCGGGGGTCGGAGTGGGGCTGACGTACCGAGGGCAGGGACATGGCGCGTACGGCAGCGACAATGCCTGCGTCCAGACGGCCGTGGACGACTACCTGCTGACGGGGAAGGTACCGAAAGACGGCAGCGTCTGCTCGTGAACATGCAGGTCAGAACGTTATCCACAGGCCGTCTCGGCATTCCGGGCGGCCCGCATACCATGGCATGACCGCCATTCGGGACAACCGTCGGGCGGTGGAGCGAGAGGGGGGAAGTGCTCATGGCGCGTTTTCCACGGGGGGTGGCCCTGGCCGCAGCCGTGCTGCTGGTCGCAGGCTGCAGCGGCGGCACGGACGACGGAGCCGACGACGAGAAGGACGACGGCAAGGCCTCCGCATCCGCACCGGCGTCCTCGTTCGCGCCCCAGGAACTCGACTGGGGGCGCTGCGAGGCGACGTCGGAGGGGGCGGCGCCGGGCGACGAGTGGCAGTGCGCGACGCTGAAGGTGCCGCTGGACCACGCCGAATCGGACGGCGCGAAGATCGGGCTCGCACTGATCCGCAGCAAGGCGACCGGCGACGCCGACGAGCGGGTCGGCTCCCTCCTGTTCAACTTCGGTGGACCGGGCGGCTCCGGTGTCTCCATGCTCCCGTCGTACGCCGGGGTGACGAGCGAACTGCACAAGCGGTACGACCTGGTGAGCTGGGACCCGCGCGGGGTGGCCCGGAGCGAGGGGGTGCGCTGCCGCAGCGACAAGGAGATCCAGGCGGGCGAGTCGGTGGACGCCACACCGGACGACGCGATCGAGGAGACCGCCTTCTTCGAGGACGCGGCCGACTTCGGCGCGGGCTGCGAGAAGGGCGCGGGCGCACTGCTGTCGCACGTCTCCACCACCGAGACCGCCCGCGACATGGACCTCATGCGCCAGGTCCTCGGTGACGAGAAGATGCACTACTTCGGCATCTCCTACGGCACCGAGCTCGGCGGCGTCTACGCCCATCTGTTCCCCGAGAAGGTGGGACGCCTGGTCCTGGACGCGGTGGTCGACCCGACCGCCGACACGGTGGGCCACGCGAAGAACCAGGCCCTGGGCTTCCAGCGCGCCCTCGACAACTACCTGAAGTCCACCGGCCAGGACCCCGAGGCAGGCACCCGGAAGATCGGGAAGCTGCTGGAGCGCATCGACGCCGAGCCGCTGGCGACGACGTCCGGCCGTGAGCTCACCCAGACGCTGGCGACCACCGGGATCGTCCTGCCGCTCTACAGCGAGCAGAGCTGGCCCACGCTGACCAGCGCGCTCGACGCCGCGGAGGACGGCGACGGCACCGAGCTGCTGGCACTGGCCGACGGGTACAACGAGCGGGACCCGTCGGGCCACTACGGCACGACGACCCACTCCCAACGGGTCATATCGTGCTTGGACCAGAAGCAGCGGCCGACTCCGGAGGAGACGAAGAAGCTGCTGCCCGAGTTCCGGAAGATCTCTCCCGTGTTCGGCGAGTTCCTGGGCTGGGACACGGCGGGCTGGTGCCACGACTGGCCGGTACCCGGTCTCACGGACTCACCGGAGGTGAGCGCCCCCGGAGCCGACCCCGTCCTCGTGGTGGGCAACACCGGGGATCCGGCGACACCCTACGAGGGCGCGCGGAAGATGGCCGGGGAGCTGGGCGAGGGCGTCGGTGTGATGCTCACCTGGAAGGGCGAGGGTCATGGCGCGTACGGCAGCGGCAGCAGCTGTGTCGACTCGTCGGTGAACGCGTATCTGCTGGACGGCAGGGTGCCCAAGGACGGCAAGGTCTGCGAGTAGACCGGTGCGGCCACCGGCCTGCGGCTGTCCGGTGGGCAGCGCGAAGGGGCCCGGCACCCGTGGTGCCGAGCCCCTCCCTGAAAGCCGTTCGTCCGGTGAACCGGCCTGTTCGGGTTCGGCTAGTAGACCGGCTTGCTGGGCTCGATCTGGTTGACCCAGCCGATCACGCCACCGCCGACGTGGACCGCGTCGGCGAAACCGGCCGACTTCAGGACCGCGAGGACTTCCGCACTGCGGACACCCGTCTTGCAGTGCAGGACGATCTTCTTGTCCTGCGGGAGGGCCTCCAGGGCGGTGCCCATGAGGAACTCGTTCTTCGGGATCAGCTTGGCGCCCGGAATGGAGACGATCTCGTACTCGTTGATCTCGCGGACGTCGATGATCTCGATGTTCTCGCCGTCGTCGATCCACTCCTTGAGCTGCTTGGGAGTGATCGTCGAGCCGGCGGCCGCCTCCTGGGCCTCCTCGGAGACGACGCCGCAGAAGGCCTCGTAATCGATGAGCTCGGTGACGGTGGGGTTCTCGCCGCAGACGGCGCAGTTGGGGTCCTTGCGGACCTTGACCTGGCGGTACTGCATCTCCAGGGCGTCGTAGATCATCAGGCGGCCGACCAGCGGCTCACCGATACCCGCGAGGAGCTTGATGGCCTCGTTGACCTGGATGGAGCCGATGGACGCGCACAGCACGCCCAGGACGCCGCCCTCGGCGCAGGAGGGAACCATGCCCGGCGGCGGGGGCTCCGGGTAGAGGCAGCGGTAGCAGGGGCCGTGCTCGGCCCAGAAGACGGAGGCCTGGCCGTCGAAGCGGTAGATCGAGCCCCACACGTACGGCTTGTTCAGCAGCACGGCCGCGTCGTTGACCAGGTAGCGGGTCGCGAAGTTGTCCGTGCCGTCGACGATCAGGTCGTACTGGCTGAAGATGTCCATCACGTTCTCGGCCTCGAGCCGCTCTTCGTGGAGGATCACGTTCACGTACGGGTTGATGCCGAGGACGGAGTCACGGGCGGACTCGGCCTTGGAGCGGCCGATGTCGGCCTGGCTGTGGATGATCTGGCGCTGCAGGTTCGACTCGTCGACCTCGTCGAACTCCACGATGCCGAGCGTCCCTACGCCCGCCGCGGCCAGGTACATCAGCGCCGGCGAGCCCAGGCCGCCGGCGCCCACACAGAGCACCTTGGCGTTCTTCAGCCGCTTCTGCCCGTCCATCCCGACGTCGGGGATGATCAGGTGGCGGGAGTACCTGCGGACCTCGTCTACGGTGAGCTCGGAAGCGGGCTCGACCAGGGGTGGCAGCGACACGGGGACTCCGTTGGTCGGTCAATCACTACAGTTGTTCTCCCCGTAACACTGCCACGCCCTTTTTCATTCCGAGACACCCGTCCCAATCAGCGAGACGACTTCGTCCCAGTAGCCGGGCATCGTCTCCCAGGGGTCGATCCTCCCGTGGCGGTCGGTGCGGTCCGTGAGGTAGATCGTGGCGGCACCCTGCCAGCGGGCGATCCGCAGCGCCTCGTCGAGGTGACCGCGCGGGACGCCGTGGACGAAGTGGCAGAAGCGCTCGGGGGGATGGTCGGCGGTCCATTCGGCCACCTGCGACCACCGGTAGTCGCTCCAGGGGCCGGCGAAGGTCACCAGTTGGTCGGCGATCTCGACATACCCGGGATGCGGATGGGTGCCATGGCCGAGGACGACGTGGCCGCCGCCGAGGAGGGCACGGAGTGTGGTGACCGCGCGGCCGGTCTCGGCGAGGGAGCCGCGCTCGGTGGGACAGCGGTCCAGGAGGAAGCCGTCGACGAGGTACCAGTCGAGATAGCGGCGGGCGTCGGCGGCGATCTCGGCGAAGGCACGCGCCCCGAAAGTCATGTCCACCCGGCCGAGGACCTGGACGCCCGCGTTCCGCAACCGTCCGGCGGCCTCCAGACAGTGCCGGTCGGGGCGGGTGCCGGGGCCGTCGGAGACGTCGAGGGCGACCCAGTGCAAGGGGTGCCGGGCGGGTGAGTTCGCCCCATTCCAGTGGAGCGACGAGGGGTGGGCATAGCCGGGGACGCCGATGCCCTGGCTTAAGCCGGTGCGGGCGATGCCCGAGGGGGCGGGGGTCAGATACGGCATGCCGCCTCCATCCAGATGTCGGCGAGGGACTCCTCCAGGTTGATGCGGGGCCGCCAGCCGAGCCGGTCGCGGGCGGTGCGCACATCGGCCTGCTGCCAGCTGCCGCAGCCGTCCGGGTAGGGGTAGGAGACGGGCGCGGCGTGGTCGGGTTCGGGGCGGGGTGGCCGATGGTCGACCTGAGGGGGCGGGGCGTCCAGTTCGTGGAGGGCTCCCCCGTAGCCGGCGACGCGGGCGAGGACGGCCGCGGCGTCACGGAGGCGCACGGCGCGGCCCGAGCCGATGTTGATCACGCCTTGGGCGGCGGAGAGCGAGGCGGCGTGGACGGCGCGGGCGACATCGCGTACGTCGACGAAGTCGCGCTGGACGCCGAGGCCGCCGAGTTTGAGTTCGCCGTCGCCGGACTGCATGGCGCGGCGCATGGCTTCGGCGAGACGGCCGAGCGGGGAGCCGGCGGGCGTGCCGGGGCCGGCGGGTGAGAAGACCCGCAGGACCACGGCGTCCAGGCCGGAGCCGAGGACGAGTTCGGTGGCGGCGAGCTTGCTCACACCGTACGGGCCGCCGGGGCGGGGCACGGCGTCCTCGGCGGTGGAGGACCCGAGCTGGCTGGGACCGTACTCCGCGCCGCAGCCGAGTTGCACCAGACGTGCCCCGCAGCCGCTGCGGCGCAGGGCCTCGCAGACGGTGGCGACGGCGACGGTGTTGTGCCGGGTGAGTTCGCGGGCGCCGCCCCGGGTGGCGCCCGCGCAGTTGACGACCACTCCGGGGTGGACGGCGTCCAGGAAGCGGGTGAGCGCGCCGGGGCTGCCGGTGGCGAGGTCGAACCGTACGTCGGCGTCGTCGCCGCGGCCGAGCGCGGTGAGTTGGACGGCCGGGTCGGCGAGCAGACGTTCGGCGACGAAGCGGCCGAGGTATCCGTTGGCTCCGATCAGCAGGACCCTCATCGGGCGGCTCCCGGGGCGGGCTCTCCGGTTCGGGTGGTGATCATCTGGCGTTCTCCTTATGGGGTGGTGCCGTGGGTGCTGAGGTGGCCCGCGGTGTCGGCCCGGCGGGAAGGGACGTCCGGGACGGAAGCCCCGTGCGTCGATCGGGCTCGGATTTCGCGTGGCGGTACGGCCGTGGTGCGAAGCCCGAGGGGGTCAGGTCGCCCCGGGGGGCAGGGCGTGGGCCGAGGCCCGGGTGAGCGTGCGGGTGGCGTGGACGAGCAGGGTGAGCGCGGCGCCGCCGCACACGAGCGCGGGTACGGCCGCGGGACCCCAGGCGCGGGTGATCGTCTCGACGGGGGCGGCCAGGAAGGAGCAGCCGGGCAGGCGGCTCGCGAAGACCGTGCCCAGCGCGACCGCCTCGGCAAGCGCGGCTGCGCGGAGGGCGACCACCGGGGCCTGGGAGAAGCCGTGAGCGATGAGGAGACGCGCGAGCAGCAGGAGCGCCCCGAGGGCGGCGGCGCCCGCGTACTCGGTGGGCTCGTCCAGGACCGCCCCGCACAGCGCCAGCAGGGCGGCCAGGGCACCGAGGTGGAGTGCGGACACCCCGAGGACCAGGGGCTTCATGGACTCCGCGAACTCCGCGAGGCCGCGGCTGTTGCTGAGTTTGCGGCGGGCCCGCGCGGAGAGGAGGTGGGCGCACCAGACGGCGGGAGCGCAGGACAGGGCGAGCGCGAGTACGGGGGCGACGGCCAGGGGCCAGAGGCCGTGGGGCCCGCCTGTGAGTCCGGCGGTGAGCAGGCCGTCGCCGAGAAGGGCGTAGGCGATGAGCCAGCACGTCCAGGTGCGGGTGCGGCCCGCGGTGCCGGACGGTGCGCGCAGTGGACCCCGGTCGAGTGCCGCACGGAGGCCGAGCGCCACCGCGAGGGCGCCGAGGGCCGCGGCCACGAGACGGGGTTGGCCGTCGGTGAGCCGCACTCCGGCGACGCCCGCCGCGCACAGGGCGCCCGGCAAGAGGGCGAACACGGCCCAGCCACGGCGTGCGCCGGGCGCGCTCGGCACCAGCTCCCGCTCCGTGGGTTCCTCCCCGTCGCGCGACGCGCGTGCGTACATCTCCTCGGCGAGCGAGAACACGTCGCGGTGCCGGAAGCGGGCTGCCGTCCGGTCGGTCACCCCGTGGGCCTCCAGCCCGGCGGCGATCTCCAAGGGGTCGACCGCCCGCTCGCAGAGTTCCCGGTGCCGGTGCATCAGGGCCTTCACGGGGTCCACGGCACCGCGCCGGGGAGCAGACCGGGGTGCGGCCTCGGGCGGGGCAAGGTCGTCGTCCACCCGGAGCGCAGGACCGGGCGGGGCGACGAGGTCCCGCGAGGCCAGGGGGTCGCCCGAAGTCACGGCCTCCGGCGGGAGCTTCGCATCGCACCCGTCCAGTCCGTCCAGTCCGTCCAGTCGCAGCTCGCTCATCGCGCCCCCTCCCCCGCGGGCACCGGCTCCCCGGCGGCGGGGACCGACTCCTCGGCGGCGGGGACCGACTCCTCGGCGGTGACAGCCGAAGGCTCCTCGACAGCCCGCACCGAGCCCGCAGCCGACGTGGCCGCCGCTGCCGCTGCCGCTGCCGCCTGAGCCGTGCGCGGGGCCGAACCCGTGGCCACTGCCGGCTCCGTGGTCGCAGCCGCCGCCGTGGCCGCCGCCGAGGCCGTGGTCCCAGCAGCCGAAGTCCCGCCCGTCAGCAACGCCGCGTCCGGCCCCGGCACCCGGCTCCGCCCAGGCATCCCGTCCCGCCCGGACAGCACGTCCCGGCCCGACGTCGTAGCCCGCACGGGCGAGCCAACCGCCCACCGTGGCCGTCCGACGGCACCCCGCCCGGCCCCACCGCACCGGCGCCCGCCGCCGCGGCCGCGGAGATCCCCGCCCCGCCGGCAACCCCAACGACCCCGGCGACTCCCGCCACCCCAGCCACTCCCGCGACCCGAGGCCACCCGCCATCGGGCGGGACTCGGTCCAGCGGCCTGGGACGTGGGACTCGGCAGGGGACCCGAAGGGCAGTGGTCCACCGGTGTCGTCGAGGACGATCCTGTGCACGGGGGCGTGGGAGACGATCTCCAGGTAGATGCCACGAAATGCCGCGACGTTCTGCTCCACCGTGAAGAGTTCGAGGGCACGGGCGCGGGCGGCCGCGCCCAGGCGCGCACGGCGCTCGGGTTCACGCAGGAGCGCCACGCACGCTTCGGCGAGCGCCCGCGGATTACGCGGGGGGACGACGAGCCCGGTGCCGCCGATGACCTCCACGACAGCCCCCACGTCGGTGGAGACGGTGGGCCGACCGCAGAACATGGCCTCGACCAGACTGATCGGGAAGCCCTCGACCACACTCGACAGCACGACCACCGCCCCGGCACCGTACGCCTCGGCGAGGTCGGGAACGGCCGGGTCACCGATCTCCTCGAAGGAGACGGGGTGGTCGCCGACCGCGTGGACACCGTCCGCCTCGTCGGGGAAGAGCTGCGCGGCGAGGGCCTTGCAGTGGCCCAGATAGGCGGTGGCCTCGGCCCCCGCGGCCGCTCCGACGATCCTGAGCCGCGCCCTCGGCTCCGCCCGCCGGACCTCGGCGAAGGCATGCAGCAGCGAGATCAGGTCCTTGGCGGGCTCGATGCGGCCCACCCACACCAGCGTGTGGGGGTCCGCGCACGCCGGCGACTCGCCCACCTCGGCGAAGCGGGCGGCGTCCATGCCGGGGTAGACCGTACGGATCTTGGCTCGGTCGGCGCCGCAGCGCTCCTGCCAGCGGCGGGCATGGGTGTTGCCGGGGGTGAGGCAGGCGGCCCGCCGGTACACCTCCGCCGTCAGCCGCCGGTGGAAGGCCGCGAGGAGCGCGCGTACCGGCGCCTGTCCCGAGGTCCCGAGGTAGTGCGCCCGTAGCGGCACGCCGTACTCGGTGACCAGGAGCGGCACCCCGTGGAAGTGACGGGCCAACAGTCCGGGCAGCGCGGCCGACCCGCCCGCCGCCGCATGGCACAGGTCGACGGCGCCGAGCCCGTCGTCCTCGTACCAGTCGAGCGAGAGGGGGCGCAGGGCGCGTTCGAGATGCGAGGCGACCGTCAGCAGATCCGGGACACGAGCCTCGCGCGCCCCTCGCAGTGCGCCCGGCGCGCGACAGGCGCGCTCCAGCGTGCGGACGGCGGCCTCGGAACGCAGCGCACCGACGAGTCCGCCCTCGTCCCGGGCCAGTTCGGCAAGCCCGTACAGCGCGTTGCCGAAACGGTCCGCCTCAGCACCGGCCGCACCATCGAGACCATCCACGGCGGGACCGTCGAGGCCCTTCGCGACCGCCCCTTCGAGGACCGTTCCGGTCACACCTCCGATCCCGCCCGCAGTTCCGACCCCGCCCGTTCCGCCGGCTCCCCCCGAACAGACAGCCGCCACCAGCTCCCCGTACGCCTCAGCGAAGCGCCTTCGCGCGCGTCGGCCATGGACGATCCCGTCGTCCTCGGCCGTCCACAGCGGGGCCGTGCGGACCCGGCGGACCTGTGGCGGCAGCGGGATCCAGCCCTCGTCCTCCTGCCGCTCGCTCCGGCTGAGCGCGTAGACGTCGAACTCGTCTCGCTCCAGCCCACGTACGAGTCGGTCGCACCAGAGCCTGGCGTCACCGCTCACATACGGATAGCCACCCTCCGTAAGCAGTCCGATGCGCACGCGTGCACCCCCGATCTCCCGTTTGAGGAGCCGCCGTTCGCCCGGCGGCCCGCAGCGGGACGAACGTATGCGGACAAGGCGGCGGCGCGACGGACGGTTGTCCATCGCGCCACCAAAAGGGGTGAACGGTCGTAACTTTCGCTAGCGGTACGCGTTTTGTCGCGCTAAGGGATCACTTGGTCACTCCGCGTCGATCGACGACGCGGAGAGTCTCGTCAACTCCCCGGGTAGGGCCAGGGATTGGCTTTGCAGGTGATCCCGCCGAAGGTCAGGAACTTGCTCTGCTGCTGCATGACCGGCGCGAGTTCGCCGTTCTTGTCGCAGGTCTCATGGCCGTAGCCGAGACGGTGACCGATCTCGTGATTGATCAACATCTGTCGGTACGCGTGCATCTCGTCGCCGTACGTCTCAGCGCCCTGCGCCCAGCGGTACGCGTTGATCATCACGCGCTCGGTGGCGGCCGAGTCGCAGGACACGTTGTCCACGGTGGTGTCGAGGCCCGACTTGGCGCACCAGATCGCGGTGGTACCCGGGCTCGCGAGCGTGATCACGAAGTCGGGGGCCCCCGAGGAGATCCGCTCGAACGTACGGCCGCCGCTGTGGGCCCAACTGCGGTCGTCGTTCAGGGTCTTCTGGACGGCCTCGGCGAACAGCTCCGCTTCGAGTCCGAGGCCCTTCTCGACGTCGACCCGGTAGCGGTACTTCTGTCCCGCCCCCGGCGCCTTGTCGAAGCCCTTGACCGCCTCGAACTTTCCGCCGCCCTCCAGATCCGCGGCGAGCGGGTACTTCTTGTCCATCTTCTGGTCGTACGACAGCGGGGTCGCGGTCGGGCTGGGAGAAACAGGAGGGGTGGGCCGGTTGTCGCTGCGCGAGGCGTCGCGCACGGCACGCTCGTCGGCGGCCTGCGGCTGGCGAGTGACGGTGTCGTCCTCCCCGACGGCCATCTGCCCGCCCACGACGACCACGAGCACGGTGGTGACCGCGGCCGCCGCGATCCCGGTGAACGCCCGTCCCTTGCCGCCCTTCGCCGTCCCCGCGGCCCCGGTCCCGTCGCCCGGCGGCCGCTCGTGCGGCTGCTCGTGCGGCGACCGCCCGCGCGGCGGTTGCTCCTCCGGAGCCGTCTCGGCCCAGCCGTCGTCGGCACCCGGCGCGCCACGATGGGTCCGGCCGGGTGCGAAGACGTCGTCGACCTCGTCGAAGGCGTCCAGATAAGCCTGGCGGGGGCCACCGGGGGGCATGGTCTCCTGCCGCTGCCGGGGAATGGGGATACGACGGCCCGAACCCTCCGGAGGCACGCCGTACGGGGCGCCATGGGGTGACGCCTCGCCCGGCCCACCATACGGAGCCCCCGCGGGCGACCCCTGCGCCACGCCGTGTCCGACACCCGGCCCGCGCCTACCACCACCAAGTGGCCCCACCCCCGCCCGCTTCACGCTGCTCGGGGTGCTCCCCACGACTCGACGGACGACCGCCGTCCTGGGCACCGTCCGAAAGGCGCGGGAAGCCGTGCGCGGGCGTGCCGTCGGGAAGGCGGGGAAAACCGTGCGCCGGGGTGCCGTCCGCGTATCGCGGTACGCCGTGTGCCGGTGTGCCGTCGGGCAGACGCGGGAAGCCGTGCGCGGGCGTGCCGTCGGCGAAACGCACCCCCTGCTGCCCGGGCGCACCACCACCGAACCGCGGCGCGCTCTGCTGCCCAGGCCCACCACCGCCGAATCCCGGCCTGCCCTGACCCGGTAGCCCCTGCCCCGGAAGCCCTTGCCCCGACGTTGTGTCGTACCCGTACCCCGGGCCCCCGGTCCGCGCGCCTCGGGGCTCCTCCGCGCCGGGCGCTCGCGAAGGCGCCGCCGCGCGGTCGCCCGGCCCGGCGGACGTCGCTGTCCCGGCTGTCCTTATGTCGACATCACTTGTGTCGCCTTTCGGCGCCCGCCCCTTGCGGCTGTGCCGTCCCACGCCGCGCCTCAGCTCCCCACGCCGGGCGAGCCCTTGGGCGGCCCTTCGGCGACCGCGTCGCCGTCGTCGGCGCCGACCGAGCCACCGCCACTCACCGAACCACCCTCACCCGAAACACCGACCGACCCCGAAGACGAACCCACCGACGAGGCACCCACCAGACCAGAACCCACCGGCTCCGAACCCGATGGTTCCTCACCCACCGGCTCCACATCCGCCCCGCCCCGCGACCGCCCCGCATCCGCGAGCAGCTCACGGAACGCGGCGGCCACCGCCTCCGGGTACTCCATCATCGCCACGTGCCCCGCGTCCGGCAGGGAGACGAGGCGGGAGTCGCGCAAGGAGCGGGCCGCGCGCTGGGCCATGCGGTAGCCGACGAGCTGATCGCGTCGGCCGTAGACAAGGAGGGTCGGGGCGAGGACCCGCTCCGCCTGGCGCCAGAGCGAGTGCTGACCGCCCAGAGTGTAGGCGTCCACGAGCCCCCGCGCCGAACGCGTCAACGCGTCCCACATGTACGGCAGTTGGAGGCGCCGCTCCATCTCCTCCACGGCGTTGCGGAAGCCCTCCTCCGTGACCCGGCCCGGGTCGCCGTAACAGAGCGCGGTGACGCCCCGTACACGCTGCTCGGCGCTCCAGCCCTTGGTGAAGCGGCTGAAGAGCGCCGAGATGCCCGGCAGCGCGAGCATCGCCGTGGGCACGGCGGTCCGCTGCACGCGGAGCTCCGGCAGGGCCGGCGAGACGAGCGTCAGGGTGCGCACCAGATCGGGGCGCAGAGCGGCGACGCGGGTCGTGATCGCGCCGCCGAGAGAGTTGCCGAAGAGGTGCACGGGGCCACGCCCGGCGGAGTCGAGGTAACGGATGACCGCGCGGGCGTGTCCCGTGACGGAGTAGTTGCCGTCGTCCGGCGGCGGCGAGTCGCCGAAGCCGGGCAGGTCGAGCGCCTCACTGTCGACGAGCCCGTCGAGCAGCGGCATCAGCGCGGACCAGTTCTGCGAGGAGCCGCCCAGGCCGTGCACGTACAGGGCGGGCGGCAGTCCTTCGCGCGCGGGCGGTCTCGACCGCACCGACAGCGTGATCCCCGGCAACCGGACCGGCCTCAGCCGCTCGCCGGGTGCCACGCGCACGGCACTCGCCCTCGGCGACGCGGTGGCGCTCAGCAGGGACGGGAGCTCGGTCGAAGACATGCGGGCAATGTTACGAGACGATCACGCAGTGGCTCATGTGTTCGCCGTCACAGAACACACCGCAAATCAGCCACTTCTCACGGGGTACCGGGCACGAAGCACTCGCCGCCGACCCGACGGTGGGCTCACCGCCCCGAACCGCATCGCACCGGATCGACCGCGTAGCGCCGCGATGACCTGTCTCCTAGGCTCGGAGACGGGCTCACAGACGCGCTCGGAGCGTGCCCGGGGACGGGCTCGCAAGCGCTCTCACGAACAGGCCCGTGAGCCATACGCACGACCAGGCTCGCGAGCCGCCACAAGGCAGGCCCGTGACAACGCATCCGGTCTCGCGAACAGGGCACCCGTACGTGGCCCCCGCCGCCGTCGGGACGTTCCGGCGGCACCAGGGCAGCAGCAGGAAGGGGAACCCACGATGGCCGTAGATCCGACCGATCCCGACACCTTCGTCGAGGAGGAGGACTCCGTGGAGTTCGACGATGTGGAGGCCCCCGAGGCCGATGCCGCCGAGCAGCACGCCGAGGTCGCCCCAGACCGGGACGACCCGTTGACCGACGTCGACCCGGACGCGGCCAACGAGGCCGATCTGGCGGAACAGGCCCGCGTGGTCTCCCTGGACGAGGACGACTACCGGTAACCCGATCCTCACCAGGGACGACGACCGGTGACGAGAAAGGGCTTCCTCCTGTCCACCCTGCCCCTGTTTGACGCGGTTGGCGGCACTTTTCCCGCTGTCCGGTCCGTGAAATTCTGCGCTCGCACCGCGCACACCCGGGTTACCGAAAAGTACGATGGCGGCGCGGCGCACACCGCATGTGGACGATCTTGGGAGGCGGCGTGACAGCCATCGAGCAGACAGAGGCGGCGCGCCCGCGGGGCACACGCCTGCCGCGCCGAGCCCGACGGAACCAGTTGCTGGGCGCCGCCCAGGAAGTCTTCGTGGCCCAGGGCTATCACTCGGCCGCGATGGACGACATCGCCGAGCGCGCCGGAGTCAGCAAGCCGGTGCTCTACCAGCACTTCCCCGGCAAGCTCGACCTCTACCTGGCCCTGCTGGACCAGCACTGCGAGTCGCTGATCCAGGCCGTGCGCGGCGCGCTGGCGTCGACGACGGACAACAAGCAGCGGGTCCGGGCGACGATGGACGCCTATTTCGCGTACGTCGAGGACGAGGGCGGCGCCTTCCGGCTGGTCTTCGAGTCCGACCTGACGAACGAGCCCGCCGTGCGCGAGCGCGTCGACAAGGTCACCAACGAGTGCGCCGAGGCGATCTGCGACGTCATCGCGGAGGACACCGGCCTCTCCCGCGCGGAGTCGATGCTCCTCGCCTCGGGCCTGGGCGGCCTCTCCCAGGTGGTGGCGCGGTCGTGGCTGCACAGCGACCGCAGCGTCCCGCGCGAGCAGGCGGTCCAACTGCTGGCCTCGCTGGCCTGGCGCGGTATCGCGGGCTTCCCGCTGCACGGCATCGACCAGCACTGACCCCACGGTCCGGCGGGCCACTCCCTGGTTCGGGGATTTGTTCCCGCCCCCTGTTCGCTCCTGGCGTTCTCAGGCGGAGCGTGTACGTCCCCTCACCGGGCTAATGTGTGCTGCGTACGGCGCGGAAGCCCGCGCATTTCACTGACCGTCGGAGGGACATAGCCGTGGAGGTCAAGATCGGCGTGCAGCACGCGCCGCGCGAGATCGTTCTGGAGAGCGGTCAGAGTGCCGAGGAGGTCGAGCGCGCGGTTGCCGAGGCGCTGGCCGGCAAGTCGGCCCTGCTGAGCCTCACGGACGAGCACGGCCGCAAGGTGCTGATCCCGGCCGACCGTCTCGCTTACGTCGACATCGGCGAGCCGACCGTCCGCAAGGTGGGCTTCAGCGCGCTGTAGTCACCAGCACAAGAGGCGTACGGAGGGGGCCCGGTGGTGTGAAACCACCAGGCCCCCTCCGTACGCCCGCACATCATGGTCACCACGGGGCGCGCCGCACAGGTCGGCCACATCTCGTCCACAGACGATGATTGCGTCCCATGCCTCGCGGGTAGTACCGGCTACGACCGATTTGCCCAGGCCAGGCCGTGCGGGAGGGAACCCGATCATGTTCTTGGAAGCACTCGGATCCGCACTCCTCGGCTTCGCCCTCGCCTGCGCCGCCGTCTACCGCCTGCCGCACCGTCTGCCGTCCCGCGCCCTGGTCCTGCCGACGGGCACCGCGGGCGGTCTCTTCGGCGCCTTCCTGACACACACGGCACTCGGCTCCGCCAACTACCTGCTGGTCCTCACCGGCGCCCTGGTCGTCGCGGCGGCCTCCCTCTCCCTGCTCCTCCGCCCGACGGAGCGCTTTCGACGCAGCAGCTCGGCGACGGCGTGAGGAAGATCCCCTGACGGCGGCGAAGCCGCCCGTCCAGGGGCGCGGGGAACTGCGCGACAGGCCACGACGAGACCCGCACCCGCAGGACGGCACCGCGCCCCACGGCGACTAGGCGCTCACGCGGCCAGGCCCAGCGCGGCCATCCGCTTGGTGTGCGCCTCGGTGATCCGCGAGAACATCCGCCCCACCTCGGCGAGATCGAAGCCGTCGGCCACACCGCCCACCAGCATCGTGGACAGGGCGTCCCGGTCGGCCACCACCCGCTGCGACTGCGACAGCGCCTCTCCCATCAACCTCCGCGCCCACAGCGCCAGTCGACCGCCCACCCGTGGGTCCTCGTCGATCGCCGCCCGGACCTTCTCCACGGCGAAACCGGCGTGCCCCGTGTCGTCGAGCACCGCGAGCACGAGCGAGCGCGTGTCCGAGTCGAGGTGCGCGGCGACCTCCCGGTAGAAGTCACTGGCGATCGAGTCGCCGACATAGGCCTTGACGAGCCCCTCCAGCCAGTCCGAGGGGGCCGTCTGCTTGTGGAAGCCGTCGAGCGCGTCGACGAACGGCTCCATGGCACGCGTCGGCTCCTCCCCGATCTCGGTGAGGCGGCCGGCGAGCCTCTCGAAGTGGTGGAACTCGGCCGCCGCCATCTTCGCCAGCTCCGCCTTGTCGACGAGGGTCGGCGCCAGCTTCGCGTCCTCAGCGAGCCGTTCGAACGCCGCCAGCTCCCCGTACGCCAGCGCGCCCAGCAGGTCCACCACCGCGGCGCGGTACTGCGGGTCGGCGGAGGCCCGCTCCCAGTCCTGGGCGGCGATCCCGGTGACCTCCGTGGTGTCGGCGGCGTCGGCGGACTCGCCGCCGCTGGCGTTCTCAGGCTTGTCAGACGTGGTCATGCAGCGCACAATAGCCCGCTCCGCGCAAGGCGGAAGGGCCCGGTCATTCGGTGCGCCATTCTGTGCGCCATTCAGTGTGACGACGACTACGTGACCAAATCGGCCATCGCATATGCGCGATTCCGAGGTATGGTGGTAATGCGCCTGCTGGTACCGCGACGTAGTTCGACGCGGCCTCGACAGGCCGCACGCATGAGGATGCCCGGTCGGTGGCCCGATCGGCTCCGACCCGACAGCCCTCCTTTTCCGTACGGCACTCCGCGTACGGCGTCCGGAGGGAACCCCTCAGCGGTATGAGCGCTAGAGCGTCGGCAGTGGTCCCGTGCCACACGGCCCGCCCGTGCGGTGGCCGACGTCCCCGGCACGGTCCGACACGACCCCCGCGCTCGCCTCACACCGCGTACACAGAAGAGGCAGCACCCTGACTACGACTTTCCGCGATCTCGGCATCTTTCCCGAGACGGCCGAGGCCCTTGAGGCCGTCGGCATCATCAACCCCTTCCCCATCCAGGAGATGACGCTCCCGGTCGCCCTCTCCGGCACCGACGTCATCGGCCAGGCCAAGACCGGCACCGGCAAGACGCTGGGCTTCGGTCTCCCCCTCCTCGAGCGCGTCGTCGTCCCCGCCGACGTCGAGGCCGGCCGCGCGAAGCCCGAGGACCTCGTCGACTCGCCGCAGGCGCTCGTCGTCGTCCCCACGCGCGAGCTGTGCACCCAGGTCACCAACGACCTGCTGACCGCCGGCAAGGTGCGCAACGTCCGCGTCACCGCGATCTACGGCGGCCGCGCCTACGAGCCCCAGGTCGAGGCCCTCAAGAAGGGCGTCGACGTCGTCATCGGCACCCCCGGGCGCCTCCTCGACCTCGCGGGCCAGAAGAAGCTGAACCTCAAGAACGTCAAGTGCCTGGTCCTCGACGAGGCCGACGAGATGCTCGACCTGGGCTTCCTGCCCGACGTCGAGAAGATCATCAACATGCTTCCGGCCCGCCGCCAGACGATGCTGTTCTCGGCGACCATGCCGGGCGCGGTCATCGGCCTCGCCCGCCGCTACATGTCCCAGCCGACGCACATCCGCGCCACGGCTCCGGACGACGAGGGCGCGACGGTCCGCAACACCTCGCAGCACATCTACCGCGCGCACAACATGGACAAGCCTGAGCTGGTCGCGCGCATACTGCAGGCCGACGGCCGGGGTCTGGCCATGGTCTTCTGCCGCACCAAGCGCACGGCCGCCGACCTCGCCGACCAGCTCAAGCAGCGCGGCTTCGCCTCCGGCGCGGTCCACGGCGACCTCGGCCAGGGCGCCCGCGAGCAGGCGCTGCGCGCCTTCCGCAACGGCAAGGTGGACGTCCTCGTCTGCACCGACGTCGCCGCACGCGGCATCGACGTCGAGGGTGTCACCCACGTCATCAACTACCAGTCCCCCGAGGACGAGAAGACGTACCTGCACCGCATCGGCCGTACGGGCCGCGCGGGGGCCAAGGGCATCGCGATCACCCTCGTCGACTGGGACGACATCCCGCGCTGGCAGCTCATCAACAAGGCGCTGGACCTCGGGTTCAACGACCCGCCGGAGACGTACTCCACGTCCCCGCACCTCTTCGAGGAACTGAGCATCCCCGCGGGCACGAAGGGTGTCCTGCCGCGCTCCGAGCGCACCCGGGCCGGGCTGGACGCGGAGGAGCTGGAAGACCTCGGCGAGCCGGGCGGGCGTGGTCCGCGCGGGCGTGGCGGCCGTGGCGCCGGTGCTTCCGGCCCGTCGTCCGCCGAGCGTGAGCGGGAGCGGGAGCGCCCGGCGCGTACGCCGCGTCGCCGCCGGCGTACGCGCGGTGGTGCCACCGTCGACGGGGCGTCCCCGGAGGCCGCCGCGGTCACCGAGCCGTCTGCAACGCAGACGCCGGACTCCGACTCCGGCGCGTCCGAGCCTCGTACGCCTCGCCGTCGCCGCCGCACGCGTGCCGGGGTGAACCCGGCCGCCGAGGCCGTGATCGAGACCGAGACCGTCGAGAGCGCGCCGGTCGAGCGGGCGGAGGTCGTGGTCGACACCGTCGCGCCCGCCGAGTCGGTGGAGGAGGCTCCCAAGCCGCGTCACCGTCGTACGCGCAAGTCGGTGGAGACCGCCGCCACTCCGGTGGCCGAGGCCGCGCCCGCCGCGGAAGCGTCGCTGGACACCGCTGAGGGCACTGCTGTCGTGGAGCCGGTCGTCGAGCCGGCCGCCGAGGCCGTGACCAAGCCGCGTCGCCGTACGCGCAAGGTCGCCGCGCCCACCGAGGTCGTGAGCGAGGAGGCCGCCGCCGAGGAGGCACCGGCCAAGCCCCGCCGACGGACCCGGAAGGCTGCCGAGCCGGTCGTCGAGACGACCGACAACGCCGCCGAGGCCGCCGTGGACACCGCCGAGGCTGTGGCCAAGCCGCGCCGCCGGACCCGCAAGACCGTGGAGACGGCTGCCGAGAGCGTGGTCGAGGCTGTCGCCGAGGAGGCGGTGGTCGAGGCTCCGGCCGCGGCCCCGCGTCGTCGGACCCGCAAGGCGGCGGCCGCCGTCGCGGCTCCTGCCGCCGAGGCCGCGGTCGACACGGCCGAGGGGGCGACCGGCGTCGAGCCGGCCGCCGAGGCCGTGACCAAGCCGCGTCGCCGTACGCGCAAGGTCGCCGCGCCCACCGAGGTCGTGAGCGAGGAGGCCGCCGCCGAGGAGGCACCGGCCAAGCCCCGCCGACGGACCCGGAAGGCTGCCGAGCCGGTCGTCGAGACGACCGACAACGCCGCCGAGGCCGCCGTGGACACCGCCGAGGCTGTGGCCAAGCCGCGCCGCCGGACCCGCAAGACCGTGGAGACGGCTGAGGGGGCGGTGCCCGCGCAGCCGACGGAGGAGCAGGCGACCAAGCCGCGGCGTACGCGGAAGGCGGTGGCTTCGGCTGCTGCCGAGGAGGCGGGGGGCGAGGCTCCTGCTCCGCGGCGGCGTACGCGGAAGGCTGTGGCTGTGGTGGAGGGTACGGAGGGCTGAGGCCGTCCTGTCGTGTGAAGGTCCGGTTCCCCTGGGGGGCCGGGCCTTCGGCCTTTCAGGGGTTTCTCGCCCCCGCCGCCCCTACCCGTCCCCTCCCCCTCGGCTGCGCTCGAGCGGGAGGTGCCCCTTGACCCCCAGGCGTCCGTTCGGGGGCTGGCCGCGCACCCGGCCACGCGGCCCATCCCCACCCTCCGCGCCCTTGGTGGACCGTTACGCTCCCCATGAGCCGTCCCCCTCCTTCACCCCTGCCCCCGGCGCCCGCGCCCACCATCTGCGTACTCCCCGTGGGGAGTTCGCCGTCATCGAGGCGGGCGTGGCGGTGAAGGGGAGCGTGTTGCTCGTGCCTGGGTTCACGGGGAGCAAGGAGGACTTCATCGCGCTGCACGAGCCGCTGGCGGCGGCCGGATACCGCACGGTCGCCGTGGACGGGCGCGGGCAGTACGAGAGCCCTGGAGCCGAGGCCGACGAAGCACCGTACGCGCAGGCGGAGTTGGCCAAGGACCTGCTCGCCCAGGCGCGGGCCGTGAGCGACGGCGGCCGACTGCACCTGGTCGGTCACTCGCTCGGCGGCCAGATCTCCCGCGCCGCCGTGCTGATGGACGCCTCCCCCTTCGCCTCGCTCACCCTCATGGCCTCGGGCCCCGCCCAGATCTCGGTCGGCCAGCAGGAGCGCGTGAAGCTGTTGCGGGACGCCCTGGCCGTGATGGACATGGAGCAGGTGTGGGACGCCATCCAGGCGATGGAGGCACCGGAGCCCGAGGAGGCCGACACGGGCGCCCTCGATGCGGGGCTGGACGACCGTGCCGATCTGCGCCGCCGCTGGCTCGCCACCAAACCCGCCCAGCTCATCGCCACGGGCCGCCAACTCTGCGCGGAACCCGACCGGGTCGCCGAACTCGCCGCCGTGGACCTGCCCAAGCACGTCCTCTCCGGTGAACGCGACGACACCTGGCCGATCCCGGTCCTCGACGACATGGCCGTACGGCTGCGCGCCCACCGCACCGTCGTCCGCGGCGCCGAGCACTCCCCCAACACCGACCGGCCGAAGGCTACGGCCGACGCCCTCAGCGGCTTCTGGGACCGGATCGCCGGCTGAGCACCGGCCGGACCGGGCGCCGGTCCGGCCGGAGCAGCCCGGCTCTCAGTACTGCGCCCTCAGGTGCTCCCAGAAGCCGTCCCGCAGCGCCCGTCTCAGGTCCGCCTGACCGCGCAGCGAATACTGCAGCAGGCCCTCCGCCTCGACCAGCAGGTCCTGGTCGACGGAGCCGGGGAGGTACGGGTGGCCATGGAGCAACTCCTGCAAGGTCTCCCGGCCCCGGGAGGCGAGCCACTTCGCGGCGATCTGGGCGCCGACGAAGCGGACGTCCTCACGGCTGGGGCGGGCCCCTGCGGGCGCGTCGTAGGTGGCGGCCGCCCGCCGTGACACGTACGGCTTGAAGAAGTCGAGGTCGAAGGTTCGCTGGCTGTCCACCTCCCAGAGCAGCGGCTCGGCCTGGTTGCGGCCCTCGGGCGCCTCGATGCCCCAGAGGTGGACCCGCGCCCCGTACCCCTGCGCGGCCTCGACCGCCGAGACCAGGTCCTCGTCGCCGCCGATGAGGGCCGCATCGCTGATCGCGCGGTGCCGGGCCAGCGATTCCAGGTCGGTGCGGATCAGCGAGTCGACGCCCTTCTGCTGGTTGTTCGCGTTCAGGTTCCCGAGCCGGACCTTCACGTCGGGCAGCTCGGCGATCGACTGCTGCTCCGCCGTATGGATGCGGCGGCGCGCCCCGTCGTACCAGTAGACCCGCAGCAGCCGGCTGTCCGCGAAGATCGTGCGCGCCTTGTCGATCAGCGCGTCGATGAGCCCTTCCGCGTCGAGATCGAAGGACCGCCGGTCCTCCGTCCCCGCGACGAGTCGGCCCACGGCCGCGTACAGGTACCCGGCATCGACGAAGATCGCGTGTGTCGAGGGTGTCTTCGCCACCTCGGCGAGCATGCGGTGCAGCAGCTCGTTCGTACGGTCGATGCGGGCGCCGAGCGCCGTGAGGTCGTCGTTCATTACTGCCATTGTCCCGGCGGTCACGCTGCGAACACAACCGGTCCCAATCAGTCTTCCTGCTTCCAGGTAGACATACCACCACACCACTTACCGGTTAGTAATTAGCTTCTCGAAAAATTTCTTTAGCGTAGGGAATGTTCGTAACATGCATGCTGTTGACTCCTGATGGAACACGGGCACCGACGACCCGTGAGCCACCACCAGTAGTTCTCCTCAGGAGGATGACCAGACGAAGGGAGAAGCCCTTGCGCTTCGAAATTCTGCGACTCGACGATGTCAACGGCACACCCGTGGACAGCACTGTCGTGGACGCCGCCTCCGTCAACCGGATCGTGCAGCAGGCCGCCGCCATCGGGCAGCGACTCTGGATCCGCCCGGCCGACGTGACCGCCTCATAGGACGCGGATCCGTTCACACTTCAGCGCCCCGTACGGCACATGCCGTACGGGGCGCTCTACTGCGGGCTCGCCGCTAGGAAGCCTGCACGACCTGGGTGACGCCGTTGATGATCTGCTGTACGGCGATCGCGGAGAGCATCATGCCGGCGAGGCGGGTCACCAGGACCACTCCGCCGTCCTTGATGACCCGGATGATCAGCAACGAGTACCGCATCGTGAGCCACAGCACGATGTGGATCGCCAGAATCGCGGCCCACACGGACATCTGACCGGCCAGGCCGTCCGCCTTCTGCACCGCCAGGATCACCGACACGATCGCACCGGGTCCGGCCAGCAACGGCATCCCCAGCGGCACGAGCGCGACGTTGACGTCCTTGGTCTGCTTCGGCTCGTCCGTCTTGCCGGTGAGCAGATCGAGCGCGATCAGCAGAAGCAGCAGCCCGCCCGCGATCATCAGCGCCGGCACCGAGACATGCAGATAGTCCAGGATCTGGTGCCCCAGCAACCCGAAGACGGTGATCACGCCACCGGCCACGCAGACGGCCTGGAGGGCCATCCGCTTCTGGGTACGGGCGGGCCGCCCGGCGGTGAGGCCGAGGAAGATCGGAGTGATCCCGGGGGGATCCATGATCACGAAGAGAGTGAGGAAGAGGGAGCCGAATATGGCGAGATCGAACACAGGGGTGCCTTGCGGGAAGGAGGAGGACGAACGAGGGGTGCCCTTGGCAGGCGTCGGCGACCGAGCCGCTCACCACTGTGGGCAATCGTTCGGCGCGGCGGAAGAGGTGAGACGTGGGCACCTTGCGTCCAGGTGCCGCACGAGCGAGGGACCGGCTAGTTCCCGCCGGTCCCCGGGACGGGGAACGCTCCGGTGGCCCGCCGCGTGATCTCGCCGTACACCTCGGGGTCGGTCGTGTATTCGCCGAGCACACAGGTCTTGCGGCTGCCGTGGTAGTCCGAGGAACCGGTGGCGAGCAGCCCCAGCTCCTTCGCCAGGCCGCGCAGCCGTGCCCGGGTCGCCGGGTCGTGCTCCATGTGGTCGACCTCGATGCCGTCGAGTCCGGCGGCGGCGAGCTCCGCGATGGCGGACTCCGGTACGGTCCGACCGCGTTTGACGGCGGCGGGGTGGGCGAAGACGGCGACACCGCCGGCGCCCTTGATCAGCCGGATCGCCTCGAAGGGGTCGGTCTCGTGCTTCTCGACGCAGGCGCGGCCGCCGTCGGCGAGCCACTGCTCCGTGAAGGCGTCGCTCACGGTCGGTACGACGCCGAGTTCGACGAGTGCGGTGGCCACGTGGGGCCGCCCGACGGAGCCCCCGGCGGCGATCCGGGCGACCTGGTCCCAGGTCACCGGCACGCCCAGCTCGTTCAGCTTGGCGATCATCCCGCGGGCGCGCGGGACCCGGTCGTCCCGGACCAGCTCGCGCTCGGCGAGCAGGTCGGGCTCCTCGGGGTCGAACAGGTAGGCCAGCATGTGCATGCTGACGCCGTCCAGTCGGCACGACAGCTCGGCGCCGGTGACCAGGGTGAGCCCCTCCGGCAGCGCGGCGATCGCCTCGGCGTGCCCGCGCGTGGTGTCGTGATCGGTCAGCGCGACGACGTCCAGACCGGCCGCGCCAGCCTTCCGTACCAGCTCGGACGGGGTGTCCGTACCGTCGGAGGCCGTGGAGTGGCAGTGCAGATCGATACGCACGACTCGGACTCCAGGCGCGGGGAAGGGAAGCGGACGCTCAAGGATAGCGCCCTTTCGGGCCAGCCCTGTCACACCCGAAACCGGGGAGTGCCCCCTACAGGGGTGGTGTCGGGGGCGGATGGAACGGGCGCCTCATGGGCGGGGTGTGCGGGCTCGCGGGCGGCCGCGCGTCCGGTGGGGTCGGTCGCGCAGCTCCCCGCGCCCCTGACTCTTCTGCCCTGCCCCTCTGATCATCAGGCGCCCCTACGGCTCCAGGATGCGCGGGGAGAGGGCTCCGCACGGGAGAAGTTCCACCTCCGCTCCCGCGTCCCGCAGGTCCGTCAGCACGAGTTCGTCGTACATCAGCAGTCCGGTCTGTTCGGGCCACACGATCGCCCACAGCCACAGTCCGAGCGCCTCGCCCGCGAAGACCGCGCGGTCGTCCGGCGTGCCAGTGACGTGCCACAGCGGTGTCGGCCGTCCGGCGGCCAGCACCTTCGCCTGGGGTGGCTTCTCGACGCTCAGATACGGGCCGGGATCGGGACCGTCGATGCCCGCGTACCGCGCACCGAGGCCGACGCCGAGCTCCTCCGCGATGAGGACGAGCTCCCCCACACCGCCGAGCGGCCCGGGACCGGAGCAGGCCACGGCGGTGGCGCGTCCGCCGCTGCGGTCGTCCCCGGCGAAGGCGGCCCCCGTGAAGAGCCAGCCCACGGGCAGCGGCCAAGGCATCCAGACGGGCACCTCGGCACGGTGCACCACGACACTGAGGGCCTCGACGCTGGGCGGGATCACGGGCTGCAGCGGGTGCACCGTCCCGTGCGCGGCGCACTGCCAGGAGTCGGCAAAGAGGCCGGGAGCCCTGACCCGGCCACCACACTTCGGGCAACTGGGTTCGCCCCTCATAGGGCCCAACGGTCCTCCCCGTGCTTCCTCGCGTCAAGGACGATCACCCGTCCGGCGTGTGCGCGTCACATTCCGCACACGTTCAGCGCACCAACGCCGGTCCACGGCCGCCTGCCGGCCCGTCGGACCGAACAACGGAATCAACTACCCACACCGCCAAGGGAAGCGGCGGTTTTCGGCCACCTGCCGAGCGGCCTCCGGTCACGTGTGGCGTGCCGTCCGTCACACGGGGAAGTCGTGTCGGGCGGCCGTTCAGTCCAGGGAGACGGACTTTCGCGCCGGGTCGCGGAGGTCGGTCCCCCGGGTGAGCCAGCGCTCCTGGAGGGCCTGGGCGCCGTGCACCCTCTTCCAGGCCGCCTCGTTGGCGGTCATCGGCAGGAGGGGCAGGAACCGTACGGGGTCGGCGGGGGCGGCGAGTTCGAGGTCCTCGACCAGGCCGCCGGACTCGGCGACGAGGACGGAGGTGAAGGGGGCGCCGGGCCAGAGCGGATCGCCCACGTCGAGGGACGCGCCGGGGGCCACGATCACGCCCTCCACCTGCGGAGACGCGGCGAGTACGGCGAGCGGGCGCAGCACCTTGTCGGTGTCGGCGACGCCACGCCGCACGGACAGGACGAGTTCGGCGCGGGGGCCCTTGACGGGGTCGGCGAGGACCGCGGTGGGGTCGGCCATCGGCTGGGCGGACATGCCGAGCGTGGCGTAGCGGACGATGTCGCCGTCGGTGAAACGGAGCACCTCGATGCGGTCCGTGCCGAGGAAGGTGACCGCGGCGCGCGCGTCCGGTTCGCCCAGCGCGGTGCGCAAACGGGCCTCCACCAACGGAAGAACATCAGCCATGAGCCGAGCATAGAACTCGTCAGGAACCGGCAAACACGCGCCTTGACACTGCAGCCGACTGTTAGTCTTGGCCGCCGGTCGGGACAGCACGCGGGCAGCACGCAGAAGCCTCGCTCTCAAGGCTTCTCACGCCTTCGCGTCCCGTACCGAGAAGACTGACTCCCCTACGGGGAACCCCGGATGGGGGTATGGAACGTCCCTTACGAGGGACCGGCCGGAGGAGGTGGGGCTGCGATGGACCGAAGTCGACCTGGCAGTACCACCCGCTCTTCCGCTGTTCACGTTCCGTAGCTCAGGCCGTAGCCGTAGTTCTCGCTCCGTCGGCTATCGCCTCACCCGCTTCGTGCCGCTCGCCGGTCGTCGCGCATCGGAAGAGCACTTCTTTCCCGTCTTGATCTGAATCAAGCGAAGCTGTCACCGCGACGGTGCGGTGCTCCCCGCTTTGTGGACGTGCCAAACATCCGCAGTCAAAACGTCCCCATTCCGGGTAGTTCCAACCGTCGCCGGCGGCCTTTCGTTGCGAAGGAGCCAGCTCATGTCGATGATCCACAACCTGCGCGCCGCGGTCCGCCCGTCCCGTCCCTCGCGGCTGTCGCTGCGCAAGGACGGCGGGGTGTACGACGCCACGCGCCCGGCGGAGGCGGCCACGGCCGTCGTGGACTGCGCCGTGTACCGCGACGGCGCGCGCGTCTCGTTCGAGCGCAACCTGACGCCGCACGAGGCGATCCGTCAGGTCCGCCGTGACGGCGGCTTCGTCTGGATCGGCCTGCACGAGCCGTCGGAGGCCGAATTCTCCGGCATCGCGGCCGAGTTCGGGCTGCACCCGCTGGCCGTGGAGGACGCGGTGCACGCGCACCAGCGGCCGAAGCTGGAGCGGTACGACGACACCCTCTTCACCGTCTTCAAGACCATCCACTACGTCGAGCACGACGAACTCACCGCCACCAGCGAGGTCGTGGAGTCCGGCGAGGTCATGTGCTTCACCGGGCGGGACTTCTTCATCACGGTGCGGCACGGCGGGCAGGGTTCGCTCAGGGCACTGCGTCACCGGCTGCAGGACGACCCGGAGTTGCTGGCGAAGGGCCCGTCGGCCGTGCTGCACGCCATCGCCGACCACGTCGTCGACGGGTACGTGGCGGTCGCGGACGCCGTGCAGGACGACATCGACGAGGTGGAGACGGAGGTGTTCTCCCTCGGGCGCAAGGGCACGCCCCGGGGCACCGACGCCGGCCGGATCTACCAACTCAAGCGCGAGGTCATGGAGTTCAAGCGGGCGGTGCTGCCGCTGGTGCGGCCCATGCAGCTGCTGAGCGAGCGGCCGATGCGGCTGGTCGACCCGGACATCCAGAAGTACTTCCGTGACGTGGCCGACCACCTCGCCCGGGTCCAGGAACAGGTCGTCGGCTTCGACGAGCTGCTCAACTCGATCCTCCAGGCGAACCTGGCGCAGGCCTCCGTCGCGCAGAACGAGGACATGCGCAAGATCACGTCCTGGGCGGCGATCATCGCCGTGCCGACGATGGTGTGCGGCGTGTACGGCATGAACTTCGACTACATGCCGGAGACGCACTGGAAGTACGGCTACCCGGTGGTCCTCGGGGTCACGGTCGCGCTCTGCCTCGGCATCCACCGGACGCTCAAGCGCAACGGGTGGCTGTGAGGCACGGTTAGGCTGCCCCCATGACAGCCGGTTCGCTCCCCGCCGATGCGCCGACCACCGACGCGCTGCTCGAACAGGCCCTCGTCGAAGAGGCCACCAAGAAGTCCGGGCTGATCTGGGTCC
This sequence comes from Streptomyces sp. MNU76, assembly GCF_020982545.1. GTDB lineage: Bacteria > Actinomycetota > Actinomycetes > Streptomycetales > Streptomycetaceae > Streptomyces. Next base: position 1,232,852 of record NZ_JAJKLK010000019.1, on the reverse strand, counting down.
GGGGTGGTGAGGTGTCCCGGGCACTGTGGCACGTCTGGCACGAGGGTGCGGCGTGCGTGGTGGGCGACGGACCGGGTGAGCAGCCGTTGCCCGGGCTGACCGACGGGGGGTCGGCCGTGGTGACCGTGCGCAGCAAGGACAAGGGCGGGCGGTTGGTCAGCTGGGCGGCGGACGTCGTCGAACTGGCCCCGGACTCTCCCGCGTGGGAGTCCGCCGTGGCCGAACTCAAGGGCAAACGCCTCAACGCCCCCGACGGCGAGGCCATGCCGGCCCGTTGGGCCCGCGAGTGCCGGGTGCTCCGCCTGGAGCCGACGGGGGCGACCCTGCCCCTGCCCGACGGCGACCTGGCGCAGCCACCGGTGACCACACCGGCGACCACACGACAGCCGATCCCGGCGGCGGTCCCACGCCTGCTCTTCGGCCGCCGCAAACGCGACCGCTGAGACCGGCGCCCTGCCCCGGGGCGCGCCCCGCTCGGCACCGCCGAGATCCACCGTCGTGTCTGATCACCGCTGCGGCGGGATCGGGGCCCTGGCAGAAACGGGGACCGGTGGGGCTGGAGACCGGTGGGCTGAGGGCGGGGTGGGGCCGGCGGGGCGGAGCGCTGGCCGTGTGAGGGGTCCGGCCGAACGAGGGGCCCGGCCGGTGTGAGAGGCCCGGCCCGTGTGAGAGGCCCGGCAGAACTACGGGGCCGGGTGGCGGAACTTGGGCGCGGAATTTGGCTGCGGGCACCTCTCAGAGGCGGGCGCGGACCTTGAGCGCTGACTCGAGCCGCAGGCACACCCCTCAAGGACGGGCGCGAGGATCCGAAGCTGCGGCAGGCACCCCTCGAAGACGGCGCGGCCCTTGGGCGCGGACCTAGCTGCGGGCGCCTCTCGAAAACAGGCCAGGCCCTTGGGCGCTGAGCCGAGCCGCAGGCTTCGAGAAACGGGCGGGGCCGCGCGGGCCCCCTCAGAGGGGCGCGGCCCGCTTGGCGGCGGCTCCGGGCGAACAAGCGGTGCGCCTCATTCCTGCGGCTCGCCCCGCCCAGGCCACCCCTGCGGCTCGCCCCGCCCGGACCACCCATCCGCAACGCACCCCCACCCCACAAGAGGCCGCCCGTCCCGCCGAGAACACCGCCGCCGCCGAGACCGCGGCTCGCCCCGGAAGGCCGCGCGGCATGCCCCCGACAGGCCGTCCTGTCCCTCGCTACGACGTCGGGAGTTGTTTGCCGTAGTCGACCACCGACTTTTCGTCCGGCTCCTCCAGGGTGAAGTTCTTGTCCCAGTCGGTGAGGAGGATGGTGCCGGCGTCGCCGGCGCGGACGAGGCGGAGGGGGTAGGGGGTGCCTTCGAGGGAGACGTCGAGCGTGCCGCCGGAGCCCTTGTCGCCGGTGATGCGGATGGTGCGGGTGCCGGACTGCTCGTGGTGGCCCTCGGTGGAGAGCGTGCCGTGCAGGGTGAGCAGGCTGTTGAGGAGGACATCCTTGTCGGTGAAGCCGCTGAACCGCTTGTAGGCGGGGTCACCGGTCGGCACCTTCACATACATGCCGTCCAGCTTGTCCGCGGCGGCCGTCTCGGAGTCCCCCTCACCCCCGTGCTCACCGGAGTCCTGGTGGTCCCAGAAGTCCGCGTCGGCCTTGAGGAAGAGGTGTTCGCCCACCTTCAGCAGCCGGAACGTGGAGCCCTCCGACGTCACCGAACCCGTGCCGCCGTCCTCCTTCAGGCGCATGTCCAGCTTGTAGGTCTTGCCGTTGCTCACCACGGCCCCGGACAGCCGGACCGTGTCCGCCGCCGTGGCCGCCGCCTTCGTCTTGCTCTGGATCTTCGCCGGCTCCAGCCGGCCGACCCCGTTGGTGCCCTCGTTGGGGTCCTCGCCGCACCCCGTGAGCCCCAGCGCCCCGACCACCAGGGTGCAGACGGCGCTCACCAGTGCGGCCCTTCGGGTACGGGGAATCACAGTCACAGGCGATGCACCTCTTCGTGGGGAGTCCAGGCGTACCGCAGAGTACCGGGGCTCCCGACCCGCCACGGAGCCAGTCCGTCCGCACCGCTCACCAGGGCATATCCGATCGGGACGGGCTAGCCTGAAGCCGTCCTCGGCGGACATTCCCCTCGCGACGGGAAGGAAAGGGGCGGCTCATGGCGGCGGTGGCGCCCCGGATCTTCGTCTCCCACCTCTCCGGCGTCGCCGTCTTCGACCCGAACGGCGACCAGGTGGGCCGCGTCCGGGATCTGGTGGCCATCCTGCGGGTGGGCCGCAAGCCCCCACGCCTGCTCGGCCTGGTGGTCGAACTGTCCACCCGGCGCCGGATCTTCCTGCCCATGACCCGGGTCACCGGCATCGAGTCGGGCCAGGTCATCACCACCGGCGTGCTGAACGTGCGCCGCTTCGAGCAACGCCCCACCGAGCGCCTCGTCATCGGGGAACTGCTGGACCGGCGAGTGCCCCTCGTCGAGACCGGCGAGGAGGTGACGGTCCTCGACATCTCGGTGCAGCAACTGCCGGCCCGCCGGGACTGGGAGATCGACCGGGTGTTCGTACGGAAGGGCAAGGGCGGAGCCTTCCGGCGGCACAAGGGCGAGACGCTGACGGTGGAGTGGTCGGCGGTCACCGGCTTCTCGCTGGAGGAGCACGGGCAGGGCGCCGAGAACCTCCTCGCGACCTTCGAACAGCTCCGCCCTGCCGACCTGGCCAACGTCCTGCACCACCTCTCCCCCAAACGCCGGGCCGAGGTGGCCGCCGCCCTCGACGACGACCGGCTCGCCGACGTCCTGGAGGAGCTGCCCGAGGACGACCAGATCGAGATCCTCGGCAAGCTCAAGGAGGAGCGCGCGGCCGACGTCCTGGAGGCCATGGACCCGGACGACGCCGCCGACCTCCTCGCCGAGCTCCCGGAGGACGAACAGGAACGGCTGCTGACCCTGATGCAGCCGGACGACGCGGCGGACGTGCGGCGGCTCATGGCGTACGAGGAGAAGACCGCCGGCGGTCTGATGACCACGGAGCCGATCGTGCTGCGCCCGGACGCGACCGTCGCCGACGCGCTCGCGAGGGTCCGCAACGCCGACCTCTCCCCGGCGCTCGCCGCCCAGGTGTACGTGTGCCGGCCCCCGGACGAGACCCCCACCGGCAAGTACCTCGGCACGGTCCACTTCCAGCGGCTGCTGCGGGACCCGCCGTACACCCTGGTCAGCTCGCTCGTCGACGACGATCTCCAGCCGCTGGACCCGGAGGCCGCGCTGCGCGCCGTCGCCGGGTTCTTCGCGACGTACGACATGGTCGCGGCGCCCGTGGTCGACGAGAGCGGCTCGCTGCTGGGCGCGGTGACCGTCGACGACGTACTGGACCACATGCTTCCCGAGGACTGGCGGGAAACGGAGTTCTACCTGTACGAGGACGACGGCGACGCCGACGAGCAGGGAGCCGGCTATGGCTCCTGACCGGGACGGACGCCACGGAGGACATGACGGGCGGGAAGGGCGGGACGGGCGGCACGCGGGGCGGGAGCGGGCGCACTCCGGCGCGGGGGCGCGGGAGCGGACGTCGCACTCTGGGGCTCTCCTGAGGGAGCGCACGCCCTCCGGGGCCACCGCGCGCCCTCGTACGCGTCTCGACCAGCCGCTGCGCCGCCGGGCCAGGTTCCTGCCGGAGTGGGACCCGGAGGCCTTCGGACGGCTGTCGGAGCGGACCGCGCGGTTCCTGGGCACCGGGCGGTTCATCGTCTGGATGACGGTCGTCATCATCCTGTGGGTGGTGTGGAACGTCTCTGCCCCGCGTGACCTGCGCTTCGACAACTACCCCTTCATCTTCCTCACCCTGATGCTCTCCCTCCAGGCCTCCTACGCGGCCCCGCTGATCCTGCTCGCGCAGAACCGTCAGGACGACCGCGACCGCGTCAACCTCGAACAGGACCGCAAGCAGAACGAGCGGTCGATCGCCGACACCGAGTACCTGACCAGGGAGATCGCCGCGCTGCGCATCGGCCTCGGCGAGGTCGCCACCCGCGACTGGCTGCGCTCGGAGCTCCACGACCTGGTCAGGGAGCTGCACGAGCACGACGGGGAGGGCCTGCGCGCGAACCGGACGGTATTCCCGTCGGAACACCCCCGCGGACGTGACATGGGCGACCGCTGAGAGGGCTCCCAGGGGCCCCGCGCCGCGCCGTACCATCGTCTTCATGGCTACGGTAGACGCGGTGCGCGAAGCACTGTCGACGGTGAACGACCCCGAGATCAACCGCCCCATCACCGAACTCGGGATGGTCAAGTCGGTGGAGATCGGTGCGGACGGAGCGGTCGCGGTCGCCGTGTACCTGACGGTCTCCGGCTGCCCCATGCGCGACACGATCACCCAGCGCGTGACCGAGGCGGTCGCACAGGTCGAGGGCGTCACACGCGTCGATGTCGAACTCGATGTGATGAGCGACGAACAGCGCAAGGAACTGGCGGGCGCGCTGCGTGGCGGCCAGGCCGAGCGCGAGGTCCCCTTCGCCAAGCCGGGCTCGCTGACGCGCGTGTACGCCGTCGCCTCCGGCAAGGGCGGCGTCGGCAAGTCCTCGGTGACGGTGAACCTGGCGGCGGCCATGGCGGCCGACGGCCTCAAGGTCGGTGTCGTCGACGCGGACATCTACGGCCACTCCGTGCCCCGCATGCTGGGCGCCGACGGCCGTCCCACCCAGGTCGAGAACATGATCATGCCGCCTTCCGCGAACGGCGTGAAGGTCATCTCGATCGGCATGTTCACCCCGGGCAACGCCCCCGTGGTCTGGCGCGGCCCGATGCTCCACCGCGCCCTCCAGCAGTTCCTCGCGGACGTGTACTGGGGCGACCTGGACGTGCTCCTCCTCGACCTCCCGCCGGGCACGGGCGACATCGCCATCTCGGTGGCGCAGCTGGTCCCGAACGCCGAGATCATCGTCGTGACGACCCCGCAGCAGGCGGCGGCCGAGGTCGCCGAGCGCGCCGGCTCCATCGCCGTGCAGACCCACCAGAAGATCGTCGGCGTCATCGAGAACATGTCGGGCCTGCCCTGCCCGCACTGCGACGAGATGGTCGACGTCTTCGGCACGGGCGGCGGCCAGACCGTCGCCGACGGCCTCACCCGCACCACCGGCGCCACGGTCCCGGTCCTCGGCTCCATCCCCATCGACGTCCGCCTCCGCGAGGGTGGCGACGACGGCAGGCCGGTGGTCCTGACCGACCCCGACTCCCCCGCGGGCTCCGCCCTCCGCGCCATCGCGGGCAAGCTGGGCGGCCGCCAGAGGGGCCTGTCGGGCATGAGCCTGGGAATCACCCCGAGGAACAAGTTCTAGACCGGTTCCAGGCTCCCTGGGCACCTGTCAAAGCCAAGGACCACATCAGAAGGGGCGCGGGGAACTGCGCGACAAGCCACAACGCACGCGCACTCCCCGAACCACCGAAGCCCCAACGGCGTCGAGGGGCACCGCAGCACAACGCAGCGGTGCCCCTCAAGCTACGCGTACGCCTCGATGTCCTTGATCCCGGCGAAGCCGAGACCGTACGCGCTCATCCCCCGCCCGTACGCCCCCACATGCACCCCTTGCGAGGTCGACCCCGCGAGCACCCACCCGAACTCGGACTCGCGGTAGTGGAACGGCGTCGGCACCCCGTCCACCGGCAGGGACAGGGTCGACCAGTCGGGCCCGGCGAGATCGTCGGCCAACACCCACGCGGCCTCGGTCTGCTGGTCCAGCCAGTCGTCCCGCAGGGAGTGGTCCAACTGCCCGGGCCAGGTGAACGACAACAGCCCCACGCCCGCGAGCCAGGCCGCCGAGGAGACCGACGTGGCCTCCAGCAGCCCCGTACCGTCGGCGCTCCTGCGTGAGGGGTTCTCCGCGACGGTCACCACGACCGCGAACCGCTCCTTGACCTCGTCGTCCGACCCGGCGGTGTACTCGTTGCGCACCGAGGGCTCGTCACCGTGGCCGATCGAACCGTGCTCGACGGCTCCTTCCGCCGACGTACCGACCTGCATCAGCCAGCGCGGTCCCGTGAAGGCCTCGTCGAGGCCGTACCACGGGAAGGGCGCCAGCAGGTAGCCGTCGACCGCGCGTCGGCCGGAGGGGAGCTGTTGTCCGCCCTCCGCGGCCGACGCCTGCGCGCCTACCCGACTCGTCGTCTCCATGTGCCCGGACGCCTCCTCGCTCTCGACGGACCGGAGCGGCCCGCCCCCCTCGGGCGTCGTCGCTCGCTCTTCGTACGGTCCGCACAACAACTGGGCAGCATAGCCACAGCTCTCCGAGCAGCAGGGAAAGCGCCCGGCGCGTAGGACGGCGTACTGGCGGGTTCAGGCCGTACGAGGGGGCGTGACGGTATGAATCGCATCACGTAGGGGAGCGCGGCGGCACACCGGCGTACGGCTCAGGTGGCGTCCATGTCGTACGGCGGACGCTCGATCTCGCGCTTCTTCGTCATGTCGACGGGGCCGCCGGTCGCACCGGAGGAGACGGCAGCGGAGGAGTCCGAGGAGGAGGACGCGGACGAGGAGGACGAGGAGGACTCCGACTCGCGGCCGTGGACCGCGTCCGTGAGCTCGGCCATCTCCTTCTTCAGGTCGAAGCCGTTGCGGATCTCCTTCAGCCCCAGTTCGTCGTTGTCCAGCTGCTTGCGGATGAACGTCTTGGGGTTGAGGTCCTCGAACTCGAAGTCCTTGAACTCCGGCCCGAGTTCGCTGCGGATGTCCGCCTTGGCGCTGTCCGAGAACTCGCGGATCTTGCGGATGGTCCGCGTGACGTCCTGGATCACCTTCGGGAGCTTGTCCGGACCGAAGACGAGCACGGCGAGGACGACGAGCGTCACCACCTCGAGCGCACCTATGTCATTGAACACCTGAAGCTCCTTGCGATGTCCTCGGTCCCGATCCGCGGGCCTCGGCAGGTCTTCCGTGGTCCGGGCCGGATCCACGGTACCCGGCGATGCCGTCGATCCGGTACCTTCGGGCAGCCTCCGACCACGCCCGAACGACGGGTTTTCCCAGCTGTTTGCCTGGCGGGAGAGGGTGCGGGGCCCCTCCTGTGAAGTTGCTGTCAGTGAGCCCCGCCGTCACGGCCGTCGGCACTCGCTCAGTCGCCGCCGGACGAGCCGAGGGTGAGGGTGACCGTCCGCTCCCTGCCGTCCCGCAGCAGGGTGAGCTCCAGACGGTCGCCGGGCCGGTGGGCTCGGACCTTGACGATCAGTTCGTCCCCGGAGTGGACACGCCGGCCGTCGACCTCGGTGATGACGTCGCCCGAGCGCATCCCCGCCCGGTCGGCGGGACCGCCCGAGGTCACCCCCGAACCGCCGCCGTCGCCCCCGTCACCGATACGGGCGCCGTCACCCGAGTAGTCCATGTCGAGGGTGACCCCGATCACCGGATGGGTGGCCTTGCCGGTGTTGATCAGCTCCTCGGCGACGCGCTTGCCCTGGTTGATGGGTATCGCGAAACCCAGGCCGATGGAACCGGCCTGTCCGCCGTCCGACTCGGAGCCGCTGCCCGCGGAGCGGATGGCGCTGTTGATGCCGATCACGCGGGCCTTGCCGTCGAGGAGCGGGCCTCCGGAGTTGCCGGGGTTTATCGGCGCGTCGGTCTGCAGCGCGTCCACGTACGACACATCGCTGACGTTCCCGCTCTCGCCGCCGGCCGTGATGGGCCGCTCCTTGGCGCTGATGATGCCGGAGGTGACGGTGTTGGCCAGGTCGAAGGGGGCGCCGATGGCGACGACCGGGTCGCCGACCCGGACCTCCTCCGAGTTGCCGAGGGGCAGCGGCTTGAGCCCGCTGACACCGGAGACCTTGACCACGGCCAGGTCGTAGCCGGTGTCCCGGCCGACGATGGTGGCCTTGGCGGTCTCGCCGCCGCTGAAGGTCACCGATATGTCGCCGTCCGCTCCGGCGGGGTCGACGACGTGGTTGTTGGTGAGGATGTGGCCGCGTTCGTCCAGGACGAAGCCGGTGCCGGTGCCCTGTGCGCTGTCCCCGCTCACGTGCAGGGTCACGACGCTGGGCAGGGCGCTGGCGGCGATCCCCGCGACGCTGTCGGGCGCCCGGCCCGTCACCCCGTCGCTGGTCTGCGGCAGCTCGATCGCCCCGACCCCGCCGTTGCGCTCCAGGTACGTGCCCACGACTCCGCCGACACCGCCGGCCACGACGGCGATCAGCAGGGCCCCGACCAGCAGCGTCCTGCCCCTGCGCCTGTGCCGCCGCGCCACGTCGTCCACCGCGGCCCCGTTCTGCTGCAGCGCCCCCGACCCGGCCCACGGGTCGTGGTTCTGCCAGGGCCCCCGCGAGCTGTGCGTCGCGGCCTGCGGCGACTGCGCGGGGTCGGCGTAGGCACCCGGGGGGTGCTGGTCTGAGGCTCCGTGCGGAGGGTGCCCGGCTTGTGCCCCGCCCGCGTAGGGAGGCGGCACCGTCCGCGCCGAGTCGCCGAAGGGCGGCGGCCCGGCTGGGAGGGATACGCGTAGGAGGCCCCGGGAGGCGGGGAGCTGTCGGGGTGGGGCGTCGCGGCCGACTGGGACACGTCCGGGAAGCGGCGGCGGCCGGCGCGGGCGCCTCCGCGTACGAGGCCGCTTCGGCCTGCGGTGCCGCAGGCGTCGGCTGCGGAGCGGTCGCCGGTGCGGCGGTGCCCTGGGCCGGTGTCGTCGGCCGGACGTCCGCCATGGGGGCGGAAGCCGTGCCGGAAGCGGGAGCCGTCGCCGGGTGCTGGACCGGCGGAGCGGGCGCCCACGGGCCGGGCTCGCCGTACGGCGGGGTGCCGTAGGGATCGGGGTCGTGCAGCGGTTTGGGACGCTCAGAGGGCGCGTCAGGGGCGCTCAGGGCACCTTGCTCACCCGACGGCCGGGCATCGGCGACAGCGGTGACGCCCACGACCGTGGTCGCGGAGGCGGCTGCGGCAGAGGACCCGGAGGTGTCAGAGGCCGTGCTCGCGGCACCGGCAGAGGACCCGGCACCGCCGGTGGGGCCGCCCTCGGCCTCGACCGACACGCTGCCGGGCTCGGCCACCGAACCGCCCGCCCCGGTCGGCGAGTTCGCGCCGACCTCCGCGTCGCGCACCGCGCTCGTCCCGGTCGGTCGCTCCAGTTCGAAGTCGCCGTCCGTGTCGACGACCGCGGCGGCGGTCGACGTGGGGGCGGCCCCGAGCGGGGTCTCGACCGCCGGACGGGCCAGTTGGAAATCGGAGTCGGCCTCGGGCTCGATCCGGGTGTCGGGCCCGACGAGGGCCGTCGCCGTCGCCGGGCGTTCCAACTCGAAGTCACCCTCGGGGTTTTCCTCACGAGCCGCGTTCGCCGTCGCCCCGATGTGGTCCCCCGCTGTCTCCGCCCCCGCGCCGTGCGCCCGGGGGCGGCTCCACCACTTCGCCTTCGTGGGCTTCCCCTCGTTCATGTTCTCCCCACACCTAGGGCCTGTCCCAAGGACCGGCCCGCCGCCCACCGTTCACCGAGCGCCGCAGGCCGGAACCGGCCCGAGCGGACACGGCCCACTCTGGATTCAACCAGGTTCGCGGGCCGGTGCGCAGAACTCGGGGTCAGCGGAGGACGGGCGATGTGGGTGTGGGGGACGAGGTGGTGTCGGGGGCCGTCAGCAGGCCCGGACCCGTCAGCTCGGGGGCCGGGGACCAGCCGGTCAGCTGCAGGGGCGGCGCTGCGGTGAGCGGACGTATGAGCGGTGACATGACGGCGGCACCGGCCAACACGGGGGCGGTCAGCGGGTGTACGGACCTGCGGTCCTGGCCGGCCGGAGCGGGGACCCCGGGCAGCAGGGGCGCGGAGATCTCCGTCGGGGCGACGGGCACCTGGCCCAGGGACTGCTGGCCCTGTCCGAGGAGTGGCCCGACGGTGCCCCGACGGCGCTGCGCCTCGGGCGTCGGAACCGTGCCCGAGGCCTGGGTCCGCAGCGGGGTGACATTGCTGCCGCTGCCGGAGGCGCCGCGGGCGTCGGCCGTCTCGACGGGCATGCCGTTGGTCACGCCGCCGAGGGCGATCGCGGCCAGCGACACCGCGCCCGCCGCCACGAAGGCGAACCGCATGCCGCGCGAGGCCGAACGCTCGGCCTCCTGCCGGCTCACGTCGTGGATGCGAAAGCCACGAATGCCCAGGGCCCCTCTGTCGCTTCCGCCGTCCCGGTCGCCGCCGGTTCTCTCCGTACGGCCCGGGCGGTCGTCCGCGCCGCCGGAGAGGCCTCGTGCGCCGCCCAGGAAGCCACGGTCGCCCAGGGCCCCCCGGTCACCGAGGAAGCCACGGCCGCTCAGGAAGCCGCGGTCACCGAGGAACCCGCGGCCGCCGGAGGCTCCTCGGCCGCCGCCGAGCAGTCCGCGGCCTTCCGACGGCGTCAGCGCGCCGCCGTGTGGTCCCGACGGGACGTATCCGAAGGAGTCGCCGGAGCCGAAGACCCCGAAGTCGGCGAAGTCCCGGGAGTCGGGTTCACCGAGCAGGCCCGGCCCACCGGCCGTACCTCCGAGTCTTCCGCCGAAGCCGCCGGACAGCGGTGAGCCGCCGTCGCCGTCGCCGCCCGCGGGCAGCATCTGGAGGCGGGCGAGGAAGCTCTCGGAGGGAGGCGGCGGGGCGGCCTCCGCGAAGACGTTCTTCAGGCGGCGCTGTTCGTCCGCCTCCGATTTGCACTTCGCGCAGGTGGCGAGATGTGCCAGGACGCGGTCTCGCGCCTCATGACCGAGCTCTCCGTCGACCAGGGCGGAGAGACGGTCTCCCAGGTGCTGCTCGGCAGGCGTAGGACGGGATCCACTCACGCGGTCGCGCCCCCTCCTCCCAGCACGGCCACCCGGGGCACCGCGAACCCGCGGCGTTGCTCGGCCCGGGCCTCCGGGGAGCGGTGCGCGAGGGCCTTGCGGAGCTGGGAGCGGCCGCGGTGGATCCGGGAGCGGACCGTGCCGAGCTTGACGCCCAGGGTCGCGGCGATCTCCTCGTACGACAGTCCTTCGATGTCGCAGAGGACGACGGCGGCGCGGAACTCGGGTGCCAGGGTGTCGAGGGCCTGCTGGACGTCGGCGTCGAAGTGCGCGTCGTTGAAGATCTGTTGCGGGGTGGGCTCACGGCTGGGCAGGCGCTCGGCCGCGTCGTCCCCGAGGGCGTCGAAGCGGATGCGCTGCTTGCGCCGGACCATGTCCAGGAAGAGGTTGGTGGTGATGCGGTGCAGCCAGCCCTCGAAGGTGCCGGGCGTGTAGGTCGACAGGGAGCGGAAGACGCGGACGAAGACCTCCTGGGTGAGATCCTCGGCGTCGTGCTGGTTGCCGGTCAGACGGTAGGCGAGCCGGTACACGCGGCCGCTGTGGGTGCTGACGATCTCCTCCCAGGTGGGCGGAGTCCACGCCTGTGCGTGCGCGTCCGTGGTGAAGGTCGCGGTCTGTGCTCCGCCCGAGGCGGGAGCGTCGGCGTGGCTGTGGTCAGCGGTGTCGTTCACGGATTTCGGCCTACCTGCCGATCCGAGAAAGCGCCGCAGCACTCCTCCCCGATCCACAGGCGCAGCCGCACCTCCCCTGTCGGCTCTGGTGGTGTCCAGTGGAGCCCCTACCATAGCCACCTCGCCCGTTAGCTCCGGATAAGCGGATTTATAAGAAATTGATGTGCGCCGCTGTGGCTCGTCCGGCTGACGCGGCCCGTCGGGCTTGGTCAGCAGCCGCGTCGATACGCGGCCCTGGTCGTCGGATCGATCCATCCCGTGCCCCCCGTCACTCACTCATCCCTTTAAACGACCGGTCCCATCAGCAGGTTCCCGACGGCAACGGATACAGTCACGCCCAGGCAACCACGGGGACATAAGGAGAGGGTCATTACCGGCAACCGGCTGACGAGCTGGGCGTTCGCCGACGCCTTTGTCGCCGAGGACGACGCGCTGCGCTGGGCCCGGGAACGGGCCCGGGAGGCAGGGCTGCGCTCGGTGTCGCCCGGCACGGGCGCCGCGCTGCGGGTGCTCGCCGCCACCGTGGACGCGAAGGCCGTGGCGGAGATCGGGACCGGGACCGGTGTCTCCGGGATCCATCTGCTGCACGGCATGCGGCCCGACGGGGTGCTGACCACCGTGGATCCGGAGCCGGAGCACCAGCAGTTCGCCCGGCAGGCGTTCCGCGCGTCCGGCTTCGCCAGCAACCGCGCACGCTTCATCCCGGGGCACGCCCTGGACGTGCTGCCCCGGCTCGCGGACTCCGGGTACGACCTGGTCTTCTGCGACGGCGACCGGCTGGAGAGCCTCGACTACCTCGCTGAATCGTTGCGTCTGCTCAGGCCCGGTGGCCTGGTGGCGTTCGAGGGTGTGTTCGCCAGTGGCCGGACGGTGGACTCCAATCCGCAGCCCACCGAGGTCATACGACTGCGGGAGCTGTTGCGCGCGGTCCGGGAGAGTTCCGAACTCGTGCCGTCCCTGCTCCCCGTGGGCGACGGCCTGCTGTGCGCGGTCAAGCGCTGAGCGGCTCCCCACAACCCGGCCGGCCCCCGAGCACGTCCCCGGTACGACAGCGCCCCGGCACCGCCGAGGGGCGGTGCCGGGGCGACTGAAAGGGTATCGTCGCTACGCGCGTCAGCCGACGACCTTCTTGAGGGCATCACCGAGGGCGTCGGCCTCGTCAGGGGTCAGCTCGACGACGAGCCGACCGCCGCCTTCGAGCGGAACGCGCATGACGATGCCCCGCCCCTCCTTGGTCACCTCGAGCGGGCCATCGCCCGTCCGCGGCTTCATGGCCGCCATGCTCGTACCCCTTCCTGAAACCAGCTCATCGCCAAGCCGACGGCCCGGGAGGGCAGGCGCGGGCCCACCTGGGGACACGCGACACCGGCATCGAACACATTGCTTCCAGGCCATTATCCCGCATCTCATGACCCGATGACCAACATCGGTCGGCATCGCTTGGGCAACGCGCGCGAGCAAAACCACCCAATTCGGCGGTGTGACTGCGATACTGCGCCACCGCACGGCCCCGGGTGGGCGCTCACCCATTGGTGATTCTTTGACGCAGGTCACACGTCCGGGCCCGGCCACCGCCCGTGAACTCCGCCATGCTGTGCTGTGACGAGGGCGTACCGACCAGTACGTCACCTGCCGCGACACCGGAGGGGAAACACCATGGCCGACACCGTGCTCTACGAGGTGCACGACGGACTCGCGAAGATCACGCTGAACCGCCCCGAGGCGATGAACGCGCTGAACATCGCGACGAAGGTCGCACTGCGGGAGGCCGTGGAGGAGGCCGCCGGGGACGACGCGGTGCGGGCGGTGCTGCTGACGGCCGCCGGAGAGCGGGCGTTCTGTGTGGGCCAGGACCTCAAGGAGCACATCGGGCTGCTGATCGAGGGCTCGGGGGAGGTCATGAGCACGGTCAAGGAGCACTACAACCCCGTGGTGAAGGCGCTCACGAGCATGGCGAAGCCCGTGGTGGCCGGGGTGAACGGCGTCGCGGCCGGGGCCGGTCTGGGCTTCGCGCTCGCGGCGGACTACCGGGTGGTCGCCGACACGGCCTCGTTCAACACGTCCTTCGCCGGGGTGGCGCTCACGGCCGACTCCGGGGTCTCGTGGACCCTGCCGCGGGTGATCGGCCCGGGCCGTGCCGCCGACCTGCTGCTGTTCCCGCGCAGCATCAAGGCCCAGGAGGCGTACGAGCTGGGGATCGCGAACCGGATCGTTCCGGCGGCCTCGCTGCACGCCGCCGCCGAGGAGGTGGCGCGGATGCTTGCCGGGGGGCCGACCGTGGCATACGCGGCGATCAAGGAGGCGGTGGCGTACGGGTTCACCCACTCGCTGGCCGAGACGCTGGAGAAGGAGGACGAGCTCCAGACTTGCGCGGGGGCGTCGGAGGACCACCAGATCGCTGTGCGGGCCTTCGTGAACAAGGAAGAGCCGAAGTACTTGGGGCGGTGACGGTGCGCGGGAAGCTGCGGTTCCGATGTGGTTGGTCGCGCCCACGCGGCGCAGCCGCAGGTGTCACCGCCCCGCGCCTCTAGCGGGGCGCGCTTCTCGCCACGCATGTCTCCAAGTGGTCGTTCACCAGGCCGCACGCCTGCATCAGGGCGTATGCCGTTGTCGGGCCCACGAAGCGGATGCCTCGTTTCTTCAGGGACTTGGACAGGGCCGTGGACTCGGGGGTGACCGCCGGGACGTCCGCGAGGGTTCGCGGGGCCGGGCGGGTCGCCGGGTCCGGGGCGTGGGACCAGATCAGCTCGTCCAGCTCGCCGGAGGTCCAGGTGGACAGTTCGCGGGCGTTGGCGATCGTCGCCTCGATCTTGGCGCGGTTGCGGATGATGCCGGGGTCGGCGAGGAGGCGCTCCTGGTCGGCCTCGGTGAACAGGGCGACCGAGGCGATCTTGAAGTCGGCGAAGGCGGAACGGAAGCCCTCGCGGCGGCGCAGGATGGTGATCCAGGAGAGGCCGGACTGGAAGGCCTCCAGGCAGAGCCGCTCGTACAGCGCGTCGTCGCCGTGGACCGGGCGGCCCCACTCCTGGTCGTGGTACGCGACGTAGTCCTCGGTGGACAGGGCCCAGGGGCAGCGCGGGGCGCCGTCGGAGCCGGGCAGGGCGGTGCCGTCGCTCACCGGTGGTCGCCCTCCTCCGGCTTGTGCAGCGAGGTCGCGGTCGCCGTGCGGGCGCCCGCGAGCGCGGACTCCAGGTCGGCGATCCGGGCGTCCCGCTCGGCGATCTCGGCGCTGAGGCGGCCGAGGGCGTCGTCCACGTCCACCATGCGGTAGCCGCGGACGGCGACCGGGAAGCGGAGCGCCTCGACGTCGGCGCGGTTGACCGGGCGGTCCGCCGGCAGCGGGTCCTGGAGCCGCTCGCCCTCGGCCTCCGGCAGCACCGCGTTGTCGCCGCCGCCGACCACGGCGAGCGTCACCGCGGCGACCACGACGGCGAGCGCGACGACCAGGAACAAGAACATGAACATCGCTGGGTCCCCTCGAGTGTGTTCGGCTCCGATCGTGCCATGCGAGTCTGACAGCTAAGGTCGCAGGCGGTCGGGCAAGGCCGGCGATCGACGGGACGTACTGGGAGAGGTCACAGCGGATGCTCAGGCTGGGCAAGCGGGAATTCGGCCCGCACGAGCCGGTGATCATGGCGATCGTGAACCGGACGCCGGACTCCTTCTACGACCAAGGGGCGACCTTCCACGACGAGCCGGCGCTCGCGCGCGTGGAGCGGGCGGTCGCCGACGGCGCGGTCATCATCGACGTCGGCGGGGTGAAGGCCGGTCCCGGGGAGGAGGTGACCGCGGCGGAGGAGGCGCGGCGGACCGTGGGGTTCGTCGCGGAGGTGCGGCGGCGGTTCCCCGACGTGATCATCAGCGTCGACACCTGGCGGCACGAGGTCGGTGAGGCCGTGTGCGAGGCCGGGGCGGATCTGCTCAACGACGCGTGGGGCGGGGTCGATCCCCGGCTCGCGGAGGTCGCGGCGCGGTATCGGGTGGGGCTGGTGTGTACGCACGCGGGTGGGGCCCAGCCGCGTACCCGGCCGCACCGGGTCGAGTACGACGACGTGATGGCCGACGTGTTGCGGGTGACCGTGGGGCTGGCGGAGCGGGCGGTGGCGTTGGGGGTGCCCCGGGAGTCCGTGCTGATCGATCCGGGGCACGACTTCGGGAAGAACACGCGGCACGGTCTGGAGGCGACCCGGCGGTTGGGGGAGATGGTCGCCACGGGGTGGCCGGTGTTGGTGTCGCTGTCCAACAAGGACTTCGTGGGGGAGACGTTGGACAAGCCGGTGAAGGAGCGGGTGGTGGGGACGTTGGCGACCACTGCCGTGTCGGCCTGGTTGGGAGCTCAGGTGTATCGGGTGCATGAGGTGGCTGAGACTCGGCAGGTGGTGGAGATGGTGGGGGCGATCGCGGGTGGCGGGGGCCCGCCGTTGCCCGGCGGGGCTCGCCTAGATCTTTTCGCCCCCGCCACCCCTACCCGTCCCATCCCCACCCAGAGGGCTACGCGCCCCTTCGGCCCCCGTCAGATTCGGGGCTCCGCCCCGGACCCCGTTCGCGCAGTTCCCCGCGCCCCTGATCAGCGGCCCGCCTCCTTCGAGACCAGGGCCACCGCCTCGTCCACGTCGTCCGTCACGTGGAAGAGGGTCAGGTCCTTCTCCGCTGCCTTGCCCTGGGCGATGAGGGTGTTGGTCAGCCAGTCGACCAGGCCGCTCCAGTAGGACTCGCCGAAGAGGACGATGGGGAAGCGGGTGACCTTCTGGGTCTGGACGAGGGTGAGGGCCTCGAAGAGTTCGTCGAGGGTGCCGAGGCCGCCGGGGAGGACCACGAAGCCCTGGGCGTACTTGACGAACATCATCTTCCGGACGAAGAAGTAGCGGAAGTTGAGGCCGATGTCGACGTAGGGGTTGAGGCCCTGTTCGAAGGGGAGCTCGATGCCGAGGCCGACGGAGGTGCCGCCCGCTTCGAGGGCGCCCTTGTTGGCCGCCTCCATCGCGCCCGGGCCGCCGCCGGTGATGACGGCGAAGCCTGCCTCCACCAGGCCCCGGCCGAGCCGGACGCCCGCCTCGTACTCCGGGGAGTCGGCGGGCGTGCGGGCGGAGCCGAAGACGCTGATCGCGGGCGGGAGTTCGGCGAGCGTGCCGAAACCCTCGATGAACTCGGACTGGATGCGCAGGACCCGCCAGGGGTCGGTGTGGACCCAGTCCGAGGGGCCGCCCGCGTCCAGCAACCGCTGGTCCGTCGTGCTCGCCTGAACCTGGCCTCGCCTGCGCAGCACCGGTCCCAGCCGCTGCTCCTCGGGTGGCTGCTTCTTGCCCTCGGGGTTGCCGGTCGCCATGTCCGCTCCCTCCGCCGTGCTGGTGGTTCACCTCAGCGTAGATCCATACGGGTTACGGACGGGGGACGTCAGCGTGTCCGCCACGCGATCCGCCGCACCGGACAGGTCACGCCGTCAGCCAGGACCTCAGGCGCTCCTCGCCGGTCAGGATCTTCGCCGTCTCGACGCGCTCGTCCCGCCGGTGCGCCAAGTGGGGGTTGCCGGGGCCGTAGTTGACGGCCGGGACGCCGAGGGCGCTGAAGCGGGAGACGTCGGTCCAGCCGTACTTGGGCTGGGCCGTGCCGCCGACGGCCTCGATGAACGCCGCGGCCGCCGGGTGGGACAGGCCGGGCAGCGCGCCGGGGCTGTGGTCGTCGACGGTGAACTCCTCGACCCCGCAGTCGGCGAAGACCTCGCGGACGTGGGCGATGGCCTCCTCCTCCGTACGGTCCGGCGCGTAGCGGAAGTTGACCGTGACCATGCAGGCGTCGGGGATGACGTTGCCGGCGACGCCGCCGGAGATGCCGACCGCGTTGAGGCCCTCGCGGTACTCCAGGCCGTCGATCACCGGGTAGCGGGGCTCGTACGACGCCAGCCTCGCCAGGATCGGGGCGGCGGCGTGGATGGCGTTGGAGCCCATCCAGCCGCGGGCGGAGTGGGCGCGCTCGCCCTTGGTCGTCAGCAGGACCCGCAGGGTGCCCTGGCAGCCGCCCTCGACCTCGCCGTCGGTGGGCTCCAGGAGGACCGCGAAATCCCCCGCCAGCCATTCGGGGTGGGCCTCGGAGACGTGCTTCAG
The DNA here is from genome assembly GCF_020982545.1 of Streptomyces sp. MNU76. Classification (GTDB taxonomy): domain Bacteria; phylum Actinomycetota; class Actinomycetes; order Streptomycetales; family Streptomycetaceae; genus Streptomyces. Next base: position 1,215,361 of record NZ_JAJKLK010000019.1, on the reverse strand, counting down.
GCCGTTGAGGTCCGCGGCGACCTCCTCGTTGTCGTAGAAGACGAACGTCAGGTCGCGGTTGGGGGCCGGGACCGTGGCGGCGATGCGCAGCTGGACCGCGACGCCGGACTTCATGTCGCAGGTGCCGCAGCCCCACAGGACGCCGTCCTCGTCGAGGCGGGAGGGGACGTTGTCCGCGATGGGCACGGTGTCGATGTGGCCGGCCAGGATCACGCGCTCGGCGCGGCCCAGGTTCGTACGGGCGACGACGTTGTTGCCGTACCGGTCGACCGTGAGGTGCGGCAGGGCGCGCAGGGCGGTCTCGATCGCGTCCGCGAGGGGCTTCTCGGTGCCGCTCTCGGAGGGGAAGTCGACGAGCTGCGCGGTCAGCCGCGCGGCGTCCAGCGTGAGGTCAATCGGGGTCTCGGCCATGTCCCCGACCCTAACGCGCCGCCCGATCCGGGCCGCCGGGCGCGTGGAGCCGGACCGCCGGGCGCGTGGAGCCGGTCACTTCCGCCCCCCTGTTCACATCACTGTTCACAACTCCTGCACGAGTGCCATTACCGTCCAGTACCTTGGACCGCGTGTCGGAGCCGTACCCCTTCCCCTCAGGTCCCCGCCCCCGCCGTCGCGGCCGTCGCGTGCTGCAGTTCATGGCGGCCTTCGTCGTGCTCACCGCGATCGGGGCGTATCTCACCGTGCAGTATCTGACCGGGGGGAACGGGACACCCCGGTGCGTGGTCGTGTCCGGGACGGACGACGGGGCGTCGTACGAGTTCACGCCCGAGCAGGCGGCCAACGCCGCGACGATCTCGGCGGTCGGCACCTCGCGCGAGCTGCCCGAGCGGGCTGTCACGATCGCGCTGGCGACCGCGCTGCAGGAGTCGAGCCTGCGCAACATCGCGCACGGCGACCGGGACTCGCTCGGCCTCTTCCAGCAGCGCCCGTCGCAGGGCTGGGGCACCGAGCAGCAGATCCAGGACCCGGTGTACGCGGCGGGTGAGTTCTACGAGCATCTCGTCAAGGTCGACGACTACGAGCGGCTGCCGCTGACCGTGGCCGCCCAGCGCGTGCAGCGCAGCGGCTACCCGGACGCGTATGCCAAGCACGAGCCCGACGCCGCGGCGCTCGCCGCCGCGCTGACCGGGCGGTCGGCGGCCACGCTGACGTGCGAGGGGCGCCGGGACACGACCGGCACCGGCACCGCCTACACGGGCGGACCGGACGCCGTGCGCAGCGCGCTCGCCCGGGACTTCGGCGACGAGGCGTTCGAGTCGGCCGCGGCGGTGGTGAGCTCCGAGGGCGGCGCCTCGGCCGAGGCGAGCGCGGCGCCGAGTCCGAGCGTCTCTCCCGCCGCCGGGACCGTGACCATCCCCCTCACGGACGCCGGGAACGCCGGGAACGCCGGGAACACGGACCGGACCCGGCAGCGCGGCTGGGAGCTGGCGCACTGGGCCGTGGCCAACTCCTCCCGGCTCGGCGTCGAGCGCGTCTCCTACGCGGGGCGCGAGTGGGTCGCGGAGGGCCGGGCCGGGGCGTGGCGCAAAGCCCGGGGCGCGGCGGGCGGCACGGTGGGCTCCCCCACCGAGGTCCGAATCGTCACTGGACAGTAGGCCGCACGGCTCACCCGTGCGGGGTAGGCGCGGCGCGTCGGGTGGACGGGGTGCGCGGGATTTCTCCCGCTCACCCCTGGCACGCGGAATGCGTTGGGAACACAGGGCCGTAAGGATTCAGCAGACGGCCGACACAGGTGGCGTTTGTCCGACTGGATCCACATTTGATCATGCGACGCATTGCCATTTCTTTACGTCGGGGCGCCGCAACCTTCGGGGACTTCGAGCGGTAGTCACTGCGTCCGAGCCCGGAACGGTCAACTCCCGGGCGCGGTCGGACACTTCAACGTTCTCTTCCGTCAAAGGAGCACCATGTCCCTCCCCCTGACCCGCCGGATCGCCCGTGCCGCGCTGCTGACCGCAGCGGGAGCGGCCTCCGTGGTCGGTGCGGCCGGCTCCGCGAGCGCGGCGCCCGAACTCCCGGCCACCCCGAACCTCGGCGGCCTGTCCGCCGTGGACGGGACGAACGCGGGTAGCACCGTGGACGGCGCGACGCAGAACGTCACCGGGGTCGCGAGCGACGCCGGCACCAAGGCGTCCAAGCAGACCCTGCCGACCGTGAGCAAGACCGGCGGGAAGACCGTCAAGACGACCACGCCCGTCGCGCAGAAGGCCGCCGGGGAGGCCGCGGGGTCCGCCGGCACCGTACTGGGTGACACGACCAAGACGGCGACGAAGGGCGGGCTGCCGACGGGGCAGCTGCCTGCCAAGAGCCCGCTCGGCTGACCTGCCGTACGTCGAAGGGGCCCGGGGAGACTCCCCGGGCCCCTTCGCGTGGTGTGTCCTACGCCGACGTGGTGCGTTCTACGCCTTGGTCAGGCGTTCCACCGCCGCCGCCACCCGCTCGTCCGTCGCCGTGAAGGCCACGCGGACGTGGTGGTCGCCGGCCGGGCCGTAGAAGTCGCCGGGGGCCACGAGGATGCCGAGGTCGGCGAGGTTCGCGACCGTGGTCCAGCAGGACTCGTCCCGGGTGGCCCACAGGTAGAGGCTGGCCTCGCTGTGTTCGATGCGGAAGCCGTGGGCGACGAGGGCGTCGCGCAGGGCCGTGCGGCGGGCCGCGTAGCGGGCGCGCTGCTCCTGGACGTGGGCGTCGTCCCCGAGGGCCGCGACCGCGGCGGCCTGGGTGGGGGCCGAGGTCATCATGCCGCCGTGCTTGCGGATCTGCAGGAGCGGGCCGAGGACGTCCGGGTCACCGGCGAGGAAGGCCGCGCGGTAGCCCGCCAGGTTGGAGCGCTTGGAGAGCGAGTGGACGGCGACGATGCCCTCGTACGAGCCGCCGTTGACGTCCGGGTGGAGGACGGAGACCGGGTCGGCGTCCCAGCCCAGCTCCAGGTAGCACTCGTCGGAGAAGATCAGGATGCCGTGCGAGCGGGCCCACGCCACGATCCGGGTGAGCTCGTCCTTGGCGAGGACCCTGCCCGTGGGGTTGGACGGCGAGTTCAGCCAGAGGAGCTTCAGGCCGACCGGGTCCAGGGTCGTCGGGTCGTCGTACACCTCGTGGTCCGCGCGGGCGAGACGGGCGCCCACCTCGTACGTCGGGTAGGCCAGGCGCGGGTACGCGACCCGGTCGCCGGGGCCGAGGCCCAGTTGGGTGGGGAGCCAGGCCACCAGTTCCTTCGAGCCGACGATCGGCAGCACGTGGCGGTGGGTGACGTCGCGGGCGCCGAGACGGCGCTCCAGCCAGCCCGTGATGGCGTCGCGCAGTTCGACGGTGCCCCAGACGGTCGGATAGCCCGGCGAGTCCGCCGCCGCGACCAGCGCCTTCTGGATCAGGTCGGGCACCGGGTCGACCGGGGTGCCGACGGAGAGGTCGACGATGCCACCGGGGTGCGCGGCGGCCGTCGCCTTGTACGGCTCCAGCTTGTCCCAGGGAAAGGTGGGAAGGCGGTCGCTGACTGCGGACACGGGATCTGGCTCACTTTCTCGTGGCGAACGCCTCGGGCCCGTACGGCGACCGTGGTGATCGGGCCGTACGGGACCGGGGCGGCGCGGATGCGGGCGCCCGGGGCGTCAACCCGGGGCCCGCGGCGTCGCTCTCAGGCCTGCGGCGGGAGTGCGGCGACGAAGGGGTGGTCACGCTCGATCAGACCGAGCTTGCTGGCACCACCGGGCGAGCCGAGCTCGTCGAAGAACTCGACGTTCGCCTTGTAGTAGTCCTTCCACTCCTCCGGGGTGTCGTCCTCGTAGAAGATCGCCTCGACCGGGCACACCGGCTCGCAGGCACCGCAGTCGACGCATTCATCCGGGTGGATGTAGAGGGACCGCTGACCCTCGTAGATGCAGTCGACCGGGCACTCCTCGATGCACGCCTTGTCCTTGACGTCGACACAAGGCTGCGCGATGACGTAGGTCACGCTGTCGTTCCTCCTCGATAGGGCGCTGGCGGGCCTCCTCAGGCTCCGCCGCCTGGCGCGCGGGAGCGCGGCGTCGTCGATGCCCGCACCTAGTATCTCCGTTCCTGGGCATGATCCGAACAGGAGGGGTGGACAGACCTGTGGAAATCTCTGCCGGTGGACGGCTCGAGATCCGTGTCTCCGCTGCTGACGTGGGCAAACGCGTGTCGGTGCGGTGCCTCGACGACGCGGTCGCCGGGGCTGGGAAATTCACCGACACGGTCGGTGTTCTCACATCATGGGACGACGGTGTCCTGTTGATCACCCGCCGGAGCGGGGAGCGGGTACGGATCGAGGAGTCGTCGCTGGTCGCGGGGAAGGTCGTGCCCGCCGCCCCGGCCCGTCGGCGCGGGCCCGCCGCCACGTACGAGGAGCTGGCGCGGGTCGCCGCGCGGGCCTGGCAGCCGGTCGAGCGGGAGCGCCTCGGCGACTGGGAGCTGCGGGCGGCCGCCGGCTTCACCCGGCGCGCCAACTCGGTGCTGCCCCTGGGTGACCCCGGAATGCCCCTGGACGACGCCCTGACGGCCGTACGCGGCTGGTACGCGGCCCGCGGGCTGCCCGCCTTCATACAGCTGGCCACAGGCGCCGAGGGCACGCAGGAGCTGCTGTGCGCGGAGGTGGCGGACCGCGGCTGGGTCCGTGAGGTGAGCGCCGAACTGTGGATCGGCTCGCTCGCGCCCGTCGCGGACCGGGAGTGGGCCGGGGTCGAGCTGTCGCGCACGGCGGACGAGGCGTGGCTCGGCCGCTATCAGCGCAAGGGGCTCGGCGAGGTCGCGCTGAAGGTGCTCGGGAGCGGGCCGTCGGTGTGGTTCGCGACCGTGCCGGGCGAGGAGGGCGCGGGGCCCGCCGCCATCGGGCGGTGCGTCGTGGACGGGCGGTGGGCCGGCTTCGCGGCCGTCGAGGTCGATCCCGCACAGCGGCGACGTGGGCTCGCCACGACCGTGATGGCCGCGCTGGCGCGGCGGGCGCTGGACGAGGGCGCCTCGGCCGGGTGGCTCCAGGTGGAGACGGACAACGCGGGGGCGCGGGCGCTGTACGCGGGGATGGGGTTCGCGGCGCATCACACGTATCACCACTACCGGGAGCCGGAGGGGCCACCGCGGTGGGGCGGCGGTTTGGGCTCCGGTGCAGGCTCTGGCTCCGGTGCAGGCTCTGGCTCCGGTGGGGGCTCCGGCTCCGGTGCGGGCCCTGGCTCCGGCTTCGCTCCGGGGGGATCGTCGTGAGCGGGCATCACCCGGCCGTGCCGGCGCCCTTTCCCCCGGAGCCGGAACGGGCGGCCGAGGTGCGGCGGCGGTTCGCGGAGGAGGCGCGGGCCGAGCGGCCCGACCTGGCCCTGCTCTGTCTGCTCGTGGGGGCCGCGGGCGACGGGGCACTCGACGACGCGGGTGTCGACGCCGCCGAGATCGAGCTCGACCGGCTGGCCGGGCTCATGCCGTACCGGCCGGGCGCGCCGCGTGCGTGGGCGGTCGCGGCGGCCGAACTGCTCGGCGAGCGGTGTGGGTTCCGTGGTTCCGCCGGGGACTACCAGCGGCTGGAGTCCTCGCTGCTGCACCAGGTGCTCGAACGGCGACGAGGGTTGCCGATCCTGTTGTCCGTGGTGTGGATGGAGGTGGCCCGGCGGGCGGGTGCGCCCGTGTACGGGGTCGCGCTGCCGGGACACTTCGTGGTGGGGTTCGGGCCGGAGGAGGAGCAGGTGCTCGCCGACCCGTTCGACGGGGGGCGGGTGCTGAGCGGGAGCGACGCGGAGTTGCTGGTGGCCGGGGCGACGGGGGCACCGCTGGACCCCGCGATGCTGAGTCCCGCCGATCCGCTGGACGTGGTGGTGCGGGTCCTCAACAACGTGCGGGCGTGGGCGGCGGCGCGGCCCGAGCGGACGGATGTGGCGTTGTGGGCGCTGGAGTTGTCGTTGGCGATGCCCTCGCATCCGGGGCGGTTGCGGTACGAGTGGGCGCGGTTGCTGGTGCAGCGTGGGGAGTTCGTGCGGGGCGCTGCCGCGTTGGAGGAGTACGCCGAGGTGGTGGCCGGGGTGGATGCCGGGGCCGCGGAGAAGATGCGGAGGCAGGCGGAGGCGGCTCGGGCTCGGTTGAACTGAGAGTGCCTGTGCGGTGGTTCGAGGGTGCGTGTTCGCTGTGGGGCGCCTTATCGCCGTGGGGCGGGGCGCCTCCTGTCTGGGGGGTGCGGGTTCGTCTTGGCCGGTCGCGCAGTTCCCCGCGCCCCCGGCGGTGGCTGCCCCTGGGCTCGGTCACCAGCACAGCCATCCGCCCTGCCCTCAGCCGTGACGAGGGGGCACCCGGGATGTCCCGGGTGCCCCCTCGTCGTGCCGTGCGATGCACCCGACCGGCGCCGGTCGGGTGCCGCTAGCTCGGGTTCGTCTCGATGACGGCCGTGCGGTCGGTCGTGCTCTTCAGGGCCTGGCGGAGGGCGCCGTAGACGTCCTGCACGGTCACGGGGGTCTTCTCGCCGTTGCCGCGGGTGATGAGGACGTCGTCGAAGGTGCCGCCGTAGAGCTCCTTGAGGGCCTTCTCGTCGTAGGAGTCGACGAGCTTGCCGTCGACGGCCTTGACGGTGAGGAACTTCCAGAGGGAGTTCTCCGGGCTCAGCGGGACGCTGTGCGCGGCGTCGGTCTGGACGGTCACGGTGCCCGACATGGCCGGCTCCGCGAACTCCTTCATGAACCGGTCGACCTCGGCCTTGTCGACCGACGGCTCCTTGGTGGTGGTCGGCAGCTGCACCGTCGCGGGCTCGCCGGTCTCGATCTGGGTGCGGTAGGCCTCCTCGACGGCGTCGGTGGATTCGTCGACGTCGATGCCCTTGCCGGCCTTGCCGTACACGGGTACGGCCTTGCCGGCCTCGTACTTGACGGTGCCGTCGTCGGCCGAGCCGGAGCTGCCCGCGGCGCGTTGGAGGGCGGCCGCCAGCTTCTCCACGTCGACGGGCATGACGGGCTCGACGACCCGCTCCTGGCCGAAGAGCGCGCCGATCACCGAGACCGGGTTGTAGTCGCTGACGGCGGCGGCGCTGACCGTGGCCTGCTTGTCGAACTGGAGTCCGGCCTGGTCGGGCCTGAGGGAGACGGTCTCGCCGTCGACCGAGAGCTTGAGCGCCTCGTTCGTGCTCTTGCCGAAGGCCGCGTCCAGCTTGTTGACGGCCTCGTCGCGGGTGCCGCCACCGATGTCGACGCCGAGGACGGTGGTGCCCTTGGGGACGTCGGAGTGGTTCATCAGCAGACCGGCGCCGTAGACACCGCCGCCGAGGACGATCACTCCGCCGACGAGCAGGCCGAGCTTGCTGCGGCCCTTCTTCTTGGCCGGCCCCGCGGACTTGATGTTCTTCGCCGGGCCGGACTTCTGCTGCGGGCCGGGGTCGGGCAGCTTCGGCGGGGTGTGCTGCACCGCGCCGTCGGGGCCGTCCGCACCAAACGGCGTGCCCTGGGTGCCGGGGGGCACGACCGGGATGCCGCTGGTCAGGGTGTGTCCGGAGGGGTTGTCGACGAGCGGGCCGGAGCCGCCGTAGCCCGGGGTGCCCGGTTCCGGGGCGGGCCGCTGCGGGGTGAGGACCGCGGTGTCGTCGCTGATGCCGCCGCCGGGGCGGGCGTAGGCGCCGGGCGAGGAGAAGTCGGCGTCGGGGCCGCCGAAGGGGTTGCCCAGGTAGCCGGAACCGCCCTGGCCGGGCGGCGGGCCGAGCGGGCTGTCACCGGTGACGGGGCCGCCGGTGGGACCCGCCGGGCCGGAGCGGCCGTCCGGGCCGGGGCGGGCACCGCCGTCGGAGAAGTACGGCAGGTCGTCGCGCTCGGGCTTGGTTCCGGCCAGCGCGGCCGAGACGTCGAAGGAGCCGGTGCCGCCGCCGTGGCCGGGAGCGACCGGCTGGCCGCCGGTGGCGCCGGGGAGTCCGGCGCCGTTCGTCCCGCCGGGCCGTGCGCCCGTGCCGGGGCGCGGGCCGCCGGGCTGGGCACCGGGGCCGCCGGCCATCGGGCCGGGACCGCCGGGGCGGGCGCCCGTGCCGGGGCCGCCGGGTGCGCCGGCGCCGGGCGTGCCCGTGCCGGGGACGCCGATCGAGCCGGTGGAGAACCCGGCGCCGTTGCTGCCGCCGGTGCTCGTGCCGTTGGCGGGGGTGGCGCCCTTGCGCGGCGCGAACCAGTCGCTGGTGGGCTTGTCGTCGGCGGGTGCGTCCGGCTCCGGCGCGAGCGCCGGGGTGTCCGTGAACACGGGCATGGCCGTGGTGCCGGTGGTTTCCGACTCGGACCCGGTGTCGTCCGCCGGGCCGTCGCCGTCACCGACCGGCTTGCGGACGACGACCGGCGGGATGGGGCGCGAGCCGGGGATGTTGATCCGGACCCGCGTGGTCAGCGTGGTCTCGGTCTTGGGTCCGTCCGGCCGCTCGCCGGCGGCCGACCGGGCCGCTGCGGCACCGGCCTCGGTGGCCATGGGCGTGCCGTACGGCGGTGTCCCCGACGGGTACGCGGTGCTGCCGCGCCCATTGGCCCCGGAGGACGAAGTGTCAGTTTCACGACTCAAGGCAGGTTCTCCCGGTTTGCTCCGCCGCCCGTCACGACCTCAACTCAGCGGGCAGCTCGGCGGCGCGCACCACCATACTGGCCACTTCCGGCGCGTATCCCACGACCGCGTGGGAAACCCACACGGGACCCGCACCGGCGCACTGCGGCGAAGTGGTACGTCACTTCCCAAGTCGGGCGTCTGGCCCGGTCGGTTGCCGCCCCCGCCCAAGGGTGGCGCACATCACAGCCACAGCCATGCCGCCGAGCAGGAAAAGATACGAGCCCGCTCCCGCGCCGAATAGGAAGTCGCCCTCCGGTCGGGTGGACGTCAGCAGGACGACGGAGATCATCCAGCCGGCGGCCGGCGCAACGGCCCCGGCCCGGCCGCCCGTCACCCGGGCGCCGCCCAGGAACAGTCCGGCCGCGCCCAGCAGCGCGAGCAGCAATCCCCCGGGGAACCAGGCCGCTTGGAGCAGCCCGCCGGCCACCCCGACCACGGCTCCCAGGACGAAGAGTCCCAGGTGCGCGGCGGCGCGCCCCAGCGGGGGGAATGTCAACGGCTGTGCGAGCGGGCTGCCTTGCCCGCCCGTCGGCCGGTCCTTCGCGGTCATCGCCGGCCCTCCTCTCGGCGGCCGTGCGTGCGCACCACTGCTGTGTCATACCCATGCGTACGCATCACAGGGCCGTTCCGTTCTGCTGTTTCCCGGAAGTCTGCCGTTCCGGGGAATTCTGTCGCCCTTCGGGCGAAATGCCGGGGATCCCCTCGAACAAGTCGCCCTCCCGGCCGCCGCCTTCGCGTCCGCCCCGCACCAACTCGTAGTACTCGGTGGTCAGCAGCGGCTGGGCCAGCCGGTTGGAGAGGACGAAGTACGGCTCGGCGACCTCGATCTGCGTGGCGTGGGCGCGCATCGCGGCGGCCTTCGCGGCCGCGAAGCCGGTGCCGTCGATCTCGGTGGTGACGATGTGGTCGTCCACCACTCCGGGCACATCCGTGACGCTCGCGGCCCGCTCGAACGGCAGCCGTCCCGGCTCGGCGAGATCGCGGCGGAGCCGGCCGAAGCCCTCCAGGAGCACCCCGCGCGGCACCCGGTTCCAGTAGACCTTGGCGATCTCCCAGGGCTCGCCCAGGTCGGGGCGGTAGTCCGGGTCGGGGGTCAGGTCGGCGGCGCGCATGGCGACACGGTGGGCCTGGATGTGGTCGGGGTGACCGTAGCCGCCGTCCGGATCGTAGGTCACGAGGACCTGGGGGCGTACCTCACGGATGACCTCGACCAGGAGGGCGGCGGCCTCGTCGACGTCGGCGGACCAGAAAGCGCCGGGGCGTTCGTTCTGTTCGACGCCCATCATCCCGGAGTCGCGGTAGCGGCCGGGGCCGCCGAGGAAGCGGTGGTCGGTGACGCCGAGCTTCTTCATGGCCGCGGCCAGCTCGTCCACCCGGTGCGGGCCCAGGGTGTCGTCACGGTCGGGCGCGAGGTGGGCGAGGCCGGGCGGGATGACCTCGCCCTCCTCGCCGAGGGTGCAGGTCACCAGCGTCACGTGCGCGCCCTCGGCCGCGTACCTGGCCATGGTCGCGCCGTTGTTGATCGACTCGTCGTCCGGGTGCGCGTGCACCAGGAGCAGTCGGCGAGCGACGCCGGAGGGGCGTCCCCCCGGCCGAGGGCCGGAGGAGGGCAGATCCGTCATGGGGCCACCCTACGAGGCCCCCGGTTTCGCGCCCGTGCCGGGCGCCGGCCTTCACAGGAACGGTCGGCCGCGGGGGTCGCAGGGCCCGGTGGGACGGGCCCTGGGAGAGGCCCCCGGCGGCCGGAGGTGTCAGAACTTGATACTGCCGATCATGCCCGCGATGTTGGTCGTCAGCTCGCTGATCGTCGGCGCGATGGTCGAGGAGGCGAGATAGAACCCGAGCAGGATGCAGATGATCGCGTGTGGTGCCTTCAGCCCTGACTTCTTGATCAGGATGAAGACGATGATCGCCAGCAGCACCACCGCCGAAATCGAGAGTGCCACGGCGGCTCACCTCCAAAAGTTCCCTGGGACCTGGGGAGCGAAGCGGTTGTCGAAGGCCGACGGCGAGAGCGTCGTCAACCGGTGACGTGGGTGACGCAGTTGTAAATCCATACAGCGGCCAGCAGGTTCATACCCACCCAGCGGTAGTGATCATAACTATCCATACGCGCGCATCGGTCGGCGCACGGCCGCACAAGGGGGCGCATGGCCAATATGGTCGGGGTATGACGACCCAGCCCGAGTCCTTCCCTCGCCGACACGCCCGGACCCAACGTTTCTCCCTCGGCGCGCCGAGGGCTTTCTCCGTCGCCCCGGACGGTTCCCGCGTGGTGTTCCTGCGGTCCTCGTCCGGCACCGACCGGGCCAACAAACTGTGGGTGATTGACCTAGGGGACGGTGGTGGTGAGCGTGTGGCGGCCGACCCGGGCGCGCTGCTCGCCGGCTCCTCGGAGGAGTTGTCCGCCGAGGAGCGCGTGCGCCGTGAGCGCCTGCGCGAGGGCGGCGCCGGGATCGTCGGCTACGCCACCGACGCGGCCGTGGAGTTGGCCTCTTTCGCCTTGTCAGGGCGGCTTTTCGTGGCCGAGCTGCGGGCCGGGACGGCACGTGAACTGGACGTTCCCGGACCGGTGATCGACCCCCGCCCCTCGCCCGACGGCCGGTACGTCGCGTATGTCGCCCGGGGTGCGCTGCGGGTGGTCGGGGCCGAGGGCGGCGGGGACCGGGCGCTCACCGAGGACGAGGCGGGGAACGTCACCCACGGTCTGGCGGAGTTCATCGCGGCCGAGGAGATGGGCCGTTCACGCGGTTTCTGGTGGTCGCCGGAGTCGGACCGGCTGCTGGTGGCGCGTGTGGACGACACGCCGGTGCGCCGCTGGTGGATCTCGGACCCCGCGCAGCCGGAAAGGGACCCGCAGCAGGTGGCGTACCCGGCGGCCGGGACCGCCAACGCGGAGGTGCGCCTCTTCGTGATCGACCTCGCCGGGGCCCGCACGGAGGTCGTGTGGGACCGGGCGCGATACCCGTATCTGGCGCATGTGCACTGGTCAGCGGCGGGTGCGCCGCTGATCCTGGTGCAGGCGCGGGACCAGCGCAGCCAGCTGTTCCTGGCCGTGGACCCGGACACGGGGGTGACCCGGATGGTGCACGCCGACGAAGATCCACATTGGCTTGATCTTTTCCCTGGGGTGCCGGCGTGGAGTCCGTCGGGCCGGCTCGTGCGTGTCGCGGACGAGGGCGGCGCGCGGGTGCTCGCGGTCGGCGAACGCCCTTTGACGGGACCGCAGTTGCAGGTCCGCGCGGTACTCGATGTCGCGGACGCCGATGTGCTGGTCTCCGCCTCCGCGGGAGAAGCGGCCGCGGAGGCGGAGATCGGCGAGATCCACGTCTACCGCGTGAACGAGCTCGGCGTGGAGCGCGTCTCGCAGGAGCCCGGCGTGCACTCGGCGGTGCGCGCCGGAGGCGTGACCGTGCTCGTCTCGGCCGTTCCGGGGCGGGCCGGAGCCCAGGCGCAGGTGCTGCGGGACGGTAGGCCGGTGGCGACCGTGGCGTCTTATACGGAAGATCCCGGTATGTCACCGCGCGTGCGGTTCACACAGGGGGGCGCACGCCGCGTACCGTGCGCCCTGCTTATGCCGAGCGACTACGACGGGGTCACACCCCTACCGGTCCTCATGGACCCCTACGGCGGTCCGCACGGCCCCCGGGTGCTCGCCGCGCACAACGCGCACCTCACCTCGCAGTGGTTCGCCGACCAGGGTTTCGCGGTGGTGGTCGCCGACGGACGCGGCACCCCCGGCCGCTCCCCCGCCTGGGAGAAGGAGATCGACGGCGACTTCACCCTCTCCCTGGACGACCAGGTGGAGGCGCTGCACGACCTGGCGACGTCCCACCCGCTGGACCTCTCCCGGGTCGCGATCCGCGGCTGGTCGTACGGCGGCTGGCTCGCGGCCCTCGCGGTGCTGCGCCGCCCGGACGTCTTCCACGCCGGCATCGCGGGCGCCCCGGTCACCGACTGGCGGCTGTACGACACGCACTACACCGAGCGGTACCTGGGCGACCCCACGAAGAACGCGGCGGCGTACGCGAGGAGTTCGCTGATCACGGACGAGGGGCTGTCCTCGCCCGCCGAGCCGCACCGCCCGCTGATGGTCGTGCACGGCACCGCCGACGACAACGTGGTCTTCGCCCACGCGCTGCGGCTGTCCTCCGCGCTGCTCGCGGCCGGCCGCCCGCACGAGGTGCTGCCGCTCTCCGGCGTCACCCACATGACCCCGCAGGAACAGGTCGCCGAGAACCTGCTGCTGCTCCAGGTCGACTTCCTGAAGCGTTCGCTGGGCCTGGTCTAGGCGAGGGCGAGAGCGGTAGCGGGAGAGCCGGCACAGCAACGGGCCGGGGCTACATGGCGAGCCCCGGCCCGTTTACGGCACCCGCACGGCCGTACGCGTAGTAGATTCGCGCGTCCGTATATCGGAACCGCGTCAGCTAAGTTGCCTGCGTGTTAACGCATTTGGTGTGGATTTGCAGGCTTATTCAGCCTCATTCGTCTGATCGTCCGTCCGATCGACCGTCCGGCCGTCCCTCTGCTCGTCCTCCGGCTCCTCCGGCGGCACCACCTGTTTCTCCTCCGCGAAATGGCAGGCCGAGTCATGGGCGGCCGGGCCGGTGGTGAGCCGGAACTCCGCGGGGACGGCCAGCAGCGGCACCTCCAGCGCACAGCGCTCCCGCGCCTTCCAGCACCGCGTGCGGAAGCGGCACCCGGAGGGGATGTTCGTCGGGGAGGGCACATCACCGAAGAGGATGATCCGTTCCCGGTGCTCGCGGGCCTCGGGGTCCGGGACGGGCACGGCGGACAGCAGTGCCTGGGTGTAGGGATGCGTCGGGTGGTCGTAGATCTCGGCGTCCCGGCCGATCTCCACGATCCGCCCCAGGTACATCACCCCGACCCGGTCGGAGATGTGCCGCACGATCGACAGGTCGTGGGCGATGAAGACGTACGACAGTCCGAACTCGCCCTGGAGGCGGTCCAGCAGGTTGATGACCTGGGCCTGGACGGAGACGTCCAGGGCGGAGACGGGTTCGTCGGCGACGATGATCTCGGGGCGGAGCGCCAGCCCCCGGGCGATGCCGATGCGTTGGCGCTGGCCGCCGGAGAACTGGTGCGGATAGCGGTTGATGTACTCGGGGTTGAGGCCGACGACGTCGAGGAGTTCCTGCACCCGGCGCCGGCGGTCGCCCTTCGGCGCGACCTCGGGGTGGATGTCGTACGGCTCCCCGATGATGTCGCCCACGGTCATCCGGGGGTTGAGGGAGGTGTACGGGTCCTGGAAGACCATCTGGATGTTGCGGCGGACGGTCTTGAGCACCCGGCCGGAGAGCTTGGTGACGTCCTCGCCCTTGTAGCGGATCGACCCGGCGGTCGGCCGCTCCAGGTGGACCAGCATCTTGGCGACCGTGGACTTGCCGCAGCCGGACTCGCCGACGATGCCGAGAGTCTCGCCCCGGCCGAGGGCGAAGTCGACGCCGTCGACCGCCTTCACGGCGCCCACCTGCTTCTTGAAGAGGATGCCCTCGGTGAGCGGGTAGTGCTTGACCAGGCCGCTGACCTCCAGGATCGGCTCAGCCGGCGGGGCGGTCGTGGATGTGGTGGTCATCCAGGCACTCCCTCCAGAAGTGGCAGGCGCTCAGCCGGATCCCGTCCGCCGGCTCCACGTCGTACAGCGGGGGTACGTCGGTCCGGCACACGTCCCGGGCCATCGGGCAGCGGGGGTTGAAGGCGCAGCCGGGCGGGATGTCCATGAGGTTGGGCGGTAGGCCCTTGATGGCGTAGAGCTCCTGGCCCTTCTGGTCCAGGCGCGGGATCGAGTCGAGCAGGCCGCGCGTGTAGGGATGGGCCGGGGCCTTGTAGATGTCGTGGACGGGCGCGGACTCCACGATCCGGCCCGCGTACATCACGGCGATGCGGTCGGCGACGTCCGCGACGACGCCGAGGTCGTGGGTGATGAGGACGAGACCCATGCGGAGTTCACGCTGGAGTTCCGCCACGAGGTCCATGACCTGGGCCTGGACGGTGACGTCCAGCGCGGTCGTCGGTTCGTCGGCGATGATCAGCGCGGGTTCGAGGGCCAGCGCCATCGCGATCATGATGCGCTGGCGCATGCCGCCGGAGAACTGGTGCGGATAGTCCCGTACGCGCTCCTTGGCGGCCGGGATGCGGACCCGGTCCATCAGCTCGACGGCCTTGGCGCGGGCGTCCTTCCTCGACATGCCCCGGTGCACGACGAACATCTCGCCGAGCTGGTCGCCGACGGAGAGGACGGGGTTGAGGGAGGACAGGGCGTCCTGGAAGATCATCGCCATCTCGGCGCCCCGGATCTTGCGGCGTTCGTCCTCCTTGAGCTTCAGCAGGTCCTGGCCCTTGAAGAGGATCTCGCCGCCGGTGATCCTGCCGGGCGGCATGTCGAGGATGCCCATGATCGCCTGCGCGGTGACCGACTTACCGGAGCCGGACTCCCCCAGGACGGCCAGCGTCTGCCCCTCGTCCACGCCGTAGTCGACCCCGTTGACTGCCTTGGCGACCCCGTCCCGGGTGCGGAACTCCACGTGCAGACCACGCACTTCGAGCAGCATGACGACACCTCACCTCAACTTCGGGTCGAGGGCGTCGCGCACCGCGTCGCCCAGCATGATGAACGCGAGGACGGTGATCGCCAGGGCGCCGGAGGGCCACAGCAGGGCGTGCGGGGCGTTGCGGATGTACGGGGAGGCGGCGGAGATGTCGATCCCCCAGGAGACGCTCGGCGGTTTCAGGCCGACGCCCAGGTAGGACAGGGTCGCCTCCAGGGCGATGTACGTGCCGAGGGCGATGGTGGCCACGACGATGACCGGGGCGACCGCGTTCGGGGTGATGTGGCGCAGCAGCATGCGGGAGTTGGAGGCGCCGAGGGCGCGGGCGGCCTGGACGTAGTCGTTCTGCTTGGCGGTGATGACCGAGCCCCGGGCGATGCGGGAGATCTGCGGCCAGCCCAGCAGCACCATGAAGCCGATCACGGGCCAGATGCTGTTGCTGGTGACGACGGAGAGCAGCACCAGGCCGCCGAGGACCACCGGGATCGCGAAGAAGACGTCGGTGATCCGGGAGAGGATCGAGTCCGAGAACCCGCCGAAGAACCCGGCGAGGCCGCCGAGCACCGACCCGAGGATCGCGACGCCGAGCGTCGCGCAGACGCCGACGGCGATGGAGATCCGCGCCCCGTAGACGGTACGGGTGTACACGTCGCAGCCCTGCCCGTCGTACCCGAACGGGTGTCCGGGTTGCGCACCCTCCTGGGCCTTGGCGAGGTCGCACTTGAGGGGGTTGCCGGAGGCGATCAGCGACGGCCAGAGGGAGATGACGACCAGGAAGAGGATCACCAGGGCCGAGATGATGAAGACGGGGTTGCGCCGCAGGTCGCGCCAGGCGTCGGACCAGAGGCTGCGGGCCTTGTCGGCCGGGCCGCCCGCGTCGGCGTTGCCGAGCCCCTTCTCCAAGGTCTCCCCCTCGGTGGTGGCCAGGTCCATCGTGCCGTCCTGCCCCGTCGCGGCGATCGCCCCGCCCTCGGGGACGCGCTGGCCGCCCGACACGTGCGGCTCCTCCGGCTGCGGCTCAGGCATAGCGGATCCTCGGGTCGAGTACGGCGTAGAGGAGGTCGACGAGCAGGTTGGCGATGAGGAACACCAGGACCAGGACGGTCACGAAGCCGACGACGGTCTGGGTGTTCTGGCGGAGGATGCCCTGGTAGAGCTGGTATCCGACGCCGTGGATGTTGAAGATCCGCTCGGTGACGATGGCGCCGCCCATCAGCGCGCCGATGTCGGTGCCGATGAAGGTGACCACCGGGATCAGGGAGTTCCGCAGCAGGTGCTTGCGGATCACCCGGTGCCGGGGCAGCCCCTTGGCGACGGCGGTGCGGACGTAGTCGGCGCGGGTGTTCTCCGCGATGGACGTCCGGGTGAGGCGGGTGACGTACGCGAGGGAGACGGAGGCGAGGACGAGCCCGGGGACGATCAGCTCGTCGAAGGTGGCGTCGGAGGAGACCGACGGACTGATCCAGCCCCACTCCACGCCGAGCAGCAGCTGGAGCAGCAGGCCGGTGACGAAGGTGGGGACGGAGATGACGACCAGGGTGACCACCAGCGCCCCGGTGTCGACGGGTCGCCCGCGCCGCAGGCCGGTGACGACACCGAGGGTGATGCCGATGACGATCTCGAAGAGGATCGCGACGATCGTCAACCGGATGGTGACGGGGAAGGCGGAGGCCATCAGCTCGGTGACCTCCTGCCCGTTGAACGCGGTGCCGAAGTCGCCGGTGAAAATGTTGCCCATGTAGGTCAGGTACTGCTGCCCCACGGGCTTGTCGAGGCCGAACTCCCGTCTGAGCTGGGCGGCCGTCGCCGGATCGCACTCCCGGTCGCCGCAGAGGCCCGCGATGGGGTCGCCCATCACGTTCACCATCAGGAAGATCAGGAGGGTGGCGCCCACGAAGACCGGGATCATCTGGAGCAGGCGCCGGGCGACGTACCGTCCCACGGATGATCAGCCGACCTTGATCTGGTCGTACACCGGCACGCTGAACGGGTTCAGGGAGACGTCGGAGAGCCGCGCCGAGTAGCCCGCGCTGCCGTTCTGGTACCAGAGCGGGATGGCGGCCATGTTGTCCCGGACGACCTCCTCGGCCTTCTGGAACGTCTCCACGGCCTTGGTGGTGTCGGACTCGGCGTTGGCCTCGTCCACCAGCTTGTCGAAGTCGGCGTTGGACCACTTGCCGTCGTTGGAGGAGGCGTTGGTGTAGTACAGCGGCTGCAGGAAGTTCTGGATGAGCGGGTAGTCCATCTGCCAGCCCGCCCGGAACGGGCCGCTCATCTTCCGCTGGGTGATCTGGTTGCGGTAGTCGGCGAAGGTGCCGACCGGGTTGCCGACGCACGCCTTGTCGTTGTCGAGGGCGTTGTTGATGGAGTTGCAGACGGCGTCGACCCACTGCTTGTGGGAGCCGGTGTCCGCGTTGTACGTGATCTTGACCTGGCCGCCGGGGAGGCCGCCGCCCTCCTGGATCAGCCTCTTGGCCGCGTCCGCGTCGTACTCGCAGGCGTCACCGCACAGGCCCTCCTTGTAGCCGCCCTCCTCGCCGAGGACGGGGGAGGTCCAGTCGGTGGCGGGGGTGCGGGTCTTCTGGAAGATGGTGTCGGTGATCTGCTCGCGGTCGATCGCCCGGGACAGCCCCTCGCGGACCTTCTCCGAGCCCTCCTTGTTCCACTGCTCGTCGTAGAACGGGAAGGACAGGGTCTGGATGATGCCGGCCGGGGTGTTGATGTACCGGTCGCCGAGGTCGGCCTGGACGTTCTTCAGCTGGGCGGCGGGGACGTCGTCGACGAGGTCGAGGTTGCCGGCCATCAGGTCGGTGTAGGCGGTGTTGTTGTCGGTGTAGACCTTGAGGTCCACGCCACCGTTCTGCGCCTTGTCCTCGCCCGGGTAGTCGTCCCACTTGCGCACCGACAGCTGGGAGCCCTTGGTGTAGGAGTCGACGGCGTACGGGCCGTTGCCGACGGGTTTGGCCAGCCAGGCGTCGTGGTCGGTGAAGAACGACTGCGGCAGCGGCGCGTACGCGTTGTAGCCGAGGGTGTCGGGGAAGGTCGAGAACTTCTGGGTGAGCTGGACGGTGAAGGTGTTCTCGCCGGTGACCTTCAGCCCGGAGAGCGTGTCGGCGGTCTGCTTGCTGCCGTCGTCTGGGTGCGTCTCGTCGTAGCCCTCGATGTACTCGAAGAAGTACGCGTTCTTCTGGTTGTTCTTCAGGCTGGCCCCGTAGTTCCAGGCGTCCACGAAGGACTTGGCGGTGACCTTCTCACCGTTCTGGAAGGTCCAGCCGTCCTTGACGGTGATGGTGAAGTTCTGCGAGTCGGTGGTCTCGATCTTCTCGGCGAGCATGTCCTTGGCCTCGCCGGTCTTGGCGTCGTACCGCTTCAACCCGCGGAAGATCATGTCCAGCACCTTGCCGCCCTGCACCTCGTTGGTGTTGGCCGGCTCCAGCGGGTTCTGCGGGTCGCCCCAGGAGGAGCTGAGCACCGCGCCGGCGTCACTGCTGCCGCTGCCGCCGTCGTCGCCACCGCAGGCGGTCGCGGCGAGGGCCACCGCCGCCGCGCCGGCGATCCATCGGGCGTGCGTGGCTCCACGCATGGGTGCCTCCTCGTGAGTGCGCAGTGGCCTGTGGTACTGCGCTGTGCTCCAGCGCGGGTGCGCTGGTCCGATACCGGTCAATATCGACCGGTTGCACCCATGGCGCACGTCACTCGGCCCGTCCGGGGGAACGTCTCCCTCCGGATGTACGTACTCACTGCCTCTGGCGCGGCGGGGGCGGGGGGCGCGGTCAGGGTCGGGATCGGGCGCGGCCACGTCTGCACGCCCACCTGCCGGGCGTGAGACGGCCCGAGGAACGGATCGGGCAGAGGCGCCGCATACGCCCGCTCGCTACTCTCGGGACATGGAGTACGCGAAGATGCGCGCGATCGCGGAGGAACTCGGGACTCACGCTGAGCAGCTTGAGGGAGCATGGCGCGTCGAGATCGGCCCGTCAGGTCCGATACTGGCCATGATGTGCCCGTCGAAGCGCCACGAGGGCACGGTCCGTCGCATCTGTAAGCAGCTCGACGAGCAACTTCTCACCTCACACCCCGGCTACATCTGCGCGAACGGCCCCGAGATCGAGCACCCGGCGCTCGGCCGCATGCGGCGCCCGGATGCCGTCGTCATTCCCGAGGACGTACTCGACGAGGAAGGTCTCGCCGTCGACGCCACCCAGGTGCTGGCCGTCATCGAGATCGTCTCACCGTCCAACCCCGACAACGACTACGGCGAGAAGCTCACCGAGTACCCCGCCATGGGGATCGCCCACTACATGATCGTCGACCCTCGCACGGGCACCATCGAGGTGCATTCCGACCCGTGCAGGGGCCGGTACTCCCGCAAGGATCCGTACATCTTCGGCGACAAGGTGCCGTTCGGTGCCTGGTCGGTGGAGACCGCCGCGTTCCGCCGTTACGGCCGGGCGGGCGACAGCTCAACCTGACGGGCGGCCCGCACCGAGGGCGTGGATCATCCCAACTCGCCCCGCTCCACGCAGAATTCGTTGCCCTCGGGGTCGGCCATGAGGACCCAGCCGCCGCCGTCGGGGCGGGTGTGGTCCGCGATCACGCGGGCGCCCAGCCCGATTGCCCGCTCGACCTCCTCGGCCCGGGTGCGGCCGTGCGGCTTCAGGTCGAAGTGGAGCCGGTTCTTCGCCGACTTGCCCTCGGGCACCCGGACGAACAGCAGCCGCGGCCCACCGGCCGGATCCGCGATCAGCGCCTCCGGGTCACCGGGCTTGTCGTCGTCGGCCAGGGGCCTGCCGAGCAGTTCGCTCCAGAAGAGGGCGAGGTCGTACGGGTCGCCCGTGCAGTCGAAGGTGATGCTGTGGATGGCGGGGGGCGTGGGGCTCAACTGGGTTCTCCGTCGTGAGTGGGTGTGCGGGTGGGACGTCCGTGGTCCGCCGGCCCGGGTCGGAACGGCGTCGCCGACCGGGTCTCGGTCGCGGACCAGGGTCTCGCCGCCCGCCACGGCCCGCCACCGATTTCCTACCGGGCACGGTCTCCGCCCACAGCCCGCAGCACGCCCTCCGCCGCCTCCCTCAGCGACCCGAAACACCCGTGCGCGCCCCGGAGTTCGTCTGGGTGGTGCGTGGAAGCCACCGCGTACACCGTGCAGCCGGCCGCGAGCCCCGCCGCGATGCCCGCCGGCGCGTCCTCGACGACCAGGCAGCGTGCCGGGTCGGCGCCCAGGCGTGCGGCGGCGGTCAAGTAGCCCTCGGGCGACGGCTTGCCCTCGGACACGTCCTCGGCGCAGACCCGTACCTCGGGCACCACCAGCCCTGTACGGGCGAGCCGGGCGGCGGTGGGCTCGGCGCGACTGGAGGTGACGACGGCCCAGCGGCCCGGCGGCAGGGCACGCAGCAGCCCGGCGGCCCCGTCGAAGGCCCGGATGCCGGGCTCCTCGGCGGCCATCAGCCGGTCCAGGGCTTGGTGTTCGCCGGCCGGGTCCCACTCCGGGGCCAGCGATCTCAGGATGTCGGCCCGTCGGCGCCCCTGCGTGGCCTGCCACACGGCCTCGGGGTCCAGCCCCCGCTCCCGTGCCCAGGCCCGCCAGACCCTGCCGTGCGCGTCGGCGGTGTCGAGCAGTACCCCGTCCACGTCGAAGAGGACGGCGGTGGCCGTACCGTCGCCGACCGGTCCTCCGGAACCCGTCCTCATCTGGTCGCACGCCCCCGTCGACAGCAGCTCTGCACGGAAGAGGGCCCGCCGTACCGCGCCGACGGCCCCGTCACCGGGACCACCACCGTCGTACGACGAGCCCTCGAAGACTCGAACGAGCCGTACTCGAACCGACCGGACTCGGCCGGGCCGAACCCGATCGGGACCGACTTGCCCCGCCGGTCCAACTCCTAGGCCCGGTCCGACCCCTTGCGTCAGTCCTTGGCGACCTTCGCCCCCGACTCCTCCGGCGTGCTGTCCTCCAGCGCCTTCAGCCCCGGGTCCAGTACGACGTCCTCGGCGCGGGCCTCGGTCGTCGGGTCCTCCGGGAAGTGGCAGGCCGTCAGGTGGCCGGGCAGGCTGCCGGAGAGCTGGACCAGCGGCGGCTCCTCGGAGGCGCACTTGTCCTGGGCCTTCCAGCACCGCGTCCGGAAGCGGCAGCCGGACGGCGGCGAGATCGGCGAGGGCACGTCACCGGCGAGCCGGATCCGCTCCTTCGCCTCGACCTCGTCGTCGATCGCCACCTCGGGCACCGCCGAGAGCAGGGCGTGGGTGTACGGGTGGCGGGGCCGGTTGTAGAGCGAGTCCCGGTCCGCGACCTCGACGATCTTGCCGAGGTACATGACCGCGACGCGCTTCGAGAAGTGCCGGACGATGGCGAGGTCGTGCGCGATGAAGAGGAACGCGATGCCCAGCTCCTCCTGGACCTTCTGCAGCAGGTTGACGACCTGCGCCTGGATCGACACGTCCAGCGCCGAGACCGGCTCGTCCGCGACGATCAGCTTCGGGTTCAGGGCGAGTGCGCGGGCCACACCGATGCGCTGGCGCTGACCGCCGGAGAACTCGTGCGGGAAGCGGTTGTAGTGCTCGGGGTTGAGACCGACCAGTTCGAGGAGCTCGCGGACCTTGTTCTCCCGGCCGCCCTCGGGATTGATCCCGTTGACCTCCATCGGCGACTTGATGATCGTGCCGACCGTCTGCCGCGGGTTGAGGGAGGAGTACGGGTCCTGGAAGATCATCTGGATCTCGGACCGCACCGGCGCCAGCTGCTTGCGCGAGGCGTGGGTGATGTCCTGGTCCTGGTAGGTGATCTTCCCGCCGGTGGGCTCCAGGAGCCGGGTGATCAGCCGCCCGGTCGTGGACTTGCCACAGCCCGACTCACCGACCAGACCGACGCTCTCGCCGACCCCGACGGTCAGGTCGATGCCGTCCACGGCCTGGACCGCACCGACCTTGCGCTTGATCGGGAAGCCGCCGTAGATGGGGAAGTGCTTCGTCAGCCCCTCGACCCGGAGCAGCGTCTCGGCCGCGGTGTCCTGGGAGCCCTGCTGTGCGGGGAGGGTGAGGTTGTCGCTCATGATCTCGGTTCTCCCTAGCGCAGCCGGGGCTGGATCTTGTCGATGAAGATGGACTGCTTCTGGTCCGCCGTCAGGTGGCAGGCAGAGGCACGCCCCTCGCCGAGCGGCGGCCGCTCCGTGCTGCAGCGGTTGCCGGTGACCTCACCGGTGAACGCGCAGCGCGGGTGGAACGGGCAGCCGGTGGGCGGGTTGAGCAGGCTGGGCGGGGACCCCGGGATCGGGGTGAGCGCCTGCGCGGTGTCGCCGCCGAGGCGGGGCATCGAGCTGAGCAGACCCCAGGTGTAGGGGTGCGTGGGGTTGCGCAGCACCTCGCGGACACTGCCGCGCTCCACAGCCCGGCCCGAGTACATCACCAGCAGGTCGTCGGCCATGTCGGAGATGACGCCGAGGTCGTGCGTGATGAAGATGATCGCGGAACCGAACTCCTGCTGCAGATCCTTGAGCAGGTCGAGGATCTGCGCCTGGACGGTCACGTCGAGGGCGGTGGTCGGCTCGTCCGCGATCAGCAGGTCGGGGTCGCAGACCAGGGCCATGGCGATCATGGCGCGCTGGCGCATACCGCCGGAGAACTGGTGCGGGTAGTCGTCCACGCGGGTCTGCGGGTGCGGGATGCCGACCTTGGCCAGCATCTCGATCGCCCGCTGCCGGGCCTCCTTCTTGGAGGCGCCGGTGTGCTTCATGAACGGCTCGGCGATCTGCCGGCCCACCGTGTAGTACGGCGAGAGCGCCGTCAGCGGGTCCTGGAAGATCATCGCCACCTTGTTGCCGCGGAGCTGCTCCAGCTCCTTCTCCTTGGCGGTGACGAGTTCCTTGCCGTCGAGGATGATCTCGCCCTCGACGGTGGTGCTCCTGGGGTTGTGCAGGCCGAGGACGGTCAGGTTGGTCACGGACTTGCCGGAGCCCGACTCACCCACGATGCCCAGCGTCTTGCCGCGCTCGACGTCGAAGGAGAGCCCGTCGACGGCCTTGACTATGCCGTCCTCGGTGGAGAACCGCACCCGCAGGTCGCGGACCGAGAGGAAGGCCTCCGGCCCGGTCGGGGCCTTCTCACCTTCGGTCTTGGTCAGAGTGGTCACGGTATTTCTCCTAGCTGAGGCGCACGCGCGGGTCGATGTAGGCGTAGGCGATGTCCACGATGATGTTCAGCAACAGGATGAAGAAGGCGCCGAACAGCATCACGCCCATCGTCAGCGGGATGTCCTTGTCGAGCGAGGAGTTGACCGCGAGACGCCCGAGGCCGGCCAGGTCGAAGGTGAATTCCGTGACGACCGCGCCGGACAGCAGCGCGCTCAGGTCCATGCCGATGATGGTGACGATCGGGATGAGTGAACCACGCCAGGCATAACGGAAGAATACGTACCGCTGCTTCATGCCCTTGGCCCGGGCCGTGCGGACGTGTTCCTCCGAGAGCTGCTCGATCATGGTCGAGCGGGCCATACGCGTGTACTGGGCGGTGAAGATGGTGGCCATGACGGCCCAGGGGATCAGCAGTCCCATGAACCAGCCCCCCGGATCATCGCTGAGCGGCACGTACTTGGGACTCTCCATCCAGCCCGTGCTGTAGACGAAGATGCCGAGGACGATCGGGCCGAGGAAGTAGATCTGGAAGGAGCTGAGCACCATCGAGGCGCCGCTGACGGCCTTGTCGACGGCGGTGCCGCGCTTCCAGGCGGCGAGCAGACCGGTACCGAGGCCGAACACCAGGAAGATGAGCAGACCGCCGAGGGTCAGCGACAGGGTGAGCGGGAAGCTGTCGACGATGGAGTCCCAGACGAAGTCACCGCTGTGGAAGGACATGCCCAGGCAAGGTGCTGAGCAGTGCCCCACCGCGAAGTCCCGGCCGACGACTATGCCGGACATGAACTCCCAGAACTGCGTGGTGATGGGCTTGTCGAGACCAAGGTTCTCTCTGATGACCGCGATGTTCTCGGGGGAGCAGTTCTTGCCGCAGGACAGCTGCGCGAAGTCTTGGGGGATCGTATAGAACAGGAAGAACGTGAAGGCGCCGATCAGGAACATGATGACGACGGCGCCGATCAGCCTGCGGATGAGGAACTGAAGCATGGCGGGTGGATGCTCTCTTCGAAAACGCGGCGGTCGGAGGGGGTGGTACCGACCGCGGGGGTGCGCTCCGCCTGGCGCACACCCCCGCGGATCAGCCGGGCTGACGGATTACGGCTGCTTCAGGAACAGGTCGTTGATGTCGATGTAGCTCGACTCCGTGCTGTACTTGGCACCACCGATGTTCGATCCGAAGAGCTGGATCTGCTTCGAGTAGTAGACCGGGGCGGCCGGGTTGATCTCCTCCACGATGCGGTGGTGAGCCTCTTCCCACGTCTTGGCGGCAGCCTCGGGCTCCTCGGTCAGCGCCTTCTTGATGAGGGCGTTGACCTTGTCGTCGTTGATGTGCGAGTAGTTCGAGGCACCGTCGGCGATGAGGGTGCCGTCGTAGACCGGCGTGATGACCGTGGACGGGGAGGACCAGTCCTGGCCCCAGCCGGTCATGTAGATGTCGTACGGGTTGTCCAGCTTGCCGACCTGCTCGTAGAAGCTGGCCCGGTCGACCTCCTTGGCCTGGACGTCGAAGCCGAGCTTGCCCAGCGCGTCCTTGATGATCACCTGCTGGGCCTGGCCACGCGGGGTGTTGGAGTAGGCGTAGGTGAGCTTGGTGCCCTCCTCGACACCCGCCTCCTTCAGCAGCTCCTTGGCCTTCTCCAGGTCACCGTTGGGCTTCTTGGTCTTGCCGAACGGGTCGTACGACGCGTCGTAGCCCGGCAGTGTCGGCGCCAGCAGACCACCGGCGACCTCACCGCCGTAGCGGCCACCGTCGGCCTGGACCATGGCCTGGGACGGGAGCGCGTACGTGATCGCGTCGCGGACCTTCTTGTCCTTCACCTTGGCGCTGTCGAGGTTGAAGTTCAGCTGCCACACGTAGGGCTGGTAGCCCTGGATGGTGCGCTTCTTCGTCTCGGGGTTACTGATCACCGTCGACATCTGCGCCGGGTCCACGGAGTCCGTGAACTGGATGGCGTTCTTGGCCTCGCCCTGGTCGGCGATCAGACGCTTGGTCTGGCTGGCCTGGTCGATGGTGTTGGTGAAGTTGTAGCCGTCGACGTACTGGTGGCGCACCGAGTCCGTCTTCGGGTCCCACTGGTCGTTCTTGACGAGCTTCAGCGACTTGCCGGCCTTGAGCTCGGAGATCTTGTAGGGGCCGAGGGAGGCCGGCGCCTTGTCGTACTTCTCCTTCGTGTCCTGCTTCTCGGGCACGATGGCGTAGCCGGCCATGGCCAGGGCCTGCGGCAGGTCCGGGCGCGGCTGGTCGAAGTGGAAGATCACCGTCTTGTCGTCCGGGGTCTCCAGGACGGAGTCCGGCAGGTGCTTGCCCTTGTACGGACCGTCCGGCAGCGCCTTGCGGTAGTCGGAGCCCGACAGCCAGCTCTGGATGTACGACGGGCCGTCGAAGATGACCTTGGAGTACTGGCGCTCGATGGTGTGGCGGACGTCGGCCGAGGTGATGACGTTGCCGTCCTCGTCCTTGATGCCGTCCTTGAGCGTGTACGTCCAGGTCTTGCCGCCGTCGGAGGACTTGCCGGAGTCGGTGGCGATGTCACCGACGACCGTCAGGTTGCCCTTGTCGTCCTCCTGGTAGTTCGTCAGACCGCGGTGGATCAGGTTCGCGAGCTGGCCGGCGTCGGAGACGTAGATCTGGCCCGGGTCCAGGTGGGTGATGTCCGACTGCTGGTAGACGTTGATGACACCGCCGGACTTGGCGCCCTTGACCTCCTCGGCCGGGCCGGTGGACGCAGCGGCGTCACCGTAAGCGACAGGCTTCGACTGCTCGGCGGCGTCCTCCTTGCTCTTGGAGGTGTCCTTCGTGTTGCTCTTGCCGTTGTCCGCGCAGCCGGCCAGCGCGAGCGAACCGGCCACGAGGGCGACGGCCACGGCGCGCGTGGTGCGGTTTCTGATGGGCTTCATGATGCCTATGCACCTACCTGTCGATAGTTGTCCACGAGTACTGCCTGTCGGCCCGGGCGAACCCGGGTCGGGGGCGGCAGTCCCCCCACCCACCAATGGACGATTAGCGTCCGGTCTTGGGGTCGAATGCGTCCCGGACGGAGTCGCCGAGAAGGTTGAAGCAGAGCACGAAGATCACCATCGCCACGCCCGGGAAGAACATGAACATCGGGTCCTGCTCGTAGACCTTGGCGCCGAGGGCGAACATGCGGCCCCAGTCGGGGGTCGGCTCGGGGAAGCCGACACCGACGAACGAGAGGAAGGCGATGGAGAGGATCGTGCTGGGCAGGATGTACGTGCCCTGCACCAGGATCGGGGTGACGATGTTCGGCAGGATCTCCTTGCGGACGATGCGCCAGGGCGAGGCCCCGGACACCTTGGCCGCCTCCACGAACTCACGCTCGCGCAGGGAGAGCACCGAGCTGCGCACCAGGCGGGCGAGGCCCATCCAGCCGAGGAACCACATCACCAGGACGATGGCCACGGCACGCAGATAGGTCGGCGTCTCGTCACGTGGGTCGACGAACAGCGCGGTGACGACCGGCATGAAGGCGATGAAGAACAGCTGCTGCGGGAAACCGAGGAAGAAGTCGGTGATCCGACCCACCCAGTAGTCGACACGACCGCCGAAGAAGCCGCCGATCATGCCGATGAGGACACCGGTGGTCACGCTGAACAGCGTGACGATGACCGCCATGTACAGCGACGTCCGCATGCCGTACAGCAGCATCGTGAACACGTCGCGGCCCAGCTTCGGCTCGACGCCGAACCAGAAGTCACCCGACATGCCACCGAAGGAACCGGTGGGCATCGCGAAGTCGTCCAGCAGGAACGGGTAGTCGGGCTCCTGCGCGTACAGCGTGTACGGGTCCTTGCCGTACAGGCTCGAGATGACCGGCGCGAGCGCTGCGATGACGAAGAAGAAAATCACTACGCACGCGGAGACGACTCCAGTACGGTCCCGCTTGAACCGTTGCCACATCAACTGCCCGGGGGAACGACCCTCAAGCTTCTTCTCACCCTTGGCGACCTCGGCGGTCGTCTCGAGCTCGGGGTCCAAGGCGACCGCGGACCCGGAGCCCTCGGCCTTGGTTGGACTGGTCATGTCTGTTCTTCCCCCGGGGGGTTGGAGAGTTGAGCGCAGCACAGATACCGGCAGGTTCTGTGGTTTGGGGGAACTTTCGCCAAACGGGTCAACGCGCGTCAAGGGCGGAAGGCATAGGGATCTCCCTACCGTCCATATTTTGAGCAAAAATTGCAAAGATTGACACCTGGTCGCGCTTGACAGGCGAGATGAGAACCCGGCGAATCGGGCATACGCGGAACGATTTTTGTTTACATGTCCGAAACTTGATCGCTGGAACACCGATATCCGAACAGCGCTTCACAGCACACAGACAGTGAACCGAAAGATCGTGCACGGAAGTCCAGCCTCCCCCGTGGCCTCTTCACACGCTCCCCGAATCCCCTGCATCCCCACCGCATCTCCCCCGTATGCAGGCAGGCCGGAAGCCCGGTCCTCCCGTACGCGGAGAACCGGGGCTTCGCTCACGGCGATTGACGCAGCGTCAGCCGTGTCGGCCGAACGTCAGCCGTGCTTGGCGCGGCTCGCGGCACGCGCGCGCTCACGAGCGTCCAGGTTGACCTTGCGGATGCGCACGGCCTCCGGGGTCACCTCGACACACTCGTCGTCGCGGCAGAACTCCAGGGACTGCTCCAGGGAGAGCTTGCGCGGCGGCACGATGGCCTCGAACGAGTCGGCCGAGGAGGACCGCATGTTCGTGAGCTTCTTCTCCTTGGTGATGTTCACGTCCATGTCGTCGGAGCGCGAGTTCTCACCGACGATCATGCCCTCGTACACCTCGGTGCCGGGCTCCGTGAAGAGCACACCGCGCTCCTGGAGGTTCGTCATCGCGAACGCCGTGACGGCACCGGCGCGGTCGGCGACGAGCGAGCCGTTGTTACGGGTCTGGAGCGCGCCGAACCAGGGCTCGTGGCCCTCGTGGATGGAGTGCCCGATGCCCGTGCCGCGGGTCTGCGTCAGGAACTCGGTCCGGAAGCCGATGAGGCCGCGGGACGGCACGACGAACTCCATGCGCACCCAGCCGGAGCCGTGGTTCGACATGTTGTCCATCCGGCCCTTGCGGACACCCATGAGCTGCGTGACCGCGCCCATGTGCTCCTCGGGCACGTCGATCGTCATGCGCTCGACGGGCTCGTAGATCTTGCCGTCGACCTCCTTGGTGACGACCTGGGGCTTGCCGATGGTCAGCTCGAAGCCCTCACGGCGCATCTGCTCCACCAGGATGGCCAGCGCCAGCTCACCACGGCCCTGGACCTCCCAGGCATCCGGGCGCTCGGTGTCGAGCACGCGGAGGGAGACGTTACCGACCAGCTCGCGGTCCAGGCGGTCCTTGACCTGACGGGCGGTCACCTTGCGGTCCTTGACCGCGGCCTTGTTGTCCGCGCCCTTGCCCGTGCCGCCGCGGCCGACCAGCGGCGAGGTGTTCGTGCCGATGGTCATCGAGATCGCCGGCTCGTCGACCGTGATCAGCGGCAGCGCGATCGGGTTCTCGGGGTCGGCCAGGGTCTCGCCGATCATGATGTCCGAGATACCGGCGACGGCGCAGATGTCACCCGGGCCGGCCACCTCGGCGGGCTTGCGGGTGAGCGCCTCGGTCATCAGCAGCTCGGTGATGCGCACGTTGGACATCGTGCCGTCACGCTTGATCCACGTGACCGTCTGGCCCTTGCGCAGCTCGCCCTGCTCGACGCGGAGCAGCGCGATACGGCCGAGGAAGTTGTCGGCGTCCAGGTTGGTGACGTGCGCCTGGAGCGGGCCCTCCTCGTCGTACGACGGGGCCGGGACGTGCGACAGGATCGTGGAGAAGAACGGCTCCAGGCTGTTGCTGTCGGCCGGGACGGTGCCGTCCTCCGGCTTGGTCAGCGAGGCGACACCGTCACGCGCACACGCGTAGACGATGGGGAACTCGATCTGGTCCTCGTCGGCGTCGAGGTCGAGGAAGAGGTCGTAGGTCTCGTTGACGACCTCGTCGATGCGCGAGTCCGCGCGGTCCGTCTTGTTGATGCACAGGATGACGGGCAGGCGCTGCTGGAGCGCCTTGCGGAGCACGAAGCGGGTCTGCGGCAGCGGACCCTCGGAGGCGTCGACGAGCAGGACCACCGCGTCGACCATCGACAGACCGCGCTCGACCTCACCGCCGAAGTCGGCGTGGCCGGGGGTGTCGATGATGTTGATGGTGATGACGTCGCCGCCATCCTTCGGGTGGTACTTGACCGCCGTGTTCTTGGCGAGGATCGTGATGCCCTTCTCACGCTCCAGGTCGTTCGAGTCCATCATGCGGTCGTCGAGCGACTCGGCGGCGTGCGCGGCGAAGGCACCGGCCTGCTTGAGCATGGCGTCGACCAGAGTGGTCTTGCCGTGGTCGACGTGGGCGACGATGGCGACGTTGCGGATGTCGTGACGCGTTGCGGTCACAGCCATAGTGAGGCGCTTCTCCCGGAGTGTGAGGACGGCCTGCGCTGACATCTGTGTCGCGCGGACCCTGCCGGGCTGGACACGCCACGGCCTCACCCCATGGTACGGGGCCGCGGGCACCGAGGCTCCCCGGGCCGCTCCGGCCCAGCTCGGACCGGCTCAGCCCCAGCTCAGACGGGTTCCGGGCCGCCCGGCCCGCGTACGTCGGCCGCCGCCCCGTGCGATACGGGGCGGCGGCCGGGGTCCGTCAGGGACGGTCCGCTATCCGTCGACCGGCCGCTGCTCGGCGGACCGCTGCTCGGCGGACTGCTCGCCCGTGGGCCGCGCCGGCCCCTTGGCGCCCTTCTTCAGGAAGCCCATGTCCTCGTAGTACGGGGTCTGGAAGCCGAAGGCACCCGCGTTCGCGAGGCCGGTGCGGACGGCGACCAGCTGGGGCCGCTGGTAGAGCGGGATGGACCCGGCGGCGGCCCAGATCCGGGCGTCCGCCTTGCGGATCAGGGAGCGCGTCCTGCTCTCGTCGAGGCTGGCCACGGCCTGGTCGAAGAGCTGGTCGACCCGGTCGGTGCCGACGCGCGTGTAGTTCTGCTCGACGTTCAGCGAGCCGTCGGCGGCGGGCACCGGCTTGGCGTAGATCGGCCGGGCGTCGGTGGCGGGGTAGGCGGAGGTCGGCCAGGAGTACAGCGCGAGGTCGTACTGCCCGTTCGCGATGTGGTCCTTGAAGTAGCTCTCGTCCGCGACCTTGGAGATCTCCGTACGGATCCCGACGCGGTCCAGCATCGCCGCGATCCGCTCGCCGACGGCCCGCAGCGCCTCGGTGCCCGGGCCCGACGGCAGCACGAACCGCAGGGTCAGCAGCTTGCCGTTCTTGGCGAGGGGCCCTTTGGCGGCATCGGCGGGCGCCCGCGTCCCGCGCGGGGCGTACGCGCCGGGCACCCCGCCCGGCTTGAACTGCTTGCCGTCCTGAGCGAGGTTCGCGCCCCGCTCGCCCTCCTTCTCGTCGACGTCGGCGTCGTGGTCGGCGTCGTGGTCGGCGTCGTGGTCGGCGTCGTGGTCGGCGTCGGAGGGCTTGTCGTCCTGGCCGACGATGTAGGTGCTCTCGTCCGCGGGTTCCCGGGAGTCCCGGGACTCCCGGGAACCCTTCGAGTCCTCGGAGTCCTTGGAGTCCTCGGAGTCCTTGCGCTCCTTGTCCTTGGCGTCCTTGGCGTCCTTGGCCTCGGAGTCCTTGGCGTCCTTGGAGCCGTGCTCCTGCTCGCCCTCCGCGCCGGCCGCCTTCTTGCCAGGCGCGAGGGGGCCGCCCTGTTCCCAGCCGGCGTCGGCGAGGAGGGCGCGCGCCTCGTCGGTGTCCTGGCCGCCGAGAGCGCCGCTGCTGTCCGCGTAGGCGGCCTGGCCGGCGAGGGCGAGGTGGCTGCCGACGGGGACGGCGGGCAGCCCGAGCGGCTTCAGGACGAGCTCGGCGAGCTTCTCCCGGTCGATCGCGCGGGCCACAGCGCGGCGGACCCGCTCGTCGGCGAGAGGGCCGTCGGAACCGTTCAGGGCGAGCTGGGTGTAGGCAGGCTCCAGGGAGCGGCGCACGGTGATGCCGCGCAGGGCGGACTGCTGGGCGGTGTACTCGGCGAGGGCCTCGCGCCGCTTCTTCCGGGCGCCGATCTCGTTCTCGGCGGCCTTCTCGTCCGAGCCGTGCGCGATGGCCCAGGAGCGCAGCGCCTGCGCGGATTCGCGCTGCGCGAGCGGTCCGGCCGCTCCCGTGTCCTTCTTGTCACGGTGGGCGAGTGTGATCCGCCCGGCCTGGACCGAGTCGATCTCGGCGATGTCGACCTTGTCACCGGCGAGCGCCTCGACCCGCTCGTCGCGCGGCACGGCGCGCAGCACCAGGGTCGACAGCTTGGCGGTGCGGCCCCACCAGCGGGGGTTACGGGTGAGGGTGACCTCGCCGCCCTTGCGGTCGATGTCCTTCACGGCGAACGGACCGGCGGTGACCTTGAGCTTCTTGCGGGCGCCGTCGTTGAAGGAGTCCGGGGTGCCCATCACCTGTTTCGGGTACAGCGGCGAGAACAGCGACTTCCAGTCGGCGTACGGACGGGCGAAGGTGACCCGGACCTCCAGGTCGTTCTCGCCCCGTTCGATCTTCTCGATGCGTTCGTAGCCGGCGTTCCGGGCCGTCCAGTACGCGGAGTCCTTGCCGGACAGGGCACGCCACTGGGCGGCGAAGTCGGCGGCGCCGATCTCCCGGCCGTCGCTCCACACGGCCTGCTGGTTCAGTTTGTAGAGGACGACCTGCCGGGGCTCGCGTTCGACGACCTTGGCGGACTCCACGTAGTCGGAGTTGAGCTCGGGGCGCCCGCTGGCGTCCAGGCGGTACATCGAGGGCAGTACGGCGCCGGCGATCCGCGCGGTGGCCGGGTCGGCGTCCGCCTGGAACGTGTTCAACGTCTCCGGTACGGCGTCCACGGCCCAGCGGAGGGTGCCGCCGTCGGCGACCAGGTTCCGTGCGGCGGGCGCGATGTCCTGCTCGGCGACGGGCCTGCCCGCCGGGTCCTCCTCACCGCATCCGCTCAGCACGGGCATCGTGAGCACGCCGGCGGCGAGGAACACCAGCGAGCGGCGCGGGGCGCGCGGTCGAACGCGGTCGTGGGGAATCGGCGTCATGGCGACCTCCTCGCTCCGCGGTGGGAGAACGGGGACGGGGGTGGCTCTGATCACGTTCGGCGGTATATGGAGCTGATCAGACGGATGCGGCCCACTGAAGAGGACGACGCGGTCGGGGGGTGGCCGACACGACGAGGGGTTTGCCGGAACCCACCCGTTTGGGCGTGCGGCCCCTCCGGGGTGGGGGCGGGCGGGTGCGTTGACGGGTGCGGGTCCGGTGGGGTTGCTCGCGCAGTTCCCCGCGCCCCTGAAAGCCGGGGCTGCGCCCCGTGCTTTCATCCCGCGACCCCGTCACCCTTCAGGCCCGCGACCCCGTCACCCTTCAGGCCCACGGCCCCGTCGCCCTTCAGGCCACAGAGCCGTGGTCTTTCAGGCCCGCAGGGCCTGGTCTTTCAAGGGGCGCGGGGAACTGCGCGAGAAGCCCCACCGGAGCCGCACCCGACCACGCACCCACCCGGCCCACCCCCACCCGCGCAAAAGAAACCGCAAACCGCTTCCCACCGGCAGGTGTGACGCGCGACACTCGCAGGCGCATGAACGTTGCCGCCTTGGGGCCCACACCCCCTGAAAGCGAGGGCAAGTCATGTCCGTGCACGACGACTTGACGTCGGTCCGGCGCTGCCTGGACGAACTGACCCGGTCCGTACGCCGCCTGGAACAGCAACTCGGCGGCAGCGGCCTGGAGATACGCCGCGTCCGCACCGACGCCGACCACCTGCGAGAGAGCATCGCGCTGCTCAGCGAGGCCGCGGCCTCCCTGGCCAAGCCGCGCCGCCCCGACCTCGTCCCCATCCCCGACACCCCGTACGACAGCTCCTGTGGACGGACTCGGACGACGAGGGCCTCGGCTCCCGCGGCCGCCGCGCCCCTGACCGCCGTCGTCCGCCCACCCCGACAACCACCCGACCGGGAGTCCCCCGTTGGCCACTGGTACGGAACCACCGGCAACAGAACCCCTTCCCCAGCGCGGCGGCGTGCGGACCCGTACGCGCGCCGCGATCTCCGCCCCGCATCTGCGCACCGACCGCTGGTGGCTGGCCCCCGCCGCCACGGCCGCCGGACTGCTCGCCTTCATCGTGTACTCGACCTGGCGGGCCTTCGCGGACGAGCACTACTACGCGGCCCCGTACGTCTCGCCGTTCTACTCGCCCTGTCTGGCGGAACGCTGCGAGCCCATGCACGGCGGCCCCAACTGGGAGATCTTCGGCGGCTGGTGGGGCATCTCACCGGCGATCATCATCCTGATCTTCCCGCTCGGCTTCCGCCTGACCTGCTACTACTACCGCAAGGCCTACTACCGGGGCTTCTGGGCGTCCCCGCCCGCCTGCGCCGTGGCCGAGCCGCACAAGAAGTACTCGGGCGAGACCCGCTTCCCGCTGGTCCTGCAGAACCTGCACCGGTACTTCTTCTACGCCGCCCTGCTGGTCGCCGGCATCCTCACCTACGACACGGTCCTGGCCTTCCGTGACGAGCACTACGAGTGGGGCCACATGGGCCTCGGCACCCTCGTGTTCCTCGTCAACATCGTGCTGATCTGGGCGTACACCCTCTCCTGCCACTCGTGCCGGCACATCGTCGGCGGCAAGCTCAAGCACTTCTCCAAGCATCCCGTGCGCTATCGGATGTGGCAGTGGGTCGGCCGCCTGAACGCCCGTCACATGCTGCTCGCCTGGGCCTCGTTGGTGAGCGTGGCGCTCGCCGACTTCTACGTGTACCTGGTCGCGTCCGGCGCCTTCGACGATCCGAGGTTGTTCTGATGTCCGTGGTCGAGCGACAGGAGTGGGACGTCGTCGTGATCGGCGCCGGCGGCGCCGGACTGCGCGCCGCGATCGAGGCCCGCGAGCGGGGCGCCCGTACGGCCGTGATCTGCAAGTCCCTGTTCGGCAAGGCCCACACGGTGATGGCCGAGGGCGGTATCGCGGCCGCCATGGGCAACGTCAACTCCGGTGACAACTGGCAGGTCCACTTCCGCGACACCATGCGCGGCGGCAAGTTCCTCAACCAGTGGCGGATGGCCGAGCTGCACGCCAAGGAGGCCCCCGACCGGGTCTGGGAGCTGGAGACCTGGGGCGCCCTCTTCGACCGTACGAGGGACGGCCGGATCTCGCAGCGCAACTTCGGCGGCCACGAGTACCCGCGCCTCGCCCACGTCGGCGACCGTACGGGCCTGGAGCTGATCCGCACCCTCCAGCAGAAGATCGTCGCCCTGCAGCAGGAGGACCACAGGGAGACCGGTGACTACGAGTCCCGGCTGAAGGTCTTCCAGGAGTGCACGGTCACCCGGGTGCTGAAGGACGGCGACCGGGTGTCCGGGGCGTTCGCGTACGAGCGCGAGTCGGGGCGGTTCTTCGTGCTCGAAGCGCCCGCCGTCGTCATCGCCACCGGGGGAATCGGCAAGTCCTTCAAGGTGACGTCGAACTCGTGGGAGTACACGGGTGACGGTCACGCGCTGGCGCTGCTCGCGGGCGCGCCGCTGCTGAACATGGAGTTCGTGCAGTTCCATCCGACGGGCATGGTCTGGCCGCCGTCGGTGAAGGGCATCCTCGTCACGGAGTCGGTGCGCGGCGACGGCGGGGTGCTCAGGAACTCCGAGAACAAGCGGTTCATGTTCGACTACATCCCGGACGTCTTCAAGGAGAAGTACGCGGAGTCCGAGGAGGAGGGCGACCGCTGGTACGAGGACCCGGACCACAACCGGCGCCCGCCCGAGCTGCTGCCGCGCGACGAGGTGGCGCGGGCCATCAACGCCGAGGTGAAGGCGGGCCGGGGCTCGCCGCACGGCGGGGTCTTCCTGGACGTGTCGACCCGGATGCCGGCGGAGACCATCCGCCGCCGACTCCCCTCCATGTACCACCAGTTCAAGGAGCTGGCGGACGTCGACATCACGGCGGAGGCCATGGAGGTCGGGCCCACCTGTCACTACGTGATGGGCGGGATCGCGGTCGAGTCGGACACGGCGGCGGCGCGCGGGGTGCCGGGCCTGTTCGCGGCCGGTGAGGTGGCCGGGGGGATGCACGGCTCCAACCGGCTGGGCGGCAACTCCCTCTCCGACCTGCTGGTCTTCGGCCGCCGGGCCGGGCTGCACGCGGCCGAGTACGCGGCGGGCCTGGCCGGTGCGCGCCCTTCGGTGGACGACATCGAGGTCGACACGGCCGCCGCCGAGGCGCTGCGCCCGTTCTCCGCCGAGGGCCCCGCGCCCGGGCAGCCCGAGGCGGCGGGGGACCTGCCGCAGGAGAACCCGTACACCCTCCACCAGGAACTCCAGCAGGCCATGAACGACCTGGTCGGCATCATCCGCCGCGAGGGCGAGATGGAACAGGCGCTGGAGCGGCTCGCCGACCTGCGGGTACGGGCGCGCCGGGCGGGGGTCGAGGGGCACCGGCAGTTCAACCCGGGCTGGCATCTCGCCCTGGACCTGCGCAACATGCTGCTGGTCAGCGAGTGCGTGGCGAGGGCCGCGCTGGAGCGCACGGAGTCCCGGGGCGGCCACACCCGCGAGGACCATCCGACGATGGACCGCGACTGGCGCCGGATCAACCTGCTGTGCCGGCTCGCCGATCCGGCGGCCGATCCCACAGGCGATGCCGCCGTCGGCGCGATCGCCCTCACCCGAGAGACCACCGAACCCATCCGTCCCGACCTGCTCGCCCTGTTCGACAAGGAGGAGCTGGTCAAGTACCTCGCCGAAGAGGAGCTGTACGAGTGAGCAGCTACGAGGCCCGCTTCAAGGTGTGGCGGGGCGATGTGCGGGGCGGCGGCCTGGAGGACTTCGCGGTCGAGGTCAACGACGGCGAGGTGGTGCTGGACATCGTCCACCGCCTCCAGGCCACGCAGGCCCCCGATCTGGCGGTCCGCTGGAACTGCAAGGCGGGCAAGTGCGGTTCGTGCTCGGCGGAGATCAACGGGCGGCCCCGGCTGATGTGCATGACCCGCATGTCGGTGTTCACCCGGGAGGAGACGATCACCATCACCCCCCTGCGCGCCTTCCCCGTGGTCCGCGACCTCGTCACCGACGTCGGCTTCAACTACCAGAAGGCGCGCGAGGTCCCGGCCTTCGTACCGCCCGAGGACCTCGGCCCGGGCGAGTACCGGATGATGCAGGAGGACGTGGACCGCTCGCAGGAGTTCCGCAAGTGCATCGAGTGCTTCCTGTGCCAGGACACCTGCCATGTCGTCCGCGACCACGAGGAGAACAAGCCGGCGTTCGCCGGTCCCCGCTTCCTGATGCGGGTCGCCGAGCTCGACATGCACCCCCTGGACGCGGCGGCCGACACCGGTCTCGACCGCAAGACGACCGCCCAGGACGAGCACGGCCTCGGCTACTGCAACATCACCAAATGCTGCACGGAGGTCTGCCCGGAGGGCATCAAGATCACCGACAACGCGCTGATCCCGCTGAAGGAGCGTGCGGCTGACCGCAAGTACGACCCGCTGGTGTGGCTGGGCTCGAAGATCAGGAGGCGCTCCTCGACGGGCTGAGGCCCCGGACGGGTGGGCGACACCCCGCCCGCCGCATCCGGGCGGCTCCCCCACTCCGGCCCACCCCGCTCGCGGGTGCCCGGCACCGGTCATACGCTCCCGAATGTGACATCGCGTCCGAGAAGGAGCCGAGCGCGCGGGGCAACGTCCCACATAGCCGTGCGCGTGGCCCACACCGCGTTCGGGGGGCTCGTGGCCCTGGCGTGGCTCCTGCTGCCCACGGCGACGCGGACGGCCGCGGAGGGGCGCCCCACGGGACCGCACGTCCCCGACGGGTCCGTGGCCCGGGTCATGGGTCCCCCCGTCGGTGAGTGGCCCGCGGCTGCCGCGCCCGGTCGGCTCGTCATGGCCCCGGCCACCGACGGCGACGGGAGCGCGGCTCCGGCCGACGACAGCTCCGGCTCGGATCTGGTCCTGCCGGTGGCGGCCGCGGGCACGGCCGTCGCCGTCGCCGCGTACTCCCTCGTACGGCGCAGGCGCCGCGCCCGGCTGCGCACGACCCCGACCGGCGTCTACGAACCTCCCACCACCCCCCTGTCCGATGTGCACAGCCGCGCCCGACGCCTGCTGGTCGAGACCGACGACAGCGTCCGCACCAGCACGGAGGAACTCGGCTTCGCGGCAGCCCGCCCGGGCCGAGCCCTCACCGCCCCACTCGGGGAGGAACCACCGGAACAGGACACGAAAGGGCCGGCCGCCGACGAGCAGGACACGAGGGAACCGGACGCGGACGGACAGGACGCGGCATGGCCCGGCACGGACGCCCCAGCTGCGGAGAGTGCGAACGCGGACCAGCCGGCCCTCCAGAAGCCGGCTGCCGACGTGCCGGACCACGAGAGCCCGGAATCGGCGCAGCCGGAATCGGAGCAGGCGGACGAGGCGAAACCCTCGACAGTCACCCCCGGCGGGTCCCACCAAGAGAAACCACTGGCGGTCGGCCCCAGCGGGTCCCACCCCGGCGGGTCCCACAAGGAGAACCCACCGACAGTCAGCTCCGGCGGGTCCCACGAGGAGAACCCACCGGCAGTCGGCCCCAGCCGACCCCACACGCCGAAGCCGTTCACGCTCGATCCGGCTCAGCCCTTCGCGGAGACGCCCGCGGCGCGGGACGCGGTGCGGCCGTTCGTGGAGGCGTTGGCGGACGCGCGGGGTGAGCTGGTGGCCGCGTTCGGGGCGGGCCAGCGGCTGGACGAGGAGGGCGGCTCGCTGACGCCCGAAGAGGAACGCGCGCTGCTGGAGGAGATCCTCACCCGGTGCACCACGGCACAGCGGCGACTCGACACGGCGACCCCCGCCTTCGATCAACTCCGTTCTCTGGAGCGGGACATCACCCCCGCCCTGGAGCACGCGGAGGCCCGCTTCCGTGAGCTGACCGGCCGTACCGCGACCGCGTCCACCACTCTCACCGCCCTCCGCGACACGTACGCCCCCGCCGCCTCCCTCCCCGTCACCGGCCACGTCGAGCAGGCCAAGGACCGCCTGGTCTTCGCCACCACCGAACTGAACCGGGCCCGTCAGTCGGCCTACCCCGGCGACCTGGACACCGCGGCCGTCCACCTACGGGCCGCCGAGGGCGCGATCGACCAGGCGGACCTCTTCGTGACGGGGGTGGAGCGGCTCGCCGCGGAGCTGGCCCGCGCGACCGAGCTTGCGAAGCAGGGCGCCCCCTACACGGGCCCGTACGACGATCCCCTCGACGTCCTGCGCCGCCAGAGCCGCTGGCGGCTGCCGTCCCGCAGCGCCGTCGCGGCCGCGGCCGACTTCATCACCACCCACCGGACGGCGGTGGGCGTACGGGCCAGGACCCGGCTGTCGGAGGCGGAACGGCACCTGGGACTGGACGACGGCGACGCCGAGAACTCCGACCACGCCCGGCGCGCGGACACCCTCGCCCGGGAGGCCCGCGACCTGGCCGAGCAGGACGTACGGGCCTACGGCAACCCGTACGGCGGCCCGGTCGGTGACGGCCTCGCCGGAGCCCTCCTGGGCGGCATCATCCTCGGCGAGCCCCCCGACGGCACCGGCCGAGCGGACCTACGGGGCCCCGCCTGCTACGGCGGAACGGCCACCCGTGCCCGCAGGGCGAGGAGCGGCCGGTTCTGAACAGCCGGGTCACACCGGGCCCCCGGCAGGGGCGCGGGGGACCGCGCGACCGGCCCTAGAACAGGCTCAGCAACGCCTCCGCCGGATCCGTCAGCCCGTGTTCCCCGCCCGGCAACGGCAGCTCGAACCACACCGTCTTGCCGCGAGGCGTCCGGCGCGAGCCCCACGCGGCGGAGAGCAGCCCGACCAGCTGCAGCCCGCGTCCGCCCTCGTCCGTGTCCCGGGCACGACGCCGGCGCGGCTGCACGAGCCCGGCGTCCCACACCTCGCACACCAGCGTCCGGTCCAGCAGCAGCCGCAGCCGTATCTCGCCCTCGCCGTACCGCAGCGCATTGGTGACCAGCTCGCTGACCAGCAGTTCCGCCGTGTCGACGAGCGGTTCCAGATCCCACGCGAGCAGCCGGCCGCGCGCGTACTCACGGGCGCGCCCCACGCTGCGCGGCTCACGCGGCAGGGTCCAGTCGCCGACGGAGTCCTCCGGCAGCCCCTGCACACGGGCCATCAGCAGCGCGATGTCGTCCTCGCCGTGGTGGGTGTCGAGGGTGTTGAGGACGTGGTCGCACACGTCCTCCAGGGACCGGGGCGTGTCCGCGCGGAGCGTGGTCGGCGGCTGACCGGGGTCGGTGAGCGCGCCGACGAACGCCTGGAGCCCCTCGTCGAGGGGGTGGTCACGGGATTCGACCAGTCCATCCGTGTAGAGCGCCAACAGTGCCCCTTCGGGCAGTTCGACCTCCACCTCCTCGAACGGTTCGCCGCCGACACCGAGCGGCATGCCGGGCGGCACGTCGAGCATCAGCGCGCTCTCGCCCGGCTCGACCAGCACCGGCGGCAGATGGCCGGCGTTGGCGAAGGTGCAGCGACGGGTCACCGAGTCGTAGACGGCGTAGACGCACGTCGCGAGGTAGACCTCGGAGAGGTCCTTGTCGTGGGGCCGGCTGGCGGCGGTGCGGGAGGCCGACTGGACGCCGCCGGGGGTGCCGAGGCCCCGGGCGATCTCGTCGAGCGCCGAGAGGACCTCGGCGGGTTCCAGGTCCAGCAGGGCCAACGTGCGTACGGCCGTACGAAGTTCACCCATGGCCACCGCTGCCCGCAGTCCGCGACCCATCACGTCGCCGACGACGAGTGCCGTGCGGTGACCGGGGAGTTCGATGACGTCGAACCAGTCGCCGCCGACCTCGGTGGCCGCGTTGCCCGGCAGATAGCGGCAGGCGATGTCGAGCCCGGAGGCCTCGGGGTCGCCGGGCGGCAGCAGGGAGCGCTGCAGGATGAGGGCGCGTTCGTGTTCGCGGCGGTAGAGGCGCGCGTTGTCGATGCAGACGGCGGCGCGCGCGGCCAGTTCGACGGCGAGGCCCCGGTCGCGATCCCCGAACGGCTCGCTGCCCTTGGTCCGCGAGAACTGCACGAGTCCGACGACGGTGTCGTGCGCGACCATCGGCACGGCGAGCGTCGACTGGATCAGGTTGCCCTCCTCGGGCACCTGTTGGGGGCGGGCGGTGCGCAGGGCGTCCGCGCAGGGCGAGTTGAACGGATAGTGGTGGACGGCACCGACCCTGACAGGGGCGGGTCCGCCGACGAAGGGCGCGTCGGAGACGGCGCTGGAGAAGGCGACCCGGCGCAACTCGGCACTGCCGTCGGCGAGTCCGGGCGGAGTCTCGTCGCCCACCAGCAGGCCCTGGTAGAGGTCGACGGTGGCCAGGTCGCAGAAGCCGGGGACGACGACGTCGAGGAGTTCGCGGGCGGTGGTCTCCAGATCGAGGGAGTTGCCGATGCGCGTCCCGGCCTCGTTGAGGAGGGCGAGATTCCGCCGGGCGGCGGCCGCTTCACGGGCGGCGGAGCGGCGGGCCGTGATGTCGGTGGCGAGCCAGGCGATGCCGATGGGGCGGCCGGTGCCGCTGTGCACGCGGAAGAGGTTGATGGACCAGTGGCGGCGCTCCTCGGAGCCGGGCACGAAGCCCGTGATGTGCATGTCCGTGATCGAGTCGCCGGTCTCCATGACCCGCCGCAGGGTCGCCTCGACCCGCTCGGCCTCCGGGGACTGCAGATAGTCGTGGACGCCTCGGCCCCGGTGGTCGTCGACCTCGCCACCGTAGATGGAGGCGAAACGCCGGTTGGCGCGCCTGACCCGGAGATCGGTGTCTATCAGAAGGAACCCGAACGGAGATTGGCCGAATATGGCCTGCGAAGCGGCAAGGTCGGTCTCTATCCGGCGCAGGGTCCGGACGTCCACGACGATGCACACGGCGGCCCGTTCACCGCCTTCCGCGGTGGTGGGCATCACATAGACCTCGGCGAGCCCCTCCTCCCCGCCGGGGCCCGGCATCCGGAAGGGGACCACCCCGGTCCACTCCCGCCCGTCGAGGGCCTCGGCCATCTTCCGCTGGCCCTCCGCACGCCGATCGGGGTCGACGAACGCCTCGATGGGATCCATGCCCACGGCCCGTTCCGCCGAGATACCGAACAACTGCTCGGCTCGCAGGCTCCACTGGTCGACGAGTCCGTCGGGACCGATCGAGAACGAGGCGACCTTGATGTAGTCGTACATGGACCCGGGCGGGCTGGTCTGCCACATCGGGTCACCGACCGCGTGACCACCCATGAAGCCCGGAGCGTCGGTGGATCCGACCCTCCCGGCGGCGGATCCGACCACCCCCTGGGCGGATTCGGTCGCCCCGCCGGTCGATCCGGCCGCCCCGCCGGTCGATCCGGCCGCCCCGCCGGTCGATCCGGCCGCCCCGCCGGCGGACGCGGCGGCCGTACTGTCGCGTGCGGCGCCGCTGTCGCGAGTGGCTCCGCCCAGGCCCGAATCGTCTGCGGCCTCGGGCCTCGCGCGGTCCGACGGGTTCCCTGACCCCGTGGACTTCGTGGCCTTCGCTGGTATCTCGCTCACGCGAACCGTCCCCTCCAGCTCACCGCGTCCGGCTTCGGTCACCAGGGGCGGCTGCCCGCAGTATCCAGCACTACGGCGCCGCGCAACACGGTGTTCACGATCACAGCACGGTCCCGATCGTTTTTGGACCGGCTGCGACATACTCCCAACTCTTCTAACCAGGCGTTGCCCCCTCGAATCAAAGACTCCAGCCAGCGCTACTGGCTTGAACCAGTCGGTCGCACGCGCACCCCCGGGAGCCGCCCCTCCCCGGCCGTACGCCGTGAACCCCCGCCGTGCACCCGTGCCGTCGCCCTGTACGTCGACGGGGTCGCTCAGCCGGGAACCGCCAGCTCGAACCAGACGGTCTTGCCCGCCTCTCCCGGGCGGGTACCCCAGGCTCGCGAGGAACAGGCCACCAACTGCAGCCCCCGGCCGCTCTCGTCGTCGACATCGGCCGCGCGTTCGCGTGGTGGATCGGGCAACGGGTCGGAGACCTCGACCAGGAGCGCCCCGGAGGGGTCGGTGAGGCGTACGAGCCGCACTCCGATGGGTCCCGTCGCGTGCCGCAGCGCGTTGGTCACCAGTTCGCTCACCAACAAAGCGGTGATGTCCGCGAGCACGTCCAGCCCCCACTCGCGCAGCTGCGCCCGCACCACCGCACGAGCGTCCCGCACCGCCCCCGGCTGCGCGGGGAAGGTCCACTCGGCGCAGTCGTCTCCGCTGTCGATCACGCCGATCACTTCCCAGTCCAGAAGCAGACCCTGTCCGGTTTCATGGGGTTAATGGGCACATACCCGATATGCAGCCCGAAGTACCGCGCACGAGGGCGCACTGTGGCACGAA
The DNA here is from genome assembly GCF_020982545.1 of Streptomyces sp. MNU76. Taxonomy (GTDB): domain Bacteria; phylum Actinomycetota; class Actinomycetes; order Streptomycetales; family Streptomycetaceae; genus Streptomyces. The sequence goes on along the minus strand of NZ_JAJKLK010000019.1, from coordinate 1,172,752 downwards.
CGGCGTAGCGGCGACAACCCCCAGATGCCGCCCCCGCCCCATGGGGGCGCGGGGAACTGCGCGAACGAGGTCCGAGGCAGAGCCCCGCGTCTTCGACGCCACCGAAGCCGGGGCGGAAGGGGCGGCGGGGTCACACTCCCCCGTCCCCCCAAGCCAGCCGCGCCGCCTCCATCACCGCCGGCACATCCTGGTCCAGCCAGTCGACGTCCCAGACCTCGTCCGCGGTCAGCCAGCGCAGCTCGTCATGGTCCTCCAGCGCCCGAGGCTCACCCGACAGCAGATGCGCGATCCACACCCGCAGCACATAGCCCGGCCGTACCACCCACTCACCGGGCACCCGCTCCGCGGACTTCGCCTCGACACCCAACTCCTCGCGCAGCTCACGCACGAGCGCCTGCTCGGGAGACTCGTCGGGCTCCACCTTGCCGCCGGGCAGCTCCCACCGTCCGGCCAGCTCAGGCGGTGCGCTGCGGCGCGCGGCGAGCAGTCGGCCGCCACTCAGCAGAGCGGCGCCCACCACCACGATCGGTTCGGTCATGCGCGGGAGCCTACGGGAGCGAACACGGACGCCGGGCAGGGTGCGTCACTTGCTCCCATTGATCCCGCTCTGACTGTTCTGCCCGATGCGTTCGACCCAGTAGAGCTGCTTGTGACCGCGGTCGTCGAGACTGTCCGCGATCTTCTGCGCTTCGGCGCGCGTCGCGTACCTGCCCACCCGGTAGCGATTGCCGTTGTCGTCCTGCCGTATGACGAGCCAGGGAAGAGTGATCGTGCCGTCGTTCATCGACCCCCACCGCTCCTTCCCGCCCCGGCCCCTCCAGGCCCCGCCCCCGGATGTCGCCGCGCCCCGCCACCTAAGGAAACCGCAATCCGCATATGCCCGAGCGTACGCCTAACCTTCACACAGCGAATCCGACTTCTCACAAAGAGGTATGCAACCAGCCAGGACGAGGGGGGCGCGCCCCGTCGAACGCGCCGCCGATCACCACCCGCGCACCCCCCAACGCTCCGACGAGCAGCGGCCCCGCGCCCTTCGCGCGAAACGGGCACCTACCGGGCGCCATGACGACCCGTCGCCAAGAACGACCGAATTCGAACTACGTTCGGACGGTTCCCCCAAGGCTGTGACGGTTTCAACTTCCCTCCGGCAAGGGCCACTTGACCCATGCCCGCGGCACCGTCCGTTACACATGGATTCCGCCGGATTCCCGAACGGGCCGCCTTCCGGCCTCACTTCACCGGCAGGTGGTACGCCACCTGGTAACGGTCCGCCGGCACCACCACGTCCGCCGTCTCCACCGGGCGTCCGGAGGCGAAGTAGGTGCGGTGGACGACCAGGACGACATGCCCGGGGACACCGCCGAGGGCGAGCAGTTCGTCGGCCAGGCCGGGGCGGGCACCGACCTCCTCGGTGACGTTGTCCACGACCACGTCGATGGCGGCCATGCGCTCGACGACGCCCATACCGCCGAGGGGCCCCTCCTCCGGGAGCATCACGGGGGTGCGGCCGGTGAGGGCGAGGGGCTCCCAGGAGGTGGAGAGCATCATCGTCTCGCCCGCGTCCCGGAAGGTGTACCTGGTGCACATCACGCGGTCGCCGGGCTGGATCGCGAGCCGCTCGGCGACCGTGGGTCCTGCCTCGACCTGCTCGCTGCGCGACTCCCAGGTGCCGCGCGCCCCGGCGTCGGCCTGCTCCTGACGGAAGGGGGTGGCGCCCCCGGCGGGCCGGAACCCGGAGCGGGCGACCCGGCGCGGCACCGGCCGCTCTCGCACATATGTGCCCGACCCTGAGCGACCTTCCACCAGTCCCTCGGCCATGAGGACCTTGCGGGCCTCCAGCGCGACCGTGTCCGAGACGCCGTACTCCTCGCGGATACGGGCCTGGGAGGGGAGGCGGGTGTGCGGCGGCAGCGATCCGTTCACGATCTTCCTGCGGAGATCACCCGCGACACGCAAGTACGCCGGCTGCTCACCGAAAGTCACTGGCCGCTCCCATCTGGATGTACAGACAGCAACAGCCTGGCAACCGTGGGTTCAGCCATGCAAGCAAAGGCCAGAGAATCACTCGATGTGATGACATGCACCCGGGGAGGGCTTTACGCAGGCACTTTCTCCCCACTATGGATGCGATCACACCTCCGCGCCGGGCCCGTCCTCGCCGTCGCCCCCGCCGGTGCCCTCGTCGTCGTACGTCGGCGGTTCGGTGGCCAGCCCCAGAGCCTCGCGCGCGGTGATGGCCTTGGATCCGTCGGTCAGCCGGTGCGCCGCGTCCCAGTGGTCGGTGAAGTCGTCGGCGTCGTCCGCCTCGTGCGCCGCCTCCCACTCCTCGCGCGCCTCGTCCAGGGCCGCGGCGTAGTCGGTGACGTCCCGCTCGGCGGTGGGTTCCCAGTCGTGCGCGCGCAAGGCGGCCGTCTGCCGCTCCAAGGCGTCGACCACCTGAGCCGCCCACTCCTTGTGCCCGGCCAGGTCGTCCTCGACGTACTCCGTCTCAGGCATCCCGTCGAAGGCGCCGTTCAGGATCGCGTCGGCCTCCAGGAAGGCGAGCTGGTCGTCGTCGAGGGTCGTCCGGTCCTGCCGCAGCGAGCCCGTCAGGTGGGCCTTCGGGTCGACGTTGCCGAACATGCAGGTGATCTCACGGTCGCCGTAACGCCAGCTATCCCGCGTGGGCGTGAAGTAGTAGACGTCGACGTCGGCCGGGAGCGCCCAGGTGTCCATCGCGTACGCCTCCGAGTACGGGTGGCACCGGTCGTCGGCGACATCGGTGACGGCGTCGTCGCCAGGGAAGTCACCGCCGCCGTCCGGCATCGCGAAGGAAGCGAACACCTCGGCGTCGTGCGCACCGTCGCACGGCACGATGTCGACGTCGTACGCGTACCCCTCCAGGGAGCCGCTGCGCGAGTCGAAGCACTCGCCCTTCGCCACGGAGAATGTGCCACCCGCGCCGCTCGCCGCTGAGCGGAAGCCCTCGTACGCGTCGCGCGCGCCGCCCGTGGTGAAGGCGAGGGTCATCAGCAGCGCCCCCACCGTCGACAGCACGATTCCGGCCACCGCCATGCCCTTGCCGCGTTCCCCCCTCTTCTTGATCTGCAGCAGCGCGACGACGCCCAGGACCAGCCCGATCCCCGGCAGGAAGCAGAGCACCCCGAGCACGAGCGCGGCGATCGCGAGCCCGTTGACGGGCGAGGTCGGCGCCCACGCCGGATACGGCTGCCCCCAGGCCCGACCCCAGGGCTCGGCGGCCGCTCCATGCGGATACGGCTGCCCGGCCCCCGGCTGCGGCTGCCCCGGCGGCGGGAACGGGCCACCTCCGTGAGGCGGCTGGGGCCCGAAGGGCGGGGGTGTGGCCACGGGTGCGGGTACTCCTTGCGGCGAGCAGAGGGGAACTGACGTACGACTGGGCGCATGGTAAGCGGGTGCCGGGCACGTTGAACACGCCGGGGCGGCGCTGGGTGACGCCGAGTACGCGGGGGTCGCGGCGTACGCGGGGCTCGCGGCCACCCTCCCCTCCGCCGCGACCACAGCCGTCTCTGCCGCACCTGCCGACCCGGCTCCCCGAACTAACCTGCGTGCATGACCCCTCTGCCGGATCGCTTCTGCCCGACGGACGGAACGCGCGTCCCCGCCGCCTCCCTCGCCTGGTGCTGCCCGGCCTGCCGAGGCCCCCTGGACCTGGACTTCGCGCCCACACCGGCATCGCTCAAGTCCCTCTCCGGCCGGGTGAACTCGCTCTGGCGCTACGCGGAATGCCTCCCCCTGGCGTCACCCACGGTCTCGCTGGGCGAGGGCCGGACCCCGCTCGTAGAACTGCGGGAGGGCATCCGGGCCAAGCTCGACTTCCTGATGCCGACGCTGTCCTTCAAGGACCGGGGCGCGGTGCTCCTCGCCGAGCTGGCCCTTCGGCTGGGGCCCCGGCAGGTGATCGCCGACAGCAGCGGCAACGCCGGCACGGCGGTCGCCGCGTACTGCGCGCGGGCCGCGCTGCCCTGCACGGTGTACGTCCCGGTCGGCACGTCGGACAAGAAGCTGGAGCAGATCGGAGCGCACGGCGCGCAGCTCCACCTCGTCGACGGCGACCGCGAGGCCACGGCCCGGGTCGCCCGCGCGGCGGCGGACGAGGACGGCGTCTTCTACGCCTCGCACGTCTACAACCCGTACTTCCTGCACGGCACCAAGACGTACGTCCACGAACTGTGGGAGGACCTCGGCGGGCGCCTCCCCGAGGTGATCGTCGTCCCGGTGGGCAACGGTACGCTGCTGCTGGGCGCCTCCCTGGCCGTCGCCGAACTGCACGCGGCGGGCCTCATCGACCGCCGGCCCGCCCTCTTCGCCGTCCAGTCCGCCGCCGTGGCTCCGCTCGCCCACGCCTGGACCGAGGGCGCGGACGACCTCGTCGGGACCACCCCCGTGGCACCCACCTTCGCCGAGGGCATCGCCATCCCGCGCCCGCCCCGGGCCCGCCAGATCCTCCGCGCCGTACGCGACTCGGGCGGCGCCTTCCTCACCGTGACGGAGGACCAGATCCGCCACGCCCAACGCGACCTGGCCTCCCGCGGCCTGTACGTCGAGTCCACGGGCGTGGCCTGCTGGGCGGCGGTACGGGAGGGAGCGCTCGGGTCGCGCACGGCGGTGGTGCCGCTGTGCGGCGCGGGCGTGAAGACGGGGCTGGCGGGGAGCTGACCGACGACGACAGGGCCCAGGGCGGGCCGGGCTCAGTACGCCGCGTACAGCATCAGCGCGAGGAAACCCGCCCCGACCGCCGTCAGCAGCATGCTGCTGCGCTTGTGCCCGACCCACAACAGGAGCGCTCCGGCGGCGACCGCCAGCACCCGGAACTCACCGTTGAACACAACGAGCACGCCGAGTATCGCCAACGCCACCCACATGTGGTCCCCTCCCGGCCCGACACACCTACCTGCCGAAAACCCTGCCCACCCCAAGAGATCGACACCCGGAACCCCACCTTCCTGCAGGCCCCGCCCGGGAGCGTCCTTCTCCGGCCAGAACCGCTACAACCGATCACCGTCGGCAAAGGGCACGAATTTCCTGGCACCGGGCTTCCGACTGCGTAACGGAGCTGCTTTTGGGCATTAGGCTCTGTCCCGTCGCCCGGTGCTCCGGCGTGGCACCGGACAACAGGCACGCCCGCCGAAGTCGGCGCGTGCGGGGTAGAAAGGCACTGCAGGTGCTGAGAGAGACGAGCGGCTCCGAGTACGTCTCGGACCTGGTGGACATCACCGACCTGCCCATGGACGCGTTGGACGACCTGCCGGACACGGTCCTCGCGTCGGTGCTCCACGATGTGCGCTTCCCCTCGGGCGAGAGCTTCGCCGCGTTCTCGTCGGCCCTTCTCTGACGCACCGGCAGCCCGTCTCGCCTCCTTTCGGCCAACTACGATCCTTCCCTCCGCGGTGAGTTGAGCCTCCGCCCAGCTGGGTATCACGTTGCTACGCACGTGTCCCGGCTCTCAGGCGCGGTGAAACGCCTGCGGCCGGATACGGCGGCCGGGGGGTGCTTTGGAGAGAGAGCCGTACTTCTTCCTCAGCTATGCGCGCCGGGACGATCGTGGCAGCGCCTTCGTGGGCCGTTTCTACGACGACCTGGTCGCGGAGCTGAGCCGTCTGGGCGCGGACTGCAGCGGACAACAGCCGTTCCTCGACATCCAGCGGATCGGCCTGGGCATGGACTGGGAAAGCACGCTCGGCAGCGAGATCGGGCATTGTCGGGCCGTGGTGGCCCTGTGCTCGCCCGGTTACGTCGACAGCCTCTACTGCGGCAAGGAATGGGCCGCGTTCGAATCCCGGCTGCTGAGGTATCGGGAGCAGACCGACATCGAGGTTCCGGCGCTCATACCGGTCCTGTGGACCCCCCTGCACCATGCGATGCCACCGGAGATCAGCAAGTACCAGTACTTCGAACCGGCGATGGGCCAGGACTACCTGGAGCAGGGGCTGATGGGACTGCTGCGTTCCGCCCCCGGGGGCCGCGCCTACCGCGCCGTCCTGGAACTCGTCGCGAAGCGGGTGCACCACGTGGCCGATCACTTCCGGCTGCCCCGCGCGCCGGGCCTCGACCTCGGGGCCGTGCGCAGCCCCTTCGAAGGACGGGAACCCGCGGGGCCGGGGAGACACAGCACGGGTCACGTCCGGATGTTCATCGCGGCGGGCGTCACCGACCCCCTGCCCGCGGGCCGGCAGCGGCGCGAGTACTACGGGCCCTCACCGCTCGACTGGACGCCGTACCACCCTCCGATCCATCCCACCGTGGCCCTACGGGCTCAGCGCGTCATCATCGACGAGGGGTGCACGACCAGTCTGGAAGTCGTCGACCGGGGCCTCGGCGAGAAGCTCGACGAGGCCATGTACAACAACCAGACGTCCGTGCTGCTCGTCGACGCGTGGGCGGCCCGGGAAAGCCGGTACCGCGCTCCGCTGTCCGACTACGACCGGCAGAACCACCCCGTCACCGGCGTCCTCGTGCCGTGTCACGAGACGGACGAGGAATCCGGTGACGAGACGCTGTGGACCGACCTTCAACAGGTCTTCAGACGCAACTGGATGCGGCGCAACGACCCCTACGATCCGCTGTTCCAGGTCCAGGTCGAAAGACATCGGTTCGAGGACCGGCTGGCCCGCATGGTGGTGGTCGCCCAGAACCGTCTCATGGAGAAGGCCGCTCCGCGCCGGCTGCCCGCCGCACCGTCGGTACCGCCCATGCCCGGACTCAGTGTCCCGTACACACCACCGCACAGCACCGACGATCCGACCGAGCAGCCGGGTCGTACCCCCCTGCAGAAGGATCAGGACGATGAGCTCTGAGGCCGAGGCTCGGGACGCCGGCAGGATAGTCACCTTCTACTCCTACAAAGGTGGCACCGGCCGCACGATGGCCCTGGTCAACGTCGGTTGGATCATGGCCAGCAACGGCAAGCGGGTGCTGCTGGTCGACTGGGACCTCGAGGCTCCCGGCCTGCACCGTTATCTGCGCCCCTTCCTCCTCGACCCGAAGCTTCGGGACACCGACGGCCTGATCAACATGGTGAACGCCTTCGTCGGACAGGTGATACGCCCCGGGGAGCCGCCTGATTCCGGCGCCGAGACCACGGTGATGAGCGACGACGAACTGCGGTCCCACGCACGGCTCGGCGCTCGCACCACCGGCCTGGACCTTCGGTTCCCCGCCGGTGGCCGGCTCGACTTCCTGCCCGCGGGGCGCATGTCCCCGTCGTACTCCGCGGACGTCACCAGCTTCAACTGGCGCGCGTTCTACGAACGCCTCGGCGGCGGTGCCTTCCTCCAGGCACTGCGGGAGGAGATGAAGGCCTCGTACGACTACGTCCTCATCGACAGCCGCACGGGTGTCAGTGACATCTCGGGGATCTGCACCACCGTGATGCCGGACGTCCTCGTCGACGGGTTCGTGCTGAACCACCAGAGCATCGAGGGCGGCCTGGACGTCGCGCAGTCGGTGGCCTCGGAGGCGCGCCACCCCGTACGCATCCTCCCGGTCCCCATGCGGGTCGAGGACGGCGAACAGGAACTGCTCGAATGGGGCCGGGACCTGGCTCGTGCCGAGTTCGGACCGTTCCTCGCCTGGCTGGCCGAACCGGAGCACGAACAGTACTGGGGAGAGGTCGAGATCCCCTACAAGAAGTACTACGCCTACGCCGAGATCCCGACCACGGTCCGGGACCGGCCCTCCCAGCCGGGCAACCTGCTCGCGGCTTTCGAGCGGCTCACCGCGTGGGTCACCGACGGCCGGGTGCGATCCCTCGTCCCCCATCCGGAGGAGGAGCGGCAGCGGATGCGTGCCGCCTACCTCGACCCCAGGACGTCGTGGCCGCGCATCCACGTCAGCTACGCCTCGGCCGACCGCATGTGGGCGGAGTGGATCGCGGCCCGGCTGGAGGGGATCGGATACCAGGTCTCGCTGCACAGCGCCGCCGAGCCGGGCGCCGGGGCGCTGCCCGAGGTCACCCCCGTCCTGAAGGGACGCGGACGGCTGCTCGCCCTGCTCTCCCCCGAGTACATGGTGCAGCGGCGCGCCCAGGACGTCTGGAAGCAGTTGCGAGGTCATCAGAGCGCCGACGGAGCACTGCTGGCGGTGCGCGTCCAGGAGGGCGAAACCACTGCTCGGGATCCCTTCGGGGGGCGGTACGCCGCCGACCTCACCCACTGCACCCCCGAGGAGGCCGAGGCCCAGCTGCTGTCGGTCGTCGGCCCGGTCCGCCGCGCCCGTATCCCGGGCAGCGTCGCACCGGTTCCCGGCTCGCCCGCCCCGCCGTTCCCCGGCACGTCCCCGCGGTGCAGCGCGTCCCCTCCAGGAACGTCTCCTTCACCGGCCGGGGTTTCCTGCTGGAACGGCTGCGCAACGGCTTCACCTCCGGCAGCACCACCCAGGTCCTCTACGGACTCGGAGGCGTAGGAAAGACGCAAATCGCCCAAGAGTACGCACACCGTTTCAAAGCAGCCTATGACGTGGTCTGGTGGGTCACCGCCGCGCAACCCGGTCTGATCCGCCCGGCCCTGGCCGATCTCGCGCCGCGTCTCGGCCTGGAGGTCGGCGAGGACATGGTGAGCACCGCGGAGTCGGTGCTGAGGGCGCTGCGCCGGGGAGAACCCTTCGACCGCTGGCTTCTGGTCTACGACAACGCCGGACGCCCCGAACAGCTCGCGGAGTTCATCCCGACCGGGCCGCCCGGCGGACACGTCCTGCTCAGTTCCCGTGACCGGACCTGGGTGAACGACGCGGGGCTGGTCGAGGTCGAGGTGTTCCAGCGCCAGGAGAGCACCGACCTGCTGCACCGCCTCAACACCGGGCTCACGGCCTCCGACGCCGACGAGGTGGCCAGGGAGCTGGGCGACCTGCCGCTCGCGGTCGCCCAGGCCGCGGTGTGGCTGAGCGAGAGCAGCATGCCGGTGGCCACCTATCTGGAGCTGCTCAGGGGCCGCCTCACCGAGGTGCTGCAGACGACCCGGCTACCGCAGCGGGACTACCCGCGCTCCGCCGCGGCGACCTGGAACCTGGCGGTGGACGAGCTGCGCCGGGTGAACCAGGCGGCGGCCGAGATGCTGGAGATCTGCTCCTTCTTCGGACCCGACCCCATTCCGTTGCGACTCCTCTACAGCAAGGCCGTCACCAAGGCGTTGACCCTGCCGCCGGGCGAGCCGCGCGACGAGATGGCGGTGGCCCAACTCGTCCGGGCGATCAACCGGTTCGGCCTGGCCAAGAGCGACCAGAGCAGCGCGACCCTCACGGTGCACCGGCTGGTGCAGGCCGTCATCCGCGACCAGGTCGACGAGACACGCACACCACAGGCCCGCGGTGTGGTGCACGCCGCGCTGGTGGACGCCGACCCGGGCGACCCCGACGTACCGGGGGACTGGGACCGCTATGCGGAACTCCTTCCCCATCTGCGGCCCAGCCTGGCAGCCGAGAGCCCGGACCCCGAAGTGCGCAAGTGGGTCACCGATTCCGTGCGTTACCTGTGGAAACGCGGCCTGCACACGGATGGCCAGGAGCTCGCGGAACGCACACTGGCCCGCTGGAAGGCGTGCGGGATCGGGCACCCCGACGACCCACAGACCCTGATGCTGCGCATCCAGCTCGGCAACGTGCTCCGCTCCAGGGGGCGGCTGAAGACGGCGCACGAGATCGACCGGGACACCTTCGAGCGGTTCCACCGCACCAAGGGCCCGGACTACGCGCACACGCTCGCGGCCGCCGGGAACGTCGCCGCCGACCTGCGCGCCCTGGGTCGCTACCTCGAGGCCCGGGAGCTCGACCGTCAGACCCTCGACGGAGCCCTGCGGACACTGGGCGACGACCACCCGCGCACGCTGATGTACACCAACAACCTCGGTATGTCGGAGTACCTCGCGGGCGACCGCCGGGCGGCCCTGGATCTCCACGAACTCGCCTACCGGCAGCAGAGCGAGGCTCGCGGCCGGGACAACTTCTACTCCCTGCTGTTCGCCAGCAACTACGCCCGGGATCTGCGGGAGACGGGGAGCCTGAGGGAAGCCCTGGACCTGCTGCGCGCCACCGTCCAGTGGTACGAACAGACCCTCGGGGACAGCCATATGGAGACGCTGAGGACGCGCCGCAACCTCGCCGTGGCGCTGCGTCGGGCCGGTGACTACGAACAGGCGAGAAAGATCGACGAGGACATCCACTCCCGGTACGTCGAGGCGCACGGCACGGAGCACACGGACACGCTCGCCGCGGCCTGCGGTCTCGCCTCCGACCTGGCGGCGCTCGGGGAGCCACAGCGGGCACGGCAGCTGGCCGAGCGGGCGATGGACCGCTACAGCGCCTACCTGGGCGCGGAACACCCCGTCACGCTGGCCTGCGCCACCAACCTCTCGGTGTACCGGCGACTGACGGGCAGTACGGAATCCGCCTGCGAGCTGTCCCACCGGGCTCTGCACCAGATGTCACGGATCGTCGGGGAGAGTCACCCGTACAGCCTCAGCTGCATGATCAATCACGCGAACGACCTCTTCCTGGCGGGCGACCTGGAGCAGGCGGTCGAGTGGGACCGGCGTGCGCGGCGGTACTTCCTCGACATCCTGGGGCCCGACCACTACGACGCCATCAGCATCACGTCCAACCTGGGCCTGAGCCTGCGGGCGATCGGCCGCACCGAGGAGGCGGGGCAGTTGGCGGAGGAGGCCGCGACGAGGGCCCGGGAGAAGCTGGGCGAGGCACACCCCACGACCCGGGCGATTCTGTCCGGGAAACGACTCGACTCGGACATCGAACCGCCGACCACCTGATCAGAGGACGTCATCCGCCCCGCGAGCCACACGGGTTCCCCGGGGTACCTATGATGGCCTCTTTCCTCCGCCGCCGCAGCAGAGCGATCGATGCCGATGTCCGCCACCAACGCCCCACCCGCCGCGCCCTCCGCGCCCTCCGCGCCGGACAGCGGGACGGAGGCCGTGCCCTTCCGGCAGTTCCTGCTGAAGGTGCACAGCCGGTGCAACCTGGCCTGCACCTACTGCTACATGTACGAGGCGGCTGACCAGAGTTGGCGGCAACGGCCGAGGAGCATGGCTCCGGCGACGGTACGGCGGGCGTCGCGGCTGATGGCCGAACACGCCACGGAGCACGCGCTGTCCGAGGTGCATGTGGTGCTGCACGGCGGCGAGCCCCTGTTGGTCGGAGCGGAGTACCTGGAGGACCTCCTCGGGACGGTCACGGATGCCCTGGCCGGGATCGCCACGCCGCGCTTCTCCCTGCAGACCAACGGCATCCGGCTCGCCGAAGACCCTCGACTGCTCCCCGTGCTCGGCCGTCACGGGGTCCGAATCGGGGTGAGCCTGGACGGCACCCCCGCAGCACACGACCGGCATCGGCGGCGGGCCGACGGAAAAGGCAGTTACGCCGCCACCGCACGCGCGCTCGAACTGCTGACGGAACCGGCCCACCGGCACCTGTTCGCCGGCCTGTTGTGCGTGATCGATCCCACCACCAAACCGCTGGAGACATACGAGGCGCTCCTGCGGTTCGCTCCGCCCCGGCTGGACCTGTTACTCCCCCATGGGACCTGGCAGGCTCCGCCGCCCGGCCTCGACGCGCGGATCTCCCCGCCCTCGGCCGCGCCCGCGCCGGGCGCGGCCGCGTGCGCCACCCCGTACGCCGACTGGCTGTGCGCGGTCTTCGACCGCTGGTACGGCGCCCCGCGCAGGGAAACCGGCATCCGGCTGTTCGAGGAGATCATGGTGCTGCTGCTCGGCGGCACCGCCCGCAGCGAGGTGGTCGGCCTCACACCCGTCGACCTCGTCGTCGTCGAGACCGACGGGTCGATCGAGCAGGCGGACTCGCTCAAGGTCAGCTATCCCGGGGCCCCCGAGACCGGGTTACACGTGTTGCGCGACACCTTCGCCGTCGCCGCCGCGCATCCCGCCTTCCGGGCCCGGCAGCGAGGGCTGGGCGGGCTCGGCCCGGTCTGCCGCTCCTGCACCCGCTCCCGCGTGTGCGGCGGCGGCCTGTACGCCCACAGATACGCTCCCGGAGCCACTCCGGTCTTCTCGGCGCCCTCCGTGTACTGCGACGACCTGGCGGTCCTGGTCGACCACATCGGCGCCCGGCTGCGCCAGGACGTCGCCGCGCTGGCCGTGCCCCGACGGAAGGCGTCCCGATGAGAGCGCACACCGTGCCCGACCCCGTCTTCACGGCTCTGGCCCGCGCCCGCGGTGGTGCGCCCGCCGTGGATCTGCTGCGGAGCGGGCAACTGAGCAAACGCATGCTGATGGTGCGGGCGTTGCGCCAGGCGGCGCACGGGCATCCGGACGAAGGCGCCACGGTGGCGGTGTACCGCGGCCTGGTCGAACTGAACCGGCGGGACCGCGCGGCTTGGCGCGAAGTCATGCTGCATCCGTATCTGGACGAGGGTCTGAACCGCGCTCTCATCGCGCTGGATCGCGGGGGGCCTGCGGACCTGCGGTGGCTGGAACAGCTGATGGTGGACCCGGGCCGACGGGCATGGCACCGCGTCGAGACCGTCTGTGACGGCGCGGCACTCGAACTGCGGCTCGCCGACCGTGGCCCCTTCCGTGAGGCGCACGGGCACGAACTCGCCGAGCCCCTCACCCGCGGGCAGGTTCGGGAGTGGACACGAGCGCTGGGTGCGGCCTGGACGGTGCTCGTGCGGCGGCACCCCTGGCACGCCCAGACCATCGCCGCGGGCCTGACCACAGTGGTGCCGCTGCCTCCCCACCCCGACGGCACCGAGGTGAGCTCGGCAGCCCGTCGCGCCTTCGGGGCCGTCGCCGCATCCCTCCCCGAGGACCCGGTGCTTCTCGCGCTGACCCTTGTGCACGAGTTTCTGCATGTCCAACTCGGCGCACTGCTCGACCTGTTGCCGCTGCACGGTCCGCCGACGGAGGCCCGCTACCACGCACCGTGGCGGCCCGATCCGCGGCCCGCCGGAGCGCTGCTCCAGGGAACGTACGCGCATCTGGGTGTGACGGACTTCTGGCGCACCGAACTCGCCTCCGGGGCGGGAGGCGAGCGCGCCCGGCACGAGTACGACACCTGGCGCGAGCACACCGAGGCGGCCGCCCACACGCTGCTCAAGAGCGGCGAACTCCTGCCCGCGGGCGAGCGGTTCGTGACGGAGCTGCGCGAGGCCGTGCGCCGTCCCGCGCGGGCGGAGGCGTTGCACGGCAGCGGCGGACCTCACCGATGACCTCGTGGACCGGGGCTCCAGGCCGGGGTCACCTTCCTCGTACACCCCGCCCCGAGTACCGCCGGGCCCGCCTCCAGCGGCGCGGAGACCATGCTGAGCACGCTCTCGGCTCTACCGGCTGTTCGATCTCGCCCGTCGCGTTCGTCGCCGGACGGCTGGCGGACCGGGCCGCCGGGCAGTGACCGTTCGGGTGGGGCAGGGGCACTGATGCCCTGCCCCACCCGGTCACGAACCGCGCGCCGGATCAGCGGCGGAGTGGCAGGCCAGCCGCTACACGTTGAAGCGGAATTCGACGACGTCGCCGTCCTGCATGACGTAGTCCTTGCCCTCCATGCGGGCCTTGCCCTTGGCACGGGCCTCGGCCACCGAGCCCGTTTCGACCAGGTCGGCGAAGGAGATGACCTCCGCCTTGATGAAGCCCTTCTGGAAGTCGGTGTGGATCACGCCGGCCGCCTCGGGGGCCGTCGCGCCCTTCTTGATCGTCCAGGCGCGGGATTCCTTGGGGCCGGCCGTGAGGTAGGTCTGCAGGCCCAGGGTGTCGAAGCCGACCCGGGCGAGGGTGGCGAGGCCCGGCTCCTCCGCGCCGACCGACTCCAGGAGCTCCATCGCGTCCGCCTCGTCCAGCTCGGCGAGGTCCTGCTCCAGCTTGGCGTTGAGGAAGATCGCCTCGGCGGGGGCCACCAGCGCGCGCTGCTCGTTCTTGAAGTCCTCGTCGGTCAGCTCGTCCTCGTCGACGTTGAAGACGTACAGGAACGGCTTGGTGGTGAGCAGGTGCAGGTCGTGGAGGAGCTCCTCGTTGCCGGAGCCCTGCACGATGCCCTGCGAGAAGAGGGTGTCGCCCTTCTCCAGGATCTCCTTGGCGGCCTCGACGGCGGCGACCTTCGGCGCGATGTCCTTCTTGATGCGCGACTCCTTCGCCAGGCGCGGCAGGACCTTCTCGATGGTCTGCAGGTCGGCGAGGATCAGCTCGGTGTTGATCGTCTCGATGTCGTCCTTGGGCGAGACCTTGCCGTCGACGTGGACGACGTTCTCGTCCTGGAAGGCACGGATGACCTGGCAGATCGCGTCCGACTCGCGAATGTTCGCGAGGAACTTGTTGCCGAGACCCTCGCCCTCGCTGGCGCCACGCACGATGCCCGCGATGTCGACGAAGTCGACCGTCGCCGGGAGGATCTTCTGCGAGCCGAAGATCTCGGCCAGCTTCGTCAGGCGCTCGTCCGGGACGCCCACGACGCCGACGTTCGGCTCGATCGTGGCGAACGGGTAGTTGGCCGCCAGCACGTCGTTCTTGGTCAGGGCGTTGAACAGGGTCGACTTGCCGACGTTGGGCAGACCGACGATTCCGATCGTGAGCGACACGTTTGCGACTTCCCGTACGTAGAAGGGCCAGGCGGCCGGGGCTGGAGCGGCTGGGCCTGGGGCCGGCCCGAAGCCTGTCCGGCGGATCGTGCCCCAGCGGCCGGAGGGCCGGCCGATCCCCCAGTTTACGGCGTACCGGCACCCGCCCCGGCGACGTATCGAACGCTTGGCCAAGGTCCGCTCGACGGCGTGTCTGTGAACCCATTCGGCACATTAACCGACCTAAGTTGGGCGAGTGGACCAGCAGCAACGGACGTACCCCCCGCAGCCCTCTCGGACCGGGCCGCGCCGCGGCGCCTCTCCGCTTCCGCCGCAGGCCGGCAGAGAGGGCCGGGCTCCCGGCGCGGGAGCGCCACGTCGAGCTCCGGTCGCGCGCGGGCCCGTGCCCCCTCCGGTCCGAGCGGTGCGGAGTGTCGCACGAGCTGTACGGGGCGTCGTGCGGGCCGTGCGTCGGATGCCGGAGCCGCGTCTCACCGGGCTGGGCTGCGGGTTGTTCTGCGGGGTGTCCATGTTCGTGCTGGCGGGGCTGGACCGGCTGCTCCTCGGTTCCTCCGCCACCGTGTACGGCGTGCTGTTCCTGCTGGTCAGCGCGTTGGGTGCGGGGTGGGTGCGGCGCGGTGACCTGGCGAGCGCGCCCGTCGTCGTGCCGATCGCCTACGCGGTGGGGCTGCCGTTGCTCGCCGAGGGCGAGGGCGGGCTAGGGGGGCATCTGATGGCCCTGGTCACCGCCCTCGCCATGCAGGCCGGCTGGCTGTACGGCGGCACGCTCGTCGCCGGGGTGATCGTGACCGTGCGCAAGCTGCGACTGATGTCCCGTCGGGCCGCCGAGCGGGACCGGCCTCCGTCCGACCACCGGCCCATGGGGCCCCGGACGCCGAGGCCTCCGGCCCAGCCGCGCCGTACCGTCCCTCGAGGCCGCTGAGCGCTCCGCGCGAGGGCCGCGTCCGGGTGGCCCCGGGGGGTCGTGCGGCTGCGGCGCCGTCGGGGCCCGGTTGCGCAGTTCCCCGCGCTCCTGGTGGGTGCCGTCGAGCCGTAGAAGGGGGCCTTCCCGGACTCGACCGACCGGCCGTCATGCGACTGCCGCGCCGTCGGGGCCGGGCGCGCAGTTCCCCGCGCCCCTTCAAGGGGTGCCGTCGGGAGCAGAAGGCCAGCCCTCCCGGGCCCGACCGACCCGCCGCCGGGCGACTGCCGCGACGTCGGGGCTCGGCGCGCAGTTCCCCGCGCCCCTTCGGGGGGAGTGCCGTCGTACGGAAGTAGGCGTGGGCCTTCGCCGGCCCCCTCGCTACTCGGCCTTTGCCGCTCTCATCGCCGCTCCCACGATGCCCGCGTTGTTCTGCAGCTGGGCCGGGACGATTTCCGCCCTGATGCCCTCGATGAGGTGGAGGAACTTCGCGGACTTGCGACTGACGCCGCCGCCGATGATGAAGAGCTCGGGCGAGAAGAGCATCTCGACGTGCGCGAGGTACTTGGTGACGCGCTTGGCCCAGTGCTCCCACGTCAGCTCGTGGTCCTCCTTGGCCTTGGTGGAGGCGCGGGTCTCGGCGTCGTGGCCGTGCAGCTCCAGGTGGCCGAGCTCCGTGTTCGGGACGAGGACCCCGTCGGAGAAGACGGCGCTGCCGATGCCCGTGCCGAACGTGAGCAGGATGACCGTGCCCTGCCGGTCGCGCCCGGCGCCGAACTGGACCTCAGCCACACCCGCCGCGTCCGCGTCGTTCACCACCGTCACCGGCAGCCCGCCGATCCGCTCGCTCAGCAACGCGCGTGCGTCGACGTCGATCCAGCTCTTGTCGACGTTGGCCGCCGTACGGATCGTGGCACCGCCCGAGACCACGCCGGGGAAGGTGATGCCGACCGGGCCGGTCCAGCCGAAGTGGCCGACGACCTCCTTGACCCCGTCGGCCACCGCGTCGGGCGTCGCCGGTTGCGGGGTCAGCACCTTGTACCGCTCGTCCGCCAGGTCGCCCAGGTCCAGGTCCACGGGAGCGCCCTTGATCCCGGAACCGCCGATGTCCACGCCGAAGATGTGCATGGCCCTACGTTACGTCGTACGACTGACAGTCATGTTCGCGAGGTGGCCCACCGCCGACGGCGGTCGGAATCCTCACCTCGCCGGACGGGTACGGCCCCGGAACCTTCACGTTCCGGGGCCGTACGCGCGCGTGCGGAGAGATCAGGCGCCCTGGCCGGTGCGCTCGGCGACCAGGGAGGCCGCCTCCTCGCGCAGGTCGCGGCGGAGCTCCTTGGGCAGGGAGAAGGTGATCGACTCCTCGGCGGCCTTCACCAGTTCGACGTCCTCGTAGCCGTGCTGGGACAGCCACTCCAGGACCTCCTCGACGAGGACCTCCGGCACCGAGGCGCCCGAGGTGACGCCGACGGTCTCCACGCCCTCCAGCCAGGCCTCGTCGATCTCACTGGCGAAGTCCACGAGGTACGCCTCGCGGGAGCCGGCGAGCTTGGCCACCTCGACGAGGCGGACCGAGTTGGAGGAGTTGCGGGAGCCGACCACGATGACCAGCTCCGCCTGGGCGCCCATCTGCTTCACGGCGAGCTGACGATTCTGCGTGGCGTAGCAGATGTCGTCGCTGGGCGGCGAGACGAGCAGCGGGAACTTCTCCTTGAGCGCGCCGACGGTCTCCATCGTCTCGTCGACGGACAGCGTGGTCTGGGAGAGCCAGACGATCTTGGACGGGTCGCGGACCTCGACCTGGGCGACGTCCTCGGGGCCGTCGACCAGCTGGATGTGGTCCGGCGCCTCGCCCGAGGTCCCGATGACCTCTTCGTGTCCCTCGTGCCCGATCAGGAGGATGTCGAAGTCGTCCTGCGCGTACCGGATCGCTTCCTTGTGGACCTTGGTGACCAGCGGGCAGGTCGCGTCGATGGTGGCGAGCTTGCCGCGCGCCGCCTCTTCATGGACGGTCGGGGCGACGCCGTGGGCCGAGAACATGACGATGTTGCCCTCGGGGACCTCCTCCGTCTGCTCGACGAAGATGGCGCCCTTCTTCTCCAGCGTCTGCACGACGTACTTGTTGTGGACGATCTCGTGACGGACGTAGATCGGGGCCCCGTACTGCTCCAGGGCCTTCTCGACGGCGATCACCGCGCGGTCGACACCCGCGCAGTAGCCGCGCGGGGCGGCGAGGAGGACACGGCGGCGGCCAGGCGAAGCGGTCATGTCTTCCATCGTAGGGGTTCCCGGGCGGGGCTCCGCCGTGGGGCGGGGCGCCCGATAGCTCAGGAGTTCGCGTGTTCTGGCGGGTACGGGTGGGTGGGGCTTCTCGCGGGCAACCACGACCCACCCGCGCCCGCCGACGCACGCGAACCCCGAGCTGTGCGGGCGGCCTTGTCCGAACCCCCCGCTACGCTCGGCCGCATGGCTCTGAACACGTCCGCCGATTCCCCCCTCCCCGTCGGCGAGGTCTCCCGCCTCATCGGCGGCTGGATCGACCGGCTCGGCGCGGTGTGGGTGGAGGGGCAGATCACCCAGTTGTCGCGGCGCCCGGGCGCGGGCGTCGTGTTCCTCACGCTGCGGGACCCGTCGCACGACATCTCCGTGGGCGTCACCTGCTACCGCCAGGTGTTCGACGCGGTGGCCGACGTCGTGAGCGAGGGCGCCCGGGTCGTCGTCCTGGCGAAGCCGGAGTGGTACGCGCCGCGCGGGCAGCTGTCGTTGCGGGCCACCGAGATAAAGCCGGTCGGGGTCGGTGAACTGCTCGCCCGGCTGGAACAGTTGAAGAAGTCGCTGGCCGGCGAAGGGCTCTTCGCGCCCGAGCGGAAGAAACCGCTGCCCTTCCTGCCGCAGCTCATCGGCCTCGTGTGCGGCCGCGCCTCGGCCGCCGAGCGGGACGTGCTGGAGAACGCCCGGCACCGCTGGCCGGCCGTCCGCTTCGAGGTGCGCAATGTCCCCGTGCAGGGCGTGCACGCGGTGCCGCAGGTCGTGCAGGCGGTGAAGGAGCTGGACGCGATGGAGGGCGTGGACGTCATCGTGGTGGCGCGCGGCGGCGGCAGCGTGGAGGACCTGCTGCCCTTCTCCGACGAGCAGCTCGTACGGGCGGTCGCGGCCTGTCGTACGCCGGTGGTGTCGGCGATCGGGCACGAGCCGGACACCCCGTTGCTGGACTACGTGGCGGACCTGCGCGCGTCCACGCCCACCGACGCGGCCAAGAAGGTCGTACCGGACGTGGGCGAGGAGTACGAGCGGGTGCGGTGGCTGCGGGACCGGGCGCGGAGGTGCGTGCAGGCGATCGTGGAACGGGAGGAGCGGGGGCTGGCCCACGCGCTGGCGCGTCCCTCGATGGAGGACCCGCACCGCATGATCGACGAACGCGCCGACCACGTGGCGTCGTTGCTCGACCGGGGGCGCCGCTGCCTCGGGCACCATCTGGACCGCGCCTCCTCGGAGTTGACGCACACGCACGCGCGCGTGGTGGCCCTCTCCCCCGCGGCGACGCTGCGGCGGGGGTACGCGGTGCTGCAGAAGGCGGACGGGCATGTGGTCCGCGCCCCCGGCGAGGTGGGACCGGAGGAGCCGTTGCGGGCGCGGGTGGCCGAGGGCGAGTTCGCCGTCCGGGTCGACGGAGCGGGGGCCGTGCAGGAGACCGGCACTGTCGGAGGGGACGCATAGGGTGGGCCGTATGACCAGCAACGTGAGTGAGGCCGAGGGGACGAGCGAGGCCGCCGGGGTCTCGGAGATCGACCGCGCCCTCGGGTACGAGCAGGCGCGGGACGAGCTGATCGAGGTCGTCCGGCGCCTGGAGGCGGGCGGTACGACGCTGGAGGAGTCCCTCGCCCTCTGGGAGCGGGGCGAGGAGCTGGCCAAGGTCTGCCGACGCTGGCTCGACGGAGCCCGAGCGCGGCTGGACGCGGCGCTGGCGGAGGGCGAGGAGAGCGAAGGGGACGCCGAGTCCGGCTGACCCCTCTTGAGGGCTCTCCCAGCAACACCTCTCACCTGCGGAGCCACTGTTCTCACCTGCGGCGTCGCTGTTCACACCTTTTGGAGCCGCTGTGAAGCGGCTCACCACAGCCCATTTTGATTGAAAGTTGAATTTCTCTGCCGTACGGTGGGGGAGCCCACCTCGCACCACCCGACGCACGAAGGTTGTTCCATGTCGCTCGTTCTCGACCCCGCCGCCCAGGACCTGCTGTTCCGTGAGGCCCACACCGCCAACACGTTCACCGACGAGCCGGTGAGCGAGGAGCAGGTGCAGGCGATCTACGACCTGGTCAAGTACGGCCCGACGGCCTTCAACCAGACGCCGCTGCGCATCGTCCTGGTCCGCTCCACCGAGGCTCGCGCGCGTCTCGTGCCGTACATGTCCGAGGGCAACCAGGCCAAGACGGCGACCGCCCCGCTGGTCGCGATCCTCGCCGCGGACAACGAGTTCCACGAGGAACTGCCGACCCTGTTCCCGGCGTTCCCGCAGGCCAAGGACCTCTTCTTCGCCGAGCGCGCGGCGCGTGAGTCCGCGGCCGGGATGAACGCCGCCCTCCAGGCCGCGTACTTCATCATCGGCGTCCGCGCCGCGGGCCTGGCCGCCGGTCCGATGACGGGCTTCGACTTCGCCGGTGTCCAGAAGGAGTTCCTGGACGACGACCACACCCCGCTGATGGTCGTCAACATCGGCCGACCGGGCGAGGGCGCCTCGTACCCGCGCTCCCCGCGCCTGGACTTCGACCACGTCGTCACCACGGTCTGAGCCCCACCGCAGGCATGACGAAGGGCCCCGGCGACGGTCGGGGCCCTTCGCACGTCTCGTCCCACCGCTCGCGCGGTCTCTCCGTCCGAGCGGCGGTCACTCCGTCCTGAGCGCCTCGGCCATCTTCGCCAGCTGGGCGAAGGACGCGGAGCCGGTGACCACCGTGGTGGAGTTCGTGCCCTCCAGGACCAGGGCGTCGTAGCGGTCGCCCTCGTAGCGGGTCCAGGTCTCGTCGCCGATCTCCTGCGTGGTCCCGGTCTTCTTCGCGTCCTGTGTGGCGTCGGCGATGAACCGGGACGGCTTCTCGGCGGACTGCTCGATCCCCACGTACTGACCGTCGGGGTCGTGGAACCCGAGGTGCCACCGGTCGGACTCGTCGCCCCGGAAGCGGACGGAGGTCGCCTTCCAGGCGGCGGGCAGACCCTCGGGCGCGGCCACCGGATAGGACGCCGCGCGACGTGCCGTCAGCAGTTCGACGCGGTAGTCGACGCGCCTGGGCTCCTGCTCGGTCTCGTCATGCGGGATGAAGAGATAGATGACCCATGCCGCCAGCACGATGAGCCCCAGGGAGAGGACCATGTCGCGAACGGTCTGCTTGCCTTTCATACCTGCCACGCCCTCATCGTCGCAGGTGCCCTGGTCTGCTCATCCGTGGGGTCCCCTGCTCATTCTGTCGAACTGACGATAGAGTCGAGCGGAACCCTCATCCGGCCGTCGTCGTATCAGAAAGGTGCGCTCCGATGACCGAGAACCATCATCTGCCGTCCGAGCTCGAAGTCCCCTCCGAGGCCCCCGACCGCAACCTCGCCCTCGAACTCGTACGGGTGACCGAGGCGGCCGCGATGGCCGCGGGCCGCTGGGTCGGCCGCGGGGACAAGAACGGGGCGGACGGAGCGGCCGTGCGCGCCATGCGGACCCTCGTCTCCACCGTGTCCATGAACGGTGTCGTCGTGATCGGGGAGGGCGAGAAGGACGAGGCCCCGATGCTCTTCAACGGCGAGCGCGTCGGTGACGGCACCGGCCCGGAGTGCGACATCGCCGTGGACCCGATCGACGGCACGACGCTGACGGCCAAGGGCATGACGAACGCGATCGCCGTACTGGCCGCGGCCGACCGGGGCACGATGTTCGACCCGTCGGCCGTCTTCTACATGGACAAGCTGGTCACCGGCCCCGAGGCGGCCGACTTCGTCGACATCGACGCTCCGATCTCGGTGAACATCCGACGGGTGGCCAAGGCCAAGCGGTCCGCCCCGGACGATGTGACCGTGGTCATCCTGGACCGGCCCCGGCACGAGGGGATCATCAAGGAGATCCGGGAGGCCGGAGCACGGATCAAGCTGATCTCCGACGGTGACGTCGCCGGCTCGATCCTCGCGCTGCGCGAGGGTACGGGCGTCGACCTGCTGCTCGGGGTGGGCGGTACGCCCGAGGGCATCATCTCGGCCTGCGCGGTGAAGTGCCTCGGCGGCACGATCCAGGGCAAGTTGTGGCCGAAGGACGACGCGGAGCGGCAGCGGGCGATCGACGCGGGGCACGACCTGGACCGGGTGCTGACGACCGACGACCTGGTGTCCGGGGAGAACGTGTTCTTCGTGGCCACGGGGATCACCGACGGTGAGTTGCTGCGTGGGGTGCGGTACCGGTCGGAGACCGCGACCACCGACTCGATCGTGATGCGGTCCAAGTCGGGGACGGTACGGCGGATCGATTCGACGCACCGGCTGAGCAAGCTGCGGGCCTACAGCTCGATCGACTTCGAGAAGGCCAAGTAAGCCGAGAAAGGCCAAGTAAGCCGAGTTCGCCCCTGACGGGGCGCTGCCCCACGGCACCGGAAGGGCGCCCTCTTGTGCGGAGAGGGCGCCCTCTACGGTGTCGGCGGGGTCAACCCGCCGCCGCTATCGTCCCGTTCGCCCGCGCGGCCTTCTGCAGTTCGAGGTCGCGGCGGCGCCTGCGGGCCAGCACCACCCGGCGCTCGGCGGCGGTGAGGCCGCCCCAGACGCCGTAGGGCTCGGGTTGCAGGAGCGCGTGTTCCCGGCACTCGACCATGACGGGGCAGCGGGCACAGACCCGCTTGGCGGCCTCCTCGCGGGAGAGCCGGGACGCGGTGGGTTCCTTGGAGGGGGCGAAGAACAGCCCGGCCTCGTCACGCCGGCACACGGCCTCCGTGTGCCACGGGGCGTCCTGGTCCCTGTCTCGCACTGGCACCCGCTGGGGCGGTACAGCAGCGACCTGCAGGGACGAATGCGGCGGATGCAGCACGGTCTACTCCTGACGACGGCTTCGCGAGCGAGAGACGATGCAGCAAGGGATACCCGCTGTGCGCGGGCCTATGCACTGAGTCCCGAACCGCTGGAATTCGTTGTCAACACCGCGTGGTCACCACCGGATCGGCACCGGATCGGATCCCTTCGGGGTTGTCCGGGCGTGCTCGAATTCACAAGCGTCAACGATCCGTGCGTTTGCGCAAATGGTCGTCGACCTTGCGGGCCACATGGTCGGTGACCCGGCCGAGGAGGTCCGCGATCACCTTCCCCCGCTTGGGCTTGGCCTCGACGCTCCCGAGGACCGCGAGTCCGTCCACATAGACCACGGGGGCGTCGGTCTCGCCCGAGTCCAGCGCGTCCACCGTGAAGTCGCCGAGGATGCCGCCGCCACTGCCGCGCAGCGAGACGTTCTCCGGAACGCGGATCTCCACGCTGCCGAAGACGGATATCACCTTGATCATCACCTGGCGGTGCTCGAAGAGCGCCTCGCTCAGGTCCAGCTCGACACTGCCGAATATCGCGTAGGCATGGATACGGCGGCCGGGCCGCCAGCGACCCTTGCGCGTGGAGGCGCTGAAGACGGCGACCAGACGGTCGTCGGGATCGACGGGGATGGCGCCGGGCGTCGGCCGGTTCGGCACGGAGGAGACGGCCGGCACATAGACCGGGCCCGCCTTGCGGGCCTGGCCGGCCGGCAGGTCCCGTACGAAGACGTCCAGCTCGCCCACCGTCTTCGCGGCGAGCACGCCCTCGACCCGCTCGGCGTGCTCGTCGGCGGTGAGGCGGCCCTCGGCGAGGGCGTCGCGCAGGAGGTCGGCGATCCGGTCGCGGTCGGCGTCGGAGGCGCGCAGCTCGGCGGCGGACAACGGCGGTTCCTGGGTGGGGCGCTTGTGAAGGTCCACGGCAGCAGCGTACCCACTCGCGATAGATCGCGACCAGAGGTGTGGACAACTCGGGTCCGACGAACTGAGCCCTACCTCACAAGCCCGCCCCGCGAGCCAGGTTCTACGCTGGTGGACGCTGCCGATGGAGGCCAGCCGCGCCGTCTTGTCGAGCGCCGAGCGCCGAGTGCCGAGTGAGGAATGGGCGACATGCCTGAGTTCGAGTACACCGATCTGCTCCCCATGGGAGAGGACACCACCCCGTACCGGCTGGTGACCTCCGAGGGTGTCTCCACCTTCGAGGCCGACGGGCGGACGTTCCTCAAGGTGGAGCCGGAGGCGCTGCGCAAGCTGGCCGCCGAGGCGATCCACGACATCCAGCACTATCTGCGTCCGGCGCACCTCGCGCAGCTCCGCCGGATCATCGACGACCCCGAGGCGTCGAGCAACGACAAGTTCGTCGCGCTGGACCTGCTGAAGAACGCGAACATCGCGGCCGCCGGTGTGCTGCCCATGTGCCAGGACACCGGTACGGCGATCGTGATGGGCAAGCGCGGGCAGAACGTCCTCACCGAGGGCGGCGACGAGAGGGCTCTCTCCCAGGGCATCTACGACGCGTACCTGAACCTGAACCTGCGCTACTCGCAGATGGCCCCGCTCACCATGTGGGAGGAGAAGAACACCGGGTCGAACCTGCCGGCGCAGATCGAGCTGTACGCGACCGACGGCGGCGCGTACAAGTTCCTGTTCATGGCCAAGGGCGGTGGCTCCGCCAACAAGTCGTTCCTCTACCAGGAGACGAAGGCCGTCCTCAACGAGGCCTCCATGATGAAGTTCCTGGAGGAGAAGATCCGTTCGCTGGGTACGGCCGCCTGTCCGCCGTACCACCTGGCGATCGTCGTGGGCGGTACGTCCGCCGAGTACGCGCTGAAGACCGCGAAGTACGCCTCCGCGCACTACCTGGACGAGATCCCGGCCGAGGGATCGCCGCTCGGGCACGGCTTCCGGGACAAGGAGCTGGAGGAGAAGGTCTTCGAGCTGACGCAGAGGATCGGGATCGGCGCGCAGTTCGGCGGCAAGTACTTCTGCCACGACGTGCGGGTCGTCCGGCTGCCCCGGCACGGCGCCTCCTGCCCCGTCGCGATCGCCGTCTCCTGCTCGGCCGACCGCCAGGCCGTCGCGAAGATCACCGCCGAGGGGGTCTTCCTGGAGCAGTTGGAGACGGACCCGGCACGGTTCCTGCCGGAGACCACGGACGAGCACCTTCAGGCCGACGGCGACGTGGTCGAGATCGACCTCAACCAGCCGATGGACGACATCCTCGCCGAGCTGACCAAGTACCCCGTGAAGACGCGGCTCTCGCTCTCCGGCCCGCTGGTCGTGGCGCGCGACATCGCGCACGCCAAGATCAAGGAGCGGCTCGACGCGGGCGAGGAGATGCCGCAGTACCTCAAGGACCACCCCGTGTACTACGCGGGACCGGCGAAGACGCCCGAGGGGTACGCGTCGGGGTCGTTCGGTCCGACGACGGCCGGGCGCATGGACTCGTACGTGGAGCAGTTCCAGGCGGCGGGCGGCTCCAAGGTGATGTTGGCGAAGGGCAACCGGTCGCAGCAGGTCACGGACGCGTGCGGGTCGCACGGCGGCTTCTACCTCGGCTCCATCGGCGGCCCCGCCGCCCGCCTCGCGCAGGACTGCATCAAGAAGGTCGAGGTCGTCGAGTACGAGGAGCTCGGCATGGAGGCCGTATGGAAGATCGAGGTCGAGGACTTCCCGGCGTTCATCGTCGTCGACGACAAGGGCAACGACTTCTTCAAGGACCCGGCCCCGGCGCCGACGTTCACGTCGATCCCGGTGCGGGGGCCGGGGCCGGCGTAGTGCCTTCGGGGCGGCGGGGACGAGTCCCGCCCCGCCGCCCCTGCCCGTCCCATCCCAGGGGCAGCGCCCTTCGACCCCGCCGGGGCTCCGCCCCCGACCCCGTTTCGGCCTGAACGGCCTCGTCCGCGAACGCCGGACGGGCTGGTCCGGGCCCACCCTCACGGCCTACCGCCGGGAACACCACGGGTGGCCTGGACGCTGTACCCGTCATGAGTGACTACCGCGTCGAACACGACTCCATGGGCGAGGTCCGCGTGCCGGCGGACGCCAAGTGGCGGGCCCAGACCCAGCGGGCGGTCGAGAACTTCCCGGTCTCCGGGCAGCACATCGAGCGCGCCCACATCGAGGCCCTGGCCCGGATCAAGGGCGCGGCCGCGAAGGTCAACGCCGAACTGGGTGTGCTCGACAAGGACATCGCCGAGGCCATCCGGGAGGCGGCCGAGGAGGTCGCGGAGGGCCGCTGGGACGAGCACTTCCCGGTGGACGTGTTCCAGACGGGCTCCGGGACCTCGTCGAACATGAACACCAACGAGGTCGTCGCCACCCTCGCGAGCGAGCGGCTCGGGCGGGACGTGCACCCGAACGACCACGTCAACGCCTCGCAGTCGTCCAACGACGTGTTCCCCTCCTCCATCCACATCGCCGCCACCGCCGCCGTCACGCGTGATCTGATCCCCGCGCTGGAGCATCTCGCCGACGCCCTCACCCGCAAGTCCGTGGAGTTCGCGGACGTCGTGAAGTCCGGTCGTACCCATCTCATGGACGCCACACCGGTCACTCTCGGCCAGGAGTTCGGCGGGTACGCGGCCCAGGTGCGGTACGGCGTCGAGCGGCTCACGGCCTCGCTCCCCCGGCTCGCCGAACTCCCCCTGGGCGGAACGGCGGTGGGGACCGGCATCAACACGCCGCCCGGGTTCTCCGCAGCCGTCATCGCGGAGGTCGGGCGGTCCACCGGGCTGCCGCTCACCGAGGCGCGGGACCACTTCGAGGCGCAGGGCGCGCGGGACGGGATCGTCGAGACGTCCGGGCAGCTCCGGACGATCGCCGTCTCCCTCACCAAGATCGCCAACGATCTGCGGTGGATGGCGTCGGGCCCGAGGACCGGTCTCGCGGAGATCTCCCTGCCCGACCTCCAGCCCGGTTCCTCGATCATGCCGGGCAAGGTCAACCCGGTGATCCCGGAGGCCGTGCTCATGGTCGCCGCGCAGGTCACGGGCAACGACGTCACGGTCACCACGGCGGGCGCCTCCGGCAACTTCGAGCTCAACGTCATGCTGCCGGTCATCGCCAAGAACGTCCTGGAGTCCGTCCGGCTGCTGGCGAACGTCTCGCGGCTGCTCGCCGACCGGACCGTGGACGGGATCGTCGCGAACCGGGAGCGGGCCCGTGAGTACGCCGAGTCGTCCCCGTCCGTGGTCACCCCGCTCAACAAGTACATCGGGTACGAGGAGGCCGCGAGGGTCGCCAAGAAGGCGCTGGCGGAGCGCAGGACCATCCGGGAGGTCGTCCTGGACGGTGGTTACGTCGAGCGCGGCGACCTGACACTGGAACAGCTCGACGAGGCTCTGGATGTCCTGCGCATGACGCGGCCGTGACCGGACGGCGGATTCCGGCCTTCGTGGGTGTCACCCGGGTAACCGATTCCCGCCAAGGCGTGAACCGTGACCGGTACCGCAGCGTCATATGCGCATGACACCTAATATCTGCGCATGGGAGACGACGGAGTGGTGAGACGAGTGGAAGCGGGCGGGTCGGCGGCGTTCTGGGAGCCGGGGAGTCAGATCCTGTGGCGTTACCGGGAGAACAGCGGCGAACGCTTCCATATCGCGCGTCCCGTCACGGTGGTGCGCGACGACGCGGAGCTGCTGGCCGTGTGGATGGCACCCGGGACCCAGTGTGTACGGCCCGTGCTGGCGGACGGCACCTCGCTGAACTCGGTCCCCCTCGCGTCCCGCTACAAGGAGCCGCGCGGCGTACGGCTCGGCAGGTGGTCGGGCTCCGGAGTGCTGAAACTGGCGCGGCCGGGAGAGCCGTGGTCGGTGTGGCTGTTCTGGGAACAGGGTTGGCGTTTCAAGAACTGGTACGTCAACCTGGAGAGGCCGCTGGCCCGCTGGGACGGCGGCGTGGACTCCGAGGACCACTTCCTGGACATCTGCGTGTATCCGGACCGAACGTGGAACTGGCTCGACGAGGACGAGTTCGCGCAGGCCCAGCAGGACGGTCTGATGGATGCTCAGGCGGCCGAGCGGGTACGGGAAGCGGGGCATTCGGCGGTGGAGGTGATCCACGCGTGGGGCGCGCCGTTCTCGGACGGTTGGCAGCACTGGCGCCCGAATCCGGCGTGGGGAGTACCGTCTCTCCCGGACGACTGGGACCGTACGCCCGCGCACTTGTCCTCATGAGACCCTTGATGCGCCCCCGGTCCGCAACCGTAGGATCGTCCTCCGCAATGGCTCACAGGGGCAACTCCCGCAGTTCGGGCAGGGCTTGACCGTACGTCACCGAGGGGCGGCAAGACGTGATCAAGGGGTACGAGGGTTACACCGGGACGAGCCGGAGACGGCCCGACGGACGGGCAGTACTGTCGTTCGCCGAGCCCGCCGGTACCGTGTGTGGCACAGAAACTGCCTCTGACCACGCGGGAATTCCGTTCCCAGGACACGTAATCCGGGTATCGGCCTTTCTGCGGGACGAAGGATCGGGTTTGCGGGACGCACTGCGCTCACGACGCGCAGTCCCGGACGGATGGATTCGACACGCGTGACGGAGCACCCCACCTCCCACGAGCGCCCTCAGGGCGGCGCCGGCCCCACGGACCCCCGCGGGGCGCTTCTGCGTACCCAGGAGCCGATGCGCACCGCGCCCGCCACGGCCTTACCCGCTCAGGCACGCAAGGGTGACGCGCCGGCCGAGCCGGGCAGCGCGGTCCCCTGCACGAAGAGCGGGCAGGCCCCCTCGGAGCACGCCCAGCCGGCGGTCTCCGAGCACGCGCAGCCCGCGGCGACCGAGCCCGACCCGCACCGTCCGAGGCCCGCGCCGGAGACCATCCCGGCGCAGCCCGGCGGCGACCCGGACCGGTCGGGCGGCAACGGCGGCGGCGGTCCGGAGCGGCGCGGCGGGCAGGGAGTGCCGCCCGGCGCCCCCATGCCGATGCGGCGTGACGGCGACCGGCTGCGCTTCGTGGGCGCCGCGACCCGGCGGATCGCCCGGGGCATAGACCTCGACGAGATCGTCATGGGTCTGTGCCGGGCCACCGTGCCGACGTTCTCGGACGCGATCCTCGTGTATCTGCGCGAGCCGCTGCCGGTCGGGGACGAGCGGCCCACCGGGCCCATGGTGCTGCGGCTGCGCCGCACCGACCGGATCCCGGAGGAGCGGGACACCGAGGGCGGCTTCATGCCCTCCTCGCTCCAGCCCGAGCAACCCATGGACCTGGCGGTCGTCACCGCCGAGCAGTGCGAGGTGCGGCCCGGAGGGGCGCTCGCCGAGGTGCTGCGGGGTGTGCGCCCGGTCTTCGCGGACGCGCCCGCCGCGCACGACGCGCTGCCGGAACTGCTCGGCCCGGACGCCGAACTGACCGTGCCGACCGGCCAGCGGGCGATCCTCGCCCCGTTGCGCGGCCGGCGCCGGGTGATCGGCGCGGCCGTCTTCCTGCGCCGCCCGGAGCGGATGGCGTTCGAGCAGGACGACCTGCTGGTCGCCGCGCAGCTCGCCACGCACAGCGCGCTGGGCATCGACAAGGCGGTGCTGTACGGCCGCGAGGCGTACATCGCCGACGAGTTGCAGCGCACGATGCTGCCGGAGGCGCTGCCGAAGTGCACCGGCGTGCGGCTCGCGCACCGGTATCTGCCGGCCGCCGAGACCGCGCGGGTCGGCGGCGACTGGTACGACGCGATTCCCCTGCCGGGGAGCCGGGTCGCGCTGGTCGTGGGCGATGTGATGGGTCATTCGATGACCTCGGCCGCGATCATGGGTCAGCTGCGGACCACCGCGCAGACGCTGGCGGGGCTGGACCTTCCGCCGCAGGAGGTGCTGCACCACCTCGACGAGCAGGCCCAGCGACTCGGTACGGATCGCATGGCGACCTGTCTGTACGCGGTGTACGACCCGGTATCGCACCGGATCACCATCGCCAACGCCGGGCATCCGCCGCCGGTGCTGCTGCATCTCGGCGGGCGTGCCGAGGTGCTGCGGGTGCCGCCGGGCGCGCCGATCGGTGTGGGCGGGGTCGACTTCGAGGCCGTCGAGCTGGACGCGCCCGCCGGTGGCACGCTGCTGCTGTACACCGACGGGCTCGTGGAGTCCCGGCTGCGGGACGTGTGGACCGGGATAGAGCAGTTGCGGGAGAAGCTGGCCGCGACCGCGCAGTTGACCGGGCCGGATCATCCGCCGCCGCTGGAAGCGTTGTGCGACGAGGTGCTGGACATGCTCGGCCCGGGGGACCGGGACGACGACATCGCGCTTCTCGCCGCGCGCTTCGATGGGATCGCTCCCAGCGATGTCGCGTACTGGTTCCTGGAACCGGAGGAGATGGCTCCGGGGCGGGCGCGTCGGCTGGCCCGGCACGCCTTGTCCCGCTGGGGGCTTGAGGAACTGACCGACTCGGTCGAGCTGCTCATCAGCGAGGTCGTGACGAACGCGGTGCGGTATGCGACGCGGCCCGTCACCCTGCGGTTGTTGCGGACCGATGTGCTGCGGTGCGAGGTGACCGATGACGTGCCTCAGCTGCCGCGGCTTCGGCAGGCTCGTGCGACGGACGAGGGGGGCCGTGGGCTCTACCTGGTCAATCGGCTGGCGAAGCGGTGGGGGGCCACTCGGTTGAGTGCGGGGAAGGTTGTGTGGTTCGAGCTCAACCAGGCGTGAGCGCTCTGCTGGGTCGAGCCGTTGAGAGCTCGGGAGCGGCTGTACTCCGAGGGGCGCGGGTTCGTCGTGGCTGGTCGCGCAGTTCCCCGCGCCCCTTAGAAGCAAAAGACACAAGCAAAAGGGCGCCCGGTGAGATCACCGGGCGCCCTTCGCTTGTCGCCTGCGCTAGGGCGTGTTTCGGAAGTCCCTTCTGCTCTGCGACGCCCGGCACGCTCCCCCGGTCTCGGCTGGCGCTCGACCGGGAGGTACCCCCACCGCCGCACCGGACGCCGCAGAGCCGCCCTTCGGGCGACGAAGGGACTTCCGAAACACGCCCTAGTCGTCCGCCTGTGGATCGTTCGGGTTCGTCGGGAACTCGATGCCGCCGTTGTCGCCCGACGGGGTCTCGTCCGGGGAGGTCGCCGGAGTCGTCGAGGGCTCGCTGGTCGGCTCCTCCGTGGTGGGTGTCTCCGAAGGAGTCTCGGACGGCGTCTCCGACGGGGTCTCGGACGGCGTCTCCGAAGGAGTCTCGGACGGCGTCCGCGACGGGGTCGGGGACTCCGTCGGCGCGACCGCGGCACCCTGCTTGGTGTCGAGGTCGAACTTGGTGGTCTTGCCCATGACGCCGAAGGTGTACGTGGCCCAGATCTGGGCGGGGAAACCACCGCCGTTGACCCGGGGGACGCCGAGGGCGTTGTACATGGAGACGTGCTTGCCGTTCTTGCTCATGTCCTCGCCGAACAGGCCGACGGAGGTCACGAGGTTCGGCGTGTAGCCGGTGAACCAGGCGGAGCGGTTCTCGTCGGAGGTACCCGTCTTGCCCGCGACCTGCTGGCCGTTGCGGGCCGGGTTGTCGCGGACGGACGTCTTGGCCGTACCGTCGTCGACCACGCCGGTGAGGACCGAGGTGACCGTGTCGGCGGCCTCGCGGGTGATGACCTGCTCGCCGATCGGGTCGTCGAACTCGACTTCGTCGTCCCGGCGTTTGGCCTCGGCGAGGATGGTCGGGGTGACCTTCTTGCCGTGGTTGTCGAGGGTGGCGTAGATGCCGGCCATCTCCAGCGGGCTGGCGCCCATGGAACCCAGGGTCTGGGCGGGGACCGCCTGCATGCCCTCGGTGTCCATGCCGAGCTTCCCGGCGACCTCCATGACCTTCTCCATGCCCACGTCGACGCCCATCTGCGCGAAGACGGAGTTGATGGACTTGTTCATGGCGGTCTGCACGGTGACGTCGCCGTAGTTGACGTTGTCCTCGTTCGGCGGGGCGAAGCCGACCGCGGTGCCGTCGTCCTTGACCTTGTGCCGGCTGTCACCGTCGTAGACCGTGCTGGCGGTGATCGGGTCGCCGTCCTGCGTCTCGGCGTTCTCGTCGACGGCCGCGGCGAGGATCACGGGCTTGAAGGTGGAGGCGGGCTGGTAGTCGCGGCGGGTGGCGTTGTTGGTGAAGTGCTTGACGTAGTCGACGCCGCCGTACATGGCGACGACCTTGCCCGTCTTCGGGTCGACGGAGACGGCACCGGCCTGGATGTGCTGGTCGACCTTGCGCTTCTTCGGGTCGAGCTTGCTGGTGAGGCGTTCCTCGACGGCCTTCTCCAGCGCGGCCTGCTTCTTCGGGTTGATGTTCAGCGTGATCGTCCAGCCGCGCCTGTCGATGAGCGCCTTGGCGTCCTCGGTGTCGTCCGCCTTGCCCGAGGCCACGAGCTGCCTGGCCAGTTGGTTGTTGGCGGCCTCGACCAGGTAACCGTTCTGACCGGCCATGCCGGCGGCGGCCTGGGGCGCCTTCGGCTTGGGGAGCTTCATGCCCGCCCGCTCCGAGGCGGTCAGCTGCTTCATCTCGACCATGTTGTCCAGCACGTAGTTCCAGCGCGCCGTGACCAGCTTCTTGCCGGTCGGGGTGGCCGTGGCCAGGTCGTACTGGCTGGGGGCCTGGAGCAGCGCGGCGAGGTACGCGCCCTCCTCGACCGTGAGCTTGTAGGCGTCCTTGCGGTAGTACGCCTGGGCGGCGGCCTGGATGCCCGACGCACCGCGGCCGTAGTAGCTGGTGTTGATGTAGCCCGCGAGGATGTAGTCCTTGGTCTCCTCGCGCTCCAGCTTCAGGGAGATGACCAGTTCGTTGAGCTTGCGGGTCACCGTCTGGTCGGACGTCAGGTAGTAGTTCTTGACGTACTGCTGGGTGATGGTCGAGCCACCCTGCTTGCCCTTGCCGGAGAGGGTGTTGATGACACCGCGCGCCATGCCCTTGAGGTCGACGCCGGGGTCGCTGTAGAAGGTCTTGTTCTCAGCGGCGACGAAGGCCATCTGGACCTTCTTGGGGACCTTGTCGAGCTCGACGATCTCGCGGTTGGTGTCGCCGGTGCGGGCGAAGATCTTGCCGTTGGAGTACTTGTAGACGTTGCTTTCCTGCGTCGCCTCGGGGTTCCCCTTGGGGATGTCGATCATCAGGTAGAGCACGATGAAGGCGCCCATGCCGAGGAGACAGACACCGAAGAAGGCGCCGAGGATCTTCTTCCAGGTGAAGAGGCGGCGCAGGAAGCTCCTCTGACCCTTCTTCTGCTTCTTGTTGCCGGCCTTGGCCGCGGCGCGGGCCGCCGCCCGGCCTCCGCCCTCCGGCGGGGCTATGACCGCCGTCGCCCCCGCATCGCCTCCGGACGAGGGCTGGGGCGCCGCGCGGCGACCGCCGCGCTGCCGCGCTCGTCTTTCTTCCGCTCGTCCCATGGCTCCGGTCCGCTCCGCCTTCTGCTCGGTCTCATACGTCACTCGGGTCTTGTCAGCTCAGCAAGCTAACACCGAGGACTATGACAAGGGGGAGTCGGTCCGCTCCGTGGCGACGTGACAAAGCGCACGCGCGACGCGTGTCCACAGACCTCATCCCACCGGAACGGACGTTCCAGCAGGGGCGATGGTTGCCCCACCCGGCTCATGAGTTTCCGACGCGTTCCTGACGTTCTCGGTGACAGAACCGTGACAATCACCTCTGACCTGCGTCCCCTCCCCTCCGGTAGCGACCTATACACGGTAGGTATACGTGCGGTGTATACCCCGTGTGTACAGTCGTGCTCATGTCCATCGGTCACACTCTCCTGGGACTCCTGGAGTCCGGGCCCCGACACGGTTACGACCTGAAGCGGGCCTTCGACGAGAAGTTCGGTCACGACCGGCCTCTGCACTACGGCCAGGTCTACTCGACGATGTCGCGCCTGCTGAAGAACGGCCTCGTCGAGGTCGACGGCATCGAGCCCGGCGGCGGCCCCGAGCGCAAGCGGTACGCGATCACCGAGGCCGGCATCACGGACGTCCAGCGGTGGCTGGCGACACCCGAGAAGCCCGAGCCGTATCTGCAGTCGACCCTCTACACGAAGGTCGTCCTCGCCCTGCTCACCGACCGGAACGCGGCCGACATCCTCGACACCCAGCGTTCCGAGCACCTGCGCATGATGCGCATCCTCACCGACCGCAAGCGCAAGGGCGACCTGGCCGACCAGCTGATCTGCGACCACGCCCTGTTCCATCTGGAGGCCGATCTGCGATGGCTGGAGCTGACCGCCGCCCGACTGGGCAAGCTGGCCGAGGCGGTGACCCGGTGAACCCGACCGCCTCTCCGGCCCCCGCCGGCTCCCTGCTCGTCGCGACCGACCTGCGCAAGGCCTACGGCCCGACCACCGCGCTGGACGGCGCCGAGTTCTCCATCCACCCCGGCGAGGTCGTCGCGGTGATGGGGCCCTCCGGCTCCGGGAAGTCGACGCTGCTGCACTGCCTCGCCGGGATCGTGCCGCCCGACTCGGGCTCGATCACCTACAACGGCCGCGAGATGGTGTCCATGAACGACGCCCAGCGCAGCGCGCTCAGGCGTAGCGAGTTCGGGTTCGTCTTCCAGTTCGGCCAGCTCGTCCCGGAGCTGACGTGCGTGGAGAACGTGGCCCTGCCGCTCCGGCTGAACGGCGCCTCCCGCAAGGAGTCCGAGCGGACCGCCCTCGGCTGGATGGAACGCCTGGAGGTCGACGACCTCGCCCGCAAGCGGCCCGGTGAGGTCTCCGGCGGCCAGGGCCAGCGGGTCGCCGTCTCGCGCGCGCTGGTCACGGGCCCCCGGGTGCTGTTCGCGGACGAGCCCACCGGCGCGCTCGACTCCCTCAACGGCGAACGGGTGATGGAGCTGCTCACCGAGGCCGCCCGGTCCACCAACGCCGCCGTCGTCCTCGTCACGCACGAGGCACGGGTGGCCGCCTACTCGGACCGCGAGATCGTCGTACGGGACGGGAAGTCCCGGGACATGGAGCGCGTCGTATGAGGTCCGCCGTGTTCCGCCAGTGGTACCGGGACCTGGCGATGGGGGTGCGGTTCGCCTTCACCGGGGGCCGTGAGGGCTGGGTGCGCGCCGCGCTCACCGCGGTGGGCGTCGGCCTCGGGGTGGCGCTGCTGCTGCTCACGGCCGCGGTGCCGAACGCGCTGTCGACGCGGGGAGCCCGGGAGGAAGCCCGGCAGGACCGGGGAATCGGCTACCTGGAGAACAACACCCGGTCCAAGCCGACCGACCGGAGTCTGCTCGTCGCCGACACCGACACCGAGTACCGGCACCGGGAGATAAGGGGACGGCTCCTCGAACCCGAGGGCGAGCACGCGCCGCCACCGCCGGGGCTGGACGAGTTCCCCACGCCGGGCGAGATGATCGTCTCCCCCGCGCTCGCCGAACTGCTGAAGTCGGACGCCGGGGAACTGCTGCGCGACCGGCTGCCGTACGAGACCGCGGGCACCATCGGCGAGGCCGGGCTGATCGGCTCGGGGGAACTCGCCTACTACGCCGGCGCCGAGGGGCTCGCCCAGCGGATCAACGGCTCGGTGGTGGCCCGGATCGACCGGTTCGGGGCGACCGAGCAGCCCGCCGACGAGGAGATGGACCCCATCCTGCTCCTGCTCGTCCTGGTCGTCTTCGTGGTGCTGCTGATGCCGGTGGCCGTCTTCATCGCGGCGGCCGTACGGTTCGGCGGGGAGCGGCGCGACCGCCGACTGGCGGCACTGCGGCTGGTCGGTTCCGACGGGCGGATGACACGCCGGATCGCGGCGGGCGAGGCCCTCGCGGGCGCGGCGCTGGGGCTGGTCTTCGGCACCGGGTTCTTCCTGCTCGGCCGGCAGATCGCCGGTTCGGTCGAGGTGTTCGACGTCAGTGTGTTCCCGAGCTACCTCGACCCCTCCCCCGGCCTCGCGCTGCTGGTCGCGTTCGCGGTGCCGGCCGCCGCCGTCCTCGTCACCCTGTTCGCGCTGCGCGGCGTCGTCATCGAACCGCTCGGGGTGGTCCGTACGGCGAGGCCCGCGCGGCGCAGGCTCTGGTGGCGGCTGCTGCTGCCGCTCGGCGGTCTCGCGCTGCTCTACCCGATGGTCGGCCAGGGGTCGGAGAACGGGGAGTTCAACGAGTACATGGTGACCGGCGGTGTCGTCCTGCTCCTCGTCGGCATCACCGCGCTGCTGCCGTGGGTCGTCGAGGCGTTCGTCGCCCGGCTGGGCTCCGGCCCTCTCTCCTGGCAACTGGCCGTTCGCAGGCTCCAGTTGAGCAGCGGCCCGGCAGCCCGCATGGTCAACGGCATCGCGGTGGCCGTGGCCGGCGCGATCGCCCTGCAGATGCTGTTCGCCGGGGTCGAGGGCAGGTTCACCCGGCCGACCGGGAAGGACACCACACGGACCCAACTGGAACTCTCCATGCCGGACGACCTCCCGGTGAGCGCGGTGGGCCAGGAGCTGAAGCGGGCCAAGGGCGTGAAGGCCGCCGCGACGCTGTCCGACGCGGAGGTCTCCGCCACCGCCAAGGACCCCGAGGAATGGGCCCGGGTGACCGTCGGCGACTGCGCCGCGCTGCGCGAGCTCGCAAAGATCTCCTCCTGCCGCGACGGCGACGTCTTCACGCTGAGGGCCTCGGAGGACCCGGTCACGGCGAAGCTCGTGACCGCCGGGAACACGCTGTACTTCGACGCGTCCTACAGCGGAGAGGAGCGGGGCTCCGAGATCGCCTGGAAGCTGCCGGACTCTTTGCGGAAGGTGTCCGCCCGCGCCGACACGCTGCGGCCGGGGACAGGGGGGCTGCTGGTCACTCCGAGCGCCCTGCCCGCCAAGGCGGAGGACGAGCTCGACAGCACCGTCTACGTACGGGCGGATCCCCGGGTTCCGGACGCCCTCGACGAGGTGCGCAACGCCGCCGTCGCCATCGATCCGCTCATCCGGACCTGGGAGTGGGAGTCGATCACACGGGCCGACGAATTCACGGACATCCGCACCGGTCTGCTGGTCGGCGCGTCCGCCGTACTGGTCCTCATCGGCGCGAGCCTCCTCGTCTCCCAGCTGGAGCAGCTGCGGGAACGCCGCAAGCTGCTGTCGGCGCTGGTCGCCTTCGGTACACGGCGCCGCACGCTCGGCCTGTCCGTGCTGTGGCAGACCGCCGTCCCGATCACGTTGGGCCTGGTCCTCGCCATGACGGTCGGGCTGACCCTGGGCGCGGTGCTGCTACGGATGACGAACGTGGACGTGTCCGTCGACTGGTCCGGGGTGCTGTCCATGACCGGCATCGGCGCGGGCGTCGTCGTCCTGGTCACGGCACTGAGCATGCCGCCGCTGATGCGGATGATGCGGCCGGAGGGGCTGCGGACGGAGTAGACCGGTGCCGCGGCGGCCCCGCGGCACCGTCACACTGGACCCCGCCGACCGCTCGCCCGGCAGTGAGGACGACCGGCAGTGAGGACGAAGTGAGGACGCCATGTCGCTCGACACCCTGAGGTCCCTGATCCCGGACTACGCCAAGGATCTCCGCCGGAACCTCGACGCGGTGCTCGGTGACTCCGGGTTGTCGGCACAGGGGTTGTGGGGGACGGTGCTGGCCACGGCGATCGCGTCGCGTTCGCCGGTCGTGCTGCGCGAGCTGGCGCCGGAGGCGAGGGCGCGGCTGTCGCCGCAGGCGTACACGGCGGCGAAGTCCGCGGCCGCGGCGATGGCGTTGAGCAACGTCTTCTTCCGTACGCGGCATCTGCTGTCCGACCACGAGTACGGGGCGCTGCGGACGGGGCTGCGGATGAATGTCATCGGCGACCCCGGGGTGGACAAGGTCGACTACGAGTTGTGGGCGCTGGCCGTGTCCGCGATCAACGGGTGCGGGGCGTGTCTGGACTCGCACGAGCGGGTGCTGCGGAGGGCCGGCGTGAGCCGGGAGACCGTGCAGGAGGCGTTCCGGGTCGCGTCGGTGGTGCAGGCGGTGGGGGTCACGGTGGAGGCGGAGTCGATTCTCTGCGAGTAGGGGCGCCGGGAGCGGGGTGGCTTGGATTCGCCTACGAGCTCGGCGGGTGAGGTCGTGGGGCGGCCGCGGGTCGGATGTGGTTGATCGCGCAGTTCCCCGCGCCCCTGAAGGAGCCTGCGGTCCTTCATAAATGCGGTCGCGCGCGCACTCGCCTTCTTGGGAGGCTCGCTCCATGGCCTCCTCCCTCCCCTCCCCCACCTTCGAGAGCCTCGTCGCCGAGGCCGATGCCGTGCCCACCGACGGGTGGGACTTCTCCTGGTTCGAGGGGCGGGCCACCGAGGCCCGGCCCTCGTGGGGGTACGCGCGCGGGATGGCCGAGCGGCTCGGGCGGGCCTCGGCGGCGCTGGACATCCAGACCGGGGGCGGTGAGGTGCTCGGTTCCGCTCCGCGGTTTCCGGCGGTGACCGTGGCCACGGAGGGGTGGCCGCCGAACGTCGCGAAGGCGACCGCCCTGCTGCACCCCCGGGGCGCGGTGGTGGTGGCCAGTGCGGAGGACGCGCCGCTGCCGTTCGCCGACGGGGCGTTCGACCTGGTCACCAGCAGGCACCCGGTGCGGGCGCACTGGTCGGAGATCGCCCGGGTCCTGCGGCCCGGCGGCACGTACTTCGCACAGCACGTGGGGCCGAGCAGCGTCTACGAACTCGTCGAGCACTTCACCGGACCGTTGCCGGAGGAGAACCGGAACGCCCGCCACCCGGACGGGGAGCGCGCCGACGCGGAGGCGGCCGGCCTGGAGATCGTGGATCTGCGGGCCGAGCGGCTGCGGATGGAGTTCTTCGACATCGGGGCGGTCGTGCACTTCCTCAAGAAGGTCGTCTGGATGGTCCCCGGCTTCACCGTCGAGGCGTATCTCCCGCAGCTGCGCGCCCTGCACGAGCGTATCGAGGCCGAGGGCCCGTTCGTGGCGCACAGCGCCCGCCATCTGTTCGAGGCCCGCAGGCCGTCGGCCGGCTGAGCCGGTGTCCACATCGTTATCGCCCGCGGCTTGGCTTCCCCGGGTCTACTCGCGTAGGTTCAGACCAAGGTAATTCGCGTGAGCAAAGCTGCGCGGCACGGCCTCGCGCAGTGGAGGGGGCTGCGCGAAGCCGTGCGCCCCGCCGTCGGCGTCAAGCGCGCGTTCCGCCCGCGCTCACCCGTACGGGGACGCCGAG
This sequence comes from Streptomyces sp. MNU76, assembly GCF_020982545.1. GTDB lineage: Bacteria > Actinomycetota > Actinomycetes > Streptomycetales > Streptomycetaceae > Streptomyces. The sequence goes on along the minus strand of NZ_JAJKLK010000019.1, from coordinate 1,134,219 downwards.
CCCCTCCCTCTCGGAAGTCGCACAAGGGTACCCAAACCCCACATTCCCACTGGGATTCCTTCATTTCCCCTTGGAATCCGCCGGGATTCGGCCATGATCGCCCCTCGATCACACCCTGAATGAACGCCTCCGCACTCACCGCCACGCTGTCGTCCGACTTCGGAGAGTAGTTGTGGCACGCCGATGCACGCAGCATCACTCACGAAGGGTTATGGTGGAAACCCCCCCTCGGGCCGGTCCGTCTCCCCCCCACGGACCGGCCCGTTTTTCTGCCCGGAAGGCGGCCCTCCGACGAGGCCGCCGCCGGGGCCCCGGAGGGCGTCCGACCCCGCGCACCCCTTGGCGTAGTTGGCCTCCAGCCCCGGTAGGCTCTGCCAACCTAGGGGACTGCCACCGCACCGGAGGGGCTGGAAGACGTGAACCTGCGCGACACACTGCGCGGCCTGTTGGTCAAGGTCTACGCACGCAGGGTCGAGGGCCACCTGGACCACGCCCAGGTGCCCGAGCACATCGGCGTCATCGTGGACGGCAGCCGCCGCTGGGCCAAGGCCGCGGGCTCCACCACGGTGCAGGGCCACCAGGCGGGGGCGAACAAGATCGAGGAGTTCCTCGGCTGGTGCACCGAGACGGACGTGAAGGTCGTCACTCTCTGGCTGCTGTCCACCGACAACTTCAACCGCCCGAAGGAAGAGCTCGTCCCGCTGCTCGGGATCATCGAGGACACCGTCCGCTCCCTCGCCGCCGACGGCCGCTGGCGCGTGCACCACGTCGGCGCGCTGGACCTGCTCTCCTCCGGGATGCAGCGCACGCTCAAGGAGGCCGAGGAGGCCACCGCGGACGTCGACGGAATACTGGTCAACGTGGCCATCGGGTACGGCGGACGCCAGGAGATCGCCGACGCCGTCCGGTCGATGATCCAGGACGCGCAGGAGCGCGGCACCTCGATGGAGGAACTCGCCGAGAACGTCTCCGTGGACCTGATCGGCAGCCATCTCTACACCGTCGACCAGCCCGACCCGGATCTGGTGATCCGCACGAGCGGCGAGCAGCGGCTGTCCGGATTCATGCTCTGGCAGACCGCCCATTCCGAGTACTACTTCTGCGACGTCTTCTGGCCGGCCTTCCGCAAGGTGGACTTCCTGCGCGCGCTCCGCGACTACGCCGCGCGACACCGCCGCTACGGAGGCTGACCCTCCGCGATACGCGTGAGGTGTGTATCGCCCCCACCGGGACAGAAGTAACGAGGAGTTCACCGGGCCGCCGTCGTACGGCTTGGCATGGCGGCGCACGTTCGAGGGCATAAGCCAGTCAGGTCGACGCCCGAACCACGGGTGTCGGATCTCAGCGGGCGGCTCGGGGCCGTCCGCCCGGGAGGCCCTTTGCACCAGCCCGATCGTGCGGTCACAGCACGGACGAAGCAGCGGAGGGCCGGTCACCGGCCCGTGCAACGGCGCCGACGACCGGTCGCTTGTTCCCACCCTGCCCACCCTGGGTTCAAACCCGTCGCTCCCCGACCTCATCCGAGGGGGTACGTCCTTCCGTGGTGACCAGCACAAAGCGCCGCATGCCAGACCGGCGCACCTACGTTCTCGACACCAGCGTCCTGCTGGCCGACCCGAATGCTTTGAACCGCTTCGACGAGCACGAAGTCGTGCTGCCGATCGTGGTGGTCACGGAGCTGGAGGCGAAGCGGCACCATCCCGAACTCGGCTACTTCGCCCGGCAGGCCCTGCGCCTGCTCGACGAGTTCCGGGTCCGGTACGGCCGCCTCGACGCCCCCATCCCGATCGGGGACCTCGGCGGCACCGTACGGGTCGAGCTCAATCACTCGGATCCCAGCGTGCTGCCGAGCGGCTACCGCCTGGGGGACAACGACTCCCGGATCCTCGCGGTCGCCCGCAATCTGCAGGCCGAGGGCTTCGACGTCACCGTCGTGTCGAAGGACCTCCCGCTCAGGATCAAGGCGTCCTCCGTGGGCCTCCTCGCCGAGGAGTACCGCGCGGAGCTGGCCATCACGGACGCATCCGGCTGGACCGGGATGTCCGAGCTGACGCTGCCGGGCGAACAGGTCGACATCCTCTTCGAGGAAGGGTCGATCTACGTCCCCGAGGCGAGCACGCTGCCCGTCCACACCGGCCTGACGATCCAGTCGGAGCGCGGCAAGGCGCTCGGCCGCGTCACGCCCGACGGCAACATCCGTCTGGTGCGCGGCGACCGGGAGGCGTTCGGCATCAAGGGGCGCAGCGCCGAGCAGCGCATCGCGCTGGATCTGCTGCTCGACCCGGACGTGGGCATCCTGTCGATGGGCGGCCGGGCCGGCACCGGCAAGTCGGCGCTCGCGCTGTGCGCGGGGCTGGAGGCCGTGCTCGAACGGCGCCAGCACCAGAAGGTGATGGTCTTCCGGCCGCTGTACGCGGTGGGCGGGCAGGAACTCGGCTATCTGCCCGGTTCCGAGTCCGAGAAGATGAGCCCCTGGGCGCAGGCGGTCTTCGACACGCTGTCCGCGGTCACCAGCCGCGAGGTCATCGAGGAGGTCACCGCGCGCGGCATGCTGGAGGTCCTGCCGCTGACGCACATCCGCGGCCGTTCCCTGCACGACGCGTTCGTGATCGTGGACGAGGCCCAGTCGTTGGAGCGGAACGTCCTGTTGACCGTTCTGTCCCGGATCGGTGCGAATTCGCGGGTCGTTCTGACGCATGACGTCGCCCAGCGGGACAACCTGCGGGTCGGTCGCTACGACGGCGTCGTGGCCGTGGTCGAGAAGCTGAAGGGCCATCCCCTCTTCGCCCACGTCACGTTGACGAGGTCCGAACGGTCCCAGATCGCGGCCCTTGTGACCGAAATGCTGGAGGACGGCCAGGTTTAACCCGACCCCCACACCAACCCCGGGGCGCCGCCCGGCAAAAGGCTCAGCAGCCTAGCCGGGCGGCGCCTCGGCGTGTGGGCTTTTCCTGGAATCTCCGGCGTCAAACGAGGTGTGACCTTTCACACTCACCACTGAATTGCCTCCCGGTGTCGGGTTACGGCAGAGTCTCATTCCTGTCAGGCCCCGCATACGACACACCTGTACCCCCAGCGGTACGGAACAACAGCACCACCAGGTCAACTCAACAGCGTCGTCGTATGCCGCCCGAGCACCACGCGGCGCTCCCCGCATGGGGAGTTGCCCACCGGGCCCGCGCCTCCGTGACCCCGCAGTTGGGAGGCCAGCGTCAGGGGCACGATTGCGTCCGCCAGGGTCACCGAGGCGGGCGATGCTGGAAGGAAACCGTGTGAGCCGGATTTCGGTCCGGGGATTCGCAGTGGCCTCGGCCACCGCGGTCACCGCAGTCGGCAGTGTCGTCGGAGTTGCCTCGGGCAGCACCGCGCAGACGACCACTGACGACGCCGAGGCGGTCGCGAACGACACCACGTTGCTCGCCGACATACCCGTGGGCCAGCAGGCCCAGGTGCAGACCGCGTCCCTGACTGCTCAGGCCGACGCCCAGGCCATCGCCGCCGACGCGAGCGCCCGTAAGGACGCCGAGGAGACCGCCCGTAAGAAGGCGGCCCAGGACGCGATCGACAAGCAGAAGGCCGCGGAGAAGGCGGAGCAGGAGCGCAAGGCGAAGGAAGCGGCGGAGGCCGAGGCCAAGTCGAAGGCCGCTGCCGCCGGCTCGCTCGGTGACATCCCCGCACAGAGCTCGTACACCGTCGCCGAGATCCAGGCGATGGCGAAGGCGGTCGTGGCCAGCGACCAGTGGACGTGCTTCAGCAACATCGTGAACCACGAGTCCACCTGGAACTACAAGGCCGTGAACCCCTCCTCGGGCGCCTACGGTCTCTTCCAGGCGCTGCCCGCCGGTAAGTACGCCTCCGCCGGTTCCGACTGGCGGACCAACCCGGCCACGCAGATCAAGTGGGGCCTGAACTACATGGAATCGCGCTACGGCAGCCCGTGCGAGGCCTGGACGTTCTGGCAGGCCAACCAGTGGTACTAGGGGGTGTTTCGAAAGTCCCGCACAGCACCCACGGCGCCCGGCACGCACTCTCGCCGCACCGGCCGAAACCCCAAGTACACCCAGTACGAGGGCTTTCGTCCGGCACGCCGAGAGCACGCACCGGACACCGCGGACACCGCACAGGACTTTCGAAACACCCCCTAGACCGGTCGGCGACAGGGTGACGCACACCCGCCGCTCAACCTTGTGAAGCCCTCCACCGTCCTTTGGTGGGGGGCTTCTGCCATGTACGGTCGGAGCCCCCGAGAGGATGCGCGGCCTCCGGGAGGAGTGGTGACCCACAGGAGCGACGGGGGAAGAGGACGGATGATGTCGCGAGTTCCAGGGTGGCTCGGCCGGCTCGGCGCCGGACTGAGCGGATGGGGCGAGCGGTTGGAGCGGCGCCGGGCGGAGATGGAGGCGGAGGCGGAGCGCGCTGACGAGGGCGAGGACACCACCGCGGGACACCGTCGCCACGACGACGGCACGGGCGGCGCCGCCGACGGCCCCGACACCCCCGGGGAGAGCACCGAGAACGAGGGCGTCGACGACGGTAGGAGCGGCTCTCCCGGCTCGCCCGCCGGTGCCCGGGGCCGGACGGCCGCCCCCGTCCTCCCCACCCGTCCGGACCCCGCGTCGGTGGTGCCCTGGGGCATGCGGGTGGCGGCCGAGGCCGGCTGGCGGCTGCTCGTGCTCGCGGGCACCGTCTGGGTGCTGATGCGGGTCATCAGCTCGGTACGACTGCTGGTGCTGTCGTTCACCGCCGCGCTGCTCGTCACCGCCGTGCTCCAGCCGACCGTGGCACGGCTGACCCGGCACGGCGTACCGCGCGGCCTCGCCACCGCGCTGACCGCCGCCCTCGGCTTCATCGTCATGGGACTGATCGGCTGGTTCGTCACCTGGCAGGTCATGGAGAACATCGACGACCTCTCCGACCAGATCCAGGACGGCATCGACGAGTTGCAGCGCTGGCTGCTCGACAGCCCGTTCCACGTCACCGAGAACCAGATCAACGACATCGCCAAGAACCTCCGCGAGGCGGTCAGCGACAACACCGACACGATCACCTCGGCGGGGCTGGAGGGCGTGACGGTCATCGTCGAGGCGCTCACCGGCATCCTGTTGACGATGTTCTCCACGCTCTTCCTCCTGTACGACGGCAAGAGGATCTGGCAGTGGACGCTGAGACTGGTGCCCACGGCGGCCCGGCCGGGTGTCGCCGACGCGGGGCCGCGCGCCTGGCGGACACTGACGGCGTACGTGCGCGGCACGGTGGTCGTGGCGCTGATCGACGCCATCTTCATCGGCCTGGGGATCTACTTCCTCGATGTGCCGATGGCGGTCCCACTGGCCGTGTTCATCTTCCTGTTCTCCTTCATCCCGCTGGTGGGTGCGGTCGTCTCGGGCGCGCTGGCCGTCGTGGTGGCCCTGGTGACCCAGGGCGTGTTCACGGCCGTCATGACGCTGGCCGTGGTGCTCGCCGTGCAGCAGATCGAGGGACACGTCCTCCAGCCGTTCATCCTCGGCCGGGCCGTCCGGGTACACCCCCTGGCCGTCGTGCTGGCGGTCGCCGCCGGTGGCATGATCGCCGGGATCGGGGGCGCGGTGGTGGCCGTGCCGCTGGTCGCGGTCACCAACACGGTCGTGGGGTCACTGCGGGCTTACGCGGACGAGCACGGGCGGGGCGAGGCCGTCGGCCCTGGGGCCTGACGTCGCACGGGCAGGGTGTCAGAGCGGCCTGTCCGGTCCCTCCGTCGGCGGTGGGTAGTGCGGGGCGCAATCCGCGCAGGCGTACACGTTGAAGCCGGGGCCGGTGGCGCCGTGGTGCTCGTGGACCAGGACCGGGCTCTCGGTGACGCGTTCGCAGCGGGCGCACATACGGACCGGGGGGCGTCGCGGTACGCGGTGGTCGGCGCCGCTCGTCATCGTGTCGCTCCCGCCAGGGCGCCGGGGCCGTGCGCCTCACCAGAGGGCGCGGCGTCGTTCACGTAGGCCACGGGTCGCGCGGCGGCGGACGCGGTCGTCCAGGGTGAGGGGACGGGAGTGGGGCGGGGTGGCTGTGCGGGTCACGGCACCGGGTGGGCGCGGTGACGCCGTGCGGTGGGGAGTTGGGGCGGACGGGACGGGGACGGGGCCCGCGCGGTGGCGGCCGCGTGAGTGCGGCAGCCAGATGCCCAGCATCCGGGCCAGGGGTCGGACGATAAGGTCCAGCATTGTCGGCGCTCCTTCGAAGCGTTCGGCCATGCCCCGGGACGGCCCCACCGTCGCCGGGGTCTACTAGCACAGGCACGCTACAGAGCGGAGCTGGGAGGTGTATAGCAGTTAGGCGTGCTCCATAGGTTCGCACAGCTGAGCGGTGTCGTACGTTGTTGGAATGACCCCCGCTTCGGACGAGTCGCCGATCGACCCGAGCAAGATCGCCTACGTGTACATGCAGATGGCCGACCACATCGCCGAGCGCATCAGCAAGGGCGAACTGAGGCCGGGCGCCCGCCTGCCCGGAGAGCGCGACCTCGCGGCGGAGTACGGAGTCGCGCACCTGACCGCCCGCCGCGCCACCCGCGAACTACGCGAACGCGGCCTCGTCGTCACCCTCCCCGCGAAGGGCACCTTTGTCGCCTACCCGCAGGAGTCGGAAGCGGAGAGCAACACCGATCCGGACCACTAGGCCATCACTGCCCTGCGTTTACTACTCTGCTTGCCACTTCATTGCTAGCCTTGCCTCATGGAGACTCCGGAGTCGTACGCCAAGGACGAGGGGCCGGCGCAGAAGGTCAGCGTGTCCATGCCCGCAGGCCGTATCGCGGCGGTCAAGGCCCGTGTGGGCGTGCGCGGCTTCTCCGCCTACGTCAGCGCGGCCGTGGAACGGCAGATACAGCGCGATCTGCTGGAGGAACTGCTCCAGAACAAGGAGAAGGAGATCGGCCGCCCTTCCCCCGAGGTCCAGGAATGGGCCGCCGAGATCTTCCGGGAGGCGGAGGCCATGGCGGCCAACGATCACTCCGCTGAGGCGACCGAGGGAGACGAGAGCCCAGAATGGCACGATCGCAAAGCCGGTTGAGCCATGGTGTCCTGCTCCTCGACAGCGAGGGGCTGAGCAGGTTCATGGCCAACGATCCACAGGTCACCGGCTTGATCCGCACCGCACAGGCGAACGACACCCTCGTGGCCCTGAGCAATCTCACCTTGATCGAAGCGTGGCATTCCAAGGTACGCATGGATCGCCTTCGCTGGCACACGTCCCGTCTGGAGGTGTTGCCCGTCAGCGATGCCATCACCTGGCAAGCCATCGACCTACTGCGGAACGCGAGCCTCCACGGGCACAAGTACGCGATCGACTCCGTCGTCGCGGCCACGGCTCTGGGCTACGCCGGGCCCCGCATCATCGTCACCTCGGACGTGAACGACATGAACAAGCTCTGTGGCGACCGAGTCCGCGTCGTGGGCGTGTGAGGGAGACCTGTCCTGCCATCAAGGGCCTGCCCTTGTCCCACCAGTGACGGCAGGAGTCAGGTCTGTTCGTCGCCGGTCCCCTACTCGGTCCTCGGGAACGAGACCTCCACCCGGCGGTTCTTCTTGCGGCCCTCCTCGGAGGAGTTGTCGGCGATCGGGTAGTCCTCGCTGTAGCCGCGCACCTCGAAGGTGATGTTGCCGCCCAGGTCGGCGGCGAGGATGTCGTGGACGGCCTCGGCGCGTTTCTTGGAGAGGGTCAGGCCGTGGGCGTACGAGCCCAGGTTGTCCGTGAAGCCGAAGACGCGGACGGTGCCCGCGCTCTGCTTCTTGATCTCCTCCGCGATGGTCTGGATGCGGGAGCGAGCCTGCGGGTTGAGCTTCGCGCTGTCCTTGGGGAAGAGGACCTCGGCCTGGAGGGCGAACGTGACGTTCTCGTTGGTGTCCTCGCGGCGTTCCTCGCCACCGAGGTCCTCCACGACCGACTTGATGTCCAGGACCTTGGCCGGGGCGAGCGTGGCCCCCTGGGCGAGCTTCAGCCCCGGGCTGTTCGCGTCGACCTCCGGGGGTGGGGAGGTGGTGACGGTGCCCGGGGTTCGCTGGGATCGTCCGCGGCGGCCGGGGAGGGGTCGCCAGGGCGAGGCCGAGGGCGGCGAGGACGGCGAGGGCCGCGGTGACCCGTGGGGTGAGGACGGTCATGGTCACTCGTCCTCGGAGAGTTCGATCGTGGCGGGGGGCATGGAGCCGACTTGGAAGTCCACGGAGGTGGTGCCTTCGGGAGGGGCGGGGAACTGGGCGAACCAGTCGGCGCTGGCTCCCTGCACCAGGGCGCCGGTGAACCGGGTGCACAGGCAGCGCCCTTGGGTGTCACGGAGAATGAGGTACTTCTTTTTACCCGCCTGATCGACGAGACTCGCGCCCGCGACTGAACCGCCGTTGTTGGACAGTTCGCGTTCGTCCCCCCGCCAGTCCGCAGCGACCCAGGACCGGCTGCCGTTGTTCGTCACCGTGCCCTCGACGGTGACAAAGCCTCCACCGTCGCGAACGGCGGAGGTGACCTTGAGCGTCAGGTTGTCGCCTTTGACCTCGGCCAGCACCGACTCGCCAGCAGGTGAGTCGGTCTCCTGTTTGCCGTCGTTCCCATCGGGCTCAACTGACTTGCTGGAAGGTGCCGAGGACGAATCGTCCTTCGCCGAGTTGTCGTCCCCTCCCCCGCCACAACCGGCAACCGTGAGGAGCAGCACGGTCGCGATCGCCACCGCGGTCACTGTCCTGCGGCCCTTCATGGTGTGCCGAAGGTTCATCGGTACTGCTTCCTCTCACTTGGCCAGATACACAGAGAACATCACGGACGCGTCGGGAAGGTCGGCCAGATCGAAATTGCCGGGATCGATGTCCACGGAAACGCCGTCGCAGTCCAGGGAGACAGGATCCGCGGGATTCGTGTTCACACCGAAGTCGCAGCGCGGCTGGATGACGGCGACCGCCTGGGCCGTGGCTGTCATGTTCTCGGTGCCGGGGATGATCGAATCGCCGACGGTGTAGTCCGTCACGACGCCGACCTGGAAGCCGGGGGCTCCGTCCACCTCGGTGAGCTGGGCGCCGCCTTCGAGGGTCGAGTTGTTCTGGGCTGCCAGCTCAGCAGCCGCGGCATCAGCGCCCTCGACGGGTAGTACTGCTCCCCCACTCAGGTCGAGCCATTCCAGCCAGTCGCCGCCGCCCGCGTCGATGGCGTCCCCAAGCTCAAGCAACAATTCGTCCCGCGCTTGCTGAGCGGCTGCCAACGCAGCCGCGTCTGCGGCGGACTGGGCACCGTTACGGGCGGACGCGGCCTGGGCGAACGCGAAGAAAGCCAACGCCACGAAGAGCAAAATGGTCGTAAGCCAGATGTAGATAGGGAGAGTCGACCCTCGATCCCCGAGGAGCCGTGGAGGTGTCAGCCTCCGCCGATAACGCTGTTCACAGCATCGAAGATCGCGCCCGAGATCAACCCGTCCAGCCCCAGTCCGTCGATCATCACGAAGATGCCCGCGATGATGATCATGATGCCCGCGTACTCCACGAACCCCGCGCCCGCGTCCCGGCCCCTTCCCCGCATGCGGGACGCGACCGTGGTCCTCCAGGTTTCGAAACGGTGTTTCACCTTCATGGCGGTTGCCTTCCCGCGCGATGCCGACACCAACCGGATCACCGTACGTGAGTCGGCCCGTACGGGGTGGGTCCGGGGGCCCAATTTTGTCGGGGGTGGGGTCATCGGGGCCACCCCCCGAGGGCCGTGCCCAGCCAGTGGGCTATCGCTTCGCTGCGGGTCGAGCTGTGCAGTTTCGCGAAGATGCGGTTGATGTGGTTCTTGACGGTCTTCTCGCTGATGAAGCAGGTGGCGGCGATCTGGCGGTTGTTCATGCCGGACGCGATGAGGTCCATCACCTCCACCTCCCTTGAACTCAGGCCGAAGGACGGTCGGTTGGAACGGTCGAGAGTACGGCGGTGCGGAGTCGGAGTGCGAGCGGGGCCCACCTTTGGCGACTGTGCCACAAATGATTGCAGCTGCGAAGCAAGGTCGTGACTTTCGTGTGAAGGTTCGTAGGAAACGCCGAGTGAAGTTGAGACAGTCGCGGAGATGGTCGGGCGCCCCTCCCGCAGATCCCGTACCGCTGCCATCAGTTCGGGGGCCGTGAAGTCCCCGTGGACCAGGTAGCCGGACGCGCCGCGGCGCAGGGCCTCGGTCACCACCTCGGGCTCCGTGCTGTAGGTCAGCATCAGCACGGCGCAGAGGGCGGCCAGTTCGGGGAGCGCGGTCAGGCCGTCCGTGCCCGGCATGCGGACGTCGAGGAGGGCGACGTCCGGGCGGTGCCGGCGCGCTTCGGTCACGGCCTCCTCGCCGTTCGTGGCCTGGGCCACCACCGTGATGTCGGGGTGCGCGCCCAGCAGGGCCGTGAGACCGGCGCGGACCACCGGGTTGTCGTCCGCGACGAGTACGCGGAGGGGCGGGCCGGGGCGTGCCTGCGGCTGGTCAGGCATGTGCGGCCTCCTGTCGGAGGGTGAGGGGGTGACCGGGGGTGCGGCGGTGGGCAGCGGGAGGGTCAGCACTACTTCCGTGCCGGTGGGGGTCGTGCGTACGTCGAGGGTCGCGGCCGTGCGAGCCGCTCGTTCCGCCATGCCCAGGAGGCCGAAGTGGCCGGATCTTTGCGCTTCTTCGAGGGTGAGGGTGGGCGGCAGGCCCACTCCGTCGTCCTTGATCGTGAGGTGGAGCTTGTCCGGGGTGGTTCTCAGGGACACGTCCGCTCGCGTCGCGTGGGCGTGGCGGTGGATGTTCTCCAGGGCCTCCGAGGTGATGGCCAGGAGGTCGTGGGTCGTTTCGGGTGGGAGGGGCGGGGCGCCTCGTCGGCGGTATGGGTGGCGACGGTGACGTGCGTGCGGAGCGCGGTGCGGGACGTGAAGTCCGCCGCCCTCGCCTTCAGTTCGGCCGTGAGGTCGGTGGGCGGGGCCGGTGTCGTCAGGTCGGTGTGACGGCGTAGGTCCGTGAGGAGGTCGCGGGATTCTGCGGCGGCCCGGCGGGCGGCCGACGCGACCAGGCCGCCTGTTGTCTGAGGTGGGCCGGGTCGGGGGTGGGGTGGTCGGCCGAGGTCGCCAGGGCGTCGGCGGCCAGGGCCAGGCCGTGGAGGGTCTTGGCCACCGAGTCGTGGAGGTCGCGGGCCAGGCGGGCGCGTTCGGACTCCACGGCCTCCGCGACGGCCAGGCGGGACGTGGCCTCGGCGAGCGCCTGGGTGGCCGTGCCGAAGCGGAACATCAGGTTGCGGAGGGTGACACCGATGATGCCGGCGGCGACGCAGAAGCCGGCGATGAGGAGGGTGTTGGCGCCGGCGCCGGGGCGGTGTTCCCAGGCGCGGTGGACCGTGAGGAGGACGGCGATCTGGAGGCCGGTGAGGACGCCGGCGCCGCGCCAGCCGTAGAGGAGGCCGGAGAGGAGGGGGGTGCAGACGGTGGCGTAGGCGAGGGGAGACCGGGGAGGCGGTGAGGAGGAGGACCGCGCCGAAGAGGAGGTCAGAGCCATGAGGGTGGGGTGGGCGAGGAGGCGGGGGCGAAGCGGTCAGTCCCTGAGCATGGCGTACGAGATGGTGATGCCGAGGACGGCGGCGATGAGTACGGCGTGGGTCGGGGCGCCGTCCGTGGTGTTGGCCATGGCGAAGGGGTGCCGATGGTGAGGGTGACCAGGCGGACGGCGAAGGTCTGGCGGGCCAGGGCCTGGAGGGCGTTGAGCTGGAGGCGGAGGGTGGCGGGGGTGTGGCGTCGTCGGCGAGGTAACCGGTGGTGGGGGCTCCGCCGGGGTGGGGCCCGCCGGGGGCGGGCGGCTGTGGGTGGGGGCCCTCGCTGGTGTCGGGCGGTGGCTGCGCGCGTGCGCCCTCGGGGGTGGGCGGAGGTTGGAGGCGCTCACCGGCGCTTGCCGGGTGCCGCCTGCGCCCACCCTCCCCAGTCTCGGCTTCGCTCGACCGGGGGACCCCATCGCCCCAGCGGCACGATTGCCCGCAGTGAGAACAGGCAGAAGCGGCAGGCTGGCACGATTGCCCGCAGGTGGGGGAGGGTGGGAGGGAGAGCCGCAGGCGGGCCCGCCAGGGGCTGCGCGCGCTTTGGGAGTTCATCAGCGGCCCAGGATTTCGCCGAAGTTTGTGCCCGAGCCCAGGAACATGCCTGCGGCGATGAGGATCATCGTGGCCGGGAGCATGAAGACCAGGGTGACGAGGGTGGCCTTGGGGATGGTGCGGGCGGCTCGGCGGCGGGCGTTCTGCGCGTCGGTGCGGCGCATGTCGGCGGCCAGTTGGATCAGGGTCTCGGCGATGGGGGAACCCAGCTCCTCGCCCTGTTGGAGGGCCGAGACGAACTGGGCGACCTGCTCCGAGGAGTTGCGTCGGCGGAGTTCGTCGAAGGCCTGGCGGCGGCTGACGCCCATGTCCATCTGGCGGAGGGTGATGCGCAGTTCGTCCGCCCAGGGGCCCTCGTACTTCTCGGCGACCCGGTCCAGGGCCTGGCGGAAGCCCAGCCCCGCCGAGACCACGACCGCGAGCACGTCGAGGAAGTCGGGCAGCGTGCGGTCGATGACGTCCTTGCGCTCGCGCACGGCCTGCCAGATCGCCGCGTCGGCGGCGAGGAGGCCGAAGGCGAAGGTGAACGCGGCGAACAGGGGGCGCCCGCTGGTGAGGAAGACGAGGCCCATGAAGGCGCCGAAGAAGCCGTAGACGGCGCGGCGGGCGGCGTAGCGGTTGAGAGTGAGGCCGCCGGGGTTGCCCGCCATGTCGATGCGGTGGCGTTTGGCCTCGACCCGGCGCGGGCCCATGAGGCGCAGCACGAGGGGCGCGAAGCGCATGCCGAGGCGGTCGACCGCCGAACCCGTCCTGGAGACGCGGGTGGCGCCCACCTCCAGGGCGAGGGCGAGGTCGCTGGGGAGTTTCGCGTCCGCGCGGATCATGCGGATGCCCAGGAGGACGCCCGCCACGGAGATCGCCATCAGGAGGGCCAGGAGGAGCGGGAGGAAGGAGGGCGTCGAGGTCGTCATGTCGGTCACCGGGGCCTTCTCATACTTCGATCTTGCCGAGGCGGCGGATGACGAAGAAGCCGATCGTGTAGAGGCCGATCGAGATCAGGACCAGGAGCTGGCCGAGGGGCGAGCCGGTCACCCGGGCCAGGGCGCCGTCGTTCGAGGAGTTGATCAGGAGGAGCGAGCCGAGGCCCAGGAGGGGGACGGTGAAGGCCGTCGCGTTGACCTCGGAGAGCATCGTGCGGACCTCCCGGCGGGTCTCCTTGCGGTCCTCCAGGGTCTGGGTGAGGTTGCGCAGCGAGCTGACCACCGTTCCGCCCGCCTTGTTGGACAGGACGAGGGTGGTGACGAGGACGATCAGTTCGCGGGAGGGGAGACGTTCGGCGAGTTCGCCGAGGGCGTCGTCGACCGAGCGGCCGAGCGCCAACTGGTCGGCGACCCGCGCCAGTTCCTCACCGGCCGGGGCTTCCAGTTCCTCCGCCGCCATCGCCAGGGCCGTACGCAGGGCCAGGCCGGCGGCGGTGGCGTTGGCGAGGAGGCGGGCCACGTCCGGGAGTTGGTTGATGAAGGCCTCGATGCGTTTCTGGCGCTGCCAGTTGAGGAGGATGGCGGCCGCCCATACGCCCACGGCGCCCGCGATCGGGCCGAAGAAGGGGGCCAGGGTGGCGGCGGCGACCAGCCAGAGCGCCACGACGAGGAGGGCGACGTAGGTGGCGAACTCCCCCGCCGTGAGGTCCAGTCCGGTCGTGGTCAGCCGGAGGTGGATCGCGCGGCCCAGGCGGGTGCGGCGCAGGCGGCGGTCGACGGCCGTGAAGCGCCGCACGCGGCCCGTCGCCGTGCGGAGCGGGCCGCCCTGCCGGCCCGCGAGACGGTCGACGAGGGCCTGGCGCTGGGCCCGGCCGGAGGCGTACACATGCGCACCCGCGACGGCGAGGGTGCCGCAGAGGACGGTGGCGCCGAGCGCCAGCAGGGTGGTGTTGTCGGTGGTCGCCATGGTCGGTCCTACCTCCTCGGGGGCTCTCGGCTATCCGATGGCCTGGCGGGTGTTGAGCGGGTCGATGGCCTCGGCCACGCCGTACGCGGGCGGTAGCGGCTCGTTGGCCACGTACAGCTTCTCCGCGACGGGGCGGGGTATCGGCAGGTGCTCGAAGCGGCCGTGGACGACACGGTCGGCGCCGAGGGGGTCCGGGGCGAAGCGGGACACGGTCGCGATCCGGAACTGTTCGCGGCCGTGCGAGACGAGCAGGGCGATCTCGGTGACCTTGCGGGAACCGTCGGCGAAGCGGGTGAGCTGGACGACCACGTCCACCGCCGAGTTGATCTGGTCCTTGAGGGCCTCGAAGGGGATGAGGACCTCGGACATCGAGCCGAGGGTCTGCAGGCGCATCAGCGCGTCCTCGGCGGAGTTGGCGTGGACCGTGGCGAGGGAGCCGTCATGGCCGGTCGACATGGCCTGGAGCATGTCGAGGGTCTCACCGCCCCGGACCTCACCGACGATGATGCGGTCGGGGCGCATCCGCAGGGAGTTGCGGACCAGGTCGCGGATGGTGATCTGGCCCTTTCCCTCGATGTTGGGGGGCCTCGATTCGAGGCGGATGACGTGGTCCTGCTGGAGTTGGAGTTCGGCGGAGTCCTCGATGGTGATGATGCGTTCGCGGGGTGGGATGAGGCCGGAGAGGGCGTTGAGGAGTGTTGTCTTTCCGGTGCCGGTACCGCCGCTGACGATCACGTTGAAGCGGGCGCGGACGAACGCCGCGAGGAGCATCAGCATCTGCTCGTCGAGGGAGCCGAGGTCGATGAGCTCGGGGAGGGTGTACGCGCGGGGGAAGCGGCGGATCGTGAGGGTGGGGCCGGTGAGGGCCAGCGGGGGGATGATCACGTTGACGCGCTCACCGGTGGGGAGGCGGGCGTCGACCATGGGGTTCGATTCGTCGACCCGGCGGTTGACGGTCGAGACGATGCGTTCGATCGTCTGCATCAGCTGGTCGGTGGAGGCGAAACGCAGGGGCAGTTGCTCCACGCGGCCGCCCCGCTCGACGAAGATCGAGTCGGGCCCGTTGACCATGATCTCCGTGACCGAGGCGTCGGCGAGGAGGGGTTCGAGGACGCCCAGGCCCAGGGCCTCGTCGACGACCCGGCAGATCAGCTGGGAGCGTTCGCCCGAGGAGAGGACCGGGCCCTCCCGGCTGATGATGTGGCCGAGCACGCGTTCCAGGCGGGCCCTGCGGTCGGCTGCGGTCAGGGCCGACATCTCGGCGAGGTCGATCTCTTCGAGGAGCTTGGCGCGGTAGACGGCCACGAGGTGTCCGTCCTGGCGTCCGGCTCCCCCCTCGTCGGGGGCGGCTATACGGGATCGCAGGCTCATCTTCTCGTCAACTCCTCCTCGGCGGGGTCAGGGTCGGGGGTCAGGGTCGAGGTCGTTCGGCATGGTGGCCGAGCGTTCCACGGAGACCGGGTCGAAGAGGGGGATCACGGAGGGGACGGTGACGACGACCGTGGCGGTGGTGGTGTCCGTGCCGCCGCCTCCCGGGTCGACGGAGGGGTCCAGCCACGCGCTCGCCGCGGCGGCGCCCGCGGCCGCGCCCGTGCCGGGCTGGAGCGACTCGGCGCGGGCGGCCGCGCGGGCGGCCGAGCCTGCCTGGCTGATGCCGTAGCCGATCAGGCCCAGTTGGATCGCCGCCATGCCTACGAGGAGCAGGATGGGGAGGAAGCCGGCGAACTCCAGGATGGAGGAGCCTCGGTCGTTCCAGCGGCGTCCCGTGGGTTCGGGGTTCGCGCGGGGCGGTGGGTGGGTCGGGCGCGCCGGCGCGCGGTGGGTGGCTCGGGGGTGCCGGTGGGTCTTCGCGGGTGCGTCGGCCTTCCGCCGGTGTGCGTGCGTGTTGTCGGGGGTTCGGACGGTCATGGCGTGTCCCCCTCCAGTGCCGCGCCCGCCTCGCCGTTGACCGTCCAGCCCGTGTCGAAGCCGGGGAAGAAGAGGGGGACGTTGGCCTGGACCTCGGCTCGCATGACAGGGCCGGCGGGGGCGCAGTCGATGGAGGTGTCGCTCCAGGCGCCCGGGAGGTTCGCGCTTCCCGCGCTCTCGCAGGCACCGGCGATGTCGCCGTCCACCGCGTACGCGGCGGTGGCGGCGCGGGCGGCCTCGTCGGCGGCGTTCCCGGCGAGGGAGTAGGTGTAGCCGTAGAGGGCCGCCTGCCAGAGGATCGTCATGGTGATCAGGATCAGGGGGAGCATGCCGGCGAATTCGACGGTCGCCGAGCCCCGGTCGCCGCCCTTGCGTCGCAGGACGAGTGCACCCCGGTCGGAGGAGCGGCGGCGTCGGCCACCGTGGCCGTGTTCCGGCGGGGCGACCAGTTCCAGTTCACCGGCCAGCGCCCAGAGCGCCTGTTTGACGACGGAGCGGGCGTCGAGGTCCTGGAGGCGGCCCGCGTCGACCACGGACTGGAGTTCCTTGAAGGCGGCGGGGACGGCGGCGCGGGCCACCTTGGTGCCGGTGACCTTCTCGACCAGGGGCGGCTGGATCTCCGTGGCACGCGAGAGGCGGTTGACGACTGTCAGGGTCTCCTCGGCCTTGCGGATCTGGAGGCGGTCCCAGAGGCGGACCATGCGCTTGGCGGCGCGGACCGCGACGACGTCCGGGGTGACGAGCAGGAGGGCCTGGTCGGCCATCTCGACGGCCGCCGCGGTGGCCGCGTTCATCTGGGATCCGCAGTCGACGACCACCACGTCGTGCCGGGAGCGGAGGGTGGCGACCACCTGGCGGGCCACCCGGTCCGTCACCTCCTCGCCTCGTTCGCCCTCGGCGGGGGCGAGGAGGAGGGAGACGCCGGTGTCGTGGGCGTAGACGGCCTCCTGGAGCACCCGGGGGTTGAGGTCCGTGATGGCGGCCAGGTCGGCGACCGAGCGGCGGAACTGCACGTCGAGGTACGAGGCCACGTCCCCCGACTGGAGGTCGAAGTCGAGGAGGGCGACCGTACGGCCGGACGCGCGGGCCGCGAGGGCGAGTTGGACGGCGGTCACGGTGGCGCCGACACCGCCCTTGGCCCCGCTGACCGTGACGACGGTGCCGCCGGGGCCCGCGTACAACTCGGGCGCGCCGCTGCCCAGGTGGCGTCGCATGCCCGCCGACCACGCGGCGGCGGCCTGGACGCGCTCGGCGAGGGCCTCGTAGGAGAGGGGGAGCTGGACGATGCCCCGGGCGCCGGAGTCCATGGCGGCGGTGAGGACGCCGGTGCTGGTGTCGGAGGTGACGAGCACGACGCCGACCGCCGGGAAGCGCAGGACGAGATCGCGGACCAGGTCCAACGCCGGTACCGGGCCGATGCGTTCGTGGACGAGGACGACCTCCGGCAGCTCGTCCAGCGAGTCGGCGGCCAGCCGCGCCAGGGTGTCCAGCAGCGCGGTGGAGTCGGAGACGGGCGGTGCCGGTTCCGCGTCGGCGAGCTGGCCGAGGAGGGTGGTGAGGGCGCGGGCCGAGTCGACGTCTCCGGCGGCGGGGAGGATGCGGACGGTCATCGGCGGATCCCCGTTCGTGGGGCGAAGGACGCGGAGGGCGAGGAGATCACGGCGGTCGGGAGGGGTGCGGAGGTCTCGGACGGGCGGGGTGCGGGCGTCGCGCACCGGCAGGGCTCGCCGTGCGTCACGCGCCAGCGGGGTTCACCGTGCGCCGCGCACCGGCAGGATTCGCCGTACGCCGTACGCCGCGACCACGGTCCCGGCGTACCGGGCTCCCTCGCCCCACTCGTCGCCCACGGGGCCCCGGTGCGCCGTACCCCCCTGAGCATGCCCAGCCTCGGCACGCCCATCCGTAGACGCATTCGACGCACCCCCGTTCGAGGCGCCCTCGTGCGGACGTTCCGGACCGACCTCATCGCGGGGCCTCCTACTTGTCCTCGTCGAGGGTGTACGAACGGTCGTCCGGTACGACGACGGTGGCCTCGCCGCCCCCGACGAGGGCGAGACGGACGTGCTCGGCAAACGACTCGGCGTAGGCGACGCGCTGGGCGTCGGCGGTGTCGAGCGCGAAGGTGATCGGGACGGCCTCGGTCGCCGTGCGCCGACGGTCGCTGCTGGACTGGCCCGGTTCGAGCGGGGTCAGCTTGCCGACGTCGATGACCCGGGCGTCCGCGACCATGAGCTTGGAGGTGTCCTTGCCCGAGTCGCTGTCCTTCTCCTCGAACGTGGCGTAGATGTTGACCAGCGACCCCGGGGTGATCTTTCCGGCGACTCCGGTGGCGGCGTCGATCAGGATGGCGATCTCCTGTTGGCCCGCTTCGAGTTCGGGCCGGTCGACGATCATGTCCGACTGGAGCAGGGAGCCCTTGCTCAGCCGGGTGACGGCGATCTTGCCGCGGATCTCCGCCAGATCGGTGACGGCCGTGCCGGACAGCCACC
Organism: Streptomyces sp. MNU76; assembly: GCF_020982545.1. GTDB lineage: Bacteria > Actinomycetota > Actinomycetes > Streptomycetales > Streptomycetaceae > Streptomyces. The sequence continues at coordinate 1,115,865 of NZ_JAJKLK010000019.1, read as the reverse complement.
GCTCCGGCATCGAGATCTTCTCGAACTGGCCCGCCGTCAGCTCCTTGTAGGGCGCGATGTCGCTCTTCAGTCGATACGCGGTCACCTCGGGCCCGACCTTCGCGTTCACGTCACGGATCACCGAGAGCACCCCGGCGAAGGCGGCCAGGGCGCACAGGGCCGAGAGGACCAGCAGGATGACGCCGCGGCGCTGGCGCGAGTTCACTACATCTCACCTCGTGGGGACGTGCCGGGCACGTGAGCGGGCCTGCCGCTCGGTCGGGGCGGTGACGGACGGGGCGGTGACGGACGGGGCGGTGACGGACGGGTCGTACGGTCCTGCGGGCCGAGGGGTCGACGTACGGCTGTCATGTGACCCCTCTTGGCAGCGCGCGCACGGGCGGCGGCGGTTCGGGCTCTCGGAGCGGGGCCGCGCAGAACCCGCAGCGGTCGCCGATGAGTTCGAGGCCGCACCAGTGGCAGGTCTCGCGGCGCACGGACGACACGAGCTGGTAGAGCACGGAGACGTCACTGAGGCCGGCGACGAACTCGACGAGCTTGCCGGTCCCCCACCAACGCACGGAGCCCTCGGGCAGCGGCACCGGCAGGGACCCCTGCACCTGCCAGGCCGGGGCGAGCGTCCCGGTGACCCAGTCGGAGGGCGGCTGCGGTCCCTGCGCCACGAGCAGCCGGGTGCCGAACTCGGGTCCCGCGAGGGGCTCCTCGTCGGCGGTGTGGAGGCGGACCAGCTGGGGCCGCGGGTTGGCCAGGACGGCGAACTGGGCGCCCGGCAGCCAGGACTTGGCGTGCGACTTCAGCGTGACCGGCACCCGGTCGAGCTTGGCGACCGAGCCGAGGAGCGCGCCGGCGTAGATGTAGTGCGCGAGGAGGCGCACGGAGGAGGCGAGCACTCCGGGGCTGAAGTCGCACACGGACAGCTGCCGCAACTGCTGGGCGAGCAGGGCGACGCCGAGCGGGGGCAGGTCCACGCCGAGCAGGGCGATGCGGTCGCTCTCCAGCACGGAGCGGACGGTGTGCAGCCGCCGGGTGACGGCGGGCGCGTCGGAGGACGAGTGGAGGGCGATGACGTAGCCGTGCTGCTCGATGAGCGCGTGCATGCCGTACAGGGAGTCCTCAAGGGTCTTCTGCGGCTGTACGACTGCGGGCGGGGTCTGCCGGTCGTGCGGTGGGAGCACCAGGTCGGAACTGGTGACGGCTATCGCGGTCGGCACGCTGCACACCACCCCGTTCACTTCGGCGGAGTGGTCGACCACCGCCTCAGACGGCCCCTGTGGGGAGCGACGTCCGCGTCGACGTCCCTCCCGCATCGTCTTGCATCAGCACCATATCCACGGCATGGCCCGATCAACACTGAATCTCCTTGATCAACTCACGCGGGGTGGGGCCGTATCCACACAGAGTGAGACGCATATGCCTCAACTCGGCAGGCGAGCGGGGGTGTTGGGCTCCACGAACGGGCGAACGGGGCTCGTGCGGGAGTATTGACAACTCGATTGGTCTGGACCAACTTACGAGTATGTTCAGACACAGAAGACACCCACGCACGCGGATGAACGCGCCGGGGTGCGAGCGCACGCGGGCGCCGGGTCGGACCCGGCTCCGGTCGGGAGTCGTCGCCGTCTCCCTCGCCCTCGGTCTCTCGCTCGTCGGCGCCGGACAGGCGTCCGCCGCGGACATCAACAACGCCAGGAACGCCGGATTCGAGTCGGGGCTCAGCGACTGGAACTGCTCGGCGGGCAGCGGCACCACCGTCTCCTCCCCCGTGCACGGCGGTGCGGCCGCGCTGCGGGCCACCCCGGCCGGGCAGGACAACGCCCGCTGCACCCAGGCCGTGGCGGTGAAGCCCAACGCGACGTACACGCTCACCGCCTGGGTGCGCGGCGGGTACGCGTACCTGGGCGCGACCGGGACCGGGACGACCGACGTCTCGACGTGGACGCCCGACTCGACGGCCTGGAAGCAGCTGTCGACCACCTTCACCACCGGCGCCTCGACCACCTCGGTGACGGTCTACACGCACGGCTGGTACGGGCAGGCCGCGTACTTCGTCGACGACGTGTCCGTCTTCGGTCCCGACGGCGGGGGCGGCGGTGACCAGCCGCCCACGATCCCGTCCGCCCCGTCCGGCGTGACGGTGTCGGGCTCGACGTCCTCCTCGGTCTCCCTGGCCTGGAACCCGGTGTCGGGCGCCACCGGCTACCAGGTCTACCGGGGCGGCACGAGGGTCCAGTCGGTGACCGGGACCTCGGCCACGGTGACGGGGCTGGCGGCCTCCACCTCGTACACGTTCCAGGTCACGGCGACGAACGCGGCCGGTGAGTCGGCGCGTTCGGCGACGGTGACGGGGACGACGACGGCGACTCCGGGCGGCGGCACCGGCGTCCCGAAGCACGCGGTGACCGGGTACTGGCAGAACTTCGACAACGGTGCGGCGGTGCAGCGGCTCTCCGATGTCCAGGCGCAGTACGACATCATCGCCGTGGCCTTCGCGGACGCCACCGCCACCCCGGGCGCGGTCGACTTCACCCTCGACTCGGCGGGGCTCGGCGGCTACACCGTCGACCAGTTCAAGGCGGACGTCCGGGCCAAGCAGGCGGCCGGCAAGAAGGTCATCGTGTCGGTCGGCGGCGAGCGCGGCACCGTGGCCGTGAACGACGCGGCCTCCGCGGCGAACTTCGCGGACTCGGTGCACGCCCTGATGCGGACGTACGGCTTCGACGGCGTCGACATCGACCTGGAGAACGGGCTCGACGCGACCTACATGACCCAGGCCCTGCGGTCGCTGTCGGCGAAGGCCGGCCCCTCGCTGGTCATCACGATGGCGCCGCAGACCATCGACATGCAGTCGACGTCGAACGCCTACTTCCGGACTGCGTTGAACATCAAGGACATCCTGACCGTCGTCAACATGCAGTACTACAACAGCGGTTCCATGCTCGGCTGCGACGGCAAGGTCTACAGCCAGGGGTCGGTGGACTTCCTCACCGCCCTCGCCTGCATCCAGCTGGAGAACGGGCTCGCCCCCTCCCAGGTGGGGCTCGGGCTGCCGGCCTCGACACGGGGCGCGGGCAGCGGGTACGTGTCGCCGACGGTGGTGAACAACGCCCTCGACTGTCTGGCCCGCGGCGCCAACTGCGGCTCCTTCAGGCCGCCCAGGACGTACCCCGACCTGCGGGGCGCGATGACCTGGTCGACCAACTGGGACGCCACGGCGGGCAACGCGTGGTCCAACGCGGTGGGTCCGCATGTGCACGGACTGCCGTAGGTGAGCAGGGGTGACCTGGGCCCGGCCGGGCGTGCCCGTACGGCTGTGGCGCAGGTCACCGGAACTGGCGGGGAGGCCCGTCGGTCAACCTCTTTCGAGCAGATTCGAAAGGCTTGTCCGGCGCGGGAGGGTACGTGAGCATCGGTGCCCCGGTCGGCGGCCGGTCGTGCCCCCGCCGACCGGGGCACGGCACAGGTGAGAGCAAACCGCCCGCCCTTGCGGACACATGCTGTCCGCAAGCCTTCCCACACTGGACTCATGACAGACAACAGCGTGCGCAGCCACCGGATCGACATCCCTCGGCCCAGCTGGACGATCTGCACACCCGCCTGGACCTCACCCGCTGGCCCGACGAACTCCCGGACGCGGGCTGGGCGTACGGCACCTCGCTGCCGTACCTCCGCGACCTCGCCACGTACTGGCGCGGCACCTACGACTGGCGCGAGCACGAGGGCGCCCTCAACACGCTCCGCGCGGACGGGCTGCGGGTCGTGGTCAGCGGCTTCAACTCCGGCGCCCAGCACACCGCCGCGACCCGTGACCCCCGCGCTCACCATGGCTCAGCTGAGGGAGATCGCCGTCAGCGAGCGATGGAAGTCGCTCGGCTGACGGCCCGGCGTCAGAAGAGGTCGGCCCACGGCTGGTCCCAGATCTGCTTCACGGCCAGGACGAGGAACAGCAGGCCCGCGACGGCCAGCATGCCGTTGCTGACGATGCCGTTGCGCCATTCCCGTGGTGTGCGGGAGGAGTTGAGGAGCCAGAGGAGGGTGGCGGCGAGGAACGGCAGGAAGGCCGCGCCGAGGACGCCGTAGAGGATGATCAGGCGGAACGGCTGGCCCTGGAAGAGCAGGACGATGGGCGGGAAGGTGAGCCAGAGCAGGTAGGCGCGGAACGGCCAGGACTTCTCGTGCCGGCCGGAGGCGACCTCCTCGCCCGTCACCCCCTCCTTCCTGCGGAAGCGCGCCACGAAGTCCGCGAACATCAGGCTCACGCCGTGCCAGACGCCGATGAGGGAGGTGTACGAGGTGGCGAAGAAGCCGATCAGGAAGAACTTGGCGGTGGCCGTGCCGTACTCCTCGGCCAGGATGTCACCGAGCTGGATGAGCCCCTTGTCGCCGGAGGCGAGGGCGATGTTCGCGGAGTGCAGCAGTTCGGCGCCGACGAAGAGCATCGAGATCACGAAGATGCCGGTCGTGATGTAGGCGACCCGGTTGTCCAGGCGCATGACCTTCATCCAGCCGGTGTTCGTCCAGCCCTTGGCGTTGACCCAGTAGCCGTACGCGGCCAGCGTGATCGTGCCGCCGACTCCGCCGATCAGGCCGAGGGTGTTGAGGATCGAGTCCTTCTCGTCGGGCAGGACGGGCAGCAGCCCGGCGAAGGCGTCGCCGAGGTTGGGCGTGACGCGGATCGCCAGATAGACCGTGACCAGGAACATGACGCCCACCAGGACCGTCATGACCTTCTCGAAGACCTCGTACTTGTTGAACCAGACGAAGAGCAGGCCGCTCAGGCCGCACAGCACGGCCCACCACTTGAGGTCCATCACGTCCGGGAACAGCGCCTGGAGGGGCAGGGCGCTGGAGGACATCGCGGCGGCGCCGTAGACGAAGCCCCAGATCACGACGTAGACGACGAAGAACCACGTCGTCCAGCGGCCGAGGCTGGCCCAGCCGTCGAAGAGGGTGCGGCCGGTGGACAGGTGCCAGCGGCCGGCCGCCTCGGCCAGGGAGATCTTGACGAGGCAGCCGATGACGGCGGCCCACAGCAGGGTGTAGCCGAAGTTGCTGCCGGCGATCAGGGTCGCGACCAGGTCGCCGGCGCCGACACCGGTCGCCGCGACGACGATGCCGGGACCGATGTACTTCCAACTGGATTTACGGGGTGGGGGGTTGGTGTCGGATGTTGCGGGTGTGTCAGTGGGGTTTCCCGTGGTGTCCGCCATGAGGGTCAAGAAACCCCAAGGGCCCCAGCATGACAAGAGGGCAAGCCCGGGCGCCCCTCCAGGGGCGCGGGGAACTGCGCGACCAGCCACGACGGCGCCGCAGACAACCGACGGCACCAGCGGCGGGTGGCTTCGGTACCGGATGCCACCGAAGCCACCGGCCCCGCCGAACCGCTCAACCCGGCGGAGCTACACGCAGCCGTCCGCCCCGCACGTGCCGAGCTCGAACCACACGGTCTTGCCCGAGCCGTCCTGCCGGCAGCCCCAGCGCCCAGCCAGGGCGTCCACCAGGAACATCCCCCGGCCGCTCTCCGATATCTCCGTCACCCGGCGCACCCGGGGCGGGCGGCCGTCCGTGTCCGACACCTCGCAGCGCAGTACCCCGTGGGCGGCCGACAGGGTCAGCTTCAGTCGGCTCTCCGCGTGCACCAGCGCGTTGGTGACCAGTTCGCTCACCAGCAGCTCCGCCGTGTCGGTCTGGTCGAGCAGACCCCACCCCTCCAGCTGCCTGCGCACCTGCGCGCGGGCCTGTGCGGCGGCGGCGGGACGGGGGTCGTACTCGACACTCAAGTGGCCTGCACCCATGGGGGGTTGGGGGTACGAGGCGAAATGGGGGCCGGAATCCGGAAGGAGACCCCCGGAGAGTTGCAGCATGCTTCCAGGGTTGCCGCCACGCGTACGCCGCACACGGGGAGGACTACCCGTTTCCGGCCCTGCATATACCTGTTCCCCGCCCAGGTACGTCCATAATTGGGGGTTTACGCGACCGATGGCCGTGTACGCGACTGTGTAGGGCTTACGTGCGCCGTGAACTCCCGGCCCGTTCGCCCCTGTTCCGGCCATCTCGGCCCCTGCCCACACCAGCCCACTCTTGACCTGGTCATGCCAGACCCGCACCATGAGCGCCACACCCGCACCAGGGCCCGGCCGGCACCCCACGGTCACCGGCCGGGCCCGAGGCACGTCGCAAGGATCCACCCCCCGCTCCACTCCCCGCTTCCGGAGACCCCGGAATTCCTGGAGAAACTAGGAGACTCGATGCGACTCCGCATACGCGGCAGGGCGGCCACGCCCGACGGCACCGGCAGGAGATCAGGTCGCCGCACCGCCGCCCTCGCCACGCTGCTGGCGCTGGCCCTCGCCGCCCCGGTCGCCGCGACCACCACGGACGCGACGGCGACCAGCGCCGAGCGGCCGAAGGCCTCGGCCGACGACATCCGTCAGTACGAGGTCCACATGCACTCGGACAGCAAGTCCCGCACGGCGCTGCAGCAGGCCGGGGTGACCGTCGACGACGCCGACGACCACTCGGTGTTCGTCTCCGGACGCGCGGACCAGATCAAGAAACTGAAGCAGCAGGGCTACGAGATCACCCCGCTCGGTGCGGCCCCGGACCGGTCGAACGGCGAGGACGACGTACGGCTCTTCGACTTCCCGTCCGCCGACTCCCGCTACCACAACTACGCGGAGATGACGAACGAGATCAACTCCGTGGTCGCGGCGAACAGTTCGATCGCCAGCCAGCGGGTCATCGGCACCTCGCACCAGGGCCGGAACATCGTCGCGATCAAGATCAGCGACAATGTCGGCACGGACGAGGCCGAGCCCGAGGTGCTGTTCACCCACCACCAGCACGCCCGTGAGCACCTCACCGTCGAGATGGCGCTCTATCTGCTCAACGAGCTGACCTCCGACTACGGGACCGACTCCCGCGTCACCAACATGGTGAACAACCGCGAGATCTGGATCATCCCTGACATCAACCCGGACGGCGGCGAGTACGACATCGCCACCGGCTCGTACCGCTCGTGGCGCAAGAACCGGCAGCCCAACAGCGGTTCGTCGGCCGTCGGCACCGACCTCAACCGCAACTGGAACTACCGCTGGGGCTGCTGTGGCGGCTCGTCCGGGTCCACGTCCTCGGACACCTACCGGGGTACGGCCGCCGAGTCGGCGCCCGAGGTGAAGGTCGTCGCCAACTTCGTGCGCAGCCGGGTCGTCGGCGGGGTCCAGCAGATCAAGACCGGTATCGACTTCCACACCTACAGCGAGCTGGTGCTGTGGCCCTTCGGGTACACCACCGCCAACACCACGACCGGGATGACGGCGGACGACCGCAACGCGTTCGCGACGGTCGGCGGGAAGATGGCCGCGAGCAACGGGTACACGCCCGAGCAGTCCAGCGACCTCTACATCACGGACGGGTCGATCGACGACTGGCTGTGGGGCAACCAGAAGATCTTCGGGTACACCTTCGAGATGTATCCGAGGTCGGCGTCGGGGGGTGGGTTCTATCCGCCCGACGAGGTGATCGCCCGGGAGACCGCGCGGAACCGGGACGCGGTGTTGCAGCTGCTGGAGAACTCGGACTGCATGTACCGGTCGATCGGCAAGGAAGCGCAGTACTGCGCCTGAGCTGCGCCGCCTGAGCCGGTGAGGGCCCGGGGGCTTCTGTGAGTGGGGAACTGCGCGTCCGTCAGGGCTGGGCGCGCAGTTCCCCGCGCCCGTCAGGGGGCGCTGTCCTCGGGCTCTTCTTGGTCGGTGCCGTCGTCGAAGTACGCGTCGAGGACCTCGTCGATCTGCTTCTCCCAGGCCGCGTGCTCCGACTTGGCCTTGGCCTCGATCTCCAGGAAGTACCAGCGGCGGTCGGGGGTGTGGACCGTGATCGTGAAACGCTTGCCGAAGCGGGGGGACTCCGTCTCGATCGCGCCGATCTCGTCCCAGGTGAACTCGCACTCCTGGTCGTCCAGACGCAGCCGTACGCCGCCGGCGTCCGCGATGATCTTCGCGCGGCGGTCGGAGGCCTCGAAGACGGGGCCGTCCGTCGTGTCCCCGGCCGCGTCGCCCACCTCGTCGGCTTCGGCCTCTTCGGCCGAGGGTTTCTCGGCGGTGGACGGCTCGTCCCGGTTCGGGGCAGCCTCGTCCGGCTCCCCGGTCTCCGCCGGTTCGGCGGACTCCGTCGGCTTGATGTCCTCCGGCTCCTCCTGCTTCTCCTTCTTCACGGACACCGGTGCCGTGAGTCCGGGGATGTGCGACGGGTCGACCGCGGCTGCGGCGGCCAGGGGCTGGTTGTTCGAACCGATACGCTGCTCCACAGCGGGCAGTATGGTCGACGACCCTGTGTCGGGGACAGTCGGGCCGGGCATATGTCCGTATCTGGGTTTCACGGCGTTCAGACGAACACGCTCAATACCGCCGCTACCGCGAAGCCCGCCAGCGACAGCACCGTCTCCAGGACCGTCCAGGTCTTGAGGGTGTCGCGTTCGCTGATGCCGAAGTACTTGGCGACGATCCAGAAGCCGCCGTCGTTGACGTGCGAGGCGAAGATCGAGCCCGCCGAGATGGCCATGATGACCAGGGCGACGAAGGCCTGGGAGTGGTCGCCCCCGGCGAGGAGGGGCGCGACGATGCCGGCCGTGGTCACGATCGCCACCGTCGCCGAGCCCTGGGCGACCCTGAGCACCACCGAGAGCAGGTAGGACAGGACGATCACGGGCAGGCCCACGTCGTTGAACGTGTCCGACAGGGCCTGCGCCACGCCGCTCGCCTTCAGTACGGCGCCGAAGACTCCGCCCGCGCCGACCACCAGCAGGATGTTGCCGACCGGCTTGAGGGAGGCCGTCGACACCGTCTCCAGCGACTTGCGGGACCAGCCGCGGCGGATGCCGAGCAGGTAGTACGCGAGGAGCAGGGCGATCGTCAGCGCGACGAAGGGGTTGCCGAAGAACTCGATCACCGAGCGGAGCGTGGAGGGGTCCAGGGCGATCGAGGAGAAGGTCGCGGCGAGGATGAGGAGGAGGGGTGTGCCGATGATGAGGAAGACCGTGGTGAGCGGGACCGGGTGCTCCGTGGGCACCACGCCCGCCGCGCGCTGTTCGTCGATCACCGCCTGACGGGACTCCTCGGCGGCCTCGACCATGTCCTGCGGGACGGGGACGTAGATACGGCGGCCGATCCACGCGGAGAACGCCCAGGCGGCCAGTACGGCGGGGATGCCGCAGACGAGGCCCATCAGGATGACCCAGCCGAGGTCCACGTGGAGGAGACCCGCGGCGGCCACCGGGCCCGGGTGCGGGGGCAGGAAGGCGTGGGTCATCGACAGGCCGGCGAGCAGCGGGAGGCAGTAGAGCAGGATCGACTTGCCCGAGCGCTTGGCGGCGGCGTAGACGATCGGGGCGAGGACGAAGATGCCGACGTCGAAGAAGACCGGGATGCCGAAGATCAGGCCGGTCAGGCCCATGGCGAGGGGGGCGCGTTTCTCGCCGAAGAGGTTCAGGAGGCGGGAGGCCAACACCTCGGCTCCGCCGCTGACTTCGAGGATCGCGCCGAGCATGGTGCCCAGGCCGATGATGATCGCGACGTGGCCGAGGATGCCGCCCATGCCGGACTCGATGGTCGAGACCGCGTCGCTTCGCTGGACGGTGCCGAAGAGTTCGGTGACGGAGAGTCCCGCGGCGAGGCCGACGGCTATGGAGACGGCGAGGAGGGCGACGAAGGGCTGGAGTCTGGTCCTGATGATGAGGAAGAGGAGGAGGGCTATGCCGAGGGCGGCGACGGTGAGAAGGCCCGCGGTGCCGTCTATGAGGAGGAGCAGGCCGCCGGTGTGTGGGGGTGTTTCGGGCATGGGGGTCCTCTGGGTGGGAGCCCACTGGGTGGGGCATGCGGATTCTGGGCAGGGGATCGCAAGAGAGGCCGGGTGCGGGTTGTGTGGGGTTGCTCGCGCAGTTCCCCGCGCCCCTGAAGGGCCTGCGGCCCTATGGGCGCGGGGCGCGGCTCAGGCGTCCAGGACTGCCAGTGCGTCGATCTCGATAAGGAGGCCCGCCGGGAGGCCGACGTAGACCGTCGTGCGGGCGGCCGGTGCCGTGGTGAGGTGCTGGGTGAAGTACTCGTTGTAGATCGCGTTCATCTCGGCGAAGTGGTCCACGTCCGTGAGGTAGACGCGGATCATCATCACGTCGTCCCAGGTGGCGCCGCCCTCTTCCAGGATCGCCCGGACGTTGGCGAGGGTCTGGAGGGTCTGTTCGCGCAGGGTGGGGCCGGCGGGGTGGGGGCTCGCCCTCGACGGCGGGGAGGAAGCCGACCTGGCCCGCGACCTGGAGGATGTTGCCCTTCCGGACGCCGTGGGAGAACTTCGCGGGGGGTGCGGTGTGGGTCTTCGGGGTGAGGGCGATCTTGTCGGTCATCGGGGGTCCTTGTCCGTCATACGGGGGCTGACGTGGGGGTTCTGCCGGAGTACTCGCCGCTGATCGCGTCCGCGGTGCGGCGGACCAGCGGGAGCAGGGTGAGGAGTTCGTCGGCGGTGACGACGACGTTGGGTGCCGAGACCGACATCGCGGCGACGACCCGGCCGTCGGTGCCCCGGATGGGCGCGGCGACGCAGTTGATGGACTCCTCGTGGCCGCCGAGGTCGGTGGCCCAGCCCTGTTCGCGGACCCGCGCCAACTCCTTGAGGAAGGCGGGGGCGTTGGGGGTCGAACGGGACGTGTACAGGGGGTAGTCGAGCTTCTCCGCGAGGGCGCGGCGCTCGGCTTCGGGGAGGTCGGCGAGGCACAGCTTGGCGACGGCGGCGACCGTGATGGCGACCGGCTTGCCGATCCGCGAGTACATCCGGACCGGGTAGCGGCTCTCCACCTTGTCGATGTAGATGACCTCGTTCTCCTCGTGGACGGCGAGGTGGACGGTGTGGCCGCACTGTTCGTTGAGGCGTACCAGGTGGGGGTGGGCGATCTCGCGGATGTCGAGGTTCTCCACGGCCTCCTGGGCGAGGGCGAAGAGACGGGCGCCGAGGCGGTAGCGCTGGTCGGACTGGCGGTAGACCAGGCCGTGTTCGTGGAGGGTGCGCAGGAGGCGCAGGGCCGTGGACTTGTGGACGCCCAGGCGGTCGGCGACCTGGCCGAGATCGGCGGGGCCCTCGGCGAGCAGCGGCAGGATGCTGAGCGCGCGGTCGACGGTCTGGCTCATGGGGTGTGTACCTCCTCCTCGGCCCGGTCCGGTACGTCAGTCCAGCCGGGGGCGAGTCGAAGTCTCCCCCACGCGTCGTCGTCCAGGGCGGCGAGGCGGTCGGCGTGGCCCCGCCGGGGTGGTGGCGAGGTCACCGGGGGCGGTGAGGGCGGCGGCGGCCATGAGGTGACCGTGGCGGAGGCGGTCGCGGGCGGGCAGGCCGCGGAGGGTGGCGGAGAGGAAACCGGCGGCGAAGGCGTCACCGGCCCCGACCGCCGCGGTGACGTGGACCGTGGGGGCGGGGACGAAGGTGGTCGTGTCCGACTGACCGGCCCGCGCCTGCGCGGACGCGGGCTGCCGGGGTGTGCGTGGGCCCGGCCGCCGGCTCGCCCCCGGCACGCCCATCGGCCGGACCGGCGCCTCGCCCGCCGGGGTGGGGTCGAGGGCGGGCCGGGGGTCTCCGTCCTCGGTCCGGCGGGCGCCGTCGGGTGGGGTTGTGCTCGGTGGTGGACGCCGGCCGCTGCGGGCGGACACCCCCCGGCACGCCCCCTTCCGTCCGTGCGCGGCCGCTCCTGCGATGGGGGCGTGCGTGTGAACAGGGTGGCTCCGTGGGATCCCTGTTTGACCACCAGGGTGCGGGGTTCCGGCAGGAGGGCGCGGATGGATGAGGGGCCGCCGGTGACACCCCACGCCTCCTCCGCCTCGTCCTCCCCGACGAACACCAGGTCGGCGCCGCGTGCCAGTTCGAGCAGGACGTGGGGGCCGTCGGGGTCGCGCCACAGGCTCCGGCGGTGGTTGACGTCGAAGGAGACCAGCGGGCGGTGGGCGGGGCGCGGGGCCGTCAGGTCGCGGAGCAGGCGCAGGCAGTCGGCGGAGAGGGCCGCCGTGATGCCGGAGAGGTGCAGGACGCGACCGGCGCGTACGGCGGTGAGGTCCACCGTCCGCGTCGACATCGCCGAGGCGGCCGAACCGGCGCGGTAGTAGGCGACTTCGAGGGCGCCCGTGGCGCGGTCGCCGGCCGTGCGGAAGTACACGCCCGTGGGCCGTACCGGGTCGCGCCGCACGGACGACACGTCGACGCCGTAGGAGCCGATCTCCTCCACCAGGTGGTCGCCGAAGCCGTCCGCTCCGACCCGGCTGACCCAGCGCGCCGTGTGGCCCGCGGAGGCCAGCGCGCAGGCCACGTTGGACTCCGCGCCGCCGATGGCCCGGTCGAAGGAGGGTGTCGGCGAGGCGCCCGGGGCGGGTGGGCAGGAAGGTGACCATGGACTCGCCGAGCGCGACGACATCGACGACGTCGGGAGCGGCGGCGTCGGGGGAACGGAGTCCGTCGGCGGTCACGATGGTGAGGGCTCCTCGTCGCGTCGACAGGCCCCAGGGTGGGGCGGCACCGTTGACCCGGCGCTGGCTGGGATATTAGATAGCCGTGAGCGATATACGCAATGGGCGTTGCACTCACTGCAACGCACCTCGTCAGGGAGGTCCCGTGGGTGTCGAGAGCGTCGAGAGTGGCGAAGCGTCGGGCCGGCTGGCGCGGGAGCGCGTCGACCACCGCTTCAAGGGCCTTCCGCCGGACGCCGACGGACTGACGGTGGCCGAGCTGACCGCGCAGCGCCGGAACCTGTTCACGGGCGGCTTCACCACCCCGGTGCTCGCCCTCTCCGCCGAGCGCCTGGAGCACAACCTGGCGCTGATGGAGGCGTACTCCGCGCGCCACGGCCTCGCCTTCGCCCCGCACGGCAAGACGTCCATGGCGCCTCGGCTCTTCTGGCGGCAGATCGAGCACGGCGCCTGGGGCATCACCCTCGCCGTGCCCCACCAGGTGCGTGTGGCACGGGAGTTCGGCATCGAGCGGGTCTTCCTGGCCAACGAACTCGTCGATCCGGCCGCCCTGCGCTGGATCGCCGACGAGCTGACGGCCGACCCGGACTTCCGGTTCGTCTGCTACGTCGACTCGGTGCGCGGCGTGGAGCTGATGGACGCGGCGCTACGGGGCGCGCGCCCGGCGCGTCCCGTGGACGTCGTCGTGGAGCTGGGCGCCGGCGAGGGCGCGCGGACCGGCGTGCGCACGGAGGCCGAGTGCGCGGTGATCGCGGACGCGGTGGCCGGGGCGGACACACTGCGTCTGGTCGGGGTCGCCGGGTACGAGGGCGAGGTACCGGACGCGAACCCGGAGCGGGTGGCGGCGTGGCTGCGCCGGCTCACCGCGCTGGCCGCCGACTTCGACAAGGCGGGGCGGTTCGCGGGCCTGGACGAGGTGATCGTCAGCGCGGGCGGCAGCGCCTGGTTCGACACGGTCGCCGAGGTCTTCGCCGAGCTGCCCGAACTGTCCGTGCCCGTACTGAAGTTGCTGCGGTCCGGCGCGTACGTCTCGCACGACGCCGGGCACTACCGCCGGATCACCCCCTTCAACCGGATCCCCGAGGAGGGCGCCCTGGAGCCGGCCTTCCGGCTCTGGGCGCAGGTCGTCTCCCGGCCCACCCCCGAGCAGGCCTTCGTCAACGCGGGCAAGCGCGACGCCGCGTACGACCTCGATCCGCCGTCGGCGGAGGTGGTGCGGGACGCGGGCACGGGTGCGGTCCGCGAGGCCGCCGGGATCACGGTGACGGGGCTGTCGGACCAGCACGCGTGGCTGCGCACGGAGTCCGGCGCGGAGCTGGAGGTCGGTGACTGGGTGGGGCTGGGGCTGTCGCATCCGTGCACGTCGTTCGACAAGTGGAAGCTGATTCCGGTGGTGGAGGCGGACGGGACCGTGACGGACTACGTCCGCACGTATTTCTGACCCCGGCCGCTTCCGGCTCCGGCCCGCTTCCGGCTCCGGCCGCTTCCGGCCCCTGTCACTTCCAGCCCCCGACCGCTTCCGACTCCGGCCCGCTTCCGGCTCCGGCCGCCGAGCCCTGAAAGGTGACCCGCATGGACGAACGGGTAGCGCGCATGGACGAACTGGTCTTCCGTGACGCCGAGGTCGTGGACGGCTCCGGCGACCCCTCCTACCGCGCCGACGTGGTCGTGGCGGACGGCAGGATCACGTCGATCGTCAAGGAGGCGGCCGCGGCGGGGTGCCAACGGCCGCGGGCACGGCGGGAGATCGACGCCGAGGGCCTCGTCCTGGCCCCCGGCTTCATCGACATGCACGCCCACAGCGACCTGGCGCTCCTGCGGGACCCCGAGCACACCGCGAAGGCGGCCCAGGGGGTGACCCTGGAGGTCATCGGCCAGGACGGGCTGTCGTACGCGCCCGTCGACGACCGCACCCTGGAGGAGGTCCGCCGCGCGATCACCGGCTGGAACGGGTACGGCGAGGACATCGACTTCAGCTGGCGCTCGGTCGGCGAGTACCTGGACCGGCTCGACCACGGCTTCGGGGGTGAGGGGATCGCCGTGAACGCCGCGTACCTCGTGCCGCAGGGCACGGTCCGGATGCTCGCCGTGGGCTGGGAGGACCGGGAGGCGACGCCCGAAGAGCTGGACCGTATGCGGGAGTCGGTGGCGGCGGGGCTCAGGGAGGGTGCCGTCGGAATGTCGTCGGGGCTCACGTACACCCCCGGCATGTACGCGAAGGACGCCGAACTGACCGAGCTGTGCCGGGTGGTGGCGTCGTACGACGGCTACTACTGCCCGCACCACCGCTCGTACGGGGCGGGCGCGCTCCAGGCGTACGAGGAGATGGTGGACCTGACACGGGAGGCCGGGTGTGCCCTGCATCTGGCCCACGCCACCATGAACTTCGGTGTGAACGAGGGGCGGGCACCGGAACTCCTCGCGCTCCTGGACAAGGCGCTCGCGACCGGCGCGGACATCTCCCTCGACACCTATCCCTACACCCCCGGCTGCACGACCCTCGTCGCGATGCTGCCGAGCTGGGCGAGCGAGGGTGGCCCCGAGGCGATCCTGGCGCGGCTGGCGGACGACGACACGGCCGGGCGCATCCGGCACCACATGGAGGTCGTCGGCGCGGACGGCTGCCACGGCGTGCCCATCGAGTGGGACACCATCGAGATCTCGGGCGTCACCGACCCGGCGCTGTCGTCGTACGTCGGCCGGACGATCGCGCGGTCGGCCGGGGCGCGCGGCGAGGAGCCCTGGGTGACCGCCCGGCGGCTGCTCGTCGAGGACCGGCTCGGTTCCACGATCCTGCAGCACGTCGGGCACGAGGAGAACGTGCGGGCCATCATGCGCCACCGCGTGCACACCGGCGGCTCCGACGGCATCCTGCGCGGGGACAAGCCGCATCCGCGCGCGTACGGGACGTTCCCCCACTATCTCGGCCGGTACGTGAGGGAGTTGGGCGTGCTCTCCCTGGAGGAGTGCGTCGCCCATCTCACCTCACGCCCCGCCGCGCGGCTGCGCCTCGCGGACCGGGGACTCGTCCGCGAGGGGTACCGCGCCGACCTGGTCCTGTTCGACCCGGCGACCGTGGCCGCCGGGTCGACGTACGAGGCCCCCCGCACGCTGCCCACCGGCATCCCGCACGTCCTGATCGACGGCCGCTTCGTCATCGAGGACGGCCGCCGGACGGACACGCTGGCGGGCCGGTCCGTCCGGCGGGGCGTCTGATGGGGGTGCCCGTCCGGCCGCCGTCCGTCCCACGCCCCGTCAGGGGCGCGGGGAACTGCGCGAGAAGCCCCACCGGGCCGCGGACGAACAGCCGCCCGATGGCCCCGGCGGTCTCCACGGCCCCCCGAGCGGAGCGCTACGGCTTGGGGAGCACGCAGCCCGCGGCCGAGAGGTCGAGCTTGTTGTCCACGCCGAAGCAGGCGGGGACGTGCCAGGTCTGCTGGGCGTAGTTGATGCCCCGGCGGACGGTGACGGTGCCGTTCGCGTCGACCTCGCAGGGGTTGTTCAGGGTGCAGCGCTCGCCGCTCTCGTTGCCCGTGTTGTTGACGCCGACGACCTTGTTGGTGGCGACGTCGAGGACCGGGGAGCCGGAGGTGCCGCCGATGGTGTTGCAGGCGGAGGTGTAACGGATGGAGTCCTTCCAGGTCCAGTCACCCTCCTTCAGGCGGTACGCGAACCCGTCGACGTCGCAGCTGTAGATCCGCTTCCAGTACCCGGAGACGACGCTGATGTCGGTGCCGACCGCCGGGCGGGCGGTGTCGTAGACGAGCGCGTCGATGCCGTACGTGCTCTTGATCTGCGCGTACGTGGTGGTGAGCTGGTACACCGCCATGTCCGTGTCGGTCATCGTGCCGTACGCGATCTTGCTGGCGCGCAGGGTGCCGACGCGGGTACCGGCGGAGTTGAGCAGGCCGAAGGTGCGGGTGGAGGCCCGGTCGACGATGACCTGTCCGGGGGTCGGGAAGCCGCCCTCCAGACAGTGGCCGTTGGTCATCACCAGCGCCGGGTCGTTGTCCTCGGAGTCGGGCATCCGGACGACGGAGCCGGAACAGTTGCTGAGCGAGACGGTGCCGGCGAAGTTGACGGCCTGGACCGCCGGGGCGGGGGCCGTGAGGCCGGCGACGGTCTTGTCCGCCGTGTCGACGACATCGCCGACCACGGACTTCACGGCCGCGTCCGCCGACTTCCCGGGCGCCGCCGGTCCGGGCGCCGCGACCGCCGGTGCCGCGCCCGCCCCGGTGATCACCAGGGCGAACAGCGAGGCAACGAGAGGCTTTCTCATGTGGGGGTCCCCTCACTACAGCTATATGGCTGCGTGGTGGCAGAAGATCTTCCGGCCACCGCAGCTTGTCATGCGCATTGTGAGGGCGATGTGGAGGACGAGCAAGGAGTTGGTTCCGGCCGCGTGATCTTCGGCCAGAGGGTGGGGGGTTGGGGCCGGAGACCGACGAAGCTCGGTCGGCAGGGCGATCGGCGAAGACAGATCGACGGAACCCGACCGGCCGAAGTATGCGAGTCGCCGACCAGCGACAGGCCGGCGGAGGCCCAACCAGCAGACGTGGGTGTGCTGGTGAGGGCGTGCGGACGCGGGCCCCGGGGATCCGGGGCCGGGCCGGTAAGTGCGCGTTCGTCGGTCGTCGGTGGCGGTGGCGGTGGCGGTGGCGGTCCCTGGTTACCTGGGGTCCTTCGTCGCGCCCTGGCCTCGGCCCTGGTTGCCGTTGCCGTTGCCTCGGGGCGACGTGGTCTCCGTGGTGGTGGGGGCCGCCGACGACGGCGCGGAGGTCTCCGAGGGCGATGCGGAGTCGGCGGGCTCGGTGGTCGTGGCGGTCGAGGACGGGGACGTGGACGCGGAGGCGTCGGGCGAGGAGTCGCCGGGAGCCTTCTCCGCCCCCGTGTCGGCGGAGGCCGACGGCGTGGCCGCGTCCGCGCCGCCGGAGCGGTCGTCGGCCGGGGCCGACCGGACGGGTTCCGGCGTGCCGGGCCCCTCCTTGTCCCCGCCTCCGAGCCCGGCCAGCCCGCCGCCACGCCCCCGACGAGCACCGCGGCGCCGATCCCGCCCGCGACCCACGCGCCCCGCCTGCGGGCCCGGCGCCGACCGAGCGTGCTCCGGCGCCCGTCGACCGGCCGCGCCCGCCGCCCGGCCCTGTCCCCATCGCCTCCGGCCCGCCCGTCCCGTCGTACGCCCCTCCGTACGCCCGTCGTACGCCCCCGATACCCGGGCGTGTGCGGCGCGGGGTCCTCGTAGGGCGCGCCCTCCCCGTGCGGCACACCACCGCCGTACGCCAGGCCCTCCTCGTGCGAGGCACCCTCCCCGTACGACGCACCACCGGTCGCGCCCGGCGCCGTGCCGTCCCCGACTCCCCCGCGTATCTCACCCGGAAGGGCGTCGGCGGACGGCACGATCTCGTCCAGTTGGACCGTGTCGTCGTAGGCGTTCTGCCAGCCGTGCGCCGTCGCCGGGTCCGCGAAGACCTCGTACGCGGGCGTGGCGTGGGGGTCGCCGACGGGGAGGTACACGTTCGGCGGTGTCCCGGTGTCGGCCTCGTTCCGGTCCGGCCCGTGCGCGCTGTCCACGCCGCCCACCCCATTCATCGCGTTCCACTGCCTTCGTCGTCGTGCTTCGTCGTGGGCCGTACGCCCAGGCGGCATGGGCCGAACGCCCAGGTCCACGGGCGTACGGCCAGGTGCCGTGCGGTCGGCGGCCGTGCGGTGGGGGGGTCGGCCGGACCTGCTCGCGGATTGTAGAGAGGAGGGCGCCGCGGGAACAGCGGCGGGGCATTTCGGGGTATTGCGCCCGTCCCACGTGGTGGAAAACACGGCCCGGATCGCGTTACCGCGCCGTAAGCTCACGGACATGCAGGTGATCCAGTCGACCAAGCTCGCCAACGTCTGTTACGAGATCCGGGGCCCGGTGCTCGAGGAGGCGATGCGGCTTGAGGCGGCGGGGCATCGGATCCTCAAGCTGAACACGGGCAATCCGGCGGCGTTCGGCTTCGAGTGCCCGCCCGAGATCCTGGAGGACATCCTCCGCAACGTGTCGTCGTCCCACGGGTACGGCGACGCGAAAGGCCTGCTCGCCGCGCGCAGGGCGGTCGTCATGCACAACCAGACGATCGGCATCGAGACGGACGTCGAGCACGTCTTCATCGGCAACGGCGCCTCCGAGCTGATCGTGATGGCGATGCAGGGCCTGCTCGACGACGGCGACGAGGTCCTCGTACCGTCCCCGGACTATCCGCTGTGGACGGCGGCGGTCTCCCTGTCCGGCGGTACGGCCGTGCACTACCGCTGCGACGAGCAGTCCGACTGGATGCCGGACCTCGCGGACGTCGAGCGGAAGGTCACCGACCGCACCAAGGCGATCGTCATCATCAACCCGAACAACCCGACGGGCGCGGTGTACGACGAGGCGATGCTGCGCGGGCTGACGGACATCGCGCGCCGCCACAACCTGCTGGTCTGCTCGGACGAGATCTACGACAAGATCCTCTACGACGGTGCCACGCACACCCCGACCGCCGCGATCGCCCCCGACCTGCTGACCCTCACCTTCAACGGCATGTCGAAGGCGTACCGGGTGGCCGGCTACCGGGTGGGCTGGATGGCGATCTCCGGGCCGCGCGCGCACGCCGACTCCTACATCGAGGGTCTGACGATCCTCGCGAACATGCGGCTGTGCGCGAACATGCCGGGGCAGCACGGCGTGGTCGCCGCGCTCAGCGGGCGGCAGACGATCAACGACCTGGTGCTGCCGGGCGGGCGGCTGAAGGAGCAGCGGGACGTCGCGTACGAGTTGCTCACGCAGATCCCGGGCGTCTCGTGCGTGAAGCCGAAGGGTGCGCTGTATCTGTTCCCGCGCCT
Organism: Streptomyces sp. MNU76; assembly: GCF_020982545.1. Lineage (GTDB taxonomy): Bacteria > Actinomycetota > Actinomycetes > Streptomycetales > Streptomycetaceae > Streptomyces. Next base: position 1,096,519 of record NZ_JAJKLK010000019.1, on the reverse strand, counting down.
CGATCCGAACGTCTTCAAGATCAAGGACGACCGGCGGATGGTCCTCGACCTGCTCCGCCAGGAAAAGATCATGGTTGTGCAGGGCACCGGCTTCAACTGGGCCGAGCCCGACCACTTCCGGGTCGTGACGCTCCCGACGGTGGGTGACCTGCGGTCCGCGATCACCCGGATCGGGAACTTCCTGGACGGGTACGGGCAGGCCTGACACCGCGCGCCGCGTACGGCGAACCAGGGCATTCAGCACTTTCGGACGTCGCTCAACTTTAGACCAAATCTAAGGTAGGCTGGTCGCCCGAGAGCTTGGAGGCCATCCCATGTACGAGCCGATCCGCACCAAGTCGGTCCACACGATGGCCGGCACGACCTCCTCCGACTTCCCTCACCGTTCGCGTGAGGAAGAGCTGGACATCCAGCTCGCGGGTCACCTGGCGGCGCTGCTGGCGGCGACGGACGCGCTCCGCGCGGTCGCCCCCTCCGCCGATCTCGACACCACCGCGGAGCGCCTCGCCGCACAGGTGGCCCGCCTGCGCGGTGGCCGGCCGCCGGCACGCTCCACCGGGGCTCCCGCCGGCGACGGGCGGGACGTCGGCGAACTCCACCGCCGCGCCCACGCCCTCGCGGGCCGCGCCCTCGTCGTCGCGGCCTCCCGCGCGGACACCGCGGCGGCGATCCTGGCGGCGGAGCGGATGGACGCGCACGCGGCGGCCGAGGGTGCGCCGCGCGAGCTGGCGTCCCGCTGAGCCGGCGCCCCCGGAGTCGGCATATTCCGGGAGCAGGCGCCCCGAGTTGACGCCCTGTCGAGCTGGAGGCTTTTCATGGGCCCGGCTTCCTCGACGGCCCCGGTCCGCGTGCACCCGCAACGACGCGTGGGCCGGGCGCCGCAGCTTGCGTTGTCTCTGGACGGCGTCGGGCGCCCCGGCCGTGGCTGAGAAGTCGGCGATCTGTCTGGCCGGCTGCCCGGAAAGGGCGGTCGGCCATCGGGATGGTGAGGCCGCGCGCGACGTCGCCGAAGCCGACCGAGGTGATGACCGCGTACTCGTCCAGGTGGTGTCGCGACGGACGTCGTAGCCGCCTTCGTCCAAGAGGGCCACTGAGGCAACATTCGGTGTCGTCGTCGCGCCGGACGGCCACGGTACGGTGCGCGGCCGGCTACTCGAACATGGGTGAGCGCGGGTCCCAGCGACTCTTACGGAACCAGGCGGAAAGCTCGGCCCCGTGGCCCGGATCGGCCTGACCCGGCACCGGGTCGTGCCCCATGGCCCTGACCAGGTCACGGTAGTGCACGTCGATGGTCGCCTCGATCAGGTCGGCCAAGGTGCGCGTCGCCTCGCGCCCCTTGAACTGCGCACTGACCGCGATCCCCGCGGCGATCAGCAGGGCAGGACTCCACCAGCATGTCAGCGTGGCGTACAGCAGGGCCCAGCCCCATCTTCTCCCAGCCGCTCGATAGGCCTCGGCAGCGGTCGACAGTTCGGTCTGCGCGGCTTCGGGGAGCAGCATCCAGATTCGTGGCCATGCGGCGTCCAGATCGAGAGAGTAGGACCGCCGGACCCTCTCCCGAACGACGTGGAAGCGGTCCCCCGTCCATGTCGGGCTCCTCGGTTCCAGGGCGCAGATCCGGTTCGCTGCGGCGATCGCGGCCGCGATCTCGTCCTGTCCCGCGGTCGGTGCGTTGGCACGGTTCACAGCCCGGTGCCAAAGTGCCCTGCGAGCCGCGGCCATGGCGCGCGACGGCCCGTGACGCCCCGGCAGGTGCCACAGCCGATCGACAAGTCCGCCGAGGACCGCGGCGGCCATGCCGAACGCGACGGAGCCCAACAGCAGGGTGGCGAGCAGCAGTACGACGGTGCCGGCCGATCGCAGGTCCGGATCGGTCGACCAGGCGGTGAGCCGGGCTCGTAGCAAGGTGTGGTCGAGCGGGGCTTCGCCGCTGAGCGTCAGTGCCACCCCCAGCGTTGCGAGGAACAGCGCACCGGGGAGAGCGAGCAGGCTCACCCAGCGTTCGGCGAGCTTCTTACCCAACTCGCCCAGCAACGCGTTCACTCGTCGATGTCGCGGGCGACGAGTGACGTCCCTCGGCCCGCGCAGACCGGAGCCGGGCCCTGACCCGGCATGACGCGCCCGCGACCGGCACACAGACCCGCGGGGCAGGACCACCACTGCGCGCCGCTCTGCTGCCGCTCACCCGGAAGCGGTCGATAGGCCAGGACGTTGGCGGGGTAGAAGCCTTCACCGAACTCCCGGACCGCGAGGGCCTCCAGTGCGTCCAGATCCGCTTCCAGCCCGGCGCTCAACCGCCCGTCGCGCAGCGCTGAAACGGCCCGGTCGAAGCGGGCTCCCTCGCCGTGCCGCCGGGCAAGGTCCGCGAGGTCGGTCCCGGCCAATTCGCGGCAGAAAGCTGCCGTCTTCGCGGGGGCAGGGAGGGAAGCGGTCATGAGACGTCGTCCTTCACGATGTCGCCCATGTGCGCAAGAGTAGGTCCAACGGCCCTTCTCACACCGGGGAATATCGGAAGATCCTCTGATCCCGGGCGATTCCCGGTCGCGGCTGGGATCCTGGACCACCGCCAAGGGGCGGGCGGCCGACCAGGGGGCGGGAGACATGGGCGACGCACCGATCACCGATCGCGAGAGACTGATCGCCAATCTCGAAGAACGGATACGCCGCGCCGAGGCGGAGGCCAGCGCGGCCTGGCTGATGGAACCGGCGGCAAAGGAGGAGGCTGCGCAGCTGTGCGGGGTCGTCCCACGGCCGGAGGACGATGTCGACGTCTGCCAGGTTCTTGCACGGTTCCACACCTTGCGGCACAGCATCCTGCTCGCGCGCTCGCCCGAGACGGGTGCCGGGGAAGTGCCGGCCATGGTGCGCTTCCAGGCCGCTCTGTATCTCCACGACCCGCACCTGGTCCCCGATCCGATGCGGCACGCCGTGGCAGTGGTGCTCGATGCGCTCGGCGAGGCCGGGCCACGGGACGGTGTTCAGGGCCGTGGTGAGCTGGTCGAGCGGATCGTCTCGCTGCTGGCCCATCCCGACGTGGTCCGACCTGCCGACGGCGGTCGGGCCCGCGTGCAGTACCTCAGGCAACGCAGGGACGTAGGGACGGCGGACCCCCACGCGCTGGAGGAGCTGGCCGCGCTGCTCCTCGACGGTGCCGCTCCCGGCGGGACCTCGCTGGACGCACTGACCGAGGCCGTCGAGTGCTTCCAGCAGATGCCCTCCCCTGAACGCTATGCACGCACTGTCGGCCTGCAGAAGACGCTGGCCGCACGCGCACGCCGGCTCGCGCAGGACGGCCGCGTGGACGAGGCCGTCGCGGACGGCACGCAGGCCATGCGGCTGGCTCGACTGATCCTCGACAGCCAAGATCCACTGGTCCACCGCGTCACGCTGGCGCGCGCGGTGCACCTTCTGGCCAAGTACGTCGACGCTGCGCAGCGGCCCAGCGAAGCCCTGGAGTGGCTTGAGGAGGCGGTCTCGCTCTATGTGCGGCTGGCGAAGGAGGAACGCGCTCACCGCGGTCAGCTCGCTGACGCTCATCAGGACCGGGCTCGCGTGTTGCGGACCATCGGCCGGGCAGGAGAGGCGCTTGAGTCGGCCCGCCGGGCGGTGGACGGGTTTCGGGCCGTGGCCGAGGAGGATCCGGAGCCGCACGTCAGACACCTGGCCCACTGGCACCTGGCCCACGCCTTGGAGGAGTTCTGTGCCTGTCTGAGCGCACTGGACCGGGACGCGGAGGCCATCGAGCCGATGAACGAGGCGGTGGGCCTCCTCCGCGATCTGGCAGCGGCGGAGGAGGACGAGGCGGGCGCAGCCCGGTACACGGCGGACCTGGCGGAGAAACTGTGCCACCTGGGGCAGTGTCTTTCCTGGGCGGGACAGCTCGATGAAGCTGCCGGGGCCCTTGGCGAAAGCGTCGCCCACTTCGAGCAGTTGATCGAGCATGAGCCGGATCATCATCGAGAAGCGTTCGCAGAAGCGCTCGTCGCCCTGGGTACCGTCCACCGGTCGGCCGGGCTGCTCGACGAAGCGTGCTCGGTGGCCGGCCGTGCCGTCGAGCTGGCCCGGGGCGCGGCGCGGGGCGGGGCACCGTCCGGTGTCATGGGTCTCGCGCGGGTCCTGCTCAGTTGGTCCGAGGCGCTGGCGGACGTCAACCTCTTCGCCGAGGCGGAGGAAGCGGCGTGCGAGGCCGTCGACCTGTGGCGCCGATGGGTCGAGAGCGACCCCGCGCACGTGCTTGGGCTGAGCGTCGCGCTGGAGGGCCTCGCCGCGCGACGACGGGTCCTGAACCGTGGCGAAGAAGCCGTGGCCGTCGCCCGCGAGGCTGTCGCGCTGCGGCGCACGCTCGTCCGTGCCCTGCCACGCTCGCTGCGGGGCGCCCACGGCCATCACCACGGTCTCGCGGTGGCCCTCCGGGAGCTGGGCGAGAGTCTGGCCTGTGCCGGACGCCATGCCGAGGCCGCCGGGACGTTGCGGCGGGCAGCGGCCCTTCTGCGAGCCCTCGCTCAGCGCGACGTGCGCTGTGTCGCAGACCAGGTCCGGGCCCAGATGTCTGCCGCCCAACAGCTCGCGCGGGTCGGTCGGCACGCCGAGGCTCTTGACCTGTCCAGTGACGCCGCTGACCGGCTGCGCGACCTGTCGAGCGCACCCGGTGACTGGAGTCCGCCGGCGGCGCACGCTTACGGCACCCTCGCGTCGGTGCTCTCCCAGTGCGGCCGTACGGACGAGGCGGTCGACACGGCCCAGGAATGCGTGACGAGGTACCGGACGCTGGCCGGTGGCCCCGCCGGCGGCCACTACCAGGGCGAACTCGGCGTCGCTCTGCTCAGGCTGGCCGCCTGTCTGAAAAGCGCCGGACGGCTGCGGGAGGCGCTGACCGCAGCCGAGGACGCCCGTGGCGTGCTGGCCTTCGCCGTCACCCTCTCCTACGCCGGGTTCGCTCCGCATCTTGCCAAGTGTCTGTCCGAAAGGGCGGAGTGTCTCGTACTGTGCCGGCAGTTCACGGCGGCGCTCGACAGTTCGGCGCGCGCCGTCGACATGTACCGGGAACTGGCCCGTTCGCTGCCGGACGTGTACGAACCGGGGCTGGTCGAGGCACTGGGCGTCCGTTCCGCCGTGCTCCACCGCGCGAGCCGACAGGAGGCCGCACTGGACGCGGCGGTCGAGGCGACCGCGCTGGCGCGCCGGATCGCGGCGCGGAACCGGTGGGTGTACGGGGGACTGCTCGCGCAGACCCTGCTCAACGAAGCCGCGGTGCTGTCTGCCGTGCACCGGACGGCCGAGAGCACCCACCGCGCGGAAGGCGCGGTGAAGATTCTGCGCGAGCTCGTCGCCCGGAGTCCCGCCGTGTACCGGGAGTTCCTCGCTTCCGCCCTCCAGGACACCGCCTCGGCGCTGACGGACGCCGATCGCCCCGCCGAGGGACTGGTGTGTGCGCAGGAGGCCGTCGACCTGTACAGGGAGGACGCGGGGCGCGGTCTGCCCGCCTTCCGCTCCGCCCTGGCCGGGGGGCTCGCGACGCTGGCGAACCTCCACAGCGTCGTCGGGCGGCCGGACGAAGGTCTGTCGGCTTCCGAAGAGGCGGTGACGCTCTTCCGGGAGCTGGCCGAGCAGGATCCTCACCCGTACACGACGATCTTGGAGACGATGCGCGCCCGCCACGGCGTCCTGCTCGGCCTGTGCGGACGGCTCGGTGAAGCGGAGGCGGTACTGCGCCAGGTGGTGGCGTCACCCACCGTTGACGGCCCGACGCGCGTGACGGCGACGACTCGGCTCGGGCGGGTGCTGTCGCAGCGTGGGGACACCGCGGGGAGCCTGTGGGCGTATGAACGGGCGGTCGCCGAGCTCCCCGAGCTCCCCTTCCAGGTTTCCGGCCGCTGGGATCGAGAACTGGGCCTGGCTTCCTTGGAGGGGCTCGGGCCGGAGGCCGCCGCGGCGGCGCTGTCCGCCGGAGAGGAGGAGCGAGCCCTCGTCCTGCTCGAAAGGGCGCGCACCACGTTGCTCGCAGGCCGGATCCGGGAGTGGGACAGCCCGGCCCCTCGGTGGCCTGCTCTCGGGAGTCCCGCGACCGCTCCGGCGCCCGGGACCGCGCAGGCGACGCCGCCGGGCCGGGAGAATCCGGGCCCGTCCGCGCCGCGATCCAGCTCCGGCGTCAAGCGGACGGTGGACATGACCCGCGCGGATTTCGGTGCCGCGGCCGGCGACGGTGTGATCGTCGTGGTCAACGTGTCCCGCCTTCGTTGCGACGCGCTGCTGATCGGTTCCGGCGCGGCGGGGACCGACGTGCGGGTTCTCCCACTGGACATCACCTTTCACGGGGTGGTCGCGCAGTGCGAGGTGTTCCGCGGGGCGCTCGCGGCGGCGAAGCGGCACGGTGCGCCGCTCGCGGAGCGCCGCACGGCATGGGCGGCGCTGACCGGGGTGCTCGCCTGGCTGTGGGAGCACGTCGGTGCACCGGTGGTGGCGGAGGTGGACCGCTGGCCCCGGTCCACCTCCGAGCAGAGTGAGGACCCTGCGGAACGCGATCCGGCGGAGGGGGAGGCGCCGCGCCGTGTGTGGTGGTGTCCGACCGGCCCGATGACGTTGCTGCCGCTGCACGCCTGCGGCACGCACGAGGTGCAGGGCGCAAGCGTGCCGGACTCCCTGGTGTCGTCCCTGATCCCCTCCATCACCGTACTGGCCCACGCGCGGCGAGCCATGGCGGAGCGGGCGATGCGTCCCCAGTCGAGCCTGGTCGTCGCTGTGCCGGGCGAACCGGGCCAGGAGTCCACGCTGGAGGTTCTGGACGAGGAGACGGCGAAGATCCCCCCGTTGCTGCCCGACCCGCTGTACCTGCGGAGTGCTGACGCGACGAAGGACGTGGTGCTCCGGGAACTGGCATCTCGCTCGGTGCTGCACTTCGCCTGCCACTGCGTCACCGAACCGGTCCGCCCGTCGGCGAGCCGACTGGTCCTGCACGACCAAACGGAGAATCCACTGACCGCTCTCGACCTGTCCGAGGCGCGGACCCCGCAGGCGCAGCTCGCCTTCCTCACCGCGTGCAGCACGGCGGACAGCCAGACGATCGTGATCGACGAAGCCCTGCACATGGCGGGAGCCTTTCAGGCGGCCGGGGTTCCCCACGTCATCGCAACCATGTGGCCCGTGACCGACAATCCCGTCAGTCACATCGCACCCCAGGTCTACGCCTCGCTGGCGGACGGCACCGGGAGGCTGCGGGTCGCGGACACGGCCCGTGCGTTGCGCGAGCACGTTCGCGAGCTGCGCGAGCGGTATCCGCGCAACCCCACCCTCTGGGCCAACTACGTCCACCTGGGCCCCTGACGCCCACCCGACATGACGCGGCCCCACGAGAAGCCGGAGGTGCGCGGCTCGGCCTGAGGAAGGGGGCCCGAAGTCCGTTCAGCCGAAGTTCGCCAGGATCATGATGAGCAGCACGACGCCGAGCACCACCGCCAACACCTTCAACCCCGCGTACGGAGACGCCGGCTGATCCGGCGGAACCCCCGGAGGGACCGGTACCGACGCAGGCCGCGGCCCGTTGAAGACGTCGTGCCCGGTGACCGCGGCCCGCGTGCACCAGGGACACGTCGGCAGATGCGAGCCGTACGTGTGCAGGGGCCGCACCGTGCAGGCCCGCACCTGCCCGCGCTCCTTGTCCAGGGCCCGCAGCCACGCCTCGGCCTGCGGCCGCGCGTCGGGGTCCTGGACGCCCGGCCCGAACGCGGCCTTGGCGAGCACGAGGAGTTCGGTCGGCAGCACGGACGGGTCGATCGTGCCGCGCGGAATGGTGACCCGCTCGGGCCGGACGACGTAACTGCAGCTCGCGGCGATGTTGTCCTTGACCGTCGACTCGGAGGCGCTCTCGTGCGGCACCCCGCCGAAGGGATGGTTGCCGGCGGTGAGCAGCTGGTAGACGAGGACGGCGAGGGCGAAGTCGTCGCTCTGCCGGGTCGCGGGGCCGCCCGCCTGCCGCTCGGGGGACGAGTAGTCGGTGGTGTGCATCAGGCACGGGAAGAGCTCGCCGGTGACCGGGTCGGTGAAGGCGATGGAGTCGCAGTCGAGGAAGGTGACGAACCCGTTGGCGTCGACGACGACGTTGCTGCTGGAGAAGTCGCCGATGACGAGGTTGTCGTAGTGCATGCGGGCCGTCATGAAGGCGAGGTTCCAGGCGACGCCGAGCAGGAAGCGCCAGTCGGCCCGGTCCGGGAAGAGCTTGAGGCGCTGGACACGGGTGAACAGGCCGACCAGCTGCACGTGCTGGGGTTCGCCGAAGCGGCGCATCGCGTAGCCGAGGAACTCGCCGTTCGCCCCCCGGGCGATCGCGGTGGGCCAGGCCAGCTCCGGCGGCTGGCTGGCGTCCGTCGGGCGGGCGGCCAGCGGTGACATGGTCAGCATCCGGGTCAGCCGCCGTTCCTGGTCCGGCCCCGGGGTGTCCCGGTAGATCTTGACGACGATCCCCGTGTCCCTCCACCGGGAACACGGCCGCCTGCCCACCCCCCTTCAACGGCAACTCGGCCAGAGTGACCCGCCTACCGTCGAGAAAGACCGTGCGGCCGCTCATGGCCGTACCTCCGAGTGTTCGTCGAGCCGGTCGTCACCGCTGATGAGCCTGGGGCGTATGGCGCACATGGCGGCGCATGGAGCGCATGGGGCGCGCTCAGCGCCGGTGGGTGCGGACCGCGCGCAGCAGGGTCTTGTCGTCGGCGTTGAGGGCGGTGAGGCGGTCGGAGCGCAGGAGGGCGGCCAGATTGTGGTCGCGGTCGTCCTCGCCGGCCTGGTCGAGGGAGCGGAAGACGGCGTCGGCGAACGAGGTGTTCGGTGACTGCGCGCCGTCGGCCGACCGGTTGAGCATGGCCTGCGCGAGCCCGTCCGTGGAGAGCAGCACCCCGTCGACGCCGTCGTCCAGGACGCACTCGGTGTGGGTCCAGCGGTCCCTGTCGGGCGAGGTCAGGAACACCGTCTCGTTGCTGTACTCGCTGGCCGCCGCGGCCTGCGGCAGCAGATGGAACTGCCGTTCCCCGTCCTCCGTCCCGGCCCGTACGACGACGAACCCGTCGCCCACGGAGAGGTGACCGAGCCAGCCGGGCGTGAGCACCACCACCGTGAGCGTGGTCGCGAAGTCGGGCGCGTCGGCGCCGGTCCGTTCGAGGAAGTCCTCGCTGACGTCGCGCAACGCGTCCCTCAGCAGTTCGTGCACGGCGTCCCCCGGCCGGCCCCCCGCGGCCGCCTCGGCCCGCCGTACGAAGTGGTCCGTGGCGAGCCCCACCGCGAGGCGCGCGCCCTCCTCCGACCGGGGCCGGCTGCCGGCCCCGTCGGCGACGGCGAGCACGGCGACGGAGGGTGTGGCCGCGGCGGCGCACGCGTCCTGGCAGGGCAGGCCCTGGCGCCGGTGCCGGTAGCCCTCGACGCTCAGGCCGTGGATCCGCCAGGGCGGGGCGGCGTTCATCTCACGCCTCCCAGGCGGGGCGCTGTGTCTTGAACTGGCTGAAGATCTTCTCGAACACCTCGTCCCCCGCCCCCTTCTGCTCGGCGTTGGCACTGGCGGACATCATCTGGAGCAGCTCGCGGAAGGGGAATCCCTGCAGCCGGGCGTTGAACTTGGGTGCGAACGCCCGGAGCACCGACTCCCCCATGTCCGTGATCCCGCCGACGCCGATCGCGTACAGCCGGAACCGGCGGGCGCGCTGCTCCTCGGCGAGGACGGGCACCAGGCGGTGCCAGGATTCGGTGAGATGGCCGGTCGGGTCGGTGGGCAGACCGTCGGTGACGAGGCAGATCTGCGGCCGGTAGTACTGCAGTCCGGATGCTCGCAGCTCGCTCTTGCGGGCGGCGACGATGTGCATCGCCAGCTCCAGCGCCTCGGTCATCAGGGTGACCCCGGCGGCCGTGAGCTGCGGTGCCTGGAAGGCGTGCGCGGGTATGAAGGGGCTCGTCCGGGTACGCGGGTCGAGCAACTGGGGTCCGCGCCAGGCGCCGACGCCCTGTCCGCCGAAGGTGACGACGGCGACCTCCACGCTGTAGCTGAGGCTGACGTCGTCGTGGAGTTCCCTGGTCCACTCCGCGAGCGCGTTGTTGAGCGTCTGGATCGGCTGGCCCGCCATGGAGCTGGACGTGTCGAGACAGAGCACGAGCGGCATGCGCTGGGCGTTGTTCTCGAACTCGATGTCGGCGTATTCGGCCGGCAGGGTGGGCGGGTATTCGCTGTGCATGGTTCATCCCCCTGTGCTTCTGGTGGTGCTGGGTGGTTCCGGTGCGGCTGGTGGGCCTGGTGCCGTCGGGGTCACCTGGGCGGGGTGGTGCCCTTCGCGTGGCGGGCGGCGGTCGGCGGGAAGGCGTACAGGACGTCGGAGTCCCGCTCCCGGGCGTCGGTGACGTCGACGAGACTGCCGGGCGCGGGTGACGGGCGCCCCGGCTCGGCCCACACGGCCCGGCGGAGTACCCGGTCGACCTCGACATAGCCCTGCGGGTGGAGTTCGGTGCGTACGACCGCGGTCCGGGCGTGCGCCGGACGGGGGCCGACCTGCCGCCCGTGCTGGGGCGCGGGCGCGACCCGCAGCCGGGCGGTGGGCTCGTCCCCGCACTCAGCGTCGTCGCCACCCCGTTGCCACCCACACCCCCGCGCCGCCACTGCCGCTCGCGGGCACGCCCGCCGCGCGCCGCGTGCGCCGGCGCGGTCCGGGCGGGGCCGACCCGCGAGAGCGCGCCGACCGCGCGCCCGGGTCCGGCCCGCCCTGGAGACGGCGCGCGGTGCCCCACGGCGACGGGGCCCCTGGACCGCCGGATCACGATCACGAAGGCGAGGAGCAGGAGGGCGAGCAGGAGCGCCATCCAGAACGCGGTCCAGGTGGCGTTGCTGTAGCCGGCTTCGGAGGCTTCGGGGTCGGTGGTGCCGGCCGGGTCGTCCGTCTCGCCGTCCGCGCCACCTGGGCTGGGACCGCCCGACGAGGGCGAGGTGTTGGGGCTCGGGTTGTTGTCGGTGTCATGGATGGTGAAGCTGTTGGCATCGGGATCGGCGGCGTGGTCGGCCAGGTCCGATCCCTTGAGCGGGTCCGGCCCCTCGCCGGGGCCGACCTTGCCGCAGAGCTTGTCCGTGCCTGCGCAGAAGCCGCTCGCCTTCAGATCCTCCAGCGTCGACTTCTCCAGCCGGTCGATCTTGGCGCCAGGGTGAATGAGCAGGCCCTTGGCAAAGAGGAGCAACGCCGTACCACCCTGCCCCGTATGCACACCCTCCGGTACCCGCACCACCAAGGGGTGGGCTTTGGCATTCAGCAGTCGGGACACTTCGCGCTGCTCATCGCCCATGGCTTGGTATTCCAAGGGCCCCTCAAGGGTGATCAGCACGGGTCCCTCGTCCGCGCGGTCGATCCAGCACACCAGCCGTTGTTTGAACCCTTCGGCCGGACACGATCTCGCGGCCGAGGCGGAGCCCCCTGGCACCCACGCGACCAACAGCCCCACCAGCACACCGAGAAACGACAAACGCCCGATCGCACCCATCGCCCCAACCCCCCGTGGCCTGAAAGGCACGCCCCCGCGGCCCTGAAAAAGCCCATCCAATAGTGGAGCAGGCAGCCGGGTGGCCGGAAGGGTTTGGCGATTTCCGCCGATGGAATTACGGCGAGTTACGCCGACGTTCGATCAGTATGCTTTTCACTTCTACAACTTGAACACCTGGTGGCAACGACTGAACATCTGCCGCGCCCGCTCCACCCAGTCATTGGCCAGAGCGTCAAAATCCGCCGGGGTGATCCGGCATGTCAACGGCAGATCGCAGACTCCGGCGAGACAGGGGCGGGGTCCACGGACGTCCCACACGGAAAGCATGGGGTTCAGCTGTTCGGTATTCCACGCGTTCGACGCGGCCGCGGCAATGGCGAGTTGGTCCTGTCGAAGGAAATTCCCGTCCGTCGCGAAGGCCACGAGAAGCCTCTTGGTGGTCATGAATCGCAGCGTGACCGTCCGCCCCGCCTCATGGAGATCGAATTGCAGGGAGACGGAGACGGCGTCATGGACCGTGAGGTAATTCCGCCGCGCCACCCAGTTCTGCACCAACTGCCGCCAGTGCGTACCGAGGTCGTATATCTCGGCGTTGCGCCCCGGGTACGAGTCACGGCCGTCGCGGCCCGGGAAGGAGTCACGGCCGGAGAAGGAGTCACGCCCCGGGTGGGACTCGCGGCCCGGGTAGGAGTCAGGAACCGTCACGGACCACCGCCCCCGCGACCATGGCATCGGTCAGCCCGGCGTCGAGCAGCGCCTGCGCGTGCAGCATCAGACAGGAGGGGACGGACTCGCTCGTCGTACGGCGCAGATGACGCTCTCTCAGCTCCTCGTACCGCACCTCGATGGTCCGGGCCACCTGCGGCGGCGGCCATGCCTCGACGCGGGTCTCCTCCTCCACCAACTCGGCCAGGATCTCGGCGAGTCGGGGCCGCTCCTCGGGCCGCTTGGCCAGACAGCGGGCGATGAGCGGCCGCAGCGCGGGCGGTACGCCGTCGAGCCGTGGCTCCCCTCGTACGACCTCCACGCGCACCGCCTCTCCGCCGCCGTGCGGCGGTCGGCCGGTGAGCGCGTAGACCAGGACGCCGCCCAGGGAGAACACGTCGCTCGGCGGGCCGACGCGGTCGCCGCGGATCTGCTCGGGCGACATGAACGGCGGGGTGCCGACGACGACGCCGACACGGGTGAGGCCGGGGGCCCCGTCCACACGGGAGATGCCGAAGTCGATGACGCGGGGGCCGTCCTGGGCGAGCAGGACGTTCGCCGGCTTGAGGTCGCGGTGGATCACATGGGCGGCGTGGATGGCCTGCAACGCCTCGACGAGACCGGCGCCGAGGGGGCGGACCTGGGCCTCGGGGAGGGGGCCGTCGGCACGGACCGCTTCCGCGAGGGAGGGACCGGGGACGTACAGCGTGGCCAGCCAGGGGAGTTCGGCGGTGGGGTCGGCGTCGACGACGGCGGCGGTGTAGGCGCCGCTGACCACGCGAGCGGCGGCGACCTCGCGGGCGAAGCGTTCACGGAACTCGGGTTCGGCGGCGAGTTCGGGGCGGGCGACCTTGACGGCGACCTCGCGGCCGGCGGGTGAGCGGCCCAGGTAGACCCAGCCCATGCCGCCGGAGCCGAGGCGGCCGACTATCTTGTACGGGCCGATCTTCATGGGGTCACTTACGGGTGTGCGCACCCCGGTCACCTCATTTCGGGGTTCGGTGCGGATGTCCCGAGTGTCCCGCGAAATCCGGTGCGCGGCAGCCCTTTTCGCCCCCTCCGCCCCTACCCGTCCTATCCCTAAGGGGCTGCGCCCCTTGGACCCCCACACGTCCGCCCGGTGGGGGCTGAGCGCGCAGTTCCCCGCGCCCCTGGAAAAGCGGGGCTGCGCCCCAGCTTTTCCAGGCCCGCAGGGCCCGGAGCTTTTAGGGGCGCGGGGAACTGCGCGACCAGCCCCCACCGGAGCCGCGCCCGCCAACGAAACCCGAACTCCCGCGCACAAAGAATCCGCGACCGGCCGAGGAGACGTCGCTGGTCAGGGCAACCCATATCCGGCCGGTCGCGGAGAAAAGGGGGCGTCAGCCCAGACGGCTCACCAGCGCCCGGTACTCGTCCCACAGCTCCTTCGGCGTGTGCTCACCGAAGGTGTTGAGGTGCTCGGGCACGAGCGCGGCCTCCTCCCGCCACACCTCCTTGTCGACGGTCAGCAGGAAGTCCAGGTCGGACGAGGAGAGGTCCAGCCCCTCCGTGTCGAGCGCACCCGGTGCCGGCAGGATGCCGATCGGTGTCTCCACCCCCTCCGCCTTGCCGTCCAGCCGGTCCACGATCCACTTCAGGACCCGGCTGTTCTCACCGAAGCCGGGCCACACGAACTTGCCCGCGTCGTTCTTGCGGAACCAGTTGACGTAGTAGATCTTCGGCAGCTTGGACTGGTCCTTGTCCTTGGCGACATCGACCCAGTGGCCCATGTAGTCGCCCATGTTGTAGCCGCAGAAGGGCAGCATCGCGAAGGGGTCGCGGCGCAGTTCGCCGACCTTGCCCTCGGCCGCCGCGGTCTTCTCGGACGCCACGTTCGCGCCGAGGAACACCCCGTGGTTCCAGTCGAAGGACTCGGTCACCAGCGGCACGGCCGTGGCCCGGCGGCCGCCGAACAGGATCGCCGAGATCGGCACGCCCTTGGGGTTCTCCCACTCCGGCGCGATGATCGGGCACTGCGCGGCCGGCACCGTGAAGCGGGCGTTCGGGTGGGCGGCCGGCGTCTCGCTGTCCGGCGTCCAGTCGTTGCCCTTCCAGTCGGTCAGGTGCGCGGGAGTCTCCTCCGTCATCCCCTCCCACCACACGTCGCCGTCGTCCGTGAGCGCCACGTTGGTGAAGACCGAGTTGCCCCAGAGGGTCTTCATCGCGTTGGCGTTGGTGTGCTCACCGGTTCCGGGCGCGACACCGAAGAACCCGGCCTCGGGGTTGATGGCGTAGAGCTGCCCGTCCTCGCCGAAGCGCATCCACGCGATGTCGTCGCCGATCGTCTCGACGGTCCAGCCGGAGATCGTCGGCTCCAGCATCGCGAGGTTCGTCTTGCCGCAGGCCGACGGGAAGGCCGCCGCCACGTACTTGGACTCACCCTGCGGCGGGGTCAGCTTGAGGATCAGCATGTGCTCGGCGAGCCAGCCCTCGTCGCGTGCCATCACCGAGGCGATGCGCAGGGCGTAGCACTTCTTGCCGAGCAGCGCGTTGCCGCCGTACCCGGAGCCGTACGACCAGATCTCACGGCTCTCGGGGAAGTGGGAGATGTACTTGGTGGAGTTGCACGGCCACGGGACGTCCGCCTCGCCCTCCGCGAGCGGCGCACCGAGGGTGTGCACGGCCTTCACGAAGAAGCCCTCGGAGCCGAGCTCGTCCAGCACGGGCTGTCCCATACGGGTCATCGTGCGCATGGAGACGGCGACGTACGCGGAGTCGGTGATCTCGACGCCGATGGCGGAGAGCGGCGAGCCGAGGGGGCCCATGCAGAACGGGACGACGTACATGGTCCGGCCGCGCATCGAGCCCCGGAACAGGCCCTTCTCGCCCTGGAAGATCTCCCGCATCTCGGCGGGGGCCTTCCAGTGGTTGGTCGGACCCGCGTCCTCCTCCTTCTCCGAGCAGATGAACGTGCGGTCCTCGACCCGGGCGACATCGGTCGGGTCGGACGCGGCGTAGTAGGAGTTCGGGCGCTTGATCGGGTCGAGTTTCCGGAAGGTGCCCTTCTCGACGAGCTCCCCGCACAGGCGCTCGTACTCGGCCTCGGATCCGTCGCACCAGACCACGTTGTCCGGCTCGGTCAGTTCGGCGATCTCGTTCACCCACTCGACGAGTTCTCGGTGGGTGGTCGGGACGGTTGAAGGGGGAGCCGCGATGTCGCGCGCCACGATTGCTCCTAAATGAGGGATTTTTTGTTGGAGGCCCCGTGGGGGCTGCGACCCGGATGCTTCACGGTTGGATCTTTGGGCGCTCATCCGGTGCCGACCACACTCATTTGATCATCCGACGGGAGCGCCCATCTGTCCAGAGGGACGTACACATGAGCATCGTGACCATCACCACTCGCCCGATTTCACCCAGGAGGTTTCCCTGCGTCACCACCGCTTCACCAGGCGTGTCCGCTCGTGCGGCCGAATGTCCCCCGCGAGCCCTCCACGTGAGACGATGACCACTTGTGGAGGCACGAACAGCCCGCACACTCCCGTAAGTTACGGCTCCGTAGGTACGATGCAGAACATGACAGCGTCCGTCCCCGATGCGCACCCGGAGACGCCGGCCGACAGCCGCGATCCCGACGCGCGATCCCTGCCGCAGCAGATCGCCCACACGATCACCGACGAGATCCAACAGATCAGCGATGAGATCAAGCCCAGACTCCGGGGCTGGCTCCATCTCGGCATGTTCCCGGCCGCGCTCGTCGCCGGCCTGGTGCTCACCGCGCTCGCGGGTTCCACACGCGGACGCATCGCCTGCGGGATCTTCACCTTCACAGCGTGCCTGCTGTTCGGCGTGAGCGCGCTGTACCACCGGGGCAACTGGAGCCCGCGCATGGACGGCATCCTGCGCAGGCTGGATCACGCCAATATCTTCCTGATCATCGCGGGCACCTACACCCCACTGACGATGCTGCTCCTGCCCGGCGCCAAGGGGCAGTGGCTGCTGTGGGGCATCTGGGCGGCGGCGCTCGCCGGCATCATCTTCCGGGTCTTCTGGGTGGGCGCCCCGCGCTGGCTCTACACCCCGTGCTACATCGCGATGGGCTGGGCGGCCGTCTTCTTCCTGCCCGACTTCATGCGCACCGGCGGCATCGCCGTCCTCGTCCTGGTGATCGTCGGCGGTGTTCTCTACAGCATCGGTGGCGTCATCTACGGCCTCAAGCGCCCGGACCCGTCACCGCGCTGGTTCGGCTTCCACGAGGTCTTCCACTCCTTGACGCTGGCGGCGTTCATCACGCACTACGTGGGGATCTCCCTGGTGGCGTACCAGCACGGGTAACCCTCCGGGACGACCGGACGCAGCCCTCTTCAGTGGCCGTGGCTACCAAGCCGCGGCCACTTTCGTGTGTCCGCACACGGAACCGGGCCGCCAATCAATTGACATCAACCATCTTTTGAGAGTTACTCTCAACTCATGGAGACTGTCACTGAACCTGTCGCTGCACCCTCGGGGGCCCGGCCCGACCCCCGCCGCTGGTGGGCCCTCGGCGCCCTCGTCGCGAGCATGCTGACGCTCGGCTTCGACATGACGATCCTGAACGTGGCGCTGCCGACCATGGCCGGGGAACTGGGCGCGACCACCGGGCAGCAACAGTGGATGGCGGACGCGTACATCGTCGTGTTCGCGGCCCTGATGCTCCCGGCGGGTCTGCTCGGCGACCGCTTCGGCAGGCGGCGGATGCTGATCGTCGGGCTCGGGATCTTCCTCGCGGGATCGCTGGTCGGCGCGCTGGCCCAGGACGTGGACGCGGTCGTCGCCGCCCGCACCGTCATGGGGATCGGCGCGGCACTGATCACCCCGCTCGCCCTCTCGGTACTGCCCTCGCTCTTCACGCCCGACGAGCGCACCAAGGCGGTCGGCATCGTCTCGGCGGGCTCCGTGCTGGGGCTGCCGCTCGGCCCGATCATCGGCGGCTGGCTCCTCGACCACTTCTGGTGGGGCTCGGTGTTCCTCATCAACCTCCCCATGGCCGCCCTCGGCATCGCCGCCTGCGTCTTCCTCCTGCCGGAGACCCGGGACCCCGCCTCCCCCAGGGTCGACGCCGTCTCCACCGCGCTCACCGCGACCGGCCTCGGCTCCCTCATCTACGCGATCATCGAGGCGCCGACCCGGGGCTGGGGCGACCCGCTCGTCCTGGGCATGTTCGCGGCGGCCGTCGTACTGATCGCCGCGCTGGTGCTCCGCGAACGGCGTTCCGCGCGCCCCCTGCTCGACATGGGGCTGCTGGCGCACCGCGGCTTCCTCTTCAACACGCTCGCCGCGACCCTCGTCATGTTCGTCCTGTCCGGCCTGCTGTTCGTCCTGCCGCCGTACCTCCAGGCCGTCCTCGGCCACGACGCCCTGGGCACCGGGGTACGGCTGCTGCCGCTGATGGGCGGTCTGCTGGTCGGCGCGCGGGCGGCGCAGCCGGTCGTCGAACGCTTCGGGTCCCGGGCCGTGGTGAGCGCGGGGCTGGCGGTGCTGTCGTTCGCCGCGTTCCTCGGCAGCCGTACGGCGGTCGACTCCGGTTACGGCTTCACGGCGCTGTGGCTGTCGCTGGCCGGTGCCGGGTTCGGGGTGGCGATGGTGCCCGCGATGTCCGGGGCGCTGGGCACCCTGCCCACGGACCGGGCCGGCAGCGGTTCCGGGCTGCTGATGACGCTGCGCCAGGTGGGCGGCGCGATCGGCATCGCGCTGCTCGGCAGTCTACTCGCGGGCGTCTACCGGGACCGCCTCGACGTCACCGGCCTGCCCGGGTCGGCGGCCGACACCGCCGGGGACTCGTTGGTCGCGGCCCACCTGGTCGCCGAACGCGCGGGCGCGGCCGATCTCCTGACGTCCGCGAACAGTTCGTACGTCCATGGCATGGGCGTGGTCCTGCTGGTGTGCGGTGGCGCGGCACTGGTCGCGACGCTGCTGGCGGCGGCCTTCCTGCCGAGCGCGCCGACGGGGCGGGGCGCCGGGAACGCGCGGGACACCGGCCCTGACCTGGCCACGTCCAAGGCCGATGCCCGACAATGACCGCATGACGGCCGCACGCCCCAGCACTCCCCGCCCCCGCGCACCCCGCCGATCGCCCCCACTCGGGCTGCGTGAGCGGAAGAAGATCAAGACGCGCGAGTCGATCCGCTCCGCGATGTACGCACTGGTCCGGGAGCAGGGCTACGACGCCACGACGATCGAGCAGATCGCCGACCGGGCGGAGGTCTCGCCGTCGACCGTCTTCCGCTACTTCCCGACCAAGGAGGACATCGTCCTCACCGACGAGTACGACCCGATCCTCATGGAGGAACTGCGGTCCCGCCCGGCGGACGAACCCTGGACGGACACCATCCGGTACGTGATGCGGGAGGCCGTCCGCACGGGCGTCGAGGAGGACATGGAGGTCGCCCGGCTGCGTACCTCTTTGATGGTCCAGGTCCCGGCCGTCCGCTCCCGCATGATGGAGAGCATGTCGGTGACGGGCCGCATGCTCTGCACGGCCATCGCCGAACGCACCGGCCATGACCCCGACAGTCTGGAGGTCAGGGTCTGGGCGATGTCCCTGATCGGCGCCCTGCTGGAGACGTCGCTCTACTGGGCGGAGAACGACCACCGCGACGACTTCGCCGAGTTGGTGGACCGCGCCCTGAACACGATCCAGCACGGCTTGGACACGGGCCGGCTCGACGCGGGGGACGGTGCGGGCCCGGACCACCCTGGCCCGCCGGCGAAAAACCCCTGAGCCGGTCCCCCTCCCCCATGCGATCCTGACCGGGTGAAACCCGCCGAGATCCACGCCGAGATCCACATCGAAGTCGCCCCCGAACTGGCCCTGTTCGTTCCGCACGGCCGCCGCGCGGGCGTGACGCCGCTGGCCGTCGACGGCGTCTCCACGCTCGGCCACGTCGTGGAGTCCCTGGGCGTCCCGCTGACGGAGGTGGGCGCGCTGGTTGTCGACGGCCGCGAAGTACGAGTGGGGCACATCCCGGCGGACGGCGAGTCCGTGACCGTACGCCCCGTCGACCACCCCCAGCAGGTCCCGGGCGCCCCTCTCCGCTTCCTCCTCGACGTTCACCTGGGCACCCTGGCCCGCCGTCTACGCCTCCTGGGCGTGGACGCGGCCTACGAGTCGACCGACATCGGCGACCCGGCCCTGGCCACGCTCTCCGCCACCGACCGCCGGGTGATGCTCAGCCGCGACCGGGGCCTGCTGCGGCGCCGCGAGCTGTGGGCCGGGGCGTACGTCTACAGCACCCAGCCGGACGAACAACTCCGCGAGATCCTGACCCGGTTCGCCCCGCCCCTCCACCCCTGGACCCGCTGCACCGCCTGCAACGGCCTCCTGGAACCGGCGACGAAGGAGCAGGTAGCGGACCGTCTGGAGGGCGGCACACAACGCTCGTACGACGTCTTCGCCCAGTGCGCTTCATGCGGCCGCGCGTACTGGAAGGGCGCGCACCACGAACAGTTGGAGGCAATCGTGCGGGAGGCGTTGCGGACGCGCTGAGCGCCTTGCGCAAGAGCACGGGCTGATTCGGGACCGGAGGGCAAGGCGAGGTCGACGTACGGGGTCGGCCCCCTCACACCGTCCAGGGCCGATGCGTACCCCGCGCTCCACCGCCGCTGGTCCGCCGCTCGACGCGCACCACCGCTCGAACGGTGCCCACCGGAAAGCCCGCCGCGAGCAGCCCGATCACCACCGCATCGCACCGGCCCGGCTGCGCGGCAGCAGCCCGGCCGCACCGCTCACGGCGGCCTACGCCACCGAGCGGCCGAGGGAGCACGGCCGACTCGGCGGAAAGGCCTGAAACCCACCCACATCAGTGGCTCGGGACCGCGTCACGGGTCGAGTGTCAGCGGTTCATCGCTGATTGCCGTCACTCGGGCGACGATTTCGAACCCATCCAGATACCCAGGATTCCTCCCGCAGCCGGTCCGACCCACAGCGCGATCGCGACGGGCGCGGTCAACGGCAGATCCCAACTCAGCAGGGCCACCAGCATCACGCCCAGCCACACCACCTGCAACGCAACGGCCAAAGCCACCTTGCGCCGCGGACTCCACTCCCGCATGACGGTGAGCGCGCGCACAACACCCCTCACTACTTCCTCGGGCAATACTCCTGCGCATAGTGCACTGTCCCGAGAAGTGCGGCCAGACGCCGGCCCTCCGACAACGCCCGGCCTGAGACGACGGCTCGATCCGGTGCTCGATGCAGCGAGCCCATGCCGTCGGACGACCGGCTGACCGTCGCCGGACATCTGCCGTGCGACCAGCCCGTCATCCACGGCGCCCGCCCCACTCACAACGGCCTTCCGCGCCTCGGCGTCACTCGTCACGTCAGTCATCAACTGTCGCTTCCAGCTCGGGAGTTACACCGCTCACCGTACAGACCCGGCCCAGGACGGCTGCGAGGCCGGGCGGCAGTTGTGGGGAACGTACCGCCTCGCCCGTATCGGGAAGGGAGGGGGTACGGCGTGACGTGGAGCATCGAGCGCGCACCCGGGCGGCCTGTGCACCGTACTGAAGACGGTCGCGTCATCCTCCCGCTTCAGCTGAACGCGACCGGCGGACGACACCCCACCGACCTGTCCCTCACCCTCGCCGAAGCCGAGCACCTGCACGCCGCCCTCTGCCGTGCCCTCGACGGTCATCCCCCACCGCTCTCCGCGCCGGACTGCCGTCACCCCCTTCAGGCCTCGCCCGGCGTCGCTCGCCGCGTCGGTCCCGTATAACCGCTGTAACCGCGAACGGTCCCGTATCCGGCGATCACCTCCGGATACGGGACCGATCAAGCCACTCCGCCGATCATCGTCAGCGGCGCCTCACGACGTCCCCCTTCCCGCACGCCCGGCCATCCCCGTTGCGGTCCAGCTTCAGCGGGTCGTCCTTGCCGTTCACCTTCAGGCGGCCGTAGTCGTTCCGGGCCAGCCACGCGCAGCGGGCGGCCGTCGTGTTCTTCACCTCCGCCGGGAACGTCGTCGGGACGCAGACGTTCGCCGTGCCGTAGTGGCGGTCGCAGCCGGAGATCGTCGGGCTGACCTTCTTGGACCTGGTCTTCTTCCCCGGGCCCGTGACCTTGCCCTTCGGGGCGTCCGCGAAGTCGTGGACGTGGGCCGAGGGGGCCTCGCCGGAGGCCTGGGCAAGGGCGGACGGGCCCTGGAGGTGGACCCATTCCGCGACCGACGGGACACCGTTGGCGTCGACCGCGAAGAGCATGTACCAGCCCGGCGGTGCCAGGTTCGGGTTGCTCGTCACGTTCAGGTCCACGTTGTTGCCGTCGACCGACAGGGGGAGGTCCACGAAGCGCTGGTTCGGGTCCGAGGAGTGGGTCACGGCGGCGGGGCGGATCAGTTCCGCCTTCGCGATCGGGCGGTCCACCGTGATGCGTTGCGTGTCGCCGTACACCCACTCCTTGTCGATCACCGAGGTGATGGTCGGGCGGGCGCCCTTCAACAGGTACGGCGGGGTGTAGATCGACACGTCGTGGTTCCAGGTGCCGTTGCCCGGGTTGTCGCCCGTGGTCATGACGCGGCCGTCGGGGAGCAGGAACGCCGAGGAGTGGTAGCCGCGCTCCTCCGGGTCCGTCGCCACCGGGTCGAAGGTGTTGGTCGCCGGGTCGTAGATCGAGGTCTCGTAGACCGGGTCGGCACGGTTGTGCAGGGCGCCGCCCGTCTCCAGGACCTTGCCGTCGGGCAGCAGCACCGCGGAGACGTACATCTTGCCCTGGTCGCCGGTCTGGGCGACCTTGCCGTTGCCGAGGTCCACCGTGCCCTGCGGGATCGGCGGGCCGGCGACGTACGCCGGGTTCGCGGCCTTGAGGTCGATGATGTCCGTCAGGCGGTTCGCGACCGGGTTGGACTCGATGTTGCCGCCGCCGAGCGTCAGGACCTTCTGGTCCTGGGCGGGAGGCAGCAGCACGCTCGCGGACTGGTCGCGTTCGTCCTTCCGCTGCAGGCCCGGGACCTGCGTGACCGTGTTGGCGTCGTAGTCGTAGATCGCCGAGCCCGTGCCCGGGATGTTGTTGCCGAAGACATGGCTGCCCGAGTAGAAGAGGCGGCCGTCCTGCATGAGGATCATCGACGGGTACAGGCCCCAGTACGACCAGGTCTGGTTGACCTTCCAGAGTTCGAGCCACTTCTGCTCGGCGTCCGACCACAGCTCGGCGGTCACCGAACCGGTCGAATCCTCCTTCAGGCCGCCGAACGAGATGACGTCACCGTTGCCGAGGATCGTCGCCGACGGGTACCAGTGGCCGTCGTTCATGTCGTTGGTCTTGCTGTACGTCTCCGTCACCGGGTCGAAGATGTACGAGTCCTTGTAGCCCTGGTAGCCGATCGTGCCGTCGGCCGACGGATAGCCCTTGTTGCCGCTCATGACCAGGACCCGGCCGTCGTCGAGCTGGACGTGGCCCGCGCAGAACATGTCGTCTGGGGTCGGGATCTGCTTGTACGTGCCGTTCTCCGGGTCGTACACCGCCGAGGTGAAGGTGCCCGCCTCGAACATCTCCTCGCTGTTGCCGGAGCCGGCGATCAGCAGCACCTTGCCGTTGTTGAGGACGACGGAGTGCATGGAGCGGACGGGGTTCTGGGTGGGCAGCACGTCCCAGCGGCCGTTCAGGCACTCGTCCGGCGTGCCCGTGCACTGCGGCTCGGGGACGGGGTCGGCGACCACGTCCATCGTGTAGTCGTCCGTGGTGACGGAGCCCGTGCCGTAGACGGAGACACCCCAGGCGAGGCGGTCCGTGGCGGCCGGCACAGCGGGAGTACGGACCGTGGCCTCGGTCCAACTTCCCGCCATCTCCAGCGTCTTGAGGTCGGTCCAGTACTGCCATCCGGCCGTGGTGTCGTGCCGGAAGAGCGTGATGGACGTGTCCGGCGTCGTCGACTTGTACCAGAGCGCCAGGTCGTACTGCTTGCCCACCGTGACCGGGGGCGCGCAGGCCGCCGACTCGGTGATCAGAGCCTTGCGGTCGCCATCGGCCCGGCGGGTCAGCTCGACCTTCATGGCCTTGGTGCCCGAGTGGGCGTCCGAGGTCGTGGTGAACGTGAAGTCGTTGTCGCCCCAGCCCGACTTCTTCCAGCAGTACGGCATGTCGTCCGTACCGGCCGTCTCGAAGCCGGGGTTCTGGATGAGGTTGGCGGCGGACGCGGGCTGGGGTGAGATCAGCAGGAGGCCGGAGGCGAGGGCTCCGACCGCCAGCAGGGCGGTTCTGCGTCTGGGCCTCGGTCTGGATCTCATCCAGCCGGTCAGCCGGTTCTTCAGGTGGTTCTTCGGGTGGTTCTTCACGCGGCTCTCCTTGCCGACTGCTCGGGCTCCGCAGGCTGCCCGGAGCGATCGGTCTCATCGGACCGACCGGACCGCTCAGCGTGCCTCTCGGCCCGCTTCCGCCCGCCGCGCTCCCCGCGGCGGGACTTCTTGCGGGGCAGATAGACGAGCGCCTCGGTCCCCACGAAACGCAGGACGAACGTCGTCACCAGGGCGAGCGCGGTCGCGGGCAGCGCGCCCATTCCGAACTCGCCCACGAACAGGGCGATCAGCGGGATACGCAGCACCAGGTCGGCGTTGGCGAGCAACGCGAACCGGCCGATGCGGTCCCACCCCTTGCGGTACTGGCGCCGCTCGCGGAAGCAGAGGTGCTCGATGAGGAAGAAGTTCCAGAGCACCCCGAGCTGGTTGGCGAGGATCTCGGCGGGGACGTAGTGCATCCCGGCCGAGGTGAGGGCGTACAGGCCCGCGAGGTTCGGCAGGAAGCCGGTGACGCCGATCAGCCCGAAGACCATCATGCGGGCCGGCGGCGACGCGGTGCGCAGTCCGACGAGGTGACGCAGGAACCTCAGGCCCTCCTGCGCGGTCGACTTGGACTCGCCGGCGTACCGGTCCTGGAAGACGAAGGGCACCTCCGTGACCTGCCGGGGGCGGCTGCGCACGGCCAGTTCGAGGAGGATCTTGTAGCCGAGCGGCTGGAGGATCTCGGCCGTGACGGCACTGCGGCGGATCGCGAAGAAGCCGCTCATCGGGTCGCTGATGCCGTGCAGCCGGCGCGGGAAGAGGGACTTGGTGAGCCAGGTCGCCCCGCGTGAGACGGCCACCCGGTAGCTGCCCGCGAGTCCGGCGCGGCTGCCGCCCTTGATGTAGCGGGAGGCGACCACCAGACCCGCCGACGACCGCTCCCCGGTCGCCACCAGCTCCGGTACGAGGGACGGCGGGTGCTGCAGGTCGCCGTCCATGACGACGATCCAGTCGGAGGTGGCCGCCTTGATCCCCTCGACCACCGCGCCGCCGAGGCCGCCGACGGGTTCGTCGCGGTGCAGCACGGTCACCGGGAACGGGCAGTCCTGCGCGGCCTTGTCGATCACTTCGGGGGTGTCGTCGGTGGAGTCGTCCACGAAGACGACCTCGCAGGGCAGCCGCCCGGGGACCGTCTCGGTGATCTGGTGCAGCAACTCCCGTACGTTGGCGGACTCGTTGAAGGTCGGTACGACGATGGTGACGGCCCCGGGCTCGGGAACTTCGGCACCCCGCACGGCGGGATCGCCGAGTTCCCCGGGTGCGGTGGACTCGTAGCTTCCGCTGTTCATCGGTCGCCTCCAGCGGCCTCGGTCTCGCGGATGCGGTCGCCGTCGCCGGTGGCCTCGGTGCCATCCGTACGGTCGCCGCCGGTGTCGATCCTGCGGATCTCGATCCGGTCCTCGCCGGTGCCGAAGGTGGCCACCGGGGTCGAGTTCTCCATCGCGCCCTTGACGTTGGGCAGGTCGACCGCGTCGCGCCGTACGGTCGGGGAGGCGACCACGTAGTCCAGGTCGCGCCAGCCGCGTGGCATCGTCTTCGTCACCGCCGGGTCGAGGTCGGCCTTGTAGAACCAGATGACGCCGAGGCCGGGCTCGTAGCCCTCGTGGACGAGGTCGAGCCAGAGCGCGTCGTCGACGAGGACCCGGGTGCCCGCCGGGTCCTCGATCTCACTGCCGAGCCACGTGGCGGCCTGCTGGTAGGGGGCGTTGGCGTTGAAGGTCATCGCGGTGTGGTTGCCGTCGTACCAGCGCGGGACGACGTACACCGCCGCGGCGGCGGCCAGGGCGAGGGCCACACCGTGCCGCGCCCAGGTCAGGGCCCGCTTCTCGGTCGTGCTCCGCCACCGGCGCAGGACGCCGTGCGCGACGCTCGCGGTGCCGCCCGCGAGGACGAGCGCGAGGAAGGGCAGCGCCTGGAGGACGTACATGGCGGGGAGGTAGCCGGGGCGCAGGGCCATGCCGGCGAGGATCGCGACGGCGAGCGCGGGACCGGCGAGGGCCCGCGCGGTCACCGACCAGCGCCAGGTGACCAGCAGGAGCAGGGCGCCCGCGAGTCCGCCGATCGGCAACACGCGGTCGTAGTACAGCCACGACTGCAGGACGCCGTACGAGCCCGTGCCCTCGGTGAGGATGAAGCCGGAGCCGGGGCGGCTCATCTGGTAGACGATGCCGTCCCAGAGGGAGACATGGCCGGCGCCAGGCAGCAACTCGCCCTTGAGCAGGGCGAACAGCGGGTACGAGATGCCGATCAGGGTGCAGGCGGTGACGGCGCCGGTGATGGCGAACTTCCGGGTGTCCCGGTGGCTGTGCCGCCACATGGTGAGCAGTACGGCCGGCAGGACGAGGAGCATCGTCTCCTTGGTGAGCACGGCCGCGGCGGCGGCGATGCCGGCGCCGAAGTGGTGCCAGAGGTGACGGCTGGGCGAGGCGGCGAGGCAGAAGGCCAGCAGCGTCCACATCACCGCGATGTTGTCGAGGAAGATCTCCCGCTGGAGCACCACCGACAGCGGGGAGAGCCCGAAGAGGGCCATGCCGAGGCCGGCGGCCCAGCGGGGCAGCGAGAGGCGGCGGCCGAGGACGTAGACGAGGACGGCGCTGACCGCGCTGATCAGCAGCATGACCACGCGCATCGAGCCGACGGTCATCGACTCGGGGGCGAGCTGGGCGGGGATCCAGGTCAGGGCGGCGAGCTGGAGCCAGCCGAGGGGCGGGTGGTCGTACCAGTAGGTGTAGTGGGCGAGGCCCCTGCCCTCCTGGACGGCCCAGGCCTGGGCGAGGTAGGTGCCCTCGTCGTCGCTGAGGGTCGGGTAGTCGGCGATGTTCCAGCCCTGCACGATCATGATCGCGACGAGGAGGAGACCGCAGAGGATCAGGTCGGGGGGCGAGTTCCGCAGGCGCTTCGGTGGTGTCCCGGGCGCGGGCGAGACGGAAGAGGAATCGTTTGTTCGACCTGTCGAACCGGCTGTGGGCGCAGCTGTCCGCTGCGCGGGGACCTTGACTTTCGTCTTGGTCGCCGCGGGAAGTGTGGAGGTCACGCAGGAACGTCCTCTCGGTTCACGTTCGCGAGATGTGCGCCGACGTGGCTGGTCAACTCCCAGTCGTTGCGGCCACGTTGCTCACGCCACACCGCCCGTACGGCGGCGAAGGCGAGGAGCACCTGGTAGAAGGGGCCGCCCACGACGAGCTTGACGTAGTGGACGAACCGGACGCGCAGTCCGTACTGCTTGCCGAAGTCGTGCAGTCCGACGACCTCGAACACGAAGGTGACCAGGGCGGTCACGGCGGGCAGGAAGGTGATGAAGGCGACGCCCACGGGGACGTCGAGGAAGAGCGCGATGCCCACGTTGAGGGGGATGATCACCCCGGAGACGGCCTGGAGATAGGGCGTCATCAGTGTGTAGCGGGCGAGCAACCGCTGCCGGAAGGACGGCAGTTGGCGCCAGTCGCGCTTCCGGTAGACCTGGAGGAAGCCCTGGTTCCAGCGGGTCCGCTGCTTCATCAGGGACATCAGGCTGCCGGGGGTCTCCTCCCGGGTCACCATGTCGGAGTCGTAGGCGACGACGACCTTCTTGCCCACGCTGGAGAGCCGGACGCCCAGGTCGCAGTCCTCGGCGAGGCAGTCGGGGTCCCAGCCGTCGGCCGCGCGCAGCACGTCGGTACGGACGAAGACCGTGTTGCCGCCGAGCGGGATGAACCCTTTCTGCGCGTGCAGATGGAGGCGGGACCGGAACCAGAAGAAGTACTCCAGGCAGTTGCGCAGGCTGTACCAGCTGGAGTTGTAGTTGATGAGCTGCACGCCGCCCTGCACGACGTCCGCGCCGGTGGTGCGGAAGGCGTGGTCGACGTGGGACAGCAGCTCCGGATGGACCTGGTCCTCGGCGTCGAAGACCCCGACGACATCGCCGCGGCAGTGCGGTAGTGCCGTGTTCATGGCCTTCGGCTTGTTCTTCTTCTCGTGGTGGTCGACCACCACGCGGACGCGCGGGTCGCGCTCCTCCGCGGCCCGGGCCACCGCGGTGGTCTCCGGGTCGTCGTGCCCGACGATCACGATGATCTCGAAGTCGTCGTGGCTGGATTCGAGCAGGCGTTGGATGGTGTGGTCCAGCACGGCCTGTTCATGGCGTGCCGGCAGCAGCAGTGAGAACGACACATGTTCGTCGCCGTCCGGTCTGCTGAAACGGGTGGAGGCGAGCACTTCGGGCGTTCGCCACGCGTGCATCTGCCACCACAGAGTGAAGGCCGCCATCCAGAACAAGGCAAGCGAGATGACAGCTATGAAGACAGACGTCAGCAAGATAGATCCCCCCGGATCCCAATACCCCCTGTCACGCCGAGAGTTACTCCCAGCGCGTCACTGCGGAGAGACTAGGGGGAAACTGTGAACCCTGGGGGCCCTTCCGATAAAAAGCGTGTTTCCGTTCGAGGGAACACGTAATCGGACGTGTCCGCACACCGGCCCGTATCCAGCCAGTTGTTCGACCTTGCCCCACTCCCTGACCGGCGACTTTCAGCCGATCGAGGCCACCCCCAGAGCCGTACGCAACCGGTCCACATCGGTCACGGGAGCGTCACATGTGAAATTACGGCAGACATACACAGTTGGTTCACCGCCCACGAGCGGACGGTCGGCCAGCAAGGGCAACTCGTCACTGTCCGCGGTCCCCACGGCCACCACCGCACCCGGCGCGGTCCCCAGCAACGCCGTCCGGTGCAGCTCCTTGGTCCCCGGATGCCCCTGCGGTCCGACGACCGCCACCTCACGCGGCCCGTCGAGCAGGGCCTCCGCCGTGGCCAGCCCCCACCCGATGAACCGCGGCGCCCTCGGCCCCAGGGCCTTCACCACGCCCAACGCCCTTTCGGCGGCGGTCCGATGAGGCTCGGAACCGGTGTGCGCGGCATAGCTCAGCAGCGCACCCGCCGCCGCGCTCCACCCGGACGGCGTGGCGTTGTCGGTCGGATCCTGCGGCCGCCGGATCAGCTTCTCCGCGTCGGCGGCGGTGTCGAAGAGCGCCCCGGACTCCTCGTCGACGAACCGGACGAGCACATGGTCGAGCAGGAACCCGGCGAACTCCAGCCACACCCCCTCCCCCGTGACCGACGCCAGCGCCAGGAACCCCTCGGCGACGTCCGCGTAGTCCTCCAGCACCCCCGCGTTGGCGCCGACCTGCCCGTCCTTGCTGGTCCGCGCGAGCCGCGCGCGCTCGTCCAGATGCAGGCGTACGAGGAGGTCGGCGGCGGCGATGGCGGCGTCCACCAGGTCGGGGCGGTCGAAGTATGCGCCGGTCTCGGCGAGCGCGGCGACGGCGAGGCCGTTCCAGGCGGCCACCACCTTGTCGTCGCGGCCGGGGGCGGGCCGGCGCGCACGCGCGGCATTCAGCCGGTCCCTGACCGACTCGATCCGCTCGGCATCGAACACGCCCTCGCGCTGCGGCAGTTGAAGGACGGATGCCCCTTCCTCGAAGGTCCCCTCCTCCGTGACCCCGAAGTGCTGCGCGGCGAGCGCCGCGTCCTCCTCGCCGAGCACCTCGGTCAGCTGCTCGGGCGTCCAGACGTAGTAGGCGCCCTCGACATGCTTCCCGGAACCGGTCCCGTCGTCGCTGTCGGCGTCCAGCGCCGAGGCGAACCCGCCCTCGTTCGTGCGGAGTTCGCGGACCATGAAGTCGGCCGTCTCCAGGGCGACGCGCCGGGCCAGCTCGGAACCGGTGGCCCGCCAGAGATGGGCGTACACGCGGCACAGCAGGGCGTTGTCGTACAGCATCTTCTCGAAGTGCGGCACGACCCACTCACGGTCGACGGAGTACCGGGCGAAGCCGCCGCCGAGCTGGTCGTAGATACCGCCGCGGGCCATGCGCTCGCAGGTGTCCCGCGCCATCTGCAGCGCGCCCTCGGAGCCGGTGCGCGCGGCGTGCCGCAGCAGAAACTCGATCACCATCGAGGGCGGGAACTTGGGCGCCCGGCCGAAGCCGCCGCGCGCCGCGTCGTACTCCCGGGTGAGCCCCAGCAACGCCTGCGCCAGCTCGTCCTCCCCGGGCACGTCGACCGCCGCGAACTTCAGCTCCCGTCCCGCCAGGTCCCGCACGATCTTCCCGGCGACGTCGGTGACCTCGTCCCGCCGGTCGGCCCAGGCGGCTCGCACGCCTTCCAGGACCTGCCGGAAGGAGGGCATGCCGTGGCGGGGGGCGGGCGGGAAGTAGGTGCCGAAGTAGAAGGGCTCCTCCTCCGGCGTCAGGAACACGGTCATGGGCCAGCCGCCCTGCCCGGTCGCCGCCTGTACGGCCTCCATGTACACCGCGTCGACGTCCGGCCGCTCCTCCCGGTCGACCTTGACGTTCACGAAGTGCGCGTTCAGGTACTCGGCGGTCTCCCGGTCCTCGAAGGACTCGTGCGCCATCACATGGCACCAGTGGCAGCTCGAGTACCCGACGCTGAGCAGCACCGGCACCCCCCGCCTGCGCGCCTCCTCGAACGCCTCGGCCGACCACGGCCACCAGTCGACCGGGTTGTCGGCGTGCTGGAGGAGGTAGGGAGAGGTCTCGTGGGCCAGTCGATTCGCCATGGGCACCATCATTCCCCAGTACCCGTGAATCGCAGTTCAGCACGAACACGCGCCCCGTCAGGGGCGCGGGGCTGTGTCGATGTGCGGCTCCGCCGCGTGGGCGCGAGCAACCACGCCCCACCCGCACCCGGCCGACAACCCGACCTCCTACGGCGAAACCCCGCCCCTGGCCCCGCCCACGATCACGCCCTCTCGCCTAGCCGGACTACTCCCCGCACACTGGCCGGAGGCAACCGTCTCGGCGAAGGGGGAAGCGTGATGCGGGACAGCCACCGGGGGGAGGCCGAACGGCTGTTGGTCCGGGCGGTCGAGGAGGAGGTCCGCAGATCGGGCGGCCGTACCGACGGAGTGGTCCTGCTCGGCCGCGCCCGCGCCTCCCTGGATTCGATGGCGCAGAACGCGGCCGAGGAGTACGAGACGTACACCCGCGCCCTGGACGAGTCCGAGGCCGGCCGCCCCACCTTCCGCCAGCGCTACGCGAAGGAGGGTTCCGGCACTCCCCTGCTGGTCGCGGCCGTCGCCGCCGGCACGGCGGTCGTCGCCGACCTCTCCTTCGGCGTCGCCCCCGGCACCGCCGTGAGCACCGGCGTGATCGTCGGCATCGCGAGCGCCGTGGCCACGGTCCTGAAGGTCACCGCCTCTCACCTCCCCGCCGCCCACCATCACGCGGGCACTCTGAGCCAGCCCGGCGGCCCCGAGCAGCTGCGGCTGCAGTGGCTGACGGCGCTGGAGGTGCGCGGGATACGCCCGTTCCTGGACCAGCAGCGCGTCCTCGCCGCGTCGACGGCGACGGCGAAGAAGACGGCGCCCCGGCTGCGCGGCGCCGACAAGAGCGCGGCGGCCCGGCGGCGCAACGTGCTGGAGCAGTCGTTCGCCCAACTCCCCGAGGCCGACGACCGGTTCGCGGGCCGCCGGGCGGAGATGGGGAAGATCCGCCAGTGGGTGCAGGCGGCCCGCGCGGAGACCGAGACCCGGCCGACCGTCGTCGTGCTGCACGGCGCGTCCGGCTCCGGCCGCACCGCCCTCGCCGTCCGCGCCGCCCATGAGCTGCGGGACTACTTCCGGGGCGCCTGTGTGGTCGATCTGCGCGCCGACAGCCCCCAGGAGCCGCCGCTGTCGACCCGGGACGCGCTGATGCATCTGCTGAATCGTCTCGGCGCCCCCCGCGACCAGCTGCTCTTCCGTGAGCGGACCTCCCAGGACCAGCAGGTCAAACGGCTCAGCGAGCTGTACCACCAGCATCTGACCACCGTGCCGGTGACCATCGTCCTGGACGACGCCTCCGACCCCGAGCAGGTCCGCGCCCTCGTCCCCGAGCGTTCCGACAGTCTCGTGCTGGTCACCGCCCGCTCCCCGCTCGCCCTGCCCGCCGACCTGCCCGCCTGGGTCCACCAGCTCCCCGTCGAGGCGCTCGACGCCGACGGCACGCGCGAACTGCTGAGCACGGCGGCCCAGGACGGCGCGGCACTGTCGGCGGGAGCCGTCGCGGGCGCGGGGCCGTCCTCGGGGGCGGGCTCCGGCTCGTACGACACGGAGTCCGTCGCCCGGATCCGGCACCTGTGCGGCGGCCTGCCGCTCGCCCTGCGCATCGCCGGCTCGTCCCTCGGCCCGCGCACACCCGGCCAGTTGGCCACGGACCTGGGCGCGTACGGCCCGGTCGAGCCGATCGAGCGGGCCCTCTGGCTCCGCTACACCGACCAGTCGGAGCTGTCCCGCAAGCTGCTGCGCCGCCTGGCGCTGGCGGGACGGGCGTCGCTGGGCGCGGCGGCGGCCGCCTCGCTCCTCGCCACCGACGAGACGGAGGCGACCCGTCACCTCACGGCGCTCGCCCGCGCGGGCCTGATCGACCACGTGCACGGCAACCGCTACCGCCTGCACGACCTGGTCCGTGCCTTCGCCCACGCCCGCCTCCTCGACGAGGAGGAGCCGAGCGAGCGCACGGCCGCGCAGGAACGCCTCATCGTCACCTACGCGGATCTGGCCGACTCCGTCCTGCGCCTGGTCGACGGCAACATGTCGACCCGCTCGGACCGCTTCGGCCAGCACGGCTTCGTGTCGCTGGAGGAGGCGCTGCGCTGGCTGGACGACGAGACCAGCTTCATCACCTCCACGCTCCGGCACGCGGAGGGCGTGAACGAGGCGGCCGTGCTCAGCCTGCTGGGCGCCCTGTGCGACTACTGCCTGCTGCGCGGCGACCTCTACCGTCTCGGCGAGCTCAACGAGCTGGCCCAGTCCGTGGGGCAGGGCCTGCTGACCCGCTCCGTGCAGTGGCGTACGGGTATCGCGGCCCGTCAGCTGGGCGAGCTGGACAAGTCACGGACGACGCTGGCGTCGGTGGTCAACCTGTACATGGAGACCAACCACGACGCGGGTGCCGCCCGTGCCCTGTGCTCCCTGGGCATCACCCTGCACCACCAGGGCAATCTGACGGAGGCGGCGGAGAAGCTGCTGGAGGCCCTGCAGATGCAGTCGGCCCCCGAGCTGGCGGCGGACCGCGCGTGGACGATGCACGCCCTCGCGGCGGTGGAACGCGACCGCTCCCATCTGGCGGACTCGCTGGACCTGTTGACGCGGGCGCTGGTCCTGCACCGTCAGCAGGAGTCCCTGCACGGCGAGGGCTGGGCCTACTACCAGCTGGGCCAACTGCTGTTGCGTATGGGCGAGATACCGCGCGCGGAGACCGAACTGCGCACGGCGCTCGACCTGTTCGGCCGCACCCGCGACCCCCGGGGCGAGGCCTGGTCGATGACGCAGCTGGCCCGCGCCCGTCTCGTGGCCGGGGACCCCTCGGCGGCCGTCGACGGTCTGCGCCAGGCCGTCTCGCGCCACCGCGACAACGAGGACGCGCGCGGCGAGGCCTGGTCCGGCTACTACCTGGGGCAGGCCCTGGAGGAGACCGGCAACCTGGACCAGGCGGTCCGCGAGCTGGAGCGCTCCCGGACGATGTTCTCCCGGATGCGGGACGTGTACGGCCTGGCCTGTGCCCGTCACCACTCCGCCCGGGTCACCCGCGACCAGCGGGCCGTGCAGACCGGCTCGCTGCGCAACTCCGGCTTCGCCCGTCAGCTCCTGGTCGACGCGCGCGCCGACTTCCAGCGCATCGGCGTCGCCCACGGCGAGGCCTGGACCTGCCTGGAACTGGCGGTCGTGGACGCGGGCAACACCCGCACCCCGCAGGCACTGGCCCTCTGCGAGGAGGCCACCCGTCTCTTCGCCTCCTACGGCGACCGCCGGGGCGAGGACTGGGCCCGCTTCCTCAAGTGCACCCTGCTGCCCTACGCGGCTCCCGGCGGCGTGGAGATCGGCACGGCCGTCGCCCAGGAGGACCTGGCCCATCTCTCCCGCACGGACCATCCCCTGCGTGACGAGAAACTCGCCGAGTACATCGAGGCCTACCAGCTCCTCCTGGAGCGGGGCGTCAATCTGGAGAGCGGCTGGCGGGCCTGGACCCTCGGCATGGTGCCGAACCGCCATGCGCGCGAGGTGATGGGGGTGCCGGTGTCGGGCGTGGGACACGGGTGAGGGAGGGCTGGAAGGCTCTGTGGCCCCGCGACGACAGGGCGTGACCGTGTGACACCTCGCGGTGTCACACGGCCCGCCCGGCGAGCCGTCACGCCGGCGGTCGGTCCTGCGCGGTCAGCCCTTCGCCGGAGTCGTCCTCCCGGCCGCGTCCGTCGCCGTCTCCTCGACGGAGGCGTCCGGGTCCGACGACTCCTTGAAGTCGACCTTGCCCATGTGCTTGTTCATGGACTTCATCAGGCCCCAGACGGCCAGGGCCATCACCGCGAAGACGATGAAACCGAGGACGCCGGGGGTGACCTTGTCCTCGTCCAGCTCCTTGGCGAGGGGGACGAGGTGTGTGACTGCCAGGCTTACGCTCATGCCTGGCATTGTCCCCCAGGGCTAGCGGATGCCCGCAAAGAGGTCGTCCTCCGGGAGCGAGGTGTCCACGAGGGACTTCGCGAGCTCGTACTCCTCGGTCGGCCAGACCTCCTTCTGGATCTCCATCGGGACCCGGAACCAGCCGCCGTCGGGGTCGATCTGCGTGGCGTGGGCGATGAGGGCCTTGTCACGGATCTCGAAGAACTCGGCGCAGGGCACGTGCGTGGTGAGGGTGCGGTCCTTGTGGTCGGACTCGTCCCAGCGCTTGAGCCAGTCGCCGTACGGGGACTCCAGGCCGCGCTCCAGCAGGGCGTTGTGCAGCGCCTCGGTGCGCGGGCGGTTGAAGCCCTGGTTGTAGTAGAGCTTCTGCGGCTGGTACGCCGGGCCGTACTCGGCCTCCGGGTACCGCTCGGTGTCCGCCGCGCCCTCGAACGCCACCATCGAGATCTTGTGGGTCATGATGTGGTCGGGGTGCGGGTACCCGCCGTTCTCGTCGTAGGTGGTGATCACCTGGGGACGGAACGCGCGGATCCTGCGGACCAGCTCGCCGGCCGCCTTGTCGACGTCCTCCAGGGCGAAGCAGCCGTCGGGAAGGGGCGGGAGGGGGTCGCCCTCCGGGAGGCCGGAGTCGACGAAGCCGAGCCACTCCTGGCCGACGCCGAGGATCTCGCGGGCCTCGTCCATCTCCTTCTTGCGTACCTCGTGAATGTGCTCCTCGATGTACTTGTCGCCCTGCAGTTTCGGATTGAGGATGGAGCCGCGCTCCCCGCCCGTGCAGGTCACGACCAGCACGTCCACCCCCTCGGACACATACTTCGCCATGGTGGCCGCACCCTTGCTCGACTCGTCGTCGGGGTGTGCGTGCACGGCCATCAGTCGCAGCTGGTCAGTCAAGACTCATTCCCTCGTAAGTCGGCGCCCGGCCTGAACGATCGGTGACTCGGCCCGGCGCGATCCGGTGAGTCCATACTGCCGCCCCGCGCGGACACCCGTGTGGGGCGGCCGTCAGGCGCTGGGCGGGGGGCTTCTATAGTGACGGCATCGGAGGATGGGATATTCCCGGTCCGGATCAGAGAGGGCGACCATGACGACGGCGGGCACACGGCTTCCCGAGGGTCGCTACGGCCGCTCCGCGGACGAGCGCGCGGACCGCAAGCTCGTGATCGTCGGCAGTGTCCTGGCCGCTGCCCTCCTCGTCCTCGTCGGCTGGTTCGCCTACCACTACGTCGCCGGCAACAGGATCAGCGTCGAGATCTACACCTTCGATACCTCGGCGACCTCGGTGAAGGTGCACCTCAGGGGCGACAAGGACGCCGGTGTCGAGGGCTACTGCACCGTGCGCTCCCAGTCCGAGGACGGCGCCGAGGTGGGCCGGGCGGACTTCCGCTTCGACGCCGCCACCACGGACATCGACGAGGTCGTCACCCTGAGGACGACGGCGCGCGGCGCCACCGCCGAGCTGCTCGGCTGTCACGCCGGCTGATCCGGCCCGCCGCACCCCCGGGCCCGGGCCCGCGACCGAGTCATCGGCTCCCCGCACCTCGGCCCTGACCTGCGTCGACGTAACGCTTGTGGTTTATGTCCTCCCCCTTCCGCCACTGAATTGTTAGGCTCGTGGTTTCGCCCACTCGTGAAGGAACATTCTTCTGGGTAGGGCGATGCTTTGTATTCCCAGTACCTACGAGGAGCACCTGTGACCCAGACCAGCGAGAACGTCACCTGGCTGACCCAGGAGGCGTACAACCAGCTCAGGGCCGAGCTGGAGTACCTGTCTGGTCCTGCGCGCACGGAGATCGCCGCCAAGATCGCGGCCGCGCGCGAGGAGGGCGACCTGCGCGAGAACGGCGGGTACCACGCGGCCAAGGAGGAGCAGGGCAAGCAGGAGCTCCGTGTGCGCCAGCTGACCCAGCTCCTGGAGAACGCGAAGGTCGGCGAGGCGCCGGCGTCGGCGGACGGCGCGGTGGCTCCCGGCATGGTCGTGACGATCGCCTTCGACGGCGACGAGGACGACACCGTGACCTTCCTGCTCGCCTCCCGGGAGTACGCCAGCTCCGACATCGAGACCTACTCGCCGCAGTCCCCGCTCGGCTCGGGCGTGATCGGCAAGAAGGTCGGCGAGGACGCCCAGTACGAGCTGCCGAACGGCAAGCTCGCCTCGGTGAAGATCCTCAAGGCCGTGCCCTACCAGAGCTGACCGCACGTCCCTCGCTCGACCCGGGCCCCCGGCACCCTTCGGTGCCGGGGGCCCGGTCGTGCGGCATCAGTCGAGGACGATGTAGCCCGCCTGCCGCAGGGCGAGGTTGACCTCCGCGCAGTGCTTCGGGCCCCTGGTCTCCAGGTGCAGTTCGACCTCCACCTCCGTGAGTCCGAGCCGGGGGTCGGTGCGTACGTGGCTCACGTCCAGGACGTTGGCGTCGACGGCCGACAGCACCCCGAGGAGCGTCGCGAGGGCGCCGGGGCGGTCGGTGAGGCGGAGGCGCACCTGGAGGTAGCGGCCGCCGGCGGCCATGCCGTGGCGCAGGATGCGCTGCAGCAGCAGCGGGTCGACGTTGCCGCCGGAGAGCACCGCGACGACCGGCCCCTCGAAGGACTCCGGGTCGCGCAGCAGGGCCGCGACGGGACTGGCGCCGGCCGGTTCGACGACCAGCTTGGCCCGCTCCAGGCAGAGCAGCAGGGCGCTGGAGAGGTCGTACTCCGAGACCGTGCGGATCTCGTCCACCAGGTCGGCGACGATCCGGAACGGCACGTCGCCGGGCCGTCCGACCTTGATGCCGTCGGCCATCGTCGCCGGGTTCTCCACCGCCACGGGCCGCCCGGCGGCCAGCGACGGCGGATACGCGGCAGCGCCCTCCGCCTGGACGCCGATGATCCGCACGTCCGGCCGCAGCGCCTTCACCGCGACCGCGACGCCCGCCACGAGCCCTCCGCCGCCCACCCCGACGACGATCGTCCGCACCTCCGGGCACTGCTCCAGGATCTCCAGGCCGACCGTGCCCTGGCCGGCGATGACGTCATGGTGGTCGAACGGGTGGATGAACACCGCGCCGGTCTCGGCGGCGTACTCCTGGGCCGCGGCCAGCGTCTCGTCGACCACCGTGCCGTGCAGCCGCACCTCGGCGCCGTACTCCTCGGTCGCGCTGATCTTGGGCAGCGGGGCGCCCTTCGGCATGAAGACCGTGGAGCGCACCCCGAGCAGGGAGGACGCGAGGGCGACCCCCTGGGCGTGGTTGCCGGCGCTCGCGGCGACGACACCCGCGGCGCGCTCCTCGGGCAGCAGGCCCGCGATGCGGACGTACGCGCCGCGCAGTTTGAACGAACCCGTCCGCTGGAGGTTCTCGCACTTGAGGTGCACCGGCGCGCCGACGAGCTGCGACAGATGCCTGCTGCCCTCCATCGCGGTGACACGTGCGACGCCGGTAAGCATCTTCTGTGCGCCACGCACGTCGTCGAGCGTCACCACCGGAAAGGAGTCAGCCGTGCTGTAGCTCATGACCACCAGTCTCGCAGTTCACAGCGGTGGAACGCGGGTGTGACCAAGGCGCGGGACGGGATTCAGCGGCGCCGGTACACCCCGCGCCCGGTCCGCGTACTCTGTCCCCCAACCCAGCGCCCCACGCATGAATTGAGCCTTTGGCCATGCCCACAACACCTGAAATGTCGATGGACATGACGACCGTCGGTGACACCGGTCTTCTCGACACGCTGCAGCACGAGGTCGCGGTGTTCGCGCGCCGTGCCGAACAGACCCGGCTCGGCGGCGTCGGGCAGGTGCGCAACTCCATGGACCGTGCCGCGTACCTGCTGCTCAACCGCCTCGACAACGAAGGCCCGATGGGGGTCAAGGCGCTCGCGGCGAGCATGGGGATCGACTCCTCGACGGTCACCCGTCAGGTGGCGCCGCTCGTGGACACCGGACTCGTCAAGCGCACCTCGCACCCGGAGGACGGCCGGGCGGTGGTGCTCCAGCTGTCGCCCCGCGGGCTCGCCCGCCTTGAGGAGGTACGTTCCTCCAGGCGTCAGCTGATGGCCGAACTCACCCAGGACTGGGCCCCCGAGGAGCGCGAGGCGTTCTGCTCCCTCCTCACCCGTTTCAACACGGCGCTCTCCACCCGCATGGCGGCGGCGCCGGAGGCACCGTCGCCCTCCTGACCCTTGACCTCGCCCCCGCTCCTGGCCTCATATGAGACCGGGGCCTCGTCGTGGACGGCGGACACCACCGTGCGCGGCGGACCGAACCGTGGGCGGACGGGCCCCGTTCCCCTCAGGGTCGGCCTCAGGCGGGAGGCGCGGTGCGAGATCGGCATGTGGCCCAAGGCGCCCGCCGGGCCCAGGAGTTCGAGGCGTTCGTCGCGGGCGCGGCGGGGCGGCTGCTGCGGACCGCCACCCTGCTCACGGCGGAGACGCCGGACGACAACCCGCGCGCGCGGCGGCTGCTGACGCTCGCCCTCGCCCACACGTACGCCACCTGGGACCGGCTGCGCGGCGAGGACCCCTACGACCGGACCC
Source organism: Streptomyces sp. MNU76 (assembly GCF_020982545.1). GTDB lineage: Bacteria > Actinomycetota > Actinomycetes > Streptomycetales > Streptomycetaceae > Streptomyces. The sequence goes on along the minus strand of NZ_JAJKLK010000019.1, from coordinate 1,058,107 downwards.
GTCAGCAGCTGGCCCTCCGCTTCGCGCGCGCGGCCTGGCACCACCACGCCCTCTTCCGCCACGCGCGCGGGGGCGTCCTGCGTGTCCTCGGTCCCCAGGAGCGGCTGATCCTGGTGCTCCGGCTCTACGAGGGGGTCGCCGAGGAACAGACGGCGGCGCTGCTCGGGCTGCCCGCCGAGCGGGTGCGGACGATCTGTCTGCGCGCGATGGCGACCGTGCTGCATCCCCCGCGCGAGGTCGCCGCCCAGAAGGTGGTGGAGGTGGCGCCGTCATGAGTCTGCGGGAGCGTGAGACGGCCGTACGGCTGATCCTGGAGCGCGGGCCGGTCCAGGTGCCGCCCGACCTGTGCACGGCGGCGATGCGACGCGGCGGGCGCATGCTGCGGCGCCGGACGCTGGCCCGCCGTCTGCTGTGGCTGGTGCTGACGGCCGCCGTGGTCGCGTTCCTCGTGTGGGCGCTGACGACCCGCCCCTGGGTGGAGCCGCCGTCGACGACGACCCCACCGGTGGTCGACTGGTGAGCGACCGGGCCCGGCAGCGGGCCGGGGGCGGCTAGCCCAGGGCCTGCTGGAGGTCCTCCAGGAGGTCGTCGACGTTCTCGATGCCCACGGAGAGGCGGACGAGGTCGGCGGGCACCTCCAGGGCCGAGCCGGCGGCCGAGGCGTGCGTCATGCGTCCCGGGTGCTCGATCAGGGACTCGACGCCGCCCAGGGACTCGCCGAGGGTGAACACCTTGGCGCGGTCGCAGACCGCGACGGCCGCCTCCTCGCCACCGGTGACCCGGAACGACACCATGCCGCCGAACGCCTTCATCTGCTTGGCGGCGACCTCGTGCCCGGGGTGCTCGGGCAGGCCCGGGTAGAGCACGCTCGACACGCGCGGGTGCCGGGTCAGCATGTCGGCGACCTTGGTGGCGTTCTCGCTGTGCCGGTCCATGCGGACGGCGAGCGTCTTGGTGCCGCGCAGCACCAGCCAGGAGTCGAAGGGCCCGGCGACCGCGCCCATCGCGTTCTGGTGGTACGCCAGTTCCTCGCCCAGCTCCTGGTCGCCGACGATCAGGGCGCCGCCGACGACGTCGGAGTGGCCGCCCATGTACTTGGTGAGCGAGTGCACGACGACGTCCGCGCCGAGCGCGAGCGGCTGCTGCAGGTAGGGGGTGGCGAAGGTGTTGTCGACGACCAGCTTCGCGCCGGCCTCACGGGCGACCTGGGCGACGAGCGCGATGTCGGTGATCCCGAGCAGCGGGTTGGAGGGGGTCTCCACCCAGACGACCTTCGTCTTGGGGGTGATGGCGGCACGGACGGCCGCGGGGTCGGAGGTGTCGGCCACCGACCAGTCCACGCCCCACCGGGAGACGACCTTCGCGAAGAGGCGGAACGTGCCGCCGTACGCGTCGTCGGGGATGACCACGTGGTCGCCGGGGCTGAGCAGCGTACGCAGCAGGCAGTCCTCGGCGGCCAGCCCGGACGCGAAGGCGAGGCCGCGGCGGCCGCCCTCCAGGGCGGCGAGGTTCTCCTCCAGCGCGGTGCGGGTGGGGTTGGCGCTGCGGCTGTACTCGTAGCCGCCGCGCAGGCCTCCTACGCCGTCCTGCTTGAAGGTCGAGACCTGGTAGATCGGCGGGACGACCGCGCCCGTGAGGGGATCCGCGGTGTTGCCCGCGTGGATCGCGAGGGTCTCGAAGTGTTGGCTGTGGTGGGTGTCGCTCATGGGTATCGAGCCTAAGCGTTCCGCGCGGATGCCGGGCGCCTCATGGGATGAGGGCGGCCGGCATATGGCGACAGCGGGTGCGTCGTGGCCGGCCGCGCAGTTCCCCGCGCCCCTGAAAGCACGGGGCTCCGCCCCGGCTTTCAGCCTGGCCCGCCCCCGGGTTGGGCAATTGTCGGCGGCGTCTGGAACCCTTGTGGCATGGAGATTCTCTGGGTCCTGATGGCGATGCTCATGATCGGGTTCGTGATGTGGCCGATCGTGGCGCGGCGGCGGGCCGGTATTCAGCAGGTCGAGGCGGGGCATCCCGACGCGGCGGACCCGGCGAACTACGGTTTCGTGCGCCAGGAGCTGCTGGACGTGCGGATGCCGGGGCCCGACCAGGATCTGCTGGACGTGCTGGACGTGGTGCAGCGGTCCCAGGACTACCGCGCGGCGAAGCAGCTGCTGGCCGGTACGGACGCGGTCGGCGAGGTCAGATGGCAGCGGGTGCAGGCGTTCGCGGGCGCGGCGGCGCTGGAGCTGACGCAGCGTCCCGGCGGGGTGGGCGAGACGCCGGGCGGGCAGTGGCTGCGGGTGTGGCGCGCGGAGGCCCCCAAGGACGCGGGCGGCGCGGCGGTGCACGCGGAGTTCCTGGTGCAGCAGGCGTGGCGGACGTCGACGCCGGGCACGGACGACTTCCGGATCATCATGGAGGAGGCCAGGTCGGCGTGTGGTGACGCGGCGCTGCTGGCCCCGGGCGACCCGATCCCGTACATCATCGAGCTGTCGGTGGCACGCGGGCTGCGGTACTCCCGCGAGGAGTTCGAGCAGCTGTGGCTGAAGATCCTCGACCGGGCCCCGGCGCACATGGGTGCGCACCTGGCGGCCCTGCACTACTGGTGCGAGAAGTGGCACGGCTCGCGGGAGCTGGCGTACTCCTTCGCCGAGGCGGCCGCCGCCCGCGCGCCGCAGGGTTCCCTGCTGGCGGCCATGCCGCTCTTCGCGGTCTTCGAGCACCTGCCCGAGGTGAACCTGGTGCAGGGCTTCTACGAGAGCGAGGTCGTCACCAAGGCGATCCACGGCGCCCTGTTCGCGGTGCACGCGGCGCGCCCCGACGATCCGATGCTGGCCCATGTCCGCCATCTGCTGATCCTGTTCCTGGTCCGCTCCGAGCGCTGGTCGGAGGCCATGAACCAGCTCGTCCACGTCGACGGCCACGTGGGCGCGCTCCCCTGGACCCTCACCTCCGACCCGGCGGCGGACTACGCGCTGTACCGGGCGCTGGCGGTCGCGGGGTACGAGGCGAACGGCGGCAGTCCGGCGACGCTGCTGCACTGACCCCCGGCGAGACGCGCGGCCCCTCCGGTAAGCCCTTGCGACCCCGCACACGCGTGCGAAATGCTCCGCCCCTCACACCTTTGGCCGTGGACACGCCCCAGAGCGGCCCTGACCACCCTTATTCACCGTATACGTGCTCGTCGTTCGCGATCTTTCCGTGGGGGAAGACTGCCCAATGGGCGCGACCTTGCGCGCACTGCGCGCCCTCGTGCTGCTCGCCGGTTTCTATCTGCTCGGCGTGATCCTGCTCGCGGCGCTCGCCGGCGCCGGCTACCTGCTCCACCTGCACGCTCCGTCCGGGGCTGACCGACGCGCTGCAGGGCATGGTGCTGGCCGAGCTGAGCGCGCACGCCCGGCTGAGCTGGGACTTCTCCTGGCCTGAACCGGCCGCGGTACGGCTGGCGCCCGCGCCGGACGGCACGCAGACCGACCTCGGCGCCGCGATCGAGGCAGCCGTCGCCAACCACCCCGGCACCCGCCCGCTGCGCACACTGCTGCCCCCAGGGCCCCGCCACCCGAGAAACGGACGCACCGCGATGACCGTACTGCTGTGGATACTGGCCGTCCTGGCGGTACCGACCCTGCTCTTCGGGCTCTGGATCGCCGGGGTGTTCCTCAAGGAGTTCTTCCGCCCCAACGGCGACGTCGACCCGGACGTCGCGGAAAAGATGGGGCTGCTGCCGGCCGAGCGGCAGAACACCGAGTTCGCGGGCCCGCTCCCGGTCGGGGTGGACTCGGCGCTCGCCGCCGTCCGCGGCGGGGACCGTCGTTCACGGCCCGGCTGTCAGGCAGGACCGCGAACGTGCCAGGCACGACCGTGAACGAGCGGCTGCCAAGCCGCCGTCGTCCGCCGGCCCCTCGGGCCGTCTCACGGTCAGCCCTCCGTGCGGGCGGGCAGCCTCCATCCCGGGCGCGGGAAATGGCAGGTGTACCCGTCCGGGTAGCGCTGCAGGTAGTCCTGGTGCTCGGGCTCGGCCTCCCAGAAGGGGCCGACCGGCTCCACCTCGGTGACGACCTTGCCCGGCCACAGGCCGGAGGCGTCCACATCGGCGATCGTGTCCTCGGCGATCCGCTTCTGCTCGTCGTCGACGTAGTAGATCGCGGAACGGTAGCTGAGGCCGATGTCATTGCCCTGGCGGTTCTTGGTGCTCGGGTCGTGGATCTGGAAGAAGAACTCCAGGAGGGCGCGGAAGTCGGTCCTCTCGGGGTCGAAGAGGATCTCGATGGCCTCCGCGTGCGTGCCGTGGTTTCGATACGTGGCGTTCGGCACGTCGCCCCCGGTGTATCCGACCCGGGTCGCCGTCACTCCCGGGAGCCGACGGATCAGGTCCTGCATTCCCCAGAAACATCCGCCCGCCAGCACGGCCCTCTGCGTCTGCGCTGTCATCGCGACCCTCCCATGCATGTCAGCTCGGTGACTCGGTGTACTCGTCTCGCACCCCGCCGCCAATCCGATGCTCACCGTCCTCAACGCGCGAGGACTCCGCGCGATTCCGCGGCGCCCCGCCGGCCCCGGGGCCCTGGCCGCAGGCCGTGCGGAGTAGAGGGACGTGGGGTCCTGACTCATTATCACGAGACCGCTTCGGGACAGGGAGAATGCGCCGCACGGCGATCGATCTCAGTGGATTTGTGCCATCATCGGCTTCCGCGCCAGCAAGGGGGACGTGACATGGCGAACTGGACGCGTGACCACAAGGTCGCTCTTTGGGTCGGAGCGATGGCCGCGGCAGCGGTCATCATCGCAGCGATCATCACCGTGGCTTGGACGCCCGCCGACGGAAACGACGTCGAGCAGAAGACCGGCGGGGACGGCACGATCTGCATCGAGTCGAAGTGCTAGCGGTGCAGCACCGAGCCGCGCTGCACTCCCGGCTCGGAAGGCCCCTCGTACTCCTGGCCACCGTTCTCGCCCTGAGCGGGACGGCCGCCTGCGGCGACACCAACCATGTCACTCAGCATGCCGACGGAGACGCCAAGGCGTGTCTCGACGATTCCACGTGCGTGGAAGCCGAGGACCGACCGACCGAACCAGGAACCCGCTCTCCTGAGACGTCCGGACCGCCCGGCGGGTCGTCCGGGGAAACCGGCTCCGCCGATGAGCCCCAGCCACCGCCGGATCCCACCCGGGACGATCCGACGCAGCCCGCCCCGGCGGAACCCTCGTTCCTCTCCGACCTGAAACCCGTCGGCGGGTTCGGCAACGACCGGAGGGCGGGCGCCGCCGAACTGCCCGGCGGCCCCTACGTGGACAGTGTCATCTTCAGCCCTCGCTATTTCGGCTCCGACGACCTCGACCTCACGTACAACGTCCCCGCCGGAGCGAAACGCTTCCATGCGACTGTCGGACCGGACATCGACACCGAGGACGGCTTCAAGGTGCTCTTCCAGGTCTCCGGCGCCGCCGTCGAGAGCTTCACGCTGAGCCCGGGGCAGACCCGCGAGGTCGATGAGAAGCTCAACGGCGCGGGCCGCATCACGCTGCGGATCGTCGTGACGGGCGAACCCCACGACGCCGTCAACGCGTCGTGCCGGGCCGTGTGGGGCAACGCGCGGTTCGCTTAGGAATCCCCGGCCCCCGGATCCCCGATCCCCACGGAAAGTTCTTGTCGTGGCACGGCGAGAGAACAGCGCACGGCCCCTCAAGGGCCCTGTCCGCCGCCCTCCGGCTCGAACTCGGCCAGCATCCGTTCCAGGGCCGCCTGGTCCGGGCCCGTGAAGGGTGGGGCGTCCGGGGCCGTGGTGAGGGTGTCCCGGAGCGAGCCGGTGATTCCTCGCTGATGTCCGGGCGCAGCCGGTGGACCGTGCCCGGACGGGTCTTCTGCAGGGGCATGTCGCTCACACTTCGTGGACCCCCTGGGTGGTGATCGCGTCGCGGCTGCCTGCGCCTCCCCGTCCCTCCATCGTCGGGCCGCACCTCCCACGGGGCAAGCGGCACGGGGCCACGGCCCCGTGTCGCTTGAGGGGCGGGGAACCGCGCGACCGGCCCCCACTCACCCGCGGCCCGACTACGACGACAAGCCGCTCAGATCGTCGCCGTGTCGATGACGAACCGGTAGCGCACATCGCTCGCCAGCACCCGCTCGTACGCCTCGTTGATCTGGTCCGCGCGGATCAGCTCGATCTCGGCACCGAGGCCGTGCTCGGCGCAGAAGTCCAGCATCTCCTGGGTCTCCTGGATGCCGCCGATGCCGGAGCCCGCGAGGGTCTTGCGGCCGCCGATGACCGAGAAGAGGTTGAGGGCGACGGGCTCCTCGGGGGCGCCGACGTTCACGAAGGCGCCGTCGGTCTTCAGCAGCGACAGGTACGCGTCCAGGTTCAGCGGGGCCGAGACCGTCGACAGGATCAGGTCGAACGTGCCCGCCAGCTCCTTGAACGTCGCCTCGTCGCTGGTCGCGTAGTAGTGGTCGGCACCCAGCTTCAGGCCGTCCTCCCGCTTGCGCAGGGACTGCGACAGCACGGTCACCTCGGCGCCGAGCGCGTGCGCGAGCTTGACGCCCATGTGGCCGAGGCCGCCGAGACCGACGACGGCGACCTTCTTGCCGGGGCCGGCGTTCCAGTGCTTGAGCGGGGAGTACGTGGTGATGCCGGCGCACAGCAGGGGCGCGGCCTCGTCGAGGGCGATGCCGTCGGGGATGCGTACGGTGAAGGCCTCGTCGACGACGATCTTCTCCGCGTAGCCGCCGTACGTGGGCTCGCCGTCCTTGCCGATGGCGTTGTACGTGCCGACGTTGCCCTTGAGGCAGTACTGCTCCAGGCCCGCCCGGCAGTTCGCGCACTCGCGGCAGGAGTCGACCATGCAGCCGACGCCGACCTTGTCGCCGACGGCGAACTTGGTGACGCCGGAGCCGATGGCCTCGACGACACCGGCGATCTCGTGGCCGGGGACCATCGGGAAGATCGCCTCGCCCCAGCCCTCACGGGCCTGGTGGATGTCCGAGTGGCAGATACCGGCGTACTTGATGTCGATCAGAACGTCGAACTCGCCGACCTCGCGGCGCTCGATCGTGGTGCGCTCCAGCGGAGCCTTGGCGGCGGGCGCCGCGTAGGCGGCAACAGTGGTGGTCATGCCGGAATTCTCCTGATCTTCGTCCTGCGGCCGGCCTGCCTTCCAGTCGGCCGCGAGGACCAGCCTGCCCCAGACCCCGAAGGTCACCCAGGTCACGGCTTTGCGTACGTCCGCCGGTCCTATCACTGGTGGGGTCAGGCTCACAGGCGTGCGTGGTCGTACGACCATGAATACTTGTTGTATGGACGAACAGCCCGAAGCCGCTCGGGAGCACGAGGCCGGTCAGGCCGCCGGGGCGCTGGACCGGCGTGCCGAGCTCAGCGAGTTCCTGCGCACCCGGCGGGCCCGCCTGCGGCCGGAGGACGTGGGCCTGCCGGCCTTCGGACGGCACCGCAGGGTTCCCGGGCTGCGCCGGGAGGAGCTGGCGCAGCTGGCCGGTGTGTCGGTGGCGTACTACACGAGGCTGGAGCAGGGCAACGGGCGCAATGTGTCGGCGGAGGTGCTCGACTCGATCGCGCGCGCCCTCCGGCTGAACGACGCCGAGCACGCGCACCTCACCCACCTCGCGAAGCCGAAGGCGCACAAGAAGAAGCGGTCGGCCCGGCCGCAGCAGGTGCGGGGCGCCCTGCGGCAGCTGGTCGACAGCCTGGACGGCATTCCCGCGTACGTCACCGGCCGGCGCTCGGACATCCTGGTGTGGAACCGGATGGCGGAGGCGGTCTTCGGGGGCTGGTCGGCGCTGCCGGCGCAGGAGCGGAACTGGGCGCGGATGGTGTTCCTGCGGCCCGACTACCGGGACCTGTACGTCGACTGGGACCAGAAGGCGGCCGACATGGTCAGCTATCTGCGGATGGACGCGGGCTGCCATCCGGACGATCCGCTGCTGGCGGCGCTGGTGGGTGAGTTGTCGGTGAAGAGCGAGGAGTTCCGGCGGCTGTGGGCGACGCACGACGTGAAGGAGAAGAGCCACGGGGTGAAGCGCATGCACCATCCCCTGGTCGGTGCGCTCACCCTCTCCTTCGAGACGTTCAGCATGCCCGACGACCACGAGCAGAACCTGATCACCTACCACGCCGAACCGGGCTCGCCCTCCGCCGACGCCCTGCGTCTGCTGGCCAGCTGGGGCACGGACGCGACCCGCGCGTCGACGGTGGCGCCGTAGCCGGGTGCCACGGCGCCGCCCGAGCAGCGGGACGGTTCAGGACGCGTCCGTCACCTGCCGAAGTACGCGTCGTGGATCGTGACCGTCGACCGGTTCCCCTTCTTGTCGGTGACCAGGGCGCGCAGGGAGACGCTCTTCCCCGCCGCCGGGGCCTTCTGGGTGAACCGGCCGTTCTTCAGGGCGGCCTTCGTCCACTTCTTGCCGTCGCCGGACACGTACACGGCCAGTGACGTGAGGTTCCCGCCCCTGGCCGCGCCCTGCACGGTGACGCGGACGGTGCCCTGGCTGCCGGCGGGGGCGGTGCTGTCGAGTCCCAGGAACGGGGCGCCGAAACGGACGGTGGAGACCGGGAGTTTCGTGTCGCTCGCGGTCTTCTCCGAGGTGAAGGTCCAGCTCGCGTCGATCCGGGAGGCGGCCCCGGCCAGAGCGGCGGAGCGGGAGATGGAGGTCGTCAGACGGTAGGTGGCGAGGCCCGCCGGGACCTTGAACTGACCCGACCCGTCCAGCGCGTCCTCGCTGGCGGCGATCTTCTCGCCATTCCGGTGGAGGACCGTCGTGACCTTCTCGTAGAAGGAGGCCCCGGCGTGCCCGCGCCCGTCGGCGAACATCGGCAGCAGCCCGTAGATCTGGTTCCGGTCGCGGCGGATGCCGTAGAACCCGGTGATCTTGGGGCCGAAGACCCCGACGTTGAAGGTCTGTGCGTACGTCCGGCCGGCCTTGAAGGTGAGGCTGTCGCCGGTCGTGTAGTACGCGTCCAGGAGCGGGAAGCCCTGCTCGTCCTCGGCGCCGTACTGCTCGAAGTCGAGGCTCCACTTCACCCCGCGCACGGCGGACAGATGCAGTGTGCGGGTGCCGGGCAGCGGCTGCGGGACGGCGACGGCGGGTGAGCCGGAGCCGCCGGGAAGCCAGGCCCAGGGGATGACGGCGCCCGTCTTCCCCGCGGCGGAGGAGCCCAGGCCGGTCCTCACGGTGGACAGTTCGCCCTTCTTCCAGCGCTTGGTGAAACCGGTGGCGAGCTTCGTGACCTTGCCCCCGGTGGCGACGGCGTACTGCTCGGTGTCGCCCTTCGTCCACTGGCCCACCCAGTTCTGGCTGAGCCGGCCGCCGCCGATCTCCGGACCGAGGTGCGCGGCGCGGAACCCCTCATAGGTGTCGAGCAGCCATCCGAAGGTGTACCCGCTGCCGCCGGACTCCAGGGTGAACTCCGGTGCGGCGAAGGCCGGTTCGGCGTTGGCATCGGGCACGGTGAGATCCACGGGCTTCGTCGCACGGGCGTCCAGGGTGAGGGTGGTCCTCCGGTCGACGGTGAGCTTCGGCCGCGACAGCCAGTCCGCTCCCTCGCCGTAGTCCTTCGGGTCCACGACGATGCCGGCGTTGAAGATGTACGTGCCCTCCGGCACCCGCACATCGACCGTGCCGTCCTTGTCGTACGGCGTGAACCACGTGCCCTCGGCGAGCCCCGCGATGCCGGTCAGGTCGAGCATGTGGTGCGCGGCGGGCCGGCCGTCCCGGCCGATCACCTTCAGCGTGACGTCGTACGACTCCTCCTCGCGCTGCACGGCCGCCGCCGTGCGGACGCCCTGCCCGCCGCCCTCGGCGACGACGTACGCGGTATAGGCCCCGTCGAGGGTGCCGCCGAGCCTGGTGTCGGCGGTGACCTTCACGGAGGCCCGGCCGCCCGCCGGGACGGTGACCTTCTTCGCGCCGAGCCGGAAGAAGCCGGCCGGGGCGGGCTTGCCGTTCGGGGCGGTGCCGGTGACCGAGAGGCCGAGAGTGACGGGCTTGGTGCCGAGGTTCCGGTAGCTGAGCTTCCTGGTCACCGGCCTGTCGTCGGCGTGCGGCCACTCCTGGACCCCGAAGTCGACCGAGACCGGGTCGGCGACGACCGTCTGCTTGATCGCCCGGTCGACGCGGACACGGCCCGAGCCCTGCGCGAAGGGCGTGTACGGGCCGCCCTTGGCGGAGGCGACCAGGACGGCCTTCAGTTCGGCGTACGTCCAGTCCGGGTGCTGTTGCTTGAGGAGGGCGGCGGCGCCCGCGACATGCGGGGTCGCCATCGAGGTGCCGGAGATGGTCAGGTACCCCGCGGGCTTCTGACCGACCTCCTCGTCGATGACGCTGCCCGGGACCGCGGCGGCGGTGACGGCGACGCCGGGCGCGGTGACGTCGGGTTTGATCTGCCCGTCCATGCCGGGGCCCCGGCTGGAGAACGGGGCGATCCTGTCCTTGTCGTCGACGGCGCCGACGGTGAGGGCGGCGGCCGCGCTGCCCGGCGAGCCGACCGTCCGCTCCCCGTCGCCCTCGTTGCCGGCGGCGACCGCGAAGAGGATGCCCTTCTCGGCGGAGAGCTTGTCGATCATCGCCTCCATCGGGTCGACCTCGGGGGTGTCGCCTCCGCCCAGGCTGAGGTTGACCACGTCGGCGCCCTGCTCGGCGGCCCACTCCATGCCCGCGATGATGCCGGAGTCGTCGCCGAAGCCCTCGTCGCTGAGCACCTTGCCGTTGAGCAGCTCGGCGCCGGGCGCGACGCCCTTGTACCTGCCCTTGGACCGGGCCCCGGTGCCCGCCGCGATGGAGGCGACGTGTGTGCCGTGGCCGTACTTGTCGGTGGTGTCGGGCGAGGTGGAGAAGTTCTTGGCGGCCGCCACCTGGCCCTTGAGGTCGGGGTGGGTGGCGTCGACGCCCGTGTCCAGGACGGCGATGGTGACGCCCTTGCCGTCGAAGCCCGCCTTCCAGACCTTCGGGGCGCCGATCTGGGCGACCGAGGTGTCGAGGGCGACCTTGCGGACGCCGTCCAGCCAGAGGTGCGCGACCCCGGTGGCGGTGGTGCCGTCGGTGTCGGTGACCGCCTTCCACAGCTCGGCGGCGTCGTCCCTCGGGGTGAGCACGGCGTCGGCGTTCAGGGTCTTCAGGGTGCGCCGGACCTTGGTGCCGCCGGCGTCCCGTACGTCGGCGCGGGCACCCGCGGCGGTTCCCGTGTAGCCGACGATCAGGGTGAGGCCCTGCTTCTGCGAGGTGCGGGTCGCCGACCGGTTCAGCACGGTGATGTCGAAGAGCCGTCTGTCGACCCTTCCGCCGGCGATGAGCCGGGCCGCGTCGGCCGGCAGCACATAGGTGTGGCCGTGGGCCGTACGGACCTGCACCGGCACGCCCTCCCGGCCCTTCGCCCGCTCCAGGCCCAGCACCCGGCCCCCGTCGTCGACGAGCACGCGGTCACCGGTGACGAGGGTGATGCGGTGGCTCACCCTGCTTCCCGCGCCGCGGGCGTCGGGGCCGCCGACCGGAGTCTCGCCGGGGGCGCGCTCGGATATCGCGGACGCCTGGCTGGTCAGGCCCGCCGCCGTCCCCACGGCCGCACCCGCCGTAGTCCCCACGGTCGTGCCCGCCGTCACCACCACGGCCGACGCCAGGGCGGTCACGGCCGTACGCGCGCGCTTGACGTGTCTGCGCAAGTCTCCCCCTCGATCCCGATGTTCCGGTTAATCCGGTTAATCCGGCCAGGGGCCTGTCCACACACATACGCGTCAATTCCCCCCGGTCTACGCAGTATGACCGGGGGTCAACTCGTGCCACACGCCTCGCGGCTGGGCGCAAAGCGGCGAAGTACGGGCCGGCCGCGACCCGCACGCGCCCCCGTCACGCCTTGGCGTTCCCTTCACGCCTTGGCGTTCTCCTTCACCGTGATCCGCCCCTTGCGGATCGTCGCGACCCGGGGGGCCTTCTTCGCCAGCACGGAGTCATGGGTGACCATGACGAAAGTGAGCCCGTGCTCCTTCCACAGCGTCTCGAGGACCTCCATGATCTCGTCGCGCGTGGACTCGTCGAGGTTGCCGGTGGGCTCGTCCGCGAGCAGCACCTTCGGCCGCTTCACCAGCGCACGGGCGATCGCGACGCGCTGCTGCTGACCACCCGACAGCTCGGTCGGCAGATGCCCCAGCCGCTCGCCGAGGCCCACCGACTCCAGTGCCCCGGCGGCCCGCTCGCGCCGCTCCTTCGCCTTCACCCCGAGCGGTACGAGAGCGGTCTCGACGTTCTCCTGCGCGGTCAGCGTCGGGATCAGGTTGAAACTCTGGAAGACGAAGCCGATGTTCTCGCTGCGCACCTTCGTGAGCTTCGCCTCCGACAGCCGCGCCAGATCGGTCCCGTCGAGTTCGACGCTGCCGTCGGACGGCTTGTCCAGCCCTCCGAGCATCTGGAGCAGCGTGGACTTCCCACCGCCGGTGGGCCCCTGGATGACCAGCCGGTCCCCGTCGGCGATGGTCAGATCGACCGCGTCGAGCGCGGTGACGGTGACCTTGCCGCGTGCGTACCGCTTGGTGACGCCGCTGAGTACGTACATGTGCAACTCCTGGGAGAGGAAAGAGGGTTGGTGGCTGGTTCGGCCGCCGGACGGCCGGGGGCGGGGTGGCCAAGTGGCCGGGCGACCGGCTGGCCGAGTGGTCGGGTGGCCAAGTGGCCGGGTGGCCAAGTGGTCGGCCGGTCCCGCTACTCCACGCGCCGCAACGCGTCCGCCGGCCGCAGCCGCGAGGCGCGCCACCCGCCGAACGCCCCCGCGATCAGCCCACCCGTGACGGCGAGCCCCACCGCGACCCCGATCGTCGTCACACTGACGGGCGCCGTGAGAGCGACCTCCAGCGCGTTCGACGCGACCTGCTGCCCACCACCGGGACCGCCTCCGCCCGGGAAGCCGCCCCCACCGGGGCCGCCGCCGAACCCGCCGCCGGTCGCCCCGACCTCGGCCTGGAGCGTCGGACTGATCGCCGTCACCGCGTAGGCCCCGGCGAGCCCCAGCGCGATCCCGAGCGCACCGCCCACGAGTCCGTTGACGACGGCCTCCCCGACGACCTGCCGGGTCACCCGCCCCGACTTCCATCCCAGCGCCTTGAGGGTGCCGAACTCCCGCACCCGCCGCGACACGGCCGACGAGGTGAGCAGCCCGGCCACCAGGAAGGCGGCCACGAGCACCGCGACCGACAGCCACCTGCCGACGTTGGACGCGAGGTCGGACGCGGTGGACAGCGACCCGGAGACCGTGGCGGCGAGATCGGCGGAGGTGGTGACGGTCGTCCCGTCGATGTTCTTCTGGATGACCGCCTTGACGCTGTCGATCTGCTGCGAGTCGCTCGCCTTGACGTAGATCGTGGTGACCTTGTCCTTGGAGTCGCTGAGCGTCTGCGCCTGCTTCAGCGGCATGTAGAGGTTGGCAGCCGCGTCCCCGCTGTCGGGCGTCGCGATCCCGATGACCTCGTACTTGACGCTGTTGATCGTGACGCTGCTCCCCACCTTGAGCTCCTTCTCCTTGGCGTACGACTTGTCCGCGACGACCACCTTGGCGTCGGTCTCGGACGTCTTGAACGTACGACCGCTGGTGATCTTCGAGGAGGTCAGCGGGCCCAGCTCGGGCTCGGTGACGTCCGTGCCGTAGACGGAGTAGTTGTCGACGTCGAACTCGGCGCCGCCGCCCTCGACCCGTCCCTGGGGCTGCCCGGTGCCGCCGTTCTGACCGCCGCCGGGGCCGCCCTGCTGCTGGCCCCCGGACGCCTCGTCCTGCTGGAACTGTCCGCGCCGGAACTGCCCGTCCACCTTGATGACCTGGAGGCTGAGGCCCCCGACGGCCTCGGCGACGCCCTGCTGCTCACCGACCTCGGTGACGGTCGAGCTCGCCAGGGTCTGGAAGCCCTGGACCCGGACGAGGTCGCTGCTCTGCTCCTCGTCGGAGTCGTCGTCCTGGGCGTCGAACTCGAACCGGGGGCGTTCGCCGCCGTTCTCGCCGGGCGCGGCGGCGGCCTTGGTGACGGTCATGTCCGTGCCCAGGCCGTACAGGGATTCGAGCACTTTGGCCTGGGCCTTCTCCATGCCCGAGGACACGGAACTGACCACGATCACCAGCGCGATGCCCAGGGCGAGGCCGGAGGCGACGACGAGCGCCGCCTTTCTGCGGCGGCGCAGTTCGCGCCTCAGGTAGGTGAAGAACATGGCGGCAAGCTAGGTATGCCGCGTGATGAAGGCATAAGCCCGCGATAAGAGCCTGATGAGAACCCTGTGCGCGACCCCACGGACACCGACCCCGCTGACATCGATGCCACCCACAGGAGCCCCTCAGACACCGATGCCGTCCCCGGGGAGCCCGGGGACGGCATCGACGACGTGCGGGTGACGGCGGATCAGACCGCCGAGCCGGCCTTCCAGGCGGCCCAGTCCAGGTTCCAGCCGTTGAGGCCGTTGTCCGGGGCGACCGTCTTGTCACCGGTGTTCCGGATGTCCACGACGTCACCGACGATCGAGTTGTTGTAGAACCAGTAGCCCGCCGTGCCCTTGTCGTTGGCACCCTTGGTGTCGTTCAGACCGACACAGCCGTGGCTGGTGTTGACGTTGCCGAAGACGGAGTCGGCGCCCCAGTAGTTGCCGTGGATGAACGTCCCGGACGTGGTGAGGCGGATGGCGTGCGGCACGTCCTTGATGTCGTACTCGCCCTTGCCGTCGTCGTCGGTGAAGCCCACGGTCGCGCCGTTCATGCGCGTCTCCTTGAACATCTCCGACATCACCATGACGCCCTTGTACGTCTTGTTCTCGGGCGAACCGGCGGAGATCGGGATGGTCTTGATGACCTTCCCGTCCTGCATGACCTTCATCTGCTTGGTCTTGGCGTCGACGACGGAGACCTGGTTACGGCCGATCTTGAAGGTGACCGTCTTCTGCTGCACACCGTAGACACCGTCGGCGCCCTCGACCCCGTCGAGCGCGAGCTTCAGGGTGACGGTGGAGTTCTCCTGCCAGTAGTCCTCGGGGCGGAAGTCGATGCGGTTGGCGTTGAACCAGTGCCCCACGACCTCCTGGCCGGAGCTGCTGGAGACGGTGATCCCCTTCTGGACCTCGGCCTTGTTGGTGATCGCCTTGTCGAAGTTGATCGAGACCGGCATGCCGACGCCGACCGTGGAGCCGTCCTCGGGCGTGAAGTTGCCGATGAAGCTGTTGGCCGGGGAGACCGTGGTGAACGCGGCGTTCTCGTGCGCCTCGCGGCCCTCGGAGTCCTCGGCGGCTGCCGTGATCTTGTAGCTGGTGGACCGCTCCAGCTGGACGCTCGGGGCCCAGCTCTTCTTGTCGGCGGATATCTCGCCCTCGACGGCGGTGCCCTCGGAGGTGGTCATCTTCACGTCCGTGAGCGTGCCCTTGCTCACGGTGACCTTGGCCGAGTTGTTGATGGAGGCGTTGTCCGAGCCGTCCTTCGGCGTGATCTTGATGTCCGCCTCGGAGGTCTTCTCGGCCGCCGCCTTGTCGGCCTGGGCCTGCGAGGAGTCCCCGCCGTCGTTCCCGGACGCGTTGTCGCTGTCACCCCCGCTGCACGCAGAGAGCACCAGCACCCCGCCGAGCAGTGCGGACGCGACCGTCAGGCCCCTGCGCCGCTTACTGTTCGTCATCACACGCTTCTCCATCGTTGCCGAATCCCCAAAACCCCGAAGATCCCCGTAAGCACTTAAACACCACTACGGCACCGAGCCGTTCCGCCGAAGCGGAGATGTGGGATACGCCACTCCACCCGCAACGGATCGACGGCGACCCGGCGGCGGTGCACTAGGGGGTGTTGCGACCCATGAGACGAAAGAACCCCGGGCAGCGGTTGCCGCCCGGGGCCATCAATCTCCCAAGCCGCTCAGCCGAGTCGGTCTTCCTCGTCCTCCCGGTCATCATCCTCGTCGAGACCCCATTCCGGCGAATCGGGGTCGTAGTCGATGCCTTCGCTGCTCCAGGAGGCCTGGGCGAGTTCGACCCCCGGCACGTCCCCGACCAGGTCGAACGGGTCGACCAGATAGGCGAGCGCCTCCGCCGTGTCCTCCGTCACCGCACTCTCGGCGTGTACCCGTTCATCGGCGGGCATATCGGGGTCGTCCGCGATCCGCCGCAACGCGGCGCCGGTGACGGCCTCCACATCCTCGACCTCGACCACCAACTCGACGCGAAGGCGGACAAACTGTGATGTCTCCGTTGTGCTCATGCTCCGGAGCGTACGGCTCACAGGTCACACGACTTTCCCACGACCCGCGCCTTTCATTAGCATCGCCCCCTACGGCCAATTCGCCAGCGCCACAAGGGGATCGATATTCCGTGTCCGTCGCACGTCGCGCGTCGTCCACCGCCCGCCGATCGCTGCTGACCGCCACCGCCGCGGGCACCCTGCTGGGTGCCCTCTGGTTCGTGCCGTCCGCCAACGCGACCCAGGACGAGGCGGCGATACGCGACCGGACGACGACGAACGCGTCCACGACGACGGAGACGACCACCTCCGAAACCCGCGAACTGGCCGACACGGGTAGCCCCAACACGACCCCGTACGTCATCGGCGGCACCGCGATGCTGGGCGTAGGAGCCGGTTTCCTGGCGTACGCGATCCGCCGCGAGCGGGAGGACTTCGGGCCGGTCGGGGGCGCGTAGTCGTCTGCGGGTGGGTGGGGGCTTCTCGCGCAGGGGCCTGGTCTTTCAGGGGCGCGGGGAACTGCGCGAGAAGCCCCACCGGACCCGCGGATGGGGGTCAAAGGGCGCAGCCCCTTGGTGAGGGGACGGGTAGGGGCGGCGGGGCGAGACAACTCAGGCGAGCCCCCGGTGACAGACCTCCGCCGCCGCCACCAACCGCCCGTCCCGCACGAACTCCTCGGCCAACGCCAGATCAGGCGCGAGAAACCGATCCGGCCCAGGCCCCTCGACCCCGGCCCCCGCACCGCCGCCACCACGGCCCGAGTGGCGGGCGCGGCCACCAGCCCCTCCCGCAGCTCCACCCCCGCGTCCCCGCGTACAGCTCCACCGCGAGCACCCGGGCCAGCCCGTCCACGGCGGTCCGCAGCTTCCGCGCGGCCGCCCACCCCATCGACACATGGTCCTCCTGCATCGCGGAGGACGGGATCGAGTCGGCCGAGGCCGGAACGGCCAGCCGCTTCAGCTCGCTCACCAGAGCCGCCTGCGTGTACTGCGCGATCATCAGCCCGGAGTCGACCCCGGCGTCGTCCGCGAGGAACGGCGGCAGCCCGTGCGACCGGTTCTTGTCGAGCAGCCGGTCCGTCCGCCGCTCCGCGATCGACGCGAGATCCGCCACGGCGATGGCGAGGAAGTCGAGGACGTACGCGACCGGCGCCCCGTGGAAGTTCCCGTTGGACTCCACCCGCCCGTCCGCCAGGACCACGGGATTGTCGACCGCCGCCGCCAACTCCCGCTCGGCCACGAGCCGCGCGTACGCGACGGTGTCCCGCCCGGCCCCGGCCACCTGCGGAGCACACCGCACCGAGTACGCGTCCTGCACGCGGGGCGCGTCGTCCTGGTGGTGCCCGGTGAGCCCCGACCCCTTCAGCACGGCGAGCATGTTGGCCGCGGAGGCGGCCTGCCCCGGATGCGGACGGATGGCGTGCAACTCGGGCGCGAGGACCCGGTCCGTGCCGAGCAGCGCCTCCAGCGAGATCGCGGCGGTGATGTCGGCCGAGGTGTACAGCAGTTCCAGGTCGGCGAGCGCCATGACCAGCATGCCGAGCATGCCGTCGGTGCCGTTGAGGAGGGCCAGCCCCTCCTTCTCGCGCAGCTCCACGGGAGCGATGCCGTGCTCGGCGAGCAGCTCGCCGGCGGGCCGTACGACCCCGTCGGGGCCCTCCGCGTCCCCCTCGCCCATCAGGGTGAGCGCGCAGTGCGACAGCGGCGCCAGATCGCCGGAGCAGCCGAGCGAGCCGTACTCGTGCACCACCGGGGTGATACCGGCGTTGAGGACGTCGGCCATGGTCTGCGCGACCTCGGGCCGGACGCCGGTCCGGCCGGAGCAGACGGTCTTCAGCCGCAGGAACATCAGCGCGCGCACGACCTCGCGCTCGACGCGCGGTCCCATGCCGGCCGCGTGGGAGCGGACGATGTTGCGCTGGAGCCTGGCGCGCAGCTCCGGGCTGATGTGCCGGGTCGCGAGGGCGCCGAAGCCGGTGGAGACGCCGTAGACGGGCTCAGGCTTGGCCGCCAGTGCGTCCACGATCTCGCGTGCCGCGGCGAGGGCGGCCACCGCCTCGTCGGAGAGCTCGATCCGGGCGCCGGCGCGCGCCACGGCGATGACGTCGGCCGCGGTGACCCCGGACGTCCCGAGGACCACCGTGCCCACAGAGTGCATATCCATATTCAGGATCGTAGGGACTGAATCGTCGAATGTCACGACCGAACGAGGGAGGGGCTCCTTACTGGCCGCGGTCCGCAATCCGCGTAGATCGGAATCCGCTCCGGGAACGATCCGAGCTTGCTCAGAGATTGCTCAGAATCCCCAGGTCAGAGCGTTAGGGGTCCGAACAGGAGCGTATGGTCGAGATCTCGGACCGGCCCACGGCCCACTCCCCCTCGGCCGTGGGCAGCCCAGGACCGCGCGCCGACTCGACCCGCCGCGCGGCCCGCCCTAGGACCGGCGCCCTCGAATGCGGCGCCGGTCCCCCGGGTGCGCGGGGTCGACCGGCGCGGGCGGCCGGTCGGCGAGGCTGACCACGGGATCCTCGGCACCCTCCCCCTCGCGTCCCGCGACGACCGGCTCGACGGACCCCGCGGCCTTGGCCCGGTACTGCGCCGCGTCGGCAAGCCGGAAGAGCCGCCGGGCCGAGCGCAGCGGCCCGATCGGATCCCCGGTGGACGCGACCCCGCAGGCGACCCCGTCGCCCGGCTCCAGCTCCCGCGCCCGCACGCACAGGTCCCCGGCGACCCGGACCACGTCGTCCGCCGACGGCCCCACCGCGAGCAGACAGAACTCGTCCCCGCCAAGCCGCGCGACCAGCACCCGAGGCAGTTCGGCCGCGCAGCGCGACAGCACGGAACCGAACCTCTCCAGCAGCTGATCGCCCATGGCGTGCCCGTAGGAGTCGTTGACCTTCTTCAGCCCGTTGAGGTCGCAGACGACGAGGCTGATCACCGTGCCGTCGCGCCGGTACGCCTCCATCGCCTCGTCGAGCCGGAGGTCGACCGCGCGGCGGTTGCCCAGTCCGGTGAGGGGGTCGGTGAAGGCGAGCCGCCGGGCCTCCTCCAGCCGCTCGGACTGCGCCAGACCGGCCGCGACGACCGAGGCGAGCACCGTGGCGAACGCGGCGTCGTCGCCGTGGAAGACGGGCTCCCCGGCGGGCCGGGCCACATACAGTTCGCCCCACGCCCGGCCGTTCAGCACCACGGGCGCCACCACGCAGCAGCCGCGCCCGCGTCGGCGCAGCGCGGCGACCCGCTGATGACAGTAGCCGCCGGGCCGCCGCCCGCCGACCGGTCCGGCAGCCGTCTCCACCCAGGCGTTGGGCTCACCGCCCTCCAGCCACCGTTCGTGCAGGAACTCGGCGATCTCCGGGAACTCGTGCACCGGGTACGTCTCGTCCTCCGGGAACTCCTCCTCGTCCGCCGCCCGGTTCCCCACGTTCACCAGCACCCGCAGCAGCCCGCGCTCCCGCTCCCACACGGACAGCGCGGCGAAGCTCCCCGAGAGCGCCCGGCACGATCCGTCCGCGGCCGCCCACCACGTCTCCGGCGACGTACGCGCCCCCGCCATCCCCCGCGCCAACGCGACCACGGCCCTCAGCCGCCTGTCCTCTCCCATCACCCCAGGCTAGGTAGCTTTGCCCTGATTCGTGACGTTAGTGGGGCGAACAGGGGTACGGGCACCGGGCACCGGAGCCGAACGTCCACGAGACGACCACGAGACGGCCAGGAGGGCACGCCCCCGCGGCACCGGCGCACACGAACCGGCCCCGGCGTCACTCCCCCGGCCAGGCCGGCTTCCGCTTCTCGTTGAACGCGGCCACGCCCTCCGCCCGGTCGCCCGAGAACGCGACCGAGCGCCAGGCCGCGTCCTCGACCTCCAGACCGGCCCGCAGGTCGAGCCCGTGGCCCAGACGCAGCGCGCGCTTGGCCGCCCGCAGCCCGACCGGCGAGTTCGCGGCGATGCGCTCGGCCAGCGTCAACGCCTCCGCGCGGTCCCGCCCCTCCGCCACCAACTCGTCCACGAGCCCCAGCTCCCGCGCCTCCTCGGCCTCCAGCCGCCGCGCCGTGAAGATCAGCTCGGCGGCCCGCGCGGCCCCACCCGACGCGGCAGCAGCTGCGTGCCCCACCGCCCGGGATCACCCCCACCGACACCTCCGGCAGCCCTACCACCGCCGTACGGTCGGCCACGATCAGGTCGCAGGACAGGGCCAGCTCGAAGCCGCCGCCCAGCGCGAAGCCGTGCACGGCGGCGATCGTGGGCATCGGCAGCTCCAGCACGCCGGTGTACGCGGCGCGCGCGACGGGCCGCTGCCGCACCAGGTCGGCGTCGCTGAAGGAGTTCCGCTCCTTCAGATCCGCCCCCACGCAGAACGCCCGCTCGTGCGTGGACGTCACCACGACGACGCGTACGTCCCGGTCGGCGGCGAGCGCGCCGCACGCCGCCGCGACGGAGCGGGCCATGTCGGTCGACACGGCGTTCATGGCCTTGGGCCGGTCCAGCGCGAGTTCGGCGACGTACCCGTGCCGCCGCACCACGACGAACTCCCCGAACCGCCGCTCCCCCGTCTGCTCCACACCCTCACCCATGACACCCTCCCGGTTAACGACAGTTAACAACCACCCCGATCATCCCAGCCACCCCCACCGAACGAAACCCTGACCGGGCTCCGGATACGCCGGCAGACGATCCACCGGCAATCGGCAGCGTCAGCCGTGCGCCCGTCGGCCACCCCAACGGGAGTGCTCACGGAACCGTCCCTTGACCTGCCCCGGCGACCTTCTCCCCGTACGGGTGACATCCGGGCCTTCTCCGGCCACACCGCCCACTACGCCGCATAGCCTGCGCTCCGCCATAGGCGCACCGAGGGGCACGGGCGCACAGGGGAGGGACGGACCATGACGACGACCACGGCCACCAGGCCGACGCAGACCACACCACGGGCGCCACACCAGCCACCGCAGGCACAGCAACAACCACAGCAGTCACCGCAGTCACCGCAGTCACCGCAGTCACCGACAGCAGCAGTGCCTCCCACAGCCCGGACGGCCGCCACGCCGCCAGAAGCTTC
This sequence comes from Streptomyces sp. MNU76, assembly GCF_020982545.1. Classification (GTDB taxonomy): domain Bacteria; phylum Actinomycetota; class Actinomycetes; order Streptomycetales; family Streptomycetaceae; genus Streptomyces. The sequence goes on along the minus strand of NZ_JAJKLK010000019.1, from coordinate 1,036,888 downwards.
CCCGAGGCCGACGACCCCCTCGCCGCCCTGGAAACCGTCCACGGCCCCCGCAGGCCACACGACGCCCCTCTCCGCCGCCCTCTCCGCGACCACAGCCGGCGCCTCCACCGAGCACTCGCCCCAGGCCCGCCCCGCCCGCGAGGCGGCACCGGCGGCCCCGGCCCCGGAAGCTGCTGTTCGCGGTGGGCGGGATGGCCCTGGCGGCGGGCGCGCTGAGCCTCGTACGGCTGTCGTCGGACCCGGTCGGCGGCGTCGGCGCGGCAGGCCCGGCACCGAGCGCGGCGGACGACATCACGGACGGGACGACCAGGGCGGGAGCCACCGTGGGCGGCGAGCCCTCCCCGACGCGGGCACCCCGACCGCCGACACCCCATGGGCGCCGGGAAGCCCACGCCCACTCAACAGCCGCCCTCATCGGGAGCATCCGCCCCCACGCCGACCCCGTCCGGCTACCAGCCCGCCCCTCCATCGGCGTGGACATCCCTCCGCCCCCGGCACACGCGACCTCCCCAGGACCCCACCGCCCCGGGACACCTCCACGGCCCCCGCGCTCCGGAAGCCCTCAGCCCCAGCGCTCCGGCACCCACCCAGCCCCGGCGGCAGCCCTCGGCAGCCGACCGCGCCCGACTCACCGACCACACCGACCGACCCCGGCGACACGACCACACCCACGAAGCCCACGAAGCCGGGCCTCTGCGTCCCGATCGTCGGCGTATGCGTCAACGACGCCCTGAGCAGGTAGCGGAGGTGGCGGACATCAGCCACGCCGCGTGAGCAGCCACGGCTGGACCACGCCCAGCCCGCGCACAGGGCGTTGCCACATCGGCTGGAGGGCGAAGCGGTACGTGGGCGGTTCCTCGCCCTCCTTCTCCGCGGCGGCCGCGGCCTCGGCGGCCTCGGCCTCGGAGGCGGGCGCCTCGCCCGTACGGATCAGCTCCTCGGCGAAGGCACCGTCGACGAGGACCGCGTCCTTCGGCGCTATCGAGGTGAGCCGGCTCGCGAGGTTCACGGTGGACCCGAAGACGTCACCCATCCGCGTCGTCACCGTGCCGAAGGCCATGCCGACGCGCAGCTCGGGCATGGTCTCGTCGTTGGCCATGGTCTCGATGAGACGCAGAGCGATCTCGGCGGCGACACCGGCGTCGTCCGTGGCGTACAGGACCTCGTCACCGAGGGTCTTGATGAGCCGCCCCCCGTTCGCCGCCACCAGGTCCGCCGCCGTGGTCTCGAAGGCCTCGACCAGCTCGCCGAGCTCCTCCTCCTCCATCCGACGGGTCAGCCGCGTGAACCCCACGAGATCCGCGAAGCAGACCGCGAGGCGCCGGTCGACCATCTCCTCGTCGTCCGCGGCCTGCACGACCCGCCCGGTGGCGGCGGCGAGCTGACGCCTCCAGACGTAGACGAGGAACTCCTCCAGCTCCGGGAGCAACAGCTCGATCAGCGGATACGTCACCTCGGTCCGGGTCATCCCCGGCTCCGGCGGCTCGGTCAGCCCCTCCAGGAAGGAGTCGATCTGCCACTCGGCCAGCCGTGCCGTGGTCTGCCCGGTCGAACGGGCCACCTGCACCGCCATGGCCTCACTCAGCAGCCCCGCCTCGACGAGACCGGCCAGGCGCCGCAGCGCGAGTACGTCGGCCTCGGTCAGCGCCTTGGCCTGACCGATGTCCGCGAAGCCCATGGCCCGCCAGAAACGGGACGCCAGCTCCATGGAGACACCGGCGCTGCGTGCCGCCTGAAAAGGGGTGTACCGGCGCTCGGCACCGAGGATCAGCCCTTCGAGCCGCAGCGCCAGAGGGTCCTCCTCGCCGGCGTCCACGTCGTGGGGCTCGCCCCGCTCGAGCGAAGCCGAGAGAGGGGGCGGCTCCACGCGGCCATCCGCGTTCGTGCCGGAGCCCGTGTCCTCGACGCTCACTCCTGCTGCCCTTCCGATCTCCCGCGGTCACGTACTCGACCGGCCTCAACTCTACGGCAGGTGTGCGCCAGCTCACTCCGTCAGGTGGGGCCGCTGGTGGACGCCCTCCGTCATCACCGCCCGACGCCACAGCGGGCGGTCATGCCCATACTGCTGCGGGCAGTCGTGCCGCTGGGGCGGCACGGGTGGGCGCAGGCGGTACCCGGCAAATGCCGGTGAGCGAAACCCGCCTCACCCAGCACCACCCCCGAGTTCCCAGCCCTCACCAGCCACACCTCCCAGCACCCCAACACGCACCGGTCCCACAGGCCGCACCGGTCCCACAGGCCGCACGGGTCCCACAGCAGCCCGTCACACAGGCCGCAAGTGCACGATGTCCCCGCCCCCACCGGCTCCTGCACCCCGTCCTCCGTGGCGATGACGAGCCGCCGTCCCCGTCCACGGCCACGGCCTCCCCACCACCGACCGATCCCCGGGCAGCTCGGCCCGCACGGTGCGCCCAGCGTCGCGCACCCCGCGGCATAGGTCTCCTGGAGCCCGCTCGCGGACGGATCACCCCCGGCCGCCCGCCACCGCCCGTACCACTCCTCCAGCGACCGCAGCACGGCCCGCAGCAGCGGATCACGGTCCGTTCTCACGGCGCCGGCGAGCGCCAGCGACCCCGCCGCGGGCACCGGCAGCTCCTCCTCGCGCAGGCTGACGTTGATGCCGATCCCGATCACGACACCCTCCGAGCCCGCCCGCTCCGCGAGGATCCCGCCGGCCTTGCGCTCCTCGCCCCCCACGGTCACCAGCAGGTCGTTGGGCCACTTGAGCGCCGTGTCGACCCCGGCGGCCCGGGACAGCCCGGTCGCGACGGCGACCCCGGTGAGGAGCGGCAGCCAGCCCCAGTGCCGTACGGGCACCTCGGTCGGCTTGAGGAGGACGGAGAGGAACAGACCGGAACGCGGCGGCGCGGTCCAGACGCGGTCGAGCCGCCCCCGGCCCGCGTTCTGCTCCTCGGCGACGAGCACCGCGCCCTCGGGAAGCCGGTCGGCCCGCCCCGCGAGATCGGTGTTGGTGGAACCGATCACGGGCACCACGTCCAGGGAACTCCACAGCCCGCCCTCCCGGACCAGGGCCCGGCGCAGGGAGGCGGAGTTGAGGGGCGGCCGGTCGAGGTCGGACCAGCGGTCCGACCTCGGCTCACCCGGTCCGCTGGACGGGTCACCTTGTGCACCTGGTGGGTTCGTCATGCAACCCACCCTAGGTTTGACATCCTCCGCCCCGCGAGAAGGGGACGGATTCCAGGCCCTGACGAGCCGAGGTTCACGGGCGCTCGACCACTCTCGTGATGTCACCCTCCGACGTGTCCCGCCGCGACGCCCCGATCGTGCGAGCGGAAGGGGCCAGGAGTGTGGTAAACGCCGCACTGCCGAACGCTGTGCGCAGCACTACGCTACGGATGAGTAACCGCATCCACTTATGAGCACGCACCGCGCAGCACGTACTGACTGATCCCTCACGTCACCATGAGCAGGCAGGGAGCCGCACCCCGATGTCCGAGCCGGTAGAGCCAGCAAGCATCGACATTCACACGACCGCGGGGAAGCTCGCGGATCTGCAGCGCCGTATCCACGAGGCGACGCACGCCGGCTCCGAGCGCGCGGTGGAGAAGCAGCACGCCAAGGGCAAGTTGACGGCCCGTGAGCGGATCGAGCTGCTCCTCGACGAGGACTCCTTCGTGGAGTTCGACGAGTTCGCCCGGCACCGCTCCACCGACTTCGGCATGGAGAACAACCGCCCCTACGGCGACGGCGTCGTCACCGGCTACGGCACGGTCGACGGCCGCCCGGTAGCCGTCTTCTCCCAGGACTTCACCGTCCTCGGCGGCTCGCTCGGCGAGGTCTTCGGCCAAAAAATCATGAAAGCCATGGACTTCGCCCTCAAGACCGGCTGTCCGGTCATCGGCATCAACGACTCCGGCGGCGCCCGCATCCAGGAGGGCGTCATGGCCCTCGGCATGTACGGCGAGATCTTCCGCCGCAACACCCACGCGAGCGGCGTGATCCCCCAGATCAGCCTCGTCGTCGGCCCCTGCGCGGGCGGAGCGGTGTACTCCCCCGCGATCACCGACTTCACGGTCATGGTCGACCAGACCTCGCACATGTTCATCACCGGCCCGGACGTCATCAAGACGGTCACCGGCGAGGACGTCGGCTTCGAGGAGCTCGGCGGCGCCCGCACCCACAACGCCACCTCAGGCGTCGCCCACCACATGGCCGGCGACGAAAAGGACGCCATCGAATACGTCAAGCAGCTCCTCTCCTACCTCCCCTCGAACAACCTCAGCGAGCCCCCGGCGTTCCCCGAGCACGCGGACCTCACCCTCACCGACGAGGACCGCGAACTCGACACCCTCGTCCCGGACAGCGCCAACCAGCCCTACGACATGCACACGGTCGTCGAACACGTCCTGGACGACGCGGAGTTCTTCGAGACCCAGGCGCTCTTCGCGCCGAACATCCTCACCGGCTTCGGCCGTGTCGAGGGCCACCCCGTGGGCATCGTCGCCAACCAGCCGATGCAGTTCGCCGGCTGCCTGGACATCGACGCCTCCGAGAAGGCGGCCCGCTTCGTGCGCACCTGCGACGCCTTCAACGTCCCCGTGCTGACCTTCGTCGACGTCCCCGGCTTCCTCCCGGGCGTCGGCCAGGAACACGAAGGGATCATCCGCCGCGGCGCCAAGCTCATCTACGCCTACGCCGAGGCCACCGTCCCTCTCATCACCGTCATCACCCGCAAGGCCTTCGGCGGCGCCTACGACGTCATGGGCTCCAAGCACCTCGGCGCCGACCTCAACCTCGCCTGGCCCACCGCCCAGATCGCCGTCATGGGCGCCCAGGGCGCGGTCAACATCCTGCACCGCCGCACCATCGCCGCCGCCCCTGACGACGAACGCGAAGCGGTACGCGCCCGCCTCATCCAGGAATACGAGGACACCCTCCTCAACCCCTACACGGCAGCCGAGCGCGGCTACGTCGACGCCGTCATCCCGCCCTCCGAGACCCGCCGCCACCTCGTCCGCGGCCTGCGCCAACTCCGCACCAAGCGTGAGTCCCTGCCCCCCAAGAAGCACGGCAACATCCCCCTGTAGCCCTCTCCAACCCCGCTGGGAGCCGACATGACCATCAAGGTCGTACGCGGAAACCCGACCCCGGAGGAGCTGGCCGCCGCCCTGGCGGTGGTCCGCGCCCGCGCCGCGGCGGCGGCCACCGAGCCGCCCGGCGCGCCCGCCCCCCGGGACTCCTGGTCCGACCCGTCCCGCATCGCCGCGCACCGCCTGCCGGCCCCGGGCCCCACCACGTGGAGCCGCACCTACTGGCCCGGCTGAGCGGAACCTCGCCTACCGAATTGAGTACGCGTACTCAGGCGCCCGGCCCGCGGGCGGCGCACCATCGCAGCATGCTCTGGTCCGACCCTGAGAACGAGCCGCCGAAGGAACTGCGCGACACGCAGGCCATGCTTCGGCGGCTCGGCGTGCTCATGGCCTGCGCCATGCTCCTGGCGATGCTGGTCCTGGGCATCCTCTGAGCACCCCGCCGTGGGGAGAGCCGCGTACGGCGAGAAGGGGGCGTGTCGGGGGTCTCCGCCCGCAGCGGTTGGCGCGTCAACTCGTCGAACTCTCCAGCCCACCGATTCCGCGCCGTTCCGAGGACGGACACCCCGCGCCCCCGCCCCACCCGCATCCGCACCCGACGGACGAGTCGCACCCCTCAGGGGGCGAGGAACCGCGCGACCAGTCCCCACCCACCCGCACCCGACAACGCACCCCACTCGCCCCGCTCAGCCCGCACCCGACAACGCGCTCCACCCGGCCCGCACCCGTCAACCCACGCAATACCCTGAGCGCATGACCGCCCCACACACCCACCGTCGCCTGGTCCTCGCCTCCCAGTCCCCCGCCCGGCTCAACCTCCTGCGCCAGGCCGGCCTCGCGCCCGAGGTGATCGTCAGTGGTGTGGACGAGGACGCCGTGTCCGCGCCCACCCCCGCCGACCTGGCCCTGGCCCTCGCCGAGGCCAAGGCCTCCGTCGTCGCCGCGAAGCCCGAGGTCAAGGGCGCCCTCGTCATCGGCTGCGACTCGGTCCTCGACCTCGACGGCGAGGCCCTCGGCAAGCCCGCCGACGCCGAGGAGGCCACCGCCCGCTGGAAGTCCATGCGCGGCCGTGCCGGCACCCTCCAGACGGGCCACTGCGTCTACGACACCACCACCGGCCGCTACACCTCCGCGACCGCTTCCACGGTCGTCCATTTCGGCGACCCCACGGACGAGGAGATCGCCGCGTACGTGGCCTCGGGCGAACCCCTCTACGTCGCGGGGGCGTTCACGCTCGACGGCCGCTCGGCGCCGTTCATCGACGGCATCGACGGCGACCACGGGAACGTCATCGGCATCAGCCTTCCCCTGCTCCGCCGCCTGCTGGCCCGGCTCGGCGTGTCCATCACCGACCTGTGGACACCCCGCACCGACTGACGCGAGCCCTCACGAGGCGCCGGGCGCGGCCGGAGCGGCCTGCTCCGGCCCCGCCCCCGGTGCTCCCGGCACCCCGGCACCCCGGCACCCCGTCGGCCCCGGACCCACCTGGCCCGGCGTCAGCGACCCCGTCCTGCCGGTCGTACGTCATCAGGGTGAGCAGCACCAGCCCCAGCACCACCATCATGAACGCGAACGCGCCCCACCCGACCAGCCCCACGGTGAGAGCCCCGAGCAGCCCGTGCACGACGGCGACGCTGATGAGCAGGATCCTGCCGAGCCCGGCGGGGGGACGGTTGCGCAGCGCCACGAGCAGCGCGACGACCCCGCAGAAGACGAAGTAGAGGCCGAAGAGGACACCCCCGGCCTTCGTGGAGACGGACATCGCGCCGGAATCCAGCCCGGCGAGCGACATCTTCTGCCGGTCGACGACGGTGCCGAGGAGCCACTGGACCCCGGCGATCCCGAGCCCTTCCACGAACAGCACGATCGCCGTCAGTACCGCCACCGGTCTGCGGATCACCGGCCCCACCCACTTCCGCTCTCGCCAGTCGCTCTCGTTACCCCAGGTAGGTGTTCGAGACATCGCGAACGCTACTAACGGGTAAACCTCGGGACAAGGGTTCTCACGAGAGCAAAGAATCGTTGGGCCATTAGTAGGGACTCCACAAAGAAACCCAACCGGCCGCAGCATGGCCGCACAGAGACCTTGACCACATCAGAGGGCTAGGGTTTTCGCGTGGAGTCCTGCGCCATGCTGTGCGACAAGGGATTTCGCGGGTTGAGTGAGCCTCGATGCACGCTCCGTGTGGGCAAGCTCACCATTGTGGACGGGTCGAAACGCCGTGTCGGCAGTCCCTAAACTCGGCTTGTTTCAAGGAGAGGGAGCCATCGTGCGCAAGGTGTTGATCGCCAACCGAGGCGAAATCGCTGTCCGCGTCGCCCGGGCGTGCCGGGACGCCGGGATCGCGAGCGTGGCCGTGTACGCCGATCCGGACCGGGACGCGCTGCATGTGCGCGCCGCGGACGAGGCGTTCGCGTTGGGCGGTGACACTCCGGCGACCAGCTACCTGGACATGGGCAAGGTCCTCCAGGCGGCGAAGGACGCGGGCGCGGACGCGGTCCACCCGGGCTACGGGTTCCTCTCGGAGAACGCGGAGTTCGCGCAGGCGGTCCTGGACGCGGGTCTGATCTGGATCGGCCCGCCGCCGCAGGCGATCCGGGACCTGGGTGACAAGGTGGCGGCCCGTCACATCGCCCAGCGCGCCGGTGCCCCGCTGGTCGCGGGTACCCCGGACCCGGTCTCGGGCGCCGAGGAGGTCGTGGCCTTCGCCAAGGAGCATGGGCTGCCGATCGCGATCAAGGCCGCCTTCGGCGGTGGCGGCCGCGGCCTGAAGGTCGCCCGCACCCTCGAAGAGGTCCCCGAGTTGTACGACTCCGCCGTGCGCGAGGCCGTCGCCGCCTTCGGCCGGGGCGAGTGCTTCGTGGAGCGCTACCTCGACAAGCCCCGTCACGTCGAGACCCAGTGCCTGGCGGACCAGCACGGCAACGTGGTCGTCGTCTCGACCCGTGACTGCTCGCTCCAGCGCCGCCACCAGAAACTGGTCGAGGAGGCCCCGGCCCCCTTCCTGTCCGAGGCGCAGAACGCCGAGCTGTACGCCGCCTCCAAGGCGATCCTCAAGGAGGCCGGCTACGTCGGCGCCGGCACCGTCGAGTTCCTGGTCGGCATGGACGGCACGATCTCCTTCCTGGAGGTCAACACCCGCCTCCAGGTGGAGCACCCGGTCACCGAGGAGGTCACCGGCATCGACCTGGTCCGCGAGATGTTCCGTATCGCCGACGGCGAGGAACTGGGCTACGACGACCCGCCGATGCGCGGCCATTCCTTCGAGTTCCGCATCAACGGCGAGGACCCGGGCCGGGGCTTCCTTCCGGCGCCCGGCACGGTCACCACGTTCACCGCGCCCTCGGGCCCCGGTGTCCGCCTGGACGCGGGCGTGGAGTCCGGCAGCGTCATCGGCCCGGCGTGGGACTCCCTCCTGGCCAAGCTGATCGTCACCGGTGCCACCCGGCAGCAGGCCCTGCAGCGCGCGGCCCGCGCTCTGGACGAGTTCACCGTCGAGGGCATGGCCACCGCGATCCCCTTCCACCGCGTGGTGGTCAAGGACCCGGCGTTCGCTCCCGAACTGACCGGCTCCAGCGACCCGTTCACGGTCCACACCCGCTGGATCGAGACCGAGTTCGTCAACGACATCAAGCCCTTCGCGGCCCCCGCCGACACCACCGAGGCCGACGACGACGCCGACCGCGAGACGATCGTGGTCGAGGTCGGCGGCAAGCGCCTGGAGGTCTCCCTCCCGGCCGCCCTGGGCATGACCCTGGCCCGCACCGGCCTCGCCGCCGGCGCGAAGCCGAAGCGCCGCGCGGCCAAGAAGTCGGGCCCGGCGGCCTCCGGCGACACCCTCGCCTCTCCGATGCAGGGCACCATCGTCAAGGTGGCCGTCGAGGAGGGCCAGGAGGTCAAGGAAGGCGATCTCATCGTCGTCCTGGAGGCCATGAAGATGGAGCAGCCGCTGAACGCCCACCGCTCCGGCACCGTCAAGGGCCTCACCGCGGAGGTCGGCGCCTCCCTCACCTCGGGCGCCCCCATCTGCGAAATCAAGGACTGACCAGCACGTGAAATCCCCGCGCCCCATCTTCTTGGGGGCGCGGGGAACCGCGCGAGAAGCCCCACGCCGCTGCACCCGCGCACCTTCCTCCGTCACCCGAGCTCTTGGGCTGAAGGCGCCCCCAGCAGAAGAGAGCAGGTGAACACCGCAGTGAGCCTCACCCCGGCCCAGCCTCCCGCAGGGACCCGGCTTCCCGCAGCAGGCCGGAGGCCCATGCGCGCGGACGCGCGTCGCAACCACGACCGCCTGCTCATGGAGGCCCGCCTCGCCTTCGCGGCCCACGGCACCGCCGCCTCGCTCGAGGACATCGCCCGCCGGGCGGACGTGGGCATCGGCACCCTGTACCGCCACTTCCCGAACCGCCAGGCCCTCCTGAGCGCGGTCTTCGAGGAAGCCGTCGCCGATCTGCTGGCCCGCTCCCAGGTACACCTGCGCGCGGAACACCCCTGCTCGGCGCTCGTCGCCTGGCTGCGCGACATCATCACCCATGCGGGCGAATACCGGGGACTGGCGCAAGCGCTGATGACGGTCTCGTACGCGGACTCCCGCGCCGTGGACGAGAACCCCTCGGACCTGGCCCGGTGCTGCGCCCCGATCCGGGAGGCGGGTACGGCCCTCCTTCGGCGGGCGCAACACGCTCACGTCGTACGCGACGACGTGTCCATCGGAGATCTGCTCCAGCTCACCCACGCGATCGCGCTGGCGGCCGAGGAAACCCCGGACGACCCGGAGTTGGCCGACCGCCTGCTGACGCTCACCTTGCGCGGCCTGAAGCCGTAGCAACCGCCGGCCCGAGCCCACCCGGGCTCAGCCCGCGCTCCCCTGCCCGACGCCGCGGCTCACGCGCCCTGCCCGACGCCGCGGCTCACGCCCCCTACCGGCGCCGCAGATCCGCGACCCGGGCCGCCCGCTCCCGTTCCCGTTCACCGGCGGGCGGCTGGTCCCCCAGAACCGTGGCGGTGCGCAGCTGGGGCGCGGTGCCGTGGACCTGGTTGCGGCGGGGCCCCGGAAGGGGCAGGTCCCGGCGCGAAGGGCGCGCCGGGACGGGATCGCCTCCCGCTCCCCCGGCGCCCGACGCCCCGGCCACGGAGATCTGCACACCCTGATCGGCCAGGGCCTGCAGCTCGGTGACCGCGCGGTCGTCGTGGCCGGACGGATCGTCGGTGACCAGCCGGGTGATCACATCCGTCGGCACCGTCTGGAACATGGTGTCGGTGCCGAGCTTGGTGTGATCGGCGAGCACGACGACCTCGGCGGCGGCCTGGACCAGCGCGCGGTCGACGGACGCCGACAGCATGTTGGACGTGGACAGGCCGCGTTCGGCGGTCAGTCCGCTCCCGGAGAGGAAGGCCTTGGAGACACGCAGCCCCTGGAGGGACTGCTCGGCTCCGGAACCGACCAGGGCGTAGTTGGAACCGCGCAGGGTACCGCCGGTCATCACGACCTCCACACGGTTGGCATGGGCCAACGCCTGGGCCACCAACAGGGAGTTGGTGACGACGGTCAGCCCGGGGACCCGCGCGAGCCGGCGTGCCAGCTCCTGCGTGGTGGTCCCCGCCCCGACCACGATGGCCTCGCCCTCTTCGACGAGGCTCGCGGCGAGATCGGCGATGGCCGTCTTCTCGGCGGTCGCGAGATGGGATTTCTGCGGAAAGCCGGACTCCCGCGTGAACCCGCCCGGCAATACCGCACCGCCGTGTCGGCGGTCGAGGAGTCCTTCTGCCTCCAGAGCGCGCACGTCCCGCCGTACGGTCACTTCGGAGGTCTGGACGACGCGGGCGAGCTCACGGAGCGACACGGCTCCATTGGCCCGCACCATTTCGAGGATCAATTGACGACGTTCTGCAGCGAACACGAAACTGACAGTAACGCCAACGACCATCCGCTTTCAGCAGTTTGCGCCGAATAGCAGAAGTTGTTCGCAGGGTGGGGCGAGAAGTGATATAGGGGCCATCCCGGACGGAACTCGGCACACATCGGTCAGAACGCACAGATCGCACGGTCCGAACGGACCATGCGATCCGTACGGACCGTGCGAACCCTACGGGTCGTCAGACCCCTCCGCCCGACTTGCGTGTGTGGAGCTGGCGCGCGACCTCGGCGATCGAGCCGGACAGGGACGGATACACGGTGAACGCGTTCGCGATCTGCTCGACCGTCAGGTTGTTGTCGACCGCGATCGAGATCGGGTGGATCAGCTCGGAGGCGCGCGGCGAGACCACCACACCGCCCACGACGATGCCGGTGCCCGGCCGGCAGAAGATCTTGACGAAGCCGTCCCGGATGCCCTGCATCTTGGCGCGCGGGTTGCGCAGCAGCGGCAGCTTCACCCCGACGGCGTCGATGACGCCCGCGTCCAGGTCGGCCTGGGTGTAGCCGACGGTGGCGATCTCGGGGTCGGTGAAGACGTTGGACGACACGGTCTTCAGGTTCAGCGGGGCCACGGCGTCGCCGAGGAAGTGGTACATGGCGATACGGCCCTGCATGGCGGCGACGGACGCCAGGGCGAACACCCCGGTGACGTCACCGGCCGCGTACACGCCGGGGGCGGTGGTCCGCGACACCTTGTCGGTCCAGATGTGCCCGGACTCCTTGACCTTGACCCCGGCCTCCTCCAGGCCCATCCCGGCGCTGTTGGGGACGGCGCCGACGGCCATCAGACAGTGCGAGCCGGTGATGACGCGCCCGTCCGCGAGCGCGACCTCGACCCGGTCCCCCACCCGTTTGGCGGACTCGGCGCGGGACCGTGCCATGACGTTCATGCCGCGCCGCCGGAACACGTCCTCCAGGACGGCGGCGGCGTCCGGGTCCTCGCCCGGCAGCACCCGGTCGCGGCTGGAGACGAGGGTGACGCGCGACCCGAGCGCCTGGTAGGCGCCGGCGAACTCGGCACCGGTGACACCGGATCCGACGACGATCAGCTCTTCCGGCAGCTCGTCCAGGTCGTAGACCTGCGTCCAGTTGAGGATGCGCTCACCGTCCGGCTGCGCGTCGGGCAGTTCGCGCGGATGTCCGCCGGTGGCGATGAGCACGGCGTCGGCGGTCAGGGTCTCCTCGGACCCGTCCGCCGCCCGCACGACGACCTTGCGCGACCCGTCGAGGTCCTGCTGCCCCACGAGCCGCCCGCGCCCGCGCATGACCCGTGCGCCGGCGCGCGTCACCGAGGCGGTGATGTCGTGCGACTGCGCCAGCGCGAGCCGCTTCACACGCCGGTTGACCTTGCCGAGGTCCACACCCACGACACGCGCGGGCGTGTCGATGTGCGGGGTGTCGTCGGCGACGATGATCCCCAGCTCCTCATAGGAGGAGTCGAAGGTCGTCATCACCTCGGCCGTCGCGATGAGGGTCTTCGACGGCACGCAGTCGGTCAGCACCGACGCCCCGCCCAGACCGTCGCAGTCCACGACGGTCACCTCCGCGCCGAGTTGCGCGGCCACCAGCGCCGCTTCATATCCGCCGGGTCCGCCACCGATGATCACGATCCGAGTCACATGCCCCATTGTCCCGCACGAGCGGGGGTGCCAACGAGTCGGGGGTGCGGGCCGCCCCGCAAGGGGCGCGGGGAACTGCGCGACCAGCCACAACACACCCGCACCCGCCGAACAACCGCACCCCTCCACCCCTCAGGCGCCCGGCCCCCAAGCGGAGCGCTCCCGTACCCTCTCCCCCATGTCGCTCTACGCCGCCTACGCCGGCAACCTGGACTCGCGTCTGATGTCCCGCCGCGCCCCCCACTCCCCGCTGCGCGCAACCGGCTGGCTGAACGACTGGCGGCTGACCTTCGGCGGCGAGCACATGGGCTGGGAGGGCGCCCTGGCCACCGTCGTGGAGGCCCCCCGCTCCCAGGTCTTCGTGGCCCTCTACGACATCGCCCCCATGGACGAGGACGCGATGGACCGGTGGGTCGGCGTCGGGCTGGACATATACCGCCGGATGCGGGTCCGCGTACACACGCTGGACGGTGAGGAACCTGCCTGGGTCTACGTCCTCAACGGCTACGAGGGCGGCCTGCCCTCCGCCCGCTATCTGGGTGAGGTCGCGGACGCGGCGGAGTCGGCGGGCGCGCCGCACGACTATGTGATGGAACTCCGCAAACGCCCCTGCTGAGGGACCGGCCCGGGGGGGGCGAGCGCCTCCCTCGGTGTTGGAAACGACAAGGCAACGATCCGGATCCCGGGAGCCTGGTCATCTACGCGCGTAGGCCCAAACCGGATACCCTCGTCACGTGAACGCATCTCTTCTTCCGGACGACATCCAGAACGACCCGTACGCCGCCGCCGACGCCGCCGCCGCGCGCCTGCGTGAGCTGACGGGCGCCGAGACCCACGACGTCGCTCTCGTGATGGGCTCCGGCTGGGCCCCGGCCGTGGACGCCCTGGGCGCCCCCGAGGCCGAGTTCCAGGTCACCGAGCTGCCCGGCTTCCCGCCGCCGGCGGTCGAGGGGCACGGCGGCAAGGTCCGCTCGTACAGGATCGGCGACAAGCGCGCGCTCGTCTTCCTGGGCCGCACCCACTACTACGAGGGGCGCGGCGTCGCCGCCGTCGCGCACGGCGTCCGTACGGCCGTCGCCGCCGGTGTGAAGACGATCGTCCTCACCAACGGCTGCGGTGGTCTGCGCGAGGGCATGCGCCCCGGCCAGCCGGTGCTGATCAGCGACCACCTGAACCTGACGGCGACGTCGCCGATCGTCGGCGCGAACTTCGTCGACCTCACGGACCTCTACTCCCCGCGCCTGCGCGCCCTGTGCAAGGAGATCGACCCCTCCCTGGAGGAGGGCGTCTACGCGCAGTTCACGGGCCCGCACTACGAGACCCCGGCGGAGATCCGCATGGCCCGCGTGATCGGCGCGGACCTCGTCGGGATGTCCACGGTCCTGGAGGCCATCGCCGCGCGCGAGGCGGGCGCCGAGATCCTGGGCATCTCCCTGGTGACGAACCTGGCGGCCGGGATGACGGGCGAGCCCCTCAACCACGAGGAGGTCCTCCAGGCGGGCCGCGACTCGGCGACCCGCATGGGCGCGCTGCTGACGCAGGTCCTGAACCGGCTGTAGCGCGGAGGGCTCCGCCGGGGGTGCGTTGTCGGGTGCGGGTGGGTGGGGGCTGGTCGCGCAGTTCCCCGCGCCCCTGAAAAGCAGGGGCTGCGCCCCGTGCTTTTCAAGCCCCGCACCCTTCCAGGCCCGCAGGGCCTGGTCTTTCAGGGGCGCGGGGAACTGCGCGAGCAACCCCACCCGGCCCGCACCCGAAGAACCCACTGAGAGCGGGGTCAAAGGGGCGCAGCTCCTGGGATGGGTAGGGGCGGCGGGGGCGAGGACAATCGAACCGACGGCACAGCAGAAGACCGACGGCAGACATAGAACGAGAGGTTGACCCCCGTGCACGACGACCTGATCGCCCGCGCCAAGGCGTGGCTGGCCGAGGACCCCGACCCGGACACCCGGGACGAACTCGGCAGGCTGATCGACGCGGCGGACACGGCGGAACTGACCACCCGCTTCTCCGGCACCCTCCAGTTCGGCACGGCCGGCCTCCGGGGCGAACTCGGCGCCGGCCCCATGCGCATGAACCGCGCGGTCGTCATCCGCGCCGCCGCCGGCCTCGCCGCTTACCTCAACAAGCAGGGCGACACCGGCGGCCTGGTCGTCATCGGCTACGACGCCCGCCACAAGTCCGCCGACTTCGCCCGCGACACGGCCGCCGTGATGACCGGCGCGGGCCTGCGCGCGGCCGTCCTCCCCCGCCCCCTGCCCACGCCCGTCCTGGCCTTCGCCATAAGGCATCTGGGCGCGGTGGCCGGTGTGGAGGTCACGGCCAGCCACAACCCGCCGCGCGACAACGGCTACAAGGTCTACCTGGGCGACGGCTCCCAGATCGTGCCCCCGGCCGACGCCGGGATCGCGGCCGAGATCGACGCCGTCCGCTCCCTCGACGACGTGCCCCGCCCGGACGCCGGCTGGGACACCCTCGACGACAGCGTCCTTGAGGCCTATCTGGCCCGTACGGACGCGGTGCTCGCCCCCGGTTCCCCGCGGACCGCCCGCACGGTCTACACGGCCATGCACGGCGTCGGCCGGGACACCCTGCTCGCCGCCTTCGCCCGGGCCGGCTTCCCCGAGCCCGTCCTCGTCGCCGAGCAGGCGGACCCGGACCCGGAGTTCCCGACGGTCGCCTTCCCGAACCCGGAGGAGCCCGGCGCGATGGACCTGGCCTTCGCGAAGGCCCGCGAGACGGACCCCGACCTGATCGTGGCGAACGACCCGGACGCGGACCGCTGCGCCGTGGCCGTGAAGGACGGCACCGACTGGCGCATGCTGCGCGGCGACGAGGTCGGCGCACTCCTCGCCACCCACCTGGTCGCGCGCGGCGCCCGGGGCACCTTCGCCGAGTCGATCGTCTCCTCCTCCCTCCTCGGCCGTATCGCCGAGAAGGCGGGCCTCCCCTACGAGGAGACCCTGACCGGCTTCAAGTGGATCGCCCGCGTCGAGGGCCTGCGCTACGGCTACGAGGAGGCACTCGGCTACTGCGTCGACCCCGAGGGCGTCCGCGACAAGGACGGCATCACGGCGGCCCTGCTCATCACGGAACTCGCCTCGCGGCTGAAGGAGGAGGGCCGCACCCTCCTCGACCTGCTGGACGACATCGCCGTCGAGCACGGGCTGCACGCCACCGACCAGCTGTCGGTGCGGGTCGAGGACCTCTCGCTGATCGCCCGCGCGATGGAGCGGCTCCGCGAGCGGCCCCCGATGGTCCTCGCAGGCCTGGCCGTCACCGGGACCGAGGACCTGACCCGGGGCACGGACCGGCTCCCGCCCACGGACGGCCTGCGCTACACGCTCGACGGCGCCCGTGTCATCGTCCGCCCCAGCGGCACGGAGCCCAAGCTCAAGTGCTACCTGGAGGTCGTGGTGCCCGTCGCCGACCCGACCGCCCTCCCGGCGGCCCGCGCGAAGGCGACGGAGCTGCTGACCGGCATCAAGCGGGACCTCTCGGCGGCAGCGGGCATCTGACCGCCCTGCCTCTCCTCGCACACGGGGCCCCGGCCGGTTCACCCACCGGCCGGGGCCTCCGCCACGCGCGGGCCGGCGAGGCGGCGAGGCACGGTCCGCCGACCTCACCGGCACCAGCCCCTACTGCGTCGGCACAGCCGTTACGGCACCAGCACCAGCACCGCCGCCCACCCCACGGCGAGCACCGCACTCAGCGGCCACAGGGGTATCCCCCGCCCGACGTACTCCCCCTCCGGCCGCAGTGAGGGTTCCTGCCACAGGGCGGTGATCTCGGCGGCGGTCCTCTCGTAGGGGTGAACGAGCCGCAGCTTGCGCTCCAGCCAGCGCCAGCGCTCCGCCCGGACGCTCCACAGCTCGAACGACTCCTGGCGGCTGTCCACCGTCAGCACGGCACCGGCGCACCGCACGGTCGCGAGGTCGTCCCATGTGACGTGCCGGGGCCTGCCCCAGCCGCTCAGCCACAGCCCCGAACGGTCGGCTGTGATGCGCCAGGTGAGCATCTGGGGCAGCGTCAGGACGCCGAAGAGGCCGAGGAGCCCCCCGAGGACGTAGCGCGTCGGTCCGTCCGGGTAGAGCCCCACGGCGGCGGTCACGGCGATCATGAACAGGGCGGCGGCCCAGTCCGCCCAGCCCGCCCGCCAGCGCCGCAGGGACACCGGCTCGTCCCCCAGCCGCGCCCGGCTCTCCGTGACGGCCGTGGCCCGCAGCTCCTCGTGGACCGTGTGCCGCTTCGCCCCGGCCCGCTGCCGGGCGGCCCGGTGCCGTACGGTCCGGTCGGACAGGGGCCGCACGGGCCCGCTGGACGACTCGACGACCAGTTCGGCGGGCGCACCGCCCTCGGCGGACGCCGTGGCGGACGTCGGCTTTGCCAGGTCCACCGGTCCGCCGGCCCCGCCCGGGGCCTCCGGCGCCTCCGCCGCGCTGACGATCACGATCTCGGCGCCGTCGTGGGGCAGCCCGTACAGCACGGCCTCGCGCAGGGGACCGGGCTGGTCGTCGTCCTCGTCGACGCCCTCGACGGCGTCGAGGAGCGCGTCCCGCTCCGACCGGCCGTCGCGCTCCTCGGCCTCCTCGGCGTCCTCATCGTCTTCGTCGGCGTCGTCGTACCACTGCTCGGTGGCGACCGTGAACAACGGCCGCAGCGCCGCCATGTCGTCGACGGCGAACACTTCCGCGTCCCCGTCGGCGCCGTCGCGGACGAGCACCCGCAGCACCGGCACGGGAGCGCCCCGCAGCGCGGCGGACCGGCGGCGGCCCAGCAGCCCGGAGAGCGACGTGGTGAGTCCCCAGCCGACCACGAACCAGCCGACGAGCGTGGCCTGGTGCCCGTCGGTGGCGACGTCCCAGCCGGAGACGGCGGAGAGCATCCCCGCGCCGACCACGGTCAGCACGGCCCCGAAGCCCATGAGGAACCGGCCGCGCCGCAGCGGCCCGGCCTGGTCCGGCACCGTGGCCGTGACCCCCTCGGTGGCCGCGAGCGCCCACTGCCGCTGGAGTCGGCGCTTGCTCAGCCGGATCTCGGCCGCCGCCCAGGTGAAGGTCGCGGCGAGGAGGCCCACCAGGGTCGGCACGTCGTGCGAGCCACCGAACCAGGCGAGCAGAAGCAGCAGGGCGGGCGCGGAGAACCGTACGACCTCGGGCCTGACCAGGGTCCACACCAGCTGCAACGGCACCAGCGCGGCGAGGGCGGCGGGCACCTCCACGAAGTTCGCCAGCCAGAAGCCGACGATCAGGCCACCCGGGACCACGGCGAGCAGATGCAGGGGCCGCGTCCGCGCGGGCACCCACAGGGGCGGCCGGGTCCGCGCCCAGACCTCCGTCTTCTCCCCGCTCCAGGCGACGCTGCCGTCGGGCACGGCGAACGCGGGCAGGGGACGCGGCGGTGGGGAGACCCCGGCCGGGAACTGGGACTCAAGCTCGGTACTCATCGTTGTGTGGACACTCCGGCCGCCGTCGTGGTTGCGCCGCGCGGTCCGACACGATCCAAGCGGACCAGGCTGTGAAGGCGGGACACACGAGCAGCGCCACCCTAGAACAGACGTCCGGTGTTCCTCACGGAAACGACTCCCCGGAGCTCCACGTCACACCGGACCGATGTCACAACGGACCGATGTCACACCGGAACCAGTGTCACACCGGACCGATGTCAGACCAGGCCGGTGTCACCCCAGCGCGATCAGCACCACCAACAGCACGGCTCCGGCCGCCGCGGGCCCCACGATCTCCCAGGCCCACCGCACGCTCGGCTCCCCCTGCGACCCGGCCGCCTTCGCCCGCGCCTCGCACAGGTCCCGCAGATCGGCCATGACCTGATCGGCCTCCGCCCGCACGGGCCGCCCGGCGTCGGCGGTACGCCCGCCACCGTCGCCCCTGGCCGCCCGACGGGCCTCCCGGGCCTGCTGCCGATGGGCCTTCTTGCGCCCCCGCAGCGAGACGGGGATCGCCCAGAGCTGGTACTTGGTGCCGCTCTCGTCGATGACCTCGTTCGTGTAGCCGGACC
This sequence comes from Streptomyces sp. MNU76, assembly GCF_020982545.1. GTDB lineage: Bacteria > Actinomycetota > Actinomycetes > Streptomycetales > Streptomycetaceae > Streptomyces. The sequence continues at coordinate 1,018,288 of NZ_JAJKLK010000019.1, read as the reverse complement.
GCAGCGACACCACGCTCGCCCAGGGCAGTTCGATCACCCGGAACGGATTGCGCACCCGCAGCCGGTCGTCGTTGGCGAACACGGCCGGCCGCACCGAGAACGCGACCACCACCGGCACGGCCACCAGCATCGAGGCCAGCGCCAGCCAGGGCGTACGCCCGTCGCCGGACACCACGGCGTCCCCACCGAGCCAGGCGATCAGCCCGAGCAGCAGCACGCCGCCCACGAGCCCGGCGGGCGACCGGTACGCCCGGTCCTTGTAGACGGGCTTGTTGTCGGGCCTGTTGTCGGGCTTGCCGTCGGGCTTGCCGGGCGTCGACGCGGAGGCCTGATCCGAGGTGCTCATACGTCCGATTCTGCACGATGGCGCGCACCTGCCCGCAGCCGAGGTCGCGCCCCGCGCGGGGCGCGGGGAACCGCGCGACGAGCCACGGACGGCCCGCACGCGCCGGAGACGGCACGCGCCCGCCCCCTCACTCGCCCGCGGAACAATCCCGAGGGCTGTACACCCGCTACGCGCGTAGATATGCTCGTCTGGTGACCATGTCCACAGCTGCACCCCACGCTCTCGCCGACGTCACCGCGTCCGACAGCACGCTGCGCCGCTTCCTCCACGGGCTGCCCGGCGTCGACCCGGTCGGCCTGGAGGCGCGCGCCGCCTCCCTCGGCACTCGTTCCATCAAGACAGCCGCCAAGGCGTACGCCATCGACCTGGCGATCTCCATGGTCGACCTGACGACCCTGGAAGGCGCGGACACCCCCGGCAAGGTCCGGTCCCTGGGTGCCAAGGCGGTCCTCCCCGACCCCACCGACCGCACCACGCCCGCCACCGCCGCGGTCTGTGTCTACCCCGACATGGTGCCCGCCGCGAAGGCCGCCGTCGCCGGCTCCACCGTGAAGGTCGCCTCCGTGGCCACCGCCTTCCCGGCCGGCCGCGCCCCCCTCACCGTGAAGCTGGCGGACGTCCGCGAGGCCGTCTCCGCGGGCGCCGACGAGATCGACATGGTCATCGACCGTGGCGCGTTCCTCGCGGGGAACTACCTCAAGGTCCACGAGGAGATCACCGCGGTGAAGGAGGCCTGCGGCACCGCGGCCCGCCTGAAGGTCATCTTCGAGACGGGCGAGCTCTCGACCTACGACAACATCCGCCGGGCCAGCTGGCTCGGCATGCTCGCCGGCGCGGACTTCATCAAGACGTCCACCGGCAAGGTCGCGGTGAACGCCACGCCCGCCAACACCCTCCTCATGCTGGAGGCCGTCCGTGACTTCCGCGCCCAGACCGGCGTCCAGGTCGGTGTGAAGCCCGCCGGCGGCATCCGCACCACCAAGGACGCGATCAAGTTCCTCGTCCTGGTCAACGAGACCGTCGGCGAGGACTGGCTGGACAACCACTGGTTCCGCTTCGGCGCGTCCTCGCTCCTCAACGACCTGCTGATGCAGCGCCAGAAGCTGGCCACCGGCCGCTACTCCGGCCCCGACTACGTGACGGTGGACTGATCCCCATGGCTTCCGCATTCGAATACGCACCGGCCCCCGAGTCCCGGGCGATCGTCGACATCGCCCCCTCCTACGGCCTGTTCATCGACGGCGAGTTCACCGAGGCCGCCGACGGCAAGGTCTTCAAGACGGTCAGCCCCGCCTCCGAGGAGGTCCTCTCCGAGATCGCCCAGGCGGGCGAGGCGGACGTGGACCGCGCCGTACAGGCAGCCCGCAGGGCGTTCGAGAAGTGGTCGGCCCTGCCCGGCACGGAGCGCGCGAAGTACCTCTTCCGCATCGCCCGCATCATCCAGGAGCGCTCCCGCGAGCTGGCCGTCCTCGAAACCCTCGACAACGGCAAGCCGATCAAGGAGACCCGCGACGCCGACCTCCCCCTGGTCGCCGCGCACTTCTTCTACTACGCGGGCTGGGCCGACAAGCTCGACCACGCCGGCTACGGCGCGAACCCCCGCCCCCTCGGCGTGGCGGGCCAGGTCATCCCCTGGAACTTCCCGCTCCTGATGCTGGCGTGGAAGATCGCCCCGGCCCTGGCGACCGGCAACACGGTCGTTCTGAAGCCCGCCGAGACGACCCCCCTCTCGGCCCTCTTCTTCGCGGACATCTGCCGCCAGGCGGGCCTCCCGAAGGGCGTCGTCAACATCCTCCCCGGGTACGGCGACACGGGTGCGGCGCTGGTCGCGCACCCGGACGTGAACAAGGTGGCCTTCACGGGCTCCACGGCGGTCGGCAAGGCGATCGCCAAGACGGTCGCGGGCACCCGCAAGAAGCTCACCCTCGAACTGGGCGGCAAGGGCGCGAACATCGTCTTCGACGACGCGCCCATCGACCAGGCCGTCGAGGGCATCGTGAACGGCATCTTCTTCAACCAGGGCCAGGTCTGCTGCGCGGGCTCCCGCCTGCTGGTCCAGGAGTCGATCCAGGACGAGCTGCTCGACTCCCTCAAGCGCCGCCTGTCCACCCTCCGTCTCGGCGACCCGCTGGACAAGAACACGGACATCGGCGCGATCAACTCCGAGGAGCAGCTCACCCGGATCACCTCGCTCGTCGAGCGCGGCGAGTCGGAGGGCGCCGAGCGCTGGTCCCCGGCCTGCGAACTGCCCACCGCCGGCTACTGGTTCGCCCCGACGCTCTTCACGAACGTCACGCAGGCGCACACCATCGCCCGTGACGAGATCTTCGGCCCGGTCCTGTCCGTCCTCACCTTCCGCACCCCGGACGAGGCGGTCGCCAAGGCCAACAACACCCAGTACGGCCTGTCGGCGGGCATCTGGACCGAGAAGGGCTCCCGGATCCTGGCCGTCGCGAACAAGCTGCGCGCGGGTGTCGTCTGGTCCAACACGTTCAACAAGTTCGACCCGACGTCGCCGTTCGGCGGCTACAAGGAGTCGGGCTTCGGCCGCGAGGGCGGCCGCCACGGCCTGGAGGCGTACCTCGATGTCTGACCGCTTGACTGTCTTCAAGACCTACAAGCTGTACGTCGGCGGGAAGTTCCCGCGTTCCGAGAGCGGCCGGGTGTACGAGGTGACGGACTCGAAGAACAACTGGCTGGCGAACGCGCCGCTCTCCTCCCGCAAGGACGCCCGTGACGCGGTGGTGGCCGCGCGCAAGGCGTTCGGCGCCTGGTCGGGAGCCACGGCCTACAACCGCGGCCAGGTCCTCTACCGCGTCGCCGAGATGCTGGAGGGCCGCAGGGCGCAGTTCGTCCACGAGGTGGCCGACGCGGAGGGCCTGTCGAAGTCGAAGGCGGCGGCCCAGGTGGAGGCCACGATCGACCGCTGGGTCTGGTACGCGGGCTGGACCGACAAGATCGCCCAGGTGGTCGGCGGCGGAAACCCGGTCGCGGGCCCGTACTTCAACCTGTCCTCCCCCGAACCGACGGGTGTGGTGGCGGTCCTGGCCCCCCAGGAGTCGTCGTTCCTGGGCCTGGTCTCGGTCCTCGCCCCGGTGATCGCGACGGGCAACACGGCGGTGGTGGTGGCTTCGGAAAGGTCTCCCCTCCCGGCCCTCTCCCTCGGCGAGGTCCTGGCCACCTCCGACGTCCCCGGCGGCGTGGTCAACGTCCTCTCCGGCCGTACGTCGGAGATCGCGACGCCCCTCGCCGCGCACCAGGACGTCAACGCGATCGACCTGGCCGGCGCGGACGACGTCCTGGCGAAGGAACTGGAGATCGCCGCGGCCGACAACCTCAAGCGCGTTCTGCGTCCACAGCCTGTGGACGACTGGTCGGCCACGCCCGGCACCGACCGCATGACGGCGTTCCTGGAGACGAAGACGGTCTGGCACCCGACGGGGTCACTGGGGGCGTCGGGGTCGGCGTACTGACACAACGAGGCTTCAACGCAGATCGACGGAGCCGCGCCCTCCTCCGTAGGGGGAGGGCGCGGCTCTTTCCCTGTCCATCACACCAGCACGGTCCGCGTCACGCGCATCTAGTTAAATAAATTGCTCACAAGAGTAATCATGTGCCACCATGCGCCCATGGTTGAGATCGCCATCAGTGCCGCCCGCTCCCAGCTCGGGGACCTGGTCCGCCGCGCCGCCCACGGCCGCGAGACCATCGCCCTCACCGACCACGGACACGTGGCCGCGCTCCTCGTTTCGCCGCAGGTGATAGAGGACTTCGAAGACGCCCTGGCCGTGGCGGACTACCAGCGGCGCAAGGCGGAGGGAACGCTCGGCCCCGGCATTCCGATGGCAGAGGTTCGTCGACGGCTGGGGCTCGAACAGCAGTGAAGTACCAGGTCGTCTTCGAACCACACGCCCTCGACTCGGCAGCGCGGTTCCTGAAGGAAGACCCGAGCGGCCTCGCGCTGGTCCTCGACACCATCGACAAACTGGCCGACGACCCCCGCCCAGCGGCATCGACTCCGTACGGGTCACCCGACGTCCGGCGCCTCCGTGTCGGCGACTACCGAGTCCTGTACGTCATCGACAACGAGGTGATCCACATCATGATCACCCCCTTGGGCCGTACCGTCTGAACAAAACGCGTCGACCCCCTTCGGGCGAAGGGGGTCGACTCACGTCACTCACGGGCGTACCGCGCACCCGACAACTCAGCGCAATCCGCCCACCACCTGCCCCACCACCGGAATGCTCCCGATCGACGATGCCTGTGCCACCGGCCCGGTCAGCGCCGTCGACGTCAGTGGCTGGAAGTCGGCCAACTGCGTCCCCACCCCGTTGTCGAGAGGATCGACCCCGGTACCCGCCAGCGGGTTGGGCTTGAGCCCCGCGACCGGTCCGGTGACGTAACCGACCGTGCCGGTCAGGGCCTGCAGGCCCGCCTGCGGGTCGATCTTCCCCAGCGACGTCGGCCGGGTGCGCAGCACGTCGACGACCGGGGCCGCGTCGTCCGCCGCGGCGGCCGTGCCCGCGCCCGCGCCGAGCGCGACCCCGGCGGTGGCGGCGGCCAGCAACGCGCGCCGGGCGGTGGAGTTCTGGGGAGCCGAGTGTCGAGCCATCAGGGGGCCACCTTCTGCTGTGCGTTCCTCTTGCGGAAAGTAATCATAGAGACACGTAAGGTAGTTGAGGTGTGATGTGCGCTCCAAGGGCGACCCGCCGTCTCGGCGGGAGCCGCGCGATGCCTCACACTGGACTCTCGTGAGTTCGCATCCCCCGATACCGACCCGAGTCGTCCTGCTGTCCGGTCCGTCCGGCTCGGGCAAGTCCCTCCTCGCCGCCCGCTCCGGCCTGCCCGTGCTGCGGCTCGACGACTTCTACAAGGAGGGCGACGACCCGACGCTGCCGCTGGTGGAGGGCAGCACGGACATCGACTGGGACCACCCGCTGTCGTGGGACGCGGACACCGCCGTCGCCGCGATCGGGGAACTGTGCCGCACGAGCGGGACGACCGTCCCGACGTACGACATCTCCCTCAGCGCGCGGACGGGCGCGGAGGCCCTGCACATCGGACGGACGCCGGTGTTCATCGCCGAGGGCATCTTCGCCGCCGAGATCGTCGAACGCTGCCGTGAACTCGGTCTGCTGGCGGACGCGCTCTGCCTGACCCGTGGACCGGTGAAGACCTTCCGCCGCCGTTTCCTGCGCGACCTCAAGGAGGGCCGCAAGTCGGTGCCGTTCCTGCTGCGTCGCGGCTGGCGGCTGATGCGGCTGGAGCGTTCGATCGTGGCCCGGCAGACGGAGTTGGGCGCCCACCCCTGCGACCGGGACGAGGCGCTGGGTCGGCTGGCGGCGGCCGCCGGCCGCGTCGCGAAGGCCCCGGCCTGAGCCCGAGGCCCCCTGGGCCCGACGCCGGACATGAAAGCGGGACTGGACGGACCCCCCGGCCCTCCAGTCCCGCTTCCCCGTGATCCCCCCATGTGTCACACCGGCGCCCCCAGCGCCACGGTGACGTTCCCCGTTCCCCGTGCTCCCCGCACCCCCGCTTTCCCCGTTACTTACCCCCCGCTGACCTTCAGGCGACAAGCTCCCCGAAGGACTCCTCCTCGTCACGGCCGAAGCTGAGGACCTCGTCCTCACGCAGCCGGCGGAGGGACCGCCAGATGCTGGACTTCACCGTGCCGACACTGATGTCGAGGATCTCCGCGATCTCCGGGTCGGTGCGGCCCTCGTAGTAACGCAGGACCAGCATCGTCCGCTGGAGTTCGGGGAGCCGGGCGAGCGCCTGCCACAGGACGGCGCGCAGTTCGGTGCCGCGCATCGCGTCCGTGTCGCCGGCGGTCTCCGGCAGTTCCTCGGTCGGGTACTCGTTCAGCTTGCGGCGGCGCCACGCGCTGATGTGCAGATTGGTCATGGTGCGGCGGAGGTAGCCCCCGACCGCGGCCTTGTCACTGATCCGGTCCCACGCCCGGTAGGTCGAGAACAGCGCGCTCTGCAACAGGTCCTCGGCCTCGAAGCGGTCTCCGGTCAGGTGGTAGGCGGTTGCGTACAGGGAGGCACGACGCTCCTGGACGTAGGCGGTGAACTCCGCCTCCGACACAGACCGGTGTTCCCCCGTGCCCTCCCCGTACGCGGTCCCCGTTCCCCGTGGCGACCCCCGTTGCCCCGTGGTGCTTCCCCACGTGTGCGTCAACCACCGACATGAACGTGGTGTGCTGACGCCCGGTGCCGCGAGCGCACCCTGCTCCCCCACGCTCGACTGCGCTCGCGCGGGAGGTACCCCCATCCGCACCGGACTTCTCCGTGCTCCGGACGTCGTGGAGACGCGTGACAACTGCGCCAGTGCTGTTGCCGTGCAGCGTGTTCATCTCGCGCCCCCCGTCGTGGAGTTCCGGTCTTCGGCCTGCTTGCTTGCCTGTGCCGAAAAGATTGCCGGTTCACCTTCATGGCTCTGTCCGCCGACTGTCACAGACCTGTCACAGGGGTCGGTGCCTGGGCACGGCCCAGGCGGGGCACAGGTCGATCACAGAGAAGAGTCGTACGGCTACGCGATCGGCACGATCGTGTGCGGGTGTCGGGTGGGAGCGCTCCAACGGTCGATTCGCCGCCATGCCATGGGCCAGAATGAGCCCGTGCCTTCCCTGTTGCTGATCGAGGACGACGACGCCATCCGCACGGCCCTGGAGCTCTCACTGACGCGCCAGGGGCACCGTGTCGCCACCGCCGCCACCGGCGAGGATGGTCTCAAGCTGCTGCGCGAACAGCGGCCGGATCTGATCGTTTTGGACGTGATGCTGCCCGGCATCGACGGCTTCGAGGTGTGTCGGCGGATCCGGCGCACCGACCAGCTGCCGATCATCCTGCTCACCGCGCGCAGCGACGACATCGACGTCGTGGTGGGCCTGGAGTCGGGCGCGGACGACTACGTGGTCAAGCCCGTGCAGGGGCGGGTGCTGGACGCCCGGATCCGCGCGGTGCTGCGGCGCGGTGAGCGCGAGGCCAACGACGCCGCGACCTTCGGCTCCCTCGTGATCGACCGCGCGGCGATGACCGTGACGAAGAACGGCGAGGACCTCCAGCTGACGCCCACCGAGCTGCGGCTGCTCCTGGAGCTGAGCCGCCGCCCCGGACAGGCCCTGTCCCGGCAGCAGTTGCTGCGTCTGGTGTGGGAGCACGACTACCTGGGCGACTCCCGCCTGGTGGACGCGTGTGTACAGCGGCTGCGCGCCAAGGTCGAGGACGTACCGTCGTCGCCGACCCTGATCCGTACCGTGCGCGGCGTGGGCTACCGGTTGGACACGCCTCAGTGACGAAGGCCCGAGGGGGGATCCGCGGCTGGGCCGCGGTTCGCAGGACAGTGCAGTCCCGGATCCGTTTCACCAGTCTGCGGCTGCGCCTGGTGGTCGTCTTCGGCCTGGTGGCCCTCACGGCCGCCGTGTCGGCGTCCGGTATCGCCTACTGGCTCAACCGCGAGGCCGTCCAGACCCGCGCGCAGGACGCGGCGCTCAACGACTTCGAGCGTGAGATGCAGAGCCATGTGAGCACGCTGCGCCCGAACCCGACGCAGGACCAACTGCGCGTCGCGGCCCGGAAGATGGCGGACGGCGGCGAGCGCTCCAGCGTGCTGCTGATCGCCCAGGGCGCCGACGGCGAGACGGTCTCCGGCTCCTCCACCGACAACGCGCTCACCGGTTTCTCGCTGGAGGACGTGCCCGCGTCCCTGCAGAAGGCCGTCAACAAGCGGCAGAAGCTGACCTCGGGCAACAAGCACGCGTACCACGTGTACTGGCAGCGGGTCATCGACGGCGACACCCCCTATCTGGTGGGCGGCGCGAAGATGATCGGCGGCGGGCCGACCGGCTACATGCGCAAGTCCCTCGCGGAGGAGGCGAAGGACCTCAACTCCCTCGCCTGGTCCCTCGGTATCGCCACGGGTCTGTCGCTGATCGGCTCGGCGCTGCTCGCGCAGGCCGCCGCGACCACGGTCCTGAAGCCGGTGCAGCGCCTCGGGGTGGCTGCCCGGCGCCTCGGCGAGGGCAAGCTCGACACCCGGCTGCGGGTCTCCGGCACGGACGAACTGGCCGACCTCTCCCGGACGTTCAACCTCGCGGCGGAGTCCCTGGAGAAGAAGGTGGACGACATGAGCGCCCGTGAGGAGGCCTCCCGCCGCTTCGTCGCCGACATGTCCCACGAACTCCGTACGCCGCTGACGGCGATCACCGCCGTCACGGAGGTGCTGGAGGAGGAGCTGGACGCCGACACCGGCAGCCTCGACCCCATGATCGAACCGGCGGTACGGCTCGTCGTCAGCGAGACCCGGCGCCTGAACGACCTGGTCGAGAACCTGATGGAGGTCACCCGCTTCGACGCGGGGACGGCCCGGCTCGTCCTGGACGACGTGGACATCGCCGACCAGATCACCGCCTGCATCGACGCCCGCGCCTGGCTGGACGCGGTGGAACTGGACGCCGAGCGCGGCATCATCATCAACCTGGACCCGCGCCGCCTGGACGTGATCCTGGCGAACCTGATCGGCAACGCGCTCAAGCACGGCGGCTCCCCGGTGCGCGTGTCGGTGCGCACGGAGGGCGAGAACCTGTTCATCGAGGTCCAGGACCACGGGCCCGGCATCCCCGAGGACGTCCTCCCGCACGTCTTCGACCGCTTCTACAAGGCGAGCGCCTCCCGCCCGCGCTCCGAGGGCAGCGGCCTCGGCCTGTCCATCGCCCTGGAGAACGCCCACATCCACGGCGGCGAGATCACCGCCGCCAACTCCCCCAAGGGCGGCGCGGTCTTCACCCTGCGCCTGCCCCGCGACGCGGCCTCCCTGGTCGCGCAGGAACGGGACGAGCTGGACGGCGATCAGGGCGACAGCGGCCCGGCGGGCACCGAGGGGGACGGCCAGTGACGATACGAACCGTGCACGGCGTACGGCTCCTGGCGGCAACCGGGGCGCTCGCCGGCCTGCTCACCGGCTGCGGCATCCGGGCCACGCAGGTGCCGACGGACTTCGGGCCGGCGCCTTCGATGGTGCCGTGCGAGCTGTCGGTGTCGGACATCGCGACCCAGGCCACCCCGTCCGAGATACCGGTCGAGGTGTTCCTGCTCTGCTCGGGGGCGCTCGTCCGTGTCAACCGCTCGGTGCAGGTCGCCGAGGGCACCGAGGATGCGCAGCGGCGGGTCGTCGTCGCCCAGGGCCTGCTGGACGCCCTGGCCGGCGACCCCAGCGACGTCGAGGACGAGGTCGGCTACAGCACGGCCGTCCCCCGGCCTCACGGTGTCGGGCCCCGCCCCGGGCGACCCCGAGGACACCCTCCGCCTGTCCACCGCCCCCGACTCCCTCCCGAAGTACGCCCTCGCCCAGATCGTCTGCACCTTCGCCGACTCCGCCGCCGCCGGCGACAACGGCTCGGTCGTCCTGGGCAGCACCGGCGCGGCCTCCCTACGCCGCTACGAGTGCACCCAGGAGACCCAGTCGGCCCCGGGAGAGGGCAACCCGCCTTCCGAGGAGATCGACGGGTCCTGACGGACGCCCACGGTCACGGGTTCACGAGCGAGCGCCTATCCCACCGACGGCCCCTTGGCAGGCCCACTGCAACAGGGGTCGGCGAGTGAGCCGAAGGGGCGCGCCTGTGTCGAGACGGTGATCGCGCGCAGCGCCCGACGAAGGAGGGCCGAGCACGATCGCCGTCTCGACACAGGCTTCTGCGCCCCGGAGGCGAACCGAGCCCAAAAAAAGAAGGTGCAACCGATCGTGCCGGGGGCCGCGTCTTGGGGGGCGTGCAGCCTCAAGGTACGAACGGCCGTAGCGCCGGGGTCCGTGTCCGTGTGGCGGGGGGTGTCCTCCTCGCCGTACATCTCGTGGTCGTTGCCTGGATCACGCTGCGCCCGCTGGACGTCACCTGGATGAGTCCGGCGAATCTGCGGCCGTTCGCGGGGATCAGAGCGGATCTGGCGCTCGGCTGGCCGGAGGCCGCCCACCGCATCGGCGAGGGGCTGGCGCTGCTCGCCCCGCTGGGCGTCCTGCTGCCGATGCTGCACGGCAGGCTCGCCGTGTCGCCGCTCGCCTCGCTGGCCCGGTCGGTCGCGGCCGGGGCGCTGCTGTCGCTGGCCATCGAGCTGTTGCAGACCGGGGTGCCCGGTCAGGTCGTGGATATCGACTCGATCCTGCTGAACTCGGTCGGCGTGGGCCTCGCCCATGTCGCGGTCGTACCGGCGCTCAGGTCGGCGTTGCGGCGGAGGGCGAAGACGCGGGTGGGGGCGGCCCGGTTGCTCCCCGAGGAGCTGTCTCAGGGTCGGACCCCGACGATTCCCAGGGTGGGGATGGCCCCGTAGAGGGACGCTTCGTCCGGTTCGTCACCGTAGTGTCGAAGGTGTGGAAAAGAGAGCGGGCCGCTTCGAGGTCCCGTCCCACCGTCGGCCTCCGGTCGACGTCCTACGCTGACGAAGGAGCCCTCATGAGCCGCCTTGCCCGCCCCACCGAAGGCCGGATGATCGGCGGAGTGTGCGCCGCGCTGGCACGGCGCTTCGGCACCTCCGCGACCACGATGCGCGTGATCTTCCTGGTGTCGTGTCTGCTTCCGGGCCCGCAGTTCCTGCTGTACATAGCCCTCTGGATTCTGTTCCCCTCGGAGGGCAAGGCCCGCGCGGCCTGGTGACGCTCGCCGGACCGGCGGCCGACCACGACCGGGGACCGGCGACCGACGACGACCGGCGGCCTCCCGGCGCACGCACCGACGGGGCGCCCCCTGCGAAGGGTGCGCCCCGTACAGGTGTCGCGAGGTGCCTCAGGCGGCGGGGCCGCCGCCGAGGGGCAGGCCGTTGACGCCGAGACCCTTGGCGGGGAGGGTCTTGCCGACGGGGAGGCCGCCGAGCAGTCCGGCGACGGGGCGGTGGGCCCTCGGCGAGGACGTTGGTGGCGGCGGGCTGGGCGGCTTCGAGGCCGGCTGCCGAGCGCGCTCTGACCCTGGGCGAGGGCGCCGGAGGCGGTCGGCAGCACCTTCGAGACGTTCTCCACGGGCAGTGCCTGGGTGACGGTGCCCAGGGCCTGGGAGGCGTCGGGGGCACCCGGTGCGGCGTTCGCGGCGCCCGCGCCCGCGGCGGCGATGGCGGCACCGACGACGGCGACACCGAGGGTCTTGGCAGCAGACTGCTTCATGTTGAATGCGTCCTTGGAATGCGTGTGACGGGTGGAGAGCGGTGCCGAAACGTAAACACCAAAGTCCCGCCGGAGGCAAACATCGAAAAGCGGCCGCGTCGCCGTCGGCGCGACCGCTTCCCGATGCCGCCGGTCAGCCCTGTTCGCCCTCAGAACCGCTGGTGGAGACCGTCTGACGGAACAGCCATTCGGATTTCAACTCGGCATATCCGGGCTTGATCACGTCATTGATCATGGCCAGTCGTTCATCGAAAGGAATGAATGCTGACTTCATAGCATTGACCGAGAACCACTGCATGTCGTCGAGCGTGTAGCCGAAAGCGTCGACAAGGTGCTCGAATTCGCGGCTCATGCTGGTGTGGGACATCAGCCGGTTGTCGGTGTTCACGGTGGCCCGGAAGTGCAGTCGCCGCAGCAGCCCGATGGGGTGCTCGGCATACGAACGGGCCGCGCCGGTCTGGAGGTTGGAGCTGGGGCACAGCTCCAACGGGATGCGCTTGTCGCGGACGTAGGAGGCGAGGCGGCCGAGCTTCACGGAGCCGTCCTGGTGGACCTGGATGTCGTCGATGATGCGGACGCCGTGGCCGAGCCGGTCGGCGCCGCACCACTGCAGGGCCTGCCAGATGGAGGGCAGTCCGAAGGCTTCACCGGCGTGGATCGTGAAGTGGTTGTTCTCGCGCTTGAGGTACTCGAAGGCGTCGAGGTGGCGGGTGGGCGGGTAGCCGGCCTCGGCGCCCGCGATGTCGAAGCCGACGACCCCCAGGTCGCGGTAGCGGTTGGCGAGTTCGGCGATCTCCAGGGCGCGGGCCGCGTGCCGCATGGCGGTGAGCAGGGCGCCTACGCGGATGCGGTGGCCGTCGGCCCTGGCCCGCCGCTCGCCTTCCCGAAAGCCCTCGTTGACGGCCTCGACGACCTCTTCGAGGGCGAGGCCGCCTTCGAGGTGTTGCTCCGGGGCGTAGCGGATCTCGGCGTAGACGACGCCGTCGGCGGCGAGGTCCTCGGCGCACTCGGCGGCGACGCGGAAGAGGGCGTCGCGGGTCTGCATGACGGCGACGGTGTGGGAGAAGGTCTCCAGGTACCGCTCCAGCGAGCCGGAGTCGGCGGCCTCGCGGAACCAGAGGCCGAGCCGGTCGGCGTCGGTCTCGGGGAGTTGGGAGTACCCGCTGTCGCGGGCGAGTTCGACGACGGTTCCGGGGCGCAGGCCGCCGTCGAGGTGGTCGTGCAGCAGAACCTTGGGCGCCCGGCGGATCTGGTCCGAGTCCGGGGTGTTACCGGTCGGGTCGGTCTGGTTCGTCATTTTCGTACGATATCTCCTACGCGCGTAGAGCGCCTGTCGGGCGGTTCCGTCGATACCCAACGGTGACCCTCAGGACGGGTGGCGTACACCATCTCTTCTGACACTGTTCTGCCATGGCGCAGCAAGCAATGCCGGTACGTACGCCCCGACTTGGGCGGACGATCGGCCCGGAGCCGAGCACGGTCAGCGGGGTCGTCCTGCTGCTCCCGGCCGGCGACGAGGCATCCACCCGCAGACCCTCCCCCATGATGGCCACGGCGTCCGTGCGCGCCCTCGGCCGCCGGCTCGCCCGCGCGGGCCGTACGGAGGGGCTGGCCACGCATGTCGTGCACTACCGCTACCGAGGGTGGAACGGCTCTCAGGCGCGGCTTGCGCGGGACGCCGAGTGGGCCGCGGACGAGGTCGTCCGGCGTTACGGAGACGTCCCGGTGTGTCTCGCCGGGCTCCACATGGGGGCGCGGGCCGCGCTGCACGCGGGCGGGCACGAGGCCGTCAACTCCGTGCTGGCCATCGCTCCCTGGTTGCCCGAGGAGGATGTGGCGGCGCCGCCCGAACCGGTGAAACAGCTGGCCGGGCGGCGGGTGCTGATCGTGCACGGGACGAACGACGAGCGGGTGGATCCCGAGTTGTCGTTCCGGTACGCGGCGCGGGCGAAGAAGACGAACCCCGACATCTGCCGGTTCGAGGTGCACGCGGATCGGCACGGGTTGACGCAGTACCGGGACGAGGTGCACGCGTTGGCCGCGGATTTCGTGATGGGGGTGTTGTTCGGGCGGGCGTTCGCGCGGCCCGTGGAGGACGCGCTCGCGGCGCCGCCGCCGTTGGGGTTGCGTATGCCGCTTGCCTCCGGCTTCGGGGGGGCTCGCTCGCAGAGGGGTGTCTGAGGTTCGTTGCGCGACCGCGGGTTCGGTGGGGCTTCTCGCGCCCACGCGGCGGAGCCGCACGTTCGACACAGCCCCGCGCCCCTGAGGGGCGCGGCTGCGGCTCAGCTGCCCAACAGGTTGCCCCTTCTCGACAGCAGGAACTTCTTGAAGGCCGCTACCGGGGGTGTGTCCGGGTGGCCGTCGAGCCAGGCGACGCCGATTTCGCGGGCCGCCCGCGGGGCGGTGACCGTCAGTTCGACGACGCCCGGTCGTGGGACGGCGGGTGGGGGCAGGAGGGCCACGCCCAGGCCCGCCGCCACCAGGCCCCGTAGGGTCTCCGCCTCCTCGCCCTCGAAGGCGATACGGGGTTTGAAGCCGGCCTCCTTGCAGAGGTCGTCGGTGATGCGGCGCATGCCGTAGCCGGGTTCGAGGGTGACGAAGGTTTCGTCGGCGGCCTCGGCGAGGCGGACGCGTTTGCGGGCGGCGAGGCGGTGGTCGGCGGGGACGACGAGGCGGAGCTTCTGTTCGTCGAGGCGGCGGGCCACCAGGTCGGGGGCATCCGGGACGGGCGAGGTGAGGCAGAGGTCGAGTTCGCCCGCGCGCAGGCGCTCCAGCATGGCCTCGCCGTAGTTCTGGACGAGGCTGAAGCGGACGCGGGGGTGCTCGGCGCGGAAGGCATGGAGGAGGCCGGGGACGGTCTCGGCGCCCATGGTGTGCAGGAAGCCGAAGGCGACCTTGCCGGTGGCGGGGTCGGCGTCGGCGCGGACCTCGTCGGCGGCGCGTTCGATCTCGGTGAGGGCGCGCTCGACGGAGGTGTGGAAGGTGCGGCCGGCGTGGGTGAGGGAGACCGTGCGCCCCCGGCGGGCGAACAGGTCGACGCCGAGGTCCTGTTCCAGGCGGACCATCGCCCGCGACAGCGTCGACTGCGGGACCCGCATCTCGCGCGCGGCCCGGGTGACGTGCTCGGTGCGGGCGACCCCGGCGAAGTAGGCGAGGCGGGGGGCGAGCCGCAGGACGATCTCCTCGATGTCCCCGCCCTGGTCGCCGTGCCCGGTGTGCTCGATGTCTTCTGTGTCACCGGACGGTGACAGCCGCGACCCTGACCTCTGCTGATGCTTCACAGGAACGATTATGACCGTTCCATGCATTGGACGGATGAATGGCGGCGTACGTAGTTTCGAGGCATGCCTTCCGCGAGTACCGAGGCGCCCACCAGCGTGGGCGCCGGATCAGTCATCACCCCCATCGATTCCCGTGTGGCCCCGGGCGGGCCCGGCTACCGGCGGATGAGCCTCGCGCTGTTCCTCGCGGGTGTCGCGACCTTCGCCCTCCTCTACTCCACGCAGGCGCTGCTGCCGTTGATCTCCGACGGTTTCGGAACGACGGCGAGCGCGGCCAGTTGGACGGTGTCGGCGGCGACGGGTGCGCTGGCGCTGTTCGTGCTGCCGATGAGCGCGCTGTCGGAGCGGTTCGGGCGGCGGACGTTGATGACCGCGTCACTGGCGGTCGCGGTGACGGTCGGGCTGCTGATCCCCTTCGCGCCCTCGTTGGGGGCGCTGGTGGTGCTGCGGGCCGTGCAGGGTGCCGCGCTGGCCGGGGTGCCGGCCTCGGCCACCGCCTACCTCGCCGAGGAGGTGCGGCCCAAGGCGCTCATCACCGCGATCGGTCTCTTCGTCGCCGGCAACAGCGTCGGCGGCATGAGCGGGCGGGTCGTCACCGGGTGGGTCGCCCAGGAGTGGGGCTGGCGGGTCGCGCTGGGCGTGCTCGGGGTGGTCGCGGTCGGCTGCGCGGTGGCCTTCCGGCTGCTGCTGCCCGCGCCGAGGCACTTCGTGGCCGGGTCGCTGCGGCCCGCGGTCTTGGGCCGTACGGTCCGGGCGCACCTCGCCAACCCGCTCCTGCGTCGGCTGTACGCGATCGGCGCTCTGTTCATGACCGTCTTCGGGGCGGTGTACACGGTGATCGGCTACCGGCTGACCGACGCGCCGTTCTCCCTGCCGCAGGGGGTCATCGGGTCGATCTTCCTGGTGTATCTGGTGGGCACGGTGTCGGCGTCGACCGCCGGGAAGCTGGTGGGCAGGCTGGGGCGCCGGGGCACGCTGTATCTGGCGGGCGGTACGACGACCGCCGGTCTGCTGGTGTCGCTGTCCGACTCGCTCCCGCTGGTCCTGCTCGGACTCGTCCTGATCACCGCCGGGTTCTTCGCCGGGCACGCCGCCGCGTCGTCGGCGGTGAGCCACACGGCGAAGGAGGGGCGGGCTCAGGCGTCGGCGCTGTACCAGTCGGCGTACTACGTGGGTTCCAGCGCGGGCAGCACGCTGGGGCGGTGGCCTTCCATGCGGGCGGCTGGGGCGGGACGGTTTCGCTGGGGCTGCTGGCTGTGGTGGGGTTGTGGGGATCACTGTGGTGGGGTCGCGTGCGGCTCGGCGGGGGCCGGTGCCGGTGCCGGTTCACTGAGGTTTTCGCCCCCGCCGCCCCTACCCGTCCCATCCAGAAGGGGCTGCGCCCCTTCGCCCCCTTTCGCGCCCGCGCGGGTGGGTCAGCGCGGGTCGGTGGGGTTCTCGCGCAGTTCCCGCGCCCCTGAAAGCAGGCTGCGCCCCGTGCTTTTCGATGAAGGGCCGAAGGCCCCTTCAGGGGCGCGGGGAACTGCGCGACCGGCCCCCACCGGCCCGCGGACGACCCGCAGCCCCCTGACCTGTGCCTTCGCTCCTACGCCAGGCCATTGTCAGTGGGCTGCGGTAGCTTCCGAGGTGGTGCGCAAGGGTGCGTGCGACGGAGTGAGCCACAGGGGTGGGTTGGGCCATGAGCGACGGTACGGCGACGGCGGAACTGGACGTCCGGCTGGAGAAGCACCGGGTCGAGCTGACCGGGTACTGCTATCGGATGCTGGGGTCGTCCTTCGAGGCCGAGGACGCCGTGCAGGACACGATGATCAGGGCCTGGCGGAGTTACGAGAAGTTCGAGGGGCGGTCCTCCCTGCGGTCCTGGCTCTACCGGATCGCCACGAACGTCTGTCTCGACATGCTGACCGCGGGGAACAAGCGGGCCCGGCCCATGGATCTCACCGACTCCACGCCGCTCGCGCAGGCCGCCCTCTCCCCCCGCCCCGACAACACCTGGCTGGAGCCGGTGCCGGACGCCCGGGTGCTGCCGACCACCGACGATCCGGCGGAGGCCGCCGTGGCCAAGGAGTCCGTGCGGCTGGCGTTCGTAGCGGCGCTGCAGAAGCTGCCGTCCAAGCAGCGGGCGGTGCTCATCCTGCGCGAGGTGCTGGCGTGGAAGGCCAGCGAGGTCGCCGAGCTGCTGGACACGTCCGTCGCCTCGGTGAACAGCGCTCTCCAGCGGGCCCGCGCGACCCTCGCCGAGGGCGACGGGAAGGTCGCGCCGGCCGATGTCTCCGACCCGCTCGACGACGAGCAGCAGAAGCTGCTGGAGCGCTATGTGGCCGCCTTCGAGGGGTACGACATGGCGGCGCTGACGGCCCTGCTGCACGAGGACGCGGTCATGACGATGCCGCCGTTCGACCTGTGGCTGACCGGCACCGGCGACATCACCGGCTTCATGACCACGCTCGGCGCGCCCTGCGCCGGATCGCACCTCGTGCCGGTCGCGGTCAACGGGCTGCCGGGCTTCGCGCAGTACAAGCCGGACCCGGAGAAGGGCGGCTTCAGCGCGTGGGCGGTGCAGGCGCTGGAGATATCAGAGGGCCGGATCGCCGGATTCCACTGCTTCCTCGACACCGCCCGCTGGTTCCCCCTCTTCGGCCTGCCGCTCCACCTCGAAGGCAAGCCCGACCAGGCCCAGTAGCGCGCGCAGCGCCGGGTCGGGGTCCCGCAGCCGTATGCGGCCCCCGGCCCGGCGGGCGGTGAGCTGCATCCGCGCCAGTACGTCGACCACGGCGAGGCCCGGCGGTCCGACACCGGCGACGTCGCACACCACGGTCCCGCCCCCGGTCTCTGCCAGTCGCGCGTGTACCTCGGCACAGAGCCGAGGCGTCTCGTCCCGGGTGACGGGGCCTGGCAGCACGAGTACGGCGGGTGTCGTCGCGTCCACGATCGGTAGACCGGGGAGCGTCCCGGAACTCATCGCGGAGGCGACCACACCCGCCGTGACCTGCCCGGGTCCGCCGGGCTCGACCGTGTCAGGCGATGCGGTCCAGCACGATCGGGGCCGGGGAGTACGCGGTGCCGGGGGCCGCGATGTCGTACGACCCCCGCACGGCCTCCAGGGCGTAGTCGAAGCGCTCGGGCGTGTCGGTGTGCAGCGTCAGCAGGGGCTGGCCCTCGGTGACCGTGTCGCCGGGCTTGGCGTGCAGCTCGACGCCGGCGGCGGCCTGGACCGGGTCCTCCTTGCGGGCGCGTCCGGCGCCGAGGCGCCAGGCGGCGATGCCGATGTCGTACGCGTCCAGGCGGGTCAGGACCCCGGAGGCGGTCGCCGTGACCACGTGCTGCTCGCGCGAGGTCGGCAGCGGGGCGTCCGGGTCGCCGCCCTGGGCGGCGATCATGCGGCGCCAGGCGTCCATCGCCGAGCCGTCGGCCAGGGCCTTCGCCGGGTCGGCGTCCTTCACCCCGGCCGCGTCGAGCATCTCGCGGGCCAGGGCGACGGTCAGCTCGACGACGTCCGCCGGGCCGCCGCCCGCCAGGACCTCGACCGATTCGCGGACCTCGAGGGCGTTGCCGGCGGTGAGACCGAGGGGGGTCGACATGTCCGTCAGGAGGGCGACGGTCTTCACGCCGTTGTCGGTACCGAGGCCGACCATCGTCGACGCCAGTTCCCGCGCGTCCTCGATGGTCTTCATGAAGGCTCCCGTGCCCACCTTCACGTCCAGGACCAGGGAGCCCGTGCCCTCGGCGATCTTCTTCGACATGATCGAGGAGGCGATCAGCGGGATGGCCTCGACCGTGCCCGTGACGTCGCGGAGCGCGTAGAGCTTCTTGTCCGCCGGGGCCAGGCCGTCGCCCGCCGCGCAGATGACCGCGCCGACCTCGTCCAGGACGTTCAGCATCTCCTCGTTGGAGAGCAGGGCGCGCCAGCCGGGGATGGACTCCAGCTTGTCCAGGGTGCCGCCGGTGTGGCCGAGGCCCCGGCCGGAGAGCTGCGGTACCGCCGCGCCGCAGGCCGCCACCAGCGGTGCCAGGGGCAGGGTGATCTTGTCGCCGACGCCGCCCGTGGAGTGCTTGTCGGCGGTGGGGCGGGACAGGGACGAGAAGTCCATGCGCTCGCCGGAGGCGATCATCGCGGCCGTCCAGCGGGCGATCTCGCGGCGGTCCATGCCGTTGAGGAGGATCGCCATGTTGAGGGCGGCCATCTGGTAGTCGGCGACCTCGCCGCGGGTGTACGCGTCGATGACCCAGTCGATCTGCTCGTCGCTGAGCTCGCCGCGGTCCCGCTTGGCGCGGATGACTGAGATGGCGTCCATGGCCATGGCTGTCCTTCCAAAGATCTGCGAAAGTGCGCGGCCCCTCCGACCGTTCGTCAGGAGGGGCCGCACGGGACTTACTTGGTGAGATGGCCAGGGCCGAAGGCCTGGGGCAGCATCTCCGAGAGGGGCAGGATTCCCGCCGGGGTCTCCAGCAGCAGGCCGGGCCCGCCGAACTCGTACAGCAGTTGTCGGCAGCGGCCGCAGGGCACGAGGATCTCGCCCTTGCCGTCGACGCAGGTGAAGTGCGTCAGCCGGCCGCCGCCGGTGCGCTGCAGCTCCGAGACCAGTCCGCACTCGGCGCACAGACCGAGGCCGTACGAGGCGTTCTCGACGTTGCAGCCGGAGACCGTGCGGCCGTCGTCGACGCGGGCGGCCACGCCCACCGGGTAGCCCGAGTACGGGGCGTACGCGTGGGACATGGCGTCCCGCGCGAGGGCGCGCAGCTCGTCCCAGTCGGCCTCGGCCGGTGCGCCGGCGGTCACTTGCCCTGGCCCTTGCGGTACGGCAGTCCGTCCGCCTTCGGCATCCGCAGCCGTTGTGCGGAGAGCGCGAGGACGATCAGGGTGATGACGTACGGCGTGGCGGCGACGACCTGGTTCGGGACCTCGTTGGTGGTCGCGTACCAGGCGTAGACCAGGGCGCCGATGACGAAGGTGATCGCGGCCGGGACGTACTTCTTGCGCACGGCCTGCCAGATCGCGCCGATGATCAGCAGGAGGGCACCGAGGAGCAGCAGGGCGTGGACGTTCTCGGAGCCGCCGCGCAGGTTGAGGCTGTCGGTGTAGCCGAAGAGGCCGGCGCCGAGGGCGAGGCCGCCCGGCATCCAGTTGCCGAAGATCATCGCCGCGAGACCGATGAAGCCGCGGCCGCTGGTCTGGCCCTCCAGGTAGAAGGGGTTGGCGACGATGGAGAGGAAGGCTCCGCCGAGGCCGGCCAGACCGCCGGAGATGATCACGGCGAGGTACTTGTACTTGTAGACGTTGACGCCGAGGGACTCGGCGGCGATGGGGTTCTCACCGCAGGAGCGCAGGCGCAGGCCGAAGGCGGAGCGCCACAGGATCCACCAGGTGGCGGGGATCAGTGCGACGGCGACGAGGGTCAGCCACGAGACGTTGGTGACCAGACCGCCGAGCAGCCCGGCGAGGTCCGAGATGAAGAACCAGCCCTTGGAGTTGAGTTCCGTCAGCGCGTCCGACAGTCCGGGGATGGTGAAGTCGCCGATGGACTCGACCGGCGGGGACTGCTTGGCCGAACCGCCCTGGTGGCCCTCGAAGGCGAGGGGGGCCAGGTAGCGGGTGGCGCCGAGGGCGAGGATGTTGATGGCCACACCGGAGACGATGTGGTTGACGTTGAAGGTGACGGTGACGAAGGCGTGCAGCAGGCCGCCGATCGCGCCGCCGGCGATGCCGACCAGGACGCCGGTCCACGGGCCGTACTGGAAGCCGGCCCAGGCACCGAACCAGGTGCCGAGGATCATCATGCCTTCGAGGCCGATGTTGACGACGCCCGCGCGCTCGGCCCACAGACCGCCGAGACCGGCCAGGCCGATCGGGACGGCCAGCTCCAGCGCGGTGGACATCTGGCTGACGTTGGTGATGCCGTCGGCGCCGGTGATGATGCGGACGATCGAGGTGAGTGCCAGGACGCCGGCGATGACCAGCAGCAGCACGGGCAGCGACATCTTGCGCCCGGTCGGGGCGGTCGGCTCCAGCGAGGGCTGGTTGAGGTCGGTCGCGGTGGTGCTCGTGGTCATCGGCCCGACACCTCCTTCTTGACGTTGTTGTTGTCGGAGGCGTCCGCGCCGAGGACGTTCCCGGCGGCGAGTTCGGCGCCGACCCGGCGCTGCTGCCGGCGCAGGCCCCACTCGCGGACGGTCTCGTAGGAGACGACGACCGAGAGCACGATCAGGCCCTGCATGATGACCGCGATCTCCTTGTCGTAGCCGTGGAAGTCCAGCTCCGGGGAGGCCTTGTCGAGCCAGGCCCACAGCAGGGCGGCGAAGGCGATGCCGACGGGGCTGTTCCGGCCGAGGAGAGCGATGCCGATACCGAGGAAGCCGATACCGGTGGGGAAGTTGAGGCTGTAGGTGTGGGTGTCGCCGAGCAGGATCGGCAGGCCCGCGAGGCCCGCGACACCGCCGGAGATCAGCATGGCGGTGAGGACCATGCGCTTGGGGTCGACACCGCTGGCCGCGGCGGCCGACTCCGAGGCGCCGGAGGCCCGCAGGTCGAAGCCGAAGCGGGTGCGGTTGATGACGACCCAGTAGCCGACGCCGAGGAGGACGGCGAGGAGGACCAGGCCGTAGATCTCGCCGGCCTTGCCCATGTCGATGCCGGGCACCCAGCCCGACTCGGCCATCTCGCCGGTGGTGTTGTTGTTGCCGACCTTGACGCCGAAGACGTTCGGCAGCCAGAGGTAGCCGATGACGGAGGTCGCGATCGCGTTCAGCATGATCGAGGAGACGACCTCGCTGACGCCGCGGGTGACCTTGAGGACACCGACGATGGAGGCCCAGAACGCGCCGGTGCAGATCGCGGTGAGCATCAGCAGCGGGATCTGGAGGGCGGCCGGCAGGTCCATGTGGGCGCCGACGATCGCGGTGATCATGGCGCCGAGGAGGTACTGGCCGTCGACACCGATGTTGAACAGGTTCATCCGGAAGCCGATGGCCACCGCGAGGGCCGCGATGTAGTACAGCGAGGCCTGGTTGATGATCCGGACCTGGATGTCGGAGAACGTGGCCTGCTCGAACATGATCGCGAACGGCTCGACCGGGTTCTTGCCGGAGGCCAGCAGCACGAT
Source organism: Streptomyces sp. MNU76 (assembly GCF_020982545.1). Lineage (GTDB taxonomy): Bacteria > Actinomycetota > Actinomycetes > Streptomycetales > Streptomycetaceae > Streptomyces. The sequence goes on along the minus strand of NZ_JAJKLK010000019.1, from coordinate 996,410 downwards.
CGCGGTCAGCGCGAAGGCCACGGCGAGCGCGAGGACCGGTCCGGCCACCGCGAGGAGCACGCGCTCCTTGTCGAACTTCTTCATCAGCGGGCCTCGTCTTCCTCGGACCCGGACGCGGACTCGTCCGCCGAGGTCTCGGGGGTCTCTTCGTGTTCGAGGTGGCCGGTGGCGGCACCGGTCATGGCCGAGCCCAGCTCCTCGGGGGTGATGGTGGCCGGGTCGGCGTCGGCGACCAGCTTGCCGTTGTAGATCACCCGGAGGGTGTCGGACAGGCCGATCAGCTCGTCCAGGTCGGCCGAGATCAGCAGCACGGCCAGGCCCTCGCGGCGGGCCTCGCGGATCTGGTCCCAGATCTGGGCCTGCGCGCCGACGTCCACACCACGGGTGGGGTGGGCGGCGATCAGGAAGCGCGGCTTGTGGCTCATCTCGCGGCCGACGATCAGCTTCTGCTGGTTGCCGCCGGAGAGGGAGGCGGCGGTGACGTCGATGCCGGGGGTGCGGACGTCGTACTCGGCTACGATCCGGCGGGTGTCCTCCTGGGCGGCCTTCGGGTCGAGCCAGACGCCCTTGGCGTTGGGCCGCTCGGTCACATGGCCGAGGATACGGTTCTCCCAGAGGGGGGCCTCCAGGAGCAGACCGTGCCGGTGGCGGTCCTCGGGGATGTAGCCGACGCCCTGCTCGCGGCGCTTGCGGGTGGCCCAGGTGGTGATCTCCTCGTCGGCGAGCGAGATCGTGCCGGAGTCGGCGTGCTTCAGGCCGATGAGGGCGTCGACCAGCTCGGTCTGGCCGTTGCCCTCGACGCCGGCCAGGCCCAGGACCTCGCCCGCGTGGATGGTGAAGCTGATGTCGTCGAGCAGTGCCTTGCCGCCGACGGCCTCCAGACGGAGGTCCTTGACGGTGAGGACGGGACGGTCGGTGACCGTGGACTCGGCCGTCTCGGGGGTGGGCAGTTCGCTGCCGACCATCAGCTCGGCGAGCTGGCGCGGAGTGGTCTCGGCGGGGACGGCCGTACCGACGGTCGTGCCGCGCCGGATGACGGTGATCTCGTCGGCGACGGAGAGCACCTCGCCCAGCTTGTGCGAGATGAAGATGACCGCGAGGCCCTGCGCCTTGAGTTCGCGCAGGTTGGCGAAGAGGGAGTCGACCTCCTGGGGCACCAGGACGGCGGTCGGCTCGTCCAGGATGAGGGTGCGGGCGCCCCGGTAGAGGACCTTGAGGATCTCCACGCGCTGGCGCTCGGCGACGCCCAGTTCCTCGACCAGGACGTCGGGGCGGACCCCGAAGCCGTACCGCTCGGAGATCTCCTTGATCTTGCGGCGGGCCTTGGCGCCGATGCCGTGGAGCTTCTCGCTGCCGAGGACCACGTTCTCCAGGACCGTGAGGTTGTCGGCGAGCATGAAGTGCTGGTGCACCATGCCGATGCCGCGCACGATGGCGTCGGCCGGGGAGGAGAACGAGACCTGTTCGCCGTCGACCGCGATGGTGCCCTCGTCCGGCTTCTGCATGCCGTAGAGGATCTTCATCAGGGTCGACTTGCCGGCGCCGTTCTCCCCGACGAGGGCGTGGACGGTGCCCTTGCGGACGGTCAGGTGGATGTCGTGGTTGGCCACGACGCCGGGGAATCGCTTGGTGATCCCGGCGAGTTCGACGGCGGTCACCGAGTCGTTGACCGCCGCGTCGGCCGGAGGGCTGCTGGACGCGTTGATGGCGCACTCTCCTGAGAAAGGGGGGTCGTCTACGCGCGTAGCGCCCCTACGGCATCGAAATTGGGCGGCGACGCACCGGGACAACGGGGTACAGGGAGCGATACTCCCCGTGCCCCGTTGAGCGGACGTAACCCCGCGGTTACCGGAGACTTCGGGAGGGCCTCGGTGGTGTCCGAGACCACCCCTCGGTCGCCCGGCTGCTCGTGCTGTGGCTGGGTGGGTCGGTCGCGACCTGGATCAGCTGGTCTTGACCTTGATCTCGCCGCTGATGATCTTCTCCTTGGCCGTGGCGATGGCCTCCTGGAGCTCGGTGTCGCTCTTGAACTTCGGGTTGGAGTCGGCGAGGCCGACCTCGCCGGTCTTCAGATCGCCCCTGACGATACCGGTCCCGGGCTTGCCGTCCTCGACCGACTTCGCCAGGTTGTACACCGCCTTGGCGACGTCCTTCGTGGCCGAGGTCAGGATGGAGTTCTTGTACGTCGCGAGGGCTTCCTGCCGGTACTGGTCGGAGTCGACGCCGATCGCCCAGATCTTGTTCGCGGCGGCGGCCTCGATCACTCCCTGGCCCGACAGACCGGCCGCCGCGTACACGACGTCGGCCTTCTTCTCGATCTGGCCCTCGGCGGCCGTCTTGCCCTTGTCGGGGCTGGAGAAGCCGCCCTCCTCGGCCGTCTGGGTGAGGTACTGGGTGAGCACCGTGGCCTTGGGGTTGGTGTCCTTGACGCCCTGCGCGAAGCCCGCCTGGAACTTGTGGATCAGCGGGATGTCCACGCCGCCGACGAAGCCGACCGTGTTGGTCCTGGTGGCCTTCGCCGCCGCGACGCCTGCGAGGTACGAGGCCTGCTCCTCGGAGAAGACCAGGTCCGCGACGTTGTCCAGCTGCACCGTGGAGTCGTCCACGATGCCGAAGGTGGTGTCCGGGTACTGCTCGGCGGCGGCCTTCACGGCCGTCGCGTAGGCGTAGCCGACACCGACGACCGGGTTGTAGCCCTGCTTCGCCAGGGAGACCAGGCGCTGCTCCTTGTCGGCGTCCGTCTCGCCCTCGGTGGGCTCGATGTCCTGCGTCTGGTACCCGAACTCCTTCTTCGCCTTCTCCAGGCCCGCGTACGCGGCGTCGTTGAAGGACTGGTCGCCCTTGCCGCCGACGTCGTACGCGATGGCGAGGCCCTTGTCGCCCTTGGAGTCGGCCGAGGACGAGGCGTCCGTCGACGTACCGCCGCAGGCGGAGAGGGCGAGGGTGAGGGAGGCGGTCGCTGCGCCTGCGACCGCGAGGCGGGAAACCCGGCGCATTTGTGGTGCTCCTGTCGTACAGCGCCGGAGGGTACTGGACAGTAGTGCTGCCCGGCATCGGCGCCTGGTATGGCTTTCGTCGCAGAGTAACGCGCGTAGACCCTCCGGGTGAAGCCTGGTGGACCACGTTGTTATGGGGCCGTGTTGCAAGGGTCGTCCGGCGGTTGGGGGCGCCAGGTGGGGGGTGGTTCGGTCGGGTCGCGATCGTCCGTGCGTCGTGGCTGGTCGCGCCGTTCCCCGCGCCCCTTGGCGGCGTGGGGCTCGTCCGGCGCTGGAACGTGAAGCGGGCGGGTGTACATGTACACCCGCCCGCTGTCAGGACGCTCTCGGAGGCGTGACCGTTACTCGGTCTTCACCTTGATCGTGCCGTCGATGATTTCCTCCTTGGCCTTGGCGACCGCGTCCGAGAGGCCGGCGATCTCGGCCATCTTCGGGTTGGAGTCGGCGAGGCCCACGCCGTCGACCTTCAGGTCGAAGGTCTGGACACCGTCGAGCGGCTTGCCGTCCTCGACGGACTTGGCGAGGGCGTAGACCGCGCCGCCGACGTCCTTGAGGGCGGAGGTGAGGATGTACTCCTTGTAGGGGGCCAGGGCCTCCTGGTTGTACTGGTCGGAGTCGACGCCGATCGCCCAGACCTTGGCCTTGGCGGCGGCCTCGATGACACCCTGGCCGGAGAGGCCGGCGGCCTGGTAGAGGACGTCCGCGTCCTTCTCGATCTGGCCCTCGGCGGCGGCCTTGCCCTTGTCGGGGCTGGAGAAGCCGCCCTCCTCGGCCGTCTGGGTCAGGTACTGCGAGACGACCTTGACCTTGCCGCCGCTGGTGTCCTCGACGCCCTGCTTGTAGCCGGCCTCGAACTTGTGGATCAGCGGGATGTCCACACCGCCGATGAAGCCCACGGTGTTCGTCTTGGTGGCCTTGGCGGCCGCGACACCGGCGAGGTACGAGGCCTCCTGCTCGGCGAAGACGAGGGACGCGACGTTGTCGCCCTCGACGACCGAGTCGACGATGCCGAAGGTGGTGTCCGGGTACTGCTTGGCGGCGGCCTCCATGGCCGGGCCGTAGGCGAAGCCGACACCGATGACCGGGTTGTAGCCCTGCTTGGCCAGGGACTCCAGACGCTGCTGCTTGTCGGCGTCCGTCTCGCCCTCGGTGGGCTCGATGTCCTCGGTCTGGTAACCGAACTCCTTCTGAGCCTTCTCCAGGCCCGCGTACGCGGCGTCGTTGAAGGACTGGTCGCCCTTGCCGCCGATGTCGTACGCGATCGCGAGGCCCTTTTCGCCCTTGCTGGTCTCGCCGCCGTTGCTGCTGCTCTCGCTGCTGGTGCCACCACAGGCCGTGGCGGCGAGCGCCAGCGACGCGACCCCCACCGCGACGCGGGTCAGTTTGGAAATCCGACGCATCTTGAAGTTCCCCATCTTCTCCAAAGCCCCGCGACCGGGTGCTCAGTTCGGCGCACATTAACGCGCGTAGACCCTCCTGGGAACGGGGTTTCGACTGGCCGTTATCCATTCGTGCCGGTGGCCGTTACGCCCTCGTGAACCAGGGGATCGAAAGGGACGTCTCGGGCACGGGGCCTTTCGCGTCCCTGACGGTCCGTGTACAGGGGGCGACTTCAGCGTGAGCGTGCGCGGTCCGTACGGGGCTCGTACGGACACGCGCACCAGGCTGCCGCGAGGGTGGGCGGGGCGCAAGCCGACGGCTCGGGAGGGATTACCGGCCGGCCGCGTCGAGGACCCGCATGCGGGCGTCGAGGAGGGCGGCAGCGGTGAAGAGCTCGACGCCCACGGTGATGGCGTGTTCGTCGGCGTCGAAGTCGCCCTGGTGGAGGTCGCGGACGGTGAGGTCGCCCGGGCGGCGGACGCCCAGGCGGGCCATGGCGCCGGGGACGTGCTCCAGGTACCAGGAGAAGTCCTCGCCGCCGAGGCTCTGCTCGGTGTCCTCGACGGACTTCACGCCGCGGCGGGCCACCATCGAGTCGTGCAGCAGCTCGGTGACGACGGGGTCGTTGACGACCGGCGGGACGCCCCGGATGTAGTTGATCTCGGGCTTGGCACGGTGCATGACCGCGACCTCCTGGACCGCCTCGTGGATCAGGTCGGGGGCCTGCCGCCAGGCGTTGATGTCCAGGCAGCGGACGGTACCGGAGAGCTCGGCGTGCTGCGGGATGACGTTCGGCGCGTGGCCCGACTCGATGCGGCCCCAGGTCACGACGAGCCCGGCGCGGGCGTCGAAGCGGCGGGCGACCAGCGCGGGCACGTCGGTGACGACCCGGGCGGCGGCGGTGACGAGGTCGGTGGTGAGGTGCGGGCGCGCGGTGTGGCCGCCCGGGCCGTCCAGGGAGAGCTCCAGCCGGTCGCAGGCCGAGGTGATGGGGCCGTGGCGCAGTCCGATGCGGCCCGCGTCGACGCGGGGGTCGCAGTGGACGGCGATGATCCGGCCGACGCCTTCGAGCGAGCCGGTCCTGATGACGTCCGCGGCGCCGCCGGGCAGCACCTCCTCGGCGGGCTGGAAGATCAGCCGGACGGGGCGGGGCAGCTCGCCCCTGCGGTGCAGGTCGGCGAGGACGAGGCCGGCGCCGAGGACGACGGTGGTGTGCACGTCGTGGCCGCAGGCGTGGGCGCGGTCCGGGACGGTGGAGCGGTAGTCGCAGTCCACCTTGGTGTCCGGGATCGGGAGGGCGTCGATGTCGGCGCGCAGGGCGAGCGCGGAGTGGTCGGCGCCGCTCCAGTCGCCGATGTCACAGATGAGTCCGGTCCCGGTCTCGAGCACGCGCGGCCTGAGCCCTGCCTTCTCCAGGCGGGCCTTGATCGCGGCGGTCGTACGGAACTCCTGGTTGCCGAGCTCCGGGTGCATGTGCAAGTCGCGGCGGAACGCGACGAGTTCGGCACGCAGGGCTTCCGGCAAGGTGCCGGGGAGCGACGTTTCGGCTTCCCCTGGCAGATCGGCCTCGGACTCTCGGGACATCAGTTGGTTCACCCTCTGAAGGGTAGGGCGATCGGGCGACCTTCTCACCCTCGATCAACAAAAAATCAGCCTGTAAGGGGAAGTTTTCCGGCCGCACAACGCATACGTATTGGCAGGGATGGGTATACCCGTCCGTCTTGCGGTGCGGGTGGCCCGTCGGAGACGGGAGCGCCGGGTTTGCCCGCGAATCCCATCGACTAAACGTCCGGGGGTGCCCGAACGATTCCCACACTCCACCCTTACCACGTCCGCGTCGTCCCACGGTGCCGGAAGCGTCACCAGCGCGCGACCGTTCGGCTACGTGGTGTGTTCGGCCGTGCGGCCGGACCGCCGTCGCGCCCAGGCGGGACGGGGGCGGTGGCCTGCGGTTGTCCGGGCGGGCGGGGCGTCGGCGACCGGTTGACCGACCGGGCTATGTACGCATGCCCGGGGTGACGGGGATCACGGTCGGCGCATGACCCGGGACACAGGGACCGGTGGTCCCGCCGGCCCTCAGGCCGACGCCACCGACGACAGCCGGTGGACGTCGCGGGCCGTGCCCGTGACGCCGGACAGGAAGCCCTGGGCGCGGGGTGAGGCGTTCTCGGTGAGCCACGCCGGGTCGATGTCGCAGACGGCGACGCGCACGTCCGTCCCGGCCAGGGCCAGGGGCAGGGTGTGGACGACCGTCGACGGGAAGCTCAGGATCGTCCGGCCGATGGGGCCGCGGCGGGCGATGAGCTCCAGAGGGAGGTCGGGGCGGACGATCTCCAGGCCGGTCTCCGCGCCGAGGGTGTGGAGTTTCTCGGCGCTCTCGCGGCGGTGCGCGAAGTAGCGCGTGGCGCCGTGGGCCTTCGCGAGGGAGCGCACGGCTTCGCGGTAGCGGTCGCCGTCCACCACTCCGGTCTCCACGAGGGAGGTGCCCACGAGGTCGGCGCCCTTGGTGATGCGGGGCGGGCCGAAGCGGGAGCGGGTCCAGGCGAAGTCATTGGCCGTGACGAAGACACCCTCGGGGGTCTCGTCGATCGGCATGGAGGAGAAGACCTCGACCCGTCGGCCGTCGGCCGGGGTGAGGCGCTTGCGGGCCTTGGCGGAGACCGGGGCGAAGATCAGGTCGCGGGGGCCGGGGCGGCCGCCCTTGCGGTGCCAGCGCACGAGGCGTTCGCCGCGGGCCAGCTGGGAGACGAACTCCATGGTCGCGGTGCCGTCGTCGACGACGACCACGTCCGGGGCCCGGGTGATGGTCAGCAGGAGCTGGACGTAGCGGGAGAAGGGGTCGCCCAGGACGATGCGGCGCGCGGCGCGCAGCAGCGGGGCGAGGCCGCCGACGGTGCGGAAGGGGGCGGCGGTGCCGCCGCGCGCCTCCTCCCAGCGCACCTCGTGGCCCTCGTCCCGGGCCAGCTCCGCCATCCGGCGCAGCTGGCCCCGGGTCATGGGGTCGTTGGGCGACAGGACCACCAGGGTGAGCCCCGCGCCACCGGAACGGAAGGGCCCCGCAGCGGGGTCCTCGGGGGTGCCGAGGGCGTGGGTGTGCGCCCACTCCAGCACGTTCAGGAGCTGTACCGGGCTCTCGACGAAGGCGAGAGTGCGGGGGCCGGCGGTTCCGGTGCGGGGGCTCATCGACGTATGTCCGTCGCTTCCGGGAGTACGGATGGTGGGGGCGGGGCTGGGGATCGCTCGCCGACGGTGGCGGGTGCCGCCGTGGGCCGCGGGCCACCCGTGCCGCCCCGGCGGCACGACGGCCCGCGGCCACCTGCGGTCGGTCAGACGCCGACCGGCTCGCCCGCCGCCACCGCGATCTCCGCCTCGGCGACGACGCCGGTGACACGGCGCAGCTTCTTCATGGGGCCGAGCTCGGAGTCGTAGACCTTCTTGACGCCGTCGCCGAGGGAGGCCTCGATGGTGCGGATGTCGCGGACCAGGCGGGTCAGGCCCTGCGGCTCGACGGAGGCGGCCTGGTCGGAGCCCCACATGGCGCGGTCGAGGGTGATGTGGCGCTCGACGAAGGTGGCGCCGAGGGCGACGGCGGCGAGCGTGGTCTGCAGGCCCGTCTCGTGGCCGGAGTAGCCGATCGGGACGTTCGGGTACTCGGCCTGGAGGGTGTTGATGACGCGGAGGTTGAGCTCCTCGGCCTTGGCCGGGTACGTCGAGGTGGCGTGGCAGAGCAGGATGTTGTCGGAGCCGAGGACCTCGACCGCGTGACGGATCTGCTTGGGGGTCGACATGCCGGTGGAGAGGATGACCGTGCGGCCGGTGGCGCGCAGGGCGCGCAGCAGCTCGTCGTCGGTCAGGGAGGCGGAGGCCACCTTGTGGGCGGGGACGTCGAACTTCTCCAGGAAGGCGACGGCCTCGGTGTCCCACGGGGAGGCGAACCAGTCGATGCCCTTCTCCTTGGAGTACTCGTCGATCTGGCGGTACTCGTCCTCACCGAACTCCACGCGGTGGCGGTAGTCGATGTAGGTCATGCGGCCCCAGGGGGTGTCGCGCTCGATGTCCCACTGGTCACGGGGGGTGCAGATCTCGGGGGTGCGCTTCTGGAACTTGACGGCGTCGCAGCCGGCCTCGGCGGCGGCGTCGATCAGCTTGAAGGCGTTCTCCAGCTCACCGTTGTGGTTGATGCCGATCTCGCCGACGACGTAGACAGGGTGACCCGGGCCGGCGGTCTTCGAACCGAACGTGCGCAGACGGGAGTTGGTGCTCATGGTGGGACCAGTTCCTTACTTGTCGAGGGGGTCGAGAGAGTCGAGAGAGGGACCGAGGATCCAGCCGGCGATCTCCCGGATCGCGCCTTCACCGCCGGGGACGGTGGTGACCGCGCGTGCGGCGCCGCGTACGACGTCGTGGGCGCTGCCGACCGCCACGGGCCAGCCCACGAGGGCGAAGCACGGGAGGTCGTTGACGTCGTTGCCGACGTAGAGCACGCGCTCCGGCGCGATGCCCTGCTCCTCGCACCACTGCTTCAGTGCGAGGTCTTTGCGGTCGATGCCGTGCAGGACCGGGATCTTGAGCTTCCGGGCCCGTGCGGCGACGACCGGGTTCTGTTCCGTGGACAGGATGAGCATCTTCAGGCCGCTCCTGCGGAGGGCCGCGATGCCGAGTCCGTCGCCGCGGTGCACGGAGACGAACTCCCGTCCGTCGGAGTCGATCAGCACCCGGTCGTCGGTCTGGGTGCCGTCGAAGTCGAGGACTACGGCGTCGATGTCGTCGTAGACGGGGAGGGCGCCGGGCCGGTTCGCGTCGAAGAGCGGCGCGAGGGCCTGGGCGCGGGCGAGGTCGTGCGGGTCGTCGATCTCCAGGACCCGGGCGGGGTCGGTGCGGACGGGTTCCGTACGGCCGAAGAAGCGGTGCTGGTGCTTGCGCAGTCCGGCCGCGTCCATGGCGTAGGCGGCGCCGGTCTCCAGCAGGTCCTGGGGGCGGTCCTGGCGGCGGGGACGGAAGGACTTGTCGTGGTTGACGCCGTAGCCGCCGGCGGTGAAGCCGGGGGTGGTGCGGACGTCGCCGGGCAGGGCACCCGGGGCCCCGGTGAGCCCGGTCGCCGGGCGCGGGGCCTCGGGTCCGGCGGGCCCGTCGGCCCCGGCGGGTTCGCCGTGTGCGCTCGCCGACGCGGGCGACGCCGTACCGAGCGGTGTCGTCCCGGGGACGCCGTACGGCTCCCCGTTCATGTCGTGGCTCTCGGCGTTCACATCGCCGCCGGTGAACTCGTCCGCCGTGTCGCGCCAGATGAAGCCGTGGAACGGGGCGACGGTGAGGGCGGTGTCGGCGCCGTGCTCGACGACGGCGCGGGCGACGCCGTCGATGTCCTCGCGGAGGATGAACGGGCTGGTGCACTGCACGAGGAGGACGACGTCGACCGGGGCGCCGTGGCGGGACTCGTGGGCGTCCAGGGCGTGCAGGACGGCGGCCTCGGAGGTGGCGGTGTCACCGGCGATCGCGGCGGGGCGCAGGACGACCTCGGCGCCGGACTCACGGGCGGCGGCGGCGATGGCGTGGTCGTCGGTGGAGACGACGACGTCCGTCACCAGCTGGGCGGCGAGGCACTCGCGGACCGCGCGGGCCACCAGCGGAACGCCGCCGACGGGGGCGAGGTTCTTCGCGGGGACGCCCTTGGAGCCGCCCCGCGCGGGGATCACGGCGAGGACGCGGCGGGCGGAAGGCGTCTGGCCCGCTTCCGGGTTGGACATGTCGGGAACTCCTAGCGGCTCTTGCGAGGCGGTGGGGCGGCGGCTCACAGCTCCCCCATCCGGCGGATGACGGGCGCCACGCGCTGCACTCCGTGGCGGTAGGCGCCGCGCGCCGCCCGGCGCACGATCTGGCGTACGGGCCCGGCCTGCCGGTCCTCGGCGGGCGCCCCGGGCAGCGGTGCGCCGTCGGGGCCGAGGTGGTGGCGGGCGAGGATGCCGGGGAGGTAGCCGGGCGCGGTGACGGGCGTGTAGTACGGCGCGAGGGGCGGCAGTTCGGGCGCCGTGACCAGCTTCGCGATACGGGTGCGGGCCGTGTCGAAGGCAGTGGCGTACGAGCCTCCCCCGGACTCCGTCCGAGAGGTCCCCCCAGCCATGACCCCTTGCCGGGCCACCCACTCGGGGTCCGGCGTCGGCTCGTACCCGGCGTCCAGCTGGTCCCAGGAGGCGAGGCAGCCGGAGCCCACGAAGTGGTGGTTGCCGAGGGTCTCGCGGATCCCGAGGTCGGTGAGGACGACGGTGGGGATCCGGCGGTGCAGCGACTCCAGGGCCGCCGTGGAGCTGACGGTGACCAGCAGGTCGGTGGTGTCGAGGACCTCGCCCATGTTCCCGTACGCGAGACGGAAGTTGGCCGGCAGACCGCCGGGAAGCTTCTCCGTCAGCTTCTGGTAGGGCAGTTCCTCGATGTGCGTGGTGTGCTCGCCCGGCTTGGAGCGCAGCTTCAGCAGCACCTGGCGGTCCGGGTGCAGCCTCGCGTGCTGGACGAGACGGTTCAGCAGGTACATACGGTCCCGGCGGTTGTCCGGGACGGACGGCTGTACGGCGAAGACGACCGTGTAGGGGCCGTCGGGGCCGGCGTACGCCTTGCCGCCCAGGAAGGGCAGCGCGACCTCGGTGACCGAGGAGGCGTCGGCGCCCACGCCCTCGTAGACGGCCCGGAAACGGTCCGCGTCCTGACGGGAGTTGGCGAGGACGAGGTCCGCGCCGTGCCGCAGCAGCAGACCGTCGGCGAGCTTCTCGTAGACGACACCGACGTAGCCGGTCACGACCACGGGCCGCTTCGTCCGGCCGTCCCATGCCCGGCGCAGGCCGTGCAGTATCGCCTGGACGCCTCCGCCGACGAGGGAGAGCACGATGACGTCGTACGCGTTCTCCCTCGTCTCCTTGCTCGTGTCCTCCTTCATGGCGCGCAGGAATTCGAGGCCGGTCACCTCGCGCAGGGAGTCGGGGCGGACCCCGACCTCCTGGAGCTGGCGGGCGGTGGGGGTGGCCCGGCCGCGCAGGAGGAAGCCGTCCAGGCGGATGTCCGCGTCCTTCGGAGCGAGACGGTGCGCGGTGAGCGCGCCCCATTTCCACCGGGTGTCGGAATCCGCGAGTACGGCGACTCGCAGGCTGTTCGTAGCACTTGCTGGCACATCGAAGACGCTAGGAAGCGATTCCGTTGATCGGCCCAACCCGAATGCAACAAAGGGTTAACAGCACATCGCCGAACGGCGAATCGGGGCGCGAATGGCACCGGAAAGTATCTGGTTCACGGTTCCGCCACGCGTCGTTCACCTGACATCAAGCAGGTGGTCAAGACGAATGCCGGAGCGCCGCCTAACGTCACGGGGGTGGTCAAGCTCTCCGTCATCGTGCCGTTCTACAACGTGCAGCAATACGCGCCCGACACCCTGAAGAGCCTCGGAGCCAACGCTCGTGAGGACTTCGAATTCATTCTCGTCGACGACTGCTCCCGCGACGAGACACCGGACATCCTCGCGCGCGCGGAGCGCGAGCTGCCGGGGGCGGTGTACGTCAGACACGAGCAGAACGGAGGACTGGCGACCGCGCGCAACACGGGCATCGACAAGGCCCGCGGCGAGTACCTGACGTTCCTCGACGGGGACGACTGGCTCGCCCCCGGCTACTATCCCCAACTGCTCGGCGCCATCGAGGACTTGGGCTGCGACTTCGTGCGCACGGATCATGTCCAGTGCACCGCGCGGGCCCGCTCGGTCCACCGGGTGCCCAACGGGCGGCGGGGCGTGGTGATGAACCCGCGCGACGCGATCCTGCCCGCCGACCGGTCCACCTCCGTGGACTACGCGTACGCCTGGGCGGGCATCTACCACCGCCGGCTGGTCGACAAGGGCGTGCTGCACTTCACCCACGGGCTGCGCACGGCCGAGGACCGGCCGTGGATCTGGAAGCTGCACCGGGAGGCCGATTCGTTCGCCACGGTGGGGCTGCTGGGCGTCTTCTACCGGCGCGGTGTGGCTTCCTCGCTGACCCAGATCGGCGACGTACGACAGCTCGATTTCATTCGCGCATTCGACCAGGTCGTCGCGGAAACCGCGAAGGACCGGGACGCGGACAAACTCCTCCCCAAGGCCGTGCGCACCTATTGCGCGATCATCTCCCACCATTTGGGTTCCATCGAAAGGTTCGAGCCGGCGGTGGCACGGAAACTGAAGTCGATGAGCGCGGTCGCGCTGCGCGGAATGCCGCAGGACGTGCTCGACGAGGCCCTCGACTCCATGGACGTCCAGCGCGCCACCCGGCTGCGCCGGCTGCGCCGCCGTCCCGCCGCCACGGGGGTCGCCGCATGACCACGCAGATCTTCATGGCGTCCACCCTGTACGGCGTGGCCACGCTGGCCGCCGCCCTGGACACCGAGTGCTTCCGCCCCGCCTCCCGGCGCATCCTGCTGGTCTCCAACAACGCGGCGACCCCGGAGACGGCCCCCGGCCCGGACGAGATGCCCGGCTTCGAGCGGCTGCGGTCCCGCTTCGACGAGGTGATCTCGTGGAACGAGACCATCTCCCCCTTCCACCCCGGCGGCTGGTCCCCGCGCATGGACGACGTACCGCTGTGGGAGCGGCATCTGCGGCTGCTGTGGAACCTGGGGGACGACGACGTCGAACTGGCCGTGGAGTCCATCCAGGTCCACCCCGCGCTCGGTTTCACGCAGATCTTCACCGGCGCGCCGGTGACCGTGTACGCCGACGGTCTGATGAGCTACGGCCCCACCCGGAACAAGATCGACCCGCTGGTCGGCACCCGTATCGACCGGCTGCTCCACCTGGACCTCGTACCGGGTCTCGAACCCCTGCTGCTCACCGAGTTCGGGGTCGGGGCGGAGATCGTGCCGACGGACGCCTTCGTGAAGGTGCTGGCCGAACTCGTGGACACGGGTGACGAGTTGCCCGCGATCGAGGAGCCGGCGCTGCTGCTCGGCCAGTACCTCTCCGCGCTCGGCATCCTGACCGCCGAGGAGGAGGAGGACCTCCACGTACGGATGCTGAAGGGTGCCGTCGCGCTCGGGCACTCCAAGGTCGTGTTCAAGCCGCACCCCAGTGCCCCGGCCCGCTGGTCGCGCGGTCTGGAGAAGGAGGCGGAGCGGCTCGGCGCCGACCTGACCGTGCTGGACACGCCGGTCCTCGCCGAGGTGCTCTACCAGCGGATGCGTCCGGCCCTGGTCGTCGGCTGCTTCTCGACGGCCCTGCTGACGGCCTCCGCGCTGTACGGGCTGCCGGTGGCACGCGTCGGCACGGGCGCGCTGCTGGACCGGCTCGCCCCGTACGAGAACAGCAACCGGGTGCCCGTCACGATCGTGGACGCGCTGCTGCCGGAGCTGGGGGACGCGGCGGCCGTCGCCTCGCAGCGGCCGGGCACGGCGGTGTCCGACCTCAACAGTCTGGTCCGGGCGGTGGGGTTCGCGATGCAGTCGAAGATCTACCCGTCGCTGCGGGCGGAGACCGAGGCGTATCTGACGCGGCATCTGAGCACGCACACGCTGCGGTACTTCAAGCGGCGGCGTTTGACCTCGCTGGGGCTGCCCGGTGGGATTCCGGTGCAGCTCGCGTTCATTCCGCGTAACGCGACGGTGCGGAGAGTCGCCCGGCGGGCTCGGTCGCTCAAGCGGGCGACTCTGGGGTGAGCCCTCGGTGACTTCTTCGACCAAGGTTGATGACCGGGTCGAGTCGCGGGTGCGGGTGAGTGGGGGCTCGTCGCGCCCCGCGGCGGAACCGCAGATCGACGCAGCCCCGCGCCCCGACAGGGGCGCGGCCAACCCTCGACCCCGGCTCTATGCGCTCGACGGCTTGCGGCTGGTCGCCGCTCTCGCCGTCGCCGCTTATCACTACGGTGGGCGTGACGGTGAGATCGCGAAGGCCTGGGGGGCCTCGCCCGCCCTGCAGTTCCCCACCGCCCACAGCTGGCTCGCCTATGGCTGGGCCGGGGTGCAGGCCTTCTTCGTGATCAGCGGGTTCGTGATCTGCGCCAGCGGCTGGGGCCGTTCGGTGCAGGCGTTCCTCGCCTCCCGGGCGGCCCGGCTGCTGCCGGCGTACTGGGCGGCGGTGATCCTGGTGGCGGCGGTGTTCGCGCTGCCGGGCTTCGCCTTCGCACGGGTGTCGGTCAGCGAGTTCCTGGTGAACCTCACGATGCTGCAGATGCCACTCGGCGCGGACCGCGTCCTCGGCGTGTGCTGGACGTTGTGGGCGGAGGTCCGCTTCTACGTCCTGTTCGCGCTGTGCGTGGTGCTGCCCGGGGTGACCCGCAGACGGGTGATCTGGTTCTGCGGAGGCTGGACCCTGGCCTCGGTGCTCGCGCACGGGGCGAAGGAGCCGCTGTTGGACATGGTCCTGATGCCGGAGTACGCGTCCCTGTTCATCGGGGGCATGGGCCTCTATCTGGTGCACCGCGACCGCCGGGACACCGCGGCCTGGCTGATCGTGGTCTTCAGTCTGCTGCTGAGCCAGTACCAGACGGTCGAGGCGATGTGGCACGCCCCGAACGCGGACTACTTCTCCTACCGCTCCCAGCTCGGCATCATCGTCGCCGTCACCGTCGGCTTCGTGGCCGTGGGTGCCGTGGCGCTGGGCCTGCTGAACCGCGTCGACTGGCCCTGGCTGACCACCGCGGGGGCCCTGACGTACCCCTTCTACCTGGTGCACGAGCACCTGGGCTGGCCGGTGGTGCGGGCACTGCACCAGGGACTGGGCGTTCCGTCGGCCCTGACCGTCGCGCTCACCGTGGCGCTGATGCTGACGCTCGCCTGGCTGCTGCACCGGTGGGTCGAACGTCCGTTGCAGCCGCTGCTGCGGACGTCGCTCGGTGGACGCCGCCGCTGAAGGGTCCCGGAACCTGGAATTGGCCCACTGTTCATGCGACGCGAGGATTCGAAAACGCTTCCGCGGAGAGGCTCCGCAGCATCCTTGACCGGGCCATAGGCATCTCATAGGTTCCTGGCCCGTTCGCCGGTTCGCCTCGTCGACGCAAGAAGGTCTTCCGTCCTCATGACCTATGAAATGACCTCTGAACACGGCACGATCCGACTTCCCCGTGAGCTCGACGACGTCCCCGGCTGGTTCCCGGTGCTCGACCAGCTGCTCTTCGACTGGTTCCTGAACCGGCAGGAGGCAGCGGGCGAGAGGGGCGACCTCCTGGAGGTCGGCGTCTACATGGGCAAGAGCGCCATCTTCCTCGGCCACCATCTCCAGGAGGGCGAGGCCTACACGGTCTGCGACCTCTTCGAGAGCGACGCACCGGACGACGCCAACGCGGCGGAGGCCACCAAGTCGTACCGCAGCACGCTCACCCGCCGGGCCTTCGAGGCGAACTACCTCTCCTTCCACGACGAGCTGCCGCGGGTGCTGCAGGGTCCCAGCTCGGTCGTCCCCGGCGAGGTCAAGCCGCGCTCCTGCCGTTTCGTGCACATCGACGCCTCGCACCTGTACGAGCACGTCGAGGCCGACATCACCGCCGCCCGGGACATCCTCCTGCCCGGCGGCCTCGTCGTCCTCGACGACTTCCGCTCGGAGCACACACCGGGCGTCTCCATCGCCGCATGGGAGGCCGTCCTCAACCGGGGCCTCAACCCCGTCTGCCTCAGCACGCAGAAGCTGTACGGCACCTGGGACGACCCCGAACCCCTCCAGGAGGCGCTGCTCGCCATGGTCGCGGACCGGGACGACTGCCACCTCAGCAACCAGCAAGCCGCCGGTCACCGCATCCTGCGCCTGAAGTCCAAGGGCATGAAGGCCCCGGCCTTCCCGAAGTCCCGCCACTGGACCGAGCCCGCGCCGCCGGCACCCGCCCCGGCCGCGCCCGCACCCCAGCCCTCGGCCCGCCCCGCCCGCCCGGAGCCCCGCCCGGAAGCTGGCCGCGGACCTGCTGCCTCCGGTGGTGACGAGGGCGATCAGGAAGGCGCGCGCGGCGAACCGGCCGGTGAGGTGAGCCGGGGCGGTGAGGTGAGCCGGGGCGGGCCGGGGGCGCGGAGAGGCTAGGCGCTGCTCGCGAGCGACAGCTTGACCGCGAATCCCAGGAACAGGGCACCCGCCGCCGAGGTCGCCCCCGCCGACAGTCGCTTCCGGCGGCGGAACGTGGCGGCCAGCCTGGTGCCGCTGAATATCAGCGCGCTCAAGTAGAGGAAGCTGGCGAGCTGGGCGAAGGCGCCGAGGACCACGAAGGAGAGGGCCGGGTAGGCATAGCCCGGGTCCACGAACTGCACGAAGAAGGCGACGAAGAAGAGGATCGCCTTCGGGTTCAGCAGACTGATCACCAGGGCCCGCCGGAACGGCCGCTCGCCCTCCGCGACCTCCTCGCCCGGCCCCTGCACGACCCGCTCGCGGCGGCTGCGCCACATCGCCCACGCGGCCCGCAGCATCCCGATCGCCAGCCACGACAGATAGCCGGCGCCCGCGTACTTCACGATCCCGAACAGCACGGCGTTGGCCTGCAGCAGCGAGGCCACTCCCGCCGCCGACAAGGTCATCAGCACGGTGTCGCCGACCCATACGCCGGCGGCGGCCCGATACCCGGTCCGTATCCCGCGCCGGGCGGCCACGGACAGCACGTAGAGGGAGTTGGGGCCGGGCAGCAGCACGATCAGGACGAGGCCCGCCAGATAGGTGGGGAGGTCGATGACACCGAACATGAGAAGGAGTGTCGCACGGGGGTCCGACATCCCGATATGCCCGTCCGAAGCCAGACGAATACCAGACGAGAGCCAGACAAAAGGGCGGCCGGAAGGCGGCCGCGGTCGATCGCGATCGGCCGCGGTGAGCCGCGGTCGATCGCGATCGGCCGCGGCTCACGCACGAGCGGTCAGAAAGCGTCGCTGGGGATGTACGTGCCCCACACCTCACGGAGGGCGTTGCACACCTCGCCCACCGTCGCGCGGGCCCTCAGGGCCTCGCGCATCGGGTAGAGGACGTTGTCCGTGCCCTCGGCGGCCTTCTTCAGGGCGGCCAGGGCCGTGTCGACCGCCTGCTGGTCGCGTCGCGCGCGGAGCCCGGCCAGCCGCTCCGCCTGCTGGGCCTCGATCGCCGGGTCCACCCGCAGCGGCTCGTACGGCTCCTCCTCGTCCAGCTGGAAACGGTTGACGCCCACCACGACCCGTTCCCCGGAGTCGGTCTCCTGCGCGATGCGGTACGCGCTGCGCTCGATCTCGCCCTTCTGGAAACCGTGCTCGATGGCCGCGACGGCACCGCCCAGGTCCTCGACCTTCCGCATCAGCTCGACGGCCGCCGCCTCCACGTCGTCGGTCATCTTCTCCACGACGTACGAACCGGCGAACGGGTCGACCGTCGCCGTCACGTCCGTCTCGTAGGCCAGCACTTGCTGGGTGCGCAGCGCGAGGCGGGCGCTCTTGTCGGTCGGCAGGGCGATCGCCTCGTCGAAGGAGTTGGTGTGCAGCGACTGGGTGCCGCCCAGCACCGCCGCCATCCCCTGCACCGCGACCCGCACCAGGTTCACCTCGGGCTGCTGCGCGGTCAGCTGCACCCCGGCCGTCTGCGTGTGGAACCGCAGCATCAGCGACTTGGGGTTCTTCGCGCCGAACTCCTCACGCATCACCCGCGCCCAGATCCGACGCGCCGCACGGAACTTGGCGACCTCCTCCAGGATCGTCGTCCGGGCGACGAAGAAGAACGACAGCCGGGGCGCGAAGTCGTCCACGTCCATGCCCGCCGCGACCGCCGTGCGCACGTACTCGATCCCGTCGGCCAGGGTGAACGCGATCTCCTGCGCGGGCGAGGCACCGGCCTCGGCCATGTGGTAGCCGGAGATCGAGATCGTGTTCCACTTCGGGATCTCGGCCCTGCAGTACTGGAAGATGTCGGCGATCAGCCGCAGCGAGGGCTTGGGCGGGAAGATGTACGTCCCGCGCGCGATGTACTCCTTCAGCACGTCGTTCTGGATCGTGCCCGTCAGCCGGTCCGCCGGTACGCCCTGCTCCTCGCCGACCAGCTGGTACATCAGCAGCAGCAGCGCGGCCGGCGCGTTGATCGTCATCGACGTCGAGACCTTGTCCAGCGGGATGCCGTCGAACAGCACCCGCATGTCCTCGACGGAGTCGATCGCCACCCCCACCTTGCCGACCTCGCCGTGGGCGATCGGGGCGTCGGAGTCATGACCCATCTGGGTGGGCAGGTCGAACGCGACCGACAGCCCCATCGTGCCGTTGGCGATCAGCTGCTGGTAGCGGGCGTTGGACTCCACGGCCGTACCGAAGCCCGCGTACTGACGCATCGTCCACGGACGACCCGTGTACATCGACGGATACACACCCCGCGTGAACGGGTACGCGCCCGGCTCCCCCAGCTTCTCCGCCGGATCCCAGCCCTCCAGCACCTCCGGCCCGTACACCGGCTCGATCGGCAGCCCGGACTCCGACTCGCGCGCCATGATGTGTGCCTCCGTCTTGCTCGTCGCTTCGGATGCTCGCTTGTTACTCGTCAGTACAACGGCCTTGGCGTCGGACTGTAGCGGCGACCGTTGGTCCGGTGGAGTGCCCCTGGCTGGGACCTTGCTCACAACCATGCCCGTTTGTTCGCGACGGCTCACGTCCGGGCAACCTGTCCGGGAAGAACGACCGGACGCGGCCGATCATGAGACGACGGGGACCCCGATGCGTACCAAGGACATGCGGAGATCGGTGGCCGCGATCGCGGCACTCGCCATGACCGGCGCCTGCACGGCCCAGGGGATCGAGGTGCACGGCGGCCAGCGCCAGCCCGTGCGCGTCGACGGGAGCGCCACGCCGAACGGCGCTCCGAAGCAGGGCGAGGGCGACGGCGGCGGCGAGGACCAGGTCGCGGGCGGGAGCCGAGGAAGCGGAAACGGAGGAAGCGGGAACGACGACAAAGGGGCGCCCGAGGAGGCCCCGACGACCGCGCCTCCCTCCCCACATCCACCCCACCCCGCACCCCCGCCCCGGTCCTCTGGTCCCAGGGCGACGAGGGCCTCGACGTACGCGAGTTGCAGGCCCGGCTGCGGCAGGTCGCCTGGCTCTTCGCGGGGCCCACGGGGACGTACGACGACCTGACGGTCCAGGCGGTCAAGGGCTTCCAGGGCAAGCGGGGGCTGCCGCGGACCGGGAAGACGGACAGCGTGACGTGGGCGCGGCTGCTGAACATGACGCGGGAGCCCGGCAAGTGGGAGCTGTACGCCTACGGCGGGCAGCCGGCCGCGTCACCCGATCCGCGCTGCATGACGGGCCGGGTGCTGTGCATCAGCAAGACGAGCCGCACGCTGCGCTGGATGGTGGACGGCAGGACGCTGACGACGGTCGAGGTGCGGTTCGGCTCGGAGTACACCCCGACCCGGGAGGGCCTCTTCAGCGTCTACTTCAAGTCCCGCGACCACTGGTCGACCCTGTACGACACCCCGATGCCGTACGCGATGTTCTTCAGCGGCGGCCAGGCCGTCCACTACTCCTCCGACTTCGCGGCCCGTGGGTACTACGGCGCCTCGCACGGCTGTGTCAACGTCCGGGACAAGGCGGCGATCGCGCGGCTGTTCGACCAGGTCAGGAGCGGCGACAAGGTCGTCGTGTACTGGTGATGGATGCCCGGTGACAGAAGTCCGGTGACGGAAGAATTCGTGACGTGCGTCACATGACGCATAGCCGGAGGGCGCCTGGCGCGTCAGGGGGAGTACGGGGTCACGGGGACCACGGGGAAATACGGGGGTTATGAGGCGCGGGCGGGACCGGGGGAACGTGTCCCGCCCGCGCCGAGGTGCACGAGCCGTAGGTACGGGGGGAACCCCGGCTCAGTGCGACGGCCGATGACCAGTCGGCTCACTCATTACTGCGCCGGGGCCGCCAAAAGTGTTACCCGTTCCGCGAAAGAATTCGTGACGGGTGCGAAAGCACAGGTCGGGAGGGGTCAGGAGGGGGTGATGCGGACGGCCACTTCGGTCCGCGCCGCTGAGGCGAGCTGACTCCGGTGGCCGTTGCCCCCGTTACCCTTGCCGCCCTTGCCGCCCTTGTTCCCCTGGCCGCCCTTGCCGTGGCCGTGGCCCTTGCCATGACCACTGCCCTGGCCCTTGCCGCCGTCGCCGTGGCCCTTGCCGTGCCCGGGGCGGTTCTTGCCCTTGCCGTCGCCGTGCCCGCCGCGGTGGGAGTCGTCGTCCTCGTCGGAGTCGCCGCCGGACCGCGGGCTGCCGTCACCGCCACCGGACCGGCCGGCCGAGTCACCTGAGTCCGCCGTACCGGACCCGCTCCCCGTGCCCCGGCCCGTCCCGGTGCCCCGCCCGGCCGCTTCTTCGTGCCGGGGTAGTCGGAGCCCCCGGCCAGGACGCCCTCGCAGTACCGCTTCAGCTGCCCCTTGCCGTTGCCGCCCGCCGCGTCCTCGAGGCTGCGCCGACGGTCGGCCCCCAGGCCCTTGCCGTCGCGGACGTCACGGCAGGCGGAGAGGACCTTGTTCCACCACTCCTGACCGGGGGTGCCGTTCTTCCCGGAGTCCCCGGTCCGCCCGTCCTCGTCGGTGCCGTCGGAGCCGTCACCGGAGGGGCCGTCGCCCTGCGCGGAGCCGTCCGGGGTCATCTCGGGTTTCGTGTCGCCCCACGCCCCCCGTCGGCCGTCGCCGTCCTGCGCTTTCGGTGACGGCGACAGCAGCGGCCGGTCCGGCGACTGGCCGGCGGAGACGGTGGCGGAGGGTTCCGGTTCGCCGTCGCGGAACGCGGTCAGCGCACCGCCGCCGACCGCGACCGCGACGCCGCCGAGCATCCCGGCGGCCACGGCCGCGACCAGCCCGAACCGTACCGGCCGGCCCCAACGGGCCCGGTGTCCGTCGACCCCTGCCGGGCGCCCGGGACGTCCCAGGCGGACGAGCCCCGCGTCGGCGGCGGGCGCGTCGGCGGTGCGCTTACGGCTGCCACTGCCACGGCCGGGCTCCACGGCCCGCCCGCCGTCGGACGAGAGGGCGGAACGGGCGGAGGTGGAGGAGACAGAGGTGGCAGAGGTGGCGGACGTGGTCGCGTCGGACGCGCGCGCTGTTCGCGCGCTGCGGAAGGCGGCCAACGCCGCTTCCTCACCGGGGAGTTCGGGGCTCCGCGAGGACACCGGGGCGACATCGGCGGTCAGCGCGCCGAGCGCCTCGGCGAGCCGGGCGGCACGGTCACGGGTGTCGGCGTCGACGGCTTCGAGGGGCTCCCCACGCAGCAGCCGCTCCGCGGCGTCGCGGTTGAGCCACCTGTACTGCTCGTCGGCCATCACACATCCTTCTGCGTCCGCCAACGCGTATGCGTCACACCGGCGGACGAAGCCGCGCGTGCGCGCGGCCCTCTCGGTGGGGGTACGGCGTCCAGCGGATCTCCGGACTCCGGGTCGGCATCACCGGCCGTCTCCGGATTCTCCCCGATCAGTTCGGCGAGCCGTTTCAGACCCCGGTGCGCGGCCGTCCGTACGGCTCCCGCGCGCTTGCCCAGGGTCGCGGCCGCGGTCTTCGCGTCGAGTCCGACGACGACCCGCAGGACCACCGCCTCCGCCTGGTCCTGCGGCAGCTGGGCGATGAGGGAGAGCGTGCGGCCGGTGGCCAGGGCCTCCATCGCCTCGCCGGCCGTGTCGGACTCGGCGGCCCTGCCGGTCAGCTCGGCCTCGTCGCCGCCTATCGCGGGCCTGCGCCCCCGCATGCGTATGTGGTCGAGGGCCCGGTTGCGGGCGATCCGCGCGGCCCAGCCGCGGAACCGGTCGGCGTCACCGCTGAACCGCTCCAGGTCACGGGCTATCTGGAGCCAGGACTCGGAGGTGACGTCCTCCGCGTCCGGATCGCCGACCAGCGTGCGCACGTACCCGAGCAGCCGTGGGTGCACCGAGCGGTACACAGTCCGGAACGCGGTCTCGTCCCCGTCCTGTGCCGCAAGCACCGCGGCGGTCAGCTCCGCGTCGTCCCCCAGCACCCGCGCGCGCCCCTCTTTGCGCTTCGACCGGGCCGCTCTCGCGGACCGGGTCCTCGCTGTCGTGGTCGTGGTCCTCAATGAATCGTGCGGTGCCGGGCCGTCGATGGTTGTGGTGGTCTTCCGCCATCCACGATCCGGCGCGAATGGCACGTTACGGCCTGAAACCGCTGGGCGTCCATGTCCGTAGAACATGCAACTAACTCGTGATGCGGTGAGGTGTGACAGAAAACGTGGACGCGGCGCTGTAGGTAGTACGGGTCGCCGCGCGGCCCGTGCCGCGCGACGGTCGGGGCCTCTCCTGTGGGGGGTGGCGGCCCCGACCGTTGCCATCGGCGGAGTGGCCGGGTGTCTTGCGAGTACGGGGGTCTTGCGAGCACGCCGGCCTCACTTCGTTCTCCGCGCCTCCTGAGGCGTTTCCGGGGCGGCCTCCTGCCGCGACTCCGGCGCGGTCTCCTCACGCGACTCCGATGCGGTTCCCTCACGCGACTCCGGCGCGGCCTGCGCCTTCGGTCCGGTCGGCCCGTTCGTCTCTCCGGGCCGGGGGGACTCCGGCCGGCTGTCGGCGCCGACATCTCCGCTGCCGTTGCCGGACCCATTGCCGGACCCATTGCCGATGCCGTCGCCGTTGCCGGTGCCCGTGCCGTCGCCTGTGCGCGTGCCGCCCGAAGACGTCTCCCGCGTGCCCTTGCGGTCGTTCTGTCGGTCCTTCTGTCGGTCGGCCCGCCGGTCGGACCCGTCCGGGTTCCGGGACGCGCCGTCCTGGTCGGGCGTGCCGGCGGGGTCCGGTGCCGGAGGAGCCGTACGCGGAACGTCCGCGGGGCCGGGCCAGGTCGGGGCGCCGTCGGTGGTGCGGTCGTGCCGTTCGCGGTTCCCGTAGCTGCCGTGCTCCCGGTCGGCTTCCTTGTCGCCGCGCGCGGCCGAGCCGATCGCCGCGAAGGCGACCCCGCCGAGGGTGAGGCCGGCCAGCAGGACGGCCAGGGTGGTGCGGACGGAGAGCTGGACGCGGCGCCGTGCGTTGGGCCGCCAGTCGTCGCGCCGCCGGGTGCGTGCGGTGCGGCCCCCGCTCTCCCGCGCGGCCCGGAAGGCGGCCACGGCTCGCGCCTCCCCCGCGCTGTCGGCCGGCGCGTCGGCGCGCACGGCGGCGGCGAGAAGCGAATCGACGGAGGGGGGGTCCCGCACGGCGGCAGGCGAGGTGTCCGGGTAGGCGGGAGGCGGGGCGTCCCGGAACTCGGGGACGGTGGGTCGGAGGCAGCGGAGGTGTCGTCCCGCTCTCCGTTGTCAGGCCGGTCGCTCATGTCCGGCTCCGTCCTGCCCGACGGCATCTCGCGCCCTTCCCTCTCGCCGTGCGTCCCGGCGTCGCTGTCGGTCATCTCGACTCCCCCAGCGTCCGGGGGCCGTCATCCGTCACACCCTCGCTCCGCAGGAGCTGGGCGAGACGCTTCAGGCCCCGGTGGGTGGCGGTACGGACCGCGCCGGGGCGCTTGCCGAGGACACGGGCGGCGGCGGGGCCGTCGAGGCCGACGACCACGCGCAGCAGCACGGCCTCGGCCTGGTCACGCGGCAGCCGGGCGACCAGCGCGAGGGCCTGTTCGGTGGAGAGGCTCTCCAGCGCCTGGTCCGGGGTGCTGTGCGTGCCGGGCAGTTCCAGCAGGTCGTTCTCCAGCGCGGTCGCCCGGGGTCTGACCCGCTGGCGCCGCAGATGGTCCAGGGCCCGGTGCCGCGCGATGGTCGCGCTCCAGCCGCGGAAGCCCGCGCCGTCGCCCTTGAACCGTCCGAGGTCCCGCGCGATCTCCAGCCAGGCGTCCGAGGCGACGTCCTCCGCGTCGTCCCCGACGATGCCGCGGAGATACCCCAGCAGCCCCGGCTGCACGAGCCGGTACGCCACCGCGAACGCGGCCTCGTCCCCGGCCTGGGCCCGCGCGACGGCCGCGCCCAGCTCCCCGTCGTAGGCCTGCACGCGCCGCGGTTCCCCTCCCTGGCCCCGAACTGTCCGGGACAGTGCCAAGTCAGTGCCGGGATCGCCTTCCGAGGGCCGTCCCGGCCAACGCCCAGCCCCCACGCTGATCTGCGTCACGCCTCACGGAAGTGTCACAGCGGCCGGTACACCCCTTCCCATCACCCCTCCGCCTTCCGGGCATTGGCCGCACATCGTCCCGAAGCGGGAAGACCGCCCCCCGCGTGACATAGGCCACACCCACACCCCCGGTGCCGATCTCCGTGAAGCCCTGTGCGCTGAATAGAGGGGCCACCCCTGCGCCGGGGTGGCGCCTTCGTACCGTTCATCCAGGGGTGGGGCATTTGAGTCACCGTAGGAGCCATGCGTCGGAGCCGCTGGGGCCGAGGCGGAGGGGCTGGCTGACGTTGGGGGCCGTCGTGGCCGGTGGCGCGGGCCTCGTGTCGTACGCCGTGGTCGGTCCGGGCGTCGGCACGGCCGCCGCCGACGACGTACCCACCGCCCGCCCTCGACCGTCACCCGCCCCCGATCGTCAGCAGGGCCGCGTGGGGCGCGGACGAGGCGGCCGTGACGGGAACGCCCGAGTACAACGACCGGATCAGCGCGGTGTTCGTCCACGACACGGGCGGCACCAACGCCTACAGCTGCGCCGAGTCGCCCGCCCTGATCCGCGCGCTCATGGCCGACGACGTCCAGGCGGCGGGCCGGGGCGACCTCGGCTACAACTTCGTCGTCGACAAGTGCGGCCGTATCTACGAGGGCCGGGCGGGCGGCGCGGACCTGTCGGTGCGCGGCGCGCACACCCCCGGCTTCGACGGGGAGTCCACGGGCGTCGCGGTCCTCGGCGACTTCGACGGCGGCGCGCCGAGCCGGGCGGCCGTGGAGTCCGTGGCACGGCTGGCGGCGTGGAAGCTGGGCCAGTACGCGGGCGACCCCACGGGCAGGGTGACGCTGACGGCGTCCGAGGACACCGGGGTGTACACGGGCGGCGAGTCGGCGGAGTTGGACGTCGTATCCGGCGGCAGCGACGCGGCGTCCCTCACCTCCCCCGGAGCCGGTCTCTACGCCGAGCTCCCCGAGATACGCCGCTACGCCGCCTCCCCGGCCCGCGCATCCGCGATCCCGACCGCCGACTACACGGGCGACGGCGTGATCGACCTGGTGGTGCCGACCCCCCGAACCGGCAGCGGCTGGGTCACCCTGGTGCCGGGTGGTGCGAGCAGGCCCGTCCCGACCGCCAGACTCCGCCTGAACCAGGCGAGCGCGGGCGTGCCGGGCGTCGCCGAGTCGGGCGACCAGTGGGGCGCGGCGACCGCGTGGGGCGATGTCGACGGCGACGGGTACGCGGATCTCGTGGTCGGCGCGCCCGGCGAGGACGACACCACCGGGCACGCGGACCGGGGCGCGGTGACGATCCTCTACGGGCCGTCCTTCACCGACGGCGCCGACACCATGGCCCTCGGCGACGACCACGAGCCGGCCGGCGCGCGGTTCGGCGCGACCGTGGCGACCGGGGACTTCAACGCGGACGGCAGGGCGGACGTGTTCACCGCCGCCACCGGGACGGGCGGCAACTGGGCGGCCCGCTTCGGCGACGGCCACGAGGTCGCCGGGGACCTCACCACGGCGACCGGTTCCCTCGCCTACGCGGACGCCGCGACCGGCGACTTCAACCGGGACGGCTACGCCGACGTGGCCCTCAACTACCGTGACGCGTCCGGCATCGGCCGGATCGCCTGGTTCAAGGGCTCCCGGTCGCTGGGGCTGACGAAGGCGGCGACCCTGACCGTGAAGGGCGGCCGCGCCGTCGCGGCGGGCGACATCGACGGGGACGGCTACGACGACCTCGCCGTCGGACAGCCCTACGCCTCCGAGTCCGGCGGCAACGCGGGCGGCCAGGTGACCGTGGTCCCCGGCACGTCCACCGGGCTGGGCTCGACGGGGACGCGGACGGTCCACCAGGCCACGGCGGGGGTGGCGGGCGCCTCCGAGACCTCGGACGGCTTCGGCTCCTCGGTCGCCGTCGGCGATGTCGACGCCGACGGGTACGCCGACGTGCTGACCGGGGCGCCGAACGAGGACATCACCCGGGCCGGTAAGAACCGGCCGAACGCGGGGTCGGTGTGGCTGTTGAAGGGAGCCGCCGCCGGGGTGAGTGGTGCGGGGTCCGTGGCGTTCTCGCAGGACGCGCCGGATGTGCCGGGCTCGACCGAGGCCGAGGACAAGTTCGGGTCCGCGGTGTCGGGGGCGGATGTCACCGGGGACGGGTACGGCGATGTGCTGGTCGGGGTCGAGGGGGAGGACGCAGGAAACGGCACGGTGCTGTTCATGCCGTCGGTGGACGGCGTGCCGGTGGCTTCCCGGTCCGTGTACTACGGCGTCACGCAGCTGGGTGCGTCGGGGGGCGCGCGTCTGGGGCAGCTCCTGACGCCGTAGCCCGGCTTTTCCTCGCCCCCGCCGCCCCTACCCGTCCCTCCCAGGGGCTGCGCCCCTTCGTCCCCCATCCGCGGGTCCGGTGGGGGCTTCTCGCGCAGTTCCCCGCGCCCCTTGAGGGCCTACGGCCACTCAGGGGCGAAAAGCACGGGGCGCAGCCCCTGCTTTTCAGGGGGCGCGGGGAACTGCGCGAGAAGCCCCACGCACCCGCAGCCGAAAACCCGCCCTCACCCGGAGGGCATCGCATCGTGGCACAGCAGCCGCAGCGACCCGCCCCCCGTGTAGCACCGGCGGGCCTCGTCGAAGGGGTCCCAGAAGCGGCCGTCCCAGGTGCGGACCCAGTAGCCGCCGTCCGACTCGACCCACTCGCCGCCGGCCCACCGCACGACGACCTCACCGCCGTACGCCCCGAAACCCCGCAACGCCCCCTCCACGGCGGCGTACGGCGCTCCCTCCCGGCGGATCTCCTCGATCATCCGGTCCACCCGCCACAGGCTCTGCGTCGAGTAGTCGAGGCGCACCCGCGCCCCTTCCCGCATCATCGCCACCGCGTCGGCGGCCCACCGAAGGGGCTTCGCCGCGCTGCCGGGCCGGTTCCCGCGGCTCCCCGGTGCGCCGGAGGGACCGACCGAACTGAATGTCTGCTGTGCGCTCACACTCGGGAAAGCGCCCGCCTGGCACGAGACGTTTCGCGATTTCGGCCTGTCCCCGACACCGGTGCAGGACCGCCACACGCGACCCCAGGACACCCACAGGACCCGCCAGGAAACGAGGTTTACCGCCGCGCCCCTCGCGCGCGCCGTGACACGACCGCCCGCAGCACCCGCCGCCCCTCCGTGGCGACACCGAGCGCCTGCCGCAGCCCCGCCGCGCCGTGCTGGGCGAGCAGTTCCAACACCGCGATCTGACGACGCAGTTCGGCGGCGACGAGATGGGACGCGCCCTCGGTACGGCCCTCCCGGCACGCCGCCACGGAGTCGGCGCCCCCGGCGTCCAGCGGGTCGAGCAGCTGATGGATCCGCAGCGCGGAGACGGAGCACATCTCCGCCCACTCCCGCAGCCCGTCACCGGACCGCTCCCCGGGAACCGCGTCGAGCATCCGGCGGGCGAGCAGGACGACTTCCTCGCCCCCGTCACCACTGCCGTCACCTTCACCGCCCGCGTCGGAGCCGGGGTCGGAGGGGCCCGGTGGCGCCAGTTCGCCGCGTATCTTCGCGACTCGCTCTCCCCACTCCTCCCCCTCGTCCACCAGGCCCGCCCACAGCGGACGCAGGACCTCGTCGTCGCCCCCGAGAAGCGGTACGCAACGGTCCAAACAAGCCAACCCGCCGGCCGCCAGACCACGTTCGTCGGCCTGGGCCAACAGCTCCACCAGGCTCATCGCGCCTCCCCTAGATCCCGCTCGACCGTGCCCCGGAAATACGGAGCCCGCACTTCCCCTTACTGCGTGCGACGACCCGGGAGTGTCACAGAGGGACGACCCCGAGCCGGTCGAGCAACCGGAAGAGAATGTTTTCAGCCAAGGGGTCCGCCGGTCCAGGCTCCGAGGCCAACACCTCGACCAGGGAACGCTCGACGACGACCCGTCCCGCCTCCGCGGCCCAGGCGACGGCGCGTTCGGCGGCGTCGCGCGGTTCGAGGAAGTAGTCCTCGACCGTGAGCCCCTGGACGTCCCCCAGATAGGCGGCCATGGCCCGCCGCGCGAGACACGTCGTCCACGCCCCGCTCTCCGGTGCCGCCGCCTCGACGACCACGCAGTCGCTGTCCATGACATAGCCGAACAGCGCGGGCGCGCCCGTCTCCCGGGCGAGCGTGTTCATGTTGCCGACATCGCCGGTACTCCCGGAACCCCCGGCAGCCTCGACACCCGGCGCGCCCGTCGGGTACGCCCAGATCTGCCAGCCGTCGTCCGCCGTCACGCACAGCGTCAAGGCCTCGGCCTCGGCCAGCGCGTCCAGCTCCGCGAGCGGCCGCTCGCTTCTGCCCACGACGTAGTACCCCCAGTACCCCATACCGGGAATAGACCACACCCGTAGGGCGGTTCGCCCCCGGAATCGGGCAATCCGCCCGGGTCCCCCTGGACGGCCGCGAAGGAGGACAGGTTCACGGAGGACAGGTTCAGAGGGCGGCCACGGGCTCGGGCTCGGCACGCGGCCCGGTCCGCGCCTTGTCGTCCTGCATACGGGTGAGGGCGAGGACGAAGAAGATGGCGAACACGGCGGTGGGGATCTCGAAAGCGTCCGCGAACAGCACACGTTCGGTGGCCGTCCGCAGTTCCTCCGCCGTCTCCGCCCGGCGCAGGGCCAGGCCACTCACCTGGTTCGCCACACCGCTGATGATCCACATCGTCCACCAGGCGTTGACGAGGGCGTGCGACCGCGGCTTCGTGGACGGGCTGCCGGCGTCCCAGCTGTCCAGGGCGATCCGGCGTGGGTACCAGAGGTTCACGATCGGCACGATCCAGCCCGCTATGGCCCAGCCCCGCTTCTTCTGGTGCCCGAAAGGCTCGAACACCTCCGCGTTGACCCGCACCCGGTGGAACCAGATCAGGAAGACGACGACGGTGACGAGATAGGCGAGGATCTGCGCGCTTCCGGTCAGACCGGTGAGCCGGTCGGCCCGGTCCGCGTCCGCATCGACACCGAACCCGTACTCTCCGTCCGTCATCCTTCCCAGCACGTCGAGCATCACGAGATCCGCCCACACCGCGACCAGGTCGGTCACGGCGACCACTCCGAGCAGGATCGCCACCGCACGCCCCACCGGCGACCGCAGCCACGCGGGCCCGTGCGGGGACTGGATCGGCAGGGCCGTGTGGACGGGGAGCCCCGGCGCCGCCGGATGCGGAACGGCGGCGTGCGCGGGCGTGGGCGCCGGCGCGGGGTGCAGATCCGCCGCCTCGCACTGCCGGCACAGCTCACCGCCGGGTGCCGCCGCATAGGTCGCGCAGCGCGCACAGTTCATCGTGGAGCCCCCGTGTGATCGGTCGCCCGCGCTCGGACGCCCATGACCGGTGATGGTGATCGGGGATCGAGATCGGATGATCGGAACAGACCGAACGGCGGTCCTCCCCAGACCCTCACGCTCGGCAATCGAACAGGCGGAACATACGGTTCACCCGCGCTGCCCGTCCACCTGTTTCCCCTTCCATGACGCCGATCGTCGCGCGGGCCGGTGCCGGGCGGCACGCGGGCCCGCGCCCCGGGACTCAGCTCACCCGTCCCGCCAGCTCCCGGAACTGCGCCCAGGTCAGGCCCGGTTTCCCCGGGTCCCACAGCTTCTGCGAGAGCGCCCGCAGCGGCATCCGGACGCCCGCCGCGACCTGCGCCTCGGTCTGCCGGTTCGCGAGGTCGCACCAGACGGCGAAGGAGCCGCCGAGAATCTGGTCGTCGTACTGGGCGGGCACGGCGGTGGTGCCGCGCAGCACCCGGGGGGTCCAGGACTCGTAGATGCGCTGCCCGGTCGGGTAGACGAACTGGTTGGGCTCGCCGAGGACGTAGTACAGGTACTCGTCGTTGTAGTTGATCACCTGTCGCCCGGCGCTCAGGTATTCGATCGGCGGCCGGGCCCCGATCTCCTTGCCCGTCCAGTACGCGACCTGGATGGCCTTGTCCGCCTGGACCGAGCCGCCCCGGAAGAACCCGTCGTTCCAGGCCCGGACGGTCCGGTCGTGTCCGCGCATCACCTTGGCGCGGTCGTTCAGCCAGCCGGTGGCGAGGTCCGCGACGGTCGCACCGGCGCCGTACTTCTGCCGCGCGGCGGCGGCCAGCTGCGGGTACGAGGCCTCGGGGTCGGAGGCCATCAGCGCCCGGTACTCGTCGGCGCCCAGATGCCAGTACGCGCCGTCGAACAGGTCGGCGTACTCGTCGAGCAGTTCGTCCACGACCTCGGCGGACCGGGGATTGGAGATGTCGACGGCACCGCTCGCGGCGACGCCCTGCGCGTTCTTCAGCTGGAGCCCCGGATTGCCCGCGATCACGGCACCCAGATGTCCGGGTGAGTCGATCTCCGGTACGACCGTGATGTGCCGGCTCTCCGCGAGGTCCAGGATCTTCCGCACCTGGGCCTTGGTGAGGTGCTGCTCCGACACCACCTCGGGGTGGCTCGTGGACTCGATCCGGAACCCCTGGTCGTCGGAGAGGTGCAGGCCGAGCTGGTTGTACTTCAGGTCGCCCAGCTCACGGATGCGGTCCTCGATCCAGCCCGCCGTGAAGTGCTTGCGCGCGATGTCGAGCATGAACCCGCGCTGCGGTTTGGCCGGCTCGTCCCGGACGACGCCCTCCGGCGCCGTACCGCCGCCGCGCACCTCCTGCTTCAGGGTGCGCGTGCCGTAGAAGACCCCCGCCTCGGCGGGCGCGGCGATCCGCACGCGTCCGTCCTTCACGGTGAGGGTGTACGCCTCCGACCTCGGCGCGTCGGTCTCGGTGAGCGCCAGTTCCACGTCCCCGGCCCGGGGCCGGGCCTCTCCGCCGTACGCCAGCCCCAGCTCCCCGGCGGTCAGCCGCCCCTCGTCGGCCAGCGCGGCGTTCCGTACGACGACGCGGCCCCCGTCGGCGGGCTTCCAGCCGGGGCCGCGGGCGGGCTCGTGCTGCCGTACGGCGGGGATGGTCCGCGGCTTCGTCGACAAGGGGTAGGTGCGCGACGGCGAGGGGGACGCGGAGGGCGTGGTCCCGGCGGCGCTCACGGACGACCCCTGCGGCGACGGCCCCGAGCCGCTGGGCGCGCCCGTCCCGCCGCCCGGCCACACGGTCACGGCCACGGCGACCGCGCCGCCCGCCAGCACCACTCCCGTGCCCAGGAGCAACCCTTTCGACGTGATCGCCGTCTTCCCGCGGGGTGCCCTGCGCCGGCCTCGGTTCACGACAGGCCCCCGGTCTCCGTGCCCGTCCTCGTCCCGCTCGCCGTCCACGACATCTCACACACCTCTCGCCACGCGCTTTCCCCCGGCCTCACTCCCGACTCTCCGCCGAGCCCCCTTCTCGAACCTACGACGTCTCACCGCCCGAACCGTCCACCACTGGTTCCGAAACTCTCCCGTCCGGGTGAATTTCGGGCATCGAACGGACAGCCCATGAACCGCCTCGATATCGTGGTGGCACCTTTCGCACAGCCTGCCCAGCCGGCCCCTACGCATCGCCGAGGACCCACGCTGCCTCCGCACCGTCTTCCACGCCTCCCCGGCCAGGTCGCCGTCCCGGAGCAGGCCCACACTCCCGGCCCCTCGGCCCTGGAGCGGTTCAACCACGCCCCCGCCGAGACCGCCCGGCAGGCCCTGCTCGCCTGCCTGCGCAGCCTGCGCTGGGCGCACCGCCTCACCGACCACCGGCCCTACCCGGACCTGGGCGCCCTGCTCGCCGCGTCCGACGAGGCCGCGTACGACCTCACACCGGCGGACCTGGCGGAGGCCCTGGCGGGCGAGACCCTGCCCGCCCTGCCCGACGACACCTACGGGGTCGCCCACACCGCGCTCAACGCCGCGCACGCCGCGTACGAGGCCCGCTTCGGCCATGTCTTCGTCATCGCCCTGGACACCACCCGCCCGGACGAACTCCTCGACCGCACCCTGGAGGGCATCCGCTCCCGCCTCTCGAACGACCCGGAGGAGGAGCGCGTGGTGGTGGCCGAGGAACTACGCCGCCTGGCAAGAACCCGCCTGACCACCCGCATCAGCCCCACGAACACCTGCCCGGTGCCGTAGACCGCGGGAACCGCGTGTTTTCGGGAGCGCGGGGAGCTGCGCTTGTAGGGGCGCGGGGAACCGCGCGAACAACCCCCACCCACCCGCACCCGGAATCCAACCCGCACCCCGCCCCGCCCCGCCCGGTACTCACCCTTACGTGCGCCTTTGTATGCCAGTTTGATCACACCAACCCTCCCGGCTTAAGCCAAGTGCAACGACGTCGCTACCATGGCCGGGGCCGGTGGACCGTACCCGGCCGGGTCAGACCGACAAGCAAGCCGGCCGGCCCCAATCCCCGCTCCCGGAGGGTTCTTCCGTGCCGGCTGGAACGCTGTACCGCGGCCGGGAAGGAATGTGGTCCTGGGTGGCTCATCGAGTCACCGGCGTCCTCATCTTCTTCTTCCTGTTCGTACACGTGCTGGACACCGCTCTCGTCCGTGTCTCCCCCGACGCCTACGACAAGGTCGTGGCCACGTACAAGACGCCGATCGTCGCGCTGCTGGAGTACGGCCTCGTCGCCGCCGTCCTCTTCCACGCGCTCAACGGTCTTCGGGTCATCGCCGTCGACTTCTGGTCCAACGGCCCCCGTCACCAGAAGACGATGCTGTGGTCCGTCGTCGGCGTCTGGCTCGTGCTGATGATCGGGGCCCTGTACCCCGTCCTCGGTCACGCCGTCCGTGAAGTCTTCGGGAGCTGAGGCAGATGTCCGCCACTGAAACCACCGCCTCCGGCATCGGCCCCGTCGAGGGCGCCGGTGAACTGTCGGGCTACAGCCCCGACAACCCGGCCCCCGTCATCGAGCCGCCCCGCAAGCGCACCAAGAAGACCCCCCGGTCGACCCGCGGCAACTTCGAGATGGTCGCGTGGCTCTTCATGCGTCTGTCCGGCATCGTCCTGGTCGTCCTGGTCGTCGGCCACCTGCTGATCCAGCTCGTCCTCGACGGCGGCGTCTCCAAGATCGGCTTCGCGTTCGTCGCGGGCCGCTGGGCCTCGCCGTTCTGGCAGACCTGGGACCTGCTGATGCTGTGGCTCGCGATGCTGCACGGCGCGAACGGCCTGCGTACCGTCATCAACGACTACGCGGAGCGCCCGAACACCCGGCTGTGGCTCAAGGGCCTGCTCTACACCGCCACGGTGTTCACCATCCTGCTGGGCACGCTGGTGATCTTCACCTTCGACCCGAACATCCGCTAGGCACGGGGCTGAGGCAACCGATCATGAAGATCCACAAGTACGACACCGTCATCGTCGGCGCCGGCGGCGCCGGTATGCGCGCGGCCATCGAGTCCACGCAGCGCAGCCGCACCGCCGTGCTGACCAAGCTGTACCCCACCCGCTCCCACACGGGCGCCGCGCAGGGCGGCATGGCCGCCGCGCTCGCCAACGTGGAGGAGGACAACTGGGAGTGGCACACCTTCGACACGGTCAAGGGCGGTGACTACCTGGTCGACCAGGACGCCGCCGAGATCCTGGCGAAGGAGGCCATCGACTCCGTCCTCGACCTGGAGAAGATGGGCCTGCCGTTCAACCGGACCCCGAACGGCACGATCGACCAGCGCCGCTTCGGCGGTCACAGCCGCAACCACGGCGAGGCGCCGGTCCGCCGGTCCTGCTACGCGGCCGACCGCACCGGCCACATGATCCTCCAGACGCTCTACCAGAACTGCGTCAAGCACGGCGTGGAGTTCTTCAACGAGTTCTACGTCCTGGACCAGCTGATCACCGAGGTCGACGGCGTCAAGAAGTCGGCCGGTGTCGTGGCGTACGAGCTGGCGACCGGCGAGATCCACATCTTCCAGGCGAAGGCCGTGATCTACGCGTCCGGCGGCTGCGGCAAGTTCTTCAAGGTGACGTCCAACGCGCACACCCTGACCGGTGACGGCCAGGCCGCCGTCTACCGTCGCGGGCTGCCGCTGGAGGACATGGAGTTCTTCCAGTTCCACCCGACCGGCATCTGGCGCATGGGCATCCTGCTGACGGAGGGCGCCCGCGGTGAGGGCGGCATCCTCCGCAACAAGGACGGCGAGCGCTTCATGGAGAAGTACGCGCCGGTCATGAAGGACCTCGCGTCCCGTGACGTCGTGTCCCGCTCCATCTACACGGAGATCCGTGAGGGCCGCGGCTGCGGTCCCGAGGGCGACCACGTCTACCTCGACCTCACGCACCTCCCGCCGGAGCAGCTGGACGCCAAGCTCCCGGACATCACCGAGTTCGCGCGCACCTACCTCGGTATCGAGCCCTACACGGACCCGATCCCGATCCAGCCGACCGCGCACTACGCCATGGGCGGCATCCCGACGAACGTCGAGGGTGAGGTCCTCAGCGACAACACCACCGTCGTCCCCGGTCTGTACGCCGCCGGTGAGGTCGCCTGTGTCTCCGTGCACGGCGCCAACCGTCTCGGCACCAACTCGCTGCTCGACATCAACGTGTTCGGGCGCCGGGCGGGCATCGCGGCCGCCGAGTACGCCCAGAAGGCGGATTTCGTCGAGCTGCCGGAGAACCCGGAGTCCCTGGTCGTCGAGCAGATCGAGCGGCTGCGCTCCTCCACGGGCAACGAGCGCGTGGCGGAGCTGCGGCGCGAGCTGCAGGAGACCATGGACGCCAACGTCATGGTGTTCCGCACCGAGCAGACGATCAAGACGGCCGTCGAGAAGATCGCCGAGCTGCGCGCGCGCTACAGGAACGTGGCGATCCAGGACAAGGGCCGCCGGTTCAACACCGACCTGCTGGAGGCCGTCGAGCTGGGCAACCTGCTCGACCTGGCCGAGGTCATGGCCGTCTCCGCGCTGGCCCGCAAGGAGTCCCGCGGTGGTCACTACCGCGAGGACTACCCCAACCGCGACGACGTCAACTTCATGCGTCACACCATGGCGTACCGCGAGGTCGGCGACGACGGCTCCGAGACCGTCCGCCTCGACTACAAGCCGGTCGTCCAGACCCGCTACCAGCCGATGGAGCGTAAGTACTGATGGCAACTCCGACTCTGGACAAGGCGGACGCGGCAGGCAGCCCCGAGCCCGGCTTCGCCAACTCCCCGTACATCACGGTCACGTTCCGCGTGCGCCGCTTCAACCCCGAGGTCGCGGCCGAGGCGGTCTGGGAAGACTTCCAGCTGGAGATCGACCCCAAGGAGCGCGTCCTCGACGGTCTGCACAAGATCAAGTGGGACGTGGACGGCACGCTGACGTTCCGCCGTTCCTGCGCCCACGGCATCTGCGGGTCGGACGCCATGCGGATCAACGGCAAGAACCGTCTGGCCTGCAAGACGCTGATCAAGGACATCAACCCCGAGAAGCCGATCACGATCGAGCCCATCAAGGGCCTCACGGTCCTCAAGGACCTGGTCGTGGACATGGAGCCGTTCTTCCAGGCGTACCGGGACGTGATGCCCTTCCTGATCACGAAGGACACCAACGAGCCGACGCGTGAGCGGTTCCAGACCGCCGAGGACCGTGAGCGCTTCGACGACACCACGAAGTGCATCCTCTGCGCCGCGTGCACGTCCTCGTGCCCGGTGTTCTGGAACGACGGCCAGTACTTCGGTCCGGCCGCGATCGTCAACGCCCACCGCTTCATCTTCGACTCGCGCGACGAGGCCGGCGAGCAGCGGCTGGAGATCCTCAACGACCGTGACGGCGTGTGGCGTTGCCGTACGACGTTCAACTGCACGGACGCCTGCCCGCGCGGTATCGAGGTCACCAAGGCGATCCAGGAGGTGAAGCGAGCGCTCATCACGCGCCGCTTCTGATCCCCGTCGCGGCAACGGCCGCGGCAACGCATGAGGAAGGCCCGCAGGATCACCTGCGGGCCTTCCTCATGCTCGGGGCGTGCGCGGCGGGCGTGCGACCCGGGCGTGCCCACGCACGAGGGCCCCGTCCCCGCGCGGAGCCTTGGGGGAAGCTCCGGGGTGGACGAGGCCCTTCGGTCGATCACCTGAACGGCGATCCTCCGCACTCAGCCGCGCAGGACACGACCCTGCGAGTCGGTGCGGTCGTTGCTCGTGAGGAACAGGATGCCGTCGATCAGGGACCAGAAGCCCAGACCACCGCAGGTGAGGAGCTGGGCGACGCCCACGCCGACCGAACCGACGTAGAACCGACCGATGCCGAGCGTGCCGAGGAAGAGCTGCAGAATGCCGGCGACGATCTTCGACTTGTCGGAGTACGGGCGACCCTGCGGGTCGTGGCCGAAGGGAGCGTCAGGGGTGGGGACGGTCATGGAAGTAACTCCTGGATGTACTGACTGAAATACCGAAGCGGATTGCTCCGGGAGCGATCACAGGAGAGAAGGCGCGGCAAAGAACCTGCGGCGATCGGGCACGGCAAACACCGGCCGACGATCGAGCACGACGTAATCCCCCGTCATCCCCCCTGTAGCCGTTGCAGCGTAATGAGACGTGAGGGGCGGATGGGAGTGGATCCGGGCGATCGTTCCGATTCCGTGATCCGATTCCAGCCAACTTGCGACAACTGAGCAACATAAAGCGGGCGTAAGGGATTTACGGGGGCCGCGCGGGCTCGGTGCATGCTCGGTGCAGGCTGCGTGCGGGCTGCGTGCGGGCCGGCTCAGTGCAGATTGCGGACGATCGTCCACGTCACGGCCACGCCCAGGATCAGCGCCTGGGTGCGGGGCTTGAGCCCGGGGCGCCAACGGCGGCCGCGCAGCCCCTCGAAGGCCCAACGGCCGAGCAGGGCGAGCGCGAAGGGCGCGGCGAGCAGCAGCATCCGGTTGTCGTGCCAGGCCGCGGTGAACTGGCCGTGCATCAGGTCGTACACCATGCGGGTGCCGCCGCAGGCGGGGCAGAGCAGCCCGGTGACATAGCGGAACGGGCACTGGGGCAGCAGATGGCCGGGCTCGTGCGGGTTGGTGCCGTACAGGTACGCGGCGCCCGCCAGCCCGGCGGCGGCCACCGCGAGGGGGGCCGCCGCCGGATGCCGGAGGGTGCTGAGACCGCGCTCAGCCACGCAGGACACGTCCGTTGGAGTCCGTGGTGTTGCTGCTGGTGAGCAGGATGATGCCGTCGACCAGCGCCCAGATGCCGAGGCCGCCGCAGGTGAGGAGCTGTGCGACGCCGAGACCGACGTGACCGATGTAGAAGCGGCCGACGCCGAAGGAGCCCAGGAACAGCGAGAGGACGCCCGCGACGATCTTCGACTTGTCGGAGTACGGGCGGCCGTACGGGTCGTACCCGTACGGGGCGTTGGGGTCGCCCGTGTACGCGCCGCCCGGCGTCGGGGGCACCTGGTAGCCGCCCTGGGGGTAACCGCCCTGCTGCGGGTAGCCGCCCTGCGCGGGGTAGCCGTAGCCGGGCTGGCCCGCGCCCGGCTGCTGGTAGCCGCCCTGCGGAGCCCCGTACGGGCCGGCGCCCGGCTGGCCGGGGGCGGCGTTCGGGTACCCGTATCCGGGCTGCGGCGGCTGCGGGGGCTGAGCGGGCTGCTGAGGCTGCTCGGTCACGGTACTGACTCCTGCGTGTTGTTTGCTTGAGCGGCTGAAAACTCTATGGGCTGTCCGTCATATTGCAGGAGGCAAGGGCCCGGAGAGAAGTTGTTACTTCGACCGGTCCCGCCCCGACTCCCGCATGTGGGCGGAGTCACAGCCCCTGATCACAGTTGGCTGAGGATCGTCGGGTCCGTGATCTCCGTGTCCTTGGCGAGCAGCATCGCCTTGCTGAGGATGACTGCGAGCATACGGTCGCCCTCGAAGGGGAGACAGCCGGTCTGCGGGGTTCCGTTCCTACCGCTGCTTCCGTTCCCGCCGGTGACGGCCGACTTGGGGACGATGCACGGATAGCGGTCGTTCGGGGGCATCCGGATGCTCCCGGAGCCGAGATGGATCCGGTACGTGTACAGCTTGCCCTCGACCTGGAGGAACCGCCCGTCGAACGTGCACCGGTCGGCGATCGCGAGCCGGGGGACGAGCCGCTCCAGCAGCACCCGACGGGTCTCGGCAACGTTGGCCCGAAGGCTGGCCCGGACGCTGGTCCGAACGCTCGGCCGATGCCAGGAGGACGACGACCCGCCGCCGGATCAGCTCCCGCACCGCCATCCGCTCCTCGGCGAGTTCGACCGCCCGGCCGTCGCCCCGCACCCCACTCGCCGTCTCTTCGACGAACGTCACCGTTGCCATGGCAGGACAGCAGGGGGCCGCACTGACAGGACCGACACTCAGTCCATGTCCTCCGACATGGGCTCGTACTCCTCCCACGCCTCCGGGTCCTTCTCCACGGCGCCGAGCAGCCGGTCGAACGCGACCTCGTCGTAGAGGATCCCGGAGTACTCCTCGCTGACCCGGTTCCCGTTGATCACGGCGGTGGGTGTGCCGGGTCCGCGCGGGTCGGAGCCCGCCTGCTCGTAGGCCTTCTCGGACCTGGTCACGAAGTCGCGGTACTTCATGGTCTTGACGGCGGAGTCGAACGCCGGAACACGCAACCCCTCCACCTCGGAGGCGAGTTCGAGCAGATACGCATCGGTGAAGCCGTCGACGATCTCCTCCGGCTGGTTCTCGTAGAGCACGGCGTGGTACTCGGCGAACTTGCCCTCCTCCAGCGCGGCGCGCAGGGCGTTGACGGCCTTCTTCGAGCCGCTGCCCCCCACTCTGTCGTCCAGGAAGGAGGCGAGGGTGTACTCGGTCACCACCGTGCGCCGCAGCGTCCGGTCACGCGCGGCCGGACCTCCGCCGGTCTGCTCGTACTCCTCGCAGTAGGGGCAGCGCGGGTCCTCGTAGAGACGGAGGGTGACCGGCGCGTGCGGATCCCCGACACGGATCGTCGTACCGTCGGCGTCCAGCTCCTCGGGCAGCTCCCCCAGGCTTTCGTACGCCGGCTTCCGCTCCACCGAGGTGGCACGCTCACCGCATCCACCGAGCAGCAGCCCCAGCGCCACGACCACCACGGCCGTCACCCCTCTTCTCCGCGCACCCACCGTCGAGAACGCCCCTCC
The DNA here is from genome assembly GCF_020982545.1 of Streptomyces sp. MNU76. Lineage (GTDB taxonomy): Bacteria > Actinomycetota > Actinomycetes > Streptomycetales > Streptomycetaceae > Streptomyces. The sequence goes on along the minus strand of NZ_JAJKLK010000019.1, from coordinate 957,117 downwards.
CCCACTCGCCGACGGGCCGGATCACAGCCTGCGCGGCTCTCCTCCCTCAGCACCCGTCGTCCTCGCCCGGAACACCCACGGGCCTGACATGTCCGCGTACTGTACGACGTCCGGCGTTGCCCCGGCACTCGGAAGAAGACCTCTCCCGTCCCGTACAACCCTCGCGATCTCAACAAGTCTTACCTTGAGCCTGTTCGGCACGTCAGCGAAAGTCCGTTCGCCTCGCGATCGCAGCGCGGCCGCGTGCACAAATATGCGGATATCCGGGCAGGGCACCCCTACCAGCACGGGGCCCCAGCGGGCCCCGCGCCCACCGCAGGAGACGCATGTTCACGCGCAGGAACACCCGCCTGGTTCTCGCGACGGCCGCGGCCGTGTCGCTGACCGGCGGACTGCTCGGCCTCTCGACCGACACCGCGAGCGCCGCCCCCGCGAAGTACGCCGACGATTTCAACGGCGACGGGTACCGGGACTACGCGACCACCGACTGGGGGTCGTTCACGGTGACGTACGGGACGGCGACCGGCCCCGGCACCAAGGCCAAGACGTTCACGCAGAACAGCGCGGGTGTGCCGGGGAAGTCCGGCGACGCGGGCGGCTACGGCGACGGATTCGGTGAGGACCTCGCCGCCGCCGACCTCAACCGTGACGGCTACGCCGATCTGGCGGTCGCCGACCGCAGCGAGAAGGTGAGCGGGAAGGTCAGCGCGGGCGCGGTCACCATCATGTGGGGCGCCAAGTCCGGTCTCGGGACCAAGGCGACCAGGCTCCCCCTCAAGGCCAAGTCCCACCTCAGTTTCGGCAATGAGCTCGAGACCGGCGACTTCGACGGCGACGGCAAGGCGGACCTGGCGGTCGCCGACGGCATCGACACGGTCCACATCTACCGGGGTGGTTTCACCAAGACCGGCAAGACGGGAAAGGTCACCCGGCACACCCGCTCGAACCACGCCCGCACCCTGGAACCCACGGGGCTCGTCGCCGGGAAGGTCACCAGGGACAAGGCCACCGACCTGTACGTCCTCGGCCAGGGCTACCGCAAGAACAAGATGACCCAGGACGCCTGGTTGCTGCGCGGCGGCAAGACGGTCAGGTGGAGCGACAAGCTGGTCGCGATCAACAACACGGAGCCGGACTACGACCCGACCGGCGTCATCGCGGACTTCGACAAGGACGGCTACGGCGACCTGGCGGTCGGCGACACGTCGTACAACAAGGGCGCCGGCTCGGTGGTCGTCGTGCGCGGCGGGAAGAGCGACCCAACCACCAAGTACCGCCTCACCCAGGCCACTTCCGGCGTCGCCACGGCCGCGACGAAGAGCGACGGCTTCGGGTACGAGCTCTCCGCCGGCGACACGAACCGCGACGGCTACGCGGACCTCGCGGTGGGCGTTCCCGGGGAGAAGATCGGCTCGGCAAAGGACGCGGGCGGCTTTCACATCCTGCGCGGCGGCAGGAAGGGCTTGTCCGGCACCGGCTCCCAGTGGTTCAGCCGGACGACGGCGGGAGTGCCGGGCAACCCCGAGGAGTACGGGATGTTCGGCTCCGCCATCCGCCTGCGCGATCTCGACGGCGATGGCGACAAGGACCTCCTGGCCGGCAGCGTGAACCGCGCGACGAGCCTGCATTTCCGAGCGGGCGCGTCCGGGATCACGAGCGACATCGTGACGGAGCTGAGCCTGACCCCGACCTTCCCACAGTAGGACTACTGGTCCGGCGCGCGCGTGGGGCGTTGCCGCTTGGCTGGATTGCGTCCAACTCCCGTGACGGATGGGGCGGTTGATCACACACTGCCTCCATGACCAACCTGAGGAAAGCCGCGGCCGCACTGTCGGCCGCGGCCGCGATCCTGATCGCGACACCCCCACGGCCTCGGCAACGCCCGCCCCGCACGCCCCTCCAGCCACACGTACGGCGGCACGCTCGTCCGGGAGAACTTCGACCGCCTCCCTCTCGGCCCGGTGACACGGGGCCGAGGCTGGACCACCGACACCTCCGACGGCACCCTGACCGTCGCCCCCAGCTCCACCGGCCACGGCCGTGAACTCCGCGTCCACACCGAGGGCAACGGCCGCGCCTTCATGGTCCTGTCCGACCTCGCCCCGCGCGGCAACAGCTTCTGGGCCCGTGTGCGACTGCGCGTGACCGAGTTCCCGATCGCTCCGGACTGGGCCCACTGGACCCTCGCGGAGGCCTCCGGCCACGACTCCCCCACCCTGGTCCGCCCCCTCGGCGGCCAGTACGCCCCCACCGACAAGGGCAACTTCTGGGGCGTCGGCTCGGACCTGGGCCCGACGGGCGACTGGACGGCCTGGAAGACCACCTCGCCGGCCGTAGCGGGGAAGTGGCAGTGCGCGGAGTTCCACCTGGACGCCACCGACAACCGCGTCACGGTCTACTTGAACGGTGTGCCCCAGCCCGACCTGACCGTCTCCACTAAGAACCACGGCGGCACGCCGGACGACTTCACCTTCCCCACCTTCGACAAACTGAAGCTGGGCTGGCAGCTGTATCAGGCGAACCCGACCCCGGCGACGTTCGAAATGAGGATGGACGACATCGCGGTGAGCACACGACGGGTGGGCGGCTGCGCGGACTGACCAAGGGGGCCGCACACCACGCTTCTGCTGTTCTCGAAGCCAAGGCTCCCGAGGGGCCACTCGTTCTCTGCGAACGGGTGGCCCTCTCGCCTATACGCCCGGGAGACGCCACTCCGCCCACACCTCCTTGCCACCGCCGCCACGGCGCCCGTTGACGACGAGGTAATGCCCCCATTCATCGGCGCACGCCCTCGACAGCCACAGCCCCCGCTCTCGGTGTCGAGCCCCGGCCTTGGCGTCTGGCGCGGCAGACACGGGCTGCTGTCCCACACGCTCAACCGCAGCCGCCCCCTGAGGGAGCTTGAGGCGAGCGAGAACTCAACCTCGTGTCTCATCTCTTCGATCACGGACCCGGAGACCGCCAACTTCATTTTCTGTTGGCCTATTTACCGGGAAGGGGAAGATGTCTACGTGCAAAACCCGATCATCTTCCTGGATGACCCCGAAGAGCACTTCGATCCGCAAGAGCCTTGGCGATATGTGGAGGCGCGAAGTTTGGTCGATGAGGACGGAAACCAAATTTCTGAGTGGACGACGAACATCTCTCAGGTGCGGCGGTTCCGCGAGTCCATCGGGGGACAGTAGCCCACGTGCACGCGCAAATTTGAAGCCCCGTCAGGCCGTGCCTGGCGGGGCTTCAACGTGGTGTGACGGCAGTAGTTGACGGCAACGTCAGCGGACGGAGGCTACGCAGAACGGCGGTTCGTCACCGCCGTCGGGCTGGTTGCCAGTATCGGCGGAAGCTCGGAGGGCGTGGTCGAGTAGATCGATGGCGTCTCGCTGGAGGCGGATTCGGACGTGGGCGTAGACGGTGGCGGTGACGCCGATGTGGGCGTGGCCGAGTAGTTCCTTGATGACGACGAGTTCGACGCCCTGTTCCAGGAGCAGGGTGGCGGTCGAGTGGCGGAGGTCGTGGAAGCGGATGCGGCGGAGGCCGGCCTTGCCGAGGAGCGTGGTGAAGGTGCGGGTGAGGTTGGTCGGGTCGATCGGCCTGCCCTGGGGAGTGGTGAAGACGTGCCCGTTGTGCTGCCACGTGGTGCCTGCTGCCTCGCGCTCGCGCTGCTGCTGTTCGTGGTGGTGCTTCAGCGACTGGATGCAGCGGGCGGGGAGGGCGATTCGGCGCTCGGAGGCGCGGGTCTTGGTGGGCAGCGTGGTGAGGCCGCCTGCGCTGGTGCGCTGGAGAGTGCGGCGGATGGCGGCGGTGCCCGAGCCGAGGTCGAGGTCTTCCCAGTGCAGGCCGAGGAGTTCGCCCTTGCGGAGTCCGGTGTGGAGGGCGAGTTCGAACAGCGCGTGCAACCGGTGTCCGCGCGTGGCCGTGAGGAACTGGCGGGCTTCGTCGGCGGTGAGGGGTTCGAAGCGGCGGGGTCGGGGCGTGCCGGTGCGGACGTTGCGGGCGACGTTGCGCGGGATCTCTTCCTCGCGGACGGCGTGCTCCAGGGCGGACTTGAGTACGGAGTGGATGTACGTGAGCGTCAGTGGGGAGAGCCGCTTGGAGCAGCATGCTCCGGCGGCGCAGCAGCGGGGCTGATCGCGGTCGGCGTCGATGCCGCGTGCGCAGCACTGGCAGATGGTGCGGAGCTGGTTGAGCCAGGTGCGGACGTCCTTGGCGGTGATCTTGGTGAGCTTCTTCTTGCCCAGGCCGGGGAACAGGTACCGGTCGACGCAGGCGGCGTATCGCGTGTGGGTGTTCTCGCGGAGTTGATGTACGGCGACGTTCTCCAGCCAGTACGTCAGATACGCGGCCACGCTGCCCTGGGCGGAAGGGACGGGGAGGCCGCGGTTGCTGGCGGCGATCTTCTCGGTGAGCATGGCCAGAGCGTCCTTGCGGGTGGTGCCGTAGACGCGGACCCGCTTGCGGGTGTTCCCGGGGGCGAGGACGTATCCGGCGGCTTCCCAGCGGCCGTCCTTGCGTTGGTAGACAGTGCCGTCGCCGTTCGCGCGCACGCGGCGGGAGGCGGGGGTGTCACGGGGCGTGGTCATCAGGCGGCGGCTTCCTGTTCGAGTCGGGTGGTGATGAGGGAGTCGAGCGCGGGGGCGGGGATGCGGCGGGCGCGGCCGAGGGTGATGGAGGGGAGTTGCCGGGTGCGGATGAGGTCGTAGACGGCGGTGCGGCCGAGTTGGAGGCGTTCCATGACCTGGGGGACGGTGAGGAGTTCGGTGCCGGCGGTCACGCGAGGGCCCCCGTCCGGACAGTGCTGGTCAGCCGATGAGTGGCGTGGCCGACCCTTCATATCCGTCACCGGGCTCACCGAGGGCGGTGGCCGACGTTGCCTCCAGCGGGGAGCGAAGCTCCCAGCGCCCCACCATCGTCCGGTCCCTCTCCGCCTTGCCTTCGGAACATGCACTCGGCCGTTCGCCGGGCTGGCGTACGGCTTCCTGCGCGTACCCGCCCCCCGGGGCAGGCCACCGGCCCAAGACCCGACAATGCCTGCGAGGATCGGCGCACGCGCGTTCGGAGATCGGCTCCGTGGGGTGAAGCCCGGTGCCAGCACAGGTCGGTCCCCGTATGCTGGCCTCGGTAGTCACATCCCGTCCCTGGTGGAGGTCCCGATGAGCACACCCGACGCGGAGTACTTCGGCTACCCACCGCTTCGGCCCCGCGTTTCGGTCGAGGAGCTGCTGGCCGCGAAGAACACCCAGCCGATCCGGTCCCTGGACGACCTCGCCGCCGACACCTTCGAGTCAGACGAGGAACTGGAGGAGTTCCTAGCCTTCACATACGCCGAGCGCCACCGCGACGTCGCCTGAGCCGCCGCCGTGCAACCCGTCATCCTCGACACCGACGTCGCCTCGCTGTCCCACAAGCGCAAGCTCACCGGCCCGCTCGCCACCAGGCTCATCGGCCGCAAGCCGCTGATCACCTTCGTGACCTTCGGCGAACTGACCAAGTGGACCGAGATCCGCCACTGGGGCCCCCGCAGCCGCCAGGAACTCGCCGACTGGCTCTCCGGCGTCCCGATCCTGCCCGGCGACGAAGCCGTCGCCGCAACCTGGGGCCGTCTGTCAGCCGCGGGCATCCAGCGCGGACGACCACGCCCGATCAACGACATGTGGATCGCGGCCTGTGCCCTCACCTACGACCTGCCGCTGGCCACGCTCAACCTCAAGGACTACGAGGACTTCCAAGCCCACCACGGTCTGCGCACCCTCGGTACGGAGTAGCCGCCGGCGCAGCCGGACCGGGCTCCCGGACGAGGCAGCGGCCCGTGACCAGGCCGACCAGAAACGGGCTGTCGGCGCGTCGCCTCCGACAGAGAGCGAAGCTGGCCCCCTGCGAGCGGCGAACCCGTCTCGCCCCGCCCCCGCACTGCCTGACTGGCGGACGCACGAACCTTGCCGCACGCAGACCGAGGGCTGCGGAAGCCCACCGCCGGGCCGCCGCGTGGACCCAGCCCTGCCTGATTGGTCAAGACCCTTGACGGCAGTAGTGACGGCAACAACCACGAACAACCCTGGCCGAACCCGGACGTCAGCGGACCAGCGAATATCACTTGACCTGCGAAAACGCAGGTGGGGAGGGGGCGCTTAGCACACGTACTATGTGCTGGCGGGGACCACGCCGGTACTCGTTCACAACAGCAACTGTGATCTTCCTGAGGGATACACCTCTTCCCCTGCGCTCAAGGGTGATCCATATCATCCGGACTCCGTCGCCGCAGGGTGTACCCCGGCGACGGCTAAGGCGCCGTCAACATCGACAAGCGCGTGGAGATCCTGCTGCCCGAGGGGGCCCCGAGCCCCGCCTCGCTGACGCAGATCGTGTCCACGGGTGACGCCACCGGCGACGGCCGTACCGACTTCTTCGCCACCGCGGGCGACGAACTCTGGGCCCTCACCGGCTACCACGGCGCCACCATCGACCAGGCCACCCGCCTGGCGGCGTCCACCTGGACCGAGCGCGACATCGTCACCGTCCTGGACATCACCGGCGACGGCGTGACGGACATGGTGTACCGCACGGACAAGCACGCCCAGCTCATGCTCCGCAAGGGCAAGGCCGCGAGCGGCGGCGGCACCGACCTGGACTCCCTGTCCTCCGGCGCCGACTCCTCCGGCGGCACCGACCTCGAGTACGGGTCCGCCGGCTGGTCCAGCGCCAACATCCCGCTGCTGATCGGGACCCCGGACGCGAACAGGGACGCCATTCCCGACGTCTGGACGGTGCGTTCGGACGGTTCGGTCCGCTTCTACGCCGGCGGCAAGGCCGTCCTGGCGGGCTCGGGTACGGAGATCGTGGCTCCCGCGAGCCACTGGAAGACCCGGATCGCCATCGGCTGACCGCGTCACCGGGTGAAGGGCTCGGCAGGGGGCGACCCTGCCGAGCCCCTCGCGACGTCAGGGCACCGCCGGTCCCACGGCACGAGTGCTGTCGCTCCCACCGATACAGACCCCGGCGATCTAATCTGACGACATGTCAGACAACGAGTCGTACGACCTGCTCGGTTTCGACAACGTCCTCCTCCCCGTCGGCGACCTCGGCGAAGCCGTCTCCTTCTACGAGCGGGCCGGGTTCGAGGTGGCGTTCCGGCTGGACGAGGCCGGGATCGCGGGGCTGAAGGTCGGCAAGGAGACGCCCGGACTGCTGCTGCGGGCGGAGGAGGAGTTGCGGCAGCGGCCGCCCGTGTGGGCGTCCGCGCGGGTGTGGCTGGAGGTGCCCGACGCGCGGGCCGCCGCGCGGGCCCTCGCGGCGGCCGGTGTGCCGCCGCTCGACGCCCCCTTCTCCGTCGCCACCGGATGGACCGTCGAGTTCGCGGATCCCTGGGGGAACGTCATCGGCCTCACGGACTACAGCAAGCGGCCGGAGCTCGCCCGCACCGGATGACCGATCGGCCGTCCACCCGTTCACCCCACCGACCGGTTGAACGTGTTCAAAAATAGCGATACAGTCGCCCCCAGAGCGCTTTGAACGCGTTCAAGAATGCCACTGAGGGGTGGGGACATGGATCTCACGGTCGTCGCGTACGTCGTCTATTCGCTGGTCAGCGTGGGGCTGACGGTTTGGGTGGCGCGGACGCTCAGCAGGAACGGGCGGATCTTCCTCTCGGACGTGCTGCGGGGGAACGAGACGCTCGCGGACGCCGTGAACCATCTCCTGGTGGTCGGGTTCTACCTCGTGAACCTGGGCTTCGTGGCGCTGTACCTGAACGCCGACGGCGCCATCAGCAGCCCCCGCGAGGTCTTCGAGGCGGTGTCGGCGAAGCTCGGCGTGGTGCTGCTCGTGCTCGGCGCGCTGCACCTGGGCAATGTGTTCGTGTTGAACAGGTTCCGGCGGCGGGGCGTCATGGAACGCGAGCAGCTGCCGCCGGTCCCGCCGCAGGCCTGGGTCGCTCCGGCAGGCCGCGTGTGAGCGCCACGGCCGGGCCGGCCACCGTGGACCGGGGCGCCGAGCGCGTCCCGGTCCACGGGCTCACCGTGCTCTACGACGCCGGGTGCGGGCTGTGCGCCTTCCTGCGGGAGTGGCTGGGCAGGCAGCGGCAGTTGGTTCCGCTGACGTTCGTCGCGGCAGGCTCGGAAGAGGCACATCGGCAGTTCCCGTCACTCGATCACTCGGCGACGCTGGAGGAGATCACGATCGTGGGGGACGGCGGGCAGGTGTACCGGGGGTCCGCCGCCTGGATCGTATGCCTGTGGGCGTTGCGCGAGCACCGGCCGCTCGCGCACCGGCTGAGCACCCCGGCGGGGGCCCGGCTCGCGCGCACCGCCGTGCTCACCGCCGCGAAGTGGCGGGGCGCCCACCGGCAGCCCGGCTCGGGCTGTGGGAGCGACGGGGCCGAGCTGAGCGGGTGGGCGTACGACCGGCGGTACGGGTGGGTCTACCGGCCTCCGGGTGACTGCGACACCGGTACCTGCCCGACTCGTTAGGCTCTGCCCGTGCCCGCAGCGAACGACAGCCCCAGCCCAGAGCCCTTCGACGACCAGCTCGACGCGGAGCCCGGCGGCCCCGGGTCGGCAGCGTCCGTGGCCGGTGGCGGCGGCCCCGGGGACGACACGGAGCAGTCCGGCCCCCGGGGCAGCACCGCCAAGTCCGAGCAGACCCGCGCGCTGATCCTGGAGACCGCGCTGCGGCTCTTCCAGGAGCGCGGGTACGACAAGACGACGATGCGGGCCATCGCGAAGGAGGCCGGGGTCTCCGTCGGCAACGCGTACTACTACTTCGCCGGCAAGGAGCATCTGATCCAGGGGTTCTACGACCGGATCGGCGCGGAGCACCTGGTGGCGGTGCGGCCCGTGCTGGAGCGGGAGAAGGATCTGGAGGCGCGGATCGCCGGGGTGCTGAAGGCGTGGCTGGACGTGGCGGAGCCGTACCACGAGTTCGCGGCGCAGTTCTTCAAGAACGCGGCCGATCCGCAGAGCCCGCTGAGCCCCTTCTCCCCCGAGTCGGAGGGGCCGCGCGAGGAGTCCATCGCCATCCACCGCGAGGTGCTCGCCGGGTCCAAGGCCAAGGTGCCGGACGAACTCCGGGAGATTCTCCCCGAGTTGATGTGGCTCTCCCTCATGGGGCTCGTCCTGTACTGGGTCTTCGACCGGAGCGAGGGGCGCGCCCGCAGCTACCGGCTGGCCGAGCGGGGGGCCCGGCTGACCACCCGGGGGGTCTCGCTGGCCCGCTTCCGGGCACTGCGGCCGCTGGTCCGCGAGGTGCACGAGCTGTTCACGGACTTTCTGCCGGGGATGACGAAGGCAGAGCCGGGGGTCGAGGGGCGGGCGGCGGAGTGATCACTTTCGGGTGAACGGGATCGAACGGGACATCCCTCGTCGAGCCTGCTTACCATGATGGTCTCGACACCAGCCCATGGGAGGCACGTGATGTCCGCAGCAGCTGTCGAGCGGTCGCACGAGGAGCGGGCGCTGATCGCCGAAGCGAACCACATCATGGAGAGCGTTCCGGGCCTCCGCGTCGAGATCATCGGAGACCAGATCCTCGTGAGCCCCGCACCGGACGGCCCTCACTCCGAGGCGCTGATGCTGTTCGCCGCCCCCTTCATGCAGCTGGGCCTGGTGCGTGCGCTTCCGGGCATCGGCCTCTGGCTGCCCAGCGGCCCCGAGGACTACGCCATCCCCGATCTGTCGGTCGTCGACGACGACTACCGCGATCACCTGGTGGAGAATAGCTGCTACGACCCGATGTGCTTCCGCCTGGTCATGGAGGTCACCTCCAACAACTGGAAGACGGACCTGCAGACGAAGGTCACCCACTACGCCAAGGCCCGCGTCCCCGTCTACGTGATCATCGACCGCAAGCACCAGCGCCTCCACGTCCTGACCGATCCGGCGCGGGGAAGCTACGCCAAGCACGGCATCCACATCCCCGGGGAGCTCGTCACGCTCCCCGAGTCCGTGGGCGGCAAGGTCGTGCTTGACGTCGAGCGTCTCCTCAAAGCCGGTCTGTCCTGAACTAGTTGATGGCGTCCACCTCCCCCTCCGCCGCCCCCGCCAGCTCCACGTCGTACACCAGAGGCTCTTCGCCCACGACCACCTGACGCGTACGGGACGCGGACGTCGCTGAGGGCGTCGCCAGCAGATAGGGGCCCGGGCCGGGGGCGGCCACGATGTACGAGCCGTCCGCCAGTGATGTCACCCGGTCCAGCTCACGGCCGCCTCGCGACAGCAGGATCACCTCGGCGCCCTCGACCGGCTCGCCCTCCGCCGTGCGGACGAAGCCATGGATCGCGGAGGCGTGGTCTTCGCCGTCCACCGAGGGCGGCTGAACCGCCGGAGGCGCTTCCTCCCTCGGCTCCACCGCCACGTGCGGCAACCACCTCTCCAGCCCGGCCGGCAACCACCAGTTCGCCTTGCCGAGCAGATGCATCGCGGCCGGCACCAGTGCCGTACGGAGGACGAAGGCGTCCAGGGCGACGGCGGCGGCCAGGCCGATACCGGCCATCGCCGCCTCCAACTCGCCGCTCAGGACGAACGCGCTGAAGACGCACATCATGATCAGGGCGGCGCAGTTGATGACCCGGCTGGTCTCGGCGAGGCCGACGCGGACGGCGCGGGCGTTGTCCTTGGTGTGGACCCACTCCTCGTGCATCCGGCTGACCAGGAAGACCTGGTAGTCCATGGAGAGGCCGAACAGGAGCGAGAGCATGATGACCGGGAGGAACGCGGCGATCGGTCCCTCCTTGCCGATGCCGAGGAGTTCCGTTCCCCAGCCCCACTGGAAGATCGCCACCAGCACCCCGAAGGACGCGGCCGCCGCGACGAGGTTCATCAGCGCGGCCGTCAGGGGCACCAGCAGGGAGCGGAAGGCGACCAGCAGCAGCAGGAAGCCCAGCACGACGATCGCCGCGATGAAGTAGGGGAGGCGGTCGCCCGTCACCGAGGCGAAGTCCTTCGAGACCGCCGTCACCCCACCCACATGGGCCTCGGCCCCGGACGCCGGGATGACGTCCTCGCGCAGCCGGTCGATGAGCCGGTCCGTCTCCTCCGCCTGCGGTGAGGTCGTGGGGACGACCTGGATCACCGTGACGCCGTTCGTGGGCGGTAGGGCGGCCGCCTGGGCCACTCCCTCGATGGACTCGATGCGCGCGAGCAGCCCCTCGGTGTCGGTTCCGTCCACGACGACCTGGAGGGGGCCGTTGAAACCGGGGCCGAAGCCCTCCGCCAGCAGGTCGTAGGCCTGGCGGGTCGTCGTGGTGTCGCCGTGGTTGCCCTGGTCGGAGGTGCCGAGACGGATCGACAGGACGGGAATCGCGAGGACCAGCATGACGACGAGGGCGAGCACGGCGGTGGAACGCGGACGCCGCTCGACGTACGCCGACCAGCGGGCCGCGAGGCCGCTCGTCAGCTCGGGTTCGGGGCCGGTGACGGCGAGGCGCCGGCGCTCGCGGCGGCTGAGGACGCGCGGGCCGAGGACACCGAGGAGCGCCGGCAGCAGGGTGACGGCCACCAGCACGCTCAGGACCACCGTCAGCGAGGTCGCGATGACGACGCCGTCCAGGAAGCGGAGGTTCATCACCAGCATTCCGGCGAGCGCGATGCAGACGGTGCCGCCCGCGAACAGCACCGCGCGGCCGGAGGTGTTGAGTGCGGTGACCGCGGCCTCCTCCGGTTCCATGCCGCGCAGGATGCCGCGCCGGTGCCGGGTGACGATGAACAGGGCGTAGTCGATGCCGACGCCGAGACCGATGAGCGAGCCGAGCAGCGGGGCCACGTCCGGGATGTTCGTGGTGTGGCTGAGCAGGGCCGTGGCCATCAGTCCGGTGCCGACCCCGGCGACGGCGACGACGATCGGCAGCAGCATCGCGAAGAGCGAGCCGAAGGCGAGGAAGAGGACGACCGCCGCCGCCAGGATGCCGACCGCCTCGGACGTGCCCTGGGAGACCTGCTGGCTGCGCGCGATGGCCTGGCCGCCCAACTCGACCTGGAGACCGGCCTGTTCGGCGCCCTGCGCGGTCTCGATGACGTTCTCGACCAGGTCCTTGGGGACCGAGTCCACCTGCTCGGTGAAGGTCACCTGCGCGTAGGCGATGGTTCCGTCGCGGCTGATGCCCGCACCGCCGCCTGCCAGGTCCCCGTCGTCGTACGGGCTGGTGACGTCCCCGACACCCGCCATCCGGCCGATCTTCGCGAGCGCGGGCTCGATCCGGGACCGTACGGCCTCGTCGTCGACCGCCCCCTCGTCCACCTTCCACACCACCGTGTCGGTGTCGCCCGTGCGCTCGGGAAAGGCCTTGTCCAGCAGGTCGTACGCGTACTTGGAGTCCGTGTCCGGGAGGGAGAGGGCGTTCGTGTAGACCATGCCCGCGCTCGTGCCGGCGAAGCCGACGCCGAACACGGTTCCCACCCACAGCAACAGGACCACCAGCCGGTGTCGATAGCACCACCGTGCCAAGGTCGCCATGATGAACTCTCCTTGTCGTGCAGTCGATTGGTCGTCGGTCGATTGGTCGTCGGTCGGTCCACCAGGTCCTGATCTCACCCTCGGCCGCGGCGGGGGCCGGGCGACATGGCCGGGCCGAAACTCTCAAGGAACTCCAAAGCGGAGCGGCTGCATCCGGCAACTCCGGTGCGGATACTGAGGACATGACCGGAACCGAGCGAGCGAACGCTGGCCACGAGCGAGCGGCCTGCGGCCAGGAGGACGCGGCGGCCTCCGGCCACGAGGGGGCGACCGTGCTCGTCGTCGAGGACCAGCCGAGCATCGCGGACGTCCTCTCCATCGCCCTGCGCTACCACCGTTTCGAGGTGATGACGGCCGGTACGGTCCGCGAGGCGCTCGCGCTCGCCGAGCGCACCCGGCCCGACGTGGTCCTGCTGGACGTGATGCTCCCGGACGGCGACGGGCGCGCCCTGGGCCGCGAACTGCGCTCCCGGCGGCCGGAGTCGGCGCTCGTCTTCCTGACCGCCCGGGACGCGCCCGCCGAGATCGTGGGCGCCCTCGGCTTCGGCGACGACTACATCACCAAGCCGTTCGACATCGAGGTGGTCGTCGCCCGGCTCACCGCCGTCCTGCGCCGTACCCGGCGCACCGACGTGCTGCCCCAGCGCCCGCCGCTGCGCTACGGCGACCTGGAACTGGACGAGACGACGTATTCGGTGCGCCGGGAGGGCCGCACGGTGGAACTGACGCCCACCGAGTACGCCCTGCTGCGGTTCCTGGTGCGCAACGGCGGACGGGTCGTCCCCAAGGAGCAACTCCTGCGCCACGTCTGGCAGTACGAGCACGCGCCGGCCGACTCGACCGTCGTGGAGACCTACATCAGCTATCTGCGGCGCAAGCTGGACACGCTCGGCCCACCGGTGATCACCACCCGGCGGGGCGTCGGATACGGCCTCGCGTGATCCGTTCCGGAAGGCCGCGCAGGCCGTGTCGGCGGCACGGCCTGTACTCCCTGCGCGCCAAGCTCACGCTCGCGAACGTCGTCCTGCTCGCCGTGGGCGTCGTCACGGCCACCGCGGTCAGCGCGATAGCCATGTGGATGTACCTGCTCGACAGCGTCGACCGGGAGCTGATGTCGACCCGCGACTCCATCGGCGCCGCCCGGATCAGCATGGAGCAGGTCGACGCGCTCAGCGCGCTGATCGCCCTCAGCGACCGGACTCACGGTGAACCTGCCGACGGCGCCGACTCCCTGGTCCAGGGCGCCGTCTTCACCTCGCTGGACGCCGAGGGCGAGCCGCTGACCGTCGCCGGCTTCGCGCCCACCGGGGCGCAGCGCGCCCTCGCCGCCGCGGTGGACGACCCTGCCGCCCTCGTCGCGGACGACGAACCGTACGACGTCGACGTGGCGGGCGCCCCGTACCGCGTCACGGCGGCCCGGACGGACGACGGCACGACCGTCCTGCTCGGCGCCTCCACCGCCTCGCTGCACGGGGTCATCGCCAAGACCCTCAAGCTGGACTTCGCCGTCGGCGGTCTGCTCCTCGCCACGCTCGCCTGTCTGACGCTGTTCGGCGTGCGCCGCCGGATGCGGCCACTGGAGGACATGGTCGAGACCTCGTCCGCGATCGCCGAGGGCGACCTCACCCGTCGTGTCCCCTCCAGCAGCGAGACGACCCTGGAGGTCGAACAGCTGCGGCTCGCCCTCAACGCCATGCTCCAGCAGGTCGAGACGGCCCACCACACCCGGGAACGCAGCGCAGCTCAGCTGCGCCGTTTCGTCGGCGACGCCTCCCACGAGCTGCGTACGCCCCTGGCCGCGATCCGCGGCTACCTCCAGCTCCACGACAAGGGCATGCTCACGGATCCGGGCGAGCGTCGGCGTGCCTGGGACCGGATGAACGACGAGGTCGACCGGATGGGCCGCCTCGTCGACGAGTTGCTCACCCTCGCCCGCCTCGACCAGCGGCCCGAACTGCGGCTCAGGAACGTGGACCTCACCCGCCTGGTCCGCGACGCCGCCGCCGATCTCCGCGCCCAGCAGCCCGACCGCCCGGTCACCGTCCGCGCGGACGGCGTCCTCCTCGTCCGGGCCGACGAGTCGCGCCTCCGTCAGCTGCTGGGCAACCTGGTGAACAACGTCCGCACCCACACGCCGGCGGACGTGCCCGTGCGGCTCGGGGTGGAGCGCTCGGCCGGGACCGTGCGTCTGTACGTGGCGGACGAGGGGCCCGGTCTGGCGGAGGAGGACGCGGCCAGGATCTTCGACCGTTTCTTCCGGGCGGGGAGGGGTCGGCAGCGGGCTGGGCATGGCCATCGTGCAGGGGGTGGTGGAGGCCCACGAGGGTGAGGTCGCGGTGAGCACGGCCCCGGGTGATGGCCTGAAAGTGACGGTCACCCTCCCATCAGGGCCCACACGGTCTTCCCGTGTCGACCTCGGCTCCACACCCCCCAGGCCGCGGCGAGGTGCTCCACGAGCCGCAGTCCCCGCCCCGTCTCCTCCCGGTCCCCCACGTCCCTGATCCGCGGCACGGTCATGTCCTCGTCGGACACCTCGACCAGGCAGGACCCGTCGGCCAGGGCGGTCACGGCGACCTCGAACTCCCGCTCCAGCAAGGGCCCGTGGCGTACGACGTTGGTCGCGAGTTCGGAGACGACGAGGACGATGTCCGCCAGGTCCCCGGAGCCCTCCTTGTGCCCCCAGGCCACCAGATGTTCCCGTACGCGTCGTCGGGCGAGCCCCACGGACGCCGGATGCCGGGGCAGCCGGAAGGAGTCGCGTCTCGGCACGTTCGCTCCTCACCCCGGACACACCCCACCACAGAACGATGCGTGGGGCGGGCACGCCGTGTCACGCCCGCGAACGTCCGGCCCGCGACTTCGCGTCAGCTGTCACACGGCGTCTGTCATATCCGGTCCAGGGCGTCTGTCATATCCAGTCCAGCCGCCACAGCCGGAAGACGCCGGTGTCGTCGGACAGGTACTGCGCCCCGCCGACCTCCTCGGTGCTGAGCACGTACTCCTTGCGCTGCCACAGCGGGACCATCGGCACGTCCTGGGCCACGACCTCCTGGAGCTCCTTGAGGTCGTCGGCGGCCCGGCTGCGGTCCTCGTACCGCCGGCTGTCCTTGATCAGCCGGTCGGCCTGCCCACTGCTGTAGCCGTTGTTCAGGGAGCCGCCGGTGCCGACGAGGGGTCCGCTGAAGGTGTCGGGGTCGGGGTAGTCGGCGACCCAGCCCACCCCGTACGCGTCCAGCTTGCCCTCGGCGTACCGCTTCTGGAACGCCGTCCACTCGTACGCCTTGGTGGTCACGTAGAACAGCCCGCTCGCCTCCAGCTGCTGCTTCAGCTCGGCGGCCTCGGCGGCGGCCGAGCCGCTGCCCTCGGCGTAGCCGAAGGTGAAGCGGACCGGCATGCCGACACCGGCCTCGTCGAGCAGCTTGCGGGCCCGCTGCGGGTCGGGCCGGGGGTTGCCGTCGAAGAACGAGGTCGTGTGGCCCGTGAGTCCGGCCGGGATGAGCGAGTACAGGGGCTCGGTGGTGCCCTGGTAGACCTCGGCGACCAGCTTCTCTCGGTTGATCAGCGCGGCCAGCGCCTGCCGCACCCGGCGGTCCTGGAACGGCGAGCCCACCCGCACGTTGAGCACCACGTTGCGGGTCTCGGTGCTGTCGGCCTCGGTGACCCGCTGGTCGAGGTCGCTGGGCGAGACGGCGGCGAGCGTCGCGGGCGGCAGCGTGCGCGTGGCGACGTCCACCCGGCGCGCCTTCCACGCCTCCTGCAGCGCCTCCGAGTTCTCGTAGTAGCGCATCAGGACCGGACTGCGGGCCCCCTGGGCGTCGCCCTGGTAGCCGTCGTTGGGGGTGAGGCGGGCCTGCCCGTCACCGTACGACGTCAGGGTGTACGGGCCGGTGCCGTCGGCGCCGCCGTCCGTGCGGAGCCGGTTGACGGGGTACCTGGTCCGGTCGACGATCGAGCCGGCGCCGGTGGCCAACTTGAACGGGAACGTGGCGTCCGGCGAGGACAGACGGAAGGTGACGGTCGGCCCGTCCGCGCTGACCGACTGCAGGGTGTCGAGCAACCCGGCCGGTCCGACGTCGGAGTTGACGCGCTTGACCCGGTCGAAGGAGTACTTGACGTCCTTCCCGGTGACCTCGCGTCCGCTGGGGAATGTCAGGCCGGGGCGCAGGACGCAGCGGTAGACGGTGAGCGCGTCGCCGAGGAACTCACAGCTGCGGGCGGCGTCCGGCACGGGAGCCGCGCCGCCCGGTTCGAAGGTCAGCAGCGACTGGAACACGTTGTTGAACAGGGCCCAGGATCCGGCGTCGTAGGCTCCGGCCGGGTCCAGCGAGGTGACCTTGTCGGTCGTGCCGACGACGATCGTCCTGTTCTCGTCCCGCTGAGCCGGCATCAGCTGCCAGCCACCGATCGCCGCGATCGCCACCACCAGCAGCGACGCGAGAATCCGTATGCGAACCGACCGCATCGGTGCCCCTTCCAAGGACCCCACCCGGCCCACTACGCACAGTGGTTCCGCGATGGCGCGGATCACCTAACCACAGTCGGCTGTGTGGACGGAAGACAGGTTTTGTTGAGTTGAGAAAGAACTCGGTAAGCATGTCGTCATATGTGCCCGAAAGGCTTCCGTACCTGCATCAGACCTGCGCCGGAAGCCTTCCTGACGAGCCGTCACGCCTGCTTCGACGCCAGCTCCACGACCGTGATGTCCGAGGGCGCCCCGACCCGCACCGGCGGCCCCCAGGCGCCCGCGCCGCGGGTCACGTAGAGCTGGGTGTCGCCGTAGCGCTCCAGACCCGCGAGGGTCGGATTGGCGGCCTGCGCGACATAGGTCATGGGCCACATCTGGCCACCGTGGGTGTGACCGGAGAGCTGGAGGTCGACGCCGTGGTCGACGGCGTCGTGGATCTGGACGGGCTGGTGGGCCATGAGCACCACGGCCCGCGAGGTGTCCCGGTCGCCGAGTGCCTTGGCGAAGTCGGGGCCCTGGCCCTCGTCCTCGCCCGCGATGTCGTTCACCCCGGCGAGGTCGAGGTACGGCAGTTCACGGCGGGCGTTCTCCAGCGGCGTCAGCCCCAGCCGCCGCACCTCGTCGACCCACTGCTCGGCGCCGGAGATGTACTCGTGGTTGCCGGTGACGAAGTAGCCGCCGTGCCGTGCCTTCAGTCCGGCGAGCGGTGCCGCCGCCGGGCCGAGGTCCGCCACATCGCCGTCGACCAGGTCGCCGACCACCGCGATCAGGTCGGGCTGCGTCGAGTTGATCGTGTCGACGACCTTCTGCGCGAAGCCCCGGCCCAGCATCGGCGAGAGGTGGATGTCGCTGACCACCGCGATCCGGAAGCCGTGCGCGGCGCGCGGCAGCTTCGCCAGCGGCACGGTGACCCGTTTGAGTTTCGGTCCGCGTACGACGCCGTAGGTGCCGTAGCCGACCGTGCCCACGGCGGCCGCGGCGACGGCGCCGCCCACCACCCGGGAGACGAAGAGACGGCGGGAAGGGTCGGCCGGGGCCGCGGGGCGGTCGGGTCCGGGGATTCCGGCGCGCGAGGCGCCGCCGACCGTCCGGGGTCGGCGGGCTGCGCGGGCCCGGTGGACTGAGCGGACTCGGCGGACTCGGCGGACTGAGCGGGCTGCGCGCCCGCCGGAACGGGCTCCGGCTCCCGCACCGCGGGCTCCGGCCGCGGCTCCGGCTGCCGCGCGGGCTCGGGGGCGCGCCACGCCACCAGACGGCGTACGAGAGGGCGTAGCAGCTCCCCCACCAGAAGGGCGAGGAGCAGGTACAGCGCGAGGGCGAGCCACATGAAGCCCGGCCAGGTCAGCGTCTGCTGCAGCCAGAAGGGCGCGCCGGTGCGCTCGGCCGCGAAGCCGCCGATCATCAGCACCGGCCCCGCGACGAACACCGCCGTGCCCACGCGTCGGGCCGGGCCCGGCCCGCGTGTCGTGTCGCGCACCAGGCGGCGCCACGCGTACCAGTGCAGCGCGCCGAAGAGGGCCAGCACGAGCAGGAGCACCAGGACGAAGACGACGGTCATCACGAGGCGCTCCCGGTCGCGGCTCGGCGAAGGGCGCGCACTCCTCGCAACCCGATGACCCCGATGACCGTCCCCAGAACAAAGGAGACGACGGCGAGCGTCAGATGCACCCAGAAGTACGCCGTCGGATCACCCGCGTCGTCGAACGCGAGCCCGCTGCCGTCCTTCCAGAGGTTTTTGACGAAAGTGATCCAGATGACCCAGCTCCACACCCCGAAGGCGAGCAGGAACCAGGAGAGGGGGCGGCTGAGCTTCATGCGTTCAGTATCGCCGTCGAGCGTCCGGGTATCGCGCCGGGGTGCGAGCGGGGGCGTGAGCAGGAGTCGGAGCGCCACGGGGCGCTCCAGTGGGATTTACCGGTCGGAGCCATGTACTTTCTCGATCGTGCCCGCCTCCAAGAAGACCGTCAGGCGCCCCCTGTCGGTCACCTCAGCCACCCTGCTGTCTTTCTCCCTGGCCTCACTGCCGCTGTTGACGGCCGGCCCGGCCTTCGCGGCGAAGCCGTCGCCGAGTTCGAGCGCCTCGCCGTCCGCGACTCCCCCGGCGACCATGTCGACCGTCGGCGGCGAGGCGCTCGGCCGACCCGGCACGCAGGCCAGCCTCGGCAGCGACGCGCCCGTGCTGCCCAAGGGCATCAGCGCCCGCTCCTGGATCGTCGCCGACGCCGAGTCGGGCGAGGTGCTGGCCGCGCACAACGCGCACTGGCGGCTGGCCCCCGCGAGCACGCTGAAGATGCTGTTCGCGGACACGCTGCTGCCGAAGTTCAACAAGGACGACGAGCACAAGGTCGTGCCCGCCGATCTCGCGGGGGTCGGCTCGGGCTCCAGCATGGTCGGCATAAAGGAGGACGAGACGTACACCGTCCACGACCTGTGGCTCGGTGTCTTCCTTCGCTCCGGCAACGACGCGGTGCACGTCCTGTCGGCCATGAACGGCGGTGTGAAGCAGACCGTCGCGGACATGAACGCGCACGCCGAGGAACTCCAGGCCCTGGACACGCACGCGGTCAGCCCGGACGGGTACGACGCGAAGGGGCAGGTGTCGTCCGCCTACGACCTGACACTGATCGCCAGGTCGGGGCTGCAGAAGAAGGACTTCCGGGAGTACTGCTCCACCGTGCGGGCGAAGTTCCCGGGCGAGACGAAGAAGGGCAAGAACGGCAAGAAGAGCCGTTCGTCCTTCGAGATCCAGAACACCAACCGGCTGCTCACCGGGGACAGCGGCCTCGACTCCTACCAGGGCATCGCGGGTGTGAAGAACGGCAACACCACGAACGCGGGCGCCACGTTCACCGGGGTCGCCGAGCGCGGCGGCCGGGTCCTCCTCGTCACCGTCATGCACCCGGAGAAGGAGGAGCACAACCAGGTCTACAAGGAGACCGCGAGCCTCCTCGACTGGGGGTTCAAGGCAGCGGGCAAGGTGACGCCGGTGGGTGAGCTGGTGCCGCCCAAGGGCGCGGACACCTCCGGTGGGGGTGCCGACGAGCCGAGTGCGCAGCCGGGGGCTACGGCGTCCGCGTCGGCGTCGGTCTCCGGTGGGCGGGCGGGAAGTCGGTCGCGTCGGGTGCGTCCGGTGGGGGCGGCGGGGCCGGGGTTGCCCTCGGGATCATGGGGGCGTGCTGGTGTTGGTGGCCGGTGGGGTGTTTCTGGTGAATCGGAAGTGGCCTCTGCGGGGCAGCAAGTAGGGCGGTCCGGGAGCGGCTGCCTCGCTGGGGTCCGGTCCGGTCCGATGCGGGGTGCGGGTCTCGTCGTGGTTGCTCGCGCCGTTCCCCGCGCCCCTTACGGGGCGGTGGTGCCGGTCGGGGGCATGAGATCTTCTGCGGTCCCAGCGCCTCCGGTGTCCCCCGCGCCTCCGGTGCCCCCCGCGTCTCCTGCCTCCCCGCTCTCCTTGCTGTCCTCCGCCGTCCATGCCGCGCAGTACAGCAGGAGCTTGGTGGTGAAGTTGATCCAGAGGAGGAGGGCGATGGGGACGCCGAAGGCGCCGTACATGCTCTTCGAGGCGATGCCCTGGATGTAGCCGCTGAGGAGGAGCTTGAGGAGTTCGAAGCCCACGGCTCCTATGAGGGCGGCCACCACGAGGCGGCGACGGGGCGGCTGGACGCCCGGGAGCAGGGTGAGGACGTAGAGGAGGAGCAGGAAGTCGGCCAGGACGGCGACGGCGAACGCGGCGAGGCGCAGGAGGATGCCGCCCCAGCCGTCGCGGTCGATGCCGAGCTGGTCGGCGAACCGGCCCACAGCCCAGGAGGCGGCGGCGGAAGCGGCCAGCGAGACGAGGACCGCGCCACCGAGACCGACCAGCAGGCCCGTGTCCTTGCCCTTGGCGAGGACGGGGTTCTCGTCGGGGTCCTCCTTCTCCCACACCGCGCGCAGGCACCCGCGCATCTCGCCGACCCAGCCGATGCCGGTGAACAGCAGCAGCGCGCCGGCGATGATCCCGACCGTGCCGGCGTTGTCGACGAGGCCCGCGACGTCGAGCTGGTCGGAGATGCCGGGCACCTGCTCACTGAGCCGGTCCTCCAGCTCCTGCTGCTGGTCCTTGCCGAGGGTCGCCGCGACGATGGCCGCCGCCAGGGTCACCAGCGGGAACAGCGCCAGGAAGCTGATGAACGTCATCGCCGCGGCCAGCCGGGTCCACCTCACCCGCTCCAGCCGCTCGTACGAGCGCCACGCGTGCGTGGTCATCAGACGTTCCACCCAAGGACCCACCCCGGGAAGCTTTTTCAGCCAGTCCATGATCCGAACTCTGCCCCAGTCGTCGACACCCGATACCGGGTACCCCCGGAACAGTTCGCGGATCCCCTCCCGACGTCACTGTCCGCGGCGCCGTGGCGGCCGGCTCACCAGTCCGCGACCGCCAGCCCGTACATCGTCAGCCACACGGCGCCGATGAGGGTGAGGGCACGGTCGCGCAGGATGACGTCCTCGGGTTCACCGGCGGTGCCCCGGTCGGCGAAGACGGCGTAGCGGAGGACGGCGAGGACGAAAGCGATCATGGAGAGCTGCCGCCAGGGCAGCACGCCGGCGGTGGGTACGCCGCCTTCCTCCAGGGCCCAGAGGCAGTAGCCGAGCACGGCGACCCCCGCTGCCAACTGCCAGACGAACCGGAGGTATCCGGCGGTGTACTCGGTGAGCAGGGCCCGGGTCGCGCCGGCCCGGTCGGCCAGCTGCACGGCCTCCGAGTACCGCTTGGCGGCGACCATGAACAGCGCGCCGAACCCGGTGGTGATCAGGAACCAGCGGGAGAGCGGGATGCCCAGCGCGAGTCCGCCGATCATCGCCCGCATCAGGAAACCGGTGGTGACGACCGCCAGATCGACGACCAGGACGTGCTTGAGGCTGACGCAGTAGGCGAGTTGGAGTCCGAGGTACGCCGTCAGCAGCGCTGCGGTGTACGGCGAGCAGAGCCAGGCGGCGCCCAGGGGCGCGAGCACGGCGAGGGCGCCCCCGACTCCGTACGCGACGGGGACGGGCACCTGCCCGGCGGCGACCGGCCGGTGGCGCTTGACGGGGTGCGCACGGTCCGCGTCGGCGTCCCGGGCGTCGTTGACGAGGTACACGGCGGCGGCACAGGCCGTGAAGAGGACGAAGACGAGCGGGAGTTGGACGAGCGCGCGAGGAGTGAAGAGCTCCCCGGCGGCCGCGGGCGCGGCGACGACCAGGGTGTTCTTGATCCATTGCCGGGGCCGGGTCGTCCGGAGGAGCCCGCGGACGAGGCCGGCCTTCGGGGGCGGCGCCTGTCCGGAAGGCGTTCGGCGCTCCAGGACCACGGCGCTCCCCGGCGTGCGCCCTGCCACCGTGCGCTCAGCCATCACCGCTCACCACCCAGCGCGCACCCAACCGCACCGTGAGCGCCCCGAGCGCCACGCCCGCCGCCACGTCCGACGGATAGTGCACGCCGACGACGAGCCGGGAGACGCACATCGCCGCGGCGAGCGGCGCGGCGGCGGACAGCAGCAGCGGGGCGCCGCCCAGTGCTCCGTGGGCCACGACGGCGACCGCCGCGGCCGCCGAACTCGCGTGCGAGCTGGGGAAGGAGTGCCGTCCGACCGTGCCGACCAGCGGCTCGACGTGTGCGGGGCGCGGTCGCCGTACGACGCGTTTGACGCCCATGCTGGCCAGATGCGCCCCGGCGGTCAGCGCCGTGCCGCGCAGCCACACACGACGCCGCTCCCGGTCGACGGCGGCCCCCGCCAGCCCGGCCGCGAGCCACAGCAGGCCGTGCTCCCCGACCCGGGACAGCCCCCGCGCGGCGCTCGCGACACGCGGGTCGGCACCACGGGCGTGCAGCGCGGAGAGGAGCCGCCGGTCCAGTCCCCGCACGCCCTCGACGACGTCAACTTCATCCATGCGACGCCACTCTCGCGGGCGACCGGGCCGGAGCTACGGCAATCTTGAACGACATCCCACTAATCACCCATTTCGGTGAGGCGACCGAGCGGCCGCGCCGACGTGCCCGACTCCTCCGCATACGCGACGATACGGTCGCGAGCATGCCAGCCGACGCCGCCCCGACCTCCCCGGCTCCCCGCCCGCCGGCCCACGCCGTGCCACACCCGCCCCCGGCTCCGCCTCGACCTCCGACGCCGCCCCGCCCCCGCCCCGCTCCCGCTCCCGTCACGGTGACCGGCTGGGGCCGCACCGCGCCGAGCGCCGCGCGGCTGGTCCGTCCACGGACCTACGACGAGGCCGCGGCCGCCGTACGGGCGTGCGGGGCGCAGGGGGCGCGGGGCGGGATCGCCCGGGGCTCGGGCGGGCGTACGGCGACGCGGCGCAGAACGCGGGCGGCGCCGTCCTCGACATGACCGGCCTCGACCGGGTCCACGCCATCGACGCGGACGGCGGCACCGTGCTGTGCGACGCGGGCGTCTCGCTGCACCGGCTGATGGAGGTCCTGCTCCCCCTGGGCTGGTTCGTGCCGGTGACCCCGGGGACCCGTCAGGTGACCGTCGGCGGCGCCATCGCGGCCGACATCCACGGCAAGAACCACCATGTCTCCGGGGCCTTCGCCCGCCATGTGCTCTCCCTGGACCTGCTCACGGCCGACGGCGAGATCCGCACGGTCGTCCCCGGCACCCCGCTCTTCGACGCCACGGCCGGCGGCATGGGCCTCACCGGCGTCATCCTCACCGCGACCGTCCGCCTCCTGCCCGTCGGGACGTCCTGGATGTGCGTCGACACCGAACGCGCGCGCGACCTCGACGACCTCCTCGCCCGCCTCACGGCCACGGACCGCTACTACCGTTACTCGGTCGCCTGGATCGATCTGCTCGCCAAGGGCTCCGCGACGGGCCGGGCGGTGCTCACCCGCGGCGACCACGCGCCCCTGGAGGCCCTGGAGACGCGGTGGCGGGGGAACGCGGGGCAAGGGTCGGCGTGGACACAGCCGTCCGGAACGCCGTGGACACCGGCCTCGGGATCACCGTGGGCACCGCCGTCGGGAGCGCCGTGGACGCCGCCGTCGGGCGTGTCCCGGGTCTCGTCCACGCGTGCGCGTGCGGGTCGCCTTGCGCTCGGTGACGTGTTGCGGTTCCGCAGGGCGCGCCCGTCGGCCCGCTGGAGTTCCGCACCCCCGCCTCCCCGCCGCCCCTCCTTCGTCCCCGACGGTCTTCTCGGCCGTACCGCCGTGGGGCTCTTCAACGAGCTCTGGTACCGCCGGGCGCCCCGGTCCCGCACCGACGAACTCCAGCGCATCCCCACCTTCTTCCACCCCCTCGACGGCGTCCCGCACTGGAACCGGATCTACGGCCGGTCCGGCTTCGTGCAGTACCAGTTCGTCGTCGGACACGGCCGGGAGGAGACCCTGCGCCGGATCGTCCACCGGATCTCGGCGCGCCGCTGCCCCTCCTTCCTCGCCGTGCTGAAGCGGTTCGGCGAGGGCGACCCCGGCTGGCTGTCCTTCCCGATGCCCGGCTGGACCCTCGCCCTGGACATCCCGGCGAGCCTGCCCGGTCTCGGCGCCTTCCTGGACTCGCTCGACGAGGAGGTCGCGGCCGCCGCCGGCCGCGTCTACCTGGCGAAGGACGCCCGGCTACGGCCCGAACTGCTGGCCGCGATGTATCCGAGGCTCCCCGAATTCCGCGCACTGCGCGAGGAGTTGGACCCGCGCGGGGTCTTCGTCTCGGACCTGGCCCGCCGCCTCGACCTGTGAACGCCGTGCCGTGAGCGTGGTGCCCACCCCTGCCCCCGCTGTCCTCCCTCACTGCCCCCACCGTCCCCCACACCCAGGAGCTGTCATGAAGGACGCCTTCGGCACCCCCCAGTCCCTGCTGATCCTCGGCGGTACGTCGGACATCGCGCTCGCCACGGCCCGTCGGCTGATCGCCCGCCGCACTCGCACGGTGTGGCTCGCGGGGCGCCCGTCGCAGGCTCTGGAGAACGCGGCGGTCCATCTGCGCGGCCTCGGCGCGCAGACCCACACGGTCACCTTCGACGCGCTCGACCCCGGCTCCCACGAGGCGGTCCTCGGCAAGGTCTTCGCCGAGGGCGACATCGACATGGTGCTCCTCGCCTTCGGTGTCCTCGGCGACCAGGCGAACGACGAACGCGACCCGGTGTCCGCCGCGCGTGTCGCGCAGACCAACTACACCGGCGCCGTCTCGTCCGCCCTGGTCTGCGCGCGGGCCCTCCAGGCGCAGGGCCACGGCTCCCTGGTCGTCCTGTCCTCCGTCGCCGCCGAGCGGGCCCGCCGCTCCAACTTCATCTACGGCTCCAGCAAGGCCGGCCTCGACACCTTCACCCAGGGCCTGGGCGACGCCCTCCACGGCACCGGGGCCCACGTCATGCTCGTCCGCCCCGGCTTCGTCCGCACGAGCATGACGGCGGGCCGCCCGGAGAGCCCCTTCGCCACGACCCCGGAAGCGGTGGCCACCGCCATCGAGCTGGGGCTGCGCCGCCGCTCGGAGACGGTCTGGGTCCCGGGTGCGCTACGCCTGGTGATGACGGCCCTGAGGCACCTGCCGAGGCCGATCTTCCGCCGCCTGCCGCTGTAGCGCCCCTCAGGGGGCGCGGGGAACTGCGCGAGCAGCCCCCACGAACCCGTTACCGCGCGCGAAGCCCGCTGAACCACCCCTCCCGGAGCGGTCCCACTCACCCGGCGCCCGACGTCACCGCGCGGGCAGCGTCGTGTCTCCGACCGGCGCACCCGCCTGCGGCGGCACCACGGACCCGCCGAACGCGAACTCCCGCAGCTTGCGCCAGACCCCGTCGGAACCCTGCTCGTAGAGCGCGAACCCGGTGCAGGGCCACTGCGCCTCGTACCCGGCGAGCTCCTCGAACGCCCGGTCCATCGCCTCCTCGGCGATGCCGTGCGCCACGGTGACGTGCGGGTGGTACGGGAAGTTCAACTCGCGTGCCACGGGTCCCGACGCGTCCCGGACCTGCTTCTGCAACCAGGTGCAGGCCTCGCCCCCCTCGACGACCCGCACGTACACGACGGGCGAGAGCGGGCGGAAGGTGCCCGTGCCGGACAGCCGCATCGGGAAGGGCCGTCCGGCCGCCGCTACCTCGCGGAGGTGCGCCTCGATCGCCGGGAGGTCGGTGGCCTCGACCTCGGTCGGCGGCAGCAGCGTGACGTGCGTGGGGATGCCGTGAGCCGCGGCGTCGCCGAAGCCCGTGCGCCGCTCCTGGAGCTGGCTGCCGTGGGGCTCCGGGACCGCGATCGACACACCGATCGTTACGGTCCCCACGTCGTCTCCTGTCGTCGTGTCATACGAGTTGTCGTAGTCCTTGTCAGCCGCGGTCCGTCGTACCGGCGGTCCGTCGAACCGACCACCGGTCGTACCGACTGCCGGTCGTACCACCGCCCGTCGTACCGCTGTCGGTCGTACCGGCTATCGACTGTACGGCCACGACGGTCCTCCGGGCAGGCGCAGCGGGAGTGATGTGCGGCGCTGTCGGTGGTGCGGCAGGCGCGCGGGGGCAGAGGTGGTGCGGCTCAGTGCTTGGCGGGCAGGAAGCCCACCGCGTCGTACGCCTGGGCGAGCGTCTCCGCCGCGACGGCGCGCGCCTTCTCGGCCCCCTTGGCCAGGATCGAGTCGAGCGTCTCCGGGTCGTCCAGATACTGCTGGGTACGCTCCCGGAACAGCGTCACGAACTCGACCATGACCTCGGCGAGGTCCGTCTTGAGCGCACCGTAGCCCTTGCCGACGTACTTCTGCTCCAGTTCCGCGATACCCGCCCCCGTCAGGGTCGAGTAGATGCTCAGCAGGTTGCTGACGCCCGGCTTCTCCGCGGTGTCGAAGCGGATCACCGTGTCGGTGTCGGTGACGGCGCTCCTGACCTTCTTCGCGGTGACCTTCGGATCGTCGAGCAGGTTGATCAACCCCTTCGGGGTCGACGCCGACTTGCTCATCTTGATCGCGGGGTCCTGGAGGTCGTAGATCTTCGCCGTCTCCTTCAGGATGTACGGCTTCGGGATCGTGAAGGTCTCGCCGAAACGGCCGTTGAAGCGCTCGGCGAGGTCCCGGGTGAGCTCGATGTGCTGGCGCTGGTCCTCGCCGACCGGCACCTCGTTCGCCTGGTAGAGCAGGATGTCCGCGACCTGGAGGATCGGGTACGTGAAGAGGCCGACGCTCGCGCGGTCGGCGCCCTGCTTGGCGGACTTGTCCTTGAACTGGGTCATGCGGGAGGCCTCGCCGAAGCCGGTGAGGCAGTTCATGACCCAGCCGAGCTGCGCGTGCTCCGGGACGTGGCTCTGGACGAAGAGCGTGCAGCGCTCCGGGTCGAGACCGGCGGCGAGCAGCTGCGCGGCGGCGAGCCGGGTGTTGGCGCGCAGGTCCGCGGGGTCCTGCGCCACGGTGATCGCGTGCAGGTCGACGACCATGTAGAACGCGTCGTGGGACTCCTGCAGGGCCACCCACTGGCGGACGGCACCGAGGTAGTTGCCGAGGTGGAACGAGCCGGCGGTGGGCTGGATGCCGGAGAGCACGCGCAGACCAGGCAGCGGCGCGGAGCGCCCCGTTTGAGGGCGGTGGTGGGCGACGGGTGGGCGGTCAGAGGCCATGCTCACCATTCTCTCAGGTGTCGGGGGGCGTTCCGGAACCGACCGGAAACAGATGTGACACGGGTGGGAACCGATCCGGTCCGGGCGGTGTACCCATGTTGTGAGAACGCGGGAAGGGGGCCGCATCGTCGATGAGGCCGCGGTGATCGCACGCGTACGCGCCGGGGAGCCGGAGGCCTATGCGGAGCTGGTGCGTGCCCACACGGGCATCGCGCTGCGAGCGGCGCGGGCGCTCGGCGCCGGTTCGGACGCGGAGGACGTGGTGCAGCAGGCCTTCTTCAAGGCGTACTGCTCACTGGGCCGCTTCCGGGACGGTGCCGCGTTCCGGCCGTGGCTTCTGTCGATCGTGGCCAATGAGACGAGGAACACAGTGCGGACGGCGGGGCGCCAGCGTTCGCTGGCCGACCGGGAGGCCGCCTTCGTGGAGGCCGAGCCGCTGATACCTCCCTCGGCCGACCCGGCGGTCGCCGCGCTGGAGATAGAGCGGCGTGTCGCGCTCCTGGGCGCCTTGGAGAAGCTGAGCGAGGAACACCGGCTGGTCGTCACGTACCGCTATCTGCTGGAGATGGACGAGCCCGAGACGGCGGCCGCCCTGGGCTGGCCCCGGGGCACGGTGAAGTCCCGTCTGAGCCGGGCCCTGCGCAAGCTGGGCCGCCTCCTGCCGGAGTTCGAGCCGAGGGAACCGCTGGGCCGGAAGGGGAAGGGGTGAGGGGCGTGCGTGAGCCGGGCGAGGGCGGGGAGCGTGGTTCTGGCGAGGACCGGGGGCGGTCGCGGGAGGGCGGGAACACGGGGGTGACATGCGTGACATGCGTGACGTCCGGTTGCCCCAGGAGCTGCGGGCGCTCGGGCGGGCGATGGACCGGCCCGGGAGCGACGGCGACGAGACCATGGTCGAGCGGGTTCTCCAGCAGATACTGGCCGAGCGGGTGCCGACGCCGGTGGCCGAACCGCCGGGGGCCGGGGATCGGCTGCGGGCGGTGCGCCGGTGGGCGCGGACGCGGTGGCGCGCGCTGATCGCCGCGCTGTGCGGGCTGCTCACGGCCCTCGTCCTCACCCCTCCGGTGCGGGCGGCGGTGGCCGACTGGTTCTCCTTCGGCGGGGTCGAGGTGCGGTACGACCCGTCGGCGACGCCTTCGCCGGGCGCGCGGGTGCCCGGCTGCCCGGAGCCGGTCCCGCTGGCCGAGGCCGGGCGGCGGGCGGGGTTCGCTCCGCTCGTACCGAAGGCGCTGGGCCCTCCGGACGCGGTGTCCGTGACGCGTGCGCCGAAGGACCGCTTCGTGATCACCCTCTGCTGGGACGAGCGGGGAGGGACCGTCCGGCTCGACGAGTACGCGGCCCGGCTGGCCCCCGAGTACGGCAAGACCGTGGCGGGCGAGCAGGCCGTCGAGTGGGTCGGGCTGAAGGAGGGCGCGCACGACGCGCTGTGGTTCCCCGAGCCGCACCTGCTGCGCTTCTGGATGACCTCCGAGGACGGCTCCCGCCTCACCCGCTCGGAGCGCACGGCGGGGCCCACCCTTCTGTGGGTCCACGACGAGGCGTTCACGCTGCGGCTGGAGGGCGTGGAGTCGAAGGCACGGGCGCGGGAGATCGCGGAGTCGTTGGACTGATCGGTCCGGTCCGGGTGGGAACCCCGGCGGTCCGAGCGGTGTACCAGGAATGACACCGCGAGTGCGGGAGGACCGCACCGGGATCGATCGGGGGGTGTCGGATGCGTGGACTGCGACAACTGACGGCGACGGTGGGCGGGGTGCTGACCGCGTTCGCCCTGGTGCTGCTGGGGGCTCAGCCCTCAGTGGCGGGCGGACCGACCAGTGTGCTGCTGGTCTCCCCGACCAGCCAGCGGACGGCTTCGCTGTACGGCACACAGGACGAGTACGGCGACCTGGAGAAGCTCCTCGCCCGCGCGGGCGGCGAGCTCGACCGGGGTCGGGAGGAGGCCCGCGGTGGGGGGGGAGGACATAGGGGAGAGCGGATCGGTGACATGGTCAGCGTGACGTGGATGATTCACGACGTGACGCCGTGGCGGCTGGACCGGGTCTACACGGCCGCGCCGGACACCAAGGACATCTGGATCCACACGACGCTCGTCGTCGGCGAGGAGGATCCGGGTGCCGCGGGCGCCGGCGTCTGGCACCGGGCGAAGCAGCCGGACCAGCTGCGGAAGCTGCTCAACGGCCTGGGAATCCTGGGCGCGGCCCAGGGTGATCCGGCCCCTGGGGACCCGGTGCGGGACGAGCCGCGTTCCGGCGAGGCGGCGGGAGGAACCGCGGCCGATGCCGCCGGGACGACCGCCGACACCAGGGCCGCGGCCACCGCGCCCGGTCTGGCCGGCCACGCCCACTGGGCGATACCCGCCCTGGCGCTGGGCCTGCTCGTCGGCTCCGGCGGCGCCACGCTCCTGCTGCGCCGCGCGGCGGCCCGGAACGGGTCCGGGCCGCCGCGGGAGCCCCGTCAGGAGCTGCTGGACGCCTGAGGGCGGCGGTCGGCAGGCGGTCGGTGGCAGCCAGAAGGTCGGCCGGTTCAGCCGAGGTCGATCTCCGGGTACAGCGGGAAGCCGGCGACGAGGTCGGTGGCACGACGGGAGATCTCGTCGGCGACCTTCGCGTCGAGGACGTGCTGGGCCTTGGAGGGGGCGCCGGACTTGGTGGTGCCGGGTTCGGTGGTGGTGAGGACGCGGTCGATGAGGCCGGCGACCTCGTCCATCTCGGCCGTGCCCAGCCCACGGGTGGTCAGCGCGGGCGTGCCGATGCGGATGCCGGAGGTGTACCAGGCGCCGTTCGGGTCGGCCGGGATGGCGTTGCGGTTGGTGACGATGCCGGAGTCGAGCAGCGCGGCCTCGGCCTGACGGCCGGTGAGACCGTAGGAGGTGGCGACGTCGATCAGGTTGAGGTGGTTGTCGGTGCCGCCGGTCACGAGGGTGGCGCCCCGGCGCATCAGGCCTTCCGCCAGCGCACGGGAGTTGTCGACGATGCGCTGGGCGTAGTCCTGGAAGGCGGGCTGACGGGCCTCGGCGAGGGCGACTGCCTTGGCGGCCATGACGTGCGGGAGCGGACCGCCGAGGACCATCGGGCAGCCCCGGTCGACCTGGTCCTTGAGGGAGTCGTCGCACAGGACCATGCCGCCGCGCGGGCCGCGCAGCGACTTGTGGGTGGTCGTGGTGACGATCTGGGCGTGCGGTACGGGGTCGAAGTCGCCGGTGAGGACCTTGCCGGCGACGAGGCCCGCGAAGTGCGCCATGTCCACCATGAGCGTGGCGCCGACCTCGTCGGCGATCTCGCGCATGATCCGGAAGTTCACGAGACGGGGGTAGGCGGAGTAACCGGCGACGATGATCAGCGGCTTGAAGTCGCGGGCGGAGGTGCGCAGGGCGTCGTAGTCGATGAGGCCGGTGGCGGGGTCGGTGCCGTAGGAGCGCTGGTCGAACATCTTGCCGGAAATGTTCGGGCGGAAGCCGTGGGTGAGGTGGCCGCCGGCGTCCAGGGACATGCCGAGCATGCGCTGGTTGCCGAAGGCCTGACGGAGTTCGGCCCAGTCGGCGTCGGAGAGGTCGTTGACCTGGCGGGCGCCGGCCTTCTCCAGGAAGGGGACCTCGATCCGGTCGGCGAGGACGGACCAGAAGGCGACCAGGTTGGCGTCGATGCCGGAGTGCGGCTGGACGTAGGCGTGGCGGGCGCCGAAGAGTTCCCTGGCGTGCTCGGCGGCGAGGGACTCGACGGTGTCGACGTTGCGACAGCCGGCGTAGAAGCGGCGGCCGACGGTGCCCTCGGCGTACTTGTCGCTGAACCAGTTGCCCATGGCCAGGAGGGTGGCCGGGGAGGCGTAGTTCTCGGAGGCGATCAGCTTGAGCATCTCGCGCTGGTCGGTGACCTCCTGGCCGATGGCGTCGGCCACCCGCGGCTCGACGGCGCGGATCACATCGAGGGCGGCACGGAAGGCGGTGGACTCGTGGGAGAGGGGCTCGGCTGACATGGGGACCTCCGGACGTTGCGTTCAGCGTTCACGGTACGGCCCAGGCGCACGGCACTCATCTTCCCCGGGCCGCTCCCCGATGGTCCGTCCCATCCCAGCGCGCCAGTCACGGCCCACCGCTCACCCTATCGGGCGGGCCGGCGCGGCGGGCCGGGACGTCCACCATTCGAACGACGGGGGAAGTCGGGAGAAGTCGGGAGGAGGGACCGTCGGTCAGAGGATGACGTGGGGGAGGAAGCGGGCGTACTCGTCCGTGACCAGGCCCGAGGACTCGCGGATGCCGAGGCCCGCGGACCCGTTCTCGACGACCCAGGCGCCGAGGACGACGTGGTTGCCGTCGAAGGCGGGCAGGGGGGCCAACTCCTGGTAGCAGCAGGGTTCTTCGCGGAGTGCGGGGGCGGTGCCCGGGGCGTGCAGGGTGACCCCGGCGCCCTCGCGGCCGAGGAGGGGTTTGGCGACGTAGCCGGTGGTGGCGGCCAGTTCGCGGGGGCCGTCGAGATAGGCGGGGAGGAGGTTGGGGTGGCCGGGGTACAGCTCCCAGAGGACGGCCAGGAGGGCCTTGTTGCTGAGGAGCATCTTCCAGGCGGGCTCGATCCACATCGTGGTGCCGGTGCCGCCGCCGTTGTCGAGGGTGGCGAGGACATGGGAGGCGAAGCGGTCGGTGGTGAGCCACTCCCACGGGTAGAGCTTGAAGATGCCGCGGATGAAGCGGAGCTTCTTGTCGACGAAGCGTTCGGCGAGGCGGTCCCAGCCGATGTCCTCCATGGAGATCCAGTCGGTGGCGAGCCCGGCCTGTTCGGCGGTCTCCTTCAGATAGGCGACCGTCATCAGGTCCTCGCCGAGTTCGTCGCCGGCGGAGTGCGCGAAGTAGAGGGGGCTGCCCGGCGGCAGGAGGGGGGACTGCTTCTTCCAGGCGTCGACGAGGCGTTCGTGGAGGGAGTTCCACTGGTCGGCGCCCGGGAAGCGTTCCTCCATCCAGAACCACTGGGGGCTGGCCGCCTCGACGAGCGAGGTCGGGGTGTCGGCGTTGTACTCCAGCATCTTGGCCGGGCCGGTCCCGTCGTGGCGGAGGTCGAAGCGGCCGTAGACGGACGGCAGTTCGGCGCGTCGGCGCCACGCCTCGGCGACGAGGCCGGCGAGGCGCGGGTCGGTGATGCCGAGATCGGCGAAGCGGTCCTCGGTCACGATGTGTTCGGCCGCCGCGAGGCACATGCCGTGCAATTCCTCGACGACCTCCTCCAGAGCCTCGACCTCGGGCAGCGAGAAGACGTAGTAGGCGCTCTCGTCCCAGTACGGGCGCAGGGAGCCGTCGGGGTGGCGGGTCAGCGGGTAGATGAGCCCCTGTTCCTCGACGGTCTCCTGCCAGCCCGGTCGGGGTTCGATGGTGCGGCGTTCCATGGTGGTGCCTCGCCCGCCGGGTCAGCCGCCGCTGGAACCGGAGCCGTCGCCGTCGCCCGAGCAGCCGAAGCCGTCCCGGTCGACGGCCTCGCTGCGGCTGAAGGTGCCGTAGTCGGCGCGGCCGCCGCTGACGTCGGCGTCGTAGTACCAGGCGGCGTCGACCGAGCCGGTCTGGCTGCGGTTGCCGCTGCTGTTGCTCTTGCGGTTCTTGCCGAACGACGACGAGGAGCTGGAGCCCGAGTTGCAGTTCTTGTCGGCGATGATCTTGTAGCCGTTGGCGTAGTCGTAGCTGTCGCGGTCCACGCAACGGCGGTCCGGATCGGAACCGCAGGAGGTCAGGGCCGCCGCGACGACGCCCATCCCACCGAGTACGACCGTGCTGGACCTCAGCCGCCTGCGCTGTTCTCCCATGTGTGCTCCCCCGTAGGGCTCGTGAGCCCTGCCGTACCGGGACGGTTCGCGATGCGCTGCACGAAAACCGGCCACCGTCTTATGTGCGCTTTATCGGCGCTCAGACTAGTGATCGACTCCTGGCGGAGGCCAATTGGGTGCGAGGGGTGGCCTACGGGCGGCGGATCGCCCGCAGCGACCGGGTGGCCTGGGCGCGCAGGGCCTCGGCGAGTTCGGGTGGGGCGGACGCGTCGAGGGTGAAGTCGGCGTCCACCGAGGTGATCATCCAGGCGAGGTCGCGCGGGGTCTCGGCGCCCAGGTGCAGCAGACAGCGATCGTCGTCGACCGGTTCGAGCACCCCCATGCCGGGCCAGAGCCGGTCCCCGACCGATGCGGCCGACTCGTGCAGGGTGACGGTGGCCCGGAAGGGCCAGGCCCGGGACGAGAGGCGGTGGGCCAGATAGGTCGCCGCGTCACCTTCGGGGAGTGCGCGGGGGACGAAGCGTGGTCCGGTCGGGGTGCGCGGCACGAGACGGTCGACTCGGAAGGTCCGCCAGTCCGTGCGGTCCATGTCCCAGGCGACGAGATACCAGTGGCGGTCGAAGCTGACGAGCCTGTGCGGCTCGACGCTGCGGACGCGGGGCGCCGTTGGGGGCGTGGATCGGGACGTGGCTCGGGACGTGGCTCGGGGCTCCGGTGTACGGGGATCCGGGGCCGAGGTGTGCGGACTGGTGTAGTCGAAGCGGAGGCGTTCGTGGCGGCGGCAGGCTTCGGCGATGGCCATGAGGGTGTCCGGCGCGACCTTGGGGGCGGGGGCCGCTCCCGCTCGGACGGTGGCGTGGTGCAGGGTCGTCACCCGGTGCCGCAGCCGGGACGGCAGCACCTGCTCCAGCTTGGTGAGGGCCCGCAGCGAGGCCTCCTCGATGCCGGTGACCGTGCCCTCGGCGGCGGTGCGCAGTCCGACCACGACCGCGACGGCCTCCTCGTCGTCGAGCAGCAGGGGCGGCAGGCTCGCGCCGGCGCCGAGCCGGTAGCCGGCGGTCCCCCGGCCGGCGTGCACGGGGTAGCCGAGATCACGCAGTCGCTCGATGTCCCGGCGCAGGGTGCGTCGGCTGACGCCGAGCTGCTCGGCGAGTTCGGCGCCGGAGCGGTCGCGGTGGCTCTGCAGCAGGGCGAGCAGTTTCAGCAGTCGTCCGGAGGTCTCCAGCATGGTCATGAGGGTGCCGCAGAGTTAGGACCGGGGCTGACCCAACCGGTTCGTAGCGTCGGAGCCATGACGAACCCGACAGCCACGCCCACGCCCACGCGTACGCCCACACCCGCACCAGCACCCGCACCCAGTCCGTTCCGGCTCGCGATCCCGCAGGACCGCATCGACGACCTGCGCCGACGCCTGGCCGACACCCGCTGGCCCGACGAACTCCCCGGTGTGGGGTGGAGTCGGGGCGTGCCGACGGGCTATCTGAAGGAGCTCGCCGAGTACTGGCGCACCGGCTTCGACTGGCGGGCGCAGGAGGCGGTGGTCAACGCGTACGACCAGTACACGGCGGAGGTCGAAGGACAGCACGTGCACTTCCTGCATGTGCGGTCGCCGGAGGCGGGGGCCACGCCGTTGCTGCTGCTGCACGGCTGGCCGGGCTCGGTGGTGGATTTCCTGGACGTCATCGGCCCGCTGTCCGATCCCCGGGCGCACGGCGGGGACCCGGACGACGCGTTTCACCTGGTCATCCCGTCGCTGCCGGGGTTCGGACTCTCCACGCCGCTTGCCGGGCCCGGGATGGACGCGGCCCGGACGGCCTCGGTGTTCACGCAGCTGATGTCCCGTCTGGGGTACGAGCGGTACGGGGTCCAGGGATACGACACCGGGTCGTGGATCGCGCCCGAGATGGGGAAGCAGGCGCCGGAGCGCGTCGTCGGGGTCCACGTCAACGGCATGATCTCCTTCCCCGTCGGGGCGGAGGGCGAGACGGACGGTCTCAGCGAGGTCGAGCAACGGCGCTGGCAGACCATGCAGGACTTCAACGACGGCTACCTCCAGTGCAACTCCAAACGGCCGCAGACCGTGGCGTACGGGCTGACGGACTCCCCCGTGGGGCAACTGGCCTGGATCGTCGAGAAGTTCAAGGAACTCACGTACCCCGAGGACGGGCTGCCGGAGGACAGCGTCGACCGGGACAGCATGCTGACGAACGTCTCGCTCTACTGGTTCACCGGCACGGCCGCCTCGGCCGCGCAGATCTACTACGAGGAGATCTCCGCGAGTTCCTGGGGGGACGCGGAGGGTTCCTGGGGCGAGACCGAGGCTTGGGGTGGGGCGGAGGGCCAGGGTGAGACCGGTGGCGGCGGCGCGAAGGTGCCCACCGCCGTGCTGGTCTCCGCGCGCGATGTGACGGTCCGGCGTTGGGCCGAGCGGGACCACGACATCGTGCGGTGGACCGAACTCGAACGCGGGGGCCACTTCCTCGCCCTGGAGGCCCCGGAGGCGCTGGTCGAGGACCTGAGGGAGTTCTTCCGCGAGCTGCGGTGAAGGGACCGGAGCGCCCCGGAGCACCGGGCGCGCCTCTTCCTGAAGAGGCCGTCGTAGGCCGGCCCTTGGGCTCACCCCCGTACGCAGGTCGCTCCCGTCGGGCACAGGGAGGTGACCGCCATCGTGACCGGCTCGCGCAGGGTGTCGAGCGGGGTCGACTCGGGAACGCTGAGGCGAATGCCGTAGATCTGGTCGTCGGCCGTGCGGAAGCGGTGGTCGATGACCCGGCGGGGGCCCAGGTCGCCGTCGCCGTCGAAGCGGTAGACGACCTCGGAGAAGCTGTCGTCGTCGGCGGCGCGGTCGATGACGCGGTAGCCGGGGAGGCGGGCGAAGCCGTAGTTCTCGTTCTCGGCCATCTCCATGGATTCGACGGGGGTGCCCTCGCTGACCTGGAAGATCTGGAGGATCCGGCTGCCGTCCGGGGACTCGTACGTCACGACCGGGGGTTTGCCCGACGGTGTCTTCGCGGTCCGGTCCCAGCCGGAGGGCGCGTAGACGGTGAAGCCCGCCGGGTCGTCGGAGCGCACGTAGCCGGGGGCGGGGTCCGCGCCGTCGCTGGCGCCCGCACTCCCGCTCTCTCCCCCGTCCTCACCGTTGTCCGCGTCCGTGCCGTCGGCCCCTTCCCCGCCCGGGGCCGACTGTTTCGGGGTGGCCGAGGAGGTGGCCTCGTCGTCCTCCGGGCCGGCCGCCGAGAGAGAAGGCGGAGGCGTGGTGGAGGAGGTGTCCGTGGCCGTCGTACGGGTCGAGTCGTCGTCCCGGGACAGGGTCCACACCCCGAATCCGGCGCCGCCTCCTAACAGTGCGGCGAGTACGACGATGGCTGCCGTGCGCGGCCAGGGGCTGCCCCCTGCTGAGGGCTCGTCCACCCAGCGTCCTTGGTGCGGGTCCCAGCGCGTCATCCTGTCCCCCTTGCCGACGTCGGCGTTCTCATGACGTACGTAGGCAGACGATAGCGGCGAACACGCCGAACAGGCCCTGTCCTGGTCGAAACCGGGACAGGGCCTGCGCGGACGAGCTAGGGGGCGCCGCCCCCGGGAGGGCTGCTCAGAGGAGGCCGAGCGCGCGGACCGCCTCGCGCTCCTCCGCCAACTCCTGGACCGAGGCGTCGATACGGGCGCGGGAGAACTCGTTGATCTCCAGGCCCTGGACGATCTCGTACTTGCCGTCCTTCACGGTGACCGGGAAGGAGGAGATGAGGCCCTCGGCCACACCGTAGGAGCCGTCGGACGGGATGCCCATGGAGGCCCAGTCGCCCTCGGCGGTGCCGTTGACCCAGGTGTAGATGTGGTCGATGGCGGCGTTGGCGGCGGAGGCGGCCGACGATGCGCCACGGGCCTCGATGATCGCGGCGCCACGCTTGGCGACGGTCGGGATGAAGTCCTCGGCGAGCCACTTCTCGTCGCTCACGACCTCGGCGGCGTTCTTGCCGGCGACCGTGGCGTGGAAGATGTCCGGGTACTGGGTCGCGGAGTGGTTGCCCCAGATCGTGAGCTTCTTGATCTCGGAGACCGGGACGCCCGTCTTCTTCGACAGCTGGGTCAGCGCGCGGTTGTGGTCCAGACGGGTCATCGCGGTGAAGCGCTCGGCCGGTACGTCCGGCGCGGCGGCCTGGGCGATGAGGGCGTTGGTGTTGGCCGGGTTGCCGACGACGAGGACCTTGATGTCGTCCGCCGCGTGGTCGTTGATGGCCTTGCCCTGCGGCTTGAAGATGCCGCCGTTGGCCTCGAGCAGGTCGCCGCGCTCCATGCCCTTGGTACGGGGGCGGGCGCCGACGAGCAGACCGACGTTGGCGCCGTCGAAGGCGACGTTCGGGTCGTCGGTGATGTCGATGCCCGCCAGGAGCGGGAAGGCGCAGTCGTCGAGCTCCATGGCGGTGCCCTCGGCGGCCTTGAGCGCCGGCGTGATCTCCAGGAGGCGGAGCTTGACCGGCACGTCCGCGCCGAGCAGCTGGCCGGAGGCGATGCGGAAGAGCAGGGCGTAACCGATCTGGCCGGCCGCGCCGGTGACGGTGACGTTCACGGGAGTGCGGGTCATGGCGTTCTCCGTATGACAGCTGGCGGTGGGGCGTCCCGGCCCCTGCGGGACGTACAAATGATCGATCTCTCGGCGTCAAGAGATCGGTGGTCAGGCTATCGCGCATCCGGGATCCCGGACGGCCGGGGTTCGTGTGGCCCAGCCCACAAGTCGCACTGCGGGGAGGACCACACGAAAGAGGCGGCCGCCGGTCCGGGGGGTGGGACCAAGGCGGCCGCCTGTGGGGTGCCGGGCCGGGAGGGTGGTGCGTCTCCCGGGCGGGCCGGACTCCCGTGGGGGTCCCCTCCGTCTGCCCCGGAGTTCGGCGGGCATTCCACTTACGCCGTGATTGCTTTTCGGTAGGGGCAATGACGGAAGGTGACCGGATCGGTCGACGGGCGAGTCGGCACATAGCGAGTCCACCGACGGCGAGTCGACGGATGGCGAGTCCGCCGACTGTGCGTCGACCGAGGGCGAGGAAGAGGCGGCGAATCGCTACCCCGTGCAGCCCTTCTGCCCGGATGCCAGGGTCGCGCAGGCCGTGGCCTCGCCCGCGTCCTTCACGGCGACCATCTGGGTGTAGGCGATGTTGTCGCCGGCGGCTTCGATGGCGGCCGTCTGCTTGGTCTTCCCGACCGTGACCTGGACCTCGTCGCCCTGGGCGGCGCCGGTGATGCGCGCCCAGGCGGCCTGGCAGGCCTTGCTGTAGCGGACCTCGACGCGGGTGGTGCCGATCGTGGCCTCGTCGGTGGTCCGGACGAGGTTGCCGATGCATCCCATGGTCTCGGGGTCCTTGCCGTCGCAGCCCTTACCGCTGCACTTCACGCCGACCGGGAGGTCGGGGTTCGTGCCGATCGAGGTCGACGGGGAGGTCGGCGACCTGTCCCCCGCCTGGTCCTTGCCGTCTCCGTCGGTGAGCAGGAAGGCCGCCGCGATGACGACGAGCGCGCCCACGGCCCCGGCGAGGAACATCGTCACGCGCCGCTTCGGCTGGGAGTCGCCGTCGCCGGACCGGCCCCCGCCGCCCGGCGGGGGCCCGAAGACACCGGACGGGGCCGCAGCGTCACCGCCGCCCTGGACACCCCCGGGGACCGAGGCCCCGGCCGGGCCCCGGGACGAGGAGGCCGACGACACCGAGGCGGAACCCGGGGCCGCCCCGGAGGAGGCCGAGGACGACCGCCCGCCCATCAGGTCCGACGGGGAGGAAGAGGACGCCGAGGGCGCGGAGCCCGGCGGGGTCGCTCCCCAACTGACGCGCGACGCCCCTCCGGCGACCGACCCGGCCCCGCCGACCCCGCCGTACGGCGGCGCGGAGGAGGACGAGGAGGACACGGAGGGAGCGGACGGCGACGAGGCCGACGACTCGCCCGAACTCCCGTACGGCGAGCGCGAGATGCGATCGCTCGGGGAGCGCGGCTGCGGCGGGACGGTCGGCGAGACGCCCGCCGGGCCCGCCACGCCCGGCGTCGCGGTGGCGCTGCGGCCCGCTCTGCCGTTCCTGCCGCCACCCTTGACGGTGGACTGGCCGCCCGTCTCGCCGAGGGCGGCGCGGGCCTGGGAGATACGGATCGCTTCCATGGTCATGTCGTGGCGCATCTCCGAACGGCTCCAGGCCCGCTCGGCAAGCTCCCACATCGTGGTCAGATGGACGGGATCGGCACCCGTCACCTCGGCCAACGCGACGATCGCGCCTTTCGGCGCGAGCAGTCTGCCGTTGAGATACCGCTCCCAGGACGTCTTGCTGTAGCCCGTGCGGTCGGCCACCGCGGCGATGCTCAGTCCACCACGGTCGACGAGCCGGCGGAGCTGGCCCGCGAACTCCCTGACCTGTGGATCGAGTTCATCCGGCAAGGCCCTCCAACGAGGCATTACTTCCCCCCTCTTCCCCCCGTACGTCTCTCCGTACGACCCGGGGCCCTCTCCGAAGCCCCGTTCTGACCTACCCACTGGGATGCGCCCGGCGGGGATGCCAGTTCCGTGGAAAGGGGCGTGCGGGAGCATTTCGGACGTGCTCACGCGCTGTCGCGCGCCCCACAACGGTCTGTGGTCCAGTGTCCCACCGGCATCCCGGATTTCCGGGCGGAATCGCAGGTCCAGGCACGGGACGTCCCGGACCATCCCGAATGCCCACGTTAGCCCTGGTGTCGAGCGGGTCGGCCGCACAACCTCGAAGTTGTCAACACATCGACACAGGGACCACACAGGCACGGTCACACAAGTCGAACAGGGGCTCGTGCACCTCGTACACACCGGCGAGGAACGTGTGCGTCAGTGAAGACCGACAGACAACGGGGACCAGGGGGATCACATGCGACTCAAGTCCAGGCTGCTGCTCGCGGCCGTCGCCGTGACGGCCTCGGCCGGGCTCGCGCTCGGCACCGCCGCTCCGCTCGCCACGGCCGCGGAGCCGCACGTCGTCGACGGCTCCGGTGCCGCGTACAACGACTGGGGCGACGAGGGCACGCTGTCCGTCAACTCGCACGCCAAGAGCAACGCGACGCGGCTGTGGCAGAGCGTCCTGTACGCCGACGGAGCCAAGTGGAAGGACTCCAGCGGGAATCTGCACACCTTCACCCCGTGGGACATCGACGGGATCTTCGGCTGGAAGACCCGCTCGGCGACCAAGTACTGGCAGGCACAGGAAGACCTGGAGGACGTCGACGGGATCGTCGGCGAGGAGACCTTCGGCCAGGCCGACGGCTTCCTTGACGGGCCGTACGGCGACGGCAAGGTGACGTACGCGGGCCTGTCGCACGAGGTGGACCTCAAGCGCCTCGACGGGGACTACTACGTCAGGATCGGCTCGAAGTGGAAGGTCGCCGCGTACGACTGGCGCGGCTGAGGGGGTTCGGCCAGCACCGATCGGTGCCGGTGAGCGCCGATGGGTGAGGGCCGGCACCGATCGGGTGACGGTGGGCGCCGACAGGTGACCGTGGGCACCGCCGGAGGTCGACTGACGCCGCAAGGTCGACGGGGGTCGTCACGACAGGGTGACGGCCCCTATCAGCGCGGCGGTGACGAGGGCCAGGGCGAGCAGGACGGCGAGGGCGGCGTAGAGGGCGACGCGGCCGGGTGGGCGGGGCCGGTTCGTCGGCGGGGTGTCCCACCAGGGAGCGTGGGGTCGTCCTCGTACGCCTCGGCCACGTTCCCCTCCGCTCCCCGCCGCTCCGGGCTCGGGCGGCTGGGACGGCACCGTCTGGGGGGACGGGCGCGGCCAGGCCCGAGGGCCAGTTCGCGCAGCGCCCCGAAGCGTGCGGCGTCCTCCCCGGCGACCCGGCACAGGGCCACGACCGCCTGGCGGGGCGGGGGCTGGGCGCCGTTGAGGTACCGCTGCCAGGAGGACTTGCTGTAGGCGGTGCGCGCGCCGAGCGCGACGAGACTCAGTCCCGTGCGGTCCTTCAGCAGGCGCAGCTGCTCGACGAAATGCTGTACCTCCGGGGGGAGTTCGTCCGCCAGCGGCTGCCAGGCGCTCATCGGGCTGCCTCCTCGACTCAAAGGCGGGGCTCAAGGGTGGGGCTCGGGCGGGTCTGAGCAGGTGACGAAGCTCGTGGGTGGACCGGTTCCCACCAGTACGGGTGTCGGAGCCGTGGCGTTCGGACAGCGCGCCGGACCGGGCGGGAGTGGTGTGGGGTGACGTGGGTGGCCTGGTGAGGCGAAGCGAAGGGCACGAACGGGGGCGCGTGAAATCCGCCCGCGCCGGTGATGATCCACGGCTGCCGGACTGCCGCCGCCGGCCTGCCACTGCCGACCTGCCACCGCCGGCCTGCCACGGCCGGCTGCCGTCGGTGGCCCGCGCTGCTGCCATGCCGGGATGACGTCCGGGTGCCGTCGCCGTGGCTCGATCCGGACACCTTGGCGGAACGGTCACTTCCGTGCCACAGCGGCCTGACAGGTGTTGAACAGGTCGTTCGCCGTGCAGGAACGTGGAACGCGACGGCGGCCCGTCCTTACTCGGGGGAGGGGACGGACCGCCGTCGCACCGCGTCAGGGACCGGGGCCGAAGCGGCCGGTCTCAGCCCGTCTCCTCCTCGCCCACCGTGAAGTGCAGCGTGTCCTTGAGGAACGGGATCTCCAGCCACGGCTTGGGCTGGGCCATCAGTGCGAGCAGCACGATCG
Organism: Streptomyces sp. MNU76; assembly: GCF_020982545.1. Lineage (GTDB taxonomy): Bacteria > Actinomycetota > Actinomycetes > Streptomycetales > Streptomycetaceae > Streptomyces. The sequence goes on along the minus strand of NZ_JAJKLK010000019.1, from coordinate 915,240 downwards.
CGGTGCCCAGGACGATGTACGTGGCCATGTCGGTGAAGCGGGAGCGGACGGCGAGCATGCCGACGTCCCGGACGGCGCAGCGCAGCGCCGCGCCGGCGAGCAGCGCGACGCCGATCAGGATCGTGCCGATCCGGAACGCGTCCAGCGCGGTGAGCAGCAGACCGAGGCCCACGGTGCTCAGCACGGCGAGGATCGGCCACTGCCGGACGGGCGCGGGCGCTTCACGCGGTGCCGCCCGGCCGCCGCCCTCGGGCCGCGCGGTGTCCTTCGTGAACATCGGGAACCGCCGGGTACCGCGTACGGGCTTCCCGTCGGCATCGGGCACGCTGATGTGATCCCGCACCTCGATCTCATCACCGCCCTCGGCGGACCTGGCCGCGTCGGCCACCCCGGACGCCTCAGCCGAAGGGCCGGCGACCTCGGCCGCCTCGCCCGACCCGGCTGCCCCGGCGGCTCCGGTCGACCGCGAGCCCTCTGCACCCTCGTTCGCGCCGACTGTCTCCGCAGTCTCCGCCGCCTCCGGCTTCCCCGCCTTCTCCGGCTTCTTGACCGACCCGGCGGCAGCCGAGCTGCCCTTCCCAGCCGACCCGGCCCCCTCAGCGGCGGCCCCCGCGGTTTCTGTCGTCCCGGCCTTTTCCGTCGTCCTCGACATCTGTGCCCTCTCCGACGACATCTGTGCCCTCTCCGACGCCGCCCCGTCGCTCGCGCCCGGCCGCTCCGACGTGGCGGCTTCGACCGCCGTCTTCCCAAGGCCGGGGGCGCCGTCGGCCGACGCCCCTGGCCGTTCGGCCCGGCCGGAGGCCCTCGGTGGCCCCGGCCGCCGCGATGTCCCCTCCGCCCTGCCGTCAGCCGACACTGCGCTCCGCCGCCTCGACCACGTTGACGAGCAGCTGGGCGCGGGTCATGGGCCCGACGCCCCCGGGGTTGGGGGAGATCCACCCGGCGACCTCGGCGACCCCGGGGTGCACGTCCCCGACGATCTTGCCCTCGGCGGAGCGGGAGACACCGACGTCGAGCACGGCGGCGCCCGGCTTCACGTCCTCGGGCCGGACGAGGTGGGCCGAGCCGGCCGCCGCGACGATGATGTCTGCCCGCTTGAGGTGCGCGGCCAGGTCACGCGTACCCGTGTGGCACTGGGTCACCGTGGCGTTCTCGCTGCGCCGGGTCAGCAGCAGCGGCATCGGGCGGCCGATGGTCACACCGCGACCGACGACCACGACCTCGGCACCCTTGATCTCGACGCCGTACTGGCGCAGCAGGGTGAGGACACCGTTCGGCGTGCAGGGCAGCGGCGCGGGCTCGTTCAGGACGAGGCGCCCGAGGTTCATCGGGTGCAGGCCGTCCGCGTCCTTGTCGGGGTCCATCAGTTCGAGGATGCGGTTCTCGTCGATGCCCTTGGGAAGCGGCAGCTGCACGATGTATCCGGTGCACGCGGGGTCCTCGTTGAGCTCCCGCACCACCGCCTCGATCTCCTCCTGCGTGGCGGTCGCGGGCAGCTCACGCTGGATGGAGGCGATGCCCACCTGCGCGCAGTCGCGGTGCTTGCCCGCCACGTACTTCTGGCTGCCGGGGTCCTCCCCGACCAGGATCGTGCCGAGTCCGGGCGTGACGCCCTTCTCCTTCAGCACCGCCACGCGGGCGGTCAGATCGGACTTGATCGCGGCTGCGGTGGCCTTGCCATCGAGAATCTGGGCGCTCATGGCCCCAATCTTCGCGGATGACCGGTGCCGGGTTCCAATCCGGTCACCAGGCGGACGCCTTCCGCCCCCTACCGGTCCGTGCGGAGCGTCCGTGCCGGACAAGATCGGATGTGTTGCACTTGCACAACACCCGCGGTATCTCCCTGGACATCCGGGCGGGCATATAAAACGATTGGGACACAGTGCCGCGGGCACTGCCGGGGGGCGTGACCAGTTCAAAAAGACAGGCATTCCTCCGAACCGTGCCGCGCGTCCCCGCACCAGGCAACGGAGGAAACCCCGCATGAGCTTCGGCGACCCGAACAACCCGTACGGCCAGCCCCAGCAGCAGCCGCCCGCCCCGGGCTACGGCTACCCGCAGCAGAACCAGCCCCAGCAGCCGGGGTACGGCTACCCGACCGCCCCGCCGGTCTCCCAGGGCTATGGCGGCTACCCGGGCGCTCCCGAGACCATGCCCAGCACGGTGAACGCGGCCCGCATCATGCTCTGGGTCATCGTCGGCCTCCAGGTCGTCGGCGTGCTCCTGTACGGCATCGGCGCGATCGGTGTGGCCGCGGCCAGCGACAGCACCGAGGACCCGGCCCTCGCGGAGGCGCTGGGCAACATCCCCACCGGCCAGATGGTGGCGATCGCCGTCTTCGCGGTGGCCTGGCTGGTGTACGCGATCATGCTGGCCGTGAAGTTCAAGTCCGGCGGCAACGGCGTACGCGTCGCCGCGCTGGTCTTCGGCATCATCACAGCCGTCCTGGGCGTCTTCCCGTTCTTCCTGATCGGCCTGGTCCACCTGGTGCTGGGCATCCTGATCGCCGTCTTCGTCGGCAACGCCAACGGCAAGGCGTGGTTCAACCGCCCGCGCTACTGAGCGCGGCCGAGCACAGCGAAGGGCCGTACCCCGCGGAAGGGGGTACGGCCCTTCGGCGTGTTCACGGGGGCGTCACGCCACGCCTGAAGCCGGCCCCGGAGTCCGCGCCGCCCGGCGGCACGCGTACGACGTGGGGCCCGTCGGACGAACCGACGGGCCCCACGCCCCACGCCCCACGCCTCACGGCTTCAGCGCATCCGCTCAGTGGAATCAGTGGAAGAAGTGCCGCGTCCCCGTGAAGTACATCGTGATCCCGGCCTTCTGCGCGGCCTCGACGACCAGCTCGTCACGGACCGAACCGCCCGGCTGGACGATGGCCTTGACGCCGGCCGCACCCAGCACGTCGATGTTGTCCGGGAACGGGAAGAACGCGTCCGAGGCGACGTACGAGCCCCGCGCGCGCTCGGCGCCGGCCCGCTCGACCGCCAGCTTGCAGGAGTCGACGCGGTTGACCTGCCCCATCCCCACACCGACCGACGCGCCGTCCTTGGCGAGCAGGATGGCGTTGGACTTCACCGCGCGGCAGGCCTTCCAGGCGAACGCCAGCTCGGCCAGCTCGTCGGCGGAGAGGGCCTCGCCGGTCGCGAGGGTCCAGTTCGCCGGGTCGTCGCCGTCGGCCTGGAGCCGGTCGGTGACCTGGAGCAGCGCACCGCCGTCGACGGGCTTCAGCTCCGCCGGCGCGGCGGGGGCGCCCGGCGCCTTCAGTACCCGGATGTTCTTCTTCTTGGCGAGGGCCTCCAGGGCCCCCTCCTCGTAGTCGGGCGCGACGATGACCTCGGTGAAGATCTCCGCGACCTGTTCGGCCATCTCCTTGCTGACCGGCCGGTTGACGGCGATCACACCGCCGAACGCGGACAGCGGGTCACAGGCGTGCGCCTTGCGGTGCGCCTCGGCGACATCCGTGCCGACCGCGATACCGCAGGGGTTCGCGTGCTTGATGATCGCGACGGCCGGCTCGTCGTGGTCGTACGCGGCACGGCGCGCGGCGTCCGTGTCCGTGTAGTTGTTGTACGACATCTCCTTGCCGTGCAGCTGCTCGGCCTCGGCGAGACCGCCGGTCCCGGAGACGTACAGCGCGGCCGGCTGGTGCGGGTTCTCGCCGTAGCGCAGGGTGTGCGCGCGCTCCCAGGTGGCCCCGAGGAAGTCGGGGAACTGCGAGTCGTCGGCGGGCGCGTAGGACGAGGCGAACCAGGAGGCCACGGCCACGTCGTACGCGGCCGTGTGCTGGAAGGCCTCGGCGGCGAGCCGCTTGCGGGTGGTGAGGTCGAAGCCGCCGTCCTGCACGGCGGCGAGGACGTCCGCGTACCTGGCGGGGCTGGTGACGACCGCGACGGAGGGGTGGTTCTTGGCGGCGGCGCGGACCATCGAAGGGCCGCCGATGTCGATCTGCTCGACGCACTCGTCGGGGGTGGCGCCGGAGGCGACGGTCTCCCGGAACGGGTAGAGGTTCACGACGACGAGGTCGAACGGCTCGACGCCCAGCTCGGCGAGCTGGCGCTGGTGGTCCTCCAGCCGGAGGTCGGCGAGGATGCCCGCGTGGACCTTGGGGTGCAGGGTCTTGACCCGGCCGTCCAGGCACTCGGGGAAGCCGGTGAGCTCCTCGACCTTGGTGACGGGGACGCCCGCGGCGGCGATCTTCGCGGCCGTGGAGCCGGTGGAGACGAGCTCGACACCGGCCTCGTGCAGCCCGCGGGCCAGCTCCTCCAGCCCGGTCTTGTCGTAGACGCTGACGAGCGCCCGGCGAAGGGGCCGCTTGTTGATGTCGGCGGTCACTGGATAACTACCTTTCGTCCCTCAATGCGATAGCCGTTGCGGGCGAGCCGCCCCACGACATCGACGAGCAGCCTTCGCTCGACTTCCTTGATGCGCTCGTGCAGAGCGCTCTCGTCGTCCTCGTCCCGGATCTCCACCACGCCCTGCGCGATGATCGGCCCGGTGTCGACGCCGTCGTCGACGAAGTGGACGGTGCAGCCGGTGACCCGGGCGCCGTAAGCGAGCGCGTCCCGCACCCCGTGGGTCCCCGGGAAACTGGGGAGGAGAGCCGGGTGGGTGTTGACGAACCGGCCGCCGAACCGCGCGAGGAACTCCTTCCCCACGATCTTCATGAACCCGGCGGAGACGACGAGGTCGGGCTCATGGGCGGCGACGGCCTCGGCGAGCGCCGCGTCCCACTCCTCACGCGTCGCGTGGTCCTTGACCCGGCAGACGAAGGTCGGCAGCCCGGCGCGCTCGGCGCGGGCGAGTCCCTCGATCCCGTCGCGGTCGGCTCCGACGGCCACGATCTCGGCGCCGTATGCCTCGACGCCGGTCGTCGCGATGGCGTCCAGCAGCGCCTGGAGGTTGGTGCCGGATCCGGAGACCAGCACGACGAGGCGCTTGGCCACGGGCTTGGCGGCCACGGTGGGGCCCTTTCTACGGGTTCTGCGGGGACGTTCGGGTCCGCCGACCGCGCCGGTGCGTGCGGTGCACCTGCGCGCTTGTGCATTCCTACGAATGCTTCGCGTCCCCCGATACGGGGAAGTCTACGAAGCGGCCGACCGTCAGCAACGATACCGGCACTTCGGACGGCCCCCGTGGGACGGGGGCGTGGCCGGGAGGTAGCGTCTGCCAGGAGCGGGCTCGGGAACGCGGCCGGTGTGCGGGGCGTTCACGGAGTGCCGGCTCATGCCCTACCAGTGGATCTCAGCGCCGAGATCGAGACCGGGTCCACCGCCGACGTCACCGCCGAGCACACCACCGACCGTATTCACCGAGGGGAAGACGCACTCCTGATGCCGGACCGCAGCCTCCGCCTTCCTTCGCTCCTGCTGCGCGAGCGGAGTTCCTCGCCCACGCCTCCGCGCGAGAGCGAGGACACCCCCGAGCAGCCCGGGCAGCCCGGGCGGGGCCAGGGCTCAGGCTCTTCGGACGACAATCCGTTCGCGCCGCCGCCCGAGGGCGCGCCCGACCGGCCGTGGCAGCCGCGCCGGCCCGACGGCCGGGGTTCCGACGACGGAGCGGGGCGCGGCGGTGGCCACTCGCCGTGGGGCAGTCAGTGGAGCGACCGGCAGCCCGGCCGCTCGTCCGGCGGACACTTCGGTGACCGTCCCGGTGGCCAGGGCGGACCGGGTGGGCCCGGCGGTTCCGGGCAGGGCCCCGAGGGCGGGCCGGGCAGTGGGCTGCGCTGGGACCCCACGGACCCGGCCCAGCGTCGCGCGCGGTACTCGTTGCTCAGCGGTATGTGGGCCTTCTTCTTCGCGCTCTTCGCCTGGCCCTACGTGGCGCTGCTGCTCGGTTCGCTGGCCGTGTACTGGGCCGTCAGCGCGCTGCGGGCGAAGCCGGCCACGCCGGACCCGTCCCGGCCTGCGGCGCCCGAGCCGAGCGGTCGCCCCCAGCGGACGGCGGCCATCAGCGGCCTGGTGACCTCTACGATCGCGCTGGCGATCGTCGCCATCACCTTCACGGCGCAGTTCGTCTACCGCGACTACTACACCTGCGTCGACGACTCCCTCACCACGGTCTCCGCCAAGTCCTGCAAGGACCTCCTCCCGGAGGGCCCGCTGCGGGAGATGCTGGGCGCGCAGTAGCCGCCCGGCACGGCGGTCAACACCACAAAGGCGCCGCCGAGGACGACCACGGGCGGCGCCTTCGCACTGGTCAGGGTGCTTCTCCGGGCCGGAGCTCGGTGCCGGTGTCGACCCCTGGCGCCCCCTCGGACGAGGGAGGGGCAGGAGCAGGGGCAGCAGGGGCCGGGGCTCCGGTAGCGGCCGAGGCAGCGATACCTCCACCGAAGCCGCCGTCGTCGGGAGAGCCGGGGGTTCGATCACTCTCGCCCCCGAGCATCAACGCCTCGCGCAGCGCCGCCCAGCGGGCTTCACGCGAGGCGGGGTCCCAGACGGGCGGTGACGGGGAGACGGCGGTCCCTCGGACGGACGCGTCGGGGGTGGGACCGGCTCCAGGGTCGGTGCGGGGAACAGTGCCCCGGTCGGCGTGCGGAACAGTGCCCGGGTCGGCGTGGGCAACGGTGACTCGGCCGGCGTCGGGAACGGTATCTGGGCCGGCGTCCGCCTGCGGGGCCGCGGTGGGCGTGGGAGTGGCCGGGGTCCGCAGTGCAGCCGTGTGCGCCCCCGCCACGCCCTTCCGCGCTGTCGCACCCGCGCCGTCTCCTCCCGCGCTGCCGGACCCCGCGCTGTCTCTGCCCCGACACCTCCACCGCGCCGCCCTTCATCACGCCGCCCTTCATCACGCCGCCCTCCAACGCGCTGTCCTCCACCACGTCCCCCGCCTGACCCTGCCCGAACTCGGCCCCTGCACCCTCTCCGGCCCCACCTCAACCGTCGGCGCATGCAGCACCCTCTCCGGCCCGTTCCCTCCGGCACCTCCACCGCCCCACCGCGCCCCGGCGCCCCGCCGCCCCTCCCGCCCGGCCCCCTCGCCCCGGCACCCCCGCCGCCGTTCGTGGGCCGGTGGTCGGCGCGGCGGCCTTGGGCCGGGGCCGTGCCCGTGCCCAGCGCGTCGTCAGCGCGACCGGGAGTGCCACCGCTCCCACCCAGGCGCCGGCCGCGCCGCCCGCACGCCACCACACGGGACCGAAGTCGGTGAGCGCGGCGACGCCGAGGGGCCCACCGGCGAGGTGGGCGAGGAAGGCGAAGGCGGCGGCGGACAGCAGCGCCGCGAGGAGAACCGCGGCGGCCGTACGCCGTACGGACCACGGCTTCGACCGGTCGGCGGCGGCCCGGCCCGCGATGAACCACCCGACCGTCACCCCCGCGGCCAGCGGCACCGCACCCACCACCCAGTACACCGGCGCACCCCCGCCGGCCGGAACTGCGGCGAGCAACGGGAAGGACGGCAGAAACGGGGCGGGAGCGGCCGCGCTCAACGGCGCGACGGTGTGCCCGGCGCTCAGCACGAAGCCCGGCCCGAGCGCGTACGCCGCCGCCCACAGCGCCGCGTTCGGGACGAGGGCGACGCAGAGCAGCAGGACGGCGAACCGCCCGGACAGCCCTTCGGTCAGCTGGAGGAACGAGTCACGGGTCGCCGTTCCGTGCCAGACCAGGGACACGGCCACCAGCAGGGCACCCCCACCGGTCAGGACGAGCACACCCGCCCCGGCGGCCCGTCCGGCGGTGGCCGCCAGCTGCCGCCGCCCTTCCGTCCCGGCGGCGCCTCCGAGGAGCGCGGGCAGGGGCAGCCGAGAGCCCCGGCGCGCCGCCCACACCCCCGTGCCCGCCGCGAGCGCCGCGAGCAGCGGTACGCAGAGCGCGGCCCACAGCCACGACGGGCGCAGCACGCCCCCGGAGGCGTACAGCGTGACCACCGCGCCGACGGTCCCGTACCCGATGACGAGTCCGGCCCAGGTCGCCCGGGCGCTCACCCCGGAGCCGTCCCCCCCGTGGTCGCGGGCCGAACGGTGCAGCAGGGCCACCGGCAGCGCGAGCAGAAGGAGGGGGACGAGGCCGACCGGGGCGGGGGCACCGGAGAGCGTGTCGGTGCGGACGAGTTCCACGCCGTGGGAGAGCAGCCACAGGGCCGCCGCCACGTGCAGCGCCCCGCCGGGCCCGCTGTCCGGGTACGGCGAACTGATCCAGAGCACGGTCACGAGCGCGGTGAACACCGCACACCCGAGGCCCGCCGCGAGGGCTCCGCCCAGCACCCCGGAGACGAGCTTGGACGACCGGCGGCGCGCCCGTCGGAGCAACGGCGAGAGGGGGGACCGCGACGACGAGTACAGGGAGGCCGTCGACTCCACCTGCCTGAGGGGCATCCCGGGTGCCGTGGACGATGCCGCCCAGGCGTGGCCGGTGGGGTGGCCCGGCCCGGTGGCCGGGTCGTTCGGGTCGGTCGCGTGCGTCACGTCGGCCATGCTCCCAACGACACGCACTTTACCGGCGTAACGGACGTTTCCTGCACGTGTCGCCCAATATGTGCTTATGTGTTTTTTCGTACGAGGGTTGGTCCGACGGAGGTCGCCACGACGGGAGGCGACCCGGTGACCGCGCCCGGGGCCGAGCCCGGAACCGGACATCGAAACAGGACGGGAGCCGGGAGGGGAACCAGAACCGGCCCGGGCTCCGGCACCGGCACCGGCACCGGCACCGGCACCGGAGCCAGAACGGGCGCCGGTGTCGGCGTGGGCCTCGGCGCCGAAAACGGAACCTCATCCGGAACTGCGGCCGCGCCTTCCGGTGAGCCGGCCGTCCAGGGCGGGACCGAGTGGTATCAGCAGCCCCTCGGCACCGGGGCCGACGTCGATGCCGAGGATCCGACCCCGGCCTCGGTCCCGCCCTCACCGCGCCTGACGCCCGCCCAGGCCTTCGACGCGCTCTACGCGTACTGCGCCCCCACCCTCGTACAGCAGACCTATCTGCTCACCGGGCAGCGCCGGCTCGCGCGTGAGGCCGTCGAGCGCGCCTTCCAGCTGGCCTGGCACCGCTGGCCGGAGGTGGCGGTCGACCGCGACCCGGCGGGCTGGGTGCGGGCCGCCGCCCACGACTACGCCCTCTCCCCCTGGCGCCGTCTGCACCCCTGCCCCTTCCAGCGCCGCGAACCACCGCCGACCGACCCCGCCGACCGCGCCCTGCTGACCGCCCTCCTGGAACTGCCGCCCCCGTACCGCCGGACCCTGCTCCTCTACGACGGCGTCGGCCTCGACCTGCCCGACACGGCCGCCGAGACGGAGGCCAGCACTCCCGCCGCCGCCGGCCGTCTCCTCTACGCCCGCGAGACGGTCACCGCCCGCCTCCCTCAGCCGGTCGCCCCCGACGACCTCAACCGTCTCCTGGCCGCGCTCCCGTCGGACGTCCGGCCCGGCCCGGCCCGGCCCGTCGACCTGCGCGCCCGGGCCGACCTGCGCGCCCGGCGCTGGATCCACGCCGCGATCGCCTTCACCACCCTTCTCCTCACCACCACCGCCCTCACCCTCCACACCGCCCCCGACCACTACGAGCCTCCGGTCCCGCCGGGCGCCCCGGTCCAGGGCGTGCCCCGCGAGCGGCCCCCGGCCCCTCTCCAAGACCGAACAGAAGCTCCGGGCCAAGCTCAGGTCGGAGGCGGCCGCCGGGCCGGAACGCCTGCATCCGGAAGCCGACTGAGCGGCAACGCCGCCGGACCGGCCCCGCCCGGAGACGCCGGTGGGCCCGCACCCCGTGACCGGGGTGCGGGCCCACAGAAGGCTCGGCCGAGCCGAAGGTCAGCCGCCCAGGATCTCGCGCGCGAGCTTCGCCGTCTCGGTCGGCGTCTTGCCGACCTTGACGCCGGCGGCCTCCAGGGCCTCCTTCTTCGCGGCGGCCGTACCGGAGGAGCCGGAGACGATGGCGCCGGCGTGGCCCATGGTCTTGCCCTCGGGCGCGGTGAAGCCGGCGACGTAACCGACGACCGGCTTCTTCACGTTGGCCTTGATGAAGTCGGCGGCCCGCTCCTCGGCGTCGCCACCGATCTCACCGATCATCACGATCAGGTCGGTGTCGGGGTCGGCCTCGAACGCGGCGAGCGCGTCGATGTGCGTGGTGCCGATGACCGGGTCGCCACCGATGCCGACGGCCGACGAGAAGCCGATGTCACGCAGCTCGTACATCATCTGGTACGTCAGCGTGCCGGACTTCGAGACCAGGCCGATGCGGCCCGGCTTGGTGATGTCACCGGGGATGATGCCGGCGTTCGACTGACCGGGGGTGATCAGACCCGGGCAGTTCGGGCCGATGATCCGGGTCTTGTTGCCCTGCGACACGGCGTACGCGTAGAACGCGGCCGAGTCGTGGACCGCGATGCCCTCGGTGATGACGACCGCGAGCGGGATCTCGGCGTCGATGGCCTCGACGACGGCCGCCTTGGCGAAGGCCGGCGGTACGAAGAGGACGGACACGTTCGCGCCCGTCTTCTCGATCGCCTCGGCGACGGTGCCGAAGACCGGGATCTCGGTGCCGTCGACGTCGACGCTGGTGCCCGCCTTGCGGGGGTTCACGCCACCGACGATGTTCGTGCCGTCGGCCAGCATGAGCCTGGTGTGCTTCATGCCCGTGGCACCGGTCATGCCCTGGACGATGACCTTGGAGTCCTTGTTGAGGAAGATAGCCATGGCTGTGTTCCCTCGTCCTTACTTCGCAGCCGCGAGCTCGGCGGCCTTGTCGGCCGCGCCGTCCATGGTGTCCACGCGCTGCACCAGCGGGTGGTTGGCGTCGGAGAGGATCTTGCGACCCAGCTCGGCGTTGTTGCCGTCCAGGCGGACGACGAGGGGCTTGGTGACTTCCTCGCCCCTGTCCTTGAGCAGTTGCAGCGCCTGCACGATGCCGTTGGCGACCTCGTCACAGGCGGTGATGCCACCGAAGACGTTGACGAAGACGGACTTGACGTCCGGGTCGCCGAGGATGATCTCCAGGCCGTTCGCCATGACGGCGGCGGAGGCGCCACCGCCGATGTCGAGGAAGTTGGCGGGCTTGACGCCACCGTGCGCCTCACCGGCGTACGCGACGACGTCCAGGGTGCTCATCACGAGACCCGCGCCGTTGCCGATGATGCCGACCTCACCGTCGAGCTTGACGTAGTTGAGGTTCTTCTCCTTGGCCGCGGCCTCGAGGGGGTTCGCGGCGGCGTGGTCGACGAGCTCCTCGTGGTCGGGGTGGCGGAAGTCCGCGTTCTCGTCCAGGGAGACCTTGCCGTCGAGGGCGAGGACATCGCCGGAGGCGACCTTCGCCAGCGGGTTGACCTCGACGAGGAGGGCGTCCTCCTCGATGAAGGTCTTCCACAGGGTGACGAGGATGTCGGCGACCTTGTCGGCGACCTCGGCCGGGAAGTTCGCGGCCTCGACGATGCCACGGGCGACCTCGGGGGTCACACCCACGTTGGCGTCGATGGGCGTCTTGGCGACGGCCTCGGGGCGGGTGGCCGCCACCTCCTCGATCTCCATGCCGCCCTCGACGGAGGCGATGGAGAGGAAGGTGCGGTTGGTGCGGTCGAGGAGGTAGGAGACGTAGTACTCCTCGACGATCTCCGGAGCGGTCTCGGCGATCATCACCTTGTGGACCGTGTGGCCCTTGATGTCCATCCCGAGAATGTCCGTCGAACGGGCGACAGCCTCGTCCGGGGTGGCGGCGAGCTTGACGCCGCCCGCCTTGCCTCGACCACCGACCTTCACCTGAGCCTTGACGACCGACTTGCCGCCCAGCCGCTCGGTGATCTCGCGCGCCGCCTCAGGCGTGTCGATGACTTCACCGGCCAGCACCGGTACACCGTGCTTGGCGAAGAGGTCCCTCGCCTGGTACTCGAACAGGTCCACGCGCTTCCGTCCCTATCAGTGATCGCGGTTCGTCTTATGCGTGGGCGTGCCGCGAAGGGCAACGTGACGTCCGCCGAGAGTCACAAGGGAGGCGCACACGGTGTCCGAGCGCGCGGCATGTCCGTCTCGCAGGTTATCGCTGCTTCCGAAGGGCCCCTAAATCGAGGGTCACACCTGAGCGGTGATACCTGTCACATGATGCCGCGCTCACTGGCACCGCGTGCCGCGCGTGCGGAACCTCACCGGACGGGGGTACGTCCGGTGAGGTTCCCAGAGGCCCTCCACCGATGTGGAAGGGGCCCCCGACGGGCGATCTCCTCCCCATGGGAGACCGTCCGTCACCGCCCCCGGCATCCGCCCGGACCGGGCCGACGGCTTTCGGCCGTCCGGGTTTCCGCACGGAGGGTCGGTCGACTGTGGCCGCGTCCCCTACGGCGTAGGGGCGGCGCGGTACACGAAAGGGGACGGGGATCGGGGTGACCTGAGGGCGGGAAGCGCGGGCGGAGCAGCCACCGCTCTTCGTGGTCCGCCGGTCCTCCGCACCGCGGAGGGGCGTCCGGACAGCGGGCCGATGTGGTCGGCCGGCACGGAGCTACAGGTCTGGCGGGGTGGGGAGACCGGCCCTCAGCCGGGGGACTCGGGGATGTCCCGGTGCCGGTCCCGGGTCCCGCCCGGGGTGTCGGTCGCGCGAGCGCCGGGCACGAGGCTCAGCGGCGCCGGGTCGAGAGCGGCGACGGCGTGCGGCTCGGCGTGCCGGGGCCCGCCGTTGTCGAGGGAGGAGTGCCGTCCGAGGGCACCCGTGGGAACACCGTCCGGGGCGTGCCGCGCCGGCACGCGGACGCCGGGCGAGCCCTCTGCGTCCAGGTCGCCGGCGGTCCGGTGCGGGGCCGGCACGGCGGCCGTACCGCCGACCACGGCCTTCGGCCCGTACGTGACGGAAGCCGGACCGGTGGCCCCTTCGGTGTCATGCCCGGCGCCACCGTCCGAGGCCGGGCCCGGGTTCTCGGGCTCCCTCGGCCCCGACTCCTGGGGCACGCCGCCGACGGGCAGGGACTCGACGGGCAGGGTGTTCCATTCGGGCAGCCCGGGCAGTGGCGGCAGCTCCGGAAGCCCCGGCACTCCGGGCAGCGACGGCAGGGTCACCTGCGGCAGCTGCGACGTCACCCCGCCCAGCCCTCCGGTCACCGACTCCACGAGGTCCCCCACGGGCACCACGACACCCTCGGTGACAGGCCGCACGACCGACTCGGTGACCGGGCGCACGACCGACTCGGTGACCGGGCGCAGGGCATCCCCGACGACCGGCTCCAGGACGCCGCCGGTGACTCCCTCGGTGGCTCTCTCGGACGCCGGCCGCACGATCCGCTCGGTGACGGGCCGCGCCACATGCTTCGCGACAGGCTTCACGGTGGTCCCGGTGACCGGTGCGGCCACCTCGGCGACCGGCCGCACCCTTCGCTCGGCGACCGGCCGTACGACGTCTTGCGTGACGGCGGTCAGGAGGGACGGGGACGGCGAAGTCGGTGCCCCGTCCGCGGCGCTCGCCCGCTCCCCGCACACAACGCCCAGCATGAACAGTCCACCCACCAACAGCGCCACGCGCACCAGACGGCACCCGGCGGCCCCGCGCAGCACGCACAGGACGCCACCGGCACCGGGAAGCGCGGTCGCTGGGATCAAGACGGAAATTCCTCCGGTGCGGCGGAACGGCGGAGTACGGGGCGAAGATGCGCGAGATGCGAACACCCGTGTGAAGGCTGTGAAGTGTTGCCGATCCTCGCACGGGACGTCGGCCGCCGCACAAGCCCCCTGTCACCGACGCGTTCTCATGTCCGTTTTTCAACCTCCCTTGTCCGGTTACCGCCTGCCACCCCGGCCGCGACCGCCGCCACCCGCGACCGCTCCGCCTTCACGCACGGCCGTCGCTGCGCCGTTGCGCGCCGCCGCCGGCCCGCCTTCACTCGCTGTCCGGTATCTGCAACGGCCGCTTCTCGATCGCCGCCGCCATCACCTCCGGAAAGAGGTCGGGCGTGCAGGCGAACGCCGGTGCGCCGAGCGCCGCCAGGGCCGCCGCGTGCTCGCGGTCGTACGCCGGCGTTCCCTCGTCGGAGAGGGCGAGCAGGGTCACGAACTGCACCCCCGACGCCTTCATCGCCGCCACCCGCTTCAGCATCTCGTCGCGTATGCCGCCCTCGTAGAGGTCGCTGATCAGCACGACCACGGTGTCCGCGGGACGGGTGATCTGCGACTGGCAGTACGCCAGGGCCCGGTTGATGTCCGTGCCGCCGCCGAGTTGGGTGCCGAAGAGGACGTCGACCGGGTCGTCGAGCTGGTCGGTGAGGTCGACGACCGCCGTGTCGAAGACGACGAGCCGGGTGCTGACGGACCGCATGGACGCCAGCACCGCCCCGAACACGGAGGCGTAGACGACGGACGCCGCCATGGACCCCGACTGGTCGATGCAGAGGACGACCTCCTTCTTCACCGACTGCGAGGCCCGTCCGTACCCGATGAGCCGCTCGGGCACGACGGTCCGGTACTCCGGCAGGTAGTTCTTGAGGTTGGCCGCGATCGTGCGGTTCCAGTCGATGTCGTGGTGGCGGGGCCGGTTGACGCGCGCGCTGCGGTCGAGGGCGCCGGTGAGGGTGGCCCGGGTGCGCGTCGCGAGCCGCTTCTCCAGGTCCTCGACGACCTTGCGCACGACGGCCCGCGCGGTCTCCTTCGTCGTCTCCGGCATGGCCTTGTTGAGGGAGAGCAGGGTGCCGACGAGGTGGACGTCGGCCTCGACCGCCTCCAGCATCTCCGGCTCCAGCAGCAGCGCGGACAGTCCTAGGCGGTCGATGGCGTCCCGCTGCATCACCTGGACGACGGAGGAGGGGAAGTACGTCCGGATGTCCCCCAGCCACCGGGCCACGGACGGCGCCGACGCCCCGAGTCCCGCCGAACGGTCCCGCCCCGTCCCCGGCTTGTCGCCCTTCCCGTACAGGGCGGTCAACGCCTGGTCCATCGCCGCGTCCCGCCCACCGAGCGCGCACCCGGTACCGTCCGCCGACTCCCCGCCCAGCACCAGCCGCCACCGCCGCAACCGCTCGGCCGTCACATCCGCCCCGGCCCCTGCCGTCATCGGTCCACCCCGCACGGAACCGGGCCCAGAGAGGCATCACCGTGACCGTGGTCGGACGGTCGCCCGAGCGCGGCCCGTGTCCGTGTCCCTGCCCGTCCCTGCCGCCCCCGCCGTGGCGGCCCGCCTCGGCTCACGCAGTCCGTCACTCGTCATCCCGCCACCCCCACAAGGCCGTTGTCGCCGGCCTTCTCGTGATCCGTCTTCTCCTGCTCGGCCTGCTCCTGCTCGGTCTTCTTCTGCTCGGCGTTCTCCCGGTCTCCGTGAGCGCCCTGAGCGCCCTCGTGGGCGTCGTCCAGGCCCAGCAGCAGCCGCACCACCGGCAGCACCGCGTCCGCGCGGTCACCGTCGAGTTCGTCGGCGAAACCCGGTATGCCGCCACCGACGGCCGCCGCGCTCGTCGGCCGGCCCGGCCCGCGGCGGACCAGCTCGCCGAGGGTGCGGCGCACCCCCGGCTCGTACGCCGAGAACGTCCGGCGCAGCAACGGCAGTACGTCCGTGAACGCGTCCCCCGGAACTCCGGTGAGCCAGGCGTCCACCAGGCCCAGGAGCCGTTCGTCGTGGACCAGCAGCATCCCGCCGCCGGAGCCTCCGCCGACGAAGCCCTCGATCCAGGCCGCCGCGTCGGCCGGTGGCGTGCCCGGCGAGAGCACGAGCCCCATGAGCCGGGCGGCCTCGTCCTGCGCCAACTCCCCGTCGTCCAAAAGGAGTCGTACGGCGCGCCCCCGTATGACGCCGGGCACCGTGTCCCGCCCCGCGAGGACGTGGAGCACCGAGTGCCAGCGGGGCCGCAGGCCGCCGTCCCCTGGCGCCCGCTTCCCCGGCACTGCGTCGCCCAGCAGCCCCACCGCCCCGTGCACGGCGTCGACATGGCGGCGCATCTCCTGGGCCGCCTCCGTGTCGAGCGCGGCGCACGCGGGCGGCAGTCCGACGAAGACGCGCTCCGCGAGGCCCGCGGCGACCTCGGCCAGGGCCCGGGTGTCGGTGGCGCGGACGTCGCCGTAGCGCAGGGAGCGCACGAGGGCCGGGAGCGCCTGGGCGAGGTGGGCGACGTCGGCGTCGAGGGCCGCGCGGTCGGCGAGGACACGCATCACCACGGGCAGGGCGTCCGGGAGTTCGGCGAGGAGGCAGTGCTCGGCGAGGCCGGTGATGTCGGCGAGGGAGCCGGCCGTGACGGCGTCCGCCTCGGCCTTGGCGGTCGTCGCCGCGAGCACGGTGGTCCCCCAGACCCCGGCCTCGGCCACGCGTACGGACAGCTCGGGCTCCCAGCGCAGCCGCCAGGTCTCCCGGAAGGTGCCCGTGCTGCCGCGTGAGGTGGTCGGTTCGCCCCAGGCGACGCCGAGCAGCCGCAGTCGGTGCAGCAGCCGGCTGCGCTCCGCGTCGTTCTCCTTCCGCAGGTCGAGCTCCAACTCCCGTTCCAGGGCCTCCGGCTTGAGCCGCAGCCGCCGCTGGAGCCGGGTGAGGTCCCGCTGCAACGGCACCGCCGGCGCGGACTCCGGCACCTCCCCCAGGGCGTCCCCGACCACCAGCCGGTCCCGCACCAGCGACAGCGGTACGTCCGAGCCGTCGCACATCACCGCCCGTACGGCGTCGGTGGTCTCGGTGAGGCCGGGCAGCGGGCGGCCGCGCATCGCGGCGAGCGTCTCGGCGAGCCGTACCGCCTCGATGACGTGCGCGGAGGAGACGATCCGGTCCTCCGCGCGCAGCAGCCCGGCCACCTTGGTGAGCCAGCGCTCCACGGGACGGTCGGGCGCGCCGAACAGGTGCCCGTACCAGCCCGGCGAGTCGATGCCCGCGCCGTAACCGCCGGCCCGGGCCAGCCGCCGGTTCGTCCACGGCACCCAGGTCATGTCGGCCTTGACCTTGGGCAGCCCCTTCAGCAAGGCCCGGTCGGCGGCCACGGTCCGCTTCTGCCGCAGGGCGGGCACATGCCAGGCCCCGCACACGACGGCCACTCCGGCGTCCCCGTACTCCTTCTGCGCGGCCCGGATCCGCAACCGCATGTGCGCCTCGCGCACCAGGTCCCGGTCGCGGCCCCCGGTGCCGTACGTCTCCCGGAGCGCCCCCATGGCCTCCTCCAGCACGGTGAACGGCGCGAAGGCGTCCCCGCCCGTCCCCGGTGCTCGACCACGTCCTCCCACCACCGCTCGGCGTCGTCGTACCCGGCGGCTTCGGCGAGCGCGGCGAGCGGGTCGCCCCGCAGCGGCTCCTCCTCCGGCGACGGGGCCGACCCCTCCGGCTCGGCGTCGGCGTCCTCCTCGTGCCCCCGGGCCAGGGAGTGTGCGGCCGGCAGGTCGATGAAGCGGGCGGGGACACCGTGGGCGAGGGCCCAGCGGATGGCCACCCACTCCGGGGAGAACTCGGCGAAGGGCCAGAAGGAGGACCGGCCGGGTTCGTCGACCGCGTGGGCGAGGAGGGCGACCGGGGGCCGCATACCCTCGTCGGCCGCCAGCGGAATCAGCTCGTCCGCCTCCGGTGGCCCCTCGATGAGCACCACCCGGGGCCGGGCCGCGTCCAGAGCGGCCCGCACCGCCCGGGCCGACCCCGGCCCGTGATGCCGCACCCCCAACAACAAGGGCCCGTCGCCCGCCCCGTCGGCCCGGACGGCGCCGCCGCCCGGCGGCGCTCCCTCCACCCGCTCGCTCACGCGCTCACCTCCCGGCAGGCGCGGTAGAAGTCGGTCCAGCCGTCGCGTTCGCGGACGACGGCCTCCAGGTACTCCTGCCAGATGACACGGTCCGCGGCGGGGTCGCGGACGACGGCGCCGAGAATGCCGGCGGCGACGTCGGAGGGGCGCAGGACGCCGTCGCCGAAGTGCGCGGCGAGGGCGAGCCCGTTGGTGACGACGGAGATCGCCTCGGCGGTGGACAGCGTGCCGCTGGGCGACTTCAGCTTCGTCCGGCCGTCGGTGGTGACGCCGTCGCGCAGTTCCCGGAAGACCGTGACGACTCGGCGGATCTCGTCGACGCCGTCGGGCACGGCCGGCAGGTCGAGGGACCGGCCGATCTGGTCGACACGGCGCGAGACGATGTCGACCTCGGCGTCAGCGCTCTCCGGCAGCGGCAGCACCACGGTGTTGAAGCGGCGGCGCAGGGCGCTCGACAGGTCGTTCACGCCCCGGTCGCGGTCGTTGGCCGTGGCGATGAGGTTGAAGCCGCGGACGGCCTGCACCTCCTGCCCCAACTCCGGTATCGGCAAAGTCTTCTCGGACAGGACGGTGATCAGCGTGTCCTGGACGTCGGCCGGGATCCGGGTCAGCTCCTCGACGCGTGCCGTCATGCCCTCCGCCATGGCCCGCATGACAGGGCTGGGCACGAGGGCGTCACGGCTCGGCCCGTGGGCGAGCAGCCGCGCGTAGTTCCAGCCGTAGCGGATCGCCTCCTCCGGGGTGCCCGCCGTGCCCTGCACGAGCAGCGTGGAGTCGCCGCTGACGGCCGCCGCCAGGTGTTCGGACACCCAGGTCTTGGCCGTGCCGGGCACGCCCAGCAGGAGCAGCGCGCGGTCGGTGGCGAGCGTGGTGACGGCCACCTCGACGATGCGGCGCGGTCCGACGTACTTCGGTGTGACGACCGTGCCGTCCGGCAGTGTCCCGCCGAGCAGATAGGTGGCGACCGACCACGGCGAGAGCTTCCACCGGGCCGGCCGGGGCCGGTCGTCCTGGGCGGCCAGCGCGGCGAGTTCATCGGCGAAGGCGTGCTCGGCGTGCGCCCGCAGCACCTCGCCGTCCGGACGGGCGCCCGGGTGTGTGTTCGCGGGCGCGGACTGGTTGTGGCTCGGGTCGACAGTGGTCGTTCCAGCAGACGCAGGCATGGCTGAGTCCCCCTCCAGCTCGGCCGGTTCGGATCTGCTGACCACACTGCACCACGCCACTGACAATCCAGTCTGACCTGGGGAAATTGGATCGCGCAAGCCAATTGTCAGTGGTGGGATCTACCTTCAGAACATGACTCAGCAGGGGGTGCGCTGGACGGCTGAGCAGGTGCTGGCATTGGCACCTGACGCAGCGTCGCGCAAAGCCGGAAGCAAACTCGCCGTGGCCGGACCTTGGTCGTCGGCGGGTACTTCGGACGAGGGGACGGTGTGGGGACTATGCAAAGGCAGTGGCAGCAAGCCGTATCAAACAGTGATCGACGTCGCGGACTCCACCGGGCCCGCCTACAAGTGCAGTTGTCCGAGCAGGAAGTTCCCGTGCAAGCATGCGCTGGGGCTGCTCCTGCTCTGGGCGGGCGACGACACCGCGGTGCCTCCTGGGCAGGCACCGGACTGGGCGCAGCAGTGGCTTGCCGGCCGCCGCACGCGCGCAGCGGAGAGGACGACGAGGACGGACGCGGCATCTGGGGCCACGTCCGCTGACCCCGAGGCGGCGCGTCGCCGGGCCGAGCGGCGCGCCGACCGGATCACCGCGGGCGCGGCGGAGCTCGAACAGCGCCTGACCGACCTGTTCCGCGGCGGCCTGGCCGCCGCGGAACAGGCGGGATACGCGCTCTGGGAGGAGACGGCGGCCCGCATGGTCGACGCCCAGGCACCCGGACTGGCCTCACGGGTGCGGGAGTTGGGCGCGATACCGGGCTCGGGGCCCGGCTGGCCCGTCCGCCTCCTGGAGGAGTGCGCCCTCCTCCATCTGCTGGACCAGGGCTGGCTGCGCCGCGACCACCTCCCGGAGGGCCTCGCGGCCACGGTCCGCTCGCGGATCGGCCTGTCCGGCTCCCCGGACGGCCCACCGGTCCGCGACCAGTGGCTCACTCTCGCCCAGTACGACACCTCCGACTCCCGCCTCACCACCCGCCGCATCTGGCTGTACGGCACCGGGTCGGGCCGTACGGCACTGCTCCTCTCCTACGGAGCCGCGGGCCGCGCCCCCGAGTTGTCGCTCCCCGTGGGGCTGGCCTTCGAGGCGGAGGTCGCGGCGTACCCGGGCGCGGGACAGCTGCGCGCGGCGCTGGGCGAGCGCTTCACCGCGCCCGAGCCCTCGTCCGTACGCCCGCCGGGCATCACCCCGTCCGAGGCGGCCGCGCGGTACGGCGCGGCCCTCCAGGACGACCCCTGGCTCGACGCGTACCCGGTCACGCTCACCCGCGTCATACCCGCCCCGGACGGCGACTCCTGGCAACTCATCGACGCCGACAGCGATCTCGCCCTTCCTCTCACCTCCTCGGCCCGCTCCCGCCCCGGCCTCTGGCGCCTCATAGCCCTCTCCGGCGGGGCACCCGTCACCGTGTTCGGCGAGTGCGGGCACCTCGGCTTCACACCACTGACGGCCTGGGCAGCCGAGCGAGAGGACGCCCAGGGATCCACCGGGCAGGCGGTGGCCCTGTGTTGAGTCGAGCCGGCGGACGGGCCGCCTCACCTCTTCCTCGGCCCCGCCGCAGCCCATCTGCTTCACCCAACCGTCAGCGCACGGAAGGACCCCACATGAGCGGCACCACAGGCGACGCTCCCTCCTCCACGCCGACCACGCCAGTGCCCGCCTGGGAGGAGCTGGTCACCACCGCCTTGCTCGGGACGGATCGGCGTACGCCGCCGGGGGCGGTGCCGGGCCGGGACGCGCCGGTCGCGCTGCTGGACGCGGCGGCCGTGGCGACCGTCCGGCGCAGGGCGGGGATACGGCCGGTACGGGCGGCGGCGCGACCCGGACCGGCGGCACCGGACTCGCGTCCGCCCCTGCCACCGGCCGCGACGAGGCGGCTGACGACGCTGCTCACCGACCGGCCCGGCACCGGCGGGGGACGCCGGGGCGCGGCACCCGACCTGATGGAACTCCTCCCCCAGTGGCTGGCACTGGCCAACGCCTACGGTTACGCGGCACCTCCGGAGGCCCTGCCCGCCCTGCTGGACGCGGCCCGCGGCCGTACGGATCTGCGTCCCGCCGTGCTCGCCTTCGCGGGCGCGCGGGCGCTGTGGCTGGCCCGGCTCAACCGGGACTGGCGCTTCGCGCTGCGTGCGGCGCCCGGTGGTGGCGCGGCGCTCCCCGGCTCGGACGCGCCCGAGCGGGTCCGGCAGCTCTGGCAGGAGGGCCTGTTCGCGGAGCGCGTCGCCCTGCTCACGGCGATACGGGTTCGGGACGCCGCCTCGGCCCGTGAGGTGCTGTCGTCCACGTGGGCGACGGAGCGGGCCGAGGACCGGCTCATGTTCCTCGACACGCTCCGTACGGGGCTGGGGGCGGCGGACGAGCCCTTCCTGGAGGCCGCGTTGGCCGACCGCAGCCGGAACGTCCGTGCCACGGCGGCGGAGTTGCTGTCCGCGCTGCCGGACTCGGCGCTCGCGCGGCGGATGGCGCAGCGGGCGACCGCGTGTGTGGCCGTCGACCACACCGGCAGCGCGTCGGCGGCTTCCGGGGCACCCACGATCGTGGTCGAGGCCCCGCACGAGTGCGACCCGGGCATGGAGCGCGACGGTGTGCTGCCCAAGGCACCGGCCGGCCGGGGGGAACGGTCTTGGTGGCTGGGCCAGTTGGTGGAGGCAGCGCCGCTCGGGGCCTGGTCGCGGCGGTTCGGGGGGCGTACGCCGGAGGAGATCGTGGCGTTGCCGGTCGCGGACGACTGGCAGGGCGAGTTGCACGGGGCGTGGTGCCGGGCGGCTGTGCGGCAGCGGGATCCCGGGTGGGCGCGGGCGTTGCTGGGGGCGCCGTCCGCGCCGGAGGCCGGCGGGCCGGGCGCGGTGTCGCTGGCCGAGCGGGCGAAGCTGCTGGCGACCTTGGAGGGCGGGGAGCGGGCCGAGTGGGTGGCGGGGTTCATCGCCACGCACGGCTTGTCGGAGGCGTTCCAGCTGCTCGGGGTGTGCGCGGTGCCGTGGGCGCCGCCGCTGGGGCGGGCCGTGGTGGACGCGCTCAACATCGCGCGGGACGCGGGGAGTTATCCCTGGAGCTTCAGTGGTGTGATGGGGCTGGCCGAGCGGTGCCTGGACCCCGCGGAAACGGTGCGTCTCGAACCGCTGACGGCCACGCCGGAGGACGCGGAGGACGCGGCTCCGGGGGCAGGGGGGTACTGGGCGGAGGCGTTCCAGCGACTGACGACGACGTTGCGCCTACGGGCGACGATGAGATCGGAGCTGGCACCGCCGGGGGTTCATGAGGTTGGGGGTGTGAGGGGTGCGTTGTCGGGTGCGGGTGAGTGGGGGCTGATCGCGCAGTTCCCGCGCCCCTGAAAGCCCAGACCCCGCCGAGGCCGCACCCGACAACGCACCCCCGGCCGCCCCACACCCGTTCAAGCCCCCGCAGGCTGCCGCACGTTCGCCCGTACCCACTCCACGATCGACGCCGTCGTCGCCCCCGGCGTGAAGATCTCGGCCACTCCCTTGTCCTTGAGCGGCGCGATGTCCGCCTCGGGGATGATGCCGCCGCCGAAGACGAGGATGTCCTCGGCGTCACGCTCCTTGAGGAGTTCGATGACGGCCGCGAAGAGCGTGTTGTGGGCACCGGAGAGGATGGAGAGGCCGATCGCGTCGGCGTCCTCCTGGATCGCGGTGTCGACGATCTGCTCGGGAGTCTGGTGGAGGCCGGTGTAGATGACCTCCATACCGGCGTCCCGCAGCGCCCGCGCGATCACCTTGGCCCCGCGATCGTGGCCGTCGAGTCCCGGCTTGGCCACCACCACGCGGATCGGACCGGCTGCCACACCCATCACTGCCTCCATGAAACGACTGCACCAACCCATGACCAAGCGGCCGAGAGCGCCGCACGAACCAGGCGAACCGCGCACATCACGGCCTCAGGTCCATGAAACACCTACCCGCACCGCCCACCGGGGAAGTGAACGAACGTTATCTCCAGGATCCCGCAACCGGCAGTTTCGCGGTGGAGAGCGAGGGGGAAATCACACGGTGGGACACGTTCGCCGCGCACTGCTCCCGGATTCCGCGGCTCACGCGTCGCGGGGACCGAGGTGATCACGGAGGTGATCGCGGCATCCGGACCGTTTCCGGGCCGCCGGCCGGAGGCTCCCGTGGCGTGCGCGCCACGGGGAGGCGTGCGCAAGGAGAGTCGCCGGAAGGGGCCGTACCGACCCACCGCCCGCGGGAGGCCAGGGCAAAGGACGGATCGGCACCGGCGGACGACAGAGGGCAGGGCAGCGGGGAGTCAGGAAGAGCAGGACCCCTCGTCGCGTGGTCGGCGCCTCACACGTCGCACACGCACCGCACGTCACGCACGCGCTCCACACGCACCGCGTCACGTCGCATCGCACCCGCCGTCCGCCGCTCGCACCGCCGGTCTCTCCACTAGGCACACGGGGGACAGAGCCGTCCGCCCGTGTGCGACGGGAGGTCGGGCATGAAGGTCACCAGGGCGGTCGCGCCCCTTGTTCCGCTCTGTGAGCGCTTCCTGCCGACCCGGCTGACCGGTCTGTCCGTGGCCCTTCTCAAGGCGACCGCCCTGGAGTTGGCGATCCTCGCGGGACATCTGCTGCTCTATCCGTCCGGGATGACGCAGGAGCGGCGGGCCACGCCCACGCTCCCCCCGTCCGACGCGCCCCGGCTCCCCACGGAGGAGAAGCCCCCGGTCGTCCTGCTGCACGGCTTCATCGACAACCGCTCGGTCTTCGTCCTGCTGCGCCGCTCCCTCGCGGGGGCCGGCGCCCGGCATCTCGAATCGCTCAACTACTCACCCCTCACCTGCGACATCCGCGCCGCCGCCGAGTTGTTCGGCCGGCGCATAGAGGAGATCTGCCAGCGCACGGGCCAGGAGCGGGTGGACATCGTCGGCCACAGCCTGGGTGGACTGATAGCCCGGTACTACGTGCAGCGCCTCGGCGGTGACCACCGTGTCCGTACGCTCGTCACGCTCGGGACCCCGCACGGCGGCACCCGGGCGGTGCCGCTGGCGGACGCCCATCCGATCGTCCGGCAGATGCGGCCGGGTTCGGACGTGCTGGAGGAACTGCGGGCACCGGCACCGGACTGCCGCACCCACTTCGTGGCGTTCTGGAGCGATTTCGACCATGTGATGGCACCAGTGGAGAGCGCCTGCGTCGACCATCCGGACCTGATGGCGCAGAACATCAGGGTCACCGGGATCGGTCATCTCGCCCTGCCCGTGCACCCGGCCGTCGCCAACGGGATCCGAGAGGCCCTCGACACCTCACGGACGGGCGCCCGCGCCACCGCCCACCCCGGCGACCTGACGGTGGCATGAGCCACGCCGACCAGCGGACGAGAACCCGGCGACAGGACCAGTGACGCTCACCACAGGGCGACCAAACGCGGACGTAAGGTTGTAAACGTGGCGCACGCCCACGCGCCCCCATCACGCGCCCGACTCTCGACACCCCTCCCCACGGCAACTACGCGCCCCATGCCGAACCCGCGGCCACCCGGAGGAACGTCTCGCCCCGGTTCTCACGGGCGTCCCGCATGCCGCACACAGTGGTCGACCATCGAACAACCTTCGAACGCCAGGCCAAAGTCGTGCCCACAGACCGCCGAAAGACGCTCGAATGCCCGTTTCCTGCGCGCGTGAAACCCGTTGAAGATTGTCGCGCCCGCATACCGCCGGGTACAGTCACCGCACTGCTCTGCCAGCCCCTGTCGTCGAGGCGAAAGAGAAGTTGGTGAACGATCGTCACCCGTCGGGGACCGCAACACCCCCGGCTCCGGCTCCTGAAGCCGAACCGGCGCACTACGCGTCGTACGGCCACCAGGAAGCCGGCTACGGCGACTTCACCACGTACGGCGATTACCCCGCTACCGGTGTTGAACCCGGCTCCCACGCGAACGCGACGGGCACCTTCGCGGTCGACCCCCTCTTCGGCGACATGCCGGGCAACGACAGCGGCACCGGCTCCTACGACGCCACCCAGTGGTCGACCGGCGGCCACCAGACGCTGAACTACGACCCGTACGCCGCGCAGCACCAGGCCGCGTACGACACGGGCAGTTACGACACGACGTCCTGGTCGTCCGGTTACGAACACCTCTCCCAGGTCCCGACGCAGCCGACGGGCCCCGACGCGAGCGGCCAGTGGGACGCGAACGGCTGGCTGCAGACCGAACAGTCCGACGACGCGGACCAGTTGGGGCAGGGCGGCCAGACCCAGCAGTGGACCGGCACCCAGCACTTCGACACGGGCGCCTTCGACGCCACCCAGTGGAACAGCGACGGCACACCCGTCGGCGACGAGCACGGTGGCGGCGCGGCCGAGTCCTACGAACACTCCGCCGGCGCCCCCGAGTCGTACGACGCGCACGACCACCCGCAGACCGTCGTGGTGGACCTGTCGGCCGAGGGCACGGACTTCCACCAGCAGGCGACCGCCACCTTCGAGCAGATCGCCCCGTACGACCAGGACGAACACCCCTCGGCGGACAGCGAGTTCGAGACCGACGGCGCGGACCGCGCGGTGCTCCTCGACGGCGAGGAAGAGATCACCGCCGCGGCCACCAGGAGCGCGGGCCCCGGCCGGGCGGCCACCCGCGCGGCCTCACGGTCGCGCCGGAAGGCTCCGCCCAAACGTTCCGCCCTGCTGACCGTGGCCGTTCCGTCGGCCTGTGTCATGGGAGTCGCGGGGATCGCGGCGGCCTCGGTCGGCGCCACATCGGACGACACGGAGACGTCGGCGTCGGTCAAGTCGGACGCCACCGCCGTGAAGCCGTCCACCGCCAACAACCAGCTCGACACCCAGCTGGAGAGCCTCTCCGCCGAGGCCGACGACTTCGCCGACCGGGCCAGCCGGACGCAGGAGCGCATCGACCTCAAGGCCCAGCAGGTGCTGGAGCAGAAGAAGGCCGCCGCGGAGGCGGCCCGCAAGGAGCGCCTGCGGCCGAAGTTCGCGCTCCCCGTCGCCGAGCGCGGACTCAGCGCGTACTACGGGCAGTCCGGCGTCAACTGGATGTCCCTGCACACCGGCATAGACTTCCCCGTCTCGTACGGCACCCCGGTGATGGCCGCGACCGACGGCACCGTGCGCACCCAGTGGAACAGCGCCTACGGCAACATGGTCATCGTGACCGCCAAGGACGGCACCGAGACCTGGTACTGCCACCTCTCCACGTACAAGGTCGCCTCCGGTACGACCGTCAAGGCCGGCGACACCATCGCCTACTCGGGCAACTCGGGCAACTCGACCGGGCCGCACCTGCACTTCGAGGTCCACCCGGCGGGCGGCTCCGCCATCGACCCGCTGTCGTGGCTGCGCAGCCACGGGCTGGACCCGACGTAACAGTCAGCCGGCACCCGCCTGGCGCGCACGGACAAGACGAGAAGGGCCCTGCTGAGCAGGGGCCCTTCTCGTTGAGCACGGCGCGGGGCGCGTCCGCTACAGCTTCTCCACCGGCGCGTACCGCAGCAGCAGCCGCTTCGGCTTGGTGTCGCCGAAGTCGATCGTCGCCTCCGCGTTCGCTCCCGAGCCCCCGACGCCGACGACCGTGCCGAGGCCGAACTGGTCGTGCGTGACACGGTCGCCCACGGCGAGGGAGACCACCGGCTTCTCGTCGCCGCGGCGGGTCGCGAAGCCGGACGCGCCACGGGCCGAGGAACGGGAGCGGGAGGACGACAGCGACGCCGCGATACCGGCGGCCGGACCCGAGGACACCGGCGCGGAGGCACCCGTGCGCTTCCACTCCAGATGGGTGGCCGGGATCTCCTCCAGGAACCGGGACGGCGGGTTGTACGAGGGCTGTCCCCAGGCGCTGCGCAGCGTCGACCGGGTGAGGTAGAGCCGTTCACGTGCGCGGGTGATGCCGACGTACGCGAGGCGGCGCTCCTCCTCCAGTTCCTTGGTCTGGCCGAGGGCGCGCATGTGCGGGAAGACGCCGTCCTCCATGCCGGTGAGGAAGACCACCGGGAACTCCAGGCCCTTGGCGGTGTGGAGGGTCATGAGCGTGATGACGCCCGAGCCGTCCTCCTCCTCGTCGGGGATCTGGTCGGAGTCGGCGACCAGCGCCACCCGCTCCAGGAAGTCGGCGAGCCCGGCGGAGGTCGTACCCGCCGCACCGCCCTCGGTCTCGCCCTCCGCGACACCGGCCTCCTGCTCGAACTCCAGGGCGACCGCGGCGAGTTCCTGGAGGTTCTCGATCCGGGTCTCGTCCTGCGGGTCGGTGGATGCCTGCAACTCGGCCAGATAGCCCGTGCGTTCGAGGACGGCTTCCAGGACGGTCGCCGGTCCGGCGCCGGACTCGACGACGGTCCGCAGGTCCTCCATCAGCGTGTTGAACCGCTTGACCGCGTTGGTCGACCGGGCCGCCATGCCGTACGCCTCGTCCACGCGCTTCAGGGCCTGCGGGAAGCTGATCTTCTCGCGCTGGGAGAGGGCGTCGATCATCGCCTCGGCACGGTCGCCGATGCCGCGCTTGGGCACGTTGAGGATGCGGCGCAGGGGGACGGAGTCCTCGGGGTTGGCGAGGACACGCAGATACGCGAGGACGTCCCGGACCTCCTTGCGCTCGTAGAAACGCACGCCGCCGACGACCTTGTAGGGCAGGCCGACGCGGATGAACACCTCTTCGAAGACACGGGACTGGGCGTTCGTCCGGTAGAAGACGGCGACGTCACCGGCCTTCGCGTCGCCCGCGTCCGTCAGTCGGTCTATCTCGTCGGCGACGAACTGGGCCTCGTCGTGCTCGGTGTCGGCGACATAGCCGGTGATCTGCGCACCGGCGCCCGCATTGGTCCACAGGTTCTTCGGGCGGCGGGACTCGTTGCGCTCGATGACCGCGTTGGCCGCGGAGAGGATCGTCTGCGTGGAGCGGTAGTTCTGCTCCAGCAGGATCGTCGTCGCGTCCGGGTAGTCCTCCTCGAACTGGAGGATGTTACGGATGGTCGCGCCGCGGAAGGCGTAGATCGACTGGTCCGCGTCACCCACGACGCAGAGCTCCGCCGGCGGCACGTCCCACTCGGCCGGTGGCACGTCCACCGGGTGCTCGGAGGTGCCGACCAGCTCTCTGACCAGGGCGTACTGGGCGTGGTTGGTGTCCTGGTACTCGTCGACGAGGACATGGCGGAAGCGACGGCGGTAGTGCTCGGCGACGTCCGGGAAGGCGCGCAGCAGATTGACCGTCGTCATGATCAGGTCGTCGAAGTCGAGCGCGTTCGCCTCGCGGAGGCGGGACTGGTAGAGCGCGTAGGCCTGGGCGAGGGTCTTCTCGAAGCCTCCCCCACTCTCGGCTCCGCTCGAGCGGGAGGTGCCCCCACCGGCCTGGGCGGCGAAGTCCTCCTCGTCGATCAGCTCGTTCTTCAGGTTCGAGATCTTGGCGCTGAAGGACTTCGGCGGGAAGCGCTTCGGATCGAGGTCCAGATCACGGCAGACGAGCGCCATCAGCCGCTTGCTGTCGGCGGCGTCGTAGATCGAGAAGGAGGACGTGAAGCCGAGCTTCTTCGACTCGCGCCGCAGGATCCGGACGCACGCGCTGTGGAAGGTCATGACCCACATCGCGTGCGCGCGCGGGCCGACGAGCTGCTCGACGCGCTCCTTCATCTCACCGGCGGCCTTGTTGGTGAAGGTGATCGCGAGGATCTGGCCCGGGTGGACATGCCGCTCGCCGAGCAGATGGGCGATGCGGTGGGTGAGCACCCGGGTCTTGCCGGAACCCGCGCCGGCGACGATGAGCAGAGGGGAGCCGGCGTGCACCACGGCCGCGCGCTGGTTCTCGTTCAGCCCGTCCAGAAGGGCCGCCGCGTCGAGGGCCGGGCGGGGGGCACCGCCTCGGTAGTACTCGTCCCGGTCCGGTGGCGCGTCGAACTTCCCGCCGAACAGATCGTCCGGAAGCGGCTCCGGTACATGATCGTCCTCGGGCGGCGGCGGGGGCTCCTCCGCGTGGCCGCGGGGGGCCTGGAGGTCCGCCAGGAAGCTGTCGTCAAAGAGGCTGCTCATCGCTCTCCGAGTCTAGGCGCCCCCACTGACAGCGAGGGGCCGCCCCGGGAAGTCCACACCCACCACTCACCGCGCTCACCTCACGACGGTGAGCGATCGAGCCTACCGCCTGTCGCGCGCAAGAGGCTAAGGTCACGAAAACGTATCGGGCATATCGAACATCAACCTTCACACGGGACCCACGAGTTGGCTAACTTCTTCCCTTGGGTCGTACGACACAACCGGCGAACGTCGCCGGGCCGCACGGCCCCCGCCGAGTCCGGTACGCCTCTCGCGGCGCCGGAGCCGGGGACCCACCGACCTCTGGGGTGAATCGACCCGACCGCCGCTCGCGGCAAGGGTCGTAGGGCAAACCTTCCGAAGCTTGCGCCCGAACCCGACAGCTAACTCGGTAGGCGGACTACGGAAGGAGACGCCGCACCATGGCGCCGCACCGCAAGCCGCGTCCGACCGGCCGGACACGCGCGGGCATACGCACCCCCGCTCTCGCCACGGCCGCCCTCACCTCCGTGGCCCTGCTCTCCCAGACGGCCACCGCCGCACCCTCCGACGACGACAGGCCGAGCCTGGAGGAAGTCGAGAAGAAGGTCGACGACCTCTACCGCCAGGCCGGGTCGGCGACCGAGAACTACAACGCGGCCAAGGAGAGGACGACCAAGCAGAAGAAGAAGGTCGACACCCTCCTCGACGACGTCGCCAAGCGCACGGAGAAGCTCAACGAGGCACGGGAGGAACTGGGATCGTTCGCCGCGGCCCAGTACCGCAACGGCGCGTCCGCCCCCGACCAGGCCTCGCTGCTCCTCGCGGACAACCCGCAGGACTACTTCGACCAGAACCAGCTGATGGACCGGCTGACGGACCGTCAGAAGCAGGCCGTCGACGCGTACGTCACCGAGCAGGCCGACGCGGCGGAGCAGCGCCGGACCGCGAGCGACAGCCTCGAGAAGCTCACCGAGTCGCAGAACGCCCTCAAGACCAGCAAGGCCAAGGTCCAGGCGAAGCTCGCCGAGGCGCGCGAACTGCTCTCCACCCTCACCGCCGCGGAGAAGGCCCGGCTCGCCGCGATCGAACAGCGCGAGCAGGAGGAGGCCGACCGCAAGGCGGAGGAACTCGCGCGTCAGCAGGCGGCGCAGCAGGCGAGCCAGGAGGCCCCGAGCACCCAGGAGACCCAGGGAGGGACCGCCGCCGGCACGGAGACGTCTCCCGGCACCAGCGGGACCACCGCCCCCGTCGAGGACTCCACCTACGCCGCGAAGGCCACCAAGGCCCTGGCATTCGCCCGCGCGCAGATCGGCAAGCCGTACGTCTGGGGCGCCACCGGCCCCGGCTCCTACGACTGCTCCGGCCTCACCCAGGCCGCCTGGAAAGCCGCCGGCGTCGACCTCCCGCGCACCACCTACGACCAGGTCGAGGCGGGCACCACCGTCCCCCTCTCCGACGCCAGGCCGGGCGACCTTGTCTTCTTCTACGACAACATCGGCCACGTCGGCATCTACATCGGCAACGGCATGATGATCCACGCCCCCAAGCCGGGCACGTACGTCCGCGAGGAGTCGATCTTCTACGACGGCGAGTCCTCGATCCACAGCGTGGTGCGGCCCGCCTGACCGGGGTGTAGGGCCGCTTTAGATCTGTCGGATTCTCAGCGATCTGTCGCCAACTTGTCGTTTGCGGCAGATCGCTGAGAATCGCTCCGCAGAGTGATGTCCCGTCGCATCGAACCCCGGCTTGTCGCACGGATCTGTGCACTGAGCTTGCGCAGGGAGGGCCGAGACAGGTTTGAGTGAGACTGTGTCCGCTTTGGGGTGGCTCTTGTCTCATTACAGGTGGCTTGTCCCAATCCAGCGGACATCGTCCTGGTGTGGACGATGAGGGGAAGCCGCTGAGCGGTGAGGGACGGGCGGCCGGTTCCGAGGTGGCCTGGGTCCGGGATGGTGTCGAGGTACGCAGGCGAAGCGGCACAGCGACTCAACGTCGCCCCCCACCAGCTTCCGCCGCGTGAGATGGTCGCGCCCATGATCGAGAAGGTGCCGTGATCTCATGCCCTGCCTGTCAGTGGTGATCGCCATCATGGGGATATGACCAACCCCAACCTGACCACTGGCAGTATCTGGCGGCTCCACCACGGCGACCAGGAGATTGTCCGGCTGACCGTGACCGGCGCCGATTGGCCCTGGACTCACGCCGAAGTCGAGACACTTCCTGGCTTTGAAGAGTTCCGTCCCCTCTTCGCTGAGCAGGAGCGGGCTGTCGACGAGGAGGACTGGGAGCAGGCCGACGCCTGCTACACCCAGATCCGCAGTGCGCTCACCATGACGTTTCCCGATGGCAGCCCGGTCGCTGAGTTCATGCTGCACATCCACGACGACGGCACCGCCGGCTGGCGCTGGCACGACGAGCCCTTCGATGCGGTGAACCAGTGACGCGCTGGCTTCGCTGCTTCTGGGACGAGGAAGCCGTCTGGTTCTACTTCGAGCTGGACACCGATGGGTACGTGATCCGCCAAGTCGAGTTGCAGGAGCCCGGAAGCAAGGCTTTGGCCGCTGCCTCGCTGGTCGAGTGGCAAGAAGCCCAAAGAGACGGTCGGTTGGCTGAATACGAGAGTGTCTACGGTCTGACCGCGGAACCGCCTATCTCTGAGTGGGAGGGGCATGACCCGCAGTGGTTGTCGGCCGATGAGTTCGAGGTCGTTTGGTCGACCGCCCGTCGGCAGCTTCAGGATCGTCAGCGGAGACACCCTTCCTGAGCACGTCCGCTGCTGCGGCCTTTGTTAGGAAACTGTCATCTTCAGTGCGAAACCGAGGGTCGAGCGTCTCGCGACCCTGACAAGGACCTGCTCAGGCGGCATCACCCTCGCCATGATCCATGAGACGCGCCACCGGCACCGCCCACAGGTCTTCAACGACGCCTCGTCACTCCCCCCAGCAAGTCGCGGTTCAACCTGTCACCCCGCAGGTCAACGGCCCCGCCGCTGCAAGATCTAATGAGACGGGACAAGTGACTCTCGGCCACTCACAGCATTCTTGCGCTCTCCGGGCGCATGAGCCGCGGGTCGCCTCAGGTCCAGAGCACCGCGATGAAGACGTTGGCGGTGGTCAGCGCGCCCACCAGGGCGAAGAGCGGCTTCTCCACCGTCTCCTCGTCGCGCTTCACGTAGACCAGACCGAGGATCACGATCAGCAGCGCGAGCTTGACGCCGATCTTGATGTTGTCGACGGGCTGGTCGTCGGCCTGGTTGAGGCCGACGAGGAGGGCGCCGGTGACGAGCATCGTGAGGGCGCCGTGCAGCATGGCGGGGACGAAGCGGGCGGCGCCCTGGCCCATCGCCTTCATCTGGGTGAGGAAGCCGCCCAGGAGGGAGGCGATGCCGATGATGTGGAGGGCGACGAGGATGTGGATGAGTACGTCCATGCGCGGAGCCTAATGAGGTGCCCGAGACCCGTCGGACACCGGGGCGGCCGGACCGCAACCCTCGACCGGCACCCTCAGATGACCTTGCATATATGCGCTCCATAGCACCGAGGCGCCCCCGCCCGGTCCGAAATCGCCGCATCGGTCATCGCACAGCGTGAAGTCGGCGGCGCCGGGCCCGGATCCCGGTCACATACGGTCACCTCACGGTCGGTGCGCGCCACTTCCGTACAACGCGTTACCGAGCCATCACACCCAGGTTTAGCGTCCTCCCTCAGGTGACCGGCTCCCCACCGCCGCCCGGGCCAGGGGCGGCAGTCGGCCACCACCGCCGAGAAAGGTCCGGCGGCGTCCCGCTCCCCCTGTGCGGGCCGCCGCCGGACGCGTCACCGCTCCCCCCAGGCGGTCCGTACGGACAGACGATGTTCGTACTGCGGACGGCGGTCGTACGGAGAGGACGTGGACTCCACGTGGCAGCGCACCGCAAGCCCAGACAGCGCTCGCTCGGCGGCCATACGGCCCGCACGGCCGCGACGATCGCCCTCGCGGGCGCGGCGACGGCGACCGGTTTCGACGGCATCGGGCACGCCGACCCCCAGCTCACCCCGGAGCAGGTCAGGGCGAAGGTGGCCAAGCTGTACCAAGAGGCCGAGGTCGCCACCGAGAAGTACAACGGCGCGAAGGAGAAGGCCGACAAGGCTCAGGAGAACCTCGAGGAGCTGCGCGACCAGGCCGCCCGCCGCACCGAACGGCTCAACTCGGCCCGCGACGAACTCGGTTCGCTGGCGGCGGCGCAGTACCGGGACGGCGGCATCGCCCCCACCTGGCAGCTCGCCCTCTCCGCCGATCCCGACCAGTACCTGGACGGCGCCGCCCTCGCCGAGCGCGTCGGGAGCCGGCACTCGGCGGACGTGGCGAGCGTACGGAAGCAACTGCTGGACATCGAACGGCTGCGCGGCGCCGCCCGGGTCGAACTGGGCACGCTCAAGACCCGGCAGACCGAACTGAGACGCCACAAGAAAACCGTCACCTCCAAGCTGACCGACGCCCGTCAACTGCTCGGCCGACTCACCACCGAGGACCGCTCACGCTTCGACACCCGCAGCGGCGCCACGGGGCACGCCTCGCGCTCCTCCACCACCGCCCAGCGCGGCCTCACCGGCCCGGTCTCCCCCGTCTCCGCCACGACCGACGCCCCCAACTCCCGCGCCGCCGCGGCCATCTCCTACGCCTACTCCAAGATCGGCAGCCCGTACGTCTGGGGCGCCACCGGGCCCAACGCCTTCGACTGCTCCGGCCTCACCCTGGCCGCCTACCGGGCCGCCGGTGTCTCCCTCCCCCGCACCACCTACTCCCAGATCAACGCCGGCCCCCGCGTCGCCCGCTCCGACCTCCGCCCCGGTGACCTCGTCTTCTTCTACTCCGGCATCAGCCACGTGGGCATCTACATCGGCAACGGCCAGATGATCCACGCCCCCAACCCCTCCGCCCCGGTACGCGTGGCCCCCTGGACGAGATGCCGTACGCGGGGGCGACACGGGTGGC
Source organism: Streptomyces sp. MNU76 (assembly GCF_020982545.1). Taxonomy (GTDB): domain Bacteria; phylum Actinomycetota; class Actinomycetes; order Streptomycetales; family Streptomycetaceae; genus Streptomyces. The sequence continues at coordinate 881,549 of NZ_JAJKLK010000019.1, read as the reverse complement.
TTGAGCGGGGCCCTGAGCCGTGGGCACCGAGCCGTGGGCCCGAGGCTTGGGTCCGAGCCGTGGGCCTGAGTGGCGGGTGGGAAGCGGGTGGGGTGCCCTGCGCTGGGAGACACGGCGGGCGCGGCCGGACCCGCCCCGGCCGACCTGCCTCGCCGTCCCACCGTGGCGCTCCGGCCTCACACCAGGCGGCGTGCCGTCGCCCACCTCGTCAGCTCGTGGCGGTTGGAGAGCTGCAGCTTGCGCAGGACGGCGGACACATGGGACTCGACCGTCTTCACCGAGATGTAGAGCTGCTTGGCGATCTCCTTGTACGCATAGCCACGGGCGATGAGCCGAAGTACCTCACGCTCGCGCTGGGTGAGGCGGTCGAGGTCCTCGTCGACGGGCGGGGCGTCGGTGGAGGCGAAGGCGTCGAGCACGAAGCCGGCCAGGCGGGGAGAGAAGACCGCGTCGCCCTCCTGGACCCGAAAGATGGAGTCCACCAGGTCCGAGCCGGTGATCGTCTTGGTGACATAGCCGCGTGCGCCGCCCCGGATCACCCCGATCACGTCCTCCGCCGCGTCCGACACGGACAGGGCGAGGAAGCGCACGGGCTGCTCGGCATCCCCCATCAACGACGAACAGCGGCGCAGGACTTCGACCCCGCCGCCGCCGGGCAGGTGCACATCGAGGAGCACCACCTCGGGCCGCGTACTCGTGATCACCGAGACCGCCTGATCGACATCGGGGGCCTCCCCGACCACCTCCACCCCCGTACGGTCCGTCTGCCCGATCTCGGCCTGCACTCCCGTACGGAACATGCGGTGGTCGTCCACCAGCACCACCCGGACATGCCGCCCGGGACCGGCCGGTCCCGGTGCGCCGAGTGCGCTGGGCGCGGCGGCACCCTCGGGCGTGGAGGGCTGGACCGGCGTTTCCCGCCGGCCGGGCTCGCTGGGCAGGCCCTCTGCCGAACCCGTGCCCCGCGCGGCCGTACCTCCTGGTCCCCCGCTCGGCGTCGTGCCTGAGCCGCCCTCTGCGGCAGTGTCGTTGGCCCCGTTCGCGTCACTCATGACGTCGTCTCCGCCCTCTCCATCTCCAGCTCGACCTCCGTGCCGCCGCCCGGTACGACGCGGAGCCGCGCCGTACCTCCGTTGCGCTCCATGCGGCCGATGATCGATTCTCTGACGCCCATGCGGTCGGCGGGTATCGCGTCGAGGTCGAATCCTGGGCCGCGGTCGCGGACGGACACGAATACCGTCCTTCCCTCGACCTCGGCGTAGACCTGCACGGCACCGCCCTCGCCACCGTACTTGGCGGCGTTGACCATTGCCTCGCGCGCGGCCTGCATCTGTGCGGTCAGTCCCTCGTCGAGGGGGCAGTCGCCGACGACGACCACCTCGATGGGGACACCGTGCTTGTCCTCGACCTCGGCCGCGTTCCGCCGGACGGCCTCGGCGAGGGTGTCGGGCTCGTCGTCCTCGTCCTTCCCCGTGCCCTCGGGCTTGTACAGCCAGTTCCGCAGGTCGCGCTCCTGGGCGCGGGCGAGGCGGCGGACCTCGTTCGGGTTGTCCGCGTTCCGCTGTATGAGCGTCAGCGTGTGCAGCACCGAGTCGTGGACATGGGCCGCGACCTCCGCGCGCTCCTGGGCGCGGATGCGCATCAGGCGCTCCTCGGAGAGGTCCTGGGTCATGCGCACGAGGTACGGACCGGCCAGCAGGGCTATGCCCACGAGGACCGCGAGCGCCGCCTGCAGGACCGAGCCGAGGTGGGCGGCCGAGCCCTGGAGGACGAATATCCCGGAGACCCCCGCGGTGACCAGCAGGACACCCGCCACAGAGCGCAGCAGTGTGATCGTGCGTCGACGGCGGCCGACCTCGGCCCAGCGGGCCCGCCGCGCGTTGTCCGCCTGGCGCCAGACCAGGGCGACGCCGGCGGCGACGAGCACCGTCGGCCAGAGATACGCCCTGGCGCCCTCCCCGAGGTTCACATTGCCGACGAAGACCATGGCCACGACGACCATGAGGAGGAGGGCGACTATCTGGCCTCGGTCGGGCTTGCGGGCCACGAGCTTGCGGCGGCCGTCGGGGGAGATCTCCGTGGCGATGGCCGGAGGCCGCTGGTTGTCGACGCCTCCCACGCCGAGGGGGACGAAGAACCAGAACGCCGCGTAGACGAGGGCACCGAGGCCATCGGCCAGGAAGAGGCCGGCGAACACGAGCCGCACCCAGGTCACAGGCAGACCGAGATGTCCGGCGAGCCCTCGCGCCACGCCTCCGAGCCAGCGTCCGTCGCTGCTGCGGTAGAGCTTGCGCGGGGGCCGCGGAGTGTCGACTGGCAGTGCTGCGGCTTCCGGCATGCCATCGATGTTCACACGCACGGCCGAGCGAGGCATCAGGGTCGACCCCCGAGACGTCCCTGATCTTCGGCGCGAGCCTGATCGAACACATCCCCCTGACGGATATCAGGGTTCGACCAGGGTCATCCCGAGTGCCATCGGAACGGCGCGGCGGTCACGATGGACGCATGACGGATCACCAGCACGCGGCAGCGGAGCCGGGCCCCGGCTCGGGTCCGGACGCCCCGCGGCCCACCAGCGAGCCGCAGGACGCCGTGCCCCCACCGGGCACGGGGGCCAGGAAGCCGCGCGCGCACGAGGGCGCGGGCGCGCACACGGGCGCGGACCCGCAGGCAGAAGCGGGCACGCGAGCGGATCAATCGGACGCCACCGGCCCCGACGCTTCGGCCGGTTCCCCGGCCCTCTCGGTCCCCGGTCCCCCGGTCCCCGGTCCCCCGCACAGGTTCCGCCGCGACCGGCGGTACAAGATGCTGGGCGGTGTCTGTGCCGGGCTCGGGCGCCAGTGCGACATGGATCCGGTGATCTTCCGCGTGGTACTGGCGGTGCTCTCCCTCACCGGAGGCCTCGGCCTCCTCTTCTACGGCTTCGCCTGGCTGTTCGTGCCGTACGACGACGAGGAGGAGAACGAGCTGCGCAAGCTGCTGACCGGCCGGGTCGACGGCCAGGCCCTCACGGCCGTGCTCTTCGCGCTGGTCGGCTGCGGCGTCTTCCTCACCATGCTGGGCAACACCACCGTCCTGACCTTCTCGGTGGTCGTCTCCCTGCTCCTGGCCGGCGCGGGGTACTGGTCGCAGCACCGCGGCACCCCCGACCCCGATCCACTGGCCGCCCAGGCGGTGGCCGACGCCCCGCCGGAGGCCCAGGCACCACCGGTGGCCTCCGCCTACCCGTCGTGGTGGCGCGACCCGATAGTCAAGGACGGCACCCACATCGGTGGGACGGGCTATCTATGGGGCCCGTGGGAATCCCGCGACCGGGACATGGCCGCGGCGGTCAACATCGCCCGGGGCATCCGGCCCACCCGTCAGGACATACGCGTGGCGCGTCCGCCGAAGCCGCGGGGGCCGCGCTGGATCGGCGGCTGGATCTTCCTGCTGGCGCTGCTCGCCGGCGGCGCGGGTACCGGAGCCACCTGGGAGGACCGCACCCTCGCCGCCAGCCTGCAGACCGGTCTGGCCTGCGCGCTGACCGTGTTCGGTCTGGGCATAGCCCTCAGCGCCTTCCTCGGCCGTACGGGAGCGGGGTCGATCTTCCTGGCGGTGGTCACGGCGGGATTCCTGGCGGGCACGGCGGCGCTTCCGTCGAACATCACCACCGACTGGGCCCGTACGAAGTGGGCACCGCGGAACGCGGACAGCGTGGCGGCCCGCTACGAGCTCGGGACCGGGGTGGGGACGCTGGACCTGTCCCGGGTGGACATACCGAAGGGAGAGTCGCTGAGCACCAGCGTGGAGGTGGGCGCGGGCAAGGTGAAGGTGGTGGTTCCACCGGACGTCACCGTGCGGCTCGACATCGAAGTGGGCCTGGGTGACATCCAGTTGCCGGGTGACGACAAGGAGGACGTGGACGTGGCACCGGACAAGAGCGACCGGCTGACACTGCCCCCCGCGAAGGGCTCGGGCAGTGGGGGCACGCTCACCATCGACCTCGAAGTCGGTCTGGGACAGGCGGAGGTGGCCCGTGCTGCGGCATGAGTTCCGGCCCGGGAAGCTCGTCGCCGGCCTCTTCCTCACCGCCGCCGGTGTCGTGTACCTCGGCGACGCGGGCGGCGCCTGGAAGACCCCGTGGTTCGTGGTGATACCCCTGGTGGTCGGGGGGCTGTGTCTCGCGGGGGCAGTGGCCTCTCTGGACCACGAGATACGGGGGCGGCGGCGCGCGGGGCGGCCGGGAGCAACGAGGGCGACGGGGGCGGGGCACCGGCTGGGCCCACGGGAGCGGCGGGGGCATCCGGGGCGACGGGCACGGACGGGCATGGCTAGAGCAGGTAGGGACGGCTGAAAGCAGGGAGGCCCGACCGACAGTGGATGAACGCGGCCGACAGTGGATGGACGCGGCAGTGAGTGGGTGAACGCGGCGGAGAGGAAGGCCGGTCCGGCTGGGAGCGGGCGGGGAGCGAGCCAGGGCTCCTCGGACTCACGCGGCCCCAACCGGACCGCACGGCTCCCCCAGCGGACAGTTCAGCCGGTGCGGCCAGGCACAGCCCCGCTCCCCGGACGACTCCGCCCGGCCTCAGCCGCACTCATCCGGTGCGGCGGGGCGTCGTGGGGCTCAGTGGTAGGCGGCGCCCGCTCGGTGCCTGCTGGGGCCGCCCCGGCGTCGGGAACGGATGGCGGCGTCCACCGAGAGGACCGGGGCGCCGGCGAGGATCAGCGGGATCCAGGCCATGAGGTAGGGGAGGTCGTTGCCGTAGTAGTACGGAGATGCCGACCAGCTGACGGTGAGCCAGAGGCTGAGGGAGATCAGGGCTCCGCCGAAGGCGGCGAGGCGGGTGAGGAAACCGAGGAGGGCGCCGATACCGACGGCGAGTTCGCCGATGGCGATGGCGTAGCCGAAGCCGACGGGGTTGTTCAGGGCCATGTCGATCATGGCTGGGATGGCGGAGGAGTCGCGGGCGGCGCTCATCATGTCGCCGATGGAGCCGGAGCCGGAGTCCGCCAGGAAGGCACTGTCGGTGAGTTTGTCCAGGCCGGCGTAGATGAAGGTGACGGCGAGGAAGAGGCGTAGGGGCAGGAGGGCGTAGCGGGTGGCGGTGTCGCGCCAGTCGGGGCCGCCGTCGAAGTAGGGGGTGTGGGAGTCCGAGCGAATGCCGTGAGTCATGGTCTGCGCCGCCTCTTGTCCGCCGTGCCGTCGACCCCTCAACAGACGATACGTTCAGAGGGGTGGGGGTGCTCAATGGTTCGGGCGTGTTTTTCCGGGTCGGAGAGCCTGTCGGGAGGGCAGGGTGGCCTCCGTCCAGGAGGCTCCCCGCCACCGCCGACGGAGCCTTTCCGCCGGCCCGCCGGCCCACCGGCCGAGGGGCCGCGGATCCGAGGGCCGACCTGCTCCCCGCACCACCGACCGAGGGGCCGAGCCGCTCCCCGCGCCTCCGTGCCCCCGCCTCTGAACCTCCGCACCTCCGCTGGAGGGACGGCGGCCCGCTCTTCCTGAGCTCCCCGCCCCGCTCCTTCGCCCTTGAGTCAGTCAGTCCCCCCTCGGCAACCGGTCAGTCCGCTGAGACCTCGATGGTGTAGCGGTTGGTCTCCACGCCCGCCGCCGTCACGACCTGGACTTCGATCTTGCCAGGTTCGACGTCGACGGGGACGGGCGCGGTGAGGACGGCGTCGGTGGGGTTGCTGAAGCCGCCGACGACGGGGACGAGCGGGACGTGGACGTGGACGGGGCCGATGCGGACGACCATGCGGGAGAGGTGGTCGGCGGTCTGGGCGCCGGGTGGGACGAAGCCGGAGCCGCGGATCTCGATGTCGTCGCCGTTGCGGATGGGGGCGTCGAGGTCGCCGGCCTCTCGGGCGCGGACGACGGAGAGGATGACGGGGCGGCCGCCCTCGGCGTACTTGCCGGCGACGTAGGTGGCCGCGGAGACGAGGACGAGGAGGGCCAGGCCCCAGGGAAGGTCGGGGAGTTGGTCGGGGCGACGGGCGAGGCGGACCGCCGCGAAGGTGAGGGCGACAGTGCAGATGATCACGTACTGGATGTCGGTGAAGCTACCGCGGCCGGAGTCGTCGGTGAGGAGGTCGGCGGCGCGGGGGCGGTGGGCGCGGACCTTCTGGAGGCGCTGGGAGAGGACACGGAGACCGACCACGCGGCGGACCAGGACGGCGATGCCGCAGACGACGGCGAGGACGGTCACGATGCCGGCGCCGCGGGCGAGGTCGAGCCCGGCGATGAGGGCGTCGCGTTCGCGGTGGTCGGAGGCCGCGGCGAGGCGGCCGACGAGGACGAGGACCGCGAAGACGACGAGGAGCACCCAGCCGACGGCGACCGCGCGGGAGGTGGAGAGACGGTTGTCCTCGCCGATGACCGGGGCGAGCGCACCGCCGCGCGCCCGGTGGAGATACCCGGCGCCCGTCAGGGCCGCGGCCACCAGCAGGGCGGCGAGCAGACCGGCGGTGCGGGCCGAGGTCCAGCCCGCGCCGATCGCGGTGAGGGACTGGATGAGGAGGAGGGTGACGACGGCGGCCCAGACCACGATCGCCGTGCGCAGCCACAGGCGGGCCAGCCAGGTCTCGCCCTCGACCCGGCCGCGTTCGGCGACGAGCGCCGCGGACTGGGTGAGTTCGTCGGACACCCACTGGCGGGAGGCGGACGCGGAGTGCGCGACCGCCGCCGGCAGCCCCTGCCCGGACGCGAACTCCTCCCGCTTCAGCAGGAACTCGGCGACCGCGCGCCGGTGTCCCGCGCGCGCCCCGTGCGGGCAGTCCCCGCACGTGCACCCGCCTTCATGGGCGCCCGCGCCCATGCCCCCTCTCGCCTCCTGCACCGCCACGCCCGAGTCCGCCTTCCCGCGCCGTCGTCCGCGGGCGCCACCGCGCCCACGTCCGCGTACTTCGGCATTCGCCGCCACCGTCATTGCCATCTGCCAGCACTGCTGTCACCGCTCCGGCCACGAGGGCGACGACAGTCGCCCGTGCGTTGCCGGGACCGCTGCGTCGATACCGCCGTAGCGCGGTGTCGTACATTCGTCCGCTCACTACCACAGCCGTGCGGCCGTACAACTGCCCTGCGATGACAGCGAATTGTGCCGTATGGAACACGGCCCGCATTCAGCAGGGCCACTCCGTGCGTGGGAGGCGCGGGGTGAAGTGCGGGTGCTCGTGTTGACCGGGCTGGGAGAATCCTCCTATGGCCGAGATCATCCAGCGTGACGGCGTCTGGGCCTTCGACGGCGACACGGTCCGGATCACGCCGGGCCTGCACCGTTCCGTGGCGCTGTTCCGACAGACGTACGGGGAGATCGCGGTGCCGCTGGAGGCGGTGGCCGGTGTCGTCTACGAGCCCGAACGCAAGCGCGGGCGGCTGCGGCTGCGGCTGCGCGAGGGCAGTGATCCGCTGCTGCAGGCCACGGGCGGGCGGCTGCCGGACGAGGCCGACCCGTACCGGCTGACGGTCGATCTCGACCGGTCGGGCGTCGCCGAGTACATGGCCGACGAGATACGGCGGTCGATGCTGCTGGAGCAGACGCCGAAGGAGCCCGCCGGGGCCTACCTCCTGCCCGGTCCGCCCGTGCCGGTGTCGGTGCGGTCCAGTGACGGCACGGTGTCGTTCGACGGGACGCGGGTCCGGATCGACTGGAACGACACCTCCGACCGGGTCAAGCGCGCGACCGGCCCGCGGATCATCGACATCGGGGAACTGGTGCAGGTCGAGTGGGTGCCCAACTCCGGTTACGAGGACGGGTTCCTGCGGTTCGTGACGCGCGAGACCGTGTTCTCGAAGCTGCCGCCGGAGCGGGACCCGTTCGCCCTCGATCTGTGGGGCAGTGCGCGGCGCGACCTGCTCACGGCGCTCGTCGCGACGGCGGTCACGGCACGGCTCCCCCATCCGTCGACACGGGCGAACGGCTCCGCGAACACCCCCGTGGACGGCGCGCGGCCGGGCGGGGCCGACGCGGCCCGGCCGTCGGTCTCCGACCGCCCCGACGCCTCCGACCGCCCCGGCTTCTCCGACCACCACGACACGCTCCTGCGTCGGCTCCGCGAACTCGGGGAGCTGCACCGCGGGGGCGTCCTCACGGACGAGGAGTTCGCGGCCACGAAGGCCGCCGTGCTGCGCGGCTTCTGACGGGCACGCGCGAGATCGCCGTCCCACCAGGCCGTCACGCGTCGGCGGGGGCTGTGTGGCTGGTCGCGCGTTTCCCGGCGCACCCTTCGGGGTGCTGCGGTTCAACTCAGCAGATCCGGCTCGCTGCGGCTGATGTCCTGCCACAGCGGCTGGTAGTTGATCCACGCCACCAGGTCGCCGCCCGCCTGTTCACGTGTCGCGACGGCCAGCCGGTGTTCGATGAGCAGGGGGCGGCCTGCCGCCTTCGCGGTGAGCTGGACCTGGGCCGAGCGTTCCATGGACAGGAACCACCAGGCCGCCGCGTCGACCGAGTCGCCGACCGTCAGCAGTCCGTGGTTGCGCAGCACGAGGGCCTTGCGGCTGCCGAGGACGGCGGCGATGCGGCGGCCCTCGTCCGCGTCCACGGCGACGCCCGTGTAGTGGTCGTAGAGCGCCTGGTCCTCGTAGAAGGCGCAGGACTCCTGGGTGATCGGGTCGAGCAGCTCGCCGAGGGCGGACAGGGCGCGGCCGTGCACGGAGTGACAGTGGGCGACGGCGACGACGTCCGGGCGGGCCGCGTGCACCTGGGCGTGGACGGTGAACGCGGCCTGGTTCACGTGGTAGCGGCCCTCGATCACCTGGCCGTCCTGGTTGGCGAGGACCAGGTCACTCACCGTGACGTGCTTGAAGGGCATCCCGAACGGATTGACCCAGAAGCAGTCGCTGAACTCCGGGTCGCGCGCGGTGATGTGTCCCGAGACCCCCTCCTCGAACCCCATGCGCCCGAAGATCCGCAGGGCCCCGGCCAGCCGTTCCTTGCGGTGCCGTCGCTCGTCCTCCAACGATTCGTGCATCGGCGGCATGGCGAACCGGAGCTGGTCGGTGGGTAGAGGCAGGGGCGGTGTGGGCCCGTGCATGTGTCCTCCAGAATGACTTCCTTTACGAAGCGGAAGTTACCGTCGGTCCCCCAGGGAGAACAGGTCCGTCTCGTGAAGAGAGTGCGCAACCGTTACGCAAGTCACCGAAGCGCGTCAGGTGGCGCACCGCTCGGCCGGGTCGGGCAGCGCCGTACGGCGCCCGTGCGGCGCCGGGGCATCGGCCGTATGTCGGCCGTACGTCGCTCGGGGTAACCGGACAATGGTTGTCGGGTATCCGGGTGAGACTCGATGTATGCCGGAGAATCTTTCGAACTGGGGCGCCTTCGTCGCCGCCGAACCTGAGCTCGCCGAGACCGTCGAAGCGCGTTTCGGGGCCTTCACCCATCACGTCCTCGCCACCCTGCGCAAGGACGGGTCGCCGCGTACGACCGGGCTGGAGGTCCGGTTCAAGCGGGGGGAGCTGTGGTTGGGGATGATGCCCGACTCGCTCAAGGCGCTCGATCTGCGCCGCGATCCCCGCTTCGCGTTGCAGGCCAACCCGGGGCCGGGCACGGGGATGGGCGGCGGGGACGTGCGGGTGAGCGGGCGGGCGGTCGAGGTCGACGATCCGGCGGAGAAGGCCGCGTACGGCGAAGAGGTGGAACCGCCGGAGCCGTTCCACCTCTTCCGCGCCGAGTTGACGGAGGTCGTACGGACCTACGTCGAGGACGACAAGTACCTGGTCGTCCAGGTCTGGAAGCCCGGAGAGCCGGTGCGCGCCCTCAAGCGGACCTGAGCCCCTGCCGGAGCCTTACAGAGCCCGAAGCCCCGAGCCCCGCAGGGCCCTGAGCCGGGGGCTCACTCCCACTCGATGGTGCCCGGCGGCTTGCTCGTCACGTCCAGGACAACGCGGTTGACGTCGGCGACCTCGTTGGTGATCCGGGTGGAGATCTTCGCGAGGACCTCGTACGGCAGTCGCGACCAGTCGGCGGTCATGGCGTCCTCGGAGGAGACCGGGCGCAGCACGATGGGGTGGCCGTAGGTGCGGCCGTCGCCCTGGACGCCGACGGAGCGGACGTCCGCCAGCAGCACCACCGGGCACTGCCAGATGTCGCGGTCGAGGCCGGCCGCCGTCAGCTCCTCGCGGGCGATGGCGTCGGCCTCGCGGAGCAGGTCGAGGCGCTCCTTGGTCACCTCGCCGACGATGCGGATGCCTAGGCCGGGGCCCGGGAACGGCTGGCGCTGGACGATCTCCTCCGGGAGCCCCAGCTCCTGGCCGACCATCCGAACCTCGTCCTTGAAGAGCTTGCGGAGCGGCTCGATCAGCTTGAATTCGAGGTCTTCCGGCAGGCCGCCGACGTTGTGGTGGGACTTGATGTTGGCCGTCCCGGTGCCGCCGCCGGACTCGACGACGTCCGGGTAGAGGGTGCCCTGGACGAGGAACGCGACCTCGGGGCCCTCGTCGGCGATGATCTCCGCCTGGGCCTGCTCGAAGACGCGGATGAACTCGCGGCCGATGATCTTCCGCTTCTGCTCGGGGTCGGAGACCCCGGCCAGCGCCTTCAGGAAGCGCTCCTCCGCGTCGACGACCTTCAGCTGGACGCCGGTCGCGGCGACGAAGTCCTTCTCGACCTGCTCGGTCTCGTTCTTGCGCATGAGGCCGTGGTCGACGTACACGCAGGTCAGCTGGGAGCCGATGGCCTTCTGGACGAGGGCCGCAGCGACCGCGGAGTCCACGCCGCCGGAGAGGCCGCAGATCGCGCGCTTGTCGCCGACCAGCTCGCGGATGGCCTCGACCTGCTCCTCGATGACGTTGCCGGTGGTCCAGCTGGGGGTGATGCCCGCGCCCCGGTAGAGGAAGTGCTCCAGGACCTGCTGGCCGTGCGTGGAGTGCATGACCTCCGGGTGGTACTGGACGCCGTACAGCTTCTTCTCGTCGTTCTCGAAGGCGGCGACCGGGACGACGTCGGTGGAGGCCGTGACGGTGAAACCCTCGGGGGCGGCGGAGCAGGCGTCGCCGTGGGACATCCAGACGGACTGCTCGTCGGGGGTGCCCTCGAAGAGGGTGCTGCCGGGCTTGGCGACATGCAGGGGCGTACGGCCGTACTCGCGCGCGCCCGTGTTGTCGACGGTGCCGCCGAGGGTGGTGGCCATCAGCTGGAAGCCGTAGCACATGCCGAAGACGGGGACGCCGGCCTCGAAGAGGTCGCGGTCGAGGCGGGGGGCGCCCTCGGCGTAGACCGAGGAGGGGCCGCCGGAGAGGATGATCGCCGCCGGGTTCTTGGCGAGCATCTCCGCGACCGGCATGGTGCTCGGCACGATCTCGCTGTAGACCCGGGCCTCGCGGACCCGTCGGGCGATGAGCTGGGCGTACTGGGCGCCGAAGTCGACGACCAGGACGGTGTCGGGAACGACGGCAGCGGGGTTCGCTGATGACACGGGGTGCCTTCCGGCGGTGGGGCGGGGGTCTGTGGTCCGAGTCTACCGGGGTGGGCGCTCGTGAAGCGGGCCACCGGTGGCTCGGACGGGGACCGCCCGCGCCCCTTGCGGGAGGAAGGACTCGTCGGGTGGGGACGGTGGGGCGAAGCCGCGTAAGGATGGGGCGCGGGGAGGCGGTCGCCGCCTGCGCCCGGGTGCCATTGCTCCCCTCCCGTCCACGCCTCGGCCAACGGCCCGTGCCCCGGCCATGCCCCGCCGACGGCCCGCCCTCGCCCGGGCATCCGGCACGCCCACCGCGATTCCGGACACGCGCGAGTGCGTCAGACTTCCGGACACGCGTCTGCCGGGATCGGTTCGTGGCCGACCGGCGCATTCGTCGTGGCTTGTCGCGCAGTTCCCCGCGCCCCTGAAGGGGCGCGGGCGGCAGGGGCCAGGTGGGGCGTGGCATACTGGCGCTCATGTTCGCGCACTCGACTCTTGTCTTTACCTATGGCACCGGGCCCACCGGCTGCCATGGTCGTGCTGCTTGAGCAACTGACAAGCGACTTCCCCAGGCGCCCCGGGCCGACAAGGTCCGGGGCGTCTGGCGTTTTCCGGGTCTTGCCGATCCGGGGGTCCGTTCGACTTCCGACGAGGAGCCCCAGGATGACCATCACCTCCACCGAGAAGACCGGTGCCCGTACCTCCGAGGCGGCCGGTGTGATCACCGGTGCCCGGGAACGCATCGACGCCCTGGACGACCGGATCATCGGCCTGATCCAGGAACGCGTGGCGGTCTCCGCCGTGATCCAGGAGGCACGGATCGAGTCCGGCGGCAGGCGCGTGAACCTGTCGCGGGAGATGGAGGTCCTGGCCCACTACAGGGACGCCCTCGGCAAGCCGGGCACCGCACTCGCCATGACCCTGCTGGAGCTGTGCCGGGGCCGTATCTGACCGGCGCGCGCCGGCGGCGCACATACGTACGCCTGTCGTCTCACCCGTACGGCGCGTGACCGCCGTACGACGCGTTTCGTTGGTGTCGGTGTCCGTGCCAGCCAGGTGCGGGCCCGAAAGAACCACGCGTGGCTCCGCTGGAGCGATGAGGCGTCCGGATCGTGCCGTGCGCCGTGGGACCTCGCTCCAGGGTTGTGACCGGACGGCAGGGGACAGCAGCCCGGTCACTCAAGAGAACGGCCGGCTCCGGGGACGCCCGGGGCCGACCGGCGGAACTGTTCCGAGGTGGGCGCGACGGTCACGGAGCCCGTTACCCCTTCACGACGCGGAACAGATCACCGACCCCAAGGGCCCCGCGGAACGGCCGAGCCGGCCGTTCCGCGGGGCCCTTCGTCACGCCGGGGGCGCTCAGCCGGCGACCTTCTCCACCTTCGCGACCTGTGCGTCCAGGATCGCGTCCGGCACCTCGGCCTTATCCGCGTCGAGCATGTTCATCGAGTAGAACCCGATGAGTGTCGAGCCGCTGCGCACCACCGTGAAGGACATCGGGATCTCGGCGCCCTCGATGTCGCCCTTCACCTTGTAGGCGACGGCCTCGTCGCCCTGGTCGGGAGCGGTGAGGGCCTCGATGCCGCTGTACTTGTTGCCGACGTGCTCGTACCCGTCGCAGCTCTCCGTCGCCCTGCGCAGATCGGCCATGACCTTCTCGGCGTCGTCCTGCTCGTGCGCGGCCAGGGCGAGGGAGATGACGCTGGCGGAAAGCTCGTCCTCCGAGGTGACCGTGCGTCCGGCGCGGGCCTTCGCCTGCGGGTCGGAGGTGAAGTAGAACATGTTCGCGAGGGGCTGACAGGCGGCCGACTGCGCGGGAACGGTCTCGGCCGGCATGTCCTCCGCGGGCATGTCGGCGATCTTGTACCCCTTCACGTCCCCCTTCGCGAGGGCCGCCTCCTTCAGCTGGGCGGCGGTCAGCGCGGCCTTCCCGGCGCCGTCCTCCCCGTTCTTGGCGTCCTCGGCTGCCGAGGCGCTGCCCGCGGCCGACGGCTTCTTCTCCGCCTTGTCCTCGTCGCCGCCCCCGCCACACGCCGCGGTCAATCCCAGCGTGGCCACGACCGAGACGGCCACCGCCACCCGCGACATCGTCGACTTCATGTCCCCCACCCTCGTGACTTTCGTTTCCTGCCTCGCAGGGGCCCATAGGCCCCATCGAACATGTATGTGACGGCGGGGCGCGCCCGTCGGTTGTACCGGCTCGACGACCCATCCATATGACTCACGTCACACAAGAAAACAGTTATTGCGAGGGCAACCCTTCACGGCACTCACCAGTCACACCTGGCACACAAGAGAAGAACCCGCGCTCGGAGGGGGGCGCGGGTCCTTCTCCGTAACTACTTCTTCGGCGGCACCGTCGGAACCGGCATCAGCGGCAGCCGGAGCGCGCCGAAGGCGTCCTCCGGGACCACCGGGTGCAGGGGCGCCACGGGAGTGAGGCGTTCGTAGGCCTCCCCGGGTGCGGGGCGCCGGTCCGGCTCGCCGTTGTTGGGCCAGAACGACATCGCCCGCTCGGCCTGCGCCGTGATCGTCAGGGACGGATTGACGCCCAGGTTCGCGGAGACGGCGGCGCCGTCGACGACCGAGATGCCGGGGTGGCCGTAGAGGCGGTGGTACGGGTCGATCACTCCGTCGTCCGCGGTGGCGCCGATGGGGCAGCCACCGAGGAAGTGCGCGGTGAGCGGGGTGCCCATCAGCTCGCCCACGTTGCTGCCGGCGAAGCCGTTGATCTCGGCGGCGATGGTGGAGGCGGCCCGCGAAGCGACCTCGATCTGCTTGGGGTTGGGCGCGCCGTGGCCCTGACGTGCCGTCAACAGGCCCTTGCCCAGACCCTTCGGCTTCAGGTGGGTCGACAGGGAGTTGTCCAGGGACTGCATCACCAGGCCGATGATGGTCCGCTCCGACCAGCGGCGGTTGGAGAGCGAACGGGCCACCAGCAAGGGGTGCTTGGCCGCGTACCCCAGCCAACCGAGGACGCGGGCGGTACCCGACGCGGCGCTGCCCGCGTACGGGACCTGGAGGATCGACAGGCCGCCCATCGCGTTGGAGCCCTTGCCGTAGCGGACCGGCTCGATGTGGGTGTTCTCGTCCGGGTGGATGGAGGAGGTGATCGCCACGCCGCGGGTGAAGTCGACCTCGGGCGCGCCGTGCGCCTTGCGGTAGCGGCGGTTGTCGGTCTGGGCACCGACCAGCGCTTCGGAGTTGGTGCGGGTCAGCATGCCCAGACGGTCCGAGAGGTGCGGGAGTTGGCCGCCCTCCTTCATCCGGTGCAGGAGGGTCTGGGTGCCGTAGGTGCCGGCCGCGAGGACGACGCGGTGGGCCTTGAGCACCCGGCCCTCGCCCTTTCTGCGGTTGTCGGTCGGGAGGGTCGTCACGGCGTAGCCGCCCTGCGAGTCCTCCGTCACGGCCACGACCGTGGTCATCGGGTGGACGACCGCGCCCGCCTTCTCGGCGAGGTGGAGGTAGTTCTCGTTGAGCGTGTTCTTCGCGCCGTGACGGCAGCCGGTCATGCATGCGCCGCACTCGGTGCAGGCGTTGCGGGCGGGGCCCGCGCCGCCGAAGTACGGGTCCGCGACCTGGTCGCCCGGCGCGGCCTTCGCCTTGCCGTCGGCGTCCTCGCCGTCACCGAAGAAGACGCCGACCGGGGCGAGGTGGAAGCTGTCGCCGACGCCCATCCGCTCGGCTGCGGCCTTCAGGTGCACGTCCGACGGGGTCATCGTCGGGTTGAGCCGTACGCCGAGCATGCGGCGGGCCTGGTCGTAGTACGGCTTCAACTCCTCCTGCCAGTCGGTGATGTCCTTCCACTGCGGGTCCTCGAAGAACGGCTCGGGCGGCACGTAGAGGGTGTTGGCGTAGTTGAGGGAGCCGCCGCCCACGCCTGCTCCGGCCAGCACCATGACGTTGCCGAGGAGGTGGATGCGCTGGATGCCGTACAGGCCGAGGGCGGGCGCCCAGAGGTAGTTCTTCAGGTCCCAGGAGTTCTTGGGGAGGGTGGCGCGGGTGAAGCGACGGCCCGCTTCGAGGACGCCGACCTTGTAGCCCTTCTCGGTCAGGCGCAGGGCGGTGACCGAGCCGCCGAAACCGGATCCGACGACGATGACGTCGTAGTCGTACGACACTTGTTCTCCTCGTTGAGAACGGTCCTTGTCTGCGGGCCGTATGTGGTTGCTCACGCCCACGCGGCGGAGCCGCATGTCGATACAGCCCCGCGCCGCTGAGGGCAGGGGCCGCCAGGGGGTGTTTCGAAAGTCCCGCACAGCACCCACGGCGCCCGGCACGCACTCTCGCCGCACCGGCCGAAACCCCAAGCACGTCCAGTACGAGGGCTTTCGTCCGGCACGCCGAGAGCACGCACCGGACACCGCGGGCACCGCACAGGACTTTCGAAACACCCGCTAGCGCAGCCGGAGTGCCTTCATCGCCCGGAGGCAGCGGCTCATGAACTGGGCGTACTTCTCGTCGTCCATGCCGAGGGACGGGGCCATGGGCAGCAGGCGCTGCTGGGCGACCGTCTGGGCCTCCGTGTACTTGAGGATGCCCTCGGAGCCGTGGCGGCGGCCGAGGCCGGAGTCCTTCATGCCGCCCATGGGGGACTGGACGGAGCCGTACGCGGAGGCGTAGCCCTCGTTGACGTTGACCGTGCCGGCGCGGACGCGGGAGGCGACCTCGCGGCCGCGGCGGCCGTCCTTGGTCCAGACGGAGGCGTTGAGGCCGTACGCGGTGGAGTTGGCCTCCGCTATGGCCTCGTCCTCGTCCGTGAAGCGGTAGATGGAGACGACCGGGCCGAAGGTCTCCTCCGTGCACACGGACATGGGTTCCGTGACACCGTCGAGGATGGTCGGCTCGTAGAAGTAGGGGCCGATGTCGGGGCGGGCCACGCCGCCCGCGAGGACCTTCGCGCCCTTCTCCACGGCCTCGTCGACGTGGCGGGTGACGGTCTCCAGCTGGCGTTCGCCGACGAGGGAGCCCATGTCGGCGCCGTACGCGAGGGACGTGCCGAGGCGCATGGCCTTGGTGCGGGCGGCGAAGCGCTCCAGGAAGGCGTCGGCGATGGACTCGTGGACGTACAACCGCTCGATGGATATGCAGAGTTGGCCGGCGGAGGAGAAACAGGCGCGGACGGCGCCCGCCGCCGCCTTCTCGATGTCGGCGTCGGCGAGGACCAGCATCGCGTTCTTGCCGCCGAGTTCGAGAGAGACGCCGACGAGGCGGGCGGCCGCGCCCTGGGCGACCTCGCGGCCGGTGCGGGTGGAGCCGGTGAAGGAGACGTAGTCGGCGTGCTTGACGACCTCGGGGCCGATGACGGGTCCCTCGCCGAGGACGACCTGGAAGACGTCGGCGGGCAGGCCGGCCTCGATGAGCAGGTCGCGGGCCCACAGGGCGGTCAGGCAGGTCTCCGTGTCGGGCTTCATCACGACGGCGTTGCCCGCGACGAAGGCGGGGATCGCGTCGCCGACGGAGAGTTCGAGCGGGTAGTTCCAGGGCGCGATCTGGCCGATCACCCCACGCGGGTGGCGCAGTTCGGTGACCTTGGTGAGGGTCGGTACGGCGCCGGTGTGCCGTTTCGGCTTCAGGTAGAAGGGGGCCTTGCGGCCGTAGTGACGGGCGGCGACCGCGACGGCCTGGACCTCCTCGTGGGCGTGCAGGCGGGCCTTGCCCGTCTCCAGCTGGATGAGGTCGAGCACCTCGGCCTGGCGTTCGAGGACCAGGTCGTGGAAGCGGAGCAGGACGGCGGCGCGCTCCCGCACGGACCGCTGGGCCCAGACGGCCTGCGCGGCGCGGGCCGTCGCGTAGGCCCGCTCCACGTCCTCGGGGGTGGACTCCGGCAGGTCGGCGAGCTTCTCGCCGGTGAACGGCGTGTGGTTGGCGGTGCGGCCGGAGCCGACCACGCCCTTGGTGAGCTGGGCGACCAGTTCGGGGGTCACCACGTCGGCGGCCGTACGGGCGCCCTGCGGGGCTGCCGCGAGGGGGTTGGTGCCGGTCGTCCGTGCCGTGCCGGTCGTACCCGTGGTGGTCGTGCCGGTCTTTTCGGGGGCCTGCGAGTCCGTCATGACGCGCAGGGTATTCCGGACCGGACGACTTTGGGTACCCGGTGGTAACAGGGTTTCACCGGGCGCACACACCATGCCAGTGATCGCTGGCAACGAAGTCGCTGATCAGCGCGTCGGGCGGTGGCGTGCGGCCGCGAATGCGGCGTGGATCACGTCCGTGCGCGGCGGCTGCCTACGGTCCGATCTCCAGCCGTTCCCGCGCCCCTTTGAAGACGGCCGTCCCCTTCTTCTCGTCCGCCGTGCCCTTCGGCATGTCCACGCGCAGCTCGTACATCCGGTCGTCGTCGGTGCGCACGATCAGTTCCAGGACCCGGGTGGGAGTGCCGTCCAGAAAGTGGGTGGTGTCGGCGAGGACGGCCTCCTGGTCGTGGAAGCCCGTGTCGGTGTACTGGGCGGTCGACTTCACGTCGCCCGCCACGATGTCCGTTGCGTCCTTGGCCTGTTCCATGGGCGAGGCGGGCGCCCGGTCCCACTGCGTCAGCCGCACCCGGACGACCTTCTCGCCCTCGTAGGTGACCGTGCGGGGCCGCGCGTCGTCGCCGCCCTCCGCGCGGAGCCGTCGGTAGGAACCGGGGAGGGAGAGGACGGCGTCCATGGCCTCCTCGCGGTGGGCCACCCAGCGCGTGCCGGCCGTGGTGCCCGAAGTGCGGTCGGTGCTCGGGGACTCGACGCGGGCGTCCACCCACCCGACCGTTGGCTCGGCGACCTCGGTGACACCGCCGCCGGTGTCGAGCGCGACCCCGGCCCAGGCTCCCCCGGCGGTCAGCAGCAGCCCGACGGCGGCCAGAGCGACGGGACGACCGGCACGCGACCTGCGCCGGGGGCGCACGGCGCCGACCGGCCCGACTTCGGTGTCGGGCGCGTCATCGGACTTCTCACCCCGTGCGTCATCGGACTTCTCACCCCGTGCGTTCTCGGGCTTCGCACTGTGCACGGCCTCGGGCCTCGTACCTTGCACGGCCTCGGGTCTCGCACCCCGTGCGTTCTCCGGCTCCTCGCCCCGTATGTTCTGCGGCTTGCGCTGCTGCGGCCCGGCGGCACCCTGCGGCTTTTCGCCGAGCCGTAGCGTCCGCGTCGCCACGTCCTCGCTCGACTCGCGGAGCCCGGACGGCATCCGGAGGTCGGGCGTCCGGCCCTCCGCCACCTCATCAAGGAACCCGGCGGTCTCCTCGGCGTCCGGCCGGAGCGCCGGGTCCTTGGCCAGCAGGCGTACGAGCAGGGGGGCGAGGGGGCCCGCCCGCTCCGGCGCCGGTGGTTCGGCGGCGAGGATCGCGGCGAGCGTGGACTCCAGGGTGGTGCGGCGGAAGGGGGACCAGCCCTCGACGGCGGCGTACAGCAGGACGCCGAGCGACCAGAGGTCGGAGGGCGGGCCGGCGGCGCCGGGACCGGCCATTCGCTCGGGGGCGACGCATTCGAGCGACCCGACGAACTCCCCTGTCACGGTGAGCGATTCCTCGCCCTGGACGTGGGCGATGCCGAAGTCGGTGAGGACGACCTGGCCGTGCGGACCGAGGAGGACGTTGGCGGGTTTGACGTCCCGGTGCACGATGCCGACGCCGTGCGCGGCGTGCAGCGCGCCGACGACGGCGAGGCCGACGCGGGCTGCCTCGACGGGGGTGAGGACGCCACGCCGGAGCACCTCGTGCAGGGACTCGCCGCGGACCAGTTCCATGACGATCCACGGGGCCCCGTCCTCGACCACGACGTCGTGGATGGTGACGGCGGACGGGTGGTCGACGCGGGCGGCGGCGCGGGCCTCGCGGTAGAGCCGGTTGGCGGCCCGCCGACGGGCGTCCTGCTCAGTCCCGCCGGGCCCGGCGGGACTGCCCGAACGACCGGGGCCGTCCGGGCCATGCGGACCGTCCAAGCCATGCGGACCGTCCGGGCCATGCGGGCCGTTCAGGTCGTGCGAGCCGTAGGAGTCGCCAGGGAGCTTGGGCTGTTTGACGGCGACTTCGCGGTCGACGAGTTCGTCGACCGCCCTCCAGACGGTGCCCATGCCGCCCGATCCGACGCGTTCCGTGAGACGGTAGCGGCCGCCGACGAGACGACCGGTGGCCCGGTACGCCCGGACGCCGGACGGGAGTTCGTCGCGCGGATGTTCGCCGTCGTCGCTCATGCCCCATCAGTACCGTGCTAGGGCGGAGCTTGTCGACGCGGACCCGGTCGACCCACGTTTCTAGCGTCGGCGGTTCCACAACTCCTGTGCCCAGCCGTACCGTTCGCGGTGCTTGGGCAGCGCCGTACGGCCGACCGCAGCGGCGAGTTTGCGCAACCGGCGCCAGTCCAAGGGCGGTTTGGGCTCGGGGACGCCGGGGCGGTCGCGGGGCACGCGGACGCGCAGGGCTTTCGACGAGACCCGGCAGTGGACGGGGGTCGGCAGGACGAGGGCCTCGCCGTCGACGCCGACCTCGATCTCCGGCCGGTCGGCCTCGACGACGATCTCGTCGGCGACGAGGAGGCTGAGGCCGGGGGCGTTCGGACCGAGGACGAGTCCGGCGGCCTCGGCGGCGCTGTCGACGCGGACGCCGACGACACCGAGCACCCCGGCGTCGAGCCGTTCGCGGCGGCCGAGACCGACGAGGTCGTCGCTGCGGTAGACGTTGTTGCTGACGAGGACGGCCTGGGGCGCGTCGATGACGGCATCCCCGATGCGGGCGGTGAGCCGTGGGCCCCGCTGGTGCGTGAGCAGTTCGGGCAGCAGTTCCAGGGTGGTGCGGACCTTGTCGTCGCGGTAGGCGGGGCTCTGTACGACGGCCGCGTACGCGCCGAACGAGGCGTTGTTGACGAAGGGGTGGCCGCTGGCGTAGCCGAGGTCGACGTGGAGTTCGACGCCCTTGTCGGTGAGGGCGTCGAGGCAGGCGGCGGGGTTGTCGCGGTCGAGGCCGAGGTCCATGGCGAAGTGGTTGCGGGTGCCGGCGGAGATGACGAGCAGGGGGACGTCGTACGCGGCGGCGATGGCGGCGACCTGGGCCTGGGTGCCGTCGCCCCCGGCGACGCCGAGGAGGTCGGCGCCGTTCCTGACGGCGTCCCGGGCGAGGACGGCCACGTCCTCGTGGCGCGCGGGGTCGAGCAGGTGGACGGTGGCGCCGAGTCGTTCGGCGCGCTCCTTCAGCCGGAAGCGTTCGACCTTTCCGCCGCCGGACTTGGGGTTCATGATGAGGAAAGGGCGGGTGGGGCCGGGACGCGGTGTTCGGGGACGTGCACCTGATGGGACTTGGTGCTGCTGAGGGCGAACTTGCCGGACCAGACGGCGACGCTCCACAGGGCGGCGGAGACGATCACGACCCAGAGCAGGTTGACGACGGCGAACCACCAGACGACGCCGACCGGCGCGGCCACGGCCAGCACTCCCGCCGCGACGCGGGCGGGGCCGCGCCGGGTCAGTACCCACCAGAGGGCGGCCACGGTGAGGCCGGCGCCCAGCACGACACCGGCGACGAGGAGGAGGCTCGCCCCGCGGGCGTAGCCGAGGGGCAGCAGCACGGCGAGGACCGCGCAGCCCAGAGCGGCCCTGGCCGCCCAGCGTTGTCTCGCGTGCGCCCGTACGTCCAGGTGTTCGATGCCCACGCTCGCTCGCCCTTCGCGCCGATCATGCACTTGACACGGCATGTTAGGGGTTGCGGGCCGGGCAGAGCGACGGTTGCCGGAGGACGGAGACGAAGATCCGGTGGGCCACCGCCGAAGCGGTGACCCCCGGAGTGTCGCGTGTCGCGGACTAACCCGCTTTCACCCGCACGAGCCGGTGAAGTTTCGCCGCGCAGTGCGGAGCGAGGGGGACTTCGGCGCTGTCGATCCGATAGGCGCCCGCGTCGCGTTCGAGGACGAACAGCTCGCCCTCGGTCGCCTCGGCGCCCGGAAGCGCCGCGTCCATGAGCGCGAGACTCCCGTCGCTCTCCAGCACCGGGCCCTCGCGCCAGACGATGGAGTCGAGATCGACCTCGGAGGCGTGCGCGCGCATCTCGTCCTCGGAGTTCGCGTGCACCCACTGGACGATCAGAGAACGCGACTCCAGGACCGTGCTCGCCAGGGGTTCGTCCCCGAGGACCATCACGTTGCGGCCCGGCAGCAGGTAGGCCTCCGACCACCCGGCGTCCGTCCCCTCGATGACGAGATCGTAGTCACCCTCGTATCCCGTCCAGGTGGGGAGCAGCGACACCGGAGCCAGCAGGAAGGGACCACCGTCCGTCTCCAGCCATTCACGGCCCTCAGGAGCCCTGTGCGTCATAGAGCCCTTTCATCATCTGCAGGGCGTCCTGGTCCGGTTGCAACGGCGGCCGGTTGTAGGTCACTTCCAGGTGGGCGTTGCCGCAGAAGCGCTTCCAGTACGAGACGTCCGACTCGTTGGCGGCCTTGAGGCGGAACGTGGTGGTGTCCCAGCCCTTGGCGGCCGCCGTCCGGATGGTGCCGGTCACGCCGAAGCGCACGTTCTGGTTGGTCGAGGTGCACGAACCGGCCGTGTCGGTCGGCGACTTGGCGGTGATCGTGTCCTTCGAAGAGGGCTGGTTGGACCAGTTGGTCTTCGAGCTGATCGCGCTCGCGCCGGTGCTGTTGACGCGGGCCAGCTGCACCTCGCGCGCGGAGTCGCTGTAGAAGTGGACCAGCGTCACGGCGAACTGTGCCTCGACGATGTCCTTGCCCTCGAACGTCCCGGTCGGGATGGCGAAGAACTGCCGCTTCTTGTCGCTGCTGCTGGAGCAGCGGAACGAGACGTTGGACGGGCACAGGCCCACGCCCTCGTCGTCGCCGAACTTC
Source organism: Streptomyces sp. MNU76 (assembly GCF_020982545.1). Taxonomy (GTDB): domain Bacteria; phylum Actinomycetota; class Actinomycetes; order Streptomycetales; family Streptomycetaceae; genus Streptomyces. The sequence goes on along the minus strand of NZ_JAJKLK010000019.1, from coordinate 859,368 downwards.
CAGAAGGAGTCGGACGGGGAGTCGGAGGACACCATGGTCCAGCCGGTGCGGTTGGCGGTGCGGAACACGGGGTCGATGTAGACCGGGTACACCGTGTCGTCTCCGGTGAGCAGGTCCGCGTCGGGGGTGAGGGTGACGCTGTCGGAGTCGACGGCCACCGCCACGTCCTCGACGGTGGCGCCGTCGGGCGGTGTGATGTCCCCGCCGGGGGCCGCGGGGGCCTCGGCCGGTTCGCCCGTGCCGGTGTACTTCCTTCTCTCCATGCCGTCCGTCACCCGACCACGCCGAACGAGACGCCGTTGTCGGGCAGTCCGCCCGATCCCGGCTGGTACGTGGTGGCACCCGTGCTGGTGGTGCCGTCGAGGTCGGCCCACGTCAGAACGTGGAGGACCCCCTTGGTGGTGCCGGACGCCTTGCTGAAGGGCACCCCGACATAGAGGTTGTTCGCGCCGACGGTCCGCGACATGCCCAGGTGGTCCCGCCGGGTGGCGGTACCGGGCAGGCCCGAGCCGCGGGTGACCAGCCGGTCGGCCGCGCCGATCGTGACCAGTGGCCGGAAGACCTGGACGGCGCCCGCGTCGGTGACGGCGCCGACGTCCTCGTACGGCACCCCGACGACGAGGTCGGTGCAGCCGTCGCCGTCGGCGTCGTAGGTGGTGCGGGAGGTGCCGAAGCCGTCACCGGGCTCGGGCGCGGCGTTCATGCCGGGAGTGGCCTGCGAGATCTCGACGACCCCCTTGCCGCCGCCCAGGATCACCCGCACCAGGCCGGCGCCCTTGACGCCGCTCACCGTGGCGTTCGGGTCCGCGACGACCGTGTCGACGACGCTGTCGCCGTTGAAGTCGGTAGACGTGCCCGCCGTGCAGGTGGCCGCCGCTGCCACCCCGGCGACACTGGAGGGCAACAGCCCCGATGACATGACGACGGAAGCCAGCAGGGCCAACCCTGCTGTGCGTGTGCGTATTCGCACAACTCACCCCTGTATCCCCGTTGAGTGACCACAGCAACCCCCCTGGCCACATAAGGGGAAGCCAAAGGCGCACGTCGCCTACATGTCAACCCCCCTTTCCCCATGGCTCATCCACAGCCATGGAGATGTTTGCATATGTCATGCTCGACCCTCGCCAAGCCGTTCAGGCCGGAAATTTCCGGCCAACTCGTTTACCTCGATTGACGGTTGCTCGCGCGGGCCGCCTATAGTCCGGTTGCTCACGCAAGCAGGCCGTGTGGGCGCCCCCATGCCGTGGACGTTTCGGTCGGATCCCGTGGCCGGGGACGACGTCGCCTGCCGTCAGGTCACTCGAAGGGCAGGTAGCCGTGCGTCGGCTCTGGGGTTGTCTCATTCTTTGCGTTGCTGTCGTTGCCGCGCTGCTCGTCCACGACACCCGCACGAGCGAGGCGGCCGGCCGCAACGAGAGCTCCCACGCCTACGGTTCGCACCCCCGGCAGACCCTCGACGCCTACTGGAACACCGCTGGTGAGGACCGGGGCGGGGAGCAGCCGGGCATCGTGATCCTGCACGGCGGCCACTGGTACGAGGACACCGGCTGGGCCGGCTGGTCGCGCAGGTTCGCGGACGCCGGGTACGCCGTCTTCGCCGTCGACCACCGGCTGAATTTCGACGCCCCCTGGCCGGCCCAGCGGACCGACGCGCTGTCCGCCCTGGACTGGATCCGCGACCACGCCGCCGACTTCGACCTCGACCCCGACCGACTGGTCCTGCTGGGCTCCTCCTCGGGCGGTCAGATCGCCACGGCCGTCGCCACCTACCGCTCCGGCGCCTTCCGCGTCGACGGCGTGGTGGCGCTGTCCCCCGTGAACGACCCGTACCGCGCCTGGCGCGACGGCAACGCCGGTGACGCGACCGCCCGGCAGCGCAAACTGCGCGACAACGCCACGCTTCTGGCCCGCTGTCACCCCGACCCGTCGGACAACTCCGCCTCGGCGCACTCCGGTTGCCGGGACACCTGGGCGGACATGGTCGTCAGGAACCGTGCCTCCGGTGGCGACGACGCCCCCATGTTCCTGCTCCACTCCGAGGACGACTTCGTGCCCGTCCGGCACTCGCTCGACCTGGAGGCCGCCGAGGAGAACGCCCACAACATGCCCGCCAACGGGGTCACAGTGGAGACGGTGGCCGGTTCCTCGCACGGCGGAGCGCTGTTGAAGGAGCCGGGGGTCGCCGACCGGGTCCTGGGTTGGATCGCTGAGAGGACGCACTGAGCGCCATGAAGATCACCTTTCTGCTCCACAACGCGTACGCCATCGGCGGCACCGTCCGCTCGACGCTGAACCTCGCCGGAGCCCTGGCGGCCCGTCACGACGTGGAGGTGGTCTCCGTCTTACGCACCGAGGACCGCCCTCTGCTCGGGGTGAGCGGCAAGGTCCGCCTGGTCCCGCTCGTCGACGAGCGCCCCGACGCCGAGTCCTACGACGGCGGCCACGAGCTGATGTCCCGGCCCTCCGCCGTGGTGCCGCCCTCAGAGGTGCTCGCCCACCGCTACACCGCCCTCACCGACGAACGTCTGCGCGCCTTCCTCGACACCACCGACGCCGATGTCGTCGTCGCGACCCGCCCGGCGCTCGTGGTGGCCCTGGCCGGACACGGCGCCGTCGGCTCGCGCCGCCCACCCGTCGCGTCCGGCGCTTCCGGTACGACCGGCGCGTCCCGCCGGGGCCCGCTGCTCATCGGGCAGGAGCACCTGTCGTACGACAACCACGTGCCCGGCGTACGCGAGGCGCAGAACGCGGCGATCAAGCGTCTGCACGCCTTCGTCACCGTCTCCGCGCGGGACGCCGCCGACCACCGTCTGCACCTGCCCGGCCTGCGCACCCGCATCACCGACATCGCCAACGCCGCGCCCCGGCCCGAGGCCGAACCCTCCGACCTGCGCGCGCCGTTGGTGGTCGCCGCCGGGCGTCTGTTCCCGGTCAAGCGGTACGACCTGCTCATCGAGGCCTTCGCCAAGGTCGTCGCCGAACGCCCCGAGTGGCGGCTGCGGATCTACGGCAAGGGCCCGGAGCGCGCGGACCTGCGCGCCACGATCGACAGACTCGGGCTGGGCGACCACGTCTTCCTCATGGGCGCCCGGGCCACGCTGGAGACCGAGTGGGCGAAGGCCTCCGTCGCCGCCGTCAGCTCCGAGTGGGAGTCCTTCGGCATGACCATCCTGGAGGCCATGCACGCCGGTGTCCCCGTGGTGGCCACCGACTGTCCGCACGGCCCCGGTGAGATCGTCACCGACGGCACCGACGGCCTCCTCGTCACCCCGGGCGACCCGAACGCCCTGGCCACGGGCCTGCTCCGGCTCATCGACGACGCGGACTTACGGCAGCGCGTCGGCACCGCCGGCCGCACGACCGTCCAGCGGTACGCCCCCCGCACGATCGCCGCGGAGTACGAACAGCTGATCGCCGGCCTCCAGGAGGCCCGCACCCCGGCCCCGGTGAAACTGGGCCGCCGCTTACGCCGGGCACTGGGGTGGCTCCCTTCGACCCCGGCCGAGCAGCCCGGGGCGACCGAGCCGACGACCAGGAACGCGAAGGCCGGGGCGGCGAAACCCTTACGTCCGAAGGCCGGCTGCCGCGTCGACCGGCATGGCGGTGTGCGGATCGCCGTCGCCGCGTCCGGCGTGTCGGGGACGGGCCTGACGCTCGTACTGCGCCGACGCCACGCCGGCGACGAGGTGCGCGTCCCCCTGCGGCAGGACACGCCGGACGACCCCAGGAGCCCGTGGACCGCCGCACTGAGCCGCGACGAGCCGGCCCTCGCGGAGGGCCGCTGGGACCTGCACGTCGAGCGGGGCGGGGACGGAGCCCGCCGCCGCGTGCGGGCGGGACTGGTCGAGCAGCGGGGCCTGTTGACCGCCGAGCTCCCGGACCGGTCGCCGGTCGCCTGGAGGATCCCGTACGCCACCAAGGACGGCTACCTGGCGCTGCGCACCTTCCACCGCACCGCGCATTCCGAGGTCACCGCACTGCCCGTCGACGACGGGTCGCTCGCCGTCGAGGGCGTCCTGCACGGGGCCGTGCTCGGCGAGGGCGCGACGCTGGTGGGCGTCGCCCGGGGCGAGGACGTGGCGGACTTCGAGACACCGGCGACACGCGCGGAGGAGACGGGCGCGGAGGGGAGAGGCACGGAAGGCACAGGCCCGGAAGGGACACGCGCGACCGGGCGACCCGGATTCCGCGCGCGGCTGACATCCCTCCCGGACCCCGCCGGCCCGGACAAGGTGATCTGGGACCTGTTCCTGCGCCCCGCCCCCGACGCCGAACTCATCCGGCTCGGCCGGTTGTTCGACGACATCGTGGACCGCAAGGACACCGACAAGTACCCGGCGGTCACCATGACCACACCGAACGGATCCGTGCCACAGGCCCGCTTCTTCTTCACCGTCACCAACGACCTGGCCCTCGCGCTGTCATGAGGTCCACGCATCAGGGGCGGAGGCGCGTCTACATCGTGTCGATCTTCAGGTTCGCGATGACCGTACGGGCGATCTCGCGGCCCTGCCCGGTGAAGTGCCCCTTGCCCGGATAGTCGATCCACAGCCGGTACATGTCACCGTTGCCGGCCCGGTAGTACAGGACCCGCGCCTCCCGCAGACGCGGGTCCTGGCTGTCGGTGGTCGTGTACCGGATGGTGTTCTCGGCGGCCTCGTGGTCCTGGAACCGGGCCTCCTGCGGCCGCCCCTTGGGCGCGGGGTCGTAGGCGACGTCCAGCGAGTACTCGCCGTCCTTGACCAGCTCCCAGTCGGCGTACGCCCTGTCCAGCGCGACGCCCGGGATCTCGTTCTTCTTGTCGTCCTTCTTGATGTCCCGGTCGACGTTGATCCGGATCAGCCCGCTCGGGTCGCTGTACTGCGCGAACGTTCCGTCGGTCTCGTCCGGCTCGAACCGGTCCTTCACGAAGTCGCCGGGCACGCCCACGCTCGCGGCGACCTTCGTACCGAGGTCCCGCTGCTTCCAGCCGTCCGGCAGCGGCCCCGCGAAGGGGTCGGCGATCACCACGTAGGCCGTCACCGCCGCCGCTACGACCGCCGCGCCGACCCCGGCGAGGGTCTTGGCGCCGATCCTGATGCCCTTGGGCTCCCCCGCCCGGGTCCCGGCGGTCGTCCGGACCACCTGGGTGAGCACGGGGGCCGGCGGGTTCGCGGCCGTCTCCAGCAACTCGCGGACACGGGCGGCGCTCGGACGGCGCGCCGGGTCCTTCTGCAGCAGGCCGTTGATGGCCTCGGCGAGCGGACCGGTGGCCGAGGCGGGCGCCGCGGGCGTGGCGTTGAGCACGGACTGCAGCGTCGCGGGCGTGTTGCTGCGCCGGAAGGGCGACACGCCCTCCGTGGCGGCGTAGAGGACGACGCCGAGCGACCAGAGGTCCGAGGCGGGCCCGGGGCGCTGGCCGAGCACGCGCTCGGGGGCGATGTACTCGGGCGAGCCGACGAAGCCGCCGGTGTCCGTCAGATTGGTCTCGCCCTCGATCTGGGCGATACCGAAGTCGGTGAGGACGACCCGGTCGTGCCGGCCGAGGAGGACGTTGTCGGGCTTGACGTCCCGGTGCAGGATGCCCGCCGCGTGCGCGGCCTCCAGCGCGCCGAGCACGTCGAGGCCGATTCTCGCCGCCTCACGGGTGCCGAGGGTGCCCTCCTGCAGCGCGTCGCCCAGCGAGCGCCCCCGCACCAGCTCCATGACGATCCACGGCCGGTCGTCGACGACCGCCACGTCGTGCACGTTGACGACCGACGGATGATCGAGCCGGGCGGCCGCGCGGGCCTCGCGGCGCATCCGCTCGAAGGCGTTGGCCCGTTCACGCTCGGGAAGGTGGTCGGGTACGCGGGGCTCCTTGACGGCGACCTCCCGGTCCACCGTCTCGTCCTGCGCCCGCCACACCGTGCCCATACCGCCGTGCCCGAGCTTGGCGAGCAGCCGATAGCGACCGGCGATCAGCCGCCCGGTACCGGGATCCTGCGCGGCGGGCGCGGGTTGCGCCGCGTGCGAGGGCGGTACGGGCCTAGCCTCCTGCGCGTGCTGCGCCTGCTGGTGTGACTGCGGCTGCGCCTGCGGTTGTGACTGGGCCTGCGGTTGTGACTGCGGCGCCGAGGGCGGCGCGGGCCGGTCCGCGGCCCGGGTCGGCTGCGCGTACGGGTTCCCGGGGTACGGCGCGCTCGGCTGCGGCGGTTGCAGTCCGAAACTCGTCGGCTCGTCGGCTCCGTAGCCGGGCCCAGGCCCTGTTCCGTAAGGGGCGCCCCCGTTGCTGCTCATACGTTCATCTGTATCGCGGCAAGCGCTTCGGCAGCCAGCCCCGCCGCTTTCCGGTCACAGACCCGTGACGCGGAACACCACTTATCTCCGCATTAGTTACGTACGAACGTGTCCACCGCCACGTCGAAGTACTCCTTCGCCTCGCTCACCCTCCCGACCGGCGCCGACACCCACACGTCGTACAGCCGCCCGTCCCGCTCCCAGCACAGGTCGTACGTGTGCCGGGATCCCTCCGCCGCGCTGAAACCGTCCCAGGTGAACTCCCAGAGCGCGGCCGGCCGCCCGTCGTGCGTGGTCTCGGTGACCCGGCCGTCGCGGTAACCGGGGTTCGTGGAGGGCCCCTTCGCATGGGCGCGCCGCATCACCCCGGTGGGCCCGCCCTCCTCCGGGTCGTCGACCTTGACGCCGATCCGGACCACCTGCCCCGGCGACATGTAGAAGACCCGCTCCCCCTGCGGCTCCCGGGTGAAGTCGTCCGGCACCGCGAGGCTGAAGCCCCGCTGGTCCCGGGCGAGCCGGTACCCCGAGGGCACGGTCGGCGCGGTGGCCGCCCGGGAGCGTGTCACGGTGGGTGTGGCGTCGCCCGACGGACCGGCTGTGCCGCCGGGCCCCCCGGACCCGCCCGAGGAGCTCGACGCGCCCGGCGTGTGCGGAGTACCGGGCGAGCCGGACTGTCCCGACTCGCCCGCCGACCCGGGCTCCCCTCGCCTCCCGAATCCCCGGCCGTGCTCGACACGCCCGGGGTCCGCGGTGCCGAACTGCCGGGCGTGCCGCCCCCACCGCCCCTCGCGCATCAGCAGTGCCGCCGCCGAGACGCCGGCCCCGGCCATCGCCGCCACCAGCGCGGCCGCGACGAGCACGCTCCGCGTGTGTGGCGGGCGCCCCTCCCGGGCCGCTCCCCGGAGCCACCGCACCGGGTCCGCCCGGGTCCGAGGGCGACTGTCCGCCCCCAGCGGCCGTCACATCCTGGGCGGCAGCACCTGCGTGCCCCGCGCCACCGGCGGCGGCCGTACGCCGCGCGTCGCGGCCCGGCCGAGGCACGTCACGCCGCGTCGGGGTGTAACCGTGCGACGCCCTCGGGTTCTTGGTCGTCCGCGGTGTCCGGCCCGTCTCCCGGAACGCCCGCAGCAGCCGCTCGGCCTCCGCCGCGTCGAGCCGCAGGTCCGGATCACGCTCCAGCAGCCCCCGTACGACGGGAAGCAGCGGCGTGGCCTGCGCGGGCGGCCGGATCTCGTCGACGACGACCGCGTGCAGGATCCCGCCCAACGAGTCACGCCGGAACGGCGATTCCCCGCTGAGCACGGCGCACAGCAGCGCGCCCAGCGACCACAGGTCGGACTCCGGGCCGGTGCGGACCCCGGACATCCGCTCCGGGGCGGTGTACTCGGGCGAGCCGACGAAGGACCCGCTCTCGGTGAGCGTGGTCGCGCCTGCTACCTGGGCGATACCGAAGTCGGTGAGGACGACCCGGTCGGTGCCGGTCTCGATCAGGACGTTCGCGGGCTTGAGGTCCCGGTGCAGAACTCCGGCGTCGTGCGCCCGGCGCAACGCGCCCAGCAGGGCGATCCCGATCCGCGCCGCCTCCCGCGCGTCGACGGGCCCTCGCTCCTCGATCCGCTCCGCGAGCGAGCTGCCGTCGATCAACTCCATGACGATGTACGGGCGTTCGTCCTGCTCGACGACGTCGTGCACGACGATGATGTGCGGGTGCCCGAGCCGGGCGACCGCGCGTGCCTCCCGCAGGGTGCGCTCGCGCCGCTCCCGGGACCGGTCCTCGGGGAGCGAGTCGTCCAGGGGGAGTTCCTTGACCGCCACCTGCCGACCGAGGAGCTGGTCGGTGGCGCGCCACACGATCCCCATACCGCCGCGGCCGATCCTGGCCTCCAGCCGGTAACGCCCGGCTATGACACGGACGCTCTCCCCCTCGGTCCCCATGCGCCCCATCATGCCGCACCGGACCCGAACCCTCCGGTGCCGTGCGACGGGCTGGCCGACAAGCGCCGCACACACGTCTCACGAGCACCTTGCGAGCGGCGCGCGAAGACCGAGAGCCGGCGGATTCAGGGAAGGGAAGGGGCACTGGGCCGGAGCGGCCCCGCCCTCGACGCGCTTCCGAGGGCCCGCGCTGACACCGCCACAGAGACCACGCCGGGCACCTACGCAGAGCCCGCTCCGGCGCTTACGCGGGCCCCCGCCGCACTTCCGTGGGGCCCTCGTGCGACCCGTCAACAGCCGGGGGCTGGTGTTTCCGGGCGCGAGTGTCCGCGGGTCAGGAGGGAGCGCCCCCGGCAGACTCGCTCGGTCGTGCCCGGTGGGTCGGGCTCACCGCCCCGTCGGCCGCCAGCTGCGCAGCACCGCGTAGAACTGCTCCTCGGCCGCCTTCCAGTCCCCCGCCGGCGCGGACATGTAGATCGTGTACTCGACGCCGTCCCGGGAGAGGTACATCTGCTCGATCGCCCGGCGCGGCCCGGGGAACTCCGCGTCCTTCGCCGACGCGGTCCACGTGAAGTCCCACAGCGCGCCCGGCCGGTCGCGGAAGATGTTCTCCTCCAGGCGCACCTGCCGGTAGTCCGACCGCGTCCGCACCTGCTCCTCCAGGTCGAGCTGGTGGTGGTACGGGCTGTCGAAGTCCGGCGAGTCGTCCACGGCGACGCGGAGGAAGTGCTCACCGCCGTCGGGCGTGTAGTCGATCTGCGAGCCCTCGACCTGCCGCTTCCACCCCTTGGGCAGCGCGAGGCTGAAACCCTCCGGGTCCTCGACCCGCTCCCACCCCTCGGGCACCCCGTCGGCCGACTGGTCCCCGTCCTCCGACCCGCCCGAACCGTCCGATCCGGCAGAGGTGCCGCTCCCGGCCCACCATCCGTCCGCGTACTGCAGCGCGACGGCCCCGCCGCCACCGGCCAGCACGGCCAGCGCCAGCACGAGCGCGACCGTACGGCCCCGACGGCGCCGCTTGCCGCTGGACGCGACGGGCGCCCCGGCGGAACCCGGCTGATAGGCCCCCGCGACCGGGGCCCCGGGTCCTCCGAACCCACCGGACCCGTCGCCCCAGCCGACCTGGGCGCCGGTGGTGTACTCCCGCGCGGGCGCACCGTGCGCGCCCAGCCCGCCCGCCATTCGTTCCACTCGCCCCATGAACGTGCGCGCGCCCCGAGCCCTCATCCCCGGCAGCCGCACCCCCCGTCTGCTGCCGATGCTCCCGATCCTCCCCATGCTCCCGAGTCGCCAGATACGCCTGCGCCTCCCGGGGCCGCCGCCCCTCCGCCGCCTCGGCGAGCATCTGCTCGGCCTCGTCGGGGCCGGGCCGTACGGCCGGGTCCTTGCACAGCAGCGCGGCGATGACGGGCCCCAACGCCCCGGCGCCCGCCGGTTCCTCGGCCTCCTCGCTCACCACGGCCTGCATCGTGGTGAGCGGAGTGGTGCGCCGGAACGGCGACTTGCCCTCCACCGCCGTGTACAGGGTGGCGCCCAGGGACCACAGGTCGGAGGCGGGTCCGGGCTCGTGCCCGCGCACCCGCTCGGGGGCGATGTAGTCGACGGAACCGACGATCTCCCCGGTGCGGGTGATGGTGGTGTCGCCCTCGACCTGCGCGATACCGAAGTCGGTCAGCATGACCCGACCGTCCTCGGCGAGCAGCACGTTCCCCGGCTTCACGTCGCGGTGCAGCACACCGGCACGGTGGGCGGCCCGCAGCGCGCGCAGCACCCACACACCGATCCGCGCCGCCTCGCGCGCCTCCACGCTGCCCCGGTCCCGCACGGCGTCGGCCAGCGAGACACCCTCGACCAACTCCATGACGATCCACGGCCGGTTGTCGTGCTCCAGCACGTCGTGCACGGTGACGACGGCCGAGTGGTTGATCCGCGCCGCCGCGCGTGCCTCGGCCCGGGTCCGCCGCAACAGGATGGCCTGCTCGCTCTCCGAGACGTAGAGCGCGGCCGTCAACTCCTTGACCGCGACCGCCCGGTGCAGCACCTCATCGTGCGCACGCCAGACCCGTCCCATGCCACCGCTGCCGATGGTGTCGACGAGCCGGTAGCGCCCCGCGAGGAGCTGGCCCTGCATCTGATTCACGTTGCCCCGCAATGCTCTTGACAGGGTCAGAGTAGGGAGCGGCCCACGGCCCGGGGAACCGGCCGGGCCGCACAGAGACCGCACTGTGACGGTTCTCGCTTCCGCGAACGGAGCGCAACCTTCCGCCGCCTTGCCGAACAGCGACCTCGCCGAACTCAGCCGGTCGCCTTGTACGTGGCCGCTCAGCCGCTCGTCTTGTACGTGGCCGCTCAGCCGGTCGCCTTGTACGTGGCCGCCGCCTGCTCGTACAGCCGGGTCACCTCGTCCCGCTCCGCCTCCGGCCCGCGCACCTGCACTACGTGGTACCGCCCGTCGAGCAGGATCGCGAGGTTCCGTACGAAGACACCGCGTCCCTCGGCGTCCTGCCAGGTGAACTGCCCCTCGGCCGACGTCACCCCGCCCACCTCGACCAGCCGCATACCGGTGGAGGTGGCCCAGGTCGAGTCACGGAAGGGCTGCAACTCGCGCTCGCCCTCCCGCTGGTACTTCAGCGGATCGCCGCCGTACGTCGCCGTGCTGTCCCGTCCGGGGACGACGATCAGCTCGAAGCCGCCCTGGGAGTAGACGATCTGGCCGCGCGCGTTCTTGCCGGCGCGGTTCCAACCGGTGGCGACGGCGACCTGGAACCCCTCGGGGTCCTTGCGCAGCGTGAACCCCTGGGCGACCTCGGGGTCACCGGTCTGCGTCTGCGTGGACCCGGACGACTCCGAGGGTGAGGGGCTCGCGTCGCTCTGGCCCTCCTCGCCTCCGTCGGGCGAACTCGAGTTCTGACCGGGCCGGGAGTCACCGCTCGCCTCCGGCGCAGAACTCGGCTGCCCGACACTGTCCGTACGGCTGCCGGTGTCACTGCCCTGGCTGCTCGGCGTGGCCTTCGGCATGAACACCATGGCGTACGTGATGGCGGCGGCCAGCGCGAGCAGGATCAGCAGGAGCAGGTTCCGGCCCAGTTTGCGGGGCTGGGGCCGCCTGTCCTGGCGGCTGCGCTTGTGGCGGGCGTGCGCGCTGGTCGCGGGCAACCCGGCCCGTCGTCTGCGGACGAGTTCGCCGCGCCGCCGTACGATCGGCAGCCGGCTCGCGTCGACGGGCGGGGCGGGCACCACGTGCGTACCGGCCTCGGGTTCGGGCGCCGACCGCACCAGGGAGCGCAGCCAGCCGCGCAGTTCCTCGAAGTCCAGCCGCTCGGTGGGGTCCTGCCGCAGCAGCGACTCCACGACCGGCCGCAGCGGTCCGCACTCCTCGGCGAACGCGGGCGGCTCGGCGCACACCATCTGCACCAGCTCGGCGGTGTTCTCCTCCGGGTACGGCGCGTGTCCCTGAACGGCCCGGAACAGCAGCGCGCCGAGCGCCCACAGGTCCGTGGCCGGTCCGATCGGCGCGGCCAACTGCCAGTTCTCATGCACCGGTCCGGCCTGCTCCGGCGCCCATCGCTCCGTGACCGGCCCCACCACGGCCATCCGCGCCTGCCGCGCGCGCTCGGCGGCGAGCGCGGTCGCGGGGCCTCGCCGAGGCGCGGTTCCGGCCCCGGCACCGCCCCACGGAACGGCATCCGTCACACCCACGGGAACCGGCGCGCCGGGCACGGCGTCGGAGTTGGCCCCACCGACCGTCGCCCCGCCGACCGACCCACCACCGTACGGCGCGTCGCTGGGAGCCCCGCCGCCGTACGACGCCTCACCGGCCGCGCTTCCGCCGGAACCGTCGGGGCCGCCAGAGCCGCCGGGGCCACCGGACGTGCCATGGGTGCCGCGAATGCCGCTGTCGTGCGTCCCGCCCGCGCCCGCGCCGGGCGTGGTCGTCCCGCCGCGCGGCAGGGCGCCGTGCCAGGCGCTCGTGGCGCCGCCGTTCGCGAGGACGCCGTAGGGGTCGGCGATCTGGTGGAGCGGCACCGGGCGCGTCGTCGCGCCGGACGTCGGACCGCTGTCCGGTCCTGCCGCGGGTGCCCGGTCCTGCGGCGCCGGCCGCTGGGCGGGCAACCCCGTGCCCGGCCCGCCGCGTTGGTCGTCCTGCACACGGGCCGCGGCCCGCGCACCGGCCCGGTACGCCGCGATGGCACCCGCCCGCGCCGCGCGCGCGTCCCCGCCTGCCTCCAGCGCGCGCTGTCCTCCGGAGGGATCCGCCCCCGGGGCCGCGCTCCCGGCCGCCCGCGCCTCTATCGCGGCCCGCCGAGCGGCCTCGGGATCCTCGACCGCGCCCCCGGGGACACCGCCCCGGGCACCGCCGAACGTACCGCCGCCGCTCCCGGGCAGCGCGCCACCACGGGCCCCGGGAACACCGCCGGGCGGCACCGGGCCACGCCGTGTGTCCCGCACCCCGCCGGGCGGCACCGGGACCTGTCGTGGCCCCTGTCCCGCACCGGACCCGGCGGGCGCTCCCGCGCCACCGCCGGGTGCCGGGGGCGGCCTGTCCTCGTACTCCCGCGCGGGCACCGGGTCGTACCCGCACAGTGCCTCTTCCGCCGCCCCGGCGGCCAGCCCGGTCAGCATCACCCGGCCGTCGTCGCAGACCAGCACCGTACGGGCGGTGATGTTCCGGTGGACCCAGCCGTGCGCGTGCAGCGCCCGCAGCGCGGTGAGCACGTCGGCGGCGACCTCGGCCGCGCGGTACGGCGTCAGCGGCTGCTCGGCGAGGAGCGCCTCCAGCGTGCGGGCGGACACCAGTTCGCTCACTATCCACAACGAGCCGCCCTCGGCGAACACGTCGAAGACCTGGTCGAGCCGGGGATGGTCGGGGATCTGCGCGGCGGCCTGCGCGGCCTCGACGGCCCGCCGTACGGCGGGGTCGGCGGACCCACGCGTGGCCCGTCCGGCGCCCCGGCGCGCCCCGCCGTCCCGCGCGACGTACCCCTCGGGCAGACCGTCGGAGTCGAGCACCTCGGCCTCGACCACCTCGGGCAGCGGCACCTGCCGGACCAGGACTTCCTGCCCGCTGTAGGTGTCGAAGGCGCGTATCTCGGCGGCGGGTTCGTACTCGTCGGAGGGCGGCAGCGGCAGGCGATAGCGGTCGGCGAGCACCCGCCCCGCGTATGCGTCCACAATGCCCTCCCCCGACCGCCCGGTTGGTCAATTCCGCTCGCCCAGCGACCCGTTCCGTGCTGGATGCGTACGATCCGCAGCCCTTCATGATACGTGCCGGAGGCAACTCACATTGACTCGATGCGATATCTCGTTCGTCTCGAATGCGCTCGAACGCATCCGATCTTCCCCGGAAGACCCGTCGCCGAACTCACCCGGCGGGCACAACTCCCGAAGCTGAGCTCATACGGAGCCGCCTCGCCCCGCCCCGCGCACCCGCACGCCCCCGTACGGCACCCCGAACCGAGGCACGGGCCCGCACAGCACCCTCACCCTCAACACACCGGCGCACACCGCCCACCGCCACGCGCCCCCACTCACCGGGCGCGAAGCCCTACGCCTTCGGCTCGAACGTCTTCGTGAAGGTCCGCCAGGTGTCCTTGCGCAGCTCACCGCTCCACTTCGCGGCCTTCGCGGTGTACATCAACGCGTATCCCTGCTGCGAGTCGACGACGAACCCCCGGTCGATCGACCGGTTCTTCGTCCCGCTCTCCATGTAGGTGAACTCCCAGTCGGCCGCGTTCCAGCCCCGGTAGTCCACCGACTCTATTCGGATCCGCTTGTACTGCGAGCGCGTCATGTAGCGCTCCTGGTTCTTCCAGTCCGCGACCGGGTCGCTCTTCGGCGTGGACGTCCACCCGACGAGCAGGCGCTGGCCGTCGGGGCCGGAGAACCGGGCACCCGCGTTGTCCGTGGACTGGTACTTCCACCCGTCGGGCAGCCCGATCGAGAACCCCTGAGCGCTCTTGTACGTCTCGGCCGCGATGTCGCCCGAGCCGGAGCCGGAGCCGTCACCGCTTCCGGCGCCGTTCGACCCGCCCGTAGGGCTCGGCGAGCTGCCGCCCGCCCCACCCGACCCGGTGGCCTCCTCCGTCGTCTCCCCGTCGGGGCTGGGGTCGGACCCCTTCTCCTTGCCGGTGTCCTCGTCCGTGCCCTTGTCCGCGTCCTTGCTGTCGGCGTCGCTCCCCGACGCCGACCCGCTGGACGCGGCCGCCTTGGTGTCGGCACCCTTGCTGCCGGTCGAACTGCCGTCGTCCCCACCGAGGGTGAGCACCAGGACGGTTCCGAGGACGGCGAGGGCCACGGCCACGGCGATGACCGCCAGCGTCCGCCGCGACACCACGTCCGTGATCGGCGCCCTGGGCACCGGCCGCGGCGGCAGATCCGGCGGCGTCATCTCGGGCCACCCCGAAGTCCGCCCCGCCGAGACGGAGTTCCCCGGGCCCGCGCCCTGACCGGTTCCGCCGGCCCGGGGGCCGGGCACCGCGGACGCCGGTTTGTCCGCCTGCGCCGCGCCCCCGCCCTTCGTCGCGCTGTCGGCCCCGGACGACACCCCGACGGAAGCAGACCGCGTCGTCACGGCCGCCGAGGCCGAGGACTTCGCACCGCGCCCACCGGAAACCGCGCCGGAGGCCCCTCCCGAAGTCCCACCGGAGGTACCCCGCGCGGCGCCGACGCCGGTGCCGGCTCCGCCGGCCGCTGCCCCACCGGCGGCCCCGGCCGCAGCCGCGGCCGGCCCCTTCCGCATGGACCACCGGGGCGCCCGAACCCGCTCGCCCGCACCGCCCTTGGCCCCGGCCCCACCGGAACCGCCCTTCTTCGCGCGCTCCTCCGGAGCCGGCGGCAACGGCACGACCCGGGTGGCGTCCACCGGATCGACGTCCTTCGGGTCGGGCGCGTGGATCACGCTGTTGAGCATGGCCCGTGCGCCGGCGTCGTCGAGACGTCGCTCGGGGTCCTTGGTGAGCAGGCCGAAGATGACGTCCTTGAGGGCCCCGGCGCGCTTCGGCTGCGGCACCGGCTCGGTCATCACCGCGGTCAGTGTCGCTATGGCGGAACCCTTGTCGTAGGGCGGCACCCCTTCGACCGCCGCGTAGAGCAGACCGCCGAGCGACCACAGGTCGGCGGCGGGCCCGGGCTTGTGCCCGCGCGCCCGCTCCGGCGAGATGTAGGAGGGAGCGCCCACGAGCATGCCGGTCGAGGTGATGGAGGGGTCGCCCTCGACCTGGGCGATACCGAAGTCGGTGAGGACGACCCGGCCGTCGTGCTTGTCGATGAGCACGTTGGACGGCTTCACGTCCCGGTGCAGGATGCCCTCGCGGTGCGCGGCGCGCAGCACGTCGAGGATGGCGAGCCCCACCTCGGCGGCGCGCCTCGGTTCGAGGACGCCGTCCTCCCGGATGACCTCGGCGAGCGACTTGCCCTCGACGAGCTCCATGACGATCCACGGCCGGTCGTCCTCGTGGACGACGTCGAACACCGTCACCGCGGCGTTGTTCCGAATCCGCGCGATCGCCTTGGCCTCGCGCAGCGTGCGTGTGATGAGCCGCCGTTTCTCGTCCTCGTCGATGCTCGACGGGAACCTCAACTCCTTGACGGCGACCGTACGGCCCAACGTCTCGTCCATGGCACGCCACACCGTGCCCATGCCGCCGCGACCGAGCACCCCTCCCAGCCGGTACCGCCCGGCGAGGAGACGTGCGTCCTTGTCCTGACGGGATTCCCCAGCCCGCTCCGCCTCCGACATGCGTCCCCTCATACAACCCGCCCTGACAGAGCCTCCATTGTCACCCACCCGCCAACCGCCCCACGCCCAGGGCCCCTCAACCGGCCACCCCACCTCCAAGCCCCTCACCACACCCACCCACACTTCACCACTGGCACCCCGTTTCTGAGCCCCGCCCAGAAACGGACCAGCCCGTGTCCGGCTACAGCGGCACGATGTCCGGCGCCCCCAACCGCGCCGCGTCCGCCGTCAGGTCGTCCGGCTGCCGCTGCGACTCCCGCTCCGCCTCCACCCTCTTCTCGTAGTGCTGAACCTCCCGTTCGATCTGGTCCTTGTCCCACCCGAGCACCGGAGCCATCAGCTCCGCCGCCTCCCGCGCACTGCGCGTCCCCCGGTCGAACGTCTCGATCGAGATCCGCGTCCGCCGCGTGAGCACGTCGTCGAGATGCCGCGCCCCCTCGTGCGAGGCCGCGTACACCACCTCGGCCCGCAGATAGTCGTCGGCCGCCCGCAGCGGCTCCCCCAGCGAAGGATCGGAGGCGATCAGTTCGAGCACCTCCTCGGTGGCCGACCCGTACCGGTTCAGCAGATGCTCCACCCGCACCACGTGCAGCCCGGTGCTCGCCGCGATCCGCGCCCGCGCGTTCCACAACGCCCGGTACCCCTCGGCGCCCAGCAGCGGCACGTCCTCGGTGACACACTCCGCGACCCGCTGGTCGAGCCCGTGCACGGCCGCGTCCACCGCGTCCTTGGCCATGACCCGGTACGTCGTGTACTTGCCCCCGGCCACCACGACCAGCCCCGGCACCGGATGCGCCACGATGTGCTCCCGCGAGAGCTTGCTGGTGGCGTCCGACTCCCCCGCGAGCAAGGGCCGCAGTCCGGCATACACCCCCTGGACGTCGTCCCGCGTCAGCGGCACCGCCAGGACCGAGTTCACATGCTCCAGCAGATAGTCGATGTCCGCGCTGGAGGCCGCCGGATGCGCCTTGTCGAGGTCCCAGTCGGTGTCAGTGGTGCCCACGATCCAGTGCCGCCCCCAGGGGATGACGAACAGCACGGACTTCTCGGTCCGCAGGATCAGCCCGGTCGTGGAGTGGATCCGGTCCTTCGGTACGACCAGATGGATGCCCTTGGAGGCCCGTACGTGGAACTGTCCGCGCTCGCCCACCATCGCCTGGGTGTCGTCGGTCCACACCCCGGTCGCGTTGACGACCTGTCGGGCGCGGACCTCGTACTCCCCGCCGCCCTCGACGTCCTGCACCCTGGCCCCGACGACCCGTTCGCCCTCCCGCAGGAATCCGGTCACCCGCGCGCGGTTGGCGACCTTCGCCCCGTACGACGCGGCCGTGCGCACCATGGTGGCGACGTACCGGGCGTCGTCCATCTGGGCGTCGTAGTACTGCAAGGCACCGACCAGCGCGTCCTTCTTCAAGCAGGGGGCGATCCGCAGGGCGTGGCGACGGGTCAGGTGACGATGGATCGGCAGCCCTCGCCCGTGCGCGCGCGCCATGGACATCCCGTCGTACAGCGCGACGCCCGAGCCCGCGTACCACCGCTCCCAGCCCTTG
Source organism: Streptomyces sp. MNU76 (assembly GCF_020982545.1). Taxonomy (GTDB): domain Bacteria; phylum Actinomycetota; class Actinomycetes; order Streptomycetales; family Streptomycetaceae; genus Streptomyces. The sequence continues at coordinate 841,887 of NZ_JAJKLK010000019.1, read as the reverse complement.
TGCTGCAGGGGATAGAGGAAGGGCACGGGCTTCACGAGGTGGGGGGCCAGCCGCTCCAGCAGCAGCCCCCGCTCCTTGAGGGCCTCCCGGACGAGGGCGAAGTCGAGCATCTCCAGATAGCGCAGACCGCCGTGGATCAGTTTGCTGGACCGGCTGGAGGTGCCCGACGCCCAGTCACGTGCCTCGACCAGGCCCGTGGACAGACCGCGGGTCACGGCGTCCAGGGCCGTGCCCGCACCGACCACGCCACCACCCACGACCAGTACGTCCAGCTCGCGCTCGGCCATACCCGCCAGTGACTCGGCGCGTTGCGCCGGTCCCAGTGCCGCTGTCCTCACCGCTGCCTCCCGCTGTCCGTCGCGTCGGCCTCATCCGTCCGTGCCCGTCGGCGAGACCCAGCTCTTTCGTCCCTCTCGCATCCCCTGCCCAAAATTCTGACCGTGTTGCCCGACTTCGGCCACCACCGGCCCCCGGCCTGTGGATAACTCCGCAGGACGCGCACAGAAAAACAACTCCCCAATCCCGCATATCGGTCATATTTCCGCCTAATGTGACATTGCGCTCGCTCATCCAGACCACCGGGCTTGCGCGTCTGTCCCGCTTCGGTTACTGGGAAGGACGGCCCCGCCATGCCCGCAGATCTCGCCGTGATCGGACTCGGCCAGTTGGGGCTGCCGCTGGCCCAGGCCGCCGTGGCCGCCGGCATCGCCACGCTCGGTTACCGCACCGGCCCCGACTCCGGCTCCCTCACACCCGGCGAGCTCCGCCGCATGCTGGCCCGCGGCTTCAAGCCCACCACCAGCCCCGCCGAACTCGGCCGCGTCCGTACGGCCGTCATCTGCGCCCCCGCCCCACTCGGCGCCGACGGCTCGCTCGACCTCACCCAGGTCGAGGAGGCCGCCCGCACACTGGCCGCCCGGCTGCGCCCGCACACCACGGTCATCCTGGAGTCCCCGGTCCCCCCGGGCACCACCGGGGACCTCCTGCGCCCCCTCCTCGAAGAGGGCTCAGGCCTCCGCGCGGGCCGCGACTTCCACCTCGCCTACTCCCCGGCCCGCGTCGACCCGGGCAACCGCGCCTACGGCCCCGCCAACATCCCCAAGGTGATCGGCGGCCTCACCCCCGCCTGCACGGAATCGGCGGCGGCGTTCTACGGCCGGCTCACCGACAAGGTGGTACGCGCGCGCGGCCTGCGCGAGGCGGAGACGGTCCACCTCCTGGAGACCAACTACCGTCACGTCAACATCGCCCTGGTCAACGAGATGGCGGCCCTCTGCCACGACCTGAACGTCGACCTCTGGGACGTCATCCGCTGTGCCGAGACCAAACCCTTCGGCTTCCAGGCGTTCCGCCCCGGCCCCGGCGTCGGCGGCCACGCCCTCCCCAGGACCTCGCGGGCCACGCCCCCCGCTCGCTCCGCATGGTCGAACTGGCCCAGCGCGTCAACCACCGCATGCCCCGGTACGTCGTCCAGCGCGCCGCCACCCTCCTCAACGAGCACGGCAAGTCGGCCCGGGGCGCCCGCGTCCTCCTCCTCGGCGTCACCTACAAGCCCGACGTCCCCGACCAACAGGGCACCCCCGCCGACGAGATCGCCCGCCGTCTCATCGAACTCGGCGCCCACGTCAGCTACCACGACCCGCACGTCCCGACCTGGAGCGTCCTCGACCGCCCCATCCCCCGCGCCGACTCCCTCTACGAGGCCACCGCCGACGCCGACCTGACGATCCTCCTCCAGCAACACCGCACCTACGACCTCCAGGGCCTGTCGGTGAAGGCGCAACTGCTGCTGGACACCCGGGGCGCTACGCCCACGGGGGCGGCGCACAGGTTGTGAGAGGGGGCGCCCGACACAGCCCTGGCTTCCGGAGCTGGTGGCATACACCGCCCCACCCCGGTACCGTACGAAACAGGTGGAGCCCACCGCAGTGGCTGCTGCGGCAGGCTCCTGGATGGTTCACGGAGTGTCCGCCCCTAGTTGGCGCGGGGGCGGCCGCTCACCATCCGAAAATCCGCAAGATCCACCTCCTCCGGCACTGCACCATCCGAAGACGGAGCCGGTCCCAGCGGGTGGGCTTGCGGTGACGTCCCATGGGCGCCCCCTTCCACGACACCGCCCATTAGCCCGGTGGACGGTCCGTCGGAATCGGGCCGGGCCCCGAGGGCGGGGTCCGGACCAGGTCCTTGGAAGGGGGCTCCCAGCCGAACTGGGGCGCCGGACACGAACGCTATCGCCCGGCTACGCCCATTCGGCCCACATTCGTCCCCAACACCCCCACGCGCCCCCACCCCACAACGCACGCCCCCACCACCCCACTTGGGCACACAAAAGGGCCCGGCCACCCGAAGGCAACCGAGCCCCAAGCCCTGCTCAAGCCAAGCGCAGCGTCACCGCATGTGCGGCGAATCCGCCACCGTCACCTCGACCCGCTGGAACTCCTTCAGCTCGCTGTACCCGGTCGTGGCCATCGCCCGCCGCAGCGCGCCGAAGAGGTTCATGGAACCGTCGGGCGTGTGGGACGGCCCCGTGAGGACCTCCTCGATCGTCCCCACGGTCCCCAGGTCGACCTTCATGCCGCGCGGCAGCTCCTCGTTCACCGCCTCCATGCCCCAGTGGTTGCCCTTGCCGGGCGCGTCCGTCGCGCGGGCCAGCGGCGAGCCCATCATCACCGCGTCCGCGCCGCAGGCGATCGCCTTGGGGATGTCGCCGGACCAGCCCACGCCACCGTCGGCGATGACGTGCACGTACCGGCCGCCGGACTCGTCCATGTAGTCCCGACGGGCCGCGGCGACGTCGGCCACCGCCGTCGCCATCGGGACCCGAATGCCGAGGACGTTGCGCGTGGTGTGCGCGGCGCCGCCGCCGAAGCCGACGAGGACACCGGCCGCGCCGGTGCGCATCAGGTGCAGGGCGGCCGTGTAGGTGGCGCAGCCGCCGACGATCACGGGGACGTCCAGCTCGTAGATGAACTGCTTCAGGTTCAGCGGCTCGTGCGAACCGGAGACGTGCTCCGCCGACACGGTCGTGCCGCGGATGACGAAGATGTCGACGCCCGCGTCCACGACGGCCTTGGAGAACTGGGCGGTGCGCTGCGGGGAGAGCGCGGCGGCGGTCACGACGCCCGAGTCGCGCACCTCCTTGATGCGCTGCCCGATCAGCTCCTCCTTGATGGGAGCGGCGTAGATCTCCTGGAGGCGACGGGTCGCGGCCTCGACGGGCAGGCCGGTGATCTCGTCGAGCAGCGGCTGCGGGTCCTCGTACCGGGTCCAGAGACCTTCCAGGTTCAGGACGCCGAGGCCGCCCATCTCTCCGATGCGGATCGCGGTGGCCGGGGAGACGACCGAGTCCATGGGGGCGGCCAGGAACGGCAGCTCGAAGCGGTAGGCGTCGATCTGCCAGGCGATCGAGACCTCCTTCGGGTCCCGCGTACGGCGGCTGGGGACGACGGCGATGTCGTCGAAGGCGTACGCCCGGCGGCCGCGCTTGCCGCGCCCGATCTCGATCTCAGTCACGTCTGTGGCCTTTCCCTGATGCGTTCAGCGTCTACCAGTATCGCCGACGGGCACGCCGAGGGCGGTTCCGGAGTCCCCGGAACCGCCCTGGAGCAGGGTGCCGACTGCTTGCGGCTGTTACTTACGGCTGTAGTTCGGCGCCTCGACCGTCATCTGGATGTCGTGCGGGTGGCTCTCCTTGAGGCCCGCGGAGGTGATCCGGACGAACCGGCCCTTGGTCTCCATCTCCTCGATGGTGGCAGCGCCCACATAGCCCATGGTCTGGCGCAGACCGCCGACGAGCTGGTGCAGGACGTTCGCCAGCGGACCGCGGTAGGGCACCTGGCCCTCGATGCCCTCGGGCACGAGCTTGTCGTCGGCGGCGACCTCGGCCTGGAAGTAGCGGTCCTTCGAGTACGACCGGCCCTGGCCGCGGGACTGCATCGCGCCCAGCGAACCCATGCCCCGGTACGACTTGAACTGCTTGCCGTTGATGAACTGCAGCTCGCCGGGCGACTCCTCGCAGCCGGCGAGGAGGCTGCCCAGCATCACGGTGTCGGCGCCGGCGGCGAGCGCCTTGCCGATGTCGCCGGAGTACTGCAGACCGCCGTCGCCGATCAGCGGGACCCCGGCCGGGCGGGCGGCGAGGGACGCCTCGTAGATGGCGGTGACCTGCGGGACGCCGATACCGGCGACCACCCGAGTCGTACAGATCGAGCCGGGGCCGACGCCGACCTTGATGCCGTCGACACCGGCGTCGATCAGGGCTTGGGCGCCGTCGCGGGTGGCGACGTTGCCGCCGATCACGTCGACGCCGACGCTGGACTTGATCTTCGACATCCAACTGAGGGCGTTGCTGTTGTGGCCGTGCGAGGTGTCGACGACCAGGAAGTCCACCCCCGCCTCGGCGAGCGCCTGGGCCCGCTCCAGCGCCTCGGGGCTGGCGCCCACGGCGGCGCCGACGATCAGACGGCCCTCGGCGTCCTTGGCCGCGTTCGGGTACTGCTCGGCCTTGACGAAGTCCTTGACCGTGATGAGGCCCTTGAGGACGCCTGCCTCGTCGACCAGCGGAAGCTTCTCGATCTTGTGGCGGCGCAGCAGCTCCATGGCGTCGGTGCCGGAGATGCCGACATGGCCGGTGACCAGCGGCATCGGGGTCATGACCTCACGCACCTGACGGGAGCGGTCGGTCTCGAAGGCCATGTCGCGGTTGGTGACGATGCCGAGAAGCTTCTTGTTGCCGTCGGTGACGGGCACGCCGCTGATGCGGAACTTGGCGCACAGCGCGTCGGCCTCGGCCAGCGTCGCGTCCGGGTTGACCGTGATCGGGTCGGTGACCATCCCGGACTCGGAGCGCTTCACGAGGTCGACCTGGTTGACCTGGTCCTCGACGGAGAGGTTGCGGTGCAGCACACCGACGCCGCCCTGGCGGGCCATCGCGATCGCCATACGGGACTCGGTGACCTTGTCCATGGCGGCGGAGAGCAGCGGGATGTTCACGCGGACGTTGCGGGAGATCCGGGACGAGGTGTCGACCGCGTTCGGGAGCACCTCGGATGCACCCGGCAGCAGCAGCACGTCGTCGTAGGTGAGCCCGAGAGTCGCGAACTTTCCGGGCACTCCGTCGACGTTGGCAGTCATGACACCTTCCCCAAATGGCCTTGATCGGTGCGGATGTCCATGCTAACGGGAAGCGCGGGGCACACATTCCACGGTACGAAGTACTGCCGGGCTTCGTATGTTCGTACGGAAAAGGCGCCCCGCGTGTTCATACGGGGCGCCCCGAGGCCCGTGCGACCGCGGCTACTGCTCCGCCAGCGCCCGGAGTCTGCTCAGTGCCCGGTGCTGGGCGACCCGGACCGCACCCGGTGACATCCCCAGCATCTGTCCGGTCTCCTCGGCCGTGAGCCCCACCGCGATCCTCAGCAGCAGCAGCTCCCGCTGGTTCTCGGGGAGGTTGGCCAGGAGCTTCTTGGCCCACTCGGCGTCGCTGCTGAGCAGGGCGCGCTCCTCGGGGCCGAGGGAGTCGTCGGGGCGCTCCGGCATCTCGTCCGAGGGGACGGCCGTCGATCCGGGGTGGCGCATCGCGGCCCGCTGGAGGTCGGCGACCTTGTGGCCGGCGATGGCGAAGACGAACGCCTCGAACGGCCTTCCGGTGTCCTTGTAGCGCGGCAGCGCGAGGAGGACGGCGACACAGACCTCCTGGGCCAGGTCCTCCACGAAGTGCCGTGCGTCGCCCGGCAGCCGGGACAGACGGGTGCGGCAGTAGCGCAGCGCCAACGGGTGGACATGGGCGAGCAGATCGTGCGTGGCCTGCTCGTCCCCGTCGACCGCGCGATGCACGAGCGCACCGATCACTGTCGTCTCGTCGTCGCGCATCGGTCCATGGTGCCTTGCGGCCGTCCGGTCCGTGGCGCCACGTCCATGGTTGTGCACCGAAGCGTTATGAGCAGGCGCGCCGGAACTCATCTCCTGCGCCCTCCCCTCCCGCTCGTTCGACTGCTCCCCTAGGGACTCCACACCTCAAGGATGCGGCATCCGCGGCGAAACGAGCAGCGGGCACCCGGCGGATCGTCTCGTCACCCCCGCCGGCCGTGCGGCAGGCGGGGCTCCTTCCTCGTGGGGGACCACCCCCGGCACGGTCCACTCAGCGGACCAGACCCCAGCGGAAGCCGAGCGCCACCGCGTGCGCGCGGTCCGAGGCGCCGAGCTTCTTGAACAGGCGCCGGGCGTGGGTCTTGACCGTGTCCTCGGAGAGGAACAGCTCGCGACCGATCTCGGCGTTGGAGCGGCCGTGACTCATGCCCTCCAGGACCTGGATCTCCCGCGCGGTGAGCGTCGGCGCGGCCCCCATCTCGGCGGAGCGCAGCCGGCGCGGGGCGAGCCGCCAGGTCGGGTCGGCGAGGGCCTGCGTCACCGTGGCGCGCAGCTCCGCGCGGGAGGCGTCCTTGTGCAGATAGCCCCGTGCGCCGGCGGCAACCGCGAGGGCCACGCCGTCCAGGTCCTCGGCGACGGTCAGCATGATGATGCGCGCCCCGGGGTCGGCGGACAGCAGCCGCCGTACGGTCTCGACGCCGCCCAGACCGGGCATGCGTACGTCCATCAGAATCAGGTCCGAGCGGTCGGCCCCCCAGCGGCGGAGGACTTCCTCGCCGTTGGCCGCCGTGGTCACGCGCTCGACGCCGGGCACGGTCGCCACCGCGCGGCGCAGCGCCTCTCGGGCAAGCGGGGAGTCGTCGCAGACGAGGACGGATGTCATGGCCGCCCTCCGCAGCTGATGCGCGTCACCTTGAGCCTCCAGGCTGGTACGAAATCGTCACCTGTGCGGTCGACACTCACGAGCGGACACGAACGCCTGCCCGAGCGCTTGTTCTCTCAACCGCCTCCGCCCGTCTCAACGACGGTCACTCGAAAGAGTTACGGGATGGCTGGTCACCTTCGGCACTCTACGTGAGGGGGCGGACACGGTGCAGACATGCGCGGCGGACCCTCAACGTTTCATCACAACCTATGCCCCATTTAGACGTTTTTGTTCCCATTTATTGGTGTTTGAGGCTAGATTCGCAATGAGTCATATTTTCATCTTCTTAGATAGTCGATGTACGGTCATGGGCACTATCTCCTCCCAGAACGGCAACAAGGGGACACGCAATGGCAGATTTCTCCCGCCTTCCCGGACCGAACGCTGATCTGTGGGACTGGCAGCTCCTCGCGGCCTGCCGTGGGGTCGACAGCTCGCTCTTCTTCCATCCCGAAGGAGAACGCGGTGCGGCACGGAGCGCTCGTGAGAACTCGGCCAAAGAGGTCTGCATGCGATGCCCGGTACGCGCGCAGTGCGCGGCCCACGCCCTGGCGGTGCGCGAGCCGTACGGCGTGTGGGGCGGGCTGACCGAGGACGAGCGCGAGGAGCTCATGGGCAGGGCCAGGCACCGACTGGTGACGGCGTCCGCGTCCGGGAGCGACAGCGGTTCGGATACATGAAAGAACGTTTCTTCAGCGCATGGCGCTAGCGCGCGGCCGCTCCGGCCAGCCGGTCCAGCGTCGCCGCGACCGTGGGCACGAGGGCCAGGTCGGGCAGGGTGAGCGCCACGATCTCCCGGTGCACCGCCGGCTCGACCGACACCGTGCGCACGCCCTTGGGGCGTACGGACTCCACGGCCAGCTCCGGCAGCACGGCCACGCCCAGCCCCGCGCCCACCAGTCCGACCACCGCCGGGTAGTCGTCGGTCGCGAAGTCGATACGGGGCGTGAAGCCCGCGCTCTCGCAGACCCGGACCAGTTGCCCCCGGCAGCGCGGGCAGCCGGCGATCCAGGATTCCCCGGCTAGTTCGCCGATGCCGATGGAGCGCGCCCGGGCCAGCCGGTGCCGCTGCGGGACGAGCCCGACGAGCCGGTCGGTGAGCAGGGGGCGCACGACCAGGTCGTCCCACTCCCCCTCCTCTGCTCCCAGGGCGCCCTCGTAGCGGAAGGCGAGCGCGATGTCGCAGTCGCCGTCGCGCAGCATCTCGACCGACCGCGGCGGCTCGGCCTCCTCCAGGGAGACCCGGGTTCCGGGGTGATCGGCGCGCAGGGCCGCCAGGGCGGTGGGCACCAGGGTGGAGCTGCCGCTGGGGAAGGAGACCAGGCGGACCCGTCCGGCGCGCAGCCCGGCGATGGCGGCGACCTCCTCCTCCGCCGCGGTGAGCCCGGCGAGGATGCCGGCCGCGTGCCGTACCAGCGCCTCGCCCGCCTGGGTCAGCCGCATCTTCCGGCCGGTGCGGACCAGCAGCGGGGTGCCGACAGAGGCTTCGAGCGCCTTCATCTGCTGGCTGACGGCGGGCTGGGTGCAGCCGAGTTCCCGGCCGGCGGCGGAGAACGAGCCGGTGGTGGCGACGGCGCGCAGGACGCGGAGATGACGGGCCTCGATCACGCGGTCGAGCATAAGCGGGGCTTGGACCGCGTGCCGGATATTGCGTCGACGCTTTGACCGTGCGCGCCTACGGTGCCGGTATGAAGCTTCTGTCACTGAATGTGGGCCGGGCCAGAGCCGTCGACGTCGTGGAGGAGTCGAAGAAGGTCTCGGGCATCGACAAGCGGCCGGTGGACGGGCCGGTGCGGGTGGCGGCGCCCGGACCGAAGGGGGTAGGCGCCAGCGGCGTGGCCGGGGACGCGGTGTGCAACACCCGGCATCACGGCGGCGACGACCAGGCGGTCTACGCCTTCGCCCGGGAGGACCTGGACGGCTGGGAACGCGAACTGGGCCGCACCCTGCCCAGCGGGGTGTTCGGCGAGAACCTCACCACTCAGGGCCTCGACGTCTCCGGCGCCCTCGTCGGCGAACGCTGGCGGATCGGCTCCGAGGTGGTCCTGGAGGTCACCTCCGGTCGCGTCCCCTGTCTCAACTTCCAGCGCCACCTGGGCGAACGGGGCTGGGTCAAGCGCTTCACGCGCCAGGGCGCGCCCGGCGCGTATCTGCGGGTGATCCGGCCGGGCGAGATCAGCGCGGGCGATCCGATCGAGATCGTCCACCGGCCCGACCACGATGTCACCGTGGCGCTCGTCTTCCGCGCCATGATGGATCAACACTCCCTGCTGCCGAGGCTGTTGGCGGCGGACGAGGCCTTGCATCCGGAAGTGCTGGAGATCGCGCGGAGGCACGTGGCGGCGCGGGGTGACGGGCCGGTGCGGGCGGTGCGGGGCGGGGTGCCGGTGAAGGTGGCACAGCGGTGCGGGTGTTCACCGAGGTGTCGGCGAAGTCGCTGGTGAACGTGCGGTGGAGCAATCGGACCCGCGCGGTCCCGGTCACTACGCTTGGGCCATGACAACGGCTCTGATTACGGGATCGACCGCGGGGATCGGTGCCGCCTTCGCGCGGCGGCTGGCGGCGGACGGGCACAACCTGGTGCTGGTGGCGCGGGACACCAAGCGGCTGCGGGAGCAGGCGACCGAGCTGCACGACCGGCACGGCATCGAGGCGGAGGTGCTGACGGCGGACCTCGCGGAGGACGACGGCATCGAGACGGTGGCGCGGCGGCTGGCGGACCGCAAGAACCCGGTCGACCTGCTGATCAACAACGCCGGCTTCGGCAACAAGGGCCGCTTCCTCGACGTCGCCATGGCCGACGAGCTGCGGATGCTCAAGGTCCACTGCGAGGCGGTCCTGCGTCTGACCTCGGCGGCCACCGAGGCCATGCGCGAGCGAGGCCGGGGCGGTGTGGTGAACGTGGCGTCCGTGGCGGCCTTCGTGCCGCGCGGCACGTACGGGGCGTCGAAGGCGTGGGTCGTGCAGTTCACTCAGGGTGCCGCGCGTGATCTGGCCGGGACCGGGGTGCGGCTGATGGCTCTCTGCCCCGGCTTCGTCCGGACCGAGTTCCACGAGCGGGCCGGCATGGGCACCGACAGCATCCCCTCCTGGATGTGGCTCGACGCCGACAAGCTCGTCACCGCCGCGCTCGCCGACCTCTCCCGCGGCAGGTCCGTCTCCATCCCGGACCCCCGCTACAAGGCGCTGATGGGTGTGGTGAAGGTGGTGCCGCGCGGGCTGCTGGGCGGGATCAGCTCGAAGACGGGACGGAAGTACGGGCCGCAGTAGCCGTCCCCCGGACGGCCCGGCGGGTGGGGGCGGCGGCCCGGCGCGACAATGGAGCTGTTCATCCGGACACAGGGGGGTCGGAGGCGGTGTGTCATGACATTCGTGCAACTCATCGACTGCAGGACCAGCAGGTTCGACGAGATGAACCGGCTGATGGACACCTGGGTGGAGCAGACCAAGGGGAAGCGGACCGCGACACACAGTGTGGTCGGGAAGGACCGCTCGGACGGCTCGCACTTCGTGGAGATCGTGGAGTTCCCCTCGTACGAGGAGGCGATGCGGAACTCCGGGCTGCCGGAGACGGAGCGGATCTTCCAGGAGATGGTGGCGCTGTGCGACGAGATGCCCACGTTCACCGATCTGGACGTGGTGCGCGACGAGCAGTTGTACGCGGCGAACGCGCGCAGGTTCTTCGAGACGATCGGGACCGAGGGCGAACTGCCGCCGCTCGACGATCTGTTGGTCGAGGACTACCACGACCACGATCCGGCCAACCCGCAGGACGCCATCGGCATGGACGCGGTCAGGCGCGAGGTCGGCATGTGGCGGGCCGCCTTCGACTTCTCGTTCGCGATCGGTGACCAGATCGCGCAGGGTGACCGGGTGTGCACGCGCTGGACGTGGAACGGCACGCACCAGGGCGACTTCCTCGGGATCGCGGCCACCGGGCGGGAGGTCACCATGACCGGCACGACGATCCACCGCTTCTCGCCGGACGGGAAGATCGTCGAGGGCTGGTGGCAGTACGACCGGCTCGGGCTGATGGGGCAGCTGGGCGCGCTCGACGCGCTGGAGCGGTAGGCGGCGCCGGGAGCGGGGGCGAGAGCGGGGACACGGGAAGGGCCCGGCACCCCTCGGGGTGCCGGGCCTTCGCCTACGGCTTACCGACGTCGTACGTCAGTGGGCGTGGCCGTGGCCGCCGTGGCCCGCGTCGGCCGGCTCCTCTTCCTTCTTCTCGACGACCAGGGTCTCGGTCGTCAGGAGGAGGGAGGCGATGGAGGCGGCGTTCTCCAGGGCGGAGCGGGTGACCTTGACCGGGTCGATGACGCCGGCCTTGACCAGGTCGCCGTACTCGCCGGTGGCGGCGTTGAAGCCCTGGCCCTTGTCGAGTTCGGCGACCTTGGAGGTGATGACGTAGCCCTCCAGGCCGGCGTTCTCGGCGATCCAGCGCAGCGGCTCGACGGCGGCCTTGCGGACGACCGCGACACCGGTGGCCTCGTCGCCGGTCTTGCCGAGGTTGCCCTCCAGGACCTTCACGGCGTGGACGAGCGCGGAGCCACCACCGGAGACGATGCCCTCCTCGACCGCGGCGCGGGTCGCGGAGATGGCGTCCTCCAGACGGTGCTTCTTCTCCTTCAGCTCCACCTCGGTGGCGGCGCCGACCTTGATGACGCACACGCCGCCGGCCAGCTTCGCGAGGCGCTCCTGGAGCTTCTCGCGGTCCCAGTCGGAGTCCGTGTTCTCGATCTCGGCCTTGATCTGGGCGACGCGGCCCTGGACCGCACCGGAGTCACCGGCGCCGTCGACGATCGTGGTGTCGTCCTTGGTGACGGTGACGCGGCGGGCGGAGCCGAGCACGTCGAGACCGACCTGGTCGAGCTTGAGGCCGACCTCCTCGGAGATGACCTCGGCGCCGGTCAGCGTCGCCATGTCCTGCAGCATCGCCTTGCGACGGTCGCCGAAGCCGGGGGCCTTGACGGCGACCGCGTTGAAGGTGCCGCGGATCTTGTTGACGACCAGGGTCGACAGGGCCTCGCCCTCGACGTCCTCGGCGATGATCAGCAGCGGCTTGGAGGCGTTGGCCTGGATGACCTTCTCCAGCAGCGGCAGCAGGTCGGCGATGGCGCCGATCTTGCCCTGGTGGATGAGGATGTACGGGTCGTCGAGGACGGCCTCCATACGCTCCTGGTCGGTGACGAAGTACGGCGAGAGGTAGCCCTTGTCGAAGGCCATGCCCTCGGTGAAGTCCAGCTCCAGACCGAAGGTGTTGGACTCCTCGACGGTGATGACACCGTCCTTGCCGACCTTGTCCATCGCCTCGGCGATGAGCTCGCCGACCTGCTGGTCCTGGGCGGACAGACCGGCGACGGCGGCGATGTCGGACTTCTCGTCGATCGGACGGGCGGTCGCGAGGAGTTCCTCGGACACGGCCTTGACCGCGGCGTCGATGCCCTTCTTCAGGGCGGCCGGGGAGGCACCGGCGGCGACGTTCTTCAGGCCCTCGCGCACCAGCGCCTGGGCGAGCACGGTGGCGGTGGTGGTGCCGTCACCCGCGATGTCGTTGGTCTTGGTCGCCACCTCCTTCACCAGCTGGGCGCCGAGGTTCTCGTACGGGTCCTCGACCTCGACCTCGCGGGCGATGGTCACACCGTCGTTGGTGATGGTGGGGGCGCCGAACTTCTTGTCGATGACGACGTTGCGGCCCTTGGGGCCGATCGTCACCTTGACCGTGTCGGCAAGCTTGTTGACGCCGCGCTCGAGGGCGCGACGGGCGTCCTCGTCGAACTTCAGGATCTTCGCCATGGGAGCGGTTCAGCCCTCTCGGAAAACGTGGGTGAAACGAACTGCGCCCCCGACGCCCGGCTTGTTAGTGGTCGCGGGGGCCAAGGGCGCAGCTCAAAAGCAAGGTGCTTCGGTGAGGAAGCGGTGAAGCGGGTGAACTACTTCTCGACGATCGCGAGCACGTCGCGAGCCGAGAGGACGAGGTACTCCTCGCCGTTGTACTTCACCTCGGTGCCGCCGTACTTGCTGTACAGCACGATGTCGCCGACGGAGACGTCGAGCGGCAGGCGCTGGCCGTCCTCGAAGCGGCCCGGACCGACGGCGAGGACGACGCCCTCCTGGGGCTTCTCCTTCGCGGTGTCCGGGATGACCAGGCCAGAGGCGGTGGTCTGCTCGGCGTCGAGCGGCTGGACCACGATGCGGTCCTCGAGCGGCTTGATGGCAACCTTGGAGCTGGTGGTCGTCACGATCCGACCTCCCCCTTCGGAGATCTCACGGGGTTAACTGTCTGAGGTGGCGACCAGGTGGATCCGTCGTCGCGGGTGCCGGACCTGCCCGTCGCGTTGTTGGCACTCTCCAGGGGGGAGTGCCAGACCTGAGACTATGACCGCGATTAGCACTCGGTCAAGCGGACTGCTAATCGAGCGGGTTGCGGCGGTCGGTCGTCACGGTGTCAGAGGTAGTCCTCCAGGCGGCCGACCGTCAGTCCCTGCTCCTGGACGCGGCGCAGCAGCCGGGTCGTCATCTCCGTGAGGGTGGTGCCCTTGAGCTGGTCAGGGCCCCGGAATCCGGCGAGGACGATGTCGCCCGGGCGGAGGCGGTCGCCGACGGCGTAGCGGAGGTCGTGGATCTGCATGGACGCGCGCCACAGGACCACCGCGGAGAGGCCGCAGTCGGCTGCGGCGCGGAGCGTGGTGGTGTCGTAGACGCCGTAGGGCGGGCGGAAGAGGGTCGGCCGGACGCCGAAGCGCTGTTTGAGCTTGTTCTGCTGGCCGCAGATCTCGGCGCGCTGCCCGGCGTAGGGCAGGCCGCGCAGGGCGGTGTGGTCGAGCGTGTGGTTCTGCACGGTGGCGCCGACCGCTCGCAGCCGTGCGAAGTGGCCGTATCCCGGCCCCACGACGCTGTCCGTCAGGAACATGCTCACCGGCAGCCGCAGTTCGCGCACCATGTCCACGAACCGGGGGTCCTTCTCGGCCCCGTCGTCGTACGTCAGGAAGACGACCTTGTCCCGGGTCGGCACCCGGTCGACGACCGGCGGCAGCCCCGGCCCCGCCGCGCGGGGCGCCGGGGCCGGTCGGGCTTCTCGGGCGCGGGGGCGAGGGGGCGGGAGGCCCCAGCGACGGTAGGGGGCGACGACGGGTGGAGGTGGGGGCGTGCGGGGAGTGCGCGCCGGAGTGGGGAGGTGCGGGACGCGGCTGCATCGCCCCGCCCACACCCGGGCGCGGGGCGACGGGGCCGGGCTTCATGGGTCCGTTCGCACCCAGGCTCGGGGCGACGGGGCCCGGGTGCGCCGGGGCGGCAGCGCACCCGGTGAAGCAGCGCGGCCAGGGCCGCGAGGGCTGCGACGGCGGCGAGGGCGGTCGTGGTCAGGGGCGGGGCTGACGTCCGGGCGTCGTTGGCGCCCGCGCACGGCCGCCCCATCCACGGCCTGCGCCCCGCGCACGGCCTATGCTCCACCCATGGGCGGCGCTCCCCACGCGGCCGTCACGCCCCCCACAGGCCGCGCTCCCCTCGCGGCCTGCGCCCTGCCCACGACGTGCACCCCACCCACGGCGTACGCCCAGCGCAAGACGTACGCCCAGCGCACCCGGACCGTGCCCCCGCCCCGAACAGGCCTCCACCCGCCCCGGACCGGTCCCCGTCCGCCCCCGTCGGCCCTCACAGGTAGTCCTCCAGCCTTGCCACGGCGTAGCCCTCGGCGGTGACCAGGTTCAGGAAGCGGCGGATCATGTCGGGCATGGTGCCCTTCCAGTCCGAGGTGCCCCGGAAGTGGCTGAGGACGATGTCGCCGGGGCGGAGTTCGCGGTCCGACTCGCGGTAGTCCCAGCGGTCGACGAAGACCTCCTCGTTCCAGAGCGGGACGGCCTTGACCCCGCAGGTCGCGGCGGCGCGCAGGGTGTCCCGGTCGTAGCTGCCGTACGGCGGCCGGAAGAGGGTCGGCCGGGTGCCGTACCGCTTCTCCATCACGTCCTGCATGCCGCAGATCTCGTGCTTCTGGGCGGCGTAGGAGAGCGGGGGCAGGTGGCGATGGCGGAGGGTGTGGTTGTGGAGGGCGACGCCACGGTCCCGCATCCGCGCGAAGTAGCCGTAGTCCTCCTTGATCAGGTAGTCGCTGAGGAAGGCGGTGTACGGGATCCGCAGGTCGGTCATCATCCGCAGGAACGCGGGGTCCTTCTCGGCGCCGTCGTCGATGGTGAGGAAGACGACCTTGTGGCGGGTGGGGACGGTGGTGAAGACCGGGGGAAGGCCGTCCTCCGTGTGCCCGTCGACCTCGAACCCCTCGCGGGTCCTGAGCTCCGGCTTCCGCACCGGCGGCGCGGGCGCGCTCAGCGGCACCTTCGCCAGCCCCCAGCGCTTCGCGGCGGCGACCCGCGCGGCGTGCGCTCGGCGCACCTTCCCGGCGTACGCGTCGAGGGCGCGTGCGGCGGGCGCGTCGAGGCGCTGCTGTCCGTGCTGCCGCGCCCCGCGCGGCTGGCCGTGGGCGGGTTCGCCGGTCCCGGCGGCCGCCCCGGCCTCGGCGGCACCTCGCCGCCCGGCGGAGCCCCGCTCCAAGGCCTCCTCGGAGCCTTCCCCGCCGCATCCGGACACCACGGCCGCGACGGCGAGCAGCGCGATGCAGCCCCGGACACCGCCCCGCCCCCTTCGGAGACCCGTCCGCTTCACGGTCTTTACATCATTTTGTCGTACGAATCGCATGGCGCCGCATCCTCGCAGGGCGGCCCGCCTCCACCGCCCCGACACCGCCACGGTCCCCGACCATCCACCGACTGGCCCACACCACCCTCCCCTCGCCCCGCACCTCCCTCCCTCGGCCCGGACCGCCCTCCCCTGGCCCCGGCCCCGTCCCCTGACCGACAATGACCCGGTGAACGACCTCGACCCCGCCACCTTCCTGGCCCCCTCCTCACCTCCGAGGGCCGCGCCCTCCTCGACGAGGTGCGCGACACCGAGCCGGCCCGGGAGCTGGCCGTGGCGACCCGGCTGCGCCGCGACCACCCTGCCGAACTGGTCTCGGCGGCGCTGGCCCAGGCCCGGCTGCGGCAGCGGGCGGCGGCGAAGTTCGGCGCGGCGGACGCGGGGCGGATGTTCTTCACGCCGAACGGGGTCGAGCAGTCGACCAGGACGAGCGTGGCGACGTACCGGGCCGAGTGCCTCCGGGCGCTGGGCGTGCGGTCGGTGGCCGATCTGTGCTGCGGAATCGGCGGGGACGCGATCGCGATCGCGCGCGCCGGGATCCGGGTGCTGGCCGTCGACCGCGACCCGCTGACCGTGGCGGTGGCCCGCGCCAACGCCGACGCGCTCGGGCTAGCCGAGCTGATCAAGGTGCGTGAGGCGGATGTGACGGAGGTGGACACGGACGGGTACGACGCCGTCTTCGTCGACCCGGCCCGGCGTTCCTCCAAGCGCGGCCGGATCTTCGACCCGGAGGCCTACTCCCCGCCCCTGTCCTGGGCCGTGTCGGCCGCGCTGAAGGCGCCGCTCGGCGCGCTGAAGATCGCGCCGGGCATCCCGCACGAGGCGATCCCGCCGGAGGCCGAGGCCGAGTGGATCTCCGACGGCGGGGACGTGAAGGAGGCCGTGCTCTGGTTCCGGGCGGACGGGACGCCGGGGGCGCGGCGGGCGATGCTGCTGCCCGCCGGGGCGGGTGTCCACGCCACCCCCGCGACGATGCTGCCCGATCCGCCGGTCCGTCCGGTGGGCCGGTATCTGTACGAGCCCGACGGCGCCGTCATCCGCGCCCATCTGGTCGCCGAGGTCGCCGAGGAACTGGAGGGCGGGCTGATCGACCCCACGATCGCCTACGTCACGGCCGACGAGCACCGTGTCACCCCGTACGCGGCGGCGTACGAGATCACCGACCAACTGCCCTTCAACGTGAAGAAGTTGAAGGCCCTGCTGCGCGAGCGGGAGGTCGGCATCCTCACGGTGAAGAAGCGGGGGTCGGCCGTCGAGCCGGAGGAACTGCGCAGGAAGGTCAAGCCGCAGGGCCGCAACTCGGCCACGGTCTTCCTGACCCGGGTGGCCGGAGCCCCCACCATGCTGATCGGCCACCCGGCGTAGGGGGCGGGTGCCGCCGGGGGTACCGCCGACGGGTTCCGCCAGGGGGTACCGCGCCGTGCCGTCGCCGCCCGTGGGGCTGCCGGTCGCACGGCTGTCCCGGCCCAGTCCTCAGGGCGCGGCCCAACCGCTCCTCTTCCCGCCTCTCAGCCCCCTGTCAGTCAGCCCTCTTCACCGGCCCCTCGGTCGTCCTCCTCCGCTCGTGCCAGCAGCAGTTCGCGCTCGCGTTCGTTGCGGGTCAGGCCCGCCGCCCGTAGGAACTCCGCTCTGGCCTCCTCCGTGCGGCCCAGGCGGCGGAGCAGGTCTCCTCGGACACTCGGCAGCAAGTGGTAGTCGCGCAGGGCCGGTTCGGCGGTGAGGCCGTCCACGATCTCCAGGGCGGCACCGGGGCCCTCGGCCATCGAGACGGCGACCGCGCGGTTCAGTTCGACCACGGGCGACGGGGCTCGGGCGGCCAGCAGGGCGTAGAGGGTGGCGATTCTCGGCCAGTCCGTCTCCTCGTAGGTGTGCGCCTGCGCGTGGCACGCGGCGATGGCCGCCTGGAGGGCGTACGGGCCCGGCGCGCCGTGCGCGGCGGCCGTGGCGCGGCCGAGCGCGGTGAAGCCCCGGGCGATGAGGAGGCGGTTCCAGCGGCGGCGGTCCTGGTCCCGCAGCAGGACCGGCTCCCCGGCGGGCCCCGTGCGGGTCGCCGCCCGCGACTCCTGAAGCTCCAGCAGGGCCACCAGGCCGTGCACTTCGGGCTCCTTGGGCATCAACTGGGCGAGGACGCGCGCCAGTCGGAGGGCGTCCTCGCAGAGCGCCGGGCGCAGCAGGTCGTCGCCGGCGGTGGCCGCGTACCCCTCGTTGAAGATCAGGTAGATGACTTCGAGCACCGAGTCGAGGCGAGCCTCGCGGTCGGGGCCGTACGGCACTTCGAAGGCGACGTTCTTCGTGGCCAGCGTGCGCTTGGCGCGGACGACGCGCTGGGCGATCGTCGGCTCGGGGGTCAGGAAGGCGCGGGCGATCTCGGTGGTGGTCAGGCCGCCGAGGAGGCGCAGGGTGAGGGCGATGCGGGCCTCGGCGGACAGCACCGGGTGGCAGGCCGTGAAGACCAGGCGGAGCAGGTCGTCGTCGATGTCGTCCGGGTCGGACGGCTGGTCGAGGTAGGGCCCCGCCGCCTCCAGGTCCCGCCCCACCTCGGCGAGCTTGCGCGCGTACCGCTCCCGGCGGCGCACGAGGTCGATCGCCCGGTGCTTGGCCGTGGCCGTCAGCCAGGCCCCCGGGTTGTCCGGCACCCCGTCCCTCGGCCACTGCTCCAGCGCCGCGACCAGCGCGTCCTGCGCCAGCTCCTCCGCGATGCCGACGTCCCGCACGATCCGTGCGACACCGGCGATGACTCTGGGCGACTCGATCCGGAAGACGGTCTCGATGGCCGTGTCCGGGTTCTTCTCCGTGTCCGGGTTCTTCTCCGAGGCCGGATCCCTTTCCGAGACCGGGCCCCTCTCCGGGTCCGGGCCTCCCTCCGGGGCCGGGTCCGGGCCTCCCTCCGGGGCCGGGTCCGGGTCGGGCGTGCTGTCCGTGGTGGGCTGTGGAGTCACAGCCCACCATCAGACACGACATCCCCGGCGCCCGAGAAGCGGCGGCCCCGCCGGCGGGCTCAACCGGACAGACCCGACCGCACAGACCAGACCCGACCGGCGGACCCGGCCGGACAAGTTCACCCGGCGGACCCGGCCGGACGGGCTCAGCCCTCCGCGATCTCCCGCACCTCGCACGTCACCGTCCAGTGCTCCTCGTGCACCTTCAGGAACCGCTGGGTCCACTCGATCGCCTCGGCCATGTCCTTGCACTGCATCAGCGCGTAGCCGCCGACGACCTCCTTGGACTCGGTGAACGGCCCGTCCGTGACGGAGAGCTTCCCGCCCTCCCAGCGCACCCTCTTGCCCTGGGCGGTCGGCGTCAGGCCGGCGGTGTCGAGCATGACCCCGGCCTTGGTGATCTCCTCCAGCAGCTCCCCCATCCGCTGCATCAGCTCGGGGCTGGGCCCCTCGGCGGGGGCGGTCTTCTCGTCGATCCGAACCAGCGACAGATAGCGCGGCATGGTGGCTCCTACGACATCGGCGGGCGGGGGCTTTCCCCGACTCTCACCCCTACGTCGAACGACCGCACCCCGGATCGACACGGCCGGCGAACTTCTTCAAAACTTTCTCGCCGCCGCCTCGGCGATCCCTTCGCCCCTACTTCAGCGACTCCCACAGCCGCCCCGCCTCCGGCTCGTCCGCCACGACCCGGTTGCGGTCGTACGGGGCCGTGACCACCGGCATCATCACGGTCCTCGTGCCGGCCGAGGACAGCCCCCGCACACTCTCGCCCAGCCTCGTCAGTTCGGTGAGGGAGTCCAGGCCGGTGTCCGTCGTCAGGCTTCCGGTGATCGCGTCGGCGGCCCGGTAGAGCTGGGCCGGGTTGGTCAGGAGGTCGGTCGAGGAGATCTGGTCCAGGAGGGCCTTGACCAGTTTCTGCTGGAGACCGATACGGCCGAGGTCGCTGCCGTCGCCGATGCCGTGCCGGGTGCGGGCGAGGGCGAGGGCCTGCTCGCCGTCCAGGTGGTGGGTGCCGGCCCGCAGGCTCAGATGGCTGTCCTCGTCGTCGATGTCCTCCTCCGTCGTCACCGTGACGCCGCCGAGGGCGTCGACGAGCTTCGCGAAGCCGGCGAAGTCGATCTCGACGTAGTGGTCCATGCGGACGTCCGTCACCGACTCGACGGTCTTCACCGCGCAGACCGGGCCGCCGACCGCGTACGCGCTGTTGAACATCACGTTGTACGCCACCGCCGTCGAACCGCCCGACTCCAGCGGGCAGGACGGGCGGGTGACGAGGGTGTCGCGGGGGATGCTGACGACCGTCGCGCCGGTGCGACCCTCGTCGAGGTGGACGACCATCGCCGTGTCCGAGCGGGCCCCCGCCCCCTCACCGCCGCCGCCGAGCTTCGCGTTCTCCTTGCCGCTGCGGGAGTCGGAGCCGAGGACGAGGATGTTCAGGGCACCGCTCGGCAGAGCCTCGGCGGTGGCCGACGCGGACGGCTCCGGGGTGGAACGGACCTTCGCGGGGCGGTTGTCGCCGAGGGCGGCGTCGATGTCGACGCTCTGGATGTTGTCGTTCAGCCGCCAGAAGGCCCAGCCCGTCCCGCCCGCGCCGACCACGAGGATCCCGGCGAGCAGTCCCCGGCGATCTTCAGCCGGCGCCGCCGTCCCCGGGTCCCCGCTGCCGCCCCCGAACGCGCTTTCTTCACCATTCACGCACAGGAACTTACGTCCGAATTGTTACGGGCAGAACCTCATGCCGCCTTTCCTTCGGAAATTCTCAGACTTCTCAGCCCTCTGCGGTCCCGCTCAGCCCAGCGTCACCGTTCGGTGCGGGATTGCTCCCGCTCCAGGTGCCGTTGAAGCCGAAGGCCACCGAACCGCCGCTCAGGACACTCCCGTTCCAGGAGGCGTTGGAGCAACTGACCGCCGCACCGGTCTGGGCGCAGCTCGCGTTCCAGACCTGGCCGACCTGCTGCCCCGCCCCGAACGTACGGGGTCGGCGGAGTGGGCGGTGGGGGCCGCGACCAACAGGGCTGCGAGGGCCACGGTGCCGGTGAGCAGCGAGGTGAGGGATAAGCCGGTTCTCAGCGATCTCGTGCGGGCGCCTCCGAAAGTTTCGGTTATGCAACCGATTGGCTTCGGAGGAGTGTGAGGCGGCTCGGCTCGGCCGTCAACACATCAACTTCCGGACACCCGTCTGCCGCGACGGGTTCCAGGCCGCCAACGCGCCGTCGTGGCTTGTCGCGCCCACGCGGCGGAGCCGCACATGGATGCAGCCCCGCGCCCCTGAAAGGCGGCTTCGCCGGCCTTTCAGGACTGAAGGGGCTACTGAAGCGGCGGCACCCCCGTGCTGCTGCGCACCACCAGGCTCGTCGCCAGTTCCACTCTCGTCGCCGCCGACGGGCCCCCGTCCTGGCGGCCCAGGTCCAGCACCAGGCGGGCCGCGGCCTCGGCCATCTCCATCAGGGGCTGTCGCACGGTCGTCAGCGGCGGTCCCACCCAGCGGGCCACCGGCAGGTCGTCGAAGCCGACGACGCTGAGGTCCTCAGGGATGCGCAGGCCCAGTTCCCGGGCCGCCTCGTAGAGACCGAGGGCCTGGAGGTCGTTGCCGGCGAAGACGGCGGTCGGGCGGTCGGGGCGGCGCAGCAGGTCCAGCCCCAGCCGGTAGCCCGTCTCGTGGTGGAAGTCCCCGGCCTTGATCAGGTCGGCCACGACCGGCAGCCCGGCGGTCTCCAGCGCGGCCCGGTAGCCGTCGACCCGGGCGCGGCTGCAGATCATCCGCGAGGGCCCGCTGATGGCGCCGATCCGCCGGTGGCCGAGTTCGACGAGGTGGCGGGTGGCGGCCAGGCCGCCCTGCCAGTTGGTGGCGCCGATCGAGGGCACGTCGTCGCCGGGGTCACCCGCCGGGTCCATCACCACGAACGGGATGGAGCGGCTGGTGAGCAGCGCGCGCTGGGACTCGTCCAGCCCCGACAGGACGAGCACGACGCCGTGCGGGCGCCGGGCTGCCACCTGGTCGGCCCAGGTACGGCCGGGGGTGAGCCGCCCCGCGCTCTCGGAGAGGACGACGCTCAGGCCCTCCTCCCGCGCGATGTTCTCCACGCCCCGGATGACCTCCATGGCCCAGGCGCTCTCCAGCTCGTGGAAGACCAGGTCGATGAGGGGGGACCGCGTCGCCTCGGCGCGTCGGCGACGGTAGCCGTACTCGCGCAGCAGGTCCTCGACGCGGGTGCGGGTCGCGGGCGCGACGTCCGCGCGGCCGTTGAGCACCTTCGAAACAGTCGGAGCCGAGACGCCGGCCTGGCGGGCGATCTCGGCGAGCGTCGCGGTCTGCGTGGACTGCGACGAACGCGCTCTTGTCTGGATTTCCTCGGGCTTCGCGGGCTTCATGTGCGAGATCGTATCCCTGCGCGCCCCCTTGACGAACCCTTTCGGCGGCCTTACGTTCCCGGAACATTCGAAGTGACATCCGAAACATTCGCACATCCGAACATTCGCGAAGGGTGCTGTCATGGAGTCGAGCAGAGGCCGGTCCACCGGGGCGACCGCAGGCCGGTCCACCGGAAGCGGCGCGGGCGGGTCCACCGGAAGCGGCGTGGGCGGCCGGCCGTTCAGCAGGCGCTGGTTCCTCGGCGCGGGGTCCGCCTCGCTGCTCACCGCCGGGCTCGGCGCCGGTCTCACCGGCTGTGGCTCCGGCGGCGGCGCGGGCGGCGGGGACGGCAAGACGCTCACCGCGTTCGTGTACGGCGACGACGCGGTGAAGGTCCAGCAGGCGAGCGTCGACCGGTTCAACAAGTCGGCCGCGGCGAAGAAGGCCGGCGGCACCATCAAGCTCCAGAAGGTCCCCGGCTCCGACTACTCCCCCAAGCTCCGCACGGCCATGGGCTCGCCCAGCGCCCCGGACATCTTCTTCAACTGGGGCGGCGGCTCGATCAAGCCGTACGAGGACGCGGGCAAGCTCGTCGACCTCACCGACATCATCGACGACGACCCGGTGCTCAAGGACGGCTTCCTGCCTTCGGTCCTGTCCGCCGGCGATCTGAAGGGCCGCCACTACGGCATCCCCATGCGCGGCATGCAGCCGGTGATCCTCTTCTACAACAAGTCCGTCTTCGCCGAGCACAAGCTCCAGCCGCCCACCACCTGGGACCAGTTGCTCGACAACAACGCGAAGCTGAAGAAGGCCGGGATCACCCCCTTCGCCCTCGGCGGCTCCGACCTCTGGCCCAACCTGATGTGGCTGGAGTACCTGGTCGACCGGCTCGGCGGCCCCGAGGTCTTCAAGCGCATCCAGGACGGCGACTTCGAGGGCTGGGGCGACCCCGCGATGCTCAGGGCCGCCGAACTGGTCAAGGAACTCGTCGACGACGGTGCCTTCGGCTCCAAGTTCACCTCGGTGTCGTACGTCAACGGCGGCGCCCCCGCGGTCTTCGCGCGCGGCAAGGCCGCCATGCACCTGATGGGCTCCTGGGAGTACTCGACCCAGCTCGGCAAGTTCCCGGACTTCGCCAAGGGCAACCTCGGCTGGGCCCCCTTCCCGACGGTCGAGGGCGGCACCGGCGATGTCCGCAACGTCGTCGGCAACCCCACCAACTACTGGTCCATCAACGCCCGTACGAAGAACAAGGACCTGGCCGTCGGCTTCCTCAAGGACTGCGCCTCGGAGGCGTACGCGAAGGCCCTCGTCGACAACGGCGACGTACCGACCACCTCGAACGCGGCCGCGCTCCTCGCCTCCGCGCCGAACCCCGAGTACGCGAAGTTCCAGTACGACATGGTGCAGAAGGCCCCCGCCTTCACGCTCTCCTGGGACCAGGCGCTCGGCGACGGGATCGGCACCAAGATGCACACGGAGATAGGCAAGCTGTTCGCGGGCAAGTCCTCGCCGAGCGAGTTCGTGACGGCGTGCAAGGGGCTGAAGTGACCGTCACGGTCGACAAGGCCCCGGCGCCGGGAAAGGGACCGACGGCGCGGAAGGGGCCGGAGCACCGCGCGAGCCGCGCCGGCCGTCCGCACGCCGCCTGGGCCCTTCCCGGTGTCCTGTTCTTCACGTTCTTCGCGGTCGTCCCGATGGCCCTCGCCCTCTACCTCTCCTTCACCAGCTGGGACGGCCTCGGCGATCCGCGGCCGGTCGGCCTGGACAACTGGCGAAAGCTCCTCGACGACCCGCGGATGACCCAGTCGCTGTGGCTGACCGTCGTCCTGACGGTCGCCAGCTGGGTCTTCCAGACGGTCATCGCCCTGCTGCTCGGCGTCTGGGCGGCGGGCCGGCAGCGCAACCGCGCGATCCTCTCCGCGGTCTTCTTCGTGCCGTTCCTGCTCTCCTCGACCGCCATCGCGATCCTGTTCTACGCCCTGCTCGACCCGAACTTCGGCATCATCCAGGCGGACACCCTGGGCTCGCAGAGCGGCGCGTTCCTCGCGATCGTCTTCGTCGGCGGCTGGCAGTTCATCCCCTTCCACACCTTGATCTACCAGGGCGGGGCCCGTCAGATCCCCGAGGTCCTCTATCAGGCCGCCGCCATCGACGGCGCCGGCCGCTACCGCCAGTTCTTCTCGATCACGCTGCCGCAGCTACGGCACACGATCACCACGTCCACGGTCCTGATGGTCGTCGGCTCACTGACGTACTTCGAGACGGTCCTGATCCTCACCAAGGGCGGCCCCGGCACGGACACCGCGATCCTGCCGTACCTGATGTACGAGGCCGGCTTCAAGACGTACGACTTCGGCTACGCGAGCGCCATCGCGTCGTTCCTGGTCATCGCCGCGACGGGCCTCTCGCTGGTCCTGGTCCGGCTGACGGGCTTCGGCGCCATGCGCAGCACCCGCGAAGGGATGTGACGGAGTGTCACACGACACGTTGGCGCGCCCCACGAGCACCCGGCAGCCGGACGGGAGCCCGTCCACTCAGTCACCCCGGCGCCGCCGGCACTGGACCCGGCGGCCCAACCCGGTCGCGGGACTCGGCGCGTTCGTCTGGCTGGTCGTCGTCCTGATCCCGATCTACGCGATGCTGTCGGCGTCGCTCACGGGCGCGGACAAGGCCCTGACGGGCAACCCCCTCAAGCCTCCCACGGACCCGACCCTCGACAACTACAACACCGTCCTCACCAGCGGCTTCGGTCATCTGCTGAGCAACACGGCGATCGTCGCGGTGTCGGTCGTGGGCATCGTCCTGGCCCTGTCCATCCCGCTCGCGTACGTGGCCGTCCGCACCCGCGACCGCTGGTCGAACATGGCCTTCCGCCTCTTCCTCCTGGGCGTGGCGATCCCGGCCCAGGCCGTGGTCGTCCCGTTGTATTTGCTGATCGCCAAACTCGACCTCTACGACACCCTCCTGGCCGTCATCCTCCCGACGGCGGCCTTCGCGATGCCCGTCTCGGTCCTGGTCCTGGTGGGCACGCTCCGGGACGTCTCCGAGGACCTGTACGAGGCGATGGCCCTGGACGGCGCGTCCCCGCTGCGGGTGCTCTTCCAGCTGACGATCCCGCTCGCCAAGGGCGGCATCAGCACGGTCGTCATCTTCTCGGCGCTCCAGGCCTGGAACGGCTTCCTCTTCCCGCTGATCTTCACCCAGTCCGACGGCCCCCGGGTCCTCACCCTCGGACTGTTCAACTACGTCAGCCAGTTCGGCGTGAACATCCCCGCCCTGCTCGCCTCGGTCGTCCTCTCCGGCATCCCGATCTTCGCCGTGTATCTGGTGGCGCGACGGGCCCTGGTGGGCGGGTTGATGGGCGTGGGCGGCAAGTGACCCACCTGCTTCGGCACCCGCGACCTTCTGAAACTCGCCGACCCCTGAAGGAGTTTCATGACAACCCCTTGGCGTGACCCGGCCCTGCCCGCAGCGGCCCGGGTCGACGACCTGCTCTCCAGGATGACCTTGGAGGAAAAGACCGCGCAGCTGTACGGCGTGTGGGTGAAGAACGACGCGAACGGTGAGGACATCGCCCCCGACGAGGCGGGCATGACGGAGGCGTTCGACTTCGACGAGCTGATCACCCGGGGCCTCGGGCAGCTCACCCGCGTCTTCGGCACGGCCCCCCTCGACCCGGCCGAGGGCGCCAAGGTGCTGGCCCGCTTCCAGCGCCGCATCATGGCCGCGAGCCGTTTCGGCATCCCGGCCGTCGCCCACGAGGAGTGCCTGGCCGGTTTCACCAGCTGGCGCGCGACGGCATACCCGGTCCCCCTCGCCTGGGGCGCGACCTTCGACCCCTCGCTCGTCGAGGAGATGGCCCGCAACATCGGCCACGACATGGCGTCGGTCGGTGTCCACCAGGGCCTGTCCCCCGTCCTGGACGTCGTCCGCGACCCGCGCTGGGGGCGGGTCGAGGAGACCGTGGGCGAGGACCCGTACCTGGTGGGCACCATCGGCTCCGCGTACGTACGGGGCCTGGAGTCGGCCGGGATCGTGGCCACGCTGAAGCATTTCGCCGGGTACGCCGCCTCGGTGGGCGCCCGCAACCACGCGCCCGTGCGCGCGGGCGTCCGCGAGTTCGGCGACGTGGTCCTGCCGCCCTTCGAGATGGCGCTGCGGGAGGGCGGCGCCCGCTCGGTGATGGCGGCCTACACGGAGACCGACGGCATCCCCGTGTCGGCCGACCGGGCCCTGCTCACGGAACTCCTCCGCGACGACTGGGGCTTCACCGGCACGGTCGTCTCCGACTACTTCGGTATCGGCTTCCTGGAGACCAACCACCGCGTGGCGGGCAGCCGCGCCGAGGCCGCCCATGCCGCGCTGGCCGCCGGCGTCGACGTGGAGCTGCCGAGCCTGCGCTGCTACGGCGAGCCCCTGATCGAGGCCGTGAAGGCGGGCGAGATCCCCGAGTCCCTGGTGGACGTGGCCGCCCGCCGCGTCCTGCTCCAGAAGTGCGAACTGGGCCTCCTGGACGAGGACTGGAGTCCCGAGCCGGCCGCCCCCGCCGCCGACCTGGACCCCCCGCGCAACCGCGCCCTGGCCCGTCGCCTGGCCGAGGAGTCGGTGGTCCTGCTGGACAACCCCGACGCCGTGCTGCCGCTCGCGCCCGACCTAAGGATCGCGGTCGTGGGCCCCCGCGCCGACGACCCGCTGGCCATGCTGGGCTGCTACTCCTTCCCGTCCCACGTCCTGCCCGCCCACCCCGGCACCGCGCTCGGCATCGAGATCCCGACGGTCCTGGACTCCCTGCGCACGGAACTCCCCGACGCGAAGATCACGTACGCCGCCGGCAGCACGGTCGACGGCGCCGACACCGGCGGGTTCCCCGAGGCGGTCGCCCGTGCCTCCGAGGCCGACGTCTGCGTGGCGGTCCTCGGCGACCGCGCCGCGCTCTTCGGCCGGGGCACCTCCGGCGAGGGCTGCGACGCGGAGGACCTCCGGCTGCCGGGCGTCCAGGGGAAGCTGCTGGACTCGCTGGTCGCCACGGGCACGCCGGTGGTCCTGCTCCTGCTGACCGGCCGCCCCTACGCGCTGGGCCGCTGGAACGGCCGGCTGGCGGCCACCGTCCAGGCGTTCTTCCCCGGGGAGGAGGGCGGCCCGTCGGTGGCGGGAGTGCTGTCGGGCCGCATCTCCCCCTCCGGCCGCCTCCCGGTCAGCGTCCCCGACCGCCCCGGCGGCCAGCCGTGGACGTACCTCCAGCCGCCCATGGGCCTGCTCGGCGGCGCGAGCAACATCGACCCGACCCCGCTGTACCCCTTCGGGCACGGCCGCTCGTACACGACGTTCGCGTGGACGGACTTCGAGGACGAGGGGTACGACGTGTCGGTGACCGTGCGCAACACGGGCGACCGCGCGGGCGCGGAGGTCGTGCAGCTGTACCTGCACGACCCGGTGGCCTCGGTGACGCGCCCCGACATCCGCCTGATCGCCTATCAGCGGCTGGAGTTGGGGCCGGGGGATGCCTCGCGCGTCACGTTCCGCTTCCACCCCGACGTCTCGTGCTTCACGGACCGCTCAGGACGGCTTGTGGTGGAACCGGGCGCCCTGGAACTGCGCCTGGGCGCGTCGAGCACGGACATCCGCCACCGGGTGCGGCTGACGCTGGAGGGCCCGGTACGGGAGGTCGGCCCGGACCGCCGGCTGCATTGCGAGACGGAGGTCCGGACCGTGGAGAGCTGAAGTCCGCGGTTTCAGTCCGCCTGGGCCGCCGCGTGCACGACGAACGCGGCCCAGGCGGCGGGGCCGAGACCGAGGTGGGGGCGGGTGGTGTCTTTGGAGTCGCGGACGTGGATAGTGGTGGGGGTGGGGGCGACCTCTACGCAGCTGTCGGCCTGCGGGCTGCTGTAGGTGGACCTGTGCCACTCCAGGGCGACTTCGATGCAGCTGTCACCCTGGTCCGTGCTGTAGCTGGACTTGAACCAAGCGAGTTCGGCGGTAGTCATAGGGTTCCTCGCAGTCGCTCCAGCAAGCTCACGGAGTCCTCCGGAGTGAGAGCCTGCGACCGCAGTTTCGCATAACGCTGGTTGAGGAGAGCCACGTCCTTCGCGTCAGCGATGAGCCGACCGTTCATGTGCCCTTCGGCGTAGGCGAGCCGCCGCCCGTCCGGTGTCTCCACCAGCTGGAGCGGCCCCGACAGGCTGGCATGCTGCGTGCGCTTCAGCGGCGTGATCTGAAGGCTCGCGTTACGCAACTCGGCGCACTCCAGCAAGTAGTTCAACAGGCAGCGCGTCACCTCCTGGCCGCCCAACTCCCGCAGGAGCACGCTCTCTTCGACAATAAAGCTGAACGAGGTGTTGGGGCGCTCCCGCAACAGTTGCTGTCGCTCCATCCGGACAGCCACCTGCATGTCCAACTCACCATCGGTGAGCGGCGGGACCGCGTTCTCGAAGACCGCCCGGACGTACGACTCCGGCTGCAACAGGCCCGGCACAAGCCTGCACTCGTACGTATCCAGAACGGCCGCCTCCCTCTCCAGCCTCGCCCACGTCCTGAACCACGCCGCCAACCCCGGCTGTCGAGCCATATGCCGAAACGCGCCCCGCACCGCCCCCGTGTTCCCCGTGGCCTCCTCCGCCAGTTCGACGAACCGCTGATCCGCCAGCCGTCGCCCCAACTCGATCGAAGCCACCGAGTGTTTGGACAGATGAACGCGCGCCCCGAACTCCTCCCGGCTCAACCCCGCATGCTCCCGCAGCGCCTGGACGACCGCCCCGAACGCCCGCATGCTGTCCGACGACTCGGGCTCACCACCCGGCCCCTGCGCAGCCCACTCCACACCGTGCACCATCAACCCAGAGTGACGGTCCGCTCACGGTACTGTCCATCGAACGGCCGCGTACTCCCCCCTCAGTACACGCGGACCCCCCTTGCCCGGCATTCACGGCGACGGGCTATAACGACCCGATGAGCAACGAAATCGACCGGGAGTACCGAAGACGGAGAGGCATACACCCCGCCCTCCTCGTCACCATGGCCGCGGCAGCCTTCATCATCGCGCTGTCGGTGAACTCGATGATGACGCTGGACCCCGTCGAGCAGTAGCGCGATGGCCGTGGCGGCCTGGCTGTTCGTCGTCACCCGCACGGTGCTGGAGCAGTTCAGGGCCCGTACGTCCGTCACGGCCGAAGGCGTCACCGTACGCGGAGCGATCCGGACCCGCAGCTGGGCCTGGTCCGAGATCCACGGCATCCGGGTCGAGGACAACAGGTGGGGCAGCCCTCGCTGGTCGGGATACCTCTACGCGACCGACGGAACCCGGGTCCGCCTCCTCCACGTCGACGAGTACCAGATGACCGACCCGATCGCGGAGATCGCCGACCTGGGCGCCACGGCCCTGCGACTCGGGCTGACCTCCATGGACCCACGGCCCGAGGTGGAGGAACGCATCGCACGCGGGGCGCGGCGCCGCAAGGCGTGGCAGCGGGCCGCCATCGCGAGCACAGTGGTCATGGCAGCCATGTTCGTCGGCGACCTCTGGCTGGGCTTCACCGACCGGCCGACGCACCTGTACGCCCTGGTCCTGGGCGTCCCGCCGGCCTGCCTCCCGGTCCTCTTCTACGCCTTCGACCGCCTCGGCGAACGCCGGCACCGACGCGGACTCACGCCCCCAGCGACTCGAACCGCCACCGATGCACGGCCCGACTGACCAACTCCCGGTCCGGCTCCGGCAGTTCGGGCAGCTCGGCGTCGTACGCCGCGTCCCACCAGGTGATGACCAGCACCCGGTCCTGCGGCGCCCGGAAGGTCTCGCGCCGCAGCGGCCGTACGGGAAGCTCCTGGACCTGCTCACGCGCCCAGGCGAGGAGTTCCTCCCCCCGCCCGGCCACCGCCCGCGCCTCCCACATCAGCGCGACCGTCACGAGTAAAGGTTCTCCTTGCTGACCTCGTGAACGTGATCGTGCCCGTGGTCATGCGCGTGCCCGGAAGCGACCCCCGGCACATGAGGATCCGTCACCGGCAGCGACGAGTCCGCCGACAGGTCCCAGTCCGAAGCGGAGCGCCCCCGCGCGACCATCTCGGCGCCCAGCGCGGCCACCATCGCCCCGTTGTCCGTGCACAGCTTGGGCCGGGGCACCCGGAGTCGGATGCCGGCGGCCTCGCAGCGCTCCTGGGCGAGGGCGCGGAGCCGGGAGTTGGCGGCGACACCGCCGCCGATCATCAGGTGGTCGACGCCCTCGTCCCGGCAGGCCCGCACGGCCTTCCTGGTCAGCACGTCCACCACGGCCTCCTGGAAGGACGCGGCGACGTCCCGCACCGGAACGTCCTCCCCGGCCGCCCGCTTGGCCTCGATCCAGCGGGCCACGGCGGTCTTCAACCCGGAGAAGGAGAAGTCGTAGGCGGGATCGCGGGGGCCGGTCAGCCCGCGCGGGAAGGCGATGGCCGTAGGGTCCCCCTCCTTCGCGTACCGGTCGATGACCGGCCCGCCCGGGAACCCGAGATTGAGCACGCGCGCGATCTTGTCGAAGGCCTCGCCCGCCGCGTCGTCGATGGTCGCGCCCATCGGCCGGACGTCCGAGGTGATGTCCGTCGACAGCAGCAGCGACGAGTGGCCGCCGGACACCAGCAGCGCCATCGTCGGCTCGGGCAGCGCCCCGTGCTCCAGCTGGTCGACGCAGATGTGGGAGGCCAGGTGGTTCACCCCGTAGAGCGGCTTGCCCAGCGCGTACGCGTACGCCTTCGCGGCCGAGACGCCCACCAGGAGCGCGCCCGCGAGCCCCGGCCCGGCGGTGACGGCGATCCCGTCCAGGTCCTTCGCGCTCACCCCCGCTTCCTTCAGCGCGCGGTCGATGGTCGGGACCATCGCCTCCAGGTGCGCCCGGGAGGCGACCTCGGGCACCACGCCACCGAACCGGGCGTGCTCGTCGACGCTCGACGCGATCGCGTCGGCCAGCAGGGTCGTCCCGCGCACGATGCCGACACCGGTCTCGTCGCAGGAGGTCTCGATCCCCAGGACCAGCGGTTCGTCAGCCATTGACCTTGCCATCCCTAGCCATTGATCTCGGTTCCTCGTACGGATGTGGAAGGGTCGTTGAGGCGCATGACCAGCGCGTCCACGTTCCCCGGCTGGTAGTAGCCGCGGCGGAAGCCGATCGCCTCGAAGCCGAAGCGTTCGTAGAGCTTCTGGGCGCGGACGTTGTCGACCCGGCATTCGAGCATCACCTGGGCGCACTCGAAGGCGGTGGCGGCCCGCAGCAGCTCGGTGAGGATCAGCGCGCCGAGGCCGGTGCCCCAGTGCTCCCGGGCGACGGCGATGGTCTGGACGTCGGCGGTGTCACCGGCGGAGGCGAGCCCTCCGTAGCCGACGATCCGCTCGTCCCCGTTCTCGTCCGGGGCCACCGCCACGACGTACCGCCGGGTGGCGTGCGGGCCCCGCGCGTGGGCGAGGTCCGACCAGAACATGCCCCGGGACCAGGCGTCCTCGGGGAAGAGGTCCTTCTCCAGCTCCAGGACGGGCTCGATGTCCCACCAGCGCATCTCGCGCAACACCGCGGTCGTCACTTGGGGGTGACCACCTTGTAGTTCTTGGGGACCTGCGCGTCGGGCCGGCGCAGGTACAGCGGCCGGGGCGCCGGCAGCTCCTCGCCGGCCGCGAGCCGTTCGGCGGCGAGCGCGGCGAGGGCGGCGGCGCTGACGTGCTCGGGCGCGCGGGCGTCGGTGAAGGTGTCGGGGTAGAGCAGCGCGCCCGCCCCCACGGCGGGGAGGCCGGCGACCGCGTCCGCGATCTCGGCGGGCCGGTCGACGGCCGGCTCGGTCGCTCTCGTCCGCGCGTCCTCGTACCGCGCCCAGTACACCTCCTTGCGCCGGGCGTCGGTGGCGACCACGAACGGTCCCTCGACCGTGTCCTCGGCCCCGGCCGCGTAGGCGAGCCCGTCGAGGGTGCACAGGCCGTGGACGGGGACCCCGAGGGCGAGGCCGAAGGTGTCGGCGGTCATGAGGCCGACGCGCAGCCCCGTGTACGGGCCGGGACCGATGCC
Organism: Streptomyces sp. MNU76; assembly: GCF_020982545.1. Lineage (GTDB taxonomy): Bacteria > Actinomycetota > Actinomycetes > Streptomycetales > Streptomycetaceae > Streptomyces. The sequence goes on along the minus strand of NZ_JAJKLK010000019.1, from coordinate 810,090 downwards.
CACGACGATGCCGGTGACGGCGTCGAGGCGGGTGCCCGCCTCGGCGAGGACCCGGTCGACGGCGGGCAGCAGCAGTTCTCCGTGGCGTCGCGCGTCCACCTGGCTCGACGCGGCGACGACATCCGTCCCGTCGTGCAGCGCGACGGTGACGGCGGGAGTGGCGGTATCCAGAGCGAGCAAGAGCACGCAAACAGCCTACGGCGCTTCGGCCCGGGCCACGGCCGACCCGGTGCACGGTCCCCCTGCTGCTACCGTCACAGCACAGACGTACTTCAAGGGCGTACGTGGGTACGAGAGGTGGGCGCAGAAGGTGGCCAGTAGCAGCTCGGTATTCGTGGCCGGGCTCACCGCGGCGGCCATCGCCGCAGTCGGTTTCCTCACCTACCAGGCGTCGGCGAAATCGCCGGACGACCTGGGGAAACCGTCCGCATCGGAGTCTCCGAAGGCCAAGCAGTCCAAGGCTCCCGGCAAGGCGGAGAAGGACACCGACGAGGCCCTCCCCGAGAACTCGGGCAGCGGCGAGCGGGTCGTCTACTCCCTCGACGAGGACCGTGTCTGGCTGGTCGGCGCCAACGAGAAGGTCACCCGCACGTTCGAGGTCACCCCGAGCACGGTCGACCCCACCCCCGCCACGTACACGGTCTCGTCCCGCTCGGCCGCCATCACCGGTTCGGACGGCACCCCGATCGAACACGTCGTCCGTTTCGCCTCGGTCGACGGCATCTCGGTGGGCTTCAGCGCGGCGGTCGACGGCTCCACCCCCGCCCCGACCCCACCACGAAGACGGGCGGCATCCGGGAGTCCCGCAAGGACGGCAAGGCCATGTGGCTCTTCGCAGGCATCGGCACGAAGGTGGTCGTCGTGGAGTAGGGGCCCTTTCAGCCGCCGCTCCACTCAGGGGCGCGGGGAACTGCGCGACGAGCCCCCACCCACCCGCAGCCGCGACGACCGCTCCACCCACCCGGGGCGCAGACGTCTACGCAGCCTTGGGGGCCGTCGACCCCAGACCCCCGCCCCTCCCGCTTGACCGGCGGAGCCGCCGGCGGCGTGAGACCGCCTTCGCCGCCGCACAGGCGGCCAAGAGGTCCCGCATCGACACCCCGCCCGCCCCGGAGGGAACCCGCTCTGCTGTAGGCATGGACGCCTCCTGGTGCCACGGCAACCAAGTTAGGTACACCTAACCAAGGACTGGTTACCATGTGACCACGCCGAGGACGACCAACGCAACATCTTGCCGACGGCTTGTCGGAACAGACGGCAGCCGGACCGACGGCCGGTGACGGCACGTCCACCAGCCGTTACGCGGACAGCACCCCGAGCTCCACGGCCGCCCACCGTTCACCCAGTCCGGTGACCGTCACATGCCGTACCTCGTCCGTCGTGTCCCCGACCGCCCGGTGGATGACGACATTCAGCCGGTCGTCGGTCAGCTCCTCGACCTTGCCCTCGCCCCACTCCACGACGATCACCGAATCCGGCAGCGAGACATCGAGATCGAGGTCCTCCATCTCGTCCAGTCCGCCGCCCAGGCGGTACGCGTCGACATGGACGAGCGGCGGCCCCTCCCCGAGCGACGGATGGACCCGGGCGATGACGAAGGTCGGCGAGGTGACGGCGCCGCGCACCCCGAGCCCTTCGCCGAGCCCTCGGGTGAGCGTCGTCTTCCCGGCACCCAACTCCCCGTTGAGCATCACGAGATCACCCGCACGCAGGAGCTTGGCCAGGCGACGGCCCAGCTCCAGCATCTGCCCGGGCGACTGGACGGTGATCTGTAGAGAGGCCCCGGACTCACCCGGGACGTGCGGTGCTGCTGGCGCTTCCATAACCACTTACGGTAGCCCCCGCCGGCACGGCCCCCGCGCGGGTGAGCAGGTCGGCCAGCCGGTCGGTCACCACCTCGGGGTGCTCCAGCATCACCAGATGTCCCGCGTCCGGCACGAGCACCAGCTCCGCGTCCGGCAGCAGATCGGCGATCGCCTCGCTGTGCTCGCTCGGTGTGACCAGGTCCTTGACCCCGGCCAGTACGAGCACCGGCAGTTCGGTGAAGGTCGCGAGCGCATCGGTCTTGTCGTGCTCGGTGAACGCCGGATAGAACTCGGCGACGACGTCGATGGGGGTGCCCTCGATCATCCGTTCGGCGAACCGCGCGACCGCCGGGTCGACGTCCCGCGACGCGAACGAGTACCGCTTGATGATCCCGGCGAACAGATCGGCGGTCGCCCGCCGCCCCCGTTCCACCAGCGCGGCCTGCTGCCCGAGCGCCCTCAGCACCCCCGGCAGCACCCGCCGCACCGCGTTGACGCCGGCGACGGGCAGCCCGAAGTTGACCTCGCCGAGCCGCCCCGACGACGTACCGACCAGCGCGACGGCGACGACCCGCTCGCTGATCAGCTCCGGGTAGTGCGCGGCCAGCGCCATGACGGTCATGCCGCCCATGGAGTGCCCGACGAGCACGATCGGCCCCTGGGGCACGGCCGCGTCGATCACGGCCTTCAGGTCTCGCCCGAGCTGGTCGATGGTGACCGGCCGCCCCTCCTCCGCCTGCCCGGCCCCGCGCCCGGAGCGGCCGTGGCTGCGCTGATCCCAGTGCACGGTCCGCACGACACCGCGCAGCGCGGCCCGCTGGAAGTGCCAGGAGTCCTGGTTGAGGCAGTAGCCGTGGCTGAAGACGACGGTGACGGGGGCCGGGGCCTTGCGGCCGAACAGGCGGCGCCTGCGGGGCGAGAGACCCGCCTCGGGCTCGACGTCGTCGACCTCGTAGTACAGCTCGGTGCCGTCGTCGGCGACCGCCTTGCCGGGGATGCCGCGCAGCGCCCCGTACGGGCCGGTGGAGTCGAGCGCCAGACGGGCCTTCCGGCGCATGCCGCGCCCGACGGTGAGCCGCTCTATGGCGACACCGGCCGCCGCGCCCGCCGCGACGACGCCTATCGCCGCCCCCGCGACCCCGGCTCTGCGCCAGATCCCGTCGCCGGAAGCGGCCGTGGCGGCGGCCGCGCTCGCGACGGCCTCCACGGCCTCGGCGCTGCTCTCGCTCACATCCCACTCCTCTTCGCCGACCTGTTCGGTACCACTCTCGCTCCGCACGCCTGTACGGAGTTACCCGTCTCGTTCGTCTTTCACTTACTCATGTACCTGCTCATGCACTTACTCGTGCGCTTGCTCGTGCCCTTACTTGCTGCTCAGCTACCCGGGATCCCCATCCTCACGGGCCCCGGTCCTCCGCGCCCGCTCACTCACCCGTGTTGACGTAGACGCGCGGGACGCGGGTTCCGATGCGCGTGACGATCTCGTACGCGATGGTCCCGGCCGCCTTCGCCCAGTCCTCGGCGGTCGGTTCGCCGCCGTCCCCGGAGCCGAACAGCACGACCTCGTCCCCGGCGGCGGGTTCGTCCCCGCCGAGGTCGACGACGAACTGGTCCATGGCCACCCGGCCCGCGACCGTCCGCCACTTGCCGCCGACCAGGACGGGCCCGCTGCCGGAGGCGTGCCGGGGGATGCCGTCCGCGTAGCCGACCGGGACCAGACCGAGGGTCGTGGCGCCGGGAGTGACGTAGTGGTGCCCGTAGCTGACGCCGTGCCCGGCGGTGACGTGCTTGACCAGCGCGAGCGAGGCGCTGAGCCGCATCACCGGCCGCAGCCCGAGGTCGGCGGAGCTGCCCAGCTCCGGGCTGGGCGAGATGCCGTAGACCGCGATGCCCGTCCGTACGAGGTCGAAGTGCGCGTCCGGCCGGGTGAGCGTGGCGGGCGAGTTGGCGATGTGCCGCACCTCGGGGCGGACGCCCCGGCCCTCCGCGTACGCGACCATCTCGCGGAAGCGGGTGAGCTGGGCGTCGATGGAGGGGTGCCCCGGCTCGTCGGCGCACGCGAGGTGCGACCAGAGTCCGGTGACCTTCACCAGGCCCTCGGCCTCCGCGCGCAGCGCCTCGGCGACCAACTCCGGCCAGTCCTCGGGCTGGCAGCCGTTGCGTCCGAGCCCCGTGTCGGCCTTGAGCTGCACCCGGGCGCGCAGACCCGCCCGCCGCGCCGCGTCGGTGACCTCCCGCAGCGCCCACAACCCGCTGACCGCGACATCGAGATCCGCCTCGACCGCCTCGCGCCAGGGCCCGCCCGGCGCCCACAGCCAGCACATCAGCCGCCCCGACAGCCCGGCCGCGCGCAGCGCCAACGCCTCCTCGGGCGTGGCCGTCCCCAGCCAGGTGGCCCCCGCCTCGACCGCGGCCCGCGCACAGCGCACCGCGCCGTGGCCGTAGGCGTCCGACTTGACCACGGCCATCAGCGCGGCGCCCGGGGCGGACGCGCGCAACGTCCGCACATTGGCCCGCAGGGCATCCAGATCGATCTCCGCCCGGGCCCGAAGGGGCGCGTGCGGCACAGGTGCTGTCTCACTCATGTCAGCCCCAGTGTCGCATTGGGCACCGAAGCGCCCGCCAGGGGCGCGAGGCTGTATCGATGTGCGGCTCCGCCGCGTGGGCGCGACACGCCATGAAGCACGTGCAGCCCGCGATCGACGCAGCCCCCGTCCCGAACCCGCCTCATTCACCCGCCACCCCCTTGTCACGTACAGTCACCCACGACACACGACAGGTCGCAAACGGCACAACACGGCACAACACAGGGGTTGCTATGTGCGGAATCGTGGGATACGTCGGCTCGCAGTCCGCCCTCGACGTGGTCCTCGCCGGACTGAAGCGGCTGGAGTACCGCGGGTACGACTCCGCCGGCGTGGCGGTGCTCGCCGACGGGGGCCTCGCCGCCGCGAAGAAGGCCGGGAAGCTGGTCAACCTGGAGAAGGAGCTGGTCGGCCGCCCGCTGCCGACGGGCTCGACCGGCATCGGCCACACCCGCTGGGCCACCCACGGCGGCCCCACGGACGCCAACGCCCACCCGCACCTCGACAACGCGGGCCGGGTCGCCGTCGTCCACAACGGCATCATCGAGAACTTCGCCGCGCTGCGCGCCGAACTGGCCGAGCGGGGCCACACCCTCACCTCCGAGACGGACACCGAGGTCGTCGCGCACCTCCTCGCCGAGGAGTTCTCCTCCTGCGAGGACCTCGCGGAGGCGATGCGGCTGGTGTGCCGCCGTCTGGAGGGCGCGTTCACCCTGGTCGCGGTGCACGCGGACGCGCCGGACGTGGTCGTGGGCGCCCGCCGCAACTCGCCGCTGGTGGTCGGCGTCGGCGAGGGCGAGGCCTTCCTCGCCTCGGACGTGGCCGCGTTCATCGCCCACACCCGCTCGGCGATCGAGCTGGGCCAGGACCAGGTGGTCGAACTGCGCCGCGACGGTGTGACGGTGACCACCTTCGACGGCCGCCCCGCCGACGTCCGCTCGTACCACGTCGACTGGGACGCGTCGGCGGCGGAGAAGGGCGGCTACGACTACTTCATGCTCAAGGAGATCGCCGAGCAGCCCAAGGCCGTCGCCGACACGCTGCTCGGCCGGATCGACGCGGCGGGCTCGCTGTCCCTGGACGAGGTCCGCATCCCCGACCGGGAACTGCGCGAGCTGGACAAGGTGGTCATCGTCGCGTGCGGTACGGCGTTCCACGCGGGCCTCATCGCCAAGTACGCCATCGAGCACTGGACCCGTATCCCGTGCGAGGTGGAGCTGGCCAGCGAGTTCCGCTACCGGGACCCGATCCTCGGCCCGCGCACCCTGGTCATCGCCATCTCCCAGTCCGGCGAGACCATGGACACGCTGATGGCGCTGCGGCACGCCCGCGAACAGGGCGCCCGGGTCCTCGCCATCTGCAACACCAACGGCTCGACGATCCCCCGCGAGTCCGACGCGGTCCTCTACACCCACGCGGGCCCGGAGGTGGCGGTCGCCTCGACGAAGGCGTTCCTCACGCAGTTGGTGGCGTGCTACCTGGTGGCGCTGTATCTCGGGCAGGTACGGGGGACCAAGTGGGGCGACGAGATCCGCGCCGTGATCCGCGACCTCTCCCGCATCTCGTGCGAGGTGGAGCGGGTGCTCGAAACGATGGAGCCGGTACGGGAGTTGGCCCGCACCCTGGCCGACAAGAACACGGTGCTGTTCCTGGGCCGCCACGTGGGGTATCCGGTCGCCCTGGAAGGCGCCCTGAAACTCAAGGAGTTGGCCTACATGCACGCGGAGGGCTTCGCGGCGGGCGAGCTGAAGCACGGTCCGATCGCCCTGATCGAGGAGGACCTCCCGGTGGTCGTCGTGGTCCCCTCCCCGGCGGGCCGCTCCCTCCTCCACGACAAGATCGTCTCCAACATCCAGGAGATCCGCGCGCGGGGCGCCCGCACGATCGTCATCGCTGAGGAGGGTGACGAGGCGGTCGTCCCCTACGCCGACCACCTGATCCGCGTCCCGGCGACCCCGACGCTCCTCCAGCCCCTGGTCGCCACGGTCCCTCTCCAGGTCTTCGCCTGCGAACTGGCCACGGCCCGCGGCAACGAGGTGGACCAGCCGCGCAACCTGGCGAAGTCGGTGACGGTGGAGTGAGCGGCCGCGGCCGGCGCCGCTGGGGCTAGGGTGCGGATCATGCCCATCATCGGAGTCGGCATCGACGTCGCCGAGATCGACCGTTTCGGTGCCGCGCTGGAGCGCACGCCCAGCATGGCCGACCGCCTCTTCCTCCCCAGCGAACTGCTCCTCCCCAGCGGCGAACGCCGGGGCATCGCCTCCCTGGCGGCCCGGTTCGCCGCGAAGGAGGCCCTCGCCAAGGCCCTCGGCGCGCCGAGCGGCCTGCGCTGGACGGACGCGGAGGTGTACGTCGAGCCGTCCGGCCAGCCCCGTCTCCGCGTCACCGGAACGGTCGCGTCCCGCGCCTCCGAGCTGGGCGTCCAGTCCTGGCACATCTCCCTGAGCCACGACGCGGGCGTGGCCTCGGCGGTGGTGATCGCGGAGGGGTAGGGAGGGTGGGGGCTCCTTATGGCTCGGGGTCGCCTCGCCGTCCTGCGCCTCGTAACCGCCGAGCAGCGGACCCCACCCCCGCCGCCCCAAGAACAAGGCACACTCGTCGCATGCGCTCAGCCCACCGCGTAGAAACCGTCCGCACAGCCGAACGCACCCTCATGGCCCGCCTCCCCGACGGCGCCCTGATGCAACGCGCCGCCGCCGGCCTGGCCACCGCCTGCGCCGACCTCCTCGGCCGGGTCTACGGAACCCGCGTCGTCGTCCTCACCGGCAGCGGCGACAACGGCGGCGACGCCCTGTACGCCGCCGCCTGGCAAGGCGCGGCGCGGGCGTCACCGCCGTACTCCTCGCCCCCGACCACACCCACCCCGCCGCCCTGACGGCCCTGCGCCGAGCGGGCGGCACCGTGCTCCCGCCTCACGCGGCGGCCCACGCCATCCACCGGGCCGACCTGATCCTGGACGGCATCGTCGGCATCGGCGGCAAGGGCGGCCTCCGCCCCGACGCCGCGCCGCTCGCCGAACTCGCCGCCACCGCACGGGCGCTGGTCGTCGCCGTCGACCTCCCGTCCGGCATCGAGCCCGACACCGGCGAGGTGCGCGGCGCAGCCGTCCGCGCCGACCTCACCGTGACCTTCGGGACCCACAAACCGGGCCTCCTCATCGACCCGGCCCGCGAGTACGCCGGCTCGGTCCGTCTGATCGACATCGGCCTGGCGGAGACGCTCCCGCCCGCCCCGGCCCTGGAGTCCCTCCAGCACGCCGACGTGGCCGCCCTCCTCCCCGCCCCACCGGCGAGAGCGACAAGTACCGCAGGGGAGTCGTGGGCATCGCGGCGGGCTCGGCCCGCTACCCGGGCGCGGCGGTCCTCGCGGTCGCGGGCGCCCTGCGGGGTGGCGCGGGCGCCGTCCGCTACGTGGGCGCCGCCACCGAAGCGGTCCTCGCCCGCTACCCGGAGACTCTCGTGTCGAACACGGGCCCGAAGAAGGCGGGCCGGGTCCAGGCCTGGGTCGCGGGCCCCGGCGCGGGCGACGACCCGGCGCCGGTCGCCGAGGCCCTGGCCTCGAACGTCCCGGTCCTGCTGGACGCGGACGGCCTCCGCCTGGCCGACCGCGACACGGTCCGCACCCGCAGGGCCCCGACCCTGATGACCCCGCACGCGGGTGAGGCGGCCGCGCTCCTGGGCGTCACCCGGGAGGAGGTCGAGTCCGCCCGCCTCACCGCCGTACGCGACCTGGCCCGCGCCTACGACGCCACGGTGCTCCTCAAAGGCTCCACCACCCTCGTCGCCGACCCGGATCCCACATCCCCGGTCCGCGCCAACCCCACCGGCACCCCGTGGCTGGCGACGGCGGGCAGCGGCGATGTCCTCTCGGGCCTGGCCGGCTCCCTCCTGGCGGCCGGCCTCTCCCCCCTGGACGCGGCGAGCACGGCGGCCTACCTCCACGGCCTGGCGGGCCGCTACGCCGCGAACGGCGCCCCGACAGGAGCCCACGACGTGGCGGAGTCGATCCCGTCGGCCTGGCGGGACGTCACCTCCTGACCGCCACCCACCCCACGACCACCCCAGCCCCGAGATTCACTCCCCTCCTCGATCCGGTCGATCGCCTCCCGCACCATCCCCAGATACTCGACCTCCTCGCACCGCGGCTTACTGCCCATCCGGTACATGTCGATCGCGTCATCGAGGTACTCGCCCAGATCCTCGTCCGGCAGGTCCGCCGAGAGGTCGCTGCACACCCGTCCGGCGAGCTCCGCATCACCGCGTGTAGACCCCCGTCGAACGGCGCCCCGTAATGTCAGGCGCCCGCCGAAAGCCACCCCAATCCCCCATTTCCCCTGGCCGACCGGGAGGCGGCTCCCTCCCGACCGCCCGGACGCTAGCCCTCCCCCACCCGAGGTCCATACCTTCGTCACAGTTCACGCACAGCGAAGGGAGAACGCCCCACCGCGCCCCGCCCGGCGTGACGCAACCCACCGGCCCCCGCCCCGCCACCCCGTTCGAACTCCGTTAACAATGGACTGTGATCTCACCGGTCTCCTCGTTGCCGCGGAGCGCCCACCGGCCCAGGCCGGAGGCGACTCCCTACGTCGACCTCACCCGTGCCGAGTGGAGCGCGCTGCGCGAAAAGACGCCGCTCCCGCTGAACGCCGAGGAGGTCGAGAAGCTGCGCGGTCTGGGCGATGTCATCGACCTCGACGAGGTACGGGACATCTATCTGCCGCTGTCCCGGCTCCTCAACCTCTACGTGGGCGCCACCAACGGCCTGCGCGGCGCCCTGAACACCTTCCTGGGTGAGCAGGGCTCCCAGTCCGGCACCCCGTTCGTCATAGGCGTCGCCGGCTCCGTGGCCGTCGGCAAGTCGACGGTCGCCCGCCTCCTCCAGGCTCTCCTGGCCCGCTGGCCCGAACACCCGCGCGTGGAACTGGTCACCACCGACGGCTTCCTGCTCCCCATGAAGGACCTCCAGGAGCGCGGCCTGGTCTCCCGCAAGGGCTTCCCCGAGTCGTACGACCGCCGGGCCCTGACCCGTTTCGTCGCCGACATCAAGGCCGGCAAGGACGAGGTGACGGCCCCCGTCTACTCCCACCTCATCTACGACATCGTCCCCGACCGGAAGCTGACCGTCCGCCGCCCCGACATCCTCATCGTCGAGGGCCTGAACGTCCTCCAGCCCGCCCTCCCCGGCCAGGACGGCCGCACCCGCGTCGGTCTCGCCGACTACTTCGACTTCAGCGTGTACGTCGACGCCGGCGCCGACGACATCGAGCGCTGGTACCTCAACCGCTTCAAGAAGCTCCGCCAGACCGCGTTCCAGAACCCCGACTCGTACTTCCGCAAGTACACCCAGGTCTCCGAGGACGACGCCCTCGACTACGCCCGCACTCTCTGGCGCACCATCAACAAGCCCAACCTGGTGGAGAACATCGCCCCCACCCGCGGCCGCGCCACCCTCATCATCCGCAAGGGCGCCGACCACAAGGTCCGCCGCCTGAGCCTGCGCAAGCTGTAGGGAGTATTTCGGCAGTCCCTGGCCCCGTCACCGGCCCCGCCCACCCTGCGGGCATGCCGCATCTGCGCCTGATCACCCCGGCCGACCGTACCGACGACGTGGCGCGCCTGATCGAGGGCCTCCGCGAGAAGTGGCTGTGGCCAAGCCTCGACAGGGGCGCGGGGCTGTGCCGAAAGTACGGCCACCGCCGCCTGTGCGCGACAAGCCACGACCCGCAGCCCGCAACGCACAGAACCACGCACAGAACCCCGCGCCCCTACCCGGAACGAACCCCGGACCTACCCGGAACGCACACGCCCGGGACCTACCCGAGCGCAGACTTCACCACATCGGCCAACCGCCCGGCAACAGCCCGAGCCTGCTCGATATCGGCCGCCTCCACCATCACCCGCACCAACGGCTCGGTCCCGGAAGACCGCAGCAACACCCGCCCCGTAGAGCCCAGTTCGGCCTCGGCCTCCCCCACCGCCGCCGCCAGCTCCGCGGACGTGGACACCCGCGACCGGTCCACGTCCGGCACGTTGACGAGCACCTGCGGCAGCCGCTCCATCACCCCGGCCAGTTCCTGGAGCGTACGGCCGGTCTGCGCGACCCGCGCCGCCAGCAGCAGCCCCGTCAGCGTGCCGTCACCCGTCGTCGCGTGGTCGGAGATGATCACGTGCCCGGACTGCTCGCCCCCGAGCGCGTACCCGTGCTCCTTCATCTCCTCCAGCACGTACCGGTCGCCGACCGCGGCCTGCACCAGCCGCAGCCCCTCCCGCTCCAGCGCCAGCTTGAACCCGAGGTTGGACATCACGGTGGCGACCACGGTGTCGGACCGCAGCGCGCCGCGCTCCCGCATGGCCAGCGCGAGGACGGCGAGGATCTGGTCCCCGTCGACCTCGTTGCCCTCGTGGTCTACGGCCAGGCACCGGTCCGCGTCCCCGTCGTGCGCGATCCCGAGGTGCGCCCCGTGCTCCAGGACGGCGGCCTTCAGCGGCCCGAGGTGCGTCGACCCGCACCCGTCGTTGATGTTGAGCCCGTCCGGCTCGGCACCGATCGTGACGATCTCGGCGCCGGCGCGGGTGAACGCCTCCGGAGAGACCCCGGCGGCGGCGCCGTGCGCCTCGTCGAGGACGATCTTCAGGCCGTCGAGCCGGTTGGGGAGGGCCGCGAGCAGGTGCTCGACGTACTGCCCGAAGCCGTCGTCGTAGGACCGGACGCGCCCGACGCCCGCACCCGTGGGCCGCTCCCAGGGAGCCCCGGTGCGGTGCTCCTCGTAGACGCCCTCGATCTTGTCCTCCAGCTCGTCGGCGAGCTTGTGACCGCCGCGGGCGAAGAACTTGACCCCGTTGTCGGGCATCGCGTTGTGGCTGGCGGAGAGCATCACACCGAGGTCGGCGCCCAGCTCGCCGGTGAGGAACGCCACCGCGGGGGTGGGCAGCACACCGACGCGCAGCACGTCGACGCCCGCACTGGCGAGGCCGGCCACGACGGCCGCCTCCAGGAACTCCCCGGACGCTCGCGGATCCCGCCCGACCACCGCCACCGGCTTGTGGCCCTCGAACGTTCCCGCCTCGGCGAGTACGTGTGCCGCCGCGACGGAGAGTCCGAGCGCGAGCTCGGCCGTCAGATCCGCGTTGGCGACACCGCGCACGCCGTCCGTGCCGAAGAGTCGTCCCACTGTGGTGTCCTCCGAAATTGCTCAGAATGTGCGGCTCGTACTGATGGTCACGAGTGTCCCGGCATTCCCCTGACCAAGTACATCCCCTGAGACTGTCCTCCCCCGTTCGGGGTTGTACCGACAGTCTGTGTATAAGCCTGCGATGAAGGGACGCGTGCTGGTACGCCCTGCCAAGCAAACCGCCCCGGCGGCACGGATACGTGCCACCGGGGCGATACGCGCAATGCGCGACGCACGCGGATCGCGCCCAGCGGCGCGAGCGCGATTTAGCGCTTGCTGTACTGCGGAGCCTTGCGGGCCTTCTTCAGACCGGCCTTCTTGCGCTCGACCGCACGGTCGTCGCGGCGGAGGAAGCCGGCCTTCTTGAGGGCGCCACGGTTGTTGTCGACGTCGGCCTCGTTCAGCGCGCGGGCGACACCGAGACGGAGCGCACCGGCCTGACCGGAGACACCGCCACCGGAGATGCGGGCGATGACGTCGTAGCGGCCCTCGAGCTCCAGCACCTTGAAGGGCTCGTTGACTTCCTGCTGGTGCACCTTGTTGGGGAAGTAGTCCTCAAGGGTGCGACCGTTGATCTTCCACTTGCCGGAGCCCGGGACGATCCGGACGCGGGCGATGGCGTTCTTGCGACGGCCCAGGCCGGCGGCCGGCTGCGGGTCGCCGAAGCGGGAGGCCATGGACTCGGAGGTGTACTCGCCCTCGACGGGGACGTCCGACTCCGTGGTGTAGCTGTCGATGTCAAGCTCTTCGAGCGGCTGCTCGGCAGTGGTCTCGGCCACGATTCTCCTCAGATCTTTTCTGTTTGGGGGTGTGGCCGGAACTACTGCGCGACCTGGGTGATCTCGAACGGCACCGGCTGCTGCGCAGCGTGGGGGTGCTGGTCGCCCGAGTAGACCTTCAGCTTCGAGAGCATCTGACGGCCCAGGGAGTTCTTGGGGATCATGCCCTTGATGGCCTTCTCGACGGCCTTCTCGGGGTTCTTCGCCAGCAGCTCGTCGTAACGGACGGAGCGCAGACCACCCGGGTAACCGGAGTGGCGGTACGCCAGCTTCTGGGTCTTCTTGTTGCCGGACAGGTGAACCTTGTCGGCGTTGATGATGATGACGAAGTCGCCCATGTCCATGTGAGGGGCATAGGTCGGCTTGTGCTTGCCGCGGAGGAGGTTCGCCGCAGTGGTAGCCAGACGGCCCAGGACGATGTCCTGTGCGTCGATGACGTGCCACTGGCGAGTCACATCGCCGGGCTTGGGGCTGTACGTACGCACTTCGCAGCCTTCTTCTTCAGTGGATGGGTGGTGACACATGGCATCACTGAAGCGATCGTGCAGCTGGGGACGACAGTGCCGGGAACGCTGCCCGTATGCCGCCCACTGGTAACTGCTCCAGGGAACCCGCGTAAGGGCTTCTCGCCTGAGAGCGACCAAGCCAATACGCATAACAATCGGCAAGAGTACTCGGGCCGCCCCGGACGGGTCAAAACGGCCCCGGGACCGGCCCCCACGGCACCCCTTGATCCACTTCGCCCACGGGTCCGATACGATCCGGCCCCACGTGCCGCGAGGCACGCGATTCAGGCATGCAATCTGCAAACCACGGCGTTCACCTATGAAGTTTCACAAGAACGTTGCCACCGCGATCGTGGCGGCCGGTGTCGCCCTGACCCTGGGCAGCGCCGGCACGGCGTCCGCGTCGAGCCACTACTCGGTGCCCGGCGGCCAGGTGAAGTTCACGTCCAAGGGCGAGATCCTCAAGGTCTGGGACACCAAGGCGGGCAAGACCGGCATCCACGTCGTCGTGGACGACCTGTCCGCGAAGAACCCGACGATGGACACCTGCACCGTCAAGGGCAAGGGCAAGTCCAAGACCTGCGACATGAAGTTCACGAACGGGCACAAGCTCCAGATCGACGTCTTCTCCTACACGAAGCTGAGCGACCACAGCACACGCAAGCTCGTCGCCAGCTGGAAGGACAAGGCGTAACCCGGTACCGAGGAGTAACGCGGTACCAAGGCGTGACCCATAACTGAGGAAGGCCTCCCCTCGCCCGTCTAAACTGCGGCCCATGAGCTTTGGGCAGGGGGGGTCTCAGTGGAGCCCCGGGGGTTCCCACAATCCGTGGGACAGTCAGTGGAGTTCCTCCAGTAACCAGACCCCGGACTGGGCGTCACTCGCCGAGCAGTCCGAGACACGCAACAGGCGCCGCAGACTCCTGCTGATCGTCGGCGGCGCCCTCGCCACGGTCGGCATAGGCGTCGCCGTGGCGGTGGCCGTCGTCAACACCGACAACGGCGGCAGCACCACGGCGAACGGCCCGAACGACCCGCCGGTCACGCAGGGCATACCGAGCGCCAGCGCGAAGACGGACCCGTCGTTCGCACCGACGTCGGCCCCGCCCCCGCTGAACCCGAAGGACTTCATCTCCAGCTCGGGCAAGGACAAGGCGCCGATCAGCCCGGACATCCTGTTCCCGGGCTCCCAGTTCACCAAGCGCGAGGGCGTCGTCTACCGCAAGGGCGCCACGGCCTCGACGAAGGACTGCGCCTCGGCCGTGCAGGGCACCCTCGACAAGCTCCTCACGGACAACGACTGCACCCGCTTCATGCGCGTGACCTACTTCCGGGACAAGGTCGCGACCACCATCGGCGTCGCCCTGTTCGACACCGAGGCCAAGGCGACCAAGGTCAAGGACGACTGGGACAAGCAGAGCACCATCGTCTCCCTGTCCGGTGACGGCGTCCCCGCCTTCTGCCGTACGACGGTCTGCCGCACGACCGCCAACTCCTACGGCCGCTACGCCTACTTCACCCTCTCCGGCTTCACCGACGGCAAGGACGTCACGGAGAAGGACAAGGCCGTCTTCACCGCCGGCGACGACCTCAGCAGCTCCACGTACGGACAGATCCGGCGCCGCGGCGAGACCCAGGCGGCCGCCGCGGCCAACGGGCAGTAGCCCGTCAGAACCCCCGCCGCCCGGGGTCAGCAGCAGCCGGCCCCGGGGACCCCTGGCAGACTCCGCCGGTTCCGCGCCTCCCTGCTCCGCGCGGCCAGCAGCTCGTCCGCCGGGTACCCGACCTCCTCCAGGGTCAGCCCGTGCGGCCGTACGACATGCACGGCGGAGTCCCGTACGCCGGCGGCCAGCACCTTTCCGGGCCATTCGGGCCCCCGGTGGCCGTCCCCCACGAACAGCAGGGCGCCGATCAGCGAGCGCACCATGTTGTGGCAGAAGGCGTCGGCCCGCACGGTGGCGGTGATGATCCCGTCGTCGCCCCGCACCAGGCTCAGCTCCTGCAGTGTGCGGATGGTGGTCGCCCCCTCCCGCCGCTTGCAGTACGCGGCGAAGTCGTGCTCCCCCAGCAGCCGCCGCGCGGCCTCGTTCATGGCGTCGACGTCCAGCGGCCAGTCGTGCCACAGGACGTGACCGCGCAGCAACGGATCGACACCGCCGGGGTTGTCGGTGACCCGGTAGGCGTACCGCCGCCAGATCGCCGAGAACCGCGCGTTGAAGCCGCTGGGCGCCTCCCTGAGCGCCCAGACCCGCACGTCCCTCGCCAGGCGCCCCGCGAGCCGCTTCAGCAGCTTCTCGTGGTGCTCACGCCAGACCGCCTCCGGCAGGTCCACGTGCGCCACCTGCCCCCGCGCGTGCACCCCGGCGTCCGTCCGCCCGGCCACGGTCAGCTCGAAGGTCTCCCGGGACCGCGTCACGGTCCGCAGGGCGTCCTCGATCTCCCCCTGCACGGTCCGCCGCCCGCCGGCCTGCTTGGCCCAACCGGAGAACTCACTCCCGTCGTACGACAGATCGAGCCGCACACGCACGAACCCGGGCTGCACTTCGTCACTCACTCCTGAATCCTCCCAGGTACAAAAAAGTGGGCCCGCTCCCTAAGGAACGGGCCCACTCAAACGCGCCCCGTTTTTAGGGGCGCGGGGAACTGCGCGACCAGCCACAACGAACCCGCAGCCGAAAACGCAGCCCCCCGCGGAGCGCTACGCGTCCTTGGACTCCTCGGCAGCCTCGTCCGCGCTGTCGTCAGCCTTGGTGGTGTCCACCTTGGCCTCAGCGGCAGGCGTCTCCGCGTCCTTGGCGGCACGCTTGGTGGCGGCCTCGGCCTCGCCCGTGGCCTCCTGCGCGACGGTCAGCGCCTCGACCAGCTCGATGACAGCCATGGGCGCGTTGTCGCCACGGCGGTTACCGATCTTGGTGATCCGGGTGTAGCCACCCGGACGGTTCTCGTACCGCGGGCCGATCTCGGTGAAGAGCGTGTGCACGACGCTCTTGTCCGTGATGACCTGGAGCACCTGGCGGCGGTTGTGAAGGTCGCCCTTCTTCGCCTTGGTGACCAGACGCTCGGCGTACGGCCGCAGACGGCGGGCCTTCGCCTCGGTGGTGGTGATGCGGCCGTGCTCGAAGAGCGACTTCGCGAGGTTCGCGAGAAGCAGCTTCTCGTGCGCGGCACTGCCGCCCAGACGGGCACCCTTGGTGGGCTTCGGCATGGTGTTTCTCCTAGGTGTCTGCCCCGGCCGTACCAGGTACCGGGGTCAGTATCCGAGCGGGCGGATGCCCGTCGAAGATCCGGAGTTCATTTCGACTCCGGAGGGTCCGCGCCCCGTAAGGGGCGCGGGGAACTGCGCGACCAGCCACTACGGACCCGCAGTCAGAATCCGACCGCTCGCGGAGCGACTAGTACTGCTCGGTCTCCACGAACCCGGCGTCCGCGTCGTCGTCGGCGCCGAAGGCGTCCGCGGCGGCGGTCGGGTCGAATCCGGGCGGGCTGTCCTTCAGGGCCAGGCCCATGCCGGCCAGCTTCGCCTTGACCTCGTCGATCGACTTCGCACCGAAGTTACGGATGTCGAGCAGGTCGGCCTCGGAGCGCGCGACCAGCTCACCCACGGAGTGGATGCCCTCACGCTTGAGGCAGTTGTACGACCGAACGGTGAGCTCGAGCTCCTCGATCGGCAGCGCCAGATCAGCGGCCAGGGCGGCGTCCGTCGGGGACGGACCCATGTCGATGCCCTCGGCGTCGATGTTGAGCTCACGGGCGAGACCGAAGAGCTCGACCAGCGTCTTACCGGCGGAGGCCATGGCGTCACGGGGACGCATCGCCTGCTTGGTCTCGACGTCGACGATCAGCTTGTCGAAGTCGGTGCGCTGCTCGACACGCGTGGCCTCGACCTTGTACGTGACCTTGAGAACCGGCGAGTAGATGGAGTCGACCGGGATACGGCCGATCTCCTGGCCCACCTGCTTGTTCTGCACGGCGGAGACGTAACCGCGGCCGCGCTCGACCGTCAGCTCCATCTCCAGCTTGCCCTTGCCGTTGAGCGTGGCGAGGACCAGGTCGGGGTTGTGCACCTCGACACCGGCCGGGGGCGCGATGTCGGCGGCGGTGACCAGACCCGGGCCCTGCTTGCGCAGGTACATCACGACCGGCTCGTCGTGCTCCGAGGAGACGACCAGCTGCTTGATGTTGAGGATCAGGTCGGTGACGTCCTCCTTGACGCCCGGCACGGTGGTGAACTCGTGCAGGACACCGTCGATCCGGATGCTGGTGACAGCAGCGCCGGGGATCGACGACAGGAGCGTGCGACGGAGGCTGTTGCCGAGGGTGTAGCCGAAGCCCGGCTCCAGCGGCTCGATCACGAACCGGGAGCGGAACTCGTCGACGACCTCTTCGGTCAACGAGGGACGCTGAGCGATCAGCATGTGGTGAGTCCTTCAGTCATGGGCACCCACTATTTGATGCCCTTGAGTACTACAAGGGTACGGGCGGTACGCCCCGTAAGAGCCGTACCGCCCGAAAACCTCAGACCAAGCAGTCCGTGTGTCCGACCCGAAGGGTCAGACGCGACGGCGCTTGGGCGGACGGCAGCCGTACTGCGACATTGCGGGGGACGACCCCCGCACCCCCAGCCGGAAGCCGAGCCGCCCGGAGCCGGTGCGTCAGACGCGACGGCGCTTGGGCGGACGGCAGCCGTTGTGCGGGGTGGGCGTGACGTCCTGGATGGAGCCGACCTCGAGACCGGTCGCCTGCAGCGAACGGATAGCCGTCTCACGACCCGAGCCCGGGCCCTTGACGAACACGTCGACCTTGCGCATGCCGTGCTCCTGCGCGCGACGGGCGGCCGACTCGGCGGCCATCTGCGCGGCGAACGGCGTGGACTTCCGGGAGCCCTTGAAGCCGACGTGACCGGCGGAGGCCCAGGAGATCACGTTGCCCGAGGGGTCCGTGATGGAGACGATCGTGTTGTTGAACGTGCTCTTGATGTGCGCGTGGCCGTGAGCGACGTTCTTCTTTTCCTTGCGGCGCACCTTCTTGGCAGCGCCCTGACGACCCTTGGGGGGCATCTACTAACTCCTACGGGGAGGTGGTCGGTCCTACAGCGAAGACCGCTGATGAAGCGTTGTCCGCTGAGGACTACTTCTTGCCCGGCTTCTTCTTACCGGCGATGGCGCGACGCGGGCCCTTGCGGGTGCGAGCGTTGGTGCTGGTGCGCTGACCGCGGACGGGCAGACCACGACGGTGACGGAGACCCTGGTAGCAGCCGATCTCGACCTTGCGGCGGATGTCGGCCTGGATCTCGCGACGGAGGTCACCCTCGGTCTTGATGTTGTTGTCCACGTACTCGCGGATCGCGACGAGCTGCTCCTCGGAGAGGTCGCGAACGCGGGTGTTCGGGTTGACGCCGGTCGCTGCCAGCGTCTCCTGGGAGAGGGTCCGGCCGATGCCGAACACATAGGTGAGGGCGACCTCCACGCGCTTGTCGCGCGGGATGTCAACACCGGAAACGCGTGCCATTCAATGGCTCCTGGTGATTGTCGGAGGTCTTCCGCAGAACCGGCTCCCGGCCGCCGTACCAGGTACGAACCGGGTCCCCGGCCTCCGAGCCGGGGGTGTCAGACGCCGTGCGGCGCCTGGGTCCTGCGTATGAACAATTCAGCTCGCGTCGCGCGAATCCCTGCGATGAAGATGCAGAGGGAGTGGTCGTACGTGCGTCAGCCCTGGCGCTGCTTGTGGCGCGGGTTCTCGCAGATGACCATGACCCGACCGTGACGGCGGATCACCCTGCACTTGTCGCAGATCTTCTTGACGCTCGGCTTGACCTTCATGGGGTGAGGTTCTCCGGGTCAGTGCCACCACCCGCGTCCCGGAAGACCGGGGCACGGAGAGCGGGGGCAAGATCTACTTGTAGCGGTAGACGATCCGGCCACGCGTCAGGTCGTACGGAGACAGCTCCACCACGACCCGGTCGTCAGGGAGGATGCGGATGTAGTGCATACGCATCTTGCCGCTGATGTGTGCCAGGACCTGGTGGCCGTTCTGGAGCTCGACCTTGAACATGGCGTTCGGCAGAGACTCGACGACAGTGCCCTCGATCTCGATGGCACCTTGCTTCTTGGCCACGCTTCGCCCTTCGAATCGACTACCTTGATCGACTCCGCGTAACCGAATGAGGACACACGGAAACACGAGAGCCGACGAGTCAGTCTACGCCAGGGCCTCCAGAAACACGAATTCGGTATGCATGCCCAAGGCTGAAGATCCTTACGCCGCCCCGCAGGAGCGCCCCTGAAAGGGGCGCGGGGAACTGCGCGACCAGCCCCCCACCGGACCCGCACCCGGCAACGAACCCTCAGCCCACCGGATCCGGAGCCGCAGTGATCCCGTACTCCGCCAGCTTCGCCTTGCCCCCGTCGGGAGCCGTCAGCACAAGCGGCCCCTGCTCGGTCAGGGCGACCGAGTGCTCCCAGTGCGACGACCACGTCCCGTCCGTCGTCACCACGGTCCAGTCGTCCGCCAGGACTTCCGTCTTCGGCGTCCCCAGCGACACCATCGGCTCGATCGCGAGGCAGAAGCCGGGCACCAGCTTCGGCCCCTTCCCGCGCCGCCGCTCGACGTAGTTCAGCAGATGCGGGTCCATGTGCATCTCGGTCCCGATGCCGTGGCCGCCGTAGTCCTCGACGATCCCGTACTTCCCGCCGCCCGGCTTCGGCTGCCGGCGGATGTACGTCTCGATGGCCCGCGAGACGTCGACGAGCCGGTTCCCCTGCTTCATCGCGGCGATCCCGGCCCACATGGACTCCTCGGTCACCCGCGACAGCTCGATCAGCTCCGGAGCGTGCCCGGAGCCCACGAACGCGGTATAGGCCGCGTCACCGTGCCAGCCGTCGATGATCGCGCCGCAGTCGATGGAGATGATGTCGCCGTCCTTCAGGACGACCTCGTCGCTCGGGATGCCATGGACCACGACCTCGTTCACCGAGGTGCAGATCGTCGCCGGGAAGCCGCCGTACCCGAGGAAGTTCGACTTGGCCCCGTGCTCCGCGAGAACCTTGCGGGCGACCTCGTCGAGATCCTTCGTGGAGGCACCCGGCACGGCGGCCTCCCGGGTGGCCGCGTGGATGGCGGCGACGACCAGCCCCGCCTCACGCATCTTGGCGATCTGCTCGGGACTCTTGATCTGCACCATGGGGGCCTGCGCTCTCCGTCTTCCTTGTCGTCCACGAGGCACGGGATCTCGTTCTCGCGTTTTTGCCTACACAACAGTACGGCCGCGGCGCCCCTCACGGGCACCGCGGCCGACATACCGACCGACGACCTACTGGTCGTCGTCCTCGCGCTTGAGCGCCTCCATGGCGCGCTGGGTGACTTCCTCCACCGGACCGAGCGCCGAGATCGTCACCACGAGGCCCTGGGCCTTGTAGTAGTCGATGATCGGCTCGGTCTGGGTGTGGTAGACCTCCAGGCGCTTGCGGACGGTCTCCTCGGAGTCGTCGTCACGCTGGTACAGCTCGCCGCCGCAGACGTCGCAGACGCCCTCCTGCTTCGGCTTCTTGTACGTGACGTGGAAGACGTGGGCGGAGTCGTTGCGGCAGATGCGACGGCCGGCGATCCGCTTGACGACCTCGTCCTCGGGGACCTCCAGGTCCAGCACCGCGTCCAGGTTCATGGACTCGTCCTGGAGCGTCACGTCCAGCGCCTCGGCCTGCGAGACGTTGCGCGGGAAGCCGTCGAGCAGGAAGCCGTGCTCGGCGTCCGGCTGCTCCATGCGGTCCTTGGCCATCGCGATGGTGACCTCGTCCGGCACCAGCTCGCCCTTGTCCATGTAGGACTTCGCGAGTTTGCCGAGCTCCGTCTGCTTGCTGATGTTGGCCCGGAACAGGTCGCCCGTGGAGATGTGCGGGATCGACAGGTTCTGTGCCAGGAACGCGGCCTGCGTTCCCTTACCCGCACCCGGCGGCCCGACGAGGACGATTCGCATCAGCGGAGGAACCCTTCGTAATTGCGCTGCTGGAGCTGGCTCTCGATCTGCTTCACGGTCTCCAGACCCACACCCACGATGATCAGGATGCTGGTTCCACCGAACGGGAAGTTCTGGTTTGCCCCGAGGGGCGCCAACGCCATTGTCGGTACGAGAGCGATCAGACCCAGGTACAGCGAACCCGGCCAGGTGATCCGGTTGAGCACGTAGCTCAGGTACTCAGCGGTCGGTCGGCCAGCCCGGATTCCCGGGATGAAGCCACCATACTTCTTCATGTTGTCCGCGACTTCCTCGGGGTTGAACGAGATGGCCACGTAGAAGAAGGCGAAGAAGATGATGAGGAAGAAGTAGATCGTGATGTGCGCCGGCGCGTCCGTGGGGACCAGGTTCGCGTTGATCCAACTCGCCCAGCCCGCCGTGGAGTTGGAGAACTGCACGATGAGTGCCGGGATGTAGAGCAGCGACGAGGCGAAAATCACAGGGATGATGCCCGCCTGGTTGACCTTCAGCGGAATGTAGGTCGAGGTGCCACCGTAGGAACGGCGGCCGATCATGCGCTTGGCGTACTGGACCGGAATACGACGCTGGGCCTGCTCGACGAAGACCACGAGCGCGACCATGACCAGGCCGACGGCGACGACGATGCCGAACTCGATCCAGCCGCCCGCCAGGTCGCCCTGCTCCTTGATCGCCCAGAGGGCGGACGGGAAGGTGGCGGCGATCGAGATGAACATCAGGATCGACATGCCGTTGCCGATGCCGCGGTCGGTGATCAGCTCACCGAGCCACATGACGAGGGCCGTACCGGCGGTCATGGTGATGACCATGACCATGGTGGCGAAGATGGAATCGTCGGGGACGATCATGCCTGCCTGCGCACAGCCGCTGAACAGCGAGCCACTGCGGGCGGTGGCCACGAGACCGGTGCCCTGGAGGACCGCCAGGGCCACCGTCAGGTAACGCGTGTACTGCGTGATCTTCGCCGTACCGGACTGCCCCTCCTTCTTCAGGGCTTCCAGACGCGGGATCACCACGGTCAGCAGCTGCAGAATGATGCTCGCCGTGATGTACGGCATGATGCCGAGCGCGAAGACCGTGATCTGCAGCAGCGCGCCACCACTGAACATGTTGACCAGACCGAAGAGACCTGAGTTCGTCTCGGCCTGGTCGATGCAGAACTGGACGGCGGTGTAGTCGACACCCGGGATCGGGACGTGTGTGCCGACCCGGTAGATCACGATGATGCCGAGCGTGAAGAGCAGCTTCTTGCGCAGGTCGGGCGTCTTGAACGCCCGGGCGAACGCGGTGAGCACGGTGCCTCCTGCGACCCCCGCGCTACTGCGTCAAGGGTGACGGTTTTGAGATTCTGATGAGGACGACTTACGTAACGTTTAACTGCCGCGGCGAGTGCCCGGATGAGAGCACCCTGTGAAAACGGGCAGCGCAGGTCACCTTACCGGCGAGACTGCTTCCCTTGGAACGACCAACCGGGGATACCCCATTTGTGGGGTATCCCCGGTCGGGATCGCTCAAGTCATCGAGACACCTGGTGTGTTCAGACGAGCTCGGTGACGGTACCGCCGGCGGCGGTGATCTTCTCCTTGGCGGAGCCGGAGACGGCGTCGACCGTCACCTGCAGCGCCACGGAGATCTCGCCCTGGCCGAGGACCTTGACGAGGCTGTTCTTGCGGACGGCACCCTTGGCGACCAGGTCGGCAACGGTGACCTCCCCACCCTCGGGGTAGAGGGCGGCGAGCTTGTCCAGGTTCACGACCTGGAACTCCGTCTTGAAGGGGTTCTTGAAGCCCTTCAGCTTCGGGAGACGCATGTGGAGGGGCATCTGGCCACCCTCGAAGCGCTCCGGAACCTGGTAGCGGGCCTTCGTACCCTTGGTACCACGACCGGCCGTCTTACCCTTCGACGCCTCACCACGACCGACACGGGTCTTCGCGGTCTTGGCACCGGGGGCGGGACGGAGGTTGTGGATCTTGAGCGGGTTGTTCTCCGCCATGATCAGTCGACCTCCTCGACCGTCACGAGGTGGCGGACGGTGTGCACCATGCCGCGGAACTCGGGGCGGTCCTCCTTGACGACCTGCGTGTTGATGCCCTTGAGACCAAGGGAACGCAGGGTGTCACGGTGGTTCTGCTTGCTGCCGATGTAGGACTTGACCTGCGTAATCTTGAGCTGCGCCATGATTACGCACCCGCCCCGGCACGCGCACGGAGAAGAGCCGCGGGAGCGACGTCCTCGAGGGGCAGACCACGGCGGGCCGCGATCTCCTCGGGACGCTGCAGACCCTTCAGGGCCTCCACGGTCGCGTGCACGATGTTGATCGCGTTGTCGGAGCCGAGCGACTTCGACAGCACGTCGTGGATACCGGCGCACTCGAGCACGGCACGCACCGGACCACCGGCGATAACACCGGTACCGGGGGACGCGGGCTTGAGCAGGACGACGCCGGCAGCCTTCTCACCCTGGATGGGGTGCGGGATGGTGCCCTGGATACGGGGGACCTTGAAGAAGTGCTTCTTGGCCTCCTCAACGCCCTTGGCGATGGCGGCCGGCACCTCCTTGGCCTTGCCGTAACCGACACCCACGGTGCCGTCACCGTCGCCCACCACGACCAGCGCGGTGAAGCTGAAGCGACGACCACCCTTCACAACCTTGGCGACGCGGTTGATCGCGACAACGCGCTCAACGTACGCGGTCTTCTCGGCGGCAGCTGCGCCGCCGTCACGGCCCTTCCGGTCCCGCCGCTCGCCGCCACCGGCACCGCCACCGCGGCGCTGGGGTCCAGCCATTGGATTTACCTCTCTCTTTCCGCTAGCTACGCAGCGAGCTCAGAACTTGAGCCCGGCCTCGCGGGCGGCGTCGGCCAGGGCCGCGATGCGACCCGCGTACCGGTTACCACCTCGGTCGAACACAACGGCCTCGACACCGGCGGCCTTGGCACGCTCGGCGACCAGGGCGCCGACCTTGCCGGCCTGCGCCGACTTGTCCTCCGACGCACCACGGATCGACGAGTCCAGGGTGGACGCCGACGCAAGGGTGTGACCCTTGAGGTCGTCGATCACCTGGGCCACGATGTGGCGGTTCGAGCGGGTCACGACCAGGCGGGGACGCTCAGCCGTACCGTTGACCTTCTTACGGATCCGGATGTGGCGCCGCTTGATGGCAGCACGCTTGTAAGCGTCGCCCTTAGCGATCTTCGTACCGTATGCCATGGCTTACTTACCCGCCTTTCCGACCTTGCGGCGGATGACTTCGCCCTCGTACTTGACGCCCTTGGCCTTGTACGGGTCGGGCTTGCGCAGCTTGCGGATGTTGGCCGCAACCTCGCCGACCTTCTGCTTGTCGATGCCCTCGACCTGGAAGCGGGTCGGGGTCTCCACCTTGAAGGTGATGCCCTCGGGCGCCTCGACGGTGATCGGGTGGCTGTAGCCGAGCGCGAACTCGAGGTTCGAACCCTTGGCCTGCACGCGGTAACCGACACCGCTGATCTCGAGCTTCTTCACGTAACCCTGGGTCACGCCGGTGATCATGTTCGCCACCAGCGTGCGGGACAGGCCGTGCAGGGCCTTGCTCTGACGCTCGTCGTTGGGGCGGGTGACGTTCAGAACGCCGTCCTCACCCTTGGCGATCTCGATCGGCGCGGCGACGGTGTGGGTCAGCGAGCCCTTGGGGCCCTTGACCGAGACCGTCTGGCCGTCGATGGTGACGTCCACGCCGGCGGGAACCGTGATGGGGAGCTTGCCAATACGCGACATAGCTGTTTCCTCCGATTCCTTTCCGCTACCAGACGTAGGCGAGGACTTCTCCGCCTACGCCCTTCTTGCCGGCCTGCTTGTCGGTGAGGAGCCCGTGGGACGTGGAGATGATCGCCACGCCGAGGCCGCCCAGCACCTTGGGCAGGTTGGTGGACTTCGCGTAAACCCGGAGACCGGGCTTGGAGATCCGCTTGATGCCCGCGATGGAGCGCTCACGGTTGGGGCCGAACTTCAGCTCCAGGACGAGGTTCTTGCCGACCTCGGCGTCCTCGACCTTCCAGCCCGTGATGAAGCCCTCCTGCTGGAGGATCTCCGCGATGTGAGACTTGATCTTCGATGCCGGCATCGTCACGGAGTCGTGGTATGCCGAGTTCGCGTTCCGCAGACGCGTAAGCATGTCTGCGATCGGATCAGTCATGGTCATGAAGTGGCCTTCGGCCTCTCTCGCCGGGGTTTCCTGGTGCGCCATCCCTCTCCCCGATCCGAGACGGGGCGGGTGCGGCGCGGTGGACCTACGGCGTAGTAAGTCGTACGGGCGACCGTCAGGCGCCCAACCCTCCAAGCCTAAGCCATGGAAGGGAGGGCGCCTGACACGCCCAGTGCTTACCGAGAGCTTCGGGAATCCCTAGAAAGAGGGGATTACCAGGAGCTCTTGGTCACGCCCGGCAGCTCGCCACGGTGAGCCATCTCACGGAGGCACACGCGGCACAGGCCGAACTTGCGGTACACGGAGTGCGGACGGCCACACCGCTGGCAGCGGGTGTACGCGCGCACGGCGAACTTGGGCTTACGAGCAGCCTTGGCAATCAGAGCCTTCTTCGCCATCTCGCTCACGCCTCCTTGAAGGGGAAGCCGAGGTGACGAAGGAGCGCGCGGCCCTCAGCGTCGTTGGTCGCCGTGGTCACCACGGTGATGTCCATGCCCCGGGTACGGTCGATCTTGTCCTGGTCGATCTCGTGGAACATGACCTGCTCGGTGAGACCGAAGGTGTAGTTGCCACGGCCGTCGAACTGCTTGGGGGACAGACCACGGAAGTCGCGGATGCGCGGCAGCGCGAGCGACAGGGTGCGGTCCAGGAACTCCCACATGCGGTCGCCACGGAGCGTGACGTGGGCACCGATCGGCTGGCCCTCACGCAGCTTGAACTGCGCGATGGACTTGCGGGCCTTGGTGACGGCCGGCTTCTGACCGGTGATCGTGGTGAGGTCGCGGATGGCGCCCTCGATCAGCTTGGAGTCGCGGGCGGCGTCGCCCACACCCATGTTGACCACGATCTTGACGAGGCCGGGGATCTGCATGACGTTCTCGTACTTGAACTCGTCACGCAGCTTGCCCGCGATCTCCTCGCGGTACTTCGTCTTGAGACGCGGAGTGGTGGTGGTAGCCATCAGATGTCCTCACCCGTCCGCTTGGCAACGCGAACCTTGTTGCCCTCGTCGTCGAAGCGGTAACCGACGCGGGTCACGACCTTCTTGCCGTCCTTCTCCACGACCAGCTGGACGTTGGAGACGTGGATCGGGGCCTCGGTGGTGATGATCCCGCCGGCCTGCGAACCGCGAGCGGTCGGCCCGGCCTTGGTGTGCTTCTTGACCCGGTTGACACCCTCGACCAGGACGCGGTCCTCGCGGGGGAAGGCCGCGATGACCTTGCCCTGCTTGCCCTTGTCCTTACCGGTGATGACCTGGACCAGGTCGCCCTTCTTGATCTTCATGCTTACAGCACCTCCGGCGCGAGCGAGATGATCTTCATGAACTTCTTCTCGCGCAGCTCACGGCCGACCGGGCCGAAGATACGGGTGCCGCGAGGGTCGCCGTCGTTCTTCAGAATGACGGCGGCGTTCTCGTCGAAGCGGATGTACGAGCCGTCCGGACGGCGGCGCTCCTTGACGGTGCGAACGATGACCGCCTTGACGACGTCACCCTTCTTCACGTTGCCACCGGGGATCGCGTCCTTGACGGTGGCGACGATGACGTCACCGATGCCCGCGTAGCGGCGACCGGAGCCACCGAGCACACGGATGCAAAGGATCTCCTTCGCACCAGTGTTGTCGGCGACACGCAGTCGCGACTCCTGCTGGATCACGTCTATCTCCTGATTGTCTGCCGGTTCCCTCCGGGGGTTGAACCGGAGAGCCTGGCGGAACCGCCCTGCGAGGATTGCCCCGCAGGAATTACTTGGGCCGCCCGGCGGGCTGCGGAGAACACCCACGCTGCTCGCGCGCGTGCTTCACGCAGCCCGGCCGGCTTCCGGCGAGACGTCCGTACGTCGTTTCACGGACCTCCCGCCGGGCGGCGAGCCTGATGCGGGTCAGCCCCGCAGGGACTACTTGGCCTTCTCGAGGATCTCGACGACGCGCCAGTGCTTCGTGGCGGACAGCGGCCGGGTCTCCATCAGGAGGACGCGGTCGCCGACGCCGGCGGCGTTCTGCTCGTCGTGGGCCTTGAGCTTGCTCGTGCTGCGGATGACCTTGCCGTACAGGGCGTGCTTCTTGCGGTCCTCGACGGCGACGACGACGGTCTTGTCCATCTTGTCGCTGACGACGATGCCCTCACGGGTCTTGCGGAATCCGCGAGCCTCGGTGTTCGTCTCAGTCACGTTGCTCTCGCTCATCAGGCGCTCTCCACCGTCTCGATGCCCAGCTCGCGCTCACGCATCAGGGTGTAGATCCGCGCGATGTCCTTGCGGACGGCCTTGAGCCGACCGTGGTTCTCGAGCTGACCGGTCGCCGCCTGGAAGCGGAGGTTGAACAGCTCTTCCTTGGCTTCGCGGAGCTTGTTGAGAAGCTCCTCGTCACCCAGTTCGCGCAGCTCGGACGCCTTGGTACCGGCCG
Source organism: Streptomyces sp. MNU76 (assembly GCF_020982545.1). Taxonomy (GTDB): domain Bacteria; phylum Actinomycetota; class Actinomycetes; order Streptomycetales; family Streptomycetaceae; genus Streptomyces. The sequence goes on along the minus strand of NZ_JAJKLK010000019.1, from coordinate 782,672 downwards.
ACATCACGCTTCACCTGCCTCGCGCTTGACGATCCGGCACTTCATCGGCAGCTTGTGGGCGGCGCGAGTCAGGGCCTCACGGGCGATCTTCTCGTTGGGGTAGGACAGCTCGAACATGACCCGGCCCGGGTGCACGTTCGCGATCCACCACTCCGGCGAACCCTTACCGGAACCCATGCGGGTCTCGGCGGGCTTCTTCGTGAGCGGGCGGTCCGGGTAGATGTTGATCCAGACCTTGCCACCACGCTTGATGTGGCGGGTCATCGCGATACGAGCCGCCTCGATCTGGCGGTTGGTCACGTACGCCGGCGTGAGGGCCTGGATGCCGTACTCGCCGAACGCGACCGTCGTACCACCCTTGGCCTGACCACGGCGCTTCGGGTGGTGCTGCTTGCGGTGCTTGACCCTACGGGGGATCAGCATGTCCCTCAGGCCTCCGTTCCGGTGCTCTCAGCCGGAGCCGACGCGGCAGCGGCGCCCGAAGACTCAGTCTTGGGGGCCTCGGCGCCGGCAGCCTGCTGCGGCTTACGACCGCGCCCGCCACGCTCGCCACCGCGGCCACCACGGGCCGGGCGGTCAGCGCCACCACGAGCCGGGCGGTTGCCGGCACGGGCAGCGGCGTTCTCGGCGCGGACCTCGGCGATGTTCTTGACGTCGCCCTTGTAGATCCAGACCTTCACACCGATGCGGCCGAAGGTCGTCTTGGCCTCGAAGAAGCCGTAGTCCACGTTCGCGCGGAGCGTGTGCAGGGGCACACGGCCCTCGCGGTAGAACTCCGAGCGGGACATCTCGGCGCCACCGAGGCGGCCACCGCACTGGATCTTGATGCCCTTGGCGCCGGCCTTCATCGCCGACTGCATGCTCTTACGCATGGCGCGGCGGAAGGAGACGCGGGAGGAGAGCTGCTCGGCGACGGCCTGGGCCACGAGCTGAGCGTCCGTCTCGGGGTTCTTGACCTCGAGGATGTTCAGCTGGACCTGCTTGCCCGTGAGCTTCTCGAGGTCACCGCGGATGCGGTCGGCCTCGGCGCCACGGCGGCCGATGACGATGCCCGGACGCGCGGTGTGGATGTCCACACGGACGCGGTCACGGGTGCGCTCGATCTCGACCTTGGAGATGCCGGCGCGCTCCATGCCGGACGTCATCATCCGACGGATGGCGACGTCTTCCTTGACGTAGTCCTTGTACAGCTTGTCGGCGTACCAACGCGACTTGAAGTCGGTCGTGACACCGAGCCGGAACCCATGCGGGTTTACCTTCTGGCCCATTACCGGGTTCCTTCCTTGCTGCTGACGACCACGGTGATGTGGCTGGTCCGCTTGCGGATCCGGTAGGCACGGCCCTGCGCACGCGGACGGAACCGCTTCAGGGTCGGGCCCTCGTCGACGTACGCCTCGCTGATGAACAGCGAGGAGGCGTCCGTGTGGTCGTAGTTGTGCGCGGCGTTGGCGATGGCGCTGTCCAGCACCTTGCCGACCGGCACGCTCGCGGCCTGCGGGGCGAAACGCAGGACCGCCTGAGCCTCCGTGGCGTCGAGGCCACGGATGAGGTCCACCACGCGGCGGGCCTTCATGGGCGTGACGCGGATGTACCGCGCCTGGGCCCTGGCTTCCATGGTTGTCCTTCCAGTGTCTGTCATGGTCGATTCCACCCCGCGTTAGCGGCGCTTCGACTTCCGGTCGTCCTTGACGTGACCCCGGAAGGTGCGCGTCGGCGAGAACTCGCCGAGCTTGTGGCCGACCATCGACTCGGTGACGAACACCGGAATGTGGGTCTTGCCGTTGTGCACCGCGATCGTGTGGCCGAGCATGGCCGGGATGATCATCGAGCGACGGGACCAGGTCTTGATGACGTTCTTGGTGCCGGCTTCGTTCTGGGCGTCCACCTTCTTGATCAGGTGGTCGTCGACGAAGGGCCCCTTCTTGAGACTGCGCGGCATCTGAACCCGCTCCTAGCGCTTCTTGTTCGTCTTGCGGCGGCGGACGATGTACTTGTTCGAAGCCTTCTTCGGCGAACGAGTACGACCCTCCTTCTGACCCCAGGGGCTGACCGGGTGGCGACCACCGGAGGTCTTGCCCTCACCACCACCGTGGGGGTGGTCAACCGGGTTCATCGCCACACCGCGAACGGTCGGGCGGACGCCCAGCCAGCGCTTGCGGCCGGCCTTGCCCCAGTTGATGTTGCTCTGCTCGGCGTTGCCGACCTCGCCGACGGTGGCGCGGCAGCGCACGTCGACCAGGCGGATCTCACCGGACGGCATGCGGAGGTGGGCGTAGGCGCCCTCCTTCGCGAGCAGCTGCACGGAGGCACCGGCGGAGCGGGCGAACTTGGCACCGCCACCGGGACGGAGCTCGATCGCGTGGATCGTGGTACCGACCGGGATGTTGCGGAGGGCCAGGTTGTTGCCCGGCTTGATGTCGGCCCCGGGACCGTTCTCCACGCGGTCACCCTGCTGCAGGTTGCGCGGGGCGAGGATGTAGCGCTTCTCGCCGTCGGCGTAGTGCAGCAGCGCGATACGCGCGGTGCGGTTGGGGTCGTACTCGATGTGCGCGACCTTCGCCGGCACGCCGTCCTTGTCGTGACGACGGAAGTCGATCACTCGGTAGGCGCGCTTGTGTCCGCCACCCTGGTGGCGAACGGTCACACGACCGGAATTGTTACGGCCGCCCTTGCTGTGCAGGGGGCGAACCAGCGACTTCTCCGGCGTGGACCGCGTGATCTCGACGAAGTCGGCGACGCTGGAGCCACGACGGCCCGGCGTAGTCGGCTTGTACTTGCGGATTCCCATTTCTCAGTCCTCGTCCGATATCGGACGATCCGACCCGCTTACGCGGTCGGACCGCCGAAGATGTCGATACGGTCGCCCTCGGCAAGGGTCACGATCGCGCGCTTGGAGCCGGCACGCTGGCCGAAACCGGTGCGGGTCCGCTTGCGCTTGCCCTGGCGGTTGAGCGTGTTCACGCCCGTGACCTTGACCGAGAAGACCGCCTGGACGGCCTGCTTGATCTGGGTCTTGTTGGCGTCGGGGGCGACGATGAACGTGTACTTGCCCTCGTCGAGGAGCGCGTAGCTCTTCTCCGACACGACCGGCTTCAGCAGCACGTCACGGGGGTCCGTGAACGCCTTGCTGGGCGCGGTGATGACGGTGTTCTTGCCCTCGGTGGCGTGGCGACGCGCCTTGGCGACGCGCGCGGCCTTGGCGGCCTTGGCCGCCTTGGAGGCGATGGAGGGGTGACGGATGGCCATCAGACCTCAGTCCCTTCGGTGTCGTTGGCCTTCGGGCCGGCGACGAAGGACTCGAGAGCGGCCTGGGTGAAGACCACGTCGTCCGAGACGATCACGTCGTACGTGTTCAGCTGGCCCGGCTCCAGGATGTGGACCTGGGGCAGGTTGCGGGCGGAGAGCCACGCGGCCTCGTCGGCACGCTCGACGACCAGGAGCAGGTTCTTGCGCTCCGAGATCTTGCCGAACAGCGACTTGGCGGCCTTCGTGGACGGGTTCTCGCCCTCGATCACGCCGGAGACGACGTGGATGCGGTTGTGGCGGGCCCGGTCGGTGAGGGCGTGGCGCAGGGCCGCGGCCTTCATCTTCTTCGGGGTCCGCTGCGAGTAGTCACGCGGCTGCGGGCCGTGGACGACGCCACCACCGGCGAACTGCGGCGCGCGGGTCGAGCCCTGACGGGCGCGGCCGGTGCCCTTCTGCCGGTAAGGCTTCTTACCGCCACCACGGACTTCGCCGCGGGTCTTGGTCTTGTGCGTGCCCTGACGGGCAGCCGCGTTCTGCGCGACGACGACCTGGTGGATCAGCGGGATGCTGACCTTCTCCACGCCGAAGATCTCCGCGGGGAGTTCGACGCTTCCGGTCTTCTCGCCGGCAGGCGAAAGGATGTCAACAGTGCTCATCGGTACCTCAGGCCCCCTTGGCCGCGGTGCGGACCAGGACGAGGCCGCCGTTCGGACCGGGAACCGCGCCCTTGATGAGCAGCAGACCCTTCTCCGCGTCAACGGCGTGGACGGTCAGGTTCTGGGTGGTGACCCGCTCGTTGCCCATGCGACCCGCCATGCGGAGGCCCTTGAACACACGGCCGGGGGTGGCGCAGCCACCGATGGAGCCGGGGGAGCGGTGCTTGCGCTGGGTGCCGTGTCCGGCGCCGAGGCCCTTGAAGTTGTGACGCTTCATGACACCGGCGAAGCCCTTGCCCTTGCTCTTGCCGGTCACGTCCACCTTGACGCCGGCCTCGAAGACCTCGGCGGAGATCTCCTGGCCCAGCGTGTACTCGGAGGCGTCCGCGGTGCGGATCTCGACGAGGTGGCGGCGGGGGGTGACGTCGGCCTTGGCGAAGTGACCCTTGAGGGGCTTGTTCACCTTGCGCGGGTCGATCTCGCCGAAGGCGATCTGGACCGACTCGTAGCCGTCGACATCGTTCGTACGGACCTGGGTCACGACGTTGGGGCCGGCCTTGACGACGGTGACCGGAACAACACGGTTGTTCTCGTCCCACACCTGCGTCATGCCGAGCTTCTCGCCCAGGATGCCCTTGATCTGCTTAGCCATTCTCAGATCACCGACCCTCAGAGCTTGATCTCGATGTCGACACCGGCCGGGAGGTCGAGTCGCATCAGAGAGTCAACGGTCTTGGGCGTCGGGTCGAGGATGTCGATCAGGCGCTTGTGCGTGCGCATCTCGAAGTGCTCGCGCGAGTCCTTGTACTTGTGCGGCGACTTGATGACGCAGTACACGTTCTTCTCAGTGGGCAGCGGCACCGGGCCCGCGACCGACGCACCAGTGCGGGTCACCGTCTCGACGATCTTCTTCGCCGAGGAGTCGATGACCTCGTGGTCGTAGGCCTTGAGCCGGATGCGGATCTTCTGTCCCGCCATGGCTACTCAGTAGTCCTTTGTCTCGTTTAACGCTCTGGAACCCGGTGTTCCGTCACCCGCTCCTCCGACCCACGCGGTCGGGCGTGTCGCGCTCCCGCTGACACAGATGCCCCTTGTTCGAGCATCCCCAGTCTTGGGAAACGCGGCCCTTCCGGTACCGCGGGCCGGGGGCGGAGGCCCACCGGGTGCCTGGTCGGCGCCGCACCTTGCTTCCCGAAAGATTCCCGTACGTCCGCTCCAGCGCTGCCGTAAGGCAGTTGGGGCGACGAGTACTGTGGGACTCGCTTCCGGTCCTCCCGGCGGGAGGCGCGCAGCATCAACACTCGACCGAGCAACCCCGCTAGTCTGCCATACGGCGCAGCGCCTCCGCCAATCGAGCCGGAGAGATTACCCCGAGAGTGACACAGGTCAAACCCGGGTGCCGCGGCCGTCGCCCTGAGGGCGGTCGGGGGCCTCGCCCGGGTCGGTGTCGTCCCCCGTGTCGGGGAACACCAGCTTGGCCCCTCCCCTGATCACCCCCAGGCACCCCAGTCCCAGAGCCAGTCGCAGGAACCGCATGCCCCCGTCCCAGTCGCGGGGAGCGCCGAACACCAGCCAGAAGGCGAGGGAGACGGCGGCCAGGATCGTCGCCAAGCCTGTCATGCGCATTGCTAAATGACTCATGGGCGCCATGATCGCCCATGTCGTACCTCCGGCTCAGCCGGTTTCCGAGGTGCGCTCCCGGGGCGTCAGCCAGAACACCATGCCCAGGGCCAGGGCCAGGACGGCAGGGACCAGCAGGACCGCCGCCGGGCGCACCTCCTCGTGGAGGAGCCAGGCGCCCAAAAGGCCGCCGGTGAACATGGCGCCGACCGAGGCGAGGCGGCGGCCCTCGTTCGTGGCCCCCGAGCCGATGCGGGTGTCGGAGAGCAGGGGCAGTCCGCCGAGGAGCGCGGTCAGGGCGCGCGTGGACACGGTGGTGGGCAGGTCCGCGACCCGCACCCGCAGGGTGGTGACGTTGCGCACGCCCATGGCCCCGGCGACCAGCGCGACCACGGCGAAGTGCGGACCGTTCGCCGAGGCGCCCGGCGCGTCGAGGCCCGTGCGCCAGGCGACCACTCCGCCGAGCCCCAGCAGCAGCGCCTCGCCGATCAGCGCGGGCGGGAACCAGCGCCGGCCTCGGGCGTCCACGATCGACTCGAACCTGGCCCCGAGCACCGCGCCGACCGTGAAGCCGGCGAACGAGACGCCCGCCGCCGCCGGGGAGAGCCCGGCCGCACCGGTGAGCGCGAAGGAGAGGAAGAGGAGGTTGCCGGTCTGCACGGCGGTGAACACGGGGCCGAGGACCAGGAAGCTGACGGCCTCGATCACACCGGTCGTCACCGTCAGCACCACCATGATCGAGGTCAGCCCGACACCCGCTCTGGGCTTCATACCCGCGACCCTAGGCCGCGCGTAATCCGCTCGCCCGCCCGCGAGCCGCACTCCTACGCTGATCAGGTAAGTCGGCTCACGGGGGCTGTCACGGGGGAACGTCCATCATGCGCACGCACTATCCGCGGACCAGGCATCTGCCCTGGTCCCCCGGCGCGACCGCCGACGACCTGCGGGTCACCGACCTGTCGGGCCTGCGCGGCCGCGAGGTCGTCGTGACGGAGAAACTCGACGGCGAGAACACCACGCTCTACGCCGACGGCCTGCACGCCCGCTCGCTCGACTCCGCGCACCACCCCTCCCGTACCTGGGTCAAGGCGCTCCAGGCCCGTGTCGGCCACGCGGTCCCGGCGGGCTGGCGGGTGTGCGGCGAGAACATGTTCGCGCGCCACTCCCTCGCGTACGACGACCTGGACAGCTTCTTCTACGGCTTCTCGGTGTGGGACGCGGACGGGCGCTGCCTGGGCTGGGACCGGACGGTGGCGTTTCTGCGCGGACTCGGGGTTCCCGTGCCGCGCGTGCTGTGGCGGGGCGTGTTCGACGAGAGGGCGCTGCGCGCGCTGCGGCTGGACCTCGGGCGGCAGGAGGGATACGTCGTCCGCGTCGTGGACGGTTTCGCCGCGGACGAGTTCGGCGCGCGCGTCGCCAAGTGGGTGCGGGCCGGGCATGTGCGGACGGACACCCACTGGATGCACGCGGCCGTGGTGGAGAACGGGCTGGGGGCGCGGGCGCCGCTGTGGGCCGTGCGCTCCGGCGCGCCCATGGACGCCGACGCGCTGGCGGAGGCCGTCGGGCTGCCGGGCGAGGGGGACCGGGAGGCGGTGGCCCGCTTCGACCCGGAGGGGCGGACCGGGGACGAGCGGCTCGCCGGGGTGCTGGCCACGCTGCTGCACGCGCACGGCACGGGCGGTCGGCGGGCCCGGGGGGCCGCCCGGTTGGCGGGTCTCGTGGGGATGCCGCTCGCGCGCCGGGTCGCCGACCTGGTGGGGCTGCACCCCGCGCTGCACCGGCCGTATCCCGACGAGGACCGCCGCACGGGCCTGGCCCGGCTCTCCCTGGCCGCCGATCTCGGTCTGTTGCACGCGGTCGCCCGCGCCACGGCTGCGACGGACGAGGCGCGCGAGCAGGTGGAGTGGTCGGCACTGCACGCCGAGGAGGTACGGGGCCTCGACGAGCCGGCCCTGGCGGAGGCGTTCGCGGAGCTGACGCCGGATGCGGCGGTCCGGTGCCGGGCGGAGGCCCGGGAGGCGTATGCGCGGGGACGCGTGGGAGACGCGGCGGAGGCCGTCGCGGCCACCTGGCGGTGGCGGTCGGGGGCCTTCCCCAGGCTGATCCAGCTGGTCGGCCCGGCGGGCAGCGGCAAGAGCACGTTCGCGCGGGGGCTCGCGGGCGTGGACACGTATGTATCGCTGGACGACCTGCGCGCCGCGCGCGGCGCACGCGCCGACCAGCGGGCCAACGCCGAGGTGCTGCGCGCCGGGCTCGACCGGCTGGACGCGGCGCTCGCCGCCGGCGGGACGACGGTGTGGGACGCCACCTCCCTCACCCATCAGCAGCGCTCACTGGTGCACGCGGTCGCCCACCGCCGCAACGCCCTGATCACCCACGCCGTGGCCCTGGTCGACGAGGACGCGCTGGTCCGCCGCAACGGCCGCCGCGAGCACCCCGTGCCGCCGGACGTGCTCACGGCCCAGCTGCGCCGCTTCACCCCGCCGTATCCGGGCGACGCCCACCGCACCTGGTACATCGGTGCGAGCGGGACCATAGAGGACGAGATCTGAGGGAGAGGTCCGAGGAACCGTGCGGACGAGCGAGGAGATCTACCACCGGGTGCGCTGGGACGCGCGCTTCGACCCGGCCCGCTTCGTGCTCGGCGTGCTCCAGCGGAACGCCGACCCCAAGCGGGTCCCGCTGCCCGCGTTCGTGCCCGGCGGCGAGATCCCGTGGCACCGGGTGCTGTTCTTCGAAGCGGACGGCGAGCTGGTCTGGGACCGGGCCACGGGGACGGACCGGATCGACGCGACGGACGCGGGGCGCGTACGGGAGGCGCGTCTGCTGCGGGCGCCGTTCTTCACGGCGCGCACGCCGTACGTGTGGGACGGGGAGGGGTGGGCGCCCACAGCTCGTACACCGGGCGGGGCCTCGCCGTCGTCGCCCGGCCTCGGGGGCGTACGCGTACTGACCTGGAACACCCTCTGGGACCGCTACGACGCCGACCTCATCGACAGCGCCCGGCGCAGGCCGCTGCTGCTGCGGGCGTTGCGTGAGGCCGACGTGGACGTGATCGCGTTGCAGGAGGTCGAGGCGGAGCTGCTGGCCATGCTGTTGCGCGAGCCCTGGGTACGGGACGGCTGGACCCTGGGGTCGGATCCGCGCGGGCGGGACGTGGACGAGTGCGGTCTGCTCCTGCTGAGCCGGCTGCCGGTCCGCGAGGCCGCGTTCCACGCGCTGGGCCCGCACAAGGCGGTGACCGCCGTGGTCGTGGAAGCGGGCGCACGCCCCCTCGTCGTGGCGGGGACACATCTGAGCAGTGACCACTCCACCGACGGCGCGGGCCGCCGCGCCGCCGAACTGGCCCGGCTGGCCGAGGGGTTCGCGACCCTGGACACCGATCTGCTGCTCCTCGGCGACTTCAACGACGGCGGCGACACCCCTCAGCTGACCCTCGGCATGCGGGACGCCTGGAGCGAGACGCACGGCCCCGCCGACACGACCCCGACCTTCGACCCGGGCGCCAATCCGCTGGCCGCCGTCTCGTCCCTGTCGGGGCGGGCGTCCCGGCTGGACCGGGTACTGCTGCGCGGCACGGGTGTGGGGGTGCGCTCGGCACGGCTGTACGGGGACTCGCCCACGCCGGAGGGGCTGTACGTCTCGGACCACTACGGCGTACGGGTGGAGGTGGCACCCGAGGCCCCGGACGCCGACGTCGCCCGCCTCGACGCACGGCCGACGGCCCGTACGGCGCTGGCGTGGCTGCCGCCCGAGGAGCTGTGGCCCCCGATCCAGGCCGTCCGCCGCGGCCACGACCCGCAGATCGACCGCTGGCCCCCGCATGTGAACGTCCTCTTCGGCTTCGTACCGGAGCACACCTTCGAGGAGGCGGCCGCGCTGCTCGCGACGGCCGCGACCTCGCCGTTCGAAGCCCGGCTGGAGGGTGTGCACTGGTTCGGGCATCGCGATGACGCGACGGTGTGGCTGGATCCGGCGGCGGCCGGCGAGGGCCCGTGGGCCGACCTGCACAGCACCCTCGTACGCCACTTCCCGCACTGTCGCGGCCGCCGCGAGGGCTTCGCCCCGCACCTCAGCCTGGGCCGCACCACCGACCCGAACACCCTGGCCAAGGCCTGCGAGGCCCGGCTGACCCCCGTGCGGGCGCGGGTCGGCGAACTGGCGCTGCTGTCGCGGCGCGGGGACGAGCCCATGCGGGTGCGCGGGACGGTGGGCCTGGGGACGGGAGAGGTGCGGTGGGCGGAGGAACGGGCATCGGAGGAGGTGGCCGAGGTCGGCGGGGACGAGGTGGAGGACCGGATCGCCCGCCTCCTCACGGAGGCACTCCCGGACGGCGTCGTGCACGTGGTCGGCTCCCGGCGCATGGGCTGCGCGCTGCCGGGCGCGGACCTGGACCTGGTGGCGGCCCTGCCGGGAACGGTCGAACTGGCCGCCGTACAGGCGAAGTTGGCCGCGATGACGGGCGTTGCGGTCGGCGACGTACGCGAGGTGATCGGCGCACGCGTCCCCGGCGTACGGCTGCGGCTCGACGGGCTGGATGTGGATCTGGCGGTCGTGGCCACGGGGGTGATGGATCCGGCGGAGGCGGTGGAGCGGCGGGCCGAGCTGGGTGAGGCGGCGGCGAGCGCGCTCAGCGCGGTGAGCGACGCGGAGGCGGTGCTCGCGTCGGTGGGCGACCGTGGTGCGGCCTTCGCCGGGCTGGCCAGGCAGGTCAAGGCATGGGCGAGGGCGAGGGGCCTGGACTCGGCGCCGTTCGGCGGGCTCCCGGGCCTGGCGTGGTCGGTGCTATCGGCCCGCACGGCAGCGCGGTCGGCCGATCTGCCACCGGCCGACCTCCTCCGGCACTTCTTCGCGACGTGGGCGGCGTGGGACTGGCGCGAGCCGGTGGGAGAGCTGGACGGAGTTCCCGCCGGGCCCCTCACGGTCGCGACCCCGTCCGCCCCGGTTCGTTCCTGCACGGACCAGGTCACGGCAGGCATGCGAGACCTGATGACACAAGAGCTGTTCCGCGCTTGGGAGTTGCTGGAAGAGGGGAGCCCCCTGTCCGACCTCCTCACCCCTCCGCCACTCCACCGCCGCCACGCCGCCTGGGCGATCGTGACGGTGGAGGGGGGTGCGGACGAGGACCGGGGACGGGTACGCGGCAGGATGCGGGCCCTGATCACGGACCTCGCCGAACTGGCCCCCGACTGCCACGCCTGGCCCCGCCCTTCACCCCGGCCCCGCCCGCTACGCCATCGGCCTGGGCAGACCCCGCCGACCGCCGCCGCGCTGACCGCCGTGGCGGAACGCCGGCTACGCGGTCTGGCGGGAGTCACGCTGACGCGGGCGGAGGGCGGCGAGGTACCGACCCTGTACTGAGACGGAGAGGGTCAGAGGACGTCGACGTAGTCCGACGCGCTGGTGGCGACGCCGGTCGTCGAGTTGCCGTAGTAGACCCAGCGGTACGAGCCGTCGGCGGAGGCCGTGACCGTGGTCTTCAGCGTCCCCGTGCTGCTGGTGGTGGCCTTCTTCACCGTCTTGAAGGTGTCGGTGCCCTTGGCCTTGAACTGGAGGCTCACGGTACGGCCGCCGTAGCCGTCGTACTTCTTCGTGCTCCAGTTCGCCCGGGTCAGCTTGCCCGTGACGGTGATCTTCTTGCCCTTGGTGACCGGCTCGGGGGTGGCGTTGACGGTCGCCTTGGCCGCGCGCTTGAGCTGCACGGTCTGGGACCGGGTCTCGTACTCCTCGGTCTTGAGACCGCCGTTGGACTTCCACAGGCGCAGCGCGACGGCGGTCTTCCAGGTCGTGGCGGCCGCGTTGGTGTCGACCTGCTTCCGGCTCCAGTGCGGGTCGATGTGGAACTCGCCCTCGCAGCGGGCGCGCTTGGCGTCGATCTCGAAACAGGTGTAGATACCCGGCCCGATGTAGCCGTCGCCGGTGTCGACGGCCTTGCTCATGCCACCGCGGTAGATGAAGGGGTGCGCGGTGTACCCGGAGGGCCTCGCGGTGCTCTGCCCGGCCGGCAGGGCAATGTTGAAGGAGATCGGCGGCGCCACTTCCTTCGTCGTGCCCACCACGATCGGCTTGCCCTTGTTGATGACGATGTCCGACACGGTGATACCGGTGTCCGCCGCCTGAGCCGCCGGCGCGTTCAGCACCGAGAGCCCGAGCGCCCCCACGAGCGTGGCCACCGCGACGGTTCGTCTGCCTGTCTTCATTCACACCTCTTCGAATGGATGTCCGTACGGGAGGCGGCAGAGTACCAAGAGTGATCTTGCGGCGATTCCAGGAGACCGATCTGCGAGGGATGCCGAGCCACCACCGCCCCAGCCCGGTTGATATACGATCGGAGACTGTATATACGACTCGCGCGGGAGGCCCCATGTCCAGGACCCTGGTCGACCTCGACGACGACATGCTGACCTTCGCTCAGCAGCAGCTGGGCACCAAGACCAAACGGGACACCATCAACCGGGCCTTGGCCATAGCAGCGGCGATCAGCGCCGACGACCGAGCCCGCGCGCTGCGCTGGCTCCAGGCGAACGCCGACGACTTCCTCGACTTCGGCGTCCTCGAAGCCAGGGAGCAAGCAGGGTTGTGACCTACCTTGCCGACACCTCCGCCGTCTGGCGGCTCCTGCGCGGTCAGCTCAGCGCGCCCTGGCCCGGTCGCGTGGCGCGCGGCCTGGTGGCCATCTGCCCTCCGGTCGAATCGGAACTGATGCCCGGCCTGCGCGCGGACCGCGACCACGAGCCCTTCTTCACCATGATCGGCCAGACCTTCGCCTGGGTACCGGTCATCGACGACCCATGGCCGAAGATCATCGCCGTGCAGCGGGATCTGTTGCAGATCGGCCACCACAGAGGGCCCTCACCGATCGACATCCTGATCGCCCTCACCGCCGAGCATCACCGCCTGACCCTGCTCCACGTCGATGACGACTTCGCCGCGATCGCCAAGGTCAGGCCCGGCCTTTCCGCCGTACGCGGTCAGCTCCCGGCCGCGTACGACACGAAGTCCGCCCAGGCGGACGACGTGAGCGCGAGCTGAGGGAGGCGTATGTCCTTGGAGTCGCAGATGTGGACGGTGCCGGGGGTGGTGGCGATCTCGACGCAGGACTCGCCGTCGGTTCCACTGCTGTAGCTGCTCTTGAACCACGCCAGTTCAGAGGCGTCCCTGGCGGAGGTCTTGCGCATCATGTCTCTCCAACGGAAACCGTCGCCCCCGACACCGAACTCGTCAGCCCCGTCCGCAACTTCAGCGTGCGCCTGTCACCAACGCCACGCGGAGCCCGCCTGGCCCGTCTCCTCGCCACCGAGCTACTGCGCGCGTGGGGGCTGCCCTTGCACCCGGCGGACCACATCGTCGCCGAGCTGGCGGCCAACGCGGCGACGCACAGAAGGGTTCGGGGCCGCGACTTCGACCTGACGATGTACGTCATCGGTGTCACCCTCCGCGTCGAGGTGACGGACACGTGCCGCGAACGGCTCCCACGAGCCCCACACCCCTCCCCCGACGCCGAGTCCGGCCGAGGCCTCCTCCTCGTCGAGGCACTCGCCGACCGCTGGGGCACCGCACCGGGAAGGCCGCCGCGCAAGACCGTCTGGGCCGAGGTCACCCTGCGAACACCACCGGAACCGGAACCCAATTTCGTGTGCTTCGGTGCCGCGGACGGTCTTTCCCCAAGAACCCCGGGAGAGAAAGAACCCCACCAAACCCCACCCCTCCTCCCGCTCAGCAGGCCGCCTCACCCTCGCGGGTGAACATCGCCCACTCGGCTGGATTCGGGAGCGGTCACCTGCCCTACGCTCGGCGCAACACAACCGCAGACAGACGACGGCCCCCGCCGGGACGGCAATCCCAGTGCGAGGGCCTGACCACCAAGGAAGAGAACAGCTTCCCGATGGATACCCAGCACCTTAGCGCGCCCTCGCGCGCCCACGCCGGGCTTGCCGACAACAGGCAACCCAACCGGCAGAACCCCTCCGGCGGCGGCCTGATCCACGACCACACCCGCCACACCACCCGCTTCACGGTGATCGGCAACCACCTCGCCCAGCACCCGGAGCTGTCGCTGCTCGCGATCGGGCTGGCGACGCACATCCAGTCGCTGCCGAAGGGCGCCCGCGTCGACATCAAGAGCCTCGCGGCCCGCTTCAAGGAGGGCGCGACCCGGATCGCCGCAGCGCTGAACGAGTTGCAGGACCACGGCTACCTGCGCCGGGAGCGCGTACGCACGCCCGGCGGCCGGATCGTCACCCGTACGACCTCCTGCAACCAGCCCGGCCGCAGTCACGCGGATGGCGAGCCCGCACGCCCGGCGCACGCGCCCCGGAAGGACCGCCAGGACCCGAAGCAGAAGGCCCCCGCAAGCCCCTCCCCGCCGTCCCTCAACCCGCCTACCGCTCCCCACCCTCCTCCAGACCGCCACCGATCTCCTCGCCGACCTGCGCCGCACGGACCCCCGGCTGCTGCTCTCCGCCTGCGACGCCGCGCACCTCGCCCCGGGCGTCGCCGCCTGGCTGGAGCGCGACCTCACCCCCACCGCCGTACGCCACGCCCTGACCGACGACCTCCCGAACGAGCCCCTCCACCGCCCGGCCGCGTTCCTGGCCCACCGGCTCATCGCGCAGCTGCCGCCCCTGCCACCGTTCCGCGCCCCGGCGTCACCGTCACTCGTCCACTACGGCATGACGAACTGCGACGGCTGTGACCGTGGCTTCCGGGGCCCGAAAGGGAGCCGCTGCCGCGACTGCGGGCCCGACCCCAGGCCCAACCTCATGGAGGTCACCTAGGGCGTGTTTCGGAAGTCCCTTCGTCGCCCGAAGGGCGGCTCTGCGGCGTCCGGTGCGTGCTCTCGGCGCGCCGGACGAAAGGCCTCGTACTGGGTGTACTTGGCCTTTCGTCCGGTGCGGCGGTGGGGGTACCTCCCGGTCGAGCGCCAGCCGAGACCGGGGGAGCGTGCCGGGCGTCGCAGAGCAGAAGGGACTTCCGAAACACGCCCTAGCATGAACGTGACGATCCTTGCCCACGGGCCCAGACGAGGAGCGAGCGCCATGACCATCGCCCCGGACGACGCGCAGCACGGCGCCCCCCACGTCTACCGAACCATGCGGGACTTCGTTCAGTCGATGGACGACGCCCTCCCCGGCAAATTCGAGATCACCAAGGAAGGGATCGTCCACGACATGATGTCTCCGGGAGGACCTCACGAAGTGACGGCAGCACATGTCAGCCGCCGTCTGGAGAAACTCATGCCGGAGGAGTTGCTGGCCCACAACGGCACGCCCGACGTGGAGGACGAGCCGGAAGGCATCATGCGCCACCCCGATGTCATGGTGATCGCCTGGGACGATCTCAATGTCCCGGGCTCCATCGACCCCCGGACACTCGTCGCCGCGATCGAGGTCGTCTCGCGCTCCAACCCCGACAACGACTGGGTCGGCAAGATGCGCGACTACCCCCTGCTCGGCATCCCCGTCTACGCCGTCTTCGACCCCCGCACCGGCACCGGCGCCGTCCTCACCGACATCCACGCCACCCCGGACGGCCCGCGCTACGCCACCCGCAAGGACTTCGTCTACGGCGAGGACGTCACCATCGCCGACTGGACCATCTCCACGGAGAACCTGCCCCGCTACCCGGACCAGGGCTGAGGGCGACGCCGGTCACCTCCCCGCCGCCAGCCCCTCCCGCAGCGCCCCGTACGCCGGCTTCCGCCCGTACTCCTCGTCCATCGGCGTGGCCGAGCCTTCGCCCTCGAAGACGCCCGGCACCCAGGAGTACTTGTCAGTGAAGCCCCACACGGTGAAGGACCCGCAGCTCCGGGCGCCCAGACAGGCGTCCAGCAGGCGGCGGTAGTACTCCGCCTGGGTGGCCTGCTTGGCCTCGTCCACCGGCAGGATCATCCGCACGTCCACCTCCGTGAACGCCGTCCGCATCCCCAGCGCCTCGAAGCGGGCCAGGTTCTCCGCGACCTGACCCGGGAAGCCGTACTGGATCGCGAGGTGCCCCTGTGCGCCGAAGCCCTGCACCGGTACGCCCTCCGCGCGCAACCGCTTCGCCAGTTCGTAGTACGCCGTGGACTTCGCGTTGACGCCCTCCACGTTGTAGTCGTTGAGGAAGAGCTTCGCCTTCGGGTCGGCGGCGTGCGCCCAGCGGAACGCGTCCGCGATGTACGACGGGCCCAGCTCACGCAGCCAGATCGAGTTCCGCAGGCTGCCGTCCTCCTCGAAGACCTCGTTGACCACGTCCCACTGCTGGATCTTCCCCTTGTACCGCTTCACCTCGGTGGTGATGTGCTTCCTGAGGATGCCGCGCAACTCCGTCGCGCCGATCGATCCGTCCTCCACCCCGGCCGTCAGCCAGCCCGGCAGCTGGCTGTGCCAGACCAGGGTGTGCCCGCGCACCACCTGCCCGTTCGCCCGCGCGAAACGGACCAGGTCGTCGGCGGCCTTCCAGTCGTACACACCCCGCTGCGGCTCAACCGACTCCCACTTCATGACGTTCTCGGCGGTCACCGAGTTGAACTCACGGATCGTCGTCCGGCGGTACGTCCGGTCGTCCGCGAGGGCCGCCATGTCGACGGCCGTGCCGACGCGTACGCCGGCGCGGTCGGCGAGCGCCCTCAACGACGGCCCGGCATGAGATCCGTGCGCCGAGGCCGGCGGCACGGCCACCACCGTGGACAGCAGCGCCCCGGCGACCACCCCGAGCGCGGGCATGCGAAACCGGTTCATGTACGTCATCTCCAGGTCCCTTCTCAGACCTCAGAACTCGGAACTCAGAACTCGGACTCAGAACTCAGATGCGGCGGCTCTCCAGCGGCCCCAGATACGTCGGCGTCAACCCACCCGTGTCGATCACCAGGCGCTGCAGCACGACCGTCGGGTCGACCATCCAGAACGTCAGCCGGTGCACCCCGGGCCCGGAGATCGCGTGCCGGGTCACCGTCACGTTGACGTTGTCCGAGGTGTTGCGCGCCCACTGCTTGTTCATGAGTCCGTCGTCGGCCCCGGTGACGGCGTTGATGTCGACGACCTGGGGTTCCCCACCGTCGAACGACACCCCGTACCGCAGGCCACCCGTCGGAAGCGCCGGATTCCTCGGCGAGAGATACGCCCGGACCGCCACCTCCTCCACGGCCGACAGAAGACTCACCTCGTACTCCAGCCGCGGCCCGGCCCCGCCCGGCGTCTGCCGGGGCGCCGTCACGGGCCACGGCGTCACCCCCGCCCCCGTACGTCCGATCCGCTCGATCCGGCGCCAGCGCACGCGCCCGTCGGCCGACCCCACCGCCCGCGCGTAGTGCTCCGCGTCGATCGCCACGTAGCCGCCCGCCTCGACGAAGCCCCGCAGCGCCCGTGCCTCCCGAGCCGACGGCTTCTCCGCGACGGCCCTCACCGTGACCGAGGCCCCGCCCCGCTCACCGTCAACGCCCCTCCACGCGCCGCCCGCCCGGCACCCGCCCCCAGTCCACCCGCACCGCCACCCGCACCTGCTCCTCGACCCGCCCCCGCGACCGCTCCACCACCAGCCACGGCACCGACGACTCGATCCGGTACGAGAAGGGCGTACGCCCCCGGTTGAAGATCTCCACGTACTGCTGGGGCCTGGTCTGGTACGGGCTGAACACCGGAAGGACGGCCTCCGCCACCGATCCCGGCCACCACTCCCCCGCGTCCTCGGAACCGTCCACTGCCACCCCCAACCCACCCGCCTCCGGCACCTCGATCCGCCGCACCTTGGGGAAGATCTCGTCCGGCAGCGCCACATGGTCCTTCTCCGGCTGCTGCCATCCGGCGTTCGGGCCGTAGCGCTCCACGTCCCCGTACCCGATGTGCGGCTGGGTCTGGAAGCCCCGCCACTTCCCGCCCGCGACCTCGGTGTTGAAGCGATCGGCCAGCGCGAAGTCCCGCTCCAGACCCGCCTCCGCCTCGGCCGCCATACGATTCGTCGCCGCCCGCCCCTGCCCCGCGTACAGCAGGTTGCGGAACTCGGCCTCCCGCAGCTCGTACAGGTTCGCGGTGGCCGCCACCTCGTACCCGACCAGCTCGAACCACGCGTCCCGCAGGCCCTCCGGAAGCCGTCTGCCGACCCGCTCGGCCCGTCTCGCCAGGGCCCGCCACTCGTCCGTGACCCGCTCCAGCTCGCGGTGGCCGAAGTAGAAGGGTGTCTCCTGGTCGTCGTAGACCACCTCGGTGGTGCCCTCGGCGACCGTGATCCGCCGGTTCAGCAGCTCGGGCTTGCGGCGCCCCTGGAGCTGTCCGTACGTGCTCAGCACCTCGGCGATCTCGGCCGCCGCCTCCTCCCCGAAGTGCAGCCGCGCGAAGCCCCGCTCCCACTCCCCCAGGTCCTCCAGGCCCCAACGCCCGGGATTCCAGGCGTAGTCGAGGAAGAACTCGGTCGGCAGCTCGTTGCCCTTCAGGTCGCCGACGTTCGCCACCCACAGGCCGTGGTTGCCGTAGGCGTCCGCCTCGTGGAGCTGCTCCCAGAGGTTCACCAGGTTGGCGGTGTCGACCCACTTGTAGTTGCGCCCGACCCCGACGTAGTCGAAGTGGTAGTACAGCCCGTAGCCCCCGGGCCGTACGGGGTCCCCGGGGTCCGGATGCTTGCGGATGTTCCCCCAGTTGTCGTCCGTGAGGACCACGGTCACGTCGTCGGGCGCCCGCAGCCCCCGGTCCCAGTAGCGCTGGACCTCCTTGTAGAGGGTCCACACCTGCGGGGTCTCCGAGGCCGGACGCCCCGTCTCCTCCTCGATGATCCCGCGCTGCGCCGCGATGATCTCCTGCATCAGCTCGATGCCGTCACCGTCGGGCAGGCTCGTGTCGCCGTTCCCCCGCATCCCCAGCGTGACGACGCCCTCGAAGCCCTGGTCCACCATGCGCCGGATGCCGTCGCGCCAGTACGCCCGGACGGCCTCGGCGTTGCGCCGGTACGACCACTCCCCGGTGCCCCCGTAGGGGTCCCGCCCGGGGGTGACGACATTGCCCGCGCTGTCCCGCACGGCCGGTACCGCATGGCGGTTCCACTCCTCGATCCCCCGCATCATGGGCGCCTCATGAGACGTGCCCATGACAATCCCGTACTCCGTCGCCCGCGCGTGGTTCTCCGGGTCGTCCTCGGCGAAGGCCCGCCCCCACACCGCCGGCCAGACATAGTTGCCCTTGAGCCGCAGCAGCGCCTCGAAGACCTTGGCCCAGAAGTCCGCGGTGAAGCCCCCGGGGTGCCCCGGCGCCTTCCCTGGCCCGAAGTACGCCGGCGCCCACGTCCCGAGCGCCGGGTTCTCGTCGTTGATGAAGACGCCCCGGTACTTCACGGCCGGCGTCCCCTGACTGAAGCGGCCCGGCCTCACGTACACCGCCGCATGCCGGACCGACGGCACGTCGTCCCACCAGTACCAGGGCGAGACGCCGAGCCCGTACGAGACGTCGTACGCCCCGAAGATCGTGCCGCGCTGGTCGCTGCCCGCGATGACGAAGGCCCGCCGCACCCCGGGCATCGGCCGCTCGACGACCGTCTGCAGCGAGGTCTCCCACTTCCCCCGCACCCCGTCGACGTCCAGCTTTCCGGCGTCGATCAGCCCGTCGATCAGGGGACTGCGCCCGATGGTCCCCACCAGGACCATCTCCCGCGCGACCTCGCTCCCCGGCCGGACCCCCGTCACCCGCTCGATGTCGTCCCGCAGGTCCCCCGCGACCCGCACGACCCCGGGGTGATCCTCGGAACTGACCACGACCGGGGCACCGACCAGCGGGAATCCGCCGGGCACGGGCGAGAACGAGGTACACGCCCGAATCGGTGACACGCGCGCCCCCGCCCTCCCCGGGCGCCCCCGTCGCCGGACTCTCCCCGGCCCACGCGGTCCCCGGCAACGTCGGCACCGCGGCGAGACCCGCGCCCGCCCCCAGAACGCTCCTACGGCTGACGTCCCCGGCCATGCCACACCTCTCCACCGATCGCTCCGAACGCGGATTTGCTCAGCGCCATGACAAATGGTGGAGGGAGTGAAGCGAGGGGACAACGGGTCGAACGCGCCGAATAGTTTCGAAGCGTGAAGCCCCGAGGGGCCCGTACGGTCGGCGTCGTCCGGGCCCCTCGGTCCGCTCAGTTCACGGACTCCTCAAAGCTCCTCAACCCATCCCAGGGCACTTCCCTGCAGGGATCCGCCTTCCCCTTGACCGCATACATGCTCCCGGCGGGGCTGACCGATCCCTTGACCGGCTCCGGATCCTCGAAGACCAGGGTGTCGCCGGGACGCAGGACGTACGGACGGTCCACGGTGACGTCGCCCGTCCCCTCGAAGCTCCAGCGTGGCGAGTACATCTCGCCCCGGGGCTGCACACAGACGAATCCGCCCCTGGGCCTGTCGACGCTGACATGGACACCCTCGTCCCGCAGCCGCTCCGCCAGCTCCCGCTTGTCGTCCCCGCTCAGGATGATCTCCTTCATGGTGACCGTGACACTGCCGTCCCCGTTCCGCTCCACCGCGTATGCCTGCGACCCACCGGTCGACGACGGCAGCGCCGTCACCACCCCCGCCGCCGCGACACACGCCGCGAGGGCGACGAACGCCCGCCGCGGGGTGATCCGGCGGCGGATCACGGGCACGGGCACGTCCTCCGCCCGCAGCGCGATCTCGCGCTGGAGCTCGTCCAACAGCCGGTCCTCGAAGGTCTTCACCGTCTTCGTGCTCACGCCTCTCCCCCTGCGTACGTGAGTGCCACCGCGTGCTCGCCCTTTCCCGCCGCCGACCGCAGCGCCCGCCGCGCCCGGTGCAGCCGTACGCGCGCCGTGACCTTGCGTATCCCCAGCGCCGTGGCCGCCTCGGTGACGCTCAGCTCGTCGACGGCGACCAGCTCGATCACCGCCCGCTCCCCGTCGGGCAGCCCCTCCAGGGCGGTCAGCGCCCGGCGCCCGGCCTCCTCCGCGTCGAGCTTCTCCTCCAGCCGGCCGATGTCGTCGGCCTGCAGCAGCCGTCGCCCGGCGACCCTGCTGCCGAGTGCGCTCTGCCGCGCGCCGCGGCGCGCCTCCGCAGCCACCACGTTGCGCGCGATGCCGTACAGCCAGGCCGTCTCACTGCCGAGGTCGGGCCGGTAGGCGCGGGCGGAGTCGATCACCGCGAGGAAGGTCTCGGCGGTGAGGTCGGCGACGGTGTGCGGATCGGTGACCCGCCGGGCCATGAAGCGCGTGACGGCGTCGACATGGCGGCGGTAGAAGATCTCGAACGCGGCCGGGTCGTACATCTCGCCCGGCGGACCGCCCCTGCTTCTCGTGTGCGGTGCCAAGGTGTGCACCTCTCGTCATCGGTCATGCTGTCACCCGTACTTGGTCCGCCGGGCCGAAAGCGTTACCGGGCAAGCGAAAGGGCCCGTACGACCGAAGTCGTACGGGCCCCTTCAGGAGCTCAGCTGGTGCTGGAGCTACCAGGTCAGACCGACAAGCTTACTTGTTGATCTTGGTGACCTGGCCGGCGCCCACGGTCCGGCCACCCTCACGGATGGCGAACTTCAGGCCCTCTTCCATGGCGATGGGCTGGATGAGCTCCACCTTCATCTCGGTGTTGTCACCCGGCATCACCATCTCGGTGCCCTCGGGGAGGGTCACAACGCCCGTCACGTCCGTCGTACGGAAGTAGAACTGCGGACGGTAGTTGTTGAAGAACGGCGTGTGGCGGCCACCCTCGTCCTTGGACAGGATGTAGGCCTGGGCCTCGAACTCGGTGTGCGGCGTGACCGAACCGGGCTTGATGATGACCTGGCCGCGCTCGACGTCCTCGCGCTTGATGCCACGGAGGAGCAGACCGACGTTCTCACCGGCCTGGCCCTCGTCGAGCAGCTTGCGGAACATCTCGATGCCGGTGACCGTGGTGGTGGTCTTCTCGGTCTTGATACCGATGATGTCGACGGTCTCGTTGACCTTGAGGACACCACGCTCGATACGACCGGTGACGACGGTGCCACGACCGGTGATCGTGAAGACGTCCTCGATCGGCATCAGGAACGGCTTGTCGACGTCGCGCTCCGGCTCCGGGATCGCGGTGTCGACGGCGGCCATCAGGTCCAGGACCGACTGGCCCCACTCCTTGTCGCCCTCGAGCGCCTTGAGCGCGGAGACCTTGACGACCGGAACGTCGTCGCCCGGGAACTCGTACTCGGAGAGCAGCTCACGGACCTCGAGCTCGACGAGCTCCAGGATCTCCTCGTCGTCCACCATGTCGGCCTTGTTCAGGGCGACGACGATGTACGGAACGCCGACCTGGCGGGCCAGGAGCACGTGCTCCTTGGTCTGCGGCATCGGGCCGTCGGTGGCGGCGACAACGAGGATGGCGCCGTCCATCTGCGCCGCACCCGTGATCATGTTCTTGATGTAGTCCGCGTGACCGGGGCAGTCGACGTGGGCGTAGTGACGGGTCTCCGTCTGGTACTCGACGTGCGCGATGGAGATGGTGATACCGCGCTGGCGCTCCTCGGGAGCCTTGTCGATCTGGTCGAACGCCGAGGCCTCGTTCAGGTCCGGGAACGCGTCGTGCAGCACCTTGGTAATGGCGGCCGTGAGGGTCGTCTTACCGTGGTCGATGTGACCGATGGTGCCGATGTTGACGTGCGGCTTAGTCCGCTCGAACTTCGCCTTCGCCACTGGGGTCCTCCTGTGGAGTGGTTCTGAACGCCTTGCTTCATCGGCGCCAGGTGATCTTTGCTGGAAAGTCCGGGTCCCGGGGCAAACAACCGTGTTTGCGGCCGTTTGCCCCACGAGGCTCCGGAGTCAAGCCTAAAGCGTGTGCACGCGGTGCGTTGAACGCGGTGGTTCAACGCCGTGCGTCACTCGCCCTTGGCCTTCGCGATGATCTCCTCGGCGACGTTCCGCGGAACCTCGGCGTAGGAGTCGAACTGCATCGAGTAGCTTGCGCGACCCGAGGTCTTGCTGCGGAGGTCTCCGACGTAGCCGAACATCTCCGAGAGGGGCACGAGGCCCTTCACGACGCGGGCACCGGCCCGCTCCTCCATGGCCTGGATCTGACCACGGCGGGAGTTGATGTCGCCGATGACCTCACCCATGTAGTCCTCGGGCGTGGTGACCTCGACGGCCATCATCGGCTCAAGGAGCACGGGGGACGCCTTGCGCGCGGCCTCCTTGAAGGCCTGCGAACCGGCGATCTTGAACGCGAGCTCGGAGGAGTCGACCTCGTGGTAGCCACCGTCGATGAGCGTGACGCGGACGCCCGTCATCTCGTAGCCCGCGAGGATGCCGAACTGCATGGCCTCCTGCGCACCGGCGTCCACCGAAGGGATGTACTCCTTCGGGATGCGGCCACCGGTCACCTTGTTCACGAACTCGTACGAGGCGTCGCCGCCCTCGATCGGCTCGATCGCGATCTGCACCTTGGCGAACTGACCGGTACCACCGGTCTGCTTCTTGTGCGTGTAGTCGACGCGCTCGACGGCCTTGCGGATCGTCTCGCGGTAGGCGACCTGCGGCTTGCCGACGTTGGCCTCGACCTTGAACTCACGGCGCATACGGTCGACCAGCACCTCGAGGTGCAGCTCGCCCATACCACCGATGATGGTCTGGCCGGTCTCCTCGTCCGAGTGGACCTGGAAGGAGGGGTCCTCCTCCGCGAGACGCTGGATGGCGACACCCAGCTTCTCCTGGTCACCCTTGGACTTGGGCTCGATGGCGACCTGGATGACCGGCGCCGGGAAGTCCATGGACTCCAGGATCACCGGCTGCTTGTCGTCGCACAGCGTCTCACCGGTCGTGGTCTGCTTCAGACCCATGACGGCGATGATGTCGCCGGCGCCCACCGACTCGATCTCCTCACGCTTGTTCGCGTGCATGCGGTAGATCTTGCCGATGCGCTCCTTCTTGCCCTTGACGGAGTTCAGCACGGCGGTGCCGGACTCCAGGCGGCCCGAGTAGACCCGGACGAAGGTGAGCTTACCGAGGTGCGGGTCGCTCATGATCTTGAACGCCAGCGCGGACAGCGGCTCGTCGTCGGACGGCTTGCGCTTGACGACCAGCTCGGGGTCCTTCACGTCGTGGCCCTCGATGGCCTCGACGTCGAGCGGGGTCGGCAGGTAGCGCACGACCGCGTCGAGCAGGGGCTGGACGCCCTTGTTCTTGAACGCGGTGCCACAGAACACCGGGGTGACCGTGGTGTCGTTGGACTTGCCGGACGCGATGGTGATGCGACGGATCGCGGCGTACAGCTGCTCCTCGGTGGGCTCGACGCCCTCCAGGTACAGCTCCATGATCTCTTCGTCGTTCTCGGCGACGGCCTCGACGAGCTTGCCGCGGTACTCCTCGGCAGCCTCGGTGTGCGTGGCCGGGATGTCGACGACGTCGTACATCTCGCCCTTGGCGGCCTCGGCGGACCAGACCAGGGCCTTCATCGTCACGAGGTCGACGACGCCCTTGAAGTCGGCCTCGGCGCCGATCGGGAGCTGCATGACGAGCGGCTGGGCGCCCAGACGGTCCGAGATCATGTCCACACAGCGGTGGAACTCGGCGCCGGTACGGTCCAGCTTGTTGACGAAGCAGATGCGGGGCACGCCGTAACGGTCGGCCTGACGCCACACCGTCTCCGACTGCGGCTCCACGCCGGCAACGCCGTCGAACACCGTCACGGCACCGTCGAGGACGCGGAGCGAACGCTCCACCTCTACGGTGAAGTCGACGTGACCCGGGGTGTCGATGATGTTGATGGTGTGGTCGACGCCCTCGAGCGGCCAGTGACAGGTGGTGGCAGCAGAGGTGATCGTGATGCCACGCTCCTGCTCCTGCTCCATCCAGTCCATGGTGGCGGCGCCGTCGTGGACCTCACCGATCTTGTACGAAACGCCGGTGTAGAACAGGATCCGCTCGGTGGTGGTCGTCTTGCCCGCGTCGATGTGGGCCATGATCCCGATGTTGCGGACCCTGGCCAGGTCAAGCGAAGTGGTAGCCATAAGGCTTCAGTCTTCTCTCGGTCTCGATGGGGTCTGCGACTACCAGCGGTAGTGCGCGAAGGCCTTGTTGGACTCGGCCATCTTGTGCGTGTCCTCGCGCTTCTTCACAGCGGCACCCAGGCCGTTGGAGGCGTCGAGAAGCTCGTTGAGCAGACGCTCGGTCATGGTCTTCTCGCGACGGGCGCGGGAGTAACCGACCAGCCAGCGCAGCGCGAGCGTGTTGGCACGACCGGGCTTGACCTCGATCGGAACCTGGTACGTCGCACCACCGACACGGCGGGACTTGACCTCGAGGGTCGGCTTGATGTTCTCCAGAGCGCGCTTCAGCGTGATGATCGGGTCGTTGCCCGTCTTCTCACGCAGGCCCTCCATGGCGCCGTAGACGATGCGCTCCGCGGTGGAGCGCTTGCCGTTCAGCAGCACCTTGTTGATGAGCGACGTGACAAGAGGAGAACCGTAGACCGGGTCGATGATGACCGGGCGCTTCGGGGCGGGGCCCTTACGAGGCATTCTTACTTCTCCTTCTTGGCGCCGTAGCGGCTGCGGGCCTGCTTGCGGTTCTTGACACCCTGGGTGTCGAGGGAACCGCGGATGATCTTGTAGCGAACACCCGGCAGGTCCTTCACACGGCCACCACGCACGAGCACGATGGAGTGCTCCTGCAGGTTGTGCCCCTCACCCGGAATGTAAGCGGTGACCTCGATCCCGCTGGTCAGACGCACACGCGCGACCTTACGCAGGGCCGAGTTCGGCTTCTTCGGGGTGGTCGTGAACACACGCGTGCAGACGCCGCGACGCTGGGGCGAACCCTCGAGTGCGGGCGTCTTGTTCTTCTCGACCTTGTCCTGCCGGCCCTTACGGACCAGCTGCTGGATCGTAGGCACTACTTCTCCGGTTTCTGTGTGCCGAATGGTGAAGCTAACCCGGAACATTCGCCGACCCACGCGGTCGGGTGTGTCGAAACTGCTGAACTCCCGCCGCGAGGCAGAAAGGGCGCAGAGTACGGCGGCCGCTTACGGCTCCCCCTGTGCGGTTGAAGGCACGCACGAGAGCCAGGGCACACCCCAGGCACAAGGTCTGAGCGTACCTACCTCATTCGCTATGGTCAAAACAAATGGGCAGGCGGTGGTTTAACGACGAACGTCTTGGCACCGACGCGTCCGCGTCACCGGCCCGCCGGAGCTCAGGTTCCGCTGCTCGACGACACACCCGCGATCATCAGGACCAGCAGGAAGAAGGCCCAGCCCGCCACGGAGAGCCAGCCGAGGATCAGACCGGCCAGGGCGAAGCCCTCACCGCCCTCTCCGGTGCGCTTCATCTCGGCGCGGGCGGTGTGGCCCAGGATGACCGCCGGGATGCCGGTGAGCCCCAGCGACATGGTCGTGAGCACACCGCAGACCATCGCGCCCACGGCCTTGCTGTTGGTGGGCGGCGGCAGCACGGGCGCCGGCATGAACGTTCTCGGGACCATGGGCGGCATGGGCGCCATGACGCTCGGCTGCGCCGCTGTGGGCCCCTGGGGCAGGTCGGCGACCAGGAGGGTCAGCTCCCCCACCGTGCGCGCCTGGTAGGCCCTCTCGACGCGCCTCTCGTACTCGTCCTGCGGGAGGCGGCCCTCGCTGAAGCCGGCCTTCAGCACATCGACGGCACGCTCACGGTCGGCATGTGCGGCGAGCATGGAGGGACCACTGCCCTGCGCCTGCTGCCACGGCATCGGCTGCCACGACGGATTCGACACGAGAAACTCCCCCGGACTGGTTGTCCCCCCATGATGCGACAACGCCCGGCCCTCGGCACCGGTTCCCCCGCACCGGTTCTGTCCCGGTTCTGCCACATCGCACACCCGTACGCCCGCCCTGCACGCCCGTACGTCACGCCGGGCGCCCGTACGCCGCACCGACACGCCCGTGACGAGACGCCGAAGGGCGGCCACCCGAAGGTGACCGCCCATCGACTCAAGCGGCTGCGACCGCTCGCCTACTGGTTGTACGGACCGTAGTCGTAGTCCTCCAGCGGCACGGCCTGGCCGGAGCCCGTGCCGAACGGCGAGTAGTCGATGTCGTCGTAGCCGACGGCCGAGTACATCGCGGCCTTGGCCTCCTCGGTCGGCTCCACCCGGATGTTGCGGTAGCGGGACAGACCCGTACCGGCCGGGATGAGCTTACCGATGATGACGTTCTCCTTGAGGCCGATGAGGCTGTCGGACTTGGCGTTGATCGCCGCGTCCGTCAGGACTCGGGTCGTCTCCTGGAAGGAGGCGGCCGACAGCCAGGATTCCGTCGCCAGCGAGGCCTTGGTGATACCCATCAGCTGCGGACGACCGGAGGCCGGGTGACCGCCCTCCTGGACCACACGACGGTTCTCGGTCTCGAACTTCGAGCGCTCGACCAGCTCACCGGGCAGCAGCTCGGCGTCGCCGGACTCGATGATCGTCACACGGCGGAGCATCTGCCGGATGATGATCTCGATGTGCTTGTCGTGGATCGACACACCCTGCGAGTTGTAGACCTTCTGGACCTCGCCGACCAGGTGGACCTGGACGGCACGCTGACCCAGGATGCGCAGCACGTCGTGCGGGTTGGTGGCACCCACGGTGAGCTTCTGGCCCACCTCGACGTGCTCGCCCTCGCTCACCAGCAGACGGGCGCGCTTCGAGATCGGGAACGCCGTCTCGTCACTGCCGTCGTCCGGCGTGATGACGATCTTCTTGGTCTTCTCCGTCTCCTCGATGCGGACGCGACCGGCCGCCTCGGAGATCGGCGCGACACCCTTGGGCGTACGGGCCTCGAAGAGCTCGACGACACGCGGCAGACCCTGCGTGATGTCGTCACCGGCCACACCACCGGTGTGGAAGGTACGCATCGTCAGCTGGGTACCGGGCTCACCGATGGACTGGGCGGCGATGATGCCGACCGCCTCACCGATGTCGACCAGCTTGCCGGTGGCCAGGGAGCGGCCGTAGCACATGGCACACGTACCGACCTTGGACTCACAGGTCAGGATCGAGCGGGTCTTGACCTCCTCGACACCGTGGTGCACGAGCTGGTCGATGAGCACGTCGCCCAGGTCCACGTTGGCCGGCGCGATCACCTTGCCGTCGATGACGACGTCCTCGGCGAGCATGCGGGCGTAGACGCTGGTCTCGACGTCCTCGGCCTTGCGCAGGACCCCGGTCTCGTCCTTCGAGGCGATCCGCAGCTTCAGACCGCGCTCGGTGCCGCAGTCCTCCTCGCGGATGATGACGTCCTGCGAGACGTCCACCAGACGACGGGTCAGGTAACCCGAGTCGGCGGTACGCAGGGCGGTGTCCGCCAGACCCTTACGGGCACCGTGCGTGGAGATGAAGTACTCCAGGACGGACAGGCCCTCACGGAAGGACGCCTTGATGGGACGCGGGATCGTCTCGTTCTTGGCGTTCGACACCAGACCACGCATACCGGCGATCTGACGCATCTGCATCATGTTTCCGCGGGCACCCGAGTCGACCATCATGAAGATGGGGTTCGTCTTCGGGAAGTTCGCGTTCATCGCCTCGGCGACCTCGTTGGTCGCCTTGGTCCAGATCGCGATGAGCTCCTGCGTGCGCTCTTCCTTGGTGATCAGACCGCGCTCGTACTGCTTCTGGACCTTCTCGTCCTGCGCCTCGTAGCCCTTGACGATCTCCTTCTTCGCCTCGGGAACGACGACGTCGGAGATGGCCACGGTGACACCGGAACGGGTCGCCCAGAAGAAGCCGGCCGCCTTCAGGTTGTCGAGCGTCGCCGCCACGATGACCTTGGGGTAGCGCTCGGCCAGGTCGTTGACGATCTCGGAGAGCTGCTTCTTGCCCACCGAGTAGTCGACGAACGGGTAGTCCTCGGGCAGCAGCTCGTTGAAGAGCGCACGGCCGAGCGTGGTCTTCAGACGGAAGCTGTCCCCCTGCTGCCACTCCGGCTCGCCCTCCTCGCGCACCGGCGGCATCCAGCCGCGCGGCGGGATGGTACCCACCGGGAAGCGGATGTCGATCGCGGACTGCAGCGCGAGCTCGCCGGCGTCGAACGCCATGATCGCCTCGGCCGTGGAGGCGAACGAACGCCCCTCGCCCTTGGTGTCACGGAGTTCGCCGTCGGTGGTGAGGAAGAACAGACCGAGGACCATGTCCTGGGTCGGCATCGTCACCGGACGGCCGTCGGCGGGCTTGAGGATGTTGTTCGAGGACAGCATCAGGATGCGGGCCTCGGCCTGCGCCTCCGCGGAGAGCGGCAGGTGGACGGCCATCTGGTCACCGTCGAAGTCCGCGTTGAACGCGGTGCAGACGAGCGGGTGGATCTGGATGGCCTTGCCCTCGACCAGCTGCGGCTCGAAGGCCTGGATGCCGAGGCGGTGCAGGGTGGGAGCACGGTTCAGCAGCACCGGGTGCTCGGCGATGACCTCTTCGAGGACGTCGTACACGACGGTGCGGCCGCGCTCCACCATGCGCTTGGCGCTCTTGATGTTCTGCGCGTGGTTGAGGTCCACGAGCCGCTTCATCACGAACGGCTTGAAGAGCTCCAGCGCCATCGCCTTCGGCAGACCGCACTGGTGCAGCTTCAGCTGCGGACCGACGACGATCACGGAACGCGCGGAGTAGTCCACACGCTTGCCGAGCAGGTTCTGACGGAATCGACCCTGCTTGCCCTTCAGCATGTCGCTGAGGGACTTCAGCGGGCGGTTACCGGGACCGGTCACCGGGCGACCACGACGACCGTTGTCGAAGAGGGCGTCGACGGCCTCCTGGAGCATGCGCTTCTCGTTGTTCACGATGATCTCGGGCGCGCCGAGGTCGAGAAGCCGCTTCAGACGGTTGTTCCGGTTGATCACACGGCGGTACAGGTCGTTCAGGTCGGAGGTCGCGAAGCGGCCACCGTCCAGCTGCACCATCGGGCGGAGGTCCGGCGGGATGACCGGCACGCAGTCGAGCACCATGCCCTTGGGGCTGTTGCTGGTCTGCAGGAACGCGGAGACGACCTTGAGGCGCTTGAGCGCACGGGTCTTCTTCTGGCCCTTGCCGGTACGGATGATCTCGCGGAGGCGCTCGGCCTCCTCGTCGAGGTCGAAGGACTCCAGGCGCTTCTGCAGCGCCGCGGCACCCATCGAGCCGTCGAAGTACGTGCCGAAGCGGTCACGCAGCTCGCGGTAGAGGAGCTCGTCGCCCTCCAGGTCCTGGACCTTGAGGTTCTTGAACCGGGTCCACACCTCGTCGAGACGGTCGATCTCGCGCTGCGTACGGTCGCGCAGCTGCTTCATCTCACGCTCGGCGCCCTCGCGCACCTTGCGGCGCACGTCGGCCTTGGCGCCCTCGGCCTCCAGCTCGGCCAGGTCGGTCTCGAGCTTCTTGGCGCGGGCTTCGAGGTCGGCGTCGCGACGGTTCTCGATCTGCTGCCGCTCGACGGAGACGTGCGCCTCCAGGGAAGGCAGGTCGCGGGTGCGGCGCTCCTCGTCGACGTACGTGATCATGTACGCCGCGAAGTAGATGACCTTCTCCAGGTCCTTCGGGGCGAGGTCGAGCAGGTAGCCCAGCCGCGACGGAACGCCCTTGAAGTACCAGATGTGGGTGACGGGAGCGGCCAGCTCGATGTGGCCCATCCGCTCACGGCGCACCTTGGCGCGCGTGACCTCGACGCCACAGCGCTCACAGATGATGCCCTTGAAGCGGACACGCTTGTACTTGCCGCAGTAGCACTCCCAGTCCCGGGTCGGACCGAAGATCTTCTCGCAGAAGAGTCCGTCCTTTTCGGGCTTGAGCGTGCGGTAGTTGATCGTCTCGGGCTTCTTGACCTCGCCGTGGCTCCACTGACGGATGTCGTCAGCGGTGGCCAGACCGATCCGGAGCTCGTCGAAGAAGTTGACGTCGAGCACTATGCGTCAATCCCTCTCAGGGTTGTAAGTCTTTGGTCTGATACGGGGGTCCTGGGGCCGGCCGGGCTCTTCACGAGCCCGGCCGAACTCCCGTCAGACCTCTTCGACGCTGCTCGGCTCGCGCCGGGACAGGTCGATGCCGAGCTCCTCCGCAGCGCGGAAGACGTCCTCGTCGGTGTCACGCATCTCGATGGACATACCGTCGCTGGACAGCACCTCCACGTTCAGGCAGAGAGACTGCATCTCCTTGATGAGCACCTTGAAGGACTCGGGGATGCCGGGCTCGGGGATGTTCTCGCCCTTGACGATGGCCTCGTAGACCTTCACGCGGCCGGTGACGTCGTCGGACTTGATGGTCAGCAGCTCCTGGAGGGCGTACGCGGCGCCGTAAGCCTCCAGCGCCCACACCTCCATCTCACCGAAGCGCTGGCCACCGAACTGGGCCTTACCACCCAGCGGCTGCTGGGTGATCATCGAGTACGGGCCGGTCGACCGTGCGTGCAGCTTGTCGTCGACCAGGTGGTGCAGCTTGAGGATGTACATGTACCCGACCGAGATCGGGTCCGGGAACGGCTCACCGGAGCGGCCGTCGAACAGACGCGCCTTGCCGGAGGGGAGCACCATGCGCTCGCCGTCGCGGTTGGGGATGGTGTGCTGCAGCAGACCGGCGAGCTCGTCCTCACGGGCACCGTCGAAGACCGGGGTCGCGACGTTGGTGCCGGGGGCGACGGAGTCGGCGCCGATCGCCTGGAGGCGCTGCGCCCAGTCCTCGGCGAGACCGGAGACGTCCCAGCCGCGGCTGGCGAGCCAGCCGAGGTGGATCTCCAGTACCTGTCCCGGGTTCATTCGGGACGGCACACCGAGCGGGTTGAGGATGATGTCGACCGGGGTGCCGTCCTCCAGGAACGGCATGTCCTCGATCGGCAGGATCTTCGAGATGACGCCCTTGTTGCCGTGACGGCCGGCGAGCTTGTCACCGTCGGTGATCTTGCGCTTCTGTGCCACGTACACGCGCACCAGCTGGTTGACACCGGGGGGAAGCTCGTCGCCCTCCTCACGGTCGAAGACGCGGACGCCGATGACCTTGCCGATCTCGCCGTGCGGGACCTTCAGCGAGGTGTCACGGACCTCACGGGCCTTCTCACCGAAGATCGCACGGAGCAGGCGCTCCTCCGGGGTCAGCTCGGTCTCACCCTTGGGCGTGACCTTGCCGACCAGGATGTCGCCGGCTACGACCTCGGCACCGATACGGATGATGCCGCGCTCGTCGAGGTCGGCGAGGACCTCCTCGGAGACGTTCGGGATGTCCCGGGTGATCTCCTCGGGGCCGAGCTTGGTGTCACGGGCGTCGACCTCGTGCTCCTCGATGTGGATCGAGGAGAGGACGTCGTCCTGCACGAGGCGCTGCGACAGGATGATCGCGTCCTCGTAGTTGTGACCCTCCCACGGCATGAACGCCACGAGCAGGTTCTTGCCCAGCGCCATCTCGCCGTTCTCGGTGGCCGGACCGTCGGCCAGGACCTGGCCCTCGATGATCCGGTCGCCCTCGTTGACGATGACCTTCTGGTTGACCGAGGTGCCCTGGTTGGAGCGGGCGAACTTGGCCAGGCGGTACGTGATGTACGTGCCGTCGTCGTTGGTGGTGGTGATGTAGTCGGCGGAGACCTCCTGGACCACACCCGCCTTCTCGGCCTTGACCACGTCGCCGGCGTCGACGGCGGAGCGGTACTCCATGCCGGTGCCGACGAGCGGGGACTCGCTCTTGATGAGCGGCACGGCCTGACGCATCATGTTCGCGCCCATGAGGGCACGGTTGGCGTCGTCGTGCTCCAGGAAGGGGATCATGGCGGTCGCGACCGACACCATCTGGCGCGGCGAGACGTCCATGTAGTCGACGTCGTCACCGGGGACGTAGTCGACCTCGCCGCCACGGCGGCGGACCAGGACGCGGTTCTCGGTGAAGCGCAGTTCGTCGTTGAGCGTGGCGTTGGCCTGCGCGATGACGAAGCGGTCCTCCTCGTCGGCCGTCAGGTAGTCGACCTCGTCGGTGACCTGACCGTCGACGACCTTGCGGTACGGCGTCTCCACGAAACCGAACGCGTTGACGCGGCCGTAGGAGGCGAGCGAGCCGATCAGACCGATGTTCGGGCCTTCGGGCGTCTCGATCGGGCACATGCGTCCGTAGTGGGACGGGTGCACGTCACGGACCTCGAAGCCGGCCCGCTCACGGGACAGACCACCGGGACCCAGCGCCGAGAGACGACGCTTGTGCGTCAGACCCGACAGCGGGTTGTTCTGGTCCATGAACTGCGACAGCTGGCTGGTGCCGAAGAACTCCTTGATGGAGGCGACGACCGGCCGGATGTTGATCAGGGTCTGGGGCGTGATCGCCTCGACGTCCTGGGTCGTCATGCGCTCGCGGACGACACGCTCCATACGCGCCAGACCCGTACGGACCTGGTTCTGGATGAGCTCGCCGACGCTGCGCAGACGGCGGTTGCCGAAGTGGTCGATGTCGTCGGTCTCGACGACGATCGTCTGGCCGTTGTCGGCGGCCGTCTCGGTCTCGCCCGCGTGCAGCTTCACCAGGTACTTGATCGTCGAGATGACGTCCTCGACGGTCAGGACGCCCGCGTCGAGCGGCGCCTCCGCACCCAGCTTCTTGTTGACCTTGTAGCGGCCGACCTTCGCGAGGTCGTAGCGCTTGGGGTTGAAGTACAGGTTCTCCAGCAGCGTCTGCGCGGCCTCACGCGTGGGGGGCTCGCCCGGACGCAGCTTGCGGTAGATGTCGAGCAGCGCGTCGTCCTGCCCCTGGGTGTGGTCCTTCTCCAGGGTGGCGCGCATGGACTCGTACTCGCCGAACTCCTCCAGGATCTGCTCGGTGGTCCAGCCGAGGGCCTTGAGGAGAACGGTCACGGACTGCTTGCGCTTGCGGTCGATACGCACACCGACCATGTCACGCTTGTCGATCTCCATCTCCAGCCAGGCACCCCGGGACGGGATGATCTTGGCGGAGAAGATGTCCTTGTCGGAGGTCTTGTCGATGGAGGAGTCGAAGTAGACACCGGGCGAGCGGACCAGCTGCGACACGACGACACGCTCGGTGCCGTTGATCACGAAGGTGCCCTTGTGGGTCATGAGCGGGAAGTCGCCCATGAAGACCGTCTGGGACTTGATCTCGCCGGTCTCGTTGTTGGTGAACTCGGCCGTGACGAAGAGCGGGGCCGCGTAGGTGAAGTCGCGGTCCTTGCACTCGTCGATGCTGTTCTTCGGCGGCTCGAAGCGGTGGTCGCGGAAGGTCAGCGACATCGACCCGGAGAAGTCCTCGATCGGGGAGATCTCCTCGAAGATCTCCTCCAGACCGGACTTCGTGGGGACGTCCTGACCGTTCTCCAGAGCCTCCTCGACCCGACTCTGCCAGGCGGTGTTGCCGAGCAGCCAGTCAAAGCTCTCGGTCTGCAGCGCGAGCAGGTTGGGAACCTCGAGGGGCTCCTTGATCTTTGCAAAGGAGATGCGCAGCGGGGCGGTGCTGGCGCCGTTGTTCGTATTCGCGGTCGAGGCGTTGCGCGAGGCGGCCAAGAGGGGGTCCTTCCGAGGGCTCGGACTCACTACGCGCGTACCGGCCCCCTCGACCGGGCGCGGAGATGGAAAGCCCCAGGTGAGGGACGTTCAATCGTCGGTGCTCGAGCGAGGGCATGCCCCTGGTGACGGGCAGGAGGCAGCTAACAGGCAGCGCAAAGGGTCAGTGTAGCCAGTTGGCCCACTGATGTCCAGTGCGGGTTTACGGACCCTCGGAAACCCTCGTTGTTCCTCAACGCCTGCGGCAAGCCACGCCCTCGATGCACATCGATACTGCCCTCTTCGCCGTCGATCCATGCCTCGGAGTTCGGATCCGTGTGACGACGCGTCCTGAGAATTGCGCGCTGCGTGCAGTTCGTCAAGGCCCCCCATGCCCGAACCAGATGCTGCGATCGTCACTCGCGGCCGGTCACCAGGGGTGCTCGGAGGCACGACGAAGATCACCATACTCGCCGCCACCGACAGTGCAAGGCAGCCGTCACTCGACGTCCCGGAACGCCGAAAGGCGACCACCCACATGGGTGATCGCCCTTCGGTACGTCCGCGTTACAGCCCCGAGCCCGGAGCCTGGCGCGAGCGGGTCCGCAGTGGACCCGTGGGCCTTACTTGACCTCGACGGAGGCGCCGGCGCCCTTGAGGGACTCGGCGGCCTTCTCCGCGGCCTCCTTGGCGACCTTCTCGAGAACGGGCTTCGGGGCGCCGTCCACGAGGTCCTTGGCCTCCTTCAGACCCAGGGAGGTCAGCTCACGCACGACCTTGATGACCTGGATCTTCTTGTCGCCGGCACCGGTGAGGATGACGTCGAACTCGTCCTGCTCCTCAGCGGCCTCGGCCGGGGCGCCGGGGACGGCGGGGCCGGCGACGGCGACGGCCGCGGCGGCGGTGACGTCGAACTTCTCCTCGAACGCCTTCACGAACTCGGAGAGCTCGATGAGGGTCATCTCCTCGAACTGCGCGAGCAGGTCTTCCTGGCTGAGCTTCGCCATGATGGGCGATCCTTCCACTAATTCGGCAGGTGCCGGATGTATCGAAACGGCGGGCGTACTTACGGCCCGCTACGACCCGCGCCTCAGGCGGCGCGGATCAATGCGCGAGCCGAGTTACTCGGCACCGCCCTGCTCGTCCTGCTTGGCGCGAAGAGCGTCCACGGTGCGGACGAGCTTCGAGGGAAGCGCCTGGAAGAGCTGAGCAGTCTGGGACTGCTTGCCCTTGAAGGCACCCGCCAGCTTGGAGAGCAGAACCTCGCGGGACTCGAGGTCCGCAAGCTTCTTGATCTCGTCGGCGGACAGCGCCTTGCCGTCAAGGACACCGCCCTTGATGACGAGGTTCGGGTTGTCCTTGGCGAAGTCACGAAGACCCTTCGCCGACGTCACCGGGTCACCGGTGATGAAGGCAACCGCCGTCGGACCGTTGAACAGGTCGTCGAGCGTCGAGATCCCGGCCTCGTTGGCCGCGATCTTGGTCAGCGTGTTCTTCACCACGGCGTACTGGGCGTCTTCACCGAGCGAACGGCGCAGGTTCTTCAGCTGCGCGACGGTGAGACCCCGGTACTCGGTCAGCACGGCGGCGTTCGAGCTACGGAACTGCTCCGTGAGCTCGGCCACCGCGGCAGCCTTGTCGGGCCTTGCCATAGAGCGTCGGCCTCCTTCCGGGTGATGAGGACCGCTCAGAAGGGGCCGAACACAACGAAACGCCCCGGCGCAGGCGCACGGGGCGTAGCTCGACCGGACGAATTCCGTACGTGCACGGAACCGGACCGGGAGCAACTTCCACAGTCACCTGCGCGGGTCGTCCGCAGTGGAGCGGATCCTTCGGCCACCGCGCCCTCTCACGAGCACACGGCAACGACCAGCGGTCTTTGGCTTCTCCGGAAGGTTAGATGACATACGAGGTGTCAAGCAAATCCGCTCCTTGAGGGCGCCACTCAGCCGGATCCGGGGCGGCCCACCACCTCGTCGAGGTCCACGGTGTCACCGGCCGCCGGAGGCTCGACGGACACGGACGGGTCGACGGCCAGGAAGGTGACGGTCATGTCGAGGGGACCGGTCTCGACCCAGCGCCCCTCCTTGTTCAGCGTGCTGGTCTCCCCTCGCAGCCGGAACTGTCTGGTCCCGCCGTCCTCGTCGACCCAGAGTTCCATGGCGAGCGCGCTGCCGACCTTCAGGCCCAGACCCATGAACTGGTCGAAGCTGTTGGTCGAGAGCTCCCATGCCTTCTTGCCCTGGGCCGCCCCCTGAGCCGCCCTCAGCCCCTTGCCCGTGACCGTGCCCCGGTAGCGGGTGGTCCGGGTGCCGTCCACCTCCTCGGTGCCAACCTCCCGCAGGTCCTCGGCGCCGGTCAGGATCGTGGACTGCACCAGCGGGCTGCCCTCCAGTTGCCGGGGCAGGACCCGATAGGACTGGTTGTCCACGCTGAGGCCGCCCCACGCGGCCGGTGCCGCCCGGAGCCAGTGCCTGCCGGCGGTCTCCACCCCCACGAGCCCGGCGTCGCCGAGAGTTGCCTCGTCCAGCTCGGTGTACATGGCCTCGTCCACGAACCGGATCTCGACGGAGCCTTTCTCGCTCGTCCCCAGCCCGGTCACTTCCATGCGCAGCACGGACGGCCGCACGCCCATGGATGCCTCGGCCCGCACCTTCCCGTGCCCGGGCAGCGTGCCGCTCACCCGGTACCGCAGCGACGTGACGTCCGTGGTCCGCTCGGCGGCCCGGGCCACGGCCTCGGCGGGTGTCTTCGGCTTCGCCTCGGCCTGCGCCTGCGTGCCACAGGCGGTGGCACCGCCGAGCAGCGCAGCCACGACGGCGACGCCGACCGCCCCGCGGCCGTGTACGGAGCGTACGGAGCCGCGCGCGGCAAACCTCATGTGTCCCCCTGGTCCCTCACGCCCCACCTCTATGGGACGGCTGGGACACTAACGCCGCCCGGTCGTGTCTGTCCCGCGAATTCAGCTCGTCGGCGATGAGCTCATCAGGTCCTTGTAGTCGACCGTCTCGGCGGCCGGCGGCTCCTTGGTGGAGACGTCGACGCCGTAGTCGCTGTAGTGAACCGTGGAGTTCACCGTGCCGTTCGCGGTGTCGGCCTTCTCGACCTTCTTGACCAGCAGGTCGTCCTCGTCGATCCAGAGGTCGATGTCGACGGTGGTGATGCCGGAGGCCTTCAGCTGCTCCTCCAGTTCGGCCCGCATGTCCTCGCCGAGGTTCGCGTTCCGCTCCTGGAGGTCGGCGACGTCCACGGTGCCGGCGTAGTGCGTGGTCCGCTCCCCGCGGACGTCCTCCTCACCGACCTCCTCGACGTCACCGGAGGCCAGCAGGAGCCGTACGGACTGGTTCGGTGTGACGCTCCTGAAGTGCTCCTGCACATAGGCGCCGGAGGCCCCGCCGATCATCTCGTCCATGTCCTCGTACGCGTACCGGATCCACCGCTTGCCTCCGTACCGGCCGGCGAACAGGTCACCCATGTCCGCGTAGTAGGCGTCGGGCAGGTAGCGGGCCTCGGTCGAGGTGATGCCCAGGCGGTGCATCTGGTCGGCCGCCTGGCCGCCGGTGTAGGTGATGGTCATCGTGCCGTCGAGACCGTCGGCCCAGTCGACCTCGCCGTCGGCCTCGATGGACATCAGCTCGCCCAGGTCGCCGGTGGACTCGATCCTCGACGAGTCGGCGTCACGGGTGGAGGAGTCCGCGAGCTTGAGCGCCGCGAACGGATCGTCCCCGCCGTGCTCGTCCGAGTCCGGCGAGCCGCAGGCCACCACCCCCGTCAGCGCGGCCACCACCGCGAACGACACCGCCGTACGGCGACGCGTGCTCGTCCTGGTCATCCGTCCCCACCCCCCAGGGAGATTCACCGTGCTCCGCACACCAGGGCAGCACATGCGCGCGCGTATGCCCACCCGTACGCCGGAAGGACCCGTGAGGATCCCTGCGGAGCCCGTATGCCCGTATGCCCGTATGCCGAAAAGGGACGAGCCCCGCACCTCTGAAGGTTGCGGGGCTCGTCCTCGGGCTGTGCGACCGCGACGCGGCTGCCGGTGAGCGTCAGGCTCAGACGGCGGCCGGGTCCTCCTCGACGAGGAGGTTGCGGGTGCGGTTGGAGTCGACCGGGATGCCGGGGCCGATCGTGGTGCTGATCGCGGCCTTCTTGATGTAGCGCCCCTTGGCGGCCGACGGCTTCAGACGGAGGATCTCCTCCAGCGCCGCGGCGTAGTTCTCCACCAGCTTGGTGTCGTCGAACGACGTCTTGCCGATGATGAAGTGCAGGTTCGAGTGCTTGTCGACGCGGAACTCGATCTTGCCGCCCTTGATGTCGTTGACGGCCTTCACGACGTCCGGGGTCACGGTGCCGGTCTTGGGGTTCGGCATGAGACCACGGGGACCGAGCACGCGGCCGAGGCGGCCGACCTTGCCCATGAGGTCCGGGGTGGCGACGACGGCGTCGAAGTCCAGACGGCCCTTCGCCACCTCGTCGATCAGTTCGTCGGAGCCGACGATGTCGGCGCCGGCGGCGGTCGCGGCCTCGGCACGGTCACCGGTCGCGAAGACCAGGACCCGGGCGGTCTTACCGGTGCCGTGCGGGAGGTTCACGGTGCCACGAACCATCTGGTCGGCCTTGCGCGGGTCGACACCCAGACGGAAGGCGACCTCGACGGTGCCGTCGAACTTGGAGGTGGAGGTCTCCTTGGCGAGACGGACGGCCTCGAGCGGGGCGTAGAGCTTGTCCCGGTCGACCTTGGCGTCCGCAGCGCGGAGAGCCTTGCTGCGCTTGCTCACAACTGCTCCTGTGTGTTCTGAAAGGAGTCGTGGTGTACGGGCCGAGCAGGCCCTACCACGTGCGGCTCCGTGAGCCGCATGGTTCTACGAAGGTGGGGTTCAGCCCTCGACCGTGACGCCCATGGAACGCGCGGTACCGGCGATGATCTTCGCGGCGGCGTCCAGGTCGTTGGCGTTGAGGTCGGGCATCTTCGTCGTGGCGATCTCGCGGACCTGCGCCTCGGTGATCTTGGCGACCTTGGTCTTGTGCGGCTCGCCGGAGCCCTTCTCGATACCCGCGGCCTTGAGGATCATCTTGGCGGCCGGGGGCGTCTTGGTGACGAAGGTGAAGGAGCGGTCCTCGTAGACCGTGATCTCCACCGGGATGACCCACCCGCGCTGCGACTCGGTCGCGGCGTTGTAGGCCTTGCAGAACTCCATGATGTTGACGCCGTGCTGACCGAGCGCGGGGCCGACCGGCGGAGCCGGGTTGGCCGCGCCGGCCTGGATCTGGAGCTTGATGAGCCCCGTGACCTTCTTCTTCTTGGGAGGCATTACTCTCCGGGTCCTTTCGGTTCGAGTGCGCCCTCATCCGGTTCGCGGCCAGATGAAGGCATACCGCACAACGATAGCGGGTACAGATGCGCGGCCAAAAACCGAGCAGGTCAGACAAGCTGCGGACAGCTCGCCTGACCTGGTCGGAAGCGTGGGTTGCTGCGCTCCGAAGAACTCAGCGGAACTCAGTTCTTCTGGATCTGGTCGAACGACAGCTCGACCGGAGTCTCGCGGCCGAAGATCTCCACGAGACCCTTGACCTTCTTCGAGTCCGCGTTGATCTCGTTGATCGTCGCCTGCAGCGTGGCGAACGGGCCGTCCGTGACGGTGACCGAGTCGCCGACCTCGAAGTCCAGCACCTGGACCTCGACCTTGCGGGCGGGCGCCGGCTTGCCCTCGGCCTCGGCCGCCTCACGGGCGGCCTTCTCCTCGGCCTCCGGCGCGAGCATCTTGACGATCTCGTCCAGGGTCAGCGGGTACGGGTCGTAGGCGTTGCCCACGAAGCCTGTGACGCCGGGGGTGTTGCGGACGACGCCCCAGGACTCGTTCGTCAGGTCCATGCGGACCAGGACGTATCCGGGAAGCTTGTTCTGGCGGATCGTCTTGCGCTCGCCGTTCTTGATCTGCGCGACCTCTTCCTGCGGCACCTCGGCCTGGAAGATGAAGTCCTCGACGTTCAGCGAGACGGCACGCTGTTCGAGGTTGGTCTTCACGCGGTTCTCGTAACCGGCGTACGTGTGGATGACGTACCACTCGCCGGGCAGGGTCCGCAGTTCCTCGCGGAGGGCCTCGACGGGGTCGACCGGCTCGGGCTCCTCCTCGGCGACCTCCTCGGTCGCCTCGTCCTCGTCGGCCTCCGCGTCGGCGGAGTCGTCCTCGACGTGCAGGGCTTCTTCCTCGGCCGGCTCCCCCGCCTCGGCCTCGGCAGCCTCGAACTCGTCGACGCCGTCCTCGGAGTCTGCTCCCTCGACGATGTCGAGTTCGTCGTCCACGGACTCGGCACCTTCACCGCGAGGCTCCATGGCGTCCTTCAGGTTCGGGTCAGACACGTGGCTGCTTCTTCCTGGATCATGGGGGTGGAACACGCGAAAGGGGCGCCAGGTAACGGCGCCCTTCGCTCTCGGCTCAGCCGAAGACGTACTTGGCGGCCTTGTCGAGGCCGAAGTCAATCACGGTGACAAAACCGATCATGATGACGACGAAGACGATGACCACCATGGTGTAGGTCGTCAGCTGGGAGCGGGTCGGCCAGACGACCTTCCGCAGCTCCGCGACGATCTGGCGGTAGAAGAGCGCGAGGCGCTTCAGCGGGCCCTTCTTGGCACGCTTGCCGCCCTTGCGGGTCTTCTTCTTGTCCTCGGGCACCTCGTCCTGGGCATCAGGCGTGTCGATGGAGCCCACGGCGTCCGTCATTCATCCTCACCTGATTCCGGTCCGGGTCGTGGCCGTGCCGCGCCCGGTCTGAGCCGCACGGCGGAACATTGCTGTACGTACATGCGCACACATCCTGGCGTGAGGAGTGTGTAGCAGGGCCGGAGGGACTTGAACCCCCAACCGCTGGTTTTGGAGACCAGTGCTCTACCAATTGAGCTACGACCCTTTGCGGTTCTCCCCCAACGTACCGCATCCGACCGAGTGCTCGGTGTGCACCTGGTGGGCGCGGCCGGTGAAGGCCAACGAGGAGAGAGCATACGTGGTCCGAGGCCTGTCGTCGAACAGAAAGCGTCCGCAGGGGCGTTGCTCGTCGAAGATCGACTGTTTCCGGCCGCGGATACGGACGGTTGTTCCGTGCCTGTTCAGTCTGTGAAACCCGCGTGCCCGGCGCGTTTCCTGTCTGAAACGATGGGGTCCATGAGCCCTGCAACCCCTCCCACCGAGCGCCGGGTCTCCGCGCGCATCGGCGCGATCTCCGAGTCCGCCACCCTCGCCGTGGACGCCAAGGCCAAGGCACTCAAGGCCGCCGGGCGCCCGGTGATCGGCTTCGGCGCCGGTGAGCCCGACTTCCCGACCCCGGACTACATCGTCGAGGCGGCCGTCGAGGCCTGCAAGAACCCGAAGTACCACCGCTACACGCCGGCGGGTGGTCTGCCGGAGCTGAAGGCCGCGATCGCCGCGAAGACCCTGCGCGACTCCGGCTACGAGGTCGACGCCTCGCAGGTCCTCGTCACCAACGGCGGCAAGCAGGCCATCTACGAGGCGTTCGCCGCGATCCTCGACCCGGGCGACGAGGTCATCGTCCCCGCGCCGTACTGGACGACGTACCCGGAGTCCATCCGTCTCGCCGGCGGTGTCCCGGTCGAGGTCGTCGCCGACGAGACCACGGGTTACCGGGTCTCGGTCGAGCAGTTGGAGGCGGCCCGCACGGAGAACACGAAGGTCCTCCTCTTCGTCTCCCCGTCCAACCCGACCGGCGCGGTCTACACGCGCGCGCAGGTCGAGGAGATCGGCCGCTGGGCCGCCGAGAAGGGCCTGTGGGTCCTGACCGACGAGATCTACGAGCACCTGGTCTACGGCGACGCGGAGTTCCACTCGCTGCCGGTGGTCGTGCCCGAGCTGGCCGACAAGACCATCGTGGTCAACGGTGTCGCGAAGACGTACGCGATGACGGGCTGGCGCGTGGGCTGGGTCATCGGCCCGAAGGACGTCGTCAAGGCCGCGACCAACCTCCAGTCGCACGCCACGTCGAACGTCTCCAACGTGGCGCAGGTGGCCGCGCTGGCCGCCGTCTCCGGCGACCTGTCGGCCGTGGAGAAGATGAAGGAGGCCTTCGACCGCCGCCGCAAGACGATCGTGCGGATGCTCAACGAGATCGACGGCGTGTTCTGCCCGGAGCCCGAGGGCGCGTTCTACGCCTACCCGTCGGTGAAGGAGCTGATCGGCAAGGAGATCCGCGGCAAGCGCCCCCAGGACACGGTCGAGCTGGCCGCGCTGATCCTGGAGGAGGCCGAGGTCGCGGTCGTCCCCGGTGAGGCCTTCGGCACTCCCGGCTATCTGCGTCTGTCGTACGCCCTGGGTGACGAGGATCTCGTCGAGGGCGTCTCCCGCGTGCAGAAGCTGCTGGCGGAGGCGACGGACTGACGTCCTGAGCTGAGATTCCTTGGGGACCACATACGGATTTCCGTATGTGGTCCTCTCTTTCATGTGTGCGAGCCAGACCACGTTCGAGGATTCCGCTTCCGGGACGGCGTGGGCGTACGGCAGGATCGGGCGATGGAGCGTGTACGTGATCTCTCTGAACTGCCCAAGGCCCATCTGCATCTGCACTTCACCGGATCGATGCGGCCCACGACCGTGCTGGAACTGGCCGACAAGTACGGGGTCCGGCTCCCCGAGGCGCTGACGGAGGCGCTGACCAGCGGGGAACCGCCGAGACTGCGGGCGACGGACGAGCGTGGGTGGTTCCGTTTCCAGCGGCTGTACGACGCGGCGCGCTCGTGCGTCAGGGAGCCCGAGGACATCCAGCGGCTGGTGCGGGAGGCCGCGGAGGAGGATGTCCGGGACGGTTCGGGCTGGCTGGAGATCCAGGTGGACCCGACGTCGTACGCGCCCCGGCTGGGCGGGCTGATCCCGGCGCTGGAGGTGATCCTGGACGCGGTCGACACGACGGCGCGGGAGACCGGGCTCGGGATGCGGGTGCTGGTGGCGGCGAACCGTATGAAGCACCCGTTGGACGCGCGCACGCTGGCCCGGCTCGCGGTGCGGTACGCCGACCGGGGTGTGGTCGGGTTCGGGCTCTCCAACGACGAACGCCGGGGGATGGCGCGGGACTTCGACCGGGCGTTCGCGATCGCCCGGGAGGGGGGCCTGCTGTCGGCGCCGCACGGTGGTGAGCTGACCGGTCCGTCGTCGGTGCGGGACTGTCTGGACGACCTGAACGCGAACCGGGTGGGTCACGGGGTGCGGGCGGCGGAGCACCCGCGCCTGTTGCAGCGGCTGGCCGAGCAGCAGATCACCTGTGAGGTCTGCCCGGCCTCGAACGTGGCGCTCGGCGTCTACGAGAAACCCGAGGACGTCCCCCTGCGGACGCTGTTCGACGCCGGGGTGCCGATGGCGCTCGGCGCGGACGACCCGCTGCTGTTCGGTTCGCGTCTCGCGGCCCAGTACGAGATCGCCCGCCGGCACCACGACTTCACGGACGAGGAGTTGGCGGAGCTGGCCCGGCAGTCGATCCGGGGTTCGGCGGCCCCGGAGGAGGAGCGGAAGAAGCTGCTGGCCGGCGTGGACGACTGGCTCGCCGGGCCGGGCCGGGCGCGGGGGCGGGGCGGGGGTGTCCTAGTAGGGCTCCGTTAGGTTGCTCTGGCTCTTGTGCTTGGGCTGGTGGTGGATGTTCTGGGCAGGGGGCGGTGGCAGGTGGTGCAGGTGCCGGTCCAGCAGTTCAGCAGGTCCTGGATGGCGTCGAGGATCTGGTAGAGGGTGAGTCCGCTGTATCGGCTTTTGGGGACAGGCGCTGTTCGGTGAGGAAGGCGTGGGCGGCGGTGACCAGGGTGACGTGGTGGTGCCAGCCGTTCCAGGAGCGGCCCTCGAAGTGGTCCAGGCCGAGGCCGTGCTTGAGTTCCCGGTAATCGTGCTCGATGCGCCAGCGGATCTTGGACAGGCGGACCAGTTCGGTGATCGGTGTGTCGGCGGGCAGGTTGGACAGCCAGTAGTCGGTGGGTGCTTCGGCGTCCTGGGGCCATTCGACCAGCAGCGTCACCTCGGGCAGGACACCGTCCCAGTGGCCGTGCTCGGC
The DNA here is from genome assembly GCF_020982545.1 of Streptomyces sp. MNU76. GTDB lineage: Bacteria > Actinomycetota > Actinomycetes > Streptomycetales > Streptomycetaceae > Streptomyces. The sequence goes on along the minus strand of NZ_JAJKLK010000019.1, from coordinate 738,742 downwards.
AGTGGCGGCGGCTTGGGCCAGACGGCGGGCCCTCACCCCGGCCGGCCGCACCCGCAGCGCCAGAAAGCGTGAGTGCATCGGCCCGCGGGAGCCTTCACGCCAGGTCACCTCGGTGAACGCCTGCCGTCCGTGCTCCTGAGCCAGCGCTGCCACCGAGGACGGCTTGTCCCGGTAGCGGGGCTGCGGCCTGCGACCGTTCCCGGACCAGGCCGGGGCGGTGGGCCGCACGTCGTGCGGGTGGACCGTCACGTCCGAACGGACCGCCACGACATAGCCGATGCCCCGCTCGCTCAGACCGTCGCGGAAGTCGGCGTTCTGCCCGTAGCCGGCGTCGGCCACCACCACCGGCGGCACCAGACCCCACCCGGCCAGCTCATCGAGGATGTCCAGGGCCAGACGCCACTTCTCCCGGTGCCCGACCTCCTGCGGTATCCCGGTCTTCTGCCGCCGCACCGCATCGTCCGCCCACTCCTCGGGCACGAACATCCGCCACTGCAGCGGACAGGACGCGGTGTCGGAGACCGCGTGCACACTCACCGCGACCTGGCAGTTGGCCCGCTTGCCCAGCGCCCCGCAGTACTGGCGCGCGACCGCCACCGACATCTTCCCGTCCTTGGGGAACGACACGTCATCGACCGCCCACGCCTCCGGGCCGATTCTCGGCACCATCCGCTGGGCGATCCGCCGCCGCACCGGCACCGGATCCCACGTCGACTGGTTCACGAACTGCTGCAGGTTCTGCTCGTTGCCGTCGGGCAGCCGTTCCGCCATCGGCTGGATCGACTTCCGCCGTCCGTCCAGCATCAGTCCCCGCAGGTAGCAGTCGCCCTTCGCCCGCTGATCCTTGCGCGGCACCGACGCGAACACGTCAGCGACGAATAACGCCAACGTCGCCCGAGCACGGTTCACTTCATGTGCGTCCACACCTTCAGCGTTCCCCCAAACAGGACCGACAGACAGACGTAACGGAGCCCTACTAGAGGCTGACGCCGACCGTCACCGGCTCGTTGACCAGGGTGATGCCGAAGGCGTCCCGGACTCCGGTGACGACCTCGCGGGCCAGGGCGAGCAGGTCCTCGGTGGTGGCGGCGCCCCGGTTGGTGAGGGCCAGGGTGTGCTTGGTGGAGATCCGGGCGGGCCCGGTGCCGTATCCCTTGGTGAAGCCGGCCTTGTCGATCAGCCAGGCGGCGGAGGTCTTGGTGTGGCCGTCGCCGGCGGCGTAGGCGGGCGGGGTGACGTCGTCCCCGAGGCGCTCGCGCACGCGCGCGTGGAAGGCGGCGTACTGCTCGTCGGTGAGGATCGGGTTGGTGAAGAACGATCCGGCGGACCAGGTGTCGTGGTCCTCGGGGTCGAGCACCATGCCCTTCCCGGCGCGCAGCTTCAGCACGGTCTCGCGGGCCTCGGCGAGGGGCACCCGGTCGCCGGGTTCGACGCCGAGCGTGCGGGCCGTCTCGACGTACTTGATCGGACCCGACAGGCCGCCCGCGTCCTCCAGTTCGAACCGGACCCGCAGGACGACATAGCGCTCCGGCTCGTCCTTGAAGCGGCTGTGGCGGTAGGAGAAGGCGCACTCGGTGTTCGGGACGGTGACGGTCTCGCGGGTGCGGCGGTCGTAGGCGACGACCTCGGTGATGGTGGAGGCGACCTCCTGGCCGTACGCGCCCACGTTCTGGATCGGTGTGGCGCCCGCGGAGCCGGGGATGCCGGCCAGGCACTCGATCCCGGCGAGCCCGGCCTCGACGGCGCGGGCGACCGCGTCGGTCCACACCTCGCCGGCGGCCAGCTCCAGCCGTGTCCCGTCGAGCACGAAGCCCTTGGTGGCGATGACCAGCGCGGTTCCGGCGAAGCCCTGGTCCCCGATCACCAGGTTGGAGCCACCGCCGATGAGCAGCAGCGGCGTACCGGTGTCGTCGGCCTCGCGGACGGCGGCGACGACCTCGTCGTCGGTGGTCGCGGTGATCAGCCGGCGCGCGGGCCCGCCCAGCCGGAAGGTGGTCAGCGGGGCGAGGGGGGCGTCGTGGAGTTCCTGCACGGGCTCAAGAGTACGAGACCCCGCACCGGGAGGGGCGGGGACCGTGGGGTGCGGCCGTGCGGCGGGGCCGTCAGGCCAGTCGGACGACCGCGCGGGACATGCCCAGGACCTTCTGGCCGCCGCTCATGGCCGTCAGGTCGACGCGGACGGTGTTGTCGTCGAGCTTGGCGCCGATCTTGGCGCTGACCTCGATGGTGGCGCCCTCGTCGTCGTTGGGGACGACCACGGGCTTGGTGAAGCGGACGCCGTACTCGAGGACCGAGCCCGGGTCGCCGGTCCAGTCGGTGACGACACGGATCGCCTCGGCCATGGTGAACATGCCATGCGCGATGACGTCCGGGAGGCCGACCTCCTTGGCGAACCTCTCGTTCCAGTGGATCGGGTTGAAGTCGCCGGAGGCACCCGCGTACCGGACGAGGGTGGCGCGGGTCACGCCGAAGCTCTGGGCGGGCAGTTCGGTGCCGACCTCGACGTCGTCGTAGGAGATCTTCGCGGTCATCGGGTTCTCACGCCTCCTCGGCCGCGCGGGCCACGAGCTTGGTCCAGGCGGTCACGACGTGCTCGCCGGACTCGTCGTGGACCTCGCCGCGGATGTCCAGGATGTCGTTGCCCGCGAGGGACTTGATCGCCTCGATGGTCGAGGTGACGGTGAGGCGGTCACCGGCGCGCACCGGGCGCTTGTAGGCGAACTTCTGGTCGCCGTGCACGACGCGGCTGTAGTCGAGGCCGAGCTGCGGGTCCTGGACGACCTGGTCGGCCGCCTTGAAAGTGATCGAGAACACGAAGGTCGGCGGGGCGATCACATCGGCGTACCCGAGCGCCTTGGCCGCCTCGGGGTCCGTGTAGGCAGGGTTGGTGTCCCCCACGGCCTCCGCGAACTCGCGGATCTTCTCCCGGCCGACCTCGTAGGGGTCGGTGGGCGGGTAGGTACGCCCCACGAAGGACTGGTCGAGCGCCATGGGCTCGGCACCTCCTGGTTGCTGCGGATACGGCGGTACTGACCGGCACCGGCGGTACTGACCGGTACTGGTCGGTGTAACGACGCGAGGCCGCCCCCGATCACTCGGGGACGGCCTCGTGTACGAGCCTGATTTATCGCGTTTCGCGGTGCGCGGTGTGCGCGTTGCAACGCGGGCAGTGCTTCTTCATCTCCAGTCGGTCCGGGTTGTTACGCCGGTTCTTCTTGGTGATGTAGTTCCGCTCCTTGCACTCCACGCAGGCCAGCGTGATCTTCGGGCGGACGTCGGTGGCAGCCACGTGAGTGCTCCTTGACGAACGGATGGGATTGGTTTAACGCAAGAAAGAGTAGCCGATCGAAGGACCGACCCCGCAATCGGCTACTGTCAGTAGCGGTGACCGGACTTGAACCGGTGACACAGCGATTATGAGCCGCTTGCTCTACCGACTGAGCTACACCGCTGTGATGCGATCGGATCCCGCCTTGCGACGGGAACCTTTCACACCAGAGCCCCAATACGGAATCGAACCGTAGACCTTCTCCTTACCATGGAGACGCTCTGCCGACTGAGCTATTGGGGCGAGCGATGAAGACATTACACGCCCCACCGCCGATCGCCCAAATCCGTTTCCCGTCCCGCATCCATGGGTCGCCCGGGCGCCGTCCGCGGGTCGTCCACGGAGGTTCCCGGAGCCGCCGGGGAGCTGTCGCCCGTCCCGTTTCCGCAGGCCGCGCGGGCCCCACGCACACCACCGCCCCCGGCTCTCCCGGCAGTCCCCGCCTCCCACCGGCCGTCGCCGTCACCTCTCCCGGCAGGTGAACCGCTCCGGTACGACTATTGCGCTCCTCCGCGACGAGGGCGGGTGGCCCGCCTAGGCTCGACTCACTCTGCGTGATCTTGTAGCCCCAGGAGCGCGATGCCCGACAGCCAGCCGCAGCCGTCCCCCTCCTCCTCCGGCCCGCCCTCGGGCCCGGACGAGACCGGCGCCCTGCTGCTGTGCGGGGCGCGACTGACCGACGGCCGGATGGTGGACGTCCGCCTGGGCGGCGGGCGGATCGAGGCGGTCGGCACGGCGGGCAGTCTGGGCCCCGGGCCCGCCCCGTCCGGGGTGTCCGCCACCCGGGTGGACCTCCGCGGCCATCTGCTCCTGCCGGCCCCCGTCGAGCCGCACGCGCACGGCGACACGGCCCTGTCGGCCGATTTCGCGGGGCCCGTCCCGTACGACGCCCTGGATGTCCAGCGGCGGGCCACCGAGGCCGCGCTGCTGCAACTCGGGCACGGGGCCACGGCGTTGCGCTCGCACGTCCACGTGGGCGGTGTGCAGGGTCTGGGGGCGCTGGCGGCGGTGCACGCCGCGCGGCAGGCACTGCGCGGCCTCGTCGAGGTGCGGACGGTGGCGATGCCCCGGGTGCTGACCGGGGTGGCGGGGGCGGACGGGCTCGCGATCCTGCGGGACGCGGTGAAGATGGGCGCCTCCGTGGTCGGCGGCTGCCCGGACCTGGACCCCGATCCCACCGGGTACGTGGAGGCGGTCCTGGAGATCGCCTCCGAGCACGACTGCCCGGTCGACCTGCACACCGACGGCGACGACCCCGCCCGGCTCGCGCGGCTCGCGGCCATGGCGGGCGGTCTGCGGCCCGGTGTGACGCTCGGCCCGTGCGGCGGTCTCGCCCGCCTTCCCTCCCAGGCCGCCGCCCGCGCCGCCGACCAGCTCGCGGCGGCCGGGGTGACCGTCGTCTGTCTCCCGCAGGGCGGCTGCGGCACCGTGGACCGCCGGGGCACGGCGCCCGTACGGCTGCTGCGCGCGGCCGGTGTGCGTGTCGCGGCGGGCAGCGGGGCGCTGCGGGACGTGTCGAACCCGGTCGGCCGCGGGGACCCCCTGGAAGCGGCGTTCCTGCTGGCGTCCCGGTACGGACTGCGGCCCGAGGAGGCGTACGACGCCGTCAGCGGGGCGGCGCGTGCCGCCCTGGGGCTGCCCGAGGTGCGCGTCGAGGCCGGTTTCCCCGCCGAGCTGCTCGCGGTGCGAGGCACGCGGCTCTCGGGGGTCCTGTCGCTGGCGTACAGCCGGATCGTCGTGCACCGGGGGCGTGTGGTGGCGCGCACCAGCGCGGTACGCGAGTACTGCGGCACGGCGACGAGCACGGCGCCGGAACTGCCTCGGCAGGGGCGGCAAGGGCGGGGGGAGCCGTCGTGATCCGGGGTCGCGGCACGCGCGCGTGGGGCGATTTCGTGCTCCACGCGCGCGTGCTCGGTCCGGAGAGCGGGCGCCCCCGTGTCGGTCAGACGGGGAACATCCCGCTGCCCAGCGGGCCGCCGAACTCCTCGACCGGGATCTCGGACGCGCCCTTGGGGGCGCTGATGTCGCCGGCCTTGCCGAAGGTGAGGACGAGCGGGGCCTTGACGCCCTTCGCGTCGTCGGCGAGGACCGCGAGGTCGGTCTCGATGCGGGTGAGATCGCCGTTCTTGAGGGTGAAGTCGACCGCGACCTTCTTGTTCGGGGCGTCCTTCATGTCCTCGCCCGTGGGGAGTTCGGCCCCCGCCGGGAGGTCGCCCTCGATGGGCTGGAGCTTGTCGACGATCCCGGTGAGCAGGTCGCGGAAGTTGGCCTTGGCGGTGATGACCTCGGTGCCGTCCCCGCCGTTCTTGGTCTTGAAGTCGACCTCGCGGGCGACGACTCCGCGGACGGCGGAGAGGATCTTCTTCTGGGTCTTGGCGTCGAGTTCGTCGGAGCCGCCCGAGTCGGCGCCGGCGCCCGCGTCCTCGGCGGCGTCCTGCAGGTCGGCCGTGTTGACCTTGACCCAGTCGCCCTCCAGGAGCGGCCGCATGTGCTGCTCCTCCTCGGGGAGTTCGTCGAGCTCGTCGGCCGTCGGGAAGGGCATGCCCATCGCGTCGCCCATGGCCTGCATGTCGGCGCGGTAGTACGTGTAGTCGCCGACGAGCCGGTACTCGGCGAACACGCCCTCCTCGCCCGAGATCTTCATGCCCATGCCGGTGACGTCCTTCTCACCGGACGCGGCGAGCGGCTTCTTCGAGGTGACCGACACGTCGACGCGCAGCCCGGTGAAGAACTCCGCCATCTCCGGCGGCACTTCCTCGCTGTCCTCGCCCATCAGCGCGACGAGGTCGTCCGGGTCGGCGTCGAGCCGGATCCCGAAGGCCAGCGACTTCTGCTCGCCCAGCCGCTCGACGGCGTTGTCGACCTTCTGGCCCGCGGTCAGATTCTGCACGGTCCCGCAGGCGGCCACCGTGACGAGGACGGCCGCGGCGCAGCCGACCCCGGTGAAGGCCCGGCGGGCCACGGGCGCCCCCGCAGCGGATGCGCGCTTCATGGACGTACGTACGACGGTCGTGGACATGGCGTTACGCATGACGGTGATGGGTCCCCCCGTGAATTCCTGCGCTCGCCGGTACGGCGAACATGATGGAGACCCTCGGGACGGCCGAATGGTTGCGCGGCAAACGCGTCGGGTCGGGCGTACGGTCGGAAACATGCGCATTGTCATCGCTGGAGGTCATGGTCAGATCGCGCTGCGGCTGGAGCGGTTGCTCGCCGCGCGCGGTGACGAGGCGGCGGGGATCGTCCGCCGGCCCGAACAGGCGGACGATCTGCGCGCGGCCGGTGCCGAACCGGTGCTGTGCGATCTGGAGTCGGCGTCGGTGGAGGAGGTCGCCGCGCATCTGCAGGGCGCGGACGCGGCCGTGTTCGCGGCGGGCGCGGGTCCGGGCAGTGGAACGGCACGCAAGGACACGGTCGACCGCGGGGCGGCGGTCCTGTTCGCGGACGCCGCGGTGCGCACGGGCGTACGACGTCACCTGGTCGTCTCGTCCATGGGGGCGGATCCGGACCACGAGGGCGACGACGTCTTCGACGTGTACCTTCGGGCCAAGGGCCAGGCCGACGCCTATGTGCGCGGCCTGGACGCGCTGGACTGGACGATCCTGCGGCCCGGCATGCTGACCGACGACGCCGGCACGGGCCTCGTCCGTCTGGAGGCGTCCACCGGGCGCGGTCCGGTCCCCCGTGACGACGTGGCCGCGACGCTCTTCGAACTCCTCGACACCCCTGCGACGGCCGGTCTCACCCTGGAGCTGATCAGCGGTTCGACGCCGGTGTCGGTGGCGGTGAAGTCGGTGGCGGGCAACTGAGGGGCGGGCAGTTGAGGGCGGGGCGCCCGCCGACCGCTGACTGGCCCCTGGAGTCCCCCTGGAGTCAGAAGAGGGGCAGCTGACCGGGGAACTCGGGGACGACGAAACCGTCGAGCGCGGGCTGGGCCGCCCCCAGCTGGGCCGGCCTGCGCGACCCGGGACACGACACGAGTTCCCCGCTCGCCCCCGGCGGATCGTGCCGCGCGAACCGCCCCGCCACGACGGCGATCTCACGACGGCACTCGGGGCAGTTCCTGCGACGCGATGACATGCAGTCAGTGTGCCTGGCCACTTGGAGCCCTGACCGGATCCGCACACGCACCCACACCGTGCACACGAAAAAGCCCCTCCACACTGCTTGCACAGTACGGAGGGGCTTCTCTCCACGTGGCGGCGCCAGGATTCGAACCTGGGTAGGCTAAGCCGACGGATTTACAGTCCGCTCCCATTGGCCACTCGGGCACACCGCCTGGGATTTGTCGTCCTTGGAACCGCTTTTCGGCGGCGCTCCGTGGCGACGTCGTAAACGATACCTGATGCTCGGGGGTGCTTCGCCACCCGATTGATCAGTGCGCGCGGGGGCGGGGTGGCTAGGCTTGTCGCCTCCCGTTTCACCGATGCAAGGAGCCACAGGACATGGCCGACTCCAGTTTCGACATCGTCTCGAAGGTCGAGCGGCAGGAGGTCGACAACGCCCTCAACCAGGCCGCCAAGGAGATCTCCCAGCGCTACGACTTCAAGGGCGTCGGCGCCTCGATCTCGTGGTCCGGCGAGAAGATCCTCATGGAGGCGAACTCCGAGGACCGGGTGAAGGCCATCCTCGACGTCTTCCAGTCCAAGCTGATCAAGCGCGGGATCTCCCTGAAGTCGCTGGACGCGGGTGAGCCCCAGCTGTCCGGCAAGGAGTACAAGATCTTCGCCTCGATCGAGGAGGGCATCTCCCAGGAGAACGCCAAGAAGGTGGCGAAGATCATTCGCGACGAGGGTCCCAAGGGCGTCAAGGCCCAGGTCCAGGGTGACGAACTCCGCGTCAGCTCCAAGAGCCGCGACGACCTCCAGGCCGTGATCGCCCTGCTCAAGGGCAAGGACTTCGACTTCGCGGTGCAGTTCGTCAACTACCGGTGACGAGCGGCGCGTAGCGCCCGTAGGTACGAGGAAGGGCGGGCTGCACGGTTCGCCGTGCAGCCCGCCCTTTCGTGTGTGTCCCCGGCGTGGTCGCGCGGTCAGCGGCGGGAGTGGCCGAACAGGATGCGGTAGGCGATCAGCAGGACCAGGGAGCCGCCGATCGCCGCCGCCCAGGTCGCGCCGTCGTAGAAGTTCTCGGAGATCGGGTGGTCCAGCCAGCGGGCGGAGATCCAGCCGCCGATGAAGGCGCCCGCGACGCCGATGAGGGTCGTGCCGATGAAGCCGCCCGGGTCGCGGCCCGGCAGCAGGAACTTGGCGATGGCTCCGGCCAACAGCCCCAAGACGATCCAGCCGATGATGCTCATGCCGTGCACCTGCCCTTTCGTGCCGTACCTGTGCGGTACCCGTGCTGTGTTTCCCCCCACAGCGGCCGGCGCCCGGCCGCTCCTGGTGTCCTGCCCTTGTTGTCCGGGAGGACGCCTCCCCGGCATCCCGTGGTTGCGCTGGTCAGTAGGGTGCGGCACATGACACAAGCCGGATCGGGCGCTGAGCTGCGCCGCACGCTCGGCGTCGGGGACGCGGTGGTCGTCGGGCTCGGGGCGATGGTCGGCGCGGGGATCTTCGCCGCGCTGGGGCCGGCGGCGCGCGCCGCCGGGTCGGGGCTGCTGCTCGGGCTCGGGATCGCGGCGGTGGTCGCGTACTGCAACGCCATGTCGTCGGCGCGGCTGGCGGCCCTGTACCCGGAGTCGGGCGGCACTTATGTGTACGGGCGGGAGCGGCTCGGGGAGTTCTGGGGGTACCTGGCCGGCTGGTCGTTCGTCGTCGGCAAGACGGCCTCGTGCGCGGCGATGGCGCTGACCGTGGGCGCGTACGTGTGGCCGGGGCAGGCGCACGCCGTCGCGGTGGCGGCCGTGGTGGCGCTGACGGCCGTGAACTACGGCGGGGTGCAGAAGTCGGCCTGGCTGACGCGGGCGATCGTGGCGGTGGTGCTGGCGGTCCTCGCCGCCGTGGTGGTCGTGTGCCTGGGGTCCGGCGCGGCCGACGCCGGGCGGCTGGACATCGGGGCGTCGGGGGGCGTGGGCGGCGTGCTCCAGGCGGCCGGGCTGCTGTTCTTCGCGTTCGCCGGGTACGCCCGGATCGCGACCCTGGGTGAGGAGGTACGGGATCCGGCGCGCACCATCCCGCGCGCGATCCCGCTCGCGCTGGGTGTCGCGCTGGTCGTGTACGCGGCCGTGGCGGTCGCCGCGCTCGCCGTGCTGGGCTCCGGTGGGCTGGCGCAGGCCTCGGCTCCGCTGGCCGACGCGGTGCGGGCGGCCGGGGTGCCGGGGCTGGTGCCCGTGGTGCGGGTGGGGGCCGCCGTGGCCGCGCTCGGGTCGCTGCTGGCGCTCATCCTGGGGGTCTCGCGCACGACCCTGGCGATGGCCCGGGACCGGCACCTGCCCGGGGCGCTCGCCGCCGTGCACCCCCGTTTCCAGGTGCCGCACCGGGCCGAGCTGGCCGTCGGAGCCGTGGTCGCGGTGCTGGCCGCCACGGTCGACGTGCGCGGCGCGATCGGGTTCTCGTCGTTCGGGGTCCTCGCGTACTACGCGGTCGCCAACGCGTCCGCCTGGACGCTGAGCTCGGCGCCCCTGTCCCGGGTGGTGCCGGTGGTCGGCCTCGTCGGGTGCACCGTACTGGCGTTCTCGCTGCCCTCGTCGTCGGTGGCCGTGGGCGCGGTCGTGCTGGGCGTGGGGGCGGCCGTGTACGGCCTGCGGCGGCGCCGCTGAGGCGTGCGTACGGGCCGCCCCGTCACGTCACCAGCGCTGCTGGGCGAACGGCTGGTCGGAGCGGACGATCTCGCGGCCCAGGGGCATCAGCGAGACCGGGACGAGCTTGAAGTTGGCGATGCCGAAGGGGATGCCGATGATCGTCACGCACAGGACGAGGCCGGTGAAGATGTGGGTCAACGCCAGCCACCAGCCCGCCAGGAGCAGCCACAGGATGTTGCCCAGGCAGGAGGGCGCGCCCGCGTCACGGCGCTCCACGGCGCTGTACCCGAAGGGCCACAGGGCGTAGATCCCGATGCGGAACGACGCGATGCCGAACGGGATACCGATGATGGTGATGCACAGAAGCAACCCTGCGAACAGGTAGCCGAGGAAGAGCCAGAAGCCGCTGAGGATCAGCCAGATGATGTTCAGTACGGTCTTCACTGCGGGGGACCTGCCATCTTCTCGAGTCGGGCGATGCGTTCCGCCATGGGCGGGTGTGTCGAGAACATCTTGGAGAATCCCCGGCCCGGCCGGAAGGGGTTCGCGATCATCATGTGGCTCGCGGTCTCGATCCGGGGCTCTGGGGGCAGCGGGAGCTGCTTGGTACCCGTTTCCAGTTTGCGAAGGGCACTGGCGAGAGCAAGTGGATCACCGGTGAGCTGGGCGCCGGAGGCGTCCGCCTCGTACTCGCGGGAGCGGCTGATCGCGAGCTGGATGAGGGACGCGGCGAGCGGCCCCAGGATCATGATCAGCAGCATGCCGAGGAGGCCGGGGCCGTCGTCGTCGTCCGAGCGGCCGATGGGGATCAGCCAGGCGAAGTTGACCAGGAACATGATCACGGAGGCGAGGGCGCCGGCGACCGACGAGATGAGGATGTCGCGGTTGTAGACATGGCTCAGCTCGTGGCCGATGACACCGCGCAGCTCGCGCTCGTCGAGCAGACGGAGGATGCCGTCGGTGCAGCACACGGCCGCGTTGCGCGGGTTCCGGCCGGTCGCGAACGCGTTCGGGGCGTCCGTCGGGGAGATGTACAGGCGCGGCATCGGCTGGCGGGCCTGCATGGAGAGCTCGCGGACCATGCGGTAGAGCGCCGGGGCCTCGAACTCGCTGACCGGGCGGGCGCGCATCGCGCGTAGAGCCAGCTTGTCGCTGTTCCAGTACGCGTACGCGTTCGTGCCGAGGGCGACGACGATCGCGATGATCAGGCCCGTACGGCCGAAGAGGCTTCCGATGACGATGATGAGTGCGGACAGTCCCCCGAGGAGAACGGCGGTCCTGAGCCCGTTGTGCCGGCGGTGCACGGTACGCCCTCCAGGTCGTGCGGCAGGGGAACCCTTTGCTCGCTGTAGCTGTTGATTCCACTTCTCAGTGGACCCTCCCGAACTGGTCAACGCCAGGCGGGGATGACGAGTTCCCTGGTGCGCGCGGCCCGGCCGGTGGGCCGGGCGGGTGAGGGCGGGCCGCCGCCTCGCCGAGGGGGTCGCGGATTCGGCGACGGCGGGACGGCGGCTTCGTCAGAAGAGGCCGATGTCGGCGAAGCGCAGGACGAGCTGGGGTGCGCCGGACAGGGCGACGCCGATGATTCCGGTGAGGGCGAGGGCCAGGGTGAGCGGGGCGGGCACGCGGTGCGGCCGGGGCGCGGCCGCGGTGTCGCCCTCGGGGGCGCGGAACAGCAGGGCCGTCCACTGGAGGTAGTAGAAGAGGGCGATCACCACGTTGACGGCCATCACGACGGCGAGCCAGCCGAGGCCCGCGTCGACGGCCGCCGAGAAGACGGTGACCTTGGCGAACAGGCCGATGATGCCCGGCGGCAGTCCGGCGAGGCAGAGCAGGAAGAAGGCCAGGAGCAGGGCGGAGAGGGGGCTGGAGGCGTAGAGGCCCCGGTAGTCGCTGAGGCGGTTCAGGGGCTTCGTGCGGCCGACGAGGGCGGCCACGGCGAAGGCGCCGAGGTTCACGGCGGCGTACATCAGGGCGTAGGCGACGGTGGAGCCGACCGCCTTCTCGGCGTCTGCGGTGTCGTCGGCGTAGGCGGCCGCCGCGATCGGGACGAGGAGGTAGCCGGCCTGGCCGACGGAGGACCAGGCGAGCAGCCGGACCGCGCTGTACGCGCGCGTGGCGCCCTGTCTCAGGGCGCCGAGGTTGCCGACGGTCATGGTGAGGGCGGCCAGCACGGCGAGGGCGGGGCCCCAGACGTCGGCGTACGACGGGAGCGCGACGACGGTGACGAGGATCAGGCCGGAGAAGCCGACCGCCTTGCCGACCACGGAGAGGTAGGCGGCGACGGGCAGGGGGGCGCCCGCGTAGGTGTCCGGGACCCAGAAGTGGAAGGGGACGGCGGCCGTCTTGAAGGCGAAGCCGATGAGGGTGAGGACGACGCCGGCCTGGGTGAGGGTGTGCAGCTGGCCGTCGACGTTCTCGACGCGGTCGGCGATCTGGGTGAGGTAGAGGGTGCCTGTCGTGGCGTAGACGAAGCTGATGCCCAGGAGGCTGACGGCGGTCGCGGTGACGGACGACAGGAAGAACTTCAGGGCCGCCTCGGAGGACCGTCGGTCGCCGTGCCGGATGCCGACGAGGGCGAAGGCGGGCAGGGAGGCGACCTCCAGGGCGACGACGAGGGTCGCGAGGTCACGGGCGGCGGGCAGGAGGGCGGCGCCGGCGGCGGACGACAGCAGCAGGAACCAGAACTCCCCTTCGGGGAGGTTCTTCCGGTCGTCCTTGAGGGCCGTCATGGACAGCAGGGCGGCGAGGAGGGCACCGCCGAGGACGAGGAACTGGATGACGAGGGTGAACCGGTCGGCGGTGTAGCTGCAGACGTCCGGGGCGCCGGTCAGGCAGAAGGTGGCGCGGTCGGCGTCCAGGAGGGGCAGTAGGGCCAGCAGGGAGACGGCGAGGCCCGTGACGGAGACCCAGCCGAGCAGGGCCTTCCTGCGGTCGTCCGTGAAGAGGTCGGCGACGAGCACGGCGAGGCCGACGACCGCGGCGACGGTGGGTGGCGCGATCGCGAGCCAGTCCACGGACTGGACGACCGACTCGGCCAGGGTCTGGGCGGCCTGGGCGGACTGGGCCGGGACCGGCGGCTGGGCCAGGGTGCTCGGGCTCAACGGGTGCCTCCTGCGAGGAGCTGCTGCACGGCCGGGTCGGTCAGACCGAGGAGGGCCGCGGGCCAGAGGCCGGCGAGGACGGTGAGGGCCACGAGCGGGGTCCAGGCCGCGAACTCGTACGTCTGCACGTCCGCGAGGGCGTACGTCTGTTCGTCCGTGCGGCGTGGTCCCTCCGCCTGTTCCTTCGGGACGGCGCCCATGCACACGCGGCGGACCACGATCAGCAGGTAGGCGGCGGTGAGGAGCGTGCCGAAGGCGGCGATCGTCATGAAGGTGAGGAAGGCCGGGCGGCTGAGACCCTCGGCGGGCTCGAACGCGCCGAACAGGGCCAGCATCTCGCCCCAGAACCCGGCGAGTCCGGGCAGGCCCAGGGATGCGACGGCGGCGAAGGCGAGGAGGCCGCCGAGGCGGGGGGCCCTGCCGTAGAGGGCGGCGCCGGTCTCCTGCGCGAGGGTGTCGAGGTCGGTGGTGCCGGTGCGGTCCTTCAGGGCGCCGACCAGGAAGAACAGCAGGCCGGTGATGAGGCCGTGGGCGATGTTGGCGAAGAGCGCGCCGTTCACGCCGGTCGGGGTCATCGTGGCGATCCCGAGGAGCACGAAGCCCATGTGGCCCACGGAGGAGTAGGCGATCAGGCGTTTGAGGTCGCCCTTGGCGCCCTGTCGGGCGAGCGCGAGGCAGGCGAGGGAGCCGTAGATGATGCCGACGACCGCGAAGGCGGCGAGGTACGGCGCGAAGACGCGGAACCCGTCGGGGGTGATCGGCAGCAGGATGCGCACGAACCCGTAGGTGCCCATCTTCAGCAGGACGCCGGCCAGCAGGACCGAGCCGACGGTCGGGGCGGCGGTGTGGGCGTCCGGCAGCCAGCTGTGCAGCGGCCACATCGGGGTCTTGACCGCGAGCCCGATCCCGATCGACAAAGCGGCGATGACCTGCACGGATGCGGTCAGTTCGGGGTGACTGTCAGTGGCGAGTGCCACCATGTCGAATGTGCCCGCCCTGATTCCGATCAGGAGCAGGCCCAGCAGCATGACCACGGAACCGAGCAGGGTGTAGAGGATGAACTTCCAAGCGGCTTGCGTGCGTTGCTCACCGCCCCAGCGGGCGATGAGGAAGTACATCGGGATGAGCACCATCTCGAACGCGAGGAAGAACAGCAGCAGGTCGAGCACGGCGAACGTGGCGAGGGTGCCGGACTCCAGGACGAGCAGGAGAGCGACGAACGCCTTCGGGGAGGGCCCCGTGGCCCGCGGCGTCAGCCGCTGATGTTGCTGCTTGAAGTAGGAGTAGAGCGCGCAGAGGAAGGTCAGCAGCGCGGTCAGGACCAGAAGGGGGAGGGAGATGCCGTCGATGCCGAGGTGGATGCGTACGTCGAGTGCCGGGATCCAGCTGATGTCCGTGCTGGCCTGCATCTTCGACGGCTGGTCGTGGTCGAAGCCGAGCGCGAGGACGATCGCGGCGACGAGGACCGCGCCGGTCACGGTGATCCCGTGGCGGAGCACGGCCTGCTCGGGTGACTTCCCCTTCAGCCCGGGCGGGGCCGGGAGGAGAGCGGCGGCGGCGCCGAGGAGCGGGCCGACGACGATCAACGCCAGAAGGACCTGCATCACGGACTCGTTGATATCGATCACGCCTGCTCACGCTCCCGTGGCGACGACGAGGGCGGCCACCACCAGGACGACGGTGCCGGCGAGCAGCGCGCTCACATAGGTCTGGACGTTGCCGGTCTGGGCCTTGCGGACGGCCGCGCCCAGCAGGCGGGGCAGGGCGCCCGCGCCGCTCACATAGGTGTCGACGACCTCGCGGTCGAGGAACCGGACGAGGCTCGCGCCGGCCCGGACCGGGCGGACGAAGAGTGCCGAGTACACGGCGTCGAGGTGGAAGCCGACGGCGGCGTGACGGTGCAGCGGGCCGAGCAGGAGGCGGCCCGGGTCGGCCGGGTCGGGTGCCGAGGCCACGTCCCCGTAGGCGGGGGTGTGGCTGGCGATGGCCTCCGCCTCGACGGTGCCGGGGTCCGCGTCGGGGTGGGCCGCGACCGCGCCCAGCGGCGGGTGGGCCACGGCCGTGGTGTACCGCCAGGCCGCGTACATCGCCAGGGCGCCGATCAGGGCGGCGCCCGTGCCGAGGACGGACGTGGTGAGGGTGGGGGCCAGGTCGTCGCCGTCGAACCAGTCGGGGAGCCTGCCGTAGGCGAGTCCGCCGAGGGCGAGGGACGGGACGGCCAGCACCCACAGCACCACGGTCATCGCGTGGGGCTGACGGCCGTGGTCGGGCGCCTCGGTGCCCTGGCCGCGGAAGGCGAGCAGCCACAGTCGGGCGGCGTACGCGGCGGTGAGCAGGGCCGTGAGGACACCGGCGACCAGGACGGTCCAGCCGGCGGCGGCCGGGACGTGCTCGACGGGGCCGGTGAGGGTGTGGCCGGTGGCGGCGTGCTCGGCGGCGCCGAGGACGGACTCCTTGGAGAAGAAGCCGCTGAAGGGCGGGATCGCGGCCAGGGCGAGCAGCGCCACGGTCATCGTCCAGAAGGCGTCGGGCACGCGGGCGCGCAGATGGCTCATGCGGGACATGGCGGCCAGGGAGTTGGTGCCGGACGCGTGGATGATCACGCCGGCGGCGAGGAACAGCAGCGCCTTGAAGGCACCGTGCGAGAGGAGGTGGAAGACGGCGGCGCCGCGGTCGCCGACGGCGAGGGCGCCGGTCATGTAGCCGAGCTGGCCGATCGTCGAGTAGGCGAGGACGCGCTTGATGTCGTCCTGGGCGAGGGCGGCGAGCCCCGAACCGGCCATGGTGAGCGCGGCCATTGCGGCGAGGACGACCAGCGCCGCCGAGGAGGCGGCGAAGACCGGGAGGAGACGGGCGACGAAGTAGACACCGGCGGCGACCATCGTCGCCGCGTGGATCAGGGCGGAGACGGGCGTGGGGCCCGCCATCGCGTCGGGGAGCCAGGTGTGGAGGGGGAACTGGGCCGACTTGCCGGCGACTCCGGCGAGGAGCAGGAGCGCGACGAGGGTGGGATGGTCGAGGCCGCCGTCGGCGACGGTGGCGAGGATCCGCGTGATGCGGAACGACCCGGCGTCCGTGGCGAGGGCGAACAGACCGATCAGGAAGGGGACGTCGCCGAGCTTGGTGACCAGGAAGGCCTTCAAGGAGGCGGCGCGGGCCTCCGGGGTCTCCCAGTAGTGGCCGACCAGGAAGTACGAGCAGATGCCCATGATCTCCCAGCCGACCAGGAGCACCATCAGGTCGCCGGAGTAGACGACGAGCAGCATCGCGGAGGTGAAGAGGGAGACGAGGGCGGCGTAGGAGGGGTAGCGCGGGTCGTCGCGGAGGTAGCCGGTCGAGTAGATCTGCACACAGGTGGCGACGAGGCCGACCAGGACGGCGACGAGGGCGGCGAAGCCGTCGATGTGCAGGGCGAGGTCGATCGGGACCGAGCCGGTCGGGGTGAGCTGGGTGGCCGCGTCGAGGGTCCGCTCGCCGCCCTGGCGTACGGCGACCAGGACGGCCAGGGCGAAGGCCGTCAGGGTGGGCAGTACGGCGAGAGGGCGGACGAAGCCGGGGGCGGTGCGGCCGAGGAGCAGGCCTGCGGCGGCGCCGAGGAACGGGAGGAGGGGGACGAGGACGGCGAGGGTGGTCGTGGTCACGCGGTGGCCTCAGCCTTCTCGCTCCGCTCGGGGCGGCCGGGCAGGCCGGGCTCGCGGGTGTCGTCGACGTCGGGGCCGGGAGCTTCGTCGGGGTCGTCGGGGTGCTCGGCGGTGTCGCGGAGCTTGTCGATGTCGGCGGTGCCCCGGTTGCGGTGGACCGCGAGGACGATCGCCAGGCCGATGCCGATCTCGGCAGCGGCGATGGTGATCGTGAACAGGGTCAGGGCCTGGCCGGAGTGCAGGGTCTCCTCGGCGGTCCTGCTGAGCCAGACGTCGAAGGCGACGAGGTTGAGGTTGACCGCGTTGAGCATCAGCTCGACGGACATCAGGACGAGGATCGCGTTGCGGCGGGCGAGGACGCCGTACAGGCCCGTGCAGAAGAGGAGGGCGGAGAGCACGACGGGATAGGCGAGGTGCATCAGCGGGCACCTCCCTCGGCGGAGTCGGCCGACTCGGCCGACTCGGGTCCGGTGGGGGCCTTCGGCTGGGCCTGCTGGGTCCTGGGCGCAGTGGGGGGCGCGTCCGCTTTCGCCTTGCGGGAGAGGACGATCGCGCCGACCAGGGCGGCCAGCAGGAGGACGGATAGGGCCTCGAAGGGGAGGACCCAGTTCTGGAAGAGGCTCTCGCCGGTGGCCTCGGTGGAGCCGGCGGCCGGGCCGTCGAGGTCGATCCAGGTGGTGCGGAAGGCGTCGACGACGACCCAGACGAGGGCGGCGGCGGAGGCGACGGCCACGGTGAGGGCGGCCCAGCGGTTGCCGGAGTCGGCGTCCGGGGAGCGGCCGATGGGGGCCTTGGTGAGCATCAGTCCGAAGAGGAGGAGGACGACGACGGAGCCGACGTAGATCAGGACCTGCACCCAGGCGATGAACTCGGCGGTGAGCAGGAGGTATTCGACGGCGAGACCGCCGAGCGCCACGACCAGCCACAGGGCGGCGTGCACCAGCTGCCGGGTGGTGACGGAGACGATCGCGGCGCCGAAGGTGACGAGGCCGACGAGCACGAAGGCGATCTCCACACCCGTCGGGGAGAGGAAGCCCTGCGGTGCCTGGGTGAGGGTCATGTGGGTTCTCCCTCGGTGCCGGCCGGCTCGGCCCGGGAGGCCGCCAGTTTCTCGGCGGTCTTGCGGGCGGCGGCCAGTTCCTTGGGTTCCTCGGCGGCGGGGTCGAGGGCCGGGGGCGAGGGGACGGTCCACATCCACTCGCGGAGCTTGTCGCGCTCGTGGGTGAGTTCGTGGATGTCGGTCTCCGCGTACTCGAACTCCGGGGACCAGAAGAGGGCGTCGAAGGGGCAGACCTCGATGCAGATACCGCAGTACATGCAGAGGGCGAAGTCGATGGCGAAGCGGTCCAGGACGTTGCGGCTGCGCTCGCGGCCGCCGGGGGCGGCGGGCGGGACCGTCTCCTTGTGGGAGTCGATGTAGATGCACCAGTCCGGGCACTCGCGGGCGCACAGCATGCAGACCGTGCAGTTCTCCTCGAAGAGCCCGATGACACCACGGGTGCGGGGCGGCAGCTCCGGCTGGACGTCCGGGTACTGCTCGGTGACGGTCCTGCGCGTCATCGTGCGAAGGGTGACGGCCAGGCCCTTGGCGAGGCCCGAGCCGGGGATGGGGGCCATTAGAGGAACACCACCTTGATGGTGCCGGTGAGGGCGATCTGGACGAGGGAGAGGGGGACGAGGAGGGTCCAGGAGAGTTTCTGGAGCTGGTCCTCGCGCAGGCGGGGGTAGGTCACGCGGAGCCAGATGACGACGAAGGCGAGGACGGCGGTCTTCAGGAGGGTCCAGACCCAGCCCAGGCCTTCGTCGCCCCACGGGCCGTGCCAGCCTCCGAGGAAGAGGACGGTCGTCAGACCGCACAGGACGACGATGCCGGCGTACTCGGCGAGGAGGAACAGGGCGAAGCGGAGGCCGGTGTACTCGGTGTAGGCACCGAAGATGATCTCGGAGTCGGCGACGGGCATGTCGAAGGGCGGGCGCTGGAGTTCGGCGAGGCCGGCGACGAAGAAGACGATCGCGCCGACGATCTGCCAGGGCAGCCACCACCACTCGAAGGCGTCGAGGATGCCGACGAGGGAGACCGTGCCGGCCGCCATCGCGACGGAGGCCGCCGTGAGCAGCATCGGGAGTTCGTAGGCGAGGAGCTGGGCGGCGGTGCGCAGACCGCCGAGGAGGGAGAACTTGTTGGCGGAGGCCCAGCCCGCCATCAGCGAGCCGAGGACGCCCACGCCCATCACGGCGAGGACGAAGAAGACGCCCGCGTCGATGACCTCGCCGACGGCGCCCTCGCCCGGGCCGATCGGGATGGCGAGGAGGACGAGGAGGTACGGGAGGAGGGCGACGGCCGGGGCGAGTTGGAAGACCCGGCGGTCCGCGCCGGCCGGGACGATGTCTTCCTTCTGGGCGAACTTGACGCCGTCGGCGACGAGTTGGGCCCAGCCGTGGAAGCCGCCGGCGTACATGGGGCCGAGGCGGCCCTGCATGTGGGCCATGACCTTGTGTTCGGTCTGGCCGATGATCAAGGGGAACGTCAGGAAGACGACGAAGACGATGAGGAGTCGCAGGGCGACGTCCAGAGCGTCGTTCACTGCGCGCCTCCTGTGGGGGTTCCGGGGGGTGTCGTCGGGGGCGGGGTGCCGGGGCCCTGTCGGGGTCGGTGGGGTCCCGTTGTCGTCGGGGTCGCTGGGCGGCGTGGGCGCGGCTTCGGGCTCCGCACCCGCCTCCGGCTCGGGCGTCGGCTTCGGCGCGGGCTCGGGCGTCGGCCCCGCTTCCGGCTCGGGCTTCGGCTGCGGCTGCGGCTCCGGATCAGGCTGCGGCTGCGGCTGCGGCTCCGGATCAGGCTGAGGCTCGGTCGGCGGGTGTCGAAAGCCGGGCGGGCGTGGTGCCAGGGGCGTCCGGGCTGCCTGCGGTGCGGTGCGGCTGGGGCGAGTCGGCGGGGTGGCGCGCTGACTGGCCGAGCCCGCGACGCGGTGCGGGAGCGGCGCGGTGGCGCGGATGCGGGCGGGCCGCCGGGAGCCTCCCGGGCCGGGCCGGTGGCCGTCTGGCTCGCCGAGCCTTCCGATGCCGAGCGCGAGCGGCGCGGAGGTGTGGACGTGGGCGGGCCGCCGGGAGCCTCCCGGGCCGGGCCGGTGGCCGTCTGGCTCGCCGAGCCTTCCGATGCCGAGCGCGAGCGGCGCGGAGGTGTGGACGTGGGCGGGCCGCCGGGAGCCTCCGGGGCCGGGCCGGTGGCCGTCTGGCTCGCCGAGCCTTCCGATGCCGAGAGCGGCGCGGGGTGTGGACGTGGGCGGGGCGGCCGGTGCCTCGGGGGCGGGGTCTGGCTTGCCGAGCCCTCGGTGGTCGAGCGGGTTCGGCGGGGCGGGCGGTCGGCCGGGGTGCGGGGCGCCGTGGCTCGGGCGGGCGGGACGGGGCCGGGGAGCTGGCCCTTGAGGGGCCCCATTCGTTGGGGTCGGGGACCGGGCGGGAGCATCTGGCGGCGCTTCGGGGCGCCGTGTGCACCGGTCGCGGACTCCCCCGGCTCCTTCGCGCCGGGCCAGGCCTTGGCCACCCGGGCGGCCAGGACGAAGTCCTTGCGCAGGGGGTGGCCCTCGAAGTTCTCCGGGAGGAGGAGGTGGTCCAGGCCGGGGTGGCCCTCGAAGCGGACGCCGAACATCTCGTGCGTCTCGCGCTCGTGCCAGGCCGCGCCTGCGTAGATGTCGACGGCGGTCGGCAGGAGCGGGGCGACGTGGGGGACCGTCGTGCGCAGCAGGAGGCGTCGGACGGGGGCCAGGGCCACCACGTGGGCCGAGACGCGGAACCCGGTGCCCGGCTCGTCGACCGCGCTCAGCCAGTCGAAGTACGTGCAGCCCAGGGTGGTGCGGGCCGTGCGCAGCGCCTCGGTCCAGGAGGCGGGCGGGACGTCCACGGTGAGGACGTCGTAGGACTCCTCGGCCGTGGCCTCGGGGCCGAAGAGCTCCTCGACGGGGGTGGGCAGCCAGCCGGTCACTTGTCCCCCGATTCGGCCGGTCCGGCCTCGGTCGTCGGCGGCTTCACCAGCGTGCTCTGCAGCGCCGCCGCCGACGGGCGAGGGGTGGTGCCGTAGCGCTCGCCCAGGGATTCGCGGGCGATCTTCTCCTGGAGTTTCAGGATGCCCTGGAGGAGGGCCTCGGGACGGGGCGGGCAGCCGGGGACGTAGACGTCGACCGGGATGATCTGGTCGACGCCCTTGGTGACGGAGTAGGAGTCCCAGTAGGGGCCGCCGCAGTTGGAGCAGGCGCCGAAGGAGATGACGTACTTCGGCTCGGGCATCTGCTCGTACAGGCGCTTCACGGCCGGGGCCATCTTGTCCGTCACCGTGCCGGAGACGACCATGAGGTCGGCCTGCCGGGGGCCGGGCGCGAACGGGATGACGCCGAGGCGGATGAAGTCGTGGCGGGCCATGGACGCGGCGATGAACTCGATCGCGCAGCAGGCGAGGCCGAAGTTGAAGACCCAGAGCGAGTAGCGGCGGCCCCAGTTCAGGATGACCTTCATCGGCTCGGGGGCGAGGCGGGCGAGCGCGCCCAGCCGTTTGGGCTCCGGGAGGAGGACGGGCTGCGCGGCCCCCGGCTCCGGCGGGTTCACTTCTGGCGTCACGTCCATGCCAGGACGCCCTTCTTGTATGCGTAGAGCAGGCCCACGGCGAGGAATCCGAGGAAGACGAACATCTCGACGAGGGTGGTGGCCCCGTAGCCGGGATCGGCGAAGACCGTCGCCCAGGGGAAGAGGAAGATCGAGTCGATGGCGAAGATGACGTAGAGGAAGGCGTAGACGTAGTAGCGGACCTGGGTGTGGGCCCAGCCCTCGCCGACGGGGTCGACGCCGCACTCGTACGTCAGGAGCTTCTCCTGGGTGGGGACCTCGGGGCGCAGCAGCCGTCCCGCGCCGAAGGCGACGGCCACGAAGAGCACGCCCACGGCGGCGAGCAGTCCGACCACCGAGTAGGACTGGAAGTAGTCCGCCGCGACGACGACGCTCGGCTGCGCCGCTGCGGCGACGGTCGGTTCCGGCACGTCCGTCCCTCGCTCCCTGGCCTGGCGATACGTACGTACGGGATGCGGACGCCGTACGTACGTCGCTGTTCGACGATCTGTACGCACGGGAGTCTAGGCCCTGCTAAAGAGAGCGTAAGCAGCCCGTCACAGGTCGGCATGCCCGAGTGCCGCCGTGATCGGGCCGGGAGGGGAGGTATGGGACGGGGTGGGGTTTTCCCCAGGGTGGCCGGGGCGGTCCGCCTCATGGCGCGGGCCGGGAGGGGCGGGCAGGCTGGTGGGCATGACCGAACCCCTCTCCTCCCCGACCGGCTCCGGGCGGCCGTACGGTCGTCCGCTGCCGTCCAGTCACACACCCTCGGACCCGCTGCCGCCCGCGACGTTCGCGTTCGGGGGGCAGACCTGGCGGGAGATCGCGCATCTGCTGGCCAATCTGCCGTTCGCGTTGCTCGGGTTCGTGTATGTGACGACGGTGCTGTTCACCAGCGCGTTCCTGACGTTGACGGTGATCGGCTTTCCGC
The DNA here is from genome assembly GCF_020982545.1 of Streptomyces sp. MNU76. Lineage (GTDB taxonomy): Bacteria > Actinomycetota > Actinomycetes > Streptomycetales > Streptomycetaceae > Streptomyces. The sequence continues at coordinate 716,463 of NZ_JAJKLK010000019.1, read as the reverse complement.
TGCTGGCCGCCGCGCTGATGGGGGCGCGCCAGTTGGCGCGGCTGGAGCGGATGCGGGCGCGGGCGCTACTGCGGGTGCGGGTGGACGAACCGAGTCCGCTGCCGTTCCGCGGGAACGGGCGGCGGGCGGACGAGGGCTTCTTCGCGCAGGTGTGGATGAGCGTGAAGGATCCGGTCGGCTGGCGGTCGATGCTGTACGAGCTGATCCGGATGCCGTGGGCCGTCACGACGTTCGTCATCACCCTGACGGGGTTGTTCGTGGCGTGGCCGGTGCTGCCGTACATCGTGCGGGGGCTGACGAACGTGGACCGGGTGATGGTGCGGTCGCTGTTGTCGCCGTCCGACGAGTTGGAGCGGCGGATCGCCGAACTGGAGTCCGACCGGGGGATCGTCGTCGACACTGCCGCGGCCGATCTGCGGCGGATCGAGCGGGACCTGCACGACGGGGCGCAGGCCCGGCTGGTGAATCTGGCGATGGGGCTCGGGCTCGCCAAGGAGAAGTTGCTGGAGGATCCCGACGCGGCCGCCACGATGGTGGAGGAGGCGCACGGTGAGGTGAAGCTGGCGCTCCAGGAGCTGCGGGATCTGGCGCGGGGGATCCATCCGGCGGTGCTGACCGACCGAGGGCTGGACGCGGCGCTGTCGGCGGTGGCCTCTCGGTGCACGGCGCCGGTGAAGGTGACCGTGGATCTGGCCGTGCGGCCCGCCGCGGCGATCGAGGGGATCGCGTACTTCACGGTCTCCGAGCTGCTGCAGAACATCAGCAAGCACAGTGGGGCGAAGGCGGCGTCGGTGGATGTGTGGCGGTCCGACGACCGGCTGCTGATCCAGGTGTGGGACGACGGGTGTGGGGGTGCGCGGCTCGACGGGGGGAGCGGGATCGCCGGGCTGGCGGAGCGGCTGGACGCGGTGGACGGGTTGTTCGTGATCGAGTCGCCGGTGGGTGGGCCTACGACGGTGACTGCGGAGTTGCCCTGGCGAGGGCGGTAGGTCCACTGCGGGGGTGTGAGGGGCGCCTGCTCGGTGTGGGCGCCCCTTCTGCGTGTGCGAGTGCGGGTCCGGTGGAGCTTCTCGCGCAGTTCCCCGCGCCCCTTCGGGGCGCGGGTGGTGGGGAAAACCCCCCTCTCCAGACGCCGACCCGCTCCATGGTTCCGGCAGCCGGGGGACAGCAAGGTGGAGGTACGACATCGGGAGTGCGGGACAGCGGAGGCGGGCGACGGTGATGGCCATGGAGTACGGGGACGAGTACGGGAGTTGGGGCGAGGAGCGGCGGCGTCGGGTGCCGGCCGGGTTGCGGGCGCCGTTCGAGGCGCGCAGCTGGCGGGAGTTCGGGTACGTGCTGCTGGGGCTGCCGATCGGGATCCTGCTCTTCACGTACGCCATCACGATGGTGTCCGTCGGTGCCGGGCTGCTGATCACGTTCCTCGGGGTGCCGGTGCTGGCGGCGGGGCTGGCCGGGTGCCGGGCGTTCGGCGCGCTGGAGCGGGCGCGGGCGCGCGTGCTGCTCGGGGTGGACGTGGCCGCGCCGGAGCCGCTGCGGATGCGGGGGCGCGGGGCGATGGCGTGGATGGGCGCGGTGCTGCGCAGCGGCTCGTCGTGGCGGCAGCTGTTGTACGCGTTCGTGCAGTTCCCGTGGTCGGTGTTCTCGTTCGTGGTGGCCGTGACCTTCTGGACGTACGGGTGGGCGCTGCTGACGTATCCGCTGTGGTTCTGGGTGTTCCCCGTGTGGGCCGGGCAGGACGGGTTGCAGCTGTACGGGGACGAGACGCACTCCGTGTATCTGGACAACCCGTTCGAGGTGACCGTGACCGCGCTGGTCGGGCTGCTCTTCACGATGGCCACGCCGTGGATCGTGCGGGGTCTGACGATGGTCGACCGGGGCATGGTGGTGACGCTGCTGGGGCCGTCGCGGCTGGGTGCGCGGGTCGTCGAGCTGGAGTCGGACCGGGGGGTCGTGGTCGACACGGCGGCGGCCGATCTGCGGCGGATCGAGCGGGATCTGCACGACGGTGCGCAGGCCCGGCTGGTGGCGCTGGCGATGGATCTGGGGCTGGCGAAGGAGAAGCTGGCGGAGGACCCCCGGGCGGCTGCGGTGATGGTCGACTCGGCGCACGGTGAGGTGAAGACCGCGCTGCAGGAGCTGCGGGATCTGGCGCGGGGGATCCATCCTGCGGTGCTGACCGACCGGGGGCTCGACGCGGCGCTGTCTGCGGTGGCCTCGCGGTGTGCGGCGCCGGTGGTGGTGGAGGTGGACCTGCCGGCGCGGCCGGTGCCGGCGATCGAGGGGATCGCGTACTTCACGGTGTCCGAGCTGCTGCAGAACGTCAGCAAGCATGCGAGGGCGTCTCGGGTGACCGTGGATGTGTGGAAGGTCGAGGACCGGTTGATGTTGCAGGTGATCGATGACGGGGTGGGTGGGGCGGATACGAGGGCCGGGTCCGGGTTGGCGGGGCTTGTCGAGCGGATCGGGGCGGTCGATGGGGTGCTGGTGGTCGACTCGCCGGTCGGGGGCCGACTCGGGTGACGGCGGAGTTGCCCTGGCGGGCGGCCTGAGGGGCCCTGCGGGCGGCTGGGGTGGGGGCGCCTTTCACCGGGGGCGCCCTCTGTTGTGGGTGCCTTGCGTTGTGGGTGCGTTGGTGTTGTGGGTGGGTGCGGGTTCGTGGGGGTTGTTCGCTCAGTTCCCCGCGCCCCTGTGGGGTGGGCGCCTCGGCCTTGGGGGTACGTGCCGGCTCGTGGGGGTTGTTCGCTCAGTTCCCCGCGCCCCTGAGGGGTGGGCGCCTCGGCCTTGGGGGTACGTGCCGGCTCGTCGGGGTATTTCGCGCAGTTCCCCGCGCCCCTCAAAAGATCGCGCAGTTCCCCGCGCCCCTTAAGAGGGCGCGGGTGAGCGTGTTCGGGGTTTGTCGGGACTGAGTGCGCTCGTGCGGTTTTGGGGGGTGGGCGCGACCCTGTTGCACCCCTGTTTCCTTGGCTGTGTGGGGACTGGGCGGCCGGATGCTGGGATGCTGGGGGTGTCGCGGTACGGGGTGCAGTGGGGAACAGGCGTGGAGGACAGGGTGCGGGTGGTCATCGCCGAGGATTCGGTGCTGTTGCGGGAGGGCTCACGCGGCTGCTGACCGACCGGGGCACGACGTCGTCGCGGGGGTCGGGGACGGGAACGCCCTGATCAAGACGATCACCGAGTTCGCGGCGCAGGGCGACCTCCCGGACGTCGTCGTCGCCGATGTGCGGATGCCGCCGACCCATACCGACGAGGGCGTGCGGGCCGCCGTACAGCTGCGGAAGTCGCATCCGGAGCTGGGCGTGCTCGTGCTGTCGCAGTACGTCGAGGAGCGGTACGCCACCGAGCTGCTCGCGGGGTCCAGCCGTGGCGTCGGGTATCTGCTGAAGGACCGGGTCGCCGAGGTCCGGGAGTTCGTCGACGCCGTGGTGCGGGTGGCGCGGGGCGGTACGGCGCTGGACCCGGAGGTGGTCGCGCAGCTGCTCGGGCGGAGCCGGAAGCAGGACGTGCTCGCGGGGCTCACCCCTCGGGAGCGTGAGGTGCTGGGGCTGATGGCGGAGGGGCGGACCAACTCGGCGATCGCCCGGCAGCTGGTCGTCAGCGACGGGGCCGTCGAGAAGCACGTCAGCAACATCTTCCTGAAGCTCGGGCTGTCCCAGAGCGACGGGGACCACCGGCGGGTCCTGGCAGTCCTCACCTATCTGAATTCATGATTATCTGACACCGTGCCAGACGAGGGCTCCCGATTCCTCCTCTTCCGTCGCCCGTCCGGCCTCCGGGTGGACTTCGAGGCTTTCGTCGGCCTCGCCGACGTAGGGTTGGTCCTGGGAGGGCCGTCGGGTCGGCCGTTCCCGGACAGCCGCCTCAAGGGAGGTCCAGTTCAGTGACCAGCCAGGTCAGCAGCCCAGCGGAGCAGGCCGACGAGTCCGCTCTGGGAGAACTGAGGGAACAGCGCAATCCGGCGGGGCCGAAGGACGTCAGGCGACTCGATAGGGTGATCATTCGGTTCGCCGGGGACTCCGGTGACGGTATGCAGCTCACCGGCGACCGCTTCACCTCCGAGACCGCCACCTTCGGCAACGACCTCTCCACCCTGCCGAACTTCCCCGCCGAGATCCGTGCCCCCGCCGGCACCCTGCCGGGCGTCTCCAGCTTCCAGCTGCACTTCGCCGACCACGACATCCTCACCCCGGGTGACGCGCCCAACGTGCTCGTCGCGATGAACCCGGCCGCTCTCAAGGCGAACATCGGGGACGTGCCGCGCGGCGCGGAGATCATCGTCAACACGGACGAGTTCACCAAGCGGGCGATGCAGAAGGTGGGGTACGCGACCAGTCCGCTGGAGGACGGGTCGCTGGACGGGTACAGCCTCCATCCGGTGCCGCTGACCACCCTCACCGTCGAGGCACTCAAGGAGTTCGACCTCAGCCGCAAGGAGGCCGAGCGCAGCAAGAACATGTTCGCGCTCGGCCTGCTGTCCTGGATGTACCACCGGCCGACCGAGGGCACCGAGCGGTTCCTGGCGGCCAAGTTCGCCAAGAAGCCGGAGATCGCGGCCGCCAACCTGGCCGCCTTCCGCGCGGGCTGGAACTTCGGGGAGACCACCGAGGACTTCGCGGTCAGCTACGAGATCGCCCCGGCGACCCATGCCTTCCCGGTGGGGACGTACCGGAACATCTCCGGGAACCTGGCCCTGTCGTACGGGCTGATCGCCGCCTCGCGGCAGGCGGATCTGCCGCTGTACCTGGGCTCGTACCCGATCACGCCGGCCTCGGACATCCTGCACGAGCTGAGCCGGCACAAGAACTTCGGGGTGCGGACCTTCCAGGCGGAGGACGAGATCGCGGGCATCGGGGCCGCGCTGGGGGCCGCCTTCGGGGGTTCTCTCGCGGTCACGACGACCTCCGGGCCCGGTGTGGCGCTGAAGTCGGAGACCATCGGGCTCGCCGTCTCGCTCGAACTGCCGCTGCTCGTCGTCGACATCCAGCGCGGCGGGCCGTCGACCGGGCTGCCGACCAAGACCGAGCAGGCCGATCTGCTCCAGGCCATGTACGGGCGCAACGGCGAGGCCCCGGTGCCGGTGGTCGCGCCGCGCACCCCGGCCGACTGTTTCGACGCGGCCCTCGAGGCGGCCCGGATCGCGCTGACGTACCGCACGCCCGTGTTCCTGCTGTCGGACGGCTACCTGGCCAACGGCAGCGAGCCCTGGCGCATCCCCGAGCTCGACGAACTGCCGGATCTGACCGTGCAGTTCACCCAGGGGCCCAACCACACCCTGGAGGACGGCACCGAGGTCTTCTGGCCGTACAAGCGCGACCCGCAGACCCTCGCCCGGCCGTGGGCCGTGCCGGGTACGCCGGGGCTGGAGCACCGGATCGGCGGCATCGAGAAGCAGGACGGCACGGGCAACATCTCCTACGACCCGGCCAACCACGACTTCATGGTGCGCACCCGGCAGGCGAAGATCGACGGGATCGACGTCCCCGACATCGAGGTCGACGATCCGCACGAGGCGCGCACGCTGGTGCTGGGCTGGGGGTCGACGTACGGGCCGATCACCGCGGCGGTACGGCGGCTGCGGACGGCCGGGGAGTCCATCGCGCAGGCCCATCTGCGCCACCTCAACCCCTTCCCGCGCAACCTCGGCGCGGTGCTGCGGCGTTACGACAAGGTGGTGATCCCCGAGATGAACCTCGGGCAGCTCGCCACGCTCGTACGGGCGAAGTACCTGGTCGACGCCCACTCGTACAACCAGGTGAACGGCATGCCGTTCAAGGCGGAGCAGCTGGCCACGGCTCTCAAGGAGGCCATCGATGGCTGAGAGGTCCACGTCCACGGAGAGCGCCGCGGGCACGGGCGGCACGATCGAGGCGCTCTCCCTCGTGCCCAAGGCCACGGCCCGGCAGTCCATGAAGGACTTCAAATCCGACCAGGAGGTGCGTTGGTGCCCGGGCTGCGGTGACTACGCGATCCTCGCCGCCGTTCAGGGCTTCATGCCCGAACTGGGGCTGGCCCGGGAGAACATCGTCTTCGTCTCGGGCATCGGCTGCTCCTCCCGCTTCCCGTACTACATGGACACGTACGGGATGCACTCCATCCACGGGCGTGCGCCGGCGATCGCGACCGGGCTCGCCACCTCGCGGCGCGACCTGTCCGTCTGGGTGGTGACCGGTGACGGGGACGCGCTGTCGATCGGCGGCAACCATCTGATCCACGCCCTGCGGCGCAATGTGAACCTGAAGATCCTGCTCTTCAACAACCGGATCTACGGTCTGACGAAGGGGCAGTACTCCCCCACCTCGGAGGTCGGCAAGATCACCAAGTCGACGCCGATGGGATCGCTGGACGCGCCCTTCAACCCGGTGTCGCTGGCGATCGGGGCGGAGGCGTCGTTCGTGGCGCGGACGGTGGACTCCGACCGCAAGCACCTGACGGAGGTGCTGCGGCAGGCCGCCGCCCACCCGGGCACGGCGCTCGTGGAGATCTACCAGAACTGCAACATCTTCAACGACGGCGCCTTCGAGGTTCTCAAGGACCGGCAGCAGGCCGAGGAGGCCGTGATCCGGCTGGAGCACGGCCGGCCGATCCGGTTCGGCACGGACGGCGGGCGTGGTGTCGTACGGGACGAGGTCACCGGTGACCTGAAGGTGGTCACCGTGACCCCGGAGAACGAGGCCCGGATCCTGGTCCACGACGCGCACGCGGAGTCGCCCACCACGGCGTTCGCGCTGTCACGGCTGGCCGATCCGGACACCCTGCACCACACGCCGATCGGTGTCCTGCGGTCCGTCGAACGACCCGTCTACGACACGCAGATGGCCGACCAGCTGGACTCCGCCGTCGACCGGTTCGGCAAGGGCGACCTCTCGGCGCTGCTGGCCGGCGGGGACACCTGGACGGTGGTCGGCTGAGCGGCGGCCGACCGGAGAAGACAGAAGACGAACAATGCGGCGAGGCCCGGGGCGGTTCAGCCCCAAGCCTCGCCGTACGTCCGCCCGGCCTCGTCCTACGTCTGCCGGGCCTCGTCGTACGTCCGCCGGGCTTCCTCCACGGCGTCCATGCGGTCCCTCGTCCAGACCGCGAGGGCGCGCACCTGTTCGGCGGCCTCGCGCCCGAGGTCGGTGAGGGAGTAGTCGACGCGGGGCGGGATGACGGGCTTGGCGTCGCGGTGGACGAGGCCGTCGCGCTCCAGGGTCTGGAGGGTCTGGGTGAGCATCTTCTCGCTGACCCGTCCGATGGCCCGGCGCAGCTCGCTGAAGCGGTACGACCGCTCCAGCAGCTCGATCAGGACGAGGACGCCCCAGCGGCTGGTGACGTGCTCCAGGACGAGGCGGTACGGGCACATCCCCTCGGGGCCCATCTCGTACTTGCTCGCGGGCGGCGGCGACACCTTGCTTACGGCCATGCCAGTAGCTTACTTCAAAGTGGGTACTTTCGAAGAGTTAGTGCACCCCCTAGGGTGAGTGTCGCATCCGCCCCCCTGGAGGAGTTCCACCATGAGCATCGTCGTCACCGGAGCCACCGGCCACCTCGGCACGTTCGTCATCGAGGGCCTGCTGGAGAAGGTACCGGCCGAACAGATCACGGCCGTCGTCCGCAGCGAGGAGAAGGCCGCCGGGTTCGCGGCGCGCGGCGTGAAGATCGCCGTCGCCGACTACAGCGCCCCCGAGACCTTCGACGGTGTCCTCGCCGCCGGCGACAAGGTGCTGCTGATCTCCGGCAGCGAGATCGGCGCCGACCGGGTGGGCCAGCACAAGGTCGTGATCGACGCCGCCAAGGCCGCGGGCGTGGCGCTCCTCGCGTACACCAGCGCGCCGGGCAGCCTGACGGCCGCGCTCGCGGACGACCACCGGGGCACGGAGGAGGTGCTGCTCGCGTCCGGGCTGCCGTACACCCTGCTGCGCAACGGCTGGTACCACGAGAACTACACCGAGCAGCTCGCGCCGGTGCTGGAGTACAACGCCGTCACCCACGCCGCCGGTGAGGGCCGGGTCTCCTCCGCGGCCCGCGCGGACTACGCGGCCGCCGCCGTCGCCGTGCTGACCGGCGAGGGCCACGAGAACCAGACGTACGAGCTGGGCGGCGACACCGCGTGGAGCTTCGGCGAGTACGCGGCCGAGCTGAGCGCGCAGACCGGCAAGGAGATAGCGAACAACCCGGTCCCCGTCGAGGTGCTCACCGGCATCCTGACCGGCGTCGGACTCCCCCCGTTCCTCGCCGAGATCCTCGCGGGCGTCGACGCGTGCGTCGCCAAGGGTGAGCTGGTCGTCTCCTCCGGCGACCTCTCCCGACTCATCGGCCGCCCGACCACGCCGATCGCCGAGTCGATCGCGGCGGCGCTGAAGGCGTGACCGGACGGGACTGAGCACCTCGGTCCCGGAGTCGAGCCGTCGCGCCGCCCCCGGGACCGAGCCACCCTCCGCCGACCCCGAGGCCGAGCCACCCTCCGCCACCCCGGGGCCGAGCCACCCTCCGCCGACCCCGGGGCCGAGCCACCCTCCGCCGACCCCGGGGCCGAGCCACCCTCCGCCACCCCGGGGCCGAGCCACCCTCCGCCACCCGGGGCCGAGCCGCCTTCCGGCGCTGGGACTGAGCCGCCTCGGCTCTTGGGGCCGCGCCGGCTCTGGGGCTGAGCGCCCCGGCTTGGCGTCCATATCCTCAGGGAGGCGCCCCAAACACCTCTGGCCTGTACCCCGCACTCCCGGTGCCGCGCCGGGCTTCCCCGGGCCCCGTGGCAGCACCCCGACCCACCTTGCGCCGCACCTCCCGACGGACGCCCGAAGACCCCGGTCGGCACCCCGCCCCGGCCGACGCATGGAGCAACCCTCAGGTCGGCGCCCCGGACTCCCCTCTGCCCCACCCCGGCTGTCATGACCGTATGCCGATACGGGCATGACAGGCGGGGGTGCTCGGCGTTACCTTCGGGAGGGTCGAGGGGTCGGGGTCGCGGCGGTGCGGCCGGGCGAGGAGGAGGGGCCGTGGCGGCGCAGTCGAGGGGCGAACACCGGATAGGGCTGCTGAACGGCTTCGCGGCGTACGGGATGTGGGGGCTCGTCCCCCTCTTCTGGCCCCTGCTGAAGCCCTCCGGCGCGGTGGAGATCCTCGCCCACCGCATGGTCTGGTCCCTCGCGGTCGTCGCGGTCCTGCTGCTGGTGCTGCGCCGCTGGTCCTGGGCCGGTGAGCTGCTGCGACAGCCGCGCAGGCTCGCCCTGATCACCGTCGCGGCGTCGGTGATCACCGTGAACTGGGGCGTGTACATCTGGGCCGTCAACACCCACCAGGTGGTCGAGGCCTCCCTCGGGTACTTCATCAACCCGCTCGTCACCATCGCCATCGGCGTCCTGCTGCTGAAGGAACGGCTGCGGCCCGTCCAGTGGACGGCGGTCGGCGTCGGCTTCGCGGCCGTCCTCGTCCTCACGATCGGCTACGGACGGCCGCCGTGGATCTCCCTCTGCCTCGCCTTCTCCTTCGCCACGTACGGACTGGTGAAGAAGAAGGTCAACCTGGGCGGCGTGGAGTCGCTCGCCGCCGAGACCGTGATCCAGTTCCTGCCCGCCCTGGCCTATCTGCTGTGGCTGGGTTCGCGCGGGGACGCCACCTTCGGCTCCGAGGGGACCGCGCACGCGCTGCTGCTCGCCGCGACGGGGCTGGTGACCGCCCTGCCGCTGGTCTGCTTCGGCGCGGCCGCGATCCGGGTGCCGCTGTCCACGCTGGGGCTGCTGCAGTATCTGGCGCCGGTGTTCCAGTTCCTGCTGGGTGTCCTGTACTTCGGAGAGGCCATGCCACCCGAGCGGTGGGCGGGCTTCGCGCTGGTGTGGCTGGCGCTGTCCCTGCTGACGTGGGACGCGCTGCGGACGGCGCGGGTGGCGCGCAAGCGGCTGGAGGAACTGAGCGTCGTCGTGGGCCCCGTCGAGGCGCGAACCCCGCTGGCCAAATAGCACCCTTGACGGAGAGTCAGTCCCGCCCGCACCATCCAGGCACCTCATTCACCGGGTTCGCCATGGACACATCAATAGTGTCGTCCGGGGCGGACCCATGGAATTCGGAGCCCCCCACCATGCAGCTCTCTGTTCCAGTCACGGGCCGCACCGCCGTCGCCGCCGCCGTCACGGTGGCCACACTGTTCACCACCGGTTCCATAGCGGGGGCGGCCCCCGCCCCCGACCGTGCGACCGCCGCTCCGGCCGCGACGATCGCCGCGGCGCCCGACCTGCCCGTGGCCAACGTCAAGGCCCACCTGACCCAGTTCCAGTCCATCGCCGCCGCCAACGGCGGCAACAGAGCCCACGGCCGCGCCGGCTACCTCGCGTCGCTCAACTACGTGAAGGGCAAGCTCGACGCGGTCGGCTTCACCACGACCGTGCAGTCCTTCACGTCCGGCGGACGCACCGGCTACAACCTGATCGCGGACTGGCCGGGCGGCGACACGAACCAGGTTGTCATGGCCGGTTCACACCTGGACAGTGTCTCCTCGGGCGCGGGCATCAACGACAACGGCAGCGGGTCCGCAGCCGTGCTGGAGGCCGCGCTGACCGTGGCCCGCACCGGCTACCAGCCCACGAAGCACCTCCGGTTCGCCTGGTGGGGCGCCGAGGAGCTGGGTCTCGTCGGGTCCCGCTACTACGTCAACAACCTCTCCTCCGCGAACCGCGCCCGCATCAGCGGCTACCTCAACTTCGACATGATCGGCTCGCCGAACCCCGGGTACTTCGTCTACGACGACAACCCCGTCATCGAGCAGACCTTCAAGGACTACTTCGCGGGCATCGGCGTCCCGACCGAGATCGAGACCGAGGGCGACGGCCGCTCCGACCACGCGCCGTTCAAGAGCGCCGGCGTTCCCGTCGGCGGGCTCTTCACGGGGGCGAGCCGGACGAAGACCGCCGCACAGGTCGCCAAGTGGGGCGGTACGTCCGGCCAGGCCTTCGACCGCTGCTACCACTCGTCCTGCGACACCACGGCCAACATCAACGACACGGCGCTCGACCGGAACGGGGACGCGCTGGCGTACGCGGTGTGGGAGCTGTCGGAGTGAGGCACCCGGCGCGGGGCGTTCCGGGTGGTGACGCCCGGTAGGTAGGCCCGGGGGGTTGTCGTTCCGGGGTCGGCCGGCGGTGGGGAGCGCCGCGGTCGGCCCCGTTTGTGTGCGTGGGGCGTAGGAGAGCGGATGGCGGGTCAGAGTGACCGGCGGTGGGTGGGAGCGGGGTGGGGGTCGACGGGGGGTCACGGCTGAGGCGGGACGCGACCGCGGTGGGCATGCCGTGGTGGGCGAGATCGGCGGCCACGGCGGAGCGCGCCCGAGCCGGGCCAGTTGGCTGGTGCGCCGCTCGGGGTGAGCGCTCCGACGTCGACGCTCAGCGCGGCCCGGACGGCTCCGGGTGCGTCGGGATGGGCGGCGCCCTTCGCGGGGTGCGGGAGGGTCGAGACCGGCGGAGCGCAGGGCAGCGGCGCGGGCGCTCAGGGGCGAGCGCTTGGGGCGCGGGCGTACGGCGGTGAGGGGTGCCGGGCGCGCGGTGGGCACCGGGGCTCCGGGGGTGCCGTGCTGGGTGGGCGGTGCTTGGGTCGACCGGTCGAGGGTGCGCCAACTCAGGGTGCCGGTCAGCTCGTTGACGGTCACCTCGACCCGGGGACGGAGGGTGGGGCGGTGTTCGGGGGCGCCGCGGAGGAGGAGTCGCGGGCCGCTCGGGAAAGGTCGGTGGGGCGGCCGGGTGCGGGGTGGGCCGGTCGGGTCTGCCGGTGGGGCGCTCGGGTCCAGAGGTGTGGCCGTCGGGGTTGTCGGTGGGCGGTGAGGTGGGCCGTCGAGTGCGTGGCCGGGGAGGCGGCGGTGGCTTCGGGTGGGGTCACTGGCCATGGGCGTAGGGGGCGGAGTCGAGGGCGCGGGCCCGGTCGGTGAGGCGGGTCATGCGGGTGCGGGCCTTCTCCAGCTGCTCCAGGTCGTCGGCCGCGGGGCCGGCGTCCGCGGCGAGGTCGGTCCAGACGGCGATCAGGTCGCGGCCCAGGTGCAGCCCCTGGAGCGGGTCGCGGACCGCGCGCCAGGCGGCCGCCGCGCTCTGGATGTTGCCGTACGCGGCCCGCTGGTCGCGCATGCGGTGGCGGAGACCTGCGAGATCGAGCGACAGATGGAACGAACGAAGGGCGTCACCGGCCAAGTAGGCGATGTAGGCGGTGAGTTCGCGGAGCTTCAGGACCTCGGGGTGCTGGGGGCCCAGCGCCACCGTCGCTTGTGCGACCGTCTGCTCGGCCATCTCCGCGGCTTCCTGGATGCGGCCCAGCTTCACGGCCTCGTTGATGCGCGAGACGGCCTCCGCGAACGGTGACGGGGTGCCGCCGTCCTCCTCCGGGTCCAGCACCGCCTCGGCCACCGCGTCGAACTCCCGTACCGGCGCGGGTTTCGGCGCGTCGTCCTCCTCCAGCACCTTCCACTCGGGGGCGGAGTAGGCGTCGGACGCGGACTCCTCCACAGGGGCCGGCGTGGAGAGGGGTGCGAGTTCCGGGGTGGGCGTGGTGGGGGCGGCGTCTGGAGCGGCATCGGGGCCGGAGTCGGAGTGGGGGCCAGGGCTGGGGCTCCAGCGAGACGGGCCCGGACTCCGGGCGGGCCCCGAGGACGGGATGTGCGCCACTCCGGGACGTGCGGGTGCGTCGATGCCGGGACGTGCGGGTGCGCCGGCCCGGGTGGGGACGTCGGCCGGGGCCGCGGGCCACGGCTGCGGGTCCAGGGAGGCCGGGGCCGTGAGCGGGCCGAACTCGCCGGTCGGGGGTGAGACCGTGCCGACGGCCGGAGCGGGGTCCTGGGCGGGCTCGGGAGCCGAGGTTCGGGCGTCCGGGGCCACCGGGACGCCGGGGAGGGTGAGGGGCAGGTTCGGGGTGCGCGGCGGCTGCGCCAAGGGGCCCTCCGTCGGTTCCGGCACCGCGCGCAGCACGAACGTCGACGGAACGACCCCGCCCGACGCCTGCTGCGACGCGTCGCCCTGCGCGCCCTGCTTCTCCTTCGCCGCCGTGAGCGGCATCGTCCGCGGCTCGCGCTTCACGGGCGGCGCCGACTCGGAGGGGCGGGTGCGGCCGACTTGCGGTCGGGGGCGTGCGCGGGTTCGGAGGCGTGCGCGGGTGCGGGTGCGAGGGCCTACGGGGCGTGCGCGGGTTCCGCCGGGGGCGCGGGCTTCGCCGCCGTCAGAGGAAGGGTGCTCGGCTCCCGCTTCGGGCGCTCGGGCTGGGGTGTGGGGGTGAGCGGCTCCGCCGTGGGCGCCGGTTCGCTCGCCGCCAACCGCATCGTGCTGGGCTCCCGCCTCGGCTGCCCCTGCGGGTGCGACTGCGACTCCGGCCGCGCGTCCGGCCGTACATCCGCCTGGACGGACGGCTGCGGCTGCGGCTGCGGCTGCGGCTGCGGCTGCGGGCGATGCTCGGGGGCGCCGGTGCCTCCGAGCTCGCCTGCGGCTGCCACGGCTGCTGGGCCTCGGCCTGGGGCGGGACCTGGGCAGGGGCCTGCGCGACCGACTGCCAGTTCGGGTCCTGGTGAGGGTGTGGCGCGGAGGGGTCTGCGGGGTGTGCGGAACGCCCTGCTCGGCCGGGAGTCCGCCCGTGGCCGCCGACTCCGGAACCGCGCGCAGGACATGCGTCGACCTGTCGCGGCGCGGGACCGGGGACGGGGCCGGTGCCGACGCCGGGGCCGGGGCCGAGGTGGGCGGTTCCGGGCTGTCCCGCTCCCCGTCCGCGCCACGAACCCCTGCGGCTCGCCCACCCGTACCGGCTCGCCGGCGTAGTGGCTGGAGCCGTCGACGTGGATCTGCAGCGGGACGACATAGCCGATGCGTTCGTCGTGGACCGTGGCGAGGACGGGGTGACCGGTGGCCAGGGCCAGCCGGTGGAGGTAGTCGAGGGCTGCGCTCTGGAGGGATTCCCCGGCGGCCGGCGGCACCGGCATGCCGCCGACCGTCGCACCGGCCTCGGCCGAGACCCGTACGTCGATCGGGGTGAGCCCGGCCGGCACGCGTCCCGCGCGCTTGAGTTCCCGCTTCTGTTCGCGGCTGAGTCGAGTCATCGTTCCCTCACTCGGGTCGGGCAGAAGGAGAAGGAGAAAGAGGAGTTGCGGGGTTGGCGGTTGCGGCCGACGTGGACGGGTCCGGTGTCGGTATCGCTGCCTCCACCGTACGCACCTCGTCCACCCGCCACGGCTCGCCCTTGCCCGAGCGCACCAGCTTCACGTACACCGTGGCCTGAGGGCCGGTTCCCGTCCAGCCGTCGCGGCCGTGTGCGGTGCCGTCGACGAAGAGGGCGCGGTAGGCGTCCCTGGCCGAGTCGGAGGGCGCGTCCCCGTCGTCGTCCGGTTCCACCTCGACCGTGGTCCACGCCTGGTGCGCGGCCCAGGAGTTCCACTGTTCGCCGGCGCCGCTCGCGGGACGGTACGAGCGCTCGGCCTTCGCCTTGGCGGCGGTGAACCAGCGCGCGGAGCGCAGTACGGCGTCGTGCGGGCCGGTGTCGTACTTGGTGTCGTGGCCGTACGCGACCTCGGTCCAGGCCTCGGCGACGGCGGTCGCGTCCGTCTCGTCGACGCCGGTGGGCTTCGGGACGTGGGCGTCCGGGCCGAGTGACCTCCCCGAAGGGAGGGGGGCCTTGGGGGTGAAGGGCGGTTCGGACGTGGCCGTGGAGCCGCCCGCCGTCTCGCGGTGGTCCTCCAGACCGCAGGCGGTGAGGACCGCGACGCCGGTCACGGTCGCGAGCACCATCACGCCCGCCCGACGGACGACCCCGCCGGAGCGGCCGGACCCGCGCGCGGCCCGTTCCTCGCGCCCACCGCGCGCATCACGCATCACGTTCACCCTGGTTCCCCTCCTCACCTCAGTGTCCTGCCCCGTCGAACCCGTCGAACCCGTCGAACCCGTCGAACCCGTCGCACCCGTCGCACCCGTCGTCATCCTCACTACAGCCCCAGCCACGGCGCCGGATTCACGTACGCCCCGTTCTGCTGCACCTCGAAGTGGAGGTGGGCGCCGGTCGAGTAGCCGGTCGAGCCGACCAGGCCGACGCGTTGGCCGACCTTGACCTTGTCGCCGACGCCGACGCTGAGGCCGGACAGCATGTGGTTGTAGGTGGTGGAGATGGTGTCGCCGTTGATGGTTCCGTGGGAGATGACGACACGGTTGCCGTAGCCGTTGCTCCAGCCGGCGAAGGTCACCTCGCCGTCGCGGGCGGCGAGCACGGGCGTGCCGGACGCCGCGCCGAAGTCGATGCCCGTGTGCAGTTTGCGGACCCCGAGCGTGGGGTGCATGCGCCAGCCGTACGGCGAGGTCACGGGCGGGTTGCCGGAGAGCGGCATCGCCATCTCCCGGCCGGCCGGGAGCTTGCCCGGCGGGTCGTCGACCGACTCGTACTTGGAGATCAGGGACTTGATGCGGGCGACGTAGTTCTGGGTCTCGGTGTAGGGCGGGATGCCGCCGTACTTCTGCACCGCGCCCGGACCGGCGTTGTACGCGGCGAGCGCCAGGTCGAGGGTTTCGCCGGTCGCCTGGCCGCGGTCCTTGTAGCCCTGGACCTGCTTGGCGAGGGCGCAGTCGTAGCGGCCCTGGGCCATGATCGCGTCGCCGGGGTCGTACGGGGAGACACGGCCGTTGCCGTCGTCGTCCTTGCCCCAGCTCGGCCAGGTGCCGGGCATGAACTGGCTCAACCCCTCGGCGCCGACCGGGGACTTGGCGTTCGGGTTCCAGCCCGACTCGGCCTCGATCTGCGCGGCGATCACCGCGGGCTTGATGACGTCGCACATGGCGCCCGCCTTGAGCACCCACGGCACGTACTCGGCCGGTACCTGGCCCGACTTGAGTCCTCCCCCGACACCCTGCTCCTCGGCCTCGGCTTCGCCGCCGCCGCTCACCGCGACCATCATGACCACCGGCATCAGCACGGCCGCCACGCAGCCGCCGACGACCCAGGTCGTGACGGACCCTCCCCCGTTGGACATCTGCTCCCCTCAGCGTCGAAGTGGCGGGACGGGATGGGACGGGATGGGACGAGATGCGGTGACGCGGTTCCGTCATGCTCCTCGTGACGTCGTTCCGTCATGCATCCGGACTTCGTTCCGTCATGTTCCTGCCACTTGGGTCCAGTCAGACGAGTCTCTCCGCTCACCCCCGCTCCGCGCGTCACCGGTGCGTCACAGGCTCGTCGCAGGAACTCACGTCCCGATTCCCAAGCCGCCCGTACGCCGTGAAGATCGGTGATGGGCGTCGCGCCGGGCACGCAACGGCGGCTGGCACCCCGCCGGGTGCGACGGGCGCCACGGGCTCAGGAAGACTGCGACGGGCGGACCGCGCCGAGCGGGCCGCTGTGATCAGCGTCGGAAACGGGGAGTGGTGGAGAGCGGTGATGCGGTGATGCGGCCGGAGACGGGACAGGCGGCGGCCGGGCCGGAGATCTGGGTGCGGGGTCCGGTGACGGAGCCGGAGGCACGGCCGCCGGACCCGGCGCCCCTGGCGAGCGCGCGGCGGTTCTCCTGGGTCGCCACGCACGGCGGCGCCGGGTCCACCACCCTCGCGACGGTCTTCGGCGGGCATGACGCGGGCCGCAACTGGCCGCGTCCCGACCAGGGCGAGCCGGGGTCGGTGCTCCTGGTGGGGCGCACGCACGCCGCCGGGCTCGACGCGGTCTCGCACACCCTGGACATCTTCCGGCGGGGCGACGCGCCGCCGGGGCTCGACCTCGACGCGATCGTGCTGGTCGCGGACGCGCCCGGCCGGCTGCCCCGGCAACTGGTGCAGCGCGTGAAAGTGATCGGTTCCGTCATAGACGTCTACCGCGTGCCGTGGGTGCCCGCCTGGCGCACCGGCGATCTCTCCGGCCCGCCGCCCCGGGAGAGCGCGGCGCTGGCCCGTCTGACCGGGAGGACCCCATGAGCAGCACCCTGTACGCCGTCACCTCGACGCTGGCCGCGCCTCCGGCCGTGGTCACCAACGAGCTCAACTACGTGCTGAACATCCTCGCCTGGCTGGTCACGGCGGCCGGCGTGTGCGGGCTGATGATCGTGGGCACGCGGATGGCCATCTCGCTGCGGGCCGGGGAGGGCGACGAGCACCTCAGCCAGTTCGCGGTGGTCATGGGCGCCTGCATCATCGGCGCGACGGCCGGACCGATCGTGGGGTTCGTGCTGTAGGAGGACGCCGAGCGGGACACCGAGCGTAGGACAGGGCGACGGCCACTAGGGGGCGGGGAACCGACGGGCCGTCGCCGTGCCTTCAGACGGCTTCGGCCACGCCTGACGGCTTCCACCGCGGCTTCGGACGGCCTCCTCCGCGGCTTCGGACAGCCTCCGCCGCATCTTCCGGCGGCCTCCGCCGCGGCTTCGGGCGGCTTCTCGTAACGCGCTGGTACGCGCCCGTCGTGCGCCGAGTCACAGCCCCGGCGCACGGCCCCGACACGCAAGGACACATGACTCCCGCCGCGCGAGGACGCGCGGCCCGTCGCACATGAACACATCACCCTCTTCGCACGTCGGTGCGACACCCTCCACTTAGCCGCAGGTCCCGACGTTTCTGACGGCTCGTCACTGTCCCGGACATGACGAGGAGTTCCCGTCTGTCACGAGCACGTCACCGACAGGTGCTGGATCACTACATCGCTTGGTTTCGGCTCACAGCAGTCGCCAAGCTCACAGAGCGACCGGGAACCCGGGCACGTCACGCCGGCCCCGAAAGCAACCAATGTCCCATCCGCTCACATCGGTCGACACCGTCCCGCCGCCCACGACGGGACGGCCGAGACCACGGGGAGAAACCACATGCTGCACGCGATAGCCGCCAAGGCTCATCAGTCCGTTCTCCTGGCCGACGGCACGGTCCCCAACCCCAACCGCGACGCCCCCGCCGAACTCACCGGCAAGGTCGACACCGTGCTCGGCATCGTCGCCTGGGCCGGCACCGCCGCCGGTGTCGCGGGTGTGCTGATCTGCGGCGCCATGATGGCGATCTCCATGCGCCGCGGCGAGGGTTCGGAGCACATGGGCCGACTCGGCATGGTCCTCGGCGGCTGTGTCCTGGTCGCCACCGCCGGCCCGCTCGTGAACTTCGTCTTCTAGTCGTCCGAGCACGTCGAAAGGGGGAGCGACGATGCCGAACTCCGGCCGGGCCCACGGGGGCAGCGGAGAGTGGGAGCAGCCGTTCTGGCAGCAGCGGGGCTGGATCCTGTCGGCCGGGTTCCTGGCGGTCCTGCTCGTCCTCGCGGTGCTCTTCGCGATCACGGGCAACGGCGGCGAGGGGTCGGCCGACGAGTCCGGCGGTCCCGACCCGGCGCCGACCTCGTCCTCGGAAGCGGGCTCGGACCCGGGCTCGGACTCCGGTGGCGGTGAGGGCGGTTCGGACAAGCGGCCCGCCGGCTGCCGCACCGACGACCGCGACCAGGACAAGCCCACCGAGGCGCCGCGCGACTTCCACTGGAAGGCCAACGGCACCGGCCTGGTCCCGGTCTCCAGGGCGGCGGGCCCGCGCACGTACGACGGTCCGGTCTGGTCCTGCTTCGCCCACACCCCGCTGGGCGCCGTCATGGCGGTCCACTCCATCACCGACCACCTCAGCTACGACGGCTGGCGCGAGGTCGTCGACCAGCAGGTCGTGCCGGGCGCCGGCCGCGACGCGCTGATCGCGAGCCGCTCCCAGGAGGCGAACAAGTCGACCACGGGCTCGCCGGACGCCGGTGGCTACGCCGGCTTCACGGTCCTGTCGTACGACGAGACGCAGGCGACCGTGATGGTCCTGGTGCGCGGCATGGGCGAGGGCGGCTTCGGCTCCGCCTCGGTCACCGTGCGCTGGCGGGACGGCGACTGGAAGCTCGCCCCGGACCGGGACGGCACGGTCTACAGCGGGGTGTCTCAGGTCAGCGGCACAGACGGCTTCGTCACGTGGGAGGCGTGAGATGGCCTGCTCCTGGAAGCTCTACGACTGTGTGATCGAAGAGGGCGGCAAGCAGTTCACCGAGGGTGCCGTGGTCGTCTTCGCCAAGGCGATCGGCGACGGCGCGGCGGAGGTCCTCAAGGCGCTCAACGGCGTCTGGCTGAACATCGACGTGAAGGACCCGACGGGGAACGGCGGCGGCCACGGCCAGGCGACCGCCGCCAGTCCCATCGGTCAGATCACCGCGGAGGTCAACTGGATCGTCGCCTACGTCGCGGTGGCCTCGTTGCTGCTGGCCGCGATCCGGATGGCCGTGGACCGCAAGGGCCAGTCGATGCGGCAGGCGTTCATGGGGATGTGGAAGGTCATCCTCGTCGGCGCGGCCTCCGTACCCGTGGTCACCGCTTTGATGAAGGCGTCGGACGCGTACGCCAAGGACGTGTACGCGCGATCGGACCTCGGTGACAAGGCCAACGAGATGCTGGGCGTGCTGACGCTCAACCAGCCCGGTCTGGTGCTGATCTTCGGTCTGCTGGTGATGCTGTCGAGCTTCGTGCAGATCGTGCTGATGTACATCCGCATCGGAGTGCTGATCATGCTGGTCGGCACGCTGCCGCTGGCCGCCGCCTCCTCGATGACCGGGTGGGGCGAGGGCTGGTGGAAGAAGCACATCGGCTGGCTCGCGGCCTGGCTGCTGTACAAGCCGGCGGCGGCCCTGATCATCTACTCGGCCACCTCGATGACCAAGGACACCAAGGACCTGAACCAGGTCATCGCGGGCATGGGCATGCTGATCATGGCGGTGTTCGCGCTGCCCGCCCTGCTCAAACTGATCGTCCCTGCCACGGCCGCCCTCGGCGGCACCTCGGGCGGCACGGTCGCCCTCGGCGTCGCCAACAACATGGCCTCCGGCGCGGTCAGCATCGCCGGCAGTGCCGTCGGCGCGGCCGGACAGTCGGGCGGCGGCGGGGGCGGCGGTTCCGCCGGCCCCCAGGGCTCGCCGTCCTCGGGTGCGGGCTCGTCGGCGGGCGGCGCCGCGGGCGGTGCCGGTGGCGCCGGCGCGGCGGCCGGTACCGCCGCCGCGGGTGCGGCCACGGCGGGCGCGGCCGTCGCGGTCCAGGCCGCCGCCGTGGTCGTCCAGACCGGCATGCAGGCGGCCTCCGAGGTCGCGGGCTCCCTGGACGACAACGACGGGATGAAGGGCCACAACCAGTAGGCCCCCGCCCTTGGAATGGGGCCGCAGGCCCTCATTCCAGGGGCGCGGGGAACTGCGCGAGCAACCACGCACCACCCGCAGCCGCCATCCGACCCCAGCGCCCCGAGTTCGTAGGCACCCAGCACCCAACACGCGGCACCCAGCACCCCGCACCCAGCGACGGCACTCGGAAACCAGCGACCTCAGCCGGAAGAAGGAACCCCCATGTCCACCGACGCCCTCACGCGTCCCACCTACGGAAACTGGCGCCGCCCCCGCCGCCCCGGTCTCGGCCCCCTGGGCCTCCTCGGCACCGTCGTGGCCTTCGGCGGACTCCTGGTCGCTCTGCTCGCCTCGCTGGTCTCGCTGCTGGCCGCTGTCCTCGTCCTCATCCCTCTCGGCCTCTTCCTCGCGCCGCTCGCGCTGCGCACGGTGGACGGCCGCAACATCTACCAGGTGGTCGCGGTGCGTATCGGTTGGCTCAGGCGCAAGGCGAACGGCTCCACGACGTACGTCTCCGGCCCGCTCTCCAAGCGTCCCGGCGGCCGCTTCCAGCCGCCGGGCCTGCTGGCCCGCACCAAGATGTACGAGGGCCGGGACGCCTACAACCGCGCCTTCGGGGTGATCCACCACCCCGGCCGCAACCTCTGCACGGTGGTCCTGGCCTGCGAGCCGGACGGCGGTTCGCTGGTCGACCCCGAGCAGGTCGACATCTGGGTGGCGTCCTGGGGCGACTGGCTCTCCCGGCTCTCGCACGAGCCGGGCCTGCGTGGCGCCCAGGTCGTCGTGGAGACCGCGCCGGACACCGGGACGCGGCTGGCGGCCGAGGTGCTGCCGCGTATCTCGCCGGACGCCCCGGCGGCGGCCCGCGCGGTGATGGAGGAAGTCGTCGCGCGCTACCCGTCCGCCTCCTCCGAGATGCACACCTACATCGCGCTCACCTACGGCCCCACGGGCGGCCCCAAGCGGGACGTCCAGGATGTCGTCACCGACCTGTCCATGCGGCTGCCCGGCCTGCTGTCGGGCCTGGTCGCGGCCGGCGGCGGCTCCGCGTACCCGCTCTCCGCCGACCGGCTCGCGGAGATCGTACGGGTGGCGTACGACCCCGCCGTGGCCCCCGACGTGCTGAGCGCGCGGGCCGAGCAGTCCACCACCGGCCTCGACTGGGCGGACGCGGGTCCGGCGGCGGCCGTGGAGACGGTGCAGTCGTACAAGCACGACTCGGGGGTCTCGCGGACCTGGATGCTGACGCTGGCGCCGCGCGGCACGGTCCGGTCCAGCGTGCTGCGGGGCCTGCTGGAGCCGGCGTCGGGCACCCGCCGCAAGCGGGTCTCGCTGGTCTACCGCCCGATCGACCCGGCGACCTCCGCCCGTATCGTCGAGGCCGACCGGCGTGCCGCGCACTTCATGGCCGGCTCCAAGCGGGGGCTGGTCCAGGCGCGGGCCAGTTCCGAGATGCAGGCGGCCGAGCAGACGGCGGCCGAGGAGGCGGCGGGCGCCGGGCTCGTGGAGTTCTCGCTGATGGTGACGGTCACCGTCGACGACGAGGAGCAGCTGCCGGACGCGGCGATCACCGTACGCAACCTCCAGGCGTCCTCGCGCATCCTGATGCGCCCCGCCGACCGTATGCAGGCCTCCGCGTTCACCTGCACGCTCCCCGTCGGCCTGCTGCCGTGGGAGCACACCCTCGTTCCGTACCAGATCCGGGAGGCGCTGTGAGCGAGCGCGCTGCTGAAGGTTCCGCAGGTCAGACACGTCCCACCCGTCCCGTACGGCCCCAAGTAGCGCCCCCGCGTGGGTGGTTCGGCCCCGGCGGCGGTCAGGTCGGGCATGTCGACCCGCCCGCGCTGTGGCGGGCCACGACGGTCCAGGCGTGCGGGTTGTGGCCCTTCGCGGCGGGTTCCGGCGCCCCGATGACGGGTGTGCCGCTCGGCCAGCACCTGCACACGGGTGCCACGGTCTGCGGCGACCCCATCTCCTGGTTCACCCGTGCCCGTTACATCTCCAACCCGTCCCTGTTCATGCTGGGCATGCCGGGCCTCGGCAAGTCCACGCTGGTCAACCGCATGCTGATCGGCATGGCGGCCACGGGCATCACCCCGCTGGTCCTCGGCGACCTCAAGCCCGACTACGCCGACACCGTCCGGGCGCTCGGCGGCCAGGTGATCTCCATCGGGCGCGGGGTGGGCGGCATCAACGTCCTCGACCCGGGCGCGATGGGCGAGGCGGCGCTGCGGATCGGCGGCGAACGGGGCCGGATCCTGGCGGCGGAGGCGCACGGCCGGGTGCTGAACATGGTCGCGGCGCTGATCACGATCGTCCGGGGCCGCCCCATGGACGACCACGAGCAGTCCGTCCTCTCGGCCTGCCTGCACCATCTGACGGAACGTACGAAGCCGGGCCGGGCGCCGCTCCTCCCGGACCTGCTGAAGGTCCTGGACGAGGGCCCGGACCGGGTGCGCGCGGTGACCCTCGACCGGGGCGACGTGGCGCGCTACCAGGAGGCGGTGGACCCGCTGCACCGCTCGCTGCTGGGTGTGCTGGACGGGCCGCTCGGCGACACCTTCGCCGCCGAGACCTCCACCCGGATCGACCCGGCCTCGCCCGCCGTCTGCGTCGACATCTCCCGCATCGGCGAGGCGGACACGCAGCTCACGGCGGCGGCGATGCTGGCGGCGTGGTCGGACGGCCTCGGCACGGTCGCGGCGGCCCATGCGCTCGCCGACGCGGGTCTGGCACCGCAGCGCTGGTTCTTCACGGTGCTGGACGAGTTGTGGCGCCCGCTGCGGGCCGCCTCCGGCATCGTCGAACGCATCGACGCGCTCACCCGGCTCAACCGGTCCCTCGGCCTCGGCGACGCGAAGATCACGCACACGCTGAAGGACGCGGAGGCGCTGGGCAGCGAGGCGGACCGGGCGAAGGCGCGCGGGTTCGTGGAGCGGGCCGGGATGGTGGTGTGCGCGGGGCTTCCCCGTACGGAGATGAGGGAGCTCGGGGAGATCGTCGGTCTGTCGGAGCGGGAGATCGACCTCGTGTCGTCGTGGTCGTCACCGCCGGGGTGGGCCAGCACGGGGGGCAACGAGGAACCGCCGGGGCGCGGCCGCTTCCTGATCAAGGTGGGTGGTCGGCCCGGGATCCCGATCAAGGTGTCGATCACGGACACGGAGCGGGAACTCCACAACACGAACACGCGGTGGACTCCGTCACTGGTGAAGGGCGCCTAGTGGGGTGGGGGTGCCGGTTCGTGGGCGGGTGCGGGTTCGGTGTGGCTTCTCGCGCAGTTCCCGCGCCCCTGAAAAGCAGGGGCTGCGCCCGTGCTTTCGCCCCTGAGTGGCCGTAGGCCCTCAAGGGGCGCGGGGAACTGCGCGACCAGCCCCCACCGGACGGACGTCTGGGGGTCCAAGGGCGCAGCCCCTGGTGACGGGACGGGTAGGGGCGGCGGGGGCGAAGAAAAGTCCGATCAGCTGACGGGGGAACAGAGATGGCCACACGCAAGCACCAGCACACCACCACCGACGACCTACTGCCCTGGATCATCCCCGGCGCCGCCCTGCTCATCGGCACCCTCTTCCTCACCGCCTGGCTGGGCGGCACCCTCGCCGCCGCCCTCACCGGCGCCGGCTGGCACCCACCCCCCTTCACCGTGACCACCCTCAAGACCCTCGTCACGGACGGCCCCACGCCCCTGTGGCCCACGACCTCGCCCGGCACCCTCACCGCCGGCATGGGCACGGTCTTCGGCGCCACCCTCACCCTGCTCATCACCCCCGTCGTCCTCATCGCCCGCCGAGGCGGAAAGCCCACCGGCCTCGCGGGCCGCCGCGAACTCGCCACCCTCCTCCCGAAGGGTGCCGCCGCCCGCGCCCGCCAACTCCGCCCGTCCCTGCCGAAGTCCGGCAGGCTCCCCGCCGACGACACGGGCAACCTGCTCGGCAACCTGGAACCCGGCGGTCCCGAACTCCGCAGCAGCTACGAGGACGTGGAGCTGGACCTGATGGCACCGAGGGCCGGCAAGTCCACCGGCATCGCCGTCCCCCGCGTCCTGCGCGCCCGCGGCAGCGTCCTGCTGACGTCCAACAAGGCGGACGTGTACAGCGTGACCCGCGCGGAACGCGAACGCACGGGCAGGGTCTGGACGTTCGACCCGCAGGGCATCGCCCACACCCCGCGCGGCCTGTGGTGGGACATGCTCGCCGACGCGGCCACCATCGAGGGCGCCCGCCGGCTGGCCGGCCACTTCGTCGGCGCGGTCAACGACGACGCCTCCAAGCGGGACTTCTGGATCTCGGCGGCCCAGAACACGCTCACCGCGCTCTTCCACGCGGCCAACCGGGGCGGACGCCAGGTCGGCGAGGTGCTGGCCTGGCTCGCGGACCCGGCCGACCGCACACCCGTCGACCTGCTGCGCGACGCGGGCATGGCGGCCCTCGCCGACCAGCTCCAGGGCACCGTCCAGGGCGCGGTGGAGACCCGCGACGGCATCTACGAGACAGCCCGCCAGTGCGTGGCGTGCCTGCTCGACCCGACGATCGCCGCCTGGGTGAGCCCGGACCCGGAGCTGCCGCAGTTCCTGCCCGAACGGCATGTGCTGTCCTCCGACACCCTCTACCTGCTCTCCAAGGACGGTGGCGGCTCGGCCGCCGGTGTCATCGCCGCCTGCGCGGACTCCGTCCTGCGTGCCGGAGTCGTGGCGGCGGAGCGGATGGGCGGCCGCCTGGACCCGCCGATGACGGCGGTACTGGACGAGG
This sequence comes from Streptomyces sp. MNU76, assembly GCF_020982545.1. Lineage (GTDB taxonomy): Bacteria > Actinomycetota > Actinomycetes > Streptomycetales > Streptomycetaceae > Streptomyces. The sequence goes on along the minus strand of NZ_JAJKLK010000019.1, from coordinate 691,654 downwards.
CGGCCAACGTCTGCCGGATCTCCGACCTGCCCGACCTCTACTCCCACTTCGGCTCGCGCGGCATCAACGTCGTGACCCTGCTCCAGAGTTACCGCCAGGGCAGCCGGGTGTGGGGCGAGGCGGGGATGGACGCGCTGTGGAGCGCCGCCACCATCAAGCTGCTCGGCGCGGGCCTCGACGACGCGGACTTCGTCGAGAAGGTCTCGCGGCTGGTCGGCGAGCACGACGTGTCGACGGTCAGCTACTCCCGCGGCAAGGACGGGCGTTCCCGCTCGACGTCGTACCGCCTGGAACGCGTCCTGCCCGCCGACCGTATCCGCGCCCTCCCCAAGGGCACCGCCCTCCTCCTCGCCACCGGCGTCAGACCCGCGCTGGTCCGCCTCCGCCCCTGGTACGCCGAGCCCGGCGCCGACCGCATCGCGCTGGCCGCGCAGGCCGAGGTCAAGGCGATCACGGCGCGAGCCACAGAGAGGATCCTCCGATGACCACCACCGTCGAACAGCCCGGCCCGCAGCAGCCGCTGCCCGCCGTGGGCCCGCCGTTCATCCTCTACCTCGACGGCGCCGAATACGCCGAGGAGATGCACGGCCTGGCCGTCTGGGTCGGGGACCTGCTGCTCCCGGTCTACGGCCGCGAGGTCAGCTCGCAGCAGCCCTGGTGCCCGCGCTGGTGGGAGCACCTGGAGGCGGTGGCCCGGCTGCACGCCCTGTGGCTGGCCTGGCAGGAACTCACCGACCCCACGGCGGGTCCGTCGGGTCCGGCGGTGTGGCACCGCGACCACCTCGGGCCCGTCCTGGCCGAACTCCGCTCCCCCGGCGGCCCGTTCGCGGGCTGCAAGACGGGCGCCCACCGCGCGAAGCAACCGCCGACCGTGGAGCCGTACGGGACGGGGTACTGAGCGGCGGCGGGCTCCTACCGGACCCGCCGGGCAACACCCCTACCCTGAACCGACGCGCAGCCGATCACAAGGCGGCCACCAGCGGAAACGGACCGAGAGCGGTCGTCGTCCGCGGCCAACGGGAGAGACAACCATGGACAACCCGACCCTGGAGTACTTCGAGGACGTCGTCGACTGGCGCCACCGCCGGGCGGGGCGCGCGCACACGCTGGTGCGGGCGGTGCGCTCCACCGTCACCGGCCGGGTGGTCGCGGTGGTGTCGGAGCTGGCGAGCAACCCCGACGACCGGGGCGTCACCGACGACTTCGGCAGCGTCGCGGACGCCGTACTGCCCGCCCTGCGGCGGGCGTTCGGCGCGGAGCCGGTCGAGGTCTTCTGGATCGCCCACTTCGGGGCGTTCTCGTACCACGACCCGACCGGGCCGGAGTCCTTCACCCAGATCGTCCTCACGGCGGGCCCGGAGGGACACGTCGACGACCTGTCCGGGGACCGTACGTTCACCGCGCGGGACGTGGAGGAACTCCTGGGCCACGGGCTCGAACCCGTCCCCCAGGTGCTCGCCCGCATCGACCACGAAGCGACCCGGGGGTGAGCTGACGGATGACCGAGCGTGTGTCGGGGCGTGACGTACTGCGCCAGGCGAAGGACTTGTACGCCCGCTACCGGGACGACGTGGCCCCGACGGGGCAGCGGGTGACGATCATCCGCTTCCAGCCCGCGGAGAACGATCCGCCGGAGTGGAAGGTGAAGCTGGAGGCGTCGAAGGTCTCCGCCGAGCAGAAGGTGAAGAGCTTCGAGCACCTGGGCTTCGAGGCGAACCACGTGGTGATGCCGCCCGGCACCACGCGTGCGCAGTTCGCGGCGGTGCTGGAGCAGGCGAACCAGGACGCGGCGACCCGGGCGATCATCGTGCAGTTCCCGCCGCCGGCCCACCTCCAGCCGCTCGTCCAGCGCATGGATCCCGCGAAGGACATCGACGCGCTCACCAAGGGCCGTTCCCCGTACGCCGCGTGCGCCACGGCCGAGGGCATCTGCCGGGTCGTGGAACCCTTCGCCAAGGACGACCCGGTGATCGCGGTCGTCGGCAGCAAGGGGTTCGTCGGACAGGGCGTCGTCACCACCCTGCGCGAGCAGGGCCACCGGCTGATGGAGCTCGACGCCGGGGACGACCTCCGGCGGGTACGCGACGCCGACATCGTCGTCTCCGTCACCGGCAATCCCGGCATCCTCGGCCCCGACCACCTCCGTCCCCACCACCGGCTCGTCGTCGACTCCGGGTTCGTCCCGCAGGCGGACGGCACCGTGAAGGGCGACGTCCAGCGGGCGGCGTACGACATCCCGCAGCACCTCACGCCCGTCCCCGGCGGCATCGGCCCGGTCGAGATGGCCACCCTCATGGAACGCGTCGTGCGCCGCGAGGTGGACCCGAACGCCCCGTCCTGGAAGGTCGAACCCCGCCCGTACCTGACGAAGGACCAGCTGACCGCCCAGCAGGCGCCGAAGCCGGAGGTGCCGGTGGCGTCGGCCGTGGCCGGGCCGAAGGCAGGCCCCGGGCAGGGGTCGGCGAGTCTCCGGGCGGCGGCCGGGCAGCGGTCGCCGACCGGTCAGGGGATCACGGGGCAGCAGGGTCCGGCGACGGGGCCGCACGGTCCCGCCTCCGGCAACCCGGTCGCGGAGGCGGCCAAGCGCCGTACGGGTGGGGCGAGCGGTGGAGCCGGCGGGCTCGGCCCCGGCCCGGCGACACCCCACCGGCCCGTCCGCCCCGGCCCGCCCCACCTCCCACCCCACCGAAGCCACCGACCCCACCCACACCGGGCGGCCCGGGCCGCTGAGGAAACGTGGAGCAGTCAGCCGACCGAAGGCGAGGGTTGGCGGGGAGGGACGAGCGGAGAAGGGAGAGGGCAAGGGGCAAGCGGGCAAGCCGAGGGATAGGCGGGGCCCGAGCTGCGAGCCAGGAACCGCGAGACGCGATGCCCGAGCAGGGAGCCGCGAGTCTCGAGTCGCCGGCGGCCGTGACCCGCGAGGCGCGAGACTCCAACCGCGCATCGCGAGGCCCGAGTCGCGAACCACGAGATCCCCAGCGAGAGCGAGCGGCCCCACGATCCTGACCCACTCGCCAGCTCACCAGCCCACCAGCCCGAGCAGCCAACCCGCCCGAGCAGATCGAACACCCCGGAAGGTCATGGACCCGCACACCTCCCCGCACCGTTGCTCACCACAGCCGCCCGGCGGCCTCGCCGGCGGTGGCCTCGCCGGCGACGGGCTCGCGGCACTCCCGGCCGTGCGGATCGCCGACGGCGTACGCACGGGTGAGTGGCGGGCCGTCGATGTCGTCGCGGCGGCGCTCGCCCGGATCGAGCGGGTCGAGCCCACGCTGCACGCGTTCATCGAGGTGTGGGCGGAGGAAGCCCTGCGGCAGGCCAGGGAGGTGGATGTGCGGGTCGCCGCGGGCGCGCGGCTGCCGTTGGCCGGGGTGCCGATCGGCGTGAAGGGGCGGTCCGGGCGGCGTGCGGCGGCGGCCCGCGCGCTGGTCGCCGCCGGGTGCGTCCCCGTGGGCGCGACCTCCGTACCCGGCCCGGGTACGCCCTGGCAGACCTGGGGTCTCGGCGCCGCCGGCCGTACGGTCAACCCCTGGCGGGCCGACCGTACGCCGGGCGGCTCCTCCGCCGGGTCCGCGGCGGCGGTCGCCGCGGGCCTGGTACCGCTGGCGACCGGCACGGACGGCGCCGGATCGGTACGCATCCCCGCCGCCTGGTGCGGCATCGTCGGCCTGAAATCCACGAACGGACTCCTCCCCTCCGCCGACCGCACCGGCCTCGCCTCGGCCGGGGTCCTCACCCGTCACGCGTCCGACGCTGCGGCGTACTGGCGCTGCGTGACGGAAGCCGCCGGAGCCGCGCGGGAGTCGGCGCCCGCCGTCAACCCTCCATCCGCTGCCCCGGCTCCTCCCGTCGCCGTCTGGTCGGACGACCTCGGGTTCGCCGACGTCGAACCCGGGCTCGTCGCGATCGCCCGTACCGCCGCCCTTCGCCTCGCGGGCGCGGGGCTCGTGCGGCAGGCCCCCTCTCCCCCGGGACCGTCCGGCGCGCTCGTCCTGGAGGACCCGGGGCCCGCCTGGCTCACCCTCCGCGCCGGGGCCGGGGCCGGGGCCGGGGCCGGGTCCGGGGCCGGGGCCGGGTCCGGGGCCGACGCCCGTGTCGATCCGGCGGACCTTCGCGCGGCCCAGGAGATCCGCGCCGAGAACGACCGACGGCTCGCCACGCTCTTCGCCGGGGCCGACCTGATCCTCACCCCCACCACGCCCAACCCCCCGCACGGTCACGACGGTCCCGGTGACCGTTACTCCACGGCCCTCACCTGGGCGTTCAACCTCAGCGGGCACCCGGCGCTGAGCATCCCGGCCGGCTTCGACGCCGACGGATGCCCGGTCGGCCTCCAACTCGTCGCCCGGCCCGGCGAGGAGGCCCTGCTCCTCCGCGTGGCGAAAGCCGTCGAAGCCACCGAGGCCGCCAGGACCGCGAAGACCACCGAGGCCACCGAGGCCGTCCGGGAGTAGCCCCCATTCCAGCCCGTTCGGGCTGAGGTTCACGGACGCTCGACCGCTGGTTGGGCGGTGTCGTCCCTCCGGCACCGGCTGTGCGCCGGGGGCGGGGGATCCCGCCCTGTCCTGCCGCGATGTTGATGCTTACGTTGGTGTCGGCGTTGCAGGTGAAGCCGCAGGAGGAACAGACGAACCCGGCTAGGCACCCTCTGGGACACCGCCGCCCTGACCCGGGCGAAGACGTTCCTCAGCACGGAGCCGCCGTTCGCGGGCTTCCCGTACGACACGGAGGAGGAGGCCGCCGCCTGAGCCGTCGCGTCAGGCGGTGATGTCCTTCGCCGTGAATCTCGCCCACGCCGCCGACCCGAACACCGCCGCGTACACGGCCTGAAGACCGAGATTGCGCTGGAGGTCGTCCCAGTAGACCGGCTCGCGCATCAGATCGGCGAAGGAGAGCCAGTAGTGGGAGAAGAAGTACGGGTGGAGGGCGTCGAGCTGGGGGATCTGGTCGAGGATCTGGACGGTGATGAGCAGCCCGACCGTGGTGGCCATGGCGGCGATGCCGCTGTTGGTGAGGGTGGAGATGAACAGCCCGAGGGCCGCGACACCGATCAGTGACGCCGCCACCGCCAGCGCGATCAGCAGGGCCCGCAGCAGGCCCTCGGCGAAACTGATCCGGGTACCGGAGATCGTGGTGAGGTCCCCGAGCGGGAACAGCAGCGCCCCGACCGCCAGTGCGGAGGCCGCGACCACCAGGGTCGCGACCAGGCAGAACGTCATGGTCGTCGCGTACTTGGTGAGCAGCAGCCGGGTCCGGCCCGCGGGTGAGACCAGGAGGTAGCGGAGGGTGCCCGCGTTCGCCTCGCCCGCGATCGCGTCCCCGGCGATCACGCCGACGGCCATCGGCAGGAAGAAGGGAAGCGTCGCGGCCAGCGCCGTGAACACCAGGAACAGACCGTTGTTGGTGATCTGCGCGATGAACGCGGGCCCGCCACCACCGCCCCGCCCTCCGGTCCGCCGCCCATCGACGACCCGTCGCCCGTCTCGATCCGCACCGCGATCCCGACGAGGATCGGCACGGCCGCGAGGACACCCAGCAGCGCGATCGTCCGCCACCGCCGGAAGGTCGTCAGCAACTCGCTGCGGAACAGTCCGAAGGTCCACAGGAGGCTGGGGGTGCGCGCGGGGGCGGTCGCCTGCGCGGCGGCCGGTGCGGTCTCCTCCGGCGGCGCGTCCGGCGCGTCCGGTGTCTCCCGCGGGGCCTGCGGCCCGGACGTGTCAGCCCGCGACATCGAAACCCTCCCCCGTGAGTGCCACGAACGCGTCCTCCAGGGAGGCGCGTTCGAGGGCGAAGCCGCGGACGCGGACGCCCGCGGTGACCAGTGCGGCGGTCAGTTCGGCGAGGTCGCGGTCGGGTGGGGGCGGTTCCGCCGTCACCCGGCCACCCGCCTCGGCCACGACCACGTCCGCGATTGCCTGCTCCTTGAGCACCCGGGCCGCGTCCGCCGTGTCGGGGGTGGTGACGACGAGACGGCCGCGTGCGCCGGCGGCCAGTTCGGTCACCGCGCCCTGGGTGATGAGCCGGCCCCGGGCCATCACGGCGGCGTGCGTGCACACCTGCTCGATCTCGTCGAGAAGGTGGGAGGAGAGGAAGACGGTGGTGCCGTCGGACGCCAACTCCCGTACCAGCGTGCGGATCTCACGCATCCCCTGCGGGTCAAGCCCGTTCGTCGGCTCGTCGAGGACGAGGAGGCGGCGCGGCTGGAGCAGGGCCGCCGCGAGGCCCAGCCGCTGCTTCATGCCGAGCGAGTACGCCTTCGCCTTCTTGCCGGCGGCGGCCGCGAGCCCCACCCGGTCGAGTGCGGCCGCGACCCGCGTACGCCGGGTGCGCGGGTCGGCGGTCGGGTCGGCGGAGTCGTAGCGGAGCAGGTTGTCTCGGCCGGAGAGGAAGCCGTAGAGGGCGGGGCCCTCGATGAGCGCGCCGACGTGCGGGAGGACGGTCCGGGTGGAGCGCGGCATGGGCCGGCCGAGGACCTGGGCCGTGCCCGAGGTCGGCTCGATCAGGCCCATCAGCATGCGGATGGTGGTGGTCTTGCCCGAGCCGTTCGGGCCGAGGAAGCCGAAGACGCTGCCGCTGGGAACCGTCAGCTCCAGGTGGTCCACGGCCACCTGTCCGCCGCGGAAGGTCTTGGTCAGCCCCTGGGTGTGGATGGCTGCGTCGCTCATGGCTCCCCTCGGGTACGGCCGGTGGGCCGGGACGGCGTACCAGCCGTCCCGGCCCACAGCCGAACGTCACTCCTGCACCGGACCGGTGCCACCGCTGCACCGCCCCGGCCCACCGAGACGGCTTCACCGCGCCCGGCGGCTCTACTTCGCCGCGTTCGCCGCCTTCACCAGGGCGTCCTTGGTGACGGCACCCGCGTACACCTTGCCGTCGTCGGTGAAGAGGACGTTGATCAGCCGGGTCTTGAAGACCGTACCCGAGCCGAACTCGCCCTTGACCTGATCACCGAGGGAGTTCAGGAAGCCGTCGACCCGGGCGTCGCCGGACGACTCGCCGCCGCCCGTCGGCATGCCGGCCTCGGACCCGCCGTCGATCACGGCGATCGTGCTCCAGCCCTTGCCGATCATCTTCAGCCCGTCGAGCCCGCTCGCGAACTCGTCCTCGGAACCCTCGGACCCCTCGGAACCCTTGAGCCCCTTGCCGTCCTCGTTCTTGAACTCACCGTGCTTGCCGGGCCCCTCGAACGCGGAGTCGCCGGACCCGGACTCGTGGCTGCCCGACTTCTCGACCTCGTCCGCCTCGGTGACCTTCGCGCCCTTCGGTGGGGTGAAGTCGAACGTCGACGCGTTCGGCTTGCCGAAGTCGACCTTCGTGAAGCCCGCGTCCACGACGGCCGCGCCACCGCTCGCCGGGGTGAGCGTGAACTTCAGCGGCAGCCCCGTCTTCTCGTCGACGGCGATGGAGATCGCCCCGACCGTGGAGCCGGACTGCTTCGGCTTGATGACCAGCTTGTACGCGTCCCGCCCGGCGACCTGAGCGGTCCCGTCGACGGCCACGGACGTGGTGTCGTCGACGGCCTTCAGGGCCTCCTCGGCGAGCTGCTGGGGCGTGGCGGGTACGTCCTCGGCGGTGTCCGGGGCGTCCTTGCCGCCCTTGCCCGCGCGGTCCTCGCCCTCGCCCTTCGGGCCGACGTCGGTCGCGTGGTAGACCTCGTTCGAGGCGCTGTCGTACGCCCACAGGTCGTCGCCGTTGTGGATGACGCTGTACTCGGCCGCCTCGTCCAGCAGCGACAGCTTCTGCTTGTCGGGTCCGTCGGCGGCGATCCGCAACGTGTGGGTGCCGGTTGCGAGTTCGAGCAGCTTGGAGGACGGGTCGGCGGAGGAACCGCCGTCGCCGCCGGGGGCGCCCTGCGATCCCAGGCTGTCCGCCAGGCCGCCCAGGTCGGGCAGGCCCAGATCCGTGGTGATCTTCACCGTGCCGGACACCTGCTGCACGTCGGACGCGGCGATCTTCTCGATGAGTTCCTGCGCGCTGATCTTCGGCAGATCGGGGTCACCGGAGCCGGCGAAGGCCGGGACGAGCCCGATGGTCGCGGCCGCCACGCCCAGCACGGTGACCGGGACGACGTACCGTGCGGCCTTGCGTCGCCGTGCCGAGCGCGCCTCCTCGGCCTCGGCCGCGAGCACGGCCGCGTCGCCGGACCGGGTGCTGTCGTCGGTTTCGTACGGTGCCATGTGTGCCTTACCTCCGTCGTCGGCGGCGGCGTCTGCTCTCAGCCGCCATTCTCACCCGAATCGGTGAGGAGTGGTGATACCCATCTGACCAAATCGGCCAGAGGGAATCGTCAGACTCGGGACTCAACTCCACGTACTGCTACGGGATGACATGGCGGACCGTCAGGGATGACATGACGAGGCGGCGCCTCCCCACGACCCGTAGGGGACGCCGCCGACGACCGGATCGCGGACGCCGACCCGACGCGAGGACGTCCGGGCGCGAGGACGATCCGGCACGAGGACGATCCGGCACGAGGACGACCGGCACGAGGACGACCGGATGCGGCGACGTCAGGGGAGAAGGCGATCCGGCGCAGATGCCTCTCCGGCGCAGCGACGTCCGGGGCGACGACGACCCGGCGCAGTGGCTGTCCGGCGCGGGTGACTGTCCCAGGCGCGGGTGGCTGTCCGGCGCCGTGGCTAGCCGGCGCGGTGCACCACGGCGTCGCACAGCTCCACCAGCGCCGCCTTCGCGTCGCAGTCCGGGAGGGGGGCCAGCACGGCGCGGGCCTCCTCCGCGTAGCGGATCGTGTCGCGGCGGGCCTGCTCCAGCGCGGGGTGGACGCGGAGCCGGGCCAGGGCCTCGGCGTGGCGGGCGTCGTCGGTGAGGTCGGAGTCGAGCAGCTCGCACAGGGCGATGTCGTCCGCCAGCCCCAGCCGGCCCGCCCGCTCGCGCAACCGCAGCACCGGCATGGTCGGCACGCCCTCGCGCAGATCCGTGCCGGGGGTCTTGCCGGACTCGTGGGAGTCGGAGGCGATGTCGAGGACGTCGTCGGCGAGTTGGAAGGCGACGCCGAGCCGCTCCCCGTACTGGGTGAGGATGTCGACCACGGTCTCGTCGGCCCCGGCCATCAGCGCGCCGAGCCGTCCGGCGACCGCGACCAGCGAGCCGGTCTTGCCGCCGAGCACGTCGAGGTAGTGGTCGATCGGGTCGCGGCCGTCGCGCGGCCCGGCGGTCTCCAGGATCTGCCCGGTGACCAGCCGCTCGAAGGCCTCGGCCTGGATGCGGACGGCGTCGGGGCCGAGGTCGGCGAGGACATGGGAGGCGCGGGCGAAGAGGAAGTCGCCGGTGAGGACGGCGAGGGAGTTGTCCCAGCGGGCGTTGGCGCTCGGCACGCCCCGGCGCACCTCGGCCTCGTCCATCACGTCGTCGTGGTACAGCGTGGCGAGATGGGTCAGCTCGACCACGACCGCCGAGGGCACGACGCCCGGCGCGTAGGGGTCGCCGAACTGCGCCGCGAGCATCACCAGCAGGGGGCGGAACCGTTTGCCGCCCGCGCGCAGCAGGTGCTGGGCGGCCTCCTGGATGAAGGGGACCTCGCTCTTGGTCGCCTCCAGCAGACCCTCCTCGACGGCCGCCATTCCGGCCTGGACATCGGCTTCGAGAGCCTGGTCCCGCGCGCTCAGCCCAAACGGCTCGACGACGGTCACGAGGGTTCTCCTGTCTGCTGACGTCTACTGACGATCACACGGTCGCACGGTCGGTCTGGTTCGCTCTCACGGGCGATGACACAGTTTGTCGATCTGTCGCTGCCATCACCCGAGTCAGCGTATCCGGTCACCTTTCGATCACCACGAGCGCCCACGGGTCGACGCGCGTACGGCACCCGCGCGAGGCCCGCCCGGGTACCCGCCCCGCCGCGGGAGACCCCACCGGCATCCGGCGCCCCCGCGGACACCCGAAGACCCTCACGGACACCCGAACTCCCTCGGATTCGCCCGCGAACACACAGCCCGACTTGACCGATTTGCCGCATAGCCAGCACTTCACCCCACTCCTCCCGTGAGTTGGGTCACCAGCCCGGCGCGACGCAGCCACCCGCCACCGCGCCGACTTTCCCTTTGCGGTAGGCAAGTTGACCCGGGAACGCGCATCGGAAATAGCCGCCGAATCACACCAAACTCAAGGTCAACTAGACCTACCGGCCAAACCGGGACTTGTTCCGATCGTGTGCTCTCGCATACGTTCACACCCCGTCCGGACGGACCGCCGAATCCTGCCGCCGCCCGGACTCCCCACCCATCACCACTCATCCACGCACGGCAGGAGCGGGGGACCCAGGTAAGCGCCGGTCCGGCATTTCCCCCATCGGACCGGCTAGGGGTGAAGCCACGCGCAGTAGGCCCGGTGGCCGCGGCACGCACAGCGGCCGCCGGGACGACGCGCGCGGCCGGGCATCTCCAGCCCGAACCCGACAGCTCACCCCGCAGGCGACGGAGAGGAATCCGCCATGCCCGCACGAGGCAAACACCGCCGCCCCAGAAGCAACGCGTTCACCCGTGGCGTGCTCGCCGCCGGAACGGGCGGGGCCGCCCTGGCCCTCCCGCTCACGGTCGCCACGACCGCGAGCGCCGCCACCCCGGCCCAGGCCGTCGGCGCCGTCCAGTCGGCGCCGCAGTCCGCGCCGGCCGCGACGCAGCCCAAGTCCGCGACCTACACCGTCGTCTCCGGCGACACGCTCTCCTCCATCGCCCGGGAGCACGCCGTCAAGGGCGGCTGGCAGCGGCTCTACAAGGACAACCGCGCCGCCGTCGGCGACAACCCGGCCCTGATCCGTCCGGGTCTGAAGCTGAAGGTGAACGGGACGAAGGCGTCCACGGCGAAGAAGGCGTCGACGGCCTCGAAGACCGCCAAGGCCACGCAGGCGTCGGTCAAGACCTACCCGGACAACCTCGACGGCTGGATCCGCGAGTCGCTGGACATCATGGCGCAAAAGGGAATTCCCGGGTCGTACAACGGGATCCACCGCAACATCATGCGCGAGTCGTCGGGCAACCCGCTGGCGATCAACAACTGGGACTCCAACGCGGCCAAGGGCACCCCGTCGAAGGGCCTGCTCCAGGTCATCGACCCGACGTTCGCCGCCTACCACGTGTCCGGCACCCCGTACGACCCGTACGACCCGGTCGCGAACATCACGGCGGCCTGCAACTACGCCGCCGACCGGTACGGCTCGATCGACAACGTGTTCGGTCCGTACTGAGCCCTCACCAGCTCCGCACTCGTTCCCCTGGGCCGACGGGCCCAGGGGAACGCCCTGTCTCAGCGGAACAGCCTGTCCAGCACCACCGCGATCCCGTCGTCCTCGTTGGAGAGGGTCACCTCGTCGGCGACGGCCTTGAGCTCGGGGTGGGCGTTGGCCATGGCGACGCCGTGCGCGGCCCAGTCGAACATCGGGATGTCGTTGGGCATGTCCCCGAAGGCGATGGTCGCGTCCGGGGTCAGCCCGAGATGGTCGGCGGCCAGCGCGAGCCCCGTCGCCTTGGTGATGCCGCATGGCTGGAGTTCGACGGTGCCGGGCCCCGACATCGTGACCGTCGCCAGCGAGCCGACCGCCATCCGCGCCGCCGAGGCCAACTCGTCGTCCGACAGGAAGGGATGGCGCAGCAGCACCTTGCTGATCGGCTCGCACCACAGGTCGTCCCGGCGCGGCACCCGCAGCGCCGGCAGCGTGGGGTGCGGCATGAGGTAGCCGGGCTCGATCAGGGTGAGGCCGTCGACGCCGTCCTGGTCGACGGCCGCGTACACCTGTCCGACCTCCGCCTCGATCTTGCCGAGCGCGGTCTCGGCGAGTTCCCTGTCCAGGGTGACCGACCAGAGCAGCCGGTCCGCGCCGGGGTCGTACAACTGCGCGCCCTGTCCGCACACCGCGAGCCCCCTGCTGCCGAGGTCGTCGAAGAGGGGGCGCACTCTCGGTGCCGGCCGTCCCGTCACCACGAGGTGCTGGGCACCGGCCTCCGTGGCCCGCGCCAGCGCGGCGAGGGACCGGTCGGAGAGCGTGTCGTCACTGCGCAGGAGGGTTCCGTCCAGGTCAGTGGCGATGAGTGAATATGCGGTGGGAGCGGCCATGATCAGAGAATACGGATGCGACGCCCCATCGGTTCGACCCGAACCGGACGACGTACGCCACCCCGACCGGCCGCAACGCCCTGACGCCCCCTGAGGTCAACCCCTTTTCCCGAACAGGGGTTCAGGGGGAGTGGATGGGCACGCGGCCCTTGAGATGGCCGCAGGCCTCGAAAGGGGCGCGGGGAACTGCGCGAGAAGCCCCACCAAACCCGCACCCCGCGACGCACCGCCCCCACCCGAGCTCGTCCCGGAACCCCACCCGAGCTCACCCGGAACCCTCACCCGTGAGCCGCCGCCAAATGCCGAGCCAACCGAGGCGAGGCGAACTCGGTCCCGCACACGAACCGCATCACCGGCCCGTACGACGCCGCCGCCGGCAACCCCGTGAAGTACAGCCCGGGATCGACGACCGGAACCCGGCCCCAGCACCGGCGTCCCCGGCTCACCCCCAGCTCCGTACGGAGCTCGTGCCCGAGGAATCCCATCGCCCCGAGGTCCACCCGGTACCCCGTCGCCGCGATGACATGATCCGCGCCCAGCTCCGCCGTACGACCGTCGTGCCCGCGCGCCAAGAGGACCGGGCGCCCGTCGATGACGCCGGCCCGCACGACCCGGTCCACCTCCCGCACCTCCACACGCCCCTCGAACCGGTCCCGCAGCCACCACGCGCCCAGCGGCCCGAGCACCCGGCGGACCAGGAAGTGCCGGCCGGCGGCGGGCAGGTACCGGTAGGGGTGCGGGTAGTGACTGAGCGCCCACAGCGACCAGGCCCGCCCGAACGGCGACTCGGGGCGCAGCCTCGGCTGCCGCCACGGGGGCGCCCCGAAGGCCACGGCGCCGTGCCCACGCGCCACCACCTGGACCCGCGCGCCGGCCTCGGCCGCCAGGACCGCCGTCTCCAGGGCGGACTGCCCCGCGCCCACGACGATCAGTTCCCGGTCCTTGAACCGGCTCAGGTCGGCGTGCTGGGAGCTGTGCGAGACGGGCCCCGCGGGGGTGGGGCCGTCCACGGCCGCGCCCGCCAGCTCGGCCGGCAGGTGCGCCAGCCCGAACAGCCCGCTCGCCACGACGACGGCCCGCGCGGTGAACGACTCCCCCGAGTCCAGCTTCAGTTCGAAGCCGCCGCTCTCGCTCCGGTCCACCGAGACCACGCGCACCCGTTCCAGGTCGGGCACGAGCCGCTGCTGGAACCACTCGCCGTAGGAGATGAAGGTCTCGACGGGGATGATGTCCTCGTCCGTCACCAGCCGCCGGATCCCCGCCGCGTCGCAGTAGTCGCCCAGGGTGTGGCCGTGCTGCGGCGCGGCGATGCTCGACGCGGCCGGCGTGGACTTCAACAGCATCCCGGCGGGCATGTTGTCCCGCCAGCTCACCATGGGTTCACCGAAGACACGGACGGGAATGCCGCGCGCCCGCAGATGCGCGGCGGTGGACAGACCGAACGGCCCGGCACCGACGACTGCTACCGGTTGAATCACGAAGTCCCTCCCCAGGACGCCTGATGCCTACTTCGTGTGGTCACGCACATGCCCACGTACGCCGACGGCCCTCGGGCCCCAGGGCCCTACGAGCCAGGTCGGACACGGCCTAGGGGCGCACACGGGCGTTGCCGAGGCGGTTGGTCCGCCACAGCTGGTAGAGATGCTTCGCGCCCGGTCGTACGAAGCGCGCGAGCATCGTGAGGAACGGCAGCGGGTCGTCACCCGCGAGCCATGCGAGCTCGGTCCCGTTCGCGCGCGGCGGCGCGTGCGGGGTCGTGTAGCCGCTGCGCCGGTAGGCGAGCAGGGCCGCCAGATCGATGTTCTCCACGATGTACCGGCGCCCGGCGAGCTGTTCCCCCTCCGGGACCGGGCGTCCGGTCAGATCGAGGTGCATGGCGCGGACGACGTCGATCCCGGCCTCGTTCTCGAACAGCCGGAACTGCGCGCCCATCCGCGGGTTGAAGTCCAGCAGCTTGTACCGCCCGTCCCGCCGGTCGAACCGCAGATCGAGGTCGATGACGCCGGAGAACCCGATCTGCTTGATGAACCGGGCGGAGATGTCCGCGAGTTCGGGGTTGTCGACGACGTACGCGTTCGCCGTCATCCCCGCGTGCGGCGGCCACGACCGCACCTTGACCCCGGTGAACATCGCGAGCGGGGTGGAGTCCGCGTCGAAGTAGGCGTGCACGATCCAGTCCTCGGCGTCCTCCCGGGGCAGGTACTCCTGGAGGATCACCCCGGGCCGGTCGCCCCAGCCGCGGGCCAGCCGCAGCAGGCACTCCCGGTCGGCGATGCGGGTCGTCCCGTTGACCGCGGGCTGCCTGCGCCGTTCGAACGCCTCCCGGTTCTTGGCCACCACGGGGAAGCGGGCCAGCTGCGCGAACCGTTCCACGTCCTCGTACGACTGCGGGAACGAGCTCGCGGGGCTGGCGATGCCGTGCTCCACGCAGAGTTCGTGCAGCCCCTGCTTGCTGGCGAGGCTGCGCGGAAGCTTGGCGTCGACGCGGGGGAAGAGGAAGCGGGTCGCGAGCTCCTCCTGGTGCTCGGCGATGAGCACCGCGGCTTCCTCGTCGGTGGGGACGAGCACGGTGGGCCGCCCTATCCGCCGGCCGATGCGCAGCAGCCCGTCGACCAGCCACCCGGGCTCCTCCGTCCCGGTGGTCGGCCACACGAACGCGCGCCGCAGATAACGTGAGGCGGCGGCCGGTGTGTACCGGTCCTCCGTGATCGCGTACATCGGCACGCCGAGGCGGCCCAGGCTGCGGATGGCTCCGACGCCGCCGTGGTGCAGCGGATAGTCGCCGAGCTTCACGACGAGTCCCGGAACGTCTCGGTCCGCCTGTACCGGCGCACCCCAAGTGCCCATGGCCACGGGTCCCCCACGTGTCCCCTACCGGACCCGGACCCACCCCGTCCGTGTCCCCCAGAGGACGCTAAGCCGGAACCTTTCCTTCCGACCCTCCCCTATCAGGACATTGCGAACTCTTTAGACACTCCCCGGTCTTGGCACCGCCCCGTAACGTGAGCCGCGACCAGAGGTACGACGGAACGCACGAGAGCGAGGCAGCACCCGATGCCCCCCTTCGATGTCCCCGACGAGGTCCCCGAGGGTCACCCGTTCGACGTCCCCGAGGGTCACCCCTTCGGTCCGCACAACCTTCCCTACGGCGTCTTCTCCCTCGACACGTCCGACGCCCCCTGGGCCTACGCCGGGACCGCCGGGACCCGTACCGTCGGCGTCCGGCTCGGCGACCACGTCCTCGACGCCGCCGCGGCGGCGCACGCCCTCGGCTCCCCGTACGCCGCGCTGCTGGCGCACCCCACGCTGAACCCCCTGCTGGCGGCGGGGCGCACGGCCTGGTCGGACCTGCGCCGGGCGCTCACGGCGTGGCTGACGGTGCCCTCGCACCGCGAGACGATCGCGCCGCACTTCCACGCGCTGTCCTCGGTGACACTGCACCTGCCGTTCGAGGTGGCCGACTACGTCGACTTCTACGCCTCCGAGAACCACGCCCGGAACGTGGGGCGGATCTTCCGTCCCGACGCCCCCGACCCGCTGACGCCCAACTGGAAGCACCTGCCCATCGGTTACCACGGCCGGTCCGGCACGGTCGTCGTGTCCGGCACGGAGGTGGTGCGGCCGGCCGGACAGCGCAAGGCGCCGGCCGATCCGGCGCCGGTGTTCGGACCGTCGGTGCGGCTGGACATCGAGGCGGAGGTCGGCTTCGTGGTGGGGGCGCCCTCGAGCGGGCCTACCGGTGGGGCTGGGGGACTTCCGCGACCACGTCTTCGGGATGTGCCTCCTCAACGACTGGTCGGCGCGCGACCTCCAGGCCTGGGAGTACGTGCCGCTCGGGCCGTTCCTGGGCAAGTCGTTCGCCACGTCGGTCTCGGCCTGGGTCACACCGCTGGAGGCGCTGGAGGAGGCGCGGGTGGCGCCGCCGGAGCGTACGCACCCGCTGCTGCCCTACCTGGACGACGCCGCGCCGGACATCGATCCCGGCGGGTACGACCTGCGGATCAGCGTCGCGATCAACGGGCATGTCGTCTCGGAGCCGCCCTTCGCCACGATGTACTGGACGGCAGCACAGCAGTTGGCCCACATGACGGTGAACGGCGCCTCGCTGCGCACGGGCGACCTGTACGGCTCCGGCACGGTCAGCGGGGCCACCCCCGGCCAGCGGGGCTCGCTGCTGGAACTCACCTGGAACGGACGCGATCCGCTCGACCTCCCGACCGGCAAACGCACGTTCCTGGAGGACGGCGACGAGGTGACCCTCACGGCGTGGGCCCCGGGCCCGAACGGCACGAAGGTGGGGCTGGGCGAGGTCAGGGGAGGGTGGTCGGGGCGCAGGGTAGAGCGGCGCGCCCGGGCTCAGGGGCGGAACGCCACATCCGGACCCAGGGGTGGAACGGCGCATCCCAGCCACCGGAACCGCGTTCCCACCCCTGGGACAAGCCGGTGGCAGATCTTGTGCCCGCCCCGACGCAAGCGCACGCCGGCACCGTCTTCGCGGCGGAAGGCAAGGCAACCGGAGGGCCGCGAGCGTCCGCTCCGCCTGAACGGCCTTCCCTTCGCGCCCTCTGTGCGGACACGTGCCCGCCGGACTCCCTCGCCCCTGCCTGCTCCGCCGAGAGGTCCGAACTCCCCACGCGTCCCGCGTTCTGCGATTTCACGCAGAGTTCCATCCGCGCTACGCATTGTGCGACGCGCCGACCGCGTCAACTGCGCACCCCGTCAACGTTGCTGACGGGGCGTGAGACGCGGCCGGCCCGCCTGCGACCGGGAAGCCCACAAGACCTCCCCTTATTGATTAGTCGATAATCAATTCCCGGGGCGACGCCAGGGGGCAGGACCCCGGACATTCGGACGGCCAATACACGCGCATGCAACGACACGCCTGCCCGACATTCGCCACGGAGCCGTAGGGAACGCCTCGCATCGTCACACCGCCCGACCGGCAAGAATAATTAAGCGGCACAGTTTTGTGCACTTTATCGTGCACTTTCCCTTTGGTTGAAAACTTGACCTCCCTCCCTGGCGAGCGCGACCGCCAGAGAATGTCCGGTCAAACAGCGACCCAGAGGTGCTCCCTGCTCACTTTTCTCACTCCCGTACGAAAGATGAACGCCAAGAACCGCACAACAAAAGGGGCGTCACGCGAAAATGCTCACGAAACGTCCGTCGACACGGTACGTCTCGTCTTCACTTTCGGAGATGCCACATCAGGCCCTCGAACCCCTCGCCGGAGGGAGTAGCCGACGGTACCTTCCTGGCCACAGTTACCTTTTCGCAGCTCATGGTGTTTACTGGAAGCAGGTCTGAACCTTGGTGGGTCCAGGCCCTTTCATTGGAGGCCTCGGGGGTGGTTCCCCGGGGCCTCCGTGCTTTTGCCGCTTCTCACTCCACATCACGCCCCCCGGTGCACTCCGCAATTACCCTTGCCCTCGCGCCCGACTTTCCGATGCCACACGGTCAACTTGGCGTAAAGAAAAGAATACTGACCGTGACAGCTACCAGTTGCGCGAACACAGAGCAAACCCCCACCGTGAGGGCATTGTTTTCTCCCCCGGCGGATACCACGGAGCCCGCCGAATTCCGTACTCCCGTGCATGTGCGACTGGCGATTTCCTCTCACAGAGAGGTAGCGTTGTCGACCTAACGTCTTCGTGTCGCAACCGGACCTAAACCAGCCGGTGATCATGCGATGGAGAGGGCGCTGGACCCACCAACCCGGGTGCGTCTGCGATCGGCAGGCGCACCCGGACCTCCTTCGTCTCCCCTCGGGAAGGATTCGGACCCCGATGCAGACCGCCGTCCCCGATGGCGTCGGCACACCGCGCGCGCCCATGCCCATGGGCATCGACGACCGTCGACTGACAGACCGTCACCGTCACGCGCTGTTGCCCTCGTACGTCTCCGTTCCCTCCGGCACTACGCCCGGAACGGAGGGTTGACCGTGCCTCCCAAGGTCGACACCTTCCGCACCGTCGAGGTCCTCAACGGCCGCCGGACCATGCCCGCCGGCAGCTTTCTGGACCTCCTCCCCGCCGACGTCTGGCAACTGTTCGTGCGGGCCTGGGGCCTTGACGCGCGGGTGCATGAGCGTGGCGAGGAGCTGGCCCTGGGGCCGGACGACCAGCATGTGTACATCGTCCTCGGCGGCTGCGTCCTGCAGGAACGCCGTCCGCTCGGCACCAGGATCGCCCGGTTCCGCGGGGTGGGCCAATTCCTGGGCGAGGCCAAGCTCATCGACCGCGAAGCCTCGGTCGACACCGTCTGCCTCACCACGACCTGGGTCATGCCCTGCCCCGTACGACGCATGAACGTCCTGCTGCACCAGCAGCCCGACGCTCAACTGGCCCTGCTGCGCAGCCTGGAGCACCGCAACCGCAGCGACGAGATGATCTACGGCACCTCCACCCGTGCGCCGCTCCAGCGCGTCGGTGGCCTTCTGCTGCACCTCGCCGCCGTCGCCGGCACCAGGAGCGGCGCCGAGCCCGGCCACCACACCATTCTCGGACCGACCCAACGGGACATCGCCGACGCCCTGCTGATGGGGATGTCCACCGTGGAGAACGTCCTCCGCCTCCTCCGCGACACCCACCGGGTGATCACCAGCAAGTACCGGCAGTTCGTGGTGACCGACCTCCCCGCACTGCGCGACCTCGTCGCGACCGTCTAGGCGTACCCGCTCTCCGCCGCGCGTCCGTCGGCTTTTCCCCCGCCCCCACCCCACCCCCACCCACGACAGCTTCCTGCGGCGTCGCACAGACCCCATGAGGGTCACGCACGCCCGCGCCCGAACGGATCGGACCACGATGACCCTCAGCTCGACCGCCCTGGCGATCGGAACCAGTGCGGGCCCCCTCCTGGCGGCAGCCCTGGCCGGAGCGTGCACGCTCGCCATCGGGTACCTCGGCGTCCGCCACCACGCCAAGGTCTTCGCGTGGATGAAGCAGACCCACGACAACGACGAGACCGCGAAGGACGTCGAGGACGCCCACAGCTACCTCAAGGAGACCTTCGAGGCGTTGTGCGAACGCGCCCAGAAGCCCTGCCAGGCGGCCGAACTCGCGCCGCTGAAGCGGCTGCGGCACCTCATCAGGGCCTCAGCCGACCAACTGGACGTCCTGCACACCGAACTCCACGGCGTCGTCGAGCACATCGACCTCTACCTCGCCGCCGCTCTCCCCGAAACGGCCGTCGCGGCACGGATGCCGTACGCACAGCATCTCGGCCAGCTGGAACACGCCATGCGACAGGAGCACGCCCGCATCGAACTCGAACGCGCCGTGAACAAGGCGCAGCAACGCATCCGATCGCTCCGACGAACCTGACGGACGGCTCACCGGCTCAGCCACTTGACCGCTCGGCGGCTGGACGGCCGGGCGGCTCGGCGGTCTCGGAGCTTTACGCCCAAGGGTCCGGCTCGGGCTCCTCGTCGGGCCAGTGCACGCCACCGTCCGTGGCCGTGTCCGCCTCCGCGTCCGCGGGGTCGGCGTCGGCCCTGCGCGCCGGGCCCCTCGCCCCTTCGGACCCGGGAGCCTCCGAGGCCGCTCCGCCTTGGGAACCCAGCACCCCCAACACCCCCTCCCCGTACGTCGCCAGCTTCTTCTCGCCGATTCCGCTGATGGTGCCGAGCTCCGCGACGGACGCGGGCGCGGTGGCCGCGATCTCGCGGAGGGTGGCGTCGTGGAAGATGACATAGGCGGGGACGCCCTGCTCCCGAGCCTGTTCGGCGCGCCAGGCGCGGAGGGCCTCGAAGACGGGGATCAGGTCGTCCGACAGCTCGACGGCCGCCGCCTTGGCCTTGCGCTCGCCCCGGCCGGAGCCTGAGCCACCCGAACCGCCGCCCGACGCCGCCCGCGAGGTCACCGGCTTCTTCGGCTCCTTGCGCAGCGGCACGTCCCGCTCTCTTCGCAACACGGTCCCGCTCTCCTCGGTGAGAACGAGCGTGCCGTACTCGCCCTCGACCGCGAGGAGCCCCTGGGCGAGCAACTGCCGTACGACGCCCCGCCATTCGCCCTCGGCCAGTTCCTCGCCGATACCGAAGACGGAGAGCTGGTCGTGGTCGAACTGGATGACCTTCGCGGTCCGCCGCCCCAGCAGGATGTCCACGATCTGCACGGCGCCGAACTTCTGCCCCCGCTCGCGCTGGAGCCGCACCACCGTGGAGAGCACCTTCTGCGCGGCGACGGTGCCGTCCCAGGTCTCCGGCGGTACGAGGCAGGTGTCACAGTTGCCGCAGCCCGCGGCCTGGGGTTCCTGGCCGAAGTACTGCAGGAGCTGGCCTCGCCGGCACTGCACGGTCTCGCAGAGCGCCAGCATGGCGTCGAGGTGACTGGCGGCCCGGCGGCGGAACGCCTCGTCGCCCTCGCTGCCCTGGATCATCTTGCGCTGCTGTATGACGTCGTTGAGGCCGTACGCCATCCAGGCCGTGGACGGCAGCCCGTCACGCCCGGCGCGGCCGGTCTCCTGGTAGTAGCCCTCGACGGACTTCGGCAGGTCGAGGTGGGCGACGAACCGTACGTCGGGTTTGTCGATGCCCATGCCGAAGGCGATCGTGGCGACGACCACGAGCCCTTCCTCGCGCAGGAACCTCGACTGGTGTGCCGCGCGGGTGCCCGCGTCGAGGCCCGCGTGGTACGGCACCGCCTCCACGCCGTTCTTGCTGAGGAACTCGGCGGTCCGCTCGACGGAGTTGCGGGAGAGGCAGTAGACGATGCCGGCGTCGCCCGGGTGTTCCTGGCGCAGGAAGGACAGGAGCTGCTTCTTCGGGTCGGCCTTGGGCACGATGCGGTACTGGATGTTGGGCCGGTCGAAGCTGGCCTCGAAATGCCTGGCCCGGGGCATGTCCAGCCGCTCGGTGATCTCGCGGTGCGTGGCTCGGGTGGCGGTGGCGGTGAGCGCGATGCGCGGCACGTCGGGCCAGCGCCGGCCCAGGAGAGAGAGGGAGAGGTAGTCGGGCCGGAAGTCGTGGCCCCACTGGGAGACGCAGTGTGCCTCGTCGATCGCGAAGACGGAGATCTTGCCGCGGCCGAGCAGATCGAGGGTGGCGTCGAGCCGCAGGCGCTCCGGCGCGAGGTAGAGGAGGTCCAGCTCGCCCGCGAGGAACTCGGCCTCGACCACGCGCCGCTCGTCGAAGCCCTGGGTGGAGTTGATGAACCCGGCGCGCACGCCGAGGGCCCGCAGGGCGTCCACCTGGTCCTGCATGAGCGCGATCAGCGGGGAGACCACGATGCCCGTGCCGGGCCTGACCAGGGACGGGATCTGGTAGCAGAGGGACTTCCCGCCGCCGGTCGGCATGAGCACGACGGCGTCACCGCCCGCGACCACGTGCTCGATGATCGCTTCCTGCTCGCCCCGGAAGGCGTCGTATCCGAAGACCCGGTGGAGCACGGCCAGCGCCTCGCTGTCCGTCCCGGTCGTCCTGTCCTCGTCCGCCATCACACTCGTCCCGCCCGTCCCGATCATGGCCCGCCCCCCGCGCCCTTGCGTCCTGTGCCGTCCGTGCTTCCTCCAGCCCTTGCCACGATAGGCGCCCGCACCGACAGCCTCAGAGTTATCCACAGGCTCCACCCGTGCGGGCCGTATTCGGCCGCACCACCGCTCGCTCATATGTACGACGGGGCCCGGCCCCCTGGCGGAGACCGGGCCCTGTCGTACGAACCGTGGCCGAGCGCGTCCATGCCGTGGCGGAGCGCGCCGATGCCGTGGCCGAGCGCGCCACTGCCGTGACGAAGCACGCCGCGCCTCGGCAGGGCGGAGCCTCAGCGCACGAACACCCCCGCCTGCCCCGCCAGGTCCAGGAAGTACTGCGGTGCGACGCCGAGCACCAGGGTGACGGCGACGCCGACCGCGATCGCGGTCATGGTCAGCGGCGACGGCACGGCGACCGTCGGCCCCTCGGGGCGGGGCTCGCTGAAGAACATGAGCACGATGACGCGGATGTAGAAGAACGCGGCGATGGCCGAGGAGATCACACCGACCACGACGATCGCGCCCGCGCCGCCCTCGGCCGCCGCCTTGAACACGGCGAACTTGCCCGCGAACCCGGAGGTCAGCGGGATGCCCGCGAAGGCCAGCAGGAAGACCGCGAACACCGCTGCCACCAGCGGTGACCTGCGGCCGAGCCCGGCCCACTTGGACAGGTGCGTGGCCTCGCCGCCCGCGTCGCGCACCAGCGTCACCACGGCGAACGCGCCGATGGTCACGAAGGAGTAGGCGCCCAGATAGAACAGCACGGACGAGACGCCGTCGGGCGAGGCCGCGATGACACCGGCGAGGATGAAGCCGGCGTGCGCGATCGACGAGTAGGCGAGCAGGCGCTTGATGTCGGTCTGGGTGATGGCCACGATCGCGCCGGCCAGCATGGTGACGATGGCGACGGCCCACATGACCGGCCGCCAGTCCCAGCGCAGGCCGGGCAGCACGACGTACAGCAGTCGCAGCAGCGCGCCGAAGGCGGCCACCTTGGTCGCGGCGGCCATGAAGCCGGTGACCGGGGTGGGGGCGCCCTGGTAGACGTCCGGGGTCCACATGTGGAACGGCACCGCGCCGACCTTGAACAGCAGGCCCATGACGAGCATCGCGGCGCCGATGAGCAGCAGCGCGTCGTTGCCCATGGTGCCGGCGAGGGCGGGGTTGAGGTCGCCGATGGTGCCGTCGACGACCTGGGCGATCGTCGCGTACTTCACCGAGCCCGCGTAGCCGTAGAGCAGGGCGATGCCGAAGAGGGTGAAGGCGGAGGCGAAGGCGCCGAGGAGGAAGTACTTGACGGCGGCCTCCTGCGACATGAGCCGCTTGCGGCGGGCCACGGCGCACAGCAGGTAGAGCGGGAGGGAGAAGACCTCCAGGGCGATGAAGAGGGTCAGCAGGTCGTTGGCCGCCGGGAAGATCAGCATGCCGCCGATCGCGAAGAGCAGCAGCGGGAAGACCTCGGTGGTGGTGAATCCGGCCCTGACGGCGGCCTTCTCGCTGTCGCTGCCGGGCACGGAAGCGGCCTGTGCGGCGAAGGAGTCGACCTTGTTGCCGTGGGTCTCGGGGTCGAGGCGGCGTTCGGCGAAGGTGAAGACGCCGAGGATGCCGGCGAGGAGGATCGTGCCTTGCAGGAACAGGGCCGGTCCGTCGACTGCGATGGCGCCCATGGCCGCGATGCCGGCCTTCGTGGTGCCGTATCCGCCCGCCGCGAGCGCGACGACCGCGGCGAAGGAGGCCGCGAGGGCGACCACGGAGACGAACACTTGAACGTAGTAGCGGGACTTGCGTGGCACGAAGGCCTCGATCAGGATCCCGATGATCGCCGCGCCGATGACGATCAGGGTGGGCGACAGTTGCCCGTATTCGATCTTCGGCGCGTCGATCTTGGTGATCGGGTCGGCCGCGGTTGTCCACAGGCTGTGGACGGCTGATGCGCTCACTTGGCCGCCTCCACCTCGGGCTGGGGGTCCTTCTTCTGGACGTCGGACATGGTGTGCTCGACCGCTGGGTTGACGATGTCGGTGAGCGGCTTCGGGAAGACACCCAGGAAGATCAGCAGCGCGACCAGCGGGGCGACGACCACGAGCTCGCGCACCCTCAGGTCGGGCATCCCCTCGACCTCGGCCTTCACCGGGCCCGTCATCGTCCGCTGGTAGAGGACGAGGGTGTAGAGCGCGGCGAGGACGATGCCGACGGTGGCGATGATCCCGACCACCGGGTAGCGCGCGAACGTGCCGACCAGGACGAGGAACTCACTGACGAACGGGGCGAGTCCGGGCAGCGACAGCGTCGCGAGACCGCCGATCAGGAAGGTGCCGGCGAGCACCGGCGCGACCTTCTGCACCCCGCCGTAGTCGGCGATGAGCCGGGAGCCGCGCCGGGAGATCAGGAATCCGGCGACCAGCATCAGGGCGGCGGTCGAGATGCCGTGGTTGACCATGTAGAGCGTCGCGCCGGACTGACCCTGGCTGGTCATCGCGAAGATGCCGAGAATGATGAAGCCGAAGTGCGAGATCGACGCGTACGCCACCAGCCGCTTGATGTCGCGCTGGCCGACGGCGAGCAGCGCCCCGTAGATGATGCTGATCAGCGCGAGGACGAGGATCGCGGGCGTCGCCCAGGTGCTGGCCTCGGGGAAGAGTCCGAGGCAGAAGCGGAGCATCGCGAAGGTGCCGACCTTGTCGACGACGGCCGTGATGAGGACGGCGACCGGGGCGGTGGACTCCTGCATGGCGTTGGGCAGCCAGGTGTGCAGCGGCCACAGCGGCGCCTTCACCGCGAACGCGAAGAAGAAGCCGAGGAACAGCCACCGTTCGGTGGTGGTCGCCATCTCCAGGGTGCCGTTGGCACGGGCCTCGGCGATCTCCGGGAGCGAGAAGTTCCCGGCGACCACGTACAGGCCGATGACCGCGGCCAGCATGATCAGACCGCCGACCAGGTTGTAGAGGAGGAACTTCACGGCGGCGTACGAGCGTTGCGTGGCCGCCGTCTCCTCTCCGTGCTCGTGGGCACGGTCCCCGAAACCGCCGATGAGGAAGTACATCGGGATGAGCATGGCTTCGAAGAAGATGTAGAAGAGGAAGACGTCGGTGGCCTCGAAGGAGATGATCACCATCGCCTCGACGGCCAGGATCAGGGCGAAGAAGCCCTGGGTCGGCCGCCACCGCTTGCTGCCGGTCTCCAGCGGGTCGGCGTCGTGCCAGCCCGCGAGGATGATGAACGGGATCAGCAGGGCGGTGAGCCCGATCAGCGCCACCGCGATGCCGTCGACGCCCAGTTCGTAGCGCACCCCGAAGTCCGCGATCCAGGCGTGGGACTCGGTGAGCTGGTACCGGTCGCCGCCGGGGTCGAAGCGGAACGCGACGATCGCGGCGAGCACCAGCGTGCCCAGCGAGACGATCAGCGCCAGCAGTTTCGCGGCGTTGCGCCGCTGGGCCGGGACGGCGGCCGTGGCGATCGCCCCGAGGGCCGGGAGCGCCGCCGTCGCTGTCAGCAGAGGAAAGGACATCGGTATCAGACCGCCCTCATCAGCAGGGTCGCGGCGATGAGGATCGCAGCGCCGCCGAACATCGAGACCGCGTACGACCGGGCATAGCCGTTCTGGATCCGGCGCAGCCGCCCGGAGAGGCCGCCCATCGAGGCCGCCGTGCCGTTGACGACGCCGTCGACCAGGGTGTGGTCGACGTAGACGAGGGAGCGCGTGAGGTGCTCTCCGCCGCGGACGAGGACGACGTGGTTGAAGTCGTCCTGGAGAAGGTCGCGCCGGGCGGCCCGGGTGAGCAGCGATCCGCGCGGGGCGACGACGGGGACGGGCTTGCGCCCGTACTGGAGCCAGGCGAGGCCGACGCCGATGACCATCACGGCGACCGTGGAGATCGTCACCGTCAGGGCGCTGATCGGCGGGTGGCCGTGCTTGTGGCCGGTGACGGGCTCCAGCCAGTGGATGAACCGGTCGCCGATGCTGAAGTAGGCACCGCCGAAGACCGATCCGACGGCCAGGACGATCATGGGGATCGTCATGACCCTGGGCGACTCGTGCGGGTGCGGTTCGTGGCCGTGCTCGTCGGGCTGCCAGCGCTTCTCGCCGAAGAACGTCATCAGCATCACGCGCGTCATGTAGAAGGCGGTGATGGCCGCGCCCAGCAGGGCCACGCCGCCGAGGATCCAGCCCTCGGTGCCGCCCTTGGCGAAGGCCGCCTCGATGATCTTGTCCTTGGAGAAGAAGCCGGACAGACCGGGGAAGCCGATGATGGCGAGGTAGCCGAGTCCGAAGGTGACGAAGGTGACCGGCATGTACTTGCGCAGGCCGCCGTACTTGCGCATGTCGACCTCGTCGTTCATGCCGTGCATGACCGAACCGGCGCCGAGGAAGAGACCGGCCTTGAAGAAGCCGTGCGTCACCAGGTGCATGATCGCGAAGACGTAGCCGATGGGGCCGAGGCCCGCGGCCAGCACCATGTACCCGATCTGCGACATCGTCGAGCCGGCGAGGGCCTTCTTGATGTCGTCCTTCGCGCAACCGACGATCGCACCGAAGAGGAGCGTGACCGCGCCGACGACGGTGGTGACGAGCTGTGCGTCCGGCGCGGCGTTGAAGATGTTCGCGGAGCGGACGATCAGGTAGACACCGGCGGTGACCATGGTCGCGGCGTGGATGAGGGCGGAGACCGGGGTCGGGCCCTCCATCGCGTCCCCGAGCCAGGACTGCAGCGGCACCTGGGCGGACTTGCCGCACGCGGCGAGCAGCAGCATGAGGGCGATCGCGGTGAGCGTGCCCTCGCTCGTCTCGCCGACGGAGCCCAGGACCGGCCCGAAGGCGAAGGTCCCGAAGGTGGTGAACATCAGCATGATGGCGATGGACAGCCCGACGTCGCCGACACGGTTGACCAGGAAGGCCTTCTTCGCGGCGGTGGCGGCGCTGGGCTTGTGCTGCCAGAAGCCGATCAGCAGGTAGGAGGCGAGGCCGACGCCCTCCCAGCCGACGTACAGCAGCAGGTAGTTGTCGGCGAGGACGAGCAACAGCATCGCCGCGAGGAACAGGTTCAGATAGCCGAAGAAGCGGCGTCGGCGCTCGTCGTGCTCCATGTACCCGATGGAGTAGACGTGGATGAGCGAGCCGACTCCGGTGATCAGCAGCACGAACGTCATCGACAGCTGGTCGAGCTGGAAGGCGACGTCGGCCTGGAAGCCCTCGACGGGGATCCAGCTGAACAGGTGCTGACCGATCTCGCGGTGTTCGGCGTCCTTGCCGAGCATGTCGGCGAAGAGGACCACGCCGACGACGAAGGAGGCGGCGGCGAGGGCCGTGCCGATCCAGTGGCCGACGGCGTCGAGGCGCCGGCCGCCGCACAGCAGGACGGCGGCTCCGAGCAGGGGCGCCGCGACCAGCAGCGCAATCAGGTTCTCCACGATTCTTCCGACCCCTTACAGCTTCATCAGGCTGGCGTCGTCGACCGAGGCCGAGTGGCGGGACCGGAACAGCGACACGATGATCGCGAGTCCGACCACGACCTCCGCGGCGGCGACGACCATCGTGAAGAAGGCGATGATCTGGCCGTCGAGATTGCCGTGCATACGGGCGAAGGCGACCAGGGCGAGGTTGCAGGCGTTGAGCATCAGCTCGACGCACATGAACACCACGATCGCGTTCCGCCTGATCAGGACGCCGGTGGCGCCGATCGTGAACAGCAGGGCGGCGAGATACAGGTAGTTGACGGGATTCACTTCGATGCCTCCCCGCTGTTGCCGCCGTTCGCGCCATGGCCGCTGTTGGTGCGCTCCAGGCGGTCCTCGGCGCGCTGCTCCAGGGCCTTGAGGTCGTTGAGTGCCTCGGTCGACACGTCGCGGATCTGGCCCCGGTCCCGCAGGGTCTTGCTGACGGTCAGCTCGGACGTGGTGCCGTCGGGCAACAGGCCCGGAACGTCGACCGCGTTGTGCCGGGCGTAGACGCCGGGGGCCGGCAGCGGCGGCAGGTGCTTGCCCTCGCGTACCCGCTGTTCGGCCAGCTCGCGCTGGGTCTTGGCGCGCTCGGTGCGCTCACGGTGGGTGAGGACCATGGCGCCGACGGCGGCCGTGATGAGCAGGGCGCCGGTGAGTTCGAAGGCGAACACGTAGTCGGTGAAGATCAGGGCCGCGAGGCCCTCCACGTTGCCGCCCGCGTTGGCCGTGCCGAGGCCGTTGAACTCCGACAGCGAGGCGTTGCCGATGCCCGCGATCAGCAGGATGCCGAAGCCGGCGCCGCACAGGAGGGCCAACCAGCGCTGGCCCTTGATGGTCTCCTTCAGGGAGTCCGCCGCGGTGACACCGACGAGCATGACCACGAAAAGGAACAGCATCATGATCGCGCCGGTGTAGACGACGATCTGCACGACGCCCAGGAAGTAGGCGCCGTTGGCCAGGTAGAACACGGCCAGGATGATCATGGTGCCGGCGAGGCAGAGGGCGCTGTGCACGGCCTTCTTCATGAAGACGGTGCACAGGGCGCCGATCACGGCGACCGTGCCGAGCACCCAGAACTGGAAGGCCTCACCGGTGGAGGTGGTGTAAGCGGCGAGTTGCGCGCTCATGCCTGTGCCTCCTCTTCTTCGGGCTTCTCGCCCCTGGAGGTGGCGACCTGACGCACCGTGCCGGGCGCGGCCTCGGTGACCAGCCCCCGGTAGTAGTCCTGTTCGTCCGTGCCCGGGAAGATCGAGTGGGGTGAGTCGACCATGCCCTCCTCAAGACCGGCGAGCAGCTGCTCCTTGGTGTAGATGAGGTTGGCGCGGCTGGAGTCGGCCAGCTCGAACTCGTTGGTCATCGTCAACGCGCGCGTGGGGCACGCCTCGATGCACAGGCCGCACAGGATGCAGCGGGCGTAGTTGATCTGGTAGACGGCGCCGTACCGCTCGCCCGGGGAGTAGCGCTCCTCGTCGGTGTTGTCGGCGCCCTCCACGTAGATGGCGTCCGCGGGGCAGGCCCAGGCGCACAGCTCGCAGCCGACGCACTTCTCCAGGCCGTCCGGATGGCGGTTGAGCTGGTGCCGTCCGTGGAACCGGGGAGCAGTGGTCTTCTGCTGCTCGGGGTACTGCTCGGTCAGCCGCTTCTTGAACATGGCCTTGAAGGTCACGCCGAAGCCGGCGACGGGGTTCTGGAAACCGGGCTTGGTCTCCTTCGGCTCCTCAGCCATCGGACGCCTCCTTCCCATTCGAAGATCCGTCACTGTCAGTATCGGACCCACCACTGACAACGAGCTCCCGCTCCCGGCGCGAACGCCTGCGCGGCACCGGCGGGAGGGTCTGTCCGGGCAGGGGCGGTACGGGGAATCCGCCGGCCATCGGGTCGAATCCGGCCGGTTCGGCGGGCTGGTCCTGTGCTTCGCGCCGGTCGCGGAAGAAGTCCGCGACGAACGAGAGCAACAGCAGGGCGAGAACAGCTCCGCCGACGTAGAGCGCGATCTCGGAGAACGCGTAGTTCTCGTTCCGGAGCACACGCACGGTCGCGACGAGCATCAGCCAGGCCACGGAGACCGGGATGAGAACCTTCCAGCCGAGCTTCATGAGCTGGTCGTAGCGGACGCGCGGGAGCGTGCCTCGCAGCCAGATGAAGAAGAAGACCAGCAGCTGGAGCTTGACGACGAACCAGAGCATCGGCCACCAGCCGTGGTTCGCGCCCTCCCAGAAGGTACTGATGGGCCAGGGGGCCCGCCAGCCGCCGAGGAACAGCGTCACCGCGATCATCGACACGGTGATCATGTGGATGTACTCGGCGAGCATGAACATCGCGAACTTGATGGAGCTGTACTCGGTGTTGAAGCCGCCGACCAGGTCGCCCTCGGACTCCGGCATGTCGAAGGGGGCCCGGCTGGACTCGCCCACCATCGTCACCATGTAGATCAGGAACGAGACCGGCAGCAGCAGGACGTACCAGCGTTCCTGCTGGGCGCCGACGATCGCCGAACTCGACATCGACCCGGAGTAGAGGAACACCGAGGCGAAGGCCACGCCCATGGCGATCTCGTACGAGATGATCTGGGCACACGAGCGGATGCCGCCGAGCAGCGGGTACGTCGACCCGGAGGACCAGCCGGCCAGGACGAACCCATACACCCCGAGAGAGCCGATGGCCAGGATGTAGAGCATCGCGATCGGCAGGTCGGTGAGCTGCATCGTGGTGCGCTGGCCGAAGATCGAGATCTCGTTGCCGGCGGGGCCGAAGGGGATCACCGCGATCGCCATGAAGGCCGGGATGGCCGCGACGATCGGTGCGAGGACGTAGACGACCTTGTCCGCGCGTTCGACGATGACGTCTTCCTTGAGCATCAGTTTGATGCCGTCGGCGAGCGACTGGAGCATGCCCCAGGGGCCGTGCCGGTTGGGGCCGATGCGCAGCTGCATCCAGGCGACGACCTTGCGTTCCCACACGATGGAGAACAGCACTGTGATCATCAGGAAGGCGAAGCAGAACACCGCCTTGACGACGACCAGCCACCAGGGGTCGCGGCCGAACATCGAGAGGTCTTCCGCGGCGAGGTACATCGGGCTCACGCCTCCACCTCCTCGGGGGCCTCGGCGGCGAGCGTCGCGGGGCCGATACGGACGAGTGCGCCGGGCAGCGCCCCGGTGTCGGAGGCGACGCCCGAGCCGGTGGAGTTCAGCGGCAGCCAGACGACGCGGTCGGGCATCTCGGCGATCAGCAGCGGCAGTTCGACGACCCCGGCGGGGCCGCTGACCGCGAGGAGGTCGCCGTTCTTGACACCCGTCTCGGCGGCCGTGGCGGCCGACACGCGCGCGTGGGCGGCGTGCCGGGTCCCGGCGAGCGCCTCGTCGCCGTCCTGGAGGCGGCCCTGGTCGAGCAGCAGCCGGTGTCCGGCGAGGACGGCCTCCCCGGCGGCCGGGCGGGGCAGCGCGGCCCCGACCTCCACCGGCTCGTTGGCCCGTGCCCCCTCCCAGGCCCCGAGGCGGTCCAGCTCCGCGCGCGTGGTGCGCAGGTCCGGCAGGCCGAGGTGGACGTCCATGGCGTCGGCCAGCATCTGCAGGGCGCGCCCGTCGGTGGGTGCCACCCGGCGGGTCATCTGGTCGGGCTTCAGCGCGGCTTCGAACATCCGCACGCGGCCCTCCCAGTTGACGAAGGTGCCCGCCTTCTCGGCGACGGCGGCGACCGGGAGGACGACGTCCGCACGGTCGGTGACCTCGCTGGGCCGCAGTTCCAGCGACACCAGGAAGCCCACCGCGGAGAGCGCCTCTCGCGCGCGTGCCGGGTCGGGCAGATCGCCGACTTCCACACCCGCCACCACCAGGGCCCCGAGCTCTCCGGTGGCGGCGGCCTCGACGATCTGCCCGGTGTCCCGGCCGTAGCGCGCGGGGAGTTCGGCGACGCCCCAGGCGGCGGCGACCTCCTCCCGCGCGCGCGGGTCGGTGGCCGGGCGCCCGCCCGGCAGCGCCGACGGCAGCGCGCCCGCCTCGACGGCGGCGCGCTCCCCGGCCCGGCGCGGGATCCACACCAGCTTCGCGCCGGTCAGCGACGCGGCGCGGACGGCGGCGGTGAGCCCGCCCGCGACGCCCGCGAGACGCTCCCCGACGACGATCACGGCGCCCTCGGTACGCAGCGCCTCGGCGGCCCTGGTGCCGTCGTCGTCGAGGCCGAAGCCGCTCGCGAGGGCGTCCAGCCACTCGGTCTCGGTGCCGGGCGCGGCGGGCAGCAGCGTGCCGCCGGCCTTCTCCAGGCCCCGGGTGGCGTGCGTGGCCAGCGAGAACACCCGCTGCTTGTGCTTCCGCCAGGCCTTGCGCAGCCGCAGGAAGACGCCGGGCGCCTCCTCCTCGGCCTCGAACCCGACCAGCAGGACGGCGGGCGCCTTCTCCAGGGAGGTGTACGTGACGCCCGTACCGTCGAGGTCGCGGCCGCGGCCGGCGACCCGGGCGGCCAGGAAGTCGGCCTCCTCGCCGCTGTGCACGCGCGCGCGGAAGTCGATGTCGTTGGTGTCGAGGGCCACGCGCGCGAACTTGCTGTACGCGTAGGCGTCCTCGACGGTGAGCCGGCCGCCGGTCAGGACACCGGCCCTGCCGCGCGCGGCGAGCAGCCCCCGGGCGGCGACCGCCAGGGCATCCGGCCAGGACGCGGGCTCCAGGACGCCCTCGGCGTTGCGGACGAGCGGGGTGGTGAGCCGGTCGGGTCGCTGCGCGTACCGGAACGCGAAGCGGCCCTTGTCGCAGATCCACTCCTCGTTGACCTCGGGGTCGTCGGCCGCGAGGCGGCGCATGACCTTGCCGCGCCGGTGGTCGGTGCGGGTGGCGCAGCCGCCGGAGCAGTGCTCGCACACGGACGGCGAGGAGACCAGGTCGAAGGGGCGGGAGCGGAATCGGTACGCCGCCGAGGTCAGCGCGCCGACGGGGCAGATCTGGATGGTGTTGCCGGAGAAGTACGACTCGAAGGGGTCGCCCTCGCCGGTGCCGACCTGCTGCAGCGCGCCCCGCTCGATCAGCTCGATCATCGGGTCGCCGGCGACCTGGTTGGAGAACCGGGTGCAGCGGGCGCACAGCACGCACCGCTCACGGTCGAGCAGGACCTGCGTGGAGATCGGGACGGGCTTCTCGTACGTCCGCTTGCGGCCCTCGAAGCGGGATTCGGAGTGGCCGTGCGACATGGCCTGGTTCTGCAGCGGGCACTCGCCGCCCTTGTCGCAGACGGGGCAGTCCAGCGGGTGGTTGATGAGCAGGAGCTCCATCACACCCTTCTGGGCCTTCTCCGCGACCGGGGAGGTGAGGTGAGTCCTGACGACCATCCCGTCCGTACAGGTGATCGTGCAGGACGCCATGGGCTTGCGCTGGCCCTCGACCTCGACGATGCACTGACGGCAGGCGCCGGCCGGGTCGAGGAGGGGGTGGTCGCAGAAGCGGGGGATCTCGATGCCGAGCTGTTCGGCGGCCCGGATGACCAGGGTGCCCTTGGGCACGCTGATGTCGACGCCGTCGATGCTCAGCGAGACGAGATCTTCCGGCGGGACCGCCGCCTCCCCGCTCCCGGAGGGAGCGCCGGTGGTCACGGTCATGCGTTCACCTCCGCGTGCTTGTCCTGGTCGGCCCAGGCCGTCGACCTGGCCGGGTCGAAGGGGCAGCCCCGGCCCGTGATGTGGTCCTCGTACTCCGCGCGGAAGTACTTGAGGGAGGAGAAGATCGGCGAGGCGGCGCCGTCGCCGAGGGCGCAGAAGGACTTGCCGTTGATGTTGTCGGCGATGTCGTTCAGCTTGTCGAGGTCGCTCATGACGCCCTTGCCGGCCTCGATGTCACGCAGCAACTGGACCAGCCAGTAGGTGCCTTCGCGGCAGGGGGTGCACTTGCCGCAGGACTCGTGGGCGTAGAACTCGGTCCAGCGGGTGACGGCCCGGACGACGCAGGTGGTCTCGTCGAAGCACTGGAGCGCCTTGGTGCCGAGCATGGAACCCGCGGCGCCCACTCCCTCGTAGTCGAGGGGGACGTCGAGGTGCTCGTCGGTGAACATCGGGGTGGAGGAGCCGCCCGGCGTCCAGAACTTGAGGCGGTGTCCGGGCCGCATGCCGCCGCTCATCTCCAGGAGTTGGCGGAGCGTGATGCCGAGCGGGGCCTCGTACTGGCCAGGGCTCGCGACATGGCCGCTGAGCGAGTAGAGCGTGAAGCCGGGGGACTTGTCGCTGCCCATCGACCTGAACCATTCCTTGCCCCTGTGCAGGATGGCGGGAACCGACGCGATCGATTCGACGTTGTTCACGACAGTCGGGCACGCGTAGAGGCCCTCGACAGCCGGGAAGGGAGGACGCAGCCGCGGTTGACCACGGCGGCCTTCGAGCGAGTCGAGCAGCGCGGTCTCCTCACCGCAGATGTACGCACCGGCGCCCGCGTGCACGGTGATGTCGAGGTCGAGTCCGCTGCCCAGGATGTTCTCGCCGAGGAGACCCGCCTCGTAGGCCTCGCGGACGGCCTCGTGCAACCGCCGCAGGACGGGGACGACTTCACCCCGCAGATAGATGAAGGCGTGCGAGGACCGAATGGCGTAGCACGCGATGATCATGCCCTCGATGAGGCTGTGCGGGTTCGCGAAGAGGAGCGGAATGTCCTTGCACGTTCCGGGCTCCGACTCGTCGGCGTTGACAACCAGATAGTGCGGTTTGCCATCACCCTGGGGAATGAACTGCCATTTCATCCCGGTCGGGAATCCCGCGCCGCCACGGCCGCGCAGTCCCGACTCCTTGACGTACGCGATGACGTCGTCCGGTGTCATGGCCAGCGCCTTGCGCAGTCCCTCGTAGCCGTCGTGCCTGCGGTAGACGTCGAGCGTCCAGGGCCGGTCCTCGTCCCAGAAGGACGACAGCACCGGTGCGAGCAGCTTCTCCGGGCTGCTGCCCTTGATCTCGGGTGCCAACGTCATCACTCCCCCTCCTCGGCGGCGGGCCCTGCCGGGTGGGCCGGGTCGGAGGCCGATGTCTCCTGTGGCGCGTCGTGCGAGCTGAGGTGTTCGGTCGGCGACGGCTCGTGCACCGTGCGGTCCTGCGGCTCGTCGTGCGGGCCGCCGTCCCGCGGGTGAACGACGCGCGCGGCTCCGGCCTCTCCCCTGGCCAGGCGGAGGCCGACCAGCGACGCGGGGCCCGCGCCGCCGCTCGCCTCGACGGCACCGGGCCGCTCGTCGGGGAAGCCGGCGAGGATCCGCGCGGTGTCCTTGAAGGTGCACAGCGGCGCCCCGCGCGTGGGCCGGACCTCGGCTCCCTCGCGCAGGTCGTCGACGAGTCGCTTGGCGCTGTCGACGGTCTGGTTGTCGAAGAACTCCCAGTTGACCATCACGACCGGGGCGAAGTCGCAGGCCGCGTTGCACTCGATGTGCTCCAGGGTGACCTTGCCGTCGTCGGTGGTCCCCCCGTTGCCGACGCCCAGGTGCTCCTGCAGCGCCTCGAAGATCGCGTCGCCGCCCATCACCGCGCACAGGGTGTTGGTGCAGACGCCCACCTGGTAGTCGCCGGAGGGGCCCCGCCGGTACATGGAGTAGAAGGTGGCGACGGCGGTGACCTCGGCCGTGGTCAGGCCGAGCACCTCGGCGCAGAACCGCATGCCGGTGCGGGTGACATGGCCCTCCTCCGACTGCACGAGGTGCAGCAGCGGCAGCAGGGCGGACCGGGAGTCCGGGTAGCGGGCGACGACGGCCGCCGCGTCCCGCTCCAGCCGGGCCCGAACGTCGTCCGGGTAGTCGGGCGCGGGCAGTTGGGGCATGCCCAGGCTGACGCCCTCGGGGGTGGTGGTCACCGGTCGACGCCTCCCATCACGGGGTCGATGGACGCGACGGCGACGATGACGTCGGCGACCTGGCCGCCCTCGCACATCGCCGCCATGGCCTGCAGGTTGGTGAAGGACGGGTCCCGGAAGTGGACCCGGAAGGGGCGGGTGCCTCCGTCGGAGACGACGTGCACCCCGAGTTCGCCCTTGGGCGACTCGACGGCCGCGTACGCCTGTCCCGGCGGGACGCGGAAGCCCTCGGTCACCAGCTTGAAGTGGTGGATCAGGGCCTCCATGGATGTGCCCATGATCTTCTTGATGTGGTCCAGGGAGTTGCCGAGTCCGTCCGGCCCCAGGGCGAGCTGCGCGGGCCAGGCGATCTTCTTGTCGCCGACCATGACCGGGCCGGGCTGCAGCCGGTCCAGGCACTGCTCGACGATCCTGAGGGACTGGCGCATCTCTTCGAGGCGGATCAGGAAGCGGCCGTAGGAGTCGCAGCTGTCGGCGGTCGGGACGTCGAAGTCGTACGTCTCGTAGCCGCAGTACGGCTGGGCCTTGCGCAGGTCGTGCGGGAGGCCGGCGGAGCGCAGGATCGGTCCGGTGGCGCCGAGGGCCATGCAGCCGGACAGGTCGAGGTAGCCGACGTCCTGCATACGGGCCTTGAAGATGGGGTTCCCGGTGGCGAGCTTGTCGTACTCGGGCAGGTTCTTCTGCATCTTCTTCACGAACTCGCGGATCTGGTCCACCGCGCCGGGCGGCAGGTCCTGGGCGAGTCCACCGGGCCGGATGTACGCGTGGTTCATGCGCAGGCCGGTGATCAGCTCGTAGATGTCGAGAATGAGTTCACGATCACGGAAGCCGTAGATCATGATCGTGGTGGCGCCGAGCTCCATGCCGCCGGTGGCGATGCACACCAGGTGGGAGGAGAGCCGGTTCAGCTCCATCAGGAGCACCCGGATGATCGTGGCGCGGTCGGGGATCTGGTCCTCGATGCCGAGGAGCTTCTCCACGGCGAGGCAGTACGCCGTCTCGTTGAAGAACGGCGTCAGGTAGTCCATGCGCGTCACGAACGTGGTGCCCTGGGTCCACGTGCGGTATTCGAGGTTCTTCTCGATGCCGGTGTGGAGGTAGCCGATGCCGCAGCGGGCCTCGGTGACGGTCTCGCCGTCGATCTCCAGGATCAGCCGGAGCACACCGTGGGTGGACGGGTGCTGGGGGCCCATGTTGACGATGATGCGCTCGTCGTCGGACCTGGCCGCGGTCTCCGCGACCTCGTCCCAGTCGCCGCCGGTGACCGTGTAGACGGTGCCCTCGGTGGTCTCGCGCGCCGAGGCGGCGGACTCCGCCGATGCGTGCTGCGTGCTCATGAGTACGACCTCCGCTGGTCCGGAGCCGGGATCTGGGCGCCCTTGTACTCGACGGGGATGCCGCCGAGGGGGTAGTCCTTGCGCTGCGGGAAGCCCTGCCAGTCGTCCGGCATCATGATCCGCGTCAGCGCGGGGTGTCCGTCGAAGACGATGCCGAAGAAGTCGTACGCCTCGCGCTCGTGCCAGTCGTTGGTCGGGTAGACCGGGACGAGCGACGGGATGTGCGGGTCGGCGTCCGGGGCGGAGACCTCCAGGCGGATCAGCCGGTTGTGGGTGATCGAGCGCAGGTGGTAGACGGCGTGCAGCTCGCGGCCCTTGTCGCCGGGGTAGTGGACGCCCGAGACGCCGGTGCACAGCTCGAAGCGGAGGGCCGGGTCGTCGCGGAGGGTGCGGGCGACGGTCGGCAGGTGCTCGCGCTCGATGTGGAAGGTGAGCTCGCCCCGGTCGACGACGGTCCTGTCGATCACGTTCTCGGGGACGAGGCCCTGTTCCTCCAGGGCGCCCTCCAGCTCGTCGGCGACCTCGTCGAACCAGCCGCCGTAGGGGCGGACGGCCTCCCCGGGGAGCCGGATGGAGCGGACCAGGCCGCCGTAGCCGGAGGTGTCGCCGCCGTTGTTCGCTCCGAACATGCCGCGCTGGACGCGGATCTCCTCGCCGCCGTCACCGCGCTGGCCGGGGAGGTTGGAGGCGGCGAGGTCCTTCTCCGGGTTCACCCCGTTCGACCCGCCGGTGCCGTTCGCATCGTTCTTGCCGTTCGCGTCGCTCATCGCAGCAGCCCCTTCATCTCGATGGTGGGGAGTGCCTTGAGCGCGGCTTCCTCGGCCTCGCGGGCCGCTTCCTCCGCGTTCACGCCGAGCTTGGACGTCTGGATCTTCTGGTGGAGCTTGAGGATCGCGTCCACCAGCATCTCGGGCCGTGGCGGGCAGCCCGGGAGATAGATGTCGACCGGGACGATGTGGTCGACGCCCTGGACGATCGCGTAGTTGTTGAACATGCCGCCGGACGACGCGCAGACCCCCATGGAGATCACCCACTTGGGATTCGGCATCTGGTCGTAGACCTGCCGCAGCACCGGCGCCATCTTCTGGCTGACCCGGCCGGCCACGATCATCAGGTCCGCCTGCCGCGGCGAGCCGCGGAAGACCTCCATGCCGAAGCGCGCCAGGTCGTAGCGCCCCGCGCCCGTGGTCATCATCTCGATGGCACAACAGGCGAGGCCGAAGGTGGCGGGGAAGACGGATGCCTTGCGTACCCAGCCCGCGGCCTGCTCGACGGTGGTCAGCAGGAAACCGCTCGGCAGTTTTTCTTCGAGTCCCATGGTCTTAAAGGCCCCTCAGTCCCATTCCAGGCCGCCGCGGCGCCAGACGTACGCGTAGGCGACGAAGACGGTGAGCACGAAGAGCAGCATCTCCACGAGCCCGAAAACACCCAGGGCGTCGAAGGTGACGGCCCAGGGGTAGAGGAAGACGATCTCGATGTCGAAGACGATGAAGAGCATCGCCGTCAGGTAGTACTTGATGGGGAACCGCCCGCCGCCGGCCGGCGTGGGGGTGGGCTCGATCCCGCACTCGTAGGCCTCTAGCTTGGCCCGGTTGTAACGCTTCGGGCCGATCAGCGTGGCCATGATCACGGAGAAGATCGCAAAGCCTGCCCCGAGGGCTCCCAGTACGAGGATGGGCGCATAGGCGTTCACCGCTCCTCGCTCCTCTCAGTCGGCACTGACTGCTGGCGGATTGCGTCGGCCCTGCTCTCCCGCCCCACCGGCCACACGAGCCCCGTCCGTCTCGACGAAGATCGCGAACATGTGAAGCAGGTCACAAGCCCAACTGCCCCGCATCCTATGCCTGCCGGTCTGTGATCTGCGACACGGGTGCGGCACCGAGTTTGTGATCTCCACCACCTGACGAAGGATCATGAAGTCGGATGAGCGTCGATCTTCATACACGAAGCGCCAGACTGATCACCACAAGTGACATTTTCGCTCGTTACCGCTGGTCACGCAGGGCGTCTCCATATCAAGAGAGTTCCGCTGCATGCAAATTGGCACTGGACGAGGCCACTTGATAGAGCCCGCGTTCACACCCCGGAGGGAGGTCCGATGACGGATGTGGACACGTGCACGCGTTCACGAGCGCCGCGAGGGCGCCCTCCCGCGCGGGACACCCCGGGAACGGGCGACCGTTCCGTGACCTGCGCCACATCGGACCGAGATCAAATCAACGGGCCTTGGCCACTCGCTGCGATCGGTGGTAAGCGCAGGGCAATTCGGGCGTAATCATGAAAGTGCATGATCAAAGGCCTGTTCGACCATGTCCGCTATGCCCGTTACGGCGTCAATAAAGAGTGACGCGCGAGAAATTCGGCGCCCCCGTTGAACAACTGTGGCGCAGCACACGTTTCTTGAAGGTATGGAGGAGTCGCTGGTACCGCTTGTACCCATGTCCCACACCGCTCACATACGCAGCCACCGGAAACCCCGCCGCAACGCGTCCTCGATCGCGATGCGCGCCGGAGTCGCCGGTGGCGTTCTCAGCACCGTGGCAGTGGCCGGCGCGTCCACGTCGGCCTTCGCGGCGGAGCCGGTGACGCAGACGCTCGAACTGCCCACCCTCACGGCCGACCTGGCCACGCAGGCCGCGCAGTCCGCGGACGCCACGAAGGTGATGGCGGCCGGATACCAGCTGCAGGCCGAGCGTGACTCGGCCGCCGAGGAGGCGGCCAAGCAAGCCGACAAGGACCTCGCCAAGGCGAAGAAGGAAGAGGCCCGCAAGAAGGCCGCCGAGGAGGCCGAGCGCAAGGCCGCCGCCGAGCGCGCCTCGCGCGACACCGAGCGGGCCACCCTCTCGACCAACTCGGCGTCGACGACGACCACGACGGCGCCGGCCTCCGGCAGCGTCGGCACGGTCATCAGCTTCCTGAAGGCCCAGCTCGGCGACGCCTACGTGCTGGGTGCCACGGGCCCCAACGCGTGGGACTGCTCCTCGCTCGTGCAGGCCGCGTTCAAGCAGGTCGGCGTGGACCTCCCCCGGGTCTCGCAGGACCAGTCGATGCAGGGCACCGAGGTCTCGCTGTCGAACCTCCAGGTGGGCGACATCCTGTACTGGGGCGCGAAGGGCTCGGCCTACCACACGGGTGTCTACATCGGTAACGGCCAGTACCTCGACGCGGCGAACCCCTCCAAGGGCGTCGTCATCCAGGACCTCTCCGGCTACCCGGCGACGGGTGCGGTGCGCGTGCTCTGACCCGCGCGGTCGCCCAGGGCGTTTTTCGAAGGGCCGCTCTCCCCGCAGGGGACAGCGGCCCTCGGGCTGCCCGCGCAAAGGCCACAGGCGCCCCACAGGGCGCCTGTCGTCCCGCGCTTGTGGTGTTACCGCGCCCTGGTCGACAGTGAGCCTCCCAGGGGCGTACAGCGCGTTCGGCCGGCCACGGAGTGCTCCGTGGCCGGCCGAACGCGGTCATACGCGGTGGTTCGGGGCATACGCCCCGGGGCGGGTCACGCCTTCGGGGCCACCTTGCTCAGGCCGTTGATGATGCGGTCCATCGCGTCGCCGCCGGTCGGGTCGGTGAGGTTCGCCAGCATCTTCAGGGTGAACTTCATCAGCAGCGGATGGGTCAGGCCCCGCTGGGTGGCGAGCTTCATGATCTTCGGGTTGCCGATGAGCTTCACGAAGGCGCGGCCCATCGTGTAGTAGCCGCCGAAGGTGTCCTTGAGGACCTGCGGGTAGCGCTGGAGGGCGAGTTCACGCTGCCCGGGGGTGGCGCGGGCGTGCGCCTGGACGATGACCTCGGCGGCGATCTGGCCGGATTCCATCGCGTAGGCGATGCCCTCGCCGTTGAACGGGTTCACCATGCCGCCGGCGTCGCCGACCAGCAGCAGGCCCTTGGTGTAGTGGGGTTGGCGGTTGAAGGCCATCGGGAGGGCGGCGCCGCGGATGGGGCCGGTCATGTTCTCGGGGGTGTAGCCCCACTCCTCCGGCATGGACGCGCACCAGGCCTTCAGGACGTCGCGCCAGTCCAGCTCCTTGAAGGCGGACGAGGTGTTGAGGACGCCCAGGCCGACGTTGGACGTGCCGTCGCCCATGCCGAAGATCCAGCCGTAGCCGGGGAGCAGACGGTCCTCGCCCGGACCGCGCTTGTCCCACAGCTCCAGCCAGGACTCCAGGTAGTCGTCGTCGTGACGCGGGGAGGTGAAGTACGTGCGGACCGCGACGCCCATCGGGCGGTCCTCCCGGCGGTGCAGTCCCATCGCGAGGGAGAGCCGGGTGGAGTTGCCGTCGGCCGCCACCACCAGCGGGGCGTGGAAGGTGACTTCGCGCTTCTCGTCGCCGAGCTTGGCGTGCACCCCGGTGATCCGGCCCGTGCGGTCGTCGACGATCGGCGCGCCCACGTTGCAGCGCTCGTACAGCCGGGCGCCCGCCTTCTGGGCCTGGCGGGCGAGCTGCTCGTCGAAGTCGTCGCGCTTGCGGACGAGTCCGTAGTTCGGGTAGGCGGCGAGATCCGGCCAGTCGAGCTGGAGGCGGACGCCGCCGCCGATGATCCGCAGCCCCTTGTTGCGGAGCCAGCCGGCCTCCTCGGAGATGTCGATGCCCATCGCGACCAGCTGTTTGGTGGCGCGCGGGGTGAGGCCGTCGCCGCAGACCTTCTCCCTCGGGAAGCTGGTCTTCTCCAGGAGCAGCACGTCGAGCCCGGCCTTCGCCAGGTAGTACGCGGTGGTGGAACCGGCTGGCCCGGCCCCGACGACGATCACATCGGCGGTGTGTTCGGTAAGGGGCTGGGGCTCGGTCACGACGGGTTCTCCCCAAGAAGTAGATGGATCGGAGCAAAGCCTGCCGGACGTCCGAGGCGCCGGACGTCCGGAAAACATGTGCCGACCGGGGTCGGACATGGGCAGTCTATTCAGCGGTACCGATCATCGGCTGAAGGGCTGCCCCTGTGAACCGAGCTCTGCCCGACGTACGGCTGCGTGTCCCCACCGACGAGGACGCCTTCGCCTGGCACCGGATCTTCGACGATCCCGACGTCATGGAGTTCCACGGCGGCCGGTCCGCCGAGCTGTCCGTCTACGAGGAGCTCACCGCGCGCCAGCGCCGCCACGACGCCGAGCACGGGTTCTGTCTGTGGACCCTGCTCGACGAGGAGGGCCGGGCCATCGGCTTCACCGGTGCCCAGCCGTGGCCCCGGGAGTGGGGCCCGGCCGGCGAGATCGAGATCGGCTGGCGGCTCGCCCGCGACCACTGGGGCAAGGGCTATGTGACCGCCGCCGCGCTCCAGACCCTGGAGCGGGTGCGGGCGGCCGGTGTGGGCCGGGTGGTCGCCATGGTCGACGCCCGCAACGAGCGGTCCATCGCCGTCACCCGGCGGCTGGGCATGGAACTGGCGGAGACGTTCACCACGCCCGTGTCGCAGCGGGCGGGACACTGCTACCGACTGACGCTCTAGGGGGTGTTTCGAAAGTCCTGTGCGGTGCCCGCGGTGTCCGGTGCGTGCTCTCGGCGTGCCGGACGAAAGCCCTCGTACTGGACGTACTTGGGGTTTCGGCCGGTGCGGCGAGAGTGCGTGCCGGGCGCCGTGGGTGCTGTGCGGTCCGACGTTTCGGGACTGCGGCGGTCCGGCGGTTCAAGGACTCCGCCGGTTCGGGATTTCGGCAACTCATCACCCAGCGTAGCGATGTGCCGCAGATTGCCACGCAGTGCTTCCGGGCGGGGGCGCCCGGCGGTTACCCTGCCGGTACCGCTGGGGGTGAACATCTGTGCGCATAACACCCAAGTCATCCGAAGTGCGTGTGCCACGGTTCGTCGGGCTGATGGCCGTGGACGCGCGCGAGACGGCCGAGGCGGGCGGGGTGCTCCTCGTCGCGCCCGACCGCCCCGACTTCCCACGCACCGTCGTGGACCACGTCGTACGCCAGTACCCGCCACCGGGGGTGCAGGTGCCGCGCGGCGCCGCCGTGACCGTGTGGTTCGAGCCGGGGGACGACGGCGGGGGTGTGCGGGAGCCCCGGCGCGGTGGGCCGCCGCCAGGGTTGCGCAGGGCGCTGGACGAGCCGGGGGACCCGTTCGCGGTGCTCCGCTAGCTCGACGGGCGCCCCGTCCAGTGTTCCGCCTCCTACCTCTGCCAGAGCAGGATCGTCGCCGCCCCT
Source organism: Streptomyces sp. MNU76 (assembly GCF_020982545.1). Lineage (GTDB taxonomy): Bacteria > Actinomycetota > Actinomycetes > Streptomycetales > Streptomycetaceae > Streptomyces. Next base: position 649,403 of record NZ_JAJKLK010000019.1, on the reverse strand, counting down.
CCCCCGCCGATCACGAAGGCCGCCGCGATGGTGAGGGCCCAGATCAGCGCGCGGCTGCGGGACTTGGGCGGCTCGGCGGGCGGCAGGTGGTGGTGACCCAGCTCCACGAGCGGGGGTTCGTGGGACGCCGGTGCCGGGGCGGGGACGGAGGGCTGCGACGGGACCCCGTGGGCCGTGGCCGGGCCGTGGCTCGGCATGGCCGGGATCGGCGGTGCGATCACCGCCGTACGCGCTCCCGTCATCTGCACCAGATAGGGCGCGAGGAAGGCCGCGGCGAAGATCCAGAGCAGGCTGAAGAGCAGCGCCTCGGGGAGGTCCAGGCCCGCCTCCACCTCGCCCGCGACCGAGAACTCGGTGGTGAACTCGGCCGTGGCCGAGCCGGACGCCTCCATGCCGAAGCCGCTGATGCCGGCGAGGAGGAGGAACAGCCCGAAGAAGACGCCCGCGGCGAGGAGTTGCTCGCCGCGGCCCGAGGAACGGCGGGCCGCGATGATCCCCAGGGTCAGGGCGCAGACCGCGCCGAGTGTCAACGCTCCCACGACCGACCAGGAGTTGACGGCGTCGCCCAGTTCGGGGAGCCCGAACGACTCGCGCTCGTAGCCGCCGTACGGGCCGGACTCGACGAGGCCGTAGTCGCCGGAGGGGTCGTACGACGTGTCGTCCCCGTACCGGGTGCGGCCCGCCTCGCCCTGGACGGACGCGCCCCAGGAGAGGCCGAGGAGATGGACGGCGAGGTTGGGGAGGACGATCAGCACCAGCAGGAGGGGGTTGAGGTCCTCCTCCCACTCCGCCTGCCACTCGTCGTTCGCAGCGAGGAGCACGAACGTGACGAGCGAGCAGAGGGCGAGGACGACCGCCATGGCCCGTACGGCCGTTCCGGTCGCCCGGAACAGGGTCCGGGGCCCGGGGCGGACGGCCAGCCAGGCGGCCAGGTCGTCGCGTTGCAGCAGGCCGGCCGAGACGGCGGCGGTGAGCAGCAGCGCGCCCAGCGCGGCGCTCCACGGGGAGGCCGAGACCTCGACGCGCGCGATGTCGGGCTGCGCGAACAGCCCCAGCAGCAGGACGGCGGCCGTCACCAGCAGCGTGACCCGCACCGCCGCTTCGAGCCCGGTGGTACGGCCGCCGACGGGCCCCGCCCCGGGCGCTCCCGCACCGGCGTACGCGGCACGGGTCAGCATGCGGGTGCGGAGTTGCCGTACGCCGAGGAAGAGCGCCCCGAGGAACAGGACGGTCACCGTGAGCGGGACCAGGGTCAGGGTGAGGGCCCCCTCGGCGTCCGGGTAGTCGCCCGCGAAGCCGCCGCCCCCGCTCTCGGAGATCGTGAAGCCGCCGCCGAGGCCCTGGAGGAGGGCGGCGAGGGCGAGGCCCATCCGGTCGCCGAAGCCGACGAAGTAGTCGTCCGTGGCGCTCTGGTCGTACGAGGGGACGGCCAGGGCGAGGGCGGCCGCGAGGAGCAGCCCGACCGGCCAGAGCGCGGCGGCCGCGGAGCCGCCCCAGTCACCCCGGAAGGCCCGGCCGAGGAAGCCGCCCACGGGCGAGGGGCGGGCGGGGACGGGGACAGGGGCGGGTACAGGTGCGTACACGGGTGGTGGCGGCAGCGGGGCGGTGGGCCGAGGGTCGGCGCACCCGGTGGGGCGAGAGGGGTCGCCGGGGCGGTCGGCATGCGTTCCCGGCCGCACGCCATGCAGAAGCGCGCCTCGGCCGGGCCTGGTGTCCCGCAGTGCGGGCAGTAGGACGTCATGGAAACCCCCGTCGTCGGACATCACCGGTGCGTGCCGGTGTATCAACGGACGGTAGTTTCCATTGACCGGTTCCCGTCAACAGAATTCCCCGACGAGCATCCCTCGTACGGGTGAACTACGGCTTCGGCAGGCCGACTTCGGCTCTACGCCTGGGCCTTGAACCCCCGGTGCAACGCGACGATCCCGCCCGAGAGGTTGCGCCACGCGACCTTCTCCCAACCGGCCTTGCCGAGGCGCTCGGCGAGACCCGCCTGGTCGGGCCAGGCACGGATGGACTCGGCGAGATAGACGTACGCGTCCGGGTTGGAGGACACCGCGCGGGCGACCGGCGGCAGCGCGCGCATCAGGTACTCGGTGTAGACGGTGCGGAACGGCGTCCACGTGGGGTGGGAGAACTCGCAGATCACGACGCGGCCGCCGGGCTTCGTCACCCGGTGCAGCTCGCGCAGCGCGGTGTCGGTGTCCTGCACGTTGCGCAGGCCGAAGGAGATGGTGACCGCGTCGAAGGTGTCGTCCTTGAACGGCAGCCTCGTGGCGTCGCCCGCGGTGAACGGCAGCCAGGACAGGCGCTCCTTGCCGACCTGGAGCATGCCGAGGGAGAAGTCGCACGGCACGACGTACGCGCCGGTCTGCGCGAAGGGCAGCGAGGAGGTGCCCGTGCCGGCGGCGAGGTCCAGGACCTTCTGCGCGGGGCGGGCGTCGACGGCCCGCGCGACCTCCTTGCGCCAGCGCCGGTCCTGTCCGAGGGACAGCACGTCGTTGGTCAGGTCGTACCGTTTCGCCACTCGGTCGAACATCGAGGCGACTTCGTGCGGCTGCTTGTCCAGGGATGCGCGGGTCACGGGCCCATTGTGGCAGTACGGGCCGGGCGCCGGTGCGGCGCCCGGCGCGACGCCCGGAGTCATCGACGAAGACGGGCTCGGGGGTGGGATTTTCGTTGGCGGACTCGGATTGCGTTCCCGGGACCGGAAAACCACACATGCGGCACAGGCGCCTCTGCTTCATTGCCTTCATGAGCACCGTGAGGAATTCCCTGAAACCGGCCGTCGGACTGCTGTGTCTGGTGACCCTGGCCTGCACGGGCTGCACGACGGACACCCGGGAGGCGGCGACGGGGGCGGCCGGGCCGTCCACCGCGACGACGACGCCCACGGCGCCCACCACCTCCGCGCCGTCCACGGCCTACGCGCCGTACGTGAACGCGACCGAGGCCTCCGACCTCGACGACGCCGGGTCGGCCGCCGCGTACAACCTGGCGTTCGTGATCGCCGACGGTGACGCGTGCACGCCGATGTGGAACGGCACGGACGCGATCGACGACACGGCGGTGAAGTCCCGTGTCTCGGCGCTCACCGGCGCGGGGGCGTCGGTGCGGGTCTCGTTCGGCGGTGCCTCGGGCACGGAGCTGGCCCAGGCCTGCGACAGCGCGACCGAACTCGCCGAGGCGTACGGCGCGGCGCTCGACGCGGCCGGCTCGACCCAGGCGGACTTCGACGTCGAGGGCGACGCGTTGCAGGACTCCGACTCCGTCGCCCTGCGCTCCGAGGCGATCGCGCTCCTCCAGAAGGACCGCCCCGACCTCTCCGTATCCTTCACCCTCCCCGTCATGCCGTCCGGCCTCGACGACGACGGTCTGGCCCTGCTGAACTCGGCCAATGACCACGCCGTCCAGGTCGGCACGGTCAACATCATGACCATGAACTACGCCAGTTCGTACGACGGTGACATGGGCGACTACGCGGAACAGGCGGCCGAGGCGACGCACGGGCAGCTGATGGACGTCTTCGGCACGAGCGGGGCGACGGCGTGGCGGGCGTTGGCGTTGACCTCGATGCTGGGCGTCAATGACGTCGACAACGAGACGTTCACGCTGGAGGACGCGGCGCAGGTGCGGGAGTTCGCGGAGGAGAAGGGCATCGCCTGGGTGTCGATGTGGGCGACGTTCCGGGACCGGGAGTGCGGGGACGGGGCGAGTGACGCACTGGTCGACTGCAGCGGGGTCGACCAGGCGGACGGGGCGTTCGGGGAGGCGTTCTCGGGCTGAGCGGGCGCGGCGGCGTCCCTCAGCGGCGACGGTGGACCAGGCGCCCCGCGCACACCGTGGCCGTGCAGACGCCTGCCCCGTCGTAGACCGCCAGGTCGGCGCGGCCCGCCTCGGCGAGCACCGGGGACGCCGGGTGCGGCAGTACCGAGACGTGGTTGCGCTCGGCGGCCGACCGGAGTTCCGGGGTGTTCGCGTGCTGTCGCAGGATCGCCACCGCGCCCGACTTCAGCACCGCGTGGACCTGTTCGCGGGGCGAGGGGGCGTCCGGGAGCGGGCCCTCGTGCACCCGGCCGGGCCCGAGGACGCCGGACCACTGGCGGACGCGGGCGCCCGGGAACCGCAGGCGGAGGTCCTCCGCCGGGCCCACCGCCCGGACCCGGGTGCCGTCCACCACCACGGCGCCGTCCTTGATCGACTCCGGGTCGTCCCAGCTGCGCCGCACCTCGTCGGCGGCGTGCATCGTCAGCAAGGCCGGGCCTAGTTGGAGGCGAGGATCTTCAGCTCGGGGTGCGCCGTGCCGCCCTCGATCGCCGTGGAGGAGATGTGGGACATCACGCGCGCGTCGACGGGGTCGTTCGCCGGGTCGTCGTGGACGACGAGGTGCTCGTACGTCGTGGAGCGCTGGGCCGGGACCCGCCCCGCCGTACGGATCATGTCGATCATTTCCTGGAGGTTGGAGCGGTGCCTGGCACCGGCCGCCGAGACGACGTTCTCCTCCAGCATGACCGAACCGAGGTCGTCCGCGCCGTAGTGCAGCGTCAGCTGGCCCGCGTCCTGGCCGGTGGTGAGCCAGGAGCCCTGGATGTGGGCGATGTTGTCCATGAAGAGCCGGGAGATCGCGATCATCCGCAGGTACTCGAAGATCGTGGCCTGGGTGCGGCCCTTCAGATGGTTGTTCATCGGCTGGTAGAGGTACGGGATGAAGGCCCGGAAGCCGCCTGTGCGGTCCTGGACGTCACGGATCATCCGCAGGTGCTCGATGCGCTCGGCGTTGGTCTCGCCGGTGCCCATGAGCATGGTCGAGGTGGACTCCACGCCCAGGTTGTGCGCGGTCTCCATGATCTCCAGCCAGCGCTCGCCGGACTCCTTGAGGGGAGCGATGGCCTTGCGGGGGCGCTCGGGAAGCAGCTCCGCGCCCGCGCCCGCGAAGGAGTCGAGACCGGCGGCGTGGATCCGCTGGATCGCCTCCTCGACGCCCACCTTGGAGATCCGGGCCATGTGCTCGACCTCGGACGCGCCGAGGGAGTGGATGACCAGCTGGGGGAAGGCCTTCTTGATCGCGGAGAAGTGCGTCTCGTAGTACTCCACCCCGTAGTCCGGGTGGTGGCCGCCCTGGAACATGATCTGCGTACCGCCCAGCTCGACGGTCTCCGCGCAGCGGCGCAGGATGTCGTCGAGATCGCGCGTCCAGCCCTTGTCCTTGGCCTTCGGCGGGGCGTAGAACGCGCAGAACTTGCACGCCGTGACGCACACGTTCGTGTAGTTGATGTTCCGCTCGATGATGTACGTCGCGATGTGCTCCGTGCCCGCGTACCGGCGCTTGCGTACGGCGTCGGCGGCGGCGCCGAGCGCGTGCAGCGGGGCGTCCCGGTAGAGGTCGAGCGCCTCCTCCGGCGTGATTCTCCCGCCCTCGGCGGCACGGTCGAGAACGGACTGGAGATCGGCCTTCTCGGTCACCGGGGGCGTCCCTTTCGTAAGGGTTGAACTGACCGGGCCAGCCTACGCCAGGAGGTCGGACCGGCCGACGTCAGGCCTTCCGCCTTTGGGTAACTTCCCGTCGAGCGGCGGACGCGAGGCGTGGGGGCGGGAGGTCAGGCCGCGTACGACTCCAGCAGGAGGCCGACGTACGCTCCCGCGATCATGAACGGGCCCAGCGCCACCAGTTGGCGGCGTACGGCGCGACGCCTGGCCAGCGCGACCACCGTGTACGCGCTGCCGATGAGCGCGCCGGCGAACGTACCGAGGTACAGCGCGCCCCAGCCGTACCAGCCGAGGACGGCGCCGAGGCCGAGGGCCAGCTTCACGTCGCCGAAGCCGAGGGCCATGGGTCTGATGAGGAAGAAGAGGAAGTACAGGCCGCCGAGGGCGAGGGCGCCGTACAGCGCCGTGCGCCACTGGCCGGCGTGCTCGGGTACGAGGGCGACCGCGCCCAGGAGGGTGAGCGCGAGGGCCGCGAAGGGGAGGGTCAGGGGGTCCGGGAGGCGTTGGGCGCCGAGGTCCACGAGGGTGAGGAGCACGCCGAGGGGGGCGAGGAGCAGCCATACGGCGAGTTCGGGGCGGGTGCCGGTGGTCAGGGCGAGGGTGGCGCAGATCAGGGCGGTGGTGAGGGCGACGGGGGTGTGCGTGGGCCGTAGGAGCAGGTGGGGGTGGGGTGGCTGTGGTGGGGGTGCGGTGCAGCGGGCGGGGCCCAGCCAGCCGTTCGCCGGGCCGGTGATGTGGTGGTGGCGGGGCAGGTGTGGTGCCAGGGGTGGTCCTCGTCGACCGTGAAGCGGTAGGCGGGGCGGGGAGGAGGGTGCCGGTGGCTGCGCCCCAGGGTGCGGCGGCCAGGGTGAGTGCGATCAGCCAGGGGTCCAGTGCCACGGGGCAGCCTAGAGGGATCTCGCCCCCGCCGCCCCTACCCGTCCCTCCCCACTCTCGGCTTCGCTCGAGCGGGAGGTGCCCCACCCAGGGGCTGCGCCCCTTCGCCCCCCACACGTCCGCCCGGTGGGGCTGGTCGCGCAGTTCCCCGCGCCGCCCCGTGCCTTTTGCCCCTGAGGGCCGGAGGCCCTTCAGGGGCGCGGGGAACTGCGCGAGAAGGCCCACTCAGCCGCAGCCAAAAGCCGGCCCCCTCACTTCATCTTTTCGTCTTTGCCAGGCGGGCCGTCGGGTCGCCCGCGTCCGCGTTGTCCGCGGTGTACTGGAGTTCGTCGCCCACGGGGGTGAGCGTGACCTCGTGGGTGTTGCTGGTGCATGTCTTGGGGTTGTTCTTCGCGTCGGCGATGCTCGTGACGACGACGTGGTCCTCGGTGACCTCCTTGAGGACGAACGTGTCGTCGCAGGCCCCGCCCAGCAGGTCGACGGAGCGGAACGTGCCCAACCGGTCGCCGACGGAGCCCTGTTCGAGAGTGACGGTGAAGGTGCCCGCCGGGAGGTTGCCGCCGAGGGCGTAGCCGTCGCCTTCCCACGAGCCCAGGTACTTCTTGGGCAGGTCGCCCGCCCCGTCCTGCGGTTCCGGGTCCTGGTTCCCCTCGCTCGGGCTGCTGCCGGCCGAGGGGGCCTTGCCGGCTGCCTCTCCGCCCTTCTCGTCGCCGTTCAGCATGCTCAGCCCGAACACCAGACCTAGGCCCGCCACCGCGAACGCGCCCGCGACCGCCAGGGCGACCGAGCAACTCACCCGTCGGCCCCGCCCGTTCGCCGTGGTCGTGGACGCCGCCGCAACGCTCAGCGACAGCTTGCCCGGCGGTGGCACCGTGTCCGCCGACGCGGAGTCGGTCCGCTGCCCCGGCACGTGGGTCACCGGCGGCGACATCACCGGAGGCGGGCCGAACACCCCGCTCGTGGCCGGGACTTGGTCTTCGACCTTCACGTCGGCGGAGGAGGCCGAAGGGGGCGGGGAACTCGGGCGGCCGAGGGGGCCAGGAGGTCCGAGCCCACCGACGGGCTGCTGAACCCCACCGGTCCTGACGGAGCTTCCTCCGCCGCGTCCAGGTTCAGGAGTTGCACCGCGCTGCGGCCGACCTGTTCCACCAGGGGGCCCGGCAGCCAGCCCGCCGCCACCAGCGGGGCCGCGCCCTGGGGAGCCAGCGTGCGGGCGAGCTCGTCGGGGGCCGGGCGCGCTGGGGGGTCCTTGGACAGGCAGCGCTCCACGAGGGCGCGCAGGTCGCCCTCCACGCCGTCGAGCCGGGGTTCCTCGTGGACGACCTTGTAGAGGAGGGCGGCCGAGGAGTCACCGGGGAACGGGGACTGGCCGGTCGCGGCGTACGCGAGGACCGCGCCGAGGGAGAAGACGTCCGCCGCGCCGGTGATGCCCTTGCCGAGGATCTGCTCGGGGGACATGTAGCCGGGGGAGCCGATCGAGACGCCCGTCGAGGTCAGGGACGCCGTGCCGTCCGTGGCGCGGGCGATGCCGAAGTCGATGAGGAGGGGGCCGTCGACCGTGAGCAGGACGTTCGACGGCTTCACGTCCCGGTGGACCAGGTCCAGCGCGTGCACCGCCGACAGCGCTTCCGCCAGGCCCGCGCCCAGGACCCGTACGGAATGGGGAGGCAGGGGACCGCCGTCCGCCACCGCCGTCGCCAGTGAGGGACCGGCCGCGTAGCCCGTCGCCACCCAGGGGACCGACGCCTCCGGGTCCGCGTCCAGAACGGGGGCGGTCCAGGCTCCGCCCACCCGGCGGGCGGCGTCGACCTCCCGCCGGAAGCGGGCGCGGAACTCCTCGTCGAGGGCGAAGTGCGGGTGCACGACCTTGACGGCGACGGTACGGCCGCCCGCGCTCCGCCCCAGATAGACGCGGCCCATCCCGCCCGCCCCGAGCCGGCCGAGCAGCCGGTAGGGCCCCACGACCGTGGGTTCGCCGACATCGAGCGGTCGCATGGACGACACCTCCCCGTCCCTCCCCGTACTCCCCGCGCTTCCAGCGTAGTGCCGTACGCCCGAAAGGAAATGCGAGCGTCGGCGACGGATCCGCAACCGATCCCACAGAACAGCGAATGCGTCAACCGGAATTCCGGGACGTTCACCGGGACTTCGCCGGAATGGAGCTCAGGAAAGCAGGTCGACCTTCACGTCCGCCGGAAATCCGGTGGTGGGACCGACCCGCCGCGCGAACTCGGCGACCGCGGACAGCTGCGGACCGCCGAAGCGGAAGTCCAGGGTCGTGAAGTACCGCTCCAGGACCCGCTCGTCGAACGCCTCCCAGCGGGCCGCCTGTTCGGCGACCTTGGCCACCTCGGTCAGGGACAGGTCGCGGGAGGCGAGGAACGCCTCGTGCACCTTGCGGGTGACCTCGGGCTCCCGCTCCAGGTAGTCACGCCGCGCCGCCCACACCGCGAAGACGAACGGCAGCCCCGTCCACGCCTTCCACATGGCGCCCAGGTCGTGCACCTCCAGGCCGAAGCTCGGCCCGTCGAGCAGGTTCGCGCGCAGCGCCGCGTCCCCGATGAGCACGGCCGCCTCCGCCTCCTGCATCATCAGCGAGAGGTCGGGGGGGCAGGTGTAGTACGACGGTTGTACGCCGACGCTCTCGGCCAGCAGCAACTGCGCGAGGCGTACGGAGGTGCGCGAGGTCGAACCCAGGGCGACGCGTGCGCCGTCCAGGCGTTCGAGTGGCACCTGGGAGACGATCACACACGACATCACCGGGCCGTCGCAGCCGACGGCGATGTCGGGGAAGGCGACCAGGTCGTCCGCGTTGCGCAGGAACTCGACCAGGGTGATGGGCCCGATGTCGAGGTCCCCGCGCACCAGCTGCTCGCTGAGCTTCTCGGGGGTGTCCTTGGTGAGCTCGAAGTCGAGGAGCGTGCCCGTTCTCGCGAGCCCCCAGTAGAGGGGCAGGCAGTTCAGGAACTGGATGTGGCCGACGCGCGGCCGGTTGCGAGAATTGTCCACATCGCGAGGCTAGCCCTCATGGGGTACGGTGCGGGCTCCGGGGGCCGGGAGGTGCCCCCGAAACCGGACGAACACCCCGTGTCAACACTGTCGACGGCGAGTCGTCGGTGGGGCAGAAGAGAAAGTAGAGGCGGTCCGTCAAGCCGGAACCCGAGCGGTTCAAACATCCGGGTGACGTGATCTTGCCCTCTCTTGCATTCCCCTGCCCGCGTGCTAGGCTCGCCCGCAAGTTGCAGTTTGGTTTCCCTTGCAGTACAGAGCCTGCGGAGCATGTGACCGCGGGCTCTCGTCTTTTCAGACGTATGCAGTTGTGCGGCATCTTGTTTTCACACTTGCAGGGTTCTGGAGCAGGGCAACCCTTTGGGCCCAAGGAGGGCTTATGGCTACCGGAACCGTGAAGTGGTTCAACGCCGAAAAGGGCTTTGGCTTCATCGCCCAGGAGGGTGGCGGCCCGGACGTCTTCGTCCACTACTCCGCCATCAACGCGAGCGGTTTCCGTTCGCTGGAGGAGAACCAGCAGGTCTCCTTCGACGTGACGCAGGGCCCGAAGGGTCCGCAGGCGGAGAACGTCACCCCCGTCTGATCCGTTCGATCCGAGGGATGCCCCTCTGACGACGTCTGAGAGCACCACCCAAGGAGCCCCTCGCCTTTCGGCGCAGGGGCTCCTGCCTTTTCGCCGCCCTTTCCCCGCCGCTCTCCCCCGCCCGCTCCTACATGTGCTGCATCACCAGGACGAACGTCGTCCCCGGAGCCGGCGAGTGACCGGCAACGCTTTCGCCTTCCAGGGCGCCCCGACCACCCGGCCCTCAACCCTGCCGGCACCACAACCACGAACGGCTCCAGGTCGGCCTCACCACCGTCTCTTCCGGACGCCGAATCGCCCTGACGGCGATTCGGCTTCCCCTGCCCGGCAAGCAAGGTGGACAGTGGGCCACTCCCCGGCCTTCCCTCAGGCCTCCCGCGCGGCCAGCGACTCCATGACCCGCCGCAGTCGGACGCCCCGCCCCAGGTCCGGTTCGAGTCCCTTCCCCCTCAGCAGTGCGGTCAGGGACGCCTGGACGACCTCCGCGCCCTCGGGAGCGACCCGCTTGGAGACCTCCAGCCACTCCAGAGGCTGGTCCGCTCCCACCGTGCAGTGCTCCACGGTCACTTCATGGTGGTCCAGACGCACCCCGCGCCACCGGACCGTGTGGACGGGACCGAGGACGTCGAGCGAGCCGAGGCCGACGTCGATGTCGGCACAGTCGGCGAGGAAGGCACGCTGACGGTCGGAGAAGACGAGGTCCAGGGGCTTGGCGCCGAGCGCGGCGGCCTCCACGGCCGTACCTCCGCAGTCGGAGACGAGAGCGGCGGAAAGCACCCGGCGGTCGCCCGACCAGGCGGCCGCCAGGTGGAAGGAATCCGGTCCCTGCTCACGGAAGCGCAGCCAACGTTCCAAGAGCCGGGACCGGCGACAGGGCCGCAGTTCCGCGGTCGCGGCCCCGCCCCGCCCGCTCCCCGCCCGTAGGCGCAGGATCAGCCCCGCATCCAGAAGCGGCAGGTGACCTGGCGCCGTGGAGCGGGCGAGGGCCTCACAGAAGTAGACGCGGCGCCGGGCTCCCCCGGTGTCCGGCGCCAGCGCCCCAGTCGCGGCGGCCGCGCCCGCACCCGAGAACGTCACCTTGATCTCGACCGAGTCGAGCCGGTCGGATCCCGAGGTGAGATCCCCGCGTCCCACGGATGCCGGCATGGGCCGTCCCCCTAGTTCCGCGACCTGGTTCATTTCCCCTGTTTCCCTTGGTTCTTCTGTTTCTTGTGTTTCTTTGGTTCCTGCTGTTCCTGCTGTGCCTGCTGTTGCCTTCGGTTCCTGCTTTCCTACGTTCTCCATTGAAGGGCCGGGGCGACCCTCGTCGCTTCCGGGAAGTCCCTACACCTCCCCTGACAACTCCCCCTGGGGGATGATGGACGAGCGGGGCCGGGCACGGCGGGCACCAGGGGGTGGCGCATTGTTACGGGGACTCGTCGGTCGGGAGCGGGAACGCCGACTGATGGACGACCTGCTCGTGGCGGGCGGGGCGGGCGGGGCGGCACTGCTGTTGTGGGGCGAACCCGGTATCGGGAAGACCGCCCTGCTCGACTACGCGGCGGAGCGGGCGGCGGCCGGCGGCTCCGGCGCGGCCCCGGCCACGGTCCTGCGCGCCCGCGGCATCGAGACCGAGACCGTGCTCCCCTTCGCCACCCTCGGCGACCTACTGATGCCCCATTCATCCCTTTTCAGGGAACTCCCCGGCGCCCAGCGCTCCGCCCTGGAGTCCTGTCTCGCCCTGAGCGGCGACCCGGCGGACCCGCCGGGCAACCCCTACGCCGCCTGCATGGGCGCCCTCAACGTGCTCGCGGCCCTCGGCGACGAGCGCCCGGTCGTGGTCCTCGTCGACGACCTGCACTGGGTGGACCCCTCCTCCCAGCGCGTCCTGTTGTTCGTCGCCCGCCGCCTCTCCAGCGAACGTGTCGCCCTGGCTTTGGGCTCCCGCCAGGACCACGGCGAGTCGGGGCCGCGCCGCAGCATCCCCGCCGTGCAGGTGGGCGGGCTGGCCCCGGAGGAGTGCGCCGCCCTGCTGGAGGGCCGCGTGACCCCCAACGTGCTCGCCGACCTCGTACGCGTCAGCGGCGGCAATCCGCTCGCCCTGCGGGAGATCGCGGGCGCCCTGACGGACGAACAGGCGCGCGGGGAGCGGCCGTTGCTCGATCCGCCGTCCCTCGGCAGTCATCTGGAGCGTGCCTGGGCGGCCCGGATCGACGGGCTGCCGGACACCGCCCGCCGGGCCCTGGTCGTGCTGGCCGCCAGTCGCTCCACGGCGGCGGGTCCGTTGCGCAAGGCCCTGGAGGCGGCCGGGCTCTCCCTCGACGCGCTCTCCCCCGCCGAGGAGGACGGCCTGATCACGGCCACGGCGGACGGGCTGGACTTCCACCACCCGGTGCTGCGCGCGCTGGTGCTGGGCCGCGCCCCCCTCGCGCACCGGTACGCCGCGTTCCAGGCACTGGCCGAGGTGAGCACCGGCTCGCTGCACGCCTGGTACCGGGCGTCCGCGACCCCCGGTCCCGACGAGGAGGCCGCGGCGGCTCTCGCCGACGCCGCGCGGGAGGCCCGTCGGCGCAGCGCCTTCGGCGAGTCGGCGCTGGCCTGGCGGCGCGCCGCCGAGCTCACCCCGGACCCCGCGCCGCGCGCGGACCGCCTCCACCACGCCGCCTCCGACGCCCTGCTCAGCGGTTCCCCGGCGGGCCCGCAGTGGTGCGAGGAGGCCCTGCGCATCACCCCCGACCCGGCCGTACGCGCCGCCATCCAGGGCCTGTTGGGCCGTATGTACACCTGGAAGGGCGAGACGGCACAGGCGTACGCCCTGCTCATGAACGCCGCCGACGCCGTGCGCGGCTCGGACCGCACCCGGGCCTGTCTGCTGCTGGCGGAGGCGACGGCCGCCGCGCGCCTGGACGGGCACGTTCCGGCGGCGGTCCGTGTCGCGGAGGAGTCCCTCGCCCTCGCCTCCGAGGCCGGGCCCGAACGCTGGTACAGCCTGTCGATGCTGGGCGGGGCCCTGATCATGTCCGGCCGTACGGCGCGGGGGCGCGAGATGCTGGAGGCCGCCGACCGGCACGGCGGCGGTGACCCCGTCCGCGACCAGCAGGTGTACGCGATCGCCGGGCAGGCCTGGAGCCGGGCGGAGGAGTTCGTCCGGGGGCGCCGGCTGCTCAACACGGCCGTGGAGTCCGCCAGGCGGCACAGCGCGGTGGGCGTGCTGGGCTTCACCCTCGCCGTACGCGGGGAGCTGGAGACCCGGATCGGCCAATGGGCGTCCGCGCGGGGCGACTTGACGGAGTCCCTGCGCTGGGCGGAGGAACTGGGCCAGCTGACGTGCGTGAGCTACACGCTGTACTGCCTCGCCCGGCTCGAAGCCCTGCGCGGTGAGCGGGTCGAGTGCGAGGAGCATGTGGCGCGGGCCCGGCGGGAGTGCGGGACGTACGGCATCGGCTGCCAGGAGTTCCACATGACGGCGGTGCTCGGGCTGTCGGCCCTGGCCCACGGCGACCACGACGCGGCCGTCGACCAGCTGGAGCAAACGTTGTCACTGGCGGTCGAGCAGGGCATCGGGAACCCCGAGGTGGTGCCCTTCGCGGCGGACCTGGCCGAGGCGCACGTACGGGCGGGGAACGCGACGCGTGCCGCCGAGGTCGTGTCCTGGCTGGAGGAGCGGGCCCGGGAGACGGGCCTGGCGTCGGCGGAGGCGGCGGCCGCCCGGGTCCGGGGGCTGCTCGCGGGGACGCCGGAGGAGGCGGAGGCGTTCTTCGGGGTCGCGTTGAAGGCCCACCAGCGGACGACGGGGCCGTTCGACTGGGCGCGGACCCTGTTGTGCGAGGCGGAGGTCCTGCGGCGCTACCGCCGCCCGGGGGCCGCGCGCGCCCCGCTGGCCTCCGCCCTGGCCTGCTTCGAACGGCTGGGCGCGGTGCCGTGGGCCCGGCGGGCCGCCGGTGAACTCGCGGCGGCGGGCGGCGTCCTCGGCGCCGCCCGGTCCGCCGACAGCGGCACCGGCGGTATGGGCGGCGCCCTGAACCAGCTGACCCCGCAGGAGTTCCAGGTGTCGCGGGCGATCGCCCGTGGCCTCAACAACACGGAGGCGGCGGCCTCGTTGTTCGTCTCCCGGAAGACGGTGGAGGCCCATCTCACCCGGATCTACCGCAAGTTGCACGTCCGCTCCCGGACAGACCTGACGCGCTTGCTGACGGCGGCGGACCTGGTGGATTGACGCAGGCGGCGCCGCCCCCGGTGGGCGACGGCGCCGCGCAGGCGCGGTTCCCCGACGGCGGGGCCTACGTCACGGGTTCTCGATCGTGGACGGAATGTGGCCGTCCTGAGCACGAGACGACGAAGGCTCCGCCCCCGCTTTTCCGGCGCCGCCCTTCGATGGCCTTTTCGACACGGATCACCCCGACGGCGTCGCGCCAAAACCCCGAAGTTCCGCCAAAGACGCAGAAAGGAGCCGCCGGGGGCGACTGCGGATTCAGCGGCGTTCCTTGAAACGCACACCGACGAAGAGGGCCCCGATCACGCAGCTGAGCGTTCCGGCCCGGACGAAGAGTTCTCCGCCGTCGGCGTCCGGCACCCCCGGCAGGTCCCAGCCCAGCCACCGCACGCACACCCATGCGTACGCCCACCCGGCCACCCCGAGGGCGGCGAAGGCCAGGGCGACCTTCCCGTTGGCCGAGGCGGGAAGGGAACGGAGGTCGGCCGCCACCCGTCGTACATCAAGGGGTTCCGCCTCACCTCGGCGCGCCCTCAGATGCCGCTCGTGGAGGCCGAGGAACAGGAAGCCGATGAGGCACATGGTCACCGAGGCGGTGAAGAGGGGACCGGTGAGGTCGTCGTCCCGACCCGAGGAGGTGAAGGTCCGCACCATGGACCAGCCCCCCACGACGACGGTCACGAGGGTGCAGGCGGTGTAGAGCCTGCCCCAGGGCGAGGAGTGCAGGTGCGCGACGCGTCTTCGGATCATGCGGTCGTACAGTAACGGCCTCGGTTGTGCGGGAAAGGCGGGGACGATGACGAAGCGGGGCGTTCTGCTGGGCTGGGGTGGGCTGGTGGTCCTGCTCGGGGTGGGGGTGGGCGTGTGGTGGGGCTGGTTCCGGGCGCCGTACGCGCTCGCCGACTCGCCC
Organism: Streptomyces sp. MNU76; assembly: GCF_020982545.1. Classification (GTDB taxonomy): domain Bacteria; phylum Actinomycetota; class Actinomycetes; order Streptomycetales; family Streptomycetaceae; genus Streptomyces. The sequence goes on along the minus strand of NZ_JAJKLK010000019.1, from coordinate 634,346 downwards.
CGGGTCGACGTGACCGTGCGGGCCGCGAAGTCCGAGTATCCCTATACGCGGGAAACCGCCGAGGACGTCGACACCCTGGTGCGGGTCTATGTCCAGCGGCTCAAGGCCGGTGACGTGGAAGGGCTGATGGAGCTGGCCGGGCCCGCGTACGACGGCACCCGGGGTGCCGCCTACGAGCAGGTGCGGGAGTTCGGCGAGGGCGCGCGCGGGCCTGTCGAGGTCACCGTGCTGGAGGGAGACGTCGACTACTTCAACCCCGTCCGGCTGACGTACGACCGGACCGGCCAGGAGCAGGAGTTGCTGCTGGTCAAGGACGACGGGTACTGGTGGGTCGGACTGGGAGAGGGCGACCCGGCCGCGGGGATGTAGGGGGCTACTTCTCGTACAGCCCCTCGATCTCCGTCGCGAAGGCCTTCTCCACGACCTCCCGCCGTAGCTTCATCGACGGCGTGAGGTGGCCCGCCTCCTCGCTGAAACCGTCGGGGACGATTCTGAACCGGCGGATGGACTCGGGGCGCGAGACCAGGCGGTTGGCCTCGTCCACCGCACGTTGCAGGACGGCCCGCAGATCCGGGTCCTCGGCCAGGCGGTCGACGGGGGTGTCCTGCTTGGCGTTCATCTGGGACCAGTGGCTGATGCCCTCGGGGTCCAGGGTCAGCAGCGCGGTGACGTACGGGCGGCGGTCGCCGATCACCATGGCGTGGGCGATGAGGGGGTGGGAGCGCAGCCAGTTCTCCAGCGGCGCCGGGGCCACGTTCTTGCCGCTGTCGGTGACCAGGATCTCCTTCTTGCGGCCGGTGATCGTGAGGTATCCCCCGTCGTCCAGGTGACCGATGTCGCCGGTGGCGAACCAGCCGTCGGGCCCCGCGGGGACTACACCGCCGGCCTGCGGATCCCAGTAGCCGCGGAAGATCTGACCGCCGTGCAGCAGGATCTCGCCGTCGGCGGCTATCCGGACCCGGGTGCCGGGGAGGGGACGGCCGACCGTGCCCAGACGGGGCCGGTCCGGCGGGGTCACGGTGACGGCGGCGGTCGTCTCCGTCATGCCGTAGCCCTCGAAGACGTCGATGCCCGCGCCCGCGTAGAAGGCGGCCAGCCGGCGGCCGAGCGGGCTGCCGCCGGAGATGACGTAACGGACCCGGCCGCCCAGCGCCTTGCGGATGCGCCTGTAGACCAGCGGGTCGTAGAAGGTGCGGGCCGCCTTCAGGAAAGCGGACGGGCCGGGCCCGGTGCCGTGCTGCTCGGCTTCCAGTGCCTCGCCGTAGCGGCGGGCCACGGCGGAGGCACGGTCGTACGAGGAGGCGCGGCCCATGCGTTCGGCGGAGGCGCGGGCCGTGTTGAAGACCTTCTCCAGCACGTACGGGATGACCAGCAGGAACGTCGGGCGGAAGGACTTGAGGTCGGCGAGGAGGTCCTCCGTGCGGAAGCTCGGCGAATGGCCGAGGCGCACCCTCGCCCGCATACAGCCGATCGCGACCATGCGGCCGAACACATGGGCGAGCGGGAGGAAGAGGAGGGTGGAGGCCTCCTCGTCCGTCCTCGCGCGGAAGATGGGGTAGAGCAGGTCGATCGCGTTGTCGACCTCGGCGCAGAAGTTGCCGTGGGTGAGCGCGCAGCCTTTGGGGCGGCCGGTCGTGCCCGAGGTGTAGATCAGGGTCGCGAGGGTGTCGGGGCCCAACACCCCACGTCGTACGGCCACTTCCTGGTCCGACACATCACGGCCCAGCTCGGCGAGCCGGTCCAGGTGCTTCTTCTCGAAGACCCACATGTGGCGCAGGTCGGGGATGCGGTCGAGTTCGGGGCCGAGGGCGGCGGCCTGGGCGGCGGTCTCGACGGCGAGGGCCACCGCGCCCGAGTCCTGGAGGATCCAGCGTGTCTGGAAGACGGAGGAGGTGGGGTAGACGGGGACCGTGACCAGGCCCGCCGCCCAGGCCGCGAAGTCCAGGAGGGTCCACTCGTACGTCGTCCGCGCCATGATCGCGATCCGGTCGCCCGGCATGAGGCCCTCGGCGATCAGGCCCTTCGCCAGCGCGAGCACCTCGGCCGCGAAGGCGGCGGCCGTGACGTCCCGCCACCGGCCGTCGCCCTCTCCGTCCGTCCCGCCGTGCTTCCGGCTGAGGACGACCGAGTCGGGGGCGTGGGTCGCGTTGTCGAACGGGATGTCCGCGAGCGAGCCGTAGGTCACGGGCTCGGCGAGCGCGGGGACGTACGCCTCCCGCACGATGCCGTCCAGCCGCTTCAACTCGGGTTCCACCAGGGCGGGTTCGGTGCTTTCGAGGTTGGACACGGGCGGCTCCTGCGCGTTCGGTGTGTCCGGATCGTACGGGGTTGGTGTGTGAGGTTCGTGTGAGTGTGGCGATGGTCCGGAGATGGAACGGGGCCGGGGATGTGCAGTGTCGCAGACCGCGCGGTCGCGACTCCGCCGCAGGTCAAGGGCGCGTCAAGTTACCTGAGGGTCGTTCAGCTCCCGGGGCGCACGGGAGGCTCGACCGGCTCTTACCTCGGGTAACCTGACTGCGGAGTAAGGATGTGGAGCAAGGAAGCGGAATCCGGCGCGGGAGCAGAGCCCGGCGCGGGGAAGGGGAGACCGTCCGATGCACACCGTCACCCTCACACGACCGCCCTCCCTCGGCCCGCTGCTCGCCAGGGGCGCGCTCCTCTCACCGGGCAGGAGCCGCAGGCTCCCGCGCGCGTCGGCCTCCGGGTTCGTCTCCCCCTCCCGGCTCCCCCGACTGGTCCTCCCCGGCGTCCGGATCGACCTCGCGCGGCTCGCCGCGTACGAGCGGGTCTGCGGGTTCCCGACCGGGGAGGACGCCGTTCCGCTGACGTATCCGCATGTCCTCGGGTTTCCGGCGGCCATGCGGATCATGGCCGGGCGGGGCTTCCCATTGCCCCTGCTCGGGCTCGTGCACACGTCGATCGAGATCACCCGACGCCGACGGCTGCCCGCCACCGGGGTGTACGAGATCACCGTGTACGTCGCCGAGTTGACGCCCCACCGACGCGGCACCGAGGCGACGGTCGTCACGGAGCTGCGGGACGGGGCGGAGACGGAAGGCGGGACCGGGATCGCGTGGGAGTCCCGCAGCACGTACCTCGCCAGGCACCGGCGTGGGCGGGGAGCCGGGTGAGCAGGGGGCCGGGGTGCGGTGGCGGGCGAGGGAGCGCGGGCCGACGGGGGTGGGAGCCAGCGGGACGGGGGCGGCGGGAGCCGTGGCGTACAGGACGGTGAGGGCGGCGGGAGTGGGTCGGCGGGGAGTGGGCGGCAGGAGGTGCCTGCTGTCGTCGAGTGGCGGTTGGGTGGGGATGTGGGGCGGCGGTACGGGGCGGTGTCCGGTGACCGGAACCCGATCCATCTGCATCCGCTCGGCGCCCGGCTGTTCGGCTTCCCCGGGCCATCGCGCACGGCATGTGGACCGTGGCCCGCTGCCTCGCCGAGCACGGTGCGCCTCCGGCGGCCTTGTCCGCGCGGAGTTCCGGGCGCCGGTGCCGTTGCCGGGCACGGTGACGTACACGGCGGACGGGCAGGCGTGGGGTGGGTTCGAGCTGCGCGGGGGCGGTGCCCCTGGGTCGGCCGAGACCCCGGATCAGGTGGGTCGGGGGCACGGGTGGAGGGCGGGTTCACGTGAGGGGGCAGGTGTATCCGCTGGTGGGCTGAGCGGGTGGGTGGGCGTGGGGGTAGGCGTGGGGGCGGGCGAGGGGCGGGCGAGGGGCGTGGCCGGGTGCGGGTCCGGTGGGGCTTCTCGCGCAGTTCCCCGCGCCCCTAAATGCCCAGGCCCTGCGGGCCTGGGACCGCCACCGGGGTCGGGAGAACGAGGGTGCCGCTGGAGTGAAAGCATGGGGCGCAGCCCTGCTTTTCAGGGGCGCGAGGAACTGCGCGAGAAGCCCCACCGGGCCGCACCCGAAACGCGCCCCGCCTCCCCTCTCACACCACAGCCGGCGGTGTCCACGGACGCCCCTCCATCAGGTCTCCCAGGCCCGCCCACGCGAAGTTCATCAGCGTCGTGGCGGCCTGGCGTGCGGTGATGCCGGGCGTGGCGTTGGCCCAGGCGGCGAGGGCCTCGGCAGCGCCGACGAGGCCCTCGGCGAGACCGGCGACCTCCCGCTCCGGCAGGGACGGGTCCCGACGCGCCTCCCGCGCAGCGACCAGGATCAGCCCGGTCACGAACGCGACCATCTCCTCCCGCATCGCCGCCACTTCGGCGGCGAACGGCTCCCCGTGCGTACGGGCCTGGAGGTGCAGCACGGCCCAGGCGTCGGGGTTGCGCGCGGTGTGCGTGAAGAATGCGCCCAGCCCGTCCCAGAGTTGGCGGTCGGCGGGCAGTTCGGGGTCCACACCCGCCCGTACGGCCGTGGTGAGCGCCTTGGCCTCGCGGCGGATGCAGGCCGTGAAGAGGTCTTCCTTGGAGTTCAGGTACAGGTACACCAACGGCTTGGACACGCCCGCCAGTTCGGCGATCTCGTCCATCGAGGCCGCCCGGTACCCCCGCTGCCCGAACGTCCGCACCGCCGCGTCCAGCATTTGCTGTTCCCGCACCGCACGAGGCATCCGTTTGCTCTTCACCGCACCCATGCGGGCAAGCGTACGGTTCCGACGCCGGGGAGGGACCTGGGCGTCGGGCGGTTGATCCCTTTTCGCGGACCGGCGGACGCTCCCGCCGGACGGTCCGCGTACGGCCTGCGTAGCCTCTACGAAGCCGCTACGAGGCCTTGCCGGAGCCCGACTGGACGGCGGCGGCCGTGTCATCGGCCTCGCGGGCCTCGTCGGCCCCGGCAGCCGTGTCGGCCTCGGCCGTGGTCTCGGCGGAGGCCTCCGCGCTCGGGGTCCGGGCCGCGTCGTCGGCCTCGTCCTCCTGGCTGCGGTTGGCCGCGAGGTTGGACTTGACGCGGCCGATGGAGCGGTCGAGGCGGGGGGCGATCTGCTCGGAGGCGCGGTCGCGCTCCTTGCGGAGGGCGACGAAGCTGATCGGCGCGGAGACCAGGAGCGCGAGGACGACCATCCACATGCCGTTGGACGCGCCGAGGCCGCGCGGGGCGACGCCGGAGTAGACGAGGGCCCAGACGACCACGAAGCAGCCCACGAAGATACCGAGGCGCATCAGTGTGTAGCGGAGCATCTCAATCCACTCTTCCGTTTCCGTTCCGGACGTTTTCGAAGACCGTCGTCCAGTGAAGCACGATCGGGGGGCGATCTTGCACGGGGGTGTTGGCCCGGCTCACGTCAGGGGCAGCAGCATCGTGATGTCGTCGCGGTGGTCGTCGGGGGCGACCCGTATGGCGCCGGGGACCCGGCCGACCTCTTTGTAGCCGCAGGAGGCGTAGAAGTGCTCCAGGCCGAGGCCGCCTCGGCAGGTGAGGCGGATGGCGTCTATGCCGTCGAAGTCGCGGGCCGCGGTCTCGGCCGCCCTCATGAGGTCGCGGCCGTAGCCCTTGCCCTGGTGGGAGGGGTGGACCATCACCGTGTAGAGCCAGACCCAGTGGGTCATCAGGCGGTGGGTGTTGAAGCTGAAGAAGGCGGTGGCCGCGGGGATGCCGGTGTCGTCGAGGCCGAGGAGGAGGCGGTGTCTGCCCTCCGCCATGGCGGTGAGGTGTTTGCGGAGTTCCGGGCGGATCGCTTCGCGGGTGGTCGGGGGGACGAAGCCGACGGCTCCGCCGGTGTTGGTGACGGCTGTCCAGAGGGTGAGGATACCGTCGTGGAGGGTGGGGGTGAGGGGTGGGTCCAGGTGGAACGTAAGGGCATGGGGTGACCGTAGTCATTACGTGAGGCTCGCCTCAAGAGGGTTCTCGCCCTCGCCGCCCCTACCCGTCCCATCCTTCAGGGGCTGCGCCCCTTCGACCCCAGGCGTCCGTCCGGTGGGAACTGCGCGAGAAGCCCCACCCACCCGCAGCCAAAAAGCCGGCCCCCTCAGACCCGCATCGGCTGCGGGGACTCCCGGCGTGCCGGGTCCGGGCCCTCGTACTCGCGGATGATCTCGTACCTCGTGTTGCGTTCCACGGGGCGGAAGCCCGCGTCGCGGATGAGGTCCAGCAGGTCCTCGCGGGTCAGCTTGTTCGGCGTGCCGTAGTTGTCCGCATCGTGGGTGATCTTGTACTCGACGACCGAGCCGTCCATGTCGTCCGCGCCGTGCTGGAGCGCCAGTTGCGCGGTCTGGACGCCGTGCATGACCCAGAAGACCTTGACGTGGGGGACGTTGTCGAAGAGCAGGCGGGAGACCGCGAAGGTCTTCAGCGCCTCCGCGCCGGTCGCCATCTGGGTACGGGCCTGCAGCCTGTTGCGGACCTTGCCGTCCTTCACGTCCACGAAGTCGTGCTGGTAGCGCAGCGGGATGAAGACCTGGAAGCCGTTCGTCTCGTCCTGGAGTTCACGCAGGCGCAGGACGTGGTCGACCCGGTGGCGGGGCTCCTCGATGTGGCCGTACAGCATGGTGCACGGGGTCTTGAGCCCCTTCTCGTGCGCCAGGCGGTGGATCCGCGACCAGTCCTCCCAGTGGGTGCGGTGGTCCACGATGTGCCGGCGGACCTCCCAGTCGAAGATCTCCGCGCCGCCGCCCGTCAACGACTCGAGGCCCGCGTCGATCAGTTCGTCCAGGATCTCCGACGCCGTCAGACCGCTGATCGTCTCGAAGTGGTGGATCTCCGTGGCCGTGAAGGCCTTCAGCGAGACGTTCGGGAGGGCGGCCTTCAGCTCCTTCAGCGAGCGCGGGTAGTAGCGCCACGGGAGGTTCGGGTGCAGGCCGTTCACGATGTGCAGTTCGGTGAGGTTCTCACCCTCCATCGCCTTGGCGAGCTTCACCGCCTCCTCGATGCGCATCGTGTACGCGTCCTTCTCCCCCGGCTTGCGCTGGAACGAGCAGTACGCGCAGGAGGCGGTGCACACGTTGGTCATGTTGAGGTGGCGGTTGACGTTGAAGTGGACGACATCGCCGTTCTTCCGTGTCCGCACCTCGTGCGCCAGACCGCCCAGCCAGGCCAGGTCGTCCGACTCGTACAGCGCGATGCCGTCCTCGCGGGTCAGCCGCTCACCGGAGCGGACCTTCTCCTCCAGCTCGCGCTTGAGCCCGACGTCCATGCCCACACCCTTCACCGATCAACCGCCTCTACGACCTCACCCACCGTACGCCCACCGCCCTACTCCTCCTCCGGCAGCTCTCCCACCCGGTTCTCCCACTTCGTGGAGAGGATGATCGTCGTACGGGTGCGGGAGACGCCCTTGGTGCCGGAGAGCCGGCGGATGGTCTTCTCCAGACCGTCGACGTCGGGGGCGCGCACCTTGAGCATGTACGAGTCGTCGCCCGCGATGAACCAGCAGTCCTCGATCTCGGCCAGATCCCGCAGCCGGTCCGCCACGTCCTCGTGGTCGGCGGCGTCGGAGAGCGAGATGCCGATGAGCGCGGTCACACCGAGGCCGAGGGAGGCCGCGTTCACGGTGGCGCGATAGCCGGTGATGACGCCGGCCGCCTCCAGCCGGTTGATGCGGTCGGTGACACTGGGTCCCGACAGTCCGACGAGGCGTCCCAGCTCCGCGTAGGAGGCCCGGCCGTTCTCCCTCAGGGCCTGGATGAGCTGCCTGTCCACCGCGTCCATGCGATCGGTTGCCTTCCGCCTAAGAATTGCGTTGTGGGTGATGGGTGTTCGGTGATGCTCAGTCATGTACGACCATGCACGACCATGTACGACGAGACGAGAGCGGTGCGGGTGAGGTCACCTGTGGGACTCGCGTGCCCGGCCGACCTCGCCCTCCCAGCGCCGGTACAGGGTGTGCGGGACGCCCGCCGCGTCCAGCGCCCGTCCGGCGACGAAGTCCACCAGGTCCTGGATGTGCGTGGCCCCGGCGTAGAACGCCGGCGACGCGGGCAGTACGGTCGCGCCCGCCTCGTCCAGGGTCACCAGGTGCCGCAGGGTCTGCCCGTTCAACGGGGTCTCGCGTACGGCGACCACGAGCCGACGGCCCTCCTTGAGGGTGACGCTCGCCGCCCGTTGCAGCAGGTCCTTGGAGAGTCCGAGGGCCACGCCCGCGACGCACGCCGTCGACGCGGGGACGATCAGCATCCCCTTGACGGGGTACGAGCCCGAGGACGGTCCGGCTGCCAGGTCGCCGGGGTTCCAGTACCGGACCCGGTCGCCGTGGTCGCCGTCGAGGTCCACGGTGAACGTGCCGGGCTTGCCGTCCACGCCACGGGACAGCCATTCCCGCAGGTCGCCGTGCCAGTGTGCGTCCCGGAAGGCGATGCCCGTCTCGTCGAGCAGGGTCAGCCGTGAGGCCCGGGACACCACGAGGTCGACACTCTCGCCCGCGGCGAGGAGCGCGCGCAGCACGGCTGCGGCGTATGGGGTGCCGGATGCGCCGGACACCCCTACGATCCAAGGCGTACGCGGCGTCTTCCCTGGCTTGACTGGGTTCACGACACCGAGCCTATCCGGCGCCGCGCGGTGGGAACCGGCCAAGGGGGCCCGGCCGTTTCCACGAAGGACGGGTGAGGTCGGGACGGGGGTTCGACATGGCAGGCGGAGTGCGCGGGACGCTGGGGCCCGAGCGGCAGTGGTCGCGCGGGGACCGTGCGAAGGCGGCGGCCAAGCTGATGGTGGGCTGGGTCGCGCTGCTGTGGATCCTGGAGGTCGTCGACGTGGCGACCGGCCACGCCCTGGACGACTTCGGGATCGTGCCGCGTGCGGTGCCCGAGCTGGTCGACGTGGTGCCCGCCTCGTTCATCCACTTCGGCTTCGGCCATGTCGCGGCGAACAGCGTGCCGCTGCTGGTGCTGGGGTTCCTCGCGGCGCTGGGCGGACTGCGCCGCTTCGCCGCCGTCTGTGCGCTGATCATCGTCGCGGACGGGCTGGGGGTCTGGCTGATATCCCCGGACAACACCAACACCGCCGGTGCCTCCGGCGTCGTCTTCGGGCTCTTCGGGTTCCTCGTCGTCACCGGCTTCGTCGAGCGCCGGCTGCTGGGGGCCGCGGTGGGTGTCCTGGTGGCGGCCGTCTGGGGCGGCGCGATCCTCGGCGGCATCGCCCCGAACGCGACCGGGATCAGCTGGCAGGGCCATCTGATCGGGCTGGTGACGGGCGTGGTGGCGGCGTTCGTGTTCCGGCGGCGATCACCCCGCGCGGACCTCACCGCGTAGCGCGCGCCTTCGGGTCCACGGGGAGCCGACCGGTGGCGATGGTGAGCTTGCCGAGCGGGGTGTCGAGGGTCAGGTCAGGGCCGTAGGGAAGGGTGTCGCGGCCCTGGTAGCCGTCGGGGCCGGGGTTCCACATCGTGACAGCATGGCCCTTGAGGGGGTCCAGGATCACGTAGTGGCTGATGCCCTGGGAGGCGTACCGGCGAGGCTTGATCTCGTAGTCACGGCGGATGCTTTCCGGCGACACCACTTCGGCCACGAACCCGATCAGGTCGGCGGGGTACGCGCTGTGGTTCTCCGCCTCCGCCTCCACCGGGATGGCCGCGAGGTCCGGGCAGAACTCGTTGGCGTCGTCGAAGGGGAACGCCACATCGCTGACCAGCGCCCAGTCCGGCGCAAGCTGCTCCTCCAGGCTCGTCCACACCCCCAGGACGGTCTGCCCGTGGAACGGCCTGACCGGGCTCAGCATCATGCTGCCCTCGACGATCTCCGTCAGATAGCCGGGGAACATGTCCTCCAGCCTGCTGAGCTGCGCGTGCATACGGTCCGTGTCCGAGACTGTCATCCCGGCCTCCCTTGGGTCCTGACCCGCGACGATGGGCCGCACCGTAATCAGAGGGTCAGACCGCGAACCAGAAGATCGAGCAAGGCGCACACGAACAGGGCAATGCCGATGAACCCGTTGACGGAGAAGAACGCGCGGTTCAGGCGGGACAGGTCGTGCGGGCGCACGATCGTGTGCTCGTAGACGAACGCGCCCGCGACGATCGCCAGTCCCAGCCACAGGAACGCGCCCGCGTCGGTGAGGATCGCGTACCAGACGAAGAGGGCCGTGGTCAGCGCGTGGCAGACCCGTGCCGCCCAGATCGCCGCCGGGATGCCGAAGCGGGCCGGGACCGACAGCACGCCGGACTCGCGGTCGGAGTCGACGTCCTGGCAGGCGTAGATGAGGTCGAAGCCGCCGATCCAGACGCCGACGGCCAGGCCGAGGACGACCGCCTCCCAGGACCACTCCCCCGTGATGGCGAGCCAGCCGCCGACCGGGCCCATGGCCTGGGCGAGACCGAGGATGGCCTGCGGGTAGTTCGTGAAGCGTTTGCCGTACGGGTAGACCACCATCGGGATCACGGCGACGGGGGCCAGCGCGAGGCAGAGCGGATTCAGCAGCGCCGCCGAGCCGAGGAAGATCACGACCGCGATCAGGGCGCCGGTCCACGCGTGCTTGACCGACATCGCGCCGGTCACCAGCTCGCGGTGCGCCGTGCGCGGGTTCCGCGCGTCGATCTCGCGGTCGATGATCCGGTTGACCGCCATCGCGAACGTGCGCAGGCCCACCATGCAGATGGTGACCAGGAGCAGCCGGACCCAGTGGATGTTGCCGTCCAGCCGGAACATGGCCGTGAGCGCGGCGATGTACGCGAAGGGCAGCGCGAAGATCGAGTGTTCGATCATCACGAGGCGGAGGAAGGCCTTGGTGCGGCCCGGTTGCCGCGGAAGGGCCGCCGACGCGCTGGTCACAGGCCGTACTCCTTCCAGCGGCGGTCGACGAGCGCCGCCGTGGCCGGGTCGGACTCGACCATGTCGGGCCAGCCGCCGTCCCGGGTGTAGCCCTCCTCGATCCACTTCCTGGTGGCGTCGATGCCGGCCTTGCCGCCCCAGAACTGCTGGTAGGAGGCGTGGTCCAGATGGTCCACCGGACCCTCGACGATCGACAGGTCGCGGGAGTAGTCCGTGTTGCCCAGCGCCCGCCAGGCCACCTCGTGCAGGTCGTGCACGTCGCAGTCGGAGTCGACCACCACGATCAGTTTGGTCAGGGACATCATGTGGGCGCCCCAGATCGCGTGCATGACCTTCTGCGCGTGCTTGGGGTACTTCTTGTCGATCGAGATGATCGCGCAGTTGTGGAAGCCGCCCGCCTCGGGGAGGTGGTAGTCCACGATGTCCGGGACGATGATCTTGAGGAGCGGGAGGAAGAAGCGTTCCGTCGCCCGTCCCAGCGGTCCGTCCTCGGTCGGCGGCCGACCGACCACGATCGACTGGAGCAACGGCCGCTTCCGCATCGTCACACAGTCGATCTTCAGCGCGGGGAACGGTTCCTGCGGGGTGTAGAAGCCGGTGTGGTCGCCGAACGGGCCCTCGGGGAGCATCTCGCCGGGCTCCAGCCAGCCCTCGATCACGACCTCGGCGTTCGCCGGCACCTGCAGCGGCACCGTCTTGCAGTCGACCATCTCGATCCGCTTGCCCGCGACGAACCCGGCGAACAGGTACTCGTCGATGTCGCCGGGGAGCGGGGCGGTGGAGGCGTAGGTCACGGCGGGCGGGCAGCCGAAGGCGATGGCGACCGGCAGGCGTTCACCGCGCTTGGCGGCCACCTGGTAGTGGTTGCGGCTGTCCTTGTGGATCTGCCAGTGCATGCCGATGGTGCGCTTGTCGTGCCGCTGGAGGCGGTACAGGCCGAGGTTGCGCACGCCGGTCTCGGGGTGCTTGGTGTGGGTGAGGCCCAGGTTGAAGAAGGAGCCGCCGTCCTTGGGCCAGGTGAAGAGGGCCGGGAGCAGGTCCAGGTCCACGTCGTCGCCCTGGAGGACCACCTCCTGGACGGGCGCGCTGTCCGCCTTCACCTTCTTCGGCGGAACGTGCGCCATCGCGCCGAGCTTGCCGAACGCCTCGCGCACGCCCACGAAGCCCTGGGGCAGTTCGGGCTTGAGCAGGCCGCCGATCTTCTCGCTGATCTCGCCGTACGACTTCAGGCCGAGAGCCTTCAGCAGGCGGCGGTCGGTGCCGAAGACGTTCATCGCGAGGGGCATCGAGGAGCCCTTCACGTTCTCGAAGAGCAGGGCGGGGCCGCCGGCCTTGTTGACCCGGTCGACGATCTCCCCGACCTCCAGGTAGGGGTCGACTTCGGCCTTGATGCGCTTGAGATCGCCCTCGCGCTCCAGTGCGCGGAGCAGGGAGCGAAGATCGTCGTAAGCCATGGGGTCCAGTATCCCCGAGGGGCTACCCTGGCCCCGTCACGGGGCCCCGAGCACGGTCCCGATGTCACTTCCACCGCTTCCAGGGGGCCGTTGCAATGCTCAGGCTGTTGATGTACCTCGTGCCGTTGGCGCTGACCATCTACGCGTTCATCGACTGCCTCAACACCCCGGAGGACGAGGCGAAGCACCTGCCGAAGATCGCGTGGGTCTTCATCATCCTGCTCTTCTGGATCGTCGGCCCGATCGCCTGGCTCGCCGCGGGCAAGCTCCGCAACCCGTCGGCCGGCGGGCGCACGCCCTCCGAGTGGCGCCGCAACCACCGCACGCAGTACGTCGCGCCCGACGACAACCCCGAGTTTCTGAAGTCGCTCGCCGAGGACAACAAGAAGGACGAGTCGCTGCTCAAGAGCTGGGAGGCCGACCTGCGCCGCCGCGAGGAGGAACTGAAGCGGCAGGAGCGGGAGGGCGGCGCGAAGGACGGGAGTGGCGAGGTCGGCGAGAAGGGCGAGACGCGGGACCGGAAGGACAGCGACGAGGCGTAACGCGGCAGCGGTGAGCGGTGAGCCGATCGGCGAAGTCGCGGCGTTGCTCGGCGTGCGGACGTCGACGCTGCGGGTCTGGGAAGCCCCCTGCCTGACCGCGGCGGCCTGCCCTCACATCGACCGCCTCCGCGAGGTGTCCGCGGCCGCGTCCCGCGCGTTCTCCCTGCTGCCCGCCCGGCCGGAGGAGGTCGCCCCGCCGCCCCCGGCCCGGGGCGAAGCCGTGGCGCGCCGCTTGCGCACCGACCCCGACACGGTCGAGCGGGACCTCGTCCGTCTTGTCCTCACCATCGTCGAACTGCTCCGCCAGCTGATGGAGCGCTAGGCCCTGCACCGCGTCGACCAGGGCGGGCTGACCGAGGAGCAGGAGGAGCGCCTCGGCATGACCCTGATGGTCCTGCACGAGCGTATGACGGAACTCTGCGACCGCTACGACCTCACCCTCGACGACCTCAACCTCGACCTCGGCCCCCTGGGCACCCTCCTCCCGCCGCCCTGATCCCGCGTCGCGCACGTGAGCGCCGCCCGTCGCGGGCAGAGTGAGGTCATGAACCAGAACCAGGCACGCGCATGGCTCGCCACCGCCGTCGAGGAGGCGCGGGCGGGGCTGGCCGAGGGCGGCATCCCGATCGGGGCCGCGCTGTACGGGCCGGACGGCCGCCTGCTCGGGCGCGGGCACAACCGCCGCGTCCAGGACGGCGATCCGTCCACGCACGCCGAGACGGCGGCGTTCCGCGCGGCGGGGCGGCAGCGGACGTACCACGGTACGACGATGGTGACGACGCTCTCGCCGTGCTGGTACTGCTCCGGCCTGGTGCGACAGTTCGGGATCTCGCGGGTGGTGGTCGGGGAGGCCACCACCTTCCACGGCGGCCACGACTGGCTCGCCGAGCACGGCGTGGAGGTCCTGGTACTGGACGACCCGGAGTGCGTGGCCCTGATGCGGGACTTCGTCGAGCACCACCCGGCTCTATGGAACGAGGACATCGGTGATCCGAGTGACGCGAGTGACGCCTAAGACATCAGCGACGCCGGAGACATCAGTGACGCCGGACAGTAGGCCGCCCCGTGTCCCCACCATCGACCTGCGCCCCTGGCTCGACGGCGGCCCCGAGGACCGCGCCAGGATCGCCCGGACCGTCGACGAGGCGCTCCAGAGCGCCGGTTTCCTGCTCGTCACCGGCCATGGGGTCGACCCGGCGCTCCGGACGCGTATCCGGGAGGCCGCCCGCAGATTCTTCGTCCTGCCCGCCGAGGCCAAGCAGGCGTACGAGGTGAAGGTCGGCGGGCGCGGCTGGCTCGGGCCCGGGGCCGAGGCGAACGGGTACGCCGAGGGTACGGAGACCCCGCCGGACCTCAAGGAGTCGCTGACGTTCGCGACACACGAGCCGTTCGACGACCCGGTCGTGAACGCGGAGTGGTACGCGCCGAACGTGTGGCCTGCGGAGGTGCCGGAGCTGCGGGAGCTCTGCGAGGAGTACCTGGCGCGGATGGGCGAGCTGGAGAACCTGCTGCTCTCCCTCCTCGGGGAGGCCCTCGGGCTGGAGCCGGACTTCTTCTCCCGCCATATGAGCCACCCCACCTACGGCTTCAACATCAACTGGTACCCGGGGACGGACGTCATCGGCGACCCCGTGCCGGGCCAGTTCAGGATCGGCCCGCACACCGACTTCGGCACGGTGACCATCCTCGACCGGCAGGCCGGGAAGGGCGGGCTCCAGGTGTACACGGACGAGGGCGGCTGGGAGGACGCCCCGTACGACCCGGCCGCCTTCACGATCAACATCGGTGACCTGATGGCCCGTTGGACCGGTGACCGCTGGCGTTCCGGGCGCCACCGCGTCCTGCCGCCCCCGGCCGACGAGCCCGCCGAGGAGCTGATGTCGCTGGTCTACTTCGGCGAGTGCACGCCCGGCACGATCGTGGAGTCCGTCCCCGCGCCGGTCGGACGGGTGGCGTACCCGCCGGTGGACTCGCACGTGTACCTGCGGGCGCAACTGGACTCGATCACCGTCGACTGACCTCCCCTGGGGGAACCCGAACGCCCCGCATCCCGTCTTCCCCCGCGTCACCTTGTATCGAGTGTTTGACACAAGATCCCGGCCACGGCATCTTGTACTCACTGCTTGATACAAGATGATCCGGGGGGATCTCTCCATGCTCGACACCGCCCCGCTCCAGGACCGGCTCCTCGACCACGCCGACCACTACGCCCGCTGGTCCGGCCTGGCCGTCGGCCTGGTCGTCGCGCAGGCGCTGTCCACGCTCGGGCACATCGAGTTCGAGCAGCGCGTGGTGTTCTGCCTCACGGCCTTCGGCCTGTGCGCGGTGGCCGGTGTCCTCCTCGCCGACGCCCTGACCCTGCGCCCCCAGGAGGCCGTACGCACCGCGAGTCTCGCCCCGCGCCTGGTCAGAGACCATGTGCCACCGCGCATGGGTCCTCTGATCGTCCTCCAGGGTCTCTCCCTCGTCGTCCTGCTCGTGATCACAGGCGCCACGGCGTCCGTGGACGGCGACCGGATGTTCATCACCGGCAAGGTCGTCGACATCACCTGCAACGGGATGCGCGCCACCCTCGGCCCGTGGCCCGGCCTGTACTACAGCCTCCCGATGTTCGGCGCGCTCGCCATAGCCACCCCCACCTGCATCTGGGCCCTGCGCCACATCGCGCACGGGCCGGGCGGGGAACAGCAGCGCCGTGACCGCGCGTGGGCGGTCACCGGGGCCTGGGGCCTGCTGGTGTCGAGCCAGCAGCTGTACGCCGTCCTGATGATCTCCGTCGCGCTGACGGAGACCGGCTGCGCCGGCACGCTGGGCGCGATCACCTTCTGGGTCTTCTACCCCCTGGCCCTGCTGAACCTCTTCACGGTCGTCTGGTCGCTGGTCACCGTGGTCGCGCCCCGCGCGGTCGAGAACGAGAGCGCCGAGAACGGGGCACCCGACGATGAGTGACCCCGCCGTCCGCGTCGACACCACCAGCCAGGTCCCGCCGTACGAGCAGATCCGGGCGCAGCTCGCCGCGCTGATCGTCACCGGCCGCCTGGCCGAGGGCGAACGGCTGCCGACCGTGCGCCAGTTGGCCACCGACCTCGGTCTGGCGCCGGGCACCGTGGCCCGCGCCTACCGCGCGCTGGAGGCCGCCGAGCTGATCCGCACCCGCCGTGGCGCGGGCACCCGCGTGGCGGCGCCACGGACCGGACCGACCCGCCCGCACGCCCACCAACTGGCCACCCTGGCCCGCGACTTCACGGCCTCCGCCCGCGCCCTGGGCGCCGACACCGAAGCCATCCTGACCGCCGTCCGCGACGCCCTGGGCCCGGACCGGCCCTGACCAGTAGGACTCCGTTAGGTCTGTCTTGGTCTTGGTGTGGCCCTTCTGGGCCGGGGTTGGTGGCAGGTGTTGCAGGTGCCGGTCCAGCAGTTCAGCAGGTCTTGGAGGGCGTCGAGGATCTGGTAGAGGGTGAGTCCGGTGTGTCGGCTTTTGGGGTCAGCCGCTGCGGCGGCCGATCGCTTGTGGGTGGGAAGGTACGCTGCCGGAGTGATCCTTCCGACGGTCCATGAGGTACGCGCGCTGCACGAGCGGTACGCGCCCTCGCATGAGGCGCTGGACCTCGTCTTCACCCACTGCGAAATCGTCTGCGGCATCGCCGAACAGCTTGTGGCACAGACAGACCTCCCCCTCGACGCCGACCTCGTCCGTGTCGGCGCCCTGCTCCACGACATCGGCGTCTACCGGCTGTACGACCAGGCCGGTCGGCTCGATCACCGCCACTACATCCGCCATGGCGTCCTCGGCCACGAGATCCTCCAGGAGGAGGGCTTCCCGGAGCGCCTGCGCCGCTTCTGCTCCTGCCACACGGGAGTCGGTCTTACCCGGCACGACATCCGCGAACAGAAGCTCGCCATACCCGAGGCCGACTATCTGGCCGAGACCATCGAAGAGCAACTGGTCATGTACGCGGACAAGTTCCACAGCAAGACGACACCCCCTACGTTCCTCACCGCCGACTCCTATGCCGCGCACGTGGAGAAGTTCGGCGCGGACAAGGTCCACGCATTCGATCTTCTGCGCACCCGGTTCGGCGAACCCGACCTGACCTCAGCCAGGGCGCGATACGGCCACGCGCAGGCCTGAGGTCGGCAGCGTCGTGTCAGACAGCTCGCACCCGGACCCCGGGGAGGCCCGGCGACGTTCGCCCTCATGTGATCTGACACGCCGTCCGGGTGGCGCGTCTGCGCCAAGCAGTGCAAGTGGCAGAACGGGTGTAGCACTCCGACGGCTGTCTCTTCATCGGTCGGCACAGACCCCGGGCGGAGCTCAAGCGGCTGGTCGAGGACGGCTTCCCGGTCGTGCGCCTGGGCCGCCGCGAGGAACTGGAGGGCGTGGCATGGGTCGGCGCGGACCATGTCGAAGCCACGCGTGAAGTCGTGGGCCAACTGACCGAGTTGGGGCATCGGCGGATCGTCCTCGTCCGCGAGGACGACGACGCGCCCGCCTCGGCGGACCCGTCAGCGCGGCTACCTCGAAGGACTGGAGGCAGCAGGTCTGCCCTCCGGGCCCGCGACCGTCTTCCGGTCCACGCATCCGCAAGAAGATCGAACCGGATCCGCGGAGGCCGGTCCACCTGCTGACCGTCTTCGGCGTCGGATACAAGCTGGCGGACGGCCGGACGGGGCACGCGGAGAGCGGCGGCCATGTCTCGCCGTAAGGGGGCACGGCTCCCCCGCCGCGGGGTGCCGCTGCGGGGGAGCGTGCTGGCACGGCTGATGGCCACCTCGGTGCTGGTCGCCGTGTGTTCCATCGGCGCCACCGCCTGGCTGGCGGTGCAGACCACCACCCGGGCGATCCAGCAGGAACAGGGCCAGGTCCTTGCCGACGACGCCAGTGTCTACGACCGACTGCTGGGATACGCGGCCGTTCACCGCGACTGGGACGGGGTGGAGCCACTTGTACGCGACCTGGCGGAGCGGACCGGACGCCGTGTCGTCCTGACCTCGATGAACCGTGGCCCGATAGCGGACTCCGTCGCCTCCGCCGCACCACCGCCCTCGAAGGCATCCGCGGTCATCGACCCGCTGCGCACGGGCCAGGGGCTGCTGCACGGCAGCGGCGCCCCGGTCGGCGGCGACGGTATCGATCCCCGTGCCACGGGTCCCTATCAGCTGCCCGGAGCGGAGCGCTCCATACTACGCCGGCGGGCGGACAAACAGATCCGTTGCCTGCGCGACCGGGGGATCAACGCTCAACGCATCGACAGCCCAAGTGGCCGTCCGGCCGTCAGGTTCAACCCCGCCGCGCTCGCCGGGTCCGACGCGTGCTATCTCCCGCTCGACCAGCCCACCGCCACCGAACGCGAACCCCTCGCCCGCCTCAACACCATGACCGCTGCCTGCCTGGCCGCCCGGCACCCTGACCTGCCGCTGCCTCCCCAGTACGCGGTCAGGGTCGAGCCGGGTTTCTCCTTGGCCACGAAACTGCCCGACAAGTACACCGCCGTCATAGAGGACTGCGTCGCCGAAAGCCGCCGCGCGCAGCTGCGCACCTACGTGGCACCGGCCGCTCTGCTGTACCTCTCCACTCCCGGCGGCACCGACGCACCGCTGTTCGACCTCTCCGCGCGAAACCGCACCCGCATCATCGGCGTCACCGGCCTGGTACTGGTACTCACCGTCGGCGTGACCGCTGTGATCGCCTCCCGGCTCGTACGCCCGTTGCGGGCGCTGACGGACGCCGCACGCAACCCGAGCGGACCGCACCGGCGCGTGCCGGTGAGCACGAAGGACGAGGTCGGCTACCTCGCGCAGGCGTTCAACGAGATGTCCGAACGCCGGGAGCGCCTTGAGGAGCAGCGCAAGGTCATGGTCAGCGATGTCGCCCACGAACTGCGCACCCCACTCACCAACATCCGCAACGGGCTGGAGGCCACCGAGGACGGCATCGCCACGCCGAACCCGGCTCTGGTCTCCTCCCTGTTGGAGGAGGCACTGCTGCTGCAGCACATCATCGACGACCTCCAGGACCTGGCGGCGGCCGACGCCGGCAAGCTGAGCATCCGTCCCGAAGCCGTACGGCTCGGCGACATTCTGCATCACGTGGCCGCCGCGCACCGGGTCGCGTCGGACGCCGCGGGAATCCGGCTGACGGTCGGCGGCGAGGACGGCGTCCAGCTCATCGCCGACCCCGCGCGACTGCGCCAGGCCGTCGGCAACCTGGTGTCCAACGCGGTACGCCACACAGGGCGGGGCGGCAGCGTCACCATCTCGTCGTACGTGGACGGTGAGGATGTCGTCATCGAGGTGGCCGACACCGGCACCGGCATCGACGCCGATGACCTGCCCATGCTCTTCGAGCGGTTCTGGCGTGCCGAGAAGTCACGCAGCCGCCACGCGGGAGGCAGCGGCCTGGGGCTTGCCATCGTCCTCCAGCTCGTACGCGCCCATGGCGGAACGGCCGACGTCACCAGCACACCCGGAGCGGGATCCGTCTTCACCCTGCGGCTGCCTCGATCGGGCGCGGGCGGGCGGACAGGCTGACCGTGGGACCTCGCCAACCTCGTCGTTCGCCACGCGATCATTCTGTCGATCCGGTCGAATCGAGGGCAAGGGCCGATGCGGCCACCCTCACGAGGGCACCTCCTCCAGCGGCTCCAGCACCGAGTAGTCGCCGAAGCTGCGCCGGTAGCGCAGGTGCCGGGTCTCCTGTGTGTGCCTGCGCTGCCACTCCTCCACGGCCGCCGGATCACTGTGCACGCCCGACTCCGCGCCGCACTCCGTCTCGTCGCCCGACACACACCGCGCCTCGTACTCCGGCTCCGCCGTCGTGTCCTGCGCGATGACGTAGGGCACGTAACGGAAGACACGGCGGGCGCGGTCGCGAGTGCGGGGGCCTCCGGCGTGCTCCCGTCGCTGATGGTGACGGAGCAGCACGTTCGCGTCCGTCTCCGCGCTCCGGTCGTACCGGGCCCGCGCCTCGTCCCGCCGTACGGCCAGCTCCGCGCACACCGCACATCCGTTCACCGGAACGGGGGGCGGACCCAAGGGGTCAAGTTGACGCAACGTCACACCCTTCTCTTCGTAAGGCGGTTGGCGGCCCTGACCTGCGCCCCGAGCCGCTCCGCCGGAGTCGCCGGCCGCAAGGTCACCGGATCCGCCTCCCACTCCCGGCCGCCGCCCACCGGACGCAGCAACGCGTACGGCCCTACCCTGTCCCGGTACTCGCCCACGCGCCGCGTCCGCGGATCGAAGACAAGCTGCCCCTCTGGTTCCACGCCCACTCCACAGCCCCGTTCGTCACTCTGGGTGTATCCAGCGTCGCCCACGGGAACGGTCGATATCAACGCGGGACGTGTGGCACTGGACCATTGCCACACCGCACGAGGGGGTCGTCATGACGAGGCGGAACGCGGACGGGGCGGTCGGCACCGGGAGTTCGGTGCTGTTCGGCGAGGTGCTGCGGCACTACCGCGAGGGCGCGCTGCTGACCCAGGAGGCACTGGCGCGGCAGATCCCGTGCGACCGCTCCCAGGTGGCGAAGATCGAGGCGGGCACGAGGATCCCGAGCGACCAGTTCGCGAAACGGTGCGACGAAGTGCTGGGAACGGGTGGGGTGTTGGCGCGGATGTGGGCCAAGGTGGACTGGTATCCGACCGTCCAGCACCCGGATTGGTTCGAGCGCCGCGTGGAGATGGAGGCGGTGGCGGTCGGGCTGCGGCAGTACCAGGAGCGGGTCGTCCCGGGCCTGTTGCAGACGGAGGACTACGCCCGCGCGCTCTTCTCCCAGGCCATCCCGGGCGATGAGGTGGAGGAACGCGTCCGGGCCCGCATGAGCCGCCAGCCCCGCTTCCTCTCCGACGACGCCCCGCTGTACGTCGTGGTCCTGGACGAGAGCTGCCTTCGCACGGCGGTCGGGAACCCGGACATCATGCGCGACCAGTGCGCGCACCTGCTGAGCGCCGGACGGCGGCCCAACATCCGCATCCAGGTGGCTCCGGCGGACCTGTTCGGGATCTTCCGTCCCCGGCAGTCCATGTCCCTGATCGAGCTGCCCGACGAACGGTGGCTCTACTCCGAGTCGATGGACCACAGCCACTTCAACAACGAACCGACTGCTTACGCCCGTTATAGCCGAACCTATGATGTGCTCAGGGCCGACATCCCGTCAGCTCGCGAGTCCGCCGCCCTGATCAGCGACGTGATGAAGGGGTACGAGCAGCATGGACAGGTACGAGCTGAGCACAGCGACCTGGATCAAGAGCAGCCACAGTGGCGACAACGGCGGCGACTGCATCGAAATCGCCCCCGATATCCCCGCCGTCGTCCCCGTCCGTGACAGCAAGAACCCCCACGGCCCCATCCTGGTCATCAACCGTCCCGCCTGGCTCTCCTTCATAGCCGCCGTTCGGTCGGAGTCGTAAGCGAACGGGCAGACTTCGCCGCATTCCGAAACAACTGCCCCTCCTTCCACAGCTGTTGATAACACCAGCAGCTATGACTACGGCAACCATCCAGCCCCACGCCCTCCTCGACATACCCAAGGCGTTCCACCCCCCGGAGGGCCCCCCGTTCGTGGTGCTGGCGGGAGCCCGTGGGCTCGGCAGAAGCACGGTGCTGCGGGAGTTGCGCGCGGCCTACCGGGGGCGCAGCCCCGTCGCGTTGATCGACGGGGAGGAGACCCGGTTCGACCGACCGCCCCCGGGCCGGCCCCCGGCATCGTGGTCACCGGCGTACGAGGCGCTGACCGTGGTCGCCGAGCAGCTGGCGGAGCCGCTGGGCGGGGCCGGGCGGATCACGTTCCCCGGCTGGCGTGCGGGCTGCTCGCCGTCGCGGCCGGTGGGTGGGGATCGCGGGCTGTCGCGGATCTGCGCGGAGGCGGAGCGGGTCCTGCTGCTGAGCGACACGGGCGGCTGGCTGGCGGGGCGGTGGGTGGGGAAGGCCGTGGCGCGGCTGGTGTCGTCGCTGTCGGACCAGGGACCGGTGGTCGAGGCGATCGTCGAGGGCGCGCTGGAGGCGTTCAGCGAGGGGATGTCGTCCTCGCACCGGCGGCTGCGCCGGGGCGCCGTCTGGTACCGCGACCATCCGCACGCGGCCGGGAACCCCAAGCTCGGCATGGTTCTGCTCTCCCGGCACTTCCACGCGGGCGGCGACGCCCGGACCCACGCCGAGCACCATCTCGTACGGGCGCTGCTGACGGACCTCGACGACGCGTACGCAGGGGGCGCGGGGGTCGTACCGCGCCCGCAGCGGACCGGGCGGCCGGTGGTGCTGCTGGACAACGTGCAGGAGGCGGCGGGGCGGCGGCTGATGGAGTCCGTGCTACGGGCGCGGGCGGACGGCCAGGCGGACCAGGTGGCGTTCTTCGCGGGGCTGCGGGGGCAGGGCCACCCCGCCCTGCGGAACGCGGCCCGCCGCACGCTCGCGGAGGCGACCCGTACCGGCAACGGCTGGGCTCCGGGCGGTACGCCGTCCTCGCACGCCCTGCTGGTGTCGTTGCCGCCCCTCTCGGCCGACGACACGCGTGATGTGATCGAAGGGGCGTGCCCCCGGCAGCCGGTTCCGGCGCACCTCCCTTCCCTGGTCCACCGGTTGACGGGCGGCAACCCGCTCGGCACGGCACTCATAGCCGAATCGGCCCGCCGGAACCTCCCCCGAGGGCTCACCGGTCCGGCCGACCTGCTGCTCGCCGACCACGCCGGAAGCCCCACCTACCAAGCGCTGCTGGACCTCCTTCTCCCGGACGTGGACCATCTCGACGAGCTGACCGTCCTCGCCGTCGCCCACGACCACGACTCCGCCGTCGCCCTCGCCGAGTCCCGGCTCCCCTCCGGCTTCGGCGCGTCGGGCGTACGGGCGCTGGAAGGCCGACTGACGGCGGAGGGCCATCCCCCCGCCCCCGACCACTTCGTGGGCGACCCCTTCCTCCGAACCCTGCTGTTGCTGCGCCTGCGCCACGTGAACGGCCACCCGGCCGCCACGGTCTGGCGGGACGCCCACCGTGCCCTGGCCGCCCACTACGGCAGCGCTCGCCCCCTCCATCGGGCCCACCATGAACTCGCCCTGGGAGAACCGGACTTCGCGGTGTCCCACCTCCGGGAGACCCTCCCCGCGCTGGACCCCCACGAGTGGCTCGCGGCCCTCACCTTCATCGCGGCGGCCCCGCACCACTCCTCCGACGACCACCGCGCGGCCATCGCCGTCGGCCGCACGGACGAGTCCCACCGCCCACCGCCGGGCACGGACCCCGGCCTCCACCTCCGTGTACGCCGCGCACTCCACGCGACCTGGTACGAGGCGGACCCCTGACCCCACCGGCCCCGAGGTGACCGCCCGCCTCCAAAGGGACCTGGACCGCCTCGCCCCGGGAGCCTCATACCCCAATGCGAGGTGAGGCCATCGTCGAGAAGGGCCCGCACCCCGGCGGCAGCACCGGTCTGGCCTGTGCTGCCGCCTTCCGGCGGCCGGAGGGGTTCCGGCCATCACGCCGTCGCTTTCCCACGCGGAGGTCGATGCCGACGGCCTCGGCCTCCTCTCTGTCACCGACGGCTCGCCGTACGAGCCGGACGATTCCTCAGCCACTCCGGAGGGAAGGAGCCTCTGACCTCCTGCGCAGGCTGTGGCCCGGCAGGAACGGGAAGCGGGCCGGGCCGGGCGGCAGCCCGCTGGTCCCCCGGCCGTCAGCCCTGGTGCCACCCCGTCAAGGAGGCGAGCCCGTCCTCCAGGCCCTGCCGGAACGCGGACCGCCGCGTCTCCGGCATGCCGAGAAGCAGCTGGTCCTCCAGCTTCTGTACCGCCGGCGCGCACGCCGTCAGCAGGTCCTCCCCCTCCCGGGTCAGCCGGGCCTCCATGATCCGCCGGTTTCCCGGGGCATGGGCACGCTCGATCAGCCCGCGCTCCTCCAGCGCGCGCACCATCTCGTGCATCGTCTGGGGTCTGACGAAGGAGCGGCGGGCCAACTGGGCGGAGGAGAGCCCGCCTCGGTGCCGCAGCACGGTCAGGGCCGTGTACTGGAACGTGGTGAGCCCGTACGGCCGCAGGGCCTCGTCCATGAACGAGCGGATGGCCAGTTCGAGTTGCTTGACGAGATAGATCGTCAGCGGGCCCTTGTGGCCCTCGGAGTCCGGAGCGGGATACGTATCCGGCTCCGGATCCCGATCGGCTGCCTCCGCCATCGTTCGCACCTCACGGTCGGTCGTCGGGGAGGTCGGGCGGGACCGTCGCCCAGGTCAGACGCCCGGTGCCTTCACCCGATAGCCGACAGGTAGGAGTTCGAGGTCATGTCGGCGAGCCACGGTACCCCACAGCCCATGGGGCATCCACAGCGTCATCCCGATGGCCAGCGCGCCGAGCCCGATCAGGTACCAGGTGCCTCCGGTGTCGCCGAACCAGTCCTGCACCAGGAAGAACACGATCGCCCCGATGATCGGTCCCTCGAAGGTGCCGAGGCCGCCGATGACCACCATGAAGATCATGTACGCGGACCAGTGGACCCCGAAGATGGAGTCCGGCTGCACCCGCAGGGTGTTGGCGAGGGTGAGTCCACCGGCTGCCGCGCCGCCCACTGCCGCCAGGACGAAGACCAGCCGTTTCGCCGAGGTGACCCGTACCCCGACGGAGGCCGCGCCCACCGGGTCGTCGCGGATCGCCTCCAGCGAAGCTCCCAGCCTGCTGCGCAGCAGCACGAACACGGCCAGCAGCAGCGCACTCATCAGCGCTAGGGCGAGCCAGTACACCTGGGCCTGCCGCACCGCCGGATCGGTGGCCGACAGATCGGTGAGCGAGCGCCCGGAACCGCCGCCCAGCGAAGGCGTGTTCACCACGACGAGCCGGAAGAACTCCGCGATCGCCCACATGCCGATGGCGAACTGCCCGCCGGTGAGCCGGAACGCGAGCAGCGAGGTGGGCACGGCGACGGCACCCGCGAGCAGGGCCGACAGGACGACCGCGAGGAAGGGGCTGACGCCTCGGTCGACGAACAGGAAGACTCCGTACGCGCCGAGGCCGATGAAACCCTGCTGGCCGACGGAGACCAGGCCGGCGTAGCCCGCCAGCGCGTTCCACATGGCCGCGACGACGACGAGGACGAACAGGGTCGTCAGCTTCGCGGTCGCCTCGGGCGTGAAGACGAAGGGGGCGAACGCCAGCGCGAGCAGCAGGGCGGACAGTGCACCGGACGCCGTACGGGAGACGGGGGTCCACCGGTGGATGGTGGCGGTGGCGGTGGGCACCGGTGGTGCGGTGGTCATGTACGGCTCCTTCTCATGCCGAGCAGGCCCTGCGGACGGAAGGCCAGGACCGCGAGGAACACCACGTGTCCGGCCACGATGGAGAAGCGCGGATCCACCTGCGCTCCGACCGTCTGGGCGACGCCGAGGACCATGCCCCCCACGAGCGTCCCCCACAGCGAACCGAGCCCACCGATCACGACGACCTCGAAGGCGAACAGCAGCTGGGTCGGCCCCATGGCCGGGCTGAACGACGACCGCATCGCGAAGAACGCTCCCGCCAGACCCGCGGTGGCGACGGCGATCGCGGCGGCCCAGGCGTACACCCGGCGGCTGTCGATCCCGACCAGCTCGGCGGTGTCCGCGTCGGCGGCGGTGGCGCGGATCGCCCGGCCGATGCCCGTACGGGCGAGCAGCAGCTGCAGCCCGCCGAGCAGCGCGACCGCCACTGCCACGGTCAGCACACCGAGGTACGGGATGCTCACCGACGACCCGAGCTGGAGACCCGACGTGGACAGCGAACCGACGTCCAGGGAGCGGGAGTCGGCGCTGAAGATCTCCAGCAGCACGTTCTGCAGCACGATGGCGAGACCGAAGGTGGCCAGCATCGACGACATCTCGCCGGTGCGCAGCGCCTTGCTGAGGATGCCCCGCTGCAACGCCACTCCGACCAGGCCCATCGCGGGCAGGACCAGCAGGACCGCGAAGAACGGGCTGATGCCGACGGCGGCGGCCAGCACCGCGACGAGGAACGCGCCGAGGACAGCGAGGTCGCCGTGGCTCAGGTTGACGGTCCGCATCACGCCGAACATCAGGGAGAGGCCGCAGGCGAAGAGCGCGTAGACGCCGCCGAGCATGACGCCCTGCACGATGGCGTTGATCCAGTTCATGCCGGTTCCTCCTGCGCGGTTGCGGACATGGTGCGGTCCGTGGCCGCCGCCGCCCGACCGAGTCCGAAGTACGCCTCGACCACCTGGTCGCGGGTGACGTCGTCGGCGGGTTCGTCCAGGACAACGCGGCCTTCGAGCATGCACAGCACGCGCCGGGCCACCCCCAGGGCGCGGCCGAGGTCCTGCTCCACCAGCAGCACCGTCGTACCGCCGGAGAGGATCTCGCCGAGCGAGTCGTAGAGGGTGTCGACCACGATGGGCGCGAGGCCGAGGGAGACCTCGTCGAGCATCAGCAGCCGGGGGTTGGTCATCAGCGCCCTGCCGATGGCCACGGCCTGCTGCTCGCCGCCCGACAGGTTGCCGGCGCGCCGCTTCAGCAGCCCGTCGAGCAGCGGAAAGGCGGCCACGACGGCTGCCAGGTCCCACGGTCCGGGGCGCCGCACCCGGGACGCGACCAGCAGGTTCTCCTCCACGGTGAGGTCGGCGAAGAGCCGCCGCCCCTCCGGGACCAGCGCGATCCCGGCCTCGACACGGTCGTGGGCCCGCCGGGCCGTCACGTCCACACCCGCCAGGCCGATACGGCCCTCAGCCGGCCGGTGTGCTCCGGCGACGGCCCGCATCAGGGTGGACTTTCCGGCACCGTTGGCCCCGACCACCGCCACGACCTCGCCCTCCTCCACGGCGAAGGAGACGTCGCGGACGGCGCGCAACAGACCGTGCCGTACTTCCAGATTCTCGACCGACAGCAGACTCATGCCGCGCTCCCGAGGTAGGCCTCGACAACCCGGAGATCGGACATGACGGCGTCCGGTTCACCCTCGGCCAGGACTCGGCCCTGCGCCAGACAGACCAGTCGGTCGATCACCCTCAGCAGCGCGTGGATGACGTGCTCGATCCAGACGATGGCGATGCCTTCGGCGCGCAACTGCCCGATGGTGGCGATCAGTTCGTCCGTCTCGGCGTCGGTGAGACCGCCCGCGATCTCGTCCAGCAGCAGCACCTGCGGATCGGTCGCCAGCGCCCGTGCCATCTCCAGCCGCTTGCGCTCCAGCAGGGTGAGCGCGGCCGCGGGCCGGTTGGCCTGGCCGAGCATGCCGCAGCGCTCGAGTACGCCGAGCGCGTGCCGCTCTGCGGCCCGGCGCCGGTGCGAGCCACCCTGTACCGACGCGACCAGCACGTTCTCGTAGGCCGTCATGCCGGTGAAGGGGCGCGGCACCTGATGGGAGCGCCCGATGCCGCTGCGGCAGCGGCGGTCGACCTTCCAGCGGGTCACGTCCTGCCCCTGGAAGGTGACGCGGCCCTCGGAGGGGGACTGGGCCCCGGAGAGGATGTCGAGCAGGGTCGTCTTTCCGGCGCCGTTCGGGCCGACGATGCCCAGGGCCTCGCCGGGGGCGAGGGTGATGTCGATGCCTTCGAGGACGACCAGGCTGCCGAAGCGTCGGTGAATGCCGTTCGCGGCGAGCACAGGCGCGGCCGGGGAGGCCGCCGAGGCGGCCTCCCCTGTCCCCACGGTGTCGGTCGCCGGCTCAGCGGAGGGGCTCAAGTTCGCCTCCGAGCGGGATGTCGCGGAAGGCGCCGTTGTCGACGATGACCGGCTCGACGGCGAACTTGCTGCCCCCCGTGGCCTTGCGCCACTGCGCCATGACCAGCGGCTCCGTGGACACGTTCTTCACCGGCCCGGACGTGAAGTCCAGCGGCCCGGCGACGGTGGTGAGCCTGGCCTTGCCGATGGCGGCCGCCAGCTCCTTCCGGTCCTTGGGGTCGGAGGTCGCCTTCAGCGCGTGCACCGCGACCTCGAAGAGCGCCATGTTGGAACCGATGACCTGGTTCCACTGCTTGCCCGTCGACTTCTCGTAGTCGTCGGCCAGTTGTCCGGCGGTCTGGTCGGTGAGGGTGGACGTGAACGGGAACTTCGGCGACCACCAGAAGCCGGCGCTGAGGCCGTGGCCGAGCGAGCCGAGCGCCTCGATCTGGGAGGGGAGGAGGCCGGTCTTGGCGATGGACGCGATGCGCGGCCGGTAGCCCTGCTGCCGGGCCTGCTTCCAGAAGGTGGCGAAGTCGGGCGGCAGCGGGAAGGTGTTGAAGATCTCCGCGTCCGCCTTCTTGAACGCCGCGATCTGCGCCGAGTAGTCGTTCGTCCCGTCCTCGTACGCTCCGGGGTCGACGATCCTGAACCCGCTTTTCTTCAGCTGCGGTCCGAGCCCCTCCCGGATCGCCTTGCCGTCGGGGTCGTTGGGCCACATGACGCCGACCCGCCGGTTGGTCTCCACCCCGCCCTTGGTCCACAAGGAGGTGTACGCGGCATGGATCTCCGCGACGCCTATGAAGAAGTGGTAGGTGTACGTGTACGGCTTCTCGGGGGTGGCGCCGCGGCCGAAGTACCAGGCCTCCCACGGCACGGCGGTCGACAGACACGGGACCTTGGCCGCCTCGCACGCGTCGGCGACGGGGTTGACCGTCTCCGGCGTGGAGGTGACGAGCATCAGGTCGATCTTCTCGCTGTTGATCAGGTCGGTCGCGACCTGTGCGGCGGTCTGCGGATTCGACTGACTGTCGCGGTCGACGATCTCGACCGAGTACTTCTTGCCGCCGATCTTCAGTCCGCCCTCGAAGGTGGCGCGCATCTTCTTCAGCAGATACGCGTTCGGCTCGCCGAAGCCCGCGGCCGGTCCCGTGCTGGGTGAGACATAGCCGATCCGGAGCACCGCGTCGGTCTGCGCCGAGGACTCCTTGATGCCACCGCAGGCGGTCAGCAGACCGCCTGCGGTGAACAGCCCCGCGGCACCGGCCGTTCCCCGGAGAACGGATCTTCGGGACAAATTGCCGTTCGCGGGTGTGCTCATGGGTGCGCTCATGAATGCCTCCGGGCACGTCGAGGGAGCGGAAGTGAGGGTGGTGGAGCCGCCGGGGAAGTCGGAACGGGCGACTGAAGCCGCCGGGGGGCGCCCACAGCAGAGAGCGGTGGCGGGTTCCTTCGCATCCCGGTAGGGCCGGGCGACAAGCCCGGTATCAGGAACCCTGATGATGCCCATGATGATGCACACGCCGACGCCGGATGACAAGGGTGTTGCCGAGACGTGTCGGACCCGCCCTTCGAGGCTCCACGCCTCGACGCCTCGGAGGGGGAATGTTGCCGCAGCGGTCTTGACGGGGTCGCGCGACAGGCGTCAGTGTTTCTCAGGATTCCTGATGTAACAGCGTGACTGACACGCTCGAGACATGCCTCGGTCCCTCCACCCGCTTTCCCGCCTGCCCGCACACGCAGCCACGTAGACCGTCACGACACCCGCGCCAACAGCCCCCGTCGGCAGACGCCGGGGCCGTGGTGTCACGGCTGCGACCGGCGCGCCGCCCTGGCCACCCGGTAAGGGGGAGGAGTGCGAGCGCTGGACGCCCGCGCACGCGGACGGCCTCGCCGGGCGCGCCACTCCGGACAGGCCGGAGGCAGTCCACCGATGACCGAGGCCGCGTCGAAGGCCGAGGCGGGATCGGGGCCGAGCATCTCGCCCACCTCCGCCGGGCACACGGTGCCGGGCCCCGTCGCCCTCTCCGCGACCGGCAACGGTGAGCGGACGGTCTGGATCACCGCCAGCAGGTCAGGTCGCGGATCCGTGCCTCCTCCTTGGTGAGGGCGGACCCGTCCGTGGGGGCGGACCCGTCACACCGCACGCGGTCCGGCCCGTCCGCCACGTTGCCCATCCTGTGCGCGAGACGGGTGCACGCCGAACGCTGCGGCCATCTCCTGACAGGTCAGCGAGGTCCTTGACCCTGCCGGGCCCGGTCCACGAACGCCTGGAGGATGCGCGTCAGGAACGGACCGAGTGCAGCACCGCCAGGCCGACATCCGCGTAGGAGTGCTTGCCGCTGACGAAGATGTTGACGCCGTAGTAGTTGAACAGCCAGCAGGCGAACGCGGCGATGGCGATGTACGCGGCCTTGCGGCCCTTCCAGCCGGCCGTGGCGCGGGCGTGCAGGTAGCCGGCGTAGGCGACCCAGGTGATGAACGACCAGGTCTCCTTGGGGTCCCAGCCCCAGTAGCGGCCCCACGCGTCGCCCGCCCAGATGGCGCCCGCGATGATCGTGAACGTCCACAGCGGGAAGACGGCGGCGTTGACGCGGTACGAGAACTTGTCGAGCGAGGCGGAGGCCGGCAGCCGCTCCATGACCGAGGTCGCGAACCGGCCGGGCCGGCCGCCGCTCGCGAGCTTGCTCTCGTAGGAGTCCTTGAACAGGTACAGGATCGTGCCGACCGCGCCGACGTAGAACACGGCGCCGCAGAAGATCGCGGTCGAGACGTGGATGTACAGCCAGTACGAGTGCAGGGCGGGAACCAACTGGTCGCTGGCGGTGTACAAGACAGTGACGGCCAGACCGAGATCGAGGAGGACACTCGTGATGAGCGGCAGCCCGAGCCAGCGGACGTTCTTCCGCAGCGCGAGCAGCGAGAGGTACACGCCGACGGCCACGGTGGAGAAGGTGATGTTGAACTCGTACATGTTGCCCCACGGCGCCCGCTGCACCGAGAGCGCCCGCGTGAGCACCCCGCCGAACTCGACGAGGAACGCGACCACGGTGAGGGACACGGCGATACGGCCGTAGAGGTCGCCCTGCTCGTCCCCACCGTGGGCGCCGGGCCCGTCCGGCACGTCCCGGGAGCCGGTGGCGGCCCGCACGACCACCTTCGGCCGCTCCAGCACGGAGGTCCCGCCGGCCGTCTTCACCGTCACCGCGGGCGCGTCCGCCTTCTCCGCGGCGGCACCGCCCTCGGAGGTCAGCGCGGCGGCCGTACGGCCCACCTTGCTCCGGCTCCCGAAGAGCCATTCGGCGATGTAGGCGAAGAAGGCCAGGGTGTACACGGCCATCGCGGAGTAGATCAGCGTGTTGCTGATGCTCGCGAGGTTTTCGTTGGTGGCGGCGGCGAGATTCACTGCTCGGCCCCTTCGGACGGCACGGCTGGGGGGTTGGGGGTAGAGGTGGAGGTCTTCAGGTCCGTCTTTGCTGCGGGCAATCGTGCCGCTGGGGCGGCACGGGTGGGCGCAGCGGCACCCGGCGAGCGCCGGTCAGCGTCACCGCCGTCGGCCTCGGCACCAGCAGGCGGCTCACCATCGGGACCAAGCTCAGCGACAGTAGGAGCCTCGTCGTGCACAAGCCCGGCCAAGTCACCCAACTCCTCCGGCACCTTCGCCGACTCACTGCGCCCGAGCCCCGCCATCTCCACGACCGTGACCCCGTCGGCCCCGGCCACCGCCCGCACCCACACCCGGCGGCGCTGCACGAAGAGGGACGCGGCAAGGCCGAGAATGGCGGCGATCGCTCCGGCGAGGGCCCACCCGCTGCCGGGCTGCTGGGTGACCTGGAAGCCGGCCCACTCCTTCACCCCGTCGAAGGTGACCGTGCCGTTCCCCCCGGGCAGCGTCATGGTCTCGCCGACCTTCAGGTTCTCCCGCACCTGCGCGCCCTTGTCGTCCTCGTACGCCTTCAGCTTCCGCTTCTCCAGGCGGTACACGCTCTGCGGCACACCCGAGTCGACCCCGAGGTCACCGTGGTAGGGCTCCAGGTTGAGCACGGGGTTCAGCAGCGCGGGGAACTGCGAGAGCACGGCCGTGTTCTCGCCGCCGTACGTCGGCAGGAAGAACGCCTGGAAGCCGAGCTGTTCCCGCTTGCCCTGGGCGTTGGTGTAGCCGTCCATGACCTTGATCGCGCCGGAGGAGGTCACGTTGGAGTCCAGCGGCAGCAGCGGCGCGGCGTCGCTGAAGACGACCTCGCCCTTGCCGTCCCGCACGGTGATCACGGGGGCGTATCCGTGGCTGACCAGGTAGACCTTGGAGTCGCCGATCTCCAGCGGCTTGTTGACCTCGATCTTGGTCGACTTCTCCTTGCCGTCCGCGCCGACCGCGTAGTCGATGTACGCCTCGTAGATCCGGGGGGTGCCCTTGTTCGGCCCGCTCACCTCGTAGGTGCCCCGGAAGTTCTTGAGGTCGAAGCTGAAGGGGTTGAGGTCCTCGGCGGTGAAGAGGCTGCCGGACTTGAAGTCGTCGTACTGGGTGAGGGTGTTGGCGAAGCCGTCGCCCTCGACGATCAGCTTGTTGCCCTCGGAGCGGTAGAGCTGGCCCCAGGCGAAGGCGACGAGCATCACGATCAGGGCGATGTGGAAGGCGAGGTTGCCCGCCTCCCGCAGATAGCCCTTCTCCGCGGCGACCGCGTCCCCGGCGAGGTGCGCGCGGAACCGGCGCTTCTTCAGCGCCCTCAGCGCGGCCTCGCGCACCTGCTCGGGCGTCGCCTCGGTGCGCCAGGTGGCGTAGGCCGGCAGCCGGGTCAGCCGCCTGGGCGCGCCCGGCGGGCGGCCGCGCAGCTGGCCCACGAACTGCCAGGTGCGGGGCACGATGCAGCCGATGAGCGAGATGAACAGCAGGATGTAGATCGCCGAGAACCACACCGAGCTGTAGACGTGGAACAGCCCGAGCTTCTCGTAGATCGGTCCCAGGGTGTCGTGCCGCTCCATGAAGTCGGCGACCCGGGTCTCGTCCTGTCCCGACTGCGGGATCAGCGAGCCGGGGATCGCCGCGAGCGTCAGCATGAACAGCAGGATCAGCGCGACCCGCATCGAGGTCAGCTGCCGCCAGAACCAGCGGGCCCACCCGATCGCCCCCAGCGCGGGCAGGTTCGGCGCGTCCTCCTGCGGAGCGGTGGACAGCTGCGAGCCGGCGGCTCCGAGCTCGTTGTCGTCGGGGGACGCGGAGGCACGACCGGTGGCGGAGGCCGAAGCGGCGGGCCGGTCGGCGGCGGTGGAACCGCGTTTCCCGGACGGCCGGGCCCGGTCCGTGGACCGGGCCGCGCCGGCCGGACGGTCCTCGCCGTCGCCGTCGCCGGTGTGCTCGGTG
This sequence comes from Streptomyces sp. MNU76, assembly GCF_020982545.1. Taxonomy (GTDB): domain Bacteria; phylum Actinomycetota; class Actinomycetes; order Streptomycetales; family Streptomycetaceae; genus Streptomyces. The sequence continues at coordinate 601,727 of NZ_JAJKLK010000019.1, read as the reverse complement.
CTGTTCTTCCGCTCGCCGGAGGCCTCGCGGCCGGAGTCGGTCGTCGTCATTGGCTCAGATCCCAGGGGTGAAACCGGAGGACCAGACCTGCATCTCCTGAATGATGCGGTCCCAGGCGCCGGTCAGCATGAGCAGTCCGATCGTGATCATCATGCCGCCGCCGATGCGCAGCACCCACGCGTAGTGCCGCTTGACCCAGGCGAAGGCGCCGAGCGCCTTACGGAAGGCCACCGCGGCGAGCACGAAGGGCAGGCCCAGCCCCAGACAGTACGCCACCATCAGCAGCGCTCCCCGCCCGGCGCTGGCCTGTTCGAGGGCGAGCGCGTTGACCGAGGCGAGGGTCGGGCCGATGCAGGGCACCCAGCCGATGCCGAAGAGCGCGCCCAGTATCGGGGCGCCCACGAGCCCGGTGGCCGGCTTGGTGTGGAAGCGGAACTCGCGCTGGGTGAACCAGGGCATCAGCCCCATGAAGAACAGGCCCATGGCGATCATCAGCGCGCCGAGCACCTTGGTGAGCACGTCCTGGTGCTCCAGCAGGGTCCGGCCGAAGTAGCCGAAGAGCGCGCCGCTGGAGACGAACACGATGGTGAACCCGAGCACGAACAGCCCGGCCCCGGCCACCATCCGGCCGCGGCGGGCGTCGACCAGGTCGGTGCCGCCGACTCCGGTGACGTACGACAGATAGCCGGGCACCAGTGGCAGGACACAGGGGGAGAAGAAGGAGACGAGTCCGCCGAGGACGGCGATCGGCAGGGCCAGCAGCAGGGCCCCGTTGAAGACGGTCTCGTTCAGCTCGGCGGCGGTCGTGGTGAGCGCGGCCGTTCCCGACACCATCACGTCACTTCTCCGCGAGGATCGGGTCGAGCATCTTGCGCAGCTTCTCCTCGCTCAGCGCCTGCTGGGTGCGCGCCGCGAGCTTTCCCTCCCGGTCGACGACCAGGGTGGAGGGGATCAGCTGCGGGTTGAGCGAGCCCTTCTCGAAGCGCAGCAGCAGCTTGCCCGTGGGGTCGTACAGGCTCGGGTACTCGACCTTGTACTGCTTCTCGAAGGCGATCGCGGGCCGGGTGCTGGTGTCGCGGGTGTTGATGCCGACGAACTGCACTCCCTGGTCCGCGAGGTCCTCGGAGACCTTGGCCAGGTTGGGGGCCTCGGCGCGGCAGGGCGCGCACCAGGAGCCCCACACGTTCAGGACGATGATCTTGCCCTGGTAGGCGGAGAGGTCGAGCTGCTTGCCGTCGATGGTCTTCCCGGAGAGGTCGGGCGCGGTGTCCCGGTCCCCCTTCTTCACCGTGGCGATCCCGTCGGATCCGGTGATGAAGCCGGTCTGACCGCCACCGCCCTCGATGCCCCCGCCCGCGCAGGCGGACAGCGTCAGCGCCAGGGCGGCGGCCCCGGCTGAGAGCAAAGCGGCACGACTGCGGCTCGTACGGACACTCATGTGAAAAGTTTCGCATGCCCGTTTCGGGGGCTTACGGCGGGGTCGACGGCCCCCTTCTCCGCAGGTCAGGCTGTCGAACCGGCTCCCAGGAACTCCTTCCACCCACCGGTCGGCTCCTGCCCCACGCCGAGGGTCTGGAGCTTGGCGAGGACGTCCGGGGTCTGCGCGTCCATCCAGTCCACGAACTGCCGGAAGGACACGATCCGTATCTCGCCGTCCTTGGCCTTCTCCTTGGCCCGCGCGATGTGCTTGAGGGCCTCCTCGACGGCGTCCATGTAGACCCCGCCGTTCCACTCCTCGAAGTGGTTCCCTATGAACAGTGGCGCCCGGTTCGTCTCGTACGCCCGCTGGAACCCGGCGACGTACGCGCCGGTGGCCTGGGTGCGGTAGGCCGGGTAGTTGGCGGGTGGGGCCTGGGTGGAGTTCTGGGACTGGTTGTACATGATGTTGTAGTCCATGGAGAGCACCTCGAAGCTCCGCCCGGGGAACGGCACGGACTGCAGGGGCAGGTCCCACAGACCCTGCTTCTTCTTCGGCCAGACCTGGAGGCCGCCGGGCGAGGAGGAGTCGTAGCGCCAGCCCAGCTCGCGCGCGGTGGGCAGCAGGTTCTCCTGCCCCAGCAGACACGGCGTCCGGCCGCCGACCAGCTCCTTGTCGTAGTCGAACGGCAGGGGCTCGACGTCCGTCCAGCCGCTGTTGGTCCGCCACTCCTTGACGAAGGACTTCGCCTGCTCGATCTCGCTGCGCCACTGCTTCGGCGTCCAGTTGCCGACCGAGCCGCTGCCGCCGCAGAAATGGCCGTTGAAATGGGTGCCTATCTCGTGCCCGTCGAGCCACGCCGTACGCAGGTGTCCCAGCGTCGACTTGATGTGCTCGTCCGTCAGATAACCGATGTCGGAGGCGCCGGGCGCGTTGTTCGGCGGAAGGTAGAGACGCTTCTTCGATTCCGGCAGGACATAGATCCCGGAGAGGAAGAACGTCATATGGGCGTCGTGGTCCCGCCCGGCTTTCAGGAACCGCTCGAAAAGCCCGTTCCCGACGTCTCCGGCCCCGTCCCAGGAGAACACCACGAACTGCGGCGGCGTCTCGCCGGGCGCCAGCGGCCGCGGCTTGCCCGGCTGGTTCGGCTGCTTGCCGGTGTACGAGGTCGACCCGTCACCCAGTGGCTTCGCCGTCTTCCCCGGCTTCTTCTTCCCCGAGCCCTTGCCGCCGTCACCGGCCCCGCCGGCCTCGGTCGGCTTGCCCCCGGACCCCGTACCGCATCCCGTCAGCCCCAGTCCGGCGACCGCTCCCGCGCCGACACCGAGCATCCCCCTCCGCGAAATCTCGCGCATTACGTCCCCCTTGGGTCAGTTCACGCACCAGTTCACGTGAAGCACACCGTCTGAGAGGGCGGAGAGGACGCGGCGGTTCCTATTGATCTCCGGAAAGCTCAGACGCCTTAGGGGCGCGGGGAACTGCGCGAGCAACCACGACGGACCCGCAGTTCCCCGACAACCTCACACACGGCTGTTCAGCGGAGCACTCACGCACCAAAGGCCTTGTCTTTTCCCTTGACCGGCTTGGCGCCCGCCAGCAGATGCGGCGGCACCAGATCCCGCGCCGGCTCGCTGTACCCCACGGAAACGATCCTGTCGCCCTGGTACGTGAACGTGGTCAGCGACGCGAGCGTGCACTGCCGCCGGCGCGGATCGTGCCACAGCCGCCGCTTCTCGACGTACGACCGCACGATCCAGATCGGCAGCTGGTGCGAGACCAGCACGGCCTCGTGCCCGCGCGCCGCGTCCTTCGCCGCGTCGAGGGCCCCCATCATCCGCACGACCTGGTCGACGTACGGCTCGCCCCACGACGGCTTGAACGGGTTGACCAGGTGCTTCCAGTTCTCCGGCCGCTTCAGCGCGCCGTCGCCGACGCCGAAGGTCTTGCCCTGGAAGACGTTGTCCGCCTCGATGAGGCGCCCGTCGGTGGCGAGGTCGAGCCCGTGCGCCTTGGCGATCGGCGTCGCCGTCTCCTGCGCCCGCTCCAGCGGGGAGGCGACGACGTGCGTGATGTCCCGGGGCGCCAGGTGCTCGGCGACCCGGTCGGCCATGCGCCGCCCGAGGTCGGAGAGGTGGTACCCGTCCAGGCGCCCGTAAAGGATCCCCTCCGGGTTGGCGACCTCGCCGTGCCGCATCAGGTGGACGACCGTGATGTCACTCATGCTGCCGAAGCCTCCGCTGCTGCCCGCGCCGCCGCCGGAAGGGCGTCGGCGATCCGCTGAACCGCCCGCTCGTCGTGCGCGGTCGACACGAACCACGACTCGAACGACGACGGCGGCAAGTAGACGCCCTGCGACAGCATCGAGTGGAAGAAGGCGTTGAAGCGGTACGACTCCTGCGCCTTGGCCTCCTCGTAGTTCCGCACGGGCGTCTCCGTGAAGAACACGGAGAACATGTTGGAGGCGTTCTGCAGCGTGTGCGCGACGCCCTCCTTGCTGAGCGCGTCCGTGACGAGCCCCTGGATCTGCCGGGACACGGCGTCGACGACGTCGTACGCCGCCTCGTCCAGCAGCCGCAGCTGGGCGAGCCCGGCGGCCGTCGCGACCGGGTTCCCGGAGAGCGTGCCGGCCTGGTAGACGGGCCCGGCGGGCGCGAGGCGGGCCATCACGTCGGCGCGACCGCCGAAGGCCGCGGCGGGGAAGCCGCCGCCCATCACCTTGCCGAAGGTCATCAGGTCCGGGACGACCCCGTCGATGCCGAACCACCCGGCCCGGCTGGTCCTGAAGCCGGTCATCACCTCGTCGGACACGTACAGCGCGCCGTTCTCCGCGCAGACGTCCTTGAGGCCCTGGTTGAAGCCCGGCAGCGGCGGGACGACGCCCATGTTGCCCGGGGACGCCTCGGTGATCACACAGGCGATCTCACCGGGGTGGGCGGCAAAGGCGGCGCGCACGGCGTCGAGGTCGTTGTAGGGCAGCACGATCGTGTCGCCGGCCTGGGCACCGGTGACGCCCGGGGTGTCGGGGAGCGCGAAGGTGGCGAGGCCGGACCCGGCGGCGGCGAGCAGCGAGTCGACGTGACCGTGGTAACACCCGGCGAACTTCACCACCTTGGCACGGCCGGTGAAACCGCGGGCGAGCCGGATCGCCGACATGGTGGCCTCGGTCCCGCTGGACACCAGCCGCACCTGCTCCAGGGGCCCGACCCGGTCGACCATCTCCTCTGCCAGCGCGACCTCGCCCTCGCCGGGCGTACCGAAGGAGGTGCCGCGCCCGACGGCCTCCTGGACGGCGGCGACGACCTCGGGCCGGGAGTGCCCGAGGATCATCGGACCCCACGAGCACACAAGATCTACATACTCCCGACCGTCGGCGTCGGTGAGATAGGGACCGGTACCGGACACCATGAACCGGGGCGTACCGCCCACGGCGCGGAAGGCGCGCACGGGAGAGTTCACGCCGCCGGGCGTGACGGCCGCCGCGCGCTCGAAAAGAGTCTGCGAAACTGGGGCTTCGTACGGATAGCTCACACAGGCCATGGTGTCAGAGGCTCCGAAGATCCTGCCGACTGGTGTTTGCGCGCACGTTTCGGCGAGCGGTCGCGGGGGAGGTCACTGACACGATGATCGGGTTGCGCGGCGGGGTCACGCGGCCCAGAAATGCGTTCGGGTGGAGATATGCATCGCGGTGGCGGACTGGGCGAGGGGACCGGTGACCTCGGTCCTCGTCGTGCCCGGCGGGGCAGGCACCGGCGCGAGGCGGAGGAGGCCGCGGAGACACGGCAGGAGCGGGGCGGGTCGACCGACCGCAGCGCGCCGGGCGAGGTGAGCGGGGCGGCCGGGCCGGGCCCGCAGTCGTCGCCGGGGCCGCAGAGCGGTCCGCCGGCCCGGCCGGTGGGACCGCCGGCGCCGCCCGTGCCACCCCTTCCCTCGGTACCGCCGCCGCCCGTGGGGTCGCCGGGGTCACAGCCCCCGTACACACCGCAGGGGCAGCCGGGCGTGTACGGTCCGCAGGGTGCACACGGCACACACGACCCACTCGATCCGCGCGCCGCGCGTGACGCACGCGACGCACGCGGTTCGCAGGACCAGCGGCAGGACCAGCGGCAGGAGGCTCCGCCGGCTTCGCCGCGCTCACGTCGCCGACGCGGTGCGCAGGGCGAGGCCGACCGTTCCCCGACCGGCACCGGGCAGACCGGCACCGGGGGAATTCCGACCGGTGCCGACCGGGGCGAGGGCGGAACCGACCGCTCCGCGCAGGGACCCGACCGGTCCGAGGGCGGACTCGGCCGCGCCGAGGGCGCTTCCGGCCGGATCCCGTCCAATGGCTCCGACCGGGTCCCGCCCGGTGGGTCCGACCGGATCCAGGGCGGTGGCGCTGAGCGGATCGGGCGGCGCAGCCGTATGGACGGTATGGACCGTATGGATCGCGCCGATCATGTGGATCGTGTCAATCGTGTGGACGGAATGGATCAGACGGACCGGATGGACCGGCCTGACCTGGTGGATCGCAGGACGCGTGCGGAACGCAGGAGCCGCGCGGACCGCAAGGACCGTACGGACCGCATCGAGAGCGCGGACCGCACAGACCGGGTGGACGGCCTGGACCACGCGGTGGGCCGGCTCCGGGCGGGGAGCGGGAATGGTGGTCGGGTGGGGGTGACGTACAAATACTTCGGCGCGCCCGACGGCGCGACCGCGGCCCGCGTCCCGATCTCGATGCGCCCCGAGGAACTCGGCGGCGACGAACTCGGCATGAACGGCATGTTCACCAAGATCAAGCCGGAGACGATGGCCGCGATGGTGCTGACCGGCATCGAAGGCGTCCCCCTCCACAAGGTGCCCCCGCTCGAACTGGTCGTCCTGCACCCCGACTACGCGGTCGTGAAGCTCCCCATGACCGTCGTCGACCCGCTGCGCGGCATCGGCGAGGAGGCGGTGGGCGCGGCCGCGTTCATCTGGTCGACGGTCCCGGACCGCGGCGGCCCGCGCGACGCGTTCAACGTCTACCAACTGCTGCACGAGTGGCAGGACTTCAGCCATCGGTTGCATGAGGCGGGGCATCAGCCTTATTGCCTGGTGTGGCCCTGACTTGGGGTTTCTTGGGCATTGGGTGGAGCTTTAAGGGCTCCACCCTCATCGTGTGCCGGGAGGCGCCCTCAGGCGGCCAGGGCACATTGGCTCTGGCGAGGGCACTGATGTGCCCTCCCTGCTCGGCTTCCTCGGTGAAGGCGTCGTCTATCGCCTTGCGGGTGTGGGTGTCGCTGGACGGCAGCAGGTGCGTGTACGTCCGCAGCGTGAAGCCCGGGTCCGAGTGGCCGAGGTACTCGGAGAGCGCCTTGATGTTCTCCCCCGCGTCCAGGAGCGCGGAGGCGTACGCGTGCATGCTTGAGTATGAAGTCCTCCACCACGTCGAAGTTCCCGATGTGGCCCGCTCATCTTGCGGCACGCGGCTGCCTACGCTGTGGAGGGCCTCGACCAAGAGATCATTCTTCGATTCGTTGCAGATCGGCTACCCCTCCGTGTCGATGAAACCCAGGCCCTGCGGAGTGGCCACCACGCCCACGTCCCAGTTCGCCTCCTGAGCAGCCGTAATCGACTTGCCGACGTCGCCAGCGACCCCGGCCGCACACACGACGACGTACAGGAACGGCTTCTTGCCCGACATCAGCGGCTCGGTCACGTGAAGCCCCCGAAGGACCTTGTCTCGTTGGGCCGCCAGCACGGCAGCCAGGGCTTCCGGCCCGATCTGGCTCAGTGCCCAGAGGCTGCTGACCCCTCGGGACCACCGCCAGAGTGGGTCTTCCGTATCCACAGGCGTGTGGAAAGCCAGCACCGGGATGCCGTGGGCATCGAATGGAGCCGGGTCGAGGTAGCGCCAGCCACCCGTGCCGCAGAGATAGTGGGTACTGTTCGTGACCGCGGCAAGGTCGGCGAGCCGTTCTGATCGGCCCTCCCGAGTCGGGATCGTGCTGCTGTCCAGTACGTCACCGCTCCAGCCAAGGGCGGTGAGCAGGGCGATAGTCGACGCCCTGGCTATGTCGGAGACGCGGTCGGCGTCCTCGAACTGATCGAGGACCGTGTCCAGGACTTCACGCACCGCGGGCCAGTGGCGGCTGCGGCCGTAGTACTGGCGAATCAGCAGGCTGACGGTACGGCGGGAGCGGCTGGGGTCGGCGAGCCGCGCCTGGTTGATCAGTGTCGGGCGCCCGTCGGGCAAGTGGCTGGGGAGCGTGAGCCACTGCTGCCTGGCGGGGCTGTCCAGGGCCGCGAGGCGGGCCCGGTGCTGGTAGTCGCGCCGGGCGAACTGGACGTCGTCGAGTTTTCCGAGCGTCGCGTGTGTAGAAGAGCCCCTGAACTGCAAGTTCACGTCCCGTGCATGTTCGCGACGTGGAGGACAGCGCTGCCGGCCGCCGTTCTGTCAGTGCTCGCATCATCAGCGGCGCGACGGGCATGTCAGTGCCGGTCCTACGCGACCCGGCCGCAGGAATGACCCCCGAGCGGGCCATTCTTGCGGCCAGGGGCGTGTGTCAGGGCCGGCCGTCGGCGGTGGGGAGACCCACTCCGCCGAGGACAGTCAGGTCCGTGCGTTGCGGCGGAGACGACAGCAGCGCGAGGACATCTGCAGGGTCGGGACCGTCGGCGCGCGACGGTGCGGCGAGGGCTGCCTGCGCACTGGCCGCGTCCCGCCAGACCTCGGTGACATGCACTGTGTCCGGATCGGCTGCGTCCTGGCTGATCAGATAGATCTCACAGCCAGGGAAGCCGTGCAGCGTCTCCGCGACCCTCAGCAGGACGGCGGCGAGTTCGCCGCCCCTGCCCGGGTGCGCGGTCATGGTCATGAGTCTGCCGATCATGCTCAGACCAGGGTGGTGATGCAGAACGGGTGGCCAGCGGGGTCCAGCAGGACCCTCCACCGGTCGGGCTGGGGCTGGGCCGGGGGCTCGACAGCACCCAGGGCCAGCAGGTGAGCCTGCGCGCCCTCCAGGTCGTCGACGCCCAGTTCGATGTGGGCCTGCTTCTCCTGGGACGGGTCCGGCCAGGTGGGACGCCTGTAGTCGGTCAGCCGATTGAACCCCAGTCCAGCCGAGCCCTCCTGGCCGAGCAGGATGAAGTCGTCGCTGGAGTAGGCGACAGGCAGGCCGAGGGCCTCTCCATAGAAGCGGGCCATTGCGGCGGGGTCCGGGCAGTCAAAAGTGATGGCCGAGTAGCGGATCGCGGGTGCGGACGTATTTCCGGTGCTCATGGGGAAGACGCTATGCCGGGACCAGGACAGATTCGGTCCTGGTCATGCGGGACACTTCACGATGTGATCAGTACATCCGCCCGTCTGCTGCGACTGGTCTCACTGCTGTCCGCGCGGCCGTCGTGGACCTGCGGCGAGCTGGCCGACCACATGGCGGTCACCGAGCGCACGGTGCGGCGGGACATCGCCAGGCTCCGAGAAATCGGCTACGGAGTCGAGTCCGACCCCGGGCCGTGGGGCGGTTATCGCCTCCGCGCCGGAGCACGGCTGCCGCCCTTGATCCTCGATGACGAAGAGGCACTCGCCGTGGCCGTCGGGCTGCGCGAGGCCGCGCTCAGCGGCGTTCTACACGGGACGCCGTTGGTACTTCGTCGCCCGGGACGTGAGGCGGAACGAGTGGCGTACCTTCCGAGCCGACAGGGTCGGCCAGATACAGCCGGCCGGACGCCCGGTGGAGTTCATCGACCCACCTGACCCGGCCCTTCTTGTTTCCCGCTCCATCGCGACCGGGACCTACCCGCTCTACGTGACGATCCGCCTCCCGCTGCCCCTGGATCAGTCGCTTCGGCTGATCCCGCCGACGGTCGGTACCCACCGCCCGGAAGGCCCCGACGCCACGATCGTCAACATCGGCGGCCCCGACGCGGACGGGCTCGCCAAGTACCTCCTCAGCCTGGCCACACCACTGCGGGTCCTGTCACCGGACGACGTGCGGGAAGCCCTGCTGTGCCGTACCCGGGAACTGTTCGAGGACAACGTGAACGGTCAGCCCCGGTAGAGGGACATTACACCGGGAACGAACATGTCTGGTCGCCAGGGCAGTTACGAAGCGTCAAGGCAAGTCCAGTGCGCCGCGTTGGGTCAGCAGCTCGGCAAGCTGAGCCTCGAGTTCAGCAACGCGCTTGTCGAGGAAGCGGTTGTTCTCGCGCGCCCCCTTCAACCGGTCTTCCAGGCTCCTGCGCTCGCCGCCGAGTTGCTGGATCTGGCGTCTGAGGGTGGTGTTCTCCGTCATCACGCGCTGGACGGCGTCCTTGGGTAGATCCTGTTCCAAGTCACGGATTCGGCCGAGGAGTTCGCCGATGCGATCACGCTGAGTACGGACCTCTCCCAGTGCTGTCTTCAGACCGTCCTCGGCGTTGAGTGCCCGTTCGCGCCACGAGGCCGTGAGGCGGGCGTCAGCGTCCTCGCGGTCTTGCTCACGGCCGACACCACTTCGTGTGGACGCTTGGGCAATGAGGTCCTTGGCCTGGGAGTTCTGGTAGAGGAACGTGCGGGAGACGTCGGCTTGACGGGCAACGGCGGCCACCGTGATCGGCGCGCGGCTGCGCTCCATCCGGGCAAGGGCCTCCCGGACTCGGTCGAGCATCGCCTCGGCGGTCTGACGGCGCGAAGCGATGGCGGCTGCGGTCCGTTGGTGCGGCTTGGTGCTCATGGCCCCTCGGTGATGGATGTGTAGGCGGCGTCGCTGGCGAGGTCGGCGAGGTCGCTGGTCTGGAAGGCGGTGTTCCAGAGGCGGTGGTAGAAGTCCTGGGGCCGGCGCAGGTCCAGCGCCAGCGCGTCTTCGAGCAGGCCGAGACCCGCCAGTACCCGTTCCAGGCCATCGATGGCCCGTGCGGTCGGTTCGAAGACCTGGTGGAGGTAGTCGGCGGTGGCGTCGTCGGGCGCCCTCTCGGCGATACTTCGCCACTGCTCCTGCTTGCGCCGCCAGTAGAGGAGGTCAGCGCCGGAGAGGACGAATTTGTCGCAGCCTTCGCAGTTGAGCTTCCAGGGACAGGCGTCGCCGTTGACCACGGGTTGGAAGGTGCAGAAACCGCCCTCGGCCGGAGTGCTGCGGCGGCTGAGGTCCAGGGCCAGGGCCGTGGCTTGCTCGCGGCTGAGGGGTTCGGCGCCGGTGAGGAGTTCCCCGGGGCGGGCGGCTCCGGGGCCGGAGACCCAGACGGCCTGCAGGACGGTCTCGATCTCGGAGTCGGCGACCTTGGCGTAGTGCTCGGCCATCCGGTCGGAGACCTGACCGAGGTAGCGCCGGATGTGGGCAAGGCTGGCGCCATTGCTCAGGAGCTTGGTGGCCAGCGTGTGACGCGCCTGGTGGGGGACGCATTTCCCGAGGTCGAGGCTGTCGACCCAGCTCTTGAACTGCAGGTGGAAGAAGGTGTGGCTGATTGATCGCCGCTCTCCGCGATTGCGTACCTCGGTGGGGAACAGCGCCATCCCGGTCCGCTCTTCAGCGGTGGGCTGGCGTCCGTTTCGCAGCTCGAAGCGTTCCAGCGTCGTGCGGCGGCGCTTTTCGAGGCTGGTGTAAAGCCGTTCGGGGATGCGGATGCCCTCGTTGTAGTTCCCGACCTTGGTCTGGTCGTGCCAGAGCATCGGCAGTCGGCCGTGGTAGCGGCCGACGCAGTCCAGACGGAGCTTGAGCACTTCGCTGCAACGTCGTCCGGTGAGCACGAGGGCCTCCCAAATGTCGCGCAGGCCACGGTCGTTGACGTCGTATTCACGAGCGAACTGCTGCAGGTTGGCCTCGTCAGCGAGCGCGCGGGCGACCTGGTCGGTGAAGGGGTTGCGCGAGACGCGTTGGGCCTCCCCGCCGGGTGGGAATGCGGTGATGAAGGAGCGGTCCAGGCCGATTCGGTCGGCTTCGCCGGATTCGAGGGCGTCATAGAGGATCTTGCGGCTGTAGTTGAAGACGATCCTTCGGATGTTCGGGGTGACGAGTGAAGGCGTGCCGTTGTCACGGACGGGTCGTGCGAGTGTCGGCATGCCCTTGCCTTCCCGTTGGCGTTGATCGGCGACAAACCGTTCGGCATGGCGGGTGGTAAGTGCCCTGGGGTCATGGCCGACGTCCGGGGCATCGATAGCCAAGAAGGCACTGAGCTCCATGCAGGCGCGGCGGGCGTTGTCCAAGGGGGCGCGAGAGCGCGGGCACTTGTGGGAGCGCATGAGAGCAGCGAGGTGGTCCCAGAGTAGGTCGCGCAGCCAGGGCTGGCTGACCGCGGTGAGATCGATACGGCTGGCGCTGCGTGGAAAGCGACGGCCGAAGTGCTCGGTCTCGATGTAGCCGGCCTCTTTGGTCTCCTCCGGAGTGGAGTAGAGCACCTGAAGGGTGTCGCGGAGCGACCGGGCGATTGCCCGGACCTTGTGGTGCTCGCCGTCAGTGTCTGCGTCCGCCAGCGAGTCGAAGCCCCGCTCGCGGCAGACGGCCACCAAGCGCTGGATCGAGGTGATCGCCCAGTAGCCGGGGTCCGCCTCCTGGGTGTGTGCGAAGAGGCCCCACTGGATCTCGGCTCGGACCAGGGGACGCAGTCTCTTGAGGTTGATCTGACCGGCCCGGAACAGCGGGCCGGTCCTCGCGCGCCACTGCGCGTAGGTGTGTTCATCCTCGATGTTCACAGGGACGGGGCGGCCTCGGTCTTCGTAGACGCGTCGCCATGCTTGAGGGATGGTCGCGCCGCCGGGCCTGCCCTCCAGGTTGTAACGATGGCGGTGTCCCAGGCACAGGCCCAAGGGGGAGACGGAGAGTTCGGCGCAGGCCGGGACTCGGCAGGTACCGAAACTGTGGAAGGCGCTTTGATCAGCCGCCCACTGCTCCAGATCCGGCGTCGCCGTCTCGTCCCTGCAGAAGACAGACCACAGGTGCTCGTGGCGTTCACACAGCCGCAATTCACGGGTGTGCGCCGGTCGCCCGGGGCAGACGCGGCAGCGTCCGTAGCCGAAGCCTTGGTGCGCGACCAACGCCTCAGCGGAAGCGAGGAAGACCGCTTTACGCTCACCCCGAGCGTGTGCACCGCGCCACTGACGATCATGTGTGGCACACAACCGCGATGCCTCGTAGCCCGGGCGTTCGCAGTGTGGAACCTGGCAGCCCCAGGTGAAGACCGAGTGCTGACCGGGGATCTGGATGATCTCGTCGCGGAACAGCGGGTCGAAACTCGGCGCGGCGATCAGGGCGGTGAGGATCTCAAGTCTGTCGCGAACGGTCCGGTCAGGTGCAGCACCGGACAGCAAGGGCAGGACCGTGGTCACTGCTCCTCCCAGGTGCGCTCCAGGGCGGCGGCGAGGACCGGGTCATGGACATCGGTGTGGCCGTAGACCTCCTCGACCATGGCGGCCGACTTCCAGCCGCCGGCTTCACGGGCGATCATCGTGTTGCCGTCGGACGCGTCGAGGACCGCGCTGGTGAAGGAGTGCCTGAACTCCTTGGGCAGGATCTTGCCGAGCTCGACGCGGATCCCGGCTCGCCGCAGCATTCCGCGTGCCGCAGCGGTGGCCCAGGGCTCGCCCCGGCGTGGCCCATGCAGCTGAACGAGCAGCATCCCGTGCCGGGCGGAGCGGGGGTACTCACTGGTGATGTACTCGAAGTAGGTGTGGATCATCGTCGGACTGGCCCTTCGGACCTCACCGCCTCGTACCACTCCGGATTCGACGATCCAAGGGTCCTTGACCTTGACGCGGGCCCGGTTGGCGTTGCGTTCCCGGTGGCAGATGTGGACGTGCGGAGAGACACAGTCCCCGCATGGGGCGCCGTCACGCAGATGGAGATCGGTGAGGTGGAGACCGCACAACTCGCCGATGCGGAAACCGCCGTCGTCGAGCCACGTCACGACCATGCGGTCCCTGGCCGAGGACAGCTCTTCGACAAGCCGGGGCCGGGCCTGCTCGGGCAGCATCTTGGGATGGCGCCGTCGCACGGTCTTCGTCGGGGTCAGCGGGTTGGAGGGCAGGGCCTGCAGGGTGTGCCCGAGGAAGGACCTTCGACGGTCCGCCTTTGTCGGCAACCGAGTTCCGTCCAGGGCCTTGGCGAGTGCCTCATTGATGCCCTGCCGTCCCTGGAAGACGTAGAAACCCTTGACACAAGCGGCGGCCGTGAGCAGGGAACTCGGCCCGTACGGGCGCTTGTCCGGGCGCCATGGCTGGCCGTACGGTCCCGGCACCTCCGCGCCGACCGCCCCCATGTAGCGCTCCAGGTCCCGCAGGCCCACCGACTCGGGCTTGAGGACCTCACACTCCAGCCAGCGCAGGTGATCGACCAGCAGGTAGGCGTACGTCCGAGCAGTCCCAGCGGTGCACGTGCGCAGGTACGCGTCCGCCAAGTCGTGGAGTGATCCGTCGGCGCGCACGATGGTGTGGCCCAACAGCCCGTTGTGTCGTACCTCCTGAACCCGTAGCTGTCCCAGGACCAGTCGCAGTGGCATGTTCTCTCCCCAACGTCCCGTACATCAGGACTCGGGGCGGTTAACGACTGTGGCACGGCTCAGGACACTGGTCTCGTCAACGTGGCACACACCTGGTGAGCGGGTCGGTTAAGTCGAGGATGATCCACCGATCGGCGGCGTACAGCTTGGCCAGCGTGGACAGCCGTGGGAAGAGGTTCGGTTGGCTGATCGCGCACACCCGCCCGGCGAACCAGCGTGGAACGGGTCAGGTGCCGATGAGGCGGCTGTCGAATCCGTCGCGTAGAAGGCGCTCGTAAGCGTCATGCACATCCCCCGGTACGTCCTGCTCGACTACGAAGCCGAGCTTCGGGTACTCGATCACCCGTTGCAGGTCACCGACGAGCATGTCGACGACGACCTTCTCGTCGCCGATGGACTTGATGTAGTCGTCCAACTCCAGCGGCTCCGAAGCGCACACGACTGCATCTCCCCTCCTACTGTGGAGACCCCGGCGTCTGCGTCGTCTGCTGGCATCGCAGAAGTTCGTGGACGCGGTCTGGACCGAGATGGAACAGTTGTCAGAGGACGATGCTGTTCCGCTGGCCAGGCCCGTGCGCGAGGACGTGCGCAAGCGTATGGCCAACTGGAGCGCCTTGAGTTTCTGGCCGCTTCCCAATGTCTGGATCGGCACGTCGATCGAGTCGGATGAGTACTGCTGGCGGGCTGATGAGCTGCGGGGCATCCCTGCGGCTGTCCGGTTTCTGCCGCTGGCCGCTGCTTGGGCCAGTGCCGTCCCTGGAGCTGTCGCGGATCGACTGGGTGATCGTCGGTGGTGAGAGTGGCCCGGCTCACCGGCCGCTGGACTTGGCCTGGGTCCGTGACATTCGCGATCGGTGTGTCGATCTTCAGGTGGCTCTGTTCCTCAAGCAGGTCGGCGGGCCGACCCCGAAGGCTGCAGGCCGCCTGCTCGATGGGCGGACCTGGGATGAGTATCCCGCCACGGCGGACATGGTGGGTGCGTGAGGCCCTCGGAGTATGGGAACGCTGATAGCCCGCGGGCCCCACGGCATCATGCAGGTCGGCGGGAGCGACCATGACCATGAGGCTCGCGGACGGACTACTTGGCTTCGACTCGTCCAACCGGGTCGGGGCCGGACGACAGGGCCTCGCGTGCGGTCTGCCAGGCGTTGTCGCCGGGGTGGAGCTGGCTGCGGAGGTAGGCGGAGGTGAGGCGGCCGACGGCAGCGACCCGTTCGGGGCTCTCGTCCGTGGTCTCGGCGACGTCGTACCCGGGGATTCCGCCGAGTGCGTGCCCCGCGCCGAACAGGGTGAGCAGGACCTTGGGGCCCGGGGCGAGGGTGTAGGGGTCGGCGTGCCAGTCGGGTCCCATGTCCGTGAAGTGCCGGGAGTCGTCCTCGTCGCCGGCGACGACCAGCACGGGTGTGGTCATCGTGGAGAAGTCGATGGTTCGGAAGACCGGCAGCATGTCGGCCATGGACCCGTTGAGGACGTCACCCCTGCCGGGCGCGGCGAGCAGCACGCCCGCCTTGATCCGGGGTTCGAGCAGGCTCACTTCCTCGCCGTCGTCCGTGACGCGGGCGCCGAGCAGGAGGCTGGAGGTGAAGCCGCCGAAGGAGTGTCCGGCGACGGCGATCTTGGTGTGGTCGATCCGTCCGGCGAGCAGCGGTACGGCCTTCTCGATCTCGTCGAGCCGGTCGAGGATGTGGCTCATGTCCTCGGAGCGCGAGCGCCAGAAGAAGGGGGCTCCGGGGGCGTCGGCGACATGGTCGCTCAGCGTCCTGGAGGTGAGGTGGGTGGGCTGGATGACGACGAAGCCGTGGGCCGCCCAGAAGTTGGCGAGCGGCGCGTAGCCGTTGAGCGAGGACAGGTTGTTCGAGGGTCCCTGGCCGTGGGAGAGAAGGATGACGGGAAGGTCCGTGCCGGTCTCGGGCGCGGTGACCCGTACCTGGAGGTCCACGGGACGTCCGGGTATGGACAGCACCACCGGGCTGTAGGACAGGACCGGGGCCGACGAGCTCAGGGTGTCGGCGGTGGTGGTGGATGTGCTCATGATGCGCGGTTTCCTTATCTGCGGGCCTTGTCGGCCACCGGTCCGGTTCGGAAGCGGTAGGACAAGGGAGGTGGGGGCGCCCGGTTTTCAGCTAACCTGAAGTGGAGCGTCGCACCACTTAATATCCGGAACAGCGCTCCGTTTCGTCAAGCGGCGCCGGAAGGAAGAGCGTGATGCCCAGCGAGAGCCCCACGGGGAAGGTACCGACCCGGAGCAAGCGGACCGACGCGCTGCGCAACCAGCAGACCGTACTCACCGCCGCCGCCGAGGTGTTCGTCACCTCCGGAGTCGACGCGCCGATTCGCCAGATCGCCGAACGGGCGGGCGTGGGAATGGCCACGATCTACCGCCACTTCCCGACCCGGGCGGACCTCGTCACCGCCGTCTACCGCCATCAGATCGAGGCATGCGTCGAGGCCGGACCGAAGCTGCTGGCCAGTTCGGAATCCCCGTTCGACGCACTGCGTCAGTGGATCGACCTCTTCGTCGACTTTCTGGCCACCAAGCACGGACTCGCCGACGCCCTGCAGTCCGACAGCGACCGCTTCGCCACGCTGCACACCTACCTCGTCGACCGCCTGGAGCCCGTGAGCGCCCAACTCCTCGACGCCGCGGTCGAGGCGGGCGACATCCGGCCCGGCATCCAGCCCTACGAACTGATGCGCGGCATCGGCAACCTCTGCATCGGGCGCGACGACGACCCCCGCTACGACCCCCGCCGCCTGATCGAACTGCTCCTCCAGGGGCTGCGGCAACCTCGACCGGCCACCCTGACCACCTGAGTGCCCACTCGGGCCGGTCCACCAGCTCGGTGTGAGGCGAGCGCCGCTGCACCGCCGCGTCCAGTTCCCGGCCGACCGGCTTCGGCCGGCCCAGCGCCCAGTCGATCACGACTTGTCGTCGTGGAAGGCTCGCCACACGATGTTCGCCGACCGGCCACCGCGGCCGCGCCGGTCGTCTCCGGTCAGCGCGGCCCACGGATCGTTGTGCTAGATGAAGGTCCAGGCCGCGTCGAAGACGGCGATCGGGGTGTCGGTCAGGCGGTCGAGCAGGCGCTGCACGCCGGGGCAGATGCGCTGAGGCACCAGTCCGCCGCTTTCGGCGGCGTGCCCTGCCAGGCGGCAGGCCAGTTCGTACTCGGCCTCCGCCAGGCGCAGCGGCCGTGAGAACGCGCGCAGGACGGCACCGCTGGGATGCGCGCGGCCCTGCTCGAGACGTTTGACGTAGTCCGGTGAGACGCGGCGAGCCAGGCGACCTCCTCACGACGCAATCCGCAATCCTGCGCGAGCCCGGCCGGAAGGGCAGGCCTACGTCTGCCGGCTGGACGCGAGCGCGCCACGAGCGCAGCGGAATCGCAAGACTCGGTGCGTCGGTCATCGACCATCACCCCATGTCGACCTTCGAGCGCTGCGTGGGGGGGCCGGACTAGGCCAGTCTGCCCGATCGATCGAGTGCCGGGGCCGAGACGCGACCGACGTGACCGCGTGCAGCAGGGCCGCGGAGGTCATGCGCCGTGGCCGGAGTGGTGCCGGGACCGTGTGGGCATGCCCAGGTCCACCCTGCCCCATAGCGGCGGTGCGGTGGGCCTGGGCGCGTTTGCTGCGCAGGAACCGCAGGGTGAGGTCGAGTCCTTCGACCTCACCGCGCCAGCCTTCGTCTTTGGCGCGTTGGCGGCGGGCCAGTAGGTCGGTCTCCAGTTCGTCGAGGCGGGGCAGCATCTTGGGGTTGATTGACAGCATCGGGCAGCGAATGCAGGCGTACTCATGGGCGCAGGGCGTGCCGTAGGGGCGTCCGCAGGACCCGAGTTCGACCTTGCGCTTGTCGAAGTGCTCTTGGAAGTCACTCCACTCTTCGCTGGTCGGCTGGCGGTACTCGGTTGGGGGCCGCTTGGCCCGGCGGCGGTCGAGGAATTCGGTGTAGTGGGCGATGACGTCCTCGTCGAAGACGGCGACGTAGCCGCGGGTGGTCTGGATGTCGAAGTGGCCGAGCAGGGCCGCGCCGATGTGGATGGGCAGTCCGTTGTTGACCAGGTCGGTGGCGAAGAGCCTGCGGAAGTCGTGCGGGGCGAAGCGGATTTCGGCGAACTCCGGGTGGGTGGGGATCAGGGCCTTGGCGGCATCGAGGACGATCTGGCGCACCCCGCTGACCGACAGGGCCCGCGGAGTGCCGCTCTGCACTCGCTGGAAGAGGTAGGGCAGCGGCTCGCACCAGGTGCGTTCGCTCTGGTCGTAGCGGGGGCAGACCGGGACGGTCCCGTGCTCCTCGCCGTGGCGGCGGATGATCTGCGCGGTGACGTGGAACGGCTCCACGGACATCGGGATGACGCGCTCGCGGTCGCTCTTGGACGGACTGACCACCAGCAGGGCGACGACCTCGCCGTTGGGGCGCTGGTATTGACGGACGCTCAGGTGGGTCAGCTCAACGAGTTCCTCGCGGCACAGCCCGGCCAGGCGCAGGGTCTCCACCACGGCCCATTGCCAGAAAGCGCTGTTCTCCTCGTAGGCCAGGCGTACCAGTTCGCCGGTGTCCCTGTTGATCACCCGGATCGGTTCGGAGCCGAGAAGTTCAGGTCGGCGCGCGGCGGCCTTGCTGGCGGCGCGCTGCCAGGTGACGCCGTCGACGGTGAACTGCTCGCCCAGCCGGGCTTGTTTCGCCGCGTCCAGCAGGATCCGCAGGCGCTGCCACTCGGTAGTGACGTGCTCGGAGAGGACCGCCAGCAGCGGCTGACGCTCGCGGGTGCGGTTGGCCATCCGCAGCATGTGGGCGGGGCTTTCGAGCCCCGCCTTCTTCATGTCCCCGGAGGGGCGTCTGGCGGCCAGGGCCGCTGCAATCACCGAGGGCATTACGTGCGCCGGTGGCCGTGCCGGCGCCGTTCTCGGTGAACGGCACTGCGCCCGTCGCCGTCGCGCACCGTCACCGATCAGCCCGAGCCGAGATCGCCGGAGGACCGCAGCGGAGCTGTCCACGAGCAGCAGTGGTCCCGGATGTGTGGTCCCTGAGCCTTCCTACTCGGCCGGGCCTTGTCTCGGTGCCGCACGGACGTGTGCGCGTTCGCCTTGTTTCCCGATGAGACTCAGGTACTCGACGGGGCCGGCGCAGGTGGCCCCGAACCAGTGCGGGGTGCGCGTGTCGAACTCCGCGGCTTCCCCGGACTTGAGGATGAGGTCGTGTTCCCCGAGTACAAGGCGGAGCGTTCCGTTGAGGACGTAGACCCAGTCGTAGCCCTCGTGGGTGCGCAGGTCCGGTTCGGCGTCGTCGCTTCCGGTCGGCAGGACGAACTTGTAGGCCTGGATCCCCCCGGGCCTGCGGGTCAGCGGCAGGATGACCGAGCCGTCGCTGCAGGAGATGGGACGCAGGTTGATGCGGGGGTCGCCCGTGGGCGGCGCATCGACGAGCTCGTCGAGTGTGACCCCGTAGGCGCGAGCAAGCGGAAGTAGCTGCTCAAGCGTGGGGCGCCGCAGGCCCGCCTCGAGCCGGGACAAGGTGCTGGTGGAAATACCGGTCTCCGCCGCGAGGTCGGCGAGCGTGACGTCCCGATGCAGCCGAAGGCGTTTCAACCTCGCTCCGACGGCGTCCAGGGTGCGGTCGATGGCTTCATCCATTCCGTCATTTTGCCATTCGGCAACAAGGTTTGCGCACCTGCCCTCTCTCTCGGCACCGTGAAGAACGAGCCGAGGAACGCACCCGCAGAGGGGCGTTGCGAACGAGGAGGGCGATACGTGACGCACGGATTCGACAAGGACTTCTGGGAGCGGCACTGGCAACAGGGGCAGGCCGGCGGCCCCGTATCCATGGGCGACAACCCGCCCAACCCGTACCTCGCTCGTGAGACCAGCGGCCTGACACCGGGCACGGCGCTGGATGCGGGGTGTGGCGGCGGTGCCGAGGCGATCTGGCTCGCATCCCACGGCTGGCACGTCACCGCGGCCGACATCTCGTCCAAGGCACTTGCTCGCGCTGCCGAGCGGGCGGCGACGAGCGAGGCTCCCGAGCGCCTGCGGTGGGTCGAGGCGGATCTGGGCGCCTGGAGCCCGGGCGCGCCGTTCGACCTGGTCATGACCCACTACGCCCACCCGGCAATGCCCCAGCTGGAGTTCTACGACCGCATCGCCGGATGGGTGGGCCCCGGTGGCACGCTCCTCATCGTGGGGCACCTGCACACCTCGGGCTCTACCGGCCACGGGCACCACCCTCCTGCCGAAGCGTCGGCCACCTGCGCGGCCATCACCGCGCGCCTGGACGGCAGGGAGTGGGAGATCGTCACCGCCGAGGAGCACCTCCGCACACTCACCGGCCACGGGGGCCGAGCGGTCCCCCTCCACGACGTCGTCGTACGCGCCACACGACGCCGGTGATCACACCGTCCTCCAGCGCCAGGGCCCGCTGATCCGGCGCCGATTCACCATGCCTTCCTGAAAGGATTCCCAATGGAGTTGTCAACTCAGGTTGGTGACTCGCTGTGAGCGTGTCAGCTGACGGTCTTCGGCGTGCAGGCAGGGATCTTCGTGGTCCGCTTCCCGTACTTCCAGGCGGTGCTCGGCTGGTCCGGCCTTCGCTCCACCCTGGCGCTCATGCCGATGGCGCTGCTGATGATGTTCGCCTCCGGCCTCGCCCCGCGGGCAGCCGCGCGCATCGGCACCCGCTCGACGATGGCCTCAGGGATATTCCTGGGCGGCGCGGGACTGGTCCTCATGGCCGCCTTCGTCTCCGTCGACGGCGGCTACCTCTCGATCCTCCCCGGCATGCTCGCCATGGGACTCGGTATGGGGTTGACGATGACACCCTCCACCGAGGCCATCACATCCGCCTTGCCGCGTGAGCGTCAAGGTGTCGCGTCCGCGCTCAACGACGTCACCCGGGAGTTCGGCACCGCGCTCGGTGTCGCGCTGCTCGGAGCGGTCCTGACCGCCGGCTACCGCGACGCCATCGACTCCCGGCTCGACGGAGTACCGGGCGACGCCGCCGACGGGGCCGGCCCCCAGGCGCAGGCGCTCACCCGAGCCGCCCACGAGTCCTTCGTCGACGGCTGGCAGCACGCCATGTGGGCAGGCGCAGTAGTCATGGCGATCCTGTTCGTCCACGTGCTCGCGAGAGGTCCGCGGCAACGGACCCAGAGTTCTGGTGGCCACAGCCGTGACTCCGACGATGTCGTCGCCGACCTGTGCTGACCTGTGAACTTGTCGTTCACTCTGCGGCCTCGTCATGCCGCGTAGTGGATCAGCGTCTCCGGCGCCGCCCCCGCTGTCCCCTCCAGGCTTCTGAAACGGATCCAGCCATGAGTCCGGCCGGTCGAATGCGGGCCCCGCGGAACAGCGCCGCCCGGCACTGCCTACGAACTGCGGGCGGGGTTCCCGGAACCCCGCCCTCGTCATATCGGTCAGAGACTACGACGACTCGATCACGACGACCTGTACGGAGACGACCTTGGCAACCACGAGAGCGCACCCACGTCCCCTCCCCCGCCGTCGGACGGCGCTCGGCCTCGGTGGGCTGGCGGCTCTGGGCACCGTCGGCGCGCTCGGCACGCTCGGTGCCGGGACGGCGTACGCCTCGGGCGGTGCCGGTGCGGGGCTCGCCGGGCAGCTGGCGGAGCTGGAGCGGGAGTACTCCGCGCGCCTCGGGGTCTACGCCCATGACACGGCGACGGGGCGCACGGTGGCGTACCGCGCGGACGAGCGGTTCCCCCTCTGCTCAGTGTTCAAGACGCTCGCCGCCGGGGCGGTGTTACGGGACCTCGACCGCGACGGCGAGTACCTCGCCCGGCGGATCCACTACACGAAGCAGTACGTCGAGGCGGCGGGCTACAGCCCGATCACGGGCACGGCGGCGAACGTCGAGGCCGGTATGACGGTCGGGGAGCTGTGCTCCGCGACGGTCTCGCACAGCGACAACGGGGCGGGGAACCTGCTGCTGCGCGAGCTCGGCGGGCCGAGCGCGATCACCCGCTTCTGCCGCTCGCTGGGCGACCGGACGACCCGACTCGACCGCTGGGAGCCGGAGTTGAACACGGCGGAGCCATGGCGGACGACGGACACCACCACGCCTTCGGCCATCGGCGGGACGTACGCGCGGCTCCTCCTCGGCCGGGCCCTGCGGGACGTGGACCGGGAGCTGCTGACGGACTGGCTGATCTCCAACTCGACGAACGTCCAGCGGTTCCGGGCCGGCCTGCCCGCCGACTGGACGCTCGCGGACAAGACCGGCGGCGGGGCGGCGTACGGTGTCGCCAACGACGTCGGCGTCGTCTGGCCCCCCGGCCGCCCGCCCCTCGTCCTGTCCGTCCTGTCGACGAAACTCGACCCGGCGGGCCCCACGGACAACCCACTGGTGGCCAGGGCGGCGGGCCTGGTGGCGGGGGCGCTCACGGCCTAACGGCACGCGGAACGGGCTGGAGGAGAGGAGGGCCCGGGGTAGGGGCGAACCAGTGGTGGTCCCCCTCGCCCCGGCCCCGCTCCAACCACCTGTCCGCACCCCGGTCGCCGCTGGCCTCCGGCCCCCTCCAGGCCGCAGCATGAGCGGCATGAGCAATGTGAACGACGTGAACGGCGACAGCGGCATGCGGGTCTCGCGGCGGGCCCGGGCCGTCGCTCCCTTCTACGCCATGGAGTTCGCCAAGCAGGCCGCCGCGCTGTCGGCCCAGGGCCATGACGTCGTCAAACTCAGCCTCGGCGAACCGGACTTCGGCGCACCCCCGGCCGTCGTGGAGGCGATGCGGGAGGTGATGGACGGGCGGCCGATGACGTACACGGCGGCACTCGGACTGCCCGCCCTGCGGGAGGCCATCGCCGGGTTCTACGGCGACCGGCACGGCGTCGAGGTCGACCCGGGCCGGGTCGTCGTCACGGCCGGCGCCTCGGCCGCGCTCGTGCTGGCCACCGCCGCGCTCGTCGACCCCGGTGACGAGGTGCTCATCGGCGACCCGTCCTACCCGTGCAACCGGCAGATCGTGGAGAGCTTCGGCGCCGACGTCACGCTGGTGCCCACCACCGCCGCGAGCCGGTTCCAGCTGGACACGGCGGCGGTGCGGACGCACTGGACGGACCGTACGCGCGGGCTCATGGTCGCCACCCCGTCCAACCCGACCGGCACCTCCGTCCCGGCCGACGAACTCGCCGCGCTCTGCGAACTGGCCCGTGAGCGGGACGCGTGGCGTCTCGTCGACGAGATCTACCTCGACCTCGGCGACCACGACGAGCGGGGCCGGCCGCCGCGCAGCGCGCTGTCGTACGACCCCGGTGCCGTCGTGATCAACAGCTTCTCGAAGTACTTCGGGATGACCGGCTGGCGGCTCGGCTGGTGCGTCGTCCCGGAGCCTCTCGTACCGGCCCTGGAGCGGCTGGCCCAGAACTACTTCCTCTGCGCCTCCGCCCCGGCCCAGCACGCCGCCCTCGCCTGTTTCACCCCCGAGTCCCTCGCGGTGTGCGAGGCGCGCCGGGTGGAGTTCGGCGGGCGGCGCGCGCTGGTCCTGGACGGGCTGGCACGGATCGGGCTGCCGGTCCCGGTGCCGCCCGACGGGGCGTTCTACGTCTACTTCGACGTCAGCGGGACCGGCCTGACCTCCTGGGAGTTCTGCGAACGGGCCCTGCGGGAGGCGCACGTGGCCCTGACGCCCGGCCGGGACTTCGGCACCCACACCGCCGACACCCACGTCCGCCTCTCCTACGCGGCCTCGGCGGACGAACTGCGGGAGGGGATCTCCCGGTTGGGGAAGTTCATGACGACGCTGCGATGAGGCAGACGCTGAAGCTGTGCGCGGCACAGCAGGTCGCCCAGGGCGAGGGCGTCACCGTCGCGGTCCTCGACACCGGCGTGGACGCCGACCATCCCGCTCTGAAGGGGAAGGTGACCACGGGCCCCGACTACATCGGGGAGGGCTCGGACTCCGAGGAGGCGGACAACGAGGGCCGGCACGGTACGGCCATGGCCTCGGACGTCCTCAAGGTCGCCCCGAAGGCGAAGATCCTCTCGCTGCGGGTGACCGACGGGAGCGGCGAGCCGGGGTACCCCAAGGGCGGCAACCCCATCGCGCAGGGGATCGACTACGCGATCGAGCACGGCGCGGACGTGATCTCCATGTCGATCGGCGACCAGATGCTCGGCAACAGCTACGACGAGGACGAGACCGACGCCGTGGGCCGCGCCGCCCTGGCGGGCGTCCCGGTCCTCGCCTCGGCGGGCAACAACGGCGACCTCTTCAACGATGCCCAGTACCCGGCGGGTTACCCGGGTGTGATCGCGGTCGCCGCGCTCCAGCAGGACGGCACCCGGGCCGCGTTCTCCACCGTGCGGACGTACAACGCGGTCGCGGCACCCGGCGTGGACATCATGAGCGCGAGCGACGGCGGCGGCTACGCGACGATCGACGGCACCTCGCCCGCGACGGCGCTCGCCTCCGGTGTCGTCGCCCTGATGCTCTCCCGCAACGACAAGCTGACCCCGGCCCAGGTCAGGACGATCCTGACCACGACCGCCGGGCACGCCGCCCAGGGGCACAGCCCGCTGGACGGGTACGGCATCGTCGACGCGCCCGCCGCGGTCGAGGCCGCGGGGAAGCCGCCGGAGGACCGCACCGCGCCGGTGGCGTACAAGGGCGAGGAGCACCTGGCCACCCCGGACGGCACGTCGAAGACCAGGCACCCCGAGCTGGACTCGGAGCTGGTGACGATCGGGGGCGGCGCGGCGGCGGTCGGGCTGCTGCTGGCCGTGGTGGCGGTGTTCGTCGGCCGGGCGGGCCGACGGCGTACGGCACCGGTCGCGGGCGGCACCGGGGCGCGCTGAGCGTATTCTCGCCGGCCCGCATATCTTGGCGCCCATGCAGTCCTACACGATCGGGCAGGCCGCACGGCTGCTCGGGGTCAGCCCCGACACCGCGCGGCGCTGGGCGGACGCGGGCCGGATGGCGACGCGACGCGACGAGAGCGGGCGTCGGCTCATCGACGGGAAGGACCTCGCGGCCTTCTCCGTACGCCTCGCCCGGGACGCCGCCGACGAGGCCGAGGTTCCGTACACGTCGGCGCGCAACGCCTTCTCCGGCATCGTCACCGCCGTGAAGCTCGGTGACGTGGCGGCCCAGGTCGAGATCCAGGCGGGTCCGCACCGCCTGGTCTCCCTGCTCACCCGGGAGGCCGTGGAGGAACTGGGCCTGGAGGTCGGCATGGAGGCCACGGCCCGGGTGAAGTCCACGAACGTCCACATCGACCGGACGTGAGCGCCGCCCCACCGTCACCGAGGGCCGGTCACCACTCGGGGGCGAGGGCGGTCACCAGCCGGTCGACGGCCGCGGGATCCGGCAGCCTGCCCTTGGCCAGCAGCTCCACGATCTGCCCGTCCGCGAACTCCCGCTGTGCCGCGGTGGCTTCCGGATCGATCGCGCACCCGGCCTGCACCCGCACATAGTTCAGCTCGGTCGCGAAGAGCATGGAGAACGACTCCACGCCCTCGATACGCCCGGGCCCTCCGGCCGCCACGTAGCCGCGCACCAGCCGCCGGGCGGACGCGGCGCGGAAGTCGTTCCCGCCGGCCCACACATGGACGGCCCGGGCGAGTTCCCGCTCCGCCGAGAGTCCCAGTCGAGGAGGGCGGGTCCGGTCGGCCCCACCAGCACGTTCTGCGGCCGCATGTCGAGATGCGAGGTCACGGTGTCGCCGACCCCGGACGGGGTGACGTACGCCGCCAACTCCACCGCCCGAGTGGCCGCGAACCGCTCCAGCGCCGCCGCCCACGGCACCCCGGCCCGCCGTACCGCCTCGCACACCCGAGCCCACTCCGCCGGCCCGGGACACCGCTCGTACCAGTCGTTCGGCGTCTCCCCGGTCCCCTCCCCGGCCCGGTGCAGTAGCGCGAGGGTCCGCCCGCACCAGGCGAGCAGCTCCCGGTCACGGGGGTCCGCCTCGCTCCCGTCCACCCAGCCGTACACCTTCACATACGCCCCGCCCATCGACTCCGGGAGCCGTGACACATACGCCCCGTGCCGGTCCGCGAGGAAGCGTGGCGCCGAGATCCCCAGCCCCTCCGCCGCGTTCCGCAGCCCGGCCTCCCGGGCGACCTGCTCCTCGTCACACCCGAACAGCAACTCCTTGACCGCCCACACCCCGTCGCCCCCGGACAACCGCCAGATCTGCCCCAGGGCCCCGCGGGCGACGGGCACCATCTCCCAGGCCCCGCCTCCCAGTCCGTACTCATCCGCTATGAACCCGGCCCTGCTCCGCATGCGGCCACCCTTCGTTCGCCCCCCGGCATGTAATACGCGAACGGGACCGGTCACAAACGGATGTGGGCCCGCGCGGGCCCTCACCTGGTCAGGGACGCGCTCGGTGCCGCCAGGTCGAACCAGACCGCCTTGCCGTCGGGGTGGACGAGGTTGCCGCCGTCCGGGAGGCCGGCGGCGGTGCCCCAGTGTCCTTCGGTGAGGGCGTCCACGAGGTAGAGCCCGCGTCCGCCCTCCTCCCAGCGGCCCGGCGTCAACTCCCGCATGACCGGCGGACTCTCGTCCCCGTCGAAGACGATCACGCGCACGCGACAGGTCTCCACCGACAGCCAGAGAACCGATCCTCCGCCCTTGGCGTGCACACAGGCGTTCGTGACCAGCTCGGACGTGCACAGGGCGGCCGCGTCGACGAGGGTGTCGAGGCCGAGGGCGCGCAGGACGGTGGCGACGAAGTCGCGGGCGATGAGCGGGGAGGTGTCGAGGGACGGACAGAACAGGGTGTACGTCGTCGCCGCGGGCGAGAGCCAGGGGGTGGCACTGGGGAACGGGGCGCGGAGACTACGGGCGGTTTCGGTCACGGGTGATCAACTCCATTGCGACGAGAAGGAACTGCTCGCCTCCCTACCGCGTCTGTGGATCCTCCTCGGGTGTCGACGGCCCGGGGTGCGCTGACGACTGGCGGCACAGTAAGTAGCCATGCGGGACAGATGAGTAATCTTTCGAGCACTCTCCGTGAGCGCAGGAATGACCGTAGTCGGCCCGTTCACACCGCCGCAATGGGGTCGGTGGAAGTACTACGAAAGCGCGTCACCCTGGGCCATGGAACCCCGGCCCGACCCTCACCCTGAGTGGTTCGCGAGCCGGTCGGAGGGTCGTGTGATGATGGCGGGAGGGTGCCCGCAGGGGGTGGGCGGCGCTCCGCCGGGAGCGCGGACACAACGGGTACGGGGACGGAACTGTCATGACCAGTCGGTTGCTCATGTCGTACAACGCCCAGGTCAAACGGGCCGCGGTGACGGTGCGGGAGCCCACGGGCGTGCTCGGCTCCACCCGGGCCACGCAGATCCTGGACCATGACGACCCGCTGGTCGGGGCGGTCGCGCGCCGGGTGCTGAACGAGGCCACACCGCGTGACGCGCTGCGGACCGCGCACCGGATCATCGCCCGGGACGTACGGCCCGTGTACTCGGTGGAGGACCGCCGGCGGGTGTCGCGGACGCTGCGGCTGCGGCGCGGCTCGTGCAGTCAGCGGATGGCGGCGCTGGAGGCGGTCGCGCGGGCGGTCCGGGTGCGGACGCGGGTGCGCGGGCTGCTGGTGGACGGGGCTTTCTGGTATCCGCGGTTCCCTCGGCTGAAGCCGTTCGTGCCGGAGCAGGTCCTGCTGGCCTGGCCGGAGTTCAGGATCAGCGGCGCCTGGGTCCCCATCGGCGAACTCTTCGACTCCCCCGCCCCCGGCGGCGACGGCGAGGGCTTCGCCAACGAGGGCGGCGAGACCCTCTTCGACGCGGTGGCCCGTACGGGGGTCCGCTGGGACGCCTGCGGCACCGAGGCAGGCACCGGATCCGGCCCCGCCTGCGATCTCTCCGCCCGGGTCGTCGCCGACCTCGGCCACTTCGACGACCGCGACGAACTCTTCGCCCGCCACGGCCAGACCCTGTGCTGGACGGCCCGCACCCTGAGCGAACCGGTCCTCGGCCGCTGGAGCGCGGGAGCGACCCGCCCGACTCCCTGAACCACCCACTCCACCCCGGCCCGGTCCGCCCTCGCCCCGCCCACCTCGTCGCCCCTCGCACCCTGGCACGTACCGTCACCCGGCGCCGCCGACGCTCCCTCCGCCGTCGGCGACCCGTACCGTGAAGCCGGTCACCAGGCCCCCGCCCTCGCGGCGGAAGGCGAACGGGGCGCCCTCGTGGGCGGAGGAGACCGCTCGGACGATCGAGAGGCCGAGGCCCGAACCGGGCAGGCTGCGGGCGTCGGGGGCCCGATAGAAGCGGTCGAAGATGCGTTCGAGGTCGCAGTCGGGGACGCCGGGGCCCCGGTCGAGGACCTCGACGCGGACCACGTCCGAGTCGTGGCCGGGCCCACCCGGACCGGCGAGCCCGCCCAGGTCGCCGCGGTCCCCAGCTCACCCCGTCCGCCCAGCTCACCCAGTCCGCCCAGCTCACCGAGGGCCCCGCAGACCCCCGGGCGACCACGACCTCGATCGCCCCCGAGCCTCCGCGGTCGAACTTGGCCGCGTTCTCCACCAGGTTGGAGATGGCCCGCTGCAGCGCCCCGGCCCTCCCCTCGACGGTCGTGTCCCCGGCCACCCGGACGACGATCTCGCGCCCGGTGCGCCGCCGCGCGGTCCCGGCGACCTCCTCCGCGAGGTCGGCCAACTGCACCCGCTGCACCGGCTCGGTGCTCGACTGCCCGGCCGCGAGGTCGACCAACTCGTTGACCAGGTCCGTCAGTTCCAGGGCCTCCTGGGAGAGGTCGTCGACGAGTTCCTCCCGTACCCGCGGCGGCAGCTCGTCGATGCGCCGGAGCAGGGAGATGTTGGTACGCAGGGACGTGAGGGGCGTGCGCAGTTCGTGTCCCGCGTCCTGGACCAGGCGCCGCTGGTCCTCCTCCGACTGCGCGAGCCGAACCAGCATGCGGTCGAAGGAGCGGCCCAGCCGCCCCACCTCGTCCCGGCCCGCGACCGGCACCTGGATGCCGAGGTGCCCGGTCCGGGCCACGTCCTCCGCCGCCCCCGCCAGCTGCACCAGCCGCCGGGTCTGCCGCCGCGCCAGCCACCACCCGAACAACCCGGCCGAGATGACGACACCGGAGACGAACAACAGGGTCCGCTGCTGCAGCTCCCGCAGCAGGTCCTCCGTGTCGCTGAACTCCTGCGCGACCTGCACCGCGCCCCGGCCGCCGCCGAGCGCGACGGTCACCACCCGGTAGCGGTCGTTGCCGACCTCGACCTCGCCGTGCTCGACCGTCACCCCCGCCAGGACCGCGTCGGCCGTACGACGGTCGGCGTCACGGACGGGCAGGCCGGGGGCGCCCTTGTCGAGGATCTCCCCGTGCGGGCCGAGCACCTGGACGTCCGTACGGCCGGAGCGGATCAGGTCGTCGCGCGGACCGCCGGTGTCGCCCGACGCGAAGTCCTCCGGCGTCAGCGGGTCCTGCTCCACCAACTCCCGCAGATCACGCACGACCTCGGCGAACACGGTCTGCTCGTCGACCCGCACCAGCCGCGCCGCCGCGCTGTAGCTGAGGATCCCGACGAGGACGGTGACGACACACGCCACCGCCACGAACGACACGGTGAACGTGGCCCGCAGCGAGGGGACCGGACGCAGCCGGGAGAGCAGCCGGGACACCCGGACGCCACGGAGCGGCGGCATCGCGCGCCGCCCTCAGTCTTCCCGCAGCGCGTACCCCACACCGCGCACGGTGTGGATCAGCGCCGGTGCCCCGGGCTCGTCGAGCTTGCGGCGCAGATAACCGACGTAGACGGCGAGGTTCTTTGAGCCGGGACCGAAGTCGTAGCCCCAGATCCGGTCGTAGATGGTCGCGTGGTCGAGGACGATGCCGGCGTTGCGGACCAGCAGTTCGAGCAGGTCGAACTCGGTCCGGGTCAGCTCCAGTTCCCGCGCCCCGCGCCACGCCCGCCGCGCCTGCACGTCCATGCGCAGCCCGGCGGCCGTGAGGAGCCCGCCGGAGTCCGGGGCCGCAGCATGGGTCTGGGCTGCGGCCGCCGACGACGGGGCCGGAGCCGCGAACCCGTCCGAACCGCCCGTCCGCCGCAGCAGCGCCCGCAACCGCGCGAACACCTCTTCGACGTCGAACGGTTTGACGACGTAGTCGTCCGCTCCTGCGTCGAGGCCGGCGATCCGGTCGGCGGTCTCCACGAGCGCGGTGAGCATCAGGATCGGCGTCCTGTCACCCTCCGCGCGCAGCACCCGGCAGACCTGGAGGCCGTCTATGCCGGGCATCATCACATCGAGCACGAGCACGTCGGGCCGGTTGCGGTGCGCCTGGGCGAGCGCCTCGACGCCGTCGGCGACCGCCGTGACCTCGTACCCCTCCAGGGTCAGCGCGCGTTCCAGGGCATGGCGGATGGCGCGGTCGTCCTCGGCGAGCAGCACGTTCTGGGGCACCCCACCAGTCTGCCAAGGTCACGGGCGCCCACCACCTCGTCCAGAGCACCGGACCGCCCTTCTTACCGGCCTCTCACCCCGACCGCGCGTCCGCCTTACTCCTCAGGCGCAGCGTGTCCGTGTGACACCCCGCCGCACGGGAACCCGGGCAGAGCGAGCAGATGGAGTACAAAGAGTCCGAACCAACCAAACCATCACCACCAACCACAACATCGGACAACGACACCACATCCGCACAACTGCATCACCGCACCGCTCACGCCGTCGGGAAGGTAGGGCCTTGAGCCGCCGCATGAAGATCGTGTTCCTGCTGCACAACGCGTACGCCATCGGCGGCACCGTCCGTACGACGCTGAACCTGGCGTCGGCGCTCGCGGACCACCACGACGTGGAGATCGCCTCGATGGCCCGCCACCTGGAGGAGCCCCGCTTCGAGGTCGATCCGCGGGTCACGCTCGTCCCCCTGGTGGACATCCGCCCCTACAGCCCCGACCTGCGCGATCCGGCCCAGGCGCAGCCCGCGACGGACTTCCCGGCCGAGGACAAGCGGCACCGCCAGTACAGCCGCCTCACCGACCTCCGGGTCCGCGCGTACCTGGCCCGCTGCGACGCGGACGTCGTCATCGGCACCCGTCCCGGCATCAACGTCTACGTCTCCCGCTTCGCGCGCCGCCGCGCCCTGCGCATCGCCCAGGAACACCTGCGCCACGACGCCCACTCCAAGCAGCTCCGCAAGGTCCTCGCCCGCCACTACCGCACCCTGGACGCGGTCGTCACGACCACGCGGGCGGACGCGGCGGTGTACCGCGCCCGGATGAAACTGCCCGGCGTACGGGTGATGTCGGTGCCCAACATCGTCCCGGAGGCCCAGGTCGCCCCGTCGGACGTCACGGCCCCCGTCATCGCGGCCGCCGGCCGCCTCGCCCGCGGCAAACGCTTCGACCTGCTGCTGGAGGCGTTCGCGAGGGTCGCCGCGAAGGAACCGGACTGGCAGCTGCGCATCTACGGCGGCGGCAAGCAGCAGGAGCGGCTGGAGACCCTCGTCCAGGAGCTCCGTCTCACCGACCGGGCCCATCTGATGGGCCCGCACACCCCCATCGAGGAGGAGTTCGCGCGGGCCTCCATCGTGGTCAGCGCCTCCGACGCGGAGTCCTTCGGCATGACCCTCGTCGAGGCGATGCGCTGCGGGGTCCCGGTCGTCAGCACCGACTGCCCGCTGGGCCCCGCCGAGATCATCACCGACGGCGTCGACGGCCGCCTCGTCCCGGTCGACGACCCGCACGCCCTGGCCGAAGCCATCCTCGACCTCACCGCGGACCCGTCCCTCCGCCGCGCCATGGGCCGAGCGGCCCTGGCGAGCGCCCACCGCTACGACCCGGCCCCGATCGTCACCAAGTACGAGTACCTGTTCGCAGAACTGCGCGAAACGAGGCCCCAGCGCACCTGGAAACGGGGCTCGACGAGGGCCAAGAGCTGGCTGCGGCAGAGGGTGCGCTCGTGGAAGAGGGCCACACCCGCGCCCCTCAGGGGCGCGGGGAACTGCGCGACCAACCACAAACAGCGCGCGGCCTGACTCCGACCGCACCCCAACGGCGCATCTCAGCCCCGAAGCGCCGCCAACTGCTCCTCAAAGGGAACAACAACGAACCCCTCGGTCTCGGCGGGGCCGGTCCCGCGCCCGACCGGCGGAGCCCCCCGCCGGGACAGCCCGGCCATCAACCCGGCCAACTCGGACGCCGCCCGCTCGATCCGCCCGGCCAACCCCTCCGCACCCCAGTCCTCGGACGCGGCGTACACCCCCGTGGGCACCACGACGGCCCGCAGGTACGCGAACAGCGGCCGCAACGCGTGCTCCAGCACCAGCGAATGCCGGGCCGACCCTCCGGTCGCGGCGATCAGCACCGGCTTCCCGGCCAACGCGTCCCGGTCCAGCACGTCGAAGAAGGACTTGAACAGCCCGCTGTAGGAGGCGGAGAACACCGGCGTGACGACCACGAGCCCGTCGGCCCCCGCCGCCGCGTCCGACGCGGCGGCGAGCTTCCGGCCGGGGAACCCGTTGGTGAAGTTGTGGGCGATCTCGACCGCGAGATCCCGCAGTTCGACGACCTGGACCTCGACGGACGCGTCCTGCCCGACCACGGCGGCGGCGAGCCGGTCGCCCAACAGCCGCGTGGACGAGGGCACACTCAGCCCCGCCGAGACGACGACGAGCTTCACGACACACTCTCCTTCTTCTCCGCGTCCTTGTTCTCCGCGTCCCGCTGGTCGGCGTCCCGCTTCCCCGCCGCGGCCAGCAACGACCCGTGGGTCGGCGCGTCCGGCACGTCCGCCGGCCGCCCCTTCGCGAACTCCTCCCGCAGCACCGGCACGACCTCCTCGCCGAGCATGTCGAGCTGCTCCAGGACGGTCTTCAGGGGCAGCCCCGCGTGGTCGATCAGGAACAGCTGCCGCTGGTAGTCACCGGCGTACTCGCGGAACGCCAGCGTCTTCTCGATCACCTGCTGCGGCGAGCCGACGGTGAGCGGCGTCTGGTCGGCGAAGTCCTCCAGGGAGGGCCCGTTGCCGTAGACCGGCGCGACGTCGAAGTACGGCCGGAACTCCCGTACCGCGTCCTGCGAGTTCTTCCGCATGAAGATGTGCCCGCCGAGACCGACGATCGCCTGCTCGGGCGTGCCGTGCCCGTAGTGGGCGTACCGCTGCCGGTACAGCTCGACCATCCGCTTGGTGTGGTCGGCCGGCCAGAAGATGTTGTTGTGGAAGAAGCCGTCGCCGTAGTACGCGGCCTGCTCGGCGATCTCGGGCGAGCGGATGGAGCCGTGCCAGACGAACGGCGGTACGTCATCCAGCGGGCGGGGCGTGGAGGTGAAGCCCTGCAGCGGCGTGCGGAACTTGCCCTCCCAGGTGACGACGTCCTCGCGCCACAGCCGGCGCAGCAGCGCGTAGTTCTCGACGGCGAGGTTGATGCCCTGCCGGATGTCCTGCCCGAACCACGGGTAGACCGGGCCGGTGTTGCCGCGCCCCATCATCAGGTCCACGCGCCCGTCGGCCAGGTGCTGGAGCATCGCGAAGTCCTCGGCGATCTTCACCGGGTCGTTGGTGGTGATGAGGGTGGTGGAGGTGGAGAGGATCAGCTTCTCGGTGCGCGCGGCGACATAGCCGAGCATCGTGGTCGGCGAGGACGGCACGAACGGCGGGTTGTGGTGCTCACCGGTGGCGAAGACGTCGAGGCCGACCTCCTCCGCCTTCAGCGCGATCTCGACCATCGCCTTGATGCGCTCGCGCTCGGTCGGCGTCCGGCCCGTGGTGGGGTCCGGCGTCACATCACCGACGCTGAAGATCCCGAACTGCATCATGGCTGCCACCCTCCAGGTTGTTTACGATTCAACTATACCTGTGAACGTGGGCCCGCTCTCCTCTATTCCTGCGCTGTCGGCGGCGGTCCTGTCGCTACTTCGCGTGCAGGACCGCGTAGATCATCACGAAGGCGACGATGTGGATGCCGAAGAGGAAGTACCCGAGGTACCACCACACGTACCGCTCGTTCTTCTTCTCCTCTGCGAGCCGGCGCTTCTCGGGCGTCAGGTCGCCGTCGGGAGTCGGGGCACCCTCGATCGTCATCACAGCTCCCGGTGGACCTTGGTGTTGGAGGCCTGCGCGCGCGGGCGCAGGACGAGCAGGTCGACGTTGACATGGCTGGGCCGGGTGACCGCCCAGGTGATCGTGTCGGCGACGTCGTCGGCGGTCAGGGGCTCGGCGACGCCCTCGTAGACGCGCGCCGCCTTCGCCTCGTCGCCGCCGAAGCGGGTCAGCGCGAACTCGTCCGTCTTGACCATTCCGGGCGCGACCTCGATCACCCGCACCGGAGTCCCCACGATCTCCAGCCGCAGCGTCTCCGCGAGGACGTGCGCGCCGTGCTTGGCGGCGACATAGCCCGCGCCGCCCTCGTACGTCCCGTGCCCGGCCGTCGACGACACCACGACCACCGTGCCGTCACCGCTCGCGGTGAGCGCGGGCAGCAGGGCCTGGGTGACATGGAGCGTGCCGATGACGTTCGTCTCGTACATCGTGCGCCAGTCGGCCGGATCGCCGGTGGCCACCGGGTCGGCGCCGAGCGCGCCACCCGCGTTGTTGACCAGCACGCCGATCGTCCTGAACGCGGTCGCGAACTCGTCCACCGCCGCGCGGTCGGTGACGTCCAGGGCGTACGCGGTGGCCTGCCCGCCGCCCTGGTTGATCTCCTCGGCCAGCGCCTCGATGCGGTCCTTGCGCCGCGCGGTGAGCACGACCCGGTAGCCGGCCGCCGCGAGCTGCCGGGCCGTGGCGGCGCCGATCCCGCTGCTCGCCCCGGTGACGACGGCGATGCGGGAGGCGGCGGACGGTACGGCGGTGGCCATGAGCTGCTCCTGGGGCGGTACGAATCGAACGTCGGTCTCTGCCCGGCCAGGATAGGCAGGTGGTGCGACAATGAGAGAGGTGATCCCCGGTACAGGAGGTGGATCATGGGACAGGCGCGCGAGCTGATGGACCAGCTCACCGAGGCGCTCACCACACACCAGGACCCCAAGACCATCGGGAACCTCTTCGCGGAGGACGCGGTCGCCCACACGCCCGACGGTGGAGAACTTCACGGCCGGGACGCCATCGCCGAGTACTGGCGGCAGATGACCGACGCCGTGCCCGAGGCGAGGTTCGAGTCGCTCTCCTCCTTCGAGGTCGGCGACACCGCCATCGACGAGGGCATCTACAGCGGCACCAACACCGGCCCGCTGGCGTTCCCCGACGGTACGTCCATCCCCGCCACCCACAGGAACATCAGGATCCGCGGCGTGGACTTCGCCACCGTCCGGGACGGCCGGATCACCAGCTACCGGCTCTACTTCGACCAGCTGGAATTCATGAACCAACTCGGCCTGCTACCGGAGGAATTGGCACAGCCGTCGTAGGCGACAGCCGTCCTGAGCGACAGCCGCCGTCACCCCCCGCGCGGCGCGTACATGATCACGGCCATGCCCGCGAGGCAGATCAGCGCGCCCGTCACGTCCCAGCGGTCGGGCCGGTAGCCGTCCGCGACCATCCCCCAGGCGATCGACCCGGCGACGAAGATCCCCCCGTACGCGGCGAGGATCCGCCCGAAGTGCGCGTCCGGCTGGAACGTCGCCACGAACCCGTACGCCCCCAGCGCCACGACCCCGGCCCCGACCCACACCCACCCCGGTGCTCCCGCACCCCTTGCCACACCAGCCAGGCCCCACCGATCTCGAACAACGCGGCAAGCACGAACAGCACGACAGACCGAACAATGCCCATGCGGCCAGCGTCGCACGGCGCGTGCGCCACCCCGCGCGACAAAGGCGCTCAGCGGATCCGGACCACCGCCGCGCCCCCGCCCCCGCGCTCCTCCGACGCGCTCCGGGTCAGCGTCAGCCCTTCACGCAGACGACCTGCTTCAGCTTCGCCACCACCCGCACCAGATCCCGCTGCTGGTCGATGACCTGCTCGATCGGCTTGTAGGCGCCCGGGATCTCGTCGACGACACCGGAGTCCTTGCGGCACTCCACGCCCCGCGTCTGCTCCTCCAGGTCCTTCGTCGAGAAGCGCCGCTTCGCCGCCATCCGGCTCATCCGCCGACCGGCGCCGTGCGAGGCAGAGTTGAACGCCTTCTCGTTGCCGAGGCCCTTCACGATGTACGAACCGGTGCCCATCGAGCCCGGGATGATCCCGTACTCGCCGGAGCCCGCGCGGATCGCGCCCTTACGGGTCACCAGGAGGTCCATGCCGTCATAGCGCTCCTCGGCCACGTAGTTGTGGTGGGCGCTGATCTCGGGCTCGAAGGTCGGCCTCGCCTTCTTGAACTCCTTGCGGACGACGTCCTTGAGGAGCGCCATCATGATGGAGCGGTTGTATTTCGCGTACTCCTGCGCCCAGAACAGGTCGTTGCGGTACGCCGCCATCTGCGGGGTGTCGGCGACGAAGACGGCGAGGTCGCGGTCGACCAGGCCCTGGTTGTGCGGAAGCTTCTGGGCGATGCCGATGTGATGCTCCGCCAGCTCCTTGCCGATGTTCCGGGAGCCGGAGTGCAGCATCAGCCAGACAAAACCAGTCGAATCCGTGCAAACTTCGACAAAGTGGTTGCCCCCGCCCAACGTTCCCATCTGCTTTTCCGCACGGTCATGACGGAACTTGACCGCTTCCGCCACCCCGTCGAACCGCCCCCAGAACCCGTCCCACCCGCCGGCGGCGAAGCCGTGCAGGGTGGCCGGATCGACGGGGTCGTCGTGCATCCCCCGACCCACCGGGATCGCCTGCTCGATCCTGGAGCGCAGGCGGGACAGGTCACCGGGAAGGTCGTTCGCCGTCAGCGACGTCTTCACCGCCGACATCCCGCAGCCGATGTCGACCCCCACCGCCGCCGGACACACGGCCCCCCGCATGGCGATGACGGACCCGACCGTCGCGCCCTTGCCGTAGTGCACGTCCGGCATGACGGCGAGGCCCTTGATCCAGGGGAGCGTGGCGACGTTCCGCAGCTGCTGGAGCGCCCCCTCCTCCACCGACGCGGGGTCGGTCCACATACGGATGGACACCTTCGCACCCGGTATCTCGACATGCGACATTTCGTCCTCATTCCCCCGGAAAACCATTCAAGTTCACAGAACGCAAAACCGTCGCCAAGGTCTACGAAAGGGATGCCGGACCGGCGTTCACAGCAGTGCGTGCGATACACATGGTGCCCGGGGGTCACCCCCGGGCGGCAAGTGAATAACCACAGGCAGAACAGCGCAGGCGTCCCGAGGGACCCCGTCGAGAGGAGCCCCACCGTGCAGCGGAAGGCGTACGTACCCGGCGTCGCCGTGCTCCTCGCGGCAGTGCTGGCCGCGTGCACGGGATCGAGCGACGACGCCTCCCCCGACGATCCCCGCCCGGGCGAGGCCACCACCTCGGCCACCGTGGCCCAGCCCGGCCGTTACGACACGCTCCCGGAACCCTGCGGCTCGGTCGGCCAGGACACCCTCGACACCCTCCTGCCCGGCATCGGGCAACTCCCCGGCGCCGCCCAGCGCGAGCAGGCGTACGAGGGCGAGGCGACCCAGACGTACGACACGGGCCGCAAGGCCGGCTGCCGCTGGAAGGTGGAGTCAGCGGGCGCCACCCACTATCTCTTCGTCGACTTCGAGCGGATCGGGTCGTACCAGAACGCGGTCAGCGACGACAGCAAGGCGCAGGAGGTGTACGGCGGGAAGGTCGAGGCCGCCGACCTGCCGGAGCCGACCCCCACCGTCTCGGCCGGGGACGACGACGGGAACGACGAAGAGACGGACGAGCCGGCGGGGACGTCGGGGACGGAGACGACGGGGGGCGGCACCGAGGACGCGTCGGCGAACCCCTCGGCCTCCGCATCCCGCTCGGCGTCCCCTTCCCCCGACTCCTCGAACACATCGAACACTGCCGGTTCATCCGGTTCGTCGGGTTCATCCGGAACCACCGGATCCACCATCCCTCCGCCTCCGGGACCCCCGCCTCCCTCCAGCCGCGCACACTGGACGGTCTCGGCGACGAGGCCTTCCTCGACGACACGCTCGGCACGAGTGGACAGCGCACGGTGACTGTGGTGTTCCGCACGTCGAACGTGATCGTGACGGTGGAGTACGAGGAGCAGCCTGCGACCACGACGGCGGTGCCGGACAGCGAGGAAATGCAGGACAGGGCCCGGAATCTGGCGGAACGGCTGGCGGAGGCGTTCGACGACTGAGCGGCGTTCGGGGGTGGTTCGGGCCCACACGTGAACCACCCGAACCAGAACCGCACTTCTTCTTCACCGCGTACGGTGGCCTCTCGGAGAACCAATCCGAAGGTGTCCGAATGTGTCCGAATGTGAAGGAACCATGCAACGAGCCGCAGAGTCAGATCAGCATCAGTCGCCGCGCGTCGCGCCTTCGGTGCGGGTGACGCGAGTCGGACGGCGTGGGCGTCCGGGCCGGGCCCGGATCCTCGCGGGCGCGGCGGTCGTGCCGGTGATGCTGCTGGCGGTCGGCTGCTCGTCGGACTCCGGCTCCGACGGCGCCTCCGGTGACGAGACGCCGGCGGGCGCGAAGCAGTCGGTGGAGGAGAGCGCCACACCGGAGGTCGTCGCGGCGAAGTACGCGACACTGCCGGACGCGTGCGAGGTGTTCCCCGCCAAGACGCTGAAGTCGCTGGTGCCGCAGGGCGTGAAGTCCGGCAAGGCGATCAACAAGGCCGAGGCGAACGTGAGCGGCGACTGCCGCTGGACCAGCCTCGACAACAACGGCGTGGACGGCTCCCAGTACCGCTGGCTGAGCGTCTCCCTGCACCTGCTGGCCTCGGACGCGGCGAACGGTCCGGGCGAGGACCGCGCGGCCAAGGCGATGGAGTCGAAGGTGGCCGCGGCGAAGGCCGTGGACGGGGCGAAGAACGTCAAGACGGAGCCGGCGACGGGCCTGGGCGACCAGGCGACGGTGGTCAAGTACGACCTGAAGAAGGACGGCGACACCTTCAAGCAGCAGACGGTCGTGGTGCGCACGGAGAACGTGGTCATCACGCTCGACTACAACGGCGCCGGTCTGGCCGGCGAGAAGACACCGGACGCGGCCGCGCTGCTGAAGTCCGCGAAGTCCGCCGTCGAGGACGTCGTGGAGGCGGTCGAGGACGCGAACGACGGTTCGGACGCCTCGTCGTCGCCGTCGCCGTCGCCGTCGCCGTCGAAGAGTGCTTCCAAGGCACCGTCGGGCGAGGCGACGAAGGCATCGTCGTCGGGCGGTTCCGGAGCGGACATCAGTTCGGACGCGGACGGTGGCTCGGATTCCGATTCGGACTCGGGTTCGTCCACCTCCGGCAGCCGGAAGAGCACGTCGTAGCCGCCGTTCACCTGGTGGTTCGTCGGAGCCCGGTCCCCTCGGGGGCCGGGCTCGTTGCCATCCGGCAACCCGTTTGCCGTACACATGTGCCACTCTGTTGCGCGCAACAACACGCAAGGGGAGGGGAGTACGGGTGGCCGCGCCAATGCAGCTGACTCGAATGCACCGCGTTCTCATCGGCGTGGTCGTGTTCGGCGCCGTCATCATCGCCGGGATCGGCTTCGCGGGTTCGTACGCGGCGGTCCGGGAACTGGCGGTCCAGAAGGGCTTCGGGAACTTCTCCTACGTCTTCCCGATCGGTATCGACGCGGGCATCTGTGTCCTGCTCGCCCTGGACCTCCTGCTGACCTGGATCCGCATCCCCTTCCCGCTGCTGCGCCAGACGGCGTGGCTGCTGACGGCGGCGACGATCGCGTTCAACGGGGCGGCGGCCTGGCCGGACCCGTTGGGCGTCGGTATGCACTCGGTGATCCCGATCCTGTTCGTCGTCGCGGTCGAGGCGGCCCGGCACGCGGTCGGCCGGATCGCCGACATCACCGCCGACAAGCACATGGAGGGCGTCCGCCTCACCCGCTGGCTGCTCTCCCCGGGCCCCACCTTCCTGCTCTGGCGCCGCATGAAGCTGTGGGAGCTCCGCTCCTACGACCAGGTCATCAAGCTGGAGCAGGAACGTCTCGTCTACCAGGCCCGCCTGCGCTCCCGCTACGGCCGCGCCTGGCGCCGCAAGGCCCCGGTCGAATCCCTGATGCCACTGCGCCTGGCCCGCTACGGCGTCCCCCTGGCGGAAACGGCCCCGGCGGGCCTGGCCGCGGCAGGCATAGAACCAGCGGTCCTGCCGCCGGCGGAGCAGGTCGAGGTCGACCTAGCTGCGGGCAATCGTGCCGCTGGGGCGGCACGGGTGGGCGCAGTGGCACCTCCCAGCGAGCAGCGCCCCCAGCTGGAGAGCACCCCCACCCAGCGTCGGCCGGAAAAAACCGGACAGCAGGAGCAGGGCTACGCCGAGCAGCCCCCGGTCGACGAAAGCCCCTGGCTCCACGCCCGCCACCCCATGGAGGTCCCGTACCAGGGCGGCTACGACCCGTCGTACGAGCCGGAGGAACAGTACGGGGAGTGGTACGAGGAGCAGGAGCAGGACCCGCAGCAGTACGAGCAGTACGCGCAGGACGAGCAGTACCGCCGCTTCCAGCCGGACCCCCGGGACCCCCGCTTCCAGCAGCAGCAGTTCGAGGCACCGGAACTCCAGGGACCCGACATCCCGTCCCCCGGCCCCTCTCCGGAGGAGACCGGCAGCTTCCCCGTCCCGTCCGGCCCGAACCGCACCCGCGAACTGGGCGAGGGCGGCGGCGCCCCGGAGCCGACGGAGGAGGACTACTACCAGGTCTTCCGCGAGAACACCAAGGGCGGCAACGGCGCCCCCACCCCGCGCGCCCTCATGTCCGACATCGAGGCGACGTACGGCGTCACGCTCGAAGAGGCCGAGGCCAAGCGCATGGTGAACCGCTTCTCCAACCGCCTCAACGCGGAACTGACCGACGAGCACATCGCATGACCGGCGCACGCTGACGCGCACACACGAGGGAGGGGCGCCCGGTGATGATCACCGGGCGCCCCTCCCTCGTGTGTGCGCGACGCGGCCTTACCCCCCGAGCAGGGCCCGCACCCGCTCCTGCCCCACCGCCATCAGCAGCGTGGGCAGTCGCGGCCCCGTGTCCCGCCCGACGAGCAGGTGGTACAGCAGGGCGAAGAACGACCGCTGGGCGGTCTTGATCTCCGGCGGCAGCTCCTTGGGCGTGGCGTCCGCCGAGAACCCGGCCTGCACCTTCGGCACGCCGTAGACGAGGTGCGTCAGACCGTCCAGCGACCAGTGCTCGGCGAGTCCGTCGAGCAGCAGCCGCAGCGACTGCTGAGACGCCTCGTCGAGCGACTTCAGCAGCTCGGCGTCGGCCTCCTCGCGCACGATGGTCCGCTGGTCGGCGGGCACCTGGGTGTTGATCCATGCCTCGGCCTTGTCGAGCCGCGGCCGCACCTCGTCGAGGCCGGTGAGCGGGTCGGTGGGGTCGAGTTCGCTGAGGATGCGCAGGGTCTGGTCCTCGGCGCCCGCGGTGATGTCGGCGACGGACGCGAGGGTCCGGTACGGCATCGGGCGGGGCGTGCGGGGCAGCTCACCGGCGGCCGTGCGCACCGCGCGGGAGTGCGCGGCGACATCGGCCGGCAGGGCGGACCCGTCCGCGACCTTGGCGTCGAGCTTGTCCCACTCGTCGTAGAGCCGCTGGATCTCCTGGTCGAAGGCGATCTTGAAGGACTGGTTGGGCCGACGACGGGCGTAGAGCCAGCGCAGCAGCTGCGGCTCCATGATCTTCAGCGCGTCGGCGGGCGTGGGCACGCCGCCCTTGGACGACGACATCTTGGCCATGCCGCTGATGCCGACGAAGGCGTACATCGGCCCGATGGGCTGCTCGCCGCCGAAGATCCCGACGATCTGCCCGCCGACCTGGAAGCTGGACCCGGGCGAGGAGTGGTCGACGCCGCTCGGCTCGAAGACGACGCCCTCGTACGCCCACCGCATCGGCCAGTCGACCTTCCAGACGAGCTTGCCGCGGTTGAACTCGTTCAGCGCGACGGTCTCGGAGAAGCCGCAGGCGGTGCAGGTGTAGGTCAGCTCGGTGGTGTCGTCGTCGTAGGCGGTGACGGTGGTGAGGTCCTTGCCGCACTCGCCGCAGTAGGGCTTGTACGGGAAGTATCCGGCGGTGCCGGAGCTGCCGTCGTCCTCACCGGCGGCGCCGGAACCCTCCGCGGCCTCCAGCTCGGCCTCGTCGACCGGCTTCTGCGACTGCTTCTTCGCCGAGCCCGCCGGGGCCTTCTTGGTGCGGTACTGGTCGAGGATCGCGTCGATGTCGCCGCGGTGCTTCATGGCGTGCAGGATCTGCTCGCGGTAGACCCCGGAGGTGTACTGCGCGGTCTGGCTGATCCCGTCGAACTCGACGCCCATCTCGGCGAGCGCGTCGACCATCGCCGCCTTGAAGTGCTCGGCCCAGTTGGGGTGGGCGGAGCCCTGGGGGGCGGGCACGGAGGTGAGCGGCTTGCCGATGTGCTCGGCCCAGGATGCGTCGACGCCGTCGACGCCGTTCGGGACCTTGCGGTAGCGGTCGTAGTCGTCCCAGGAGATGAGGTGCCGGACCTGGTGGCCGCGACGGCGGATCTCGTCGGCGACCAGGTGCGGGGTCATGACCTCGCGGAGGTTGCCGAGGTGGATCGGGCCGGACGGCGACAGCCCGGACGCGACGACGACGGGTTTGCCCGGGGCCCGACGCTCCGACTCCTCGATGACCTCATCCGCGAAACGGGAGACCCAGTCGGTGGTCTCGGTGCTCTGAGCCACGATCGGCACGTCCTCTTTTTCCTGGAGTTTCCATGGCCGCCGGTTACGGTCCCGGGCGACCGCGTCATTCTCCCAGCCTTTCACTCCGTGGGTCGAACCGGGCGCCCAATAACGCGGGGGTACGGGTACGTGGGCGGGTGCGGCTCCGGTGGGGGCTGATCGCGCAGTTCCCCGCGCTCCTGAAAAGCCCGGGCTGCGCCCCGCGCTTTTCAACCCGCGGCCCCGCAGCCTTTCAGGCCCGCAAGGCCGTGGTCTTTCCGGCCCGCAGGGCCTGATCTTTCAGGGGCGGGGAACTGCGCGAACGCACCCGCACCCGCCGACGAGACCCGCACCCTCCCCGAGGCACCGCAGAAAAACCCTTTACCCCGTGGGATACTGAACGACATCCACCCGTACCCCGAGGAGAACGGCTCCCCCTGATGGCTTCGGTCACGTCCCTCACCGCCTCCGTCCACCAGCGCCTCGCGACCGCCCTCTCGGCCACCCTGCCGACCGCGGACGCGGACCCGCTGCTGCGACGCAGCGACCGGGCGGACTACCAGGCGAACGGGATCCTCGCGCTGGCCAAGAAGGCCAAGGCCAACCCCAGGGAACTGGCGACCCAGGTCGTCGCCCGGGTGGAGTCCGGCGAGCTGATCCGGGAGATCGAGGTCTCCGGCCCCGGCTTCCTCAACATCACCCTCACCGACGGCGCGATCACCGAGAACCTCGCCGCGCGGTACGCGGACGACACCGGCCGGCTCGGCGTCCCCACGGCGGAGCGCCCCGGCACCACGGTCATCGACTACGCCCAGCCGAACGTGGCGAAGGAGATGCACGTCGGTCACCTCCGGTCCGCCGTGATCGGTGACGCGGTCGTGCAGATCCTGGAGTTCACCGGCGAGAACGTGGTCCGCAGGCACCACATCGGCGACTGGGGCACCCAGTTCGGCATGCTCATCCAGTATCT
Source organism: Streptomyces sp. MNU76 (assembly GCF_020982545.1). Lineage (GTDB taxonomy): Bacteria > Actinomycetota > Actinomycetes > Streptomycetales > Streptomycetaceae > Streptomyces. The sequence goes on along the minus strand of NZ_JAJKLK010000019.1, from coordinate 558,308 downwards.
GGACGAGCACCCGCACGAGCTGGACCACAAGGAGTCCGACGGCGACCTCCAGGCGTCCGGCGAGGCCGCGATGTCCAACCTGGACCGGCTGTACAAGACGGCCAGGAAGCTCTTCGACTCCGACGAGGAGTTCAAGACGCGGGCCCGCCGCAGGGTGGTCGATCTCCAGGCGGGCGACCCGCACACCCTCGCCACGTGGCAGAAGTTCGTGGACGAGTCGAAGATCTACTTCTTCTCCGTCTTCGAGAAGCTCGACATGGACATCCGGGACGCCGACATCGTCGGCGAATCGGGCTACAACGACATGCTCGCGGAGACCTGCCGCCTCCTGGAGGAGCAGGGCGTGGCCGTCCGCTCGGAGGGCGCGCTGTGCGTCTTCTTCGACGACATCAAGGGCCCGGACGGCAACCCGGTCCCGCTGATCGTGCAGAAGTCCGACGGCGGCTACGGCTACGCGGCCACCGACCTGTCCGCCATCAGGGACCGCGTCTTCAGCCTGAAGGCGAACTCCCTGCTGTACGTCGTCGACGCCCGCCAGTCCCTGCACTTCAAGATGGTCTTCGAGACCGCCCGCAGGGCGGGCTGGCTCAACGACGAGGACGTCAAGGCGTTCCAGCTCGCCTTCGGCACGGTTCTCGGCAAGGACGGCAAGCCGTTCAAGACCCGTGAGGGCGAGACGGTCCGTCTGGTCGACCTGCTCGACGAGGCGATCGACCGTGCCACGACCGTCGTCCGGGAGAAGGCCGAGAAGGTGGGCCTGACCGAGCAGGAGATCGTCGAGAACGGCCGTTACGTCGGCATCGGCGCCGTCAAGTACGCGGACCTCTCCACCTCCGCCGTCCGGGACTACAAGTTCGACCTGGACCAGATGGTCTCGCTGAACGGCGACACGTCCGTCTACCTGCAGTACGCGTACGCCCGGATCCAGTCGATCCTCCGCAAGGCGGGCGAGGCCCGCCCGGCCGCCCACCCGGAGCTCGAACTGGCCCCGGCCGAGCGCGCGCTGGGCCTGCACCTGGACCAGTTCGGCGAGACCGTGGCCGAGGTCGCGGAGTCGTACGAGCCGCACAAGCTGGCCGCGTACCTCTTCAAGCTGGCGACCCTGCTGACCGCGTTCTACGACCAGTGCCCGGTCCTGAAGGCCGACACCCCGGCGCAGATGGAGAACCGTCTGTTCCTGGTCGACCTGACGGCCCGCACCCTGCACCGGGGCATGGCCCTGCTGGGCATCAGGACACCCGACAAGCTCTGACCTCGACCGGCAGGAGCGCGAGAACGGAACAGAGAGCGGGCCGCCGTGCACGGCGGCCCGCTCTCTGTTCCGTTCGTGGTACCGCTCAGCCGTCCGGGAGGCGGCAGTGCCCATCGGGTCACCACCGGTCGGGCCGCTGTCAGTGGTGGCCCCTACAGTCACCCCCATGGCGACACTTCCCAACCCGCTGCCCCAGCTGGCGGCCGACCCGAGCGGGCGTGTGCTCGGGCTTGAGATCCCGCTCCCGCAGGGGAGGTTGATCGACACGACGGACGACGGCCCGTGGCACGAGCCGCTGCTGTGGTGCGCGGACGAGACGGCGGCACCGGGCACCTGGGCGGCCGTCCAGCCCGCCCGCCGCACGGTGGGCCTCCTCCCGGTGCTGCTGGACGTCGGCGACCGCCAGGGCGGTCCGCGGGACTGGGAGTTGCTGCCCGGCGAGATGTCCTACCCCGGCGACCACGACGCCGACGAGGTCCTGGCCGATTTCTGGGACGCGTACGCCACCGTCGAGGACCCCGAGTGGCCGGGCCTCGCCGCACCCCGGCCTCCGCCCCGGACACGGCGCCCGACCCCGACCCCGACGCCCTCGCCGTCGAGACGGCCGACGCCCTCGTCAAGGACCCCTCCCGGCTGAAGGACCCGCGCCTCGCCCTCGTCTTCGCCCGCCGCAGCGCCGACATCCCGGCGGCCATCGGCTGGACCGGCCCGACGAACCACGAGAACGACGTGGCGAGGCTCTGCGCGGTCCTGCGCTCCTGGGAGGACCGCTTCGGCATACGCGTGGTCGCCCTCGCCTACGACCACCTCGTCCTCTCCGTGGCCACCCCGCCCACCACCGAGGCCGAGGCCGAAGCCGTGGCCGCCGAACACTTCGCCTTCTGCCCCGACAACATCTGGCAGGGCACACCCGACGGCACCCGCGCCTCCTACGCCCGCACCCTCCTCGGCGAGCCCGTCTGGTCCTTCTGGTGGGACTGAGGCCGTACGGACACGCCGCCACGCAAGGGCCGCACAAGGCACAGTGGCCCCATGGTGAGCATGGATGAGCGAGGGCTGGACCGCGACGGAACGATCGCACGCGAAGGCGCGCCGGCCCGAGTGCAGGCACCATTCGTCCCCGTACTGGAGCGCGCGCCCCGCGGACTCGGCGAGCACATCGCGGTAGGCGGCCGCTATCCCCTCCGTGTCGAACAGCTCGGGCGCGGGCAACCCACCCGCGAAGTTGACGACTTCGGGACGCGAGGTGACGGCGAGGATGTCCCGAACGGGGGAACCCCCGACGGCCGCGACCCGCCGGGCGAAGCCGGGCACGGCCGCCCGGCGCCCGCCCGCTCGCGTCCCCGAACCGCCCCCGGCCCCCGTCTTCGCGACAAACCCCATGTCATACGCGGCACGCTCGGCATCCACGGCACCCATCCCACGGCTCCTTCGCCACTGCGGGACGGCACGGTCCCGCCCCTGGCCGCACCCTAGCCAGGTAGATGCCCCCTACATCCACCAGTTTCGCGATGCGGACGGCCCCGCCACCCCCTAGGCTGCGCGCATGCTGCCCAGCGTGGACACGAACGACGAGTTGCAAGAAGTCGTCGGTGACGAGGCGCTGCTGCGTCCGGCTGCCCAGGATCTCTGCGGCTCGCTCGGTCTCGCAGGCGCGCGGATCGTACGTTTTCCCGAGGGCTCGCTGCCGGTGTACGCCGTCGGCGACTCCCTCGTCCTCAAGCTGTATCCGGGTTTCGAGGCCGCGCAAGCGATCCGCGAGGCCCGCCTGTTGTCGATCCTGTGGGGCAAACTCCCCATCCCCACACCGAGGTTGCACTCGGCGGACCAGTACAAGAACGGCTGGCGCTATGTGCTGATGTCCCGGCTGCCCGGCGAGGACCTCAACGAGGTCTGGCCCCGGATCCCCCAGCCGGACCAGGAACGTATCGTCGCCGAGGCCGCCGAGGGACTGGCCGCCCTGCACGCCCTGGACGCCTCGCCGGTCGTCCCGCTCACCGGCCCGCCGGACTGGGGCCGGTTCATCGCCGCCCAGCGCGCGGAGGTGGTCGAGCAGCAGCGGAGCGGCGGCCTCACGGAGCCGTGGCTCGAACAGATCCCGGACTTCCTGCGCTCGGTGCCCCTGACCGCCGCGCGCCGCCCGGTGCTGCTGCACACGGAGTTCATGCGTGAGCACCTCACCGTCGACCCCCACGACGGCTGGCGCCTGACGGGCCTCTTCGACTTCGAGCCGGCCATGGTCGGCGACCCCGCCTACGACTTCGTCAGCGTCGGCCTCTACCTCACCCGGGCCGACCCCGCCCTCCTGAAACTCTTCTACGAGGCCTACGGCCACCCCCCGTTCGACCCGCGCGAACTGATGGCCTACACCCTCCTGCACGTCTACAGCGACCTGAACTGGTACCTGCGCATGCTGCCGGCCCCACCCAGCAAGACGCTGGACTCGCTGGCGGAGACGTGGTTCGGAACGGGGGGATGAAGGACAGGGGGCACAGCCCCCGTCCTTCAGGGGCGCGGGAACTGCGCGAGAAGACCCACCCACCCGCACCCGGCAACGAACCCCCTACCCCTGACCCCCTACCTCTTACGCCCCACCGCCGCATACACATTGATGTCCGCGTCGGTCACATCGTTGATGTCCCGGTACCGCACCCGCTCGATGTCGTCCATCCCGGCCAGCACATGCGGCTCCACCGCCGGAGGCACCGGCGCACCGTCGGAGAATCGCCAATGGTGCGCCGGCACCACCCCGGGCTCGTCCACCACGAGCCCGCTCTCCTCGAAGAACCGTGCCACCTCGTCCCTGGAACGCAGCACGAAGGTGAACCCGCGCTTGGTGTAGGTCTCCTGGACCGCGCGGATCTTCGCGGGGTTGAGGTCCTCGGTCAGATGGCTGAGCACCAGTCGGCTCCCGGCGGGCAGCGCCTCCACCAGCTCCCGCACCACCGGGTAGGCCTCGTCGTCCTCCACGAAGTGCAGGATCGCCACCAGGCACAGCGCGACCGGCTGGTCGAAGTCGAGCGTCTTCGCGGCCTCTTCGAGGATGCTCGCCGGCGACTTGAGGTCGGCGTCGATGTAGTCCGTGGCCCCCTCGGGCCCGCTCGTGAGCAACGCGCGCGCGTGGGCGAGCACCACCGGGTCGTTGTCGACGTACACGACCCGTGAGTCGGGGACGATCGCCTGGGCGATCTGGTGGACGTTCTCGGCGGTCGGCAGCCCGGTGCCGATGTCGAGGAACTGCCGGATGCCCTCGTCCCGGACGAGCGTGGTCACCGCGCGGCGCATGAAGTCACGGTTGTGCCGGACGTCCAGATAGCCGCGCGGATTGGCGGCCAGCGCGGCGCCGGCCGCCTCCCGGTCCACGGGGTAGTTGTCCTTGCCGCCGAGGATGACGTCGTAGACCCGCGCCGGGTGCGCCTTGGTGGTGTCGATCCTCTTCCGCAACTCGGCGGGGTCCTGGCTGAGTGCGTCGCCGGCCATCGGGCTCTCCCTGGGGGGGTCGGGTCATTGAACGACCAACAACCTAGCGCCCCAGGGGAGTTGCCGCGTCAGGCTTGCGCCGGACAGGCCTTCGGGTCGGGGCCGTACTGGTTGTCGCCCCGCTGGCCCTCGGTGGCCATGAAGACGATCATGAAGATGAATCCGACACAGGGAACGAGCCCTATGAGGACCCACCAGCCGCTCTTGCCGGTGTCGTGCAGCCGCCGGACGCTGACCGCCAGGGACGGCAGAAAAAGAGCGACGCTGAGGAGGATCTGAGGCGCCTGCGAGTCCAGGAGGAGACCGAGGACGTACAGCGCGGCATAGATGAGCGTGCTGATCAGCGTGAACATCCAGTACTCCTGGCGACGCGCCCGCCCGCTGAAGACCGCGTACTTCTTGAGCACCTCGACGAACCAGTTCATGGCTTCCCCCCGAAAATCGGCACAGGTCCCCCGGAATCGGGGGCAGGCGCAGAACCTATGCCGATTGTCGAGAACTCGTCAATCAGTTACCGCCCTCGTCCCCACTCACCCACCGCTCTCGTCCTCGCTCTCCCCCAGCGTCGTCCCCTCCGGGACCCACTTGGGGCCGCCGAGCGGATACTCGTACGCCGGGCGCCCGTTGTTGCCGCTCGTACGGAACGGCCGGCCGTCGTCGTTCAGGGTCAGGATGCCGCTGCGGGATCCGGCGGTCCACTCCAGCTCCAGGTACCAGCTGACGTAGTACGCGGAGGCGTCGGCGGTGATGTAGTACACCTCCGGGTCGGACTGACTGACCGAGTAGGGGAAGTTCTTGCTGCCGGCCTTGGGCTGCACGTCGGGACGCGCGGCGTCGAGGGCGATCGTGAAGGAGCGGGTCGGGACACCGGCCCCGCAGCCGACACCCGGGTAGCCCATGGCGTAGTCGTTCCAGGCGAGGGGCGACCGCTTGTCGGTCATCCGGACCTTGAGACTCCGTACGACGACGGTCTCCTCGCCGGTGCCCTGCACGGTCAGCGTCAGGAACTGCTGCCCCGAGGCCACGGCACCCTCCGCGGACACCCAGGCCGGCGCGTCCTGCTCCAGCGGCGGCGGCCCCACCTCCGTCGGCTCACGGTCGGCCAGATACCGCTGCGAGCAGGGATCCTCCCAGGTGTACGGCTCCACCTTCACGTTCAGCGGCGCCGGGAGGGACGCGTCCGCCCCGCCCGCGCCCGTACCGCCGGTCGGAGTCTCGGTGGCCGTGGCCCCCGCCCCCTTGCCGGCGTCCTTGCCCTTCTTGCCACCCGACTCGCTCGCGGACCCGGAGGGCGAGGCACCGCTCGGCGAGGCGGAGCCGCCGTCTGCCTCCTTCTCACCGCCGCTGCCGACGGACGCGGCCCCAGCCGTACGCCCGGCCCCGTCCTCCTTCCCCTCGGAGGGCAGACTCAGGGCGAGCGTCACCGCCCCGAGCACGGCGGCCACGGCCACCCCGGCGACCAGAGCGACCTGCGTACGCCGGTGGGCCGGCCCTCGTTCGCGGGGCTCACCGGAAACGACACCGCCGATCACGGTCTCCGTCTCCTCGGTCTTGTTGGACTCCTCGGTCTCGTCGGACTCCTCGACCACCGGGGCTTGTTCCGCCGCCGTCCCGACGGAGTCACCCCCTTTGCGCCGGCGCATCGCGTCCGCGAGCACCCACCTCCGGTGGAGCTCGACCAACTCCTCCGGGGACGCCTTGCAGAGGCGGGCCAGCCGCTCGACGGGGGCGTAGTCCGTGGGTACGGCGTCCCCGTTGCAGTACCGGTGCAGCGTCGACGTACTCATGTGGAGCCGCTTGGCGAGCACCCCGTAACTCAGCCCGGAGCGCTCCTTCAACTCCCGCAGCAGCTCGGCGAAACCGGCCCCCAGGCCACCCGCGGTACCGCTCCCCGACACGTCTTCCTCCGTCCCCTCATGTCCCGCGCGTCCCGTTCCGCGTTCCAGGGAAGAGGAGTTCTCGCAGGTCAAAGCCCTCGTGAGCGTTCCAGCGTCCCTGATCGTCCGTCGGCTGTGGCGGCCGGGACGGATCACCCCACAAGCTTGGGTCATCCAAGCACGCCGCTCCCGGCACACCGGTCGAGCGGCACGGCTTCGAGCACTTGTTCTCAGCCTTCTCCACTCGCTTTGTCCGAAAGGGACCTCTCATGCGCACGCTTCACACCGCTCGCTCCGCCCGTACCGCCCGCCCCGCCCGGCTGCTCGCCGTGACGGGAGCGGCACTCGCCGCCCTCGCCCTCACCGCGTGCGACAGCGGCACGGGCACGAGGGACGAGGGTGCGGCGGGCGGTTCCACGTCAGCCCAGAGCACGGGCGGCACCGGCACGAGCGGCGGCTCCAGCACGACCGGCGGCTCGACCACCGGGGGCTCCACGAGCACGAGCGGCGGCGGATCGGCGGCCACCGGCGGCACCACGGCCGACAAGGCCTCCTCCAAGGGCGGGACCTCGGACCCCTCCGACCCCGAGAACCGCGTCACCTGCAACGGCTCCAACACCACCGTCACCGCGCAGCCGGTGTCACGCCCGCTCAACCACATGCTGATCACCGTCAAGAACACCGGTTCGAAGTACTGCGACCTCTACTTCAACCCGACGGTCCGGTTCGGCGAGGCCCAGTCGGCGCCGCGCGTGATCGAGGAGTCGCAGCCGCAGGCCGTGGTGACCCTGGCCCCCGGCGAGTCCGGCTACGCCGGCGTCCTCCTCTCCGCCGCCGACGGCAGCGGCGGCGGCAAGGGCACGACGGAGAAGAAGGTCGTCATCCACTTCCAGGGCGCCGAGGTCGGCAGCGACGCCGGCTCCCCCGCGTCCCCCGCGCTCCCGGCCAAGGGCGTCTACGTCGACAACTCCGTGGCCGTCACCTACTGGCAGTCGACCATGGAGGACGCCCTGCAGTACTGAGCCGAGCGCCACCGGGGCCAGGGCCCCACAGGTGTCAGCGCAGCATGCGAGCGGCCTCGACGGCCCAGTACGTCAGGATGTTCTGCGCACCGGCCCGCTTGATCCCGGTCAGCGTCTCCAGGATGGCCCGGTCCCGGTCGATCCAGCCCTTCTCGGCGGCGGCCTCGACCATCGAGTACTCCCCGGAGATCTGGTAGGCGACGACCGGCACGTCGACGGTGTCCGCGACCCGGGCGAGGATGTCGAGGTAGGGCCCGGCCGGCTTGACCATCACCAGGTCGGCGCCCTCCTCCAGATCGAGGGCGAGCTCGCGCAGCGACTCGCGGGCGTTGGCGGGGTCCTGCTGGTAGGTCTTCCGGTCCCCCCGCAGCGAGGAGCCGACGGCCTCCCGGAAGGGGCCGTAGAAGGCGGACGCGTACTTGGCGGTGTAGGCGAGGATCGCGACGTCCTCACGCCCGATCTGGTCGAGGGCGTCCCTGACCACCCCGATCTGGCCGTCCATCATCCCGCTGGGTCCGACCACATGAGCGCCGGCGTCGGCCTGTACCTGGGCCATCTCGGCATACCGCTCCAGGGTCGCGTCGTTGTCGACGCGGCCCTGGTCGTCGAGGACCCCGCAGTGCCCGTGGTCGGTGGTCTCGTCGAGACACAGATCGGACATGACGAGCAGCTCGTCCCCGACCTCGGCCCGCACATCCCGCAGCGCGACCTGCAGAATCCCGTCGGGATCGGTCCCGGGGGTCCCGAGCGCGTCCTTCTTCCCGTCCTCCGGCACACCGAAGAGCATGATCCCGGAGACCCCGGCCTCCACGGCCTCCACGGCGGCCTTCTTCAGACTGTCCCGCGTGTGCTGCACGACCCCCGGCATCGCCGCGATCGGCACCGGCTCACCGACCCCCTCCCGCACGAACGCGGGCAGGATGAAGTCGGCCGGGTGCAGCCGGGTCTCCGCGACCATCCGTCGCATCACAGGCGTCGTACGAAGCCGGCGGGGCCGCGTACCGGGAAACGATCCGTACTTCGACATACACCTACGCTACGCCTGGCCCGACAGTCCCTTTGCCGACGATCCGTCGGCGCGGACCGCACTGCCGAAAAGGGCCGCAGGCCCCTTTTCAGGGGCGGGGGAACTGCGCGAGAAGCCCATCGGCCCCGCACCCGCCCACGACAGAACCCCCCGAGCGCAAAGGCACTCAGGGGGGCAAGGGGCACAGCCCCTTACGTCGGCCCACCGCTCACGTCGTCGTCCGCCGCCGCCGCGCCCCCGGCCGCCGCTCGCTCGGTCGAGTCACGGGATCCCCCGCCTCGACCGCGGCAGCCCGCCGCCGCATCCCGAAGTCCGCCAGCGCCTCGGCCAGCTTGTGCACGGACGGCTCCGGGGCCATCACGTCCACCCGCAGCCCGTGCTCCTCGGCGGTCTTGGCCGTGGCCGGACCGATACAGGCGATCACCGTGACGTTGTGCGGCTTCCCGGCGATGCCCACCAGGTTCCGCACGGTGGAGGACGAGGTGAACAGAACGGCGTCGAAACCGCCGCCCTTGATGGCCTCACGGGTCTCCGCCGGCGGCGGCGACGCGCGCACGGTCCGGTACGCCGTGACGTCGTCGACCTCCCACCCGAGCTCGATCAGCCCGGCGACCAGTGTCTCCGTGGCGATGTCGGCCCGGGGCAGGAACACCCGGTCGATCGGGTCGAAGACCGGGTCGTACGGCGGCCAGTCCTCCAGCAGCCCGGCGGCGCTCTGCTCACCGCTCGGCACCAGGTCCGGCTTCACCCCGAACGCGATGAGCGCCTTGGCGGTCTGCTCGCCGACCGCCGCGACCTTGATCCCGGCGAAGGCACGGGCGTCGAGCCCGTACTCCTCGAACTTCTCCCGCACCGCCTTGACGGCGTTGACCGAGGTGAACGCGATCCACTCGTAGCGGCCGGTGACCAGGCCCTTCACAGCCCGTTCCATCTGCTGCGGCGTACGCGGGGGTTCGACCGCGATCGTCGGCACCTCGTGCGGTACGGCCCCGTACGAGCGCAGTTGGTCGGAGAGCGAGGCGGCCTGCTCCTTCGTACGCGGCACGAGGACCCGCCACCCGAAGAGCGGCTTGCTCTCGAACCACGACAGCTGGTCGCGCTGGGCCGCGGCGGAACGCTCACCGACCACGGCTATCACCGGCCGCCCGCCCTCCGGCGAGGGCAGCACCTTGGCCTGCTTCAGCGTCTGCGCGATTCCGCCGAGCGTCGCGGTCCAGGTCCGCTGCCGCGTCGTCGTACCCGCGACGGTCACGGTCATGGGCGTGTCCGGCTTCCGGCCGGCCGCGACCAGTTCACCCGCCGCCGCGGCCACGGTCTCCAGCGTCGCCGAGACCACGACCGTCCCGTCGGACGCCCCGACCTCCGCCCAACAGCGGTCGGACGCCGTGCGCGCGTCGACGAACCGGACGTCCGCGCCCTGCGCGTCACGCAGCGGCACACCGGCGTACGCGGGCACGCCCACGGCCGCCGCCACGCCCGGGACCACCTCGAACGGCACGCCCGCGGCGGCGCACGCCAGCATCTCCTCGGTGGCGTACGTGTCGAGCCCGGGGTCCCCGGACACCGCACGCACGACCCGCTTGCCGCCCCGCGCGGCCTCCATGACAAGATGTGCCGCATCCCGCACAGCGGGTGCACCAACGGTTGTTGACGCGCCGTCAACAACCGTCAGCTGAGGCGTGCCTGTGCCCGAAAACGTATCCGCTGAAGTAGCCGCGGAAGAGGCAGAGGACGCCGCAGCCAGGGCCGACGGCGGGCTCGAGTCGGTGTCCAGTAGGGCGACGCCGGCGCGGGCATGCGTACGCACCACGTCGAGCACATCGTGCTCGGCGATGAGAACGTCCGCGTTCGCCAGCGCTTCGACGGCGCGCAGTGTCAGCAGTCCCGGATCCCCGGGTCCGGCACCGAGGAAGGTGACGTGACCGTGGTCCGGACCGGCGGGAAGGGTGGTGGGGCTCAATGTGCTCGCTCCCCCATCAGACCGGCCGCGCCCTTAGCGAGCATCTCGGCGGCGAGTTCACGGCCGAGCGCCATTGCTTGGTCGTACGTCTCGGGCACGGGACCGGTGGTGGACAGCTGCACCAGCGTCGAGCCGTCGGTCGTGCCGACGACGCCGCGCAGGCGCATCTCCTTGACAATCTGCCCGTCGGCCAGAAGGTCGGCGAACGCACCCACAGGTGCGCTGCAACCGGCCTCCAGGGCGGCGAGCAGGGACCGCTCAGCGGTCACGGCGGCCCGGGTGTGCGGGTCGTCGAGCCCATTGAGCGCGGTGATCAGCTCCGCATTCTCCGCGGTGCATTCGATCGCCAGTGCCCCCTGGCCGGGGGCGGGCAAAACAGTGTCGACCGAGAGGAAGTCGGTCACTTCGTCGCTCCGTCCGATCCGGTTCAGTCCGGCGGCGGCCAGGACCACTGCGTCCAGCTCGCCCTTCCGTACGTATCCGATCCGCGTGTCGACGTTCCCGCGGATCGGCACCGTCTCGATCGTGAGCCCGTGGCTGCGCGCGTACGCGTTCAGCTGGGACATGCGCCGGGGCGAACCGGTGCCGACGCGGGCGCCCTCGGGCAGCTGCTCGAAGGTGAGCCCGTCCCGGGCGACCAGGACGTCACGGGCGTCCTCGCGCACCGGCACTGCGGCCAGCGCCAGGTCGTCCGGGTGCGTGGTCGGCAGGTCCTTCAGGGAGTGCACGGCGAAGTCGACCTCACCGCGCAGCAGCGCCTCGCGCAGCGCGGTGACGAACACGCCCGTGCCGCCGATCTGCGCCAGCTGCTCCCGGGAGACATCGCCGTACGTCGTGATCTCCACGAGTTCGACGGGCCGCCCGGTCAGCCGGCGGACCTTCTCCGCCACCTGCCCGGACTGGGCCATGGCGAGTCTGCTCCGCCTGGTCCCCAGCCTCAGTGCCTGGTCACTCATGATCGCCCTCGGTTCTCGGCGTCGTTCTTGGAACTGCTGCTGTCCTCGGCCCGGGACACGGCCGCGACCGTCTCCTGGTCCAGGTCGAACAGGGTGCGCAGCGCGTCCGCGTACCCGGCGCCGCCCGGCTCGGCCGCGAGCTGCTTGACCCGTACGGTCGGGGCGTGCAGCAGCTTGTCGACGACGCGCCGCACGGTCTGGGTGATCTCGCCGCGGTGCTTGTCGTCGAGGCCGGGCAGCCGGCCCTCCAGGCGGGCGATCTCACCGGCGACGACATCGGCGGCCATGGCGCGCAGCGCGACGACGGTGGGTGTGATGTGCGCGGCACGCTGAGCGGCGCCGAAGGCGGCCACCTCGTCCGAAACGATCCTCCGCACCATGTCGACGTCGGAGGCCATCGGCGCGTCGGCGGAGACCTCGGCGAGCGACTCGATGTCGACCAGCCGTACGCCGGCCAGCCGGTGCGCGGCGGCGTCGATGTCCCGGGGCATCGCCAGGTCCAGCAGCGCGAGCACGGGCGCGGGCCGGGGCACGTCGACGACGGGCTCGGGCCGGCGCAGTTCGGTGATCCGCCCGGTGACGGCGACCGTCGCGACGAGCGCGGCGATCAGCTCGGCCTCGGCGTCGAGCGTGCGCGCGGTCTCACGCTCCGGCGTGCGACGGCTCGCGCGTCGGTCCACGGTGGCGTTGTCGACCCAGGCCGCGTGCTGTTCCAGGGTGGCCGCGTCCATGCCGGCCACCGCGGCCTCCCCGAGCACGGAGAAGCCGCCGCCTTGCACGGCGGGCAGGTCGAGGGGGCAGTCGTCGTCGCTGCCGACGGAGGTCGGCGGCAGCACCGGCCGTACGTCATCGGTGCGCGGCTCGGCCTCCGCGGGGAGCGTGCCCTCGGGCACCCGGCCCTCGACGGCAGCGGCGACCATCTCGGCGGTCAGGACCAGGCCCGTGGCGCCCGTACAGGAGATGGCGACGTCCGCACGTGTCAGCTCGTCCGGCACCGATTCCATCGGGACCGCGCGGGCCAGCACATCCGTCGCGCCCTGCTCCGCCAGGCGTTGTCCGTACTGCTCTTCGAGCAGGTGCGCGAGGCGTTCGGCCCGGTCGTACGTCCGGTTGGCGATCACGATCTCGCCGACGCCGGCCCGTGCGAGGGTCGCGGCGGCCAGCGAGGACATCGACCCGGCGCCGATCACGACGGCCCGCTTGCCCCGGGCCCAGCTCGCCACGTCCGTACCGGCGGTGAACTGCTCCAGGCCGAAGGTCACCAGCGACTGTCCGGCCCGGTCGATCCCGGTCTCGGAGTGGGCCCGCTTGCCGACCCGCAGGCTCTGCTGGAACAGGTCGTTGAGCAGCCGCCCGGCGGTGTGCAGCTCCTGGGCGCGGGCCAGCGAGTCCTTGATCTGCCCGAGGATCTGCCCCTCGCCGACGACCATGGAGTCGAGTCCGCAGGCCACGGAGAACAGGTGGTGGACGGCCCGGTCCTCGTAGTGCACGTACAGATAGGGAGTGATCTCGTCGAGACCCACCCCGCTGTGCTGGGCGAGCAGCGTGGACAGCTCGGCGACGCCCGCGTGGAACTTGTCCACGTCGGCGTACAGCTCGATGCGGTTGCAGGTGGCGAGGACGGCGGCCTCTGTCGCAGGCTCGGCGGCGACCGTGTCCTGAAGCAACTTGATCTGCGCGTCCAGGGACAGCGCGGCCCGCTCCAGCACGCTCACCGGAGCGCTGCGGTGACTCAGCCCGACGACCAGAAGACTCATGCCGGCATCACGGCGGGGACATCCCCGTCGGGCCCTTTCCCGGACTCCTTGGGAGCCATCGGTACGGCACCGGCCTCGGCGGCGGCCTCCTCGCCGGCCTTGCGCTGCTCGTGGAACGCGAGGATCTGCAGTTCGATCGAGAGGTCCACCTTGCGCACGTCGACACCGTCCGGCACGGACAGGACGGTGGGCGCGAAGTTCAGGATGGAGGTGACCCCGGCGGCGACCAGCCGGTCGCACACCTGCTGGGCGGCACCGGCGGGGGTGGCGATCACCCCGATGGAGACGCCGTTGTCGTCGATGATCTTTTCCAGCTCGTCCGTGTGCTGGACCGGGATCCCCGCGACGGGCTTGCCCGCCATCGCCGGATCGGCGTCTATCAACGCCGCCACCCGGAACCCGCGCGAGGCGAACCCGCCGTAATTGGCGAGCGCGGCGCCGAGGTTACCGATACCGACGATCACGACCGGCCAGTCCTGGGTCAGCCCCAGCTCACGCGAGATCTGGTAGACGAGGTACTCGACGTCGTAGCCCACGCCCCGCGTCCCGTACGAGCCCAGGTACGAGAAGTCCTTGCGCAGCTTGGCGGAGTTGACCCCCGCCGCGGCCGCCAGTTCCTCGGATGAAACGGTGGGTACCGAGCGCTCCGACAGCGCGGTCAGGGCACGGAGGTACAGCGGAAGCCTGGCGACGGTGGCCTCGGGAATCCCTCGGCTACGGGTCGCCGGTCGGTGAGTTCGGCCAGTTGCCACGGTGCTCCTGCGGGTAGAGCGGGGCTGCGGGCGGTCATGCGTCCCCAGACCGCCCCGTCGACAGCAGGCTATGTCTTTGTGAACGCGTGCACAAAGATGGTGTCCGATTTGCCCGGCCAACGTGACCGGGGTCACGCACACTCGACGCACGCGTATGGAACCGGCACACGTGTACCTTCGCTCCTCGGCTGACGCCTTGCACGACGGGGGCAAAACCGCACACTCTCCTCACGAATCCCGCCCCCGAGACCAACCAGCCCATCGATCCTAAGCGACTTTTGGGACCACTTGGACTGGTCGGTCAGGTCACATCTCGGCCACCTCTACGAGAGGGCTTTGCGAAGGCGCTCCTCGTTCACACGCCAGAAGGTGTGCTGCGCGCCGTCCACGAGCACCACGGGGATCTGCTCCCAGTACTGCCGGTGCAGCTCCTCGTCCTCGGTGATGTCCTTCTTCTCCCAGGGAACGCCCAGCTCACCGCAGACCTTCCCGATCACCGCCTCCGCGTCGTCGCACAGATGGCACCCCGGCTTGCCGATCAGTGTGACGAGTCGCTCACCGGGATTCTTCGGCGTCCGCCGGAACAAGGCACTCATGCCGGCCATTGTCGCTCCGCACGGGATGTCCACACCCCCTCCTCACCACCAGGCACACGACCTGCCTATTTCCTCACCGGTTCCGCCGCTTTCCGCACGCGGACACACCGCCGGGACCCCTTCTTTAACGACACGGCCGCGGAGAGTTCACAGCCCGCAAACCTGTCGACTCCGGAAGTACCGACCAGACTGGCTATGCTCACGACATGGCCGCTCTCGGATGGCTCACTCCCCGTAGGCGCTCCGCCACGGCGCGGAGCGTTTTGGCAGGCGAGGCCTCTGCGGAGGCAGCGCGCAAGTCCTCCCAGGAGTTGGAGGACATCTCCCCCGCGCCCGACGCCGTCCAGGAACCGGTGTTCCCGGTTCTCGGTGACGACAAGGCCGCCGCGTTCTTCGACCTCGACAACACCGTCATGCAGGGCGCCTCGCTCTTCCACTTCGGCCGGGGCCTGTACAAACGGAAGTTCTTCGAGACCCGCGACCTCGCCCGATTCGCCTGGCAGCAGGCGTGGTTCAGGCTGGCGGGCTCCGAGGACCCCGAGCACATGCAGGACGCCCAGAACTCCGCGCTCTCCATCGTCCAGGGCCACCGCGTCGCCGAACTGACGATCATCGGCGAGGAGATCTACGACGAGTACATGGCCGAGCGCATCTGGCCCGGCACCCGCGCCCTGGCCCAGGCCCACCTCGACGCCGGCCAGAAGGTCTGGCTCGTCACGGCCGCGCCCGTCGAGATCGCCCAGGTCATCGCCCGTCGACTGGGCCTGACCGGCGCGTTGGGCACGGTCGCCGAGTCCGTCGACGGCGTCTACACCGGCAAGCTGGTCGGCGAGCCGCTGCACGGCCCGGCCAAGGCCGAGGCCGTCCGCGCCCTGGCCGCCGCCGAGGGGCTGGACCTCTCGCGCTGCGCCGCGTACAGCGACTCCCACAACGACATCCCGATGCTGTCGCTCGTGGGTCACCCGTACGCCATCAACCCCGACAGCAAACTCCGCAAGCACGCCCGCGACATGGACTGGCGGCTGCGCGACTACCGCACCGCCCGCAAGGCCGCCAAGGTCGGCCTCCCCGCGGCGGCGGGCGTCGGCGCGGTGGCCGGCGGCACGGCGGCCGCGATCGCGCTGCACCGCCGCCGCCGCTGAACGGCTGATCGTTCCTCGAACGCCGGAGGGGCTGGGTCTCCCAGCCCCTCCGGCGTTCGCGCGTCCGGACGCGTCCGCCCCCGTCACCGCGGCATTCGGGCCGTCATACCCCCACCGCGCCCTCAGTCACACCGTCCGCACCCGACCACAACACGCCCCGCACCCAGACGGAACACGAACCCAATCGATCAACAACCGATCACACGGCGGCACTTGAGCAGCCGTCAATCAGTAACAGAAGCGACGTAATCGATGATTTGAGCAACTGGGTGTAGCAGTGCCTGCACGAAGCGTTATTCTCCTCAAACGCAAACCGGTACCCCTCCGTCGCTACGACGGGTGAAAGGTTCCGCACTGCACGTGATGGAAGCTCTGCCTCTGGGAGTCCCGTGTACCCACACGTCGGGGTTGACGCCTCGGGCCTGGCTACGCTGCGCGCGACGGTCAACCAACTGTTGCGCGGCTTCGTCCCCACCGCGTACGCCGTCCCCGCCCTCGCCACCTCCGCCGCGCCCGTCGGCCCGTGCTACGCACTGGCCGACGGCGTCGAGCAGGGGCCGGCGCGAAGCGCTGTCGTCGAGGGGCGGCGGTCGGGTGACGGGCGGGCCGGCAGACGAGGCCGTTCGGGATCCACCGCCACGACCACCCGCCGTCCCGCCGCGGACAGCGACAGCGCCCGCATGATGGACCTCGTCGAACGCGCCCAGTCCGGCGAGGCCGACGCCTTCGGCCGTCTGTACGACCAGTACAGCGACACGGTCTACCGCTACATCTACTACCGCGTCGGCGGCAAGGCGACCGCCGAGGACCTCACCAGCGAGACGTTCCTGCGCGCCCTGCGCCGCATCGGCACGTTCACCTGGCAGGGCCGCGACTTCGGCGCCTGGCTGGTCACCATCGCCCGCAACCTGGTGGCCGACCACTTCAAGTCCAGCCGCTTCCGGCTGGAGGTCACCACCGGCGAGATGCTCGACGCCAACGAGGTCGAGCGCTCCCCCGAGGACTCCGTCCTGGAGTCCCTCTCCAACGCCGCCCTGCTGGAAGCCGTACGCCGGCTCAACCCGCAGCAGCAGGAGTGCGTCACCCTCCGCTTCCTCCAGGGCCTCTCCGTCGCCGAGACCGCCCGGGTCATGGGCAAGAACGAGGGCGCGATCAAGACCCTCCAGTACCGCGCGGTCCGCACCCTCGCCCGCCTCCTCCCGGACGACGCCCGCTGAGGCCCGCCCACCGGGACCACCGCAGCTGAGCCGCCGGCTCGCCGAGCGCATCGATCACATACGCTCCGCCACGCCCAACTCACCCTGCGTCGAAGTCTGTTGACTTCCACGTCCGATCATCCGCCGTCCGTAACCCAAGTGCCGCGCCGCTCGTTGTGCGGGATACAGGCTCCCTGTGGTCGCGCCTGGCCGACACCGATCACTCGATCGTGTAACGGTCGGGGACGTGCAACCCTCAGGACCCCCTGGGGAGTCGACCGTCATGACGAGAGGAGGTGCCGCCAGTGATCGCGAACGTATCGGCGCACCGGCGGGCGAACGCCTTCGCCCAGGCCCTGGAGGAGCTGTCCGACCGGGGCACGGCGGCCGAGCAGCCCGAGGGATCGGCACCAGCCCCGGCAGCGGAACAGACCGAGCGGGGCCGCATGTTGGCCCTCACCACCGGTCTGGACGAGCTGCCCAAGCCAGTGCTCGACCCCGAGGTCAAGGTCGTCCATCGCGCCCAGTTGGTGGCCGCGATGGAGGCCATGCTGCGGGACGGCACACTGCCGGGGCGCGAGGCGTCGGACCCTTCGGTGCCCGAGCAGCGATCGGGCCGGGCGCGAGGCGCTCACCGGGCGAGCCCGCTGGGCAAGTTGCGACCACGGTCCCGCCTGACGAAGGGGCTCGCCGCCGGCGGGCTCAGCGTCGGTGTGGCCGCGAGCGCCTTCGGCGGTGTGGCCGCCGCCAGCTCGGACGCCCTACCCGGTGACTCGCTCTACGGCCTCAAACGCGGCATCGAGGACGTGAAACTGACCCTGACCGACGACAACGACGACCGGGGCCGGCTCTATCTGGACCAGGCGTCCACCCGGCTCAGCGAGGCCCGCCGCCTCATGGAGCGCGACCGGAGCGGACACCTCGACCACGAGTCGCTCGGCGAGATCCGCCGCGCGCTCACCGGGATGCGGCACGACGCCGCCGAGGGCCACCGACTGCTCCACGAGGCATTCGAGCGAGATCCGGACTCCCTGGGCCCGATCCAGGCCCTGTCGGCCTTCTCCCGGTCCCACCGCGAGGCCTGGGGCGCGCTCCGCGACCGGCTGCCCGTGCAGCTCGGGGACGTGAGTCAGCAGGTCTCGTCGGTCTTCGACGCCATAGACGACGAGGTCGCCCCGCACTCGTCGCTCCTGCCGCAGCCCTCGGCCCCCGGCGGCGACGGCAGGCAGCGGTCCACGGGCTCCGGTTCCCCCGGCACCACCGACCCGGGCGGCCGCCCGGCCCCGAGCGCCACCGGCGGCTCCGTCGGCGGCGACCAGGACACCGGCGGCAAGCCCAAACCATCCACGTCGAACTCGGACAGCGGCGGCGAAGGTCTCGTCGGCGGCACCACCGGCGGCCTGCTGGACCCGCCCCAGGACGACACCACCAGCACCTCCCCGTCCACCGGCAAGTCCACCCCGCCCGAAGACTCCGACGTCACCCTCCCGCCCCTCCTGCCGGGCCTCCTGCCCGGCCTGGGCATCGACGGCGAGAACGGCGGATAGAACCGCCCCGTACGACGGTGGGGCGCCCCTCTTCGAGAGGGGCGCCCCACCGTCGTACGCGCTCGCTCCTCAGCCCCGCGGGGCCTCAGAAGAACACCGACCGCCGCTGCACCAGCAACTTGTACAGCGTGTGCTGGATCTGCTCCCGCACCTGATCGGTCAGGTTGAACATCAGCATCGGGTCCTCGGCGGCCTCCGGCGGATAGCCGTCCGTCGGAATCGGCTCACCGAACTGGATGGTCCACTTCGTCGGCAGCGGTACGGCACCCAGCGGTCCGAGCCACGGGAAGGTCGGGGTGATCGGGAAGTACGGGAAACCGAGCAGCCGCGCGAGCGTCTTCGAGTTCCCGATCATCGGGTAGATCTCCTCCGCGCCCACGATCGAGCACGGAATGATCGGAGTACCGGCGCGCAGGGCCGTGGAGACGAAGCCGCCCCGGCCGAACCGCTGCAGCTTGTAGCGGTCCCCGAAGGGCTTGCCGAGCCCCTTGAAACCCTCCGGCATGACCCCGACCAGCTCACCCTGCTGCAGCAGCCGGGAGGCGTCCTCCGCGCACGCGAGGGTGTGCCCGAGCTTGCGGGCCAGTTCGTTGACCACCGGCAGCATGAAGACCAGGTCCGCCGCGAGCAGCCGTAGATGCCGGCCCGTGGGGTGGTTGTCGTGCACGGCGACCTGCATCATCAGGCCGTCCATCGGCAGCGTCCCCGAGTGGTTGGCGACGATCAGGGCACCGCCGTCCGTCGGGATGTTCTCGATGCCCTTCACCTCGACCCGGAAGTACTTCTCGTACACCGGCCGCAGCAACGACATCAGCACCTGGTCGGTGAGCTCGGCGTCGTAGCCGAAGTCGTCGACCTCGTAGTCGCCCGTGAGGCGCTTGCGCAGGAACGCGAGTCCCCCGGCGATCCGTCGCTCCAGCCCGCCCGCGTCGTGTGCCTCGGCGGCCTCCTGGGGCGGCTCCGGCTTCTCCCGTGTCACAGGTACATCATCCGTGCCGGTCGGCCGCGCGGGGAGGGCCTGGACCTCGCCGGATTCACGGACGTCCCGGACGACCGCGCTCTCACCCTTGCGCCGGCTCCCCGTGGTCCGGCGGCGCGGCGGGCGCTGCACGGCACCCCCGCGCGTCCGGTCGTCGTCGAACGGAATGACCTTGGCATCCGCCATCGTTGATGCGCTCCTCAGTTGGCGCTCTGCGTCGGGGGTTGACCTCCGCCCACGGTGGGCACCGGCAGGGCGGCGATCCGGTCGATGGCCCCAGCGAGGGCCTCGGGGGGCAGGAGGCCGGGCCCCCTGCTCCGCGCGAAGTCGGCGAACGTCTCCGCGGTGGTATACCTGGCCCGGTAGCCGAGCGTCTCGCGCATCTGGTTGGTCGACACGACCCGCCCGTGCGTCAGCAGCCGCAGCTGCTCCGGCGAGAAGTCGGTGACGCCCAGCGTCCGGACCATCGAGCCGACCCAGCTGACCGCCGGCATCAGCAGCGGCACCGTCGGCCGGCCGAGCCGCCGCGCGCACTGCGAGAGCAGCAGCACACCGTCGCCCGCGATGTTGAACGTCCCGCTGTTGAGCGTGCCCCGCGCCGGTTCGTGCGAGGCGATCCGCAGCACCTCGATCACGTCGTCCTCGTGCACGAACTGCAGCCGGGGGTCGTACCCCAGCACGGTCGGCAGCACCGGCATCGAGAAGTACGAGGCGAGCGGCGAATCGGCGCTCGGCCCGAGGATGTTCGCGAACCGCAGCACGCACACGGCCACGTCGGGCCGCCGCCGGGCGAATCCGCGGACGTACCCCTCGACCTCGACGGTGTCCTTGGCGAAGCCACCGCTGGGCAGCGACTTGGGCGGGGTGGTCTCGGTGAACACGGCCGGATCGCGGGGCGCGGAACCGTACACGTTCGTGCTGGACTTCACGACCAGCCGCTTGATCAACGGGGACTTCTGACAGGCACCGAGCAACTGCATGGTGCCGATGACGTTGGTCTCCTTGAGCGTGGCGCGGCCGCCGCTGCCCAGAGGGGTGCCCGTGACGTCCATGTGCACCACGGTGTCCACGTTGTGCTCGGCCAGCAGACGGGCTATGGCGGGCTGCCGGATGTCGGCCTGGACGAAGTCCGCGCCGCCAAGATGGTGTCCCGGCGGCACCGCGTCCACCGCGATGACCCGGTCCACCTGCGGGTCGCGCTGGATCCGCCGGACGAACCGGCCTCCCAGCTGACGGGCCACACCGGTGACGAGCACGACCTTCCCCAAGATCAGCGCCTTCCTTCCAGCCGTCGCCTCACACAGGCGTAACTCTGCTCGTACTCTGCCGCGTTCCCCGTACTCTCCGCGTTCCCCGTGTGCGGCCACGTTAGCGGGTCGATGTTGCCCTGTGGTGACCGCGACCCCGTCAATGACCGGCAAAAACAATGACCGGTGAAACACCGCGACCCCCCACCGGTTCCGGTGGGGGGTCGCGGCAACGCGTTCTTCAACAGCGCTCGCGCAAGAAAGCAAGGCGTACGGCCCCCTTACGCGAGGGGGACCGGCCAGGACCCCGATCGCGGGGCCGGACCGCCTTACTTCTTGTTGCGACGCTGAACGCGGGTGCGCTTGAGCAGCTTGCGGTGCTTCTTCTTAGCCATCCGCTTGCGCCGCTTCTTGATAACAGAGCCCACGACTACCCTCGCTCACTTCTCATCACTCGGTGTTTGGGCGCCATGGGCCCATACGACCTACGAGGGGCCAGCCTACCCGTCCGAGCGCTGAGGTCGTAATCGAGGGGGAACCGGGGGTATCCCGGAGGTCCCGCAGGGCCTCCGGGAGCCCCTCGGCCCCGATGGCCGTCAGGCCGTCTCCACCCCCACATAGCTCTCGCGGAGGTATTCGTGCACCGCTTGCTCCGGCACCCGGAAGGACCTGCCCACCCGGATCGCCGGCAGATGACCGCTGTGCACCAAGCGGTACACGGTCATCTTCGACACGCGCATCACCGCGGCGACTTCCGCCACGGTCAGGAACTGAACCTCGTTCAGAGGCCTCTCGCCAGCTGCAGCCATGACACACCTGAACCTTCCGCACTCGACGGCCACCGGCTTCCCCTTCCGGTGACTCTTCGTCGTTGCGTGCTCACTCCCCAATGTAGGGGCGGGTGATGCGAGTGGGGAAGAGGGGATGCCATCGGCGGCCTACTGTGACAGACACGCCCGATTGAGTACGTAGCGGGTCAGCGGTCGGTAGTAATCAGACCGCACACCGTCATCAAGTGGAACGGCGACGGACACCCGCCCCTCCGCCTCCCCCACGAAGAGCGCCGGATCGTCCGTATCGGCGAGCCCGATCGCCTCGAACCCCAGCTGACCTGCCCCGCAGACCCAACCGTGGTCTCCCACCACGAGTTCCGGGAGCGGCCCGCCGGCCTCCGCGGCGGCCGCCAGAACCGTCCGAACCGGCAGCGGTGAATGCGTGTGCACGCCGGTCGCACAACCGGAGCGCAGAGCAGGCGCCTCACGGACGAGAGCGACGCCCCGAACGTAGTCGAGGTTGTACGTGCGTAGACCGAACCGGGTCGTTATGTCGACACGTCTACCCGTCGCAGGGGTGAGGACCTCACATCCCGCCGCCGACAAAGCGTCCGCCAACGCGCCGTAGAAACCGAGCAGCCGATGCGGGTGCCCGGTCCCGAGGAGCACCAGCCCACCACTGCGAGCGACCGCCCCGACCCGTTCCGCGAACCGGTCCAGCGCCCCGACCGTCAACTCCGGGTCGATCACATCCTGCCCGGATGTGCACCCAGGATCGGCCGAAACCCCGCACCTCTCCGCCATCAAAGCGAGCACATCCCGCTGTCGCCAGGTCATCTCCGGATCGATCCCGATCAGAAACCGAGGATCACGAGCCGCGAACAACCGATAACTCCGCAGACTCGCCTCCCGAGCGGTGGCCACCCTCCCCGCCAACCCGGACCGCACCAGGTGCTCCCGCAACGCCCCACCGCCGACCACCCTCAGATGCTGACGCACGGCCCGCCCCACGACCCCGAAAACCACAGCCTCACCACACAGTTGGCCTAACTCCCTTTGCGGGGCGCGGGGAACTGCGCGAACGGGGTCCGGGCGGAGCCCCGAATCAGACGGGGCTGAAGGGGCACGCAGCCCCTTCAGGATGGGACGGGTAGGGGCGGCGGGGGCGAGAAAACCCCTACGCCAACAACCCCGCAACGGAAACACAGCCTTCCGCGCGGCAAGCACCGCCTGATCCAACCGATCCGCGGGGTCGTACCCCGCATCCCACCCCGCCCACGCCACAGGCCACCGCCCATCAGTCATCCGCGCCGGCGCCAACTGCCGCGTACGAGCGAACACCTGCTGCCGCCACTCCTCGGGAATCACGGTCTCCGGCGCGATCTCCCGCCCCGCCGCGATCGCCACCAGATGCGTCCACGACCGCGGCACCACGTCCACCACCGCGTACCCGCCCCCGCCGAGCGCGACCCACCGCCCGTCGGCGTACTCGTGCGCCAGCTCGTGCAACGCGACCTGGACGGCCCGCTGCGCGTCCAGCGACACCGCCAGATGCGCCAAGGGATCCTCGAAGTGCGTATCGGCCCCGTGCTGGGTCACCAGCACCTGCGGCCGGAAGTCGGCGATCAGCTCGGGCACCACCGCGTGGAACGCCCGCACCCACCCCGCGTCCCCGGTCCCCGCCAGCGCCACGTTCACGGCCGACCCCTCCGCACTCGACGGGGCCCCCGTCTCCTCGGGCCACCCGGTCTGCGGGAACAGGGTCCGGGGATGCTCGTGCAGCGAGATCGTCAGGACCCTCGGGTCCTCCCAGAACGCCGTCTGCACCCCGTCCCCGTGATGCACGTCGACGTCCACATAGGCGACCCGCTCGGCCCCCAGCTCCAGCAGCCGGGCGATGGCGATCGACGCGTCGTTGTAGATACAGAACCCCGAGGCGCCCCCGGGCATCGCATGGTGCAGCCCGCCCGCGAAGTTCACGGCGTGCAGCGCGTCCCCGCGCCACACGGCCTCCGCCGCCCCCACCGACTGCCCCGCGATGAGCGCGGACACCTCGTGCATCCCGGCGAAGGCCGGATCGTCGACGGTCCCCAGTCCGTACGACCCGTCCGCGCCCCCGGGATCGGCGGACGCGGCCCGAACCGCCGCCACGTAGTCCTCGCGGTGTACGAGTCGCAGTGTCGACTCCCCGGCCAGCTTCGCCGAGACGACATCCATCTCCCGGTCGAGCCCGAAGGCAGTCACCAGGCTCCGGGTCAACGCCAGCCGGACCGGATCCATCGGATGGTCCGGACCGAAGTCATAGCCCGTTACTGCCTCGTCCCACATCAGCTGTGCGCGGCCGCTCATGCCCGCCACCGTATCGGTCCGGTTCAGTTTCGAACGACCGGGCGTACACCAGGGTCACCAGCACCAACGTCATGGGGATGAGCATCGCCCCGCGATAGCTCCAGAGGTCTCCCACGGCCCCCACCAACGGAGAACCGATCAAGAACCCGACATAGTTGAAGATGTTCAGTCGCGCGACGGCCGCGTCCGAAGCTCCGGGGAACAGCCGCCCCGCCGCCGCGAAGGTCTGCGGCACCAGCACACACAGCCCGAGCCCCAGCAGCGTGAACCCGAGCATGCCCACCCAGGCCCCCGGCGCACCCGCCACCACGGCGAACCCGACCGCCGCCACCAGCGCCCCGGCCCGCACGACGGCCGCGGCCCCGAACCGCCGCACCCCGAAGTCCCCGATGGACCGCCCGAGCAGCGTGGTGACCATGTAGACGTTGTACGGCACCGTCGCGAGCTGCTCGCTGCTTCCCAGCACGTCCTGCAGATACTTGGCGCTCCAGTTGGAGACGGTCGAGTCGCCGATGTACGCGAAGCACATCACCAGACAGAGCGGCAGCAGCATCTTGAACGCGACGGACCCGCCCGCGCCGCTCGCCCCGCCCGCCTCGGCCCGTGCGGCGTCCTCCTTGGCCGCCTCCGGCCCGGCGTCGACGTACCACCGGCTCCCGATCAGCGCCGCCGGCAACAGCGCGGCCACCACGGGCAGATACGACACCAGCAGCGGCAGATCCCAGTGTGCCCCGACCCACGCCAGCGAGGCCCCTGCTATACCGCCCAGGCTGTACACCGCGTGGAAGCCGAGCATGATGCTCCGCCCGTACGACCGCTGCAGGCTCACCCCGAGCATGTTCATCGACGCGTCGAGCGCTCCGACGGCCAGCCCGAAGGCCGCCATGGCCGCGCCGAGCACGACCATCTGCTCGCCGGCCGCCACCCCTAGCAGGGCCAGGAGCACGACGGGCTGGGACCACCGGAGCACCAGGCTCGGCGGCACCTTCTTCACGAGGTGCTCGGTGCAGACGCTGCCGACGCCGGCGAGGATCGGCACGGCGGCGAGGAAGGCGGGCAACAGCGCGTCGGAGACCCCGTACCGGTCCTGGATGGCCGGAATCCGCGTCACGAGCAGCGCGAAGGCGACACCCTGAGCGAAGAAGCTGAACGCCAACGCGGCCCTACCGCGCCGCAGCACATCTGTCATGGCGGCACAGTAGGGGCCAGGTCCTACCCGTGGGTAGAGGAAGTTGAATACTGCTCAACTAAGCGTGCGGAGCGGCTTCAGACGAGCAGGTCCAGCAGCTGCCCCATGTCCGAGAAGTGCCCCTTGACTCCAACGAGCTTGTCGACGGGCGTCATCCCCGTGAACCCGTACACATCCATCCCTGCCGCCACACCGGCCTGCACTCCGGCAGGACTGTCCTCGACCACCACACACCTCTCCGGAGCCACCCCCATCCGCGCGGCCGCGTGCAGGAACAGATCGGGCTCCGGTTTCCCCCGCCCCACGTCCTGAGCGCTGAAGACGAGCCCGGCTCCGAACCACCGGTCCAGCCCGGTCGTCCGATGCCCCACCCTGATCCGCTCATGGCTCCCGGACGAGGCCACGCAGTACGGCACGTCGTCCGCGACGAGCTTCTCCAGCACTTCGACGACACCCGGAACAGGCTTCAGCACCCGCTCGAACGCGTCGAAGACCCGGCTGTGGAAGACATCGTCGAAGTCCTCCGGCAACGGCCGACCCGTCCGCTCCAGCACGAGCTCGTGCACCCGGTGCATCGCCGACCCCATGTAGTCCCGAACGGAGTCCTCGTACGAGGTCGGGTACCCCAACTCGGTCAGGAAGGCCGCCAGCAGCCGATTGGAGATCGACTCACTGTCGACGAGAACACCGTCATTGTCGAAGATCACGAGGTCGTAGCGCATGGCTCGACCCTAAGCGACCCCAAACCAGCCGTAAATGCAGAAAGCCCCCGCCGGTAACCCGGCAGGGGCTTTCTCAAAAATTGTTCGGCGGCGTCCTACTCTCCCACAGGGTCCCCCCTGCAGTACCATCGGCGCTGTAAGGCTTAGCTTCCGGGTTCGGAATGTAACCGGGCGTTTCCCTCACGCTATGACCACCGAAACACTATGAAACTATGAATACCGCACCATCCCTCGTGACCATGAGAAATGGGGTTGTTCGTGGTTTCAGAACCAACACAGTGGACGCGAGCAACTGAGGACAAGCCCTCGGCCTATTAGTACCAGTCAACTCCACCCGTTACCAGGCTTCCATATCTGGCCTATCAACCCAGTCGTCTACTGGGAGCCTTAACCCCTCATGGGGGTGGGAGTCCTCATCTCGAAGCAGGCTTCCCGCTTAGATGCTTTCAGCGGTTATCCCTCCCGAACGTAGCCAACCAGCCATGCCCTTGGCAGAACAACTGGCACACCAGAGGTTCGTCCGTCCCGGTCCTCTCGTACTAGGGACAGCCCTTCTCAAGACTCCTACGCGCACAGCGGATAGGGACCGAACTGTCTCACGACGTTCTAAACCCAGCTCGCGTACCGCTTTAATGGGCGAACAGCCCAACCCTTGGGACCGACTCCAGCCCCAGGATGCGACGAGCCGACATCGAGGTGCCAAACCATCCCGTCGATATGGACTCTTGGGGAAGATCAGCCTGTTATCCCCGGGGTACCTTTTATCCGTTGAGCGACGGCGCTTCCACAAGCCACCGCCGGATCACTAGTCCCGACTTTCGTCCCTGCTCGACCCGTCGGTCTCACAGTCAAGCTCCCTTGTGCACTTACACTCACCACCTGATTGCCAACCAGGCTGAGGGAACCTTTGGGCGCCTCCGTTACCCTTTGGGAGGCAACCGCCCCAGTTAAACTACCCATCAGACACTGTCCCCGATCCGGATCACGGACCCGGGTTAGACATCCAGCACGACCAGACTGGTATTTCAACGACGACTCCACCCGAACTGGCGTCCGAGCTTCACAGTCTCCCAGCTATCCTACACAAGCCGAACCGAACACCAATATCAAACTGTAGTAAAGGTCCCCGGGGTCTTTCCGTCCTGCTGCGCGAAACGAGCATCTTTACTCGTAGTGCAATTTCACCGGGCCTATGGTTGAGACAGTCGAGAAGTCGTTACGCCATTCGTGCAGGTCGGAACTTACCCGACAAGGAATTTCGCTACCTTAGGATGGTTATAGTTACCACCGCCGTTTACTGGCGCTTAAGTTCTCAGCTTCGCCACCCCGAAGAATGACTAACCGGTCCCCTTAACGTTCCAGCACCGGGCAGGCGTCAGTCCGTATACATCGCCTTACGGCTTCGCACGGACCTGTGTTTTTAGTAAACAGTCGCTTCTCGCTGGTCTCTGCGGCCACCCCCAGCTCACCGAGTAAATCGGATCACCAGGCGTGGCCCCCCTTCTCCCGAAGTTACGGGGGCATTTTGCCGAGTTCCTTAACCATAGTTCACCCGAACGCCTCGGTATTCTCTACCAGACCACCTGAGTCGGTTTAGGGTACGGGCCGCCATGAAACTCGCTAGAGGCTTTTCTCGACAGCATAGGATCATCCACTTCACCACAATCGGCTCGGCATCAGGTCTCAGACTTAATGATGTGCGGATTTACCTGCACACCGTCCTACACCCTTACCCCGGGACAACCACCGCCCGGGATGGACTACCTTCCTGCGTCACCCCATCACTCACCTACTGCAAGTCTGGTTCGTCGGCTCCACCACTCCCCTTCACCCGAAGGATCCGGGACGGCTTCACGGACTTAGCATCGCCTGGTTCAATGTTTGACGCTTCACAGCGGGTACCGGAATATCAACCGGTTATCCATCGACTACGCCTGTCGGCCTCGCCTTAGGTCCCGACTTACCCTGGGCAGATCAGCTTGACCCAGGAACCCTTGGTCAATCGGCGCAAACGTTTCTCACGTTTGTATCGCTACTCATGCCTGCATTCTCACTCGTGAACCGTCCACAACTCGCTTCCGCGGCTGCTTCACCCGGCACACGACGCTCCCCTACCCATCCCAGCGGGCGTTGGCCCTCATGCTGGAATGACACGACTTCGGCGGTACGCTTGAGCCCCGCTACATTGTCGGCGCGGAATCACTAGACCAGTGAGCTATTACGCACTCTTTCAAGGGTGGCTGCTTCTAAGCCAACCTCCTGGTTGTCTCTGCGACTCCACATCCTTTCCCACTTAGCGTACGCTTAGGGGCCTTAGTCGATGCTCTGGGCTGTTTCCCTCTCGACCATGGAGCTTATCCCCCACAGTCTCACTGCCGCGCTCTCACTTACCGGCATTCGGAGTTTGGCTAAGGTCAGTAACCCGGTAGGGCCCATCGCCTATCCAGTGCTCTACCTCCGGCAAGAAACACACGACGCTGCACCTAAATGCATTTCGGGGAGAACCAGCTATCACGGAGTTTGATTGGCCTTTCACCCCTAACCACAGGTCATCCCCCAGGTTTTCAACCCTGGTGGGTTCGGTCCTCCACGAAGTCTTACCTCCGCTTCAACCTGCCCATGGCTAGATCACTCCGCTTCGGGTCTTGAGCGTGCTACTGAATCGCCCTGTTCGGACTCGCTTTCGCTACGGCTACCCCACCCGGGTTAACCTCGCAACACACCGCAAACTCGCAGGCTCATTCTTCAAAAGGCACGCAGTCACGAGAACAAGGCAAACCTCGTTCCGACGCTCCCACGGCTTGTAGGCACACGGTTTCAGGTACTATTTCACTCCGCTCCCGCGGTACTTTTCACCATTCCCTCACGGTACTATCCGCTATCGGTCACCAGGGAATATTTAGGCTTAGCGGGTGGTCCCGCCAGATTCACACGGGATTTCTCGGGCCCCGTGCTACTTGGGTGTCTCTCAAACGAGCCGTACAGATTTCAGCTACGGGGGTCTTACCCTCTACGCCGGACCTTTCGCATGTCCTTCGCCTATCCATACGGTTTCTGACTCGTCCTGTTGCCGGCAGACAACAGAAGAGAGATCCCACAACCCCGTATACGCAACCCCTGCCGGGTCTCACACGCATACGGTTTGGCCTCATCCAGTTTCGCTCGCCACTACTCCCGGAATCACGGTTGTTTTCTCTTCCTGCGGGTACTGAGATGTTTCACTTCCCCGCGTTCCCTCCACACTGCCTATGTGTTCAGCAGCGGGTGACAGCCCATGACGACTGCCGGGTTTCCCCATTCGGAAACCCCCGGATCAAAGCCTGGTTGACGACTCCCCGGGGACTATCGTGGCCTCCCACGTCCTTCATCGGTTCCTGGTGCCAAGGCATCCACCGTGCGCCCTTAAAAACTTGGCCACAGATGCTCGCGTCCACTGTGCAGTTCTCAAACAACGACCAACCACCCATCACCCCGAACCAGTAGATTCGAGTGCACTGGGGCCGGCACTGAAGGCAGCCATACGGCCGTGCCCTCAGACACCCAACAGCGTGCCCGACCAGATTCCGTCCGGAGATCATGTTTTCCACGCTCTTGCGAGCAGTACTAACAGCCTCCGGCCCGTGAAACCGGCCGAATAATCAACGTTCCACCCATGAGCAACCACCGTCGGACGTTCGCCGACGTTGTGGCCCTGGCTGCCTTGCGGCAGCTAGATGCTCCTTAGAAAGGAGGTGATCCAGCCGCACCTTCCGGTACGGCTACCTTGTTACGACTTCGTCCCAATCGCCAGTCCCACCTTCGACAGCTCCCTCCCTTACGGGTTGGGCCACCGGCTTCGGGTGTTACCGACTTTCGTGACGTGACGGGCGGTGTGTACAAGGCCCGGGAACGTATTCACCGCAGCACTGCTGATCTGCGATTACTAGCAACTCCGACTTCATGGGGTCGAGTTGCAGACCCCAATCCGAACTGAGACAGGCTTTTTGAGATTCGCTCCGCCTCACGGCTTCGCAGCTCATTGTACCTGCCATTGTAGCACGTGTGCAGCCCAAGACATAAGGGGCATGATGACTTGACGTCGTCCCCACCTTCCTCCGAGTTGACCCCGGCAGTCTCCTGTGAGTCCCCATCACCCCGAAGGGCATGCTGGCAACACAGAACAAGGGTTGCGCTCGTTGCGGGACTTAACCCAACATCTCACGACACGAGCTGACGACAGCCATGCACCACCTGTACACCGACCACAAGGGGGGCCGTATCTCTACGGCTTTCCGGTGTATGTCAAGCCTTGGTAAGGTTCTTCGCGTTGCGTCGAATTAAGCCACATGCTCCGCTGCTTGTGCGGGCCCCCGTCAATTCCTTTGAGTTTTAGCCTTGCGGCCGTACTCCCCAGGCGGGGAACTTAATGCGTTAGCTGCGGCACCGACGACGTGGAATGTCGCCAACACCTAGTTCCCACCGTTTACGGCGTGGACTACCAGGGTATCTAATCCTGTTCGCTCCCCACGCTTTCGCTCCTCAGCGTCAGTAATGGCCCAGAGATCCGCCTTCGCCACCGGTGTTCCTCCTGATATCTGCGCATTTCACCGCTACACCAGGAATTCCGATCTCCCCTACCACACTCTAGTCTGCCCGTATCGAATGCAGACCCGGGGTTAAGCCCCGGGCTTTCACATCCGACGCGACAGACCGCCTACGAGCTCTTTACGCCCAATAATTCCGGACAACGCTCGCGCCCTACGTATTACCGCGGCTGCTGGCACGTAGTTAGCCGGCGCTTCTTCTGCAGGTACCGTCACTTTCGCTTCTTCCCTGCTGAAAGAGGTTTACAACCCGAAGGCCGTCATCCCTCACGCGGCGTCGCTGCATCAGGCTTTCGCCCATTGTGCAATATTCCCCACTGCTGCCTCCCGTAGGAGTCTGGGCCGTGTCTCAGTCCCAGTGTGGCCGGTCGCCCTCTCAGGCCTGGCTACCCGTCGTCGCCTTGGTGAGCCGTTACCTCACCAACAAGCTGATAGGCCGCGGGCTCATCCTTCACCGCCGGAGCTTTCCACCACCAAGAGATGCCCCTAGTGGTTGTATCCGGTATTAGACCCCGTTTCCAGGGCTTGTCCCAGAGTGAAGGGCAGATTGCCCACGTGTTACTCACCCGTTCGCCACTAATCCCCACCGAAGTGGTTCATCGTTCGACTTGCATGTGTTAAGCACGCCGCCAGCGTTCGTCCTGAGCCAGGATCAAACTCTCCGTGAATGTTTACCGGTAATCCGGTGCACACACACGAGAGCGGAACCACCGGAGGAATAGTCCGATGGTTCACAGCATCCTCGCTGTGTTTGTTTCAAAGGAACCTCGCCCCAACCGGAATCGGCTAGGAACGGGGTATCAACATATCTGGCGTTGATTTTTGGCACGCTGTTGAGTTCTCAAGGAACGGACGCTTCCTTTGTACTCACCCAAGTAATTTCCTGGGCTTTCCTCCGGGCGCTTCCCTTCGGTATTCCAAACTCTATCAGTGTTTTTCCGGCCCCCTGACCACCATCCTGCAGACATGCAGAAAATGATCCCGGGATAGGATCTGAACTATCTGATCGAGTTCGATGCTGCCGAGGTCGGACACAAAGCGCCGCTCGCCCCGAGGCAGGTCTACGACTCTACAACGGGCCGCGGAGCCCGTGCAAATCGCTTCGAGGGCTGGTCTAGACCTCTCATGCGAAGCTATCGTGCGGAACGGGTACTTCAACTGACTACCCTGCTGCTCAGTGCACTGTCCCGGGACAAGCGGGGACGGTGTCCTCATAGATCTCCACCTGGGAGGCTTCCCATGACCACCGTGACGTCCCCTCTCGCAGGACGCGCCATCGGACTGGCCGCCGTACCGGATCCCGTGTTCTCGGGGGCGATGGTCGGCCCCGGCACGGCGATCGACCCCGAGCGTGAGGCAGGAGAGGCCGTCGCTCCCGTCGACGGGGTCATCGTCTCCCTGCACCCGCACGCGTTCGTCGTGGTGGACGGCGAGGGGCACGGCGTGCTGACGCATCTCGGGATCGACACCGTGCAGCTCAACGGTGAAGGGTTCGAGCTGCTCGTGAACAAGGGCGACACCGTACGGCAGGGTCAGGCCGTGGTGCGCTGGAACCCCGCCGCCGTGGAGGCCGCGGGCAAGTCGCCGGTCTGCCCCGTGGTAGCTCTGGAGGCCACGGCCGACTCCCTCACCGAGCTCCGCGAGGACGGCGAGGTGAAGGCCGGCGACACGCTCTTCGGCTGGCGGTGATGCCGGAGGCCGTACCGGACCCCGAGTTCCACAACCACCGCGGCGGCGGGAACCGTCGCACTAACGGAGACAGGTGAGATGGAGACAACGCTGCGAGGCGTCGGTGTGAGCCACGGTGTGGCGATCGGCGAGGTTCGGCACATGGGAACGGCGGTGCTGGAGCCGCCCGCCAAGCAGATTCCGGCGGAGGACGCGGAGCGCGAGCAGGGTCGAGCCCGTAAGGCCGTGGACGCCGTGGCCGCCGATCTGATCGCGCGCGGCAATCTGGCCGGTGGCGAGGCCCAGGCCGTCCTGGAGGCCCAGGCGCTGATGGCCCAGGACCCGGAGCTGATGGCAGATGTGGAGCGACGTATCGCCGTGGGGAGCACGGCGGAGCGTGGTGTCTACGACGCCTTCGCCGCGTACCGGGCGCTGCTGGCCGCGGCCGGCGAGTACCTCGCGGGTCGCGTGGCGGACCTCGACGATGTGCGGAATCGTATCGTCGCCCGGCTCCTCGGGGTTCCGATGCCAGGGGTACCGGACAGCGACGAGCCGTACGTCCTCATCGCCCGTGACCTCGCGCCCGCGGACACGGCGCTGCTCGACCCGACGCTCGTCCTCGGTTTCGTCACCGAGGAGGGCGGGCCGACCAGTCACAGTGCGATCCTGGCGCGGGCGCTCGGGGTGCCGGCCGTGGTGGCGCTGCCGGGGGCCGGGGAGCTCGCCGAGGGCACAATGATCGCCGTGGACGGCAGTACCGGTGAGATCTTCGTGAACCCGAGTGCGGAGAAGAAGGCCGAGCTGGAGGCCGCCGCGGCGGCGCGGAAGGCCGCGCTGGCCGCGTCGAGCGGGCCCGGCGCGACCTCCGACGGCCATCGGGTTCCGTTGCTGGCCAACGTGGGCGGCCCCGCTGATGTGCCGGCGGCTGTGGAGGCCGGGGCCGAGGGGGTCGGGCTGTTCCGGACCGAGTTCCTCTTCCTGGACGACAGCAAGGCGGCGCCGTCCGAGGAGAAGCAGGTCGAGGCATATCGCAAGGTGCTGGAGGCCTTCCCCGAGGGGCGTGTGGTCGTGCGGGTGCTGGACGCCGGCGCCGACAAGCCGCTGGAGTTCCTCACCCCGGCCGACGAGCCGAACCCGGCGCTCGGTGTGCGTGGTCTTCGGACGCTCCTCGATCATCCCGAGGTGTTGCGGACGCAGTTGACGGCGCTCGCGAAGGCCGCCGAGGGGCTGCCGGTCCATCTCGAGGTCATGGCGCCGATGGTCGCGGACCGCACGGACGCCAAGGCGTTCGCCGACGCGTGTCGCGAGGCGGGGCTGCGGGCCAAGTTCGGTGCCATGGTGGAGATTCCGTCGGCGGCGCTGCGGGCACGGTCGATCCTGCGGGAGGTGGAGTTCCTCTCGCTGGGGACGAACGACCTCGCGCAGTACACGTTCGCGGCCGACCGGCAGGTGGGGGCGGTGTCCCGGCTCCAGGACCCGTGGCAGCCGGCGCTGCTCGACCTCGTCGCGCTGTCCGCCGAGGCGGCGAAGGCCGAGGGCAAGAGCTGTGGCGTCTGCGGCGAGGCGGCGTCGGATCCGCTGCTCGCGTGTGTGCTGACCGGTCTGGGTGTCACCTCCCTGTCCATGGGTGCGGCGTCGATTCCGTATGTGCGGGCGACCTTGGCGAAGTACACGCTGGCGCAGTGCGAACGGGCGGCTGCCGCCGCGCGGGCGGCGGACACGGCCGAGGAGGCGCGTGGCGCCGCGCAGGCGGTGCTGTCGGGCGAGTAGCCCGGGAGGGTCCGGCCGGCGTCGAGGGGCGCTCCACCTTGGGTGGGGCGCCCCTCGACCGTTCAGTGGGCGTGGCCGTGCGAGGTCGGGCCTCCCCCACCGAGGTCGTCGCCGAGCTCGGGTGGGGTGCAGTAGTCGACGCCGGACTCCGGGGAGACGAGGTCTCCGGATTCCATGTCGGTGCAGTAGGCGTCGAAGACCTCTCCCGCGGTGAGTGGTGCGAGGTCGTCGCCGCGCAGGCGCCAGCCGTAGACGCGGTCGGTCCGGTCCGGGGCGGTGGTGCGCATGACGAGTCCGCCGGGGCTCCGGGTGGCGAGGCCGAGGGCGAGGACGGTGGCGAACTCCAGGACTTCGGCCTCGTCGAGCCGGGTGGCTCCTTCGGTGCTCTGGTCGACGTGGAGGACGGCGGCCAGTGCCTGGGGTTCGGCCGAGACGCTGCAGACCAGGTGGCGTTCGCCCGGGCCCGCGGTGTCGAGGATGCGCTTGAGCAGGTGCATGGCGCGGGAGAAGGCCGCGCGTCCGATGTCCTCGCCGCAGGAGGCGCAGTCGCCGATCTGGGCGAGGCGAGTGGTGGCGTACTCCCAGGTGGCGAGACGGACGGCTTCGTCGATGAGGTCGGGGACGAGCTCGGCGAGGGGCTGTCCTTCGTACGGGACGGCGGCGCCCGTCGCGGCCAGCTCCGCGGTGAAGCGGGTGCGGCTGGAGGGGGTGTCGGGTTCGAGGCCGGTGTCGGCGCAGAACTCGGCGTACTCCTCGGGGTCGAAGAGGGCGACCGTGGTGTGGTTGCCCTGCGCGGAGAGGGTCCGGAGCAGGGCTTCCACCTGTCGGAGGTAGGTCGTGTGATCGTCGAAGGCGAAGCTGCGGTAGCGGCGCATCGCGGTGAAGTCGTGTTCGTCGGCCAGCAGGCCGATGGTGCCCGCGATCTCGCGGCGCAGGACGCGGCGCATGCTCTGGTGGCTGGTGTGTGCCATGTCTTCCCCCTGTGCGAACGGTCGATCAAT
This sequence comes from Streptomyces sp. MNU76, assembly GCF_020982545.1. Classification (GTDB taxonomy): domain Bacteria; phylum Actinomycetota; class Actinomycetes; order Streptomycetales; family Streptomycetaceae; genus Streptomyces. The sequence goes on along the minus strand of NZ_JAJKLK010000019.1, from coordinate 523,463 downwards.
GCTCACTCACAGTAATCGAGGGCACTGACAACGCGGTCGCGGGTGGGGTCAGGGGCGTCGGCGGGCCAGGTCCTCGTAGAAGTGCAGGAGGTCGAGGTTGTCGATGGAGCCGGGGTTGACCGCCTTTTCCAGTGGGGTGCCCTGGAGGAGACGTTTGACGGGGACCTCGATGCGTTTGCCGGTGAGGGTGTGCGGGACGCCGGGGACTTCGATGACCTCGTCGGGAACGTGGCGGGGTGAGAGCTGTTCGCGGATGGTGCGTTTGATGCGGGTGAGGAGGGCCTCGTCGAGGGTTGCCCCCGGGGCGAGTTGGACGAAGAGGGGCATCCAGTAGCCGCCGTCGGGCTGTTCGATGCCGACGACGAGGGACTCCTTGATCTCGGGGAGGCGTTCGACGGCCTCGTAGATGTCGGCCGACCCCATGCGGACGCCCTGGCGGTTGAGGGTGGAGTCGGAGCGGCCGTGGATCACGACGGAGCCCCGGGAGGTGAGGGTGATCCAGTCGCCGTGGCGCCAGACGCCGGGGTAGGTGTCGAAGTAGCTGTCGTGGTAGCGGGTGCCGTCGGGGTCGTTCCAGAAGTGGATCGGCATGGACGGCATGGGGTTGGTGACGACGAGTTCGCCGACCTCGTCGACGAGGGGTTTGCCGCTGGGGTCCCAGGACTGCAGGTCGGTGCCGAGGCAGGGGGCCTGGAGTTCGCCGATGTGGACGGGGAGGGTGGGGACGGCCCCCGCGAAGCAGGAACACACGTCGGTGCCGCCGCTGACGGAGGCGATCCAGAGATCCTCGCGGACCTCGTCGTGGAGCCAGCGGAAGCCGTCGGGCGGGAGCGGGGAGCCGGTGGTGCCGACGCACTGGACGCGGGAGAGGTCGTAGTCGCGGCCGGGGTGGACGCCGGCCTTGGCGCAGGCCATCACGTAGGCGGCGGAGGTGCCGAAGAGGGTGGCGCCGGTGCGTTCGGCGACGCTCCACTGGGCGCCTGTGTCGGGGTACCCGGGGCTGCCGTCGTACAGGACGACGGTGGTACCGGTGAGGAGGCCTGAGACGAGGAAGTTCCACATCATCCAGCCGGTGGAGGTGTACCAGAAGAAGCGGTCCTCGGGGCCGAGGTCGCAGTGCAGGCCGAGTTGTTTGAGGTGTTCGACGAGGATGCCGCCCTGGGACTGGACGAGGGCTTTGGGCAGGCCGGTGGTGCCGGAGGAGTAGAGCACCCACAAGGGGTGGTCGAACGGGACCTGTTCGAAGGTGGGTGCCACGTCCGCGGAGGTCAGGGCGGACCATTCCAGAGCGCCCTCGGGGGCGTCGGTGCCGAGGACGGGGATGTGGACCACAGCGCGCAGGGTGGGCAGTTCGCGGCGGAGTTCGGCGACGATGTCGCGGCGGTCGTGTTCCTTGCCGCCGTAGCGGTAGCCGTCGACGGTGAACAGGACGACGGGCTCGACCTGCTGGAAGCGGTCGAGGACGCTGCGGGCGCCGAAGTCCGGTGCGCAGGAGGTCCAGACGCCGCCCACGGCGGCCGTGGCGAGGAGGGCGACGACGGCCTGCGGGATGTTCGGGAGGTAGCCGCTGACGCGGTCACCCGGGCGTACGCCGAGGGCGCGCAGTTCGGCGGCGAGGGAGCCGACCTGACGGCGCAGCTCCGCCCAGCTCACGGGGCGCGGTTCGTGGGTCTCGTCGACGTGGAGCAGGGCCGGTTCGTCGGCGCGGGCGTCGGCCGCGCGGAGTGCGTGTTCGGCGTAGTTGAGGGTGGCTCCGGGGAACCATGGGGCGCCGGGCATGGTGCGGTCGCCGAGCACGCGCGTGTAGGGGGTGGAGAACCGTACGTCGAACCATTCGGTGACGGCTGTCCAGAAAGTTTCGAGTTCGTCGACGGACCAGCGGTGCAGGGCCGGGTATCCGCCTTCGGCGGGGGCTCCGTGGTGTTCGGCCGCCCAGGGCTGGAATGCGGTGATCCGGGCCCGGGCGATGCGGTCCGCGTCGGGTTGCCAGAGCGGCGAGGGGTTCGCTGAGGTCATGGGGTGGCTCCCGGGGCTGTGCGCGTGGTGTGCGTCGGGCGCGCACGGGCAGGGGTGTGCGCGTGACGCGGCTGACACGGACGATGCCATGTGATCGACTTCCGCACCAGGGTGAGCCGCTGCCGGACGGCTACGTGAACATGTGGCGGCACGGTGGGTGAACGGCAGTTGAACGGTTCACACGAATCGTCCGGTGGATGGCATGGTGAGCGTCATGAACGGTCGTGACCTGGTGCGTTCGGTGAAAACGATCGGTTCGGCGGGGGTGGCGCAAGGGCTGCGCACCGTGCGGGCCGCATGGCGCAGGAGGCGTGCCGACGCGGCCGCTCTGCCGGCGCGGGGTGCCGAGCGTGCCAGGGTGCCGGGGCCGGTGGTGGGTGTGGAGCCGGGGCCCGGCGGCGGGGTCGTACGGTTCAGCAGGTCCGAGCTGCGGGTCACCGTCGATGTGCACGGCGCGGTCTTCTGGGGCTGGGACGGGGCCGGTCCCGAGCCGTCGTACGCGCTGGCGGGCCGGTGCCCGGAGCCGGATCCGCGGGCCGTGCTGGAGCCGGACAAGGACGGCGCCTGGCGGGTCGTGGCCGAGCGCGTCACGGTCGTGGTGTCGCGGCTGGGCGCCGTGGAGGTGCGTACGCCCGGTGGAGTGGTCCTGCGGCGTGATCTGCCGCCCCGGTGGTGGGAGCCGGTGGGTGGAGCTGAGGCGCGGTGGGTGCAGCGGTCGGAGGTGGCGGCCGACGCGCGGTTCTTCGGGCTGGGCGGACGGGCGTCGGGTCCCCGGCTGCGGGGCGGAACGTATCGGCTGTGGAACACGGACCCCGGTCGTCCGTTCGCTCCGGGCGACGACCCGCTGTACATCACGATGCCGGTGCAGATGGTGGTGGCGGACGCGGCCACGCATCTGGTGTTCCACGACACCACCTGGGACGGCACGGTGACGCTGCGGGAGGGCGAGGAGGGCGCCGGGTCCGGGCACGACCGGGCTGGGACGTCCGAGCTGCGGATGGACGGCGGGCCCCTGCGCTGCTGGGTCATAGTCGGTACGCCCGCGCGCGTGCTGCACGCCTGGGCCGCGCTGACCGGGGCTCCGGCGCTGCCGCCGGCGTGGGCGTTGGGCCATCATCACGCGCGGTGGGGCTTCGGGAGCGAGCAGGAGGTGCGGCGGATCGTCGCGGGCTACCAGGAGCACGGGCTGCCGCTCGACGCGGTCCATCTGGACATCGACCACTTCGACGCCCACCAGGCCTTCACGGTCGACGCGGAGAACTTCCCGAAACTGCCGGTGCTCGCCGAGGAGTTGCGGCGGGAGGGGATCCGGTTGGTGTCGATCGTGGACGCGGCGGTCGGTGCGCGGCCGGGCGATGCGGTGTACGACAGCGGGACGGCCGAGGACGCCTTCGTGCGCGACGCCACCGGGAAGGTCGCGGAGGGGCTCGTGTGGCCCGGGGATTCGGTCTTCCCGGACTTCACGCGCGCGCGTACGCGCGCGTGGTGGGGTGGTCTCTACGGAGAGCGGCTGGCGCAGGGCTTCGCGGGGTTCTGGCACGACATGAACGAGCCGACGTCGTTCACGGCGTTCGGGGAGAACACGCTGCCCCGGTCGGCCCGGCACGATCTGGAGGGCCGGGGCGGTGATCATCGCGAGGCGCACAACGTGTACGCGCTCTGCATGGCCCGCGCGGGGTACGAGGGACTGCGTGAGCTGGTGCCCGAGGAGCGGCCGTTCGTCTTCTCGCGTTCCGGGTGGGCCGGGATGCAGCGTTACGGCGGGACGTGGTCGGGGACGTGGCGACGGGCTGGCCGGGGCTGCGGGCGTCGCTCGCGCTGGTGCTGGGGCTGGGGCTGTGCGGGGTGCCGTACTCGGGGCCGGACGTGGGCGGGTTCGACGGGAGTCCCTCGCCGGAGCTGTATCTGCGGTGGTTCCAGCTGGGCGCGTATCTGCCGCTGTTCCGCACGCACGCGAGTCTGCGGGCGGGGCGGCGCGAGCCGTGGGAGTTCGGGGACGAGATCGTCGAGCACGCGCGCGTGGCGCTCGTCGAGCGGCGGCGGCTGTCGCCCTACTTCATGACGCTGGCCCATCTGGCGCGTCGTACGGGGGCACCGTATGTGCGTCCGTTGTGGTGGGGCGCGCCGGAGGACCGGGCGCTGCGCGACTGTGAGGACGCCTTTCTCCTGGGGGACGCTCTGCTGGTGGCGCCGGTGCTGGAGCCGGATGTGGAGCGGCGTGCGGTGCGGCTGCCGCGGGGCCGTTGGTACGACACGGCGACGGGGCGGGCGTACCAGGGCCGGGGCAGGTGCTGCTGGACGCGCCGCTGTCGCGTGTCCCGGTACTCGCGCGCGGGTGCCGTGGTTCCGGTCCGGGCGCCGACGGCGGCCTGGAGCTGGAGGTGTGGGCACCCGTGCGCGGGCGGACGGGGCGGGCTCGTGGTGCCGGACGCGGGGACGGCTGGGACGAGCCGGAGGTCGAGCGGTACACGGCGCGTTGGGAGGGGCCGCGGCTGGTCGTGGAGCGGGAGGGGGACGAGGGTCCGGTCGAGCCCGCGTATCCCGTGAAGGTGCGCGGGCTCGACCATGGGTGAGCCCGGTGGTGGCTCAGGCGTGGTTTCGGCTCAGATGTAGCGGCCGTCGAAGAACGCCTGGACGGCCAGGGTGTGCAGGGGGAAGGCGAGTTCGGTGGGTCTGCGCAGCAGGTGCCAGCCCTCCGTCTCGTCGGTGGCGACGGACGCCGGGAGGCCGGCCGCCGGGCGCTCCGGGAGGAGCCCGAAGAGCAGGAGATGACCGGCGGGCGAGCTCATGGCGTCGGCGAGGCGTACGTCGCGGTCGGCCACGCAGATGCCCGTCTCCTCCTTGAGTTCGCGGGCGACGGCGTGGCGCCAGTCCTCTCGGTGGTCGATGAAGCCGCCGGGCAGGGCGGTGCCCCCGCGCGCGGGGGCGATGGTCCGTGTGATCACCACGAGGGCGGTGCCCTGGGTGTCGTACACGGGCTGGAGGGCCACCGCGACGGGGAGCGGATTGCGGTAGGCCACTGAGTGGCAGGCCTCGCAGGTGCGGGGCCAGCCGGAAACGCCCTCTCCGTAGGGCGCTCCGCAGCTCGAACAGTGCGAGTCCGGCGCGGAGTTGGCGGGTGGGTGTTGATTAGCGGACACGCGGCGGACTGTATCCGATCATCTGCTCGTCGTCTCTTCGGGGCGGCTCGACGCGCCACGCCGTCGGGCCCGCCCGCACGGGTGAGGGCCGGCCGGAACCACCCCCGTGGGCCCCGGCCGGCCCTCCCGATACAGCGACGCCGGGCGGGGCTCGTTGGTTCTCCGGAGGGCCTGCCCAATTCCGGATGCCCGTGCCAGACTTTCTGACGATTCATCAGATTCGTATGCCGGGAGGGGCTTTGTCGCGGAGTCGCACACCTGTGGTCGCGGGCTGGTTCACCGGGGAGGGCGAGGGGTTCCGGCTGCTCGGCACGCGCTGTTCGGCGTGCGCCTCGGTGTTCTTCCCCCGTGAGGACGTCTTCTGTCGCAATCCGGGCTGTCCGGGAGGTGAGCTGCGCGAGGTCCCGCTGTCGCGCCGGGGGCGGGTGTGGTCGTACACGGACGGCCGGTACCGACCTCCGTCACCCTACGTGTCCGATCCGGAACTTCCGTGGGAGCCGTACGCGTTGGTCGCTGTGGAACTGGCCGAAGAACGTCTCGTGGTGCTGGGACAGGCGGTTGCCGGGGTCACCGTCGCCGATCTGGCGGTGGGCATGGAGGTGGAGCTCGTCCCCGGGGTCCTGAACGAGGACGCGGAGACGGTCTGGACGACCTGGCAGTGGCGGCCGACGGGGGTGACGGCATGACGGGCGAGGTGGCGGTGCTCGGCGCGGGCATGCACCCGTGGGGCAAGTGGGGCAGGAGTTTCGTCGAGTACGGGACGGTGGCCGCGCGCGCGGCGCTGACCGACGCGGGCCTCGACTGGCGGGACGTGGGCTCGATCGTCGGCGCGGACACGGTGCGGGGCGGTTATCCGGGCTATGTGGCGGGGGCGACCTTCGCGAAGGCGCTGGGCTGGCAGGGGGCCCGGGTCGCGAGCGTGTACGCGGCCTGCGCGTCCGGGGCGCAGGCGGTCGGCACCGCGCGGGCCCAGATCCTCGCGGGTCTCGCGGACGTGGTGCTGGTGGTGGGCGCGGACTCGGCTCCGAAGGGGTTCTTCCGGCCGGCGGGCGGGGACCGGGCGGACGATCCGGACTGGTTGCGGTTCCGGGTCCTCGGTGCCACCAATCCGACGTACTTCGCGCTGTACGCGCGGCGGCGGATGGCGGTGCACGGGGACACGACGGAGGACTTCGCGCGGGTCAAGGTGAAGAACTCGGCGGCGGGGGCGCTCAATCCGTACGCGCGCTATCGCAAGCTGGTCACCGCGGAGGAGGTCGCGGCCTCGGCCGTAGTCGCCGACCCGCTGCGGCTGCTGGACATCTGCGCGACCTCGGACGGAGGTGCGGCGCTGGTGCTGTCCAGTATGGAGTTCGCGCGGCGGCACGGGGTGGCCGAGCCGGTGCGGATACGGGCGGTGTCCACGGTGACGCCCCGCTACCCCAACACGGTGCTGGACCTGCCGGACATCGCCACGGACTCGGCGGTCGCGGTGGCGCCGCCGGACGAGACGTTCCGGGCGTCGATCGCGCGGGCGGCGTACGAGGAGGCGGGGATCGGGCCCGGGGATCTCTCGTTCGCCGAGGTCTACGACCTGTCCACCGCACTGGAGTTGCAGTGGTACGAGGATCTGGGGCTGTGCGGTGAGGGCGAGGCCGCGAAGCTGCTGCGGGACGGCGCAACGGCGCTGGGCGGACGTGTACCGGTGAACTGCAGCGGAGGGCTGGCATCTTTCGGGGAGGCCGTCCCGGCGCAGGCGATCGCCCAGGTGTGCGAGCTGGTCCGGCAGTTGCGCGGCGCGGCGACGGATCGGCAGGTCGAGGGAGCGCGGGTGGGGCTCAGCGCCAACCAGGGCCTGTTCGGGCACGGGTCGGCGGTGATCGCGGTTCGGTGAGTGCGGGTCGGTGATCGCGGCCTGGTGAGGGCGGGTCGGTGAGGGCGGTCGGTCCGTGATCGTGGGCGCGTGATCCTCTGCGGCGCTGTGAGCGGTCGCCGGTCGGTACGTGCCGTGCGCGCCGACGGGTGCGCCCCGCAAGCGCCTTCAACCGTTGTTGTGCGTGTTCTTGACGCCCCCTGGGTGCCGGTGAACACTTCCGGGTGTCGGTCGGCATCGCCGGATTCGGGCGTCTTTGCGCACCGCGCCGCTCTGGCTCCCCGCCTGCAACGGACCATCCCCCACGGGCGATGCGGCCGCGACGGCACGCTCGTCACGGAGGTCCGGGGCCGATCGCTCCGGGCCTGGGCCAAGGAGCCGCCATGAGCAATGGAGACATATTCGTCGGTGAGGTCATCGGTACGGCGATCCTGATTCTCTTCGGCGCCGGTGTGTGCGCCGCCGTCACTCTCAGGTTCTCGAAGGCGAGGGCGTCGGGCTGGATCGTCATCGCGTTCGGCTGGGGCTTCGCCGTGCTGGCTGGCGCCTACACCGCCGCTCCCCTCTCGGGCGGGCACCTCAACCCGGCGGTGACCCTAGGGATCGCGGTCGACACGGGGACCTGGGACAAGGTGTGGGTGTATCTGCTCGGCCAGATGGTCGGCGCGATGATCGGCGCCCTGCTCGCCTACCTCGTCTATCTCGCGCAGTTCCAGGCGAACGTCCGCAAGGAGGGCACCACGGAGGGCACGGCGGACGAACCGACGCCGACCCTCGGGATCTTCTCGACCATCCCGGAGATCCGGAGTCCGGTCGCCAACCTGATCACCGAGATCATCGCGACGATCGCCCTGGTGCTGCCGATCCTCGCGTTCGGCCGGAACACGGGCATCGGCATCGGCCAGATCCCCGGCGAGGAGGCCGGGATCTACGGCTCCGGGATCTCGGTCCTGCTGGTGGCGTTCCTGGTGGTCGGCATCGGCCTCTCGCTGGGCGGTCCGACCGGCTACGCCATCAACCCGGCCCGTGACCTCGGCCCGCGTATCGTGCACACCTTCCTGCCGATCCCCAACAAGGGCACTTCGGACTGGGGTTACGCCTGGATCCCGGTGGTCGGCCCCCTGGTCGGCGGGGTCCTCGCGGGCCTCGTCCACAACGCAGCCTTCTGACGCACCGCCGTAAGACGTGAATCGACGCAAGACGTGAGGGGATGTCATGCCGGACAACGCCCAGAAGTACGTCGCCGCCATCGATCAGGGCACCACTTCGAGCCGTTGCATCATCTTCGACCAGGGCGGTGCCATCGTCGCCGTCGACCAGCGCGAGCACCGTCAGATCTTCCCCAAGCCGGGGTGGGTGGAGCACGACGCCACGGAGATCTGGTCGAAGGTGCAGGCGGTCGTCGCCGGGGCCATCGCGAAGGCGGGCCTGCGGGCGGAGCAGATCAGCGCGCTCGGCATCACCAACCAGCGGGAGACGACGGTCCTGTGGGACCGGGCGACGGGCAAGCCCGTGCACAACGCGATCGTCTGGCAGGACACCCGCACGTCGGCGCTGTGCAACGAACTCGGCGGCACGGACGGGCAGGACCGTTTCCGTGAGCAGACCGGGCTGCCCCTGGCCAGCTACTTCTCCGGTCCGAAGGCCGCCTGGCTGCTCGACAACGTGCCCGGTCTGCGCGCGCGTGCCGAGCACGGCGAGATCGCGTTCGGCACGATCGACTCCTGGCTGATCTGGAACCTGACCGGTGGTACGGACGGCGGCCGGCACGTCACCGATGTCACCAACGCCGGACGCACCATGCTGATGAACCTGGAGACCCTCCAGTGGGACGCCTCGATCCTCTCCGCGATGAACGTTCCGGAGGCGGTGCTGCCGGAGATCAGGTCCTCCGCCGAGGTGTACGGCACCGCGGTCGGCCCCCTCGCCGGCGTGCCCGTCGCCTCGGCACTCGGCGACCAGCAGGCGGCGGTGTTCGGCCAGGCCTGCTACGACGTGGGCACGGCGAAGAACACCTACGGCACCGGAAGCTTCCTGCTGCTCAACACCGGGAACCGGCCCGTGCCCTCGAAGAGCGGGCTGCTCACCACCATGGGGTACAAGATCGGCTCGGAGGCGCCGGTGTACTGCCTGGAGGGGTCGATCGCGATCACGGGGGCCCTGGTCCAGTGGTTCCGGGACCAGCTCGGCATCATCCGCAGCGCCGACGAGATCGAGTCCCTCGCGGCGAGCGTCGACGACAACGGCGGGGCGTACATCGTGCCCGCGTTCTCGGGTCTGTTCGCCCCCTACTGGCGCTCGGACGCGCGGGGCGTCGTGACCGGGCTGACGCGTTACGTCACGAAGGCGCACCTCGCTCGGGCTGTGCTGGAGGCGACGAGCTGGCAGACGCGGGAGGTGGTGGACGCCATGTTCCAGGACTCCGGGGTCCCCATCACGACGCTCAAGGTCGACGGCGGCATGACCAAGAACAACCTGCTGATGCAGCACCAGGCGGACGTCCTGGGCGTACCGGTGATCCGGCCCAGGGTCTCGGAGACGACCTGTCTGGGGGCCGCGTACGCCGCCGGTCTCGCGACCGGCGTGTGGAACGACCTGGACGAGCTGAAGTCGCACTGGCAGCGGGACGTCGAGTGGACGCCCGCCATGGAGGCCTCCGTGCGCGACCGTGAGTACCACAACTGGCGCAAGGCGGTGGAGAAGAGCCTCGGCTGGCACGAGGACGACGCGAACTGACGGCGAGACCCACGCGCGCGTACGTCGGCGTCGGCGTCGTACGGGGCTCCCCGCGCGCGTGCCATGAAGCCACGGCCCGTACCCCTGTCGGCGGGGGTACGGGCCGTGCCTCAGGTGGTGACGGTCTCGCGCTGCCCCGAGGCGTGGGCCATCGCATGCCGGACGACGGCGACAAGGATGTCCTTGACCGAGTCCCGCTGGCGGGCGTCGCACAGGACGACCGGTACGTCGGGGTCGAGGTCGAGGGCCTGGCGGACCGTCTCGGCCGGGTAACGCGCGGCGTCGTCGAAGCAGTTGACACCGATCACGAAAGGTATGGAGCGCCGCTCGAAGTAGTCGACGGCGGCGAAGCAGTCCTCCAGGCGGCGGGTGTCGACGAGGACGACGGCCCCGAGGGCGCCGGAGGCGAGTTCGTCCCAGAGGAACCAGAAACGGTCCTGTCCGGGGGTGCCGAAGAGGTACAGGACGAGGTCCTCGCGCAGGGTGATACGGCCGAAGTCCATGGCGACGGTGGTCGTCGTCTTGTTCTCCACACCGCTGGTGTCGTCGACCGGGCGGCCCGCCTCGGTCAGCACCTCCTCGGTGCGCAGTGGCTTGATCTCGCTGACCGCGCCGACGCAGGTCGTCTTGCCCACGCCGAAGCCGCCGGCCACGAGGATCTTGAGCGTGACGGGCTCGACCGGGGGTGTGCCGCGCTCAGAGCGCCCGAGGATCATCGGTCTTTCTCCTGCTGGAAGGGGTGTCTGTCACGTGTTCGCTCCGCCTCCGCGCCGCTCAGAGCGCCCGGAGGCCGTTGATGACGTCGCGCAGGATGCTCTCGTCCACCAGCTCGGCAGGCGGTACGGGGCGGGTCACGTGGACGAGTTCCTCGTCCACGAGATCTCCGACGAGGACGCGGACCACCCCGACGGGGAGGTCGAGGTCGGCGGCCAGTTCGGCCACCGACTGAGGGGTGTCGCGGCAGAGCTCGACGATACGGACGTGCTCAGGGGAGAGGGAGTGGTCCTCCTCCGGGTCGTCGACGTGCGGTTCTGTGACGACCACGGCGATCAGGTCGAGGCGGTGCTGGATCGCGTGATTGGTCCGGCCGCGTGTCATCGCGTACGGACGCACCACTGGTCCGGCCTCGTCGTCGAACCAGTGGCTTCTTCCCTGACCGTCTCCGCTCATGCCATCCCACTACCCGCCCTGGGCCACGTCGGTGCGCGGGGCGGATCCCAGATGGACGCCGACCCGCTTGACGAGGAGGGTCATCTCGTAGGCGACCTGGCCGATGTCGGCGTCGGAGTCGGCGAGGACGGCGAGGCAGCTGCCGTCGCCGGCGGCCGTGACGAAGAGGAAGGCCTCGTCGAGCTCGACGACGGTCTGCCGGACGCTGCCGGCGTCGAAGTGACGGCCGACGCCCTTGGCGAGGCTGTGGAAGCCGGAGGAGACGGCGGCCAGGTGCTCGCTGTCCTCTCTGGTGAGATCTTTGGAGACGCCCGTGGGCAGTCCGTCGCTGGAGAGCACGAGCGCCTTGCGGATGCTGGCGACACGCTCCACCAGGTCGTCCAGGAGCCAGTTCAGCTCCCCGGACGTGCCGGTCGCGGTCCTGTCGGCGTTCGGTGCGGTCATCGACCGTCCCCCTTAGTCGTTCCTCGTGGTGCTGAGACGTCCCGGGCGTCGTCGCCCTCGACGTTCTCCTCGCGGCCACGCTGCCAACCCCGTTGGAGCGAGGCCATACGGCTGCGTACCTCGTCTGCGTCCCGCTCGGCCGGGTCCTGGTGCCGCTCGGGGCGGGACCTCTCGCGTTCGTTACGCCGGTCGGGTCCCTCCTTCAACTGCGGTGCCAGGCTGGCCTGTCGGACACGACGGGGCAGCGGGCTCGGAGCTGATTCTGCCTGGTCGGTCGTCGTGTCCGCGCGCGGGGTGGGCTCGCCCGCGCCGTACGGCGAGGTCGTCGGGGCCGGGCCGCCCGCCGGGGTCGTGCGGCGGCGCTGGGGCAGCGCGGGGCCGTCGTGGCCGCCGGGGGCAGGGCGGTGAGCGGGCGGGTGTCCGCGGTGCCTTCGGGGCCCGCCGGGCGGCCCTGAGCAAGCTCGTCCTCCGGGTGCCTGGTCCTGGCCCCGGTCACCGAACGGCCGTGCGAGCTGACGAGATGGGGGTCCGGCGCTGGGGCAGCGGCACGGGGCCGAGCGTCGGGTCGGGGTCGGTGAAGGGGCCTGCCGCCCTTCACCGTCACGCGCCGGCTGCTGGTCCTCGGTGATCCCGGTGAGGGAACGGCGGGGCCGGAACAGCCCGCCCTGCTCGGGCTCCTCGTCGCCGAGGGGGACCGGGAAGCCGCCCAGGGGCTCCAGGTCGACCGGTGCTTCCAGCTCCACCGGGCCGTCGAGGATGCCCGCGGTGAGCCCGGGGAGCCGGACCGGCACCTGGGAGAGGGCCGCGTTGCGTTCCTCCTCCAGTTCGGCCTCGCGGGTGGGGTGGGCGCGGTCGAGCCGGAAGCCGATGCCGTTGGTGTCGGGGACGTCGTCGGTGAGCAGGGCGTCCGGGATGAACACCACGGCCGTCGTGCCGCCGTACGGGGAGGGCTGCAGGGAGACGCGGACCTTCTGCCGCTGGGCGAGCCGGCTGACCACGAAGAGCCCGAGCCGGTCGGTGTCGGAGAGTTCGAAGTCGGGGGTCTCGGCGAGCTTGAGGTTGGCGTCCAGGAGCGCTTCGGCCGACATGCCGAGGCCTCGGTCGTGGATCTCCAGGGTGAAGCCGTTCGCGACCCGCTCGCCGTGCACCTGGACGGCTGTGTGCGGGGGCGAGAACACCGTGGCGTTCTCCAGGAGTTCGGCCACCAGGTGGGTGAGGTCGGCGACCGCGGGGCCGGTCACGGCGACCCGGGGCAGCCGGCGGACCTCGATCCGCTCGTAGTCCTCGACCTCGGCGACGGCCGCGCGGACGACGTCCATCAGCTGGATCGGCTTGCGCCACTGCCGGGAGGGGGCCGCTCCGGAGAGGATGACCAGGCCCTCGGCGTGGCGGCGCATACGGGTCGTCAGGTGGTCCAGACGGAACAGGTCGGCGAGTTCGTCGGTGTCCTCGGTCCGGCGTTCCATGGTGTCGAGGAGGGTGAGCTGCTTGTGCAGCAGGACCTGGCTGCGGCGGGCGAGGTTGACGAAGACCTCGGAGATCCCGCTGCGGAGTTCGGACTGCTTGACGGCGGCCTCGACGGCCGCCCGCTGCAGGGTGTTGAGGGCCTGGCTGACCTCGCCGATCTCGTTCTTGTCGTACTCGAGGTGCGGCACCTCGGTCTCCACGTCGACCTGTTCGCCCGCGGCGAGCCGGCGCATCACGCTGGGCAGCCGCACGCCGGCGGTCTCGTGGGCCTCCTGGCGGAGCCGGCGCAGGTCGCGGATGAGGACGCGGCCGATGCGGACGGACATGAAGAGCGAGAAGAGCAGGGCGAAGAGGCCGAGGACACCGGCGACGGCGGCCTTCAGGATGACGTTGGTGACCAGCGGGCGGACCCGGTCCTGGTAGCGGTCGCCCGCTTCGATGCTCAGGTCGCGGAGGTCGGCGAGCACGGGCTCGACCGAGGTGTCCCAGCTCTTCGCGGTGAACTTGGTGGGCCTGCCGGGGTCGGAGGCGATGACGGCCTGTTCGACCGAACGCAGGGGCGCGGTGCTGGCGTTCTTCCAGTAGTCGGCGAAACGGTCGCGGTCGGCGGTGGGCAGCTGCGGCAGGCTGATGTCGTACATCAGGGTGCGCTGGGCGACCAGGTCGGAGAAGTCGCGGATCTCCTCCTTGGTGATGCGGTCCGCGACGAGCACCGAGCTGAGCAGGGCGTCCTCGCGGGAGAGGAGTTCGCGGGCGCGGCCGACGTTGACCAGGGCGCGGCCCTGCTTGTCCATCTCCACGCTGTCGAGCGCGGGCAGGTCGGACAGCAGGGTGAAGCAGGGGTCGACCAGTTCGTTGTAGTGGCCGAGGGCCTGGGTGACGGTGACGGTGCCGCTCTCGACGGTCGTCCGCAGGGAGGGCAGGGTGTCGAGGGCGTCCAGGATCGTCGTCAGCCGCAGCGAGGCGGACTCGCCCATCTCGTCCTGCAGGTCGGCGTCAGCGGCGTGCTTGCGGAACTCCCCGACGGCCTTGTCCGTGGCGGCCCGGCTGCGGTCGAGTGCCTCGACCGCCTCGTCGGACCGGGGGTCGGCGAGGTAGACGAGGGTCTGGCGGCGTTCCTGCTGGAGCACACGGATGGTGTCCTCGGTGGGGAAGCCGACTTCCTCGACGATGTCCGCAACCCTGAAGAGATCGCTCGCCTCACGGCCCGTCAGCACCGTGGCGAAGGTCCAGACACCCGTCAGGGCCACCAAGGGCACGAGCAACAGCGCCACGATCTTCCGGCGGATCGATTTCCCGCGAAAGCGCATGGCCTCCCCCAGCTCGACCCCCGCCAGGTCCGGGGGTACACATGTGCGTCAACAAACGGCGTGAGCCTACTACCGACTCACACGTATCTCGAAGAGGCGTCCGGGCGCCTGCGGTACCAGGGGCGAACCGGACAGGGGGAGTTGTCCGTTCATTGGGGGAGATTGCCGCCCGCCGTCCGGCACTTGAACCAATGACATCCCGTCGGGGAAGTCTGCCGGTTGGCCGGATTTTTTCGTTCCGCGGGAATCTTCGGCGGACCTCGATCGTCTTTCTGTACGGGAATCGGAGGCGGAATCGGCCATAGATCCCGCAGGCCGCTCTCAGGCGGCGTAAACCAGAGGAAGTCGGGCACCAGTGGGGGGCCGGGTCCATGGATCCGGATCTGTTGGTCCACCGGCGGTGGGGAGTGACGAGTTGATGGGCACGGCGGAGCGGCGCGCAGCGTCCGGTGACGGAGCAGCGGCACCCGAGGTGGCCGCGCGGAGCGCTCGCACACCGGACCGCGGCCTCCTGACGGGGGTCGGCGTCGCGGTGGAAGAACGGGGGCTCTCCGCGCGTGGCGACGAAGAGCAGGTGTATTACCGGCCGTTGTGGATCGAGGAGCCGGCCCGCAGGCGGCGGCTGCCCGATCCGGTGCGGACGGCGGCGGTGCGCGCGGTCCTCATCATCGCGGTGACACTGCTTCAGGCGATGGTGGCGGTCCTGTGCACCCTCGCGGGTTCCTGGCTGGCGTTCCCCATGGTGCTGAGCAGCGTGGCGAGCACGATCGCGGCCACCTGGGGCGTCCTGGACGTCTGGGTGACCCGCCAGGTGTGGAAGCAGCGCAACGGGGTGGTCTCCGCCCCGAGCAGCACGGCGCGTTCGCTGCGCCGGGAGCGGCGGCGGGCCCGCCGTGAGGCACGGGCGGCCGAGCGTGCGCAGGCGCGAATACGCCGTAGGGGTG
This sequence comes from Streptomyces sp. MNU76, assembly GCF_020982545.1. Classification (GTDB taxonomy): domain Bacteria; phylum Actinomycetota; class Actinomycetes; order Streptomycetales; family Streptomycetaceae; genus Streptomyces. The sequence goes on along the minus strand of NZ_JAJKLK010000019.1, from coordinate 508,384 downwards.
GCGCCGGGCAGCTGTCGCACCCGTAGGGCGGCAGGGGCGGGCCTTGCGAGAAGGGCTCGCCCCCTCGGGCGGCGGTTCTGCCGCCCGACCGCCTCCTCCTGTCGTCCCTCGCCGAGGGCGATGCTCCTGACCAGGCGTGTTGACTGTCACATTTGACTCCCTCTTGGGCGTAGAACGCAGTCTTCCGGTTAGGCGCTCAGCCGCGAGGGCGCCTGCCGTACGGCGCTGACCAGGAGGAACGAAAGACATGCCCGAACTTTTCATCGGCGGAGCATGGCGATCCGCGCTCGACGGCCGGACGCGTGAGATCCGCTGCCCCGCCGACGGCAGCCTGGTCGCGGTCGTCGACGAGGCCGGCGCCAAGGACACCGTGGAGGCGATCGCCGCCGCGCGGCGCGCCTTCGACGAGGGCCCGTGGCCCACCACCTCGCCCGCCGACCGCGGTCACCTGCTGCTTCGGGTGGCTGATCTCCTCGTACGCGACAAGGACGCGCTCGCCCGCGCCGAGTCCCTCGACACCGGCAAGCGGCTGGTGGAGAGCGAGTACGACATCGACGACATCGCGAACTGCTTCCGCTACTTCGGGCGTGCGGCCACCGCGGAGACGGGCCGGGTCGTCGACACCGGTCAGCCGGGCGTCGACAGCCAGGTCGTGTACGAGCCGGTGGGGGTGTGCGCGCTGATCACCCCCTGGAACTATCCCCTGCTCCAGACGGCCTGGAAGGTCGCTCCGGCGCTCGCGGCCGGCAACACGTTCGTGCTGAAGCCGAGCGAGCTGACCCCGCACACCGCGATCCATCTGATGCGGTTGCTGGCGGAGGCCGGGGTGCCGGAGGGCGTGGCCAACCTCGTCCTGGGCGCCGGTCCCGAGGCGGGTGCCCCGCTGTCGGAGCACCCCGATGTGGACCTGGTCTCGTTCACCGGTGGCCTCGAGACCGGCCGTCGGCTGATGGCCAACGCCGCCGCGAGCGTGAAGAAGGTCGCCCTGGAGCTCGGCGGCAAGAACCCGAACATCGTCTTCGCGGACGCCGACTTCGACACGGCCGTCGACATGGCGCTGACCGCGGTCTTCCTGCACTCGGGGCAGGTCTGCTCGGCGGGCGCCCGTCTGCTGGTGGAGGACTCGCTGCACGACCGGTTCGTCGACGAGGTCGTCCGCCGGGCGCGGGAGATCCGGTTGGGCGGGCCCTTCGACGAGCGGGCGCAGACCGGCCCGCTGATCTCCGCCGCCCACCGCGCGAAGGTCGAGGAGTACGTCGCCCGGGGTATCGCCGAGGGCGCGGTGCTGCGCTGCGGCGGCGAGCGGCCGAGCGGCGACGCGTACGACGAGGGCTTCTACTACCTGCCGACCGTCCTGGACGAGTGCACGGCCTCGATGTCCGTGGTCCAGGACGAGTCGTTCGGGCCGGTGCTGACGGTGGAACGGTTCAGCAGCGAGGACGAGGCCGTACGGCTGGCCAACGACACCATCTACGGTCTGGCCGGCGCCGTATGGACGACGGACGAGGCCAGGGCCCGACGGACAGCGGCCCGGCTGCGGATCGGCACGGTGTGGATCAACGACTACCACCCCTATGTGCCGCAGGCCGAGTGGGGCGGTTACAAGCAGTCCGGATTCGGCCGTGAGCTCGGGCCGGCGGGACTCGCCGAGTACCGCGAGGCGAAGCACATCTGGCGCAACACGGCCCCGGCACCGCAGGGTTGGTTCGCCTAGTCCGCTGTTCTCGGCACCCGCAGAGCCGCTCCCCCCCTCCCCTTCCCCAGGCCCATCAGGAGTCCGCTCATGACGACCATCGAGCAACCCGCCGGACCGAAGAACTCCTCCGACGACACCGAACTCACCGAGTTCGGCTACAGGCCCGAGCTCAAGCGCACCCTGGGCAACTTCCATACCTTCGCCGCCGGGATCAGCTACATCTCGATCCTGACCGGCACCTTCCAGCTGTTCTACTTCGGCTTCGCCAGTGGCGGCCCGGCCTACTGGTGGTCGTGGCCGATGGTGTTCGTCGGCCAGTTCATGGTCGCGCTGTGTTTCGCCGAGCTGGCGGCCCGTTACCCGGTCGCGGGCTCGGTCTACAACTGGTCGAAGAAGATAGGCAATCCGCACCTGGGCTGGCTCGCGGGCTGGATGATGCTGGCCGCATCCGTCGTGTCGATCGCGGCGGTCGCGCTGGCCTACCAGCTGACGCTGCCGCAGATCTCAGACGTGTTCCAGTTCGTCGGCGACGGCTCCGGCAAGTACGACGTGGCGACCAACGCGGTCGTCCTGGCCGCGGTGCTGATCCTGTTCACCACCCTGGTGAACGCCTTCGGCGTCAAGCTGATGGCACGGATCAACACCGCGGGCGTGTTCATCGAGCTGATCGCCACCGTCGTCCTGATCGTGCTGTTCGCCGTCCACATCACTCGCGGCCCGCAGGTGGTCCTGGAGACCAACGGCACAGGGGACGGCTACGGCAACGGCTACCTGGGCGCGTTCCTCGTGGCGTCGCTGGCGTCGGCGTACGTCATGTACGGCTTCGACACGGCCGCCTCGCTGGGTGAGGAGTCCCTGGACCCGACCCGCAACGCCCCGCGCGCGATCATCCGGGCGATCGTCGCCTCGTTCGTCCTCGGCGGTCTGATCCTGCTGCTGGCGCTGATGAGCGTCTCCAGCCTGAAGGGCGAGCAACTGTCCACGGACGGCCTGCAGTACGTGGTGCTCAACGTGCTCGGCCCGACGGCCGGCAAGGCCATGCTGTGGTGCGTCCTGATCGCGGTCACCGTGTGCGCCCTGGCCGTCCACACCGCGGCCGTCCGGCTGGCGTTCGCGATGGCTCGCGACAACAACCTGCCCGCGTCCTCGAAGCTGGCCAAGTGCCACCCGCGTTTCCAGACGCCGGTCCTGCCGACCGTGATCATCGGCGTGCTGGCGCTGGCGATCCTCGTGGTCAACATCCGTCAGCCGCAGATCTTCACCGTGGTGACCAGCATCGGCATCATCATGATCTACCTGGCCTACCTGGGCGTCACCGTGCCGATGCTGGTGGCGCGGCTGCGCGGCACGTGGCAGCCCGCCGGGGACGGCCGGTTCTCGCTGGGCCGCTGGGGCCTGCCCGTGAACATCCTCGCCGTGCTCTGGGGCGCGGGCATGACCCTCAACCTGATCTGGCCGCGCGCGGAGGTCTACAACGCGGCCGCCCCGTTCCACTGGTACCTGCAGTGGGGCGCGGTCCTCTTCGTCGGGATCATCGCCGGCGGAGGCTTCGCCTACTACTGGTTCGTCCAGCGGCACAAGACCGGCGTACTCGCCGAACACCGCGTGGTCGCCGAGGCCGACACCACGCCGCCCGCCGCCCCTCTCGCCACCCCGGCGGCGGACTGAGCGCCGCCCAGCACAGCACGGCACAGCACAGCACAGCACCTCGACAGCACAGCACCCAGGAGGTCAACTCCCCATGATCGAAGACGAGTTCGACTACGTAGTGGTCGGCGGCGGCACCGCGGGCAACGTGGTGGCGGCCAGACTCTCCGAGGACCCGTCGGTCACGGTGTGCGTCCTGGAGGCGGGCCCCAGTGACGTCGGCGACGACGACGTCCTGAAGCTGGAACGCTGGATGGGCCTGTTGGAGTCCGGCTACGACTGGGACTACCCGGTGGAACCGCAGGACAGCGGCAACAGCTTCATGCGGCACGCGAGGGCGAAGGTCCTCGGCGGCTGCTCGTCCCACAACTCCTGCATCGCCTTCTGGGCACCGGCGGAGGACCTCGACGACTGGGCGGCCGCGGGCTGTACGGGCTGGTCGGCGGCCGATCTTCTCCCGCTCTACCAGCGACTGGAGACCAACGACGCGCCCGGCGACCACCACGGCCGCTCCGGACCGGTGAAGCTGCGCACCATCAAGAGCGAGGACCCGTGCGGCAACGCCCTGCTGGAGGCGTGCGTCCAGGCGGGTATCCCGACGACACCGTTCAACACGGGCACGACGGTGATCCGGGGCGCCAACTGGTTCCAGATCAACTCCGACGAGAACAACATCCGCCAGTCCTCGTCGGTGGCGTATCTGCACCCGGTCATGGGCCGGCGTCCGAACCTGGACGTGCGCACCGGGGTCCGGGCCAAGAAGCTGGTGCTCGACGGGCGGCGCTGCGTCGGCGCCGAGTATCTGGACCCGGACCTGATCCACACCCGGACGGTGCGCGCGCGGCGTGAGGTCATCGTCTCCTGCGGCGCCATCGACACCCCCAAGATCCTGATGCTCTCCGGCATCGGCCCCGCAGATCAGCTGCGCGAGGTGGGTGTCGACGTGGTCGTGGACTCGGCGGGTGTCGGCGAGAACCTCCAGGACCACCCCGAGGGCGTCATCATGTGGGAGGCCGCACAGCCGATGCCCACCACGTCCAACCAGTGGTGGGAGGCGGGCATCTTCTACGACACCGAGCCGGGCCTGGACCGGCCGGACCTGATGTTCCACTACGGGTCCGTGCCGTTCGACATGAACACGGCCCGGCACGGCTACCCCACGTCCGAGAACGCGTTCTGTCTGACGCCGAACGTGACGCGGGCGAAGTCCCGGGGCACCGTGCGGCTGCGCACCCGCGACTACCGGGACAAGCCGAAGGTCGACCCGCGCTACTTCACGCACGAGCACGACGTGCGCGTGATGACGTACGGTCTCCGGCTCGCCCGGCGGATCGCGGCACAGCCGGCGCTGAGCGGGTGGGCCGGGGCCGAGCTGGCGCCCGGACCCGACGTACGGACCGACGAGGAGCTGTTCGACTACATCCGCAAGACCCACAACACCGTCTACCACCCGGCCTGCACGGTGAAGATGGGTGCGGACGACGACGCCTCGGCCCCGCTGGACGCGCGGCTGCGGGTGAAGGGGATCGAGGGGCTGCGGGTGGCGGACGGGTCGGTGATGCCGGATCTGGTGACCGTGAATCCGTGCATCACGACGATGATGATCGGCGAGAAGTGTGCGGATCTCTTGAAGGCCGACGTCTGAGGGGTGGGGTGCCTTGGGGCGTGACCCTGGGGGCGTGGGGAGACTGCGGGTCCGTTGTGGCTGGTCGCGCAGTTCCCCGCGCCCTTTCAGGGGCGGAGCCCCTTCTACGAGGCGCTGGTGGGCGTCGGCCTCTTGTACATCCTCGTCGCCGTGATCTCCGTGTGGGCCGTCTCTCCCGGCTGGGGCTGTGGGGGCAGACCCGGGCGGAGGTGTTCCTCCACGCTGATGTACTTGAGGCCCGCTCGTAGGTCGGCGTCGTTGCGCAGCCGGATGACCAGGGGGAACTCCGCCAGGGCCGTCGTGTCGAAGAGCCCGGTGGTGTAGAGGAGCTGGACGCCGAGGGCGTCCGAGACCGCGCGCTGGAGTTCCAGCAGGTACGTCGCGTTGGCGCGTCCGATGGGGTTGTCCAGGAACAGGGTGCCGGCGTGACGGTGCTTGTCCCGGCCCCGGTCGTTGCTGCGCAGCGCCGCCATCGTGCAGTACAGGGCGATGGCCGCGGTGAGCAGCTGGCCGCCCGAGAAGACGTCGCCCATCTGGCCGACGGGGACGCGCTCGGCCCTCAGCACCGCGTCCGGCTTGAGGATCTCCACGGCGACGCCCCTGGGCTGGAGCGCGGCGCTGACGCCCCGCAGCAGCAGGGACATGCCGTCGCGGCGCATGTCGGAGTTCTTCTTCACGGCCGCGCGGGTCGCCTCGTCGACGACCTCGCCGAGACGTTCGGTGAGGGTGGCCTGGTCGGGCTCCTCGAAGCGGATCCGGAGGAACTCCTGACCGGACCACTCCCCGAGGCCCTCGGGGAGCCGGGAGAGCCGCTGGGCGGAGCGCAGCGTCGCGAGGGCCGACTCCACGAGCCCCCGCAGCCGGTCGACGATGGAGTCCCGGTTGCGCTCCAGCTGGGCCAACTCGTCCGTGAGGACCCGGAGTCGGGGCGCGAACGCGTCGGCCCACTTCTGCGCGTGCTCCGGGAGCGAGGCGGCGGGCAGCTCCCGGATCTGCTGGCGAGCGGGCGTACGGACCTGTTCGTAGCGCGTGGAGTTGGCGTGGCGTACGAGGACGTCGCTCGCCTCGCGCACGGAGCCCTCGGCGGCCGAGAGGTCGGCGGCGCAGCCGCGCAGGGAGCGGCGGGCCTCCGCGGCGGCCCTGCGGGCCTCTTCCAGCCCTCCGGGGTACGGCTCGGGCTCCTCCTGGTCGTCGTCCGCGGAGTGGTCGCGCAGGAGGTCCCGCAGGAGGGCGGCGGTCTCGTCGAAGCCGCCGGCCGCGTCCTCGGCGGCGCGGTGGGACTCCAGCAGCTCGGCGTGGGCCTCCCGGGCCTGGGTCAACGCCTCGGCACGGGCGGCCAGTTCGGCCGTGGCCGTGCGCAGCAGGGCCTGGGCGTGGTCGGCGGCGCGCGGGAGCAGTTCCTCGGGCAGTTCGGTGTGCGCCTCGCCGTCCTGTGGCGCGTGCCGCTCGGCCTCGCCGCGCAACCGGCCGAGCTGCTCGCTCGCGGTGGACATCCGGGTTTCCAGGAGCTGGACGAGTTCCTCGGCACGCGCGGCCGCCGCCTGCCGCGACGGCCCGTCGGAGCCGTCGGGCGACTGGAGCAGTTGCTCGGCGCGGTTGCGGACCTTGTTGGTGAGCCGGTCGAGTTCGGCGATCGCGGCGCTCTCGTCGCTCTCGGCCCGCGCCTGTTCGGCCCGCAGATCGGCATCGACGCCGACCTTCTCGTACACCTGGGACGCGGCGCGGTAGGCCTCGCGGAGGGCCGCGAGGGGCTGCTTGGGCGCGTCGGAGTCCGTCTCCGGTACGTCGTCGGGGGCGCCCGCGATCTCGGCGCGCTCGGCGCGCAGCGCACGCGCCGTGCGGCGGGCGTCGTCCGCGCCGCGCTGGGCGGCACGCCGGTCCTCGTCGGCGGCGCGGGCCCGCTCCAGGCAGGACTGCGCGCGGGCCTCGGACTCGGCGGCCTCGTCGGCGAGTTCACGAAGCTTGACCTGCCAGCCGGCCCGCTCGCGCAGCCGGAAGGCCAGTCCGGCGAGGGCGTCGGCGGCACGGCGGGACTTCTGTGCTGCCTCCTGCCGTTCGTCCCGCACCTGCGCCGCCTCGGCGGCCGCCTCCTCGGCCTCGGCCCGCACGGTCCGCGCCTCGGCGAGCTCCGCCTCGGCCTCCTCGGCGAAGGCACGCGTCTCCCGCGCGGTGTCGGCCAGTTCGGTGAGCCGTCCCGCCGGGCAGCCCGTGCGCCAGGAGGAGAGCCGGGCCGCCAGCTCCCGGTCCTTGCCGAGGCGGGCCGCCAGCTCCCGGATCTCCTCGTCCCGCTCGCCGGCCCGCGCGCGCAGCGCCTGCCGCTCCTCGTCCGCCGCGTGCTCGTCGTGCATGGCCGGATTCGGCGGGACGAGGAAGACGTCGGAAGCGTGCCCGTCGCCCGCGTCCATCGGCGGCGTCGGGGCCAGCAGAGCCGCCGCCGTGCCGACGGCCACGGCGGACCTCGGGAGCAGTGCGGCGTCGCTCAGTGCCTCGCGGGCCCGGGCGTGCGAGTCCGGGTCGGTGATGATCACGCCGTCGACCAGTTCGGGACGGGCGGCGAGGACGCGGGCGTGGTCGGTGGGGTCGACGGCCTGGGCGAGATAGCGCCAGCCGGAGGGCGGGGATACCGTGCTCACCGAGGAACTCGACGGTGGCCAGGACGTCCGGGCCGGGCGGCAGCAGTCCGCCGTCGCCGAGGGCGCCGAGGATGCGGGCGTCGTCGGCCGCGGCGGTCCGCAGCTCGAAGAGGTGGCGCTCGGCGGACGACACGTTCTCGTCGAGCAGTTCGCGCAGTTCGTCGGCGAAGCGGTCCAGCTCCTCGGGGGTGAGGGGGCCGCCCTCGCCGCTCGAGCCACCCGAGCCACCGGGACCGCCCGATCCGCCGTCGACGTCGGCTTCTCCCCTGCGAGGACCCGGCACCGGGCCCGGCACCGCGCCCGACGCCCCGCCCGCTGCCCGGCCCACGGCACCCGGCAGACTCAGCAGCTCCGCCAGCCGCTCCTCCGCCGCGAGGGCCTCCGCCGTGCGTCGCTCCCCGTCGTAGGCGCGCTCGGCGGCGATCGCCGCGTCCGCCGCGCGGGCGGCCGTCAGCTCCGCGCGGGACTCGGCGGCGGCCGCCTCCCGGGCGTGCTCGGAGGCGCGGCGCGAGGCCTCGCGCGCGGTGTCCCAGGCGGCGACGGCCGTCTTCTCGGCGTCGCTGGCGGCGAGCGCGGCCCGAGCCGGGTCGGCGTCGGGCGCGCTGTCGTCCAGCCAGCCCGCGCGGACCGCCTCTGCGGTCTCCTGCTCGACCTCGCTGAGCCGCTGCTTCAGGTGTCCGACCTCGCTGCGGGCGCGCTGCGCCTCGGTGGCGGCGACGGTGGAGTCCCGGTAGGCGGTCTCGCCGACCTCTTGCAGGGCGGCCGACTTCTCCTCGCCCTCGTTCGCGAGCTCCTCGGCGCTCTCAGCGGCGGCGTGCAGGGCGCGTACCAGGTCGACGGCGGCCTTGGCGCGGGCGGCGAGCGCGGGAGCGGCGTCCCGTTCGGCCTCCTGGATGGCGGCTGCCACCCGGGCGACGCGGTCGGCGGCGGCCCGGTGCCTGAGCACCGCCTCGGCGGCCTGCCAGGCGGAGTGCAGGGTGCGCGCGTCGGCCAGCTCCCGCTTCTGCGCCGCGGCCGCCCTCTCGGCGGCGGCGAGCGCCAACGAGGCGTGCCGGTAGGCCAGTTCGGCGGCGATGAGAGCGCTGCGGTCCCGGGCGGCCTCGGAGTGCGTGACCGCGTACGCGGCCGCGGTGACCCGCTGGGCGAGATCGGTGCCCCGCAGTCGCTCCCGGGCGGCACGCGCCGACAGCCGCCGCGCCAGGGTACGGGTGCGGCGCTCGGCGCCCGCGTGGACGTCCCGGGCCCTGGAGCGTCCCTCGGCCGCCTCCACGATCCGGCTCAGCAGATCCACGGACCCGGCCGTGAAGTCCCGTTCGGCGATCAGTTCCGCCCGCCGCCCGAGCTTGTTGCCGAATCCGGAGACAAGGTCGGCCAGTCCGTCCGTGTCCCGGGTGTCGGTCACGGCCCGCAGCAGCAGGTCGGTGAAGTCGGAGTCCTTCTTCACCGCGAAGAGGCCGGCGGCCTCGCCCTCGTCGGCGTTCATCTCGCGCTGGTAGCGGAAGAGTTCGGGGTCGAGACCGAGGTCCGTCAGATGCTCGTTCCAGCGGTCATGGATCTCCTCCCAGTGCACTTCGAGGTGCGGATACGCCTTGCCCGCGTCGGTGAGGGCGTCCCGGAACCCCTTCATGGTCCGCCGTCTCCCCCGCGCGCCGGACGTGCCCTCGGCGGACGGCCGTACGGCGGTGGCCTCGGCGACGGGCAGATTGTCCAGGCTCAGACCCGGGCCGGGCCGGAAGGAGTACCAGGCCTCGGCGAACTTCCGCGGATCGTTGGAGACCTGCCGCCCCCGCCACTCACTCACCTTGCCCACGACCACGCACTCGCCGGTCAGCGTGTGCTGCCACTCCAGGGCGACATGCCCGCAGTCGTCCGCGAGCAGGAACTTCCGCAGCACACCGGAGCTGGCGCCGCCCAGCGTGTTCCGGTGGCCCGGCAGCATCACCGAGAAGATCAGCTTGAGCAGTACGGACTTGCCGCCGCCGTTCTCCAGGAAGAGCACCCCGGCCGGCGCGGGCCTGCGCGGCGGCCCGGTCGGCTCGTCCTCGAAGAACTCCGCCTGCTGCGGCGCGGGGTCGGGCACGTACTCGCCCACACCTCTCAGGTCCAGCACGGTGTCGGCGTAGCGCGCACCGGCCGGCCCGATGGAGTAGAGGCGGACCCGGGACAGCTCGTACATGGCGGCGGACTTTCGCGGTCGTGACGGTGGATCGTGCGGGGAGGAGGGAGGTCGAGGACGGTGGTGGGGACGGTGGTCGGGGTCAGGAGTGGAACGGCAGTCCGGCGTCGGCCACCAGCTCCAGGTCGTCGGTGTCCTCGGCGGGCAGCAGCGTGGCCGAACCGTCGGTGACCGGTACGACGCCCAGTTCCAGCAGTTCCGCCATCGCGGCGCTGCCCGCCATGTCCCGCACCTGGAGCTGATAACGCGCGGTCGTGCGATACGTACCGCCGTTGTCGTCGCCGGTGCGCTGGAGGAAGCCCGAGTCGGTCAGGAAGCCCACCGCCTTGCCGATGATGCCGGTGGTGGACCCGGCGAGCCGGCGGGCGTCCTTGGTGGCCCCGGTGGAGCTGCGTCGCGCCCAGATCCGCCAGGCCGACTCCAGGCCGGGCGCGTCGGTCGCCGGGTCGGTGTTCTCGCCCTGCTCCTCGGCCCGCTCCTCCAGGCGCCGGCAGGCCTGCCGTACGAAGGCGTCGACCCCGTTGACCGAGACCCGCCCGATGTATCCGTCGTCCGCGAGGTCCTCCGGGCGGGGGAACGCCATCGCGGCCACGGCGAGGTGGGCCAGTCCGTGCAGGAAGCGGTCCACCGAGTCCGCCGACGTCCGTCGTGCGTACTCGCCCATCCGCACCGCGAAGACGGAGTCCTCGGCGGCCGTCACCGCCATCCCCGCCCGCGGCGACACCTCCAGGACGACCAGCCCCAGCCCGGTGGCGACGGCGTCGGCGAGCCGGGCGAACGGCGGATCCTCGCGGTACCGGCGCAACAGCTCCCCGTACTCCTGGTCCCGGGCGGGCTGCAGCTTCGGCTGCAGCCCGAAGGAGACGAGCCGAGCGGCGTCGGCGGCGTCGGCGGGAGTGAGGGCGGCAGCCACCGGAGCGGCTGCCGACTCCGGGTCACTCCACTCGACATGCTCACTCACGACAAGAACTCCTCGATCTCATAACCAGGGGGTACGGCAAGCGCCCTCGCAGGGGCGCGGGACGGTGACATGTGCGGCCCGGCCGCGTGAACGCGGTCAGCCACGAACCAGCCGCACACCGACCACGGGCAAAAACCCGACGGCGTCCTCACACCGCCTCCCTGTCCGCCGCCATGCCCGCGGAATCCAGCAGAGCCATGCCCACGATCAGATCGGCCCCACCGAACTCGGGGTCGTCCAGTTCCGTCCCGTCGTCCACGGCGAACAGCAGCCTCTCCTCCCCCTGCCGATAGGCCGTACCGACCGGTGGACTCGCCGCGTGCACAGCCAACAGGGCGACCAGATAAGGCAGTTCGGGGTCCTGGAGCCGTGCCTGTGCCAACAGCCCGGACAGCCGCCGGGGCGCGTCCGCCGGCAGATCCAGCAGCACCTTCGCCGCAGCCAGCTGCTCCTCGCTGAACCGGCTGTCGTCGGGCGTGGCGATCAGATCGGGCTCCGGCATCTCCACCCCGAGGTGCTCCCGCTCGACGGGCGGGGTGAACAGCAGCTCCACGAGGTCCCCGACCCGTACGGATCCGGGTGTGCGCAAACCGGTGCCGCGAGCGAAGAACGCGTCGGTCACCCGCCGCGCCTGCTCCACGGGCAGGGGCAACAGGGGCCCGACGAGATGCCCGTACAGGTCGATCCCGGAGGTCGTCATCGGGGTGGCGAAGGCCTGCCGGTCCTGCTCGGCACGGAAGAGCGGGCCGGCCTCCAACAGGCGGGACTGCAGCTGTGTGTGCCGCCGGATGCAGTCCTTGACGATGTCGACCAGCTCGGCGGCACGTCGCTTCTGCTCGGGATCCTCCGACTCGTCCCGGGCCTTGCGGATGTTCGTGAGGATCGCGTTCTCGTGGCGGTAGCGGTCGGCGACGTGGTCGAGGGCCTCGGCGATCATGTCGGGCACGGTCCGGAGCCAGTCGACCGCGCGGACATTGCGCCGGGTCGCGTCCAGGGCCTTGCGCAGCGTCTCGGAGTACTGCACGGTCCGGTAGCGGGCCTGCTCGGCGGCGAGCTGGGCGTCGGCGAGGCGGCCCCGGCTGATCAGGACCTCCAGCTTGACCTCGGCGGCGATCTGGGCGCTGGTGACGTCCGTGTCGAGGGCGCCCACGAGAACGTTGACGGCCTCGTCGGTCGTGCGGAGGTAGACACCGCCGCCGTAGCCCGGGACCTCCTCGATCAGTTTGAAGTCGTAGTCGCGCCGGACGTAGGTGCCGTCGGGGGTGAAGGTCCCGTACACCGCCCGGAAGCCGCGGTCGACGCTGCCGACGTTGATCAGGTTCTCCAGGACCCAGCGGGCCACCCGCTCGTGCTCCTCCACGGGCCGCCCGGGTGCCTGGGCGGCGATGCGCGGGATGAGGCGGGCGACGATCTGGTCGTGGTCCGCGCCCGTGTCGAAGTCCATGTTCAGGGTGACCAGGTCGATGGCGGCGAGCGCGACCTCGGCCATGCCGTACACCGTGTACTCACCGGCGAGGTTCGCCTTGCGCGCGTCCAGGTCGTGCAGCGGCGCGGTGCAGGCGAGCGCGCGCAGCCGCCGCGCCAGTCCCTCGTCGGCGGCCGGCCCCTGCGCGGGGCGCGGCCCCGCGCTGAGCTGGGGCGGAACACTGTCCGTCGATGCGGGTGAAGTCACGGTGCACAGACTAGGTCCTGGGTCTGACAACGACCCAAACGCGCCGCCGGACGAGCCGCCGAGCCGCCGGACGAGCCACCGAACGAGCCCCGGGCCGCCGGACGAGCCACGGCGCCGCTCACGGGCGGCCGCTCACGGGGCGCTGTCCCGCACCCTCCGCCCATAGACCTCGACCATGCGCCGCAGCGAGTCGTCGAGATACTCGACCAGCATGCGTTCGGCCTCGGCCCGCTCCCCCCGCTGCAGCGTCCGCAGGATGAGCAGGTTGCGCGCCAGGTACGGCTCGTACAGCTCGCGCGGATTGTCCACCACGTGGAACGCGAGCCTGAGTTCGGCGAAGACGCTGCGCATCAGCTCGTCGGTGCGGGCGCTGCCGGCGAGCGCCACCAGCTCGCGGTGGAAGTGGATGTTGGCGGTGGACACGCCTTTCCAGTCACCTTCGCGGGCGTCCCGCTGCCCCTCGGCGACGGCTTCGGCGAGCCCTTCCAAGCGGTACGGCGGATCCCCGAGCCCGCGCACGACGGCGCACTCGACGAGACGGCGGGTGCGGTAGATGTCCGCCACGTCCTCGACGGTCAGCACCCGGACGAAGACGCCCCGGTTGAGCTCGTGGACGAGGAGACGTTCATGGGTGAGCAGGCGGAACGCCTCGCGGAGGGTGTTGCGGGAGACGCCGAGGGCACCACCGATGCTGTCCTCGGAGAGCCGGGTCCCGGGTGGGAAGAAGCCTTCGGCGATGCGGCTGCGGAGGATGTCCGCAACCCGCTCGGCGGTGCTGGTGCGTCCCAGGAGGGCGCGGTCGTCGGCAAGTCCCGTCAGTTCGGCGGCCATGCCGGAATTCAAGCGCAGACACGAGAACGAAACAACAGGGGTATTGAAGGATCGTTCAACAATCCTCTACCTTGCTGGGCAGCGCCCCCTCTCCACGGCTCGGTCCTCACGCACCCTCCCCCCTCACTGCGAGGTGCTCATGAGCACGAACCCTCCCTCCCAGGCCCTGACCTCCACGAGCGAACCCCACCCCGCCGGCCCCGCCGCCGACGACGGTCCCTTCGGCTGGCTGCGGGCCCTCGGTCCGCGCGGCCGCCGCGCCTTCGGCGGCGCGTTCGGCGGCTACGCCCTCGACTCGTACGACTACTTCACGCTGCCGCTGAGCATGGTCGCGCTCACGGCCTACTTCGGCCTGGACAACGGCCAGACCGGGCTGTTCACCACGGTCACCCTGGTCGTCTCCGCCATCGGCGGCGCCGCCGCGGGTGTGCTCGCGGACCGGATAGGCCGGGTGAAGGCGCTGATGATCACCGTGATCACCTACGCCGTGTTCACCGTGGCCTGCGGCTTCGCGCCCAACTACGAGACCCTGCTGGTCTTCCGTGCCCTCCAGGGGCTCGGCTTCGGCGGTGAGTGGGCGGTCGGCGCGATCCTCGTCGCCGAGTACGCGAGCGCCAAGCACCGGGGGCGTACGCTCGGCGCGATCCAGAGCTCCTGGGCGGTGGGCTGGGGTCTGGCCGTGATCGTCTACACGATGGTCTTCTCCTTCCTCGACGACGACCTGGCCTGGCGCGTGATGTTCTGGACCGGCGCGCTGCCCGCGCTGCTGGTGATCTGGGTGCGCCGCTCGGTCGAGGACGCCCCGAAGGCCAGGGCCGCACGCGAGCGGAGCGCCGAGAAGGGCTCGTTCGCCGTGATCTTCCGGCCGGGCACGGCCTCCGCGCCGGGACTGCTGCGCACCACGGTGTTCGCGGTGCTGCTCTCCACCGGCGTCCAGGGCGGCTACTACACCCTGGCGACCTGGGTGCCGACCTATCTGAAGACGGAGCGCGGTCTGTCGGTCGTCGGCACCGGCGGCTACCTCACGTTCCTGATCTCCGGTGCCTTCATCGGCTATCTCACCGGCGGCTATCTCACCGACGTGCTGGGCCGCCGCCGGAACATCTGGCTCTTCGCCGTGCTCTCGGCGCTGTGCATCCTGGCGTACGCGAACATCCCCGACGGCGCCAACACGCTGCTGCTGGTGCTCGGTTTCCCGCTCGGGTTCTGCATGTCGGCCATCTTCAGCGGCTTCGGTTCCTTCCTCAGCGAGTTGTACCCGTCGGCCGTCCGCGGCACGGGCAGGGCTTCACGTACAACACCGGGCGCGCGGTCGGTGCCGTCTTCCCGACCACGGTCGGCTTCCTCGCGGACAGCTGGGGCGTGGGCGGCGCGCTGGTCTTCGGCGCGCTCGGCTACGGCCTGGCGGCGGTGGCCCTGCTCGGCCTCCCGGAGACACGTGGAAGGGAACTCGTGTGAACGACATGACCACGCGGCACACCGGCCCGGCCGCCGCTGCGCACGACCGTCCGGCCGCCCCCGCCACCCCTACGACCGCCCTTCGCCGCCGTCGACCCGCGCGCGCACGCGTGGAGCCCCGAGGAGGCACGCGCCCGGTTCCGTTCGGGCGCCGCGGGCCCCACCGCCGGGGTGGCCGCCGGGCACACCCAGGCGAACCTGATCTCGGTGCCCGCCGACTGGGCCTACGACATGCTGCTGTTCTGCCAGCGCAACCCCAAGCCGTGCCCCGTGCTCGACGTCACGGACGCCGGAGCGTGGACGACCCCGCTGGCCCCGGGCGCGGACCTGCGCACCGATCTGCCGCGCTACCGCGTCTGGGAGCACGGCGAGTTGGTGGCCGAGCCGACGGACGTGGTCGACGTCTGGCGCAAGGACCTGGTGTCGTTCCTGATCGGCTGCAGCTTCACCTTCGAGTCGGCGCTGACCGCCGCGGGCGTGCCGATGCGCCACGTCGAGCAGGGCCGCAACGTCTCGATGTACGTGACCGACCGCAGGTGCCGGCCCGCCGGGCGGCTGCACGGCCCGATGGTGGTGTCGATGCGTCCGGTGCCGCCCGCGCACCTGGCGGCGGCGATCAGGGAGAGCAGTCTGCTGCCGGCCGTGCACGGTGGCCCGGTGCACTGCGGCGAGCCGACGAGCCTCGGCATCGCCGACCTGTCCCGTCCGGACTTCGGCGACCCCGTGGACGCCGAACCGGACGACATCCCGGTGTTCTGGGCCTGCGGGGTGACACCGCAGGCCGCCGTGGCGGCCTCACGCCCGTCGTTCGCGATCACGCACGCGCCGGGCCAGATGTTCCTGACCGACGCCCGCGACGAGCAGTACCGCGTCCTCTGACACACCCGAGCGGGAGAATGGGATCCATGAGCTCCATCGATCTGAACGCCGACCTCGGCGAGGGCTTCGGCCGTTGGACGCTGACCGACGACGAGCGACTGCTCTCCGTCGTCACCAGCGCCAATGTGGCCTGCGGCTTCCATGCGGGGGACGCGGTCACCATGCGGCGGGTCTGCGAGCTGGCGGCCGAGCGCGGGGTCCGGATCGGCGCCCAGGTCTCGTACCGCGACCTGGCGGGCTTCGGGCGGCGCGCGATGGACGTACCGCCCGCCGAACTGGCGGCCGAGGTGGCGTACCAGATCGGTGCCCTGGAGGTCTTCGCACGCGCGGCGGGCACGCGCGTGTCGTACGTGAAGCCGCACGGCGCGCTGTACAACCGCGTCGTGCACGACGAGGAGCAGGCCGCGGCGGTGGTCGAGGGGGTGCTCCTCGCCGACGCCACGCTGCCCGTCCTGGGCCTGCCCGGTTCGCACCTGCTCAAGCTTGCCGAGAGGGTCGGGCTGGCCGCCGTCGCCGAGGCGTTCGCGGACCGCGCGTACACCGACGAGGGGACACTGGTGCTGCGCGACCAGGAGGGTTCCGTGATCACGGACGCCGACGCCGTGGTGGAGCGGTCCGTCGGCCTCGCCTGTTCCGGCACGGTCGTCGCGCACTCGGGTGAACGGATTCTCGTCCGGGCCCGCTCTCTCTGCCTGCACGGTGACACACCGGGCTCGGTGGAGTTGGCCCGGCGGGTGCGGGCCGAGCTGGCGGCGGCGGGGGTGCGGGTGGAGGCGTTCTCATGAGGGCGCTGCCTGTCGGAGCCCGCGCGCTGCTGATCGAGGTGGCCACGGGCGACGAGGCCGAGGCCCTGCACGCCGAACTGCTGCGCCGCCGCGCCACGGGCGAACTGTCGGTGGGCGAGATCGTCCCCGCCGCCCACACGGTGCTCCTGGACGGCCTCGACGACCCGTTCCGCCTCGCCGAACTCCTCGCCACGTGGGACATCCCCCCGGTCCCCACGCGCACGCAGGACGTCGTCGAGATCCCCGTACGGTACGACGGCCCGGACCTGCCGGACGTCGCCGCCCACTGGGGTGTCGACGTCACCGAGGTGGCCCGGATCCACGCCGGCGCCGCATATCGCGTCGCGTTCTGCGGCTTCGCCCCCGGCTTCGGCTACCTCACGGGACTGCCCCGCGAGGTCCCGCGCCGGGCGACCCCGCGCACGTCGGTCCCGGCGGGGTCCGTCGCCCTGGCCGGCCCCTACACCGGCGTGTACCCGCGTGCGTCCCCGGGCGGCTGGCAGCTGATCGGTACGACGGACGCGGTGCTGTGGGACCACCAGCGCGTACCGGCCGCGCTGCTGGCGCCGGGCACCCTGGTCCGCTTCACCCTTCTGGAGACGCCGTGACGGACGATGCCCTCGTGGTGGTCCGTGCGGGTGCCCTGACCACCGTCCAGGACCTGGGCCGCCCCGGCCACGCCCACCTCGGCGTGCCCCGCTCGGGCGCCCTGGACGCACCGGCGGCCGCCCTGGTCAACCGTCTGGTGGGCAACCCCCCGGGCGCGGCGGTGCTGGAGACCACCCTCAACGGCTGCTCCGTGCGGCCCCGCTCGGCGACCGTCGTGGCGGTCGGCGGGGCCCCCTGTGCGGTCACCGTGGACGGCCGCCCGGCCCCGTGGGGCGCACCGGTACGGGTCCCCGGCGGGGCCCTCCTCGACATCGGCCCCGCCCGCTCCGGCGTACGCGGTTATCTGGCCGTCTCCGGCGGGGTGGCCGTCGAACCGGTGCTGGGCAGCCGCTCCACGGACCTGCTGTCCGGCCTCGGCCCGCTCCCGCTGACGGACGGCACCGTGCTCCCGCTCGGCCGCCCGGGCCGCCCGCACGCGCGCGTGGACGTCGTCCCGCACCCGGCGCCGCCCTCGGAGCTGGTGCTGCGCGTCACCCTGGGCCCGCGCGACGACTGGTTCACCGACGCGGCGCTGCGCACCCTCACGCGGCATCCCTATGCCGTGTCGTCCGCGAGCAACCGCATCGGGCTGCGCACGGAGGGGCCCGCCCTGGAGCGCTCCCGGGCGGGTGAACTCCCCAGCGAGGGGATGGTGCTGGGCGCCGTCCAGGTGCCGCCGGACGGCCGCCCGGTCGTCTTCCTCGCCGACCATCCGACCACCGGGGGCTATCCGGTGATCGCGGTCGTCCACCCGGCGGACCTGCCCGGCGCGGCCCAGGCCACGCCGGGCACGCCGGTGCGGTTCGTCGCCGTTCGGCACCGTCGCTGACCGGGGGCGGCGCCCGGCTGCGGTGCGGGCGCCCCGGGCCGCCCTACGCCACCTCCGGCCGTTGCTCGGCGGCGGACAGCGCGGCCAGGGCGGACGCCACCGCGTGGGAGGCGGACAGGTCCAGCCGCGCGCTGGTGCCGCGCGCCCTGTGGTGCACCTCGGCGGCGGCGAGGGCCAGGAGCTGCGGGAGCAGGTCGGTGCAGCGCCGGGCCACCCAGCCCGTCCCCGCGGTGGCCAGCCACCAGAGGCCGGCGCCGCGGGTGGGGCCGGGGAGTCGGGCTCGGCGGAGGGCGCGGGCCCCTGGCTGCTCCCGCCCCGGCGAGCAGGGCGTGGAAACGGAGGGCGAGCTGCCGGTGCCCCCGCTCGCCGGGATGCAGCCGGTCCGCGCTCCACATCGCGCGGTCCGTCAGCCAGGCGCCCTCCGAGGCATGCAGATGGACGGCGCCGTGGCGCTCGGACAGGGCGTGCACGACGGTGTTGACGGCCCGCTGCCGGCGGGCCAGGGGCCGAGCGAGCGCCCCGGGCAGGCCGAGCATCGCCCCGGGATCGGGCAGACAGGCGGTGAGCAGCACGGCTCCGGACGCGCGCAGGGCGCCGTAGACCGTGTCGAGACGGGCGGCGACGGCGTGGATGTCGAAGGTGCACCGCAGGGTGTCGTTGACGCCGATGACGACCGAGGCGACGTCCGGGCGGAGATCGAGCGCGGCAGCCAGCTGCCGGTCCAGGACGTCGCGCGTCTGGGAACCGCTGACGGCCAGGTTGGTGAACTCCACGCCGGGTCCGAGCCCGTCGGCGAGCAGCGCGGCCCAGCCCCGCCGGCCGCCTGCGACGGGGTCGCCCACGCCCTCGGTGAGGGAGTCGCCGAGGGCCACGAACCGCCGGGCTCTCATCCCACTTCCTCCCGCACCGGGCGTCCGACGGTGGCGTCGTGCGCGGCGAGGAAAGCGTCCACCGCCTTCCGCCAGCCGAAGCACTCGGCACGCGCGCGGGCCGCCTCCCTGCGCTCGCCCTCGGACCGGTCCAGCAGCAGTTCGACGGCGTCCGCGAAGGACTCCCCGTTGTCCGCCGCCGTGGCGCCTGCCGGTCCGACGACCTCCGGCAGCGCGGACGAGGAGCTGGCCACCACGGGCGTCCCGCAGGCCATGGCCTCCAGGGCGGCCAGGCCGAACGTCTCGGCGGGGCCGGGGGCCAGTGCCACGTCGGCGGACGCCTGAAGGGCGCCCAGCGTCCCGCGGTCGCCCACGTGGCCCAGAAAGGTCACCGGCAGCCCTCGGGCGCGCTGTTCGAGCCTGCCGCGCAGTGGCCCGTCCCCGGCCACGACCAGCACGGCCCGCCGCCCGCGCCCGAGCAGCGCCTCCAGGGCATCGACGGCCGTGCCGGGCCGCTTCTCCACGGACAGCCGCGAGCACATCACCAGCAGGATCTCGTCCTTGCGCGCGTGCCGCTCCCGCACTCCCCGGTCGCGCAGGGCCGGGTGGCGTCCCACGAGGTCGACACCCAGGGGTGCCCGGACGACGTTCCGCGCGCCGATCCGCACGAACTCCCGTTCGGCGAACTCGGTGGTGCACACCACCCGCGAGTAGGTGTGGGCCGTACGGACGTTGAGGGCGTCCGAGGCCCGGCGGGCCATGCCCTCGGAGAGCCCCCAGGTCCGCAGCACCCCGTCGGCGGTCTCGTGCGAGACCATCACCGCGCGCACCCTGGCCCGTCGGGCCCACTTCCCCGTCCAGCGCAGCGTGGTCCGGTCGGAGACCTCCAGCCGGTCGGGCTCCAGCGATTCCAGGAGTCCGGCCACCCGCCGCCTGTCCATGAGGACGCGGTAGCCGCCGGTGCCCGGCAGCAGCGGCCCGGGCAGGGTGATCATCCGCCCCTGCTCGGTCGCGCGGTCGGTGTACCGCTCTCCGGGCACGACCAGCACGGCCTCGTGCCCGGCCGCCTCGTAGCCGCGGCCCAGTTCCCGCAGCGCGGTCCGCAGTCCGCCGGAGGAGGGCGCGACGAAGTTGGCGAGCCGCACGATCCGCAGCCCCGTCCGGGCACCGTTCCTCGGTGCCCGGACGGCAGCCCCGTTCATGCCGCCACCGCCGTCCGCGCCGTCAGCACGTCGGCGTAGTGCCCGATGAGCTGGTCTCCGACGGCCGCCCAGGTGCGCCCCTCGACCATGGCCCGTCCGGCGGCCCCGTAGGCGGCCCGCAGTCCCGGGTCGGCGGCGAGCGACCACACGGCGTCGCGTACGGCGGCCGCGTCGCGCGGCGGGACCAGGAGACCCGTGCGCCCGTGGGCGACGAGGTCCAGCGGGCCCCCGGCGGCGGGCGCCACCACGGGCACCCCGCTGGCCATGGCCTCCTGCACGGTCTGGCAGAAGGTCTCGAAGGGGCCGGTATGGGCGAAGACGTCGAACGAGGCGAAGATCCGCGCGAGTTCGTCGCCAGTGCGGCGGCCCAGGAAGACGGCTCCCGGCAGCGCTTCACGCAGCCCGGGTTCACTCGGCCCGTCGCCCACGACCACGACCCGCACGCCCTCCAGGCCGCACACCCCGGCGAGCAGTTCGATCTGCTTCTCGGGGGCGAGACGGCCGACGTAGCCGACGATCAGCTCGCCGTTCGGGGCCAGTTCGCGGCGCAGTGCCTCGTCGCGCAGGTCGGGGCGGAACCGGACGGTGTCGACGCCGCGCGGCCACAGGCTGACCCGGGGCACACCGTGTGCCTCCAGGTCGCGCAGGGCCGCGCTGGACGGGGCGAGGGTGCGGTCGGCGGCGCCGTGCACGGAGCGGATGCGCCGCCAGGCCGCCGCCTCACCGGCGTGCACGTAGGTGCGGGCGTAGCCGGCGAGGTCGGTCTGGTAGATGGCGACGGCGGGGACGCCGAGGCGGGCGGCGGCCGCCATGCCGCGCACGCCGAGGACGAAGGGGCTGGCCAGGTGGACGATGTCGGCCCGGTGTTCGACGATCGCCGCAGCGACCCGGCGGCTGGGCAGGGCGACGCGGACCTGCGGGTAGCCCGGGAGTGGGAGGGAGGGGACGCGGACGACCGGGCACGGCGCCTGGAGATCGGCTTCGGCTCCCTGGGCGGTGGCCGGGGCCACGACGAGCGGGGCGTGCCCCCGCGCGACGAGGTGCCGCGCGGTCTGCAGGGCGCAGTGGGCCACGCCGTTCACATCGGGGGGAAAGGACTCGGTCACTATGACGACACGCATACCGGTGTTGTCGTCGTGCCGGACGTGGCCGCGTCAACGTGGATCTTTCCGCGCGGGGAACGTCCCATGAGCGTTGCGCTGCCCACCTGTCCTGGTCGGACCGTGTCCATGCCCGCCTGGTGTCCGGGTCACCCCCTGTTCACATTGCGGGCATGTCAGGACCGATTCGGCTGCGTACGGCCGTCTGGACCTCGGCCTCCTCGGCCGGGTCGGCGGCGAGCCTGCGGAGTTGGTCGACGACGCGCGCGTCTCCCGTCTCGGCGTGCCGGGCGGCGATCTCGCGGGTGGTCTCCTCGCAGTCCCAGAGGCACTCGACGGCGAAGCCGGCGGCGAAGGAGGGGTCGGTGGCGGCGAGCGCGCGGGCGGCGCGGCCGCGCAGGTGGGAGGAGGCGGTCTCACGATAGATGTGACGCAGGACGGGCGCGGCGCAGACGATGCCGAGGCGTCCGGTGCCGTCGACCAGCGTCCACAGGGTCGGCGCGTCCGGTCCCTCGCCGCGTACGGCCTCGCGCAACGCGCCGAGCACCAGGTCCCTGTCCTTGGTCCCGCCGAGACAGGCGAGCACGCGTCCGGCGGCGGCGCCCAGGGGGTCGGGCCGGTGCACCCAGCCGCGTGCCCGGTCGACGGCGGCCATACTGCGCATCCGTTCGAAGGCGTCGACGGCGGCCTGCACGACCATCGTCGTGCCGTCGGTCATGGCGCCCTCGATCAGGTCGAGGGCGTCGGGATCGTTGCCGTCGGCGAGGTAGCGCAAGGCGGTGCAGCGGGCGCCGTCGTCGCCCGACCGGGCGGCGGAGAGGATCTCGGGCCGGTCGTCGGGGCCGGCGACGGCGGTCAGGCACCGCGCCGCGGGCACATGGAGGACCGCTCCGCGTTCGATGCCCTGCTGGGCCCACTCGAACACGGCCTTGACGCTCCACCCGGGCCGGGGCCCGCTGGGTCGCATCTGCCGCTGCCAGCGGTCGAAACAGCCGGTCTCGTGGGCGGCGCGCACGCGGGTGGCGATCGCCTCGCGGGGGTCGTCGGCCCACAGCCGCCAGGGCCGGGGTTCGAAGGCGTCGCGGACGGCGGCGGCCAGCTCGGCCTCCCCCTCCGGATCGGTGGTGAAGCGGGCCAGGACGGGTTCGGCGAGGGAACGCAGCCCTTCGTCGTCGTCCCTGAGGGCCAGCTCGTCCAGGGCCCAGGCCCAGCTGGTGCCCACGGCGGCGTACCTGCGCAACAGTTCGAGCGCGTCCCGCCTGCCGTACGAGGCGAGGTGCCCGAGGACCGCGAGGGCCAGCCCGGTGCGTGACTCGTCGGTGTCGAGCACGTCCTCGGCGTCGAAGAGGTGCCGCTCGATCTCGTCGAGCTCACCGCTCAGGTCGAGGTAGAGACGGGCGTAGTAGAGCGAGCGGTTCTCCACCTGCCAGTCGTGGCGGGGGTCGCTCAGCACACAGTGGTTCAGCGCCGCGAGCGCCTCGGCCCGCGGGGCGGTGAGCGCGTGCAGGGTGCCGTCGCCGCGGCCCCTCTGCAGCAGGCCGAGCAGCGTACCGCTGGGCGCTATGACCGGTTCGAACATGGGAAACAGCCTCACATCAAGCGTCGGCGCAACCGGGAATCCTGCATTACCTGGCCGCGTGACAACACGTCGGAGCGCCCGCCGTCTCTTGCTTGCTGAAGACCATCTTCCTCTGCCTCTCGTCGGTGGCCCATGCGGACCGCATCACGGCCCACGCGGTGCGGCAACACCTGCCCAGCCATCATGTCCGTGAATCACGACGTCATGATGACCCGGCGGTTCTCGCTGCCGCGACCGAAATATCCGGCGGCCCCGTACCGCCTCCCCCGTCTTTCGTGTTTTTCCTGGTCAGAACATGTTGATCAGTGCGCTGCGAACAGTTCGAGCAGATGTGTCCTGCCGAACATCCGGGCGGTGTCGACCGCGTTCGGAGTACCCGCGGCCGGGTCGGCCCCGTCGTCCAGGAGAACCCGGATGACGCTCTCCTCGCCCTTGAAAACCGCCCCGGCGAGGGGCGTCTGGCCGCGGTCGTTGACCCGGTCGGCCTCCCCGCCACGGGCCAGGAGGGCCCGGACGGCGTCGGCGTGACCGTGGTACGCGGCGAGCATCACGAGGGAGTCGCCGCGATCGTTGGTGAGGTCGGCCGGAACACCCGCGTCGACGTACGCCACGAGCACCTCGGTCTCGCCCCTGCGGGCCAGATCGAAGATCTTGGTCGCCAGCTCCACGACCTCGGGGTCGAGGGCTTCGCTCATCGCCGGGACCACCTCTCACAGACACGCCTCAAAGCCGAACGGGTGAATCGCCAGGGTACTGGCTCGACGCACACATCAGCGGACAGAGCCGAGGCAAAGATCACACCGAGCCCCGTCGCGCGCAACAGCCCAGCTCGGACGACCCAATCTCGATTCGGCCATCAGGGCGAATTCCATCAGATTTCACCCATATGCACCTTTTATCGTATGGATACATCCTGTGACCTTGGAAGAACTCATGGTGACTGTCCCCATCAACCAGGAGAGCCCAAATGATCCTGAACATCTCAGGCGTCGTCCTGCTCGGCGTCATCGTCTTCCTGTTCTTCCGCAAGGACGGCCTGAAGGCATCGCACTGCATCGTCGTCACGCTGTTCGGCTTCTACCTCGCCAGCACGGGCATCGCCCCGAGCATCACAGCGGGCGGCGAGAGCCTCGCGAGCCTCCTCGGCGGGATCAAGTTCTGACCCCGCCCCCATCCGCACGCACCCCCAGGAGACTGCCGTGGCCCGGGTCCCCTCCCCGCATTCTGAGCACCGGTGGCGCGCACCTCGCCAGGAGCCGGGAGCTGGCCCGGACGGCGGCGGACGGCGCCACCGACGTCCTCCACCCGTTGATCACGATCACGCGTGGACTGCGCCGGCTGGTCGCCGCCGGGCGCCGCAGATGGGCCGAGACCCCGAAGGACCGTCGTGGGTCACTGCTCTTCCTCGCGGCCTCGATCGTCCTGGTCGTGACCCTGGTGCCGTACGGCCTGCTGCTCGCCGTCATCGCCCTGATGGCGGCGGCAGCCTGGGCGGGCCGCGAGGGCGCCGTCGCCGAGCCCGTCGGCCCGGACGAGTCCCAGACCCAGCGACTGCGCTCCCTCTACGAGGCCCTGGTCCCCTACTTCTCGGCCTCCGAGGACCCCGAGCCGCTCTACGCGCACGGCGGCGCCTGGGACAAGGCCTTCCCCACCTACGCCTTCGACGGCACGGGCCGGATCTGCCACCTGCTGATCCGCTACCCCGCCTACTTCACGGACGGCGAGGCGGAGGCCCGCGCACGCGTCGAGCAGCTGCTGCACACCAAGGCGGGCCGCGGCCGCGAGTACCGCTTCACCTGGGACGAGGAGGGCAACGAACTCACCGTCGCCGTCCTCCCCCCGCTCGCCACCGACATCACCGCCCAGCGCTTCGTGACGGCACCGGGGGAGACGGTCCTCGGTTTCACCGACGAGACCCACGTCCAGCGCACGCTCCCTCTCACCTCCGGCGAGGAGCAGCGGGACGTGCCGCCGGTCGTCTGGCGCACCGGCGTCCGCTCCACCGAGCCTCATCTGCTGGCCGTGGGCGAGCCCGGCAGCGGCACCACGACCCTGCTCCGCTCGATCGCCCTCCAGGCGCTCCAGCACGGCGACGTCGTCATCGTCGAGGGCGGCGGCAGCGGCGAGTACGCGTGCCTGAGCGGGCGCGACGGGGTCCTCGCGGTGGAGAGCGGGATCTCCGGGGCCCTGGCGAGCCTGGAGTGGGCGTCCCAGGAGACGGAGCGCCGGCTGATCGCCACGAACCGTGCCCGGCAGGCGGGCCTACCGGCGCCGGACGACATCCGTCGGCCCCTGTGGCTCCTCCTCGACCGCCCGACCGTGCTCACCCACCTCGCCGCGGCCGAGGGCCGGCCCGACCCGCAGTCCCTCCTGCAGATCCCCCTCAGGCACGGCCGCGCGGTCGACGTCACCGTCGTGATCACCGAACAGTTCGACCACCTGGACGCCCTCACGGAGGTGGTACGCCAGCACACGCGCGCGCGTGTCGTGCTGGGCCCCGCCTCCCCAGGCCAGGTCGAGACGGTTCTGGGCGCCGCACCTCCCACGACGCCCACCCCGGACATGCCCCGGGCCGCGGCTACGCCCGCCTGGGCCCCGCCCCGGCGCTCCGCCTCCAGGTCCCGACCACGCCCGACCCCTACGACGACACCACCCCCGAGCCCCACCGCCAGGCGGTGCTGGACCTGCTCCCGCCCCACACGACCCTGGCGGACGCCCTCACCAAGGCCGCCCCGGCGGAGGGATGAGCGGACGGATCGAGCGGACGGCTGAGCTGAGGGGATGAGCCGCCGCGCACCCACCGACCGAACCCGAGCCCTCACGCCACGAACGTCCGCGGCCCCTCGCTCCCACCGGACGCCCCGTCCCGCACCAACCGCGCAGCCGCCGCCAACCGCACGGCCGCCTCCTCGGCCACCGCTCCCCACGGTGAACGGCAGCCGCACATACCCTCGAACGCCCCGTCCACCCTGAACCGGGGTCCGGAGGGCACCCGGACCCCACCCGCTCCCCACCTCCGCGAGCCGCGACCCCGACAGCCCTCCGGTGCGGACCCACAACGTCAGTCCGCCCCGGGGCTCCGAGAACTCCCAGTCCGGCAGCTCCCGGCGCACCGCGGCCACCAGAGCGTCCCGGTTCTCCCGGGCCTGCTCCCGGCGCACCCCCACGGCCTGCGCCCAACCCCCGGTACTCATCAGCCAGTTCACGGCCAACTGCTCCAACACCGGCGTCCCCAGGTCCGCGTAGGCCCGGGCCGCGACCAGACTCCGGATCACATCCGGTGCCGCCCGCACCCACCCGATCCGCATCCCCGCCCAGAACGCCTTGCTGGCGGACCCGACCGTGATCACCGTGGACCCCGCCGGATCGAAGGCGCACACGGGCCGCGGCATCTCCACGTCGTCGTCGAGCCACAGCTCGCTCATCGTCTCGTCGGCGACCAGCACCGTCCCGGCGCCCCGAGCCGCGTCGACGAGCCCCCGCCGCCGGTCCTCGTCGGCGAGCGCCCCGGTCGGGTTGTGGAAGTCGGCGACGACGTACGCCAGTCGCGGCGCCGCGTCCCGCAGCACCTGCCGCCACCGGTCCATGTCCCACCCGGCGAGCCCGTCCGCCATGGCGACCGGCACCAGCCGCGCCCCCGCCTCCCGCATCAGCTGGAGGATGTTGGCGTACGACGGCGACTCCACCGCGATCCGCTCACCCCGCCCGGCGAAGAGGTGACAGATGGCGTCCATGGCCCCCATGGCGCCGGTGGTGACCATGATCTGCTCGGGCATCGTGGGGATGCCGCGCGCGGTGTACCGGTCGGCGAGCATGGAGCGCAGGGCGGGCAACCCCGCCGGGTAGTCGCCGTGCGTGTGGGCGTAGGGCGGCAGCTCCTCCAACGCGCCCTGCACCGCCCGGGTGAGCCAGGGCTCGGGCGCGGGCAGCGCGGCGCAGCCCAGGTCGATCATCGATCCGAGCGCCTCGGGCGGCAGCGGCTCCAGACCGCGCGCGGGCAACGGGTTCCCCGCCGGCACTGCGGTCCAACTGCCCGCTCCCCGCCGGGACTCCAGGAAGCCCTCCGTGCGCAGCGCCTCATAGGCCGCCGCGACGGTCGTACGGCTCACGGAGAGGGAGAGCGCCAGCTCCCGCTCGGCGGGCAGCCGGGCCGCGACGGGCACACGGCCCTCCAGCACCAGCAGACGGATCCCGTCGGCGAGCGCGCGGTAGGCGGGCGGGCGGCGGGTGCCTGGGCCGGCGGGGCGCTCCTGCTGCGAGGTGAGCAGCCGGGCGAGCTGAGCCGCGCCGACCGCCGAAGTCCACTGCGCCATGTTTCCAGTCCACCTTCCGCAAATTGGCCATGGATGCCATCTCTCTCCAAGCCACAGAGTGTCATGCGTCAGGCCACGGGGACCACCAGGGGGGAACGTCTTGCCCACACAGCACGAGCCACGGCACGAACCGCGGTCCGAAGCACAGCCGGACAGACGGGAACCCGCACGGCCGCATCGGGGGCGCCGGCTGGTCCAGCTCTACACCGGGCTCGCGCTGTACGGCGCCAGCTCCGCGCTCCTCGTACGGGCGGGGCTCGGCCTGGAGCCCTGGAACGTGCTGCACCAGGGCCTGGCGGAGCTGACCGGGCTGACCATCGGGGTGGTGTCGATCGTCGTGGGCGCGGCGGTGCTGCTCCTGTGGATCCCGCTCCGTCAGCGCCCGGGCCTCGGCACGGTCTCCAACGTCTTCGTGGTGGGCATCGCGATGGACGCCACCCTGGCGCTGGTGCCGGAGGCGCACACCATGGCCGTACGGATCCCCCTGCTGGCCGCCGGGATCGTGCTGAACGGCGCGGCGACCGGTCTCTACATCGCTGCCCGCTTCGGCCCGGGCCCGCGCGACGGCCTGATGACGGGGCTGCACCGGCGCACCGGGCGTTCGCTGCGGCTGATGCGGACGGCCGTGGAGGTCTCGGTGCTGGCCACCGGCTTCGCCCTCGGCGGCACGGTCGGGGTGGGCACCCTTCTCTACGCCCTCTGCATAGGGCCCCTGGCCCAGTTCTTCCTGCGCGTGTTCGCCGTGCCCTCGGAAGCCGGCAGCACGGTCGTTGCCACCGGTCCACCGAAGCGGGCGATACTTCCCAGGTGACCGCCCTCATACGCCACCCCTACCTCGACCACCCGGGCCCGATCGCCTTCGCCCACCGGGGCGGGGCGGCCGAGGGCCTGGAGAACACCACGGCCCAGTTCCGGCGGGCGGTGGAGTCGGGCTACCGCTACATCGAGACCGACGTCCACGCCACGCTCGACGGCAAGCTCGTCGCCTTCCACGACTCGACCCTGGACCGGATGACCGACGGGGCGGGCCGGATAGCCGATCTGCCGTGGAGGGAGATCAGCAGCGCGCGTGTGGCGGGCGTCGAGCCGGTCCCCCTCTTCGAGGAGCTGCTCGAAGAGTTCCCCGACGTCCGCTGGAACGTGGACGTCAAGGCGGAGCCCGCGCTGCACCCGCTGCTCAACCTGATCGCCCGCACCGCGTCCTGGGACCGGGTCTGCGTCGGCTCCTTCTCCGAGTCCCGGGTGGCCCGCGCCCAGCGCCTCGCCGGTCCGCGCCTGGCCACCTCGTACGGCACGAGCGGCGTGCTGGGGCTGCGGCTGCGCTCGTGGGGGGTCGCCGCCACGGTGCGCCGCTCGGCGGTCGCCGCGCAGGTGCCCGAATCGCACGCCGGGGTGCCCGTGGTCGACCACCGGTTCGTGCGCGCGGCCCATGCGCGCGGGCTGCAGGTGCACGTCTGGACCGTGAACGAACCGCAACGTATGCACCGACTGCTGGACCTGGGCGTCGATGGCATCATGACCGATCACATCGACACGCTGCGCAAGGTGCTTGAGGACCGGGGGACCTGGGTCTGACGCCCTCGCGCGGCCCGTTCACGGGGAAGCGAGGGGCACGGGTGGGCACCGACACCGTGCGGACGGACGCGGCCGACGAGGCCGCGGGCAGACGGCGCGAACAACGCGGCTGGTACTTCTACGACTGGGCCTGCTCCGTCTACTCGACCAGCGTCCTGACCGTGTTCCTCGGCCCCTATCTGACCGAGGTCGCCAAGTCCGCCGCCGACGCGGACGGCTACGTCCATCCGCTGGGCATACCGGTCCGCGCCGGCTCCTTCTTCGCGTACTCGGTGTCCCTGTCGGTGATCCTCGCCGTGGTGATCATGCCGCTGGTGGGCGCGGCCGCCGACCGTACGGGCCGTAAGAAGCCGCTGCTGGCCGCGACCGCCTACGTCGGCGCCACCGCGACCGCGGGGATGTTCTTCCTGGACGGCGACCGCTATCTGCTCGGCGGTGTCCTGCTGGTCGTGGCGAACGCTGCGCAGTCCGTGGCGATGATGCTCTACAACTCCTACCTGCCACAGATCGCGCCGCCCGAGGAACGCGACGCCGTCTCCTCCCGGGGCTGGGCCTTCGGCTACGCGGCCGGCTCCCTGGTCCTGATCGGGAACCTGATCCTCTTCACCGCCCACGAGGCCTTCGGTATCTCCGAGGGCATGGCCGTCCGCATCTGTCTGGCCTCGGCCGGCCTGTGGTGGGGCGCCTTCACCCTGATCCCGCTGAACCGTCTGCGCGACCGGCGTCGGCCGGCCGGCGAGTCCGCGGGAACGACGGCCCCAGGACTGCGTCAACTGGCGGCGACCGTCCGTGACATGCGGCGCCACCCGCTGACGCTGAGCTTCCTCCTCGCCTACCTCGTCTACAACGACGGCATCCAGACGGTGATCTCCCAGGCCTCGGTGTACGGCTCCGAGGAACTCGACCTGGAGCAGTCCACCCTCATCGTGGCCGTGCTGCTGGTGCAGATCCTGGCGGTGGGGGGCGCCCTCGGCATGGGCCGGCTCGCCCGCCGCTACGGCGCCAAGCGCACGATCCTCGGCTCCCTGGTCGCCTGGACCCTGATCCTCGCCGCCGGCTACTTCCTCCCGGCGAGTGCCCCGCTGTGGTTCTTCGTCCTCGCCTCGGGCATCGGCCTGGTCCTCGGCGGCAGCCAGGCCCTGTCCCGCTCCCTCTTCTCCCATCTCGTCCCGCCGGGCAAGGAGGCCGAGTACTTCGCCGCGTACGAGATGAGCGACCGCGGCATGAGCTGGCTGGGCCCGCTGCTGTTCGGCGTGACCTACCAGCTGACCGGAAGTTATCGGGACGCGATCATCTCGCTGGTGGCCTTCTTCGTCCTGGGCTTCGCCCTGCTCATGAGGGTTCCGGTGCGCCGGGCGATCAGCGACGCGGGTAATCCCGTGCCGGACAGGATTTAGCGCCGGAAGCGAAAGAGCTGTAGTGTACGCGTTTGGCCTGCCTGGCGTACCGTTACTGCGCGTCAAAGATGCCGAAACGCT
Source organism: Streptomyces sp. MNU76 (assembly GCF_020982545.1). Lineage (GTDB taxonomy): Bacteria > Actinomycetota > Actinomycetes > Streptomycetales > Streptomycetaceae > Streptomyces. Next base: position 478,408 of record NZ_JAJKLK010000019.1, on the reverse strand, counting down.
GGGTGACATCTGCTGCCAGATGTGACAAACCGGGCGCCGGTGGGTACAACAAGGGCGGCTACGACGGCGACGCATGACCCGGAACGGGACACGGAACGGGAATCTTTACCGCCGACCGGACGTTGACCGGATGACGACGACAGCGACACCTGTCCTGTGGGCGACAAGCCCGGGAGGCACGATTCATGAGTGAGCGAGCTCTTCGCGGCACGCGCCTCGTGGTGACCAGCTACGAGACGGACCGCGGCATCGACTTGGCTCCGCGCCAGGCCGTGGAGTACGCATGCGAGAAGGGGCACCGCTTCGAGATGCCCTTCTCGGTCGAGGCGGAGATTCCGCCGGAGTGGGAGTGCAAGGTCTGCGGGGCCCAGGCACTCCTCGTGGACGGCGACGGCCCTGAGGAAAAGAAGGCCAAGCCCGCGCGTACACATTGGGACATGCTGATGGAGCGGCGCACGCGTGAGGAACTCGAAGAGGTCCTCGAAGAGCGCCTGGCGGTTCTCCGCTCCGGCGCGATGAACATCGCGGTGCATCCTCGAGACAGCCGCAAGTCCGCGTAACCCCTCCGGGGGCCGGGCGGACCGACAGCGCAACCGATGACCGCGGGCGCCGTACGAACGTGTACGGCGCCCGCGGTCTTTGACGTGCGTCGTCGGGTGCGGGTGGGTGGGGCTTCTCGCGCAGTTCCTCGCGCCCCTAGAAGCTGCAGGCACCCGCGGCCCAGAAAGCGAAGAGCCGCGGGCCTGAAACGCACGGGGCGCTGCCCCTGCGTTTCCAGGGGCGCGGGGAACTGCGCGACCAGCCCCACCGGACCCGCGGATGGGGGTCATGGGGCGCAGCCCCTGGGGGGCACCTCCCGCTCGAGCGCAGCCGAGAGTGGGGGAGGGACAGGTAGGGGCGGCGGGGGCGAGGAAGCGGCTCAGCGGCTCAGCGGCGGACGGGGCGGCAGGTCTCCAGAACCCCTGAACCCCCGGAGCCCTCGTCGTCCCGGATGACCTCCCCCTGCACGACCTTGCCGTCGGGCCGGTGCATCCGCGCCTGCTGGAACGCATCCCCGAGAGAACCCGAACTCGCCTCACGGATCTTCCGCTCGAAGGTCCGCTCCGTGTAGCGCCCCAACGCCCTCTGCACCGGCGGGATCAACAGCACCAGCCCCACCGCGTCCGAGACCAGCCCGGGCAGCATCAGCAGCAGGCCGCCCAGCATCAGGAAGCCGTTGCCCTCGCTCTTTCCTGAGCCGGGTCCGGATCCGGGTCCCGCTCCAGCTGGGGCCGCCCCACCCTGCTGCTGTTGCAGCGTCTCGGACAGCACCCGGAACGCCCGCCGCCCGGCCCGCTTCACCACGGCCGAGCCGCCGACGAAGCCGGCAACGAGCAGTAGGAAGACCGTGAACCCGCCGGCCGCGCCCGCGACCACCATGAGCAGCCAGATCTCCAGCACCAGCCATGCGGCGACGCCCAGCGGCAGGAACGTGCGCAGCCGGGAACGCCGGGGCCGGGCGGGAGTGGGTCGAGAGACGGAACGCCAGTCGTCATGCTCCCAGTGTGCCTGGACCGGGCTCAGCACGGGATAAGGGGATGATCAGGGCTTTCGGTCGTCCCGCCCCGGCAGCTTCCCGTCCCGCCCCAGCACTTTGCCGACCCGCTCCCCCACCCCACGCCGTGACCCGCCAGAGCGCCTCGACGAGGATGTCCCGGCTCATCTTGGAGTCGCCCAGCTCGCGCTCGACGAAGGTGATGGGCACCTCGACCACGTGGTAGCCCGCCTTGATCGCGCGGCGGGCGAGGTCGACCTGGAAGCAGTACCCCTGCGAGGCGACCTCGTCGAGGCCGAGCCCTTCGAGGGTCTCTCGGCGGAACGCCCGGTAGCCGCCGGTGACGTCACGCACGGGGACGTCGAGCAGCACCCGGGAGTAGAGGCTGCCGCCGCGGGAGATGAACTCGCGGGATCTGGGCCAGTTCACGACGCGCCCGCCCGGCACCCAACGGGAACCGAGGACGAGGTCGGCGCCCTTGAGCGCGGTGAGCAGCCGGGGCAGTTCCTCGGGCTGGTGCGAGCCGTCGGCGTCCATCTCGATGAGGACGCCGTAGCCGTTCTCCATGCCCCAGCGGAAGCCCGCGAGATAGGCCGCGCCGAGCCCCTCCTTGCCCTTGCGGTGCAGCACCTGGACCTGGTCGTCCTCGACGGCCAGTTCGTCGGCGAGCTTGCCGGTGCCGTCGGGGCTGTTGTCGTCGGCCACCAGGACGTGCGCGTCGGGAACGGCCTTGCGCACCCGGCCCACGATCGCCTTGATGTTCTCCGCCTCGTTGTAGGTCGGGATGATCACCAAGGCCGTGCCGAGCGGGCCGAACCGCCTCTCCTGGCCTTGAGCCGCGAGGGTCCCGTCGCCGTCGTTCACTGCTGCCCCTTCAAGTCCTCCGTACGCAGGGGACCACCATAGTGGCCACGGCCTGCGATGGAGCGTCGGCCGGTGTCCAGAGGGGTGTCGATTCAACAGGGGGTGTGCGGGGGCGCGCTCTGCGTAGCCTGTGCGCCGCCAGAGGACCTTGCACGACCTGCGAGGCCGCGGGCGAAGGGGGAACCACCTGCGACGGATGGGGGCCCGACGCCCTTCGGGCCGACCTGGGGCCCGCTGGCTGCGGGTCGACCGAAAGCCGTTGTCTACTGAGCGTCCGGGCCCCACCCGGGTCGCACCTACCCGACCGGGCCGGAACGTTCCCTCGCCGGAGCGCGGACCCTGGGCCTGGCTGCCAGTGAGGGTGCGCCGGTGCGGCACACCGCCCCTGACCCAGCGGCGCTTCGGCGACCGCGCGGAAGTTCCCCGGTCGGACGTCCGGTGGTGGACCCGGCAGAACCTACCCGCCCCCTGCCGCCAACTGTCAACCACCGTTTGACCTGCGGAGATTGCCTCCCATGCCTGGTGGGAGGGGAGGATGCGCAGGTCGCGCGGTGCCTCGGCGGGCCATGATCGGCTCCGCGTCCCCCCGGGAGATCACTCGCCCGGCCGTACGAAAACCGTGCGCCCCGCGACCACGGTCCGCAGACAGACGGGCAGGTCGGAGCCGGGGCTCAGGTCGGGCAGGCCGGGGGTGCCGGAACGAGGGTCGGTGGACCATCGGGCGACACGGTCGTCGGGGGCCTGGACGACGAGGTCGCCGGTGCGCCACACCGCGTAGTCCGCGGGAGCGCCCGGCACGAGGACGCCCGCGTCGTCGCGTCCGATCGCCCGCCAGCCGCCCCGTGTGTGCGCCGTGAACGCGGCACGCACGGAGACCCGGTGCTCCGGCGTGCGGTGGAAGGCCGCCGCCCGGACGGTGCTCCAGGGGTCCAGAGCCGTGACCGGACTGTCGGAACCGAACGCCAGGGGCACCCCGGCCCGCAGCAGCGCCGCGAACGGGTTCAGGGTGCGGGCACGGTCGACGCCCAGCCGCTGGGCGTACATGCCCTCCTCCCCGCCCCACAGCACGTCGAACGCGGGCTGGACGGAAGCGGTGAGGCCGAGTTCGGCGAAGGCGGCGACGGTGTCCGGGGTGAGCATCTCGGCGTGCTCGACCCGGTGCCGGGCAGCCCGCACCCGGGCCAGGCCGACCTTCTCGGCCGCCGCCCGCACACCTTCGACCACCGCGGCCACCGCGGCGTCCCCGATGGCGTGGAAGCCCGCCTGGAGGCCCGCCTCGGTGCAGGCGACCACATGGGCGGCGACGGCGTCGGCGTCCAGGTAGGCCGTGCCGGTGTGGTCGGCGTCGGCGTACGGCTCGTGCAGGCACGCCGTGTGCGAGCCGAGGGCGCCGTCGACGAAGAGGTCGCCGGCGGCGCCGACCGCGCCGAGGGCGCGCGCCTTCTCCACGTCGCGCTCCGCCCAGTAGCCGACGACGCGCGGGCCGGGTTCCTCGGCGGAGAGCCGCAGCAGCCCTGTGAAGTCGTCCTCGGAGGAGATCTCGGGGCCCGCGCACTCGTGCAGCGAGCCGATGCCGAGGGAGGCGGCGTGGGCGAGGGAGGCGCGCTGGGCCTCGATGCGCTGGGCGGGGGTGATGGCGCCGAGGGCGGTGGCGCGTACGGCGTGGTGGGCGTCGCGGGTGAGCGGGCCGTCCTCGAAGGTGTCGGCGCCGGGGACCATGTCCAGCAGGGCGGTGGTGACGACGGCCGAGTGGACGTCGATCCGGCTCAGATAGAGCGGGCGCCCGCCGGTGGCCTCGTCGAGTTCGGCGCGGGTCGGGGGGCGGCCCCCGGGCCAGCGGGCGGCGTCCCAGCCGTGACCGAGGAGGACGCGGTCGCCGGGGCGGGCGGCGGCGAATTCCCGTACGAGAACGAGCGCGGCCTCCAGGGACGGGGCGGCGGTGAGGTCGAGGCCGGTGAGCGCGAGGCCGGTGGCGGTGGTGTGCACATGGGCGTCGGTGAACGCCGGGGTGACCAGGGCCCCTTCGAGATCGACCACCTCGTCGACGCCGGCCGCGAAGGTGTCGGCGGCGCCCTCGGAGCCGACCCAGGCGATCTGGCCGTGCTCCACGACCATCGCGGTGGCGAACGGGTCGGCGGGGCTGTGGACTTCTCCACCGCGGAGCAACACGGTGTTCGACGGGGCGGTGCGATCACTCATGGGGACAGTCTCGCGTGCGGCGGCTGCCGCGACGTACTTGGGCCGGTGTTTCGAGGCACCCGGTGCTGTCGGCTGCGCCCCCCTCCCCACTCTCGACTTCGCTCGAGCGGGAGGTGCCCCCATCGCCCGGAACGACTGCCCACAGCGATGAGCAGTCGGCAGTGAACCGACGAGCGGCAGACCGGCAGACGGCACAGATGCCAGACAGGCGGCAGGCGGCAGGCGGCAGGCGGCAGGCGGCAGGCGGTCGAGGTGAAGTCGGTGGCAGCCGTGCCGCGGCGGTCAGATCCTCGGGGGCCTGGCCTCGTACGGAGTGGACAGCACCACCGTCGTCCGCGTCGAGACGCCGGCGAGCGACCTCAGGCGCGCCAGCAGCTCCTCCAGCTCGTGCGGGGTCGCCACACGGACCTTGAGGATGTAGTTCTCGTCGCCGGCGACGCTGTGGCAGGCCTCGATCTCCGGGACGCCCGCGAGGCGTTCGGCGATGTCGTCGGGGGCGCTGGGATCGAACGGTTTGACCGAGATGAACGCGGTCATCGGCAGCCCGACCGCCTCCGGGTCGACGACCGCGGCATAGCCCCGGATGACGCCACGCTGCTCGAGTCGGCGCACCCGCTGATGCACCGCCGACGTGGACAGGCCCGTGGCCTTGCCCAGGTCGGTGTAGCTCATCCGCCCGTCCGCGACGAGCAGCTGCACGATCTGTCGGTCCAGCTCCTCCATGGCGCAAGAACCTACAGGGCGGTTGATCGCCTCCGATACCTGAGCGGCGCAGGTCATGCCCGGTTCGTGATGTGCCCGAGAGCCGCCTGTGGGCCATACGGGTGACAGCCGGACCATCTGGGGCACCTGCGAGCGGCATGTGACGAAGACCACAGCACCCGAACAGGCTTCGTGATGATCTCGTGATTACCTCCGAGACGGGGCGGGAAGTGCTTGATGTGGTCGAGGCCGCAGTGCCTTCACGGCCCAGCCCGAGGGGGAGAATCCCATGCAGAGTCTTAAGCGCCCTGGTCGTACCGCACCCAAGCGACTCCAGGCGGTCATCGAGCCCGAGCCGGAGGGCGTCGAACCGGACGACGAGTTCGACGCGTACGACTCCTTCGAGATGTACCGGGTGATCTGCCCGGACTGCGCTCAGCCCATCGCCCTGCTGTCCGAGGAGGACAGCCTCCCCGAGCACGCGCGCGTCGTGTCGCCGTGGAACCCCTTCGGGCTCACGGCCTGTGCCGGCACCGGTCGTTCGGCGAGCGAGGCCCGGCCGGCGGGCGAGTCCGTCGAGCCGCAGGAGCAGGACACCGCGCTGCTGTTGACGCTCCCGCAGGGCATCGACTGGCGGACCCAGCCCTTCTCGCACGTCGGCGGCCCGGGCTCGCGCCCGATCCGCGTGCCGGTGATGCGGCGTCAGCAGCCCGAGCAGAGCCGGGCCGATCAGCGCCAGGCCGCCTGATTCAGGGCCCGGTCGGGCCCAACACCTCCGCGCCCGGCGGGCAGGCCCGTCCTGCCCCGTTCGGTCCCGGCGCGAACTCAGACACGATTCCCGGGAACGGTGACCGGCGCGGCCTCGTGCGCGTTGGCCCGGTATGACCCCACCTTTTTCGGTGACCGGGAGTCGGCGTCACATCTTCGTACCGGCTTCGGCAGAATCGCTTCCGCAAGGGTCGGCCCCGCTCCAGGACCCGCCCATCTACCGTGCTCTGCTGCGGACTTGGGCCGACCGGGGCCGCACTCTGCCGGGGCGTCACGATCCGGAGTGGGTGCGACTGGCGACGCCGCCGAGCGGCCTCGACCAGTTCGGCACCCGCGCGGACCCGTTCGGGGCGCCCGGCTTCTTCCGTGGTTCGTTCAGCGTGACTCGGGCCCCGCGAGGTGACGGGCGATGACCATCCGCTGGATCTGATTGGTGCCCTCGACGATCTGGAGCACCTTGGCCTCGCGCATGTACCGCTCGACGGGGAAGTCCGCCGTGTAGCCGTACCCGCCGAGGATCTGGACGGCGTCCGTGGTGACTTTCATCGCGGCGTCGGTGCACAGCAGCTTCGCCATGGCCGCCTGCTTGGAGAACGGCCTGCCCGCGTCGCGCAGTCGCGCCGCCGAGAGGTAGAGCGCGCGGCCCGCCTCCACCTGTGTCGCCATGTCCGCGAGCATGAAGCGCAGCCCCTGGAAGTCGGAGATCGGGCGTCCGAACTGCTGCCGCCCGGTGGCGTAGGCGACCGCTTCGTCCAGTGCCGCCTGGGCCACGCCGATCGCGCAGGCCGCGATGCCGAGCCGTCCGGAGTCGAGCGCGGACAGGGCGATCGCGAAGCCCTGGCCCTCCTCACCGATACGCCTGCTGTCGGCGACGCGCACCCCGTCGAAGTGGAGCTGCGCGGTGGGTGAGCCCTTCATGCCCATCTTCTTCTCCGGTGCCGCGGCGCTCAGCCCCGCGGCGTCCCCCGGCACCAGGAAGGCCGTGATGCCCCGGGAACCGGAGCCCTCGCCGCCCGTTCGGGCCATCACCGTGCAGAAGTCGGCGATGCCGCCGTGGGTGATCCACGCCTTGGTGCCGCTGATCACCCACTCCTCACCGTCCCGTACCGCCTTGGTCCGCAGGGACGCGGCGTCCGAACCGGACGAGGGCTCGGAGAGGCAGTACGCGCCGAGCAGACGGCCGCCCAGCATCGCCGGCAGATGCTCGGCCCGCTGCTCCTTGCTCCCGTAGTCGGCGAGGGCGTGACAGGCCAGGGTGTGGACGCTGACCCCGAGGCCGACCGTGAGACGGGCCATGGCCAGCTCTTCCAGCGCCTGCAGATAGACCTCGTACGGCTGGCCCCCGCCGCCGTGTTCCGCGTCGTACGGCAGGCCGAGCAGTCCCGACTCGGAGAGCAGACCGAAGAGTTCGCGAGGGAACCGGCCGGCGTCCTCCTCCACGGCCGCGTGCGGGGCGATCTCCCGCTGCGCGATCTCACGGACGAGCGAGATCAGATCGCGGGCCTCTTCCGTGGGCAGTTGACGGTCCACCGGCTGCGCGGCGCGCTCGGGCATGGCGACGCTCTCCTCCCTGTAGGGCACGGCGGCGGACACGCACCGGGGATGGGGTGGTGCCGCCGGGTCACACGTGCCACAGCCGATGGTCCTCCTCCGGATCGCGGAAGCCGCTGATCAGCGGCGGTGGCGCTTGGAGTATGCCCGATCCGGAGCAGCGAGTCACCGGTTAACGACCGTTCATCCGGGCACTTTTCGAGCCCGCCACACCCTGGCTCAAATTGGTCCGAACCATTGACCCCAGTGGTCTAGTCCTCTACGTTCTCCCCCAACAACGCGACACCGCGTTCACCCCCCTCGGCACAGCAGGTCCAGGCAGGACCCTCCCCGTCCCGCTCCCTCCCCGGAGTCACGATGCTCAGACCGCACAGCCCCCGCGTCCCCGTCAGGACGCTCGTCGCCGCCACGTGTTGCGCCACTCTCGGCGCAGGACTGCTCGCCGGAGCGGGCACCGCGACCGCCACCCCGGCGAAGGCCGGCTCCCCGCAGCGCACGCCCGGCGCGGCCCCTTCCAAGGTCGTCGGCTACTTCATCGACTGGGGCATCTACGGCCGCAAGTACTACGTCAAGAACATCGAGACCTCAGGCTCGGCGAAGAAGCTCACGCACATCAACTACGCCTTCGGAAACGTCGTCGACGGCAAGTGCGCCCTCGGCGACGCCTGGGCGGACACCGACAAGCCCTTCACCGCCGAGGAGTCCGTGGACGGCGTCGCCGACACCGAGGACCAGCCGCTGAGCGGCAACTTCAACCAGTTGCTCAAGCTGAAGAAGCTGCACCCGAACCTCAAGATCGTGTGGTCGTTCGGCGGCTGGACCTGGTCCGGTGGCTTCGGTGAGGCGGCGAAGGACCCCGAGGCCTTCGCGAACTCCTGCTACGACCTCGTCGAGAACTCCCGCTGGAAGGACGTCTTCGACGGGATCGACATCGACTGGGAGTACCCCAACGCCTGCGGCCTCACCTGCGACACCAGCGGCAGCGAGTCCTTCGAGGAGCTGATGGCCGCACTGCGCAAACGATTCGGCAAGAAGGAGCTCGTCACCGCGGCGATCACGGCCGACGCCAAGCCCGGCGGCAAGATCGACGCGGCGGACTACGCGGGCGCCGCGAAGTACGTCGACTGGTACAACCCGATGACCTACGACTACTTCGGCTCCTGGGACGCGACCACCGCCCCGCACTCGCCGCTGTACCCGTACCCGGGCATCGCCGACAAGCACTTCAACACCGCCGCCACCATCCGGAAGCTGAAGGGCCTCGGCATCCCGTCCTCCAAGCTGCTGCTCGGCATCGGCTTCTACGGCCGCGGCTGGACCGGGGTGACCCAGTCCGCACCCGGCGGCACGGCGACCGGCCCGGCCGCGGGGACGTACGAGGCGGGCTACGAGGACTACAAGGTGCTCAAGAAGACGTGCCCGGCCAACGGGATCGTCGGCGGCACCGCGTACGCCAAGTGCGGTGACGACTGGTGGAGTTACGACACCCCGCGGACCATCAAGGGGAAGATGGCGTACAAGGACGCGCAGGGCCTCGGCGGCACCTTCTTCTGGGAGCTGAGCGGCGACACCGCCGATGGCGAGCTGATCAAGGCGATCAGGTAACCGCCGCGAAGGGGGACTCGGGGTGGGGGTCGGTCACGGACCCCCACCCCGAGTGCGTCGCCGGGTGTCGCCGGCCCGGGGAGCGCTCAGGCGTCCCGGCGGGCGGGCTCCGGCGCGAGATAGGCCGGGGCCAGCTCCTCGATGGCGCGCAGCGAGCCGCCCAGCATCTTGACGAGCAGGTCGCGCATGGTCTCTCGGGGCAGCTCAGGGCGGTCGATCCAGTCCAGCGTGGCGCCCTCGACCGCGCACACCCAGCCGAACAGGCCCATGCGGGCGACCGGTTCGATGTCGGTCCTGCCGTACGCGCCCTCCGCGATGGTGGCGACGATCGCCTCGCGGACGCCGTCCCGGATCGCGTGCACCTGGGTGTCGAAGCCGACACCGCCACTGACGATCGTGCGGTAGGCGGCCTGATTGTCCTCGGCGTACCGCAGATAGCAGTCTATGGTCCGGTGCACCCGTTCCACGGGCGGCAGTTGGAGCCCGCTCGCCGCGAACGTGATCAGATCGGCCACCGAGTCCTCGACGATGGCGAGGTAGTAGCCGCGCTTGGACTTGAAGTAGTAGTAGATCAGTCCCTTGGCCACGTGCGCCTGTCGCGCGATGTCGTCCATGGACAACGTGTCGTACGACGTGTCGGCGAACAACTTGCGCCCGATGGAGATGAGTTCGGCGCGGCGCGCCAGCGAACGGTCGGTGCCGCGAGCCCGCGGCGGTGCGACTCCACGCTGTTGACTGCTATTCAATTTCGGTCCTGGTCTCCAACTGCCAGCGGGACAACCGCAGTATGGTAGACCCTCACCACCAGCTTGTTCGACTCTGATCGACAGAATCGAGCGGCGGATCAGGTCACAGCAGCCCCAGCTGGGCCACCAGCATCGCGACGACCACGACCAGGGTCCAGCCCATCACGTGCTCGACGATCTTCGGGCCGTCGTCCCCGGGCCCGCCCGTGCGGGTCCGGACGCGGGTGGCGGTGGCGGAGGTCACGGTCATGGCAGCTCGCTGGTGTGATCGGTGTGCGATGGGCTCCCCCCACCGCCTCGTCCACCTTGCCACCGCATGGGCGGTTCGCGGCCGAGACCTTGGTCACACGTCGGCGCGGCCCCGGTCGTCCGGGAGCCGCGCCGCACCTGGCCTGCCTCGTCAGAGGATGCCCACCGCCGAGAGCGCCGCGCGCTGGCGGGCCGTGGGCCGCGCCGGGAAATACACGTAACAGACGCCGCCGGTGCCGGAGACGACCTTGCCGGCGGCGTTGTACCGCTTGGTCCGCAGCCAGATGTTCTCCCACTCGCGCCGCCGGTAGACCCGGCGCACCGCCTCGTTGGTCGGCGAGTTCGGGTCGTTGGCGATGACGTCGCCCTCGGCCGTGAAGCCGATCACCGTCATCAGATGCCCGGCCGTGCCGTAGCCCGCTCCCGTCAGCTCCTCCGCGAGGAACGACTGGGAGGTGATCGCCGGGATGCCCGCCCCGATCAGTGTCTCCAGGTCGGTGAGCGAGCCCAGCCGGGTCACCACGCCCTGGAGGTCCTGGTAGGTGGCGGCGTACGCGGCGTTGAAGGGCCAGTTGCCGCAGCCCTCGTACTGGTAGTCGAAGGTGAACCGCGCCGCGTGGCACACCTGCGGGTCCGCGAACGCCGGGTCGACCCAGGCCAGGTCGGCGGCGGTGGGCTTCCTGCCCCAGAACTCTATGACCATCTGCGAGGAGGTGGGGCTGCACCAGGCCTCGCCGCCGTTGTCGTACTCGGGGTACTGGCCCTTGTGGATCTCCTGCGAGTAGCGCGGGACGTCCAGCTCCCGTGCGAGTCCGGGCGTCGAGGCGGGGACGGTGAAGCGGTCGGGGACGTCGGAGCCCATCGCGCCGAGGCGCCAGACCGTGGGGGTCAGCCGGGTACCGGGCGTGCGGTACAGCGTCAGGCGCAGCCGGTAGGAGGCCAGGCGCAGGCCCGTCGCCGGGTCGTCGATCGCGAAGGTGTCCGTCCAGACACTGCTTCTGCCGTCCTTCTGGCCGTCGACGGACGTCCGTCTGATGTCCCGGTCCCCGGCCGCCCACCGGCCGAGCACGTACCAGGGCGTGTCGGTGCCGTCGGAGTACGTGCCCTTGAGCTCGATCCCGATCCAGGTGCCCTCGGGGGTGTGCGCGTTCCAGGACGCGACGGCCTCGGTGGCGGGCACCGTGAGCCGGTGGACCGGCGAGGTCCAGGTCCCGTACTCCCAGGCGGCCGTACGCCCGGTGTGCGGGTCGGTGTAGTCGGTGGTCCCGAGCGGCGTGTCGATCACCAGCCCCGGCCGCGTCCCCGCCTTCGCCAGGGTGCCCCGGGCGCTGCCCGAGCACCAGTCGGCGTACGAGGTCCAGGCACGGAAGTCGGTGAAACGTTCCGGTGCTCGCGTGGGGCGGGCGGGGCCCTCGCCCCGGCCGCTCGTGGTGTCTGCGACCGCCTGACCCGCCGCTCCCGCGGCCGCCGCGGCGGCTGCGGTGGCGACGGCTGCGGTCAGGACGGTCCTGCGGGACGGCTCGGAGAGGCTCGTCATCTGCGGGTGACCCCCAGTGGTCCGGAAGGAACGGTTCAGACGCACGGCTGTTCGCCCACTATGGAACCGGGGAGCGACTTCTGACGCCAGCACCTCGCGCCGCGCCACGCCCGCCAATATTGGTCGACACCAGTGGCGTATCCGCGGCCGCGCGGCACGGTGTTCAATCCACCTATGCACGACTCCTCCGCTTCTGTGGACCTCGCCGTCGACGACCTCGCCGCGCGGCTGCGGCGGCTGCCGCCCTCCTGCGGGCCGGTCCGGCTGGTGGGGGTGGACGGGCACGCCGGTTCGGGGAAGAGCACGTTCGCCGGGCGGCTGGCGGACGCGCTCGGCGGGGCCCCGGTGCTGCACCTCGACGACATCGCGACGCACGAGGAGCTGTTCGCGTGGACGGATCGCCTGCTGGACCAGGTGATCGAGCCGCTGCGTCACGGGCGGAGCGCGCGGTACGCCCCCTACGACTGGCGTGAACGCGGTTTCGGCCCGGCGCGTGTGCTGCCGAGCGCGCCGGTGGTCGTCGTGGAAGGGTGGGTGCGGGCCGACGGGTGTTGCGGCCGTTTCTGGCGTGGCTGGTGTGGATGGAAGTGGCGGAAGGGGAGGCCTGGGCACGGGGCGGGCGCGGGACGGGGCGGAGCAGGACGACTTCTGGGCCGGTTGGGTCCGGGCGGAGCGTCGGCATTTCGCCGAGGATCCTTCTCGGCCGTTCGCCGATCTGCTGATTCGGCCGGGAAAAGCGGGGTACGAGGTGCTCACGGGACCCCCGACGGCTCCTGGATCGGCATCGCATCTCACTCAGGGTGACGAGCCATCCGCAATGTGCTGAACTTGTGAAGAGGGCTGTCCGAGAAGTTGCCCGAGGGCCCCAACTCGGCTTGACCGGGGGGCCGTACTGGTCTTACGTTCTCAATGTGCGGTCATTCGATACCGCCCAGATGCGCGAAGCCCCCGGTTGTTCCCCCGTGATCGGGGGCTTCGTTCTGCCTTCTTCGCGGCTTTCCGGCACCCCGGGGACACCATTCCTTCACCCTCGGTGACCGTCCGCAATGCGCCCCGTCTGCTCCCACCTCGCAGGACGAGGGTTGCGGCGCCCTTCGAAGGGCGCCCGACCCGCAGGTACGATGCCCAAGGTGCGACCTTCGGACGGCTGCAGCAACGCACCGGCGCAACTCCCGTCCGCGGCACAGCGGTTCGACGAAGGCCGCCGACGGGCACCGGCCCGTTCGGTTTCCAGCGGGGGCACGGTTTGTGGGGGACGTGATGGACTTCGGCTCGCGGGGCCCCGAGGCCCCGGCCGACCTCGCCTGGCTGCGAGGCGTGGACGCCTACACCATGGGCGCCTATCCGCAGGCGGAGGAGGAGTTCCGCGCCGCGGTGCGGATGGATCCGGGCATGGCGGACGGCTGGCTCGGGCTGCACGCGCTCCGGGTGGACACGACGACCGCGCTGCTGCGCATGTTCCGGCACCGCGAACGCTTCGGGGAGCAGCGCACCCGGCACCGTCGCACCCTCAACTCCTGGTACTGGCTGGGCTGGTGGGTGCAGCCGGTGCTGGAGAGCCCGCGTGATCTGCTGCTCGCGCACGCCTCGCACTGGCTGGACGGACGTCATGTGCCCGAGCTGGACCGGGCGCTCGCCGGGCTGCCGCCGGTCGACGCGGACCACCAGGTGCGGTTTCTGCACGCCTGCCGCGCCTATCTGGTCAAGGACTGGGAGCAACTGGTCCGGCACACCGATCCGCTGCTCGACGATCCCCTGCTGGGCATCGAGGCCGGCCTGTTCGGCGGGATGGCCAGGGTGCGGCTGGAGACGTACGGGCAGGCAGAGCCGCTGCTCTCCGCGGCGCTGATGCGCTGCCGCAGCGAGCAGCCGCAGCGCAAGGAGCTGCGGTACTGGCTTGCCCGCGCCCACGAGGGCACGGGGCGCAGCGCGGCCGCGCTGCCGCTGTACCGGGCCGTGCACCGGGTCGACCCCGCCTTCATGGACACCTCCGCCCGGCTGGCCGCGATCGCCGAGGGGGACGGGTACGACGACGATGCGAGCGACTTCGCCGCGATCTCGCTCGCCGGGATCGGCCAGGACGTGCTCGACGGCGACGGGCTGGAGCCGTTCTTCGACGCCGAGGGCCGGGATCTGAAGGTGTCCGATCCCGGACCGCCGCCGTCGGGCGGGCTACCGCCCGAGGCCGGCGACACCTTCGTACGGGAGAAGTCCGCCGTGGTGCCGGTGGAGCCGCTGTCCCTGCCGGCGGGGCCGACGGATCCGGAGCTGTTGGAGGAGGCGCTGGCCGAGCTGGAGCGGATGGTCGGGCTGGAGCCGGTGAAGCGGCAGGTCAAGGCGTTGTCCGCGCAGCTCAACATGGCGCGGTTGCGGGCCGGGCAGGGGCTGCCCGTGCAGCCGCCCAAGCGGCATTTCGTCTTCTCCGGGCCCTCGGGCACCGGGAAGACGACCGTGGCGCGAATACTGGGCCGTGTCTTCTACGCGCTCGGGCTGCTCGGCGGCGATCACCTCGTCGAGGCGCAGCGTGCGGATCTGGTGGGCGAGTACCTCGGGCAGACCGCCGTGAAGGCCAACGAGCTGATCGACTCGGCGATCGGCGGGGTGCTGTTCGTGGACGAGGCGTACTCCCTGTCCAACTCCGGGTACGGCAAGGGGGACGCGTACGGGGACGAGGCGCTTCAGGTGCTGCTGAAGCGGGCCGAGGACAACCGGGACCATCTGGTCGTGATCCTGGCCGGCTATCCGGAGGGGATGGACCGGCTGCTGGCGGCGAACCCCGGACTGTCGTCCCGGTTCACGACACGGGTCGACTTTCCCTCGTACCGGCCGTTGGAGCTGACCTCCATCGGGGAGGTGCTCGCGACGGAGAACGGGGACGTGTGGGACGAGGAGGCGCTCGACGAGTTGCGGTCCATCTCCGGGCATGTCGTGGAGCAGGGGTGGATCGACGAGCTCGGGAACGGGCGGTTCTTGCGGACGTTGTACGAGAAGAGCTGTGCGTACCGGGATCTGCGGTTGTCGGGGTATCCGTCGATTCCTACGCGGGATGATCTGTCGACGTTGCGGTTGCCGGATCTGATGCAGGCGTACGGGGAGGTCTTGTCGGGGCGGGGGCCCGGAGAACCTTCGGCGATGTGAGACTTTCTCGCCCTCGCCGCCCCTACCCGTCCCTCCCACCTCGGCTTCGCTCGAGCGGGAGGTGCCCCCACCAGGGGCTGCGCCCCTTCGGCCCCGCTCGCTTGTCGGTCGTCTGCGGGCCGGTGGGGCTTCTCGCGCAGTTCCCCGCGCCCCTTTCAGGGCGCGGGGAACTGCGCGAACGGGGCCCGGGGCGGAGCCCCGAGTCTTTGACGGGGAGCGAAACTCAGCTGGCGAGGGCCTGCTTCGTGGGTTCGCTGAGCCTTGGCTCTGTCACCCGGGTCGGGGGGACCTCCCGGTGGGCCGGGTCCCGGACCTCGCCCACCAGCAGTTCCAGGACGTCCTCCAGCGCCGCCAGACCGAGCACCTTGCCGGAGGCATCCGCCACCTGCGCCAGATGCGTGGCGGCCCGCCGCATGACCGTCAGCGCGTCGTCCAGCGGCAGCTCCGCGCGGAGGGTGGTCATGGGCCGCCAGATCTGCTGGGGTACGGCACGGTCGGAGTCCTCCAGGTCCAGGACGTCCTTGACGTGGAGGTAGCGGCCCATGAAGGCACCGTTCTCCGCGACCACCGGGAAGCGGGAGTAGCCCGTGCGGGCGGTCAGGGCCACGACCTGCGCGGGCGTCACCGAGGGGGCCACCGTCACCAGGGTGTCCCGCTTGAGCAGGACGTCCGTCACCGGGCGGGAGCCCAGCTCCAGCGCGTCCTCCAGGCGCTCCTGCTCCTCGGGGTCGAGCAGCCCGGCCTGCCCGGAGTCCTCGACCAGCCGGCCCAGCTGGACGCTGGTGAAGACGGCCTCGACCTCGTCCTTGGGCTCGACGTGGAAGAGTCTGAGGACCACGCGGGCACAGGCACCGAGACCGGCCGTGACGGGCTTGCACAGCCGCGCGAAGGCCACCAGGGCCGGGCTCAGCCACAGCGCCGTCTTCTCCGGCGCCGCCATCGCCAGGTTCTTCGGCAGCATCTCGCCGATGACGAGGTGGAGGAAGACGACCACCGCCAGCGCGATGACGTAGCCCAGAGGATGGATCATGCCGTGCGGCAGGTGGATCGCCTCGAAGAGCGGCTCCAGCAGCCGGGCCACCGTCGGCTCGGCCACCGCGCCCAGGGTCAGTGAGCAGACGGTGATGCCGAACTGGGCGGCCGCCATCATCTGGGGCAGGTTCTCCAGGCCGTGGAGGACCTGGCGGGACCGGGTGGTCCCGAGGGGTTCGATCTGGCTGCGGCGGACGGAGACCAAGGCGAACTCGGCGCCGACGAAGAAGCCGTTGGCGAGCACGAGGAGCAGGGCGAACAGGAGTTGGAGCATGCTCATCGGGTCGCCTCCACGGCCGAGGCGGCGTCTGTGGCGGGGGTGGGGCCCGTGACGCGGGCCGCTTCCGTGACGGGGATGGTCGCCTTCACGTCGGCCGCCGCCGCGGCGGTGTCCTTGCCGGCGGCTACCGCCTCCCGGCCGGGGACGGTGTCCGTGGCGGGAGTGGTGCGCACGAGCCGGACGCGCTCCGCGCGGTAGTGCCCGACCTGGCGCACCGCCAGCCGCCAGCCGGGCAGCTCGGCGTGGTCGCCGGGGGCAGGGATACGGCCGAGCAGGTCGGCGACCAGGCCGGCGACCGTCTCGTACGGGCCCTCCGGGACATCGAGACCTATGCGCTGGAGCACGTCGACGCGGCAGCTGCCGTCGGCGTCCCAGGCGAGGCGGCCGTCCTCGGGCGGGGCGGCGGCGAGTTCGGGCCGCTCGTGCACGTCGTGCTCGTCGCGCACCTCTCCGACCAGTTCCTCGACGATGTCCTCCAGGGTCACCACCCCGGCCGTCCCGCCGTACTCGTCGACGACGACGGCGATGGGCTGCTCGCTGCGCAGCCGGGCCAGCAGCGGCTGCACGGGCAGCGACTCGGGGACGAGCAGCGGGGTCCTGGCGATCCGGCCGACCGGGGTGTGCAGTCGTTCGTGGGCGGGGATCGCGAGGGCGTCCTTGAGGTGGACCATGCCGACGATCTCGTCGATCCGCTCCCGGTAGACGGGGAAGCGGGAGAGGCCGGTGGCGCGGGTCAGGTTGACCACGTCCTCGGCGGTGGCCGAGGACTGCAGGGCGCTGACCTTGACGCGCGGTGTCATCACGTTCTCCGCGGTCAGGTCGCCCAGGGAGAGGGTACGGACGAAGAGGTCGGCCGTGTCCTGTTCCAGGGCGCCGGCCTGGGCCGAGTGCCGGGCGAGGGAGACCAGTTCGCCGGGGGTGCGGGCGGAGGCCAGCTCGTCGGTGGGCTCGACGCCGAAGGCGCGGACCAGGCGGTTGGCGACCGCGTTGAGAGCGGCGATGACCGGGCGGAAGAGACGGGAGAAGACGTGCTGGGGGCCCGCGACGAAGCGGGCGACCTGCATGGGCTTCGACACCGCCCAGTTCTTGGGGACCAGTTCGCCGATCACCATCTGCACGGCCGAGGCCAGCAGCATGCCGACGACCACGGACACCCCGGACACGGCGCCTTCGGGTATGCCGAGGGCGGTGAAGGGGCCGTGGAGTATCTCCGCGAGAGCCGGTTCGGCGAGCATGCCGACGACCAGGGAGGTGATGGTGATGCCGAGTTGGGTGCCGGAGAGCTGGAAGGACAGCTCCTTGAGCGCGCCCACCACCTTGTGGGCCCGGCGGTCGCCCTCGGCGGCGGCCTTCTCGGCCTCCGGGCGCTCGACCGTGACGAGGCCGAACTCGGCGGCCACGAAGAAGCCGTTGGCGAGGATCAGCAGGAACGCGGCTCCGAGGAGCAGCAGGGGGATGGTCATGCCGCCGCCTCGGTGTGCCGGGAGGGGGCGGCGCAGGTACTACAGGACGATCCGTCCATCGCTGGAGGGAGTCACTCCTCGAATAGCAGGGAGCCCCTGCCTTCCGGGGTGGAACGACAGAGGCGGAGGCGCGACGAAAACGCCTCCGCCAACAGATTAATCAAGACAGGGGCCGGTGCGGCAGGGGCGACGGCCCCGAGTCGGCCCTGATCTTGGTCCGGGTCCCCCCGGACGCGCGTCCGGGTCAGCCCTGACGCTGCTCGGGCTCGGTGACCGACCGGGCCTCGACCAGCGCCCTCAGGGTCCGGGCGTCCTCGATGGCTCGCTGCTTGGCGATGCCCGGCTGGATGCCGAGCGCGGGCATGCTGGTGCCGTCGGTGAGGTCGAGGAAGACCCAGGGGTCGCCGACCCGCAGGTTGACTTGCACGATCTCGGCCCAGCCCAGCTGCCGCCGCGCGGTGATGTTGACGACGGTGACGCCGGCCTCGTCGGCGACGACCTTGGGCCGGGAGAGCATGCACAGCACCCCGGCGAGCATGGCCGCCGTGAAGACGAAGCTGAGCCGCTCCCCCGGGCCGAGCGTGGGCAGCAGCAGCGCGACGACCGTGATGACCACGAAGATCGCCCCGGCGGCGGTCAGCAGTACGGCCCGGGTGCGGCCCGGCCGAAAAGTGACGGGCAGGGCGGGGAGGGGGGACTGGTCCGGCATGGCGTGCGACTCCCTGGCCGTCAGAGGCGGCAGGCGTGGATGGCGGTGGTCAGGATGGCCCGCGCGCCGATGTCGTAGAGGTCGTCCATGATCCGCTGGGCCTCCTTGGCCGGGACCATCGCCCGGACGGCGACCCAGCCCTCGTTGTGCAGCGGCGAGACGGTCGGGGACTCCAGGCCCGGGGTGAGTGCGACGGCCTTCTCCAGCTGCTCGACGCGGCAGTCGTAGTCCATCATCACGTACGTCCGGGCCACGAGGACGCCCTGGAGGCGGCGCAGGAACTGCTGCACCTTGGGCTCGTTCTCCGAGGTCGTGTCGGCGTCGACGCGGCGGATGACAATGGCCTCGGACTTCATGATCGGCTCGCCGAAGACCTCCAGGCCGGCGTTGCGCAGGGAGGTGCCGGTCTCGACGACGTCGGCGATGACCTCGGCGACGCCCAGTTCGATGGCGGTCTCGACGGCTCCGTCGAGGTGGACCACGGAGGCGTCGATGCCGTTGTCCGCGAGGTGGCCCGCGACGATGCCCTCGTAGGAGGTGGCGACCGTCTTGCCCTTGAGGTCCGCCACGCCGTCGGCCGTGCCCGGCTTGGAGGCGAAGCGGAAGGTGGAGCGGGCGAAGCCGAGGGGGAGGATCTCCTCGGCCTTGGCGCCGGAGTCGATGAGCAGGTCCCGGCCGGTGATGCCGATGTCGAGGCGGCCGGAGGAGACGTAGATCGCGATGTCACGGGGGCGGAGGTAGAAGAACTCGACCTCGTTGGCCGGGTCGACGATCCGCAGCTCCTTGGACTCCCGGCGCTGCTGGTAGCCGGCCTCATGCAGCATCTCCCCCGCAGGGCCGGACAGGGAACCCTTGTTGGGGACGGCGATGCGCAGCATGAGGCGAGCTTCCTTCGTTCGTACGTACGAGATCGAATGCGGGGTGCGGCTCAGAGGTGGGCGTACACGTCGTCCAGGGAGATGCCGCGGGCGACCATCATCACCTGGACGTGGTAGAGCAGCTGCGAGATCTCCTCGGCGGCTGCCTCCTTGCCCTCGTACTCGGCGGCCATCCAGACCTCGGCGGCTTCCTCGACGACCTTCTTGCCGATGGCATGGACGCCCTTCTCGACCAGTTCTGCGGTGCGGGAAGTGGCGGGATCGCCCTGGGCGGCCTTGTGCTGGAGCTCGGTGAAGAGCTCCTCGAACGTCTTCTTGGACATGGTGAGGCTCAGCCTACGCGCAACCGGCCGTGCCTCAGCGCCAGGGTTCAGATACTGAGCGGAGGGTCGCGGCGGTCGCCACCGCCGCGGTCACCGCCTCGTGGCCCTTGTCCTCGTTCGAGCCCTCGATACCGGCGCGGTCCAGGGCCTGCTCCTCGGTGTCGCAGGTCAGTACGCCGAAGCCGACGGGGACTCCGGTGTCGACGGAGACCTGGGTGAGGCCCTGGGTGACGCCCTGGCACACGTACTCGAAGTGGGGGGTGCCGCCGCGGATGACGACACCGAGGGCGACGATCGCGTCGTAGCCGCGGCCGGCCAGGACCTTGGCGACGACGGGGAGTTCCCAGCTGCCGGGGACCCGCAGCAGGGTCGGCTCGTCGATGCCCAGGTCGCGCAGGGCGCGCAGGGCGCCTTCGACGAGGCCGTCCATCACCTTCTCGTGCCACTGGGCCGCGATGACCGCGACGCGCAGGTCGCCGCAGTTGCGTACGGACAGTTCGGGTGCGCCCTTGCCGCTCACGTTGCTCCTTGGTTCCTGGATCTCTTGCTCGTTGGTCTTGCCGCTGGTCGTTCGGTGTTACTGGTTGCCGCAGGTGGATGTGGTGGCCGTGTCCAGCCAGGGCAGGTCGTGGCCCATCCGGTCCCGCTTGGTGCGCAGGTAGCGCAGGTTGTGCTCGCCCGCGCGGACGGGCATCGGCTCGCGGTCGGTGACGGCGAGGCCGTGCCGGACGAGGGCGTCGGTCTTCTCGGGGTTGTTCGTCATGAGGCGCAGGCCGCGGACGCCGAGGTCCTGGAGGATCTGGGCACCGGCGCCGTAGTCCCGGGCGTCGGCGGGCAGGCCCAGCTCCAGGTTGGCGTCGAGGGTGTCACGGCCGAGCTCCTGGAGTTCGTACGCGCGCAGCTTGGACAGCAGTCCGATGCCGCGTCCCTCGTGGCCGCGCAGGTAGACGACGACGCCGCGGCCTTCGGTGGCGATGCGCTGGAGCGAGGTCTGCAGCTGGGGGCCGCAGTCGCAGCGCAGCGAGTGGAAGATGTCGCCGGTGAGGCATTCGGAGTGGACCCGGACGAGGACGTCCTCGCCGTCGCCGATCTCGCCGTGGACGAGGGCGACATGCTCGACGCCGTCGACGGTGGAGCGGTAGCCGTAGGCCGTGAAGTCACCGAAGACGGTGGGGAGTTGGGTCTTCGCCTCGCGCCTGACGGTGGGCTCGGAGCTGCGCCGGTAGGCGATGAGGTCCTCGATGGAAATGATCGTCAGGCCGTGCTTGCGGGCGAACGGGATCAGGTCGGGCAGGCGCAGCATGCGGCCGTCCTCGCCGGCGATCTCGACGATCGCGCCGGCCGGGCGCAGACCCGCGAGGCGGGCGAGGTCGACGGCGGCCTCGGTGTGGCCGTCGCGCACGAGCACCCCGCCGGTGCGGGCGCGCAGCGGGAAGATGTGGCCGGGGCGGACGAAGTCGCCGGGCTCGGCGGTGCCGCTCGCCAGGAGTTGCAGGGTGGTGGCGCGGTCGGAGGCGGAGATGCCGGTGGTGACGCCGTGCCGGGGGCCCGCGTCGACGGTGACGGTGAAGGCGGTGCGCATGGACTCGGTGTTCTGCTGCACCATCTGCGGCAGTTCGAGCCGGTCCAGCTCGTCGCCCTCCATGGGGGCGCAGATCATGCCCCGGCACTCGCTCATCATGAAGGCGATGATCTCGGGGGTGGCCTTCTCGGCGGCGATGACGAGGTCGCCCTCGTTCTCGCGGTTCTCGTCGTCGACGACGACGACGGGGCGGCCCGCCGCGATGTCGGCGATGGCCTGCTCGACGGGGTCGAGCCGGAAGTCCTCGATGTCGTCCGTGCTGTAGAGGATCGGCGCCGTGCTCATGCGGGAGCTCCTTCCAGGGCGGGCTTGCGGGAGCGCAGCCACCAGTCGCGCATGCCCCACAGGACGAGCGCGCCGTAGATGATGTAGACGAATCCGGAGAACGCGTATCCGTTGGCGAAGTTGAGAGGGACTCCGACGAGGTCGACGAGCAGCCAGGCGAACCAGAACTCGACCATGCCGCGCGCCTGGGCGTACATGGCGACGATGGTGCCGGTGAAGATGTAGGCGTCCGGCCAGGGGTCCCAGGACAGGGTCGGGAAGGCGGTGAACAGGCCGCCGACTGCGAGGGTGCCGAGCACGGCGCCGGCGATCAGGTAGCCGCGCTCGCGCCAGGTGGCGAAGCGCGGGGTGATGGCGCCGTCCGCCGACCGTCCCTTCGTGCGGTTCCACTGCCACCAGCCGTACGCGGCGACGGCCATGACGATGACCTGCTTGCCGGCGCTGCCGGTGAGGTGGCCGACGAAGGCGCCGAAGAGGACCAGACCGGAGAGGAACTGCACGGGCCAGTTCCACAGGGAGCGGATCGCGCCGAGGGCGAGGGCGATCAGGCCGAGGACGTTGCCGATCATGTCCGACCAGAGGATCTGCTGGCCGAAGGCGGTGAAGGCGACGCTGTTCAGGGAGTTCACCGTCCCGCTCCCGGGGCGCCCGCCGTCCCCTGGTTGCCCAGCAGGCGCTCGACGTACTTGGCGATGACGTCGACCTCAAGGTTCACCGGGTCGCCGGGCTGCTTGCGGCCGAGGGTGGTCAGGTCGAGGGTGGTGGGGATGAGGCTGACGGTGAAGTGGTCGGGGCCGGCGTCGACGACGGTGAGGCTGATGCCGTCGACGGTGATGGAGCCCTTCTCGACGACGTACCGGGTGAGGTCCGCCGGGAGCGAGATCTTGACGATCTCCCAGTTCTCGGACGGCTTGCGCTCGATGACCTGGCCGGTTCCGTCGACGTGGCCCTGCACGATGTGTCCGCCGAGGCGCTCACCGACGGCCATGGGGCGTTCGAGGTTGACCCGGGAGCCGACGGCGAGGGCGCCGAGGCTGGAGCGTTCGAGGGTCTCCGCCATGACGTCGGCGGTGAACCAGTCGTCCTCGTGCTCGACGACCGTGAGACAGACGCCGTTGACGGCGATGGAGTCGCCGTGCTTCGCCCCCTGGGTGACGACGGCGCCGCGCAGACGGAAGCGGGAGGAGTCGCCGAGGTTCTCGACGGCGGTGACCTCACCCAGCTCTTCGACGATTCCGGTGAACACTTCCCGGGTCCTCCTGCCTCGTGGGGCACGGACTCCGGGGCTGTCGAAGACGACAGACAGAGCGGACAGCGGCACCGGGAGCGGACGCCGTGTGTGGGCCCACCCCTGTCGAGGCAGACCGAAAACAGACGGCGGCGCGCACGTATGCCCGCCCGCCGCGCACTGCCTCCCATCCGGACTTTAACCGTCGGTCCAGGAATTTCACCTGGTCAACCGGCCGCTGGAAGCGACCGGGTCGCGGACTATAACCGCCGGTTCGGACTTTCACCGACCCCGGAGTGCGCTGCTTCTGGTACATGGCCAGTGTGCCACGCCCGGTCGCCACCCATGCGGGTGAGGGCTGTGGGCTGGCTCACAGACGACATCACTGGACTTCTCCGGCGAACACCGACGGGTTTCGGCTATCACTGACCAAGGGTCAATTTCCGTCACAGCGGCCCCACTCGAAGGGGCCCCGACCCATTGACCGTCTTGGTCTAGTCCTTTTAAAGTCTGCGGTCGCGGTACCCGCCTCGAACGGCCCGGCGGCGGTGACGACGGCCCTTGCCCCGCCGCCGGGTCCCCCGCGCTGCCGGCCGGGGCCGCGGCCCGCACGCTGGTGTTCTCGGGACGGCCACGCGTCGACGTGAAGGGGACCTACAGCATGACCACGATCCTGGTGACCGGTGGCACCGGCGTTCTCGGCCGCCCTCTCGGCGAGCGGTTGCGCGCGAACGGGCACGAGGTGCGGGTGCTCAGCAGGCACGCGCGGCCGTACGCCGTCGATCTCGTCGCGGGCGGGAGCGGGCTGGACCCGGCCGTGGCCGGGGTGGACACGATCGTGCACTGCGCGACCTCGCCGCGCGGGGGCGACGAGAAGGCGGCGGAGCACCTGATCCAGGCGGCGCGGCGGGCCGGGGTGGGCCATCTGGTCTACATCTCGATCGTCGGTGTGGACCGGGTGCCGCTGGGCTATTACCGGTCCAAGCTGGCCGTCGAGCGCCTGGTCGAGGGGTCCGGGCTGGGCTGGACGATCCTGCGCGCGACCCAGTTCCACGACCTTCTCGTACTGCTCTTCGAGGTTCTCTCCAAGCCGCCGGTCATGATGCTCCCCGCCGGGGTGAGCGACCAGCCCGTCGCCGTCACCGAGGTCGCCGACCGCCTGGCGGAGCTTGCCGGGGGCGCCCCCGCGGGCCGGGTGGACGACCTGGGCGGCCCGGAGATCCTCACCTTCCCCGACCTGGCCCGCGCCTACCTGACGGCCACCGGCCGCCGCCGCCCGCTCCTGAACGTCCCCCTGTTCGGCACGGCCTACCGGGGCTTCCGGGACGGCGGACACCTCGCGCCGGAGCGGGCCGTGGGAATCGGGACGTTCGCGGAGCACCTGGAGCGGCGGTTCGGGACGAGGCCGGGCAAGCGGTGAAGGCCGGGAGTGGGGGCCGGGTGCGAGGGCCACTCCCCTGGACCTGACCTGCTGAACGTCCGGCTGTCGCGCGGGCTGGACGTCGGACCTATCGCGCCGGCGCTCCGAACAGGTCGTCCTGGGCCGCCTCCCGGGCCATGAGCAACGCGCCGCGCAGGACCGCGGTCCCGCCGAGGCCCCCGGCCCGCACCTCCGTCGGCAGCGGCGACATGACCGCCAGCCGCTCCCCCACCCTGACGGCGAGCTCCTCCCCACCGGCCTGCCGACCTCGCCCCCGAGCACCACACACCCGGGGTCGAGCACGGCGACGACCGAGGCCGCGCCGATGGCCACGCGGTCGGAGAGGGCGTCGAGGAAGGCGGCGTGGGGCACGGGCGCCGACGCGGGCGCCGCGTCGTTCGTGGCGAGGGCGGTCACCGCCGACCGCACCAGCGTCGCCGCGTACGGCTCGTGCGGCGCGGCCTCGGCCGTGAGGCCGTGTGCGGCGGCCAGTGCCGTCACCGCCGCCGCGCCGCCGAGGGAGTGGAAGCCGCCCTCGCAGCCGACGGCCGAGGGGACCGTGGCCGTGCCCGGGACCGGGAGGAAGCCGATCTCCCCGGTGCCGCCGGAGGCACCGCGCCGCAGGTGGCCGTCGAGGACCACGGCCGCTCCGGTGCCGAGGCCCAGCCAGAGGAGGACGAAGGTGTCGCGGTCGCGGGCGGCACCGTCGCGCTGTTCGGCGAGCGCGGCGAGGTTGGTCTCGTTCTCGACGAGCACGCGGGCGGGGAGCCGTTCACCGAGGGCGGCGACCAGGCGACGGTGCCATGCGGGCAGGCCGCTGGAGTCACGGAGTTCGCCGGTGGCCGGGTCGATCAGGCCGGGGGCGCCGATCACCACCGTGTGCAGCCGGTCGGCGCCCGCCTCCTTGGCCGCGCGCTCCACCAGGGTGACCGCCTGCTCCACCGCGGGCCCGGTGCCGGTGTCGTCCGCGATCGGGACGGACGCCCGCGTCAGCTCCGTGCCGATCAGGTCGGCCACGACGACCGAGACGCCCTCGGTGCGCACATCGAGGGCGGCGAGGTGCGCGCGGTCGGCGACGATGCCGTGGACGCGGGCGTTGGGCCCGCGCCGCTGCTCCCCGGACTCCCCCACGACCTCGATCAGCCCGGCGGCCGTGAGGCGCTCCACGAGGTCGGCCACGGTGGGCCGGGACAGCCCCGTGAGCTGCTTCAACCGCCCTGCCGTCAGCGGCCCTTCCTGCTGCAGCAGCCGCAGGGCGAGCCGGTCGTTGATGGCTCGGGCGGTGCTGGGTGATGCGGGCATGCCGGGATCCTCCCAGAAAGGCGGCGCTCAGGGGTGGTCGGGCCTGGAGCACCTGCTCCCCTCCCCACCTCCTATCTATCAGGCAGGGTTCCTGATAGTTTACGTCAGCGCCATGGGACCCGGGTGGGCCGAGGGCATCGGGGAACCGGAGAGCCGAGGGCGGTAGGCGGGCAGACAGGCAGGCGGCTGAGGAACGGAGCGCGGGGGCGTGCCCCCGTACAGGCGCATCCGTGGCGCGGGGCACGGGAGACGCCGGGAGCAGCGCCGGCTGGGCCGCCGTCCGTACGACGGCCGAGAGCCGAAGGCCGGCCGGGTGCCCTCGTGGCGAATCCGGAGGCGGGGGCGGCGCCCTCGCGGCGCGACGACAGCCGAGGCGCGGCGCCTCGCGGCATACCGAGGATTCACGGAGGCGGAGAATGAGTGCGGTGATCTACGAGCGGCGCGAGGTGAGGCGGGCACGGTACGCCGTGGCGGCCGTGTTCGCGGTGCACGGCGCCGTCACCGGCTCGTTCGCGACCCGCGTGCCGTGGATCCAGGACCACGCGGGGGTCAGCGCGGGCCAGCTGGGTCTCGCACTCGCCTTTCCCGCGATCGGCGCCTCGCTGGCGATGCCGCTCGCGGGACGCATCAGCCACCGGTTCGGCGCCCGGACGGCGTTGCGCGGACTGCTCTCGCTGTGGACGCTCGCCCTGGTCCTGCCCTCCCTCGCGCCGAACCTCTGGACCCTCTGTCTCGCGCTGTTCGTGTACGGCGCGTCGGCGGGCATGGCGGATGTCGCCATGAACGCGCTCGGTGTCGACGTGGAGAACCGCCTCGGGAAGTCGATCATGTCGGGGCTGCACGGCATGTGGAGCGTGGGCGCCCTCGTCGGCTCGGCGGCCGGCACGCTCGCCGCGCACCTCGGGTCGGACGTCCGGCTGCACCACGCGCTCGCCGCGGCCTCGCTCACCGCGTTCGGGCTGATCGCCTGCCAGTGGGTCCTGGATCTGCGGCCCACCGAGGACGAGGAGCCGCCGCCCCGGTTCGCGCTGCCGCCGAAGTCGGCGCTGCTCATCGGCGCGGTCGGGTTCTGCGCGGTGTTCGCGGAGGGGGCGGCCCTGGACTGGTCGGCGGTCTACCTGCGGGACCAGTTGGAGACCTCGGCCGGGCTCGCGGCGGCGTGCACCACCGGGTTCATGCTGACCATGGCGGTGGCCCGGCTGACGGGCGACGCGGTGGTCAACCGCTTCGGCTCGGTCCGTACCGTCCGGGCCGGCGGCGTGCTGGCCGCACTCGGCGGGGTCCTCATCGTCGTCGCGGACGCACCGGCGGTGGCGATGACCGGGTTCGCCCTGATGGGCCTCGGCATCGCGGTCGTCGTGCCGCTCTGCTTCGCCGCCGCGGGCCGCAGCGGGTCGAACCCCAGTCTGGCCATCGCGGGGGTCGCCACCATCACCTACACCTCGGGGCTCGTCGCGCCGAGCGCGATCGGCGGTCTGGCGCAGTTGACCAGCCTGGTCGTCTCGTTCGGCCTGGTGACCGTGCTGGCGTGCGGCCTGGTCGTCTTCGCGGGCGTGCTGCGCACCAGCGATCGCGACCGCCCGCAGGTGCCCCGGCCGAACGTGGCGCTGCCCGACCTGAAGCCCTGATCCGGCCGCGCCCGGTTCCCCCGCTTCCCGACCTGAAGCCCTGATCCGGCCGCGCCCGGTTCCCCCGCTTCCCGACCTGAAGCCCTGATCCGGGCGCCGGGCCCCCTCACCCGCGCGCCAGCTCGTACGCGTACCCGGCGAGAACGCCCCGGCCCTCCCCGGCAGCCGTCGGACTCGCCCGGGAGTTTCACCCACAGATAGGCGTCGACGCGGGGTTCGCCGGTGGTGAGGGTGGGTGGGCGGCCGAGGGCGCGGCCCGCGGGGTCGCACCAGGCGCCGTCGGCCGGGGCGCCGTTGCCGTTGCGGCTGGTGTCGATGACGGCGCCGAGGCCGGCGGGAGCGCCGAGGGCGACGAGGACCCGGCGGGTGTAGGCGACCTCGGCTTGCGTGCGGTTGAAGTTCGACACGTTGCTGAAGACGCCGTCGGAGCCGTCGGGAGCGGCGGCGCCCGCCTGCCGCAGGAGTGCGGCCTGCTCGACCGGGGTGTTCCATTCCGAGTGTCCGGCGTCGTGGTAGACGCGGGCGCTCGGGTTGGCCGCCTTGACGACCCGGCCCGCGCGGGCGAGTGAGGAGAAGCGGTCGGCGCGGGCGTCGACGGAGAGACAGTCGGACTGGGCGATCGCGTCCGGCTCCAGGATCACGATGACGTCGTCCGAGCCGAGCCCGGCGGCGAACGCGTCGATCCAGGTGTCGTACGCGTCCAGGTTCGGCGCCCCGCCCTGCGAGGCACCGCCGCAGTCCCGGTCGGGGATCGCGTAGGCCACGAGGACCGGCACCTGGTCCCGCGCGGCGCCTCCGGAGGCGACCGCCGCGACCTGGGAGGTGATCGTGGCGGGGGTGGGATCGGTGAACCAGACGGCGGCGGGGCGATCGGCGATGCCCGTCTCGATGGCGGCGCCGCGCGGGTCGTCGGGGTGGTCACGGACCCAGTCGAGGACCTGCGAGTCGGGGTGGCGGTAGAGCTCGCCGGGGCCGGTCCCGGGTGCCGCCCGCCGTTCGGTCCGCTCCGCCGAGGGCGCCGTGCCGGCCTTCACCGAGGGCCCGCGCGAGTGCGAGGGCGACGGCGAGGGCGAGGTGTGTCGTGGGGAGGTGGGGCCGGGAGAAGCCGGTCCGGTCGGGCCGGAAAGCGCGGAGGGGGCGGAGAGACCGGACGGGTGGCCCCCTGAGCGGCTCGTCGGCGGTCGGGTCTCGCCGCCCGTCGCCGCCACCATCGCGGTGACCGTTCCGCCGACGGCCACGATCGCCGCGACGGCCGTCATGGCAGCGCGCCGAACCGCCCGCCGACGTTCGGCCCGGCGTGCGGCCAGACGCTGGGCGCGTAAGCCTGGCACGTGGTGCTCCCCCCTGCTCCCCGGACCGCGCTGCGTCGGTTCCCCGGCACTTCCCGCCGCGCCCGCGTTACCCCGTTCCGGGGACGCGCCGGGCACGGCGGCACCGGTGTCAGCGTAGGCCTGCGACCCTGCCCCCTATGGCGCTGTGGGAACATTTCACCAATTCCGGGGACTCGACGGGCACGGCGGTCGCGGCCGGCGCGGTGGACACCGTCGTCCGCCGTATGCGAGCCCTGGACGCGATCCTTCCCGAGCGGGACGGGATCGCGGTCTTCAACAGGGTCTACCTCGCTGTCACGGAGGCCATCGGCCGGCGCCTGGACACCGGTCACTTCCCGGACGCCGAGGCCGCGATCACTCTGGACGTGCTCTTCGCCGAGCGGTATCTGAGCGTCGCCGAGGGCGGCCGCGCACCCGCGTGCTGGCGGCCGCTGCTGCAGTTCCGGCGTCATCCCGGGGTACGCCCGCTGCAGTTCGCCCTCTGCGGCATCAACGCGCACATCGGGCACGATCTCGCCCTGGCCGTCGTGGACAGCTGTCGTACGCTCGGCTGCGGACCAGCCGATCTGGAGGACGAGTTCGAGCAGGTGGGCGATGTCCTCGTTGCGTTGGAGGAACGTATCCGCGAGGAGCTGATGCCGGGTCCCGATCTGCTTCAGGTCGCTGATCCGCTCACCCATCTGCTCGGCGCGTGGAGCCTGGAACGCGCCCGTGAGGCCAGTTGGTCGGCCGCCCGCGCGCTGTGGGCACTGCGCGGGCTCCCGGATCTCGCCGAGGAGTTCGCCCACCGGCTGGACGCGGCGGTGGGCCTGGCGGGCCGCATGCTGCTGACCCCGCTGCCCGAGCGAACCGACTGGCCCCGAACCCGCTCCTAGGGTCTGTCGTTTGGATCACGCCGACTTCGGGCGACGGCGCCTGAGGCCTGCCGGCAAGCCCCGCGGCCCAGGCGTGATCGGAACGACAGGCCCTAGTCCTCGGGGAGTTCGACGGGAGCGATCGTGTGGTAGAGGTCTCCCGGGCCGGGGTTGGTCGCGTCCGTGGTGCCGCCGAAGTGGTGCATGACACCCCAGACCGCGTTGAGCGCGGTCTGGATCGCGCCCTCCGCCCAGCCGGCCGTCCAGGAGATGTCGTCGCCGGCGAGGAAGATGCCCCGCTTGTCGTCGGGCAGCCGGTCCTGCATGAAGTGGGTGAACAGGCGCCGCTGGTAGCGGTAGTGGCCGGGCAGGTTCGCCTTGAACGCGCCCATGAAGTAGGGCTCGTTCTCCCAGGAGACGGTCACCGGGTTGCCGATGACATGGCTGCGGATGTCGACGTTCGGGTAGATCTCGCCGAGCGACTTCAGCATGACCTCCATCCGCTCGTTCGCCGACAGCGGCAGCCACTTGAGGCTGTCGTCGCACCAGGTGTAGGAGAGGCAGATGACGGCGGGCTTGTCGGGGCCGTCGTCGAGGAGGTAGGTCCCGCGCGTCATCCGGTCGGTGAGTGTCATCGACATCACGTCCCGCCCGGTCGGATTTCCCCTGTCGTCGACGGCCTTGTCGAGCCAGAACGGCCGGTCCACGGGCACGAAGAGCTTGCTGGACTCCATGTAGTGGGTCCGCTCGATGGCCGTCCAGTGGTCGATCGGGAAGAGCGAGTCGTCACAGGCGATCTTCGACAGCAGCATCCAGGACTGGGCGGTGAAGATCGCCGCCCGGTACGTACGGATGTCACCGTTCGCGTCCGTCACCGTGATCCGGTTGCCGGCGGTCCGCTGCAGCCGGGTGACGGCGGGCCGCGGCTCCCCCTCGGCGTGCAGGGACCTCAGGGACGTCCCGTACGGCCAGTGCACGATCTTCTCGGGCTCGCGCTCCCAGAGCCGCAGCGGGAGTTGCTGGCTGCCGCCGACGATGCCGCGGTGGTGGTCGTCGGCCTCGGTGTAGACGACGCGCAGGATCTCCAGGATGGAGTTGGGGAAGTCGGTGTCCCAGCCGCCGGTGCCGAAGCCGACCTGGCCGAAGATCTCGCGGTGCCGGAAGGACTTGAACGCCTCGGAGTCGCAGAGGAAGCCGTAGAAGGTCTGGTTGTCGAGCCGCTCGACGAGCTTCGCCCAGATCTCCCGGATGCGCGGCACGTCCCGCTCACGCAGCGCCCGGTTCATGTCGGAGAAGTCGGCGCCCTCTTCCAGGCAGGCCTTCCAGGCGGCGGCCACGTCCCGGTAGACCTGCGGCAGGTCGTCGATGGTCTCGGCGTAGTGGGACTCGCCCTTGAGATCGACGACGGTCGACGGCGTGGCCTCCGCGAGGGGGTTGGGGAACGGCCAGGTCTCCAGACCCGCCAGGTCGATGTAGTGCTGCAGCGCCGTGGAGGACGGCGGGAAGCGCATGGCCCCCATCTCGGCGGTGAGCGACGGATCGCATCCGTCGAAACCGACCGTCCGCAGACGCCCGCCGATCCGGTCGGCCTCGTACACGACCGGCTTGAGCCCCATCTTCATCAACTCGTAAGCCGCCACGATGCCGGACAGCCCGCCGCCGATCACCGCGACCTCGGCCCCGTGCTCGGTGGCCGGTATCTGGCCCAGACCGGCCGGGTGGGCCAGGAAGTCGTCGTACGCGTACGGGAAGTCCGGGCCGAACATGGTGATCGGCGGCTGCTGCTCGTCTGCGTGCTCGACGGCGTTGGGCACGGTGGACGTCATGGGGTACGGACTCCTTGCGGTGAAGCGGGTGTTCGGGGTGGGGCGGGGCGGGGCTCAGACGAGGGAGCCGTAGAGACCGGGGCGACGGTCCTGGAGATACGGGTTCGCCTCGCGGGAGGCCGCGACGAACGCGGGGTCGACGTCGGCGAGGACGAGGTCCTCCTCGCGTCCGGCGCGGGTGCGCGCGACCCCGTCCGGCCCGGCCAGTGTGGAGAGCCCGACGAACTCGAACTCCCCCTCGCGGCCGACCCGGTTGACGTAGGCGACGTACATCTGGTTCTCGAAGGCCCGCACCGGGATCATCGACTCGGCGACGAACTGGAAGGGATGCATCTGGGCCGTCGGCACCACCAGCAGATCGGTGCCGGCGAGCGCGTGGGCGCGGACGTTCTCCGGGAACTCCACGTCGTAGCAGATCAGGAGTCCGACGCGGAGCCCGCCCAGGTCGGCCTGGACGACGCTGCGCTCGCCGGGAGCGAAGTGGTCGCGCTCGAAGCAGCCGAAGAGATGGGTCTTGCGGTAGTTCGCCAGTCGGACGCCCTCGGCGGAGACGAGCTGCGCCGAGTTGAAGACCACCTCACCGGCGCGCTCCGGGTACCCGTAGACGATCGCGACGCCGTGGCGTCCCGCGATCTCGGCGACCGCGTCGGCCGAGTCGCCGTCGGCCGCCTCGGCGAGCCGCGCGATGTCGTCGCCGATCGCGTACCCCGTCAGGAACATCTCCGGCGTCACCACCAGCCCCGCCCGGCGTCGGCGGCCCGCCCGCGGCCTCGTCGAGCACCTTCAGGTTCCCGACGACCGAGCCGGGCAGACCGGAACTCTGGAGCAGGGCGGTACGCATGCGTGTTCCTCACCGGGACAAGGGGGTGTTCGGGGGCCAGAAAGGGGGCCAGAAAGACGGTACGGCCGCCGCGCCGACCCGGACAAGCGGCGGCCATTGCGCACCGAGGGACGATTCATTGCGTGGGTGCCGGCCCGCACGACGATTCGTTGCGCGCCTGAGAGAGGGCGCCACCCGCGCCCCTCAAGGGGCGCGGGGAACTGCGCGATCAGCCACAATGCACCCGCAGCCGCCCACGCGCCCCGCGCTCTACGCGCCTCTTCGCCCCACCAACACACCCGCCGTCACGAGATACGGCACCGCGAACACGGCGAACACCACCCCGTGCGCATACCCCGCCGCCCCGATCACCGCGTACGCGGCGAAGACGGCGACCGTCGCCGTCTCGGTCCCCATGCTCGCGACGGACGTCACCGTCGCCCGCCGGGCCGCGTCGATCCGGTCCTGCAACCGCGCGTCGGCGAGCACGTTGACCAGCTGGAAGCCCCCGAAGGCGACGGCCACCAGTCCGATGCCGGCCGGCGTCCCCAGCAGCGCCCCCACGGCCAGCGCGACCGCCGAGCCCGCGAGCACCGCCCCCAGCCGGGCCGTGCCCCACCGCTCCCCAGGCCGGTCAGCAGGCTGCCGATCGCCTACCCACCCAGATCACCAGCAGCAGGTACGGAACCGTCTGCTCGGCCACCCCGGTGTCCCGGACCAGCAGCGGCGTGTACTCGTCGAGCGCGCCCCAGACCGCCCCGACGGCCGGCACGAGAAGCAGCGTGCCCCGTACGGACCGGTCCCGGCGGACCTCGGTGAGCCCCGCCCGCAGGGTGGCGAGGGTGGAGGCGTGCTTCGGCCCCGGCACCGCTTCCCGGTGTTCGGGGAACCGCGTGGCCGTCACCGAGGTCAGCACACAGGCCAGGATGCTCGCCGCACCCACGGCCGGGTAGCCGCCGAGGTCGAGGACCGGACCGGCGAGCCCCATCGCGGCCATCACGGCGACCATGCCGACCGCCTGGGCCCGGCCGACGACCCGCGCGTACCGGTCGGCGGCGCCCAGCCGGTCGAGCTCGTCGTAGACGAGTGCTTCCAGCGCACCGGAACCGAGCGCGCCGCGCACACCCCACAGGACGAATCCGAGGGCGAAGGCCCAGTACGAGGGAACGATCACCCACAGGGCGAAGCCGACGGCGGTGAGCAGCGGCCCCGCCCACAGCAGCAGTCGCCGGGAGACGGCGTCGGCCCAGGCACCGGAGGGCACCTCCAGCACGATCCCGGTGACGGACCACAGGGCGAACAGGGAGGAGATCTGCCAGATCGACAGGCCGGTGTCGCTGAACAGCAGCGCGTACACCGGGTAGAGCAGCACGAAGTCGTCGAGGAACGCGTAGGCGTACAGCGTGGCCGTGAGCCGCCGGACACCGGTGGTCGCGTCACCGGGCGCACGCGCGGGTGAGAGAGTCATGAGGCCTTCCCGAGGGAGCGGATCGGACGTCGTCGGTACGGCGTCCGAGGCGGTCCTCGGGAGGCGCGGCTGGTGGATCAATGTCGCCAGGTCATGGCACCGATACTAGCCCGGCCGCACCTTCCGGCCCAGGGGTTATCGGGGATCGCGCCCGGCGTCCGGCTGCGGCTCCGGCTCCAGCGCGAACGTGGTGATCACCGCGGCGTGGTCCGACGGCCAGTCGTTGTCCTCGACGTCCGGCCACGGGCGGGGGGTGCCGCTGACGTGGGTCCGGGAGTCGAGCACCGCGAGGCCCCGGTGCAGGACGAAGTCGATCCGGTCCTGCGGCTCGGGCCGGCCGCTGCCGTCTTCGTGCTCGACGTGGATCGGCGACCAGGTGTGGCCGGGCTGCCGCACGGGGTCGGGGTGGGCCTCGCGGTAGGAGTCGCGCAGTCCGTCCGCCTCGGCGGCCCTGGTCACCGGCCAGTCGACGTCCGGCCGGTCGAGGTGCGAGGGGCTGTTGAAGTCACCGACCAGCACGACGGGCACGGCGGGCGCGGTGTCGTCGAGCCGGCGCAGACAGTCCCGCAGCTGGGCCAGCCGCACCTCCTCGTGGGCGATCAGCTCGGCGGCCGGCAGCCCGTCGAAGGCGGCCTCGTAGGGACCGTACGGCTGGTAGTCGAGGTGGACCGTCCAGATGTCGACCTCGGCGCCGGAGTCGGTCCTGATACGGACGCCGGCGGCCCCGTAGAAGCCGACGTCGGGGTCACCGAGGCGAGCCGTGATCGGGTGGCGGCTGATGATGCCGAGGTTGTCGCCGGCCCGGTGGTGGTGCCAGCCGAGGGCGTCGGCGAGTTCCTGGGCGGCGGTGCCGTACGTCTCCTGGAGGCCGACCACGTCGACACCGGTCTCGGTGATCACCTTGAGCTGCTTGGCGCGGTGATCGCGGACCTTGGTGCCGCCGTACCAGAGGTTCCAGGTCATCACGCGCAGGGCGGGTCCGTCGGGCGCGACCAGCAGCCGCAGGCTCGCCGGTGTCACGGCCTCCAGGCTCTCCCGTACGGTCCGGCCCGGGGCCTCCTCGATGGGGGCGAGCGAGGGAACGGCGAGGACCACGCACCCGGCGGCCTCGGCCGAGGTGACGCCGGTGCTGGTGTCCTCGACGGCGACGCAGGCGGCGGGTCGACACCGAGGGCGTGGCAGGCGGCGAGGTAGGGGTCGGGGCGGGCTTGGTGTGCTCGGTGTCGTCGGCGGTCACGGAGACGGCGAACAGGTCTCGGCCGAGGACGTCGAGGACGGTGTCGGCGACGGCACGCGGCGACGCGGTGACCAGGGCGGTGGGCACGCCCTCGCGGGCCAGGGCCCGCAGCAGCTCCAGCGCGCCCGGGCGGGGCACGATCCCGGTGCGGACCCGTTCGGCGAACTCCCGGTGCAGCTCGGCGGCGAGCGCGTCCCCGTCGGCGCCGGTGAGGGCGGCCAGCCAGCCGGCGGTGTGCTCGACGGGGCGGCCCAGTACGTCGGGCTGGTCGGCCTCGGTCAGCGCGCGCCCGAGGCCGGCGGCCACCTCTGCGACCGCCTCCCACCACAGCCGCTCGGTGTCGACGAGCGTGCCGTCCATGTCGAACAGGGCGGCCTGGAGCGCGGATCGGGACACGGGACTCTCTTTCCGTGGGTGTGTCGGGACCGCGGGTCCCGCCGTGAGGGCGGGCGCCCGTGTCTCAGCGGGTGGGGCGGGCCGCGACCAGTACGGGCCGCTCGGGGAGGCCGACCGTCACGGAGCTTCCGGCGCCGAGGGCCGCCGCCTCGTGCGTGGGCAGGTCGGCCTTGACCTCGCTGCCGTCGGCGAGCCGTACGGTGAGGCGGGTGGCGGCGCCGAGGAACGCGGTGGCGACGACCTGGGCGTCCCCGGTGTCGTCCGCCCGTACGCCGACCGCCTCCGGCCGTACCAGGACGTCCACGTCCGCGGTGTCCGGTGCCGTGCCGTCCACGGGGAGCCGGCGGCCGAGGACCTCGACGGTGGTGCCGTCGAGCCGGCCCGGGATCCGGCTCATCGTGCCGACGAACTCGGCGACGAAGGCGGTGGCCGGGCGGCCGTACAACTCGACCGGGGTGGCGCACTGTTCGAGGCGTCCGGCGTGCATCACCGCGACCCGGTCGGCCATGGACAGGGCCTCCTCCTGGTCGTGCGTCACGAAGAGGGTGGTGATGCCCAGCTCCTGCTGGAGCCGGCGGATCTCCTCGCGGAGGGTGAGCCGCACCTTGGCGTCGAGAGCGGAGAGCGGTTCGTCGAGCAGCAGCACACGGGGCCGCAGGGCGAGCGCCCGGGCGAGGGCGACGCGCTGCTGCTGGCCGCCGGAGAGCTGGTGGGGGTACTGGGCGCCCTTGTCGGCGAGGCCCACGAGATCGAGCAACTCGGCTGCCCGGGAACGCCGTTCGGCCGTGCGCACCTTGCGCATACGCAGGCCGAAGGCCACGTTGTCGAGGGCGCTGAGGTGCGGGAAGAGGCTGTACGACTGGAAGACCATCCCGGCGTCGCGCCGGTGGGCCGGGACGCGGGTGACGTCCTCCCCGTCGACCAGCACCTCGCCGGCGTCGGGGTGTTCGAAGCCGGCGAGCATCCGCAGGGCGGTGGTCTTGCCGCAGCCGGAGGGGCCGAGCAGGGCGAGCAGTTCGCCGGGGCGGACGGTCAGATCGAGGCCGTCGAGGGCGACGGTGGCGCCGAACTCCCGGCGCAGGTCCCGGAATTCGACGGTGGCGGCGGTGCCGGTCGCGGTCATCTCAAGATTCTCGAGCACGGTCATGGTTCATCCCCCGGAGGCGGAAGCGGTTCGGGTACGTCCGCCGAAGGAGGCGAGCGCGAGGAGCATGGCCCAGGTGACGAGCAGGCTGAGCACCGAGACGGCCACGGACAGCTGGGCCTGCGAGCCGCTGACGTTGACGATCCACACGGCGAACGGCCGGAAGCCCAGCAGTTGGGCGACGGTGAACTCGCCGAGCACGAGCGCCAGGGTGAGGAAGGCGGAGTTGAGCAGTGCCCCGCGCAGATTGGGCAGCACGGCCCGCACCAGCGCCTGCGGCCAGCTCGCCCCGCAGCTGCGGGCGGCCTCCACGAGGGTGCGGACGTCCATGGCACGCAGCCCCGCGTCCAGCGCGCGGTGCACGAAGGGCAGCGCCATCACGACGTAGGCGAGGACCAGCACCACGGGGAAGTCGGGGTTCTGGACCGCGACGAAGGTCTGGAACAGCGGGGTCCTGGAGAGGTGTTCGGGCCCCCACTTGAGCACGGTGCCGAGGCCGGCGACGAACGCGATCGGCGGCACCACCAGCGGCAGGGCGCACACCACCTCGACGACGGGCCGCAGTCTGGGGGCACCGAGCCGCAGCGCGACCATGGCGGGCACCATCAGCAGCAGCACGACGGCGATGGTCGCGGCGGCCAGCTCCAGCGAGAGCAGCAGACTGGACACGAAGCCGTCGGTGCTCAGGATCTGGGTGTAGGCGTCGAAGGTCACGCCCTCACCGGGCACGTCGACCGTGAAGATCACGGAGGCGGCGAGCGGGACGAGGAAGTACAGCCCGGCGCAGGCGAACACCAGCGGACGCCACAGGGCCGGGCGGCGCGACGCCGGTCGCGCCGGGTTCAGGCCAGCCATCGCGCACTCCGTCGTTGCAGGGGCAGGTAGACGGCCATGACCAGTCCGGCGATCAGGACCATGTCGAGGCTGAGGGCGAGCGCCACGTTCTCCTGGCCGACCAGGACGTTGCCGGAGATGGCGTCGGCGATCTGCAGGGTGACCAGCGGGATGGAGCTGCCCACCATGGCGGCGGCGGTGGCGTACGCGGCGAAGGCGCTGCCGAAGAGCAGCACCAGCCCGCCGAGCAGTGAGGGAGCGAGCACGGGCAGGGCCACGTGGATCCAGTACTGGAGGCCGGTGGCGCCGTTGTTCTGGGCGGCCTCCCGCCACTGGACGCGCAGCCCGTCGAGAGCGGGGGTGATGGTGAGGACCATCA
This sequence comes from Streptomyces sp. MNU76, assembly GCF_020982545.1. Taxonomy (GTDB): domain Bacteria; phylum Actinomycetota; class Actinomycetes; order Streptomycetales; family Streptomycetaceae; genus Streptomyces. Next base: position 441,096 of record NZ_JAJKLK010000019.1, on the reverse strand, counting down.
GCGGGATCAGGAAGTACAGGTAGACGATGACCAGTCCCCAGAAGCTGTAGAGGTCCCAGCCCTTGTCCGTGAGGCCCAACTGTCTGGTCAGCACACCGGAGTTGCCGAGGGTGGCGACGAACGCGAAGGCGAGCGGGACTCCCCCGAAGTTGGCGAGCACCCCGGAGGCGGTGAGCACGGCCTCGCGCAGCGCCGGGAAGCGGGAGGTCACCACGGCCTGGGCGAGCGGCAGCCCCAGGACGGCGGCGAGGCCCGCCGAGACGGCGGCGAGTTTCACACTGCCGAGCATGGCCGTGAGGTAGGCCCCCTGCACGGAGGCCGTCATGTTCGCCGTGGTGTAGGAAGTGGCGCCCGTGGCCGGCTCCTTGACGGTGAACGCGCCGTTCAGCATGGCGACGGCGGGCAGCCCGAAGGCGATCGCGACGAAGGCGAGCAGCGGGAGCACGGCGAGCCAGCCGCCGGGGCGTGGCCGCCGCTTCACGGAAGCGGCGGCCACGAGTGCCGGGTCGGCCTCGGTGACGACGGCGGTCACCCGGAGACCGCCTTGGCCCAGCCCTGCGAGAGCGCGTCCTTGGCCTTGGTCTGCTGCTCCTCGGTCGGGAACTCGGGGGTGCCCGACACCTTCGGCAGCTTGGCGGCGGCCGTCTCGTCCAGCGTGCCGGCCTTCTCCATGGCGGGCATCAGCGCCGGGCGGGCGTAGCCGGCGAGCCACAGGTTCTGGCCCTCGGCGCTGTAGAGGTACTCCTGCCAGAGCCGGGCGGTGGCCGGGTGCGGGGCGTCCTTGTTGATGGCCTGGGAGTAGTACTGCGAGAACTTGCCGTCCTCCGGGACGGCGACCTTCCAGTCGACACCCTTGGACTTGAACTCGTCGGCGTACCCGGCGTTCAGGTAGTCCCAGTCGATACTGATGGGCGTCTCGCCCTTCTCGACGGTCGCGGGGGTCGACTCGACGGGCGTGTAGTTGCCGTTCTTCTTCAGCTTGGCGAAGAAGTCGAGGCCGGGCTGGATGTCGTCGAACGAACCGCCGCTCGCCAGCGAGGCCGCCCAGACGCCGCCGAACGCCGAACCGGACTTGGTGGGGTTGCCGTTGAGGGCGACCTGCCCCTTGTACTTCGGCTCCAGCAGGTCGGCGAAGGTCTCCGGGCACTCCTTGACCCGCTTGGCGTCGCACCCGATGGATATGTAGCCGCCGTAGTCGTTGTACCACTGGCCCTTCGGGTCCTTCTGGCCCTCGGGGATGTCAGCGAAGGCGGCCACCTTGTAGGGCGCGAGCAGTCCCTGCTGGGCGGCGCTGATGGCGAAGGAGCTGCCGAGGTCGAGCACGTCGGGCGCGCGGTCCTGTCCCTTGCGCGAGGTGACGGCGTTGATCTCGTCCTGGCTGGCGCCGTCCGGGTTCTCCACCTCGATCTTGATGCCGTACTTCTTCTCGAAGCCGTCGATCAGCGCGCCGTAGTTGGCCCAGTCACGGGGCAGGGCGATCGCGTTGAGCTTGCCCTCCTTCTTGGCCGCCTTGATCAGCGCGTCCATGCCGCCGAAGTCCTCGGCCGAGGTCGCGGTGGCCGCGCTCTTGCCGTCGGCGGTGGTCGTGCTCTCGGGGGCCGCGCCACAGGCGCTGAGGGTGAGTGCGGTGGCGACGGCGAGGCTGCCGCCGAGTACGGCGGTTCTCGGCAGGAAGAGGTTCACGAGCTCTCCAGGGGTACGCGCAGGGACGATCTGGGTGGAGCACTTGTCTGAACAAGTTGGCCTCATTAGGTCCGCGCTTCATATCACGCACGTAAACAGCGGCGAAATACTCGTGCACGTTTTCCCGCACAATCCCTGCCCGGAGGCCGCGTTCGGCACCCCCTTCCCCACCTCGTTAGGCTGGTCGTGCTGCGCACAGCGGGCGACCGGACGAGCGGAGGGGGACCATGTCGGCGCGACACGAGGAGATCGCCGAGGCACTGCGGCGGGCGATCGACCGTGAGGAGTACACGGTGGGCAGTCTGCTGCCGCCGGAGACCGAACTCGCGGCCCGCTACGGCGTCTCACGCGGCACGGTCCGCCAGGCCGTGGCGACCCTGACCGCCGAGGGCCTCATCGGCTCACGCCAGGGTGCCCGCCGGGTGGTGCTGGCCGGTCGCCGCAGCCAGAGCTTCGCGGAGCTGCGCAGCTTCGCCCAGTGGGCCCGTGCGATGGGCCGTGAGGCGACGGGCCGGGTGATCACGCAGGAGTACCGGACGGCCACCGCCGAGGACCGCGTACGCCTCCAGCTCGCCCCGGGCGCCCAGGTCCTGCACGTGCTGCGGCTGCGCGGCCTGGACGGGCAGCCCGTCCTGCTGGAGCGCACGGTCTACGCCGACTGGATCGCCCCGGCCGTCGAGCCCATCGAGGAGGACTGCCCCTCGGTGACCCAGCGTCTGCTCGACGACACGGGCCTGGTCTTCGCCTACGGGGAGCACGTCATCGACGCCGTGGCGGCCGGCGCCCGGGACGCCGAACTCCTCACCGTGCGCCGCACGAGCCCTCTGCTGCGGGTCCGGCGGGTCACCACCACCCGCGAGGGCCGCCCGGTGGAATGGTCCGACGACCGCTACCGCCCGGACGCGGTGACCTTCAGCGTCCACAACTCGATCGGCAACAACGCGTTGGCGCGAAAAACCGCGGAGTGACTTGAGAACCCCGGTCACGTCAAGGGGCGCGGGGAACTGCGCGAACACCTCCCACGCACCCGCACCCGCCGACGAACCGCCCACCCCGAGCTCTCAGGCGGGCGACCCGGAAGAAAACCGCCGCAGCAAAGGAGAAAGGACGAGCACCGACTTGGTCCGCTCGACGAACGACTCCCCGGCGATCCGCTCCAACACCCGCTCGAAGTGCCGCATATCAGAAGCGAACACCTGCACCACGGCATCGGCCTCACCGGTGACCGTCGACGCGGCCACCACCTCCTGATACCGCTCCAGCCCCCGCTGGATCGTCTCCGGCGAGGTGTTGCGCCGGCAGTAGATCTCGACGAACCCCTCGGTCTCCCACCCGAGCGCGGCCGGGTCCACCCGGACGGTGAATCCGGTGATCGCCCCGGTCGCCCGCAGCCGGTCGACCCGCCGCTTCACCGCGGGCGCGGAGAGCCCCACGAGTTGGCCGATGTCGGAGTAGGAGCGGCGGGCGTCCTCGGCGAGGGCGTGCACGATGCGTTCGTCGAGATCGTTCAGCACTGCGGGTGGATCACTTCTCTGGAGTCGCGAGACGGGAACGGCGATAGCCGTAGCTGAAGTAGAACACGAGCCCGGCGGCCATCCAGACCCCGAAGACCACCCAGGTCACGGTGGAGAGGCTGCCCATCATCCAGACGCAGAAGGCGAATCCCAGTGCGGGCAGCACCGGCGACAGCGGCACCCGGAAGGTCCGCGGCATGTCGGGCCGCGTCCGCCGCAGCACCACGACGGCCACGTTGACCAGCGCGAACGCGAACAGCGTACCGATGCTGGTCGCGTCGGCGAGCTGCCCCAGCGGGATGGCGGCGGCGAGGACACCGCAGAACAGCGACACGATCACGGTGTTCACGCGAGGCGTCCCGGTCTTCGGATGGACCCGCGAGAACACCTTGGGCACGAGCCCGTCGCGTGACATGGCGAACAGGATGCGGGTCTGCCCGTACAGCACGGTGAGCACCACGCTCGCGATGGCGATGACGGCACCGGCCGCCAGCAGCGTGCCCCAGAACGCGTCCCCGGTGACGTCCTTCATGATCCCGGCGAGGGCGGCCTCGGACTCACCGAAGCCCTCCCAGGGCCGCGCCCCGATCGCGACGGCGGCGACCAGCACGTACAGCGCGGTGACGATGACCAGCGACAGCATGATGGCGCGCGGCAGGTCGCGCTGCGCGTTCTTCGCCTCCTCACCGGCGGTCGAGGCCGCGTCGAATCCGATGTACGAGAAGAAGAGCGTGGCCCCGGCCGCGCTGACGCCCGCCATGCCGAGCGGCATGAAGTTCTCGTAGTTGCCGGAGCGGAAGCCCTGGAGGCCGATGAGGCAGAAGAGCAGCAGGGCGGCGATCTTCACCACGACCATGATCGTGTTGGCCCGGGCCGATTCCCGGGCTCCGCCCAGCAGGAAGGCCATCGCCAGCAGGACGACGATCAGCGCCGGCAGGTTGAAGATGCCGCCGTCGCCGGGCGGCGCGGACAGCGCGGCCGGGATGGTCACGCCGATCGTCCCGTCCAGCAGCTCGTTGAGGTACTCGCCCCAGCCGACGGCGACGGCGGACACCGACACCCCGTACTCCAGCACCAGACACCAGCCGCAGACCCAGGCGACCAGCTCGCCCATCGTTGCGTACGCATACGAGTAGGAGGACCCGGAGACCGGGATGGTGCCGGCCAGCTCCGCGTAGGACAGCGCCGAGAACAGCGCCGTGAGACCCGCGATCACGAAAGAGAGGGTGACGGCGGGACCGGCCTTGGGGACGGCCTCGCCGAGGACGACGAAGATGCCGGTGCCGAGCGTGGCGCCGATGCTGATCATCGTCAGCTGCCACAACCCGAGGGACCGCCGCAGCGACCCTCCCTCGCCCTGGCCACCCTCCGCGACCAGGCGTTCCACGGGCTTGCGGCGCATCAGCCCCGCCCCGAGGCCTACGGAGGGCGGGGCGGACCGATTCTCATGGTGCGGGGGTGCGCCTTGGTCGAGCACGCGTGGCTCCTTCATCGCTGCCGGTCAGGGCGGGTGAGGACCGACAGCACCGAACAGCAGGGGGCCACCGAGCAGGAGGTCCCCGCCACGCCACGTACAGCGCATGACCCTATGAGCCAGAGCTTCACGAGCGTAATGCGGCAACCTTGCGCGCCGACGCAAGATCGTTGCGTTCCTCACAGGTGCGCGGAGCTTCGTTGCGCGACGCCGGCAGAGTCAGGGGCGCGGGGAACTGCGCGACAAGCCACGACGAACCCGCACCCGCCGACCCGCAGCTCCCCCCGAGCTCTCAGGTGCCCGAACCCCTAACTCCAGCTGGCGTGCAACGGCTTGCCCTCCGCGTACCCCGCAGCGCTCTGCACCCCGACGACCGCCCGCTCGGCGAACTCCTCCAACGACCCGGCCCCCGCGTAGGTGCAGGAGGACCGCACCCCCGCGATCACCGAGTCGATCAGGTCCTCGACCCCCGGCCGCGCCGGGTCCAGGAACATGCGCGACGTCGAGATGCCCTCCTCGAACAGCGCCTTGCGCGCCCGGTCGTAGGCCGACTCCTCGCTCGTCCGGTTACGGACGGCCCGCGCGGACGCCATCCCGTACGACTCCTTGTACAGCCGCCCGCCGGCGTCCTGCTGGAGGTCGCCGGGTGACTCGTACGTCCCCGCGAACCACGACCCGATCATCACGTTGGACGCGCCCGCGGCCAGCGCCATGGCGACATCGCGGGGGTGGCGCACGCCGCCGTCGGCCCAGACGTGCTTGCCGTACTTCTTCGCCTCGGCCGCGCACTCCAGGACGGCGGAGAACTGCGGCCGCCCGACCCCGGTCATCATGCGGGTCGTGCACATCGCGCCGGGCCCGACACCGACCTTGATGATGTCCGCGCCGGCCTCGATCAGGTCCCGCACCCCCTCGGCGGCGACGATGTTGCCCGCCACGATCGGCACCCGGGGGTCGAGATCGCGCACCAGCTTGATCGCGTTGATCATCGACTCCTGGTGGCCGTGCGCGGTGTCGATGACGAGCGTGTCGACGCCCGCGTCGAGCAACTGCTTGGCCTTGCCCACGAAGTCGCCGTTGACGCCGACGGCGGCGGCGATCCGCAGCTTGCCGTTCGCGTCGACGGCGGGGCTGTACAGCGTGGCGCGGAGGGCGCCCTTGCGGGTGAGGATGCCCGCGAGACGGCCGTCCCGGTCGACGGCGGGTGCGTACCGGCGGTTGGCCGCGTCGAGCCGGTTGAAGGCCTCACGGGGGTCGATGTCGGCGTCGAGGAGCAACAGGTCCCGGGACATGACGACTTCGAGCTGGGTGAAGCGGTCGACACCGGTGAGATCCGTGTCGGTGACGACGCCGACGGGCCGGAGCCCCTCGTCGACGACGACGCCCGCGTTGTGCGCGCGCTTCGGCAGCAGGGCCAGCGCGTCGGCGACCGTCTGGTGGGGGTTGAGCACGATCGGGGTGTCGAGGACGAGGTGGCGGCTCTTCACCCAGGAGATGACGTCGGTGACGACCTCGATCGGGATGTCCTGCGGGATGACCACCAGGCCACCGCGGCGGGCGACCGTCTCGGCCATCCGGCGGCCGGCGATGGCGGTCATGTTGGCGACGACGAGCGGGATGGTGGTGCCCGTGCCGTCCGGGGAGGCCAGGTCCACGCCCTGCCGCGATCCGACGGCGCTACGGCTCGGGACCATGAAGACGTCGTCGTACGTCAGGTCGTACGCGGGCTGGATGTCATTGAGGAAACGCACGTGCCGCACATCCCAGTGGTTCAGAGGTGACCCCCTGACAGGACCGCCAGGGGGAAGAGCACGTACCTCATTGTCCCATGTCGGCGGGTATGAGCGGCCCCGACGGATCCTCCAGAGGGGCCTCGGGCGGCCTAGGAGGATCCTCCGAGAGCGCAGTCTCCACTCATCCCGTACCCACCGAACGCCCGCCCGCCCCGTCAGGGGCGCGGGGAACCGCGCGACCAGGGAAGCGCGCGACCAGCCACGGCGGAGCCGCGACGATCCCCGGCCCCCGCTCACCCCTCCCCGGCCCCGCGGGCCTACACCCCGTCCGGGTCCGCCCGATTGAGCGCCGGACGCGGTGTCTGGCCGGCCGTCAGCAGAGAGTCCGCGGCCGAGGTGTCCGTGACGAGGCTGGTCACCAGCCCCGAACGCAGGACGGCGTCGATCGCGGCCGCCTTGCGCTGCCCGCCCGCGATCGCGACGACCTCGGGGATGCGGCGGAGCTGGTCGGCCTTGACCGTGATGCACCGCTCGCCGAGGTCGCGCCCGACCCGGCGGCCGTCGGCGTCGAAGAGGTGCGCCGACATCTCGGCGGCGACCCCGAGGGAGGCGTAGTGCCCCCGCTCCTCGTCGCTGAGCATGTCGTGCACGGTGGAGATGCCCGCCTCCCAGGAGCCGATGGAGACACAGGCGACCGTGACCTTGTCGAAGTACTCGAAGGCCCGCGCGATCCCGGTCTGGTGGCGCAGCGCGGCCGCGGTGGCCGCGTCCGGCAGCAGCATCGGCGCGTAGATGGGGTGGGCGTCGCCACCGGACACCTGGGCGGCCCGCCGCACCGCCTCGACCGAGCCGCGCTCGGCGGTCCCGGCGTCGTACACACCCGTCAGCTGCACCACGGTGCAGGGCGGCAGCCGGTCCAGGGCGGCCGCCATGTGGATGGTGGAGCGGCCCCAGGCGAGGCCGAGGACATCGCCCTCGTTGACCAGTTCACCGAGCAGGTCCGCGGCGACCTCGCCGAGGTTCTCCGGGTCGGGGGACTCCTCGGCGTCGGCCGGGGACTCGACGACCACGGCGTGCCGCAGGCCGTACCGGGCCCGCAGCGCGTCGGAACGCTCCGCGTCCAGCTCCGCCGGGACACGGATCTCGATCCGTACGAGATCCCGCTCGAGGGCGGTCTCCAGGACCCGGGCCACCTTGAAGCGGCTCACACCGAACTCTTCGGCGATCTGGATCTTGGACTTGCCCTCGAGGTAGAAACGGCGTGCCATGGCCGCCGCCTGAACCAGCTCAGCGGGTCCCATCCGCATGGCTGACCGGCCCGCCGACATACCCGACACGGTCATCTCCTCACTGCTCTTCACACATGGATACGCCGTTCATCCTTGCAGATCCGACGTTTTCGATCAGCCCGAAGGAACGCCGTTCACGTTTCCTTGGCCCTCTGGACGCACGACGTGCCCCGCCGGCCTCGGCGTTCGCCCGGGTGTTCCTCCGTAATTCAATGGCCGCAGGCCCGGCATTCAGTGGCCGCAGGCCCAGCCCGCGGTCGCCGTCGCGGCCTCCGCCTGGGCCCGCAGCGCGCGGACCGCCTCGGCCGGGTCCTGTGCCCCGTAGACCGCGGAACCGGCGACGAAGACGTCCGCGCCGGCCTCGGCGCAGCGCTCGATGGTGGACGCGGCGACCCCGCCGTCGACCTGGAGCCACAGGTCGAGGCCGTGCTTGCTGATCAACTCGCGGGTCCGGCGGATCTTCGGGAGCATGATGTCGAGAAAAGCCTGGCCTCCGAAGCCCGGTTCGACCGTCATGATCAGCACCATGTCGAGTTCGGGCAGCAGATCCTCGAACGGCTCGATCGGCGTCGCGGGCTTGAGCGCCATGGAGGCCCTGGCCCCCTTGGCCCGGATCTCGCGGGCGAGCCGCACCGGTGCGGCGGCCGCCTCCACGTGGAAGGTGACGGAACCGGCACCCGCTTCCACGTACTGGGGCGCCCACCGATCGGGGGCCTCGATCATCAGATGGCAGTCCAGCGGCGTCTCCGTCGCACGGGCCAGGGATTCTACGACCGGCACACCGAGCGTGAGGTTCGGGACGAAATGGTTGTCCATCACGTCTACATGGAGCCAGTCGGCTCCCTCGACCGCCTTCGCCTCGTCGGCGAGACGGGCGAAGTCGGCGGACAGGATGCTGGGGTTGATCTGCGCGGCCATGGGCCAAGACTGCCATGCCCTCCAGGGGTTGCGGGCATCGGTCCGGGGTGTAGACCGTGGTTCGTCGGCCGCGGGCCCGTCGTGGTCGCTCGCGCCGACGCGGCGGAGCCGCAGATGTCACCGTCCCGCGCCCCTGACAGGGCGCGGTCGTGGAGGTCGGTATGACAGGGAACCGCGGCATCGGGCACCTCGTCTGCGGGCGGCGGGCCAAGTGGGTCGTGCTGGGACTGTGGCTGGTGGTGCTGTTCGTGGTCGCGCCGTTCGCCACGAAGCTCACCGACGCCCAGGACAACGACGCCGCCTCCTGGCTGCCGGGCTCGGCCGAGTCGACCCAGGTCCTGGAGATCTCCGAGGACTTCCGGCCGGAACAGATCCCGGCGGTCGTGGTCTACGCCCGGGAGAGCGGTCTGACCGCCGAGGACCGGGCGACGATCGAGGCGGACGTACGGGAGCTCAAGCAGCTGACCGCGCACAAGATCATCGGTGAGCGGACCCGTGGTCCCGTCTACGACCGCGCGGTCGACCCGAGGGCCGCCCAGGTCTACGTGCCGATCACGATGGACGAGAAGGGCTGGGAGCGGATCGGGCCGGCGGTGGACTCGATCCGGGACGACGTGAGTGAGGGCGGCGACGGACTCGCCGTGCACATCACGGGTCCGGGCGGCACGTCCGCCGACTTCTCCGAGGCGTTCGAGGGCATCGACTCCACCCTGCTGCTCTCGGCGATGGCCGTGGTCATCGTGATGCTGCTGCTCACCTACCGCAGTCCGACCCTCCTCCTGGTGCCGCTCCTCGCGGTCATCGCGGCCCTGTTCACGGCCCAGGCCCTGATCTATCTGCTCGCGGAACACGCCGGATTGACCGTGAACGGCCAGAGCGCGGGCATCCTCACCGTCCTCGTCTTCGGCGCGGGCACCGACTACGCGCTCCTGCTCGTGGCCCGCTACCGCGAGGAGCTGCGCCGTCACGAGGACCGCCACGAGGCGATGGCCCTCGCCCTGCACCGGGCGGGCCCGGCGGTGCTGGCGTCCGGCGCGACGGTCGTCCTGAGCATGCTGGTGCTACTGGCCGCCGAGATGAACTCCACGAGCGGTCTGGGCCCGGTGGCGGCCATCGGCGTCGCGGTGGCGCTGCTGGCGATGATGACGCTGTTCCCGGCCCTGCTGGTGATCTTCGGCCGCTGGATCTTCTGGCCGGTGATCCCGCACCTCGGGCAGGCCGACCCGACCGAGAGCGGTGTGTGGGCCCGGATGGGGCGCCGTTTCTCCCGCCGCCCCCGCACGGTCTGGGTGGCGACGGCGGCGGCCCTCGCGCTGTGCTCACTGGGCCTGATCCAACTGCGCGCGGAAGGCATCAGCAACGCGGACGCCTTCACCGGCAAACCGGACTCGATCGTCGGCCAGGAGGTCTCCGCGCGCTACTTCCCCGCGGGCAGCGGCGATCCGCTCGTGATCATCAGCAACCAGGAGCAGGCCCGGGAGGTGGGCCGGGTCGTCTCCGACACGGAAGGCGTCGTGCCGGACTCGCTCGGCCTGCCGCCCGGCACGAAACCCGCCCACGACGGCCGGGTCCTCTTCGAGGCGACCATGTCCGACCCGGCCGACAGCGAGGCGGCGAAGCAGACCGTGGAGCGGGTCCGGGACGCCGTGCACGCCGTGCCGGACGCCGACGCCCAGGTGGGCGGCGGTACGGCGGCCCTGCTGGACATGGACGAGGCGACCACCCACGACAACATCCTGATCATCCCGCTGGTGCTGGTCGTGGTCCTGCTGATCCTCTGTGCCCTGCTCCGCGCCCTGATCGCCCCGCTCCTGCTGATCGGGACGGTGATCCTGTCCTTCGCCGCCGCGCTGGGCATCAGCGCGCTCGCGTTCCGACACCTCTTCGACTACGCGGGCGAGTCGACCGACTTCCCGTTGTTCGTCTTCGTGTTCCTGGTCGCCCTGGGCATCGACTACAACATCTTCCTGACCACCCGCATCCGCGAGGAGGCCACCCACCAGGGCACCCGCAAGGCCGTGGTGACCGGCCTGGCGACGACCGGTGCGGTGATCACCTCGGCCGGCCTGGTCCTCGCCGGCACCTTCGCCGCCCTCGGCACGCTCCCGATGGTCGCCTTCGCCGAGATCGGCTTCGCGGTCGCCCTGGGCGTGCTCCTGGACACCTTCATCGTCCGCTCCGTGCTGGTCACGGCCCTGTTCCTGGATGTCGGCCCGAAGGTGTGGTGGCCGCACCGGCTGGCCCGGGAGGACGGCGGAACACCGCCACCGCCGCCGAAGGAACCGGTGGGCAGCGCCGCGGGGCCGGACGGCTGACAGGGCGGAGCGTCACGCGACCCGGCGGATGAGGGCCAGGTACATGGCGTCCGTCCCGTGCAGATGGGGCCACAGCTGGATGTCGGGCCCCTCGCCCAGCGCCGGTACGCCCTCCAGCAGGGGCCGCGCGTCGATCAGGTCGGCCGCGTCGCCGTAACTCTTGAGCACGTCGTCGACGACCGCGCGGGTCTCGGCGAGGTGCGGCGAGCAGGTCGCGTAGCCGACGACTCCGCCGACCCGCACGGACTCCAGCGCGGTCCGCAGGAGCGCCCGCTGGAGCGGGGCGAACCCGTCCAGGTCCTCGGGCCTCCGGCGCCAACGAGCCTCGGGGCGCCGCCGCAGGGCTCCCAGCCCCGTACAGGGCACGTCCATCAGCACCCGGTCGAACGCCCCCTGTCGCCAGGGCGGGCGAGTTCCGTCGGCGGCGATCACCTGGTACGGCCCGGGATTGCCGTCCAGTGCCTTGGCGACCAGTCCGGCCCGGTGCGGCTGCTTCTCGGAGGCGAGCAGCACGGCCCCGCGCTCGGCGGCGAGGGCGGCGAGCAGCGCGGCCTTGCCGCCGGGCCCGGCACACCCGTCGAGCCAAGCCTTGTCCGGACCCTCCAAGGGCGCGTTGGCGAGAGCGAGCGCCACCAACTGACTGCCCTCGTCCTGCACCCCCGCACGGCCTTCCCGTACGGCGTCCACGGCACCCGGCTCCCCGCCCTCGGAGAGCCGCACGGCGTACGGCGACCAGCGCCCCGCCACCGCGGACTCCTCCCGGAGCAGTTCCTCGGCGGTGGACCGTCCGGGCCTGGCGACGAGCGTGACCTCGGGCCGCTCGTTATCGGCCTCCAACAGCTCCTCGATGCCGGCCCGCCCGCCGCCGAGGGAGTCCCACAGGGCGGAGACGACCCAGCGGGGGTGCGAATGCACGACCGCGAGGTGGTCCTCCGGGTCGTCCTCGTAGGGCGGCGCGACCCGCTCCAGCCAGCCGTCGAGGTCGTGCCGCGCCACCTTGCGCAGCACGGCGTTCACGAACTTGGCCCGTCCGTCGCCGAGCACGACGCGCGCGAGGTCGACGGAGGCGGACACGGCGGCGTGCGTCGGGATCCGGGTGCCCAGCAGCTGGTGCACACCAAGGCTGAGCACATCGAGCACCGGGGGGTCGACCTCACGCAACGGCCGGTCGACGCACTCCGCGATGACCGCGTCGTACGTCCCCTGCCGCCGCAGCGTCCCGTACACCAGCTCGGTCGCCAGCGCCGCGTCCCGCCCGTCGAACTTGTCGGGCCCCTCCTTCTCCCGCGCCCGGCGCAGCAGCGGCGGCAGGACGAGGTTCGCGTACGCGTCCCGTTCGTCCACGGCCCGGAGCGCCTCGAAGGCGAGCATACGGACGGGGTCCTTCTGGGGACGGCGGTACGGCTTGCCCGGCTTGCCCGGACGGGACTGCTCACTCACGAAAAAGGTGCTCCGGATACGGGACGAGACATCACGGCCAGGGTACGCCGGGGGCGCGGACCACCGGGCGTCGGCCGCGGAGACCCGCGGTCGGGGCGGCCACCAGCCCGGCGGAATCGAGAATCGAAGACCGAGTCGCTCAGGCTCCGACCGACTCGCCGGATTCGATCCGTACCCCGCGCGCCCAGTCGGCGGCCCGCATCGGCTTCTTGCCCTGCGCCTGCACCCAGAGCAGTTCGACGGCGTACGACCCGGTCCCGACGTACACGTTGTTCTTGCCGACTTCGAGTGCGCCCGGGGCGAGTTCGGTCCGCTCGGGCACCGGCGCGACGTGGACGAGCTTCAGCCGCTCCCCGCGGAACGTCGTCCAGGCGCCCGGCGCGGGTGTGCAGCCGCGCACGACCCGGTCGACGCGCAGCGCGGGGGTGGCCCAGTCGATCCGGGCGTCCTCCACGGTGATCTTCGGCGCGATGGTGATCCCGTCGGGGGGCTGGGGCACGGCCTTCAGGGTGCCGTCCTCGATCCCGTCCATCGTGGCGGCGAGCAGCCCGGAGCCCGCGAAGGCGAGCCGGGTCAGCAGGTCCCCGCTCGTGTCGGTCGGCCGGATCTCCTCGGTGACTGTTCCGTACACCGGCCCGGAGTCGAGCCCCTCCTCGATCAGGAAGGTGGACGCGCCCGTGATCTCGTCCCCGGCCATGATCGAGTGCTGCACGGGAGCGGCGCCCCGCCAGGCGGGCAGCAGGGAGAAGTGCAGGTTGACCCAGCCGTGGGCAGGCACGTCGAGGGCGACCCGGGGCAGCAGGGCCCCGTAGGCGACGACGGGGCAGCAGTCGGGCGCGATCTCCCGGAGCCGCGCGAGAAACGCCTCGTCCCGGGGCCGGTGGGGCTTCAGCACCTCGATGCCGGCCTCCTCCGCCCGCTGCGCCACCGGGCTCGCGACCAGGCGCCGCCCCCGCCCCGCCGGAGCGTCCGGCCGCGTCACGACCGCGGCCACCTCATGCCTCCCCGACGCGATCAGGGCGTCCAACGCGGGAACAGCGACCTCTGGGGTACCGGCGAAGACGAGCTTCATGGATGTCTGACGGCCTCTCGGACGAAAGTTCGTACGCCCTCACGCGGCAACGCGGGACAACGCCCCAGTCTATGTTCCGCACCTCCCCAACCGCCCACCCACCCAACGCCCCAGAGTGCACCCGAGGCCGCACAGCGCACGCCACGGCCCGCAGTCGCCGCGGCGGAGGACCCCATGGGAGACCCGCACTTGTCAGCCCACCCGCACGGGCGGTGCTCGGGTGGGAGAACAAGGTCCAGGCCCAGCCGCAGCGGGGCGCACCCCCACCCACGCGCCCCACGCATATGCCCCCACGCCCCCACCCCGTTACCAGCGGAGCGAATTCGCGTTGGTCAAGAAAGAGTTGACCGATACGCGCCGCAATGGCGGCACCTCCCCTTTTCCAACGCCGGTTCGAGAGGCTTGTTCATGGCCGACCACGCAACCCACGACGCCCAGGCTCGGGCCAGCCTGCACTTGCTGGTGCGGGACATCGAGCGGGTCCGCCGGCAGGTGGACGCACTGCGCACCCTCACCGCCCAGTTGGGCAACGTCTACCGCCCGCGCCGCTCCGGCCCCTCCACGGGCTTCGTCGTCTACGGACGCGCCCCCGCCCCGACCGTCCGCCTCGCCCAGGAGCTGCGGGACAGTGTCGAGACCCTCGTCACGGCAGCCGTGGACTTCGACCGCTCGCTCGGTTTCTCATGGGACGCGGTGGGCTCGGCCCTCGGGGTCACCAAGCAGGCCGTGCACCGCCGTTACGGCGCCCGCCGCGCCGCCGCGCAGGCCGCCGCCGAGGCGGAACGCACGGGGGACCCCCAGGGCACCCGCGCCGTCAACGTCGGCTCCGGCGTCCCCACGGTCCCGGCGGCCCGCTCGATGCCCGCTCCCCTGCCCGCCCCGGTGCCCGCGCACATGCCGACGCAGCCGACAGCGGGCAGCCCCACCTCCGCGAGGACGTGCGACCCACGGCCTTCCCCGGCCCTCGCAACGGCTGACCCGCCCGACGTCTGCCTCCCGGTCACCGACCGACCGGGAGGCAGATGCATGCCGGAGCTGCCCGGGCCTCGGTGCCGCTCACCCGATGTCCAACGGATCCACCCGGATCCGCACGCGCGCCCCCTCGTTCACCCCGCGCGCCATCCGCGCCGCCTGCGCACTCTTCAACGCGCCGGCCAGCGCCGCCCCGCTCCCCGGCGGTACCCGGATCAGCGCCCGCTCCCACTGCTCCCCGGTACCGGCACCCCGGCCCGCCGCGCCCTTCCCGCACCTGCCGCACCTGCCGCAGGCCCGCTGCTCGCCCCGGGAACAGGCGGTCCCGCCACGGGCACGGGCCCCAACACCTCCGCGTCCGAGGGCAGTTGGACAGCGGTCAGGAAATCGGCCACCGCCTGGGCCGGGCCGGACACGGCGGCCATCCGCGACACCGGGGGGAACCCCAGCTCGGCCCGTTCGGCGAGTTCCCGCACCGCGTGTCCCACCGGATCCCACCGCACGAGCGCCTGCACGGGCCGCAGCGTCGGCTCGGCCACCACGACGACCGTGCCGCCGAGCCCTTGGTTCCGCACAAGCGCGGCCGCGCCGATCCACCGTCGCAGCGCGTCCTCCCCGGCCCGCAGATCGGGCCGCCCCAGCATCGCCCATCCGTCGAGCAGCAGGGCCGCCGCATACCCACCCTCCGCGACCGGCTCGGCCCCGGGCGTGCTCACCACCAGCGCGGGCGTCCCCGGCACGGTGTCGAGCACCTGCTCCCGGCCGGAGGTCCGCACGGGCACGGCGGGAAAGGCCCGCCCCAGCTCCTCGGCGGTCCGCCGCGCCCCCACGACCTGTGCCCGCAGCCGGTGCCCCCCGCACTCGGGGCAGTGCCAGCCGCCCTCCTCACGCCCGCACCATCCGCACCGCAGCGCACCTGCGTCGTCCCGCGCCTGAAGCGGTCCCGCGCAGTGCCGACACCTGGCGGGTTCACGGCAGCGCGCGCAGGCCATCCGCGGCACATATCCGCGCCGGGGCACCTGCACCAGCACGGGGCCGTCCCGCAATCCGTCCCGCGCGATCTGCCAGGCCAGACTCGGCAACCGCGCGGCCCGAGCGGCCTCGTCCCGCGCGAGGTCCGCGTCCCCCACGGTCCGCACCAGCGGCGCGGCGGCCCGCACCTGCTCCCGCCCGGCCAAGATCGGCGCGGCCCAGCCGCTCTCGACCAGTTGGGCGGCCTCGACCGTACAAGTCCAACTCCCCAGCAGGAAGCCGCACTTGTCCCGGGACGCCCGCAGCTCCAGCACCTCCCGCACATGCGGGAACGGGGCGTTGTCATCACTGTGACTCGCGTCGCCGTCGTCCCACACGACGACCAGCCCGGGGTCCCGCACCGGCGCGAACATGGCCGCCCGGGTCCCCACCACGGCCCGTACCGCCCCCGCCGCACGGCCAGCCACTCCCGGTACCGCCTCTCCTGCCCCGCGTCGGCGGTCAGCAGCGCGTGCCGCCCCTCCCCAGCAGCCGCCCGAGCGCCTCGTCGACCCGCGCGGCGGGCCGTCCGGCCGGTACGACCACGAGCGCCCGCGCCCCGACGCCAGCGTCGCCTGCACGGCCCGCGCGATCTCCTCGGCCCACTCCGGCCCCGGCAACGCGGTCCACACGGCCCGCGCGCCGCCGTCGGCCAGCGCCCGCAGGAATTCTCTCCCCCGCCCGTACCGCAGCCACGACCCCGGCTCGGGTGCGGGCGGCGGGGACGCCGGCTCACCCATCCGCACCGCCTCCGCCCGGCCGTGCCGAGGCGGAACGGCCAGTTGCAGCACATCGGCGAGGCTGCCCGCATATCGGTCCGCCACGGCCCGCGCCAGCCCCAACAGCTCGGGCCCCAGCACCGGTTCCGGGGAGACCACCTGTGCGAGCGCGGCCAGCGGCCCGGAGTAGTCCGACTCGGCGACCCGCTCGACGAGAAAGCCGTCGATCAGCGAGCCGCCCTCCCGTCGTCCTTCGCGGACGTTGCGCCCCCCGGCGCCGAACCGCACCCGCACCCGCACGCCCGGCCGGGCGACCTCGTCCAGCTCCTCCGGCACCGCGTAGTCGAAGTAGCGGTCGAGATGCAGCACGCCCTTGTCGACCAGCACCCGGGCGACCGGCAGCTCCTTCGCCAGCGCCGCCCCCCGCCAGGTCCGCGGTTTCGCCCGCGGCACCTTGGCCCTGCGCACGGCCTCCCGGACGAGAGCCAGTTGCTCCGGCTCGCCGTCCCCCGTCGCGCCCCCGCCCCTCGTACCGTCCTCGCTGCTCACACGCCCATCCTCCCAAACCCCACTGACAGCCGACGCCGCCCGGGAGCGCGCGAGACAGCGGTCGGACCGTCCGCGGCACGCCCAGCGGTCCGTCGGCCGCAGAGTTGGGGGAACGCGCCGAGGCCCGGCACTCCCGAAGGAGTGCCGGGCCTCGGCGGAGATCCGGAGGAGTGCCGAGCCGGAGGGCTCAGAGACCCGCGGCCTTGCGCAGTTCCTCGACGCGGTCCGTGCGCTCCCAGGTGAACTCGGGCAGTTCGCGGCCGAAGTGGCCGTACGCGGCGGTCTGACCGTAGATCGGGCGCAGCAGGTCGAGGTCACGGATGATGGCCGCCGGGCGGAGGTCGAAGACCTCGTCGATGGCCTTCTCGATCCGGTCGGTGTCGACCTTGGCGGTGCCGAAGGTCTCCACGAAGAGGCCGACGGGCTCGGCCTTGCCGATGGCGTACGCCACCTGGACCTCGCAGCGGGAGGCGAGGCCGGCCGCGACGACGTTCTTGGCGACCCAACGCATCGCGTACGCCGCCGAGCGGTCGACCTTGGACGGGTCCTTGCCGGAGAAGGCGCCGCCGCCGTGGCGGGCCATGCCGCCGTACGTGTCGATGATGATCTTGCGGCCGGTCAGGCCCGCGTCACCCATCGGACCACCGATCTCGAAGCGGCCGGTCGGGTTGACGAGCAGGCGGTAGCCCTCGGTGTCCAGCTTGATGCCGTCGTCGAGGAGGGCCTTCAGCTCCGGCTCCACCACGAACTCGCGGATGTCCGGGGCGAGGAGGGACTCCAGGTCGATGTCGCTGGCGTGCTGGGAGGAGACGACGACCGTGTCCAGGCGGACCGCCTTGTCACCGTCGTACTCGATGGTGACCTGGGTCTTGCCGTCAGGGCGGAGGTAGGGGATGGTGCCGTTCTTGCGGACCTCGGACAGGCGCTTCGACAGACGGTGCGCCAGGAAGATCGGGAGCGGCATCAGCGTCGGCGTCTCGTCCGACGCGTAGCCGAACATCAGGCCCTGGTCGCCGGCGCCCTGCTTGTCCAGCTCGTCCTCGTCGCCTTCAACCCGGGACTCGTACGCCGTGTCCACGCCCTGAGCGATGTCCGGGGACTGCGCGCCGATCGACACCGACACACCGCAGGAGGCGCCGTCGAAGCCCTTCTTCGACGAGTCGTAGCCGATGTTCAGGATGGTGTCGCGCACCAGCTGGGCGATCGGCGCGTACGCCTTGGTCGTGACCTCGCCGGCCACGTGCACCAGGCCGGTCGTGATGAGTGTCTCCACGGCGACGCGGGACGTGGGGTCCTCGCGCAGGAGCGCATCGAGAATGGCATCGCTGATCTGATCGGCGATCTTGTCGGGGTGACCCTCGGTCACGGACTCCGAGGTGAACAGACGACGGGACACAACGCTCCCTGGGGTTGCAGCGGCTGCTGGCTGATCATTGTCGGACGCGATCGGGGGCTGCGCCCGGCGTCGTCCGAGAACAGTTTATCGGTCGGGCTCGGCCACCGGCCCACCCGTCTCGCCTCTCGGGAGCTCTGTGACCTGCGGCACCCGCATTCTGCCCAATGGCCGCCGCGGTCCGCCAGGGTCGCCACGCCCCAATGTCAGCGGTTCGGGTGAGGGCTGACGCGAATGCCACCATCACCCGAACCTGCTCACCACCAGGTCCCAGACCGTCTCCGCCAGGGCTTCCTTGGGGCCGTACGGGACCGGTGTCTCGCTTCCGTCGGCTCCCAGCACCACGGCCTCGTTCTCCTCGGAACCAAAGGTCTTGCGCTCCCCCACCTCGTTCACCACCAGTAGATCGCACCCCTTGCGGGCCAGTTTGGCGCGGCCGTTGGCTAGGACGTCGTCGGTCTCGGCGGCGAAGCCGACGACCACCTGGCCGGGGCGCGGACGGTCCGCCGAGATCTCCGCGAGGATGTCCGGATTACGCACCAGGACGACGGGCTCGGGCTCCTGGCCGTCCTTCTTCTTGATCTTGCCGCTGGCGTAGGTCTCCGGCCGGAAGTCGGCCACGGCCGCCGCCATCACCACGACGTCCGCGTCGGGCGCCGCCTTGAGCACCGCCTCGCGCAGCTGGACCGCCGTACCGATCCGGACGACGTCCACGCCCGCCGGGTCCGGCAGTCCGGTGTTGCCCTCGATCAGCGTGACCCGGGCGCCGCGCGCGGCGGCCGTACGGGCGAGGGCGTACCCCTGTTTGCCGGAGGAGCGGTTGCCGAGGAAGCGGACGGGGTCGAGGGGCTCCCGGGTGCCGCCGGCGGTCACCACGACGTGCCGGCCGACGAGGTCCGGCTCGGTGACGCCCCGCGCCAGCACCCGGCGGCAGACCTCGAAGATCTCCGCGGGGTCCGGCAGTCGGCCCTTGCCGGTGTCGACGCCGGTCAGTCTGCCCACGGCGGGGTCGATGACGAGGGCGCCGCGGCGGCGGAGCGTCGCCACGTTCTCCTGGGTGGCCGGGTGTTCCCACATCTCGGTGTGCATGGCGGGGGCGAAGACGACCGGACAGCGAGCGGTGAGGAGGGTGTTGGTCAGGAGGTCGTCGGCCAGGCCGTGGGCGGCCTTGGCCAGCATGTCGGCGGTCGCCGGGGCGACGACGACCAGGTCGGCCTCCTGCCCGATGCGCACGTGCGGCACCTCGTGGACGCTCTCCCAGACCTCGGTCGAGACCGGGTTGCCGGAGAGCGCGGACCAGGTGGCGGCGCCGACGAAGTGCAGTGCGGAGTCGGTCGGCACGACCCGTACGTCATGACCGGATTCGGTCAGCCGGCGCAGCAGCTCGCACGCCTTGTAGGCGGCGATTCCACCGCTGACCCCCAGAACGACCTTCGGCTTGCCCACCGGGCCTCCCCGCACTCGGATGTGTACGCCTTCTGCGTGACGCCTCAATGACACACCACAGGCCCGACAGTCGCACTGCCGGGCCTGTGGAAAAACCTACTGCGATCTGCCGATATGACTTACGCGGGGCCCTCGACGGCCTCGGACGTCAGCAGACCCGCGTTGATCTCGCGCAGGGCGATCGAGAGCGGCTTCTCGTGGACGTGGGTGTCGACGAGGGGACCGACGTACTCGAGGAGGCCCTCGCCGAGCTGCGAGTAGTACGCGTTGATCTGGCGGGCGCGCTTGGCCGCGTAGATCACGAGGCTGTACTTCGAGTCGGTTGCCTCGAGGAGCTCGTCGATCGGCGGGTTGATGATGCCCTCGGGCGCGGAGATGGAAGAGGACACGCTCTACCTTCCGATGGATGGGAAAAGACCGGTCGTGATCACAGAAAACGGACAGACCCCGTGATCACACAACATCCATCAAGGCTAGCAGCTCGCGGGCCACGTCCTCGACGGAGGTGTTGACCAGGGTGACGTCGAACTCCGGCTCGGCCGCCAGCTCGATCTTGGCCGCCGCCAGGCGGCGTTCGATCACCTCGGGCGGTTCGGTGCCCCGCCCGGTGAGCCGGCGCACCAGCTCCTCCCAGGAGGGAGGTGCCAGGAAGACCAGCTGGGCGTCCGGCATGGTCTCACGGACCTGCCGCGCGCCCTGGAGGTCGATCTCCAGCAGCACCGGCTCGCCCTTCTCCAGGCGTTCGAGCACGGCGGCCCGGGGAGTGCCGTAGCGGTTGCCGGCGAACTCGGCCCACTCCAGCAGCTCACCGTTGGCGATCAGCTTGTCCATCTCCTCGTCGGTGACGAAGAAGTAGTGGACGCCGTGCTGCTCGCCGGGGCGCGGCTTGCGGGTCGTCGCCGACACCGAGAGCCAGACCTCGGGGTGCGCCTTGCGCATATGGGCGACGACCGTGCTCTTGCCGACCCCGGAGGGGCCGGAGAGCACGGTCAGCCGCGGACGTACGTCCGGGGGCTCGGGGGTCGTCCCCCGGAATGTTGCAGCCATGCAGCGATTATTCCAGCAATCCCGGAGTGCCCGGGACTCCCTTCCCGCCAGGGGGCGGGATCAGGAACCTGTGCTGCCGAACTCACGCTCCAGGGAAGCGATCTGGTTGGAACCGAGGCCGCGTACACGACGGCTCTCGGAGATGCCGAGTCGCTCCATGATCTGCTTGGCGCGGACCTTGCCCACGCCCGGCAGGGACTCGAGCAGGGCGGAGACCTTCATCTTGCCGATGACGTCGTTCTCCTGGCCCTGCTTGATGACCTCGTGCAGGGAGGCGCCGGAGTGCTTGAGTCGATTCTTGACCTCGGCCCGCTCCCGGCGAGCCGCGGCGGCCTTTTCGAGCGCGGCTGCGCGCTGTTCAGGGGTAAGGGGCGGAAGAGCCACGCCTACGTCACCTCGGATGTCGAACTGTCGGATACGGACCGGTGAGGAACCTAGTCGCCCCACACCTGGGGTGCCACGAGCAACACGCTCGCCCGTTCACCCTGCTCGGAGACTAGCGGCCAACTCCGCCAGAGTCAGCGAGAACAGCGGAAAAGTCCTGGTCAGCCTCCCTGGAGTCGGACATAACAGGCATATCGCCCCGGATTTGAGAATGTATTCAGACTCAAGGCGTCCGGTAACGGCCCCTCAAGCACTCATCGGAGGTCTCCGACGGTCGCCGTCGCGGTGCGGATCTCGTCCGCGAAACGATCCGAGGCGTCACGCAGCGCGACGATGTCGCGACCGTGACGAAGGACACCCCGACTGACGTTCGGGACCACATGGCCCACGGCGGACCCGAAGACCGCCGGAAGATCGGCCGGCATGGCCCCCTGCGCCCCGATCCCCGGCGCGAGGAGGGGTCCACCGATGTTCAGGTCGTACGACGACAGGTCACCCAGCGTGGCGCCGACGACGGCCCCGAAGGACCCCAGGGGCGCCTCTCCCGCGTTCTCGGCGGCCAGGTGCGCCAGCATGGTCGCACCGACGTTGCGGCCGTCGCTGCGGACCGCGTGCTGCACCTCGCCGCCCTCCGGGTTGGAGGTCAGCGCCAGCACGAACAGTCCGGCCCCGTTCTCGCGCGCCAGCTCCACGGCGGGCTTCAGCGAGCCGTAGCCCAGGTAGGGCGAGACCGTCAGCGCGTCCGAGAAGAGGGGCGCGTCCTTGTGCAAAAAGGTCTCGGCGTACGCGGCCATGGTGGAGCCGATGTCGCCGCGTTTGGCGTCCATGACGACCAGCGCGCCCGCCGCCCGCGCCTCGGCCACCGACTTCTCCAGTACGGCGACGCCGCGCGACCCGAAGCGCTCGAAGAACGCGCTCTGCGGCTTGAGGACGGCGACCCGGTCGGCCAGCGCCTCCACGACCGTGCGGCTGAAGTGCTCCAGGCCCGCGACGTCGTCGTTCAGGCCCCAGTCGGCGAGCAGGGAGGCGTGCGGGTCGATGCCGACGCAGAGCGGCCCGCGTTCGTCCATGGCTCGGCGCAGCCGTGCGCCGAAGGGCTCGGTCATACCGTCTTCCTCACGTCGGCGCCGACCGCGTCGGCGAGGGTGGCGTACGGGCTCGTGCGCAGCCGCGCGGCGAGCCCCTTGTGGAGGGTGCGGCTCCAGAAGGGCCCCTGGTAGACGAAGGCGCTGTAGCCCTGGATCAGGGTGGCGCCCGCCAGGATGCGCTCCCAGGCGTCCTCGGCGTTCTCGATGCCACCGACGCCCACCAGGGTGATCCGGTCGCCCACGCGCGCGTAGAGGCGCCGCAGGACCGCGAGGGAGCGGGTCTTGACGGGGGCGCCGGAGAGGCCGCCCGTCTCCTTCACGAGGGAGGGTGCGGAGGTGAGGCCGAGTCCCTCGCGCGCGATGGTGGTGTTCGTGGCGATGATCCCGTCCAGGCCCAGCTCCACGGCGAGGTCGGCGACGGCGTCGATGTCCTCGTCGGCGAGGTCCGGCGCGATCTTCACAAGGAGCGGGACGCGGCGGGTGCGGACCGTGCGGTCGGCGGCCTCGCGGACGGCGGTCAGCAGCGGTCGCAGCGCCTCGGTGGCCTGGAGGTTGCGCAGGCCGGGCGTGTTGGGCGAGGAGACGTTGACGACGAGGTAGTCGGCGTACGGGGCGAGGCGCTCGGTGGATTTCACGTAGTCCCCGACGGCCTCGTCCTCCGGGACGACCTTGGTCTTGCCGATGTTGACGCCGACGACCGTCCTGAAGACAGGCGTGCGGGAGGCCAGGCGGGCGGCGACGGCGAGCGAGCCCTCGTTGTTGAAGCCCATGCGGTTGATCAGCGCGCGGTCGGCGACCAGGCGGAACAGCCGCTTCTTGGGGTTGCCGGGCTGGCCCTCGCCGGTCACCGTGCCGATCTCGACGTGGTCGAAGCCGAGCATCGACATCCCGTCGATGGCGATCGCGTTCTTGTCGAAGCCGGCGGCGAGTCCGAAGGGGCCGTGCATCCGCAGCCCGAAGGCCTCGGTGCGCAGTTCCTCGTAGCGGGGCGCGAGCGCCGCCGCCAGGAAGGTGCGCAGCACGGGGACGCGGGAGGCGAGACGGATCCAGCGGAAGGCCAGCTGGTGGGCCTCCTCCGGGTCCATCCGGGTGAAGACCAGACGGAAGAAGAGCTTGTACATGGTGGTGTCCTCACGACGAGGGGGACACCGTTTCCGGTGTCCCCCTCGTCGGCTGCTAGTCGCGGGCCGCGGTCAGGTGTTCGGCGTGTTCCTGGAGCGAGCGCACGCCCACTCCGCCGTGGTTGAGCGCGTCGATGCCCTGGACGGCCGCGGCGAGGGCCTGCACGGTCGTCAGGCACGGCACCGAGCGGGCCACGGCGGCCGTCCGGATGTCGTAGCCGTCGAGGCGGCCGCCGGTGCCGTACGGGGTGTTGACGATGAGGTCGACCTCGCCGTCGTGGATGAGCTGGACGATCGTCTTCTCGCCGTTCGGACCGGTGCCCTCGGACTGCTTGCGGACGACGGTGGCGTTGATCCCGTTGCGCTTGAGGACCTCGGCCGTGCCGGACGTGGCCAGCAGCTCGAAGCCGTGCGCGACCAGCTCACGCGCCGGGAAGATCATCGAGCGCTTGTCGCGGTTGGCGACCGAGATGAACGCGCGGCCCTTGGTGGGCAGCGGCCCGTACGCGCCCGCCTGCGACTTGGCGTACGCCGTGCCGAAGACCGAGTCGATGCCCATGACCTCGCCGGTGGAGCGCATCTCCGGGCCGAGGATGGTGTCGACGCCGCGCCCGTGGATGTCGCGGAAGCGCGACCACGGCATGACGGCCTCCTTGACGGAGATCGGCGCGTCGAGCGGCAGCTCACCGCCGTCGCCGTTCTTCGGCAGCAGCCCCTCCTCGCGCAGCTCGGCGATGGTCGCGCCGAGCGAGATCCGGGCGGCGGCCTTGGCCAGCGGCACCGCCGTCGCCTTCGAGGTGAAGGGGACGGTGCGGGAGGCGCGCGGGTTGGCCTCCAGGACGTAGAGGATGTCGCCGGCCATCGCGAACTGGATGTTGATCAGTCCGCGCACGCCGACACCCTTGGCGATGGCCTCGGTGGAGGCGCGCAGGCGCTTGATGTCGAAGCCGCCGAGGGTGATCGGGGGCAGGGCGCACGCCGAGTCGCCGGAGTGGATGCCGGCCTCCTCGATGTGCTCCATCACGCCGCCGAGGTAGAGCTCGTGGCCGTCGTACAGGGCGTCCACGTCGATCTCGATGGCGTCGTCGAGGAAACGGTCGACCAGGACCGGCCGGGAGGGGCTGATCTCGGTCGACTCGGCGATGTACGCCTCCAGGCGGGCCTCGTCGTAGACGATCTCCATGCCTCGTCCGCCGAGCACGTAGGACGGGCGGACGAGGACCGGGTAGCCGATCTCGTCGGCGATGGCCTTGGCGCCCCCGAAGGTGGTCGCGGTGCCGTGCTTGGGCGCGGGGAGGCCGGCCTCGGCGAGGACGCGGCCGAAGGCGCCGCGGTCCTCGGCGGCGTGGATGGCCTCCGGGGAGGTTCCGACGACGGGCACGCCGTTGTCCTTGAGCGCCTGCGACAGGCCCAGCGGGGTCTGGCCGCCGAGCTGGACGAGGACGCCCGCGATCGGACCGGCCAGCGACTCGGCGTGCACGATCTCCAGCACGTCCTCGAGCGTCAGCGGCTCGAAGTAGAGGCGGTCGGAGGTGTCGTAGTCGGTGGAGACGGTCTCCGGGTTGCAGTTGACCATCACGGTCTCGTAGCCCGCGTCGCTCAGCGCGAAGGAGGCGTGGACGCAGGAGTAGTCGAACTCGATGCCCTGGCCGATGCGGTTCGGGCCGGAACCCAGGATGATCACGGCCGGCTTCTCGCGCGGGGCGACCTCCGACTCCTCGTCGTAGGAGGAGTAGAAGTACGGCGTCCTCGCGGCGAACTCGGCGGCGCAGGTGTCGACCGTCTTGTACACCGGGCGCACGCCCAGCGCGTGCCGCACCTCGCGCACGACGTCCTCGCGCAGTCCGCGGATCTCGGCGATCTGCTGGTCGGAGAAGCCGTGCCGCTTGGCCTCGGCGAGCAGCTCGGGGTCGAGTTTGCCGGCCGCGGCCAGTTCGTCCGCGATCTCCTTGATCAGGAAGAGCTGGTCGACGAACCACGGGTCGATCTTCGTGAACTCGAAGACCTCCTCGGGCGTGGCGCCCGCCCGGATGGCCTGCATGACGGTGTTGATCCGACCGTCGGTGGGGCGGACGGCCTCTTCGAGGAGGCGGGCCTTGTCGCCGGGCTCACCGACGAAGGTGAACTGGCTGCCCTTCTTCTCCAGCGACCGCAGCGCCTTCTGGAGCGCCTCGGTGAAGTTGCGGCCGATCGCCATGGCCTCGCCGACCGACTTCATGGTGGTGGTCAGCGAGGAGTCGGCGGACGGGAACTTCTCGAAGGCGAACCGCGGGGCCTTGACGACGACGTAGTCGAGCGTCGGCTCGAAGGAGGCCGGGGTCTGCTCGGTGATGTCGTTCGGGATCTCGTCGAGCGTGTAGCCGACGGCCAGCTTCGCGGCGATCTTGGCGATGGGGAAGCCGGTCGCCTTGGAGGCGAGGGCCGAGGAGCGCGAGACGCGCGGGTTCATCTCGATGACGATGACCCGGCCGTCCTCGGGGTTGACCGCGAACTGGATGTTGCAGCCGCCGGTGTCGACACCGACCTCGCGGATGATCGCGATGCCGACGTCACGCAGCACCTGGTACTCGCGGTCGGTCAGGGTCATCGCGGGCGCGACCGTGATCGAGTCGCCGGTGTGCACGCCCATGGGGTCGAAGTTCTCGATGGAGCAGACGACCACGACGTTGTCGTGCTTGTCGCGCATCAGCTCCAGCTCGTACTCCTTCCAGCCGAGGATGGACTCCTCCAGGAGCACCTCGGTGGTCGGGGAGAGAGTGAGGCCCTGGCCGGCGATACGGCGCAGCTCGTCCTCGTCGTGCGCGAAGCCGGAGCCGGCGCCGCCCATGGTGAAGGAGGGGCGGACGACGACGGGGTAGCCGCCGAGCGTCTCGACGCCGCCGAGCACGTCGTCCATGGAGTGGCAGATGACCGAGCGGGCGGACTCGCCGTGCCCGATCTTGGCGCGGACGGCCTCGACGACCTCCTTGAAGAGGTCGCGGTCCTCGCCCTTGTTGATGGCCTCGACGTTGGCGCCGATCAGTTCGACGGCGTACTTCTCCAGCGTCCCGGCCTCGTGCAGCGAGATGGCCGTGTTGAGGGCCGTCTGACCGCCGAGGGTGGGCAGGAGGGCGTCCGGCCGCTCCTTGGCGATGATCTTCTCGACGAACTCCGGGGTGATCGGCTCGACGTAGGTGGCGTCGGCGATCTCCGGGTCGGTCATGATCGTCGCCGGGTTGGAGTTGACCAGGATCACGCGCAGGCCCTCGGCCTTGAGCACGCGGCACGCCTGGGTGCCGGAGTAGTCGAACTCGGCGGCCTGGCCGATGACGATCGGGCCGGAGCCGATGACCAGGACGGACTGGATATCGGTGCGCTTAGGCACGCTGGCCCTCCATCAGGGATACGAAGCGGTCGAACAGGTAGGCGGCGTCGTGCGGGCCCGCTGCCGCTTCGGGGTGGTACTGGACGCTGAACGCCGGCCGGTCGAGGAGCTGGAGCCCCTCCACCACGTTGTCGTTGAGGCACACGTGGGAGACCTCGGCGCGGCCGAAGGGGGTCTCGGAGACCTGGTCGAGCGGCGCGTCGACGGCGAAGCCGTGGTTGTGCGCGGTGACCTCGACCTTGCCGGTCGTACGGTCCTGCACCGGCTGGTTGATGCCGCGGTGGCCGTACTTCAGCTTGTAGGTGCCGAAGCCGAGCGCGCGGCCCAGGATCTGGTTGCCGAAGCAGATGCCGAAGAGCGGGGTGCCCCGCTCCAGGACCGCCTGCATGACGGAGACCGGGTGGTCGGCGGTGGCCGGGTCACCGGGGCCGTTGGAGAAGAACACGCCGTCGGGGTTCACGGCGTACACATCCTCGGCCGTGGCGGTGGCCGGGAGCACGTGCACCTCGATGCCGCGCTCGGCCATGCGGTGCGGGGTCATGCCCTTGATGCCGAGGTCGACGGCGGCGACGGTGAACTTCTTGGTGCCGATCGCGGGGACGACGTACGTCTCCTTGGTGGCGACCTCGGCCGAGAGGTTCGCGCCCTTCATCTCGGGGGCCTCGCGGACCTCGGTGAGCATGACGCCCGCATCGGGCAGCGCGTTGCCGGAGAAGATGCCGACGCGCATGGCGCCGCGCTCACGGAGGTGGCGGGTGAGGGCGCGGGTGTCGATGCCGGAGATGCCGACGACGCCCTGGGTGCGCAGTTCGTCGTCCAGGGAGCGCCGGGCGCGCCAGTTGGACGGCACGCGCGCGGGGTCGCGGACGACATAGCCGGAGACCCAGATCTTCTTCGACTCGGAGTCCTCGTCGTTGACGCCGGTGTTGCCGACGTGCGGGGCGGTCATGACGACGACCTGGCGGTGGTACGACGGGTCGGTGAGGGTCTCCTGGTAGCCGGTCATCCCGGTGGAGAACACGGCCTCGCCGAAGGTCACCCCCACGGCCCCGTAGGCACGGCCGCGGAACATCCGGCCGTCCTCCAGGACGAGTACGGCGGGAAGCGCCCCTTTTCTCTGCGAGGCGTTCCCCTGAGTGGAGGTCGTCATCGTGCGCCTTCCGTTTCCGTCTTGTTGATCATCTGGTTCAGGGTCTCGACCCACTCGTTGTGCTCGGCCGCGCGGTCGGAGCGGAACCCGGAGTCGAGCAGCTTGCCGCCGTGCTCCCAGGTGACGACCAGCAGGCCGCCCTCGGTGAGGACCTTCCCGGCGATGCCCTTGTCGAGCCGGGCCTCGCGCAGCGCCGCGACCGGGACGAAGAAGTCCGTCGCTCCCGGGCGTACGACGTCCAGGCCCGCGTCCGTCAGCGTCAGCTCGACCCGGCTGCGGGTGCCCAGGCCGTGCGCCACGATGCGGTCGAGCCACTGCCCGGCGGTGGTGGAGCCGTGGTACCTGCCGCTCATGCTCAGTCTGGCCTCGCCCGGCTCGTCCGGCGCGGTGAGCAACTCGGGCAGATCGCTCTGGAGCGTGCCGCGCCACTTCCAGCCCTCGCGCATCAGCCAGTACACGAGCGCGACGAAGAGGGCGAGTCCGACGACCCAGCCGATGCGCGCGGCCCAGTCGGTGACCTCGGCCGACTCCTTCTGCGCGGCCAGCAGAATTACAGGTGTCACGTGAGCTTCCCGTCGACGAGCGTGGCCTTGCCCCGCAGCCACGTGTGCGTGACACGGCCCGGCAGCTCGCGGCCCTCGTAGGGGGTGTTGCGGCTGCGCGAGGCGAAGCCCGCGGGGTCCACCGACCCACGGTATGCCGTGTCGACGAGCGTGAGGTTGGCGGGCTCACCTGCCGAGACGGGACGTCCGTGACCGGTCGCCCGGCCGATCCTCGCGGGCTTGAACGACATACGGTCCGCGACGCCGGCCCAGTCGAGCAGACCGGTGGTGACCATCGTCTCCTGGACCACCGACAGGGCGGTCTCCAGGCCGACCATGCCCATGGCCGCCGCGGCCCACTCGCAGTCCTTGTCCTCGTGCGGGTGCGGGGCGTGGTCGGTGGCGACGATGTCGATCGTGCCGTCGGCGAGCGCCTCGCGCAGGGCCAGCACGTCGCGCTCCGTGCGCAGCGGCGGGTTGACCTTGTACACCGGGTTGTACGACCGCACCAGCTCGTCGGTGAGGAGGAGGTGGTGCGGGGTGACCTCGGCGGTGACGTCGATGCCCCGGGACTTGGCCCAGCGGACGATCTCGACGGACCCGGCGGTCGAGAGGTGGCAGATGTGGACGCGGGAGCCGACGTGCTCGGCGAGCAGGACGTCCCGGGCGATGATCGACTCCTCGGCCACCGCGGGCCAGCCGCCGAGGCCCAGCTCGGCGGAGACGACGCCCTCGTTCATCTGGGCGCCCTCGGTCAGCCGGGGCTCCTGCGCGTGCTGGGCGACGACGCCGCCGAAGGCCTTCACGTACTCCAGGGCCCGGCGCATGATCACCGCGTCGTCGACGCATTTGCCGTCGTCCGAGAAGACGGTGACACCGGCGGCCGACTCGTGCATCGCGCCCAGCTCGGCGAGCTTCTTGCCCTCCAGGCCGACGGTGACGGCGCCGATGGGCTGCACGTCGCAGTAGCCGTGCTCCTGCCCGAGCCGGTAGACCTGCTCGACCACGCCGGCGGTGTCGGCGACCGGGAAGGTGTTGGCCATGGCGAAGACGGCCGTGTAGCCGCCGGAGGCCGCCGCGCGCGTGCCGGTCAGCACGGTCTCGGAGTCCTCGCGGCCGGGCTCGCGCAGATGGGTGTGCAGGTCGACCAGGCCCGGCAGGAGCACCTTGCCGTCGGCCTCGACGACCTGGGCGTCCTCGGCGGACAGCCCGGTACCGATCTCCGCGATGATCTCGCCGTCGATCAGGACGTCCTGCGGCTCGCCGCCCAGCACCTTCGCACCGCGGATCAGGATCTTGCTCATGTCTTACTTCTCCTCGGTGGTGCGGGTGTGGGTCACGGCGGGCTCGTTGCCGCCCAGCAGCAGGTAGAGCACGGCCATCCGGATGGAGACACCGTTGGCGACCTGCTCTACGACGGTGCAGCGGTCGGAGTCGGCGACCTCGGCGGTGATCTCCATGCCCCGGACCATCGGGCCCGGGTGCATCACGATGGCGTGCTCGGGCATCCGCGCCATGCGGTCGCCGTCGAGGCCGTAGCGCCGCGAGTACTCGCGCTCGGTCGGGAAGAACGCGGCGTTCATCCGCTCCCGCTGCACCCGCAGCATCATCACCGCGTCGGACTTGGCGAGCGTGCTGTCGAGGTCGTACGACACCTCGCAGGGCCAGGTCTCGACGCCGACCGGGACCAGGGTGGGCGGGGCGACGAGGGTGACCTCGGCGCCGAGGGTGTGCAGCAGGTCGACGTTGGAGCGGGCGACCCGGCTGTGCAGGACGTCGCCGACGAGCGTGATCCGCTTGCCGGACAGGTCCTGCCCGAGCCCGGCGTCCCGGCCGACGAGGCGGCGGCGCATGGTGAAGGCGTCCAGCAGGGCCTGGGTGGGGTGCTGGTGGGTGCCGTCGCCGGCGTTGATCACGGCGGCGTCGATCCAGCCTGAGGTCGCCAGCCGGTACGGGGCCCCCGAGGCGCCGTGACGGATGACGACGGCGTCGACGCCCATGGCTTCGAGGGTCTGGGCGGTGTCCTTCAGGGACTCGCCCTTGGAGACGCTCGACCCCTTGGCGGTGAAGTTGATGACGTCCGCCGAGAGGCGCTTCTCGGCGGCCTCGAAGGAGATCCGGGTGCGGGTGGAGTCCTCGAAGAAGAGGTTGACGATCGTCCGGCCGCGCAGGGTCGGCAGTTTCTTGATCGGCCGGTCGGCGACCCGGGCCATCTCCTCGGCGGTGTCGAGGATCAGGACGGCGTCGTCACGGGTGAGGTCGGCGGCCGAGATGAGATGACGCTGCATCTTTCAGGCTCCGTAAGGCAGTTCGGGAGATTACGGGCAGTCAGGGGCATCGCGAGGAGACGTACGGCACCAGGCCGCACGCGCGCGTGCTACTGCTGGGCGGTCCGCTTCTCACCGAGCAGGACGGTGTCCCGACCGTCTTCCTCGGCGAGCTGGACCTTGACCGTCTCCCGCAGCGACGTGGGGAGGTTCTTGCCGACGTAGTCGGCGCGGATGGGCAGTTCGCGGTGGCCCCGGTCGACGAGGACCGCGAGCTGGACGGCGCGCGGGCGGCCGATGTCGTTCAGCGCGTCGAGCGCAGCGCGGATCGTGCGGCCTGAGAAGAGCACGTCGTCGACGAGGACCACCAGGCGGCCGTCGATGCCGTCACCGGGGATCTCGGTGCGGGCCAGCGCACGCGGCGGGTGCATGCGCAGGTCGTCGCGGTACATGGTGATGTCGAGCGAGCCGACCGGGATCTTGCGGTCGGTGATCTCCGCGAGCTTGGCGGCGAGCCGCTGCGCGAGGAAGACGCCCCTGGTCGGGATGCCGAGGAGCACCACGTCGTCGGCGCCCTTGGCGCGTTCGACGATCTCGTGGGCGATGCGGGTCAGTACGCGCGCGATGTCGGGGCCTTCGAGAACGGGCCGCGCATCGGACGACGGCGCGTCCTGGGGCAGGTGCTGCGGGTCGTGCGTGTCCATACGAAACGGACCTCCTTCTCCGCCTCACGGGACGGACCTTAAAGGACGTCGGATTTGCGCAGTCAACGTTAGCAGGCCCCTGCAACGCCCCTGATCACCCCCCTGGCCCAAGGGAACGCGGTTGCCACGGAAGAGTCGGTCCGGACCGTTCGGCTTGACGGGGCAGAGTCACGCTGCGTAACCTCACAGTGAGTCACCAGCCTTCGTCCGGGGAGCTATATGTCCAGCGAATACGCCAAACAGCTCGGGGCCAAGCTCCGGGCCATCCGCACCCAGCAGGGCCTATCCCTCCACGGTGTCGAGGAGAAGTCCCAGGGACGCTGGAAGGCGGTCGTGGTCGGTTCGTACGAGCGCGGCGACCGCGCCGTCACCGTGCAGCGCCTCGCGGAGCTGGCGGACTTCTACGGGGTTCCCGTGCAGGAGCTGCTTCCTGGCACGACCCCTGGTGGCGCCGCCGAGCCGCCGCCGAAGCTCGTCCTGGACCTGGAGCGCCTGGCGCACGTGCCGGCCGAGAAGGCGGGCCCGCTGCAGCGTTACGCGGCGACGATCCAGTCCCAGCGCGGTGACTACAACGGCAAGGTGCTCTCGATCCGCCAGGACGACCTGCGCACACTCGCCGTCATCTACGACCAGTCCCCCTCGGTCCTCACCGAGCAGCTGATCAGCTGGGGCGTCCTGGACGCGGACGCGCGCCGCGCCGTCTCCCACGAGGACAACTGACCTCCGGGAAATACCAGCAGAAACGTGCCGCCGGGGTGCCTCGAACCGATGGGTTCGGGCCACCCCGGCGGCTTTTGTGCTTGTCGTACGGTGCGTGGTCACCGAGGAGCGGGGCAGCGCCCCGAAAGGGGGGCGCGGGGAACTGCGCGACCGGCCACGGACCACCCGCAGCCGACTCCGCACAGCACCCCGACGGCGCTCCCCGTTTCCTACCTACTCGCCTTCCCGGCGGAGCGAAGGCTTGAGGTCCTTCAACCGGCCGAGCAGCCCGTTCACGAACGACGGTGAGTCGTCCGTGGAGAACTCCTTCGCCAGCTGCACCATCTCGTCCAGCACCACCGCGTCCGGAGTGGCGTCGACCCAGATCAGCTCGTACGCGCCGAGCCGCAGGATGTTGCGGTCCACCACCGGCATCCGGTCGAGCGTCCACCCCACCGAGTACTGCGCGATCAACTCGTCGATCCGCTTGGCGCGCTCGGCGTACCCCTCGACCAGCTCCATGGTGTACTCGCTGACCGGGGGTTGGCGGGTGTCGCTGTGGGCGTGCCGGATCCAGTCCGCGAGGACGGTCAGGACGTCGACCCCGCGCTGGTCGCCCTCGAAGAGGATCTGGAAGGCGCGCTTGCGGGCCGTGTTACGGGCAGCCACGGTTAGCTGTTCACCCGGCCGAGGTAGTCGCTCGTGCGGGTGTCGACCTTGATCTTCTCACCGGTGGTGATGAAGAGCGGCACCTGGATCTGGTGGCCGGTCTCCAGGATGGCGGGCTTGGTGCCACCGGTGGAGCGGTCGCCCTGGACGCCCGGCTCGGTCTCCTGGATGACGAGCTCGACGGCGGCCGGCAGCTCCACGAAGAGCACCTCGCCCTCGTGCTGCGCGACGGTGGCGGTGAAACCCTCGATCAGGAAGTTGGCGGCGTCGCCGACGGCCTTGCGGTCGACCATGAGCTGGTCGTAGGTCTCCATGTCCATGAAGACGAAGTACTCGCCGTCCATGTAGGAGAACTGCATGTCGCGCTTGTCGACAGTGGCCGTCTCGACCTTGACGCCGGCGTTGAACGTCTTGTCGACGACCTTGCCGGAGAGCACGTTCTTGAGCTTGGTGCGCACGAAGGCCGGGCCCTTGCCGGGCTTGACGTGCTGGAACTCGACGACGGACCAGAGCTGGCCGCCTTCGAGCTTGAGCACCAGGCCGTTCTTGAGGTCGTTCGTGGAAGCCACGGTTGCGGAATCTCCTGGACTGACGTGGACGACCCCGGGCCACGCGCCCAGCCGATGAGCTAGAGCGCGAGCAGCTCCTTGGTCGTGATGGTGAGTAGCTCGGGTCCGCCGTCCGCCTCGGGGCGTACGACGAGCGTGTCATCGATCCGGACGCCGCCCCTGCCCGGGAGGTGGACCCCCGGTTCGACGGTGACCGGCACGCAAGCGTCCAGTTTACCCATGGCCGCGGGGGCCAACTGCGGGTCCTCGTCGATTTCGAGTCCGACCCCGTGCCCCATCAGCGGCGGGAGGCGCTCACCGTGCCCCGCCGAGTCCAGGACCTGGCGGGCCGCCCGGTCCACGGCACGGTAGCCCGCACCGGGTGTGAGTGCCTCCCGTCCGGCCCGCTGGGCTGCGAAGACCAGGTCGTACAGCTCGATCTGCCAGTCCGCGGGCGAGGTGCCGATCACGAACGTACGGCCGATCTCACAGCGGTAGCCGCGATAGGTCGCGCCGAGGCAGACGGAGAGGAAGTCGCCCTCCTCGACCCGTCGGTCGGTGGGTACGTGACCGGGACGGCCGGAGTTCGGTCCGGTGGCGACGGAGGTCGGGAAGGCGGGGCCGTCCGCGCCGTGGTCGACGAGGCGGCGCTCCAGTTCCAGGGCGAGATGGCGCTCGGTGCGGCCGACGAGGATCGATTCGAGGAGTTCGCCCAGGGCCTGGTCGGCGATCTCCGCGCCGATCCGCAGACAGGAGATCTCCTCCTCGTCCTTGATCACTCTCAGCTGTTCGACCGCGCCGCCGAGATCGGCAAGCCGCAGCCGGGGGGCGACCGAGCGGATCGCCCGGTGGCGGGCCACGGTGAGATGGTGTTCCTCCACGGCCAGCGACTCGACGTCGAGCGCCGTGACCAGGTCGGCGGCTGCGACCGCCGGGTCGCCACCGGGGCTCGGCAGCACCTGGACGCGTACGGCCTCGTCGGGCCGGCCCTCGCCGATCTCCCCTCGCGGGGGTGCGCCACAGACCAGGACGTCCTCGCCCCCGCCCAGCAGGAGGACGGCTCCCGCGGGTGCCGCGCCCGCCAGATACCGGATGTTGGCCGGACGCGTGACGAGTGCGGTGGCGCTGCCGCTGGAGTGGCAGCGATCCCTGAGCCGGGCGCGGCGGGCCGCGTACACCTCTGACATGTGCCGAGCGTATGAGCTTCGGCGGACAGCCGCCGGTCGAGCGGGGCCGACTGGGGGCGATCTGAGGGGAGCGGGGTGGCGGGGCTTGAGTGCCGAGTGCGGGTCGGTGGGGGTTGTTCGCGCAGTTCCCGCGCCCCTTTCGGGGCACGGCTTCAGTGGGACGTGGTCACCACTTCGGGGGACTGGCGATCGACCTCGCCAGGACCTCGTCCAGGACCCTAGCCGTGGCCGGGACATCCAGCTGGGAGTTGTCGATGATCGGGAGGCCCGAGCCGTACCAGCCCGCCATCCGGCCGTGGATCCGGGCCACCTCTTCGTCGGTGAGACGGCGGTTGCCCGAGCGCTCGGCGTTGCGCTCAAGGACAATCTCCAGGCCCGGAAGGAGGACGACCGGGAGCAGGCCGGGGCCGACGTGCCGCTTCCAGCCGCCGAGGCCGACAACCGGGCGGTCGGGGAAGACGGCGTCGTCGAGGATGCAGGAGATGCCGTTGGCCAGGAAGTTCCTGGCGGAGAAGCCGCAGGTGCGGCGGGCGAGACGATACTGCGCCTCGGAGTTGTCGTTCCACCCGGACTGCGGGTCCGCGAAGCCCGAACGCACCCACTCGCGCACGTCGTCCAGGCTGATGTGCGCGGTGGGCACCCGGCGGTGGTCCGCCCAGTACTTGGCGACGCTGGTCTTGCCCGCCCCCGCGGGCCCGATCAGCAGGACCGCGAGTGTGGTGGTTGTGACGTCGGGGGCGCCAGTGGCGGGCGGCGGCATGGTCACGGGGCCGCCCGGCGGCAGTTGCACGTGTCCGGTGGCGTCCCTCGGCATCGCCGTCTGCTGCGGGCGGCGGGGTGCGGGTGCCCGGGGCCGCACCCGCCGCGGGGCACCGAGCCGGGAGGGGCGGGTGGGGGTGCCGAGACGGGGGTGCGGCCGGGTGGGCGGAGCCGCCGGTGCGGGGGGGCGGCGGTACGGCGCCGGGTGCGTGCCCGGGGAACGGGTGGCCCGCACCGGGGTGCCCCGGCGGGTTCGCGCCCGGTGCTCCGGGGTGCGGGGGTGCCGGGTGTCCCTGGTGGTTCGCGGTCGGCGACCACGGGGCCGCCGGGTCCTGCCCCGGCCGTTGGGGCGGCGGCAGCGGAGCTCCCACTGCGTGCTGCATCCGGTGCCACTCCGTCTCGTACAGTCACATCGACACTGGCGAGCGGGGTCCTTCGACCCCGCCCTCACCGAACGGTACCGTCCCCGGCCGTCGTTTGGTGAACGGCCGGGGGCAGCCCGAAGTGCCCAAGTGGCCAGGGACACAAGGCGAATCGGGCAAGTGGTGCCCGAGCGGGCGTTACTGGCCCACTTCGCCGTAGGCGGCGAGCAGGATCGCCGGGTCGGGTCCTTCCAGGACGGTGGGCTTGGCCAGACCGTCCAGGACGATGAAGCGCAGCAGGTCGCCCCGGGACTTCTTGTCGACCTTCATCGTCTCCAGCAGCCTCGGCCACTGGTCGTAGCGGTAGGTCAGCGGCAGCCCGACGGACTCCAGGACCGTGCGGTGGCGGTCGGCGGTGACGTCGTCCAACCGGCCCGCCAGACGGCCCAGTTCGGCCGCGAAGTGCATACCGACGGACACGGCCGCGCCGTGCCGCCACTGGTAGCGCTCATTCTTCTCGATCGCGTGGGCCAGGGTGTGCCCGTAGTTGAGGATCTCGCGGCGCCCGGACTCCTTGAGGTCGCCGGAGACGACCTCGGCCTTGACCCGGATCGACCGCTCGATCAGCTCCGAGGTGTGCGGCCCGGCGGGGGTGCGGGCGGCCTGCGGGTCGGACTCGATCAGGTCCAGGATCACCGGGTCGGCGATGAAACCGGCCTTGATGATCTCGGCCAGGCCGGAGACGTAGTCGTTGACCGGCAGGGAGTCCAGCGCGGCCAGGTCGCACAGCACCCCGGCCGGCGGGTGGAACGCGCCCACCAGATTCTTGCCCTCGGCGGTGTTGATGCCGGTCTTGCCGCCGACGGCGGCGTCCACCATGGCGAGGACGGTGGTGGGAACGGCGATCCAGCGGACCCCGCGCAGCCAGGTGGCCGCCACGAAGCCGGCCAGGTCCGTGGTGGCGCCGCCGCCGACTCCGACGATGACATCGGTCCGGGTGAACCCGGACTGGCCGAGCGCCTTCCAGCAGTACGCGGCGACCTCGGCGGTCTTGGCCTCCTCCGCGTTCGGCACCTGGATCGCGACGGTCTCGAAGCCCTGCTCCGCCAGGTCCGCGCGCAGCGCCTCCCCGGTGTCCGCCAGCGCCTCGGGGTGGATCACGGCGACCCGCTTGGCCCGGTTGCCGATCAATCCACCGAGTTCGCCGAGAAGTTGACGCCCCACCAGGACCTCGTACGGCTCGGTGCCCGCCGTACCGCCGACCTGGATACGGGTCACTGTCTCGCTCATGCTTTTTTCAACTCCAGTGCGTCCAGGACCGCCCGGGTGACTTCCTCGGGCGTGCGGCCGTCGGTGGCGACGACGGCCGTGGCGACCTCCTCGTAGAGGTTGCGTCGTGCCTCCATCAACTCCCGCCACTGCTTGCGGGGGTTGACGGCCAGCAGGGGGCGGGCGACGTTGAGGCCGGTGCGCTTGACGGCCTCCTCGACGTCCATCGAGAGATACACGACCCGCTGTCCCACGAGCAGGGCGCGGGTGTCGGCGTCGAGGATCGCGCCGCCGCCGAGGGCGAGGACGCCGTCGTGGCCCGCGAGCGCCGTGAGCACGGCCCGCTTCTCGATGGAGCGGAAGGCGGGCTCGCCCTCGTCGACGAAGATCTCCGCGATCTCGCGGCCCTGCTCGGCCACGATGTCGTCGTCGGTGTCGCGGTAGGCGACGCCCAGCCGCTCGGCGAGCTGCTGTCCGACGGTGGACTTACCCACGCCCATGGGGCCGACGAGGACGACCAGAGGCACCGGGCTCATCGGATCGCGAGGTGGTCGAGGTAGGAGCGGACGTTGCGGGCCGTCTCGGTGACGCTGTCGCCGCCGAACTTCTCGGCCACCGCGTCGGCCAGCACCAGGGCCACCATCGCCTCGGCGACGATGCCGGCCGCCGGCACGGCGGAGACGTCGGAGCGCTGG
Organism: Streptomyces sp. MNU76; assembly: GCF_020982545.1. Classification (GTDB taxonomy): domain Bacteria; phylum Actinomycetota; class Actinomycetes; order Streptomycetales; family Streptomycetaceae; genus Streptomyces. The sequence continues at coordinate 403,713 of NZ_JAJKLK010000019.1, read as the reverse complement.
TGGTGGGCCTGCGCGGCCTCGCCCGTGGTCACGTCGACGGTCTGCAGGGCGCGCGGCACGGTCGCGATCGGCTTCATGGCCGCGCGGACGCGCAGCAGCTCGCCCGTGGTGAGCCCGCCCTCGGTCCCACCGGAGCGGCCGGAGACCCGGCGGATGCCCTCGGGGGTGTTCACGATCTCGTCGTGCGCCTTGGAGCCGGGCACCCGTGCCAGCTCGAAGCCGTCGCCGATCTCGACGCCCTTGATGGCCTGGATGCCCATCAGCGCACCGGCGAGACGGGCGTCCAGCTTGCGGTCCCAGTGGACGTGCGAGCCGAGGCCCACGGGCACGCCGTACGCCAGGATCTCGACGACGCCGCCGAGGGTGTCGCCGTCCTTGTGGGCCTGGTCGATCTCCGCGACCATCGCCTTCGACGCGTCGGCGTCCAGGCAGCGCACCGGGTCCGCGTCCAGCCTGTCCACGTCCGCCGGAGTCGGGTACACGCCCTGCGGAGCCTTGGCGGCGGCCAGCTCGACCACGTGGCTGACGATCTCGATCCCGGCCGTCTCCTTCAGGTACGACCGGGCGACAGCACCGAGGGCCACGCGGGCGGCGGTCTCGCGGGCGGAGGCCCGCTCCAGCACCGGCCGGGCCTCGTCGAAGCCGTACTTCTGCATACCGGCCAGGTCCGCGTGACCGGGCCGGGGGCGGGTCAGCGGAGCGTTGCGGGCGAGGCCGGCCAGGATCTCCGGGTCGACCGGGTCGGCGGACATGACCTGCTCCCACTTCGGCCACTCGGTGTTGCCGACCATGATCGCCACCGGGGAGCCCATGGTGAGCCCGTGCCGCACACCACCGAGGAAGGTGACCTCGTCGCGCTCGAACTTCATCCGGGCACCGCGTCCATAGCCCAGCCGCCGCCGGGCCAAGTGGTCCGCCACCATCTCCGTGGTGATCGGCACGCCGGCGGGAAGACCCTCCAGCGTCGCGACAAGTGCGGGACCGTGGGACTCCCCCGCGGTCAGCCAGCGCAACCTGCTCAACGGTGCTCCTCAGTGCTCGCGCCCGGTACTGCGTCCTGCCTGCGTGTACGCGCGTCCTCGCGTACGGCGACGGCTACCGGGTGCGCGGCCCCGGCCCGCCACCTCCGATCCTCCCACGTCCGGGGCGCGAGCCGGTCACGGGTCCAGCAGACGGACGGGGGCGACGGGCGCCGAATGGCGGGGACCGCGCCAGGTCGTCCCGTCTTCGCCACCGCGCGCTTGATCGCCTCACATGTGGCCCGGCCCGCACGGTGATGGAGATCCTGCCCGTGAGCCCGCCGAGCAGCAGGGCCCTGGGTGCACGGGTGACCTGGATCAGCGCACGAGGAAGGCTCAGTCCCGCTCAGCCAGCGCCCGCTCCCCCGCGGCCCGCATCGCCGCCACCGGCGCCGTCTTGCACCCCGTCATCTGCTCGACCTGCAGAACCGCCTGGTGGACGAGGAGATCCAGCCCACTGACGACGGCACCGCCGTAGGCCGACCAGCGCGCGGCGAGCTCCGTCGGCCACGGGTGGTAGAGCACGTCGAACAGCGTCGTCGGCCGCTCCGGCACCGCCCCGCAGAGCGCGTCCGTCGCCCCGGCCGGAGTCGTGGCGATGACCAGCGGAGCGCGGAGCGCCCGCTGGGCCTCCGCCCAGTCCGCCGTACGCACCTCGACGTCCAGTCGCTCGCCCCACTGCCGCATCTCGGCGGCCCGCGCCTCGCTCCGGACGTACGCCACGACCTCGCCCGTACAGATCCGGGCGAGCGCGGCCAGTGCGGAGGAGGCGGTGGCGCCCGCGCCGAGGATCGCCGCCGACTCCACCTGCTCGATGCCGCGCTCCCGCAGGGCGGCGACCATGCCGGGGATGTCGGTGTTGTCGCCGACGCGCCGTCCGTCCTCGGTGAACACCAGCGTGTTGACGGCCTCGACGGAGGTGGCCGTCTCGGTGATCTCGTCCAGCAGCGGAATGACCGCCCGCTTGAGCGGCATCGTCAGCGACAGGCCGGCCCACTCCGGCCCGAGCTGCTCGACGAACCCGGGCAGCGCCTCCTCGTCGACGTCGAAACGGTCGTACGACCAGTCGGTGAGCCCGAGTTCGGCGTAGGCGGCCCGGTGCAGCACCGGCGAGAGCGAGTGGGCGATCGGCGAACCGAGCACGGCGGCACGGTTCTTGCCGGCGGTGCGGCTCATCCGTTCTGTTCCTTCAAGTACTGCTCGCGATTGCGGTTGTGCTCTGCGTTGGTCACGGCGAACAGCGTCTTATCCTTCAGCGAGACAAAGTAGTACCAGTCGCCTTTGGCTGGCGTGAGCGCTCCCTCGATCGCCTCGTCGCCGGGATTCCCGATCGGCCCGGGCGGCAATCCATACACCTTGTACGTGTTGTACGGGTCATCGATACGCCGCAGCGAGTCGACCGAGCCGGTCGCCAACTTGGATTCACCGCGCAGGTAATTGACCGTCGAGTCGAAGTCGAGCAGACCAGCCGTTTCCGCGTTATTGGGCTCAAGGCGGTTGTAGACGACCCGCGCGATCTTCTTGTAATCCTTGTCGTTGTTTCCCTCGGCCTGTACGAGGCTCGCGACCGTAAGGACCTGAAGTGGATTCTCGAGCTTCAGCCCCTTGGCCTTGCCGACCAGATCGAACTGCTCGTACTTCGCCTTCGCCAGGGCGATCATTTCCTTGAGAACGGCCTCGGGCTTCATGTCCTTGGCAACCGGATAGGTGGACGGGTAGAGGAATCCTTCCAGCGGATCCTTGATGTCGTCGTTGTCGTTCGCCCACTTGGGCAGGCCGAGTGTGTCCCACTTCTTCTCGGCTACGTCCGCGGTGGTGCCCTTCTTGAGGCCGAGTTCCTTGTCGATCAAGACATAGATCGCGCTGTTTCGCTCGCCTTCGCGCACAGTGAAGTTGTTCTGGCTCTTCGGATCCAGCATCAAGGCGATAGCGCTTTCAGCGGACATCTCCTTCTTGAGGAGATAAACGCCGGCCTGAATTCCCTTGGGGTTCTTCGCCAGCGCGGCCGTAAAGGCGTCCACACTCTTGACAACCCCGGCCGCCTTCAGCTTCTGCCCGATGTCCGACCCGAACTCACCCTTGGCAACCGTGATCGTCACGGTGTCGTTCGTGCCGTTACCCGAGTAATCGGGAGCGTCGCCGAAGCGGCTCTGGAAGAACTGGTAGCCGAAATAGCTGACACCGGCGAAGCCGCCGCCGAAGACCATGACGACCACCAGGCAGGCGCACCCGCTGCGACGCTTCTTGCCGCCCTTACCCGGCTTCTTGGACTTGCCGCCGCGGCCCTTCCGGTCGCCCCGGCCTGCGGGCCCCTCCGGCTCGTCGTCCTCGTCGTCATCGGCGCTACCCGCGAAGAACGCGTGCTCGCCCTGGTCCGGCCCGGGGTCCCAGTCGGTCCGTTCGGCGGCTGACTGCTCGGCCTCGGGCTCCGGAGCGGGCGCGGGCGTGGTGTTCGCGCGACGGCGGGCGGGCGGCTCCGGCGGCGGATACGCGTCGGGCGTCCCGTAGAAGTCCTGCTGGCCGCCGCCTCCGTAGGCCATCGCCTGCTGTTGGCCGCCGTAGGGGTCGTTCGGGTCGCCCGGGTAAGTGCCCTGCTGGTGCTGGTGTGTTCCGTTGTTCCAGCCGCCGTTGACCTGGTCGTACCGCTGCTGACCAGGTCCGGGGTACTGCTGCCCCGGGTCGCCGTACTCCTGCTGGTACTGCTGCTGGGCGTAGGCGTCCTGGTGACCGTTGGCCCAGCCGCCGTGGCCGTTGCCGTAGTGCTGCTGGTACTGCTGCTGCTCCGGGTAGTGCTGCTGCGGCTGGCCGCCGTAGGCGGACTGCTGGCCTCCCTGGTCCTGCTGTCCATCCCATCCGCCGTCCCCGTACAACGGGTCGTCCGGATGCCACGGTTCGGAGCCTGGGCCCCGGCCATACTCAGTCATCAGGATTGTCGGCGCGCCTCAGGCCGTTGTTGCCCGTCAGATACACGCCTTCCTCCTCTCTGGTGGTGTAGCCGTAGCCATCAGCTCGTTGCAACAGGTACATGTGGCGGTGGTGGATTCCCTGGGCCGTTCCCTGAGCAGAACGGATATTGAACCGGCCAGTAGCACGTACAGCAACCCGGCCGACCCTTGTACCAGCGTACTTGCCTGCAGGAATGACGGCGCGCACCAAATCACCAGTCGAATAGCCGAAGAATTGCTTGCTGCGAGGCAGCCTCAAACGGGGGAATCCATTTCGGTCAGGACGCGTACGAGCATATCCGCCACGTCCCATTGCGGTCGCTACAAGGACCCTCTCAGGATAGCGAACAATAGTTGTACAGCTGTCGATATCGCCGACTGCAAGCGCATCCAAAGTATGGGACTTCGCAAGCCCTTGATTGATGCGATTATGCTGGGTTCGACCACCGGACCACCCATACACAGGAAATCCTGTTTCACGAAGGCGTTCCATGATCCGCCAACGCGTCGTATTCACAGCGGCCGCATCTTTCAACGGAGCTTTGGCCATACCCAGAATCCGCTTCAGCGTATGTGGGCGCCGACTCATAAATTCCGTCACCGGCTGTGCGCCTTTGGCGCGATTACAAGGCGAGCACGCAAGGGTGAGGTTGGAGATTCGGTCAGAACCACCACGCGCCTTGGGCAGGATGTGCTCCACCTGCAACGGAATACCCTCGGCTCCGCAGTAGGCGCATGCTCGCCCCCATTTCTCCAGCAGGTACTGACGGATCTCATACCCGGCGAGGGTGCCCTGCTGATACTTCCCGGCCTCAAGATGGTTCTTTCCCTCACTCATTGCGTGAAGGTCGAAGCAAACCCGTTCGACGTGAATTTCTATGACAGGGAAGTAACGCACCAGCCGTTCAACGATTGAACCAACTGTGTCCACTCGGTGCTGCAATGAGGGGGCCAACCAGCCATCTGGACGAGTACGATTGTCAAATCGAGGAGCGCGATGGCGAAGATTTCGTGACCTCCGGGCACGCCGATAATTGGCTCGCTGCTGCATTCCTTTATGGATCTGCGCGCCACGGTGTTGGATTTCGATGGCTGCCAGCCCTCGCCGCGCTTTATGGTGCACTGCTGGCTCACTGTTCTCTACTGTGAAGTCAGCAGTCACAGCAATCCCGGTTCCTTTCGAACCGGGATCGATACGTACGGCCACGCCGGACACACTCGATTCGTTGGCTTCCCGATCCTTCAAGCGGATCGCGAAAGGCGTGTGCCGCACCACAACCGCTCGCCCCTTGGCGAGAAGCTCGCGGGCACGAGCAGGATGGCACGGCATGAGCGGAACCCCATGCCGATCAAGCACAGCCACGTAGGCCGCGCCCGAGCCGACGCCATGCCGTTTCATGCTGCCGTTACCGGCAGCTTGCACTCTCTCGGCTGTTGCTGACGCAGCAGCCTCAAGGTGACGTGCGGGAGCCTGGAGGTCGGACTCACGCATCTCCCCTCGCCCATGTTCCAGGACAGTTCCTCCGTGCTGTCGCCCAGAGGGTCCGCAGCCCGTTTCGTCCCTGCTCCCAGGGTTGTCTGCTGCCACGGATTCCAGAGCAGGCCGCTGAGGAAGCACGGCCTGGTGGGTCTTCTCATTCACCTGAAACGTAGTCACCGATCACACCTCCTCCACACGGTGACTCGGGCTGGTCACCCACGGGCCTTCGCACCTCATGCAAGAAGGCCCCAGCCAGCAAGGCTGAGGAGCGAGCGACCGATCCCCTAGAGCCGCGAGGCAGGGCAAGGCCTAGCGGTCATCATTCGGCACCTCATACCACCTCATTGCTGTGCGGCGGCTGCTCGAACACCCACTGCACAATGAGGAACGTTACCGTATCGCGATCAACTGACATTCACTTCGCTACCGAGAAAGGTTTCACGGCCGCCTCCTTGGCTGGCGAAGACAGTCACACGGGCGTTACGCGACAAGTCAGCTGTCAGGCGGTGGCTTCGACGCCCTCGCCCGGTGCTGTGCCTGACGCCCGTTCGGATTCCAGCGCTTGTTGCAGGATGATCACGGCCGCTGCCTGATCGATGACCGACCTGCCCTTCTTGGATTTCACACCCGAGGCACGAAGTCCTTGACCGGCCGTCACTGTGGTCATCCTCTCGTCGATGAGTCTGACCGGAACGGGCGCGATCATGCGGGCCAACTCCTGGGCGAAACCCCGTACCTTGACCGCGGCCGGGCCCTCTCCGCCTTTCAGGGAGCGTGGCAGACCGACGATGACCTCGATAGGTACGTATTCGTCGACCAGCTGTCTCAATCGGCGCTGAGCTGCCGGGACATCGCGTCCGGGCACCGTCTCGACGGGGGTGGCGAGGATCCCGTCGGGGTCGCAGGAGGCGACCCCGATACGGGCGTCCCCGACGTCGATCGCGAGGCGGCGGCCACGGCGCATGGCCGGACCGTCGCCTTCGCTCGTGTGATCCGTGGTGCTCACTTGGCCGTCTCGGCGACCAGGCGCTCGACCGCGTTCACGGCCTCACCGACGGCGGCCGCGTTCTGGCCACCGCCCTGGGCGACGTCCGGCTTGCCGCCACCGCCGCCGCCGAGCGTCTTGGCGGCCGTACGGACCAGGTCACCGGCCTTCAGGCCACGCTCGCGGGCGGCCTCGTTGGTGGCGATGACCGTCAGCGGCTTGCCGTTCACGACGGTGAACAGGGCGACCACGACGGCCCGGCCGCCCTGGATGCGTCCGCGCACGTCGAGGACGAGCTTGCGGAGGTCGTCGGCGGTGGTGCCGTCCGGGACCTGTCCGGTCACGAGAGCGACGCCGGCGACGTCCTTGGCGGACTCGGCGAGACCGGCGGCGGCCTGCAGCACCTTCTCGGCGCGGAACTTCTCGATCTCCTTCTCGGCATCCTTGAGCTTGCCGAGCATGGCGGAGACCTTCTCCGGAAGCTCCTCGGGACGGCCCTTGATCAGCTCCTGGAGCTGGGCGACGACCGTGTGCTCACGGGCGAGGAAGTTGTAGGCGTCGACGCCGACCAGGGCCTCGATACGGCGCACACCGGAACCGATCGAGGACTCCCCCAGCAGCTTGACCAGGCCGAGCTGCGAGGTGTTGTGGACGTGCGTGCCACCGCACAGCTCCTTGGAGAAGTCGCCGATGGTGACGACACGGACCCGCTCGCCGTACTTCTCGCCGAACTCGGCGATGGCGCCCTGTTTCTTGGCCTCGTCGAGGCTCAGGATCTCCGCGTGGACGTCCAGGTCGCGGGAGAGCACCTCGTTGATCTTCTGCTCGACGTCGGTCATCACGGCCGTCGGAACGGCGGACGGGGAGCCGAAGTCGAAGCGGAAGCGGCCGGGCTGGTTCTCGGAACCGGCCTGGGCGGCCGTCGGGCCGAGGGCGTCGCGCAGGGCCTGGTGGGTGAGGTGGGTGGCCGAGTGGGCGCGGGCGATGGCCGTACGGCGGCGGCCGTCGATCGAGGCCTGGGCCTTGGCGCCGACGGTCACCTCGCCGACCTGGACGACGCCCTTGTGGACGTACACGCCCGGGACCGGCTTCTGGCAGTCGCGGATCTCGATGACGGCACCGGAGTCGACCTTGATCCGGCCGGTGTCGCCGATCTGGCCGCCGCCCTCGGCGTAGAACGGGGTGCGGTCGAGGACGATCTCGACCTCGTCGCCCTCGGTGGCGGCAGGTGAGGAGAGGCCGTCGACGAGGATGCCGACGACCGTGGACTCGCCCTCGGTGTCCGAGTAGCCGATGAACTCGGTCTCGCCGGCGGCGTCGGCGATCTCGCGGTAGGCGCCGAGGTCGGCGTGGCCGGTCTTCTTGGCGCGGGCGTCGGCCTTGGCGCGGTCCCGCTGCTCCTTCATCAGACGGCGGAAGCCGTCCTCGTCCACGGAGAGGCCCTGTTCGGCGGCCATCTCCAGGGTGAGGTCGATCGGGAAGCCCCAGGTGTCGTGGAGCAGGAAGGCCTTGTCACCGGCGAGGACCCGGCCACCGGTGGCCTTGGTCTCGGTCACGGCGGTGTCGAGGATGTTGGTGCCGGCCTTCAACGTCTTGAGGAAGGCGTTCTCCTCGGCGAGGGCCACCTTCTCGATGCGCTCGCGGTCGGTGATCAGCTCGGGGTACTGCTGACCCATCATGCCGATGACGACGTCGATGAGGTCCTTGACGACCGGGCCGGTGGCGCCGAGGAGGCGCATGTTGCGGATGGCGCGGCGCATGATGCGGCGCAGGACGTAACCACGGCCCTCGTTGCCGGGGGTGACGCCGTCGCCGATGAGCATCACGGCGGTGCGGATGTGGTCGGTGACCACACGCAGGGAGACGTCGGAGTCCTTGGCGTCGCCGTAGCGGACGCCGGTCAGCTCGGTGGCCTTGTTGATGACCGCCATGGAGGTGTCGATCTCGTACATGTTCTGCACGCCCTGCAGAATCATGGCGAGGCGCTCCAGGCCGAGGCCCGTGTCGATGTTCTTGCTGGGCAGCTCGCCGAGGATCTCGAAGTCCTCCTTCGAGGTGCCCTCGCCGCGCTCGTACTGCATGAAGACCAGGTTCCAGATCTCCACGTACCGCTCGTCGTTGACGGCGGGGCCGCCCTCGACGCCGAACTCCGGACCGCGGTCGTAGTTGATCTCGGAACACGGGCCGCACGGGCCGGGGACGCCCATGGACCAGTAGTTGTCCTTCATGCCGAGGCGCTGGATGCGCTCCTTGGGCACGCCGATCTGCTCGTGCCAGATGCGCTCGGCCTCGTCGTCGTCCTTGTAGACGGTGATCCAGAGCTTCTCCGGCTCCAGGCCGTAACCACCCTTGTCCTGGGGGCTGGTGAGCAGCTCCCAGGCGTGCTTGATGGCGCCTTCCTTGAAGTAGTCGCCGAAGGAGAAGTTGCCGCACATCTGGAAGAACGTGCCGTGCCGGGTGGTCTTGCCGACCTCTTCGATGTCAGGCGTGCGGACGCACTTCTGGACGCTGGTGGCGCGGGCGAAGGAGGGCTTGACCTCACCCAGGAAGTACGGCTTGAAGGGGACCATGCCCGCGTTGACCAGGAGCAGAGTCGGGTCGTCCGCGATGAGCGACGCCGAAGGGACAACGGTGTGACCGCGCTCCTCGAAGAAGCTCAACCAGCGGCGACGAATCTCGGCCGACTCCATCAGTGGTCCTCATTCCGGTTGTACGGGTACGACGAGTTGTCGGCGTACCGCGGATTCCTGCTGTACTTCGGGGTGTTGCTGTTCTCGATGGCGACGACGCGCCGTGGGGCCGGAAGCTCCGGGTACGTGTCGGGGTTGGCCTCGATGCCGAGTGCCTCGCCCAACTCGGCCTCCCGCTGGGCCATGTTGTCGCGGACGTCGAGCGCGAAGTGCACGGCCCGGTCCTTGATCCTGTGGCCCGCCTCGACCGCCTTGTGCGCGGCCTGGGTGGCGAGGTGCTCGGGGGTGAGCTGCTTCAGCTTGCGGTTGACCTTGGTGGTGGCCCACACTCCGGCGGCGACCCCTGTGGTGAACCAGAACGTACGGCGGAACATCGCTCGGTCAGTCCTTCTTTCCACGGGTGTCACGCCTGCTCCGGCGCGTGCCCGGAACGGTGCGTCCCACGATCACGGTACGACGCCGCTCCTCGGCGGGCTCGCCCTCCCGGCGGCCGCCCATGGCCCGGCGTACGCCGTAGCCGAAGGCAGCGACCTTCACGAGGGGGCCGCCGAAGGTGGACGCGACGGTCGTGGAGAGCGCCGAGGCGTTCGACGTGACCTCCTGGACGTCGGACGCGATGGCGTCGACCCGCTCGATCTGGGTCTGCGCGGAGCGGACCGCGGTGGACGCTTCGGCGAGGAGGGGGACGGCCTGGTCGGTCACGTCCGCGACGAGCTTGGTGGTCGCCTTGAGCGTCTGGGCCAGCCTCGCCAGCGCGACGGCGAGGAAGGAGACCAGGATCGCCCAGAAGACGGCCACCAGGATCCCGGCCACCTCTCCACCGGACACTGTCTGCACCCGCTCCCTGGAACATGCCTGAACGTCGAAAGTCGTGTCCCGAGCCTATCGCGCCGCGGCGATCGCTCAGTACCGCATTAGTGCCCAGCGCGGAGACCGCCGCCGACTCGCCGCGATCTCGCCGTAGCAAGGCGAGAGCCCGCCGTCCCGCCCGCCAAGAGGGCGGGGGGGACGACGGGCTGACGCTCGGTGCGTATGTACTACGTCCGTCGAAAGAGGATCAACGGGCGTAGTACTCGACGACGAGCTGCTCGTCGCAGATGACCGGGATCTCCTTGCGGTTCGGGTCGCGGTCCAGACGGAAGGCCAGGGCCTTCAGGTTCACCTGGAGGTAGCGCGGGGTCTCGCCGTCGGCGGCGAAGCCACCCTCGCGGGCGACCTCGAACAGCGGCTTCTGACGGCTGCGCTCACGGACCATGACGACGTCGTCCGGCTTGACGCGGAAGGACGGCTTGTCGACCTTGTGGCCGTTGACCTCGATGTGGCCGTGGACGACCATCTGGCGGGCCTGGTAGATCGTGCGGGCGATGCCCGAACGCAGGACCAGCGCGTCGAGACGGCGCTCGAGCTCGATGATCAGGGCCTCGCCGGTCTTGCCCTGGACCTTGGAGGCACGCTCGTAGGCGCGGACGAGCTGGCGCTCGGACACGTCGTACTGCGCGCGCAGACGCTGCTTCTCGAGCAGACGGACCTTGTAGTCCGAGTTCTGCTTGCGGCCACGGCCGTGCTCACCCGGCGGGTAGGGGCGGGCCTCGAAGTACTTGACGGCCTTCGGGGTCAGCGCGATGCCGAGGGCACGCGACTTCTTGACCTTGGGGCGGGACTGGTTCGCCACTTCTTTTCCTTTTCCTTCAATTCGGCTGCCTCAGGGTTACGGGAGGTCGCATCCGCAGCCGGGGAATCCCGTCAGGTCCGCGAGGGACATGTCGGGTAGCCGCTCCCCTGGTCTGGGCACATACGTGCAGCACACGAACGGCCCACCGACCGGTCCCGGTAATCCGAGTGGTGGTGGGCTGCCCGCGACACCTACGACGGTGCGCGACGCTCCTGGATCCGAAGATCCGGCTGGATGTCCCGCCTGAGGCGCCGACCGGAGCCGGACACGGGACGCAGCACTGTGGAGGAGTCTACAGGGGTTCAGGACTGCTTCCGACCGAGGTTCTTCCTGGTCCACTCCACCGCGTCGGCGTACCGGGCCTCGGCGCCGTGCCGGGTCGGGGTGTAGTACTCCCGCTCCTTGATGGCGTCCGGTGCGTACTGCTGGGCTGCGATGCCCTCGGGCAGGTCGTGCGGGTACACATACCCCTGGGCGTGGCCGAGTTTGGCCGCGCCCTTGTAGTGCCCGTCCCGCAGATGCGGGGGCACGGGACCGGCCAGGCCCTTCCTCACGTCCTCCATGGCCGCGCCGATGGCGGTCGTCGCCGCGTTGGACTTCGGGGCCAGGGCGAGGGCGATGGTGGCGTGGCTGAGGGTGAGCGCCGCCTCGGGGAAGCCGATCATGGCGACGGCCTGGGCGGCGGCGACGGCTATGGGCAACGCGTTCGGATCGGCCAGGCCGATGTCCTCGCTGGCGGAGATCATCAGTCGTCGGGCGATGAACCGGGGGTCCTCACCGGCCTCGATCATCCGCGCCAGGTAGTGCAGCGCGGCGTCCACGTCCGAACCGCGGATGGACTTGATCAGGGCGCTGGCCACGTCGTAGTGCTGGTCGCCGTCGCGGTCGTACTTCACGGCGGCGCGGTCGACGGTCTCCTCCAGCGTCTGGAGACCGATCTCCCCCTCCCCCTTGTCGAGAGCCGCGCCGGCCGCGGCCTCCAGGGCGGTCAGGGCACGGCGGGCGTCGCCGCCGGCGATCCGCAGGAGGTGCGCCTCGGTGTCCTCGGGGAGGGTGACGGCGCCTTTCAGGCCGCGCTCGTCGGTGAGGGCGCGCTGGAGCAGCCCGCGCAGGTCGTCGTCGGTGAGCGGTTCGAGGGTGAGGAGCAGGGAGCGGGACAGCAGCGGGGAGATCACCGAGAAGTACGGGTTCTCCGTGGTCGCCGCGATCAGGGTGACCCAGCGGTTCTCGACGGCCGGGAGGAGGGAGTCCTGCTGGGCCTTGCTGAAGCGGTGGATCTCGTCGAGGAAGAGGACGGTCTCCTTGCCGAAGCCGCCGGTGGCACGACGGGCGCCCTCGATCACCGCGCGGACCTCCTTGACTCCGGCCGTGATCGCGGAGAGCTCCACGAACCGCTTGTTGGTGGCCTTGGAGACGACGTACGCCAGGGTCGTCTTGCCGGTGCCGGGCGGGCCCCAGAGGATCACCGAGGAGGGGCCGGCGGGGCCGCCGCCGGACTCGCCGACCAGTCTGCGCAGGGGCGAGCCGGGCTTCAGCAGGTGCTGCTGGCCCACGACCTCGTCCAGGGTGCGCGGGCGCATCCGTACGGCCAGAGGGCTGGCGGCCGGGTCCTTCTCCTGGCGTTCTTCTGCGGCGGCGGTGAACAGATCGGGCTCCACACGGAAAACCCTATGTCACGCCACTGACAGTCCGGCCGGCCCGGCGTCGGACCCGGCGGCCGCCCCCGGGAGGAGCCGCCGTCAGCTGGTCCAGAAGTCCCACCAGCGGGTCAGGATCAGCATGCCGATGATGCCGATGTGCATCACGGGCAGGACCCAGGTGAACTCGGCGAAGAAGCCCTTCAGCCAGCCGGGGGCGGGCAGGAACCCGTTGCGGATGTTGGAGGACGTGACGTACCAGAACATCAGGATGGTGGCGACCCAGGCGAGGCAGCACCACAGGCAGAGCGAGTTGATGTTGTACAGCGACTGGTACTGCAGCCAGGTCACGAAGCCGATGCCGAAGGCGGTGCCCGCGTTGAAGGTCAGCCAGTACCAGCGCGGGTAGGTGGCACGGGCGAGCAGGCTCACGCCGACGCAGATGACCATGCCGTAGGCGACGAGCCCGAGCATCGGGTTGGGGAACCCGAAGACGGACGCCTGGTCGCTCTTCATGATGTTGCCGCAGGAGACGACCGGGTTGAGGCTGCACCCGGGGGTGAAGTTCGGGTCCTCCAGCAGCTTGAACTTGTCGAGCGTGATGACCCAGGAGGCGAGCAGCCCGGCCGCACCGGTGATCAGCAGCAGGACCGCGAAGGCCCGGCTTCCACCCACCGTGCGCGGGGCCTCGGTGCGTTCCCGGTCGGTGGTCGAGACGTCCCTGACTGTCGTCCTGCTCATCACGTCGATTCCGTCGATTCCATAGCGTCGAAGGGGCCGCTGGGGCACGGTCATTGTGCCGTACACCCTCGCGCGCGCAGCGTTCGCTGGACGTAAAAGTCGCCCCCGCCCCCCGTAAAGGGCGACGAGGGCGACAACGGTTCGAACTCAGCCCAGTCGGGCCTCCAGCTCGGCCACGATCTCGTTCACGCCGACGGAGACCTGCTCCCCCGACTCCATGTCCTTGAGCTGGACGACGCCCTCGGCGAGGTCGCGTTCGCCGGCCACGACCGTGTAGCGCGCGCCGCTGCGGTTGGCGTTCTTCATCGCGCCCTTCAGGCCCTTGCCGCCGTAGGCGAAGTCGGCCGCGATGCCCACCTTGCGCAGTTCGGTGACCTTGCCGAACAGCAGCCGGCGGGCCGCGTCGCCGAGCGGGACGGCGAACACGCTGGTGGCGGCGGGGAGTTCGAGCTCGACGCCCTCCGCCTCCAGGGCGAGGACGGTCCGGTCGACGCCGAGCGCCCAGCCGACCGAGGGCAGCGCGGGGCCGCCGATCATCTCGGAGAGGCCGTCGTAGCGGCCGCCGCCGCCCACCGCGGACTGCGAGCCCAGACCGTCGTGGACGAACTCGAAGGTCGTCCGGGTGTAGTAGTCGAGGCCGCGCACCAGCTTGAGGTCGTCCTCGAAGGCGACGCCCGCCGCCGTGATCAGCTCGCGGACCTCCTCGTGGTACGCCTTGCAGGCGTCGCAGAGGTAGTCGCGCAGCAGGGGGGCGTCCCCGAGCTGCTTCTGGACCGACTCGCGCTTGTCGTCGAGGACGCGCAGCGGGTTGATCTCCGCGCGGCGGAGCGTGTCCTCGTCGAGATCGAGGCCGCGCAGGAACTCCTGCAGCGCCGCCCGGTAGACGGGACGGCACTCCTTGTCGCCCAGGCTGTTGAGCAGGATGCGGAAGTTCCTGAGGCCCAGCGAGCGGTACGCCTGGTCCGCCAGGATGATCAACTCGGCGTCCAGGGCCGGGTCCTCGGCGCCGATCGCCTCGGCGCCCACCTGGGAGAAGTGGCGGTAGCGGCCCTTCTGGGGGCGCTCGTAGCGGTAGTACGAGCCGGAGTACCAGAGCTTGACCGGGAGGTTGCCGACCTTGTGGAGGTTGGCCTCCAGTGCGGCGCGCAGCACGGAGGCGGTGCCCTCGGGCCGCAGGGCGAGCCTGTCACCGCCCTTGGTCTCGAAGGCGTACATCTCCTTGGTCACGATGTCGGTGGACTCGCCCACACCGCGCGCGAACAGTTCGACGCTCTCGAAGCCGGGCGTCTCGATGTACCCGTAGCCGGAGTCGCGCAGCGGCGCGGCGATGGCCTCACGGACGGCCAGGTACTTGGCGCTGTCCGGGGGCAGCAGGTCGTACGTGCCCTTGGGGGCCTGAAAGGTGCTCACGGAAGGTCTCTCGTCACATTCCTCGTCGGGGAGGGGTCGTCGGACCCGCACCGCGTTCTTGGCGGCCTGCGGCCGCCACCACCTGCCGCAGATACGGGTTGGTGGCGCGCTCCTGGCCGATGGTCGTCTGGGGGCCGTGGCCGGACAGCACCACGGTCGAGTCGTCGAGCGGCAGGCACACGCGGGCCAGCGAGTCGAGCATCTCGGCCATGTCACCGCCGGGCAGGTCGGTGCGTCCGATGGAGCCGGCGAACAGCAGATCCCCGGAGAAGAACACGGAGGGGATCTCCGTGTTCTCGGGCATCCGGAAGGTCACCGACCCCTTGGTATGGCCGGGCGCGTGCGCGACGGACAGCTCCAGACCGGCCAGCTCCAGCTTGGCGCCGTCGGTCAGCTCCTTGACGTCGTCCGTCTCCCCCACGGTCAGCTCGCCCATGAGCGGCATGCCGATGGACCGGCCGAGCGCCTTCTCCGGGTCGCTCATCATGTACCGGTCCTCGGGGTGGATCCACGCCGGTACGTCGTGCGCGCCGCACACCGGGACGACCGAGGCCACATGGTCGAGGTGGCCGTGGGTGAGAACGACCGCGACGGGCTTGAGCCGATGCTTCTTCAGCGTCTCCTCGACTCCCTGGGTGGCCTGGTGGCCCGGGTCGATGATCACGCACTCCTCCCCGGCGGCGGGGGCGACCAGATAACAGTTGGTCCCCCAGGCCCCGGCGGGGAACCCGGCAATGAGCACGATCGTCCTTCTTGTGGCGTACGAGGGTGGGTTGCTGTGGATCAGAGCCTACCGGCGCTGCCGTTTCCTCAGCGAACCCATATACGGTACGGGTCACACGCAATGAGTCCACTCAACGGACGCGCGACGCACCCGTCGACGTACGAGACGCATGAGGAGAGAACCCCGTGGTCAGCCAGGATCAGCGGCGGCGTCAGCTCGCCCGGGAGAAGTTCTTGCGGCAGCAGCAGCGGCGGACGTCCGCGCGGCGCAAGGCACGAGTCCGCAACGCGGCGATCGCTTCGGTGCTCGGTGTGATCCTGGTGGGCAGTGTGGCGCTCTACACGACCGACGTGCTCAAAGGCGACGACAAGAAGGACAACGTGAACGCGGAGGCGAGCGCGAGCCCGTCGCCCAGCAAGGCGCCGGACCCGTGCGAGAAGCCGGCCGAGGGCAAGGTGAAGGAACTCACCTTCAAGAAGGAACCCGCGCTCACGATCGACAAGACCGCGAAGTACACGATGGATCTGCAGACGACCTGTGGTGCCATCCCCATAACGATGGACGCGGCGAAGGCCCCGCGCACCGTCAACTCCTTCGACTTCCTGGTGAACAAGGGGTACTTGGACCACACCAAGTGCCACCGTCTCACCACCGAGGGCATCTACGTCCTGCAGTGCGGTGACCCGCAGGGCACCGGCACGGGCGGTCCCGGCTACACGATCCCGGACGAGAACCTCAAGGACCCGCGTCTGAAGGGCGATGTGTACCCGGCGGGCACGGTCGCGATGGCGAACCAGTTCAACGCGCAGACGGGCGAGGGCAAGAACAGCGGCGGCAGCCAGTTCTTCCTGGTCACCCAGGACAGTCCGCTGCCGGCCAACTACACACCGTTCGGCACCGTCTCCAAGGACGGCATGAAGGTCCTGAAGAAGATCGCCGACGCGGGTGCCCAGCCCGCGGACCCCCAGACCGGCAACACGGCACCCAACGCGACCGTGGTCATCAACAAGGCGACTGTCAAGAAATCCTGACCGCCACCAGTGAAATTTCGGTCGCGCGGGATGCGGACAGGCAACCCGCCGGTCGCCTATGTTGGCCGTGACGAAACTGTGGACGATGCCCGGGGGAGCTTCAGGCCCCTCGCAGGCATCATGTGGAGGAGGCGCTGTGAGCAGCGACCCGTGGGGCCGCGTCGACGAGACGGGGACCGTGTACGTGCGTACGGCCGACGGCGAGCAGGTCGTCGGTTCCTGGCAGGCAGGCTCCCCCGAGGAGGCGCTGGCCTATTTCGAGCGCAAGTACGAAGGCCTGGTTGTCGAGATCGGCCTCCTCGAGAAGCGCGTCAAGACCACCGACCTTTCGGCGAAGGACGCCCAGGCTGCGATCGACCACATTCGCGAGCAGGTCGACGCGCACCACGCGGTCGGTGACCTGGACGCGCTCAAGGTGCGGCTGGACAAGCTCGTCGAGACCGTCGAGGCCCGCCGCGAGGAGCGCAAGCAGCAGCGGGCCAAGCAGTCCGACGAGGCCCGGCACGCCAAGGAGGCGCTGGTCACCGAGGCGGAGGAGCTGGCGCAGTCCGATCAGTGGCGGGCCGCCGGTGAGCGGCTGCGGGCGCTGGTGGACACCTGGAAGGGTCTGCCGCGTCTGGACCGCAAGTCCGACGACGAGCTGTGGCACCGCTTCTCGCACGCCCGCTCGGCGTTCTCCAAGCGTCGCAAGGCCCACTTCGCGCAGCTCGACGCGCAGCGTGAGGACGCCCGCAAGACCAAGGAGAAGCTGGTCGCGGAGGCCGAGGCGCTGTCGAACTCGACGGACTGGGGTCCGACGGCCGCGCGCTACCGCGAGCTGATGGCCGACTGGAAGGCCGCCGGCCGCGCCCAGCGCGAGCACGAGGACGACCTGTGGAACCGCTTCCGCGGCGCCCAGGACGTCTTCTTCGCCGCCCGCAGCTCGGTGTTCGCCGAGCGTGACGCGGAGCAGTCGGAGAACCTCAAGCTCAAGGAGGAGCTGGCCGGAGAGGCGGAGAAGATCCTGCCGGTGACCGATCTGAAGACCGCCCGTGCCGCCTTCCGCTCGATCAACGAGCGGTGGGAGGCCATCGGCCACGTGCCGCGTGACGCCCGTCCGAAGGTCGAGGGGCGGATGCACGCGGTCGAGCGGGCGATCCAGGAGGCCGAGGAGGCGGAGTGGCGCCGCACCAACCCGGAGGCCCGCGCCCGCGCGGCCGGTCTCACGGGCCAGCTGCAGGCCGCCGTCGACAAGCTGAAGACGCAGATCGAGGCCGCCCGCGCCCAGGGCAACAACGCCAAGGCCGACAAGCTCCAGCGTGAGCTCGACGGCCGCCAGGCGCTGCTGGACCAGGCCCTGAAGGGTCTGCAGGAGTTCGGCGGCTGACGTCGAAGGCACATGTGAGAGGGGCTCCCGTACGAACCGTACGGGAGCCCCTCTCACATGTGCCGTGCCTACGGCCGTCGCGCCGACGTCACCCGGTACACGTCATAGACGCCCTCCACGCCGCGTACGGCCTTCAGGACGTGACCCAGGTGCTTCGGGTCGCCCATCTCGAAGGTGAAGCGGGAGGTGGCGACGCGGTCGCGGGAGGTCTGGACGGCGGCCGACAGGATGTTGACGTGCTGGTCGGACAGGACGCGCGTGACGTCGGAGAGCAGACGGCTGCGGTCCAGCGCCTCGACCTGTATGGCGACGAGGAAGACCGAGGACTGGGTCGGGGCCCACTCGACGTCGAGGATGCGCTCGGGTTCACGGGAGAGCGACTCGACGTTGACGCAGTCGCTGCGGTGAACCGATACGCCACTGCCCCGGGTGACGAAGCCGATGATGGGGTCGCCGGGGACGGGCGTACAGCAGCGGGCGAGCTTGACCCACACGTCGTCGACACCCTTGACCATGACACCGGGGTCGTTGCTGCCGCGCCGCTTGCGGCTCCGGCCGCGGGTGGGCGGTACGGCCTCGTCGATCTCCTCGGTGGCGGCCTCCTCGCCGCCGAGGGCCTGGACGAGCTTCTGGACCACGCTCTGCGCGGAGACATGGCCTTCGCCTATGGCCGCGTAGAGGGCGGAGATGTCCGGGTAGCGCATCTCGTGCGCCAGGGTGACGAGCGAGTCACCGGTGAGGATGCGCTGGATCGGCAGGTTCTGCTTGCGCATCGCGCGGACGATGGCGTCCTTGCCCTGCTCGATGGCCTCGTCGCGCCGCTCCTTGGAGAACCAGGCGCGGATCTTGTTGCGGGCGCGCGGCGACTTCACGAAGCCGAGCCAGTCGCGGGAGGGGCCCGCACCGGCCGCCTTGGAGGTGAAGACCTCCACCAGGTCGCCGTTGTCGAGGGTGGATTCGAGCGGGACCAGGCGGCCGTTGACCCGGGCGCCTATGGTGCGGTGGCCGACCTCGGTGTGGACCGCGTACGCGAAGTCGACGGGGGTCGCGCTGGCCGGCAGCGCGATGACGTCGCCCTTCGGGGTGAAGACGAAGACCTCGTTGCGGGAGAGGTCGAAGCGCAGGGACTCCAGGAACTCTCCGGGGTCCTCGGTCTCCTTCTGCCAGTCCAGCAGCTGCCGCAGCCAGGCCATGTCGTTGAGGTGGTCGTCCTTGCCCGTGGTCCGGGGCGCGTCCGTGCGCACCTTGGAGGCGCCGGCGACGGCCTCCTGCTTGTACTTCCAGTGCGCGGCGATGCCGTACTCGGCGCGGCGGTGCATGTCGAACGTACGGATCTGGAGTTCGACGGGCTTGCCGTTGGGTCCGATGACCGTCGTGTGCAGCGACTGGTACATGTTGAACTTGGGCATCGCGATGTAGTCCTTGAACCGCCCCGGAACCGGGTTCCAGCGGGCGTGGACGGTGCCCAGGGCCGCGTAGCAGTCGCGGACGGTGTCCACCAGGACACGGATGCCGACCAGGTCGTAGATCTCCGCGAAGTCCCGGCCGCGGACGATCATCTTCTGGTAGACGCTGTAGTAGTGCTTCGGGCGGCCGGTGACGGTCGCCTTGATGCGGGCCGCGCGCAGGTCCTGCTGCACCTCGTCGGTCACTATGGCGAGGTACTCGTCGCGCTTGGGGGCGCGCTCGGCCACGAGCCGGACGATCTCGTCGTACATCTTGGGGTAGAGGATCGCGAAGGCGAGGTCCTCCAGTTCCCACTTGATGGTGTTCATGCCCAGGCGGTGGGCGAGCGGCGCGTAGATCTCCAGGGTCTCGCGCGCCTTCTTCTCCTGCTTCTCACGCTTGAGGTAGCGCATGGTGCGCATGTTGTGCAGGCGGTCGGCGAGCTTGATGACCAGGACGCGGGGGTCCTTGGCCATGGCGACGACCATCTTGCGCACGGTCTCGGCCTGCGCGGCCTCGCCGAACTTGACCTTGTCCAGCTTGGTGACGCCGTCGACGAGGAGGGCGACGGAGTCGCCGAAGTCACGGCGGAGCTGGTCGAGGCCGTACTCGGTGTCCTCGACCGTGTCGTGCAGCAGACCGGCCATCAAGGTGGCCGGATCCATACCCAGCTCGGCGAGGATGGTGGTGACGGCGAGCGGGTGCGTGATGTACGGGTCGCCGCTCTTGCGCTTCTGGCCTCGGTGCCAGCGCTCGGCGACCTGGTAGGCCTTCTCGATCTGGCGGAGCGTCGACGTCTCGATCTTCGGGTCGTTGCTGCGCACGATCCGCAGCAACGGCTCCAGGACCGGGTTGTACGGGTTGGAGCGCTGCACGCCGAGCCGGGCGAGACGGGCGCGTACGCGGTTGGAGGAACCGGAGCGGGCGGGCTGGCCCGTGCCGGTGGGGCGGACCGGAGGCGCCGGAGCGGGCGCGGGCGCGGTGCGCTCGGGCGGGGCCGGCTTGGGGCGCGCCGGGCCGTCGGTCTTGTCGGCGGGCGCGGACTGGGCGTGCTCGACGGAGCCCTGCGCGGACGTGGCGGTGTTCTCGGGGTTCGCCTTCGCCGCGTGCTGCGCGGGCTTGGCCGCGGGGCCCGAGGCGGACTCGGGCTTGGCGGCGGTCAGGTGCTGGGCCTCGTCTGCCAAGAGGGCTCCTCGTGCGCGATCCGGGTCCCCGGTCAGGCTCCGGAGCACCCATGGTAGCGATCCCGCGCCTCAGGATCGCCTTCAGGCCACATTGAGGGCGGTCTACCCATGCAACACGGGGGGCGCGCGGCGGATTCCGAGGGCCGACGTGGGGGTGTGCGGTGAGGGGTCCGGTGCCGGTGGAGTGTGGTTGCTCGCGCAGTTCCCCGCCCCCCTGACGGGGCGCGGGGCTCGTGACCGTGCGGCGGCGGGCGCCCCAGGATGCTTCCCGGGGCGCCCGCCGCGTGCTTGTCCGTTGGGTTCAGACGGTGATCAGGGCCTCCAGCGGGGCCCCGGCCAGAGCCGTCTCCAGGCGCTGTCGGCCCGGGAGGAACGACAGCTCCATCAGGACCGCGACGCCGGCGACCTGGGCGCCCGCGCGGCGGATCAGCTGGAGGGAGGCCTCGGCGGTGCCGCCGGTGGCGAGGACGTCGTCTATGACCATGACGCGGTCGCCCGCGGTCAGGTCCTCGGCGTGCACCTCGATCTCGGCGGAGCCGTACTCCAGGTCGTAGGCCTGGCCGAGCGTGGCCCCGGGGAGCTTGCCCGCCTTGCGTACGGGGATGAAGCCGACGCCGGCGCGGACGGCGGCCGGGGCGCCCAGGATGAAGCCCCGGGCCTCCAGACCGACGATCTTCGTGGCGCCGTGCCGCACGGTCAGCTCGGCCAGCGCGTCCGTCAGCGCGGTGAACGCCGCCGGGTCGGCCAACAGCGGGGTGATGTCCTTGAACATCACGCCCGGCTCCGGGTAGTCCGCGACGTCACGGATACGGCTGAGCAGCAGCTCCTTGATGTCGGTCATCGCCGCTTCCCGCCCCGGCCCCGGCTGCGGCTCCCGGACTGGGCACGCGGGCCCACCACCGCGGGGGTGGCGTCCGCCGGCTCGTCGTCGTAGGGACCGTCGGCCGCCGTCTCCGCGTCGTGCTCGGCCTGGGCCCGCTTGGCGAGGACGCGCTTCTTGAGGGCCTTCAGCTGCGGCTCGCGCTCCTTGAGGTCGGCGACGAGCGGCGTGGCGATGAAGATCGACGAGTACGCACCGGCCGCGAGGCCGACGAACAGCGACAGCGAGATGTCGTTGAGCATGCCCGCGCCGAGGACACCGCCACCGATGAAGAGAAGGCCGGCGACCGGGAGCAGCGCCACCACCGTGGTGTTGATCGACCGCACCAGGGTGCTGTTGATCGAGCGGTTGGCGATCTCGGCGTACGTCCAGCGGTTCTGCTTGGTGATGTCCTTCGTCTGCTCCTTGAGGCTGTCGAAGACGACGACCGTGTCGTAGAGCGAATAACCGAGAATGGTCAGCAGACCGATCACCGTGCCCGGCGTCACCTCGAAGCCGACGAGGGCGTAGACGCCGACCGTGATCGTGATGTCGTGGACCAGGGCGACGAACGCGGCGATGGCCATGCGCCACTCGAACGCCATCGCCAGATAGATCACCACGAGGACCATGAAGATCCCGAGACCCTGCCACGCCTTGTTGGCGATCTGGTCACCCCAGCTGGGACCGACCAGATCGGCGTTGATCTTCTCCGCGTCCAGCTTGAGGTCGTCGGCGAGCGTTTCCTTGATCTCGTCGGACTTGCTGGTGTCCACACCGGAGATCTGGATGCGCAGGGTGTCGTTGCCGAGCTTCTGGACGATCGCCTGGTGGCCGGAGGCCTCTGTGGCGTACTCCTCCGCCTGGGCGACCGAGACGCTCGTCTTCGGCGTCGTGAAGACGGCGCCGCCCTGGAACTCGATACCCATGTTCAGGCCACGGACCGCGAGCCCGACGATGGCCGTGATGGTGATCAGGATGGAGAGGCCGTACCAGAGCTTGCGGTTGCCGACGAAGTCATAACCGACCTCGCCACGGTGGAGTCGGGCTCCGAGGTCACCGAGCTTCGACATCTCAGGCCTCCTTCGGGTCGGCGGGGACGGCGGGACGGCGGGTGCGGCGCAGCGGCGGCTGGGCACCCAGACGCTTCGGGTCGAGGCCGGACCAGCGGTGGCCGTTGGCGAAGAACTTGGTGCGGGCCAGCAGGGTCAGCAGCGGCTTGGTGAAGAGGAAGACGACCACGACGTCGAGCACGGTCGTCAGGCCGAGTGTGAACGCGAAGCCCTGCACCTTGCCGACGGTGACGACGAAGAGCACCGCGGCGGCGAGGAAGGACACGAAGTCGGAGACCAGGATGGTGCGCCGGGCACGGGGCCAGGCCCGCTCGACGGCAGGGCGCAGCGTACGACCCTCGCGGATCTCGTCCCGGACACGTTCGAAGTACACGATGAACGAGTCCGCGGTGATACCGATCGCCACGATCGCACCGCAGACCGCCGGCAGGTTCAGGGCGAAGCCGATGGCCGGGCCGAGCAGCGACATGATCAGGTAGGTCAGAGCCGCGGAGAGCAGCAGCGAGGCGACCGCGATCAACGACAGGCCGCGGTAGTAGACGAGCAGGTAGATCACGACCAGCGCGAGACCGATCGCACCCGCGATCAGACCTGCCTCGAGCTGCTCACCGCCGAGCGCCGGGCTGACGGTGGTGACGCTGGACTCCTTGAAGGTCAGCGGGAGCGCGCCGTACGACAGCATGTTGGCGAGGTTCTGGGCCTCCTCCTGCGTGAAGCTGCCGGAGATCTCGGCCTTGCCGCCGGTGACCGCCGCCTGCACATAGGGGTGGGAGACGACCTCGTCGTCGAGGACGATCGCGAACTCGTTCTGCGGGGAGGCCTGCGTCGCCAACTGGCCGGTGATGTCGGCGAACTTGTCGGCGCCCTTGGAGTCGAAGTCCATCACGACCTGCCAGCCGGTGCCGCTCTGCGTGTCGAGCAGCGCCTGGGCCTTGTCGACCTCGGTGCCGTCGACCCCGACCGGGCCGAGGACGAACTTGCTCCAGCTGCCGTTGTCCTGGCCGCAGGCCACGACGGTGTCGGTGGTCTTGCCCTTGCCGGCCTCGGCGCGCTGCTTCGGGTCGTTGCAGTCCAGGGCCGCGAACTTCGCCTGGATCGCCTGGGTCTCCTGGTCGGCGCTCGGGCTCGCGGGCGGGGAGGCGCTGTCGGAGGCCTTGGCGGACGCGGAACCGCTGGCGGACGACGTGGGGTCGGCCTTCAGCGCGTCGGTGAGCGCACGGCCCTGCGACGTGGCAGAGGACGACGGGCTCGACGACGGGCTCGCGGAGTCACCGGCCCCGGGCTCGGTGGCCTCGTCCTTGCCGTCGGAGCTCGACGGGCTCGGCGAGCCGCTGCCGCTGGGGCTGGTGCTCGGCGAGGCGGTGGGGTTCTCCGTCACACCGGTGCCGACCTGGCTCTGGAGGACGGGGCGGAAGTACAGCTTCGCGGTGGTGCCGACCTGGTCCCTGGCCTCTTGGGAATCCGTGCCCTTGGGGATGTTGACAATGATGTTCTCATTGCCCTGGGTCTGGACCTCCGCCTCGGACACGCCCAGACCGTTGACGCGGCGGTGCATGATCTCGACCGCGGTGTCCATGTTGGTCTTGTTGATCGCGTTGGGCTGGCCTGGCTCGTTGACCGCCGTCAGTGTGATGCTCGTACCACCGGCGAGGTCGATGCCGAGACGCGGAGTGGTGTGTCCGGAGGCGAACATTCCCCCGGTGAGCGCCACAAGGGCGATCAGGATGAGGGCCAGCGCGCGCCCAGGCTTGCTCTGGGTGCTCGCGCTCCGGCCCTTCTTCGGTGCTGCCACCTTCTCGTACTCCCTCTCGGGCCGCCGTGCGCGGGGTCAGCGCGGGGACGGCCATGACTTGTGTCGGGAAGCCGGGCGAGAACGGCACGTGCCCGGGGTGCGGGCGGTTCTCGCCCGCACCCCGGGACGTGACTACTTCGCGTCGGACTCGCCGTCGGTCTTCTTCGGCTCTGCTTCGTCGGCCTTCGCCTCGGCGGTCTCGTCGGCCGCGTCGTCGGACGCGTCCTTCTTGCCGAGGTCGATGGGCTTGTCGTCGGAAGCGGCGGAAGCGTCGTCGGAGGGCTCGTCGGTCTCGGTGAGGGAGGAGGCGTCGTCCGGGACGACGTCGGACTTCAGGTCGTGCTCGATGCCGTGGACGATGCGGTTGTACTCCTCGTCACTGAGGACGGCACCGATGGAGTTCTTGGCGAACAGCAGCTCGACGCCCGGCCCGGCGTCGAGGAGGACCGTGTCCTCGCTGACCTCCTTGACGGTCGCGTACATGCCCCCGATCGTGCGGACGCCGGAACCGGGCTGCATCTGGTTCCGCATGTCGACGGCCTGCTGCTGCTTCTTCTTGGCCGATCGGGTCATCAGGATCATGGCCCCGATGAGCACGATGAACGGGAGGAGGGTCACGAGACTCACGGGTCGGAACTTCCTTCACACGACCGCGATGGCGAGCGGCCTGATGGTTGGGGGTATGTGTGCTGCCGACAAGGGCGGCATCGGCGGAGTCTAAGCGAGTCCACCGTGATGGAACAACGCACAGCATGTCACCGGGGTTCCATGCCGGGCGAGTACCGCGCCGTCACGAGACGGTCACGCCCCGAACAGGTCCTGTTGTCCGTTTCCGCCGGTCGTGCCGCGTGGCGGGGTGAGTCCGAGGTGGGCCCAGGCGGCGGGGTGGCGACCCGGCCGCGGGGGTGCGGGCGAGCAGTCCCTCACGGACGAGGAAGGGTTCGGCGACCTCCTCGAC
The DNA here is from genome assembly GCF_020982545.1 of Streptomyces sp. MNU76. Lineage (GTDB taxonomy): Bacteria > Actinomycetota > Actinomycetes > Streptomycetales > Streptomycetaceae > Streptomyces. The sequence continues at coordinate 378,701 of NZ_JAJKLK010000019.1, read as the reverse complement.
GGTCTCGCGCTCCTCCCCCACGGCGACGGCGAGGGTGGACAGACCGACCGGTCCGCCGCCGAAGAGCTTGAGCAGGGCTTCGAGGACACCCCGGTCGAGGCGGTCCAGGCCGCGGGCGTCGACCTCGTACACGGCGAGGGCGGCGGAGGCGATGTCGCGGGTGATGACGCCGTCGGCCTTGACCTGCGCGTAGTCCCGTACGCGGCGCAGCAGGCGGTTGGCGATACGGGGGGTGCCGCGGGAGCGGCCCGCGATCTCGGCGGCGCCGTCCGTGTCGATCTCGACGTCGAGCAGGTTCGCCGAGCGGTGGATGACGCGCTCCAGTTCGGCGGGCTCGTAGAACTCCATGTGCGCGGTGAAGCCGAAGCGGTCACGCAGCGGCGGCGGCAGCAGTCCCGCGCGCGTGGTGGCGCCGACCAGGGTGAAGGGCGGCAGTTCGAGGGGGATCGCGGTGGCGCCGGGGCCCTTGCCGACGATCACGTCGACGCGGAAGTCCTCCATCGCCATGTACAGCATCTCCTCGGCGGGCCGGGACATGCGGTGGATCTCGTCGAGGAAGAGGACCTCGCCCTCCTGGAGGGAGGAGAGGATCGCGGCGAGGTCGCCGGCGTGCTGGATGGCGGGGCCGGAGGTGATGCGGATGGGGGCGCCCATCTCGGCCGCGATGATCATCGAGAGCGTGGTCTTGCCGAGGCCGGGGGCGCCGGAGAGCAGGACGTGGTCGGCGGTGGCCCCGCGCGCGCGTGCGGCCCGCAGAACCAGGTCGAGCTGTTCGCGGACCTTCTCCTGGCCGATGAACTCGTCCAGGTCCTTGGGGCGCAGGGCGGCCTCGACGGCCTGGTCCTCACGGTCGGCGACGGAGCCCACCAGGCGGTCGGCGGCGGTGTCGTCGGTCGTGTCGTCCCAGTTCATTGCGTGTGCCTCGCGGGTCGCGGTCGGATGGAGCGGAAGGGGGCGGCGGCCCGTACCTGCGGTGTACGAGCGCTTCAACAGGGCGGTCAGCGGGCTCTGTTGAGGGTCTGGAGGGCGGCCTTCAGCAACTGGCCCACCTGGGGCGTGCCTTCGGTGGCCTCGGCCTGGGGGGTCACGGCCGACACGGCCTCGTCGGCCTCGCGGGTGGCGTACCCGAGGCCGATCAGGGCGGCGTGCAACTGGTCGCGCCAGCCCTGGGTGACCGGGGCCCCGATCGCGGGGGCGCCGATGGGCTCGCCCAGCCGGTCCTTCAGCTCCAACAGGAGCTTCTGGGCACCCTTCTTGCCGATGCCGGGGACGGCGACGAGCGCCTTCTCGTCGCCGGTGGCGACCGCTCGGCGCAGCGCGTCGGGGGTGTGCACGGCGAGCATCGCCTGCGCCAGACGCGGTCCGACCCCGCTCGCGGTCTGCAGCAGTTCGAAGACCTGGCGCTCGTCGTCGTCCACGAAGCCGTACAGCGTCAGCGAGTCCTCGCGGACGACCAGGGAGGTGGCGAGCTTGGCCGGCTGCCCCATGCGGAGCCCGGACAACGTGTTGGGCGTGCACTGGACCGCGATGCCGATCCCACCGACCTCGACCACCGCGGAGTCCGGAGCCAGGGCGGCGACCGGGCCGCTGACGAAGGCGATCATGACGTACGGCCTTTCGATGCGTGCAGGGCCACGGCCTGCTGGAGGCGGTTCTGGGCGGGGGCCCGCCAGATGTGGCAGATGGCGAGGGCGAGGGCGTCGGCGGCGTCCGCCGGTTTCGGTGGGGCGTCGAGCCGGAGGAGACGGGTGACCATGGCACCGACCTGGGCCTTGTCGGCCCGGCCGCTTCCGGTGACGGCGGCCTTGACCTCGCTGGGGGTGTGCAGGGCGACGGGGATGCCGCGGCGGGCGGCGCACAGCATGGCGACGGCGCTGGCCTGGGCGGTGCCCATGACCGTGCGGACGTTGTGCTGGCTGAACACCCGCTCCACGGCGACGCATTCGGGGCGGTGCTCGTCGAGCCACTGCTCGATGCCCTGCTCGATCGCGACGAGTCGGTGCCCCAACTCCGCGTCCGCGGGCGTGCGGACGACACCGACGCCGAGCATGGTCAGCGGCCGGCCCGCGACACCCTCGACCACACCCACGCCACACCGCGTCAGTCCGGGGTCCACCCCGAGTACGCGCACCGCGCCCCCTCCCACTCGATCTCCCCCAGCTACCGCTGGGAGGTGCCCCCAGTCTGTGCAGGCTATCTGCTGCCACCGACAACGGCGGCGGGCCGGTGGGTGTGTCCCACCGGCCCGCCCGATCCGCTCGGTTCGCGCGCAGCGCTACGCGTCGACCTTGGCCATCACGTCGTCGCTGACGTCGAAGTTGGCGAAGACGTTCTGGACGTCGTCGCTGTCCTCCAGCGCGTCGATCAGCTTGAAGATCTTCCTGGCGCCCTCTTCGTCCAGTTCGACCTGCATGGTCGGGACGAAGTTGGCCTCGGCCGAGTCGTAGTCGATGCCGGCCTCCTGGAGGGAGGAGCGGACCGCGACCAGGTCGGTGGCCTCGCTGAGCACCTCGAAGGACTCGCCCAGGTCGTTGACCTCCTCGGCGCCCGCGTCGAGCACAACCTCCAGGACGTCGTCCTCGGACAGCTCGCCCTTGGGGACGATCACGACGCCCTTGCGGTTGAAGAGGTACGAGACGGAACCCGGGTCGGCCATCGAGCCGCCGTTGCGGGTCATGGCGACCCGGACGTCGGAGGCGGCGCGGTTGCGGTTGTCGGTGAGGCACTCGATGAGCACCGCGACACCGTTCGGGCCGTAGCCCTCGTACATGATCGTCTCGTAGTCGGCGCCACCGGCTTCGAGGCCGCCGCCGCGCTTGATCGCGGAGTCGATGTTCTTGTTGGGGACCGACTGCTTCTTCGCCTTCTGCACGGCGTCGTAGAGCGTCGGGTTGCCCTCGAGGTCCACGCCGCCCATCCGCGCGGCGACCTCGATGTTCTTGATCAGCTTCGCGAAGAGCTTGCCGCGCTTGGCGTCGATCACGGCCTTCTTGTGCTTCGTCGTAGCCCATTTAGAGTGGCCGGACATCTGCCTGTCTCCTTCGCGTTACCCAACTCCGTACGAACCCCAGAGATCCTACAAGGACTCCGTCGCCCGGTTCGCGCGCACCATGTCGACAAAGAGGGCGTGCAGGCGGTGGTCGCCGGTCAGTTCCGGATGGAAGGACGTGGCGAGGGCGTTGCCCTGGCGTACGGCGACGATGTGACCGTCGTGCTCGGCCAGCACCTCCGTCTCCGCGCCCACGGACTCCACCCACGGGGCGCGGATGAAGACGCCCTCCACGGGATCGCCCTCGACGCCCCTGACGTCGACCGCCGCCTCGAACGACTCGTTCTGGCGGCCGAAGGCGTTGCGGCGCACGATCATGTCGATGCCGCCGACGGTCTCCTGGCCCGAGCGCGGGTCGAGGATCTTGTCCGCGAGCATGATCAGGCCGGCGCAGGTGCCGTACACGGGCAGGCCCGCGCGGACGCGCACGCGGAGCGGTTCCATGACGCCGAAGAGGACGGCGAGCTTGGAGATCGTGGTGGACTCGCCGCCGGGGAGGACGAGGCCGTCCACCTCGGCGAGCTCCTCCGGGCGCCTGATCGGCCTGGCCACGGCGTCGGCCGCGGCCAGGGCGACGAGGTGCTCCCGTACGTCGCCCTGGAGCGCCAGGACGCCGATGACCGGGGTGTCGCTCATGGGTGTTTACCAGCCCCGGTTCGCGTAGCGCTCGGCCTCGGGGAGGGTGTCGCAGTTGATGCCGACCATGGCCTCGCCCAGGTTGCGGGAGGCGTCCGCGATGATCTTCGGGTCGTCGTAGAAGGTGGTGGCCTTCACGATGGCGGCGGCGCGCTTGGCCGGGTCGCCGGACTTGAAGATGCCGGACCCGACGAAGACGCCCTCGGCGCCGAGCTGGCGCATCAGCGCGGCGTCGGCCGGGGTGGCGACGCCACCGGCGGAGAAGAGGACCACCGGCAGCTTGCCCAGCTCGGAGACCTCCTTGACCAGCTCGTACGGGGCGCGCAGCTCCTTGGCGGCGGCGTACAGCTCGTTGTTGTCGAAGCCACGCAGCTTGGCGATCTCGTTCTTGATCTGGCGCAGGTGACGGACGGCCTCGACGACGTTGCCGGTGCCGGCCTCGCCCTTGGAGCGGATCATGGCGGCGCCCTCGGCTATGCGGCGCAGGGCCTCACCGAGGTTGGTGGCACCGCAGACGAAGGGGGTGGTGAAGGCCCACTTGTCGGAGTGGTTGACCTCGTCGGCCGGGGTGAGGACCTCGGACTCGTCGATGTAGTCGACGCCGAGCGACTGCAGGACCTGGGCCTCGACGAAGTGGCCGATGCGGGACTTGGCCATGACCGGGATGGAGACGGCCTCGATGATGCCCTCGATCATGTCGGGGTCGGACATCCGGGCGACGCCGCCGTCCTTGCGGATGTCGGCGGGGACCCGCTCCAGGGCCATGACCGCGACCGCGCCCGCGTCCTCGGCGATCTTGGCCTGCTCCGGGGTGACGACGTCCATGATCACACCGCCCTTGAGCTGCTCGGCCATGCCGCGCTTCACGCGGGCGGTGCCGGTCTCGGGGGTCTGGGCGGCGGAGTTGGAGAGCGTGCTGGACACGGGTTTGACCTCGCTCGGGGAAGGGGGTTTCTGCAATCACCGAGGAAACGTGAGGGGAGCGGGCCACGGCAAGGGCCAATGGGGAGGCGGTGGATCGTTTTCGTGAGGTGAGGGTGAGGGATCGGGTGCGGACCGGTGGGGCTTCTCGCGCAGTTCCCCGCGCCCCTTGAGGGCCTACGGCCCTTTCGGGCCGAAAAGCAAGGGGCGCAGCCCCTGCTTTTCAGGGGCGCGGGGAACTGCGCGAGAAGCCCCACCGGGCCCGCGGTCGCCCACGAACCCGCGCCCCCGAGCCCTTAGGCGCCCGAAGCCAACGCCTCCGGCGGCTCGTCGTCCATCTCGAACGCCATCGGGAACGGCGCGTGTCCGGCGAGCCGGAACCAGCGGACCTTGCGATGCCGGCGCAACGCCCGCGCCGCCCGCACCGCGTCGTTGTGGAAGCGCCGCGCCATCGGCACCCGGCGCACCGCCTGGGCCAGCTCGTTCGCCGCGTCCTCACCACCCGGCGCCTCGCGCACCACCTCCACCTGCTGCGCGTCCGCGAACACGGCCCGCAGCGCCTGGCTCAGCTCGCTCTCGGCGACCTCGCGCTGCTCCTCCTCGGCCTGCCGGGCCGCGTGTGCCGCCTCGTAGAGGACGATCGAGGCGGCTGGGTCCAGCACCCCGGAGGTGGCCAGTTCCTGGGCGACCGACGCGCGGCGCAGCAGCTGCGCGTCGAGCGCGGCCCGGGCGGCGTCGATGCGCGCGTGCAGCCGGTCGAGGCGTCCCGCGGTCCAGCTCAGATAGAGGCCGATCGCGAACAGGACGACAGCGATCCAGATGAGTGTCGAAGTCACGGGCGGCAAGGCTACTACCGGAGCCCACCACGACCACGCCCCAGCTCAGCCCCGCACGGGACGGGCGGGAACCGTGCGAACGGCCCCCGCACCCACCGGAGTCATTCCCGGCCCAGCCCCAACCGCGCCCGCAGTCCGACCCGTTCGTCCGCCGCCACCGACGCCGCGCCCTCCGTGACGGTCTCGTAGACGCCGAGGATGTCGGCGCCGACGGTGGACCAGTCGAACCGGCGGACGTGGGCGCTGCCCCGTTCGCGGAGTTCGGCTCGGCGCTCCGGGTCGCCGAGCAGGCGTACGGCGGCTGTCGCGAGGGCGTCGGCGTCCTCGTTGGCGAAGAGCTCGCCCGCGCCGCCCTGGTCGAGGACCTGGGCGAAGGCGTCGAGGTCGGAGGCGAGGACGGGGGCGCCGGCGGACATGGCCTCGACGAGGATGATGCCGAAGCTCTCGCCGCCGGTGTTGGGGGCGACGTAGACGTCGACGCTGCGCAGGAAGCGGGCCTTGTCCTCGTCGCTGACCATGCCGAGGAACTCGACGCGGGAGCGGAGCTCGGCGGGCAGGCTCTCCACCGCCTGCTCCTCGTCCCCCCGTCCCGCGACCAGCAGCCTGGCCCCGGGGCGCTCGGCGAAGATCTTCGGCAGGGCCTTCATCAGCACCGGCAGCCCCTTGCGGGGTTCGTCGATGCGGCCGACGAAGCCGAGCGTGTCGCCCTGCCAGTCGGGGTTGGGCTTGGCGCGGGCGAAGAAGTCGACGTCGACGCCGTTCGGGATGACGACCGCGTCGCCGCCCAGGTGCTCGACCAGGGTGCGGCGGGCGTACTCGCTCACCGCGATCCGCGCGCTGATCTTCTCCAGCGCGGGCTGGAGGATCGGGTAGGCCGCGATCATGGCCCGGGAGCGCGGGTTGGAGGTGTGGAAGGTGGCCACGATCGGGCCCTGTGCGGCCCAGCAGGCCAGCAGGCCGAGCGACGGGGAGGCCGGCTCGTGGATGTGGATCACGTCGAAGGTGCCGTCGTGCAGCCAGCGCCGTACCCGGGCGGCCGACAGGAAGCCGAAGTTCAGGCGGGCGACCGAGCCGTTGTAGGGCACGGGGACCGCGCGGCCCGCCGAGACGACGTACGGCGGCAGCGGTGTGTCGTCGTCCGCCGGGGCGAGCACCGACACCTCGTGGCCGAGCCGGATGAGGTGGTCGGCCAGATCACGGATGTGGAACTGGACTCCCCCGGGCACGTCCCAGGAGTACGGGCAGACGATCCCGATCTTCACGGGCGCCCCTTCTCGGAATCCGTCGCGGCCTCCGGCAGCGGATCACGCGCGGCACCCGTCTGCGGACCGCGCCCTGCATCCGTCGCTGCAGCAGCGGCCGAACTCGGAGCGGGATCCGTGGCCGGTCTCGGTGCGGGCGGCGTGGGCCCGCCCGGACTCTTCGCGGGGTCGAGGTCCGCGAGCCACAAGCGCTGGAGCATGTGCCAGTCCTCCGGGTGGTCGGCGATGCCGGTGGCGAAGGCGTCTGCCAGCGCCTGTGTCATGACAGACGTCTTCTCGGCGCGGGTACCTGTCCCGGGTACCTCGATCGGGGGGTGCACGCGTCCCCGCATGACGGGCGAGTCGTCGTACCAGAGCGTCGCCGGCAGCAGCAGCGCGCCGGTCTGCTGGGCGAGCAGGGCCGGTCCGCCGGGCATCCGGGTGGGCTCGCCGAAGAAGTCGACCTCGACACCGGACGCGGACAGGTCACGGTCGGCGACCAGACAGACCAGGCCGCCGTCGCGCAGCCGCCGCGCGAGGGTACCGAAGGCGGAGCCGCCGCTGTGCGGCAGCACCTCCATGCCGAGGCCCTCGCGGTAGGCGACGAAACGGTCGTAGAGCGTCTCGGGCTTGAGCCGCTCGGCGACGGTGGTGAACGGGGTCTTCAGCTCGGTGGTGACCCAGGCCCCGGCGAGGTCCCAGTTGGCCAGGTGCGGGAGCGCGAGCACGACACCGCGCCCGGCCGCGAGGCCGTCGGTGAGGTGGTGGAGGTCCGCGACGGTGACGCCGCTCCTGATCCGCTCCTCGCTCCAGGCGGGGAGGCGGAAGGACTCCATCCAGTAGCGCAGGTACGAACGCATGCCCGCGCGGGACAGCTCGGCGAGGCGCTCCGGGCCCGCGTCCGGGACCACGCGCGCGTAGTTGGCCTCCAGCCGACGTACGAGGGGGCCGCGTCGCTTCCAGGTGGCGTCGGCGATCGTCCGGCCGAGGCGGACGGCGGCGGGCTCGGGCAGCCTTTTGACGGTGCTCCAGCCCAGGCCGTACAGCCCGTCGGTGAGCCGTTCCCGCAGAGCGCTCACGGGGTCGCCTCGCTGTTGCGTGCGGTGTCCGGGGTGTCCTGGGCGGTCGAGGCGGCCTCCGCCTCGGCGGCCGCCTCGACCTCGGCGGATTCGCGGCGGACGGTGACCACGCGCTGGATCAGTGTGACGAGGCTGCCGACGGCGACGATCCACAGGGCGATGGGCAGCAGGACGTCGATCCCGGGCACCCCGAACGCGTGCAGGCCGGAGAGACCGGCCGCGACCAGCGAGATCACCAGGCGCTCGGCGCGCTCCACCAGCCCGTTGACGGCCACCGGCAGGCCGATCGACTCGCCGCGCGCCTTGGTGTACGACACCACCTGGCCGCTCGCCAGACAGAAGATCGAGACGGCGCACAGGGCGAGGTCGTCGCCCTTGCCCGCGTACCAGAGGGCGAAACCGCCGAAGATCGCGCCGTCGGCGACCCGGTCGAGCGTGGAGTCGAGGAAGGCTCCCCAGCGGCTGGAGCGACCCATCTGACGGGCCATGTTGCCGTCGACGAGGTCCGAGAACACGAACAGCGTGATGACGACCGTGCCCCAGAAGAACTCGCCCCGGGGGTAGAAGACCAACGCGCCCGCGATCACTCCGGCGGTGCCGATGAGGGTGACCGTGTCGGGGCTGACGCCCCTGCGGATCAGAAACGCGGCGAACGGTGTGAGGACACGCGTGAAGAATGCACGCGCGTACTTGTTCAGCATGGCCTTCCCGAGGGTCGGTGTCGCCGCGTGGCCCCTGTTGGCCATCCGGCTGGCCCATCGTAGCCACGCGCGCGCGTGTGCGGCCGTCGGGCACCAGCCCGCCGTGTCCCCTGGGCGTGACCGGGGCCGCGAGGAGCGATCACGTCGTTCGTATGGACGCACCGTGACGCGAGTGCAAAGCTCGAAGACACCGCGGGCGTCATCGGAGCCGCACCGCACGCGGATCCGCATGTCCGCGCCCACAGTGACCTCACCGTGCACGGGAGGCAGGATCATGGGCGACAAGGCGAACGCACATCCCGGAGCCGCCGGCAGGGCTACGGCGGCCGACCACCCCGCGTCCGTACGGAATGTGGTGCTGGTCGGCCACTCCGGTTCGGGCAAGACGACTCTGGTGGAGGCTCTCGCGCTGACGGCGGGAGCGGTGAACCGGGCGGGCCGTGTGGAGGACGGCGGCACCGTCTCCGACTACGACGAGATCGAACACCGGCAGCAACGCTCGGTGCAGCTCTCCCTGGTCCCCGTCGAATGGGGCGGGTACAAGATCAATCTGTTGGACACTCCCGGATACGCCGATTTCGTCGGGGAACTCAGGGCCGGTCTGCGAGCGGCGGACGCGGCCCTTTTCGTCGTCTCGGCCTCGGACGGCGTCGACGGCTCGACGCGCATGGTGTGGGAGGAGTGCGCGGCGGTGGGCATGCCGCGGGCGATCGTGATCACGCACCTGGAGGCCGCGCGGGCGGACTTCGAGGAGATGACCAGGATCTGCGCGGAGACGTTCGGCGGGGACGATCCCGACGCCGTCCTGCCGCTCTATGTGCCGTTGCACGGCCCCCAGGGCCCCGACGGGCACGCGCCCGTGACCGGGCTGACCGGGCTGCTGACGCGGAAGCTCTTCGACTACTCCTCCGGCGAGCGCAAGGAGTCCGAGCCGGGCCCCGAGCAGCTGCCGGCGATCGAGGAGGCCCGCAACCGGCTGATCGAGGGGATCATCGCCGAGAGCGAGGACGAGACCCTCATGGACCGTTACCTCGGCGGCGAGGCCATCGACGTCAAGACGCTCGTCGACGACCTGGAGCGGGCCGTCGCGCGCGGGGTCTTCCACCCGGTGCTGGCCGCCGCCCCCGCGGCCGAGGGCGCCAAGCAGGGCCTCGGCACGGTCGAACTCCTCGAACTGGTCACCGGCGGCTTCCCGACCCCCCTGGAGCGCGAGACGCCCACGGTCACCACCCCCGAGGGCCGCCCCCGCGAGATCACGTCGGCCTGCGACCCGGACGGGCCGCTGGTCGCCGAGGTCGTGAAGACCGCCAGCGACCCCTACGTGGGCCGGATCTCCCTGGTTCGGGTCTTCTCCGGGACGCTGCGCCCCGACGCGACGGTGCACGTCTCCGGGCACGGGCTGGCCGACCGCGGACACGAGGACCACGACGTCGACGAGCGGATCGGTGCCCTGTCCGCCCCGTTCGGCAAGCAGCAGCGGTCGCTCACCCACTGCATCGCGGGCGACCTGGCGTGCGTGGCGAAACTCAACCGCGCGGAGACCGGGGACACGCTGTCCGCCAAGGACGACCCGCTGCTCATGGAGCCGTGGGAGATGCCGGACCCGTTGCTGCCGCTCGCCATCCAGGCGCACAGCAAGGCCGACGAGGACAAGCTCTCCCAGGGCCTCGCCCGGCTGGTCGCCGAGGACCCGACGATGCGGCTCGAACAGAACCAGGACACGCACCAGGTGGTCCTGTGGTGCCTGGGCGAGGCGCACGCCGACGTGGCCCTGGAACGGCTGCGCAGCCGCTACGGCGTCCAGGTCGACGTGATACCCCACCGGGTCCCCCTGCGGGAGACGTTCGCCGACAGGTCTGCGGGCCGGGGCCGGCACGTGAAGCAGTCCGGCGGTCACGGGCAGTACGCGATCTGCGAGATCGAGGTGGAGCCGCTGCCCGGCGGCTCCGGTATCGAGTTCGTCGACAAGGTCGTCGGCGGCGCGGTGCCCCGGCAGTTCATCCCGTCCGTGGAGAAGGGCGTGCGGGCGCAGGCGGCGAAGGGCGTCGCGGCGGGCTATCCGCTCATCGACGTACGGATCACGCTGCGCGACGGCAAGGCGCACTCGGTGGACTCCTCGGACGCCGCGTTCCAGACGGCGGGCGCGCTGGCGCTGCGCGAGGCTGCCGCCGACGCGAAGATCCACCTGCTGGAGCCGGTGGCCGAGGTGTCGGTGCTGGTCGGCGACTCCTACGTCGGCCCGGTGATGAGCGATCTGTCCGGACGTCGCGGCCGGGTCGTCGGCACCGAGCAGGCGGGCGGCGGGCGCACCCTCGTCCGGGCCGAGGTGCCGGAGATCGAGATCGACCGGTACGCCGTCGACCTGCGGTCGCTCTCGCACGGCACCGCGCGCTTCGGCCGCCGGTACACGCGGCACGAGCCGATGCCGTCCCATGTCGCCGACAAGCTCCGGGAACGGACGAAGGAGAACTGACCTACGGGTTCGAGTTCGGATCAACGGACGGAAGGTGCAGGAGAGACCCGTGACCTCACGGTGGGCGGCCCCGGCCGTCCACCGGTGGGTTCCGTGAATGTCCGTTCCTGCGCCGCGCGTTGCCCGCGGCTGCGGATACGCTGATCACCTGATCGACAAGTATGGCTCGATCAGGTCCAGATCAGGCTATGACCTGATCAACAGGTGTGCGGAGCACGGAAGTCGGGAAGAGCCGCAGGAGCGAGTGTGCGGCGATGGGGGCGGCGGTGGCGGACGAATTCGATTTCTCTCCCGGGGCACAGGTGCCGATGACGGGCGCCGCGGGCCAGACCGCGGCGACGTACGCCCTGGCGTCCGCGGCCTACCGGGACAACGAGATCGCGGAGATCCTCAAGGCCAACAACGACTGGCACAAGTCCACGGTCAAACCGGGCCGCAAGTGGGCGACCATCTTCCGGCCGAACCTCGGGGAGGCCTTCTCCCTCGCGGTGCGGGACCGGATGGTCGGCGCGGGCCGCAAACCGCTCATCCAGTCCTTCGGCATGGAGCCGCAGGTCGTGGTCGAGCACTGCCTCGCGGCCAACAACATCCGCCGGGAGCGCGACAACCGGCTCTCCGCGATCATGGTCCTGTGCGGCCTGCTCTTCCTTCCCGGGCTCCTGCTGTGGCTGCTGGTCTTCCAGATCCGTACGACGGTCGCCAAGCGTGACGACAAGCGGGCGGGCGCTCTCGGCACCACCCTGCTGGTCGCGGTCGGGGCCCTCGCCGTGATTTTCCTGCTCAAGATGCCCTTCGACGGCTTCTGGGCCTGGTACGCGCGTGCGTGCGTGGCGCTGCCGGTGGTCGGCTGGTTCTGGGCCAAGCAGGTCTGCGAGCGCGCCGCGAAAGATCTGCGAGAGCGCTGGTCCGGCCTGCTGGCGGGCGGTGGCATCGGCGCCAAGATCCCCGAGGCCGTGCCCGGCAGCCCCGGCGAGACCAAGGCCGAGCAACTGCGCAAGGAGCTGGCCCGGCTCAGCGCCGAGCAGCGCTCCAACCTGGTCTTCTACGCCGGCCCCAAGGGCATCCTCGGCATGGGCACCCGGTGGGGCAGCTGGCAGCTCGCCGAGGACCTCGTGCCGGCCGAAGCGGGCAAGGAGATCCACCCGTTCCGCAGCTGGGACGTCATACGCGCCATCCACGACCAGCTGCGCATGCTGGAGCGCACCCCCCTCAACACCGGTGGTTTCACGGCCCCTTCCATCAAGCACTGGATCGTGAGCCCCATCGGCGAGGGCGCCGGAGCCGTGGCCCGGCCCGACAGCACCGACGTGGACGCGTACCAGTACAAGACGCACGCCATACAGGAGATCTGCAACAAGCAGCACTTCGGCAGCGGCAACCGCCACTACCTGGGGGTCCAGTGGACCCTCTGGGACGGCCAGTTGATCATCACCATGCTGGTGACGGTCACCGTGCTGCACCAGACGCTGCGCATCGAGGTCACCGGGCACGCGCTGGGGCCGGTGCACGGCCTGTTCACGACCGGCCCCGCGGCCAAGGAGAAGGAAGTCCAGAAGTCGCTGCGCTTCTGGGAGACGCGCAAGATCAAGCTCCCGCTCGTCGACGCCGACGAGGTCGTACGGCTCGCCGCGCGCGCCCCTCTGACCTGGTACCCGCCGCTGCTCAACTGGCTCGGCGGCTCCATGGGACTGCCCGAGCCGTTCGGCCTGCGCCACGCGTGGGCCGACCAGCCGTGGCGGCACCGCTTCATGGCCGACGACGCACTGCGCGCGGCCACGCCGGTGCTCCGCGTGGTGCACAACGCGGCGCTCAAGGTACTCAAGGAGAACGGCGTGGACACCGAGAAGTTCGGGTCGCGGGCCGGGTTCCTCAGTGGGGCGGTGCAGGATCCTACGCCGCGGAAGGCGGACCTCTACGACGCGTGAGCGCTGGGCTTGGCCGACGGGGGTGCGTGGGGGTGGGGCCGATTTCGGGTGCGGGTCCGGTGGGGCTTTCGCGCAGTTCCCCGCGCCCCTGAAAGCAGGGGCTGCGCCCCGTGCTTTTCATCCCGCAGCCCAGCCGTCTTCAGGCCCGCAGCTCCACCACCCTCGCGCCCGAACGACAACCGGACCCGGCGGTCACACCGTCGGCCACGCCTCCGCGAGCATCTTCCTCGTGTCGGCCAGCAGCTGCGGCAGGATCCTCGTGTGACCGACGACGGGCATGAAGTTGGTGTCCCCGCCCCAGCGCGGCACGATGTGCTGGTGAAGGTGGGCCGCGATACCCGCCCCCGCGACCGAGCCCTGATTCATGCCGATGTTGAAGCCGTGGGCGCCGGAGGCGTTGCGCAACGCGGTCATGGACTGCTTGGTCAGCTCGCCCAGCTCGGCGGTCTCCGGCCCGGTGAGATCCGTGTAGTCGGCGACGTGCCGGTAGGGGACGACCATGAGGTGGCCGCCGTTGTACGGGTAGAGGTTGAGCACCGCGTACACGTGCTCCCCGCGCCTGATGACCAGGCCGTCCTCGTCCGATGTGGCCGGGATCGAGCAGAACGGACAGCCGTCGTCGGCCCCAGGACCGGTCGGCTTGTTCTCGCCCTGGATGTACGCCATCCGATGAGGCGTCCACAGGCGCTGGAACGCGTCCTGCGTTCCCACTCCGATCTGCTGCTCCGGCTCACTCGTCATGCAGTGCAGCATATGGCTTCGCCCGTTCGCGGCGTGTCGGCGGGTACGGCGCCGGGCGCCCCGGGCCAAGCTGAGGCGATGGACCTCGACAGCCGCGCGCTCCGCTGGGAGCAGCGCACCGGACGCGTCCTCACCGGAGCGTCGGCCCTCTTCCTCGGCTCGTACGCGGTACGGGTGCTCGACAACGGCCTTCCCCAGGTCTGGCTCGACCTCTGTCTCGCGGTGACCATGGCGTGCTGGGCGATCTTCGTCCTCGACTACGGGGTGCGGTGGCGGCTGAGCGGGCTGGGACCGAGGTTCGTACGCGTCCACTGGCTGGACACCGTCGTGCTGGTACTGCCGCTGCTGCGGCCGCTGCGGGTCGTGCAGCTCCACGACGCCCTGCAACGTCGCCACGAGCGGCCGCGGCTCCCCCTGCAAGCGCGCGTGGCCGTCTACGCGGGCCTGTCGGTGACCCTGCTCGGCTTCACCGGCGCCCTCGCCGTCTACCAGCAGGAGCGCGACGCACCGGGCGCGACGATCCTGACCTTCGGGGACTCCGTGTGGTGGACCTGCTCGACGCTCGCCACGGTCGGGTACGGGGACGTCACCCCCGTGACCCCGATGGGCCGGACGATCGCCGTGTTCCTGATGGCCTGCGGTCTCGCCCTGCTCGGCACGGTGACGGGGTCGTTCGGGTCATGGCTGATCCAGGTGTTCGCGCGGGAGGACGAGGGGAGGCCCCCGGCGAGCTGAACTCTCCGGGGGCCTCCCTCGACGACGGGGCGCGGGTGCGCATCAGATCTGGACGCGGTCCTCCACGACCTTGGCGATCTTCGCGATGGCCTCCTCGACGGGGATGCCGTTCTCCTGGGAGCCGTCGCGGTAGCGGAAGGAGACGGCACCGGCCGCCATGTCCTCGTCGCCCGCGATGACCATGAAGGGCACCTTCGCCTTCTGGGCGTTGCGGATCTTCTTCTGCATACGGTCGGAGGAGGCGTCGACGTCGACGCGCAGACCCTTCCTCTTCGCCTCGGCGGCGAACTTCTGCAGGTACTCCACGTGCGCGTCGCCGATCGGGATGCCGACCGCCTGCACGGGCGCCAGCCAGGCCGGGAACGCGCCCGCGTAGTGCTCCAGGAGCACGGCGAAGAACCGCTCGATCGAGCCGAACAGCGCGCGGTGGATCATGACCGGACGCTGCTTGGAGCCGTCCGGGCCGGTGTACTCCAGGTCGAAGCGCTCGGGCAGGTTGAAGTCGAGCTGGACCGTGGACATCTGCCAGGTGCGGCCGATGGCATCCTTGGCCTGGACGGAGATCTTCGGCCCGTAGAACGCGGCGCCGCCCGGGTCCGGAACGAGCGGGAGGCCCTGCTTCTCGGCGACCTGGCGGAGCGTCTCGGTCGCCTCCTCCCACGCCTCGTCCGAGCCGACGAACTTCTCCGGGTCCTTGGTGGACAGCTCCAGGTAGAAGTCCGTGAGGCCGTAGTCGCGCAGCAGGTTGAGGACGAAGGTGAGCGTCTTGTCGAGCTCGTCGGCCATCTGCTCACGGGTGCAGTAGATGTGCGCGTCGTCCTGGGTGAAGCCCCGGGCCCGGGTCAGACCGTGCACGACGCCCGACTTCTCGTACCGGTACACGGTCCCGAACTCGAAGAGCCGCAGCGGCAGTTCACGGTAGGAGCGGCCGCGCGCGTCGAAGATCAGGTTGTGCATCGGGCAGTTCATGGGCTTGAGGTAGTAGTCCACGCCCTCGTCGAGCTGCATGGGCGGGTACATGCCGTCGGCGTACCAGTCCAGGTGACCCGAGACCTCGAAGAGCTTCCCCTTCGTGGCGTGCGGGGTGTAGACGAACTCGTAGCCCTCCTCCTCGTGCCGACGGCGCGAGTAGTCCTCCATCACCCGGCGGATGATGCCGCCCTTGGGGTGGAAGACGGCGAGGCCGGAGCCGATCTCGTCCGGGATGGAGAACAGGTCGAGTTCGTTGCCCAGCCTGCGGTGGTCGCGCTTCTCGGCCTCGGCGAGGAAGTCGAGGTGGGCCTTCAGCTCCTCCTTGGAGGGCCAGGCGGTGCCGTAGATGCGCTGGAGCATCGGGTTCTTCTCGCTGCCGCGCCAGTACGCGGCGGCGTTGCGCATCAGCTTGAACGCCGGAATGTTGCGGGTGGTGGGCAGGTGGGGACCGCGGCAGAGGTCCTTCCAGCACAGGTCACCGGTCTTGGCGTCCAGGTTGTCGTAGATCGTCAGCTCGCCGGCGCCGACCTCGACGTCCGCGCCGTCGTCCGAGGACGCGGAGCCCTTGAGGCCGATCAGCTCCAGCTTGTACGGCTCGTTCGCCAGTTCCTCGCGGGCGGCTTCGTCGGTGACGACACGGCGGGAGAAGCGCTGACCGCGCTTCTGGATCTCCTGCATCTTCTTCTCGATGGCCTTGAGATCCTCGGGCGTGAACGGCTTCTCCACGTCGAAGTCGTAGTAGAACCCGTCCTTGACCGGCGGCCCGATGCCCAGCTTCGCCTCGGGGAAGAGTTCCTGCACGGCCTGGGCCATGACGTGCGCGGTGGAGTGGCGCAGGATGTTGAGACCGTCCTCGGAGGAGATCTCCACGCTCTCGACGGTCTCGCCGTCCCGCACCTCGTACGCGAGGTCCTTCAGCTCTCCGGCCACGCGGGCCGCGACGACGGTCCGCTCGCCGGCGAAGAGGTCGGCGGCCGTAGTGCCCGTCGTCACCACGCGCTCTTCCCGCTCGGAATCGCGTTGGATGATCACACGGACGTCGGACACCGGTCTCTCCTGACTGAAGGGGACCACCTCCGGATATTCGGAGGTGGTCCCCGAATCGTACCGAGCCAGGGGTGCCCTCTGCGAAACGGTTAGCGGCGGACGCGGTCAGTCCCCTCCGCACGCCTCCTCGAAGAAGGCCGTGATCTCCGCGGTCTCCTGCAGCGACTTCATCAGCCGGTCCCGTTCGGCCTCGTCGACCTGCACGGGTGCGATCCCGTCGGCGTTCGTCAGCCGCCGGAAGCCGCCCCGGCTCTCCAGCCGGCCGTGCACCCGGACCGGCAGACCGACGAGATGGGCCTGACCTGCGATCCGGTACGACTCCTCGTCCAGGGTCATCCGGACGTGCGGGACCTCGGCGCCGGCGATGACCCGCAGCCGTACCGTGCCCTCGCCGCGCGCCGCCGACCTGCGCATCCGGACCACGGCTCCGGTGATCCGCACCGGCATCGGGGGCTCGGCGCGCAGGTAGCGGGCGCCGGCCTCGCGCAGCACGGGCAGGTCGCCCGGGGAGAACTCGACGGGGTCGGCCGGTGTCGCACCGCCCTCGGGGACACCGGCGGCGGGCGCCCAGTCGACGGCGATGCGGGCGCCCTCGGTGCCGCGGACGAGGGCGACGAGGGCCTCGGTCAGCTCGTGGCTGACCCCTGCCTCGACGGCCCCGTCGAACGCGTCCATGCCGCCGGTGGCGCGCTGGTAGTCGATGGCTTCGCGGGCGGCGTAGAGGGCCTGGTGGAGCCGTAAGGCCAGGGAGCGGCCCTGGGCGACGGGGACGAAGGCGGTCATCCGACGGCCGCCGGGGGCCGCGCCGACAAGGACACCGTCCAGGGAGGCGGCGGCGGGCAGGCGGTGCCGGGCTCCGTGGTAGCCGGCTCGCGCGCGGGTGGCCAGGGCCGCCGCGAGGAGCATCTGGCGGGCGGCGGAGCGCAGTTGGTCCTCGACGACCCAGGAGGCGGTGCCCAGCGGTCCGGTGGGGACGTCCCGCCACCAGTGGATCTCGTCACTGGGCACGGCGAGGGCGGTCAGCACGTCCCGGGCGGCGGGCGAACCGCTCCGCGACAGCGCCGTGAGCGCCTCGCCGAGCAGGTCGTCGCTGTCGGGGAAGGCCCGGTTCTCCGGCACGAGCAGGCTCATGGCCCGCCCGGCCGGCTCGGGCGGGGTCCAGCGCCCGTACCGCCCGGTGGCTCCGCCGCGCCGCTGCCACCCGTGCCGTCGCAGCAGGGTGCCCAGTACGGCGGGGTCGACCTGCGGGGTCGGGCGGCTGGGTCCAGACGGGTTCGGCGGGGTGGGGCCGGGCGGGGCCCGCGGGCTGGTTGATGGGGCGGCGCACGGACGCGCCCGCGGTCCGCGGGCCGCGGCCGTCGTCGATGGGGCCGTGGGTCACGGTCTGCCTCCCGTTCCGACCCGCGTCATGATCTCGCAGAGCGCTCGGTCGTCGAAGATGCGCGAGGTCGGGATGCGCACGGTGGTGCGGCGCCGACCGGTGATCGGGTGTCCGGCGAGATTGGTCCAGTAGCAGCAGTGCCGCAGGTCGAGCCGGTCGTGGCCGGCCCGCAGCCACTGCTCCTGCGACCTGGGGACGATCATCACGACCAGGATCTTGTGCACCGAGACGGGGGTGCGGGCGAGCTTCGCCAGGTGCTCGTTGTCGAGGGTGAAGGAGAAGAAGCGGCCCGGGGGGTTCGGCGCGAGCTGGTAGGTGGCCTTGAGCTGCACCTTGATGGTGACCTCGTCGTCGACGGTGTGACCGGGCGAGCCGTGGCTGACGTGCCAGTCGATGCCGTTGTCCGGAAAGGGCTGGGAGAGCGAGCAGCCCGCCGCCGCGGCCACCGCGTGCAGATAGCCCACCTGCAGGGTCTCCATGCAGGCGGTGGTGGCGAGGGAGCCGCGGAGCGATTCCGCGTGCTCGGGCAGCAGCCCGCCCCGCTCGGGCTGCGCAATGGCCATGACCAACAGCCTTCCCCTACAGGTGTTTCCCCGTGCCGAGCCCCTGAACTGCACAGACCCGTACTTCTGTTGTCTCCGTCCGGCGTACGGCGCAAACAGCCCGGGTATCACCAAACTGGCAGAAGACGGGACGTCAGCTGCCGTGGGTGAACGAGGAGTTGTGGACACATGACGTGTTGGTACGAGGGGCCCTTGGCGGCGTTCGACACGGAGACCACGGGCGTGGACGTCGAGACCGACCGGATCGTGTCGGCCGCCGTCGTCGTCCAGGACGCGCCCGGCACCCGCCCCCGGGTGACCCGGTGGCTGGTGAATCCGGGGGTGCCGGTGCCCGCCGCGGCGACGGCGGTGCACGGACTGACGGACGATCAGTTGCAGCGCGACGGCCGGTGGCCGGCGCCGGTGATGGAGGAGATAGCCAGGGCACTGGCCGAGCAGGCGGTGCGCGGCCGCCCGCTGGTCGTGATGAACGCGCCCTTCGATCTGACCCTGCTGGACCGTGAGTTGCGACGGCATCGCGCCTCGTCGCTGGACCACTGGTTCGAGACGACGCCGCTGCGGGTCCTCGATCCCCGGGTCCTGGACAAGCACCTGGACCGCTACCGCAAGGGCCGACGCACGCTCACCGATCTGTGCGCGCACTACGAGGTGACCCTGGACGGCGCGCACGACGCGGCGGCCGACGCGCAGGCCGCGATGGATGTCGTCCGCGCGGTGGGCCACCGTTTCGCGACCCGGCTCGCCCGCCTCTCCCCCGCCGAACTGCACACGCTGCAGGCCGTGTGGCACGCGGCCCAGGCCCGGGGGCTGCAGGCCTGGTTCGCCCGCAGCGGCACGGAGGAGTCGGTGGACCCGGCATGGCCCCTGCGTCCGGATCTGCCGGCCGCGGCGGCATGAGAAAAGCCGGTCCGCGACTGCGGACCGGCTTTTTCCCGGTGGGCGATACTGGGTTCGAACCAGTGACCTCTTCGGTGTGAACGAAGCGCTCTCCCACTGAGCTAATCGCCCGGGAACGCA
Organism: Streptomyces sp. MNU76; assembly: GCF_020982545.1. Classification (GTDB taxonomy): domain Bacteria; phylum Actinomycetota; class Actinomycetes; order Streptomycetales; family Streptomycetaceae; genus Streptomyces. Next base: position 359,384 of record NZ_JAJKLK010000019.1, on the reverse strand, counting down.
CTGAACAATACAGGTCCCGACGGGTCTGGTTCAAACCGCTTGCCCGTCCGCCGTGAGGTACGCGAGGAGTCCTCGCCGTCCCGCCCGCATCATCAGCGCGTGGTTGGCGCGGAACAGGGGCCGTCCCGGTACGGCGAACCGCCGCAGCAGGGGTTTGGAGACGTCGACCTCCTGGTCGTAACGGGCGAGCGTGGCCGCGCCGTCGGCGATGAGTGTCCAGCGGGCCCAGCCGTCCAGGTCGCCGGTCATCTCGATCTCCAGGACCCCGGCCGCCCGGTCGCTGCGTACCTCCCGCGCGGTGAAGGCGAGGTCGTAGGGGAGGACCGAACGGATCCGGACGGTGCCGGTGGTGGCGTCGAGCCGGGTCACCTCGCGGACCTGCGGCCACCAGCGCGGGTAGTCGTCGGCGCGCTGGAGCACGTCGTACACGGCGGTGGGGCGAGCGGGCAGGTTCCAGTGGCTGCGGAAGCGGTAGTGGCACCAGTCCATGGTCGGATTCTGCCCGCACAGGGCCGGTTCCTTCGGGAAGTGAGTACGTCCTGAGTATCCGCACTCATGTCGTACGCCGTGACGCGGACCACACTCCCCTGCATGACGTCCTTTCCGTCCCTTGCCGAGGAGTTGCGGGCCCTCGATGCCGAGCTGCGGCACCTCGACGCCCGTCGCGCCTTCCTGCTGGGCCGCCGCGCATGGCTGCTGAACGCCCTGTACACCGCCACGCCCGGGTCCACGCCCGCCGCACCGCCCATACGACGCCCCGAGGCGACGGCGCCTCGCGTCCAGAACGTGCTGCTGGTCCTCGGGGGCGTCCTGCTGACGGTCGCGGCGATCGCGTTCACCCTGGTCAGCTGGGGCCACCTGGGCATCGCGGGCCGGGCCCTGGTGCTCGGCGCGGTGACGGTGGCCGCGCTCGGCGCTCCCGTGCTCCTGCTGCGACGGGGCCTGCGTTCGACGGCCGAGGCGGTGGCCGGTCTGGGCCTCGCCCTGACGGTCCTGGACGCGTACGCCCTGCACGAGGTCGTGTTCACCGGGGCGGACGGTACGGGGTACGCGGCGGCCGCGGCGGCGGTGCTCGCGACGGTGTGGGCGGCCTACGGGCTGGGGCTCGGCGCACTGCCGGCCGGAGTGGCCAAGTCCGACGCGACGTCACCCCGCACGGCCCTCGGCCTCCCCCTCCCCCTCGCCCTGTGCGCCGCTCAACTCCCGCTCCTCCTCTGGTCGTTCGCGGTGAACGCGAGCGTGGAGACGGTCACGGCCGTGCTGCTGGTGACAGCGGCGGCCGACACCGCGATCGCGCTCCGGGTCTCCCTCAAGCCGGTACGGATCGTCGCCGTGGTCGGCGCGTCCGGCTGGGGTGCCTGGGGTGTACTGGCGGCCGGGTGGCTCTCGTGGGCCGCCACCGGCCCGGGCGCCGCCGCCCGTGCGGCGGCGCTCCTCGCCCTCGCCGCCGCGGTCGCCCTGACGACCGCCTGGCTCGCCCCGAAGCCCGCTCTGGCCCTCGGCACCGCCCTCACCGGCGGGCTCCTCACGGTCATGGGCCTCGGCGGCATCGCCCGCGCGGTCCTGCCCGAGGTGTGGACGGTTCCGGCGTATCTCCTCTGCGGGCTCGCCCTGTTGACTGCCGTACGGGCCCAGGCCCCCGAGCCCGTACGGCGTGGTCTCGTCCACGCCTCCGCCGTCGTCCAGGGCCTCGCGCTGGCCACCACGGTGCCGGTCGTGGCGATCGCGCTGCTGGGACCGGTCAGCGTGCTGGAGCGGATCTGGTCCGGCACGCCCGCGGACGCCCGCGCGGCGGTGACGCTCGACGCTCCTTGGCCCCCGAACGCGGCGACCGTCCCCCTCGTGCTCGCCGCCGTGGCCGGGGTGCTGGCCCTGACCGGACGCACGGCCCCGTGGCGGGCCCCGGCCCTGGCCGGCGCCTCGGTCCTCGCCTGGGCGACGGTCCTGGTCCTCCCCGCCGTCCTGGAACTGCCGTACGCGGCCGGGCTGGTGACCCAGGGGCTCCTGGTGCTGGTCACCCTGGCCCTCGCCGGGCTCGCACGGCCGGCGGCGCCCGAGCGGCCTCATCCGTCCACGGCGTCCGACCGCCTTCGGTCACCTCTGCCGCTCACCGGCACCCTCCTGGCCCTGGTCACCTCCGTGAGCCTGGTCCTGCACTCCCTGGCCACCGAACCCGCGACCCTCATCGCCCTCGCGACCTCGACCGTCCTGTTCGCGGCGGTCGCGTGGCGCACCGACCTCGGCCCCCTCGCCGCACCGGCCTCGCTCGTCCACGCCACGGCTCTGACCTGCGCGATCGGCGCGTCCGTCGGCTGGGCACCACAGCACACCGCCCTCCTCGTCCTGACCGTCCCGGCGATCGCGGCCCTGATCGCGGCACTCCTCGGCGACTCGCCCATGACGATCCCGGTCGAGGCGGCCGGCGCCGCGGCCGGCCTTCTGGCCATCGCCCTCTCGGTCGTGCACCCGCCGCTGCTGGCCCTCACCCTCGCGCTGTGCGGAGTGATCGTCACGGGCAGAGCCGTACGACCGGACCGCCGTCACCTCGGCTATCTGGCCGCCGCGCTCTTCGTGACGGCCTCCTGGGTGCGGCTTGCGGTCTGGGAGGTCGGCTCACCAGAGGCGTACACCCTGCCGGTGACCCTGCCCGCCCTGGTCGTCGGCCGACTGCGCCGGCGCCGGGACGTGACGGTCTCGTCCTGGACGGCGTACGGCCCGGGACTCGCCGTCACGCTCGTCCCGAGCCTCTTCGCGGCCTGGGGCGACACCCACTGGCTCCGTCCCCTGCTGCTGGGTGTCGCCGCCCTGGCGGTCACCCTGTTGGGTGCCCGCCACCGCCTCCAGGCCCCGCTCCTCCTCGGCGGTGCCACCCTCGCCCTGGTCGCCCTGCACGAACTGGCCCCCTACATCGCCCAGGTCGTGGACGCCCTCCCCCGCTGGGTACCTCCCGCACTCGCCGGCCTGGCCCTGCTGGCGGCAGGCGCCACCTACGAACAACGTCTACGCGACGCACGCCGCATGCGGACCCTCCTGGGCAAGCTCAGCTGAAGCGCCCCGAAGGGGCGCGGGGAACTGCGCGACCAGCCACAACGAACGCGCAGTTCCCCACAAACCCCCAGGCACCCATATCCCCCCGGCACCCCCAGCGGAGCGTCACGGCATCTTGTCGCCCACCAGCGCCAGGTTCTGAATGGCCGCCAACCCGTACAGCGCCGTCGCGTTGGTCGACACCCACGCCGCCTCGCTGCCCGGCACGAGCGCCGTCGGGCCCTCGATCTTCTTCGTGGACCAGTCGGTCGACTCCTTGTAGTCCCAGGTGTCGGCGCTGTTGTAGAACTGCCGCCATGCCCGCGCCGCCAGCTTGTCGTCGCGCAGGTGCACCGCCGCGTACGCGTCCTGCCGTGAGTGGCCCTGGAAGAGCAGCAGGGTCCCGAAGTGGGAACCGTAACGGGCGGTCTGCTCGGCCCTCGTGGCGTTGAAGTAGCGGCAGTAGTCGAGCCACGCCTCCTTGAACTTCGGCATGTCGACCTGGTCGATGAGCTCCGCACACATCTCGACCAGACCGAACATCGCCGACAGGTGCGAGACCCCGACCACGGGCTTGTCCGCGACGGCGAACCTACCCGTGTCCAGGTCGTAGAGGCCGGTGCCCTGGACGAACCCGTTGGGCTGGGCCGCGATCGTCTCCATGGTCGACAGGACGCGGGACCTGGCCTTCTCCCACTTGGGGCCGCGCCGCTCCCACTCGGTCAGCCACGCCGACACCAGGCCGGACCAGTCGGTGCCGAAGCCGATCGACAGGGCGTTGCGGTCGGGGGTGTACGGCTCGGTGCGGATCTTGCGGATGGGGTCGAGGACGAGGAACGTCTCGTCGGAGTCGACGTTGGCGTGCATGAGGTCGCCGACGCGTTCGTCCGCGGTGAGGAAGTAGTAGTAGCGGCGGTACGTGGTGTTGGCGATCCGCTGCTGCTTGGCGCTGTCGGCGTAGTGCTGGACACCGTGGCGGGTGCCGAGGCCCGCCCACTTGCCCAGGTGGTACACGTCGACCTCGCCGGTGTGCCGGGTCATGGCCTCGGCGAAGCGGAAGATGTCGGCGCGGCCGGAGCGCATGTACGCGAACCACAGCCACAGGTCGGGCGAGAGCTCGGAGTTGTCCCAGGCGTAACCGCCGACGTCGTAGCACCACTGGTGACGGCTGGGGTCGTAGCTGTGCATGATGTCGCCGTAGTCCCAGAAGCCGTACCACCGGCGCATCTCCACCTGGTCCTTGTAGTAGGTGAAGAGGAAGTCGAGGTGGTCCTCGATCTTCGCCTTGGCGGCGGTGGACCGGTCGGGCTCGGAGAACAGCTTGCCGAAGACGCCCGCCTTGATGAGCTGCTTGGGCGGGGCGGCGAGCTGCGCGGGCGTGCGGACGGCCTCGACCTGCTTGGCCATGTCCTCGGCGCCGGGCGTGGACTCGTGGGCCCAGAAGAGCAGTTCGCTGGTGCGGGCGATGCCGTAGGGGGTGCCGAACTCGGGCTCGTAGTCCTCATAGGTGATGTTGAGGCCTTCGAGCTGCTCGGGGTAGGTGTCCTGGCCCATGCCGTCGTGGTAGAAGCGCAGGTCCATGGGCTGCGCCTCGGGCGACCAGAGCCAGAGGGTGATCTCGGCGGTGTCGGTGTGGGCGTCGCGGATGTCGAGCTGGGCGGGGAACTTCTCCCAGAAGTCCCGCAGGCCGAAGGCGAAACCTCCGGACGCGCCGCCGACGTACCCGAAGCCGCTCGCCCTGCGGCCGCCGCCGGCCGGGATCCAGCCGTGGCCCTTCTTGGTGCGCTTGCGGACCCCGAAGCCGTCGGCGGACAGCTGGGAGAGCGTGTAGTCGCCCCATTCGGGGATGTACTGCAGGCGGGTGGTGACCCGCTGGTCCCACGTCGACGGGTCGGGCAGCTTCTTGCCCTCGAACTGCGCGGTGCGCACGGTCGCGCCGGGGTCGCGGCGCAGTCCGGTGATGCCCTTGACCGCCTCGCGCAGCAGACCGGTGCCCTCACCGCCGATACGGATGTGGCGGTCGTACGCGGCGTCGCGCATCGGCACCTTGAAGCGGACGCCGATGCCGCGGATGAAGTCGCCGCTTGCCTTCCCGGGTTCCTGGGTGCCGTCGAAGGTGATCGTGTGCACCATGCGGAACGACTCGGCGCCCGCGTAGAAGTAGAGGCGGATCGAGAAGGGCAGCCAACTGCGGCTTCCCTTGCGGTGCTTGCCGTCGATGCGGACGACCGCGCGGACCGGGCCCTCCTGCTCGACCTCCACCTCGTCGATGGCGCTCTCGAAGCGTTCGTACTTCTCGGTGCCCTGGTCGCCGTCCTCGATCTCGGGCTGGCGCAGCAGGACCAGTCGGCCGGTGTGGGCGATCTCGGTGGAGCCGCGCCGTACGGACTTCACGAGGGTGGAGCCGGACTTGCCGATTTTGGCGGTGATGACGCCGGTCGAGACGTCGATGGTGCCACCGCTCCTGTGGACGGTGACCTTCTTCTCCGGCGCGGCAGGGGTACCGGCGGCGAGGGTGAGCTTGCCGGAGCCGGCGCCCTCGCCCACCGCGTGCGCGGTCCACTTCACGGAGCCGTCGGGCCAGTAGCCGATCGGCCAGGACTGGACCGGGATGTCCTTGCCGTCCGCGTCCTTCAAAGAGAACGACTGTTCCTTCTCATGGGCGCCCTTCGGCCACGGCACACCCACAGTCGAACCGGGAGCGGCGCCGAGTCCGCCGCCCTCCAGCCAGTCCAGGGTCACCGGCTCCGCCTCCGCGGCCTCGGCTCTGGGCGCGGCCTGCGCGTTCGAGCTCCCTAGCGCCCAGCTGAACTGCGCGGCGGCTCCTGCGACGGCGGCCGCCTTGAGAAGGGACCTGCGGTCGATGGGGGACATGGCCTTTCCTTTCCGAACGGGAAGTCGTACGTGCGGGTGGTCAGGGGCATGACAGAGGGAGTGCGGCGCCTCCGGGCGCCGACCTGGCCCCGGCCGGTCAGCGGCGCCGGTACCGCTCCTCCACGGCGACGGCCGCCGCCGCGACGGCCCCGAGCACGGGGACCGCGAGCGGCGCGACGAACCAGGCGGAGCAGGCCACCACAGCCAGTCCGCCGACGAGCAGAAAGGATCCGGCGGGATCGAGCACGGTCCGCCGCCCGGCCGCGCCCAGCAGGCCCCGCCAGGTGGCCCCGGGCCGCCAGACCGCCGCCGCGCGAAGCCCGGCGACGGCGGCGCCGATCAGTGCGAGGACCCCGATCGCGCCGACCAACGGCCCGCCCGGGAGACCGGCGCGTACGGCCTGGACATCCACCCAGACCGCCGCCAGCACCGCCCAGCCGGCGAGCCCGACGAGCCAGCCGCCGCGCACCGCCGCCCGGAAGTCGGCCACGAACTCCCGCCATCCGCCGCCCACATGGGCCGTACGGCGTCGCAGGTGCCGGGAGCCCGCGGCGAACGCGGCGGGGTACGTCACCAGCGGCAGCGCGGCCAGCGCGATCCACACCCCCGTGAGCAGACACTCGGCGAACAGCGCGAACCGTTCGGCGAGCGGGGACTCCTCACGGGGCGCGGCCGACTTGGCGCGGTCGCGGGTACTGGCGCGGTCGCGGGTACGGGTGCGAGTGCGGGCGAGGGCCATGGTCGGCTTCACCTCAGCCCTTCAGACCGGACGTGGCCATACCGTCGATCAGATAGCGCTGGAAGGCGAGGAAGAAGGCGAGCACCGGCAGCAGGGCCACCAGCGACATCGCGATCATGCCGCCGTAGTTGGCCACGCCGTCCTGGTCCACGAACATCTTCAGGCCGAGCGAGACCGTGTACTTGTCCGGCTCGTTCAGGTAGATCAACGGACCCATGAAGTCGTTCCAGGAGTTGATGAACGTGAAGATCGCGCTGGTGATGAGCGCGGGCCGGGACAGCGGCAGCACGATCGACCAGTAGATCCGGAAGTGCCCGCACCCGTCGAGCCGGGCCGCCTCGTCGAGCTCCCTGGGCAGGTTCCGCATGAACTGCACCATCAGGAAGACGAAGAACGCCTCCGTGGCCAGGTACTTCGGCAGCAGCAGCGGGGTGTAGGTGTTGATCATCTCCATGTTGCGGAACAGCACGTACTGCGGGATGAGCAGGACGTGGTACGGCAACAGGAGCGTGCCGATCATCAGCGTGAAGAGCAGGTTGCGGCCCGCGAACTTGATCTTCGCGAAGGCGTACGCGGTCAGCGAGCAGGACACCAGGATCCCGACCACCGAGCCGAGCGCGAGCACGACCGAGTTGAGGAAGAAAGTGGAGATCGGGATGTCGGCGATGCCGTCGGAGAGCCGGGTGTAGTTGGCGATGATCGGGTCGGTCGGCAGCAGATCGAGACTGCCGACGATGTCCTCGCTCTCCTTGAACGAGCCGCCGACGACCCAGATCACGGGATAGAGAATCACGGCGAGGAGTGCGAGCGACCCGATGTGCCAGGCAAGGGAACCGGGCAGCCTGCGCCGCAGGGCGGTCGCCCGCCCGGACGGTGCCGGGGCCGGGGTGATCTCGGTGGCCTGTGCGCTCATCAGGCACCCTCCTCGTAGTGCACCCAGCGCTTCTGGGACCAGAACAGCACCCCTGTCACCAGGGCGACCGCGATCAGCAGCAGCCACGCCATGGCGGAGGCCAGACCCATGCGACTGTTCTCGAAGCCCTGGACGTAGAGATAACAGGTGTAGACCATCGAACCGTCAGCGGGACCACAGGCGTTGCCTCCGGCACCGCCGCCGACGATGTACGCCGAGCTGAAGATCTGGAACGAGTGGATCGTCTCCAGCAGGACGTTGAAGAAGAGGACCGGCGAGATCATCGGCAGGGTGATGTTCCAGAACCGCCGCCACTGGCCCGCCCCGTCGACCTCGGCGGCCTCGTACAGCTCGCGCGGCACCTGCTTGAGCCCGGCGAGGAAGATGACCATGGGAGCGCCGAACTGCCAGACGGTGAGCGCCACCAGGCTGTAGATGATCAGCTCCGGGTCGCCGGTCCAGCCGCCGACGTCGATCCCGAAGATCTTCTGCGTACGGTCGACGATCGCGTCGTCGGAGAAGATCGCCTTCCAGACGATCGCGATGGAGACACTGGCCCCGATCAGCGACGGCGCGTAGAAGGCGGCCCGGTAGAAGGCCTGCCCACGCCGCTTCTGGGCCAGCAGCAGCGCCACACCGAGGGCCAGCAGCAGCTTGAGCGGCGTGCCGACGACGACGTACCACAGCGTCACCCGCACCGAGTGACGCCAGCGCGGGTCGGCGAACATCTCGGAGAAGTTGTCCAGGCCGATCCACCGGGGCGCGTCGAACAGGTTGTAGTCGGTGAACGCGAAGTAGAGCGAGGCGATCATCGGGCCTGCCGTGAGCAGCAGGAATCCGGCGATCCACGGGGACATGAAGAGATAGCCGGCCAGGTTCTCCCGGCGGCCCCGCCGCTTGAGTGCGGCGGGGCTCGGGGTGTCGGCCGGACTCTGCCGCGGCTCGGAGCGCTCGTCCTTGGACAGGCCCTCCGTCGCAGGGGCGTGTGTCACGGTGGTTCCCATCAGGTGCCGAGAGCCGTCTTCGACTCGGTGAAGAACTGCTTGACGGCGTCGTCGACCGAGCGCGTGCCGAGACCGAGTTCCTCACCGATGCGCAGGAAGGCCGCCTCGCAGATGTCCGCGCCGTTCGGGTGCGGGGTGATGGGCTCCAGCACGCCCGCCGAGACGAGGGACTCCTCGTACTCGGCGATCGCCTTGTTGACCGGGTCGGTCGGCTGGAACGCGTCGTACTGGGCCTGCGTCGCGGGCACCCCGCGGTCATAGCCCATGATCTTGGCGACCTCGGGCTCGTGCACCATGAAGTCGATGAACTGCGCGACCTCCTTGGGGTGCTGCGTACGCTTGGACGCGCTGAGCATGAGGGAACCGAGGTACTGACCGGTCTTCTTGCCGTCGGTGGTCGGGATGGGCGCCAGACCGTATTCGCTCTTGCCCTCGGAGGTGTAGCGGACGGTGAAGTTGTCCCAGGTGAACTCACCGGCGGCGAGCTCCGCGGCGACCGCGGACTTGGGCTTGATCTGCGCGACCTTCTTGGGATCGGCGAAGAGGCCTTCCTCGATGCCCTTCTCGGCCTTCGACCACCAGGCCTTCAGGTCCGCCTCGGTGAAGCCGAGTCCGTCCTCGGTGAAGAACGCCTTGCCGTTCTGGCGCAGGTAGAGGTCGTAGAGGTACATCACCCCGTACATGCCGCTGTCACCGGCGCGCCCCGCCTTGTCGCGGATCTTCCTCATCGCCGCGTCGAAGTCGTCCCAGGTCCACCCCTGCTCGGGCTTGACGCCCGACTTGGTGTAGACGGGCTTGTCGATCACCAGGGCCATCGAGTTGGACCCGACCGGAACGCCGAGCAGCTTTCCGTCGACCTCGCCGAACTTCTCCAGGCCGGCTCTGAAGCCGTCGAGGGAGAGATTGCCCGCCTCGACCTGTGGGCTGAGATCGAGCAGCACATTCTTGGCGTCATATTTCCGGAGGAAGCCGATGGCATTCTGGAACACATCCGGCGGATTTCCACCGGAGGCCTGGGTGTTGAACTTCTTCCAGAAGTCGAGGTACGGCTGGAAGTCCGTCTTCACCTTGATCTTCGGGTACTTCTTCTCGAAAAGCGCGATGCTCTTCTTGATGCGCTCCGCGCGGTCCTCGGCGCCCCACCAGGCGTAACGGATCGTCACCGTCCCATCCCCCGCGCCACTGTCGCCGCCACAAGCCGTGGCTGTCGCTCCCAACCCCGCGACGGCCAGTGAGGCTCCGGCCGCCTTGAGGACCGTCCGCCTCTCAACGTTCCTGTTTTGCTGCATGGTTGAGCCTCCCCGCGACGCTGCGTCCCGCGCCATGAATCGTTTCAAGTAAGCGCTTGCTGGCACAAGGTACGGAGCCCCTCAGGAGACGTCAATGATTCGGACAGGAATTGATGGAAAGCGGAGTCGGCGACGCGCCCGGCGCTGCGGCCCCGCAGGTGACGGCCGGTCAACTGAAAGCGCAGGTGGGCGAGTTGCGGTCGATGGGCCGAACACGAAGAGGGCCGTCACGCGGCTGACGGACGAGGCGGAAAGGAGTCAGCGGGGCGCGGCCCGCCCCGCCCCAGAACCGCCCGCGAGCACGGCGGGCCCACCGAGCACGAGCGCCACGCAAGGGACACAGAAGCACCGGATTCGGCCGGAGGCCGAAGTGCCAGAGGCCGAAGCGCCAGAGGCCGCCAGAGCCGCAGTGCCGGAGGTGTCACCGAGGTCGCGCACGACCGCCGGCTCGCCTCTCGCGGCACCGGCCCTCGGCCCTCGACCCTCGACCCTCGGCAGGGCGAACACTCCGGGCGACACACCGCGCACCCCCGGGCCGCCACCACGAAAAACGACCCGGTCCACGTTTCCGTGGACCGGGTCGTCATCATCCGGTGGGCGATACTGGGTTCGAACCAGTGACCTCTTCGGTGTGAACGAAGCGCTCTCCCACTGAGCTAATCGCCCGGATGCAGGAAGAACATTACCCCATGTCAGGGGGTGCCTCCGACCACACCTGGAATCCCCGCCGCCGTCCCGGCGGGCTCACTGGTTCTTGATGTTCCAAGGCACCTCGAAGCCGAACTTCCAGACGTAGAAACCGACGAGGCCGGCCACGATCACCAGGCCGATCGAGGTCAGAATGATGTTGCGGCGCCGGACCTTGGGGTCGAGGGCGCGCTGCGTGGCCTCAGTGACCTTCCGCTTGGTCCAGCGGAGCACCAGCTGGGCCCAGACGAATTCCGTCGCCCAGATCGCCATGCCCGCGAAGATCACGACCCAGCCGGGACCGGGAAGCGGAAGCATGATCACGCCCGTGACCACCACCGCCAGACCGACGACGAAGATGGCCACCTGCCAGCTCAGGTGCAGCATCCGCCGCGCTCTGATGAATTCCGGCGCACGGGATCCGAGCGGCACTTCGTTCTTGGCCACATCGGCCTCACTGTTCGCTACGTCGATGTCACTCTTCGTTCCGTCGGCCGCCAGAGCGGCTTCCCCCGGTCCGTAACTCCCCGTGTCCATACGGCCAAACCCTACCGGAGAGAAACCGGTCACCGGAATGGTCGTACCGACCGAAGACGGTCTCGGCCGGATGAGCTACCAAAAGCGACGCAAAACTCCCAGAGGGGTTTACAACGGCACCGTAGGTGGCATGTCGATTTCGCCGACGTGCGAATCCCCGAGCGCACACTGAGCGAAAGGCCTTGGCGCTTATGAACACCACGGTCAGCTGCGAGCTGCACCTGCGCCTCGTTGTGTCGAGCGAGTCCTCACTGCCCGTTCCCGCGGGACTGCGGTATGACACGGCCGACCCCTACGCCGTGCACGCCACCTTCCACACCGGAGCAGAGGAAACCGTCGAATGGGTGTTCGCCCGCGACCTCCTCGCCGAAGGGCTGCACCGGCCCACCGGCACCGGTGACGTCCGTGTCTGGCCGTCGCGCAGTCACGGCCAGGGCGTCGTGTGCATCGCCCTGAGCTCCCCGGAGGGCGAAGCCCTCCTCGAAGCCCCGGCGCGGGCCCTGGAGTCCTTCCTGAAGCGCACAGACGCCGCCGTGCCGCCCGGCACGGAACACCGGCACTTCGACCTCGATCAGGAGCTCTCGCACATCCTGGCGGAAAGCTAGGGGCCGAGGGCCACAGAGCCGCCCGGCGCCGTCCACTCGGGGAGACGGCTCGGGCCCGTACAACCGAATACGGCTTCAGGCCGACCCATCGACGCCGTCGCGCGGATCCCCGCGCGGCGGCGTCGCCGTGTCGTGGCCGCGCGAACCGGCGAATCGGGCACGAATCGGGGCCCTGGCCCGTTCCGCTCGTACCAGGGGTCCTCCAGGGAGCTCCAATACGGTCCACACCGGCCCACCGCCCGCCGAACCATTACCATCGGCCAGCATCGGCGGGCGCCCGCCCGAACCTCGCAGGCCAGGGAGCGAAACGTGCTGATCACCCACGACACCCGGTGTTCCCTCGACGCCGTGGTCGATCTGGTGAACACCGCGCCGGAGAACGACCCGGCGACCGACGGGCTCGCGACCGTCGCGGCGCTCGCCGACTTCGTACGAAACCACGAGGTCAGCGAGGTCGGAGTGCTGTCAGAGCTCGACCTCGCGGCCGTACGCAGGATTCGTGGCCGGTTCGCGGAGGTCTTCGCGGCCCCCGACCCGGCCTCGGCCGCCGCCGTCATCAACGAACTGATCGCCGCCGCGGGCACCACACCCCGGCTCACCGACCACGACGGCTACGACTGGCATGTGCACTACTTCGCCCCCGGCGCGTCGCTGGCCGACCACCTGGCCGCCGACTGCGGCATGGCGCTCGCCTTCTTCGTGGTCGCCGGGGAACAGGAGCGGCTGCGCCGCTGCGAGGCGCCCGACTGCAGACGGGCTTTCGTGGACCTCTCCCGCAACCGCTCGCGCCGCTACTGCGACAGCCGTACCTGTGGAAATCGCCTGCATGTGGCCGCCTACCGGGCACGCCGCAAGGAGGCGGCGGGCTGAGCGGATCGCCGGCCCTCGGCCCGTGTGCGCGTACGGGGGCTGACGGAGCCCTCGACGGGTGACGTCAGGGGCTCCGTTTACAGCTCACAGCATCAGCAGGTCGTGCAGTGACGCCATGAGCAGCAGGCAGCCGATCACCGCTAGGAAGATCATCAGCGGTGGCTGGGAGAGCGCGAAGAGACAACCTCGTCGCTCCTCGGGCGGGGCGGCGGTGTCGCTCGGTGTTGTGTCCAGCATCTCGCCGCGATGATGACGCAGCGGAGACCCTCCGCGCGATCAACCAACCAGGAATGACGGAGAGTTCGCCAATATCCACAACGTACGGAGCGAACGTGATCACTTCGGCGCCGCTGCCCGACCTTCTGTGTCGTTTCAGTCAGCACCCCTTCACAAGAGTCGGAGGCCGTGCCGCCGGTGATCAGATGCCGTGCTTCTTCAGGATCGCCTCGATGTCGCTGAAGTCGTCCGCGCCGGACGCACCGGAACCCGCCGCCCGAGGGCTCGCCGCCGGGCGCGCCGCCGGCCGGGCACCCTGGCCGAGCGAGGGCGCCGAGGCCGTCGGGGCTATCGCCTCCGTACTGGACGCCTTGGTCTCCTTGCGCTCCTTGCCGGTGACCCCGCGGCGCCGCTCCACGGCGCGGGTGGTCATGAAGAGGAACCAGGCGGCGCCGAGCACACCGAAGCCGACCCACGCGGTGGGGCTGAACGCGGTGTCGGCCAGCCACTCGACGACTCCGGTCATCACCAGGCCGAGCGGAACGAGCGAGTAGGCGGCGATACGGGCCGCACGGAGGAACCGCTTCCGATACGCCGTGATCGCGGCGATGCCCAGGCCCGCCGCTGAGACGGCGGCGCAGACTGTCTCGGCAATCATCCGGTCCTCCAGGCGGTGCTCGGTCGGGCGTTCGCGTTGCGTCCCTTCCATCCTGCACCTCCAGGCGTCCGATATGCCATGGTCCGGGGAGACCTCAGGGACATCTCCGGGTCGTCTCGGGGTCGGTGTTCACGCCCGGGCCGCTACCGGGCCACGTCCGGGCACGGGCCCGGAAGCTGGGAGACTGACCCCATGAGCGACTCCTCCCCCGTGCCGTCCGCCGTCGTCCTGGACGTCTGGTGCGAACTCCAGTGTCCCGACTGCCGCAGCGCCCTCGACGACATCCGCGCGCTGCGGGCCCGCTACGGCGACCGGCTCGACGTACGGCTGCGGCACTTCCCGCTGGAGAAGCACAAGCACGCCTTCGCCGCCGCGCAGGCCGCCGAGGAGGCCGCGGAACAGGGGCAGGCGTGGCCGTACGTCGAGGCGGTGCTCGGCCGGGTCGAGGAGCTGGGCCGGACCGGAGAGCCGTTCCTGGTGGAGGCGGCCCGTGAACTCGGTCTGGACGCCGAGGAGTTCGACACGGCGCTGATCGACGGCCGGCACATCCTGATCGTCGACGCCGACCAGGCCGAGGGCAAGGCGATCGGCGTGACGGGCACGCCCACGTACGTCATCGGCGGCGAGCGTCTCGACGGCGGCAAGAGCCAGGAGGGGCTGCGCGAGCGCATCGAGGAGATCGCCGACCGGCTGCTGGCCGAGAGCGTCTGAGCGCCTTCGGCCACCGGCGGCGGCGCCCGTGATCCACACGGCCCGCTGTCGTGGGCCACGCGCCCTTGGGGCCACCGGGCCGGGGCCAGGCCCCCCGTGCCGGGCGGGGCCTCGTGCGCCCCACGACCGTTCAGAGCAGCGGCTTGGAGAGGTGGTGGCTGGTCGTCTCGTAGCCGAGGGACTCGTAGAGGCATTCGGCCCGGAAGTTGCCCGCGAAGACGTTGAGCGCGATGGCGGGCTTCCCGGCCGCGATCGCCTGGGCCTCGGCCAGCAGCATCAGTGTGCGGCCGTGGCCCCGGCCCCGGTGGGCGGCGTCCGCCTCGACGTCGTACACGAAGGCCCGGTCGTCGGTCAGCCACAGCCAGAGGGTGCCGACCCTCGTGCCCTCGTGCTCCAGAACGCTGCACAGGTTGTTCGGGGAGGCGACACCCTGCGGGAGACAGCGCTGGTAGTCCAGGGCGGCCTTCGCGTACGCCTCCGCCTCGGGCATGCCGCGGGCGATCCAGTCCTGGGCGTAGCCCTCCAGCCCGGCTTCCTTCCAGGGCCCGTACTCGGCCTCCGTCATGGGCCTGCCCCTGCTGCCCTCGGGCAGTTCGGGCGCGGTCCCGCCGAGGGCCTTGCTCATGTTCCGGTTGCGCAGGACGTACCCGAGCGTCTGGGCCAGCCGCAGGGCGGGCTCGGCGTCGGCCGGTACGGACACCTCGATCCGCCGGCAGCCCCAGCCGCGGGCCACCTCCTCGGCGGCGAGCGCCGCGACGGTGGCCCGGCCCCGCCGCCGGTCCGGTTCGTCGATGCGCAGGTCCAGGATGCGCGCGGCCGTCGAGCCGGGGTCGGGGCGGGTGCCGAGGTGTATCTCGCCGACGGGACGGCTGTTGACACACACCTGGTAGCGACGTGAGCGCGTTCCGTCGGCGGCCTGTTGAAGCGGCTCGATGGGCCGCAGGGTGGTGGTCATCAGCAGTGTTCTACCCGCCGCGAGGCGTGGAGTCCGCTGAATATCGTCAGCATTCTCGGGACCGCGTGAACGGGTCCCGATCACGGATCCAGGTCGTCGCCGGACCGCTCGTCGAAGACACGCATCGCCTTGGCCGTCACCGGGCCCGGGGCGGCCGACAGCTCGCGGGCGTCGACACGGTGCACGGCCTGTACATCGCGCAGGCTCGACGTCAGGAAGATCTCGTCGGCGCGGTCCAGGACGTCCAGCGGCAGGTCGGTCTCGCGGGCGCCGGTCCACTCGACGACGAGGGCGCGGGTGATGCCCGCGAGGCAACCGGAGGCGACCGGCGGTGTGTGGAGCTCCCCGTCGAGGACGACGAAGACGTTGGAGCCCGTGCCCTCGCAGAGCTGCCCCACGGTGTTGGCGAACAGCGCCTCGGTGGCGCCCTGTTCGTGGGCGCGGGCGAGGGCGACGACGTTCTCGGCGTACGAGGTGGTCTTCAGGCCGGTGAGGGCGCCGCGCTCGTTGCGGGTCCACGGGACGGTGATCGCGGCGGTGGAGTCCGCCCGCCGGGCGGTCTCGCCGAGGGCGACGACGAGCGTCGGGCCGTGGTCGCCGCGGTCGGAGCCGAGCGGGGAGAGGCCGCCGGTGTAGGTGATGCGCAGCCGGCCGAGCGCGACCGGTTCGGCCTCCAGGACTGCGGAGCAGGCGCGGCGCACCTCGTCGAGGTCGGGCTCGGGCAGACCGAGTCCGCGGGCCGAGAGGGCCAGCCGGTCGAGGTGGCGGGTCAGCGCGAACGGCCGGCCCCCGACCGCCTTCACGGTCTCGAAGACGCCGTCGCCCACGGTCAGTCCGTGGTCGAGGACGGAGACACGGGCGGAGTCGGTGTCCTGCAGTCCGCCGTCGAGCCAGATCTTCACGTAAGGGTCCTCCCACTCGCCTCGTACGTCCCCGACGCTACCGCGAGCAGCCGGGCGGCCTTCAGCTCGGTCTCGCGCCATTCCGCCTCGGGGTCCGACCCCCAGGTGATGCCGGCGCCGGTGCCGAAGCGCAGTTCGCCCGCCGCCCGGTCGATCCAGAAGGTGCGGATGCCGACGGCCAGCTCGGCGGTGCCCCGGTCGGCGTCGACCCAGCCGACTCCCCCGCAGTACGGGCCGCGCGGCGCGGTCTCCAGGGCGTCGATGATCCGCAGGGCGCTCGACTTGGGCGCCCCGGTGACGGAGCCGGGCGGGAAGGCGGCGGCGAGCAGTTCGGGCCAGCCTGCGTGCTCGCGCAGTTCACCGCGCACCAACGACACCAGGTGCACCAGCCCCGGGTGCTTCTCCACGGCGCAGAGGTCGGGGACGGTCACGGTGCCGGTGGCGCAGACCTGCCCGACGTCGTTGCGGACGAGGTCGACGATCATGACGTTCTCGGCGTAGTCCTTCTCCAGGAGGTCCGCCTCGGTCGCTCCGGTGCCCTTGATCGGACCGGATTCGACGAGCCTGCCGTCGCGGCGCAGAAAGAGTTCGGGGGAGGCAGTGGCGATCTCGACACCGTGCGCCGGGAGGCGAATCGTTCCTGCAAAGGGGGCCGGGTTGCCGCGGGCCAGCAGCGCGGTCAGGGCGTCCACATCCGCGTCCGGTGCGACGGGCGCCGAGAGCACCCGGCAGAGGTTCGCCTGGTACACCTCGCCGGCGGCGATGTGCTCACGGATGCGGCGTACACCCGCCGTGTACGCGGCGCGGTCGAGCGAGGACGTCCAGTCGTCGACGCGCGGCCCGCGCCACTCCCCCGGCGCGGGGGCGGGCGCGGGCGCGCGACGTACGTCACTGAAGCGCGCGCACACCAGACCACCCTCGTAGTCCGCGCAGACGGCCCAGAAGCCGGAGGAGTCCAGGGCGGCGGCGTCGCTGGTCACATCGGTGAGACCGGTGGCCACGAGGTTGCCGAAGCGGGCGAGCGGAGAGAGGGCGGGCACGCAGTCGAGTCTAGGACGGGTGCCTCGCGGGCGGGCCCGGCCGGGTCCCGGACTGGACGCAGCGCAGCACGCTGCACAAACGCGTTTTTGTACTGGCCCCGGAATCCGCTAGAGTTCAACTCGTCGCCGGGACGCGGAAGCGAAACGGAAACGACAAGCGGACGTAGCTCAGTTGGTAGAGCGCAACCTTGCCAAGGTTGAGGTCGCCAGTTCGAACCTGGTCGTCCGCTCGCAGGAACGTGGGGGATCTTCACGAACCCCCGCACTCCTGGTGGAGTGGCCGAGAGGCGAGGCAACGGCCTGCAAAGCCGTCTACACGGGTTCAAATCCCGTCTCCACCTCCAAGGACGATTAGCTCAGCGGGAGAGCGCTTCCCTGACACGGAAGAGGTCACTGGTTCAATCCCAGTATCGTCCACTGAGGCCTGTCGGCCTCTGGAGCCGTACGGCTTCGCCCCGCGCGATTAGCTCAGCGGGAGAGCGCTTCCCTGACACGGAAGAGGTCACTGGTTCAATCCCAGTATCGCGCACGCAAGATCCACAGCCTCGGCTGTGATCCCGAGGACGATTAGCTCAGCGGGAGAGCGCTTCCCTGACACGGAAGAGGTCACTGGTTCAATCCCAGTATCGTCCACACACACCGAGCCCCCGGCCGTCTTGTACGGCCGGGGCTTCGTCGTGCGAGCACTCGTCGTGCGAGCGAAGGGCGCGGGTGCGCCCCGCGCGCCTCAACTGGAGAACAGCATGTGACCGAAGCCTCGGTTGTGGTGACCCCCGTGGTGGCCGCCGTGGCGCCCACCATGGTGGCCGCCGTGCGGGGCGCCCCAGGCCGGGGCGTTGTGGCCGCCGCCCGCCGGGTACTGCGGAGCGGCCGGCGGCGGGGGGACGCCCGGGCCACCGGCCCACTGGCCCTCCAGGCGGGTCAGCGCCTCCAACTCACCGTAGTCGAGGAAGATCCCGCGACAGCCGCTGCACTGCTCGATCTGGACGCCACTGCGGTTGTAGGTATGCATCGGCGCATGGCACTTCGGACACTGCATGTGCATGGTTCGGCTCAACTCCTCGCCGTTCGATCCTGCTTCGCGATACGCCAGGACAGACATCGTCCGGCTGCGGTCGGTTGCACCCTACTTCGGGAAAGGCTCCACCAACTCCGGCGGGATGCTTCCTATTCGGTCACATGCGTCCACAACGGACTGCTGCGCGTCGTCGAGGGGGTGACCGGCAGCGGTGGACTTCGCGATCGCCAGGGCCGCGGTCTGCACGGTCAGTGCGCGGGCCGGTACGTCCAGTGAGGGCCAGGGGTCCCCCTGCGGGGGGACCGCGGGGCCGTCGGCCCGCTGGTACGCGGTGAGGAAGCGGGTCCAGTCGTCGGGGTGCAGGAGGCCGCAGGCGAACCAGGCCGCCGGGCGGGCGAGGTCCCAGGTGGGGACTCCCACGCCCAGGTCGTCGACGTCGATGAGGCGCCAGGGGCCGGTGGTCGCGGGGTGGCGGACCAGTTGCCCGAGGTGTAGATCGCCGTGGCAGAGGGTGGTCGTGTCCGGCATGGGTGCCTCGTTCCTCGCCCAGGCGGGGAGGGTGCGCCAGGCGCGGAGGATCGATGGCGTGGCGGGGTGGTGGGGTGCCGTGGCTTCGAGGCGGGCGATGGCCGGGCGGCCTTGACCGGGCCGCGCATGGGCGGCAGGCCCGGGGTGGGGTCTGCCGGTGGAGGCGGGCGAGGAGGGTGGCCGCCTCCACCCAGGGGCGGCCTCCCGGGGTGTCGGGGTCGACTGGGGTGCCGTACGGCCAGAACGTGACGAGGCGGCCGTGGAGGTGGGGGTTGGATCGAGGGGCGCCAGGAGGGTGTCGGGGTGGGCGGCGGCGACGGTCAGGCGGAGGGCCAGCCGGGTGGGGTCGGTGTTGGGGGGCGTGGGCCTTGGCGACGGTGTTCGCGTGGCGGACGACCGTGCCGTCTGCGCGTGCCGCGAGGACCGTGTCGGGGTGGGCGCAGGGGTGGGGTGGGGTGGGTCGCGCGTCGCACCTTGGCCCTGAGGGCGGGGAGTACGTCGGCGTCGGCGTCGGTTGTGGCGGTCATGGGTCCCCTGCGGATGTCGTACGGCGCTGCGGGTGAGCGTACGTCCGGGTGCGGGGTGGTGGGGCGGGGAGGTCCCGCTGCTCGGCGGTCACGAGGCGCCGCCTGCGCCCACCCGTGCCGCCCCAGCGGCACGATTGCCCGCAGGAGGGTGGAGTGGGGTGGGGTGGGAAAGGCAGGGGCCGCAGGGCCGCAGGGGCCGCAGGGCCGCAGGGCCGCAGGGCAAGCTTGGTCGTACGGGACCGTAAGCCGACGGGAGAGCGAGGCCGGCGGGGAGCGCGACGGGGGTTGGTTTTGGGTAGGACAACGCCCGCGCAGCTCCCCAGCTGCGCGGGCGTTTATTTGCCGTCCGCCGCACCCCCGTCCCCACGGGGTTTCATGGGTGGATGTCCCCGCCCGGACCGCTCTTCCGGGCCTGGGGTCGCCGCTCAGCGCCCCAGCATCACGCCCACGGACGACGCTTGTGTGACCACTGCTTCCCAGCCGCCGAAGGCGTACACGAGCAGGGCCGCCAGGGGGAGGACCATCGCGGTCGCGACCAAGGGGTGGCGACGACCCGCGCGGCGGTCGGCGGTGAACACCCTGCGCTCCCGTGCGCGGATCGCGGTCCGCGGTGCCGTGTGGGCCATGGTCCCTCCTCTGACTTCTCGTAGGTCTTGCTCTGTCGTTGGCAGCGGCGGGTGTCTGAACCTCGGGGGACGAGTGCTGCACCCGCCGCTTGACCTCAAATCTAGGCGCGCGGCCCGTCCGGGTCGTCATGCCCTCGTACCGATTGCCGGGCCTCCCCGAGGATGAGCGGTGGCCTGCGACGTACTCCCCAGGGTGGAGACGGGGTCCTAGGTCTCGGGGTCTTCCCGGAAGGGACGTCCGGTCTGCCCGCTGTTGTCACTCTGTCGTCACGCGGTCGTCACGCCGTTCGCTCCGAGCCGTCCTCCCGGGGCACCGGCTGTTCGACGAGGGCCAGGACCCTGTTGGCCATGAACCTGGCCGTTCGTACGACAGAGCCGATGGGGGTCCCCCCGCGCGAGCGAAGCCGAGCGTGGGGGAGGGTGACTTCGCTCACTTCCACTACACCTCTGCGTACCGCCGTCTCCACCCGGCGGCCCGCCCTGCTCGCGATCACCTCGTAGGTGCGCGTCGTGTCCCCGGCGTCGACGACTATCTCCACACGGTCACCCTTCACGGGTTCAATCCCCCTTCTGTGGTGGGTGGTTGGGATCACAGGCAGCCCAACACCGGCCCGAACTCCTGTTCCCTGACCACCCTTCAAGTTTCCCACCCGGCACTGACAATCGATCGGGTCGTGAGGGCGCGGCCTCTGCGCACGCCCGGCCCTGGAAACGTAAGCTGTGGCTCGTCAGACGGAACGGGCAGCGGGGATGAACATGGCGATGATGCGCCTGAGGCGCGAGGACCCGCGCGTCGTCGGCTCGTTCAGGATCCACAGACGGCTCGGCGCGGGCGGAATGGGCGTCGTCTACCTGGGCTCCGACCGGCGTGGACAGCGCGTCGCGCTCAAGGTGATCCGGCCGGATCTGGCGGAGGACCAGGAGTTCCGCTCGCGGTTCGCGCGCGAGGTGTCGGCGGCGCGGCGGATCAGGGGCGGGTGCACCGCCCGGCTGGTCGCCGCCGATCTGGAGGCGGACCGTCCGTGGTTCGCCACGCAGTACGTGCCGGGGCCGTCGCTGCACGACAAGGTCGCCGAGGAGGGGCCCATGTCGGCCGCCGACGTGGCCGCCGTCGGTGCCGCCCTCTCCGAGGGGCTCGTGGCCGTGCACGAGGCCGGGGTCGTGCACCGGGATCTGAAGCCGTCCAACATCCTGCTGTCCCCGAAGGGACCGCGGATCATCGACTTCGGCATCGCCTGGGCGACCGGGGCGTCCACTCTGACCCATGTCGGCACGGCCGTCGGGTCGCCCGGGTTCCTCGCGCCCGAGCAGGTGCGCGGGGCCGCGGTCACACCGGCCACGGACGTCTTCTCCCTCGGGGCCACCCTCGCCTACGCGGCGACCTCCGACTCACCCTTCGGACACGGCAGTTCGGAGGTCATGCTCTACCGGGTGGTGCACGAGGAACCGCAGCTGCGCGGCGTGCCCGACGCGCTCGCCCCGCTGGTCCGCGCCTGTCTGGCGAAGGACCCGGACGAGCGGCCCAGCACCCTGCAACTGTCGCTGCGGCTCAAGGAGATCGCCGCACGCGAGGCGCAGGGGCTGGCCGATGTCCGCCCGCCCGCGCCGCGCGGCGATCCGGACCGGCCCGCGGGGCGGCTCACGGAGCAGTACGTAGACCAGCGGACGTTGCGGCAGCCGCCGGAGACCCGTCGGGCGCAGCCGGGTGCGGCGGGTACGCCGTCGTCGCGGACCGGGAGTGGCTCCCGGACGGGCGGGGGCGGCGGTGCACGCACCGGTGGCGGCTCGCGGTCGGGGGCGCGGCCCCTGCCGTCGCGCAACACCGCCGGGTCGTCGCGCAACACCTCCGGGTCGGGGAAGCGGCCCGCGCCGCGCAGTGGTGCGGGGCGGCCGGGGCCGCGGACCAACGGGACCGGGCGGCGGCCTGCCAATCCCCGGCTGCTGCGGCAGCGGCTCTTCGTCTTCGTCGTGGTGACGTTGCTGGCCGCGCTCGGGATCGCCACGGCCCAGGGGTGCCAGGGGCCGTCGCGGGGCCTCGGGGACAACGGTCTCCGGCCCGAGCGGGCGGTTGTGGAGTCGGGCGGCAGTTGAGAGGCGCTCCGGGCGGTCGGAAGACCGAGCTCGGAGCTGCTGTTCGGTTGTTCGCCGCGGGTGCGTGGGCGCTGGTCGGGCGGTTCCCCGCGCCCCTTACGGGGCCGGGTGTGGGCGGCCCGTCGCCACCGCGTAGAAGGCGACCGCCGCCGCCGCGCCCACGTTGAGGGAGTCGACCCCGTGGGCCATCGGGATGCGGACCCATTCGTCGGCGGACATCAGGGCCTTGGTGGAGAGGCCGTCGCCCTCGGCGCCGAGCATCAGGGCCACGCGGTCCATACGGTGCGGGGCAGCCTCGTCCAGGGACTTCGCCTTCTCGTCCGGGGTGAGGGCGAGGAGGGCGAAACCGGCGTCGCGTACGGCGTCGAGGCCCTTGGGCCAGGTGTCGAGACGGGCGTACGGGACCGAGAAGACCGCGCCCATGGAGACCTTGACGCTACGGCGGTAGAGCGGGTCGGCACAGTCCGGGGAGAGCAGGACCGCGTCCATGCCGAGGGCGGCGGCGGAGCGGAAGATCGCGCCGATGTTGGTGTGGTCGTTGACCGACTCCATGATCACGACCCGGCGGGTGGCCCCCAGGAGCTGGTCGGCCGTCGGCAGCGGCTTGCGCTGCATGGAGGCGAGGGCGCCCCGGTGCACGTGGTAGCCGGTGACCTGTTCGGCGAGCTCGGGGCTGACCGCATAGACGGGGGCCGGGAGTTCGTCGATGACGTCGCGCATGACGTCGACCCACTTCGCGGAGAGCAGCATCGAGCGCATCTCGTAGCCGGCTTCCTTGGCCCGTCTGATGACCTTCTCGCCCTCGGCGATGAACAGGCCCTCGGCGGGTTCGCGTCTGCGGCGCAGCTCCACGTCGGTCAGGCCGGTGTAGTCACGCAGGCGCGGGTCGTCGGGGTCCTCAACGGTGATGAGATCGGCCACAGGGTGATACTGCCTTGTCCTGGGTGTGGTGCCAACGGCTCGGGACGGATGGGTTACCGGTGGTTACAATTCCGCTCCCCTTGCTCCGGGGGGTCTGCCGGGATTACGCGTGTGTCCCGGGGCCCACCTTCACCACCTCGCCGATGACGATGACCGCCGGCGGCTTGACCTCTGTCGTCCGCACGGTCTCGGCGACGGTGGCGAGGGTCGCGTCGACCCGGCGCTGGGCGGCCGTGGTGCCCTCCTGGATCAGGGCGACCGGGGTGTCCGGGGACTTGCCGTTCGCCACCAGGGTCTCCGCGATCCGGCCGATCTTGTCGACGCCCATGAGGATCACGAGGGTGCCGGTGAGGCGTGCCAGGGCCGGCCAGTCCACCAGGGAGCGCTCGTCGTCGGGGGCCACATGGCCGCTGACCACGGTGAACTCATGGGCGACGCCCCGGTGGGTGACCGGGATGCCGGCCGCGCTCGGGACGGAGATCGAGCTGGAGATGCCGGGGACGACCGTACACGGGATGCCGGCCTCGGCGAGGGCCTGGAGTTCCTCCATGCCGCGACCGAAGACGTACGGGTCGCCACCCTTGAGGCGGACGACCGACTTGCCCTGCTTCGCGTGTTCGATCAGCGCGTTGTTGATGGCCTCCTGCGCCATGAAGCGGCCGTACGGGATCTTCGCCGCGTCGATCACCTCGACGTGGGGCGGGAGTTCGGCGAGGAGGTCGCGGGGGCCGAGGCGGTCGGCGATGACGACATCGGCCTCGGCGAGGAGGCGGCGTCCGCGCACGGTGATCAGGTCCGGGTCACCGGGACCACCGCCGACGAGGGAGACGCCGGGGGTGCGGGTGCGGTGGTGGGGGCGACGAGGGTGCCGTCGCGCAGGCCCTCGACGACCGCGTCACGGATGGCGGCGGTGTGGCGAGGGTCGCGGCCCTCGGCGCGGGCGGTGAGGACGGCGACCGTGACGCCCTCGCTGTGGCCGGTCGCCGGGGTCCAGGCGGTGGCCTCCTCGGCGCTGTCGGAGCGCACGCACCAGATGCGGTGGCGCTCCGCCTCGGCGGACGCGCGGGCGTTCGCCTCCGGGTCGCCGGTGGCGATCAGGACGTACCAGGCCTCGGCGAGGTCGCCCTCCGCGTAGCGGCGCTTCTCCCAGGTCAGCTCGCCCGCGTCCACCATCGCCTCCACGGAGGGTGTCGCGCTCGGCGAGACGAGGACGATGTCGGCGCCGGCCGCGATGAGGGCGGGCAGACGGCGCTGGGCGACCTGGCCGCCGCCGATGACGACCACTCGGCGGCCGGCGAGGCGGAGGCCTACGGGGTAGGCGGGGTGTTCGGCCATGAGGGTGCGGCTCCCTGCGGGGCTTTGTGCGGGTGAGGTGCGCTGCGGCTTTGGAGCGCCTCTGACGTGCGGAATTCTAGAGTGCGGGTCTGGTGGGCGGCTTGCTGGGCCGGTGGCTGAGCCCGTTGCCGACTGAACGTCCGTGGGTGGTCGTGCCCACCCTCCCCCACTCTCGGCTTCGCTCGAGCGGGAGGCGCCCCCGTCGCCCCAGCGGAACGGCTGCCCACGACCACGGCCCTGCTGAGAACGAACCCGGCGCCCACTCGTCCTCTACTTCTCGGTCACCCCCGCCGAGTCGAACGTCGCCACCTCGTGCATCGCTCGTGCCGCGCTCTGGACCACCGGGAGGGCCAGGAGGGCGCCGGTGCCCTCGCCGAGGCGGAGGTCGAGGTCGACCAGGGGGCGCAGGCCCAGTTTCTGAAGGGCGGCCACATGGCCCGGCTCGGCACTGCGGTGGCCCGCGATGCACGCGGCGAGGACCTCGGGGGCGATGGCGCGGGCCACCAGGGCGGCGGCACCGGCGCTGACGCCGTCGAGGATCACCGGTGTACGGAGGGAGGCGCCGCCGAGGAGGAGGCCGACGATGGCGGCGTGTTCGAAGCCGCCGATGGCCGCCAGGACGCCGATGGGGTCGGCGGGATCCGGCTGGTGGAGTTCGATGGCACGGCGGACGACCTCGGTCTTGCGGGCGAGGGTCTCGTCGTTGATGCCGGTGCCCCGGCCGGTGACCTCGGCGGGGTCGGCGCCGGTGAAGACGGCGATCAGGGCGGCGGAGGCCGTGGTGTTGGCGATGCCCATCTCACCCGTGAGCAGCGCCTTGTTGCCGGCCGCCACCAGATCACGGGCCGTCTCGATGCCCACCTCGATGGCCTGCTTGGCCTCCTCGCGGGTCATCGCGGGGCCGGTGGTCATGTCGGACGTACCGGCGCGGACCTTGCGCGGCAGCAGCCCCGGGGTGGCCGGGAGGTCGCTCGCCACGCCCACGTCCACGACGCAGACCTCGGCGCCCACCTGGGCGGCGAAGGCGTTGCAGACCGCTCCCCCGCCGAGGAAGTTGGCGACCATCTGGGCCGTCACCTCCTGGGGCCAGGGGGTGACGCCCTGGGCGTGGACGCCGTGGTCGCCCGCGAAGATCGCGACGGCCGCGGGCTCCGGGATCGGCGGCGGGCACTGGCGGGACAGCCCGGCCAGCTGGGCGGAGATGATCTCCAGCATGCCGAGGGCGCCGGCCGGCTTGGTCATGCGCTTCTGCCGCTCCCACGCCTCGCCGAGCGCCTTGGCGTCCAACGGGCGGATACCGGCGACGGTCTCGGCGAGGAGGTCGTGCGGCTCGGCGCCGGGCAGGGCGCGGCGGCCGTACGTCTCCTCGTGGACGACCCAGGACAGCGGGCGGCGCTTGGCCCAGCCCGCCTGCATCAGCTCGGGCTCCTCCGGGAACTCGTCGACGTACCCGACGCACAGGTACGCCACGACCTCCAGGTGTTCGGGCAGGCCGAGGGCGCGGACCATCTCGCGCTCGTCGAAGAAGCTGACCCAGCCGACGCCGAGGCCCTCCGCGCGGGCCGCGAGCCACAGGTTCTCGACCGCGAGCGCGGAGGAGTAGGGCGCCATCTGCGGCTGGGTGTGGCGGCCCAGGGTGTGGCGGCCGCCGCGGGTCGGGTCGGCGGTGACGACGATGTTGACCGGGGTGTCGAGGATCGCCTCGATCTTCAGTTCCTTGAACTGCTTCGCCCGGCCCTTGGGCAGCGACTTGGCGTACGCCTCGCGCTGGCGCTGGGCGAGTTCGTGCATGGTGCGGCGGGTCTCGGCCGACCGGATGACCACGAAGTCCCAGGGCTGCGAGTGGCCTACGGAGGGGGCGGTGTGGGCGGCCTCCAGGACACGGAGCAGCACGTCGTGCGGGATGGGGTCGGCGCGGAAGCCGTTGCGGATGTCGCGGCGCTCCCGCATGACCTTCAGGACGGCCTCGCGCTCGGCGTCGTCGTAGGGGGGCGCGGCCGGACCCGTGGGTTGCCGCACTTCGTCCCTCACGTCTTCGGGTGCTTCTTCCACCGGGGCCGCGCTCTCTTCGGCTGCTGATTCCACTGCTGCTGCCTCCGGCGCCGTCGGTTCGTCGTCCTCCAGGCCGGCGGCCCTGGTGTCGAGGTCCTCGGCGCTCTGGACGACGTCCGGGTGGGCGTCGGCCGCCGCGAGCGGCTGCGGTACGACGATCGTCTCGGCCTCGGAGTCCCGGGGGGCGGGGACCCTGGCAGCCACGGGCTCGCCCTCCGTCTCCGGTGCGCCCTCAGTCGTCGCTGTCTGCGGCTCGGGCGCGGCCGTCTGTCCCTCGGCGGCCGGGAACTCGGCAGCGGCGGGCGTCGGGCCGGCGGCCTCGGGGAGCGGGGAAGCACCAGCGCCTCGGTCTCGGGCGCAGGCTCCTGGGAGCTCACCGCGAGGGCCGGGGCGTCGGCCTCGGGCTCGGCCGGGGCTGGATGACGGCGCCCTGCGGGCGTCGATCCCGGAGGCCGGTGCCGCCTGGGCGTCTGCGGCGAGCGGCTCGGCGGCCGACGGGTCGGCGGAGGCCGGGTCCACGGATGCGGGGCGGGGCGGCCGTGGGCTCGGCGTGGTCGGCGGGAGGCGGGACCTCGCCGGTCGACTCGTCGGCGGGGCGGGGTCTTGGGCGTCCGCGTCGTCGGTCGGCTGGACCGCCGCGTCCGCTTCCGTGGCCCCCGGCTCGGCTGTGGCGTCGGAGGTGAGGGGCTGCGCGGGCTCCGACTGCGGGACGGTCACGGCGGCCTGGGCCGCCACGGCCAGGTCCTGGCTCGGGTCCTGGTCCTGGTCCTGGCCTTGGTCCTGGCCTTGGTCCTGGGTCTGGCCTTGGGCCGGGTCCTGTTCCTGGTTCGCCGGGTTCGCGGCGGGTGCGTCCGGCTCGGTGACCTGCGGGTCCTGACCTGTGGGGTGCGGGCCCGGCTGGTCGGTCTCCGTCGGCTGGGGCTCCTCGGCGGCCGGGGTCTGCGCCGACTGCGCGGGGTCCTGCGCGGGCTCGGTGTCCGGGGCCGTGTTCGGGGACGTGTTCGGCGGGACCTCGGCGGTCTGCTCGGTCGAGGATGCGGCGGCGTTCTCCTCATCCGGGGCGACGGTCGCGGTCTGCGGGTCCGGGGCCTCGGTGGAGGCCTGCTCGTCGGGCTCGGCAGTCGGCGTCTGCTGCTGCTCGGGTGCGGTGGCGGGCTGCTCGGGGGCCGCTGCCTCCGTCGGTGGCATCGCCGGGTCGGCGGTCACGGCTTCGGGCTGCGACGGCACGGGCGCCTCTGCGGGCCGGTCCTCGGCGGAAGCGTCGACCGGGGCGGCGGCCTCCGTCTCCGGTGCGGCCTGGGGGGCGTCCTGTGCCTCGTCGGCGGTCTGTGCCGCGATCGGCTCGGGGTCCTGGGCGGCCGGGGGGAAAGGCGTCGCGTCCGGTGCCTGTGCGGCCTCGATGGCAGCGGCGGCCTCCTCGGCGGCCGGGGCCTCGGCGACCTGGGTTTCGGGAGCCTGGGCCTCGGGAGTCATCGCGGCCGGCTCGGGCTGCGGCGTCGCGGCCTGCGGAGGCTGCGCGGGCTCCGCGACGGCCTCGGCCCCGGCCGCGCCTTCGGCCGTCTCCGCAGCCGTGGGCTCGACGGCGGCCTCGGGGGCGGGAATCTGGTGCTGGTCGGCGGCCGGTGCCTCGGCGGATTCCGGGGCCTGGGCGGGCTCGACGGCTCTGGGTGACTCGGCCACCTGCGTGGCCTCGGCCTCAGCCGTCGCCTGGGCCGCCTGCGGAACCTCGACGGCCGTGGCGGCGGCATCGGCGGCCGGAGCCTCGACGTGGGCGGCCGGCGCATCAGCCGTCTCCGGCACCTGCTCCTCGACGGTCTCCGGCGCTTCCGTGGCCTCGGGGGCCTGGAGGTGTGCCGCGACCGGCGTCCCGACCGCCTCCGGGGTGCGGAACTGGGCGACCGCGGCCTCCTGGGCCAGGGCGTAGGCGGCGTCCTGCGCCTGGTGGAGGGCCTCGAGGTCCTGGATCTCCTCGTCGACCGCCGCGCCCTGCGGGGCCTCCGCCGCCGAGGGCGCCTCGGCCACGGCCACGGAGAGGGGCGTCTCCTGCGGAACGACCGTCTCTGCAGCCGCTCCCCCTTCGGCGACTCCCCGCGCGGGAGCGGCCTGGGCGGGGGCGCCCACCCACTGCGACACGGGCTGCTGTGGCCCGTCGAGGTACTCCGGACCGGTGGTGGAGGGACTGGCGTGGCGTGCGGCGCCCGGCGGTACGGGAGCGCCGGCCGGGCCCCGGTCGGCGAGGGAGCGGACCGGGCTGGCGGAGGCGTCGGGGGTCGGCGGGCCGAGGTGCAGCGGGCGGCGGGCCACCGGCGGCTGCGGGACGGGCGTCGCGACGGGGGTGCGGACGGCACTGAGGTCGTGCGCGCCACTGTCGCGGCCGGACATCTCGTGCGGGCCCGGCTCGTGGACGACCTGGACGACGGGCTCGGGGGCGGGCGGCGGCATCTCGTTGCCCCACGCGCCCTGGGCGCCCGGCAGCAGAAGGTCCTCGTCCTCGGCGGCGGTCTCGGAGAGGTAGGTGTACGCACCCGGCGCGGGGACGCCCGGCTGCTCCACCATGCCTGCGCTCTCCGGCAGTCCCTCGCCCGGGACCTGGCCGGTGTCGGTCATGCGTACCCCTCGCCCATCGGTTAGTGCCTCCATGCCAGCTGGCCCGGGAACGGCGCACCTACCGCCCCACTGTGGAGAACGAGCGTGCGTGCCCAGCGGCACGTGACGACCCGCCTGCATGTCGACAAAGCCATTGAAGGGCCATTGTCCCGGTCGTCCCCCCGTCGCGACAGCTTGATCCGCGACGGTCCGCTGTGGACTGCGCCACGTTGCGCGTCCTCCCCGTTGCGCCTTACCACACACGCTCCCAAACCGGGCGCGCTTTTAGGACATTGACCGACGAAGTGCCGGGTGTCGAAGTGCGGTACGACAGTCGGCCAGCCTACCGCGCCGGTACGACAACCGGATCACAGGGAACGTTCGGGCAGGGCCGCGCTGAGCAGGAACGCGACGCTCCGTTCCCTCTCCGTCCAGGCCCTTGTATCGAGTTCGACGGACTGGACGAACTCGCAGCGGACCTCGTACCCGTGCTCGGTCAGGTCGCGTCCGACGCGTTCGGCGGCGGGACGGGTGAGCGCGTGGGTGACGATGCGCTGGGGGCGGCGGTCCGCGACGGCGGAGACGACCGCCGCTCCCCCGCCGCCGACGCGGACGACATCGGGTTCGGGCAGGTTCTCCAGGACGTGCGGGGCGGCGCCGTGGACCACTTGGAGCTGGACGCCGAAGCGGCGGGCGGCGAGGGTCGTACGGCCGCAGGCCTCGGGGTCGTGGTCGACGGCGATGACGGCGGCCCCGCTGCGGGCGGCCTCGGTGGCGAAGGCGCCGCTGCCGGAGCCGATGTCCCAGACGAGGTCGCCCACGCGCGGGCCCAGGCGGGCGAGTTGGGAGGAGCGCAGCAGTTCCGCCTCGCCCTCGCCCGGAGCGGCGCCGTAGACGTGGGACGGCAGCGCCCAGCCGCGCGGCCCGGTGGCGGGGTCGCGGCCCGCCAGCCAGCCGCCGCCCTCGGCCGCGGTGGCGGGGCCGCCGATGGCGATGACGAGGTTGGGGTCGCGCCAGGTGCGGTCGACGGCCTTGTCGGAGCTGAGGACGGTGACCCGCTCGCGTTCCGTGCCGAGTTCCTCGCAGACCACGAAGGTGCGGTGAACTCCTTCGAGCAGCAGGCCCAGTTCGGCGGGTCCGGCGCCGGGCGAGGTGAGGACGGCGACCTTGGCGTGGGCGCGGCACACGTTGACCGCGCGGCGCAGCGTACGGCGGTGGGCGACGACCACCTGGGCGTCGTCCCAGGGCATGCCCGCGCGGGCGAAGGCGGCGGCCACCGAGGAGACGCCGGGGACGACCTCGACCTCCAGGCCGAACTCGGGGGACCTGAGGGTGCGGACGACGCCGAAGAAGCCCGGGTCGCCGTCGGCGAGGACGACGGCGGTGCCCCGGTGGCCGGCGATGCGGCGGGCGGCGAGGGCGACACTGCCGAGGCGGATGCGTTCGGCGGCGGGGGCACCTCGGGCAGGGCGAGGTGGTGGGCCGCGCCGGCGACCAGCGTGGCGGCGGCGAGGGCGGAGCGCGCCGCGGCGGTCAGGGGGGAGCCGTCCCAGCCGATCACCGTGACCCGGTCGGCCATCGTCGTCAGTCTCCAGAGGGTCTTCGCAGGTCGTCGGTCAGCCCGCTCGGGGTCCCGTGAGGGTACCTGGTGACGGGGTGGGCCCCGGCGGCCGGGCGGCGGCCTCGCGCTTGCCCGTGGGTTGTTCAGTTCCAGTCCGAGTAGGAGCCGAAACCACCGCTGCCGGCCAGTTCCTCGCTGACGCCCTCGATGTCCTCGGGGAGCAGGCTCCAGACGATGAAGTCCGTGCGGATCTCGGTCCAGCCGTCCTCGGGGGTGCGGGTCCGCGCTATGCAGGCGTTGCGCAGCACTCCCTCGCTGATACAGCCGATCTTCTGCGCGACCTGCTGGGAAGCGGTGTTGTCGGCGGCGGTGCGCAGCTCGATGCGTTCGAACTTCTGCTCGCGGAACAGCCATTGGGCGGTGGCGAGGGCGGCTTCGGAGGCGTAGCCCTCGCCGCGTGCCCAGGGGGCGACGACGTACGAAAGCTCCGTGGCCCGCACGTGCCAGTCCGTCCCGGTCAGTTGGATGACGCCGACCAGCCGCTGGGTGAGGAACTCGGTCACCGCGAGGCCGAGGCCGCGTCCGGATGTGCGTTCGATGGGCGCGTAGTCGGCGATCCAGGTACGCGCCTCACGTTCGGTGAAGGGTTGCGGGATGTCGGTCCAGGCCATCACCTGTTCGTCGTTCATCATCTCGGTGAACGCCTGGATGTCGTCCTCGTCGAACGGGCGCAGAACCAACCGATCCGTGCTGATGGAGATGTCGGGAAAGGTGCTCGTCATGCGCCGCTCCGTAACCTTCGAAAACTTTGAGAGCCTGCTGAACTGCCCAGCATGCAGCATGAAAGCACTGAATCGCACCACAGGGCCCTCCCCCACCGCCTAAAGGGCGTGGGGGGACCCCCACCCCGTGAGGGAGCGGACCCCATGCGTGGCGATACGCCGTATACGTACGGTCGGAATATGTGCGGACCGGCGGACGGTCAGAAGGACGGGATGACGGAGCCGTTGCTCCACTTGTCCTCGATGAACTTCCTGACCTCGTCCGAGGTGAGGAGCTTGGCCAGCTTCTCGACGCGCGGGTCGTCCTCGTGGCCCTCCTTGACGGCGAGGAAGTTGCCGTTGGGGTTGTCCTTGGCCGGCTCGACGGCGAGGGCGTCGTCGGCGGGCGAGAGGTCGGCCTCCAGGGCGTAGTTCCCGTTGATCACCGCGGCGTCGACGTCGTCCAGGGAGCGCGGGGTCTGGGCCGCCTCCAGCTCCTTGAACTTGAGCCTCTTCGGGTTCTCGGTGATGTCGGCGGGGGTCGCGTCGGTGCCCACGCCGTCCTTGAGCGTGATGATCCCGGCGGAGTCGAGGAGCTTGAGGGCACGCGCCTCGTTGACCGTGTCGTTCGGCACGGCGACGGTCGCGCCGCTCTTGAGGTCGTCCTTGCTCTTGACCTTGTTCGAGTAGAGACCGAGCGGCTCCAGGTGCACGGTGACGACGGGCTCGATGTGGGTGCCCTGCTTCGTGTTGAAGTCGTCGAGGTACGGCTGGTTCTGGAAGTAGTTGGCGTCCACGGAGCCGTCCTCGGTCGCCGTGTTCGGCAGGACGTAGTCGGTGAACTCCTTGACCTCCAGGTCGAGGCCCGCGTCCTTCGCCAGGTTGTCCTTGACGAAGTTCAGGATCTCGGCGTGCGGGGTGGGGCTGGCGGCGACGACCAGCGGGCCGCTCGTGTCGGACGCGCCGTCGGTCTTGTCCGCGCCGCAGGCGGTGAGTCCGAGGGTGAGGGCTCCGGCGGCGAGCACGGCGGTGGTGAGCTTGGCGGTGGTGAGCTTGGCGGTGGTGAGCTTGGCGGTGGTGAGCTTGGCGGTGTTACGCACGAAAAGTGCCTTTCCTTTTGGGTGGAGCGGTCCCGTCTTGGGTGGGACGGGAAAACTGTGGGTGGCCGAGGAACGTGTTCAGACCTTGGTGGCCTCGGGCGCGGTGGGCCGGGCCTTGGCCCTCAGCAGCCGGAGTACCGGTGCGGGGCCGGACCGTCCGCCACGGCGGTGCAGGGCGCGGGCGGCGTGGTCGCCCGCGAACTGGATGGCGGAGATGACGACCGCGAGGACCGTCACGGTGATCCACATCAGTTCGGTCTCGAAGCGCTGGTAGCCGTAGCGGATGGCGATGTCGCCGAGGCCGCCCGCGCCGACGGTGCCGGCCATGGCCGAGTAGCCGATGAGGGCGACGACGGTCGTGGTGGCGGAGGAGATCAGCGAGGGCAGGGACTCGGGGACGAGGACGCTGCGGACGACGGTCCAGGCGTTGCCGCCCATGGCCTGTACGGCCTCGACGAGCCCGTGGTCCACTTCGCGGACGGACGTCTCGACGAGGCGTGCGAAGAACGGGATCGCGCCGATGGCGAGCGGCACGATGGCGGCCTCGCGGCCGATGGTCGAGCCGGTGACCCAGCGGGTGAAGCCCATCAGCGCGACCATCAGGATGATGAACGGCATCGAGCGGGCGATGTTCACGATCTGCCCGATGACCTTGTTGGCGAGGACGTGTCGCAGCAGGCCGCCGCGGTCGGTGAGGACCAGCAGGATGCCGAGCGGGAGTCCGCCGACGACCGCGATGAGGGTGGACCAGCCGACCATGTAGAGGGTGTCCCAACACGCCTGCTCCAGCAGGGGTCGCATCTCGGACCAGGTCACTTGGCACCTTCCTTCGCGGGCGTGGACGTCGGCACGGAGGTCGGGCCGGTCGTCGGTGCGGTCGTGCGGGTGTCCCGGCCGATCACGTCGATCTGGAGGCCCTTCTCGCGCAGGAAGCCGACGGGAACAACGTTGTCCTCGTAGCGGCCGGGCAGTTCGATGCGCATCCGGCCGATCTGGAGGCCGCCGACGGTGTCGATGGCGGCGCCGAGGATCGAGATGTCGATGTTGTACGTACGGGACAGCTGGGAGATGACCGGCTGGGTGGCGGTCTCGCCCTGGAAGGTGACGTCGAGGACCGTGCGGTCGTCGCCGGTGGCCTCGCCGCCTACCGGGAAGAGCGCGGCGGCCAGTTCGGACCCGGGGGTGGCGAGCAGTTCGCTGACCGTGCCGGACTCGACGATGCGCCCCTTCTCCATCAGGGCGGCGGAGTCGCAGACGCTCTTGACGACGTCCATCTCGTGCGTGATGAGCAGGACGGTCAGGCCCAGCTGCCGGTTCAGGTCGCGCAGCAGCGTCAGGATGGAGCGGGTGGTCTCCGGGTCGAGGGCGCTGGTGGCCTCGTCGGAGAGGAGCACCTTCGGGTCCCCGGCCAGGGCGCGGGCGATGCCGACGCGCTGCTTCTGGCCGCCGGAGAGCTGGGCCGGGTAGGCCGTGGCCTTGTCGGCGAGGCCCACGAGGTCGAGCAGTTCCAGGGCCTTGCGGGAGCGCTCCCGGCCCGAGCTGCCCAGGATCTCGAGCGGCAGCTCGACGTTCCCCTGGACGGTGCGGGAGGAGAGCAGGTTGAAGTGCTGGAAGACCATGCCGATCCGGCTGCGCGCCTGCCGGAGCTGCCGTCCGGCGCGGGGGCCGCGGCCGGCCAGGGCGGTGAGGTCCTGGCCCGCGACGGTCACGGTTCCGGAGGTGGGGCGTTCGAGGAGGTTGACGCAGCGGATGAGCGAGGACTTACCGGCGCCGGACTGGCCGATGACGCCGTACACCTCGCCCTCGCGGACATGCAGATCGACGCCGTCGAGGGCGGTGACCTCGCGGCCACGACCTCGGTCGGCCCGATAGATCTTCGTCAGGCCCGATGTGGTGATCACTGGATTTCCGTCACTGTCGAGTGCGCGGGCGTGGGTGTGCCCGGGCACGGGTGCAAGCGGTCAGGGACGCGACACGGTTCTCGCGGTGGCGAGGGAACCGGAGGAGAACGGGTGCGCGGGGAGGCTCTGTTCCCTCACGCGCAGCGGCGTGCGGGGCCTTCTAGAAGGCGCACATTCGACACATACAACGAGCACCGGGCGTCATCGTCGCCTCGGTCGCAAGGGTGCGGCAGCTCGTCGTGGTCATGAGATCAGTAAAGCAGATGTATGTAGCAGGTGAGAGAGGGCTGTCCGCATGGCGGACGGAGATATGGCACGTTTCCGCAGGTGAGAGCCGAGACTGTCCACCGTGTGGGCATCCGGCGTTGTGGCCAAGGCCACGATGCGCGGTTCGGGGGCTTCCCGGTCCGGGGCCGGGCGCGGCGGGGGTTTTGGGCCGTAATAGGGTCGCGGCATGCTTGTTGCCCTGACGGTGACGACCGCCGTCGCCGCGCTCCTGCTCGCCGCGTGGTGCGGCTGGGCCGCGTATCGCGATCAGCCGACCAAGGACTGGCACTTCATCGGCATGGCCGTGGTGTCGGTGCTGGCCCTCCTCCAGCTGGTCGTCGGGATCGTGCAGCTGGCGCGCGGGGAGAAGCCGGAGCAGGGGACCACGATCTTCGTCTCCTACCTCCTCGGGGCGTTCGCCTGTGTCCCCGTGACCGGGTTCATGTCCTTGGCGGAGCGCACCCGCTGGGGCAGTGCGACCGTCGCGGCCGGGGGCGTGGTGCTCGCCGTGCTGCAGGTGCGGCTCTATGACATCTGGGGAGGCTGACGTGACCGCCACCGACGAGGTGCCGCAGCGGGAGAGGCCGACGCGCCTCATCGGCGGGCCGGGGATGCTGCTGGTGTGGCTGTACGGCGTGATGGTCGTCGGGGCCGTCTCGCGGTCCGTCGTGCAGATCTCGACGGAGTTCGAGCACGCGCCGCTCGCCTACTCGCTGTCCGCGCTCGCCGGTGTCGTGTACGGGTTCATCACGTACTCGCTGGTGCGGGGCGGTGAGTTCGCCCGCAAGGCCGCGCGGCTGTGCTGCGCGGCCGAGCTGCTGGGTGTGCTGGTCGTGGGCACCTGGACGATGGTCGAACCCTCCGCCTTCCCGGACGCGACCGTCTGGTCCGACTTCGGCATGGGGTACCTGTTCATTCCCGTACTGCTGCCCATCACCGCGATGTACTGGCTCACGAAGGGCGCGCGGGCGCCCCGATAGGGGCGCGGGGAGCTGCGCGACGAGCGACCACGGACCGGGTGCCGCCACAGGGACCTGACGTGGCACACTCCACCGGGCGGGGCGCCCCGTCACGCCGTCGTGGCGTACGCCTCCGCCGGCTTCTCCAGCACCACCATCGGCACGCCGTCCGTGCCCTGGCTGGTGCCGACCGTCTCATAGCCCACCCGGCGGTACAACCGGAGGTTGCCCTCGCTGCGGTGGCCCGCGCTGAGGCGGAACCTGGTCGCGCCGCGCTCCTCGGCGAGGGCCGCCTCGGCGGCGCGCAGGAGCCTGGCGCCGATGCCGTGGCCCTGGAGGCGCGGGTGGACGCAGAGTTTGCCGATGGCGGCGGTGCCGTCGGCGTCGAGGGCGCCGCGCACGGAGCCGATCACCTCGTCCCCGAGCCTGGCCACGAAGACACAGTCCGAGGCGACCTCCGCGCGGACGGAGTCGAGGCTCTCGACGAGCGGATCGATGCGGTAGTTGCCGTACAGTGCCGCCTCGCTCTGGAAGCACAGGTACTGCAGCCTGAAGATCTGCTCGGCGTCCTGCTCGGTCGCCACCGAGATGGTCACGCTCATGCCCATGTGTGCACGCCTCCCGCTCACCTGCTCACCCGATGTCCTTCACTCCTATCCCCGTGGTTCGCGTGCCGCAACCTCCGCCGTGAGCAATCGCCGAAGACATCCCAGACATCGGGAACGTTCCGGACCGAGGCTGCCCTGTGAGATACCCAACTCGCCCGCGATCTCACGGTAGGTGAGGTCCTTCGGAGACAGCAGGGCGGCGAGCAGCCGGGGGCAGCGGCCGGGGAGCCGGCGCACGGCCGCGTGCAGCGCGCGGCGGCGGGCCGCAGTCAGCGCCTGCTGCTCGGGGCCCGGCGCGTGCTCGTCCGGAGGCTCGGCGGCGTAGGGCCGTTCGAGCCGGGCCGTGCGGCGGCTGAGACGGGCCTCGAAGCGGACGGCGCTGCGCAGCCAGCTCTCCGGATCCTCGGGTGGGCCGTCGGCGTCGAGCCGTTCCAGCAGGCGCAGCCAGACCGCCTGCTCCAGGTCTCCCGCCTCGGCCCCGGCCGCGTACGCCTCCGCCGAGACCTCCGCGACCAGCAGCGGGCGGAGGCCGGCAAGCATGTCGTGTGTCATATGCCCCGGGACGCCGCCGCCCCGGCAGGGGTTGCCGGGGCGGACGGGAGTCACCCCAATCGGGGCTCCGGGCTCGACCGTTGACGTTCGAACCGATGTGCCGTGCGGTCAGTCGCCGACGAAGTCCGCGTGGGCCAGCAGCCCGGTGTCCGGGTTGTCGGTGAAGATGCCGTCGATACCGGTGTCGAAGTACACCTTGAGCGCGCCGAAGGAGTCTCCGTAGGCGTTGGGGTCCGTGCCCTTGCGGAAGTTGGCGGGCAGGAAGGTGTTCTCGTTGCGCAGCGTGTAGGGGTGCAGGATCAGCTTCTCGGCGTGCGCGTCGGCGACGAGGGTGGTCGGCGTGGTCAGGTTGCCGCCCGAGTCGCGCGGGATGATCAGGTCGAGGGTGGGGCCGATGCCGTTCGCGAACGAGGCGATCCAGGCGAGTCCGGCCGGCTTGACCAGGTCGGCGACGGTGCGCGGGTCGCCGGCCTCGACGAAGTCCCAGGGGCGGGTGGCGGCGCCGGAGAGCAGGACGACGAGCGGGCTGTCGACCAGCCGGTTCAGCCGCTGGATGCTGCTCGGCTCGAAGGACTGCAGGAAGACGGGCGAGTTCTTCCGGTGCCGGTCGTACTTGCGCAGCAGCTTGGCGAGCGGCTCCTCCAGACCGAGACCGAGCTTGCGGAAGTAGGTGGGGTGCTTGGTCTCGACGTGCAGCCAGACGCGACTGCCGCGCTTCCTGCCCTCCTTCTCGGCCCAGCGCAGCACCTCCTCGAAGGAGGGGATCTCCCAGCGGCCGTCGTAGAGGGTGTTCTCCTGGCGGTTGCCCGGGATGCGTTCCTTGGCGCGCAGCGTCTTCAGCTCGGCGAGGGTGAAGTCCTCGGTGAACCAGCCGGTGTAGGTGACGCCGTCGACGACCTTGGTGGCCTTCCGGCCGGCGAACTCGGGGTGCGCGGCGACATCGGTCGTCCCGGTGATGTCGTTCTCGTGACGGCATACGAGATGGCCGTCCTTGGTGGGCACCAGGTCCTGCTCGATGACGTGCGCGCCCATGTCCAGGGCGAGCTGGTACGAGCCGAGCGTGTGCTCCGGCCGGTAGCCACTGGCTCCGCGGTGCGCGATGATCGTCGGCACCGGCAGGCTCCGGTAGCCGCCGCCCGAGTGGCCGGCCGCCTTGGCCTCCGGCGCCGCCTCGTCGGCTCTCGCCGCGGCCGGCAGTCCGAGCACCGCTCCGCCCGCGCCGAGCACCGCGGCACCGAGCAGCGCCCGTCGGCCCGTTGTGCGGCCCTGTTCGTTCGCGCCCTTCGCGTCCTGCGACTGCCGCGACTCCTGCGTCCCCATGACCGGCTCCTCCACCGTGATGCCCTGCACCTGTCAAAGCGGGACGATCGTAGGTGTCATGAGGTGACCGTTGGGAGACCTGGGACCGAACACGCGGAAGACGCCTTGTGTCGCACGGGAGGCGCAACTTGACAGAGTGTCGGTTCGGTGACGCGATGTCCGTCACATGGCGCGCCCGGGTGACATCCCGCCATCACGGCGTCACCGCAGGTAAAACAGCGTCAACAGTTGGTATCCACTCGGTGAACCCGACGTGCGCCGCCCCGTGGGCCGGGAGTATCGTCCTCACCTGCACAGACTTGTACCGGAACGCTTGACATGGGAGGGCCCGTTGTCCCGCTTCGTGCTCATCAAGGCAGTGCTCGGACCGATCATGCGCCTGATGTTCCGCCCCCGGGTGGAGGGCGCGGAGCACATTCCGGGCGACGGCCCGGTGATCCTCGCCGGGAACCACCTCACCTTCATCGACTCCATGGTCCTGCCGCTGGTCTGCGACCGGCAGGTGTTCTTCATCGGCAAGGACGAGTACGTCACCGGCAAGGGGATCAAGGGCCGACTGATGGCCTGGTTCTTCACCGGGGTCGGCATGATCCCCGTCGACCGCGACGGCGGCCGGGGCGGGGTCGCCGCCCTGATGACCGGGCGGCGGATCCTGGACGAGGGCAAGGTGTTCGGCATCTACCCCGAGGGGACGCGGTCGCCCGACGGTCGGCTGTACCGGGGCCGGACCGGGATCGCCCGGCTGACGCTGATGACCGGGGCGCCGGTGGTTCCCTTCGCGATGATCGGGACGGACAAGCTCCAGCCGGGCGGGGCGGGGTTGCCCCGGCCGGGGCGGGTCACCGTGCGGTTCGGTGAGGCGATGGAGTTCTCTCGGTACGAGGGGATGGATCGGGACCGGTATGTGCTGCGGGCGGTGACCGACTCGGTGATGGCTGAGGTCATGCGGTTGTCGGGGCAGGAGTACGTGGATATGTACGCATCAAAGGCCAAGGAAGCGGCCTAGCTCCGCTGAGGGCCAGGACTTCGGTTGTTGGTTCAGTGCGGGTCGGTGGGGGCTGGTCGCGCAGTTCCCCGCGCCCCTGGGTCTGCTGGGGCTAGGCGGGGGTCTCCAGGTGTTGGTTGCGTAGCATGAACCATGCCGCCACCGCTGTGGTCAGGAGGACCGCCGCGCCCGCGCCCGACGCGATCGTGAGGCCGTCCACGAAGGAGTCCCTCGCGGAGGACAGCAGGGCCTCGGCCTTGTCCGACGGCATTGCCGCCGCGGCCTCGACCGCGCCGCCCAATGACTCGTGCGCACCTTCGGGAGTGCCCGCGGGCGCCGGGAAACCGCGGTAGACGCCGGTCACGATCGAGCCCAGGACCGCGATGCCCAGGGCCGCGCCCAGCTCGTACGCCGTCTCGGAGACCGCCGAGGCCGAGCCCGCCTGCTCCTTGGGGACGCTGGAGAGGATGACGTCGGCGGTGACGGTGAAGGAGAAGCCGGCGCCGATGCCGACGAACAGCAGGGCGGCGCCGATCAGCGGGTAGCCGGTGGCGCGGTCGGCCAGGGTGAGCAGGGCGAGGGCCAGACCGATGGCGGCGAGGCCCCCCGCCACCACGGAACGGACGGAGAAACGGCGGGCCGCCGCTCCGGCGACCAGGCCCGCGGCCACCGCTCCGATCGCCGCCGGAAGCTCGGCGAGACCCGCCTCCAACGGGCCCCGGCCCTGGACAAGTTGCAGGAACTGGGAGAGGAAGAAGACCAGCCCGGACAGGCCGAGGATGGTCAGCAGGTCGGCGAGGACGGCCCCGGAGAAGCCCCGGTTGCGGAACAGGCGCATGTCCAGCAGCGGGTGCGGCAGCGTGAGCTGACGGCGCACGAAGAAGAACAGCCCGGCGACACCGAGGAGGCCGGCGGCGAGTGCGATGCCGTCGACGCCGTGGGTGGCGGTCTCCTTCACCGCGTACACCACACCGATCATGCCGACCAGCGACAGGCCGACGCTGGGCATGTCCCACGGGCCCGGGTTCGGGTGGCGCGACTCGGGGAGCAGCTTGATGCCGACGAGGACGAGCACGGCCATCACGGGCAGGTTGATGAGGAAGACCGAGCCCCACCAGAAGTGTTCGAGCAGAAAACCACCGACGACCGGTCCGACAGCCGTACCGGCGGAGGCCGTGGCGCCCCAGACGCCGATCGCGAGGCTGCGCTCACGCGGATCGTGGAAGAGGTTGCGGATCAGGGCGAGGGTGGCGGGCATCAGCGTCGCGCCCGCGACTCCGAGCAGCGCCCGCGCGACGATCATCGTCTCGGGCGTCGTCGCGTAGGCGTTGAGCACGGATATCGCGCCGAACGCCGTGGCGCCGATCAGCAGCAGCTTCTTGCGGCCGATGCGGTCGCCGAGGCTGCCTGCCGAGACGAGCAGGCCCGCGATGACGAAGGAGTAGATGTCGCCGATCCACAGGAGTTGGATGCCCGAGGGCTTCAGATCCTCGCTGATGTAGGGGGTCGCGAGACCGAGGACGGTCGCGTCGACGGCCACCAGCAGCACGGCGAGCACTAGGACGGCGAGCGCGAGCCAGCGGCCCGGCCTCTTCTCCGCCTCGACGGTGCGGGCCGGCCGCAGGGTGCTGGTCATGATTCCTCTCTCGGTGGTTCGGGGTGACGCAGGGCGCCGCCGAGCAGCAGCTCGGTGATCATGAAGGTGAAGTCGTTGGCGGCCACGCGGCCTTCGGAGACCGCCCAGGCGCCGGAGGCCAGCAGGCCGTAAAGAGCCTCGGTGAGCCAGGCCGGTGTGAGGTCGATGCGGAACTCACCGGCCGCCTGGCCGCGTTTGAAGAGGGCCGCGACACGGTCGTCGATCCGGGCCCAGCCCTCGTGCTGCCCCTCCCCCTCGAACAGCTGGTTCTCGGTGTAGAGGAAGGCGAGCAGGCCCGCGGCGGGTTCGATCTCGCGCACGAGCCGGCGTACGGCGTCGCGCGCCGGGCCCTCGTCGAGGCGCGCCGCGTCCAGCGCGGCCTCGCACTCCTCGATGCCGAGCGCCTCCAGCGCCCGTACGAGCGCGTCGCGCCCGGCGAAGTGGCGGTGCAGCGTGGCTCGGCTGATCCCGGCGGCCTTGGCCACCTCGTCCATGGTCGCGGTGGACTTGCGGGTCAGCAGGGCGGCTGCGCTGCGCAGCACGTGTTCACGATCGACGGCCATGAGACAACCATAACCCACGTGAGACATCCATGTCTCACGGCGGGCATGAGCGTCTCACGGCCGGGGTGGTGCAGAGGGTTCTCCCCGCGCCGGAGCGACCGTGGTCAGTGCCAGGGGAGGCTGCCGCGCTTCTCCCAGTACGTCCGCGGGTCCTCGGCGAGGTCCGTGAGGCGGGTCAGCTGGTCGTCGTCGAGGTCGACGACCGCCGCGTGCAGGTTGGAGGCGAGCTGGTTGGTGGTGGCGGCGCCGGAGAGGACGACTCCGGCCCACGGCTGCCGCAGGACCACCGCCAGGGCGACCGCGTCGCAGCCGAGGCCCGTCCGCTCGGCGACGGCCTTGAGGGCGTCCGGGGCGTGCGGACCGGCCAGTCGGCCGTTGGCCATGCCCTCCTTGACGATCACGGTCAGACCGGCATCGTGCGCCTCGGCGAGGGCGGGGGCGGCGGAGGTCTCCAGCGCGTTGTACGTCGACTGGACGGTACGGAAGAGGGGTTCGCCGTCGACGGTCACGGTGAGGGCGGTGCGGATGGCGTCCGCCTGGGCCGGGCCGCTGGTGGAGAAGCCGATGGTGACGCCCTCGGCGGCGGCCTCCGCCAGTTTGGCGTGAAGCTCCTTGTCGGTGAGGGCCGGGCTGTCCGGGGTCACCGAGTGGATCTGGTAGAGGTCGAGGCGGTCGCCGAGCAGGGCGGCGGTCTCGGCGCGCTGGCGCTCGTACGTCGCGAGGGTGTGGTCCTTGACCTCGTGCTTCTCGGCGTCGGTGGTCCAGTCGGCGGTGTAGGTGTAGCCCCACTTGCTGCCGATGACCACGTCGCCGAGGCCCGGGCGGGTGCGGAGCCAGTCGGCGAGGAACTCCTCGGAGAGGCCGTAGGAGCGGGCCGCGTCGAAGTAGCGGACGCCCTGGGCGTAGGCGGCGTCGAGCAGTTCGTGGGTGCGGGTGCGGAGGGCCTCGACGGTGCGGGTCACTCCGAGGTCGGCGTCGCGGCCGAGGTTGATGTAGCCGGGGCGGGCGACTGCGGCGAGGCCGAAACCGATGTGGCAGGTGGGGGTGGTGGCTGCGGCCAGTCGGGCGAAGGGCATCGCGGGCTCCGTTCGGGTCGGCTCCTTGCGGTTCCTGAGCAAACGTAACCCGTGATGACCTTCGTGGTGCGGTGCGGGGCTTCCGGGAGTTTTCGCCCCCGCCGCCCCTACCGTCCCTCCCCCACTCTCGGCTTCGCTCGAGCGGGAGGTGCCCTAGGGGGTGTTTCGAAAGTCCTGTGCGGTGCCCGCGGTGCCCGCGGTGTCCGGTGCGTGCTCTCGGCGTGCCGGACGAAAGCCCTCGTACTGGACGTACTTGGGGTTTCGGCCGGTGCGGCGAGAGTGCGTGCCGGGCGCCGTGGGTGCTGTGCGGGACTTTCGAAACATCCCCTAACCTTGTTCTTTTTCTTTCGGTCTCGAACGGTGTCTCGAACTGGGTCGCTCACCTGGGGATTCGCCGGACGTGGGGGCGGCCTTCGTCTGATCCTGTGCTCCGACCAAGGTGCACGTGACCACGACGAAGGCCGTGAGGGTGAGTCTGCTGCGTGATGCTGTCCGGAGTGAAGCGTTCGCGGAAGCGTCACGCTTCCGGGGCGAGTTCTACGAGTGTCTGACGGCTCGGCGCGACGAGTTGTTCGAACTCACCGACGCGGTGCTGTGTGCGGAGGGGGCGGTGAAGTCCCCGGTGGATCTGACGCTGCTGCCCGAGCATCGTCGTGGGCACGGCGCGATGTACGGCGGACTGAACCACGGACGGATCGATGTCGGCCGGCTGCGGACCGTGCTGGCCGGGCTGTCGCTGCCGCGTTTCGACGGCGGGCGCCTGGTCCTGGCGGTCGACGTGTCGCCGTGGCTTCGCTCGGACGCGCCGTGCTCGGCCGAGCGGCTGTTCTGCCACGTATACGGCCGCGCGAAGACGGCGTCACAGTTCATTCCGGGCTGGCCCTATTCCTTCGTGGCCGTGCTGGAGCCGGGCGCCACGTCCTGGACCGCGATCCTGGACGCGGTCCGGCTCGGCCCGGCGGACGACGCGACCGCCATCACCGCCGCCCAGCTGCGGGGCGTCGTGGAGCGGCTCGTCACCGCTGGCCAGTGGCAGACCGGGGACCCGCATATCGTGATCGTCAGCGACGCCGGCTATGACGTCACCCGCCTGGCGTGGGTCCTGCGTGACCTGCCCGTCGAGCTGGTCGGCAGGGTCCGGTCCGACCGCGTCATGCGGTTGCCGAAGCCGTCCCGCCGGCCGGGGACGAATGGCCGGCCGCCCAAGCACGGCCCGGAGTTCCGCTTCACCAGGCCGGAGACCTGGCCCGAGCCCGCGATCACCACCGTCACCGACACCAGCAACTACGGCAAGGCCGAGACTCAGGCATGGGACCGAGTCCACCCAAGGCTCACCCACCGCTCGTCCTGGCTCGACCACGACGGTGAACTACCCCTGGTTGAGGGCACGTTGATTCGACTGAAGGTCGAGCACCTGTCAAAGGAACGAGACGCGCCGCCGGTGTGGTTATGGTCCTCGAAGACCGGCGCCACCCCGGACGATGTGGACCGTTTCTGGCAGGCATTTCTCCGTCGATTCGATCTGGAGCACACCTTCCGCTTCGCAAAACAGACCCTCGGCTGGACCACCCCGAAGCTCCGTACTCCCGAGGCGGCGGACCGCTGGACCTGGATCCTGATCGTCGCTCACACCCAGCTCCGGCTCGCCCGACCGCTCGCTACGGACCTCCGCCCTGGGAGAAACCCACCACCCCGGACCGGCTCAGCCCGGCCCGGGTCCGCCGGGGTTCAGGAACATCCGCGCTCACCTCGCCTGCCCGGCCCGCGTTCCCAAACCCCAAGGCGCCGGCCCCGGACGCCCACCCGGCGCCAAGAACAGACACCGGGCACCCCGCTACGACGTCGGCAAGACCGTCAAACGCCCCGAGACCCTCAAGGCCATCGGCAAGCCCGGAAGATCTTGGTAGATAAAGAACAAGCTAACCCAGGGGCTGCGCCCCTTCGACCCCATCGCGCCCGCGCGGGTGGGTGGGGGTGGTTACTTGCCGGTTGGCTGTGGCCCACGCGTGCTGGGCCGTCACGTTCTGCTTGATGTCCGCCAGTTGGATCGCCACCGCGCTCGGGGCCGTGCCTCCGCGGCCGTTGCGGGAGGCCAGGGCGCCCGGGACGTTCAGGACGGTACGGACCTCGGGGGTGAGGTGGGCGGAGATCTTGGCGAACTGGTCGTCCGTCAGGTCGTTCAGTTCCTTGTTCTCGGCCTCGGCGGCCTTGACGCACTCACCGGCGACCTCGTGGGCGACCCGGAAGGGGACGCCCTGCTTGACGAGCCACTCAGCGACGTCGGTGGCCAGGGAGAAGCCGGCCGGGGCCAGCTCCTCCATGCGCTCACGGTGGACGGTGAGGGTGGCCATCATGCCGGTGAAGGCGGGGAGCAGGACCTCCAGCTGGTCGATCGAGTCGAAGACCGGCTCCTTGTCCTCCTGGAGGTCGCGGTTGTAGGCGAGGGGCAGCGCCTTGAGCGTGGCCATGAGGCCCGTCAGGTTGCCGATCAGCCGGCCGGACTTGCCCCGGGCCAGCTCCGCGATGTCCGGGTTCTTCTTCTGCGGCATGATC
The DNA here is from genome assembly GCF_020982545.1 of Streptomyces sp. MNU76. Classification (GTDB taxonomy): domain Bacteria; phylum Actinomycetota; class Actinomycetes; order Streptomycetales; family Streptomycetaceae; genus Streptomyces. The sequence continues at coordinate 314,831 of NZ_JAJKLK010000019.1, read as the reverse complement.
GACGAGCCCGTCGAGAACGCGTCGTGGAGGGTCACGAAGGAGAACTCCTTCGTGTTCCAGATGATGACCTCCTCGGCGATCCGGGAGAGGTTCACGCCGATCATCGCGGTGATGAAGGCGAACTCGGCGACGAAGTCGCGGGACGCGGTGCCGTCGATGGAGTTCGCGGAGCTGCCGTGCTCGAAGCCCAGGTCCTTGGCGACCGCCTCGGGGTCCAGGCCGAGGCTGCTTCCAGCGAGGGCGCCCGAGCCGTACGGGGAGACGGCCGTGCGCTCGTCCCACTGCCGCAGCCGCTCGGCGTCCCGGGAGAGCGACTGGACGTGCGCGAGGACGTGGTGGGCGAAGAGGACCGGCTGGGCGTGCTGGAGGTGGGTACGGCCGGGCATGGCCACGTCCGGGTGGGCCTCCGCCAGGCCGATCAGGGCGTCCTGGAGGTCGGCGATCAGACCGCCGATCGTGCGGGCGTGGTCCCGCAGGTACATCCGGAAGAGGGTCGCGACCTGGTCGTTCCGGGAGCGTCCGGCGCGCAGCTTGCCGCCCAGGTCCGGGCCGAGGCGCTCCAGGAGACCGCGCTCCAGGGCGGTGTGCACGTCCTCGTCGGCGACGGTGCCGACGAAGTCGCCCGACGCCACGTCCGCTTCGAGCTGGTCCAGGCCGGCGATCATCCGGGACAGCTCGTCCTCGGTGAGCAGGCCCGCCTTGTGCAGCACGCGCGCGTGGGCGCGGGAGCCCGCGATGTCGTACGGGGCCAGCCGCCAGTCGAAGTGGACGGAGGCGGACAGCTTCGCCAGGGCCTCGGCGGGTCCGTCGGCGAAACGGGCGCCCCAGAGCCGTACGTCACCGCTGTTGCTGCTCACTCGCGTTGCTCCTAGATCTCCGCTTACTGCCTTCACTGCCATGCATGAGTATGCAGAACTCTGCATGGATCGTCAATCTGAGAGAAGTTTGAGAGACGCCGAGAAACGTTTGAACAAACGAAACCGCTTTCACGTAACTCACACCGGACGCAGGCGCCGCGTTCGTATACACCGACCACACCCGACCCGAGTGAGGCATCCGCATGTCCAGGGCTCTTCCGAAGTACAACAAGCGTCGCGTAGGGATCATCGGCGGCGCCACCGCGGTCGTGCTCTCCGGAGCGGTCATCGCGGGTTCCGCCCTCGCCGGCGAGGGTGCCAACAACGAGGACGCCGCGGGGAACGCCTCGCCCGGCACCATCACCTGCCCGGCCGTCGCGGGCGAACTCCCGGCGATCCCGGCCTCCGCGCAGGCCGAGGTCGACCGCAACCTCGCCCTCCTCGACACCCAGATCCAGGAAGCCAACCAGCGCCTCATCGACACCGTCGGCCAGGGCGGCGCCAACTTCGTCAACAACGCCATCCTCGGCCCGCTCGAGGACAAGCGCATCGCCACACTCAACCGCATCGAGACCGCCATCGGCCGCGCCGCCGCCAAGCCCGAGGGCCTCGAAGCCCTCGCACCCTGCCAGCTCAACCAGGGCGGTGCCGCAGGCGCCGGTGAGGAGGCCGGTGCGGGCGAGGGTGCCGGTGCGGGCGAGGGTGCCGCCGACGCGGGCAACGCGGGTGGCCCCGGCACCATCACCTGCCCGGCCGTCGCGGGCGAACTCCCGGCGATCCCGGCCTCCGCGCAGGCCGAGGTCGACCGCAACCTCGCCCTCCTCGACACCCAGATCCAGGAAGCCAACCAGCGCCTCATCGACACCGTCGGCCAGGGCGGCGCCAACTTCGTCAACAACGCCATCCTCGGCCCGCTCGAGGACAAGCGCATCGCCACACTCAACCGCATCGAGACCGCCATCGGCCGCGCCGCCGCCAAGCCCGAGGGCCTCGAAGCCCTCGCACCCTGCCAGCTCAACCAGGGCGGTGCCGCAGGCGCCGGTGAGGAGGCCGACGCCGGAGCCGGCGAGGAGGCCGGTGCGGGTGCCGAGGCGGGCGCAGGCGAGGACGCGGGCAACGCGGGTGCCGCCGGCACCATCACCTGCCCGGCCGTCGCGGGCGAACTCCCGGCGATCCCGGCCTCCGCGCAGGCCGAGGTCGACCGCAACCTCGCCCTCCTCGACACCCAGATCCAGGAAGCCAACCAGCGCCTCATCGACACCGTCGGCCAGGGCGGCGCCAACTTCGTCAACAACGCCATCCTCGGCCCGCTCGAGGACAAGCGCATCGCCACACTCAACCGCATCGAGACCGCCATCGGCCGCGCCGCCGCCAAGCCCGAGGGCCTCGAAGCCCTCGCACCCTGCCAGCTCAACCAGTAGTCCGGACGAGCGGGCGGTCCGCCACGTCGGCGGGCCGGAGCTCCGCCGGTCGCACGAGGGGGTCCGAGCCGAGGGGCCGGTCGCGATGAGCCGTCCGCGACGGGCCCCCTCACTCGGCGAGTGACCTCCTGCGCCCCTCGTGGGCGACAAGGGCCGTGTCCGCCCCGCGCGCCGGCCGGGGCGGACACGGAAGACCCTGATTCCGGGTGGATCTCCTTGGGAGGCCCACCCGGAATCCGTGCTCCCGGCCCCAATTCGTTAGACAGGCAAAGCTTTTCCGTCGATAATCGTTAGACATGGGAAAGACTTATGAGCGCATCGACGGCCGCCTGCGGACGTTCATCGAGGCACAGCCGCTGTTCTTCACCGCCACGGCGCCCCTGTCCGCCGACGGCACGATCAATCTCTCCCCCAAGGGCCTGAAGGGCTCGTTCGTCATCCTCGACGAACGGACCGTCGCCTACCTGGACTTCGCCGGCTCCCACGCGGAGACGATCGCGCACCTGCGCGAGAACGGCCGGATCACCTTGATGTGGTGCGCCTTCCAGGGCCCGCCCAGCATCGTGCGCGTACACGGCACGGGCGAGGCCGTCTTCCGCGACGACCCGCGCTTCGCCGGACTCCTCGCCCGCTTCCCCGACATCGACCCGACCCCGCACGGCCTGCGCGCGATCATCGTGGTCCGCGCCGAGCACATACGCGACAGCTGCGGCTACGCCGTGCCGTTCATGGCGTACGAGGACGAACGCGACCTGCACGGGCGGCGCTTCGCCCGCGAGGACGACGAGTCGCTCAGCGCCTACTTCGGCTCCAAGGAACACATCGCGACCAGCATGGACGGCCTGCCGGGGCTGCCGCTGCCGCCGTCCGTCGTCTGACGGCAGGGGAGACGGGCGCGCCTCCCGGGGCGATCGTTCCGCAAGACAGTTGTTCACACGGTTGAACACACGGCACTCGCTGCACGTACGTGTGGGCCAAGGGTCCAGCCCACCACGGAGGAACCGTGTCCACGATCGCCGGAGGTCGCGCCGCGCGCCGCCAGACGATGCGCCGCATCCGACCTCGCCGCTCCCCCGCCGTCCCGCTGCTGATCGTTTTCTATGCGGGCGTGGCCGCGGTGGTGTGGCTGTGGTGGGACAACACGCCCTCCATCGCGGACCAGGGCAGCAAGATGGTCAACGCCGGGCGGATCACCGGTCTGCTCGGCGGCTACATGATGGCCCTGGTGGTGCTCCAGATGGCCCGGGTGCCCGCGCTGGAACGCCGGGTGGGCTCCGACCGGGTCGCCCGCTGGCACGCGATGACCGGCCGCTACACGCTCTGCCTGGTCGTCGCGCACGTCGTCCTGACGATGTACGGATACGCGCTGCAGGCCGGTCTCACCCACACCGCGATCCTGCAGCAGACCATCGATTCCATCAACCAGCTGCCCGACATGGGCAAGGCCGCCATCGGCACCGGTCTGCTGGTGCTCATCGGGCTGATGTCGATCGGCCCGGTGCGCAAGCGGATCCCGTACGACTTCTGGTACCACACGCACCTGCTGACCTACGCGGCCACGTTCCTGACGTTCTGGCACCAGATCTCCACCGGCAACGAGTTCGCCGTCACACCCGCCGCGAAGACCGGTTGGTACGCGCTGTACGGGTCGGTGACCGCGCTGGTGCTGTGGTACCGGATCATCACGCCGATCCGGCTCAACATGCGGCACCGGCTGCGGGTCGAGGCGGTCATCGAGGAGTCGCCCGGCATCGTCTCCGTGCTGATGAGCGGGCGCAAGCTGCACCGGATGGGCGCGGAGGCCGGGCAGTTCTTCCGCTGGCGGTTCCTCGCCCCCGGCATGCGGTTCAGCTCCCACCCGTACTCGCTGTCGGCGGCGCCCCGTCCCAACATGCTGCGGATCACGGTCAAGGCGATCGGCGACCACAGCTCGGCCCTGCGCGACCTGGAGCCCGGCACCCGGGTGTGGGCCGAGGGCCCGTACGGGGCGCTGACGGCCGGCAAGCGCAGCCGGGGCAAGGTGCTGCTGGTGGCCGGCGGTGTGGGCATCACGCCGATGCGGGCCCTTTTCGAGACACTGCCCGGCGCGGCCGGTGACCTGACCCTGCTCTACCGGGCCAACACCACCCAGGACCTGGCCCTGTGGGACGAGCTGGCGCTGATCGCCGAGGAGCGCGGCGCCCGGCTGATGTACGCGGTGAACAGCCCCGACGGCGAGCGCCCTGACATCTCCCCTGACTCGCTGCGCCGCAAGATCCCGGACATCGAGAGCCACGACGTGTTCCTGTGCGGGCCGCCCGGTTTCGCCCAGGGCGTCTACGAGGCCCTGCGCGGCGCGGGTGTTCCGACCCGGCGTATCCACCACGAGTCGTTCGAGATGTGAGCGGCGGGGCCGCTCGCCGCGTATCCCCATCCGACCGACCGTTCCAGCCGCCGGTCGCCACCACCTGCCCCACCCCGACTTCTGGCCATGGTTTCCCGCGGGTTCGCCCGACGGGTCTCCCCCGCGAGACTTCACACTTCAGGAGCTGAAGGAGCGATGAAGAAGAGCCACCCCATCCGGCGGACCCTGCTCGCCACCGCCGCCACCGTGTCCGGCATCGTGCTGCTGCTGTCGCTGAAGCCGGCCTCCGACCCGGCCGGTTCGGTCCAGGCGGGAGCGGCAGGGGGCGCTCCTTCGGCACAGGGCGGGGTGGCGGCCGGCGCGCAGACCCTCACGGGCACCGCCGTCCAGACCGACTACGGGCCGGTACAGGTCCGGATCACCGTCAACGGCGGCAAGATCACCGATGCCGAGACGGTGCAGCAGCCCAGCGGCGGCCGCTCCACGCAGATCAGCTCCGACGCGATCCCGAAGCTCAACCAGGCGGCCGTGGCCGCGGGCAGCGCCGAGATCGACGCGGTCTCGGGCGCGACCTACACCAGCGCCGGCTACAAGGAGTCCCTCCAGTCCGCACTGGACCAGGCCGGCAACGCGCAGGACTCGGGCGCCCAGGTGCTCACGGGGACCACCGTGCAGACCGACTACGGGCCGGTACAGGTCCGGATCACGGTCAGCGGCGGCAAGATCACAGGCGCCGAGGCGATCCAGGCGCCGAGCGGCGGCCGCTCCACCCAGATCACCGGCGACTCTGTGCCGAAGCTCAACCAGGCGGCCGTGGCGGTCGGCAGCGCCGAGATCGACGCGGTCTCGGGCGCGACCTACACCAGCGCCGGCTACAAGGAGTCCCTCCAGTCCGCACTGGACCAGGTCGGCAACGCGCAGGGCTCCGGGTCCGAGGTCGAGGCAGGCGGCTCGCAGGACGCGGGTGGCGGCGCCGAGGACGGCGGGGGCTCCGGGGCCGGGCAGGCGACGGGCACCCAGGTGCTCACCGGTTCCACGATCCAGACGGACTACGGCCCGGTCCAGGTCCGTGTCACGGTCACCGACGGCAAGATCACGAATGCCGAGGCGCTGCAGCAGCCCAGCGGCGGCCGTTCGACCCAGATCAGCGGCACCGCCATCCCCGAGCTCAACCAGAACGCCGTCTCGGCAGGGAGCGCTGACATCGATGCTGTCTCAGGCGCCACGTACACCAGCGGTGGCTACAAGCAGTCCCTCCAGTCCGCACTGGACCAGGCCGGCTGATCCGATGGCCGAACCCGCCGGGGCCCCCGCGCCCTCCCCGCTGCGCCACGCCGAGGAGGTCATGGGCACCGTCTTCTCCTTCGACGTCCGAGGAGGCGAGCCCACGGCGGTCCGGGCCGCGCTCGCGGAAGCGGTGGCCGGACTCCACGCCGTCGACGAGGTGTTCAGCACCTATCGCGAGCACAGCCAGATCTCCCGGCTCGCCCGGGGCGAGGTGACGATCGAGGAGTGCGACGCCGAGGTCGCCGAGGTGCTCCACCTGTGCGCCGAGGCCGAGCGGGTGAGCGACGGCTGGTTCAGCGCGACGTACGAGGGCCGTTTCGATCCGACCGGCCTCGTGAAGGGGTGGGCCACCGAGCGGGCCGCGCTGCGGCTGGTCACGGCCGGGGCGGTCGGGGTGAGCGTGAACGGGGGCGGCGACGTGCAGCTGTGCGGTGTCCCCGGACCGGACCGGCCGTGGCGCGTGGGCGTCGCCGATCCCCTCCGGCCCGGGGGGCTGGCCGCGGTCGTCACGGCCGCCGGTGCGGATCGCCTGGCCGTCGCCACGTCCGGTACGGCGGAGCGGGGCGCTCATATCGTCGACCCCCGCACGGGCAAGTCCGCCGTGACCGACCTGGTCTCGGTGACGGTCGTGGCCCCCAGCCTCACCTGGGCGGACTGCTGGGCCACGGCGGCGTTCGCGATGGGCTCCAGGGAGGGCCTGGCGTGGCTGGAGTCGCTGGAGGACGCGGAAGCTCTGCTGATCACGGCGGGGGACGAGGTCCGCTGCACGAGAGGGTTGGCAGCGCGCCTGGGCTGAGCAGAGGTGGGGCGGGCGGGTCGAAAGGCGGGCGCAGCCCGTCCTTTCAGGGGCGCGGGGAACTGCGCGACCGCCACGACGGGCCCGCGGTCGGCGTCCCCGCGAAACACACCCGTCGCCCGTCCCCGCGCAACGCCCCCTTCAGTGACCGTTCCCGTTCTGGGCCAGCCGCAGCAAATGGTCGGCCAGGGCCTGCCCGCCCACCGGATCCCGGCTGATCAGCAGCAACGTGTCGTCGCCCGCGATCGTGCCCAGGATGTCGTGCAGTTCGGCCTGGTCGATGGCCGAGGCCAGGAACTGGGCCGCGCCCGGCGGCGTGCGGAGCACGACCAGGTTCGCGGAGGCCTCGGCTGAGATCAGCAGCTCCGCGGAGAGCCGCCGCATCCGCTCCTCCTTCGCCGACTCCCCCAGCGGAGCCCGAGGCGTACGGAACCCGCCCTCGCTCGGCACCGCGTAGATGAGGTCGCCGTCGGTGTTGCGGATCTTCACCGCGTTCAGCTCGTCCAGATCCCGGCTGAGCGTCGCCTGCGTGACGCTCAGCCCGTCGTCGGACAGCAGCTTCGCCAACTGGCTCTGCGACCGCACCGGTTGCCGGTTGAGGATGTCGACGATCCGCCGGTGGCGGGCGGTACGGGTCTGCGGCACCGCGGGCCCCGCCTGGTCGTGCTCCTGCGCCTGGCTCATCGTCGTCTCATTCTCCGGCTCGTCCGTCCCCACTGGCTTCGTGTGCCGCCCGCGCCGCGTCGAGGATGCCGGGCAGGGCCTGGAGGAGGGCGTCCACCTCGGCGTCACCGATGTTGAGCGCGGGCATCAGCCGTACGACATCGGGGGCGGGCGCGTTCACCAGGAAACCGGCGTCCTGAGCGGCCTGTTGCGCCAGGGGCGCGAGGGGCTCGGTGAGCACGATACCCAGCAGGAGGCCCGCGCCACGGACATGGTCGATCATCGGGTCGCCGAGGGACTCGATCCCGTCGCGCAGCTTCTCGCTCTGCCGCTTGACGTTCTCCAGCAGCCCTTCCGCCCGGATGGTCTCCAGGACGGCGAGGCCGGCGGCGCAGGCGACCGGGTTGCCGCCGAAGGTGGTCCCGTGCTGGCCGGGCTGGAGCAGCTCGGCGGCCCGCCCGAAGGCGACGGTCGCACCCAGCGGCAGTCCGCCGCCGAGGCCCTTGGCGAGGGTGACGACGTCCGGCAGGACGCCCTCGTGGGCCTGGTACTCGAACCAGTGTCCGGTCCGGCCGACGCCGGTCTGCACCTCGTCGAGGACCAGCAGCGAGCCGGTGGCGGCCGTGATGGCCCGCGCGGCCTTCAGATAGCCGGGCGGCGGGACGACGACGCCCTTCTCACCCTGGACGGGTTCGATGATGACGAGCGCGGTCTCCTCGGTCACGGCCGCGGCGAGGGCCTGCGCGTCGCCGTAGGGGACGTGGGTGACGTCACCGGGCAGCGGGTGGAAGCCGGTCTGCTTGCCGGGCTGGCCGGTGAGGGCGAGGGCGCCCATGGTCCGGCCGTGGAAGCCGCCCTCGGTGGCGACCATGTGGGTCCGCCCGGTCAGCCGGCCGATCTTGAACGCGCCCTCGTTGGCCTCGGCGCCCGAGTTGCAGAAGAAGACCTTGCCGTCGCGGCCGAAGTGCTCCAGGAGCCGTTCGGCGAGGGCGACGGGCGGCTCGGCGACGAACAGGTTGGAGACATGGCCGAGGGAGGCGATCTGGGTGCCGACCGCCTCGACGATCGCCGGGTGGGCGTGGCCGAGCGCGTTGACCGCGATACCGCCGACGTAGTCGACGTACTCCTTGCCGTCGGCGTCCCACACCCGGCTGCCCGCGCCGCGGACCAGGGAGAGCTTCGGGGTGCCGTAGTTGTTCATCAGCGAGCCCCGCCACCGCTGGGCCAGCTCCTCGTTGGCGGTCATTCGGCGTCCCCCTCTTCTTCCGCATCCGGCACGACCATCGTGCCGATGCCCTCGTCGGTGAAGATCTCCAGCAGGATCGAGTGCTGGACCCGGCCGTCGATGACGCGCGCGGTCCGGACGCCGCCCCGGACGGCGTGCAGGCAGCCCTGCATCTTCGGCACCATGCCGGAGGACAACTCCGGCAGCAGCTTCTCCAGTTGGGAAGCGGTGAGGCGGCTGATCACCTCGTCGCTGTTGGGCCAGTCCTCGTAGAGGCCCTCGACGTCGGTGAGGACCATGAGGGTCTCGGCGCCCAGCGCAGCAGCGAGTGCCGCAGCCGCCGTATCAGCATTGACGTTGTAGACATGCCCCATGTCACCTTCGTCCTGGCTACGGGCGATCGAGGAGACGACCGGGATGCGGCCGTCGGCGAGGAGTGCCTCGATCGCGCCCGTGTCGATCGAGGTGATCTCGCCCACCCGTCCGATGTCGACCAGTTCGCCGTCGATCTCGGGCTGGTGCTTCGTGGCGGTGATGGTGTGCGCGTCCTCGCCGGTCAGTCCGACGGCGAGCGGCCCGTGCTGATTGAGCAGTCCGACCAGCTCGCGCTGCACCTGTCCGGCGAGCACCATGCGTACGACGTCCATGGCGTCCTCGGTGGTGACGCGCAGGCCGGCCTTGAACTCGCTGACGATGCCGTGCCGGTCGAGGGCGGCGCTGATCTGCGGGCCGCCGCCGTGCACGACGACCGGCTTGATGCCGGCGTGGTGCAGGAAGACGACGTCCTGGGCGAACGCGGCTTTCAGGTCCTCGTCGATCATGGCGTTGCCGCCGAACTTGATGACGACGGTCTTGCCGTTGTGCCGGACCAGCCAGGGCAGCGCCTCGATGAGGATCTGGGCCTTGGGAAGGGCGGTGTGCTTCCGCGCGGGTGTGTTGCTCATGAGGAGTACGCGCTGTTCTCGTGGACGTAGTCGGCGGTGAGGTCGTTGGTCCAGATCGTGGCCGTCTCGGACCCGGCGGCGAGGTCGGCGACGATGTGCACCTCGCGGTAGCGCATGTCGACGTTGTCGCGGTCCTCGCCGACACCGCCGTTCTTGCAGACCCAGACGCCGTTGATGGCGACGTTGAGGTGGTCCGGCTCGAAGGCGGCGGACGTGGTGCCGATGGCGGACAGGACACGGCCCCAGTTGGGGTCCTCGCCGTGGATGGCGCACTTGAGGAGGTTGTTGCGGGCGATGGAGCGGCCCACCTCGACGGCGTCGTCCTCGGTCGCCGCGTTCACGACCTCGACCTTGATGTCCTTGCTGGCGCCCTCGGCGTCCCGGATGAGCTGCTGACCGAGGTCGTCGCAGACCTGGCGTACGACTTCGGCGAACTCCGCGTACTCCGGGGTGACTTCGGCGGCGCCGGAGGCGAGCAGGAGGACGGTGTCGTTGGTGGACATGCAGCCGTCGGAGTCGACCCGGTCGAAGGTCGTCCGCGTGGCTGCGCGCAGGGCCCTGTCGAGGACGTCGCTCTCCAGGTCCGCGTCGGTGGTGAGCACGACGAGCATGGTGGCGAGGCCGGGGGCGAGCATGCCCGCGCCCTTGGCCATGCCGCCGACGGTCCAGCCGTCCTTGGTGACGACGGACGTCTTGTGCACCGTGTCGGTGGTCTTGATGGCGATGGCGGCCTTCTCGCCGCCGTGCGGGCTGAGCTGGGCGACGGCCTTGTCGACGCCCCGCTTCAGCTTGTCCATGGGCAGGAGGACGCCGATGAGGCCGGTGGAGCAGACCGCGACCATCCCGGGCGCGTGACCGCCCAGGTCGTCGAGCCCCGCCGAGTTGAGGGAGTCGGCCACCTTCTCGGCGGTCGCGTGCGTGTCCTGGAAGCCCTTCGGACCCGTACAGGCGTTGGCGCCACCGGAGTTGAGGACGACCGCGGAGACCTCGCCGCCCTTCAGCACCTGCTCGGACCAGAGCACCGGCGCGGCCTTCACACGGTTGGAGGTGAAGACACCCGCGGCGGCGAGGCGGGGCCCGTTGTTGACCACGAGGGCCAGGTCCGGGTTGCCGTTCTCCTTGATCCCGGCGGCGATGCCCGCCGCCGTGAACCCCTTGGCTGCCGTCACGCTCACTGCGTCTCCTCGTTCGCCCCGCCGCGGAAGCGGCTGATGTCACTGTCGCCCGTGCAGCGCAGCGGTGCGGCCATCGCCGTCGTCTGCGGCCCGATGGCTGCACGTGCGTCGCTCACGGTGCGACGCCGATCGTGGAAAGCCCCGTCGTCTCGTGGAGTCCGAGGGCGATGTTCATGCTCTGCAGGGCGCCACCGGCGGTGCCCTTGGTGAGGTTGTCGATGGCGCTGATCGCGATGATCCTGCCCGCGGCCTCGTCGTACGCGACCTGCACCGCTACGGCGTTGGAACCGTAGACGGACGCCGTGGCGGGCCACTGCCCCTCGGGGAGCAGGTGGACGAACGGCTCGTCGGCGAAGGCCTTCTCGTACGCGGCGCGCACGGACTCGGCGGTGACGCCGGGCCTCGCCTTCGCGCTGCACGTGGCGAGGATGCCGCGCGGCATCGGTGCGAGGGTCGGTGTGAAGGACACGGTGACCGGCTCGCCCGCGACACCGCCGAGGTTCTGCATCACCTCGGGTGTGTGCCGGTGGCCGCCGCCGACGCCGTAGGGGGTCATCGACCCCATGACCTCGCTGCCCAGCAGATGCGCCTTGGGCGCCTTGCCCGCGCCGGATGTGCCGGAGGCGGCGACGATCACGGCCTCGTTCTCGGCGAGACCCGCCGCGTAGGCCGGGAACAGGGCCAGGGTGACGGCCGTGGGGTAGCAACCGGGTACCGCGATGCGCTTGGACCCCTCCAGCGCGGCGCGGGCACCCGGTAGTTCGGGGAGGCCGTAGGGCCAGGTGCCGGCGTGGGGCGAGCCGTAGAACCTCTCCCAGTCGGACGCGTCCTTCAGCCGGAAGTCGGCGCCCATGTCGACCACGAGGACCTCCGGGCCGAGCCGCTCGGCCACGGCCGCGGACTGCCCGTGCGGAAGCGCGAGGAAGACCACGTCGTGGCCCGTCAGCACCTCGGCGGTGGTCTCCTGGAGCACCCGGTCGGCCAGCGGCAGCAGGTGCGGCTGGAGCGCGCCCAGGCGCTGGCCGGCGTTGGAGTTGCCGGTCAGTGCACCGATCTCGACCTCGGGGTGGGCGAGCAGCAGGCGCAGCACTTCGCCGCCCGCATAACCACTCGCTCCCGCCACCGCCACGCGTACCGCCATGGAACCCTCCTCTTGGATGGCATGACTATACGTTTCGTTGCACGTTTATGCAATCTTGTCTCCGCCGCGTGCGAGGGTCGGCTGTGACCGAGCATTTTTGTTGACACATGGAGAGCGCTAGGGTGCGTTTCAGAAGTGGATCTTGATGTGTCAAGATCCACTTCTGAAACGCACCCTAGTAGGACTCCGTCAGGTTGCTGTGACGTGCGGGAACGCAGACCCCGCGACTGTCGGCTCGGCGAACCGCCGGGTGGGCTCGCTCAGGTCGACGCTGTGGCCCTTGCCGCCGGTCGGCGAGACCGGCGGCAAGGTCCGCGAACAACCCTGACCGGGAGCGGTACCTTCAGCTGCTCGCAGTGATCAACGGCTGGTCGCCCCCGGAAACCTGGCACCGGTACTCGACTGGTTCATCCAGGCCTTGCGTGCCCGGATATCGGGGTAGCGGCCCGGTCGCGACGCGGCGTGGCCGGGCCGGTTCACGTCACGCTGCCTTCGCCTGGACGGCGGGTTCTGGGCTGGGCCGCGCCCTGGCGGCAACTTCCGAGTGGCGGCGCGGCCGCCGGTACCGCGGGAGGCGATGCCGCGCGGCTTGACGTCGACCGGCCCGCCGCAGCCGCCGGACTCCACCCGATATTACGCTGTACGGCAGCCAGGACGGTGTCGACATCCTGCTCAGCCACCAGGAGGCACAGGCCACAGACGGCTCGGCCCTCTGCTTCCCGAGTGAGGCAGGGGGCCGAGCCGTCTCCGCCGTCAGGCGAGTGGCGGAAGCTGTTCGCCCTGGACGGCCTGGAGGTCGATCCCGACGCGGAACGTGGTGCCGATGGCGGCCATGACGACCTGGACGGCCTAGACGACCTGGACGACCTGGTTGTAGTTCATCGCGAAGTCCTCGCGCGGCAGTTCCACGGTGGCCCGGAACGCGGCCCGTGGGCAGCCCCACCGGTCGGGACCGGTGCCGAGGCGGCCAGGCCAACGACCCGGGCCTTGTTTGTTTCCTGACCGCCGACACCGACGCCGGCGCGGAGGCCGACGGCCCGGCGCGCACGCCACGGGTGGGTGGCGTTGCTGCCAGGCCGTCAGTCACTCACGCGGTCTCACTTCCCATGCAAAGCCCTGCGGCGGCGTCCGCGAAGTACCAGCACACCGCCGGCGACGATGACCAGCAGGCCACCGATGGCGCTGTACGTGACAGCGGTGCTCGCCCCGGTGGAAGCCAGGGGGCCGGACGTGTTGCTGCTGCTCGGGGACGGCCGGCCGACGGGTGCGCCGTTCTCCGCCTGCGCACGGCTGCCGGTCGTGCCGGCGGCGGAGACGAGCGGCGCGGCGGCGGTCGGCGTGGGGGCGGGCGACGGCTTGTCAGCGCCGGCGGTCCCCGACGCGGGCTTCAGCTGAAGAGTCGTGATCGAGTACGGCGGCAGCTTCTGTGCGCCCGCCGTGCCCCGCTTCGCCGTCGTCAGGGAGGTGTCTCCCTTGGCATACGAAACGGTCGTGACCGCCCCTGCGGCCGGGGTGAATCCGGCGTACGAGAGCGACACCTGCGCCGCGTCCTTCGGGCTCTTGTTGATCAGCATGACGTTCAGACCGCCCTTGCTGCTCCGCACCGCGTGCACGGCGACCGACGAGTTGCGCGAGGACGACTTGACCATGGTGTCGCCAGGCTTCGCCAGTGCGGTCAGCGAGCGGATGCCCCAGTAGGTGGGGAAGGGCGTGTCGCGCGCCGGTTCGCACTTCCCCCCGGCGCAGGTTCCGGCGGAGAGAATGCCCCCGTCCTGGTAGTCGGTCTCGCCGTGGACGGTGGTGGGTGCCTCGCCCGAGCCGTTGTGCAGGTTCCACCAGTCCACGTGGGTGGCACCCTGCTCGAACCAGGTCATGTAGGTGTCCGGCGCGAACAGGGCCGCGGCCTGGCTGGTCAAGGCGGGTGAGCCTACGGCGTCGGTCTCGGTGACCGCGATCTCCACCGAAGCGGCGTTCGAGCCCGCGTACTTGGCGATCAGCGAGCGCAGCGAGGACCTGACACCGGCGATCTGGGAGGGGGTGTTCAGCAGGTCGGCCGTGGTGGTGCCGCCCGGATACCAGTGGACGATGACGAAGTCGATCGAGCGTCCCGCGATGGAGAGCACCGTGTTGTTCCAGTCGGCGGTGTCACCGGGAGCCTTCTCCGCATCCGGCCAGAAGCCGGGGGTGGTGAGCACCGCTCCGATCTTCACCTTCGGGTCCACGGCCTTCATCGCCTTCGAGTAGGCGACGAGGTTCTTCCCGTACTCCTTCGGGCTCTTGTCGGCGTGGTTGTCGGTTTCCCACCCCTTGCCGTCGCCGTAGTGCCCGTTGCCGTAGACCTCGTTGCCGATCTCCCAGTACTTCACGCCGTAACCCTTGTCGACGTTGGCGTACTTGACCCAGTCGGCGGCCTCCTTGGGGGTGCCGGAACCGTAGTTCGCGGTCAGGATCGGCTGGGCGCCGACCTTCTTCGCGATGGCCATGAAGTGGTCGAAGTCGGTGTTGGAGGGGATCCAGCCCTTGCCGTCGCCGTAGGTGTGGGTCTTCCAGTGGTAGTCGTCCGCGCCGGAGCCGCCGGGATAGCGCAGCTGCCGAACTCCCGCGGCCTTCATCAGCGATGTCGCCTTGGCGCTCCCCATGTGCTCGTCGCCGTAGCCCGTGTTGAGGCCGAAACCGCTGCTGGGCACGGTGCCCAAGGAGGTACCGGCATCCACACGGATGCCGACGGTCGGCGCGGCGCCCGCGCTGGGCGCCAGGGCGCCGACACCGGCCGAGGCGGCGAGCACCGCCACCGCCCCCACGACAAGATGCCGGAGCATCCGGCTACGGCGGCGGGGCGTGCGACCCCGAGGCATCGGCTGCTCGGCGGATCTCGGGTCGTCTGGTGACACGTAGTGCTCCGATCGGGTGTTGACACAGAGGGCGTAGCGCCGCTGACCACGGCTCGCCCTCGTCGGTACACCCGTAAGTGGCCACTCAGAGCGGAAAGGTTGCCATCTCAATCATTTTTTGCCGAGACGCGGTCGCACCGTCTCACCGGACCCGGTGACCCCGTGACCCGGTGCCCCGGTGACACGCCAGGGCTCCCTTTCCACCTCGACGGCGCGAACCATCACATGCTTCCGGCCGCACACAAAGACAGACGGCGGCCGCCGCCACCGCGACGGCCCTGTTCTCGTATAGCTACCGCCAGGTGGTGTAGCGCTGAGTAACTACTTGGGGCTGCGGTCGCGCTGCTGAAGGGCGGCGAAGTCGGCGTGTGCTGTCTCGACGGCCTCGGGGTACGCCTGGGTCTTCTCCTGTTCGGCGAGGGCCCGGTAGATGCTGGCGACGGACGGGCTCTGTCCCTTGCGCTCCCCACCAACGTGTGGATCAACCAGCCGGACGACCGACGCCGCCGCCCAGTGATCACCTCGGACGCCGGCGACCCCGGCTCACTCGAGGAACCCTGAAACCGACCGACTCACCAGGCTCGACACGTTCCGCGTCTCGTGGTCGACCAGGACGAGGCCGCCACCATCCGGGTTCTCCGCGTGCACGGGCGGGCTCGGCCTTGCGCCGAGCCCGCCGCTCCAACTCCACCCGTTCCTGATCGCTCGCTGTGACGCTCACCCGGTTCGGCGTACGTCGTTGCCCGCGAGCGTCAGGAACACCGGAGCCGGACCTGTGTCGCGCCACCGGCTAGCGCTGCAGTGTCAGCACGCCCGGCCGGTACGGCAGGGTGCCGTAGTCCCCGCCGTCGGTGCTGGGGTCGCGCCCCTGGTAGAGGAACTCCAGGTTGCAGGGGTCGATGGTCTTGGTCTGGTCGGGGTTGGTGCGAACCACATCGCCGTGGCTGATGTCCCTGGTCCAGGCCGTGCCGCTGTTGGCACTGCCGGCGAAGGGGCTGGTCACGGTGTTGGCCTGCGGTGACGGTGTCCACGTGCCGTTGAGGCTGGTGGCCGTGAACGAGCGGAAGTAGCGACCATACCCCGTGTAGTTCTGGGCCTCGACGATCATGAGGTACTGGTTCTGGCCCTGGACCTTGTAGACCTCCGGCGCCTCGAACAGGTTGAGCGCCGTGTCGCTCATGATCTTCGTGAACGAACCGAAGGTGCCCGGGAAGTTGCCGATGGGCATGCTGGCGCGGTAGATGCCGCCCTCGTCGTCGGCGAAGAACATGTACATGTTCGCGTCGTCGCCGATGAGGGTCACGTCGAGGGGGCCACTCTTCCGGCGCGTGCCGTCGGGATCCACAACGTCCGGGAGGGTGGTCGTGAAGAGATCCTGCTGCGGGCCCCAGCCGTTGGGGTTGGTGGGGTCGGTCGAGGTGCGGTAGGAGAAGCTGTAGGGCCAACCCCCGTTGTAGGCGAGCACCCAGATGTTCTTCGGGGCGAAGTAGAACAGCGTCGGCGCGATGCCGTCGAAGGGAATCTTGTTCTGGGTGGCGGTGGCCATGTCGGACCAGTTCGTGAAGGGGCTGAAGGTCGTCAATCCCCAGCGCCCATTCTCACCGGCGACGGTGTCGTGCGTCGTGGCATAGACGACGTGCTTGCCGTTGTGGACGACGCTGGTGAAGTCCTTGAGCGAGGCCCACCCCGCCTTCGGCTCCGCCAGCGGACCCGTCGAGGTCCAGCGGTAGGTCGACGGAAGAGCACACGCGTTGCTCGCCCCGGACAGGCCGGTCCACTGCTGGTTGGTGCCGCCGTGGCACGACCAGATCTGCACTCCCGTGCCGTTGGCCTTGCCCCAGCCCGAGACCTCCAGGCACAGCCCGGACCGCACGCCGACGATCGTGCCGTCGGGGTTCACCCGCCATTGCTGGTTGTCACTGCCGTTGCAGGTCCAGATCTGCACCGGGGTCCCGGACGTGGTGGCGCCGCCCCGGACATCCAGGCACTTGTTGCCGTACACGGTCAGCTGGTCACTGTCCGTCAGCGTCCACTGCTGGTTGGTTCCGCCGTGGCAGTCCCAGATGTGCACGTTTCCGCCGTCGGTCTGGCTGAAGCCCTCCACATCGAGGCAGCGGCCGGAGTCAACACCGCGCACGTCGCTGGTGGTGGCCGCCTGGGCCGGGCTGGCGACGAGCAGCGCCGCCAATGCGGCCAGGGCCGCGACCGCGGCGGCGAGCACCGCGGACGGGCGTCTGAGGCTGAAACTACGTTTGTGCATAAGGACCTCGTCATCCTTGAGCAAGCGACTCCGGTTCGGCCCGTCAGGGGCTGTCCGGGGGCGGGTGTGATGCGACCCCCGCTGTCCGATATGTCGAACAAGGGTCGAAGTGTCGAGCAAACTGGATAATAGGGTTCCGGTGATCAGCGTCAATACCTCTCGCACAATTCGTTCGGGCGGAAACGTTCGCAGGCTGAAACCAGGCGGCTTCAAGTTCCGCCCGGCGCGCTGGCGTCCAGGGGCCCGGGTGGGGTGAACCACTGATCCCAGCAGAAGGAGAAGGCTCAGTTGACCAGGGTCTGGTGGCGGCGGATGGTGCGGTCGGAGCGGACTTGGAAGTCGGCCCAGCCCAGTTCGTCCTTGATCTGCTTGTAGCTCTGCTCGATCCACGGCCGCAGGCCGTAGAGGCGCACGATCTCGGCCAGGTCGGCGGGCGGGTGCGGGCCGGTGGCGGCGTGGGGTGCGTGGGGGTGGGGCAGGTTGGCGGCCAGGTACCAGGTGGCCTTCTCCGGCAGGGCGGCCGGATCGGTGGTGGCCACGACCAGGCGGCAGGGTGAGTCGGGGCCGTAGCCGCCCAGGCGGGCATCAGCGGCCCACCTCTCACTGCGCCCGTCGCGCAAGTGACGCTCAACGGGCGTCCAGTCGCCTGGATGTCTGGCATCACGCCAGGTCAGGGCATGCGCGGCCTCGATGGGGGTGTGCGGCTGGTCGGCCTGAGCCCAGGTACCGCGGTGCGGCTCGAGCGCGACCACGTAGGCCAGGCCGGCCGCGCGCAGTGCGAGATCCCAGTCGTCGCTGACTTCAGTAGGCGTAGTCGGCGACCACCGCCCGGCAGGAAAAGCCAGCCTCCTTCCCGCGGGCCGCGAGGGCAGCGGCCAGCTGGGGTTTCGTGCGGAAAGCCGGATCGGACCGGCCGCGGGCGGAGTGATGGGCAGGGGTGCAGGGAGTCGCGTGCAGCGGGTAGTACACGCGGCCGTCGGTCCACACCGTGGTCACCGTGACGATGCCGTTGTCGGTCTTGCCGTACCGGCCCAGCCACTGCCGGCCCACATTCGCGGTCGCGGTGCCGTCCTTGCGGTCCCCGGAGTCGTCGATCACGATGACCCCGCCGTCGTGCGGAGCGGTCGCCGGCTCCTTGCGCAGCAGTTCAAGCCGCCGGTCGTTGATCTGCTCGGCCTCCCAGGGCGACTCGGACAGGAAGAACTGCAGCCGCTGCACCCCCGGCTTCCCCGCACCGGCCACTGGCTCCGCCCCTGCCAGGCAGGTGATCGTCCTGTTCGGCTCTCGCGGCGCCAGCAGCCCGGTCAGATACTCACGCAACCCTCGCCGCTGGGCCAGGCTGAAGAAGAGGTCGTCGAACTGGGCCGCGTAGTCCTCCAGCGGCCCCGGCGCAGGCGGACACGGACGGCGAGCAGTTATCTTCAGCCCCCAGCACGGCAGTTGGCCCCTATCACCGGCCTACGACCAACCCGACCCGTCGTCAACCCACACCACCGCCGGATTTAACGAACTACCGGTAACTGCGGGTGCGGACGCCGACGATCCCCGCGGTGCTGGTCGGTGGCGTGGTGCCGGTCGGCAAGGTAGGCAGCCACCGCCCGGTCCGGGCGTCGCCGTCAACAGCCCCCGGCACACGCCTGATCGCCGCCGAGGACGGTGATACGCCGCCACCCGAGCAGGTGACGGCCCACAGCGAAGGCCCGTGAACGGCCCACCCGAGGCCCACGCACCCCGCTCGGCGAGTCTCGACGCTCCCCGCACCGCAGACGACCGCCGCGGGCACACGCCGACCGGACCGGCGTCAGTGAGTGCCACAGGCCCCGCCGCGAGCGCGGGTCGGACACCGAGCCGAACCAGAGGCTCAGGTCAGCGGCCTGGTCGGGGTCCGTAATGATCACCAAGTCCGCACCCGCACCGCTACCTGCCCCTCATGCCAAAGACCCGTACAACCACGGAACTTGAAGCCGCCTGGTTTCAGCCTGCGAACGTTTCCGCCCGAACGAATTGTGCGAGAGGTATTGACGCTGATCACCGGAACCCTATTATCCAGTTTGCTCGACACTTCGACCCTTGTTCGACATATCGGACAGCGGGGGTCGCATCACACCCGCCCCCGGACAGCCCCTGACGGGCCGAACCGGAGTCGCTTGCTCAAGGATGACGAGGTCCTTATGCACAAACGTAGTTTCAGCCTCAGACGCCCGTCCGCGGTGCTCGCCGCCGCGGTCGCGGCCCTGGCCGCATTGGCGGCGCTGCTCGTCGCCAGCCCGGCCCAGGCGGCCACCACCAGCGACGTGCGCGGTGTTGACTCCGGCCGCTGCCTCGATGTGGAGGGCTTCAGCCAGACCGACGGCGGAAACGTGCACATCTGGGACTGCCACGGCGGAACCAACCAGCAGTGGACGCTGACGGACAGTGACCAGCTGACCGTGTACGGCAACAAGTGCCTGGATGTCCGGGGCGGCGCCACCACGTCCGGGACCCCGGTGCAGATCTGGACCTGCAACGGCAGTGACAACCAGCAATGGCGGGTGAACCCCGACGGCACGATCGTCGGCGTGCGGTCCGGGCTGTGCCTGGAGGTCTCGGGCTGGGGCAAGGCCAACGGCACGGGAGTGCAGATCTGGTCGTGCCACGGCGGCACCAACCAGCAGTGGACCGGCCTGTCCGGGGCGAGCAACGCGTGTGCTCTTCCGTCGACCTACCGCTGGACCTCGACGGGTCCGCTGGCGGAGCCGGCGAACGGGCAGTCCGCGGTGAAGGACTTCGCCACCGTGAAGTACAACGGCAGGCACGTGGTCTACGCGACCACCGCCAACGAAAGCGGGTGGGGCTCGACGATGTTCAGTCCCTTCACGAACTGGTCGGACATGGGGGCGGCCACCCAGACCAAGACGAACCACACCGCGGTGGCGCCCGAACTGTTCTACCTCTCGACCAAGAACATCTGGGTGATGGTGTACCAGTGGCCGGCGTTCCTCTACAGCACGTCCAGCGACCCCACCGACCCCAACAGCTGGTCCGCCCCGCAGTCGCTGTTCACCGGCACCCTTCCCCCGAACCCCGATCCGAACAAGGAAGACGCCCCGCTCGACGCGACCCTGATCGCCGACAACCAGAACATGTACATGTTCTTCGCCGGTGACAACGGCAAGATCTACCGGACGAGCATGCCGCTCGCGAACTTCCCCAGCAGCTTCGGCTCCTCGTACACGACGGTCATGAGCGACGAAACGGACCTTCTGTTCGAGGCGCCGGAGGTCTACAAGGTCCAGGGCCGGAACCAGTACCTCATGATCGTTGAGGCGTCGGGTACCAACCGCTACTTCCGCTCGTTCACCGCCTCCAGCCTGGACGGCCCGTGGACCGTCCAGGCCGGCAGCGAGAGCAGCCCCTTCGCGGGCCAGGCCAACAGCGGTTCCGACTGGGCCCAGGGCGTCAGCCACGGTGACCTGATCCGCAACAACCCCGACCAGACCATGACCATCGACCCCTGCAACCTGCAGTTCCTCTACCAGGGCCTCCTCAAGGACGTCCCGCCGGGCACCAAGTACATGCAACTGCCGTACCGGCCGGGCCTGCTCACCCTGCAGCGCTGACCCGCCTGATCCACGGTGATCGCGATGGGGTGCGGTCCGCCGACGTGGACGAGCTGTCCACGACGTGGGCGACTCCACCTGCTGACCGATACTCACCGCCTTGAGGAACCCCAGCCGCGCGTCGGCTGGGGTTCCTCTCGTTCGTGGACTCTCATCGTGGGTACGTTTCTGACCGTGCACATCGACCAGCGAAATCTCTTCAATGGGGACCGTCGGGAGGCCAACGTCCTGGCCAGCATCTTTGACGGAGATCAGAACCGGCTCGTCGTCCACGCGCTGGCCTGACGAATCCTTCGGACTCAGCGCCGGGTCCAGATGAAGAGGGCAGCAAGGTGGAGTGCGGCCTGGTATGCGATGACGAGCTTGTCCGTCCGCATTGCGAGGCCGCGCCACTGCTTGAGTCGGGAGATGCACCGCTCGACGGGTATTGCGCTCCTTGTATGTCTCGGCGTCGAAGCCGGGCGGGCGGCCTCCGGCGCGGCCTCGCCGCAGACGGTGGCCGATCTGGTCGGCGGGCTGCGGGATGACCGCGCGGATGCCGCGTCGCCGGAGGTGGCGACGCATCGCACGGGAAGAGTAGGCGCGATCCGCGAGCACGACCGCAGGGCGGGTTCTTGGCCTGCCGAGTCCGCTCCGCGGGATCCGGATTCCGGCCATGACCGCCTCGAAGGCCGGGGCATCACCGGCCTGGCCCGCGGTGACGTGGAGGGACAGAGGCCGTGCCCGGCTGTCACTGACCAGGTGGACCTTCGTGCTCAAGCCACCGCGGGAGCGTCCGAGTGCGTGGCCCTCGGGCTCGGACCGACGGGGCGCCCCCTTTTCCTGGCTCCGGCCGAATGCTGGTGAGCCCGGCAGACGGTGGAGTCCACCGAGACGGTCCAGCCCACGTCGTCATCGGCGTCCGCCGCTGCAAGGACCGCCGCGAGGACCCGTTCCCATGTGCCGTCCATTGCCCACCTGATCAGGCGTTTGTGGGCGGTCTGAAAGGGCCCGAGCTCTTCTGGCAGGTCGCGCCAGGGTGAGCAGGTGCGGTACTTCCACGCGATGGCTTCCAGGGTCCGGCGGTGGTTGGCCCATCGTCGTCCACGGGTCGGATCGGCCGGCATCAGCGGCTCGATCCGGTCCCACATCGCATCGGTGATCACTAATCGGACTGACAGATCCTTGGGTAGCGCGGGGGCGCTTTCGGGGCGCTCGGAGGGGTAGAGCTGGTCCATGCTTCCCTCGGGCAGGTAGCGGCAGGGGAAGGCGATCCATTCGTCGTGCAGTTCGAAGAGCACGGCGGTGACCAGCCGCAGGAGTGCATCGTCGTTGGGGAAGACCTGGACGACGTCGGTGCGGCGCTTGACCTCGCGGTTGATCCGCTCCAGCGGGTTGGTGGACTGGATCTTCTTCCAATGTCGCTCCGGGAAGGCGGCGAAGGCGGTCAGGTCGTCCTTCGCCTCCAGCAGCATGTCTTTGACCTCGGGGAACTGTGTGCCGAGCATGTCGGCGACGGTGTCGAGCTGGGTGCGGACCGCATCCGCGGTGGGCTGGGCGAAGATCGTGCGGATCGTGGCGGCGGCCATCTCGGCCGCTTCCTTGTCGATCGCGCTGAACACGTTGCGCAGGAAGTGAACCCTGCAGCGCTGGTAGGCGGCCCCGAGCATGACCTTGCGGATGGCTTCGACCAACCCCAGGTGGTGGTCGCCGATGACGAGCCGGACCCCGGTCAGACCGCGTTCGCGCAGGTGACGCAGGAACTCGGTCCAGAACACCTCGGTCTCGCTGTCGCCGACCATTACACCCAGTACCTCCCGGCCGCCGTCCTCGGTGATCCCGGTGGCGATCACCACGGCGCGGGACACGATCTGGTGCTCGACCCGCGCCTTGCAGTAGGTCGCGTCCAGATAGACGTACGGGAAGCGGACGTGGTCCAGGGGCCGGGCACGGAACGCGGTCAGCTGACCGTCCAGGTCCTGGCAGATCCGCGAGACCTCGCTCTTGGAGATCCCGGTGTCCGCGCCGAGGGCCTTGACCAGGTCGTCGACCGACCGCGTGGAAACGCCGTGGACGTAGGCCTCCATGATGACCGCATACAGGGCCTGGTCGATGCGGCGGCGCCGCTCCAGCAGCGCGGGGAAGAAGCTCCCCGACCGCAGCTTGGGGATCGCGAGGTCCAGGTCGCCGGCCTGGGTGCTGATCGTCTTGTCGCGGTGGCCGTTGCGAAGCGCGGTGCGCGTGCTCCCTAACCGTGATCGGCTACACCACGTCAAGGGACGCCATCCACCCTGACCGGCGACCGCAAACGCCAGAACGCCTCAGTGTTCATCTGGACGTTGGTCACGCGAGGCGAGCACCTCTTCGCTCCCCGCCCGCTCGAAGCCGCACAACCCACCGAAATCCAGCAACGATGGGCCGCACGACGGTACGCCACATGGTTCCAGTTCTCCCGTCCCGATCCACTGCGTCACTACGCGGACCTTCGCCGACTTCTCACCAACTATGCGCAGCGACTCGCCCGGGACATCGACTCAGGTGCTGTCTAGATCACCAACATCAGCACCCTCGGTAGTCACGCACAGTGAGCATCTATGCCCTTGAGGTGCCAACTATCCCTCTCGGGATGTGCCAACAAGAATTCTCCAAGTCGACCTGACCTGCACGGCTCCCACCAGGATGCGTCAACTAGAAATCTCGGTCACATCGACGAGAGCGGGCGCATAAGATCGCCGGCATGGCGCTGCGCCCCGTTCAAGTGAACATCAAGGCTCTCGACGCCGGGGCGGTCGGACGGTTCTGGGCGGAGGCGCTCGGCTGGACCGCCTACAGCCCCGGCGTGACCACCTATGTCGGGCCCGCCGGCGGTCTGGTCTGGCCGCACCCGGTCGCGGTCGGCATCGACGTCGTTCCCGTCCCCGAAGGCAAGACGGCGACGAAGAACCGTACGCATCTCGATCTCGCCACCGCTTCCGAGGCGCACCAGGCGGAGCTGGTCGCGCGGCTGCGGGCACTCGGCGCGACGCCCGTCGACGTGGGCCAGGGCGACGTCCCGTGGACCGTCCTCGCCGACCCCGAGGGCAACGAGTTCTGTGTGCTGGAGCCCCGGGAGGTCTACCGGGACACCGGCCCGGTCGCCGCGGTGGTCGTCGACTGCGCGCATCCGCGGGCCATGGCCAGGTTCTGGGGCGGGGCGACGGACTGGGCCGTGCACGAGGCGACCGACGACCAGGCCGTGCTGCGCTCCGCGCAAGGGGTCGGCCCCTACCTGGAGTTCCTCCGCACGCCCGCCACCGCTCCCGTCCCGGACCGTGTCCATCTCGACCTGCTGCCGTACCCCGGTGACGACAAGGCGGCCGAGGTGGCCCGGCTGCGCGCCCTCGGCGCCACCGACCTGGACGTCGGTCAGGGCGAGGTCCCATGGACGTGCCTGGCCGACCCGGAGGGCCACGAGTTCTGCGTCCTCGCGCCGTCCTGACGCGGGGCCGCGATCGCCCCGGACCCGTCACCCCGCCACCCCGGCACCTCGCTGACGGGGCCCTCCCTCTCAGGAGGCCTGGCCGTCGGTCGCCCTCCTGGTCAGTACCTCCATCACGGCGAGCGGCAGGGACGGGTTGGCGGCCGCGGCTTCCGCCACCGGGGCGGCGGGGTCGGAGAGCAGCTCGACGACCACCTCCGGCGGGAGCGCCGGGTGGCGGGCGGCGAGGGGCCGGAACCGTTCGTCCGCCAGGCAGGGCAGGAGCGCGGGGGTCGTCGCCCGGGGTGCCGGGCGATCTCGCGCAGCGCCTTCCGCACCGGCGGCCGGTGCCGTGCCACGCGCTCCAGGACGGCCGGGGTGGCGTCCGGATTGGCCGCCGTGCCGGTGAGGACCTGGACGCTGTGCCGGTCGACCATGGCGTGCAGCCGGGCCTCGGTGAGACCCGGGTGCGCGGCGACGGCCGCGACCACCTTGGCGTCGGGATCGTCGGCCAGCGCGTCACGAATGCCGTCCGGCAGATCACGCCGTCGTGCCAGGAGCGCGCGTACGGCGGCGTGCGGCGACCGGGCCAGCTCCTGGACTTCGGCGGCCGTGGCGGAGGCGATCCGTGGCAGTGGCGTGGCACCGATCCGGGTGGTGGCGGTCAGGTCCGCGAGGACGTCGAGCGGCACGCGTGGGTTGTGCGCGAGCGCGCGCCGCACGTCGGGCGAGCTGTCGTCGGCCAGCGCGCGGATCAGGGTGTCGTCGATCGCGGGGTTCGCGGCGAGGTAGGCGCGCACACCGGGCGTGGGGTCCACGGCCAGCCGCGCGTACGCCTGCGGAGGCAGGCCGGGGCGGGCCGCGAGCGCCCTGCGCAGCAGCATGGAGGGGTGGTCGGCGAAGCCCGCTGCCGCGTCCGCCGGTGTGGCCGGGTTCTCCAGGGCCGCCCGCAGGATGTCGAGGGCGGTGGACTCGTGGGAGCCGTCGCAGGAGGCGCCCGGCCGCAACTCGCAGTCGGGCCGCGGGCAGTCCGGGCTGTGTGCGAACGGCGGCTCCTCCCGGTCGCAGACCAGGCAGTGCCGGGCCACAGGCAGCGCCTCGCCGCCGACGAGGGCGGCCAGCACCTCCGGTGGCGTCGCCTCGTTGGCCGCCACCGCGCGGCGGACCTCGGCGTGTGGATGCCGGGCGAGCCGCGCGGCCACGTCCGGCTCGCCCCACAGGGCCAGCTCCACGACGACCCCTACGTCCGGGTCCGCGGCGAGGGTCTCCACCACGTCCGGCGGCAGTCCCGGGCAGGCGGCCAGCCGCTCCCGGTGTGCGACGACCGGGGACGCGGCGAGGAGGCGGGCCCACGCGGGGTCGCCGGCGCGTTCGTCCAGCAGGGCGAGGGCGACGCGTGGCTGTGCCGTGGGGTCGACGTCGGCGGCGGTCAGCAGGCCCTCGTACGCCAGCAGCGCACCGTTGGCCTCGTCCCGCGCGGCCAGCGTGATCGCCTGGGCCCGGCCCAGGTCGTCGCGGCGGGCGAGTTCGTCGTCGATGTCGGGGTCCGCGAGCGCGATCAGCCCGTCGACCAGCGCGACCGGCAGCGCCGGATTGCCGGCGAGCCCGCACAGGAGAGGATCCACAGGGGGCATCCTGCCCCGGGCTCCCACCGCGCGGCTCCTGGTTTGACCGCCGCGGGGCCTGGTTTGACCGCCGCACGGCTCCTCCCCTTACCGCCACACGGCCCCTGGCATCACCGCCGCGCGGCTGTTGTGGTGCCTCGGCAGTCCACGTCCGCCCGCCGCGTCGCGACCCTAGCGTCGGTCGTCCGCCTGGGCCGCCCGCTCGGCGTTGCGCTTCTTGATGCGGGCGCCCTCCTTGCGGACCTCGGCCTGGGTGGCGCGCTCCTTCTGCAGCCACTCGGGGCTGTCCTGCTTCAGGGCCTCGATCTGCTCGGTGGTGAGGGGCTCGGTGACTCCGCCGCGCGTCAGTCCCGCGATGGAGACGCCCAGCTTCTCGGCGACCACCGGGCGGGGGTGGGGGCCGTTGCGGCGCAGTTCCTCCAGCCAGGCCGGCGGGTTCGTCTGGAGCGCGCTCAGCTCGGCGCGCGAGACGACGCCCTCCTGGAACTCGGCGGGCGTGGCCTGGAGGTACACACCCAGCTTCTTCGCCGCGGTGGCGGGCTTCATGGTCTGGGTGGTCTGGTGCGACGTCATGGGGTCAAGGGTATCGAGCGCGTGCGCGACCTCCGACCACACCGCTGCTCGGCGCCGGGAGCACCGCTGCCCGGCGGCGAGGACCGGGCCCGTCGCGCCGCCCGTTAGCCTGGTCACGTGACAGGCTCGGAAGCACCCTCCTCGCTCCCTTCGTTCCGGCTCGCCTACGTCCCGGGGGTGACGCCCGCCAAGTGGGTGCGGATCTGGAACGAGCGGTTGCCCGACATCCCCCTGACCCTCCTCCAGGTGTCCGCCGCCGAGGCGTTCGGTGTGCTGCGGGACGGCGGGGCCGACGCCGGTTTCGTACGGCTGCCGGTGGACGGCACCGACCTCAGCGCGATCCCCCTCTACACCGAGACCACAGTGGTCGTGGTGCCCAAGGACCACGTCGTCGCGGCGGTCGAGGAGGTGACCACCGAGGACCTGGCGGACGAGGTCGTGCTGCATCCCCTGGACGACACCCTCGACTGGGAACGCCCGCCGGGAGAGCCCGCGTTCGAGCGTCCCTCCACCACGGCGGACGCGATCGAGCTGGTGGCGGCCGGGATCGGGCTGCTCGTCGTGCCCCAGTCGCTGGCCCGGCTCCACCACCGCAGGGACCTCACCTACCGGCCCGTCACGGACGCCCCCGAGTCCCGTGTCGCCCTGTCCTGGCCCCAGGACGCGACCACCGACATGGTCGAGGACTTCATCGGCATCGTCCGGGGACGCACGGTCAACAGCTCGCGGGGCCGGGCGAAGCCCCCGGAGGAGAAGAAGCCACAGCAGAAGGCGCAACAGAAGCCCAAGCGCCCCGGCACCGGCAAGCCGACCGCCCGCACCCCCCGGGCCGGCTCGTCCGGCGGCAGGAACGCCAGGAGCGGCGGCAAGCCCGGAAAGCCCCGCCGCCGCTCATAGCCGCCCTCGATGGGCCGCAGGCCCGATCAGGGGCGCGGGACGTGTCATCTGCGGCTGCGCCGCGTGGGCCGACGGCTCCGCGTCGCGTCCTTCCACTGGTACGAGCGCTTGCGCTCCCAGCCGCCCGTACCGAGAAGTCGTACTTCTTGCCCTCCTCGACGTGGACGCCGGTGTTGCAGCCCGCGTTGGTGACGGCCGAACCGGCGCCCAGGGAGAGGTAGTTGCGGTTGCGCTCGTTGAGCCGGCCGGCGTCGTTCACGACCTGCGCGGTGCCGTCCACGGCCCACGAGGTGAGGGGGGTGCAGGCGCGGTTGTCGACGGTCGAGTACTCGAAGGA
The DNA here is from genome assembly GCF_020982545.1 of Streptomyces sp. MNU76. GTDB lineage: Bacteria > Actinomycetota > Actinomycetes > Streptomycetales > Streptomycetaceae > Streptomyces. The sequence continues at coordinate 287,360 of NZ_JAJKLK010000019.1, read as the reverse complement.
CCGGTTCTGCACGAGCTCGGCGTACAGACCGCCGTCGGCGGCCCGGTTGATGTCCTCGAAGAAGACGCCGTACATCGTGTCGTCGATCTTCGCGCCCTTGGCCCTGGGGTCGACGCCGATCGCGTAGTCGGTGATGTCCTCGGCATGCGCGGGGGCCGGGACGGAGGCGGCGGCCACCTACCTGGACGGAAGGAGTTTGTTCGAAGTGCTGAACGATGATCAGCACTTCGAACGGCAAGATAGGGAGGTGACCAAGACACCGTCAACGGGTCGCACGGCACCGAAAGTCTCGGAAATGAAGGACGGATGAGCGGTTTCCTGCCAGTTCCCGACGCGTCGGCGTATCTCCGAGGAGAGTGGCGGGTCCTACGGTCCGTGCGGGATCTGGCCAGCGGCGCGGAAGGGGAGTTCTCCGGGACGACCGTTTTCAGCCCACTGGACGGCGGTGGCCTCCTGCACCGGGAGACCGGAACCTTCGTCTGGCAGGGCGTCCCGCGGCCCGCCGAACGCACGCTGCGCTTCCTGCCGGGGGCCGCGCCCGGAACGGCGGACGTCCGCTTCGCCGACGGCCGCCCCTTCCACGACCTGGATCTGACCACGGGCCACTGGCGGACGGAACACCCCTGCGCCGCCGACCTCTACCGGGGCGAGTTCGCGGTGTACGACGAGGACCACTGGCGGACGACGTGGCGGGTGGGCGGCCCCGCGAAGGACCAACTGCTGGTCACCGACTACACCCGGGACCCTCCGGCCTGAGCCCGTCCAGTCACTGCGCAGCGCCCAGCCGCAGGTTCCAGCGACCCGCGTGGCCCGCGACCGTGACCGTCGACAGGGGACGGATGTCCATGTTCCAGAACGACGACGGCGGGGCCTTCAGGGCGTAGACCAGGGCGGCGCGCAGCACGGACGGCTCGGCCACCGCGACGACCCGGCCACCCGCGCCCACCGGCCGGGTCTCGAGCCAGCCGCCTATGCGGGAGATGAAGCCGACCAGCGACTCCCCGCCGTGCGGGGTCGCGTGCGGGTCGGCGAGCCAGGCGTCCACGGCCGAGGGCTCCCGCGCCATGGCCTCGCCGAGCGTGAAGCCGCGCCACCGGCCCATGTCGCAGTCTCGCAGTGCGGGCTGGGCCAGCGGCGCGTAGCCGAGGGCGTCCCCGGTGGCCCGGCTGCGCGGCGTGGGCGAGCAGTAACGCAGCTCGGCCGCCGCCAGCGGCACCAGCTCGTGGGCGGCGCGCTGCACCTCGTCCCAGCCGGCCTGGTCCAGCGGCCGGTCGTCCTCGAAACGCTCCGCGAGCAGCGAGGAGCAGCGCGCGGCGGCGACGAACGTGACCCGAAGATGCATGCGGTGATGGTGGAACGGGGTTCTGCGCAGGTCAAGAGGCCGTTACTCAGGAGTTACCCGGGGTACCGCACCTCGGGTTCCGGGCACCCGCCGGCACACCCGACCCTCAGTCGAACAGCAGCGCCATGTACTGCTCGGGCTTGGCGAGCGGCTCGAACCCGAGCTTCGCGTAGACGCCGTGCGCGTCGTGCGTGGCGAGCAGGAGGCGCCGCAGCCCCGAGGGCCGCAGGTGCACGCGCACGGCCGCGACCAGGGCGGTGCCGAGCCCGTTCCCCCGCACCGAGGGGGCGACGTAGACATCGCAGAGCCAGGCGAAGGTGGCCCCGTCGGTCACCACCCGCGCGTACGCCACCTGCTCCCGCGAACCCACCTCGTACACACCGAAGTTGCGGGATCCACGGATCGCGCTCTCCTGCTTCTCGCGGCTGCGGCCGAGGGCCCAGTACGCGTCGGTGGACAGCCAGTGGTGGACCCGTCCGACGTCGATGCGTCCGGGATCGTCGGAGATCTCGTAGCCCCTCGGGACGGCGGGCTGCAACTCGTCTTTCATGGCAGGACGTTCGCAGTCCGGGCGCCCGCTGTCGAACCTTTTACGGCCTCCTCCAGCCTCCGCACCCCTTCCGCGATCTCGCCCGCGCCCGCGACCCCGGCGAAGCTCAACCGCAGGTGCCCGGCCGGGGGTTCGGCGCTGAAGTAGGGGCGGCCGGGGGTGACGGCGACGCCCGCGCGCAGGGCGGCGGCGACCAGGGCCGCTTCGTCCTTGCCGTCGGGCAGGCGCAGCCACAGGTGGTAGCCGCCGGAGGGGATGTGGGGCAGGGCGAGTTCGGGCAGACGCGACCGCAGCGCGGACGTGAGGGCGTCCCGACGGAGCTTCAACTTCCTCGAAACGGCGCGAAGATGGCGGGGCCAGGCGGGCGAGCCGACGAGTTCGAGTGCGGCCTCCTGAAGGGGGCGCGGCACGAAGAAGGTGTCGACGACCTGGATGGCGCGCAGTCGCTCCAGGACCGGGCCCCGTGCGGCCAGGGCGCCCACCCGGAAGCTGGGCGAGGTCGCCTTGGTCAGCGAGGAGACGTGCACGACCACGCCGTCCGGGTCGTCGGCGGCCAGAGGCCGGGGCAGGGGCCCGGCGTCCTCGTGCGCGAGTCGGCGTACGAAGTCGTCCTCCACGACGAAGGCCCCCGCCTCGCGGGCGATCCGCAGCACCTCTGCCCTGCGGTCGGCCGACAGGGCGGCTCCGGTGGGGTTCTGGAAGAGCGGCTGGCAGACGAAGACCCGCGCCCCGGACGCCTTGAACGCGTCGGCGAGGAGGGCGGGTCTGACCCCGTCCGCGTCCACCGGCACCGGCACGGGGCGCAGCCCGGCCGCCCGCGCGATCGCCAGCATGCCGGGGTAGGTGGGCGATTCGACGAGGACGGGCGCCCCTGGGGGCGCGAGGGCGCGCAGCGCGGTGGTGAGGGCGGACTGACCGCCCGCCGCGACGATCACCTCGGCCGCGGTGATCGCCCCGCCGATGCTCCGCGCGAACCACTCGCGCAGCTCCGGCACCCCCTCGACCGGCGGCCGCGCCCACACCCCGGGCCGCCGCCCGGCCCTGGACAGGGCGGCGGCCATCGCCTGCTCCGGCTGGAGGGAGGGGTGCAGATAGCCGCCGTTGAACTCGATGACGCCGGGCGGCGGAGAGGCGAGCGAGACCAGGACCCCGGAGGCGTCCACCGTGCGGGGCGACGGCTCGGAGCTGCCGTCCGCGCTCAGCGCGACCTCCTGCCAGGAGGTGTCCCCCACCGAGGCCGTACCGCGCTCCCGCGGGCTCGCCCGGAAGGCACCCGCCCCCGGCCGGGTCACCACCAGCCCCTCGGCGGCCAGCTGTGCCAAGGCTCGCGACACGGTCACCGGGCTCACCCGGAACCGCCCGACGAGGGCACGGCTCGACGGCAGCTTTCCACCGACAGAGTAGCGGTCGAGCTCTTTTCTCAGCTGTTCCACCAGTTCCGCAACGCTGCTACGCTCTTGCATGAGAGTAGAGAGTAGCGCTATCGCCGGAACATCAGTAGCGGTGGGCGGCGACCGGGCAGCCACCGGCCCCGCCGCTCCGCCACCCGGCCCACGTCTTCGCGCCGGCGGCACGCTCCAGGCCGCCCTCGGTGTCACCGCCTTCTCCCTCACCTTCCCGGCCACCGCCTGGGGCCTGGAAGGGTTCGGCCCCTGGTCCCTGGTGGCCGTCCGCAGCGCCCTGGCCGCCGTCATCGCGGGCGGGTGTCTGCTGGCCCTGCGGGTCCCCCTGCCGGGCCGTCGGCACTGGGCGGGGCTCGCGGTCGTGGCCGCCGGTGTCGTGCTGGGCTTCCCGATGCTGACCACGCTCGCGCTCCAGACCTCCACCACCGCGCACGCCGCCGTCGTGGTCGGTCTGCTCCCGCTGACGACCGCACTGTTCTCGGCCCTGCGCATGGGCACCCGTCCCTCGCGCGCCTTCTGGACCGCCGCCCTCGCCGGAGCCGCCGCGGTGCTCGCGTTCACCGTGACCCAGAGCGGCGGCGCCCTCACCACGGCCGACCTCTGTCTCTTCGGCGCCCTGCTGGTGTGCGCGGCCGGCTACACCGAGGGCGGCCGACTGGCCCGGGTGATGCCCGGCTGGCAGGTCATCGGCTGGGCCCTGGTGCTCTGCCTGCCGCTGAGCGTGCCGGGCGCACTGCTGGCCCTGTCGTACGAGCCGGCCCTGCTGACCGCGCACAGCGTGGCCGGGCTGTTGTGGGTGGCGGCCGGGTCCCAGTTCCTGGGGCTGGTCGTCTGGTACCGGGGCATGGCGGCCATCGGCATACCGAAGGCCAGCCAGTTGCAGCTGGCGCAGCCGCTGCTCACACTGGTGTGGTCGGTGCTGCTCCTCGGCGAGCAGCTCACCCCGGCCGCGCCCCTGACGGCCGCCGCCGTGCTGGTCTGCATCGCGGTCACCCAGCGCTCGTCCGCCTGAGTCGGGTGCGGGAGCGCGTGAGAGCCGTACGCACACAGGTCCATCCGGCGCCGCCCGCAATAGACTGCGGTCACGGACCGCCACTCCCGTGCAGAACGAGGAGGCCCCCGATGCGAGCAGTTGTAGGCGACACCCTGCTGGTGCACGGCAGGACCGTCGGGCACCACGACCGGACCGCGGAGGTCCTGGAGGTGCTCGGTCAGGACGGCAATCCGCCCTACCGGGTCAGGTTCGACGACGACGGGCACGAGGCGCTGATGTCCCCCGGCCCGGACACGGTCGTCCGCCACCCCGAGGACCGCAGGTAACCGTCCTTCCCGGCGCCCCCGGGCCCAGTACCACGAGCCCTCCCCCCGGGCTGCGTCAGCGCGGTGGTTCCGCCGGCCGCTGGTAGTGGTCGGCGGAACCACCCATGCCATCGCGCCGATCTTGTCGAGGCCGACCTCCTTGGCCGAGAAGAGGATGTGTCCACATGCCTCGTGGTCGTGGTCGCGAAGGAGGAGCCGGTTGCGAGACGGGGCGGCGCCGTCGGTCATGCCGTGGCAGGCGAAGTGCGCGACCGTGACGCCGGGGGCCGGGCCGGCCCCCGGCGCCGAGGGCCGGGCCGTCCGCGGGCGGATCGACCGTCACGTCAGGGTACACAGAAGCGTGGTCTCCCTGATGGGGCACCCTCAGCACCGTGGTCCGAGAAGCCCAGAGCCCCTCACCTGGGGCTCGCCCCCTGGTCCCGGATATCCCTCGACGCGATTCAAGGCCATGTCCCCCCGGAAGCGACATATGGGCGAGAAGGGTCGTACTGAGGTGTTCGGCGATGGAGCGGCGCTCTTGCGGCTCTGCAGATAGCGCGGCGAGCAAGCCCGGTTCCACGTGGAGGTAGGACAGTGCCTCCATACCGACCGGCTCTCGCCGCGGCCGGCCAGGACGCGGGAGCGGCCCCCGAGCGCCGCACCGGACTCTCGCCGCCACGGCCCGACCGGTTTCACCGACGCAGGAACGGGGCCGCCGACCAACAGGTCACCACTCGCCTCATGGGTCACAGCTCGATTCCGATGCTGGTCGAGAGCCCAGCGACTGGCCGAAGGAACTTGACGACAAGACGCGAGGCGTGTTCGCTGTTGCGCCAACAGCGAACAATTTCCCATTGTGCAACAGGCTGCCACCCGTGTCCCGCAGTACACAGCAGTCTTGTCGACCGTGCCAGAGCCCGACGACAGAAGGAAACAAGAGCATGGCTGCTCCCCAGGCGACGAAATCGCCAGCCGATTCCTCGGATCAAGAGAAATCGGGGATCCGTTCACCCGCAGCATCGATCGCACCGCGCGTCTTCTGGCCATCCGCGATCATCATCGTGGCCTTCGTGCTCTATACAACAGTATTCCAGGAGTCTGCGCAGGACGTCATCAGCAAGGTACAGACGGAGATCATCAGTGGTGTCGGTTGGTACTACACAGCCCTCGTCTCGCTCTTTGTGATCTTTGCCCTCTGGGTCGGCATCGGCCGCTTCGGAGACATCAGGCTCGGCAAGGACGGCGAACGCCCCGAGTTCAGCATGGCCTCCTGGCTGGCGATGCTGTTCGCCGCTGGTATGGGTATCGGGCTCGTCTTCTGGGGAGTCGCCGAGCCGCTGAACCACTTCGTCTCCCCGAGGCCGGGCGTCGGTGACGCCGTGGCCGAGCGGAGTGAGATGGCCATGGTCCAGACGTTCCTGCACTGGGGAATCCACCCCTGGGCCATCTACGTCGTGGTCGGCCTCGCCGTCGCCTACGCCGTACACCGCAGGGGACGTCCCATCTCGATCCGCTGGACTCTGGAACCGATCTTCGGCGACAAGATCAAGGGCGCCTGGGGCGACGCCATCGACACCATCGCCATCATCGGCACCGTCTTCGGCGTGGCCACCTCGCTCGGCTTCGGCGTCCTGCAGATCTCCGCGGGCCTCGACTTCCAGGGCTGGGTGGACGAGCCCGGCACGCCACTTCGTGTCGTTCTCATCGTCCTCATCACCGCGCTCGCCACCGCCTCCGTGGTCACTGGCGTCGGCAAGGGCATCAAGTGGCTGTCGAACATCAACATGGGCCTGGCCGCCGCGCTGATGGTATTCGTCCTCGTCGCGGGCCCGACGCTGTTCATCCTCAACGGCTTCGTCGAGGACGTCGGCGGGTATCTGCAGAACCTCCTCGCGCTGAGCTTCGACACCGGCGCCTCCCAGGGCGCCGACGGCACCGCATGGGTCAGCGGCTGGACGGTCTTCTACTGGGGCTGGTGGATCTCCTGGGCTCCGTTCGTCGGCATCTTCATCGCCCGTATCTCCCGCGGCCGGACCGTTCGTGAGTTCGTCACGGGCGTGCTGCTGGTACCGACCCTGCTGACCTTCCTCTGGTTCGCGATCCTCGGCGGCTCGGCGCTCCACCGCGAGACGGTCGGCGAGGGCGGACTCGTGGGCAAGGACGGCGCGGTCGGTACGGACAGCGCGCTCTTCCAACTGCTCGACGGCCTGCCGGGCGGCGCCTTCGTCGCCGGCGCGACGATCCTGCTGATCGTGCTGTTCTTCGTCACCTCCTCCGACTCCGGCAGCTACGTGGTCGACGTACTGGCCTCCGGCGGCCACCCCGACCCGCCGACCTGGAGCCGCGTGTTCTGGTGCGCTGCCGAGGGTGCCGTGGCCATCGCGCTGCTGATCGCCAGCGGTACGGGAACCTCGTCGCTGTCCACGCTGCAGACGGTGGCGATCATCACGGCACTGCCCTTCACGTTTGTGATGATCGGGATGTGCCTGGCCACGGCCAAGTCCTTCCGCCGGGAACACCACGCCTATCAGGCCGCCCGGCGAAAGAGGCAGGAGGAACGACTTATCGACCAGGCCGTCACGGCGTTCGAGGAGGGCCTGGAGAACGGGAACGGGGCTTCTCCGAACGTGTCCACGGACAGGACGGTGGACTCGCGCACCACATAGACAGACGTCCGGCCCAGTGAGCCTCCTGGAGCATCGCTCCCGGAGGCTCACTCCTTCAGTGCCCTATGTTCCGAACGAGAGAGGCGCGCACGGCCTGGTTCTCGGTGTCGCGCGGGTACAGGGCGCGGCGCGGGTCGGCGGTCGTCATCCGGCCCCCGCCGACGGGGCGGGTGTTGTCGTCGACGACCGCTCGCACGGTCTGTTCGTCCAGGCCGGCCCTGGGGGTCGGCCGCGCAGGACGTGGGTGAGGTGGCGGCGGGATTCGAACGCGTCAGCGCGATCACGCGGACCGTACCGTGCCGGCACCTGCCCCCGTGCACCACCGGTACGCTCCCCGCCAGCCCCGCCAGGCCCCTGCTCGGCGTTACGGGTCTTCCAGCGGTCCGCGGTGGACAGCGACACCCCGAGCAACTCGGCAACGCCCTTGCGTCGACGCCCCTCACCCGACCACAGCACGATCCTCCCCCGTGGCGACATCCGCAGGCACGTCCCCTGCTGTTCACCAACTCCCGCAACTCGGCGACCTGTTCCACGGAGAGCTCCATACCAAGCGCCCCTTCCGCACAAGATCAAGTAACGCTGAGGGAATCACGAGACGCTAGGCCCTCGGGGCTTCGTCCGGGTGCAGGGCGTCGAGAATGAGGGTAAGGCCGAAGGTGAACTCGTCGGCGTAGTTGTAACCGGGCTTGAGGGCGTGCTCAGTGGCGAGCTCGGTGAGGTGGGGGTAGGCGTCGGCGGGCATATCACGCAGGATGGCACCCGCGACCTCATCCAGCTCCGCCGAGCTGCCGAACGGCAGGCTCAGCTCCTGGATCACGAAGCCGTACAGGTAGCTGTCGATCAGCGAGAAGGCGTGCGCGGCCATCGGGACGGAGAACCCGCCAGCGCGCAACGCGCCGATGACGGCGTCGTGGTGGCCCAGGGTTGCCGGGCCGGGCTGGGGGCGGGAGTCCATCAGGGCGACGGCCCACGGATGGCGCCGGAGCACGGCACGGGCGGAGACCGCGCGGTGGCGCATGGCGCTCTTCCAGTCCGTGTCGCGCGGCGGCAGGTCGATCTCACCGAACACCGCGTCCACCATCCCGTCGAGGATGTCCTCCCTTCCCTTCACATGGTGATAGAGCGACATCGCCTCGACGCCCAGCGGGTCGGCAATGGCCCGCATGGTGAGCGAGGCCACCCCCTTCTCGTCTGCCACCGCCACTGCCGCGCCAATCACGCGCTCGCGACTGAGCGGGGTGCGCGCCGATGCTCCGCGCCGGCCGCCCCTGCCTCCTTCAGGCATCCGGACTTCCCCTCGCATTCAACTCCTCTTGACCGCCTTACGGCATAAGGTTATCGTACCTTACAACATAAGGTACGCATGTCGGCGAAGGGGCTGCACCATGGGCACGAGTCACGTGAAAAAGGTCTGCATCGTCGGAGCTTCAGGAAGGCTCGGGCAGTACATGGTGCGGCACGCGCTGGAGCGCGGCTACGAGGTGGTCGGTGTCTGCCGGGAGCGCAGCGTGCCGAAGCTCGCCGAGTTCGAAGGCCGGATGACCGTGGTCGCCGGGCCCACGAACGACCCGGAAGTGATCCGGCAGGCGGTCGCCGGATGTGACGGCGTACTGACGGTGCTGGTGCCCTGGGGCGTGCAGCAGTACGCGTCGGGCACGGCTCGGGCGGTCCTCGACCACGCACGGCCGGACGCACGTCTGATCTTCTCCTGCGGCTGGCACATCACCCGCGACGGCAAGGACACGTACTCGCGGATGTTCACCCTGGGCGTCCGGATCGCCGCCGTGCTGGGCAAGCTCGTCCGCGCCGTCGAGATCGAGGACCAGGTGGAGGCATGCCGCCGGGTGTTCGCCAGCGACACCCGGTGGACCGTGGTACGCGGCAGCACCCTGGAGGAGGGCGAGAGCCAGGGGCTGCCCGTATGGAGCCGGCACGTGGGGGACCCGGTACTGGCCGGCGACCTGACGCGCCGGGTGGACTTCGCGCTGTTCATGGTGGAGGCGCTGACCGACGACACGCTCGTCCAGGAGGCCCCGGCGATCGTTGGCTGCCGCACCCCCAGCGCCCTCGCCCACACCAGCCGCCTGGACGACCAGGCTTAGGACGTCTTGTCCGCGGCAGGCCGTCGCCCACAGCGTCCTGCGGATGTGGCGGCCGGGCGGGCGGTCCTGTGCGGGCATGCTGCGGCCCGTATGGTCGCCGGCGAGAGGAAACAGCCGGTCATGGCGACATCAGCAGGGGTGGTGGGGCGTGGCTTGGCAGCCGTGTCCGTACTCCCCGGACCGCGGCCATGATCCTTCTGTTCACCGCCGAGTTGGTTCCGCTGACGGCCGACACCGTAGTCGCGCTCCTGTTCAACACGCGGACCGGCCGGACCGAGGACGCGGCACAGCAGTGGCTTGCCGACGTGCCGGACGCGTCCGGCACGAGCGTCGACGCGACTTCCCGAAGGATGTACGTCCACGTCCGCGGCCCCGGAGACCTCCCGCCGGCGGAGCTTGTGCTCGACCGCTCGAGGGCCGGTTCCCGGACGATACCCCCGTCGTGGTGGACACGTCGCGTGGTCGGCGCACCGACGCCGGAGCGGTCGGCGGCCGAGCCCCGCCCCCGGGCCGTCGCACATAGTCTGCCCGGGCACGGCGGTCGCGCCTCGTCCGGCCCTCCGGCTCGCACCGCGGGGCTGCCATCACCGGTCGGCACGCCTGCCGTCAGCTCCCCGGAACGGTGCTCGGGACTTCGCCTGGCCTCGGCCGCGCCGTCCGGAACGTCGCCGGTCACCACCGCCTGTGGCCGCCAGGGCCGTCCGGTTCCGCTTCGGTCGCCTGCGGGGGTGGCGAGGACGCCGCGCGATGGCGGCATGGGTCGTATCCGTGCGATTCACTGAGACCGTGCCCCCTCCAGCCAAGGCGTCGGGACTCTGCCGACGGAACGCTCGGCGGCACCCGGGCCTGCACCAACTCGGGATACCCGCTCAAGATCTCCGCGCAAGCCCTGCAGGGGACCTGCCCCGCAATCAGCGGGGCGTCCGCGTCGACCGCTGATAGTGGTCGACGACCACCCGGGCCATGGCCCCGATCTTGTCCTCCTTGACCTCCTTGGCCGCGAAGAACACATGCCCCCGCACCTCTGGGTGCTGCTTCGCCAGGGTGAGGTGTCGGGACAGCTCGGCCGGGTCCTGCCAGGCGGCGGGCTGTGCCGGGTCGCCCGCCTTGTAGAGGGCCTCCCCGATGTACAGCCGCGTCCCGCTGCCCCGGGCGGTCTCCGCCCACCAGGGCAGCAGCTTGGCGTAGTCGGCGGCGGCGAAGCCGATGTTCCAGTACAGCTGCGGGACGATGTAGTCGATCCAGTTCTCCCGGACCCACTTCCGGGTGTCCGCGTGCAGGTCGTCGTAGGTCTGCACGCCCGCCCGGGTGTCCGAGCCCGACGCGTCGGTCTCGGCGTTGCGCCACACGCCGAACGGGCTGATCCCGAACTGGGTGCCGGGTCGGATCGTCTTGATCTGGGCCGCCGTCTCCCGCACCAGGAGGTCGATGTTGTCGCGCCGCCAGGCCGCCCGGTTGGGGAAGCTCGCGCCGTACCGGTCGTAGGCCTCGTCGTCGTCGAAGACCTGACCGGCCACCGGGTACGGGTAGAAGTAGTCGTCGAAGTGCACGGCGTCGACGGCGTACTTGCGGACGGCGTCGAGCATGGCCTTCTCCACGAAGGCGCGGACGGCGGGGATGCCGGGGTTGTAGTAGAGCTTGCCGCCGTAGGGGACGACCCAGTCGGGGTGCTGCCGGGCCGGGTGCGAGGCGACCAGCCGGCTCGGGTCGGTGTGGACCGCGACCCGGTACGGGTTGAACCAGGCGTGCAGTTCGAGCCCCCGGGCGTGCGCCTCCTCGACGGCCGTGCCCAGCGGGTCCCACCCGGGGTCCTTGCCCTGGGTTCCGGTGAGGTACTGCGACCAGGGCTCGTGCGGTGAGGGCCAGAGGGCGTCGGCGCTGGGGCGGACCTGGAAGATCACCGCGTTGAGGCGGCGGTCCACGGCCATGTCGAGGTGCGCGAGGAGTTCGGCGCGCTGTTCGGCGGCGGTCAGACCGGCCTTCGAGGGCCAGTCCCGGTTGAGGACCGAGGCCAGCCACATACCGCGCAGCTCGCCCTCGCCCGCCCTGCGGCGCGGGCTCGGTTCTCCGCCGGCGATGGCGGTGCCCGCCGCCACCCCGCCGCCGCCACGAGGGTCGCCGCCGCGGTCGCCCAGAAGGCCCGCCGTGACATCCGTGGCTTGCGATGCATCCTCGTACCTCCGCGTACCGCGTCCCGCGTGTCCGCCCCGTCGCGGACCGTTCTCGGACCAAGCCTTCCATGTGACACCCGGAATACTGATCAGTAGGCGTCGCGGGTAACGTGCAGGTTTGGCGCAGGCCCCCACCACGGGTATCTGCCAGGCACGAAATACAGTGAAAGGGACGATGTGACGGACATCCCGGCGGGAGACATTGCACGCGTCGGAGTCGTGGGCTGCGGCCAGATGGGAGCGGGCATCGCCGAGGTGTGCGCCCGCGCCGGACTGGACGTCAAGGTCGCCGAGACCACCGGCGAAGCCCTGGAGATCGGCCGTACCCGGCTGTTCAACTCCCTGTCCAAGGCCGCCGAGCGCGGCAAGATCACCGAGGCGGAGCGGGACGGGACCCAGGCACGCCTGAGCTTCACCACCGATCTCGGCGAGTTCGCCGACCGTGACCTCGTCATCGAGGCGGTCGTGGAGAACGAGCAGGTGAAGACGGAGATCTTCCAGGTGCTCGACCAGGTGGTGACCCGCCCGGACGCGATCCTCGCCTCCAACACCTCCTCCATCCCGCTGGTGAAGCTCGCGGTCGCCACCTCGCGGCCCGACCACGTCATCGGCATCCACTTCTTCAACCCGGCCCCGGTGCAGAAGCTCGTCGAGCTGATCCCGGCGCTGACCACCTCCGAGGGCACGCTCAGCCGGGCGCAGCTGTTCGCCGAGAAGGTGCTCGGCAAGCACGCCGTGCGGGCCCAGGACCGCTCGGGCTTCGTCGTCAACGCGCTGCTGGTGCCGTATCTGCTCTCCGCGATCCGGATGTTCGAGTCGGGCATCGCGGGCCGCGAGGACATCGACAACGGCATGGAGCTGGGCTGCGCCCACCCGATGGGGCCGCTGAAGCTCTCCGACCTGATCGGCCTGGACACCATCGTCTCCATCGCCAATTCCATGTACGAGGAGTACAAGGAGCCGCTGTACGCCGCTCCCCCGCTGCTCCAGCGCATGGTGGACGCGGGCCGGCTGGGCCGGAAGTCGGGGTCGGGCTTCTACGCCTACGCCTGATCCCCCGACCGTCCGACTACGCTCGGTCAGTTCCCTTTCGCGCACGGGCCCGGCACCGGAGAAGGTGCCGGGCCCGTCGTATTCACACACCGTGTGCGCGGCGGACACGCATATGCCGCTCGCACACTCTCCCCACTCGCCCACCAGGCGAGTTGACTTCACGTGCGCATGCAAGGGATGACGACGACTACAGAAAGGAGCGGACTCGTGGCCATCGACCCCGAGCATCCCGTGCTCCATGGCGAACTCGCAGAGTTACGCCGCCGTCTGGACGTGGCGCACGCGCGCGTCGAAGGCGGGCACACCCTGCTGAGCCACCGCGCCGAGCAGACCGCCAAGGAACTGGACGATCTGAGCGCGCGGGTCGTCAGCCTGGAGCACGCCCGCTGGCCGCTGCCCGCGGTGGCGGCCCTCACGGCCCTGGGCGCCCTGGTGGTGTCCATCTGGCAGGCGCTGGGCCGTTGAGGACCCCTCGGGCGGGACGCGACGGGGGATTCAGGACTGGGCGTCCTGCCCGAGCCGTAGGTGGTGCAGCAGGAGCAGAGCGGCCGCCATGTTGGCGGCCGGGACCTCGCCGCGGGCGACCATGTCGGGGACGAGCTTGAGGGGGACCCATTCCCGGCGGTCCGACTCGAAGTCGTCCACGGGGTGACCGACGTACGCGCCCTCGTCGGCCCAGTAGATGTGGTGCCGGGCGTCGGCGAGCCCGTTGGAGGGCTCGACGCTCATCAGGTGGTGCAGGGGTCCCGGCCGCCATCCGGTCTCCTCCTCCAGTTCACGGGCCGCCGCCTCGGCGATGGCTTCGCCGTCCTCGACGACGCCCGCCGCGAGCTCCCAGCCCCAGCTGTCGGTGATGAAGCGGTGCCGCCACAGGAGCAGCACCTCGTTCGACTCGTTGACCACGGTGGCCACGGCGACGGGCCGCAGCCGTATCAGGAAGTGATCGAGGTGCCGCCCGTCGGGCAACGCCACATCCGCGAGATTGACGCTGAACCAGCGATTCGAGTACACAGTTTGTTCGCTCTGTTTCGTCCACTGCACGGTTCTGCCACCTTCCGCCGAGTAAGTGGCAATATCGCAGCAGGAGCTTGGTGACAGCAGGCGCACAACCGGTGCACGCCGCGCCCCGGGACGGCGTCAGAGCGGTACGCGCAGTGCCCCGTCGATGAGTTCGGCGGCCTCGGAGGTTCCCGCGCAGCCGCTGCGCACGAGGTGCTCGCGGACCGCCCGCAGTCTGTCACGCAGGCGCATGGACTCCATTCCGCGTGCCCGCTCGGCCATTTCGACGGCCGTGGCCACCGCCTTGTCCGCGTTGCCCTGCCGCAGTTCGATCTGGCTGAACATCGCGAGCCGGTGCACCCGCCCCCGGTCGTGCGCCGGGGAGTCGACGGCCGCCGCGGCGTGCTCCGCCGCGGCCGTCAGGTCACCGAGGCTGAGCAGTGCCTCCGCCACCTGTACGTTCACCAGGCCGGGTTGGACATAGCCGGTCTCATCGGGTTCGCACCCGCGCCGGATGCGCTCGGCGGCCTGCTCCGCCCGCCGGATGCAGGACAGCGCGCTCGTGCCGTCGCCGAGGTGCGCGTACGCCTTCGCCTGCATCGCGTACAGATCGGAGGCGAGCGCCGGGGTGATGTCCGTGCCGGCCGTGCGCAGCGCCGCCTCGGCGAAGGCGACGGCCTGCCGGTACTCCCGCATGAACAGCGACTGGTTGACCAGGAGCGCGATCACGTACGCCCCCAGCCCCCGGTCCCCGCTGGCCTTGGCCAGCCGCAGCGCCTGGTGGAAGTAGCGCTGGGCCAGACCGTGGGCGTCGGAGTCGTACGCGCAGATCCCGGCGATCGCGACCAACCCCCCGGTGGCCCGGTGCAGTTGGCGGCCGGTGGCGTCGGTGTAGCTGCCCCGCAGCAGCGGCGCGGCCTCGGCGTTGAGGAACCCGACGATCCGGGTGCGGGTGGCGACACCCCCGGCCTTGCGGTACAGCTGCTCGTAGTGCGTCCGGGCGGCGCGCAGCATCTCGATGTCGGCCACGCTGACGTGATGCCGTCCCCCACGGGAGACGTCGACGTCCTCCGGCGGGTTCTCCCACTCCCAGACGGGCATCACGGCGGGGGTCCCGGTGACGGCGGGGGCGCCCAGGACATGGGGCCGCTGCTGTTCGTCGGAGCGCCACAGGGCGGTGGCGCGCTCCACGAAACCGGAGAGCCCGGCGCCGTGCGGGGCGGCGGCCTCGCCCGGCACGCCGAGCCCGATGTCGTCGAGGGTGACGGTCCTGCGCAGCCGCCCGGCGAGCACCTCACAGATCAGGTCGGGCACCTGCCCTCGCGGCCGCTGCCCCTTCAACCACCGTGCCACGGCGGTGTGTTCGTATCTCAGCGCCAGCCCCCGGGCCCGCCCCGCCTGATTGACGTGGGCGGCGAGACCGGCGTGGGAGATACCGGCCTCGTCGAGGATCGCGTCGAGCAGGGTGTTGGGCTGCATGGAGGCCCTCCGGTGGCTCGGTGCCGGCGAATCGCAGCGTAGCGCCTCCCTCTTCACACGGGGTGTGAAGGGAACGCCCGAATCCGCACTGTGTGCGCGCTGTCGCAGAGAGTTTCGGACAGGTTGACTGGGATCCCTCGCCAAGAGGCCGGCCGGGCCGCCGGCTCCCCCTCGTACAGTGCGGTGGCCCTGCCGGGGCGCTGCGCTGGCAACACCGGGCGACTACGGGGTGGGGGCGACCGGTGGGTTGTCGGGTGCGGGTGCGTCGTGGCTGATCGCGCAGTTCCTCGCGCCCCTGAAAACCGCCGTGCGTACGCGTTCGTTGCGAAGTACCAGTATCGCGATGTCGTCCTTGGGCCTTCCCGCTGTGTGGCGGAGTAGTGAGGTGAAGGTCGCTCGGAGCACCGACTGAGGCGAGATGGGGCGGTCCCGTACGGCTTCCCTCAGCGTGGCCGTCAAGGGAAAGAAATGGCCCTGGCCGTCCCTCGCGTCCTCCACTCCGTCCGTGTGCAGGAACAGGGCCTCGCCCGGGAGGAGTTGGCCGCAGGGCGTGACCGGGAGCTCGGCGGGCAGCGGGAAGAGGCCGAGCGGGGGCAGGGGGTCGGCCCGGGTGACGGGCGACGCGCGGCCGACGCTGAGCAGGTAGGGCCAGGGATGGCCGCAGTTGAGGGCGTGGAGATCGCCGTCGGGGGTGATCTCCAGCAGGAGGACGGTGACGAATTCCTCCATGGCCTCGGTGCGGGCGCCGTCCCGGAGATGGCGGGCGAGGGCACGGTCGAGGCGGGCGAGGACGCCGGCGAGTTCGGCCTCGTCGTGGACGGCCTCGCGGAAGCAGCCGAGGACGGCGGCGACGGTCCCGACGGCGGCGAGGCCGTGGCCGCGTACGTCGCCCATCACGACCCGTACCCCGTGCTCGGTGGCGATCACCTCGTACAGATCGCCGCCGACGGTCGCGCCCCGGTCGGCGGAGAGCTGGGCGGCGGCGGTGGCGAGCCCGTCGATCCGCGCGGGCAGCGGCCGGAGCAGCACGCTCCGGACGACGCCCGCGACCGCGCGCGCCTGCCGCACTTCCCGCAGCAACTTCCGCCTGACGTGCAGCATCATCCCGGTGCCGGCCGCGAGGACCACGGCACCACCGACGATCCCGGCCCCGAGCCGACTGGACAGGCGGCGCCCCCGGGACCACGCCCGACGAGGAACCCCAGCCCTGTTGCGAATCATGCCGTTGGCCCCCCATCAGGCCCGGACAGCGTGTACGGCCCAGAGAGGCCGGTCCGATTCTGTCGACCACATGCCCTGTTCGGGTAGATCACCCGAGATTGTCACCCGAATGAGTGAGGTGACCGCTAGGGGGTCTGATGGGGGTGCGGGGGCTCGCGCCCCCATCAGGGGCGCGGGGAACTGCGCGACGAGCCACGAACGACCCGCAGCCGCCGTACCACCGCAGTCCCCCACCCCTCAGGCACCTCAGCTACGCAGCACGGCCCCCGTACGCTCGCCCGCGAGGGCGACCGCCGCGTCCCGGGCCGCCGACGCCTCGTCCACGGTCAGCGTGCGATCCGCGGCCCGGAAGCGCATCGCGTACGCCAGCGACTTCCGCCCGTCACCCAGCTGCTCGGCGTTCTCGTACACGTCGAACAGCCGGATGCCCTCCAGGAGTTCACCCGCGCCCTCACGCAGCGCGGCCTCCACGTCGGCGTGCGGTACGAACGCGTCGACGACGAGCGCGACGTCCTGCGTGGCGACCGGGAACGTGGAGATGCTCGGCGCCTGCGGGGTGCTGTCCCCCACCTGCTCCAGGGCGTCCAGGTCGATCTCCATCGCGGCGGTCCGGGCCGGCAGCCCGAGGGCCTTCAGGACGCGCGGGTGCAGCTCACCGGCGTGGCCGACGACCCGCTCGGTGCCGTCGGCGACGACCACGAACTCGGCGCAGCGGCCGGGGTGCCAGGGACCGTACTGGCCCTTGCGGACGACCAGTTCGGCACCGGCCTCGCGGGCGACCGCGCGGCCCGCCTCGACGGTGTCGGCCCAGTCGGCCGGACGGCCCTTGCCCCACCAGCCGGCCTGCTCACGGGCCCCGGCGACGACGACGGCGACGTGGCGCGGCTGCTCGGGCAGCGCGGCGTTCAGCGTCGCGATCTCCTCGTCGGTGGGCCGGCGGTCGACCGGCAGCGCGACGGCGACCCGCTGCTCCTCGCGGGGGAGGAAGACCAGGCCGGTCTCGAACAGGGCGAGGTCGTGCGTGCCCCGGCCGTCGTTGCGCCGCAGCGCGCCCAGCAGACCCGGCAGCAGCGAGGTGCGCAGCGCGGGCTCCTCGTCGCTCAGCGGGTTGGTGAGCCTGACGACGCGGCGGGCCGGGTCGTCCGCCTCCAGACCGAGCTGGTCGAAGACCTGCTCGCCGATGAAGGGGTAGTTCGGCGCCTCGACGTATCCGGCACCGGCCAGCGCCCGCCCGACCCGGCGGTGCAGTCGCTGCCGCTGGGTGAGACCGCGCCCCGCGGGGGGCTTGGGCAGCGTGGAGGGCAGGTTCTCGTAGCCCTCCAGCCGGATGACCTCTTCGGCGAGGTCGTTCGGGTCGGTGAGGTCGGGCCGCCACGACGGCACGGTGACGATCAGCTCGTCCTGGCCGTAGACGTCACAGCCGACCTCCTGGAGGCGGCGTACGACGGTCTCGCGGCCGTACTCCACGCCCGCGACCCGGTCCGGGTGGTCCGCCGGGATCGTGATCGTGCGGGGCGCGGACGGGGCGATCACCTCGGTGACGCCCGCGTCGGCGGTGCCGCCCGCGAGGAGCACGAGCAGGTCGATGGTGCGCTGGGCGGCGGCGGCCGCGGCCAGCGGGTCGACACCGCGCTCGAAGCGGCGGGACGCCTCCGACGACAGCTTGTGCCGGCGGGCCGTGCGCGCGATGGCGACCTGGTCGAAGTGGGCGGCCTCGATGACGACGTCGACGGAGGCGTTCTCCACATCGTCGTGATCGGCGATCTCGGTGTCGGCGCCGCCCATGACCCCGGCGAGGCCGATGGGGCCGCGCTCGTCGGTGATCACCAGGTCCTCGGCGTGCAGGGTGCGGGTGGTGCCGTCGAGGGTGACGATCTTCTCGCCCTCCTCGGCCCGGCGGACGCCGATGGTGCCCTGGACGAGAGCCCGGTCGTAGGCGTGCAGCGGCTGGCCCAGCTCCATCATCACGTAGTTGGTGATGTCGACGGCGAGGGAGATCGGGCGCATGCCGACCTTCTGCAGCCGGCGTTTGAGCCAGATCGGGGAGCGCGCCTCCGGGTCGAGCCCGGTGACGGTGCGGGCGGTGAAGCGGTCGCAGCCGAGCGGGTCGGAGACCTGGACGGGGTGCCCGAACGCGTTCGGCCCGGGGACGTCGAGGAGGGCCGGGTCGCGCAGCGGCAGACCGTAGGCGATGGCGGTCTCGCGGGCGACGCCGCGGATCGACAGGCAGTAGCCGCGGTCGGGCGTGACGGCAATGTCGAGGACCTCGTCGACCAGCTCCAGGAGCTCGATCGCGTCCTTGCCGACCTCGGTCTCCGGCGGCAGCACGATGATGCCCTTGGTGCCGTCGTCGCCCATGCCGAGCTCGTCGCTGGAGCAGATCATGCCGTGGGAGTTGCGGCCGTAGGTCTTGCGGGCGGAGATGGCGAAGCCGCCGGGCAGTTCGGCGCCCGGGAGGACCACGACGACCTTGTCGCCGACGGCGAAGTTACGGGCGCCGCAGACGATCTCCTGGGGCTCGCCGGTGCCGTTGGCGGTGCCGACGTCGACGGTGCAGAAGCGGATGGGCTTCTTGAACTCCGTCAGCTCCTCGATGGTCAGCACCTGACCGACGACGAGGGGGCCCTTGAGGCCGTCGCCGAGCTGCACGACGGTCTCCACCTCCAGGCCGGCCGAGATGAGCTTGGCCTGGACGTCACGACCGGTCTCGGTGGCCGGCAGGTCGACGTACTCCCGCAGCCAGGAAAGCGGGACCCGCATCAGATCTCCATCCCGAACGGCCGGGTGAACCGGACGTCACCCTCGACCATGTCTCGCATGTCTTCGACGTTGTGGCGGAACATCAGCATCCGCTCGATGCCGAACCCGAAGGCGAATCCGCTGTACTTCTCGGGGTCGACGCCGCAGGCGGTGAGGACCCGGGGGTTGACCATGCCGCAGCCGCCCAGCTCGATCCAGCCCTCGCTGGAGCAGGTGCGGCAGGGGCGGTCGGGGTTGCCGACGGAGGTGCCCTTGCAGACGTAGCAGAGCATGTCCATCTCGGCGGACGGCTCGGTGAACGGGAAGAAGTTCGGCCTGAGCCGGGTCTTCATGCCCTCGCCGAACAGCGACTGGACCATGTGGTCGAGGGTGCCCTTGAGGTCGGCCATGGTCAGGCCCTCGTCGACGGCGAGCAGCTCGACCTGGTGGAAGACCGGGGTGTGCGTGGCGTCCAGCTCGTCGGTGCGGTACACGCGGCCGGGACAGATCACGTACACCGGCAGCTCACGGTCGAGCAGGGAGCGGATCTGCACGGGCGAGGTGTGGGTGCGCAGCACGACACCGGACTCGGTACCGCCCTCGGGGCCCTGTACGAAGAAGGTGTCCGCCTCGCCCCGGGCCGGGTGGTCCGGGCCGATGTTGAGCGCGTCGAAGTTGAACCACTCGGCCTCGACCTGCGGGCCCTCGGCGACCTCGTAGCCCATGGCCACGAAGATGTCCTCGATGCGCTCCGACAGCGTGGTGAGCGGGTGGCGGGCGCCGGCGGGGACGCGGTCGTACGGCAGCGTGACGTCCACTGCCTCCTCGACCAGCACCCGGGCGTCACGCTCGGCCTCCAGCTCGCTCTGGCGGGCGGCGAGGCCCTTGTTCACCGCGCCCCGCGCCTGGCCGACGAGCTTGCCCGCGGCGGCCTTGGCCTGGGGGGGCAGCGCGCCGATCTCGCGGTTGGCGAGGGCCAGCGGGGAGGTGCCCCCGGTGTGGGCGACCTTGGCCTCCTGGAGCGCGTCGAGGGAGTCCGCGGCGGCGAAGGCGGCGAGCGCCTCGTCCCGCATGCGCTCGATCTCTTCCGGTTTCAAGGCCTCGACCTCTACAGGGTCGTACGACTTATTCGGTGCCGACATCTCTTCCCGTGCTTCCGATTGGCTGGCGGATGGTCCCCGTACCGACTCGTGGACAGATCGTCACGGTTTTTGGGACACAAAGGTGCCAAAGGCCGAGTCTAACGGGGTGGCGGTGTACGAACGCGCCCGTGGTGCTCAGTCCCTCCCGTCGCCCGCCACCACCCTATTTGGCGCTGCGCGGCAGATCGAACTCAAAGGCCGGCGCCGCCACGGGCAACGTAAATCGGAACTCGGCGCCGCCACCGGGCGCGCGTCCGACGGTGATGGTGCCGCCGTGGGCTTCGACGATGCCCTTGACGATGTACAGCCCGAGACCGGTGCCCCCGCGCTTGCTGCCCCGCCAGAAGCGGGTGAAGACGCGGTTCATGGACTCCTCCGGAATGCCACTGCCCTCGTCGCTCACCGTGACCGACGTGGCGGTGTCCTCGCCCTCCCGGGGGGACGCCGTGGCCGTGACGTCAATCGTGACGGTTCCCTCGCCGTGCCGCACCGCATTTTCCAGCAGGTTGCTCAGCACCTGGTCGATCTTGTCCGGGTCGGCCCAGAGATCAGGCAGCGGCTGCTCGATCCGCAGCAGGAACCGGTCGGCGGGCTGTCCGGCGGCGACATAGGCCTGGATGTGCCGTCCGACGGCCGCGCCCATGTCGACGGGCTGCCGTCGCACCTCGAGCCGACCCGAGTCGATGCGCGAGATGTCGAGCAGCTCGGCGATGAGCCGGGTGACCCGGTTGGCGTCGGCGTCGACGGTCTCCAGCATCAGCTTCTTCTGATCGTCCGTGAACCGCTCCCACTTGGCGAGCAGCGTCGCGGTGAACCCCTTGACCGAGGTCAGGGGTGAGCGCAGTTCGTGGGCCACGGTGGCGATGAGTTCGGCGTGGCTGCGTTCGGTGCGGCGCCGGGCCTCGGTGTCGCGCAGCGAGACGACGACCCGGCGGACCGGGCCGGTGGGTTCGCCGCGGATGTAGCGGGCCGATACGAGGATCTCGCGCGCCCCGGGCAGCAGCAGGTTCCGCTCGGGCTGTCCGACGCGGATGGCGAGGCCCCCGTACGGGTCGGTCAGCTGCCACCAGCGGCGGCCTTCGAGGTCTTCTAAGGGGAGGGCCCAATCGAGGGGCGGCCGAGGGCCTCGGCGGCGGGGGTGGCGGTGATCCGGACGGCTGCGGCGTTGAAGCAGATCACGCGGCCGTTCTCGTCGGCCACGACCAGTCCGTCGGGGAGGTCGTCGGGGTCGATGCCCAGTTCGGCGAGATCGCCCTGCCGGGCCCCGGATGTGGCGCGCACGTCCCGTGCCACCGGTGTGCCGCTGGTGCCGACCCTCATCCCCGTACCCCACCTCTCGCGTTGTGCAGTGGGCCCCCGAGCCCGTCACCCTACTAGCTGGGCGTGACGGTGCGGCACCCTCCGAAGGCGCGCTGTGCACGGGCGGACGCGTAGAGACATACGGCGGCGGCGGTCGCCAGGTTCAGGCTTTCCGCCTTTCCGTGGATCGGTACCCGGACGACGGCGTCGGCCAGCGCCCGGGTCTCCTCGGGCAGCCCCCAGGCCTCGTTGCCGAACACCCAGGCCGTGGGCCCGCCCATCGTGCCCTTGTCGAGTTCGTCGTCGAGGTCGTCCTGTCCCGCGCCGTCGGCGGCGAGGACGCGTACGCCGATGGCCTTGAGCCCCGCGACGGCCTCGTCCACGGGTACACCGACGGCGACCGGCAGATGGAACAGCGACCCGACGGAGGCACGCACGGCCTTGGGGTTGTAGAGGTCCACGGAGGCGTCGGTGAGCACGACGGCCTCGGCTCCGGCGGCGTCGGCGCACCGCAGCACGGTGCCGGCGTTGCCGGGGTCGCGGACGTGGGCGAGCACGGCGACGAGCTTGGGGCGGCTGTCGAGGATCTCCGCGAAGGGGGTGTCGAGGAACCGGCAGATCCCGACGAGGCCCTGCGGGGTGACGGTCGTGGAGATGTCGGCGATGACGGTCTCGTCGGCGAGGTGGACGCGGGCGCCGGCGGTGCGGGCGTCGCCGACGATGTCGGCGTACCGCTCCGCGGCGTCGACCGTGACGAAGAGCTCGACCAGGGTGGGTGTGCCGTTCGGCCGGTGCCCGGCGGCCTCGCGCACGGCCTGCGGTCCCTCGGCGAGGAAGAGGCGGTCCTTCCCCCGGAAGTTCCGCTTCCCGAGCCGCCGGGCCGCGGAGACGCGGGCGGAGCGGGGGGAGATCAACTCAGGGGTGGGCATGGGTCACCTTTTGGATCGAGGGGTGTGGGGAGGGCGCCTGAGAGCTCGGGGGTGCGGGTGCGTCGGCGGGTACGGGTGGTCCGTGGTTGCTCGCGCACTTCCCCGCACCCCTGAAAAAGCAGGGGCTGCGCCCCGTGCTTTTCGGCCCGAAAGGGCCGGAGGCCCTCAAGGGGCGCGGGGAACTGCGCGAGAAGCCCCACTCACCCGCACCCGACGACGCACCAAAGAACCCGGGCCCACAGGCAGCTTGCACCTGCGGGCCCGGGTCACACGCGGCTCAGAGCCAGCGCAGCGTCACGCTGCCTTGGGCGCGTTGACGTCGGCCGGCAGCGCCTTCTGCGCGACCTCGACCAGCGCGGCGAACGCGGTGGCGTCGTTGACGGCCAACTCCGCGAGGATCTTGCGGTCGACCTCGATGTTCGCGGCCTTCAGACCCTGGATGAGGCGGTTGTACGTCATGCCGTTCTGGCGGGCCGCAGCGTTGATGCGCTGGATCCACAGCTGACGGAAGTCGCCCTTGCGCTTCTTGCGGTCGTTGTAGTTGTAGACCAGCGAGTGGGTGACCTGCTCCTTGGCCTTGCGGTACAGGCGCGAACGCTGACCGCGGTAGCCGGAGGCCTGCTCGAGGATCGCCCGGCGCTTCTTGTGGGCGTTGACTGCCCGCTTGACGCGTGCCACTTTTAACTCCTTGTAGCGGGGCCGTGGTTGTCGTCACACGACCCGAAATCGATGGGGTCCCGGTCCTGACGTACGGCGCTCACAGGGGGCGCCGCGGACGTCACTTGCCGAGAAGCTTCTTGATCTTCGCGGCGTCGCCCGGGGCCATCTCGGCGTTGCCGGTGAGGCGACGCGTCACGCGGGACGACTTGTGCTCGAGCAGGTGGCGCTTGCCGGCGCGCTCACGGAGCACCTTGCCGGAGCCGGTGATCTTGAAGCGCTTGCTGGCACCGCTGTGCGACTTGTTCTTCGGCATAGCGCCGTTCTCTCCTCGTCAGTGGCGCTCCGGTGCCCGGTCGCTAAACCGGGCACGACGGAACGTCATTTCTTTCGGTTGGCACCCTGGACCGGTGTCCAGGGCTTCCCCCGGACTCGCGTCCCGGGGACTTACGCCTCGGCAGGCTCCTCGGCCGGCGCCTCGACCTCGACGTGCTCGGCGTCGGCGGCGTTCTGCGACTTGCCGGGGTTGGCCTTCGCTTCCGCCTTCCGGGCTTCCTGAGCCTGACGGGCCTCGGCCATCGCCTCGGTCTTCTTCTTGTGCGGACCGAGGACCATGATCATGTTTCGGCCGTCCTGCTTCGGGTTCGACTCGACGAACCCGAGCTCCTGGACGTCCTCCGCGAGACGCTGCAGCAGTCGGTAGCCCAGCTCGGGCCGGGACTGCTCGCGACCACGGAACATGATCGTGATCTTGACCTTGTCGCCCTGCTTGAGGAACCGGACGACGTGACCCTTCTTGGTGTCATAGTCGTGCGGGTCGATCTTCGGCCGGAGCTTCATCTCCTTGATGACCGTGTGCGCCTGGTTCTTGCGCGCCTCACGGGCCTTCATGGCCGACTCGTACTTGAACTTCCCGTAGTCCATGAGCTTGCAGACCGGCGGACGGGCGTTCGCGGCCACCTCGACGAGGTCGAGGTCGTACTCCTGCGCAAGCTCCAGGGCCTTGGCAAGCGGAACAATCCCGACCTGCTCGCCGCTGGGACCGACAAGTCGCACCTCGGGAACGCGAATCCGGTCGTTGATGCGGGGCTCGGCGCTGATGGATCCTCCTCGGTAGCACCACACGACGGTCTGGCGGACCGCCGCGTCATGTCTGGTTGACATCAGGACCAACCACCGGGAGCCATGAAAAATGCCCCTGACGGAACACAGGCGGGGCTCCATGAACTGCCGGAGCACCGCCGCGGGTGTGCCGCGGGGCGCAATATCGGACGACTCCACCGTCCGTACGGAACGGTGGGGGCCGCCTGACCGGGTGACCTGCCGTCCCGGAGGACAGTCAGGTGGGAGTGCGGAGCCTCCACTTGCGGGCCGGACACACAGGTGTCCAGCCGGTCGTTGACACAACCATACCGGGTTCAAACCTCCCGTGCCAATCGGGCCGCGGCGGACTCCCGCAGGTCGGGAGGTACGTGGCGGGGCCTATCGTGTGGGGCATGAGTGAGACCCCTCCTGAGAGCCCCGACTTCGACTCGATGACCCGCGACATCGCCGAGGTCCCCGCGGTCGAGGTGATCGTGACGGTCGCCGTCAACCTGATGAGCGCCGCCGCGGTGAAGCTCGGTCTGACCGAGGAGGGCGACAAGTACAAGGACCTGGACGAGGCCCGCAAGCTGGTCACCGCCCTCGCCGGTCTGCTGGACGCGTCCGCGACCGAGATCAGCTCCTTCCACGCGGCCCCGCTGCGCGACGGTCTGAAGTCGCTGCAGCTGGCGTTCCGCGAGGCGTCGCTCGTCCCGGACGAGCCGGGCCAGGGCCCGGGCGAGAAGTACACGGGCCCGATCTACGGCTAGGGGGTGTTTCGAAAGTCCCGCACAGCACCCACGGCGCCCGGCACGCACTCTCGCCGCACCGGCCGAAACCCCAAGTACGTCCAGTACGAGGGCTTTCGTCCGGCACGCCGAGAGCACGCACCGGACACCGCGGGCACCGCACAGGACTTTCGAAACCCCCCTAGGGCCGCCCTGGTCCCGGCCGTCCCCGAGGGCTACGCCCGTACGTACAGGGGCTCGCCCGGCGGGGTCGTCCCCGTCGGCAGCAGTGCCAGGTCGAGGCCGCGTACCAGGCGGGCCCGCAGTGTCTCGTCGGCGGCGATGCGCCCGGCGACGGCCTGCGCGGTCTCGGCCGGCGGCGCGGTCGCGTCGAGGACGAGGGCCAGGGTGCCGTCGGCCTGTCCGGGACCGAGGTGCGCGCGCAGCACGGCCGGCTCGGCCGCGACGGCGGCGCGTACGGCGTCGAGGACGGCGGGGTCCGCGAGCGGGTCGGTGGTGGTGCGTCCCTCGGCGAGCGCGAGCAGGGCCTGGCCGGTCAGCTCGTAGGGGACCGGGCCGGCCAGGTCGAGGACGATCGTGTCGGCCTTCTCGTGCGCGGCGGCCTGCAGGGCCCGGTGCAGCGGTACGGCGACGGGCCGGGCGACGGGGTCCCAGCGGGCGAGGCTGTCGGTGGAGGTGAAGGCGGGCAGCGCGGTGCGGTCGCCGGCCTTGAGGGTGGGCACCGCCATGTCGCTGGTCTTCTCGCGGCGCAGTCCGTTCTCGTCGGTTTCGACCTCGCCGAGCACGGCCACGACCGGCACGAGCAGCCGGGCGCCCTTGAGCGCTTCGAGGACGGGCCCCACGGCGGTCCGGTCGTCGGCCCAGGCGGCGAGCGCGGCGCTCAGCCGCGGGTCGGCGGAGCCGTCGTCGTCGGGGAAACCGGGGTCGGGAATGTTCTTGTTCGCCACGGTCGTCGACCCTATCGGGGGAAGTCTCCAGGGCGTTCGGCGGGCCGGAAACGTGACCGTCACCTCACTCACGGTTCTCTCAGCCATCCCTGACAAGCATCTAACAATCGCCTAACCACACGTACAGCGCGGCGCAGAACCATCACGGCATGCCCTGTCGCAGAGCCCGTCGCCGTGCCCGTCCGTCCGGGCGCCGTCCGCTCGTCCACCTCGCGCTCGCCTGCGTGGTCCTGGTGGGCGGCACGGCCGCGGGGACGGTGTTCATGAAGGCCCAGGCGCAGGACGGCGCCCCCTCCGCCGTTTCGTCGCCCTCCGCCGTATCGTCGTCCGCGGCCTCGGCACCCTCGTCGGCGGCCGCTGAGGAGGCTTCGGTGGAACCGGTGGCGGCGCCCGAGGTGGATCACGACGAACTGCTCGCGACGGCCATGGCGGAGGTGACCGTCGAGGACGGGGCCGCGATCTCCGTCGCCGTGCTCGACGTGGCGTCCGGCGACTCGGCCGGGTACGGGGACGCCTCGTTCGACACCGCGAGCATCGTCAAGCTGAACATCCTGGCGGCGCTGCTGCTCCAGGCGCAGGACGCGGACCGGCGGCTCACCGCGCAGGAGCGGACGTACACGTCGGCGATGATCCGCGACAGCGACAACGTCTCCGCGACAGCACTGTGGAAGGTCATCGGGCAGGCGGCCGGACTGGACGCGGCGAACGAGCGGTTCGGGCTGACGGCCACCGAGGGCGGCCACGGGCTGTACTGGGGCCTCACCCAGACCACGGCGGCCGATCAACTCGTGCTGCTGCGGCAGGTGTTCGGCGAGGACGACACCTCCGAGCTGAGCGCGGCCTCACGGGCGTACGTCCAGGATCTGATGGGACGGATCGCCGAGGGTCAGGACTGGGGTGTCTCGGCCGCGGCGACGGGTGGGGCCTCGGGGTCCGGCTTCGCCCTGAAGAACGGGTGGCTGCCCCGGACCGCCACCCGGTTGTGGGACATCAACAGCGTCGGCCGGGTCGAGCTGGACGGGCGGGAGTTCCTCGTGGCCGTGGTCTCCGACGGGCACACGACCAAGGCGAAGGGCGTCGCCGCGGTCGAGGCGGCGGCGCGGGCGGCCGTGTCGGTCTTCGCGGACCTGACGGGCACGGAGAGCACGACGGGCACGGAGAGCACGAAGGGCACGGAGAGCACGAAGGGCACGGAGAGCACGACGGAGGTGGCGGGCACGGCGGGTGCCGCAGGACTCAGACGATGAACTCGTCGGGGCGGCCGCGGCCCCGGCCGCGCCAGATCACCACCGCCGTGATCAGCAGGACCACACCGAGGCCGCCCGCGACCGGGGCCGTCCAGCCGGCGGTGGGGTCCTCCTCCTCGACCGGGTCCGGGCCGGAGCCGAAGTACTTTCCGGCGTACGACGCGGCCCTGAGGTCGTCGGGTTCGAGCTTGCCGCCCTCCTCGATGGCGGCGGCCGGGTCGACGAAGCCGAAGCCCCGGGAGTCGTCGCGACCGCCGACCGGCGCCTCGCGGGCGGTGTCCTCCAGGAGCCGTTTGACCTGGGCGGGGGACAGGCCCGGATGGGCCGCCCTGATGAGGGCGACGGCGCCGGAGACGAAGGCCGCGGCGGCGCTGGTGCCCCAGCCCTCGTAGTACTTGCGGTCCGGGTCGGCGATGACGACGTCCATGCCGGGGGCGCTCACGGTGGCGTACCAGCGGCGGGTGGAGAACGGGGCGCGGTCGCCGTCCTCGTCGACCGCGGTCACGGCTATCACGCCCGGGTAGGCCGCCGGGTAGGAGACGTGGTCGCCCTTCTCGCCGCCGTTGCCTGCGGAGGCGACGACGATCGATCCCTTCGCCAGGGCGTACTGGACGGCGGCGTCCTCGGAGGGCTCCGGGTGGGCGGACTCGGAGTCGTCGCCGAGGGAGAGGTTGATGACGTCGACGCCCTGGTCGGCGGCCCAGCGGATGCCGTCGGCGAGGGCGTTGCCACGGGTGCTGCGGGCCTTGGAGCGGGACGGGTCGCCGTCCTCCAGGATGACGCGGACGGGGAGGATCCTGGCCTCGGGGGCGATGCCGAGGACGCCTTCGGAGCGGTTCGCGCCGTGGCCGTGGCCGGCGATGATGCCGGCCATGGCGGTGCCGTGGCGGGCCCAGGAGCGGTCGCCGCGCGACGCCCCGAAGCCGACCATGTCCTTCGTCGGCAGGACGTTGCCGGCCAGGTCGGGGTGTTCGTCGTCGACGCCCGTGTCGAGCACGGCGACGGTGATCCCGGCGCCCTTGGTCGTTCGCCAGGCCTCCTGTGTGCGCATCGCGTCCAGCGCCCACTGCTGCTCCCGGATGCCGTCGGCGTGCGCTGCGGTGGACGGCAGGAGCGCGAGGGAGGCGGCGAGGGGGGCGCTGAGCAGACCGGTCCGCAGACGCCGAGGGCGACGGCGCCGCGGGCCGTGTCGTCGGCCGGCTGTGTCGGGGGCTTCGGTCCGCACCGGCTTCTCGGCCGTCCGCGCGGCGGCGACGGTTCCGGACGGCCCGTCCGGCCCGGCGGGTGCGGCGGGTGGTGCGGCGGTCTCGGGTTCGTCGGCTGTCATGAGGGCTGCTCCGTGGCGGACGCGGCGGTCTTGCGCAAGCCGCGTTCGATGCGGTCGGCGAGGCCCTTCGCCTCGTGGCCGAGGCCGGACTGGGCCGGGGCGGTGGTGGCGCCGGACTTCATCGCGTCCTCGGCGGCCTGCGGTTCGGTGACCGTACGGCCGTCCGCGAAGCCGGAGACGGCGTAGACGACCACCGGGACGTCGGTGAGGACGGAGATCGTCCACGAGGCACGCTGCTCGTCGCCGAAGCCGGCGGCGACGGTGCCCTCGGCGGCGTACGGGCGGGGCATCAGGTCGGTGCGGCGGTCGAGGCCTTCTTGGGTGAAGCGGGCCCTGAGTGCGGTCATGGCGGCCGCGTCCGTCCTGGTGAACAGCAGGCCGACCGTGGTGACGTTGCTGCGGGTCGCGTCGGTGTAGGTGGCACGCAGCAGCCGCAGACAGCCGACCGGGGCGAGGACCTTGCGCAGCAGCGGGTCGAAGGCGTCGGCGCAGCCACTGTCGGGCGCGACGGCGATCCGGGTCCAGGTGCGGTCGGTGCCACCGGGTCCGGCGCCCTCGCCCTGGACGGTGGGCGGGAACAATGCGTCGACGGGTACGCCGTGCCACAGCTCACCGGCCGCGGCGAAGGTGTCGCGGGCGTCGTCCGCCCCTGAGTCCCCGGTGAGCCAACTCCCGGCCGCCGCACCGCCGATGAGCCCGAAGCCGAGCACCACGCAGATGGCCACGGCAGCCGCGCGCGCCTTGGTGGGGCGGGGTCGGCGCCGCGCGTCCCGCGGCGCGGGCGGCGTCCAGGGAGAGGTGTCCGGCTGCGCGAATGTGACGAAGGGCCGCGCGGGAGACGTGCCGAGCACGCCGTCGATGGCCTCGGCCGACCGCCGCGAGGGGCTGGACGGGGCTGCCAGCCACTGGGGCGCTCGGGGGTGAGCGGGCGCGGCCTGGGCGTCCCCTCGGGGCCGGTCGCCCGGGCAGCGGACGCCGGAGGGTGGGGCCGGGGACGGGTCGGCGGTGCCGGGGCCGGTACGCGGTCGCGCGGCACGGACGTCGAGGGTTGTCCCTGCGGGCGTGAGGTCGAGTCGCGGGTGCCGGAGTCGCCGGGGCGGGACGAGCTGCCGTCGGAGCCCGGCCCGGCGGGACGAGCGGGACGAGGGGCGCGCCGTCGGCGGTGGCCCAGGACGGGCCGGTGGGCCGGGACGCACGGTCGCCGAGGGTCGCGCCCGAGTCGCCGGTCCGGGCACCCGGGGCCTGCGCGGAGGTGGGCGTACGCCGCCCGGTGGCGGGCCCGGCGGGCGGGGCGTCGGGGAAGCGCGCCGAGGCCGGGGGCGGGCGTCACTCTGGCGCCGGGCGGCCGACGGCTCGTCCGGGATGCGAGCGGAAGTCCTGGGCGGGCCGTCCGGGGTGCGAGCGGACGCTGAGGGCGTGCTCTCCGGGAAACGGGTCGCGGAGGGCGGCGGGGTGTCCAAGTGACGGGTCCAGGCCGCTCGTCGGTCGTTCGGGGAGCGGGCGGCACCGTGGGAGGGTCTCCGGGACGGGGCCTCCGCCGGAGGGGTGTCCTGGAAGCGGGCCGAGGCCCTGGGAGGCGTGTCCGGGAAGCGGGCCGAGGCCGCCGGGGGCGGGGGCGGCGTGGCTGAGGAGCCGGCGTTCTGGTTCGCGGTGCGCCGGAAGTCGGCGAAGCGCGGGTGTTCGGCGCGGCGCGGACCACCACCGTCCACGGCGGAACCCGGCCCCGCGCTCTGCTCGAACAGCTGACCGGAGCCTCGTGCGGGCGCGGAGCCACGCCCGTGGCCGCTCTGCCCCGAGTCACGTCCAAAAGCGCGACCGGCCGCCGGACCGGAACTTCGGGCACGGGAGGGTCCGGGCTCACCCTGGCTGCCGGAACTCCGGCCGCTCCCGGCGGAGTTCGGCCCCTCCGCCGTACCCGGGTGCCGTACGTCCGGGCCGCGCCCGGCGTCGACGCGGGCACCGAGGACGGGCGGGCGGGTGCTGGGCCGCGCGGGCACACCTGGCGTCGGCGGTCGCTGTGGGCTGCGTGGCACTTCGGATCCGCCAGTGGCGGACGGCGCGCGGTCGGGACGAGGCGGCGGCACCGATCGCGAACCTCCGGCGACGGAGTCCGTCGGGGTGTCCGGTGCGGGGGCGTCCGGTGTCGAGCCGCTCGGAGACGGGGCCGACGGGTCCTGGCCCGGGGTATGGAGGGGCGGGTGGGGCCGGGGGCGGGGGAATGGAGGCGCGGCGCGCTTCCGTGCTCATGCACCCCCCGTTTCCTCGTCCCTTGCAGACCCGGAGGTCGTCGTTTCCCGCAGACCCGAAGGTCGGCTTCTCCCGCAGACGCGAGCCGCCCGTCACCTCGGGCAAGCCATACCCGTGGCAGCGGATCGGCATCCCCGTCGAGGTCGTCCCTGCGTGCGCGTCACTCTACGGGTTGGCCCCGGTCGAACGGGAACCAGTCCCGCGGGACTGCGGCTTAAGCCCGGAACGTCCCTCTACCCTGCGGTAATCATGTCTGGCAGGCTTCGTGCATGACTGCGCGCGCCGCCGACCGGGCCCGGTACGACCGGGCCACAGCTCATCTCGACGCCCCGCTGGCGATCGTCGACCTCGACGCCTTCGACGCCAACGCCGACGACCTCGTCCGCAGGGCCGGCGGCAAGCCGATCCGCGTCGCGAGCAAGTCCGTTCGCTGCCGGGCACTGCTCGAGAGGGTCCTGGCCCGTGACGGCTTCCAGGGCATCATGTCGTTCACCCTCGCCGAGTCCCTGTGGCTGGCCCGTTCCGGGTTCGAGGACGTCCTGCTCGCCTACCCGTCGGCCGACCACGAGGCGTTCGCCGAACTGGCGGGCGACCCCAAGCTCGCCGCCGCGGTGACCGTGATGGTCGACGACCCCGCCCAGCTCCAGCTGATCGACAACTCCCGACGCGGCGGCACCGAAGTCGTCCGGGTCTGCCTGGAGTTGGACACCTCGCTGAAGCTGCTCGGCGGACGGGTCCGCGTCGGCGCGCGACGCTCCCCCCTGCACTCCCCCGCGCAGGTCGCCGACATGGCGCGCGCCGTGGCCGAGCGCCCGGGGTTCAAGCTGGTCGGGATCATGGCCTACGAGGGTCATATCGCCGGTGTGGGCGACTCGGTGGCCGGGCGGCCGCTGCGGTCGCGGGCGGTGCGCATGATGCAGGCCACGGCGAAGAAGGAGCTGGCCGCCCGTCGGGCCGAAGTGGTGCGGGCCGTCCGGCGGGTGGCGCCGGACCTGGAGTTCGTGAACGGCGGCGGCACGGGCAGTGTGCAGCACACGGCGGCCGAGGACGCGGTCACCGAGATCGGCGCGGGCTCCGGGCTGTACGTGCCTCGGCTCTTCGACAACTACACCTCGTTCACGGGGCGTCCGGCCGCGCTGTTCGCGATGCCCGTCGTACGGCGTCCGGGTGTCGGCGTCGTCACCGTCCTGGGCGGCGGCTACCCGGCCTCCGGCGCTCCCGGCCCCGACCGGCTCCCGGTGCCGTATCTGCCGGAGGGGCTGAAGTACGACCCGCAGGAGGGGCCGGGCGAGGTGCAGACCCCGCTGCTCGGCGCGCCCGCCGACGATCTGCTGCTCGGGGACAAGGTGTGGTTCCGGCACGCCAAGGCCGGTGAGCTGTGCGAGCGGTTCGACGTGCTGCACCTGGTGGAGGGCGACGAGGTGACGGCGAGCGTGCCGACGTACCGCGGCGAGGGGCACACCTTCCTGTAGCGCGGAGTGCGGCCGGGAGCCCCGCGCGGGTTCCCGGCCCCGTACCCGGGCGGGGCTCGGGCTGGACGGGCCTCACGAGGGGCCGAGGCTGCTGCCCACTCCCCCGCCCGTGTCGGCCTCCGCGTCGCCCGCAGGGCGGATGCCCCGGACGATCTCGTCGATGTCGTCGAGCGGCGGGCCGTCGTCGCCCGCGTCGAGGGCGAACCGGACCAGGACCGGGGCCTCGGAGCCGCTGCTGGAGGGGAAGACGAGGGACTGGACGTAGCCGCCGGCGCCGGCGCCCGTCGTCACCCGCCAGCGCACGTAGTAGCCGGCGCGGTCCGCGACGGCGACCGAGCCGGAGCCGACGACCTCGTGGCCGGTGATGCCGCCGTACGGCTGCTGGTCCAGGACGTCGCGGTCGAAGGCGTCGGCGGCGGCGTCCTCGATGTCCTTCTCGGCGAGGATCTTCGGGGAGGTCTCGTCGCTGCCGGTGACGGTCCGGGAGACGACGACGCCACCGCGGCACACACTGCCCTCGCCGGGGCAGTCGAAGGTGCCGTCGGTGACCAGGACGGCGTCCTCCTCACCGGACCGGTCGCCGTCCTCCCAGCCCTCGGGGATCGGGAAGGTGATGCCGTTGAGCTCGTCCGCGACGCGGTCGGCGTCCTCGGCGGGGGACGGGCCGGCGGACTCCGACGGGGAGGGGCTGTCCTTCCCGTCGGCCCCGGAGGTCGGGGACGCCGTGGTGGTCCGCGTCTCCTGCCCGCCGTCGCCGTCCTTGCCGAGGAGCAGGACACCGCCGGTGACCGCCCCGGCCACCAGGACGGCCCCGACGGCGGCCAGGGCCACGACCTTGGTGCGGCCGGGGCCCCGGCGCATGGGCGGCTGCGGCGGGAGCACCGGCGGGACGGGCTGTTCCGGCTGGCGCCGGTGGTCGGTCCACACGGTCCCGTCCCACCAGCGTTCGGTGAGCGGGTAGGACGGGTCGCGGTACCAGCCGGGCGGCGAACTGCTCATCCTGGCACTTTAATCACACCGACGGGTTCGGTGTTCCGGTCCCGGGACGGACCGCCCCGAGCGACGCCGGGACGGGCCGCCGGAGCGTCACCGGACGGGCCGCCTAGAGCGGGGTGACGTACGCGCCCGAGATACCGCCGTCGACCAGGAAGTCGGTGGCGTTCACGAACGAGGAGTCGTCGCTGGCGAGGAACGCGACGGCGGCCGCGATCTCGGTGGCCTCGGCGAACCGGCCGACCGGGATGTGCACGAGCCGGCGCGCGGCCCGCTCCGGGTCCTTGGCGAACAGCTCCTGGAGGAGGGGGGTGTTCACCGGCCCCGGGCAGAGCGCGTTGACGCGGATCCCCTCCCGGGCGAACTGCACGCCCAGCTCACGCGACATCGCCAGCACACCGCCCTTGGAGGCCGTGTACGAGATCTGGGAGGTCGCGGCGCCCATGCGGGCCACGAAGGACGCGGTGTTGATGATCGAGCCCTTGCCCTGGCGGCGCATGTAGGGGATCGCGGCCTTGCAGCACAGGTACACGGAGGTGAGGTTGACCTCCTGCACCCGCTTCCATGCCTCCAGGCCGGTCTCCAGGATGGAGTCGTCGTCGGGCGGGGAGATGCCCGCGTTGTTGAAGGCGATGTCGACGCTGCCGTAGGTGTCGAACGCCGCCTTGAACAGCGCGTCGACCTGCTCGGCGTCGGTGACGTCGACCTTGACGAAGAGCCCGCCGACCTCCTCGGCGACCGCCTTGCCGCGCTCCTCGTCGAGGTCGCCGCAGACGACGTGCGCGCCCTCGGCGGCGAGCCGGCGCGCGGTGGCGAGGCCGATGCCGCTGCCGGCACCGGTGATGACGGCGGTGCGGCCGACCAGGCGGCGGCAGATGTTCTCAGGGGACGTCGAGGTCACTGTGCGGGGCCTTCCGTGCTGATGAAGACGTTCTTGGTTTCGGTAAAGGCGGCGAGCGCGTCCGGGCCCAGCTCACGGCCGATGCCGGACTGCTTGAAGCCGCCGAAGGGGGTCCAGTAGCGGACGCTGGAGTGGGAGTTGACGGACAGGTTGCCCGCGCGGACGCCCTGCGAGACCCGCAGGGCGCGGCCGACGTCCCGGGTCCAGATGGAGCCGGAGAGGCCGTACGGGGTGTCGTTGGCGAGCCGGATCGCGTCCGCCTCGTCGGTGAAGGGCAGCAGGACGGCTACGGGTCCGAAGATCTCCTCGCGGGCGGCGGCGGAGTCGGGCCGCTCCCCGGTGAGGACGGTCGGCGGGAACCAGAAGCCGGGCCCGTCGGGGGCGCCGCCCCGCAGCGCGGTCGCCTCGTCGGGCACGAACGACCGGACGCGGTCCAGCTGTTGACGGGAGATCAGCGGGCCCATCTGGGTCTTCTCGTCGGCCGGGTCGCCCACCACCACGCCGGCCAGCGACTCGGCGAGCAGGCTCTGGACCTCGTCGTACACGGACTCCTGGACCAGGACGCGGGTGCGGGCGCAGCAGTCCTGGCCGGCGTTGTCGAGGAAGGAGAAGGGGTCGACGGCCCTCTTGAGGTCGGCGTCGGCGAAGACGATGTTCGGGCTCTTGCCGCCGAGTTCGAGGGTGACCTGCTTGACCTGGTCGGCGCAGAGTTCCATGACGCGCTTGCCGGTCCGGGTGGAGCCGGTGAACACGATCTTGGCGACGCCGGGGTGCTTGACGAGGGCCTCGCCGGTGATGTCGCCGCGTCCGGGCAGCACCTGGAAGAGGTGTTCCGGGAGCCCGGCCTCCAGGGCGAGTTCGGCGAGGCGCAGCGCGGTGAGCGGGGTGGTCTCGGCGGGCTTGAGGACGACGGCGTTGCCGGCGGCGAGTGCGGGTGCGGTGCCCCAGGCGGCGATCGGCATGGGGAAGTTCCAGGGCGCGATGACCCCGACGACCCCGAGCGGTTCGAGGATCGTGACGTTCATGCCGCCGGGCACCGGGATCTGCCGGCCGGAGAGTCGTTCGACGCCGCCGGCGGCGTAGTCGAGCAGGTCCCGGACGTTTCCCGCCTCCCAGCGGGCGTTGCCGAGGGTGTGTCCGGCCTCGCGGACCTCCAGGCGGGCGAGCTCCTCGATGTGGTCGTCGACCACGGCGGCGAAACGGCGCAGGAGCCGGGCCCGGTCGGCGGGGGCGACGGCGGCCCAGGCGTGCTGCGCCTTCTCCGCCCGGCGCACGGCGGCGTCGACGTCGTGCTCGGCGGCGCCCGCGACGGCGGCGATCACCTCCTCCGTCGCCGGATTGAGGACGTCCAGGATGTGGTGCTGGGACAAGGGATGCCTCACAGACGTTCGAAGGAGCGGCGCAGCTCCCAGTCGGTCACGGCGGCGTCGAAGGCCGCCAGCTCGACGCGGGCCATGTTCAGGTAGTGCGCGACGACCTCCTCGCCGAAGGCGGCCTTGGCGATGGGGCTGTGCTCCCAGAGCTCGGCGGCCTGGTGCAGGGTGGTCGGCACATGGTCGTACTCGGCGGTGTAGGCGTTGCCCGCGCACACCTCCGGCAGTTCCAGCTTCTGCTCGATGCCGTGGAGGCCGGCCGCGATCAGGCCGGCGACGGCGAGGTGCGGGTTGACGTCGCCGCCGGGGAGCCGGTTCTCGAAGCGCATCGAGCGGCCGTGGCCGACGACCCTGAGCGCGCAGGTGCGGTTGTCGTACCCCCAGGCCACGGCGGTCGGGGCGAAGGAGCCCGGCTGGAACCGCTTGTAGGAGTTGATGTTGGGGGCGTAGAGCAGGGAGAAGTCACGGAGGGCGGCCAGCTGTCCGGCGAGGAAGTGCCGCATGACCTGGGACATCTCCTGCCCGTCGGCCATGGCGTTGGTGCCGTCGGCGTCCGCGAGGGAGAGATGGATGTGACAGGAGTTGCCCTCGCGCTCGTTGTACTTCGCCATGAAGGTGAGCGAGACGCCCTCCTGCGCGGCGATCTCCTTGGCGCCGGTCTTGTAGATGGCGTGCTGGTCGCAGGTGACCAGGGCCTCGTCGTACTTGAAGGCGATCTCGTGCTGGCCGGGGTTGCACTCGCCCTTGGCGGACTCGACGGTCAGCCCGGCGGCCGCCATCTCGTTGCGGATCCTCCGCAGGAGGGGCTCGATACGGCCCGTCCCGAGGACCGAGTAGTCGATGTTGTACTGGTTCGCCGGGGTCAGGCCCTTGTAGCCGGCGTCCCAGGCCTGCTCGTAGGTGTCCTTGAAGACGATGAACTCCAGCTCGGTGCCCACGTTGGCCGTGTAGCCCAGTTCCGCGAGGCGCTCCAGCTGGCGGCGCAGGATCTGCCGGGGGGCGGCGACGACCGGGGAGCCGTCGTTCCAGGCCAGGTCGGCGATGAGCATGGCCGTGCCCTCGTTCCAGGGCACCCGGCGCAGGGTGGAGAGGTCGGGGCGCATGGCGAAGTCGCCGTAGCCGCGGTCCCAGGAGGACATCGCGTAGCCGTCGACGGTGTTCATCTCGGTGTCGACGGCGAGCAGGTAGTTGCAGCCCTCGGTGCCGTGGGCGAGCACCTCGTCGAGGAAGAAGCGCGCGGCGAACCGCTTGCCCTGAAGTCGCCCTTGCATGTCGGGGAAGGCCAGGACGACAGTGTCGATCTCACCGCCCGCGACGAGGGTGTGCAGTTCCTCGACGGAGAGCGGGGGGGTGTGGTCTGCCACGGGAAAGCCTCCTAGGGGCTTCTTCGGCCACCCCGGAGCCATTCAGCCATCCGGGAGCCATAAGGTATTACCCGTAACCATTAGTTGGGAAGGGGGAACGGTCACATGTCGCGGACAGGGGCGGAACCGGAGACTCCGTGGGCCGACGACCGACTGGCGTCCGTCCTGCGTCCGGTCCGGGCGGGCAACGGCTTCGAGGAGGCGCTGGAGCAGATCCTCCAAGTGGTCCGGCTCGGCCTGGTGCCCGGCGGCGAACGGCTGCCGGCCGAGCGCGAGCTGGCGGAGCGGCTCGGGATCAGCCGGGTGACGCTGCGCGAGGTGCTGAAGGTACTCCAGGACCAGGGCCTGATCGAGGCCCGGCGCGGACGGTACGGCGGAACGTTCGTACTGCCGCGCGCGGACACCCCGGGCGAGGACGAGCTGCGCCGGCGCCTGAAGGGCATCGACGTCGAGGACACGCTGCGCTTCCGCGAGGTCCTGGAAGTGGGCGCGGCGGGACTGTGCGCGGCGCACGGCCTGAGCGACGACCGGGCCGAGCGGCTGCGCGGGGCCCTGGCGCGCACCCACAACGCGCCGCTCACGGAGTACCGCCGGCTGGACACCCTGCTCCACCTCACCCTCGCCGAGCTGTCGGGCTCCCCCTCGCTCGCCGCCCAGTACGCGGGCGTACGCGCCGGGGTCAACGACCTGCTCGACTGCATCCCGCTGCTGGTGCGCAACCTGGAGCACTCGCAGCAGCAGCACACGGCGCTGGTGGAGGCGGTGCTCGACGAGGATGCCGAGGCGGCACGGGAGATCATGCGCGAACACTGCGCGGGCACGGCGGCGCTGCTGCGCGGCTTCCTGGGGTGAGGACGGATGTGACGGCCGGGCCAGGACCTGATGGATTTACGACCGCGTAACGCAGGGGTATTGCTTTTCGGCCACCCCTCCCACAAAGGTATGGATCCATTCCTTTGAGTGGGGAGAGTGCGTCATGTCCCTGAAAGCCACCGACACCGCCGACTCGGCGGACGACTACCTGGAGCGCCGGACGCTCCGCCGGGGCAGCGCCGGCTGGGTCCTGCTGACCGGTCTCGGCGTCGCCTATGTCGTCTCCGGCGACTTCTCCGGCTGGAACCTCGGCCTGGCGGAGGGCGGCTTCGGCGGCCTGGCGGTCGCCACGGTGCTCATGGGCACCATGTACGCCTGTATGGTCTTCGCCCTCGCCGAACTGTCCGCGATCCTGCCGACGGCGGGCGGCGGCTACGGCTTCGCACGCCGTGCGCTCGGCCCGTGGGGCGGCTTCCTGACGGGCACGGCGATCCTGATCGAGTACGTGCTGGCCCCGGCGGCCATCGTGATCTTCATCGGTGACTATGTGGAGTCACTGGGTCTGTTCGGCCTGGAGTCCGGCTGGCCGGTCTACTTCGCCTGCTTCGCGATCTTCATCGGCATCCATCTCTGGGGCGTCGGTGAGGCGTTGATCGCCAGCTTCGTCGTCACCGGCATCGCCGTCTTCGCCCTGATCGTGTTCGCCCTGGGCGCGCTGCCCGACTTCAGCGTGTCCGCGCTCGACGACATCCCGGTGGACACCGGCGCGTTCGGCGCGAGTTCCTGGCTGCCCATGGGGCTGCTGGGCATCTGGGCGGCGTTCCCGTTCGGCATGTGGTTCTTCCTGGGCGTCGAGGGTGTGCCGCTGGCCGCCGAGGAGACCAGGGACCCGGCCCGCACCCTGCCGAAGGCCATCCGCTGGTCGATGGGTGTCCTGGTGGTGCTGGCGGTGATCACCTTCGTCGCCGCGGCCGGGGCGCGTGGCTCCGCCGCCATCCAGGACGCCGGCAACCCGCTGGTCGAGGCGCTCCAGCCGGACGGCGAGGCCACGGCGCTCAGCCGCTTCGTGAACTACGCCGGTCTGGCGGGCCTGGTGGCCTCGTTCTTCTCGCTGATCTACGCGGGATCGCGCCAGCTCTTCGCGCTCTCCAGGGCCGGCTACCTCCCCCGGGTCCTGTCCCTCACCAGCGGCCGCAAGGCCCCGTACCTGGGGCTGCTGGTGCCGGGCGCCATCGGTTTCGCGCTGGCCGCCGCGACCGGGGACGGCGGCCGGATGCTGAACATCGCCGTCTTCGGCGCCACCATCAGCTACGCGCTGATGGCCCTGTCGCACATCGTGCTGCGCCGCAGGGAGCCGGGTCTCGAGCGGCCGTACCGCACGCCGGGCGGGGTGCTGACCTCCTCGGTCGCCCTCGTCCTCGCGTGCTCGGCGCTGGTGGCGACGTTCCTGGTGGATGTGACGGCGGCGTTCATCGCGCTCGGCGTGTACGCGGTCGCGGCGGCGTACTTCGGGCTCTACAGCCGCAAGCACCTGGTGGCGAAGGCGCCGGAGGAGGAATTCGCGGCGCTGGCCGCTGCCGAGGCAGAGTTGGCGCGGGACTGAGCGTCGCGTTCCACTGGTTGCGTGGGGCGTGACGTTCACGGCTCGCACGCGTGAGGAGCAAGTGTGACCAGGCCGTTGATCGGTGTGAGTACGTATCTGGCAGACGCGCGCTGGGGCGTCTGGGAGCTGGAGGCGGCCCTGCTGCCGGTCGGCTACCCCCGGCTCGTGCAGGCGGCCGGCGGCATGGCCGCGATGCTGCCGCCGGACGACCCGGCGCACGCCGCCGGGGCGGTCGCCCGCCTCGACGGCCTGGTCATCGCGGGCGGGCCCGATGTGGACCCCGCCCGCTACGGCGCCGAGCGGTCCCCGCGCTGCGGCCCGGCCGCGCCCGAGCGCGACGCGTGGGAGCTGGCGTTGATCCGGGCGGCGCTGGACTCCGGCACCCCGCTCCTCGGCATCTGCCGCGGCATGCAGCTGCTGAACGTCGCCCTCGGGGGCACGTTGATCCAGCACATCGACGACCACGTGGCCGGGATCGGTGTCTTCGGCCGCCACGCGGTGAAGCCCGTCCCGGGCACGCGCTACGGCGACCTCGTCCCCGAGGAGACGGACGTGCCGACCTACCACCACCAGGCCGTGGACCGCCTGGGCACCGGCCTGCTGGCCTCGGCCCACGCCTCCGACGGCACGATCGAGGCCATCGAACTGCCCGCCCCCGCCTGGGCGTTGGGCCTGCAGTGGCATCCGGAGATGGGCGAGGACGTACGGGTGATGCGAGCGCTGGTGGAGACGGCGACGCCCTGAGCGGCCGCCGCCCTCGCCCCGCCGCCCCTGCCCGTCCCGTCCTCGCAAGGGGCTGCGCCCTTCGACCTCCACACGTCCGTCCGGTGAGGGCTGGTCGCGCAGTTCCCCGCGCCCCTGAAGAGGCGGGGCTGCGCCCCGACCTTTTTCAGGCCGCAGGGCCTGAATCCTTCAGGGGCGCGGGGAACTGCGCGAGAAGCCCCCACCGGACCCGCACCCGACAGCGCCCCCCCGGCGCGGTCAGGCGGCCGTCGGCCCCCGCGTGAGGCCGAGCAGGTCCCGGGCCGGGCCCGTCGGGCGGTGGCCCGTCGGCCAGACCGCTCGTAGGGCGCGCCGCAGACGGACGCCGTTCACGGGGACACGGACCAGACGGCGGGCGGAGAGTTCCTCACCGAGGGCGAGTTCGCTGAGCACCGCCGGGCCCGCGCCGCTCAGCGCCGAGGACTTGACCGCCGTGGTGGAGGAGAGCTCGATGAGGGGCCGGGCCAGGCCGCCCAGGGCCGCCTCCAGGACCTGCCGCGTACCCGAGCCCTTCTCCCGCAGGATCAGCGGCGTGGAGGCCAGCTCCGTCGCCTCCAGGGGTTTGCGACGACGCGCCCAGGGGTGACTCGGCGCGGTCACGACGATCAGGTGGTCGTGCGCTATCACGGCCGCGTCCAGCCCGGCCGGCACGGTCGGCCCCTCGACGAACCCCAGGTCGGCCTCGTCCGCGAGCAGCCGCTCCGCCACGACCGTCGAGTTGCCCGCGAGGAGCGAGACCGCCGTGTCCGGGCGTGCGGCGCGCAGCGCGATGAGCCAGCCGGGCAGCAGGTACTCGGCGATGGTCATGCTCGCGGCGACCCGGAGCCGGGAGTCACGCCGGTCCCGCAGCGCCTGCGCGCCCGCGTCGAACGCCTCGGCCGCCTCCACGATCCGCCGGGCCCAGTCGGTGACGAGCGCCCCCGCGTCGGTGAGCCGGGACCCGCGCGGTGACCGGTCGACCAGCGCCACCCCCAGCTGTCGTTCCATCGAGCGGACACGACTGCTCGCGGCGGGCTGGGTGATGCCCAGCTCCCGCGCCGCCCGACCGAGCGAGCCCAGCCGGGCCACGGCCAGCAGCAGTTCGAGTGCCCCGAGATCCGGCACCCGGTGGGCCAGCCCGCCCCGCTCCCCGTTCGTCTCGCTCATAACCCAAGCTTATGCCCCCATACAACCGGACTCCCTGGTGGGCCCCGCACGGCGGCGGGACGCTCGGCGCATGGCCACCGCAGTCCGCCCAGCCCGTCCGTCCACGCCCCTCCGCACCCCCGCCCCCGTCCGGATACGCGCGCGTCCCGCCCGCTCCCGTTCCCCGCCCTGCGTCACCTCGGCCCGAACTGGTACGCCCCGGTCATGGGCACCGCCATCGTCGCCTCCGCCGGTGCAGGACTCCCCCTGGACCTCCCGGGTCTGCGGACGGCCTGCGCGGCGGTGTGGGCGCTCGGCCTCGTCGCCCTGGTCGCCGTCCTCGGCGCGCGCGCCCTGCACTGGACCCACCACCGCGACCAGGCCCGCGCCGACCTTCTGGACCCGGCCGTGGCCCCCTTCCACGGCTGCCTCGCCATGGCCCTGCTGGCCGTCGGCGGCGGTGCCCTGGTCGTCGGCCGCGACTGGATCGGCGCGCGGGCGGCCGTCGCCCTGGACGTCGTGCTCTTCTCCGCCGGAACGGGCGCGGGCCTCGTCGCCGCCGTGGGCGTGCCGTATCTGGTGATCGTCCGGCATCGGATCGACGCGGACCGGGTCACTCCGGCCCTGCTGCTCCCCCTCGTCGCCCCGATGGTCTCCGCCGCGCTCGGTCCGCTGCTCGTGCCGCACCTGCCGCCAGGACAGGTCCGACAGACGTTGTTCTTCGGCTGTCTCGCGCTGTTCGGACTGAGCCTGCTGGCCACGCTGCTCGTCCTGCCGGCGGTGTGCGGCCGGCTCGTCACGGCAGGGCCGTTGCCGCTCGCGCCGACGCCGAGCCTGTTCCTGGTCCTGGGGCCGCTCGGGCAGTCGACCACCGCCGTCGGCAACCTCGCCGACGCGGCCCCCGGCGCCGTAGCAGCCCCGTACGCGCACGCCTTCACCCCGTTCGCCGTCCTCTACGGCGTCCCCGTCCTCGGCTTCGCGCTGCTCTGGCTCGCGCTCGCCGCCGCCCTGGTCGTCCGTGCCCGACGGCGGGGCATGGGGTTCTCGATGGCCTGGTGGGCGTTCACCTTCCCGGTCGGCACCTGTGCGACCGGCGCGACGGGACTGGCCCGGCTCACGGGGCTGATCGCCCTGGACGTCCTCGCCGTCGCGCTGTACGCGCTGCTGCTGGCCGCCTGGGCCACGGCCGCCGTCGGCACCGTGCGCGGTCTGGTCAGCGGAGGGCTGCTCGCAGCGCCGCGTCCAACACCCGCGGAGCCTCGGCCAGCGACGGCCCGTACCAGGTGAGGTGCCGACCGCTGAGCAGCGCGCAGGGCAGCCCGCCGAACGCCTCGGGGCCGTCGTCGGCGGTGAAGCGGTACGGCTCGTCGGGCAGGACCACGACATCGGGCGCGGCGGCCCGCAGCTCCTCCACGGGGATCCGGGGATAGCGCTCGGCGTGCCCGGCGTACAGATGGTCCACGCCCAGCCGGGCGAGCACGTCACCGGCGAAGGTGTCCCGGCCGAGGACCATCCACGGCCTGCGCCAGACGGGCACGACGGCGGTCGTCCTGCGGCCGGGCGTCAGCGGACCGTCCGCGGCGGCGGCCGGCGGCCGGGACCACGCCGACTCCGCCTCGTCCAGCCAGCGCGGCCGGGACCGGGCCCCGCAGGCACGCAGCACCCGGTCCAGTTCGGCGAAGGCGCCCGGCACGTCCCGTACCTCGGTGACGAGGACCTCGACTCCCGCCTCGCGCAGGGCGGCCAGGTCCGCCTCGCGGTTCTCCTCCTCGTTGGCGATCACGAGGTCGGGGGCGAGACGGGCGATGTCGTCGGTCCTGGGGTTCTTGGTGCCGCCGATCCGGGCCACGTCGAGATCACCTGGGTGGGCGCACCAATCAGTGGCGCCGACCAGCACGCCCGGCAGCGAGACCGCGACGGCCTCCGTGAGTGACGGGACCAGGGAGACGACCCGGGGGAGGGAACCCACCGTGCTCTCACGCGCCCTTGCGGTGACGGTCCTCCAGGGCCTCGATGTGGTCCGCGACGGCGACCACGATCACCCTGGTCTCGGGCTCGGTGGCCCGCCAACGGTGCCGTACGCCACCGGACATGTACAGCGTGTCACCGCGTCCGAGGCGGTGGGCGCGGCCCTCGGCCTCGACCTCGACGGCGCCGTCGACGACGTACATCAGCTCGTCGTTGCGGTGCTGGACCTCGCGGCCCTCGTCGTGGTCGCCGGTGAACTCCATGGCGTGCAGCTGGTGGTGCCCGCGCACCAGGGAGCGCGAGCAGGCGTGGGGAGGCGTGAAACCGTCCTCGTCGGCGGCACGCACCACGTCGACACTGCACGCCGGATCGGCCGCGGCGAGGAGTTCGACGGCGGTGGTGCCGAGGGCGTCCGCGATGCGTTCCAGGGAGGGCCTGCTGGGGCGGGCCCGTTCGTTCTCGACCTGGCTGAGGAAGGGAACCGACAGACCGCTGCGCTCGGCCACGGCGGCGAGGGTGAGCTCCTGTGCCCGGCGCCGCCGCCGAACGGCCGCGCCCACCCGAAGGGGCTGTTCTTTGTGGTCGCCCATCGCTCCGGCTCCCTCCTTCGCTCGTCGGTCGGCTCGCGGACACCCACCCGGGCGGGCCCGCGAACGCTCACTGGTCCGGTTACGGATGCCCACCCGTCCGGCACTCACCGGGCACGCTTCTCCTGATGAGTTCTCTGCACCCTACGCATGTTCGGCAAACCGTTTCACGCGCCCGTCACATCCCTGTGAACCGGCAGGGGGTCCATGCTCACA
Source organism: Streptomyces sp. MNU76 (assembly GCF_020982545.1). Classification (GTDB taxonomy): domain Bacteria; phylum Actinomycetota; class Actinomycetes; order Streptomycetales; family Streptomycetaceae; genus Streptomyces. Next base: position 243,532 of record NZ_JAJKLK010000019.1, on the reverse strand, counting down.
CTTCTCGCCAGCCGCGCCACCCTTCCACCTCCCCTCCCCCGGCCTCCTCGTGCCGTACGAGGCACGGAGAGGCCGCCCCGGCGAACGCGCGGTGTGACGTGGCCCGTACACCCCGTCACCGGAAGTCCCCTTGCGGGTCCGCCGCCCACGACACCCCTCCCGCGCAGCCAGGACGCCGTCCCGGGCGCCTCCACGGGACCACCCGCCCGGCCATGAAGTCATGCACGGCGAAAGAGAGTTGAAGAACCGAGAGCGGCCCGCCCCACCGGCCCGGCGGGCTGCCGGGCCGGTGGATGCGGACCGCCTCAGGGTTGTCCGGATCTTTACTCGTACGCCAGTACGCGACTCCCCTCATCCGTTCGGGAAGTCGCGCCCGACCGCCTCACTCCGCCGCTTCACACGGCCGTCTCGTCGACGATCACTGCACGGGGGCCATCTCGTCGACGATCCCCGGATGCGCGTCGATCCACTTCTCGACACCCTCGTCCTCCTGACTCCGTCTCGGGGTCGGCGAGCCGAGTGAGGTCGTACTTGTCGTACGCCCAGTGCGGCGACCAGAGCACGACGGCGATCGGCTCCTTCTTCGCGTAGGCGCGGTCCAGTTCGGCGAGCATCGAACTCGTCCCGGCCTTGGTGAGCTTGAAGTCCGACAGCCCGTACGCGGGCATGACGGTGTTCTCCAGCCGGACCATCCGCCCCGTGCCGGGTTCGATGCCGACGATCCGCCCCTGGAACTCGTCCTTGTGCGCCCGCAGGTCGTCCATGGTGCGCACGCCCTTCACGTACGACGGGACGGCGATCTCCAGCGACGTCCTGTCGTACCAGGCGCCGAGGTCGACGAGTTCGTTCTTGCACTTGTCCCAGTACGACTTCTGCGCGACCGGCAGCCAGGCGTCGAACTCGACGTCGACCTGACCGGTGGACAGGCCCGTGAACAGCGGGCCGATGTCGGGCTTGGTCTTCTTCGGCCGGTAGCCGCGCTTCTCCAGGACGTTCTCCCAGAGATGGGTGACGGCGATGGCCTCGTCCCACGCCGGGTAGCCGATGACCGGCGCGGCACCGGCCTGCCTGCCCTGCTCGTAGCGGGACTCTGCGACCGGGGCCAGCTTCTCGACGATCCCGGGGTTCTTCTTCAGCCAGACCCTGACACCGTCCTCCCGGTGCCCCTTTCCGGCGTCCTGGACGGCGCCTTCGAGGGAGGTGAGCCGGTCGTCGGCGAGCTTGAAGTCCTTGAGCCACCGGGCGACCCGGGGCTCGTCCTTCGCGAATCCCTTCCGCCCGAGCGTGTGGATCCCGTCGCCCGCGCCGAAGGCACCCTCGGGGGTCCTCCAGCTTGGTCAGGTCGGCCTTGTCGTACGCCCAGTGCGGCGACCACAGCGTGACCGCGATGGGTTCCTTCTTCTGGTAGGCACGGTCCAACTGGGCCGGCATCGCGGAGGTGTTGGACGTCGAGGGACTTCACGCCCTTGACGAAGGAGGGGACGGCGATCTCCAGCGAGGTCTCGCCGTCCCAGCTGCCGTAGTCCTCCAGCCGGTCCTTGTACTTCGCCCAGTACGAGGCGTGCGTGGCCGGCAGCCAGGAGTTGGTCTGGAAGTCGACGCTGCCCTGGGCCTGGCCGTCGTAGAGGGCACCGACCTCCAGCGACCTGGTCTCCGGGGCGAAGCCGCGCCGCTGGAGGATCTCCTTCCAGAAGTAGGTGGAGGCGACGCCCTCGGGCCAGTCGATGGAGCCCATGCCGATCGGGCGTCCCTGGCCGACGTTCGTGGTGACCTCGGTGGTGTCGTCCGACCTGTCGAAGACGTTCAGGCCGCCGGCGACCAGCGCGAGCACGACCACACCGACCATCGCGACCGGGGTGGCCGGCTTCCAGCGCAGGAAACGCAGACCGCCGAGGGCCCGGGATCGGGGTCGGCGCGCTGTCGCGTCGGGGCCGTCGGCTGTCGCGCGAGGCCGTGTGTCTGTGGCGTACGGCATGATGCGGGGCGTGACCCGACGCCTGATGCTCCTCGACACCGCCTCGCTGTACTTCCGCGCCTACTTCGGGGTGCCGGAATCCGTGAAGGCCCCGGACGGCACCCCGGTGAACGCCGTGCGCGGGCTCCTCGAATTCATCGACCGGCTGGTCAAGGACCATCGGCCGACGGACCTGGTGGCCTGCATGGACGCCGACTGGCGGCCGCAGTGGCGAGTCGACCTCATCCCCTCCTACAAGGCGCACCGCGTCGCCGAGGAGCACGAGGCCGGACCGGACGAGGAGGAGGTGCCGGACACCCTCTCGCCGCAGGTGCCGGTCATCGAGGCGGTGCTGGACGCGCTCGGCATCGCGCGCGTGGGCGTCGCCGGGTACGAGGCGGACGACGTGATCGGCACCTTCACGGCCCGGGCGAAGGACCCGGTCGACATCGTCACCGGCGACCGCGACCTGTACCAGCTGGTCGACGACGAGCGCGAGGTACGGGTGCTCTATCCGCTGAAGGGCGTGGGCACGCTGCAGCTCACCGACGAGGCGTGGCTGCGCGAGAAGTACGGGGTGGTCGGGCGCGGGTACGCGGACCTGGCCCTGTTGCGCGGCGACCCGAGCGACGGTCTGCCCGGCGTGCCGGGCATCGGCGAGAAGACGGCGGCGAAGCTGCTCGACCAGTTCGGCGACCTGGCCGGGATCATGGCCGCGGTCGACGACCCGGCGGCGAAACTGACCCCGTCGCAGCGCAAGAGGCTCGACGAGGCGCGGGCCTATGTCGCGGTCGCGCCCAAGGTGGTCCTGGTGGCGGCCGACGTACCCTTGCCGGACGTCGACACGGCACTGCCGCGCGAACCGCGGGATCCGGCGGCGTTGGAGGCGCTCGCGGCGCGCTGGGGGCTCGGCGGATCGTTGCAGAGGCTCCTGGCCACGCTCGGAACATGAGAAGCGCGCCTCGGAGGGGGCGTACGCCGGAGGGCGGGGCGACACTTCTGTAGTGAGGGCTCTGAGGCGCGATTCACATCGCGAAGTCCTCGTACACGCTCCGAGCATGGGGTGTTCATCAGGGGGAGATGGTAACTTAGGTAAGCCTTAGCTAGGTATTTGGGAGGCCGTCATGGCAGAGCGTCCGGAACGCAGGACCCCGAAGCCCCACACCGCGCGAGTCGTCCGCACCGAGCGGCTCACTCCGCATATGCAGCGCGTCGTACTCGGTGGCGACGGCCTCGCCGAGTTCTCCCTGCGCGGCAGCACCGATCATTACGTGAAACTCCTGTTCGGCCCCGAGGGTGTGACCTACCCGGAGCCCTTCGACATCGAGCGGATCCGCGCGGAGCTCCCCCGGGACCAGTGGCCGGTGACCCGGACGTACACCGTGCGCGCCTGGGACCCCGAACTGCGCGAGCTGACCCTCGACTTCGTGCTGCACGGCGACGAGGGCATCGCCGGTCCGTGGGCCACCCGTGTCCAGCCGGGCGAGCTGATCCGTTTCCTGGGCCCCGGCGGCGCGTACGCGCCCAACCCGGAGGCCGACTGGCACCTCCTCGTCGGTGACGAGTCCGCCCTGCCGGCGATCGGCGCCTCGCTGGAGGCCCTTCCCGACGGTGCCCGCGCGCACGCGATCGTCGAGGTCGCCGGCGCCGAGGAGGAGCAGAAGATCAACTCCGATGTGGAGGTGGTCTGGCTGCACCGCGGCGACCGTCCCGTGGGCGCGGCCCTCGTCGAGGCCGTACGCGCGCTGGAGTTCCCCGAGGGCCGGCTGCACGCCTTCGTCCACGGCGAGGCCGGCTTCGTCAAGGAACTGCGCCGGCTGCTCCGCGTCGAACTGGCCGTTCCCCGCGAGGACTTGTCCGTCTCCGGCTACTGGCGCCTCGGCCACGACGAGGACGGCTGGCAGGCCTCGAAGAAGGAGTGGAACGCCCGCGTGGAGGCCGAACAGGAGAGCCCGCCCGCGTCGGTGTGACCCCCACGGCCCGCCGCCCCGACCGCGCGCCCTGCCCTGGCCGGCGGGGGTGCGGCTTCTTCCCAGGACAAAGCCCCGGGGAGGTGAGGTACGTCCGGGACGCCGATGCCCAGGCCCCGGCGGGCGGTGCCGGTTCCTCGGCCCTCGACCTCGCACGCCGGCTGCGGCTCCAGCTCGCGAACGGCGAGCTGGACGGCGACCGTGTCATCGCCACCGCCCCCTCGAACGCACCCACCTCCCCCGGAGCGTCTCCCAGCCACCGCCCGCGCCGACGGGCCGCACCGGCTTCCACGGCCTCGGCCGGAACGTCGCCTGCCGACGACCTCGGCCGCCTCCGGCTGAGCCACACCGGCGCGTTCGCCCTCGGCGCCCACACCAACGCCACGATGCTCCCTGGCGAACGGCTCGGCATCGTCGTCCTCACCAACGGCTCCCCCGTCGGCCTCGCGGACGCCGTGGCCCTGAGAACGGCCGGGGCGACCTCGGTGACGATCGAGGCGTTCGACGCGGACGGGCTGCGGCCTCTCAGACGTCCGTGAGCCGGTCCGGGAGCAGGTCAGGGAGAAGGCCGGGGAGAAGGTCCACCAGCCGCGCCAGCGCCTCCGCGAGCGTCACCACCCCCGGGCCCGGCGCCCCGCCCGGCTCGGCCATGTAGACGTCCCGGCGGATCTCGATCATCAGGGCGCTCACCCTCGGGTCCCGCCCGTAGTACTGCAACGGGACGTACGCGCCCCCGAACGGGCTGTCGACGCCCGTCCCACCGAACCCGCTGAACGCCTCCTCTGCGGCGGCGAGCAGGCCGGCCGGCGTATGGAAGGGGTCGGTGCCCAGGCAGACGGGCGGCCGGGGACCGTCGCCGTGCAGCTCGTAGGGCAGGCGCTCGCTCGGGTACGAGTGGACGTCGACGACCACCGCCCGCCCCACGGCTTCCAGCCGGTCGGTGACGGCTTCGGTCATGGCGTCGGCGTACGGACGGAAGTAGCCGTCGACGAGCGACCTCCCACTCCCGTCGAGGGGCAGACCGTCGCGGTCGGCCGGACGCAGCACCTCGCCGTGCGTGGTCCGTGTGTACACGGCGCCCATGCCCACGGCCAGCATCTCCTCCCGCTCGTCCGGGAACCGCTCGGGGTCGACCACGAGCCGGGACAACTGGTTCACGAACCGCCACGGGCGCAGGGCCGACCGCCCGGCGGCCGACTCGGCGATGCGGTCCGTGTACGCGTCGGTGATGTGGTCCAACTCCCGGGCCAGAGCGGCGTCGTCGAGCACGATCCCGCTCCGTACGGCGGCCGGGATCACGCGCGAACCGTGCGGCACGTGGAGCAGCACGGGCGACTCGGGAGCGCCCCGGTGGAGCAGGTGGGAGGGCGTCGACGCGTCGTTCATCCGGAGGCTCCTCACCGTGGCGGTCGCGGCGGGGCCGGCTGCCCGCAGCCGCTCAGCATAGAAGCGACACTCCACCGACCCCACCACACCCACCCACCCCGACGTGCTCCACGACCACACCTCTCCGTCGTGCCTTGTCCCGGGCACCCACCCCGGCCTTGGTCGTGAGGATTTGGGCTCGCCCCGGACACGGTCGCGTGACGCGCGCGACACAGGCCTCCCTAATTTCTGTCGCCCGACAGGAATGCGCGCCTCTCGTGCGCCAGAGCTCGCGTCCCCCCGGGCGCGAAGGCTCGCGCCGCTTGTTGCGAAAGCAGGTTGCCGCCATGACGAGCACCGCCCCCGAACTCCGTCCGGAGTCGCCCCACTCCCCCGACGACCGCTCCCTGACCGAGTTCGGCTACCGCCAGGAACTGCACCGCAGCCTGAGCAGATACGCCTCGTTCGCCGCCGGTTTCTCCTTCATCTCGGTCCTCACGACCGTCTTCCAGTTCTTCGCCTTCGGATACGCGTTCGGCGGCCCGGTGTTCTTCTGGACCTGGCCGGCGGTCCTCGTCGGCCAGTTGCTGGTGGCCGCCTGCTTCGCGGAACTCGCGGCGCGCTACCCGATATCGGGCTCGATCTACCAGTGGTCCTCGCGCCTGTCCAACCGGACCTTCGGCTGGTTCGCCGGCTGGATCATGGTGATCGGACAGATCGTGGTGGTCGCGGCGGCCGCGCTCGCGCTCCAGATGGTGCTGCCGGCGATCTGGTCGGGCTTCCAGCTCGTGGGCGGCGACCCGACACCCACGTCGTCGACGGGCGCGGCGAACGCGGCCGTCCTGGGCGTGTTCCTGCTGGTCCTCACGACGACAGTGAACGTCCTCGACAACCGGGTGCTGTCCGTGGTCAACCGGGTGGGCGTGACCGCCGAGATCATCGGCGCGATCCTGCTCATCGTCCTGCTGCTCACCCACTCCGAGCGCACCCCCGGCATCACGTTCCACACGGCCGAGGGCAGCACCGATCTGCTGGGAGCCCTGCTGGTGGGCTCGTTCATGGCGGCGTACGTGATGATCGGCTTCGACAGCGCGGGCGAAATGAGCGAGGAGACGCACAACCCCCGCCGCACCGCGCCCCGCACGATCCTCACGGCGCTAGGGCGTGTTTCGGAAGTCCCTTCTGCTCTGCGACGCCCGGCACGCTCCCCCAGTCTCGGCTGGCGCTCGACCGGGAGGTACCCCCACCGCCGCACCGGACGCCGCAGAGCCGCCCTTCGGGCGACGAAGGGACTTCCGAAACACGCCCTAGCGCGGCCGGTCTGCTCGGCGGTCTGCTCGCCGCGCCGAGCCTGACCGACGGCAGGCTCGGCGCGGACGGCCTGAGCTATGTGCTGACCAGCAGCCTCGGTGACGGTGTGGGCCGCCTCCTGCTCGCCGACGTGGTGGTGGCGATCATCGTGGCCACGCTCGCGATCCAGACGTCGGCCTGCCGCATGCTCTTCTCGATGGCCCGCGACGGCCGGCTCCCCTTCGCCGCACGGCTCGCCGAGGTCAACCCGCGCACCGGCATGCCCACCGCCCCCGCCGTGGTCGTCGGTGTCCTCGCCGCCGCCCTGCTGCTCCTCAACTTCGCCTCGCCGGAGGCGTTCCTGGCCATCGGCACGACCTGCATCGTGATGCTGTACCTGGCGTACGCGATGGTCACCGGCCCGCTCCTGATCCGTCGGCTGAAGGGCACGTTCCCCACCGCCGGCACCGACGAGACCGGCAAGCCCCTCTTCTCCCTGGGTCGCTGGGGCGTCCCCGTCAACGCCCTCGCCCTCCTCTACGGCCTCTTCATGACCGTCAACCTGGCCTGGCCCCGAGCGGAGGTCTACGACCGGCCGGCGGCCACTGGTGGTTCCAGTGGTTCACGGTCCTGTTCCTCCTGGCCACGATGGCCGCGGGCACCGCATACCACCTCCTCCACAAGCACCGCACGCGCTCCAGTTGACGCTCGTCCCGCTGCGCACCTTCACCCCGTCCCGCCTCGGCACCGCACCGTCCGCCCGCCCGGCACACAGGCCCGGCACAGACGGCGCGCAGGGCAGGGCGGGGCCGAGCGCCGCTCCATGCGCCGGGGTCGTACGCCCTTTCGGTCGCCCTGAAGTCATCGCATGGTGCGAAGTGGTGGCCTGTCAGGGCGGGTTGCCACCGCACCAGAGGGCCGGCATGAGGGAGCGCCCGACGGTGTGTCATACACCTTTCGCGGGAGAGTGGCCTGTCTTCACATCTCCCGCCCTGAATTCAAGCCAAACGATTGACAAATCACCATAGGGCTTCCCCGCTCGCGTCTCGGAACGGTCCGCCGAGGTTGACGCGGGACAACGTGGAGCGGATGGTGGTTTGGAAGGTCAATTCCCCGGAGAGCGTCCAGAGGAAGGCGGGGCGATTCACGGCCTGGTCACCGACGGCTCGGTCACGGCGATGGTGATCACGGATCTTCTGCACCGTCCGGATGTCACCTCGAAGGTCACGGCCGAGACAGCGCCCGGCACGCAGGCAGCCAGGCCACGTTCGACCGGTTCCGCCTGCACGACCAGCAAGCCCGGTTCGTACGCGGGTCGGCGGCGCCGCCGTCGCAGCGTAGGGAGCACAGCGCGTCATTCATGGACCTGGTGGCGGCATGTACGCCGTCGACCAGGACAGAGGGCGGTGCAGAGGCACGTCGTCACAGACAGGAGGCAGCCGTGGCGGACACCTTCCAGATACCCTCGTTCTACATGCCGTTCCCGGCCAGTGTGAACCCCCACTTGGAAGAGACCCGTCCACGCGTTCGCGCGTGGGCGCACTCCATGGGATTACTCGAACCGCAGCACACCGATTCGCATCACGGCGGGTGGAGTGCCGAGGTCTTCGACCGGGCGGACTTCACCCGTTTCACCGCACTGACCTATCCGCACGCGTCGGCCCGTGAGCTGGAACTGCTGTCCTGCTGGCACAGTGTGATCTGGTGCCTCGACGACATCTTCCTGCCCTGGTGCGAGGCTCTCGGCAAGCGGGAGCAGATCCTCGACCACATCGAGCGCCTGATGTCCTTCCTGCCGGTGACGGCAGACTTCCCGGCCTCGGGCCCGGCTGCGAAGGAGCCGCTGGAACGCGCGCTGGCCGATCTGTGGCAGCGCACGGCCCCCGCGGCATCCCTCTCGTGGCAGTTCCTGTACACCAGGTCGGTCCGACAGTTCCTGGAAGCCTCGCTGTGGGAGACGGAGAACCTCACCCGCCCTCGGTTCCCCGACCTCATCGAGCAGACGGAGATGCGCCGTGACTACGGCGCGGCCGGGTGCAGCGCCCTGCTGATGGAGCACTCGCTCGGCTGGGAGATCACCGAGGACATCCGCGCGACCCGCCCCTTCTCCGTACTGATCAACGCGTTCCGCGACACCGTCGACCTGCACAACGACATCGTGTCCTACCCCAAGGAGGTGCGCGAAGGTGTCGCCAGGAACAACATCGTGCGCGTCACCCAGGAACTGCACGGCGTCCCCCTCCACGAGGCGGTCTCCCTCGTCAACCGCATCCTGACGGGGCGGGTCAGGACTCTGGAGGAGACGGTCAGGTCCGACCTTCCGCAGGCCCTGCACGACCTGCGTACGAACCAGCACACCCAACGCGCCGTCCTCCGCCATGCCCGGGCCATCCAGGGCTGGGCCGCGGGCTCCTACCACTGGCACGAGGACACCGATCGCTACCGGTGCGCCGCCTGACGCCATCGGCCGAAGGCCCGCCCGGAAGGGGGACCGGACCGCACCGGCGCGTCCGGTCCCCTCGTACGCTTGACCGTGATGAGACGCAGACGTCCGGTCCCCCCTTCCCCGCTGCCGCAGCGCGACGGCATCGATCCGGTGCGGGTCAGGCTGCCGCAGGGGACGGCGTGGGCGACCGTGCGTGATCACCTGGTGGAGCGGCTTGCGGCCGGGCCCGGCGTGATCGACGGCATGCTGGACGCGGGAGTGATCGTGGACGCCGACGGGCGGCCCGTGCCGCGTGACACGGCGTATGTGCCGGGCATGTACGTGTGGTTCCACCGGGACCTGCCCTGCGAGGTGCCGGTGCCGTTCGCGCTGGACGTCGTGTACCGCGACGAGCACGTGGTCGTGGTCGACAAGCCGCACTTCCTGGCCACGACACCTCGCGGCAGCCATGTCACCGAGACCGCGCTCGCCCGGCTCCGCCGTGAGCTGGGGCTGCCCGCGCTGAGCGCCGCCCACCGGCTGGACCGGCTCACCGCCGGGCTGGTGCTGTTCACCGTACGCCCCGAGGAACGCGGCGCCTACCAGTCGCTGTTCCGCGACCGCCTCGTGGCCAAGGAGTACGAGGCCGTCGCCCCGTACGACCCGGAGCTCGCCCTTCCCCGCACCGTGCGCAGCCGGATCGTGAAGGAGCGCGGGGTCATGGCGGCCCGAGAGGTCGAGGGTGAACCCAACGCCGTCAGCGGGGTGGAGTTGCTGCGGCACCGGGACGACGGCCTGGCCCTCTATCGGCTCACGCCCCGCACCGGGCAGACGCATCAACTGCGGGTGCACATGGCCGCAGTGGGCGTGCCGATCCTCGGTGACCCGCTGTACCCGGACGTACGGGACCCCGTGCCGGCCGACGACTTCAGTCGCCCGCTGCAACTGCTGGCGCGGGTGCTGGAGTTCACCGATCCGGTCACGGGGCGCGAGCACCGGTTCATGAGCGGCCGGGTGCTTCAGGCGTGGGCGTCGTACGAGGAGTGGGCGGGCACACCGTACGACGCCCGGGCCTGAAGGTGTGGCTATCGGCCGCTCAGCCACAGCAGCACGCGGCGCAGGAGCCCGGGACGGGCCGGCTGTTCGGCTGTCGCCGGCGCCGCCTGCGCGGTCCCGGAGGCGGGGCACCCGGGCGGCGGGCTCGCCACAGTGGCCTTCTGGCCCTCGCTCTGGGCCGGCACCGGACGGCCGAGGGGCCGCGGCTCCAAGACCTCCTTCTCCTTCGGCTCGAAGCGCACCGGAAGCCGGACGAGATGCCGGGTCGAGATCGAGGCCCGCCACCGCAGCTCGTGCTCCTCGCAGTTGAGCTGGATGTCCGGAAGACGCGCCAGCAGGGCGTCGACACCGACGTCGGCGATGGCTCGGCCCGTGTCCTGGCCCGGGCACTCGTGCGGACCGCCGCCGAAGGCGAGGTGGGAGCGGTTGCCCTGCATGTTGGCGGTGAGATCGGGCCGTACCCGCGGGTCGACGTTGCCCGGTGCGATACCGAAGAGCAGACCGTCACCCTTGCGGATCCGCTGACCGCCCAACTCCGTGTCCTGCTTGGCGAAGTAGGCGAGCTGGGTGCTGAACGGGGGCTCGTCCCACAGGGACTGCTCGACCGCCTCGGGCACCGTCATCTGGCCGCCCTTGAGCTGGGCGCGGAACCCGGGGTTGGTGAGGACCACCCGCAGCACGTTGGCGAGGAGGTTGGTGGTGGCCTCGTACGCGGCGATGAGCACGACGCGCAGGTGCTGGCTCACCTCCTCGTCGTTGAGCTTCGCCGGGTGGTTGATCAGGTGGCTGGTGAAGTCCTCCTGGGGGTGGGCCCTGCGGCGGGCGGTGAGCCCCATCAGGGCTTCCATGATGTAGGCGTTGCTGGCGATGGCCGTCTCGGTGCCCTTGAGCATGTCGCGGGCCGCGTGCACCAGCCGTTCGTTGTACTCCTCGGGCATGCCGAGGATCTCGCACATCACCGCCATCGGCAGGTGCTCGGCGAACTGGCTGACGAGGTCCGCCTCGCCCTCCTCGCAGAACTCGTTGACGAGCTGCTGGGTGTAGCGGTTGATGCTGCGGCGGATGCCCCGGAAGTTGATGGTCGACATGGCGCCGGTGACCGCGCCGCGCAGCCGCAGGTGCTCGTCACCCTCGGCGTGGCAGCAGATGGGCTGCCACGCGATGTGCGGCATCAGCGGGTTGTCGGGCTTGAACGTGCCGTCCTGGAGCTTGTTCCACAGCCGGGTGTCCCGGGAGTACTGCGACGGCGTGCTCACCATGTGCAGGTTCTCGCCGTGCCCCAGCACCACCCAGATGGGTACGTCGTCGTGGAGCAGGGCGGGGGCCACCGAGCCGTGTTCCGCGCGGAGCTTCTCGTACACGGCTCCCAGGTCCTCCGCCTCGGGGCCGTACAGGCGGCGGAGCCCGCCGGGGCCCGTGCCGTGGGCGGGGCAACCGGAAGGCGGTCCGAGTGTGGGGTCGTCCGTGCCGGTCAGGGACTTTGATTCAGGCGTCACGGTGCTCGCTCCGAACTGAGGTGGATCCGGTGTCTGAAGGTGAGGGAATTACGGGGAGGGCGACGGGAAGCGCCCGGCGCGCGCGGGCGCGCGCCGGTCAGGCCGTGGCCGCTCCCGGTGCCGCCGCCCCCGACATCGCCAGGGAGTGCAGGAAGGTCATGAGGGTCATCAGGACGTCCCGGCTGGACGCCCGGCGGCGTACGTCGCAGCGGATGATCGGGATCTCCTCGGCCAGGTCGAGGGCCTGACGCAGCTCCTCGATGGCGTAGCGGGGCGCGTCCGGGAAGTCGTTGACGGCGACGACGAAGGGCACACCACGCTCCTCCAGGCGGCCCATGACGTCGAAGCTGACCTCCAGCCGACGGGTGTCGACCAGGACGACCGCCCCGAGGGCGCCCTCGAACAGGCCGTTCCACAGGAACCAGAAGCGCTCCTGTCCGGGGGTGCCGAACAGATAGAGCACCAGCTCGTCCGTGATGCTGATGCGGCCGAAGTCCATGGCCACGGTGGTGGCCGTCTTGGACTTGGAGCCGAAGTTGTCGTCGACCCCGATGCCGGCCTGGGTCATGGTCTCCTCGGTCGTCAGCGGCCTGATCTCGCTGACGGACCCCACCATGGTCGTCTTGCCGACGCCGAAACCGCCCACGATCACGATCTTCGCCGCGGCCTGAGCGGTGTGCGGCAGGTGGTCCTCGGTCCGTGGACCCGTGATGGTGTCAGAGCTTTTGAAGTCCATGCATCACCGCTTCGAGGAGGGAACGGTCCGCCCGCGCCTGCCGGACGACCGGTGCGCGTGCCTGAACCAGTTCGGCCGTCAGCAGCTCGGTGAGCAGGACGGTCACCACGCTGATCGGCAGGTTGAGATAGGCCGAGATCTCGGCCACGGACAGGGGGGCCTGGCAGATCCGGAGCAACGCCGACTGCTCCGGAGCGGCGGACGGCGGCGGATCGGCGCGCGCCACGATTAATGTGACGAGGTCGATCGGGGCTCGCTCGCCCTCCGCCCCGGTGAGGATGTAGAGCCGCTCGGGCGGGCGGCCGCCCGACTCACCTGCGGGCTCCTCGCCCTCCGCGTGCGCGGAGGACGAGGACGGCAGGGGAGGCGGAGGCGAGGGCTCGTGCCTGGGTTGGCGCCGTCGGCGTTGCGGAGGCGTCATACGGTCTGCCCGTTCCGCCGCGGCGGACTGGTGAGGTGGGAGCCGATCCGGTCGACGAGGTCGCGCATGCGGTTGCTCATCAGGCCGGGTTCGGCGACCTCGTTGGCGAGGACGGCGAGGTAGGCGTTGGCTCCGGCGGCCATCATGTAGAAGTAGCCGCCGTTGATCTCGATGATGACCATCCGCATGTGGCCGTCGCTCTGGGGGATCTCACCGGCCACGGCGCCGGCCAGGCTCTGCAGTCCCGCGCAGGCGGCGGCGACCCGGTCGGCGGCGTCCGGGTCACCGCCGTGGCGGGCGATCCGAAGACCGTCGGCGGAGAGCACGACGATCTGTTGGATACCGGGTACGCCGTCGGCCAGATCCTTCAGCAGCCAGTCGAAATTGGCTCGTTGCTGGATCACTTGAGGTCCCCCTCGTCGTCGGCCTCGGTGCGGGCCGGCTCGGTGTTCGCGGTGAGAGCGTCGTTGCTCGCGGTGGATGCGGTGGACGCCGTCGGGTCGTCCGGGTTCCGTCGGGCGTTCGGGTCGGGGTCGCCCTTGAGCCCGGCCATGAACGCCTCGACCCACATGCCGGGCGGCGGCAGTTCCTTCTCCGGCTCGGGCTCGGGCTGCCACACGGGGGCGGCGGCCATGGCGGCCTCGGCGGCGGCCTCCGCGGCGGCGGCCTCGGCGTAGCGCTGGCTGAGCGGGATCTTGCTGCGGCTGCGGCGCTGCGGCAGGCCGTTGGCGGTCCACTCGGTGACGACGGGAACGTCGTCCTCCATGTCCCGGCTCATCTCCTCCGCGGAGCTCGGGATCCGCGGGCCGGTGGTCGGGCGGCGGCGCTTGGGCTTGCGGTCCGGGCCCGGCACGCCACCGTTGTCGATGGTCGTCACGGCGCCGGCGCCGATGCCGTGCGCGAGGCCGGGGGCGGGTTCGTCGGTCAGCAGGTCGCGGGGCACGATGATCACGGCGCGGACGCCGCCGTAGGCGGAGGGCCGCAGCGAGACGTGCATCTTGTACATGGTCGACAGACGGCCCACGACGGCGAGGCCGAGGCGCGGGGTGTCGCCCATCTCCTGGATGTCCATGCCCTGCTGGGCCTTGGCGAGCATGTCCTCGACCTTGGCCCGGCTCTCCTCGCTGAGGCTGATGCCGCCGTCCTCGATCTCGATGGCGATGCCGGTCTGTACCTCCACGGCGGTGACGTGCACCTTGGTGTGGGGCGGCGAGTAGCGGGTGGCGTTGTCGAGGAGTTCGGCGCAGGCGTGGATGACCGGTTCGACACCGACGCCGTTGACGTTGACCTTGGCGATCGATTCGAGCTCGATGCGGCGGTACTCCAGGATGCGGGACATGGCGCCGCGCAGCACGCTGTAGAGCGGCACGGGCCGGGTCCACACGCGGCCGGGGCGGCTGCCGCCGAGGACGGCGATGGAGTCGGCGAGGCGGCCGATCAGGGCGGTGCCGTGGTCGATGCGCAGCAGGTCGTCGAAGACCTCGGGGTTGCGCCCGTGGTCCTCCTCCATCTCGCGGAGTTCGTTGTTCTGCTGGTGCACGATCGCCTGGACGCGGCGGGCGATGTTGACGAACGACCGCTGCGAGGAGTCGCGCAGTGCTTCCTCGCGGTCGACGATGGTGAGGAGGATGCGCAGCAATTCTCGCTGGGATTCCGGAAGTTCGCGCCACTCGGCGTCACCGTCGACGACGTGACGAATCACCTCTGAGGGGGATTCTCCGGTGCGCAGCCGGTACAGCGCGGCGGGCAGGATCTCCTTGCCCAGCCGGATGAATTCCTCGTCGTGGGCGGCGATCCGCTGTTCGAGGAAGGTGGTCCGGCGCTGCTGTTCGGCGCGTAGTTCCCGGACCGTACGACGGCCGCCGCGGACCGCGACGACGGCGACCGTGAGCAGCAGGAGCGCCGCGACGGCTCCGCACAAACCGACGGCGAGGCGGGCCGGACCCGTCACCAGGAAGACGGTGGTCCCGGTCGCTGCGGCCATCAGTATCGCCGGTAGCGGCAGCACGCGCGCGTAGGGAAGTTCACGGCCACCGGGAGGCGATTGAACACTCACCATGTATGCCCTCTAAAGACGGTTCGGCTGAAGGTCGGGGGACTTGCGGGGAGTTGCTGGAGCTTGCTCTGGTTCGTCTGCGAATCAAACTGCGTCTTCGGTATTTTTTGGAACAAGCGCCCGAATACATCTCAACTCGGTGCGCTGCGGGCGAGCTTAGTCCGACCGGATCATCGCTGTGTCATATTCAGCAACCGCCTGAAATCACCCTCGCGCAAGGAGTACGCTCTGGTCATTTACACGCCGGGTCGCGGTTCGCACACACCGGGTAGCGGCGAACGGGCATGCGAGAAGAGCCTCTTGACAGGGTGAAGGTCAGACTCCGGCGATGCGCAGCGCGGCGTCCGCCGTCGCCTCCGCGAAGGACGAGACGGGGCGGTCGGGCTCCGAGCGGTGGACGAGGATGACTCCTTCGATCAGCCCGAAGACGAGGTCCGTCCGCAGCTCCAGCTCGCTCTTGGCGAGCGTCCCGCCCACGGCCGTCGCGGCGATCAACTGCCGGTAGGCGTCCTTGAGTTCGGCCCGTACGGCACGGAAGCCCGCGAAGCGTTCGGCGCGGACCTCCGGCAGGAGGTAGAGGCCGCCGAGGTTGCGCGGGCCGCCGCAGAGCAGCGCGACGTCGGCGCGGCACAGCTCCCACAGCCGCTCCTCGGCGGGGACGGCGTCCCGGGCCAGAAGGTCACGGGCGCAGGTCAGCGACGGCGTGACCGTTGACTCCAGCAGCTCTGCGAGCAGCTCCTCCTTGCCGGAGACGTAGTGGTACATGGACGCCTGCCGCATGCCGGCGCGCTCGGCGACGGCCCGGGTGGTGGTGGCCGCGTACCCCCGCGTCGTGAACAACTCGGCCGCGGCGGCGAGCAGTTCGTCCCGGGGCGCCAGTCCGCTCTCCGACCGGCCCTCGGCACGCGGTCTGCCGACCCGCCGCCCACCGCCACCGCCCGCGCTTCCCATGTGTTCGATCCTCGCACACGGCACCCGGACGCCGACTCAGGCCGACCGCCCTGTTCCCCGGCCCCCGGCCGGGCACGATCATCGTGAGGGGGCGGTAACCACCCGGCAACGCGAGGGACATGGCACGGACGCGCCCCGCTCCTAATTTCTGTCGCACGACAGAAATACACGCCGCACCCGGAGGTCCCACGATGGCGACATCGACGACGTACGGAGCACGTGATCACGCCCGCGCCCAGGAGGGCTCCGCCGCCGAGTCCATGCCCGTGGTGCCCGCGAGCGACTGGCCCGCCCCTCCCTGCGAGCCCGCACGGCTGGTCTGGGCCGAGACGGTGGCGGGCGGCACCTACACGCACCAGGTGCTCGCCCGCGGCACCGAGCTCCGACTGACCGATCTGCGCGGCGACGCCTGCGCCCATCTGCTGCTGCACCACGCCGACCGCCCCTGGGAGCGGCTGAACGTGGCCGACACCGTCAAGGTCCAATGGAACGCCTACCTGGGCGAGGGCGTCCTGCTCCTGTCCGACCAGGGCCGGGTCCTGGCCTCGGTGGTCGCCGACACCTCGGGCCGGCACGACGCCCTGTGCGGCACCTCCACCCTCGTACGCAACACCGAGCGGCACGGGGACGGCACCCCGCACTCCGCCTCCCCCGCCGGGCGTGAACTGTTCAAGCTGGCCGCCGCCAAGAACGGTCTGGAACCCCGGGACCTCCCGCCGTCGCTCTCCTTCTTCCAGGGGGTACGGGTACGCGAGGACGGCACCCTCGACTTCACCGGCTCGGCCGGCCCCGGCGCCGCCGTGACCCTGCGCACCGAGCAGGACGTGACCGTGCTGATCGCCAATGTGCCGCACCCGGCCGACCCGCGCCCCGAGTACGTCAGCACCCCCCTGGAAGTGCTCGCCTGGCGTGCCCGGCCGACCGAGCCCGGCGACCCCCTGTGGGACGCCACGCCCGAGGGCCGCCGGGCCTTCTTGAACACCGCCGAGTTCCTCACCGCGAGGGGGATCGCATGAGCACGAGGACCGTGGTCCCGGCCCGCGCCGCCTGGTCGTCGGTGATCCGCGCCGGCGAGACCCTCACCCTCACCGATCTGCACGGCAACCAGGCCGTCGACTTCCTGCTGTACGACGCCCACGACACGGCCGTCCGCTACAGCGCGCCCGACACGATCCACGCCCAGGGCGGCATCTTCCTCACCACCGGCAGCGTGCTGATGTCGAACGAACACACCCCGCTGATGACGGTGACCGCCGACGACGTGGGCCGGCACGACACGGTCGGCGGCGCCTGCTCCAAGGAGTCGAACACCCTGCGGTACGGGCACCACACCTGGTCGCAGCACGCCTGCGTGGACAACTTCCTCTCGGAGGGCGCGAGGCACGGCCTCGGCAAACGCGATCTGGTGTCGAACATCAACTGGTACATGAACGTCCCGGTCGAGCAGGACGGCACCCTCGGCATCGTCGACGGGATCTCCGCCCCCGGCCTCGCCCTCACCCTGCGCGCCGAGCGGGACGTGCTCGTCCTGATCTCCAACTGCCCCCAGATGAACAACCCCTGCAACGGCTTCGACCCGACGGCCGTGGAAGTGACGATCACCGGCCGGGCGCCGGACGCCGGAGAAGCGACGACCACCGGAGCGGGCACATGACCTTCGACACCCTGCTGGTCGCCAACCGGGGCGAGATCGCCGTCCGGATCATCCGCACCGCCCGCGAACTGGGCCTACGCACGGTCGCGGTGTACTCCGACGCCGACCGCTGCGCCGCCCACGTCCGCCTCGCCGACGAGGCGGTACGGCTCGGCCCGGCGCCCGCGAAGGAGTCGTACCTCGACGCGGACCTGGTCCTGAAGGCCGCCAAGGACACCGGCGCGGGCGCCCTCCACCCCGGGTACGGGTTCCTCTCCGAGGACGCGGACTTCGCCCGCCGCTGCGCGGAGGCCGACATCGTGTTCGTCGGACCGACCCCCGACCAACTGGAGCTGTTCGGCGCCAAGCACACCGCGCGGGCGGCGGCCGAGGCCGCGGGCGTGCCCCTCCTGCCCGGCACGGACCTGCTCGCCTCGCTCGACGAGGCCCTCGGCCACGCCTCGGAGATCGGCTACCCGGTGATGCTCAAGGCCACCGGCGGGGGCGGCGGTATCGGTATGTCGGCATGTCGATCCGCCGCCGAACTCACCGACGCCTGGGAGCGGGTGCGGCGCGTCGCCGCCGCCTCCTTCGCCGCGTCGTCCTCGGGGGTCTACCTCGAACGGTTCCTCGAGCGGGCCCGCCATGTCGAGGTGCAGGTCTTCGGCGACGGCGACGGCCTCGTCGTCACCTTCGGCGACCGTGACTGCACCCTCCAGCGCCGCCACCAGAAGGTCGTCGAGGAGGCCCCGGCCCCCGGCCTGCCCGACCATGTGCGCGCCCGGCTGACCGCCGCCGCCCGCGACCTGTGCGCGAGCGTCGAGTACCGCTCCGCCGGAACGGTCGAGTTCGTGTACGACGCCGCCCGCGAGGAGGCGTACTTCCTGGAGGTCAACACCCGCCTGCAGGTGGAGCATCCGGTCACCGAGGAGGTCTACGGCGTCGACCTCGTCGCCTGGATGCTGCGCCTGGCCCGCGGCGACAGGGCCGTCGTCCGGGCCCCGGGCCAGCCGCGCGGCCACGCCGTCGAGGCCCGGATCCACGCCGAGGACCCCTGTCGCGAACACCGGCCGAGCGCGGGCCTGTTGACCCGGGTCGAGTTCCCGCCGGGCGTCCGCGTCGACGGCTGGGCGGAGACGGGCACCGAGGTCACGACGTCGTACGACCCGCTGCTGGCGAAGCTCGTCGCGTACGGCTCCGACCGCGCCCACGCGCTGCGGCGGCTGGACGAGGCACTGGCGAGGACCCGGATCGACGGCATCGAGACGAACCTGGGCCAGCTACGGGCGGCCCTCACCGACCCCGGTTTCCGACGGGCCGACCACACCACGGCGACCCTCGCCGCCGTCTCCGACCCGACGCCCCGCATCGAGGTCGTCTCCGGCGGCACGCTCACCACCGTGCAGGACTGGCCCGGCCGCACCGGACACTGGCAGGTCGGCGTCCCGCCCAGCGGCCCCATGGACGACCTGTCCTTCCGCCTCGGCAACCGGGCGCTGGGCAACCCCGAGGGCGCCCCCGGCCTCGAATGCACCCTCCAGGGGCCCACGCTGCGCTTCACACACGCCACCACGGTCTGTGTGACGGGTGCGCCCGCCCAGGCGACCGTGGACGGCGCACCGGTCGCCCGGTGGGAACCCGTCACAGTGCCCGCCGGATCCGTACTGGCCGTCGGTGCCCCGACCGACCACGGCCTGCGCACCTACGTCCTCTTCGCGGGCGGCGGCCTGGACGTCCCCTCGTTCCTGGGCAGCGCGGCCACGTTCACCCTGGGCCGCTTCGGCGGCCACGGCGGCCGGGCCCTGCGCACGGGCGACGTCCTGCACGGCGGCGCGGCCACGGAACACGCGGCACCCGTCCCGCCGGACGCCCGCCCCGCCTTCCCCACCTCCTGGCGGGTGGCCGTCCTCGAAGGCCCGCACGCGGCACCGGAGTTCTTCACCGAGAAGGACATCCACGAGTTCTACGCGGCCGACTGGAAGGTCCACTTCAACTCCGCCCGCACCGGCGTGCGCCTGATCGGCCCCAAGCCCCGCTGGGCCCGCGCCGACGGCGGAGAGGCCGGCCAGCACCCGTCCAACATCCACGACACCCCGTACTCGGTCGGCGCCGTCGACTACACCGGGGACATGCCGGTGCTCCTGGGCCCCGACGGCCCCTCCCTCGGCGGCTTCGTCTGCCCGGCCACGGTCGTCTCCACCGAACGCTGGAAGCTCGGCCAGCTGCGCCCCGGGGACACCGTCCGCTTCCTCCCGGTCGCCGATGACGCCTCGCCCCGCCCCCCGATCGTCGACGGCGGCGTCCTGGCCCGCGACGGCGACGTGACGTACCGCCGCAGCGGGGACGACAACCTCCTGGTCGAGTTCGGCCCCATGCGGCTCGACCTGGCCCTGAGGATGCGCGTCCACGCCCTGATGGAGGCGGTCGCCGAGGCGGGCCTCGACGGCGTGACCGACCTCACCCCCGGCATCCGCTCCCTGCAGATCCGGACGGCCCCGGCGACCCTGACCCAGTCCGCACTCCTCGACGCGGTCCGGCGGATCGTGACAGCGCTGCCCCCCACCGACGAACTGATCGTCCCCTCCCGCACGATCCACCTCCCCCTCTCCTGGGACGACCCCGCGACCCGCGAGGCCATCGCGCGCTACATGGCGGGCGTCCGCGACGACGCGCCCTGGTGCCCCTGGAACATCGAGTTCATCCGCCGCGTCAACGGCCTGGACACGGTGGAGGAGGTGTACGACACCGTCTTCGCCGCCGAGTACCTGGTCCTGGGCCTCGGCGACGTCTACCTGGGCGCACCTGTGGCCACCCCGCTGGATCCCCGTCACCGCCTGGTGACCACGAAGTACAACCCGGCCCGCACCTGGACGGCGGAGAACTCGGTCGGCATCGGCGGCGCCTACCTCTGCGTGTACGGCATGGAAGGGCCCGGCGGCTACCAGTTCGTCGGCCGCACCACCCAGGTGTGGTCCCCCTGGCAGCAGCGCGGCGCCTTCGAGCCCGGCTCGCCCTGGCTGCTCCGCTTCTTCGACCGCATCAAGTGGTATCCCGTGGACGCCGACGAACTGCTGGCGCTGCGCGCGGACATCGTCTCGGGCCGTTTCGTCCCGCGCGTGGAGCAGGGCACCTTCTCCCTGGCCGAGTACGAGACGTTCCTGTCCGAACACGCCGATTCGGTGGCCGAGTTCAGAGGTCGGCAGCAAAGGGCGTTCGCGGCGGAGAGGGCCGCCTGGGAGGCCGCCGGCGAGTTCGACAGAGCGGAGACGGGGGCCGCCGAGCCGGTATAGCCCGCCGAGGTCCACGTGCCCGACGGCGCCCAGTTGATCGAGGCCGAGTTCACCGCGTCGGTCTGGCAGGTGACCGTCCGACCGGGCGACCGGGTGACCACCGGCCAGCCCCTCCTGACCCTGGAGGCCATGAAGATGGAGTCCCGAGTCCCCTCCCCCACGACCGGCGTCATCGACCGCATCCTCACCACCCCGGGCACCCAGGTGTCCCCAGGCACGCCCTGATCATCCTGACCCCGGACACCACCAACCCGCCTTATAAGGGGCGCGGGGAACTGCGCGAGAACCCCACCCACCCGCACCCGCCGACAACCCCACACCCCACCCCGGTTGGCGGGGGGTCGAAGGGGCACAGCCCCTGAAGGACGGGACGGTAGGGGCGGCGGGGCGAAAGAATCCCCCGCACCCAACGACCGCACCCCACCCCACCCCACCCCCAGGAGCCAACATGCCCCCTCCCCCACCCTCACCAGAGTCCGCACGGCCTACACCCGCATCGAAGCCGTGGACCGCCCCGAGATCTGGATCGACCTACGCCCCCGCGCCGACGCGGGAGGCCGAGGCCGAGGCCATCGACGCCCGCCTGGCCGCCGGCGCCCACCTCCCCCTCGCCGGCCGCCTGCTCGCCGTGAAGGGCAACATCGACGTCCACGGCCTCCCCACGACCGCCGGCTGCCCGGCGTACGCGTACACCCCGGACGCCGACGCCCCGGCCGTCGCCCGCCTCCGCGCGGCCGGCGCCCTCGTCCTCGGCACCACCAACCTCGACCAGTTCGCCACGGGCCTGGTCGGCACCCGCTCCCCGTACGGCGCGGTCCGGGGCGCCCACGACCCGTCCCGCGTCAGCGGCGGCTCCAGCGCGGGGTCGGCCGTAGCGGTGGCGCTCGGCCTCGTCGACCTAGCCCTCGGCACCGACACGGCGGGCTCCGGCCGGGTGCCGGCCGCCTTCAACGGCATCGTCGGCCTGAAGCCCACCCGGGGCCTGGTCCCCACCGCGGGCGTGGTCCCGGCCTGTGCCTCGATCGACTGCGTCACGGTGTTCGCCCGCACTCTCCCGGAGGCGGAACAAGCCCTCGCCCACATGACCTCCCCGCCCGACCGCGTCCTCCCGTCCCTCCCCGCTCCGGGCCCTTGGCGCGTCGCGGTCCCCTCACACGTTCAGCTGGGCGAACTCGACGAGGGCTGGGCGGAAGCGTACGAGGCGACCGTCACCCGTCTGCGGGCCACGGGCGCGGACGTACGCACCCTCGACCTCACCCCGTTCACCGAGGCGGCGGCCATGCTCTACCAGGGCGCCTTCGTGGCCGAGCGCTACACGGCGGTCGGTGCCTTCGTCGACAAGGCGATCGCGGACGGCGTGGACTCCCTGGACCCCACCGTCGCGGGCATCATCACCCGGGCCCGGGACATCCCGGCCCACCAGCTGTTCGCCGACCAGGACCAGCTGTCCGCCCTGCGCACCCGCGCGCTCGCCGAAGTGGCCGACGCGGACGCCCTGTTGCTGCCGACGACACCGGGCCACCCCACCCTCGCCGAGGTGGCCGCCGACCCGCTGGGCGCCAACGCCCGCCTCGGCCGCTTCACCAACTCCACCAACCTCTTCGACCTCGCGGCGGTGGCCGTCCCCGCCGGTGAGGTGAACGGTCTCCCCTTCGGCGTGATGCTGGTCGGCCCGGCCTTCACGGACGGCCGCCTGGCCAGCGTCGCCACCGTACTCCAGCCGGACACCCGCCTGGCGGTGGTGGGCGCCCACCTCTCGGGCCAGCCCCTGAACCCCCAACTGCTGTCCCTGGGCGCCCGGCTGGAACGAACCACCACGACGGCCCCCGTCTACCGCCTCCACGCCCTGCGCACGACCCCGCCGAAGCCGGGCCTGGTCCATGTCGGCGAGGGCGGCGCCCCGATCGAGACCGAGGTCTGGCGCCTCCCGGCAGAGGGCCTGGGCCGCCTCCTGACGACCCTCCCCCGCCCCATGACCCTGGGCACCGTCGAACTCGCCGACGGCACCCGAACCCCGGGCTTCCTCTGCGAACCGTCAGCCCTCGAAGACACCGAGGACATCACGGAATACGGCAGCTGGCGCGACTAGGTAACCCACTGAACAGTCTTCAGGGGCGCGGGGAACTGCGCGAGAAGCCCCACTCACCCGCACCCGTCCGACAACCCAACCCACTCCCCGCCCGGCGAAGCCTCACCCCACCGACGAGTAAGCCACAACCCCCCTCAACACCCCGTCCACAGCCTTACGCGCACTCTTCCCCACGGTCGACCCGGCAGGCGCCGCCGCGGAGATCTGCCCCAGCACATCGATCACCTGCTTGCACCACCGCACGAAGTCACCCGCCGGCATCTCCACCTCCCGCAGCACCTCGTCCAGCCCCGCTCCCGAAGCCCACATGTACGCGGCCCAGGCGAAGCCGAGATCCGGCTCCCGCTGCCCGACCCCTTCGCTCTGCGTGATCCGGAACTCCTCCTCCAGCGCGTCCAGCCGCCCCCAGATCCGCACCATCTCCCCGAGCGCGGCCTTGGCGTTCCCGGACGGCAGCTTCGGCGCCATCGCGTCGTCCCCGACGCGCGCCTCGTAGACCAGCGCCGAGACGCACGCAGCGAGCTCCGCGGGCCCGAGCCCCTCCCACACACCCGCGCGCAGACACTCACTGGCGAGCAGGTCCAGCTCGCCGTAGAGCCGGGCGAGCCGCTTGCCGTGCTCGGTGACCTCGTCACCCCGCAGATAGTCCAGCTCGGTGAGCAGGGCGACGATACGGTCGAAGGTCCGCGCGATCGTGTTCGTACGGCCCTCGATACGCCGCTCCAGCTGCGCGGTGTCCCGCTTGAGCCGGTGGTACCGCTCGGCCCACCGTGCGTGGTCCTCACGGTCGCTGCACCCGTGGCACGGATGCGCTCGCAGCTCGGCGCGCAGCCGCGCGATCTCCCGGTCGTCCGCGGCGGCGGCCCGCCGCTTGCGGTGCCGGTCCGGCACCAGATGCCCGGCCTTGGTGCGCAGCGCCGACGCCAGGTCCCGGCGCGACTGCGGCGAACGCGGGTTGAACGACTTCGGGATCCGCATCCGCTCCAGCGCCTCCACCGGCACCGGGAAGTCCATCGACGCCAGCCGCTTGACCTGCCGCTCGGCGGTCAGCACCAGCGGACGCGGCCCGTCGTGGTGCTCGAACCCCCGGTGGCCGTTGGACCGCCCGGCGGGCAGCCCCGGGTCCAGCACCAGCGCGAGCCCGGCGTACTTGCCCGTGGGCACATGGATGACGTCGCCGGGCTTGAGCTTCTCCAGCGCGACGGCGGCCTCGGCGCGCCGCTGCGCGGCCCCCTGCTTGGCCAGCTCGGTCTCGCGGTCCTTGAGGTCCCGCCTGAGGCGCGCGTACTCCTCGAAGTCCCCGAGGTGGCAGGTCATGGACTCCTTGTAGCCCTCGAGGCCCTCCTCGTTGCGCTGCACCTGGCGGGAGATCCCGACGACCGACTTGTCGGCCTGGAACTGCGCGAACGAGGTCTCCAGCAACTCGCGCGAGCGATGCCGCCCGAACTGCTCGACCAGGTTGACCGCCATGTTGTACGACGGCCTGAAGCTGGAGCGCAGCGGGTACGTCCGGGTGCCGGCGAGCCCGGCGAGGTGGTCGGGGTTCATGCCCCGCTGCCACAGCACCACCGCGTGGCCCTCGACATCGATGCCGCGTCGGCCCGCACGCCCCGTCAGCTGGGTGTACTCGCCGGGGGTGATGTCGGCGTGCTGCTCGCCGTTCCACTTGACGAGCTTCTCCAACACCACCGAGCGGGCGGGCATGTTGATGCCGAGCGCGAGGGTCTCGGTGGCGAACACGGCCTTGACCAGGCCGCGTACGAAGAGTTCCTCGACGACCTCCTTGAACGTCGGCAGCATGCCCGCGTGGTGGGCCGCGATGCCGCGCTCCAGGCCTTCCAGCCACTCGTAGTAGCCGAGGACGTGGAGGTCCTCGCGGGGGATGGAGGCGGTGCGTTCCTCGACGAGGGCGCGCACCTTGTGCCGGGACTCGTCGTCGTTCAGCCGGAGGCCCGCGTACAGGCACTGCTGGACGGCGGCCTCGCAGGCGGCGCGGCTGAAGATGAAGGTGATGGCGGGCAACAGACCTTCGGAGTCGAGCCGTTCGATGACCTCGGGGCGGCTCGGGATCCAGATCCTCGACCGCTGTCTGCGCTCGCGCTCACGGTCGGCCTCGCGCATGGCACGGCCGCGCCGGCGGTCCTGGAAGGAGGGCCGGCTGGCCTCCATCCGCGCCATCCGGGTCAGGTCCGGGTTGACGGCCTTCTTGTTGCCCTCGCCCTCCTCGAACAGGTCGTACATCCGCCGTCCGGCGAGCACGTGCTGGAACAGCGGCACCGGCCGGTGTTCGGAGACGATCACGTCGGTGTCGCCGCGCACGGTGTCCAGCCAGTCGCCGAACTCCTCGGCGTTCGACACGGTGGCGGACAGCGAGACCAGGGTGACCGACTCGGGAAGATGGATGATCACCTCTTCCCACACGGCGCCCCGGAAGCGGTCGGAGAGGTAGTGCACCTCGTCCATGACGACGTATCCGAGGCCGAGGAGGGTCTGGGAGCCCGCGTACAGCATGTTCCGCAGGACCTCGGTGGTCATCACGACCACGGGGGCGTCGGAGTTGACGCTGTTGTCACCGGTGAGCAGACCGACCTTGTCGGCGCCGTAACGGCGGCACAGGTCGGCGTACTTCTGGTTCGACAGGGCCTTGATGGGTGTCGTGTAGAAGCACTTCTTGCCCTGTTGCAGGGCGAGGTGGACGGCGAACTCGCCGACGATCGTCTTGCCCGAGCCGGTGGGGGCGGCCACCAGGACGCCCTTGCCCGCCTCCAGCGCCTGGCAGGCCTCGATCTGGAAGGGGTCGAGACCGAAGTCGTACATCTCGCGGAAGGAGGCGAGCGCGGTGGCCTGCTCGGCAGCGCGCCTACGTGCTGCCGCGTACCGCTCGGCCGGTGAGAGGTCCTCTGTCATCGTGCTTTCGAGCGTACCGGGCCCCACTGACAACAGGACGATCATTATCCGGATCGTGGCACCGTCGAGATCAGGACCGCCCATCGTCCGAAAAGGAATCACGGCGAACGGACGGACGTACGACGGCGGTGGGCCCCACCCGGGATGCCGGATGGGGCCCACCGCCGTCTCGTCTCGTCTCGGCTTCGTGCCGTGCCGTGTGCCGGTGCTCAGGTCACGTCGTCGTACCCGTTGATCCGTTCCCGCTCGGGCTCGGTCTGCGCGGGGAGCGCCTTGGCCGCTGACACGGTCTCGACCTCGCCGACGTCCTCGGGGGTGAGATCCAGCTCGGAGGCCTCGTCGTCGTCGGGGCCGAGCGCATCGCGCTGTCGCCTGCGCTTGTCGTTCAGCAGGGAGAAGCCGGTGGCCAAGAAGTACAGCAGGATGATCGGCGCGGCCAGCGAGAGCATCGAGACCGGGTCGACGGTCGGGGTGGCGAACGCGGCGAACACGGTGACGCACATGATCATGGCCCGCCACCAGCCCAGCATCCGTCGGCCGGTGACCATGCCGGTCATGTTCAACATGACGAGCACGAGCGGCAGCTCGAAGGAGAGGCCGAAGACGATCACCATGCGGGTCACGAGGTCCAGCAGCTCGTCCAGCGGCAGCAGGTTGACCGTGTCGTCAGGGGTGAACTCGAGCAGGACCTCGGCGGCCGCGGGCAGCACGTGGTACGAGAAGTAGGCGCCCACCATGAACAGGGGGAAGCCCGCGGCCACGAAGGCCATCGAGTAGCGCTTCTCGTGCCGGTGCAGGCCGGGCGCGATGAAGGCCCACAGCTGATAGAGCCAGACCGGGCTGGCGATGACCACACCGGCCGTCAGGGACACCTTGATCATCAGCGTGAACGGGCCCATCAGGCCCGACATCGTGATGTTGCCGCAGGCTCCCTGGCTCTCCTTGGCGAGCTCGGTGAAGTCGCGCGTGCACCCGACGGACTCCTGGACCGGCCGGGTGAGGAAGTTGATGATCTCCTGATAGAAGACCAGACCCACCACAGAGGCCACGACGATCGCCAGGAGCGCTTTGCCCAGCCGGTTGCGGAGCTCGCGAAGGTGCTCCACGAGGGGCATCCGCCCCTCGGGATCCTTCTCCTTGTTGCGGGCAGACTTGAGCAACCCACGTCCTCATCTCGTGCGGCAGGCCGGAAGTCTGGTCCGGCCTTGCGTCAGCGCTTGGTGGTGTCCGTCGGCTCGGTGACCGGGCGCGAGCTGGTCACGTCGCCGGGAGCGGCCTGGATGGTGCGCTGCGCGGGGGCCTCGCCGCCGGCGTGCGGGGGTGCTGCCGCCGCGTTGGTGTCGTCCTGGCCGTCGGACTTCATGGCCTTGGCCTCGCTCTTGAGGATGCGGGCGGACTTGCCCAGCGAGCGCGCCATGTCCGGAAGCTTCTTCGCACCGAACAGCAGGATGATGACGACGAGGATCAGAATGATCTCGGTGGGGCCGAGCCTACCCATAGCTGTCTACCTTCTTCACCGAGGCGGCGGGTGGGGGCTGTCCGACCAGTCGGACAAGTGTCCGAACGATCGTACTGGCAGCGATCGTAACGCTCAGGGGTGAACGCTGGGCAATCCCCTTGCGCACTCCCGATTCGCGACCCGGGCCTCGTTCTCCGTGCCGCGACAGGCAGCGTACCTGCCCAAGGTGAGAAGGTGACAGGGCGAAGTGGCGCAAAACGCACCGCGCTGTCAACTCACAGGAGCCTCGGCCGCGCCTCACAGAGCGTCCACAGAGCGGGCCGCGCTCGCCGTCGCCCGCTCCAGATCCTCCGCCGCCCGGCTGATCCTCCGCGCCGACTCCGCGACCTGTGCTCCCAGCCGCCGGGCCTCCAGAAAGACCCGCACGGCCAGCACCCCGAGCACGACCAGCCCGACAAAACCCACAGCCACCGCGAACATCGCCCAGAACATGAGCCGACCCTAGCCCCTGGCCCTATCCCTCCGAATGCAGCCTGAGGGTCCGCACACCGCCGCCGGTCAGCAGCTCGACGATGCGCTCACCGGCCGGCTTGCGGACGGCGGTGCCGCACTCGGGGCAGGTGAAGGAGTAGAAGGTGGTCTTGCTGGTGGCGCCGATGGCCAGCCGCAGCGCGCTCGCCCCCAGTTCGAAGTTGGCCCGGCAGTCGGGGCAACCGGCCCTGAACACCACGTCGACCGCCTTCTTCATCCCCGCGAAGGCGACCGCGACGGTCATCTCCCGGATCTCCTGGATCTCCTGCACCCCGGACTTCACACCCGACTTCACACCCGACACAACCGACCCGCCGCTCACAGCCCTCGTATCTCCCTATTCCGGTCGTACGCCGTCGTCGTCACGTCCCGCCGCCCCCGGTGCCGCCGTCACGCGGTGCCGTGGTGTTGCGGCGCCGCGGTCACGGTCTGGTCGGCTCGGCCTCGTCGTAGGCCGCCAGTGCCTCGCGGGCCGCCCGGCGGGCGCTGTCGGCGAGGTCCTTCGGGGAGACGATCCGGCCGTCGCGCCCCAGCCGCAGCGCCAGGCGCCGCAGCGAGGCGGGGTCGGGGGTGCGCAGACTGATGCGCAGCCCGCCGTCCGGCAGCTCCTCGGCGCTGTCGTGCGGGTAGTACTCGGCGACCCAGCGCCCGCCGGGACCCACCTCGACCACCACCTCGGGATCCTCGGCGGCCGGCTGCACCAGCGCCTCCGACAGGTCCCGCAGCTCGATCTCGGGCGGCGCGGACGGCTCGTCGAGGATCTTGATCTCGGCGACCCGGTCCAACCGGAACGTACGCCGGGCCTCGGAACGGCGGCACCAGGCCTCGACATAGGTGTGACCCACGCTGACCAGGCGGATCGGGTCGATCTCGCGCTCGGTGACCTCGTCCCGGGCGGGCGAGTAGTAGCGGATCCACAGCCGCCGGCGCTCCGAGATCGCCCGGTCGACGTCCGCGAAGACCCCGCCCTCGGCCTCGAACGTGACCGACAGGCGTGAGCTGGCGCCCGCCGCGTCCCCGGCCGCGCCCTCGACCTTGGCGGTGGCCCGCAGCAGGGCCTGCCGGTCGCCCTCCCGCAGCCCGGGCAGGGTGGCCACCGCCCGGGCGGCCACCAGCAGCGCGGTGGCCTCGTCGGCGGCCAGCCTCAGCGGCTCGGCGGCCTCCGCGCCGAGGGCGGCCGGATTGTGCCACCAGATACGTTCGCCGTCGGTGTCGATGTCCAGCAGGTCACCGCCGCGGAAGCTGGTCCCGCACATGGGCAGCACATCGAGGTCCGACACCAGCTCGTCCTCGGTGATCCCGAAGGCACGGGCGACGTCCTCGATCCGGGCGCCGGGCCGCTCCCGCAGATACGTCACCAGGGAGAGCATCCGCCGGGTCTGATCGATGGCGTTCGCCGGCCGGGCCGGTTTTCCCACCACGTTCTTACGTCCCCCTCAACCCTTGGCCACGGCACGCAGCCGGTCCACCACGTCGGCCCGCAGCTCGGCGGGCTCCAGGACCACCACGTCGGGCCCGAACTCCACCAGCCAGGCATCCAGACCGTGCCCGTACGGAATCTCCAACTCGTCCCAACCGTCCCCGAGTTCCCGAACGAGGGATG
The DNA here is from genome assembly GCF_020982545.1 of Streptomyces sp. MNU76. GTDB lineage: Bacteria > Actinomycetota > Actinomycetes > Streptomycetales > Streptomycetaceae > Streptomyces. The sequence goes on along the minus strand of NZ_JAJKLK010000019.1, from coordinate 214,300 downwards.
CCTTCGCGCGCAGCGGGTAGCCGGCGCCGGAGCGCAACCGGATCAGCGCGGAACGGTCGGCGGTCTCCCCGGCCCAGCTCGCGACCGTCTCCCGCACGGTGACGACGTCGGGGACCTCGGCGGTGAAAGCGGCACCCCGGCTGCGGACCTTGCCGGTGATCCGGGAGAGCCGGAAGACCCGCTCGGCACCCCGGTCCCGGTCGAAGCCGGCCAGGTACCAGTGACCGCGCCAGCACTCCAGTGCCCACGGCTCCACATGACGGGGCTCGGGGCGCGCGGCGGTCGCCTTGCGGTACTCGAACACGACGGGACGCCGGTCACGGCAGGCCAGCATCAACGGCTCGAAGGCGGCCTCGTGCACCGGGATGCGCGGCTCCAGGGCCCCGTGTGCCTCGTACGGGTCGACGTCCTCGGGCAGCCCGGCCGCGCGCAGCTTCTGCAGGGCACCGCTCGCGGCCCCGGCGAGACGAGCCTGCTGCCAGACCTTCGCGGCGAGCCCGAGGGCCGCGGCCTCCTCGGCGTCGAGGGTGATCGGCGGGAGGCTGTTGCTGTCGCGTCGGGCCAGATAGCCGACCTCGCCGTCGAGGTTCTCCACCGTCTCGATGACCAGGCCGAGTTCGCGCAGATCGTCCTTGTCGCGCTCGAACATGCGGTTGAAGGAGTCGTCGGAGCCGGCTGCGCCACTTCCCGGCCCGGCGGCCTCGACATACGCCTCGATCGAATCCCGCAGCTCCCGCTTGCTGAGCGGCCGCCGCGTCCCCAGCAGACACAGCGCCAGGTTCATCAACCGCTCGGCCTTGGCAATGGCCATCGACGCCCTTCCTCCGGGTGTTTCCGCGGCACGACCGTACCGCTACGAAGCGTCGCGGCAAAAGCCGAGGGCCCATGCCCGAAAAGGCATGGACCCCAGACAGTCGGGACCGGTCACGGCACGATCGCCGCGGAACCGGGATCCGATGGATCAGACCCCGAGGAGGTCGACCACGAAGATCAGCGTCTCACCGGGCTTGATCGCCGGAGTCGGGCTCTGGTTCCCGTAGGCGAGGTGGGCCGGAATGGTCAGCTGGCGACGGCCACCGACCTTCATGCCCTGCACACCCTGGTCCCAGCCCTTGATGACACGACCGCCACCGAGCGGGAAACGGAACGGCGTCCCGCGGTTCCAGCTGGCGTCGAACTCCTCGCCGGTGGAGAAGGACACACCCACGTAGTGCACGGTGACGGTCTGGCCCGCCTGGGCCACCTCGCCGTCGCCCTCCCAGATGTCCTTGATCTCCAGGTCCGCCGGCGGCTCGCCCTCGGGAAAGTCGATCTCGGGCTTCTCGATGCTCACTGCACTGGCTCCTCTGTCGTACGAACGTCATGCGCGATGCCTGATGGGCAACCTGCCCAGTCTTACATCACGGCCAGGATGTCCACGGCGAAGACCAGCGTGGAGTTCTTCGGGATGCCCTGCTGCTCCTTGTCACCGAAGGCCTGGTCGGGCGGCAGGACGAGAAGCACCCGGCTGCCCGCCTTCTTGCCCACGAGACCGTCCTTCAGACCCTTGAGCGTCACCTGGTCCAGTGGGAGCGTCGCCGTCTTGCCCGTCTTGTACGTACTGTCGAAGTTCTTGCCCCCCTCCCACAGGAGGGCGACATAGTTCACGACCACGCTGTCCGTGTCCTTCACGACGGCGCCGTCGCTCTCCAGGACGTAGTTCGAGACGAGCTTCGTCGGCGGCTCAGCGTCCTTCGGCATGGTCACCGTCGGCTCCTTGCCGTCGGTGTTCGTGCCGACCTTCGGCAGGTCGACATTGTCCTGGGCGACCTCCGTGCCCTTCGCCGAGGCGGGAATCGTCGTGCCCTTCACGATGTCCACGACGAAGACCAGCGTGGCATCGGCCTTGATGTCGCCCTGCCCCTGCGCCCCGTACCCGAGATCCGGGGGGATCACCAGCTCCACCCGACTGCCGACCTTCTGGCCCTCCAGGCCCTTCTCCCAGCCCTGGATGACACCACCCGCACCCAGCGTGACCGGGAAGGTCTGCTTCTTGTCGTAGCTGTTGTCGAAGGGCTCCGACTCGTCGTACTCCTGGCCGAGGTAGTTCACCTCGGCGACGTCGCCCTTCTTCAGCTTCGCGCCGTCACCCTCGCTGATGACCTCGACCTTCAACTCCTTCGGCGGGTCACCCTCCCCCTTCGCGAGGGTCGGCTTCTCCCCGAACTCGGCGCCCTTGGTGATCGCGGGCACTCCGTTCTTCGTGGAGGTGGAGTCGGAGCCCTTGTCGTCGTCGCTGCCGCAGGCCGCTGCGGAGAGCAGCAGCAGCGGCACGACGAGAAGGCCGGCAATTCGGCGCACGTGTTCCTCAGATCTCAGACGGCACTCTGGTCGCCCGCCACTCTAAGGCGTGCGACGGGCCCCGTACGAGGACGTACGGGGCCCGAGGGCCGGTTTCCTCAACCGGAGGTCACATTCCCGCGATCAGCTTCTCCACCCGGTCGTCCACCGAACGGAACGGGTCCTTGCACAACACGGTCCGCTGCGCCTGGTCGTTGAGCTTGAGATGCACCCAGTCGACCGTGAAATCCCGGCGCTGTTCCTGCGCGCGCCGGATGAAGTCGCCGCGCAGCCGGGCCCGAGTGGTCTGCGGCGGAACCGACTTGCCCTCGAAGATCTTCAAGTCATTGCAGATGCGGGTGGCTTGACCTTTCCTCTCCAGCAGGTAGTAGAGGCCACGACGACGGTGGATGTCGTGATACGCGAGGTCTATCTGCGCGACCCGCGGATGCGACATGGTCATGTTGTGCTTGGCCCGGTACCGCTCGATGAGCTTGTACTTCATCACCCAGTCGATTTCGGTACCGATCCGGTCGAGGTCCTCCGCCTCGATCGCGTCCAGCGTGCGGCCCCACAGCTCCAGCACCTGCTCCACGGTGCCCGTACGGATACCGCGGCGCTCCACGAAGTCCACGGCCTTCTCGTAGTACTCGCGCTGCACCTCCAGCGCGGAGGCCTCCCGGCCACTGGCCAGCCGCACCTTGCGACGGCCGGTGATGTCATGGCTGACCTCGCGGATCGCCCGGATCGGGTTCTCCAGGGTGAGGTCGCGCATGACGGTGCCCGCCTCGATCATGCGCAGCACCAGGTCGGTGGCCCCGACCTTGAGCAGCATGGTCGTCTCGGACATGTTCGAGTCACCCACGATGACGTGGAGACGGCGGTACCGCTCGGCGTCCGCGTGCGGTTCGTCACGGGTGTTGATGATGGGCCGGGAGCGGGTGGTCGCGGAGCTGACGCCCTCCCAGATGTGCTCCGCGCGCTGGCTCACGCAGTACACCGCACCACGCGGGGTCTGCAGAACCTTGCCCGCGCCGCAGAGCAGCTGCCGGGTGACGAGGAACGGAATCAGGATGTCCGCGAGACGGGAGAACTCCCCGTGCCGGGCCACCAGATAGTTCTCATGGCAACCGTACGAGTTGCCGGCGGAGTCCGTGTTGTTCTTGAAGAGGTAGACGTCGCCCGCGATTCCCTCCTCGTGCAGGCGGCGTTCGGCGTCGACCAGCAGTCCTTCGAGAATGCGCTCGCCGGCCTTGTCGTGAGTGACGAGTTCGGTCACGTTGTCACATTCGGGTGTCGCGTATTCCGGATGTGAGCCCACGTCGAGATAGAGGCGGGCTCCGTTCCGCAGAAACACATTGCTGCTGCGGCCCCATGACACGACACGGCGGAAGAGGTACCGCGCCACCTCGTCAGGAGACAGACGGCGCTGTCCCCTGAACGTGCACGTGACGCCGTACTCGTTCTCCAGCCCGAAAATGCGGCGGTCCATGACTGAACATTACGCCCGATCCACCGAGCTGAAACGGGGTTCGGCAGCACGGTTTGGATCATTTTCCGATGAGACCGCAACCACCGCACCCCCGGAAGGAACAGCGAGAACCCGCCCCGTGGCCAGCAGAACCAGCAACGCCACGGCCCCCGCCGCACCCGGCACGACGAAACCCCACAGCGTCCCGCCCCACTCGACGACCGGCCCGGCGACGGCCGTTCCGACCGACTGGCCCACCGTGAACGTCGTCACGATCCAGGAGAACGCCTCGGTGACCGTGCCCCGCGGCGCGTGCCGGTCGACCAGGACGAACACACACGCGATCGCCGGCGCCAGGAACACCCCGGCGAGGGTCGTCAGCCCGGTCATCCCCACCGGACCCGGCATCAGCGTCAGCGGCACGTAACACACCGCCAGAAGCGCCACCAGCACCTGCAGCCGCCGCTCGGGCGCCCCGGTCCACTGCCGCGCGCCGTACGCCGTGCCGCCCACCAGCGCCCCCAGGCCGACACCCGCCATCAGCCAGCCGTACACCACGTCCCCGCCGTGGCCGTCCGCGTACGACAGGGCGGCGACGGTGATCGAGCCGAGCGCGACACCGACGAAGAGGAAGGCGCCGAGGAGGGACAGCAGCCCGGGCGAACGCAACGCGCCCAGCCAGTGCGCCTCACGCGGGGCGGACCGCCAGGCCCTCGAAGGCGGCGAGACGACCACCCACAGCGCCCCCAGCACCCCGATGACACTCAGCACCACCAGCGCGGCCGACGCCGACCACAGCGCCACGCACAGCGTCACCAGCAGCGGCCCGACGGTGAACATGAGCTCCTGGGCCACGGCGTCCATCGCGTACGCCGTGTGCACCTGCTCCTCCCTGCGCAGCACCGAGGACCACAGGGCCCGCAGCCCGCCCTCCAGCGGCGGCGTGCACAGCCCCGCGACCGCCATCGCGAGATACGCCAGCCCCAACGGATCCAGCCCGGACAGCGCGAAGACGACCATGGCGAGGGCGGAGACGACCGCCGCGGGGAACTGCACCCGCGGCTGCCCGTACAGGTCCACCAACCGCCCCAGCAGCGGCTGCCCGACGGCGTTGGCCAGGCCGTACACCGCCGCGAGCGCGCCCGCGAGGCTGTAGGTGCCGCCCTCCGCGCGGACGAAGAGCACGATCGCGACGGCGGCGGTGGCGTTCGGCAGCCGGCCCACCAGTGTTCCGGCGAGCAGTCGCGCGGCGTGCCGCGTCCTGAGGATCTCGAGATATCCGGCGGCCATGTCCTGCCTCTCGACGGGCTCTCACGAGCGACGTGTTACGTATAACGTCTCCGGGTCATACGTACCATGTGCCCTGACCGCGAGTCCAGACGAGGGAGCAGGCCGACGGTGGCACGAGGTAGTACCCGGCCCACGAGCCGTGACGTCGCCCAGGCCGCCGGCGTCTCCCAGGCCGCCGTCTCCCTCGTCCTCGGCGACAAATGGCGCGGCCGCGTCGCCGAGACCACCGCGGAACGCGTACGCCAGGCCGCACGCGAACTCGGCTACCGACCCAACCTCGCCGCCCGCAACCTCCGCCTCGGCCGCACCCGCACCGTCCTGCTGGTGGTCCCCGCCCTCACCACCGAGTTCTTCGCCGGCGTCTACACGGGAGCCGCCCGCGTCGCCGCCCGCCACGGCTTCGGCGTGGTCCTCTACCCTCCCCGAGGGCGTGGGCCCCGCCCGCGACCCCTTCGCCTCGGCCCAGGCCGCCCTCGACGGCGTGATCGCCTCCTCCATGGCCGCGGACGCGCTCACCGCCATCCGCGGCGACCAACTGCCCCTCGTCATGCTCGACAGCGACCCCGACGGCAGCCTCGGAGCCGCGACCGTCAACCTCGACATCCGCGACGGCATCCGCCAGGTCACCGAACACCTGCTCGCCCTGGGGCACCTCGACTTCCTGCACCTCGCCGCGGACATCCCCTCCTGGACCTTCCACGTCCGCGCACGGGAACTCGCGGAACGCGTGGCCGCGGTGCCGGGCGCGTCGCTGCGCACGGCCGCGGCGCCGATCTCCATCGAAGGGGCACTGGCCGCGGCGGAGGCGGCCCTGACCGACACCGGCACCGGGAGACGCCCCACGGCCGTGGTGTGCGACGACGACAAGCTGGCCGCCGGGGTCTACAAGGCCGTACGGCGCCTCGGGCTGCGGATCCCCGAGGACGTGTCCGTCACCGGGCTCGACGACCTCGCCCTCGCCACCGCCCTCGACCCCGAGCTGACCACCGTCCGGCTGGACGCGGAGCTGTTCGGGGAGCGCGGGATGGAGGCCCTGCTGGCCGTCCTGGAGGGGCGCACACCGAAGGAGGGAGACATCCCGGTGGAGCTGGTGGTGCGGGGGTCCACGGCACGGGCAGGGAGCTGAGCACGCGCCCTTTCAGGGCGCGCTGCCAAAAGGCACCGAACGCCGCGCGCCCCGGCCTGTGTCGGCCGGGGCGCACTACGGGCGGGTCCTGCGGACGCCGGTGCTACTCGTCCTCTTCCTCGGAGCTCTCGGCCTCTGTGGAGGCGCCGTCCGCCTCCAGCAGACGGTCGAGCTGACGGCCCACGATGCGCTTGAACTTGCGCTGCTGCGGACGCGTACGGTCCAGAACCGCCACCTCCAGTCGCTCCGCGGGGATCTCCCGCTGCGTGCCGTTGGTGTCGCGCGACAGGGCCTGGACGGCGAGCTTCAACGCCTCCGCCAGGGACATGCCGTCCTGGTGCCGCTGGTCCAGATAGCTGCTGATCTGCTCGGCGTTGCCACCGACCGCGACCGAACCGTGCTCGTCCACGATCGACCCGTCGTGCGGCAGCCGGTAGATCTGGTCGCCCTCGGGGGTCTCCCCCACCTCGGCCACGACCAGCTCCACCTCGTACGGCTTCTCGGCCGCGGAGGAGAAGATCGTGCCCAGGGTCTGGGCGTAGACGTTGGCGAGACCACGGGCGGTCACGTCGTCACGGTCGTAGGTGTAACCACGCAGGTCGGCGTAGCGCACACCACCGATCCGCAGGTTCTCGTACTCGTTGTACTTGCCGGCGGCCGCGAAGCCGATCCGGTCGTAGATCTCGCTGAACTTGTGCAGCGCGCGGGACGGGTTCTCGCCGACGAACACGATGCCGTCGGCGTACTGCAGCACGACCAGGCTGCGGCCACGGGCGATGCCCTTACGGGCGTACTCCGCCCGGTCGGCCATCGCCTGCTGGGGTGAGACATAGAACGGCGTCGACACCGGTTATCCGTCCCTTTCTGTCGAAGTCACTGGATCACCTTGATAAAGAGGGGCCGTCGAGGCCGGACCGGCTAGAGCAGCGCGGCCCGGGGGCCGTCCGGCTGCTCCAGACGCCGCTCCAGGATCGAGCGGGCGATCTCGGAGGACTCCTCGTCGGTGAGCCGACGGAAGCCGTCCTCGGTGATCACGGTGACGATGGGGTAGATCCGGCGGGCGACATCGGGACCACCGGTCGCCGAGTCGTCGTCTGCCGCGTCGTAGAGGGCCTGGATGACGAGGGTCGTCGCCTCGTCCTCGGAGAGATCGGCACGGAACAGCTTCTTCATCGCACCGCGCGCGAAGATCGAGCCCGAGCCGGTGGCCGCGTACCCGCTCTCCTCGGAACGGCCGCCCGTCACGTCGTACGAGAAGATGCGGCCCTTCTCCCGGTCCACGTCGTAACCCGCGAAGAGCGGGACCACGGCCAGGCCCTGCATGGCCATGCCGAGGTTGGAACGGATCATGGTGGAGAGCCGGTTCGCCTTGCCCTCCAGGGAGAGCTGCGCGCCCTCCACCTTCTCGAAGTGCTCCAGCTCCAGCTGGAACAGCTTCACCATCTCCACGGCCAGACCGGCCGTGCCGGCGATCCCGACGGCCGAGTACTCGTCGGCCGGGAACACCTTCTCGATGTCCCGCTGGGCGATCATGTTCCCCATCGTGGCCCGGCGGTCACCGGCGAGCACCACACCGCCGGGGAACGTCACGGCCACGATCGTCGTGCCGTGCGGAGCTTCGATGACGCCCTGGGTCGGCGGCAGCTGCCGCTTGCCGGGGAGCAGCTCCGGCTGGTGGTCCGACAGGAAGTCCATGAAGGACGACGACCCAGGCGTCAGGAAGGCAGCTGGTAGACGCCCGGTGCTACGAGTGTTGGCTTCCACGCGTTTCCTTCCAGATAGTCGGCAGCTCGGTTCAACGCGTCAGGGTCGTCCCTCAACAGACCGAGGCCAGCATTGCAGTTGAAGCACAGTACGCCTCGGACCCTACCCGTCTTGTGGCAGTGATCCACATGCGCGGCCGGGGCCGACAAACAGATACAGCAGACGCCCCCTTGAGAGGCGATCAACTCGTCGCGGTCGGCTTCGGTGAGACCGTACTTACGCCGAAGATGCTCTGCGGGTCGCGCCGCCGTCCTGCACGCCTTACAGCGACCGGCGAAGCCCTCGCGCTTTCGATGCCACTCACTGTGCGGCTTCACCTGACCACACCCGCGACAGCGCTTGTGCCCCTCAGACACGCAATCGGCGGGGCCGAGCACCGGAGACTCCATGTCTCGGCTAGGGACGCTGGTCGCGCAGTTCCGGCAATGGCGCTGCAAGCCGTCTAGATTCGACCGCTTGCGAGCGAACGCCGCATACGGTCTGAACTCCCCACACCGTACGCAGCGCTTCGCACCTTCTTCACTTGCCATCCGAGGCAGCCCCAGTAACCTTCGATTCGAAGGTCACTCGCCACCTTTCTGAACGAATGACCGAACGAAGTCCTCGGCGTTCTCTTCGAGCACATCATCGATTTCGTCCAGAACCGAGTCCACGTCGTCGCTCAGCTTCTCCTGGCGTTCCTTGAGGTCCTCCGACGCCTGCGCCTCCGGCGCCGCCTCGGTCTCCTCGGTGGAACGGGTGGCCTTCTGCTGGCCGCCGCCGGTGTCCTTGGTCGCCATAACCCTCACCCCGCTCTGTTGCCCGACATGGTCGGCAGGTCGGCATTCCTGCCGATCGGTGATGATCAGACCCTACAAGCCGGGTCCGACATTGGCCCTGTTGTTTCCACAACGTCCGGGGACCACCTCGATGATTCCCGGACGGCGGTGTTTCCACCCTGCCCCGCTGATCACGATTGAAGCGCGGTTCAGTGGCCGGAAAGTACCCTGACCAGGTCTTCTGCCGTGCGGCAGCGGTCCAGCAGCTCCTTGACGTGATTTCGCGTTCCGCGAAGCGGTTCGAGGGTTGGAACGCGCTGGAGCGAGTCCCGGCCCGGGAGGTCGAAGATCACCGAGTCCCAGGAGGCCGCCGCGACGTCGTCCGCGTACTGCTCCAGACAGCGACCGCGGAAGTACGCACGGGTGTCCTCCGGCGGCTTCGTACGGGCCTCGTCGACGCCCTGCTCGGTCAGCAGCCGCTTCATCTTGCCGCGGGCCACCAGACGGTTGTAGAGGCCCTTCTCGGCGCGCACGTCGGCGTACTGGAGGTCGACGAGGTGGAGCCGGGCGGCGTCCCAGTCGAGGCCGTCACGGCGCCGGTAGCCCTCCATCAGCTCCCGCTTGGCGACCCAGTCCAGCTCTCCGGAGAGGCTCATGGGGTCGTTCTCCAGGCGGTTCAGCGTGTCCTCCCACCGGCTCAGGACGTCCTTGGTCTGGTCGTCCGCGTCCGCTCCGAAGCGCTCCTCCACGTACTTGCGCGACAGCTCGTAGTACTCCATCTGGAGCTGTACGGCGGTCAGGGTGCGCCCGCTGCGCAGCGTGATGAGGCGTTGCAGGGTCGGGTCGTGCGAGACCTGGTGGAGGGTGCGTACGGGCTGGTCGACGGCCAGGTCGACGGCGATGAAGCCGTCCTCGATCATCGAGAGCACCAGGGCCGTCGTGCCCAGCTTGAGATAGGTCGAGATCTCCGAGAGGTTCGCGTCGCCGATGATCACGTGGAGGCGGCGGTATTTCTCCGCGTCGGCGTGGGGTTCGTCGCGGGTGTTGATGATGGGGCGCTTGAGGGTGGTCTCCAGGCCGACCTCCACCTCGAAGTAGTCGGCGCGCTGGCTGAGCTGGAAGCCGTGTTCGTGGCCGTCCTGGCCGATGCCCACGCGGCCGGCGCCGGCGAAGACCTGGCGGGAGACGAAGAAGGGGGTCAGGTGGCGCACGATGTCCGAGAAGGCGGTCTCCCGCTTCATCAGGTAGTTCTCGTGCGTGCCGTAGGAGGCGCCCTTGTTGTCGGTGTTGTTCTTGTAGAGGTGGATCGGCTGGGCGCCGGGAAGCTGTGCCGCGCGTTCGGCGGCTTCGGCCATGATGCGCTCGCCGGCCTTGTCCCACAGGACGGCGTCCAGGGGGTTGGTGACCTCGGGGGCGCTGTATTCGGGGTGGGCGTGGTCGACGTAGAGCCGCGCGCCGTTGGTGAGGATGACATTGGCGAGGCCGATGTCCTCGTCGGTGAGCTGGCTGGAGTCGGCGGCCTCGCGGGCGAGGTCGAAGCCTCGCGCGTCCCGCAGCGGGTTCTCCTCCTCGAAGTCCCAGCGGGCCCGGCGGGCCCGGTGCATCGCCGCTGCGTAGGCGTTGACGATCTGGGACGAGGTGAGCATGGCATTGGCATTGGGGTGACCGGGGACGGAGATCCCGTACTCCGTCTCGATGCCCATTACTCGCCGTACGGTCATGCGGCCCTCCTTGCCCGGCGGCGCCCTCGGTCGGGGGCGCTGCTCAAGTACCGCTGGCGCTCCGGTGCGTGTGCGGTGCCCGTCCCCGCACTGCGCGACTCGGCGGTACGAAAGAGCCTAGAACGGCTCTGCGCTGGTGGGGAGATCATTTGCGTCATTGCCTTGCTCCGGCCTTCACCTGGAAAACAGTCGGCTGCGGGTACCCACTGAGGGCACCCGCAGCCGCCCTGCGTTCTACAGGTACTGTCCGGTGTTCGCCACCGTGTCGATGGAGCGCCCTGTATCGGCGCCCTGCTTTCCGGTGATCAGCGTACGGATGTAGACGATCCGCTCGCCCTTCTTTCCGGAGATTCGGGCCCAGTCGTCCGGGTTGGTGGTGTTGGGCAGGTCCTCGTTCTCCTTGAACTCGTCCACGCAGGCCTGGAGCAGGTGGGAGACGCGGAGGCCCTTCTGGTTCTTGTCGAGGAAGTCCTTGATCGCCATCTTCTTGGCGCGGCCGACGATGTTCTCGATCATGGCGCCGGAGTTGAAGTCCTTGAAGTAGAGGACTTCCTTGTCGCCGTTGGCGTAGGTGACCTCCAGGAAGCGGTTCTCCTCGGACTCGGCGTACATGTGTTCCACTGCCGTCTGGATCATGCTCTGGACGGTGGTGGTCTTGGAGCCACCGTGTTCGCCGAGGTCGTCCGTGTGCAGCGGGAGACGCTCGGTGAGGTACTTCTGGAAGATGTCCTTGGCCGCTTCGGCGTCCGGACGCTCGATCTTGATCTTCACGTCGAGCCGACCGGGGCGCAGGATGGCGGGGTCGATCATGTCCTCGCGGTTGGAGGCGCCGATGACCACGACGTTCTGCAGGCCTTCCACACCGTCGATCTCGGCGAGCAGCTGCGGGACGATGGTGTTCTCCACGTCCGAGCTGACGCCGGATCCGCGGGTGCGGAAGAGGGACTCCATCTCGTCGAAGAAGACGATGACGGGGGTGCCCTCGCTGGCCTTCTCCCTCGCACGCTGGAAGACGAGGCGGATCTGTCGCTCGGTCTCGCCGACGTACTTGTTGAGGAGCTCGGGGCCCTTGATGTTGAGGAAGAAGCTCTTGCCCTGGGCCTGCCCGGTGACCTCGGCGACCTTCTTGGCCAGCGAGTTGGCGACGGCCTTGGCGATGAGCGTCTTGCCGCATCCGGGGGGGCCGTAGAGCAGGACGCCCTTGGGCGGGCGCAGTTCGTGCTCCTTGAACAGGTCCGGATAGAGATAGGGGAGCTCGACCGCGTCGCGGATCATCTCGATCTGGTTGCCGAGGCCACCGATCTGCTCGTACCCGATGTCGGGGACCTCTTCGAGGACGAGTTCCTCGACCTCGCTCTTGGGCACGACCTCATAGACATAGCCGGAGCGGGGTTCGAGCAGGAGGGCGTCGCCGGGGCGGATGGTGATGTCCAGCAGTGGCTCGGCGAGCCGCACCACCCGTTCCTCGTCGGTGTGCCCCTGCACGAGGGCGCGCTCGCCGTCCTCGAGGATCTCCTTGAGGGTGACGATGTCGCCGACGCTCTCGTACTCCATGGCCTCGACCACGTTGAGAGCTTCGTTGAGCATCACTTCCTGGCCTCGCCGGAGCTCTTCCAGGTCGACGCTGGGGCTGACGTTCACCCGGAGCTTTCGGCCTCCGGTGAAGATGTCGGCCGTGCCGTCCTCGTTCGCCGTGAGGAAGACACCGAAGCCGGCCGGCGGCTGTGCGAGCCGGTCGACTTCCTCCTTGAGGGCCACGATCTGGTCGCGGGCCTCACGGAGCGTGTTGGCGAGCCGCTCGTTCTGCGCGGACACGCCGGCCAGATTGGTCTGCAGCTCGACGATCCGCTCTTCGAGAATCCTCGTGTGTCGCGGAGAGTCGGCGAGCTTGCGTCGCAGGACGGCGATCTCCTGCTCAAGGTAGGCAATCTGCCCGGCCGGGTCGTCGGACCCTCGTCCCGGGCGGATGCCGCGGTTCATGTCGTCGTCGTGGGCTGCCACGGTCCTCACCTCCTCCAAGGGGAGCTGGACGCTTCCAGACCCTACCTGGGTGGGTGTCGATTGAAACCCCTAGATCACAAAGACGGTCGGGGTGTGTCCGATCTTCACCCTTGCGCTCTCCCTCACGTCAAGGGGATACCCACCGAACATGATGGGGAAGCCGCCCCGGGTAGGGTCGAACTGTTCAACACCCGTCAGAGCCTGCATCGTTCCCGACCGGCTCGGCGGATGACTCGACGGATGACCCGACACATGAGGCGGCAGGAGAGATGAGCGTGCAGCAGGAGGCCGCGGGCGAGGCGCTCGAGGTCTGGATCGACCAGGACCTCTGCACCGGTGACGGCATCTGCGTGCAGTACGCGCCCGAGGTGTTCGAGCTGGACATCGACGGACTGGCCTATGTGAAGAGTCCGGGCGACGAGTTGCTGCAGGCCCCGGGGGCGACAACGCCCGTTCCGCTGCCGCTTCTCACGGATGTGGTGGACTCCGCCAAGGAGTGTCCGGGCGAGTGCATCCATGTACGTCGCGTTTCGGACAGGGTCGAGGTCTTCGGGCCTGACGCGGAGTGACCCTGCCGGCACTCCACGTCGCCCTGTGTCTGCTTTCTCACACCGTGTTTGCCGGGTGATCACATCCCCTTCGCCCGGAGGCGACGGGTGTCAGACGCTCTGTGCCCCGGCGGGGGTGGAGCGGACGAACGCCCCGTTCTTCCACTGCCACTTGGCGGGGTTCGTGACGTCCGGGCAGCAGTTGGGGACCTCGGCCGACGAGTAGCCGTGCAGGGTGGCGGTGACGGTGGCGTCACGGACGGCGAAGTCGGAGACGGTGGTGCGGTCCTTGGGGTTCACCAGGGTGGCGACGACCCGGGGCTGCGCCGCGTCGGTGGAGCGGGTGAGCACGTACACGCCGTCGGGCGGGGTGCCCATGCTGGCGTCGCAGTGCACGACGGCCACGGTCTCGGGCCGGCCGTCCCCGTCGAGGTCCTCGGAGCCCTGCTTCTTCACGACGACGCCGACGGGTCCGCAGTCGAGCGGGAGGTCCACCTCGGCAGGGTCGGGGGCGCCACGGCGGCGGGGCCGGGGCTGTCGCGGGGAGCTGGGCCGCCTCGCCGCGTCGGGCTGGAGGGCGGACGACAGGGCGACGACGCCGGCGAGGGCGGTGGCCGTGGCGAGCCAGTGGATGGGGCGGGTGTGCGCGTGTGCCAGTTCCGGGACGGCGGATTGCTGCACTAGGAGCGTCTCCTGAGGGTGCTGTGCCGGTTGGGATGACCCGCATGGTGCCACACGTCACAGTGGGGTGGAACGGCGGGGTACGTGGTTCCCGCAGCTTTTCGGGTGGTGCGTCAACGGGCCCCCGCCGTGGCCGAGTTCCCGGGCGCTGCGGGGAACTCGGCCACGGCGGGGGCGCGTTCGTCGTGCGTCGCGGTCAGCGGCCGGAGCCGCCGTCGGCGTTGGGTCCGGCGTAGTCCTCGCCGTAGGCGCCCTTGGCGGGGCGGCGGCGGCGCATGGGGGGCTCGACGCCGTCGGCGAGACGGCGGGCGGTGAGCAGGAAGCCGGTGTGGCCGATCATCCGGTGGTCGGGGCGGACGGCGAGGCCTTCGATGTGCCAGTTGCGGATCATCGATTCCCAGGCGCTCGGCTCGTTGAAGCAGCCGATCTCGCGGATGGACTCGACGGTCCGGGCGAGCTGGGTGGTGGTCGCCACGTAGCAGCAGACGATGCCGCCGGGGACGAGGGCCTTGGAGACGGCCTCCAGGCACTCCCAGGGGGCGAGCATGTCGAGGATGACGCGGTCGACCTCGGTGTCGCTGAGGTTGTCCTGGAGGTCGCCGACGGTGAGCTGCCAGGCGGGGTGGGGGCCGCCGAAGTAGCGCTCCACGTTGGCCTGGGCGATCTCGGCGAAGTCGGCGCGGCGCTCGTAGCTGTGCAGCATGCCCTGGTCGCCGATGGCGCGCAGCAGGAAGCTGCTGAGCGAGCCGGAGCCGACGCCGGCCTCGACGACGCGAGCGCCGGGGAAGATGTCGGCGAAGGCGAGGATCTGCCCCGCGTCCTTGGGGTAGACCACGGCGGCGCCGCGGGGCATGGACAGGACGTAGTCGGGGAGCAGGGGGCGGAGCGCCAGGTAGGCGACGTTCCCCGTGGTGCGGACAACACTGCCCTCGGGAGCGCCGATCAGCTCGTCGTGCGGGAAGGAACCCTTGTGGGTGTGGAAGTTCTTTCCCTCTTCGAGCGTGAACGTGTAGTGGCGTCCCTTGGGGTCGGTGAGCTGGACCTGGTCCCCGACCTTGAAGGGCCCGCGACGGCGGGCGGCACCGGTCGGTTCGGACATGTGACCCAGCGTACCGGTCCCCGGAGGGCGCGCCGACCATGGTCCGGGGAGGGGCTGTCTCAGCTGGGTCTGGCCATCGCCTTCACGAAGGCCCGTTCCACGTCGGCCGCGGACAGGACGCCGTAGATCTCCCCGGACTCCTCCACGACGAGGTACTCCGTGGCCGGGGCGGCGCGGAGGGCGTCGAGGAGTTCTTCGCCGGCGAGTTCGGCGGAGACGCGCATGCCGTCGGTGAGGTCCTGGGCGAGGACGCTGACGGCGACCCAGGGGCGGCGGTGTTCGGGGACGCCGACGATGGCGGCCTCGCGGACGAGGGAGAGGGGTTCGCCGTCGGGGTCGACGACGACGAGGGCGCGGGCGCCGGCCTCGTTGGCGCGGCGCAGGGCCTCGGAGAGGGGGGTGTCGGTTTCGACGGGGACGGCACGGCGGGTGAGGGCACGGGCCTGGAGTTCGGGCAGGTGTTCGCGCAGGCGGGCCATGCGGAGGCTGTTGCCGGCGCCGGTCCAGATGATCGCGGCGAGGATGGCGGCGAGCAGGGCGTCGAGGACGGTGTCCATGCCGACGCTGTCCTCGGCGGCGGAGCCGAGCATGCCGGACTGGGTGAGCAGCGGCAGGCCGATGAGGACGGAGACGGCGAGGGCCCGGCCGACCCAGGCGGCGGCGATGGTGCCGCTCATGGGCTTGCCGGTGATCTTCCAGACGACGGCGCGGAGCATCCGGCCGCCGTCGAGGGGGAGGCCGGGGAGGAGGTTGAACGCGGCCACGATCAGGTTGGAGATCATCAGGCCGGCGAGCAGGACGCCGGGGACGGTGCCCGGTTCGACGGCGAGCAGGGCGACGTAGAAGACGCCGGCGAGGATCAGGGAGAGGAGGGGGCCCACGAAGGCGAGGACGAACTCACGGCCCGGGGTCTCGGACTCCTTCTCGATCTCGGAGACACCGCCGAAGAACTGCAGCTGGATGCGGCGCACGGGCAGTTTGTAGCGCAGGGCGGCGATGGTGTGGGCGAGTTCGTGGACGAGTACGGAGCCGTAGAAGGCGACCGCGAAGAAGAGGGCGACGAGGTAGCGGAGGGCGCCGAGTTCGGGCAGGACGCGGTCGAGTTGGCCGCCGAAGACCCAGGTGATCAGGGCGGCGACCAGGAACCAGCTGGGCGCGACGTACACGGGCACGCCGAAGGGACGGCCCATGAGGATGCCGCCACCGGGCTCCTTGGGGCGCTCGGGGGCTTGGGGGCGGCGTCCGAGTGGGCGTAGGGGCGCGCGGACGTGGCGGTGCGCTCCGGCCTCGTCCGCCGGGTGGGCACCTTGGTCAGGTCGGTGGGGACGCCTTCTCAGGGGCGGCGGGTGCGGGTGTTCTCGCCGGGTCGGTGGGCGGGCGGTCACCGGAGGCTTCGGCGCTCTCGGACGGCACGCGGTCGTCGGGCGCCTCGGCGGTGTCCGGGTCTCGGCGCTGTCGGGCGTCTCGCCGGTGTCGGGCGTCGCCCTTGTCGGCCTACTCGTCGTCGGCGGGGGTCGCGGCAGTGGACTTCTCGGCGTCGTCCGTCGCGTGGGGGCGGGGGCCGGTGCGGAGGTGTCTTCGGGCCGGTCGGCGGTGGGGTGGGGGCGGGCGGAGTGGGGGCGTCCTGGTTCACCGGTGTCCCGATCGCGTCGCCGTGGGCGCTCTCGGGTGCCTGCTCACTGTCGGACCGCGGCTGCCCGCTCCCGCCGCTCGTCTCCACGATGTCCCCTCGTTCGAAGCGTCTTCCGCACCCGGTGGCCGGGCGGAAGGGTCTGTCGTCGATGCTATGCCGTCACCGGGGCGCGTTCCGCCCCGGCACCCCCTCTGTTTTCCCCCGCGTCGCACGAGGCACACGGGTGTCGGCGGGCGCGGTGTCGGACGGTGGTCGTACGGGCCCCCTGACGGTCACTGTCAGTGGTGGGCCGTATGGTCTGTGGTCATGGAAACCAGCACCGACGGCACCCCCGCCGTTCCCGTGGGTGGCGAGGGCGACCGTCCTGTCGTGCGCGCCGCCGCGCCGCCTGCCTCGCTGTCGCCGTCGCGCGCCGGCGACTTCATGCAGTGTCCGCTGCTGTACCGGTTCCGGGTGATCGACCGGCTGCCGGAGAAGCCGAGCGAGGCGGCGACCCGCGGCACGCTGGTGCACGCGGTGCTGGAAAGACTCTTCGACGCGCCGGCGGCCGAGCGGACGGCGCCGCGGGCCAGGTCGCTGGTGCCGGGGCAGTGGGACCGGCTGCGGGAGACCAGGCCGGAGGTCGCGGAACTGTTCGCGGACGACGCGGAGGGTGAGCGGCTGGCGAACTGGCTGGCGGAGGCCGAGCGGCTGGTGGAGCGCTGGTTCACGCTGGAGGACCCGACGCGGCTGGAGCCCGCCGAGCGGGAGTTGTTCGTCGAGGCGGAGCTGGAGTCGGGGCTCAGGCTGCGCGGGATCATCGACCGGGTCGATGTGGCGCCCACCGGCGAGGTGCGGATCGTCGACTACAAGACGGGGAAGGCGCCGCGACCGGAGTACGCCGAGGGCGCGCTGTTCCAGATGAAGTTCTACGCGCTGGTGGTGTGGCGGCTGAAGCAGGTGGTGCCACGTCGGCTTCAGCTGGTCTACCTGGGCAGTGGGGACGTGCTGACGTACGACCCGGTGGTCGCCGATCTGGAGCGGGTGGAGCGCAAGCTGCTGGCGCTGTGGGAGGCGATCCGGCTGGCCACGGAGACCGGTGACTGGCGGCCCCGGCCGACGAAGCTGTGCGGCTGGTGCGACCACCGGTCGGTGTGCCCGGAGTTCGGTGGGACTCCCCCGCCGTACCCCCTCCAGGTGAGGTCACCGGAGTCGGCCGGCGAGGGGCAGGGCAGAATGGGGCCGGACTAGCCGAAGGAGATTTTCGTGGCCATCCGCGTCCTACTGGTCGACGACCAGCCGCTGCTGCGTACCGGGTTCCGGATGATTCTGGAGGCGGAGCAGGATCTCGCGGTCGTCGGGGAGGCCGGGGACGGCCTCCAGGCGCTCGACCAGGTGCGGGCGCTGCAGCCCGATGTGGTGCTGATGGACATTCGGATGCCCCGGATGGACGGGGTGGAGGCGACCCGTCAGATCACCGGTCCCGGGCGGGACGGTCCGGCCAAGGTGCTGGTGCTGACCACGTTCGATCTGGACGAGTACGTGGTGGAGGCGCTGCGGGCGGGCGCCAGCGGGTTCCTGCTGAAGGACGCGCCGGCCAATGAGCTGGTGCAGGCGATCCGGGTGGTGGCGGGTGGGGAGGCGATGCTCGCGCCCAGCATCACGCGCCGGCTGCTGGACAAGTACGCGGAGCATCTGCCGTCGGGCGAGGAGCCGGTGCCGGACACGCTGCACACACTGACGGACCGTGAGGTCGAGGTGCTGAAGCTGGTGGCCCGGGGGCTGTCGAACGCGGAGATCGCCGCCGACCTGTTCGTCAGCGAGACCACGGTGAAGACGCATGTGGGCCATGTGCTGACGAAGTTGGGGCTGCGGGACCGGGTGCAGGCGGCGGTGTACGCGTACGAGAGCGGGCTGGTGCGCCCCGGCGCGCAGTAGTCGTCGGCAACCTGCGCAACGCCCCGAGGGCGCTCCCTTCTTGTGGAAGGGAGCGCCCTCGGTCGTACGGGGCCGTGGTGTCGGCCCGTGCTCGTGTCAGTCCTTGCTGATCTCCCAGAAGCGGAAGACGGTGGAGGCGTCCAGGCAGTACTCCAGGCCGTAGACGTCGTCGCGGACGACGGCGTACTGCTTGGCCTGCCAGATGGGGATGAGCGGGACGTCGTCGGCGACGATGTTCTGGAGTTCGGCGTACTCCTTCTCCGTGGAGGAGCGCTCGCTCTCGGCGGCGGTCTTCGTGAGGAGTTCACCGGTGATGGTGGAGTTGTCGTAGTTGTTGCCCAGCACGTTGCCCTTGCCGAAGAAGGGGCCGGTGAAGTTGTCGGGGTCCGGGTAGTCGGGGACCCAGCCCTTGACGTACACGCCGTACTTGCCGGCGGCGATGTCCTTCTCGTACCGGTCGAAGGCGACGGACTTCACGTCGGCGTCGAACAGGCCACTGTCGTTGAGCTGCTTGGCGACGGCCTCCAACTCCTGGTCGGTGGAGGGGCCGTAGCGCGACGGGGTGGACCAGAGGGTCAGTTCGACCTTGTCGTTGATGCCGTCGGCGCGGAGCGCGGCCTCGGCCTTGGCCTTGGAGGGGCGGGCGCCGTAGGTGTCGAAGAAGGCCGTGTTGTGGCCGGTGATGCCGGCCGGGATGATCGAGTACAGCGGGGTGGCGGTACCCTGGTAGACCTCGTCGACGAGGGCCTCGCGGTCGAGGAGGTAGGCGATGGCCTGGCGGACGCCGAGCTTGCCGGTGACCGGGTCGTCCATGTTGAAGACGAGGTGCTGGACCTCGGCGCCGGTGCCGTCGACGATCTCGACGCCGCTGGCGGTGGAGGTGTCGGTCTCGATGTCGGAGATGTCGGAGGCGCTGAGGCCGCGGTAGGTGACGTCGAGGTCGTCCTCCAGCAGGGCCTTCTTCAGGGCGTCCTGGTCTCCGTGGAAGAACCTGAGGGTGACGCCGCTGTTCTCGACGTCGGCGGGGCCCTGGTAGTTCTCGTTGACGGTGAAGACGGCCTCGTCCTTGCCGAAGGACTCCAGCTTGTAGGGGCCGGAGCCGACGGCCTTGCCGTCCTTACGGAGTCCGTCGGCGTCGTAGGAGCTCTCGTCGACGATCGAGCCGGCGCCGGAGGCGATCTTGCTGGGGAAGGTGGCGTCGGCGTACTTCAGGTCGAAGCGGACGGTCTTGTCGTCCGGGGTCTCGACCTTGTCGAGCATGGGGAACATGATCGCGGGGCCGGCGTCGTCGTTGATCTTCAGCATGCGGTCGAAGGAGAACTTGACGTCCTTCGCGGTGAGCGCCTCACCGTTGCTGAACTTCAGGCCGTCCTTGAGGGTGCACTCGTAGACCGTGGTGCCGCCCTCCTCGAAGGAGCACTCCTTGGCGAGGTCCGGTTCGGGCTCGGTGGCGCCGTTGGGGAAGCTCAGCAACGACTGGAAGACGTTGTTGAAGAGCAGCCAGGAGCCAGGGTCGTAGCCGGAGGCGGGGTCGGTGGCGAGGACGTCGTCGGACATCCCCACCACGACGTTGGAACCGGAGCCCCCGGATCCCCCCGAGTCGGAGCCGCAACCGGTCAGCAGGCCGGCGGCCAGCCCTGTCGCGATGGTCAGGACAGGCCACTGGGTGCGTATGTTCACGTATGGATGCCTTGTGTCGTCGGTGCATTGCGGGCACTCCGGGCTCCCCCGAGGCCGAACGGCCCCTGCCTGGAGGGATGGTGAGGTCCGGTCAGTCGCTTCTGCCGCGGCCCAGCTCCCAGAGCTGGAGGGTGGAGGCGGCGTTGAGGGCGTACTCGGCGCCGGTGACGTCGTCGCGGGCAGCGACGTACTGCTTGCCCTGCCACAGCGGCAGGATCGGCACGTCGTCGGCGACGATGTCCTGGATGCCGGCGAGGCTCTCGGCGGCGGAGAGACGGTCGGCCGCACGGCGGGACTCGGGGATCAGCTTGCCGCGGATCTCGCTGTTCGCGTAGGGCGAGCCGAGGAAGTTGTCCTTGTCGAGGAAGGGCGCGAGGTAGTTGTCGGCGTCGGGGAAGTCCGGGAACCACCCCATGCCGTAGACCGCGTACTCGCCCTCCTGCTCGGCGGGGCGGAACGTGGACCAGGGGGTGCCCTTGATGGTGACGTCGAACAGGCCACTGTCGTCGAGCTGCTTCTTCAGCACCTCGAACTCCTTCTTCGTGGCGGCGCCGTAGTGGTCGGTCGTGTAGTGGAGGGTCAGCTTCACCGGTGCGGTGACGCCGGCCGTCTCCAGGGTCGACTTCGCCTTGGCGACGTCCGGGTCGCCGTACTTGTTGAAGAAGGAGTTGGAGTGGCCGGTGATGCCGGCGGGGACCAGGGAGAAGAGGGGTTCGGCCTGGGAGCCGTAGACCTTGGCGACGAGTTCGCCGCGGTCGATGACCTCGGCCATGGCCCGGCGGACGGCGGTGCTCCTGACCGGCGAGGCGTCGGTGTTGAAGGCGAGGTAGCGGATCTCCAGGCCGGCGGACTCGACGACGTCGATGTCGCTGTCGGCCGCGTCGGAGAGCTTGGTGATCTGCTCCGGGGTCATGGTGCGGGTCATCAGGTCGACGTCGCCGTTCTTCAGGGCGGTGCCCATGGCGTCGGCGCCGTCGAAGGAGCGCAGCTCGACCTTGTCGTTCTTCGGGTCCAACTGGCCCCTGTAGTGGGGGTTCTTGGTGAACACCGCTCGGACCAGCTCGTTGTTCTCGACCTCGGCGTCCAGGGTGTACGGGCCGGAGCCGTCGACCTGGAAGCCGTCACGCAGCTTGTCCTTGTCGTAGTCGTCCGGGTTGACGATGCCGGCGACGGGTGTGGACAGCTTGTACGGGAGGGTCGCGTCGGGGCTGTTGAGGT
The DNA here is from genome assembly GCF_020982545.1 of Streptomyces sp. MNU76. Taxonomy (GTDB): domain Bacteria; phylum Actinomycetota; class Actinomycetes; order Streptomycetales; family Streptomycetaceae; genus Streptomyces. Next base: position 193,074 of record NZ_JAJKLK010000019.1, on the reverse strand, counting down.
GGAAGATCACCTCGTTGTCGCCCTTGGTCTCGACGAGGTCGATGGTGGACAGCAGGGCGAAGACACCGCTGTCGGCCTTGAGGGAGCGGGCCCGGTCGATGGAGAACTTCACGTCCTCGGCGGTGATCGGGTCACCGTCGGCGAACTTCAGACCGTCGCGCAGGGTGCAGGCGTAGCGCTCGTTGCCGGAGTCGGTGAAGGAGCAGCTGGAGGCGGCCTCGGGTTCCGGTTCGCCGTCGCCGCGCGGCTGGACCAGGAGGGTCTGGACGGTCTGGCGGAGGATGTTCCAGGTGCCGACGTCGTACGCGTAGGCCGGGTCGATCGGGGCCGGGGCCTGCTTGGAGGCGGTGAACCGGTCGGTGGTGCCGACGACGATCGCGTCCCCGCCGCCGCCCGCGCTGTCGGTGGCACCGCAGGCGGCGAGTACCGGGGTGAGCAGACCGATCACGGCCGGCAACACCAAGGTCTTGCGGTTCATGCGCGCTTGTTCTCCAAAGCTGGGTTCCAGGACGGGTGCTGGCGGGGTGGTGCGAGCGCGCCCTGGGCAGTACGGCGATGTTCTCGCGTCGAGATTAGCCCGCACGGCCAGAGGGGCCCGCGCGCACCGGAGTTGAGTTCCCATCACGCTGCGGAACCGGGTGTGGACACAAACGATGTAATACCCACGGAATGTTTGGGGCACTGTTCGTCAATCAGGACACAAAGGCGCGCCGAACGCCCCCGAACCGAGGGTTCGGGGGCGTCGGGCGACCACTTCAGAGGCCGCGGTACGTGGTCAACGTCACAGGTGGAAAGGTATTCCCCTGTGTGGGAATTCAGTCATCGCGGCCGGGTGAATTCCCTGTCCCGAGCGGAGTCGCGCGATCTTGGAATTCGTTGCGCTTTCAATTGGCCGTGACCGCCATCAGGCCGCGCAGAAATGGCAGGTCCACCTCTTCCAGCGAGGTCACGACGGTGCGCCGGACGGCGGGGGCGATGGGGGCCACGGACGGGACGGCGACCACATGGCAGCCGGCGGCCTCCGCGGCCGCGACACCGGTGGCGGTGTCCTCGATGACCGCGCACCGGGACGGGTCCGCGCCGAGACCGGAGGCCGCGAGCAGATAGGGGTCGGGGAACGGCTTGGTCCGCTCGACCTCGTCGCCGGCGACGGTCAGCGCGAAGTGCTGGGGGCCGAGCGAGGTCAGGACGCGGTCGATGATGCGCCGGTGCGAGGCGGAGACCAGAGCGGCGGGGACGTCGTGGGCGGCGAGTTCGGCGAGGAGTCTGGAGGCGCCGGGCATCAGCGGCAGCGTGCGCTCGATGCGGGCCTCGAAACCGTCGTTGAGCAGCACCGTGAGCTCGGCGAGCGTGATGTCGGCGCCGGTGGCCTCGACGAGGAAGCCCGCGCTGCGGGTCATGGGTCCGCCGACCACGACATGCCGCCAGGAGTCGTCGAGGGTGTGCCCGAGGCCGGCGAAGACCTCGACCTCCACGTCCCACCAGAAGCCCTCGGTGTCCACCAGGGTGCCGTCCATGTCGAGGAGCACGGCCTGGAGGGCCGAGCCATCGGCCGTACGGGTTCCTGGCGCGGGAATCGTCGTGGTCATCCGGCGCACCTCCTTGGGGGACGAGCAGGCCGGTTCCCGGGTGGGGAACCGGCCTGCGGTGGACCGACCAGTCTACGACGCCGCGCGCGGAAGCGCCTTTCGCCAGGGTCGCCCCCCTGGCCGGGGCCTTATCGCGCGTTGAAGTACTTGGCTTCGGGGTGGTGGATGACGATGGCGTCGGTGGACTGCTCGGGGTGGAGCTGGAACTCCTCCGAGAGCTGGACGCCGATCCGCTCGGGCTCGAGGAGCTGCGCGATCTTGGCGCGGTCCTCCAGGTCGGGGCAGGCGCCGTAGCCGAGGGAGAAGCGGGCGCCCCGGTACTTGAGGTCGAACATGTCCTCGATCGCGGCCGGGTCCTCGCCGGCGAAGCCGAGCTCGGAGCGGACGCGGGCGTGCCAGTACTCGGCGAGGGCTTCGGCCAACTGCACGGACAGGCCGTGGAGTTCGAGGTAGTCGCGGTAGGAGTTGGCCTCGAAGAGCTTGGCGGTCTCCTCGCCGATGCGGGAGCCGACGGTGACGACCTGCAGGCCCACCACGTCGATCTCGCCGGACTCCTCGGGGCGGAAGAAGTCGGCCAGGCAGAGCCTGCGACCGCGGCGCTGGCGCGGGAAGGAGAACCGGGTCCGCTCGTTGCCGTCGTCGTCCAGGATGATCAGGTCGTCGTCCTTGGACACGCAGGGGAAGTAGCCGTAGACGACGGCCGCCTCCAGCAGGTTCTCGGTCTGGAGCCGGTCCAGCAGGCCGCGCAGCCGGGGCCGGCCCTCGCTCTCCACGAGCTGCTCGTAGGTGGGGCCCTCGCCGGTGCGGGCCTGCTTCAGGCCCCACTGGCCCTTGAACAGGGCGCCCTCGTCCAGCCAGCTCGCGTACTCCTTGAGCTGGATGCCCTTGACCACACGCGTGCCGCGGAACGGCGGGGTGGGCACGGGGTTGTCGGTGGCGACGTCGGAGCGGACGTGGCCCTCCTCGGGGCGGTCCTCCACGACGGTGGCCGCGGCCACGGGGCGCACCCGGCGCTGCCGCAGCTCGGGCAACTGAGCGCCCGGGACCCCGCGCTTGACACCGATGAGGGCGTCCATCAGGCGCAGGCCCTCGAAGGCGTCACGGGCGTAGCGGACCTCGCCCTCGTAGATCTCGTGCAGGTCCTGCTCGACATACGCCCTGGTCAGTGCGGCGCCGCCGAGGATGACGGGGTAGTCGGCGGCCAGGCCGCGCTGGTTGAGCTCCTCCAGGTTCTCCTTCATGATCACCGTGGACTTGACCAGCAGGCCGGACATGCCGATGACGTCGGCGCGGTGCTCGGCGGCGGCGTCCAGGATCGCGGAGACCGGCTGCTTGATGCCGAGGTTGACGACGTTGTAGCCGTTGTTGGACAGGATGATGTCGACGAGGTTCTTGCCGATGTCGTGGACGTCGCCGCGGACGGTCGCCAGCACGATGGTGCCCTTGCCCTCGGCGTCCGACTTCTCCATGTGCGGTTCGAGGTGGGCCACGGCGGACTTCATGACCTCGGCGGACTGCAGCACGAACGGCAGCTGCATCTGGCCGGAGCCGAAGAGCTCACCGACGACCTTCATGCCGTCCAACAGCGTGTCGTTGACGATGTCGAGGGCGGCGCGGGTCTGAAGCGCCTCGTCGAGGTCGGCCTCCAGACCGTTCTTCTCGCCGTCGATGATGCGGCGCTTGAGGCGCTCCTCCAGCGGCAGGGCGGCCAGCTCCTCGGCCTTACCCGCCTTCAGGGACTTGGCGGTGGCGCCCTCGAACAGCGCCATCAGCTTCTGCAGTGGGTCGTAGCCCTCGGCACGGCGGTCGTGGATCAGGTCGAGCGCCGTCTGCACCTCCTCCTCGCTGAAGCGGGCGATGGGCAGGATCTTGGAGGCGTGGACGATGGCCGAGTCCAGGCCGGCCTTCACGCACTCGTCGAGGAAGACGGAGTTCAGCAGGATGCGGGCGGCCGGGTTCAGGCCGAAGGAGATGTTCGACAGGCCCAGGGTGGTCTGCACGTCCGGGTGGCGGCGCTTGAGCTCGCGGATCGCCTCGATGGTGGCGACGCCGTCCTTGCGGGACTCCTCCTGACCGGTACAGATGGTGAAGGTCAGGGTGTCGATGAGGATGTCCGACTCGTGGATACCCCAGTTGCCGGTCAGGTCGTCGATGAGCCGTTCGGCGATCTCGACCTTCTTTTCCGGGCTGCGGGCCTGGCCCTCCTCGTCGATGGTCAGCGCGATCAGCGCGGCGCCGTGCTCCTGCGCCAGACGGGTCACCTTCGCGAAACGGGACTCGGGGCCGTCGCCGTCCTCGTAGTTGACCGAGTTGATCACGGCCCGGCCGCCGAGCTTCTCCAACCCGGCCCGGATGACGTCCACTTCGGTGGAGTCCAGGACGATGGGCAGGGTGGAGGCGGTGGCGAAGCGGCCGGCGAGTTCGGCCATGTCGGCCACCCCGTCACGGCCCACGTAGTCGACGCAGAGGTCGAGCATGTGGGCGCCCTCGCGGATCTGGTCGCGGGCCATCTCCACGCAGTCGTCCCAGCGGGCCTCCAGCATGGCCTCGCGGAACTTCTTCGACCCGTTGGCGTTCGTCCGCTCACCGATCGCCATGTACGAGGTGTCCTGACGGAACGGCACGCTCTGGTAGAGGGAGGCCGCACCGGGCTCCGGGCGCGGGTCGCGGCCGGTGGGGGTGAGGTCCCGGACGCGCTCGACGACCTGGCGCAGGTGCTCGGGGGTGGTGCCGCAGCAGCCGCCGACGAGGGAGAGACCGTACTCGCGGACGAAGTTCTCCTGGGCGTCCGCCAGCTCCGGCGCGGTCAGCGGGTAGTGGGCGCCGTCCTTGGTCAGCACCGGCAGTCCGGCGTTGGGCATGCAGGACAGCTGGATGCGGGAGTGGCGGGCCAGATGGCGCAGGTGCTCGCTCATCTCGGCCGGGCCGGTGGCACAGTTCAGGCCGATCATGTCGATGCCGAGCGGCTCCAGGGCCGTCAGCGCGGCGCCGATCTCGGAGCCCAGGAGCATGGTGCCGGTGGTCTCGACCGTCACCGAGACGATCAGGGGGACCTCGTATCCGGCGGTCTCCATGGCGCGGCGGGCGGCGATGACGGAGGCCTTGGTCTGCAGCAGGTCCTGGGTGGTCTCCACCAGGAGCGCGTCGGCGCCGCCGGCCAGCAGGCCCTCGGCGTTCTGCTGGTAGGCGTCACGGATGGCGGTGAACGTGGTGTGGCCGAGGGTGGGCAGCTTGGTGCCGGGGCCGATGGAGCCGAGCACCCAGCGCTGCCGTCCGTCGCGGGCGGCGTACTCGTCGGCCGTCTCGCGGGCGATGCGGGCGCCGGCCTCGGACAGCTCGGCGGTGCGTTCGGGGATGTCGTACTCGCCCAGTGCGGTGAGGTTGGCGCCGAAGGTGTTGGTCTCCACGCAGTCGACGCCCGCGTCGAAGTACGCGGCGTGCACGGAGCGGACGATGTCGGGGCGGGTGACGTTGAGGACCTCGTTGCAGCCCTCCAGCTGCTGGAAGTCCTCCAGTGTGGGGTCCTGCGCCTGGAGCATCGTGCCCATCGCGCCGTCGGCGACCACCACACGGGTGGCGAGGGCCTCCCGGAGGGCCTCGGATCGGGCCCGGCCTGCGGCGGCGGACGTGAGGGACGTGTTCGGCGACGAGGCCATGGAGCTGCTCCCTGGAGTGCGACGGCTGTCGGCTTTGCGGCTTCCCACGGAAGGCGCACGCGGCAAGCGTAGCCCGGAGCGGCACGGATGGTCAGGGGCGTCCACGGGGCGGACCGGCGTGGCGCACCCGCTCGGGTGCGGTTTACTCCGACGACGAGAACAACGACGGACACCGTTCCGGCACCCTTCGGACACCGCGCGGACGCATCGGGCACACCGCGGGCACCGGACGGACACCGCGGGGCACGAGAATGCCACCGCACGGTGCGCGTGGCCGAAAAGCTGGTGACGGCCATTAGCGAGAGGGCGGCAACGACCGGTAGTGTTCGACATTGCCGAACGATGGAAGTTTCAGTCGCGTACGGCGGCCGAAGGGGACGGAGGCAGGACGGCGATGGCACGGAACATCCAGTCGCTCGAACGGGCGGCCGCGATGCTGCGCCTGCTCGCGGGCGGCGAACGGCGGCTCGGCCTGTCGGACATCGCCTCGTCGCTGGGCCTCGCCAAGGGCACCGCCCACGGCATACTGCGCACGCTCCAGCAGGAGGGGTTCGTCGAGCAGGACGACGCCTCGGGGCGCTACCAGTTGGGGGCCGAGCTGCTGCGGCTCGGGACCACCTACCTCGACGTCCACGAGCTGCGGGCGCGCGCCCTGGTCTGGACGGACGACCTGGCCCGGTCCAGCGGCGAAAGCGTCCACCTCGGGGTGCTGCACCAGCAGGGCGTGCTGATCGTGCACCACGTCTTCCGGCCCGACGACAGCCGGCAGGTCCTGGAGATAGGCGCCATGCAGCCCCTGCACTCCACGGCCCTGGGCAAGGTCCTGTCGGCCTACGACCCGGTGGCGCACAGCGAGGTGCTGGAGAGCGAGCGCAAGGCGTTCACCGACCGGACCGTGCACGCGCTGTCCGACTTCGAGGGCGTCCTGGACCTCACCCGCGCCCGCGGGTACGCGGCCGACGTCGAGGAGACCTGGGAGGGCGTGGCGTCCATCGCCGCCCCCATCCACGACCGGCGGCGGATGCCCGTCGGCGCGGTCGGCATCACCGGCGCCGTGGAGCGGCTGTGCCGCGACGGAGAGCTGCGCCCCGAGCTGATCGCGGCCGTACGGGACTGCGCCCGCGCGGTGTCGCGGGACCTGGGCGCCGGGCGGTTCTGACCCCTTCCGTACGACACGGCGAAGGCCGGGACACGGTGACGTGTCCCGGCCTTCGCCGTACCCCGCGTACGCGCCTTTGACGCCCTCGCCTGCGTGAACGCAGGCGATTCCGGTCAGCACCGCTACGCGGCGCCACCTCGGGTTCCTGCTTCACGGGCCCCTGCCACCCGAAGGTGGTCCTACAAGGCCTCCACAGGCCTGACTTCCCGCCCGTCCGGCGGCAGGTCCGCCAACCACGTTGTCGGACAAAGCGACATTAGCAGCGGCGCTGCGCCCCTACGGGACACCGAGGCGAGGAGGCCCTACACCTCCACCCTGAAGACTGGATCACTGGACAAGTGTTCGGCAGCAGCCGCCCCAAGATCGACGGGCCTGTTCGATCAATAACGATCGCGTTTTCGACAACCCAGCTCTTGACGTGCCCGTAACGCCGGAGCAAGACTCCCGTCCATCGGTCGACATTGTCGAACACCTACCGGCAATACGCGCTAGAGTGTGACAACGCCAAGGGCCGAACTCTTTCCCCTGGACGAAGGACAAAGGAGTCGCGGGTGTCCAGCTCCGACATCTTCATCGGCGAGACCATCGGTACCGCCCTACTCATCCTGCTCGGCGGCGGCGTCTGCGCGGCCGTCACCCTGAAGGCCTCCAAGGCCCGTAACGCCGGTTGGCTCGCCATCACCTTCGGGTGGGGTTTTGCCGTTCTCACCGCCGTCTACACCTCCGCACCGCTCTCCGGCGCCCACATCAACCCGGCCGTCACCCTCGCGCTCGCGCTGAAGAAGGACGGCATCGAGTGGGGCGACGTCCCGATCTACTGGGGCGGGCAGCTGCTCGGCGCCATGATCGGTGCCGCTCTGGTCTGGATCGCCTACTACGGACAGTTCCACGCCCACCTCACCGACGAGGAGATCGTCGGAGACGCGGAGACACAGGCCAAGGCCAAGTCGATCGAGGCCCGGGAGAAGGGCGCCGGCCCCGTGCTGGGCATCTTCTCCACCGGCCCGGAGGTCCGCAACGCGGTCCTGAACGTCGCCACCGAGGTCATCGGCACCGTCGTGCTGGTGCTGGCGGTCCTCACACAGGGTCTGAACGACTCGGGCAAGGGCCTCGGCACCCTCGGTGCCCTGATCACCTCCCTCGTCGTGGTCTCCATCGGTCTGTCCCTCGGCGGCCCGACCGGTTACGCGATCAACCCGGCCCGTGACCTCGGTCCGCGCATCGTGCACGCCCTGCTGCCCCTGCCCAACAAGGGCGGGTCGGACTGGAGCTACGCCTGGGTCCCGGTGGTCGGCCCGCTGATCGGTGCCGCCATCGCCGCAGGCCTCTACAACGTCGCATTCGCCTGAGAAACCCGTTGAGCCGCCGTTCCACGGACCCGTCCCGCGGAACGCTCAGCACGCGCCGTACGTACAGCCCGTTGACCAGTTGACCTTTCAGGAGCACACCGTGACCGACGCCCACACCGCCGGCCCCTTCATCGCCGCGATCGACCAGGGCACGACCTCGTCCCGCTGCATCGTCTTCGACCGCGACGGACGCATCGTCTCCGTCGACCAGAAGGAGCACGAGCAGATCTTCCCGAAGCCGGGCTGGGTCGAGCACGACGCCACCGAGATCTGGACGAACGTCCAGGAGGTCGTCGCCGGGGCCATCGAGAAGGCCGGCATCACCCGCGACGACATCAAGGCCATCGGCATCACCAATCAGCGCGAGACCACGCTGCTCTGGGACAAGAACACCGGTGAGCCCGTCCACAACGCCATCGTCTGGCAGGACACCCGCACCGACGCCCTCTGCCGCGAGCTCGGCCGCAACGTCGGCCAGGACCGGTTCCGCCGTGAGACCGGCCTGCCGCTGGCCTCGTACTTCGCCGGTCCGAAGGCCCGCTGGCTGCTCGACAACGTCGACGGCCTGCGGGAGCGCGCCGAGGCCGGCGACATCCTCTTCGGCACCATGGACACCTGGGTCATCTGGAACCTGACGGGCGGTGTGAACGGCGGCAAGCACTACACCGACGTCACCAACGCCTCCCGCACCATGCTGATGAACCTGCACACGCTGGAGTGGGACGAGAAGATCGCCGAGTCCATCGGCGTCCCGCTGTCGATGCTCCCGGAGATCCGCTCCTCCGCCGAGGTCTACGGCGAGGTCACCGGCGGCCGCCTCGGCGACCTGCTCGGCGGCATCCCGGTCGCCTCCGCGCTCGGCGACCAGCAGGCGGCCCTGTTCGGCCAGACCTGCTTCGAGGAGGGCGAGGCCAAGTCCACGTACGGCACCGGCACGTTCATGCTGCTGAACACCGGTGAGAAGATCATCAACTCCTACAGCGGCCTGCTGACCACGGTCGGCTACCGGATCGGCGACCAGAAGCCGGTCTACGCCCTGGAGGGCTCGATCGCCGTCACCGGCTCGCTGGTGCAGTGGATGCGCGACCAGATGGGGCTCATCTCCACCGCCGCCGAGATCGAGACGCTCGCGCTCACGGTCGAGGACAACGGCGGCGCGTACTTCGTGCCGGCCTTCTCCGGTCTGTTCGCCCCGTACTGGCGCTCCGACGCCCGCGGTGTGATCGCCGGTCTCACCCGGTACGTCACCAAGGCGCACCTCGCGCGCGCCGTCCTGGAGGCCACCGCCTGGCAGACCCGTGAGATCACGGACGCCATGACCAAGGACTCGGGCGTGGAGCTCGCGGCCCTCAAGGTCGACGGCGGCATGACCTCCAACAACCTGCTGATGCAGACGCTCTCGGACTTCCTGGACGCCCCCGTGGTCCGTCCGATGGTCGCCGAGACCACCTGCCTCGGCGCCGCCTACGCCGCCGGTCTCGCCGTCGGCTTCTGGACCAGCACCGACGACCTGCGCGCCAACTGGCGCCGGGCCGCCGAGTGGACCCCCCGGATGGACGCGGAGACCCGCGACCGTGAGTACAAGAGCTGGCTCAAGGCCGTCGAGCGGACCATGGGCTGGATCGAGGACGAGAGCTGAGCGGGGCCCTCGAGGGCTCCGAACATCCGGCTCTGATGAGGAGTAAGAACCCGACATGACCAGTCAGACCACCCTGCAGACCCTGCCTGCCCTGGGGACGCGCCCGGCGTCCGGCTCGAACCCGAGCCGTGCCGAGACCCGGGAGCAGCTCGCCAAGGCGTCGTACGACCTCCTCGTGATCGGCGGCGGCATCCTGGGCATCTCCACCGCCTGGCACGCCGCGCAGTCCGGGCTCAGGGTGGCTCTGGTCGACGCCGGCGACTTCGCCGGCGCCACCTCCTCCGCCTCCTCCAAGCTGCTCCACGGCGGTCTGCGCTACCTGCAGACCGGCGCGGTGAAGCTGGTGGCGGAGAACCACTTCGAGCGCCGTGCGGTCTCCCGCCAGGTGGCCCCCCACCTGGCGAACCCGCTCACGTTCTACCTCCCCGTGTACAAGGGCGGGCCGCACGGCGCGGCGAAGCTCGGGGCGGGCGTCTTCGCCTACTCCGCGCTCTCCGCTTTCGGTGACGGCGTCGGCCACCTCCTCTCCCCCGCCAAGGCGGCGCAGGACGTGCCCGAGCTACGCACCGACAACCTCAAGGCCGTGGCCGTGTACGGCGACGACCAGATGAACGACTCCCGGATGGCGCTGATGACGGTCCGCGCGGCCGTCGAGTCGGGCGCGGTGGTCCTGAACCACGCCGAGGTCACCGGGCTGCGCTTCACCAAGGGCCGGGTCACCGGCGCGGAGCTGCGTGACCGGCTGTCCGGGGACGAGTTCGGCGTCGACGCGCGGCTGGTGCTGAACGCGACCGGTCCGTGGGTCGACCACCTGCGCCGGATGGAGAACCCGAACGCGGCCCCCTCCATCCGTCTCTCCAAGGGCGCGCACCTGGTGCTGAAGCGGACGGCTCCCTGGAAGGCCGCGCTCGCCACCCCCATCGACAAGTACCGCATCACCTTCGCCCTCCCGTGGGAGGACATGCTGCTGCTCGGTACGACCGACGAGATGTACGAGGGCGACCCGGCGGACGTCGCGGTCACCGAGAAGGACATAGCGCAGATCCTGGACGAGGCCGCCTTCTCCATCCGCGACCAGCAGCTCTCCCGCGACCTCATCACCTACTCCTTCGCCGGTCTGCGGGTGCTGCCGGGCGGGCCCGGTGACACCGCGAAGGCCAAGCGGGAGACGGTCGTCACCGAGGGTCGGGGCGGCATGCTGTCCGTCGCGGGCGGCAAGTGGACGACGTTCCGGCACATCGGCCGCACCATCATGAAGAAGCTGGAGGCGCTGCCCGGGCACCCGCTGGGCGAGGACTTCGAGCCGGTCTCCGCGCTGCCGAAGAAGCTGCCCCTGCCGGGTGTCGCCAACCCGCGCGCGGTCGCCCACCGGCTGCTGGTGGACCGTCCGGCCCCGGGCCCGCGGATGGGTGCCGACACGGCGCGGCACCTGGCCACGCACTACGGTTCCCTGGCCTTCGACATCGCCCGTCTGGCCAACGAGAACCCCGAGCTGGGCGAGCGCGTCCACCCCGACGCGCCCGAGATCTGGGCGCAGGTCGTCTACGCCCGCGACACCGAGTGGGCCGAGACGGCCGACGACGTCCTGCGGCGCCGGACGACGCTGACGATACGGGGCCTGGCGACGGACGAGATCCGTACGAAGGTCCAGGACGTGCTCGACAAGAAGTGACCGACTCTCGGCCCGGCCCCTCCCCTGACCGGGGCCGGCGCCGAGCGGGACGGCCCCCTCCGCTCTGGGGCCGGACCATGCGAAGGGGCGGCTCCCTCTCCTGGGAGCCGCCCCTTCGCGTCTGCCCGGACGATGCTCCTCCCGCCTGTCACCCGCGGACGACGAGGCACTGGACGGCGGAGACCAGGGCGTCGACGTCACGGACCTCGACCGTCTCGGTGCGCTGCGGCATGACCTCGAAGAACCGCCCGGAATCACGAGGGGCGGTGCCGCGGTCGTTTCCCTCCGCCGTGCCGCCCGCGAGGCGGCGGCCCGGCCGACCTGAGGGGCTTTGGCCGAAGAGACACGCCGGAGGCTTCATAATGGCCTGATACATCGGATGTCTGAACGACCGGATCAGCCGGAGCGACCGGAACGGCCGGAGCAACTAGAACGGCCGGAACGATCGGAACGTCCTGACACGACGAGGAGGGGCCGCCATGGCAGTCACCGACGAGGCGATCGAGAAGATCAAGGGCATGATCATCTCCGGCGCGCTGCGCCCCGGCGACCGGCTGCCCAAGGAGAGCGAGCTCGCCGCCGACCTCGGGCTGTCCCGCAACTCCCTGCGCGAGGCCGTGCGCGCCCTGTCGTTGATCCGCATCCTGGACGTGCGGCAGGGCGACGGCACCTATGTGACCAGTCTCGATCCGCAACTCCTGCTGGAGGCGCTGAGCTTCGTCGTCGACTTCCACCGCGACGACACGGTCCTGGAGTTCCTCGCCGTACGCCGGATACTCGAACCGGCGGCGACGGCGATGGCCGCCTTGAAGATCAGCGAGCAGCAACTGGACTCCTTGGGGGCCCAGTTGGACAAGCTCGGCACTGATCCGTCGGTGGAGGAGCTGGTCGCCGGCGACCTGGAGTTCCACCGGGGCATCGTGCAAGCCTCAGGGAACTCCGTGCTCTGCTCGCTGCTCGACGGCCTCTCGGGCCCCACCACACGGGCCCGCATCTGGCGCGGACTGACCCAGGAAGACGCCGTCAGCCGGACCCTGCACGAGCACCGGGCCATCCTGGCCGCCCTGCGCGACCGCGACGCCGACGCCGCGCGCTCCTGGGCGACGGTGCACATCGCGAGCGTGGAACAGTGGCTGCGATCGTCGCTGTGAGAAGTTGATCACCTGATGCTCCGGCCGCCGGCGCGTGTTTGAGCCGTGCGAACGGGGCAGTGATCCGTTCACTCCCCCGTGCAAGGGGGCTGCGGAGGCCCCCTCGGCACGCCGTAAGGTTGGGGCGTACGCGAGGGCACGTCGGAAGGAGGCGCTGGGTGATCGAGCTGGAGGGGGTTCCCGAGCTGATCGACCCAGTGATGGTGGCCGCGTTCGAAGGCTGGAACGACGCCGGCGACGCCGCCTCCACCGCGGTCGCGCATCTGGACCGGGAATGGAAGGGCGAGGTGTTCGCGGCGCTGGACGCCGAGGACTACTACGACTTCCAGGTGAACCGTCCCACGGTGTGGCTGGACGGCGGGGTACGGAAGATCACCTGGCCGACGACAAGGTTGTCGGTGGTCAGGGTGGGCGGCGACAAGCCCCGCGATCTCGTACTCGTCCGGGGTATCGAGCCGTCCATGCGCTGGCGCTCGTTCTGCAACGAGCTGCTGGGCTTCGCCCATGAGCTGGGCGTGGAGCTGGTGGTCGTGCTGGGCGCGCTGCTCGGCGACACCCCGCACACGCGTCCGGTCCCGGTCAGCGGTGTCACGTCCGACCCGGACCTGGCGCAGCGGATGGACCTGGAGGAGACCAAGTACGAGGGCCCCACGGGCATCGTCGGCATCCTCCAGGAGGCGTGCACGCACGCCGGTGTCCCCGCGGTCTCGCTCTGGGCGGCGGTGCCGCACTACGTGTCGCAGCCACCGAACCCCAAGGCGACGCTGGCCCTCCTGAACCGCCTGGAGGACCTCATCGACGTACGCATCCCGCTGGGCGAGCTGCCCGAGGACGCGCGCGCCTGGCAGGTGGGCGTGGACCAGCTGGCGGCGGAGGACAGCGAGGTCGCCGAGTACGTGCAGACGCTGGAGGAGGCCCGGGACACGGCGGAGCTGCCGGAGGCGTCGGGCGAGGCGATCGCTCGCGAGTTCGAGCGGTATCTGCGGCGCCGTGACGGTGGGCCCGGCTCCGCCGGTCCGGCCGGGGGGCATGCCACGGCTGACGGGGGTGACGCGGGGGCCGGTGCGTGGAACCCGAAGGAGAACCCCGGTGGCCGTACACGGCCGCCGAAGCCGGCTCGGCCTGACGCCGCCGACGAGAGCGAGGGCGACGCCGAGGATTCGTCGGAGGAGTAGCGCTCCGGGGGATGCCGTTGCTGTGACGCTGCGCGCGCTCTGCGGGTTTGTTGTGGCTGGTCGCGCAGTTCCCCGCGCCCCTTTCAGGGCGCGGGGCAATGCACCGGGAGTTGTCAGGCGCTCAGCATTTGATCGACACCACCGCGTACGTCGTGTCCGGGGTCGGAGTGGTCGTGAAGCGGGCGTTGGGCAGGTACAGGCGGTTCTTGTGGGCCGCGACCGTCGTCGGGACGTCGAAGTCGGCGTCGCTGAGGCGGCCCTCGAAGATGCCGCTGCGGCCGTCGGCCGAGAGGTGGAACACGTCGATCGCGTTCTGCCGGTTCTGCACCACGTAGAGCCGCCGGCCGAGCAGCAGCAGGCCGTCGCCGTTGGCGAGGGGGGCCGCGTCGCCCAGGTCGACGAGGGTCGTGACGCCCGTCCTCGGGTTGACCCGGTGGAGTCCGCCCACGCCGGACTGGACGACCAGGAGGGCCTTGCCGTCCGGGGTGCGGGTGATGCCGTTGGCGTTGACCGTCTCGCCCGGCGTCTGGGTCCAGGCACCGCTCAGGGATACCGTGACGACCTCGTCCGGACCCGACAGCCGGCCGTCACGGCCGAGCGGCAGGGCGTAGAGGGCGGGCTGGAACGAGTCGGTGAACCAGGCCGCGCCCGGGGTGAGGAAGACGTCGTTGGCGAAGGTCGGCGTCCTGGTGGTGAGCGTGTACGAGGCGATGATCGCGCCGGTACGGACGTCCACCACCCGGGCGCCCTGGCCGCGCCCGGCGACGAACAGCCGCCCCCGGTCGTCGAGTTTGAGCCCCACGGAGGGCGTACCGGGGCCCGCCGAGACGACGCGGCCCGCGCCGGTGCGCAGGTCGACGCGGTAGATCGAGCCGTCGCCCAGGGAGCCGAGGTAGGCGTAGGGGCCGGTGCCGATGGTGATGCCCTCGGGGCGGAAGCCGTTCGGCAGGGGGATGACGTCGGGCCACGGGTCCCCGGTGGCCGAGCCGGTGGCGGAGGCGGTGGACGCGGCGGAGGCCCCGACGAGCAGCGCGCCGGCGGTCGCGGCCGACGTCGTGAGCAGTCTTCGCCTACTGAGGTGGGGGTGGGGCGAGCCGAGAGGGAGTGCGGGGGAGCGGGGTGCCACTGTGCGTCCCTTCCACGAAGGGACCGGCAGCTGGCCGGTCCGGCTTCAACTGACGTCTGTCACCCCATCACATGCCGACCGGCCCCGCAGCCCTTCGCCCGTCGACCGACAGCGCCTTGACAGCCCGGGGACGACGCGCGGCCGGGATGGTGACGGTCCGGTCGGCTCGGCCGATCAGCTCCTCCCCCGCACCCCGAACTGCTGTTCTGACACCGCGTCTTCGTGTCCGGCGGGGCGGGATCCCGCCGCCCGCCCCGCGAGCGGCCCTGCCGCATGGCGACGGGGCGCGTCCTCCGGTCGGAGGACGCGCCCCGTCGATGTCCCTCCGGCGCGCGTGGCGTGGGCGACGCGTGTGCCGGGGTCGTTCTTCGGTGACGCCTGTGCAGAGTCGTTACTGCAACGGCTTCACAGGGCCACGCCGAGGAGCGCGTCCACGGCGCGCGACACCACACCGGGCGCGCCCTCGTCCGTGCCGCCCCGCTCCTGCTGGAGGGCGGCCCAGCGGTCGACCGCGGCGAGCGCGGTGGGCGCGTCCAGGTCGTTCGCGAGGGCCTCGCGCATCTCCTCGACCAGGGCCTCGGCGGGCGGTCCGTCGGGCCGCGAGACGGCGGCGCGCCACCGGTCGAGGCGGGCCACGGCGTCCTGGAGCACCTGATCGGTCCACTCCCAGTCGGAGCGGTAGTGGTGGGCGAGGAGCGCGAGCCGTATCGCGGCCGGGTCGACCCCGTCGCGGCGGAGCGCGGAGACGAAGACCAGGTTGCCCTTGGACTTCGACATCTTCTCGCCGTGCAGCGCGACCATCCCGGCGTGGACGTACGCCTTGGCCATGGGGAACTCGCCCGTCAGCGCCTGCGCGTGCGAGGCGCCCATCTCGTGGTGCGGGAAGGCGAGGTCGGAGCCGCCGCCCTGCACGTCGAAGCCCATGCCGAGGTGGTCGAGGGCGATGGCGACGCACTCGATGTGCCAGCCGGGCCTGCCGCGTCCGAGGGAGCCGCCGTCCCAGCTGGGCTCGCCCTCTCGGGCGGCCATCCAGAGCATGGGGTCGAGGGGGTTCTTCTTGCCCGGCCGGTCCGGATCGCCGCCGCGCTCGGCGGAGAGCAGCCGCATCGTGGCCGCGTCGAGGCGCGAGACCTTGCCGAAGTCCGGGTCGGACTCGACGGAGAAGTAGATGTCCCCTTCGAGTTCGTACGCGGCGCCGGAGTCACGGAGCCGTTCGACGAGCGGAACGATGCCGGGGATGGCCTCGACCGCGCCGATGTAGTGGCGGGGCGGGAGCATCCGCAGGGCGGTCATGTCCTCGCGGAAGAGGGCGGTCTCCTTCTCGGCGAGGGCCACCCAGTCGATGGCGTCGCGCTCGGCCCGCTCCAGCAGGGGGTCGTCGACGTCCGTCACGTTCTGGACGTAGTGAACCTGCCGCTTGGTGTCGAGCCACACGCGCTGAACGAGGTCGAACGCGTTGTAGGTCGCCGCGTGACCCATGTGGGTCGCGTCGTACGGGGTGATACCGCAGACGTAGATACGGGCGACGGGACCGGGGTCAAGGGTGATGAGCCCATCGGTCGCGGTGTCGTGGATCCGAAGGTCGCGGCCCTTGCCGGGCAGGGCGGGGACCTCAGAAGCGGGCCAGGCATGCATGCCACGAGCCTAACCCGATCGCTGCGCGGCTATGCCGGGCGCCTGAGCACTCGGGGGTACGCCCTGTTTTGCGACTGCGCCCAGGTAGGTGGCTGATCGCGCAGTTCCCCGCGCCCCTACGGGGCACGCCCCGCCCCTCAGCCCCGGGCACCGGTGCCCTCAGACCGGGGGCCAGGGGATCGCCAACCACTCGCCGCTCGGCTCCGGGTGGCGTCCGCTCTTCAGGAGCGCGGCCACCCGTTCGCGCGTGGCGCCCAGTTCGGCCGGTGTGATCAACGCGACGAGTTTCGCCGCCAGCGCCCCGCCCTCCCCGAGCGCGTCCCGCAGCCGCTCCAGAACGTCCACGGCCTCCTCGGTGAGCGGCTCCCCCGCCCAGCCCCACAGCAGCGTCCGCAGCTTGTTCTCGACGTTGAAGGTCACTCCGTGGTCGATGCCGTAGAGCCGTCCCTCCGCGGCGGGCAGGAGGTGCCCGCCCTTGCGGTCGGCGTTGTTGACGACCGCGTCGAGGACGGCGAGCCGCCGCAGCCGCTGGTCGTCGGCGTGCACGAGGAGCGCGGTCTCGCCGTCCCCGACCTCCGCGAAGCCGACGGCCTTCCAGCCCTCCCCGGCCTCCTCGCCGTCGACGAGGGCCAGCAGCTCGGCCCCGGGCACGCCCTCGATCCACAGCTGGCACATGCCCTGCCCGTACGGCCCCTCCCGCAGCACGGTGGGCGGGACGAGCCCCCAGCCGGTCGCCTCGGACACCTCGTACGCGGCGACCTCCCGCTGCGCGAGCGTCCCGTCGGGGAAGTCCCACAGGGGCCGCTCCCCGGCGACGGGCTTGTAGACACAGGCTGCCTCGCGACCCTCGTGCGCGACCGTGCAGTACAGCACCGCGTTGGACGCCTCCCGCACCTGGCCGCGCACGGTCAGCTCGCCCTCGGCCAGCAAGGTGACCGACTGCTCGACCGACGGGGTGGGCGACGGCTCGGCGGAGGAGGTCACTCCCCGCGCCGGTATCCGTTCTGGCGCGGACATACGTGTCCTTCCGGATCGAGCGGCAGACTGCACAGCGGGCACGGCGGGCGCCCCGCGTTGACGACGTCGAGCGCGCGCTTGGCGAAGGCGCGGGCCTGGGTGCCGGTGAGGCGGACGCGGAGCATCGGCGGGCCGTTCTCCTCGTCCTGGAGCATCCGCTCCTCCGCCTCCGCGAGGTCCTCCTCGGAGTCGGCGTCCAGCTCGACCAGGGCCTGGGCCTCGACGATCATCCGCTCCTCGTCGCCGTCCCAGGCCAGTGCCATGGTGCCGACCCGGAACTCCTCCTCGACGGGGGTCTCCAGCGGTGCCGTGTCCGACACCTCGGTGGGGGCGACGGCCGGCACCGCGGCGCTGCCGCCGCTGCGCCGCACGACCTCGTCCAGCAGTTCGTCCATGCGCTCGGCGAGCGCGGCGACCTGGGTCTTCTCCAGGGCGACGCTGGTGACACGCTGCCCGGAGGAGGCCTGCAGGAAGAAGGTACGGCGCCCGGGCAGCCCGACCGTACCGGCCACGAAGCGGTCCGGGGGGTCGTAGAGGAACACCTGACGGGACACGTCCTGTCTCCATTGGAATCGACGTCGGGACCGAACGCGCCGGCTGCTGAGGGGGTTCAGTGCCGCCGCGACCGCTTCACCCTACTGCGGTTGACGATCACGGTGCCCCCGCACCGCCCCCCACGGTCGCGTCACCGCTCGGGGGCTCCTCGCGCGGCGCCAGGGACGAGAAGTTCCCGGTGTCGCCGAGCCGGACGAGAAACGGCCTGAGTCGGGTGTAACGGATCGCGGTGATGGAACACGGTTCGACAGAGATCCGCTGGAAGAGGTCCAGATGAAGTCCGAGTGCGTCGGCGACGAGCGACTTGATGATGTCGCCGTGCGAGCACATCACGTACACGGCGTCGGCACCGTGCTCGCGCTCCACGCGCGCGTTCCACTCGCGGACCGCCTCCGCGGCCCGGTGCTGCATGGCCCGCATCGACTCCCCGCCGGGGAACGCGGCCGCCGTCGGATACGCCTGGACGACCTCCATCAGCGGCTCGTCGTTCAACTCGGCGAGCTTGCGGCCGGACCAGTCGCCGTAGTCGCACTCGCCGATGCGCTCGTCGGTGTGCGCGGCGAGACCGGGCCGGGCGTCCAGCAGCGGCCGGACCGTCTCCTGGCAGCGCTGGAGCGGGCTGGTGACGACCTCGGCGATCGGCAGCCCGGCGAGGCGGCCGGGCAGCGCCGCGGCCTGCGCGGCGCCACGCTCGTCGAGCGCGACCCCGGGCGTCCACCCGGCGAGCACACCCTCGGTGTTGGCGGTGGAACGTCCGTGCCGGACAAGGATCAACGTGGGCATGCGCCCCAGCCTAGACGCCCGCCCGACGCAGGCCCCGGCCCTGTGGACAACGCTCGGTGAACGAGGCTCTGCGACAACGCTCCGTGCACAAGGCTCCGTGGACAACGCTCTGTGGACAAGGCCCTGCGAAAGGAACTCCCCGTGATCGTCGACTGCGCCGTCTACCGCGACGGGCACCGCACCGAGGGCCCCGAGAACCTCTCCGACGCCCTGGCCGCCGCCCGTGCCTCGGGCGGCTTCGTGTGGATCGGCCTGCACGAGCCGTCGGAGAAGGAGTTCGCCCTGGTCACCGAGGAGTTCGCGCTGCATCCGCTGGCCGTGGAGGACGCCCTGAAGGCCCACCAGCGGCCCAAGCTGGAGGTGTACGACGACTCGCTGTTCATGGTCCTCAAGCCGGTCGTGTACGAGCCGGCCAGTGACACCGTGACCAGCGGTGAGGTGATGGTCTTCCTCGGCCACGCCTTCGTCGTGACCGTCCGCCACGGCGACGGCTCCCCCCTGGCTGTCGTACGACGGCGCTTGGAGCAGGAGCCCGAACTGCTCGGGAAGGGGCCCACGTCCGTGCTGTACGCGATCACGGACGCCACGGTCGACCACTATCTGGAGGTGGCGACCGAGCTCCAGACCGACCTGGAGGAACTGGAGACGGAGGTCTTCTCCCCCGACGTCGGCGGCTCACGGAACACGGCGTCCCGGATCTACACCTTCAAACGCCAGGTCCTGGAGTTCCGCCGGGCCACCGGCCCGCTCGCCGCACCGCTCGTCCGGCTGTCGGGCACCGGCACCTCCACCCTCGCGGTGCCCTTCGTCGAGGAGAAGGCCCAGCCCTTCTTCCGTGACGTCAACGACCACCTCACCCGCGTCAACGAGTCCGTCGAGGGCCTGGACCGGCTGGTCTCCGACATCCTCTCCGCCCATCTCGCGCAGATGAGCGTCCGTCAGAACGACGACATGCGGAAGATCTCGGCCTGGGCGGCGATGGCCGCGATTCCGACGATGGCCGCCGGTGTCTACGGCATGAACTTCGAGCACATGCCCGAACTGCGCTGGGTGTGGTCGTACCCGGCGCTGATGGCGCTGATGGTCATGACGGAGGTGCTGGTGTACCGGCTCTTCAGGCGGCGGGGCTGGCTGTAGCTCTGAGGACCCCACGCAGCCGTGTGCCGCCCTCGTGCCGTACGCGGCGTACGCGGTGCCGTACGCGCGCGTGGGCGGCGGCGCCCCACGCGCGTACGGGTGCGCGAGGCCCTCAGGCGAACTCCGGGGCCGCGGTCGCCGGTCCGCCCAGGGCATCGCGGCGTTCCGGCATCGCCAGGGTCACCAAGCGGCGCCAGCCGAAGGCCCGCTCGTAGGCGTACGCGGCGTGGATGCCCGCCGCGAGGACGGCGGCCTTCGCCTTCGGCCAGCCGAGGACGCGCCCCATGCGGTCCATCACGGCGAGGCTGACGTCCCGGTACACGGCGATCTCGGCGAGCGCGCACTCGCGCAGGGTCCGCTGGATCAGGCGGCCGTGTCCGGCGGCCGCGTAGCGCAGCAGTTCCTCGTGGGTGTACGCGAGGTGGTTGTCCTCGTCGTCGGAGATCATCCGGACGGCCTTGCCGATCTCGGGGTGGTCCGCGAAGTGCTTGCGGAGCATCACCATCTGGTCGGCGGCACGCTGTTCGGTGACCCGGCTGTGGGACAGGTAGACGATGATGTCCCGCTGTGTCAGGGCCTGGTCGGCCTTGAGCTTCTCGTGTGCGAGGCCGATGCCGCGGCGTTCGAGGAGCATCGTGTAGTCGGTCTCGGGCGGGACCTCCACCGGTCGGAGGCCGCGCTTCTTCATGAGGGCGTTGAAGATCCGCCCGTGTTTGTCCTCGTCCGCGCCGTGGCGCGTGATCTTCGGTGCGAGTGCGCGCTCGCTCTGCGGGACGAGCGCCGCGATGCGCGCGTTCTCCCAGCCGCCCTGTGTCTCGCCGCTGGCGGCGATCGAGCAGAACAGCCGGAACGACTCGTCGTTGTCGATGATCTCCTGGAAGAGACTCTTGGCCGAAAGCATCTGAGGCACCTCTCTGCAGGGGTCCTGGAGGGGTCCTGCAGAAAACGAGTCAAATGGGGTAACAGGAGCCGGGCAACAGCTGTGTCGGACAAATCCGCCGAACGAAGGATGCCGGGGCGGCGCGAACGCGTAACCGAGCGGGACGCGCCGCGTTGTCCTCCGTGACGGCCGTGGCGGGGAAGACCCCGAGCCCCCACCACGGCCGCGGAACTTTCCGAGCCCCCGGTCCGGCCGATTCCTGCCGGTTTCGGGGCGCGTCGGTCGCTGCTCCGTTCGGGTTACGCGAGCCCGGCCAGCTCCATGGCCTCGGTGCCGGCCCGGAGCGAGGCGATCCGCTCGTCCAGGGTGAACCCCGCGGGGGCGAGGGTGAGGGTGGTGACCCCGGCCGCGGCGTAGGCCTTCATCCGGTCGGCGATGCGCTCCACCGACCCGAGCAGCGCGGTCTGGTCGATCAGCTCGTGCGGAATGGCCGCCTCGGCCCCGGTCTTGTCGCCCGCCAGGTACTTGTCCTGGATCTCGGCCGCCTCCTTCTCGTACCCCATGCGCTGGGCGAGCTGGTTGTAGAAGTTCTGCTTGCGGCTGCCCATGCCGCCGACGTACAGCGCGGTGTACGGGCGGAAGGTGTCGGCGAGCGTCGCCACGTCCTTGTCGGCGCCGACGGCGAGGGGCAGGGTCGGGCAGACGTCGAACCCATCGAGGGTCTTGCCGGCCTTCTCCCGTCCCGCCCGCAGGTACTTGATCGCCGTGTCCTCCAGGTGCGCGGCCGAGGGGAAGATCAGCAGGGCGCCGTCGGCGATCTCGCCGGTCTGCTCCAGGTTCTTCGGGCCGATCGCGGCGATGTACAGCGGGATGTGCTCACGGGTGGGGTGCACGGTCAGCTTCAGCGGCTTGCCGGGGCCGCCGGGCAGCGGCAGCGTCCAGTGCTCGCCGTCGTGCGACAGGCGCTCACGGGTCATCGCCTTGCGGACGATCTCCACGTACTCGCGGGTGCGGGCGAGCGGCTTGTCGAACTTGACCCCGTACCAGCCCTCCGAGACCTGGGGGCCGGAGACGCCGAGGCCGAGGCGGAAGCGGCCGCCGGAGAGCGAGTCCAGCGTCGCGGCGGTCATCGCGGTCATCGCGGGCTGGCGGGCCGGGATCTGGAAGATGGCGGAGCCCACGTCGATGCGGTCGGTCTTGGCGGCGACCCAGCTGAGCACGGTGGCGGCGTCCGAGCCGTAGGCCTCCGCCGCCCAGCAGACCGCGTACCCCAGGCGGTCGGCCTCCTGGGCCACGGCCAGGTTGTCCCCATCCATTCCGGCGCCCCAGTAGCCGAGGTTGATCCCGAGCTTCATATAGACCCGCCTTCCCCATACCGATCAGTAACGTCTTTGTCCCGCCGACCCTACCGGGCTGTGCCGCGCCAGAGTTCCGGAGACGCAGGTTGTGTGGCGAGTGCGGGCGAGTGGGAACTGCGCGACCAGCCCCCACCAGGCCTGTGGACAACGAACGCTCCTTGGGGAAATCCGTTGTCCACAGGCCCCCACACGGCGAACCGTGGCCAGTAATCTCGGCGTTCATGGAGCAGAGGCATCTCGGCCGTACCGGCCTGCGCGTGTCCCGGATCGGGCTCGGCACCCTGACGTGGGGCCGCGACACGGACGAGCATGACGCCGCGGACATGTTGAAGGTGTTCTGGGAGGCGGGCGGCACCCTCGTGGACACGGCCGACGTCTACGGGGACGGCGAAGCCGAGTATCTGCTCGGGCAGTTGATGGACGGTCTGGTACCCCGCCGCGACCTGGTCATCTCCACGAAGGCCGGCAGCGTCCCGGACCCCGACCGCCGTTTCGACGGTTCCCGGGGCCATCTGCTCGCCGCCCTGGACGCCTCCCTCGCCCGCCTCGGCACGGACTACGTCGACCTCTGGCACATCCACGCCTACGACCCCGAGACACCGCTCGACGAGACGCTCCAGGCCCTCGACCTGGCCGTCAGCAGCGGCCGGGCCCGGTACGTCGGCGTCTCCAACTTCTGCGGCTGGCAGCTGGCGAAGGCGGCCACCTGGCAGCTCGCGGCCCCCGGCATACGCACCCGCCTGGCCAGTACGCAGCTGGAGTACTCCCTGCTGCAACGCGGCGTCGAGCGCGAGGTGCTGCCCGCCGCGCTGGACCTGGGCGTCGGCCTGCTCCCCTCGTCGCCGCTGGGACGTGGGGTGCTGACCGCCAAGTACCGCCACATCACGCCACCCGACTCCCGGGGCGGCTCCGAGCACATGGCGCCGTTCGTCGCGCCCTACCTCGACGAGACGGCGACCAGCATCGTGGAGGCGGTGCAGACCGCCGCGGACGGTCTCGCCGTGACCCCGCTCCAGGTGGCCCTCGCCTGGGTGCGCGACCGGCCCGGCGTGGCCGCGCCCATCATCGGCGCGCGCAACGCGCTGCAGCTCTCGGGGGCATTGTCAGTGGAGAGCCTTAGTCTTCCTGACGAGATCTGCCGGGCTCTCGACGATGTGTCGGCGCCCGTGCACCGCTATCCCGATCACGACTGGAGCACGCTGTGAGCACGGAGCCCGCGACCACGGGGACGGACGAGCCGGGGGGCCAGGGCGACACCACGCGCTCCGACGCACCCGACGACGCAACCGCCGGGAGCACTCCGGAAGGCTCCGCCGACACCGACGACCCGGGCGCACCCGAAAGCGTCTCCGAAGCCTCCGGAGACCCGTCCGAAGGCGCATCCGAAACATCCGGAGCCGCGTCCGGAGGCGGGTCCGAAGGCGCCTCCGAAGTCTCCGAGGCGCAGGCCGAGTTGGCGGCCCAGCGGCTTGAGCGGGAGCGGATCGAGCGGCGCAAGGCGGAGAAGAAGGAACCGATCACGAGCGGAGCCAAGCTCAGCGGGACGGCCGCCGATCTACTGGCCGCCGTACGGGCCGTGGAGGGCGGCCGAAAGCCCACGGCCACCGTCTTCGACGAGCCGGAGCCCGCGCCGCGTCCGCCCGCACCGGAACCGGCGCGGCGACCGCAGCCCGTGGCGCCCCCGGCCGGTGCGGCGGTTCCGTCGGGCGAGACCGTCGAGGCGGTGCGCGCGGTGCTGGCCGAGGGCGGTGCTCCTCAGGAACTGGTGCCGCAGGTCGCCGAGGCGCTCGGCGAGGGCGCGGGCGCCCTGCTGCGCGAGGATCCCTGGCAATTGCTGCGCGTTCCGGGCGTACGGCCCGAGCAGGCGGACGGGTTCGCGCGGGCCCTGCTCGGCGCCGAGTGCGGCCCGGACGACGAGCGGCGGGGCCGGGCGGTCACTGTCTGGCTGCTGGAGCAGGCCGCCGTGGCCGGGCACACGGCGCTGGAGGCCCCGGCCCTGGTCGGCGCGCTCGGTCGGCGTTCCGTCCCCGACCCCGACGAGGCCGTCCAGAGCACCGTGGCCGAGGGCGAGGCCCTGGTGTTCCAGGACGCCCTGGACGACGCCCCGGCCGCGCAACGTCCCACACCGCCCCCCGGACCGGCCGCCGACTCTCCAGCCGACGACGAGGGCGAGGACGGCGAGGCCGAGGAGGAGCGCCCGGTCCGCGTCCTCATCGGCCTGGAACGGTACGCCCTCGCCGAGGAGAGCCTCGCCGACGGCCTCGCCCGCGTCATGAACTCCCTGCCCAAGGACGATAAGGACGATCCGGTCGACTGGTCCTCGGCGGCCGCGTCGGCACCGCGCTCCGCCGCCGAGCTGATCCGCGCCGTCGCGGGGCACGGGCTCGTGCTGCACACCGGCGGCGAGGCGGCCCGCGCGGAGCCGGCGGCGCTCGTCACGGCCGCCCGGTCGCTCGGACTGCGGGCGTACGCGGCGACGCACAGCGCGGACGGTGTGCGCCGCTTCGCCGCACAGCTGGGCTCCGCCGACGGCGGGGACCCCGCCGAGGGGGGCGACACCGCCGTGGCGACCCTCGCCGGGCTGCTGTCCGGCGCCGAGGGACCAGGCCGTGACATGGAGGGCGCGCTCGACCTGGATCTGCTCGTGGTGCTGGACGCGCCCCAGTTGGACGTCGAGACCGCCGCGCTGCTCGTCGAATCGATGCCCGACGGTTCCCGGCTGGTGCTCAGCGGCGACCCGGGAGTGCTCTGGTCCGCCGGGCCCGGCCGGGTCTTCGCCGATCTGCTCGCCGCCCGGACCTGCCCGCAGGTGGCCTCGCGGACACCCGACCCCGGGCCGATCGGTGAACTGGTCTCCGGCATCGGCATCGGCGAGCTGAACCAGGTCGACGCGCCCGGCAAGGAGGTCGTGATCGTGCCGGTGCGGGACGCCGGTGAGGCCGTGCACCGGACCGCGCAGCTCGTCGTGGACTCGGTGCCGAGGGCGTTCGGGATCCCGGCCGAACAGGTCCAGGTGCTCACCCCCGGGCACGGGGGCGCCGCCGGTACGCGTGCGCTGAACGCCGCGCTCAAGGAGCGGCTGAACCCCGGACCGGGCCGTTTCGGCGGCTTCGACCCGGGCGACCGTGTGGCCCACTCCCCCGCCCCGGGTCGTACGACTCCCGGCCGGGTGGTGAAGGCCGACGCCGAGGGGCTGCACCTGGAGTGCGCCGGTGTGGCCGTGGTCGTACCGAAGGAGCGGGTGGAGCAGACCGTGCGGCACGGGTGGGCGCTGACCGCGCACCAGGCCGTGGGACACCGGTGGCCGGCGGCGGTGGTGGTGCTGCCGGGTGACGCGGCGCAGGCCCTCACGCGCCCCTGGGTCTACACGGCCTTCGGCCGCGCCGAGCGGCACCTGTCCGTCGTGCACGGGGTGGAGCAGGCCCTGCCCCGCGCGGTCGCCGAGATCCCCGCGAAGCCACGCACCACCCGGCTGCCGGCACTGCTCAAGACCCAGGTGCCGTCGGCCGATTGACATCACGCGTCCCCAGGGCGGCCCGCGAGGGCCGCCTTCAGGGGCGCGGGGCCGCCCTTCAAAGGGCGCGGGGAACTGCGCGAGCGACCACGCACGACCGAGGCCGCCCGACGACGGACGCCCCGAGCTCCGAGGCGCCCCGCCCGCTGGGCCCCTACCGGTCCACGTCCAGCGGTTCCAGATCCTCGTCCTCGTCCAGCTCCGCCGCGAGCGTGACGTCGTCGTCGAGGTCGTCGTCGTCCGGCTCGTCGTCGAAGACCGCGCTGACGTCGAAGCGGCAGACGACCTGCTGCCCGTCGACCCCTTCGAAGGGCGCCTCCAGCCACTCACCGGGCTCGGCGGCATCGTCCGCTGCAGTCACCCAGAGCGTGGAGTCCCCTTCCTCCAGACCGAACTCCTTGTGCCGGGAGGCGATCTCGTCCGGTTCGAACTCCCCGAACAGCACGCCGAGGGCGCCGAGCACCGTGCTCGCCGCCCCGCCGGTGCCGGCCGGCTCCTCGGCCGCCTCCACGCGTTGCGCCTGTGCCAGCAGCCGCTGCGGCTCGCCCACCGTGTAGTCCCGGCGGATCAGCACACTGAGCGCGCCGGGCTCGTCGGGGCCGATGTACGGCGGCCTGTCCTCGGTGCCGGGGATCTCGAAGGGAGTGACCTCGTCATAGCGGTCGTAGAGCAGTTCGTCGTACTCCTCGGCGGCCGCGGCCAGCTCGTTGAACGCCTCGTAGACGGCCGGGTCGTCCTCCCCCGACCGGCGTTCGACCGCCGCCAGGTGGCGGTCGAGCGCGGTCTTGACCGCCTCGGCGGCGGCGCGTACCTCGGCAGCGGTGGGCTGCGCAGCATCAGACATAGTGCAGACGCTATCCGTACCGGGCCCCAGCCCGCACAATAGATACCGATGCCGGAATACGAATTTGTCGACGTGTACGTACCGCGCGGGGTCTCCCGCAAGGACGCCACACGCCTGCTGACGGACCATGCCGAGTACGGACACTGGGAGTTGGACCGACTGAGCCTGCTGCGTGACGGCAGCCGCAGGGTGCGGTTGCGCCGACGGATCATCCGCCAGGTGCGCGCCACATGGTGACTGGGCGCAGCGAAACGGAGCGGGCCCCGCTGGTGCGGGGCCCGCTCCGTTCGGTGGACGCCGGGTCCCGTTACAGCGCCGCGGCCCGTGCCTTGCGGTAGATCAGGGCGCCCCCGATCAGTGCGCCCGCGCCCACCGGGAGCATCAGCCCCAGCGGCAGGTCGCCGCCGGTCTGGGCGAGCTGGGCCGCACCGTCGGGCCGGGTGACGGTCTGCGTACCCGGGGTGTTGGTGTCACCGCCGGGGACCTCGCCGCCGGGCCTGCCCGGACCGCCCGGCTCACCGGGCTTGCTCGGCGTCTGCGGGGACGCCTCCTCGGAGTCGCCCGGCGGGTTCTGCGAGCCGCCGCCCGGGTTCCCGCAGTCGTCGTTCGCGACCCCGTTGCCGATGCCGACCACGCTGACGCTGTTGCCGCACACGTTGACCGGCACGTGCACCGGAACCTGGATGTGGTTCCCGGAAGCCACACCGGGCGAGCCACCGGTGTGACCGTCGGCGTGGGACCCGCCGCTGTACGACGGGCCGTGGCCGTCGTCGCCGTAACCGCCGCCGCCCGAGCCGCCCGAGCAGTCGTTGCCGACGGCCGTGTTGCCGACGCCGACGACGTTGACGCTGTTGCCGCACACGTTGACCGGTGCGTGCACCGGGGCCTGCACGACGTTGCCGGAGGCCACGCCCGGCGAGTCACTGGCGTGCCCCCGGGCCTGGGAGCCACCGTGCGAGGAGCCGTTCCCCTGGTCGCCGCGTGCGTGCTTGCCGCCTCCGCCGTTGGAACACTTGTTGCCGGCCGCCGGGTTGAGCAGTCCGACCACGTTCACCGTGTTGCCGCAGACGTTGACCTCGGCCTCCACCGGCGCCTGCACGGTGTTGCCGGAGAGCACGCCCGGCGAGTTGGTGGCGGAGCCCTGCGCGCCGGAGTCGGCGTGGGCCATGCCTCCGGCCGCGGCGAAGACTCCGGACGCGGCCGCCACCGTCATGAGGCCTTTGCGGGTGACCTGTCGCATGCTGAATTACCTGCCTTAAGCCCTATGTCGCGATCTTGTACACCTTATCGGGAGACCGAGCGGCCCCGGAGCGCATGGCGCGCGCTCCGGGGCCGACGGCTTGTATCAGACCCTCACCGGGTGAGGCACAACGTCACTTGTTGATGCAGGTGTTGCCGAAGGCGGGGTTCAGCAGCCCGATCACCGAGATCGTGTTGCCGCACACGTTCACGGGGACGTGAACCGGCACCTGGACGACGTTGCCGGACGCGACACCCGGGGAGCCGACGGCGGCACCCTGGGCCCCGGCGTCGGCGACGGCCAGACCCGCGCCCGCGAGAACCAGACCACCGGTGGCAGCCGCAGCGGCGACGACCTTCTTGAGCATTGTTCCTCCTTGTTGGCAAAGCGACTCCAAGTAGCGAGTCGCATCACCTGTAACGAGGAGGGGCTATTGGAGCTACGAGCTTATGGTCGGATTCACCCGTCACGGTCGATCTTCGTACGCGCGGCCGAATAAGTACCGGATCGATGCCGAACAGGTCAGGACGCGTCGATGAAACGGTCGAGCACGCGCACACCGAACTTCAGGCCCTCCACCGGCACCCGCTCGTCGACACCGTGGAACATGCCCGCGAAGTCCAGCTCCGGGGGCAGCTTCAGCGGCGCGAAGCCGAAGCCCCGGATGCCGAGGTCGTCGAAGGACTTGGCGTCCGTACCGCCGGAGAGCATGTACGGGACCGCCTTCGCGGCCGGGTCCTCGGCGAGCAGCGCGGACTGCATGGCGTCCACGATGGCTCCGTCGAAGGAGGTCTCCAGCGCCTTGTCGGAGTGCACGTCCTCGCGCCGCACCTTGGGGCCGAGGATCTTGTCGAGATCGGCGAGGAACTCCTCCTCGAACCCGGGCAGGAACCGTCCGTCGACGTGCGCGGTGGCCTCGCCCGGGATGACGTTGACCTTGTAACCGGCGCCGAGCTGGGTGGGGTTGGCGGTGTTGCGCAGGGTCGCGCCGATGAGCTTGGCGATACCGCCCAGCTTGGCGAGGGTGCCCTCCATGTCCTCCGGGTCGAGCGTGGTGCCGAGGGCGTCGCCGAGTTCGTCGAGGAAGGCGCGGGTGGTCTTGGTGACCCGTACCGGGAACTGGTGGCGGCCGAGGCGCGCGACCGCCTCCGACAGCTCGGTGATGGCGTTGTCGCGGTGGATCATCGAACCGTGGCCCGCCGTTCCGGCCACGGTCAGCTTCATCCAGTGCATGCCCTTCTCGGCCGTCTGGATCAGATAGAGCCGCCGCTGCTCGCTCACCGTGAACGAGAACCCGCCGACCTCGCTGATCGCCTCGGTGACGCCCTCGAAGAGATCGGCGTGGTTCTTGACGAGGTGCTTCGCCCCGTACGTGCCGCCGGCCTCCTCGTCCGCGAGGAAGGCGAGCACGATGTCGCGCGGGGGCTTGCGGCCGCTGCGCAGCCGGTCGCGGACGACCGCCAGCGTCATGGCGTCCATGTCCTTCATGTCGACCGCGCCCCGGCCCCACACACAGCCGTCGGCGACCTCGCCGGAGAAGGGGTGGTGGGTCCAGTCCGCCGCGTTGGCCGGGACGACGTCGGTGTGGCCGTGGATGAGCAGCGCGGGCCGGGACGGGTCCTCGCCCTCGATCCGGGCCACCGTGGAGGCGCGGCCCGGGTGCGACTCGAAGATCTTCGGTTCCAGCCCCACCTCGGCGAGCTTCTCGGCGACGTACTCGGCGGCCGCGCGCTCACCCGGGCCCGAGTGGTCGCCGAAGTTGCTGGTGTCGATCCGGATCAGCTCGCTGCAGAGATCGACGACCTCGTCCTCACCGGTCACGCGCCTGCCTGTGTCCGTCTCACTCACGCTGGTTCCTCCCGCTGTCGCTGCTGGTGGTTCCCCCACATCCTCCTCCTGCCCCTGGGCCCGCCCCAAGACCGGGACCGGCCCGTCACACGCCGTTCACGCCCGGCCGTCCCCGGGGACGGGGTGTGATCGGGGGCCCTCGAAAGCCTGGTAATGTTTCCTTCGTCGCCGCGAGGGAGACCCCGCGCGACAGACACCTTGTCCGGGTGGCGGAATGGCAGACGCGCTAGCTTGAGGTGCTAGTGCCCTTTATCGGGCGTGGGGGTTCAAGTCCCCCCTCGGACACACAGTGGCGAAGGCCGTGACCCTCGGGTCGCGGCCTTTGTGCGTTGCCGACGGCAAAATGTGGGACACATCTCGCCTCGTTCGAGAAACCCCAGGTCACAGCCGTACGGTCGGCCCTCGCGGGCCGCCGTCCGGATGCCTCCGCTTGGCCGACACGACAGGCAGTAGTCACCCGAGCACTAGAGTATGGGGCTTGTTCGGCACCGGTACGGAAATATCCCCAGGCAGACCTGCGGCCCTCCGGCGCCCCCGGATGGTCCGGGTTCGAGAGGCGAGGATCCGATGGCCGCCGTGTACGAGAGTCCCGACCTGACGCTGCTCGACGAGGAGATGGCGGAGGACGCCGGGCGGTTCGGCGGGGCGGCGCGTTTCTCGGCCGGTCCCGCGGCCTCCCCCCGCACGCTGGTCGACGTCTTCGAGGCGTCCGCGCGGTCGTACCCGGACGAGCCCGCCCTGGACGACGGGATGCGGCGGCTGACCTATCGCGCGCTGGCCGTCGAGGTGGAGAACCTGCGGCGACGACTGGGAGCCGCCGGGGTCGGACTCGGGGACCGGGTCGGGGTGCGGGTGCCGTCGGGCACGAACGAGCTGTACGTCGCCATCCTCGCCGTGCTCGCCGCCGGAGCCGCCTATGTACCCGTGGACGCCGAGGACCCCGACGAGCGGGCCGAACTGGTGTTCGGCGAGGCGGAGGTGCGGGCGGTCGTCGGGGCCGGACACGAACTGACCGTGCACGGCGCGTCCGATTGCCCCGCCGCACGCCCCGGGGTCGAGCACGACGCGTGGATCATCTTCACCTCCGGGTCGACGGGCAGGCCCAAGGGGGTGGCCGTCAGCCATCGCAGCGCCGCCGCGTTCGTGGACGCCGAGGCGGCGCTCTTCCTGACCGAGGAGCCGATCGGCCCCGGGGACCGGGTGATGGCCGGCCTCTCGGTGGCCTTCGACGCGTCCTGCGAGGAGATGTGGCTGGCCTGGCGGTACGGCGCCTGTCTGGTGCCCGTGCCGCGCGCACAGGTCAGGAGCGGCGCGGATCTGGGGCCCTGGCTGGTCGAGCAGGAGATCACGGTGGTGTCGACCGTGCCCACGCTGGCCGCGCTCTGGGAGCCCGAGACCCTGAGCGACGTACGGCTGCTGATCTTCGGCGGTGAGGCGTGCCCGCCGGAGCTGGCGCAGCGGCTGGTGACGGAGGGGCGGGAGGTCTGGAACACGTACGGGCCGACCGAGGCCACCGTCGTCGCCTGCGCCTCGCTGATGACCGGCGCGGAGCCGATCCGGATCGGGCTGCCGCTCGACGGGTGGGAGCTGGCCGTCGTGGACGAGAGCGGGGAGCCCGTGCCGATGGGTGGCAGCGGGCAGCTGGTGATCGGCGGCGTGGGGCTCGCGCGGTACCTCGACGCCGAGAAGGACGCGGAGAAGTACGCGCCGCTGAAGTCGCTGGGCTGGGAGCGCGCCTATCGCAGTGGTGACCTGGTGAGGGCCGAGCCCGAGGGGCTGGTCTTCCTCGGGCGGGCCGACGAGCAGATCAAGCTCGGCGGGCGGCGGATCGAGCTGGGCGAGGTGGACGCCGCGTTGCAGGCCCTGCCCGGGGTGGCGGGCGCCGCGGCGGCCGTACGGACCGCGCGGAGCGGCAACCAGCTGCTGGTCGGGTACGTGGTCACCCAGGAAGGGTGGGACCACGCGACGGCCGTGGCGAAGCTGCGGGCGGAGCTGCCGGCCGCGCTGGTGCCGCTGCTGGCACCGGTGGCGGAGCTGCCGACCCGGACGTCCGGGAAGGTCGACCGGAACGCCCTGCCATGGCCGCTGGCGGACCTGGAGACGGCCGGTCCGGCCGAGGAGCTGTACGGGACCGAGGCGTGGCTCGCCGAACAGTGGGCGGAGGTGCTGGGGATCCCGGTCGGTGGCGCGGGCGACGACTTCTTCGCGATCGGCGGGGGGAGTCTGGCCGCCGCGCAGCTGACGACACGGCTGCGGACCAGGTATCCGAGCGTCGCGGTGGTGGACGTCTACCAGCGGCCCACGCTCAGGAAGCTGGCCCGGTATCTGGAGGAGTCCGGCGGGCAGGAAGGCCCCCGGCGCGTGGTGGCACCCGTGCCCGTGCGGGCGCGGCTGGTCCAGTCGCTGCTGCTGGTGCCGCTGTTCACGCTGCTCGCTCTGCGGTGGGTCGTCCCGCTGGCCGCGCTCGGGAATCTGCTCGGGCCGTACGCCTGGCTGCCGACCGCGCCCTGGTGGTCCGTGGGGGCCGGGGCGGTGCTGCTCTTCACCCCGCCGGGGCGGCTGGCGGTCGCGGCCGTCGGGGCGCGGCTGCTGCTGCGCGGCGTCGGGCCGGGCCGGTACGCGCGCGGCGGGAGCGTGCACCTGCGGCTGTGGGCGGCCGAGCGGCTGGCCGAGTTCAGCGGGGCCACCTCGCTGACCGGGGTCTGGCTGGAGCGGTACGCGCGCGCCCTGGGCGCCAAGGTCGGCGCCGATGTCGATCTGCACGCGCTGCCGCCGGTGACCGGGATGCTCAAGCTCGGGCGGGGCGCGGCCGTGGAGTCCGAGGTGGACCTCTCCGGGTACTGGCTCGACGGGGATGTGCTGGAGATCGGGCCGGTCAAGGTGGGCGCCGGCGCGGTCGTCGGGACGCGGAGCATTCTGCTGCCGGGGGCCAGGGTCGGCAAGCGGGCCGAGGTGGCGCCCGGGTCGGCCGTGGTCGGTCAGGTCCCCACCGGACAGCGCTGGGCCGGGGCGCCCGCGGTCAAGCTGGGCAAGGCGAAGCGGAACTGGCCGAGGGAGCGGCCACGGCGGGGCCTGTTCTGGCGGGCGTCGTACGGGGTGACCGGGTTCGGGCTGAGCGCGCTGCCGGTGCTCGCCGGGCTCGCCGCGCTGGCGGGCTTGAGTCCGTTCGTGGATCCGGGGGCCGGACTGGGCGGTGCCCTGCGGGGCGCGGTGCTCGGGCTGGTGCCGGCCACGCTCGCGTTCGGGGCGGCGTACGCGCTGCTCCTGCTGGTCGCCGTGCGGCTGCTGAGCCTCGGGCTGCGGGAGGGCACGCATCCCACGCACAGCCGGGTCGGCTGGCAGGCGTGGACGGTCACGCAGCTGATGGACCGGTCGCGGGAGACGCTGTTCCCGCTGTACGCGGGGCTGGTCACGCCGGTGTGGCTGCGGTTGCTCGGGATGCGGATCGGGCGGGGCGCGGAGGTGTCGACGGTGCTCGCGCTGCCGAGTCTGACGACGGTCGGGGACGGGGCGTTCCTCGCGGACGACACGCTGACCGCGCCGTACGAGCTGGGCGGGGGCTGGATGCGGATCGGGCGGGCGGAGATCGGGCGGCGGGCGTTCCTGGGGAACTCCGGGATGACCGCGCCGGGGCGTTCGGTGCCGGACGGCGGTCTGGTGGGGGTGCTGTCCGCGACGCCGAAGAAGGCGAAGAAGGGCAGCTCGTACCTGGGGCTGCCGCCGGTCAGGCTGCCCCGGGCGGTGGCGGACGGTGACCAGAGCCTGACGTACGAGCCGCCGGCACGGTTGCTGTGGGCGCGGGCCCTGGTGGAGCTGTGCCGGATCGTGCCCGTGTTCTGCTCGGCGGGGATCGCGCTGCTGACGGTGGCGGCGCTGAGCGCGCTGGGCGGCTGGGCGTGGCGGCGGGCGGCCTCGTGCTGCTGGGGGCGGGTGTGCTGGCGGGGCTGGTGTCCGTCGTCGCGAAGTGGCTGCTCGTGGGGCGGCACCGCGGCGGGGAGCATCCGCTGTGGAGCGGGTTCGTGTGGCGCAACGAGCTGGCGGACACCTTCGTGGAGGTCCTGGCCGTGCCGTGGCTGGCCGGGACGGTGCCCGGGACCGCGGTGCTGAACGTGTGGCTGCGCGGGCTGGGGGCGCGGATCGGCAAGGGGGTGTGGATCGAGAGCTACTGGCTACCCGAGACCGACCTCGTGACGCTCGGCGACGGGGCCACGGTGAACCGGGGGTGCGTCCTGCAGACCCACCTCTTCCACGACCGGATCTTGCGGACGGATACTGTTGAGCTCCGTGAGGGCGCCACGTTGGGCCCAGGCGGAATCGTCCTGCCCGGCAGCGTGGTCGGGGCCCGTACCACGCTGGGTCCGGCGTCGCTGGTCATGGCCGCGGAGTCCGTTCCCGACGACACCCGGTGGCTGGGCAACCCGATCGAGTCATGGCGCCGCTGACCGCGGCTCGTGCGGCGTCGGGGGACTCGGGGGACGATGGACGTCGTACGAGAGCGGAGCGGGGAGCAGAAGCGGCAGTGGCGGTTCAGCAGTCAGTGGGTCCGGACCCGTACTTCCCGGCGAACGGTGATGCCCGTTATCGGGTGCATCGGTACGAGCTGGCTGTGGACTACCGGCCAGGGCCGAACCGGCTGTCGGGCACCGCGCGGCTCAACGCCATAGCGGGCCGGGCCGCGCTCGCCGAGTTCCAGCTGAACCTCGCCGACTTCAAGATCGGGCGGGTGCGGGTCGAGGGGCGGGCGCCGCACTACTCGCACCGGGGCGGCCGGCTGCGGATCCGGCCCGCCAAGCCGATCCGGCCCGGGGCCGCGTTCACGGTGGAGGTGCACTGGTCGGGCAATCCGAAGCCGGTGAACAGCCCCTGGGGCGGGCTCGGTTGGGAGGAGCTGACCGACGGGGCGCTGGTGGCGAGCCAGCCGGTCGGGGCACCGTCCTGGTATCCGTGCAACGACCGGCCCGCCGACAAGGCCTCGTACCAGATCTCGGTGACGACGCCGTCGGCGTACCAGGTGGTGGCGGGCGGACGGCTGCTCACCCGTACGGCGAAGGCGTCCACGACGACCTGGGTGTACGAGCAGTCGGCGCCGACGTCGAGCTATCTGGTGGGGCTGTCGATCGGCAGGTACCAGACGGTGCTGCTGGGCGATCCGCGGCCGGGTGGGGTGCCGCAGCACGGGCACATCCCGGCGCACCTGCTCACCGAGTTCTCGCGGGACTTCGCGCGGCAGCCGGCGATGATGGAGCTGTTCGAGGAGCTCTTCGGGCCGTACCCGTTCGGGGAGTACGCGGTGGTGGTGACCGAGGAGGAGCTCGATGTCCCGGTCGAGGCACAGGGGTTGTCGCTGTTCGGCGCCAACCACGTGGACGGGGCCCGGGGTTCGGAGCGGCTGGTGGCCCACGAGCTGGCGCACCAGTGGTTCGGCAACAGCGTGTCCATCGCCGACTGGCGGCACATCTGGCTGAACGAGGGGTTCGCCAAGTACGCGGAGTGGCTGTGGTCGGAGCGTTCCGGCGGGCGCAGCGCGCAGCAACTGGCCGCCGCCGCGCACCAGAAGCTCGCCGCGCTGCCGCAGGATCTGCGGCTGGCCGACCCGGGCCGCAAGCTGATGTTCGACGACCGGCTCTACGAGCGCGGCGGGCTGACCGTCCACGCCGTGCGCTGTGCCCTTGGTGACGAGGCGTTCTTCCGGATGCTGCGCGGTTGGGCAACCGTCCACCGCGGCGGCGCGGTGACCACGGCCGGTTTCACCGCGCACGCCGGGCGCTACGCCGACGGGCCCCTGGACGCCCTGTTCCGGGCCTGGTTGCAGGAGCCGGCGCTGCCGCCGCTGCCGTCCCCGAGGGGTTCCGGGGTGCCGGCGCGGCCGCCGTATCCGCCGACGAACGCGGGGTCGGCGTAGAGCGGGCACAATGACTGCCATGTCGTCGCGCCGCAGTGGTTCCAGGGCCAGGTCGAAGAGTGTTTCCCGGGCTTCGTCGCCGGCTCCTCGTTCGTGCCCCTGCGGGCTGCCGCAGGCCTACGAGGACTGCTGCGGCCGTTACCACTCCGGGGGCGCCGCCGCGCCGACAGCCGAGGCGCTGATGCGGTCCCGGTACAGCGCGTTCGTCGTGCGCGACGAGGCGTACCTGCTGCGCAGCTGGCATCCCCGCACCCGGCCCGCCGACGTGGCCTTCGACACGACGATGCGCTGGACCGGCCTGGAGATCCTGGAGACCCGCGACGGCTCCCTCTACCACGCCACCGGCACCGTCACGTTCCGCGCCTCGTACCGCGGTGGCTCGATGCTCGAACGGAGCCGCTTCGAGCGGGTGGCGGGGGCCTGGGTGTACGTGGACGGGGAGTTCCCCACGGGCGACGGGGCCTAGCGAGCCCGTCCGAGTCCCGGGTCAACCAGTTGTCGGCGCTTGGCCGTTGGGGGCCAGGATGTCCAGTTCCTGGAGGGCGCCCGCGGTGATTTCCCTGGTGAGTCGTTCGGCGCGGGGGGCGTCGTGCTCGCGGATGGCTTCGGCGACCTGGACGTGGAGGGTGACGGCGGCGGGGTCGGGGTCGTGGAACATCACGGCGTGGTGGGTGCGGCCGGCGAGGACCTCCTCGACGACGTCGCCGA
Organism: Streptomyces sp. MNU76; assembly: GCF_020982545.1. Taxonomy (GTDB): domain Bacteria; phylum Actinomycetota; class Actinomycetes; order Streptomycetales; family Streptomycetaceae; genus Streptomyces. The sequence goes on along the minus strand of NZ_JAJKLK010000019.1, from coordinate 157,137 downwards.
GGCGGGCGAACATCTCGTTGCCGGAGGCGTCGAGGATCAGGCGGTGGAAGAGGACGTCGTGCCGGAGGTAGCCCTCCAGTTTGTGGCCGCGTGAGTTGGCGACCATGCCGATGGCGCACTCGGTGAGCGCGGCGCACTGCTCGGCGGTGGCGTTGCGCGCGGCCAGGCCCGCGGCGATCGGTTCGACGGCGGAGCGCAGGACCGTGAGGGAGCGCAGCTGGCGGGGGCGGTCCGCGCCGGCCAGGCGCCAGCGGATGACCTGCGGGTCGTAGACGTTCCACTCGGCGGGCGGCCGGACGATCACGCCGACCCGGCGGCGGGACTCGACCAGGTGCATGGACTCCAGCACGCGGACCGCCTCGCGCATCACGGAGCGGGAGACCTCGAAGGTCTGGGCGAGTTCGTCCGTGCGCAGCACGCTGCCCGGCGGGTACTCGCCCGCCGTGATCGCCGGTCCGAGGGTCTCCAGAACTCGGCCGTGCAGCCCCCGGCCCGGTGTGGTCATGGGGGTCAGGGTACGAGGAGCGGGGGGTGAAGAAAAAGTCAGACTTATTTATGTCGAGGGCTTGAATTCGTCGTACCTAATGGGCTTCAGTGTCGTCGACGTCGGGTGACGTCTCAGATGTCGACGAAGACAGCGAGGTAGTGATGCGTACCCCTCATGTCGTCGTGGTGATGGGCGTGGCAGGGACCGGGAAGACCACGATCGGTCCCCTGCTCGCGGCACGGCTCGGCGTTCCGTACGCCGAGGGCGACGACTTCCACCCCGCGGCCAACATCGCCAAGATGTCGGCCGGGACACCGCTGGACGACGCGGACCGAGGTCCGTGGCTGGACGCCATCGGCGCCTGGGCGCACGACCGGGCCGGGCTCGGCGGGGTGGTCAGCTGTTCCGCGTTGAAGCGGTCCTACCGGGACCGGCTGCGGGCGGCGGCGCCCGGTGTCGTCTTCGTGCATCTCACCGGTGACCGGGCGCTCATCGAGGACCGGATGTCCCACCGGCAGGGCCACTTCATGCCCACCGCGCTGCTCGACTCGCAGTTCGCCACGCTGCAGCCCCTGGAGGCGGACGAGGCGGGCGTCGCGGTCGATGTGGCGGGCGCGCCCGAGGAGATCGCCGAGCGGGCGGTCACGGCGCTGCGGGAGTTCGATCCGGCGTCGTCGTAGGCCCCTCGGCCGCCGACTCCTGCTGCCGCCCGGCCTCCTCCCCACCCCCACCTCCCCTGACACCTCCCCAACGGTGATGGAGACGATCACCTCGGTGGTGGCGGGGGCGATCGTGCTGCTGCTGTCGCTGATCATCTAGGGGCGCGGGCCGGAGCGGAGCGATGGTCGTTCAGGGGGCGGGGAACCGGAGCCGGCTCCCCGCCCCCCTGGTCTCGACCGACGGCCTACGCGCGGCTTACCGTCTACGGTCTACGGCCGCCACAGCGGGTGCTCGCTGTCCGCCCACTCCCGGCTCACCGAGCCCGTACGCAGGCCGCGTCGGGCCTCCGGGTCGCCCAGGGCCATGCCGATGTGGCCGGCGAGGACGATGCCGATGGTCAGGGCCAGCCAGTCGTGGACGAAGGTCGCGCTGGTCCGCCACATCAGGGGGGTGAGGTGGGTGAACCACATCATCAGGCCCGTGGCGAGCATGACGAGGGTGGCGCCGGCGATCCAGGCCGCGTAGAGCTTCTGGCCGGCGTTGAACTTCGCGGCGGGGCGCGGGCCGGGAAGCCGACGGCGGGCGGCGCGGAGCCAGAGGCGGTCGTGCGGGCCCCAGCGGTTGAGGCGGCCGAGGTCCGCGCGGAACGCGCGGGAGACCAGGCCCGCCAGGACCGGGAGGGGCAGGAGGAGGCCCGTCCACTGGTGGACCATGACCACCAGGGCCCGGCGGCCGACCAGTTCGGCGAGGGCGGGGAGGTAGAGGCAGGCCGCCGTCGCCACACAGACGCCCATCAGGGCCGCGGTCGTCCGGTGGATCCAGCGTTCGACGGCGGTGAAGCGCGGGACGCGGGAGGCCGTGACGACCGGCCGCTCCTCAAGTCGTCGGTTCATCGTCCCGCCCGTTCGATCGGCCGACCCACGCGTCGATGTCGTAGCCCCGCTCCTCCCAGTAGCCGGGTTCGACCTCCTTCGTGACCTCGATGCCGGAGAGCCACTTCGCCGACTTGTAGAAGTACATGGGGGCGACGTACAGGCGGACCGGGCCGCCGTGGTTGTGGCTGAGGTCCTTGTCCTGCATCCGCAGCGCCACCAGGACGTCCGCGCGGCGGGCCTGCTCCAGGGTGAGGCTCTCGCTGTACGCCCCGTCGAAGCAGGTGAAGCGGACCGCCCCCGCCGAGGAGCGCACCCCGGCCGCGTCCAGCAGCACGGAGAGCCGTACGCCCTCGAACGGGGTGTCCGGCACGCGCCAGCCGGTGACGCACTGGACGTCCTTCACCATCCGGGTCTGCGGAAGGGCCCGCAGGTCGGCGAGGGTGTAGGAACCGGGCTTGTCGACCAGGCCGTCGACGGTGAGACGGTAGTTCTTCGCGGTCCTGCGCGGGACGGACGACGTCACGGAGTAGTAGCGGAAGCCGCCTCCGTTGGGGAGCAGGCCGGTCAGGCCGGTGGGGTCCTTCTGGGCCGCCTCGCCGAGGAACGCCTCCATGCCGCGCTGGAGGACCGGCGCGGAGACGACGCCGAGGGCGCCGAGGCCGAGGGTACCGAGGAGGACACGGCGGCCGATGGGCGCGCCACGGCCCTCGGAGGCGTCCGCCCGGTCGGTGGGGGCCGCCGGGGCCGGGGGCTCCGGCGGCGCTTCCCGTGCTTGGGGGTGTTCAGGGTTCACGTATCGATTCGAACACCCGCCACCCCGGCTGGGCCAGCGGCGGCGGGTATTCGTCAGAATTCCGTCATGAGTGCGGCGCCGCGCTCAGCCCTCGCCGCCGTACAGCCCGTCGCCCTCGCCGCCGTACGACCCGTCGCCCTCGCCGCCGCTCAGCCCGTCGCCTTGGCCGCCGCCCGGCCCGCCGTGCGGCCCGAGAACAGGCAGCCGCCGAGGAATGTGCCCTCCAGGGAGCGGTAGCCGTGGACGCCGCCGCCGCCGAAGCCCGCGGCCTCGCCCGCCGCGTACACGCCCTCCAGCGGGTCGCCGCCCTCGGTGAGGACCCGGGAGGAGAGGTCGGTCTCCAGGCCGCCGAGGGTCTTGCGGGTCAGGATGTTCAGGCGGACGGCGATCAGCGGGCCCGCCTTGGGGTCGAGGATGCGGTGCGGGGCTGCGGTGCGGATGAGCTTGTCTCCGAGGTAGTTGCGGGCCCCCCGGATCGCCATGACCTGGAGGTCCTTGGTGAAGGGGTTGGCGACCTCACGGTCCCGGAAGACGATCTCGCGGCGCAGCTCGGCCTCGTCGATCAGCGGATCCTTGGTGAGCGCGTTCATCCCGCGGACCAGGGAGCCGAGGTCCTTCTCGACGACGAAGTCCACGCCGTGGTCCATGAACGCCTTCACCGGGCCGGGGACGTCCGCGCGGGCCCGGATGAAGACGTCCTTGATGGACTTGCCCGTCAGGTCGGGGTTCTGCTCGGAGCCGGAGAGGGCGAACTCCTTGCCGATGATCTTCTGGTCGAGCACGAACCACGTGTAGTCGTACCCGGTCTTCATGATGTGTTCGAGGGTGCCGAGGGTGTCGAAGCCCGGGAAGAGCGGCACGGGCAGGCGCTTGCCGCGGGCGTCCAGCCAGAGCGAGGACGGGCCGGGCAGGACACGGATGCCGTGGTTGTCCCAGATGGGGTTCCAGTTCTGGATGCCCTCGGTGTAGTGCCACATCCGGTCGCGGTTGATGAGGCGCGCGCCTGTCTCCTCGGCGATGCCGAGCATCCGGCCGTCGACGTGCGCGGGCACACCGGAGATCATCTTCTCCGGGGGGTTGCCGAGGCGCTCGGGCCAGTTGGCGCGGACCAGGTCGTGGTTGCCGCCGATGCCGCCGGAGGTGACGATCACGGCCTGGGCCTTCAGTTCGAAGGCGCCGGTGACCTCGCGGCTGCTCGGCTGACCGCGTTCGATCGTCGAGGCTTCCAGGATCTCGCCGGTGACGGTGTCGACGGAGCCCGCGCTGCGCGACAGTCCGGTCACCCGGTGCCGGAACTTCAGCTGGACCAGTCCCCGGCGCACCCCTTCCCGCACCCGCCGCTCGAAGGGCGCGACGAGCCCGGGGCCGGTGCCCCAGGTGATGTGGAAGCGGGGGACGGAATTGCCGTGGCCGCCTGCGTCGTAGCCGCCGCGCTCGGCCCAGCCGACCACCGGGAAGAACCGGACGCCCTGCTGGTACAGCCAGGACCGCTTCTCCCCGGCCGCGAAGTTCACGTACGCCTCGGCCCACTTGCGCGGCCAGTGGTCCTCCTCGCGGTCGAAGGCGGCCGTGCCCATCCAGTCCTGGAGGGCGAGGGCGTGGCTGTCCTTGATCCGCAGACGGCGCTGCTCGGGCGAGTCGACGAAGAAGAGCCCGCCGAAGGACCAGTGCGCCTGGCCGCCGATCGACTGCTCCGGCTCCTGGTCGAGGAGGATCACCTTGCGGCCCGCGTCGACGAGCTCCGCGGTCGCCGCGAGCCCGGCGAGGCCCGCCCCGATCACGATCACATCTGCGTCGTACGACATGGAGGACGTCCTCTCGGGAACGGGTCAGGCAACCGGGGCACGCCGAAACGGGGCGGAGCACGGCCCCCGCGCGTTGTTACCGGCCGGTCAGCAGCTTAGGGATCAGATCCTTCGGCAGAAGGCGTGACCTAGTCAACTGCCGAGATGGGTCTCTTCTCTCATCGGCCCGCAGGGCCGTGTGTTTCGGGGGCTCGGGGAACTGCGCGAGAAGCCCCACCGGGCCGGCAGCCGAAAGCCGCTCTCGTCCCACCCCCTGCTTGGATGGGGCCATGAGCGCAGCCGACGAGATTCTCGACATCGTGGACGAGGACGACCAGGTCATCGGGCAGGCACCGCAGGGGGAGGTGTATGCGCGGGGGATGCGGCATCGGGCCGTGTTCGTGCTGGCCAGGGATGCCGAGGGGCGGATCTTCGTGCACCGGCGGACGGCGACGAAGCTGGTCTACCCGTCGCTGTACGACATGTTCGTCGGCGGGGTCGTCGGGGCGGGCGAGTCCTACGACGACGCGGCGCTGCGCGAGGCCGAGGAGGAGCTGGGGGTCACCGGGCTGCCGCGCCCCGAGCCGCTGTTCAAGTTCCTGTACGACGACGGCGCGGGATGCAGCTGGTGGTCGGCCGTGTACGAGGTCCGCTGCGCGTCGCCGGTGAGCCCGCAGGTCGAGGAGGTGGCCTGGCACGGGTTCCTCACGGAGGCCGAGCTGGAGCGGCGGCTGGGCGAGTGGGAGTGGGTGCCGGACGGGGCGGCGGCGTACGAGCGGCTCAAGGAGGACCGGGGCGACTGACGCTCGAAGTCGACCGGTAGTGTCCGGCATGTGATCGAATTTGTGCGGAACGTCCGACTCTGGTTCGTCCCCGAGGACGTCCGGAAGGACGGCAGGACCCCGGACTACCGGTTCTCCCTGGCCAACGAGCGGACATTCCTGGCCTGGCTGCGCACCGCGCTCGCGCTCATCGGCGGCGGCTTCGCGGTGGACCAGTTCCTGCCGGACCTGCGCTGGGGCTGGCGGGTCGGGCTCGCGCTCGCCCTGCTGGCGGCCGGGGTGCTGTGCGCGCTGCGGGCCGTCAACCACTGGGTGCGCTGCGAACGGGCGATGCGGCGCGGGGAGGATCTGCCGGTGTCGCGTTTCCCCGCGCTGCTCGGTGTCGTCGTCGCCGTGGTCGCCGTCGCGATGGTCGTCGTCGTGCTGCTCGGGTGGGAGGGTGAGCCCGGTGCCCGCTCCCCGGCCGCCCCCGACCGCGACCCCGGCCTCCAGCCCGAACGGACCCGGCTCGCCTGGCGCCGTACGACTCTCACGGGAGCCGTGATCGCCGTGCTCGCGGCGAAGTCCGCGCTGCACGGTGGGCCGTCGACGGCGGGCGTGCTGGCCGCGGCCCTGTGCGCGGCGCTGTGGCTGGCTCTCCTGGCGCTCGCCCATCGGCGTATCGCCGCCCTGGCCGCCGTCCGCCCTCCCGCCCTCGCTCCTCCGGCCGCCACGACGGCCGCCCTGTGCGTGATCGCCCTCGCGGTGTGCGGGGCGGCACTGGTGTTCTGAAGGGGAACTCTTGGTGTGTGCATGGAGTTTCGGAAAGGAAGAATTGAGACTTCTGTGCCTAGCCTGGACAAGTCACCCCTCGTACCAGCGAAGGCGAGCACCATGACCACCCTTCACCAGGAGCACCCCGTCCACGACCACGACCACGGTCCGACCTGCGGACACACCGCCGTGACGCACGGTGACCACACCGACTACGCGCACGACGGGCATCTGCACCGCGAGCACTCCGGGCACTGGGACGAGTGCGAGCCCAGCGGGCACACCGCGCACGACGGTCACGCCCACGAGCACGGCGAGGACTGCGGGCACCAGGCGGTCACCCACGGGGACCACGTGGACTATGTGCACGACGGACACCGGCACGCCGCCCACGACGGGCACTGGGACGACCACTGACCCGGCGCGTTCCCGGACCCCCGGAAGCCACCGGATCGTGGCCGACCGGCAGGCTCTGACCACCGGTTGGCGACGATCCGGGGGTCGAAGGGGGTCACCATGACCGCGGAAGAGCCGTACACCGTCGAACTCGCGAGCGACGTGTACGCGTATGTGCAGCCGGACGGCGGATGGTGTCTGAACAACTCGGGTTTCGTCAGTGACGGCACCTCGACCCTGCTCGTGGACACCGCGGCGACGGAGCGCCGGACCCGCGCGCTGGGCGCCGCGACCGGGGTCCCGAGGCCCCGGCTCCTGGTCAACACCCACCACCACGGGGACCACACCTACGGCAACGGCTTCTTCACGCCGGCCGCCACCCTCGTCTCGCACTCGGCCCGCCGCCGCGAGGCCCTCGCCGGCGGACAGCACCTGCATCTGCTCTGGCCGCGGACCGACTTCGGGGACGTGAGCATCCAGGGCGCGGACCTGACGTACGACGACCGGGTGACGCTGCATGTCGGGGACATCGAGGCGCAGGTCATCCACCCGGGCGTCTCGCACACCGTCGGAGACTCGGTGGTGTGGCTGCCGCACCGCCGGGTGCTCTTCGCGGGGGACCTGGTCTTCGAAGGCGGGACGCCGTTCTTCCTCATGGGGTCGCTGAGCGGTTCGCTGCGGGCACTGGCGCTGCTGCGCGAGCTGGGCGCCGAGACCGTCGCCCCCGGGCACGGGCCGGTGATCGACCCGTCGGCGTTCGACCGGGCCGAGCGGTACATGCGGTTCGTGGCCGAGGTCGCCGAGAAGTCGCACGCGGCCGGACTCACCCCGCTGGAGGCCGCGCGGAGCACGGATCTCGGGGAGTACGCCGCGCCGCCCGAGAGCGAGCGGCTGGCGGCGAACCTGCGGCGGGCGTACGCCGAACTGGACGGGGAGCCGGAGGGCGAGGGCGTCGACCCGTTCGCCGGGTTCATGGACATGGCGGCCCTCAACGGCGGGGAGATGATGACCTGCCACGCGTGAGGGCCGCGCGGCTCACTCCGGGATCCGGCCCTTTCCGGCCGGATCCCGTGGAGATGCCGATCACTTTCGTGCCGCCCACTGGACGACATACCGACCGGTCGGCATCATGAGACGGGTCCCGGTAGAACGCGTTCGCGTGTAGGAGCGATGATGCACCCAGACCACCCGCCAGGTCTCGACCCCGACCGCCTCCGCGCCCTGCTCGACGCCGAGCGGCCCGGACTCGTGAGCGGCCCGCTCACCGGCCGGCTCATCGAGGGCGGGCGGTCGAACCTGACGTACGAGGTCACGGACGGCACCGCGAAGTGGGTCGTCCGGCGGCCGCCGCTGGGCCATGTGCTGGCGACCGCGCACGACATGAAGCGCGAGCACCGTGTGATCAGCGCACTGCACCCGACCGACGTGCCCGTGCCGCGACCCGTGCTCCTCTGCGAGGAGGAGGACGTGCTCGGCGCGCCCTTCTACGTCATGGACTTCGTCGAGGGCACCCCCTACCGCACCGCCGAGCAGCTGGCCCCGCTCGGGCCGGAGCGCACCCGGGCCGCCGTGCTGGGCCTGGTCGACACCCTGGTCGAACTGCACGCGGTGGACCCGGCCGAGGTGGGCCTCGCCGACTTCGGGCGCCCGGAGGGCTTCCTGGACCGGCAGCTGCGGCGCTGGGGCAAACAGCTGGACGCGTCCCGCAACCGCGAGCTGGCCGGCATCGACGAACTCCACGCGACACTGGGCCGCCGGCTCCCCCGCTCCCCCGCCGCGACGGTCGTCCACGGCGACTACCGCCTCGACAACGTGCTGCTCGGCGACGACGACGCGATCAAGGCCATCCTCGACTGGGAGATGTCCACGCTCGGCGATCCCCTCACCGACCTGGGCCTGCTGGTGATGTACAGCGTGCCGCTGGCCACGCCCGACTCCCCCGTCTCGACGACCGCGGCGGCCGCAGGTCACCCGGACCCGAGCGAGATCGTCGAACGGTACGCGGCGCGCTCGGGCCGCGATGTCTCCTCGGTGTCCTGGTACACGGCGTTCGCATGGTTCAAGCTCGCCGTGATCCTGGAGGGCATCCACTACCGGTACACCCTCGGCCAGACGGTCGGCCGCGGCTTCGACCGCATCGGCGACCTGGTCCCCGTCTTCATCGAACACGGCCTGACGACTCTTCGTACCGGCTCCGGTTCCGGCTCCCAGGAGGGCTGATCCCCATGGACTTCGCATTCGACGCACGCACGGAGGAACTGCGCGCCAAGCTCCTCGCCTTCATGGACGAGTACGTGTACCCGGCGGAAGCCGTGGCCGAGGAGCAGCGGACCGAGCTGGCCTCGCCGTGGGACACACCGGCCGTGGTGGAGGAGCTGAAGGCCGAGGCCCGCAGGCAGGGCCTGTGGAACCTCTTCCTGCCCGACTCCGAGTACGGCGCGGGGCTCACCAACCTCCAGTACGCGCCGCTCGCCGAGATCACCGGGCGGTCCCCGCAGCTGGCGCCGACCGCACTGAACTGCGCCGCGCCCGACACCGGCAACATGGAGGTGCTCAGCCAGTTCGGTGACGAGGCCCAGCGCAAGCAGTGGCTGGAGCCGCTGCTCGCCGGTGAGATCCGGTCGGCGTTCGCGATGACCGAGCCCGAGGTGGCCTCCTCGGACGCCACCAACATCACCACGCTGATCGAGCGCGACGGCGAGGACTACGTCGTCACCGGACGCAAGTGGTACATCTCCGGGGCCATGAACCCCGACTGCCAGATCTTCATCGTGATGGGCAAGACGGACCCGGACGGGGCCGACGTCCGGCGTCAGCAGTCGATGATCCTGGTTCCGCGCGACACCCCGGGTGTCACCGTGCAGCGGGCGATGCGGGTCTTCGGGTACGAGGACCACTACCACGGCGGTCACGCCGAGGTGATCTTCGAGGGTGCGCGGGTGCCGGCGTCGAACCTGATCGGCGAGGAGGGCGGCGGGTTCGCCATCGCGCAGGCGCGGCTGGGTCCGGGGCGCATCCACCACTGCATGCGGCTCATCGGGATGGCCGAGCGGGCGATCGAGCTGATGTGCCGGCGGGCGGTGGCCCGGGAGGCCTTCGGCAAGGCGCTGGCCCAGCAGGGCGTCGTGCACAACTGGATCGCCGACGCGCGGGTCGCCGTCGAGCAGCTGCGGCTGCTGGTGCTGAAGACGGCCTGGATGATGGACACGGTGGGCAACAAGGGGGCCCACACGGAGATCCAGGCGATCAAGATCGCCACGCCTCGGACGGTGGTGGACATCATCGACCGGGCGATCCAGCTGCACGGTGCGGGAGGCGTCAGCCAGGACTTCCCGCTGGCCGAGCTGTACGCGGGGGCGCGGACGCTGATGATCGCGGACGGGCCGGACGAGGTGCATCAGCGGTCGCTGGCTCGGCGGGAGCTGAAGCGGTACGTGTGAGGTTGGGCGCGGGCGCCTTGTAACCTCGGGGTGCGGGTTTCGTGGGCGGGTGCGGGTGGGTGGGGGCTGGTCGCGCAGTTCCTCGCGCCCCTTCGGGCCTCCGGCCCTCAGGGGCAAAAGGCACGGGGCGCAGCCCCTGCCTTTTGAGGGGCGCGGGGAACTGCGCGAGAAGCCCCACCGGGCCCGCGGTCGCCGACGAACCCGTACCCCCGAGCCATGAGGCGTCCTACGGTCGCAGTGCTCTCAGCAGCAGGTCCGCCAAGTGGTCGGCGACCTCCTGTGGGGTCATCGGGCCGTCGGGGCGGTACCACGTCGACAGGTGGTGGACCGAGCCGAAGTGGTAGTCGACGACCAGGTCCGCCGGGGTCGCCTTGGAGAAGACCCCGGTCTCCTGGCCCTCTTCCACGAGCGCCCGGAAGCGCTCGTGGTAGCGGCGGCGCTCCGCGCGGACCTGCTTGTTCTTCTCGGGGCTCAGGTGGTGCATCGAGCGGAAGAAGATCATCGCGTCGTCGAGGTTGTCGATGGTGGTGACCACGACGTCCGCCGCGGCCCCCCGCAACCGCTCCTCCACCGGCGCGTCGGCCCCCGCGAACGCGTCCAGCCGTTCCTGCTGGATGCGCAGCACGCGCGCGTACACCTCGTGCAGCAGGTCGTCCTTGGAGCCGAAGTAGTGGTAGAGCGCGCCCTTGGTGACACCCGCGGCCTCGACGATCTCCTGCACGGAAGTGCGGTCGTACCCCCGCTCGGCGAAGAGCCGGGTGGCGGCGGCCAGCAGCCGCTGCGGGACGGGTGTACCGTCTCCGTCCGTCGTCCTGGGCACTGCCGCCACCTGCCTTCCGAGGTTCTGTTGTCGCCTACTGGTCGCCCAGCCGGCCTCGATCGGTTCCCGATCGGGCGGAATCGGGCGCTCCCGCCGGAGGATCATCCCATTCCTCCGCGCCCGTGCGCCGGGCAGGGCGGTCAGCCCGTCGTCTCCCACTTCTGCTGGATGTGGTTCATGTTCGTCAGCCAGCGGTCCGGGTCTGCCGCCCTGGCCTGGTAGTAGGCGGCCACCTCGGGGTGCGGCAGGATCAGGAAGCGGTCCTTCTCGATGCCCTCGAACAGCGCGTCGGCCACGTCCTCGGGCTCGATCGCGGTGGGCGCGAGCACCAGGTCGCCCGCGCTGCCGGAGGCCGTCAGCATGTCGGTGCGCACCCCCTGCGGGCAGATCGCGTGCACCTTGACGCCCCGGTGGCGGTAGGTGAGGGACAACCACTCGGCGAAGGCGTACGCCCCGTGCTTGGTGACGCTGTAGGGCGCCGCGCCGATCATCGTCAGCAGGCCCGCCGCCGAGACCGTGGACACGAAACGCCCGCTGCCGCGCTCCAGCCACGCCGGCAGCAGCTCGTGGGCCGCCCGGACGTGCGCCATCACGTTGACGTCCCAGGCGAGCGCCCACACCTTCTCGTCGGCGGCCTCGGTCCCCCCGGAGGCGAGCCCGGCGTTGGCGCAGTACACGTCCACGGTCCCGCCGAGCGCGTCACGCGCCGCCGGAACGATCGCCGAGGCGTCCCCGGGCACCGCGAACCCGCCGATCTCCTCGGCCACGGCCTTCGCGCGGTCCCCGTCCAGGTCGTTCACGACGACCCGGGCCCCCTCCGCGGCGAACCGCCGGGCCAGCGCGGCCCCGATCCCGCCACCGGCTCCCGTGACGACCACACCAGCACCCTGCACGGCTCCCACGATCGGTCTCCTTCGACGCGACACATCAGCAACGACCCACCTACGGGCCCAGACTAACCGGTCGGTATGTTCTCGAGAAGGGGCGCCACCACCCCCGCCCCAAAGGGGCGGGGCTGTGACATTTGCGGCTCCGCCACGTGGGCGCGAGAAGCCCCACCGGACCCGCGGACGACAAACCACCCCCGGAAGCGCTTAGCTTTCACCAAACACCGCTCACCGCGATGACGGAGGTCACCCCACATGCGCCTCTCCCGCCGCACCTTCCTCGCCGCCTCCACGGCCACGGCGGCCACGGCCACCGCCTCCACCGCCGGCCTCACCACCGCACCCCCGGCCGAGGCAGCCCGCCCAGGGCTGCGCACCGGCTTCGAGCGCCTGGCCGGAGACGGCTACGAGGTCCTCGGCGGCCAGAAGGTCGGCATCGTCACCAACCCGACCGGCGTCACCCGCGACGCCCGCCACATCGTCGACGTGATGCACGCCGACGACCGCGTGGACCTCAGGGCCGTCTTCGGCCCCGAGCACGGCTTTCGCGGCACCGCCCAGGCCGGCGGCTCCGAGGGCCGCCACGACGACCCGGCGACCGGACTGCCCGTGTACGACACGTACCAGAAGAGCGGCCGCCCCCTCGCGGACATCTTCACCGCCTCCGGCGTGGACACGGTCGTCTTCGACATCCAGGACGTCGGCGCCCGCTTCTACACGTACATCTGGACGCTGTACGACTGCATGGAGGCGGCCCAGCTGGCCGGGAAGCGCTTCGTCGTGCTGGACCGGCCGAACCCGGTGACCGGGCGCAGCGCCCAAGGGCCCGTGCTGCACAAGGAGTTCGCGACGTTCGTCGGGCGGCAGCCCATCGCGCAGGCGCACGGGATGACGGTGGCGGAGCTGGCCCGGCTGTTCAACGGCGAGTTCCTCACGGCGCCGGTACCGCTGGAGACCGTACTGATGTCGGGGTGGAAGCGGTCGCGGTTCCACGACGCCTCCGGGCTGCCGTGGGTGCCGCCGAGCCCGAACATGCCGACGCCGGACACCGCGCTCGTGTACTCCGGGACGTGTCTGTTCGAGGGGACGAACCTGTCCGAGGGGCGGGGTACCACGCGGCCGTTCGAGCTGCTCGGCGCGGAGGGGATCGACCGGCGGTGGGCGGCCGCCGCGAACGAACTCGGGCTGCCCGGCGCGCACTTCAGAGAGGCCTACTTCGCGCCGACCTTCTCCAAGTTCCAGGGGAAGACCATCGGGGGTGTGCAGATCCATGTCCACGACCGGGCCGCGTACGACCCGGTGCGCACGGGGATCGGCCTTCTCGTGACCGCCAGGAAGGTGTGGAGCGGCTTCGCCTGGCGGCCGGACAACTGGATCGACAAGCTGACCGGTTCGGCTCGGGTGCGGACGATGATCGACGCGGGCGCGGACACGGACGAGGTCGTGGCCGGCTGGCAGGAGGAACTGGCCGCGTTCCGCAGGGTGCGCAAGGAGTATCTGCTGTACCGCTAGCCGGACGTTCGGATCGCGAGCCCGGCCGTACGTGACGTATGGCCATCTTTCGCCGTTGGCAGGACCATGCGCCTGAGCGCACCACCGACGGGGGCCGAAGGGGGCTCGTCATGGCGGTTGTGGAAATGAGCGTGACTCCCTACTGGGAACTGACCTTCGACGCGGACGGGGACGTGGACACCGGCCGGCGGAACCGGCTGCTCGCCGGGGTCGGCGGGCGCGGGGTGGCTGATCTGGTCGTCTTCGCGCACGGCTGGAACAGCGACCGGTCCGGCGCGACCGGGCTCTACAGCCGCTTCTTCGAGCCGTTCCCGGTACTCGCGCCGACCGCGAGGCTGGGGTACGTCGGCGTGCTGTGGCCCTCGATGCGGTTCTCGGACGAGCCGATCCCGGACTTCAGGCCGGTGCCCGCCCTCGCGCCCGGTCGCCCGGCGCTCGACAAGAACACCCGGCACGCGCTGGCGGAGGTCTTCCCCGGGCGGGCCACCGTCGTCGAGCAGCTCGCCCGGCTGCTGGAGCGACGACCGGACGAGGGCGCGTCGTTGGACGAGTTCGGGCGGCTCGTACGGCTGCTGGTCGAGGTGGAGCCACAGGCGCCGCAGGGCGCGTTCACGGCGGACACCGCGGTGGCGGGTGCGCCGGAGGGCACACCCGGGATGCTGTGCGGGGACACGGCGTCGGTGTGCGCGGACTTCGCGGCGGCGCTCGCAGAGGTCGAGACCCCGGGTGTGCCGACCGGGGCCGCCGTCACCCCTCCCCGGGCGTGGGACGGCGCGCACGAACTGCTGCGCCAGGCGACCTACTTCGCGATGAAGCGGCGAGCCGGAACGGTCGGTGAGCGAGGGCTCGGGCGGCTGCTCGGACAGCTCGCGGAGACCTCGCCGGACGTGCGGGTGCACCTCGTCGGGCACAGCTTCGGCGCCCGTCTGGTGTCGTTCGCGCTGCGCGGGCTGCCGGAGGGTGTGCGGTGCGTGAAGTCGGTGACCCTCCTTCAGGCGGCCTTCTCGCACTACGCGTTCGCGGCCCGGCTGCCGCACGACGAACGGGCGAGCGGGGTGCTGAACGGGCAGCACAGGCGGATCGACGGCCCGTTGGTGTGCTGCCACTCCAGGCACGACTCGGCGCTCGGCACGATCTACCCGCTGGCCTCCCGGATGGCGGGCGACGCGCGCGCGGTGCTGGGCCTGAGCGTGAACAGCGTGCTGGGCAGGAAGTGGGGCGCCCTCGGCTACGACGGGGTGCAGGCGGTCAAGGGGACGCGATCGTTCGAGCTGGCCGACGCGCTCAAGGCACGGCTGCCGGCGACGGGGTGTGTGAACGTCGACGCCTCGGCCGTGGTGCGGCGCGGCGGCGCGCCGTCCGGGGCCCACAGCGACATCTGCCACCGTGAGCTGGCCCGGGTGGTGCTGGCGGCGGGCCGTATCGCCTGATCCGGGCCCGCCGCCGTCACGCGTTCACCGGTTCTCGTCGGCGTTCACACCGCCCCGCACCGGTGGCACCGGTGCGGGGCGTCGCTCACCGGTGTGAGGTGAACTCCACGACCTGCTGGTACGTCGGCCGGTTCTGCCAGCTGATCTTGTTGTGCTTGATGCCGCCCAGGGTCCGCTGGATGATCGAGTCGGCGCACCACTGGTCGCCGGCCGAGCAGTTCGCGTCACCGGGGTAGACCTGCGCGGCGGTCTTGCCGGCCGCCTCCTTGAGGGTGTTGATCAGGAGGGTGCGGCAGGCGCCGAGGCTGCCGCCGCCGCAGTACTGGTTCGCGAGCGGGCCGCGCACCGTCTCGCCCAGCACCGCGCGGATGTCCTTGTCGACGTAGCTCCACCAGCCGTACTGGAAGGAACTGCCGGCGTGGGATCCGGTCGGGCCGTGCGCGGCGGACGGGGACTCGTCGATGGGCAGGTTGGCGGTGATGGCGTTGTACAGGTCGGTGCCGAGGCCGGGTTCGAACTCGGCCTTCACCAGCAGGGGCCACCAGGCGTCCAGGATGCGGATCGCCTCGGCGTGGGCGTAGGTCTTCGAACCGGCGGAGGTCTCCGTGCGTTTCGAGCCGGACGTGACCCAGGTCTGGAGCTTGGTGACCGCCGCGGCAGCCGCGGAGTCCGTGACCGTGCTGCTGTTGATGACCTTGAGCAGGTCGGGGACGACGTCCTCGGCCCGCAGGTCGGCGAGGCCCGCCTCGGCCATGGCCTTCGTCAGCGAGGCCCGGGTGACCCCGCCCGCGGCGACCAGCCTCTTCACCCGGTCGTCGAGGAGGTTGCCCCGGTGGACGGAGCCGTTGCCCCAGGGGGCGGTGGTGTAGTCGGCGGCCTGCTTGTTGTTCCAGGAGATGTAGTAGTCCTGGTCGATGGAGTTGGGGTGCTGGGAGGGCGGTGTGTAGTCGGCGGTGTTGGTGGTCGGGTTCCAGCCCCGCCACTCGTACGCGGACCGGGCCCAGGCCGGGAACTCGGGGTCGACGCTCGTGGCGCGCACCGGGTTGTCACCGCTGTTGTAGTACGCGGTGTGGGTGGAGTCGGCGTAGAACCAGTTGAAGGTGTAGTTGATGTTCTGGACGGCCTTCTGGAAGCTCTCGGGACCCTTGACGTAGTCCGGGTCGTTCAGCATCTGGAAGCCGATGATCGACTCGGCCTCGTTCAGGTACGAGGAGCGCAGGGTGGTGTAGGCGACCTTCTTGCCGTCGACCGTGGCACGGTGCGTCACGGGGCCGTACTTGGTGCGCCACACCTGCATGCGGTACGAGCCCGCCGGGGTGGAGTCGGCGGTGGTGGGCTTCCAGGCGTTGGTCTGCTCGACCTTCTCCATGGGCGTGCAGGTGCCGTGGTAGAGGTAGTGGACGTCGTCCTGGCACAGCTCGACCGCGTACGCGTCGATGATGTCCTGGCCGGAGGTGGTGGCGCTCCAGGCGTAGTCCTGGCCCCGGCCGAGTTCGACATACATGCTCAGACCCGCGAAGGAGGCGCCCCGGGCGCTGATGCCCGGGCCCTGGATCTCCTGGAGCATGAGCAGCTGCGGGGCGAAGTAACCGGTCTGCGGGCCGAAGACGGCGACGGGGTGTCCGCTCGCGGTGTGCTCGCCGCTGACGACGAGGGCGTTGGACATGCCGCGCCGGGCGGAGCTCAGGGCGCTGTCGGTGGCCTTGGCGGACAGGCTCGTGGAGGCCGGGGTGGCCGCGCTGCCGGTGCGGTCGTACACGAGGGGTTCCTCGGCGACCGTGCCGGCGTCGGGGAGGGCCATGCCCTGCGGGTCCGCGGGCTTGGTGGCGTACGGGAAGCTGCCGTCGTGGACGGTGAGGGCGGCCTCGGGATCGTTGCGCTCGCGGAAGGACTCCCAGACCTTGGTGCCCTCGGTGACGCCGTACTTCTCCTGGGCGGCCAGCAGGGAGAGGGCGTTGTTGACCTCGCCGCCGCCCCCGGAGCCGAAGAGGGCGCCGATGACGGAGGCCAGGGCGACCAGGTCGGTGGGCTTGAACTTCTCTATGGTGCCGGCGTTGGTGATGGAGTCCTTGTGGCCGGTCAGGACGTACTCGCCGGGGAAGTAACGGCCGCTGTCGGAGGCGTCGATGTAGGCGTTGATGCCGGCGACGTAGGCGTTGACGTCGGCCAGTGCCAGCTGCCCGCGCTCGCCGTTGGCGGCCACCGCCTTGTCGATCTGGGCCTGCAGATCGACCTCGGTGTAGGGGGCGTGGCGCCAGAACTCCTGTTCCAGGCCCTGGTTGGACGGGGCGCCGCCCGCGAACGGGGTCAGCTTGCCGCGGCCGACGTGGCGGAAGACGTCCATCAGCCACAGCCGGTCCTGGGCGGCGGCGTAGCCCGCGCCGAACTCGGTGCCGTAGCGGGTGGTGCCCGTGATGTGCGGCACGCCGGTCTTCTTGTCGCGGACGATCGTGACGTCGGTGCGGCCGGCCGGCTTCAGGGTGGAGGCGACCTGGTCGGAGGCGACGCCGAAGGAGGCGTCGTTGAAGAAGGTGTTGATCGTGGAGTTGGTGAGGCCGGGGTAGCCGGTGGCCAGGTTGTTGTAGGGGCCGAGTTGGTTGCTCGCGTTCTCCGGCATGGAGCCGAACGCTTGGTTGAGGAGGATCTGGGCGAGGGTGGCGTTGCCGTTCTGGCCGGGCGGCAGGATGTCGGAGCACTGTCCGCCGCAGTGGTCGGTCACGGCTGCCGCCTGCACGGACCCGGTGTCGGCGGCCGCCGCCGGGGAAGTCGGGGAAAGAGGCGACAAAAGACCGGCAACGAGTGCGCATAGGGAGGCGGCCTTGAGGAACTCCGGGAATCTGCGGGGAGTTCTCAGTCCGTCCGGTGCGTTGCGTGAGGTGCGTGGGGTGCGCCAGGGCATGGCAGCTCCTCGTGACAGGGGTGGGCCGGATGTTACCGCCGGTATCCCCGACTTTGAACATGAACATGCGTCACGTTTTCTGGATCACCGCGGACACACAGGTGACGGACAGCGTGAACAGGTACTCAGAAGTAGTCGTAAGCCCAAGAAGAAGCGCAACAAGAGCGCAAGAAGAAGTCAGAGGCAGTCAGGCGTATGCAGGAACGGTCCGTGAACGGCTCAGCAGACGACTTATCGAGGTCATCGGAAATCGGATGGAGCCGAATCGCGTGTCGATACGTCTATTCGACGACGTCCCGACGACGACGCCGAAGTGACCGAAGTTCATGTGCAGGTGTGACGGAGGTGCAGGGCGATGGCCGGTTTCCGGAGTCTGGCAAGACAGGTGCGAGATCCCAGGTGCGATCTGGCACTGCGGCGGTATTCACTGCGCAAGTGCCTTGAGAGGTTCGCCCCCTACGGGCATCGGGCGACGTGGGACCACTTGTGCTCGCGGGTCGGCTTCGGCCCCGAGGACCGCAACCCCGACCCGGCGCGGCTCGTGGCCGCACTGGAGGAGTTGGAAGAGGCCCGCTCCGTCTGGCTCGACTACGAGGTGCAGTTCGCGCGCCGCCGCAAGAAGGAGAAGTACGACGGGCTGCGCAGGCCGGGCAGTGTCGACGACTGGCACCGGCTGACCTGGGGCGGTTTCGGTGTCGCATGGTGCGACGACCCGAAGGTCCACCCCCGGGAACCACTGGCGGAGGTGCTGCGCCGGCTCATCGCCGCGCTGGAGCGCGAACCGGGCTCGTCCTGCCCGGTGTGCGAGGGCGAGCGCCTCGTCTGGATGTACGACCTGGCCCATGAGCCGTCCTCGGGCCCGGTCTGCACGGAGTGCGGCATCGTGGTGCCACGGCCGGTACTCACCCCCGAGGCCCTGGCGGAGTCCAGGCGCGGGCGACTGCTGATCTCGGCCTAGCGCGGCGGGGGTGCGCCGGGGATGCCGCACCCCCGTGCATGTGTGGTCGACGAGGTTCCGTTCCGGTACGGCGTGACGGCACACCATCGCCGACAGGACGCCCCAGCCGTCGTGGCTGGGCCAGATCGTCCGGAGCGCGGGTCGGGGAACTTCGAGGCGGCGCCCACCGCCGTTCGCCGGGTCGTGCATCTTCCAGCGGTCGTACGACTCCTCGGTCGCCTCGCGCGGGAAGGGCACCAGGTGTTGACGCCCTCGCCTGCGTGAACGCAGGCGATTCCGGTCAGCACCGCTACGCGGTGCCACCTCGGGCTCCTGCTTCACCGGCACCTGCCACCCGGAGGTGGCCCTACAAGGCCTCCACAGGCCTGACTTCCCGCCCGTCCGGCGGTAGGTCCACCAACTACGTCATCGGACAAAGCGACTTCAGCAGCGACGCTGTGTCCGCTGCGTCCCCGACTGGGCCTTCTCCCACTTCAGCGAACAGATGACGACGCTCATCGGCGCTCCCTGCCGTGCTGTGCTTTCGCTGTGCCCTTGCCGTGTCAATGCCCGGGGGACGCGCCACGCCACCCCTCCGTGTCCATGACACCGTTGGCACGAAAGCGGTTGCACCCCGTGGCGTGCGCGCGGCACGCCACGGGGTGCGCCCGGCGCGTCCGGGGCGCGCTCTTACCAGGGCGAAATCCACTCGCTCCACCCCTTTCCCGTGCGGAGAGTGGGGGCGATGAGACAGCCCTGAGTCCGAGGAGCGAGGAGAGGCCGATGTCGACGCTGCGCGTCACCGCCGAAGTGCTGACGATCCACGAACACCCGAACGCCGACGCGCTCGAACTGGCCCAGGTGGGCCTGTACCGAGCCGTCGTGGCGAAGGGGGCGTACCGCACCGGTGACACCGCCGTGTACATCCCGGAGCAGTCCGTGCTCCCCGCGCCGCTGATCGAGGAACTGGGGCTCACCGGCCGGCTGGCGGGAGGCAACTCGGACCGGGTGAAGGCGGTACGGCTGCGGGGCGAGCTGTCGCAGGGCATCGTCTGCCGCCCACGGGCCCTCGCGGACATCGATCTGACGGCCGCCGTCACCGACGGCACGGACTTCGCGGAGCAGCTCGGCATCGTCAAATGGGTGCCGCCGATCCCGCCCACGATGAGCGGCGAGGTCGAGTCGGCGCCGGATCTGCTGCCCTGGGTCGACATCGAGAACGTCCAGCGCCACCCCGGCACCTTCACGCCCGGTGAGCCGGTCGTCCTGACGGAGAAGCTGCACGGCACGGCCTGCCTGGTCACGTATCTGGCCGAGGACGGCCGGGTGCTGGTGTCCTCGAAGGGCTTCGGCTCGAAGTCCCTGGCCCTCAAGGAGGATCCGCGCAATCTGTACTGGCGGGCCGTCCACGGCCACCGGGTGGGCGAGGTCGCCGCCCGGCTCGCCGAGCGGCTCGGCGCGCGACGGGTCGGGATCTTCGGCGAGGTCTACGGCGCCGGGGTGCAGGACCTCACGTACGGCGCGGACGGCCGCCGCGACACCCTCGGGTACGCCGTGTTCGACGTCTCCGCGGACATCGACGGCCGGGTCCGCTGGCTGGACTCCGCGGAGCTGTCCACGCTGCTCGACGGCGAACTGCCGCTGGTGCCACGGCTGTACGAGGGGCCGTACGCCGCGGACCTCGTCCTGGAGGTGGCCGAAGGACGGGAGACCGTCTCCGGGCGCGAACTGCACCTGCGCGAGGGGGTCGTGATCCGGCCGGTCACCGAGCGGTACAGCCCCGTGACCGGCGGGCGGGCCGTCGCCAAGGCGGTCAGCCCGGCGTACCTGACCCGTAAGGGCGGCACGGAGTACGAGTGACGCCCGGCGCGAACCCGGGAGCCGCCCTGTCAGCTCCCGGGTTCGCGCCGTTCGGTCCTGCGGCGCTCGACCAGGAGGCGGGAGCCGCTCTGCCGTTCGCCGAAGACGTCGTCGGGGTTGGAGAGCACACAGGTGTCGAGGGACAGACAACCGCAGCCGATGCAGTCGGTGAGGTGGTCGCGCAGCCGGTTCAGCTGCTTGATCCGTTCGTCCAGTTCGGACCGCCAGGCCTCGGAGAGGTGGGCCCAGTCCTCACGGTTCGGCGTGCGTTCCTCGGGCAGTTCGGCGAGTGCCTCGCGGATCGTGGCGAGCGGGATGCCGACGCGTTGCGCGGCCCGGACGAAGGCCACCCGGCGCAGGGTGTCCCGGCTGTAGCGGCGCTGGTTGCCCGAGGTGCGGCGGCTGCTGATCAGCCCTTTGGACTCGTAGAAGTGCAGCGCGGAGACGGCGGCACCACTACGGGCCGACAGCTGGCCGACGGTCAACTCGTGGATCTTCACAGGGATCTGGGGCACCCCTCCGAGCCTACCCATACCCGAAAGGGCCACGGTCCGTTGACAGGGATCGCACGGCCGACCATGCTAAGCAGTCGCTTAGACAATGGGACCAGGGAGGCCGAGACATGGCAGAGCCGAGGATCTTCACGTCCGCCGAGGAGCTGACGGCGGCGGTGGGCGAGTCGCTGGGGTACAGCGACTGGCTGGAGGTCGACCAGAAGCGGATCGATCTCTTCGCCGAGGCCACCGGTGACCATCAGTGGATCCACGTGGACCCGGAGAAGGCGGCGGTCGGGCCCTTCGGGACGACCATCGCCCACGGCTATCTGACCCTGTCCCTGCTGCCGTTGCTCGTGCCGCAGATCCTCAAGGTCGACAACATCAGGATGGGCGTCAACTACGGCACGAACAAGGTCCGCTTCCCGGCGCCGGTCCCGGTCGGTTCCCGGCTGCGCGCCACCGCGACCCTCCAGGACGTCACGGAGGTCGGCGGCGGCGTCCAGGTCACGGCCGCGGTCGTCGTGGAGCGCGAGGGCGGGGAGAAGCCGGTGTGCGTGGCGGAGTCGGTGTCCCGGTACTACTTCTGAGCGCGTGTGGCGCGGCGTGAGCGCTCGGGGCGCGCGGTGGCGCGGCGTTCGCGACCGCCGCGCCACGTTCTCGTCCCAGCCCGGCGCACGCTCCTGCCTCAGCGGGGCGCCACGGCGCGGCCGGTCTGCGGTGAGATCATCCCCGCGCACAGACCTCGGGCGGACAGCCCCTGCGCGATGCGCGGGAGCGCCGCGCGCGAGTTCGCGGACCAGTCGTGCAGGAGCATGACCTGGCCGTTGGTGAGCCGGGCGGCGGCCTGCACGATCGCGTCGGTGCTCGCCCCGTTCCAGTCCTGCGAGTCGACGTTCCACAGGATCTCGGTCAGGCCGTACCTGGCCGCCACCGACCTCACCGTCGCGTTGGTCTCGCCGTACGGCGGCCGGAACAGCTTCGGCGTGCCGCCGCCCGCCGCGGTGATGGCCTGCTGGGTGCGGGAGATCTCCGCGTCGATCTGCGCCTGGCCCAGCTGGGTCAGATGCGGGTGGGTGTAGCTGTGGTTGGCCACCCACATGCCGGCGCCGACCTGCGCCCGGACCAGGGCGGGGTTGGCGGCGGCGTACTGGCCCTGGTTGAACATGGTCGCCCGGAGCCCGGTCTGCCGGAGCGTGTTCAGCAGGGCCGACGTACTGCCGGACGGGCCGTCGTCGAACGTGAGCCCGACATAGCCGGTGCAGGCGGCGGCCCGCTCCGGCGCGGCCTCGGCGGCGCCGAGCGTCAGGGGGACGACACTCGCCAGGGCCGTCGCGACGACGGCGGGCCGCCACAGCCGTCGACGCGGCCTGCGGCGTGGTCCGGCCTTCACGGGGACACCGTGATGCTGGAGCCGCCGCTGCTCCGGTATCCCTCGGTGGCCATGATCATGTAGTACCGGAAGCTGCCGAGGGGCATCCCGGCACGGGCCCAGGCGTCGAAGTGGTTGCCGGTGGTGATGTTCCCGCCGGTCCGCCTGGACTGACGCACACTCCAGTACTGGTCGAAGGTGCGGGTGCCCTCGACGGAGGGGGCGTTGTACCGCGTGGTCCGGTAGATGTCGTACGTGCCGCCGTCGCTGGTGACCGTGCCCTTGTACGCGCCCGTCGGCCGGTAGGTGCCCCAGTTGTCGACGATGTAGTACTCGACGAGCGGACTGGCCGTCCAGCCGTAGAGGGTCAGATAGGCGTTGCCGGACGGGCTGAAGGAGCCCGAGTAGGTCACCGTCCTGCGGGAGCCGTTGCTCCAGCCCTTGCCGGCGACGAAGTTGCCGGTGTTGCGCCAGGAGGTCCGGTAGGTGCCGCCGGAGGCCAGGGTCATGGAGACCGTGCCCGGGGCGTCGGTCCAGAAGGAGTAGTAGAAGCCGTTGTTGTTGCCGGTCTGATTGCTGGTGACCACCGTGTCCGCGCGGGCCGTGCCGGGCAGGGCCAGCGTGGTCGCCGCGGCCATCGCGGTCGCGCAGACGCCGCTCATGAAGAGCCTGCGGCTCGGGGGCGGGGTGGGAGTGGGTGCGGGTGCGTCGTCCATACGCTCGCGTCCTCCTCGGGCTCGTGGGTTGCCCTGTCACCCCGGGAGTGTTGGCCTGCCCCTGCCAACTGTCAATACATTCGGCACCGGCCCCGAAACATTCGCGCTCCGCACCAGCGACAATCCGCCAACGGACCAATGGGCGGAACAAAAGCAACGGCCCCGGCCTTCGAATGTTTCGAAGACGGGGCCGATCGCCGGGAGTTACTTCTTCGCGCCCACCATGCGCAGGACGAGGTCCGCGTAGAGCGCGCCGACCTCGTCGGGGGTGCGGGGGCCGTTGACGTTGAACCAGCGCGCCACGTCGATACAGAGGGAGAGGATGGCGACGGTCGTCCCGCGGACGTCGGGGACGTCGAAGTCGCCCGAGGCGACGCCGTCCTCGATGATGCCGCGTACGGCGGCGTCGTTCTCGCGGCGCAGGGTGACGATCTCGGCGCGGGCCTCGGGGCCGAGGGCGTCGAGCTCGTACTGCACGACACGAGCGACGGTGTGCTGCCCCGCGTGCCAGCGGACGAAGGAGCGCACGGCCTCGGCGAGCCGGTCGGCCGGGCCGCCCTCGGAGCGGGCCGCCGTCCGCAGGACGTCGAGGGCCTTCTCGTGACCGATGCGGCTGATCCGGTGGAGCAGCTCTTCCTTGGTCTTGTAGTGGATGTACAGCGCGGCGGGGCTCATCCCCGCGCGGCCCGCGATGTCCCGGGTCGTCGTCGCGTGGTAGCCACGCTCGGCGAAGGCCTCCACGGCGGCCATCAGCAGCCGCCGGGCCGCCTCCGGATTGACCTCGCCCCACGGCTGCGGCTCGCCGCCCGCCGTCTCCTCCGCCGTACTCATCGCTCGTTCGTCCCTTCGATGGCTGGGCACCACCATACCGCCGAAGGTGAGCGGGCGCTTAGAAGGCCCGCTCAGGGCTGTGCCGCACGGCGGCGGGGGCGCGCGCCGGGGGTCGCGCGCCCGGTCTCAGAGCTTCTCGAAGGGGTCGTGCTCGGCGAGGAGTTTCTCCAGCCGGGCCTGGTCGACCCGGCTGACGATCCGCCCGGCCTCCTGGCGGTCACGGATCACCTTGGCCAGGGTGAAGGACGAGGTCACCAGATAGAGGACCGCGATGGCCAGGAAGGCGCGGACCCAGGTGTCGGCGTCGAGGTTGTAGATGCCGACGGTGGTGGCCGCCATGGCGACGGCGAACGAAACGACGGCCTGGCCGTAGAAGGCCGCCGTGTTCTGCTGCTTGACCGGTGTCTCACTCATGGGGACATGGTTCGACGGATGTGGCCCGAACCACATCCGTCGGGATACTCAGCCGGCGGTGTCGCATACTCAGAGCCGCGCTCGGACGCGCACCGGAGCCGCACCGGGGTCGCGGCGAGCGCGGAGCCGGGATCAGAACGCCGAAACGCCCGTCAGTGCCCGCCCGATGAGCAGTTTCTGTATCTGACTGGTGCCCTCGTACAGGGTCATCACCCGGGCGTCGCGCAGGAGTTTTCCGGCCGGGTACTCGTCGATGTAGCCGTAACCGCCGAACACCTGGAGGGCGTTGTTCGCGGCGCGGACGGCGGCCTCGGAGGCGAAGAGCTTCGCCTTGCTGGCCTCGGTGGCGAAGGGCCGGCCCCGGTCGACGAGATCGGCGACCCGCCAGGTCAGCAGCCGGGCCGCGTCGACGTCCACCGCGATGTCGCTGATGAGTTCCTGGACGAGCTGGTGGTGGGCGATGGGCCGGCCGAACTGCTCGCGCTCGCCCGCGTACCGGACCGCCGCGTCCAGCGCGGCCTGGGCGATGCCGACGCAGCCGGCGGCCACCGACATCCGCCCCTTGGCGAGCGCGGACATGGCGACGGTGAACCCCTTGCCCTCGGGGCCGAGCATCGCGGAGGCGGGGACGCGGACGTCCTCCAGGACCAGTTCGGCGGTGGCCTGGCCGCGCAGGCCGAGCTTGCCGTGGATGGTGCGCCGGGTCAGGCCGGGGGTGTCGGTGGGGACGAGGAAGGCGGAGACGCCCCGGTGGCCGGGGGCGTCGGTGGAGCGGGCGAAGAGCAGGACGACGTCGGCCCAGGTGCCGTTGGTGATGAACATCTTGGTGCCGTTGATGACGTAATCTCCGCCACTCTCGGCTCCGCTCGAGCGGGAGGTGCCCCCATCGTCGCGCACCGCCCGGGTGGCGAGGTTGCCCGCGTCCGAGCCGGTGCCGGGTTCGGTGAGGCCGAAGCAGCCGACGTACTCCCCCGTCGTGAGCCCCGGCAGCCAGCGGCGCTTCTGCTCCTCGTCGCCCCAGGCCGCGATCGTCTTCGCGACCAGCCCCAGGGAGACGGAGACGATCCCGCGCACGGAGGAGTCGCCGCGGCCGAGCTCCTCGGTGACCAGGCAGTACGTCAGATGGTCGCCGCCGGAGCCGCCGTACTCCTCGTCGACGGTGAGCCCCAGGAAGCCGACCTCGCCGAGCTTCTTCACGATCGCCCGGTCGACGTTCTCCGCGCGGTCCCACTCGATGACGTGCGGGGCGATCTCGCGCTCCACGAAGTCGCTCGCGAGCCGGCGCGCGGCGGACTGCTCCTCGCTGAGCTCCAGGTTCACGCGGCCCGCCTCTCGTCAGTTCCCCATTTAATTACCACTGCTAGTTTTAGGGTGCAGCCCTACTATGTGCGCCATGGCCCGACCACGCAAGCCCCTGTTGAGCACCGACCGCATCGTGGAGACGGCGCGGGCGCTGGTGGACGCGGAGGGGCTGGCGGCGGTCTCCACCCGGCGGCTCGCCGCGGAGCTCGGAGTGAGCGGGCCCTCGCTCTACAACCACTTCCGCACCATGGACCAGATCCTGGAGGCGGTCGCCGACTCGGTGAGCGCGCAGGTCGACCTGTCGATGTTCCGGGACGGGCGGGACTGGCGGACCGCGCTGCACGACTGGGCCGTGTCCTACCGGGCGGCACTGCGCGACCACCCCAACATCGTGCCGATCCTCGCGCGGGGACCCGGGCGCCGGCCGGCGGGGCTGCGGGTCGCCGACGTCGTGTTCGGGGCGATGGTCGAGGCGGGGTGGCCGGCGGCCCAGGCCACGTCCATCGGGGCGCTGATGCGGTACTTCATCATGGGGTCCGCGATCGGGTCGTTCGCCGGGGGGTTCGTGGACGACGAGAGCGCCTACGACCCCGCCGACTACCCGCATCTCGGGCAGGCCCACCTGCTGGCCGAGCAGCAGCAGAAGGTCGACGAGCGGGCCTTCGAGGTGGGGCTGCGGGCGCTGCTGGACGGGTTGGAGCAGCAGTACGGACAGGGCGGGACCCGATAGGCGGCGGGGAACCGCCCGCACGGGCACGAACGCCTCGGGGTCGCGGCCCCGGATGGGGTTCCGCAGCCGCGACCCGGGCCGCCGACGAGGAGCCTGCCTAATCCTCCTCTCGTGAACTCGCCCTCCCCGCGAGGATCTTGATCGAGACGAGGGCGATCACCGAGAGCCCGATGATGTACGCGGACACCGCCATGGACGTGCCCGTGGCCTCCAGGAGGAGGACCATCAGGAACGGGGCGAGGCCGCCGCCGAGCACCGCGGCGATCTGGTAGCCGAGGGAGGCACCCGTGTAGCGCATCTCGGGGGTGAACAGCTCGGCGAACAGGGCGGCCTGGGGCCCGTACATGATGCTGAGGAAGCAACTGGCGACGAAGGTGCCGACGGCGAGCCACAGCAGGGAGCCGGTGTCGATGAGCAGGAACAGCGGGACCGCCCACAGGGCGATGCCGGCCGCGCCGATCCCGTAGATCCGGATCCTGCCGACGCGGTCGGAGAGGGCCGCGGCGGCGGGGATCAGCACCAGCTGGGTGAGGCTGACGCACAGGGAGACCGCGAGGACGGCGCTGCGCTTCATGTCGAGTTCGCGGGTGGTGTAGTCGAGGACGCCCGTGATGAGGATGTAGAAGGTCGCGGTGTTCACGGCGAAGGAGCCGCCGGCCAGGAAGACCGTGCCGAGATGGCCGCGCAGGATCGTCCTGAGCGGGGAGCTCTTCTCGCCCTTCTCCTTCTCCGCCAACTCCCTTTCAGCCGCCCGGAATTCGGGGGTCTCCTCGACATGGCGGTGGATGTACCAGGCGAGGCCGAGGACGAAGAGGCCGACCAGGAAGGGCACGCGCCAGCCCCAGGCGGCGAAGGCCGAGTCGCTGGTGGCCGCGCCCACGACGAGGAACATCGTGTTGGCGCTCACCACGCCGATGGGGACACCGAGTTGGACGAAGCTGCCGTACACCCCGCGCTTGCCCTCGGGGGCGTACTCGGTGGCCAACAGCATCGCGCCGCCCCACTGGGCGCCGACGGCGACGCCCTGGGCGACACGGAGGAGGACGAGCAGGACCGGGGCGGCGATCCCGATCGTCTCGTACGTGGGGAGGAGGCCGATGCCGGTGGTGGCGAGGCCCATCAGGGTCAGCGCCAGGACCAGCATCGGCTTGCGGCCCCGCTTGTCACCGAGGTGACCTGCGACGACGCCACCGAGGGGGCGGGCGAGGAAGCCGACGGCGAAGGTGGCGAACGCGGCGAGGACTCCCGCGGAGGAGCTGCCGGCCGGGAAGTAGAGGTCGCCCAGAACGAGGGCGGCGGCTATGCCGAAGACGAAGTAGTCGTACCACTCCACCGCCGAGGCGAGGGCCGCGGCGGTGGCCACCTTGCGGTGGCTCTGGGGAGGGGACGTGGTGACGGAAGCGGAAACGGGAGCGGTGTCCATACGAGCACACTCCGGTGGGTGCGGGGACGTTCCCGGGAACGTACTGACCGGACGGTATGGAGGTCAACGGTCGTGCGGGTATCAGTTCGGGGAGGGTTTTGTCTGCGGGCGGGTGGGGTTACTCGCGCAGTTCCCCGCGCTCCTGGAAACCACGGGGCGCGCCCGGAGTCCTTCAGGGGCGCGAGGAACTGCGCGACAAGCCCCCGCGCACCCGCACCCGCAGCCGCAGCCGCAGCCGCAGCCGCAGCCGCAGCCGGATCAGAACGTCACCAAAGCCCGGCCGCCCTTGCCGGCTCGCATGTTGTCGAAGGCCACCGGGATGTCGTCCAAGGTGATGCGGTCGGTCACCAGGGCGGACAGGTCCAGGCGGCCGGCGTGGATGTGATCTGCGAGGACCGGCACGTCGCGGGCCGGGTCGGAGTTGCCGTAGACGCACCCGGAGAGGGTGCGGCCCCAGTGGAAGATCTCCAGCGCGTTGAAGGTGACCTGCTGGTCCTTGCCGCCGA
This sequence comes from Streptomyces sp. MNU76, assembly GCF_020982545.1. Lineage (GTDB taxonomy): Bacteria > Actinomycetota > Actinomycetes > Streptomycetales > Streptomycetaceae > Streptomyces. The sequence goes on along the minus strand of NZ_JAJKLK010000019.1, from coordinate 129,034 downwards.
TGCCGACGACGGTCGTACGGCCGCCGCGCCGGGTCGACTCCCATGCCGTCCGGATGGTGACCGCGCGGCCGACGCACTCCACGGCGACGTCCACCCCCTGCTTGCCGGTGAGCGCGCGGATCTCGCGGGCGGTGTTCTCGGACGCGACCACGTACTCCGTGGCCCCCGCCGCGCGGGCCAATCCCTCCTTCGCCGGGGAGACGTCCACGGCGACGATCCGGGACGCGCCGGCCATCCGCGCGGCCTGGAGCGCCGCCAGCCCGACGCCGCCCACCCCGAACACGGCGACGGTCTCGCCGTCCCGGACCCGCGCCGAGTGGTGGACCGCGCCGTAGCCGGTGAGGACGGCGCAGCCGAGCAGGGCCGCGTCGGTGAGCGGAACCCCGTCCGGCGCGGGGAGCACACATCCGGCGGCCACGACCGTCTCCTCCGCGAAGGCGGCCACGTTCAGCCCGGGGTGGAGGTCGGCGCCGTCGGAGGCACGTCGGGCATGGACGTTCCCGGAGCCGAGCAGCGCGTTCGCGCACAGCCAGACCTCGCCGAGCGAGCAGGCGTGACAACTCCCGCAGGACGGGGCCCAGTTGAGGACGACGCCGTCGCCGGGCGAGACATGACCGACCCCGTCGCCGACCGCCAGGACGGTGCCCGCCCCCTCGTGGCCGAGCACGGCGGGCACCGGCACCCGCATGGTGCCGTCGGACAGCGACAGATCGGAGTGGCAGACCCCGGCGGCGGCGAGCCGCACCCGGACCTGGCCGGGCCCGGGGTCCGGCAGCTCGATCTCGGTGATCTCCAACGGGGCACCGACGGCGGGCAGTACGGCGGCTCGAACGGCCATGGGACGACTCTCCTACTGGTTCGCCTGGAACCCGGTCGGAACGGTGGGACTCGGAAAGCAGGTGGCTCAGAACTGCAGGGACTTGGTCTGGAGGTACTCCGCCAAGCCGTGCGTGCCCAGCTCGCGACCCACTCCCGACTGCTTGTAACCCCCGAACGGGGCCCGCGGGTTGAAGCGGCCGCCGTTGATGTCGACCTGGCCGGTGTCCATCCGGCGGGCGAAGGCCACGGCCTCACTCTCGTCGCCGGCCCAGACCGCGCCGGCCAGCCCGTACACCGTGCCGTTGGCGATCCGCAGGGCGTCGGACTCGTCCTCGTAGCGGAGGATCGACAGGACCGGGCCGAAGATCTCCTCCTGGGCGATCGTCATCTCGGGGGTCACGTCGGCGAAGACGGTCGGGCTGACGAAGTAGCCCCGCTCGCGCGGGGATTCGGGGCCGCCCGCGACCAGACGGGCGCCCTCGGCCACGCCCTTGTCGATGTAACCCCGCACCCGCGCCTGCTGCTTGGCGTTGACCAGCGGGCCGATGCGGTCCCCGTACTTCGCGGCGGCCCCCGCCGCCAGCTCGACGGCCTCGTCGTACTGGGAGGTGTGGACGAGCATCCGGGTCCAGGCGCTGCACGTCTGCCCGGAGTTGGACATCACGTTGGCGACACCGACACCGACCGCCTTGGTCAGGTCGGCGCTCGGGAGGATCACGTTGGCGGACTTGCCACCGAGTTCCAGGGCCACCTTCTTCACCGCGGCGCCGGCGGTCGCGGCGATCCGCCGGCCCACCGCCGTGGAGCCGGTGAAGGAGACCAGGTCGACGCCGTCGTGCTCGGCGAGCGCCTGACCGGCGACCGGGCCCAGACCCGTGACCAGGTTGAACACTCCGGCGGGCACGCCCGCGTCATGCACGGCCTCGGCGAAGAGCTGGGCGGTCAGCGGGGTGTCCTCGGCGGGCTTCAGGACCACGGTGCAACCGGCGGCGAGGGCGGGGGCGACCTTGGCGACGATCTGGTGCAGCGGGTAGTTCCAGGGGGTGATGGCACCGACGACGCCGATGGGCTCGTGGTACACGGTGGAGTTGCCCACCTTCTCCTCGAAGGCGTGCTCGGCGGCCAGTTCGGCGTAGGAGCCCGCGACCGCGACCGGCAGGTCCGCGTGCACCTTCTGGGAGAACGGCAGCGGCGAGCCGAGCTCCGCCGTCACCGTCTCGGCGATCTCCTCCCGGCGCGCGGCGAGCGCGTCACGCAGCGCGCCGATGATCGCGCCCCGCTCGGCGGGCGGGGTCGCGGCCCAGCCGGGGAGAGCGGCGCGGGCGGCGCCCACGGCGGCGTCGACGTCCTCGGCGGTGCCCGCCGGGACACGGTCGATCACCTTCTCGTCGACCGGGTTCACGACCTCGATCGTGTCGGTCCCGGCGGCGGGGCGCCAGGTACCGCCGATGTACATGCCGTCGTGTGCCTTCATCGTGCTGCCTCCGGGGCGGGCGTCGTCGTTCCGCCCCAAAAACTAGCCCTGATAGTTTTCCGGCACCAGGTCTCCGGGGAGTGAGGCAGGACTCGTCGGCCACGAGGCAGAACGTGTCGGCCACGGGGCGGCGGAAGTGTCCCCGACGCCGCCGCCGGCGGCGCTCTCCGCCGGGCTCGGAGCCGCCTCGTCTCAGAAGTCGACCCGCTTCCTGTCGTCGACGCGTGCCACGGCCTCCTGTGCGAACTCCTCGCGGTAGTCGCCGCGGATCTCCTCGATCCTCCGGTCGCTCACGGCGGCCGACGACACCGGATACAGCAGGATCAGCTCGTACGACCGCTCCTTCTCGATCGTCCCGCTCGCGTCCCGCCACTGCCCGCGCCCCTCCTGCACGGTCAGCCCGTCGGGGAACCCGGGGGTGACCGCGCGGTCGACGAAGGCCGTGAACTGCGCGTCGGTGACGGCCGGGCCGCCGTCGGGCCGCTCGGTGCCGAACAGGAGCCGCGTCTCGATGTAGGGCGTGCCGCGCGCCGGGGCGATCACGGTACCGGCGGGGGCGTCCTCGGCGAGGGTCGCGTACGCGGTCGGGGCGCCCACGACCAGGAGACAGGCGGTGGCCGCGAGGGCGCCCCGGGCGCGGAGGGCGCGATGCGGGTGCGGGTGAGGGCTGGTGGTCGCGGAGGCGCTCGGCCATGGGGGGTGCGAGGTCATGGGTCCAGCTCTAGCGGGACCGTCGGTTGCTGATCCCTCGGCCGCGCCGGGACCGGGCCGCGCGTGCGCCCGTACGCCCCCGGGGCTCGCCGAGGCGGGCGACGCGCGCCCTGCGCGCCGGTTCAAGGCTTGCGCGCCCGTTCAGGGGCCGCGACCGGTTCAGGGGCCGCGCGCCGGTTCCCGGGTCGCGGTGAGGTGGGCGAAGACGACCACGTTGCTCGCGTAGCCCTTCCGCCGGTCGTACGTCCCCCCGCAGGTGATCAGGCGCAGTTCGGGGCGCCCGCGATGGCCGTACACCTTCTTGCTGGGGAAGCGGTCCTTCTCGTACGACTTCACGGCGTCCACGGTGTAGACGGCGGTACGGCCGTCCGCCCGCAGGACCTCGACGAGTCGGCCGGGCTTGATCACGTCCAGCGCGGCGAAGACGGCGGGGCCCGTCCTGGTGTCCTTGTGACCGACGACGACCGCCGTGCCGGGTCCGCCGGGCGCGGGCCCCTCCGCGTACCAGCCGACCAGCTTCGGCTTGTCGTCCGGCGGCGCGGGGAGGCGTCGACCGGCGTCGAGGCGGAGAGCGGTCACCGGTGCCTCGATGCCCAGGTAGGGGATGGTGACGGTCTTCGCCGGGGAGGGCGGCAGCGTACGGGGGCGGGCCGGTTTCCTCGGCTCGGCGGGCCCGGACGTGGACGCGGGTGGCACGGGCGTGGTGGTGGCGGGCTGGACGGGTGTCTGTCCGGCGGGCGCGGCGGCCGCCGGCGTCGTGTGCGGCGGGCGCCGGGCCCGTCGGCTCGGTCGCGGGGTGGGCACGGTCGGGCGGGCGGGGGCCTGGCTGACCGGCCGCGTCGGCTCGGTGGGGCGGCCGGTTCGGCGCCCTCCGCCCGTCGGTCGGGGCCGCTGTCGGGGGCGGGTGGGTACGGGCCCTCGGGCGGCGGGGGTGTGAAGTACAGGGACGCCCGGGCGCGCGGGTCCTCCGCGCCGGGCGCCCCGGAGTCGGCCCAGACGGCGCCGGCCTCGGTGGTCCCGGTCCGTTGCTCCCTGTTCTCCGCGATGTGGACGCCGCCCACCACCAGCGCGGTGGCCATGACGACCGTCCGCGTCAGGCGGTAGGCGCGCGTCCGGTGCCAGGGCCTGCGCCGGCGTCTACGCGGCGCCATCGGCGCGGCGACGGCGCAGCCGCAGATAGGCCACGCCACCGACCGCGGCGAGTCCCACGGCGGCCGCGCCGGCGACCGGCGAGAAGTTCTGGGTGAGGGCGAGGCCGCCGCCACCGGCCGGAACCGCGCCCTCGGGCCCGGCGAGGCCGTTGAGCGGGCAGTTGACGTTGATGTCCCGGCGGCCCTCCTCCAGCGTCCCGCCGATGGTCCTCCAGGTCAGCACGTAGTTGCCGTTGGGCAGGCGCGCCGCGTTCGGGGGCGCCACGGGGGTGCTGTGTCCGGTGCCGTCGGCCGCGAGGGTGATCTCGCCCGTGGCGACGGGGTCGGTGCGCGGCGCGGGGGGCTGGCGGTCGATGGTCCAGCTGATGCGCTGCGACGGCGTGGGGTCCTCGGGGAAGTTGAAGGCGGAGAGGTAGAAGTCGCAGACCAGCGGCTGGTTGCGCTGGTTGTCGAACGGGAAGCCCACCTTGTGGATCACGACGTCGGGGTCGCCCGGTGCGGCGACGGCGGCCGGTGCCGTGATCAGGCTGGCTCCCGTGACGGTGAGGGCCGCGAGGACGGCGGCGGCACTCGCGCGCACTCCGGCGGGGCGCGGGCGGGACGAGGTGGACATGCATGACCTCCGAGTCTGACGATTTTCACACAAATCGCTCTTTCGCCTGACTCTCTGTCACATCACACCGGGCGCGGGGGGAGCCGCGCCCGACGACCCGTCAGATATCCCCCTTACGGCTCAGGGACTCGTCCGACGCGGCCGACCGCGAGCCGCTCTCCTTCCGCTTCGCCGAGGTGCCGCGCCTCCGGTCCCGCCCCGGCCGCCCCGGCTCCGCCGGCGAGCGCAGGGCGATGGCCGACGACACCAGCAGCAGCGCGCCCAGCATCACGAACGGCGCTGCGACGCCCGCGACCCCGGCGATCAGACCCGCGGCGGCCGGCGCCCCGGCCTGCCCCAGCCGGTTCCCCGTCAGTCGCAGCGCGAGGGCGGTGGAGCGGGCGTCGTCCGGCGCGGCCTGCACCACCGTGGTCATGGACAGCGGCTGCCCGGCCCCGAGGCAGAACCCGAGGGCGGCGAGGATCACGGCGAGCGCCCACACCGGCACGGGCAGCGCGATCCCGGCGCACAGCACGGCCCCCAGCACACAGGTGACCGTGAGCAGCGCGGTCCGGCCGAGCAGGCGGAGCATGGGCGTCATCACCAGACGGCACGCGATGGTCGCCGCCGCCCGCAGGCTCAGCAGGACGCCGATCACCGAGGGCGCGATGCCCCGGTGTTCACCGACCACCGGCAGATACGCGGTGAGGATGTCCGTCGCCGACAGCACGGCGAGGCTGATGAAGATGCCGCCCGGCACGCCACGGGTGCGCAGGATGCGGTGCACGGGCACGCGTCCGCCCTGCCCCGCACGGGACTTGGGTTCGACGGGACGCTCTATCCGCCACAGCGAGGTGAACGCGACCGCCGCCCCGGCGCCCGCGACCACCAGTGCCAGGGCGCTGGTCCGGGCCATGTCCGGGCCGCCGATCAGGGTGCCCGCCGCGATCGGGCCGACCAACTGGCCGAGGGAGGCGCCGATGGTGAAGTGGCCGAAGTTGCGGTCGTGTTCGTGCGGCGCGGACTGGCGGGCCACCAGGGACTGGGCGCCGATGACGAAGGAGAGGTGACCGAGGCCCATCACCCCGCTCCAGACGGCCATCGCGGCCAGGGAGTTCGCCAGACCGCTCAGGACGCAGCCGCCGGATATGAGGACGACACCGACCGGCAGCAGGGGCGCGCACCGGCCCTGGTCGGTCCTGCGGCCGAGCGGGACGGCGGCGAACAGCGGGAGCAGGGCGTAGACCCCCGCGATCACACCGATCGCCCGCTCGTCTGCGCCCAACGCGAGGGCCCGGTAGGACACGGCGGGCCGCGCCATCGACACCGCCCCCTGCGCGAAGCTGAAGGCGATGACGAGGCGGAGCAGCCAGCCGTGGTTCCTACCGGGCCTCACGATGCGGGTCCTCCTGGGGGAAGTTCACGCCGGTGCGAGCGAACTCCGCTCCGGTGCCGGGGAGTCGGGTTCCCTGGTTCAGATGATGCCGAACAGCACACCGGCACCGAGGATGATCAGCGAGGTCGCCGCCGCCCACTTCACCACGAACCTGGTGTGGTCGCCGAACTCGACCTTCGCCATGCCCACGAGCACGTAGACGGCCGGGACCAGCGGGCTGGACATGTGCAGCGGCTGGCCGACGAGGGAGGCGCGGGCGATCTCCAGCGGCGAGACCCCGTGGGCGGCACCGGCCTCGGCGAGGACCGGGAGGACGCCGAAGTAGAAGCCGTCGTTGGACATGAAGTAGGTGAGCGGCAGGCTCAGGAAGCCGGTGACCAGGGCCATGTGCGGGCCCATGCCGCCCGGGACGCCGTCGACGATCCACTTGGCCATCGAGTCGACCATGCCGGTGCCCTGGAGGACGCCGGTGAAGACGGCGGCGGCGAAGACCATGCCGGAGACGTTGAGGACGTTGTCCGCGTGCGCGGCGAGCCGGTCCTTCTGGTCGGGGATGTGGGGGAAGTTGACCGTCAGCGCGAGCGCGGCGCCGAGCAGGAAGAGCACCGGGATCGGCAGCCACTCCATGATCATGGCGGTCAGCAGCGTGACCGTGAGCAGCGCGTTGAACCAGTACAGCTTCGGGCGCAGCGTCGGGCGGTTGGGGTCCAGGCCCTGGAGGCGGACGTCCTCGACGTCGTCGTCCTCGGAGTCGGCGTCGGTGCCGGAGCCCGCGCCGCCGGTGGCCTTCGTCGTACGGACCTTGTCGTCGCCGGAGCCGGCGGCCGACGCGGCGCCCGCGCCCACGAGCACGGTCTCCTCGGAGCCGGACTTCTCCTCGTCCTTGACGATCTTCTCCTGCTCCAGGACCTCGTCGAGGCTCAGCACACCGAGGCGCTTGCGCTCGCGCAGACCGAGGAAGTAGGCGAGGACGAAGACGAAGAGCAGGCCGACGAGGAGCGCCGGGATCATCGGGACGAAGATGTCGCCGGCGTCGAGCTTGAGCGCGGTGGCGGCGCGGGCGGTCGGGCCGCCCCAGGGCAGCGTGTTCATCACGCCGTTGGCGGTGGCGGCGACACCGGTCATCACGACCAGGCTCATCTTCAGGCGCTTGTACAGCGGGTACATGGCCGAGACGGTGATCATGAAGGTGGTCGAGCCGTCGCCGTCCAGCGAGACGATCGCGGCGAGCAGGGCCGTGCCCACGACGATGCGCAGCGGGTCGGCCTTGCAGAACTTCAGGATGCCTCGGACGATCGGGTCGAAGAGCCCGACATCGATCATGAGGCCGAAGTAGACGATGGCGAACATCAGCATCGCGGCGGTGGGCGCGAGATTGCCCACCCCCTCGATGACGTAGTCGCCGAGATGGGCCCCCTTTCCGACGAACACGCAGAAGAGCGCGGGGATCAGCACGAGCGCCGCGATCGGCGACATCTTCTTCATCATGATCAGGACCAGGAAGGTCGCGATCATGGCGAAGCCGAGGATGGTCAACATGTGGATACCTAACGTTCGCCCTTGAACTCCCACCAGGGCACCGGCGGTGCGACGACGTTAGGGCGGGTCCACAAGCGTTAACAAGACGTTGACATGCGAGCAATAAGCGCAGAACTCCAGGTCACAGCGTTGCGCCTGCTCGGGCGAGTTCCACGGGCACTCCGTTGAGGACCGCGTTGCCCGACAGCGGGTCGAGCTGGGAGCCGTCGAGGAGCTGGTTGACGTTGACCCCGGGGTCGACCGCCGCGTGGCTCATGCGAGTGCCCGGACGGTCGTGTCCCCAGCCGTGCGGAAGGCTCACGACACCCCGTCGTACGACATCGGTGACCTCGACAGGAGCCGTGACCTCTCCCCCGGCGCCCTTGATCCGTACGGCGTCGCCGTCGGCGAGGCCGAGGCGGTCGGCGTCGTCGGGGTGGATGTGGAGGGTGCAGCGGTTGGTGCCGCCGGTGAGGGCGGGGATGTTGTGCAACCAGCTGTTGTTGGAGCGCAGATGGCGGCGGCCGATGAGGACCAGGCCGTCCGGGCGCTCGCGCAGGGCGGTGCGGAGCCTCGGCAGATCGTCGACGATCGGTCGCGGCAGCAGCTCCACCTTTCCGCTGACCGTCTTCAGCGGCCGCGGCAGTCGGGGCTTCAGCGGTCCGAGGTCGATGCCGTGCGGGTGGGCGAGGAGCCTGTCCAGCGTCAGTCCGTCCGGCTCCGCGCCGAAGCCCTCGCCGTACGGGCCGAGGCGCAGCATCATGTCGAGGCGGCGCTCGGGTCCGGTGTCGCCGGTGAGCAGGCCGGCGAGTTCCTTCGGGTCGCGGCCGTGGACGGGCGAGTGGGCCTCCTTGACGGCCTTGCCCAGGGTCTGGCCGATGACCAGGTCGTCCACGACGGACGGGTCGGCGCCGTGCATCCCGGTGGCGGCGAGGGTGAGGCGGGCGAGGATCTCGGTCTCGGCCATGCGGCCGTCCTCCAGCGGGACGGCGGCGCGGTTGTAGCGGACCTGGTTGCGCACGGCGAAGGCGTTGAACGCGAAGTCGAAGTGCGGGGCCTGCGAGGGCGGGGGCGGCGGCAGGACCACGTCGGCGTGGCGGGCCGTCTCGCCGAGGTAGGGGTCGACGCTGACCATGAAGTCCAGCGAGTCGAGCGCCTTGTCGAGGCGGTCGCCGTCGGGCGCGGAGAGCACCGGGTTGGCGGCGATCGTGATGAGGGCGCGGACGGGGCTGCCCTCGGGGGTGGCGGTGTCGATCTCCTCGGCGAGCGCGGACAGCGGCAGTTCGCCCTTGGCCTCGGGGTGGCCGCTGACCCGGCTGTGCCAGCGGCCGAGGCCGAAGCCCCGGCCGGGTCCGGCGGGCCGGGGGGTCTTGTCGGTCGCGGAGTGCGGGAAGAGCGCGCCGCCGGGCCGGTCGAGGTTGCCGGTGAGGATGTTGAGGACGTCGACCAGCCAGCTGGCGAGGGTGCCGTGCGGGACGGTGCAGCTGCCGATGCGGCCGTAGACGGCGGCGGTGGGCGCGGCGGCCAGTTCGCGGGCGAGCTCGCGGATGGTCCCGGCGTCGACGTCGCAGGCGCCGGCGACGGCCTCGGGGGTGAACTCCGCGATGGCGTCGGCGAGTTCGTCGACCCCCTGCACATGCGGTGCGAGATCCCCGAGGTCGGTGAGCCCCTCCTCGAACAGCACCTGGGCCATCGCCGCCAGCAGCAGCGCGTCCGTGCCCGGCCGGATCGCGATGTGCCGGTCCGCGAGCTTGGCCGTCCGGGTCAGACGGGGGTCCACGACGGTGAGGGTGCCGCCGCGCGCCTTGAGCGCCTTGAGCTTGCCGGGGAAGTCGGGGGCGGTGCACAGACTGCCGTTGGACTCCAGCGGGTTGGCGCCGAGGAGCAGCAGATGGTCGGTGCGGTCCAGGTCGGGGACGGGGATCGCGTGGGCGTCGCCGTACAGGAGCCCGCTGGAGACGTGCTTGGGCATCTGGTCGACGGTGGAGGCGGTGAACAGGCTGCGGGTGCCGAGCCCGGCGAGCAGGATCGGCGGGTAGAGGGCGCCGGCCATGGTGTGGACGTTCGGGTTGCCGAGGACGACACCGACGGCGTTCGGGCCGTGCGCCTCGACGACGGGCCGCAGTCCGGCGGCGACGGCGTCGAAGGCCTCCGCCCAGGTGGCTTCCCGCAGCTCCCCGTCCTTGCGGACCAGCGGGGTGCGCAGCCGGTCGGGGTCGCCGTCGGCCGCCCCGAACGAGGCGCCCTTCGGGCAGATGAAGCCCTTGCTGAAGACGTCGTCCCGGTCGCCGCGGGCCCTGGTCACCCGGGTGCCCTCGATGGTGAGGGTGAGTCCGCAGGTCGCCTCGCAGAGCGGGCAGACGCGCAGGGCGGTGCGGGAGTCGGTGGTGGTGGACACGGGTCCTCCCGGAGGGGGCGGCGGCGACGGTGACGCTCGGACGTGGGCCGCGTGCGGGCACGCGGCGCCGAGGCCGAGCATACCGACCGGTATGCATCACGGGGAGGGGCTGCCGGGGGTCTTGTCGGGAAACAGCGGGAACGGGGGCGCGGCCGCACGGCGGCGGTCGGCGTCCGGGGGTTCGGCGGGACGTTCCGGACCCCCGGGCAGGGCTCAGTCCAGCACGCGCGCGAGATAGGCCCGCAGCAGCTCCCGCATCTCCTGGATGATCCGCTCGTCACCCGCCGGGGAGACCCGGAAGGCCAGGTGCACCAAGGTGTCGGCGGTCTCGACGGCGATCAGGAAGGTACGGCGCAGGTCCTCGTCGGGGGCGCGGCCGATGAACGCGGAGAGCAGGTCGGACAGCCGGTCGGCGACCCGGTGGTTGGGCTCCTGCCGGCTGCCGCCGACCGGGATCTGGTTGCCGAAGTCGATGAGGGCGAAGCCCGGGGTGTTGCGCTTCATGTCGAGGTACTCGTCGAGCACGGCGTCCATCGCGGTGCGCCAGTCCCGGCCGCCCGTCCCCTGGAGGCGGCGAGTGATCCGGTCGGTGAAACGGTCCAGGTTGCGTTCGGCCAGCGCGTCGGCCATCGCGCGCTTGTTGCCGAAGAAGCGGTAGACGGAGCCGATGGGCACACCCGCGCGCAGCGCCACGGCACGGGTGCTCAGCGCGTCGTAGCCGACCTCGTCGAGGAGGTCGGCGCAGGCGTCGAGGATCCTGGTCAGTCGTTCGGCACTGCGCCGTTGCACGGGGGCACGGCGCAGGGAGGTCGCCTGGGACACGGGCTTCATGATGCCTTTCCGCCTAGGTCCGATGAGCTGTCCGAATATCAGTACGGCCGGTACCGCTGCTCCCGCTCAGCGCTGGACCGTGCGAACACCGAACATCCGCACACCCTCCGCCTGCCGGGAGACTAGAGCACCGCACTGACAGGACGGATCTCCTCGCGGTCCGGTTCTCCCCCTCCGCCCGATGCACCCGATCTGCGGACGCCCCGCCGACGTCCGGTTGTCGCCCGTCGGCGCCCCGCCGCCGCCTCGTCCCCTTGCACCCACCCCGGCCGAATCCTACGGTGAAGCACAGGAATCAGGATCGCGAGGGAGCGGGCATGAACGGGGACGCGAGGAAGACGGCCGAGGGACTGGAGTACCTCACCGGCTTCGGCAACGAACACGCCTCGGAGGCGGTCCCGGGCGCGCTGCCGCACGGCCGCAACTCCCCGCAGCGCGCCCCGCTCGGCCTGTACGCGGAGCAGCTCAGCGGCACCGCGTTCACCGAACCGAGGCCGCACAACCGCCGCTCCTGGCTGTACCGGATCCGCCCGTCCGCCGCGCACCCCGCGTTCACGCGCACGGACAACGGCGCGCTGCGCACGGCCCCTTCACCGAGACCCTCCCCGACCCCAACCGCCTGCGCTGGAACCCCCTGCCGGAGCCCCCGGCGGGCACCGACTTCCTCTCGGGCCTGTGGAGCCTCGGCGGCAACGGGGACGCGGCGCGGCGCTCGGGCATGGCCGTGCACCTGTATCACGCCAATTCCGCCATGGAGCGGGTCTTCGGCGACGCGGACGGCGAACTTCTGATCGTCCCGGAGCGGGGCGGCCTCCTCCTGCGCACGGAGTTCGGCCTGCTGTGCGCCGAACCCGGTGAGGTCGCCCTGATCCCCCGGGGCGTCCGCTTCCGCGTCGACCTCCTCGACTCCTCCGCCCGCGGCTACGTCTGCGAGAACTACGGCGCCCCCTTCCGGCTGCCCGACCTCGGTCCGATCGGCGCCAACGGCCTCGCCAACGCCCGTGACTTCCGGGCGCCGGTGGCCGCGTACGAGGACGTCGAGGGCCCGATGGAGGTGGTGAACAAGTTCTGCGGCAACCTCTGGACGGCCACCTACGACCACTCCCCGCTCGACGTCGTCGCCTGGCACGGCAACCACACCCCGTACGTCTACGACCTGCGCCGTTTCAATGTCATCGGGACGATCTCGTACGACCACCCGGACCCGTCGATCTTCACGGTGCTGACCTCGCCGAGCGACACCCCGGGGCTCGCGGCGGTGGACTTCGTGGTGTTCGCGCCGCGCTGGCTGGTGGGCGAGGACACGTTCCGGCCGCCCTACTTCCACCGGAACGTGATGAGCGAGTACATGGGCCTGATCGAGGGTGCGTACGACGCGAAGAGCGCCGGAGAAGGGGGTTTCGTGCCCGGCGGCGGCTCGCTGCACAACATGATGTCGGCGCACGGCCCGGACCGGGAGACGTTCGACCGGGCGAGCGCGGCGGAGCAGAAGCCGCAACGGGTGGACGACGGGCTCGCGTTCATGTTCGAGACGCGCTGGCCCGTCCTCACCACCGAGCAGGCGGCCCGCTCGGAGCGGCTGCAGCGGGGGTACGACGACGTGTGGTCCGGCCTCCGGCGCCACTTCGGCCCGTTGCACTGAGGGCCTGGGGCCGGGTACGGATACCGTCGTGACCTCATTCGCTCCGGACTCGATCGTCCTGAACCGCAAACTGCCGCTCTGGTATCAGGTGTCGCAGTCGCTGCGCGCCTCGATACTCGGCCGGTCGCCGCAGGAGTCGCTGCGGCTGCCGACCGAGGAACAGCTGGCCGGGCACTACGGCGTGAGCGTGCTGACCATGCGCCAGGCGCTCAAGGAGTTGGAGGACGAGGGGCTGATCAGCCGGCACCGCCGGCGCGGCACGTTCATCGAGCCGAGCGCCCAGCGGGGCTCCCCGGTGCGGCTGCTCGGTTCCGTGGACGCGATCGTGGCCCAGCAGTCGGGGATGACGACCGAGCTGCTGGACCACGGCAGCACCCCCCTGTCGGGTGAACTCGCGCAGTACTTCCCGGACTTGACCGAGGTGGCCACCTACCACCGGTTGCGCGGCGACGAGCGGACGGGCGAGCCCACCAACCACGCCCGCAACTACGTCCGCCCCGAGCTGGCCGAACGCATCGACCGCGACGACCTGCTCCGCTGGCCGATGACCAAGGTGCTGCGCGATGTCGTGGGCGTGGGCATCGGCCGGATCACCGACACCGTCGAGGCCCGCATCGCCGACCCGGAGACCGCCCGCCTGCTCCAGGTCCCGCTGCTCAGCCCGATCCTGCACTACACGGGCGTCACCCGCGACGAGTCCGGCCGCGTCCTCGACGTGGCGGTCATCCACTACCGCGGCGACCGCTTCTCGTTCACCGTGACCCTCGACGCCCCCTGACGAGGCCGTACGATGCCCAGCGTGACGCCCGACGACGCTCCGCGACTCGCGGACCTCATGCCGTGGTCCGTCGCACCGCCACGGCTGGGCCGGGGGTGGCCGACGGCCCCCGACGCCGTGTCCCTGAAGGCCCGCTGGGACGCCCTGGTGAAGGCGGAGGGCCCGGACCGCGAAAGCCTGTTCGTCCCCACGCGTTCCCGCACGCTCACCTCGGCGGTGGCGCAGCTGCCGGGCCGGTCCACCGGTACCGGCCGGCTGGTCCGGGAGTCGGGCCCCTGCCCGGAGCCGGTCCGCGTCCTGGCCGCCCCCTTCGACGAGCAATGGCTCATCCCCGACCACCGCCTCATCGACTCGGCCCGTCCCGAGCTGTGGCGGGTGGCGGACGAGCGGCAGGTCTTCGTGGTCGAGCAGACGTCGGCCCCGGAGCCCTCCGGACCCCTGCTCCTCGCGTCGTCCGTCCTCCCGCTCGCGCCGCTCCACGGCCCCCGCTTCGGCCGCGTCCACCCGCTGTACCGCCGCCCCGGGGCCGCCGAACCGAACCTCGCGCCGGGGCTGACGGCGTACCTCGGCGAGCGCCTCGGCACCGGCCCCGTCGATCCGGTCGATCCCGTCGACGCCCTCGCCTGGATCCTGGTGGCCGCGCGCCCCGGCCCCGACGGTGTCGAAGTGCCCCTCCCCGCCGACCCGGACGTCTGGTCGCACGGCGTCGAGCTGGGCCGCCGCGCCCTGTGGCTCATGCGCCGCGACGGCGACCGCCCCAAGCTCCCCGGCGGCCGTCGCCCCTATGTGCGCGCCCCGCCCCTCCCGCCCGGTCGACGTCCGCTACGACCGCGACGAGGAGAGCCTCGTCGTCGACGAGGGCCGCATCTCCCCCGTCCCGGCCGAGGCCTGGGACTTCCACGTCGGCGGTGTCCGCGTGCTGGAGGAGTGGTTCACCCGCAGAACGGAACCGGCGGAGCCGGGCACCCTGGAGGCGATCCGCCCGACGACCTGGCCGCAGGCCTGGACGTCGGAGCTGCTCGAACTGATCACCGTCCTGGCGCTGCTGGCCGAACTACGGCCGCGACAGACCGAGTTGACGGTCGAGAACGCGATCACGACCGCGGACCTGCGCCGGGCGGGAGTACTCCCGGTCCCGGACTCCTCCCGCCGGCCCGCCTCGGTCCTGGACCACCGGGAGGAGGGCCCGGAGGGCCAGTTCACCCTGCTTTGACTTGCTCCTCGCCCCGAAGGGCAAGGATTCTGGCCTTCCTTGACTGGTTGCCGTGCCGCTACGCGGCACGGCTTCCGGTCGGGAATCCGTGGCTTCCTGTTTCTTCGCGCCGTGCCGGGACTGCTCCCGGTCCTACCGGCGCTCCGCAGGCCGTCACCGCCAGTCCGGCGGCCGTCTTCACGTTGATCGCGGCGTTGACGTCCCGGTCGTGGACCGCGCCGCAGGCCCCACACGTCCACTGCCGCACGCTCAGGGGTTCGGGCCCGTCCACCGCACCGCAGGTGGAGCAGGTCTGGGAGGTCGGCGTGAACCGGCCGATCGTGACCAGGGTGCGGCCGTACCGTGCCGCTTTGCACTTCAGCATGCCGATGGACGCCGACCATCCGGCGTCGTGCACGGACTCGGCCAGCCTGGTGCGGGCCAGTCCCGCCACCGACAGGTCCTCCACGGCGATCCCTTGGTTCTCGCAGATCAGCTGCGTGGAGAGCTGGTGGTGGAACTCACGGCGCGCGTCCGTGACCTTGGCGTGGGCGCGGGCGACCTTGCGGCGGGCTTTGGCCCGGTTCTTCGATCCCTTCTGCTTGCGGGACAGCTCGCGCTGGGCCTTCTTCAGCTTCTTCTCCGCCCGGCGCAGAATCCGCGGGGAGTCGATCTTCGTGCCGTCGGAGAGGACGGCGAAGTGGGTGAGGCCGAGGTCGATGCCGATGGTGCGGTCGGTTGCGGGCATCCGGGCGGTGTCGGTGGCGGGGTCGGTGTCGATGACGAAGGAGGCGAAATACCGGCCGGCCGCGTCCATCACGACGGTGACCG
The DNA here is from genome assembly GCF_020982545.1 of Streptomyces sp. MNU76. GTDB lineage: Bacteria > Actinomycetota > Actinomycetes > Streptomycetales > Streptomycetaceae > Streptomyces. Next base: position 113,701 of record NZ_JAJKLK010000019.1, on the reverse strand, counting down.
AGGTGGGGGTGGCGGGCAGGGTGCGGGACCACTTCACCTTCACCGGACCGATCTTCGGCAGGTTCAGCCGTCCGCTGCCGGTGATGCTCCAGTGGGCGTTGGCCGTGAACCGGATCGACTGCCGCGCGTGTCCTTACGGGACTTGAAGCGGCGCGAGCCGACCTTCCGTCCCCTGCGGGCGCCCTTGAGGGAGGCGAAGAAGTTGCGGTACGCGCTCTCGACGTCCCGCAGGGACTGCTGCAGGACGATCGCGGAGACCTCGCCCAGCCAGAAGCGTTCCGTTGTCCGTTTCGCCTCGGTGATCAGCCTCCTCGACAGCTCTCCGGCCGTCGGGAACGGCTGCCCGGCCTTCCGGGCGTCCTCACGGGCGCGGACCGCGTCGTTGAACACGACACGGGCGCACCCGAACGCCCTGGCCAGCGCGGTGCGCTGACCGGCATCCGGGTAGAGCCTGAAGGCGTACCGGAGCTGCATGACGATCACACTAGGGAGATCGCACACCCGTCACCGGAGAGAACAGGCGAACGAGCCATCACCCTGACCCTGCCGCCCCCACCCACCACAGCGTCCGGCTCCGCCGGAACAATGCCCCGACGCTCCGCGTCGCCGTCATCAGATTCGCTTCACCCCCGGCCTGAAGGCCGGAGCACTGCGAACGAATCCCGCTAGGGGGTGTTGCGAGGCACCCCTACGGCGCGAACGAGTCCAGGACCCTGTCCAGCATCCACTCGAACACGGCCTCCAGATCGATCGGCCCGGAGTCCTCCGTGAAGGCCGCGGCCAGCCGCGGATACGCCCCGCTCGCGATCTGCCCGCCGAGGTACGCGATCCGGACCTCGTTCTCCCGCTCCTCCGACCACGGCAGTGAGCGCACCCGCTCGGCGGTCGCCAGCTCGTTCGCGACGTAGGTCGTCACGCACCCGTTCAGCATCCCCAGGAGCTGCATCTTCGTCCCGTACGGCGCGTCGAGCGAGTCCATGCAGGCCATGCAGTGCTCCAGAAACCGCAGGCTGTTGGGACTGAACCCGTAGACCGGCGACATCAGCCGGGGCATCCAGGGATGCCGGCGCAGCAGGTCACGCGTCTGGTGGGCCACCCGGCGCAGATCGGCCCGCCAGTCCCCGCCCGGCTCCCACAGCTCGTGCTCCCCGGCGACCACGTCGACCATCAGCTCGTACAGGTCCTCCTTGCGCGGCACGTAGTTGTAGAGCGACATCGTGCCGCAGCCCAGCTCGGCGGCCACGTGGCGCATGGACGCGGCGTCGAGGCCGCCCGCGTCGGCGAGGCGCACGGCCGCCGCCGCGATGTCGGCGCGGCTGAACGCGGGCCTCGGGCCCCGGCCGGTGCGCTCGGGACGCGCCCAGATCACTTCGGGTCGGGCCGCTCGGCCAGCCATCGATCATCACCTCGGCCACCATCCTAGTTACGTACAGCGTACGTAATGCGCTATGGTCCACCCATGACTACTACGTACGCTGTACTTAGTGAGGGTCTGGAGAAGAGCTTCGGCGACGTTCGTGCCGTGCGCGGTCTCGATCTGGCCGTGGAGGAGGGCACGGTGGTCGGGTTGCTCGGCCCGAACGGCGCGGGCAAGACGACGGCCGTACGGCTGCTGGCGACCCTGCTGCGGCCGGACGCCGGGTCGGCGCGGATCGCGGGCCACGACCTCGTGCGGGAGCCGGCCGCCGTCCGGCGGGTGATCGGGGTGACCGGGCAGTACGCGTCGGTCGACGGCGACCTCACCGGACGGCAGAACCTGCGACTGTTCGCCCGGCTGCACCGGGTCCGCGACACGGCGGCCCGCGCGGCCGAACTCCTCGACCGCTTCGGTCTGACCGAGGCCGCCGACCGCCCGGCCTCCACCTACTCCGGCGGTATGCGCCGCCGGCTCGACCTCGCGGCCAGTCTCGTCCGGCACCCGGCGGTGCTCTTCCTGGACGAGCCCACCACCGGTCTCGACCCGGTCAGCCGCAACCGGACCTGGGACGCCGTGCGCGCTTTGAAGGAGGAGGGGACGACCGTGTTGCTGACGACGCAGTACCTGGAGGAGGCCGACCAACTCGCCGACCGGATCGTACTGATGGACCGAGGCCGGATCGCGCACAGCGGTTCTCCGCCCCAACTCAAGGCACTCATCAGCTCGTTCGCGGAGGTCGTCGTCGCCCACCCGGACGCGATGACGGCGGCGGCGGGCGTCCTCGACCAACTGACCGGCGCTGAGCCCTCGTTCGACCACGCCCGGCACGCGGTCGGCGCGGTCGCGCTCGACCCGACGCTCACGCTGCCCCGGCTGGTGCGCGAACTCGACGCGGCGGGCGTGCCGTTGCTCGACGCGAGCCTGCGCCCGCCCACGCTCGACGACGTGTTCCTCCGCCTCACCGTCGGCGCGCCGACGGGTCTCCGCGACCCACACGACCCACACGACCGACTCGACCGACCCGAGCGACACGACGGGCGCGACGGGCGCGACGGGCGCGACCTCAAGGGGCGTGCGGCGTGAGCGCGTTGGCGTACGACGGCACGGCGATGCTGGGCCAGCAGCTGCGGCGGGTCCGCAACAACCCGGGCCTGCTGATCCTCACCCAGATCATGCCCATCTCGATGCTGCTGTTCTTCGGGTACGTCTTCGGCAGCGCCCTCGCCGTGCCCGGCGAGGAGTACCGGCGGTTCCTGGTGCCCGGTCTGCTGGTGGCGACCGCCTCCGGCGGGATCATGACCGGGATGTTCCAGGCCGCCCAGGACACCCACCGAGGCGTGATGGACCGCTTCCGGACGCTGCCCGTGAGCCGGGCCGCCGTGCCCCTGGGCCAGGCGCTGGCGGACGTGGTGGTCACGGTCGCGGGGACGGTGTTGTTCCTGCTGGTCGGCCTGGCGGTGGGCTGGCGGATCGAGGGGGGCGCGCTCGCGGCGGCCGGCGGGTTCGGGCTGTTGCTGCTGTTCCGGTTCGCGTGTGTGTGGATCGGCATCTTCCTGGGGTTGCTCACCCGCAACGAGGAGGCGTCCGGACAGCTGGGCGGTGCCACCTTCCTACTGCCGTTGCTCTCCAGCGCGTACATCCCGACCGAGGGTCTGCCGGGCTGGCTGCGCACGGCCGCCGAGTGGAACCCGATCAGCGCCCTCGCCACGGCCCTGCGCGACCTCTTCGGGAACGCGGCCGTGCCGGAGGGGGCCGCCTGGCCGGTGACGCATCCCGTCGCCGGGTCGCTGCTCTGGTGCGCGCTGCTGCTCGCGGTGTTCGTGCCGCTCGCGGTCCGTACCTACGCGACGGGGCCCAGGTGACCTCCGGCCCGTTCGGGGGACGGGCCGGAGGCCGCCGGCCCCGGGGCGTGCCGCCGGGGCGCGTGACACGCGGCACTCCCTGGTGACAACGGCGCCCCGGCGGGGACATGATCCACGGCATGCGTCCACTCCCCCGCGCCGGTGACCCCCTGCCCCTCGACGGCATCACCGTCGTCGCCGTCGAGCAGGCCGTCGCGGCCCCCTTCGCCACCCGGCAGCTCGCCGACCTCGGCGCCCGGGTGATCAAGGTCGAGCGGGTGGACGGCGGTGACTTCGCCCGCGGCTACGACACCGCGGCCCGGGGCCTGGCCTCGCACTTCGTGTGGTGCAACCGGGGCAAGGAGTCCCTCGCGCTGGATCTGAAGGACCCGCGCGGACTGGCCGTCGTACGCCGGCTGGTGGCGGACGCGGACGTGTTCGTGCAGAACCTCGCGCACGGCGCGGCGGCCCGGCTCGGCCTGGACGCGGCCTCGCTGTGCGCAGCGCACCCCCGGCTGATCGCCGTGGACATCTCCGGCTACGGGGCGTCGGGCCCGTACGCGCGCAAGCGGGCGTACGACATGCTCGTGCAGTGCGAGGCCGGGCTGGTGTCGGTCACGGGGACACCGGAACGGCCCGTGAAGGCGGGCATCCCGGCGGCGGACATCGCCGCCGGGATGTACGCGTTCTCGGGGGTGCTCGCGGCGCTCGTCCGGCGGGGTACGACCGGGCGGGGCGGGCCGGTGGAGGTGTCGATGCTGGAGGCGCTGGCGGAGTGGATGGGGCATCCGCTGCACCACGCGATGCACGGCGGGAGCGCGCCGGCCCGCACGGGCCTCGGCCACGCGGTGATCGCGCCGTACGACGCCTATCCGACGGCGGACGGCGGGCGGGTGCTGCTGTCGGTGCAGAACGACCGGGAGTGGCGGCGGCTCGCCGAACAGGTGCTGGGGCGCCCGGAGTTGGCGGACGACCCGGCGTTCGCGACGAATCCGGCGCGGGTCGAGCGCCGGGACCGCACGGACGAGTTCGTCGCGTCGGCGCTGGGGCTGCTGGACACCGACGAGGCGCTGGCGCGGCTGGAGGCGGCGGGGATCGCCTGCGCGCGGCTACGGGATGTGACGGAGGTGGCGGAGCACCCGCAGTTGGCGGCCCGGGACCGGTGGCGGGAAGTGGACTCACCGGTGGGGCCGCTCAGGGCGCTGCTGCCGCCCATCACGCTGCCGGGCGGGGACGAGGCGCGGATGGGTGCGGTGCCCGCGCTCGGGGAGCACACCGGGTCGCTGCTGCGTGCCGCGGGGATGACGGACGACGAGATCGCAGCGTTGCGCCGGGACGGCGTGGTGGCCTGAGCGCGGGCCTCCCGCGGGGAAAGCCCTTGGTGCGGTGGTGCTAGCGGCTGCCGAACAGCGAGCGGCGCAGCCTCTTCAGGGGGGCGAACAGCGAGACCCGGCCGACGCGCGTGTCCTTGCGGCTACTGCGCTCCTGCGGGGAACGTGACGTTATCTCGCGCATCAGCGAGGTCGCCTCGGCGGCCTCGCGCTGTGGCACGGCGGGGCCGCTCAGCACCGAGAGATGTCGGTCGAGGCGCGAGCTGGTCGCGCTGCTCCCGCACGTGATCGCAGGGACTCGCGCCCTGCGCACTGTTATCTGTTCCATGTCACTCCCCACCCGTACGAGTCCACCCGGCCCGGGCAGCGTAACCATATCGCCCCGCCTGAGCACTCGGGAATCACGGTCCCGGTATTCACCTACCCCGTAACGGTGTTGCTGATTACTCTCCGAATCCGACCGATTCCAGGGCGAGTTGGACAACTGGCTGGCTGGTGGGCTGTGGTGATCCCCCGCCGGGTTCGACGGTCACGGCGAGTGACGTCGCGTCGGTGTTCATTCCGCTCGTGACCAAGGGCGTGTCGCCGTCGAAGAGACCCAGGGAGCGTGGTTGCACGTCGGGGCGCATGAGCCAGAGCTGGTGCACCCGGTTCTTCGGGAGGTCCTCGAATCCGCCGAGGGTCACGATCGCTCTCCCCTCCTCCGCGGAAGCGATCACTCCGATTCTGTGGCCCTCCGCGTCCCGGTCGCTGGTCGCACGGGCGTCCGGCGCGGTGAGAACGTGGGCGATCTCACTCGCCCGCGTGCGCTCGGCGGCCAGCTCGTCGCGGGTGCGGTCGGCCTGGACGGCGAAGAGGGAGGCCACCACGAGCGCGGCGGCGGCCGTGACGGTGGCCAGCGGGACGAGCCAAGAGCGCAACCGGGGCGCACGGGCGCGCGACCGCGGCGGCGGCTCGGTCCCCCACACATGCCGCGGCAGATGCTGGGACCGCGGCGGCTGGGCGCTCCAGGACTGGTTCTCCTGGGGCGCGCCGCTCTCCTGCGGCGTGTGGCGTACGGCGGCGAAGACCCGGTCGCGCATCGCGGCGGGGGCCGGCGCGGCCGTCGACCAGGCGAGCCGGACCGCGTCCTCGGACAGGGCGCGCACCTCGGCCGGACAGCGGTCGCAGCTCTCCAGATGCTGCTCGAAACGGCGCCGCTCGTCGGGCTCCAGGGCGTCCAGCGCGTAGGGAGCGGCGAGCGAGTGGAGGTCCTCGCGGCGGAACAGGCTCACTCGGCACCTCCCCCGGGCCGGCCGTACAGGGCGCTCATGCGACTCCTCCCAGGCATTCGCGCAGCCGTGTGAGTCCGTCGCGCATACGGGTCTTGACCGTCCCGAGCGGCAGGGAGAGCCGCTCGGCCACTTCACGGTAGGTGTAGCCGTCGTAGTAGGCGAGGGTGACGGACTCGCGCTGGAGCGTGGTGAGCTTCTCCAGGCAGTGGCGCACCCACTGGCGTTCGAGGCCGGCCTCGACCTCCTCGGCGACCTGGTCGAAGGCGGTGTGGTGGTTGCGCCGTCCCTCGCGCTGCTCGCGCTCGGTGGCGGCGCGGGCGCTGCGCACCCGGTCCACCGCGCGACGGTGCGCGAGGGTGAGTATCCAGGACAGCGCACTGCCCCGCGCCGGGTCGAACCGGCCCGCGGAACGCCAGAGTTCGAGCAGCACCTCCTGGGCCACCTCCTCCGACTGCGCGGGGTCCCGTACGACCCGGCGCACCAGCCCGAACACCGGGCCGGACACCAGGGCGTACAACTCCTCGAACGCCCGTTGGTCGCCCCCGGCCACCTGGACCAGCAGCCTGTCCGCCTCCACTCGCTCTCCCTCGCCTCCGGCCGAGCACGGCCATCCCCGCGCGTAAGGCATTCGCAACCGACCCACCTCCGGATGGGGTTACGGATCCGGAGGAGATCCGGATCAACAAATCCCGCTCTCCGCTGAAACAACCTTTCAAACGCGCCGTAAGAACGTTTGGGATTCGACCAATCCACCCTGCCGACCGCTCCGAATGGCGTTCGTCAGGCAAGTTGGGACAGAGGACGGACGGCATGACGACACCTACTTCCAGGAGCGGCGCGGGACGGCGGAGCATCGCGTCCCTCATCTGTGCTTCGCTGGCCGCCGGAGGACTCGCGGCCGCCGGAGTCACCGTGCTGGAGCCGGGGGCGGCTTCCGCCTCCAGCCACCGAGAGGCTCCGCTGATCTCAGGCGAGCCCCAGTTCGACAACACCGACGTGTACGCGTTCGTCAGCCCTGACAAGCCGGACACGACGACGGTGATCGCGAACTGGATCCCCTTCGAGGAGCCCGCGGGCGGCCCGAACTTCTTCACCTTCTCCGAGGACGCGGAGTACGACATCCGCGTCGACCAGGACGGCGACGCCCAGGAAGACCTGATCTTCCGGTACACGTTCAAGACGAAGACGAAGAACGACAGGACCTTCCTGTACAACACGGGCGTCGTGGAGAGCCTCGACGACCCGGACCTGAACATCACGCAGACGTACGACATCGACCTCATCAAGCTGAAGAACCGTCGCGCGGTCTCCAAGACGAAGCTCGCGGACGACGTGTGGGTGGCGCCGTCGAACGTCGGCAAGGCGTCGATGCCGAACTACAAGAAGCTGCGCGACGAGGCCGTCTACAAGACGGCGAGCGGGGTGACGACGTACGCCGGTCAGGCCGACGACCCGTTCTTCCTGGACCTGCGCGTCTTCGACCTGCTGTACGGCGGTGACCTCTCCGAGGTCGGGCGGGACACGCTGAAGGGCTACAACGTCAACTCGATCGCCCTGCAGGTGCCGAGCGAGGCGCTCGTCCAGTCCAAGGACCAGCCGATCGTCGGCATCTGGTCCACCACGCAGCGCCAGGGCGCCGACGGCCAGTACCGCCAGGTCTCGCGCCTCGGGATGCCGCTGGTGAACGAGGTCGTCAACCCCATCGGCGACAAGGACAAGTTCAACGCGTCCTCGCCGGTGGACGACGGGCAGTTCCTGAAGAACGTCACCGAGCCCGAGCTGCCCAAGCTCATCGAGGCGATCTACAAGATCCCGGCGCCCAAGGAGCCGCGCAACGACCTCGTCGACGTCTTCCTCAAGGGCGTCGAGGGGCTCAACCAGCCCCCGCACGTGACGCCTTCGGAGCAGCTGCGGCTCAACACCTCCATCGAGCCCACCAAGAAGCCGAAGCGGCTGGGTGTGCTGGACGGTGACAACCAGGGCTTCCCGAACGGGCGCCGGCTCACCGACGACGTGATCGACATCGCGCTCCAGGTCGTCGAGGGCGAACTGGTCGACGCGCCGAACGACCTGGGTGACGCGGTCGACAAGAACGACAAGAAGTTCGGCAAGTCCTTCCCGTACGTCGGTCTGCCGACGGCCGGTTCGCGGGGCAAGACGGTCAAGGGCAACACCACGAACAACGTCCGCAGCGCGCTGGGCGGCAGTGTCGAGAGCGGCACCGACGACACCACGCTGATCGCCGCCTCGGCCGGCGCCGGCGCGGCCGGTGTCCTGCTGATCGGCTCGGGTCTGCTGTGGTGGCGCCGTCGCAACGACCGCGCGTACTACTAGCCGATCCCTCGTCCGGGCCCTTCCCCATGGGGCCCGGCCGACGTGACCGGCGCGGCCCGCTCGTATCCATCCCCCACGGCGCGGGCCGCGCCCCACGACCACGAACACCGCACTCGGCAAGGATGTTGAGGAGAGGGCATGCCCCCGCGTACGAACGAGAGCGCGCCGCAGAACGGGCGTCCGCGTCCCGACGAGGGGGCACTTGAGCAGGACCGGCCCCAACTCACCACAACCGCCGGGCCGACGGACACGTCCGCCGCATCCGCCCGCCCGACGGACACCGGGTCCACCACATCCGCTCGGCCGACCAGCGCCGGGTCCAGCACGGTGGCGGAGCGGGGGGCCGACACCGGGTCCGCCCCGGCGCCCGGTCCGGCATCGGACGACGGGTCCCGGCCCGGCCCGGCGACCGGGTCCGGGGCTGGCGCTCCCTCCGACTCGGCTTCCGCTGCGGAGCCGAGCCCGGCGTCCGACGCCGAGGCCGAGGCCGGGTCCACGCCCGATGCCCAGGCCGAACCCGCGTCCCGCTTCGTGTCGGACACGGAGGCCGACCCCGCCTCCGGCGCCGACTCGGGCACCGGGTCCGGATCAGCGTCCGACGCCGGGCCCGACGCCAAGGCCGGCTCCGCGTCCGACACCGACAGCGGACCCACGCCCGGCGTCGAGGCTGGGTCCGGGGCCGACACCGAGACCGGTTCCGCGCCCGGCGTCGACCTGGACGCCGGCTCAGACGCGGTGCCCGTGTCCGGGGCCGTGTCACCAGGCGAAGGGGCCCCGGCTGCCGCGCCGGTGGCCGGTCACGGGTCGGTGTCCCGGTCCGGCCGGAGGCCCGTGGCCGAGTCGGGCGGGCGGCGGCTGGTGCGGGTCGGTGCTTGTGCGGTGGCGCTGGCCGTCGCGTTCACCGGGTTCGCGGTGGCGCTCGGCGCCAGGGACGACGACCGGACGGTGGCCATGTCCTCCTCGCCGGGTGTGTCCTCGGCCCAGCTCGCCGGCGGTGACCTCGACACAGCGGTCGAACGGCTCCAGGCCCATCTCAAGGAACAGCCCAAGGACTTCGGCTCCTGGTCCACACTCGGCCTCGCCTATGTCGAGCAGGCCCGGGTCAAGGGCGACCCCTCCCGCTATCCGCAGGCCGAGAAGGCCCTGGAGCGCTCGCTGGAGCTGCGCCCGGACAACGACCCGGCGCTCGCGGGCCTCGCCGCCCTCGCCGCCGCCCGCCACGAGTTCGAGGACGCCCTGCGGTTGGCGGACCGGGCGTTGAAGGAGAACCCGTACAGCGAGCGGGCGCTGTGCAGCCGCGTCGACGCCCTCGTCGAACTCGGCCGCTACGACGACGCGTTGGCGGCGGTCCGCCTCGCCGACACCCGCCGCCCCGGCATCCCCGTCTTCACCCGCTACGCCTACGTGTACGAGCTGCGCGGCGACGTGAAGACCGCCCGACGCGTGCTGGAGCAGGCCCTGGACTCGGCGGCCACCCGCGGCGACATCGCCTACGTGGCCACCCAGCTCGGCCAACTCGCCTGGAAGCAGGGCGATTACCGGACCGCGCTCGACCACTACGCCCGCGCCCTCGGCGCCGACGACACCTACCTCCCCGCCCTTGAGGGCCGCGCCCGCGCCCAGGCCGCGAGCGGCGACGGCGCGGAGGCGATCCGCGGCCTGGAGCAGGTGGTCTCCTCCTATCCGCTGCCGGGACCGCTCGTCGTACTCGGCGAGCTGTACGAGGCCGAGGGCGACAGGACCAAGGCGAACGACCAGTACGCGCTGGTGGACGCCTACACCGCCATCGCTCGCGCCAACGGCGTCAACGCCGACCTCGACACCGCGCTCGCCGCCGCCGACCACGGCGACACCAAGGCCGCGCTGCGGGCCGCGGAGGCCGAGTGGAAGCGCCGCGAGACGGTGCACACGGCGGACGCCCTCGCCTGGGCGCTGCACGTCAACGGCCGCGACGAGGAGGCCCTGCCGTACGCGCGCCGGGCCACCGCCACCGGCTACAAGGACGCGACCTTCCTGTACCACCGCGGCATGGTCGAGTACGCGGCCGGCGACAAGAAGGACGCCCGCAAGACCCTCGAAGCGGCGCTCGACCTCAACGCCGGCTTCTCGCCGCTCGGCGCGGCCGGGGCCCGCGAGACCCTGAAGGCACTGCAGGCTCTGGAGACCGCCAAGTGATCTCTCCCCGGCGCGTGTTCGCCTCCGGCACGGCGGTCCTGGCGGCCGCCTGCGCGCTCGTCCTCGGCCCCGCCGAAGCCGCGAGCGCCCACCCGCTCGGCAACTTCACCGTCAACCGGTACGACGGCCTGGTCGCCGCCCCCGGGCAGTTGAGGATCCTCCACGTCGAGGACCTGGCGGAGATCCCGGCGGCCCAGGCCGCGCCCGCCATCAAGCGGCAGGGCGTGGAGAGTTGGGCCCGGGAGCGGTGCGAGAAGGCCGCCGAGGGCAGTGAGGTCACCGTCGACGGGAGCGCCGCCGAGGTGGCGCTGAAGTCGAGCCGCGCCGTGGAGCGGCCGGGCCAGGCGGGGCTGAAGACGCTGCGGGTGGAGTGCCGGCTGACGGCCGCGCTGCCGGACCGTGCCGCCGACGTACGCTTCCACGCCGCCGTGGACTCCGGCCCCGGCTGGCGCGAGGTCACCGCCCAGGGCGACCGGATGACCCTGGCCGGGTCGGATGTGCCCGAGGAGTCGGTGTCGAAGCGACTCACCGACTACCCCGCGGAGTTGTTGCAGTCGCCGGAGGACACGGCCACGGCCTCGCTCCAGGTGCGGCCGGGCGGTCCCGCGCTGGCCGAGCGGGAGAGCGCCGCGCCCGGCGCCTCGATCCTCCCGCGCGGCGCTGACCGCTGGACCAGGGCCCTCGACGATCTGGTCTCCAGCCAGGACCTCACCTTCGGGTTCGGCGCCCTGGCCTTCGGCATCGCCCTGTTCCTGGGTGCCATGCACGCGCTCGGCCCGGGTCACGGCAAGACGCTGATGGCCGCGACGGCCGCCGCGCGCGACCGGGCCCGGATGCGGGACGTGCTGCCCATGGCCGCGTCCGTGACGGTCACCCACACCCTGGGCGTCGTCGCCCTCGGCCTGCTCGTCCTGGCCGGTTCCGCCGCCGCCCCGTCCGTGATCACCTGGCTGGGCATCGCCAGCGGCCTGTTCGTGATGGGCGCGGGCGTCACCCTCGCCCGCCGCGCATGGCTCAACCGCAAACTGGCCCTCACCCACGCGAGCGCACACGGGCACGGCCACGGGCACTCACACGACCATGGGCACGATCACGGCCACGGCCACGGCGATGACCACAGCCACGAGCACGACCATGGCCACGACCACAGCCACGAGCACGGGCACACCCACGCGCACGACCACAGCCACGGAGACGGCCACACCCACGCGCACGATCACGAGCCGGAGCCCAGCCGGGAGCTCGTACTAGCCCAGGCCGCTCCTTCACACGCCCACGCGCACGGCGAGCCCCGCACGCACACCCACGCGCCGGTCACCCCCCACACCCACGACCACGACCACGACCACCAACACGGCGACAAGCACGACCACGGCCATGACCACCACGACCACCCGCACAACCACGACGACGCGCCCCAAGAGAAGCGCTCCCTCTTCGGCGGCGGGATCACGCACACCCACGGCGGCTTCACCCACACCCACCCCACCGCGCCCACCCTGCGCGGCACGATCCTGCTCGGCTTCGCGGGCGGCATGGTGCCGAGCCCGTCCGCCGTGGTCGTCCTGGTCGGCGCGGCGGCACTGGGGAAGGCGTGGTTCGGACTGCTGCTCGTGCTGGCGTACGGCATCGGCCTCGCGCTCACGCTGACCGCGGCCGGCTACGCCGTCGTGAAGGCGGGCGGCTGGGTGACACGGGTGATGGACCGGGGCGAGGGCCGGCTCGGCGGGCCGACGGCCGCGCTGGTGCGCAGGACCGTACCGCTGGCGTCGGCTCTGCTGGTCGTCGCGCTCGGGGCCGTTCTGGTGTTCAGGGGGGCAACATCCGCACTCGGCTGAGCTACTTTTGGGAAGAAACAGCACGGAGTGGAGATTCCGGGCCGATGCGCGTGCGGATGCGAGTGACGGGGGATGGCCGTGTCCGAAGAACCGGGCGGTGAACGGGTGATCGCGGGCCGCTACCGGCTGCTGACCCCGCTGGGCGAGGGCGGCATGGGAACCGTGTGGCGGGCCCGCGACGAGGTGCTGCACCGTGAGGTCGCCGTCAAGGAGGTGCGGGCGCCGGGCGGTATCGCGGTCTCCGACGTCGAGCGGATGTACGCCCGTCTGGAGCGGGAGGCGTGGGCGGCGGCCCGGGTCGCCAACCGCAATGTCGTCACGGTGTACGACGTGGCGATGGAGGACGGCCGCCCGTGGATCGTGATGGAGCTGGTGCGCGGTCTGTCGCTCGCCGATCTCCTGGACGGCGAGGGGCCTCTGTCCCCGCAGCGCGCCGCTCACATCGGCGCCGAGGTGCTGTCCGCGCTGCGTGCCGCGCACGAGGCCGGGGTGCTGCACCGTGACGTGAAACCGGCCAATGTGCTCATCTCCAACGACAACCGGGTCGTGCTCACCGACTTCGGCATCGCCACGGTCGAGGGCAGCTCCGCGCTGACCATGACCGGTGAGGTCATCGGCTCCCCGGAGTTCCTCGCCCCCGAGCGGGCGCTCGGCCGGGCGTTCGGCCCCGAGTCGGACCTGTGGTCGCTCGGGGTGCTGCTGTACGCGGCGGTCGAGGGCAACTCGCCGTTCCGGCAGAACACCCCGCTGAGCACCCTGCGCGCGGTCGTCGACGAGGAGCTTCCGCCGCCGCGCCGGGCCGGTCCGCTGGCCCCGGTGATCGAAGGGCTGCTGCGCAAGGATCCGGCCGAACGGATCTCCGCCGAACAGGCCGAGCGGGACCTTCGGTTCATCGGCGCCGGGGGCACCCCGCACGCGGACGCGACGACCCCGTACAGCCCTACGGTGGCCGCCTTCCCGGTCGCGGGCGCGAGCACGAACACGGAACCGGAATCGAACCGGTACGGGCCGCCGACCCCGCCGCACCCCACCCCGGCCGCCACCCACCCTCCCCGGTGCCCGCCCGCGAGCCGGACCGCAACCGCCGGGCCCTCGTCTTCCTGGTCGCGGGTATCGCGGCGATCTCCTTCGCCATCGCCGGCCTGACGTACGCCCTGGTCAGCCAGGGTGACGACGGCAAGGACGGCAGCCCGACCAACGGGGCGGGCACGGTGGGCGGCACCAACGACCAGACCGGCGACGACGGTACGGGCGAGGAGCCCGGCGGGGGCGACGAGACGAGCGCCGACGAATCGCCCTCGGACACGCCCACCGAGGAGAAGCCGACCACCAAGCCGCCCGCGCAGTCGGTCGAGGTGACCGTCGAGGGCGTGAACACCGACTACTCCGGCACCTGTCCGCCGCAGGACGCCGACGCGCCCACCTTCACGGCGACGTTCACCGTGGGCAGCGTCCCCGTGGACGTCGACTACCGGTGGGTGGCGAGGAGCGGCGAGGTGGAGGACGAGGGCTGGAAGACCCTGTCGTTCGCGTCCGGCGGCGGGAAGACCAAGCAGGACCGGGTCGTCGTCTCGACGAACGCGAGCCACTCGGACGTGATCGGCGTCGAGGTGCGCGGTCCGGTGAAGACGGAGTCGAACAAGGTCGCATTCTCGGTGACGTGCGAGTCGGAGGCCCCGACCACGGGCGGGACCTCCTCCTCCGACGACTCGGAGAACCCGGACGGCTACAGCGACTCCGACGCCGACTACGACGCCGAGGCCGGAGCCCTGAACGGGGCCGTCAGGCCGCGTTCCTGACCTGAGGCCGTCCTGGCCGGCCCCAGACCGTCCCTGGCCTCAGGCCGCGTTCCTGAACACCGGCAGATACCCGCCCGACTGGCCCGCGGCCTTCGGGTGGTACGACTCGCCGATGTTCAGCAGGTTGAGGCTGTGCAGCCACGCGCTGCCCGAGCACAGTTCGTGCCCGGTGAACGCGGAGCGGACGTCGCCGAAGGTGAATCCGTGGTCGGCGGCGCGTTTGGCGATCGCGGTGTTCAGATAGTCGGAGGCGTTGTTGATGGCGGTCCGCTTGACCTGGGACAGGCCGGGGCAGGTGCCGCCCAGCTGGTAGAAGCGGGGGTAGCCGAGCACCACCACATGAGCGGACGGTGCCTTCGCGCTGATCGCCGAGTAGACCTTGTCGAGTTGGCCGGGGAGCGTCGAGTCGACGTACGCCTTCGCCGTGTTGATGCGGGAGACGCAGGCGCTGTCGGACTGCAGGACGCAGGTGGTCATGACGTCGGCGAAGCCGGCGTCGTTGCCGCCGACGGAGACGGAGACCAGCCCCGTGCCCGCGCCGAGCGGCCCCAGTTGACTCGCCAGAACATCACCCGTTCGGGCGCCCGAGCAGGCCGTGAAGTCGAAGGACGAGGGAGCGTTGGCGGCCGCCCAGAGGTACGGGTAGGCCTTCGTGCTGCGCTTGCAGTCGCCGCTGGAGGAGAGGTAGCTCCCCGCGCCGACACCCGAGGAGTAGGAGTCTCCGAGCGCCACATAGCCCGTGGCGACGGCCTGTTGGGACGCCTGCGCCGTCGCGGCCCCGGTCAGGCCCGCGCCGACGGCGAGGAGGAGTGAGGTCATGTATGCCGCAAGTCGGGAACGTCTCATGGAACCTCCCTTTAGCAGGATCTCTGCCTCAACCGTCGTAGCAACTACGCGTGTTGATCGGAAGTGTTCATGTCAATACTTTCCCGCCCGCAAGCACCTGTATCCACCGCGCCCCCTCCCTCGTTCGATTTCAAATGCGTGACAGAAACATGACAACGCTTCAACTCTCTTGAGCTACACCCGTAGATCACTCAATCTGCTTACAGCCGCGAACGGAACGCGACGTTCCCGGCCGTGCGCGCGATCCCGCACGCACCCCCCACGGACGCGCGCTCCACCCAGGCACGCGTCGCCTATGAGGAGGAAACCCTCGTAATGGCACACCTGCGTATCAAGAACATCCGCGTCGCCGCCGTCACCACCCTGGCGACCACCGCCCTGCTCGGCGGTCTGACCGCGCTCCCCGCCCAGGCCGCCCCGGCCGAGGGCAAGGTGCTCGCGGCGGACTCCCCCACCGCCGTCAAGGACAGCTACATCGTCACGCTCAAGAAGAGCGCGGGCCTCAAGGCCGCGTCGAGCGCCGGCAAGGACCTGGTCGAGGAGTACGGCGGCACGGTGAAGCGGACCTTCAAGTCCGCGCTCAACGGCTACTCGGCCGAGCTCTCCGCGACCGAGGCGAAGAGACTGGCCGCCGACCCGGCGGTCGCCTCCGTCGAGCAGAACCAGATCTTCACGGCCGACGCCACCCAGACCAACGCCCCCTGGGGCCTGGACCGCTCCGACCAGGCGTCGCTGCCGCTCTCCGGCACCTACACCTACCCGGACAGCGCGGGCAGCGGGGTGACCGCGTACGTCATCGACACCGGCGTACGCATCTCGCACGCGCAGTTCGGCGGCCGCGCGGTCAACGGCTACGACGCCGTCTCCAACGACAACGTGGCCCAGGACGGCAACGGCCACGGCACGCACGTCGCCTCCACCATCGCGGGCTCGACCTACGGCATCGCCAAGTCGGCGAAGATCGTGGCCGTGCGCGTGCTCAACAACTCCGGCTCGGGCACCACGGCCGGTGTCGTCGCGGGCATCGACTGGGTGACCGCGAACCACAGCGGCCCCTCCGTCGCCAACATGTCCCTCGGCGGCGGCGCCTCCACCGCGCTCGACACGGCCGTCCGCAACTCCATAGCCAGCGGCGTGACCTACGCCGTCGCGGCCGGCAACAGCAGTGCCAACGCCTCCTCGTACTCCCCGGCCCGCGTCACCGAGGCGATCACCGTCGGCGCCACCACCAGCACGGACGCGCGGGCGAGCTACTCCAACTACGGGTCGGTCCTGGACATCTTCGCCCCGGGTTCGTCGATCACGGCCGGCTGGTACACCAGCGACACCGCGACCAACACCATCTCGGGCACCTCGATGGCCACGCCGCACGTCGCGGGCGCGGCCGCGATCTACCTGGCCGGCCACACCTCGGCCACCCCGGCCCAGGTCGCCTCGGCCCTGACCGCCGGTGCCGTCACCGGCAAGGTCACCAGCCCCGGCACCGGTTCCCCGAACCGTCTGCTGCAGCTCGTCCCGTAAGGGCGGCCGCCGCACCCTGAAGAGATGTTTCCCCGGAGGCGCGGGTCGCCTCCGGGGATTCTCGTGTGCGACCGCGCACTCCCCCGCCGACGTATGACAATTGGACGCACGGTCGGGCGCGGCGAGTCTCGACGTATTGACTCCCCCGCGCCGACTGAGCGACATTGAAGCCCGGCATCCGGCGCTTCAGGGGGCAAAGTCGCCAATGCAGACCTTGCGTATCAAGCCATCGTCGTCAGGCAGTGGGGGGCCGCTGCTGGCGGGTGTGGCCGCGGCCGTGGCGGGGGTCGGCGCGGTGCTCGCGTTCGCCGGCTCCGACTCGGTGCTGCGCGGCCCGTTCACCCTGTTCTTCCTCCTCGTCGCGCCAGGAGCCGCCATCGGGGCCGCGCTGCGCGGGCTGGAGCCGTTCGGCCGGGTCGTGACGTCTCTCGCGGGCGCGATCGCGGTGAACCTCCTCGTCGCCCAAGGCATGATCGCCACCCACTCGTGGTCGGTGACCGGTGGGATCACGGCCGTGACCGTGATCAGCTCGCTCGTCATCCTGCCGAGTCTGGTACGGCTCCTACGCGGCCGTACGGAGAGAAGACGGACCTGAGACGTGGACATCAGTGTGTACCGCCCAGGCGAGCTGACGGCCGCCGACCGGGCGGCCTGGACCGCCTTGCAGTCGAAGGCCCACCTCCACGGCGCTCCCGAGCTGGCCAATCCGTTCCTGTCCCCGGAGTTCGCCCTCGCCGTGGGCAGCTGCCGACGCGGTGTACGGATCGCGGTCGTCCGGGAGGGCGGCGAGCCGGCGGCCTTCTTCCCGTACCAGAGATCAACCGTCGGGGTGGGCAGAGCCATCGGTCTCGGCCTCTCCGACTGCCAGGGCGTGGTCCACCGCCCCGGCTTCACCTGGGACGCCCAGGAGCTGCTGCGGGCCTGCGGGCTCGCGGTGTGGGAGTTCGACCACCTGGCGCGGGGCCAGACGCCGTTCGCCGCGCACGTCACCGAAAGCTTTCCGTCGCCGGTCATGGACCTGGAGCAGGGCTACGAGGCCTATCTCGGCCAGTTGCGCGCCCGCTCGCCGAAGTTCGTCCGCTCGACGTTCGCCAAGGAGCGCAGGCTCGGCCGCGCGGTGGACGAGGTGCGCTACGTGCACGACGAGCGCGACCCGGCGGCCCTGCGCACCCTGATGGCCTGGAAGTCGGCGCAGTACCGCAGGACGGGCCGCAGCGACCGCTTCGCGCACCCGTGGATCACCCGCCTGGTGCACCGCCTCTTCCACACCCGCTCCGCCTCCTTCGTCGGCCAGCTGTCCGTGCTGTACGCGGACGGCAAGCCGGCCGCGGCTCATTTCGGACTGCGCTCCGAGCGGGTGCTGACCTGCTGGTTCCCGGCGTACGACCCGGCGTTCGCGAGGTTCTCGCCGGGCCTGCTCCTGCATCTGCACATGGCCGAGGAGGGCGCCGCGGACGGCGTCGCCTATCTGGATCTGGGCCGGGGGCAGAAGCAGTACAAGGATTCCCTGAAGACCCGGGAGATCTCCGTGTCGGAGGGGTGGGTCACCCGGCGCCATCCGGTGGCGCTCGGGCACCGGGCTCGACGGGCACCGGTCCGGGCCTTGCGCAACACGGTCCTGGCGCGACCGGAACTGTTCGAGCAAGCCGATAGATTGCTGAAGCGGATGGGGAAATTCCGGTCGGGGGGTCAGGTAACGGACACATCATCAAAAACGTGAGTCCTCGTACGAGGTCTTGCCATATGGTCTCAATCATCAATACCGTCTTGCATCGTTGTACTTACACCCGCATCGGTCCGTCGGCACATGCTCCTGGGGGAGGGCTCAAGGAGCACGGCGGCCCCGGCGCGGGGCGCGGTAGGGGGGTGCCGTGCTCGGTGACCGCACCGATCACCGAGTCGTGCCGCGCGACCGACTGCCGAGTCGCGACAGTCGGCCGGCTTTGCCAGCTCACCAGGCATGCACGGAGATCGACTTCGCCGTGCCCTGAGTGAGAACCCCCCTTTCGAACCGGACAACATTCCGGACCACCCAGGGGCGGGTGGTTCACCGGACGAGAGGGACCAGACTCATGAGCTCAGTTCTGCGCCCGGCGATATCCGAGTCCGATACCGGCAGCGCCGGGACGTCGGCGCTCGCGAAGTACCGGCCGATCTCCGACCACCTGGCCATCGCACCACCGGTGAGCGTGGTGATCCCCGCCATGAACGAGGCGGAGAACCTTCCGTACGTCTTCAAGACGCTGCCGGGCTGGATCCACGAGGTGGTCCTGGTCGACGGCAACTCCACCGACGACACCGTCGAGGTGGCCCGCGAACTGTGGCCGGACGTCAAGGTCGTCCCGCAGCGGGGCAAGGGCAAGGGGGACGCCCTGATCACCGGCTTCGCGGCGTGCACCGGTGACATCGTCGTGATGGTCGACGCCGACGGCTCGGCCGACGGCCACGAGATCGTCTCGTACGTGTCCGCCCTCGTCTCGGGCGCCGACTTCGCCAAGGGCTCCCGCTTCGCCAACGGCGGCGGCACCGACGACATGACCCTGATCCGCAAGCTCGGCAACTGGGCGCTGTGCACCACCGTGAACCGCAAGTTCGGCGCCCGCTACACCGACCTGTGCTACGGCTACAACGCGTTCTGGCGGCACTGCCTCGACAAGATCGACCTCGACTGCACCGGCTTCGAGGTGGAGACCCTGATGAACATCCGGGTCGTCAAGGCGGGCCTGAAGGTGCAGGAGATCCCCAGCCACGAGTATCTGCGCATCCACGGCGCGAGCAACCTGCGGGCCGTCCGCGACGGACTGCGGGTGCTGAAGGTGATCCTGAAGGAGCGCTCCAACCGGCGTGCGCTGAGCCGCCGTTCGCACGCCACGATGCTCACCGCGGGGCGGGGAGAGTCGTCTTGAACGAGCCGACCGTCTCGGTCGTGATCTGTGTGTACACCGAGGACCGCTGGGAGGACATCCTCGCGGCGGTCTCCTCGGTGCGCGCGCAGTCCCGGCCGGCCCTGGAGACGCTCCTGGTGGTGGACCACAACCGGACCCTGCTGGAGCGTCTGACCAGGGAGTACAAGGAACACCAGGAGAGCGGCGAGGTCCGGGTGCTGGCCAACGCGGGCCCCCGAGGGCTGTCCGCGGGCCGCAACACGGGCATCACCGCCTCGTGCGGGGAGATCATCGCCTTCCTCGACGACGACGCCGTGGCCGAGCGCGACTGGCTGCGGTATTTCGCCCAGGGGTACGCCGATCCCCATGTCATGGCCGTCGGCGGCCGTACGGTGCCCGTGTGGGCGTCCGGCCGCCGCCCGGCCTGGTTCCCCGAGGAGTTCGACTGGGTGGTGGGCTGCGCCTACAAGGGGCTGCCCGGCGGGGTCGCCGAGGTCCGCAACGTCCTCGGCGGCAACGCCTCGTTCCGCCGCGCCGCCTTCGACGCGGCCGGGGGCTTCGCCACCGGTATCGGCCGCGACGGGGACAAACGCCCGCTGGGCTGCGAGGAGACGGAGCTGTGCATCCGGCTC
This sequence comes from Streptomyces sp. MNU76, assembly GCF_020982545.1. GTDB lineage: Bacteria > Actinomycetota > Actinomycetes > Streptomycetales > Streptomycetaceae > Streptomyces. The sequence continues at coordinate 93,808 of NZ_JAJKLK010000019.1, read as the reverse complement.
TCCCGGGCCCTGCCGGGGGCGGTGCTGCTGCTCGACGACCGGGCGGTGATCCACCACCGGGTGCCCGACGCACGGGAGCGCCTGGCGTACTTCCGGGCGCGCACCTACGCCGAGGGCCTGTCGAAGGCGCTGGTGGCGCGGAGCGTCGGAGCGGACAAGGGGCTGGAGTCGGAACGCCGGTACACCACCCGGGTGCTGCCCGCCGGGGTCGCGCGCGGGGTGCGGGACGCCCTGCTCGGGCGCGCGGGGGCGCGGGCCGTGCGGGCGCGATCGTCCTGGGGTGGCGGCCGCCGCCGGGGTACGTTGTCGGGAGCGTCCGGGCCCGCAGGGGCGAGGTCACGTTCTCGGTCGGCGGAGTCGCGGACAGCACGGTCGGCCCGGTCGGCAAGGAGGGCGAGGGGGGCTCGTCATGACGGAGACGACGGCGACGGCGGGGACGGCGGGAACGGCCGTACCGATCCTGATGTACCACGCGGTGTCCACCGCGCCGAACGACGCCACCAGGGACCTGTCGGTGACCCCGGAGGCCTTCGCGGAACAGATGGCGGTCATCGACGACCTGGGCCTCACCCCGGTCGACACCGCGGCCCTGGCGGCGAGTTGGCGGGACGGCCGCCCGCTCCCTGCCCGGCCCGTGCTGATCACCTTCGACGACGGCTACGCGGGCGTCCACCGGCACGCCCTGCCCGCCCTCGCCAAACACGGCTTCACGGCCTCGCTGTTCGTCACCACGGGCTGGATCGAGGGACCCCACGACAACGGCGAGGCCCTCGACACCATGCTCGGCTGGGACCAGGTCCGCGAGCTCGCCACGGGCGGCGTGGAGATCGGCGGGCACAGCCACACCCACCCGCAGCTCGACATGCTGGACGACGACCGGCTCCGGTCCGAGCTGCGCCGCTGCCGCCAGATCGTCGCCGACGAACTGGGCACCCGGCCCGTCTCGTTCGCCTACCCCTACGGCTACTCCAGCCGCCGGGTGCGCGTCGCGGTGCGCGAGACGGGGTTCGCCCAGTCCCTCGCGGTCGGCAACGCGCTGGCCCGGCGCGCGCAGGGCCCGTACGCGCTGCGTCGGGTGACCGTGCGGCGCTCCACGGGCATCGAGGAGTTCGAGCGACTCGTCGAGGGCCGCGCGATCGCCCGCATCTTCGCCCGGGACCGTGCCCTCACCAAGGGGTACGCCATGGTCCGAAGAGCACGACAGGTCCGGAAGGCCATCCGTTCCCGTGTCTGACACGACGACCACCACGGCTCACGAGGCCGAGAGCACCCCGGCCGAGGAGACCGGGCCCGCGCCCGGCCCCGGCCGCAGGCTGCGCCTGCCCGGGCTGGGCCGGGGCGCGGGCGGCGACCAACTGTTCCGCAACGCCTACGCCCTGATGGTGAACACCGGTATCTCGGCCGTGCTCGGTCTCGGCTTCTGGCTGGCCGCCGCCCGCTACTACACCGAGGCCTCGGTCGGTCAGGGCTCCGCCGCGATCGCCGCGATGAAGCTCTTCGCCGGGCTCACCGCGCTCACGCTGACGGGAGCCCTGGCCCGGTTCATCCCGGTCGCGGGGCGCGACACCGGACGGCTGATCTTCCGCACGTACGCGGGCAGTGCGGTGGTCGTGGCGCTCGCGGCGGGGGTGTTCCTGCTGACGCTGGGCCTGTGGGGGTCGTCGTACGGCTTTCTGCACGATCCGCTCTACGCCGTGTTCTTCGTGCTCGCGGTGGTCGCCTGGTCGACGCTGACGCTCCAGGACGGGGTGCTCACCGGGCTGCGCAGCGCGGTGTGGGTGCCGGTCGGCAACACCGTGTTCTCGGCGGTGAAGCTGGTGCTCCTCGTGGTGTTCGCCGCCGCGGTCCCGACCATGGGCGTCTTCGTCTCCTGGGTCGCGGCGATCGCGATGTCCGTGCTGCCGCTGGGCTGGCTGGTGTTCCGGCGGCTGATCCCGAGGCACGTCGAAGCCACCGCCGAGCGCGCGCACCCTCCGTCGTGGCGGGAGATCGGCCGCTTCCTCGCCGGCGACTACACGGGCTCCCTCTTCTCCCTCGCGGTCGTCTACGCGGTCCCGGTGATCGTCGCCGCCCAGGTCGGCTCCGTCGACAACGCGTACTTCTACATCACCACCACCATCGGCGGCACGGTCAATCTGCTCGCCATCAACATGGGCGCCTCGCTGACCGTCGAGGGCGCCCACGACCCGGGGCGCCTGGCCGCCAACACCCGGGCCGCGCTGAAGCGGATGGCCCGGATCATGCTGCCGGTGTGCGCGGTGCTGTTCTTCGGGGCGCCCTGGATCCTGGCCGTCTTCGGGCAGGGCTACGCGGACGCGGCGACCCCGCTGCTGCGCTGGTTCGCGGTGGGCGCGGTCCTGCGGGTGGTGATGGAGACGTACTTCGCGGTGCTGCGCGCGCAGAGCCGCACGGCCGGACTCGCCTGGCTGCAGGGCCTGTTGTGCGCCCTGGTCCTCGGCCTGACGCTGGCCCTGCTCCCCCGGATGGGGCTGACCGGCGCGGGCGTCGCCGAGATCTCCAGCCTCGCGGTGATCGTGCTGATCGCCGCGCCACGGCTGTACCGGATCCTGCGGACCGCCGGGCCCGCCGAGGTGCCCGCCGACGCGGCGCCCGACGGTGATCTCGCCGACCTGGGCCGGGTGGCCACCGCCGCGAAGAAGCAGAGCGGCGCCTGGTCCCGGCGTCTGGACTCCGACACCCTCGCCCTGGGCGTCCACGTCGACTTCGACCATCTGGAGCGCCGCCCGGACGTACGGCCCGGCCCCGGCACCCCGCCCGCCGGAACCGCGGTGCCGCGCAGGGATCACCGGCCGGCCTGGGCCGAGGACCGGCCGACGCGTCCGCTGCTGCCGCAGTCCGGGCCGGGCCTGCCGGTGGAGTCCCGCGAGCCGGGCTCGGATTCCTCCCTGGGCCCGGCGCCGTCCCCGGATGTGGACGCCCCGTTCGAGGACGCCCCGTTCGAGAAGGCCGCAGGGGAACCGGACGCGGCAGGAGCGGCCGAGACGCTGGAGAAGTCCGTACGGGAGCCGGTGAACCCCCCGGCCGAGGAGACGCCGGCCGCGCAGGACGCACCTCGGGTGCCCCTGCGCGAACGACTGCTGCACCCCACGGCCACCGGGCTCGTCCTCGGCTTCCTGCTGCTCGCCGCGCTGCTGCTGTACTGGGTGCCCGCGCTGGCGCTGGACGACGCCGACCTGGACCGCATGGGCGGCCTAGGCCTGATCTCCGTGCTGCCGACGCCGACGCTGATCGGGGCGGCCCTGCTGGCCGTCGTGTTCGCCTCGCTGCTGTGGCCGGCCCGGGAGCACCGCGCACTGCTGCTGATCACCCTCCTGGCCACCGTGTTCTCGCTGCACGCGCTGCCGGCCGTGATCGAGACCGAACCCCGGTTCGCGACGGCCTGGCAGCACCTGGGCTTCATCGACTACATCGACCGCACCGGCTCCGCCGTACCCGACCTGGACGCCCGCTGGAGCTGGCCGGGGTTCTTCGCGGCGGCCGCGTTCGTCGCCGAGGCCTGCGGGGTCACCGACTTCACCGAGATCATCCGCTGGTGGCCGACGGCCGTCCAACTCCTGTACCTGGCACCGATGTTCCTCCTCGCCCGCCATATGCGGGCGAGCTGGCGCGCCAGGTGGACGGGCGTCTGGATCTTCGTCCTGAGCGGCTGGGTGGGCCAGGACTACTTCTCCCCCCAGGGCTTCACCTACCTCCTCTACCTGGTCTTCGTCGCGATCCTGCTGGTCTGGTTCCGCGCCCCGCACATGCTGTGGGGCACGGTGCGCCCCGGCGAGGCGGAGGTGGAACCCGCCGACCGCCGGCAGCGGGCGGTCCTCCTGGCGGTCCTGATCGCGCTGTACGCGGCGACGGTCCCGGCCCACCAGCTCACCCCGTTCGTGATGCTGGGCGTCCTCGCGGCCCTCGTCCTGGTCGGCCGCTCGGAACTGCGCGGGCTGCCCATCCTGTTCGCCGTGCTGGTCGCCGTCTGGGTGGGCTTCCTCGCCGAGCCGTACTGGTCGGGCCACTTCGACGAACTCTTCGGCGGGGTCGGCGGTGTGGGCGGGAACGTCACGTCCTCGGTCTCCGGCCGGATCGGCGAGGGCAGTTCGACGCACAAGCTCGTGCTGTACGCGCGCGTGGCCCTCGCCGGCACGGTCATGCTCCTGGCCTGCTACGGCTTCTGGCGCCGCCGCGCGAACAGGTACCGCGAACGCTCTCTGCTCGTCCTGACGTTCGTGCCGTTCCTGGGCTTCGGCATGCAGTCGTACGGCGGTGAGATGGCCCTGCGGGTCTTCATGTTCGCCCTGCCGGGCGCCGCGCTGCTGGCCGCGCTCGCCCTCTTCCCGCGCACCGGCGTCACCGACGGGGAACGCGAGAAGGACCGGGTGAGCCTCGCCCCGCTGGCGGCCCTCATGGCCGGTCTCGTCCTGATCGGCGGCTTCCTGGTGGCCCGTTGGGGCAACGAGCCCTTCGAGCGCGTCCGGCCGGGGGAGGTCGCCGCCATGGAGTACGTCTACGCCCACGACGATCCGACGGTACGGCTGCTCTGGCTCAGCGACGACCCGGTGAACAACGTGACACCCGCGATGCCGTGGGGCGCCCGGGACATGGAGAAGGTCGAGTACGTGCCGACGCTCGCGCCGATCGACCCGGTCCTGGTGTCCGGTGTGGCCAAGGCGCTGAAGGACGCGGGCGCGGGCTCCTTCCTGATCGTCAACCGCAGCCAGGTCACCAACCTCCAGATGGACGCCGGCTACTCCGCGACCTGGGAGTCCCGGCTCATCCGGAACCTCGACGAGCGCGCCGACATCGAGAAGGTCTTCTCCAACAGGGACGCCACGATCTTCGCCCTGCGCGACCAGACCGGGAAGGCCCCGGAGCCCGATCCCGGGCCGATCGGCCCGCAGGTCACCTGGACCCCGTGGTCGGTGGTGGGCGGCCTGGCCGCGATCGCCCTGATCGTGCTGCTGAGCGTCCGCGAGATGGTCCGGGTGGCGGTCCGCCCCGGCGTCCGGCAACTCCGGTGGCTCCAGAGCAGTTTCTGGTTCAGCCTGCCGCTGCTGGCGCTCCTGCTGGCCTCACTGGTGCAGCGCTTCCTGACGATGGGCGCGCCCTGACCCTCATCTCTCTGTGCGCTCCCTGACCCTCACCTCTGAAGCCACTTCACCTCGTAGGCGGCCATGTCGAACTTCTGGCCGTCGATGTCGGCGCTGATCCTGCGGTCGAGGGTGTTGACCACGAGCACCGCCTTGTCGTCGGCGAGCACCCGGACGTTGGGCTTGTCGTCGTCGGCGACGGCCACCGTCTCGTACCTGGTCCCCGGCGGGAACTCCTCGTTGAACCGGGACAGCAGCCCGTACATGGGGAGCTCCTCGCCCCCGTCCTTCTTGTCGGTCGGCGTCCACAGGCACCCGGGGCACTCCCCGGTCTTCTCCTCCGGGTTCCAGTAGAAGCCGGAGGTGGCACCGCCCTTGGCCATGGCCATCAGCCCGGAGGCCTGGACGGCGACGCGGCGGTTCTCGGACCAGCCGTGCCGGTTGTCGTCGGCGTCGGCGGGCTCGACGTAGTACTCGGCCCACCACAGCGGCAGATCACCGGACCGCTCCCGCACCCACCGGCCGACGGCCGTGAACTTGTCGCTCGCGGCGAACTCGTCGGGGACCAGCTCGTCGTCCCGGGTGTAGCTGGAGCCGTCCACCACCACGAAGTCGGCGCCGGCCTTGTTCTCGTTCCAGTAGTCGAAGGCGTCGAGGACCCGCTGGTCCAGGGAGCCCCACGGCCCCTTCAGCGAGGTCGACGCGTCCTGCTTCTGCCGTGGATCGACGCTGTCCATGACCAGATAGGGCCCGCCGACCATGATGTCCTCGTCGACCTTCTTCAGGGCCTTGTGGACGAGGTTGTACAGCTGGGTGTACCCCTCGTAGTCCCAGCGGGCCTCCGCGTCGTTCCAGAAGCCCTTGAACTCGTTCCAGACGATGAAGTGCCGTACGTCCGGGTAGCGCTTGGCGACGGTCGCGGCGAGGGCGGCGTAGTCCGCGAAGTGCTCGGGCTCGGGCGCGGTCTCCAGCGCGGCCTGGCTCCAGTCGGTCCGGTCGGCGCCCGGTCTGCCGCCCTTCATCCAGTCGGGCGCGCAGCACAGGGTGACGACGGGGGTTCCGCCGGTGGCGCGGACGAAGTCGATGCGCCGGTCCATCTCCTCGAAGTCGTAACGCCCCTCGACGGGTTCGGGGTTGCCCGCGCCCCAGCCCATGATGTGCTGGATCTGTGGCAGGGGCCGCTCACCGAGCCACTCCTCGACGCGCTCGACGGCCGTCCCGCTGCCCACGTCCGCGCTGTACTGGGTGTGGGTGAAACCCCAGCCCACACTGGGTCCGGTGGCCCCCGGCGGGGTCGCGGGCGTGCCGTGCACCTTGTCGCCGTCGGGCGTGGTGCCGGCGGTGCTGCCGCCTCCGGGCAGTGTGCTGAGCAAGGTCACGACGAGGGCCAGTGCCGCCACCCCCACGCCCACGAGCGCGGTGAGCCGCCACCGCCGGTCCCCCGCAATCCACCCATGACGTCCCATCATGGGCAACAGTAACCGCGCGGACCCCTGCCGGGGGAGGTTCCGCCCGTGAACTCCCGGGCAATCGCGCCGACACCACCGGCACGCCACGCAAAGCGGATGCACGGGGAGCCCTCGGTGACGGATCATGGCGACATGTCTGCCAACCCACACGACGCACTGCCGATCCGGCTCAACGTCGACGACAGCGACTCCCCGTCCGACGTCGTCGACGCGCTGTTCCTCGGCCGTTTCGCGACGGGCGAGCAGCCGTACGCGCACGCGGCGAACATCGACCGGGTACGGTCCGGGGCCACCCTGCTGCCGCCGGGCGCCCGGGTGCTGCGCTCCGCGCGGGACGACGACCGCAGCGCGACCCTCGCGGAGGGCGACGGCTGGACGGTGCTGATCTCCCGCTGGAACCGGGGCGCGGACGTCACGGTGACCGCGACCACCGCCGAGCTGGCGGAGCAGGTCCTCGGCCAGGCCACCGACGGCGCGGCCGACGAACCCGAGCCGCAGCCGGAGAACGTGACGATGGGCTTCTGGTACGTCTCGCCGCGCCGAGGCCCGCACCGCACCACCCGGCAGATCTCGGCGGGCACCTGGGAAGAGGTGCGGCCGAACTACACGGCCCCTGTGGCGGACGCGATGGACCGCCTGATGAAGACGACCCCGGAGGACATCGCGGGCCGTCTTCTGCTGCTGCACGGCCCGCCCGGCACCGGCAAGACCTCCGCGCTGCGCACGCTGGCGCGCTCCTGGCGGGACTGGTGCCAGGTCGACTGCGTCCTGGACCCCGAGCGGCTCTTCTCCGACGTCGGCTATCTCATGGACATCGCGATCGGCGAGGAGGACGCGGCGGGCAAGGGCCGCTGGCGGCTGCTCCTGCTGGAGGACTGCGACGAACTGATCCGGGGTGAGGCCAAGCACACGGCGGGCCAGGCGCTCTCCCGGCTGCTGAACCTGACGGACGGCCTGCTCGGGCAGGGCCGCAACGTCCTGGTGGGCGTCACCACCAACGAGGACCTGGAGCGCCTCCACCCGGCCGTGGTCCGCCCCGGCCGCTGCCTCGCCCGGATCGAGGTGGGCGCGCTGACCCGCGCGGAGGCGGTGGGCTGGCTCGGCACGGACGAGGGAGTCGGCCGCGAGGGCGCCACCCTGGCCGAGCTGTACGCGCTGCGCCGCGGCACGTCACCGACGTCGCTGCCGGAGCCGCGGGGCGGGGCCGACGCGGGCCTGTACCTGTAGGGCTGGGGCCCTTCTGTGACATGGGACCGACGGTGCTTTGATGGACGTATGACCCTGTTCGTCGGTACGTCGGGGTGGCAGTACAAGGACTGGCGGGGCGCCTTCTACCCGGAGGGCTGCCCCACCCGGTCGTGGCTGGAGGAGTACGCGGCGCACTTCGCGACGGTCGAGCTCAACAACGCGTTCTACCGGCTGCCGACGCGGGAGAACTTCGAGGCGTGGCGGGACCGGGTGCCGGGGGACTTCGTGGTCGCGGTGAAGGCGAGCCGGTACCTGACCCACATCAAACGGCTACGGGATCCCGAGGAGCCGGTGCGGCGTCTGATGACCCATGCGGAGGGCCTGGGCGACCGCCTGGGCCCGGTCCTGCTCCAGCTCCCCCCGACGCTGAGAGCCGACGCCGCTCTCCTGGACGCCTGCCTGGGCCGCTTCCCCTCCGGCACCCGGGTCGCGGTCGAGCCCCGGCACGACTCGTGGTGGACACCCGAGGTCCGCGCGGTCCTGGAGTCCCGGGGCGCCGCCCTGTGCTGGGCGGACAGCCACTCCCGCCCGGCCACCCCGCTCTGGCGCACCACCGACTGGTGCTACCTCCGCCTCCACCAGGGCCGGGCCCACCCCTGGCCCCACTACGGCAGCCGCTCCCTGACCACCTGGGCCCACCGCCTGGCGGACACCTGGCCCGCCACGGCCGACGCCTACGTCTACTTCAACAACGACCCCCACGCGGCGGCGGTGCAGGACGCGACGACGTTCGCGAAAGCGGCCGGAAGAGCAGGCCTGCACCCCACCCGGACACCGGAACACCCGGCCCGGACGTAGAGACCTGCCGGCCCTACTCCGCGTACGCGGCCCGTAGGGCGTCCCTGGCCGCTGCCAGTGCTGCCGTCTCGCTCAGGCCCAGGCGGCGCGCCCGCTCCGCGTACGCCCCCGCCGCCACGGCGGCCTCCCGTTCCGCGGCGGAGCCGGCCGCGGCCACGAACGTCCCGTTGCGCCCCCGCGTCTCGATCACCCCGTCGGTCTCCAGCGCCCGGTACGCCTTGGCGACGGTGTTGGCCGCGAGCCCGAGCTGCTCGGCGAGCCCGCGTACGGTCGGCAGCCGGTACCCCACGGGCAGCGCTCCGGAGCGGGCCTGTTCCGAGATCTGGGCGCGCACCTGCTCGTAGGGCGCGCCCCCCTCCACGATGCGAATCTTCAAGGTCACGCGGCGATTGTCCCGTACCCACCGGAAAATCGGAGGCGACGCCCGGCGACGCCCGCGTAGCGTGCACTCACATGACTCTGATCGTGCGCGACCTCCGCGCCGCCGACCCGGCGGACGCCGAGGCCTTCGCCGACGTACGACGGCGCGCCCTGCCCTTCATGGTCAGCACCGCCGCGTCCCTGCTCCACAACGCGACGCTCGCGCCTCCCGAGGCCCACCACCAGCAGCTGGTCGCCGAGGCCGACGGCGAGGTGATCGGCACCGCGCAGCTGTCCATCGCCCACGACAGCCCCGAACCCGGCCAGGGCGACATCACCGTGTACGTCCACCCGGCGCACCTGCGCCGGGGCGCGGGCGCCCTGCTGGCGCGCACCGCCGAGGAGCGGCTGACGGCGGTGGGCGCGCGGCGCCTGCTGTCCTGGGTGCTGGACACCCCGGACAACCGCGCGTTCGCCGAGCGGCGCGGCTACACACCGAGCCGCTTCGCGCACTTCCTGCGCCTGGGCCTGGCCCACGGCACCCTCCCCCCGCTCTCCTCGCCGCCCCCGGGCGTGGAACTGCGTACGGCCGCCGACTTCGCTGACGACCCGCGCCCCCTGTTCGACCTGGACGCGGAGACCACAGCCGACGAACCGGGCGACGTCGACGCCGAGTTGGACGACTACGGGCAGTGGGTCGAGGAGATCTACGGCCACCCCCTGCTGGACCACGCCCTGAGCACGGTGGTCGTCGTGGACGGCACCCCGGCCGCATTCACCGCGGTCCACACGGACGGCCGGGACCGCTACTTCACCGTGATGACGGGCACGGCCCGCGCCTTCCGCGGTCGCGGCCTCGCCAAGCTCGCCAAGAACGCCTCCCTGCACCGCGCCCGCGCCGCCGGCTGCGCGGAGGCGTTCACGGGCAACGACGCCGGCAACGGGCCGATGCTCGCGGTCAACAAGTGGTTCGGGTACGAGGTCTGCGCGACGGAGGTGCGGTATGTCCGTGAACTCGGCTGAGCCCCGGGAGGAGGGGCGCGAGGTGGACGTCGTCCTGCTCAAGGCGGGCCGTACGAAGATCCGTTACCCCGCACGGCTGGTGAGCGACGACGGCACCCGGATCGTGGTCCGGGCCGACTGGGCGACCGAGGGCGTACGGGACTTCGGTTTCGTACGCTTCGGGCCGGGTGACGTGTTCACCGAGTACTACTGGCGCGCCCGGTGGTACGCGGTGAAGGAGGTCCGGGATCCCCGGGGCGTGCTGAAGGGCTGGTACTGCGACATCACCAGGCCGGCCGTGTTCTCGGGTGGGGAGGTCGTCGTCGAGGATCTCGACCTGGACCTGTGGCGGTCGGCCGACGGCGGAACCGTACTGCGGCTGGACGAGGACGAGTTCGAGGAGAGCGGGCTCGCGCGGAGCGATCCGGAGGCCGCGGCCGCCGCGGTCGCCGCCCTCGACACGCTGGAGGCGCTCGCCACCACCGAGGGCGGTCTGGAGTCGCTGCTGGCCTAGCCGGCACCGGCTGGGGGGCGGTCAGAGGCGGCCCACGATGGCGTACCGCTCGTCCTCGACCTCTCTCCCCCACAGCGACGGGTCGTCCCCCAGCCGCACCAGCTCCGCGTCGGACACGAGTGGCGCGAGCAGCCCGTACAGCTGCTCGGCGGGTATGCCGACCGGGCTGGCCGTGCCCCACACGCCCTCGACCAGCACGAGTCGGCCGCCGGGCCGCAGCAGTCCGCACCAGCGGCGCAGCACACGGCCCGGGTCGGGCAGGGCCCACAGCACATGGCGGACGAGGATCACGTCGAACCGCTCCTCGCCCACGGGCGGGACCGCCGCGTCGCCGACGAGGAACACGGCGGGCCGCCCGGCGAGCTTGGCGCGGGCCAGGGCGACCATGGCGGTGGAGGAGTCCACTCCGGTCACCCGGTGCCCCTGTTCGGTCGCGAGGAGTGACAGGCTGCCGGTGCCGCAGCCGAGGTCGAGCACGTCGCAGGCGCGCCCCGGCAGCCAGTCCCGCAGCCTGGCCGCCCAGGCCTCCCGAACGGCGGGTTCCCGCAGGCCATGATCGGGTTCGTCGTCGAAAGAGGGGGCTTCCGCGTCCCAGTCGACGGCCCCGGGAGGGTCATCTGCCGCCGGGTTGTTCGGTGTTCGCGGGGCTGGGGAGGTTTCGCCGTCGTCGATGTTGGTCATGCCGCCAGAGTGACACCTGCCACTGACAGTCCAGATGGTGACAGCCGCCACTGACAGAGCACGAACGATGAGTAACGCTCCCGGAAAGGGTCTACCTCCGTGAAAACGCGGAACCCGGTAGACGCAAGGAGGCAGCCATGCGCCGTACGACCGTGCAGAAGCCCCTGAGGAAGTCCCCGTCCCGCCGGGTGCGGGACGAGGCCGACGAACGCCCCGTCGAGCGCCGGGAAGTGCGAAAGGACATCGCGCGCACGTGGTGGCCGGACGGCTGAGCGTTCCGCGCTCCCGCCCCGCCGACCACCCGCGCCCCGCCACCCGTCCACCCGACCGCCAGACCTTGAGACCTTCAGACCGTCCGAACGGCAACCGCCCCGGCCGACCGGACCGTCATGACCTCGGCCGCTTCAGGGTGCGGTCCAACAGGTTCAGCAGCGCCGTCCAGTGGCGTTCCGTCGCGTCGGCGTCGTACGCGGCGGTGTCGGCCTGGGTGTAGCCGTGCGCGGCGCCCGGGTAGACCTCGGTGCGGTGGCGGACGCCGGCCTCGGTCAGCGTCCTGTCCAGCAGGTCCATCTGCTCCGGGGGCAGGGAGGGGTCCCCGTCGGCGTGGCCGAAGTAGACCTCACCGGTGATCCGTGCCACCGCCAGATGCGGGCTGTCCGGGGCGTCCGTCGCCAGGCCTCCCCCGTGGAAGCCGGCCGCGGCGGCGACCCGTTCGGGGAAGGCGCCGGCGGTACGCAGGGCCAGCCGGGCGCCCATGCAGTACCCGGTGGTCCCGACGGGCCCGTCGGCGGCCCGGGGGCTGTCGGCCAGCCATCCCAGATACGCGGCCGCGTCCCGCAGGGCGAGGTCCGGCGTCAGCGCCAGCATGACCGGCAGGATCTGGTCCCATATCTCCGGACGCGCGGCCGGGTCGATGAACTCGGGCAGGTCGAACACCGGGGTCCGCCCCGACCGATGGAAGACGTTGGGCACGAGGACCGTGTATCCGGCACCGGCCAGCCGGTCGGCCATCGCCCTCAGATGCGGCCGCAGCCCGAACGCGTCCATGTAGAACAGGACCGCCGGATGCGCGGCGTCGTCGTCGGGGTGGACGAAGTAGGCGTCGACGGTGCCGTCCTCGGTGGCGATGTCCACGGATGTTCCGCGTACGGCGGTCATGCGCGGGTCCCTTCTCTACGACGGATACGAACGGGCCCAGTGTCACGCACCGAGGTAAGAATCGGATCTTCGACGGACTTCCCAACGGGCTTTCCTGAGCCCTCGATTAGCCCATCCTTAACGCCGCCATAAGGATCGCGCGCGTCCGCCCTCAGCAGGCGATTTCACGGTTCTTCGGGGCTAGCTTGTTGATCACCCCGGCAACCGGGCCCCACCCGGGAGCCGTTCAGGACCGTTTCGAGGAGCGCCCCGCCATGCCCGCTGCCCGCCGCAAGGCCGCCGCGTCCGCCACCGCACGTGTCGTCGGTGCGATGGGCGCGGTCGGGGTCGCCCCGCTCGCCCTGACCCTGTGCGCCGCCGGGCCGGCCGCGGCACACGGCTCGCTGGGCGACCCGGTGAGCCGGGTGGCGCAGTGTTACGCGGAGGGCCCCGAGAGCCCGAGGTCGGCGGCCTGCCGGGCGGCGGTCGCGGCCGGCGGCACCCAGGCGCTCTACGACTGGAACGGCGTACGGATCGGCGACGCGGCCGGCCGCCATCGGGAGCTGATCCCGGACGGCGAGCTGTGCAGCGCGGGCAGCGAGGCGTTCAAGGGCCTCGACCTGGCCCGTACCGACTGGCCGGCGACGAACGTGCGCGCCGGGTCGTACACCTTCGAGTACCGGGTGACAGCCCCGCACAAGGGGACGTTCAGGGTGTACCTCACCAAGGGCGGCTACGACCCGTCCCGGCCGCTCGCCTGGGACGACCTCGACCTGGCGAACCCGGTGGCGACGGCCACCGACCCGGCAGCGTCGGGCGGCTTCTACACGTTCTCCGGCTCCCTCCCACAGCGCTCCGGCAGGCACCTGCTGTACGCGGTCTGGCAGCGTTCGGACAGCCCGGAGGCGTTCTACTCCTGCTCGGACGTCTCGTTCGGCGGCCACGGCCACGGCGACGACGACGCGAGCACGACGACCGACCCGACGCCGAAGACCTCGGCGAAGGCGACGGAACGGACCTCGGCCGAGAAGGGCGAGAAGGGCGAGAACGCCGGGGGCACAGCTGACACCGGGGACACCGCCTCCGACGACACGTCACCGACCGCCAGGTCCACGACCGCCGAGAGGCCGGCCGTGGAGGCCGCTTCCGACGGCCTCGCGGAACCCGCCGGCGGCAAGGACGGCCTCGCCGACACCGGCGGCGAGGGCGTGACCCCGTATCTGGCCCTCGGCGGTGCCGCCGTCCTGGCGGCGGGCTCCTCCCTCCTCTTCGCCGCGGCCCGCCGCCGCGCGACGACCGGTGGCCGGCACGGCCGCTGACGACTTCCGGGGCCTGTCGGGCGGCTCAGGCCGGACAGGCCCCGGCGGAACATGCCGGCACGTGTCAGCCGACGACCGACAGACAGGTCGTCGGGGTGGCGTGGGCCGGGTCCAGGGCGTTGACGACCTCGTGGAACGCGATCCGGTCGAGGAGCCCGATCGCCGCGTGCTCGGAGAGGTCGAGCGCGCAGAGGTCCTGGATGACGATGTTGCGTACGTTCGGCCCGTCGAGGAACTGGGACCGGTACGGCGTGACCACCTCGTCGTACCGGGTGGCGAGAACCGTGTAGGTGACACCGGGGACGGTGTCGCCGCCCGCGTTGAGCTTGGTCAGGAAGGGGGACCCGACCACCTGGTCGGCGAGGGCCGGGGTGGCGGTGGAGAGCAGGTCGCCGGCGCCGGGGAAGTGGTCGAGGAGCTGGGTGAGGCCGTTCAGGGTGGTGCCGTGGTTGGAGGGCGCGATGCCGACGAGCGCGTTCACCTCGGCGGCGCCGCCGAGGAACTTGAGGTAGTAGCGGGGCATCATGCCGCCCTGGGAGTGGCCGACGAGGTCGGCCTCGGCGGCGCCGGTCGCGGCGAGCACCCGGTCGACGAAGGCGTCGAGCTGCTCCGCCGACTTCTCGATGGGTCCCAGGCCGTGGAAGAAGGCGACGCCGGGGAGTTGGCCGTAGTCGAGGGAGTAGACGCAGTAGCCGCGGTTCACGAGGTACGGCGCGAGACCCAGCCAGTTGTCGACGGAGTTCGCGAACGTCCCGTGGACGAGGACGACGGGGCGCGGGTGGGCCTTGGAGGGTTTGCAGGTGTAGTCGTTCCAGCCACGGCTGGTGGCGGCGGCCGAGTCGGCGGCCTCCGCGGCGGTGACCGGCACGAGGGTCGCGGCGGCGGCCAGGCACAGGGCGGCCAACGGTCTGATCAGGCGTTTCCAGGGCAGCATCGGGTGATCTCCTTGCGGCTCAAGGGACGTGCGACGACGTTCGCCCTGTGATCCGGATCACGAGGATGCTGTTCTTATTCGCCAAGTTACGGGCGAGTAGAAAAAGTGGGAAGTTACGCGTCAGTAAAAACTTCAAGTGATGATCGGAGCCACTGACACGTGACGTCGGACCGTCACCGGACGGGACCGACGGGGGCGGCTCACGCGGCCAGCGTCCCCGGCATCACCGCGTGCGGGCCGAACTTGGCGCGGGCCAGGTCGGCGACCTCCTCGATACGGCGGACCTTCTCGTCGACGGGGTCGAAGGCGAGCTGGTGCGAGGCCTGGTCGGCGGGGGTGAGACCCTCGGCGCGCAGGGCGACGGCGCGGACGCGGGCGCGCTGGAGGCCGAGGGCCTCGTACAGGGCGTAGGCGGCCGCGGTCAGCGCCGGGGAGTGCGCGGTCGGCTCCTTGAGCGTGCGGGTGCGGGTTGTCGAGGATCGGTCGGCGTAGCGGACGGTGAGGGTCAGGGTGCGGCAGACCTTCTCCAGGGCGCGCAGCCGCGAGCCCAGCTCCTCGGTGCCGGCGAGCAGGGCGCGGCGGTGCCGGTCGGGGTTCAACTCGTCGTACGGGAAGGTCTGTTCGGTGGCGAGAGAGCGGGCGGCGGCGTTCGGTACGACCCGGCCCCGGTCGATGCCGTTGGCCTTCTCGTGCAGGTCACGGCCGGTCCGCGCGCCGACCAGCCGCTGCAGCGTGGACAGCGGCGCGCAGGCGACCCCGCCGAGGGTTTCGAGCCCGTACTCGCGCAGGGTGCGGGCGGTCGCGGTACCGACGCCGGGCAGCGCGCCGACGGGCAGTTCGGCGAGGAAGTCCACGACGAGGTCCTCGGGCACCGCGCACGGCGCCCCGGGCACCGCCGCCCCCAGCGCCAGCCGCGCCGTCAGCGGTCCGGGCCCGGCGCCGATCACGCAGTCGACGCCGTACAGCGCGAGGGCGCGGATCCGGATCAGCCGGGCCAGCTCCTCGGCGTCCCGGCCGAAGTACCGTTCGGCGCCCCGCAGATCGGCCAGCGCGCCGTCCGGCGGCAGCGCCTGAACGACCGGGGTGAAGTCCTCGACCAGACCGAGGAGACCGGGCAGGGCCGCCTCGTACCCCGACGGCAGCTGGAAACGTACGCAGAGGATGGTCATCCCGCACTCCCTGGACTCTGGTGCCACAACTTCCGTATCCGAGAAGGACCTTGTGAGGGCTCTTCGCCCGCGGGCCGCAGATCGGCCCATGGATGCATCTCGTAACCGGTGGGCATCCGGATCCGCCGCCCGGTGTCGCCCCCGGTGCCCATGGGCTCCGGCTCCGCCAGCCGAGGTGCCACCGCGTCGAGGCCGCCCTCGCGCCGCAGCTCCACCAGTTCGGCGAGGTTCCAGGCGGCGGCGCCCACCACGCTGAGGCTGCGCGGTCCGCGCCGCTGCACCACTCCGCGCACCAGCAGCAGCCAGGAGTGGAAGACGGTGTGGGCGCAGGTGTCGTGGGAGTCGTCGAAGAAGGCGAGGTCGACCAGGCCGGTGCCGTCGTCGAGGGTGGTGAAGACGACCCGCTTGCCGGAGCGGATCGGCGGGGTCTGGGTCGCCGCCTTGGCGCCCGCGACCAGCACCGTCTCGCCGTGCCGCGCCGTGCGCAGCCGCCGCGCCGACACCACGCCGAGTTCGTCGAGGAACGCCCGGTGGTCGTCCATCAGGTTGCGGGAGACGTCCATCGACAGCACGCCCAGTTCGGCGCTGAGCCGCTCGGCGGAGGACAGGTCCGGCAGGCCGGCCGAGGCGGTCCGCCGCCCGCCGGACAACGGGAGCTGGCCGCCGCCCGCGCCCCGGCCGCCCCGGTGCACCTCGGTCAGGTGCAGTTGCAGGTCACGCCGGTTGGCGCCGAACGCGTCCAACGCGCCGACCTGGGCGAGCCTTTGAGCCAGCGGTCGGCTCGGCCGCGCCCGCTCCCAGAAGTCCAGCAGCGAGGCGTAGGGCTGCCCGTCCGCGATCCGCGCCGCCTCGGCCTCGCTGCTGCCGTGCACGTCGGAGAGCGCGAGCCGGATCCCCCACACCTTCTCCTCGGCCGGGCCCTTCGGCCCCCGCGTCCCCTCGGCCTCCTCCGCCTCCCCCGACTCCTTTGACTCGGACACCAGTTCGATACGGTGAGCGACCGCGGACCGGTTCACGTCCACCGGCAGGATCGGCACCCCGCGCCGCCGCGCGTCCGCCAGCAGCAGGCGCTTGGGGTACATCCCGGGATCGTGGGTGAGCAGCCCGGCGTAGAAGGCCGCCGGATGATGCGTCTTCAGCCATGCCGACTGGTACGTCGGCACCGCGAAGGCCACCGCGTGCGCCTTGCAGAAACCGTACGACCCGAAGGCCTCCACGATCTCCCAGGTCCGCCGAATCGTCTCGGCGTCGTACCCCCTCGCCGCCGCGTGCTGCGCGAACCAGACCCGGATCCGCCCCTGCGACTCGGGGTCCGACAGCCCGCGTCGCACCCGGTCTGCCTCGTCCCGGCCGCAGCCGGTCATGCGGTGCACGATGTCGATGACCTGCTCGTGGAAGACGACCACGCCGTACGTCTCCCGCAGCGGCTCCGCCAGATCCTCGTGCGGGTAGCGGACCGGCGCCCGCCCGTGCCGGGCCGCGATGAACGGCCGCACCATGTCGGCGGCGACCGGCCCCGGCCGGAACAGCGAGATGTCCACCACGAGGTCGTGGAAGGTGGCCGGCTGGAGCCGCCCCACCAGGTCCCGCTGGCCCGGCGACTCGATCTGGAAGCAGCCCAAGGTCTCGGTGGAGCGGATGAGTTCGTACGTCGCCGGGTCACCCGCGCCCCGTTCGAAGTCGAGCGCGTCCAGGTCGACCCGCTCCCCCGTCGCCCGCGCCACCTCCGCCACCGCGTGCGCCATCGCCGACTGCATCCGCACCCCCAGCACATCGAGCTTGAGCAGCCCGAGGTCCTCGACGTCGTCCTTGTCGAACTGGGACATGGGCAGCCCCTCGCCGCTGGTCGGCATCACCGGCGTACGGCTCAGCAGGGACGCGTCGGAGAGGAGCACCCCGCACGGGTGCATGGCGACTCCGCGCGGGAGGGCGTCCAACGCCTCGACCAGCTCCCACAGTCGGCCGTACTTCTCCTTCTCCCCCGCCAACTGCCTGAGTTCGGGCAGCTCTTCGAGTGCCGCCCGCGCGTCCCGGGCCCTGATGTGCGGGAAGGACTTGGCGATCCGGTCGATGTCGGCGGGGTCCAGGGAGAGGGCCGCCCCCACGTCCCGGACGGCGTGGCGGACGCGGTAGGCCTCGGGCATCGCGACGGTCGCGACCCGCTCGGTGCCGAAGCGGTCGATGATCGCGCGGTAGACCTCCAGACGGCGCGCGGACTCCACGTCGATGTCGATGTCGGGCAGCACGACCCGCCGTTTGGACAGGAACCGCTCCATCAGCAGACCGTGTTCGACGGGATCGGCGTGCGCGATGTCCAGCAGGTGGTTCACCAGGGAGCCCGCGCCGGAGCCGCGTGCGGCGACCCGGATCCCCATCTTCCGTACGTCGTCGACGACCTGGGCGACCGTCAGGAAGTAGGAGGCGAAGCCGTGGTGGGCGATGACGTCCAGCTCCCGATGCATCCGCTCCCAGTACGCTCGCCGGCTGTCGTAGCCGTGCCGCACCATCCCGGCCGCAGCCCGCGAGGCCAGCA
Organism: Streptomyces sp. MNU76; assembly: GCF_020982545.1. Lineage (GTDB taxonomy): Bacteria > Actinomycetota > Actinomycetes > Streptomycetales > Streptomycetaceae > Streptomyces. Next base: position 75,548 of record NZ_JAJKLK010000019.1, on the reverse strand, counting down.
CCCGCTGGGCGGTGCGGCGGCCCGCGCCGACGAGGTGCGGTTCGGGGAAGTGGACGGTGCCGAGGCCGAGATCGTCCTCCGGGTCGACCAGGCACTCGGCGGCCGTGGCCCGGGTCTGCTCCAGCAGTCGGTACGCGGTGTCGCGGCGGTACCCGGCGGCCTCCACGACCCGCTCGGCGACGCCCAGCATGGCGTCCGCGCCCTTGAGCCAGGCCTCGCCGGAGTCCAGTTCGCCCCGGGGGTCGACGGGGACGAGCCGCCGGGCCGCGTCCAGCACGTCGGCGACCGGGCCCATGCCGGGGTCGGTGTACCGGACAGCGTTGCTGAGCACGGGCCGTACCCGCTGCTCCGCGGCGAAGCCGACGGTCCGGGCGGCCAGCCGCAGCGAGCCGGGGCCGGTGCCCTCACGGCCGTGCCACATCGCTTCGAGGCGCAAGGCGTCGCCGTACGTCTCCCGCCAGGGCAGCAGGAGCTTCGCGGCGCGGTCGGGGCGCCCCGCGGCCAGTGCCCGCCCCACGTCCGAGGCGGGGCCGAGGAGCACGGTCAGGCCCTCGGCGGCGCACTCCGACCAGGGCAGCAGGGGCGGGACCTCGCTCCTGTTCCCCTCCGGGCCACCGCCCGCATGCGCCGCCGAAACGATTCTGCACAGCTCGGCCCAGCCCTTGGCCCCCTCCCGGGCGAGGAACGTCACCCGGGGGGTCGACTCGTCGAGGAAGGCGCCGCCTCGCACGGAGGCCCGTCGCCGCGCCTGCCGTCCGGAAGGAGCGGGCGCCCCCACCGCCAGCTCCACCCCGAACAGCGGGCGGACCCCGGCCCCGGCGCAGGCCTTGGCAAACCGGACGGCGCCCGCGAGGGTGTCCCGGTCGGTGAGCGCGAGGGCGTCCATGCCCCGTTCGGAGGCGCGCTCGGCCAGCCGCTCCGGGTGCGAGGCCCCGTACCGCAGGGAGAACCCGGAGACGGTGTGCAGATGCGTGAACCCCGGCACACGCACCTCCCGCACTCGACCCACCAGTCGCCCAGTCACTTGCTCAGCCACTCGATCAGCCACTCGGCTCGAACATCAGTTCACAGCCCCCTCACCTCCACCATAGACCACTTTTCGAACTTCTGTACGACAACCATTCGGCCCCGCCCCACCTGCGCAAACGCCACCCGGCTCCGACCGTGGGGACATGACACAGACGGCCGCACCCGGCCCTGGCCACGGCTCCGGCTCCGGCTCCGGCACCGGCACCGGCACCGACCCCGCCCCCAGGTCCTTCCTCGACGAGCTCAAGGACGGGGTCACCCCACGGGCCACCCTGCTCGTCGTCGGGGTGCTCGCCCTGCAGCTGCTCTTCATCGCCTCGTACGTGGGGGCACTGCACCACCCGAAGCTCAGGGACGTGCCGTTCGGTGTGGTCGCGCCACGGGCGGCGGCCGAGCAGGCGGTGGCCCGGCTGGAGGGCCTGCCGGGCGAGCCGCTGGACCCGCGTACGGTGGCCGACCGGGCGGCGGCCCGGGAGCAGATCCTGGACCGGGAGATCGACGGCGCCTTACTGATCGACCCGGCCGGCACCACCGACACCCTGCTGGTCGCCTCCGGCGGCGGGCGCACCCTGGCCAACGCGCTGACCACTCTGGTCACCGCGCTGGAGCGGTCCGAGGGTCGCACGGTGCGGACGGTGGACGTGGCCCCGGTCGACCTCGGGGACGCAAGCGGGCTCACGTCCTTCTATCTGGTCGTCGGCTGGTGCGTGGGCGGCTATCTGTGCGCGTCGGCGCTGGCGATGAGCGCGGGGGCACGGCCCACCAACCTCCGGCGCGGGGTCATCCGCCTCGGCGCCCTCGCTCTGTTCGCGGTCCTCGGCGGACTCGGCGGCGCGGTCATCGCCGGCCCTGTCCTGGGCGCCCTGCCGGGCAGCGTGGCGGCGCTGTGGGGGCTGGGTGCGCTGGTCGTCTTCGCGGTGGGCGCGGCCACCCTGGCGCTCCAGTGCGTCTTCGGGATCGCCGGCATCGGCGTGGCCGTCCTGCTGGTGGTGGTCGCGGGCAACCCGAGCGCGGGCGGCGCGCTGCCGCCGCCGCTGCTCCCGCCGTTCTGGGCGGCGATCGGCCCGGCGCTGCCGCCGGGAGCGGGCGTCTGGGTGGCCCGCTCGATCGCGTACTTCGAGAGCAACGACGTCACCGGCCCGCTGCTGGTGCTCTCCGCCTGGGCAGTGGCGGGGGCCGCCATCACCGTGGTGATGGCGGCCCTGAAAAAGAAACCGGCGGCCGGTTGACCGATCAGCTGACCGGCTGACCGACTGACCGACTGTCAGCCGATCTGCGTGCCGGTCGCCGAGAGCGCCTCGGTGACGGGCTGGAAGAACGTCTCGCCGCCCGAGGTGCAGTCGCCGCTGCCGCCGGAGGTGAGGCCGATGGCCTTGTCCCCCGAGAAGAGCGAGCCGCCGCTGTCGCCGGGCTCGGCGCAGACGTCGGTCTGGACGAGGCCGTTGACGATGTCGCCGTTGCCGTAGTTCACGGTGGCGTCGAGGCCGGTGACCGTGCCGCCGTGGACCTGGGTGGTCGAGCCGCTGCGGGTGACCTTCATGCCCACGGTCGCCTCGGCGGCCCCGGAGATGGCCTGGGTGGAGCCGTTGTAGAGGTTGACCTCGCTGGGGTGGTCGACCTCGGCGGTGTACTTCACCAGGCCGTAGTCGTCGCCCGGGAAACTGGAGTCCGCGTTCTCGCCGATGACCTGGCCGCCGGCCGACCAGGTGGAGATGCCCTCGGTGCAGTGACCGGCCGTCAGGAAGAACGGCTCGCCGCCCTTGACCACGTTGAAGCCGAGGGAGCAGCGGCCGCTGCCGCCGGTGATGGCGTCGCCGCCCGCGACGAAGGGCTTGTACTCGCCCTTGGTGCGCTTGAGTTCCGCCTTGGCCCCGAGACCGTCGACGACCTTGGTGAGTCTCGCCAGTTCGGCCTTGGAGACGGTGCGGTCCGCGGTGACGACGACCTTGTTGGTGGTCGGGTCGGTGACCCAGGCGGTACCGGGGATGGTGGCGTCCGCCTTGAGGGTCGTCCGGGCGCTCTTCAGCTCGGCGAGGGAGTTCTCCACGATGCGGGCCTTGGCGCCTGCCGCCTCGACGGTCTCGGCGGCGGCCTCGTCGAGCACGTTCACGACGAGGAGCTTGCTCTTCGCGTCGTAGTACGTGCCGGCCGCGTCGGCGCCGAGGTCCGCGTCGAGGGTCAGGGCGAGCTTTCCGGCCGCCGTGATGGACAGCGCTTTCGGCTCGGGGGTCGGTGCGGTCTCACTCGCGTTCGCAGTCTGGAAGGTCACTCCCGCGGCGACCAGCGCGGTGATACCCGCACCTGTCACGACGGCACGGCGCCTGGGTATGCGTCGGTGCTTCAACTCGCGTCCTCCTGTGGGGGGTTGACCGAGAAGGGCGTGGGGGCCCCGCTCGGCCGGAAGGTGTACGGGCAAGGAGGCAGCAGACGGTAAAAACGCCGCGTCCATGCCAACTGTGCGGCGACAACTATTCCTAGGCGCACAGGGAGCACACAAGGTCGACTTCAGGCCGAGCGCACACCGAGGGCGCACGCCCCGTATGTCATTACCGTCCGGTAACGCCCCACTTGCCGGTCACGGGAATTCGCACTGCAAACACGCGAAGCAACGACCTCGTCCACAACGGGTGAGGTCTAGTCCTGGCTGAAAATCATCTACGGCTGGATGGGGCTTCTCGCGTGGGCCGACGAAAAGCAGGGGCGCGGGGAACTGCGCGAGAACCCACCGCCCGCAGCCGCCCCCAACCGCCCACACCTACGCACGACCGGCGGCTCCGACACCCCAGGCCCACCCGTCGTCCCCTGAACCGTCGGCGTCCCCTGCACCGGCGGAGCCACCTGCGCCCGCTCCAGGAACCGCAGCAACTCCACCGGGAACGGCAGGACGAGCGTGGAGTTCTTCTCGGTGGCCACCGCCACCACCGTCTGCAGCAGCCGCAGTTGCAGCGCGGCAGGCTGCTCGGACATCTGCTGGGCCGCCTCCGCCAGCTTCTTGGACGCCTGCGACTCCGCGTCGGCGTTGATGACCCGCGCCCGCCGTTCCCGGTCGGCCTCGGCCTGCCGCGCCATGGACCGCTTCATGGTCTCGGGCAGCGAGACGTCCTTGATCTCGACCCGGTCGATGGTGACGCCCCACTCGACCGCCGGGCTGTCGATCATCAGCTCCAGCCCCTGGTTGAGCTTCTCCCTATTGGAGAGCAGATCGTCCAGCTCGCTCTTGCCGATGATGGACCTGAGCGAGGTCTGCGCCATCTGGGAGACGGCGAACCGGTAGTCCTCCACGCGCACGATCGCGTCCGCAGCCGAGGTCACCTTGAAGTACACGACGGCGTCCACCCGCACGGTGACGTTGTCACGGGTGATGCCCTCCTGCGCGGGCACGGGCATCGTGACGATCTGCAGGTTGACCTTCTGGAGCCGGTCGACGAACGGCACGATCATCGTGAAGCCGGGCTCCCGCACCTGCGGCCTCAGCCGGCCGAGCCGGAAGACCACCCCGCCGCCGGAACGAGGGCGAGCCCCCGCACACCATGTGTGCGGGGGCTCGCCTGCTGCCGACTGCGGCTGGGTGGGGGCGGCGCCGGGGGGAAGAGCGCCGGCTCCCGTTCAGCCTGTCGATCCGCCGGTCTACCGGCTCAGTAGACCGAGACGCCGTACGCGCTCAGGGCCTCGGTGACCGGCTGGTAGAAGGTCGTGCCGCCGGACCTGCAGTTGCCGCTGCCGCCGGAGGTCAGACCGTACGCCACACCGTTGCTGCCGTAGAGCGGGCCGCCGGAGTCGCCGGGCTCGGCACAGACCGTGGTCTGGATCATGCCGTAGACGATGTCGCCGCCGCCGTAGTTCACGGTCGCGTTGAGAGCGGTCACGCGTCCGGTGTGGGTACCGGTGGTGGAGCCGGTGCGAATGACGTTCGTGCCCACGCTCGGGGTGGCCGCGCTGGTGATGTCCACGTTGCCCGCGGTGCCGTCCTTGGCGATGGACGTGTTGCTGTAGCGCACGAGACCGTAGTCGTTGACCGGGAAGCTCGACCCGGCGGTCGGGCCGAGGACCGTGGTGCGGCCGGAGTTGGAGTACCAGGTGCCCGCGCCGTCCGTGCAGTGACCGGCGGTCACGAAGTAGTACGTGCTCCCGCTGCGGACGTTGAAGCCCAGGGAGCAGCGCCAGCTACTCGCATAGATGGCGTCGCCGCCCTTGATCAACTTGTTGAACTTGCCCGGGGTCCGCTTGATCGTCAGGGCGTCGGCGTTCTCGCCCGCCGCCTTCTTGATCTTCGCGAGCTCGCCCTGGGAGACGGTGCTGTCGATGGTGACGACGAGCCTGTCCGTCGCCGGGTCGATCGCCCAGGCGGTGCCCGGGACATCGGCCTTGAGCACCGATGAGCTGGCGCTCTTGAGCTCGGAGGCGCTGAACGTCTGGGTGCCTGCCGCGTTGGCGGTGGGGACCGTGACGGCGGCTGCGGCCGCGAGTCCGGCGGTCACGGCGATCAGCCGGGTCCGTCTCGCTATGCCGCTGCGGGGGGTCGTGCGCTTGATCCTCACTGTTCGTTCCCTCCAAAGGGAAGTCGGGGGCCCGCGTGGGGTCGGGGCCCGTGAGGCGCAGATCAGGGGCATCGGTCCGGATTCCGGACACGCCGTGCCCCTGACAAGGCGCTGGGGGGAAGTATTCGGCCGTACCGCCGACCCACGCAAGGGTGCCTTTCGGCCTCTCGGAACCCAACCGGCGCGCCCTCCATGCCAGTTGATCCCACCAGGCCATATGTGCGGGTTCTGTGTGAATCCTTGTCGGCTCCCGGAGGGATCGGCTGACGGGTCGTCGGAGCAGGCCGCAGGGCCCGGAAGCGTTGATCACCACTATCGTCGGCCGCGGTGGAGGCCACCGCCCGAGGCGCCCGGTCGGAGTACCCGGGTCCACCGCCCGGGGGTGTCCGGAACTGATGGGTTGGGCCGTTCAGCCGTTCGGTTCCGCCACCCGGGGTTCCGGGACGGCGGATCGCCCCCGCCGGACCGCCCGGACACACGGGCGCGCGGCTGCCCGAATGCCGCGGGAGGGGACCGGCCTCCGATCCATGACCTGCAAGCCCCCCTGATCACGGACCCATTTGGCGAGCCGCGTACGCCGGCCGTCCGTCATGACCGTCCCCCTGTCACGACGTGCCGGTGGGCGGGCCGGGCGAGGCCCGGGTGATCGCGTGGGCGGGCCGGGCGAGGCCCAGGTGCTCGCGCAGCGTGCCGCCCGGGTAGAAGGTGTGGAACAGTCCACGGTGCTGGAGCAGCGCCACCGTCCCGTTGACGAGTCGCTCCAGGTCACGGCGCGGCTCGACGGGCACGAGAGGGAAGCCGTCCGTGGCCCCGGCCCGGTGCCAGTCGGCGATGAGCTCGGCGAGGGCGACGGGGCCGCCCCGGTACAGCGGACCGTCCGTGGTCCGGCGCGGCCCTCCCGCCGTGGCCCGGCTCGGCCGCGTGTCCCCCGCCACCGAGATCCACGCGTTCCCCTCTTTCCCGGTCCCGCGCGGCTGCCCTCTCAGCAATCACAGCCACAGCACTCGCACGCGTCACAGCAGTCGCAGTCCCGGCAGATGCCATCGCGCTTCTTCCGGGACCAGGGACCCTCGTACTCCTTCGCACAACACATCTGGCAGGTGCAGCACAGCAGTGTGAACATCCCGCACCCCGCCCAGAAGCCCCGCCGCCGCGGCGGCTGCGGCACCGGTCCACCACCGAGGCCCCGCGCCCGCCCTCACCGTGGCCCGCGCCGCCGCCACCGAACGGATTCCCCACCGCCGGCATACGGGTGTCCGCCGCTCCCCGCGTACGGATTGCCCGGCACCGCCCCCTGCTGGTGCGCCCCGCCCGGCCGATGCGCGGAGCACGTCGGCACGGCCCCGAACGCGCGGTCCACCGACCTGCGCAGCTCGTGCACCAGGAGCAGATGGGTGAGCTTGCCGTCGACGAACTCGGCCTCGCGCAGGGCGAGGCGGATGCCGTGCAGGGCGTCGTCGGCGAGCCTTCGGGCCTCGGTGAGGGAGGTGCCGGTGGCGGTCAGCGGGTTCCACGCGCCGGCGGCGGCGTCGGCGGCCCGGTCCTCCACCGCGTCCAGCAGATGGGCGAGCCGCCCGAAGAGGCGTCCGGCCTCGGCGAGCGGTTCGGCGTTGCCCGGCCGTCCGGCCAGGATCGCGGTGTGCGCGAACGCCGCCGCGGTCGCCGTCTCGGTCGGTTCGGTGACCGTCAGCAGCGGGGTGCCGGGGCCGACGAGCGCCTCGATCCCGAGCTGCCGGTCCACGGAGTCGACCAGCACCGCCGTGTCGAACCCGATGTCCGCTCCCGTACGCGCCCCCGCGCGCCCCCAGTTGGTCGCGATCCGGCGCGCGGCGTGCGCCACCGGCTTGCGCGCGAGCAGTCCATCCCCATCGGCGACATGGTCACGGACCTTGGCCGAGGCGAGCACCAGCGAGACGGCGGCGGCGAGCCGCGCGCCCTCACCCCGCGCCACGGAGGCGGTGCGCATCCCGCGCAGCGGGCAGGGTCCGGCGGTGCGCCGCCGGTCGGTGGTGCGCTCGGCCTGAGCCTCCGTCAGAACCGAGACCAGCAAACCGTCATAATTGGTGACGATCCGAGCGAACTGTCCATGATCGCCGCGCAGTGCGAGGCAGAGCCCGCACAGATGCGCCATCCATTGCGTCCGCAGCCCCTCGCCCAGCCGATGGCTACAGGGCCTCACGATTCCGAACACGACACTCCCCCGTGTCTCCCGGCGCCTTCGCACACCCGTCGGCGTCGCCGCATCGTAGCCGCCGGAACGTTCACCCGGACGCAGCAGGACTCACCCAAACGCCGCGAACAATATTATTTCACTCCCTGTCAGCAGGTGTGTACAGCAGAGCCCTTGGGGCACATGGACTCTCGACGAATTCGTTCTGCACCAGTACCGTCACGAAACCCCCGTGCGGCGTCTATCCACTTGGCGAGACATCCGCATCATGGACGACGATAGGGATGCGGAAAGCACGAAAGACCGCTGCGAGAGGAGGCGTCCATGGGATCGGTGCGCAAGGCGAGTGCCTGGCTTGGCCTCGTCGACGACAACGATGACGAGCGTTACTACGACGACGACTACGCCGATGAGCGGGAGTCCGGTTCCGGCGAGGCCTGGGTCACCGACCCTCGTGTCAAGGTCGCGTCCGAGTCCGCGCAGGAGCACGGCCGCCGGATCGGTACGGTCACGCCGGACAGCTTCCGTGACGCCCGGCACATCGGCGAGCTCTTCCGGGACGGCGTCCCCGTCATCATGAACCTCACGAACATGGAGCCCGCCGACGCCAAGCGTGTCGTCGACTTCGCGGCCGGTCTGATCTTCGGTCTGCGCGGGTCGATCGAGCGCGTGTCGAACCGTGTGTTCCTGCTGACCCCCGCCGACACGGAGATCGTCAGCGGCGAGGTCGCGAGCCGTCCGGTGGACGGCTTCTTCAACCAGAGCTGAGGCAGGGCCGCTCGCCGGCCCGTCCTTGCGGTGCCCGGGTCACCCGACGCGGCTCACCGGAAGGCGTCGAGTCCGGTGAGCGCCTTGCCCAGCACCAGTTGGTGCATCTCGACGGTGCCCTCATAGGTGAGCACGGACTCGAGATTCGTCGCGTGCCGCATGATCGGGTACTCCAGGGAGATCCCGTTCGCGCCGAGAATCGTCCGGGCGGTACGGCAGATCTCGATCGCCTCGCGTACGTTGTTCAACTTGCCGAAGCTGATCTGTTCGGGACGGAGCCGTCCCGCGTCCATCCGCCGCCCCAGGTGGTGGGCGAGCAGAATCCCCTTGTGCAACTCGACCGCCATGTCGGCGAGTTTGGCCTGGGTGAGCTGGAACGCCCCGATCGGTTTCCCGAACTGCTCCCGCGTCTTCGCGTATTCGACGGCCGCCTCGAAACAGGTTCGCGCGGCGCCCATCGAGCCCCACACGATTCCGTAGCGGGCGTGCGAGAGACAACTCAGCGGGCCTTTCAGCCCCGTCACCTCCGGCAGCACGGCATCGGCGGGCAACCGCACGCCGTCCAGGACGAGTTCACTGGTGACCGACGCGCGCAAGGACCACTTGTGCTTGATCTCCGGCGCGGAGAACCCGGCCGTGTCGGTGGGCACGACGAAACCCCGCACACCCTCCTCGGTCCGCGCCCACACCACGGCGACCCCGGCGACGGACCCGTTGGTGATCCACATCTTCCGCCCGTCGAGGACCCAGTCGGAGCCGTCCCGCTTGGCGTACGTACGCATCGACGCCGGATCGGAGCCGTGGTCGGGCTCGGTCAGCCCGAAGCAGCCGATGACCTCGCCGGAGGCCATGCGCGGCAGCCAGGTCCGCTTCTGCTCCTCGCTGCCGAACCGGTGGATCGCGTACATCGCGAGCGACCCCTGCACGGAGACGAGCGACCGGATCCCCGAGTCCGCGGCCTCCAGCTCCAGACAGGCGAGCCCGTACTGCACGGCGCTCGCCCCCGCGCAGCCGTAGCCCTCCAGCGACATCCCGAGGGCGCCGATCGCCCCCAACTCCCGCGCCAGCTCCCGGATCTCGGGCAGTTCCCCCCGCTCGTACCATTCGGCCACGTACGGCAGCACCCGGTTCCCTGCCCAGCTGCGCACGGTGTCCCGCACGGCGAGATCCTCGGGGTCGAGCAGATCGTCGAGGCCGAGGAGATCGGCGGGGTCGAAGCTCATGGGTGCACCTCCGGCTCAAAAACTAGCGACGCTAACCACCGTACCCGTCCGCATGCGCGGCCCACCCAGCACCGGCAGAGGGTGCCGGACGCGACTCAGCGCATCGACTCCGCACGCACAGGCGCAGCCGGCTTCGCCTCCCGCTGCCCCGGCACCTCCGCGGAGTTCCCGCACTCCATGCCCCGGGGCAGCCGCAGGGCCATCACCGCGCCGAGGACGAGCAGCGCCGCGCTCACCAGCAGTGTCACGTGCAGCCCGTGGACGAAGGAGTCGCGGGCGGCGTGCCGCAGGGCCTCACCCGAGGGCCCGCCCAGCCGGTCGGCGACCTCGTACGCCTCGCCCAGCGAGTGCCTGGCGGCGTGGGAGGCCGAGCTGGGCACCCCCGGCACGGACGACAGTCCAGGCGCGTACGCCGCGTTCATCACACTGCCGAGGAGTGCGATCCCGATGCCGGCGCCCAGTTGGTAGGAGGTCTCACCGATCGCCGCCGCCCCGCCCGCCGAGGACGCGGGCGCCTCGCTCAGCATCGACTCGTACGCCCCGAACAGGGTCGTCTCCAGGCCGAAGCCCAGCAGCACGAACCCGGCGAGCAGCAGCCCCGCGTTGTCGTGGCGTCCCATCGCGGTCAGCAGGACGACCGCGAAGGCGGTGAGGCAGAAGCCGAGGGACACCATGCGGCGGGGTCCGAAGCGGTGCAGCATGTGGGAGCCGACGAGCCCCGCGGCCATCGCGGCGACGGTCAGCGGCAGCAGGCGCAGCCCCGTCTCCAGCGGGGACAGGCCGAGGACCAGCTGCAGATACTGCGCGGCGATCAGTTCGAGTCCCACCAGCGCGAGCATGGCGAGGACGATGCAGCCGACGGAGGTGCTGAACGCGGGCCGCGCGAACATCCGCAGGTCGACCAACGGATGCTTCCGGCGCCGCTGCCGCCGGACGAACGCGATCAGCAGCGCGGCGCCGCCGAGGAGGGCGAGGGCGGTGCCCGGGTCGAACGGCGGATGGCCGCCGCCGAGCCGCTTGACGCCGAGGACGACGCCGAAGAGCCCGAGCGCGGCCATCAGGGCGCCGATCACGTCCCAGGGGCCGTCGCGGTCCCCCGTCGACTCGGGCAGCAGCAGCCGTCCGATCGGCAGACTGACCAGCATCAGCGGGATGTTGACGAGGAAGACCGAACCCCACCGGAAGTGCTCCAGCAGGAAGCCGCCGAGAAGGGGTCCGACGGCCGCGCCCACGGCGGCGACCGCGCTCCAGACGCCGATCGCGAGCGCCCGTTCGCGGCGGTCGGGGAAGACCTGCCGCAGGATCGACAGCGTCGCGGGCATGATCATCGCGCCGCCGACGCCCAGCAGGGCGCGGGCCGCGATCAGCACCTGCGGGGTCTCCGCGAAGGCGGCAAAGGCGGAGGCGACGCCGAAGAGGGCGTAGCCGAGGAGCAGGATCCGTCTGCGGCCGACCCGGTCGCCGAGCGTGCCGAAGAGGATCAGCAGCGAGGCGCAGACCAGCGGGTAGACATCGACGATCCAGAGCAGCTCCATGGCGCTCGGCTTGATGTCCTCGGTGACGGCGGGCACCGCCACGTGCAGCACGGTGGCGTCGACGGCGACGAGCAGCAGGCTGACGCAGAGGACGACGAGGACGACCCAGCGGTTTGCACCGGCCCCGGTGTCCCGACGGCGTCGCGAACCGGCCGTGGGCGTCCCGGACATGTACGTACCTCCCAGATGCTCTCGCGTTCGGCGGAACCAGCGGGGCGGGGACTCCCCGGTGGTCACGGCCCGGGCGGAGCGGGGTCCCGGGCCCGCGCAACGAAAGGCGAGCGAGCCGTCAGCGTACGCGAGTTCCCGCCGGTGGAACGTGGTGGGTGTCTCATGGAACCCTGATGTGACGTGTGGCATACGCCACGCCCCGGGCCGTCCACGGGTCCTCCATGGCTCCTTCATCACTCGTCCGTGGTCCCTCGGTCACGGTCCATCACGGATCACCACGTGACGGCGTCCCGGCCGGTTCCTGGCGCCCTCGATAATCGAGCGCGTGACCGATCTAGCCACGCGCCCGGCGGCGCCCCTCCTGAGGCGGGCCGCCCCCGCGCTTCTCGGGTACGCGGCCGTGCGCGCCCTGGGCCTCGTCGTCCTCGCCGTCTGGAGCGCGGCACGCGACAAGAGCGCCCTGACGCTGCTGTCGGCCCGCTGGGACTCGCTCTGGTACACCCGCGTCGCCGAGCTCGGTTACGGCTACGAGGTGCGGCTGCCGAACGGCGACGTCCACTCGAACCTGGCCTTCTTCCCGCTGCTGCCCTGGCTGGAGCGGGCGGTGTCCGCGGTGACCCCGCTGTCGTACGCCCACGCCGGTCTCGCCGTCGGCACCCTCGCCTCGCTCGCCGCGGCCTGGGGGATCTTTGCGGTCGCGGACCGGGTGTACGGGCGCCGGGTCGGCGTGTGCGCGGTGCTGCTGTGGGCGGTGCTGCCGGTCGGCGTCGTGCAGTCGATGGCGTACACGGAGTCCCTGTTCACCGCGCTGGCCGCATGGTCGCTGTACGCCGTCCTCACCGGCCGCTGGGTGACGGCGGGCGTCCTCGCGGCGCTCGCCGGGCTGACCCGCCCGGTGGGGCTCGCGGTGGTGGCGGCGGTGTGGGCGGCGGCGATCGCGTCGTACGCGGGAGAGCGCCGACGCACCCTCCCGCGCACCGGGGACCCCGGCCCCACTCCCCCGTTCGTACGAAACCGGAGTGCTGAATCATCGGGAGGCGCCCGTCCGGGGGTGCGCGCTCTCGCGATGCTCCTCGCGCCTCTGGGTGCCCTCGGGTACGTCCTCTGGGTCGGCCGCCGCACGGGCGGGGGCCCGCTCGGCTACCTCGACGTGCAGGCGGGGTGGCGCAACGGCTTCGACGGCGGCTACGCCTTCGCCCGTTTCGTCGCCGACAAGTTCACGTCGTTCCCATCGGCCCTGGCGGGGGTCGGGCTGATCATCGGAGTGGCGTTGATCATTTGGCTGTACGCGGTCTGTGTACGTCAGCGGCAGCCGCTCCCGTTGCTGGTCTACGCGGGGGTCGTCACCGCCCTGGCCCTGTGCGCGTCGAGCTACTTCGGCTCGAAGCCCCGGCTGCTGATGCCGGCCTTCCCCCTGCTGCTGCCTCTCGCGCGCGCTCTCGCCGACGCGCGTACCCCCAGGTCAGCGGCGATCCTCGGGGGCGTCGCGGCGGTGTCGGCCGTCTACGGGGCGTTCTGGCTGAATGGCTCCGGTCCGCCGTGACGGACGGCGAGCGGCCGGGTAATTCCGTGCAAGCAATCGGTGAACGAATTCAAAAGCGCCGCAAAACGACTGCTCAGTATTGGGCCATGGAATTGAAGGCCGAGTGGCGCAACGGTTCGTCATTAAGCAGAAATAAACATCATTCTGAGAGGAATCCCACATCACGGCGTCATCACAAAGCCAGTGATTCACGCCGCGTCGGAGCTCACTCGCTGTAACGTCGATTGAGTGCGTACCGAACTAAAGCCGACCCGTCTGGACCGGGTCTTCTCCAGGCTGGACCGTGAGCCGGAACGACCGGCCCACATCGATGTACCGGTGATGACCCGCCACCGGGTGGTGCTGTTCGCCTCCACCCTGGCCTTCTACGTCGCCATCGTGTGGGCCGTCGTCATCACCTCCTGGCTGGTCCGGCTCGACTGGCAGATCATGTTCTTCCGGCCGTACCAGCAGTGGCAGCAGATCCATGCCTTCCTGGACTACTACGTCGTCCTGGGCCAGCGCGGCCCCACCGCCGTGATGGTCGCCGCCTGGCTGGGCTGGCGCTCCTGGAGACAGCACACCCTGCGGCCGATGCTCGCGCTCGGCGTCTCGCTGCTGCTGCTCAACATCACCGTCGGCGCCGCCAAGCTGGGCATGGGCCGGCTCGGCCCGCACTACGCCACCGAGATCGGCTCCAACGAGATGTGGCTGGGCGGCGACATATTTCCTTCGGGACACACCGCCAACGCCGTGGTGACCTGGGGCATCCTGGCCTATCTGGCGTCCACTCCGAGAGCCAGGCGCTGGCTGTCGGCGCTGTCCGCCGTGATCTCGCTCGGTGTCGGTCTCACCACCGTCTACCTCGGTACGCACTGGTTGAGCGACGTCCTGCTGGGCTGGGCCGCCGGCCTGCTGATCATGCTGGCGCTGCCCTGGTTCGAGCCGCTGATCGCCCGCGCCGAGGTGTGGCTCTTCTCGCTGCGGGACGCCTGGCGCGACCGTCGTGCGACACCCGCCCGGCACCCGCCCGGTGTCCGCGCCGACGCCCGCCGTGGGCCCGGCCCGCTGCGGGCCACCGCCGAGGAGGCGAGCGCCCGGGAGACCGGCATCGCGGCCCGTGCCGCCCATCCCCGATCGTGCCGCTGCATCTGGCCCCCGGCCCGCATCTGACCAGGTCGGAGCGGACCCCGGTGACCCCGCTCGGCACCCGGCGGCCGCCCCACGCGGACCGGGTGGGCCATAACGCGACCTCGGCCCGACCGGTCGCGGGCGGCTGACACGAGACAGCGGGGCCCGGTACGCACAGCCCATGCCCCGCACGGCGAAGGCCCGACTCCGAAGGGAGCCGGGCCTTCGCCCGTCCTCGACCTGACGCTCGGGTTCAGCCCTTCCAGGCTCGCTTCACCCGGCCCTCCTCGACCTCCAGGTTCAGTCGGCCGAAGCGGTACTCCATGGTGATGATCGCGCCCGGCGGCAGCTTTCTGACCGTGGACCAGCCGCGGTCGGCGGCGCGGCGCTCGGCCTGCGACGCCTCCAGACCGACGTAGGCGTCGGGGTCGTCCCGGGGCTCTTCGGAAGGGGTGGGAAAGGGTGCCATGACCGCCACGGTAGGCGGCCCGGGGCCCCGCTGTCCCCCCGCAGTCACGCTTCTGTCACAGAACCACGACACCCGTTTCGGCCCAACGCAGTCACACGTACGAGCGGTTCCTTACGCCTACCGCGTGCTGCCGAACGTAATTCCCGGGCGCTTCGACACCATCGCGAATAGCCCGTCGGAAAGCATGTCCGGGGCCGTGTGTGTCCGGTGCATGTCCAGCCTTTTCCCACCGATTCCCGGACGGCTCCCGGAAGCTCCCACCTCATGGGAAATACACGGTTCCCACACACTTCCGCCGTACGCCCCCTGTCGGAGCGACCGGGGCACGAGCATCATGGCGTGCGTGCATCACGGGCCCAGGACGCGGCAGCGAAGGGGCGAGCGATGGGGACCGAGACCGTACAGGCGCCGGCGCGACCCGCGGGGGCGAAGACGCCGGGGCGGCTGGTGGTCGACTGGCTGACCACGACCGACCACAAGAAGATCGGCCACCTCTACCTGGTGACGTCCTTCCTGTTCTTCCTGGCGGCCGGTCTGATGGCGTTGGTGATGCGTGCCGAGCTGGCCCGGCCGGGCACCCAGATCGTGGACAACGAGCAGTTCAACCAGTTGTTCACCCTGCACGGCACGATCATGCTGCTGCTCTTCGCGACCCCGACCTTCGCCGGGTTCGCCAACGAGATCATGCCGCTCCAGATCGGCGCGCCCGACGTCGCCTTCCCCCGGCTGAACATGCTGTCGTACTGGCTGTTCCTGTTCGGCGGACTGATCGTGCTGGGCTCGCTGCTGGTGCCCACGGGGCCCGCCGACTTCGGGTGGTTCGCCTACGCGCCGCTGAACAACGCGGAACGGTCGCCGGGGATCGGGGCCGACATGTGGATCATGGGGCTGGCGCTGTCCGGGTTCGGGACGATCCTCGGCGCGGTGAACTTCCTGACCACGATCATCGGGATGCGTGCCCCCGGGATGACGATGTTCCGGATGCCGATCTTCACCTGGAACACGCTGTTCACCTCGATCCTGATCCTGATGGCGTTCCCGGTGCTCGCCGCCGCGTTGCTGGTCCTGGAGGCGGACCGGCGGTTCGGCTCGCAGGTCTTCGACGCGGCCAACGGCGGCGCGCTGCTGTGGCAGCACCTCTTCTGGTTCTTCGGGCATCCCGAGGTCTACATCATCGCCCTGCCCTTCTTCGGGATCATCACGGAGATCATCCCGGTCTTCAGCCGCAAGCCGATCTTCGGCTATCTGACGCTGGTCGGGGCGACCATGGCGATCACAGGGCTGTCGGTGGTGGTGTGGGCGCACCACATGTTCGCCACGGGCGCGGTGCTGCTGCCGTTCTTCTCGTTCATGAGCTTCCTGATCGCCGTGCCGACGGGGGTGAAGTTCTTCAACTGGACGGGGACGATGCTGAAGGGCTCGCTGTCCTTCGAGACACCGATGCTGTGGGCGACCGGCTTCCTGGTGTCGTTCCTCCTCGGCGGGCTGACCGGGGTCATCCTGGCCTCGCCGCCCATGGACTTCCACGTCACCGACTCGTACTTCGTGGTCGCGCACTTCCACTACGTCGTCTTCGGCACGGTCGTCTTCGCCACCTTCGCGGGGTTCTCCTTCTGGTGGCCGAAGTTCACCGGGAAGCTGCTGGACGAACGGCTCGGCAAGATCCAGTTCTGGACGCTCTTCGTCGGGTTCCACACCACGTTCCTGGTGCAGCACTGGCTGGGCGCCGAGGGCATGCCCCGGCGGTACGCGGACTATCTGGCCGCCGACGGGTTCACGGCCCTCAACACGGTCTCGACGATCGGCTCCTTCCTGCTGGGCCTGTCCACGCTGCCGTTCCTCTACAACGTCTGGAAGACCTCCCGGTACGGCGTGAAGGTCGACGTGGACGACCCGTGGGGCTACGGCCGGTCGCTGGAGTGGGCGACCTCGTGTCCGCCACCGCGCCACAACTTCGTGACGCTGCCCCGGGTGCGTTCCGAGTCCCCGGCGTTCGACCTGCACCATCCGAGGTTCGCGGCGCTCACCCCGCCGCAGACCCGGAGGGGCCAGGAGCGGACACCGCACCCCCGGTTCGGTCAAGAGCGGCCGACAGGCGGTCCCGAAGGGTCCTGACGGTCTCGGTCAGCCCCTCCGGTTCGACGACCTCGAAGTCGACGCCGGTCATCATCACGTGGATGGCCATCACGTCGAGGCTCGGGGCACCGGTGCGCAGCAGACAGCTGTGCTCGTCGTAGGGCTCCAGGGTGCCCGCCGAGGGCGAGATCCGCTCGGCGGCCTCGTGGAGGGGCACGAGCAGCCGTACGACGGCCTGCGAGGCGTACGCGCCCCGGGAGACGCCCTTGGAGACGTACGCGGCGAGGTCCTCGGCCGGTGGCTCGCGGGGCGGGAAGCGCGGCCCGTGGGGCGGCTTGGGCGTGACGCGGTCGACGCGGAAGGTGCGCCAGTCGGCGCGGTCGACGTCCCAGGCGACCAGGTACCAGCGGCGCTCGGTGCACACCAGACGGTGCGGCTCGACGGTCCGGCGGGTGGCGGTGCCCCCGTGGTCGCGGTACTCGAACCGCAGCCGCTCGGCGTCCCGGCAGGCGTTCGCGAGCTCGGTGAGGACCGCCGGGTCGACGGCGGAGAGCTGCGGGCCGCGCATCAGCGGGACGGTGAAGGCGTTCAGGGCGCCCACCCTGCGGCGCAGCCGGCTCGGCAGCACCTGTTCGAGCTTGGCGAGGGCGCGTACGGAGGACTCGCCGATGCCGTCGATGCCCTGGCCGGCGGCCGAGCGCAGCCCGACGACCACCGCGACCGCCTCCTCGTCGTCGAGGAGCAGCGGCGGCAGTTCGGCGCCGGCGCCGAGCTGGTAGCCGCCGCCGGTGCCGGGGCTGGCGTTGACCGGGTAGCCCAGTTCGCGCAGCCGGTCGACGTCCCTGCGGACCGTGCGCGCGGTGACGCCGAGCCGGTCGGCGAGTTCCGGGCCGGACCATTCGCGGTGGGCCTGCAGCAGCGAGAGCAGCCGCAGGAGCCGTGCCGATGTCTCCAACATGGGGGCGAGTCTGCCGGCGGTCGAGGACAGGGAGTGTCCTCGACCGCCGGCGGGTTTCACGGGGCGGCGACGACCGTCACGGAGAGGTCGTTGTGGGCCGTGTAGTACGGCTCGCCCTCCACCGGGCCGTGCGCCGACTCGGCTCGGGTCCTGGGGTAGACGAAGACCGGGTGCTTGTCGACGACGTCGTCGAGCAGCCGTGCGACGCGCACCTTCGGGCCGTCCCCGCCCCGGGGCCGCAGCCACAGGTCCCAGTGGCCGGGGCGCAGGTCGCCGTAGGTCACGGTGAAGCGGACCTCGCCCCGGTCGTCGTGCGCGGTGAGGTCGGTCCGTACGGCGGCCAGCACGCCGTTCTGGTCGGTGAGCTCGGCGTACCCGTCGGCCGTGGCCTCGGTGCCGTACAGCCGGGCGGTCACCTCCAGACGTCCGTCGCCGACGTGCAGTGCGCCGGCCTCGGCGTGCGGGGAGCGCTCCCAGCTGCGGATGCTGAGGTTGCCGTGCTTGGTGCCGTACGGGATGCGGACGACGATCCCCTCCGCCGAGGCGGCCGGTGCGCGGTCGACGAGGGAGCGCAGGTCGTTGACGCCCGGGGCCAGGCGCCGGGGCTCGCCCTCGGCCGCCTCCAGGTAGACGTCCCAGAAGCCCTCGGGGACGTCCACGCTGCTCGGCAGCGCGGCCCTCAGGCGGCCGTCGCCGGCCGGGGTGAGGGGCAGCCGTACCCGCTGGTCGTCGTCGCGGCGGACGAGGAGCAGCTGGGCGGGGCCGGACGCAGTGTGGTCGGGGACCTCGAAGGTCAGGCCGCCCGCGAAGTCGGCCACGCAGTCGGTGCGGCGGGTCGTGGCCCTGTCCTCCTGGTCGTCGCTGTGCGTGGGCGGCTGCGGAGCCAGCGTCATCATGCGGTGCGCCCCTTCTTGAGGGCGGCACGTCCGGCATCCCGAACGGCGTACGCCCCACCGAGCAGAGCGCCACGGGTGCGGTGCAGTGAGCCGCGCATCCGGCCCACCGAGGAGGCGCCGCCGCGGGCGACGAGGTCGCCGAAGAGCGTCTCGTAGCGCTCGGCGATACGGGACGGGTCGAAGCGCTCGGAGTCCTTGAGCGCGGCGTGCGCCATCTGCTGACGCCGGTCGTCGTCGTTGATGAGCTCCAGGAGACCGTCGGCGATGGCCTTGACGCTGCCGACCTTGACCAGGCGGCCGTCGACACCGTCGTCGATGATCTCGCCGGGGCCGTGCGGGCAGTTGGTGGAGACCACCGGGAGCCCGCAGCGCATGGCCTCGACGATCGTCATGCCGAACGACTCCAGGCTGGAGGTGACGGCGGCGACGGAGCCCTTGGCCCACTCGGGCTCGATGGGGTTGGCGGGACCCATCAGGTAGACGTGGTTGTAGAGGCCCAACTTGTCGACGAGGGCGCGTAGTTTGTCCTTCTGCTTGCCGCCGCCGTAGATCCTGAGGCGCCAGTCGGGCCGCTCCACGCGCACCTTGTCGAAGGCCTTGATCAGCAGGTCGTACCGCTTGACCGGGGCGAGCCGTCCGGCGGCGACGACCCACTTGCCGGTGCCGTCCGCCGGGTCGATGCCGGGTGCGGGCACCGGGTTGGGCACGGCCTGGACGCGGACGCCGGGCAGCCGCATCTTCGAGCCGTAGGCGCGCGCGTCGGCCTCGGTGGTCGTGGTGAGGGCGTCGAGCCTCGGGTAGACACCGCGCAGGGTGGCGCGCAGGGCCGGTGAGTGACTGTCGAGCGTGAGGTGTTCCTGGCCGACGCGGATCGGGCCGCGGCGGGCCTGCTTCGCCATGTGCACGTTCAGTCCGGGCCGGGTGCCGACCAGGACGTCGGCGTCGACCGAGGCGAGGTGCTCGGCGATGCGCCGGTCGGTCATGACGCTGTACTGCCCGTAGCGGCCCTCGGCGCGCGGGAAGGCCTTGGCGGGGCGGTCCAGGTCGGCGTGGCCCTTGTCGGCGCCGCCCTCCCGGATGTCGACGAGCCCGCGCAGCCGCACCCGCGGATCGACGTCGAACACCGGCTCGTCACGGTGGCGGAAGACGGAGACGATCTCCACGTCGTGCTGTTCGGCCAGGGTGTTCGCCAGGTTGTACGTCGTGCGGATCGTTCCCCCGATCCCGTACGCGTTGTGTATCAGGAAAGAAATGTGCATGCGCCCCCCGAACCCCCTGCTTTACCTGGTCATCCGTCAATGGTGCTGCTGGTCCAGCGCCGTACGGTTAGACCCGGCCTCCACGGGAATGGTTGGACGTCATCATCAACTTGTTTTTGAACGGTTGTCCGATCGATAGCCGGGAGAGGCAACCCGTTCGCCTCATCACGCATCAGGGGCTGTAGGGAAGTTGGGGTACGTCGAAGCAGGTCTCGTTCATGTCGCCCTGGCTCACCCACCCCTCGCCGTCCCGCCAGCGGGCCACCGACACACAGGTCCGGCGCGTCGTCGGCGGCTCGGCGAGCCGCTCGAAACGGACGGGGACGAGCAGCCCGTCGGCGCTGTAGGGCTCGTCGCGGTTCATGAACCGGTCGACGCAACGGCGGGTGACGCCCTCCGCGCTCCCCGCGCACGATCTCGCCGCGTCCGTGAACCACATCGCGGCAGCCCAGCCCTCCAACTGCCACTGGGAGTGCGGCTTCAGGTCCTTCGTCGCGTCCTGGAACTCCCGTACGGCCGGGTCGCCGACGTCCGCGTGGTTGCGGCTGGAGCCGGTGGCCCACAGGGCGTTGCGGCAGCGCGGGGCGCCCTTGTACTCCTCGGCGACCGCGGAGGTCCAGTTCTGGACGTTGGTGACCTTGGCGGTGACCTCGGCCCCCACCCCGTCCATCGCCTGGCAGAGTCGGGCGTTGCCGTGACCGTCGATGGCGTCGAAGACCAGGTCGGCGCCCCGCTCCTTGATGTCGGCGGCGGCCGCCCGGAAGTTGGGCAGCGCGAAGTCGACCTGCTCGGTGACCACTTGGTACCCCTCGGCCTTCAACCCCTGGACGATCAGACGGGCGTAGGCGGCCGACGCCGACTGGTTGTAGGAGACGACGGCGGCGGTGCGGGCGCCGTGCTCACGCTTGAAATAGCGGTAGACCTCGGTGCCGCCGTACTGCTTCCCGTCCCAGCCGGTCGTGCCGTCCCGGGGCGCGAGGCTGCCGTAGACGCTGTACAGATACGGGTACGTGTCGTACGCCGGTCCGATGGGCTGGCCCCCGATGTCCGGCACGCGCGCGCGTGCGACCCGGGCGGCGCCCGCGTAGTCGAGGGCGGTGGTGGCGACCAGCGCCACCACTCCGTCCTCCTCGACGAGCCGGTGCACGCACTCGTTGTTGCCGACACCGCTGCCCCCGTCGTCGCACTCCCGCACCTCGACGCGGCGGCCGTCGATGCCGCCGCGCGCGTTGAGCGCGGCGAACCAGGCCTTCGCGCCGTCGCGCGGCCCGGTGAACGCCGTGCCGCCGACCGGGCTGGTGACGCTGGTGATGATCCCGACGCGCAGCGGCTCACGGCTCGACGGGGCGGACGTGGCGCTCCCCCGCTCGAAGTCGCTCTCCGGGAGCCGACTGCCGCAGGCCGTGGCCAGCAGGAGCAGCAGGCCGGCGGCGGCCGTCTCAGCAGCCCGGGCCCGGTGTCGCATTGCCGCTCAGCGCGACCAGCCCGCACAGGGTCTTGACGGACACCTTCCAGGTGCCGTCCTGCTCGACGGCCGTGCCTGCCGCGTCCGGCAGCGCCGTGGCGCCCTCCAGCAGCAGGGTGTACGTCACATCGGCGCCGGTCGCGGAGGTGAACTCGACCTTCTTGACCTCCGCCTCGACCTGACCGCCGCGCTCGTCACCGCTGAACGCCGCGAGGACGGGACCCATCCTCTCGCCGTTCTCCAGAACGGCCTGCTTCTCCTCGGTCGAGGTGCCCGGGTCGAAGAACGCCTTCCAGTTCTCCTTGATCTCCTTCTCGGCCCCCGCCGTGTCCGCGGGCCCGCTCGCGCTCGTGGTCTCCTCGGCGGGTTCGCTCGCCGTCCGTTCCACCGTGGGGGTCGGCGGGGCGCTGTCGCCACCGCCACCGCTGTCGTCGCTGCACGCCGCGAGGGCCGGGGCGAGGAGGAGGACCAGGGCGGCCGCCAGGGCCGTTCCCCGTCCCGCCGCCCCGGATCCACGTCCGTTCGCCCGCCTGAGGTCGCTCCCGAGAACCATCTGGCTCACCACCGGGTGTCGGTCCGGGCGGCATGCGCCCGGTTCTTTCAGGGTCAGCTTGCAGAAGGCATAGTGCAAGTCCATCGGCAGTGATTGCTAGACCGTCAGACACACGACGTGTGGGAGCCCCGATGCCCCGTATGCGCACAGGCCGACTACGGACAGCCCGACCACGGACCGCCCACCCCGTCCTCTGGGCCGGCTGGGCCGCGCTCGCCGGCGGCGCGGTGCTGTGCGTCGTCGGCTGGTACGGCGTCTCCGGTGAACGCTTCGCCGAACGGCAGCTCCCCTATGTGGCGTCCTGCACGGTCCCCGGCGCCGCGCTGATCGTCGCGGGCGCGGTCCTCCTCGCGCACGGCGGCAACGCCCAGGCAGCCTCGCGGGTCGAGGAGTTGTACGGCCTCCTGGTCGCCGCCGAGCCCGACGACGACGTGTCCGCGCGGGCTCCGGCCGGCCCCCTCGCCACCAGCGGCACCCTGCTGATGGTGCCGGGCGGCACGCTCTGGCACCGCGCCGACTGCCCGCTGGTGGCCGGGAAGGCGGAGGCGGTCCCGGCCGACTCCCGGGTGCTGACGAGCGGCGCCCTGCGACCGTGCCCGATCTGCGAGGCACCCTCCCGGGGCGACTCCGCGGAGGGCTGATGGCGTCGCTGACGTACGACCTCACGCTGGCGGGGCTGTCGGTCGGCAGCGCGGCGGCCCTCACCGGGATCGGCCTGATCGTGACCTACCGGGCGACCGGCGTGCTCAACTTCGCGCACGGGGCGATCGCCGTGGTGTGCGCGTATCTGCTGCGCCAGTTCACCGTGGAGTGGGGATGGCCCCTGTGGCCGGCCGCGGTGGTGACCCTGCTGGTCGTGGCCCCCTCGATCGGTCTGGTCCTGGAACGCCTCGTCTTCCGTCCGCTCGCCGTGCTCGGCGGCGACCCGGCGCGCACCCTCGTCGCGTCCATCGGCGTCTTCGTCCTCCTCGTCGGCGTGACCGCGCTGCTGTGGGGGCAGGGCGCACGGGACGACGCGCCGACGCTGATCTCCGCCGACCCGTGGGGCCAGCTGGCGGCGGCCCTCGCCGTCGCGGCGGCCGTGGGCGCGCTCACCCGCTGGACGCGGTTCGGCCGGGAGCTGCGGGCCGTCGTCGACGACCGCTCCCTCGCCGTGCTCGGCGGCATCGACGCGGACCGGGTCGCCGCCGCCGGCTGGGCGTTCGGCTCCTTCACGGCGGGCCTGACGGGCGTCCTGCTGGCCCCGTACGTACGCCTCGACCCGTACGGCATGCCGCTGCTGGTGATGGAGGTGGTGGCCGTGGCGGTCGCCGCCCGGATGCGGAGCCTGCCGGTGGCCGTGCTGGTCGCGCTGGGCGTCGCGGTCGCGCAGGCCCAGCTGACCCGGTTCCATCCCTCGGGCTGGACGGAACCGTTGCTCCAGGCCGTGGGCGCCAACCTCTTCGTGGTCGCCCTCCTCGTGGCGGCCCTGGTCCTGCCGGGGGTGGGCGACCGCGACGCGCTGCCGCGAACGGCTACCGCGCGGGCCGGCCCGCCCCCCGCCGCGTGGCTCGTGGCGCTCCTGCTGTTCCTGATCCCGCTGGGCTTCGCGGGCCAGGACCTGCACACGGCCGTCCAGGTGCCGGCGCTGGGCGTGGTCCTGCTCTCCCTGGTGGTGGTGACGGGCCGAGGCGGCCAGATCTCCCTGGGCCAGGCGGCCTACGCGGGCCTGGGCGCCCTGTCACCCAGCCGTACGCGACCTCGGGCCTCACGGTCTCCCGGCCCTCGGGCTTCGAGGGAGACCGCGCCTACTACGCCTTGGAGTTGGGCCTCCTCTGCCTCGCCCTCCTCGCCGCCCACGGCCTGCGCCGGGGCCGCACGGGCAGAGCGCTCGCCGCCGTGCGGGACCACGAGCCGGGCGCGTCGGCGGCGGGCGTGCGCGTCCCGTCGCTGAAACTCACGGCGTTCGTCGCGGGCGCCGCCCTCGCCGCGCTCGGCGGCGGCATGCTCGCGATGGGGGTCCGCGCCTTCGACCCCGTCGCCTACGACCCCGTCCGCAGCCTCCTCTGGTTCGCCGCGGTCGTCGTCCTCGGGGCCGACAGTTCCCTCGGCGCACTCGCGGCGGCCGCCCTGCTGGTCGGCCTGGACGCGGGCACCGAGGGCGGCGTGGCCGTCGCGGTCATCGGCGTCCTGGCCGTCCTGGTCGGCCGCTTCCCCGGCGGCCCGTACGAGGCTGTGCGGGACGGTTTCGCACGACTGCGGCCGGGGCGACGCACGCTCACCCGACGGGCTGCGCGCTCGGGATCGGGTGCGCGTGGGGGCGGCGGCCGGGGTACGGCGGAGGGGCTGGTGGTTGGCACGCCCCCGTGGGCCGCGCGGGAGCCGTCCGGTGCCGCGGACCAGCCGCCAGGGCCGACGCAGACACCGCCGACACCACGAGAACCGGCGCAGGCACCGCCGACACCCGCACGGGCACCGGCCACACGCCCGGCGGTCGCGCGGGCGCCCCTCCCTCCCTGCTGCCCTCGGTCGGCGCGGTCCCGCCCAGGCCGCCCGCACCCCATCGGTCACGCCCGCGTCCCTGCCCTCCCCCCGCCTCCCCGCTCCTCCCTCCGAGCCCTGCCGGCTCCGGCTCCGCTACGGCGAGTTCACCGCGCTCGACGACGTCGACCTCGACGTCCTGCCGGGGCGGGTCAGCGCGGTCGTGGGTCCCAACGGTGCCGGGAAGAGCACCCTCTTCCACTGTCTCGCCGGCACGCTGCGGCCGGACAGCGGGCGGGTGAGACTCGGCGAGCGGGACATCACCCGGCTGCCCGCGCACGCCCGTACCCGCCTCGGCATCGCTCGGACGTTCCAACAGCTCGCGGTCTTCCCGTCGTTGAGCGTGGCGGACAACGTACGCGTGGGCGCCGAGCAGGGGATGGTCGCCGATCCCGGGGCCGTGGAGCGGGCGTTGCGGCTGTTCGGGCTGGACGGGGCGGTGCGGACGGCACCGGCGGCCGGGCTGCCGACCGGCACGCTGCGACGGGTCGAGCTGGCGCGTGCGCTCGCCGGCAGCCCCCGCGTGCTGCTGCTCGACGAGCCCGCCGCCGGCCTCGACTCGGCCGAGGTGGCCTCCCTCGCCCGCGTCCTGCGCGCCCTCGCCGACGACGGCACGGCCCTGCTCGTCGTCGAGCACGACGTCGACCTCGTCATGGAACTCGCGGACGTCGTCCACGTCATGGCGGCGGGCCGGATCGTCACCTCCGGCCCGGCCGACCACGTCCTCGCCCCGGAGGCCGGACGATGACCCTCGTCTCCCTCCGCCGCGCCCGCGTCCGCTACGGCCCGCTGGAGGCCCTGCACGGGCTCACCCTCGCCGCCCCGGGCCCCGGCCTCACCGTGCTGCTCGGCCGCAACGGCTCCGGTCGTACGACCGCGTTGCGGGCGCTCGCCGGGACGGTCCCGCTCTCCGCGGGTGCCGTGGTGTGGGACGGTGCCGACATCACCAGGACACCCGCGTACGAGCGGGCCCGGCGGGGCCTGGTCCTCGTACCGGAACGACGGGCCGTCTTCGGCTCGCTCACCGTGCGCGAGAACCTCGAACTCACCGCGCCCGACCTCTCCGACGCCCTGCGCGCCTACCCGGAGCTCGAAGCCCTGCTCCCCCGTCGCGTGGGCACCCTCTCCGGCGGCGAGCAGCGGATGCTCGCCCTCTCCCGGGTCCTGCCGGCCCGGGCGCGCGTGGTGCTCGTCGACGAACCCGCCCAGGGCATGTCACCCGCGGTCGCGGCCCGCACGTACGAGCTGCTGGGCGGCCTCGACGCCTGCGTGATCGTGGCCGAGCAGCGCCTGCCGCCGGGGCTGCGCGCGGTACCGGGCGTCCTCGTGTACGAACTCCGGCGCGGCGCACTGGCGTTCGGCGGGGAGGCGACCGAACTGCCCTGACGCCGCACGGCGGTCAGCCGACGGCGCTCAGCCGACAGGACTCGGCCGACAGGACTCGGCCGACAGGGCAGGCTCGGCCGACAGGGCAGCGGTCACAGATCGAGGCGCTGCCCGGGGACGATGAGGTCTGGGTCGCCGCCGATCACGTCCCTGTTGGCGGCGTAGACCTGCCGCCAGGTGGTCCCGTGCCGGGCGGCGATGCCGCTCAGGGAGTCGCCCTGCCGGACGGTGTAGTCACCGCGCGACGCGCTGCGGTCCGGGTGGCCGACGGAGCGCGACGGCGTCGTCGCGGGAGCCGACTTGGCGGACTTCCCGGCCCCGGAGGAGGCGGCCTTGCCGGACGACCCGGTGGCGGCCGACCCGGTGGAGGGGGCGGCGGGCGCGCTGCCGGAGGCCCCGGCGCGGCCGGAACAGGTGGGCCACGCTCCCCAGCCCTGGGCGCGCTGGACCTTGGTCGCGATCGCGATCTGCTGAGCCTTGGAGGCCTTGTCGGCGGTGGCCGCGTAGGCGGTGCCGCCGTAGGCACGCCACGTGGAGGCGGCGAACTGCAGACCTCCGTAGTAGCCGTTGCCGGTGTTGATGTGCCAGTTGCCGCCGCTCTCGCACGTGGCGATGCGGTCCCACACGCCGCTGTCGGCCGCCGAGGCGCTGCCGGTGACGGCCAGAAGCCCGAGCGGGGCGAGCAGTGCCGCCCCGGCGAGAACCGCCGTCGTACGGGTCTTGCGGGCGCTGCCGCGCGTGGTATCAGCACATTCGGACATGAAGATCCCTCTCCACGGACCCGGGGTCCCCCCGAGCGGGGCGCTTCCCGCGCATGGACGCGGGTGTCGCGCTCCGCCCCGTCCGCCGGAGGTGGTGCTGCGCGCTGTCTGGCTCTGCGCGGCCGGCGGACGTACCCGAGCGGTGCTCGCTGCACACGGCCGGGAATGTAGGGAGGTTGACGGGTTGTCAGCAAGGGATGACCTGTCGTGCGAGGCCAGTTCGCCGTTACCCGAAGTAGCCGCCATTTCCGGCCACCCATTTCATTCCCTGATTTCCTGACATGTCGGCCAGTGACCTCGACGAGCTGTGACCCACTTCACCGGATCAACTTGGCCGGACCCTCGGGAAGTTGGCGCGGAGTAACCGATTCCGCCCAGGGATTCACCCTGCGCTCCGGTTGGTTCGATTCCGTTCGTCCTCGGGCGTGACCCCCGCCACAGATCGCCCGTTGTCTTCTGCATGAGCCGGAACCTCCGTGCTCATGGGCCGGGCGCCACCCGGCACCGACACCGCACCGCATCCCGAGGAGCCACCGTGCCGCGCATGCTCGACGTCAGCGACGAGGTACGCGCCGAGATCGGCGACGTAGAAGCCGACCGGCTGCTCGCCGGAGAGAACGCCCCCGGCGGCTACGACTGCACGTCGTGCCGCACCCCCGGCGACTCCGAGCAGGAGCGCACCAACACCGTCCTCTTCGTCGGCGACGAGACAGCCGTGCTCGCCTTCGCCCACGCCACCTGTCTGCCCTCCCAGGTCGTCCAGGTCACCGAGGAGCAGCTGCAGGGCGCCGCCCGTTCCATCGCCGGGGACAACCCGGTCCAGGCCGCGCCCGAGCAGGCCGTGCTCGGTGTCACCAGCGGACTGATCCTGCTCAGCGGCGAGTTGCACCCGGCGCTCGTCGTCGAGCCGACCGCCCCCATCGCACGCCCGGGCACGACCGGCGCGGGCGACGACTTCCTGCCGCTGCTCATCGAGCAGGGCTTCATGCCGCTCCCCCAGATCGACTCCGTGCCCCCCGTGCTGCACGGCTGGTCCGTGCTGCTCGCCATGGGACAGCTGCACGCCATCCTGCAGCCGGGTACCGCCGGTGGTTCGCCGGTCGCGTGGTGGCAGGCCCATCAGGCGCTGCAGGTCGCCGACGCCTGGCGGGCAGCCGCGAACAAGCACCAGCAGGTGCTGATGTTCGCGGCGCCGGTGGGGTCCATCGGGCGGCAGCCGCGGGAGGACCTGCTGCGGGACGCGCTCGACAAGGCCGCGGCGAACGGGAAGTTGGTGGCCGCGACGCTGCCGCTGGCCGGTACGTGATCGCTCCGCTCGGCGAGCCGTGAGACAACCCGCCGTAGCAATGCGGCTGGTCAGTCGGCTGCGAGTCGGGGGGCCTGTCGCGCAGTTCCCCGCGCCCCTTCAGGGCGCTTCCCTGACCGGAGGCTGAATGGTTGAGGGGGCGCATCTCTTCCCCCGTGGGGTCGTTGGCACAGACGTGCACGCATACGACGTACCTCGCCGCCAGTCCTATCAGTCGATCCCGTCCATGCGGCCGACTCAGGATCCGTCGGGCGGGCCATCGGCCACGCCCATCTACGACTCGCTCTACGCGGAGTGGGTCAGGACCTACCGGACCCTGCCGGGCGACCGGCACGGGGAGGAGGAGCTGGGGTTCACGGGTTTCGGGAGCCTGACGCACGGCTCCGGCGGCCAGCGCGCCACCGGGTCGTACGCCTCCGGCTCGTACGGGGCCCGGCACTCCGCGGGCCAGCTCGCCACCCAGCGCGAGCACCAGCCCGGTCACACGACCACGACGACCGCCGTGTGGCAGCCCGTGGGGCGGATCCCCACCGGACACACCGGGATGCACCACATCCCGTCGCCGCTGCCCCCGGGCCCACGCCGAGGTCTTTGAGGCGGAGCGCAGCACACGAGGAGGCGGCCACCCGGACATCGGGGTGGCCGCCTCCTCGTGTCGTGGGACCGCTGCCCACTTCTTCGTGCCGCTGCCTACTTCCTCGGCCGCTGCCTACTTCTTCGTGCCGCTGCCTATTCCCTCGGCCGCTGCCTACTTCTTCTTGCCGCGCTTCTCGCGCACCCGCACCGAGATGTGGATCGGGGTGCCCTCGAAGCCGAACTCCTCGCGCAGGCGCCGCTCGATGAAGCGGCGGTAGCCCGCCTCGATGAACCCGGAGGCGAAGAGGACGAAGCGCGGGGGCTTGGTACCGGCCTGGGTGCCGAAGAGGATGCGGGGCTGCTTGCCGCCCCGGATCGGGTGCGGGTGGGCGGCGACCAGCTCGCCGAGGAAGGCGTTCAGCCGGCCCGTGGGGACACGGGTCTCCCAGCCGGCGAGGGCCGTCTCGATCGCGGGGACCAGCTTCTCCATGTGCCGACCGGTCCGCGCCGAGACGTTGACTCGGGGCGCCCAGGCGACCTGACCGAACTCGGTCTCGATCTCCCGCTCCAGGTAGTAGCGGCGCTCCTCGTCGAGGGTGTCCCACTTGTTGTAGGCGATGACCATCGCGCGGCCGGCCTCGACGGCCATCGTGACGATGCGCTGGTCCTGCACGGAGATGGACTCGGAGGCGTCGATGAGGATGACCGCCACCTCCGCCTTCTCCACGGCGGCCGCGGTGCGCAGCGAGGCGTAGTAGTCGGCGCCCTGCTGGAGGTGGACGCGCTTGCGGATGCCGGCGGTGTCGACGAACTTCCAGGTGACGCCGCCGAGTTCGATCAGCTCGTCGACCGGGTCACGGGTGGTGCCCGCGAGCTCGTTGACGACGACGCGCTCCTCGTTCGCCACCTTGTTGAGGAGCGAGGACTTGCCGACGTTCGGACGGCCGATCAGGGCGATACGGCGCGGACCGCCGACGGCCGTGCCGAAGCTCTGCGCGGGTGCCTCCGGCAGGGCCTCCAGGACGGCGTCCAGCATGTCGCCGGTGCCACGGCCGTGCAGCGAGGAGACCGGGTGCGGCTCGCCGATGCCGAGGGACCACAGAGCGGTCGCGTCGGCCTCGCCGCTCGGGCCGTCGACCTTGTTGGCGCAGAGGACCACGGGCTTCTTGGCCTTGCGGAGCAGCCGGACGACGGCCTCGTCGGTGTCGGTGACGCCGACCTTGGCGTCGACGACGAAGACGACCGCGTCGGCGGCCTCGATGGCGTACTCGGCCTGGGCGGCGACGGAGGCGTCGATGCCGAGGACGTCCTGCTCCCAGCCGCCGGTGTCGACGACCTTGAAGCGGCGGCCCGCCCACTCGGCCTCGTAGGTGACACGGTCGCGGGTGACGCCGGGCTTGTCCTCGACGACCGCCTCACGGCGGCCGATGATGCGGTTCACCAGGGTCGACTTGCCCACGTTCGGGCGGCCGACGACGGCGAGGACGGGCAGCGGGCCGTGGCCCGCCTCCTCGATCGCGCCCTCGACGTCCTCGACGTCGAAGCCCTCTTCCGCGGCGAGCTCCATGAACTCCGCGTACTCGGCGTCGCCAAGCTCTCCGTGCTCGTGCTCGGAGGGAAAGTGGTCGTTCATGAAGTCCGTACCTCGTAGTTCATCGTGGTGATCGGTGGAGCACCCGGCCTTCGACCGGCTGATCCACTACTCAGTGTCGCCCAGCGCCCGATCGGACGCCCGGCGTTTTACCGGCGGCCGGTGAGCCGCCGGGCGTTGTCCAGGTGCGCGCCCAGTTGCTTCTGGATGCGCACGGTCGCCTCGTCCAGTGCCTTGCGGGTCCGCCGCCCGGTGCCGTCGCCCGCCTCGAACGGGTCGCCGAAGACGACATCGACGCGCGAGCGCAGCGGGGGCAGCCCCTTGACCAACCGTCCGCGCCGCTCGGTGCTTCCCAGGACGGCTACCGGGACGACCGGCGCTCCGCTGCGCACGGCGAAGTAGGAGAGCCCGGCGCGCAGCGAGGCGAAGTCGCCCTCGCCCCGGGTGCCCTCCGGGAAGATGCCCAGCACACCGCCGCCCGCCAGGACGGCGAGCGCCTGGGTGATGGCGGTGCGGTCGGCGGTCGACCGGTCCACCTTGACCTGCCCGATGCCGAGCAGGAAGGGGTCGAGGGGACCGATGAACGCCTCCTTCTTGATCAGGAAGTGCGTCGGGCGGGGCGCCACACCCATGACCATCGGGCCGTCGATGTTGTGGGAGTGGTTGACCGCGAGGATGACCGGGCCGGCCGTGGGGACCCGCCAGGCGCCCAGCACCCGCGGCTTCCACAAGCCGTACATCAGGCCGACGCCGATGCGCCGACCGACCTCGGCACCGCGCAAGGAGGGCGCCGCGGCCGCGGGGTTCCCGGCGGAGGCAGCCCCGGCCGAGGCCCCCCGGTCCGTCGACGCCCCGCTCACTTCCCGGCCCGCTTCTCCTCGACGAGGGTCACCACGCACTCGATGACCTGCTGGAGGGTGAGGTCGGAGGTGTCCACCTCGACCGCGTCGTCGGCCTTGGCGAGCGGGGAGGTCTTGCGGCTGGAGTCGGCCGCGTCCCGCTTGAGGAGCGCCTCGCGGGTCGCCTGCACGTCGGAGCCCTTCAGCTCGCCGCTGCGGCGGGCCGCGCGGGCCTCCGGGGAAGCGGTGAGGAAGATCTTCAGGTCGGCGTCCGGCAGGACGGTCGTGCCGATGTCCCGGCCCTCGACGACGATGCCGTTCTCGGCGCCCGACGCGATGGAGCGCTGCAGCTCGGTGATCCGGGCCCGCACCTCGGGGACGGCGCTCACCGCGCTGACCTTGGAGGTGACCTCCTGGGTGCGGATCGGCCCGGCGACGTCCGTGCCGTCGACGGTGATGGTCGGCCCGGACGGGTCGGTCCCCGAGACGATCTCCGGCTTGCCCGCCACGGCGGCGATCGCCGAGGGGTCGTCTATGTCGATGCCGTTGGTGACCATCCACCACGTGATCGCCCGGTACTGGGCGCCCGTGTCCAGGTAGCTCAGCCCGAGCTGCGCGGCCACGGCCTTCGAGGTGCTCGACTTGCCCGTGCCGGAGGGGCCGTCGATGGCAACGATCACTGTGGCGCGTTCCACTGGGGAGCACCTTTCCTGGTCCGAGATGGTGGGGCGGGACGGAAAGCGCCCCGGACAAGGGTACTGGTTGCCCGTACTCCATCCGGCCGCCCCTTCGACGGCGCTCCCACCGCCCCTGCGGCCACCGTCACGCAACACCCTCTCCCACCGTCCCGCCGTCCCACCGCACTCCCGGCCCGCCCGCTGTCCCTCCAGCCCGTCCGGCGCTGGAGGACTAGGCCGTTCAGGCCGAAGCGGGGCCGGGGGCGCGGCCCCGACGGGGATCCGGGGCGCAGCCCCGGGATGGGACGGGTAGGGGCGGCGGGGGCGAAAACCGCACCAGGCCCTACTGCCGGATCGCCCAACCCCGCTCCCGCAACGCCCCCGTCAACACCACCGCCGCCTTCGGCTCCACCATGAGCTGCACCAGACCCGCCTGCTGCCCGGTCGCGTGTTCGATGCGGACGACCCTCCCCGACGCCGCCCTCACACCACTCGGCGCCAAGGCGCCTCCCGGGCATCGGGACGGCTGCGGCGGCCTCCGACCACCGACCCCACGCACCCCGCTACTGCCGGATCGCCCAACCCCGCTCCCGCAACGCCCCCGTCAGCACCACCGCCGCCTTCGGCTCCACCATGAGCTGCACCAGACCCGCCTGCTGCCCGGTCGCGTGTTCGATGCGGACGTCCTCGATGTTGACGCCGGCGGCGCCCGCGTCGGCGAAGATGCGGGCCAGCTGGCCCGGCTGGTCGTCGATCAGGACCGCCACCACCTCGTAGCGCCGCGGAGCGGACCCGTGCTTGCCGGGGACGCGGATCTGGCCGGCGTTGCCGCGGCGCAGGACGTCCTCGATGCCGGTGACGCCCTCGCGGCGCTTGGCCTCGTCGGAGGCCTGGAGGGCGCGCAGTGCCTGGACGGTCTCGTCGAGGTCGGCGGAGACATCGGCGAGGAGGTCGGCCACCGGGCCGGGGTTGGCGGAGAGGATGTCGATCCACATGCCGGGGTCCGAGGCGGCGATCCGGGTCACGTCCCGGATGCCCTGCCCGCACAGCCGTACGGCCGACTCCTCGGCGTGCTCCAGTCGCGCGGCGACCAGGCTCGACACCAGGTGCGGCATGTGCGAGACCAGGGCCACGGCCCGGTCGTGGGCGTCCGCGTCCATGACGACCGGGACGGCCCGGCAGTGCGAGACCAGCTCCAGGGCGAGGTTCAGGACCTCGGTGTCGGTGTCCCGGGTCGGGGTGAGCACCCAGGGCCGGCCCTCGAAGAGGTCACCGGTGGCGGCCAGCGGCCCCGACTTCTCCCGGCCCGACATGGGGTGGGTGCCGATG
This sequence comes from Streptomyces sp. MNU76, assembly GCF_020982545.1. Classification (GTDB taxonomy): domain Bacteria; phylum Actinomycetota; class Actinomycetes; order Streptomycetales; family Streptomycetaceae; genus Streptomyces. Next base: position 42,800 of record NZ_JAJKLK010000019.1, on the reverse strand, counting down.
TAGCAGGAGAGGTCGAGGCCCAGCGCCTCCAGCTCCCGGCGGGGGCCGCCCTTCACGGAGGCCACGTCGAGGTAGCCGCGCGCGGCCCCTCGCCGCATGGCGTCGGCGAGGGTCGCGGCCACGTGCGCGGGCGGGGCGGCGACGATCGCGAGATCGACCGGACCGCCGGGCGCCTCGTCGCTGCCGGCGCCGAGCGCGGCGGCCGTACGGGCCTGCTCCGGGTCGTGGTCGGCGAGGTGGACGACCACCCCGCGCTGGGCGAGGGCGAGGGCGGCGGAGGTGCCGATCAGCCCGGTGCCGATGACGAGTGCGGTTCTCACTGGGCGATGTCCTTGCGGAGCGCGGCCGCGGCGCCCAGGTAGACGTGCGCGATCTCGGAGCGCGGCCGGTCGGACTCGATGTGCGCGAGGATCCGTACGACCCGGGGCATGGCGCCCTCGATGTCCAGTTCCTGTGCGCAGATGAGGGGGACGTCGACGATGCCGAGCTTGCGCGCCGCGGCGGCCGGGAAGTCGCTGTGCAGGTCGGGGGTGGCCGTGAACCAGATGCTGATCAGGTCGTCCGGACCGAGCCCGTTGCGCTCCAGGACCGCGGTGAGCAGCTCGCCCACCTGCTCGTCCATGTGCCCCGCCTCGTCCCGTTCGAGCTGGACGGCGCCCCGGACCGCTCGTACCGCCACGACTCTGCTCCTCGCTGATGTACATGCCGACTCGTTGGCCGGCTCGTTGTACGACCAGCCTAGTCAGCCCACCCCCGGCCGGTGCGCGGCGCCCGCCTGCCGAGACGCCCGCGGGGGGGGCGGCGGCGGAGCGACTGTCCCGAATGCAGTGGGCCACCGGACATGCGAATCGCACGTTTTGTGGCACTCTCTCCTCGGTTGGGTTCTTCCGCACGTTCGGAGTGACGACATGGCTATGGGTTCGACGCGGCGCACGGTGCTCACGACCGGCGCGGCAGGCACGGCGGCGCTCCTGGTGGGGTGCGGCGGCGACAGCGACGGCGGTTCCCAGGAGGAGACCTCACCCGGGGACGCCGGCACGGGCGGTGGCGGTGAGGAGCTGGCCACCACGGCCGACATCCCGGTGGGCGGTGGCAGGATCTTCAAGGATCGGAAGATCGTCGTGACGCAGCCGCAGGAGGGCGAGTTCAAGGCCTTCTCGGCGGTCTGCACGCACCAGGGCTGCATCGTCAGCAGCGTCTCGGACGGGACGATCGACTGCGCCTGCCACGGCAGCAAGTTCAAGATCACGGACGGCGCGGTGGTGCGGGGCCCTGCCACCCAGCCCCTGCCCGCTGAGGAGATCGAGGTCTCGGGAAATTCGATTCAGTCGGTCTGAGCCACCACGTACGCTCCCGGGCATGCAGCCCCCGCACCCGCACCCGCACCCGCACCCGCACAGCCTGGTCCGTGATCACACGATCTACGCCTGTGTGATGGGGTCGCGGGCCTTCGGTCTCGCGACGGACGACAGCGACACCGACCGGCGGGGCGTCTTCCTGGCCCCGACCGAGCTGTTCTGGCGCTTCGAGAAGCCGCCGACCCATGTGGAGGGTCCGGCGGAGGAGCAGTTCGGCTGGGAGCTGGAGCGCTTCTGCAATCTGGCCCTGCGCGCCAACCCGAACATCCTGGAGTGCCTGCACTCCCCTCTGGTGGAGCACGTCGACGCCACCGGCCAGGAACTGCTCGCGCTGCGCGGGGCGTTCCTGTCCCGGCAGGTTCACGAGACCTTCGCCCGCTACGCCCTCGGCCAGCGCAAGAAGCTCGACGCCGACATCCGCACGCACGGCGCCCCGCGCTGGAAGCACGCCATGCATCTCCTCCGCCTCCTGATGAGCTGCCGTGATCTGCTGCGCACGGGCACGCTCACCGTCGACGTGGGCGATCAGCGCGAGCCCCTGCTGGCGGTGAAGCACGGCGAGGTGGCGTGGACCCGGGTCGAGTCCTGGATGGCCCGGCTGGCGGCGGAGGCCGAGGAGGCGGTGCACCACAGCCCGCTGCCTGCGGAGCCGGACCGGGCCCGGGTCGAGGACTTCGTCGTACGCACCCGGCACGCGTCGGCCCTGCGCGCCCGCCCGACCTCGGCGCCGGTCAAAACCTGGGGAACGGCCCGGGCGTAGCGACCGGCCCGGCCCTGGAATCGACACAGACCCCCGGAACGGGCTCGGCCCGCGGAACCGGCCCGGACCCCGCAGCCGGCTCAGCCCTCCACACCGTCCACGCGGACCCGGACGACGAAATCGTGCAGGGCGTCGTACGCGGACGGGCTCTCCGGGAGCGCCGACAGCGCCTGCTCCTGTTCCAGCACCTCTTGGAGACGCTCCACGTCCTCCGCCACGCGCTCCCGGTCGAGGGCGGTCTTGCCGTGCTCCAGGTCCGCCTTCGCCGCGACGAGGTCCGGCAGATAGCGGGGCGCCTCGTCCACCTGCGGCACCAGGGTGGGCAGATGGGCCTGCACCTCGCCGCTGCGCATGAGGTGGATGCCGGTGAGCAGCACACGGAACGTGTAGAGCAGCGGCTTGAGTTCGCCGGTCTTCTCGAAGAGCCGCCACTGGGTGATGCCGAAACCCCGGTAGTGGTGGGCGTGGTGCCGGGTGAGGACCCCGGGGGCGAGCGCGATCAGTTCGCGGTGCGCCTCGCCGGTGTGCACGACGAGCGGGGAGAGCAGCTGCTCCAGCACATAGCCGTTGCGGCGCAGCATCAGCCGGGCGAACTTGCGCAGGTCGTGTGTGACGAGGTCCATCTCGACGCCGTCCCGGTCCCACATCCGCGACCGGGTCTCCTCCGGCTCCCGCAGCCCGACCAGTTCGGCCGTGGGCAGCAGGTGCACACCGCGCAGGTCCACGTCCGAGTCGCGCGACGGGAAGCCGTACAGGTGGGCTCCGGAGACGGTCGCGAACAGTAGGGGGTCGGGCTGTTCGGCGACCACGGGTGCCAGGTCGATGTCGAGGGCGTCGGTGAGCGCGTCGGTCATCCCTCAAGCGTCCCAGAGGGCTCCCAGCGAGACGAGGTCGCCCTGGTACTCGATCCGGTCGGCCCACTCGGCGGGCCAGACGTCCGGGCCGTGGTAGGCGCCCGCGAAGGCACCGGCGAGGCAGGCGATGGAGTCGGAGTCGCCCGAGGTGCAGGCGGCCCGGCGCAGCGCGGTGACGGGCTCGTCGACGAAGAGCAGGAAGCACAGCAGCCCGGTCGCGAGGGCCTCCTCGGCGATCCAGCCCTCGCCCGTGGCCAGGCAGGGGTCGGTCTCGGGCGACGGCAGCCGCAGGGCCGCCTGCACCCGGTCCAGGGCCTCCAGGCAGTCGTCCCAGCCCCGCGCGATGTAGTGCTCGGGCGAGGGGTCCTGGCTGTAGGTCCACAGGTCGCCGAGCCAGCGGGCGTGGTAGCGGGAGCGGTTCTCGTACGCGTACGAGCGCAGCCGACCGATCAGGCCCATCGGTTCGGCGCCCTGGGAGAGCAGCCGTATCGCGTGGGCGGTGAGGTCGGAGGCGGCGAGCGCGGTGGGGTGGCCGTGAGTGAGGGCGGCCTGCAACTGGGCGGCGCCCGCGCGCTGTTCGTCGCTGAGCGGGCCGATCAGGCCGAGCGGGGCGACCCGCATGTTGGCGCCGCAGCCCTTGGAGTGGATCTGGCTGGCGAACTGCCAGGGGTGGCGCTCGACGGCGAGGAGGTCGCAGGCGACCAGGCAGGTGTTGCCGGGGGCGCGGTTGTTCTCCGGGGAGCGGGACCAGTCCACGAACTCCTTGCGGACGGCGCGCACCAGGGCGTCGGGGCCGAGCGATCCCCGGTCCATGGCGGCCCGCAGCCCGTGTCCCAGGGCCAGTGTCATCTGGGTGTCGTCGGTGACGATCGCCGGCTTCGGCAGCCCCATCTTCCGCCAGGGGCCGCACTTGGCGAGGATCGACGGGACGTCGTTGAACTCCGTCGGGAAGCCGAGGGCGTCTCCGAGGGCGAGTCCGATCAGGGAGCCGGTGGCGGAGCGCTTCGTGCGGAGCGTCATGGTCATCAGGACCGTCCTTCCGTGGTGGGTCGCAGCAGCGGCGGGTGCAGGGCGGTGGCCCCACCCGCGCGGTACAGCGCGGCGGGCTTGCCGCGACCGCCGGTCAGGCGGGCGGCGCCGGGCACCTGTTCGACGAAGCCCGGCGTGGCCAGCACCTTGCGCCGGAAGTTGGGCCGGTCGAGCGGTGTGCCCCACACGGTCTCGTAGACCTGCCGCAGCTCGCCGAGGGTGAACTCGGGCGGGCAGAAGGAGGTGGCGAGACAGGTGTATTCGAGCTTGGCGCCGACGCGTTCGTGAGCGTCGGCGAGGATGCGGTCGTGGTCGAAGGCGAGCGGCCCGATGGCGTTGAAGCGCAGCCACTGGGCCTGTGCGGCGTCGCCTCCGCCGTGCGGGACGGGCGGGTCCGGGAGCAGCGCGGCGAACGCGACGGTGACGATCCGCATCCTGGGATCCCTGCCGGGCTCGCTGTACGTCCGCAACTGCTCCAGGTGGAGCCCGGAGTCGTCCTTGAGGCCGGTCTCCTCGGCGAGTTCCCGCCAGGCGGCCTCCTCCGCGGACTCGTCCGGCAGCACGAACCCGCCGGGCAGCGCCCAGCGGCCCGCGTACGGCTCCTGGCCGCGCTCTACGAGCAGCACCTGGAGGGTGCCCGCGCGGACGGTGAAGACGGCCAGGTCGACGGTGACGGCGAAGGGTTCGAAGGCGTATTTGTCGTAGCCCTCGGGTGAGGTCATGCCGGCCGCCCCCTTAATGGTCACTGTGACTAATAGTCATGACGACTATAAAGCCGTGCGCGCCGGGCGCACAACCCCTTTACGAGGAAAGGAACGCCAAGAACGGCGTCAAGGGCGGCGCCGGGAACGGCAAAGAGCCGGCCCCGACGGCAAACCCGGGACCGGCTCATGCTCGAACGCGCCGCGCGCACGCGGCTGAGCCCGAAGGCTCCATGACCTACAGCCCGAAGGCTCCACGACCTACAGGTCGACCTCCTGCATCAGCATCCCGACCTCGGTGTTCGACAGCCGGCGCAGCCAGCCGGACTTCTGGTCGCCGAGGGAGATCGGCCCGAAGGCGGTGCGGACGAGCTTGTCGACGGGGAAGCCGGCCTCGGCCAGCATCCGGCGCACGATGTGCTTGCGCCCCTCGTGGAGGGTGACCTCCACGAGGTAGTTCTTGCCGGTCTGCTGCACCACGCGGAAGTGGTCCGCGCGCGCGTACCCGTCCTCCAGCTGGATGCCGTCCTTGAGCTGCTTGCCCAGGTCGCGCGGGATCGGGCCCACGATGTGCGCGACGTACGTCTTCTTGACGCCGTACTTGGGGTGGGTCAGCCGGTGCGCCAGCTCGCCGTGGTTGGTGAGCAGGATGACGCCCTCGGTCTCGGTGTCGAGCCGGCCGACGTGGAACAGCCGCGTCTCACGGTTGGTCACGTAGTCGCCGAGGCACTGCCGACCCTCGGGGTCCTCCATGGTGGAGACGACTCCGGCGGGCTTGTTCAGCGCGAAGAACTGGTACGACTGCGTGGCCACGGTCAGACCGTCGACCTTGACCTCGTCCTTCTCCGGGTCGACGCGCTTGCCCTGCTCCAGGACGATCTCGCCGTTGACCTCGACCCGCGCCTGCTCGATCAGCTCCTCGCAGGCCCGCCGCGAGCCGTAGCCCGCGCGCGCGAGGACCTTCTGCAGCCGCTCGCCCTCCTGCTCGGCGCCCGGGAAGGTCTTGGGCAGCTTGACGTCCTTCTTGCCCGCGTAGCGCTCCCGGTTGCGCTCCTCGGCGCGCGCGTCGTACTCGCGCGAGGTCGCCGGGGCCCACCGCCCGCGCTGCTGCTGGGACTGCTTCGGTCCGCCCTTGGCCCCGCCGCGCGCCGAGGCGCCGCGCCCGGACTTGGGACCGTCCGGGGAGCCGCCGGGGCCCACGTCGTAACGGCGCTCCTCGGGGCGGGGCTTCTTCGGCCGGCCGCCCTGCCTGTCGTCGCGGTCGTTCCCCGCACCGCGGTAGTTGCCGCGGCCCCGCCGCCACCCCCGCTCCCGCCGCGTGCACCACCGCTTCCGCCGCGGCCGCCGCTGTTGCCACCACGGCTCCCGCCGTTGTTTCCGCTGCTGTTCCTGCCGCTGCTGCTTCGCATCAAAGTTCCGTCTTGTCGTCTGTGTCCTCGGAATCCGGAGCATCCGGATCGAACGACGGTACGGCTTCCTGGGTCTCGGCCTCGATCGCCTCCGCCTCCGGGAGGAAGGGCGCGAGCTCCGGGAGCTCGTCCAGACCGCGCAGGCCCATCCGCTCCAGGAAGTAGTTCGTCGTCCTGTACAGGATCGCACCTGTTTCGGGTTCCGCGCCCGCCTCCTCGACCAGACCCCGCTGCAGCAGGGTGCGCATGACCCCGTCGCAGTTGACCCCTCGTACGGCCGAGACCCTGCTCCGGCTCACCGGCTGCCGGTACGCGACCACGGCCAGCGTCTCCAGCGCGGCCTGGGTCAGCCGGGCCTGCTGCCCGTCGAGCACGAACCGCTCGACGGCGGCGGCGTACTCGGGCCGGGTGTAGAACCGCCAGCCCCCGGCGATCAGCCGCAGCTCGAAGCCGCGCCCCTGGAGCGCGTACTCGTCGGCCAGCTCCCGCAGCGCCTTGGAGATCTGCCGCTTCGGCCGCTCCAGGATCTTGCTCAGGTGCTCGGCCGTCGCGGGCTCGTCCACGACCATCAGGACGGCCTCCAGGGCGGGCTTGAGATCGAGGTCGGCGACGGTACGCGACTCCGCGGGCGCCCCGGTCGCCCCTGCGGGCGTCTCCTCGCTCATGCCTTGGTCTCCTCCTTCGGCGGTTCGGGCGGCCGGTCGAACTCGTCCGTGACCACGGGCTCGGCGTCCCCCTCCCCGCCGGTCCAGCGCACCATCAGGTCCCCGAGGGCGGTCTCCTGGTCCAGCGCCACGGCCTTCTCCCGGTAGAGCTCCAGCAGGGCCAGGAAGCGGGCGACGACGGTCAGGGTGTCGTCGGTGTCCTCGACGAGCGCGCGGAAGGACACCTCCCCCAGCTCGCGCAGCCGAGCGACGACGATCCCGGCCTGCTCCTGCACGCTCACCAGCGGCGCGTGGATGTGATCGACGTACACCTGAGGCTTCGGCTTCGGCTGCATCGCCTTGACCGCGAGCCTGGCGAATCCTTCCGCCCCGATGCTGATGACCACCTCGGGCAGCAGCTCGGCGTGGTGCGGCTCCAGACCGACGGTCCGGGGGTAGCGCCGGGCCTCCTCGTCCAGCCGGCGGTTGAAGATGTCCGCGATCTGTTTGTACGCGCGGTACTGGAGCAGCCGGGCGAACAGCAGGTCCCGGGCTTCGAGGAGCGCGAGGTCGGCCTCGTCCTCGACCTCGGCGGCGGGCAGCAGCCGCGCGGCCTTCAGGTCCAGCAGCGTCGCGGCGACGACGAGGAACTCGGTCGTCTCGTCGAGGTCCCAGTCCGACCCCATGGCCCGGATGTGCGCCATGAACTCGTCGGTGACCTTGGACAGCGCCACCTCGGTGACGTCCATCTTGTGCTTCGAGATCAACTGAAGCAGCAGATCGAACGGCCCCTCGAAGTTCGCGAGCCGAACCTTGAACCCCCCACCGGCACCGGCTTCGGCCTCGCCTGCGGCACCGGGCCTGGGCTCGCGCTCGGGGCGCGGCTCTGGCTCTGGAGCCTCGGGCTGCGGCTCTGGCTCGGGTTGAGGTTCGCGCTCGGGGCGCGGCTCTGGCTCTGGAGCCTCGGGCTGCGGCTCTGGCTCGGGTTGAGGTTCGCGCTCGGGGCGCGGCTCTGGCTCTGGCTCTGGCTGAGGCTGGGGCTCGGGTCGAGGTTCCGGCTCGGCCTCGGCACCGGCGCCGGTTCCGGGCTCGACTGGGGCGCCGGACTCGGCTCCGACTCCGGGCTCGGCTCCGGCCTCAGCCATGACCCCGACCACAGCTCTCGGGTCGACCTCGACCGGCACTCCGGCTTCGACCCTCGCTCCGAACGCCACATCGGCTGCGGCTTCGGCTACAGGCTCGGCCCCGTCGGCTGCGGCTTCCGAAGCGGGATCGGCCCCGGCCAGGGCGGCAGCCAACGGCTTCTCGTCACCGCCGCCCGCGGACTCACCCTCGGCCCGCGCCACCGGCTCGGCCGACGGAGCCAGCGGCCCCCTCCCCAGCGCACGGCGACGGCCCCCGGAACCACCGGAAGCCGAGCCAGAGGAGTCGTACGAGGTCATAGCCCTGGCAGGCTACCCCTACCGCCCCCGCAGCCGACGTACGAGGATGCTCGCGTCTCCACGGGACTCCAGATCCGCCAGCACCACGGCGACGGCCTCCCGCACGATCCGCCCCCGGTCGACGGCCAGCCCATGCTCCCCACGCAGCACCAGCCGCGCGTGTTCGAGGTCCATGAGCTCCTCGGCGGAGACATACACGGTGATCTTCTCGTCGTGCCGCTCCCGCCCGCTGGGCCGGCGCCCGGAGGCCCGCCCCCGCTTGCGGGGCGCCGCGGCAGAACCTTCCTGCGGCTTCGGCTGCCGCCCGGCGGCGGCCCGCTCGGCCCCCGCCGCGGCGCCACGGCTGCGCGGCTGTTCGCCGTCGGACTCGGCGTCGGCGGCCACATGCTCGGACCCCTCGCCGTCACCGCCCTGCACGGGCACGGACGTCGGCGCGTCCTCCGCGCCGGCGGCCCCGTCGCTCTCCCCGGCGGGAGCGGGCACACGGACTTCTCCGTTGGCCCCCCGCCGGGGAGTGGACGGCTGCAGCGCCATTCCCCCTGTCGTACGGAAGAGTTCGTCGGCCCCCGGCAGACTCACTCGGCGTGACACCGGGCGAGCACCTCCCTGGCGAGCTGACGGTAGGCGGCGGCGCCGACGGAGTTGGAGGCGTACGTGGTGATCGGCTCACCGGCGACCGTGGTCTCCGGGAAGCGGACCGTGCGCCCGATGACCGTGTGGTAGACGTGGTCGTCGAACGCCTCGACGACCCGCGCGAGAACCTCACGGCTGTGCACGGTGCGCGAGTCGTACATCGTGGCGAGGATGCCGTCGAGCTCCAGCTCGGGGTTGAGCCGCTCCTGGACCTTCTCGATGGTCTCCGTCAGCAGCGCGACACCACGGAGAGCGAAGAACTCACACTCCAGAGGCACTATCACCTTGTGCGCGGCGGTCAGCGCGTTGACCGTGAGCAGGCCGAGCGAGGGCTGACAGTCGATCACGATGTAGTCGTAGTCGGCCATGAGCGGCTTCAGGGCGCGCTGGAGCGTCGACTCGCGCGCGACCTCGGAGACGAGCTGGACCTCGGCCGCGGACAGGTCGATGTTGCTCGGCAGCAGGTCCATGTTGGGGACCGCCGTCTTCAGCAGCACCTCGTCGGCCGACATGCCCCGCTCCATGAGCAGGTTGTAGACCGTGAGGTCGAGCTCCATCGGGTTCACCCCGAGGCCCACCGAGAGGGCGCCCTGCGGGTCGAAGTCGACGAGCAGGACCCGGCGGCCGTACTCCGCGAGCGCGGCACCCAGGTTGATGGTCGACGTCGTCTTGCCGACGCCGCCCTTCTGGTTGCACATCGCGATGATCTTCGCGGGACCATGGTCGGTCAGCGGGCCCGGGATCGGGAAGTAGGGCAGCGGGCGACCGGTGGGACCGATCCGCTCGCGGCGCTGACGGGCCGCGTCGGGCGCGAGCGTCGCCGCGTACTCCGGATCGGGCTCGTACTCGGCGTCGGGGTCGTAGAAGTGCCCGTCGGGCAGCTCGTCGTAGTCGGCGAAGTGGTTGTGGACCCCGCCACTTCCGTCGCCGGCCATGGCGTTCACGTGTTGGCCATCCATGCTCTGGTGTGCTGGCGGAGTTAGCCCGGCTGGCTGCTGGCTCTGGTGGGCTGCGAAGGTGCGGACAGCGACGGAGCCGACAGCCGCGAACCCCGTGGGGCCCGAGACCGGCGCAGGCATTCCTGGTTGACCACCCCCGGGAGTAAATGTCGACTCATTCACAAGTCGTCTTACCTCCTTGGTGACCAGGAAACTTCTAGATAGGTCAGCGTGGCACCATGCCGACGGTTGGCGACTCTATGGCGTGTCGGCGGTCCGCAGCAACACAATCCGCCGGACCCGGCCCGATGTGTCGGCAATGAAACATGCGGCTGTCAAGGGCGTAGGGCCGTCGCACGGCAGGTTTCACCGGTGCGCGAAACATCCGAACGGTTACGTTCGAGGCGAGTTACGCGAGTGTCACAAAGTGACCATACACACATCCGGCCGGACCTTGTCGGGCAAGATCCGGCCGGGAAGGTGCTGTTGACGACCCGTGTTGACGTATCGCCTTTTACCGAAAGGTGACTTAAAAACAGCCGGTCAGCCGAGCAGTGACGCCAACTCGACGTGCTCCAGGCCGTGCGCCTCGGCCACCTCGCGGTAAACGACCCTGCCGTCATGGGTGTTGAGCCCCCGGGCCAGCGCCGGGTCGCGGCGCGAGGCCTCGGCCCAGCCGTGGTCGGCGAGTTCCACGATGTACGGCAGCGTGGCGTTGGTCAGCGCGTAGGTCGAGGTGTTGGGCACCGCGCCGGGCATGTTGGCGACGCAGTAGAAGACCGACGCGTGGACCGGGAAGGTCGGCTCCGCGTGAGTGGTGGGCCGGGAGTCCTCGAAGCAGCCGCCCTGGTCGATCGCGATGTCGACAAGAACACTTCCCGGCTTCATCCGCGACACCAGCTCGTTGGTGACCAGCTTCGGGGCCTTCGCGCCCGGGATGAGGACGGCGCCGATGACGAGGTCGGCCTCCAGGCAGGCCTTCTCCAGCTCGAAGGCGTTGGAGACGACGGTCTGGATCCTCGTGCCGAAGATCTTGTCGGCTTCCTTGAGCTTGTTGATGTCCTTGTCGAGCAGGGTCACGTGGAAGCCCATGCCGATGGCGATCTGCGCCGCGTTCCAGCCCGAGACGCCACCGCCGATGACGACGGCCCGCCCGGCCAGCACGCCCGGCACACCGCCGGGCAGAACCCCGCGCCCACCGTTGGCCCGCATCAGGTGGTACGCGCCGACCTGGGGGGCGAGCCGGCCCGCGACCTCGGACATGGGCGCGAGCAGCGGCAGCGCGCGGTTCGGCAGCTCGACGGTCTCGTACGCGATCGCGGTCGTGCCCGACTCGACGAGGGCGTCCGTGCACTCCTTGGAGGCGGCCAGGTGCAGGTAGGTGAAGAGCGTCTGGTCCTTGCGCAGGCGGTGGTACTCCTCGGCGATCGGCTCCTTGACCTTGAGCAGCAGGTCGGCCGCGGCCCACACCTCGTCGGCCGTGGCCAGGATCTCGGCGCCGGCGGCGACGTACTCGGCGTCCGGGATCGACGAGCCGACTCCGGCGCCCTGCTCGATGACGACCTGGTGGCCGTGGCGCACGAGCTCGTGCACACCGGCGGGGGTGATCGCCACCCGGAACTCGTTGTTCTTGACCTCGCGGGGGATGCCGACCTTCACGTCGATCACGGTCCTTGGCTCGGAGGGGTGTGGGGCTCGCACACACAGGCGGAACATGCCCACGCAATGCAGGACATACCCGTACGCATCTGAGCGCACTGGGAGACACCGCAGGAGAACCGGCGGCGCAGCCAGTCTAATGAAGGTATCCCCGCTGTCTAGCCTTTCAATGCATCAATCTTTCGCGGATGCACTACGGATTTCGCAGGCGTTAGCACCTTGTTCCGGCTCGATCTCGTGGGTTTGGGGGGCCGGGGCCCCGTCGTCGAGGTCGTCGAGCAGTCGCTCGGCGGCTCCCCGGTGCAGCCGGGCCGCCGCGGGGTCGCCGAGCCTCTCCAGGGTGTCGGCGATCCGCAGCTGGATCGCGGCCTGCAGCCGGACGTCGTCGGCCCGCCGCGCCCACTCCGCCGCCTCCTGGCAGGTGCGCAGCGCCTCCTCGGGCCGGCCCGCGTACTCCTGGACACGTGCCATCTCGCTCAACGCCCTTGCCTGACCGGCCACATCGCCCAGCCGGCGGTGGCCGGTGAGCGCCGAGCTCCAGTTGCGCAGCGCCTCGCCGTACCGGCCCGCGAAGGTGTGCACGGCGGCGATCCGGCCGTACAGCCGGGCGGCGTCCTCGCGCTCGTCGCGGGCGAGCCGCTGGGCGAGCGCCCTGCCGTACCAGTCCGCGGCCCGGTCGTAGTCCTCCAGCTCCTGGTGGGCGGCGCCTACGGATTCCGTCGCGCGGCCGGTCGCGTACGGGTCGTTCGCCCGGCGTCCGGCGTCGAGCGCGGCCCGGTAGCGGGCCAGTGCCGCCGTCGTACGGCCGGTCCGGGCGTCCAGGTCGCCGAGGTTCAGCAGCGCGGCCGCCTGCTCCCGAGGCAGGGCACGGCGCTCGGCGACATCGAGGACCAGTCCGTGCAGGTCGTACAGGTCGGGGGCCGCGGCCTGTGTACCGAAGTGCGCCACCAGGGCCCGCACGAGCTGGGACATCAGACGCCGGGCGAGGGTGTCCAGCTCGCCGTCGGCGACCGCGAGCCGGGCCGCGGCGAGCAGCGCGGGCCGGCGCACGCGCAGCCACTCCTCGGCGGCCCGGGGCGTCGGGAACCGCAGCGCCTTGGGCATCGCGAGGAGCTTCTCGCGGGCCAGTGGGCTGTCGGTCTCGGTGATGGCACGGCAGGACTGCAGCAGCCGTACCGTCCGCTCCAGCATCCGCGCGCGGGCCAGCTGCAGCTCGCCCGGCCGTTCCTGGCTCTCGGCGAGGGTCCGCAGCAGCGGCTGCAGACAGCCGGGGACCTCGTACTGCGGCAGCGGCGAGTCGACCTCGTGCAGGAAACCCAGGGCCACCAGATCGTCCAGGGTGCTGCGTGCCGTGTCGACCGAGCAGCCGGCGAGACCGGAGGCGACGTGCGGGTCGACCAGGCCGGCGGGGGCCAAGGCGAGGAGGGGCAGTATCCGGGCGGCGGTGGTCGGCAACGAGACGTACGACAGCTTGAAGATCCTGGTGAGCGGCGGGCCGTCGTCCTCGTCGGCGCGCAGCTGTTTGGCCAGGTCGGAGACGGCGGCGGAGGGCCGGGCGGCCAGCCAGCCCCCGGCGAGCCGCAGCGCGGCGGGCTGGGCCCCGCACACCTCGGCGAGCCCCTCGGCAGAGCGCGGGTCCACGGTGATGCGCACCGAGCCGCTGAAGCGTTCCAGCAGTTCCACGGCGGACTTGCTGTCCAGCCCGCCCAGGGTGCACGGGCGGACGTCGGAGATGCCGGTCAGCGGCCCTCCGGAGACCGCGACGACCAGGGAGTCGGGGGTGTCCGGCAGCAGCGCGTCGACCTGCTCGGCGTCGGCGGCGTCGTCGAGCAGGAGCACCACCCGGCGGTCGGCCAGCGCCTCGCGCAATGTCTCGCTGAGGTCGTCCTCGTCGGCCCCGGCCGGCGCCGGCAGCCCCAGCTCCCCGAGCAGTTCCCGCGCCGCGCGCTCGACCGGGACCCGGGTGCCGTCGGGCTCGGTGAGCCGGGTCCGCAGCACCCCGTCGGGGTAACCATCGGTAACCTGCCGTACGAGTTCCTCGGCGAGCGCGGTGCGGCCGTAGCCGGGGCGGCCGGCGACGAGCAGCACGCGCGCGTGGGGGGCCTTGCGGCCCGCGAGGGTGTTGAGCCCGGCCCGGTCGATGTCGGCCCGCAGCTCCTTCAACTCTCTTGTACGGCCCAGGAACTGACTGTCCGTGGGGGCGGCCTCGACAGCCGGGGGCCGCCCCGTTCCGGACACCCGGGCACCCCCGAGGTCCACCGCCTGATCCGCCACGGGCCACACTCCCGTCCCACCGCACGAGCAAGCCCGCCGGGACTCCGGTTCGGGCGTTTCCCGAGCCTAGTTCACGCTCTGCGACGATCTGGGCGGAGCGGGGCGGTGAGATCGCTCGATCGGATCAGCAGATCGTACGACTGGTGTCGTCAAGGTGGAGTGAAGAGGGCTCACGCTCCGTCAGAGGGCGCGACAACCGCGCCCGTAAGGGGCGCGGGGAACTGCGCGACCAGCCACCAACGGCCCGCGGCTCATCCACGTTCCTCAGGCACCCCTAGATCTCGAACGGCCGCGCAGGCCACGGCGCCTCAGCCGCACGCAGCGACTCCACCCCGTCACCACTGCGCGCGGCCACCAGCGAAAGCACCCCCACCACAAGGCAGTTGTTGTGCAGCTCCCCGGCGAGCACCCCCCGCACCAGCTCGTCCAGCGGCACCCGGGCCAACTCCATGTCGGCCTCCTCGTCCTCCACCTCGAACCGGTGCCCCTCGGCCTCGGAGAGATCCCGGGCCAGGAAGATCCGCACCGCCTCGTCGCAACCGCCGGGCGTGGTGTAGACGTCGGTGAGCACCCGCCACGCCTCCGCCTTGACGTGCGCCTCCTCGTACAGCTCGCGCTGGGCGGCGTGCAGCGGGTTCTCGCCGGGCACGTCGAGGAGGCCCGCCGGGATCTCCCAGAGCCGCTCGCGGACCGGGTGGCGGTACTGGCGGATGACCAGCACCCGGTCCTGGTCGTCGACGGCGAGGACGGCGACGGAGCCGGGGTGGACCTGGTAGTCGCGGTGGACGACCGACCCGTCGGGCATGACCACGTCGTCCGTGCGCACGGAGGTCTTCTTGCCGACGAACGGGGTCTCGCTCGCCCGGACCTCCCACTCCTCGGCGGTGTCCTTGATCGTCATGTCGACTCGTCCTCCCACACATGCCAAAAGAAACCGGGGCACACATCCCGAAAGACGCGCACCCCGGTCACCGTACAGCTCTCGTGCCGCTCGGAATTACTTGCCGGTCTTCCGCTCCACGGCGGCCTTCACCAGCCCCGCGAACAGCGGGTGCGGGCGGGTCGGACGGGAGCGCAGCTCGGGGTGCGCCTGGGTCGCGACCAGGTACGGGTGGACCTCGCGCGGGTACTCGACGTACTCGACGAGCTTGCCGTCGGGCGAGGTGCCGGTGAACTGCAGACCGGCCTTCTTCTCCAGTTCCGCGCGGTAGGCGTTGTTCACCTCATAGCGGTGACGGTGGCGCTCCTCGACGTACTCCTTGCCGTCGTACACCTCGCGCACGATCGATCCCTCGGCGAGCTTGGCCGGGTACATGCCCAGCCGCATGGTGCCGCCCATGTCGCCCTCACCGGCGACGATGTCCAGCTGCTCGGCCATGGTGGAGACGACCGGGTGCGCGGTGGCGGAGTCGAACTCCGTGGAGTTGGCGTCCGGGATGTCGGCCAGATTGCGCGCGGCCTCGATCACGATGCACTGCAGGCCCAGGCAGAGCCCGAGCAGCGGGATCCGGTTCTCGCGGGCGTACCGGATGGCGCCGACCTTGCCGGAGACGCCCCGGTCGCCGAAGCCGCCGGGGATGCAGATGGCGTCGACGTCGGCGAGCTGGGCCGCGGCGCCGGCCGGGGTCCTGCAGTCGTCGGAGGTGACCCACTTGATCTTCACCCGGGCCTTGTTGGCGAAGCCGCCCGCGCGCAGCGCCTCGGTGACCGAGAGGTAGGCGTCGGGCAGGTCGATGTACTTGCCGACGAGCGCCAGGTTGATCTCGTGGAGCGGGTTGTGGACGCGGTCGAGCAGGTCGTCCCAGGTCGTCCAGTCCACGTCACGGAACGGCAGGTCCAGCTTGCGGACCACGTAGGCGTCCAGGCCCTCGCGGTGCACGGTCTTCGGGATGTCGTAGATCGAGCGCGCGTCGGGACACGCGACCACGGCGGCCTCGTCGACGTCGCACATCAGGGAGATCTTGCGCTTGATCGCGGCGGGAACTTCACGATCACAGCGCAGAACGATCGCATCTGGCTGAATACCGATGTTGCGCAGAGCCGCAACCGAGTGCTGCGTCGGCTTCGTCTTCAGCTCCCCCGAGGGCCCGATGTACGGCAGGAGCGAGATGTGGACGACGAAGACGTTGTCGCGGCCGACCTCGTGACGGACCTGGCGGACGGTCTCCAGGAAGGGCAGCGACTCGATGTCGCCGACGGTGCCGCCGACCTCGGTGATGACGACGTCGACCTCGTCGGAGGCCATGCGCCGGATGCGGTGCTTGATCTCGTTGGTGATGTGCGGGATGACCTGGACGGTGTCGCCCAGGTACTCGCCGCGCCGCTCCTTGGCGATGACCGTGTTGTAGACCTGGCCTGTAGTGACATTGGCGGAGCCGTCCAAGTCACGGTCGAGGAAGCGCTCGTAGTGTCCGATGTCCAGGTCGGTCTCGGCTCCGTCGTTGGTGACGAACACCTCACCGTGCTGGAAGGGGTTCATCGTGCCGGGGTCGACGTTCAAGTAGGGGTCGAGCTTCTGCATCACGACGCGCAGGCCGCGGGCCTTGAGCAGCATGCCGAGGCTGGAGGCGGTCAGACCCTTGCCGAGAGAGGAGGCGACACCCCCGGTGACGAAGATGTGCTTTGTCGTCGAGTTTCGAAATGCAGCGGGCGGCATGGCCAAGAGGGGGCTCCCGTGGTCGCGGTTCGGTGTGCGGGTCGGCCGCCGCCCGAACTCATCCGTCGGGGGTGCCTTCGCTGCGGTTCGGGGGTCCCTCTTGCGAGTTTTCGACTGGGGCGCCCACCGGTCCACGGGCTACCAGGGTATCAGCGACAGGACACGATCGCTTCCGGCCACGCTCCGCGCACGGGCCGACACGGACCTCGTACGACTGTCGGCGAATCCCGCCCGACCTTCACCATTAGCTCACCCGTTCGGCCCACCCGTGTTGTCCGGAGCGGCACGCGGAGCCCTCCGGTGCGTCGTATCCTCTTCGGACACTCGCTGCCGAGCGCGGCCGGCGCGACGGCACCACCCCCGCCCGTCTCCGGTAATCATGAGAGCTCGTCAGTGCGTTGAGCAACGATCGCCTCATTTGCGTTGAGGATCGTTGAGCGACATCGCATGACACCGTCCCTTGGATCACTCTGGAAACATGGTTCCTTTGTCGATCCCTTGGGTCCCTTGACCGCACACCGCACAGCGACCGCCCCTCGGGGGGCGACGACGTGGCCGTTCGACTGGAGTTGCACGTGGCCGGGCGCATCGAAGACTACGCACTCATCGGAGACATGCAGACCGCCGCGTTGGTCTGCCGGGACGGCACGGTCGATTGGCTGTGCCTGCCCCGCTTCGACTCCCACGCCGTCTTCGCGGGACTGCTCGGCACCGAGGAACACGGGTTCTGGAGACTGGGTCCCGCGCACGCGGCGGACGCCGAGCCGCCCACGGCCTCCCGCCGCCGGTACCGCGGCGATTCGCTGATCCTGGAATCCGAGTGGGACACCCCGCGCGGCACGGTCCGTGTGACGGACTTCATGCCGCCGCGTGACGGCGCCCCGCAGCTGATCCGGATCGTGGAGGGCGTCAGCGGCCGGGTGCCGATGCGCTCGGCCCTGCGGATGCGGTTCTCGTACGGCCGGGTGGTGCCCTGGGTGCACAAGCACGAGGGGCGCACGGTGGCCGTCGCCGGGCCGGACTCGGTGTGGTTCGACACCGAGTGCGAGACCTACGGCAAGGCGCTGACCACCTACGCCGACTTCACGGTCACGCCCGGCGACCGGATCGCGTTCACGATCTCCTGGGAGCCCTCGCACAAGCAGCCCCCGGCGCTGCCGGAGCCCGAGCCCTCGCTGCGGGCCACGGAGGAGTTCTGGCACGACTGGGTGGACCAGTGCACGTACCACGGCCCCTACCGCGAGGCCGTGGTCCGCTCGCTGATCACGCTCAAGGCCCTGACGTACGCCCCGACCGGCGGCATCGTCGCCGCCCCGACGACCTCCCTCCCGGAGCACATCGGCGGCGTCCGCAACTGGGACTACCGCTACACCTGGCTCCGCGACGCGGCCATCACCCTCTCCTCGCTGCTGCGCACCGGCTACCGCGACGAGGCCCGCGCCTGGCGCGAGTGGCTGCTCCGCGCGGTCGCCGGCGACCCGGAGAACCTGCAGATCATGTACGGCATCGCCGGTGAGCGGGAGCTGGGCGAGGCCGAGCTGGAGTGGCTGCCCGGGTACGAGAACTCCGCGCCGGTCCGGGTCGGCAACGGCGCCGCGCACCAGCTCCAGCTGGACGTGTACGGCGAGGTCACCGAGGCACTGCACCTGGCCCACATGACCGGGCTGGCCCGCAACGACTACGCCTCGCTCCTCCAGCTGAAGCTGATCCGCTACCTGGAGGACCACTGGGACGAGCCGGACGAGGGCATCTGGGAGGTGCGCGGACCGCGCCGCCACTTCGTGCACTCCAAGGTCATGGCCTGGGTCGCGGTGGACCGGACGATCAAGCTCATCGAGTCCGGTGACGCGGACGGCCCGCTGGAGAAGTGGCGCGAACTGCGCGACGACATCCACCGGGACGTGTGCGAGAAGGGGTACGACAAGGAGCGCAACACCTTCACCCAGTCGTACGGCTCGAAGGAACTGGACGCATCGCTGCTGCTGATCCCGCAGATGGGCTTCCTGCCGCCGGACGACAAGCGGGTCATCGGCACCATCGAGGCGATCCAGCGCGAGCTGTCGACCCCGGACGGCTTCATCCTGCGCTACCCGACCTCCGGCGAGGAGGAGGGCGTGGACGGGCTGCCGGGCGACGAGGGCGCGTTCCTCGCCTGCTCGTTCTGGATGGCCGACGACCTGGCCATGATCGGCCGGGTCGACGAGGCCCGCAAGCTCTTCGAGAAGCTGCTCTCCCTCCGCAACGACCTGGGCCTCCTCGCCGAGGAGTGGGACCCGGTGCTCAAGCGCCAGGTCGGCAACTTCCCGCAGGCCTTCAGCCACGTCCCCCTCATCGACACGGCCCTGCGGCTGACCGCGTCGGGGGCGTACGGCGGCTGAGCGCGTCTGGGGCGTGCGGCGGCTGAGCGCGTCTGGGGCCCATGGCGGGCCGTACGCCGGGGGCGTACGGCCCGCCGTGCGCGCCCTCCGGTCCGGCGCGCACGGCGGCGGACCGGAGCGCCCGCAGGCGCACCGGCAAGCGCTTGCGCTCGCCGGTGCGGGTGCTCGCGCCGACCCACCTCCCGGCCTCCGGCCCCGCCGCCGGGTGCCGCGCGAGCCCCGAACAGGCCCCGTCCGCCGCCCCCGCCTAGCCTGGAAGGAGCCCTGTCCCCCGACCGAAAGGGGGCGGCTCACCATGGCTCCCCTCTCGAAGGCGCGAGCGGCCCTCGCCGCACTGCGCGAGGATCTGGCCGGCGAGGTGTACGCGCCGGACGACCCGGGTTATGACGACGCCCGCACGGTCTTCAACGCCATGATCGACCGACGTCCGGCCGTGATCGCCGAGTGCGCCGACGAGACCGACGTCGTCCGTTCGGTGCGCTTCGCCCGCGACCTCGACCTGCCGATCGCGGTACGCGGCGGCGGCCACAGCGTGGCCGGAATGGCACTCAACGACAACGGGCTCGTCATCGACCTCCGCCGGATGCACGAGGTCACGGTCGACCCCGCGTCCAGGACCGCACGCGTCGGGGGCGGCGCCACCATGAGCCACCTCGACCGCGCCACCGAGCCCCACCGTCTGGCGACCACCGGCGGCCGCGCCTCGACCACGGGGGTGGGCGGCTTCGTCCTCGGCGGCGGCAGCGGCTGGCTGGACCGCGCCTTCGGGCTCGCCGTCGACAACCTGCTCGGCGTCGACCTGGTGACCGCCGACGGACACACCGTCCGCGCGAACTCCGAGGAGAACCCGGACCTGTTCTGGGCGCTGCACGGCGGCGGCGGGAACTTCGGCGTGGCCACCACGCTCACCCTCCGGCTGCACGAGCTGCCCGCCTTCGCCGTCGCCCTGCTCCTCTACCGTCCCGAACACGGCCCCGAGGTGATCCGCGTGTACCGCGACGTCATCGAGACCGGTCCGCGGGAGGCGGGCGGCGGCGTCCTCTATCTCACCGCCCCGCCCGAGGAGTTCGTCCCCGACTATCTGGTCGGCGGGCTCACCTGCGCGGTCCTCCTGACGTACGCGGGCACCGAGGAGGACATGCGCAAGGTCGCCCAGCCGCTCCTGTCGATGCCGCACGAGGCCGAGATCGTCGGCGCGATGCCGTACGCCGATGTGCAGTGCATGATCGACGACCCGCCGGGGATGCGGAACTACTGGTCGGCGGAGTACCTGACCGGTCTGCCGGACGAGTTGGTGGACGTATTCGCCACCCGCGCCTGGTCGATGCCCGTGCCGACCGGCACCCAGCACGTGCTCTTCCCGCTCGGCGGCGCGATACCGGAGGGCCCCGCCCACTACCCCGTGCCCTACCGGGACTCCCCCTGGGTCGTGCATCCCTTCGGCGTCTGGGCCGACCCCGAGGACGACGAGAGGTGCGTGCGGTGGGTACGGGACGTGCGCGCCGATGCCCGGCCCTGGAGCACCGGCGACGTCTATCTCAACTTCGTCGGCGACGAGGGCGCCGACCGGGTCGTCGCCGGACTCGGCATCGACAACTACCGGCGGCTGACGGCGGTGAAGACCGCCTACGACCCCGACAACGTCTTCCGCTTCAACCACAACATCCCACCGGCCTGACGACCGGGTACCGTCCGCTCCATGGACACCCGTGGAGGCCGCGGACCAGGAGACGGCCGTGAGACGCAGGGCGGCATCACCGTCCGGCGGGCGCTGGAGCTGCCCGGACTGCGCGGTGGGCTGCCGGAGATCCTCGCGGGCGCCGACCGGCTGCACCGCACCGTGCGCTGGGTGCACGCGGGCGAGGTCCCGAACATCGCCTCGCTCCTCAAGGGCGGTGAGTTGCTGCTGACCACCGGGTACGGGCTCGGCACGCGCCCCGCCGATCAGCGCGCGTTCGTCCGGACCCTCGCCGAACGCGGTATCTCGGCCCTGGTGGTCGAACTGGGCCCGCGCTTCGCCCGGCTCCCGGCGGCCCTCGTCGAGACGGCGCGCTCGGCCGGGCTCCCGCTCGTCCAACTGCACCGCGAGGTGGCCTTCGTGACGGTCACCGAGGAGATCCACACCGAGATCGTCAACGGCCACTACGCGCTCCTCCAGCAGGCCGAGGAGGTGCACCGCCGCTGCACCGAGGCCCTGCTCGGCGGGGGCGGGGTCCCGCAGGTCCTCGGCATCCTGGCCGACTTCAGCGGCAACCCGGTCTTCCTGGAGACCCCCGACGGACAGCTCCTCTACGCCGCCGGGACCGGGCCCGCGGACACCGATCCCCTCCAGGTGTGGGAGGGGCTGCGCGGCCGGCACCAGGACGAGCCGCCGGCCGGGACGGCCCTCGTCGACGTACCGGGCGGCGGCCCCGGCACCGGCGCGGTACGGGCCCGGCTGGTCCTCCTGCCCGTCCTCGCTCCCCTGGTACCCGTCCACCGGATGGCGGCCGAACGCGCGGCCGGCATCCTCGCCGTCGTCCTGATGCAGGCCCGGCAGGAGGAGGAGCTGGCCGCGCGGGGGCGCGGTGACTTCCTCACCGACCTCGCCGAGGGCCGCGTCCAGGCCGAGGACGCCCCCGCACAGGCCCGCGTCCTCGGTTTCAAGCCGGGCTCCGGCCCCCTGCTGCCCGTCGTGATGCGGCTCGCCGACGGCCTCTCCCCCGGCGGCGGCTGGGCCGTCCTGGCCCGCGCGGTGGCCGAGGAGCTGGCCTCCGTGGGCGTACCCGCGCTGCTCGGCGTACGCCCCGTCGAGGGCCGTGTACCGCTGCTGCTGGCCCTGCGCGCGGAGTCGGAGCGCACCGCGGTGGCCGAGAAGGCAGCGGCGGCGCTGCGGGCCGGCGTGGAGCGTGCCGGGATGCGGCGGCCGGGCGGGCGGCCCCCGGTGGTGGTCGTCGGGGTGCCCGGCGGCTGGGCGGCCGCCTCGGCGGGCCTCAGGCACGCGGCGGAGGCGGCGACGGCCGCACAGGGCCTGGCCGACCGTCCCTGGTACGACGCCCGGCGCCTGGACATCGACCTGCTGCTGTGGCGGCTGCGCGACCACCCCGACCTGGCCGCCTTCGTGGAGCGCGCGATCGGCCCCCTGCGCGACCACGACGGCCGGGCCAAGCCACCGCTGCTGCCCACCCTGGAGACGTATCTCGCGCACGCGGGCCGCAAGGCGGAGACCGCCCGCGAACTGCATCTCAACCGCCAGACCCTCTACAACCGCCTCGCGCGGATCGGCGAACTGCTCGGCACCGACCTGGACGACCCCCAGGCGGTGCTGGCCCTGAGCCTGGCCCTGCGGGCACGCAGACACGTCGGCTGACACCCTGCCCCCGCGCGCGGCCCTCAGGTCAGGGGCCTGGGCCGCGTCAACTCGTCGTACACACTGAGCACCTGGGCCACCGTCTCGTCCTCGGTCGGCCAGGTGGCCGCCTGCCGGGTGCCGCGCTCCCGAAGCGCCTCGCACCTGGCGGGGTCGCCGAGGAGGCGCTCGACGGCCCCGGCCAGCGCCTCGGCGTCGCCGTACGGGACGAGTTCCGCGCCGTCGCCGACCAGATCGGGCACCGATCCGACGGCGGCGGCGACCAGCGGCACGCGTGCGTGGAGCGCCTCCTGAGCGAGGACCGAGCGGCCTTCGGCACCGCCGGGCAGCAGCGCGAGGTCGGCCGCCGCGATCAGTTCGGAGACGTCGTCGCGCGGCCCGACGAGCCGAACGGGCAGCTCCTCGTCCTCGATACGCCGCTGCAGCGTGCCCCGCAGCGGCCCCTCGCCCACGACGACGACCAGCGGCGCCGGGTCGCGACCGCGCCACCGACGGGCGGCGTCGAGCAGGGTGTCGTACCCCCGCCGACGGTCGAGCGTGCCGACGGCCATGAGCAACGGGCGTTCCGTGGCGCCCAGTTCGGCCCTGACCTTGGACGCGGGCCGGTCCGGATCCCCACCGGGGACGGCCGGGCGCGGCACCGGCAGTGCGACGGCGGCGAGCCGTGCGTCGCGCGCGCCCCGGCTGCGGGCCCGGTCGACCAGGTCGGAGGAGGTGCCGAGCACCACGGCGGCGGCCTTGGCCACCCGCCGCTCCAGCAGCCGCAGCAGATGCGCCCGCGCGCCCTCGGCGTACGACCGCGTGTGCAGGGTGACGACGAGCGGGGTGGTGCGCCGGCCGAGCGCGAGGGTGGCGCGGAAGCCGGCGTGAAGTCCGTGCGCGTGCACCAGGTCGGCGTCCGCGAAGGCGCCGCGCAGACTGGCCACCGAGGCCGGGTCGCTGCTGCGGGGCACATGGACGTGGTGGGCGCCGACGCCGGTGAAGTCGTACTGCCCGTCCGTCTCACTGGGGGCGCAGACGGTGACCCGCACGCCCCTGGCGACCAGCCCCGAGGCCAGCGACCGCACATGCGCGCTGCTCACCGCGCTGCCGCCGCCGAGCACTTGCACGGTCCGCAGCGGCGACTGGCCGTGTGGTGAGTGGCTGCTCACGTGGCTCACGTGGCCGGGGCTCCTGGTTCGGGGTCGGACGGTCACGAAGGAACGTGCAGAAGGGTCCCGCGGTGGGGGTGGACCGTACGAGGTGCTTCCGCACGGTCCACGCAGCACGTCCCGCTACGTCGTTCCTGTCCAAGGATGCCAGGCCGCAAGGGTGTTCCGGGACAGCCGGACGGGGCACGAGCCGGAGGGGCGGGCAACCCCGGACCCAGCGTCACCCACACGAGTGAACTCCCGCACGAGGTTGCCCCTCCACACGACTCGCGTCCCGCCTAGGCGTCCGCGCGGGCCGCCGCCAGCAGTTCCTCCGCGTGGGCCCGGGCCGTCTCCGAGTCCTCCTGGCCTGCGAGCATGCGCGACAGCTCGCGCACCCGCTCCTCGCCCTCCAGGACCTTCACACCCGACCGGGTCACCGAACCGTCGTTGGTCTTCTCCACCAGCAACTGCCGGTCCGCGAAGGCCGCCACCTGCGGCAGGTGCGTGACCACCACGACCTGCGCCGATCTGGCGAGACGAGCGAGCCGCCGACCGATCTCGACCGCGGCCTTGCCGCCCACACCGGCGTCGACCTCGTCGAAGAGATACGTCGGCACGGGGTCCGTCCCCGCGAACACCACCTCCACGGCCAGCATCACCCGCGACAGCTCACCACCGGACGCGCCCTTGGCGATGGGCCTCGGCGGCGCCCCCGGATGCGGCGCGAGCAGCAGCTCGACCTCGTCCGCGCCGGAGGGCCCGTACGCGACCGTACGCCCGCCCACCTCGACGCCCTCGGGGTCGTCCGTCTGCCGGATCTCGAACGACACGCGCGCGTGCGGCATGGCGAGCGAGGCCAGCTCGGCGGTGACGGCCGCGGCGAACCGCTCGGCGGCCTCGGCACGGGCGTCCGTCAACGCCTGGGCGAGGCCACCCAACTCGACCCGCAGCGCGTCCCGCTCGGCGGTCAGCTCCTCGATGCGCTCGTCGTCGCCGTCGAGTTCGGTGAGTCGCTGGGCGCCCTCCTCGGCCCACGTCAGGACCGAGGCGATGTCCTCACCGTACCGGCCGTACTTCCGCGTCAGCGCCGTCAGCGCGGCCCGCCGCTCCTCGACGGCCGCCAGCCGCAGCGGGTCGGCGTCCAGGTCGTCAGCGTATCCGGCCAGCTCCCCGGCCACGTCGCCCAGCAGGATCCCGACCTCCCCGATCCGCTCGGCGAGCACGGAGAGCGCCGGGTCGTGCGACCGCACGGCCGCCAGCGCACGGTGCGCGCCCGCGACGAGGGTGGTGGCGTCCACGCCCTCCGGGTCCTCGGGATTGCCCGCGAGAGCGACGTGCGCGGCCGTCGCCGCCGAGGCCAGCGCCTCCGCGTGCCCGAGCCGCTCGGCCTCCTCTGCCAGTTCCACGTCCTCGCCGGCCCGGGGTTCGACGCCGGCGATCTCGTCCAGGCCGTACCGCAGCATGTCGGCTTCCTGGGCCCGCTCCCGCGCGCGGGTGACGATCTCGTCGAGTTCGGTCGCCACGGCCCGCAGCCGCCGGTAGGCCTCGCCGTACTTGGTGAGCGGTACGGCCACCGCGTCGCCCGCGTACCGGTCGAGCGCCGCCCGCTGCCGGGACAGCTTCAGCAGCCCCTGCTGGTCGGTCTGCCCGTGCACGGCGACGAGTTCGTCGGCCAGCTCGGCGAGCATGCCCACGGGGACGGACCTCCCGCCCAGATGTGCCCGGGACCGTCCCTCGGCGGACACGGTACGGCTGATCAGCAGCGCCCCGTCGTCGAGTTCGGCCCCGGCCTCCTCGGCCCGGACCACCGCCGCCGCGCCCTCGGGCACGGCGATCCGGCCCTCCACGACGGCGTTCTTCGCACCGATCCGCACGAGCGCCGGGTCCGCCCGCCCGCCGAGCAGCAGGCCGAGGCTGGTGACCACCATGGTCTTGCCCGCACCCGTCTCACCCGTCACGGCGGTGAAGCCGGGCGACAACTCGACGACAGCGTCGTCGATGACTCCGAGCGACCGTATCCGCATCTCCTCCAACACGGACACGACCTTACGAGGTCGGGGCGGGAGACCGCGACGCCCCCCGGCACCTATGTCACCCCGGCGAGCTACAGCGCGCCCTCAGGGGCGCGGGGAACTGCGCGAGCAACCACGACGAACCCACAGCCACTGACGGTCCCCGCCCCCACATCGCGCTAGTGCCGAGCCCCCGCCACCCGGAAACGGGCAGCGCGAACTTGGCCACCAGCCGGTCGGTGAACGACGCGTGGTGCAACCGGGCCAGCCGCACCGGCACAGCCCCCGCCGCACCTCCACCCGCGCCCCCGGCGGCAGCTCGACGGTCCGCCGCCCGTCGCACCACAGCACGCCCGGCGGAATGTGCGGCAGCACCTCCACCGCCAGCACCGAGTTCGGCGACGTCACCAACGGCTTGGCGAACAGCGCGTGCGCGGAGATCGGTACCATCAGCAGCGCCTCGACCTCGGGCCACACCACGGGCCCGCCCGCCGAGAACGCGTACGCCGTCGACCCCGTCGGAGTCGACAGCACGATGCCGTCGCACCCGAACCCGGTCACCGGCCGCCCGTCGATCTCCAGGACGACTTCGAGCAGCTTCTCGGCGCCGGCCTTCTGCACGGCCGCCTCGTTGAGCGCCCAGTCCGTGTGGACGATGTCCCCGTTCTGGTGAACGACGACATCGACGGTCATCCTCTCCTCGACCTCGTAGGACTTGGTCACCACGCGGTCGACGACCTTGTCGAGGTCGTCCCGCTCGGCCTCCGCGAGGAAGCCGACGCTGCCGAGGTTGACGCCGAGCATCGGCACCCCGGACGCGCGGGCGAACTCTGCGCCGCGCAGCAGCGTGCCGTCACCACCGAGGACGATGAGCAGCTCGCACCCGTCGAGGCACTGCGGGGTGGCCTCCTTGACGAGCTCCACCTCCTCCGGCAGCGGGATGTCCTCGGCCTCGTACTCCAGGACGCGCACGACGATGCCGTGGTGCAGCAGCCCCTTGACGACGAGTTCGGCACTGCGGATCGCCGCCGGCCGCCCGGTGTGGGTGAGCAGGAAGACAGTTCGAGATCGGTCCTGAGTCACCGCGGCCCCTCCGCCACTGCTCGGTCGACGTCGGCCGGGTCCAGCGCGGGTGCCCCGGCACGCAGCCACAGAAAGTATTCGACATTGCCCGAGGGACCGGGCAGCGGACTGGCCGTCACACCCTTCACCCCGAGCCCCAGCTCCCCGGCCCGCCGGGCCACCTCGCGCACCGCCTCGGCGCGCAGCTCCGGACTCCGTACGACTCCCCCACTGCCCAGCCGCTCCTTCCCCACCTCGAACTGCGGCTTGACCATCATCACCAGATCGGCGTCCGGCTTCACGCACCGCACCAGGGCGGGCAGTACCAGGCCGAGCGGGATGAAGGACAGATCCCCCACGACAAGATCCACAGGCTCCCCATCGATCGCTTCGAGCGTCAACTCGCGTACGTTCGTACGGTCCTTGACGGTGACGCGTTCATCGCTCCGCAAGGTCCAGGCGAGTTGTCCGTATCCCACGTCCACGGCGACGACGTGCGCGGCCCCGGCCCGCAGCAGTACGTCGGTGAACCCGCCGGTGGAGGCTCCGGCGTCCAGCGCCCGCCGCCCCTCGACGGTGAGCCCCTGCGGGACGAAGACCTCAAGGGCGCCCGCGAGCTTGTGGCCTCCCCGGGACACGTACTCGGGGTCGCTGTCGTCGCTCACGACCACGATCGCGGCGGCGGTCTCCACCTGGGTGGCGGACTTGGTCGCGACGGTCCTGCCGACGGTGACCCGGCCGGCGGCGATCAGCTGGCTCGCGTGCTCGCGCGACCGCGCGAGCTTGCGCCGGACCAGTTCGGCGTCCAGACGACGGCGTGCGACTCCTGCCACGTTCGGTTCAGCTCCTGCTTTCGTACGGGTGATCGATAGGTGTGACCCGAAGGGTCTCATTGAGGGGCGGTGGTCGGGTGACGGGTGGGAACCGGCGGTCCCGGGCGGGCGTCGAGCGCGGTGAGCGCGTCGCGCAGCCCCCGGTGTACATCCTCGTACACCTCCACATGGCCGTCGGTGGCGAGGTGGTCGGCGTCGGCCAGCCGGTCGAGGGCCATGTCGACCTCGGGGTGGCCGGTGGCGGTACGGGGCACGTCCAACGGTGCCGGGGCGGCGGGGTCGTCCTCGGGTCCGACCTCGGTCGGCGGCGCCGGAACCGCCGCGTCCGCCTCCGCCACGACCTCGGGCAAAGAGTCGCTCATGCCCAGACGCTACCGCGAAGCTCTGGGGTACCGTCGGTCGCGATGGCAACGATCGATGAGTGCCGCGCCGCGCTCGAAAAGCTCTCGGACAACATGGCAGGCGCCGACGGACACATGAGCGAGGCGACGGCCCTCGACCGTTCGGTGAGCTGCCACATCAAGGATCTCGACGTCACCTTCGTGGGCCGGATGCGGGAAGGCCGGATCGAGGTGCACGACACCCTCCAGGGGCCGCCCGCCGAGAAGGCGCAGATCCGCCTCGCGATGACGGGCGACGACCTGGTGGCCCTGGTCGACGGGGAACTGAACTTCGCCAAGGCCTGGGGTTCGGGCCGGGTGAAGCTGGAGGCGGGCTTCCGCGACCTGCTCCAGCTCAGGAAGCTCCTCTAACAGCCGTCACCTTCTCGGCCCTCGCCTCGCCGGACCGTGCCTTGCGCGCCGCCGGTACCACCAGGGGGGTGCCCGTCTCCGGGTCGTCGATGACCTGGCAGCGCAGCCCGAACACCTCCTCGACCAGTCCGGCGGTGACGATCTCGGAGGGGGCACCCTCGGCGATCACCGAGCCGCCGCGCAGGGCGATGAGGTGGGTGGCGTAGCGGGCGGCGTGGTTGAGGTCGTGCAGTACGGCGACCAGCGTGCGCCCCTGCTCCTCGTGGAGTTCCGCGCACAGGTCGAGCACGTCGATCTGGTGCTGGATGTCGAGGAAGGTGGTCGGCTCGTCGAGCAGCAGCAGCGGGGTCTGCTGGGCGAGCGCCATGGCGATCCAGACCCGCTGGCGCTGGCCGCCGGACAGCTCGTCGACGTAGCGGTCGGCCAGCTCGGCGACCCCGGTCGACTCCATGGACTCCCGGACGATCCGCTCGTCCTCGGCCGACCACTGCCGCAGCAGCCCCTGGTGCGGGTAGCGGCCGCGGCCCACGAGATCGCCGACGGTGATCCCGTCGGGTGCGATCGACGACTGCGGCAGCAGCCCGAGCGTCCGAGCCACCTTCTTCGCGGGCATCGACTGGATGACCTGCCCGTCGAGCAGCACCCGCCCCTGGGACGGCTTCAGCATCCGGGAGAGGGCTCGCAGCAGCGTGGACTTGCCGCAGGCGTTCGGGCCGACGATCACGGTGAACGAATTGTCGGGTATCTCCACCGACAGCTGTTCGGCGATGACCCGCTGGTCGTAGGCGAGAGTGACCTTCTCGGCGGACAGGCGGTTCACGGTGCTCCTCTTGTCGTTCGCGTGCGCCGACGCGCTGTCGTTGTCGTTCATGTCCGCGCGGCCTTCATATCCGCCCGGCCTTCATATCCGTCCGGCCTTCCGCTCGGTGACCAGCAGCCACAGCAGATAGACGCCACCGAGTACGCCGGTGACCACGCCGACCGGCAGCCGGTCGGCCCCGAAGGCCCGCTGCGAGGCCAGGTCGGCGACGACCAGCAGGGTCGCGCCCATGCACATCGCGGGCACCAGGTTCGGGCCCGGGGAACGGGTCAGCCGCTTGGCGAGCTGGGGCGCGGTGAGGGCGACGAAACTGACCGGCCCGGCGGCGGCGGTGGCCCCGGCCGTGAGCAGCACGGCCGACACCATCAGCAGCAGCCGTACGCGCTCGACGCTCACCCCGAGGGCGTACGACACGTCGTCGCCCATCTCCATCATGCGCAGCCCGCGCGCGTTGCCGAGCACCAGCGGGACGAGGATCGCGCACATGATCAGCAGCGGCCCGACCTGGGCCCAGTCGCGGCCGTCGAGGGAACCGGTCATCCAGACCACCGCGCGGCCCGCGTCGACGAGGTCGGCCTTGGTGATCAGGTAGCCGTTGACCGCCGTGACGATCGCGGAGACACCGATGCCGACCAGCACCAGCCGGTAGCCGTGCACGCCCCGCTTCCAGGCCAGCACATAGATCGCGATGCCGGTGACCAGACCTCCGACGAGCGCCCCGAGGGCGACCTGGTTCGCGCTGCCGGAGAACAGCACGATCACGACCAGCGCCCCGGCGGTGGCGCCCTGGGAGAGACCCAGCACGTCCGGACTACCCAGCGGGTTGCGGGAGACGGACTGGAACAGCGCCCCGCCGAGCCCGAGCGAGGCACCGACGAGGAGTCCGACCAGAACCCTCGGCAGCCGCAGCTCGTTGACGATGAACTCCTGGCCCGCGTCCCCGTCGCCCAGCAGCGTCCTCAGGACGTCGCCGGCCGGGATCGGGAAGTCGCCGGTCCCGATCAGGACGACGCTCGCGGTCAGCGCCGCCAACAGCAGCAGGACGACGACCGTGAACGCCCGCACGTCCAGCCGGACGGACAGCCCGCCGGGCGTGCGGAGCGCGCGGTCGCGCCCGGCGGGCTCGTTCATGACGTGGGTCTCCCTCGTGGCCTGCGTCTTCACAGCTGGGCCGTCCTCCGCCGTCGTACGAGAAAGATGAAGACCGGACCGCCCAGGATCGCGGTGACGATGCCGACCTGGAGTTCCGCGGGCCGCGCCACCATGCGCCCGAGCACGTCGGCGCCGAGCAGCAGCACGGGCGACAGGACGGTCGCGTACGGCAGGATCCAGCGCAGGTCGGGCCCGGTGAAGGACCGCACGACGTGCGGGACCATCAGCCCGACGAAGACGATCGGCCCGCAGGCCGCCGTCGCGGCGCCGCACAGCACGGTGGCGGCGGCCATGGAGAGCGCGCGGGTGCGGTTGAGGTTGGCGCCGAGCGCGCGGGCGGTGTCGTCGCCCATGGCCATCGCGTTCAGCGGGCGGGCGAGCAGCAGCGCGACGACCGTACCGACGGCCAGGAACGGCAGCACCTGGGTGATGGTCTCGTCGGTCGCCGAGGCGAGCGAACCGACCATCCAGAAACGCATCTTGGAGAGCGCCGCGTCGTCCATGATCATCACGGCCTGGAGGTAGCCGTAGAGCGCTGCGCTGATGGCCGTGCCCGCGAGCGCCAGCCGCACCGGCGTCGCCCCGCGGCTGCCGCCGAGGAACCAGACCAGCGCCCCGACCAGGGCGGCGCCGGCGAACGCGAACCACACGTACCCGCTCAGCGAGGTGACGCCGAAGTAGGTGATGGCGGTGACCACGGCCGCGGACGCGCCCGCGTTGATGCCGAGCAGGCCCGGGTCGGCCAGCGGGTTGCGGGTGAGTGCCTGCAGGACGGCACCGGCCAGCCCGAGCGCGGCTCCCGCGAGCAGTCCGAGCAGCGTGCGCGAGATCCGCTCCCCGACCACGGCGTCGCCGTACGTCCCCGTGTCCTCGAACAGGCCGTGCCAGACCTGCTCCAGGGAGAGTTCTTTCGCGCCGATCGCGATACTCGCCAGGGCGACCAGGGCGAGGATCACGAGGGCCACGAGAAGCCCGACGGCTCGTACCGCCCGGCGTTTCGGTGGCGCGGGGGCGGTCTCCGCGCTCGGTTCAGGAGGACTGTCGACCAACACCAGGTTAGGTTAGCCTACCCTCCCCTTTTGCTCGATCGCGTCCACGAACACCGCACACGCCGCGAACTGCGGACTGCGGACTGCGGCGCTCACCAGCGGACTGCGGAGCGGACTGCGGAATACGGAGGACGATCCGAGCCCCTCACAGTCCCAGTCGGGCCAGCGCCTTCTCCGCGTCCAGCTCGCACGAGCCCTCGCCGGCCGCAGTCCAGGCCGCCGCACACAGCGCCCGCAGCCCGTCCAGGGCCCCACCCTCACCGTCGAGTTCCAGCCGCTCCGGTCCCGCCGTGGCCGTCCAGCCACCGCAGCGGAACCCGGTGCCCGCCTCGACTACCTCCGGCTGCCCGGTCAGCATGCCCCGCAGATCGGCGTCGACGTACGTGGGCCGGTGCTGCGGAAGCGCGGCCAGCAACTGCCCCCCGTCGGTGACACCGGTCAGCACGAGCAGCGAGTCGACAGCGCCGTTGAACGCCCCCTCGATGTCCGTGTCCAGCCGGTCCCCGACCACCAACGGCCGCTCGGCACCGGTCCGCAGGATCGTCTCGCGGTGCATCGGCGGCAGCGGCTTGCCCGCCACCTGCGGCTCGGCGCCGGTCGCGATCCGGACCACCTGCACCGCCGCCCCGTTGCCCGGCGCGAGCCCGCGTGCGCTCGGGATCGTCAGGTCGGTGTTGGACGCGAACCACGGCACCCCGCGCGCGATGGCGTAGCAGGCCTCCGCGAACCGCCCCCAGGGCAGCTCGGGTCCGCCGTACCCCTGCACCACCGCCGCCGGATCGTCGTCCGCCGACTCGACCGGCTCCAGACCCCGCTCGCGCAGCGCCACGCGCAGCCCCTCACCACCGATGACCAGCACCCGCGCCCCGGCGGGCAGCTGCTCGCTGATCAGCCGGGCCACGGCCTGCGCCGAGGTGATGACGTCACCGGCCTCGGTCGGTATCCCGAGGGCCGTCAGATGCGCGGCCACCGTGTCGGGCGTCCGCAGCGCGTTGTTGGTGACGTACGCGAGGTGCATACCACCGGCTCGCGCCGTGCTCAGGGACTCCACGGCGTACGCGATCGCGCTCCCTCCCGCGTACACCACACCGTCCAGATCGAGCAGAGCCGTGTCGTACGCCTCGCTCAGGGCCTGCCCACTGCCGTCGGGCCGCGTCCTGACTGCCTGGCTCATCGTGCTCCGCTCCTCGCTCGGTCCGACGGTCGCCCCGGCGGCCGGGTCGGACGGCCGTGGGTCGACAATCGGTCAGGTCACTTTCCCCGATCATCCCTCACGGCACCGACACCCATACGATGCATCAATGAACTACGCAGGTCCCGCGGAGGAGACCCCGGCGGGCAGCGGCCTCGAACTGACCCCGTTCCGGGGGCTTCGCTACGACCCCGACCGGGTCGGCAGCCTGGCCGCCGTGACATCACCGCCGTACGACGTCGTCGTACGGCCGGACGGTCTGCTCCACCTCGAATCCGCCGACCCCCACAACATCGTCCGCCTGATACTCCCCCAGGCCAGTACCCCCGGCGCCCGTGACGAACAGGCGGCCGACACACTGCGCCGCTGGCTCGCCGACGGTGTCCTCGCCGCCGACGCCGAACCCGGACTCTACGTCTACGAGCAGGCGGACGGCACCATCCTCCAGCGCGGTCTCATAGGCGCCCTGCGCCTCTCCGAGCCCTCCGCCGGCGTGGTCCTCCCCCACGAGGACGTCATCCCCCACGTCATCGCGGACCGCGCGGCCCTGATGCGCGCGACCGGCACCAACATGGAGCCCCTGCTGCTCACGTACCGAGGGGACGGCGCCGGGGCCGGAGCGACAGCCGTGGTCGAACGCACCACGGAACGCGCCCCGCTCCTCGCCACGACCACGGAGGACGGCTTCAGCCATCGCCTCTGGACGGTCACCGACCCCGCCGACCTCGCCGAGATCCAGTCGGATCTGGCCCGCCACCAGGCCCTGATAGCCGACGGCCACCACCGCTGGGCCACCTACCTCCGGCTCCGCACGGAGCACCCGTCCCCCAGCCCCTGGGACTACGGCCTGGTCCTCCTGGTGGACACCGCCCGCTACCCCCTGCGCGTGCGCGCGATCCACCGCCTCCTCCATCAACTCCCGCTCCCGGACGCCCTCACCGCCCTGGACGGCCTGTTCCGCGTACGCCGTCTCGACGTCCCGCTCCCCGAGGCCCTCGAAGCCCTGGCGGACGCGGCCGCCACCGGCAACGCCTTCGTCCTCGCGGGTGACGGCTCCTTCCACCTCGTCGACCGCCCGCACCCGGACCTCCTCGCCCGTACGATCCCCGCCGACCGCCCACCGGCCTGGCGCACCCTGGACGCGACGGTCCTGCACGCCACCCTCCTCGACCACGTGTGGCACATCCCCGAGGACTCCCCGGCGCATGTCGCCTACATCCACGACACGGCGGCGACCGTGGAGAAGGCCGAACGCGACGGCGGCACGGCCGTCCTCATGCACCCGGTCCGCGAGGAGGTCGTACGCGAGCTGGCCCGCCAGGGGGTCACGATGCCCCGCAAGTCCACGTCGTTCGGCCCCAAGCCGGCGTCGGGGCTGGTCCTGCGCGTGCTGGAGTTCTGAAGCGGCGGCTTCCGGGGTGGCCGGGCATCCGGGCGATCAGACACAGTGAAGGGCGGGACCCCTGCACGGGATCCCGCCCTTCACTGTGTCTTCCCAGGACGTCAGTCCTTGCCGTCGACGCCGGCGTCCGCGTCCGCGTCCTTCACGTCGGCATCCCCGTCACCCTCGTGGTCCTTGAGGTCAGCGCGGTGGTCCTCGTCGACACTCTCGGCCTCGTCGACACTCTGGGCTTCGCTGTCGTCCTCGTCCTCGACGAGGACGTCCACGAACTCGACACCGTCCATCTCCGCCAGCCGGTCAGACGCGTCCGTGCTGCCGTCCTTGTCGGCCTCGACGGCCTTGGCGAACCACTCCCGGGCCTCGTCCTCACGACCGGCCGCGAGCAACGCGTCGGCGTAGGCGTACCGCAGGCGCGCGGTCCACGGCTGTACGGAGTTGGAGGCCAGCTCGGGGCTCTGCAGCGTCACGATGGCCGCGTCGAGCTGGTCCATGTCACGCCGAGCGCCGGCCGCGACGAGCCGCATCTCGACCTGACCCGCCTTGTCCAGCTTGTGCACCTCGGGCGCCCCGGCCATGTCCAGCGCCTTCTCAGGGCGCCCGAGACCACGCTCGCAGTCCGCCATGACGGGCCACAGCTCGACGTTGCCGGTCATCCGCCGGGCCGCACGGAACTCCGCGAGCGCCTCGCTGTACTTCTGGTTCGCGTACGCGGCGAAACCGGCCGCCTCTCGCACGGCCGCCACACGCGAGGCCAGCCGCAGCGCGACCCTGGAGTAGCCGTACGCGCCCTCAGGGTCCTCGTCGATCAGCCGCGCGACCATCACCAGGTTCTTGGCGACGTCGTCCGCGAGCGTCTTCGGCAGGCTCTGGAGCTCCTGCCGTACGTCCTTGTCGATCTCCTCGCCGGTGACGTCCTCCGGGATCGGCAGCCGCTTGATCGGCTCACGGTCCCGGTCGCGCTCGTCGCGGAAACGCCCACCGCCACGCCGGTCGTCGCCGCTGCGCCGGTCATCACGGCCACGGAAGCCACCGGGCCGACCCCCACGGTCGTCCCGACGGGGACCACGGCCCCGGTCGTCCCGGCCACGATCGTCCCGGCCACGGAATCCGCCGGGTCGCTCACCTCCACGACTGTCGTCGCGTCCACGGAAGCCGCCGCCTCGCTGGTCACCGCGGCTGTCGTCACGACGGAAACCACCACGGTCGTCATCGCGACGGTACGAGGGACGATCACCCTCACGACGCTCGGGACGAGCCTGGCGGTCGTCACGACGGTCGTCACGAGAGAACGTGGGACGGTCGTCACGACGGTCGTCACGGCGCTCGTCGCGACGGAAGGCCGGACGGTCACCGCGGTCACTGTCCCGGCGGTCGTCACGGCGGAAGTCGTCGCGGCGGTCGTCACGTCGGAAAGGCGGTCGGTCACCGTCGCGACGGTCGTCACGCCGGAAGGGCGGACGCCCACCGCGGTCGTCTCCGCGGCGCTCGTCGCGGCCCCGGTCGTCCCGGCCACGGAATCCGCCGGGTCGCTCACCTCCACGACTGTCGTCGCGTCCACGGAAGCCGCCGCCTCGCTGGTCACCGCGGCTGTCGTCACGACGGAAACCACCACGGTCGTCATCGCGACGGTACGAGGGACGATCACCCTCACGACGCTCGGGACGAGCCTGGCGGTCGTCACGACGGAACCCACGGTCCCGGTCGTCACGACGGAAGCCGCCACGATCACCACGGTCCCCGCTGTCCCGCCGGTCGTCGCGAGAGAACGGGGGACGGTCGTCACGGCGGTCGTCGCGGCGGTCGTCGCGACGGAAGGCCGGCCGGTCACCGTCGCGGCGGAAGCCACGGTCTCGATCCCGATCGTCACGACGGGGCGCCCCGGGGCGGTCGTCGCGGCGGAACGCGGGGCGAGGCCCCCGGTCGCCCTCACGGCGGTCGTCCCGACGGTCGTCACGGCCACGGAACCCGCCACCACGGTTGTCGTCACGGCGGAAGCCGCCGCGATCACCACGGTCTCCGCTGTCCCTCCGGTCATCGCGCCGATCTTCGCGACGGAACCCGCCTCGGTCGTCACCCCGACGGTCATCACCACGGCGATCGTCACGCCGGCCGTAGCCACCACGGTCGTTGTCACGCCGGTCGTTGTCGCGACGCGGTCCACCGCGATAGCCGCCACGGTCACCACTGTCCCGTCGCCGCTGGTCGCGCTCCGGTCGATCGTCGGGAGAGTTGGTGGACATGGTGACTCCTGTCTTCGGTACTGCAAGCATTCTAGAAACAAAAGGACCCCTGGTCCCAGCTGAACGCTGGGACCAGGGGTCCTTTCCAAAGATTGTTCGGCGGCGTCCTACTCTCCCACAGGGTCCCCCCTGCAGTACCATCGGCGCTGTAAGGCTTAGCTTCCGGGTTCGAAATGTAACCGGGCGTTTCCCTCACGCTATGACCACCGAAACCCTAATGGTTTCGAGCGAACAAGCACACTCTTCTGTTGTGTGGTTCAGCTCTAGCCGACAACTGTTCGTTGTCTCAGAACTAACACAGTGGACGCGAGCAACTGAGGACAAGCCCTCGGCCTATTAGTACCAGTCAACTCCACCCGTTACCAGGCTTCCATATCTGGCCTATCAACCCAGTCGTCTACTGGGAGCCTTAACCCCTCATGGGGGTGGGAGTCCTCATCTCGAAGCAGGCTTCCCGCTTAGATGCTTTCAGCGGTTATCCCTCCCGAACGTAGCCAACCAGCCATGCCCTTGGCAGAACAACTGGCACACCAGAGGTTCGTCCGTCCCGGTCCTCTCGTACTAGGGACAGCCCTTCTCAAGACTCCTACGCGCACAGCGGATAGGGACCGAACTGTCTCACGACGTTCTAAACCCAGCTCGCGTACCGCTTTAATGGGCGAACAGCCCAACCCTTGGGACCGACTCCAGCCCCAGGATGCGACGAGCCGACATCGAGGTGCCAAACCATCCCGTCGATATGGACTCTTGGGGAAGATCAGCCTGTTATCCCCGGGGTACCTTTTATCCGTTGAGCGACGGCGCTTCCACAAGCCACCGCCGGATCACTAGTCCCGACTTTCGTCCCTGCTCGACCCGTCGGTCTCACAGTCAAGCTCCCTTGTGCACTTACACTCACCACCTGATTGCCAACCAGGCTGAGGGAACCTTTGGGCGCCTCCGTTACCCTTTGGGAGGCAACCGCCCCAGTTAAACTACCCATCAGACACTGTCCCCGATCCGGATCACGGACCCGGGTTAGACATCCAGCACGACCAGACTGGTATTTCAACGACGACTCCACCCGAACTGGCGTCCGAGCTTCACAGTCTCCCAGCTATCCTACACAAGCCGAACCGAACACCAATATCAAACTGTAGTAAAGGTCCCCGGGGTCTTTCCGTCCTGCTGCGCGAAACGAGCATCTTTACTCGTAGTGCAATTTCACCGGGCCTATGGTTGAGACAGTCGAGAAGTCGTTACGCCATTCGTGCAGGTCGGAACTTACCCGACAAGGAATTTCGCTACCTTAGGATGGTTATAGTTACCACCGCCGTTTACTGGCGCTTAAGTTCTCAGCTTCGCCACCCCGAAGAATGACTAACCGGTCCCCTTAACGTTCCAGCACCGGGCAGGCGTCAGTCCGTATACATCGCCTTACGGCTTCGCACGGACCTGTGTTTTTAGTAAACAGTCGCTTCTCGCTGGTCTCTGCGGCCACCCCCAGCTCACCGAGTAAATCGGATCACCAGGCGTGGCCCCCCTTCTCCCGAAGTTACGGGGGCATTTTGCCGAGTTCCTTAACCATAGTTCACCCGAACGCCTCGGTATTCTCTACCAGACCACCTGAGTCGGTTTAGGGTACGGGCCGCCATGAAACTCGCTAGAGGCTTTTCTCGACAGCATAGGATCATCCACTTCACCACAATCGGCTCGGCATCAGGTCTCAGACTTAATGATGTGCGGATTTACCTGCACACCGTCCTACACCCTTACCCCGGGACAACCACCGCCCGGGATGGACTACCTTCCTGCGTCACCCCATCACTCACCTACTGCAAGTCTGGTTCGTCGGCTCCACCACTCCCCTTCACCCGAAGGATCCGGGACGGCTTCACGGACTTAGCATCGCCTGGTTCAATGTTTGACGCTTCACAGCGGGTACCGGAATATCAACCGGTTATCCATCGACTACGCCTGTCGGCCTCGCCTTAGGTCCCGACTTACCCTGGGCAGATCAGCTTGACCCAGGAACCCTTGGTCAATCGGCGCAAACGTTTCTCACGTTTGTATCGCTACTCATGCCTGCATTCTCACTCGTGAACCGTCCACAACTCGCTTCCGCGGCTGCTTCACCCGGCACACGACGCTCCCCTACCCATCCCAGCGGGCGTTGGCCCTCATGCTGGAATGACACGACTTCGGCGGTACGCTTGAGCCCCGCTACATTGTCGGCGCGGAATCACTAGACCAGTGAGCTATTACGCACTCTTTCAAGGGTGGCTGCTTCTAAGCCAACCTCCTGGTTGTCTCTGCGACTCCACATCCTTTCCCACTTAGCGTACGCTTAGGGGCCTTAGTCGATGCTCTGGGCTGTTTCCCTCTCGACCATGGAGCTTATCCCCCACAGTCTCACTGCCGCGCTCTCACTTACCGGCATTCGGAGTTTGGCTAAGGTCAGTAACCCGGTAGGGCCCATCGCCTATCCAGTGCTCTACCTCCGGCAAGAAACACACGACGCTGCACCTAAATGCATTTCGGGGAGAACCAGCTATCACGGAGTTTGATTGGCCTTTCACCCCTAACCACAGGTCATCCCCCAGGTTTTCAACCCTGGTGGGTTCGGTCCTCCACGAAGTCTTACCTCCGCTTCAACCTGCCCATGGCTAGATCACTCCGCTTCGGGTCTTGAGCGTGCTACTGAATCGCCCTGTTCGGACTCGCTTTCGCTACGGCTACCCCACCCGGGTTAACCTCGCAACACACCGCAAACTCGCAGGCTCATTCTTCAAAAGGCACGCAGTCACGAGAACAAGGCAAACCTCGTTCCGACGCTCCCACGGCTTGTAGGCACACGGTTTCAGGTACTATTTCACTCCGCTCCCGCGGTACTTTTCACCATTCCCTCACGGTACTATCCGCTATCGGTCACCAGGGAATATTTAGGCTTAGCGGGTGGTCCCGCCAGATTCACACGGGATTTCTCGGGCCCCGTGCTACTTGGGTGTCTCTCAAACGAGCCGTACAGATTTCAGCTACGGGGGTCTTACCCTCTACGCCGGACCTTTCGCATGTCCTTCGCCTATCCATACGGTTTCTGACTCGTCCTGTTGCCGGCAGACAACAGAAGAGAGATCCCACAACCCCGTATACGCAACCCCTGCCGGGTCTCACACGCATACGGTTTGGCCTCATCCAGTTTCGCTCGCCACTACTCCCGGAATCACGGTTGTTTTCTCTTCCTGCGGGTACTGAGATGTTTCACTTCCCCGCGTTCCCTCCACACTGCCTATGTGTTCAGCAGCGGGTGACAGCCCATGACGACTGCCGGGTTTCCCCATTCGGAAACCCCCGGATCAAAGCCTGGTTGACGACTCCCCGGGGACTATCGTGGCCTCCCACGTCCTTCATCGGTTCCTGGTGCCAAGGCATCCACCGTGCGCCCTTAAAAACTTGGCCACAGATGCTCGCGTCCACTGTGCAGTTCTCAAACAACGACCAACCACCCATCACCCCGAACCAGTAGATTCGAGTGCACTGGGGCCGGCACTGAAGGCAGCCATACGGCCGTGCCCTCAGACACCCAACAGCGTGCCCGGCACCCCCGCCACTCGTGATCAGCGTTCCACGCTCCGAAGAGCAGTACTGGCAGCCCGAGATGACTGAGAGTGCCGAATAATCAACGTTCCACCCATGAGCAACCACCGTCGGACGTTCGCCGACGTTGTGGCCCTGGCTGCCTTGCGGCAGCTAGATGCTCCTTAGAAAGGAGGTGATCCAGCCGCACCTTCCGGTACGGCTACCTTGTTACGACTTCGTCCCAATCGCCAGTCCCACCTTCGACAGCTCCCTCCCTTACGGGTTGGGCCACCGGCTTCGGGTGTTACCGACTTTCGTGACGTGACGGGCGGTGTGTACAAGGCCCGGGAACGTATTCACCGCAGCACTGCTGATCTGCGATTACTAGCAACTCCGACTTCATGGGGTCGAGTTGCAGACCCCAATCCGAACTGAGACAGGCTTTTTGAGATTCGCTCCGCCTCACGGCTTCGCAGCTCATTGTACCTGCCATTGTAGCACGTGTGCAGCCCAAGACATAAGGGGCATGATGACTTGACGTCGTCCCCACCTTCCTCCGAGTTGACCCCGGCAGTCTCCTGTGAGTCCCCATCACCCCGAAGGGCATGCTGGCAACACAGAACAAGGGTTGCGCTCGTTGCGGGACTTAACCCAACATCTCACGACACGAGCTGACGACAGCCATGCACCACCTGTACACCGACCACAAGGGGGCGACCATCTCTGGCCGTTTCCGGTGTATGTCAAGCCTTGGTAAGGTTCTTCGCGTTGCGTCGAATTAAGCCACATGCTCCGCTGCTTGTGCGGGCCCCCGTCAATTCCTTTGAGTTTTAGCCTTGCGGCCGTACTCCCCAGGCGGGGAACTTAATGCGTTAGCTGCGGCACCGACGACGTGGAATGTCGCCAACACCTAGTTCCCACCGTTTACGGCGTGGACTACCAGGGTATCTAATCCTGTTCGCTCCCCACGCTTTCGCTCCTCAGCGTCAGTAATGGCCCAGAGATCCGCCTTCGCCACCGGTGTTCCTCCTGATATCTGCGCATTTCACCGCTACACCAGGAATTCCGATCTCCCCTACCACACTCTAGTCTGCCCGTATCGAATGCAGACCCGGGGGTTAAGCCCCGGGCTTTCACATCCGACGCGACAGACCGCCTACGAGCTCTTTACGCCCAATAATTCCGGACAACGCTCGCGCCCTACGTATTACCGCGGCTGCTGGCACGTAGTTAGCCGGCGCTTCTTCTGCAGGTACCGTCACTTTCGCTTCTTCCCTGCTGAAAGAGGTTTACAACCCGAAGGCCGTCATCCCTCACGCGGCGTCGCTGCATCAGGCTTTCGCCCATTGTGCAATATTCCCCACTGCTGCCTCCCGTAGGAGTCTGGGCCGTGTCTCAGTCCCAGTGTGGCCGGTCGCCCTCTCAGGCCGGCTACCCGTCGTCGCCTTGGTGAGCCGTTACCTCACCAACAAGCTGATAGGCCGCGGGCTCATCCTTCACCGCCGGAGCTTTCCACCACCAAGAGATGCCCCTAGTGGTTGTATCCGGTATTAGACCCCGTTTCCAGGGCTTGTCCCAGAGTGAAGGGCAGATTGCCCACGTGTTACTCACCCGTTCGCCACTAATCCCCACCGAAGTGGTTCATCGTTCGACTTGCATGTGTTAAGCACGCCGCCAGCGTTCGTCCTGAGCCAGGATCAAACTCTCCGTGAATGTTTACCGGTAATCCGGTGCACACACACGAGAGCGGAACCACCGGAGGAATAGTCCGATGGTTCACAGCATCCTCGCTGTGTTTGTTTCAAAGGAACCTCGCCCCAACCGGAATCGGCTGGGAACGGGGTATCAACATATCTGGCGTTGATTTTTGGCACGCTGTTGAGTTCTCAAGGAACGGACGCTTCCTTTGTACTCACCCAAGCTGTTCTCGGGCTTTCCTCCGGGCAGTTTCCCTTCGGTCTTGCTGTCTTGCGTTTCCGACTCTATCAGATCGTTTTCCGATCCGATTCCCTGTCGGCGGGATTTGTCTTTCGGCTGTCTTTTGACCTCGCGGTTTCCCTTGCGGCCTTTCGACATTCACTACGTTAGCCGATTCCCTCGGCAACTCATAATTGAGTGGTGCGGGCTGGAATCAGGGCATGCCTAATTCGCCCCCGCCGAGGGGATGTCGTAGGTAGTGGGTTGGCCGCTCTCGGCTGCTGGCTGATCGCCGTAACCGGTTCAAGCGGCTCGGGCTACGTTACGGATCGCCCAGGGGCGAGTCAAGTTGAGCGCCGGCGGGGGACGTGAGCCCGATAGGGGCTGACCGTCGGGTCGTTGGCGATCCAGAAGCGCCAGGGGTGGACACCACCGTCGCCTGAGACTCCGGTGCGGGGGCCGTTCAGTACCTGGTCAGAGCTGACCGGAGTACCCGTCAGGACGGTCAGGGGCGTGGACTCGGGGGCGCAGGCGTCCGTGCCGTCCAGGGCTCGGTCCACCTCCAGGGCCGTGGCCAGCCGGGCCGGTCCTTTGGCCAGTTCCTTGTCACTTCGGGCTGAAATTCGACGTTTGCGAGCGAGATCGGCGCCCTCGATGACCTCGCCGGCGCGCAGCAGGACCGCGCTCGCCCGGCCCTCCGGGCCGCAGACGAGGTTCATGCAGTGCCACATGCCGTAGGTGAAGTAGACGTACACGTGTCCGGGCGGGCCGAACATCACGCCGTTGCGGGCCGTGCGACCGCGATAGGCGTGGGAGCCGGGGTCGTTCGCACCGTCGTAGGCCTCGACCTCCGTGAGACGGAGTTCGATCGGACCCTCCGGGGTGATGCGGACGAGGACGCGCCCGAGGAGGTCCGGCGCCACCTCCAGTACGGGGCGGTCGAAGAACTCGCGGGCGAGGGGCGTACGGTCGGGGCTCGCGATCATGGCGTACGAGCGTAGTCCAGACGGGTGCGTGCCGACGGGTGGCGTGGGGGCGTCCTCCTTGGAAGGGTGAAGGAGCTGGAGGACGTGGAACCGGGCGTCGTCGGTTTGCGTTTGTAGGGATCAAGGCTCCGTGCCACGCAGAGCGATCCACACCACAGAGAACACAGAACCACGCAGATACGCAGGCTTTTGCCTGACGGGAGGAACAGACATGGGGTTCAAGCGGCTGCTCGCGAGCCTGGGAGCCGGTGGCGCTTCGGTCGAGACGGTGTTGACCGAGATCAACGTCGTCCCGGGCGGTGTCGTCCAGGGTGAGGTGCGGATCCAGGGCGGCTCCGTGGACCAGCAGATCGAGGCGCTGTCCGTCGGGCTGCAGGCGAAGGTCGAGGTCGAGGGTCAGGACGCGGAGTACAAGCAGGACATCGAGTTCTCCAAGCAGCGGCTCGGTGGCGCCTTCGAGCTGAAGGCCTCGGCCGTCCACGTGGTGCCGTTCGGGCTGGAGATCCCGTGGGAGACGCCGATCACCACCATCCAGGGGCAGCCGCTGCCCGGGATGCACATCGGTGTGACCACTGAGCTGGAGATCGCGCGCGCGGTCGACTCCGGTG
>NZ_JAJKLK010000018.1 GCF_020982545.1 Streptomyces sp. MNU76 | reverse complement strand
GGTGCACCATCGCGCCGAACACGGCGAGCGGGGCCAGCTTCATGACGAAGCCGACGATCGCGAAGATGACCTCCTGGGCCTGCTCGATGGCGGGCAGGATCTTCGGCACCTTGGTGTGACCGAGGTGCAGCAGCGCTGCGCCGGTGAGGCAGGCGAGCACGAGCACCTGGAGCAGCGCGTTCTCGGCGAACGCGCCGATCGCGCTCTGCGGCAGCGCGTTGAGGATGAACTCGCTCGTCGTGGGCAGCTCACCGCCGGCGGTCTTCGCGTCGACCGCCGAGGTGTCGAGCTTCGTGGGGTCGACGTTCATGCCCGAGCCGGGGCCGAACACGTTGGCGGCGATCAGGCCGATGAGCAGCGCGGCCGTCGAGGCGATCTCGAACCAGATCAGGGCCTTGAGCCCGATCCGCCCGAACGCCTTCAGATTGCCGGCCTTGGCGATACCGACGACGACCACACAGAACACCAGCGGCGAGATGACGGTCTTGATGAGCCGGATGAAGCCGTCGCCGAGCGGTTGGAAGGTCGTGGCCGTGTCCGGCCACAACCTTCCGACGACGATTCCGAGCACAAGCGCGACTCCGACTTGCGCGAACAGTGAGGTACGCAGCATGCGTGCGACGCGTCGCGGCAGGGACGGTACGGACTGCGGCACGGGCACTCCTCCGAGGGATCTTTCTGGCATGCGGAAAATCACTTCCGCGTCGATCACTATCGGGGAGGCGTTGCTCGTGGGGAAGACCACCGTGTTTCGCGGAGGTAAATCATCGAACAGTCGTCACATCGAACGCATGGGGCATCAGCAGCTCGTACGATCCACCGTCAGCACTCCCTGCACGGAGACCAGCGAGCGGTCGTAGCAGCCGTCCGACCCGTACGTCCGGTAGCGCTCGCTCGTCGTCCCGACGGCGTGCCGCTGGTCGCGCGGTACGTTCGCCGTGTACGTGGCATCACCGGTGTAGGTGTCGTCGAGCCGGGACCACGCCGTGCGCCGCCCGCCGTCCGTCTCGGTGACGGTGGCCCGATCACCGAGCGTGAGCACGGTCCGCAGCCGGTCTCCCGCGCCGAGCGTGGTCGTTCCGTCCATCGTGTACGACCGCTGGACACGCGTCGTCCGGCCCTGACCACGACCGCCTCGGACCCCGCGCCCACTCACGGTGACCGTCTCGTCGTCGCTCCACCTCGCGTCGAGCGCGTCGGGGTTCTCGCCGTCCGACCAGGTGTGCGTGGAGGTGTTGAGGAGGCCGCGGCGGACGGTGGTCGTGACCCGGCCGTGGGAGGTCTCGACGTACCCCGCGACGGTCAGCCGATGGCTCCCTTCGGTGTCGAGGCGGCGCTCCGCACCCGGCGTGTACGTGGACGCGTTGGCGAAGTCGCCCTCCCGCACCTTCGTGAGGGCACCGGTGACGTGCTCCTTCTTCTCGTCCTGCCAGACGAGGACGTTGACCGGGGCGCTCCAGCCGCTCTGCCCCTCGGGCACGCCGGCGACGGACACCTCGATCCGGTGCGGGCGCCCGTCGTTGAGAAGTCCCGCGAAGGGGGTGAGGTCGTAGCGGAGAGGCTGGACGTCGAAGGCGCGGGGACCGGGGACGACGTACCAGAGGAAG
The DNA here is from genome assembly GCF_020982545.1 of Streptomyces sp. MNU76. Classification (GTDB taxonomy): domain Bacteria; phylum Actinomycetota; class Actinomycetes; order Streptomycetales; family Streptomycetaceae; genus Streptomyces. The sequence goes on along the minus strand of NZ_JAJKLK010000018.1, from coordinate 82 downwards.
GGGTTGGACCAGCCGCCGGTCCACACGTTCGGGAACGGCGCGGCGATTCCGGCCAGTTGCCCGTCCACCGAGATCCGCACCT
>NZ_JAJKLK010000017.1 GCF_020982545.1 Streptomyces sp. MNU76 | reverse complement strand
GCCAGGCCATGGGCACCGCAGCCCTGGCCGTCATCCTCGTCGAAGGCGGCCTGACCACCCAGTGGAGCGACGTCCGGCGTCTCCTGGCCCCGGCCGGGGTGCTCGCCACGGCAGGCGTGGCCGTCTCCGTCGTGGTGACCGCCACCGGCGCGCACTGGCTGCTGGACATGGACTGGCACCTGGCGCTGCTGCTGGGGGCGATCGTCTCCTCCACCGACGCCGCCGCCGTCTTCGCCGTCCTGCGCGCGCTGCCGCTGCCGCAGAAGGTGACCGGGCTGCTGGAGGCCGAGTCCGGCTTCAACGACGCCCCGACCATCATCCTGGTCCTGGTCTTCTCCACCGCCACCACCGACCTGCCCGACCCCGCTCCCCTCCTGGGCAACCTGCTCTATCAGCTCGCGGTCGGCGGCATGCTCGGTGTGCTGATCGGCCGCCTGGGCGCCGCGGCGCTGCGGCACATCGCGCTGCCCGCCACCGGCCTGTACCCGCTGGCCACGGTCGGTTTCGGCATTGTCGCCTTCGCCGCCGCGGGAGCGGTGAACGCCAGCGGCATCATCGCCGCCTATCTGTCCGGCCTGGTGCTGGGCAACGCCAAGCTGCCCCACCGCGCCGCCACCCGTTCATTCGCCGAGGGTGCCGGCTGGCTGGCGCAGATCGGCCTGTTCGTCATGCTCGGCCTGCTCGTCGACCCCAGCGAACTGCCCTCCGCGATCCTCCCGGCCCTCGTCGTCGGCCTGGTCCTGCTGCTGGCCGCCCGCCCTGTCTCCGTTCTGGCCTGCCTGCTGCCGTTTCGCATCCCCTGGCGTGAGCAGGCGTTCATCTCCTGGGCCGGCCTGCGCGGCGCGGTCCCCATCGTGCTCGCCACCTTCCCCATCGTCGCCGGGGTGACCGGAGCCCGCGACGTACTCAACATCGTGTTCGTCCTCGTGGTCCTGTTCACCCTCGTCCAGGGCCCCACCTTGCCCGCCGTCGCCCGGCGCCTGGGTCTGACCCGCGCTGGAGCGCTGCGCGATGTCCAGGTCGAGACCGCCCCCCTAGACGTCCTGGACGCCGACCTGCTCACCGTCACCATCCCGCCGGGCTCCCGGCTGCACGGCGTCGCCGTATTCGAACTGCGGCTGCCGCACCCAACCGTCGTCACGCTGATCATCCGCGACGGCACCACCCTCGTCCCCGACCGTGACACCGTGCTGCGTGCCGGCGACGAGCTCCTCCTCATCACCACCCCCGGCACCAGGGAGGCCACGGAGCGCCGGCTGCGGGCCATCGGCCGACGCGGCAAACTCGCCCGCTGGCTCGGCGAACACGGCGCCCCCGAGCCGGAGACCGCCACACCGGCCGGCGCCGAGTAACGCCTTGGGGCGCGCAGCACTGAACGGACGTCCGTTCGGTCAATTGCCGCGACTCGTACTCCCGTTTACTGGCGATATGTAATGGGATATCGCTTATGCGCAATTAGTCGTACGCTAAACTTCTTTACCGAGTCATGGTGCTCTATTGAGCGCGTGGTTGCTCATTTTTTGGGGGATTGCTTTTCCGGCGGAGCTGGATCGCTGCGATGGGGGGACGTGCCATGTGTCGTGTTGTCCACGCCATTGATCTGCCCACTACCGGGCCCTCCTGGCGCTGGCCCGTCCCTGCCGTCAGGGCCACGCGCATCGACAACACCGCCCGTGACAACGTGCCAGAACCGGGCCGCGCAAGCGTCTGACCTCTTGGTCCGACGCACCATCAGGCTTCCTCTGCCCGAATCCACATCCCCACTGACGGACAGATGCCAGTCGGTCCTACGGGTAGGCGGTCCAAGACCAGCGGCGGCACCGACGCCCGGCAAGGCTTGGCCAGACGCTGACTGACGCCTGCCCCCGTACGCCCGGCCGCATCGCCCACCTCACAGGCAGCGCCGCTCGCTGCTCGTCGCCACGAAGGCACAGACGCCGTCGCCGAACCGAACCGGAGGACAGACGCCCGTGCACAACACCACCGCCATGCTCATCGAACTCGGGGCCATCATCCTCGCCCTGGGCCTGCTGGGACGCCTCGCCGGACGCGTGGGCTTCTCACCCATACCCCTCTATCTCCTGGCCGGGCTCGCCTTCGGACACGGCGGCATCCTTCCGCTGCAGGCCAGCGAGGAGTTCACCGCCACGGGCGCCGAGATCGGCGTCATCCTCCTGCTGCTCCTGCTCGGCCTTGAATACAGCGCTTCCGAACTCGTCACCAACCTCAAGACCCAATACCCCTCCGGCGTAGTCGACTTCGTCCTCAACGCCATCCCCGGCGCCGTCGCGGCACTGATCCTGGGCTGGGGGCCGGTGGCCGCCGTGGCGCTGGCCGGCGTCACCTGGATCTCCTCCTCCGGCGTCATCGCCAAGGTTCTCGGTGACCTGCGCCGACTCGGCAACCGCGAAACCCCCGTCGTGCTCGGCGTCCTCGTCATCGAGGACCTCGCCATGGCCCTCTACCTGCCGATCCTCACCGCCCTGCTCGCAGGCGTCAGCCTGGCCGGCGGCACCGTCACCCTGCTGATCTCCCTGGGCACCGTGGGCGCCGTCCTCTACGTCGCACTGCGCCACGGACGGCTGATCAGCCGCGCGGTCTCCTCCGACAGCGCGGAAATGCTCCTGCTGGTCGTGCTCGGCCTGACCCTCCTCGTCGCCGGCATCGCGCAGGAACTCCAGGTCTCCGCGGCCGTCGGCGCCTTCCTCGTCGGCATCGCCCTGTCCGGCGAGGTCGCCGAAGGCGCCAGCAACCTCCTCACACCGCTGCGGGACCTGTTCGCCGCCGTCTTCTTCGTCTTCTTCGGTTTGTCCACCGACCCCGCCGACATCCCGCCCGTCCTCGTACCCGCCCTCCTCCTCGCCATGGTCACCGCCCTCACGAAGATCGCCACCGGCTGGTACGCCGCACGCCGCGCCGGAATCCAGGGCGCGGGCCGCTGGCGAGCCGGCGGCACCCTGGTCGCTCGCGGCGAGTTCTCCATCGTCATCGCCGGACTCGCCGTCGGCGTCGAGCCCCGCATCGGCCCCCTGGCCACCGCCTACGTCCTGATCCTCGTCATCGTCGGCCCGCTCACCGCCCGCTACACCGAGCCGCTGGCCCGACGCCTCACCCGTCGGCCCACCGCGGCGGCACCGGACGAGGCACCTGCTGACGCCGAGCGGGCCGAGTCCGCACACGCCCACGTCTGAGTCGGAGAACGGGCCGGCGGGCAGCGGCGCTTCGGGGCACGCTGCCCCACCCGTACGGCACGGTTCCACGACTACCAGGCCCGGTGAGGGTTTGGTCGGCGAACGCGGCGGATGGCGCGCGCAGAAGCTGGAGGGACTCGTCGTCGGCGCCCAGGCGCCGGCTGGAAGTGGGTGTCGGCTACCGGCGGAAATGGGTGCTGGCCCCGATGGCGATGCCGCAAGGCCGCGTGTGAGGGTGACATGGACCCTATCCGTCGGTCGCGCGGGAGGATGAGCCGAAGGTGGCTCGTGGGAGACCTCTGTAAGGAGGGCGATCTGATGCCGTGGTTCGTATGGCTGCTCGCCGCCGGGGTGCTGGGTGCCGCGGAGTTCTTCACCCTGACACTGGTCTTCGGGTTGCTGGCGGGCGCTGCGTTGGTGGCCGCCGTGGTCGCTGGTGTGGGCATCGGCGTTGTCGGCCAGCTCGTTGCCTTCGGGGTAGCAGCGGCAGCGGGTCTCGTCCTCGTCCGTCCTGTCGCGCTGCGGCACATGGCACAGCGGCCCCTCACCCGCGAGGGCAGTGATGCGCTGATCGGCAAGCGGGCCGAGGTCATGCAGGAGGTCACCGCGACCCACGGCCTGATCAAACTCTCCGGCGAGGAGTGGTCCGCCCGCGCCCTCGACGAGAGTTTGGTGATACCGGTGGGAGCGTTGGTGGATGTCATGGAGATCGAAGGCGCCACGGCCATCGTCTACCCCCGCGAACTCCTTCCGTGAACGGCTGAACACACAGCAAGGGAGGCACTGTGGATCCCGTCGTCATCCCCATTCTTGTGGCGGCCATCATCGTCGTCTTCCTCGTGGCCTCCACGGTGCGGATCGTCCCGCAGGCGCGCCGCTACAACATCGAGCGGTTCGGCCGGTATCGCCGGACGCTGCAACCCGGCCTGAACTTCGTGGTGCCGGTGGCGGACCGCGTCAACACCAAGCTCGACGTGCGCGAGCAGGTCTATTCGTCCGACCCCAGGCCGGTGATCACCGAGGACAACCTCGTGGTGAACATCGACACCGTCCTCTATTACCAGATCACCGACCCGCGGGCGGCGGCCTACGAGGTCGCCGACTACCTGCAGGCCATCGATCAGCTCACCGTGACCACGCTGCGCAACGTCATCGGCAGCATGGACCTGGAGGAGACGCTTACCTCGCGCGAGGAGATCAACTCCCGGCTCCGCGCCGTTCTCGACGATGCCACCGGCAAGTGGGGCATCCGCGTCAACCGCGTCGAGATCAAGGCCATCGATCCACCGCACACCATCAAGGAGGCGATGGAGAAGCAGATGCGGGCTGAGCGTGACAAGCGTGCGGCCATCCTGCACGCCGAAGGGGATCGGCAAGCCAAGATTCTTACCGCGGAAGGCACGAAGCAGAAGGACATCCTGGAGGCGCAAGGCACGCAGCAAGCCATGATCCTGCGGGCGGACGGCGAGGCAAAGGCGGTGGAGCTCGTCTTCCAGGCCGTCCATCACAACAACGCCGACCCGAAGATCCTGGCCTACAAGTACTTGGAGACGCTCCCGCACCTGGCGAGCAGCGACAGCAACACGTTCTGGGTGATCCCGGGGGAACTGACCGAGGCAGTTCGGACCGTCACCAGTGCGTTCGGTGACCAGTCGACGGCGGGTCCGCCCACACCCGTGCAGCCTGCGGAAGCGGCCACCGTCGATGCCGATGACACGTCGCACGAGAGCCGGGTGCCGGAACTCGGCGCAGGCTCGGCGGTTTCGCTCGGCGCCGCGGCGGCTGCCGACGAGGCCGAGAAGCAGGCCGCCGCCGCGGTGAGCGACGCCAAGGCGGAGGCCGCAGCCGCGATGTCGCCCCAAGTGCCGCGCCGGGGGCAGACGTCCGGCGAGTGAGCTCACTCTCGGGCTCTCGCCAGGGACCGTGGTGACGCCACTGAGCGGCGGCGACGCCCTGACCGACACCGACCCCATCGACCCGACCGAGCCACCGCTACACCCTGCGGACCACGGTCACCGGCGCCCGGTTGCTCGACTGGCCGACCAGACCCTGTGATCAAGCATGCCCGCTGGGGGAGTCCCCTCACCGGGAACGCATCCGATGACCCGGCGGAGGCGACGCCAGTACAGTCGGCAGTGGTGTGCCGGGAAGTCTGGTCGGCCATTCACAAGATCTCTGCGTTGGCGCCGACCGGGTGAGCTCCCGGTGATGCGGCAGTGGTTGTCCGTACCGCCGTGTTCGCGGCTCTGCTCCCTTCGTGTCGGCCGAGGAGAGGAGACCGTGCATGCGAGCACGTGACCTGGCTGAGCCATTTCCGGCGGTCTCGGCTGACGACGACGCAATGATGGCGGCCCGCTTGTTCGTGGAACGGCGACTCCCGGCCCTGCTGGTCCTCGACGCCGATCAACGGCCCTACGCGATCGTGCCGGGATCGCAGTTGCTGCGCGTCGTGCTCCCCGACTACGCGCTGGAGGCTTCCGCGCAGGCCCACATGCTGCACGACACCGAGTTGGAGCGGCTTGCGGAGAAGCTGGAGGGACTCACCGTCGCACAGTGGCTCCCCCACCGCACACTGCCAACCGTAGTGGGGCCCGATACGGGCATCGCGCAGGTGGCCGCCCTGATGATCCGCACCCACACGCCGCTGGTGGCGGTGGTCGAGAGCGACGGCCAGGCAACGCGGACGGTGGGAGCGATCACGGCAGCCCGGCTGATGGAGCACTTCCTCACGCAGGAGTGAGGCGGCCCTGAGGCATTCGGTTGACCGAGCCCCTCGCCCTCCGCCTCACCCGTCACCGCCCCGCGCGCATGGGCCATTCCTGAACCAGGGCCGGGCGGTGCCATACGCGTCTCAGTCCGAGTGGCCCCGTCGCCTGACGGCTGTGCGCCAGGCCAGGTACGGCATGCTCACCGGCCACAGAACGATCAGCCCGGTGAGGGTGAGGGCACTGGAGACGGGGTGCAGTTCCGTGTCCCGGAGCCATGCCGCGCTGCGCCGTAGCAGCCGGGGCAGGTTCCGGGCGAGGCCGCCGACACCGCCCAGGTAGACGGCCAGGGCGGCGAGCAGGAGGACCGTGTCCTGCTCTGTCAGCGCCGCCCAGCCGTCCTCGCTCATGACCGGCCGACCGTGTCCTGTTCGTCCACCGCTTCCTGCGCCTCGGCGAGCGGCGCTTGGGCCGTCGGCGCGGGTTTGCCCCACCGAGCGGTCAGACGCAGGGCCACGGGCTCGGTGAAACGAGCGGTGAGCGGACCGAGGATCACCAGGATGAGCACGTACGCCGTGGCCAGCGGGCCCAGCGAGGGCTCGATCCCGGCGGTGACCGCGAGCCCGGCGATGACGATGGAGAACTCCCCGCGGGCGACCAGCGTGCCACCCGCCCGCCACCGGCCCTTGGCCGAGACACCGGCCCGCTTCGCCGCCCAGTACCCGGTAGCGATCTTCGTCAGCGCGGTGATGACAGCCAGCGCGAGCGCGGGCACCAGCACCGGCGGAATGCTGGACGGATCGGTGTGCAGTCCGAAGAAGACGAAGAACACGGCGGCGAACAGGTCCCGCAGCGGCGCGAGAAGGTTGTGCGCGCCCTCGGCCACCTCTCCGGAGAGGGCGATGCCCACCAGGAAGGCGCCCACCGCAGCCGAGACCTGCAGCTCCTGCGCGATGCCGGCCACCAGCAGAGTCAGGCCCAGCACCACCAGGAGCAGCTTCTCCGGATCGTCGCTGGAGACGAACCGGGAGATGTGCCGCCCATAGCGCACCGCGAGCACCAACACGATCCCGGCCGCACCGAGCGCGATCGCGAGCGTGACGCTGCCCGCCGCCAGACTCGTCCCGGCCAGCAGAGCGGTGATGATCGGCAGATAGACCGCCATGGACAGGTCTTCCAGCACCAGGATGCTCAGGATCACAGGCGTTTCCCGGTTGCCCAGCCGCCCCAGATCACCGAGCACCTTGGCGATGACGCCGGAGGACGAGATCCAGGTGACGCCCGCCAGTACAACGGCGGCCACCGGGCCCCAGCCCAGCAGCAGCGCCATCGCGGCGCCCGGCAGCGCATTGAGCGCGGCGTCGACCAGGCCCGCCGGGTACTGCGTCTTGAGGTTCGAGACCAGGTCGCTGGCCGTGTACTCCAGGCCCAGCATGAGCAGCAGCAGGATCACGCCGATCTCGGCGCCGATCGCCACGAACTCCTCGCTGGCGCCCAGCGGCAGCAGCCCGCCCTCGCCGAAAGCCAGCCCGGCCAGCAGATACAAGGGGATCGGCGAGAACTGAAAACGACCGGCGAACCGGCCAAGCAGCCCAAGACCAAGGATGATCGCACCGAATTCGATCAAGAAGATGGCGGAGGAGTGCACGGATCACTCCCGCCCGAGTATCACGGCGGCAGCCTCCACGCCCTCACGGGTGCCGATCACGATCAGGGTGTCCCCGCCGGCCAGCCGGAACTCCGGGCCCGGCGACGGGATCGCCTCCGCCCGGCGCAGCACCGCCACGATCGACACACCGGTCTCCGTACGCATCCGGGTGTCGCCCAGCAGCCGCCCGTTCCAGTGCGAGGCCGCCGCCAGCTCGGTCCGCTCGGCCACCAGCCCCAGCTCGGTCGTCGACAGCAGACTCGGGCTGTGGTGCTGCGGCATCAGCGCGTCGATGAGCGCCTCCACCTCCCCCGACGTCAGCCGCACCGACAGCGCGCAGGCATCCGGATCGTCCTTGCGGTACGCGCTCAGGGTCCGCGACCCATCCCGGTGCGCGACCACGGACAGGGGACGCTGCTCCCTTGTGGTGAGGTCGTAGCGCACCCCGATCCCCGGCAACGGCGTACTACTCATACGCGCAGCGCCCACGGCTGCCCCCTGTCTGATTCGGATGTTTCTTTGGCCAATCTTTAATGACACCCTAACGAGCGCCCCGAACCCGGCCTTCGCCAGCTCCGTCCCGAGCCCGCTGAGGGGAGGAGCATTGTCCGGGCGCCGGTAGCGCAGCGGCTGGCGGGTGCCTCTGCCGGACGGGGAAGACGGAAGGAAACGCAAGCATGATCGAGTGGGTGTCCTTCAGCACCGGCGCCCGGCCCGTCCCCAAGCCCGTGGCCACGCCGCTGGTGTGGGCTGCGGCGTCCGGCGGTGCGCTGCTGCTGGTGGCACTCCTCAACGCACTCGTGGGCCAGAACCAGCCATCGGTCGCCCTGGCCGTTCTGTCCCTGCTCGCGGCATTGCTGGGACTGCGTGCCCGCTTCACCGCAGCCCCGGGCACGGCCGTCCTGTGCTGGCTCTTCCTCAACGGCTTCGCCATCCCACCCGCCGGCACCCTCACCTGGGCTGGCCACCGTGACGCGTTCTGGCTCACCTGCCTGTTCACCGCCGTCCTCCTGGGTACGACGCTGGCCCGCCTCCTCTACGCCCGCGCCGCCTACCGCCGCGTCACCGCAGGAATCGACGTCGCCACAACAAGAGACGTCGCCACAACAAGAACCGGGCGGTGAACCGCGCGGCTGCTGAGCACATGACGAAGGAGTTCCCATGTCGGCCAACCGCGGAGCAGTGCGTGGCTGGTCGTACATAGGCGCACATGAACGGAGCCGCTGTGCACGATGCGCTCCCTTCCCGTCACGCCCATGCGCCGCAGTGGTGACCGCGGATACTGGCGTCATGGGAGAAGCAGCACGGCGAAGGGCGGCGGCTGCACGCAGCCGATCCACGGGTGAGATCAGCATCAGGGACGCGGCCCCGGGCGAGGGCCAGCGGGTGCGGCACCTGCTCGACCGCTACGTCGGCGGCGAGGATTCCGACGAGGCGGCCGGAAGAATCGACCGTCCCTACAACCGCAACGACGGGCTGTGGACCCAACTCGTCGCAGAGCGGGACGGCATGATCGTGGGCGCGCTGACGGTCGGTGACATCTTCGGCAAGCCGCGCATTCGGCAGCAGCCCGCTGCGGCAGCGATGATCGGTCGCCACGCCGAGATCATCAACCTTGTAGTTCACCCAGAGGCTCGTGGGCAACGCCTGGGACGCCGGCTCATGGTCGAGGCCGAGCGCCGCTATGAGGACGCCGGCTATCAGCTCCTCTCAGGCGAGTTCGTCGCGCGCCGTCCCCACCTGCGTGCCTATTACGAGGACGCGGGTTTCACCGTCGGGAGACCGGGCCGCCCCGTTGTGATCGTCTTCGGCGCCGAGATGGTTTCCCACTGGAACCGCACGATGACGCGTGCCTCATCTGGAAGGTCGTACGCACCGGGCCGACGGTGGTGGACTTCTCCTCCGTCCCGGCAGCAGAGGGAACACGACTCGTCGAGCAGGCCATCCGCGGAGCCCAGGAGGACGCACGCACCAGCGGCTCGTGATCACTCCCCCTGGGCCGCCTGGGAGCCGCATCTCGAAGTCGGCTCCCAAATGGCTCCCAGAATGGCCCCCTTAACCACTCAGGGGCCCGACCCGCTAAGCGGATCAGGCCCCTGACCTGGTACTTCACTGTCGGGGTGGCGGGATTTGAACCCACGACCTCTTCGTCCCGAACGAAGCGCGCTGCCAAGCTGCGCTACACCCCGATTGTCGCTGCTTGTCGCGGCGACGTCGTTTACTTTAGCCCACCGGTGGCCGGAGACGAAATCCGGTTTTCGGGGTGCCGGTCAGGGCGGTCGGGGCGCCCTCGGCGGGGTGCACCGGGTCGGGGCGGAGGTGGTCGACCACGACGATCAGGAGGGCGGCGGCGCAGAAGGCGAGACCCAGGAGGAGGGCGTTGCCGAGGACGCCCCTTGTAGCCGTGGCGGTCGACGTCCAGGAACGGGTAGAGGCAATGGGCCGGCCAGTCGGTGGTCACCAGGCCGCACGGCCGAGCGCGTGGACGCCAGATAGGCCAGCGGTGCAGCCAGGCCGCCGCGTTGATCAGCCGGGGGGGGGAAGGGCGTCAGCAGCAACAGCCAGTCCGCCACCACCGCGAGGGGATCACCGTGTGGAAGGGTCCGGCGAGCCAGCCTGGGCGTGACCGCGTGGCCGTTCGTGGCAGCAGGTGATACACCGACGCCGTGATCACGGCGTAGAGAACCGTGCCGCCCGTCACCGCGGACGGCAGGGGGCGGCGGGCCGACCACGCGCGGCGGGCCGAGACGGCGAAGACCAGCGCCACCAGGACCGCGCTCTGGACCGCGAAATGGCTGAACGCGCAGCGCAGGCGCGCCCAGCACCATCTCGGTCACCACGGCCGCTGCCGCCGCCAGTGCGACCAGGTGGCAGTACCCCGCCAGTGGCGTCGTGCCGGTGCCACCACCGCCGTCGCGGGCACGACGGATGTCACCGGGCGGGGATGCCCCGAGATCGCGGGCAGATCGGGGATGTCCCTGGGTATCGGTGCGGTCATGCGCTCACGCTAAGCCGACCGGACGGAAGGCTATTTAGGGGTGATCCGTACGGGTGGGTGTGTACAAAGCGGGGCCCGTCCACCCGGGCGCGGGCGTGCCTGCCGCATGCCCGCGAGGTTGGCGCATCCGGCAACCAGAGCGCTGTCGGCCCCAGCCGCCAGGCATTGTCGA
>NZ_JAJKLK010000016.1 GCF_020982545.1 Streptomyces sp. MNU76 | reverse complement strand
GGCTCTGGTCCTCCTTCGGGTGAGCCGATCACCGCCGATCGGGCAGACGGCGGCACCGAAGGGCACGGTGTGGACGGTCGCCGCCGACCATGCCGTAACGCTCACGGCCACCCCTCCCCCACGCCAGGCCGGCCTGTTCCGGCCGTGCTGACGCCCGCCATGCGACGGACCCACCCAGCCGCCGTGCGACGCAACCGCAGCACCAGCAGAACCGGGCCGGGAACCGCCTCGGTGTGACCTGTTGGCTGTGGCGCTGCATACATCGGTGCCGGGCTCCTCTCGTGATCCGACAGACCTGCGGCTTTCCCGCCCACCAAGAGGAGCCGCACCCCGCCTCTCTGCCCGTGGAAGCGGCGACGACAGGTCAACACACCATGGGGGCTGTCGAAAGCTGGGTTCGCGTCTGCCGAAACCGCAAGCGGTCGCCTCCGCACGACGGCCACTGGGCCGACAGCGAGGATTGACTCCACCCTCACTCGCCACCGGCGGCGACGGCCATCGGGTCCGGCACCCAATTGCGGGCGTGCCAGACCTGCAGAAGGTGACGCGGAATGGGTGCCAGACCCGATGGACGCCCGCCCGGCCCGGCGCACACTCTGGAGCTGAGCGCCTAGGGGAGCAAGCAGCCTTCAGTAACCGGCCGACCCTGCCGGGGAGGCGATAGTGGAAGCAAGGACCAGCTTGAGGAGGCAGTATCCGGTGCCCTTGTTCTGGAGGATCTTCCTGCTCAACGCCGTGGTACTGGTCGCCGCCACCGCGCTGCTGCTGGGCCCGGTCACCGTGTCGACCCCCGTCCTGCTCACCGAGGCCGCGGTCCTCACCGTCGGACTGGCCGCGATGCTGATCGCCAACGCGCTCCTGCTGCGCATCGGCCTGGCTCCGCTGCAACGCCTCGCCCGCGCCATGACCACCACCGACCTGCTACGCCCCGGCGCCCGCCCGGCCGTCGGCGGTCACGGCGAGGTCGCCGAACTGATCACCACGTTCAACACCATGCTCGACCGGCTGGAAGCCGAACGCGCCACCAGCGCCGCCCGCGCCCTGACCGCGCAGGAAGCCGAACGCCACCGCATCGCCCAGGAACTCCACGACGAGATCGGCCAGACGCTCACGGCCGTCCTGCTCGACCTCAAACGCGTCGCCGACCAAGCACCCGACCCGGTACGTGAGCAACTGCACCAGGTCCAGGAGACCACCCGCGCCAGCCTGGACGAGATTCGCCGCATCGCCCGCCGCCTGCGCCCCGGCGTCCTTGAGGAACTCGGCCTGACCAGCTCGCTGAAATCCCTCGCCGCCGAGTTCACCCGCCCCTCCCTGTCCGTACGGCACCACATCGCGCCCGACCTGCCGCCGCTGGGCGAGAACGCCGAACTCGTCCTCTACCGCGTCGCCCAGGAAAGCCTCACCAACACGGCCCGCCACGCCGACGCCACGCGCGGCCTCACCTGGAGCGGACCCCGGACGGCGTAGAACTACGCGTGCGCGACAACGGCCGAGGCATCGAGGGGCCACCGAAGGGCGGGCATCCGCGGCATGCGCGAACGCGCCCTGCTCATCGGTGCCGACCTCACCCTCGGCCGCCCCCGACGGAGGCACCGAGGTACGCCTGACCGTCCCCACCCCCACCGGAGTCAGTGACCATGACCGAGGCGACGCCCACCCGCATCCTGCTGGCCGACGACCACCACCTGGTCCGCCGCGGAGTGCGCCTCATCCTCGACAGCGAACCCGACCTCACCGTGGTGGCGGAAGCAGGCGACGGAGCCGAAGCCATCCAGGCCGCCCGCACCCACCAGCCGGACCTGGCCATCCTCGACATCGCCATGCCCCGCCTGACCGGCCTGCAGGCCGCCCGCGAACTCTCCCGCACCCAGCCGGAGCTGCGCATCCTCATCCTGACGATGTACGACAACGAGCAGTACTTCTTCGAAGCCCTGGCCGCCGGAGCCTCCGGCTACGTCCTCAAGTCCGTCGCCGACCGAGACCTCGTCGAAGCCTGCCGCGCCACCATGCGCGGCGAACCCTTCCTCTACCCCGGCGCCGTCAACGCCCTCATCCGCAACTACCTCGACCGCGTCCGCGAAGGCCAGTCCCCGCCCGCCAGGGCCATCACCGACCGCGAGGAGGAGATCCTGAAACTCGTCGCGGAAGGCCACACCTCCCAGGAGATCGCCGACATCCTCGTCATCAGCCCCAAGACCGTCGAACGCCACCGCGCCAACCTGCTGAACAAACTCGGTCTGAAGGACCGTCTGGAACTCACCCGCTATGCCATCCGCGTTGGACTGATCGAGCCTTGACGGCAGAGCCGCGCTGGTGGTGAGCGCTTCGGGCAGAGAGATCCGGGCTGGCTCCGGCGCCTGTGAGGATGGAGCCGGACTGCCACCGGCTGCCCTCGGTGGGTACGAAGGAGCAGCTCGGGCTTGTTTCCCAAGTGAACATGCCTCGACATCGATCCCGTGGCCTATCCCACGGTCAGGCTGCGGCGCCGTAGGCCGAGGGTCTGAGCGCATTTGGCCGGGCCGTCGCTCTCGTAGGGCGAAATCGACGGTGCCCCGCAACAACATTGCGGGGCACCGTCGAGCTATCGGAGGGTGGCCGCGCGTGCGCGCAGGAGGTCGCTGAGCACGCGCACCGGCGAGGTCGGACACCTGGCCAGCCTGGCGTCGAGTGCCGTCTCCCACTGCGCAGTCAGTCCGAGCATGAGGCGCTTGCGCATGCCGGGAGTGACGTGGGCGTAGCGGGCGGAGACGGAGCCGTCGATGTGGCCCATGCGCTGGTCCATGAGGACCTTCTCGGTGCCGAGGTCCTCCATCACGGTGCGGTGAGTGTGGCGGAGGCCGTGGGGTGTGAGGCCCTTGGCGATTGGGAGCCAGCAGGCGTCGGCCCGGTCGGCGGCGCCGCGGCCTCGGGCCGGAACGCCGGGCCACGGCTCACCGAGTAGCGGGACCGGGCGGGCCTGCTGCGGCGCCTTCTTCGGGTACCAGCCGGAGACCGCCGGAGTGAACAGCCAGGTCGCGAAGCCGTTTCGGCGCCAGTGGGCTGCGTGCTGCGACACCGGGCCGCCCCGCACGAACCCCAGGTCCGCGATGGCCTGCTCCACCCTCACCCGCTTGGCTTCGGTGACGCGGTCGGGGTGGTTGAGGACGTTGGACACCGTGCCCGTGGAGACTTCGGCACGGCGTGCGACGTCGGCGAGCTTCGCGCCCTGGTGGCCGCCGGTGCGAGCCGCGCCCTGCCCCCGGAAGACGTAGGTCTTGCCGTGACACGGACAGGGTGTCGGCTTCGTACGGGCGACATGGTTGGCGACCAGGGCCGACAGCCAGTCCATCGCGTCGATGGTGCGGTAGCTGTCGTCCTTGGGCGGACAGCGGACGAACTCGCCGGTGTCGAGTTCGTACAGTTGCCACTCGACGCGCACGGCACCGGGCCGGGCGAACTCCGTTTCCAGGCCGACGATTTCGCCCCACCGCATACCGGTGTAGCCCTTGAGGACGACGGCGACGAACTCGTCGTCGCGGCCGGAGAGCAGGGCGGCCCGCTCGGCGGTCAGCAGGATGCCGAGGGGGTCGGTGACGACCTTCTCCGGGCCGCGGTCGCGGGAGCGGCCGGCGCGCTTGCCGCGCCCGCGCCGCCTGGCCGCCGGGTTCGACGTGATCAGGCCCTCGTCGATCGCGTCCTCGAAGATCAGGTGGAGTGTCGAGCGCCAGGTCTTGACGCTGGAGGCCGCATACACGGCCTTCTCCTTCTTCTCCCACAGGTCGACGTCCGTCCGCAGGATGCCGGCGAGCGCCTTGTCCTCGAACTCGGGGAGCAGGTGCTCCTCGATGTGGCGGCGGTAGTTCTGCATGGTGGAGGCGGCCAGGTCCTGGGCCTCGTACCAGCGGTTCGCGTACTCGCCGAAGGTCTCCTGGCCGAGTGCCGGGTCGCGCCAGTCGCCACGCCGGTACTTGTTCTCTGCCTCGGCCGCCGCCCGTTGGGCCTCGCCCTTGGTGGCGAACCGGATCGCCTTGCCGGTCCCGTCGACGACCGTGTTGTGCTTGCCGGGCGCGGTCTTGTACCGGCCGCGCCAGTAGTTTCCGCGCTTCTCCGCGAAACCCACGTACCCCTCCCCTTCCTCGTCCTCGTGTTACGCGGCGGTTCCGAATGAACCGCCCCGGGTTCGGTGGAGATCTCAGTTGGTGGCTGTGAGCTGGGTTTTCGTGGTTGCTCGGTAGTAGTTGGCTTCGTATTCGACGGGCGGAATGTGCCCTATCTCACCGTGGAGCCGGCGGTGGTTGTACCAGTCGACCCACTCGGCGGTGGCGAGCTCGACGTGCGAGAGCGTCTTCCACGGCCGCTGCGGTTTGATGACCTCGGTCTTGAACAGACCGATCGTCGACTCCATGAGCGCGTTGTCGTACGCGTCGCCGACCGAGCCGATTGAGGCCGCGATGCGGGCCGCGTCGAGGTGTTCGGCGAGGCGAAATGAGGTGTATTGCGACCCGGCGTCGGAGTGGTGGACCAACTCGCCAGGGGCCGGCGGACGGCCGTCGCGGTCGCGCTGCCACAGCCCCATGTCCAGGGCGTCCAGGACGAGTTGGGTCTCCTTCGACAACGACGCGGACCAGCCGACAATGCGACGCGAGAAGGTGTCCACGACGAACGCGACATAGACGACGCCCGCCCAGGCCGCGACGTGTGTGAAGTCGGCGACCCAGGTGCGGTTCGGAGCCGGGGCGACGAACTCGCGGTCGAGCAGGTCCGGGGCCCGGGCGGCGGCCGGATCCGGCATGGTGGTGATGACCTTCTTGCCGCGGACGGCGCCGGCGATGCCGAGCTCGCGCATGAGGCGCTCGATCGTGCAGCGGGCCACCTCGTGGCCCTGGCGGTTGAGCTGTCGCCAGACCTTCCTGGCGCCGTAGACCCGGTAGTTGGACTGGTAGACCTCCTGGATCAGCTCCTTGAGTTCCTCGTCTCGCACCGCTCGCGGAGAGGGGCTTTCGAGGCGTTTCTTGCAGGCGTAGTAGGTGGAGGGGGCGATCTTGCAGCTGTGCTGGGTCAGTACGCGGCAGATCGGCTCGACGCCGCCGAAGCGGTCCCGGTGCTCGTCGATGAACGTTACGAGCGAGGAAGTGGCCGGTCGAGCTCGGCCGCGAAGAAACTCGCCGCGGCCTTCAAGATCTCGTTCGCGCGCTTGAGTTCGGCGATCTCCTTCTTCATCGCCTTGATCTGCGCGGACTCCTCGCTCGTCGTCCCCGGCAGGGTCCCGGAATCGATCTGGTCCTGGCGGACCCACTTGCGCAACGTCTCGCGCGAGCCGATGCCGAGCTTCGCCATCACCGCGTTGATCGCGGCGGACTCGGTCGGGTAGTCACCGCGGACCTCGGCGACCATGCGCACCGCGCGCTTGCGCAGCTCAGGGGGATAGGAGGAGGGACGTGCCATGACTCTGATCCTTACACGGAATCGAGTCTCCATTCGAACCGGGGCGGTTCAGAACTCGCCCTGGCGTGTTCGGCGTGGTGGCCGGGCGCGCAGGCGAGCCGGGGTCGCGGCAGACCTCGGGGAAGGCTGGGGAGTGGGCGCCTTGGGAGCGGGAGCAGCCGCCGAGGGCTGCTGCGGGTAGGCAGGACGGGCCTCGTGCATGCGGATGATCTCGGCGAGGTGCTCGCCGGTGAAGCGGTAGGCGCGACCGACCCGCGTGAAGGGGATGAGCCGCCGACGGGCGCGGTCCTTGACCCACCAGGCGGAGCAGCCGAGGACGGCCGCGACTTCCTCGGGGAGATAGAGGCGCGGGAGGGCGGAGTCGGCGCGCGGAGTGGGTGCGGAGGCAGGGGGTATTGCGGGTTGGCGCAAGGGGTGAGTCCTCTTCTGGCGGGCATGGGTGCGGCAACACCGGCCCGCCGGTAGATCGCTTGGGATGAGGGGGTGAGATGCCCGTGCTGGGGGTTTGCGGGCCCAGGACGGGAGCAGAAGTCGGAGGCTATGCCTCGTCGGACGAGCCGGGGTCGCGGTGCTCGCCGGGCGGCGGCCCGTACGTCTCCAGCAGGTGCTTGGTGGACGCCTCGGCCATGGCGTTGGAGACCATCACGTCCGCTTCCTCACGGATATCGGGATGCTCGGCGAGGTACGCGTCCAGGGCATCACGCGCCTTGGTGAAGGCGGCGTTGGCCCGCTGGGTCTCGCGGAACGCGTCCACGACGGCGTCGATGAGCTCCATGGCGCGGGCCTGGGCGGCAAGCTGTGGAGGACCGACGAGATTGCGCAGGTCGAGGCCGAAGACCTCGGCGAAGCCGATGGCCTCGTCGAGGTTGATACGGCGCTTGCCGTTCTCGATACGCCAGACCGCAGACGGGTTCATCTCGAAGCCGGCCTCGTTCAGGCGGTCGGACAGGGCGTTGGTGCTCCAGCCGCGCGCCTCGCGCTCCAGCTTGATGCGCACCGCGACGTTCGTCTCGCCGCTGAGCAGCACGCCCTGCGGGGCGTCTTCGTCGGTCACAGTCCACCTCCTTCCATTCGTAGCGAGTCACTGCCATACGCAGCAACCCAACCACAGTAGCATGCATCCTGCGAGATGCAGAACACTTCTGCAATCGGCAATTCATATGGCACACTGGTAGTCCCCACCGCAGTAGCCCGAGGAGCCCTCACGACCCACGTCGCATAGAGCCGCAAGCAAAAAGCCCCCGGCTGTCACCGGGGGCCAAGCGCAAACCTCTCAACCGCCATCCCTAGCGATCGACCCGCGAGGCCGGGATTGCCGTCCCGTATGGCCCGCGAGCAGAGGAGCTGATGCCAAGTATGACCGATCCTCAGCCGAATACGCCATCCCTCCAGGCCAACGGCACTCCGCCGAGGCCACCGGCTGCCGCAACCGAGCAGCAGCCAACTCACACCGCGCTGCCCGCAGACGAGGTCCGCGACGACGGGCCCGATGTCATGCCTGTGTCCGAGGGGTCCGAGAGGTCCGAGGGGGCGCAGATACTGGCCGACCTGCGGGCCCGGATCAAGCGGTTCGTCGTGATGCCGAGCGAGGAGGCCCTCACCGCGGTGACCTTGTGGGTGGCGGCCACCCATCTGCAGCCCGCGTGGCAGCACGCGCCGCGCCTGGCGGTGGTCGGTCCGGCCAAGCGGTGCGGCAAGTCGCGGCTGCTCGACGTGGTCACCGAGACCGTGCACGCACCGCTGATCACGGTCAACGCCAGCCCTGCGGCGATCTTCCGCTCGATCACCGCCGAGGATCCGCCCACGCTCCTGGTCGACGAGGCCGACACACTGTTCGGCAGCGCCAAGGCGGCTGAGCGCAACGAGGACCTGCGTGGCCTGCTGAACGCCGGCCACCAGCGCAACCGGCCCACCTTGCGCGTCACCGGCCCAGAACACACGCCGGTCGCCTTCCCGACGTTCGCCATGGCCGCTCTGGCGGGCATCGGTGACCTGCCCGACACGATCATGGACCGGTCGGTGGTCATCCGGATGCGCCGCCGGGCACCGGGCGAGACCGTCGCGGCGTTCCGCACCGGGCGGGACACCCCTGCTCTGCATGCCGTCCGCGACCGCCTCACTGCCTGGCTCCAGCCTCTGCGCGCCGAGGCGATGGACGTCGAGCCGGACATGCCGGTCGAGGACCGCGCAGCCGACACCTGGGAGCCTCTGGTGATCGTCGCCGACCTCGCCGGAGGCGACTGGCCCACGCTGGCCCGTGCGGCCTGCCGGGTGATGACCGACCATGAGTCGGGCAAGGACGCGGACACAGGGCTGCGCACCCGCATCCTGATCGACATCCGCCGGGTCTTCACCGCCGAGCGCGACCCCGCCGCGCTGCGCACGAGCCGCCTGCTCGAAGAGCTCAACAGCGACGAGGAAGCGCCGTGGGCCGAGTACGGCCCTACCGGGCTGACTTCGCGCCGCCTCGGGATTCTCCTGGAGGACTACGGCATCCGGCCGGGCAATCACCGCTTCCCCGGCGGTGTCCAGGCCAAGGGCTACGCCCGAAACCAGTTCCTCGACGCCTGGGCCCGCTACTGCCCCGCACCGGCGGCCGAGACGGCGAGACAAGCCGATCCTGGCGAGGCGTCAGGATCCGCCACCGGTACCGCAGCCTGACCCAACTTGACCCGTCACACCCGTCCCCGCGCAGGTCAGCGCCGGGACGGGTGACCGGCCCGCAACGGGTCAACCCGACATCGCCATGCCTCCCGTACCTGCCCTGACCAGGCACGCAACGGGTGGTACGAGTCGCCGCGCCTCACGGCCGCCACGCGTCCTGCGCCGTGACCGCCGCCGAACCCCACCTGGAGTGCTTCCGCTTGACCTCCCGCACCGCCGCCACCGCGCCCTCCGCCGTACCGGGTACCGCCGCGATCCGCTTCGGCATCGCCCTGCTCGCCGCGGTGGCCTTCGCCCTCTCCTACGACGCCTTGCGCCAGATGGCCGTCGCCATCCACATCCGCGGATTGCTCACCTACACCTTCCCGCTCGTGATCGACGGCTTCATCGCCATCGGCATCGGCGCCCAGCTCATGCTGCGCACCGCCCCGCTGCACTCCCGGCTGTACGTAGGGGCACTCGTCGGCCTGGCCACCGGGGTGAGCATCGGAGCCAACGCCGTACACGCCATCCGCCTCAACCAGCAGACCCGCCCAACCGGACTGCACCTCGACAACGCCACCGTCGGCGCCCTGTCCGCCCTCGCCCCGCTCGCCCTGGCCGGCGCCGTCCACCTCTACCTCGTCATCCGACGCCACCCCACACCTCACCCCCAGGAAGCCGACGCCACCGCACGCCACAACCCTGCCAACCGCAGCCACAACGACGCCCGCCCCGCTGCCCCTACCGGCGACGACTCCGGTCAGCGGGAGCCGACGGATCTCGACGCGGCGGACCGGCAGACCAACGTGGCGCGGGATCCTGCCGACGTGGCGCAGGACGCCGCCGATGTGCCGGAGCACGCGCAGCCTTCCGCCGAGCCGGAAGACCAGCACCGCCACACCGTGTCCGACGAACTCCTCGCCATCGCCCGAACCGCGCCGCTCGGACGTGGAGGCCGTGCCTCACGCCGCCACATCGAAACGGCGATCCGCAGCAGGGGCCTCCCCCTCAGCAGGGCCGACGCGGAAACGATCAAGGACGTCCTGCAGGCCGAACTCGACGAGGCCGCCCTCCGGCGGCAGGACGCCATAGACGAAGCCCCCGCTGGCGCCCTCTGAGTCCCTTCGGCCGCCCTATCGCTCGTCCCGCTCGACTCGCACCACCCGTCCCCGCGCAGGTCAGCGCGGGGACGGGTGACCGCCCCGCAACGGGTCGACGCGGCATCACCACCCCGTGCACTTCAGCCCTGACCAGGCGAACAGTCACCAACGCCCCATGGAGGCCGACCCCATGCACCACCCGCACCACGAAGGCCGCACCACCCAGCAGGAGATGACCACTACTCCAGCCACCCGGCCAGCAAGGTATCCCGCTGGACCGTCCACAGGCCGGCCCCACGGGGAAGCCTCCGCCCCGGTGGTGGCGGAGGCACTCGGGCGCCGGGGGGCGCCCGAGGGGAAACAGCAGCCCGCCGACACCCCCGCCGCCCAACTGCCGCGTGCCGCCGAAGCCGCCGCCCTGCACCGTGTCGCCCGACGCCGCAAGCCCGACCCGAACGGCCAGCGCAAGGAGCGGGTCGACGCCCGCTACAGCGTCGACGAGAAGAACGAGATCCGCGCCATGGCGCGGTCGCTGAACATCGCCGGCGCCCACTACGTCGGCGCTGTCGTCATGGCCCACGTCCACGGCGACCTCGCCCTGCCCGGCCAGCGCACCCCGCTCGACGACTACATCGACGAGCTGACCGCCCTCCGTGGCGAAGTCGCCAAGATCGGCCACAACATCAACCAGATCGCCAAGAAGCTCAACTCCGGCGGCCATCCACACCCTGTGGACACCGCACTCCTGACCCAGGCCGAGCGCACCCTGGACGCAGTCGGCGCCACAGTCCGCCACATCGCGGCAGCCTCGAACGAGGCCGTCTCCAAGAAGGCGGCCCGGTGATCGCGAAGATCAGCAATGGCAGGGAGACCGCGGGCCTGATCCGGTACTTGTTCGACACGAAGAAGGCCAAGGACCACACCGACCCGCACCTGGTCGCCTCTTGGGACGGCTTCGCCCCCGACCCCGGCCGTTCCGAGGACGCCGACGCCGACGCCGACGCCACCAGGAGGCTCCTCGTGGCCGACCTGGATCTGCATGTCAAGCAAGCCAGGCGACTGGGCCGCGCCCCCGAGAAGCACGTGTGGCACTGCTCCATCCGCGCTGCCGAGACCGACCGCCACCTCAACGACGACGAATGGGCCGACATCGCCCGCCGCGTCGTCGCCGCCACCGGCATCGCACCCGACGGCGACCCGGACGGCTGCCGCTGGGTCGCCGTCCGCCACGCACCCGACCACATCCACATCGCCGCCACCAAAGTCCGGGCGGATCTGCGCACCGCCCGCCACTGGAACGACTACCTCACCGCCGACCGTGAACTCGCCGCCATCGAGAAGGAATACGGCCTGTTCCAAGTGGTCCGCGGGGACCGCACGGCCGCCAAGCGGCCCACCCGCGCCGAGCAGGAGAAGGCCCGCCGCGCCGGTCAGGACAAGACCGCCCCCGAGCGACTGCGCGCCACCGTCCGCACCGTCGTGGCCGCAGCCTCCAGCATGGAGGAGTTCGTGCACCTGCTCCGCCACATCGATGACATCCTCGTCGAGATCGTGCGCTTCCCCTCCGGCGACATACGCGGCTACAAGGTCGCACTCGCAGACGACGCAGGCGGCCCCATCTGGTACTCCGGCTCCAAACTCGCTCCGGACCTCTCCTTCCCCAAGATCCAAGAACGCCTGGCGAACATCGAACCGCAGCCCGCCGACCAGCCCGGCCGGCGCAGGCCCAACCCCTGGCACCAGGCCACCGCCGCCACCGAGCGCATCCCCCACCACCTCGACCAGGGCGACGACGAAGTCGGCCAGGCCCACCTCGCTGTCTTCGGCGAGGCACTCGACGCCCTTCCCCTTCTCGCACCCCAGCACCTGCGCCCCCAGCTCCGTGAGGCGGCGTCCGCGTTCGAGCGCGCCACCCGCTCCCGCATCCGGGCCGAACACCATCACGCCCGAGCACTGCGGGGCGCCGTACGCGCCATGCTCCGCGAGCCCGCGCCCAAGGACGGCGCCGCCCTGGCAATGTTCCTCGACGCCGCGATCCTCGTCGTCATCGCTGCCGCCCGCTGGCACCAGTTCCGCCACCACGACCAGCAGGTCGGCGCCGCCCAGCAGACCCTGCTCCACCTCCAGGCCGCCTACGAACAGGCCGCAGCCGCACCCCTGGCCGCCCTCGCCCAGCACCGGCCGCCCCAGCAGGCCGTCGACCGACACATCCGCCAGATACGCCGGGCCGTGCCCGATCACGTGGAGCAAGTCATCGAAGACCCCGCCTTCGACGCTCTCACCGCTGCCCTCGCCGAAGCCGAAGCCGCAGGCCACGACCCGGAGCAGCTCCTCCAGCAGGCCGCCGACCAACGGGCCCTGGACGACGCCCGCCGCCCCGCATGGGTCCTGACCTGGCGCGTCGAGCGCCTCAGCGCACGGCCGGCACCCAGCGCACAAAGCCGCGCAGCACAGGCCCACAGCCCAGCCTGGGCCGACAGCGCAGCACAGCGCCCCAACCCTCCGGCCCACGAAGCAGCCGCCGCCCCGGCCCCGCAACCGCCACCGCCACAAGCACGGCGGCGCTGATCACGACCGCACCGACAATCTGGAGGCGAGCAGCTCCAGCACTTCCTCCCAGCGATAACGGTCGGCCCCGCCGCCGGCCTTCGGCCGGTGCGGCTCGTACGAGCCAATCAGGACGCCCATCTCGCGCAGCCGCTCCAGACTCTGCCGGTATGCGGGATGGGCGGCCTGGGCCGAGTTCAGGTACGGCAGCACAGCGATCGGGATGTCCATGGCGGGCGCTTCGCACAGGATGCCCAGCGCGAGATTGTCGGAGATCCCTGCCGCCCACTTGTTGACCGTGTTGAAGGTCGCCGGGGCGACCGCGATCGCATCCGCAGGCCGAGTCGGCCGCGGTTCCCCCGGCGACCGCCAGGCCGAGCGGATGGGGCGGCCGGTCTGGGCCTCGACTGCCTCCGCGTCGAGGAAGCCGAGCCCTTGCGGGGTCGCGACGACCCCGACGTCCCAGTGCCGCTCCTGTGCTGCGCTGATCAGCCGGCCGACGTCGGCGGCGACCCCGGCCGCGCAGACGACGAGCTGGAGGAACGGCTTGTCGGGCTGATCACTCACTCGGGGCTCCCAGTTGACGGGGGTGCAGGTCCGGCAGGGGGCGGCGACGGTCGCCAGCGGCCATGGAAGTGCCCGCTCACGTGGCCGCTGTACGGCAGTTTGGGCTCTCTGAGGACCTACCGCCGTCCTGGGCCACGGCACGGGCAACCGGTACGGGACGGCTGGGGACGTCGAGCCAGATGCGCTGCCCCTCGGCGGTCACGGTCACTCCGAAGCGCTCCCGGCCAGGCCGGTCGTTCTCGACGTACAGCTCGTGTGCCGCCTCCACCGCGTCCCACAGCAGACGCGGCCCGGCCTGCCGTACGCCACCGTCCTCGGCGCGCGCCCACGCGCCGTCAGCACCCCACAACTCCACGGCCGTCACCCGGCCATCGCCATCGCGCTCCGAAGCGAAAGCCGTGTCCGGCGTGACCAGCGAGAGCACGAAACGGAACGCATCGTCCCCGGCGACCTCGGCCAGGTCCAGGCCGGTGAGTCGGCCGCTCGTCGCGCTCGGCCTGCCTGGGTGTGCCGGGGCGCCGGTGGCACCGGCGTCGCGTACGGCCATGAAGTATGAAGCACCGGGCAGGAACCGGCCTTCGGCGCGGCCATCGTCGGCGACGACCAGGCACACGGTCCCCCAGCCGACAGGACACACGATGAGGCCGGCGGGCCGCACCTGCTCCAGCCAGACCGTCGGGATCGTGGTGAAACCACAGGTGGCGATCAGCCGGTCGTACGGGGCCCTGGCCGGGTAGCCGTCACGGCCGTCCCCGGCCTGCACCAGCGGGGTGTATCCGCAGCGCCGCAGCCGCGCTCCCGCCAGCCGCGCCAGCCCCGGGTCGACCTCGGCCGTAACCACCTGGTGGCTTCCAAGCCGTTCGGACAGGAGTGCCGCGTTGTAGCCGGTGCCGGTCGCGATCTCCAGCACGCGGTGACCATCGGCGACGTCGAGGGCCTGGAGCATGACGAGCATGAGGCCGGGCGCTGTTGACGACGATGTGGCCACACCGTCGGTGAGCTGTGTGGCCAGCGCGTCATCCGAGTACACCAGGTCCAGCCAGTCGGGGTCGGCGGAGGTCACGTGCCGCTGCTCTCCGCCGACCAGGGTCCAGAACTCCGGGACGAACGGATGGCGGGGAACGGCCTCGAACACCTTCCGCCATGTCGGGTCGGACAGTTGCCCGTTGGCCTCCAGGACGTCGGCCAGTGCCGTGCGCAACTGGATGGCGCGTTCTTCGGTGTGTGTCGTCATGGTCATCCCCCGGCGAGTAGATCAGCGATGTGCGTGGCGATGGGCAGGCCCGTCTTGTTCTGGATCCAGGACCACTCTCCGGACGGGTTGCACTCGAACATCACCCAGTTCCCGGCAGGGGTCACGGCGAAGTCGAACGCGCCGAAGCTGAGACGGAAGTGCTCCAGCCAGCTCAGCACGCCCGCCCGTACGTCGTCCGGCACTTGGCACACGTCGTAGGTGAGGGCGTCGTAGTCGCTGCGCCAGTCCACCCGAGCAGCGTCGCTGCCCGCGTGGATCTCGGCCGCGAACATCTCCTTGCCCACGACGGTCAACCGCACCTCGTGGGTCTTGGGAACCCACTCCTGGAACAGGTGCGCTGTCAGGGACACGGAGTCGTCGATCGTGTCGGGGTCGACCACATGGGTCGGCACCCCGGTGCGGTGGCCGTCCGGGTACTCCAGCGGGCCGCCCATGAGCGGCTTGCAGATCACCGGACCGCGCATCTCGTAGCAGAACTTCCTGGCCACTTCCCGGTCGGTGGTGATCAGCGAGCGAGGCGTGCGGAGCCCTTGCGCCGCCGCGACGGGGAGCTGACCGGGCTTGTGGGAGGCGATGCCGTCCACGTCCGGCCGGTTGACCCACGTCACCGGCAGCGCGTACAGCGTGCCGAGCAGTCCGGCAAGCGCCTGCTCGTTGGCCCACGTGCGGTGCGGCTCCTGCAGCCCGTCGGAGACGGCGGGAAGGCGGGGCCGCCTGTAGTAGACGGCCCTCACCTCTTCCAGCCGCACGGAGCGGTACTCGTCAGCCAGGACCCCCGTCCAGGGTGCTGCGGCGTGCTCGACGGACAGGGACATGGACAGAGGGAAGTCCCCCATGTCGAACCGCATCACCGGCACACGCCGGATCGTCAGCTCGTCGACCACCAGGTCCGCCGCGGGGTCCAGTTCCTTGGTGACGACCAGCACCGGGCCGCCGGACAGGTACTGTCTCACCGCATCAGGTACGGGTCGGCCGTGTCGTCGTTCTTGCTGTCCCAGTTGGTGTTCGTGCAGCTCCCGGCCAGCGAGGTGGAGCGGCTCCACAGGGCGCCGGAGCCGTCGGTCAGGACGTTGACCTGCCGGGCCGGGTCGTACACGAACGATCCCGCCTCCAGGGTCACGGTGTACGGGGTGCGCTCGGCGCGGGCGCCGAACGGGACGAGCGTTGCCGTGGGCATGGGTGCCTCCTTGTGGTTGCTGGTGCTCGGACTGTTCTCTGACTCGGCCGTGCGCGAGGGCACGGCCGAGGGTCTCGCGGGGCCGCTCCGCTCCGTCGGGAAGCCGGTCATACAGACGCAGAGCGGGTTGTGCGCCGCCCGGCGCCGGGCATCGGGCTCCGGCGTCAGGCGGCGGCTCATGCAACGCCGCCGGTGAGGGACGGCGGGCATTCGGGCGCGCAGATCCAGAGCCGGAACAGCAGGCCCCGGTGGCGCACTTCGCCCCACACCTGGCCGGCCATCCCCAACCGGCGGGCGCAGCGCGCACAGTCCACGGCCATCTGCTGCCGCGGAGTGAGCCGTTCGACGCGCGGCAAGGTGGCCGTGGGCGGAGCGGTCACCAGGTGCCGTCCGCACGCAGCTCTGCCCAGACGCGTTTCCCGCCGTGCACCGGCTCGCTGCCCCAGTCGTGGGCCAGAGCTTCGACGAGGAGTAGTCCGCGGCCGTGCTCGTCGTCCGGGGACGGCGTGCCAGGGGTGGGTCTGGTGCGGGACGTGTCGGTCACGACGATCCGCGCGGACTCCTTGCCTGTCCGTGTGATCGAGGCACCGACCGTGGCGGCGTCGGTGTGCTCCACCGCGTTGGCCACCAGCTCCGTGACGACCTGCTTCGCGACGTCCACCAGCTGAGGCAGGCCCCAGGTCTCCAGCACCAGCGCTATGTCCCGACGCGCCTGAGCGGCGGCTTCCAGCCTCGCCGCGTACCGCTCCTGGTAGCGCTGTGGTCCCACCGTTGCAGCCGTCATGGTCATCGTCGCGTCCCTCGGGGGTGCTCGCGTTCCGTGTGTAGCCCAACCACCGGCCGTCAGGGCTGTGTGCGAAGGACGCACGCCCGCCGTTGCTCAGGTCGGCCCCGTGGCCGGGGTGAGCAGCAGCCCTTCGACGTTGTCGCCTACGGAGGTTCAACTCGGAAGCCTCGGTAACGAAGCCCACCGTGACAACCGCCCTACTAGGCTCGTTCGGTGATGCATACGACGGTAGAGAACCGTGATCACTGCCTGAAGTGACCGCGAGTACAAGTGGTTTGCTGCGAACACCGGGGAAAGGGTCTGTTCATGCGGTCGAGTTCGCGACAAACCCTGACCGGCAGTCAGGGATCATCCGGGCGCCCACGCGTGGGCGTCATCGCCGGCTACGTCTTCCGGGTCATCCGAGAGCAGCAAGGACGCACCCAGGAGGAAGCGGCTGAGCAGCTGCGGGTGTCCACGGACACGATCGCGGGGTGGGAGTCCGGCCGCCGCCCCCTCACCGCCGTGCCGGTCGGGCAGATGCTCGTGCACCGTCACCGGCTGATGCAGATGGGCACCGCCCCCGCACTCCTGCAAGCCCTGGACCGCGCCCTGGAAGCGGATGTCCTCCTCGCCGAGGCCCTCGACAACGAGACCGACGTCGAGGAAAGCCCGCTCGGGGCCTGGGTGATGCAGCGCGACCTCGTCGAGGTCCTCGCCTGGCCCCTCAACCACGTACCACCACAGCCCGTCCGCGACCTGCCCGATCCGCCCCGCAAGCGCCGAGGACCCGCGCCGGCCGGGCCGGAGCTGTCGGCTGCCGACCGGGCACGGTTCTTCACGCGGATGCGGCGAACCGCGGAGCAGGCCCGGAGGGAGGACCAGTTCCTGCTCCGCCGCCAGGCCCTCTACCTCTCCGGGTACGACGACCAGACCGACACGTCGGAGTGGCTCGCCCACCAGCAGGCCACCGAACGCCCCGGCGACTGGCTCACGCATTGGCTCAACTCCAGGTCCGTTGCCGCCGTCTCGGCCCGGCAAGGAGACCGGGACCGCATGAGCCACTTCATCGACACCGCCCTCATCGACGACGATGCCGGCGAAGCCGCGAACCTGAACTACTGGGCGTACTGGATCGGCGAGACCGCGCATCTGGAGCTGAGTGACGACTTCATCGCCGCCCGCACCCCGGGGCCGTGGCCGGGTGACAGACTCCTCGCCCACCTCGCTCACGGTCTCGCGCCGCATCACGGCTATGTCGACCTCAACATCCACTCGGTGTGGTCCCTGCTCCGGGTACGGCCCAACCTGCTGCGATCCGGCGCAGCAGACCGTGTCCTGCGCGACAGGCTGCCCGTGATGTTGGATAGCCGGGAGCTTTCGGCGCGCGGGCGCCGGGAGCTGGAGAGCATCCGGTATGCGATCCGCCTCGCCGAGGCGTGAGAGGAGTCCGACGGTGGCCGAAGACCTGACCGCGGTAGCGCGTTTCCTTTACGAGGCGGGGACGCTGAAGCAGACCAAGCGCACCGGCTGGTGGATGGCCGGCGTACGCGATCCGGAGTCAGTCGCGGAGCACTCCTGGCGCACCGCTCTCCTCGCGACGATCATCGCGAAGCTCGAAGGCGCCGACCCCGCGCGGGCCGCCTACCTGGCGGTGTGGCACGACTCGCAGGAGACGCGCACCGGGGACGTGAACCACCTGGGCAAGAAGTACGCGCCTCAGGCGGACCCGCGCGCGGTCACCGACGACCAGGTCGCGGGCATGCCCGAGGTCCTGGCCTCCGCAGTGCGCGAACTCGTTGCCGAGTACGAGGCCAAGGAGTCCCAGGAGGCCATCTGTGCCCGGGACGCCGACAAGCTGGAGTGCATGATCCAGGGCGTCGAGTACAAGGCCCAGGGCTACGAGCACGCCCAGCGTTGGATCGACAACAGCCGCGGCCGACTCACCACGAAATCGGCCAACGAACTCGCCGACGCGGTCCTGGCGACCGGTTCTCTGGACTGGCTGCGCGCAGCCCTCGGGGAGAAGCAGCGCTGACCGCCGGCAGCTACCGGAGAGCCCCCTGCCCCACGAGACGTTGCCCCCACACCGGGCCGGCGTCCCCTCCGCTGCGTCGCGCGCCTCTACCGGCGGAGGGGCTACGGCACGCCGCTGGACGCACGGCACGTCACTGCCCGCCCCGCCACCCCCGCGTCAGTACGCTGGCCGGCGGAACACGCCGGCGCACAAGGAAAGCTGCGGTCCTGCCGACCGCCGGCAACCGTAGCGACTTCGCTCAGCTGCTCCTTGCGCTCGACGCGATCCCACCGTCCGCGCCCGGGTCGGACGGCCCACCGAAAACCGCACTTTCTCGACGGTGGGCTTCGAGACCAGGATCTCGAAGCCCACCGTCAGCTGCGCGGAGGCCATCGAACCCAGCGTTGCCACCCTCCGCCACCAATCAGCGGACAGGTCTTGGATAGGGTGCAGAACGCTCCGACTGCCGGAGCTCTACCGCCGCCGTAGAAAGCGCCGAACGCTGCAGCCACACCTCATGGTGTGTCACCTCGCGCATGCCTTCCGGTGCACCAAGCGCGGCTGCGGGCCGTGATCCGAATGGGGTGGGAATGTCCAGTCACCGGCTGTCCAAGAGAGGCCGTTACATCGCGTGGGCCGCGACCGGCGTTGTCGTAGTCGCTGGCGCCGGGATCGCGGCGCAGACCTCCATGGCCGCCACGAGCTGGCCTGCGCAGAAGACATACACGGGCCGGGCATTCGACACCTGCACGGCACCCTCCCTCGCCGCGATGAAGGCTTGGAACACCGGCTTCTACGGCGCCGCGGCCGTCTACATCGGCGGCAAGAACCGCGGCTGTGCCCAGCCCAACCTCACCGCGGCCTGGGTGAAGTCGGTCAGCGCCGTCGGCTTCAAGCTCATCCCGCTCTACGTCGGAGCCCAGCCGCCCTGCCAGACCAGCAGGAACCCAGAAAGGTTCACCGCCTCCACGGCAGCCAGTCTCGGGGCGAGCAACGCCAAGGACGCGATCGCCAAGGCTACCGCCCTCGGCATGAAGCCAGGCAGCCCCATCTACCTCAACATGGAGTCGTACGACATCACGAACAAGGCGTGCAACGACGCCACTCTGACGTACGTACGCTCCTTCACCAAGACCCTGCGGGCGAAGACATACCGCGCCGGTCTCTACGGCTTCAGCAGCTCCAGCGCCAAGGCCATCGCCACCGCGAAGGACCGGACCGACCTGCCGGGCAACCTCTGGTACGCGCTGTGGAACAACAAGAACACCACCACCGCCGACTGGCCCTGGGATCCCAAGCTGTACACCAACCACAGCCGCGCCCACCAGTACATGGTCAACAGCAAGGAGACCCGCGGCGGCCACACCATCACCGTCGACCGCAACGCCTGGGACGCCCCCGTTGCCCTGATCGGATGAGCTTGGCGTTCATCCTCGGCGGGCTTGGTGTTTTTTGATCGACTCGGCACGTTTGACGGTCTTGCCGACGTCGTGGCGCTTGGCCCGGTGCTTGTTCTTCGGGCCGGGCGGCCGTCCCTGGCCCGGCTTGGACTGTTTCGGTGCGGCCGACGGGCGGGCCGCCGTCGCGCAGACGTTGCGAAGCCCCAGCGGACGCATGACCCGGTCCGAGCGCCGACGCCCGACCAGCACGACCGGCAGGTCGGCCACAGCGTGGGAGAGGTAGGTGACGTCGTAGTCGGCGTACATCACGATCAGGATCTCCAGGTCGCCCGGCTGTGGACGCTCACGTAATTGCTCCAGCCTGCGCTCGTCGTCCCGCTGCGTCGCAGGGCCGTGCTGGCCACTGGCCGACGTGAGCCCGGGAGTGAAGCGAGAGACCGTCCAGCCTCTCCCAGCTGCCGCTGTTGCCACGCACTCACCGGATCCGCGACGGGAACGACGAATGAAATTCGCTCGCGCTCCCCTGGGGCACGACGAGCGACCGTTGGGCCAATTACGTGAGCGCCGACACCCGGCCCCTGCGGAGCGGAATCCATGAGTAGTGCCACCGGCAGGAGGGTCGCTCCGGCCGGTGGCCCAGATGATCAGGCTCGATGTCCTGGACGCCGGAACAGTGACCGAATCAAGGTGTTTCTACGGCGCCGTTTGTGCCATTCGCCGCGGATATCGAAGATCTCCTTTTCCAGTGCCGCGTCCTGCGACTCGTCTGCCCATTCCACCGCCATCTCCTCGACCAGCAGAGGTGTGTCCTCGTCGGTGGCCCAGAAGTCGTCCGCTTTGAGCTGGTCGACTTCGCCGGTTCTCGGGTCCTCACTGATGTAGAAGGCCCAGGAGTTGTTGATCTCCACAGCGAGAAGCAGGTACAGCCCTGCGTACTCGCCTGCGGTGATCCGACCGATCCTGCCGTCCTCCGGCCAGGACACGCGGTCTATCGGTATCGTCCCCACTGCCGGAACCTCACGTGGTTGATGTGGAAGTTGAAGTAACTGCTCCTGCCTCTGGCACTGTGGCCCTTCGTTCCGTAGGTAAGGTTCGACGACCTGCCGTACCGGGACCTGTCAAGTCAAATGAGACGGACCGGGCGCAGATCCAGCAGGCCGTGACCGTTGTCCGCAGAACGCGGGCGAGCGTCGTCTCGCTCGGCCTGCCGAAGGTGAGGCAGCCACTACCCGACCTCCGCTCTGGGAGGATTGGATGACCTCCAGCATGATCGACGGCAAGCGAGCCGACTCCGCACGGCGCCGCGACCGAGTGATCAAGGCCCTGGACGCAGCCCTGCGGACCGGAGACGACATCACTGGCTCCGGCCTCGCTCGCGCCGCCCGTGTCGACCGAAGCTTCCTCTACCGTCACCGTGATCTGCTCGAACGCGTTCACGCCGCTGCCAGTACGCCAGTCGAGGAAGGTCGACTGGCTGCCGTCAGCCGAGCCTCCTTGCAGGCCGACCTGGCCAACTCGCTGGAGCGGAATATCCGTCTCGTCGCACGGGTGCGCCAGTTGGAGAAGCGGCTTTCCGCGCAGCTCGGCGAGCAGGCATGGAGTGAGCGTTTTCCATCCTCAAGCTGAGCTGGCCTGATGCAGGCAGAGGACGGCCTGGACGAGGTCCGTGATGCGAGTGGTCGAGCAACGGATTTTGCGGAGGCGCCGCCAGGACTTGAGGGTGGCGACGGCTTGTTCGACGAGCGCCCGGATCTTGGCGTGGGATCGATTGACGGCCTGCTGCCCGGCAGAAAGCGTTTCCCACCGGCCGCGATAAGGAACACGGACCGTGCCTCCGGCGCCCTGGTAGCCCTTGTCGGCCCAGCAGTTGACACCGGCCTCGGCAAGCGCGTCGATGATGCCGTGCTCGCGGGCCGCACGGACGTCGTGGACGGCCCCGGGCAGTGCCGACGAGGCCCACAGTAGCCGCCCGGACGGATCGGCCAGGATCTGCACGTTCATTCCGTGCTTCTTGTGCTTTCCGGAGTAGAAGGGCCGGTCCGCGGCGATCCGGTCGATCGGCAGCAGGGTCCCGTCCAGCAGTACGAATGCCTTCGTCGATGCGGTCCGGGCCGCCTCGGCAAGGCTCGGGGCGAGGGCGGCCAGCATGTCTACGGCCTCGGCGATGTACCGGTATGCGGTCGTGGTCCCGATGCCGAACCCGGCCGCGAGTTGGGCATACGGATGACCATTGCGGAGGTGGGCGAGAGTGAGCAGTGCCTGCCGGCCCGGGCTCAGGCGACGCCAGCGAGTACCGCGCTCCTGGCGGTGCCGGCGGAGCTTGGCGGACAGGAAGCGCAGGGCAGAGCTGGACACGTCCAGCCCGGACGAGTAGACAAGCACGCGAATCCCCTGGTGGAGACGGTTCTTCTTGGTCGAAAACCCATCTACCAGGGCTTCATCGGTCTGTCAGCCCAACTGACCGTTCCGGCCGTCCGGTTGGACGAGGGCCCACGGTCGTCGGATCCGCCTTGGAGCGATGAGAGATCCTTTTTGAGCACGTCCACGACGCTGTCGGTGGCGGTGATCAAGCTCTCCGGGAACAGTTTGCCCATGCACGCACAGTCTGGATCCAGCGTGCCGGTGGCCAACTCTCCCTGCTCCTGCTCCGTGTCTCGCGCCGCCCTGTCGTAATTCCAGTGTGGCGGGAGGTCGCGCCAGTCGCGGAAACCGATGTCGTACGGTCTTGCGCATGAGTAGGACAACACGCCCCACTGGACGCCAGCGTCCCAGCGGCGCCTTCGGGCCCGCCCGTGACGTGGCGCGGGACAGCAGCATCATCGAGGCGGTCCTGGACCTGATCGTCGAGAGCGGGTATGCGGATCTCACCATGAGTGCGGTGGCCGCACGCGCAAAGGTCGCCAAGGCCACCGTCTACCGTCGCTGGGCCTCCCGCGAGGACCTGGTCGCCGACGCGCTGGAAAGCCTCATGCTTCCCTCGGCCCCGGCTGAGGCGGCGACCGCCGAGACCTTGCGTGATGACCTGATCGCCACACTGACGTGCAGCTCCGCCTGCCTTGAGCCCCGGGGCCGTCGCTTTTCGGCTGTCCTGGCCGCCGCCACCGCTTCTCACCCCCAGATCGCCGACACCATGCGTGATCGCTATGTCGTGGGGCAGCGGCAGGGGATCGCCGCCTGCCTTCACCGTGCCCGGGAGCGCGGAGAGATCAGCGCGGACAGGGTCGCCCATCTGCTGTCGCCCGGCAGGCTGGAGATCGCGGCCGTCATCTCCCTGATGGTGCTGCAGGAGCCCCTGCTCGGTGCCGTCCTCGATGCCGATGGCGTCGTGCGCCTGGTGGACCAGGTTCTCCTGCCTCTGATCGGCGGTGCCCCTACCGCCTGAAGCCGTCGTCACCGGCCTTGCCTTTGTGTGCCGGGGCCTCACGGCCGCGTGCCGGCCGCCTGCGGCACGCCGGATTCCACAACTCGATACCACTCCGACTCGATACTGTAGGGTCTCTAGTTGTCGGGCTCTCACGCCCGCCTGACACCTACACCTGTCGAACCGAGAGGAACCCGGGGCCATGCCGCGTCAGAACAAGGCCAGAGTGCTGGTCACCGGAGCAACGGGGATGCAGGGTGGAGCCGCCGTCCAGGCTCTGCTCCGGGAGGGACACCACGTCACTGCGTTCGTCCGCGACCCCTCTTCCGGTGCTGCCCGCGCTCTCGCCGCACAGGGCGTCGCCCTCGCAGCCGGGAATATGGACGACACCGCCTCGCTCGACGCCGCCGGTGTCGGCCACGACGTGGTCTTCTCCATGCAGATGCCGGCCCTCGATGAGGCCGGCACCGAAGAGCGCCAGGCCCGCAACATCGTTGCCGCGGCCAGGCGGGCCGGCGTAGCCCAGATCATCCACACGTCCGTGTCGGCGACAGGATGGCGGGCCCGGCACCCCGACATCATCTATCCAGAGGTACAGAAGACCTACTGGGACGGCAAGGAAGGCGCGGAAGACGCGGTCCGGCACGGGGGCCTCGACGCCTGGACCATCTTCAAGCCCGCCTTCTACATGGAGAACTTCATCCCTCCCAAGGTCCTGTGGATGTTCCCCGCCCTGGCCCAGGACGAGCTGCTGACCGCGGCGAGCCCGCAGACCCCGCTGGCGCTCATCGCAGCGGACGATTTCGGAGCCGCCGTTGCCGCAGCCGTGGCCGACCCCAAGAAGTTCCACGAGGCAGAGATCGAGCTCGCCGGCGACGCGCCGACGTTCTCCGAGATCGCGGCCGTCCTCTCCAAGGCCGCACGCCGCGACATCACCGCAGTCTTCCTGAAGGCGGAGGAACTCGACGGGCGCATCCACGAGGGAATGGCAGCCGGCCAGGTCTGGCTCGATCACGTCGGCTACTCCGCGCGCCCCCACCACGCCGCCCACCATGGCCTGTCCACGACAACACTCCAGCAGTGGGCCGAAGGACAGGACTGGCACACCACGGGCTCCTGACAGCCCACGTCCACGTCGACGGCCGACGGTAAGCAAGCACACGAAGCCTCTGGTGGAGACCGGTTGCGTTACGAAAGAACCCATCTACCAGGGACTTCGCCACTTGTCAGCCCACTGCCGGGCCTCAAGCCGCAGGTTGGAAAAGGCTCAGTGAATCCGGGCTTGGGACGGCGCCACCAGACATCGACCAACTCCAGCGTCGAATCGCCGTGTTGGAACAGGAACTCGCCGAGAGAAGTGGCGAGATCGAGGAATGAACGGAGGAACTGGAAGCAGCTCGGGCCGCCAACTGGGAACTGACTCGTGCGTTGAACCAGCCACGCCCCGGGAAGCTATGACTTCACCTGTCCGAAAGCACCTGTGCCGAGGTTCTGGCTGACGAGAGTCCGCTCAGCGCGTGGGGCCATGCGGAGCGTGATGGCAGGGTCGCAGCGCGCCGATCGTCCTGCGGACCACAGTTGGATCTTCACGGGCTCACCAGACCTGCAATCGTCGCACAGGGGGCTGCCGTCTTCTTGACGGCAGCCCCCTGTCTTGTGTGGAGCAGGTGACTCAGTGTTCGCGATTTGCCATCGGGTCCGTTTCGCCCCTCGTCTTACCGAACCTGCGCCACAGGTCCCACGCGAAGGTCGCACTTCCGAAGCCGAAGAGCCAGGCGATGTGATCCCCGTCTACCGCTGCTGCGACGCAGATTCCGGCGAGGGCCACGCATGCGATTGCCTCTGCGATGCCCATCAGGAGATTGGTGTTCGGTTTCATCGGCTCGCTCTCGGTTTCAGCATCGACGTTTCCAGATGGTAGGTGCTATGTACCACCCGTTATATGCTGTGCTCCACTTGGCGTATCCGCCCTTGAGTGTTGCGCAGCCTTTGGTGTTGTAGTAGATGTGGCCGGCTACGGTGGCGATGTACCAGGAGTAGAAGCGCAGGCCGTTGACGACGTGCTTCCACCATCCCGGAACGTAGTCCTTCACGATGCCGAGCAGAGTGCCAGCGGAAGCTGCACCCCACGCGAGCTTTCGTGTCTCACTCCGCGTGAATTTGATCTGCAGCCAGAAGTACTGGACGGGGTTCCACCACGAGTTCTTCCAGTAGCTGTAGCGGAAGGTTCCGTTGAGGTCGTAGCAGTTGACTGGGTCTCCCACGCAGTACTCGTACGCGTTGGCGTTGCCTCCGAAGATCGGGTCGGTCGACAGGAAGCGTCCGGTTGCGGGGTTGTAGAGACGGACGCCCATGAGGCTGAGGCCGGTGACCGTTTCAGTGGAGCGCTGTTTGGCGCCGAGCCAGTTGTAGCGGGTGGCGGACTGGCTGACCCTGGGGTTGCCGTATTCGTCACTGTCCAGAGCTGTTGGCGCCTGTGACGGGTCCAGTGGAAGCTGGAGTGCGATGTCGCCGTGGATGTTGCTGAGCTGCAGCGCCGTGGCGCCGGTTTTGCCGGTGACGGCGGCGAGGTCGCCGGAGAGGGAGTCGACGTTGCGGGTGATCTCTCCTGTGGCCGTGTTTTCAACGATCCAGCGGGGTCCGTCGTCGTCACCGCTGTAGTGGTTGAGCTTGGTTCCGGTCTCGGTCCAGGTGCTGCCGCTGCCCGTTTCGGTCTTCCACGACCGAAGGCGCAGGTTGGGGTCGAGTTGCCACGTCTGCCGCTGGCCGTTGGCGATCTGCTGGTGCACGAGATCGTTCGTGTAGTAGCTGATGGTGCCATTGCCGGGCAGGGCCGTTGTGCGGCCGAACGCGTCGTAGCTGTAGCCGGTGTCGACGATGCGGTCGCCGCTGTCGTAGGTGCTGGACACGGTCGTGCCACCGCTGGTGGGGCAGTCCACGCCTGGAGCGCTCGTCGCCGTGGTCAGAGACTTGCGGTTCGCACGGGCGTCGAATGTGTACGACCGGCGGGTGCAGACCGTTGCCGACGTGTCTTGGACCTCGGCCAGGCGTCCGACGGCGTCGTAACGGTAGGTCTGGTCGGACCACCCAGCGTGCGAGGTGGCCTGGCCGTGCACGGAAGATGTGACGGTGTCGGAGTACACCAGGGTGCTGTCGCTGTCGCGCGTGTAGGTGCGCTCGGAGATCTCGCCCGCCGGGTTCTTGGAGACGGTCAGGCTGTATCCGCCGGGCAGCTTCTCGGTGCTCGGGGTGCCGTCGGCGTCGTATGTGGCCTGGAAGGCTCCCGCGACGGAATCGGTGGCCTTGGTTGCCAGGCCGCGCGGCTCGGCGGCCGTGTCATACGTGTAGGTGACGGTTGACGGCGAGTTGTCGGTGATCTTGGCTGGGCGGTCAAGCAGGTCGAACTCAGCCGTGGTGGTTCCGCCGTCGGCGTCCGTGTAGGAGACCTGGCGACCCAGAGTGTCGTAGCTCCTGGTGATGGTGCCGGCCGTTGTCGAGCTGGTGGTGATCTGGCGGCCAGTGGCGCCGTCGTAGCCGACGGTGGTGGTCGGGACGGCCTGTCCCGTGCCGCCGGTCACCGTTGTGGTGGTCGGGCGGCCGGCACCGTCGTATGTCGTGCTGCTGGTGCGGGTCACCCCGTTGGCGGTGGCGATCACCGCTGTGGTGTTGCCCCAGGAGTCGTACTCATATGTGGACGTGGGCAGTTGGGTTGGGTTGCTGCCGCCGCCGGTGATGGTCCCGGCTGGGCCGGTGGAGCAGAGCAGGTCGGCCCATTCCGGGCGGCCGGCGCAGGTGCCGCTGCCTGTGGCGGACCAGTAGGTGGTTGCCTGGGTCGTGGCGTCGGTGCTGGTGGCTCCGGGCAGTTGCTCCTTGGTGATCCGTCCTTGGGCGTCGTATTCCCGCACCGTGGTCAGGGCCAGTCCGCTCGGATCCTGGATTGTTTTGACCGGCAGTCCCTTGGCCCAGTCGTAGACGGTCTGGGTGACCCGGGTTTCGCCGTGGACGGTGGGGTGCTCCCGGACCTGGGCGCCGACCGTCGTCTTGGTGATCTGGTCCTTGATCTTGGCGGTGCCGTTCGTCGGACGGTCCTCGTCGTACGCGTTGACCGTCCAGGTGCGGGCGGTCGCCGAGGAGCCGGCTGAGGCAAGGGTGGTCGTGTCGGACTTCAGGTCCGCGGTGAGGTCGATCCGGTGCAGCGGGCCCAACTTCTCCAGCTCGCGCGTCCCCGTGCCGTTGTAGTCGGTTCGGGTGGCCAGCAGGTCCGCGCGCTCGGCGCTGGTCAGCTGGGCGATGCCGAGCTCCGACTGGGTCGCCTTGTCAGTCGTGGTGAGCCCAAGGGCGACCGCCCGGTTGGCTGCGGTCAGCGTCCGCACCGTGTTGCCGAAGTGGTCGTATTCGCTGGTCCCGATGTGCCCGCCAGGAGACGCCGTGTTGACCTCACGGCCGGAGATACCGAGGTAATGGATGTCGCCACGGGTGTAGGCACCGCCACTGAGGTCACTGCCCGAATTCGAGGCAGGTGTGACGTCGGCCGGGAAAACGGCGGTGGCGTCGGTAGGTGCGTCGGTCTGACTCCACGCCTTCACATCCGAAGCCCCCATCTTGTAGGGGGCCGCGGTACCAGTGAGCGGGATGTCGTAGACGAGGGTGGTTGCCGCAGTGCCCTCGACCGTGTTCGTGGTGCCCTGCTTGAGTGCCGGGCGGCTCGCCTTGAGCAGCATGCCGTCACCAGCGGCTGCGGCCGCACCCGCCTTGCCGTAGGTGAAGGTCCACGGCTGGTCAGTGGACGTCCTGTGGGAGGTGACACGGCCCGCAGTGTCGTACGCGTACTGCGTCTGCGTCGACTGGGCCAGACGGGGGTTCCAGGACTGGCGCAGCTGGCCCTCGGCGTCGTAG
Organism: Streptomyces sp. MNU76; assembly: GCF_020982545.1. GTDB lineage: Bacteria > Actinomycetota > Actinomycetes > Streptomycetales > Streptomycetaceae > Streptomyces. Next base: position 6,608 of record NZ_JAJKLK010000016.1, on the reverse strand, counting down.
CGGTAGGTTGCTACAGCCCGGGCGGTGGCGGAGGAAGCCCCCTTTCCGGAAGCGTAGAGCAGGATCTCCTTGACCTGTCCTGCGTAGTCGCCGAAGGAGTCAGACGTGGCTGTGGTGGAGGTGGCGTAGACGAACTCCAGCACCCGGCAGCCCCTGGTGGTCGGAGTCGAATTGCAGGTCGCCGCGGAGACCGCCGAAGACGGGGCGATGATCCGCTTCGGGCGGGCCAGCTTCGTTCCGTCCACTGCCTCGGAGGCCACCGTGATCGTGGAGTTGGACAGCCCATCCAGCAGGGTGCTGGAGACTTGCCACGTGGTGGAGCCAGTGTCGGGCTTGGTGAACTCCGTCACCGTACCCGCGGTGTCGGAGAGAGTGAAGGCCCCGCTGGTACCACCCTTGAGGGTGAGGCGCTCGGCGCCGGGCTCGGGGACCCAGCCGGTCTTGTCGGTATTGGCCGTGAAGTGGATCTCGCTGCCATCAGCGGTGACAACGGCCACGGCGGTGGCCGAGATCTGCTTCAGGTGCGAGTAGTCCGAACCTGTCAGCTCTGCAGTCGTGCCAGCCACCCACCCCTTGCCGAAGATCGCCGCTTGGCCTTCCTGATTCGCTCCTGCCTCGGGGGTACGGGAGGAGGCGGTGCGGTTCACTCCCATGCCATAGAAGGAGGCGTCTGTCTCGTCGATCGAGTAGTTGCCGGTCAGCAAGTTCACAGAGCCGGGACCAATGTCCCGTGTGGCGGCACCGTCGGCGTTGCGATCGACAACCACGGTCAGCGGCTCAGTGCTGCCGGAAGCGCTGCTGGGGCCGGTGAAGTCGGCCTTGACCTGCACCGAGCCGTCGGGGTCGACGGTGCTGGTGGCATTCCACACCAGCTGCGCGTTCTTGCCGTTGGTCAGCGCCACCGGCCAGGCAGCGAGTGGGTTTCCGCCGGAGGTGATGTGCCCGACCGGGATCTTGACCCAGCTGTCGGCTTCGGAGCGGCGCCACGAGAAGGAAACGCTGTCGTACTTGCTGGCGTCGGCCTCGGCGACCAGCGGCAGACGACGCGCGGTGCGTTCACCGTCGGAGGGCTGTACGAAGCCGCCGGGACCGGCGTGGAAGGTGTACTCGATCGCCTCGGACTTGTTGTCCGCCTTGTCGACCGAACGCACCTGCAGGGTGTGGGTACCGTCCTTCGGCGGAGTGATGGAAAGGGCCTTGTCGGCGGTGGAGCCGTTAGTGGAGACCTTGGCCCAGGTCACGCCGTCCAGGGACCACTCCAGCCAGTTGTGGTCGGATGCTGGTGGGGTGACGGTGAAGGTGCCAGCCTGGCCCACGCCCTTGACCCAGGCGTTCGACGGGTAGTCCGAGGAGACGATCTTCGAGGGCGCGGAAGGGGCGCTTGTGTCGACCGTGAAGGTCTTCCACGCCGACCAGCCGTTGTTGTAGTGCGCGCCGTCGTACGGCGAGGTGCGGAACTTGTACGTCTTGCCGTTGGTCAGTGCCCCGGACGGGACGGTGATTGAGGCGACCTGCCCGGAGGGGACGTACTTGGAGACGATGACGTCGCCGACCTGAGTATTGGTGGCGTTGTCGTAGATCTGGAACGTGCCGTTGACCTTGTCACCATCAGCGTCGACGAAAGTGTCACGCAGTGTGGGCGTGGTGGTGTTCACCACGTAGGCGCCGCTGTAGGAGAAGTACGGTGGGCCGGCCTCTTGCTTGGTGCCGGTGCGCGGCCGGTAGTTGTAGTTCACCACCAGCTTCGGCGGGTTGGAGGCCGCGTTGGCGGAGTTGACCCGCTTCCACTGCGCCACCACCGACTCGTCCGAGGCACGGATGCCCATGTGGCCGCGGGTGGCCTTGGCCGACGCCCATTCCTGGACGAGGGTCGTCACGTCCGCATTGATCCAGCCGTCCGGCTGCGCGGTGCAGTCGGCGTTTCCGCGAGTCTCGGTCGAGGTGGCTTTCTTCGCCGTCATCGTTGGGCGGTTCGTCCAGCGGCTGGACGTGGATGCCGCGCCGGAGGCCCACACCTCCCACGGATGGAGCTTGCAGTCGGTGTTGCCCGAGTGGAAGTTCCACAGCGACAGCTTCGCGTCCTGGATCAGCGCGTCCTGTACCGGCGTTGTGTTCCATGAGACGAACGACTGCGCGGTACGGGGCGTACCGTCCGCGTTTTTCGTGCCGGGGTTACCGAAGTCGAGTTCGGTGTCGGCAGACCAGTCGACCGTTTCACCCTGCTGCACGTAGGTGTCGAAGACGTTTGAGAGCGCCGATGTGGACGGGTCGACGGTGACGGGGTACCGCGTGTCCGGATCGGAGAGAAACTTCGCGTCCGGAGTGATAACCAGGTCTACAGACGAACCCTTCTTTACCACCTTCAGGTCAACCTCGGCCTTGCGGGTGTGCTCCCCGGACCGCTCGTCAACGGTGGCATCCCACATTACCGGGGCAGGCATGACAGCCTGCCTCTTGTTCTTCTTGTCCGTGAACTGCACGCTGCCGTCCGGCAGGTGCTTCACTTTCAGGCCCTTGGCCCTGAGCGGCAGTGTGTAGGAGTAGGCTCCCGCGCCGGGGCGCTGCTTGATCTCCACGAACTGCTCGAAGCCGGTACGAGTGGCCTCGACAACGACGTCCGCACCGGGCACCGCGTTGACGTACTCCGCGCGCGTGCCATCCAGCTTGGGCTTGGGTAGTCCGCCCTTCCACTGGAGGGTGATCTGCTGGTCGCCTTCGCCGAGCGTCACCAAGTCCGTAGCCCTGGCCTCCCGAGCGGCCTTCAGCGACTTGGCCGGCGTCCCCGTCTTCCCCGCGAGCCACAGCCCTTCCGGGTGCGCGACTGGCTCGACGCCTTCCCCGGTTTCGCGCAGCTCCACATCGACATTGACCCACTTGCCGTCCCGCTCGAAGCGAATCGGACCGGCCGCAAACTCGCTTGTGAGGCTGCCGTCCTTGTTCACCCACGTCGTCGAAGTCTCCGTGCGCTCCGAGAGCGCCTCAACTCTCTTGCCGGACAGCCGTGCCGCGACTCGGGCGGAAGGTATGTCGGCTGCCTGGGTCGCTGTTGTCTTCTTCGGCGCATCCACAGTCCGGGTCGGCGAGGCCGCCCCCGAACTCGTCGCGTCGAGCAGGGTAATGGCCACGGCCAAGGCGACACTGCCCGCTGTCCAGCGACCGGCCCCCTGCCGCCAAGATCTCCTGCGCCATCGTGGCGCGGGTCTGTGAACCGTCATGAGTCCCCGATTTCTCTCATTCCTCACCGTCATCACACATGTGATGCACAAGAGAATGTATGCATCAGGTAAAGACCGGAAACTATGACAAGATCACGGAAGGCGGACGCCGAACATTTCACAGGCGGAGTGTTCTTCGTCACATAAACGGTGCAACTGGCCTGCAATCCAGATGAGTTCACCCTGATGTTGCCGAGATTACGGTGGCCAGGACGGCTCTGCCCGAGAGCAACTGGGCGGCGCCAGTCTCCGGGAAGCCACCCACTGGGCCGGTCCTGTCGGGAACGCCCATGTCCGGCAGCGCGGAGTGGGCCACACGCCGCAGCGATCTCTCTCCGGTGGAGGCACTCGATTCAGCGATAGCGCCACACCTGTTGCGTTGGTAGCTTGCGTAGAGAAGGCGCTGAGCTGCATCAACCTGCGTTTCTCTCCCGGCAACAGCTGAAGACGCCCAGAGAACGCGTATTCCACGATATGAAGGACCGTGCTGTGCGCGGGGTGCCGTCGGAGTTGGTGGTGCCCGGGTCGCCGAGGTCCAGCTCGGTGTCGGTGGACCAGTCGACCGTCTCGCCCTGCTGCACGTAGGTGTCGAAGACATTCGACAGAGACGAGGTGGACGGGTCGACCGTCACTGGATAGGTGGTGTCCGGGTCGGTGAGGAACTTGGCGTCCGGGGTGACCACCAGGTCGACGGAAGATCCTTTCTTCACTACCTTCAAGCCGACTCTGGCCCGGTTCGTGTGCTCGCCGGACCGCTTGTCGACGGTGGCGCCCCACATCACCGGAGCAGGCATCACGGCCTGCTTCTTGTTCTTCCTGTCGGTGAACTGCACGCTGCCGTCGTCCAGTTGCTTGACCTTCAGACCCTTGGCCTTCAACGGCAACGTGTAGGAGTAGGCGCCCGCGTCTGGACGTCGCTTGATCTCGACGAACTGCTCGAAGCCGGTACGGGTGGCCTCGACGACCACGTCAGCGCCGGGTATGGCGTTGACGTACTTCGCCCGCGTCCCGTCCAGCTCGGGCTTCGGTAGCCCGCCCTTCCACTGCAGGGTGATCTGCTGGTCGCCCTCGCCGAGGGTCACCAAATCGGTGGCCTTGGCCTCGCGTGCCGCCGTCAGCGACTTCGTCGGGGTCCCCGTCTTGCCCGTCAGCCGCAGACCGGCCGGATGGGCCTTCGGCTCCACCCCGCCGCTCACCTCATGCAGGTTGACATCAACGCCGTTCCACTGGCCCGTGTCCGAGTCTCGAAAACGGACAGGACCGGCGGCCAATTCCGTCGTCAGGCTGCCGTCCTTGTTGGCCCAGGTGGTCGACGTCTCGGTACGCTCGCTCACCGCCTCCATGCGATGGCCGTACAGTCGGGAGGCGACGCGGGCCGAGGGTATGTCGGCAGCCTCCTTGGCTCTCGGCTTCTTCGGCGCGCTGGCTGCCGATTCCTGATGCTTGGCCAGGTTCAGCGCCACGCCATCACCCGAGTTCGCGACCAGCAGTGCGGTCTCCGCGACCAGGAGCACGGCCGCGCCGAGCGCGATGCGTGGCAGCACGCGTCTGCGGTGAGGAGTAGGTGAGGCAGCCCTGTGATGGCTGCTCGACCGCAACCAGCCTGCTGGCGCTTCGCCTGCGCGCCCGAGATGGCGAGCACCTGTCTTTTACGAAGCGGCCCGGCCACTCGGCCGAGCCACACGCCCTCCCGACGAGACGGGCAACCGCGTGTACGAGCACCACACCGAGGGACACCCTGCAGAACGATCGGTGTCCCGGCGCTTCTGGGAGCCATCTGGGAGCCAACCCGCTCCCCAAGCCCCTTCCAGGCCACCCGACACCAATGCATCCCAACGCTCTGACCAGCCAAAACAGCATACGAACCGGTGGTGATCACATCCGATCCTCATTCGGGACGAAGAGGTCGTGGGTTCAAATCCCGCCACCCCGACAGCTGGATAGCAGTTCAGAGGGCCCTTACCGAATCGGTAAGGGCCCTCTGGCGTTGCTGCGTGTCTAACTGCGTGACTATCGATTCTGAGTGCGTGCCGAGGGACTACGGCTACTGCGGCACGGCTCCAAAGATGCCGTCCATGACGACGGCGCCAGTCTGGATCACAGGCCGGATCTGCTTACGGTAGACCTCCTCAGTGACAGCCGTCCCGGAGTGCCCGACGAGCCGCGAGATCTCTTCCAGCGGGACGCCCCGGTCGGAGAGCAGTGACACGAAGCTGTGCCGGAGCTCCCGAGGCGTCCACTCGTCGGCGTTGACCCCGTCGACGTCCTTGAGCGCCTGACGGAAGGCGCGGCGGACGTTGGCCGCGTCGAGCGGCTTGCCGACAGTCGAGGAGAAGACGAGTCCGTGTTCCTCTTCTCGTCAGCGGCGAGCCGGTCCCAGCCCTGATCTTCGAATTGCTGCCAGAGGGCTTCGACGCAGCGCGCCGGCAGGGCGAGCGTGCGCCGGGACTTCCGGGTCTTGGTGCCCCCGGTCCGCCGGACCGAGCGCCACACGGCGATGTGCGGAGGCTGCGGCGGGTCGAGGTCGGGGCGTCCTTTCAGGAAGACGTGATCCCAGGTGAGGGCTAGGCCCAAGGCTACGAGCACGCCCAGCGTTGGATCGACAACAACCTCGGCCGACTCACCACGAGAAAACGGCCAACGAACTCGCCGACGCGGTCCTGGCGACCGAGAACGGTGAGACCGGCAGCACCCGTTACGGGTATCTGGGCAGTTAGTTATCAGCGCTCCTCCGAAACCCCGTCCGGGGCGGTCCTCATGAGCGTCCGGCTCTACTCCCCGGGCGAGGGCCGATTCCTGAGCACCGACCCGGTGCAGGGCTGCAGCTGCAGGGCGTACGACTACGTCTGCGGAGACCCGCTGAACAGCCGGGACCTGTCCGGTACGGCGAAGACCAAGTGCACTACGGTCTCCCGGACGTACCGGATGTACGAGGCCGGGGTGAAGATCGGCACCATATCCATGCAGGCCGAGTTCTGCGTGCGGAGCGGAAAGATCAGGTCCTCGCGCGCCTGGTCCAGTGACGACACGGCGCATTTCGCCGCCGGAATGGGCTACCAGTCCACTTCCACGGTCCGGCCCGCAACATCCGCACGAACGACAAGCACCAGTGGGGCGCGTCGGGCATGGCCCAGATCTGGGCTCGCCGCCAGGGCAACCTGCCCCGCAATTCCGCAACGCCCATGGCCCGTTGCACGAGGACCCGGCAGCCTCTTCACCCTTCAAGGGGGCCTGTCGCCGCATCGCCGTCCAGGTCTGCCTCTGACGCAGCCCTCTGCCGCTCGCTTCACCGCTTGGGCGACCTGTGCTCATCCACCTCACCGGCCAGCGAATGCGCGTGGTGGTGGGACCGCTTCGTGACACCGGTCCCACCACCACGCCAACCGGGCCAAG
>NZ_JAJKLK010000015.1 GCF_020982545.1 Streptomyces sp. MNU76 | reverse complement strand
GCAGCAAGCGGACGACACCTACTACAGGCCCAACAACGGGGCGAACGTTGACTGATGCGGCCCTAGTAGGACTCCGTTAGGTTGCTCTGGCTCTTGTGCTTGGGCTGGTGGTGGGCGTTCTGGGCAGGGGGCGGTGGCAGGTGGTGCAGGTGCCGGTCCAGCAGTTCAGCAGGTCCTGGATGGACAAAGCCGCGGCCAGGCACTTCTTGCGCAGGCTGATGAAGAAGACCCGCACGGTGCCGCGGGTGATCGTCACCGACAAGCTCCGCTCCTACGGCGCGGCCCACCGCGAGGTCATGCCCTCCGTCGAGCACCGCTCCCACAAGGGGCTGAACAACCGGGCGGAGAACAGCCACCAGCCAACAAGGCAGCGCGAACGAGCGATGAAAGGCTTCCGCAGCACCGGCGCTGCCCAGCGGTTCCTGGCCGCGTTCAGCGGCATCTCACCCCACTTCCGACCCCGACGCCACCGGCTGTCCGCACACCACTACCGAGCCGAGATGACCGTCCGCTTCGCAATCTGGGAGCAGATCACCGGCGCCGCCTACCCCTCCACCACGGCCTGAGCACAGCCCGGAACCGGGCTCCACCACGCCACGACGCACCATCAGACACCTACCCACCCAACAACGTGACAGCGCCCGCCCGGGACATCAGGGCCTGCACCACGAACCAGGAGCGCGCCCGTCTGGTCGCCGAGGCGCTGGACGCGCACGGAGCGGCGGCACTGGACTTCACCGGATCGTCCACGAAGTACAGCGACCGTCCCGCTGCCCAGCGCATGGCCGACCTGGTGAAGGACCCCCGCCCGGTGCTGGGCGACGTCGCCGGTGCCTTCCGGATCGCACTGCGCCGGCTGTACCGCACGCGGAACATCATCTTGCACGGGGGCGCCACACAGGGCGTGGCCTTGGATGCCTCGCTACGCACCGCCGCGCCGCTGGTCGGAGCGGGCCTGGACCGCATCGTCCACGCCGCGTACGCCGAAGGCCTTGACCCGCTCGATCTGGCGGCCCGGGCCGAAGTCGCCCTGCAGCTTGTCAACGGCGAGACCGGGCTCTCCGTCGTCGACCTCCTCGAACCTGTCTGACCGGCAGGCACGCGCGGCGCGACGCCGTACGCCGCGGCCCACTTCGAGTGAGTGCCCCCCCCGCCGAACCAGGGTGCGCGCTGTCTCGCAGCTCTACGATGCGCAGATGGCTTCCTACACGAAGGACCCGCGCTGCACGGCCATGGCCGAGGCCCTGGTCCCGTTGCTGCGCCGCTCCTGTCCCGAGGGGGCCAGCGGCTACGGCGGCACCTACGAGGTGCGCCTGGACGACGAGGAGGCCGTCGGGCTCGGCGGGGTCGATCTGATCAGGGCCGCGATGCGCAAGGCAGCCCGGCAGTTGGACTGGAAGATCGAGACGATCGGGCAGATCGGCACCCGCTTCGGCACGATGGTCGCCGTCCGGGACACCAGGGAGGTCCCCGAGGCGTATCGCGCTGTGGTCGACGCGGCGATGTACGAGCGGATGAGCGCCGCAGTGGCCAGGGTGTCGGCAGAGCCGGGCGGGGCTCCCGTTCAGCGCGGCTCGGTGGCCCTGATGACGCAGGAGTTCCGAGCGGCTGTCGCTGAGGCGAGCGCCTGATCAGACTGGTCCGCAGGCCTCAGCTGGCCCATGGGGCAAGTAGTCCGGGATCAGCTGAAAGACGCGCGGGTTCGCGAGGCGGTGACGGCGGCACTGCCTCGGGCGTTCACTGGAGGCATGGCGAGTTATGACGCTGGCTCCATAAAACGGCCTCGCCGCACAAAAGCGCAGGTGGAGGCCCTACGGGCGGCGATCTGCGAGCTGGCGGAGGCAGCACATCCGTGCAGCGTCCGCCACGTCTACTACCTCGGCATCGGACTTCTGTGGGACAAGGACACCGGCCACTCCCGCCGGAATTACTCCGTCGTCGTCCGTGAGGTCGGCTTCCTGCGGGAGACCGGGAGGCTTCCTTGGGAGTGGATCACCGACGGCACCCGCATGATCCGGCAGGAGACCCAGTACGACTCGCTCGACGACGCCATGCATCACAACACACAGAGCTACCGGCGCAACCTGTGGGCCTCCCAGGCCCGCCGCGTCGAGGTCTGGTGCGAGAGCGACTCGGTCGGTGGCGTGCTCCTGCCGGTCACCTCGGCCTGGGGCGTGGGCCTGTACTCCTGCCGCGGCCAGTCGTCCAAGACCTTCGTCTACGAGGCCGTGCAGCAGGGGAGTGTAAATCTAACGGCTCTGTCCCGTAATCGGTGGTAACGACGAGTGACGGGCATCGTTGGCATGGTGTGCGAGATGTCAACGAGCTTGTGAGCGTGGTGTTTTCGGGGTTGTCGGCGCTGGTCATCGAGGGTGTGGCGGACGAGGGCGGCCTGATCCGGGTGACGGCGCGGACCCGGCACGATCTGGTGCCGTGCCCCGAGTGCGGCACGCCGACAGGGCGGGTGCACGGGTTCCACGGGCGGAGAGTCGCGGACGTGCCCATGGACGGACGGCGGGTCGTCGTCTCGGTGAGGTTGCGGCGGCTGGTGTGCCCGGTGCTCGGCTGCTCGCGGCAGACGTTCCGCGAGCAGGTTCCCGGCGTCGTGGAGCGCTACCAGCGCCGGACCAACCGTCTGGCCGACCAACTCGGCTCTGTGGTCAAGGAGTTAGCGGGCCGGGCGGGTGAACGCCTCTCACGCGTGCTGGCCTGCTGGATCTCTCGCTCGACCGCCCTGCGCATACTCATGCGCAGGGCGGTCCCGCCGCTGCGCGTCCCGCGCGTGCTCGGCGTCGACGATTTCGCCCTCAAGCGCCGGCACCGCTACGCCACCGTGATCATTGACGCCGAGACCGGCGAGCGGATCGACGTCCTGCCCGATCGCACCGCCGAGACCCTGGCGGTGTGGCTGCGCGAGCATCCCGGGGCCGAGTACGTCTGCCGGGACGGCTCCACTACCTATGGCGAGGCGATCCGCCAGGCCCTGCCCGAAGCAGTGCAGGTCAGCGACAGGTGGCATCTGTGGAGCAACCTGTGCGGCAAGGTCCTGGCCGAGGTCCGCTCCCACGCCGCGTGCTGGGCGACCGCCGTGAACCCCGCCCGCCCCGGGGGCGTCCGCGAGCAGACCACCCGCGAACGCTGGCAGCAGGTCCACGACCTGCTCGAAAAGGGTGTCGGCCTGCTCGAATGCGCCCGCCGCCTCGACGTCGCACTGAACACCGTCAAGCGGTACGCCCGCATGAAGGAGCCCACCGCCGAGCGTCGCGCACCCCGGTACCGGCCCACGCTCGTCGACCCTTACCGCGACCACCTCCGCGCCCGTCGCGCTGCCGACCCGGCCGTCCCCGTCAAGCAACTGTTCCGGGAGGTCAAGGAGCTGGGATACACGGGCAGCCTCAACCTGCTCTACCGCTACATCACCCAGGGCCGGGCCGAGGGCGACAAGCCCGTCACCACCCCGCAGCGCTTCGCCCGCCTCCTCCTGACCCGCCCCGAGAGCCTGCGCGACAAGGACGCCGCACTGCTGCGGGAACTCACCAAAGCCTGCCCCGAGATGACTGGACTCGCCCGCCTGACCGGCGAGTTCGCGCAGCTGCTGACCCCGGCCGAGGGCAACGACGTCAAGCTCACCGTCTGGATCACCGCAGTTCGCTCCACCGACCTGCCCCACCTGCACTCCTTCACGAACGGCCTTGAGCTCGACCGCGCAGCCGTCGACGCCGGACTCACCACCCCGTACCACAACGGCCGCACCGAAGGCGTCAACACACGAACCAAGAAGATCATGAGGCAGATGCACGGCCGAGCCGGGTTCTCCCTGCTCCGCCACCGCATCCTCCTCCAGTGATCACCACACAGCGCTACCACCGATTACGGGACAGAGCCAATCTAACGGCGGATCCGACGATCATGGGAGTGAAGCCAAGTGACTGATACCGCCGTGGAGTTGGAGACCGTGGAGCCTGTCGAGAGTGCCCGGTCCGGGCAGCCTGTGCCCGTGTCCGACGAGCAACTGGTCGCGATGCTGGTGGAGCGTGCCCGGTCGGAGGGGTTGCAGTTGACCGGGCAGGGTGGGCTGCTGCAGCAGCTGACGAAGCGGGTGCTGGAGTCCGCCCTGGAGGGCGAGATCACCGATCACGTCGGCTATGACAAGCACGACGCGACGGGCCGGAACAGCGGCAACAGCCGTAACGGCACCCGGGCCAAGACGGTGCTGACCGACGTCGGCCCGGTCGAGGTGAAGGTGCCCCGCGACACCGCCGGCACCTTCGAACCGCAGATCGTCCGCAAGCGGCAGCGGCGCCTGACCGGCGTGGACGAGATGGTGCTCTCCCTGTCCGCGAAGGGCCTCACGCACGGGGAGATATCGGCTCATCTGGCCGAGGTGTACGGGGCGGAGGTGTCCAAGCAGACCATCACCACGATCACGGACAAGGTGATGGAGGGCATGGCGGAATGGCAGGCCCGCCCGCTCGATCGCGTCTATCCCGTCGTCTTCGTGGACGCCATCAACGTGAAGATTCGCGATGGCAAGGTTGCCAACCGACCGATCTACGTTGCGATGGCCGTCACTGTCGAGGGTACCCGGGACATTCTCGGGATCTGGGCCGGTGACGGCGGGGAGGGTGCCAAGCATTGGCTTCAGGTCTTCACCGAGCTGAAGAATCGCGGAGCTGAAGATGTCCTGATGCTCGTCTGCGACGGGCTGAAGGGTCTACCGGACGCGGTCGAGACGGTCTGGCCCCGCACCGTCGTCCAAACATGCATCGTTCACTTGATTCGCAACAGCATCCGGTACTGCGCTCGCCAGGACTGGGACAAGGTCGCCAAGGACTTGAAGCCCGTCTACACCGCGCCGAGCGAGGCCGCCGCGACCGAGCGGTTCCTGGAGTTCTCCGAGAAGTGGGGCACCAAGTATCCGGCCGTGATCAAGCTGTGGTCCGACGCCTGGGCCGAGATGGTGCCCTTCTTGTCCTTCGACGTCGAGATCCGCAAGGTCATCTGCAGCACGAACGCGATTGAGAGTGTGAACGCCCGCATCCGCAAGGCGGTTCGGGCCCGCGGCCACTTCCCCTCGGAGGCCGCCGCGTTGAAGTGCGTCTATATGGCGCTGATGAGCCTGGACCCGACGGGCAAGGGCCGGCGCCGCTGGACGATGCGCTGGAAGGCACCCCTCAACGCCTTCCAGATCACCTTCGACGGCCGCCTGACCCCCACCGACCAGCGATAACTCAACAACCAAGATCAGCCGTTAAGTTGACACACCCCCACCACGCGTGAGCCTTCCGGGGACGGGTACCCGGTGTTCCCGCAGGCGGTCGGGTAAACGTCTGGTCGGCGCCACCGCACCAAGGCACGGGGCCGGGTCACACCCAGACATCGGATCCGTTCGTTCGACGCCGAGGTGACCCACATGAGTTCACCGGACGAGGCACACGCGTTCGCTCTCATCGAGCGACGCCTGGCCGACGACGATCCGGCTCTGGCACGACGTATCGACACGATCAACCAGCAGTTCCCCGACGCAGCCGACGCTGATCGAAGCACGGACGACGGGCACCGGGACCCGAGCACGGACGAGGCGGAGCAAGGCGGTGCCGCGGGCCGCGAAACAGCCCTCCGCGGCGATACGGAGCGCTCGTGGACGGTCAAAGTCGCTGTAGCGCTCGCAGCCATGGCCGGCATCGGGCTGCTGCTCGCAGTGATCCTCTCGGTACGTGGACAACGATGAAAGCGATACGTCGCAGCCGTTCGGGCCGGCTCCGTCCACATCCGCGGCCGTCCCTTGAGGACCAGGCCGGGGCAGGCCGTGACGGAGCTCTCGGAGGGAGGAGCCGAGATGGCTGACGTGAAGCCTGTCATCGTCGGCGTGGATGACGCCGACGACCAGGATGTCCTTGTGCGCTACGCGGCCCGTCAGGCCATGATGCGGGGAATCCCCCTGCACATTGCCCACGCCATCATGCTGCCCGGTCCCTTCGGCTGGGACAAGGAGGACGAGGCCGGGCGAGGCTCCCTCGTGCAGCGGGGCGCGGCGGTGGTGGACCGGTTCGAGGCCGTGGCCCGCTCCGCGTTCCCTGATCTGGCCGTCGTCGGCGAACTGCCCTTCGGTGATCCCGCTTCGACGCTCGTGGAGCGCTCGGCGGAGGCGTGCCTGCTGGTGCTGGGGCATCGCGGCACAGGCGGCTTTCCACGTCTGGTCCTCGGTTCGGTGAGCCTTCGGGTCGCCACACACTCCCTGTGCCCCGTGCTGGTGACGCGTCCCTGTCCACACCGCGGAGCGTCACGCGAGCGCGTCGTGGTCGGCGCCGACCTCGTGCACTACTCGCCGGAGACAATGGAGTTCGCCTTCGCGGAGGCCGACCGCCGCTCAGCCCACCTGTACGTCGTGCATGCCCTGCACCGGCCTGCGCTGCTGCCCGGTCCAGGCAGCGCCACCGCCGCCGCACGCGAGGTGCGCGAGACCGAGGACAGCGCTCGGGGTCTGGTTGGGAGACGGATCGCTGAGCTTCGCGGACGGCATCCGCGGGTGCCGGTCGAACTGCACATCGAGTGGGCGCGTCCGGCGACGCGTCTGACGGAGTTGTCCGAGGAGGCTGATCTGCTGGTGGTGGGCTCGCGGGGGCGCACGGGCCTGCGCCGACTGCTCCTCGGCTCGGTGAGCAGCGAAGTCCTGCACACCGCCCGCTGCCCCGTCGCCGTCGTACCCGCTGCGGCGGACTGATGACCTCGCTTCCGGCCGGAGTGCCCTGGAAGACGTGTGTCCCGCTGGTCGGCTCCCTTTTCTCACCTCGCCAGCTCTTTCTGCGTGCCACGTCCTCCGATTGGTCCAAGAACTGACACGCGGCAGCGGTTCGCGTGGCATGCGTATGAACGGCGGCTCATGTGCCACCGGGACTACGGAGAGAAATGCCATGAACATGAGCTTGAGGACATCGAGACCCTGGCGTAGGGCAGTCGCGTTCCTTGTGGTGGGCTGTCTCGCCGTCGTCGTGGGCGCGACGGGGTGCGGCAGCGATGGGGGCGACTACAACCCACCTGGCGCCAACGCTCGTGTCGGACCGGTCCTGATTCGTTATGCCCACATTGCCGAACCCCCCGACGGCCCGTGGGAAAAGGGGGACGACGCGCCTTTCTACGTCTGGTTCTTCAATCAGGGGCAAGAGTCCGACAGGCTGCTCGGCGCGGAGACGACCGTCGCACGGTCCGTCGACATCGTGGACGCTGATGGCGCGGTGCGAGGACCGGTCGCGCTCCCCACCGGCAAGCTCGTCGAGCTGGAGAAGGGGCGCGCACACCTGCTGCTCAGAGACCTGCGCCAGCAGATCCGGGGCGGGGACTACGTGTGGATCACTCTGCGCTTCGAACGCGCTGGTGAGATCGCCCTGCAGGTGCACTCCCAGATCCCTACCTACGTCGACGACGACGCCACCGACGCACCTGGACTGACGTCCCCCTCACCGCAATGACGACCGCGACAGCGCGATGGCCACAGAGGGTGAGCAAGCGGGGAACCGTGCATACGGCCAAGCGGGTTCTTGGTGCATGCTTGTTCCCCGGCCGCCGCCGTGAACCAGGGCCCCGGCACCCCCGCCGCGCCGCGCCGAGAACACGGAAGCCGAACCGGTGAGGCTGAGGCGGCAACGACCCACACGGCACGAGCCCGGTCGAGGGCGGCGCCGGCTGATGATCGCCACTGCGTACGCCGTGGGCCTCACGGGGCTGGCACTGGCGGCGGTGTGGCTGGCCGTGCTGATCACCCCGCTGCAGCCGGTGTCCACGGCCGGCCAGACGGTTCGCGTGGGCGCCGCGCCGCTCACCTGGAGCCTGTCCGGCCCCGGCCAGCTCGATCTCTTCGGCCAGACGATCCCGACCAGACCACACTTCGACGGACCGATCAGGCCCCGGCTGGAGCTGACCCGCATCAGAGAGGACGCCGAAGTAGCCCGCCTCCTGCGATCCGGCGATCACGAACGGCTCACTCTGGAGGTGGGCCGGAAGCTGGCGTCCGGGTGGGTGCGCTACGGCGCCTGGGAGACCGCGGTGGCCGCCGGGCTGATGCTGCTCCCCCTGGCCGGCGGCCTCGCCCTGGTGAACGCAGTCAACGCCATCGGCTTCTACCTGCTGGCCTCCGACACCCCGCAGGCGCTGCGCGACGTACGGTCCCTGCAGGATCTGGTGGGCGACAGCCCTCCGGCCCCGGTCCCCCGGGCCGAAGGCCCGCCCCTGGGCGACGTACGGGCGGTAGCCCTGGGAGACTCGACCGCCGCGGGAAGCGGCAACCGCCCTCTGCCCGACCCCAGTGACCTCGACCGGGCATGCTGGCGCAGCGCGGACTCCTACCCGCAGGCGCTCGCCAGGGCCAACGACTGGAACGTACTCAACCTCGCCTGCTCCGGCGCCACCGTCCGCGACGGCATCCTCGGCGTGCAGATCCTCGGTGAACAGATCGCCCCGCCCCAGATCGCCCAGGCACAGCGAGCCGCCGAGGCGTCCGTCGTCCTGGTCAGCGTCGGAGCCAACGACGTGCGCTGGGCGGACCTGGTCCAGCTCTGCGCGATCTCTCCATCGTGCGACGACCGCGCGTCAACGGCGTTCTTCCAGGACCGGCTCGCCCGCTTCGCACTCGACTACCGCAGGCTCCTACGCATCCTGGCCACCCTTCCCCAACACCCAGCGGTAGTGGTCAACGAGTACTACGACCCCTTCGGCCCGGACGTCAGCTGCCTTGAGGACGAAGGTCTCACCCGGCAGAAGACACAGGTACTGCGCTCACGACTGGCCGCCCTCAACGCCATCCTGCGGAAAGGAGCCGAAGCCGCCGGCTTCACCACGGTGAAGCCGGACTTCGAAGGGCACCGGCTGTGCAGCGCCCAGCCGTACGTCCAAGGGCCGGCGGACCGCGCCCCGCTCCACCCGACGGCCGCCGGAGCCCTGGCCATCGCCCTCGCCCTCGCCGACCAGCAAGCCCTCCTCACCGACGCGAACTGACTGCCCGTCTGGCCACCTTTTTCCCATTAAGTCCGACTGGTCTAGCGTGGGAAGGGAAGACAACACTCGCAAACCCGCTCCGAGAGCGCGAGGTGACCGCCATGTCAGAGACCACGGACCGCACCGGCACCAACACGACGACGAGATCCCGCAACGAAACGGGCGAGAAGGGGACGACCCTGAAAGGCCGCAGGGGCACCGACGCTCCTCCGGGGATACGCGGAGACACCACGGTCGCTGACCGGGTCGTAGCCAAGATCGCAGGCATGGCGGCCCGTGAGATCCCCGAGATCCACAACCTCGGCGGAGGAATGGCCAGGGCGTTCGGGGCAGTGAAGGAACGCGTTCCTGGGGGCGGCAGCGACATCACCCGAGGGGTCAGTGTGGAGGTCGGCGAGCGTCAGGCGGCTGTGGACCTGGACATCGTCGTCGAGTATGGCGCCTCCATCGTCGACACCGCCGGGGACGTGCGCGCCAACGTCATCCAGGCGGTGGAGAGCATGACCGGTCTGGAAGTCGTGGAGGTGAACATCGCGGTCCACGACGTCCACCTGCCCGACGAAGAGGAGGAGTCCGAGCAGGGCGGCGGGCGCGTGGCCTGATCGTCGCACCTCTGACTCCCGGCCACCGGGACCCGCATATGCCCGTTCGTCGTTTTGCTGCACCGTCACTCGGCCCGCAGCCACGGCGGCTCCCACACGGACGGCCGGGTGGTACTCCGACCAGAACTTCGATCCTGCCCACCTCGCCCACCCCCAGGGTCAGCAGTGGAAGAGCAAGGACGACGCAACGACGGAAATACGGCTGCACAACGGAGCCCCCGGACGCTGATCAGCTGATCAGGCACGCGAGTCCTACCACCTGCTCCCGCGTGCCCCGTCGTCTTCGCCGGCTTGTACGGACGGCGATTTCGTCGAATTTGACCATGCGTGTGGAAGAAGCAGGCTCCATGACGTGCAACGTGCACCCGTAGATCCCCACCTACGACCAGGGCCCGCCCCAGCCCATAGCCCGTCGTTCACTCGGCACCGCTCGCCGTCGCCCAGCGGCCAGACCTAGCCAGGAGGCACCCATGACGCGCAGGATGGTTCCGGGGCCCTCGTGCCGGTGCCCGCCCTGCTCTCCTGCGGTCCGGCCCAGGTGGAAGTGCACCGCGTCGCCTGCGGAGACCTCGAACTCGGAAACAGCGTGGCCATCAGGGTGCACGTCGAAGTCGACGCCGGAGTCGACGGTCAGGTGGTCAGGTCCCGCTATGACCTGCAGTCGCCTGCCGTCCGGCCGCAACCAGGGCACGATGCCGCCGTAGTCGAAGCGTGACATGAAGCTGCTGCCATCGGCACGCGACCACGTACGCCCTCGACTCTGCGCATTACATCCGGCCAGCGGTTGCGGGTGGGCATGCAGTCGATGACGCGGACTTCTCCCTCCACGCAGGAGAAGCTGGTCTCCAGGACCAGGCTGTCACCGCGATACCACCCTGTCGCCGCGGGTGACAGGGACCAGTGGCCCTGCTCGGGCCTCCCGAGCAGGGCGGCGAAGCAGGCTCCGGAATCGAACCGCGGGAGACAGAGCCAGTCGATGGAGCCCCTCCGGCTCACCAGCCCGGCCGTGTACGTATCGCCGATCATGACGTAGTCCTCCAACGGTACGGACACCCGCATACCTCCTCACGTGGTACCCCGCCGGGATCCACGATGTATGCGATCTGCCGGGTACCGCCGTACCTGGATGGAAAACACAGCACCGGCGGGACCGGCACCACTGAGCTGCGCATCGACTTCATGGAAGGGGACGAGGAGTCCGCTGCAGGAGCCGGTCGGGGGCGAAGTGCTTGCAGATCCAGGGTGTCGGCCGGACCCTTTGATCACGCTGAGTCGGTCCGTTGATTCATGCCTCGCCCAATGTCACGTTCACCGCCCCCGGCTCTCCGTCCCGCAGGTACATCACCCGCACCGTCTCACCCGGTCTGCGCGACGCCAGCTCCTCGGCCAGGGAGGTGATGGTCCGGATCTCCGCGTCATCCACCTTCGTGATGATGTCCCCGCGCCGCAGTCCCGCCTTGTCCGCTGGGCCCCCCTCCGTCACCTCGACCACCGCTACACCCAAGGGCTCGTAGTTCTCATTGAGCACCGTGCGGGCCGTGATGCCCAGCGCCGCCCGGCCCGAGTCCGTGACCCTGCCATCCCTGATGAGCTGGTCGGCGATCTTCTTGACCGTCGAGGCAGGGATCGCGAATCCGATCCCTGGTGCCGCACTGTCGTCCAGCCCCGGATCCCTCGCCGCCAGCGTCGGGATGCCGATCACCTCACTGTCCAGATTGACCAACGCGCCCCCGCTGTTGCCCGGGTTGATCGGAGCCGAGGTCTGCACCATGTTGGCGATGGTCACCGTGGGGCCGCCACCTCCGCGGCTCTCGCTCACGGTGCGGCCGACCGCCGAGACAATGCCTTGGGTGACGCTGCCGGACAGGCCCAGCGGCGATCCCATGGCCAGTACGATCTGGCCCAATTCCACCTTCGACGAGTCGCCGAGCACTGCGGGCTTCAGGTCGGCAGGGACCCGGTCCAGCTTCACGACGGCCAGGTCCTGCTCCGGATAGGAGGCGACCAATTTCGCGGTCAGCGGCTGCTCGCCTGTCGCCACGGTGACCCTGAACTCTCTGGCGACACCGACCACATGCGCGTTGGTGACGATGTGCCCCTCGTCGTCGTAGACAATGCCCGAACCAAGACCTCGTCCCGTCTCGATCTGGACGACCGACGGCAGCACGTTGTCAATCACGGTCTGATAGTCGTTCTGCAGATCGTTCTCGGCCCTCTGAGCCGCCGCACGCGCAGGACTCGTCGGCGCCGGGCTACCGGAGCAGCCGCCGGCCAAGGCGACGACCGCGGCGGTCACTGGCAGCAGCAGACACAGGCGCGCAAGCCATGGAACCATGTCCGGAGTATCACATTTGTCAGGCCGGATCATGCGGCGCACACGAGGACCTGGTCTGAGGCAAGCGGCCTTCAGCCCAGGTGGGTCGGCGGTGGGTCGGCTCTGCAGTTGTCCGGTGCGGCGGGCACCTGAGCGGTCCTTCCCGCGCTGGTTGGCCCCGTGAGTTCTTCGACGGCGAGAAGCAGCCAGGCGGAGCTCTCCTTCGCCAGTGCTTTAACCAGTCGTGTGCGGTTCGCCCCGGAGCCCCCGCCTTCGGGGAGTGTGGACAAGCCCGCGCCCCGCCCCCGCCTAACCTTCCGCCGCTGCGGAGGTCAGCCCGCCGGCTGTGTACTGCGCGAGCAGCCAGCCGCGGCAACGCCCCACCGGCCAGTACCCACCCGCCCAGGAAAGCCGGTTGCCTCATCGCGTCTCCCCGAAGGTCGGGTGATGTCGGATCGCGGCCTCGGTTGGGTAGAGGGCCGCGACGAGAGCCGTCGCCGTAACAGCCACTGCATGGCTAAAAGTGTGGGAGGGGCGCCGGGGGTCTGAGGCGCTCCGGTGTCGCGAAGCCACTGGAGTACACCAATGACCGTGAAGAAGCCGCAGTCAGGTACCCGGGTGCTGTCCAGCATGCCGGTCGTAGTGATGGCGGTGGTGGCTTGTGTCGACATCATGGCCGGCCCCAGGGTGGGGCTGCTGCCGCTGGTGTCGCTCGGGCCGGCGTTCGCGGGGTTGGTCGGAGGCTGGCGCCGTACGGCAGTGATCGGCGCGGGGGCGTTCCTGCTGTGTGTGGGGCTCGGCCTCTACAACGGACTGTTCGAGGAGCGCCGGGGTTTCGCGGCCATGGGGTCAGTGGCGGGGGTCACCGGCGCTGGGATCGCGGCCGCTGCGATGCGCTCCCGCCGGGAGGCGGAACTGGCCAGCGTGCGCTCGATCGCGGAGGCCGCCCAGCGCGTGCTCCTGCGACCGGTCCCCCTGACAGCCGGCCCCTTGCGGCGGCGGTGTCGTACACCTCGGCCGTCGCGGAGGCACGGATCGGGGGAGATCTGTACGAGGTGGTTTCCTCCCCCCCCCATGGGATCCGAGTAATCGTGGGCGATGTGCAGGGCAAAGGGCTGGCCGCGGTCGAGACGGCCGCCGTAGTGCTCGGCGCCTTCCGGGAAGCGGCCCATGACGAACCCGACCTGCTGGGACTCGGTGAACGGCTGGAGCGCAGTGCGGCACGGGAGTTGGAGGATGAGAAGTTCGTGACGGCGATCCTCGCCGAGGTCAGTTCCGACCATGAGGTTGTCTTCCTGAACTACGGCCATCCGGCACCGATGCTCGTACGCCGGAACAGCACCGCCGAGTTCCCGCAGCCCGCCTCGTACGCGCTTCCCCTGGGACTGGGCACACACGGAACCGAGAGCCCGGAGCCCTTCCGTGTGAGGTTCGGGCCGGGTGATCAGCTGCTGCTGTACACCGACGGCGTCACCGAGGCCCGTGACGACCACGGCCACTTCTATCCGCTCGCCGAGCGGGCCGATCTGCTCAAGGACCCCAACGCGCACCGTGCCCTGGAAGCGCTGCGCGAGGACGTGGCGCGACACGCCGCCGGCCCGCCGCATGACGATGCCGCGATGCTGCTGCTGCGCTACCGCAGTTAGCCATCGGCGTGCGCGCGGTGGAGAGATCGCATGCCGGAGCCCGAAGCCCCCGGGAGGGCCTGTGTTGACGCGCTCTCTTCGCCTTCCGCGTACCGGCAGGGTGTCGTCGACCACGGCGCCTGTCCGCCACAGAGGCGGCTGGTAGCCCGGAAGGCAATGACCGCTGTGCATATGGTGAGGACCACGGCGCGGTCACGTGGCAGGAGGGGAAGCTCGCTGTCGACGGCAGCTCGGAGGTCCGACGCGGAACGTCCGGCCGGTGGCGGGCCACCAGTACGGGAAGAGCGTCACCTGACCCACCAGTGCCGGGCCGAGCAGGACCAGCGGTGCCGCAAGCTACGAGGCACGGTCACTGCGAGCGTGCCGACTACGGCGACGCATGCCGCGATCCCCAGGGCGCCCCCGAGAATCCGCATCCCCTCGGCGATGTCATTCATCCAGGGGGTGCTCATGTTCGCCAGACCCTGCGCAACCGCTCGGTCTCAGCCACGCGGGTGTGCGCCCCCTCTGGCCTCCGGCCCTCTGCCGAGGATCCCCACGCCGTACAGGGCGCCGGCGACCAGTGTCCAGGCGATCAGAAGTGGCGTTTCAGCGTTCGCCCGAGTTGTCACGGTCTGTACCGTGGGCTCGTGCCAATGCCCAAGCACTTGCCCACTCCTCCCGCCTCGGCGGCCCCCTCGCTCCCGACCGGGCTACCGACTCACATCCCCTGTGCCCATGCGTGACACGCTCCGGGCGCAGCTGTGGCCGCTACCGACGCTGGGAGTCACGCTCGCCGTCGTCGCAGGCGTGGGAATGCCGCGGGTGGACAAACGAACCCAGCACGACATGCCGTCCTGGCTGAGGGACTACCTGTTCAGCGGCAACTCGGACGCCGCGCGCTCGGTGCTGGAGGCGATCGCCGGCTCCCTGGTCACGGTCACGGCACTGACCTTCTCGCTCACGGTGCTGACGCTGCAACTGGCAAGCAGCCAGTTCTCCCCGCGCCTGCTGCGGACCTTCACCGCCGACCGGTACGTCCAGACGACTCTGGCACTCTTCCTCACCACGTTCACCTACGCCCTGACCGTGCTGCGCACCGTACGCACCGGCGAGGACGAGCAGAGCGACTTCGTCCCGCAACTGTCGGTCACGGTGGCCTTCCTGCTCACGCTGGCCAGCATGCTCGCCCTCGTGCTCTTCCTGTCGCACCTGGCGCGAGAGATCCGCGTCGAGACGATGATGAGCAGCGTCCACTCCGCCGCCGACCGCACCATCCAACGGCTCCTCCCGGACATGAAGGACACGCCACGTGGGGACCCAACTGCCAGAAACCATCGTGGCGCACCACCGGAACCACCCGCGAACGCGCTGCCCCTGACCGTCGGCGCTTCCGGCTTCTTGACTTCCGTGGACGAGGAAAGCCTTCTGAAGGCAGCCATGGAAGCCGACGCCGTCCTGCTCATCGACCGCAGCCCCGGAAGCTCTCTGATCCGCGGAACACCCATGGGAGCCGCCTGGCCACGCGCCGGCGAGCCGTTCGCCCTCCAGACACGGGCACGTCTGATCGAAGCAGCCGCCGAAGCAGTGATCACCGGTGCCGAACGCACCGACCTCCAGGACATCGCCTTCGGCCTGCGGCAGCTCACCGACATCGCCGCCAAAGCACTCTCCCCCGGCGTCAACGACCCGACGACCGCTATCCACGCCCTGTCCCACTCCTCCGCGCTGCTGTGCGAGCTGGCGCAGCGCGACCTCGGCTCCCACCTGCTGTTCGACGACGACCAGCAGGTCAGAGTGGTGCTGCGACGCCCGAACCTGGACGACCTGCTGGATCTGGCGGTGACCCAACCGCTGCGCTACGGCGCCGCCGAGCCCGCCGTCCTCGCCCGCATCGCGATGCTGCTGCGCGAGCTCGCCTGGAGCAGCGCACCCGACCGGCATCCGCCCGTCGTCGCCGCACTCACCACGCTGCGCTCCACCATCGAGGCCCAAAATCTCCACCCCGCCGAGCGCGTCGGGCTGACCGAGCTGACCCAGCGCGTAGAACAGGCGCTGGCCGGGCGCTGGGCGCACAGCCCCGCCCCCTGACCGCATGGCCGGGTGCCGCCGTTCGCCGACCGACGGGTGACACACCCGGCGTCGGGGGGTGTGTTCCTGGTGCACGCCGACTGTTGCCGGCCTCCGGCAGCCGTGCACCCTGCCTGCTGCACTTCTGCCCTCATCGATGCCGGTGCGCCAGGCCGTGGAGCCCTGGTCCCCTTACCGTGCCCGCCTCCCTCACATCGGCGCGTCTTCACGGCACCCGTACCCAACCGGCTCCCCGAGGAGAAACGCCCGGTGTGCATCCGATGCCCTTCTGCTGCGGTGTCGGCCACCGCCGCACCGGGCCGGGTTCCGCGCCTGGTCGGTACCTGCACCTCCGCAACCGCGACCGCACCCTTCTCTACGGCGCCCCCGTCGGGTGGCGGGCTCTGCGGAACACGGACGTGCGTGGCACGACTACTCGGCGCCGAGAGGGGCAGTCGGCGCTCTATGCCCCACGTTCGGGCTCGTGCCGCGCGGTTCACCGCCGACGCCGTCCGTGCCACGGCGCTGGTCAGCGCCATCACTGTCGCCGCCACCTCCGGGGACGGCGCCGTATACCTGGGCCTGCTGTTCCTCGTCCTGCTCGTGCCCCGCGCCACCCGGCTCCCGGCTCCCGGCTCCCGGCACCCCTCGACCTCGTCTTCTGCGCGGCACTGACCTGGGCCACATGGTCCTCCGTGGGCCACTGGTACCGCGTGGCCGACTGGTACGACACCGTCGTGCACTCCATCACACCCGGCGCCACGGCGGCCACGCTGCACCTGCTGCTGTCCAAGTGGCGGCTGCTGCCCGCGCCCGGTGACCCAGCCCTGCGCCGCCCCGCCGGCCCGCTGATCACCGCCGCTCTGGGAACCACGATCGCGGCCGTGTGGGAAATGTACGAGTGGCTGGCCACCGAAGTGGCCCACCAAGAGATCCCGGTCGGCTACACCGACACGGTCGCCGACCTCACCGCCGGGCTCGGTGGATCCCTTGCCGCGGGGCTCCTGCTGCTCTGATGCGCACTACGCCACCCGCCCGGGCAGAAGAAGGACCACATCGTCCTCTGACGCGTAAATAGGAGCAGGTCAGGAGGGGTGTGGGCAGGGCTGGGTGCCCGGTGGCTGTGGAGGCCGTCGGGTGTCCGGGCTCGGGGCGGTCAGGCTGGGGCTTCCATCGGGTTGAGCGTGACGGTGTAGCCGAGCTGGTTCAATGCGGTGATCGCACGGCGGGTGGCGCGTTCGGGGTCCCGCTGGGTGAAGTAGGTGCCGCCGAGTTCGTGGATCGGTGAGCATGTGCCAGACCGCGGTGATGATCGAGTGCTCAATGGCGACCAGGGCCTTCAGCGGGCCGCGACGTGCGGCCAGCCGCTTGTAACGGTCCTGCAGATAGCAGTCCTTGGTTCGCGCCGCGCTGAACGCCGCGATTCCGAGGGCGCCTTTGAGGTAGGGGTTGCCGGGCCGGACCTTGGTGCTCTTGGTGCGGCCGGCGGACTCATGGTGGCCGGGGCAGACCCCGGCCCAGGAGGCGAGGTGCTTGGCCGAGGTGAACCGGGCCATGTCCCCGCCGGTCTCCGCGATGATCACGTCGGCGACTCCCCGGTTGATGCCGGGGATGGTGTCGAGCAAGTCCAGCGCGGGACGAAAGGGGGTCATCGCCTCCTCGATCCGCCCCGTGAGCTGGTCGATCATGGCGGTGAGCTGGTCGTACTGGTCCAGATACAGCCGGGCCAGGAAGGCGTGGTGTTCGCGGAAGCGTCCCGTGAGTGCTTCGGTGAGCTCGGGGATCTTGTTGCGGAGCTTGCGTTTGGCGAGGTCGGCGAGGATCTGCGGGTCGCGTTCTCCGCGGATGAGGGCTTCGAGCATGGCCCGGCCGGAGACGCCCATGATGTCGGAGGCGACCGCGGAGAGCTTGATCCCGGTGTCCTCCAGCAGCTTCTCCAGGCGCTGGACTACACGGCCGCGTTCGCGCGTGGTGACGGTGCGGGCTCGAGTCAGATCCCGCAGTTCACGCACCGGCTGCGGCGGGACGAAGGAGGGACGGACCAGCCCGTGGGCGCCGAGCTGGGCCAGCCAGGCGGCATCCGAGACGTCGGTCTTGCGGCCGGGCAGGTTCTTGACCTGCCGCGCGTTGACCAAAATGACCTTCAGATCCTCGGCCAGCACGTAGTAGTAAGGCTTCCGGTAGTCCGAGGTGGCCTCGATCACCACGAGCGTCACCTGCGCGGCAAGCAGATGATCCCGCAGGGCCAGGACCGCGTTGGCCGTGGCGCCCCAGGTCGTGGTCTCGGTCGTGAAGGACCCCCGGCGCCGGGCACTCGGCGTCCGGACGCACACCTTGGCGTCCTTCCTGCTGATGTCCATCCCCGCGCAGCGTTCGTGCAGCACGTCCACGGCCCGCTCCTTCCATCCATGAAGGGCCAGGAGGAACGCCGTCCCGGGAGGGCCGGGGTGGATCAGGAATTCTGACGCACGTGCTCACAGCAACGCTCCACGGTCCCCGTGGTCGGCCCTCAGCACCATGCTGACCAGCGAGCTGCGCAGCATCACAGAGGCATCGGTTTCGGCCGGAACGACCACTTCACGATCCCGAACAGGGCCCGTCCCTCATCAGGGCAGACAGAAGCATCTCCGGCGCGTGCCACGGCATTTACCACGCCCCCGGCGCGCACCGAAGGTGCGCTGGACTGCTGACCAGATGAAACGCGTCACGCGCGTTGTCGACAGGCCGGCAGGCCCCGAAGGCATGCCCGCAGAAGGACCGATGCTCGGCGCCCCGCATTTTCCGCGCATCGTTTTTGTGTCCTGGGCAGGACTGTGGGGTACACGGTCAGCGTCGCGAGTACCAGTGGAACAGTTCCCTCGAGGAGATGACCCAGATGATCGTCCTCGGATTGCTCCTCCTGGCGGCCACAGGGGTCTTCACCGGCCTGGTGATCGCCGACAACCTCTCCGGCGGGCCCGAGTACACCGTGTCCGTACTCGGTCAGGACATCGCCACCATGAACGCGCTGGCCATCTTCTGCTCCGGCCTGGCCCTCGCACTGATCTTCTGTCTGGGCCTCAGCGCGGCAAGCACAGCCATCCATCGCCACCGCGCGCACCCTCGCGCGCACACGCCTCACCCTGGCAGCCCCGACCACTGAGGGACAGGCGCTCCACACCTGCATGTCCTCGATCAATGTGCCGGAAAGCACGTCTTGTCCGCAGCCAGCGCTGTGCTTCGGTCACACGATGCGGCCTTCTGTGGCGAACAGCCGCCTTGCGGAGGGCCTGTGCGTAGTCGTACCCCACCGCAGGCAGGGGGCTTCCGGCTCGTTCTCCACCGGGGCACCGCAGTCAGCCAGGACGCAGAGTGCCGCCTCCAGTTCGCATTCTGTCTCGCTTCCATGGGCGGCCCCGCGCCAGACGCCCGCCACGTCGGCCAGCCCGGACCATACGAGCGCCTCCCTCGTGCGGCAGATCCACCGCCCCCACCCGCACGAAGCACCCACCGCTCCACCCTCCCAAGCTGAAGCTGACGAGTACCGACGGGAGTCGTCCCGCGGCATTGGTGGTGCCGGAAGAAGACTTCACGTTGTAGTCGGCGCTGCCCGGATCTGTGTAGCGAACGGCCCTGTCTCACATTCGGTGGTGACGGAGCGTGCCGCTATCCGAGGAGGATGCGGTGCCGAAGCAGGGTGAAGCCTGCTCGTCCGTGCATCTGGCGTGCGATCCGCTTGGTCTTGGTGTTGACGCCCTCGGTGGGGCCGTTGCTGTATGGAAGCGTGAGCCCGGCGATCACGGCGTCGACGTCCCGGTCCAGCCCCGGGTGAAGGCATGTAGATGGGGCAGGTCGGCTGCTCGGACTTGGGCGATCCAGCGCGTGAGCGAGTCGGCGTTGTCGACGCCCTGGTCGAGCAGCCCGTGGACCTGGTGCCAGCGTTCCAGGGTCGTCTGGGCGCGGGGCCCGTCGTAGATGGGCGCGTCCAGCACGGTGGCCCAACAGGTGCTGTGCGCCTTGACCTCGCTCAGAGCGGCTTCGCACAGGTTGTGCCACACAGTACTGGTGGGCCGTCGGCGAGGTGCCTGCTGAGCAGGAGCGAACGCCCGACATCCTCGAGATCACGTCGGCGGCCAGGCAGTCCATGTTGTCGATACGTCCTGACAAACCTCTTGACATCGCCAGCGGGGCATCCAATAGTACGGGCATCTAGAACGTACTAGTAGCACGTTCTAGATGCTGCCGAGCCGCACACACCCATTGGCTGCCGCAGACGACACCTTCCGCCGCACACGGCGTTCTCATCAACCGCTCGCCCGCGCCACTCGGCCGGGCGCGGGCCTTCCCGAGGCCGGAACCCCATTCCCACCCTGATCAGCACAGCGAGGTGCAAGGGACATGCACAGACACCACAGAGCCGCCGCACTGGCCGCCACCGTTCTCACCGGTGCTCTTCTCGCCACCGGCTGCTCCAGCAGCTCAGGGGGCAAGAAGTCCGAGGAGACCGCGAACGGCGCGTCGGCGGGCAAGGCCACCACGCCCCGCATGACCGTCGCGCTGGTCACCCACCAGGCCCCCGGCGACACCTTCTGGGACACCGTCCGCAAGGGCGCCGAGGCCGCCGCGGCCAAGGACAACATCAAGCTCGTCTACTCCGCCGACCCCAACGCGGGCAACCAGGCCAACCTGGTGCAGAACGCGATCGACCAGAAGGTCGACGGCATTGCCGTCACGCTGGCCAAGCCGGACGCCATGAAGTCCGTCCTGGCCAAGGCGCAGCAGGCCGGCATACCCGTGACCGGCCTCAACGCCGGCCTGAGCCAGTGGAAGAGTCTGGGCCTCCTGGAGTACTTCGGCCAGGACGAGACCGTGGCGGGCGAGGCGTTCGGCAAAAAGCTCAATGACATCGGCGCCAAGCACGCCGTCTGCGTCGTCCAGGAACAGGGCAACGTCGCCCTGACCCAGCGCTGCGACGGCGTGAAGAAGACCTTCTCCGGCAAGACCGACGTCCTCTACGTCAACGGAGCCGACATGCCGTCGGTGAAGTCGACGATCACCGCCAAGCTCTCGGCAGACAAGTCCATCGACGAGGTGGTCACGCTTGCCGCGCCGATCGCGCTGACCGCCACGCAGTCGGTCTCGGACGCTGGCAGCAAGGCGAAGGTCGCCACCTTCGACCTCAACAAGGACCTCATCAAGGCCATCCAGAAGAACTCCATCCAGTTCGCCGTCGACCAGCAGCCCTACCTCCAGGGCTACCTGGCCGTCGACGCGCTGTGGCTCTACAAGAACAACGGCAACTACAGCGGCGGCGGTGAGCAGCCCGTGCTGACCGGCCCGGCCTTCGTCGACAAGTCCAACGTCGACGAGGTCGCCGCCTTCGCCGCAAAGGGAACCCGGTGACGAGCATGACCCAGTACGCCGAGCCGGCGGTGACCACACCGTCGGCCCCCGGCCCCAAGGACACCGACGGGCGCACCGCCGAACGGTCCATGATCGTAAGGCTGTTGGCCCGCCCCGACGTGGGCGTCTTCCTCGGTGCCGTGGCCGTCTACGTGTTCTTCCTGATCGCGGCGCCGCCGGTGCGCGACGCCAGCTCGATGGCGAACATCCTCTACCAGTCCTCCACCCTGGGCATCGTGACCGTCCCGGTGGCACTGCTGATGATCGGCGGCGAGTTCGACCTGTCGGCCGGCGTCGGAGTGATCACTTCGGCGCTGACCGCGAGCATGACCGCCTACCAGCTGAGCATGAACGTCTGGGCCGGCGTCATCGCCGCCCTGATCGTGTCGCTGGCGATCGGCTTCTTCAACGGCTGGATGCTCGTCAAGACCGGACTGCCGAGCTTCCTGGTCACCCTGGGCAGCTTTCTGAGCCTGCAAGGGGTCAACCTCGCGGTGACCAAGCTGGTCACCGGCAACGTCGCCACCGACGACATCAGCAACATGGACGGCTTCGACCGGGCCAGGAAGGTCTTCGCCTCCAGCTTCGACATCGGCGGCGTCCAGGTGAAGATCACCGTCTTCTGGTGGCTGCTGTTCGCGGCGACCGCCACCTGGGTGCTGCTGCGCACCAAGTACGGCAACTGGATCTTCGCGGTCGGCGGCAACAAGGAGTCGGCCCGCGCGGTCGGCGTCCCGGTCGCCTTCACGAAGATCTCGCTGTTCATGTTGGTCGGCGTCGGCGCCTGGTTCGTCGGCATGCACCAACTGTTCTCGTTCAACACCGTGCAGTCCGGCGAGGGCGTCGGCATCGAGCTGATCTACATCTCCGGCGCGGTGATCGGCGGCTGCCTGCTGACCGGCGGCTCTGGTTCCGCAATCGGCCCGGTCTTCGGCGCGTTCATGTTCGGCATGGTGCAGCAGGGCATCGTCTACGCCGGCTGGAACCCCGACTGGTTCAAGGCCTTCCTCGGCGTGATGCTCCTTGGCGCTGTCCTGATCAATCTGTGGGTCCAGCGCACAGCGACCCGGAGGTGACCCGAATGACAACCAACGAAACCGGCACCCACGGCGCTGTCCTCGCGGACAGGGCCCCCGAGAAGAACTCCCCGGTCGTCGAACTGCGCAACGCGGGCAAGGCGTACGGCAACATCCGTGCCCTGCACGGCGTGAGCCTGACGGTGCATCCCGGCCAGGTCACCTGCGTGCTCGGCGACAACGGCGCCGGCAAGTCCACCCTCATCAAGATCATCTCCGGGCTGCACCAGCACACCGAGGGCGAGTTCCTCGTCGACAACACCCCGGTGCGCTTCTCCACCCCGCGCGACGCGCTCGACAAGGGCATCGCCACCGTCTACCAGGACCTGGCGACGGTCCCGCTGATGCCGGTGTGGCGCAACTTCTTCCTCGGCTCCGAGATGACCAAGGGCCCCTGGCCCGTGCGCCGCCTCGACATCGAGAAGATGAAGAAGACCGCGGACGAAGAGCTGCGCAACATGGGCATCATCCTGGACAACCTGGAGCAGCCCATCGGCACCCTGTCGGGCGGCCAGCGCCAGTGCGTGGCGATCGCCCGCGCCGTCTACTTCGGCGCCCGCGTGCTGATCCTGGACGAGCCCACCGCCGCCCTCGGAGTCAAGCAGTCCGGCGTCGTGCTGAAGTACGTCGCCGCCGCCCGCGACCGCGGCCTGGGCGTCATCTTCATCACCCACAACCCGCACCACGCCTACATGGTGGGCGACCACTTCAGCGTGCTGCGCCTGGGCACCATGGAACTCTCCGCCGAGCGCAGCCAGATCACGCTCGAGGAGCTGACCAACCACATGGCCGGCGGCGCCGAACTCGCCGCACTCAAGCACGAGTTGTCCCAGGTCCTCGACGTCGACGTCGAGGAACTCCCCGAAGAGGCCGACCTCACCGCACCCGTAGCAGTCACCGAGGAAGCCGCCTCCTGATATCCGTGGCGGCCGGCCCCGCCCACACGTCTCCGCCACCGACGGGCGCAACCAACTCAGACGCCAAGTCCACCTCTCCACCCCCGGAGTCTCCGGAGCGAAGGGAAATCAGTGCTATGCCGTTCGAAGTGCTGACCATTGGCCGCGTGGGAGTGGATGTCTATCCACTTCAGACCGGCGTGGGGCTGGCGGAGGTCACCTCGTTCGGCAAGTATCTCGGGGGTAGCCCGACCAATGTGGCGGTGGCCGCGACCCGGTACGGGCACTCCTCGGCTGTGATCACAAAGACGGGCAGGGACCCGTTCGGGGACTTCGTCCGGCAGGCACTGGAGAGCTACGGCGTCGACAGCCGGTTCGTCGGTACGTCGGACATCGCACCGACGCCGGTGACCTTCTGCGAGATCTTCCCACCGGATGACTTCCCGCTGTACTTCTACCGGCTCCCAAAGGCCCCCGACCTGGACATCACCGCTGGTGAGCTGGACCTGGGGGCAGTACGGGACGCGGCGGTCCTCTGGGTGACAGGTACCGGGCTCAGCGAGGAGCCGAGCCGCTCGGCCACGCTGGCCGCCCTCGCTCACCGGGCCAAGGCGGGGACGACGGTCTTCGACCTGGACTGGCGGCCGATGTTTTGGGCCGACCCGAACCAGGCGCGCGGGTTCTACGCGCAGGCCCTGCGGCACACGACGGTTGCTGTGGGCAACCTTGACGAGTGCGAGGTGGCCACCGGCGAGCATGAGCCGTATGCGGCGGCGAAGGCGCTACTGGCCGCCGGAGTGGAGCTGGCCATAGTCAAGCAGGGCCCCAAGGGGGTCCTGGCCATGGACCGGGACGGTTCTACCGCCGAGATCCCGCCGGTTCCGGTGGAGGTCGTCAACGGGCTCGGCGCCGGAGACGCCTTCGGCGGCGCGCTGTGCCACGGCCTGCTGTCGGGCTGGGACACCCGCCGCACCGTGATCTTCGCCAACGCCGCCGGCGCCATTGTCGCGAGCCGACTTTCCTGCTCCGACGCGATGCCGACCGAGGCCGAGGTCGACGCCAAGCTCGGCGAGGCGGCCGGAACATCCACCAACGACTCCCAGCAAGAGGTGTGACGACGTGCTGTCCGAGAATGTGAGCCGGGTCGTGAACGCCCGGGTGAGCGACCCCGGCGCCGTCGCGGCCGCCGCTGCGCGCCGGGTGAAGGCTCCCTCCCTGCTCGGCGAGCACGGCAAGGCGATGATCATCGCCGCCGACCACCCTGCCCGCGGCGCCAACGGCGTCGGCGGGGACCCGAATGCGATGGCGGACCGGTTCGAACTGCTGGAGCGCCTGTGCATCGCGCTGGAGCGGCCCGGCGTGACCGGTGTCCTGGGAACCGCGGACATCCTCGAGGACCTGCTGCTGCTCGGCGTGCTGGACGGTAAGAGCGTCTTCGGCTCCATGAACCGGGCGGGCCTGGCCGGTTCGGTGTTCGAGATCGATGACCGGTTCACCGGCTACGACGCCGCCACGATCGCCGCCATGGGCTTCGACGGCGGCAAGATGCTCACCCGCATCGCGCTGGGCGACCCCGCCACACCGGCCCTCCTGGAGAACAGTGCCCGAGCGATCGATGAGCTGAATGACCGTCAGCTCATCGCGATGGTCGAGCCGTTCCTGTCCGCCTGGCAGGACGGGAAGATCCGCAACGATCTGTCCACCGATGCCGTCGTCAAGTCCGTCACCATCGCCTCGGGGCTCGGCCGGCGTACCGCCTACACCTGGCTCAAGCTTCCGGTGGTGGAGGACATGGGACGGGTGCTGGCCTCTTCCACCCTCCCGGCGCTGCTGCTGGGCGGCGAGGTCAAGGACGCGGACGCGGCCTTCGCCTCATGGGGCAAGGCGTTGCAGCAGCCGACCGCGCAAGGGCTCGTCGTGGGCCGGTCTCTGCTCTACCCCTCGAACGGTGACGTCGCCGGTGCGGTGGACAAGGCGGTGAGCCTGCTGTGAGTAAGTACCACCTGCCGACGGGGACTTCTTCCGATGGCCCCTATGACCTCCTGGTCACGCCGGAGTCGGCGGGCTGGGGATACTCCGGCCTGAGGATCCTGACCCTCAAGCCGGGCGAGGCACACGCCGTATCCACCGGCGACTCCGAGTTCCTGGTCCTGCCGCTGACAGGCTCCTGCACCGTCACCGCGGACGGCAGCGTCTTCGAACTCACCGGTCGGACAGGCGTGTTCGCCTCGGTCACCGACTTCGCCTACCTCCCCCGCGAGTCGGAGGCCCTGATCAGCAGTGCGGCCGGCGGCCGGTTTGCACTGCCCAGCGCCCGTACCGGGCGGAGCTCACTCTCCGCCCGGTACGGGTCCAAGGAGAACGTGCCCGTGGAGCTGCGCGGTGCCGGGGCCTGCTCAAGGCAGGTGAACAACTACTGCCTGCCGGGCACCTTCGAGGCCGAGCAGCTGCTGGTCTGCGAGGTCCTCACACCCGGCGGCAACTGGTCGTCGTATCCGCCGCACAAGCACGACCAGGCCCGGCCCGGCCAGGAGTCGGAGCTGGAGGAGATCTATTACTTCGAGGTCTCCGGCGGCGAGAACGGCTTCGGCTACCAGCGGGTGTACGGGACCGCCGAGCGGCCGATCGACGTGCTGGCCGAGGTGCGTTCCGGGGACACGGTGCTGATCCCGCACGGCTGGCACGGGCCGTCCATCGCCGCGCCCGGCTACGACCTGTACTACCTCAACGTCATGGCCGGCCCCGGCCCAGACCGTGCCTGGCTGATCTGCGACGACCCCGCCCATGGCTGGGTGCGTTCGACCTGGGACGCCCAGGACATCGATGACCGGCTGCCGTTCGCGGCCGAGGAGAACCACTGATGAACAAGATCAGACTGACCACCGCTCAGGCCCTGGTGCGTTTCCTGGCGAACCAGTACAGCGAGCGCGACGGCCAGGAGCAGCGCCTCATCCCCGGGGTGTGGGGCATCTTCGGGCACGGCAACGTGGCCGGCATCGGCCAGGCGCTGCTGCAAGCGGCCACGACCGGCGAGGCCGACCTGCCCTACTACCTCGCCCGCAACGAGCAGGGCATGGTCCACGCCTCAGTGGCCTACGCCAAGATGCGCGACCGGCTGGCCACCTTCGCCTGCACCGCCTCCACCGGCCCCGGCTCCACCAACATGATCACCGGCGCGGCGCTGGCCACCACGAACCGGCTGCCGGTCCTGCTGCTGCCCTCTGACATGTTCGCCACCCGCGCCGCCGACCCGGTGCTGCAACAGCTGGAGGACACCCGCGCCGGGGACGTCACCGTCAACGACGCCTTCCGCGCCGTATCCAAGTACTTCGACCGCATCTCGCGGCCCGAGCAGCTCATCCCGGCCGCCCTTGCGGCCATGCGGGTGCTGACCGACCCGGTCGAAACAGGTGCCGTCACCCTCGCGTTGCCGCAGGACGTGCAGGCCGAGGCGTACGACTGGCCGGTGTCGTTCTTCCGGCGGCGGGTGTGGCACGTGGGACGCCCGGTGCCGGAGGCGGCCGCCGTCGAGCGGGCCGCCCGTCTGCTGCGCAATGCCCGCAAGCCGCTGATCGTGGCGGGCGGCGGGGCCGTGTACTCCGGCGCCGAGACCGTGCTGCGCGCGTTCGCCGAAGCCACCGGGATCCCGGTCGCCGACACCCACGCCGGCAAGGGCGCCGTCCCCTGGGACCACCCCTACTCCGCCGGCGGCATCGGCTCCACCGGCTCGTATGCCGCCAACGAACTCGCCCGCGAGGCGGACGTGGTGCTCGGCATCGGCTCCCGCTACTCCGACTTCACCACCGCCAGCCACACCGTCTTCGGCAATCCGGACGTCACCTTCGTCAACCTCAACGTGGCCCGCCTGGACGCCGTCAAACACTCGGCGGAGCCGATGGTCGCCGACGCCCGGCTCGGCATCCAGGCCCTCGCCGGAGCGCTGGACGGCTGGGAGGTCGAGGAGACCTACCGCCGTCACATCCGCCAGCTGATCGCCCGGACGCGGCAGATCGAGGACGAGTGCTTTGCTCCCGAGCGGAACACCGGCGATCTACCCGCCCAGACGCAGATCCTCGGCGCCCTGAACGAGGTCCTCGGCGACCGTGACGTGGTCATCAACGCGGCCGGCTCCATGCCCGGCGACCTGCAGCAGCTGTGGCGCGCCAGAGACCCGAAGGCCTACCACGTCGAATACGCCTATTCCTGCATGGGATATGAGGTCGCCGCCGGTGCCGGTGCCAAGATGGCCGACCCGACCCGCGAGGTCGTCGTGCTGGTCGGCGACGGCTCGTATCTGATGATGGCCCAGGAGATCGTCACCATGGTCTCCGAGGGACTGAAGGTCATCATCGTGCTTGTCCAGAACCACGGCTTCGCGTCGATCGGTTCGCTGTCGGAGTCACTCGGCAGCCAGCGCTTCGGCACCAAGTACCGGTTCCGCGACGGCGATTCGGGCCTCCTCGACGGCGACGTCCTCCCGGTCGACCTCGCCGCCAACGCCTCCTCCCTCGGCGCGGACGTCCTGCACGCAACGTCGGTGGAGGAGTTCCGGGCGGCGATGGAGAAGGCCAGGGCCGCCACCCGCACCACCGTCGTGCACGTCGAGACTGATCTCTACGGCCCCAACCCGCCCGGCCACGGCTGGTGGGACGTCCCGGTCAGCGAAGTCTCCGCCCTGGAGAGCACCCGCACCGCACACGAGACGTACTCCGCGAACAAGCGCGCCCAGCGGCACTACCTGTAACTCCCGTACCCGCAAAGGAAACCCGCACCGTGACCACCATCCAGCACTGGATCAACGGCGCTCCCGTCCAGGGCACCGCCACCGCCACCCAGCCGGTCTTCAATCCGGCCACCGGCGCCGAGCAGGCCCAGGTCGTCCTCGGCGGCGCGGCCGACGTGGACGCCGCCGTCCAGGCTGCCTCTGCCGCCTTCGAGACCTGGTCGGAATCGTCGCTCACCCAGCGCACGCAGGTGATGTTCGCCTTCCGCCAGCTGCTCCTCGGGCACGAGGAGGAGCTGGGCCGGATCATCTCCGCCGAGCACGGCAAGACCGTCGACGACGCCCGCGGCGAGATCACCCGGGGCCGCGAGGTCGTCGAGTTCGCCTGCGGCCTCGGCGACATCCTCAAGGGCTCATTCTCCGACCAGGTCTCGCGTGGCGTGGATGTGCACAACTTCCGCCAGCCCCTCGGCGTCGTCGCCGGCATCACCCCGTTCAACTTCCCCGCGATGGTGCCGCTGTGGATGCACCCCATGGCCATCGCCACCGGCAACACCTTCATCCTGAAGCCGAGTGAGCGCGACCCGTCGGCCGCGAACTTCGTCGCCGAGCTGTACAAGAAGGCCGGCCTGCCCGACGGTGTCTTCAACGTGGTGCACGGTGGCAAGGACGCGGTCGACGCGATCCTCACCCACCCCGGCATCGAGGCCGTCTCCTTCGTCGGGTCGACTCCGATCGCCAAGTACGTGCACGAACAGGCCACCGCGCACGGCAAGCGCGTCCAGGCCCTCGGCGGCGCCAAGAACCACGCCGTCGTCCTGCCCGACGCCGACCTCGAATTCGCCGCCAACCACATCACCGCTGGCGCCTACGGCTCCGCCGGCGAGCGCTGCATGGCCGTCGCCGTCGCCGTCGCCGTCGGCGACGCCGCCGACGGACTCGTGCAGGTGCTGGAGCGCAAGGCCCGCGAGGTGAAGGTCGGCCCCGGTGACCAGCCCGGCACCGAGATGGGGCCGCTGGTCACCAAGGCCGCCCAGGAGCGCGTCGAGAGCGCGGTCGGCGCCGCCGCCACGCAGGGCGCCACCGTCGTCGTCGACGGCCGCGGTCTCAAGCTCGACGACCCCGCCTACGCCCAGGGCTTCTTCACCGGCCCCTCCCTCCTGGACCACGTCACCACCGGGATGGCGGCGTACAAGGAGGAACTCTTCGGCCCGGTGCTGGCGATCCTCCGAGTCGAGACCCTGGACGAGGCGATCAACGTCATCAACGCCAACCCCTACGGCAACGGCACCGCCCTGTTCACCGCCTCCGGTGAAGCCGCCCGCCGCTTCCAGCGGCGCATCAAGGTCGGCATGATCGGCATCAACGTGCCGGTGCCCGTGCCGATGTCCTACTACTCCTTCGGCGGTTGGAAGGACTCCCTCATCGGCGACTCCCCCATCCACGGCCCCGAAGGCATCCGCTTCTACACCCGCCCCAAGGTCGTCACCACTCGCTGGCCCCAGCCCAAGCAGCAGGTCAGCGCGGGCTTCAACTTCCCCACCTCCAGCTGAGTTTCCGTGCCGCTCTCCGAAGGACACACCATGGCAACGGCGCCACCCCCCTTCCGCACCACTGCGGGCAACCTCTGCCTGGGCTCGGCCCCCGACTCGTGGGGCGTCTGGTTCCCCGAGGACGAGCACCAGGTGCCGTACACCCGCTTCCTCGACGAACTCGCCCAGGCCGGCTACGAGTGGCTGGAGCTCGGCCCCTACGGCTACCTCCCCACCGACCCGCAGCGCCTCAAGGACGAACTCGACACCCGCGGCCTGCAGGTCTCCGGCGGCACCGTCTTCGGTGCGCTGCACCGCCCCGACGCCTGGGACGACATGCTCGCCCACGTCCGGCAGATCGCCGGCCTTACCGCAGCCGCCGACGCCCACCACCTCGTCTTCATCCCGCCCATGTACCGGGACGAGAAGACGGGCGCGTTCACCGAGTCGCCCGAGCTGACCGCCGAACAGTGGGCGGGCTTCGGCAGGGCCACCGACCGGCTCGGCAAGCTGCTGCTCGACGAGTACGACGTACGCCTCGTCATCCATCCACACGCCGACAGCCACATCCAGACCCAGCCCGAGATCGAACGGCTGCTGAACGAGTCCGACCCCCGCTACACCAACCTCTGCCTGGACACCGGCCACGTCGCCTACGGCGGCGGCGACAACTTCGACCTCATCCGCCGCTTCGGCGAACGCGTCGGCTACGTCCACATCAAACAGATGGACCCCGCCGTCCTGGCCCAGGTCGCCGCCGAAGACCTCTCCTTCGGCGAGGCCGTCAAACGCGGCGTCTGCGTCTCCCCGCCCGCCGGTGTCCCCAACCCCGCCGACATCGTCACCGCACTCACCACACTCGACGCCGAGCTGTTCGTCATCGTCGAACAAGACCTCTACCCCTGCACACCCGAGGTACCGCTGCCCATCGCCGTCAGCACGCGCGAGCACCTGGCCACCTGCGGCCTGACCGGCACCCGACGCCCGAGGCTGACGCTCCCTGCCGACGAGCAGCCGAGCAGCGCCCCCAAGTAACCAAGCCACCGGCTCGCGCGGTGGCCAGCGCATGGAGACCCCCGACGCAGTTGACGCGCCGTGGCGGGCTTCTATGCGGTACTCACGGCTTCCACGCGAGACTTCTAGAACGTTACAGGCCTCATGGCCACCGGACACTTGACAGCGACTCATGATGACTGGCGCACTGGTCAAAGCACGTAGAACGTTCTAGTTCCCGGTCGTCCGGAGATGAGGAGAACCACGATGTACGCACTAGCGGTCTGTGCGGAGATGGTCTTCCGCGACCTTCCGATCGAGGAGCGGGCGCGGCGTATCCACGAGGCCGGCTTCCAGGTCGAGATCTGGGACTGGACGAACCACGATCTCGATGCCCTCGCCCGCTCGTCCGCCGAGATCGTCTCGATGACGGGGTACGTGAGCGGCAGCCTCACCGATGACGACGGCGCCGCCGAACTGTTGCGCACGGCCGAGGAGTCACTCAAGGCGGCCGAGCACCTGGGCTGCACTCGCCTGAACCTCCACGGAACCGGTCTGGACGGCCAGGGGCTGCCCGTGGTGCCGGTACCCGGGGAGCCCACCGGCGCGATGTGGATGGCCGCGCACCGCACACTCACCCGGCTCGCCGAGCTCGGCGAGAACGCCGGGGTCACCTTCACCCTGGAGAATCTCAACACCTCCGTCGATCACCCCAGGGTGCCCTTCGCGAAGGCTGCCGACACCCTGACGCTGGTTGCCGCCGTGAACCGACCCGGTCTGCGCATGAACCTGGACCTGTACCACGCCCAGATCGGCGAGGGGAATCTGATCGAGCTGGTGCGCCGCGCCCACGGCGCGGGACTCATCGGTGAGATCCAGGTGGCGGACGTGCCGGGCCGCTGCGAACCCGGCACGGGAGAGATCAACTACCCGGCCATCGCCCACACCCTCGCAGACATCGGCTACGACGGCACCGTCGCCATGGAGGCATGGGCCTCCAGCGACAGCGAGGCCGCTCTGGAACGCTTCCGGGCCGCCTTCACCGTCTGACAGGAGCGGCCGCGGGATGTCTGCCCCGCCCTCGCGTCCGCGCACCACGGCAGCCGCCACCACCGAAGCCACGACGTAGATCACGGAGTATGTGCCATGACCTCCCCCCAGTCCCTCGCGGTCGGCCTCATCGGCGCCGGACGCATGGGCTCCTTCCACGCCGAGACCCTGGCCCGCCGCCTCCCCGGTGTACGGCTGGCCGCCATTGCCGATCCCGCACCCGGGGCAGCGAGGGCTCTGGCCGATCGTCTCGGCTGCCCCAAGATGTACACGGAGATCGGTGACCTGCTCGACGACCCCGAGATCGAGGCGGTCGTGATCGTCACGCCCGCCCGCACCCACGCCGGACTCATCGAGGCCGCAGCACGCGCCGGCAAGTCGGTCTTCTGCGAGAAGCCGATGGCCATCACCCTCGACGAAGCCGACCGCGCCATCACCGCCGCACATGAGGCGGGCGTGGCGCTCCAGGTGGGCTTCAACCGCCGCTTCGACGCCGGCTTCCGCGCCGCCCACGAGAAGATCACCGCCGGTGACATCGGTACCCCGCAGCTGCTGCGTTCCCTCACCCGGGACCCCGAACTGCACGACCCGTCGCGCATCCCGCCATGGACGATCTTCCTGGAGACGCTCATCCACGACTTCGACGTCCTGCGCTACCTCAACCCCGGCTCAGAGCCCGTCGAGGTCTTCGCCATGGCCGACGCCCTGATCCGGCCCGACTTCAAGGACCACGGACTGCTCGACACGGCCGTGGTGACGATCCGCTTCGACAACGGCGCCATCGCCACGGCGGAGGCCAACTTCCAGGCGGTGTACGGCTATGACGTCCGCGGTGAGGTCAAGGGCTCGACCGGCATGCTCACCCTGGGTGACTTGCGCAGCAGCCACCTCACGTCCTACGGTACGGCTGGCGCTGCCGCCGAGTGCGTCAGCTACGACCAGGATCTCTTCCACGCGGCCTACGTGGCCGAACTGGCCGAGTTCACTGACAGCGTCCGGGACAAGCGTGCTCCGTCAGTGACCGGCGAGGACGCTCGGGCCGCGCTGGGCATCGCCCTCGCCGCGATCGGTTCGATCGCCACAGGCGGTGCGGTCAGCGTGGGTGACATCAGGGAGAGCCCGGTGACAGTGCGGCCGTAGCACCGAGCACACGCACGCCGCCTCGGCGGCGCCGTCTCCAGCCCAAGCGGCCGCCGCCAGGGTCGTACCTCTCACGTCGCCGTGCCGTTGCCGACCCCCCTCCTGAAGCAACGCCCAAATGGAACGTTCTACAATCGGTCCCCAGCAGACGAGACCGACCAGGAGAGGACAGGATGCCTGCGACCCCGGCGGTCCCGGACGGGAAGCGGCCGACGCTCGCCGACCTGGCGACGCGGGCAGGTGTGTCCACCGCGCTGGCCTCCATCGTGATGCGCGGGGCGAAGGGGGCCAGCGCCGCCACCCGCGAGCGTGTCCTGGAGGCCGCGCGGGAGATCGGCTACCGCCCGGACGCCCGGGCGAGACTGCTGCGCAGCCACCGCTCCCACCTGCTCGGCGTGCAGTTCGGCCTCCAGCATCCCTTCCACGCCGACCTGGTGGAGGGCATCTACGCCACCGCCGAACCAGCCGGATACCAGATCGCGCTGAGCGCCGTGACCGCCGGACGGGGTGAGCAGCGTGCCGTCGAAACCCTGCTCGACGACCGCTGCGAGGCGCTGATCCTGCTAGGCCCACAGGCCCCCGCCTCACGGCTGACGAAGCTCGCCGGGCAATTGCCGGTCGTCTCTGTGGCCCGCCGCCTGCGGCCACCCGTCCCCGGCCTGGAGGTCGTACGGACCGCCGACGACAAGGGCGCCCGCCAGGCGGTCGACCACCTCGTGGCGCTGGGCCACCGCGCCATCGCCCACATCGACGGCGGCAAGGCACCCGGCGCAGCCGACCGGCGACGCGGCTACCGCACCGCCATGAGCCGCCACGGGCTCACCGAGCACATCCGCGTCGTGCCCGGGGGCCTCACCGAGGCAGAGGGCGCCGAGGCCGCCCAGGTTCTCGCCGCCTCCCACCCGCGCCCCACCGCGGTCTTCGCCTTCAACGACCGCTGCGCGACCGGTGCCCTCGATGTCTTCCTCCGCAGCGGCATTCCCGTCCCGGGCGCCATCTCCGTCGTCGGCTTCGACGACAGCCATCTGGCCCGCCTGGCCCATATCGACCTCACCACCGTCGGGCAGGACATCCCCCGCCTCGCCCACCTCGCCGTGGACCGGGCCATCGCGCGCCTGGACGGTCGCGACACCGGTACCAGGGAACAGGTGGTCGCTCCACACCTCGTGGTCCGGGGGACGACGGCCCCGCCCTCTACCGCACCGGCCACCTGAGCGTCGTCTGGGCCAACCTCGCACCGCACACAGTCCCACGCGCCTCCAGTACCTGAGGAATGGGGCACAACAGCGAACTCGGCGACTTTCCCCGCCCCCGTCGCGCCCTCCTCACCCCGAACACCGCCGGGCTGCCTCCGGGCGCGGGGCGCGCCGGTGCCCAAGCTACGCCGTGAGGAGGTCGCGCCCCTGGCGGGTGTCACCACCGACTGCACCCGCCTGAAGCAGGGCCGCCACCCGCACCTCTCCGAAGCCGTCCTGGCCTCCGTCCCCCACGCCCTGCGTCTCGACGACGAACGCGGCTACCTCTTCGCCCTCACCCGCCCGCGTCCCACCGCCCCGTAGCGCCGGCGCACGCCCCGAGCGGAGCGGACCCGGTCCGCGGCGGTGGTCACGCCACCGACCACCCCGCCTCGGCGGGGTCTGTGTAGCGAACGGTGGAACTCAGTCGGTTTTGTTCAGCGGCGTCCGGCGGTGAGCCGGCCGTCGAAGGTGATGTCGAAGGCTTGGAGTGCGGCCTTCCAGCAGATCCGCGCGTTCGATCCCGAGCGGCAGGGCCGCTGGTCGTTCTCCTCCCAGCAAGCCACCCTGCGCCGCCTGGACAAGGCGTTCCAGGCGTTCTTCCGCCGGGTCAAGGCAGGCCAGACGCCGGGCTATCCGCGCTTCAAGGGCGTCGGACACTTCGACACCGTCACCTTCCCCAAGGACGGCGACGGCTGCCGCTGGGACTCCACCCCCGACGACGCGCAGACCCGCGTCCGTCTGCAAGGTGTCGGGCATATCCGCGTGCACCGGCATCGGCCCGTGCAGGGCCGCGTCAAGACGGTCTCGGTGAAGCGTGAGGGGAACCGTTGGTACGTCGTCCTTGCCTGCGACGAGGTGCCCGCCGAGGAACTGCCGCCTGCCGGGGCGGTCGTCGGTATCGACATGGGCGTCGCCCACTTCCTGACCACCTCGGACGGCGGACACGTCGGCAACCCGCGCTTCCTCCAGGCGATGGCCGACGAGCTGGCCGAAGCGCAGCGGCACCTCGCGACGTTCCCCAAGCGGACCCGGCAGCGCACCAAGCGCCACCGCGCCGCAGCCCGGAAGGTCGCCAAGCTGCACGGCAGGATCAGGCGGCAGCGCGCCGACTTCCACCACAAGACCGCCCGCGCCCTCATCACCGGCCACGACGTGATCGCCCACGAGCGGCTCAACACGGCGGGCATGACCAAGAGCCCCGCACCCAGGACCGACCCCGAACAGCCCGGCAGCTTCCTGCCCAACGGCGCTGCCGCGAAGGCCGGACTCAACCGCAGCATCCTCGACGCGGGTTGGGCGCAGTTCCTCCGAATCCTGGCGAACAAGGCTGAGAGCGCCGGTCGCCTCGTGGTCCCGGTGGACGCGCGCAACACCTCCCGCACGTGCCCCGAATGCGGGCATGTCGCGAAAGAGAACCGCGCCACCCAAGCGAAGTTCGCATGCACAGCGTGCGGGTTCGCGGCGAACGCG
This sequence comes from Streptomyces sp. MNU76, assembly GCF_020982545.1. Lineage (GTDB taxonomy): Bacteria > Actinomycetota > Actinomycetes > Streptomycetales > Streptomycetaceae > Streptomyces. The sequence continues at coordinate 29,185 of NZ_JAJKLK010000015.1, read as the reverse complement.
GACCACGTCGGCGCGACGAACGTCCTCAACAGGGCCGGGCTGGTCCTCTGCGCGGCGGCTTAGCCACCGACGCAGGAAGCCCGCGCGTTTACGCGTGGGTGGAGTCACATACGTACCTGTCGTCGGCGATCCCTGTGCGCGGGTGCCAGCGGCGCGCGTCCACGGCGGCCTCACGTGCCGGAACACGATCGCAGCCGCACGGCTGAGGGTTCGACAGCAGAGGGCTGGGCCCGGTTGTGCTTCCGCGAGAACGGAGCGGCGGAGCGGCCAACCGTCTCTCTCGATCACCGTGACTTCCCCAGCCATGGCTTCGCCCCCGCAGGGCTCGGCGACCCCGGCCCCAGCCGACACGGCCGGGTTCCGGTCGTCCTCCATCGACAAAGGGCGGACGAAGACTTCCGCATGACGGCAAGGGTTTCGCCGCGCCGGGCGTAAGTCGATGAACGGCTCGCGCCGCAGCCCGAAGACCGTGCGGCCTCGAAGGAGAGCCAGTAGGGACGCCCACCGCGGCTGTCCGGCAGGGGAACGAGCCAGCCACGCCGACGGGCCGTCACCGTCCACCGTCGCGAAGGCGGCGCCGGGATGCCGTTCGGACAGACGACGCGGTACTGGGGCGAGATGTTCGGGCTGAAGTCCCAGGGCAAGGTGGACGCGCAGAACTCACGCGCTCGCGAGCTGGCCCGGGGACGAGGGCATACCGGTCCGCCGTCAGGCGATCGGCCGTGACGCGCCGAAGGCCAAGCGGCCTTGAACCTCGTGTACCGGCAAATCCGGTGGTCTCCGGCGCCCTCGCCCCATCCGGGGCGCCAACCCGGACAACACCAGCGGCTGGGCCGAGGCCGGCGTCGTCCTGCGCAACGACCTGACGGACGACGGCTCCTCCGCCGGATACGCGGCCGTGGTGGGCGACCCCGAACAACGGCGTCAGCTTCCCAGCGGGACTCCAACGCCGACGGCTACCTCGACCTGCTCACGAACACCGCCGCCACAGTCAAGCCCAACAACTGGGCCATGGCCGGCCGGATGCGGCGAAACAACATCGCCTCCGCCGATTCGTCCACGGGTACATCGCCCTCGCCACCACCCCCGGCAGCGGCGTCGTCCTGTGACCGGATTCCAACAGCACCGCGAGCTTCAGCCAGTTCTCGATCAACCGACGGAGGAGGTTCCAGCACGAGCACCGACATCAGCTCCGCGTGGTGGTGCGGATGCCCACCACGCGGAGCGTCGACACGCACGCCGACCTGCCGGAGAAGGACGGTGACACGCCCGCCGACGCCTATGTCTTCGCCGTCGCCGTCGCCCGGATGGTGTCGATGACCGCTTGGACGGCCGTGACGAAATTCTGGGGGTCGTCCAACGCCCGAAACCGCGGGGCCAGTCGGGCGATGTTGGGGTACTTCTCGGGCGGCAGGGTGAGGTAGTCCGTCTTCCACGCCCGGAGATCCGCGTCCCGGATTTCCGGGGACAGGGACGCCAGACTCGCGTCCATGGCGCTGTAGGCGAGCACCAGATCGGCGAAGACACGGTAGTAGCGGGTCGCGTCGTCCCCGTCGAGGCCGGCGCGGAGCATGCAGTCCAGCTTGCGCTCCACGGTCCGGAACTCGTTCTCCCGACGGGCGGTACGCGCGGCGGCGAGCGCCCCCACCCGCGGGTGCCGGAGGAACGCCTGGTGGGTGTGGACCGCGATCTGCATCAGGTCGTGGGCCCAGTCGTCCGTCGGCGGCGGGGTATCCGCCAACGCCTCCTCGTGCAGAGCATCGATGAGAGCCAGCAACAGCTCGTCCTTGTTGCGGAAGTGGCGGTAGATCGCCGTCGGATGAGCGCTCAGCTCACGGCCGAGCGCCGAGAACGTCAGCTTGTCCATGCCGGACGAGTCGGCGACCCGGAACGCGGCTTCGACGATCATCTTTTGGCTCAGCGTGCCGCGGGGCAACCGGCTCCGGCCCGCACTCTCGGTCGTACCGCCGTTACTCGTGGCCATATGTCCTTCCTCGTTCGTCGCCTTCCATGGTGATGCAACGATGCCGCCGGATCAGCCCGCGACGGCCGAGCCGTCCGCACGCGGGTCGGTGGCCGCGACCAGGCCGGGGCCGTCGGTGCCACCCTCGCGGCGGACCAACTGGCCGTGCCCGACGCCGTCGTCCAGCGCGTCGATCAGGTCGACGGTGAAACCCGTATCCTCGATCGCGCGGACGCCCGTGGAGGACACGTCCCGCTCCGCCTTGACCGTACCGGCGCCCTCCGTCACTCCGGCCTCCATGGCCCCCAGGACCCAGCGCGGCGCCGACACGGCACGCCTCGCAGAGGCGCCGGCGGCGAGGTGCAGGGCCAGGTGGGTGTGCACCTGCGGCTGCGCGCGTCCCCCCATGACACCATGCGCTCCGACGAGTTCGTCGGCCTCGCGGACCAGGACGGGCATCAGTGTGTGCAGGGGGCGTTTGCCGCCGGCGAGCCGGTTCGGCGACGCCGGGTCGAGCGAGAACGACGCGCCCCGGTTGTGCAGAACGACACCGGTGTGGGGATCGAGCAGCGCGGCACCGAAGCAGTGGAAGACGCTCTGGATCAGCGAGACCCAGGTACCGTCCCGGTCCGTCACCACGACCGCGACGGTGTCACCGGACGCCTTGCGTTGGCCGAGCAGGGCGACCGGTGTGCCCGCCATGGCCTGCTCGGCGATGTGTCGCACGCGCGGGCCGGACAGCAGTTCCTCGGCCGGGACGGTCTCCTCCCGCTCCGGGTCGCAGCAGAAGCGGTCGCGCTCGGCGGCGGCTTGGGCGAGCACGGACGCCACCACGCCCGCGTCGCGGCCCAGCGGATCCAGGGTCCCGCGGACGGCGCGTACCACGTCCAGTGCGCGCAGGCCCTGGAGGAAGTACAGCCCCTGCGAGTTGTCACCGCCGGAGAGGTACTCGACGCCGTCGTACACCGCGCCATGGGTCCCCGACACCCGTACGGTGTGTTCGGCGAGGTCCTCGACCGTCATCGCCGATCCCTGCTCGGCGAGCAGTTTCACCAGGCTCATGCCCACGTCTCCGCCATACAGGGCGGACGGGCCGTACGTACCGATCGACGCGAGCGTACGCGCGAGGGCGGGCTGCCGAAGAGTCTGGCCGGCCTGCAGTACATCCGCGCCGACGAAGAACACACCGAGCATGCCGGGGTCGCGCAGCAGGTTCTGTCGCTCCCTGCGCAGGTCCAGGGCCAGTCCGGGGGCGACGGGGACGCCCTCGCGAGCGGCTGTCTCGGCTGGGGCCAGTGCCGCCGAGAGCGGACGAGTCCCCCAGGTGTCGGCGAGCGTGGCCCAGCCGGCCACCGCACCGGGGACAGTCACCGGGAGCGCGCCGAGGACAGGCATCCTCGCGTACCGTGCCGTCATCTCGCTGACGTCGACGGCCCGCGGGGCCCGGCCGCTGGCGTTGACGAAGCGAACCTCGCCGTCGGCGGTGCCCACCAGCGCGAGGAGGTCGCCGCCGACCGAACACTGGTTGGGATAGACGACGGTCAGCATGGCTGCGGCCGCGAGTGCGGCATCCACCGCGTTGCCGCCGTCGCGCAGTACATCGGCGGCGATGCCACTCGCCGTCATGTGCGGTGTCGCGACGGCCCACTCACCGCCCTTGGCGGAGAGTCGACGATCAGTGAAAACGGACATGATTCCCTTCCCCGGCGCACCAACGCGAATCCCCTGAGGAGTGCCATCTGTTTCCCGGCACGGACGAAGCCGTGATGCCGGGTGCGGCGACTGGGCTCCACTCGCCGGGCAGATCGGCGTTAACCGCTACGTAACGAGAGATTCCTTGACAGTACTGAAGCGTGCGCCCTAGCTTCCCCTTATGGTCAACGCCATTGACTATCGCATTGACTATGAGCCCACGCAACCACGGAAACCCCTGAAGGGGGCCGGCAATGGCAAGAGCGTTCCGTCACGCCCGTCGCACGACACTCCCCTCGGCCTGCGCCTTCGTCGCGGCCGCGGCCATGCTCGCCGGGTGCGGCGGCTCCACGGGGACGGGGGCACCGTCCGCGGCCTCACCCGCGGTCGATGTGCCGGCCGGGACATTCGTGAAGGACGGGCAGATCACCTACTGCTCGGACATCAGCGCGCCGCCACTGACCTATTACGACGCCGCGCAGAAGCCGGTGGGCGCCGAGATCGAACTCGGGGACGCGCTCGCGTCCCAACTCGGCGTCAAGGCCAACTGGGCCAACACCGCCTTCAACGGCATCATCCCGGCGCTGCAGGCCAAACAGTGCGACGCGATCATCACCCAGCTCTACATCAAGCCCGAGCGGGAGAAGGTCGTGAACTTCGTCCCGTACATGTATGCCTCCAACACCCTCGTGGTGTCCGCGAAGAACGAGAAGGGCATCGAGAGCGCGTCCGACCTGTGCGGTAACAGGGCGGCGGCGCAGACGGGCACGACCGTAGCCGACTACCTCGCCGACCAGTCGAAGAAGTGCCGGGCGGACGGGAAGCAGAAGGTCGACATCCGGCTGTTCAACAAGGACACCGATGCCCTTCAGCAACTGCGCCTCGGACTGGTCGACAGCTACGGAACGACCCTGGAGACCGCCGCATACGTACTGAAGCAGCAACCGGACACGTTCGCGCTCGCCGGGAAGCCGTTCAACCGCATCAAGGTGGGCGCGGCGACCCGCAAGGACGACACCGCTCTGCACGACGCCCTCACCAAGGCGTTCGCCGCGGTCCAGAAGAACGGCGAGTACGCCGCCATCCTCAAGAAATGGAACCTGACGGGCGACGACATCGCCGGTTAGTCGGCACCCCGCCCGTACGACCGGTGGGGCCGCTCGACCGCCGTACATCCAGGCAGGCAGTTGTCCGGCCCGACCGCATCCGCACACACCCAGGGAGAGGATGACGTGGCTGACACGTCCTTGCTCGCAGACTCGGCGCAGGTGGCCGGCTTCGACTGGTCGTTCTTCTGGCACTACCTGATATCCCCTTCGGGCACATTCCTGGAGGGTCTCTGGCGCACCGTCTACATCTCGGTCGTCGCGCAACTGCTCGGTGTGCTGCTGGGTCTCGTCATCGCACTGGCCCAGCGCAGCCGCTTCGCCGCGCTGCGCTGGTGCGGCCGGACGTATGTCTGGCTGATCCGGGGAACTCCCCTGCTCGTCCAATTGGTTCTCGTCTACAACGGCCTCGCGGCGGCAGGTGTCTACCGTTTCACCGACGTCTCGGTGGGCGGCCTCGTGCTTCTCGGCGTCGTGCAGGCCGCCGTCCTGACGCTCGCGGTGAACGAGGCGGCCTACATGGCCGAGATCATCCGCGCGGCGCTCGACGCCATCGACCGTGGGCAGACGGAGGCGGCGCAGGCCCTCGGCATGACCCCGTCGCTGACCATGCGGGTGATCCTGCTGCCCCAGGCACTGCGGATCATCGTTCCGCCACTGGGCAACGAGTTCAACCTGATGATGAAGTCGACGTCGCTGCTGTCGGTCATCGGGCTGCAGGAGATGTTCCTGACGGCCCAGTCGATCAACTCGGCGACCTTCAAGACGTTCGAGATCTTCCTCGTCGTGGCGTGCTATTACCTCGGCCTGACGACGATCTGGTCGTTCGTCCAGCGGTTCATCGAGCGAAAGCTCGCGGACCCCGGTACCGCCCCACCGCCCGGCCCTTCGCTTCGGGAGCGATTCGTCGGCGGCGGTGGCAGGGGCGGCGGCTCGGCGCGCCCCGAGAAAGGACTCGCCGCCAAGGAACACGCACTCACAGGCAGGAAGGCGTACTGACGTGGAACCGATCGGGATCACAGCAGGGGTGAACGACGCGTACGACCATGCCTCCACCGGACACACCGGCCCGGCCGGACCTGCGGATCCGTCGGCGGTGCTGTCGGCGCGCGGGATGGTCAAGGCGTTCGGTGACGTACGGGTGCTGAACGGTGTCTCCATGGACGTCCGGGCCCGCGAGGTGGTGGTCGTCGTCGGACCGTCCGGCTCGGGGAAGACGACGTTCCTGCGGTGCCTCAACCATCTGGAGAGCATCGACGAGGGAGAGATCCTCGTCCACGGGCGCCGGGTCGGATACAAGGACGGCCGGGACGGACTGGTCGAGGAGCGCCCGAGGACGATCGCCGAACGCAGACGCAACATCGGCTTCGTCTTCCAGCGCTTCAACCTCTTCCCCCACCTCACGGCCCTGGAGAACGTGGCCGTCGCCCCGGTGAAGGTCCTCGGCCTGCCGAAGGCCGAGGCGAGAGAACTGGCGCACACCCTGCTGACCAGAGTCGGCCTCGCCCACAAGGCATCGTCACGTCCGTCCGTTCTTTCCGGAGGCCAGCAACAGCGGGTCGCCATCGCGCGCGCTCTCGCCATGAAGCCGGAACTGATGCTTTTCGACGAGCCGACGAGCGCCCTCGACCCGGAGATGGTCGGCGAGGTCGTCACCGTGATGAAGGAGTTGGTCGAGGACGGACTGACAATGATCGTCGTCACCCACGAGATGGGTTTCGCGCGGTCGTCCGCGGACCGGCTCGTCATGTTCGACCAGGGTGTCATCCTGGAGGAAGGGACACCCCAAAAGCTCATGACGGACCCCGAACACCAGCGCACGCGCGCCTTCCTCCGGCGCATCGACGGACACGCATGAGCAGCGAGGAGCCGCCGTGCCGGATCGACGCCCTCCCGTGAGAACGGCCCCGCGCTGTGAGAGAACGCACACGCCACGCTGACCTGAGGCACCCCGAAGCAGAGCTGAGCCCCGTGGGCAAGGGGGTCGTGTACAGCCCGGTGTCAGTGGACAGCTCGTCGCGGACGAGGCTGGGCGGACCGGACCGCTGTTCGACTGGGCCGTGCTCATCCTCGATGATCGCGCAGCCAGTCGGGTACGTCGCCGGTCAGTTCGCGGACCAGATCGGCCACAGTGGGATCCGCCCGGTACGCATCGATCAGCACCGCCGCCAGCCGCATAGCCGTCTCCCGGTCCTCGGCCTCCTGGGCTCTGCCCAGTCCCTCCAGCAGCGGCCGTGCGCTCTCCCGTGGGCGCAGTGTGGCCAGCACCATGCCGTGGAGCAGCAGGGCCTCCACCTCCTCGTAGGCGAAGGTCCCGTCGTCGGTGGCGAGTTCCCTGCAGAGCGCGAGGGATCGCGCAGCGAACGGTTCGGCTTCAGCCGCCCGCCCCTGCTCCAGGAGCACCGCCGCGTGGTTGCGGGACGCGTCGGCCAGCGCGCTCCGCGTCCCGGGGTCCCCGTGGGCGTGCAGTTCCTCCAGTGCCTCGACGGCGCCGCTGCCGGCAGCCCGGTGACCAGCCGTCCCCAGCGCAGGGGCGGCAGACCGTCCGGAGACGGCACCGCTGCCGGCGGGGAGATCCGGAGGACGGCGGCGTCCATGCGGGTGTCGGCGGGCTCCTCGGCTTCGTAGCGGTACCACTCCACGTCGCACGGCAGGTAGTCCCGCGAGCCGGGCAGCCGCACCGTGACCTCGGCCTGTCTGGGGTCGTCGCGGCTGACGACGTGACCGGCGGTCAGCACGAGGCCGCCGTCGAGGAGATACCCGGTGCCGCTGCCCCGGCCGTCGGGTCTGCGGCTGTAGACCTCGACGACGCGGGGGTCCGTACGGTGGTCGACGGGTGCCGGACCGGGTCGTGTCACCGCTCGGGCAGCTCGTCTTCTTCGTCGCCCACTTCGGAGAAGTAGGACCAGGTCTCGCCGTTCGGCTCGTCGAGATCCGTGTCCTGGAAGGTGGGGCCGGCGGCATTCTCTGCGGGCGCGGCGGGCGCGGCCTTCGGCGGCTGTGGGGCGGGAGCGGCCTTGGCGGCCTGCTCCGAAGTCTTGGGCTTCTTGGGCACGTTCGAACTGCCTTGGCGGGGTGGCCGTTCACCGGGGATGCGCTTCACCGGGGAGGCGCTTCACCGGGGATGCGTGGGCCTCAGCCCAGTGCCGCATCAGGCAACGTTCGCCCTGGGCGGTCTGCGAGGATGACTCTATGGACGAGGAAGTCATCCCCATTCTTCGCGTCGAGGACGCTGCGGTGGCGGTCGCTTGGTACGAGCGGCTGGGCTTCGCCAAGCAGTGGGAACACCGTTTCGAACCGGGACTTCCTGCGTTCGTCGAGGTCGCCCGGGGCGGGGTGCGGTTGTTCTTGTCGGAGCACAAGGGCGACGCCCGTCCTGACACGTTGGTCTACCTCCGCGTTCGTGATGTCGAGGCCATCGCCTCCGAGTTCGGTGTGCAGGCAAAGGACGCTCCGTGGGCGCGTGAGATTGAGCTGCGCGACCCTGACGGCAACCGGCTTCGGATCGGCACGCCGACGGAATGACACTCGCTGGCAGCGCGCGGCAGGGAAGCTGTGCTGGTGGCTGTGCGAGTACGGTTCCGCGAGATCGATGACGACGAGGGGCAGCGCCTGGTGCGGATCATCCGCCGGGCCAGCCGATAGACCAGGGCGTGGAGCGCCGAGGCCAGTTCACGGGGTGCGTCGGTCGCGGCCCGGGCGTGCGCCACGACCTGTTCGGCCATCCGCACCGCCCGGCCGGCGAGCACCACCGTGTGGCGGGGTACCGCCGCGAGCAGTTCGGCGCAGAGCGGGCCACGCCCATGCGGCCCGTCCAGTACCGCGTCCACCGCGGCCCAGGGCGTCGTACCCCTCCCGGGCGAGGACGTCGACCGCGGCGGGTGCCAGCGGCCGGGGCCGGCCGACGACCAGGCGGACAATCCGCTCGTCGATCGGCGGGGGCGCTCCGGCGGACGCCGGCTGACCAGCCTCGACGTCCGGCTCTGCCCGTCCAGTACCGAGGCCCCCTGCGGCCCGCCCTGGCCATGTGGCACAGGTCACGAAGCCGTCCTGCGGCCTTCCCTCTCCCGTGGCACCGGATGCCCTTCCCGCCCTACCGGCGCGTACCGCCGCCGTCCGCGGCGACCAGCTGGCCCGTGATGAACACGGCGTCGTCGGAGGCGAGGAACGCCACGGCGCCCGAGACGTCGGCGGGCAGCTGGACGCGCTTGCCGTGCGGACCAGGCCCGCCGCGACGGCGTTGACCGTGATGTCGTGGGCGGCCAGGTTGGCGGACAGGACCGAGGTGAGCCCGTTCAGCGCGCCCTTGGCCGCGACGTAGGAGACGAAGGGTGGCGGCGGGGTCCAGTGACTGGACGACGTGATGTTGACGATCAGCTCCGCCACCAGCCGGTCGCGGCCGAGGTCGATGTCCGCGAGCAGGACGACGGCGGCGTTGTTGACCAGGATGGCGGCGCCACCGAGTTCGGTGCGGACCCGCGCGGCGAACTCCTGGACCGCGCCCTCGTCGGACACGTCGACCTCGTCGCCGAGAAACCGCCGGCCGGTCGCCATGACGAGTTCCCGCGTCTCCTGCGCCGGGTCGAGGTCCGCGACCGCGATGTCCGCGCCCTCCGACGCGAGCCGTCGGGCGATCTCCTGCCCGATGCCGGCGCTGCCCCCGGTCACGACGGCCGTCCGGCCCGACAGTCTCCCCGCCATGGCTCATCACTCCTCGCTTCGGCCCGCACGGGCCGTCACTACCGGATTGTGCGCGACCAGGCCAAGGACGGAGGCGCTTGTTCGTCCCATGAACACGTCCGTTGAGCGTGACGGGCGTCACCTACTGCCGGTCGCGGGCGGCGTGCCGATCGTCACTGCCGACGGGGAGGTCATCGGCGCCATCGGCGTGGGCGGAGCGGACGATGTGACCGACGACCGCATCGCGCAGCAGGCCCGGGACTCCGTCACGAAGATCGTCGCGTGGGCGACACGGCTCCCCCGGCACCGGAGGAACGGACCTCGCTCGTCGTCGCCCGGATGACCCCCACCGTGCGAGCCAGATGCGGCTCGGCACGGTCGGCGCGATGGGCGACCGCCAGCTCCACCCGCGCGTCGGCCCCGGCCAGTGGCAGGTAGGCCACACCGTCGAGCGCCAGCGCGGTGACCGGCTCCGGTACGACGGCGACGCCGAGGCCCCCTGCCACCAGCGTGACGAGGGTCGAGGTCTCGCCGACCTCGTGGCGGATGTGCGGCTCGATGCCGGCGTCGCGCAGCAGGCCCAGCACTACGTCGTACATCACCGACCGGCGGTCGGCCGAGTGCACGATCAGGTCGGCACCGGCGAGGTCCGTGACCCGCAGCCTTTTCCGGCGAGCGAGCGGATGGTCGACCGGCACGGCCACGACAAGCCGGTCCCGGCGCAAGGTGTGCACCGTGAGGGAGAGGTCGGCCGCGGGCGGGCGCAGCAGCGCGACGTCGATCGCGCCGGTGCGCAGTGCCTCGACCTGGTCGGGCGCGAGCATCTCACCGCGGAAGGAGAAGTCGACGCCCGGGAGTTCCTCCGTGAGCCGGCGCGAGAGCGCGGGCAGGAGGCTGTACGTCGCCGAGCCGACACACCCGATCGCGAGGTGACCCACCGAGCCGGCCGCGACGAGCCGTGCGTGGTGGGCGGCCTCGTCGACCTCGGCGAGGATCGCGCGCGCCCGCTCCAGGTAGGCCAGACCCGCCTCGGTCAGATCGACGCGCCGGGTGGTGCGGTGCAGCAGCTCCACACCGAGCTCCGTCTCCAGTTGACGGATCTGCTGGGACAGGGGCGGCTGCGCCATGTGCAGCCGCTCGGCTGCGCGGCCGAAATGGCGCTCCTCGGCCACCGCGACGAAGTACCGCAGGTGCCGCAGATCCATATCTCGTCCATATCAATCGGCTGCCATATGCGTACTTCAGAATATCGCGGCTGACATCTAACGTCGTTGCCATGAGCGCTTTCCTCTATGCCGCGACACGGACACCGTTCGGCCGCTTCAACGGCGCGCTGGCCGGCGTCCGCCCCGATGACCTCGCCGCCGCCGCGATCACCTCGACGCTCGCGGCGGTGCCGGGCCTCGATCCCACCGCCATCGACGACGTGGTGTGGGGCAACGCCAACGGCGCCGGGGAGGAGAACCGCAACGTCGGCCGCATGGCGGCGCTGCTCGCCGGCCTCCCGGTGAGCGTGCCCGGCACCACGGTGAACCGCCTGTGCGGCTCCAGCCTCGACGCGGCGATGGCGGCCAGCCGGACCATCGAGTCCGGCGACGCGGAGGTGGTGCTGACCGGCGGCGTCGAGTCGATGACACGGGCGCCGTGGGTACTGCCCAAGCCGGCGAAGCCGTTCCCGGCCGGCGACGTCACCGCGGTCTCCACGACCCTGGGCTGGCGGCTGGTCAACCCGAGGATGCCGAAGGAGTGGACGGTCAGCCTCGGCGAGGCCAACGAGCAATTGCAGGAGCGCTTCGGCATCTCCCGGGAGCGGCAGGACGAGTTCGCCGCCCGCTCCCACCGACTCGCCCACGCCGCCTGGGAGTCGGGCTTCTACGACGACCTGGTGACGCCGGTCGAAGGAGTCGACCTGACCCGCGACGAGGGCATCCGCCCCGGATCCACACCGGAGGTGCTGGCCGGCCTCAAGCCCGTCTTCCGCACCCCGGAGCAGGGCGGCACCATCACCGCGGGCAACGCCAGCCCGCTCAACGACGGTGCCTCCGCAGTGCTGCTGGGCAGCGAGGCGGCCGCCGCCACGATCGGGGCCGACCCGGTCGCCCGAATCGCCGGCCGCGGCGTGATGGCACTGGAGCCGCCGGCCTTCGGCTACGCCCCAGTGGAGGCGGCAAACCGGGCGCTGGCCCGCGCCGGGATCGGCTGGGACCAGGTGGGCGCGGTCGAGCTCAACGAGGCCTTCGCCGTGCAGTCGCTCGCCTGCGTCGACGCGTGGAAGATCGACCCCAACCTCGTCAACCAGAAGGGCGGCGCCATCGCGATCGGCCACCCGCTCGGCGCCTCGGGCGGACGCGTCCTCGCCACGCTGGCCAAGGTGCTGCGCGAGACGAGGCAGCGGTACGGCGTCGCCGCGATCTGTATCGGCGTCGGCCAGGGCCTGGCCGTCGTACTGGAGAACTGCGACACCACGGAGGCGTCCCGATGAGCCGGGCGGAGATCGTCGAGAGCGCCGATGCCGCGGTCGCCGGGATCGAGGACGGCTCCACCGTCCTGGTCGGCGGGTTCGGCCTGGCCGGAATGCCGTTCGACCTGATCGACGCGCTCATCCGGCAGGGTGCCAAGGACCTCACCATCGTGTCGAACAACGCCGGCAACGGCGACGTCGGGCTGGCCGCGCTGCTCGCCGCCGGCCGGGTGCGCAAGGTGCTGTGCTCCTTTCCCCGTCAGGCCGACTCCTGGGTCTTCGACGACCTGTACCGCGCGGGCAAGATCGAGCTGGAGGTCGTGCCGCAGGGCAACCTCGCCGAGCGGATGCGCGCGGCAGGGGCCGGCATCGGCGCCTTCTACTGCCCGACGGCGGTCGGCACACCGCTGGCCGAGGACAAGGAGGTCCGGGAGATCGACGGCCGCACCTACCTGCTCGAATACCCGATCAAGGGTGACTACGCGCTGATCGGCGCCCATGTCGCGGACACCCTGGGCAACCTCGTCTACCGCAAGACGGCCCGCAACTTCGGACCGGTCATGGCCACGGCCGCGACGACGACCATCGTCCAGGTCGACCAGGTCGTCGAGGCCGGCGAGCTGAACCCCGAGGCCGTCGTCACCCCGTCCATCTACGTCGACCGGATCGTCCAGGTGACGGCCCGCCACTACACCGTGCAGGGGGCACGATGACCACGACCTCAGGCGTCCAGGCGTCCGCCGACCACCGGCTCTCCATGGACGAGCTGGCCGCCGTCATCGCTCGCGACATCCCGGCCGGCTCCTTCGTCAACCTCGGCATCGGGCAGCCCACCAAGATCGCCGACCATCTGCCGGCCGACTCCGGAGTGGTGCTGCACACCGAGAACGGCATGCTCAACATGGGTCCGAAGGCGGAGGCCGACGCGATCGACCCCGACCTCACCAACGCCGGCAAGGTCCCGGTGACCGAGCTGCCGGGGGCGGCGTACTTCCACCACGCCGACTCCTTCGCGATGATGCGCGGCGGCCACCTCGACGTCTGTGTCCTCGGCGCCTATCAGGTCGCCTTCGACGGTGACCTCGCCAACTGGCACACCGGCCGCCCCGACGACATCCCCGCCGTGGGCGGCGCCATGGACCTCGCCATCGGTGCCAAGGACGTCTACGTGATGATGACCCTCTTCACCCGCTCCGGCGAACCCAAGCTGGTACCGCGGTGCACCTACCCGCTCACCGGCGTCGGCTGCGTCAGCCGCGTGTACACCGACCACGGCGTCTTCGACGTCGGCCCGAAGGGAGTACGGATCCGGGAGACGTACGGCATCGACGCCGACGAACTCGCCCAGCTGCTCGGCATCCACTGACACGCACGGTCATCGGCTCCGTGGGCGCGGACCGGCTGTCCGCGCCCTTGCGTCACCGCTTACGCCACCGCCCGGGGCTGTTTCAGACCTGGACGAGGACGGTGCACCAGACCTCGTTGTTGTCACCGATGCCGCAGTCGGCGATCTCCCCGCTCCGGATCTTCGTCCAGACGCCCTTCTTTCGCCAGTGCCACGTGCCGACACGTGAGAACCGCTCGTGGTAGCCGTGGGTGGCGAAGGTGAAGGCATCGACGTCCTTGCCGGTGCCGTTGCCGCCTATCGTCCCCCTGTTGAACGACTGCTGCTCGCACGCGGTCTGGTCCCACTTGCTCGTGGTGCCGCCGTCGATGTTCCACACGTCGCACAGGTGCGGGCCGCTCCCCAGCCTCATCGTGTAGTGCATCGGCTTGCCGGTCCTGTTCTTCACCGCACCACAGAGGTACTTGCCGGGACCTCCGCACGCATCGGCGGAGGCGGTCGTGGCCCCCGCGACGACCATGCCGGCCGCCATGAGGACGGCGGTGCCGATGGCCAAGGCGGTCCGGTTCGTTCGGGACTTCATCATGCGTATGCAGTTCCATTCCTGTGTACGTGCCGACTCGGCCCGCCCCCCGGCGTGACCGTCGGCAGGGAGCGGGAGCGGCACCGCGCCGCTCCCCGACTGCCCTACGCGGGTCAGCATCGACGTTCTCTCCGAAGGACGGCAAGCGCACCGGCGTCTCCTGGGACGCTGAGATGAGCCACCCACTGTGACCTGGACGTTTCTCCGCCCTCTGGGACGGTACTGACACGCGGGCCCACCTTGGACAGAACCGAACCCGCCGCCGCGTCGGCCTCCGCGTCCACCGTCGGACCACAAAGAGTCGGACGCGGGACGTCACGAACGCCTTCCGAAGGCGACGGCCCACCGGACCCGCACCGGGTGAGCGGCGTCTCACCGCCACGGCGTTGCTATGCAACGAGGTGCATAGCAGGATCGTGCACATGGCGCTCGAACACGCGATCCTCGTCTCCCTGCTGGAGAAGCCGGGGTCCGGCTATGAGCTGGCCCGGCGGTTCGAGCGGTCCATCGGGTACTTCTGGACCGCCACCCACCAGCAGATCTACCGCGTACTCAAGCGGATGGAGAGCGACGGCTGGGTCGACGTCCGGGAGGTCCCGCAGTACGGGCGTCCGGACAAGAAGGAGTACTCCGTCGCGGGGCCCGGACGGGAGGCGCTCTCCGGGTGGCTCCACGAACCGACCGAGCCCGACAGCGTCCGCCACGACCTGGCGGTGAAGATCCGCGGCGCCGCCTTCGGCGACCCGGCCGCCCTGATCAGCGAGGTCGAACGGCACCGACAGGCGCACACGGACCGCCTGGACCACTACCTCGCGGGCGTGGCCCGCGACTTCGGAGACCCCCCGGCGGACGGCCCCCTCGACGCCGAACGGGAACTCCAGCACGTCGTGCTGCGCGGCGGCATCGCGTACGAGCGCATGATGATCGCCTGGCTCGACGACGTACTCGCCACACTCGCCGGCTTCACCCCCGGTCACTGACCGGCCGGCCGAGCCGGCCACCAGGGCGTGACCGAGCGACTCAACCCCACGACACGACCCGAGCGGATGGCCCCGGACATGACCGGGGACGTGAGCCGAAACTCGTGTCCGCACCCCACCCTCACCCCTCACCACTCAGCCGAAAGGCGGCATCCATGGCCGACGCGCTGCTCTTCAACCCGCGGACCTACGACCCCGCGCACTTCGACCCGGAGACCCGCAGGCTGCTGCGTGCCACCGTCGACTGGTTCGAGGAACGGGGCAAGCACCGGCTGATCGAGGACTACCGGACCCGTGCCTGGCTCGGCGACTTCCTCGCCTTCGCCGCCGAGGAAGGGCTCTTCGCGACCTTCCTCACGCCCGCCTCCGCCGCCGCGGAGGCCGAGGGCGACAAGCGCTGGGACACCGCCCGCATCGCCGCGCTCAACGAGATACTCGGCTTCTACGGCCTCGACTACTGGTACGCCTGGCAGGTCACCATCCTCGGACTCGGCCCGGTCTGGCAGAGCGACAACCCCGCCGCCCGCGCCCGTGCCGCCGAACTGCTGTCCCAGGGCGAGGTGTTCGCCTTCGGCCTGTCCGAGAAGGCGCACGGCGCCGACATCTACTCCACCGACATGCTCCTGGAGCCCGACGGCACGGGCGGTTTCCGGGCCACCGGCTCCAAGTACTACATCGGCAACGGCAACGCCGCCGGGCTCGTCTCTGTCTTCGGGCGCCGCACCGACATCGAGGGCCCCGACGGCTATGTCTTCTTCGCGGCCGACAGCCGCCACCCGGCGTACCACCTGGTCAAGAACGTCGTCGACTCGTCGAAGTTCGTCAGCGAGTTCCGCCTGGAGGACTACCCCGTAACCCCGGACGACGTCCTGCACACCGGCCGGGCCGCCTTCGACGCCGCACTCAACACCGTCAACGTGGGCAAGTTCAACCTGTGCACCGCCTCGATCGGCATCTGTGAACACGCCATGTACGAGGCCGTCACCCACGCGCAGAACCGCATCCTCTACGGCCGCCCCGTGACCGCCTTCCCGCACGTGCGGCGGGAGTTGGCCGACGCGTACGTCCGGCTGGTCGGGATGAAGCTGTTCAGCGACCGCGCCGTCGACTACTTCCGCACCGCCGGTCCCGACGACCGCCGCTACCTCCTCTTCAACCCGATGACGAAGATGAAGGTGACCACCGAGGGCGAGAAGGTCATCGACCTGATGTGGGACGTCATCGCCGCCAAGGGTTTCGAGAAGGACAACTACTTCGCCCAGGCCGCCATCGAGATCCGCGGCCTGCCGAAGCTGGAGGGCACCGTCCACGTCAACCTGGCGCTGATCCTCAAGTTCATGCGCAACCACCTCCTCGACCCGGTGGCGTACGAGCCTGTCCCGACCCGCCTCGACGCGGCCGACGACGCCTTCCTCTTCCGACAGGGCCCGGCTCGCGGTCTCGGCTCGGTGCGCTTCCATGACTGGCGGCCGGCCTTCGACACGTACGCCCACCTGCCCAACGTCGCCCTGTTCCGCGAACAGGCCGACGCACTCTGCGAGTTCGTCCTCACGGCCGCGCCCGACGAGAAGCAGAGCCGCGATCTCGACCTGCTCCTCGCCGTCGGACAGCTCTTCGCGCTCGTCGTGCACGGGCAGCTGGTCCTGGAGCAGGCGGCCCTGTCGGATCTCGACGCGGACGTGCTCGACGAGCTGTTCGCCGTCCTCGTGCGGGACTTCTCCGCCCACGCCGTCGAACTGCACGGCAAGGACTCCGCGACCGAGGAGCAGCAGCGCTGGGCGCTCGGCGCGGTCCGACGACCGGTCGTCGACGAGGCGCGTTCGGAGCGGGTCTGGCAGCGCGTGGAGGCTCTGTCGGCGGCGTACGAGATGATGCCGTGACACCTTGACGGGCACACCGGCGGAGGACGGGGGGTCGCCCCCGGTCCTCCGCGGCGCATGCGCGTACGTGTACGTGTACGTGTACGTGTACACGGGACCAACCCGGCGTGGCAGCACGCGAGTTGTATGTATCCAGGTCCCCAGCTCTCGGTCCCGGCCTTATGGAACCCGGACTCCGGACCAGGATTCGACCGCGCACTGCCCGTCGGTGTTGTTCCCCGTCGACACGACCGTGCCGTCGGCACGCAGGCCGAGGGTGTGTGTCGAACCGGCCGCCACGGCGATGATGTCGCGCCAATCGCCGACGTCGCACTGTCCGTGGCTGTTGTCTCCCGTTGCAAGGGCTCGCCCGGACACGGTGACACCGACGGTGTGGTAGCTGCCCGCGTCGAGCGCGACCACTTCCTCCCACGCGTCGACCTCGCACGCCCCGGTGGTCCTGTCTTCGGTCGCCACCACCCTCCCGTCGACCTTGAGGCCGACGGTGTGGACATACCCGGCAGCGATGGCGGCAAGGTCACACCATTCAGCAACGGCGCACTGACGTCGCCGGTTGTTGCCCACGGCCAGGGCGGAACCGTCCGACCGGACGCCGACCGAGTGCCAGTCACCGCACGACAGCGCGACCATCTCGCGCCAGGACTGTACGTCGCACTGCCCTTCCGTGTTCCGGCCGGCTGCCAGCACGCGGCCGTCCCGGAGCAGCCCGAGCGTACGGCGCCACCCCGCGGCCACGGCTGTGACTCCACGCCATCCGGCGACATCACACTGCCCGTCGCCGTTCCACCCCGTTGACAGCACCGTGCCGTCCGACCGAAGTCCCACCGTATGGGCCCTGCCCGTGTTCCTCGCCGTATGGACGTTCCCGGCCGCCACCGCGACGACGTCCGCCCAGCGGTCGACACGGCATTCGTCGACTGCGGTACGGCCCACGGCAAGAACGGTCCCGTCCCAGCGCCGCCCGACCGAATGACGCCTGCCGGCCGCCAGCACAGAGAGATTGGCTAGCACTCGCACTCCGCCTCCGTATCCGTGTCCGCGTTCTTGTTCCCGTCCGTGATCCGGCGCTACACCCCGGTAGTGCCATCGACGCGTTCCCGGACCAGGTCGGCGTGGCCGTTGTGGCGGGCGTATTCCTCGATCATATGGACGTCGGGCCTCGCGTCGACCGCTGGATCAACCCGCTTTCAGACGATAGAGATCGTCAAGCATGATGACGGGATGAACCACAGCGACCAGCGCTTCCACGTCATCGTGCTGTCGAATTTCGCGAAGGGCTTCGACAAGTACGCGTTCGCATACGACAAGGCGGGGATTCCGCAAAGCACCTATCCCGACCGGTTTCATCTGCTGACGCGTACGGAGTTGGGAATCGGCATAGGCAAGGCGCGACGCCTGCTGGACCGTCTGGCCGTTCCCGGTGACCGGCTGCTGGTGCTGGAAACCATGGTGGACCCCGACGAGCTGGTGCCCAACGTCTCGACCGGCCTCGGCATGGAACTGCACGAGGCTCGCATCCGGCTGTCAGCGGTCCACGAACTCGACGAAGCGGGCGCAGCAGCCACAGCAGACGCGGCAAGCGCAGCAAGCGACGAGTTCACCCTGCGCCCGACCACCGTCGAGGACGCGATGGCCGCCTCCCTGCACCTGCAGGGGTCGGCACTGCGTCGCTACGACGACACACGACCCCGCTCGGTGTCGATTCTGCCGGTCGCCTCCGCCTGCCAGGCCCGGTGTTCGTTCTGCTTCTCATCCGCTTCGATCTCCAGCGACCAGACGCCGGCGCGGGTCCCGTGGGACGCGGTCGCCCTCTGGCTGGAGCGTGCCCGTGCGGCAGGTGCCGAGCGTGCGGTGATCACCGGTGGCGGGGAGCCCACGCTCATACCGTTCGAACAGCAGGTACGGCTGGTGTCCGCCTGTTCCGCGGCCTTCCCGAAGGTCGTCCTGATCACCAACGCGCACACCCTCGCGAAAGCCGAGAACGCCGACCGGGCCGACCGCCTCGCAGCCCTCAGCACCGCGGGGTTGAGCGTGCTCGCCGTCTCCCGGCACCATCACGGCGACACCGTCAACGAGCGGCTCATGATGCTGCGTACGCCGGTGAGCTCGGTCATCGACGCCTGGCGCGTGGAACGGGACCGCTGGCCGGGGCTGCGGATGAGACTGATCTGCGTGCTCCAGCACGGCGGCGTCGCCGACGCGGCCGGGGTCGCCGACTACCTTTCGTGGGCCGCGGCTCTCGGTGTCGAGGAAGTCTGCTTCAAGGAACTCTACGTATCCACCAGCACCGAGTCGCTGTACTTCGACCGCACGGCCAACGTCTGGAGCCGAGACCACCAGGTTTCGCTGTCCGTCGTCACCGGGTTCGCCGAGCGGCACGGGTTCGAACTGGCGAGCCGCCTGCCCTGGGGCGCGCCGGTCTACCAGGGCAGCTGGGCCGGACGGCCGATCCGGATCGCCGCCTACACCGAGCCCAGCCTGCTCTGGGAACGCACCCACGGGATCGCACGAAGCTGGAACGTCATGGCCGACGGACGCTGCTACGCCTCCCTGGAGGACCGGGCCAGCGAGATCGTGCCGGAAGGTGCGGCGGCGTGAGGTTCGAGGGGTTCCAGGAGTTCCGGCAGCGGCAGCTCGATGCCTCCTCGGCGCTGCTGGACGCCGCCGAGACCAACGTGTACCGGGCGCTCGCTCCCTTGCGGCCGAAGCCGCCGACCGACGAGCGTACGGTGTACCGGTGCGATCTCGCCCGTGCCTGGCTGCGGCGCTTCGAGCTGCCTGAAGAGTGGTCCGGCCACGCCATGGTCTGCCGAGGGGTCCGGCACGGACTCGGTGTGGTGTTCCCCTGGCTGCGCGCCGTGCGAGCGCGGTTGTGGCTGCCCAATGACGTGTACCCGGTCTATTTCGAGCTGGCCCGGGCCGCCGGTCTCGAGCCCCTGTCCTACCCGACGCTGCCGGCACCGACCCTGCCGACGTCGCCGCCGCCGGACCACCACCCCGAATACCTCCTGCTCGCCAATCCCAGCAAGCCGCTGGGCCGTTGCCTGTCCGATGCGGAGTGCGCGGCGGTGACCTGCTGGTTGCGAGAATCACCGAGCCGCCGCTTGCTGATCGACAGCGTCTACGACCTGGGAGCCCCATTCGCCGCCGGCACACGACGGTTGCTGGGCACCGGTCGCGCGGTCCTGCTGCATTCGGTGACCAAGGGATGGCTTTGGCCACGCACGTTCGGCGTGGTCCTGCTGGGCCGGGGACAGACCGAACTGGCCGAAGCGTTCCGGGCGGATCCGCCGACGCCGGCGCAGCTGAGGCTCGCCGACCGTCTGCTGACCGAGCACGGCGACGTGCCCCGGCAGGTCGTCGACGAACTGACCGCACGGGCTGAGCAGTTGTTCGCACGATTGCCGGACGATGTGATCGGCGCGATTCCCGAGACCAGCCGGACCTGTCCCGGCAACTACTTCTTCCCCGTCGAGATCCCTGCGGAGACGCTCCGGCGCGAGTACGGCGTGCTCGCCATACCGGTCAGCGTGTTCGGGGACAGCGACTGGTCCGGCTCGATCCTGACCAGCCTCGCCGACGCCTTCGCTGCGGCCCACCATCACGGATGACCGCCGCAGTGCCCAGCCCTGGCCGGTGAACGTACGTATGCGATTACGTAGTTCTACTGGCGCCTCCGGAAAGCAGCGTGGGGAGACTCTGCCCAGTCAATGAGCCCAGCTGAACAGGGGAGAGTCCTGCGGTGGTTTCCAAGACTCGGGTCCTTGTCGGCATGCTCGTGCTCCTGGCACTGGCCATCGGCGCCATCGCCCTGCTCGCGGCCATGAAGGCCGACGCCACCTGGTTCACGATCATTCCGATCGGCATCCTCGTCATCGGTGCGACCGTCGTCCAGTCGCTCGGTTGGTTCAACAAAGAGGGCCATTGACTGGCCCGGCCGGCCCATCGGGAGCGGGGGTTCCCACCGCCGCCGGAACCCCACACTGCGAGCCGTACATCAGAGGGCAGCCGCGGTCATGCGAGCGGCCCCGCCGCCCGGCCCTCCGCCTCCTGCTCCCTGGCAGCCAGGGCCCTCGCCAGCATCTTCGCCCGGTAAGGGTTCGACGTATCGAGGGCCTTGGCCACCTCCACGGCCTCGTCCAGCAGGGCCAGACGCCGCTCAGGCACCTCCCGAAGCAGCGGCGACCCGCTTGCCTCCACCAGGACGTACGCCAGCTTCGACCCATACGTCTCCGGCTCGACCTGCGTCAGCAGGCGGTAGATCCACAGGCCCTCGGCGCCACGCACCACCCGCAGGTTGGCACTCAGCAGCTTGATCCTCGCCAGTACGATCATGTCCTGATCCATCGGTCCCCCTCCGTCACGCCACCCCCCTGCCCGTGCACGTCACACGGTGAGACAGCACGCCGACCGCGCCGGCAACCGAGCACGGTTGCCGACACGTTGGCCGGAGAGTGGATGACGACGAGTCTGACGCGCGGCACCAACTGCCACAAGCACAAACGGACGTGCGCTGTGTCCTACCGAAAACCACGTCCGAACAGGCATGATGGACCTGACACTCACTCAAGGCCCGTCTTACGTGGTCGGGTGGCCGGCGCCGGGAAGGACTCGGCACCGCTGGTCATCGCCGTGTCAGGCGAGGCCGCGACCCGTACGAACATTCCGGTGGTCCGTGATCGGCGTGCGTCGAGGGGGCGGTATCTGGCACTGACGGCGGGTCGGGAGGCGCCCGGCGGGAGCGGCTGGTTCGCCACGTACCGGGTGCGCACGCCCCGAGGCCGGGGTGTACGCGCTGACCGCCGTGGCCACAGCCCCCGTCGAGAGGGCGCGGGCGGGAGCGGTCGCCTCGTACATGCGACTGCGCGTGAACGACGGTCCGTTCACGGAGGTCGCGTTCTCACCACCGCGCTGGTACGAGTCGAGGCCCGCCTGGGGTGACCTGTCCGTGCTGGACTTCGACGAGGTCGAGCTCCGGAGGGTCGAGAGCGCGGTCGCTTTCCGCGTCGGCGAGGCCGTCCCGGTCGACGACGCCGTCGTGTACGTGTTCCGGCTCGACCATGTCACGTTCACCCCGCGGCGGCCCCGCGCCGGGCGGCCCGTGCCCCGTGAGGTCTCGGTCGCCGTCCACCGGCACGGCGATCCCGCCCCGCCGCTGTGCGTGCGGTTCGAGGCCCCGCCGTCCGTACACATCACGTGCGCTACACGGTCACCGCCCATCACGGGCGGTGTGTAGCCGCCGGACGGGTGACGCTACGGGCGGGGAGCGCGACGGCGACCGTTCGGCTCCCCCGACTGCTGCCGGGGCACCACCGGGTCGAGGCCAGGGGGATCGCCGGACAATTCACCTGTCTCCCGAGGCAGTTACCCGTCACCGGTGCCGCGAGCCGGTTCGGGGTCAACGTCTGGGTGTCCTCTCTCGTGCCTCCGGCCCGGCTCGACGCGTTCGCCGACGCGCTACGGCAGATGGGTGCGGGCTGGGTGCGCCGCGACGGTCAGTCCTGGCCCGCCGAAGCCGACACCTCGCGCACCGACCGGCGACAGCGGCACGGCGAGAGCGCGAACCAGTCCCCGGTCGTGGCGGCGCTCAGCCCCCAACCGTGTCGGACGCCACAGCGGACGCTGACCGCGAATCCCTCCCAGTACGTCCGCAGGCCACCCTGCGGGCCCCCACCCGGGTGACGGCCGTCCGCAGCGACCCGCGTTCACGCCAAGTCTTGACCCCGAGGAACACCAGTTTTCCGTACGGTCAGTGCGCCGGCGGGCCTGGCCACTTCACGTTCCGTCGGCCGCCGCTTCGGCTGCCGTGGCCAGGATCCGGGCCAGCTCGGCAGGCTTGGTGATCATGGGCCAGTGGCCCGAGTCGATGTCGGCGAGGTCGACGTGCTTGGCCCGGGCGAGTTCCGGGACGTCGCCGGCGTCGATCCACTCCTGAGCCTGCGCGGGCGTGAACTCCGGGCATACGACCACGACCGGGACGTCGAACCGCAGGTCGTCCGCCAGCCGCACCACGCCCTGGGCCACACCTTGAGGCACGGGGATCGCGGCAGCCGCCAACTCCCGCCGGGCCTCGTCGTCGAGGTCGGCGGCGTCCGGCCCCTCGAACGGGCCCCAGCCCGGGAAGGGCATGACGCCATCCCACACCTCGAAGAAGTCGGCGTACAACTGGCCATCAGAGGACGGGAAGCCGCCGATCAGGGCGACCTTGGCCAGCCGCCCCGGCCGTCGGTCGGCGGCCAGCCAGGCCAGCGAGCAGGCGGCGGAATGCCCCACCACCATGAGCCTGCCGGGCACGGCGTCCACTGCCGCGAGCACGGTCTCCACCT
Organism: Streptomyces sp. MNU76; assembly: GCF_020982545.1. Taxonomy (GTDB): domain Bacteria; phylum Actinomycetota; class Actinomycetes; order Streptomycetales; family Streptomycetaceae; genus Streptomyces. Next base: position 6,169 of record NZ_JAJKLK010000015.1, on the reverse strand, counting down.
GGTCGTCGAGCGTTGCGGACGTGGAGCCGTCCCCCTGGCCCGGGAGGGTGAGCGGCACCGGGCGATGGCCGAGCGCCTCCAGCACGGAGGCGACGCGGCCCCACACGGATCCGTCCAGCCACAGGCCGCCGATGAGCAGGATGTTCATGGTCAGTTCCCCTTCTTCCGCCGCACTCCTGTGCCGCACGAAGGTCACCGTAGGAGGAGATCCGGACGATCCACTGCCGGTTTGTACGGCGATCACCCGAGCGCCCGCCGAAGTCCCGTGCGGGCCAAGGGGGAACGAACTGTCCTGCGCGCGCCCTCGCTCCTCACGGGGCGGGGGGGATTCCCACGGACTCTTGTGCCCGGGCTCAGCGGGGCGGACTAGCCTGCTTGCGTGCCGAACGATCTCAGCCCCACCGCGCGAGCCCTGCGTACCCTGGAGATCATCCAGTCCCGGCCCGGTACGACGGCCGGTGAACTCGCCGGACGACTGGGCGTCACGGAGCGGGCCGCACGCCGCTACGTCGAGATACTCCGGGAGGCCGACATCCCCGTGGAGTCGACCCGGGGGCCGCACGGCGGCTACCGGCTGGGGCGCGGGACGAGGTTGCCCCCCCGTGCATTTCACGCAGGCGGAGGCCCTCGGCCTGGTGATGGCCGTACTCAGCGGCCAGCCGGGCGCGGCCGACGCCGACGACCTGGTCAGCACCGCCCTGGGCAAGGTCGTCAAGGCGTTGCCGGAGAGCGTCGGCCACCACGCGGCGATGCTGCGGGAGTACGCGTTGGCCGCACCGGACCCGTATTCGGCCCGCCCGGATCCGGCCGTCACCGGCGAGCTCGTCGATGCCGTCGCCGCCCGGGAGCGCGTGTCGGTCACGTACCGCAGCGGGGCGGGCGACGAGTGGGTGGCGGAGGTCGATCCCTGGTCCCTCGTCGTCCGCTACGGGCGCTGGTACCTGCTCTGCCACTCCCACCGCGCGAACGCCATCCGTACGTACCGGGTCGACCGGGTCCACGCCGTCCGGAGGACGGGACACGGGTTCGAACCGCCAGAAGGTCTTGATCCGGTGGCGGTGCTGGAGGAGAACCTGGGCCTCGGATGGGAATCCTCCACGCGGGTGGTGTTCAACCTCCCGTTGACCGAGGTGGCCCCCTGGATCCAGCCGCCCATGGGACGACTCGAACCCTTGGGAGACGGGTGCGTGCTGGTCGGCAGCACGCGCAACCCGGCCATGTACGCGCAGGAATGGCTCGCGAGGCTGCCGTTCGCGTTCCGGGTCGAGGGCGGCGAAGAACTGCGTGCGGCGGTCGCGGCGCTCGTGACGCGGTTCACGGCAGCCGTGGCCGACCCTTCACGCCCCTAGTGTGAGTCCAGGTCCAAGGCTCGGGCCAGGGCGGCGGTGACGGCGGTGGCGAACGTGGGCAGGTGGTCCTCGGCCCAGCTTCCGGCGAGGTCGTGGAAGTCCCGCAAGTCCTGCTGAGCGCCGAAGACCAGCGCGCGCACCTCGTCCACCGGCAGCTCGATCACCGGGCTGCCGTCCCCCGCGTGGACGTCGAGCGTCAACCGGACGATGTCGCCGACGCGTTCGGCCATCGAGGACGGGTCGTGGCCGAAGGAGGCCCAGCCGGTGCCGTCGAGCACCTCCAGCCATTCCCGCCATGTCTCCAGGCCGTTGCAGCATCCCGGGTCGATGAAGACGGAGCCGGTTGCGTCGTCGGTCACCCGGAATCCGCCGGCCGCCAACAGGTCGGGCATGGTGAGCATCCCGTGCAGGAACACGCCGATCGGGTCGCCCGGGCACGGCCCGTGCTCCTCCTCCGGCTCGAAGGTGTTGCACTCGGCGATCCGCATGATCGCCGTCCCGACCTGCTCCGGAGTCAGCTGCCCGTGCAGCGCGAGACAGCCGTACGACTCGTGCTCGCCGATCGGCCAGAGCGCGAAGCCGTCGGCGGCGACGATCTCCAGGACGGGTTGCATCACGATCACACGGCGATGATGCCGGACCCACCGCCCCACCGCCCCACCGCCCCAGGCTGCCGCTGCGGCATCAGGTTCAAGGCGGGCTCCGACCGCCCAGGTCGCAGAGGTCCTTCAGGCCGTAGCTGCGGCGGCGTCCGCCCCCAGCGGACACCCGTCTTGTTTCGGGATGCGGCCGCGTTCTCCGCGCCCGGGAAGAACATCAGCCCCATCCTGCGCTCCCTGCTTTCTTCGCCCTCAGGATCGACCGGTCAGGAATTCGCGGATGGCGGGAGCGGTGGCGCGGGCGAGGTCCTCGGCGGTCCTGAGGTCGTCGCCGATCGGGATCATGGCCAGCTGTCCGTTGGGGAGGGTCTCGGCGGCCTGTTCGGCGAGAGCGGTGGGGTGGCGTGGGTCGGTGCCCGGGAAGACGAGGGTCGGTGCGGTGATCGTCGCGAGTTCGTCCACGCTCCGGAAGGAACGGTCGTGGCCGATGGCAGCTGCGGCCACGATGCTGGCGGGGTCCGATCGGGGGATGGCGTCGCGCACCATGGCACCGACAACGGGAGGGAAGCCGGCGAGGATGGGCTCCCAGCCCGCCTCGATGCCATCAGCCTCGACGCGGGCGGCGAACTCGTCGAGGAAACGGATCTCGGCCTTCTTGGCCTCGTCGTCCTCGATGTCCTCAACTCCGATGAGTACGGCCGCCAGGACCCGCTCCGGGTACGCGGCGGCCGTCCGAAGCGTGATCGTGGATCCCAGGCCAGCCCCGGCCAGTGCGGCACGGGCAATACCGAGGTGGTGCAGGAGCCGCATGACGTCCTCGACGTACTGGGCCCAGGTATGGCGGGCCGGGTCCGTACAGACCGACCGGCCGTAGCCTCGCAGGTCGGGCAGTACGACCGTGAAGCGATCGGCAAGACGCTCGGCCAGCGGGAGCATGCTCTTGTGGTCTGGGCCGCCGGCATGCAGGAGAACCAGGTTCTGCCCCTCTCCGGTGACGGTGGCGTAGAGGGTGCAGTCGTCGGCCGCCTGGTAGCTGGTCTCTTCCATGAGCCGAATCTAGAACGGCCACAGCAGCGTTCGGTGCGCCTTGATCCGCCGACGGATATCGCGGAGCCCGCCAGGAGGTGACGGCTCCGGCGCCTCTCGCACCAAGAACACCTGTTGCTGAGGACGTCAGTTGAAGGCGTCGGTCATGCAGTCCGCCCGACAGTCGGCGGCCTCATAGCGCCGGCGGAGGGCGGCGGCCACCTCTTCGCGCTCCTCGAAGAGATGCCCGTAGTGCTGGTACGCCACCCTGGTCACGTCTCCGACCGTGACGATGGCCGGTTCGCCGTGGGCGGCCCGGCGGCGCGCTTCGGCGATGGCCATGTCCGCGGAACACAGCAGATTTCTCGAACGGTCCCGGCTCACGGCCGCTTGGGCCCGCTTGACCGAGAGGGGGCGCAGGACACCTCCCCTCCAGACGCAACCGACGGCGACAAGGACGAGACCGAGCACTATGAACAGGAGTGCGCCGGGGTCGAATCGCATCCGTCCAGTCTTCACCATGCGCGTGAGGATCGTCATGCCCGCGCTGGCGTGACCCCGCCGATTTTCGCGGCAACTCGGTGTCCGTGGGGCTGAATGTCATCGATCGCCGCAGGAGACACCGCCCGGCGGGCGTGATCTGCGCGAGAGCGTCGTGCTGTTCGGCAACAACCGCGAGGTCTGGTTCCAGGTCGGCAACCACCGCAATGACTGGTTCCGCGGAGGTCCAGGGACCCGGTTGGCGACCGGACGGTCCCGGTCGGTCGAGGACACCTCGCCCGAGGCGCGTGCGTACCGGCGGTATGTGGCCAGGCTGCGTGCCCCTCTCCCCCTGCGGGCGGGATCGCCGTCTCGGAGTCGGCTGCGCTCCGATCAGAATCCGTTTGTCCCAGTCCCCCGGCACTCCTCCCCAGGCGTGCCGCCCACGGAGATGACGCATGAAGCGGGGCAGGTCGATCGTCGCGCCGCATGGGATCAGCGCGTCGGCGTAAGGCTCGCCCGCGACGAAGTGGATCCTGAACTCCAAGCCGTACAGCCGCCCGCGGACCTTGTTCCTGATGTGGATCGGGAACGTGTGCGCGTCGCCATGGCTGGAGCGATGCGCGGCAGGGACGTGCCGAATCAGGTGCTCGAACGTCAGCGTTTCCCGATCAGCCCACAGACCTGGGATCCGGTCGACCGAACCGTGCAGCAGATAGAGACACATCAGGTCCACCGGATGCGCCTCGTGCGCCAGCCGCGTGAAGAATCCCTCGGAATAGCGGTCCCGCACAGGTGTCTCCAGCCGTTCCGTCCCCTGCCGCGTCGTGGGCACGGGGCAAATCTACGGTCAGCACGGAGGTGATCCCCAGGCGGGCGGCGGTCTGTGCGACCTGACTGACATCATCGACCTGCGAGAGGCCACGGTGAGGCACGCTCGACCCTTCGACAACGAACCGCGAACTGCGTTGCTACGGGGAGCTGTTCGAAGGTCTGATCGTCGGCGCCGAGCTGCCCGCGCTGGTGTACGCGGCCGCGGCGTCGGGACAGCCGAATCCGCTGGGATCCGACGTCGGCCGGGGCCCTTGCTGATCTCGTACTCGATGGAGAAGATCCTGGACGTGGAAGCCTCACTCTCCGATCCATGGCTCGCGTACTTCGCCGACCGTGGGCACACCGGTGTCCGTCGTATCGGTGCTGGTGTCGAGGGCGTCGTCTACGCGCTGGGCCAGGGCCGGGCGGCCAAGGTGTGGAGCGGTCGGCCAACGGTCGACCTCGACCTGACCCGCCAGGTGTACGCGGACATCGCGCGGCACTCCCTGCCCTTCGCCACCCCGGAGATCTTCGACGTCGAGGACCCCGAGGGCGTCCTGGTGACGTACGAGCGTGAATTGCCCGGGGGGCCGATGCGGGTCGACTCCGCGCGCGCCGCCTACGAGCGCGACCTGCCCACCCCGCACAAGGACGCACTCCTCGCCGTGCTTCGGGGCCTGGCCTCCGTGCCCGGCACCGACGCCATGCGTGCGTTGACGGTCCAGGGTGACGACCGTCCGTTGTGGCAGGATCGCGACAGTTTCCGCGACGCCCTCGCAGCCCTGGTCGCCCGGGCCGCGGCCCGGAACGGTGCCGCCCTGGCCGCCCACGTGCCGGACTTCGACACGGGAGTCGAACGCACACTGGAGGCGCTGCTCGCGCTCCCCGACGCCCCGGTGACAGTGATCCACGGCGACCTCGTCCCGCCCAACATCCACGTCGACGCGACCGGACGGACCGTCGCCCTGCTCGACTTCGGCTTCTGCACGACCGCCGGTGACCCAGCCTTCGAGGCCGGCGTCACCGCCGCCGTCCACGACATGTACGGGCCGTACGCCGCAGAGCACACCGCTGAGCTGACCGCGCTCTTCGCCCACGAGCTGGGGTACCCGTCGGCGACGCTCACCACCTATCAGGCCGCATACGCACTCGTCACCTATGACCTCTTCGGCCTGGACGACCGCGACGGGCACTTCCGGTGGTGCGCGCAGCAGCTCCGCCGCAACTCCGTGTTCAGCGCCTGAAGCGAGCCTCCGTCACCGCTGATGGTCCTGCTCTCAGCCGGAGTTCGCGGTGGTGGCCGAAGGAGCAACACCTTCGGACTCGAGGTGTTCGCGCAGCCACTGTTCCGTGCTGCTCACATGCAGCAGCGCGGCCGCCTGGCTGAGTGTGGCGTCGTGGGCGGCCAGCGCCTCGTAGATCGCCTCGTGCTCCATGACGGTCCTGGCCGCGACCTGCGCGTCGACCCGGCCTCGCCAGATGCGGGCGCGCAGCGTGCGACCGGAGACGCCTTCGAGCAGTGCCAGCAGGGACTCGTTGCCCGTGGCCTCGACGACGGCGCGGTGGAAGGCCGCGTCGTGCGCGTTGAGGAGTTCGACGTCGTCGCGGGCCTCCCGCATCGCGTCGAGATGGGTTTTGACACCTGCCAGTTGCTCGTCGGTGATGCGGGTGGCGCAGAGCCCGGTGGCGGCGGGTTCGAGCAGCCGCCGTACTTCCATCAGGTCCAGTAGCGCGCCCGCGTCGGCCTGGAGCAGTTCCACGGCGCCGCCGAGGCCCTCCAGCAGTACGCTCGCCTGCAGGCTGGTGACATAGGTGCCGTCGCCCCGCTTGACCTCCAGCACACGGGCGACCGCCAGCGCCTTGACCGCCTCGCGCGCCAGGTTGCGGGACAGCCCCAGCTGA
>NZ_JAJKLK010000014.1 GCF_020982545.1 Streptomyces sp. MNU76 | reverse complement strand
GCCGAGCCCGTGGTCGCGCCCGGCCGACGGCAGTGTCAGCAACGACCTGTTCGGTCTCTGTCTCGACGTGACCGGTACGGCGACGGCGGACGGTTCCAAGATCCAGCTGTGGAACTGCACCGGCGCGTCCGACCAGGAGTGGTCGCTGTCCAGCGGAGGCCGGCGGGCGAACGGCGTCTCGTTTCGGTGCGCGGGTACGTCCCGCGACCGGCCGGGCGCCGCGTCGTGCTGCGGATCGGTCCGCCGGAACTTCCGGTCGGTCAGAACGGGAAGTCTCGGGGCTCGCCGCGCAGTGTGATCCAGCGGAGTTCGGTGAAGTCCTCGGCCGCGAACCCCGTGCCGAAGCGGCCCCAGCCGCTCTCCTTCACGCCGCCGAAAGGCATGTTCGGTTCGTCGTTGACCGGTTGGTCGTTGACATGCACTATCCCCGCCTGGAGGCGGCGGGCGATGTCCAGTCCGCGATGGACGTCGCCGGTCAGCACACTCGCGGTCAGCCCGTAGCGGGAGGCGTTCGCGCGCTCCACCGCGTGGTCGGCGTCGTCGACCGTCTCCAGGGTCACGACCGGGCCGAAGGTCTCGTCGAAGGCGAGTTCGGCGTCCTCGGGGACGTCGGTCAGGACGGTGGGCGGGTAGCACGGCGGTTCGGCCGCTCCCCCGGTCAGCAGGCGGGCGCCCATCGAGACAGCCTCCTCGACACGACGGTCCAGGAGGGACAGCGCCCATTTGTTGATCACCGGTCCGACCACGGTGCGCGGGTCGTGCGGGTCACCGACGTGCAGCGCGGCCGCCCTCTCGGTGAAGCGGCGCGTGAACTCCTCCGCGATCGGTCGCTCCACGTAGATCCGGCGGGCACACATGCACACCTGCCCCTGGTGCACGAACGCGCCGTAGATCGCGGCGTCGACCGCGTAGGACAGGTCGGCGTCGGCGAGGACGAGCAGCGGGTTCTGGCCGCTGAGCTGGAGGACGACGCGCTTGAGATGGCGGCCGGCCGTCTCGGCGAGACGGCGGCCGGTGGGCGTGGAGCCGGTGAAGTTGACGCGGCGCACCGAGGGGTGGGACAGGAGCGAGTCCGCTATGGCACCGGCGTCGCCGGGGGCATGGGTGATCACGTTGAGGACGCCCGGCGGGAGCCCGGCCTCCGCGAAGATCTCCGCCCAGAGGGTGCCGCCGGTGAGGGGAGACTCCTCGGACGGCTTGAGGACGACCGTGTTGCCGAGGGCGATCGGGGCGACGACGCTGCGACCGGACAGCACCAGCGAGGCGTTCCACGGGGCGATGGCGGCGACGACTCCGACCGGCCCGCGGACGGCGAGCGCCCGGGTCCCCGGGGTGTCCGAGGGCAGCACCTGTCCGACGGCGGTGTAGGGAAGTCCGGCGGCCTGGCGGAGCAGCGAGACGCTGAAGTCCACCTGCACCGTCGCGTAGTGGCGGCCGCACCCCGTCTCCCTCGTGAGCAGGCCGATGACCTCCTCGCGACGGCGGTCGAGGACCTCGGCCGCGCTCAGCAGGACCCGCTGTCGCTCGGCCGGCAGCGCCTCGGCCCACCCGGCGAAGGCCGCTTGGGCGGCGTCCACCGCCCGGCGGGCGTCCTGCGCGTCACCCGCGGCGACCGTCGCCATGACGGCTCCGGTCCACGGGTCGTGATCGGGGTAGGTCCCTCCGCCCAGCGAGTCGGTCCACGCGCCGCCGATGTGGTGGCGCACCGTGACCGGGCGAGCGGGCCGGCCCGCGTCCGTCGCCGTGGGGTCGGGAACGTTCACCTGGCCAAGTCTCCCTCTTCGACGACCGGGGAGGGCCCCCTGCCGCGGCAGATGGTAACCGACGAGTAGCGGCTGGAGAGCGAACCAGTCGATCAGCACGCTCCCCGGCCCACACCACTCCCCCCACCAGTGCGCGTGCCGTCACCCGTCGCGGACGGCGGCGAGGACACCGCCGTCGACGAGGATGTCGACGCCGTTCAGGAAACTCGCCTCGTCGGAGATCATGAACGCGACGACGGCCGCGACCTCCTCCGAGCGGCCGGTGCGGCGGAGGGGGTGTTACGTCCATGAGCCGCCGCATCGCTGCCTGCGGGGCCGCCTCCTGTCGGCCCTGCGGGGTGTCGATGATGCCCGGTGCCGGCGAGCAGACGCGTGCCCCGACCGGTCCGAGCCGCACCGCTTCCCTGCACGCGACGCGGGCCACGCCGTACTACGCCCACGGGTGGGTCGGCGTGGACTGCTCGATGTCCTTGCCGACCGCCTCCCGGCTCCACCCGCACGAGCCGGGGGACATGGAGGAGAAGTAGACGTGGGCGGTGCCCTCGGTGGCGAGCGGCCGCAGCGCTTCGGTCAGCAGAGCGGTACCGATCAGGTCGACCTCGAAGACACGTCGCCGGTCGGCCATGCTGGACGAGATGCCGGCCGCGTGGGCGACGGCCCGCAGCGTACGGGTGTGATCATCCGGTCTGTCGGAGCGTGTTCCGATAGTTCAAACGCTCGGCGCTACGATGCGACATGACCTCCCGGACACCGCCGTCGCCGACGACGCGGACGCCGTGGCGGTCGCCAACGACACCGACAACGGTCTGAGCTGCGGCATCATCACCGAGAACGCCACCCACGGACTGGCCGTCGCGCGCCGGATCCGTACCGGCATCGTGCACGTGAACGACCAGTCGGTGGCGGACGAGCCGATGGCCCCCTTCGGCGGGATCAAGGCCTCCGGCTACGGCCGCTTCGGCGGCCGCTGGGGCATCGAGGCGTTCTCCAACACCCGCTGGGTGACCATCGCGACCCAGCAGGCCCACTATCCGTTCTGATCGGTCCGCCCGTCGGCGCCCCGGCCGGGCGCCGGCGACGGCTCCGATCCTGCGGCACGCCCCCGTACCCCGATGCGAAAGTCGATCGGGGTACGACCCGTGCGCTGTATGAAGAACTTGCTGAACTGGGAAGGCGTGACGAAGCCGAGGCGGTCCGAGATCTGGGCCGCGCTGTCGTCGCTGTGCGCCAGCAGGCGCTTCGCCTCCAGCACGACCCTGCGGTCGATGAACTCCTTCGCGCTGAGCCCGGCGCCCGACAGGGTCGCCCGGGCCAGCGTGCGCCCCGAGTAGCCGAGCATCTGGGCGTAGTCCTCCACCCGTCGGGTGGCGGTGAAGTGCCGTTCGACCGCGTCCCGGAAGCGCAGGTAGGTCGCGTCGGGCTCCGGAGCGGGGCCGTCGGACGGGCCGGTGAGGTGGGCCAGCCGCAGCAGGAGGACGGCGAGCAGGTGCCGCAGGGCCGCGATGTGCATGTCGAGAGGCAGACGGCCGAGGGACCGGAACTCGTGGCTCAGGTGGTCCGCGGCCATGGCCACCGCCTCGGCGTCGGCCGCGCCGGGAGTGGTGACTACCGGTGCGTACGGATCGTCGACCCTCGCGGCTGTCGCCGTGGCCGGGTCCAGCACGTCCTGCTGGAAGAGGATGAGGGTGCCCTCGGCGTGGGCGAGGTCGCCCCACTGGTGCACCTGCCCCGGTCGGACCCAGAGCCAGGAGCCCGGACGCAGGGCGTAGCCGTCGAAGTCGACGACGTGCCGGAGGGCGCCCGAGGTGAGCGTGAGCAGATGATGGAATCCGGGGCGTCGGGGCCGGGCGAGGGCGTCCTCGGAGACGCGCCGCCGTAGCTCGGCCAGCGACATGACCTCGATGCCGGCGGGTGTACCGGCGGGCGCGGCGAAGAGGATCTCCGGGATGTCGCGTGGGCAGTCGTGTCGGTTTTTGGCCATCATCAGTCGGAAGTTTATCCGGCTTCCTCCCAGCTCTCTCCGTATGTTGACAGTGCCCGCTGGGGAGGGAGGGGGGAACGGAACGTCTACGGGAAGGCATGCCCACATGTCCGGAACCACCGCCGCATCCACCCCCACGACCGTCGTCACCGGGTCCACCGGTCGGATCGGCGGCCGCGTCGCCCGACGCCTGGCGGAGCGAGGACTGCCGCAGAAACTCTTGGTCCGCAGCCCGGAGCGCGCCCCTCGGCTGACCGGGGCGGTCGCCGTGCGCGGCGAGTACGCCGGCCGGGACGCCGTGCTGGACGCCCTCGCGGGCACTCGGACGCTCTTCATGGTCTCCGCCTCCGAGAGCGCCGACCGGCTCGCCCAGCACAAGGCGTTCGTGGACGCCGCCGTCGAGGCGGGTGTACGGCACCTGGTGTACCTCTCGTTCTACGGTGCGGCGCCCGACGCCGCCTTCACCCTGGCGCGCGACCACTTCCACACCGAGCGGCACATCCGCGCGAGCGGGCTGGCGTACACCTTCCTCCGGGACAACCTCTACGCGGAGTTCGTCCCCGACCTCGTCGGCGAGGACGGCGCCATCCGCGGTCCGGCCGGCAGCGGGCGCGCCGCGTTCGTCGCCCAGGACGACATCGCCGACGCGGCCGCCGCGGTGCTGTCCCGGCCGGACGACCACGCGGGCGTGACGTACGACCTGACCGGACCCGAGTCGCTCTCGCTGGACGAGGCGGCCACCGTCCTGTCCGAGCGGCTCGGACGTGCCGTCACCTACCGGCAGGAGACCGTCGAGGAGGCCTACGCCTCCCGTGCAGCATACGGCGCTCCGGACTGGCAGCTGGACGCCTGGGTGTCCACCTACACGGCCATCGCCGCCGGCGAACTGGACGGCGTCAGTGATGCCGTGCCCCGCCTCACCGGCCGTCCCGCCACGCCCCTCGCCGACGTGGTCCGTGCCGTGGCCCGCTGACGCACACAGAGACCAGCGTGTCGCTTTTTGAACATCTTTGGTCGCCATCACTGCGGGGCAATCTCATGCCGTCGGCATAGTTTGAACACATGTCCGCCGGGCCTTCGAACCGTCCCGGCCAGGTCCCCGAGCAAGGAAGCCGGTCATGAGCAACGCGAAGAGCACCGTCCTTCAGGCCGCCACCGAACTCTTCGGGGACAAGGACCCCGCGCCCGTGGACCGCTGGGTGGCCGTGGGCTGCAAGCAGCACAGCGCGCTCGCCGCCGACGGCCCCGAAGCCCTGCGCGGGCTGGTCACCGGCCTGGGCGAGGACTTCCGCTACGCGGGCGCCCGAGGTATCGCCGACGGTGACCTCGTCGCCCTGCACGGCACCTACCACGGCTTCGGTCCGAAGCCCCTCGTCGGGTTCGACATCTTCCGGATCGACGCCGACGGCAAGCCGGCCGAGCACTGGGACGCCCTGACCCCGCTGGTCCTGGACACCGTCCCCGGCCGCTCCCAGACCGACGGCCCCACAGCGGTCACCGAGACCGACAGGACCGACGCCAACCGCGCCCTGGTGGCCGAGTTCGCCGAGAAGGTCCTCGTCGGCGCCGACTACTCGGTGCTCACCGACTACATCTCCACCGAGACCTACCACCAGCACAACACCGACGCCGCCGACGGCCTCGACGGTTTCGGGGCGGCAGCGGCCAAGTGGGCCGAGCAGGGCAAGAACCTCGTCTACAGGAAGGTCCACCGGATCGTCGCCGAGGGCGAGTTCGTCCTGACCCAGTCCGAGGGCGAGTTCGGTGTGCCCGTCGCGTACTACGACCTCTTCCGTGTCGCGGACGGCAGGATCGTCGAGCACTGGGACGTCATCGCCCCCGTGCCTGCCGAACTGCCGCACGGCAACGGCCTGTTCTGACCGGGCCGCACACCGCCCGCCTTCGAACACACGTCAGCGGCGTCAGCACACTCGAAGAAGTGTGAGTCACCCGCCGGTGGCCGACCTCGCGCGCCGACGCGCGAGACCGCCATCGGCGAACCTCGCCCCCCGCACCACCCGAAGCTTTCGATGATGCCGATCCGCGTCGGATCAGATGCCGCCACCGGGACGGAGACCCGGTCCCCCACGCTGCCCCTGGCCGCATACCGATCCACCGTCGCCCTCGACGAACCCTTCCGTCCGACGGCGGCCCCTGCCGCGGCCGCCCGGCTGGACGCCCATGTGCGCTCGGCCCTGCGCCTGCTAGGGGGTGTTTCGAAAGTCCTGTGCGGTGCCCGCGGTGTCCGGTGCGTGCTCTCGGCGTGCCGGACGAAAGCCCTCGTACTGGACGTACTTGGGGTTTCGGCCGGTGCGGCGAGAGTGCGTGCCGGGCGCCGTGGGTGCTGTGCGGGACTTTCGAAACACCCCCTAGCTGCCGACCCGGCCGTGTCCCGTTCGGGGCTGCGGGCCGATGCGCTGACGCACCTCACCGATGCGCAAACCGATACCGATACCGACGCCTGCATCGGCACTGGCACGGCCCGGCGAGTGCTGCTCGAATGCCGGCAGTGGATCGTCGACGGTCGGGACCGACCCGCCCGAGCCCCGAACCCCGCCGGCCGGGGACGCCGCGAGCACCCGGGGACGACGGCGAGCCAGAGAAGCAGGACGCCCGCGAGCCGCCTTGTCACGGAGGGTGTCATGACGCCGACCTCCCCGCCCGGGTGCCGCACCGCGCCCCGCATGCGCCCGGCCGGAGCAACGGCTCGGGTACGAACGAGCCACGACCACGTCGCCGCACGGCGCGCCCCCGACGTGCGGCTGCCCCCGCGATCGATGCGGCTTCCTCCCAGCGTCCTCTCAGCGGCAGAGGGCCATGACGATGTCGTCGAAGTCGGGGAACTCCTGGGTGGCCAACTCGATCACGGCTGCGGCCGATCGACGGCGGTCCGGAGCGAAGCGTTCGGCGACAGCCGTCAGTCCGTGATCCGGAGTCGGGGTCCAGTCCGGTTCGTACGATGTGGCCGCCTCCCAGGGGCCGACCCCGTCCGCCAGCAGCCACAGGAAGTCGCCCAGGTCACGTGCCACGACTCCGGTCTCCCCCTCAGAGCCGAGGAAGACGACGGGTTGGTCCGCCAGGGGCCGACCCGGCCGGATCAGCCAGAACGCCGCGCACCCGCCCGAGCCGTCCTGGCCGAAGACGCGGAAGGCATCGCCGTCCAGTTGGTCGTTTCCCGTCCATGCCCGCAACCAGTCGGCGGTCTCCTCGGCGGACAGGAACGCCTCGAAAGGTTCGAAGTCAACCCCGTCGCCGCCCGCGTAATCGAACGGAGCGGCCATGGCGGCGGCGAGCGCGGCGGGAAAACCGCGGTCATCGGTGTGCGTCACTCGCACAGGTTAGCGACCAGGCTGCCGCGACCGGGTCCCGGTCAGCGGTCCGCCGGGTGCAGGTGGGCCAGGCCCGTGTCGGTCATGATGCGGTCGACGCTCTGCCCCAGGGCGCTGTCGGCGCCGATGACCGTCTCGATCCCGCCGGGCAACAGGTCCCGGGGCCGGTACCACTCCCGCAACCGGGCCTCCTCGACGACCTCGGCGATCGGTTTGGTGGCGTGCCGGGCGAGGGTCTCGTCGAACGGGACGTCCAGGTAGTAGTTGTGGGTCGGCCCCCGATGGTCGGCCCGGAGGCGGGCGAGCATGTCGCCGTAACGGTCGGCGTACAGGATGCCTTCGACGACGACATGGAAGCCCGCGTCGAGGGCGTAACGTGCCGTCAGGTCGATCAGGCCGATGTTCGCCGCGCCCGGCCGGTCGTGTTCGCGGAGAACCGTGCGGCGGAGGTTGTCCTGGCCGACCAGCGCCAGGCCACGACCGAACCGCTCCCGCAGGCCCTCCGCCACGGACGACTTCCCCGAGGCGCTGTTGCCGCGCAGCACGACGAGCCGGGATTCCTCAGTGCCCACCATCACGACGATCAGGCTACCGACGGCCGACTCGGTGGAGGCGATTCCCCGCGCCGCTCTGTCAACTGCCATCCGGAGGAATCGCCACCGCGCCCGGTGAGTTGACGCCATGTCCGGCGTCCGCGTGGTCCGTCACACGGCACTACCCGTCACCGTCGTCACGGTCGTGCCGATACCGGGAGCCGTGAGCCCTTCGGCCAGCAGTGCGGCCACGCCGTCCGCCAGGCGAAGCAGCCGGTGACGTCGGCTTCGGGGACGGGTGGGACGAGGGGGCGGGAGCCGGTGCCGAGGACCAGGTGGTCGTAGTCGATGACGCGGCCGGTGGCCGTGGTGACGTGGCGCGGGCTCCCGCTGTGTGAGGCATCGTCACCGGATGCGGTGGCTCTCCCAGAACGGGCCCAGGTCCTCGTCCGTCGCCTCCTGGGCCGCCTTCTTGAACGCGGCCGTGGTGGAGACGCCGTACCAGTGGTCCTCGGCGTACCGCTTGAGGAGCCGGGCCATGGTGTCGGCGCCGAGCGTGCGTTCCAGGTCTGCCAGGGCGCAGGATCCGGCGAAGTAGATGAGGTGGTACTCACCACGGTGCTCGGACCAGTACGCGATGGAGTCGGTCAGCGCGGCGGTGTCGCTCGGCCAGGAGACCTCCGACCAGCAGTCGCGGGTCTCCCACCCGTAGAAGCGGGCGTTGGCGTATTGGGCGAAGCTCTCGTCCAGCCACGGTGAGGTGTACTCGTCGTTGCCGACGATGCCGTACCACCACTGGTGCGCCACCTCGTGGACGACGGCGCCGCCCTCCTCGGTGGTGCCGACCAGGACCAGGCCCGGGTACTCCATGCCGCCGCCGAAACCGCTGGTCATCACAACCGTACGAGTAGCGGCCGAGCTCCCCTCCGAAGCGGTCGATCGCGGCGACGGCGTCCACGCGGTTGAGGCGTACTCCCTCGGCCGGGGTGTCGCTCGCCCAGTACGACTTCACGCGCACGCCCCCGGGCGTGGTCTCCGTCGCCGTGCGGAACGGGCCCGCCGCCCACGCGAAGTCCCGCACCCGGTGCGCGACGCTCAGCGTGACCGTACGGCCGCTGCCGCCGGGGAGGGCCCGGGTGCGGCCGGTCGCGGGCACCTTCAGGGCCGTGGGGTGGTCGAGCCGGACCCGGAAGTCGCTCGCCAGGGCGTAGAAGCTCTCGCCGAGTGCCACGTACGGGTCGCGGTGCCACCCCCGCGCGTCGCGTACGGCGAGCACCGGGAGGGCGTTGCCGAGGAAGCGGTGTGCGCCGTCGCGGCCGAAGCGGGCGTTGCGGTCGGGCACGGTGAGGGAGACGTCGAAGGCCACCGAGGTGCGCTCCCCGTGCCCGAGGGGCCTGGGGAGGGCGATGTGCAGGGCCGTGCACCGGACGGTGGGCCGGCCCGGCGTGCCGCCGACGACGTTCGACACGGTGACGGGCGGCGGCGTTCCGGGCGTCCCGCACTGGTCCTCGCCGTTGCCCCACAGGCGGAGGTACACCTCCCGCAGCGGCTGGCGGGCGGTGTTCCGGAACGACACCCGCTGCCGCCCCCTCCAGTGACTGCCGTCGTTGTCGGAGCGCAGGGACACGTCGTAGCGGGCGCGGTCCGGCGTCGCGGCCACGCTCGCCCGCGCCCCGGCCGCCGCGTCGGCGTCCGCCGCACCGGGACCGACCGCGAGGAGTTGCACCAGCAGGACGAGCAGGACACCCAGCAGACGGCGACCGGACGTGTCCGACCATGTGATCGACGGCGACATGGCATCGGGATCCTGCAACAACTCGGCCTGGGAGAAGCCGACTTGAAGCCCATTTCTGCGGGGCGTGTCAGTGCCGGATGCTTCCATGACTCCAGGATCCGGAAGAGGAGAAAGTCATGACACGTACGACGCCGCCGCGCCCCTTGGATGTGGCCACGCTCTTTCCCGACTTGGCCACCCTGTCCCGGAACGTCACTCGGCTGCATCCGCGTGCGGGTTCGCCGACGATCGAGGACAGTTCGGTGGGCGGTCCGTTGCTGTGGCCTCGGGAGGAGCCGTGGCCGACGTGCACACGGTCGCACGAGGTGTACGAGGTGGTGGAGCTGGAGGCGGTCCGCGGCGCCCATCACGTCACGGTCACCTGGTCGTCCCGTCCTGAGGACGTGCCCCGCACGCCCGAGGAGCAAGCGATCTTCGACCGGAACAAACCGAAGAAGGTCGACGGTCCCCATACGGATCCGGTGCCCCTGCTGCCGATCGCCCAGCTCTACGCGCGGGACGTCCCCGGTCTGGACGGCCCCGACGGGGCGGATCTGCTCCAGATCCTGTGGTGCCCGTTCATGGATCACGACGACGACATTCCGGGCGTCCATGTGCGCTGGCGCCGCGCCGACCAGGTCACCGCGGTTCTGTCGCCCCCGCCGGAACCGGCCGTGATCGAAATGGAGGACTACTGGCCCGCGCCTTGTGTCCTGCATCCGGAAGAGGTGACCGAGTATCCGGCATTCGCCCAGCTCCCCGCTGACGTACGCGCACGGGTGCGCGCCTGGCAGGAGGAAACCGGGCACGACTACACCGAGTTCGCGGTGGCTCCAGGATGGAAGACGGGCGGCTGGGGGGCAGTCCACTCGGACGAGCACGACGGTGGCAGTCCGGAACGCTGCGGGTGCGGGGCGGTGGCCGAACCCCTGCTCACCGTAGGTCTCAGCGAGTGGAACGGGCACAACAGAGGCGGCTGGCGTCCGATCGAGGACGCCGATGCCGATGACCGGCCGTGCTATCCGCCGGTGGGCGATCCGACCACGATCGACCTCAGTGACGAGCAACTGCAGATCTACCGTTGCCCGGAATCCCCCGAACACCCGCCTGTGACAGCTCGGGTGTATCAGACCCTGGGTTAGCCGGGCCCGCCCGGCGGGGTGCTTGACTCTCCCACGGAGGGAGAGTCAAGAGTGGAGCGCATGCACAGGGACGACGCCTCGCGGCCCACGTGGAGCATCGGGGCCGTGGCACGGCAGGTCGGTCTGCCCGTGAAAGTGGTGCGGCACTGGTCGGACGTGGGCGTCGTGACACCGGTCGGCCGGACCGGCGGCGGCTACCGCCGCTATGACGCCGCCGGCGTGGCCAGGCTGCACCTGGCCCGCACACTGCGGGACTTGGGGATGGGGCTCGGGGACATCCGGGCCGCCCTGGACCGGGAGGGCGGGCTCACGGAGGTGGCCGCCGCACACGTCGAGGCACTGGAGGCGCAGATCCGCCGTCTGCGGACCCACCAGGCCGTCCTGCGCACCGTCACCCGACGTACGACCCACGAAGGACTCGCTCTGATGACGCGCACCGCCCACCTGTCCCCCGACGAACGCCGCGCGCTGGTCCACGACTTCCTCACCGACACCCTCGGCGATCTCGAGGTGCCGCACTTCCGCGAGGGTCTCCTCGCGGCCGGTTCCGACATTCCGGAGGATCCCACCGACGAGCAGGTGGAAGCCTGGCTCGAACTGGGCGAACTCATCGCCGACGGGGACCTGCGTCCCGCCGTGCGGCGCATGGCCGAGTACGCCGCCCGTCAGAAGCGGGGAGTGCGGGACGCCTCCGTCGCGGAGGAGATGGGCGCCCTCACCGACACCTGGACCGAGCACGTCCGCGAGGCGATGCGGGCCGGCACCGCGGCGGACTCGCCGGCCGCGGACCAGGTCGTCGCCGACGTCGTCGCCGCCTGGCTGCCCAGCCGCGCGAACACCGATCCCACCGTGCACTCCGACGGCACCGCGGCCCGCGCGCTGCTGTGCGAGCAGCTCACCGCCGCGGCCGAACCGGCCGTCGAGCGTTTCTGGCAACTGCTGTGTGTCCTGGGCGGCCGACCCGCGCCCGCCGGCATCGCGGAGGAGGGCCGGTGGCTCGTCACCGCGCTGCGCGCCAACCCCGCGCCCGATGCCCGGGCCGCCGTACTCGAAGCCCTCTACACGGACGACACCGATCCTTGGCCTGGCGGTGTCCTGAACGCTTTCACGCGTGTCCAGGACACCGTGCACGCACTCGTACGGGCGGCGACACCGGAGCGGTTCGACCGGCCGACCCCCTGCGAGGCATGGACCGTGCGGGACCTGCTCGGACACCTCGTGTGGGAGAACATCATCTGGGGCGGCCTGGCCCAGGGCACGCCCCCCACCGTCGGCCACACCGAGGACCATCTCGGCGACGACCACATCGCGGCCTTCGAGACCGCCGCCGCCGGGGCCCGCGAGGCGTGCCTGCGACCGGGCGTGCTGGACCGCTCCTTCGGTCCCGCTCCCGGCCGTCGCGTGGTCGAGCAACTCCTCGTCGAACTGCTCGTCCACGGCTGGGACCTCGCGACCGCGCTCGGCCTCGACCGTGACCTGGAGCCCGACGTCGCGCGTGCCGCCCTTCCGGTCGTCCGGGAGATCTACGGCGCCCTGCCCCGCACGGCAGGCGGCTCCATCGCCCCGGTGCGGCCCGCACCCGAGCACGCCCCGGCCCTCGACCAGGTGGCCGCCTTCCTCGGCCGCCGGATCCCGGGGAGCGGCATTCCGTCGGCGGTCTAACGCAGGCCGGAGGTGACCCGGCCGAGCGCCGCCCGGCCGGCGGGGCCCCAGGTCGGCTTGCCGCCGGGAAGGCCCCGGTCTCCGTTCAGGCCCATGAGCATGAGGAACAGGCACTTCATGGCGGCGAGTCCGCGGGCGCGGCGGATCGTCGCCTCGTCGGCACGCGCGTACACGTCGAAGAACCGAGCGGCGGCGCCTTCGGGAAGGACGACCCAGGCGGCCGCGAGGTCCCATGCCGGATCGCCGGCGAACATGTCACCGAAGTCGACGACGCCCGCCAGCGTCCCGTCCGCGACGACGACGTTCGCGGGATGCAGGTCTCCGTGCACCCACAGCGGCGGACCCTCCCAGTCGGGGGCCGCGACGGCGTCGTCCCAGACGGCCCGGACCTCATCGGCCGAGCCGCCCAGAGGTACGGCGTGGAAGAAGTGGTCGAAGCCTCCGGTGGACTCGCCGGGGTGACCGCCGCGGTCCGTACTGATCGGCGCATCGGCGGGCGCCTCCACGTGAAGTGCCCTGAGGAAGTGCGCCAACTCGTCGGCCGCGTGGTCCCCACGGCTGATGGAGCTGTGGTCCAGCGGCTCGCCCGGGACCCAGGTCATGACGGTCCAGGGGTGAGGGAAGCGCGCGGACGGTTCGCCGGTGCGTACGGGTCTCGGCACCGGGAGCGGCAGGCGCGGGGCCAGGACGGGCAGCCACCGACGCTCCCCACACTGGAGATCCGGGGCACGTTGCGTGCGCGGCATGCGCACGGCCAACTCGTCCCCGAGGCGCCACATTTGGTTGTCCCAGCCGCCCGCCACCGCACGGAGGGGCAGCCCCGCGAGGTCCGGGTACTGCTCCTGGAGAAGATCGCGCACCAGCTCCGCGGTGATCTCGATCTCGACATCGGTCATGCGGAGCCACGGTACGAGATCCATCAACTCCACCAATTGACCGGTCAATTGGTAGATTGTATGGTCAATGTGTCGGGGTATGGCTGGGCACCATGTCGCCAGTCGGCGGATTCGAGGAACGGACTGGTCAGTTGGCCGCGCCGCTCTACGTTCAGATCAGACGACAGATCGAAGCGAGGATCCGGGCCGGGGAACTGCCGCCCGGCACCCGGTTGCCGACCGAGAAGGATCTCTCCGTCGAGCACGGCGTCAGTCGTGCCACGGCGCAGCGGGTTCTCAACGACCTTGCGGAGGCGGGGTTGGCGATCCGCCGACGGCGGCACGGTACGTTCGTCGCGGACGTGGCGCGGCAGATCAACCTGCTCAACTTCGTCACCCCGGCGACAGCCGCCAAGGGCACACCGGGCCGCCACGAGGTCGTCTCGGCGCGGATCGTGCGGGCCGCCGACGCGGTCCTGGCCCTCCCCGGCGCCGCAGCGGACACGGCCGTGGTGGAGCTGGTCCGCCGCAAACTGGACGTGCGCGAGGAGCCGCAGTCGGTCGAACGGCACGTGGTGCTCTTCGCGGCCGCCCCCGACCTGCTGAACGAGAACCTCGAAGACCTCGTCACCCTCCCCTATCTGCGGCGCAGGGGCGTGCCGGTCGACGCGATCCGGCTCTACCTCGACCCCGTGGTCCTCGGCGAGCGGGACGCCGCACTGCTGAACAGCGAGGTCGGGACACCGGCGTTGATGCGGCGCAGGGAATTGCGCGCCGAGGACGCGACCACCGTCGAGGTCGTCACGACCCTCGTCCGGCCCGGAACCGCCGAGTTCTTCCTGGAGCTGCCGGTCCCGGCCATGTGAGCACCAGTCGCCTCCGGAAAGGGGATGCGCGAACCATGAAGGTCATCATCATCGGTGCCGGTGTCCTGGGCGTGAGTGTCGCGAGGCAGCTCGCCGTCGCCGGCCAGGATGTTCTCCTCCTCGATCAGCGGGGAGCGGGCACGGGGACGAGCGCGACCACCTTCGCCTGGACCAACTCCAGCAGGAAGCCCGACCCGGCATACCACCGGCTGAACCTCGCGGGGATGGAGGAGCACGCCAGGCTCGCCGAGCGACTGCCCGGTGCGCCGTCCTACTTCCGCAGCGGAGCACTGCAATGGGCGGACGCCGCGAACGAGCAGCGGCTCGCCGACAACGTGGCACGGCTGCGGTCCCTCGGCTACCCCGTGCACTGGGTCACGGTCGACGAGGCCACGCGGACAGCGGGCGAACTCCGCGTCCCGGCGACCATCACCTCCATCGCGCACTTCCCCGGCGAGGGGTACGTACTGCCGGAGCTCTTCGTACGGAACCTGTTGACGGACGCGGAGCGGCACGGCGCCAGATACCTGACCGGGGAGATCGAGGCCGTCGACGACGGGCCGGACGCGGTCGCCGTCACCCTGGTCGGGGGCCAGGTCCACACAGGCGATCGCGTCGTCCTGGCGGCGGGCCGCTGGACCGGGCGGCTCGCCGCGCGGGCCGGCATCGACATCCCGATGGTGACCGACACCGGTCGTGGAGCGCAGACGGTCGGCCTCCTCGGGTACACCACGTCCCCCGTCCTCGACCTGCGCTGCGTGGTGCACAGCCCGGGTCTCAACCTCCGCCCCTCCGCCGACGGGGGCACCGTCCTGCAAGCCCTGGACCTGAACGCGGACGTCGACCCGGCAAGACCGCCGACCGTCGACGGGGACCTCGCGCGCACCCTCGCCCGGCGGTTCACCGCGCTGCTGCCCGGCCCCCGCCGGGAGCCGCGGATCGACCTGCGGGTGGGCCTGCGGTCGCTGCCGGCGGACGGCCACACCATCGCCGGCTACGCCTCAGCGCGGTCCCGCGTCTACTGCCTCGTCTCACACAGCGGCATCACCCTGGCACCGATCCTGGGGCGGCTGGTCGCGGCCGAGCTCACCACCGATCACGAGCAGAGCCTCCTCGGGTCCTTCCGGCCCGCTCGGTTCCAGGGCGTGGCCCGCTCGGAGATCGAGGTGGACCAACGGGCCGTCGGTCTGGGCGAGCAGTAGGAGCGCGTGCCGTACGGGGGCTGTCGCGTCCGGCGTCTCCCGCGGCCGACCTCGCGATCGGCGCGTACGGCGAGGACGTCGTGCCGAACGGTTACGACGACGGCGCGGCATGGGTGCTGCGGGGCGCCGTCGCCGGGCTGACGACCACGTCGGCGACGTCCTTCAACGCGACGGACTTCGGCTACCCGGTGGTGGCGGGCCGGAAGTTCGCGAGCGTCCTCGCCCGCTGAGACCCGCCGGGCACGGCCGGGCCGCTCAGGTCGTGGAGCGGGAATGCACGCTGACGGCGTAGCCGCAGCCGTCCTCGTAGGGCTCGCCGCTCCATGTGGCGTACCGCTGACGGAGGGTCAGTCCGGCCTCGCCGCACCACTGGTCGAACTCGGTGAGGGTCACCGTCGGTTCCGGCAGCGGAAGATGGGCCGCGTCCAGGCCCATGCCCGTGACCAGCAGCCCGCCGGGGCGCAGTACGGCGGCGAGCTGCCGGACGACCGTCGCCTCGGTGCCGGGGGCCAGGAGCGGGATGACGTTCCCGGCGGCGATCGTCAGGTCGTACCCCGCTTCCAGGGCCAGGGTGTCCAGACGGGCCAGGTCGCCGAGGAGCCACTCCTGCGCGGGAGCTTCCCGGCGGGCGACGGCGAGCATCGAGGGGTCGATGTCCACGCCGGTGCAGGAGTGCCCCAGTTCGGCGAGCCGGATCGCGATCCGGCCGGTGCCGCAGCCGGCGTCGAGGACCCGGGCGGCGGGCTCTGCCAGCAGCGTCGCGCAGAAATGTGCCTCGCCGTGGACGTCGTGGCCCGACGCAGCGAGCCGAGCGAAACGCCGGGCGTACTCCTCCCCGGCCTGTCCGCCGGTCAGTTCGGCCCAACGGTCGCGATCTCCGTTCATGCCAGGATCTTAGCGGTGGGGTCCCGGCCGCCCGGGGCGCGCGTGCGGGATCCCGGATCGGCCCAGCCCTGGTCGGCCACCTCGCGCAGCCGCTCGGGGAAGACGACCCCCGTCAGTTCCTCGGAGACGGTCCACGGACGCGCGGCCGCGACGGGGTCGCCGGCCCGGGCGGAACGGCCGACCAGGGGGACCGCCGCGTACAGCGTGGGCAGGGCAGCGGCGGAGGCGTCCTGCGCGTAGACGCGGTCGGCCAGGCGGCCGAAGAAACGCAGGACCGCGGAGGCGTTGCCGTCCTGAAGTTCGGACGACGTCATGTTCGGCAGAACGTCGACGACCGCCTCATCGCCGGGGACTCCACACCCGGCAACGACCGCTCCTTCGGGGACGGCGGCACCGACACCCGCACGGGAGACGCCAACGCCCTGAAGGACAGCTGCGAGCGCT
Source organism: Streptomyces sp. MNU76 (assembly GCF_020982545.1). Classification (GTDB taxonomy): domain Bacteria; phylum Actinomycetota; class Actinomycetes; order Streptomycetales; family Streptomycetaceae; genus Streptomyces. Next base: position 76,169 of record NZ_JAJKLK010000014.1, on the reverse strand, counting down.
GACCGTCTCCGCGCCCGGGCCGGCGCAGCGGCGGGAACCCGGCGGCTCAGGCCTTCGGGGCTGAGGGAGGGTTCCCGCCGCTTCGTCGTGCCGGTCGAGCGGCATCAGCGGGCTGCGGCTCACGGGCGCTGGGCCACCGGCGCGAGCTTCGCGCGGAACTGGCGCAGCAGGGGCGGCTGTTCGGTGATCCGGAGGCCGGGGACGAGATGCGCGTCGCGGACCGTGCGGGCCAGCGCACGGCCGATGTGGTCGAAGTGGCCGCGGGTGTAGGTGCGGCGGGGAACGGCCAGCCGCAGCAGTTCGTACGGGGCGCTGGCGAGGGGGGCGCCGGTCTCGTCCTCGGTGCCCAGGTACAGGGAGCCGAGTTCGACGGAACGGATGCCGCCCTCCAGATACAGGCGGCAGGCCAGTGCCTGTCCGGGGAACTGGTGCGGCGGGATGTGCGGCAGCAGACGGCCGGCGTTGAGGTAGAGCGCGTGCAGCCCGGGCGGCTCGACGATGTCGACGCCGGCCGACCGCACCACGTCCGCCAGATAGGCGGTGTCCTCGGCCCGGGCGCGGAGGTACTCCGGGTCAGTGACCTCGCGCAGACCCTGGGCGACCATGTCCAGGTCACGGCCCGCCAGTCCGCCGTAGGTGGGGAACCCCTCCGTCGCGATGAGCAGCAGCTCGCAGCGCCGGGCCAGCTCGCCGTCGTTCAGGCCGAGGAAGCCGCCGATATGGGCGATGCCGTCCTTCTTCGCGCTCATCGTGCAGCCGTCGGCGAGCCGGAATGCCTCTTCGGCGACCTGCCGGGGGCTGTGGTCGCGGTAGCCGGGTTCCCGCTGGGTGACCAGCCAGGCGTTCTCCGCGAACCGTGCCGCGTCCAGGATCAGGGGCACACGGTGTTCCCGGCAGAGTGCGGAGGTCAGGGTCAGGTTGGCCATGGACACCGGCTGCCCGCCGACGCCGTTGTTGGTGAGCGTCATGATCACTGCGGCGACGCGGCCGCCGTCGGGTCCGTCCAGGAGCTGCTTGAGACGGGCGGTGTCGATGTTCCCCTTGAACGGCTGGGCGCTGTCCAGGTCCTCGGCCTCGGGGCAGGGCAGGTCCCAGGCCTCTCCCCCGGCCAGGGCGACGTTGGCCCGCAGGGTGTCGAAGTGCGTGTTGCTCAGGAAGATCCTGCCGGGGCCGAGGAGCGTCGAGGCCAGGAGCCGTTCGGCCGCGCGTCCCTGGTGCACCGGCAGGATGTGCGGGTAGCCGGTGAGTTCGCGGACGGTCTCGTGGAAGCGGTGGAAGGAGCGCGAGCCCGCGTAGGACTCGTCGCCGTCCATGGCGGCGGCGAGTTGGGCGGCGGACAGGGCTCCGGTCCCCGAGTCGGTGAGCAGGTCGACGGTGACCTCGTCGGCCCGCAGGTCGAAGAGGTTGTACTGGACACGGGCGAGGGCGGCCTGACGCTGTGCGCGGGTGGTGACGGGGATCGGCTCCACGACCTTGATCCGGTACGGCTCCATGATCGGTCTTCCCTTCGGTGTGCTGTCGGACGGGTGGGCGGGCCGGGCTCAGCCGGTCGTACGCGGGACCGTGAAGCCCTGTGGGGTGGATTGCGGCGCCGTGGATCCCCGCTCGGTCGCAGGGGCCGGGGCGGGGCTCGGCGATGCGGTGCCCTGCCGTGGGGGGAGAACGCGGTAGGCCTCGGGGCAGAAGTAGGTGGTGATCCGGGGTGCCTGCCGCCCCGCCTGGACCAGGCTCAGATAGGAGATGAGGCCGACGCCCGCGGTCAGGGGACGGACGGTGAGCGCGTCGAGGGCACGGTCGAGCGGCGTGCTGCGCACCCCGTACCGGCGCAGGAACCGTACGGCACGGTCGCGTGCCACCCGGTCGTCGCGGACGTACGCCCGGACGGGGACGTGGAGGCCGTGGCCGGTCGGGTGGTGGGTGTCCGCGCCGGTGAACGAGTAGCAGGAGACGAGCGGAAGCCGGTCGAAGGGGCCCTCCCCGCCGACGAGGCGGCACAGCTCAGCGACGCGTTCCGGGCACGCCCCGGGCACCAGGCGGGCCGCGTCCGCCGCGTCGGCGGCCGTGGCGCCGGGGTGGACGACGTAGACCTTCACCCGTGGCTCGGCCCACGGGCCCACGTCCAGGGCGAAGAACATGAACGCGGCCCGCTCCGGCGAGCGGGCGGCCACATGGCGCCGTACCGGTTCGAAGGCCCGGGCGTGGCCGAGCCTCATCATGGCCTCGGTGACGGTCTCCATGGCGCGCTCGACGCCCCGGGCGCCCGGGTTCAGGTACAGCTTGACTCCGGTGGGGCCGGCCGAGCGCAGGTCGAGGGCGCACCACAGGGTCAGCGGTCCGTGGGGTTCCGGTGGGAGGAAGAGGTCGCTCAGGCGGGTCAGTTCGCCCAGGTCGATGCCCCATTGGGTGGCCAGGCGTCCCACGGCCGCCCGTGCCGTGCGGGCGTTGTCCGGCAGCGACCGGGCGGCGAAGCCGGGGTCGACGAGCACCCGCAGGACGGGGGCGCCACCGGCGGGGAACGTCAGTGAGAACTCCACCGGTGTGTGGTCGTCCGACACGAAGGAGGGAGGGCGGTGGGTCGGTCAGGGGCAGCGCGGCGGCCGGGCCCAGGAGTTCGGACAGCACCCGTTGGTGCGTGGTCCGCTGCCGCGCGCCGATGCCGGCCACCTCGCACAGCCGTCCCAGCTGATCGGCGGTGAAGTGCCCCAGCCGGTCAGGGGCGTCGCGGCGTTCGGTCCTCTCGACCGGGTCGGGTGCGGAGAGCGGGGGCGGGGTCACCGCGCCCCCGAGCGGTCGGCCGGCGCGGTGCCGTGTGTAGGCGTTCATGGGTCCTCCTGGATCGGCCGTGGTGAGTCGACGCTCCGTTTGTAGCCGCCGCGCGTTGTTCACGATCGGCGGGCTGGCGCTGAACAAACGCATGGTGAACAATCCCGAATGGCTCAGGGGGAGGTGCATTTTCGGGTGCCACGAGGAGAGCGACCGCTGGAAGCGGAGAGCGGACCACTGCGGGATTTCGCGGCGCGGTTGCGAAAACTGCGGGAGCAGTCGGGAAGTCCCACCTATCGGGACCTCGCACGACGGGCGCACTATTCGATCGCGGCGCTCTCCGGGGCCGCGTCGGGACGTCAACTGCCGTCACTGGCAGTCACCCTCGCCTACGTCCGTGCCTGTGGCGGTGACGTGCGGGAATGGGAGCTGTTCTGGCACACCACGGCCGCCGCGTGCGCCACCGGGAGCGGCACTCCCGCCTCGGCGCCCACCGGGGGCGAGGAGGCCACGGCCACCTCGCCCTATGTCGGTCTGACCCCTTTCCAACAGTCGGACGCCGACGCTTTCTTCGGCCGGGAGAATCTGACCGGAAGACTCGTCGAACATCTGAGCAGAAAGAGATTCCTCGTTCTGTTCGGCGCCTCGGGATCCGGGAAATCCTCGGTGTTGCGCGCCGGTGTGCTCCCCCAATTCCCCGGCGAACCGGCCCTGGTATTCACTCCCGGCGCGCGCCCCCTGGAGGAATGCGCGATCCAGCTGGCGGCCCGAGCCCGTCTCACTCCGGGAGCCGTCGCGGACGAACTCGCCTCGGAACCCCGCACACTGCACCGTGTCGTACGCCAGATCCTGGCCCGCTCACCGGATCCGGCCGACGAACTCCTCGTCGTCGTGGACCAGTTCGAGGAGGTGTTCACCCTCTGCCCCGACGCGGAGGAACGCGACGCGTTCGTCTCGGCTCTCCTGCATGCCGCGCACGCCGCAGACAGCCGCTGCCGCGTCGTGCTGGCCGTACGGTCGGACTTCTACACGCACTGCACCCGGTTGCCCGCCCTCGTCGACGCCCTGGCGGAGGCCCACGTCCCCGTCGGTCCGATGACGCTCGACGAGCTGCGGGCGGCGATCGTCCAGCCGGCCGCCCGCGTCCGGCTGACCGTCGAGGGCGCCCTTCTCGCGGCGCTCACCGCCGACGCCCACGGCCGGCCCGGGGCGCTCCCCCTGCTCTCGCACGCCCTTCTGGAGACCTGGCGCCGACGGCGCGGCAACACTCTCACCCTCGCGGGATTCCAGGCGGCAGGCGGTTTCGAGGGCGCCCTCGCGCAGACCGCCGAGGCGTTCCACGCGTCCCTGAACGACTCCCAGCAGACCGTCGCCCGACTGCTGTTCCTGCGTCTCATCGCCCTGGGTGAGGGCACCGAGGACACCAAGCGCCGTGTGCCGCGCCATGAGCTCGACGACAGCCACGACACCGCGCTCGTCCTCGAACAAGCCACCCGGGCACGCCTGCTGACCGTCGACCGGGACCACGTCGAGATCGCCCACGAGGCCCTGATCCGCTGCTGGCCCCGGTTCGGCGGCTGGCTGGGCGAGAACCGCGACCGGCTGCGCCTGCACCACGCGCTCACCGAGGCCACCACCGTCTGGGAGTCCCTGCACCGCGACCCGGACACCCTGTACCGGGGCCTGCGGCTGGCCGCCGCCAGGGACCTCCCGAAGGAGACGCTCACCGCCCGGGAACGCGCCTTCCTGGAGACGAGCGAGGCCGCGGAACAGGCGCAGACCCGGCACGCCCGCCACCGCGTCCGCCGACTGCGCCGCCTCGTCGCGGCCCTCGTCGTCCTGCTCCTGTGCGCCGCGGCCGCCGTCGGTCACGCGCTGCGTTCCCAGCAGACCGTCGCCGCGCAGCGCAACCACCTCCTCGCACTCCAGGCCGTCGAGAACGCGGCGGCCCTGCGTACCCGCGACCGCTCGCTCGCCGTGCAACTGGCGCTGGCGGCCTACCGGTTGGAAGCCAACCGGGCCACCCGCAACGGCCTGCTCAGCGTCGCCCCGTACACCCTGGCCCGCCATGTCCACGCCCTGGCCGCCACCCCCGACGGCCGCAGGCTCGCCACCGCGCACGACGACGGCAGTCTCCGGATGTGGGACATGGCCGACCCCCGTGACCCCCGTCTGCTGGGCACGGCCCACGGCGACCCCGAGGGCGCCCACACGCTGGCCTTCGGCCCCGGCGGGGTACTGGCCGGTATCGGCGAGGACCGCGCGATCCGGCTCTGGGACGTGGCCGACCCCGCCCGACCGCGCCTGCGGTCGACCACCCCCAGCCGCCACGACGAGTTCGTCTTCTCCCTGGCCGTGAGCCCGGACGGCCGCACGCTCGCCACCGGCAGCTACGACGACACCGTCCGGCTGTGGGACGTCCGCGCCCTCGACCGCCCACGCCTCCTGGGAGAACTGACCGGCCACGCGCTCAACGTCAAACCGGTCGCCTTCAGCCCCGACGGCTCCACCCTGGCCTCCGGTTCCGACGACCGCACCGTCCGTCTGTGGGACGTCACCGACCCGCGCCACGCCGCCACGATCGCCGTGCTCCGCGACCACGACGACTTCGTCGTCGGACTCGCCTTCAGCCGGGACGGCCGTACGCTCGTCTCCGGCAGCGACGACCGCACGGCGCGCCTCTGGGACGTCGCCGATCCGCGCGCGCACCGCAGGCTCGGCCGGCTCCACGCCCACACCGGCATGATCGGCCATGTGGAGTTCACCCGGGACGGCCGTGAGGTGATCACCGCCGGACAGGACGGCACCGTACGCCTGTGGAAGGCGTCCGACCGCTCACGTCCCGGCGAACGAGCCCTGCTGACCGGTCTCTCGGGCGGTCTCGCGGTCGTCCTGCCCCTGGCGGCGTCCGACACCGTGGCCACCCTCAGCAACGACCACACGATCGAGATCTGGAACACCGACGTCTCCTGGGTACGGGCCCACGCCTGCACCCACGTCGACGCCCCGCTCACTCCCGCCCAGTGGACCCGCCACTTCCCGGGCCTCGACCACCGTCCGCCCTGCCCCGGCCGCGACTGAACCGGCCCCGGAACGGGGTTCCCGGCGTCCTTCGGCGGGCGGACAGCGGCACCAGGCCGTACGTCGGCGTCGTCGCTGAGACCTCCGTGCCGTCGCGCGCCCCTGGATCGCTTCCGATGCGCTCCGGCTATGCCGGCTGTTCCGGCAGTTCCGGCTGGGTCACCGTCAGTGCCCAGCGGATCGTCTCGGACGACGCGTCGACCCCGATGGCGAAGGAGCCCTTCCGGACCACGCCGGGGTCCATGGTCACCGATCCGACGCCGGCGGTTCCCGCCGGGCAGTCGACCGTGAACGCGGCGACCTCCGTCTCCCGCGATCTCATCGTCACCCGCACCTCACCGCCGCCCTCGCACGCCACCGTGAGGACGGTCGGCAGCCTCTCCCAGGCGCCCCCCGACGCCACCCCACCGTCGCCGACCTGTTCCTCCACCCACACCAGGCCCTCCGGGCCGGGGTGGGGCAGCAGGGGTTCTCCGGCCGCGGCGGCGGACCCCACGCCGGATCCCGCCAGCGCACAGACCGTCAGCGCCGTCACCGCCAGGGCTGCCCTCGTTCGGTTCACGTCCACTCCCTCACTCGCCTGTCATGGACGCCACAGTCTGCCCAAGTGATCGTCGCGGGGCCTGAGTACACGTACTCAGAAACGGTCAGGCCGGTCAGGTCGGCCGAAATCCGCCGTGCCGCCGATCGCATGGGCGTTGTCGATCCTCCGGCTCGGTCACAGTGTCACAGTGCTGTCCGCAGACGGTTCCCTCTCGGTGCGAGCGGGTGGAGGAAGCGCTCCCATGAGGCACGATCACCCGGACGCTCACACTCTCGGGGGGTTTCTCATGATTCACACGGTTCGTTCGCGCCGTCTCACCGCCGTATTCGCCGCCTGCTCGCTCGGCATCGTGGCACTGACCGCGTGCGGGGGCGACACGGACAAGAACAAGGACAAGGCCTCGCCGAGAACGTCGGCGAGCCCGTCCAGAGCGGGTTCGGACACCGACGCCGAGGCGTCCACGACGGCCGAACCGGGTGGCGAGGGCGGCGACTCCGCCGACGGTGGCAGCACCCCGCCGCCGTCGAAGTCCGGCTCCGGGAAGTCGGGGAGCGGCAAGTCCGGGACCGGGAAGTCCGGATCCGGCACGTCCGGGTCCGGAGGGTCGGGGACGGAGGACGACCAGGACGGCGGCGTGGGCATGTGCGAGACGACCGACCTGCGCTACAACGTCACCGTAGCGTCCAAGGAGGCGAGCCACGCCTTGCTGACCGCGACCAACAACAGCGGCGACCCCTGCCTACTGGCGGCGAACGACCTGGTCATCACGATCCCGGGGCTCGACGGGGCGGCGGAGCACCGCGGCCCGACCGTCGACGACTGGCTCCTGAACCCCGGCGACATCGCCTACGCCGGAATCCTGTTCGCGGGCCTCGGCACCGAGGGCGGCAAGACCGCCCACCAGGTGGAGGTCGCGCTCACTGCCGCCGAGAGCCCGGCGACGGTGACGATCGCCGACGGCCCTGTCACCGTGAACGACGGCACGGTCACCAGCTTCCTCGGAACGGCCGAGGACGCGCTGAGTTACTGACCCCGGACGGTTCGCGAGCGGGCGGCACGGTCACAGGTCCAGGTAGAAGCGGACGGTGGTGCCGGCCTCGGTGGTGTGCAGGCGCACGAGGTCGGCGACGTAGTGGACGAGCAGGAGACCGCGGCCGCCCAACTGGTCGCGTGCCGGGGGCCTGCGGCCGGCCAGGGGGTCGGTCAGGCGGCCTCGGTCGTGGACCTCGCACACGAGCTGCGGCCCCTCTGCCCAGACGCGCAGGGTGCCCGTCCCCTCTCCGTGCACCACGCTGTTGGTGGTCAGCTCCGCCACGGCCAGCGTCAGATCCTGCAACCGGTCGCCGGTCAGGCCCAACTGCCGGGCCTCCTGCACCGCGAAGGAACGGGCCCACGGGAGCGCGTCGGCGTCGAACGCGAGGGAAGCCGCCCCGGCCGGGTGGGCGAGCGGCCGGTTGTAGTGGGCGACGGCGCGCTCGGGATCGTATGCCTCGCTGGCCCGTTCGACGCCGGCGTCGATGACGACGGGGTGGGTGAGGTGGGCGTCCGCGAGCGTCTCCGGGGCGAGGGCGTCCGCGTCGTACGGGCACAGGATCGTCACGTGCCGACCCTGGAAGGCCGCGTTGATGAGGGCTTCGTGCTGGACGCAGGCCGGGTACTCCACGGCCGAGCGGTCGGCCCAGATCGGTTCGCCGATGATCCTCACCCGTCCGGCCCGATGGGCGTCGGCGAAGGCACGCAGCACCCCGGAAATAATCCGTCCCGGGTTGCGGCCCACCCTGGTCATGTCGAGGAACTCGATCTCGGCAGCACGCGCACCCATCGCGGCCCTGATCAGCTCGAGGTGGGGGCCCGGGACGGCGACCGCCACGGCCTCGCCGGCGGACAGCCCCGCCCGCAGGAACGGCACCGCGCCGGCCGTGTACTGCTCCCTGCCCCGGTAGAACAGCGCAGGGTGCACAAAGGGTTCGTGTTCACTGCTCGTGGCCGTACTCATCGCCCCGCCACCTCGATCGTCGAAAGGCCGGGCCAGAACATGTCCAGGATCCGCTCCAGCTCCGGCGGTGGACGGTCCACGACGATCCGGCCCGTGGGCAGTCGCTGCGCGGTGACCGCCAGCGCCGCCGCACCGCCCACATCGATGGACATCAGGTCGGACAGCTCCACGAAGGAGACGTCCGTGTGGGCGTTCGCCAGGTCCACCAGAGCGTGTTCCCAAAAAGAGCGGGTGATCACGTTGATCTCTCCGGCGGCTCGGATCCCCGGGCGGCCCGGCAGAGAGCGGATCTCCAGCGCCGTGCCCTCGGACGACCGTGCCGACCCTGGCTCGTGCACGTCATGGGAGGCATCCACGTTCTCTCCCCTGCTTCCCATGTGCCGCTGTACGGCGCTTCCCGACCCTCCCCTCACCGTCCCTGCGCAACGGCGGGCGGGGCAGACACGCCATCGTACGACTCGCCGTGCGGCAGCGGCCCTCAGCCGGCGTCGGGCCGGTCGGTGCCCGGCCGTTCGGCGTCCGGCCGCTCGGCAGCGGGGCGGTCGGCGCTCGCCGGACGGAAGCAGGCCGACACCGTCTTGCCGTGCCGCTGGCACCTCACCTCCAGCTCGTCGGCCAGCATCCGCACGATGCCCACGCCGCGACCGGAGGTCTCCCCCGGCTTCGGTGTGCGTTGGCGCGGCAGTGTCGGGTCCTCGTCGTGCACGCTCACGTGCAGGCAGTCGCCGTCCCAGGTGAGGATCAGACGCGCGTCGCTGTGCGCGTGGATGTGCGCGTTGGTGAGGAGTTCGGACACGGCCAGGACGACGGCGTCCACCGTCTCGGGCTCGTCCGCGGTCCATGGAAGGAACTCCAACTGCCTTCGTGTCCACCGTCGCCCGGCGTGCACGCCTCCCGACACGGGAAACGAATGCGCCCAGCCCTTCGCCCTGACACCCGTCGCCCCGGTGTCCGTCCTCTTGCTCGTCACCGACTTCCCCGTTCTCCCGTCCGACGCCGACTCGTACCACACCGTGTGCCCGCCGACGGCGCCCGCAGACGTTCCGTACGCCGGAGGTCGCCTCGCTCTGCGGTGATCAGGCCGGCAGGGCCTGGGCCACCCGGACGCCGACGAGGCACGTGTCGTCGTCGGTGTCGGACCTGCTGTAGGTGAGGAGGCGGTCCAACTGCTGGTCGAGGGTGGGGGGTACGGTCCTGGCGGCGGTGAGCAGCTGGGCCAGGGACTCCTCCACGGAGCGGTCACGGCGTTCGATCAGACCGTCGGTGTACATCAGCAGGGTGTCGTCGACGGCCAGTTGCAGTTCGTGTTCCTCGTACGTCGCCTCGGGCAGGGCGCCGAGCAGCAGGCCCTTGATCAGAGGGAGCGGTGTCGCCTCGGCCGCGCGTACCAGGACCGGCGGCAGATGGCCCGCCCTGGCCCAGCGCAGGGTGTGGCGGTGCGGGTCGTAGAGGCCGCAGACGGCGGTGGCGGTGACGGAACCCGTCAGGTGGTGGGCCACCATGTTGAGCCAGGCCAACAGCTGGCCCGGTCCGGCGCCGGTCACGGCGAGACCGCGCAGGGCGTTGCGCAGGACGACCATGCTGGTGGCCGCCTCTATGCCGTGCCCGGCCACGTCTCCCACGCACAGCAGCACCAGCCCGGAGGGCAGCACGACCGCGTCGTACCAGTCGCCGCCCACCAGGTGCTGGGTCTCGGCGGGCCGGTAGCGGACGGCGACGCGCAGTCCGGGGGCCTCCAGAGGTGCCTGGGCGGGGGGCATGATGGCGTGCTGGAGCTGGAGGGTGAGCCGGTCGCGTTCGCTCGCCTGCTGCTCGGAGTGGGCGAGTTGGTCGCGGGTGGCGGCGAGGGCGACCTCCGTCCAGTGGTGGGCGGAGATGTCCTGGTAGGCGCCCCGGACGACGAGGAGCCGGCCGTCGGAGTCGAGGACCGGCTCGGCGACGACTCGGATGTGCCGGGTGACGCCGTCGGGCCGCTGGAGCCGAAAGGCGGCGGACGCGGAGCGACGGTGGTGCAGCAGGGTGCGCAGGAACCGGCCGATGGCGACGGCGTCGTCGGGGTGGGCGTGGGCCGGCAGGTCCTCCAGCGGGACGGGTCCGCTGATGGAGGGCTTGCCGTAGAGGCTGTAGAGCTGGCCGTTCCAGGTGATCTCGCCGGTGACGAGGTTCTCCTCGAACCCGCCGATACGGCCGAGGCGTTGGGCGTGCTGCAGCAGGCTCGCCAGCCGCGCGGTCTCATCCTCTATCCGCCAGATGAGCAGGACGCTGCCGCCGTGGCGGGTGATGTTGATGTCGGCGACGGCCGCCAGCGGGACGTCCTCCACGAGGGAGGTGAGCCGCATCCGGCGGGCGCGGAACGGCTCGCCGGTGGCGTAGACACGTTCGACCTGCTCGAACAGTTCGCTCTCACCGGCGGCCATGGGATACGTCTCCAGGAACAGGGCTCCGTTGACGACGCCCCGGGGCCGACCGGCCGGGTCGAGGAAGCGGCTGTTGACGTGGTGGATGCGGAAGTCGACCAGTTCCCCGGTGCCGTCCAGGTGCGGGACGAGCACCAGCGCGGGGTCGTGGAGCCCGTCGGCGAGGTCCATCAGCTCGGCGACATCGGGCAGGATCCCGGCGGCCCGCGCCTCGCCGTCGCCGTGGGACGGGACGAAGGTCCCGAGCGTGTGGGCGCACAGCTCCGCCAGGGCCTCGACCTGGCGGACGATCTGCGGGGGCTGGGCCTCCAGCGGCGCAGGCCAGACGATCTCCAGCACGCCGTGGATGCGGCCGCCGGTGCCGGCGGGGACGGCGACCCGGCCGCCGTCGGGATGGTGGTGGCGGCCGATGGAGGGCAGGCCGGTCTGCGACAGGCAGCCGATCCACTGGCCGGCCCGGCCCCCGAGGCCGCGACGGGCGACGGTGACGACGCCCGGCGGGACGTACCGCCAGCGTGTCGCCTCGGCGGCCGAGAAGCCGGCGCTGCCGGCCAGGGTCAGGGAGCCGTCGGCGCCCAGCGCCCAGATGGCCACGGCTTCGGCGCCGAGCGGGGTGAGGGCGTGTTCCAGGAGGGAGTCGGCCACGGCCTGGGCGTCGTGGGCGGCCAGTGCGGCGCTCTCGGCGGTCCGCAGCCGTACGGCGAGGGAGCCGCCGCCCGGTGGGTCGTCGGTGTCGTCCCTGCTCGCGGTGTTCGCGAGCAGGGCGGTGGTCATCTCGGAGAGCCGGTCGCGGGCGGCCTGGTTGATGACCTCGACGGCGAACTCCAGGGGTGTCACGCCCGCCTGTTCGGTCAGTTCGGCGAGTTGCAGGGCGGCCTGGGCCGGTCCGCAGCCGAGCCGTTCGACGAGGATGCCCTTGGCCAGTTCGATCACGGCACGGCCGTCCGCCTCCGCCTGGGCGGCCTGCACCTCGCGGCGCAGCCGCTCCACGGTCGCGGCGAGCCGGCCGACGGGCGTGGACTGCCCCTTCGTCTCCAGGGCGTCCACCGATGCCGCGCCGGGCTGGTCGTCGGCCGACGGCTCGCCAGGCACAGCTCCGGTGGCCGGCTCGCCAAGCGCGGCACCTGTGGACGGTTCCTCACACGCGGCGTCGGCGTGCTGCGGCTCGGCCGACTGGCTGGGGTTGCTCACGGTTGACCTGTTCCTCGGCTCGGGCGTCCCGGGACGCCACCCGGTGGGCTGGTGCGCGCGGCGGTGCGAGGCCCCGTCATACGGCCAGCCAGCGTCGGACCCGGCCGATGAGGTCACCCGTGTCGACCGGTTTGGTCACGTAGTCGTTCGCACCCGACGCCAGGCTCTTCTCCTGATCGCCGGGCATGGCCTTGGCGGTCACGGCGATGATGGGCAGGTCGGCGTACTGGGGCATCGCCCGGATCTCCGAGGTGGCGGTGTAGCCGTCCATCTCGGGCATCATCACGTCCATCAGGACCAGCGAGACGTCCGGGTGGGCGAGCAGCATCTCGATGCCCCGGCGGCCGTTGTCGGCGTGCAGGACGTGGAAGCCGTGGAGCTCCAGCATCCCGCTCAGCGCGAACAGGTTGCGGGCGTCGTCGTCGACCACGAGGACCTTACGGCCGACGAAGACGCCGTCGACGACCTGTGCGGCCGGCCGCTGGGTCTCCTCGGCGCGCACCAGGGACAGCACGTCCCCCGGCTCCTCGGCGGACAGGTGCAGGGTGATGCGTTCGCGCAGTTCGTCCAGGCTGGACAGGAAGTCGAGCGGGCGGCCGTCCGCACGGGAGCGCAGCGCCTGCTCGTGCGCCAGGTCCACCCGGTGGCCGGTGTGCACGAGTACGGGCACGCTGGCGAGCGCCGAGTCGCCCTCCATGGCCTCCAGCAGACGGGCGCCCTCGTCGTCGGGCATGGCGAGTTCGAGGACGACGCAGTGGCACGGCTCGGCGGCCAGTGTGCCGGCGGCCTCCTGTGCTCCGACGGCGGTGATGATGTCGATCGCGCCGAGGGGGTCGCCGTCGGAGGCGAGGTCGGCGACCGCGCGTTCGGCGACGAGGGTCAGCAGTCCGCGGGGGCGGTCCTCGACGACCAGCAGACGGCGTCGGCGCTGCTCGGGCACCGCGGGGGACGCGGTGCCCGGCCGGGACGCCGGGGGGAGTTCACGGCCGGTGGGGTCCGGGTGCTCCGTCGGCCGGTGGTCGCCGTCGAGTTGTTCCTCGAAGTCGTCGCGGGCCACGGGCAGGTAGAGGGTGAAGGTGCTGCCCTGACCGGGGGTGCTGTCGACGGTGACGGCGCCGCCGAGCAGATGGGCGATCTCCCGGGTGATCGACAGGCCGAGTCCGGTGCCGCCGTACTTGCGGCTGGTGGTGCCGTCCGCCTGCTGGAACGCCCCGAAGATCGTCTCCAGCTGCTGCTGGGGGATGCCGATGCCGGTGTCCTCGACCCGGAACGCCACGACGGGACCGCCGCGCAGGACGCCCACGGGGACCTCGCGGTCCACGGCGGGTTCGATACGCAGGGTGACGCGGCCCTCCTCGGTGAACTTGACCGCGTTGGACAACAGGTTGCGCAGGATCTGCCGCAGCCGGGAGTCGTCGGTGAGCAGGTCGGCGGGGGTGCCCGGTGCGGTGGCCACCGTGAAGTCCAGGCTCTTCTGCGACGTCATCGGGCGGAACGTGGCCTCGACGTATTCGAGGAGCTTGCGCAGCGGGACCCGCTCGGGGGCGACGTCCATCTTGCCGGCCTCGACCTTGGACAGGTCGAGGATGTCGTTGATCAGTTGCAGCAGGTCCGAGCCCGCCGAGTGGATGATGCCCGCGTACTCGACCTGCTTGGGCGTGAGGTTGCGCGAGGGGTTCTGGGCGAGCAACTGGGCCAGGATCAGCAGGCTGTTGAGCGGGGTGCGCAGTTCGTGGCTCATGTTCGCCAGGAACTCCGACTTGTACTTGGAGGCCAGGGCCAGCTGCTGGGCGCGCGTCTCCAGCTCCTGCCGCGCCTGTTCGATCTCCAGGTTCTTGGCCTCGATGTCGCTGTTCTGCGAGGCCAGCAGGGAGGCCTTCTCCTCCAGTTCGGCGTTGGAGCGCTGCAGTTCGTCCTGCTGGACCTGCAACTCCTCGGACCGTGCCTGGAGTTCGGCGGTCAGCCGCTGCGACTCGCCCAGCAGTTCGTCGGTGCGGGCGTTGGCCACGATGGTGTTGAGGTTGACGCCGATGGTCGGCATCAACTGGGCGAGGAAGTCCTGGTGGATCTGAGTGAAGGGGGTGACGGAGCCCAGTTCGATGACGCCGAGGACCTGGTCCTCGACCACGATGGGCAGCACGACCAGGGCGCTGGGCTCGGCCTGTCCGAGTCCGGAGGAGATCGTCACATAGCCCGGCGGCAGTTCCTCGACGCTGATGGGACGGCAGTTGCGCGCGGCCTGCCCGACCAGTGAGCGGCCGACGGGGATGCGCTCGGGCCGGTCGGTGTCGTCGGGGTAGCCGTAGGAGCCCACCAGCCGCAGTTCGGGGCCGCGCTCGGTGTCCTCGGCGAGGTAGAAGGCGCCGTACTGCGCCGAGGCCAGCGGTGCCAGCTCGTCCATGATGAGCTCGGCGACGACGGGCAGGTCGCGGTGGCCCTGCATCAGACCGGAGATGCGGGCGAGGTTGGTCTTGAGCCAGTCCTGTTCCTGGTTGGCCCGGGTGGTCTCGCGCAGGGACTCCACCATGGAGTTGATGTTGTCCTTGAGGTCGGCGACCTCGCCGGACGCCTCCACGGTGATGGAGCGGGTCAGGTCGCCCTCGGCGACGGCGCTGGTGACCTCGGCGATCGCGCGGACCTGGCGGGTGAGGTTCCCGGCCAGTTCGTTGACGTTCTCGGTGAGCCGCTTCCAGGTGCCCTCGACGCCCTCCACCTCGGCCTGTCCGCCGAGCCGGCCATCGCTGCCGACCTCGCGGGCGACGCGGGTGACCTCGGCGGCGAACGACGAGAGCTGGTCGACCATCGTGTTGATGGTGGTCTTGAGTTCCAGGATCTCGCCGCGGGCGTCGACGTCGATCTTCTTCGACAGGTCGCCGCCCGCCACCGCCGTGGTCACCAGGGCGATGTTGCGGACCTGACCGGTGAGGTTGTTCGCCATCGAGTTGACGTTGTCGGTCAGGTCCTTCCAGGTCCCCGCGACGTTGGGGACGTGGGCCTGCCCACCGAGGCGGCCCTCGGTGCCGACCTCGCGGGCGACACGGGTGACCTCGTCGGCGAACGCGGAGAGGGTGTCGACCATGGTGTTGATGACGTCGGCCAGGGCGGCGACCTCGCCCTTGGCCTCGACGGTGATCTTCTGGGACAGGTCGCCGCGTGCGACGGCCGTGGCGACCTGGGCGATCGAGCGGACCTGACCGGTCAGGTTGGACGCCATGACGTTGACGTTGTCGGTCAGGTCCTTCCAGGTGCCCGACGCGCCCCGGACGATCGCCTGTCCGCCCAGATTGCCCTCGGTGCCGACCTCGCGGGCCACACGGGTGACCTCGTCGGCGAAACCGGACAGCTGATCCACCATCGTGTTGATGGTGTCCTTGAGCTCCAGGATCTCCCCACGGGCGTCCACGGTGATCTTCTGCGACAGATCCCCCTGAGCCACCGCCGTCGCCACCTGGGCGATGTTGCGGACCTGGGAGGTGAGGTTGGCCCCCATGAAGTTCACGGAGTCCGTGAGGTCGCGCCAGGTGCCCTTGACGCCCTTGACGTCGGCCTGTCCGCCGAGCCGTCCCTCGGTGCCGACCTCGCGGGCCACGCGCGTGACCTCGTCGGCGAAACCGGACAACTGGTCCACCATCGTGTTGATGGTGTTCTTCAACTCCAGGATCTCGCCCCGCGCGTCCACGGTGATCTTCTGCGACAGATCGCCCTGCGCCACCGCCGTGGTGACCTGGGCGATGTTGCGGACCTGGGACGTGAGGTTGCCGGCCATGAAGTTGACCGAATCGGTCAGGTCGCGCCAGACCCCGCCGACACCGGGCACCTGGGCCTGCCCGCCGAGCCGCCCCTCGCTGCCGACCTCGCGCGCGACACGGGTGACCTCGGCGGCGAACGCGGAGAGCTGATCGACCATCGTGTTGACGGTCTCCTTCAGCTGGAGGATCTCGCCGCGCGCGGGAACGTCGATCTTCTGCGACAGATCGCCCTTGGCCACGGCCGTCGCCACCTGCGCGATGTCGCGCACCTGGGTGGTCAGGTTGCCCGCCATGGCGTTGACCGAGTCGGTGAGATCGGCCCAGGTGCCCGAGACGCCCGGTACCTCGGCCTGCCCGCCGAGCGTTCCCTCGGTGCCCACCTCACGGGCCACCCTGGTGACCTCGGAGGTGAACACGGACAGTTGGTCGACCATGCCGTTGAAGACGGTGGCGATGTCGCCGAGCAGCCCCTCGCCGTCGGACGGCAGCCGGGTGCCGAAGTCGCCGTCCCGTACGGCCGTCAGACCGGCCAGGAGTTGCCGTAGCTCCTGCTCTCCCGGGGCCCGTTCGACCGTCTCGGTCGTCTTGCCGCTCATGCGCACCCTCGTTCCGCTCCCCAAGAGCCCTCGCGCCGAGGACTCGGAACCCGCGCCGGGCCGTGCAAGGCCCGCTCACCGGCCGGGTTTCCGCAGTTCACGGATCGACCGGATGAGAAAATCCGGTGAAGATTAACGCAGTTGTCGTCCGACAACCAAAGCCGGTCGCGAAGATCCCCGCCGCCCGAAAAGATACCGTCCCAGGTGGAATACAAGCCCGCGCGCGGGGCACTCGGAACAGTTTCACGCCGCCGCCCACCGCCCCCTGGGGCCAGCTCGCCGGGCGCTGCGGGGCCACCCTCCCAGGGCGCTCGTTCCAGCCGCAGGGGCGCCTCTCCGGCCGCTCGTTCCCTTGTCTTCCCACCTCCTCTCCGGTCCGTCCGGAAGGTCCACGGCTCCGCCGGCCGAGCCCGACTCCGTCGATAGATGGGGGCTCTTCCCCCATGCGCCACCCGGGCCCGCCGGGGACCGTAGGGGCGGCCCGACGCACCGGCGGTGCGCGGGCAGGTCGACGGAGGCAATCGAGAGGTAGTTCATGACACGAAAAGCGTTACTCAGGGTCCTGGTGGTCGCGGCGACGGCCGCCTCCGCGGTGACGGTGGCCGGAGGACCCGCGAGCGCGGCCACGGGTGTGTCCAAGAGCGGGACCAAGGTGGTCGTCAACGCGGCGGCGGGGCGCGCCAACAACATCACGGTCAGCCTGTCCGGGAGCAACGTCGTCATCCAGGACACCTCCGACACCCTGACCGCCGGTCTCGGATGCGCCCTCCAGGTCAACGGCTCGGTGGCCTGCCCGGTGAACCTCAACACCGACACGGTCGTGGTCAACGCCGGTGACGGCAACGACATCATCACCAAGACCGGCAACGTCCGCGGTGACCTCAAGGGCGAGTCCGGCAACGACGTCATCAACGGCGGCCCCAGCCCGGGCAGCAACATCCTCAACGGCGGTACGGGCAACGACACCCTGAACGGCGGCGTCACCTTCGACCTCCTCATCGGCGGCACGGGCGCGGACCGGCTCAGCGGCGGAGGCGGCGCCAGCGACATCGCCAGCTACCTGGAGAGCACCTCCGGGGTGGTCGTCGACATCGACAACTCCGCCGACGACGGCATCGGCGGCGAGGGCGACAACGTCCTCACGGACGTCGAGATCGTGTACGGCAGCCCGTTCGGCGACACGCTCACCGGCGGCACGGCGGGCGACGTCCTGTCCGGCTTCGGAGGCAACGACCTCCTGGTGGGCGGCACGGGCAACGACACCCTGGTCGGTGGCGCCGGCAGCGACACCCACAGCGGAGGGGCGGGGAACGACACCCTCGACGCCGTGGACGGCGTGTTCGGCAACGACTTCCTCAACGGGGGCACCAACACCGACACCTGCACGGCCGACACGAGCGACACCAAGACCGCCTGCGAGGCGTGAGGTGACACGGCGGGGCCGGACCGCACAGCGCCACGGCCCGGCCCCGCGACGCCCCGCCGGTGGCACCGTGCAAGCCGACGTGCAGAATTCGGCCTGGACGCGCACCTGCCAACGGCCGAAAATCGTCCCTTTCTCCCGAGCCGACGGGGCTCACGGGGATCGCGAACAAGCAGGAGGGGGACGAACCGTGAACGTGACGCCGAGGAGGACCCGCCGCAGACCCGGCGCCGCCCGGTCGGTCGTGCTGGGCATCTGCCTCGCCGGAGCGCTGGGGCTCCGGCTGTTCCGGTGACGGCGGCACGGAGGCCGCCGACGGGGATGCGAACGCGAGCGCGACGGCGACGAGCGGCTCGCACGCCGAGGACGGCGAGGACGGTGGGAAGAGCGGCGGCACCGCCGGGACGCCCGATGCGAAGGCGTCCGCCGGCGCGGACGACGACGCCGAGAAGTCCGGAGCCGCCTCCGACGCCTCCTCCGAGCAGTCCGATTCCGAGACGACTGGCTCCACGGACTCGGGTGGCGCGGACGGCAGCGAGGGCGACGCCGGGGACGACTGCGATCACAAGATGCCCATCTCACCCGACGAGATCGCGGTCTACCGCTACACGCCCGAAGGCGGGTCCCTCGGCCTGATCGTCAAGCACGGCAACTGGGGACGCGGCACCCCGCACTCGGACGGCGCCCCCTTCGAGACGGTCGGCAAGGAGACGTACATCCCGATGGACCAGGCCGCGAACATCACCGTGACCACGCCCATCATGGAAAGCACCACGAACCAGCCCATCGGCGTCCAGGAGTACCCGGACTGGCTGGAGGCCCACCCGAACTCGGGCCTCGTCTTCACGTACCACCTCGGCGACGACGGTGCCATCGACCGCCTCGACGAGGTCTTCACCCCCTGACCCCAGCCGTCACGGGGCTCGATGTGCTCCAACCACGACAAGGAGGGACAATCGATACATCGCGGTGACGCATGAGCGCCGCCCCCGTCGCCCACGAACAGACAGGTCGGACCATGTCGAAGAAACCACGTTCGTCCGAACCGCCGCACGGCAAGGGCCCGAGCCGTCACCGGGGCACCGAGCAGCACGGCTGGTCGCCCGATGTGGACGAGACCCGTCAGCAGGACAACCCGAGCGCCCCGCGCTCCTTCCGTACGGCCGAGCACGCGGAAGCGGCGGGCCGAGGACGGAAGAAGTCCGCCGCGGAGACGAAATCCGTCCCGGGTGACACGGCGAGGAGTCACGGGGCGCGTGGCGAGGAGTACGGCGACGCCGACGAGGAGGGCCGCCGCGACACCGGCCGCAAGGGCCGCTCCCAGCGTCCCAGCGGCACCAAGGACGCCGCCGCGAAGACCGGCGTGGACCCGCAGGACCCGTAGACCGCGCCGCCGCCGCAGGGGGTGGGGGGTGTCGAGCGGAGCCCGCGGGGACCGCGGGCCTGCGTCAGCAGATCCTCGGCAGTTGTTCGCCGATCGGCAGGTCGACCACCCGGGTGCCGCCGAGGCCGGTCCTGGCGACGACCATGCCGGGATGGTCCTCGACGGCCTCGCCGATGATCACGGAGTCGGCGCCCAGGGGGTGGGCGCGCATCGCCTCCAGTACCGCGTCGGCGTGCTCGCGCGGGACGAAGGCCACGAGCTTGCCCTCATTGGCGATGTAGAAGGGGTCCAGGCCGAGAATGGCACAGGCGTTGGCCGCGGCCGACGGCACCGGGACGTCGCGTTCCCGGATGACGACCCCCGTGCCGGAGGCCGCCGCGATCTCGTTGAGGGCCGCCGCCAGGCCGCCTCGGGTGGGATCGCGCAGGACGTGCAGATCCGGGGTGACGGCGAGCATCGCGTCGACCAGACCGCCGAGGGCCGCGCAGTCGCTCTCGATCTCGACGCCGAACTCCAGCCCTTCCCGCACGCTCATGATCGCCACCCCGTGGACCCCGATGGCACCGCTGACGATCACGACATCGCCGGGGACGACCCGCTGGGGCCGTAGATCGACGCCGGCCGGGACGAGACCGATGCCGGCCGTGTTGATGAAGACCCCGTCGCCGTGGCCGGCCTCCACCACCTTGGTGTCGCCGGTGGCCACCTCCACCCCGGCGGCGCGCGCGGCCGCGCCGAGCGCCTGGGCGACCCTGGTGACCACGTCCAGTTCGACGCCCTCCTCCAGAATGAATCCGCAGGAGAGGTAGGCGGCACGGGCGCCGCGCATCGCGAGGTCGTTGACGGTGCCGTTCACCGCGAGGTCGCCGATGCTGCCGCCGGGGAAGAACAGCGGCCGCACCACGTAGGAGTCGGTGGAGAACGCCAGCCGGGCCCCGCCCAGCGCGAGAACGGCCGCGTCGCCCATCTGGGAGAGCACATCACCGCCGTAGGCCGGTGCGAAGATCTGCTCCACGAGTTCGGCGGAGAGCGCTCCCCCGCCGCCGTGGCCCATGACGACCCGGGGCCTGTCGCGTACGGGGGCCGGGCATGTCCACGCCTCGATGTCGAGGGTGGCGGGGGCGGGGAGATCGGTGGTGTCAGACAACGGGGCTCGCCTCCCGGGCCTTGGCGGCGGGCATGTCCAGCCGCCGGTAGAGGTAGTACGCGGCGCAGGCTCCCTCGCTGGAGACCATCGTGGCCCCCAGCGGCGTACGCGGTGTGCACAGGGTGCCGAACGCTTCGCACTCGTGCGGCTTGAGCAGCCCCTGGAGGACTTCTCCGCTGCGGCACTCGGCGGGCTCGACCGTCCGGATCCCGCCGACCGCGAAGCGGTGCTCGGCGTCGTGGTCGCGGTACTTCGGCGACAGCCGCCAGCCGCTGTCGGGGATCACCCCGATGCCGCGCCAGGCCCGGTCGGTGACCTCGAAGACGTCCTCCAGCATGGCCCGCGCGGCCCGGTTGCCCTCCGGGCGGACGGCGCGGGCGTAGGCGTTGTCGACGGTGTGCTCGCCACGTTCCAGCTGACGGACGGCCCGGCGTACGCCTTCGAGGATGTCCAGCGGCTCGAAGCCCGTCACGACGATGGGGACGCGGAACCGTTCCGCGAGCTCCGGGTACTCCCCCACGCCCATCACACTGCAGACGTGGCCGGCCGCGAGGAAGCCCTGCACCCGGCAGCTCGGCGAGGACATGATCGCCTCGATGGCGGGCGGTACGCGGACGTGGGACACCAGCATGCTGAAGTTCTTGACGCCCAGCTTCCGGGCCTGATGGACCGTCATGGCGTTGGGCGGCGCGGTGGTCTCGAAGCCGATACCGAAGAACACCACCTCGCGGTCGGGGTTCCGCTGGGCGATCCGCAGCGCGTCGAGCGGCGAGTAGACCACCCGTACGTCGCCGCCCTCGCCCCGGACCTGGAAGAGGTCCCGGCCGGTACCCGGCACCCGGAGCATGTCGCCGAAGGAACAGAAGATCACCTCCGGCCGTGAGGCGATCTCCAGCGCCTTGTCGATGACCTCCAGCGGGGTCACGCACACGGGACAACCGGGGCCGTGGATCAACTCGATGTCGTCGGGCAGGAGTTGGTCGATGCCGTGCCGGATGATGCTGTGCGTCTGCCCTCCGCACACCTCCATCAGGGCCCACGGCCTGGTCACCGTGGCACGGATGTCGTCGAGGAGCCGTTGCGCCAGCTCCGGGTCCTGGAACTCGTCGATGTACTTCACCGATCACGCACCTCTTCCACCGCCACCTCTGCCACCGGCGTCTCTGCCACCGGAGCCACTCCCATCGGCTCCACGCCCGCCTCCGCCGCTGCCATCTCCCACGCATCGCCGAACTCCTCCTGCAACATGCCGAGTTCGGCGAAGAGCTCGAGCGTCTGCCGCGCCGACTCCTCGTCCAGCCGTTGCAGGGCGAAGCCGACGTGGACGATGGCGTACTCACCGACCCGCAGGTCGGGCAGATACTCCAGGCACACATCCTTGACCACTCCGCCGAAGTCGACGGAGGCCATCCGGGTACCGTCCCGTTCCTCGATGTCCAGCACTCTGCCGGGTACCGCCAGGCACATGAACCTCTCCTCGCTGTGGGTCGCGCGTCGCTCAGTCGGTGGGAGTGGAAGCGGTCCGGGCGGCCACCATCAGCTGGCCCAGTGCCAGCCCGCCGTCGCCCGGCGGAACCAGTCGGTGCCGCAGGACCGTGAAGCCGTCCCCGCGCAGGGCGCGGGCGCAGGCCGAGGAGAGCAGCGTGTTGGCGAACACGCCTCCCGTGAGGGCGACCGCGTCCAGCCCGTGCCGCTCCCGCGCCCGCCGGCACATGCCGTGCACCAGAGCGGCCACGCCCCGGTGGAAGCGTGCCGCGATCAGGGCCGTGTCGACGCCCGCGCGCAGGTCGTCGACGATCGCCGCGAGCACGGGCGCCGGATCGGCCCGTACGGCGCCGGCCTCGCCGTCCGCGCCGTTCTCGCCGCCCTCGCCGTTCTCCGGGTCGTGGAGGGCGAAGGCGTACGCCGTGGTGTCCTCGGGCGGTGCGAGCAGGGCGGCCGCCTCCCACTCGACGGCGGCCTGCGCCTCGTAGCCGGCGCGGTGGCAGACCCCGGCGAGGGAGGACACCGCGTCGAAGAGCCGGCCGATGCTGGACGTGGGGACACAGTTCAGGGAGCACTCCAACTGCCGTTCCAGCAGCGGCAGTTCGTCGGGCGGGCAGGCCGCGGTGCAGGCGAGGTCGTCGGCCCAGCCGATCCCGGCCGCCCGTAGATGGGCCAGCGCCATGCGGTACGGCAGCCGTACGGCCGCGTCGCCGCCGGGCAGCGGGACGTAGGCGAGGTGCCCGAACCGGGTGAAGCGGTCGTAGTCGGCGAGCAGGAACTCCCCGCCCCACACGGCGCCGTCGTCGCCGTGGCCCGTGCCGTCGAAGGCGACGCCGATGACCGGCCGGGTGCCGTCGAGCCCGTGCTCGGCCATCGCTGCGGCGATGTGCGCGTGATGGTGCTGGACGCGGACGACGGGCCGGCCGGCCGCGTTCCGTTCGGCCCAGCGGGCCGAGCGATAGCCGGGGTGCCGGTCGGACGCCAGTGTCCGGGGCCGCACCCCCGTGAGCGACTCCAGCTGCGCCGTCGCGTGCTCGAAGGCGAGTTGGGTGCCGAGGTCGTCCATGTCACCGATGTGGGCCGACAGCCAGGCTTGGCGGCCCGAGCCCAGGCAGAAGGCGTTCTTCAGGTCGCCGCCCACGGCGAGGGTCGGCCGTACGGGCAGGGGGAGGGTGAGCGGCAGCGGCGCGTAGCCGCGGGAGCGGCGGAGCACGAGCGGTTCGCCGTCGCAGACCCTGACCACGGAGTCGTCGCAGGGGACGTGGATCGGCCGGTCGTGGGTGAGCCAGGCGTCGGTCAGGTGCGCGAGCCGCTCCAGTGCCTCGGTGTCGTCCGTGACGATCGGTTCCCCGGACACGTTGCCGCTGGTCATGACGAGCAGCCGAGGGCCGTCCGCGTCGCCGGGCAGGCCGAGCAGCAGATGGTGCAGGGGGGTGTACGGCAGCATCACGCCGAGGTCGGGACTGCCGGGCGCGACGGCCTCGGCGGGCCGCACGGCGTCGACGGCGTACGACGGTCGTGGCCGCCGCCTCAGCAGGACCACCGGCCTGGCCCGGCTCTCCAGCAGGTGCTGCTCCTCGGGGCCGAGCCGCACGAGGTGCCGGATGTCGTCCGTCGCCCCGGTCATGACGGCGAACGGTTTGTCGCCGCGTGCCTTGCGGCGTCGCAGCAGGTCGACGGCCGCCTGGTTGGTGGCGTCGCACGCCAGGTGGTAGCCGCCCAGGCCCTTCACGGCGAGGATCGCGCCCCGCGCCAGCAGGGTGCGCGCCTCGACGACCGGGTCCCCGCCGTCGGCGCTGCTCGGTCCGCCCTCGCCGGCGACGAGCAGCCGCAGCCGCGGACCGCAGGCCGGGCAGGCGACCGGCTGTGCGTGGAAGCGCCGGTCGGCCGGATCCCCGTACTCGCGGGCGCAGTCGAGGCACATCGCGAAGCCGGCCATGGTGGTGTGGGCCCGGTCGTAGGGGACGCCGGTGACGATCGTGAAGCGCGGGCCGCAGTGGGTGCAGTTGACGAACGGGTGGCGGTACCGACGGTTCGTGGCGTCAGCCAGTTCGGTGAGGCAGTCGGCGCAGGTGGCGGAGTCCGGGGAGACCAGGGTGCGGGCCGGTCCGCCGGAGTGGGAGGCGAGGATGGTGAACGTCGTGCCGCCGACGGGAGGCACCTCGCGGTGGTCGACGGAGTCGACGCGCGCCAGCGGAGGCGCCTCGGCGGCGATCCGGTCGCAGAACCGGGCCACGGCCGAGGCCGTACCCTCGACCTCCACGACCACACCCTCAGGGGTGTTGGTCACGTGGCCGGCCAGGGCGAGGTCGGTGGCGAGGCTGTAGAGGTAGGGCCGGAAGCCGACCCCCTGGACAACTCCCCGGACGGTGACGCGGCGCCGCAGCCGGGTGACCTCGGTGACGACGGCCTGGGCCTGCGGAGCGCTCACGACTGGGGTGGGCCATGGCTTCGGGGCCTCCGGGTGCGTGGGGGTGGGGCCATGCGTGTGGCTGTGGCTGTGGCTGTGACCATGAGTGTGGTCGTGGCTGCGGCTGTGGCCATGGCTGTGGCTGTCTTTGTGCCCGTGGTGGTGGGGCTGCCGGGACATGACCGGCGCGTGTGCGGGTGAGCCGTCCGCGGTGGCCAGCGCCCGGTCGAGCAGCGCGCCGACGCCCCACCCGCGGCGGGCCGAGGTCAGGATCACCTCGACGCCGGGGTTGACCTGTTCCAGGTTCTTGCGGAACGCGACCTCGTTGAACTCGGCGGCCTCCGCGAGGTCCGTCTTGGTGACCACGACCAGCTGGGCCAGACCGAAGGCGGTGGGGTACTTGAGCGGCTTGTCCTCGCCCTCCGTGACGGCGGCGAGGACGACCCGGAGTGTCTCGCCCAGGTCGTAGGAGGCGGGGCAGACGAGGTTGCCGACGTTCTCCACGAACAGCAGCCGGACGTCGTCGGGCAGCCAGCCGTCCAGATGCCCGGCGAGCATGCCGGCCTCCAGATGGCACAGCCCGTCGGTGAGCACCTGCTTGACCGGCACACCCGAACGCGCCAGGCGGATCGCGTCGTTCTCGGTGGCGAGATCGGCGCTCAGCGCCGCCACGGGGATCGACCGCTCGCGTGCCCGCAGCAGTTCCTGTTCCAGCAGCGCGGTCTTGCCGCTGCCCGGGCTGGACAGCAGGTTGACTACCGCGGTGCCCCGGGCCGTGAGGGCGGCACGCAGTTCGTGGGCGCTCGCGTCGTTCTTCGCGAGTACGGCCTGGCGCAGGTCGGCGACACGGCACATGGTTTCAGCTCTCCTCGGAGATCGGTTCGCGGGAGGACGGACGCGCGGGGCCGCCGTCCTCCCAGCGCACGTCGACGATCTGCAGTTCGCGGCCCGCCAGCAGCTCGGTTCGCGTACCGCCGCACGCGGGACAGGTGAGCCGGGGCGGCATGCCGACGGCCCACTCGTGGGCGCAGGGAGTGCAGCGGGCCCACCCCGGCACCGCCTCGGTGACCAGTTCGGCACCGTCCAACAGGGTCCCGGCACAGGCCAGTTCGAAGCAGAAGGCGAGGGAGTCGGGGACGACACCGGCCAGTTCTCCCACCTGGAGCCGAACCGCACGCACCGCCGTGACGTCTCCGGCCCGGTCGGCGGCCTCCGCGACCTGGTCGACGACGGCCAGCGCGACGGACATCTCGTGCATGGGTCTGTGGTCCTTCCGCCGCTTGCCTTGCGCCGGGGTTCATTACAGGTGTGCGCACGCGGGTCCCGCGGCCCGCCGCGCCGTCACGGCACGGCGGGTACGCCGTTCGACGCAACCGTAGGGCTCACTCGCCGACGGCCGTGTCTCACATCCGTCGGATGCGCAGGTAGCGCCTGAGGTCCGGCAGGACCTCGGCGGCGACGGCGACCAGGGCGGCCATCGCCGCTCCTCCGATGACGATCTTCTTCATACGTCTCTCCTCATGTCGGAGCCTCAGCGGTTGAGGCCCGCGCCACGGACGGCTCGCCGTTCCGCAGCAGCTCTTCGATCAGCCGGACGGCCTCCGGCACGGCGGCGGACACCGGTGTGCTCAGTCCGATGCGCTCGTCCACCGAGGCCGGTTCGCATCCGACGACCAGGACCCTGCGCGGTGGCTCGCCGCCGGTCCCGGCGCAGAGGGTGCGCAGCAGCGCCAGGACGGTGTCGGGGGTCATCCGGTGGCCGTCGAGGGCGGGGGTGCCCGGCGACGGGTCCGGCGCCGTGTCGTCGTGCTCGATGACGTACAGCGTGCCGGGGGTCTCGCCGCGTGCCGTGGCGTCGACGAGGACGAGGGTGTCGTAACCGTCCAGGAGCTGGTAGGCGAGGTGCACCCCCCGTACACCGATGTCCACGACCTCGGTGTGCCCGGGCAGGTCACGCTCGGCGAGGCGGCGGGCGGTCTCCACGCCGAAGCCGTCGTCGCCGAGGAAGATGTTGCCGATACCGGCGACCAGGGTCCTGGGCCCCGGCGCTGGGGAGGGACTCATGCGTCGTCCTCCAGCGGGGTGACCTCGTCGGGCTGGAAGTACAGGTACCGTCCCTGCTCGCGCCGGATGTCGGCGCCCGGGTCGCCCTCGACCGTCACCGCGAGGTGCACCCCGCCGTCGACGTCGTGGAGCACCGCCTCGACCTCGGCGGTACGGCCACGCAGGAAGATGTCCTGGGCGTCGGTGCGGCGCAGCCCCGGGCGTAGTTCGACACGGCTGCCCTTGCCCAGCGACCGGCCGTCGACGACCACGCGGTCCCGCGTCGGGTCGAAGCCCGCGTCGCTCGCGGGGTCCCACCAGGGCGTGTCCGGCCGCGGCACCCCGTGCTCGTCGGGGAAGCCGTCGCCACCGGCGCCGAAACCGGGGCCGAGGGCCGTCGAGCCGGGGCCCGGGGCGGCGGGGTCCGGGCCGGTGACCTCGCGCAGGCTCCGTACCGCACCGTGCAGCCGTTCCAGGACCTCGGGTGGCATCGAGTCGGCCAACTCGATGACGGCGGCGGCGCGTTCGTCGGTGCCCCGGGCCTCCCGCTTCTCCTCGTCGGTGAGGGCGGCGGTGCGCAGTGCGAGGATCTCGTCGATCTCGGTGGCGTCGTAGAGCGCGCCGGGGCTCTCCGGGGCGATGGCCGGGTGGTCGTCCAGGATGATCGGTGAGGACAGCACGAGGTCGGCGCGGCCGGGTTCCCCGGCGAGCACGGGCCAGGTGTGCAGGTTGCGGCAGGTGGCGACCGCGTCCTTGGCCCACTCGGGGGGATCGGTCATCGACAGGAACGATCCGGCGCTGAGAGCCATGAGCAGGTGGGTGGCCACCAGGGAGTGCGGCAGCGCGGCGTCCCGGTCCGCGCCGTGTCCCTCGGGCGGGGTCCAGCCGCTGGTGTTCTCGACGACGGCAGTCAGGCGCAACACCCGGTAGGGGCCGTCGAGTTCGCGGGCGGACAGCCGTACCGTCCCGTGGATCTCCTCGCGGCGCCGGAGGAGTCGGCCGACGGTGCGGCCGGCCGCGTCCAGGACCGGTGCGGTGTCCTCCCGTGCCGGGAGGTGGAAGGGGTGGGTGACGCCGTCGCCGAGGAGCGCGTCCACCGGCGCGATCACCTCGACGCGTTCCTCGACGCCCTCGTCCCAGGGCACCAGCACCCGGTCGTCGAGGTCGAGTTCGGGGACTGTGTCGAAGCCGCCGTCCGGGCGTGCCCGCTGCACCGTGCGCCGCCGGGCGTGCAGGAAGCGCACCTCCACCGAGAGGGTCGCGCCCGCCTTCGGCTCCATCAGGCATTCGGTGTGCTGGAAGTCGTGTTCGTCGCACTCGGCGCCCCAGGCGGGCGGCACGAGCACCCCGAACTGCCAGCGCAGCCGGTTCTTGGCCGCCGAGGCACGGTAGGGGTAGAGCACGTAGCCCTCGAAGAGGACGGCGTCGGCCACCTGCCGGGCGAGGGCGAACCGTTCCTCGGTCTCGGCGGCGAACGCGGTGAGGGTCATGTGTCGCTCCTTCCGGTGGTGCCGGTGAGGGCGCGCAGCGGGTCCCTCGCGGGCGCGTCGGCGGCGCGGCTGTCGTCGAGCAGGGACGTGAGGGTCGCCTCCCAGGAGGACAGCGCGTGCCGGGAGCGGTAGGCGAGGAGGGCGTCCATGGTGTCGCGGGGCAGCCGGATCCAGCCGCAGCCGGGGAAGTGCTGTTCGACCATCTCCCGCCAGGTGGCGACCGGCATGCGGAAGGCGGCCTCGCGGTCCCACGGGACGGGTTCGACCCGGAAGCCGCCGGTGCCGGTGAACGCCGTGCCGGAGAACAGCATCAGCAGCGGGACCTCGCCGTCGGTGAGGGCGGTGAGATAGCGGCTGGCGGCGATGTCCATGTCGTAGGTGCAGGGCACGACGAGGTCGACGTCGGTCTCCCCGGTGAAGCTGGGCACCATGAGCGCGACCTGGGCGAACTGCACCGGTTGGAGGGAGCTGCCCCAGCGTGAGCGCTCGCCGAAGAGGTCGGTCAGCCCGTCGGCCTCGGCCGGCTCGTACGTCCGGTGGGCCGGTTCGATGCGGATCTGGCAGCGCAGTGCGACGGCGTGCACGTGGGCGTTGTCGGCGGCGGTGACGCGCAGCCGGAAGACGAGCGTGGGTCCGGCGGCGTACCGGTCGGCGCGGACGCCGGTGCAGGCGAAGGAGAACTCCGTCATGGGCGCACCGCCTCGTCCACGGGCCGGGCGCGTCGTGCGACGTCCGCGAAGAAGGTGTCCAGGGTGGCGCGGGCCTCGGCTCCGCCGTCGAAGCCCTGCCACAGCAGGCGCATGCGGCCGACGAGTTCGTAACAGATGTCGATCGGGACGAGGTGGCACTCGCCGCGGCCGTCGGTGCGGTGCAGCAGCAGTGCCTCCACGTCGGGTTCGAGGAGTCCGGCGAGGCGGCTGCCGCCGAGGACCGCCTCCCAGGTCGCCGGTTCCAGTTCGCTCTCGGTGGCTCCGGCCGGGCTCGGGTAGAGGGCGACCAGCCGGTCCAGCGCCGCGTTGCGGAAGAGGAAGGCGACGCCGACCGGGATCTGCAACGCCTCCCAGGCCGTGTCGTCCAACTGATGTGCGGGGTCGGTGAGGTAGCGGGCGGGGACGGCGCGGAAGCGGCCCGCGGCGGCGCCCGGTTGTTCCATCAGCAGGGCGCAGGCGCCGCAGGCGCAGACAAGGGCGCGCTTTTCGGTGTCGACCAGGTGGCGGTGGTCCTCGGGCACCACCACCGCGCACAGTTCGCACCGCTCCTGGCGCGGTGGACGCTCGGTGACGAACCGCCGCAGGCCCGCACCGGGACCGGCGTTCGGCGTGGGCGCGGTCGTCGCGGTCATCGGGCCCCCGTCGGTGCCGAGCCGATCTGCAGGAGCGGGGGTTCCACCGGGGCGGTCTCCACGTGGACGGCCCTGACCTCGGGCGCGAAGCAGGCGAGTGCCGTCTCCGCCGCCTGCCGGGCGTCGGCGGCGGAGCCGCAGCCGCCGGACGCCCGGGCGCGCACCCGGAGCGTGCCGGTCGGCTCGTCGAGGTCCATGACGTCCAGGGTGTGCTCACGGACGGTGTCGAGGGCGCGGGCGATACGGGTGTCGCGGTCCTCGGGGTGCAGGTCGTGCAGGACCAGGAGGCTCGCGACGAGTTCGTCGCCTAGCAGCCGTACCGACGGGTCGCCCGGCGCGGAGGACAGCAGATGGAGGATGCGGGCCAGGCCGGCCCCGTAGAAGTCCATGAGGGAGCGGACGAGTTCCTCGGCGGCCGCGGTGACGGCCGGGTCGCCGCTCTCGGCGAGGCGGTCGAGCACCTCCTCGACCCTGCGTCCGGTCTGCTCCGCGTTCACCGGCGCCGTCGCCGTCGGCGCGCTCATCCGCCCAGTCCGCTCAGGCCGGTGGGCACATGCATCGACTTCACGGTCCTGCCGTCGCCGACGTACATGTGGACGCCGCAGGGCAGACAGGGGTCGAAGCTGCGGACGGCGCGCATGATGTCGATGCCCTTGAAGTTCTCCGGGGTGTTCTCCTCGAAGATGGGCGTGTTCTGCACGGCGTCCTCGTACGGGCCGGGTGTGCCGAAGGTGTCCCTGGTGCTCGCGTTCCAGGGCGTCGGCGGGTACGGGTGGTAGTTGGCGATCTTGCCGTCGCGGATGACCATGTGGTGGGAGAGGACGCCGCGGACGGCCTCGGTGAAGCCGACGCCGATGCCCTGGTCGGGGACCTCGAACTTCTCCCAGGTCTGGGTGCGTCCGGCACGGACCTCCGCCAGGCCCTTCTCCGCGCAGTGCAGGGCGACGGCGGCGGCGTAGGCCTGGAAGTAGGTGCGGGCGCGGTTGCGTTCGAGGGCGTTGGACCACTTCGGGATCCGCCACTCGAAGGTGGTCTCCGGCTTGGTCATGGTGCGGGGCAGGTTGATGACCACGCTGTGGCCGGTGGCCTTGATGTAGCCGATGTCGACGAGCCCGGACAGGGCGGTGGACCACAGGCGGGCGATGGGGCCGCCGCCGGTGTCCAGGGCGAGGTGGTCCTTGCCGTCGAACCAGCGCGGGGACATGACCCAGCTGTACTTGTCGTCGAAGTTCCGCTTCTGCGGGGCCGGGATGGTGTGCTGGTTCCACGGGTGGCGCGGGTCGACCGGGTTGCCGAGCGGGTCGTGGGTGACGAACTGCTCCTGGCCCTGCCAGTCCTCGTAGTAGGAGCTGCCCAGCAGGATGCGGATGCCGAGGTTGATCTCGGTGAGGTCGTTGGTGACCAGTTTGCCGTCCACGACGACACCGGGGGTGACGAACATCTTCCGTCCCCAGTCGGTCATGTTGGCGTAGGTGAAGTCGCAGTACTCGGGGTCGTTGAGCGCGCCCCAGCAGCCGAGCATGACACGGCGGCGGCCGACCTCCTCGTAGCCGGGCAGGGCCTCGTAGAAGAAGTCGAACAGGTCGTCGTGCAGGGGCACGACACGCTTCATGAACTCGACGTAGCGCATGAGGCGGCTCATGTAGTCCGTGAAGAGCTGGACGGAGGCGATGGTGCCGACGCCGCCCGGGTACAGCGTGGAGGGGTGCACATGGCGGCCCTCCATCAGGCAGAACATCTCGCGCGTGTAGCGGCTGACCTGGAGCGCCTCGCGGTAGAACTCGCCCTCCAGGGGGTTGAGCGAGCGCATGATGTCGGCGATCGTGCGGTAGCCGTGCTCGGCGGCGTGCGGAGCCTCGGTGCGCTCGGCGAGTTCGAGGACACCTGGGTTGGTCTCCTTGACCATTTTTTCGCAGTAGTCGACCCCGACCAGGTTCTCCTGGAAGATGTTGTGGTCGAACATGTACTCCGCCGACTCGCCGAGGTTGATGATCCACTCGCCGAGGTGCGGGGGCTTCACGCCGTACGCCATGTTCTGGGCGTACACGGAGCAGGTGGCGTGGTTGTCGCCGCAGATCCCGCAGATGCGGCTGGTGATGAAGTGGGCGTCGCGGGGGTCCTTGCCGCGCATGAAGACGCTGTAGCCACGGAAGACCGACGATGTGCTGTAGCACTCGGCGACCCGCTTCTGCTTGAAGTCGATCTTCGTGTGGATGCCCAGGGAGCCCACGATCCGGGTGATCGGGTCCCAGGCCATCTCCACCAGGCCACTGCCGTCGCCGGCCGTCTTCGTCTTCGGTGCCATCTGGGTGGGTGCCCTTCGTTGCGTCACTGCGCGGGAGTTGGGGTGGGGTGTGGGGAGAGGAACCGGCTACTCCTGGGAGTCGCTCACCACGGGGGCCGGTAGCCGGTGGTGATCTTCTCGCCGGTACGGCGCCACTTGGGCTCCTTGTCCACGGTCCTTGCGGTGATCGACCGCAGTTTGCGGACCACGGCGCCGTACGCCCCGCTGGCGCCGCTGGACAACTTGGCGCCGGGGGGTTCGTCCATGAACGGCATGAACTTGTCGGGGAACCCGGGCATCGTGCAGGCGATGCAGATGCCGCCGACGTTGGGGCAGCCGCCGATGCCGTTCATCCAGCCGCGCTTGGGCACGTTGCACTTGACGACCGGGCCCCAGCAGCCGAGCTTGACCAGGCAGGTGGGCGAGTCGTACGACAGGGCGAACTGGCCCTGTTCGTAGTAGCCCGCGCGGTCGCAGCCCTCGTGGACGGTGGCCCCGAACAGCCAGGTGGGACGCAGCTTGTCGTCCAGCGGGATCATCGGCGCGGAGCCGGCGGCCTGGTAGAGCAGGTAGGTGAGCGTCTCGGAGAAGTTGTCGGGCTGGATGGGGCAGCCCGGGACGCACACGATGGGGATACCGGCGTGGGACTTCCAGTCCCAGCCGAGGTAGTCCGGCACCCCCATCGCGCCGGTCGGGTTGCCGGCCATGGCGTGGATGCCGCCGTAGGTGGCGCAGGTGCCGATGGCGACGACCGCCAGCGCCTTCGGGGCGAGCCGGTCGATCCACTCGCTGGTGGTGATCGGCTGACCGGTCTCCGGGTTGTCGCCGAAGCCGCACCAGTAGCCCTCGGGCTTGATCGCCTCGTTGGGGATGGAGCCCTCGACGACCAGGACGAACGGGTCGATCTCGCCCCGCTCCCCCTTGAAGAACCACTCGATGAACGTGTCCGAGCCGCCGATCGGGCCGCACTCGAAGTCGATGAGCGGCCAGTGCACGGCGATCTTCGGCAGCCCTGGCAGTGCACCGAGCACGATCTCCTCGATGCTGGGCTGCATGGCCGCCGTCAGCGCGACCGAGTCACCGTCGCAGCTCAGGCCCGCGTTGATCCAGAGGATGTGGATCGTGGGCGTTTCGTCGGCGGGCGCAGCGCCCGCGTCTGCGGCATCGAGCGTGCCCGGCGTCGCCTCAGTCATGGGACCGCCTCCTGGGGAGGTAAGGGATGAAAGCCTGTAAGTCGGCCGTTCGCTCTTCTTCGTATCAGCCGTCGAACCGCGATGCGACGACATCGGGGGCCGTTCCGGTGACGTCGGCGGCGGCGGGCATCGGGGCGGTTCGCGCAACCCGGGCCGCCGCCAGGTGCGGCGGGGTGTGCGAGGGCCGTTCCTTGCGGACGAAGGAACGGCGCAGCGCGTGGTACGGGGCGTCCGGGTCGTCGAAGGTCCGGCGCATCAGGGCGAGCTCCCGCTCCCGGAAGCCGGCCAGGGGGGTCGTGCTCTCCAGCCGGTCCAGCTCGGTCTTCTTCGCGGAGATCCGTGCTGCCGTCGCCGGAAGGGAGGCCAGCCGTGCCGCCAGGCCCGCGACCTCGCCCGCGAAGGCGTCGGGGTCCCGGTCGACGATCCGGTCGACGAGCCCGAGCCGCAGTGCGCTCGCCGAGCTCACCGGCAGGGCCTCGTCCATGAGCCGTCCGGCCGTCGCGGCTCCCACGCGGCGCGGCAGGGTGAGGGTCCAGTACTCCGAGCCGTACAGGCCCATCAGCCGGTAGTGCGGGTTCAGTACGGCGCCCGAGCGGCACCACACCTCGTCGGCCGCCAGGGCGAGCATCACGCCTCCGGCAGCGGCGTTGCCCCCGATCGCCGCGACCACCAGCCGGTCGGTCGTCGTCAGGACCGCCTCGACCAGGTCGTCGATGGCGTTGATGTTCGCCCAGGACTCGGCGGCCGGGTCGTCGGCGGCGTCGATGACGCCCAGGTGGATGCCGTTGGAGAAGAAGTCCCGCTGTCCGCCCAGCACCAGCACCGTCGTGGGCCGTGCGCACGCCTCCCGGTAGGCGTCGAGGAGGCGGCGGCACCGCTCGGTGCTCATGGCGCCGCCGGGGAAGGAGAACGAGAGGTGCCCGACGTTCCCCTCCTCCTGGTAGCGGATGTCCGACCAGGTCCGGTCCGGGTTCTCGGGCAGGCGGGGCAGGGCGTCCTCGGGCAGCGGCGGCAGCCGGTCGCCGAGGGCCCGTACGGCGGGCAGCTTGAAGGTGGGCGGCTGTCCGGGCACCCGCCGGGGCCGCAGCTCGGGGATCCACACGGCGCCGTCCCTGGTGGCCCGGCAGATCGCTCCGGCGCGCGTGGCCAGGAGTTCCCCCGGGCACCCGCGCAGTACTCCCTCGGCGTGGCCGCCGTGCAGGTACCACTCCCCGCCGAGCAGCACGTCCAGGACGCCGGGCTGCGAGTCCGCCGCCCGCAGCTTGCGCAGGACGTCCCGGGTGGAGTCCTCGTCCCAGTCGATGCGGCGGACGCTCTGGTCGAGGTAGGGACGGGCGCGGGGGCCGGAGGGTGCGGCTGCACCTGCAGCGGCACGCTCGTGGGCGTCGGCGGTGCCCGACCCGGCCTGCTTGAGCGGTACGTACGTGCCGTCGGCGAAGCGCTCCACCGCGAGCAGCACGGCCTCGATGGCTGCGTCGGCGATCTCGCCCCGGTACAGCTCGCTCTTGGCCACCGGAGGAACCCGGCAGGGCACGCAGGCCCACACGTCACCGGCGTCCATCTCCGCGTCGGCCTGGAGGACGGTGACGCCCCACCGGTCGGCGCCCTCGTGGATCGCCCAGTCCAGGGAGGACGGTCCCCGGTCGCCCACGGGCCCTGGGTGGACGACGAGGCAGGCGTATGCCGACCACACCTCCTCGGGGATCGCCGTCCTGAGCATGGGCGCGACGACGAGCTCCGGTGCGTGACTCCGTACGGCCTGCGGCAAGGGGTTGTCGGGCAGGGCCAGTTCGACCGCCACGGTGTGGCCCCGGTCGCGCAGGTCGGCGTGGGCGCGCTGGGTGAGGCTGTTGAAAGCGCTGGCTAGGAGCAGGATGTGCACGACTGCCTCCGGGCGGACGAACGGCAGGCAGGGATGACCGCCGACCGAGATCCTCGGCCACGGCCCTCCGCCGTCCCCGGCGACAGACGGTGAGGTCATCCGAAAGCGGGCGCCCCTGCGCCGTCCGGCCTCACCGGGCCGGCCCCGGCCCGTCGGCTCGGCTGCGGGGGCGGGTCAGTGGCGTCGCAGGCCGCTGCGGATGCGCTCCCAGGGGGTGCGGGTGGCACCGAAGTGGGTCTCGTGGGCCCAGATGTGGGTGCACGACGGGCACTGCAGGTGCAGCAGGCTGCCGACGTTGGAGAGCAGATAGCGCCAGTGTGCGGAGCAGGTGCGGCCCTGCTCACAGGTCGCGCATCCCTGGTGGTCGGCGCAGTTCGGGCAGGCCACCCAGGCGCGGCGCCCGATGTCGGCCTGCGGGTCAAGCGGCAGCATGACCGCCCCCGTCTCCCGGCCCGGCGCCCGGCAGCACACCGGCCGCGACCAGTTCGTCGTAGACCCGCCGCTGATCGGCGTCGAGGCCGGAGTAGAGCAGTCGGTTCGCCGCCTGCTCGTCGCGCAGGGCCGCGACGGGGTCCCAGTCAGGGCCGAGGGCCTCCAGGACATGAGCGCGCCGGAGCATCTCGTGTGAGGTCAGGTCGATGTCCAGATCGACCGTCGGGGAGGCGTCGGGGCCGTCCGTGGTGGGATGGCCGGCCGCCTCGGGCTCGTCCGGTCCGCCGGGAAGGGCGCGGTCAAGGGGGGACATGCGACCGAACGTAGGTAGGCGCCGCGTGCCCGGGCAAGGGCAGGTGGGCGAAGTCACAGCAGGTCCGGGGCGCGCGGGCGAGCTCTGACCGGTCCGCAGGACGCGGTGTCCCCCGTCTCAGAGGCAGGTGAAGAGATCGTTCAGCGGGGCGGGTACCTGCTCGGGGGTGAGGGCTTCGACCAGGAGGCGGCCGTAGCGTATCTTGCGCCCCTTCCGGGTGCTCATGAAGCGCCGCAGCTGCTGGTGCCGGGGGCGGCCGTGCTGTGCGGGCTGCTGCAGGAAGGTGTGCCAGGGGCGCGACTCGTCCTCGGCGTGGACGATCTCCTCGACCCGCGCGGGGCCCAGCGCACGGATGAGCTCGTCCTCCAGGTCCGCCGAGCAGACGAAGACGGCGTGGCGCGGAGTCGAGTCCGGGGCGAGGCCCCGGTCGAAGAACGGCTTCTCGCGCTCGTCGCACAGACCGACGAGACGCAGGCCGAGGCCGGAGGGTCCGAGGCGTGCGGCATAGCGGCCGACGCTCATCGCACCGCCCATCGACAGGACGCAGACCCCCTCGGCGGCCAGGTCCCGGCCCCGCCGCTCGGCCAGCGCCTCGACGGCGGCGAGGTCGCTCAGCCCTTCCAGCAGGACGACCGTGTGCACCCCGAGCGGCTCCGTCAGTTCCCTCGCCGATCCGCCGGTGCCGCCGCCCGCCCAGCGGGTGACCTCGTCCCGGAACATGCGCATGTCCACCATGCCTGGGAGTCTGCTACGCCGACCGACGCCACCGCACGCGATATTCCGGGTCCTGTCCGCCTTCACGCGTGCCGATGCGCTCCCGGATCGTGGGCGTCCGGTCAGCAGGTACCGGGAGCAGAACCGGCCGGCCGCGTGCCCGTCATGACTCCCGGAGGGGCACGGCGGAGCGCTCCGATCGGGCCCGCCGCACCAGGGACGCCGCAGCGTCCTCCCAGTCGGGGTGCGCGAAGGAGAACCCGGCGGTGAGCAACCGGCCCGGCACGACGCGGCGGCTCTTGAACAGCAGTTCCGTGTCCGAGCGCAGGGCGAACGCGCCCAGTTCCGCCATCCAGCGGGTCGCCGGCAGTCCCACCGGGACGTTCCAGGCCGTGCGCAGCTGCCGCATGAACGTGCGGTGCGGAAGGGGATCGGGCGAGGCGAGGTTCACCGGCCCGTCGAGGTCGTCCCGGGCGATCAGGAACTCCACGGCCCGCACGAAGTCCTCGTCCTGGATCCAGGAGACGTACTGCGCGCCGCCGGCCACCGGACCGCCGAGCCCGAACCGCACCAGTCGTGAGAGCACGTCGAACACACCGCCCCGGTCGGGGCTCATCACCATGGCCGAGCGCAGGGCCACCTTGCGGGTCGTGGGGGTCGGCGCCTCGGCCTGCGCCCGCTCCCAGTTCCTCGCGATCTCGACGCTGTACGCCCAGTAGTCGGGCACCCCGGGCTCGGAGCCGCCGATGGTGCCGGTCGCCTCGTCGTGGGGCGCGTCGAAGCGGTGGGCGTAGACCGTCGCCGTACTCATCTGGAGCCAGACGCGCGGTGGCTGCCCGGCGGCGGCGATCGCCTCGCCGACGACCCGCGTCGAATCCACCCGGGAGTCCATCATGGCCCGCAGGTTCTCAGGGGTGTAGCGGCAGGAGACGCTGCGTCCGGCCAGGTTGATCACGACGTCGCAGCCGTCGATCGCCTTGGCCCAGGGGCCGAGCGCGGCCCCGTCCCAGCCGATGTCGTGGGCCCGCGTGGGGCGCCGGGTGACGACGGTGACCTCGTGACCGGCCGCTGTCAGCGCACGGTCGAGAATGGCACCGACCTGTCCGGTTCCCCCGGGCAGCACCACCTTCATCTGAACCCCCTTCGATCGGTTCGATCTCAGGGTAGCTCTTTTTGAACGTGTTCAACAATGCGCCGTGAGTCCCCGCGCCAGGTGCGCCTCAGGAGAGGCGGCCGGTTCGGGAACTCACGGCTCGGTGACAGGCTGATCAGCTGACCGGTCGAGTCAGCACGTCGGCCGGATCAGCGGATCTCGGTGACCCGCGTCTCCTTCAGGGAACCGCAGTTGGAGTTCTCCACCGACACGTACACGTTGTCGATGCTGCCGCCCCAGCTCACGCAGAAGCCCTTGCCGTAGACGTAGGCCGGCCCCGCGTACGAGGAGTAGTCGCCTGCGTCGCCCGCGTACTCGTCGGTGGCGGGGACGTAGATCCACGTGGACATGGGCTTGAGCGTGCCCGGGTTCTTGCGGATGGTCGCGACGCAGTTCTCGCCGTTCGAGGAGTTGTAGGTCAGGTAGACGGTGCCCAGCGAACCGACGGGCGCCGAGTTCACCGTCTTGTAGGCCTTGCCGCAGACACCCTGCGGGGTGACGTTCGGCGCGGCGGAGGCCGTCGTGGCGAACGCGGTCGAGGCGCCCACCGCCAGAGCGGCTAACGCCCCCACCGTCACGACATTGCGTACCTTTCGCATATTTCCCCCTTGTTGCCATGAGAGCGCTTTGCTCTCACTGGATGTGACCCGCGAGTGGCACGGATGGTTGCCCCGGTCCGCCATCGAGGTTCGCGAAGGGGACGAAAGGCCCGGTCAGAGGGTGAGTAATTCTTCGTGAAAGCCGCCGAACTCGCGTGCGGGGTCGATGAGATGGATCTCCAGGATCCAGTGGCAGCGGCGCCCGGCCTTGTCGGTGCGGCGCAGCGGTGTGGTGTTGGCGGGGGTGATGTACGACTCCACGTCCGCGCCGTCGATCCACTCGTGCGGGAACTCGCCGACCAGGTGGCCGGCGTGCCAGCCGCCCAGCCGCCATCCGGCCTCCGCGGCGAGCCTGTCCACCTCGGCGTACAGCCGCGCTCCGGTGATGTCCGGGTCGGCCTCGAAGAACGCCCGGCCCGCCGCGAAGACGCGGGGCAGGTCGTCGCGGAGGCGGTGCTTGACGGCGTCGTCGCCGAGGACGAAGGTCCGGCCGAAGTCGGCCTCGTACTCCTCGAAGACGGGACCGAAGTCGGCGAACACGACGTCGTCCGCGGTGATCACCCGGTCCGGCGGGTTCTCCCGGTAGGGCTTCAGTGTGTTCGGGCCGGAGCGCACGATCCTCTTGTGCCAGTGCCGGGTGGTGCCGAACAGTTCGTTCGCCAGGTCCCGGATCCGGTCGCTGACCGCGCGTTCGCCCTCGCCGGGGGCGACGAGACCGCGCTCCTCCACCTCCGCGAAGAGCCGTACGGCTTTCGCCTGGGCGTCCAGCAGCCGTGCCGCGCGCGTGGGTTCGTCGTCCGCCATGGGCCGACCGTAGTGAGAGAGATCGCCGTCGGCAACGGGGTTGCACCGAGCGGCCTCGGGGTGAGCTGCCGGAAGCGTATCCAGGATGTGTCCGGACGGTCATGAGGCAGGCGAACCGCCCTGATCTCCCATGATGTTGACGTTCCGTGAGCCTTGACGTGCCGGTGGCTACGCGCCCGCCAGCTGCCGGACGGGGGCGTCGGCGAGGAAGGCGGTGATGTCCTCCACCGCTTCCGAGTAGAAGGTGCGGTAGTTGCGCTCGGTGACATAGCCGAGGTGCGGGGTGGCGAGGACGTTGGGGAGGGTGCGGAAGGGGTCGTCCGCGGGGAGGGGCTCGCTGTCGAAGACGTCGAGGCCGGCGCCGGCGATCCAGCCCTCGCGCAGGGCGCGCAGCAGTGCCGTCCGGTCGACGATGGCGGCGCGGGAGGTGTTGACGAGGTGGGCGTGCGGGCGCATGGCACGCAGTTCCGGCTCCCCCAGCAGGCCCCGGGTGCGGTCGGACAGGACGAGGTGGACGGAGACGAAGTCGCTGCGGCCCAGGAGATCCATCTTGCCCGCGGCGAGTCTCGCGCTCGCCTCGGCCGCCCCCTCGGCGGTGAGGTTCTCGCTCCAGGCCAGGACCTCCATGCCGAAGGCGGTGGCGATGCGGGCCACCCGGGTGCCGATCTTGCCGAGTCCGAGCAGGCCGAGGGTGCGGCCGTGCAGGTCCTGGCCGATGGTGGACTGCCAGGGGCCGCCCTCGCGCAGGGCACGGTTCTCGACGGTGACCTGCCGGGCGAGGCCGAGCAGAAGCGCCCAGGTCAGTTCGACGGGCGGGGTGGGGCTGCTCGCCGTCCCGCAGACGGTCACGCCCTGGGCCCGCGCCGCCGCCAGGTCGATGGAGGCGTTGCGCATGCCCGTGGTGATCAGCAGGCGGAGCCGGGGCAGTCGGCGCAGGAGGTCGGCGTCGAAAGGGGTGCGTTCCCGCATGGCCACGACGATCTCGCAGTCGGCGAGCTCGGCCACGAGCCGGTCCCGGTCGGCGATGTGCTCACGGAGCGCGCGCACCTCGACGTGGCCGTCGAGGGGGCTCCAGTCCGCCAGGGTCAGGGCGGCGTCCTGGTAGTCGTCCAGCACGATGCAGTGGAGGGTCATGCGGACAGTCTGCCTTTCGCGGTTCCCCTCCAAGGGCGCGGGTGCGTGCGGCAGTCGGAGCGCGCGCCGTGGCGGGGCGACCGAGAGGTGACCACCGGGCGGCAGGTGGGCCGGAGAGCCGTTGCTCCCCGTGGCCGGCGGGAACGACAGGGGCCGCCGCCTCGTACGAAGCGGCGGCCCGTCG
Source organism: Streptomyces sp. MNU76 (assembly GCF_020982545.1). GTDB lineage: Bacteria > Actinomycetota > Actinomycetes > Streptomycetales > Streptomycetaceae > Streptomyces. The sequence continues at coordinate 36,416 of NZ_JAJKLK010000014.1, read as the reverse complement.
GGGCACATGCCCGCCCTGGGCGAGAGGTGTCGAGGGCGGGCTCAGTTCCGGATGAGCAGGACGACGCCCGCCGTCACCGCGCCGAGTATCACTGTGGCCACTCCATACACCAGCCGGTGGGCGCGCAGGGAGGGCAGGAAGCTGTCGGCGGCGATGCGGCCGTGGCCGGCCAGGGCGAGGCCGGTGGCGATGGCGGCCACTTCGCGGCGCCCCAAGCTCACGCCGACTCCTACAAGGGTTGCGCGTACCCTCGCGTGTGCTTCTACCTCACCGCCGCCGACTGGGAGTCGCAGTCGCCGACCGCCGCGTACCAGGACGTCACCGACTACTACCAGAACCTGGGATCGAGGAGCCGGGGCTCGGCCTATGTGTTCAACACCCGCAACGACGACCGGGTGATGCTCAGGTACCTCCGCAACGGCGTGACCGGCTACGAATGCATCGAGCCGAGCACGGGACGCCAGTACCCCTCCTATTTCACCGTGACCGGCGTCATGATCCAGAGCGCCTCCAGCTGCGACTGACGCATCACACGGCCGGCGGGGTCCGTCTCAGGAACAGTCGTAGGTGAAGCGGGTGGTGGCCGTGTGCGGGCCCGCGGTGAGGATGCGCAGTTCGGCCCTGGCCGTGCGGTGTCCCTCGCCCTGGAAGGTCCACCGCAGATGCAGGCGCGCCTGACGCTGCCCCCGGACCACCACCTCTTCCAGGACGCCCGAGCGGGTCCCGTCGCTGCGGATCCAGCGGTAGGAGAACGTGCCCGGACGGCCGTTCGTCGCGACGACGGCGACGATGTCGGCGGTGCTGTCGCACCGCAGGACCGTGGGCCGGGCCGTGACCGTCACCGCGTCGACCCGGAGGGGCGGCCCGAGCCGTTGCCAGGCGAGGAACGCGAGGACGCAGAGGAGCACCAGCACGGGCAGGGCGTGCCGGCGCAGCCGTCGGCGCCGGGGCACGGGGGTCGGCTGCAGGGCGGGGAGCGTGCGGTGGGTTCGCTGTGCGACGACGTTGGTCACGCCGGGGCCGAAACGCAGCAGCGTACCGTCGACGCGGTCGGGCGGCGTGGACCCGTTCGCTGCGGCTGTGGAGGGCTGTTCGACGGTCTTGTCGGCGACGGTCGTCTCGGCGAGCGTCGCCTCGGCGAGGGTGTCGTCGGTCTCGGGTCGCTGGATCCAGTGGCTGGCCAGCACGGTGGCGCTGTACTCGGCGGCGTACCCGGCGTCGACGGCGTCCGCATCGGCTTCGGCATCGACGGCAGCAGCGGCATCGGGGACGCGGTCCTCGACGGGGCCGAGGTGCACGGTGGCGGCGGGGCCCAGGTGCACGGTGGCGGCGGGGCCCAGTCGCACAGTGGATGCCGGGCCGAGGTCCACGGTGGGGGCGGACTCACCGGCGGCCGGGAGAACCTGGGTGTACTCGTCGGCATCCTGGCGCTCCGGCACCTGCGTGACGGCGTCGTCGATGCCCTCCACCAGCGTCACCGCATCGGGCAGCATCACCGTGGGCTCGTCGGCCTCCGCCGCCGGCGCGGGCACGCTGTCGTCATTCTGCATGTTCATCCGATGACACACCGTCTGGTCAGGAGCTGCTGCGAGGCGCCGCCGTCCGCAGCGGTCGGGGTGGTCGTGGCCTGCACCGCCCAGTAGCAACCCGTGCCCCGGAAGGCGTGGTCGACGGTGAGCGTGTACTGGGTGGCGCCGCTGCGTCGGAAGGTCTGGGACGCGCCGTCCTGGGTGCCGTACTGTCCGCTCGCCTCGCCCACGAACCACGAGACGGTGAGGGAGATCGGTCCGGTGCCGTCCGTGACGACGCCGATGGTCGCCGTGGCGGTCGCCGGACCCGTCTGCCGGAAGCCCGACACCGCCACATCCTTGACGGCGGGGTCCTTCACCGGGGTCGGGGAGGTCGTCGTCGGCGCCGGGGAGGTCGTCGTCGGCGCCGGGGTGGTGGTCGCCGTGCCGGGCTCGGTCGTCTCCGTGGTCGCGTCCGTGGTGGCGGAGGACGAGGGTTCGTCGGTGGGGGTGGACGCGTCGTCCGAGGGCGACAGGGTGGGTGACGGCGACTGATCGGCCGAGTCGGAGGGCGTCGGGGACGGGGAGGCGGAGTCCGTCGGGGGCGGCGCCGCCGTGTCCGTACTCCCTTCGGCGCTGGTGGTGGCAAGGGCCTGGGCCACCTGACCGGTGCCGTCTCCGGGGATGTGCTGGAGTCCGAAGGTGAGCACGGCTCCCAGGAGCAGCGCGGCACCGGAGACCAGCGTGCCGGACCGGCCCGGCAGCCATGCCTGGGCGCCGCCGCGGCCCGGTTCCTGGTACAGGACCGTACGGGCGGTGTCGGTGGTGGTTCGAGGGGTGCTGCGGGCCGAGGGCAACAGCAACGGCAGCAGGGCCACCAGCGCGGCGAGCCGCCCACGGCCGCGTTCCTCCCACTCGGGCCCGTAGCCCGCGAGGGCGGCGGCCTCCAGTTCCCTGACGAACGCCTCGGCCTGCGCGGGCCGATCCTCCGGATCCTTCGCCAGCCCCCGGCGCACCAGCTCACGCACCGCCTCCGGCACCTCGTCGGCGGGGACGGGTGCGTCGACGTGCTGCAACGCGAGCGCCGCGAGGTTGTCGCCGCGGTACGGCTTGTGGCCGGTCAGGCATTCGAAGAAGGTGGCGGCGGCCGCGTACACGTCGGCGGCGGGCGAGGCGGGCGATCCGGTCCACTGTTCCGGGGCCATGTAGGAGGGGGTTCCCGCCACGCCTTGGCTGGTTCCCGCGTCCACCGCGATGCCGAAGTCGACCAGTTTGGAGGATCCGTCCGGCGCGACCAGGACGTTCTCCGGCTTGTAATCGCGGTGGACGACGCCGACGCGGTGCGCGTCCGCCAGTCCGAGCAGTGATCCCTTGAGGATGACGAGCGCGGCCTCCGGGCCGAGCGGGGCCTCCCGCTTCAGCACGGCGCGCAACGAGACGCCGTCCACCAGCTCCATCACGATGGCGGCGCCGTCCGGGCCCTCGACGTACTCGTACAGCTCGGTGACGAAGGGGCTCTCCAGCCCGCCGAGGAGGCGCGCCTCGGTACGGAAGTCGCGTACGAAGCCCGGGCGGCCTCGCAGCGACTCGCTGAGGTACTTGACGGCCACCGGCACGCCGGTCTCCTCGTGCACGGCGAGGACCACCCGCCCGCTCGCCCCGGATCCGAGTTCGACCGACTCGCTGTATCCGGGCAATGTCCATGTGTTCATTCCAGCCCCCCAAGGCCGCCGTGCGTCGAAGCCCCGCCCCCCGGCGAATCGCCGCGCCGCGCGATGAGAGACACATTTTCAGCCACTGCGGTTGCGGTGCGCCACCCTCTGCCGTGCGGGCGGCGGCCTCGGCCCGAAGCAGACGGTCGTAGTGGCCGACGGGGCTGGGAGGAGGGTTCGTCGGTCGCTGGGCGTAGGTCCCGCGCCTCAGGCGTGCCGGCCTGCGCCTGGCTAGGGTCTGCCCTCATGGAGACCACGGGAGTCGTTCGCCGCCCGGCCGCGGAGCGTGTGCGTGACACGCTGGACCGCCTCGTCACCGAGCGGGACGTGTGGGTGTCGACGGCTCGCCCCGACCACGGGCCGCACCAGGTGCCGCTGTGGTTCTCGTGGGACGGGCAGGCGGTGTGGATGTGCACCGGCGCCGTTTCCGTGACCGTGCGGAACGTGCGGGAGGAGCCGCGCGTACGCCTGTCGCTGCCGGACACCTTCGACGTGGTGCTCCTCCAGGGACGGGCGGAGTGCTTCCCCGACGAGGAGGTGCCCGAAGCCGCGGCGCGGGCGTTCACCGACAAGTTCGGGTGGGATCCGCGCGTGGAAGAGGGGGCGTTCGTGTACGTCCGCGTGGTCCCGGAGACCGTACGCGCCTGGCGCGGCGAGCCGGAACTCCGCGGGAGGGTCATCATGCGCGACGGGGTGTGGCTGGCCTGACGGCTGTCGGCACAGGCCGCAGCCGTCAGGGGCGGGACCCTGTCGTCATCGCCGCCGGAAGATTCCAGCGGCTCCAGGTGGGGATGGGCTCGCGGGCGTCGTGCCAGGACGTCGGGACGCCTGCCGTGCCGGTGCGGGACGCGACGACGACGCCCGCGATGGCGCAGGTGGTGTCGCGGTCGCCCCACCCGGCGACGGTCTGCCACAGTGCCCCGGTCAGGTCGTCCAGGTGGCCCGCGGCGGACCACAGGGCGAACGGGACCGTGTCCGGGGCCGAGATGAGTGTCCCGGAGCCCAGGACGGTCGCCGCGTGACGGACCGACGTGCGCTCGGGGAAGGTTGCGGCCACCAGGAGCCGGGAGCGGACGTCACCGTCCGGCACATGGTCGGCGACCTCCCGCAGGAACTCCGGGCGCGACGGGGCGCCCTGGCCCGCGCCGGCGGCCGCCAGCGCCGCCGCGACCGCCACGGCGACGGCGCCCGCCACGGCCTCGGGGTGCGCGTGCGTGGTCAGCGCGGACAGCGTGGCCTGGTCGCGTGCGGCGGGCAGGTCGTCGCGGAACCACGCGCCGAGCGGCGCGACACGCATGGCGGCGCCGTTTCCGTAGGAGCCCTGCCCGCCGAACCGTGCGCTGGTGACGGCCCGCCAGTCACCGCCCTCCCGGATGCCCCGCAGCACACCGTGCATCGACGGCCCGTACTTGCGCCCGGGGTCCCGGTCGTACTCGGCGGCGAACTCCTCCGCCAGGGCGTCCGGGCGGATCTCGCCGTGGGCCGTCAGGTGGGCGAACAGGACGAAGGCCATGGCGGAGTCGTCCGTCCACAGCCAGGGTCACGGACGGGGCGCGCGTGCGGCCCGCAGCTCCTCGGCGTTCTCGTCGGAGCGCGTGAACCAGCTGTCGCCGAACGCGTCACCCATCACGAGGCCGTCCAGGCCGGCGTGGGCGTGCTGCGGGCTGGTCATCGGAACGCTCCTGTCAACGGTGGAGTGGCCAGAGCAATGCCGTCGGCCGGAGCATCGTGGTCGGCCGGCAATGTCGTCGGCCAGAGCAATGCCGTCGGCCGGCAACGTCGTCGGTCCGCATTGTCGTCGGCGGCGGACGACGAGCTCGCGAGCGGGTTTCCGTGCCGTGCGCGCCGTGCGCGGCGTGCGCGGCGTGGTTCGGCCGGGCGGCACGGCGCTCTTGCTTTGGCAGGTACTGCACAACAAAGCTTGCCGGGCCCGTACTCGCCGACCGCGATGTGGAGTCGTGCCGTGCCCCGCCTGATCCCGGACACCCGGCCGCAACGCGTGCTCGCGGCCTCGAACTTCGTCCACACCATCGGCAGCGGCCTCTATCTGACCGCCGGCGTCCTGTACTTCACGCAGGCGGTGCGCCTTCCGGTGGACCAGGTGGGGCTCGGTCTCGGGCTGGCGGGTCTGGTCGCAATGACCCTGGGTGTCACGGTCGGTCATCTGGCGGACCGGTTCGGGGCGCGCGGCGTGTTCGCGGTCACCCTCACGGTGCAGGCCGCGGCCACGGCCGGTTTCGTACTGGCGGACAGCTTCTGGCCGTTCGTGCTCGCGGTCTGCGCGGCGGCGGGGGCGAAGACGGCGGGGACAGCCGCCCGCTCCCCGCTCATCAGGCACTACGGAGGGGACCGGCCGCAGGAGTTCCGTGCCTATCTGCGCGCGGTGACCAACCTCGGCATCTCCCTCGGCGCCGTGCTGGCGGGCTGGGTGGTGCAGGTGGGTACGCTCACCGCCTACCAGTTGATGGTCGTCGGCAACGCGGTCGCGTTCGTGTTCTCGGCGGCGGTCCTGGTCCTCCTCCCGCCGGTCGCGCCGCTGCCCGCCGTCGACGGGCCCCGCTGGACCGCGCTGCGCGATCGCCCCTATCTGCTGCTCACCGCCCTGGACGGTGTGATGGCCGTGCAGTTCAAGGTGCTCACCGTGGGCATCCCGCTCTGGCTGGTCGGCGCCACCACGGCGCCGCACTGGCTGATCTCGGGCACCATCCTCACCAGCACCGTCATCGTCATCGCGTTCCAGGTGCGGGCCGGCCGCAGCGTCGTCTCCCCCGCCGCCGGCGGCGACGCCTACCGCAGGGCCGGCGTGGCTTTCCTCGTGTCCTGCTCGCTGATCTCGCTGGCGGCGGGCGTACCGGCGTGGGCCGCCGCGGCCCTGCTCCTCACGGCCGCGGTGATCCACACGATCGGCGAACTGTGGTACTCCGCCGCGGGCTTCGAGGTGTCCTTCGCCCTCGCCCCGCGACACGCCACGGGGCAGTACCTGGGCGTGTTCGGCCTGGGCGCGGGGCTGGCCGACGCCCTCGGACCGGCCCTGATCATCTCGCTCTGCATCACCTGGGGCCGCCCCGGGTGGTACGTCGTCGGGGTCCTGTTCGCCCTGACCGGCCTGGCCGCGCCGTTCGCCGTCCGCTGGGCGGAACACCGGCAGCGCGCCCGCCGGACGGAGCCCGGCCCCGCGGAGAACGCGTCGGCGGCCGGGCCCGTGTGACCTCAGCGGGCGATCAGGCGCACGGTGGCGTGAGCGGGGCCGTTGACCGTGATCGAACGCAGCGGCTCCGCGTCCCCGACGAGTTCGACGACAGCGACCCGCTCCACGAGCGTCTCCAGGAGCATCCGGGTCTGATGGCGCGCCATGGTGCTGCCGATGCAGACGTGTTCGCCCGCGCCCAGGGCCAGATGACGGTTGGGCTGCCTGCCGAGGTCGAAACGGTCCGGGTCCGGGAACACCGACTCGTCCCGGTTGGCGGACGGGATCCAGAGCACGACACGGTCGCCGGCGGCGATCCGCCGGCCCCCGAGGACCGTGTCCACCGTGGCCGTCCGCATGCTGTGCGTGGCGCTGCTGGTCCATCGCAGCACCTCCTCCGCGGCGGTCCTGACGAGTTCGTCGTCCCTCTCCCGCACCAGCCGTTCCCACTGCCGTGGATGCGCGGCGAGGGCGAGGATCCCGGCGGCCATCGACAGACCGGCGTTCTCCGACGCTCCGACGAGGTTCTCGACACCCAGCAGGATCTCGGTCTCGGTCGACAGCTCGCCCTGCACCTCCTCGGTGACGAACCTGCTCATCGCGTCGTCGGCGGGCTCCTCCATCCGCGCGTACATCAGATCGATGAAGTACCGCATGAGGGGGAGGTGGCTGGTGAGCGGCCTGCCGGATGCGAACGCCTCCGTGGTCCAGGTCAGCAACCGCTCCCGGTCCTGCGGCGGCACGCCGAGGAGTCTGCCGATGTTGAGGCCGGAGAGCCGGGCGCCGATGTCGTGGACGACGTCGCAGGTGCGCGACTCGACCGCGCGCGTCACCACCGCGCGGATCTCGGCGCGCAGCTCGTCCGCCAGTGAGCGGGCGCACCGCTCACTGAAGCGGTCGGCCAGCTGCCCGCGCAGGGCGCGGTGCCGGGGCGGGTCGGTGAGGGCCATGGTGAGGCCGCTGCCGGGGTCCTCACCCAGCTCGGTCGGCCGTAGCAGGACGCCCCTGGCGGAGCTGAAGACGGCCGGGTTCTGGTACACGTCCCGGATGTGCGCGTACCGGGTGAGCGACCAGAAGCCCGGCAGGTGGCCCGGTTCGTGCCAGTGGACCGGTGCGTGCCGTCTCATCCGACGCCACACCTCGTGCACCTCGCCGGAGGCGTGCAGCTCCGGGTCGACGACACCGGCGGGGTCGCAGGTCACCACGGTCATCAGAGGGCTCCGGCCGCGATGCAGGTCAGACGGTCGTGGAAGCCGTCGAGCAGCTTCCGGGCGGTGACGTCGGCGACGGCTTCGCGTCGGTGGGACAGGACCATGTCGAGGGCGCCGTCCTCGTCCGGCCACACCTCCAGATGCAGCTCCAGCGGCAGGGCCGGGTACGGCTGGCGCAGATACGTGGAGACGACGCCGGGGAGGTCGAGTCGGGGTGGCGGGTTGTCCTGGAGGGCGAAGAGGGTCTGGAACACCGGCGGTCGCCCCGGGGTCGTCGTGGCGCTCTCGGCGACGGCCGTGAAGGGGACGACGCCCCGGCCGAAGGCCTGGTGGACCAGCCGGCCGGTCTCCCGTATGCCGTCGTCGCCGCCGGCCGCGGCCGCGCCGCGCAGGCGCACCGGCACCATGTCGATCAGGCAGCCGACAGCGCGGTCCAGCGCGGGGAGGGTGCGTTCGGCGACGGGGACGCCCACCGCGAAGTCCCGCTGCCCGCAGATCTCGGCCAGCGTATGGGCCCAGGCCGACAGCAGCACCACGAACCTGCTCGCTCCGAGCGCCGTGCCCCGCGCGTCGAGACCTGCCGCGAGGGGGCCGGGTACGGACCTGTCGAGGTGGCGCGTGCCGCTCTCGCCAGGGCCGGGCGGTTCGGGCCAGCGGAGCTCGGGCACGTCCCGGAACTCCTGCCGTGCCCGAGCCGTACGCGCCGCCGGGTCGGTCACAGCGGTGGCCGCCGCCGTCAGTGCCGTCCGTTCGGCGAGGGTGGGCGGGACGGGGCCCGGCTCTCGTCCGGCGTAGGCGTCCGACAGGTCGCGTGCCAGGACGGACTCCGACCGTCCGTCGAAGACGATGTGGTGGACCAGGACCCCGAAGAGCCAGCCGCCGCGGTCGGTCACCGGGACCAGCGCGGTGCGCCACAGATCGGCGTCCCGCGGTTCGAGGGGCTCCGCGAAGAGCGCCCGCAGCGCGACGACCGCCTCGTCGAGGGTCGGCTGGGCGTCCAGCAGTTCCAGGGGCGGGGCGGGGACGTCGGTGACCTCGGCACGCGGCCGGGGGTCCACACGGAAGGCGGTCCGCAGGCTCTGGTGGCGCGCGTGGACGGCGGCGACGGCCGCCTCCAGGGCGTCCGGGTCGAGCCGGTCGTCGAGGTGCCACGTCATCAGGCAGTACTGGGACAGGTCCTGGGGCGCCGTCAGATGGCGCATGAGGAAGACCAGTTCCATGGGGGTCGGCGGGATCTCACCGTGCGGCGGTGGCGCGACCGCGTCGGAGGCCGGCGTCGACCGCAGCCAGGTGCCGAGGCGTTCGGCCGACGGGTTCTCGTACAGGCTCGACAGGGGAACCGGGCGACCCATGCGTCTTCCGATCCGGGTGCAGGCGCGGGCGGCCTGGAGCGAGGAGCCGCCGAGTTCGAAGAACGGGGTGTGCGGTGGTACGGACCGTCGGCCCAGTACCGCGGCGAACGCCTGGCACACGAGGCGGACGCGCGGGTCGTCGACGGGGCCGTGGTGGGTTTCGTCCGGCGTGTCGGGCAGGCTCGCGAGCAGGGCCTTGTCGTCCAGCTTGCCGGTGCCGGTCAACGGGAAGGCGTCAACGACGACTACGGCGGCGGGACGTTGGTGCGCGGGCAGATGTCGGGCGAGCACCGCCGACACTTCCGCGAGGACGTGCGCGGTCACTTCCCTGGGGACGTGCGTCGGCGCGTCCGCGAGGGCGTGCGTCGGCGCGTTCTCGGAGACGTCGGGAGGTGTGCCCGTAGGCCCTTCCGCGCCTACGCGTGTCGAGGCTTCCGGCGGTGTGCCGGCGGGCCGGTGCGGTACGCAGAAGGCGACCAGGTCGAAGGCGCCGTCGAGTTCGTTCCGGCGGGGGACCACCCGGCAGTCGGCGACGGAAGGGACCAGGTCGACGATCTGCCGCTCCACCTCGCTCGGTTCGACGCGGGTGCCCCGGACCTTGACCTGCCGGTCGAGCCGCCCGCGGAACTCCATGATCCCGTTCTCGTCGAGGACTCCCAGGTCCCCGGTGCGGTACAGGCGGACCGGTTCACCGAGGATGTCGACGTCCGTGAACTTCTCTGCCGTGAGGGCCGGTTCACCCAGGTAGCCGTGGGCCAGGCCGTCGCCCGCGACGCAGATCTCCCCCGGCTCCCCGGGAGCGCAGGGCCGGTCGCCCCGCAGGACGAAGACGGAGGTGCCGGGCACCGGCCGGCCGAGCGGGATGCCGCCCGGACGGGCGGTGTCCGCGACGGTGACGCGGTGGGTGGTGGTGAACACCGTGCTCTCGACCGGGCCGTAGCCGTTGATGAGGGCCGTGCCGGGGAACCGGTCGAGGAAGCGGCCGACGTGGCGGGCGGACAGGCGTTCACCGCCGATCATCAGCTGGGACAGACCGCTCAGCGCGGAGAGGTCCTCGTCGACGATCAGGTTGAACAGGCTGCTGGTCAGCCACACCGTGTTCACTCCGCGGTCGGTGACCAGCGCCCGCAGGGTCTCGGCCGTCAGGAACGGCTCGTCGATCAGGACACAGGCTCCGCCGTTGTGGAGCGCGGCCCAGAGTTCGAGGGAGAACGCGTCCCACGGCGGCGCCGCCGCGAGGGGGACGACCGTGTCCCGGTCGAAGCGGGCGAAGGTGCCGGGCCGGAAGAGCCGCGCCGTGGCGCGGTGCGAACTCACCACCGCCTTGGGCCGTCCCGTGGTGCCGGACGTGAAGAACACACAGCACGCGTCGCTGTCCCGCACCGTCACGGCGGCGCGGCGGGCGTGACTCTGCTCCGGGCTGTCGTCGGACGGGGACCACGGCGGTGCGGAGAACCGCACCGCCGTGCCCGGTCGGGCGACCACGAGGGGCGGGCGGAGCCGGTCGACCACGGCGTCGAGACGGGTGGCCGGCCAGTCGGGATCGAGCAACGCGCAGGCGGCGCCGCATTTGAGGACGGCGAGCAGGGCGACGACCAGGTCCACGGAGCGCGGCATCAGGATCGGCACGAGATGCCCCGGCGCGACACCGGCGGCGGCGAGCCGGTCGGCACATCGCTCGGCACGGGCGTCCAATTCCCCGTAGGAGACCCGGGTGTTTCCCGCAATGAGCGCCGTGCGGCGCGGCTGAACGGCCGCCCACGCGGCGAAGACATCGTGCAGCCCTTCCCCCGGCGATTCCCTCGACTGCAACTCGTCGACCCCCTTCGCAATCAGCGGCGTCCGACGTTGCCATGTCTGATCGTTTCCTGCCAACCTCCTTTTCCCAAAATAGGGTTGAGACTGCCTGCATCATGAATATGATCACGAGGCGACACGGCATCGGCGCAGCATCTGATGGAATATCCGATTTCCAACGGCATGATGGGGGACGTTGTGACGAGTCGGGATCGTTCCCTGGACGTCGCGGTCATCGGTATGGCGGCACGGCTACCGGGTCCCCGGGAAATGGACGAGTGGTGGGACGCGCAACTCCGGGGCCTTGTGCACAGCCGGAGATACACGCGCGAGGAGTTGCTCGCGGCCGGAGTACCAACCGCGTTGGCCAACGACCCGGACTATGTGCCCGTACGCGGCCATCTCGACGACTGGGACCGCTTCGACCACGACTTCTTCCGGATCCGCGGTCGCGAGGCGGAGCTGATGGACCCCCAGCATCGCTGGATGCTGGAGATCGCGCACAACGCCCTCGCGGACGCCGGGGTTCCGCCCCGCGACGACACCCTGGTGACCAGCGTCTACGCGTCGATGACCGGCAGCGGCTACATGCGCGCGATGGTCCGCGGCGGCCATCTCGATCCCGGCCTGCTGGACGACGTGATCCATGGGACCGAGCCGGACTTCATGGCCGGCCGCGTGGCCTACCGGCTCGGCCTGACCGGGCCCGCCTTCGCCGTGCAGACGGCGTGCTCCTCCTCCCTCGTGGCCGTGCACCTGGCGGTGCAGGCGCTGCTCGGCGGGGACTGCGACCAGGCCCTGGTGGTGGGGGCCGGGTTCGGCTACCCCCAGGCGGGCCATCTGCACCAGCCGGGGGGTGTGCTGTCCGCGACGGGGGTCTGCCGTCCGTTCGACCGGTACGCGGACGGGGTGATCGCCGGGTCGGGCGCGGGCGCGGTGGTGCTGCGCCGGCTGTCGGACGTCACCGACGACGACCCCGAACCGTACGGTGTCATCCTGGGCAGCGCGATCAACAACGACGGTCACGCGAAGGCCGGATACTACGCGCCCTCCTCTGCGGGGCAGCGGCGGGTGATCGGCGCGGCCCTGGACACGGCAGAGGTCGACGGCGGCTCCATCGGCTTCCTGGAGGCCCATGCCACGGGCACCCGGATCGGGGACCCGATCGAGTGGACGGCGGCCGACGCCGCGCTGCGCGAGGGCGGGGCCCGGCCGGGCAACGTGGCGGTGGGCGCGCTGAAGGCGAGCGTCGGCCACCTCGACGCCGCCGCGGGAGTCGCCGCGCTGATCAGGGCCCTGCTTGTGGTGCGCAGCGGCGTGATTCCGCCCGTCGCGGGGTTCACCGAGGCCAACCCCCTGCTGGAGACCGAGGGCTGCCCCCTGTACATCCCCACGGAGGCCGTCCCGTGGCCCGGCGAGGGCCCGCGACGCGCCGGGGTGAGCGCGTTCGGCATCGGCGGCACCAACGCCCATGTCGTGATCGAACAAGCACCGCCGCGCGAGCCGACCGCCCCGGGGATCGGCACCCCGCGCGAGTCGGCCGCCGAGGGGGCCGGGCTGGTGCTGGTGCCGGGCGGCCCCGACGCGGCGGCCGCGCGCGGAACAGCCGGTCCCAGGGTCGTGGCCTCCCACGAGTGGGCCCGCGGGGAGGCCCGCGCGAAGGTCCTCGCGGCGGCCCCTGCACAGGCCCTCGGGTCGCACGGAACCGCCGCTTCCGAGGCGGCCCGGACACCGCCCCGGCCGGCCGTCCCCTCCCCCGCACCGGGACCGGGGGGACCGCGTGAGCGGCTCGTGTTGTTGTCGGCGGGTGATTCCGAGGCGCTCGACCGGATGGTGGACGGGCTGGCAGTTCATCTCCGAAAGCACGATCCGGATCTCGGTGAGGTCTGCGGCACGCTGGTCAACGGGCGCCCGGCCCTGGGCGAGCGGCTGGCCGTCACGGGTCGCACGAGTGCCGAGGTCGCCGAGCGCCTCGCCGCCCGGATCGGCACCTCCCGGGGCACCGTGCCCATGACCGGCGGCCCCGCCCCGGTGATCCTCCTCTTTCCCGGTGGCGGTACCCAACGCCCGGGAATGGTCGCGCCCTTCACCGCCCTCCCCGGTTTCGGCCCGGCGCTCGACCGGTGCCTCGACGTTTTCGCCTCCCCGCTGGCCGCGAGGATCCGGCAGGCCGTCCGCGACCCGGACTTCCCCGCCGACGAGCTGAACCGGCCCGCGCTGGCACAGCCGGCCCTCTTCGCCGTCGGCCACGCGGTGGCGACCGCGCTCGGGGAGCTGGGGGTCCGGCCCGCCGCGGTGTGCGGCCACAGTTCCGGCGAGATCACCGCCGCCGCGGTCGCCGGCGTCCTCGGGCTGGAGGACGCGGCCGCGTTCATCACGGAGCGGGGCCGGGCCATGCAGGACTGCCCCGAGGGCGCGATGGTGGCCATCGGGGCGGACGTGAAGCAGGCCCTCGCGCTCGCCGAGGAGTGGGGCCTCGGCCTCGACGTGGCCGCGGTCAACGGACCGGACTCCTGTGTACTGGGAGGCCCGGCCGAGCAGGTCGACGAGTATCTGCGACGGATCGGCGACACCTGCTTCGTACGGCGTCTGCGCTACTCCCACGCCGGCCACTCCCGTCTGATCGAGCCCGCGTTGCCCGCGCTCAGCCGGGCGATGTCGCGGATCGCACTGCGACCGTCCGCCCTGCCGATCGCGCTCAACGAGTCGGGCCGGGTCGTCGCGGCCGGTACGGTCCTGCCGTCCGACACGTTCGTCACGCAGGTCGGACGGCCCGTGCTGTTCGGCGCGGCCCTCGACGCGCTGGCCCAGCACATCCCGGACGCCGTGGCCGTGGAGATCGGTCCGGGACGCCCCCTGTCGCCGTCGGCCGAGGCCGCCGGACTCCCCGTGGTCGCCCTGGACCGGGCCAGGGACACACCGGCGTCGACGGTACTCGCCGGTGTGGGCGCGCTGTGGGCAAGGGGCCAGCCGGTCGCGGTGGACGGGCTGACCGGCGCGGGCCGCAGGGCCCGGCTGCCCGGCTATCCCTTCCGGGGCCCGCGCACGGTGGCCCCGGAGGCACTCGCCTCGGCCGAGGAGCCGCCCCGCGGCGCGATGCCGCAACCATCGACCGCGACACAGGAACCACCGGCCGCCGCGACCCAGGTACCACCGACCGGAGCACCGCACCCACCGGCCGGTGAGCACCCGGCGCCCGTCGACGCGACCGAGGGAGTGACCCGGATCTGGGCGGAACTGCTCGGCCGGGACGACTTCCCGGCGGACGCCGACTTCTTCAAGGAAGGCGGTGACTCCCTGCTGATCACCCGGCTCATCCGGAGGGTGAACACGGAGTTCGAGATCCGTGTCCCCGTACGCGAGATGCTGGCCCGAAGAACGCTGGACGGCCATATCGCGGTGGTTCACCGAATCCAGGACGAATCCACCCGCTGAACGCATTCCCAACCACGGGCGACCGGACACAATTCGACCGCCCCGCAACACGGATCACCAAATTCCGCTTATTGCACGGGGGAGTTTCTCAGTTGTCGTCATCGCACCACAGGAAAGAAATCGGCGAACCACTGCCGGACGTCCCGTTCGTTTCCGCGCACGAGGCGGTTGCCAAGGTGGCCTCCGACCGGCCGACGGAGGTCGCCGTGCGCTGCGGTGACATCGAGGTCACGTACGGCGAACTGGTCGCCTGGTCGCGACAGTTGTCCCACCGGCTGGCCGCTGCCGGGGTGGGCTCCGGCGACCGGGTCGCCCTCGTCGCCGAGCCCTCGGTGACGATGATCGCGTCCGTGCTCGGCGTGCTCGGCGCGGGAGCCGCCTACGTGCCGGTCGACCCGGCGCAGCCGGACGCCCGTCTCGCCACGATCCTCGACGACGCCCGGGTGAAGGCCGTCGTGGCCACGGCACGCACGGAGCTGCGGACGACCACCGTCTCCCCCGTTCCCGTCATCACCGTCCCGGACGTCCCCGACCCGGAGCCCGGAGGGGACCCAGCCGCCTTCGCCGCCGAGGTCGGTCCGAGGGACCCGGCCTATCTCATCTACACCTCGGGCAGCACGGGTGAGCCCAAGGGCGTCGTCGTGGAGCACCGGAACCTCGCCGCCTCGACCCGGGCGCGGCTCATGGTTCATCCGGGCAGCCCGACCTTCCTCCTGGTCTCACCGCTGGCCTTCGATTCGTCGGTCGCCGGGATATGGGGGACGCTCCAGGCGGGAGGCTGCCTGGTCGTCGCGTCCGAGGAGGAACTGCGCGACCCCGAGCGACTGGTCTCCCTCGTCGGCCGTCACCGGGTGGACCGCCTCCTGTGCGTGCCCGCGCTGTACGGGCTGCTGCTCGACGCCGCCCGGCGCACCGATCCGGGCCGGCTGGCGTCCCTTCGGCGGGTGATCGTTGCGGGCGAGACCCTGCCGCAGCCACTGGTCGACCGGCACTTCGCGGTCCATCCCCACGGGGTGGACCTCGTCAACGAGTACGGCCCGACGGAGACGACCGTGTGGGCCACGTTCCGCCGCTTCACCGGCGTCGCACCGGTCGACATCGGCGGACCGATCCCGGGAGCCAGGCTCCATGTGCTCGACGACGAGCTCCGGCCCGTGGGCCCGGGCGCGGAAGGCGAGTTGTTCATCGGCGGGCCGGGGGTGGCCCGTGGCTATTTCGACAGGCCCGAGGCCACGGCGGCGGTCTTCCTCGACGACCCCTTCGCCGACGAGCCGGGCGCGCGCATGTACCGCACGGGTGACATCGTGCGCCGGAACTCCGACCACGGGCTGGACTTCGTCGGCCGCAAGGACGACCAGGTCAAGGTCCGGGGGCACCGGGTGGAGCCCGGCGCGGTCGAGTCGGCGCTCCGCAGGCTGGGCGGCGTCCAGGAGGCGGTGGTGCTGCCCGACGCGGGAGGCACGGGCCTGGTCGGCTTCGTCGCCTCGCAGGAGGGCGTGGATCCGGTCGCGCTGCGGCGCGCCCTCGCGGCGGAGTTGCCCTCCGTGATGGTCCCCGGTGAGCTGCGGGTACTGCCGGAGCTGCCGCGCAACCGCAACGGCAAGCTCGACCGCACGCTGCTGCGAACGCTCGCCTCGGAGCCGCCCGCCATCGAGCCGCCCACCGCCGAGTCCCCACCGGCCCGGCCCGGCCGCGCACCTCACCGACGACCCGCTCACCGCCCAGGTGACCGCCGCGTGGGCGGAGGTGCTCGGCAGGCCCACGGTGCCCTCGGACGTCAACTTCTTCGATCTCGGCGGTCATTCGCTGGCCATGTTCAAGCTCCAGGACGCGCTGGAGCGGCACTGCGGACTGCGTCCGTCGATCGTCGCCCTGTTCCAGGAGACCACCGTGAGAGCACAGGTCGCGCTCATCCGCGCCGACCGCG
Source organism: Streptomyces sp. MNU76 (assembly GCF_020982545.1). Lineage (GTDB taxonomy): Bacteria > Actinomycetota > Actinomycetes > Streptomycetales > Streptomycetaceae > Streptomyces. Next base: position 20,287 of record NZ_JAJKLK010000014.1, on the reverse strand, counting down.
AGCAGGGGAAGGACGCGCCGGCCGGCTCCTCGGCCGAGGCCGCCCGCCGGGCCCGTACCGCCAGGCTTCGGCAGCAGCGCGCCCGGAAGGGGGTCAGCCGGTGACCGGGGGTACCTCTCGTTGGCTGACGTGCGACACCGCACGGCCGGAAGCGCGGATGCGTCTGGTGTGCTTCCCGCACGCCGGCGGGTCGGCATCGTTCTACCGCGACTGGAGCGGGGCGCTGTCCGAGGTGGAGGTGCACGCCGTCCAGTACCCGGGGCGCGCCGACCGGTTCGACGAGGAGCCTCCGAACGACCTCCTACGGCTCGCCGGAGACATCGCCGACGCGCTCGTACCGCTCGCCGACCGCCCCCTCGCGTTCTTCGGGCACAGCCTGGGCGCGCCCATAGCCCTGGAGACCGCACGTGCGCTGCAACGCCGGAACATCCACATCGCGCACCTGTTCGCTTCGGGGTCGCGCGACGCTCCGCTGCCCACCGGGCTCGTCGCCGAGGAGGACCCGGACCGACTGCTCGACGACCTGGTCAGGATGGGTGGCACCGACGCGGAGATGGCGGCCGACCCGATCTTCCAGGAGGTGGTCCTGCCCTACCTGATCGCCGACGGCCGTATGTTCCACGACTACGTGATGCCTCCCGAGCCGTTGCTCACATGTCCGGTCACCACCCTCGTCGGCGACCGGGACGACGACGCGGACCGCCGCCCGTGGAGCGCGCTCAGCACGTCGCCCGTGCGGGAGGTCGGGGTCCCGGGCGATCACTTCTACCTCATCGCCGACCCGCCGTACGCGGTTCTGCGCGCCATTCTCTCGGCCGCTCCACGGCACGGCTCCCGCTGAATTGCGGCACCGATTGCGGCCATTCCGAAAACGCAAAGATTCGAACATCCGGGCGTGGTAGCGTGCACCGGAGTTGACGGGGAGGAGCATTTGTTGATCGACATCGACATGGGCTCGGTGTTCGCGGAAGTCAATAAATTACGGGGGGAGTTCGGCAGTCGCTCCGCGTTCCGTGAGGCGGACACCCAGAAGGAGTTGGCCCGTCGACTCGAAGGATCCACTCATCTACGGCGGCAGCCGGTGGTCCAGGCTCTTCTGGAGGATCTGCGTACGTTCGCTCCCGGTTCCAGACTGCGGGCCACGAAGGAACACATCAACAGCCGTCGGGACAACCACATCTTCTCGTTGTTCGACGCCTCGTACTTTCCGTCGCTGTCCCTCGACTACCTCACGTACGAGATGCTGCCCACCGATCCGCACCTGGCGGAGCGGTACGCCAGTCCCACCGCTCCGGTCACCGTCACCGGGCAGTCCGACGGATTCCGTTCGCGCGTGGTGGTGGCGCTCTTCCCCGAGAACCACTTCGACGGGATCCAGGACCCGGACGACCTCATCTTCTACTTCATCGACAAGTTCGTCGAACGGCACAACCGCATCACCCGGAAAATGATCGACGCGGTGATGGCCGCGGGGAGTTTCCCGCTCATCCAGGGAGCGACGGACAAACAGGTGGAACAGGCCTCGTCGTGGTGGGTGCGGCTGCACGAATACCACCACCGGCAGGGCGACATGCCGATCCCCGCGTTCCTGTCGGCGAAGAAGTACAAGCCCCTCGCGGGACTCGAAGAGCTGCGCGTGGACGTCTCCGCCATGCTGGTCCTGCTGAACGACCCCGCCCTGCCGGCCGAGCAGGCGCGGACCGCCTACGAGTACATCCTCGCCGAACGCCTGCTGCGCTACGCCGTCGAAGGCATCCCGCGGCCCAACTACGACGCCGTGGCCTCCCAGTTGCTCTTCGGGTACCTCAGCGAGCACGAGGGCGTCCGGGTGGCCGGCGGAAGGATCGAGCTGAGTCCCGACATCCCCCTCGTGCTGGCCCGCTTCCTCGGCGCGATCCAGGACATCGAGCGCAGGATCCACGAGGAACCCGTCGAAGCGGTCCGCCGGCGCCTGCTGGAATTCACCAACCGCTACACGGATTACGACCCGGTGGCCCGCGACTACCGCTACGTCCCGTTCTTCGCCGATGTGAAAGAGCGACTCGGCGTATGACCTCGGCCGCACATCGGCCTGTTCAGCGAACCTCGTCGTCCTCATACTTCTCTGGAGCGATCGTGACTGCTGCAACCGAGTTCTCCCTCGCCGACCGGACCGAACTCGACGAGCGGGTGGACCAGGAAATCGACCGGGCGGGACTGCGACGGGCGGACCACGCGTTCTTCGGGAACGCGCGCGCCGCCGAATCCGTCTCCCCGCGCGCCGCGCTCACCCTGGGCGTGTGGTGGCGGTCGATGACGAAGAGCTTCATGTTCAGCACCATCGCCGGCATGGGCGAGATGGCCCGGGTCTTCTCGGCGCAGGACGCGCCGACGCACGACATCCTCGGCGCCTTCCAGACCGTCTACCGGGTGATCGGCGACGACCTGGACAACGCCGCGCCGGAGTTCCGGGCCGTGGCCCCGCAGGGTCCGGCTGGCATCCACTACGTGTGGTGGGACGACACCATCGTCGCCCCGCTGGCGGCCAGGCTGGGCGCGGACGAGCTGCGGGCGGCGTCCCAACTACCGGACGGTATCAGTGAGTTGCTGGCCAACATGGAACGGCTCGCACGCTCCCCGCTCGGGGCGGCGATCCAACTGCGGGTGGTGGAGACCATAGCGCTGGACATCGCCGTGGCCTTCCGCCGGCTGTACGCGAAGGTCTGGGTGGACGGGGAGCGGGTCTTCGGTGAGACCGAGCAGTTCGCCTGGATCGATTCCCACATCAAGGCGGAGACGGTGCACGCGGCACAGGTCAGCGACGACGAGACCGGCATGACCTGGGTGGTCACGGACACGGCGCAGGCCGCCGAGTTCCTCACGCTGGTCAGGGAGTACTCCGAGAACTGGTCCCGGGCCCTCGCGTGCTTCGCCGACTGTCTGACCGACACCGCGTCGGCGTCCGCCGGGTCCCCCGGGGTCACGGACTCCGTGGCCGCGGGTGCCTGACCCGCCCGGCGCATGGAGATCGTGGACCGCTACGGCCTGGCGCTCGCCCTGATCGAACCCTCGGAACTGGCCGAGGAACCCTGGACCAGGACGGATCAGCCCATCGACGTCGTCCGGCTGCCCAACCCCCCGGCCGAGGCCTGGGACGACCTCACGCGCCGGGGGTTCATCCGCAAACCGTCCCTGCTCACCTGGGTGGCCGAGCTGGGCGCGGACGAGGACGCCTTCCTCGCGCGTCTCGACCGCTCGTCACGCCAGACCGTCCGGCGCGCCCAGCGCCAGGCGGTCGCGGCCGGTGTGCGCGAGACGGTCGAGGACCCGGTGACACCGGCCACCCTCGACCGGTTCCTCGCGCTCTACCGGGAGCGGGTGGCCGACATGCGGTTCGGCGTCCCGTTCGCGCTCGACCACCGGGACGCCGTCCTGCACGGGCCACGGAAGTTCTTCGGGGTCTTCGCGTACGACGGGGAGGAGCTGGTCGGCGGCTGTCTGGCCCTCGAATGCCCGGCGGTGGACACGCTGGTGCTCCGGTTCTCCGCGGTGAGCGCGGCGTACCGGCGCTCCAGCCTGCCCCGCGTCCTCTACTTCTCCGTGCTGCGGGCGGCGCGCGCCAGGGGCTACGGGCGGGCGACGCTGGGCAACGAGCCGAATCTCATGGGGCATCTGACGCAGCCGGGGCTGCTCCGTTTCAAGACCGCTCTGGGATTCCGCGCGGTCCCCTCGCACGAGTGCGCCGACCCCCAGGCCTCCGACGAGGCCGATCTCGTCCTGCGGCTGACGGCACTCAGCGATCCGACGCTCGTCCTCGGGTACGCCGGGCGGCGCCTCGCGGCACACCTGATCAGCGAGAAGCCGATGGAACCGGCAGAGGCCGAGCTCTACACGGCGCCGTTCCTGGAACCGGGAACCGTCCACCACCGGCCGGCGTGGCCGGACTGAACTCCGGTCGCCCCCGTGGCCCGAGCCCGGCGGGGGCTACCGGAGTTCAAGCCACGGGCACGACCGGTGTGCTCATCCGGTCGGGGTCCCCGCCGATCAGGGAGTCCCGCACGAGACGGCCGATCTCGTGCGGGCTGCCCAGCTCCACGGCGCTGACCGTGTCCAGCCGGTCCAGGTGCTCGTCCGTGAGGGTGACGTCGAGCGACCTGAGGTACTCCTCCAGCTGATTCACGTCTCGCGGGCCGATCACCGGCACGAACGCGGTGGTCGACCGTGCCGCACGGTCGCGCAGCCAGGCCAGCGCCACCTGCGACGCGGAGAGTCCCGTCTCCTCCGCCACGGCGAGGACGGTGTTCACGACCGCCTCGATCGGGTCGGTGTCGTTGCGCGGGTGACGGCGGTTCTGGTCGCTCACCCAGCCGGCCGCCGTACGCCGGTACTTGCCGGTGAGGAGGCCACCGCCCAGGGGTGACCACAGGGCCGCGCCCAGACCGAGCGCCTCGGCCATGGGCAGCAGTTCACGCTCGCCGGTGCGGTTGACCAGGTTGTACTCGGTCTGGATGCCGATGACGGGGGCCCAGCCGCGCAGTTCCGCGATCGTCACGGCGCGGGAGACGCGCCAGGCGGGGAAGTTGGAGAGACCGGCGTAAAGGATCTTGCCGCTGCGCACCAGCTGGTCGACGGCGGTGAGAATCTCCTCGGTCGGTGTGAGCGTGTCGGGGAAGTGGGCCCAGTACAGGTCGATGTGGTCGGTCCGCAGGCGCCGCAGGCTGGACTCGACCGAACGGATCATGTTCTTGCGGCTGTTGCCGGTGTCGGAGACGCCCGGCCGGACGGAGTCGCTGTTGGTGTACTTCGACGACAGGACGAAGTGGTCGCGGTCGGCGGCGAGGAACTCGCCCAGCAGCTTCTCCGACTCACCGAACTGGTAGCAGTCGGCGGTGTCGATGAGGGTGCCGCCGGCCTCGGCGAACCGGTCGAAGATCTTGCGCGCGTCCTCCCGTCCGGCGCCGTCGCCCCGACGGGCCCACATCAGCCCGGCGGCCTCGGGGTGCGCGCCGACGCCCGTACCGAAGTTGGCCGTGCCGAGGGCGAACTCCGACACGCGCAGCCCGGTGTTGCGGCCGAAGGTGGTGTAGCGCATGGCTCTCCTGAGTGCTGGCGGGTACGGAGCCGACGGGCGGCAGGTGGCGGGGCGGAAGGGGCGGCCTTGGGAGCGGTGCGGGCCCGGATTCAGGTGGAGGTCTTCGTCTCGACCCAGTCGAAGACACCGCCGAGCACCTGGCGGTGCTGTTCCCTGCCCAGCATGGAGAGGTAGCCCGGGACCGGATTGACCTCCAGGACGACATAGCCGTCCGGGGCGGGCAGGATGTCCAGGCCGGCAAGGGTGATGCCCATGGCCCGGGTGGCGCGCAGCGACAGGTCGACGAGGTCGTCGGGGGCCTCGAACCGCTCGAAGGAGGCGCCTTCCATGGTCTTGCAGCGCCAGGAGCCCGGTGCCGGCAGCTTGAGCATGTTGATCGGGGTGGCCTCCCCCGCGACCGTGATCCGGTACTCGCCGCCGGACGTCGGGTAGAAGCGCTGGCAGACCAGGGTCGGGTAGCGGGAGAGCAGTTCCTCGGCGACGGCCTTGTCGGCCGCGAAGTCGGCGACGCGCTCCACGTCGGTGCCGCGGTAGCCGAAGGAGGGCTTGAGGATGACCGCGCCCCACTCCTCACAGGCCGCCTCGACGTCCGCGAGGGAGGTCGCCGAGCGGGTGGGCGGTACGGGCAGGCCGGCCGCGGCCAGCCGTTGGGCCATCAGGAACTTGCTGTATCCCGTCACCCACACGTCCGCCGGGTCGAAAAGCCGCAGCCCGGGGACGTTGCTGAGCATGGTCAGCCGCTCGACACGGTCCTGCCAGTCGTCCCCGTACAGCTTGGAGCGGTTGATGACGGCGTCGAAGGCCTCCGCGGGCTCTCCTCCCAGGGTGAGCGTCACGCCGGACGGGCCGGGGCGATAGGCGAGCTCCTCGAGCGTGAAGAACGACATTTCATGCCCGCGCTCCCGACCGTACTCCACCAGGCTTATGCCATCGGGATCGATTCCCGAATAGTCCCAGCCGAGCAGGCCTATCTTCACCGTGCCTCCAGTGCTCTCGCGCATTGCCGTGGACAGAGCGGACGCCGTCGCAGCCTCACCCTCGCCGCCGCCGTCTGTCAAGTGCTTTATCTCCGGGCCGCGTTGAACACGGATCGCCGCAATCCTGGACACTGCGCGCTTTTGCGCGAACGGTGATGACGCCGTGTGTTTGATAAACAGAATCGGATTTCCCCGTTCCGCCTACCGCAGCCTTCCCTCATCCTCTAGGCTCTGCCATCGGATTCGTGCTGCAGGTATCAATCTCGAAGTACGAAGAGCGGGGGCGCTTCAGTGGGAAAATGGGACACGCTGGTAATTCCCGGACCGGAGACGGCCGCGAAATATCGGGCGGCCGGCTGGTGGCGAGAGGAAACGTTTCTGGCCGACTTGGCCGAAGCTGTTCGTACCAGACCGGAGCATCCCGCCGTCATCGCCTACGAGGGCCGGTACCTCACCCGGGAGGTGAGCTACGCCGAACTGGCCGAGCTGGTGGAGCGGTTCGCCGCCGCGCTCACCGAACTCGGCGTCGGCACGGGCGACGTGGTCGCGCTCTACCTCCCGAACCGCTGGGTCCTCACCCCCCTGTACCTGGCCTGCCACCGGGTGGGGGCCGTCGCCTGCCCGGTGATCCCCGCGCTGGACGTGCGGGAACTGGCCCAGGTGCTCCAGGAGAGTGCCGCACGGATCTGTGTCACCGTCGACCGCTTCAACGACATCGACTACGGCGCCCGGCTCGCCGAGGCCGCTCCCCCGACCGTCGCCCACCGGGTCGTGGTGGGCGACGCCGCCGCCACCGGCGCGGTCGACTTCGACGAGTTCTTCGTCCGCACACCCTGGGAGGAACGGCACCACGTCGACACGACGCGCAGTTCTGGCCCCGACGATCCGGCTCTGCTGCTCTACACCTCCGGCACCACCGGCCGCATGAAGGGTGTCGTGCACAGCCAGAACACCCTGCACGCGGCGGTGCTCGCGGTGTCCGAGCCGCACCGGCTCACCCGGGACGACGTCATCTCCATCCCCAACTTCGCCACACACATGGCCGGGCTGACCTACGCCTGCTACATGCCGCTGCTCCTGCACGGCACCTGTGTGATGCAGGAGGCCAACCGGGACATGGAACTGCTGCTCGACATCGTCGCCGCCCACCGTGTCACCTGGGCCTACGCCTCCCCGGCGTACCTCGTGGACCTGTTGGAGGCCCAGCGCAAGGAGCCCCGCGACACCTCCAGCGTCGTACAGATCGTGTCCGGCTCCGCCCCCATCGACCCGGGGTTGATCGCCCAGGTCCGCGAGGTCTTCGACATCCCGGTGCGCGCCCTGTGGGGCATGACCGAGAACGGGGCCGTCACCGTGACCCGGGACGACGACCCGGAGGGCTGGGCGGGCCACAGCGACGGCCGCGCCGAGCCGTGGATGGAACTGCGGATCGCCGTCCAGGACGGCGGCGACTCCGGCCGACTCCTGGTGCGCGGGGCCTCCCAGTGCCTCGGCTACCTGGGCCGGCGCGAGGTCTACGAGGCGTGCCTCGACGAGGACGGCTGGTTCGACACCAGCGACCTGGCCCGTGACGACGGCCGCGGCGGCATCCGTATCGTCGGCCGCAGCGTCGACCAGATCACCCGGGGCAGTGGCCAGAAGGTCTCCACCCTGGAGGTCGAGGCCGTGCTGACCCGGCACCCGGCCGTCAAGGAGGTCGCGCTCGTCGGCTGTCCCGATCCGCGGATCCCCGGCGGCGAGTTGGTCTGCGCCGTCGTCGTGCCGGAGGGCGAACCGCCCACCCTGGCGACCCTGCACGGCCATCTCGCGCAGGAGCGGATGGCGCAGGTGCTCTGGCCCGACCGGGTGCAGTTCGTCTGGGAACTGCCCAAGAACTCACTGGGCAAGGTGCTGCGGCACCCGCTGCGCGAACGTCTCGAGATCGAATACGCCGCCCGCCGATGACGGCGTCCGCGCGGACCGCCGCCGACGCCTCGAAGTTCCCCGCGGAGGGCCACGTCGGCAGGCGGCGGTCGGTCGCGCTCGCGGTGATCTCCTCGGCGCAGCTGATGTTCCTGCTGGACGCGACCATCGTCAACGTGGCGCTGCCCGACATCCAGAGGTCGTTGCGGCTGGAGGGCTCGGACCTGGAGTGGGTCGTGGCCTCGTACTCGATCGCCTTCGGCGGCCTGCTGATGCTGGGCGGCCGGGCGGGGGACATCCTCGGCAGGCGGCGCGTGTTCATGACCGGCGTGGCGGTCTTCACCGTCGCCTCGCTGCTCGGCGGATTCGCCACCGAGGCATGGCTGCTGACCGTCTGCCGCACCGCGCAGGGGGTGGGCGCCGCCGCGGCCTCGCCCGCCGCCCTGTCGCTGATCGCGGTGACCTTTCCCGAGGGCCCGGGGCGCAACCGGGCCGTCGGCTGGTACACGGCGGTGGCCACGGCGGGCGGCGGTGTGGGACTGCTGGCGGGCGGGCTCATCACCGTCCACCTGTCCTGGCGCTGGGTGATGTTCGTGAACGTCCCGCTCGGCGTGGCGATCCTCGCCGTCGGCGCCGGGGTGCTGCGCGAAACCCCGCGCACCCGCGGCGCCTTCGACGTCCTCGGGGCGGTCACCGGCACCCTGGCCGCGCTGCTGCTGTGCTTCGGACTGATCGACGGCGCCTCCGGCGGCGGCAACTGGTCCTCGCCGGCGGTGCTGGCGGCGCTCGGCGCGGCGGCCGTCCTGCTGCCCGTGTTCGTTCTCGTCGAGCGGCGCAGCGCCCAACCCCTCGTCCCGCTGCGGCTGTTCGCCGACCGCACCCGGCTGGGCAGCTACGCCGTGACGGCGCTCATCAGCACAGCCGTGTTCGGCATCTTCTTCTTCCTGACCCTCTTCCTCCAACAGGTCTGGGACTACAGCCCGCTGCGCACCGCGCTGGTCTACCTCCCGCTGACCTGTCTGTTGATCCTGGGGGCCAAGGCCGGTTCCCCGCTCCTGGCGCTCTTCGGCACCCGTGCGGTGGTCTGCGGCGGTCTGCTGGTGGCCACCGCGGGGATTTTGTGGCTGGCGAGGATCGGCGACTCCGGCGGCTACACCACCGGAATGCTCGTGCCGACCGTGCTGACCTACGCGGGGCTGGGCGTGACCGGGGTGCCGCTGACCCTGACCGCGCTCGCGAAGGTCGCCGACGAGGACTCGGGCGCGGCGTCCGGACTGGTCAACATGGCCCGCCAGATCGGCGGTGCGACCGGTCTCGCCGTGCTGGGCGCGGTGGCATGGTCGTCCGGTGCCGCCGCGTCCGACGGGACGGCGGCGGGCCTGTCCACGGGGGTCGCCCGGGGGTTCGCCGTGGCGGGTGGCCTCACCCTGTTGGCGCTGTGCGTGGCGGCCCTCACCCTGCCCCGGAAGGGCCGGTGAGCGCCGTGCGGGAGCCGGACGTCCTGGTCGTGGGCGGAGGGGTCGCGGGTGCCTCGGCCGGCTACTTCCTGGGCCGGTCCGGCGTCCGGGTGACGCTGCTGGAGGCGGAGAACGCTCCGGGCACGCATGCCACCGGCCGGTCGGCGGCGCTCTTCTCCGAGTACTACGGGAACGCCGTCGTAAGGGAGTTGACCCGGGCCTCCCGCGCCTTCTACGAGACTCCCCCGGCGGGCTTCTCGCCCGTCGCCGAGCTGCTGCGACCGCGCGGTGTCCTGGCCCTCGGGGCCCCGGGCACCGGCCGGGAGTTCGAGGCCGCGAAGGCCTCCGGCGCGGGCGCCCCGCAGCCGGTCGTCGAGGTGGACCGCGAGCAGGCGCTCGCCCTGTGCCCGGCGCTGCGGCCGAGCGCCTTCGACCGCGCGCTGTACAAGCCGGGTGCCCGCGACATCGACACGGACGCCGTCCTCCAGGGCTTTCTGCGGGGTCTCAAGGCCACCGGCGGGACCGTCGTGACCGGCGCGCGGGTGCACGTCCTGACCCGGCGCGGGGGGCGGTGGCACGCGGCGACGTCGGCCGGGGAGTTCTCCGCGCCGGTGGTGGTGGACGCGGCGGGCGCCTGGGCCGACCAGGTGGCGCAGTCGGCCGGTGTCCCCACCCAGGGTCTGGTGGCGTACCGCCGTACAGCGGCGCTCGTCTCCCTCCCGACGGATCGGATCCTGGCGAAACGGGGCCCTGCGGATCGGGGCCTGGCGGATCGGGTCTCAGCAGATCGGGTCTGGGCGGATCGGGTCCCGACGGATCGGGTCCCGACGGATCGGGCTCCGGCGGTTCGGGTCCCGACGGATCAGGTTCCGGCGGACGGGGCGCCCAGGAACGGAGGCCCTGCGGGCACGGCGGCGGCCGACATCGCCCGCTGGCCGATGATCGCCGACGTGGCGGACACGTTCTACGCCCGCCCCGAGTCCGGCGGGCTCCTGGTCTCGCCCGCCGATGCCACGCCCGTCCCGCCCGGTGACGTACGGCCCGACGAGCGTGACGTGGCGCTGGCGATCGACCGGTTCCGAGCGGTGGTGGACCTGCCGGTCCGTCACGTCCGCCGCGCCTGGGCCGGACTGCGCAGCTCGGCGCCCGACGACACCCCCGTGATCGGCCCCGATCCGCAGGTGCCCGGCTTCTGCTGGCTCGCCGGACTCGGCGGCTACGGGATCCAGACAGCCCCCGCGGCGGGCGCCCTGCTCGCCGCGCTCATCGCCGGGACCGAGCCGCCACCCGGGCTCACCGGGGCCGTCGCGGGCACCACCCCCGCCCGCGCCGGCCGGTCGTGAACAGCCATCTCTCTGGCGCCCCCACCCACATCAGCATCAGCAGAGAGCTCGGAGGATATGTCGGAAACGAACTGGCAGGTCGCCGGCGCGGAGGTCGACCACGGACCGTACCGTCCGGTGGCGACCCTCATCGAGGAACAGGCCGACCGCACCCCGGGCCGTACCGCCCTCGTCCACCGGGGCGAGACCGAGACGGCCCTGACGTACGCGGAGTTCGACGCGCTCGCCAACGGGCTGGCCGCGGAGCTGACCCGGGCGGGTGTGCGCGAGGGCGATCTCGTCCCGCTGATGATCGGCAACAGTGTCGAACTCCCGCTGTGCATGGTCGCCCTGATGAAACTGGGCGCGGTGTTCGTCCTCTGTGACCCGGCCTGGCCGGAGGAGCGGCTGCGCGCCGTCCTGAAGGTGCTCGACCCTCCGCTGTCCCTGACCACGGGGTCGCTCGTCCCCACGGACGGAAGGTCCCGAGTCGTCTCCCACCGGACCGTCGTCCCGAGCACCGAGCGCCCCGGAGTACGGCCCGGTCCCGGTCGTCCGGTGTACGGCGTCTTCACCTCCGGCACCACCGGCGTCCCGAAGTGCGCCGTCAATCTGCACGGCGGACTGACCAACCGGTTCCGCTTCATGTCCCGCTACTTCGCCGCCACCGGCGACGAGGTGGTGCTGCAGAACAGTCGGCACACCTTCGACTCCGCGATCTGGCAGCTGCTGTGGCCGCTGACGACGGGCGGCCGCACGATCATCCCCGAGCAGGGCGAGTTCCTCGATCTGGAACGGACCGTGGACACCATCGCCCGGTACGGGGTGACCGTCACCGACTTCGTCCCGGCGATCCTCGGCATGCTGGTCGCCCTGCTGGAGGCCGAGCCGACGCATGTCGCCCGGGTCGGCTCGCTGCGCCATCTCGTGGTCGGCGGCGAGGAGATCATCCCGCACGCCGTGCACCGGCTCAGGGACCTGGTGCCGGGGCTCGGAATCACCAACGGGTACGGGCCGTCCGAGGCGAGCATCGGGATGGTCTTCCACCGTGTCGACGGCACGGAGGGCGACCACATCCCGCTCGGGCGGCCCATCGACAACTGCTACGCCCTCATCGACGGCGCGGACGCCGAGGGCGTCGGGGAGATCCTCATCGGGGGCGCGTGTCTGGGTGCCGGGTACCTCGGCGCCCCGGAGCTCACCGCGAGGGCGTTCGTGCCCAACCCCTGCCCCGGCGTTCCCGGCGAGCGGCTGTACCGCACCGGCGACCTCGGCCGGTTCGACGACTCGGGGCTGCTGCGGTTCGTCGGCCGCCGGGACCGGCAGGCCCAGGTCGACGGTGTACGGATCGAGCTCCGGGAGATCGAGACGACCGCCGAGTCCTGTCCCGGTGTCATCCAGGCCAAGGCGCTGACCCTGCGGCGGTCCGGCCGCACCCGGCTGGTGGTCGCCGTGGCGGCCGAGGACGGCACGACCCCGACCGCCCTGCGCCGACACCTGGCCTCCGTGTTGCCGCGCGTCCAGGTGCCCCGGCACTGCTTCGTCCTCCAGGCGCTGCCGCTCACCGACAACGGCAAGGTCGACCTGCGGGCGCTGCGGACGATCGTCGAGGAGAAACTCGGCTCCGGCACGGGGACGACAGGCATGGGGACGACAGGCACGGGAAGCGGCACCGGCGCGGAGACGGACCCGGCCACGACGACGGGTGTCGGCGACGGCGCCGGGCTCACCCGTGCCGAACGCGTCGCCGAGGTCATGGGGGCGGTGCTCGACCGGCCCGGCTTCGGCGTCCGTGACGATTTCCTCGACCACGGCGGGGACTCCCTCACCGCGCTGACCACGGCCCTGCGCATCCGGCACACGCTCGGTGTGCGCGTCGGCATCTCCGACCTCTACGCGCACCGCACCCCGGCGGCGCTCGCCGCGGCGGTGCTCGGCGACGGTGCCACCACCACCGCCCCCTCCGCCGGGGACGAGGCCACGCTGATGGAGCGCGACGCCGCGCTGCCGGAGGAACTGGCCGCTCTGGCCCGCCGGGCCGGCGGCGCCCGCCCGGCCGCGCCGCCGCGCACCGTGCTGGTTACTGGGGCCACGGGCTTCGTGGGGGCCAGGGCCGTGCACCGGCTGCTGACGACCACAGGGGCCCGGGTGGTGTGCGTGGTGCGGGCCCGTGACGACGCGCACGCCCGGCACCGGCTCGTCGGAGCCCTGCGTGCGCAGGGGCTGTGGGAGGAGTCCCTGGCCGGGCGGCTCGACGCCCGGCGCGGCGACCTCGCCCGGCACCGGTTCGGCTGGACGCACGAGACCTGGGAGGCGTACGCCGTCCGGTGCGACGCGGTCCTGCACATCGGCGCGCTCGTCAACTTCCTGCTGGACTACCGGGCCCATCGCCCCGCCAACGTGACCGGCACGGCCGAGGTGCTGCGGTTCGCGCTGTCCGGACGGGTCAAGGCGTTGCATCACGTGTCGACCCTCGGTGTGCTCGACCGGGAGGCGGCCCGTGCGCGGGAGCGTGCGCGGGGCCGTCTCGGCGAGGACTTCGATCCCGCGCGAGCGGCGACGCCCACGAGCGGCTACAGCCGTTCGAAGTGGGTCGCGGAGCGCCTGGTCCTCGCGGCACGGCGACTCGGCGCGCCGGTCACCCTCTACCGGCTCGGCGAGATCATGCCGGCCGCCGACAACGGCGTACCGAACCCCAAGGCGCTCACCCATCTGCTGCTGTCGGCGTTCCGTCGGCTGGGCCTGCGGCCCGACGTGCCGATGCGCTCGGACTACACACCCGTCGACGAGACGGCCGCGCGGCTGGTCGCCGGGCTCGCCGAGCCGGCCGGGGGCGCGGTCCACCATGTGTTCCGCGACGACGGTGCGGACTTCGCCGCGATCGCACTCACGGAGGGCGAACGGACCGTTCCCGTACGGGAGTTCATGGCGGCACTGCGGGCCGCCGCAGCCGAGGACGCGGGTTCCCCGGCGGCCGTGCTGGACGCCGTGCTGACCCTGCTGCCGGCATCAGGGCCCGACGGCACACCGGACTTCCGGCGGCTGCTGACCGACAACCCCGGCCTGTTCACCCGTGCGTCCTGCACGGCGCTCGACGCCCGCCACGGCCTGCGGGAACGTCCGCTGGAGGCGGCCCTCGCGGCCTATCGCACCACCCTCACCCAGTGACACGAGAGGACGACATGCACCAGCGCACCATGGGCCGGCTCGGCTGGCGGATCAGCGAGATCGGCTACGGCATGTGGGGCATCGGCGGCGGCCCCGGCGGTTTCACCGGCTGGGACTACGACACGGCACCCCACTGTCTGGACCTGGCGGTGGAGGAGGGCTGCACCTTCTTCGACACCGCCTGGGTCTACGGCCGGGGCGTGAGCGAGCGGATGCTCGGCGCCCTGCTGCGCCGGCACCCCGACCGTCGCCTCCGCGTCGCCACCAAGGTCCCGCCGCTCAACCGTGAATGGCCGCCCCGCCCGCAGGACACCCTCGACGACGTCTTCCCGTCCGACCACATTCGGGAGTACGTCCACCGCAGTCTGGAGAACCTCGGCACCGACCGCATCGACCTGCTCCAGTTCCACGTCTGGGAGGACCGCTGGAGCGACGACGAACGCTGGCAGCGGGTGATCTCCGACCTCAAGGCGGAGGGTGTCATCGAGGGCTTCGGCCTCAGCGTCAACCGCTGGGAGCCGGCCAACTGCCTGCGCGCGATCGACACCGGGCTCGTCGACGTCGTCCAGGTCATCTACAACATCTTCGACCAGGCCCCGGAGGACGAACTGTTCGAACGGGCGCTGCGCGACGACATCGGCATCATCGCCCGTGTCCCCTTCGACGAGGGCGGTCTCACCGGCCGGCTCACCCGGGACACGACGTTCCCCGAAGAGGACTGGCGCGCCGTCTACTTCGGCCCGGAGAACCTCGGCCCGACCGTGGAACGCGCCGAACTCCTCAAGAAGATCCTGCCCGAGGGCGTCACCCTGCCCGAACTCGCGCTCCGCTTCATCCTGCACCACCCCGCCGTGAGCACGGTCATCCCCGGCATGCGCACACCCGAGCACGCGCGCGCCAACCTCGCCGTCTCCGGCGCTCCGCCGCTCGACCCGGCTCTGCTGGCGGAGCTGCGCGCACACCGCTGGGACCGGCAGCCGACGGAGTGGTCGATGTGACCGGGGCCCCACCCCCGAGCCAGGCCCCTCGCCCCGCGTCGCGCCCCACGGTCATCGCGATGTGGGCGCACCCGAGAGCGGTCTCCACGGCGTTCCTCCGCATGATGATCGAGCGCGGTGACGTGACCGTCGTGCACGAGCCGCTGGTCCTGCTCACCGACCACGGCGAAGTGTCCGTCCCCGACCCGGACGGCGGTACGGCGACCCTGCGCGACCCCGGTGAGCTGCTGGCCCACCTCGCCCGACTCGGCGCCCGCCGACCGGTGTTCTTCAAGGACACCCTGGAGTACCACCACCAGCATCTCTTCGACCGTCCGGAGCGGATCGCCGACTTCGAGCACACCTTCATCGTCCGCCATCCGGCCCGCACGATCGCCTCGCACCACGCGATCAAGCCCGAGCTGGCCTGCCGGGAGATCGGTTACGAGCACCAGTACGCCCTGTTCGAACTGGCGTGGAAGATCACCGGCCGGCGCCCGGTGGTCATCACCGCCGAACAACTCCTCGCCGACCCGGCGCGGGTCGTCTCGGCGTACTGCGACCGGGTGGGTCTGCCGTTCCTGCCCGAGGCGCTGAACTGGCGGCCCGGTGAACGCTCCGAGTGGCACCAGAACCGTCGCTGGCACCTCGACGCCATCGCCAGTGCGGGGTTCCGGGCTCCGGAGAAGGAGTACGCCGCCACGGTCGAGAACGACGCACGGCTGCGCGGCTACTACGAGCACCATCTCCCGTACTACGAGCGCCTGGTCGAGCACGCGCTCTGACGTGCCCACCGGACACCGCCCACCGACATCGGCTCCACCGACCCCGAGGACGAACACCCGGATGACGACGACCGCTGATACGACGACCCCCACTGCTACGACGCCCCCCGCCGGTGCGACGGCAACCGCCTCCCCGGGCGAGCGGTTCGCGCGGGCCTTCGCCGAGGACCCGGAGAAGGCCGAGGTCCGGTTCGAGTACACCATCACCGACTCCTTCCAGCCCGGGAAGGACCGACCGCGGCTGACCGCCCGCAACCTGTTCAAGAAGCAGCGCGTCACGAGCGAGACGGTCCGGTCGTGGTTCGAGACCCGGCCGGACGCGCCGCACGCGTCCGGCGGGTTGCGGGAGAGCGCGTACCGGTTCGAGGCGGCCACCTACGGAGTGCGGCCGATCACGGCGTGGGTGCAGATCCCCGAAGCCCTCGGCGAACAGCCCGACGCGCTGGCCCAGTTCGTCGACCACCGGCTCATGGTCCGGCTCGGCACCGCGGAGAACCGCGCCCTGACCCTGGACGTCGTAGAGCACCCGGATGTCGCCACCCTGCCGTACACCGGCTCCTACACCGCCGGGGTCCTCGCCGCCTTCAACGAGATAGAGCAGCAGGGCGGCACCGGCCACGCCCTGATGATCAACCCCCAGGACTACTACAGGGAGTGGGTGGGCTCCGGCAGCCTGCTGGCCGACCTCGCCCGCGAGAAGGTGATGATCTGCCGCCACCGCCATGTCGCTCCCGGCTCCGCGCTGGTCGGTGACTTCGCGATGGCCGCGCGTCTGCTGGAGTCCGGCCGCTCGGTGATCAAGGTCGCGGAGCCGCCGCCCGGCCTCTTCGAGCGACCGGGCACGGCCGTCTGCGCCGAGGTTCACGAGAGTGTGGCCGTACAGCAGCCGACCCACTTCTTCCACGCGGTGCGGGCCTGAGCGAGCTCACCGGGCCGTGCCTGGGCGCGCGGGGCACCGACGAGGGGGCTGCCGCCTCGACCGTGATCTTGCCCTGACCGGTCGCCTCGCCCGGCACGGCGGTCGCCTTGGCCGCAGCGTCGTCCGTGGCCCTGCCCATCGGCGTGTCGGTCGGACCGGGCGTGATCACGTTGACGGTGATCGCGCGGTGGGCCAGCTCGGCGGCACAGGAACGCGCCAGCGCGGGCAGCGCGGCCTTGGTCGCCGCGTACTGGCTCTTGCCGGGAACTCCGGTCGCGGTGCGGCTGCCGACGAGGACCACGCGGCCCCGTCCCTGGCCGCCTTCCTCCTCGGTCCGGAGGGCGGCGCGATCACCGGCCGGCAGCTCGTCCAGTGCGCCGCGGCGTCCCTCTGACGCACCCGTGGTGTACGGCGAGACGGTCCTTTGTCGTCGCCGTACACCGTCGCCGTGTCGCAGCCGGCAGCTGCCGGCAGGTCAGTTGACCTCTCGGGCCCGCCCGGCCCAGTACGGCTCCCGCAGCTTGAACTTCTGGACCTTGCCGGTCGCCGTGCGCGGGATGGCCTCGCGGAACTCCACACTCGTCGGGGCTTTGTACCCGGCGAGCCGCTCCTTGCAGTACGCGATGATCTCGGCCTCGGTCACGGCCGCTCCCTGGGCCCGTACGACCAGCGCCTAGACCGTCTCGCCCCACTTCGTGTCCGGCACCCCGATGACGGCGACCTCGGCGACCCCCGGGTGGCTGAAGATCGTGTCCTCCACCTCGATCGACGACACGTTCTCGCCGCCGGTGATGATGACGTCCTTCTTCCGGTCCGAGATCGTCAGATGTCCGTCGGCGGGGTCCAGGGTCCCGCCGTCGCCCGTGTGGAACCAGCCGCCCTCCAGCACGGCGGCGGTCTCCTCCGGTTTCTCCCAGTACCCGTCGAGGACCACGTTCGAGCGCGCCAACACCTCACCGGAGTCCGCCACGTCGAGCTTCACACCGAGCGCCGGAAGACCCGCCCGCGACAGCTTGCGCGCCCGCTGCTCACCTCCCAGGGCATCGTCCTCGGGCCGCGTTCGGTTGAACGTCAGCAGGGGTGAGGTCTCCGTCAGGCCGTAGATCTGGGTGAACTCCCAACCCAGTTCCTCCTCCACCCGCTGGATCATCCGGCTCGGCGGCGGCGCTCCCGCACACACGATCCGCACCCGGTCGCGCCCCGGCACCGGCCCTTCCCAGCCGGTCGCCGCGTCGAGGACCGCGTTCCACACCGCCGGCGCGCCGCACATCAGCGTCACCCCGTGCTCGTCCACCCGGCGCAGGATCTCGGCGCCGTCGACCTTGCGCAGCACCACCTGCTGGGCGCCGAGCCCGGCCATCACGAACGGCATTCCCCACCCGTTGCAGTGGAACATCGGCAGCGTGTGCAGATACACGTCCCGCTCCCAGGCCCGTGTGTGCAGCCCGAAGGTCAGTCCGTTGACCCAGATGTTGCGGTGCGTGAGCTGAACTCCCTTGGGACGCGCGGTCGTTCCGGAGGTGTAGTTGATCGTCGCGGTGGCGTCCTCGTCAGGGTTCGACCAGGGCCTCGGCTCCACCCCGAACCGCATCAGCTCGGTGTCCGTCTGCTCCCCCAGCGTGAACCGGTGCGCCACCTTGACGTCGGCGACCGTGTCCCGCACCTCGGGATCGACCAGCAGCACCGAGGCACCGCTCTGGCGAACCACGTACTCGATCTCCTCCGCCTTCAGACGGAAGTTGACCGGCACACAGATCCGTCCGCTCATCGGCACCGCGAACAGCAGCTCCAGCAGACGGGCCGAGTTGTGACTGACCACCGCCACCCGCTCGCCCTCCCCCACGCCGAGCGCGTCCAGTCCCGCCCGCCAGGCCCGCACCCGCTCACCCAGTCGTCCGTACGTCGACGGCGCCACCGGCACCGCGGGCTGACTCGGCTCGTCGATCACCCCGGGACTGTCGGCGAACCCCGCCTCCGCCCGCTCCAGGAAGTCGGCCACCGTCATCGGAACACGCATCTGTCTCCCCGCTCGCCCGGTCCGCACGCCACGCACGCCACGCCTCATGCCGTGCGTCGTGCCTCATGTCTGGTGCCTCATGTCTGGTGCCTCGTAGGAGTTGTTACTCCCCCACCGAGCACGTACGCCACTGGTCGGTCACCCGATCGGGTAAGGCGGGTCCGCGCGAATTGTCATGTGGGTGGCTAGAACTCTGGGGTGCGCTGGTTCACGGTGGTTCCTCCTGTCCGACCGATCCGCCCGGAGGGACCCCGCAGTGAGACGTAGGCGATTTGTGGCAGGAAGCATCGGTGTCCTCTCGGGGACGGCACTCGGCGGGGCCTCGTCCCGGGCCGATGCGCCGGCACTCCGTCCGCGGGAGTGGCAGGCGGTGCCCGCACCCGGCAGCGTGCCCGCCGCGCAGCTGCGGCGGATCGCCGCCGCGGGACCGCGACTGGCCTGGGCCGTGGGCGAGGAGAACCTGGCCCCGCAGGCCCAGCAACGGGCCCTGACCATGGTGTGGAAGGGCGGTGCCTGGTCGAAGGCCGACCTGTCGCACCTCTCGCACACGAGGATTGTCGACGTCGCCGGTGTCCGCCCGTCCGCGGCGTGGGCCGTGGCCCATCCCACCGGTGACGGCAGCCCCCTGCTGCGCTGGGACAGGACCACGTGGCGCGAGGCCGACTTCCCCGGCAGGGGTGAACCGGACGTCAGGATCAGCGCGGTGGCGGTCGGCCGCGACCGGCGCGTGTGGGTCTGCGGCGTACGGGACGGCGCCGCCCGTCTGCTGCTCGGCGAGGGACGGAGGTGGCGCTGGCTGGACCCGCTGCCCGTCGCCGGCGTGAACCTCTACCGGGTCGTCGTCCGTCGGCCGGGCGAGGTGTGGGTCTGCGGAGACCGGTCGAACGGAGGTGGCTGGTCGGGGCTCGTGGCCCGCTGGAACGGGGAGTGGACGGTTCTCCCCCCGATCGCGGGCCTCCGGCTCGGCATCGCCGACGTGCACTGCGCCGCTCCGGACGACGTGTGGGCCGTGGGCACCGAGGCCGGTGTCGGCGGCCCCATCGGCCGCCCCGGCAACCCCGCCCTGAGCCACTGGGACGGCACGGCCTGGACCCGGCTGGAGGCCGGCTTCACCCTCGGGTCGCTCACCGGGATCGCCGGCGACGTCCGGGGGCGCCCCGCGTGGATATCGGGCTGGAACTTCTCGGACCAGAGCCGCAGTACGTATCTGCGGCGGGACGGGGACACCTGGTCCCTCGCCCGGGGCCCGGCGGGCCCGGCACCGGCGCCGTACCTCAATGACGTGACGTCCGTTCCGGGCACCAGGTCGTTCTGGTCGGTCGGCATGACACGGTCCGCCCCGTATCCGCCGACCGAGGCGTACAGCGAACGCCTCGAGGGCTGAGCGACGCGGGATCGGACCACGCCGACGCGGCGCGCCGGAGGTTGGCGACGGGGTAGGAGGGACCGGCGGTCGGCGACCGGGTAGGAAGGTCCGGTGGTGCGGCGCGCCTCGGGCCGGTGGGGCGCGCGCCGGGGACGATCGGGTGGGCGGCGACCTCGTGGGAGCCGCCCGGCACCTGTCCCTCGTGCGAAGGGGTTCGCTCATGACCGCGTTCGACGACTCGCCCGACGGCGGACGCTACGGCGAGGCCGTCTTCCGCCCGGACCAGGCGGGCGAGAGCGAGCGGATCGACTACGGCGCCCTCGCCT
>NZ_JAJKLK010000013.1 GCF_020982545.1 Streptomyces sp. MNU76 | reverse complement strand
GTTCCCGTCGCCAACGCTGGAGACCCGGCGGCCGTCCAACGGCCGCGGGACATTGGAAGGGAACCTCATGAGGCTCAAGCAACTCGGCCGGATCGGTACGGCTGGTGGGCTCACCGTCGCAGCGGTGGGCGCATCGATCGTCTTCACACCGTCCATGGCGTCCGCGGACAGCACCTGGGAGTGCTACGGCAAGCAGGTCAAGCGCTGTGCGACCGTATGGTGGGACGACGAGGCCGACACATACCGGGCACGGGCGAAGATCACCGACGTCGCCGGCGGTGGCAACTACACGGTCGCGGTCAACGACGTGAAGCTCCTGCGCTTCAACGGCACCAGGACGCTGACGGTGAAGTCCGCCAAGGACGACGACGGCTGGCACCGCACCCAAGACCTGGCAGGCACCTCGTCGGTCAACCCGTGCAGGTGGCCGACGAACAGTTTCCAGGTACAGGCGAAGTTCACCTGGAAGAAGCAGGGCGGGACCGCGAGCACCAAGACCTGGCGCCCCGAAATGGGCTGGGGCCACGCCTGCAACTGACCGTCTCCGCTCCGGTTCCCTGCCCGAAGCGAACCATCGCGCTCTCGCTCCGGCCGGGGGCACCTGCCCACCGCCCCTGGCCGGTCCCCGTACGCACGACCGCGCTGCCCCCCGGCGGCCGACTGGTCACCACCATCACCGGCACCGCGATGATCCTCGTCGCCGACAAAACGCCGGACGGAGGCGCCCGCGGCTTCATCTCCTGCGACCAGGCCACGTTCATGCGCACCCGCCACGGCGACGACTACGACGACGTCTCGCCCGCCACCGAGGTGTGGCAGGCCGCGGACGAGGACGGGGAGACGTCCCTCAGCCGCTACCCGCTCACCTACGTCCCGGACTCCTGGGCCGTGCACGCCACCCTGGAGCTGGAGGCGCCCGGCATCGAGCACCGCACCGAGCAGCACGAGGACGGTGGGCGCACCGTCTGGATGGCCCACCCGGACGGCTCCTGGGCCCGCGCCAGCACCAGGAAGCCCCGTGACCTACCGACAATCCACCAAGGCGGTCCCCGCCGCCTGTGGGACCTACTGACCGATGTCCTGGACCGTCTCATCATCGGCGGGGAACTGCCGGTGACCGGGGCCCGCGTCACGATCACCCCCGACGGACAGGCCACGCTCTCACGCGGCCGGTGGTCAGCCACACTGTAGGCATCTGGCCACGCGAACCACGCTTGAGTGGGAGTCACCCGCGAACCCCGGCAATACCCCGCCAGCCCCACCCCTTGCGCTGCGACCGCCACTCGGACGATGACGACACCGGGGGGTTCTTGGGGCGCCTCCTGCAACTCGGGCGCACATCCTGCGGGCGAACCACGCACAGATGGCGTCCCCTTCCCCAGCACAAAGCGTGCGCGCCGTGTGAAGGCGCGGGCCGGACGGGCGCAGCGTCAGGCGCCCGCATCCACTTACGTGACGACCCGGCCGGTCAGGATCCGGCGTCGGCAGGCCGCTGATGCCCGCATGGCGCCGGATTGCCATCCTTGTCGAAGACCTCGGCGTCGCTTCCCGCGTTCACCCACACTGTGATGCCCTGATCATGAACGACGACGTTGAACGGCGACTCCTCGGGCTCCGTCTCGGTCACGACGGTGAACTCCTCACCTGAACGCATCCAGTGATCAGTTCCCCACGGCTCCACCCAGAGGCAGAGCAGGCCGCCTGTCTCGTTACTCACGCTGGTCTTCGACACGCAGGCACTCTAATACTGCAACGGTGCTTGTTCTGAGTACTGGGCAGTTCAGGGGCTGTGTCCGCGTCGTTTGTAGTGGCTGATGCGGGCTTGGTGCTGGCGTCGGCGGCGCCAGTGGGACCAGTGCAGGATGTGGTCGACCGGTGCTGGTCGGCGGTTGGTGAGGCGGGTTATCAGGCGTCGGATTTCGGCGAGGCTGAGGTGGATGAGCTGGGAGGATCCGTTTCTGCTTTGTCCGTGTCCAGCTGTCGGGCCCGCAGGACGGTCAGGCAGGCGTGGGCGGCCATGGCCAGAGTCATGTGGCGGTGCCAGCCGGGGTAGCGGCGGACCTGGTAGTCGTCCAGGCCGCATTCCTGCTTGGCGGTCTGGAAGCATTCCTCGACCGCCCAGCGGCTGCCCGCGATGCGGATCAGCTCGTCCAGCGTCGTGTCGGCGGGACAGTAGGCGATGTAGTAGGAGATCTCCTCGGGCCTGCTCACGCTGCGGCGGGCGAGGACCCAGTGCCGGCGGTCCTCGCGGTGCCAGGGCCTCACTTCGACGCGGGCCCAGTCGTAGATCCGTCGGCCATGTGCTCCCTCGCCGCAGGAACGGCGTTTCCATTTCTGCCGGGGCAGGCCGGGGAACAGGTCGTGGACGGGGTGGTCGATGGACCAGCGGGTGACGACGGTGTCGTGCCGGGTGGTGGCCATGACGTGGAAGACGTCCGCTTGCTCGAGCTCGAACCGCCAGCCCTTGCTGTAGCCGTAGGCGGCGTCCGCCGTGACCCAGGCGAACGGGATCTTGTCGGCGATGGCCCGGCGGACCATCGCCTTGGCCATGGCCACCTTCGTGGCGAAGGCGACGTGGTCGTCGATGCCCGCCCGGCGGCAGCGTTCCCGGTCGTCCGTCCAGGACGTGGGCAGATACAGACGGCGGTCGATCAACGTGCGTCCGCGGCCGGTGGCGTAGGCGAGGAACACGCCGATCTGGCAGTTCTCCGTGCGGCCGGCGGTGCCGGAGTACTGCCTTTGCACCCCGGCCGAACGGACGCCCTTCTTCAGAAAGCCGGTGTCGTCGACGATCAGGACGGCATCGCTGTCTCCGAGGTGTTCCACCACGTAGTCGCGTACGTCGTTCAGGACCTCGTCGGCGTCCCACTCAATCCGGTTCAGCAGCCGGTGGATGCGATCGGGACCCGCGTGTCCTGCCTCCTCCGCCAGCGTCCAGCCGTTCTTGCGCTGCAGCGGCGCAACCAGCCCACGCATGTAAGCCAGCGCCGACTGACGCGGCTCCTCCCGGTTGAACCGGTGCACGAACCGCTCATGCAGAGCACCCAGTTCACCCGCCCACAACCTGACATCAGCAAGGTCCCCACCCATGACCACACCAACGACAAGCTGGCCAGCAGTCACGGCAAAGACCGTTGCAGTACTAGGGTG
>NZ_JAJKLK010000012.1 GCF_020982545.1 Streptomyces sp. MNU76 | reverse complement strand
CAGGTTCAATGTTTGACGCTTCACAGCGGGTACCGGAATATCAACCGGTTATCCATCGACTACGCCTGTCGGCCTCGCCTTAGGTCCCGACTTACCCTGGGCAGATCAGCTTGACCCAGGAACCCTTGGTCAATCGGCGCAAACGTTTCTCACGTTTGTATCGCTACTCATGCCTGCATTCTCACTCGTGAACCGTCCACAACTCGCTTCCGCGGCTGCTTCACCCGGCACACGACGCTCCCCTACCCATCCCAGCGGGCGTTGGCCCTCATGCTGGAATGACACGACTTCGGCGGTACGCTTGAGCCCCGCTACATTGTCGGCGCGGAATCACTAGACCAGTGAGCTATTACGCACTCTTTCAAGGGTGGCTGCTTCTAAGCCAACCTCCTGGTTGTCTCTGCGACTCCACATCCTTTCCCACTTAGCGTACGCTTAGGGGCCTTAGTCGATGCTCTGGGCTGTTTCCCTCTCGACCATGGAGCTTATCCCCCACAGTCTCACTGCCGCGCTCTCACTTACCGGCATTCGGAGTTTGGCTAAGGTCAGTAACCCGGTAGGGCCCATCGCCTATCCAGTGCTCTACCTCCGGCAAGAAACACACGACGCTGCACCTAAATGCATTTCGGGGAGAACCAGCTATCACGGAGTTTGATTGGCCTTTCACCCCTAACCACAGGTCATCCCCCAGGTTTTCAACCCTGGTGGGTTCGGTCCTCCACGAAGTCTTACCTCCGCTTCAACCTGCCCATGGCTAGATCACTCCGCTTCGGGTCTTGAGCGTGCTACTGAATCGCCCTGTTCGGACTCGCTTTCGCTACGGCTACCCCACCCGGGTTAACCTCGCAACACACCGCAAACTCGCAGGCTCATTCTTCAAAAGGCACGCAGTCACGAGAACAAGGCAAACCTCGTTCCGACGCTCCCACGGCTTGTAGGCACACGGTTTCAGGTACTATTTCACTCCGCTCCCGCGGTACTTTTCACCATTCCCTCACGGTACTATCCGCTATCGGTCACCAGGGAATATTTAGGCTTAGCGGGTGGTCCCGCCAGATTCACACGGGATTCTCGGCCCCGTGCTACTTGGGTGTCTCTCAAACGAGCCGTACAGATTTCAGCTACGGGGGTCTTACCCTCTACGCCGGACCTTTCGCATGTCCTTCGCCTATCCATACGGTTTCTGACTCGTCCTGTTGCCGGCAGACAACAGAAGAGAGATCCCACAACCCCGTATACGCAACCCCTGCCGGGTCTCACACGCATACGGTTTGGCCTCATCCAGTTTCGCTCGCCACTACTCCCGGAATCACGGTTGTTTTCTCTTCCTGCGGGTACTGAGATGTTTCACTTCCCCGCGTTCCCTCCACACTGCCTATGTGTTCAGCAGCGGGTGACAGCCCATGACGACTGCCGGGTTTCCCCATTCGGAAACCCCCGGATCAAAGCCTGGTTGACGACTCCCGGGGACTATCGTGGCCTCCCACGTCCTTCATCGGTTCCTGGTGCCAAGGCATCCACCGTGCGCCCTTAAAAACTTGGCCACAGATGCTCGCGTCCACTGTGCAGTTCTCAAACAACGACCAACCACCCATCACCCCGAACCAGTAGATTCGAGTGCACTGGGGCCGGCACTGAAGGCAGCCATACGGCCGTGCCCTCAGACACCCAACAGCGTGCCCGACCAGATTCCGTCCGGAGATCATGTTTTCCACGCTCTTGCGAGCAGTACTAACAGCCTCCGGCCCGTGAAACCGGCCGAATAATCAACGTTCCACCCATGAGCAACCACCGTCGGACGTTCGCCGACGTTGTGGCCCTGGCTGCCTTGCGGCAGCTAGATGCTCCTTAGAAAGGAGGTGATCCAGCCGCACCTTCCGGTACGGCTACCTTGTTACGACTTCGTCCCAATCGCCAGTCCCACCTTCGACAGCTCCCTCCCTTACGGGTTGGGCCACCGGCTTCGGGTGTTACCGACTTTCGTGACGTGACGGGCGGTGTGTACAAGGCCCGGGAACGTATTCACCGCAGCACTGCTGATCTGCGATTACTAGCAACTCCGACTTCATGGGGTCGAGTTGCAGACCCCAATCCGAACTGAGACAGGCTTTTTGAGATTCGCTCCGCCTCACGGCTTCGCAGCTCATTGTACCTGCCATTGTAGCACGTGTGCAGCCCAAGACATAAGGGGCATGATGACTTGACGTCGTCCCCACCTTCCTCCGAGTTGACCCCGGCAGTCTCCTGTGAGTCCCCATCACCCCGAAGGGCATGCTGGCAACACAGAACAAGGGTTGCGCTCGTTGCGGGACTTAACCCAACATCTCACGACACGAGCTGACGACAGCCATGCACCACCTGTACACCGACCACAAGGGGGCGACCATCTCTGGCCGTTTCCGGTGTATGTCAAGCCTTGGTAAGGTTCTTCGCGTTGCGTCGAATTAAGCCACATGCTCCGCTGCTTGTGCGGGCCCCCCGTCAATTCCTTTGAGTTTTAGCCTTGCGGCCGTACTCCCCAGGCGGGGAACTTAATGCGTTAGCTGCGGCACCGACGACGTGGAATGTCGCCAACACCTAGTTCCCACCGTTTACGGCGTGGACTACCAGGGTATCTAATCCTGTTCGCTCCCCACGCTTTCGCTCCTCAGCGTCAGTAATGGCCCAGAGATCCGCCTTCGCCACCGGTGTTCCTCCTGATATCTGCGCATTTCACCGCTACACCAGGAATTCCGATCTCCCCTACCACACTCTAGTCTGCCCGTATCGAATGCAGACCCGGGGTTAAGCCCCCGGGCTTTCACATCCGACGCGACAGACCGCCTACGAGCTCTTTACGCCCAATAATTCCGGACAACGCTCGCGCCCTACGTATTACCGCGGCTGCTGGCACGTAGTTAGCCGGCGCTTCTTCTGCAGGTACCGTCACTTTCGCTTCTTCCCTGCTGAAAGAGGTTTACAACCCGAAGGCCGTCATCCCTCACGCGGCGTCGCTGCATCAGGCTTTCGCCCATTGTGCAATATTCCCCACTGCTGCCTCCCGTAGGAGTCTGGGCCGTGTCTCAGTCCCAGTGTGGCCGGTCGCCCTCTCAGGCCGGCTACCCGTCGTCGCCTTGGTGAGCCGTTACCTCACCAACAAGCTGATAGGCCGCGGGCTCATCCTTCACCGCCGGAGCTTTCCACCACCAAGAGATGCCCCTAGTGGTTGTATCCGGTATTAGACCCCGTTTCCAGGGCTTGTCCCAGAGTGAAGGGCAGATTGCCCACGTGTTACTCACCCGTTCGCCACTAATCCCCACCGAAGTGGTTCATCGTTCGACTTGCATGTGTTAAGCACGCCGCCAGCGTTCGTCCTGAGCCAGGATCAAACTCTCCGTGAATGTTTACCGGTAATCCGGTGCACACACACGAGAGCGGAACCACCGGAGGAATAGTCCGATGGTTCACAGCATCCTCGCTGTGTTTGTTTCAAAGGAACCTCGCCCCAACCGGAATCGGCTGAGAACGGGGTATCAACATATCTGGCGTTGATTTTTGGCACGCTGTTGAGTTCTCAAGGAACGGACGCTTCCTTTGTACTCACCCAAGCTGTTCTCGGGCTTTCCTCCGGGCAGTTTCCCTTCGGTCTTGCTGTCTTGCGTTTCCGACTCTATCAGATCGTTTTCCGATCCGATTTCCTCGGTGCTTTCCAGGTTTCCGCTTCCGCGTTTCCCTTTCCGGCGGTTCCGACTTTATCAGAGGTTCTGAGTCGGAATTTCCACCCGGTCCGGCGGGCTCCTGGCGCATCAGTTGCGCCGGGTTCCCCCTCGGCGGAGCCGTAAACGTACTGGAGCGGGGCGCCCCGATGCAAATCGAGGAGCCCCGCTCCGGCTGAGCGCTGACGGAGGGTCAGACCTCAACCACCACAGGCAGGATCATCGGCCTGCGGCGGTAGGTGTCGGACACCCACTTGCCGAGGGTGCGACGGATGAGTTGCTGCAGCTGGTGGGGCTCGACGACCCCGTCCTGTGCCGAACGTTCCAGAACTTCGGTGATCTTCGGGGCGACCGCGGCGAACGCGGAGTCCTCGATCCCGGAACCCCGGGCCTGGATGTGCGGACCGCCGGTGATCTTGCCGGTGGAGGAGTCCACGACGACGAAGACGGAGATGATGCCCTCGTCCCCCAGGATCTTGCGGTCCTTGAGCGCCGGCTCCCCGACGTCACCGACCGAGAGGCCGTCGACGTACACATAACCGGCCTGGACCTTGCCCGCGATCTTGGCCTTGCCCTCGATGAGGTCGACGACCACACCGTCCTCGGCGATGACGATGCGGTCGTGCGGTACGCCGGTCAGGGCGCCCAGCTCCGCGTTGGCCCGCAGGTGGCGCCATTCGCCGTGCACCGGCATCAGGTTCTTCGGGCGGCAGATGTTGTAGAAGTACAGCAGCTCGCCGGCCGAGGCATGTCCGGAGACGTGGACCTTGGCGTTGCCCTTGTGGACGACGTTGGCGCCCCAGCGGGTCAGGCCGTTGATGACGCGGTAGACCGCGTTCTCGTTGCCCGGGATCAGGGACGAGGCCAGGATCACCGTGTCGCCCTGGACGATGCGGATCTGGTGATCCCTGTTGGCCATGCGGGACAGGGCGGCCATCGGTTCGCCCTGCGATCCGGTGCAGACGAGGACGATCTCGTGCTGCGGCAGGTCGTCGAGGGTCTTGACGTCCACGACCAGGCCCGGCGGAACCCTGAGGTAGCCCAGGTCCCTGGCGATGCCCATGTTCCGGACCATCGAGCGGCCGACGAAGGCGACCCGGCGGCCGTATTCGTGGGCGGCGTCGAGGATCTGCTGGATGCGGTGGATGTGGCTGGCGAAGCTGGCCACGATGATCCGCTTGCTGGCGCCCGCGAAGACCTGACGCAGGACGTTGGAGATGTCGCGCTCGGGGGGAACGAACCCCGGGACCTCCGCGTTCGTGGAGTCGGAGAGAAGGAGGTCGATGCCCTCTTCGCTCAGCCGTGCGAAAGCGTGGAGATCGGTGAGGCGGTTGTCCAGCGGGAGCTGGTCCATCTTGAAGTCACCCGTGTGGACCACCATGCCCGCGGGGGTGCGGATGGCCACGGCGAGGGCGTCAGGGATGGAGTGGTTGACCGCGACGAACTCGCAGTCGAAGGGGCCGATGCGCTCGCGGTTCCCCTCGGCCACCTCAAGGGTGTACGGGCGGATGCGATGCTCCTGGAGCTTGGCCTCGATCAGGGCGAGGGTCAGCTTGGAGCCGATCAGCGGGATGTCGGGCTTCTCGCGCAGCAGGTACGGGACCGCACCGATGTGGTCCTCGTGGCCGTGCGTGAGGACGATGCCCTCGATGTCGTCGAGGCGGTCCCTGACGGACGAGAAGTCCGGCAGGATCAGGTCGATTCCGGGCTGCTCCTCCTCGGGGAAGAGCACCCCGCAGTCGACGATCAGCAGCCGGCCGCCGTATTCGAAGACGGTCATGTTCCGGCCGATCTCGCCGAGGCCGCCCAGGGGGGTGACCCGGAGGCCACCTTCGGGAAGCGGCGGCGGCGGGCCGAGTTCAGGATGCGGATGACTCAAAAGACTCTCCTCACCACGCACGCCACGTACCTCTGTGGCACGTGGCGCGCATGACGTTCGTGCAAAAGCAGTTGTGGATGGGAACGCAGGCGCTTTCGTCCTGCCTATTCAGTTGTGAAGTCTCGGGTGTGTCAGATGTGTCAGGTCTGGCATTGGGTGGTGCGTCGTACGAAGTCCGGTGTTAGAGCTGTACCCCGCCGGCACCAAGATCGATCTTGAGCTGGGCGGTCTCCTCGGGCGAAAGTTCCACCATGGGGGCGCGCAGCGGTCCGGCGGGCAGGCCCTGGAGGGCGAGCGCCGCCTTGGTGGTCATCACGCCCTGGGTGCGGAACATGCCGGTGAAGACCGGGAGCAGCTTCTGGTGGATCTCGGTGGCTTTCTGGACGTCACCGGAGACGTACGCCTCGACGAGGGCGCGCAGCTCGGGGGTGACGACATGGCCGACGACCGAGACGAAGCCGACCGCGCCCACGGAGAGCAGCGGGAGGTTGAGCATGTCGTCGCCGGAGTACCAGGCGAGGCCGGAGCGGGCGATGGCCCAGCTGGCCCGGCCGAGGTCGCCCTTGGCGTCCTTGTTGGCGACGATGCGCGGGTGCTCGGCGAGCCGGACGATCGTCTCCGTGTCGATCGGGACGCCGCTGCGGCCCGGGATGTCGTAGAGCATGACCGGGAGGTCGGCGGCGTCGGCGATCGCCTTGAAGTGGCGGTACAGGCCCTCCTGAGGGGGCTTGTTGTAGTACGGCGTGACGACGAGGAGGCCGTGGGCACCGACCTTCTCGGCGGCGCGGGCCAGCTCCATGCTGTGGTGGGTGTCGTTCGTGCCGACGCCGGCGATGATGTGCGCGCGGTCGCCGACGGCTTCGAGGACGGCTCGTACCAGGTCCGATTTCTCCGCGTCACCGGTGGTGGGGGACTCGCCGGTGGTGCCGTTGATGACCAGGCCGTCGTTGCCTGCGTCCACCAGGTGGGTGGCGAGCCGCTGCGCGCCGTCGAGGTCGAGTGCGCCGTCCGCCGTGAAGGGCGTGACCATGGCGGTGAGGACCCGCCCGAAGGGGGTCTGCGGAGTCGAGGTCGGAGCCATGGGTAACACGCTACTCGCTGCTCAGGGCGCGGTCTGCCCTCGGGGGGCAGGAAAAGTCCGGACAAATGCGGAGCCCGGCACTGCCTGCTCGGGGGTTCAAGCAGTGCCGGGTCCGTTTGATCAGGCTAGATGAACTTCGCGAAATGCCGCAATACGGACACTTCGCTCGGCTGACCCGCACATCTGTGCCTGGCCGAAAGTCGATGGTCCGCTACGGCGCCACACGGCCGTTCGCGTTGAACGCGGCGTGCGTCAGGGGCATGAGCCGCGCCCACTCCGTCTCCATCCGCTCGCCCACCATCTCGATCTCCCGCTGCGGGAAGGACGGGACCCTGGCGAGCTCGTGCTGGGTGCGCAGACCGAGGAAGTGCATCAGCGAGCGGGCGTTGCAGGTTGCGTACATCGACGAGAAAAGTCCGACCGGGAGGACCGAGCGGGCGACCTCGCGGGCGACCCCGGCGGCCAGCATCTCCTGGTACGCCTCGTAGGCGTGGACGTACGAGTCCTCCATGACCCGCCCGACCAGCTCCTGCTGTGCCTGGGTGCCCTCCACGAAGACGTACTTGCCGGGACGCCCCTCCTGGACGAGCTTGCGGGCCTCGTCCGGGACGTAGAAGACGGGCTGGAGCTCCCGGTACCTCCCGGACTCCTCGTTGTACGACCAGCCCACCCGGTGGCGCATGAACTCGCGGAAGACGAAGATCGGGGCGCTGATGAAGAAGGTCATCGAGTTGTGCTCGAAGGGGCTGCCGTGCCGGTCCCGCATGAGGTAGTTGATGAGGCCCTTGGAGCGCTCGGGGTCCTTCTGCAGCTCCTCCAGGGACTGCTCGCCGGCGGTGGAGACGCGGGCGGCCCACAGCACGTCCGAGTCGGCGGCGCTGTGCTTCACCAACTCGACGGTGACATCGCTGCGGAAGCTGGGCTTGAGATCGTCGACGGGAGTGTCGGTCACGGCTCGGAGGGTCCTTCCCATGGCTGCTCTCGGGCGGCGCCCACTCTACGGGCCGACACCGACAAGGGGCCGGATGCCCCGAGTTGCGCACTCTTGTGCCCCTGTTGGGCCCCCGAAAGTGGTGGGGAGAGGTCCGGCTCGGTAGCCTCACCCGGCGATAGCCGTGCGTGGATCGAGTGAGGATCACCCGTGCCCCTGCCCTTCCTGACCGCCGACCGCGCCTTCGACCAGGTGGCGGACGAAGCGCTGCCGTACGAGGACCGTGACCGCTGGCGGCGTCCCTACCGGCCCGGCCCCTGGCGGGTCGGCGCGGCCGCGCTCCTGCTGCTGCTCGCCTCCTACGTGCTGGTCGCGGCGGTCATCATCGCGGCGGCCGAGACACTTCAGGCGGGCGCGATCTGCTTCGGGGGCGCGCTGCTCGTCATCATCTGCGCCCTGCGGCTGCTGCGGGTCGGCATCTGGGTGAGCGCGCGCGGGGTGCGGCAGGTGAGCTTCTTCCGCACGCGTACGGCCTCCTGGGAGGCGAGCGTCTCCGTGCGTACCGTGCAGCAGCCGGTGCGCTGGCTCGGGCTCCCGCGGTCCGTGCAGGGGCAGGCGCTGCTCCTCGTCCGCAGGGACCGGGTGCAGGAGTACGTGACGCCGCTGATGACCACGCACAACGCCGACTTCCTGGCCCGTACGGAGGCCTTCGACCGGGCGGCCGACACGATCGAGGCGTGGGCCGCGGAGTACGGACCCGCCGCGTAGTCGAGACCCCGAGGGCCGCAGACAGCGAGGGCCGCAGACAGCGAGGGCCGCAGACAGCGAGGGCCGCAGACAGCGAGGAGGGGCCGGTCCGCGGGCGCGGACCGGCCCCTCCTCGCTGTCTCCGCGGGACGGCGGGTCAGACGGTCGGCGCCGGCCTGCCGTCGTGCAGGGCGATGGCGCGCTGCATGGCCTTGCGGGCCCTCGGTGTGTCGCGGGCGTCGTGGTAGGCGACGGCGAGACGGAACCAGGTACGCCAGTCGTCGGGGGCGTCCTCGGTCTCCGCCTTGCGCTGCGCGAAGACCGCGTCGGCCGAGTCACGGTCGATGCGGCCGCTCGGGGTCCGCTTCAACTCGTCGACGGGCAGGCCCCCTTCCGCGTCGAGTTCGGCGGCCAGCTGGTTGGCCCGGCGGACGAACTGGGTGTTCTTCCACAGGAACCACAGGCCGATCGCCGGCAGAACGAGCACGGCGACGCCGAAGGCGATCGTGACCGGTGTGCCCGTCTCTATGAGCAGGATCCCGCGGCTGCCGACCAGGACGAAGTAGACGACCAGGACGGCTGCCGTGACGGCGTAGGTGATCTTCGCGCGCATGACGTTCCCGGCCTGTCAGCCCAGATCGAGGAAGTGTTCGAGGCCGAAGGTGAGGCCCGGGGTGGTCACCACGCGGCGGGCGCCGAGCAGGATGCCCGGCATGAAGCTGCTGTGGTGGAGGGAGTCGTGGCGGATGGTGAGGGTCTCGCCCTCGCCGCCGAGGAGGACCTCCTGGTGGGCCAGGAGGCCGCGCAGCCGGACGGAGTGGACGGGGATGCCGTCGACGTCCGCGCCGCGCGCGCCGTCCAGAGCCGTCTCCGTGGCGTCCGGAGCCGGGGCCGTGCCTGCCGCGCGCCGTGACTCGGCGATGAGCTGAGCCGTGCGCGTGGCGGTGCCCGAAGGGGCGTCGACCTTCTTCGGGTGGTGCAGTTCGACGACCTCCACCGACTCGAAGTAGGGGGCGGCGATCTGCGCGAACTTCATGTTCAGGACGGCCCCGATGGAGAAGTTGGGCGCGATCAGCACACCGGTCTCCGGGGACGCGGCCAGCCAGCCGTTCAGCTGCGCGAGGCGCTCGTCGGTCCAGCCCGTCGTGCCGACGACCGCGTGGATGCCGTGGCGGACGCAGTAGTCGAGGTTGTCCATGACCGAGGCGGGGGTGGTCAGTTCGACGGCCACCTGGGCGCCGGTCTCCGCCAGCGTCTCCAGCTTGTCGCCCCGGCTCAGGGCGGCGACCAGCTCCATGTCCTCGGCGGCCTCGACGGCCCGTACGGCCTCGGAGCCGATACGGCCCCGGGCACCGAGGACCGCCACGCGCAGCTTGCTCATTGCTTGGTTCCTTAACTGGGGTTGTCGGGCGACGACGTCAGGCGTCAGGCGACGGCTTCGTGGAGACGGGACGCCTGTTTGTCCTTGAGCGGGCCGATCACCGACAGGGAGGGGCGCCGGCCCAGGATCTCGCGGGCCACGGCACGGATCTCGTCCGGGGTCACCATGGCTATCCGGGTCAGCATCTCGTCGACGGACATCTGCTCGCCCCAGCACAGCTCGCTCTTGCCGATGCGGTTCATGATCGCGCCGGTGTCCTCCAGGCCCAGGACCGTGGAGCCGCGGAGCTGGCCGATGGCGCGTGCGATCTCTTCGTCGGGCAGCCCGTGCTCGGCGACCTGGTCGAGTTCGTCGCGACAGATCTTGAGCACGTCGTGGACCTGGGACGGGCGGCAGCCGGCGTAGACGCCGAAGAGTCCGCAGTCGGCGAAGCCGGAGGTGTACGAGTACACGCTGTAGGCGAGGCCGCGCTTCTCCCGGACCTCCTGGAAGAGGCGGGAGGACATACCGCCGCCGAGGGCGGTGTTGAGGACGCCGAGGGCCCAGCGGCGGTCGTCGGTGCGGGAGAGGCCGGGCATGCCGAGGACGACGTGCGCCTGCTCGGTCTTGCGCCCGATCAGCTCGACTCGACCGGCCGTGCGCAGGCCCCGGGTGCCCTCGCGCGGGGCGATCGGGGTGGCGTCGACGCGGGTGAGGGCGCCGGCGCTCTCGAAGGCGGCGCGGACCTGGCGTACGACCTTGTTGTGGTCGATGTTGCCGGCGCAGGCGACCACGAGGTGGGTGGGGTCGTAGTGCTTCTTGTAGAAGCGGCGGATGCGGTCGGCGCTGAGGGCGTTGACCGTGTCCACCGTGCCGAGGACCGGGCGGCCGAGAGGGGTGTCGCCGAACATCGTGTGCGCGAACAGGTCGTGCACGCAGTCACCCGGGTCGTCCTCGGTCATCGCGATCTCCTCGAGGATGGCGCCGCGTTCGACGTCGACGTCCTCCTCACGGATGAGCGAGCCGGTGAGCATGTCGCAGACCGTGTCGATGGCCAGCGGCAGGTCGGAGTCGAGCACACGCGCGTAGTAGCAGGTGTACTCCTTCGCCGTGAACGCGTTCATCTCGCCGCCGACCGCGTCGATCGCGGACGATATGTCGAGTGCGCTGCGGCGGGCGGTGCCCTTGAAGAGCAGGTGCTCCAGGTAGTGGGTGGCGCCGTTCAGCGCGGGTGTCTCGTCGCGGGAGCCGACGTGCGCCCAGATTCCGAAGGTCGCGGAGCGGACCGAGGGCAGGGTCTCGGTGACGATGCGCAGGCCGCCCGGGAGGGTGGTCTTGCGGACCGTGCCGATGCCGTCCCTGCCCTTGATCAGGGTTTGGGTACGGGCGACGGCCCGCGCCTCCGTGGAGGTGCGGGCCGTCGCCTTGGAGCTACGGGACGTCACTTGTCGCCGTCGTCCTTCTTGTCCTCAGAACCTTCCTCGCCCTCGATCACGGGGATGAGGGAGAGCTTGCCGCGGGAGTCGATCTCGGCGATCTCGACCTGGACCTTCTGGCCCACGCCGACGACGTCCTCGACGTTCTCCACGCGCTTGCCGCCGGCGAGCTTGCGGATCTGCGAGATGTGCAGCAGACCGTCCTTGCCCGGGAGCAGCGACACGAACGCGCCGAAGGTCGTCGTCTTCACGACGGTGCCCAGGTAGCGCTCGCCGACCTCCGGCATGGTCGGGTTGGCGATGCCGTTGATCGTGGCGCGGGCGGCCTCGGCGGCCGGGCCGTCGGCGGCACCGATGTAGATGGTGCCGTCGTCCTCGATCGTGATCTCGGCGCCGGTGTCCTCCTGGATCTGGTTGATCATCTTGCCCTTGGGGCCGATGACCTCACCGATCTTGTCCACGGGGATCTTGACGGTGATGATCCGCGGGGCGTTCGGGGACATCTCGTCCGGCGTGTCGATCGCTTCCATCATCACGTCGAGGATGTGGAGGCGGGCGTCACGGGCCTGCTTGAGGGCGGCGGCCAGGACGGAGGCCGGGATGCCGTCCAGCTTGGTGTCGAGCTGGAGGGCCGTGACGAACTCCTTGGTGCCGGCGACCTTGAAGTCCATGTCGCCGAAGGCGTCCTCCGCACCGAGGATGTCGGTGAGGGTGACGTAGTGCGTCTCGCCGTCGATCTCCTGGGAGATCAGACCCATGGCGATGCCGGCGACGGGGGCCTTCAGCGGCACACCGGCGTTCAGCAGCGACATGGTGGAGGCGCAGACCGAGCCCATGGACGTCGAGCCGTTCGAGCTGAGCGCCTCGGAGACCTGGCGGATCGCGTAGGGGAACTCCTCACGCGTCGGCAGGACCGGGACGAGGGCTCGCTCGGCGAGGGCGCCGTGACCGATCTCGCGGCGCTTCGGGGAGCCGACGCGGCCGGTCTCGCCGGTGGAGTACGGCGGGAAGTTGTAGTTGTGCATGTAGCGCTTGCGCGTCACCGGCGACAGCGTGTCCAGCTGCTGCTCCATGCGGAGCATGTTGAGGGTGGTGACGCCCAGGATCTGGGTCTCGCCACGCTCGAACACGGCGGAGCCGTGCACGCGCGGGATGGCCTCGACCTCGGCGGCGAGCGTACGGATGTCCGTCACGCCACGGCCGTCGATGCGCTTCTTCTCCTTGATGACACGCTCACGGACCAGGGTCTTGGTCAGCGAGCGGTACGCGGCGGAGATCTCCTTCTCGCGGCCCTCGAACTGCGGGAGCAGCTTCTCGGCGGCGAGCGCCTTGACGCGGTCCAGCTCGGACTCGCGCTCCTGCTTGCCGGCGATGGTGAGGGCCTGGGCGAGCTCGTCCCGGACGGCGGCCGTGAGGGCCTCCAGGATGTCGTCCTGGTAGTCGAGGAAGATCGGGAACTCGCCGGTGGGCTTGGCGGCCTTCGACGCGAGGTCGGCCTGGGCCTTGCAGAGGACCTTGATGAAGGGCTTCGCGGCGTCCAGACCGGCGGCGACGACCTCCTCGGTCGGCGCCTCGGCGCCGCCCTTGACCAGCTGGATGGTCTTCTCGGTGGCCTCGGCCTCGACCATCATGATCGCGACGTCGCCGTCCTCCAGGGCGCGCCCCGCGACGACCATGTCGAAGACGGCGTCCTCGAGCTCGGAGTGCGTCGGGAAGGCCACCCACTGGCCGTTGATCAGCGCGACGCGGACGCCGCCGATCGGGCCGGAGAAGGGCAGACCGGCCAGCTGCGTGGACGCGGAGGCGGCGTTGATCGCCACGACGTCGTACAGGTGGTCGGGGTTGAGCGCCATGATCGTGGCCACGACCTGGATCTCGTTGCGCAGGCCCTTCTTGAAGGACGGGCGCAGCGGGCGGTCGATGAGGCGGCAGGTGAGGATGGCGTCCTCGGAGGGACGGCCCTCGCGGCGGAAGAAGCTGCCGGGGATCTTGCCGGCGGCGTACATCCGCTCCTCGACGTCCACCGTGAGGGGGAAGAAGTCGAGCTGGTCCTTGGGGTTCTTGGAGGCGGTGGTGGCCGACAGCACCATGGTGTCGTCGTCCAGGTACGCCACGGCGGAGCCGGCGGCCTGCTTGGCCAGGCGGCCCGTCTCGAAGCGGATGGTGCGGGTGCCGAAGGAACCGTTGTCGATGACGGCCTCGGCGTAGTGGGTCTCGTTCTCCACTAGTGATTTCTCCTCGTCTTCGTCCCGGATCCCGCCCGTGTGGCAGGGGGACGGTGGCGGAGAAGCGCGCCGTCTGGTGCGGGCCGGTCTTCGATCGAAGCCCTCGGGGTTCGCAATTCCCCGGGGGCCACTACCGAGGACCGGCGGCGGCGAGGTGCGCTTCTCCTCGTTCGGTGTGCGTGCGGTCGCCCGTGCCCGGGCGTCCTCACACGGTGTCGTGTCTCTTGCGTTGTGCTACCACACTACAAAGGGGTGGTGACACTCCGCACGTTTCCGCCCGTACGTCCCGCGCACGGCGGGGCCGCGAGCCCCCTCCGGGCGAGGTCGCGCCGGGATCCGGCGGGTGCCGTGGAGGGCGTACGGCAAGTCGGCCAGTACCGCGAGTACCGAGTACCGAATACCGCGAGTACAGCAAAAGGAGCGGTCCCCTTTTCCCGGGAACCGCTCCCCTGCACGGCGTCTTACTTGGCGCCCGCCGCACCGCGGCGGATGCCGAGGCGGTCGACCAGCGTACGGAAGCGCTGGATGTCCTTCTTGGCGAGGTACTGCAGCAGACGGCGGCGCTGACCGACCAGGATCAGCAGACCACGGCGGGAGTGGTGGTCGTGCTTGTGGGTCTTGAGGTGCTCGGTCAGGTCCGAGATACGGCGGGAGAGCATCGCGACCTGGACCTCGGGGGAGCCGGTGTCGCCCTCCTTGGTACCGAACTCGCTGATGATCTGCTTCTTCGTAGCGGCGTCGAGCGACACGCGATACTCCTCATGAGTCTCATTGATGCCACCGAGTGCCCCTGGTCTTCGTCTCAGGGGGGCTTCCGTGACTCGGGTGACGGGGTCCGTCGGCGCGGTCTCCGGGTCCCTGGAAGGAGCCCGGGTGCGAACACGAACGGCCGCAGCCAGGGTACCAGGCTGGTGAGACGCGCTGAGCCGGCCGTCGGGGTGCCCCTCAGCCGGTCAGCGACCGGACCTTGGTGAGGACGCCCAGCACCGCCAGGCACAGCGGGATCAAAGTGAGCAGCACGAACGCCTCGGCGATGTCGAGGAGACGGCCCCAGAAGGGGGAGAGCCCCTTCTGGGGAATGATCAGACCGATCGCGGTGAGCAGCGCGGCTCCGGCGGTGAGGGCGGCCGTGAGCCAGATGGTGCGGAGGTCCAAGGCTCCCCGGTCCGCGTGGAGCGTGAACTCGGTCAGGGCGTCGGCCGACGGATTGAGTGCGAGGCCGATCAGCAGGAGGGCGAGGGCCGCGACACCGGCGAGGAGGGTGCAGGCCACCTGTGACGTGTAGCGGAACAGGCGGGCTCGGATCAGCATGGCGAGGCCGGCGGCAAGGCCCAGGAGCCTGCCCCACATGTCGTCCGCGAAGCCGAGGACGGCGGCGGAGGCGACCACCACGGCGGAGGTGCCGCCGACGAGGCCCAGCAGCATCTCGTGGCCCCGCCGGGCCTGGGCGGCGATGCGTTCGGCATCGAGGGGCTCGGTGTCCTGGCCCTGTGAGGGGTCGAGGTCGAAGTCCTCGTACACGGCGGAGCGCGGGGAGGCGTAACCGATCGGCAGGCGGGCGAAGCGTGCCGACAGGCCGGGCAGGAAGGCAACCAGACCGATGGCGACCGGGGCGCACACCGCGGCGATGTCGGTCGCGGAGGCGTCGGCGAGGATCGCCACGAAGGTGGCCACGGTACCGACCGCAGCGGCGAAGGTAGCGGCCACGAACGCCGCGTCCCCGCTGGGGGCGAGCGCGACAAGGGCGACGGAGGCGACCAGCACCGCCACGCAGCCCAGCATGAACTGCAGTTTGCCCGGCCCCTCTCCGGCAGCCGGGCCGATGATTCCGGAGCCCGCGAGGAACAGCAGGGGCAGGGCGGCGAGGCCGACGGCCGCCGCGGCCACGCGGTCGGCGTACACGCGTGCGCGCACGGCCGCGTAGGCGGTCAGGAGTACGCCCAGGCCACCCGCGATGATGCCGGGCAGGCCGCTCATGTCGTGGTGGATCGGGTCGGCGTACCAGAGCACGAAAGCGACGAGCAGCAGGAGCAGGGCGCCGCCGATCAGCCCGGCGACGCGCAGC
The DNA here is from genome assembly GCF_020982545.1 of Streptomyces sp. MNU76. Lineage (GTDB taxonomy): Bacteria > Actinomycetota > Actinomycetes > Streptomycetales > Streptomycetaceae > Streptomyces. Next base: position 36,900 of record NZ_JAJKLK010000012.1, on the reverse strand, counting down.
AGGTCGTCGCTCCACAGATGGCGGTCGCGAACGACCGCGGAGGCGACCGCGTCTGAGACGTCGTCGTGGACGGCGGGGGGCAGCGACTCGGCGAAGGGACGGAGACTGAGCACCTCGCCGTCGAGGACCCGTTCCTCCGCGAGCGAGCGGGCGCCGTCGAGGGCTGCGCCGTCCCGGCGTACCAGGTGGTAGCCCGTCGGGGTGCCCACCGGCTGGGTCTGGCCCGTCAGGCGCAGGATCTCCGGATAGATGTCGGCGATGGTGATGTCCACCGGGAGGGCAACGTCGATGCGGCTGTCGGGTGCCACGACAGTGACTCGGCAGAACCCGGTCGTCGCGGTCGTACTCACCTTGATTGACCTCCTGCTTCGCGGATGCGCACGCTGCGGGCGTCACCCTACCGGTAGGTGTCGTCAGGGGTGACAAGTAGGATCCCCGCCTAGCGGAGGGCGACCGTCACCACGGGGGTGCCGGTGGGAAACTGCTTGTCCGCGTAGGGGGATTGACGCACCGGTGAGCCAGATCGTCATCAAGCGCCCACCGCGTTCCCTGCCGCCCGAAGTACCCACCGATGAGCTGCGCCTGGAGGCTCCTCCAGAACTGCCGCGGGGTCAGCAGGAGGGCATGCTGATGCAGATCCTGCCGACGCTCGGCATGGGCTCGTCGGTGGTGTTCTATTTCGCCTCCCCGAACGCCCATCCGTTCATGCGGATCATGGGTGTGGTGATGCTCGTGTCGACGGCCGCGATGGTGATCGCGCAGATCGTCCGACACCGTCGCGGTACGCAGGGGCAAATGGCCGATGTACGTCGCGACTATCTCAAATACCTCGCGCAGACCCGGCGTACGGTGCGCAGGGTCGGTTTGAAGCAGCGCGACGCCCAGCTGTATCTGCACCCCTCTCCCGAACAGTTGTGGTCCGTGGTCGCCGAGGGCAGCCGGGTGTGGGAGCGCCGCGTCGGGGACGCGGACTTCGGGCAGGCGCGGATCGGTCTGGGACCGCAGCAGCTGGCCTCTCCGCTGGTGGCTCCCGAGACAGCGCCCGTAGACGAACTCGAGCCCCTGTGCGCCGGCGCCATGCAGCGTTTCCTCGCCGTGCACGGCCAGTTGGACGGGCTGCCGGTCGCGGTGTCGATGCGGGCCTTCTACCACGTGACGGTCTCCGGCGAGCCGGAGCGTACCCAGGCCGCGGCGCGTGCCCTGGTCGCCCAACTCACCACCCTGCACTCCCCCGACGACCTGCTGCTGGCCGTCGTCGCCGCCCCGGCCGCGGTCGACCGCTGGGACTGGACCAAGTGGCTGCCGCACAGTCAGTTGACCGGGCAGTTCGACGGCGCAGGCACCCGGCGGCTGTTCGGGGACGACCTCGGTGAGCTGGAACAGCTGCTGTCAGCCCACCTCGAAGGCCGCCCGCGTTTCAGCCGGGACGGCCAGCCGGTACTGGACCAGCCGCACATCATCGTCGTCCTCGACGGCGGAATCGTGCCCCCGACCTCCGCTTTCGCGGCCGCCGAGGGCTTGCAGGGCGTGACGATCATCGAGGTGGTCCCGGGCGAACTCGACCAGCCCCGGGGCGGCCTCTCCATCGTCGTACAGCCGGACCGGCTGTGGCTGGACACGGGTGCCCCTCTCGCCTACGAGGGCACCCCCGACGGGCTGTCCCAGCCCGCCGCGGAGGCACTCGCCCGGCAGCTGGCGCCCCTGCGCATGGGCGGCGGGAACGACGACGAACCGCTGCTCGCCAACCTGGACTTCACCGATCTGCTGGGCCTCGGCGACGCCGCCTCCGTGGAGGTCACTCGCACCTGGCGGCCGCGGTCGACGCCGGAGCGCCTGCGGGTCCCCATCGGCGTCGGCGAGGACGGCCGACCCGTGATGCTGGACCTCAAAGAAGCCGCGCAGGACGGCATGGGCCCGCACGGTCTGTGTGTGGGCGCGACCGGTTCCGGCAAGTCGGAGCTGCTGCGCACGCTGGTGCTCGGCCTCGCGGTCACCCACTCCTCCGAAACGTTGAACTTCGTCCTCGCGGACTTCAAGGGCGGCGCCACCTTCGCCGGCATGTCCCAGATGCCGCACGTCGCCGCCGTCATCACCAACCTCTCCGACGATCTGACCCTCGTCGACCGCATGGGCGACGCGATCCGCGGCGAACTCCAGCGCCGCCAGGAGCTGCTGCGCTCGGCGGGCAACTACGCCAACATCCACGACTACGAGAAGGCGCGGGCCGCAGGTGCTCCGCTGGAGCCGCTGGCCTCGCTCGTCCTCGTGATCGACGAGTTCAGCGAACTGCTGACGGCCAAGCCCGACTTCATCGACATGTTCATCCAGATCGGCCGCATCGGCCGCTCCCTGGGTGTGCACCTCCTGCTGGCCTCGCAGCGCCTGGAGGAAGGGCGTCTGCGCGGTCTGGACACCTATCTGTCGTACCGGATCGGTCTGCGGACGTTCTCGGCCGCGGAGTCGCGCGCGGCGCTCGGGGTTCCGGACGCCTACCACCTGCCGTCCGTGCCGGGCTCCGGGTATCTGAAGTTCGGCACGGACGAGATGACCCGCTTCAAGGCGGCGTACGTGTCGGGTGCGTACCGCTCCGGTGGCCCAGAGGTCCCCGGTGACCGGACACCGATCGAGCGCCGGCCCGCGCTGTTCACCGCGGCCCACGTACCGATCACGTACGCGGCCGCGGACCCCGCACAGACTCGAGCTCCCGCGCGCCAGGATGACGACGCCTTGGCGGACACGGTCCTCGACGTCATCGTGCAGCGTCTGGAGGGCCAGGGTGTGCCCGCCCATCAGGTATGGCTACCGCCCCTGGACAGGGCGCCGACGCTGGACCAGTTGCTGCCGTCGCTCGCGTCGACAGCCGAACGGGGCCTGCAGGCCGCCGAGTACACGCGACTGGGCGGGTTGACGGTTCCCGTCGGTCTGATCGACAAGCCGTTCGAGCAGAAGCGCGAGGTGCTCTACCGGGACTTCTCCGGCGCGGCGGGCCACATGATGGTCGTCGGTGGCCCCCAGTCCGGCAAGTCCACGCTGCTGCGCACGTTGATCGGCTCCTTCGCCGTGACCCACACGCCACACGAGGTGCAGTTCTACTGCCTCGACTTCGGCGGTGGAGGCCTGTCGTCCCTGTCGGACCTGCCGCACGTCGGCGGGGTCGCCTCCAGGCTGGACCCCGAGCGGGTCCGCCGCACGGTCGCGGAGGTGGCGGGCATTCTCAACCGCCGCGAGCAGTTCTTCCGTGCCAACGGCATCGACTCCATCGGCACGTACCGTCGGCGGCGTGCGGCCGGCGAGCTGCCCGGCGAAGCGTGGGGTGACGTCTTCCTGGTCATCGACGGCTGGGGCAACTTCAAGGGCGACTACGAGGGGCTCGAAGGCATCGTCCACGACATCGCCGGCCGCGGCCTCGGCTACGGCATCCATGTCGTCCTCTCCGCCTCGCGCTACATGGAGGTGCGGTCCGCGCTCAAGGACCAGATCCTGGGCCGACTGGAGCTGCGCCTCGGTGACGTCATGGATTCCGAGTTCGACCGCAGGGTCGCGGCGAACGTGCCGGCGGGTGTCCCAGGCCGTGGTCAGGTCCCGGAAAGACTGCATTTCATGACGGCGCTGCCGCGTATCGACTCCTCGTCCGACGCGAACGACCTGTCGGAGGCCACGGCTCAACTGGTGCAGGCGGTCAAGGGCAACTGGCAGGGTCCCGCGGCCCCGACGGTCCGCCTGCTGCCCCGCAGGCTGCCTGCCGACCAACTGCCCAAGGGCTTCGAGTTCCCGCAGCACGGCATCGCGATCGGCATCGACGAGGCCAACCTCGAACCGGTCTTCATCGACTTCGACACGGACCCCTTCTTCCTGGTCTTCGGAGAGAGCGAGTCGGGCAAGACCAACCTGCTGCGCCTGATCGCGAAGCAGATCGCCGAGCGCTACACGCCCTCGGAGGCCCGGATCGTCGTCGGCGACTATCGAAGGACGATGCTGGAGGCGGTCTCCGAGGAACATTTGCTGGAGTACGCGCCGATGGCATCCGCGATGAACATCCACATGGACGCCATCCGGCAGTTCATGGAGATGCGCGCGCCCAAGCCCGACATCACGCCGCAGCAGCTGCGCGATCGCAGCTGGTGGAGCGGCCCGCAGCTGTTCATCATCGTCGACGACTACGAGCTGGTCGCCACCAACTCCGGGAACCCGCTGTCGGCTCTCGTCGAGCATCTGCCCTTCGCGCGTGACGTGGGCGTCAAGTTCATCATCGCCCGTAACGCGGCGGGGGCCTCGCGCTCCATGTACGAGTCGTTCATGCAGCGGGTGAAGGAGCTGGGCGCCCAGGGGCTCGTCCTGTCCGGCGACCCGATGGAAGGCGACATCCTCGGCAACGTCCGGGCCAGGCCCATGCCTCCGGGACGGGGCACGTTCGTCTCGCGGAAGCGCGGAGCCCCTCTTATCCAGGTGGGCTTGCTTCCGCAACGCCATTAGAGTGATGAAGAGTGACCAACACTGTTGATTGAAGCCTTGGTTGACATGGGCGAACGGGGAGAACGGGGAGGCGGCTGACGTGAGTTCGGACGGGGGCGGCAGCGGTGGCGGAGGTGCTCCGGACACCGGCAAGTCCTTCGACAGCTTGTACGGCGTGAACCCTCAGATGGCGTTGGACATCCAGCACGACGCCATGAAGGACTTCAAGAAGCGTGTCGACAACCTGCTGATCGAGCTGGGCAGGTCCGAGGCCTCCCCCGACAAGGTCGGTCAGGACCGTCTCTCCCGTGCCCATCTGGGGTCCGCCGACTTCAAGGAAGCACAGTTCCTCTACGAGTCGTACGCCATCGTCCACGACGAGTTGGAGAACCTCTCCAAGGCGCTCAGCGCGCAGATCGAGGGGGTGGGACTGGCCGTGCACGCGTCACGGGTGGGCTTCGAGAACCTGGACGAGGACATCAAGGCGCGGATGCGGGAGGTCAACGCGGAGGTCGACAAGTACTACGACGCCGACCGTGATCCGTATGCCCGACGGCAGGGCGAGGAGCAGGGCCGACAGCAGGGCGAGCCGGTCGCGGAGGTCACGGAGTCGGAGAAGGGCCTGTAATGAGCGAGCAGCCCAGGCAGAAGCAACCCACGCCCCAGCACACCGACTTCGAGTCCATGACCCACGCCCAACTGGTGGCCATGCTCAACTCGGCGAACTCCGAGAGCGCCTACGACCTTGCCGCAAAGCTCTCCAAGGCCGCCTCGACGATCACCAAGATCGGCGACGACCTCATGACGTACGTCAAGGACCTGGAATGGCAGGGCGAGGCCGGCGACACCTTCCGTGAGTGGGGCGGGCAGACGGCGAGCGCGACGCTCCACCTCGGGGAGTACGCCGAGGTGGCGTCCCGGTGGATGGGCATCGTCTCCCAGGCGATCGCGGAGGCGAAGGCGGTCATGCCGGACACCTCCGAGACCACGGCCGCGCAGGCGGACCTCCGCAACGCGGAGAAGTCCCTCGCGGCGACCAAGGAGCCCGGCGCTCGCAACGACCCCGACTCCAAGAAACTGGCCCAGACCGCCCAGTCCGACGCGACGGCGGCACAGGGGCGGATCGACGCGGCGCGGTACGAGGCGGCCCAGCAGATGCGGAAGCTGGCGCAGGCTTATCAGCAGTCGGCTGTGCAGGTTAATTCTGTGGAGCCGCCTACGTTTTCGCCGCCGGCGGAGCATTTGGGTCCCGACCACTGGATGAGCCGCGAGTACGTATCCCCTGGCAGCTCCCAAGGAGCGTCCGGCGCTAACTCGGTCATGTTCACGCAAACCGGGAGCGGAAGAGGTACCAGTCCGTATGCCACTACTCAAGTAGTTTCGCAGGGACACGCTCAAGACCCAGCTGACCGCTCGCGACCCGTCTCGATGGGAATCGACGGCTTGTCCACGCTTCCCGATTCATCAGCTCCCAGTCTGCCCAATCCACCTGCCAACGGACCTGCTCAGCGCGCTGAGACCGCGCCTCTCACACAGCCCAGTCCGATTCCTCACTCCTTCAACGGCGGAGGAAAGGGACCGGGCCAGTCCATTCCCGGCCGCATTCCTTCGACCACACGGCCTCCTCTTATGCCTGGGCAGGGACCTGCCAGCGGCGGTGGGGTTCGCATGCCACGCGAGACCGGAATCGTGGGTGGCCGTCCCGTGCCACCCACTTCCGGTCGCACAGGCGGCCTTCCGCGCGGGACGGTCATCGGCGGCGACGCCACACAGGGCCGTACGCCGATGGGACGCGGTGTGGCCCCCGGTACGCCGATGGGTAACCCCAATGTCCATCAAAGTGGCGTAGCCGGAGGCCGACGCCTTGCCTCTGAAGGCGGCGGGGTTATGGGCGGTCGTCCAGCGCAGTCCGATCGCTCCGGCACTCGCCCGTTCACGCCAGGTGGAGCTGGTCTGGTAGGTCGCTCCAGCGCCCCAGACCAGACGCACCGTACGACCGCCGGCCGCACTGGATCAGTCCCTCACAACGCCCACACCTCAGACGCCCGTCGAGATCAGCCACAGGGTGAACGGCCCGACTACCTCGTCGAGGACGAGGAGACGTGGAATCGTGGCACGCGCCGCGCCCTTCCACCGGTCGTCGACTGAAGCCAAACAACCTTTCCAGGAAGGCACATGTTCTCCAGCGGTAAACGAACACTCCGGCCCCTGTCGGTGCTGTCAGCTGCTCTTGGCCTGGTGCTGGTAGGTCTCACCGAATCCCCCGCTCATGCCGAGTCGGTCCGCGAGAGGCAGTGGCACCTCGACGCCATGCATGCCGAAGAGATGTGGAAGGTAAGCACCGGTCAAGGCGTCGCTGTCGCTGTAATCGACACGGGTGTCGATGATTCCTTGGCCGACCTCAAAGGCCAGGTCCTGGACGGCGAGGACTATTCAGGACTGGCAGGTGACGAACATACTGATGTCGACGGTCACGGCACCAGTATTGCCGCGCTTATCGCCGCCACCGGTGGGAGAGGAGCCCTGAATGGCTCATATGGCCTGGCACCAGGAGCCAAGATCCTCCCCATCCGCATGGCACTCGCCAACGGTGAGAGCTTCGAGAATATTAAATCCGGATCGACTTATGCCGCAGAAATTTCTAGAGCGATCAGATACGCGGCAGATTCTGAGGCGAAAATTATCAATGTGTCCGGGGGGAGCTTCAAAGAAGACGCGAATACGCCGGGACTTGCTTCTGCCGTCAAGTACGCGCTTCGGAAAGGTAAGTTGATTTTCGCAGCCGCCGGAAACGAAGGCGATGGGCACAATCTGGTCGGGTACCCAGCGGCCGTACCTGGAGTGGTTGCTGTGGCATCGATCAACGAGAAGCTCGAACGTAGCTCCTTCTCGCAGTGGGGACCTCAGATTGATGTCGCCGCTCCTGGAGAGGACATGTACAGCGCCTGCGCAGGTGGAACTCAGATCTGCAGGTCCGACGGAACCAGTGGCGCCGCCGCCATCGCCTCGGCCTCCGCCGCCCTCATCTGGTCGAAGCACCCGACCTGGACGAACAACCAGGTTCTGCGTGTCCTGATCAACACGATGAAGGGCAACGAAAAGAGGTGGACCTGGAACAACGCCATCGGTTATGGCATGGTCCGTCCGCGAATCGCGCTGCAGAACCCTGGTGACCCGGGCCCCGCCGACGAGTACCCTCTGTCCGATCTCACTGCAGCAGCCTCTGTGTCCCCGAGCCCTGAGCCATCGAAATCCACCAGCTCCTCTGGTAAAAGCAAGGAGGACGGAGAGCCTACCTCCTCCACGTCCGCTCCGGAGGACTACAGAACAGCCCTTTGGATCGGTCTAGGTCTTGGAGCGGCAGCCATTGTCGGTACCGCAGTCGCTGTTTCCCTTGCCCGAGCTCACCGTCGAAGCGATGCGCTGCTGACCAGTCCGCGACCACCGATGTCCGCGCCCAGCAGTTCCACTCATCCGTGCCCACCGCAGCATTACGTGTCGGCTCAACCCCCGGAGACAGACCCGACGCGGGATAGCTCTCGCAAGTGTCCATAGCCACGACGTCGGGATACCGTGAGCAACACGAAGGGAAATAGCAATGTCGTTCGACGAAGCGTGGGGGCAGGCGCGGGGCGCAGCTGCAGCCCGCCAAGAAAACAACATGCAGCTGAACCTACTGCCCGCTGACGGGGGTGGGAGTAACACTGCGGATCTCAAAACGAACGCATTGGGCAAGACGGTGGCCATCAAGCTGTTGCAGCCCGATGGCCTCCCCCTAGAAATGGAAAAAGCTGGACGCCATGTAGAGGAGAATTCAGGCGCGGCCGCACGGGAGTTCACAGACTGGGAAACCGGCACCGGCCTCAAGGATGCGTACAGCGAATGGAAGCTCCAGATAAAGAGCCTCAAGAGCCGTCTTGAAGGAGACCGAGAGGCACTAACAGGGATCAAAAGGGACTTCCAGTACCTTGGCCTCGCAATTCAAAGCGAGATAGCGCAAATCCGCGCGGGTAGTGACCCGAAAACATAACAGATGACAGCGGGGGAAGATTGTGCTCACCTATCAGGATGTGATCACCGTGCGGATCAACGTTCTGCGCACGGCGGCCAAGGACTGGGATGATATGGCGGGCGCCTTCGATGAATTGGAGTCGCTTTACGCAGCGAAGGTGGAGGGGGTCGCCACCGATGGCACTTGGATAGGAGTCAGCGCGGGAGCAGCTGGAGACCGGTTCGCGGCCACCCGGAAGCAGTTCGCCGATGCCCAGGTGGAGGCCCGCGCACTCGCCTCGATTCTGCGGGACGCTCATGAGCGGTTCTCCCGGCTGGTCGGACGGGTGAAGGATCTCGCCGTAGAAGCCAAACATGCCGATATGCACATCAACACCATGGGTGAGGCCACATACGACTTCAGCAAGCTCACCGCTATGCGACATGACCCCGAGTACCTTACCCATGTATCGAAGGCCAAGGAAGCCGAAGCCGCTTGGACGGAAGTGATCAAAACCGCCGTGCAGGCCGTCGCCCAAGCCGACCAGGGTGTAAAGCTCGCCCTGCGTGAAGCAGTCGGCATTAAGGGCTGGGCCGGACGCCTGATCGATCAGGCGCTAGGACAGGGGCACAAGTTCAACGGGGCTGCTGTCGACGACATAGAGACATACGAAAGAGGGGCCAAGAAGGAAGAAGAAGAACGGAAAGCCGCGGCCGAACGAGAGAAGGAAAAAGAGGGAGACCAAGAAGAAAACCTGAAGACCATAATCAGGGGCATCAGCTATGCAGTGGATACATTTTCAAAGCAACCGGGAGACGTGGGGACAAAATTTGTAGGCACCACCATCGAAGGGGTTGCAGAATTCACCGGCTTCAATAACACCAAAGGGATTTCCCTGAGTGGATCCATTGGATTTGGTGTAGGCATCGGCGGAGAGGTTTCACTGGTGAATACTCTCACACCCGACGGGCGCTCCCAGATCAACTTGATGTATTCCAAAACAGCCACAACTGCCGGGTGGGACTTCGGCGCGTCAGGCAACGTCGGGATAGTAAAAAGTAACGCGGACGACATCAGTCAGCTCAAAGGAACGGGATGGGACAAGAGTGGTTCATTTCATGCCGGAATCGGCGCCTGGGGGAGCCATCAGAACGCAATTGGGGCGACCAACTCAAAGGGAGAAGATGTTTCCACGTTCTCGGGTGGCATAGGACTAGGCGTGGGAAACGAAGTATCCACTGGATTCAGTCAGGCGGATGGCTGGACGCTTTGGGAAGAAGAGGAATAAGCAAATGTCTTTCGGTGTCATCGGACTCCTATTTTTCACCCTCGGAGTTCTCTTCGCTTTCAATATCGCCAAGAGCGCCGAACGCGCCTTCCGAATCTATGCGCAACTAACTCCAACCGTTGGGACTGCGACCCCGCAAACACTGCGCATTGTGGGCGGATTCTGGATCCCACTCGGAGCGTTCTTCATAATGGTTGGCTTCTTCAGGTGACTTGAAAGCGCTCGAAGACACAGAGGGAAATCTCGACCTCAGGCGATATATCCCCACGCGGACTTCAATCACCCGATCTTCGATCCACTTAAAATCCATGCCCTGCACACCAACCGAGTGACGCCCAGCCCATGCCACACAGAAGTGCCCTGGCAACAGAACGATCCGGGGCTATGAGGGTCTTCAAAGTTGAGCGGTGCGGAGGTGTCCGCGGGCTCGGCGGGTGGTGACGCAGCGTGTGCGTAGGCGTTGGTTGGCGGGATTGCGGAAGCCGTGGGCAGCGCAGGCGGTGAGATTGATCATGCGGTTGATGCCCTCGCTCTTGGCGTTGCTGTGGCCGGTGGCAATGAACGCCTCTATCTCGGGCCACCAGCGGTCGACGGTGACGGCGAGCTGGCGGACTTCGGGGATGTCGGAGTCGGCGCACCAGGTGAGAAACTTGAAGCGGAGCTGGCCGATGCAGTGCCGGTCGGCGCCGGTGCGGGCAACGGCGAGCAGGTCACGCAGCCGTTCTTTCGCGATCCAGGCGGTCAGCAGGGTCATGCCGATGGCTCCGGCATCGATGAGTGCGTTCCACATGCTGGTGAACTGCTGGTCGGTCAGGTCCTCGCGGTTGCGCAGGAGCCGGCGCCTGGCCTTCCACTCGGGGTCGGTGGCCCGGCCGCGCCGACCGCGCAGGGTGGCGGTGATGCGGCGGCGGACGATGTTCAGCATCTTGTTCGCGAGCTGGACCACGTGGAAGTGGTCGACGACCACGGTGGCGTGCGGCAGGCCCGTGCGGATCGCCGCACGGTAGGTGGTGGACATGTCGATCGCGTCGAAGCAGATCTGCCGACGCCACTGCAGCGGGGTGGTGGACAGCCAGGCCAGGACGTCGCTGGGGGCACGGCCCTCCACCTGTCCAAGCAGGCCCTGGATGCCGAAGGCATCGACGGAGCCGGTGTGGCACTGGTTGGCGGCCAGCTCCCAGCGGCCGGTGTCCGGGTTCTGCCGCCACTGCGCGCGCCCGCGCCGGGTCTCGTCGATCCCCAGCACCTGGACCGGCTGAAGCGGTGCCGCGGTCACCGCCTGCCCGGCGGCGCGGAAGGCGTCCATCACGGTCGGCCAGGAAAGATGCAGGTCACGGCCCGCCTGAATGATCGTGGACCCGGCATCGCACACACGCCGGCCCGCTGCGTTCCGCAGCCGAGCAGGTGATCCGGGCACCGGCCGGGACCTGGCTCACCTGCTCGGTGAACGTCCGGCGCGGGCAGGCGGGTTCGGTGCAGTACCAGCGGCGCTTGCGCCACACCAGTTCCAGCCCGCGCTCGCCGAAGGGCAGGTCGCGCGGCCGGGTGATGGCCGAGCCTTTCGCTCTCGTGGCGAACACCCCGCACTCGGGGCAGGCGCGCGCTTGCTCGTCAGTCGTGACCAGGTGCACCCGGCGGATGCCGTTCTCCATCTGCTCGACCCGCACGACGGCCAGGCCGTCCAGGTCGAGCAGCAACGTCGTATCGTTGTCCAAGCCGGTGGTTTCCGGTGATCAGTCTGCGTAGAGAACAGAAATGAACACTCATGGCCACGGGCATCCTGCTGCCAGGCCCCAACAACACTGACCATCACGCTACGTGACAGCCAATCAGCCTGCCTGAACCGACGCACCGCTCAAGTTCGAAGACCCAGGTTGCCGACTCTGGTGTGTCGATCTACGAGTCGTCGAGGAGCGGGTTGGAGCTTCCGCGCCAGAACACGTCCACGCTGTCGCACACCCGTATCGCCGCCACGAACGGTCGGGATCGGGCGCTTTGGATTTCGTGCCGGTGGCGGACTCAAGGCCATTGCAGTGACAGAAAGGCGCCTTGATCACGGCCGTTTCCGCATACGTCAAGGGCTACGCGGGATCCAGCACTGGCTTAGCGGGGAGCCCTCCGTCGTTCTCGCAGCGCAGTTGCTTGGCCATGGCAAGCGAGACGGAGTGGGCCACGGTCGCGTAGGCGTCCTTCAACGCCTTGAGGTCACCCTCGGGTTCATGAAATGGATCCCGGTGCTCCACGCCGATCACAATATGGGCCGCATCCGACGAGTCACCCAACTTGTCGCTCTTGCATGCGAACTGGACGTACGCCTTGTCTGCCGCCGCCAAGGCCTCCTCCCCCATCTTCAGCACGGTGAACTCCGGGGCCGCTGGCCCGTCCGTCGGGGCACTGTCGGCCAGCCTCCAAGTGATTCTGAGTTCGAAGTCCGGTGTGCCGAGGGGCGTGTAGACGCGGCAGGCGTCCCCGCGATACGTCATGGGGTCCCCGAACGCCATGGCCAGGTTCGACGCGGCCTGCGCGACGGTGTACTGCTCTCCCGACGCCTCGAAGCGCGACGACCCCGTGATCACCTTCAGCGCTCTGGAGGCGTCGGCGGACATGGCCCTGCCACCGCAGAGTTGTGTCCCCGCCACGACCTTGTAGTCCTTCGGAAGGCCGTCGTCGTCTTCGTCTCCTCCACAACCGGTGGCCCCGAGAAACAACGAGCCGGCTATGGCCGCGGCGAGGAGTCCCCCGCGTACCGACCTGCGATTGATCACTGTCCGCATCCTCACGTGTCCTCGGCCGTCCACCGGCCTCAGCCGGTCTCCGGGTCGTTGCCCTGCTGGTTCTCCCGGTCGTTGCCGACCCCGTAGCCGATCACCATCGATTCGCGCAGGTCCCGTGCGAACGGGCTTTTGAGGGGTTCCGCGACGTGACGCTCCAGGAAATCCTCCATCGGAGCCTCGGCCATGCGCTCACCGCCGGAGTAGATCGCCGTCCTCTCCTCCCTGGTGAGCTCCTCAATCTTCTCCTTGTGCTCATCCACGGATTTTTCGGACATATCGCCGACCATTTGACCGATGACCTGTTCGGCAGCACCACTGGCGGTATCGGTCGCCAGCGGGATGAGCACCGCGGCCGTGCCCACGGCCGCGGTCGCGGGCAGGAACGCGACGCCTGCCGCGATGCCCGCCGCTGCCCCGAACTGGACCCAGCCCGCTCGCTTGGCGACCGCCTTCTCGTAGTCCTCGTGGGTCTTGAGGTTCGTCGCCTCCACCTGGTCTGCCCGGGACTGGTCGAGCATGCCCTGCACCTCGGCGCCCACGAGCACGGTCGCCCTGGCAGCGCCCTCATTGATCTTTCCGTCCGGGCCCACTGTCCCTTCCAGCACGCTGCAGGTGTAGACCTGCTCCGCGGTCGAGAGCGTCGCGTAGGCGTCCGGGTGCTGCCCCAGGGTGCTGAGGAAGCCCCGGACGATACTCCGCCCGTTCCCGTCCGCGAAGTCGATGTGCCCGTCCGGATTCCTGCCCGGGGCGAACACGCTGTCCGGATGGTTCTTGTCCAGCGCCCAGTTGATGTCGTCGATGTAGCCGCCGCCCATGACGCCCAGGCTGTCGGCCAACGCCTCGTGATGTTCCTTCAGCAGACCCGGGTCCGCACCGTACTTCTCCATGACCTGCTGCATGACCGCGGCGTTGTCCGCGTCCCGCACCACGCCGGCGTCCGGGTGCCCGGCCGGATAGCCGAGGGTCGCTGCCTCCAGGGCGTGGCCAAGGGCGTCGGGCATCTGGTCGAGCGACTCCTTGAGCTCCTTCTCGTCGAGCGAGTTGACGTCGGGGAAGGACTCCCATTTATCGCTGCCGAAGAAGTCGAAGTAGTTGTCGATCGCCTCGCCGTCCTTGCCTTTCCCGAGGGCGGCCGTGGCACCGTGGTTGACCGTGCCGTCCTCGTTGTACGCGGTCGGGGGGTCGGTGAAGAACTTCTTCGCCGCTTCCGGACTGTTGCCGAGCGCTTCCAGCATGGCGGTGGCCGGGTCGTAGCCGGCCCCGTTCACTCCGGAAGGGTTGAACGGGTTCTTGAACGGACTGTTCACCACCTTGTTCTCGGCGAACATGTACGGGTCCTTCGCGTGCAACTGCGCCACGTGTTCGGCGATCGGGTTGAGGAACTTTGCGTCGTAGTTCCCGTACCGCATGATCCCGCCGAGCAGTTGGTATCCGAACGGCCCTCCGTAGTCGTGTTTGGACAGCGGGATGCGCTCCGTACCCAACTTGCGGAGCTCCGGACTCCACTTGTCGGCGAATTCCTTGTCATGGGAGGCGGTGGCCAGGTTGAGGCCGAGGTTCTCCTGGAGCTGCTGGACGTCCTTGAGTCGCTCCGGGTCGACCTTGCCGTACTCGTACGTGTCTGTGGAGAGCTGACCGAAGAACGCGAGGGACTTCTCGGGGCCGAGCCTCTCGTAGAAGTTCTTGGAGAACTCCACCGACTTACTGTTGTCCTTCAGCAGTTCGTTGAGCTGCTGAAGTTCGGAGTGTGTGAGGTCTCGGCCCTTGCCCGCCAGAGCGGCGGCCCGGGCGGCTTCCTCCTGGTCCAGCTTCTTGTACGTCGGAGCGCTGAAGTCCTTGCGGTCGGTGACATTGGCCTCAAGGGTGTTCCTGAGGGCGACATCGGTGTCGTTGCAGTTGTCGACGATTAGGTCGATCCTCTTCTGCCACGACTCGATGTTCCGCTGTTCCTCCCGTAGAAGATCGCTGTAGTCGGGGTCGTGGCGCGCCGCGGGGATCTGGGACAAGGGGTTTTTCGCCATGACCTTGCCGCTGCCGTCCACCCGGATACCGGCCGCGGGCCCCTCGTGGTCCCGGATGTTGATCAGGTCGTCCTTGGCCTTCTTGATGGCCGCGTGACCCTCTTCCAGGATCTGCTTCACGCCCTTGGCCTCGGCCGCGGCGTCCGCGAACTCCTTGGCCGTCTTTCCGATGAACGCCTTGGTGACCCCCGCGTTGACGCCCTCCCAAGAGGCTTTGTCCGCCTTTGCCTTCATCCCGTCGGTGGCGTCCGTGGCAAGAGTGTCCAGCTTCTTCGCCATCTCCGACCAGTCGTCGACGGCGGCCTTCAGCTTCGCCACCGGCGCGTCGATGATGTCCTCGTACTTCAGCAAAGTGTGCGCTCCCCCGAGCCCTATTTCATGTGTTCCGTGAGCGCAGATATCCGGGTCAGATCTCCCACGATCTTCACCTCGTCCCTGGCGTCTTGGGCCTTGCTGTAATCGAGATGATTCGAAATCTGAGCGCAGGCGTCCAGCAGCGTCCTCAGGTGGGTCTGCCAGTAGTCATGCACCTTCAGCACGGATGAACCGCTCACGAAGTTCCCGTTGGTCAGCGCTATCGCCGCGTCGAACGTGGCGGGACGGGCGATGTCGCCCTCCTTCGCCAGCCGCCCCAGCAGGTCATACGCCTCATTGCCGATAGCGCCGAGGTCGTCCCGATTGACCACTAGGTCTTTTCCGCCACCACCACCTCCGCCGCCCGCGGCCGGAACGCTGTTGATCTGCATGGCAGTCCGCTCGGCCGCCGCCGCGCGCAGTTCGGCCCATTCTTGTTCGAACGCCATGAATTCCTCTCGAGTCAATCCGGGCAGGTCACCCCACCACATCCGTGCGGTCGGCGTACGCGTGCCAGCGGCGGTGGTACAGGCGGGCGCGGTGTTGATGGCAGGGGCTGCGCCAGGTGGACCACTACAGCACGTGCTCCACGGCAGCGAGCTGACGGCCCGACCGAGGTTCCTCTTCAGTCTCCGGAGTCTGTTGGGTGACCGTTGTCAGCCCACGGGGGGCAGCGTGTCCCGCTGCCCCCCGCCCCTCAGCCGTGTTTCAGCCCATCAACATGCGGATGCGCTTCGCGCCATCCAGGTCTGTGCCCTGGTAACCGACGACCGACCTGTCCAGGAGGCTGGCGATGACATTGAGCTGCTGGGCCATGGCCTGCATCTCGGTGGTGTTCTTGCGCTGGATGTCTCCGTACGCCGTCTTCGCCTCGCCCTCCCAGGTCTCGGCGACGCGCTTCACCTCCTGCATGAGGACTTCGAGTTCCTGCGTGAGGTCAGTGGCTGTCTTGCGGACGTCACTCGCCGCCTGGGTGACCGTGGCGTAGTTGATCGCTGTGCGGTCGAAGCCTGTACTCATCGTGGGTCTCCTCCGTGGCTCAGGCGAGGCTGGTGATGCGGTTGGTGGTGTACGTCTGGCCTCCCATGCCGGCCTCGGCCTGGGCCTGGGACTCCGCGGAGTTGTCCACCTTCCGGATCTCCGCGATGCGCTCCTGCTCGTGGTCCTCGAACCCGTTGACGGCCATGCGCATGACGTCTTCCAGGTCGACGAGGTTGTCCTGGAGCTTCTTGAGGTGGACGTTCACCTCGCGTTGCACCCTGTCGTACTCCTGGCTCGCGGCACCCTGCCAGCCGCCCTGGATCATGTCCACGACGGTGTTGAGCGACGTCACTCGTCGACTCACCTCGACGTGGAAGTTCTGGATCTTGTTGGCAAGCGCGATGAGTTGGTCGTTCTCGCGTTTCTGGTCCGCCGTGATGTCACTCACAGGTTCTCCACCCTCCTCTTGAAGTAACGGCGGCACCGACCGCCGCGACGCGTCCATCGAGGCCCGACGTCCACATGCCAGGCGGGCAAGAATCACCGTGATTGCCACGCGTCGCGCGGCCACAGCGTTACACCGCCCCCGTGTCGTACCACCCATGTGATACCGCATACCACTCTAGTCACTTGACGTGACGCTTCCAACTGCAAAGCCGTAACAGGGCAGTTCAAGGGCTGAGCAACTATCGGGACAAGAGTGGCACGAGAAATTCGGGTGCGAGCGGGCGGTGACGCAGGCATCGCTCCATGTGACACGTCGCTGTTGGGTCAGTCGGTCACGGAGTTGCCACCACACAAGTACTGTGAGTGCGTAGCTCGTTCGTACGTCGGGAAGGAACCGCGCCGTCATGGCCGATGGGCTGGACAGGGATGCCGAGAGGGCACTCAAGGAACGCAAAGAGCGCGAGAAGGACGAGCTGTACGCGCTCGACATCTCGGGGGTGGCGTGGCACAGCGCGCCGGGCACCGAGGAGCACGAGGAGCGGGTGGAGATCGCGTACCTGCCCGACGGTGCCGTGGCCATGAGGTCGTCGCTCGATCCGGACACGGTGCTGCGGTACACCGAGGCCGAGTGGCGGGCCTTCGTCCTCGGAGCGCGGGACGGGGAGTTCGACCTGGAACCGGCGCCTCACAACAGTGGTCGTGACGGCGGCCTCGACCAAGACGTCGACGCCCCCCGGTGAGAGCGCGTCAGTGGCTGGAGCTGCGGGGCGGGTGCCCGGCCTGACGGCCGCCGCGCGGTGCGCCGGGCCCCGAGGTGAGCGGAGAAGGCGGGGCCCGAAGTTCGTGCTCAGGCGCCCCCTCCGCGCCTCCGACGGCGCAGATCACGTAGAACGACCGCCGTGCCCGTGATGACCGCGACCACGGCCGCGGTGAGGCCGAGGGCGTACGTGGCGTAGCGCTCGTCGCGTTCGTGTGGGGTCTCGGCGAGGGAGAAGCGGGCGGTGTCGGGGGCTGCGGGCTTCGACACCCCGGGGTCCGGGCTCGGTGACGAGGGTGGGTCCTCTAGATCGGAGTCCTGGACGGCTCGGACCGGGTCCACGACCCCCCAGCCGACGAAGTTGTCGTGACCGTTGACGGAGCGTTCGGCCGTCTGCTCGATCTGGGTCACGATCTGGGCGGTCGACCAGTCCTGGTGCTTCTCCTTCAAGAGCGCGACAACGCCGGCGACGAACGGCGCGGAGAAGCTGGTGCCGTTGTCAGTGCACTGGCCGCCCCCCGGGACCGTGGACACGATGTCGACACCGGGGGCCGCGACGCCCACGAACTCGCCCGCCTGTGAGAAGGAGGCTCGTTCGTTGTTCCGGTCGGAGGACGCCACCGCGAGGACGCCGGGGAAAGCCGCCGGGTAGGTGTTCTTGTATGTGCCGTCGAGGCCGTCGTTGCCCGCGGAGGCGACCACGACGACGTTCTGGGCGATGGCGGCGCGTACCGCCTGAGCGAGCCTGGACGTGCCGGACAGGGGTTTCGTCGTGTCCTGGGAGATGTTGATGACGTCAGCCCCCTGCGACACGGCGTAGGTGATCGCCTCCGCCATGGAGTCCGAGTCGCCGCTGTTCTCGGCGTCGTTCTGGCGGATCGGGATGATCGTGGCGTTGGGGGCCAGGCCCACGAAGCCCGTGTCGTCGTGCGGCCGGGCGGCGATGATGCCCGCGACCTTCGTCCCGTGTCCCTCCCGGTCGTTCGTGGGATCGGCGCCCTTGCCGGTGGTCAGGAAGTCACGCCCGGCCGCCTTGTCGACCGCCGTCTTCAACTGTGGGTTCCTGTCGTCGACTCCGGTGTCGATGACCGCGATCCGAATGCCCTTGCCCTTGTCCGTACCCTGCCAGAGCTCATCGAGGAGCACCCGCTGCAGTGCCCAGGGGGTGCCCTTGACCGGCTTGGCGGGGAAGGTGCACTCACCGCTGCCGTCCAGCCGCACGGGCACACGTGCATCGGCGGAGACGTCGACTCCGGTTTCAGGCGGTGCGGTGCTCAGCACAGCCAACAGCGCGGCCGCTGCCGGCAGCGATTTCTTCTTCGGCGACACCTGTACGTCGCTCCCGTCCTTCTGTCGTGTGAAGCCGTGGCAGAGGTGGTGGGCCGGCGCCCGTCCTCACGAACCCTGTGGCTGTCGCGCGCTGTTGGTGTCGAGGCGGGGGCCCTTGGCCAGGAACTCCGACCAGACCAGCGGGACCTTGGCCGGCCGGACGTTCTCGTAGCCGAGCTTCACCTGGGCCTCGCTCAGCTCAGGCGTCCCGTCCGACGTCTTCTGCTTGCCGTCCGTGCCGACGCCGGACTGCTCGCTGTCGCTGTCGCCGTTCGCCTGGACGGCGTACCGCAGGCCGGTGTCCGTCACGAGGAAGAGTGATCCTGAGTCGGTGTCGGTGCCCTGGATCTGGGTGTAGAGCAGTCCCGTTCCGGGAGTGACGTACGTGCTCGCGCCGCCTGCGGCGATCTCGGCAGGGTACTCGCTGCCCGCCCAGGTGCTGAGCGTGGTGTCGTTGTCGTCGTCCACATCGCGCAGAACGCTGCAGACGGTGTTGCGGCCCGATTCCGCGGAGGCGGAGTTGACCATGGAGGCGCGCCGTGCCGGCCAGTTCGCCGGCTGTCCGGCGAAGGGGCTGCTGTCGGCGGTGAAGTCCTGGAGGCCCACTTTGGCGGCCTCACTGTTCATGTTGAGGACGCCGGTCCGGGGCGAGGTGATCAGCAGCCAGGCGGTGAACTCGCTGACGGGCTTCACTTCGCCCGGCAGCACGACGTAGTACTTCTTGCCTTCGCCCGTCTCCGTCTCGAGTACCATGCCGACCCGGTTCTCGTCGTTCGAGAGCTGGCCCGGGACTCCGGCCGGAGAGCCGACACCTGCGGGGAGCTCGGGGAACGCGATCGGGTCGCCCTTGTGCAGGGTGTCGATCCACTCCTGCGTGACGAGCTGCGGCTGCTTGGAGCCCACGAGCGCGTCCGTCAGCTTCCGGTCGTCCTCTTCCGTGGCCGCCCCCGCGACGGGGTACGCCTTCCCGGCGGCGTCCACCAGATAGCGTTCCCCGGTACGGGTCTTGACGTACAGGACCTCGCCGCCGGAAAGGCGTTCGGAGCCGTCCGTCCTCTTCGCGTCCCGATCGGCGAGGACGAACGTCGCCTCCTGAACCGTGCTTCCCTTGCCGCCGGGCTGCTCGCAGACCGCCCATCGTTTGGCCACGCCCGCCTCGTCGGCGGTCGGGAGCCGGTCCGGCGCGTAGGGGATGCCGAGGATCGGACCGCGGGGCGGCTTGCCCGAGTCGAGGATCTCGTCACTGATCTGGACGACCTGGTAGTCGGCGCCGTTCATGAGCAGACGGGCGGAGGCCAGATTGAGAACAGGGTGCAGGCGGGTGGTCCCGTCCGTCTTGAGGACTACGTAGCGCGTCGTGGACTGCTTTCCCACGATGACCCGGGTGCCCGGCTGGTTCCACCCCTTGGGCGCGGTCGGCTGGAACATGCCCCAGGCACCGAAGACGCCCAGGACGAGGGCGCCGGCGATCAAGCTGGGTACGACGGCCCGCAACGGCTTGGGAGCGCCTTCTTCCGAACCCCAGGGGGACGGCTGGAGAAAGGCGGCCAGAGTGCGTCGCTTCGCGAACGTGTAGGCGTTGAGTTCGTCCCGCCGTGATGCCATGAGTGCCTGTTTCTCCCCGTACCGCGTCCCGGGGGCAACGCCCCCGCACTCCGCTGTCAGACCCGCCCCTACTATGCCTGTTGCGCCACTGCGCACGTGGGGCGGGTAGGGTTCGTTCCCCATCGAGGCCGCTGTCGAGTGGGGCGTTTCAGGTGACTACGGGGGGTTTGCAGCAATGGCTTCCGCACGCCGGACGCGATCACGATCGCGTACTGAAGCGGTCGACCCGCGTTCCGCTCCTTCCGCCGTTTCCCCGGCCCCGCCCGCGGTGACGACGTTCGCTCCCGGTCCCTTCGCACCGCATCTCAAGGCGGGTTCCGGGCACTTCGGCGCATTCCGGTTTCGGCAGGTCCTCCTCGTCGAAGCGGCCGCCGCCGTGCTGCTCGTCGGCTGGGCGGTGCACCCCCTCGTTCTCGTGCCCGCGGCCCTCGTCGCGAGCCTGCTGGTGCTGCTCGCAGTGGTACGTCGCCGGGGGCGTTCGCTGCCCGAATGGCTGGCCACGGCAAGGGCGTTGAAGGCACGGCAGCGGAAGGCAGCCGAGACTGTGATACCGCCCGGGACCGAGCCAGGTCTCGCGCCGGCGGTGGAGTGCGACCCGACGCTGCGGAGCTACACCTACCGCGGGCGGGACCGGCGTGCCGTCGGGATCATCGGGGACGGCACGTTCGTCAGTGCCGTGTTGCAGGTCGAGGCGGACGCCACGGCGCTTCGGGCGGACAGGAGCCGGCAGCCGTTGCCGCTGGGCCTGGTGCGGGACTCGCTGGAGGTCGACGGGATCCGGTTGGAGGGGGCGCAGATCGTGCTGCACACCCAGCCGGCGCCCGCGATCCAGTTGCCCCAGCAGTCGGTGGCCGTGAGCAACTACGCGCCGCTGCAGGCCCAGACGGGTACGCCGGCCATCCGGATCACCTGGATCGCGCTGAAGCTCGATCCGGAGCTGTGCCCGGAAGCCGTGGCCGCGCGCGGGGGCGGTCTCCTCGGGGCACAGAAGTGCGTGGTGCGGGTCGCGGACCATCTGGCCAGTCGGCTCACCGGGTCCGGATTCCGTACGACCGTGCTCGACGAGCAGGAGCTGATAACCGCCGTCGCCACCTCGGCTTGTGCCAACCCCCTGGTGACGGCCGAGGCGGGGCGTACGGAGACACCGCAGCGACGGACCGAGGAGTCCGGGCGCAACTGGCGGTGCGACAACCGTCGGCACACCACCTACTGGGTGCGGCGATGGCCGCAGTTGGGTGGCCGGGGTCCCTCCCTTCCGCAGCTCGTGGGACAGCTGACAGCCCTGCCCGCACTCGCCACCACGTTCAGTCTGACCGTGGCACGCGGAGTGCGACAGGAGGTGACGGTCACCGGACACGTTCGGGTGACGGGCCGTGGCGACGACGAACTCGTCGTCGCCCGTCGCGCGTTGGAGCACGCGGCCCGGCAGGCCGGGACCGGGCTCGCGCGGCTCGATCGTGAACAGGTGCCGGGCGTCCTCGCCACGCTGCCCCTGGGAGGTGTTCGGTGATGACCATGACCGGTACGGGCCCCCACGCACCTGGTTCCACCGTTCCGGAACCTTCCATGGGTGAGCGGATGCGTGAGCGGTTGCGTTCCGGGTTCGGACTGATCGGGCCCCGGCACGGACGGCACGCGCTGTCAGTGGAGCAGTTCGACTCGCTCGCGCTGCCCGTCGGGGACGACGGCGTCGTCATCGGCGTCGACGCCGAGAGCCGACCCGCCGTCCTCGGGATCAACCGACCCACCCCCTATGACGTCGTCCTGATCGGCGGACTGTGGACCGCCCAGGTACTCGCGCTGCGCGCGGCGGCCACCGGGGCGCGGGTCGCCGTGGAGACTGGGCGCGCGCAGTCCTGGATGCAGTTGGTGCACGCGATGGGCGGCGGCCAGAACGGTCTGGCCGTGTACGACGTCGGGCGGGTGCCGCCGCAGGGTGCGTCAGCCGCCGGTCCCGTGCTGGTGGTGCGTGATTGCGGTATGCGGCCGCCGCGCGGTCGGGTCGTCGCCGGGCCCTGGCAGTCCGTACTCACGCTGTTGCCTTACCTCAGCCCGGTGGCTCCGCGGCTCATCAGACAGGCTCGTCTGGTCGGAGTGCAGCGGGTCTCGCCCGACGAGGCGGCGGAGTTGGGGCGCACCATGGCTCTGCCCCGGGCGGACGTCGAGTCGTTGCCCTCGCTCGCCGACGGTGTCACTCTCTGGAGTGCCGACCGTGACCGGCAGTACGTGATGACCCAGCCGACCGACGCCGAGATCGGATTGCTGGGTACGCCCCGGCGGATGGACTGACGGATACGACCGCCTCGGGGTACCGGTCCCGTAACCCTTCGCCTCCCTCTTCTTTCGAGTTGTTCACCTGCAATGACCGATTTGTTGACACTCGTTGGGGATATGTGTGCCATCTCAGGGCAGGGCGTGACGGAGCGGGCAGGCACGGAGGGGTGGACGGGCCTGCCGTCATGGCGCTTGTGGTGATTAGGCTGGGACCGGGGGCGCACATCACGACGTCACGACGACACGGCTCGAACGACCAGAACGGTCGGCCCCGGCACGGCTTTGAGGGTGCTCGACCACACCAGGAGGAATTGTGAACAGCGATCGGGACGGGATCCGCGGGGGCTGGGCCACACCCGGCGATGACCAGTCCGACGCGGAGTCCGCCGTCGAGGCGACGGGCGAGTTCACCATCGACTACGCGCCGCCTGCCTGGTACACGCAGAACGCTTCTTCGCAGGGGGCCGGTTCGGAATCGGGGTCGGGTTCGGGTGCGGCTGCGAACGCTGACACGGGGGTGGGCGCGGGGAGCATGCCGTCCCCCGGCGGGGCCGTGACGCCTCCGCCCGCGCCGCCGGTCGGTCCGCCTGTCGACACGTCCGGTGCGCCGGTTGGCGCTTCGGGTGGCACGTTGCCGCCGCCCTGGCCTCCGGTGGCCGCCGCGCCCGAGGCCGGCGGCCAAGGTGCGGACATCGAGAGTGGCGCGACCATGCGCATCTCCGCTACCGCGTTGAAGCGTGAGATCGCGGACGTGGCCGTGCCCACGGGTGCCTCCAGCGAGCCTGCGGGTGCGGGTGCGGCTTCGGGTGCGAGCGAAGACAGTGGCGCCGCCTCCGCTGCCGCTGAGGTCGTCGAGACGTCGGGGGATGCCGCCCCATCCGGCGAGGGACACGGCGCGGCGAGCGGCCACGGTCAGCACGGCGAGGGAAGTGGCAGCGCCGAGGGTTCTGCCGCCGAGGTGGCGTCTGGCTCTGCCGATGCCGCTGAGGGCGAGCAGTCCGGCGGCGTCGCGGCCTCCGAGGACGTCTCCGCAAGCGTCACCGATGCGGCCGAGCCGGTGGGTTCGGGATCTCAGGACGCCGTTGCGCAGCCTGCCGGTCCGCAGGAACCGTCCGCTCAGGGCTCAGACCCACAGGAGCCGTCCGCCCAGGGCCCGGATTCGCAGGACAGTCCCGCCCCCGGCGCCGTCCCACAGGGAGCTCCCACCGAGGGCATCGCTCCGCAGGGCGCGGCTCCGCTGGACGCGACTCCGCAAGATGCCCTTCCTGAGGATCCCGCCCCGCAGGACGCCGCTCCCGACACCCCCAAGGCCGCCGATTCCTCTCCCGGCGCCGAGCCCCGGGCCACCGCTTCGCAGGAGTCCGCTCCCCTGCCACCGCGCCTCAGGGTGCCACTCCTCGGGCCACCCTGCCCCAGCACCTCCCGCCGCAGCCCGGCACTCCTCAGGCTGCCCCGTCCTCCGCTGCCCCGTCCTCCGCTGCCGCTCCGGCGCCCCCAACGCCGTACCGCAGGCGCCTCCCGCCTGGACGCCTCCGCCGCCGCAGAGTGGACTCCGCCGTTGCCGCCCGCGTTTCAGCTCGCTGACGCCCGGGCTGCCCCGGCGGCGCCTGGCCCCGTCCGCACCGCAGGCGCCGACCACACCTGTGGTTCCCGAAACGCCCGACGGGCAGCAGTCGACGGCCGCGCAGAGGAGCCGTCCGTGCCGCCTCAGCAGCCGTTCCACCCGCAGGCCCCTCAGGGCGCGCCCTCCGCCTGGGGCAGCCCCGTCGACGCCGCGTCCCACGCCGCCGCCCCCGGCGCACCCGTGCCGCCCGCCGACGCCTCCGCTGCGCCGACCCCAGCACCCGGTCCGACGCCTCCCGCAGGCGCCCGCGCCCCTCCCCGCCGGTTACGGCTTCCCGCCCGCGGGCGGGCCCGTGCCGCCGCAGGCACCATCCCCAGCAGAGCGGCTACGGCTTCCCCAGCCTCCCGGCCCAGCCAGGCCAGCCGCCACAACCGGGCCAGCCGGGACCGGTCCAGCCGGAGCAGCAGGCACAGCAGCAGGAGCAGGGACAGGCAGAACAGCCCGGTCAGCTTGGACATCCGGGTCAGCCTGGGCATCCGGGCCAGCCGCCGATCGCCCCATCCCGTCGCGGCAC
The DNA here is from genome assembly GCF_020982545.1 of Streptomyces sp. MNU76. Taxonomy (GTDB): domain Bacteria; phylum Actinomycetota; class Actinomycetes; order Streptomycetales; family Streptomycetaceae; genus Streptomyces. Next base: position 12,489 of record NZ_JAJKLK010000012.1, on the reverse strand, counting down.
CCCTCGCGCAGCCCACCCCGGTTACGGCTTCCCGCCTCCCGGCGCTCCCCTCCCCGCAGGCACCCATCCCCAGCAGGCGGCTACGGCTTCCCCAGCCTCCGGCCCAACCGGGCCAACCGGGCCAGCCGGGGCCGGTCCAGCCGGAGCAGCAGGGGCCCCCGGCGGCACCCGTTCCTCCGCAGCAGGGCTACGGCTTTCCTCAGCAGGCGGGGCAGCCCGGCCCCCAGTACCCCGGCGCCCCAGCCCGGCTACGGGTTCCCGCCCGCCGCCGCTCCGGGTGCCCCGGCGCCGCCCCTCCAGGTCAGCCCAACTCCCCTGCGCCGCAGGCCGGTTTGGGTTCCCCAGCCCCCGCCCAGCCGGGGCAGGCGGGCCACCCCGGTCAACCCCAGCCTTCCCAGCCCCCTCCCCGGCCAGCCCGGGATACCCGGGACAGCCCGGAGGCCGGTCAGCCCGGTGGGCAGCCCCAGCCGTCCGCCCCGTCGACCCCCGCACCGGCGCCGCCTGGCCGCAGGCCGTGCAGCACGATCAGCGGCAGCCGACCAACCCGGGTGTGGCACCGCTCGGTTACACGGCAGCGGTCGAGCTGTCGTCGGACCGACTGCTGAACAGCAAGAAGCAGAAGCAGAAGAGCAGCCGTCCGGCCTCGGGCGGCGGGCTGTTCAAGCTGGGCGGCAAGAAGGAGGAGGCCGAGCGGCAGCGGAAGCTGGAGCTGATCAGGACGCCGGTGCTGTCCTGCTACCGCATCGCGGTCATCAGCCTCAAGGGCGGCGTGGGCAAGACGACGACCACCACGGCCCTCGGTTCGACCCTCGCCACCGAGCGGCAGGACAAGATCCTCGCGATCGACGCCAACCCGGACGCCGGCACGCTCGGCCGTCGGGTGCGGCGCGAGACCGGGGCCACCATCCGCGACCTCGTCCAGGCGATCCCGTACCTCAACTCGTACATGGACATCCGGCGGTTCACCTCGCAGGCGGCCTCCGGTCTGGAGATCATCGCCAACGACGTGGACCCCGCCGTCTCCACGACGTTCAACGACGAGGACTACCGGCGGGCGATCGACATCCTCGGCAAGCAGTACCCGATCATCCTCACCGACTCGGGCACCGGCCTCCTCTACAGCGCGATGCGCGGAGTGCTCGACCTCGCCGACCAGCTGATCATCATCTCGACGCCGTCCGTGGACGGTGCGAGCAGCGCCAGTACGACACTGGACTGGCTCTCCGCGCACGGGTACCAGGATCTCGTGGCACGCTCCATCACGGTCATCTCGGGCGTGCGCGAGACCGGCAAGATGATCAAGGTGGAGGACATCGTCTCCCACTTCGAGACGCGCTGCCGGGGCGTCGTGGTCGTGCCGTTCGACGAACACCTCTCCGCGGGCGCCGAGTTGGACCTCGACATGATGCGGCCGAAGGTGCGGGAGGCGTACTTCACGCTCGCCGCGATGGTCGCCGAGGACATCGCCCGGCACCAGCAGTCGCACGGCCTGTGGACGTCGGACGGCAACCCGCCGCCGGTCGTCGCCCCGCCGATGCCGGGCCAGCAGACGCCGGGCCAGCAGACGCCCGGTCAGCAGACGCCCGGTCAGCAGCCGTACGCGCCGCAGTACCCGCAGCATCCACAGCAGGGGCAGCAGCCGTATCCCGGTCAGCCCTATCCGGGTCAGCCGGCTCCCGGCCAGGCCCGCAGCCCTACGGCCACCCTGGCCACCCCGGCCAAGCCCGGCCAGCCCGCCCCCGGACAGCCGTATCCGCCGCAGCAGGGTCAGCCGCACCCCGGCCCCACCCCAGCAGTAGCCGGGCGCCGCACGGCGGCACGACCGAGGCCCGTACCGTTCACGGATCGTGAACGGTACGGGCCTCGGTCCATCTCCAGGTCTCGGCGGCTACTTCGCCTCGTCGCCCTCGTACGCGCCGATCAGCTCCCGGCACCGCTTCACGTCCTCGCCCATCGCCACGAGGAGCGCGTCCAGCGAGTCGAACTTCGCCTGGCCGCGCACGAAGGAGAGGAAGTCGACGGCGACATGGAGGCCGTAGAGGTCAAGGCCGACGCGGTCGATGGCGTACGCCTCGACCGTGCGTTCGGTGCCGTCGAACTGCGGGTTGGTGCCGACCGAGATCGCGGCGGGCATGGCCTCGCCGGCGGCGTGCAGCCAGCCGGCGTAGACACCGTCGGCGGGGATCGCGGTGTGCGGGAGGGTCTCGACGTTGGCCGTGGGGAAACCCAGCTCGCGGCCGCGCTGGGCGCCGCGTACGACGACACCCTCGACGCGGTGGGGGCGGCCGAGGATCTCGCGCGCGCCCTCGACATCGCCCTCGATCACCAGCCGCCGGGTCAGGGTCGAGGAGAACGGCTGTCCGCCGCCCGCCTCGCCGGTGACGAACAGATCGACCACCTCGACGTCGAAGTCGTACGTCTTGCCCTGCTCGGCCAGGAACGCCACGTCCCCGGCGGCCTTGTGGCCGAAGCGGAAGTTGGGGCCCTCGACGACGAACTTGGCGTGCAGCTTGTCGACCAGCACCTTGACGACGAAGTCGGCCGGCGACAGCCGCGAGAACTCGGTCGTGAAGGGCAGGATCAGGACCGCGTCCACGCCCAGCTCGGCCATCAGTTCGGCACGGCGGTGGTGCGGGGCGAGCAGCGGAGGATGCGTACCGGGGCGCACGACCTCGCTGGGGTGCGGGTCGAAGGTGACGACGACGGAGGGAACGCCCAGCTCACGGGCCCGTTCCACGGCGTGCCGGAGGATCAGCTGGTGCCCGCGGTGCACCCCGTCGTAGGAGCCGATGGTGACGACGCTGCGCCCCCAGTCCTCGGGGATGTCCTCCAAGCCACGCCAGCGCTGCACTGTGACCGCTCCTCGTCGAACCCGTGTCCGTATTGACGCTTAACCCTTGCGCAGGTCTAAGGGTGCCATGCCCGATGCGCTCCGCCCTCATCGGCATCCGGGCTGTGACCCGGAGCACGGCACCCAGCCCCTCGACCCGGCACGCGCGTCCCTCCTCACGCGGGCACCCGCACACCCGGTACGCCCGCCAGGTTCTCGATCATCCGGCGGGTGCTGGGACCGACCACGGCCGCCCACTCCTGGGGCGTGCCGCTGAGCCAGCCGGCCACCAGCTCCGCGAAACCGGGCACATGGCGCGCCATGTCGACGAGTGCCCAGTCGAACCGGGTGGCCCCTTCGGGCGTACGGACGAGGAGCAAGCCGATCCGGTGGACCAGCACCCGGACGGACGCGCCGTCGATCGTGCCCGCCGCACCCGTCATGTTCGCCGTACCCGCCGTATTCGCCACACCCGCCGTATCCGATCTGCCCGCCGTATCCGATCTGCCCGTCGTGCTCGCGACGACCGCCCGCAGCAGCGCGTCGAGGACGGAGGGGTCCCGCTCGGTCGCCATCAGCAGGTCGAGCAGTTCGCGCCGCAGCGGTCCGGAAGCGGCGGTGCCCGGCTCGGCGAAGACCGCCGCGAGGGCCGCGCGCACCTGGACGGGACCGTCGACGATGAGGCCGCTGACCAGCGGGAACAGTACGGCGCGGGTGCCCGGACCGTGTTCCAGTCTGCGGTCGACGTACACGGCGACGTGTCCGGCCACCTCGGGGCGCAGGGCGACGACCTCCCGTACGAGGGCGGTGACGCGGCGCGCGAGGCCGGGCGTGGTGACCTCGGCGAGCGTACGCAGGGCCTCCCCGTCCGAGCCCTCGGCGCCCGGCACGCGCAGCCGCGCGCGGAAGGCCTCCAGGACCGGGTCCGGGTCGGTGGCCAGCGCGGTGACCACGGCGCCGGCGGGCAGCTGCGGGTCACCGTCGGCGAAACGCGCCAGCGCCTGCGGCAGATACCGCGACCGGGTCCGCGGATCCCGTACGAGCAGGGCGAGGGCGCCGCTGTGCAGGGTGACGTCGGCGGGGTGGCCCAGCAGGGCGAGTGCCGCGTGGCGGAGGAGTTCGCGGTCCGCCTCGGTGCTGACGTGCGGAGCGGTCCGCAGCCCGTACGCGAGCCCCGCGACGCGCCGGGCCGGACGCTCGTCGTGCGCCCACCGGTCGACGGCCCGGCACACCGCCGAGGGCTCCTCCTCGGACAGTACGGCGAGGAGTTCGTCGCCCCGCCGGTGCGCGCTCTCGACGAGGGCTTCGGTCAGATCGTCCAGGGCGCATCGGCGATGGGTGTGCAGCAGTGCCTGCGCGGCCGTCGCCACGGTGGCGTCCGGGGTCGCGACCAACGGGGTGTCGTCCAGGAACCAGCGGGTGAGGAGCGGTTGTACGGCGGCGGGGTCGGCCGCCAGCAGCCGGGAGACCGCGTCCAGGTAGCGAGGCCCCTCACCGGTGGCCGGGTCGGCGACGACCAGGCGTCGCAGCAGATCGAACCGTTCCGCCTCGGGCAGGGGCAGCGAGGCCCAGAAGTCCGGCCCGAACTCGGCCGGCACGCCTCGGCTCTGGGCACGCCAGGCACCGATCCGCTCGGTGAGGAACCGCAGCACCCTGGTGTACGGCGTCGCGTCGGGCACCCGGAGCAGGGCCTCGGCCAGGAGACGGGTGGCCCACCAGGTGGGGTCGTCCGGGGCGAGGGCGCCCGGGGGCAACAGGGCGTCCAGGGCGTCGAGCAACTCCTCCAGGCGTCCGGCCAGTTCGGTGGGGCCCTGTTGCCGGCCGAGGAGGAGAAGGGCGTGGACGACGGGGCCGATCCGGTGGCGGGGCACGGGGAGGTTGCGGGTGGCCCGGCGGGCCTGCCTGCGGACACGCGCCTCCGAGGGCATCGTGCCCCAGCCACGCCGTGCCTCGGCCTGGGCGACCCAGCCGTGGTGCACGAGCGCGTGCAGTGCGGCGTCGAGGTCCAGGTGGGCGCCCTGGATCCAGTCGGCCAGCTCCTCGTGGGCGAAGCGGTAGCCGTCGCCGGCCGGGACGAGCAGGCCCTCGGTGAGTACGGCCGAGGCCCAGCCGGTGGTGCCGCCGAGTCGCCGTCCCGGCACGGGTCCCCACGGGAACACGGCCTCGAACGCCGCCCGGTCCAACTCCCCCTGCCCGGGGCCGAGACACCGCCGGGCGGCCTCGTGCACCTGCCCCGCGACCTGCGCCGCCAGGCGCCGTACGCCGGCCCCTCGCACCCCGTTCACCGCGGCGAGCCGCACGGCGACCCGCAGACACATCAGATCCAGATAGGCAGCCAACACGTCGTCCCTGCCGGGGAGGCTGGAGGGGTGGGGGTTTGGGGGTGCGGTTGGGCCGGAGGAGGTCGGGGTCGGGCCGGAGCCGTGGGTGGTCGGGGTCGGGCCGGAGCCGGTCGAGTCGGGAGAAGAGGCCATCGGATCCGGGGAGGAGGCCGCGCCGTACGTGGATGTCGTGCCGTACGGGAGACCGCGCCGTACGCGGAAGCCGTGCCGTACGGGGAGACCGCGCCGTACGCGCCCTGCTTCTCCGGTCCCTTCCCTTCCCAACCGTCCCGGCCCCGGTTCCCGGGCGCCCCGCCGTACCCGCCCTGGTCCTCCGACCCACGACCACCCCGGCCTTGCTTCTCCGGCCCTCCGTCCACCGGTACTCGGTCCTCCGAGGCCCCGTCGGGCCGGTCCGCCCAGGTGGGTCCAGCCGGGGGCTCGTCCGGTGGTAGGCGAAGGCGCCATCCTCGCCGGGCCCGCCGTTCATGGGGGCCGAGAGGGCGGCCCGGACCTCGGACAGGAGTCGCAGGGTGAGGGGTGGCGGGCGTCCGCCGCGGGGAGCGCGTCCTCGGGGATCCCGTATCGCATGCGGGCCCGGCGGGCCTCGCTCTCGGTGAGGTCGCCCAGGCGCACGCAGGCCGGTCGGTGGTGCCCCGCACCGTGCAGCAGGTCCGCCGGGAAGTGCGCCCCGCCCGCTCCCAGTACTCGGCGCGGCAGGCCACCACGAGCCGAGCCCCGTTCGCCCGCAGCCACTCGACCGTCCCCGCGGTCCACTCGGCCAGCCGGTGCGCGAGCGTCGGCGGCATCTCCTCGGGTCCGTCGAGGAGCAGCAGCAGCGGCCGCCCTTCGGCCTCCGCGAGCCGCGCCAGCCGCTCCGGCCGGATGTCCCCCAACTCACCCTGGTAGCGGCCGGGCAGCCAGGGCCGCCCCACCCCAACGCCCGAGGAACTCTCACCGCCGCACGCACCCGCGGGAAGCGGCGGAGGCGGCCGAGAAGTCCGACGCGGCCCACCCACCGGCCTCCCCGCCTCCGGCGAAGCGCCCCACTCCCCGTCGAACTCTCCGCGTCCGCCCCGACCGCCGAGACCGCCGCCGTGGACGCCGCCACGATCCGTCCCGCGCGCTCCAGGGCGCGGCGGGCCGCGTCCGCCACGGAGGTGTCGTCGGAGAGGAGGTCGGCGCCGCGGAGCCAGAGGGTGGGAGCGGGGCGGGACCCCGGCCGCGTCGGGCGGCGAGCGCGGCCAGCTCCGTCGTACGGCCGCTGCCGGGCGGTCCGACGAGACCGAGAACCGTGGCGGGGCCCTCGGAGAAGGCGCTGAACTCCCTTACTGCATCGATCCGTTCGACGGGATCGGCACCGGTCGCCGCCACGGCCCCGCACCCGCCCCGGCCCGTCCGAGCCCACCGTCGTGGCCGTGAGCTCCAGTACCCCCGCCAGGTTCAGATCGGTCCCGTACGCCGGTACGGTCGCCGCGTTGCGCGCGAGCAGCTCGGCCAGCGGCTGCTCGGCCCGCCACCCGCGCAGGGGGACGGCGAAGCCGGTGGCCCGGTGCTGTGCCTCCAGCGCCGTACCGAGGACACCCAGGACCGCACCCGTGGTCATGTCGAGCACGGGTCCCCCGGCCGCGCCACCGCCCAGCCGCAGCGCCTCGCTCCCGGCGGTGCCGATCGCCAACTCCAGGGCACCGCGCAACAGATGGAAACCGTCGGTCGCGGTGTACGTCACGTCCGCCGTGCCCAGCACCCGGGCCTCGCGCCAGCCGCCGGCCGCGATAAGGACGTACGCGCCCGTCTCGACCCCGTCCCTCGGGGCGAAGGGCAGCGGATCCACGGACAGGCCCTGGGTGCGGATGAGCGCGAGATCGAGGGCGGGCAGCGGGGTGACCGCGTCGGACGTGACCACGCAGACACGGTCGCCGGTGGCGCGCACCACGATCCGGGCCAGGCCGTCCACCACCTCGTGGCTGGTGACGACCGTGCCGTGGTGGTCGGCGACGAAGCCCGTGCCGCGTGGTCGTCCCGCCAGATCGCCGACCCGCACCAGGACTTCGTCCCGCGCCGCCCGGCGGCCGTCGTCGGTCGCCCGACGGCCCCGTACCACCATGTCCTGACCTCCCCGTCGTACCTGTGTTCCGACGGTAGGCACGTGAAGATCAGCGGAACAGATCGCGCGGCGAACGCGCCCCCTTCCGCTCCCTCGGTTCACTCCGAGCGCCTGCACGAAGGGGTGAATAGCTCCGAGCAGATGGATACACCTCTGGATGGGGGAACCGAGGGGGGACCGTGGAGCGGCGGGAACAGCTACCCCGTGACCGCCGCCCACGCCCGCTGGGGGCGGCCGTGTCGTGACGGGGGCGGTGCGGTGCGTGTGGCTCCGGGCAGGGGCAGGGGCTGCGCCCTGGGAGCCCCGCCTACCTGTCACTCGGGTTGTCTCGCTGGGTTTCGTGGGTGCGGGTCGTGCGTGGTTGCTCGCGCAGTTCCCCGCGCCCCTAGAAACCGCAGGGCCCCGCGCCTCCCAGAACCCGCCGCGCCCCGCACCCCTGAGAACCCGCCGGCCCCGCGCCCCTGAAAACCCGCAGGCCCCGGGGCCGCAAGAACCCTCAGCCACCGTGCCCACCCATGACTGACCCGTGACTGGCCCATGGCTGACCCACGGGGTCGGCGCAGGCTCAGCCGAAGACTGCCAGGCTCTTCGCCTTGCCCTTCTGGCTTTCGACCAGGGCCAGGAAGCGGCCCGTGGGGTCGAAGACTGCGGTGGCGCCCCGGTCCGTGTACTCCTCGGGCATCTCCAGGCGGACGCCGTTCAGCAGGAGCCTGGCCCTCTTCTCGTCCACGTCCCAGCGGGGGAACGCGGCCGCGGCGGCCTCGGCGACCGGCATGACGGTCAGCTCCTGCTGGAGCTGGTCGAGGGTGCGCGCGGAGTCCAGCTTGTACGGGCCGACGCGGGTGCGGCGCAGCGCCGTGAGGTGGCCCCCGACGCCCAGTCCCGCGCCCAGGTCGCGGGCGAGGGCACGGATGTACGTCCCGGAGGAGCACACCACCGACACCACCAGGTCGAGCACGGGGGTGCCGTCCTCGGCGACGGCCTCGCGGACGTCGTACACGGCGAAGGAGGAGACGGTGACGGGCCGGGCGGGAATCTCGAAGTCCTCGCCGTCCCGGGCCCGTTTGTACGACCGCACGCCGTCGATCTTGATGGCGCTGACCTTGGACGGCACCTGCATGATCTCTCCGGTCAGCTCGGCCACACCGGCGTCGACCGCGTCCCGGGTGACCTTCGACGCGTCGACCGACGCCGTGATCTCGCCCTCGGCGTCGTCGGTGACCGTTGTCTGCCCGAGCCGGATGGTGCCGAGGTACTCCTTCTCGGTGAGGGCGAGGTGACCGAGCAGCTTGGTCGCCTTCTCCACCCCCAGGACGAGTACTCCGGTGGCCATCGGGTCGAGCGTCCCCGCGTGCCCGACCCGTCGGGTCCGGGCGATGCCCCGCATCTTGGCGACGACATCGTGCGAAGTGAAGCCCGACGGCTTGTCGACGATGACAAGGCCGTCGGGCGTGGTGTTCTTCTGGCGCTGCTGGGTCATTCGGCGGCGGCATCCTCGTCGTCATCGGTGTCGTCGCCCGGCTTGCGATACGGGTCGGCCTCACCGGCGTACCTGGCGCCCGACGCGCTCTCGCGGACCTGGGCGTCGGAGGCCCGTGCCTTGTCGAGGAGGTCGTCGATGGTCCGGGCGGTGTCCGGGAGGGCGTCGGCCACGAAGGTGAGGGTCGGTGTGAACTTCACCTGCGCGGCGCGGCCGACCTCGGAGCGGAGGATGCCCTTGGCGCTCTCCAGCCCCGCGGCGGCGGCCGCCCGCTCCTCGTCGTCCCCGTACACGGTGTAGAAGACGGTCGCCTCCCGCAGGTCCCCGGTCACCCGGGTGTCCGTGATGGTGACGTGTGAGCCGAGCCGCGGGTCCTTGATCCCGCGCAGCAGCTTCTGGGCCACCACCTCTCGGATGAGGTCCGCCAGCCTCTTGGCACGCGCGTTGTCGGCCACTGGTCCGTCTCCTAGCTCGTTCTGCTTGACTACTGCTTCTTCAACTGTCCCCGAGCCGCCGGTTCAGTCGTCGTCGCCGTGCAGGCGCCGCCGTACCGAGAGCAGCTCGATCTCGGGGCGCGCGGCGACCAGCCGCTCGCACCGGTCCAGTACGTCGGTCAGGTGCCCCGTGTCACCGGACACCGCCGCCAGGCCGATCACGGCCCTGCGGTGCAGATCCATATGGTCGACCTCCGCCACGCTCACCGCGAACCTGCGGTGCAGCTCGGCCACGATCGGGCGGACGACGGAGCGCTTCTCCTTCAGCGACCGTACGTCGCCGAGGAGGAGATCGAAGGACAGAGTCCCCACGTACATGTGTGTATCCGGTTCACCCGCCGGTACGGGATCGATGGCCCACCCGTAGGCCGGGCGGCAACATCAGAACCGTACATCGAAAGGCGTACGCCCTCGACGGGATTTGTTCGCGACCCCGGCCCGGGTGATCAGGGGCGCGGGGAACTGCGCGAAGGGGGTCCGGGGGCGAAGCCCCCAGGAACGGCCACGCCGGCCGGGGGCGCCCGATGGCACCCCCGGCCGGCGTGAACCACCGGCTTACGCCCGCGGCTTCTCGCGCATCTCGTACGTCGCGATGACGTCGTCGACCTTGATGTCGTTGAAGTTTCCGAGGTTGATACCACCCTCGAAGCCTTCGCGGATCTCGGTGACGTCGTCCTTGAAGCGACGCAGACCGGAGATGGTGAGGTTCTCCGCGATGACCTTGCCGTCGCGGACGAGGCGCGCCTTGGTGTTGCGCTTGACCTCGCCCGAGCGGACCAGGACACCGGCGATGTTGCCCAGCTTGGACGACTTGAAGACCTCGCGGATCTCCGCCGTGCCGAGCTCGACCTCCTCGTACTCCGGCTTGAGCATGCCCTTGAGGGCCGCCTCGATCTCCTCGATGGCCTGGTAGATCACCGAGTAGTACCGGACGTCCACGCCCTCGCGCTCGGCCATCTGCGCGGCACGGCCGGCCGCGCGGACGTTGAAGCCGATCACGATGGCGTCGGAGCCCATCGCCAGGTCGATGTCGGACTCCGTGACCGCACCGACGCCGCGGTGCAGGACGCGGATGTCGACCTCTTCGCCGACGTCGAGCTGGAGCAGCGAGGACTCGAGGGCCTCCACCGAACCGGACGCGTCGCCCTTGATGATGAGGTTGAGTTCCTGCACCAGACCGGCCTTGAGCGCCTCGTCCAGGTTCTCCAGGGAGAACCGGACGCCACGCCGGGCGAAGTTGGCGTTGCGCTCGCGCGCCGCCCGCTTCTCGGCGATCTGACGGGCCGTACGGTCCTCGTCGACGACCAGGAAGTTGTCGCCGGCACCCGGGACGTTGGTGAGACCCAGGACCAGGACGGGGGTCGACGGACCCGCTTCCTCGACGTTGTTGCCGTTGTCGTCGAGCATCGCCCGGACACGGCCGTACGCGTCGCCGACGACCATGGTGTCGCCGATACGCAGCGTGCCGCGCTGGACCAGGACCGTCGAGACGGCACCGCGACCGCGGTCGAGGTGGGACTCGATCGCGATGCCCTGCGCGTCCTGCTCCGGGTTGGCCCGCAGGTCGAGCGAGGCGTCCGCGGTGAGAACCACGGCCTCCAGCAGGCTGTCGATGTTGAGACCCTGCTTGGCGGAGATGTCGACGAACATGGTGTCGCCGCCGTACTCCTCGGCCACCAGACCGTACTCGGTCAGCTGACCGCGCACCTTGGTCGGGTCCGCGCCCTCGACGTCGATCTTGTTGACCGCGACGACGATCGGGACGTCGGCCGCCTTGGCGTGGTTGAGCGCCTCGACCGTCTGCGGCATGACGCCGTCGTTGGCCGCGACGACCAGGATCGCGATGTCGGTCGACTTCGCACCACGGGCACGCATGGCGGTGAACGCCTCGTGACCCGGGGTGTCGATGAAGGTGATCCTGCGCTCTTCGTCGTTGACCTGGGTGGCGACCTGGTACGCGCCGATGTGCTGCGTGATACCGCCGGCCGGCCTCGCCCGCGACGACGTTCGTCTTGCGGATGGTGTCCAGCAGTCGGGTCTTACCGTGGTCGACGTGACCCATGACGGTCACGACCGGCGGACGCGCGACGAGGAACTCCTCGCCACCCTCGTCCTCGCCGAACTCGATGTCGAAGGACTCGAGCAGCTCGCGGTCCTCCTCCTCCGGGCTGACGATCTCGACGACGTAGTTCATCTCGCCGGCGAGCAGCTGGAGGGTCTCGTCGGAGACGGACTGCGTGGCGGTGACCATCTCGCCGAGGTTCATCATCACGGCGACGAGCGACGCCGGGTTGGCGTTGATCTTCTCCGCGAAGTCGGTGAGGGACGCACCGCGCGACAGGCGGACGGACTGTCCGTTGCCGCGAGGCAGCATCACGCCGCCGACCGACGGGGCCTGCATGGCCTCGTACTCCTGGCGCCTCTGCCGCTTCGACTTGCGACCGCGACGCGCGGGACCACCGGGACGACCGAAGGCGCCCTGCGTGCCACCACGGGCACCCGGACCACCTGGACGACCACCGAAGCCGGGACGGCCACCGCCGCCGGCACCCGGACCACCGGGACGACCGGCGAAACCGCCGCCACCACCGGGAGCACCCGGACGACCGGCGAAACCGCCACCGCCGCCACCGGGACGACCGGCGAAACCGCCGCCGCCACCGGGACGACCGCCGCCACCGCCACCGGGACGACCACCGCCACCGGGACCGCGGCCACCGGGGCCACCGCCGCCGGGACGCGGGCCGGCAGCCGGACGCTGCGGCATCATGCCGGGGTTCGGACGGGGGCCGCCGGGGCCGCCGCCGGGACGGGGACCGCCGCCCTGCGGACGAGGCATGCCGCCCGGGGTCGGACGGGCGCCGCCCGGAGCCTGCGGACGGGGACCGCCGCCGGCACCCTGCGGACGGGGCGCCTGGCCGGGAGCCGCGGGACGCGGACCGCCCTGGGCACCGCCGGGGCCGCCCTGGCCGCCGTGTCCACCAGGTCGAGGCGCACCGCCGGGACGGGGGCCCTGCGGGCGACCCATGCCGGTGGAGCCACCGGAGGTGAAGGGGTTGTTACCGGGACGCGGACCCGCGGGACGGGCACCGCCCGGCTTGGGCGCACCGGCGCCGGGACGGCCACCACCGGGCGCGGGGCCTGGCCGCCACGCTCCTGGCCGGGACCGCCTCGGGCGCTGCTGGCCACCGGGACGCGGCGCACCCGGCCCGGACGGGCGCCCGGACGCGGGGGTCGACGAGGGGGCGGCCGGAGCC
>NZ_JAJKLK010000011.1 GCF_020982545.1 Streptomyces sp. MNU76 | reverse complement strand
ATGGAATTAGCCTCCGGCCATTCCATAACGTGCGTTCCTCCGGAACGAACAGCGAAATGCGGTGTGGGTGTTCCTCCGGAACGTGAATGGGCTGGTTTTGTTTGTGGGGTGATGGTGTGTTGGTTGAGGGTTCGTCATATCCGTTTCCCTGGTGGGAGTTTAGGGAATCTCCGATTCCCTTGAAAACGAGGGTATTTGATTGTATTCCGTGGAGATAAGTAAACCACGGAATACGAGAGAAGGGAAATAGGGCCCCTCCGGGGCCCTGACTCCCCGGGGTGTGGGGGTGGAGGGTTGAGGCTGCCTCCGGCAGGAGGAGACGGAGGAGGAGAGACCGGAGAGAGCTGGACACCGGTACCCCGTCCCTGGCCGCCCCGCCAGCCAGCCACCACCCCACACCAGCACGCACCACAGCCAGGGGCCGCACGGCCCGACAGCGCGACGGCCCCGCCGTCGCGCGACCAACACCAGGCCGCCCCCAATCCCCGAAGCCGCCGACCACCGCCCCCCACACCCATACCTCACTCATCCTTCAACCGGGGTGGGAAAAGTGGCAGCAGAGGGGATGTCAGACCCCCGACCACGCGCGGAACCCTTGGTTGACCTGTGGATACGTCGCCCGTCCCGGAGAGGCTCGCGCAAGAGAAGTCGCAAGAGAAGGCGCAGGAGTAGCCGCAAGAGAAGTCGCAAGAGAAGTCGCAAGGTTCGGCGTTTCGGGTGCTTCCCCAGACCGGAGAGTGTACTATTGATTTTGCAGTCAGGCGGCAACCTGACTCAGTCTCAATCACCAACACGAGGAGCCCCCTTGAACACGGAAGCGGACACCGTTGACGCGGTAAGCCGACTCACGATTCACCTTGCTGGAGAGCACGAGACCGACACATCCATCGGTCTGACGCTCATTCCCCTTCTGAAGATCCCCACGGCAATCATCGAATTCCGGCACCCTACCGGCGCGCGCGTTTGGTGGGAAGGCTGGTGCGAGGCCGCCGAAATGCTCGACCGGATCTTTCCCGAGCAGGTAGACGCGGGAGAATTGCGCGAGCCTGAACTCACCATCAATTCGTTTGTGATCCTGGACGATGCGCCCCGCCGCGCCAAGGTCCGGGCCCGCAGCGCCGCAGTGAGCCCCGACGGGATCGGCGCACTGTCCGTCACCGTCGGAGGTCTGACGATCGCGTGTGCGTCGCGCGCGGCAGTCGAGTGCCAGGTGCGCGGGTGGCGCGAGGCGTACGACATGTTCGCCCGCGACGGAGGGTTCGGGCTGCCGTCCGCCGACGAGGTGGCCGCCCGCGTACGCGCCGACCACGCCCGCAACGGGGCCGCCGAACTGGCGACAGCCGCCGAGGAGCAGCGGGCAGGCCGGACGCGGTAACGCGCCCAGGGTGGGGCGGCCACCGGCCGCCCCACCCTCCCGGAGTCGCAGCCACCAGAGAAGAGGACAGCATGACCGCCACAGGACCGATCGCCCAGGGGCAGCGGGTACGCGTCGAGCGCCGTCCCACCCGGAGCCTGGCCGCCCACGCGCGCCCGAGGACCGCGCACCGGCCCGCCCCGTGGCCCGAGGTGTGGGAAGGCACGGTGTTGCAAGTGACGTACGACGAAGGCGAGTTGACCGACGTCGAGATCTACGGCAAGCGCGAGAGCACCAGCGAGACCAAGCGCGTCGGGTTCAACTTCGCCCGGAACCCGTTCTTCCGTACGACAGTGACGCCGGTGGAGTCGCCGTAACTCGGCACGTCCGGGGGGTGATTGAGGGTTGAGATCACCCCCCGCAAGAGCGTATTATTGATTCTGCGGGTGAGCGGCAACTCACCCGCCGCCAACTCACCGACCCTAGGCAGGGGACATGAACGAGTACCGAGACCACATCCGGCAGACCCTCGAAGGGCAGAACGTTGACCCGAGCGAGGATCTCGGCATGGACGCGATGCGGTGGGCTCCCGCACCGGCCAGCGAGGACGTGACGGACGAGGCGATCAGCACCGCCGCCGAGACCGCGCACGCGTTGCTCGACCGCGCCGCCGACGCGTACCTGTCTCTCCTGAACGCTGTTCTCGGCGACGGGACGCACAACATGGTGGCCAGCGCCCGCACCCCGCACGGGGAACTCATCGAAGGCCAGCAGCTCACCATGATGGGTGACGCCCTGATCCTCAACCAGGAAGCCTCCATGCGCGTCTGCGCTGTGATCGCAGCGGGCATGGTCGGGTGCGCCTCCGGTGGACTGGTCGTGCGCACCTTCGGCCCCAACGGGTCGGAGTCGGTGCGCGGCTGGACGGTCCGGAACTTCTGGCTTCGGCCGCTCACCGCGCGGGAGATCCGGGAGGCGTACACCGTCGACCACGTCACCGGCGCGCCGGTGGCCCCGGAACCGGGAGTGGAGTACCGGCAGGCCGAGCGGGTGCCCCGCCCGGACCAGGCCCAGACGGACGGCGAGAGCGCCAGCCGCACCGCGCCCCGGGACAACCGGCCCCCGAACCGCCGCAACTGAGCACCACCCGCCGGGGCCGGTCGCCCGACCGGCCCCGGCGAACGCCCCTGCCTGCCCTGCCCTGCCTCCCGGTGTGAGCGGCAACTCACCCGGCACCAACCCGACCAGGAGTGACCCGACATGACCGCGACCACGCGCCCCGCCAGCAGCACGAGCGCCCCGCCCAGGCAGCCAGCCCCGGCCCTGCCGAAGTGCGGCGCCCACCGCCCCGCCCGCCGAGCAGCCCCACGCGGCGGACGCCCGAGGGGTGGCCCTGCCCCGCAACCTGGCCCGCCTCACCGCTCAGGCCGAGGAGGCCGGATGGACGGCCACCGTCCAGACGCAGCCCGGACACTGCGCGCTGCTGCTCACCGCCCGTCAGGAGGCCGGGGAAACCGTCCTGCGCTGCGTGTGGCGGCTCACCGCCCGGGGGCACCGCTGGGACGGCGCCACCCTCACCCGCTACGGCCAGACGGCCGTCCAGGGCATCGCATGGCGCGCCGTCGCGGACCTGGTGACCGCCGAGGCGCCCACCGCCCCCACACAGCCGACCGCGCCGGACCGGGCGGACGCTCCGGCGCCCGGTCCGGCCGAGACCGCGGCGGAGACTTCGGCCCCCCGGAAGCGTGACCGTAAGTCGCCGTCCGTGGCGGAAGTCGAGCGCGCGCGTAGGGCGGCGGAGGAGTGGCCGGAAGCGATGGAAGCGCGGTCGCTGGGCGACCGTTACGAGGGGGAGTTCCGGCACTCCGACCTGCTGTCTGAACTGTCCGTGTGCGGTGAGCGGTTCCCGTTCCGCTTCCATTTCAAGTCGGGCGGCGGACACACCGTGACCCTTCCGACGGGGGACGTACGCGGTACGTGGGGTGAGGTCACGGGGGCCGCTATCGCGTACGTGATCGCTGAGCGTCCGGCGGCGGTACTGCGGGCGACGGCCGAGACGGCGCGCGTGTACGGCATCCATGCGGAGCGCGCGGCGGAGAAGGCGGAGGAGCATGCACAGACAGCCGTGTCGGTCGGCATGGCGCGCGCTGCCCTGGACACGGTCCGTGCGTTCGCTCAGCGCATCGATTGGGACGGGCTGACGGACGAGCAGTACGACAGCGCCCGGGGTGCAGTCCGTGAGGCCGAAGAGTGCGCAGAGGGGGCAGAGTCCGCGTACGGGCTGGGCGACGTCGACACGGCCCGTTGGGAAGCGCGTGACTCTCTCGCCGTCGTGCGCTGGTTCGGGCTTGACGTGCCGTCGGCTCAGGAGTGCGCGGAGCGTGCGCCGGAACCGCGCGCGGTTGCTGGGCGGGTGCGGCCCCAGGCGTCGGCGTTCCTGCTGCGCATCACCCGCCCGGGGTGGGAGGGGCCGGCCGAGAAGACCGAGGCTCCGGCCAGCGACGCTCCAGCCGGAAGCGGCGTGACACCGGACGTTCCGGCGGAGGGGAACGAAGTCAAGAAGACCCCGGCGGTGTTGCCCGACGTCGTGTCGGACCCCGGCGGGGTGGACGGGTGGGAGACCGACGGGGGCGCGGTTGAGGTGCTGCCGGTGATCTGCCACGGCAACGGGGGCGGGGTGTTCCCGGCGGCGTTCCGCGGCCCCTATGAGGGCACGGTGCGGGTGTCGCGGGCGTGGCTGACGGAGCGCGCGCGCCGTCGGCTGATCGTGGCGCGTGAGCGGCTGACGGTGGCGGAGGAGCACGCGCAGACGTGCGCGGCGTGGCGGCGGGATGCGTACGACCTTCACCAGGAAGTACGCCGGTCGGCTGGTGTGCTGGGTGAGTGGGTGGTGGTGGATTACGAGACGTCCGGCGGGTGGTCGGAGCGTGCCCGTAAGGCGTCGTGGGCGGCGGATGAGCGGCGGATGCATGCGCGGAATGCGGTCCGGCGGTGTGAGCGTGAGCTGTCCGGCTTGGAGGTGGAGGCGGCGGAACCGGCGCGCCGGTCGGAGTCGGCGCGTGTGTTCCTGGCGTGTGCCGTGTCCGGGGATGTTCCGGCCGGTCGTGGGGCGTGGGTGTCCGCCGACGGCGATACGGCGGTGACGTTCGAGATTCCCGCAGACGTCGACGTGAACCCGGACGTGAGGCACGGGGAAGCGAACGAGCAGCGTCGGGCATTCGTCGACCTGTTGGCCGATGCCGTGGCCGCGCGGGATGAGGGCCGCGCGCTGATCGGCCGTGACCTCCCGTCGAAGAAGACGCACGGCCGTACGGCCGGGGTCGAGAAGGGGCAGGCGTCCGCCTCGGTCAAGGGGCTGGACGTCAAGCCATGGAAGGCTCCGAAGGTTCCGGCGGAGGGTTCGCCGCTGGATACCGAGACGCTCGCCACGTGGGACACGGTGGGGGATGTCGTGGCGGAGACTGAGGCGGCCCCCGGGGTGTGGCTGCCCATGGCTGCCGTGTCGTTCGCGGAAACGGCCATGGCCAACGGGTGGACGGTGGCCATGCAGCGCAGCACTGACGGGGGCACGGTCGCGGTGCGCGTCGCCGGTGTCGCGGTCAAGGACGGTGAGCCGCTCGCCTATGAGTTGCTCGCGGTGTGGGACTGCGGGGCGTTCCGTGAGGACCGTTCGGCGGTGTGGGTTACGGGTCGGCGGGTGACGGGCAAGGGCACCCCGTTGTGGTCGGCGCCGGTCCGGGTGGGCCGGTCGGGCAAGCACCAAGATCCGTCGATGTTGGCGACGGTGCAGCATGCGGCGGAGCCGGGCACGCTCGCACGGGTCGCGCTGAGCAGCTCGGCGCCTGCCCCCGAGGGCGTGAGCGACCCCGGCGGCATGGACGGGTGGGAGGGCGAGGGCGGAGCGCTCGCGCGGGATGATGACGGAGAGCTCCTCCCGCCGGCAACCCGTGACGAGCTGCCCGCGCAGGCGGTTGACGTGGTGTTCGACCCGTCCGGGGCGGACGTGTGGGAGGCAGAGGGCGGCACGGTGCCGGACGTCGACACCCCGGCCCCCGTTGCGGCAGCTGTGGCGGTTATGCCGATCGACTGGGCGAAGCCTGCCGGGCGCGGTGACTGCGCGGCGGCGAACACATGTGGCGGGTTTGGGGTGCTGCTGTGGGACGTGCCCGGCTGTGCTCTGCGCTGCGCCGAGTGCGCCGCACGGGTCATGGGACACTCACCGGCGGCACTGCGCGCGCTCACCCTGCCCGGGGACGTCGCGGAGGCGGAGGAGGAGGCCGAGGCAGCCGACATCGTCATCCGGCACACCCACGAAGACGGCACCACCGTGGAGGGCTCCGCCAAGGGTGACGGGGTGTGGGAAGCGTTGCGCCCGCTGGGCTGGACCTACCGACGTAACCCGGGGATCTTCATCCGTGGCAGCCGCTACAAGGGCGCCGACCGGTGGAAGATCAACCGGGCCGCAGACGCGGTGCGCGCACTCGGCCTGTCATGCGCTGTGGTGATCGAAGAAACCATGTCGTTCGCCGAGCGGGAGGCCGCCCGCGTGGATGCGGCCGAGGAGCGGACGGAGCGGTACGCGGGCCGGTCTGGACGTGCGGCGGCATCCTCGCAGTCGGCGCGGGAAGCCTCGGACCGGATCGGCGAACGGTTCTGGATGGGTCAGCCGATCCTGGAGGGCCACCATTCGGAAGGGCGCGCCCGCAGGGACCAGGAGCGCATGCACAACGCGATGCGCAAGAGCATCGCCGAGGGCGAGCGCGCGGGCTACTGGGCATCCCGTGCGGCGGCGGCGGACGCCTACGAGCGGTACCGGAAGAACCCGGGGCGCACGCTGCGCCGTATCGAGAAGCTGGAGGCGGAACGGCGCGGCGTTCTGCGGGAGCGCGACGGCGTTGACGACAAGGGCCGCACGGCTGATGTGTGGCGACGCGAGCCGTCCGAGGCGCGCCACCAGGAGCTGACGCGCCGTCTGGCCGAGTACGACGAAGAGCTGACGTACTGGGCGGAGACGATCAAGGAGGCGGAGCGGCGCGGCTTCAAAGTGTGGGGACGGGCCGACTTCATCAAGGGTGATTTCGTGCAGTGGCGGGGGTCCTGGTACGAGGTGACCCGGGTCAACGCCAAGACGGTGACCGTGCCGCACATCCACGCCGCGTTTGACGGCGGCGCCGTCGGCGCCGTCGGCGGCTGCCGCGTGGTCACCCGCGCGGCAACGGCGGAGACCCGGCACAAGGGCAGCACGTACACGCTCCCCTACAACGAGGTGAGTGGGCGCATGTCGGCCGAGCAGATGCGGGCCGCCCTGGCGGGCGAGGCGATCCCAGCCGACCCGCGCGACATCACGCCGGAGCCCGCCCCGACACCGGGTTCATTGCCGCCGTCGCCGCCGGCCTGACCGTCACCACACCGCCCCCACCGCCTGATCACCCCATGGCCGGGCGCCCACGGCACCGGCCGCCTCCCAGAATTCCTCAGAGGAAGCACAGCTATGCGACTGAGCAAGCGCCGAGCGACCACCCTGAACCGACGTGCACGGTTTCTGCACCAGCACCGGAAACAGCGGGGCACGTTGCCGTGCCTGGAGACCGGCGGAACCCAGGTCTACGCCTATTGGAGCTGCGGTGAAGGCCTGGTGGTGTCCGTCCATCTGGACACCGGCGAGGTACCCGGCGACCTGATCAGCCCGGATGGAACGATCTCGATCCGGATCACGGTCAACGGTGAATGTGTCTTCAGTGCCGACTGATGTTGAACCCTTCCCCGCAAGGGCGTATTATTGATTTTGCGGGTGCGCGGCAACTCACCCGCCGCCAACCCACCTCGCAGCAGAAGGACAGGGCATGGACTACATCGACACCAAGGACGTGGCCGCCGAGCTGCCCACGAGGGCGCGCACGCTGGTCGAGGCAGCGACGGCGAACGGGTGGGACGTAACCGTCACTTCCCAGGGCATCGTGGAAGATGCCCACGTACGCACGATCAACCTGACCGGTGCATTCCCGACGCCGACCACGATCGCTGAACTCACCGCCCGGTGCGTGTGGTACGGCTCCAGTTACTGGGCAGAGGTGTCCGAGCGCAACGGCCGCTATGCCGGCGGTTTCGGCGAGTTCCTCGCGTGGGTGCGTGACGCGCCCGCCATGTGCCGAGCGGACAAGGAAGCGGGATGGATCCAGCCCGGCAGTCCGCTGCCGGGTACAGAGCTGGAGACTGTGCCGCTGCCGCAGTGGTACGACGGCGCGCCCCGCGAACGCATCGTCGTCCGCGACGCGCGGATGTATGCGCGCTACACCCAGACCATTCACCACGACGACACCGGCACCCCCGTGCGGGAGGCCCCCGGATACGGTCAGCCTCACCTCAGCGGCGACGCGGTACGCGCATTCCTCGGCGGATCACTCGGATTCTGGCTGTCCAGCCAGGCCACCATCACAGACGACGAAACGATCATCTACCGCCAGACCAACGGGCATTCAGCACTCACTTTCACGCCGGACCGCGACTCCGGCGTCATCATCACCCACCCGGAGCGGTACATCACGGCCGACGCGTACCGCGTCACCGGGCACGGCCGCGTCCCGCAGGTCTGGACGCAAGCAGCCGTCCGTGAGGCAGTTTCCGAAGCCACGCGCCCGGGCCCAATCGACTGGCCGGACGGCTGGGCACTGCTCATGCCCGACGAGTCCGTGAGGTTCACTCCGGGAGGCTTCCCCTGGAAGTCCGCAGACGCGTACATCGCCGAACCCAGCGCCGCACCCCAGGCATGGGGGCCACGGTGCGGGACGTGCGGTTGGTACGTGACGGAGCACGACCCCGCGCGCGGGTGGGGCCGTTGCAGCAGCTTCCAGCCGCCGACCGACATCTGACGAACGCCTCCTGCTGGCGCGCAGCACGCACGCCGTAGCCATCACTCCCCATCGAACACACGACCGCGCCGGAGCGGTCCGGACAACCGCGTCAGAACCCCTCCCACACACCACCGCGAAAGGCGGCATGTCATGGCCGGAAAGCTCAGCAAGGAGCAGACCAAGCAGCACAACCGGGCGCGCGAACTGGTCGACATGGAACGGGACTTGACCGAGGAGGAGCGGGAATTCGTTCTCGACCACTTCCACGAGTCCGCGAACATGGGCCGCACCCTGGACGGCGCGTTCTTCACACCGGCCGAGCTCGCTGGCGAACTTCACCACGTGATCCCGGGTGACCGCATCATCGACCTGTGCGCGGGCATCGGACGCCTGGCCTGGCACGCCCGCGACTACTGGAACCGACGCTGGGAGCGTCTGCCGCCGCGCGAGATCGTGTGCGTGGAGAAGGACCCGGAGTATGTGCGGGTCGGGCGGCGCGTCCTGCCGGAGGCAACGTGGATCTGTGCTGACGTGCTCGACGTGCCGGGCATGAACCTCGGTCCGTTCGACTGCGCGATCAGCAACCCGCCGTTCGGGCGGATCAAGCGCAGCGGCAACGCCCCCGGGTACCGAGGGCCGCTGTTCGAGTTCCACGTGATCGCGGTCGCCGAGACGCTCGCCCGGCGGGGGGCGTTCATCATCCCGAGGGAGTCAGCTCCGTTCCGCATCGAGACCGGATTCGTGTCGCAGGACTCGCCCGCGTACGAGCGCTTCCACCGCGAGACCGGGATCAAGTTGCGCCCCAACCCCGGCATCCCCACGGACCTTTTCCGCGACCAGTGGCGGGACGCCTCACCGACCGTCGAAATCGTGGTGCACAACCGCGACGAGGACGAGTTGGAGGCCCAGGCCGAACAGGCCGCGCGCGCCCGGCAGTCGGCGAGCGTCCGGGTCCAGCGGCCGAGGGTCGCTGCTGGCGCCACGCCTAATGCCGCACGGGACACCCGGATCACGGAAGACGCGGACACCTTGTTCTGAAAAGGCTTGATCACCACCCGTGAGGGTGTATTATTGATTTTGGAAGTGAGCGGCAACTCGCTTCCACCACCGACTCCCACAGGAGGACGCACGATGACCACGATCCGCCGCAACTGGACCAACCGCGTTGCACAGATCCGCGCAGCGGCCCGGTCCTGCCGCGCCTACGACTCCGCGACCGGCAACATGGTGCCGGTCGACCCGGCGCGCGCATTCGAGGTATGGGAGACCAAGTCGCGCGCCCGGCTCACGGAGGACGCTCCCGGGCAGAAGTGGACCGTTCACATCCACTCGAACGAGTTCTACACCCTGACCGCCGAGGCGCCCGCCACGTCCGAGGTGGGCCCCGTGCCGACCGACGAGACCGCCGCCCCCGCCGGGGAGCCCAGCCCGGCCGGGGTGCAGGACCACCGCGCGGCCCGCGCCGTCATGCGCCGCAGGCGGACTACCGAGGAGCGCGACGGTCTGCCCGGCCATGTGTCCGCCCTGGCAGTCGATCTGGTGGGCAAGACCGTGCGCGTCAAGCTCGCCCGGGGCTACAGCCACGAGCAGATCCGGGACGAGTTCGAGCAGGAGCGCGCCGAGGCCGAGGCTGCCGGGGACACGGAGAGGGCGAACGGCCTGGCAACGATGCTCGCGGTGCACGCCGTGATGGCCGAGGAAGCCGCCGCCAACGTGCCCACCGGCCCCAGCTCCCCGCAGCAGCGGCCCGCGTCCCGGCGCGCGGCGCGCGAGGATGACGTGCTGTCGCGCATCGACTCGGTTCTGCATGACGCCGCCGTGACCGACGACCCCGACGTCAGCGACGACGCCATGCGGTCCGTCCCGCTGGCCGACCCGGGCGAGATCATCCACGCCTACACCCGCGCTCAGGCCCTGGCGGATGGCGTCCTGGTGGCCGCCGACGCCGAGTTGGCCCGCGAGGCCGGCTTCCGCGTTCCGGTCGCCCTCACCAGCGCCGTATGGGAGGGCTGCGTGGCGTGGAACGAGGGCGACAGCGAGCGGCAGGTGCCGCAGGACGAGCGCGGCCGCATGTGGGACGTGCTGACCATGACCCGCCACGCGATCCGGCGCAGCGGCGGGGGCGGTGGCCGGGTCACCGTCGACCTGCGTCGGGTTCCGCGCGACGGCCGCACCGAGCAGGCCCGCCCGGTCCAGCTCGCCTGCGCGATCGGTCCCGGCGACCAGGGCGAGCCCGTGATCACCATCATGGAGCCCGACGAGGACTGATCACCCCGCCCGCCCGGGGCGCAACGCCCCGGGCCCGCCCCGAAAGGACCGCCGCCCATGACCACCCCCGCAAGCGTGGCCGCCCGCGTCGCCGAGATCCTCGGCGACGACTGGAAGGCCGACTCCGGGCCCTGGGAGACCTACGGCCGCCTGGACGCCCCCGACGCCGACACGTACACGCTCCACGTCGACGACCACGGCGAACTGTGCCTGTGGGCGAACCTCGACCCCGGCGAGATCGCCTCGTTCCGCAAGGTGCACACGCCCGAGGGAATCGAGGCGATCGCCGAGGCCATCGCGGAAGCGATTCGCCAGCACCACACCGCCGCCGACCAGGAGTAAAGGCCCTTGCCCCCAGCCCAAAAGAGCGTATAATTGATTCTTGAGAGCAAGCGGCAACTTGCTCGACACCAACCGATCGCACGAGGAGCAATCCGTGAGCGACATCGCAACAGCAACGGCACCGATGCAGCGGGTCACCCTGCGTCTGGGCCAGATCCGCGTCAACGAGAACAACGTCCGCCAGGACCTCAACCTGGACGAGAAGTTCCTCAAGTCCGTCGCGGCCAATGGCGTGAAGGTCCCCGTCGTGGTCCTCCCGCTCGGCGAGGAGACCTACGAGCTGAAGATGGGGCACCGGCGCTACTTCGCCGCCCGGGCCACCGAGGAGACCGAAGAGGAGCAGGACACGATCGAGGTCCCCGCGTACGTGCTCGACCCCTCCCTGCGCGAGGCGGGCGAGGACTTCATCGACCAGCTCATCGAGAACGACGACGACTACCGCCGGGGCCTGACCGAGCTGGAGCAGGCCGACGCCCTGTTCGGCGCGGTCGGCGCGGGCATGAAGCAGGCGAGGGTGGCCCAGCTCACCGGCCGCTCCCGCAAGGACGTGTCCCAGGCGGTGAAGACCGCCAAGTCGGTGGGCGAGCGGACCCGTTCGGCACTCGCCGAGACCGGCACCTATGACCTCGACCTCGAAGTCCTCGGTGTGCTGGGCGAGTTCGACGACGACGGCGGCGCCGTAGACCGGCTGCTGGAGGCCCACTCCAAAGGCCGCTTCGAGTTCCAGGTGCAGTGGGAGCGCGACGACCGCGCCGAACAGCAGGCCCGCGCCGAGGTCCGCCCGCAGCTCCAGGCGGCCGGGGTGCGGCTGGCCGAGGACTCCGACGCCCTTCCGTCGACCGCCGAGCAGCTCGCCGAGTTGGACGGTCCGGACGGCGAGCCGCTCACCGCCGAGGCCCACACCCGGTGCCCGGGCCACGTGGCGACCTGGGCCGAGAACCCCCAGGAGCCCGGCGAGGTGGACTACTTCTGCACCGACCCGGACCGCTTCGGCCACCGCCCGCCCCAGGAAGACGCCGTGGAGACGGACGACGAGGCAGACGTACAGCCGACCGAAGCGGTGGAAGAGGCCAAGTCGTCGGAGCCGTCGCGCGAGTACATCAAGGCGGGCAACAAGGCCTACCGCGCCGCCGAGAAGGCCCGGCAGGCGTGGCTGAAGGACCTGATCGGCCGCAAGACCGCGCCGAAGCCGCTCGCCGCGTTCATCACCGAGCAGCTCCTGACCTGCCCCAAGCCGGTGGCCCAGTGGTCGGGCGACGTCGGCCGCCACAACCTCATCAAGGAGCTGACCGGCTACAGCACCCTTACCGAACGCGCCAAGACGGCGACCCCGGCCAAGCTCACCCTGCTCAACTTCGCGGTGCTTGCCGCCACGTTCGAGAAGCGGATGAACGAGGTTCGGACCTGGCGCACCGACCTCACCGCCCGCTCCGCCGTCCACGAGCTGCGCGAGATCCGCGAGGACGCCCGCACGTGGCTGACGTTCCTCGCCGAGATCGGCTACCCGCTCTCCAGCATCGAACAGGCCATCGTCGACGACGAGCCCTACCAGGAGGGCGAGCCGGACGCGGACGACACCGACGCCCAGGCCGACGAGGACACCGAGGACGGCGCGAGCGCCGAGGACACCGAGGACGCGTCCTGACCCGCTGCCCGGGCCGGACCACGTGGTCCGGCCCGGGCCCCCTCCCCTCTCTCTGCGTGCCGCCCGCCCGGAAGGCTTCGCCATGCTCCGCTCCGAACTCCGCCTCCACACCCCTCTGTTCGTCGCCCAGGCCGCCGTCAGCAACCACACGGGACTCATCGCCCGGGCCGGGCTCGCCATGCCGGCCGCGCCCTTCGGATCCGCCGCCTGGCAGCTGCCCGCGCTGGTCGCCTACCTTCACCGCCTCCATCAGGACGAGGAAGACCCCTCCCCCGAACTCTGGCGCGCGCACACCGAACGCCAGACCGGCCCCGTGCCCCGCCCACAGCGCCGCTATCACGGCAACGGCCTGCACGACCCGGACGCGGTGTGCGTGCTCGACATCCAGCTCGGCCCGCGCGACGAGGAGACCGGCTGGCCCGCCGCCGACCTCGCCGTCATCGAACAGGAGGAAGGCGCCTGCCCCTTCGGGCGCGTCACCCGCCGCCACGGCACCGAGGCGATCGCCGCGTACACCGCCGAAGAGCTGATCGCCGAGCACGCCCGGCTCGTCGACCGCGCCCGCCAGCACCAGGACGCCTCCTTGGTGCGCCTCGCCGACCTGGCGCAGCGCGCCGCCGACTGGGCCGACAAGGTCCGCGCCGCCGCGCGCGCCGACGCCGTCCACGTCCAGGCCGAGAAGGCCCGGGCCCGCATCACCCGCTGACCAGCACCACTCACCGCCGCCCGTGGAGGCCTGCGCCATGTACGAGTTCGAGCCCGTCTCTCCGACCTACGGCATCTCCGAGGCCGTTGTCGCACACCGGCTGCGCGGCGGCGCGCGCCTTCGCGCCGACCTGCCCGGCGGCTACCGCCTGACGCTGCGGACCCGCGAGCTGGGCGGGCCGGTCCAGGCGGCCCTGGCCGCGCCGTCGCCCACCGGGCCGGCGCGGATCTGCACCGCGCGCATCAGCGCGCACATCCCGACGCCCGCCGTGTCGCGGATCCTGGACGCGGTCACCCGCTACGCCCCGGCCCTGCCTGATGCCCGCGACGCCCAGCCGCCCCGCGAGGCTGTGGCCGGCCTGCTCACCACCGGCGCCCCGTTCCGGCAGCCCGGCGAGCCGGGGCTGTTCGTCCAGTTCGGGCCTGCGCAGGCCTGGCTGGACGGCCGGCGGCTCAGCGTCACCCTGGGCGCCCCCGGTAACGGGTTGAGCCTCATCCTGGGGGGTCCCTGGGACGCGCCGTCCACCGCGCGTCTCACCGCCGTCGTCCTGCGTGAGCTGACCGACGCCGAGGAGCTCGCCGGCCACGTCGCCTCGCTGCTGCCTCCCGGGCCGTGGCAGGTCCTGTCCGACCAGTGGCACCCCGACGCCGCTCTGGTCCTCCCCTCGTCCCCGCGCTGGGACCCGGGAGACCCGCTCGGCCGCCGCGTCTCCCGGGCCCTGCGCGAGCTGCAGCACGGACTGCGCGCGGACCGGCCGGACTGGGACTTCCAGGAGCTGATCTCGGCCGAGGGGTCGGCCGTCGCCTTCCGCGTCACTCCGCGCGATCGCGCCGTCCCCCGCCTGGTCCGCAGAGTGGTGGGCGACGGCGCTTTCGGCTCGGGGGAGTTGGGGAACACCCGCACGACGTTCCTGCCCACCGACCTTCCGGCGTTCCCCTGCCTGGCGCCGGATCTGATGCCGCGCGCCGTCACGTCGCCGCTGGACCTCTACGTCGCTCCCGAGCCCGAGCGGGACATGTACGGCGTGAAGCTGGAGCTCGGCGGCTGGCGGTACGTCCTGGACGCCCAGGCCGTGTTCTACGGGCCCGGCTGGTACCCGTTCCACCAGCACGTGACGCGCCGGGAGAAGGACCCCACCGCCCCGCTCAACGACCGCTTGGTGCCCACCGGGCAAACGGTTCCTGCCCCGGTGCGGATCTCCCCCGACGTCGAAAACCGCTCCTGGCGCAACGAGTACGTACGGCTCACCCCCGTCGACCACCGCGTGGAAGCCCGGCTCCAGCTGTACGCCGGGGATGAACAGGGATGCCCTCTCGTGCGCACCGTCACGCTGCAGATCGACCTGGGGGCGAGGCGGGTGACGCTCCCCGACCAGATCCCCGCGGGCCCGCTGCGCCACCAGGCCGCCGTCAAGGGCGAACGGATCCTCGCTCTTCTGGCAGCCGCGCTGCAGGAACGCGGCCACGGGGCGAGCGAGCCGCGAGCGGTCCTCGGGCCCTGGGATCGCGGCGACCCTCCCGGCACGGATGCCTGACGCCGCGCGGACGGGCGCGAGCCTCACCGGCTCGCCCCGCCGCCACGGCAGCGCCCGGCACTTCGCATCACAGCCGGTCCAGGGGCGGCAACCCCTGGACCGGCCCCGCTCACCAACTCACCCACCCCTGAGGAACTCCCGTGAACGCCGTACTCACCGCCCCAGCCCGCCGGATGCCATCGCCGCAGGCAGACGCCCTCTTTCCAGAGACGTGCACCTGCACGCCCGCCGTCCGCTACGCCTGCGGCCACTGCTACCACGATCAGTGCCTGGACTGCGGGTTCTGCACCATGGGCAGCTGCGTGTGTCACTGCGAGTACGGCCTCGGCTTCCACCCGGGCGACTCGCCGGCCGAGGGCCCGATGTTCTGGCTCGGCGGACATCACGCCAAGTCGCTGTCCACCTGGGGCGTGCCGATGTGCGTCTCACGCTCCGCGCTGACCGGCCGCGCCACGCTGCCGCGCGCCGCCGAGGACTGGGTGTACGACTCGGGAGCCTTCTCCGAACTCGACAACCACGGCGGCTGGACGATCGGCCCGCACGCCTTCGTCCGCGAGCTGCGCCAGTTCCGCGACGGGATCGGCCGGCTGGTCTGGGCCGGTCCGCAGGACTGGATGTGCGAGCCCGACATGATCGCCAAGACGGGGCTGTCCGTGCGCGAGCACATCGACCGCACGGTCGGCAACTTCGTCGACGTGATGGCCGAGGACCCGGGCGTCGACATCATCCCCACCGTCCAGGGCTGGCTTCCGGCCGACTACGAGTTCTGCCTGAACCTGTACGACAAGCGCGGCGTACGGCTGGCGGACTATCCGCTGGTCGGGGTCGGCTCCGTCTGCCGCCGCAAGTCGGTCAAGGACGTCGAGGCCGTACTCGCGACCGTGGCCGCTGCTGGGCTGCGCCTGCACGGCTTCGGGCTGAAGACCCAGGCCCTTCAGTCGTGCGCCGAGTACCTGTCCTCCGCCGACTCCCTCGCCTGGTCGCGCGATGCCCGCTGGAACGACCCGCTGCCCCAGTGCGAGGGCAAGCACAAGAGCTGCTCCAACTGCGTGCACTGGGCGATGCGCTGGCGCGAGCGCGTCCTTCACGTGCTCCACGCTCCCCGTCAGCTGATGCTCCCCTCCGCGAACTGACCCTCACCGACTGCCGGTCCGGGGCGGCAACCCCGGGCCGGCCTCCCTCACCAACCGACCGCCCCGAGAGGACCCCTGTGATGTCTGTCTACGAACAACCGCCGCTCGATCTCGGCGCCGTCTGCCAGCGGTGGAGGAACCGCCGGCACAGCTGGAGGCCGACCGGTGAAGGCGGCTTCGACCCCGCTCGCTACCGCGTCCGCGAGATGCCGAACGATCTGGTCCGCACGGCGAAGGCCTTCGTCCTCGCCCACCACTACAGCGGCTCGTGGCCCGCCGTCCGCTTCGCCTACGGTCTCATCGACACCGCCGCGCCCCCGGCCGGGCAGTTGGTGGGGGTGCTCACCCTGGGCGTCCCGACCCAGGCCGCCGTACTCACCTCGGTGTTCGGCTGGCTCGCCCCGTATGAGGAGTCGCTGGAGCTGAACCGGCTGGTGCTGCTCGACGACGTACCGGCCAACGCGGAGACGTGGGCACAGGAGCGCGCTTTCCAACTGGCGGCCGCCCGGGGCATCCGCGGGGTCGTCGCGCACAGCGATCCCGAGCCCAGGACACGCCTCACCGCCCAGGGGCCCGAGACGATCTTCCCCGGCCACTACGGGACGATCTACCAGGCCAAGGGGATGGACTACCTGGGCAAGACGCGCCCGCGGCGCCTGACCATGCTGCCCGACGGCTCGGTCCTCCACGACCGCGCGATGTCCAAGGTCCGCAACAACGAGCGCGGCCGCGGCGGGGTCGAGCGGCGCCTTGTCGCCCTCGGCGCTCGCCCCCGTGACCCGGGCGAGCCTGGCCGGACGTGGCTGACGGAGGCCCTGCACACCGTCGGCGCGCAGGGCGTACACCACGGCGGCCACCACCGCTACGCCGCCTACATCGGACCGCGCACCGGCCGCCGCATCGCCGTCACCTCCTACCCGTACCCGAAGGCCGACCAAGGGGGTGCGGCCGCATGAACGCCACCGCCCGCGTCCCAGCCGGCCTCGGCTTCGAGGGCATCGAGCTGGTCATCAACTGGGGATTGGGGGTCGACTCGACCGCGTACCTGGTGAAGATGCTGGAGGACCCGGCCGCTCACGGAGTCGACCTGGCCCGCACCCTGGTCATGCACCAGCTCACCGGGGACGAGTGGCCAGCCACCCGCGCCCACGCCGAGGAGTTCGTGTTGCCGCTCCTTCGCGAGCACCGGGTCCGGCTTGTTCAAGTCGCCCGGGCCAGCCGTGCGTTGGAGATCGCGGTCATGGACGACTCCCGGCAGCCCGAGCGGATCATCGAGCGCGGGCCCTGGGCGCTGTGGGACGAGTACGAGGCGGGCGGCACGGTTCCCCAGCAGGGCGGCATTCGGCTCTGCAGCCTGCACGCGAAGGGCGAGGTCGGTGACGCGCTGATCGCCCTGGGAATCGGCGACCGGCCGTTTCGGCAGGTGATGGGGTTCAACGCCGACGAGGCCGTCCGCAGCCGTCGGGATGCGGCGGCGAGCAAGAATCCGCTGCGCCAGGGCGTGTATCCCTTGATCGACTGGGGGTGGGGGCGTGATCGGTGCGAAGCGTTCCTGTACGAGCGGTTCGGCGTGCGGTGGGAGAAGAGTTACTGCAGTTTCTGCTGTTTTCCGGTCTCGATGGGCGCCATGGCTGACCACCTGGACCGGATGCGCGCGCACCCGGAGATCGCCGGACGCGTGCTGCGCCTGGAGTACACCTCCGTCAGCCTCAACCCCCAGGCGAAGCTGTTCGGCCGGCGCAGCCTGCTGGAGCAGTTCGACCCCTGCCGGGCCGCGGACCGCCCCGTCCTCGCCGCGTTCGAGGAAGAGCTCAGCTGCCCGTGGGCTCTGTATCACGTGCGGAGGATCCTGCCGGTCGCGAAGGCGGACCCCACCCGGCGCGGGCGGCCGATGCGCTCGGTGGAGCGGGTCCACGTGGGCCGCGCCTCCGCTCTGGGCCGGAGGCTGCGCACCGTCTCGGAGCGGCACGGCTACCCCGTCGAGGTCGACGAGCGCTACGGGAGGGTGCGGACGTGGATGCGGCGCCGGGAGGCGGAGCTGCCGACGGTCGAGGAGCTGATGGTGACGGCTCCCCATCACGTCCGGGACAAGCAGGTTCCGCGCTTCGAACGGGAATGGAGGGCGCATTCGTGGCGGGGGGTGGGCCGGCGAGATTGACAGCCACCCATCAAGAGCGCCATATTGATTATGCGAACGCGGCGGCAAAAAAGCGGTGGGCGGCGGAAGGCACCCTCTTACGAGGGTGTCGACCCAGGGCGGCAACCCCGGCCGAACGTCCCGCCGACCACCTTCACCAACTCGACTCGCCCGCCGGCGCGTGAGCACCGAAGGAACAAAGAGGAGCAGGCCCTCAGTATAGGGCCGCAGCCAGAACCGGAGAGTGCAATGACCAAGGCCCTGAACCCGCAGCGTCGCCTCGTCGGCGGCCGCGCCGTGGTGAACCGCGACTGGATCCGCGAGCTCACCGGCGCCAGCGTCGGGACCGCGGCCCGCTGGTACAAGGTGCGCGACGAACAGCCCAAGGAGCACCGCCACCCGGAGAAGGAGCGGATCGAGGGGACCGACTTCTACGACGAACAGCAGTTCCGGGACTTCTACGCGTGGTTCCAGGAGGAAAAGGCAAGCAAGGTCCTCAAGGCCGACCCCGAGCTGTACGAGCTCACCCCGGAGACCGTCGTCTCCATCAACAAGGCCGCCGAGCTGCTGGGCTTCGCCGGGGCCTCGACGATCCGCAAGTACCAGCAGGCGAACCCGGGCTACTTCCCGGCCTCCGTCGGCGAGGTCGAGGGTCCCACCGGCCGCATGATCCAGGCCTTCCGCGTCGGCGACCTGCAGGACTTCGACAAGAAGCGCACCGGGGAGAAGCTCGGCAAGGCCGGCCGCCGCCCGGGACCGCAGCCCGAGGCGCCCGTCGGCCGGCCTTCCGCCCTCGAGGAGGTCCTCGCGGCCGAGCTGAGCGCCCACGCCGGCGGTGAGCCGCTCACCGCCACGCAGCTCGCCGAGCGGTTCGCCGCCGAGGCGATCGAGCGCGACGGCTACCGCCCGGGCCTGGCTGCGGAACTCAGCGTGCAGTACGGGGGGCCGCAGAGGTCCTGGGAGTGGGTCGTGCGCAACGCCCTCGAGCACCGCCCGGTCACCGCGCCGGCCCGCACGGAAGCCGACCGGCGGGCGGCCGTCGCCCTGGCCGCCCTGCGCGAGCGCGGCGACGTCCGGGGGCTTGCCGCCTCCCTCGCCCGCGAGCACGGCGGCAGCCCCGACGTCTGGTCGCGCGCGGTGAACGCGGCCCGCCGGCTCACCGACCCCACCACCTGAACGCTCCCACCAGCCGGAGGACGACCTGCCATGCCCAGCTATCAGCTCCGCGACACCGCCACCCGTCGGCTCCTCGCCTGTGGCCTGGCCGACTACGCCGCGGCCGAGGCCGCGGCGGACCGCCTCGACGACGAACTGGAACGCGACCTCGCGGCCAACGGCGAAGGCGCCGGGCGCATCCGGCTGCGCCTCGACGTCGAGAAGGTCACCGCCGGCAGCACCGAGGCCGTCGGGCACCACGTGCTCCTCCTGGGCGTCGACGACCCCGCCGACTCCCTGCCCGCGCTGTAGCCGAGAGCGCTTGCCCACGACCCGCGATACGCCGATCGAACACCGGGTGCCTCGCTCCTACACGCTGCGCCGCGCTGCCTCCCGGCCCAGGCCGGCGCCCGACTGCCGCCGTCAGGACGATCGCCGGACACGGACGCAGGCTGGGCAGGTAGCCCGCGGTCACATCTCGTCGGGGAGCATCAAGGTCATGACGGGCTCGCCCGAATCGCCGGGCTCCGTGATGGCGATGAGCCGGTCGGCGCCAGTGGGCTCCTGCCCGGAGGGCAATTCCCCGGCTGGCACCACGAAGCAGATCTCGTCCGCGGGCGAGGCTTCGACAGCCCTTGCCACCGCGGACAGCACCGTTCCCAGCCGCCCAGCCTCGCCGCCATCGTTACCTGCCACGAATTCCTGCCGCGCGCCTGCAGTGATGATCAGCGGCATCTCGATGCCAGCGGCCGAGGCCGCCGCGGGCGGGACCTCGACGAAGGTGCCGTCCTCGAAGGCCTCTGCCCGCGTGTAGGAGAAGACCTCGGGCCCGTATTCATCATCCATGCCACATGCCCCGATCCATCAACTCTCGGCTGTCCAGCGTCCTGTTGAGCTTGCCGCCCGTGCCCCACGACCGCTGCCCCTCGTTCGAGTGACGACGCCCCGCCCGTCACAACCCCAGCGCCTCACAGGTCTCGCGGTCCCGCGTACACGCCGACCGGCACCCCGGCAACCAGCCGGAGGATCACGGGCTCGCGGCCGCAGCGTGAGCGGGGCTGTGACCTGCGCAGCCTTCCCTTAAGGGGGTTGCACCATCCCAGGAAGGGTGTATAATTGATTTTACGTTCTAGGCGGCAACCTGGAACGGTCACCAGCCACTCAGGAGCAGCCGTGATCACATTGCCTCTCACCCCCGAACAGCGCACCGTTTACTGGACGGTGACTGTCCACGACACGTACGGGTCCACGCACCAGTCGACCGGCCTGCACGCATCGGCCGTTCGCCAGCAGTACGACTTCTGGACCGCGAAGCCGTCGACGGCCCGCATGGAACTGACCGAGCACACACTCGTTCAGGCCCGCACGATCACCACCCTCGAGGACCTGCCGGGCGAGGGCGAAGCAACGCCGCTGCCGGGTCTCCCGGCCGACGCGCACGAGGTGAAGCGGTTCTTCAGGTTCACCCGCGCTCGTGAGGACGGTTCCCTGACCGGCTTCGGCCCGGCCGTTCTGCGCACCGGCGACGACGTCCGCCGCTTCTACAACTGGACCGTCAGCACCCAGGACCGCGCCCAGGCCGTCCACGTCGACGTCTCCACCCTCCGGGTCCTCGACATCACGCTCACTCACCTCACCCGTGAGATCCAGCTCGCCGAACTGCCCGACGACTTCACCGTCTCGCTCATGCGCCAGCTGGAAACGGAAGGCCTCTGCGGGGTCCCCGTCCACGGGCGCACCGGGACGTGCCTGCGTGTCCGCTTGGCCGACGGCTCGGAGATCACCATCAGCCCCGCGGCCGCCGACGGGCGCGAGGCCGGCTCCCAGCACGCGGTCGGCGCACTCGGCGGCTGGCTCGCCGTGTGGGGCGACGCGAACGACGCCGTCGCCGAGGTCTACCGCTCCCGCCCGGGCCTGGCCCGTGCCGCGAACACCGCGGCTCTGGCAGACGCGGTACTCAAGTGCGCCCGCAAGCACGGCGGTGGGCCCGTCCTCCGGGACAAGCCCCGGCAGCCCCACGCCTGAGGCGCCAGTTCGATCCTCACCCTGTCGGCCGGGCGCGGCAACGCCCGGCCGACAGGCCACCAACTCAGCTCGCAAGGAGACGTCCTCATGAACCGCGATCTGCAGCTCGGTCTGTTCCCCACCGAACCGGTAGCCGACCCCATGCCGGACCTCGTCCCGGACGAGGTCGACATCTACATCCTCAATCTCTCCGGCGGGAAGGACGGCCCCCGCGCCGCCGCCCTGGCCCTGGACACCGCGCGTGCCGTCGGCGTCGAAGACCGGGTCTACACCATCCACGCCAGTCTCGGCCCGCTGGAGTGGCCCGCCGTCACCGTCGACGGCGTCCGCTACCCCGGCAGCAGCGAACTGGCGGCCCTTCACAGCCGGGCCCTGGGGGTGCCTCCCGAGCGGCACATCGAGGTCCGCCGGACCCACGAGCTGCAGGGCGAGCGCGTCCCCTACGACCTGTTGACCTACATCGCCGAGCGCGGTGACTGGCCGTGGAAGGGGGTGCTCCCCTGCCGGAGCGACTGGAAGACCGGTCTCATCTACGGCGCTTTCAGCTCCATGGTCCGGGCCCGCAAGAAGGAGCTCGGCCGTCCGGTGGTCTGCGCGAACGTCCTGGGGATCAGGGCGGACGAGAGCCCGGACCGCAAGAAGCGGCCCGCGCTGCGGACAACGACGGACAACACGGCCCGTGTCGTACACGAGTGGTCCCCCGCCCACCAGGTGACCACCCAGGAGGTCAAGGACTGGACAGACGAGCAGGGTCTTCCTCACCAGTGGTGCTACGACTCCCACCCCGGGGCGGGAGATTGGAAGGGTTCCAGCCGCTGCTCCTGCTCGCTGTGTGTCCTCGCCAACCGGCGAGACCTGCTGCTCGCCGTGCGGCGCCGGCCTCGGCTGGCGGAGCTGTACGCGCTCGTCGAGCGGGTACGCGGGGTCCCCTTCAACCCCAACACCAGCATGGCGGAGCTGATCGAGCGAGCTGCCCGGCCCGGAGCACCCGATCCGGGGGTGGTCACCGAGGACGAGGGACCCGAGTTCGACGCTCTGGAGAACGCCGTCCAGGCCGCGCTGAAGAAGCCTGCCAAGCGTGCCCGCTACGTCCGACCCGTACCCGGGGCAGACGCCTTGCCCGGCAGCTGCGACGGCTGCGCGTCTGCCGGGCCGGACCAGGAGGCGTGACGTGTACACCACCGGTTTCCTGTTCAACGGAGGCTGCGGCGACATGCGCGGCTTCGCCAACGCCGGATTCGACCCGCGGTTCGGTGCCAACCACGATGCGGCGAGCGTGGCGACGGCGCGCCTGAACTGGCCCAACATCTATGTGCGCGAAGCCGCCATCCAGACGATCGACATGCGCACCCTGCCCTACGCCGATGTCCTGGGCGGCTCACCGATCTGCTGGGAATCCGCCCCCGCCGGCGGCAACAGCCAGGTCCGTGTCCAGGTCGAGCTCAGCGCCGACTCGACCGACAACGACGAGTCCGCCCGTTGGGAACAGACCCGCATCACCGCCTGGGAACCCGTGCGCTACACCGAGGTGCACAAGCCCCTCGTCTACGCCGGCGAGAACGTGCCCCGCTTCGCCACCGGAAACCGTCCTCTGTTCAACGCCTGGTTGCACGTGTGGGACGCCCTCGGCTACTACCCGGAGTTCACGTCCGTCAACTCCGCGCACATAACTGTCGAGACCCCTGACGGCGTCCTCGGCCCGCTCCCCCAGTACCGCGACCGGCTCGTGTGGGTGATGGTCCGCAAGGACATCGGCAAAGTGCCCGACCTGCGCCCCCGCCCGCAGTCCATCTGCCGGGAGTGCGGCCCGGTCAAGGGCGTCCAGTTCTGGCCGGGCCACACCAGCGGCCGCGGACGCCGTATCGGTTCGTACCTGCACAGGATGGCGAGGAGCGGCACCTCCAGGGCCAAGACGTCGTACTACTACGTGTGCCCCACCGAGCGATGCCACCAGCGCGTCGAACCGGTGACCCGCGGAATCGGCAGCGTCATCAACAAGAGCGTGCGCGGGCACCGGTTCGGCGACGGCCGCCAGGACCGCAACGAGGCGTACGGGAAGGCAACCCGCGCCCGGATCGCGGCCGGCATCGCGACGTACGGCGGTCAGCCGTTCATCGTCACCCTGCGAAACCATTGCACCGCGTCCTCGCTCGACGACCCGATCGGCACCATCACCGCCCAGGGCGGCGCCCACCACTACTTCGTACGCCCCACCGAGAGCCTCCTCGTCGACGACTGCGAATACCGGTCGCTGACGGTCGAGGAGAACGCCAGCGCTCAGGGCTTCCCCGAACGCCATCGCTTCGCCGGAAAGCCATCCGAGATCAAGTCTCAGGTCGGCAACGCCGTCCCCGTCACCGTCGCCACCTGGGCGGCGCTGGAAACCATGAAAATCATGCCGCCGTGATGGCACCGTTCAGGTGAGCGTGTCTCGTGCACGGCAGTCAGCAAAACGTGCGGCGCCCCAGGTAATTTCCTGGGGCGCCGCGCCGCGTGCATCAGATGGTGTTGCAGGCCGTGGGACGGCCGGGCGCCCTCCGGTCGGCTACTTGATTGTGTAGCTGCAGCCCTTGGTGCTCTTGCCGCCGTTGTTGTCCGCGACCTGCTTGCCGTCCACCTTGATCACGCACGGTGCGAACTGCAGCAGTCCGTCGGCGTCGGTCACCGTGCCCGGGATCACGGAGACCAGGTACCCCACCTCCTGGTGGGCTTCAGTGAGTTCGACCGTCTCCGTCTTCGTCCACGGCAGCGTCTGGTCCTCGAACCCGTCGGTCGCCGCGTGGTACATGACCCGCGTCGTCCCCTCACCGCTGACTTGCAGGGTGACCTCATGGGTCTCTTGGCCCGATTCCTTCTTCGGCGGTGTGCTCGGCGACGCCGAGGCCTTGTCACCCTCCGCGCCAGCGTCGGCGGAATCGCTGTCGCTGCCGCATCCAGTGAGCAGCAGTACGGCCGTGGCGAGCGCGGCCGCGCCCTGAAGCGTCCTTCGCATGGTCCCCGTTCCTCGTTTCCTGTCGTGAATGATCCGACGCCCGCGAATCCAACCACGGGGGAGGACTCCCGTGAGCGAATGAGGGTGTTCGAAAGCCGGTGTGGTGATCGTGCCTCCGCCGCGCCCGGCCGGGCCGCCCGTTGCCGGGGCGGTGCAGCAGTGAGGAGCCGGAACTCGGAGCCGCCTCATTCCGTACGTCCGGATGAGTTTGTGACCATGGTGTCGGCGGTCTTGTCGTGGAGGCACTGCCGGTAGGGCTTGTCCCAGCAGCACCACAGGGGGTTGAGCAGGCTGAGGACCGGGATGATGAACGCGATCAGCCAGAACAGCTCCCGGCCGAGTGCGCGCCAGAATCCCACCGGGTGAGCCGTTTCCCGGCGCACGATCCGTACCCCGCACACCCGCTTGCCCAGGGTCGCGCCGAACTTCCAGACGGCGAAGGGGAAGTAGAGGACGAAGGAGACGGCGAGCCAGGCGAGCAACACCGTTCGCGCGGTGGTTCCGCCACCCCCGTCGATCCACGTCATGACCGGGATGGCCGGGATGAAGTAGAGGGCGTACCAGAGGATCACGTCGAGCAGCCGGGCGCCGAAGCGCGCTCCGAGCCCGGCCAGCCCGGCCGGCTCGGTGGCCGGTGCGAACGGCATGGCGTACCCGTATGCCGGTCCCGGGTACGGGCGGAACTGTGCGTAGGGCGGCGGAGTGGGGTCGGCCGGGTGATGGGTGTGGTGCGGCTGGTCAGCCATGGTTCCCTCCGGGGGGTGCGTCTGCACGGTTCGCGGTCGGCCCGCGTGTGCGGAGTCGACGGTCGTCTGTCGGTGGAGCAGTCGGCGAAGGTCGGCCCACACGGCGCGTGGTTCGTAGCCGAACATCAGCGGGCTTCGTCGTCGGTCAGGGCGGGCAGCAGGTTGTCTCCGGGCCACAGGTCGCGCTCGGCCACCAGGCTGGTGAGGACGGCGTCGATCTGGGTCAGGACTTCGTCGCGCTGCGTCGGTCCGTGGTCGACGCGTTCGCCGGACGCGGGATTGAGCGTGCGGACGTGGCCGTGGGGTCCGGTGCACATCAGGGCGCGCGCGATGTCCGGCAGGCCCAGGCTCAGGGCGTCGCAGCCGTCCGTGCGGACGAGGCGTACCAGGTCGGTGGTGACACGCTGCCAGTCGCCGACCCTCGGCCAGCCGTCGCCGCCATCCAGCTCGTGGGTGAGGGTGGCCAGCGGGACGATCTCTCCCGCCGGCCGGCGGTGGGTGAGAAGGGCGTGGATCCGGGCGCCGTCGGGCTGGCGCACCCGGCGGTGGAGCAGCGAGCTGGCGGCGACGACGGTGGTGTTGACCTCCCGGCTGCCGGGGCCGGGGTAGTACGGCTCGTGCGCGAAGAGCAGGTAGACGTCTGCGGTGGGGTCCGCGTTGTCGGTCTGGGGCTGGGGCATGGGGCGGTATCCCTTCAGCGGTGCGGTGCTTGGCGGTCGTCGAGGTCCTGGCCGTGCCGGGCGAGCGGTGCCGGGCGGGTATGGCCCCAAAGGGCGAGCCGGTCGGCTGGGCGCGTCTGCTGCGTGGGAGCAGGCCTGGGTGCGCGTGCGTTTGAGGGCCTGGTCCGCGTGGTCGGCGAGGCGGACCATCAGCCGTTCACGGTCGATGAGTTCGGCGGAGACGGAGCGGGTGTCGGTGGACTGGAGCAGTCCTGCGGCGTCCCAGAGCAGGTTCTGGCCGATCTCCGCCGAGCGGTGTAGTTCGTGGTGGTCGTTGTCGGCGGCGGCCTGGACGAGGTGGGTGTGCAGGGAGGCGAGGCGGTGGAGGTAGTGGCTGGCAGCACCGTCCTCGACGCTGCGGACGTGTCCGTATGCCCGGTGGTCGAGTCGGCCGGGCAGGTGCTCGGTGAGCAGTGGGGCGAGCAGCGCCGCCGGCAGCACGACGTCGGCGGCCACGCCCAGGCTCATGGCGAGCAGGGCGGCGAACAGGCTGACGGCCGCGACGGCGGCCGTGGACAGCCGTACGGACGCGTGGCTCGCCGTGGTCAGGGCGATGTGGTGGGCGGGCCGCCGGGTCAGCCAGCGCACGGCCAGCCGCTGGGTCAGTGTCGCGCCCGGAGGGAGCACGCCCACTCGGTGAGGCCGCTCGGGCAGCGAGCCGTCTGCGGGCACGGTCCAGGTGAGCCATCCCCACTCGGTGCGTTCGTGGACGAGGACTGGCTCGCAGGAGATGGTGCAGACGGTCTCGCGGTAGATGTGTCCGGTGTCCAGCGCGCGGGATCGTTCTTCTTCCCACCGCTGGGGAAGCCCGGCGAAGGGCCGCAGCGGCTGCCGGTGTTGCCTCTGGGGCGGTGTGTGGAGCGTGTGCGTCATCAGGTGCTCTCCTCCAGAAGGTCGGTGATTGCGGCCAGGGCGGACGTGCAGGTCGTGCAGCGGCCTTCGCCGTCGGGGTGGGCGCGCCGGGGAGTGGGCCCCGGGCAGGTGCGGCACAGCGGCCAGCCGAGGCAAGCCGGGCAGAGGTCCTCGCCGGGGGCGGTGCCGGGCACGCCGCAGCCGGCGCATTCGACGAGGGCGCGGTAGGTGAGGGCCTCACTCACGGAGCGCGAGGCCGAGGAGCTGCTCGGACGCGGCGGCGAGTCGTCCCACGTGGGCTCGTCGTGGTGGTCGGCCGCGATGGCGGGCGGGGTAGGCCTGGGCGGCTCGAAGGCGGGCAGCGATGATCGCGCCGACCGTGGTCCGCACTGGGTGGGGCAGGGGCCGGGCGGCGATGACGTGAAGCAGTTGCTCGCGGCTCCAGCCGGACTCCAGCATCACCGTCACGACGCGGCCTTGATCGGTCAGCGCCTGCCCGGTCAGCAGCAGTTCGGGCCGGGCCGCCGCGAGTTCGAGCAGCAGCTGGATCCCTGGGTGCATCTCATCCGCCGCGGGCACGGTCGGCAGGGATGCCGGCGTGCTCGGCTGGTCCGTCCGTCCACGTGCCGGCGGCGCTTCGCCGCACGGACGGAGGGGTCTGGTCTTCTGCTTGTTGGTCTTCTTACTGATGGTGTTCTTAGTGCCGGGATCAGCCAACGTAGGCTCAGCCAATCCTGGAAAACCCGACTCTGGTTGTGAGCTGGGGTTTTGCAGGGCAGGCAGGTCGGTGATGAAGTACAGCGCCTGGCCGAGCGTCCCGTCGGGATTCCGCTCGCGGGTGCGGAAGAGGAATCCGTACCGCTCCAGCTGGTGGAGCCCCGTGGTGACCGCGTCGACGCCTTCGCGGCCGCGGCGCACCAGTTCGGCGACAGTGACCTGCCAGCCGTCGCGGTGCGTGGAGACGTATCCGAAGATCCCCTTCGCCTTGAATGACAACCGGGAGTCCCGGAACAGGCCGTTGGCGATCTGCGTGAACTGATCGCCCGCCATCACACCCCGGCGGACCCCCGCCCCGAAGCCGGCGTCGTCGTCTTCGATCGCGAGGGCGGGGGTGGCTTCCAAAAGGGCGATGTCGAGGGTGGCGGGGCGGTCGGTGATCGAGTAGACGACCTCGCCGAGCGTTCCGTTCGGGCGGCGCAGGCGTTCGCGGATCAGGTAGCCGTACCGTTCCAGCTCCTTCAGGCCGGCACGGATCGCCTCGCGTCCGTCGGAGCCCACGGCGACGAGGTGGGCGAGGGTGACCTGCCAGCCGTCCCGGTGCGTGCTGACGTATCCGAAGATCCCCTTCGCCTTGAATGACAACCGGGAGTCCCGGAACAGGCCGTTGGCGATCTGCGTGAACTGATCGCCCGCCATCACACCCCGGCGGACCCCCGCCCCGAAGCGGCTCACCGCGGTGTCTCCGAGGCGGGCCGCGCGCGGTGTCCAGCGCAGCGCTCCAAGCCCGCCGGGGTGGGGCGGGCTGCGGGCCTGGGTGCGCAGTCGTGCGTGTGTTCCATGCCGTCAGCTCACCCGCCGACCCCGACCAGACCGGCGGCCACGAGCCCCGACCATCGGTCACGATCCGGCAACGCAGCCGTCGAGCTGCCGTGGTCGGGCTCATGGTCGGGCCGACCACGGGCCTCAGCCCGGTGCGCAGTCGCTCGAGATCCCGATTGCGCAGCCCCGGCCGGTGGTTGCGCAATCGGGCTGTGCAACCGGTCGAGGATCGTGCGCAGTCGCCGTGCGCGGTGCGGTTGCGTAGTCCGTCCTGGATCTTGCGATCTTTCTGATGCGCAGGTCCGGGTGCCGCACTGCGCAGGTGCCGATCGTGGTCCGGGAGGCGTGTGTCTGCGCATCGGTTCGCGGGGGCCAGTGGCCGCACGGCGGGTGTTCGCTCAGCGGTCCGTAGCCGCGCCGTGTGTGCCAGCCCCGGTGACCGCTCGGATGTTCGCGGCGAACCCGTGGTCGGGTCTGTGGTCGGGCCGACCATGACCCCGACCATGGACTTCGTGGCCCGTTCGTGACCATGGTCGGGCCTTCATGGTCGGTGGTCGGGTCGGGGTCGGCGGGTTTTCTCAAGGTCAGCAACATCCGTTCTGACCTGGGAGTTTGACCATGTCCCCTGCCAAGCAGGCCTCGGAGAGCGAGGCTGCTGCTCCGATGGCGGCCGGCGCCCGTCTGGAGGCGATGCGGCGCCGCGTACGCCTCTCGCGTCTGGCGGTCTGGACCGTCATCGCGGCCGGCCCGATCGCCCTGTGCGTCGCCGTCGCCTCCACCCCGACCACGGTCGAGGCGGCCACCCCGGCCAAGCCCACCGCCGTGCGCACTTCGGCAGCCGGCGCCGACCCGGGCGGCTATGCGCAGCTGTTCGTCAGCGCGTGGTTGCGCAGCAGCGCGGACGACGCGACGACTGCGCAGGCGCGGCTTGCGCAGGCGCTCGCGCCCGACGTCGAACTGCCGGACCCGGCCGCGGGTGCGCAGTCGAAGCCGCAGTCCGTGACGGCGGTGCGCAGTGCGCAGCGCACCGGCGGCACGTGGTCGGTGACGGTGGCTGCGCAGTACGCCGACGGACGGTTGCGCTACTACGCCGTGCCGGTTGCTGCCGGGGGCGCGGGCGCCTCGTTCGCGGTGACCGGTGCGCCCGGCGTGGTGGCCGGTCCGGCCCGGGCCGAGGTGGCGAAGTCGTCGTACGGCGTGAGCGTCCCTGAGGGTGATCTGTCGTCCGCGGTCGGGGAGTTCTTCGCCGCGTACCTGACCGGTTCCGGAGAGGTGAGCCGCTACCTGGCTCCCGGTGTGACGCTGTCGGCTGTCTCCCCCGCCCCGTACACGGCGGTCTCCGTCCAGCAGGTGTCCGCCGTCGAGGAGGCCGCGTCCGCCGAACAGGTGCCGGCCGACGGCACGAAGGTGCGTGTCCTCGTCCAGGCGGAGGCCCGGGACGCCGACGGCCGGTGGCCGCTGGCGTACGAACTCGTGCTCAAGGCCCGCTCGGGCCGGTGGGAAGTCGCAGCGCTGGAGTCCGGCACGGTCCAGGACGGCGGTGCGCGGTGAACACGGTGCACAACCTGATGCTCGCCGGGCAGCTGGACGACCTCGGCAACTCGTGGATCAACATGTTCAAGAACTGGGCGACCAAGGGCCTGCAGGCCGGTCTGCTCGTCCTCGTCGTCGTCACCATGATCCAGAAATTCTCGCTGAAGGCGGGGATCGGCGCCCTGCTGCTGATGGTGATCGCGCTGGGTCTCTACAACTCGCGCGACAGCCTCGCGAACATGTTCGAGGACGAGGTGAACAACCCCTCCAAGGGCGCACCCGCCGTCCCGGGCGTCGTCCAGTCCGAGCTCCCGGCCTCCCGCGTGCACTCGCCTGGCGCTGGGGGCTGGCTGTGACCGCGGCCGCCGGCCGGGTGGGCCGCTTCTACACCTCCGCCCGCCGTCACCCGTGGGTGCTGGGCAAGGTTGCCGACTGGAAGATCCCGCTCGGCCCGTACACCCCCGCGCAGATCGCGGTCGCCGTCGTCGGCGGATTTCTTCTCATCAAGACCATCGGCTGGTGGTCGTGGATGGGACCGTTTCCGCTCGTGGCCTGGCTGCTGACGATCTGGGCCGTACGCCGGCCGAAGATCCGGGGCCGCGCCCCGATGCAGGCGGCGTTGGGCTGGGTGCTGCTTACCTGGCAGCCCCGCGGAGGGCGCATCGGTGGACGGGCCGCGCGCGACCGCGGGTCCCGTCCCCTGCTCGGCGGTTTCACGATCGAGGATGCGCCCGCTCTCGCCGCGGCAGCCGCACCGTCCCGTCCGGATGTGCAGCGTGCCTCCCGGGCAGCGCACACGGACCCTGCCGCAGGTCGCTCGTCCACGCGCCACCACGCGGAACCGGCTGCTCCCGCAGTGCCGGCGCCTCCGGTGTCGGGTGTGCAGCAGCTGCTCGCCCTCACCGGGCAGGACGGAGGTGCGCGGTGAGGGTTCCGATCCGTCACATCGCCGGGCACCTGGTGTGGTCGACGCAGGGCAGCGTGTGGGCCCTCTACCGTCTTCACCCCGGCCCGGACGCGCAGGGACGGGTGGAGGAGACCGTCCAGGGCACGTACGTGCCCGCTGCCGTCCGTGACGAACAGCTCGCCAAGATCACACATCTGGTGCGGTCGTTGTCCGGGGCACCGCGCCTGTTCGGGATCTGCGCACAGGTCGACCCTGGCGAGGTCGCCCTGCGCATGATCGAGGGCATCGAGCCGGCCGAGCAGGCACCCGGTGCGGGCCGGCACCCGTGGGTGGAGAACGTCGAGGCCACCCTGGACCTGCTGGACGACCAGGAGATGCACCGCCGCACCCTGTGGCTGGCGGTGCCGCTGCAGACCGAGAGCGCCGGCCTGCAGGTGTCGGCGTCCCTCGGCGCGGCATGGGCCGAGCTGTCCCCGATGCTGGGCATGCGGCCGGCGCCGGTGGCACGGCGCGAGGTGACCGCCTACCGCGAGCAGGCCTCCCGCGTGGAGGCCGCCCTCGCCGGCGGCATAGCCTTCCGCCCCGCCCGACCGGCGGAGATCGTGTGGCTGATCCAGCACGCCCTCCACCGCGGCCTCGCGGAGCCGCTGCTCGCCGAGGCCGAGAGCAGCGAACTGTACGGCGGGCGCATCCGGGACGGCGTACTGCGCTCCCCCAGCTACGCCGACCTCGGCCAGGTCCGCCTGCAGGAAGG
The DNA here is from genome assembly GCF_020982545.1 of Streptomyces sp. MNU76. Classification (GTDB taxonomy): domain Bacteria; phylum Actinomycetota; class Actinomycetes; order Streptomycetales; family Streptomycetaceae; genus Streptomyces. Next base: position 74,747 of record NZ_JAJKLK010000011.1, on the reverse strand, counting down.
CGGTATCGACCCCGAGCTCGACGACGTCGACGAGCTCAAGAGCGCGGGACAGCTCACGCGGTCGGGTCGCAAGGCCTGGTGGCGGCTGAACACCGGCTCTCCGCTCGGGCGGCGCTGGCTGCAGGTCGAGACGGACGCCGGGGTCGGCTACCAGGCGCAGTTGGCGCTGGCCGAGTGCCCGCCCGCCGTCGGCCAGGACGCCGCGGATCTGTTCGCCCAGCTGGAGCTGCTGGACTTCCCCGTCGACTACACCGTCGACCTCACGCTCGTGCCTGCGGAGAAGGCCCGCGACCAGGTCCGGCGCAAGAAGAACGAGTTGATCGACCAGGCCGACCAGTACGACGCCCGCCCCACCGGCATGCCCGCCTCGCTCACGGAGGCCGCCCGCGACCTCGGCGAGCTGGACGCCCGTCTCTCCCGCACCAGTGTGGAGGTCGAGGTCCAGTCGGTCACCGTGCTGACGGTGTGGGGGCCGACCGCCGCAGTGTGCGACGCCCGGGCCCGCGCCCTGGCCGCGCTGCTCGGCGGCGCCGACTACCGCGCCGTGCGCCCGGCTGGCCTGCAGGAGGCTCTCTTCACTCTGGGCCTGCCCGGCACGGTGCGGCCCGGGGTGGTGCGGGAGTTCACCCAGCACCAGATCAGCGAGGACTGGGCGCTTTCCGGGGCCTTCACCGCCGCGGAGGTCGGCGACCCGAACGGGATGTTCCTCGGCATCGACCTGGACAGCGGCACCACACGCCCCGTGATGATCAACGTGGCGGACGCGCCCAAGGTCGACGCGTCGGCGTCGATGGGCATCGTCGGCGATCTCGGCGCGGGCAAGAGCGTGCTGCAGAAGCTGATCGCCGAGGCCGTATGGGCGCGCGGCGGCTGCGCGATCTGCATCGACCGCACGCCCGTGCGCGAGTGGGCCACCTTCGCCCGGACCGCCGCCAAGGGCCGCGTCCAGATCATCGACGCCGCGCAGGCAGAGGTGTCCATCGACCCCCTGCGGATGTTCACCGGGCCCGAGGGACGGCACTACGCCCTGTCCTACCTGACCCTGCAGCTCGGCATCGGCCCGATGAGCACAGGCGGCGAGGTCCTGCACCACGCAGTGGAGCAGGCCGCCGCCGGCCCGGAGCCGTCCATGCACCGCGTCCTTCGAGTCCTCGAGGAGATGGCCACGAGCGAGGCGGGCAAGCGGCAGGACGCGGCCGCCACTCTCGCCGGCCTCATCCGCGTCGTCGCCACCAACTCCCTCGCCCGGATGGTCTTCGACCCGGCCCTGCCGCCGGTCCGGCTGGACGCCTCCAGCAGCACCGACATGATCGTGATCACCACGACCGGTCTGAAACTGCCGCCGAAGGCAGCGTTCGACAAGCCCGAGGTCCTGCACCAGCAGCCGCTGGAGGCGCTGATCGGGCGCGCGGTGCTCTACCTGATCGCCGCGATCGCCCGGCAGACCGCGTTCGAGGACCCCAACAGGTTCACCGCCGTGGTCCTGGACGAGTTGTACTGGCTCACCTCGTCCGCCGAGGGCACCGCCCTGGTCCACGAGATCCTCCACGACGGCCGCAAGCACGGCGCCGGGCTGCTCGGCGCATCCCACGACGCCGAGGAACTCGGCCCCGACCGGGGCCTGATGGCCTACCGGGCGCTCGCCCGCACCGCCGACCGCGAGCGTGCCCGCCGCGGACTGGAGTTCGTCGGCCTCGACCCAGGCGCCCCGGAGCTGCTGCGGCTGGTGACCACCGGTCTGTCCCCCGTCGGCCAGAAGGGCCGGGAGGGCGAGTTCCTGCTGACCTGCCCGCGGCAGAACACCGGCCGCGTCAAGGTCTCCATCCCCCGCATCCAGCGCATCACCACCTCCATCACCACCACGCCGGGACGCCGCACGAGCGCCGCACCGCGCTCCGCACCCGCTGCCGGTGAGGCCGTGGACGCCCGTCCGAAGGAGCACGTCTGATGACCACTTCGTCCTGGGACCGTTCCCGGCGCGTCGCCGCGGCCGTGAGTGTCCTCGCTGTGATCGCCGTCGTCGCCGGCGCGGTCATCCTCGCTCTCGGGGTGGGCCTGCCGGACGCGTGGTGGCCTCACACCGGGCAGGCATTCGCCGCCGATGCGCGCCCCGTGCACCACGATCCCTGCGCTTTGATCGTCGGGCCGGCCAAGGCGTACTGCGAGCGCGGGGCCACCACCGCCGCCGGTCAGCAGGACACGGCCGGTGCCGCGTGGAGGCTGGTGCCCGCCGGTGCGGGTGTGGCTGCCCTGGTGGTGTGGCGGCTGCGGTCCGCTGCTGGGCAAAGGCGGCGCTGAAGTGTTCCGTCCAGACCGCGCGACTCTGCGTTCGGCCGGCTTCGTGGTGCTGCTCACCGGCGTGTTCCTCCTGGTGAACAGCCAGGTCGTGTACGCGGCCAGCAGCAACAGCGAGACCGGAGACCTGCTCGCGCCGCTGAACATCACCTCCTCCGAGGGGGTGCCGATCAACGGCTACGAGCTGAACGCCGACGGCGGCTCCCTCATTGCCTTCAAGACGCAGGCCTTGGCCTTCGCCCTGTCCGGGCTTTTCACCCTGATCCGGCTGCTGGTCGGCCTGGCGGGGTGGGCGATCGAGCTGGCCTTCCGGTTCCCGCTGCTGAAGATCCTGACCCGTCCGGCTCAGAAGGTCGCCGACACCTACGACAACGTGGTCGTCGACACGCTCGGGCTGAAGGGTCTGCTGCTGGCCTGGGCGTTTGTTTTCGCGGGGTTCATGATCGTGCGCGGTCGTGTCGGCCGCGGTCTGGGCGAGATCTTCCTGACCCTGCTCATCGGGGCGATCGCCGCTTCGGCTCTCATCCGCCCTGACACGCTGCTCGCCCAGGACGGACCCCTGGGGCAGTCCCAGCAGGTGGCCGCCGAGGTCGCCCAGCAGAGCGTCAACTCCTACGACTGGGGCGGCAAGCTCGCCAGCCGTGGCCCGTGCGCCGGCATGGCCGGCATGCAGGAGGTCAAGTGCCTGGAAAGTGAAGGCGACAAGCCTGTCTCCGCCGAAGAGGTGGCCCGCCCGATCCAGGACTCGATCACCAACGCGCTGATCGTGAAGCCGTACATGCTGCTGCAGTACGGGCGCATCCTCGACCCGGCCAAGACCGCCGACCGCAAGGCCTACGCGGTCCACCTGAAATGGATAACCGGCGGGTACAAGGCCGACGGCAAGGACAGCGAAGGCGAGAAGAACAACTGCTCCCTGCTCGACGGCCAGGCGAGGAAGGTCTGCGAGAGCGATACCGACGACGAGGAGAAAGACCCCTGCGAGCTGATCAGAGGCGAGGCTAAAAAGTACTGCGAGCGCAACGACGGCGACACGCCCTCCAGCGACGACCTGCCGTCCCTGACACCAGGCGGCGAGTTGCTGGATGCATCGAATGCGATCGTCACGGACGAGGACCGCGAGTTCTACGCCTTCATGCAGGACATGAAGAAGGCCGGCGACGTCGGCAAAGCGTGTGCCGACTATGCGCAGAAGCCCACCTGGTGGCGCGTCGGCGGCGCCGCCCTGCTGCTCATCGCCGCGCTGTTCATCTGCGGCATGCTGCTCTCCAGCGCCATCGTGCTGCTGGGCACCCAGGGCATCTGCGTGGCGGCCGCGGCTGCGGGTGGTGTCACCTTCATCGCCGGCATGCTGCCCGGGCCCGCACGCCAGTCCGTGTGGAAATGGCTGTCGATCTGGGGCATCTCGGTCCTGACCGTGGTCGGGATCTGCGCGTTCATCCCGTTCTTCGGCATCGCCGTGGACGCCACCATCACCGACGGGCCCGACTTGATGGTGGAGCGGATCCTGCTCATCGACGTCCTGGCCGTCGCGGGCGCGGCCGGGCACCGCAGGCTCCTGACCGGCATCGCCTCCTTCGGGCGGCGTATGGCCATGCGGATGCGCTACGCCAAGGTCGGCGGCACCCACATGCCCGGCGACACCTCCGAGCTCGGCGCCGCGCTCGCCATGAACTCGCCCGTCGGGCTGGGCGGTTACGGCGGGGCCTGCGCGCTTTCACGGGTGGCGGGGCGGCCGGTTCGGGCTGCTCGGCACCCGGCAGCGCCTGATGGGCGCGCTGGCATCGCTGGCCGACGGCGCGGGCATGCCTGTGGACACCGGACGGGTGCTGGCCGATGCAGGCGCCGAAGCAGGGCGCGGGCTCGCCCCGCTCACCGCGGCGGCCGCCGTGGGCGGGGCGGGTGTTCGGCTCGGTGCGAAGGGCGGCCACTGGCTGCTGATCGGCCGCCGGCCGGACAAGGAGCAGCTGGCCAAGTGGCGCAAGCCCACCGCCGACGGCGACCCCGGCGCGGGCGGGCCGTCGGACGGCGGGGATGGTGGTCCAGGCGGTACCGGGCCGCGGCGGCCCTCAGGCCCGCCCGACCGGTACCGCAACGAGCAGGGGCAGGTCGTCGACCGCAACACCGGCCAGGTACTGCACGACCAGAACAGCGACCGGACGCTGCTGTCGACCCGGGCGCACAACCGGCTGGTCCGTTTCCGCGGATACCGCATCCTGAACCGCGGCGGCCGGGCCGCGTACGGGGCCACGGTCGGCCTGCCGGCAGGCGTCCGCCGGGCGCGGTCCGGGGGCTCGCGCTACTCCCAGGACGCTCGCCAGCAGGTGCGGGTGTGGGGCAACACCGTCCGCGAGGACGGCCGGGCCTGGGGCGACACGGGACGTCATGTGTCCCGGGTCATCCGGGAGAACAGCGACGCCGGCGGCCCCGGCCCGTTCACCGGCCGTCGGCTGCCGACCGCAGCCACACCGGCCGCCACCCCCCGGCCGGCACCCCGTCCACGGCCGGCGGCCCGTCCGGCACCCGCCCCTGCGCGGCGTACTCCGCCGACGGGCGGTCCCACGGCAACGCCGCCCCCGCAACCGCTCCCGCGCCGGAACGGCCCGGCGCCGCAGCCTCGGCCCGATCTCGGCAGGCCGGTTCTTCCGGGGGTTGGGCGAGCACGCAACCGGGCGCGCGAAGAGGCGCGGGACCGGATGCAGGAACTGATGCGGCGGACCGCGCCCGAGGCCGAACGCCTGCGCCAGGAGCGGGCCCGGCGGCGGAACGAGGACGGTGAAGACGAGTGACCCGGCCTGGACGCCGCGTCCGGCGGTGGGGATGTGTGGTGGCGCTGCTGATGTTCGCCGCCGTGTGCTGTGCCGCGCCGGTCGGGAACGCGATCAGCGCGTACGTCGCGCTCAAGACCGGTACGCAGGAGGACGGTGGGATCGCCGAGGGCGGCAGCGCCGCGGACATCCCTGCCCGGATGCTGACCGCCTACAAGAAGGCCGTCCAGCAGGTCGGAAAGTACGTGCCCAAGTGCCAGGGCATGCGCTGGCCGATCCTGGCCGGGATCGCCAAGGTCGAGTCCAACCACGCCATCGGCCGGAACATCGCCGCAGGCGGCGGCATCATCCCGAAGATCTACGGGGTGCTCCTCAACGGCTCCGGGGCTGGCGGAAACACCACCGTCTTCCCGGACACCGACAACGGGCGCTGGGACGGCACCGCGACCGGGGAGCGCGCGGTCGGCCCCTTTCAGTTCCTGCCCTCCACCTGGGAGTCGATCGGGGAGGACGGCAACGGGGACAAGACGACGGATCCGCACAACGCCGACGACGCCGCGCTCGGCGCCGCCGTGTACCTGTGCGGCAACGGCCGTGACCTTTCCAAGCGCGCCCAGCTCAGGGCCGCGATCCTGCAGTACAACCACTCGGACGAATACGTGACCAACGTGCTCGGGTGGATCGACCAGTACACGGCGGCAGCCAAGGACCCGGACCTGAAGAACGTCACGGGCAAGGTCCGCACCGTCATCGAGGCTGCACTCTCCCAGCGGGGTGTCCCCTACTCCTGGGGCGGCGGCAACGCCAGCGGCAAGAGCCACGGGATCTGCTGCTCACCCAATGGTTCTAGCGGCACGAGGATCAAGGGTTTCGACTGCTCCGGGCTGACCCAGTATGCGTACGCGAGGGCCGGTATCAGCCTGCCGCGCGTCGCGGCCTCCCAGGCTGGTGTCGGTCAGCGGATCCCGGCCAGCCTCGGCACACTCGCGCTCAAGCCCGGTGACCTGGTCTTCTTCGCCACCGCTCCCGGCCGCGATTCCACCATCTATCACGTCGGGATCTACCTGGGCAGCGGACAGATGGTCAACGCCCCCCGCCCGGGCACCGTGGTGCGCCAGGACGCCGTCAACACGATGTCCGGCTACGCGGGGGGAGCACGACTGCTGTGACCACCACTCCGCGCTCACCGCGTCTGCTGTTGCTGAGCACCGTCATGCTCGCCGTCGCCGGCATCGCCTTGCTGGGCGTGCCGAACGGCCAGAAACCCCCGCCCGCGGCAACGGCCTCGCACGCGACTACGGACCCGTCGTCTGCGGCCGCTGTACCTCCTGCCAGCAAGCCGGCCACCAGCACGGCTCCCTCCACGAAACCCACCGCATCGACACCATCGGGCCTCGAGTCCGCTCTGCCGCCGCACGGCGAGGGCGTCGCCGGCGACCGGGCTGTCCAGCAGAACCTGGAGGACGCCTGGCCCGCCGACCTTCCCGCCGATGACGAGCGGGAGTTGCTCACCGCTGGCCGCGCGCTGCTGCGCGCGGACGCCACCGGAGTCGGCCGCACCAAGTGGCCCACGATCTTTCCCGACTCGGACCAGGCCGTGGCCCCGGCGTTCGCCACCGCCCGTTTCCGCATCCAGGCCGCCATCGCCCGCCGCGACGGCGGCCGGGACAAGGCGGTGGTCCACCTGGTGTGGGCCGGCACGGACCGCGGCGGCACCTTCACCGACCTCCGCATCACCGACTGGCACTTCACCCGCACTATCAAGAAGGGAACAGCTACGTGGACTCCGCAGCCCCGCACCTGACGGACCGGGCCGATGACACGGCCTCCGGGCAGGTACTCGGCCTGCTCACCGGCCTGATCGACACCGTCGACTGGCTCTACGACCACTGGTATCTGCTCGCCGGGGCCATCGCCGTGTGCTGGGGCGTGGGCGAGTGGGTGGTCCGTCGGCTCGCGGCGCACGCCTCGGCCGAGCGGATGGCTCTGGAGCTTGTCTCCAACAGGCACTTCGACCCGGGCTTTGAGGAGATCTTCAGGCGCGGTGTCCAGCTCGCCCGCGCGTCCACGGCGATGCCCTGGTGGGCGCCGCGCCGGGCGAAGACCGTTCAGATCCGGCTGCGCGCGGATGGCAGTATGCCGTTGCGCTACCGCGTCGAGGGACCGGCAGGCGGTGAACGGCTGCTGTCCATCACCCCGTTCGGGCCGGACATCACCGTCAAGCGGGCCCGGCCGATTGTGGATGAGCCCCGGAAGCACACCGTGCGAGCCGAGTTCATCCTGCGCGGCAAGCTCATCTCTCCGCTGCGTGAAGTGCCGCTCAACCCTGACCCTCTCCAGCCGCTCGTCGACGCGGTGTCCGACCTGCGGGCCGAACTCGGCGACCTCGCCGAGATACGGCTCGACATCCAGCGCGCCCCGAAGTGGGCCCTGAGGGCGCGCCGCCTGCAGCTGATGAGCGCCGCGCGCCGGTCCGAACGCCGGGAGGCCCAGCGGGCCGCGCGCTGGCTGCGACAGGACGCCAGCGGCATCGAGGACTCCTGGAGCGGGCAGCTGCAGCAACTCCTCAGCGACCGACCCGGATCAGGTGCTGGGCGGCGGCTGGTGATGCCGCCGGTGCCCCGCCGGGTCGAGCCGGCCGAGGCGCTGGGCAAGCTCGCCGAGGACGACCACCTGGTGAGGGTCCAGCTGCTCGTGATGTGCGCCTCGAACACCGAGGGCCGCGCCCAGGCGAGGCTCGCCCAGCTCCAGGCCGCGTTCGATGTGTTCGGCGGCCGCTCCCGGTGGGCCATGCGCGGCTGGAGGCTGGGACCGTGGCGGCTCGGCGCCGACCACTGGCCCACCCGGCACGGCTTCGAGCGCCGCTGGAATCTGGGGCACTGCCAGCCGCCGCGCGCGAACTGGGTGAGGCTGGAGGAGTTGTGCGGCCTGCTCAAGCCCCCGACCGTCAACTGCCGTCTGCCGGTGCACGCCGGGGACCTGCCGACCTTCGAATTCGGCGAGCCCGAGTTGCTGCTGCAGGGCATCTACCGCGGTCCGGACGGCCGGGAACGGCTGGTCGCCACGTACGCCGAGGAGACCCTGTTCGAGGTCGGGACGGGAAAGGCGGGTGGCGGCAAGACCGAGCGCGCCCTGGCGCAGGCGATCGCCTGGGCGCACGCGGGCGGCGGGCTGGTCTTCGTCGACCCGCACCGCGACTCCTGGCCGCGGGCCACCGCATTCCTGGCGCACGACCAGCTGATGCCGCGGATCGCGCTGGTCGACCTCAACGGTCTCGGTGCCAACCCGCGGGTGAGTTCGTGGAATCCGCTCGGCATGCACCACGGGCAGCCGGCGCACGAGGTCGTCGAGGCGATCGCCGACGCCTACGCCTCCGCACTGGCCTGGGACGACGCGACGGCTCCGCGCGCGCTCACCATCCTCACCGCCGCGCTCACTGTCCTGGTCGCGGTGAACGAGGCGGCCTGTCAGGCCGGCCAGCCCGAGGACCAGGCCACGATCTTCCACGTACGGGCCCTGCTCACCGACGCGTCGTTCCGCAAGGCAGCACTGGCCGCGGTGGCGGGCCGGCTGGATGAGGAGAGCCGCTCGTGGTGGAAGGCGGTGTTCCCGACCCTGCCGCCCGACGCGTTCGCCGTGGTCCTCAACCCGATCGCCCGCCTGGCCGCCAACCCCGTCACCCGCGCCTTCCTCGGCCAGCCGGTCGGTGTCTACAACATCCGCGCGGCGATGGACTCCAAGATGATCGTGTGGGTGTGCCCGGGCGGCAACGGACCCACTGACCGCCTGCTGACCGCGCTGCTCGCCCGCGACCTGCTGCGGGCCGCGCGCTCTAGGCGTGACACGCCCGAGGAGAAGCGGGTGCCGTTCCGCCCGTACTTCGACGAGCTGATCACCCTGACCGGCGCGGCCCCGGAGACCATCGCCGCGATGTTCGAGGATCTGCGCAAGTACCGGTGCCACGTCCACGGCATGACGCAGCTGCTGTCCCGCCTGCCCACACCGGTGCGGCTGTCCCTGGTGCAGAACGCGTCCACGCTGGCCACGACCGCCGGTTCGAAGTCGGCGATCGCGCCGATCACCGCCGAGTGGGGCGACAACCCGAGCCCGGACCGGGTCGCCACCATGGAGCGGTTCGAGCACTACGTCTCCATGAACGTGCGCGGCCGCCGTGTCGGACCCGTCCAGTTGCGCGGCCCCCATATCGACGACATCTTCGCCTCCCAGGCCCGCCCGAAGCAGGTCCCCGCGCTGGAGCGGGCCGCGCAGGCGAACGCCCAAGCGCTCCCGCTGGACCAGCTCACTGACCGCGCCGCGAAGCAGCTCGGACGGGTCGCCGCCTTCCTCGCCGCGCACACCCCTGCCGGCGCCGCTGTCCACCTGTCGAAAGAGGAAAACGAATGGAACTGACCACCGCCCAGCCCAAGGACCGGACGCCGGCGGGCTTCACGCCCAGCCCCACCGAACCACTCAAGCATCAGCTCCTGGCCACACTCGCCCAGCACCGCATGGCCTCCACGAACCAGTTGCACGTCCTGCTGCGCCCCGACCGCTCCCGCCAGTCGGTCTCGGAGCGGCTGAACGACCTGCTGGGCGAGCACCTGGTGGACTTCGTCGTGTTGCCGCAGTCCCATCGCACCCGGGTCTGGTACCTCACGCCGAAGGGCGCCCGCCTGACGCGGGACTGGCCCGCGCTGCGGGGCCGTCCGCCGTACCCGATCACCTCGGCCACCGCCGCCTCACTGAAGACCCCGCACACCCTCACGGTCTTGCGGACGCACCTGGCGTTCGTCGCGGATGCCCGCCGCCGCGGCGACGAGCACGGTCACCTGGACTGGACTCCGGAGGCGTTCCACTCGATCGGCGACGGCGAGAAGGTCGTGGCCGACGCCGTCATGCACTACACGCTCATTGAGGGCCAACAGCGGCGCAAGCTGCGAGCGTTCGTCGAGGTCGACCGCGCCACCATGAGCAGCGAGCGCTTGGCGGCGAAGCTGATCGAGTACGCGAGGTTGTGGACGTACGAGCCGCAGCCGATCGGTCGACGCCGGCAGGCGGGCGGGCCCGGCTGGCTGCGCTGGTATCCAGTGTTCCCCCGGGTCCTGTTCGTGCTGACCGGCGCTGGGCGCCAGGCGATGGACAACCGGATCAGCGACCTCAAGGCCATGGTCGCCCATCATCCGCTCGTGGCCGAGTTCGCTCGCGAGGTGCCGCTGGGGGCGGTCGTCCTGGAGGACCTGGACGAGTACGGCCCCACCGCTGACGTGTGGGTTCCGCTGGCCGGCGACAAGCCCCGCCCGTGGACCGAGCTGTGACACTGCGTTCGCAGTGGCCGAATGTCGCAGCCTTGCAACTGCGCCCCAACCTCTTGAGATTTGCTCAGGTGAACATATAGTTTACTTCTGCATAACGAGGCCTCGCCTTGAAACCTCCCTGCTGTGCACCGATGTTAGGGGACGTCACATGTCGCACGCGGCTGGCCAAGTTCGCAGTTCAGAAACGACATCCGATGACGGGTGGCCCACCCGGACGCGGGACGTCTCGTACGTCGGGGACGCGTGCACGGCCCACGGGAACGGCGACTTCGACCCCGCCGACCTGAGCACGGTGCGCGGCCGCTTCCCCGGCCGGCACGTCACCCTCGACGATGACGCGATCACCCGGGTGGCCGCCGGTCCAGCAGAAGTGAGGCATCCGGCCTTCCCTCCCCCGTTCGCGACGCCGGGCGCAGTCCCGGCGACGCGATGCCCGTCTCCAGACCCCTCAGCGAAAGGAAGCACTCCTATGCCCAGTAGCCGGGAACGGCGGTCCGGGAGTACGGGTTCACCAATGACCTCGGATCCGCCTCCCACAGCGACACCCTCTCCCGGCAGCGTGCCGTTGCCGTCCAGGGCGTGCTGGCCGAGGAACTCAGCAGCGCGGCGGTCACCTTCGACACACGTGGGTTCGGCGAGCGGAACCCGGTGGCCTCCAACGCCAGTAAGGCCGGCCGCCAGAAGAACCGACGAGCCGAGATCTCGTTCTCGCACACAGCGGACTCACAAGCTCCGTTCGGCTCGACGAACGCGCCCTGATCGTGCACGGACGCGACGAGCGAAGCCACAGAACTACAAATCGACATCCGGGTCCGAAAGTGACCGGATACGTCCCGAGTTGTGTGAGTGAACTCAAATATCGAGCTGGGAAGTTGACTGGCATATGCGTAATCTTGCCGCTACGCAAACGGATCACCGCAGCTGGACCAGGCCGCGGAGCTGGACTGCCGTCCGCCGGCGGCGCAGGGCAGCAGTCAGGTCACACCGCGCCGTACGGGGAGGCATCGTGAAACGTCGCGCACATCAAATCCATCACTCCGCTGTTCACGTCCGAAAGACCGCCGCCTCCATCACGCTGTGCGCTGCCCTCGCCCTGACCGCGTGCAGCTCATCCGACGGGAAGAAGGATGAGGCGACAGACGAGTCCCCGAGCGTCGCACAGTCTCCGCAGTCGTCTGCTCCCGCCGACCCGAAGGAGACCGCGAAGAAGGAAGCAGTCACTGCATACGGGGCCTACTGGCAGGAGATGGAGAAGCTCTACGCCGACCCTACCGGCAAGAGCGCGCACCTTGATCAGTACGCCGCATCCTCCGCATTGAAGAACGCCGAGGCAGACGCCAAGCGCGCTCACGACCGCGGCCGCATCTACACCGGCAGCGTCGCCCTCACCGACCAGACGGTCACCAAGGTGAACGTCTCGGGCAAGATCCCCAACGCGACCGTGTCCAGCTGCCTGGACATCTCCAAGTGGCGGAGGGTCGATGCCGAGACCAAGAAGCCAGTGTCCCAACCGGAGAACCGGCTGACGAAGTACCGGATTCTCAGCACCGTCGAGAAGTATCCGGAAGGGTGGCGCGTCACCCGCGATGAGCCCCAGGGGAAATCATGCTGACGCGCCGCATCGTCATCACTGCGGCAACCGTCCTGGCCACGCTCTCTGTCCCTGTCACCAGCTACGCGGAGGATGACCCCAAGGGCGACGGCGGCATCGAGTGCGGCCTGTACGACTGCGAGGTCGAGGTAGACGTCCCCGGGCAGGGCGGCGGCCAAGCCGGCGGCAGCGGCAGCACGGACGGAACAGGTGGAAGCGGCTCGTCCGACGGTCGCGATCCCACCGATAAGACGGTCTGCGTCTACAAGCTCGCAGACCCGCAGCCACCCGCCGGCAGCTTGGACTGGGAAGGCCACGAACCCGGAGACGGGGCCGTGTACGAACAGACATGTGGCTGGGATGGCGTCGACGGAGACACCATCGTTCGGATGGTCTGGTTGGCCGAGCCGCCGGCGCAAGAGACTGTCGACCCAGCTGTCTTGGCTCAACGGGCCGTCGACTCGATGACTCTGCTTGGTCCAGACATCGCCAGTCCGCGCGCGGCCGGGAAATACACCGTCGGCGTTCCGATGTGGATGTGGGTCAACCAAAGCGCCACAACCTTCGGGCCCAACACCGCTTCGGCATCAGCGGGCGGGATCACCGTCACCGCGACCGCGAAGGTGTCGAAGATCGTGTGGAAGATGGGTGACGGAGCCAGCGTGACGTGCAACGGCCCCGGTACTCCCTACCAGGCCTCCGAGGGCATGGCCCAGTCCCCGACCTGCGGACACGTGTATTCCAAGACCTCAGCCGGTGCCAAGAACGGCAAGTTCCCGGTCACCGCGACCTCGACGTGGACGATCGACTGGCAGGGCGGCGGACAGGCTGGCCAGCTCACCGAGATCCGGCAAACCAACGGGCAGGTGGCGATCGGCGAGCTGCAAGTCGTCAGGTAACGCCGCCGGAAGGACAGAACGTTGAGCAAGACCCAAGAACGTGTAGACACAGCCCCGAACGGAGTCCCTCAGCAGGGGCGCGTGGCCGGACCGGTGGCTCCGCCCCGCGTGTCGGCTCGCAGGCGGCGCCCAGGTGTCATTGCCCTGTCCCTGGCGCTGATCGCCGCCGGAGGGGCTGGTGTTGCCGTCCTGCTGCTGCAGGTTGGCAACCGCACCGAGGTGGTGACCGTCGTCCGGGACGTCCAGGTCGGCCAGGTCCTCACGGAGGACGACCTGGGCAAGGCCTCCCTCGCCTTGGACCCGGCCGTCAAAGCGGTGCGCAGCGACGACCTGGACTCGGTGGTGGGCAAGCGGGCCGCCGTGGAGCTCAAGCCCGGGTCCCTTCTCGCCCCGTCGCAGGTGACGAAGGACTCGCTGGTGAAAGCCGGCGAGCAGTTGGTGCCGATCGGGCTCGAGCCCAAGCAGATCCCGGCCACCGCGCTGGTGCCGGGCCAGAAGGTACAGCTGGTCCATGTCCCGGCCCAGGGTGCGACGGACACCGGCAAGACGTCGGATGCCGTCCCGCAGACCATCGACGGACGGGTCGTGAAGGCGTCCACCGCTGCTCCTGGCACCGGAGTCGTGGTCGTGGACGTTGCCACATCCGCTACGGACGGCCCCACAGCGGCCGCGTGGGTGGCGTCCGGCACGCTGCGCCTGGTCCTCGCTGCCCCGGACGGCAGCTGATGGCTGTCATCGCGCTGGCAGGGTGCAGTGGTGCACCCGGTGTAACCACAAGCGCGCTCGCCTTGCTGCTGTCCTGGCCGCTGGAGCCGGGCCGGCGGATGATCCTGGCCGAGTGCGACCCAGACGGCAGCGCAGTACTGCACGGACTGCTGCAGGGCACGCTCGGCGACCGCTACGGGCTGCGCAACCTCTCGGTCGCCGCCCGGCAGGGCGAACTCGGCGACGCGTTCTTTCGTCAGCTGATCGACCTGAGCAGCGAGGACGGCAAGAAGGAATCGCCGCGCGACCGGCTGCTGCTGCCGGGCATCACCGATCCTGCGCAAGCGGCGAGCCTGGGCTCGGTATGGAAAGCCCTGGGGGTCATCTTCCGCGGCATCGAGGCCGAGCACAGCCACGACGTCCTGATCGACCTCGGCCGCCGGGGTGCTTTCGGGCCGTCCGGAGTCCTGGCCGAGCAGGCCGACGCCGTGTTCATGGTCGTGCGCAACACCCTGCGCTGCTTGCAGGCAGCCGAGGGCCGGGTGCGCGCCCTGGAGGAACGGGTTGGCGACGTCAGCGTGCTGATGATCAACGAGGGTCCGTATCCCGCGGGCGAGGTGCAGCGCGTGCTCCAGGTGCCCGTGGTGGCCACCCTGCCGTACGCCCCGAAGGACGCCAAGGTCCTGTCCGACGGCGTGGAACAGCCTCGTCACTTCACTAAGTCGCCGCTGATGAAGGCCGCCCGGACGGCCACCACGCTGCTGGTTCAGCGGGCCGCAATGCGGCGGGCGCGCCTCGATCCGGGCGGCGTGCGTACCGCAGGGGGCGAGGTGACCCGTGCGCGGTAGGCCTCTGCACACCGATCCCACGGTGGCTTCCCCGCCCGGCCGCCCCCAGCAGGCGTGGTCGCGCCAGGCGAACGGCACACATGCACCGGCCGGTGCCGCCTCGAGTACGCATGTGCTCGGCGCCGCGGCACCTCAGGTCACCGTCGACTACAAGGTCGCCCGTCACATCGCGGCCCAGGTCGCCAAGCAGCGCGAAGAGTTACTGAAGACCACGCCGGACATGGACCGGGCGAGCGAAGAACAGCGCTGCCTTGAGTGGATCAACGAGGCGGTCGCCCTGTGGTCGGACGCCCAGGCGATGGCGCCGCAGGAGGACGAAGCACTGCGGCGAGGCGTCTACGACCTGCTTTTCCGTGCCGGAAGGCTCCAGCCGTACCTGGACGATGACCGGGTCGAGGACATCATCATCCAGGGCCCGAACGAGGTGTGGCTCGACTACGGCGACGGCGAACGCCGCATGGTCGGACCGATCGCCGACTCGGAAGAAGAACTCCTGGAACTGCTGCGGGAGTTGGCCCGGGGCTCCGGGCACAACGAGCGCACCATCTCCACCGCGAACCCCACCCTCGCCCTGTCCCTGCAGGACGGCTCCCGCCTTCAGGCCATCACCGGACTCGGGCCGATGACCTATGCGGTCATCCGCCGGCACCGGGTCTCCCACGCCGACCTGGACGACCTCGTACGGCTGGGCACGATCGACCCGATCCTGCGGGAGTTCCTCGGCGCGTGTGTCCGCGCGGAGAAGAACATCATGATCGCAGGGAAGCAGAAGGCTGGGAAAACAACGCTGCTTCGGGCGATGCTCAAGGAGTTCGACCCCGAGACACGCTTTGCCACCATCCAGACCGAGGACGAACTTTTCGCCCACGCCAACGGCTACCACCGCCAGGTCGTCTCCCTGGTCGGGCGCGAGTCGAACGGGGAGAGGGACGTCACCGGCCGCAGCGCCGGCGAGGTGACGCTCCTGGACCTGATGCACCCGGCGTTGCGCATGTCGCTGGAGCGGATCGTGGTCGGTGAGGTCCGCGGACCCGAAGTCGTCGCCATGATGCAGGCGCTGACGAACGGCTCGGGCGGCAACCTGTGCACCATCCACGCCCGCCGCCCGGACATCATCTTCGACCGGATCGCCGAGCTGTACGCGCTCGCCCAGGACAACCTGTCCGAGCAGCTCGCCTACCGGCAGACCGCGAACGGCCTGGACTTCATCGTGTACGTCGACATGACGGACGAGACGCAGATCGGCGGCCGCCGCCACCGCTACGTCTCTCACGTCCTGGAGCTGACCGGGATCGGCGAGTCCGGCCGCCCTGCCACCAACGAAGTCTTCTCCCCCGGGGCCGAGTTCGGCGAGCTTCGGGCGGTCCCGCGGATGGATCCGGGCTGCGTCGACGACCTGCGGCGTGTCGGGTTCGACTCCGCCCTGCTGCAGCAGCCCTACGGGGCCTGGCAGGCCCCGCTGCCGCTGAAGGTGGGGGCGCGCCGATGACCCTGTTGTGGGGACTGCTCAGCGGCATGGCCGTCGTCGGCGGGCTGATCGGTGTCGTGGCCGGGTTCGTTGGGACAACTGCGCCGCGCCGGGCTCCGTTGTGGCAGCGGTGGCGCTCTCTGGGCGCGGGGAAGGACCAGAGTGAGGACGTCCGGCTGCGCCGGCGGACCCTCGCGGTCGTGGCGGTCGTGGTCTTCGCGGGCGTGTGGCTGGTTTCGGGGAACTTCGTGGGCGGCGTTCTGCTGGGTGCGGCCGTCATCGGCGTGCCCTGGCTGATCACCCCGTCGCAGACTGCGCAGGAGCGCATCGGCCAGCTGGAGGCCTTGAGCGAGTGGACCCAGCGGCTGGCCGGCCTGCTGCGGCTGGGCATGGGCCTGGAGCAGGCGATGATGACCAGCCGTAAGGGCGCTCCCGAAGAGCTTGCCCCGCAGATCATCAACCTGTCCGACCGGCTGCGCCTGGGGTGGCGGCCGGAGGGAGCGCTCCGCGCGTTCGCTGATGAACTGGGCGATGTCACCGCGGACAAGGTGGTTGCCGCGCTCATCCTGTCGGTCAACGACCGCGGCCCGGGCCTGGCGCAGGCGTTGGAGGACCTGGCCGGAACGGTGCGCGACGAGGTCGCGCGTAAGCGCGCCATCGAGGCCGACCGGGCGAAGCCGCGGACCACGGTGCGGTGGATGACCATCATTACCGTGGGCGTGGTTGCGGCCGGGTTCTTCGTACCCAGCTACACCAAGCCGTACTCGACGCTGCTGGGACAACTGGTGCTCGCCTTCCTGACGGCCGGGTTCATCGGGGTGCTCGCCCTGATGCGGCAGCTGGGCTCCTTCCGCCGTACCCCCCGATTCTTGATCATCGACCCCTCCAGCACGGTCCGGCTGCCTGCTCCCGCGACGGAACCCGACGTCCTACCGGTCGCTGGCCGTGAGCCGGAAGGAGTCAGCTCGTGAACCTGTTCCCCGTCCTCCTGACCGGCGGCACGGTCGGCGCCGGCCTCGCCCTGCTGGTCCGGGAACTGCTCCGCCCTCAGCCCGCGTTGGGGCCCGCCCTCGCGCGCAGCGCCCCGGCCACCTTGACGATGCCCGAGCCGGAGCTGGACCGCGAGGAGGTGTGGGGCCGGTGGCTGCTGGCCCGCCTGGAGCGGCTGCCCGGCGTGCGGATCCCCACCACCAACTTGGCTCTCCTCGGCCAGGGGCCGGGTCAGTTCATGGTCAAGAAGGTGGCGCTCGCCGCGCTCGGCCTGTTCTGCCCGGTGATCGCGACGATCCCGTGGATCATCGCGGGCGTCTCCCTGCCGTTCTACGTGCCCGGGGCGGTCGGACTCCTCATCGCGGGGCTGCTGTTCATCACGCCCGATCTCACGGTACGCGATCAGGCCAAGCGGGCGCGGGAGGAATTCGCGCACGCCCTGTCCGCCTACCTGGACCTGGTCGCGCTCAAGCGAGCCGCCGACGCCGGTCCCACCGAGGCCCTGGAGAAGGCCGCCGAAGTCGGCGCCGGCTGGCCCTTCCTGTACCTGCAGGGCGCGCTGCGCCGGGCCCGGCTGGAGAAGATCCCGCCGTATCAGGCACTCACGGAGTTGGCCGCCGAGTATGACCTGCCCGTCCTGGACGACGTCGCCGACATCATGCGGGGCTCGGCCACCGACGGCGCCGCCGTCTACAAGGCCTTGCGCGCCCGTACCGCCGCTCTCAACGCCGAACTGCTGGCCGACCAGGCCGCGGAGGCCAACGCCGCCAGCGAGAAGATGACCGCCCCGGGAGCCCTGCTCGCCGTCCTGGTCATGCTTCTGATGGCTTTCCCTGCGGTCATCCGCATGCTCACCATCTAGACCGTCTCAACTCGGAACCGCTGTAGGAGCAAGGAGCCCAGATCATGAACCACACCGCAGCCCGTACCTACCGTGCGGTGCACTGGCTGACCACGCGTCTGCAGGAGGGCCTGGAGGAAGCCAGGCGCCGTCCGGACCGCGGGGACGTCAGCACCACCACTGTCATCATCTGGGTGGCCGCTGTCACCGGCGCCGTGGTGATCGCCGGGACTATCGCAGTCGTGATCGCCAAGTACAACGGCAAGCTCAGCGGGCTGTAGGGATGTCTCGTCCGGAGCGGCTGAAAGACTGGTGGCGGGGGCGAAGATGGCGCGACGACCGCGGTGACACGTCCATCCAGATGGCGATCGTCTTCCCCTTCGTGCTGCTCGCCACGGTCGCCGTCATCCAGGCTTCCATGTGGTACTACGCGAGGCAGATCGCCCTGACCGCTGCCCGCGAAGGAGCCACCGCAGCACGCGCCTACCAGTCGAGCCCGGCCGATGGTGCGGCCCAGGCGCGGAGCGTGCTGGAGCGCACCGCGGGTGACAGCCTGCGCGGCTACAGCGTCGTGGCCAGCAGCAACGGGCAGCGTGTGCGGGTAGAGGTCTCCGGAACGGCAATGTCGATGATCCCGGGCGTCTCCGGCCTGCAGGTCACCCAGTCGGCGTCCGGGGCCGTGGAACGCTGGACGGTCCCGGGAGGGTGAACCACGTGTGCAACAGGGCCCGATGGGCTCGCAGGCTTCGCAGCGATGAGGGCAGTGCCGCGATCGAGGCCGCCATCATCCTCCCATCTTTGATCATGTTCTTGTGTCTGGCGATCGCCGGCGGACGCCTCGTCACCTCCGGAGCGAAGATCGACTCTGCGGCTGAGGACGCGGCCAGGGAAGCCTCCATTCACCGCACCGCGGCCTCCGCCCAGGGCGCCGCGCAGGCGGCGGCCGCCGACTCCCTGAACGACCAGGGCATCACGTGCGCGTCGACTTCCGTCAGGATCGACACCGGTGGCCTGAGCGTTCCGGTGGGCCAGGTCGGCACGGTCACCGCAACCGTGACCTGCACGGTCAACCTCTCCGACCTCTTGCTGCCTGGCGTTCCCGGGGCGCGGACACTCACGTCAACGGCGACCTCGGTGGTGGACCAGTACCGGCAGCGGAGCGACTGATGATCTTCCGGCAGATGAGGCAGAGCCACACACGGTGGGATGACCGCGGAGGCGTCACCGTGTTCGTCGCCGTATGCGTCATCGCACTGATCGGCATCATCGGCGTCGCCGTCGACGGCGGCAGCAAAATGCGCGCGGTCGAACGAGCCGACTACATCGCCGGCGAGGCAGCCCGGGCCGGCGGACAGGCCATCGACCCCGCCGAAGCCATCAGCGGCAATGCGATCGTCGTGGATCCGCAGGACGCGCAGGCCGCCGCCCAGGCGTACCTGCGCTCCGCCGGCGCCACCGGCACGGTCAGCGTGTCCGGCGACGGCAAGACCCTCACCGTGAACATCACCAGCACCTACGACACGAAGTTTCTGTCGGTGGTCGGGATCGGCTCGTTGTCGGTGACCGGCCAGGGCAAGGCCACCCTCCTGCATGGCATCACCGCTCCCGAAGGAAACTGATGCGCACCACCCACTCCCCCGCCGCAGCGGCTGCCCGCACCCTGGCCCGTCTTCTCAAGGCCGGCTTGAGCCTGCTCGTTCTGGTCGCCGCGGTCGTGGGGCTGCCGTTGCTGCTGGCCTGGGTCACTCCGGTCATCTGGGCTTCCACCCACGACGACCTCACTCACCTGCTGGACCGGCAGGACACGGGCGCGGCGTTTTTGCTGTTGCTCGTCGCGGTGGGCTGGATCGGGTGGCTGCAGTTCAGTTTCTGTGCGGTACGCGAGCTGATCGCGCAGGTGCGAGGCCGGAGCTGGCACGCACCGCGAGGGATGGGCGCCTCGCAGCGCGCTGCGGCGCTACTGATCGGCAGCATCCTGGTGCTGTTGCCCACGAGTTCGGCCCTGGCCTCCGATGCTCAGGCCGCACCGGCCACTGCGGCGCCCGTCATCCCCGGCCAGACGGTCCAGGCCTCGCAAGGAGGCGAGACCGATCAACCCTCGCCGTCCTCCACGGCGCGCACACCCGCCTCCGGTACGTCGTACACGGTGCGCGAGGCGCGGCCGGCCGAGAGCCTGTGGGGCATCGCCGAGCGGGAGTTGGGCGACGGCGAGCGGTGGCGGGAGATCGCGAGCCTGAACGAGGGCCGTCTCATGCCGGACGGCCAGGTCTTCCGCGCGAACAGCTTTCTGCAGCCTGGCTGGCAGCTTCAGATGCCCGACGCCGCCGCGGCGGGAGGCGTCCGCACGCAGTTGGGGGACGGTCCTGCCACTTCTGCTGGCCGGAGCGAGCACGCCGTCACGGTCCACTCGGGCGACTACCTGTCGAAGATCGCAGAGGAGGAGCTCGGCGACGGCACCAAGTGGCCCGAATTGTTCGAGGCCAGCTCGGGCAAGCCACAGCCGCACGGCCTGCCCGCGATCACCGATCCGGATGTCATCTACGCAGGACAGCAGATCACCGTGCCCGGCCCGCAGCCCGACCAGCAGACGCCGCCGCGCGAGAGCAGCGACAGGGATGCGGCGGACAACCAGGAGAGCACTCCCCCGGCTACTCAGGCGCCGGACAGCGAGCAGAAGCCGGGCGCTGACACGGGCGATGGGCAGGCACCCGCGCCAGGCCAGAGCACCGCGCCCGCACCACAGTCGTCGGCTCCCAGTACCCCGAGCAGTCGGCCCGCCGAGCGGCCCGGCGAGGAGCACTCTCCTTCCGCAACGGCTTCAGCGACGCCGCAGCCCAGCAGCGGCGCCTCGTCCTCTTCCTCCTTGCCGTCGGCGTCGGCTGAGCAGCCTGGTGCCGCTGCCTCCTCCCCCGCCGCCGCGGCGTCCGAGACGCCGGCGTCGGCTCCGGCCGACGGTCCGCTGGTGCTGCGCACGGTGCTGGGCGCCGGTGCGCTGCTGGCCGCCGCCATCACCGGTGCTCTCGCCCTGAGAAGGGCGCTGCAGCGCCGCCGCCGCAAGCCGGGCGAGAAGATCGCCATCGCGTCGGAGACGTCCCCGGCGGAGGCGAAGTTGGCTGCCGCCGCCGAACCGGGCGGCGCAGCTCGCCTGGACACGGTACTGAGGACTATGGCCCACCAGGTGGCCCAGCAGGAGGGTCCTGCGGTCCTGCCGCAGCTGCGGGCCGCACGGATCAGCGCCCGCACAGTGGAGGTGCTGCCCGAGGACCTTGCCCAGAGGCCGCAGGCACCCTTCGTCTCCGGGAAGGGCGGCTGGTGGGCCCTGGACTCCGATGCGGTCGTCCTGGGCGAGGAGGCCGCCCGCGAAGTGCCGGCGCCGTATCCGGGGCTGGTCACGGTCGGCAGCACCGAAGCGGGCGACCTTCTGCTGCTCAATCTCGCCCGGGTGCCCGCCGTTTTGCTGGACGGCAACCCGGTGCACATCACCGAGGTGTGCACCTCGCTCGCCCTGGAGCTCGGGATGAGCCCGTGGGCGAGCGAAGTCGAAGTCGTGACGGTCGGGTTCGGCGAGGACCTGCCGCAGCTGCTGCCCACCGCGCGGATCGCCCACATGCGCCACGCCACGCACGCGCTGCGCGATCTGAGCGAGCGGCTGCTTGAGGCTCACCAGATGCCCGAGACCAGTCACCAGCCCTACCTGGTGCTGTGCGCATCGTCGCTGGACCCTGACGCGGCTTGGGAGTTCGCCGACGTCATCGACAAGGCGGGGACGGTTCCCGTGACCATGGTCGCCCCGGCGAGTACGGCGGCCTCCCACTTCCCCGAGGCGGAGATCCTCAACGCCTCGCTCAGCACACCGCAGCAACTCGATTCCGTCGGCGCAGAGATCACGGTGCAGCGTCTGGAGCACGCCTCGTATCTGCAGATCACCACCGCGCTGAGGGTGTCCGCGCAGCCGGCCCACCCGGCTGAGGGCCCGTGGAAGGACGTCCCAGAAGAGCCCGACAACGTGGCCCAGACCGAGCAGACCGGGCCCCAGGAGACGGCCGTGCCCGCGGCCCGCCCGGGCACAATCCCCTCGGTGACGCCGGCAGCAGACGTGAGCGGCGAGGTCTTCCCGGCCCTGCTCGCCGCCACCACCGACCCCACCGGACTGCGCCTCCTGCCGACAACCGCACAGGCGCCCCCGGCCGAGGAGGACCAAGCTCCGGGCACCGACACTCTGGCGCCCCAGGCCGCACAGGAAACGGAGCCCAAGGAAAAGAAGACGGACGCCGCAGACGCCCCTGCGGCGGAGACGAGGGCGGTTGAGAGCGCGGCTCAAGACCTGCACGCGCCGGAGATCCGGGTTCTGGGCCCGGTCGAGGTGACGGGCGTGGACAGCACCGGCCACGGCCCGCGCATGGCCCAGCTCGCCGCGCTGTTGTATTTCCGGCCCGGGCGGAGCGCGGACGCCGTGTGCTCCGACATGGATCCCATCAGTCCGTGGGGACTGAGCACCCTCAACGCCCGGATGCAGGGCCTGCGCCGTTCCCTGGGCAGCGATCCCGCCGGCAACCCCTACGTTCCACGGCGCAAGTCCGGCGAGGACCCCTACCGGCTCTCCCCCGGAGTGCGGTGCGACTGGAGCCGCTTCCTTCAGCTTGTCGAACGCGCTCTGCCGCTGGGCCCGGCCGGCCTGCCCGATCTGGAGAAGGCGCTCACCTTGGTCCGCGGCAAGCCGTTCGGGGGCACTCCTCTGCCCTGGGCCGAGCCCTACCAGCAGGAGATGATCACGCGGATCATCGACGTGGCGCACACCGTGGCCACCTACCGAACCCCCGCGGGCCCGCACCACGATCTCAGCGCCGCCCGCCAGGCCGTCGCGACCGGCCTCGACGTCGACGACACCGCTGAGCTCTTGTACCGGGACTGGTGCCGCCTCGAGTATGCGGCCGGGAACCGGCAGGGACTGCACACCGCCATCACTCGCGTCCAGCAGGTCAACCGGGCGCTTGACTGCTCGCTGGAGACGGAGACCGAACAGCTCATCAACGAGCTCCTCAACGGCTCGGGCGGGACAGCGCGCAAGGTCCTGTAGCCGCTGGGTGCGCAGCGCGCTCTATCGGCTGTGGGCGACGTCGCGGGCTGCGTACGCGAGCAGTTCGCTGACGGCGGCTTCGTCGGAGGCGGGAGGCCGCGCACTCCACTCCGTCAGCGTCTCCCGAACGGTCTGCGCAACTGCCGTCGCGTGCTGGACCAGGTCGTTGTCGAGTGCTGTCACGTCCCCGGTCGCTGTGCGGCCCGTGATGACGATGGTCCCGGCCAGCGGGTACAGGGCCATGCCGCGCCAGGCACTCGCGAGGGCCCATGCGGTCAGGTTCTGCGGGAGCCCGGCCTGCTGGCCGCTGCCGTGGATGTGCAGCACAGCCCGCCGGTGGTAGGTGCCCTGGTCGACGGCGTCGGGGGATCCGACGAGCTCCCGGATCGCCGCATGCGCGTCGGCCTCGGGGAGATCGAGGTCTGTGACGGTGGCGTCCGGGTCGATGCGCAGTGCTCGCAAGGGCCCTCCTCATTGTTGCGGAAGTGGGGGCTGCGCAGTGGGTTGAGGCTCGGGACTCAGGTCTGCGCAATGATCGCGCGGCCTGCGCAATGCACGGCTGATCAGGGGTTTTGCCGATTGCGCAGACTGGTGGGTCTGATGGGGTGCCCAGTGCTCAGCCAGTGCGCGGTCGCGGGCTTACTGCTGCGCATCGGCGTGGTGGCGGGTAAGGGCCTGCCAGCGCCGCTCGAATTCGTCGGCGTTCTCGGTGACGTAGTCGGTGGTCACGGGCTTGTTGTACTGGGCGGTGATTCCTCGGGCTGCGCATTCCTGCGCAACGGTGTCCGCCGCGGGTTCCTCACTGCGCATCCGGTACTCGGCCCAGACGTTGTAGACACGGGAAGGCAGGAAGTAGCGGCGCAGGGTTGACGGGCTGACCGGCTTCCCGCCGCGCCCGTGCATGCCCTTCCCGGCAAGATAGGCAGACAGTTGCTCGGCTGTCGGTTCGTCACCGTGCTCGGTCTGGTACTCCATCCACGCCAGGTAGTAGCGGTCGACCGTGGTGAGGACAATGCTCTCCGCCGTTGCGGCTTCCGGTCCTGGCGGCGGGTCGTCGATGGCGGCGTTCACCCGGGGACTGCGCTTCTCCTTGGCGGCCTGCGCAGCCGCAGCGGCAGACGCCTTCTCGGGTTCCTCTTGTGCGGGAGGCTCCTCTGCGGCCGGTTCGGCGGGATCGGCCGCTGACTCCTCAGCTGCCGGTCCGCTGCTGCTGAACTGGCGCTCCTGGAAGCTCTTGACGAAGTCGGCCAGGTCGTCGCCGGTGATGGGCCGGCCGCCGTCGCCGGTGATGGTGTCCCGCTCGTAGACGAATGCCGCGAGGGCAGCAGCATCAGGGTAGGTGCCGCGCTCCTGCGCGTAGGTGAGCCAGGCGCTGTAGAAGTAGTCGTACCACTGGTCGGCCGGTTCGCCATTCGGCTCCGGTTCGTCGGAGGCGGCTGACTCCCCCTGCGCCGCGTAGCGCTCCTGGAGCACCTGGAGGATGGGCTGCAGCTGGTGCTCGGAGAGCGGTTTTCCTGCCGCCCTGGTGATGCCGTACGCGTCGCGGAGCCAGAGTGCCCACTGCGTGGCGGTCGGCTCGACCTGGAACTGCGTGATGAACGCCTGGTAGGCCCCAGCGAACCGCTCGGCGTCATCCCCAGTGGAGTCCTTCAGTTCACGGCGCAGTTCGGGCACTGCGGCCGTAGCCTGCTCCGGCCCCGCCACCGTGATCGCTAGTTCCGCTGTCTCCGGCTCAGGGGCTGGCGTGTCCCTGAGCGCGGAGCCTTCGGGCTGGGCGGCGGGAGCTGCGACCCGCTCGACGGTGAAGATGATCGGCGGCTCGTCGATGCCAGCCGCAGCGAGACCGGCAGGAGCGGTTTCCGCGAGGGGAACGCCGTAGCGGGCAAGCCGCAGAGGCATCAGTGCTTCGACGGGGGCTTTGCGTCGCCATGCGCGGCCGAAGCGGGAGCGGAGGCTGGCCTGGTAGACAAGCCGTTCCTGCTCCAGCTTGATGACCTGGTCGTAGGAGCGCAGCTCCCACAGCTTCATGCGGCGCCACAGGAGGAACGTGGGCCCAGGTGAGAGGAGCCAGCGGGTGAGGCGGACGCCCTCCATGTGCTTGTCTGCCGTGATGTCTGCGATCCGGCCGATCGCGTGCCGGGCGGCCTCGACCGCGACGACGAACAGGATTGGGATCACCGAGTGCATGCCCACGCCCAGCGGGTCCGGCCAGGCCGCCGCGCCATTGAAGGCGATCGTTGCCGCTGTGAGCAGCCAGGCCGTCTGGCGCAGGAGGGGGAACGGGATACGGATCCAGGTGAGGAGCAGGTCCAGGGCGAGCAAGACGCAGATACCGGCGTCGATACCGATGGGGAACACGTAGGAGAAGTTCCCGAAGCCCTTCTGGAGGGCCAGCTCGCGGACCGCTGCGTACGAACCGGCGAAACCGATGCCGGCGATGACGACGGCGCCGGTGACCACTACGCCGATGAGGACTCGATGCGCTCGAGTCAGCTGGGGTATCACGCCCCTCCCCGCAGCCACGTCCCACTCCCCTATCCAAGCCTCACGACCGACCGGTTCTCACACTCCCATGAGGCGGGTGGGGTTGTGACGCTTGGCGGGTCACTTGTTGCGGATCGTCAGCGAAAAGTGATCACTTGGGCGCTTCATCCGCGCCCGGCATTGGCGTCGCGATTCTTTACGGCGTAAAGACGAGACCCCCCGGAGCTGAGGCTCCGGGGGGTCTAGCGACGCGGTCTTTACGGCGTAAAGGGCTCACCGGTACAGCTTCATCTGTCGACCGATCTTCGTGTAGGCCTTGGCGGCTCGACAGTTCGGGGCGAAGAGGGTTACCGGCTGTCCGGCCGTGTAGGCCTCGGGGACCTTTACGTCGTCGCAGACCGTCTCCACAACGATGTCGCCGTAGGCCTCCCGGAGCTGGTCCTCCATGTCCTTGTAGACCTTGCCCTGCGACTTGTGATCGACGCCTTCGGTGACCACCACCCAGTCGATGCCTGTGGGCATGCCCGTGTGGCCGTACGCCGCCGCCACGTCGGCAATCTTGTCCTCAAGTTCGGTGAGGCCGCGCGCTTCCTTCTCCTGTGACTTGGTGCAGCCAACGACCTCGTCACTGGCGATGATCGCAGCTATCGTCGCGAGCTTTACGTCGCCAGGGCAGTCAAAAATGATCAGGTCGAAGCGCCCTCGCAGCGCCCCAATGATCCGGTGCAGCCAGAGCTCCCGCGCGGTCTCGCCCGCGAGCTTGAATTCCAGGGTTTCGAGCTGCTTCGACTCAAGGACGACCCAGAGGTCCGGGATCACTTCCTTGGTTTTGCTGTCCTTGGCGGGTACGACGGCCTCGGAAAGCGTGACGAGCTTGTCCACCACGTCGTACATAGTGGCCAGGTCTTCGTCTCCGTCTGGGTCGTCGTAGCCGAGCAGGCGGGAGATGTCCCGCTGCTTGTCCAAGCCGATGACGCAGACGAGCTTCTTCTTCTTTGCTGCGGCGTAGGCAAGGGCTGCGGCGGTGGTCGACTTCCCGGATCCGGCGGAGCCGTTGGTGCACGCCAGGACACGGGTATCGCGTCCCGTGTCCTCCGGGAGGGTCGGAGTTTCTGTGGTCACGAAAGGTCTCCGTCGTTACGCGGTGAGAGCGGGTTTGGCGTCATCGGCCTGCTGGTAGTCGGCGTGCGTGGCCAGCCAATCCAGGTAGGCGCGGGCGTGTGCGGCGTCGTTGCCGCCGTCTCGAGTCATGCGGATCTCGCAGTGGGCGAGCGAGAGGGCGAGCGCGGCCCTCGTCTGTCGGTCGTGGCCCTCATCGCCAGTGAGGGATGCGAGGCTGAGCGCCGAGGCACCGATGCCGGTATCGCCCAGCCACTGGGAGGCGAGTGCGACGGCCTCGTCGGGATCGACGGAGGCCTGCAGCGCGATGATGTGCAGCCGGGAGGGATCGCCGTCGAAGACCGCCACGGCGGCCATGCACGCCTCGCGCCTCGCCTTGGCTGCTTCGTCCAGCTCGTCGGGACCTGAGCCGCCCTGCTTGGGAACAGCCTTCTTCGCCGCCTTCTTACCAGCGCTGTCCTTCTTCTCCCCCTTGGCCGGCCTGGGTGCAGCCGTACGGGCGGCGGCCAGGGCCTTCTCTTCCTCCCACGCCCGGACCTGTTCGGCGGGGTCTTTGATCTTCCCCAGGTCTCGGGCCAGCTCGATCGTCATGCCGTCGGCTCGCTGTTCGAGGGCCTGGCGGACCTCGGGCTGGAGGTTGTGGAGTCGGCGGCGCTGAGAGACCCAGCCCGCGGTCTTCCCGAGGACCTTGGCGACGGCGTCGTACGTCCCAAACTCCTGCTTGAGCTCCTCGATCGTCGCGAGCTCTTCGAACGGCTTGAGCTCCTCGCGGGCGAGATTCTCGGTGGCGGCCGCGACCAGGATGTCCTTGCGCGTCGTGGCCTTCCTGTTCACCAGGACGGGCAGTTTCTCCAGGCCGGCGAGCCGGGCCGCTGCGAGGCGCCGGTTGCCACCGATGACCACGAAGCGGGCGGCACCGACCTCATCCGCGTGCTCCGGGAAGGCCGCCGTGAAGACGTCGGCCGGGACTACGGCGACCGACTGCAGCAGGCCGACCGACTCGAAGGTCTCGGCGAGCCCTTCGAGCCCTTCAAGCTCCTCGCGCGCATTGCGCGGGTTGTTGACGAGCTCGTCGATCGCCACATCGGAACCGCCGCCGGCAGGCTGCGCTGCTTCGGCACGCCGGCGCTCCTCCTCTTCGGCGCGGCGGCGCTGTTGCTCAGCTCGCTGCCTGCGCCGTTCGGCTACGGACAAGTCGTTCTGCGCGCCAGGCATTCACCGCTCCTGATGGTGGTACGTGATGGGTTCCTCGGGCTGGAGCTTAACGAGCGCGACGCTCCGTGGCTCGCATGCCCCGGTCTTTACGCCGTAAAGAGGGCCAGTCGGGGTGGGGCGCGGGCGGGCAGCGGGCCTGGTGTGCCGCCACCGGCACACTGCCCAGGCCGTCAACGGACCAATCGGAATCGTCCTGTTGGGAGCTCCATCGAAGCCGCACATGATCACTCGAAGGAGATCTCCGCAGACCGGGCTTGCTGGTGCAGGCGAGGGGTCCGTCTCCGCCGCCATCTGGGGCAGGAGTCTTTACGCCGCAAAGACGCGTCCCCGAAACACGAAGAGCCCCGTACCCAGGACACCTGTCCTGGGTACGGGGCTCTTCGGATCGGCTCGGCCGAGCGGAGCGCGGCGCGGACGCCGCCAGCGGGTCCCGATCGAGCGGCGCTCACCCGGCGGTACTGACCTCACTGTGCATGTCGTCGTACGTGGCGCATGCCCTCCCCCAGATGTCACAGGCCCGCTCGTATCCCTCCTGTGCGTGCAGGCGCGCCCAGAGATCGGGGAAGTTGCCGCCGATGCCGTCCCCGTCCGGGTCGCTGTCCATCAGCATGGCGAGCTGATAGGGGTCCCTGGGCAGGTGCGGGTCGAGGTAGTCGAGCCCGGGGTGATGGGGATGCACGGTCACGGTCGTGCCGGGGACATGCTGGGTGCTGGTCCTCTGCTGCCGCAGGCTCGTGGTGATGGACTCGGCTTGGTGGAGGTAGTCGTAGGGGCCCAGGCGGAGGTCGGGGAGTCCGGGCCGGGCGAGGACGACGGCGTACCGCTCCCCCGGTTCGGGTGCGGCCGGTCGGGATGGTCGGCCTTCCCAGAGCTGCGGGGCGAGGCCGAGACGGAGCCGGAGCGGGTGGTGGGGGTGGCCGGCCTGGGTCACGGCGAGCGTGCTCAGCCGATGCATACCGGGAAGCGTGAGCACTTCGGCGACGCGATCGGGGTGGGCGTTCGTTCCCCATCCTGCGACGAGGGGGCCGCCGGTGTGCTCGGCGAGCCGGGCCGCGGCCTGGAGGTAGCTGTTGTTCTCCGGTCCGACAGGGTCGTCCGCAGTCGCGAGGTCGCGAGGCTTGGTGGCCCGCCAGGCGTACAGGTTGACGATGAGGAGGCCGCTGCAGCCCCACCCTTGGGCGTACTTGATGCAGCGCTGGCTGGTGTTGTCGTCCTTGGTCGCGTCGGCGGTAGAGGGGTTCAAGAGAACGAAGACGGCAGACTTGCCGGCTCCTGAACCCATGTCTCCCCATTCACGTACGAGCAGGTAGC
The DNA here is from genome assembly GCF_020982545.1 of Streptomyces sp. MNU76. GTDB lineage: Bacteria > Actinomycetota > Actinomycetes > Streptomycetales > Streptomycetaceae > Streptomyces. Next base: position 45,821 of record NZ_JAJKLK010000011.1, on the reverse strand, counting down.
GGTATCGGTCGCAGGCGGACAGGACCGCGGAGCGTCGTATCGGACTGCGTGGGGTGCGTAAGAGTCGCGTCATCGCTGATCCGTTTCGTGGTCGAGGGATCGGTGTCCGTGATGTGCGGAATCGCCGGGCGGTCGCAAGCGGGGTTCAGCGGTCGCCTGTGTCGTTCCGTTGGCAGCGTGTGCCGTGGCGGCGAGGAGGGCGGCCAGGGCGCGGGGCTGGTTGGACGTCTCTATAGTCCACAGCCGGATGGGTGTCTGGTCGACGATCGTGTCGATGTACGTCATCCGCCACCACAGCCAGTCCGGCATGCCGTCGTGGCTGGGCTCGGTGGTGCCGTAGGCGCTTGCACCCGTCGAGTGGCCGGTCCTGTTCAGAGCGTGCGCCCAGGCGTGCAGGGACTCCCTGTCTTCGACCTAGAACAGGGCGGCTGGTCCGAGGCCTGTCACGTCAGTGACGTCCACCGATACCGCGGAGAGGGAGGGGTGCGCGGCAATCAGGGCAGCCGCCACACCGGCGGCCGCGGTGTGAGGGTCCTGGGGGTTGGTCGTCATGGGTTCCTTCGGCAGGGAGTTGGACATGGCGCGCAGCCCACCCCGGGCTCGCCGGGTGGGCTGGTGTTCTTTACGGCGTAAAGATGTGGGCCCGGATCAGCGCGAGACCCGGCGTTGGTGAGTAGCGCCTCGCGGCCCGGCTATAGATCACGTCCGGGCGGATGGCCGTCGGGGATCCGGGCGGCAGCGGCCGCCTCTCGCCCCCTGCCTCGACCGCCTTGGTGCGCGGGGGGCGCGGATGTCTCCGTGACCAGTCCGTGCTCGGCCACGAGGATCCGCCACCGGATCCACCGCGTGCCCGTGCAGGTCCACCGGGTGGGGCTGCGCGTCCAGACGCGGCCGTGCCGGTCGCTGACTGCTTGGACGTCGGGGGGCGCTTGGAACGAGCCGGTCCCGCCCGGCATCCAGGTGCGGGCGGCCGTCGTGCTGCTCACGTGCTGGCAGCTACGGAGGTGGTCAAGGGGGCGATGATCCGGGTGGCTTCCGCTTGCCAGGCCTCGCAGTCGCAGAACACCCCGCGCTGCGGATGTTCGGGGCAGCCCCGGCGGTATCGGCCGACCGCGGCGAGCAGTGCGGGGTGCGCGGTGCGGACCAGGCCGACGCTTCCTGTGACTGCCAGGTGGCCGTTCCATGTGGAGTCGACGTCGAATCCGCGGCGGCGCAGTTCGTCGGCGAGTGCCTCCAGTTCGCCGGGCTCCAGCGGGTTCGCCGGAACCTGGTCTCCGTCGTCGGTCTTGTACTCGACCTTGGACACATTCACGGAGACAACGGGCAGGTTGCGGGCTCCGGTGGGGCTGAAGCCGTACCAGCGGTTCGCGGCCGGGAGCCCGAGGGCGATGCCGTGGTGCTGCTGGTGGGAGTTGTCGGGCTGCTCGGTCTCATACAACCAGTGCAGGCCGGCGTCGAGGACGGAGTCGAGTGTGGTCATGGTGTGGATCTCCTCGTCGAGGTTGCGGCATGCGGGCGGTCTGCCGGGTGGTCTTTACGGCGTAAAGACCGGGCAGCGCTCAGCGTGCGGATCGGGCGATAGTGAGCGGCGGCACCGCGTCGTGGAGGTGGCCGTCCAGGAGGCGGCCGGCTCGCTTCTTGCCGACGCGGATCATCTCGATGCGATGTCCGAGGTCGTCGACCGGTTCTCCGACCAGCACGCTTCCGGCTACGGGGCGGCTACGGATGACGTGGTAGCCGCTGGGGACCCACTCTCCCCATTGTTTGAAGAAGTAGGGCACGTCCGCCGCCTGGCACTGGTCCCTCAGGCTGCGGGCCCAGGCGGGGTCCATCGGACGGCCTTTGGCTCCGCTCTCTCCGCCCGCGATCAGCCAATCGATCGTGGGAGAGTGTCCGCCATGCCGCGTTCGCCGATCACCGTTGCGGAAGTATCCTCCGCGTACTCCTCCGGCGAGACCATCAACGAGCTCGCCGACCGGCTCGGAACCAGCCGCGCAACGATATGGCGGCGTCTCCAGGAGAGCGGAGTTGCCGTCCGCAGGCGAGGCGGCAAGCGAGCTCCCCTCAGCGTCAAAGTCCCCACGGATCCAGGTGTTCTGGGGTACATCGCTGGCATTTTCGATGGCGAGGGGAACCTGTACTGGCGGCAGCAATCCGCCCATGGCAACGGTGCTCGCATGAGCATTTACAGCACCACGCCCGAGGTGATCACGTGGTTGGAGACCACCATCGGAGGCCGAGTGCGATGGGATTACGCCCGCGTCGAGCGTCACGGGTGGAAACCCATGGGGGACTGGTCGATCAGTCGTGCAGCAGATGTCACGGCTCTGCTCACTGCCCTCATCCCCTACCTCATCATCAAGCGAGACAAGGCTCGTCAGACTGTGGAGTTGCTGAGCCGGTAGCCAGCGCCCAAGATCGATCGGCCCAAGTAGCGGCTCGCAGGACAGGAAGCGGACGCGGGCGTTGATCTGGAGGAGGAGGGGGATCCGCTCATCGGCGCGGCGCTGGTCCTCGCAGGACGTGCCGATCCACACGTGGTCCGGCCACGCGTCCTTCCAGGGCACCATGGCGGACACGTTCTCCGGTCGCTTGGTCAGCAACTGCCAGCGCAGCCACGGCGTCTGGTCGATGAGCTCCCAGAGCCGCTCGCGAGCGGTGGTGACCTGGGGGTGGTCCTCGAAGACGTCGCCCATGCTGGCGGTGAACACACGGAGCGGCGTGCCGGCCTCCTGCGCCTCGCGGTTCCACTTCAGAGGCTTGCGCCAGTTCGCGCCGGAGAGCATCCGGCGCTGCCCGCCCAGGTGGAAGACGTCGTGGCCCCAGCGGTGGGCCAGCTGGTCCGCGTAGCAGTTCCTGCACCCAGGCGAAATGCGTGAACATCCCCACCAGGGATTGAAGGTGCGGTCTGTCCATTCGATGGCGGTGTGGTCACCCACGGGCTTCTTCTCCTGCGCGGTTAGACGTGGTGGTGGTCTCGGGTGTGGGGGTGTGGCTGAGGTAGGAGGCGTAGGCGAGTTCCGCGAACCGCCATGCCGCCGGAGTGTGCCGCTTCGGCCGCCAGGGTCTGGGGGCGACGAGGGTCTCGCGTTCGCCGTTGCCGTGGTCGAGGAGGACGCCGATGCCCCAGAAGTCCGCCTCGTACAGCAGGTAGTCGCGGCGCGGCGGGGTGGGGGTGACGATGGCGCGGCTGCAGATCGGGGCGTAGGAGCTCGCCCGTCCGATGCTGGCGCGGGTGCAGGTGGCGTGGACGGTGGCGAGGTCGACGCGGCAGGGCCGGATGGCGTGCCGGGTGACGAGGTCGGGGGTCAGGTCCAGGATGCCGGCGGGGGCTCGGCGTACGTCGCGCTGTTGGCGTTCGGTGAGGTCGTCGACCGGTACGGGGTCGTCGGCGGGGAGGACCATCAGTGTGTCCAGCAGGGCGCAGTGCGAGTCGGTGATGTGCCCGAGGCCGGCCTGCTGTCGGCGGGCGTGCTCGGTGGGGTCGACGGTCAGGTGGAGGGTCGCGGCAGGGTAGCCGCGTGGCGACGGCACCCGTATCGGGCCAGTCACGTGGTGGTCCTCTCGGGATGGGCGGCCAGCTCCAGGAGCACGCCCCCGTGGCAGTGGTCGGGCTCGCCTGCGCGGGGCAACGAGCAAGTACAGGCCAGGTCACGCCCCTTCAGACGGGGCAGGCCGGTGAGGACGCGTCGCCGGTCGAACGTCTTACAGCCGACGGTGTGGGTGTCGGGGCCTTCGCCGTCCAGCCAGGCCCGGTATCGGGCGCTTGCCTCCTTGCGGGCTGCTTCGGGGGTCTCCAGGTGCTGGGTGGTGCCGTCCGGGGCGATGAGGACCGTGCCCTGGATACGCCACGGGTTGCCGTAGCGGCTGCTGCGGTCGACGATCATCGCGCTTCCGACGCTCGAGCCTTTGGTGCGCTTGCGCTGGATGCGCGTCGGGCGATGGGTGGTCGCGGGGAGGCTGTGCATTGCGCTCCTTGGTGTCGTGCGGCCTCCGTGCTCACCGCGAGCCGGGATCGGCGGCACGTGGAAGGGGAGGGTGGCGGGTGCGGGGTTCAGAACAGGAGGGCCTCGTAGAGGAGTCGGTCGACGGCGTCGAGTTTCTCGTCGCGGCTGCCGGTGACCTGGGCGTGCTGGACGTGGGCGATCTGGTCGGGGTGAGGGCCTGCGAGGCGCCGGAAGAGGGCGGCGCAGATGGGGAGGGCGACTCCTGGGAAGATGCGGGAGTTCGCTGGCGGCCGCTTGCCCTCGGGGGTGAGGTCGATGATCCAGCCATCGTCGGCGGTGGCTCGCATGCGGCTGCGCATCCCGTTGAAGGCGGGGCTGATCAGCCAGGCCGACGGTGAGACGAAGGCGACCACGGCGGCGTGCTGGCGGGTTTCGAAGGCGCGCCACAGGGCCCAGCGCCAGAAGTACACGTAGAGGTTGGACAGGTGGTGTTCGATGCGGCCCTGGCCGGGGGAGCGGAAGTCGTCGAGGCTGGGCCGCAGCAGGTCCGTGGGGGTGGGGTTCTTGGTGCGTCGCTGCTCAATCCACGGTGCTGTTCCTCGGGCTTTGTCCTTGTAGGGCGGGTTGCCCACGATCGCGAGAGGTGCGTCGTGGGTGATGCGGTCGGCGACGGCCGGGGGAAGGTCCGCGTTCAGGGCGTTGCCGTGAATGATGTTGTCGTCGAGGAAGTCGATGGGCGGGACGCCGTTGGCGGCGAGCCAGCAGGCCGTCTTGGCGAGGTCGACCGCGATGGGGTCGGTGTCGATGCCGAAGACGCAGGACTGGGCGATCGTGGCGGTGAGGGTGTCCTGTTCGGGTGCGGGAGCGCCGTAGTGCTTGAGCAGTTCGGTGGAGTAGGCCGTGAGGTAGCGCGCCGCGAAGGCGAGGAAGACTCTTCCGCCGCATGCCGGGTCGATGACGGTCGTGTCCAGGATCCGTTCGGGCCGGTGGTCCGGGTCGTGTTCGAGGAGGGTGTGGAGGGCGCCGCCGGCCAAGGAGTGGGCGAGGGGCGGCGGTGTGTACCAGGCACCGCACGCGCTCCGCTCTTCGCTGTCGAGGAACTGTTCGCGTAGTTCGCCGAGCTGGGTCTCGTCCCAACTGGCGAGGTCGGCCTGGTCGTCGAGGTGTTTGGTGACACGGGCGATGGTCTGTGCGGGCAGGTCCACGGGCCAGGGGGCGGCCAGGCCTCGTGCGGTGGCGACCCGGCTGGCGGCCAGCCGCATGATCTGCCGGTGGTCGTCGGCATCGGCGTGTTCGGTGTGCAGGGGTGCGAGGGTCTCGGCCAGAGCCATCTGGAGCTCCCGTCGGTCGGCCGGCAGGCCTGGGGTTGTGCGCTGTGAGCGCAGGTGGAAGCAGCCGGGGCAGCCGGGCCAGGTGGCCGGCGGCCGCCCCGGGCCGTCTTGGGGTGCTGGTCAGACCGTGCGCGTGGACCCCGCGCTGCTCTGCCAGGTCCGGCGGAGCCAGCTCCGCATGCGGTGCAAGCGCGTCCGCCGTTGCCTGCTGGGCGGTGGCACGGAGGCGGGCTCCGTGTGAGTGGCATGGGCGGGAGCCGGAGTTGCACCACGGCGGTGGGCGGCAATGAGGTCGCTGAGCGCGCTGGGCTCGTCGGTGGAGCCGGCCCAACTGCCGGAGACGTGCCAGACGCTGGTGAGGCAGGCGTCCGGGTCGTTCCACGTCTGGTAGTCGGCGTACCGCTCGATGTACCCGAGCTCGGACAGGACATGGGGTCCCAGTTCGTCCTCGCCGGCGACCTGGCTGAGGTCGACGCCGTCTTCCAGCACGTGGATGGCGCGGACCTGTAGCCGGATTCCGTCGCCGGGGTCGCGTGGGAGCAGGAGATGTCCGCTGACGCGGAGCAGGTCGCTGGCTCCCAGGTCGTTGACGACCGCGTGCGCGAGCTCGGGGTTGGTGACTGTGCAGGGCATGACGAGTTCGTCGATTCGGTCTTCCGTGGGAGAGACAACCAGTTGGAACCGGACCGAGGCTTCGGACAGGTCGTCGGGGAGCGTCTGGTCGTCGAGGTAGCCGTCCAGGACGATCGGGCTGTCGGCTTCACCGGGGAGGGGCGGGCAGGGGAGTCGTCACCTCACGGCCCTCCGTACCTGGCGGCCGCGGGGGCGGAGCGCGCGGGGGAGCGCACCGACCGTCCTGCGGCGTTGGGCGTATTCGCGGGCGTGTGCTCGCCCGTGGGCGTGCGTGCACTGGGTGCAGGGTTCTTCGTCGCGGGCTTCGTGGCAGTTGTGACCCTCGACCGTGCCGTGCGGGGCGGTGATGTGGTGCAGGGCGGCCAGACGGTACAGGTCGGTGGGCTCGATGCTGGTGCGGGCGGTGATCGTGCGCTGCGTGTAGCCGTCGCGGAGCAAGGTCAGAGCGACGGCATGCGCGGCGGTCAGTGCCGGCCGCGGCCTGGGCATGACGGAAGTCGTCATTGAAGAGTTCCTCTTTCAACGGGGTGGAGAAGGGCGCGGTCAGCCAGGCAATCCGGCGAGGTTGCGCGTACGGACGAGTCGCAGCGCGGGCCGTAGTACGACCGGCTGTCCCGGCTCAGGAGGCGGGGTGTCGGCGGTGTTGACCACCAGGCGCAGGTCGCTGGTGTAGCCGTCGGGCAAGGCGAGGTAGCCACTGACCGTCAGAGGTATTCCGGGCGGCAGCTTGGCGAGGTCCGCAGCGGCTTCAGGGTCGGCGAGAGCGCAGGGCAACAGGGCCTCGCGGACTTCGTGCTCGTGTCCCACGGGGGCGCAGTTGTGGCCTTCAGGCGTGTACGTCAGCCGGAAGTACGCCTGACCGTCGATGAGTACGGCGGGGTCGGCGAGCGTCCCGCTCAAGGTCATCGGGTGGGTGTGCACAGACATGCTGAACTCCCTCCGAGCTGTGCGGGCGCCGCGGGCGCGGCCGGGCAAGCAGCGTCGGAGGTGGACGCGGCAGGTTCCTTGCGGAGATGAGCGGCAAGGTCGGCGGCGGATTGGGGAAGGGCTGCCGCGACGCGGTGACGCAGGGGGTCGTCGGGCACCCAGATCCGCTGGCGGCCCTTCACCTGCGTGACCGGGGTGGGCAGTCGGACGACGTCGGAGAGTTCCCAGTGCCATTCGCTGTCGAGGTCGGCCCAGGTGCTGCACTGTCCGTCGCAGTCGGTGTGTGCCCCGGAGATGCGGGCGACGGCCACCACGGCTCCCCTGGGCAACTCCAGGTCGTGGGGCACGTGGCGCAGGGCGACACGGTCGGTGCCGAGGCCGGCGTGGACGAGGATCAGCCCGCGGAAGGTCGGCGACCATCCGCGGTTCTCGATGTCCTTGCCGAGGACGGCCACTGCGGAGGCGTAGGGCTGCCAGAGCGTCAGCGCGCGCACGGCGTACGGCTCGTGGACGACGGGCTTGGTCATGCCGAGGTCCTCGCTTCCTGTGTGGACGGCTTGGCGGGGACGTGGGGAGGCGCGGGTGCCTGTCGTACGGCGGTGGTGACGGCGGCCCGCAGGAGGCAGTTCGTGATCTGGTAGGCGGCGAGCGGGTAGAGCGCGCAGGCGCGGGCGATCTCGATCACGGGGTGGCTCCGTTCCTCGCCGGAGCCGGGGCCTGGCTCGGTGCGGGCAGGCCGAGGCGCTGTGCGAGCGCGTGGCGGGCAGCCAGGTCGTAGGCCTCGTCATGGATGAACTCGGCGACCGTACGGATGCGGCCGCGGAGGCGAGCGAGTTCGGTCTCAGCGCTGCGCAGGGCCCCGGCCAGCGGTAACGGGGCTGAGCTCGCGACGTCGGTGGTTTGGCTGGTCATCGTTTTCCTGTGTCTGGTCGGCTCGCGGCTCCCGGGTTGCCGAAGGACTGGCAGACGGCATGCCGGGGCGGGCTCGCGGAATGGTGGTGGAGGGGAGTTGTGTGGCCGGCGCGGAGTCAGGCGGCCTGGCCCCAGAGGGCGGTGCCCGGGCGGCCGAGCCGGCGCCCGTTGACGGACGGAACGGTGGCGTGCTGGGAGTCCGCGAGGACGGCTCGGCCGGAGTGCTTGCCGTCGTAGAGGGCGGCATCGGCGGCACGCTGCAGCAGTGACAGCTGGTGGATGCCGAGGGTGCGGGGATCGGCGGCCCCGACCGAGGCGGCCACGTTGACGTCCTGGCCGTCGTCGAGGGTGACGGGTATGTGCAGCATCCGCACGAGCTGCTCCAGCCGGGCGCGCCGGTCAGCGGCTTCGACGGGCAGCACGATCGCGAATTCATCGCCCCCGAGTCGGCCGACGGCAGCGCGGGACCCTGCCCACGCGCTGAGGCGTGCGGCGGTGGCCTGCAGGACGGCGTCACCAGCCGGGTGCCCGAGCGTGTCGTTGATGTCCTTGAAGTGGTCTTGGTCGACCAGGACCACAAGGGCTCCGTCACGGTGCCGGCGTAGGAGCCGTTGGGCCTTGGCGGTGTAGACGTCGCGGCGCAGGAGTCCGGTCAGAGGATCGCGGCGGGCTGCGGCCAGGCGCCGGTACAGGCACACGGCGTGCGCGGCCCATCCGGCCGCTGGTACAGCGGCGATCAGGATCTCGTTCACGGCTGCCCCGCCTCGCTGTCGTCCCGGTCGCCGGGGCGTACGACGACGTACAGGTCGTCGGGGAGGGACTGGTGCACGTGGGCGCCGTCGCCGGCCTCGGCGGCCACGGCGTCGGCCCTCTGCAGGGAGCGCGGGCCGCCAGTGCTGATCTCGTAGAGGCGTAGCGACGGGCGGCCGTCGCAGATCTTGCAGCCCGGTGCGACGTTTACGCCGGGGGCTTGGGAAGTGCTTGCGGACGGCGGTAAGACCGTGGTCATCTCGAGTTGCCTCCGTTTCGGGGGTTGGTGGGGCGCGCCCGGTGGTTGGTAGGCCGAGGGCGCGCCCCGCGTGTATTGCCGGGCAGGACGGTTCCGCCCTGTGCTGCTAGGGCGATGTGCCTGGTGAAGGAGCGGTCGGATTGCGCACGCGACACGGGGTCCGGTCTCCCCGACCGCCGTGCGTGCAGGAGTGGGGGCGGCGATCGCCGCGATTGGGGACCGTCAAGGTCTGGCCGGTCCTCCGCAGCGCACCGGTCCGGTGGGGATCGGTGCGGCACGGGGAGCCGTCAGCGGCTGGGGCACTGGTCGGGGGTGGCCGCCCGGCCGGTGGCAGCGCGCCACCGGCGTCGTGGGGAAGGCCTCGGGCGGGCCGTCTCTCGCACCTCGGAGGTCATCGCTGGACGACGGGCCGTGCGAGGTCACGGTGGGTCAGCTTCACGACCAGGTCCCGGTCGACGAACGCCTGAGCCGACTCGGTGAGGCCGTACCCGCTGGCCTGCTCGACGTCGCCACAGACGACGGCGTGCAGCGCCATAGCCGTGACCGCGGCACGGTGGCGTCCGCCGGCGCACTGGGTGACCACGGTGATCGGCGCCTTCGTGGGTCCGGCAAGGTACGCCTGGACCTGCAGCGCGGTCGCTGCGAGGACCTCGCGCACGCCCGGCGTGTCCATCACAGCGTCGACGACGACCTGGTTGTGGGCGGTCAGTTCGCGCAGGTCCGGCGACACGTGCGGGTCCCTGAGCTGTTCTCCACCGTTTTGGACTCTCATGAGAGGCCGCATCCTTGATGTGTCGGGAGTCACTGACCGTTCGTGGTGGACCAGGGGAACAGTGGGTTGAGAGTCGGCCTCTCATCTCGGAGTTCACCCCTGGGGGTGGCGGGTTCGGTACCTGCTTTCGAAGTTCCCCGGTTGAGTTCGTCCGGCTCAGATTCGAACGGGGGCTCCTCACCCATGCGGCTGGCCGTCGTTGCGCGCGTCAGGTCGTTTCGTTCGGATCACCCATCGAGTTGGGCCCTCGATGGCTTCTGTAGCCTGCTGTCAGCTGTGTGTCGGGGGGAGATGACGTGGTGAACATCCTGTCCGTGGCCATCGGGGCTGGTTTCGGCCTCATAGGGGCCGTGTTCGGGTCTTGGTTCACTGCGCGCCGACAGGACCGCATGTGGCTGCGTGAACAGAAGCTGAAGGCCGGGGTCGGCTTCAACACCGCCGTGGTCCAGCTCATCGACTACCTTCGGGAAACGCAGCTGAGTGACGATGGCGCCGGGGCCAACGAACTGGCGGGCCGGATGCAGGAAGCCCGGTCAGCCCTCTACCTACTGTGCGCCGACGACACCGTCGATCTCGCCGACGCTCTCGCGCGTCGGGTCTGGGGTTCCCGGCCCAGCGAGGGCAGGGACGATCGCAAGGCCGAGTACAGGGAGACGGTGGATCTCCTTCGCCGCTTCACCCATCAGCTCCGGCAAGAGATCGCCAGGACGTAGTCTCAGTTGGTTCTTCGGTGGGAGGATTGGTGCAGATATCGCGGTTCGGGCCGGTGCGGGGCAAGGAGATGACGCTGTCTTCGAGAACGATCAGTCCCGTGCAGCTTCCCGGGAGTCGGCTGGCCGCTGCGGCGGGAGGTCCGGCGGGTGATGCGCCTGGTCATGATGGTGATCGCGGCCCAGGTGATCAGTGATTCCGAGTACTGGATGAGGCGTTCGTAGTCCCGTGCGTGACGGCGGGCGTGCATGATCCAGGCGAGCGAGCGTTCGACCACCCCGCGGCGAGGCAGGACGACGAACCCGCTGGCGTCTTTCGGGCGGCTGACGGTCTTGAGGGTGAGGCCGAGGTGGGTCTTCGCCCAGGTCATGTGCTTGCCCGCGTCGGCGGATCGGCCCAGGCGATCGCGATCTCGGGGTGCATCAGCCGCAGCCGGAACAGGACTTCCTTCGCTGCGTCGCGGTCGGTCATGTCGGCCGGGGCGACCATCACGAACAGCGGCAGGTACTCAGGCTCGGGGCTGCGACGGGAACGCGACGACGGTGCTCGCTGTGTCGCGCTCGGTCCGCAGCATCCGGTTGTCGTGGTGGAACGCGGCGATGACGGTGGCGGCGGCGGTCAGGCGACGGTTGAGCTCGGTGATCTCCTTCTTGGCCGCAGCAAGTTGGCGGCGGAGGTCGTCGATGTCGGCGTCGCGGCGGGCCTCGCCGGGGGTGAGGCTGCCATGGGCGATGATGTGGGCGTCCCAGTCGGCCAGCACCACCTTCGCGCGGAACATCGTGGCCGGGCTGACGCCCGCTTCGAGGGCGAGGTTGTTCTTCGTGAGCCGGCCGTCGCTGCGCTGCGGTTTGCCCGCCAGGAGCCGGTTCATGGCGTCGCGGAGCTTGTGCTCGGTCTTGGCCGAGACGCTCGTGTCGTTCATCGTGCGGCCTTTCGCAGGACGGCCTGTGCTTCGTCCCGCTGCTGTTCGAGTGCCGCGCGATGCCCGGGGGCCAGGCGGCGGGTCTCCAGGAGCTTGGTGAGGGATCGCTCCTCGCTGTCCCAGATCTCGACGTGCTGGGGGCCGATCATGCTGTTGCCGCAGCGGTCCGGGCGGCAGCGGTCCGGTAGGGGGCCGGTATGGCCGGGTGGGATCACAGTGTTCTCCAGGCAGACGGCGCCAGCCGGGTTGGCGGCGTCGAACAGACAGTTGTTCAGGGTTCCGAATCGGATGGAGATACGGGCCTGCTTCAGCAGGGCATGTTCGACCGTCGCGTCGCCTCCTTGGGCGGCGACGGTGTCACGGATCGTGTCGAAGGCGCGGGTCAGCTGGTCGACGCCGGGGCCGAACCCGATCGGCTCGTTCGCTTTGTGGGCGTCGAACAGGTCCCGCAGTCCGCGGAACCGGGCGGCTTCGATCGCCGCATCCAGGTGTTTGGCCCAGGATGTCGCGGGGGCGGCATAGCCCTGGGTGGTGCGGTTGGCCAGGGCTCGTGAGGCGACGTGCTTGAGCTGGATGCCCAGGGCGATCTCGGAGCCGGGGAACTGGTCGGTCAGCATGGACATGGTCCGGCGGAACATGTGCGGGGCGACCCGCTCGTTCGGGATGGGCTCCAGCCCGTTGACGTCTGTCCGGGTATTCACGTGCTCGATGAACGCCTTGATCCCTCCGACTGCCGTGAACCGTTCCGCGTTCCTGATCTCTCCGGCGATGCCGGTGAACAGTCGCTCGGGGTGTGAGGCGATCTCCTCCGCCAGGGCCAGGGCCCGGGCGACCGGTTCGATGATCCACCAGTGCTTTCGGGGGAAGTCCTCCTCGCCCTTGACCTCTGCCGAGACCACGGCCGGCGCCCCGAAGTGCTCGACCACCGAGCCCTTGACGACCTCCTGGACCTCGGAGTCGCGCATCATGCTCAACGCGGTGACGAAGACGTAGCAGGCGACTCGCAGAATCTGGATTTCTCTCGTCAGGCTGCGGGGTGCGAGCCCGCGGCTCCAGCCGCCCGTCGTGCCGTCCGCGCGCCTGACCTGTAAATACTCCGGCAGGACACTAGCGGTCGCGCACTGGCCACGCTCCACCGCCTCCAGCACGATCCCCCGCAGGCCGCGCGCCTGGGTGAAGATCTGGGCCCGTTTGTCGATTCCGATCTGAAACGACAGCAGCCCCCAGTGGATCATGCCTGCGTCAGTGATCCGCGGCGGATGGTGCTCGTCGTGCAGTGGGACGAGGTTGCTCGGGTCAGCCAGCCAGGCCCGCAGCCGGGCTTCCGCGCCCACCGACGAGCGTGTCGCCTCCGCCTGGAGTTGCTGCCAGCGTTCCTGGGCCCGCAGGATGTCTGGGGCGAAGGTGTCGATGTAGGTCCAGGCGGCCCGGATCAGCGGGAACCACACCTCAGGCGGGATGACCGGCGTCGACAGCGTCCGGGGGCCGCTCGCCGAAACACCCGTAGCCGCTCGTGAGGACATGCCCGCCCAGGGATCGCGGAGCAGGCCGCCGCCGGTCAGCAGGGGCCCGCAGCGGTGCAGTTCACGGATCACCGTGATGTGACTGGTCACGGTGTTGACGGCCAGCCCCTCCTCCTTCAGCCCGGCGATGCGGACGTGCAACTGATGTTCGGGCCATGCCCTGAGATCCTCGGGAAGGCCCCGCTCAGCGGCCCATGCCGCCAAGGCCCGCAAGGTCCCGACCCTCTTGATGGCAGTCCGGGGGTCGACCGGCCTGCGCGGGGTGGGGATCCCGGCGGCCATCACCTTCGGGTGCCGCGGGTTCAGCGAGATCATGGCCAGCTCGCGGGCCCTGAGGTGCCAGGGGCCGGTGAAGCCGTCGAACTTCAGCTTCCACTCGGCCGGGTGCAGGTTCGCCGGACGTTTCAGAACCCCGTTCAGGTCCCACTGATCACACTGCGCGAAGAGCGGACTGACCGCGCCCGGCAGCAGGGAACGCGACGTCAGGACCGGTTCGTCCGCGAGGAAGGCCGCTTCGGCCAGCAGGTCGGGGGCTGTGCTGTTCATGCGTTGAACTCCGCTCGTGCGGCGAGGGGAAGCTGCAAGGTGTTGGTGCCGTCGGCGATGTGCTGGAGGGCGGCGGCGATCTCCGCCTCGGTCCGCTCGGCGAGGACCGCCGCCAGGTTGGCGGCGGTCTGCCCCCAGAGGGTCTGGAAGTGGACCGGGCTCAACCGGGTGCGCAACTTGTCCAAGTGGTCGCTGAACAAGAGCAGTTGAGGAAGATGCGAGGGCAGAATCCAGGCATTGCGGCACTCCAGGCAGCGCAACGGCGCGACCGTGCAGAGATCACCGGGGCGGGAGAACGGTGAGTCGAATGGATCACGGCAGCTGGTGACGCCCATCTCCATCGCCCCGCTGCGCAGGTCCTCGACCTGCTCGGCGCTCAGTCCCAGCTCCCGCAGGGCAGGTGTGGTGTCTTCCTCTCCGAGCGCTGTCTCGGCCGCGGCGTCCAGGACGACGGGCCCGGCGATCGCCTTGTCGAACCACGACTGCTGGGCAGTGGTGATCACCTGTCCGGAGATCATCCGAAGGGTGGTGCCCTGCGCGTAGTGGCCGCGGAATGTCTCCTCGTGGTGGTCGTCCGCGATGTCGGTGATCCGGCCGCCGAAGGCGACGGCCTTCTCCACCTTCACCGACTTCCTCAGCCTCCGGACGTCGGCCAGGCCCTCCAGGTCGAGTCCCATCTCCTTCACCCACTGCCGGAAACGCCGCAGCCGTCCCTGGCCGACGGTGAACTGCCCGTTGGGCGGCAGTGTTCCTTGCAGGAACAGCGGCGCCGGACGCGTGCCGTAGAGCTCGCGCAACGGTGCGGTCGCTTCCATCAGCTGCCGGATGATTGCCGAGACTTCCAGGCGGGGCCGGTCCGCGTACTCCTGAGCGTGCTCAACCGCGTTCACCTTGTCGATGTGGGCGAAGGCGCGGCGGTGGATCCTGCGTGCCCGGTTCTTGGTCATGGTCAGCCGGACGCCGCCCTCGGTGAACTCCACCGAGTCCTCCGTCAGACTGGTCACCTCTTCCGGGGAATGACCGGTCGCAGCGATCAGGAGGACCCGGAAGGCGTGCAGGTCACGCTCGTTGGGATAGAGCTGGTTCAGCAGGCCGCGGACCAGAAAGTAGCCGCGCAGCCCGCAGCTTCGTCCCTCGGTCCGGACATGGTCCGGGATGATCGCCGCCAGCTCCGGGGCCAGGGGGAACGGGACCGTCCTGGCCATCTCCTTTGGCGAGACGGCCTGGTGGGCCAGGGCCCAGAGCAGATTCGGCATCGTCGACCAGCCGCGTTCGGCAGGGTGCCCGCCGGCGGTGACCACCTCCCATCCGGCCTTCAGCCGCTTGCGGAGCCGGGCGACGTCGTCCCAGGCTGCCCTGACCAACGCGGCCTTCTCCTTGCGGGAGAACTCGTCCAGTTCCTGGGTGGTGCCCCAGGCCAGGCCGTGGTCCTGAGCGGCCACCTGTGCCAGCCGGGCGGCAAGCGTCCGCTCGGGATGCTGCTGGCGCCGGTTGATCAGAATGCGCAGGTTCGCCGCGAAGGTTCCCGGGCGTGTCGAGCCAGGCGGATACTGGGCTGGCAGCGCCTGTTCCCAGGCCAGCAGCACTGCGGTCAGGTCCGGGTCCGCCCTGGCCAGGGACGCCTCCGCTGCCCGGTCGGCCAACTGTGCGTCGACATGCTCGCAGAACATCCGCAGGCCTTGACGGTGCCTGCTGGCCGTGCCGGTCCTGCGGGCCGTCACCTCGATGTATTCGCCCCACTCGTCCGCGAGTTCCGACGCGAGCGTCCGGCAGGCGAACTGCGACGGGTCGAACCTCAGGACCCTCTTCTTTCCCCTGGAGTCCGGCGTGACCACCTGCCGGACACCGATCCTCGCCGGCCCCAGGTGAGGGTCGTCGTGCCGGAAGTCCCGGCGCCGTTCACCGCGCCGCGGCATGACCGGCCTCCTCGCCTCTCATGCCCCGCAGGGCGATGTCCGCGTAGGTGTCCTCGTCGCCAGCCGCCCACTGGGCGAACGCGGCATCGACGTAGGACATTGGATCCTCCAGGTAGCGCAGGTACTCATAGGTCACGGCCGGGCTCGAATGACCGAGCCTCCGGCTGACGATCAGCAGCGGGTTGAAGGCGATGTGCTCGGCCAGCGTCACTGTGCCCGCCCGGTCCGCTGTCCGCTCGAGCTCGGCCGCCCGCCGCATCAGGAAATCCAACAACCGCAGGGCGAACGTGTGCCGCAGGTCGTGGAAACGCCAGCGCTTTACGGGAAGTTGAGGGGCCCGCTCGTTCTCGCGGGCCGCCGTCATCCGGTCCCATGCCTGGTAGCGGACCCGGTCCCAGGACGACGAGGTGAGCATCAGGCTGCCGTGACCGATGAACACCGCCAGTGGCTCCAGCCCGGCCGGTCCCTCATGGACCGTAACCCGCCGCAGATTCGGCGGCATTGCTGACCAGGCGAACGCCCGGTTCCGGTCCTGCCAGCGTCCCCGCAGCCGGCGCCGTGCGTAGTCGATCTCAGCGACCACGAACAGGTCCCGGTGGCGCCGTTCCAGCGTGCGGGCCATCGACTCGGCCATCTCCGGCCGCTCGATGAGCACGAACCGGTCCACCGAGGTCAGCGCGTCCGGCGGAACGTAGGCGGTGCGGTGCTTCTTGTATTTCGCGCACGCCTGGAGGTCGAACTCCGCTCCTTCGCCGGGCCGCCGCCTCCCGACCGCGAGTTCCGGCAGCAGCACCGTCGACCACTCCTGCGGCCGCATCCCCGACGTCACTGCCAGATCGGCCGCCGCGCGGCTCCGGTTCGGTGCCTGGCCGCGGAAGACCCGATCCACCCCGCCGTCCAGGGTCTGCCCGCCCAGTCCGACGTCCCGGAAGAACAGGTACTGCCCCAGCGTCAGGTGCCGGATATCCATGTCCCGGCTCATCCCGGTGGACAGCGGGTTCGAGGAACCCGCAGCCCGTAGCGGCGATGCGGGGCGCAGGCCCTGCCCGACCATCCAGTCCAGCAGCGTGTTGATCACCGACGCCTCGCGGTCCCAGACCGTCCCTCCCACCGGCACGTCCTGCAACTCCATGCGCGACCGCCGGTACGCCACCAGATCGGACTCCACGACCGTGCCCAGATCCCGGCCCCGCTCTGCGAGGAACTCCATCACCCGCAGCACGATGTAGGCGTAGTGCCGCAGCGTGTCCTCCGGATCGCGCCCCTGGTAGGCCAAGTGGCGAAACCAGGAACAGGCCGGCTCCACCGGCTGCATCTGATCGTCCACGATCACCGGCAGACGATCCGGCAAGGCCCGGAAGTCCAACCGTCGTACGGCCTCCACCCCAACCTCGCTGTACAACTCGGGCCGTTCCTGTACGCGGGCCCGGCTGACGAAGAACAGATCCACTACCCCTCCGGCTGAGAGAACTCACAACCGTCAGAGGTAACGAAGCAGCTCGCAAATAGTGTTGGGCGGCTCCTTCGGGGCCGCCCAACAAATGAGAGTGTCTGGAACTACCGGGAGAAGAAGTGGAAGCGCAGATCGATCGCGATGGTGGCGTGCTGCAGGATGTCGGCGTGCTCGGACTCCTCGGCGTCGTGGAGGCGCCCGGTGGAGACGATGGTGACGTCGGGGACGAGCGGCTGGGCGATAACGCGGTCCCGCTCGGGGTCCCATGCCGTGCAGTGTGTGTGCTCACGGCCGTCGTCCCAGCGCACGGTGATCTCCCACGGCCCCCAACTGTCGGTCTGGTCGTCGATGGCGAGGACCTCGTACGCCTTCCCCCAGTACGCGCTGTAGTAGCGGCCCCCGACCTGCTGGGGGCCGATCTGCCGCGCGATCCAGTCGGCGTCCTCTCCACTGACCAGATGGTCGTCGAGCGGCTCGGCGTCCTCGGTGCCGGCGGCGGGTTCCTCGACCGTGGGGTCGTGGTGGCCGATCCGACGGGCGGTCTGTGCAGTGCGGATTTCGTCCGCGTCGTCCGGGATGTTGTCGTTCACTGCTCGTTCTCCTTCGGTGTGTTGGGTCAGCCGCCGTCCGTGCTGTTCGTCCACCGGTGCCCGTCGGGGCAGGTGAAGGCGTGGTTGCTTAGTAGTTGGAACGGGCCGCGGTCGTCCCACGCGTGTGTCCCTGCCACCGGCGTCTGCTGGCACGTCGGGCACTTCCACGTCGCCAGGTCGTGCTCGGCCAGCGGCCGCGGTTCGGTCGACCGCGTCGCCGGGGCTGGAAGCGGTGGGGCGGTCGCGGGGTCCAGGAGGAATGCCAGGTGATCGACCGGCTTGGTCGCCCCCGGGGGGCGGACGGGGGGCGGTGCGATCCAGTCGTCCAACCGTTCCGCCCATTCCTCCAGCCGCTTCTTCAACGGCCGGGAGCGGGGCACGCCCCGTACGAAGAACAACACGGCCACCGCGGCGCCGGCGGCGGACGTGGCGGCTAAGGCCCACGAGACTCGCGAACCTAGGGCGCTGTGCAGCAGGGCCAGCGTGAACGCGGCCCTCACGTCGCCGTAGAACACCAGGGCGCCCAGCACGAACCCGATCCTGTTCCTGGCCTTCGGCAGCATGGACTCCCCCTTCATGCGAAGGCCCAGCCGGTGCGCCACGCGGCACCGACCGTACGGACGTCGGCGAACCCCTCACCGGCCAGCAGCGGCAGCGACAGCGCCGTCTGCTCGACCTGCCACTCGACGGTTTCGTCCGGCACTTGCAGGTCGGTCGGCCTTCTGGCGTTGCGGAGCAGGCAGACGTCCCGCCGGGTCAGGAACACGATCGCGACCACCGGCCTGCGCCAGCGCCGGGCCCGCTCCACGAGTTGGGAACGCACGGGGGCCTCCACGTTCGTGGAGTCGAGGACCGTGGTCTGCCCGTACTCCAGCCGCGTCTCGACCAGCAGGTTCTGGATCTGGACGGCTTGCGGCGTCACGAGCTGCTCGCCTCGGTTGCCGGAGAGGCGCCCCCGTTCCCGGTCGAGGCTGACGACCCAGTCGGCGGGGAAGGCCTCGGCGAGACGCGTCTTGCCCGCGGCCGCGGCCCCGACGAAGACCACGAGGGTCCCGGGCGCGAAGAGCTTCTGGGATTCGTCGCGTTCGTGGGCGTCGGCGTCGTGCGCCGCGTCCCGGGCGTCGAGGTATCGGTACTGGCCGGCCTGGCAGCCGGGGGCCTGGCAGTCCCAGCCGAACGTCTCCTGGGCTGGGTGGTTCACCGTGGCCGAGGCCTGTTCCGGGAACCGCCAGGTGAGGTGCGGCTCCAGAGTGGAGCTGGTCATGTGCTTCTCCCAATTCAGCGTGTTTCCCGGGCCCGTTGGCGTCGGGGCCGACGGAGTCCCTCGTCGCCCGGGTGCGGGGGCAAACTGGTGGGTTCTTTACGCCGTAAAGAACCCACCAGTTGGGTCACGGCCCGTGGGACGGGGGTGTGAGCCGGGACGGCGGTCAGAGTTGGATGGTGATCTGAGGCCGGGGGTCGCCGGCGCGGGTGTGCACTGTCCTGCGGTGTGCACTCAGGCCTGCGGCGCCGCCTTGGATCGGCAGGTGGCACTCGGGGCAGCCGCGGAACCAGGTGTCTCCCTCGGGCAGTTCGGCCGGAGTGAGCGGGTGCGGGTGCGGCCGCCGGGGTTTCATGCGTCGATCGCCTCCCGGGAGCCGGGGACGTATCCGATCGCGCTGGCGACGCATCCGATGTCCATGAGGCTTCCGGCGTCGTCGATCCGGTCCCGCAGAACCGTGTTGCATGCCCACGCGTGCCTGAGCTGTTCGACGAGCCACTTGGTGTCGTCACCGGCGTCGTCGAGCGTGGCCTCGATGGCGACCAGACGACCGGTGTCGAGCACACCGGCGGCCAGGTAGGCGTCGGCCCTTCGGACTTCGTCTTCGGTGAAGGCCTCGCCGATCCGTCGTGCGGCGTCGGCCTCCGGATCATCGCTGAAGCTCGCGAACCGGCGGAGCATCACCGCCTCGCAGGCGAGCGCCCAGTCATCCCAGCCGGTCTTGTTGCTGCGCTCGCGGAACGTCACGATCGATCCCCTTACCCGGGTCACTCGGAGGCCGCGATGACGGCCGCGACGGTTTCCACGGCGTGGTGGAACGCCTGGTCCAGGGCGTAGGCGCCGCCCAGCGGGCCGCCCAGGGCGTAGAAGCGCTCCTTGCCGGTGGCGTCCGCGAGTATCGGCAGGTTCGGATATTCGAGGGTGCGGAATAGAGCCAGGCACCGGGCGGCGGGCTCCCGCAGTTGGCGGTCGAGGTTAGGCCGACTTGTCGTGCGCAGGAATCGGCGGGGCATGACGGACGGCCGGACTGACGGTGGCGATGACCGCGGTAACAAGCATCACCGTGGCCAGCACGAACACGGAGCCGATGGGTCCGATGGTGGTGAGCAGGTATCCGGCACCGAGGGAGGCCAACGGCATGACCCCCCAGGACAGGGTCATGGCCGCGCTGGTGACACGCCCCAGCAACTCGTTGGGAACCAGGACGGTTATGTAGGTGATGATCACGACATTCCACAACGGTCCGATGAACGCGGTGGCGGCACCGATGGCGCCGATCAGCAGAGGGCTCGACGTGAGTGCGAACAGAGGCAGAAGCGCAGCCCAGATCCAATTGACGCCGACGATGACGGTCTTGGGCTTGAAGTGACGATGGAGCCTGCTCGCCGCGAGTGCGCCGATCAGACCACCACCGCTGTAGATGCCGAGCATCATCCCGATGGTGGTGGATGTGGCGCCTTGGCGCTGGGCGAGGACGACCAGGATCAATACGAGGGCCTGGAAGACCAGGTTGCTGACGGCGATCAACAGGATCGCTGCGCGGATGAGGGGGTGGCGCCAGACCCAGCGCAAACCTGCGGTGGTCGCCTGCCACAGAGGCTCCGAGGGAGGCTTTGTCTGGTTCTGCAGGTCGCTTCGGATGAACAGCAGCACGATGGAAGCAACGATGTAGGAGACCGCGTCGGCCAGGAACGGCATGGCGCGGTCGATGCCGAAGAGCATGCCGCCCAGGGGAGGACCGGCCAGAGCAGCACCGCGGCTCCTGGCCTCGTTATGGGCCACTGCGGTGGACAGAAGCGCGACAGGGACGATCTTCGGGAGTGCGGCGCGCTCGGCCAGCCCGAAGAAGACGAAGCACAGTCCCTGCACGAAGGCGATCACGGCGAGGTGCGCGACCGTGAGTTTGCCCAACCACATGGCAATCGGGACGGTGGAGAGTGCCAGTCCCGCAACGAGTTCGCTGATCAGCAGGATCTTGCGGCGGTTCCACCGGTCCACCAGCGCTCCGGCCGGCAGGTGAGCGATGAGGAAGGGGAGCGTGCCGGCGGCTCCGACGATCCCGGCGTCGGAGGGCGATCCGGTGGTCGCCAGCACAAGCAGCGGCATCGCCGTCCCGCTGATCTGGGCGCCCAGGGTCGAGACGACCTGACCGCTCCACAGAGCGACGAACTCGCGGTTGCGCCATAACGAGGGTCGTTCGGCGGTCGGGGCAGTCACGACGCGTCCCCGCTGTCAGGAGTGGGGAAGGCATGGAACACCACGGAGATGTGCCGACTGCCGGGGGGAGCCTGACCGGGTTCCCGGTCCCAGCGTTTGAGGAAGGCGATGTACTCCTCACCGAACTCGGCCAGCTCTTCAGCGGTGAGCATGGTGCTACCGAAGGAGTGCATGGCGCTGGCTGCAAACTCGCCGAACGCCTCTCTGTTGGACAGGTAGGCGGTCAGGTCACGATCAGCACGCTCCATCCATTGCCGGTGGATTTCCTCAGCGGCGAGAGCAACCTCGGGTTCCGTCGGGCGGCGCGGCAGCCGCACGTCCTGTGGGATGGCCCGCCAGTACTTGCGACGCCCGGATGAGCGGTCCGTGTCCTCTTCGATGAACCCGAACCGGGCCAGTTGCCGCAGGTGATAGCTGGTCGCGCCGCGGTCCTCACCGAACTCTGCGGCCAGGTCGGCGGACGTAGCCGGACCATGGCGCTGAAGCCAGGTCACCAGTTGTTGGCGCAGCGGGTGAGCGAGGGCCTTGAGTGCGTCGATGTCAGACAGCATGCGTGGTCGTGATTCAGGCATGATGAGAAGATATATATGCAAAGACTTCTTCTCAATGCTCTTCACATGGCTTCTCAGGATCGGCGGGCCACCTCGGCTGCGTAGGCGGTCCTGACGGCCCCGGCGGCCCACCGTTCGGCGGCTGACGGGCTGATTCCGAGAAGGCGTTGGAGGACGGCCGGTGGCATCTGTGTGCAGAGATCAAGCAGGGCTGCGCATCGTCCGGCTTCGGCAGGGAGTCCGATCTTGCGGAGGCGGCGACTGAGTTGCTTGCTGCCCAGTGGCTTGCCGGGCCGCTGAGTCGGGAAGAGCCAGGGTGCGTTGAGGTCGTTCGACATCACGGTGCGTTGATGATCGTTTGCGATGTCGACGAGCTGGAGGACTAGGCCGTCAAGGGGCGGTGGCAGCCTCAGCGGCGTCTTGTTGAGGCGGAGCGCGACGCCGTTCTCGTCGTGGATGACGTGCGCGGTGGTCAGCCGACAGGTCCTTGCAGGGAACTGGCCATAGAGCAGGACCATCAGCCCCGCGACGCGGTCTTTGGTCTCGAAGGAGTCGTCGTGGAGTAGCCCGCGGGCAATGGCCCAGCGCTCCTCGGCGTCGAGCGGGCGGTGGAAGATCCGCCGTGGTTTGGTGGGGATGCTGATCCCGGAGGCGAACTTGCTGCGGACAGCCCAGCTGACGAACGGCCCCGCGATGTAGGGGCCTTGGTGGTTCTCCGAGACGAGCCAGAGGTCGATGAGCGGTTGTCGACAGGTCGCCAGAGTTTCACCCTGCTCCTTGATCCAGGCCAGGAAAGTGATGGCCTTGGCGATGCGGGTCTGTGTGACGTCCTGGACAAAGGCGGAAATCGGCTTGCCGCGAGCCCGGCGCCGGATGCGTGCGATGCGGTCCCAGCGGGCGTAGGCGGTGATCAGGCGGCGGTCTTCGGGATCTTCGATCGATGCGGTCTTGCGTTCGATCCATCGCTCCAGCCGGGCCATGTACTCATCGCGGACCGGCAGGACGCCGGCGGAGACCAGGACGGCCCGGAAGTAGTCGACGGCCATGTCCTTCTGGCTGGTCATGCGGGCGTCGAGGGCCTCGTGAGTGAGCTCGCAGGTTCCGGCGGCGAGGTCGGTGACCAAACGGGTGGCCGTGGGTGATTCCCGCAGATAGAGCAAGGCCCTGCGGGGGTTGTGGTTCAGCAGGGCGTCCACGATCTTGTCGAGTTCGGGACGGGGCTTCCCATCTGGCGGCGTCAGCAGCTTCCGCAGTTGGCGGTCGCCTGCGCATCTCCGGCAGAGGCCGAAGTGGAACAGTCGCTCGACCGTGCCGCACTGCTTGCAGGGCTTGTGTGCCTCTGGGGCCTGTTCCCAGCAGTTTTCGCAGATCGGGCCGCGGGGAGTGCGGGCGGCCACCGTTTTCAGGCGCCCGCAGTCGGTGCAAGGTTCCAGCTTGCGCGAGCATGTCCGGCAGCGGGGTGAGTCGGTCCAGGCGAAGAGGCAAGCCCGGACCTTGCCGCAGGAACCGCACTGGACAACCGGCGGTTTGCGGCAGACGGCGCAGATCGGCCCGTCGGCCGTGCGGGCGCCGACGCCCTCGACGCGACCGCAGACAACGCATTTCTCCTGGTAGGAGGGTTCCTTGTTGCGGCAGGTGTTGCAGATCGGGGCTCCGGTGTCGTCGCGTCCCGCCACGGGGCGGTTGCGTCCGCACCACTTGCAGGGCTCCGCTTTAGCGTGGTTGTAGCAGGTTCCGCAGACTCGGAGTCGGTTGATCGAGTGGCTGAGCCGGACCGCCCGGTCGCAGTGCGGACACTTCGGGGCAGGGACGCCGTTGGCGCCGGCCTCGTGGAGCCGGTTGACCAGGAGGACGGTCTTGGGTCCATGGTGGTGGGCCTGGCCGGTCAGCAAGCCGGGCTGGTTCTGGAGGTCCCAGAGCAGGCGGCGGGTGACCGACGTGTTCCCTCCAGTGACCTCGGCGATCACCGTCCGCAGTACGGCTTCGTCGAGTCCGAGGGCAAGGCCATCGAGGTAGCCGAGCAGATCAGCGCCTGGGTCCTCGGTGCACTGGGTCTTGTAGCAAGAGCGGCAGACCTCTCGTCCGGTGCGGTCGAGGCCGTAGCGCGGGGTGTCGCCGTTGGCGCAGATCGCGCAGGCCCAGCCCGAGCCCGCACCCTTGCGGTTGTCGGAGCCGCTGCAGGAGGAACAGACGCGGCGGCCGGAGCCGCCTATGCTCCCGAGAGGCCGCAGCCTGCCGCAGCGCGAGCAGGGCGGTCGGACGACGTGGGCGGCGCCGAGCTCAGTGAGAGCGCGGATGAAGCGTTCGACCGAGGCCGGGCCTTCGGCCCGGCCTGAGGTCAGCAACTCGGGATCGGCTTCGAGGACCTGGACCAGGCGGACGGCGGCCGACTTGGACCGAACCGCCTGGCCTATCGCCTTCCGGACAGTCTCCGAGGGCAGATCCGGTTCGACCGCGGCGACCAGCTCGCAGATCACCGCGTGCGGGTCGACGGCGGTCCGGGAAATTGCGGTCACGACCTGGTGATCCGGGCCCGCTTGGGCCGAAAGTCGCCGACGCCGGTCGTCTCAGTGCCGTCCGCGGCCTTCTTCGCTCGCGGCCGGCCTGCGGCGACCGGCTCGATCAGGTCGTCCATCGAACAGTCGAGGATGTCCAGCAGGGCCATCAGGACCTTGAGGTTGAGCCGTTCCGGGACCTCAACCACGAGCCGGTAGATCTGGCTGGCGGACAGGTCGATGCCCCGCTCGGCCAGCAGAGGCCGCAGATCGGTGGTGGAGAACATGCCCTTCGTGGCCATGACCTCGCGCAGGTTCCACTTGTAGTCGAGCTTCGCCGTCATCGTCGTCCACTCCGTTCCAGGACCCGCTGGCCGGGGTCGTTGCCGAAGGCCAGATCGATGGCCTTGAGCATCATCGTGTTGGCGAAGTCGTCACTGACCGCGGTGTAGAGGGCGGTCGTGGACGCGTAGAGGTGACCGACCTGTTCTTGAATGAACTTCGGGTCGACGCCGTCCTCGATATTGTGCGTGACGTACGAATGCCGCAGGCAATGCGGCACGAGTTCCTCCGGGAGCCCCAGTTCCTCGCGGTAGAGAGCGAACCGGTCCTCGATCTCGCGCGTCCTGAGCCGGCCTCCGCGTTCGGTCAACCACAAGGCGGGGTGGGACGGGAAGCCGTAACGGGGGCGGACGTTGACGACGTAGTCCTCCAGGGCCTCCACGGCCCAGGGCATAATGCTGGCGACGTTCCGCCGACGCGGCCCCGACCCCTTGGTGCCCTTGGCCTTGCGGACGTGCACCATGCCGTACCTGCCGAACTGCGGAGCCTTCGCGTTCCGGTAGAGGTCCACCAGGTCCAGGCCCGATGCCTCCGAGGCCCGCAGGCCCCAGCCGTAGACCGTCTTGAACAAGGTGGAGTCCCGGTAGGCGGTCAGGGCGCCCTTGCGGCCTCGCTTGATCATCCGGTCCACCCGGTCGTCGATGTGGTCGAAGAGGAGCTGGCACTCCTCCCGCGTCATCGGCCGGCGCTCTGCGCCGCCCTCGTAGTCCACGAGGTGTTCGCGCCGGTTGCCGTCATGGAGGATCGGCGTCGGGTGTGTGCCAAACCGTTCCAGGCAGACCTCCGCCCACCCGTAGACCGGGTTGAGGAGATAGTCCATGAACAGGCTGATGGCCCCTTGGTAGTTGCGGAGCGTCGACTTGGCGCGGTTGTGTCGCATCACCAGGTCCGCCATCCACTCGTCGATGTGCGCGGCCGTCCAGTGCCAGGGGTACTCGTTTGTGAACTCCTGGAACGTCTCGACAACCCGGCGGCGGCCGTCGGCAGTGCCCGGCTGGAGCCCCCGGCCACCCAGCTGCTGCCGTGCCCATCCCGACAGCATCGCGTCGAGTACGGCGTCCTCGGGGTGCAGCAGATGCACACCCGAGACCAGCTCCAGCACCGCGGCGCCTTGCACTTCCCTCGTACCGTCGGACACGCCCCACCCTCTCTCACCAGAGGATGGAATCATGCATCTGATGAATGAGCTCTGTAAAACCCGCAGGTCAACGGCGCGATGAGCTTCGCTGGACGTTAGACAGCCAGCCGGTACACTTCCCGCAGTTCAGGGCCAGCGGCCGACAGCCGAGCCTGCATCAGATGCAATTCCCCGGGGTCGGCCTTGAGGTGGATACGCCGGTCGGCCCACCAGTGGGTGGCGGCCGACAGGGCGAGCGCCGCGGCGACGCGGCTGGGCTTCAGGCGCAGCCCGAGGACGCGGGACCCGGCGTACAGGACAGCGGCCTGGGTGGCGGTGTAGGTGGCGACGTGCGCGGTGCAGGCGATGCGACCGGTCCAGCTGGACTGGCCTTCGTTCTCGTCGTGCTGGCCCTTGGTGACAGCCTGGTGGTCGGACTGGATCCAGTGGTCTCCGAGGTCCGCTGCCATGCGGAGCAGGGCGTAGGCGGAGGCGAAGCGGATGGCCGAGGCGCTGCTGTGGTCGGTCATGTGGAAGGTGCTCCTTGTATCTGTGGTGGGTGGCTGCGAGGCCACGGGATGGCCTCGGTGGTGACGGGCGACGTCAGATCGTCTGTGGGGTGTCGGAGGGCGAGGGCCGCGCCGACGACATGGTGTGTGCGGGTCGTCGCAGTGGTCCGTCAGCGGGGGGTGCGGTGGACGCGCCGGAGGTCGGCCGAGCAGGCATCGCACAGGAAGCGGCACACCGCGGCGAAGGGGTCGGTCGTGCCGGTCCCGAGCTCGGCCAGGCAACCGCAGTTGTCGCAGACCAGGCCGAGGAGCTTGCGGAGTTCGTCGAGCTGGCCCGCGAACGCGGCGCGCTCGCCGGGGAGCATGGCGGCGACGATCCGCCGAGCGTCACTCCGGTCGCCGGCGAGTACAGCACACACGGCTGCCGTCTCCGGGAACGTGGCAACGGCGGTCGCCGTGACGTCGGTCGGGGCGCAGCAGGTCGGCGGCTGGAGGTCGCTGCCGTCGTCTTCGGCCAGGCCGGGGTCGGGGGGCACCAGCGTTGTGGGCGCCTCGTACGGGGCGGTGATCTTGTCGAGGGCGGCGCGGATGCGGTCGGCGTTACCCAGGACGAAGGAGCGCTGCTGCTCGGGCGTGATGCCGTTCAGGTGAGCGGCGGTCTCGTCCTCGGGCGGGCCGGCCGTCTCGGCCAGGTGCTCCAGATGAAGCGTCACCACGACCAGCTCGCTGATCATCGGCGTTTCCGCGGCTCGGGTACTGGGGCCCACGGCCTCGGGTGCCTCCGTGCGGCTGTGGGTGATGTCCATGGTCGTCATGGGGCGCTGGCCCTCCGTGTCGGTCGGAGCCCGTCTGCCGGGCCTCTGCACTGCCCCGGCCCGCGAGGGGTCGGGGCGGCACAGGGGTCCGGCAGGTCAGGCGCTGACCGGCTCGTCCTTCACCTCGTGGTTGAGGTGCCGCTCCAGGAGGTCACGCACCTGGTCCATGGACGTGACGGGGACCGGCTCGTCCTCGGCCCCCGTGACAACGAAGGCGTATTCGTGGGTCGCGAACTTGCCGTCCTCGTTCTTGCGGTAGTGCACGTAGGCACCGTCGGTGAGGGGGAACAGGGCGCTGGTGCCGTCGATGCCCACCCACAACTTGGCCTTGTGCAGGAGGTTCCCGGCGGGGTCGACCCTCCCGGAATACATCGCGGCGTCGTGGGCGCCGCCAGCCCGGGCTGCCTCGGTCAGGCGGTCGATGAGGTCCTCGGCGTCGGTGGGCAGGTCCTCGTCCGTCTCCTGTGTGCCCAGCCCGTAGGCCGGGGAGGTCGAGGTGCGGGTGAGGGCACGCAGCGGCGACATGAACGAGTCGAGGAGTTCGCTGACCCCGAAGGCGAAGGCGATTGCGATGAGCCCTGCGGAGAAGGCGGCCCAGGTCGACGTGGTGCTGCCGGGCCAGCCGTCGACTCCGGCGTCGGTCAGCAGGGCCGGCGCGTTGTAGCCCAGTACGCCGCCGGTTCCGGCGGCGGCCAGCATGACGACGTTTTCGAAGCCTGCCAGGGCGATGGCGGCGGTGGTACGCATGGTCTTGCCCATGGGGTTCTCCTCCTTGGGGAGTCCGGGAGCGGGGTGGAAACGCGGGGAGACCGCCCGATCCGGGATCAGGCGGCCTGTGGGAAAGGGCCGAGCAGCCGGTGGTGCGCGTCGCGTTGACCGGCGACGGTCACGTGCTCGTCCTGAGGGTCGATGGGGTTCTCTGCTGCGTTGCCGTCCGGGGCGGGCGCGGGCGTGAAGTTCATGGGGGCACCTCACCCGGCAGCCCCGACCAGGGCGGCGACCATCAGCCCCGACCACCGGTCACGATCAGGCAACGTGTTGCCTGGGCTGCCGTGGTCGGGGTGATGGTCGGGCCGACCATGACGGACCCGGGCGCTGGAGTGCTCGGTCCCATGCTGTGGTCGCACCCTGTACCGCCGTGGAGCAGGCGTCGTGATCGCTGCGGTCAGCCGACTGCCCGCCGACTCCATGGCGGCGTGGCCTCGGTCCGGCTGGCGACCGGGACCGAGGCAGGTCGACGGGGCAGTCCGCTGGCACCCGGCTCACGATGTCCGCGCAGGCGCGGGGTTCTGGCGGCGGGTGCGGCTCATTGCAGCCACTCTCCGCCAGTCGCGGTCTGAACCCGCTCCTGGAGGCTGTCGGTGTCCGCGCCTTCTCCTTGCGCACTGCCGGGTAAGGGACGGAGCAATGCCAGCACCCCGTCCAGTTCATCCGGCTTCACGAGGACGTCACGCGCCTTGGAGCCCTCGCTGGGACCGACGATGTCGCGGGACTCCATGAGGTCCATCAGCCGCCCGGCCTTGGCGAAGCCGACTCGCAGCTTGCGCTGAAGCATGGACGTCGAACCGAACTGGGTGGAGACGACCAGTTCGGCCGCCTCGCACAGCAGGTCCAGGTCGTCGCCGATCTCCTCGTCGATCTCCTTCTTCTGTTTGGTGCCCACGACGTCGTCCCTGAAGACGGGTGCCATCTTGGCCTTGCAGTGCTGGACGACGGCCGCGATCTCGTTCTCGGTCACGAAGGCGCCCTGCATACGGGCTGGCGTGTTCGCCCCCATCGGCAGGAACAGCCCGTCGCCCTTGCCGATCAGCTTCTCGGCGCCGGGCTGGTCGAGGATGACGCGCGAGTCGGTGAGCGAGGCGGTGGCGAAGGCGAGCCGCGAGGGCACGTTCGCTTTGATCAGCCCGGTGACAACGTCGACCGACGGCCGCTGCGTGGCGAGCACCAGGTGGATGCCGGCCGCACGCGCGAGCTGCGTGATCCGCACGATCGCGTCCTCGACGTCGCGCGGGGCGACCATCATCAGGTCGGCGAGCTCATCGACGATCACCAGCAGATACGGATAGGTCTTGAGCTCCCGCTCGCTGCCGACCGGTGCCTTCACTGTGCCGCTTCGTACGGCTGCGTTGAAGTCGTCGATGTGCCGGAAGCCGTACGCCGCGAGGTCGTCGTAGCGCAGGTCCATCTCGCGTACGACCCACTGGAGCGCCTCGGCGGCGCGCTTCGGGTTGGTGATGATCGGGGTGATCAGGTGCGGGATGCCCTCGTAGGCGGTCAGCTCGACCCGCTTGGGGTCGACAAGGACCATCCGTACGTCCTCGGGCGTCGCGCGGACCATGACCGAGGTGATCAGGCAGTTGATGCACGACGACTTGCCGGAACCGGTGGCTCCGGCGACCAGGATGTGCGGCATCTTCGCGAGGTTGGCCATGACGTAGCCGCCCTCGACGTCCTTGCCGAGCGCGACCAGCAACGGGTGGTCGTCCTCGGCGGCCGCGGCCAGCCGCAGCACGTCACCGAGGTTGACCATCTCGCGGTCGGTGTTCGGGATCTCGATGCCGACCGCGGACTTGCCGGGGATCGGGCTGATGATCCGCACGTCGGGGCTGGCGACGGCGTAGGCGATGTTCTTCGTCAGCGCGGTGATGCGCTCGACCTTTACGGCGGGGCCGAGCTCGACCTCGTAGCGCGTGACTGTCGGCCCGCGCGTGAAGCCGGTGACGGCGACGTCCACCTTGAACTCGGAGAAGAGGTTCGAGAGCGAGGCGACGACCGCGTCGTTGACGGCGCTGCGCGCCTTGCCGGGCCCGCCGCGCGTGAGGAGGTCGAGCGAGGGCAGGGAGTAGGTGATGTCGTTGGACAGCTGGAGTTGTCCCGCGCGCGCTGGAAGATCGCGCTCCTCGCCAGCAGGCGGCGCCTTGGTGAGGTCGGGGACGACCAGGGGGGACGACTCCATCCCGTGCGGCTGGGCGGCGGGTGCCGGCATTGCTGCGGTCTTGAGTTTCCCGCGCGGTGGGAGGGCCTCCTGCTCGACGCCGTCGGGGTCGTATGCCTCTCCGACGGGCCCGCGACGGCGGGAGCGCGCGGGCGACGCTTCGTGCTGCTGCTCCGGGTACCGCTCGTCGTCCTCCCTGGGCGTGCCGGCCGCTTGCCCCTGGACGACGCCGAGGTGCGCGCCGAGCGCCCGCAGCCGCTGCGGGATGGCGTTGACTGGGGTGGCCGTGACTACCAGCAGCCCGAAGACGATTAGCAGCACCACCAGCGGTGCGGCCAGCACGTCGCTCATGGCGTATGTCAGCGGGGTCGCGACGCCCCAGCCGATCAGTCCGCCAGCGTCCCGTATGGCCTGCATGCCGTCGTCTCGCGCGGGCGAGTCGCACACGATGTGGACCAGCCCGAGGACACCGATCAGCAGCGCGGACAGGCCGATCACGATACGGCCGTTGGCCTCGGGCTTCTCGGGGTGCCGGACGAACCGGACGGCGATCAGCGCGAGCAGGATCGGTACGAGCAGGTCGAGCCGCCCGAAGGCGCCGGTCACCAGGATCTCGACGAGGTCGCCGACCGGGCCCTTGAGGTCGGCCCAGGTGCCCGCGGCGACGATCAGCGCGAGGGCGAACAGCAGCAGCGCGACGCCGTCCTTGCGGTGCGCCGGATCGAGGTTCCTGGCGCCCCGCCCCATACTGCGGAAGAGCCAGTACACAATCCTGGTAGGCCTGGGTGACCGCTTCGCCGCGGCCTTCTTGGCAGGGGTCCTCTTCGCGGCGGGCTTCTTGGCCGGTGCCCTTTTCGCCGCGGCCCTTTTTGCAGGGGCCCTTTTCGCAGGGGCCCTTTTCGCAGGGGCCCTTTTCGCGGCGGGCTTCTTGGTGGGGGTCTTCTTCACAGCGGTCTCCATGGAGGTCAGGTAGGCAGGCGGGGCAGGACGACGAGCAGCAGCAGGGCGGTGGAGAAGGCCAGGACGAGGACCGCTAGTTCGCGGTCTGGGTGGCCGGGCGCACACCGCACGGCCCCGCGGTACCGCCCGTTGGGGCGGCGAGCGGGGGCGTACGGAGAACGGCCGATCACTGGTGGAGCGGGGTGGTGCGGAATCGGGCGATGTCGTTCTTCGCGTCATGCGGAGCCAACGTCATTCCCGGTTGCCGGGAAGTTCGTTGTTGGTGGTGCCGAACCACTTGGTTTCGGTGTGCAGTTCGTTGTGCTGCACGTAGTTCGGCCCGGTGAAGTGGTTGACCGTGTGGTTCGGCAGGGCGGAGGCGCCGTCGCGTACAGCACGCCCGATCATGCGGGCTGCGACGCCGATTGAGGTGATCACTCCGGCGGTGCCCACGCCGACGATGATCAGCGTCGTCGGGCTGACGTTGGCCAGCCGCCACAGCACCAGCGAGATGGCGGCGCTGACCGGCAGCGAACCGAACGAGTAGACGAGTACGAGCGCCGCGTGGTCCGTGGCCCGCTGGGACATGGGCGGTCGTCCGTGCGGATCGAACGGCACGGTGTCTCCCGTGGCGGGCTTGGGCGGTGGAAGGTCGGGGGCGACGAGTCTGGTGGTCGTGGGGGCGTTGCTGCTGTACCAGTTGGCCAGCATGCGTGCCTCGTCGACCGCTTCCTGAGCCGTCTGCCCCCGCTTGAGGCCTGCGAGGTCGTCGGCCATGTCGTTGGTCTCCTTGCTGATGGGCCGAGGGGTGGACGCAGCAGAGGCGGCCCGCACCGTGCGGGCCGCCTCTTGCCTGGGGTGGTTCTACTTGGACGAGACCGAGTTGACGGTCTGGGTTGCCGTCTGGACTCCGTTGCCGATCAGGGTCTGAACCTTCTGGACGCCCGTGGCTCCCCAGGGGGTGGCGACCGCGAGGATCCAGAACAGGGAGATGGCGAGGAACTCCCGGCGGCGGAAGGAACTGTCCTTCTTGAACCAGATGCCGAGGCCGATGCAGGCCAGGAGGAAGAGCGCGGTGATGGTGATGTTCATGGGGATGTCTCCGGTTCGGTGAGGGCGGGCGGGTCAGGCGTCGACGCGCTGGTCGTCGAGGGGAGGCCGTGTGCCAGTCGCGGTCGACCTTGGTGAGCTTCCCGAGCCGTTCCAGACGGGTCGTGGCGTTCGCGACGTTGGACGGCTGGAGTTCGGTGACCTCGGCGATCTGCTTGTTGCGCCGGGCACCGCCGTCGACCGCGTACCAGACCTTCTGGGTGCGGGTGAGCGGCACGAGCTCGTCCAGGTCCTCGTCCTCGCTGTCCTCCTCGGTGGCGGCCGGGGCGGGCTTGAGGTCGATGACCTTGGCGTGCGGGCTGTTCTTGGACTGCTCCTGCTTGATCAGGTCGAGGAGGAAGGCTTCCTCCTCGGCGGCGTCCAGGTAGCGGTATTCCTCCCGGCGCAGGTACGCGGCGCCGGCGGCGTCGGCCTCCGGGTCGGAGAGGGTCGCCATGGGAAACCCCCGGGCGACGCGGGCCGGGTTGGTGTGGAACATGGCCCGGGACTGGGTGTACTGGGCCTTGCCGTCGGCGAGGTAGAACAGGCCGCCGGTCTCGGACCCGTCCGGGAACCGCTCGGGGAGGGGTTCCAGGCGGAATTCCGGGGTGCGGGAGCCGAGCGACATGACGTCGACGTCGGCGCGTGCGGTGCGGAACAGGCCGATGTTCCCGGACTGGAGCATGTCGCGAATGGCGTTCGCGCTGGCGTCCGATCCGATGGAGTCCAGGTTCGGGATCTGGACCCACGCCCGTGCGGACAGGCCGGCCGCCCTGGAGAGGCGGCCCACGCTGGACATGGCCCGGGTCAGCGGCTTGACGTGGAACGCGTGAGGGTCTTTGAGGACCATCTCGTTGAACTCGTCCCAGGTGACGACCATCGGTGCGAAGGGCTCGCCGGGCACGAAGAACGACCGGCCCTGCTCGATGAACCCTTCCGCGTCCAGCCACTGCATCTTCATCTGCTCGCTGTAGCGGTACTCGCTGACGCGGGTGGCGGACTGGCCCATGAGCATGGCCCCGACCGGCGACTTGACCAGCCAGTCGAGATCTCCGAACCAGGATGCGTACCCGGCGCCGCCCTTGCCGTCGGCCAGCCAGGAGATGAAGCCGTTGATGCGCTGGGCGACCTGGAGGTCTTCTTCCAGGGAGGTCTTGCCGGCGCCGGTGGTGCCGGAGCCGAACGAGTGCACCGCCGATGCGGACGGCCGCCCGGACAGGCCGCGGCGGATCGGGTCGAACTTCAGCAGCCGCCACTTCGCCGGACGGCCGTAGATGTCCTTGCCGACCGTGACGTATCCCTGCGCGTCCATGGTCAGGGCGCGCAGGTCGAGCGTCACACCGTCCTGGAGGGGGTTGGTGCTCATCTCGTTGACTTCGATCCGGCGGGCATCGATCACCCGCAGGTGAAGCCGGTCGACGGCGTCCTCGCCGGGCATGTCCAGGGCCTGGGCGATGCTGCGCGGCTGTACCTCGGCGACCGAGGAGCCCCGACGCGGCATCAGGATCTTGAACTGGCGGCCGTACTCCGTCTCCTGCACGTCGTACAGCTCGCTGCCCATGTACGGGCCGAACTCCTGCCACACAGCAGGCAGGTCGTCCATGTCCAGGTCCTCGGCGGCGGCGGCCCGCAGCCGGACGGTGAGCTTGGCACGGCTGGCGGACATGTCGTCGGGGCGGTAAACGTTGACCGCACGGGGCGGCACGTCGAACGCGATCGAGATCTCGTCCTGCCCGACGGACAGCGCGGGCCTGGCGGTGGTGGACACGATGATCGCGGTCAGCTTGTCGTCGTCCAGGTGGATGTCGACGAGCTTGGAATCGGGCAGCGGGCCGCGGTCGCACGCGATCCACTCATCCCACCGCGCGAGGTACCAGCCTGCTCCCTCCGGGTGTTCGGTCGGGGAGACCTGGAAGTCGGGACGGGCCCACACCCACGATCCCCACGAGGATCCGGCGAGCGCGGTAACGATGTGCGCCCACCAGGGCACGTCTATGAAGCCGCTCGCGGGGATCGCTGCCAGAGGCCCGGCACGCAGCGCCATCTCGGCGGGCGTGTACCGGCGCCACCAGCCGCGCTCCCAGTCGGGCAGGGCCTTGGCCCACATCCCCCGCAGCGTCGCGCAGCGGGCGCGGTAGGCCTTGGCCTTCGCCGCGCGTACGAGAGCGGCGCGGTCGTTGCGGTGGCGCCAGCCGTCGGCGATACCGATGGTCGGCACGAGCATGCCGTCGCTGCCCACGGACGGGCCGTAGCCGTCGTCTTGGGCCAGGCGGCGGCGCATCCGGCGGACCTTGCGCCGGTACCCGCGCTGGCTGCTGCGGATCATCCACTCCCACGGCTCGCCGTTCCCGGGCAGCCAGCGCCAGGGTCCGGGGTTCATGGCCAGAGCGGCCCAGCCGGCCGCGAGGCCGGTCGCGCCGATCGTGGTGAACAGGAGCGGGTCGCCAGACAGCAGGCTGGAGGCGATGCTGAGCCCGGATCCCACGTACAGGCCGGGGTTTTGCATCTGGGCCGCACGGGCGCGCAGCCCGGTCAGCTCCTGCGGAGTGTCTTCTTCTTCCTTCGTCGCTTCGGTGGTCGCTGCCATCCGGCTTTCTCCGATTCCGGGTGTGACGAAGGGCGGGGCCGCACGTTGCGGTCCCGCCCTTCGTGGTGTTCGTGTCTGGCGCCTACTTGGGCTTGATGAACTCCTTGGCCGCCATCTGCACGTGGTGCGTGCGGTTGGCGTCCGCCATCCGGCCGTGC
This sequence comes from Streptomyces sp. MNU76, assembly GCF_020982545.1. Lineage (GTDB taxonomy): Bacteria > Actinomycetota > Actinomycetes > Streptomycetales > Streptomycetaceae > Streptomyces. The sequence continues at coordinate 11,614 of NZ_JAJKLK010000011.1, read as the reverse complement.
TGGGCCTGCGTCTCATCGGCCAGGCCCTGCGCCACGGTGGACAGCGTGTCGGCCGCCGAGACGATCGTTCCGACGTTGGCCGACATGGCCTCCGTCAGCGTCGAGACCTCCATGTAGGCGGTGGTGGTCGGCTCGTCGACTTCGAGGACGGTCATCGCGTCGGACATGTACTTCGCCGAGGCGCCGCGGTCGTCGAAGCGGGACTTGAGACGTTCCACGGCCCGTTTGGTGTTGGCGGCGCGGATGCCGTACGCCGCTGCCCTCGCGAGGACGGCGGCGTAGGTGACGATCGCGGTGAAACCACCCTTGGCGTCGCTCATGGTCAGGCTCCCCTCGTCTCGTAGACCTCGGTGTGCGCGGAGGTGTCCTCGGCGTCGACCGCGTCGGAGATGTAGACGTCGCGGTCGGCCACGGACTCCATGTCCTTCGCGATGTCCGCGTACAGGCCCTGGCCGGCCACCAGCAGGGCCTTGGCCTTCACGACGGCCTCGCCCTGGGCCTTCGTGTTCGACTTCAGCTCGGCGAGCTGGGAGTCGATCACCCCGTACTGCTCCTTGCCGCGGGTGACCCAGCCCATGACCTTCGGCCCGAAGCCGACGGCCTCCATGGCCACGAGCAGGGAGTCGCCGCGGCTGATCTCCCGCTGGCAGCGTTTGCCGATGCGGTCGTAGACGACCAGGTCGTCCTCGCACATCAGGGAGAGCTCGTCGCTCTCTTCCTCAACGGACTCGTACGACACTTCTGCCGCCATACGCCCAACTCCTTCTCCGGCAGCGGCCGGTTCCTTGGTGGTGTTCACGGGTGCCGTCACAGCGGCCGCGGGCTCCGTCACGGTCGCGGCGAGTTCCGTCACAGCGGGTGCCGGTTCCGTGTCGGAGTCCGTCACAGCCGTGACGGGTTCCGTCACGGTCGCGTCCGGGGCCGTCACGGGCTCCGCCGCGGCGGGATCGGACGGCTCGTCGGTGCTCTTGGGCTTCGTGGCTTCCTCGGGTTCCGCCTTGCCGGCCGCTGGGTCCGTCTCCTCCGAGCTGCGGGGTTCCGGTACCGGCGAGGGCCCATCTGCGGCCCCTTCAGGGGCAGTTGGGGCCGTTGAGGCTCCCGGGGGCCCGTCATCGGCCGTTGGCGCCTCAGAGGCCCCCTCAGGGGGCTTCTCGCCCGCTTCGGGCTCCGAGACTGGGTCCGGCCTGGCCAGGGACACTCCCTCGCCCTCGCCGCTGCCGGTTCCGCCCGTCGGAGGATCGGCCGGGATCGGCGGCACCTCCGGCGGGTGGGCTGGAGGCAGCGGGATGAGCACCGGAGCCGGGTCAGGTTCGCCCCGTGCCCGACGGCGCTTGCGGTGCTCGCGCAGTGCGCCCCTGCCCGTGTCCTCGGCCCAGGCCACGCCTCGAGCGGTCCAGCTGCCGACGCGGCGCCCCACTGGGGTCGCCACCCGCTCGATGCGGGTGTGGCCGCGGTAGCCCGCCCGGAACGCTTCCGGGAGCGTGAGCACCGGGTCGCGTTCCGAGGCTGGCGCATCCTTCCACGGCGAGACTCCCGGCCTGCGTTCAGCCGGCCGAGCGGCGCCGTGCTTGTCGGCGATCTTCTGCACGGCCTTCTCGTGCCGGGTGTTCTCCCGAAGGATGTCTCGCTGCGCCGGAGACAGCCCCAGCTTCGCCTGCTCGCTCTGCGCGCCTGCTGTGTGTGCGAGCCAGGCGCACGCCGCGAGAAGCAGAACTTCCATCGCATTCCCCTCACGGTCTGCAACCGGGGGGAGTGAACGCGGCCCTCGTGCGCGTACGTACGCGTGTAGGGCCGGGTCGCGTTCATCTCCCCCCGGGGTGAATGAATGAGTGAACGATCACCGCGAGTAGCGGTCGGTGATCCGTTGGAGGGCTTCGCGGACCTCGCGCCAGGCGCGGTTGGCGATCACCGGATCGGGGTCGCGCAGCACGCCGCGCAGCCGGTCCAGTCGCTTGATCGCACCCTCCTTGGCGGACCTTCCGTCCGCCTCTCTGATCTCCTTCGTCCAGTACGCGGAACCGCGTACCGAGTGGCGGTCGGTGGTCTGCTGGAGGAGGTTGCCGACGTCGCGCCAGGCGCGGTCGGCGACCCCCGGATCGAGTCGGCGCAGTACGCCGTGCAGCCGGTCCACTCGCTTGATCGCACCCTCTTTGGGGGATCGCGCGTCCGCCTTTTTGATCGCTTTTGTCCAGTACGCGGATCCGCCCATCGGGCCTGGTTTTCCTCCGTTCGTTCGGGGTGTCGGGTGGGGGTGCAGAGCGCTCCGGGTCTGCTCGCTGGGTCTGCTTGCCGGGTCTGCGAACGCTCCGCTCACCGGGTCACTCGCCAGCTCACTCGCCGGACTGCTTTGCACCTGTTTCGACCGCTTCCGGCAGTCGCAGCAAAGGCCAACCCGCCGGGGCGAGTTGGCCTTCACTGGTGGTGTCGGACGCTGCTCAGGCGTCGGTCTTCTCGGGGGTCTCGGTCTCCTCGTGCGACATCAGGTGGCCCCAGACGCGGCGCACCCGCTCCTCGCCGCCGACGAAGCCGGCGTCGCGGAAGGCGGTGACGGCCTGGCGGTAGGACAGCGGCGGGTCGTCGGAGTAGCGCAGGTGGCGCAGGACGACCTCCAGCTGCGCCTCCGTCAGCCGCTCGCCCGTCACCGGGGTGGGCACGCCCGCGACGGCCGCGACCTCTTCGAGCGTGACGGGGTGCGACGACTCCTGTGACGGCGTCCCGTCCGTGACGGAACCGGGCGTGACGGAGCCGTCGACCGTGACGTTTTCCGTCACACCGTGCGCGACGGAGCCCGTGACGGTGTGCGTCACGGTGTCCGTGACGGATTCCGTGGAGTGCGACGGCCGCGCGGCCGTGCCGCCACTGACCTGTGTGCCTGTCTTCGTCGCACCCTGCGGGCCGCTCGTGACGGCGGCGTCACGGGGCGGCGGGTTCGTCACGGAGTGCGTGCCGCCGGTGTGACGGACTGCCTCGTCCGTGACGGACCCTGTGCCGGAACCGTCGCGCCCGACCGTGCCGGGAAGCGCGGGCGTGACGGACGCGGTGAGCGCGGGCGTGACGGATGCCAGGTCGAACATGCCGGCCAGCGCGTCGTTCGCGCCTTCCGTCATGCGGTCCCGCTGAACCGTCACGAGGCCCGCGCCGAGCGTCGCGTCGCCCGTGCCGACCTTCTTGGCCAGGTCCCACGACTTCAGCTCCGACTCCTTGCGCGTCTTCTCGTCGGGGTGGTTCGCGGCACGGGCCCGGTGGTACGCGAGCTGCTGCATCGTCTTCGCGTTCCGGCGCTGGGCCTCCATGTCGATGCCGGTGACCCGGATGACAATGCGGCGGGCCAGCAGGCCCATGCCCTCGGCGGAGGAGCACATGGCCAGCGGCGTGACGGCGAAGACGATCGCCTCGGTGGTGGTCTGCGCGACGGCGGCGCCGGTGCCGGAGGCCGTTGCGGGCAGCAGCCACAGCCCGACCCGGACGGCGGCCGGCGAAGACTGGCCCAGCAGGGTCAGCCCGACGTAGACGAGCGCCAGGGAGAGCGTGGCGCCCTCACCGGCGGCGACCACGCCCCACGCCGTGGCCGAGCGGTGGAAGACGCCGGTGATGTTGGTGTAGGTGCCCCAGGCGCCCAGGCCGGCGAAGACGACCATCGGCACGGCGGCGGCGATGAGGATGATGCGCTGGCCCCGGGTCAGCTTCGCTTCCGGGGGAGGGGACGTGGATGTGGGTGTGGGTGTCATGGTTCTTCACTCCTGACGGCAGTTGGGGGACAAGGGGAGCCGGGCCCGGTACGGGGGAGCTGTCGTACCGGGCCCGGCAGCAGGACGGCCGGCCTCCCGTGGGGGAGGCCGGCCGTGGAGCACGGGATCGGGGGAAAGTCCCTGCTGCTCCCTGCCGGTCCCGCCGACGTGAATCGGCAGGACCGACAGGCAGCCCCGGGGCGAGATGCTCCGGGGTGGGTGTCAGACGAGTTCGCTGTCGCTCAGGTCCCTGTCGCCGGCCAGGACCTGAACCTCACGCAGCCGCTCGCGCTGCGCGTCGATCTCCTTGTGGACGCGGTCGATGAGGCGGTCGCCGATGCCGCGCCAACCCGCCGTGGACGAGGTGTAGGCGCCGTGCCAGGCGATGTGCCAGTCGGAGTCGTCCAGACCGAGTTCCTTCGCGATGGTGCTCAGCGGAAGGTCATCGTCCTCGCCCGCGACCCGGATCTGCTCCTCGGCGAGCCGGGTGAGCTTCTCCGCGATGTCGTCGAAGGCCTCAGCCGCGGCCTCGGCGGCGCGTTCGGCGTCGGTGAGCCGCAGCAGCTGGGCGCGCCAGAGGCCGTCCTCGGTGGTCCAGAACTCGCGGAAAGTGGCCACGAGTTGTCCGTGGGCGGCCGTCCAGGCCTCCCACATCGGCGCGGCCTGCTTCAGGAGCGGTCCGGCCTGCCGCCGTAACCGCGCCTTCGACCACAGGACCCGCGCGGCCTCGTACTCGTTCGACAGCTCGGCGGACTGCTCGCGGGTCAGCGTCGTGTCCCGGATGGCCTCGATCGACATCTGCGGCTGCTCTTCCAGGCCGGTGAACGCGCGGAAGGAGTACGTCACCCAGCCCTCGAAGCGTCCGGGTTCGGACCGGAGGAAGAGCGGGTGGTGGTAGCGGGAGATGTCCGCGGCCGCGGCGGTACTCGTCGCGGTGCCGGGCCGGTGGTGGGACAGACCGGTGTCGTCCAGCGGTGTCTTGAGGGGAATGAGCTCAGCCATCGATCCTCCAATGATCGAAAAGCCCGGGACCCTCCCGGACTCACAGGCAGAAGCAGGGCGGGCTGACCAGGAAGGGATCAGGCGGTCACGGAGGCCGGCGTGGGACGCCGCGGACCGGTGATCCGTCCGTCGGGCAGCAGCTCACCGGTGTCGTCGAAGACGAAGAGGCCGTTGCACAGCAGGCTCCAGCCCTGCTCCGGGTGGGTGGCCACGGTCTGCGCGGCCTCGCGGTCCGGGCTGCCTGCAGGCGGGCACGTCGGCTCGTGCCGGCACAACGACGAGGTGGTCGCGGTCATGGAGGAACTCCCTCAGGGTGTCGGGGACGGGGGTGGACCGGGAGCGAGCGCCAGGGCGCTGGGGTGGTCCCTGCGTTCTCCGCCGCCACCGGACTGGCCGGGACCGGGCCGGTGACGACGGGCTGAGCAGGGGGGAGCGTGCGTTGTCGTGTTGCGCGCCCGCCGGGACAGCGGGCAAATCGTCCGTCAGCTCGCGCGGCGGCTGCGGGCGACGAAGCCGGTGCCCCCGGACTCGTCGAGCCACCGCTGAGCGTGCTCTTGGTCGTGAGCGCCAACGATCGGAGCGAGCCCGTCATCAGTGGTGACGAACGCGGACCACGTCGTGCCGTCGTTCTCCGTTTCGGCCTGGGCAGCGGCGAGTTGGCTGTCGAGCCACGCGGGCAGAGGCACCTCGTTCTCCTCAGGTCAGGGCGGGAGTGGGGTGGGCTGTCAGGCGCTGGCCTTGCGAGCGCGGTTACGAGCCGCACGGCGCTTCATCGCGCGACGCTCGTCCTCGCTCAGTCCGCCCCACACGCCGGCGTCCTCGCCCGACTCGACGGCCCACTGGAGGCACTGCTCGATGACGGGGCAGCGGCGGCTTCTCTGGGGTGCTGACCTGCGTGGTGTGTTGTTGCAGGAGGAGGCTAAGTTGATCTTCTGAGACTCGTTCTTGGGGGCTGTAGCTCTGTGGCGGGTTGTTGCATCAACCGTCGAATCATGGAGTTGCATGTGCGGGCCTTTCCTGTGGAGTTGCCGTCTGGAGTGCGGTACTGGACGGTCGTGGACGACGACCTCCAGGTGGTGCCGGTCGCTGACCAGTGGCTGAGGTTCTTGCGGTTTGGCCGGAGCCGGGCCGAGCTGACGACGAAGGCGTACGCCGGTGGCGTAGCCCTGTACCTGCTGTGGTGCAGGCGGACGGGGCGGCAATGGCCGCAGGCAGCCCGGGACTTGGGCCTGTTCATGGTCTGGTTGAAGTTCACGCCGTCGACGAGGGACGGCGAACCGGCCTCGGTGGTGTTGGGGCCCGGGGCCGATCCGGCCCGAAGGGAACGGCGGATGAACGGGGTACTGACCGCGGTGCGTGGGCTGTTGTCGTACGCCGTGTCGGTGGGTGAGGCGCCCCGGTCGGTGCTGGGACAGATCTATGAACTGGCCGACAGCCGTGACCTGCCGCTGGAGGCGCAGGGTGAGGACTCGGGGCTGTCCTACCGGCTGCGGGCCCGGCATCGGGTGCAGGAGCCGGAGGCGGATGTCGACCGGGCCACCGACGACGAGCTGGTGGCGATGTTCCTTGAGTGCCGCAACGCGCGGGACCGGCTGATCGTACTGCTGCACGGCCGAGTCGGCCTGCGCCGCGGCCAGGTAGCGGGCCTTCGCCGCAGCGACTGCCATCTGCTGCCCGATTCAAAGGCGTTGGGCTGCGACTACGAAGGCCCTCACCTGCACGTTCGCCGCCGGGACAACCACAACGGCGCTTGGTCGAAGTCGAAGAAGGCATGGACCCAGCCGGTGGACTTCCTCGTCGTCCAGGCCTTCGACCAGTACATCGACGAGCGCCAGCAGATCCTCGGAACCGGCGGCAGCGACTTCCTGCTGGTGAACCTGTTCCGTGAACCGCTGGGCACCCCGATGACGCCCGACGCGATGGGCGAGCTGTTCGAGCGCCTGGGCGAGCGGGCAAAGCTGTCGCGGAAGGTGGGCCCGCACATGGCCCGCCGTGCGTTCGGCAGCAACGTCTCGGACGCCGGCGGCACGCTGGACGAGGTGCAGGCCCTGCTCGGTCAGGATCACCCGGAGTCACCGCGACCGTATCTGATACCTGACCGGTCCCGGCTGCGTGAGGCGATCGAGCGTGTCCCCTCACCGCGGGCCCGCCGCGGTCTGGAGGAGAGCTGATGGCGACGCCTCTTCCTCTGGCCCGTGAACTGCAGGATCTGCGGACCAGCGAGATCATCGACGCGCTGGACGCCGACTTCCTGAGCCTTCTGAGCTGGGACTGGGAGGTGCGGGTTGCTCGCTATCCCGCCAGCCATCCGGTGCTGGGGATGCCGGATTGCGAGATCCCCGGGTGCGTGAAGGGCACCCCGCTCGGTGAGCCGATATGCGTCGGTTGTATGAACCGCTGGAGGCGGTCCGGGCTGTCCCTGGAGGACTTCACCGCCCGGGGCCGAACGGGCCGGCTTCGCAGTATCGGCCAGAAGCTCTGCGAGGTGGAGCAGTGCGAGCGTCCACGACGGTCGGTCGCCGCCAGGCTGTGTCCCGCGCACCAGTACCACTGGGCGAGATCGAGCAATCTGACCATGGAGGACTTCCTCGGCCGCCCGGATCTGCGTCCGCTGCCGGCCATCGGCCCCTGCCACGTCGCCTCCTGCTACCGGATGCGCAGCAGAGAGGGAAACCTCTACTGCGACGTGCACGCCTCGCGGCTGGTCATCGAGCGCAAGCGCGGCACTTTCGACGGTGACGAGGACAAGTGGCGTCGGACGACGCCTGCGGTGGCCGTGGACCGGGAGATCAGCCTGCGCGGCCTGCCCGACCGGCTCGTCGCCGAGCTCCTCTACAGCCTCCAGGTCCGCACCGCGCGCGAGGTGAAGACCCGCGACCACCGGTTCCGCACGATCTGCGACCGAGTGCGTATCCTCCAGATCCCGAGCCTGGAAGCGCTCGACGACGCGGACCTGGACCGCGTGGGCCTGATCGACGACCTCGGAATGATCGTCAGGGTTGCCCGGACCGCCCTGCGCCGGTTGGGGACGACTCCGGAGACCGAACGCCTCAAGGACATCTGGGACCTGGTCGTCTTCGGGCACAGCGGCACGCTCAACTTCACCAAGATCCATCAGAAGGCCTTCCGGGAAGCGGTCAAGGTATGGGCCTACGACGAGCTGCCGCGGCGCCGGGGCCAGCACGTCGCCTCCTCTCTGCAGAACACGATCCGGGGCATGGAGCGGCTCTCGGAGTCCCTGCGGCTGCAGCGTGAGGACGGGGGACACCAGCCGCGGCTTCTCAGCCGCACCGACATCGACAACTTCTGCACCCGGATGGCCTTCCTCACCGAGACCGGCGTGTTCGGGGCCTACCACCGGGTCCACGTGATCCGGTCCGTCCGGCAGATCCTCAACAGGATCCGCGTCCTGGGCCTGACCGCCCACGGCGAGATACTGGACGGGCTCCCTGCGAGTTTCGCGCTGTCTGTGCAGGACATCCCGGACGAGCCCGAAGACACCGAGGCCGGCAAGGACCTGCCGGACGAGGTGATGCGCGAACTCTGCGACAACCTGGACCGGTTGGAAAAGACCAGCTACCGCGAGATCCGTGTCGCCACCGAGTTGCTGATCGACACCGGTCGGCGGCCCGACGAGATCGCCAAACTGCCCTGGGACTGCCTGACCACGGACCCCGACGGCTCCCTCATTTTGCTCTACGACAACCACAAGAACTACCGGCTCGGCCGACGCCTGCCGATCGCCAAGGCGACCGCCGCCATCATCACCGAACAGCAGAAACGGGTCCGCGAACGGTTCCCCGACACCCCGACCAGCATGCTCAGACTCCTGCCGAGCCCCGTGGCCAACCCCGAAGGGAAGAAGTCCATCGGCACGATCGGGGACCAGCACCGGGCATGGGTCGACGCACTGCCCGACATCATGATCCCGGTCGTCGTCGAGCTCGACGGGAAGCACGTCACGCGGCTGCTGCCGTTCGACAAGTCCAAAATCTTCCCCTACGCCTACCGGCACAGCTACGCACAACGGCACGCCGACGCCGGCATCGCACCCGATGTCCTCAAGGATTTGATGGACCATCGCGAACTCTCCACCACACAGTCCTATTACCGCGTCAACCAGGAACGACGGCGCGAAGCCGTCGACCGCGTCACCGCCCTGCAGTTCGACCGGCACGGCACCCGTGTCTGGCGCAAGGCCCAGGGCCTGCTCGACTCCGAGCACGTGCGGCGAGCCATCGGAGAGGTCGCCACGGCCTACGGCATCTGCCTGGAGCCCCACAACGTCGCGGCCGGCGGACAGAGCTGCCCGCTCCGCTTCCGCTGCGTCGGCTGCGACCACTTCCGCACCGACGCCTCCTACCTTCCCGACCTGGAGCGATACCTCGATGACCTGCTCCGCAGCCGAGAACGGCTGATGTCAGCCTTCGAGGCCGACGACTGGGCCCGCAGTGAAGCGGTGCCCTCCGAGGAAGAGATCCGCCGGGTCCGCCGCCTGATCAGCCGGGTCAAGGCCGACCTCGACGACCTCTCACCCGAGGAACGCTCCCAGATCGAGGAAGCCGTCGCGGTGGTACGCCGCAGCCGCACTGTCATGCTCGGCATGCCGCGAATCGCCCAGCCCATGCCCGACGTCCGTCCCTGGAGACTCCCATGAGCCCCACCATGCGAGACGGCCGTCAGGCCAACTCCGAGCGCCGCCGCCAGCGGGTGGCCACAGCGGTCAGGAACGCCGCGAAGAACGGCACCCCGATCAGCGTCTCGGCCATCGCCCGGCAAGCCGGAGTTGACCGCAGCTTCCTCTACCGCCATCGCGACCTGCTCGAAATCGTCCACGCTGCAGAACTCGAACCGGCAGCCCAGGACCCGGCCGGCGGCTCACCGGTCAGCCGGGCCTCGCTCCAGGCCGACCTCGCCAACGCCCAGGCCCGCAACACCCGCCTGGCCGCTCGCGTCCAGCAGCTGGAGAAGCGGCTGTCGCAGGCGCTGGGAGCTCAGGCATGGCAGGAGTCCGGGCTCGGAGCCCCAGCGGACATCGACGAGCTCCAGCGGAAGATCACGAGGCTGGAGCAGCACAATGTCGAACTGACCTCCGCGCTGGAGGAGGCCCGGTCCGATCTCGGTGCCGCGAGGGAGGCCAACCGGGATCTGACCAGAGCTCTGAACCAGCGCGGCTGAGTCAGTCACCGACCCGATCGTCAGCACGCGAGGCGGTCCGGGGGCTCTCGGGCGATCGGCGGTTCCTGAGCGGACGTGACAACGGCTGCCAAGTCTGCGCCCGCTCGGAGTAGTGCCACGGTCCGCATGGCGATCTGGTCGAGACGTTGTTGCAGGATGCGTTGGGTCTCTCCCAGGCCGTCGAGCTGGTGCAGGGAGCCCATGATGTCGCGTACTGCGGGAATGCCGTAACCGGTGCCGCGGAGGGCCGCGACGATTCGGGCCGCTCTGATCGCTGAAAGCACGTAACGACGTGCCCGCAGTGACGTCACTCGCTCGGGGATGACGAGTCCTTCCTGCTCCCAGAACCGCAGGGTTGAGGGACGGACGTCGAGCGCTGCGGCCAGCTGCGTGATCGTCATCGCGTCGCTCTCCTGCTCGAACTCGGGTGTGTTCGTCTCACCCTGGATCGCACGCAACGCTTGTTGAGCACGCAGAGCCTCGTCCCGTTCCCGCGCGAGCCGAACGTGCACCGCGCTGACCGCCGAGGCTGCCGCCGCGATCGACTCCGTCCGCAGCGCCGCGAGCATCTGCCGGGCTGCGACAGGCCCAACAGCACCGGCGAGTCCGCGATAGGCGCGAAGAGCATGCACGTGAGCTGATGTGTATGAGCGGTAACCGTTGCTCGATCGAGCGGCTGGGGGAATGACTCCCAGCCGCTCCAGGTCGCGAACCTGTTGCACCGAGTACCCCGACTCTCTGGCGACATCGACTGTTCTCAGCGGTACTCGTCGCCAACCGCTCGTGGTCTCGTCCACCGGCAAACCCCACATAAGCACTTGAAGGTAATGCTTGAACCATGAGTATGGAACAGATCATCGCGACCGTGCGAGGCCTCGACGGCGCACTTGTGCTTATCCCGGAACCGGGAAGCGACTTCCCTGAACTCGCCTGGGGGGACGCGTTCTTCTACTACGCCCCCGACGGCCAGATGCCCAAGAACGTTCAGCCCTACGGGACGATCGTCACCAAGAACTACCCCGACGACGATGCTTCCGACCTGGACCCTCCGGGCCGCTGGCGCGTGAACGTCCACATCGACCGCGCGATGTTCCAGGAGCTCACTGGAGAGGAGCCGCGCAGCATCAGCCGTCCTCGTGACTACGCGGCCGCCGACAGTTTGATGCCGCATCCGGTATACGGCACGCTCAGCTGGATCTCCGTCATCAATCCCGGTGAGAGGACGACGGACACGGTCATGCAGCTACTGCGCAGCGCTCACGAGGCTGCTCGTGCGCGGCTCGCACGGCGAAACGAACCAGGACCTGCCTGATGCGGCCCTGGCGCCACAGGTGTTGCACACGATACTGTCGATCACACCGGCGCTGAGCTGCACAAAGTGGTCTTCACTCGCCTCGCGCCACACGGTTACCCCCAGAGAAGGCGGCAGACGGCCTTGGCCTCCTCGATCTGCAGCAGCGCGGGACCGGTGTTGCCGATCGGGAAGAAGAGCTCGGGGTCCTCCTCGCGGCACACCGCGTTGTGCCGCCAGTCCACGCCGGACCCAGCGGCGGGCCTGTGGGCAGCAGAGAGGTTGACGAGATCGTAGAAGTCCTGCATGGGTCCTCCGTTGTGATCCAGATACGGACAGCCCCAGGAACTCGGAGTTCCTGGGGCTGCTGGGATGAGGGCGCTGGGAACGGTGATCTCCGGCCCCGCCTGGTGCG
>NZ_JAJKLK010000010.1 GCF_020982545.1 Streptomyces sp. MNU76 | reverse complement strand
GGAGTACGAGACGCGGGCCGAGAGGCAGGCTCGGCGAGGCGTGAGATCAAGAAGAAGGACGGCGCCCTGCCGACCGTCTCCCGTGGTCCGCTTCGTCGCTTTACCGACCCGGCTCTTACGCCTCCAACTCCTACAGCGGTGTCGTCCTGAACGACGTCGGCTTCCCGCGCCCGAAGTCGCAGATCTCCGACGACCCGGGCGTCACCATGAAGGACGTCGGCCCGGAGGAGATCGACCAGGCCGACGCCGACCTGGTCTTCGTCACCACCGCCGACACCCCGGACAAGACCCAGCAGAAGCAGGTCACCTCCAACCCCGTGTGGAAGGACCTGCCCGCTGTCGAGGACGGCAAGGTCTTCGAGGTCCCGGACGAGACCTGGATGTCCGGCATCGGCGTCCAGGCCGCCGAGGAGATGCTCGCCGACATCGCGAAGGCAACCGGCGTCGAACTGCCGAAGCAGTAACTCCTGCAGTACCTGGGGCGGGCCCCACCACGAGACGGGCCCGCCCCGCCCTGCCCCACCCCCACCCGCTAGCGGAAGCCGTGCACCACCCCATGCGCCTGTACCTGCTCGCTCTCAACCCCACCGACTCCGTCACCGAGGGCTTCCTGCCCGCCGCCGTACGGCTGGGCCTGGACGTCACCCTCCTCACCGACCAGCCCGACGCGCACCGCGCGGCCTACCCGGAGCATCAAGGGATCGAGATCCTCGACTGCGACGTACGGGACCACCGCTCCGTCATCTCCCGGATCTCCACCGGTCACCGCCCCGGCGCGGTCTTCACCAACAGCGACCACCTCCAGACCCAGGCCGCCCTCGCCGCCCACTACTTCGACCTCCCCGGCAAGGACTGGCGGGCCGCGCTGCGCACCAAGGACAAGGGCGAGATGCGGCGCCACCTCGCCGTGGCCGGTGTGGACACCGTGTGGTCCGCCGAGATCACCGCCCCTGCCGACCTCACCGGCCCCCTCGTCGCCGACGCCCCGTACCCGTGCGTCGTCAAGCCCCGCGAGGGCGTCGCCAGCGAGGACGTCGTGCTCGTCGACACCGCCGAGGACCTCGTGGCGCGAGGCAAGGAGATCCTGGCCCGCCGACCGGGCGGCACCCTGGTCGTCGAGGAGTACCTGCCCGGGGAGCTGTACACCCTGGAGACCCTCGGCGACGGCCGCGTCCGACACGTGCTCGGCGGCTTCCACACCGAGCTGTCCCCGCCGCCGTACTTCATCGAGGAGCGGCTCACGTTCGTCCCGGCCCACCCCGAACCGGTCGTCGCGCAGGTGCTCGCCCAACTCGACGCGCTGGGCGTCGGGTTCGGGGCCTGTCACACCGAGTTCGTCGTCCACGAGGGCCGGGCCCGCGTGATCGAGGTCAACTACCGTGCCATCGGCGACCAGTGCGACCTGCTGCTCGCCCAGCTCCTCGACATCCCCCTGTTCGAGCACATCCTCCGCACCCACCTCGGGGAACCGCTCCCCGCCGACCTCGGCGGCCGGAGCGACGGCGCGGCGCGCCTGGAGTACCCCTGCGCCGACCGGGCCGGCACCCTCGTCGCCGCTCCCGCCGCGACCGACGTCACCGTCGACGGGGTGCGGCTGACGTACCGCCCGCTGCGCGCACCCGGCGAACACCACGCGCTCTACCGCACCAACCGCGACTACCTCGGCGTCCTCCGCGCCACCGGCACCGGTCAGCGCACCGTGGACCGGGTGGCGGCGGACTTCCTCGCCGCCCAGCGCTGGGAGATCCAGCCGTGACCGCATTCACTGCCATGAACGCAGCTACCGGCATGACGGCCATGACCGCCGCGACCGGCATGACGGCCGGGCCCGCCAGGACGGCCGCGCCCGCCGTGGACGCCGCCGAAGCCGAACTGCTCACCCGGGTGCTCGGAGCCCTGCTCCGCGAGGACGTGGTCGGCCTGCGCACCCGCAGCACGCCCGTCGACCTCCTGGACGGGGCATGGCTGCGCCTGCCCACCGCCGACGGCGACGACGCCCTCCTCCTCCCGGTCATCGAGGACGGCTTCCAGCACACCCACACCGCCCGACTGCCCCTCCTCGTCCGGGAGTCGGACGGCACACCCCTCCCCACCTGCGACACCGTCCTCGCCGCACTGCGCACCCTCGCCGACCCCGTCGACCGCGACGGCTTCGACGCCTTCGCCGAGGAGTGCCGCCAGACCCTCGCCACGATGCGGCTGCACGAGGCGACGGCGGACGAGATCGCCGAGGGGCTCACCGACCTCTACGGCGCCGACCTCGCCGGCTGGACGGGGCTGCGCGGCGGTCTGGCGTACGAGACGCTCGCGGCCCGCCTCGACCACCCGGTCTACCCGACCGCACGCGGCCGCGCCGGACTCGACGAGGAGCAACTGCGCCACTACGCGCCCGAGTTCCACCCGACCTTCGCGCTCCAATGGCTCGCCCTGCCCAAGGAGGCCCTCACCGTCACCGGGGACCTCCCGGACGGCTGGCCCACCCCCTCCGGGCTCGGGTTCGCGGACCTCGACCACACCCATGTCACCCTGCCCGTCCACCCGCTGACCGTCGGCGCGCCCCTGGACGCGGCACTGCGCGAGGCGGGGCTCGCGGACCGGGCCGTACTCGCCGACCGGGCGTACCTACCGGTCGTCCCCACCCTGTCGATGCGCACGGTCGCACCCGCCGCCGCGCCCTCCCTGCACCTCAAACTCCCCCTGGCCACCGCCACGTTGGGCCTGCGCAACAAGCGGTCCATCAAGCCCGGGACCCTCGTCGACGGCGCCGCCGGACAGCGGCTGCTCGCGGCGGTGACCGACCGCGAGCCCCGCTTCCGGGGCCGGGTGCTGCATGCCGACGAGACGGTGTACGCGCACGCCGGACACGAACTCCTCGCCGTCCTGTGCCGCCGTTACCCGACGGACCTCGACGACTGTGCCGTCGTGCCCATGGCCGCCCTGCTCGCCCAGGCCCCCGGCGGCCGACTGGCCCTCGACCACCTCGCCGACCGCTACCACGGCGGTGACCCGACCGCACTGCTCGACGCCGTGCTCACCCTGCTGTTCGACTGGCAGACCACGCTCTTCGGCTACGGCATCGCCCTGGAATCGCACCAGCAGAACGTCTCCCTCGTCTTCGGCCCCGGCCCCGGCGATCTGCGGCTGCTGCTGAAGGACAACGACGGGCCCCGCGTCAACCTCGCCCGCCTGAGCGCCAAGCTCGGTGCGGATCAAGCGAGTTGGGGATTCGACGACGCCCGTACCTTCACCACTGACGACCGCGCCGTGACCGACCTCTTCACCACCATCACCGTCCATCTGTGCGCCGGCGCCTACGCGTTCGGCCTGGCCCGCCACGGCCGCGCCCCGCTGCCCGAGCTGCTGCGCCTCGTCCGGGACCGCCTCACCGAGGCCGTCGACCGCCTCGGCGGCGACGCGGCGACCGTCCTGCGCGAGCGGGTGCTGAACGCCCCCGAGCTGCCGGTGAAGGCGATGGTCACCGCCGGGACGCTGCTCAGCAAGGAGCGGTCGGGCGCCGCCGACATCAACAAGCACTACACCACCGGGCCCAACTACCTTCTGGGACACGGGAGTCCGGTATGACAGCCGAGGCGCTCGCGGTGTCGCGCCCCGCGTTCGGCCGCCGGCAGGTGCACGCCGTGGCCGCCTGCTACTTCGTGGCGTCGTTCGCAGCGCTGGGGCTGCCGCCGTACTTCACCGAGATACTGCCGGGCCTGGGCGACCGCGCGGCCCGCTGGGCGGGTGTGCTGTACGTCGTGCCCACCGTGTTCAGCGCGCTCGCGGCACCCCTGTGGGGGCGGCTGGCCGACCGCTTCGGGCGAAAACGGCTGCTGCTGCGGGCCCAGCTGGGCCTCGCCGTCTCCTTCCTGCTGGCGGGCTGGGCCGACTCGCTCACCATGTTCACGGTCGCGCTGGTGCTCCAGGGCATCCTGGGCGGCACGTTCGCCGCCTCCAACGGCTATCTGGGCGCCGCCCTGGACGGCCCGCGACTGTCGAGGGCGCTGACCCTGATGCAGGGCAGCGCGCGGGCCGCACTCGTCTTCGCGCCGATCGTCGTCGGCGCGCTGTCACCGTGGCTGGCCCCGCACCGCCAGTACGCGTTCCTCGCCCTGCTCCCGCTCGCCGCCGCCCTGCTGCTCGCCGCGCTGCCCGAACCGGCCGAGGCCGAGGAGCCGGCGGAGCGCGAGCCGGAGGCCGCAGACCCCGCCCCGAGGGCCGCACTGCGCCGGCTCTACGCCCTGGAGTTCGCCTTCGTGTTCTCCACGGTGATCTCCTTCCCCTATCTCATCTCCCTCGTCGAGGAACGCCTTCCCGGCGCCTCCGCCGCCCTCTCCGGCCTGCTCTTCGCCCTGCCGCACCTCTGCTACCTGCTCACGGCCCTGACCGTGCACCGCGTGCTCCATGCCCGCCCCCGGCACGGCATCGCCCTCGGCTTCGCGCTGATCGCCCTCGGCCTGGCCGGTCACGGCGTCGCCGACAGCCTGCCGGCCCTCGTCGCCGTACGGCTGCTCCTCGGCGCCGGTCTCACCCTCGGCATGGTCGGTCTGTCGGTCCTGGCCGCCGACTGCGCCCGGGGCCGCGCCCCCGGCGGCATGTTCGGCTCCCTGGAGTTCTTCTCCAAGGCCGGCGCCGTCGCCGCCGGAGTGACCGCCGCCGTGGGCAGCGCCCGGTTCGGGCCCGCCGCCCCGGTGCTCATAGGCGGCGGCATGGCCGCCCTCACCGTCCTCGCGACCCTCCTGCCCCCACATCCGCGTACCCGCTGGAGCCACTAGATGCCCCCGCTCACCGACTCGCTCGGTACCACTCAGCTCCCCACCGCCGACGAGGCCGTGGTCCGACCCCTCCCCACCGCCGACGACGCCGTGGCCCACACCCTCCTCAACTGCCTGCTGCGCGAGGTCTCCGGCCCGGAACACCAGACCGCCGTCATCGACGGCCACCTCCTGCTGCGCCTGCCCCGCCGCGGCCTGCTTCTCCGGGTCGCCCTGCGCCGTAGGTCCCTGCTGGGCGCCCACCGTTTCACCGGCCCCGTCCAGGAGCAGTCCGACACCGGCTGGACCGCACTCGCCTGGCGCCGCCTCGCCGAATACGCCCATGACGAACTGTCCCTGCGGACCGGCGTCCGCAACGACGAGTTCCTGGACCAGATCGACTCCAGCCACCGCACCGTCGCCAGCGCACTCGCGGGCCGCGAGACCGGCGAGCGCACCGGGACCCGTGGGGCAGAGGCGCAGGGCCCGCACCCTGCCTCCTCCCATGGGCTCCCGGACTATCTCGCCTCCGAGCAGTCCCTGCTCTTCGGCCACCGCTTCCACCCCACCCCCAAGGCACGCACGGGCGACGCGGACGCCTGGCGGTCCTACGCCCCCGAGGCCGGCGCCGCCTTCCCGTTGCGCCACCTCGCCGTCCGCGACCATCTGATCGCCGAGGAGACCGCCGAGGCGGACGCCACCGCCGTGCTCGACCGAGAACGCGGCGACGTCCCCGACGGCTACCGACTGCTGCCCGCCCACCCCTGGCAGTACGCGATGCTCCGCGAACACCGGCTGCTGCGGGAGGCGTTGGGCCGCGGCGACATCCTCGACCTGGGGCCCGGCGGTCGGGAGTACGCGGCGACCGCCTCCGTCCGCACCCTCTTCGACGGCGACACCTTCCTGAAGTTCAGCCTGAACGTCCGCATCACCAACTGCCTGCGCAAGAACGCCAGTTACGAACTCTCCGGTGCCGTCGCGCTCACCCGTGTGCTGGCGCCCGCCCTCACCGACCTGGAGACCCGCTTCCCCGGCAGTGCGATGCTCCGCGAACCCGCCTACCGCAGCCTCGCCGTCCCCGGCCCCGACGGCACCCCCGACCGGGCCCTCCTCGAAGGCTTCGGCGTCATCGTCCGCGAGGGCCTCTCCCGGCGGCTGCTGCCCGGCACGACCCCGCTGCTCGCGGCCGCCGTCGCCGACGAGTACCCCACCAGTGCCGCGCACGTCTCCCGCCTCCTCGGCGGAGCCGGTCCGCGGACAGCGCTGCACTGGTGGCAGGCGTATCTGCGCCTCCTCGTCCCGCCCGTGCTCTCCGCCTACTTCGACCACGGCCTGGTCCTGGAACCCCACCTCCAGAACGTGCTGATCTGCGTCGACGGCGACGGGCTGCCCGTCCAGGTCCTCTTCCGCGACCTGGAGGGCACCAAGCTCGTCCCCGACCACCACGCCGACACCCTCGGCGCGCTCCCGCCGGAGGTCGC
The DNA here is from genome assembly GCF_020982545.1 of Streptomyces sp. MNU76. Classification (GTDB taxonomy): domain Bacteria; phylum Actinomycetota; class Actinomycetes; order Streptomycetales; family Streptomycetaceae; genus Streptomyces. Next base: position 195,760 of record NZ_JAJKLK010000010.1, on the reverse strand, counting down.
GGGGCCGATGTCGTACGACGCCCGGCGCGGCTGGGACCGTGTCGTGTACTGCCTGCTCGTCAACCACGTCGCCGAACTGCTCGCCGCGCTCGCCGATCTGCATCCCGAGAGCGAGGCCGATCTGTGGGCCGCGGTCCGGGACACGCTGCGGGAGTACGCCGACGAGGAGGGCTGCCCGCCCCGCCTCGCCGCCCTCCTGGCGGGGGTCCCGCTCCCCGCCAAGGCCAACCTCCTCACCCGCTGGGAACGCAAGGCCGACCGCGAGGCCGGTTACGTCCGTCTCCCCTCCCCGCTCGCCGAGGACGTCCTGCGCTGGAGCCCCCGGTGAACCACGAAGCCCGGACGAGCCACCGGCGCGTCCTGAGCCAGGAGCCGTCGATGCCCCACCCCACGCCCGCCGTCCGCGACCGCATCCTGACCCTCGCGCCCACAGAACTGCCCGCCTACGTCTACGACTTGACTGCCCTGCGGGAGCACGCGGCGCACGTACGGGCCGTCCTCCCCGAGCCGGTCGAGCTGTACTACGCGGCCAAGGCCAACCCGGAGTCGGCGATCCTGGCCGCGCTCGCCCCGTACGTCGACGGCTACGAGGTCTCCTCCGGCGGCGAACTCGCCCATGTCGCCGAGGCGGTCCCGGGCCGTCCGCTGGCCTTCGGCGGGCCCGGCAAGACCGCCGCCGAGATCCGGGCCGCCCTGGAGCGGGGAGTCGAACGCTTCCACGTGGAGAGCGAGCACGATCTGCGCGTGCTCGCCGAGCTGGCACGCCAGGTGGCACCGGACACGCGGGTCGGGGTGCTGCTCCGCTTCAACCTCGCGGTGGCGGACGGTTCGCTGGCGGGCAGCGCGCTCGCCATGGGCGGACGGCCCACCCCGTTCGGCCTGGACCCCGAGCGGGCACCGGACGTGCTCCGCCTCCTCACGGACGGCACCCATCCGCATCTCGAACTGCGTGGCGTCCACGCCCACTTGGCGAGCGGACTCGACGCACCCCAACAGCTCTCCGTCGCCCGCTCGATCGTGGAGTGGGCGACCGGCCTGGGCGTGCCGATCGCCGAGGTCAACGTGGGCGGCGGCATGACCGTCGACTACACCCGCCCTGAGATCCTCTTCGACTGGCAGGCGTACGGCAAGGGCCTGACCGAACTCGCCGACGCGCACCCGGGACTGACACTGCGTATCGAACCCGGCCGCGCGCTCACCGCGTACTGCGGCTGGTACGCCACCGAGGTGCTGGACGTGAAGCGCAGCCACGGCGAGGAGTTCGCCGTGGTCCGGGGCGGCACCCACCATCTGCGCACCCCGGCCACCAAGGGACACGACCAGCCGTGCTCGGTGCTGGCGGTGGAGGAGTGGCCGTACCCCTGGCCGCGCCCGGCAGCCGAGGGGGAGCGCGTCAGCCTCGCCGGACAGCTCTGCACACCGAAGGACCTCCTCGCCCGGAACGCCCACGCCCCCGGGGTGCGGGCGGGGGACCGGGTGGCCTTCGCCCTCGCGGGCGCGTATGCCTGGAACATCTCGCACCACGACTTCCTGATGCATCCGCGCCCCGGATTCCACTTTCTCGACCGAACCGCCGGTGGAGTGTGACCGTTGACAGGCAGGCGGGTCGGGCGCAGACTCATCCTCGATAAGTGAAGTGAATTTCACTAGGCGAACAAGGTCGGGGCCCGGAGGACGGGACGCGGCTCGTCCTCAACGACGAGGAGTACTCAATGCACACCACCGTCGGCATCATCGGCGGCGGCCCCGCGGGGCTGCTGCTGGCCCGTCTGCTGCACAACGCGGGAATCGACAGTGTGGTCCTGGAACGCAAGGACCGCACCTATGTCGAGCAGCGTCAGCGCGCCGGGATCCTGGAGCAGGCCACCGTCGACGTCCTGCGCTCCGCCGGGGCGGGCGCGCGGCTGGACGCCGAGGGCATCCCGCACGACGGCATCGAGCTGCGCTTCGACGGCCGCGCCCACCGCGTCGACTTCCCCGAGCTGACCGGCGGCCGCCGGGTCTGGGTCTACGCCCAGACCGAGGTGGTCAAGGACCTCATCGCCCTCCAGCTCGCCGACGGCGGACCCCTGCTGTTCGAGGCGGAGGTGCACGCGGTGGAGGGCGCCGACACCGACCGGCCCGTGGTCCGGTACACCCACGAGGGTCGCGAGCAGACGCTGACCTGCGACTACGTGGTCGGGTGCGACGGCTTCCACGGGGTGGCCCGGGACGCGGTGCCCGAAGGGGTGCGGACGTCGTACGAGCGGACGTACCCCTACTCCTGGCTGGGCATCCTCGCCGACGCCCCGCCCGTCTACGACGAGCTGATCTACGCCCACTCCGAGCGCGGGTTCGCGCTGGCGAGCATGCGGTCCCCGTCCGTGAGCCGTCTCTACCTCCAGGTCCCGAACGGAACCGACCCGGCCGAGTGGTCCGACGAACGCATCTGGGACGAGCTGGACGCCCGCTTCGCGCTCACCGCCCAGCCCGGCTGGCGGCTCAAGCGGGGGCCCATCACGTCCAAGGCGGTCCTGCCGATGCGCAGCCACGTCACCGAGCCGATGCGCCACGGTCGGCTCTTCCTGGCCGGGGACGCGGCCCACATCGTGCCGCCCACCGGCGCCAAGGGCCTCAATCTGGCCGCCACGGACGTCATCGTGCTGGCCCGCGCCTTCGCCCGGCTCAAGGAGACCGGCTCGACCGAGCTGCTCGACGCCTACTCCGACACCTGCCTGCGCCGGGTCTGGCGGGCCGAGCACTTCTCGTACTTCATGACCACGACGCTCCACGCCGACCCGGGACAGTCCCCGTTCGAGACCCGGCTCCAGCTCTCCCAGCTCGAGCGCGTCGCCACCTCACGGCACGCGGCGGCCGAACTCGCCGAGAACTACACGGGGATCCCGCTCGACACCGACCTCGGGTCGTCGTAGCTGCGCGACCGCACGGCCGGCTCCGTGACGGCACAGCCGTGGGCGCTCCCCCTGCCGCGCGCAGGGGGAGCGCCCAGAAAAGCCGGTGATGTGCCGATGGTGTCCCGGTGGTGTCAGTGGGCGCCGAGGCCGCCGCTGCCGAAACCGCCGCTGCTGTTCTTGCTCCAGCGTGGCCGCTTCTTCTCCGGGCTCGGCCGGGTCCCCTGGTTGCCGTGCACCTCGTACGGTGTCAGCCGACGGTCGCTCTGGGGGATCTCGTCCGGTTCGCGGAGCAGCCGCTCCTCGTGGACAGGGCCCCCCTCGGGGATCCGGGGCTGCTCGTCGGGGCGCGGCCGACGCGGCTCACGGGCGCGTACCCGCGCGCCCAGCCAGAGTGCGCCGATCAGCATGGCCACCACCACGACGCCCGCCAGGAACGGTGCGATACCGCCCAGTACGCTGCGTTCTGCGGCTATATCAGTCCATTCCATGTTCATAAGGGATGAATACCCCCAATGTGTAGAGCGAACCGGCCCTGTTTCGCGCGAGCGGACCGGGAGCGGACGGGTGCCCCGCCCCGGGCCGGGGGAAACGGAATCCTGTGAACCCGGGTGCGGGGCGGACGTCGCGCCCCGTGTTTGGTGGGGGCGGCTCCGGCTACCCGCCCGGGGTGACCACGACGACATCCCGCCAGGAACTCGTCCGGTTCCTCGAGGACCGCTTCGCGTGCGCCCAGGCCTGCACCGAATGCGCGCGTGCGTGCGCGCTGCGGGCGAGCCTCGCCGATCCGGACGGCCCCGAGGGTCAGGAGAAGATGCGACGCAAGGGCATCATGTGCGCGGAGGTGTGCGACGCCACCTGCAGAATGCTCTCCGAGCAGACCAGCCTCGACGAGGCCGCCATCCGCCTCCAGGTCGAATGGTGCCGGACCGTCGCCCTGGAGTGCGCCCGTGTCTTCGACGACACCCCCGGCGCCGAGGACGGCGCCAAGTCCTGCCGCGAGTGCGCACAGGCCTGCACGGACTTCCTCGCCATCCTCCGCTGAGCCGCCCGGCCGGGTCCCGCGCGCTGTGAACGGGGCCGCCCCGCCTGTTCCCAATTACTGGAACACGTTCTAGCGTGTGCGCCGTCAGGTCGGCCTTGGGGAGCCTGGAGGCGCCGTGCACCTCGAATACACACCCGAGCAGCAGCGGCTGCGCACCGAACTGCGCACCTACTTCGCCGAGTTGGTCCCGGACGGCGCCTACACACGCCATGCCGACCCGGCGGCGCAGAAGCGGTTCTACCGCGAGACCATCCGCCGGCTCGGCGGCGACGGCTGGCTCGGCGTGGGCTGGCCGAAGGAGTACGGCGGACGCGGCCTGACCGCCATCGAACAGTTCATCTTCTTCGACGAGGCCGCGCAGGCGGGCGTCCCGCTGCCCCTGATGGCGCTCAACACGGTCGGCCCGACGATCATGCAGTTCGGCAGCGAGGAGCAGAAGGCGTACTTCCTGCCGCGGATCCTCTCCGGCGAGCTGGACTTCGCCATCGGCTACAGCGAACCCGACGCCGGCACGGACCTGGCCTCGCTGAAGACCCGCGCGGTCCGGGACGGCGACCACTACGTGGTCAATGGGCAGAAGATCTGGACGACGAACGGCGACACGGCCGACTGGGTCTGGCTGGCGACCCGCACCGACCCCGACGCCCCGCCCCACAAGGGCATCACCATGCTCCTCGTCCCGACGACGGAGCCCGGCTACTCCTGCACCCTCATCAACACCCTCGCCTCCCACGACACCACCGCGAGCTACTACGAGAACATCCGGGTCCCCGTCTCCCGCCGCGTCGGCGAGGAGAACAAGGGCTGGCGGCTGATCACCAACCAGCTCAACCACGAACGCGTCACCCTCGCCGCCCACGGCACCATGGCCATCCGCTCCCTGCACAACGTCCAGCGCTGGGCCATGGAGACCAAGCTCGCCGACGGCCGCCGCGTCATCGACCTGCCCTGGGTGCGCCGCCGCCTCGCCCAGACCCACACCAGGCTCGACGCCCTCAAACTCCTGAACTGGCGCATGGTCAGCGCCCTGCAGGAAGGCACCCTCACCCCGCAGGACGCCTCCGCCGTCAAGGTCTACGGCTCCGAGGCCCGCCGCGACGCCTACGCCTGGCTCATGGAGATCGTCGCCGCCGCCGGAGCGCTCAAGGAGGGCTCCGCGGGCGCGGTCCTCCACGGCGAACTCGAACGCGGCTACCGCTCGGCCGTCATCTTCACCTTCGGCGGCGGCAACAACGAGATCCAGCGCGAGATCATCTCGTGGATCGGCCTCGGCATGCCCAGGGTGCGGCGCTAGCCTGGTGTGACGAGGATTTATAGTTGGCACAAAAGAGGGATAGTTGGCACTGACGATGGCGGCTCGGTCTGATCGGCGCCGAGTCTCTCCGTGTTTGCCTACTGACTCTGACCTGCTGCTTTCGGTGGACTGTTTATCGTGCTGAAGTGGTGAACCGCCCCGGTTCGAATGGAGACTCGATTCCGTGTAAGGATCAGAGTCATGGCACGTCCCTCCTCCTATCCCCCTGAGCTGCGCAAGCGCGCGGTGCGCATGGTCGCCGAGGTCCGCGGTGACTACCCGACCGAGTCCGCCGCGATCAACGCGGTGATGGCGAAGCTCGGCATCGGCTCGCGCGAGACGTTGCGCAAGTGGGTCCGCCAGGACCAGATCGATTCCGGGACCCTGCCGGGGACGACGAGCGAGGAGTCCGCGCAGATCAAGGCGATGAAGAAGGAGATCGCCGAACTCAAGCGCGCGAACGAGATCTTGAAGGCCGCGGCGAGTTTCTTCGCGGCCGAGCTCGACCGGCCACTTCCTCGCTCGTAACGTTCATCGACGAGCACCGGGACCGCTTCGGCGGCGTCGAGCCGATCTGCCGCGTACTGACCCAGCACAGCTGCAAGATCGCCCCCTCCACCTACTACGCCTGCAAGAAACGCCTCGAAAGCCCCTCTCCGCGAGCGGTGCGAGACGAGGAACTCAAGGAGCTGATCCAGGAGGTCTACCAGTCCAACTACCGGGTCTACGGCGCCAGGAAGGTCTGGCGACAGCTCAACCGCCAGGGCCACGAGGTGGCCCGCTGCACGATCGAGCGCCTCATGCGCGAGCTCGGCATCGCCGGCGCCGTCCGCGGCAAGAAGGTCATCACCACCATGCCGGATCCGGCCGCCGCCCGGGCCCCGGACCTGCTCGACCGCGAGTTCGTCGCCCCGGCTCCGAACCGCACCTGGGTCGCCGACTTCACACACGTCGCGGCCTGGGCGGGCGTCGTCTATGTCGCGTTCGTCGTGGACACCTTCTCGCGTCGCATTGTCGGCTGGTCCGCGTCGTTGTCGAAGGAGACCCAACTCGTCCTGGACGCCCTGGACATGGGGCTGTGGCAGCGCGACCGCGACGGCCGTCCGCCGGCCCCTGGCGAGTTGGTCCACCACTCCGACGCCGGGTCGCAATACACCTCATTTCGCCTCGCCGAACACCTCGACGCGGCCCGCATCGCGGCCTCAATCGGCTCGGTCGGCGACGCGTACGACAACGCGCTCATGGAGTCGACGATCGGTCTGTTCAAGACCGAGGTCATCAAACCGCAGCGGCCGTGGAAGACGCTCTCGCACGTCGAGCTCGCCACCGCCGAGTGGGTCGACTGGTACAACCACCGCCGGCTCCACGGTGAGATAGGGCACATTCCGCCCGTCGAATACGAAGCCAACTACTACCGAGCAACCACGAAAACCCAGCTCACAGCCACCAACTGAGATCTCCACCGAACCCGGGGCGGTTCAATGTCTACCTTGTCCAGGTCGCGCACCGGCTTGGTTACCAGAGTGCGGCCGAACTTCCACGTCGTCGTCCAACGCACGGGCCACTTCTCGTCGAGGTCCAAGGCCTGCGTGTGGTACGTGAACCCGGTGTCCAGCACTGCGAGGTCTTCTAAGTCACATGCATCCGACCACGAGGGACCGGTGGACCCCGGCGAGCCGATGGACCAACTCCGTTCAAAAACAGCCGAGTTCATCCGTTAGTCCCCTGACCGCCGCTGCCTCACGATCGGTGTGTCATGAGCGCGATGACGGTACGGCGCCTTAGCCCCCTCTTTCGGTTAGCTCTTCGAGAGTTACACGTACGAGTGAATATGTTCCTGTTTCCCTCTTGCTTGCCAGGATTGGCTGATATGGCGTGCTGTGCCGGGCACCGTCACGGCATGAAGGCTGCTCTCGCTCTAGACGAAAACTGGCCCAGGGCCCGTGTCTGCCTTGGTCCTCAAGGCCGACTGGCCAGCGGCAACCAGTCCTCCAGTTCTCGCCGCCAGCCGCTCCGTGCACGGCGCCGGCAGGCATAGCCGATCAGGTTGTCGTCTCGGCCGAGTTCACGGGCGACTTGGGCGAGGCAGTGGGCGCGTCGTCTCAACGGTGCCCGCTATCTGGCGCAGCCCGTGTTGTCAGGGTGCAGTACGTCCCTCACCGGGACGCGCAGCACATGACCTCGGTCGCAGGCGGTGGCCAGTTGGCTGGCGTACTTGTCGATTCGTTGGAGGAGCGTCTCGCTTGCGGTCCCTGGCGACGGTGAACTGATAAGCCGGTGGATGACCACAGCCAGGCTTCTTCCTCCGCCCTCGGAGCGGCGCAGGTCTCGGAGGATCGGGCTGTGGCGGTACTCGGCCTGCGTGACGGCACTCCAGATCAGGATCCCGAGTGGAGAGGGGTCTCTTTGGGTACGCAGCGTCCGCAATTTGCGGAGGTCCTCACACATCGCAGCGTGGTGGGCTCCGGGCAGACGCCACTGAGCCATCAGTTGTCGGCGTCTGGCGTAGTTGACGCGGCTCTCGCGGTGATCCCACTCCTGGGCGATGTTATCCACCGCGTCTTCGAATATCGGCCACAGGTTGGCACCGGACAACTCGCGCCCTAAGACGTTGAGTGCTTTCCGGGCACTTCCCTCAGGAATATCCAAGAGAACTGCGCACTGGCGCCAGGGCTTCCTCGTGATGAGCTCCGCGAGCCTTAGCGATGCGGCCCGGCGCAAGTAGCGTTGAAACTCGCGAGTGATGTCGGGTAGCCGCCCGACGAGGGGAGCGAAATACCTGTCAAAGACGACGTGGGGTAAGAATGCAGGAATATCTTGGATGAGGTATCGATGACTGTTCGGCGCTAGGCGAGGATTCGCCCTTCTTGAGTGGCCGTATACGCGCTCGGCTGCGGCACGGGCAAGCGCGATGGAGATGTCGGTATCGCTTAGCAGTTTGCTGACATATTTCATGCGCCGTCGGTAGGCCTCACGTGCCAGGGGCTGGACGCGCTCGTAGAGGGGTGCGAGGCTTCTATCGCCCAGTAGATTGCGGGCCGCTACTAGTAGTGCGTCGCTGCTTAGTTGTGGCGTGTCTGGTTGGGAGGCTGGTGTCTGGTGGGTTCCTCCTTCCCTTTTGCCGGACAGGACTGTCGTCATGGGTTCACAGAAGAAGCGGCCGGTCAGGTTGACACCGCAGGATCGTGAGGAGTTGGTCCGGGTGACCACCACGGGTGTTCGTGGGGCCTCGATGATCATGCGTGCGCGTGTACTGCTAGCACTGGACACCTCGGTGGGAGACGTGGATCCCAAGGCGGTGATCGCGGCCCGGCTCGGCGTCTCCGGTGAGACGTTACGGCTGGTCGCCAAGCGTTTCGCCGAGACCGGTGGCGATGTGCACGCCACGATCGCGCGGAAGAAGCGCGACCTCCCACCGGTGCCCTCGCCGGTGACCGGCGAGGTCGAAGCCCGGCTGATCGCGATGGCGTGCTCACAGCCACCCCAGGGCCATACCCGGTGGTCGCTGCGGCTGCTGGAGAAACATGTCGCGCTGGCCGAGGACATCCCCGATCTGGACCACTCCACCATCGGGCGGGTCTTAAAAAAACGGAACTGCGCCCTCACCTGAGAAAGTGCTGGACCATCCCACCCCGGGCGAACGCGGAGTTCGCGGCCCGGATGGAAGACGTGCTGGCCGTCTATGCCCGGCCCTACGACCCGGCACGTCCGGTGGTGTGCATGGACGAGAAGCCCTACCAGCTCCTCGGCGATGCCCGCGACCCACCCGGCCCGCCCTGGTCACGACGCCCGCCAGGACAGCGAGTACATCCGCTGCGGCACGTCCTCGATCTTCGTGTGGGTCGAACCCCTGCGCGGGTGGCGTCGCGTTCAGGCACTGTCCCGGCGGACCCGGATCGACTGGGCCGGCCAGGTCAAACAGTTACTGAGCGTGGACTACCCCGACGCCGAGACCGTGGTGCTGGTGATGGACAACCTCAACACCCACAACATCGCCTCGTTGTACGAGGCGTTCGAACCCGAAGAGGCATTCGCCCTGGCCCAACGCCTCGAGATCCACCACACGCCCAAGCACGGGTCATGGCTCAACATCGCCGAGATCGAACTCTCCGCACTGACCCGGCAATGCCTCGACCGCCGGATCAGCGACCTCGACACCCTCAACACCGAACTCTCAGCCTGGCAGAACGCCACCAACACCGACCAGCGTCAGGTGAACTGGCAGTTCACCACCCACGACGCACGCATCAAACTGCGCCACCTCTATCCCAAAAACTAGCCGCGACAGTCTACTAGTAGGGCTCCGTTAGGTTGCTCTGGCTCTTGGGTTCTGGCTGGTGGTGGATGTTCTGGGCAGCGGGCGGTGGCAGGTGGTGCAGGTGCCGGTCCAGCAGTTCAGCAGGTCCTGGATGGCGTCGAGGATCTGGTAGAGGGTGAGTCCGCTGTATCGGCTTTTGGGGACAGGCGCTGTTCGGTGAGGAAGGCGTGGGCGGCGGTGACCAGGGTGACGTGGTGGTGCCAGCCGTTCCAGGAGCGGCCCTCGAAGTGGTCCAGGCCGAGGCCGTGCTTGAGTTCCCGGTAATCGTGCTCGATGCGCCAGCGGATCTTGGACAGGCGGACCAGTTCGGTGATCGGTGTGTCGGCGGGCAGGTTGGACAGCCAGTAGTCGGTGGGTGCTTCGGCGTCCTGGGGCCATTCGACCAGCAGCGTCACCTCGGGCAGGACACCGTCCCAGTGGCCGTGCTCGGCAGTGGCGGCGGCTTGGGCCAGACGGCGGGCCCTCACCCCGGCCGGCCGCACCCGCAGCGCCAGAAAGCGTGAGTGCATCGGCCCGCGGGAGCCTTCACGCCAGGTCACCTCGGTGAACGCCTGCCGTCCGTGCTCCTGAGCCAGCGCTGCCACCGAGGACGGCTTGTCCCGGTAGCGGGGCTGCGGCCTGCGACCGTTCCCGGACCAGGCCGGGGCGGTGGGCCGCACGTCGTGCGGGTGGACCGTCACGTCCGAACGGACCGCCACGACATAGCCGATGCCCCGCTCGCTCAGACCGTCGCGGAAGTCGGCGTTCTGCCCGTAGCCGGCGTCGGCCACCACCACCGGCGGCACCAGACCCCACCCGGCCAGCTCATCGAGGATGTCCAGGGCCAGACGCCACTTCTCCCGGTGCCCGACCTCCTGCGGTATCCCGGTCTTCTGCCGCCGCACCGCATCGTCCGCCCACTCCTCGGGCACGAACATCCGCCACTGCAGCGGACAGGACGCGGTGTCGGAGACCGCGTGCACACTCACCGCGACCTGGCAGTTGGCCCGCTTGCCCAGCGCCCCGCAGTACTGGCGCGCGACCGCCACCGACATCTTCCCGTCCTTGGGGAACGACACGTCATCGACCGCCCACGCCTCCGGGCCGATTCTCGGCACCATCCGCTGGGCGATCCGCCGCCGCACCGGCACCGGATCCCACGTCGACTGGTTCACGAACTGCTGCAGGTTCTGCTCGTTGCCGTCCGGCAGCCGTTCCGCCATCGGCTGGATCGACTTCCGCCGTCCGTCCAGCATCAGTCCCCGCAGGTAGCAGTCGCCCTTCGCCCGCTGATCCTTGCGCGGCACCGACGCGAACACGTCAGCGACGAATAACGCCAACGTCGCCCGAGCACGGTTCACTTCATGTGCGTCCACACCTTCAGCGTTCCCCCAAACAGGACCGACAGACAGACGTAACGGAGCCCTACTAGGAGCGCCCCGCATTGGGCGGGGTCGGTAGGGGCGTATCGGGTCTCGATGTATCTGTTGGTGGGCGATGCACCGCGCCGTGCGGGTGTGGGCGACGCGATGGCAGTGCAGTGCATGTCGACCAGCGCCGCCAGAGCTTGGGACGGCAATAGTGCTTTTCCGACCGGCCAGCTGAGTCTGATGAGATGAGTGGCCATGACCAGGTCTGGGAAGAACGACTTATCGGCAGGGTGAGGGAGTTCAGCGGGTTGCTCATTTGCTGCCAGCTTTTGATCCAAGAGCTGTTGCAGACCGAGCAGCTGACCGAGATCCTTGCTGTTCAACCTCCCGTCGTGATCGAGAACCTCATCGAGACGTGCACCACATGCTGTGGCGGTCCTGAAGGCGCGCTTGGCGACTTGGTCGGCCGGAATGTGGCGGCACTGAAGTGGGTGGAGGCCCGTCACACGCGGCTGCTTGATCAACCTCACTGCCCCTGGGCCGTTCGTGTTGACAAGGTTTGAGCAGGACGGGCACATGGCGTGTAGGAGGCGGTGGTGCTGCGGGCATGCGAAGGACATCGGGAGGTGCCAGCGGACCTTCCACGCGCCGCCGAACGCAGCCTGGACTGGACTGCCGTCGCCACGAAGACACTCGGGGCAGAATCTGCTGGAAGGGTTCACTGCCCAGTTCACCAATGCGCTACGCCCCGCGAATGCGGTATCCGTCTGTACCCGCTGGAGTAGGGGGTACGTGGAAGTGAAACGTTGCATGGTCAACGAGGCGACCTCCTCCGGCTGTAATCCAGCCGCAATTGAGAACTGTGCCGAGACGGCAGCAGGAACGTCGCGCAAATTGCGGTGGGCAATGGCTGTCTGAGTGGTACCCAACCCGCACAGCTCACCGATGCGCCAGGGCGAGCGGTTCAGCCGGTATGCGAGCCGGAGCACGTACCCGGGCAGCGATTCCTCGGGGAGCGGGGCGAGACTCCGCGGGAGCACCCTCCGAGCCGGATAGGTCATCGGGCTGACTCCGCGGCCGCGCTGGTGCCATCGAAGGCTGCGTTACACCTCTTCGCGGTGCGGAAGCACGCACCGTCGGTCCACCACGGTCCCTTGCCCAGAAGCGCGGCGTGTCCGACAGCCACGCCCGCAAGGAGCAAGGCGAGTTCCACTCGCTTCGTCTTCATGCCGCACAGCATGCTCTTGCCGCAGTGACCCGACTGGTCGAACATCGAAACTCGTAGGGAGTTTAGGGATGCTTGGTAGGGATATGTGACCTTTGAAATCTGCGGCTTTCGCTCACGCGCTCCGAGGTGTCGATCGGGCCGCCCGTTTAGTTCGCACATGCCGCTCGAATTCCGTCTGGTTTAACAATGGGGTGGAAGATCCCTACCGGTAGAGATCTTCCAGGTACTTCAGGCCATGCGCGTTGGTAATAAAACCGGGCAAAGTACATTAAAGCGGTCGGCGTGAATCGACTTCTAACGCCCACTCAGGGCCCATCGGTGGCCGCCTTCACAGCAGGTTGTGGACGTCTTCCCAGAGATCGAACTCTGTTGGACAGGTACATTCACAGCGAGCGGGTGCGGCACACCAACGGCCAGGTGATTCGGTGAGAACGCCCTGAAACCCCTTGTGACCTGCGGTGTACCAAAGTGCCAACTATCTCTCTGATTTTGGGCCTCCGGTTGCTGAAGCTAGTTGGCATCAGCGCAGGTTGCGAACCTGGCCTAGTGTCAACTATCGATCCTGGTCACACTGGGTGTGATCACCGACGCTAGTCGTCGCATACCGAGGATGGTTGGCATCGGTGACCAACGGGATGTCCATGGCCGCCACATCGTGAAATGACAGTGAGCACCTTGCTACGAGGACCGGAAATCGCCGTGGACTCGGACCCCGCCGCGAGGTCGCCCCGCTTCAAGGGCGAGTGGGTGCGGCCTTCCGGGCCGCGAGTTCTCCGCCGGCGCCGCGTCCGAGGTTGCCCGTGGACGTACAGCAGCGGCAGCGGGCGATCTGGCGGGGATCTTGGAGATGCTGTTCGCAGGTTCGAGGGCGGTGGATGACGGATCCGAGATCGTCGTCGCTCTACGCCGGGGACGTACCGGGCTTGCTCGCGTTCGGCCTCGGGGCGCATCTCGATGGCGAGTTCGGTCGGGTCGATGAGGTCGTTGCACCACATGCGGCCGACCCCGGGAGTGGTCAAACGAGTGGCGGTGTGGATCTGCCCGATGCCACCGTCCGGGGAGACGGGGATCTTCACGCCGACTCGAGTGGTGGGGATGAGGAACTCGTGGACGACGGCGTCGACCCGGTACCGGGCCGAATGGCTGTCGGCGGCCAGGAAGATCCAGTCGCATGCTCGGCTCCCAGCAGCCGCGGGAGGTTGGTCGCGTCAAACGGGTTCGCTGTCCATGAGGACGAGTTCCCCGACGCCGAGCCGGGCAAGTCCTTCGACGACGACACTGCCGACACCGCCGAGGCCGACGAGGGCGACGCGTAGCCGGGCCAGTGTTTCTTGCCCGCGGTCGCCCAGAAGCCGTGCCTGCCGGTCCCACACGGGGGCGGAGACAGCCGTTGCGGCAGGAGCCGGTCGTAGCCGAATGAGGTTCCCGGCGGAGATGACGGTTTCGCTCAGACGGGTCCTGCTGCCGTCGGGAAGCCAGAGGTCGCCTGCGGCGGCGTGAGGGGTGAGGACAAGGCCGCCGACGGCCTGTCCGCTGATCTGCCGCAGGGGCGCGTATCCGCGTTCGTGACTGGGAGAACTGGACCTGCCCGAGACCGAAGTGGCAGTGGACGGCGAGGTAGGACAGCTGCTCATCTCGGGCGGCGCGGACGACCGCGGCGCGGACGAACGTCGAGGACGGCGCGCGATGGCCCCTCTCGCCGGGGACGTAGTCCTCATCGTCACGGGCGGCAAGGAACTCGCGGGCCAGCAGACGGGACCCTCGCCTGCCCCCCGTCCGGACCGACAGAACCCGTCAGCAATCGAAGCGGCGAGGCTAAAGCCCCTCATGCATCCGGTGTACCCGCGTATGCATTGGTATGCGGTCCACCACCACGACGCCCTCCACACGTTGCTCTGAACCAGAGGCTCACACCGTCCGTGCTGTTCTGGGAAGAGTCAGGAGTGGAACGTTGTCCCACCGATCAGTCGTCGCGGCGTGCTGCCCGGCGTGGCCGCCATGACGGTTGCCGCAGCCGTTTCGCCTCCGCGCTCAGGCACGCTGCTCACGGGTGACGGCCAGCGGGCTGCCCTCCGGCGTCCGGGCCTCGATCCGCAACTTCGGGGTCCACGACCGTCCCTTCAACGCGCACGCTGGGACCGTCCTGCTGGTGAACCCGCGAGAGCGGCAAGGTGATGGACGTCAATGGCGCCTCGACCGCCGACGGCGGCGCGGTCATCCAGTGGCCGTGGAGCGAACCAGCGAGCCGGGCGGTTCCGGCCAGGGCGACGGACTCAATCAGTGAACCGACGACAGCGGCGACAACCAGTCGTGGATGCTGGTGCCTTCGACCAACGGCTCTACCAGTTCGTCAATGTCCGCAACGGCTGGTGCGCCGACGTCAAGGACGCCTCCCCCCCCCGCGGACGGTGCCAAGGTCACCCAGTGGCCCTCCACCGGCGGCTCCAACCAGGGCTGGCAGATCCTCGCGGTGTGAGCCGCCGGGACGCTCAGCGAGGGCGGAGTTGTCCGGCCCAGATCGGTAGCAAACAGGTGCCGAGTGGCCGGCACCAACGGCTATCGCCCTACCCACTGATCCACCATCACTCGCAGAAAAGGACGTCTGTATGAGAAAGTCCTGGATTCTCCCCCTGGTGACGCTTGTCGCCGCCGTGCTCGGGGTGACGGCGGCGGGTGTGACCCCTGCCTCCGCCGCGCCCACCACCCCTTTGCGGGTCATGCCGTTGGGTGACTCGATCACCTGGGGCGTGGGCAGCAGCACCGGCAACGGCTACCGCGCGCCGTTGTGGAACAGGCTTGCGGCGGACGGACATCCGCTGGACTTCGTGGGCACGGGACGGAGCGGCCCGATGTCCGACCCCGACAACGAAGGCCACTCCGGCTACAAGATCCACCAGATTGCCGCACTCACCGACGCCTCACTGACCCGCTACCGGCCCAACGTCGTGACGCTGCACATCGGCACCAACGACCTCAACGAGAGCTACCAGGTCTCCACCGCCACCGCCCGGCTGCGGTCGCTGGTCGACCAGATCACCGCCGCCGCCCCCGACGCGACCGTCCTCGTGGCCTCCCTGGTCGTGTCCACCAGCGGCTCGGAGGAGCAGTACCGGGGCGCGTACAACCAGGCGATCCCGCAGATCGTCAGGGACGCACAGTCCGCGGGTAAGCGCGTCGCCTACGTCGACATGAGCGGCCTGACCACGGCCGACCTGGTCGACGCCCTGCATCCCAACGACGCGGGCTACCAGAAGATGGCCGACGCCTTCCACCGCGGCGTCCAGGCCGCGGACAGCGCCGGGTGGCTGAGGAACCCCGCCCCCGCCCCCGCACGCGTGCAGTCCGGCATCGCCGGCAAGTGCATGGACGTCAACGGCGCCGGCACCGCCGACGGGACCGCCGTCCAGACGTGGAGCTGCGGGGACAGTGCCAACCAGTACTGGTCCGCCTACACCGACGGCACACTGCGCTCCCTGGGCAAGTGCCTCGACACCGTCGGCGGGGCCACCGCCAACGGCACCAAGGTGCAGCTCTGGGCCTGCCACGGCGGCGCCAACCAGGTCTGGCAGCCATACAACGGCGGCTACCGCAACCCCTCCTCCGGCCGCTGCCTCGACGTTCCGGGCGCCTCCTCGACCAACGGCACACAGCTCGTGCTGTGGGACTGCCACGGCGGCTCCAACCAGAAGTGGACCACCCTCGCCGCCGGATGACCCCCGCTCCCGGGGTCTGAACCCCTTCCGGGTTCTCCTCGAGTGAGGCCGACCCAGGTTCGGTCATTCGAACAAGGAACGGCCCGCCGCACCAGGAACACCGGTACGGCGGGCCGCTCGCGGTTCTCAGCTCCGCTGCAGGGGAGTCGTGGGGCTCAAACGCCTCCACGGCCCGTGGCGGGCCGTTCACGATGAACTCGTTCCCCGGTGAGAGGTCCCGGGCAAGCGCAGTCGTCACTGTCGCCAACTCCCGCTCGCCGGGCGGCGGGAGGGAGACCGTCGGATTGTGCTCGCGTCATTGAGAGGGGCGGTGATTTGCAGACCCAATCGGCAGTGCCAGGCTTCATTTCTGCACGCGCTGTGATTGCCCAGGACGCCCCGTATACGCGATGATCATGATCCTGACGGGCCGTACCTGACCGGGACTCTCGTGCGCGGAGCTACGGGGTCTGATCGCCGCCGAAGGCGCGCGGGATCTCCGCCCGCTGTGGGAAGCCGGCCTCGTGCTCTCGACGGAACGCTCCCTGACCTGCGGTGTACCGGAAGGCCAGGTGTCTGTCTGATTCCGTCTTCCAGTCGCAGAACCCAGTTGGCATCAGCGCAGGTCAGGACCGATCCCAACGACTTCCTGCGGCGGCCGCCCACCCACCCGTTGCTCGTACCGGCACGTGAGGCACTGTGGCGGCGCGTGGCGAACCTGGCGTACGCCTCCCTGCCGCCGTACGCCCACGAGTTGTACGGCCGACCCGGCCCCGCACCCGCCGTGGTCACCCGTCGCCTGCGGCTCACCGGAACCTTCCTGCGCTGTGTTCCCGCATGTCTGCGCTGGCAACTCCCGCCCAAGCACATCCTGCGCGCCATGTCACGGCTCGGCCCCGGCTCGCGCCCCGCACCGTACAAAGTGGGCAGATAGGCCGCCATACTGGACCGGCCAGGGGAGGGCGGGTCCGTTCGGATACGGGGCGATCGTCGGCGATGGGGGACACCAGGCTGATCCAGGGCCGGTACCGGCTGCTCGATCTGATCGGGCGCGGGGGAATGGGCGAGGTCTGGCGGGCGAGGGACGAGTCACTGGGGCGGCAGGTCGCGGTCAAGTGCCTCAAACCCCTCGACGCCCAGCCCGACCAGTCCTTCACCCAGATCCTGCGGGAACGCTTCCGGCGCGAGGCACGCGTCGCAGCGGCCCTCCAGCACCGGGGCGTGACCGTCGTCCACGACTTCGGCGAGTCCGACGGAGTGCTGTTCCTCGTCATGGAGTTGCTGGAGGGCCGCAACCTCAGCCAGCTCCTGGAGGACAACAGGCACCATCCGCTGGCCGTCCCCGCGGTCGTCGAGATCGCCGACCAGGTGGCCTCCGCCCTCGCCTACACCCACCTCCAGGGCATCGTGCACCGCGACCTGAAACCCGCCAACATCATGCTGCTCACCGACGGCACCGTGAAGATCTGCGACTTCGGCATAGCGCGCCTGGGCCGTGATGTCACCTTCACCTCCCGCCTCACCGGCACCGGCATCGCGATGGGCACCCCGCACTACATGTCGCCCGAGCAGATCATCGGTGCTCAGGTCGACCGGCGCAGTGACCTCTACTCGTTCGGCTGCGTGCTCTACGAGATCGTCACCGGTGTGCCGCCGTTCGACCTCGACGACGCCTGGGCGGTGCTCATGGGCCACCGCGACACCGCGCCGACACCCCCGCGCAGCCACCGCGACGAGGTGCCCGAGTACCTCGACCGGATCATCCTCGACCTGCTCGCCAAGGAGCCGGACCAACGCCCCCACGACGCCCGTGAACTGGGCCGCAGGGTAGACGAGGGGCGTGCGGCGACGACCCCGCCACCGGCCCGCGCCCGCGTCCCGTTCGTCGCCCCGCCCCGGTCTCTCCCGAAGCCGTTCCCGGTGGGGTGGCCCCGGAACCGCCCGGCCGACCGTCGGCGCGAACCCCGGCTGCCCTCCTGGACCCGGGGCATGACCACCGGCCACAAGCCGCCGGAGCCGGACCGGGCCTGCCCCGCCGGACCCCTCCGCAGGGCTCACCGGGGACTGGATCGCCCACGCCCGCCAGGGCGCGTCGAACACCCGCACAGGAGGAACGTCCCGCCCCACCACCGGAGTTGATCACCACCCTGGCCGGCCGGCACAACGCGGGCCTGAGCCTCGGCCGCCTCGGCCGCTGGACGGAGGCCGGTGAGGTGCACCGCGCGGTCGCCGCCGAACGCGAGCACGCCCTCGGCCCCGACCACCCCGACACGCTCTCCAGCCGCTACGAGGTCGGCTTCACCCTCAGCCGCACCGGACGCCCCGCCGACGCGCTGCGCGAGTTCGCCCACGTGGCCCGAGCCCGCGAGCACGTCCTCGGCCCCGAGCACCCCGAGACCATCGCCGCCCGGCAGGAAATGGCCTACGTGCTGGGCCAGTTGGGCCGTCACCTGGAAGCTCACCAGGCCTACACCTCGGTCCTCGCCGTCCGCGAGCGCCTGGTCGGCCCCGACCACCCGGACACCCTGCGCTGCCGCCACAACCTGGCCTTCAACCTCAGCAGGCTCGGCCGTCTGGAGGACTCGTACCGCATGGCGGACGACGTGGCCGCCGTCCGCGCCCGGGTGCTCGGCGCCAACCACCCCGACACCCTCGTCACCCGGTACGAGGTCGCCTACGCCCTCGGCCAGTTGGGCCGCTGGCCCGAGGCACTGCGGACCTACCAGGAGGTCGCCGACTCCCGGGCCCAGGCCCTCGGCCCCGACCACCCCGACACGCTGGCCGCCCGCCACG
The DNA here is from genome assembly GCF_020982545.1 of Streptomyces sp. MNU76. Lineage (GTDB taxonomy): Bacteria > Actinomycetota > Actinomycetes > Streptomycetales > Streptomycetaceae > Streptomyces. The sequence goes on along the minus strand of NZ_JAJKLK010000010.1, from coordinate 177,150 downwards.
AGGTCGGCATCAGTCTCGGCAGGCTCGGCCGCAGCGCCGACGCGCTCGGCCTCTACCGTGCCCTCGTCGACGACCGCACCCGCGTCCATGGCCCCGCCCACACCGAGACGCTCCGCGCCCGCCACGGCCTCGGCGTCAACCTCGGTCGGCTCGGCCGCTGGGAGGAGGCCCTCGCCGAGTCCCGTGACGTGTGCGCCCTGCGCGAGCGCGTCCTCGGACCGGACCACCCCGACACCCTCGTCAGCCGCCGCGAGGTCGCCGTCGGCCTCGGCTGGCTCGGCCGCTGGGGCGACGCCCTCACCGAGTACCGTCGGGTCGCCGACGCCCGCGAGCGCGTCCTCGGCCCCGACCATCCCGACGCCCTCGCCAGCCGCAACGACGAGGCGCACTGCCTGGAGCAGCTCGGTCGCGGCCAGGAGGCGGTCGAGCTGTACCGACGCGTCGCGGAATTACGCCGACGGCGGCCCCGCCCACGGCTGAGCCCGCCCACCGGGCTGGTCCCCGCCGCACGCCGTTGATCCGCCTGACCCGTTCCCCTGGCCGACCCCGATCGGCGCGTGTTACCAAGAGCCATGTCTGCCACCCCCGCACCCTCAGCACGCCCCGCACGCCCGAGCGGGCCCCGGTCGCACGACTCCTACGACGCCGTGATCGTCGGAGGCGGTCACAACGGTCTGGTCGCCGCCGCGTACCTCGCGCGCGCGGGCCGGTCCGTCCTCGTGCTGGAGCGGCTGGACCACACCGGCGGAGCCGCCGTCTCGACGCGCCCCTTCGCCGGTGTCGACGCCCGGCTTTCGCGGTACTCCTACCTGGTCAGCCTGCTGCCCCGGAAGATCGTGCGGGACCTGGACCTCGACTTCCGGGTCCGCGGCCGCACGATCTCCTCGTACACCCCCGTCGAACGCGACGGCCGGCCGACAGGTCTGCTCGTCGGCGGTGGCGAGCACCGCACCCGCGAGGCCTTCGGTCGGCTGACCGGTTCGGGCCGCGAGTACGAGGCCTGGCAGCGGTTCTACGGGATGACGGGCCGAGTCGCCGAACGGGTGTTCCCCACGCTCACGGAGCCCCTCCCCACCCGCGACGAACTGCGCCGACGCGTCGACGACGCGGAGGCGTGGCGGACGCTCTTCGAGGAACCGATCGGCGCCGCCGTCGAGTCGACGTTCACGGACGACCTCGTACGCGGTGTCGTCCTCACCGACGCGCTCATCGGCACCTTCGCGGACGCCCACGACCCCTCGCTGCGCCAGAACCGCTGCTTCCTCTACCACGTGATCGGTGGCGGCACGGGCGCCTGGGACGTGCCCGTCGGCGGCATGGGTGCTCTCACGGACGCGCTGGCCAGGGCGGCGCGCGACGCCGGTGCCGTGATCGCCACGGGCCACGAGGTCCGGCACATCGCCACGGACGGACGGTCCGCCGAGATCACCTACCGGACCGCCGACACGGAGGGCACGGTCGCCGCCCGGCACGTCCTGGTGAACGCCTCGCCGCAGGAGCTGGCCGCCCTGACCGGCGACGAACCGCCCGCTCCGGCCGAGGGCGCCCAGCTCAAGGTGAACATGCTGCTCAAGCGGCTCCCCGGGCTCCGGGACGAGTCCGTCGATCCGCACGAGGCCTTCGCCGGGACCTTCCACGTCGCCGAGGGGTACGGCCAACTGGCGGCCGCCCACGCCCAGGCCGCCTCCGGCGCGTTGCCCGAGGCCCCGCCCTCCGAGATCTACTGCCACTCCCTCACCGATCCGACCATCCTCGGCCCGGACCTCATCGAGCAGGGTTACCAGACGCTCACCCTGTTCGGCCTGCACACACCAGCGCGGCTGTTCGAGGCCGACAACGACGGCGTACGCGAGGAACTCCTCGAGTCGACCCTCGCCCAGCTGGACGCCCACCTCGCCGAGCCCCTCGCGGACTGCCTGGCCACCGACGCCGACGGCCGTCCCTGCATCGAGGCCAGGACCCCCCTCGACCTGGAACGCGACCTGGGCCTCCCGGGCGGCAACATCTTCCACGGCGACCTCGCCTGGCCCTACGCCCAGGAGGGCACCGGCCGCTGGGGCGTGGAGACCCGCCACGCCAACGTCCTGCTGTGCGGCGCGGGCGCGGTACGCGGCGGCGGAGTGAGCGGAGTCCCCGGCCACAACGCGGCGATGGCCGTCCTGGGGGAGTGAGACAGGAACAACTCCCGGCGGCCCGCCCGTTGTCCGGACGCCCGAACCCCCCTGCCAGACAATGCACCGCGCGCTGAAATCAACCCCACGAGCGGCAACGGGGGCCGTTCACGGGGGAGAGGCCCTGCTGATTGCCCGCGATCAGCAGGGCCGTGCCCTGAAGGGGCGCGGGGAACTGCGCGCCCAGCCCCCACCCACCCGCACCCGCCCCCAACCTTCCGAGGCACCCCTAGGCGCCCAGCCCCACCCACCCCGCACGCCAAATCTGACGAGGCATCAGAAAACCCCTTCCCTCGTCCGGAGGACTACGGCATCCTGCGCACCATGCAGACGGAGCTGAGCAACACCCTCGGAGTCCAGTACGCCGTCTTCGGCTTCACCCCGTTCCCCGCGGTCGCGGCCGCCATCAGCCGGGCCGGCGGCTTCGGGGTGCTCGGCGCGGTCCGCTACACGGCCCCCGACGACCTCAAACGCGACCTCGACTGGATCGAGGCCCATGTCGACGGCATGCCCTACGGCCTGGACGTCGTGATGCCGGCCAAGAAGGTCGAGGGCGTGACGGAGGCCGACATCGAGGCGATGATCCCCGAGTCGCACCGGCAGTTCGTCAAGGACACCCTCGCCCAGTACGGCGTCCCCGAACTCGCAGAGGGGGAGGCCTCCGGCTGGCGCATCACCGGCTGGATGGAACAGGTCGCCCGCAGCCAGCTCGACGTCGCCTTCGACTACCCGATCAAGCTGCTCGCCAACGCCCTCGGTTCCCCGCCCGCCGACGTCGTCGACCGCGCCCACGAGCGGGGGATCCTCGTCGCCGCGCTCGCCGGAAGTGCCCGCCACGCACGCAAGCACGCGGACGCCGGTATCGACATCGTCGTGGCCCAGGGCTACGAGGCCGGCGGCCACACCGGCGAGATCGCCTCCATGGTGCTGACCCCCGAAGTCGTCGACGCCGTCGCCCCGTTGCCGGTGCTGGCCGCCGGAGGCATCGGCAGCGGACAGCAGGTGGCCGCCGCCCTCGCGCTGGGTGCCCAGGGCGTCTGGCTCGGCTCGCTCTGGCTGACCACGACCGAGGCCGAACTGCCCTCGCCCCGGCTGATCGAGAAGTTGCTCGCCGCGGGTTCCGGGGACACCGTCCGCTCCCGTGCCCTCACCGGGAAACCCGCCCGCCAGCTGCGTACCGAATGGACCGACGCCTGGGACGACCCCAGTGGACCCGGCACCCTCCCCATGCCCCTGCAGGGCCTGCTCGTCGCCGAGGCGGTGTCCCGCATCCAGAAGTACGAGGTGGAGCCGCTGCTCGGCACCCCGGTCGGGCAGATCGTCGGCCGGATGAACAGCGAGCGCAGCGTCCAGGCTGTCTTCGACGACCTCACCCGGGGCTTCGAGAAGGCCGTGGACCGCATCAACCGGATCGCCGGAAGGATCGCCGAAAGGAGCGAGGGACAGTGAGCCAGGCCTCCCAGGGGCAAGCCTCCCAGGGCCAAGCCCCGCGAAGCCGGCCTCCCCAGGGTTTCTGGGCCCAGGCCACCGCGGACCCCGACCGTACGGTGCTCGTCGCGCCCGACGGGGAGGAGTGGACCGCCGGACGGCTGCGCGCCGAGACCAACCGGCTGGTCCACGGACTGCGCGCGGCCGGACTGGAACGCGGCGACGCCTTCGCGGTCGTCCTGCCCAACGGCGTCGAGTTCCTCGTCGCCTACCTGGCCGCCACCCAGGCCGGCTTCTACCTCGTGCCCGTCAACCACCACCTCGTGGGCCCCGAGATCGCGTGGATCGTCTCCGACTCCGGCGCCAAGGTGCTCATCGCGCACGAGCGGTTCGCCGAAGCGGCCCGGAACGCCGCCGACGAGGCGAAGCTCCCCGAGAACCGACGGTACGCGGTCGGCACGGTCGAGGGCTTCCGGCCGTACGCGGAACTCCCGGACGGGCAGCCCGAGTCGGCGCCGGCGCAACGCACCCTCGGTTGGGTCATGAACTACACCTCGGGCACCACCGGGCGCCCCCGGGGCATCCGCCGCCCGCTGCCCGGCAAACTCCCCGAGGAGTCCTACCTCGGCGGCTTCCTCGGCATCTTCGGCATCCGGCCGTTCGACGACAACGTCCACCTGGTCTGCTCGCCGCTCTACCACACGGCCGTCCTGCAGTTCGCCGGCGCGTCCCTGCACATCGGACACCGTCTGGTGCTGATGGACAAATGGACGCCCGAGGGGATGCTCCGCGCCATCGACGCCCACCGCTGCACGCACACCCACATGGTGCCGACCCAGTTCCACCGGCTCCTCGCGCTCCCGGAGGAGGTGCGCGCCCGCTACGACGTGTCGTCCATGCGGCACGCCATCCACGGGGCCGCGCCCTGCCCGGACCATGTGAAGCGGGCCATGATCGAGTGGTGGGGCGAGTGCGTCGAGGAGTACTACGCGGCCAGCGAGGGCGGCGGTGCCTTCGCCACCGCCGAGGACTGGCTGAAGAAACCCGGCACGGTCGGCAAGGCCTGGCCCATCAGCGAGCTCGCGGTCTTCGACGACGACGGCAACCGGCTGCCGCCCGGTGAACTCGGCACCGTCTACATGAAGATGAGCACCGGCGGCTTCTCGTACCACAAGGACGAGGGCAAGACGCGGAAGAACCGCATCGGTGACTTCTTCACCGTCGGCGACCTCGGTGTTCTCGACGAGGACGGCTATCTCTTCCTCCGGGACCGCAAGATCGACCTGATCATCTCCGGCGGCGTCAACATCTACCCCGCCGAGATCGAGTCCGCCCTGCTCACCCATCCCGCCGTCGCCGACGCCGCCGCCTTCGGCATCCCGCACGACGACTGGGGCGAGGAGGTCAAGGCCGTGGTCGAACCGGCCCCCGGGTTCACACCGGGGCCGGTCCTGGCCGAGGAGATCCTGGCCCACTGCGCCCGCCGTCTGGCCGGATACAAGCGCCCGAGGAGCGTCGACTTCACCGAGGCGATGCCCCGCGACCCCAACGGCAAGCTCTACAAACGGCGGTTGCGGGAGCCGTACTGGGAGGGCCGGGAGAAGGCCGTCTGAGACCCCGGACGGCATCGGCATCGGCATCATCGGCGCCGGCGCCGGTATCGGCTGCGATGTCGAGGCACCGGCGTCTTGGCGCCGCCACGGGCGTCGGCGTCGGCATCGAGGTCCCGTCACGGCTTGCGCGCGACCCCGCCCAGTGCGATGACCTCGCCGTGGACCGGGGTCGCGGGGCCGGGGCGCCAGTCGTTGAGCGGGACGACCCCCGGTGCCAGCAGCTCCAACCCGTCGAAGAAACCGGCCAGTTCGGCTGGGCTCCGCAGGAAGTAGGGAACCGCGCCGCTCTCGTTGTAGCGGCGGGTGGCCTCGGCGTTCGCCTCGTGCGTGTCCACGCTGTCGTTGAACGCGAACCAACTCCCGGGCGGCAGCGCGTCCATCAGGGCGCCGACGACGGCACGTGCCTCGGTGTAGTCGGCTATGTGTCCGCTGACCTGCATCATCGTCAGCCCGACCGGCCGGGAGAGATCGAGCGTCTTCGCGGCCTCCCGCAACACGGTCTCGGGGGCGTGCAGATCGGAGTCGACGTAGTCGGTCGCCCCCTCGGGCGTGCTGGTGAGGAGCGCCCGCGCGTGCGTCAGCACCAGCGGGTCGTTGTCCACGTAGACGACCCGCGCGTCCGGGGCGGTCCGCTGCGCGATCTCGTGCGTGTTGTCCGCAGTCGGCAGCCCGGTGCCGATGTCCAGGAACTGACGTATCCCCGCCTCGCCGGCGAGGAAGGTGACCGCCCGGCCGAGGAACGCCCGCGAGTCGCGGGCGAGATCGGTGATGCCGGGGAACACCGCGCGGAAGGCGTCGCCCGCCGCGTGGTCGACCGGGTAGTTGTCCTTGCCGCCCAGCCAGTAGTTCCAGATCCGGGCCGAGTGCGGCACCGACGTGTCGATCATGGTCGTCGAGTCCGTCTCCGGACGTAACGAGTCCTGCGCCACCGAGGGGCCTCCTCAAGAGGAAGAGTGATATGCCAATGGCATGGTGCTGTCAGAAGAATGGTGCCGCCCCGAGCGGGGCGGCACCACACCCCGTCGCTCATTGGCTCACACGCACCACCTTCAGCTTCGGCGAGGACAGAATGTCCTTCTCGCAGAACCGGGAGGTCACCCACTTCTCCGCCGAGAACAGCCGCGTCTGGTCCAGGTAGTGGGGTGAATTCGGGTTCGACGACTGCGAGTACGTCAGCAGCGTGCGGGCCACCGGGCAGCGGCCGCCGTCCCAGCCGACCGCCTGGATGTGGCTGGAACCCGACGAGACCTCGGCATAGCCGCCCTCGGCCCCGCGCCACGCCGACTCGATCTTGTTCCACACGCCCAGCGACTCCGTGCCGCCGGACACCGGGATGCGCGATCCGTTCCGTACGACGAACTGGTGGTCGCCGAGCTTCGCGTCCAACGCGACGCCCGACGCCCGCAGTTCCGTCAACGTCTCCGCCAGGGCTGTCTCGAAGCCGGGCGCGTCGGTGTTGAGCGTGTTCGGGGTGTTGACCGGGTCCGCCGCCGAGAACGGCACCTTCCACAACTGCGGGCGCGGCAGCGTGGCGCTCAGCCGCCGCCAGAAGCGGTCGAAGAGCAGCGCGCCCCGACTGTCGCCGTCGACGGTCCGGTCCCAGGTCCGCAGCACCCGGCACGCATCGGACACGTCCACCTCCACGCCGTCACCGGCCGTCGCCGTCCCGCCCGGCAGCGCGGCACAGGCACGGGCCACGTCGTCGGCCGCGAGATCGGCCGCGGGCACCCGATTGGCGAACTGCTGCCGCTGCAGGTCCCGTACGGTCAGGCCGCCCTTGTCGGCCATGGCCGCCACGTCCTCGATCGCGCCGCGGGTCCGTAGCGACCGCTGGGTGCCGACATTGCCGAAGACCCGCTCGTACCCCGTCAGCGGCTGGTCCGCGTTGGCCAGCCACGCGCTGTCGTTGGAGTTCTCCGCGTACGGCGCGTCCTTCAGCGTCGGCATCCTCGCGGGCCCGAAGATGCCCGGCTGCACCGCGTCCGCGTCGCTGCCGAGCGCGCAGTCCGAGCGGGCTGTCTCAGGCGGGTGCGCATGGCGACTCCCAACGTCGTCGGAGGAAGAAAGGGTTGAGCAGGTCGACACGTGTCCACGTAGTCCATACGGGTGATGGATCTTCCCTCAAGGTGACTCACCGTACGAAGGCCGGGGTTGAGCGACTTCCCGCCATGTGCGCCGGACAGCGGCCACGGGGCCGATGCGCTTGACCTGGCTCGCGCGACGGAACGAGGATCGCGGCAGGACCTGGACGAAGGAGAGCGGGACATGACGGCTGGTCGCAGCGTGACGGTCGACGGGACGCTGCGGCGCAGCGCCCGGCGGACCCCGGCCCGCACCGCGATCCACTACGGCGAGCGGTCCTGGACCTACGCCGAACTGGACGATGCCGTCTCCCGTGCCGCCCGTGCCCTGCGCGACACCGGCCTCGCACCGGGCGACCGGGTCGCCGCCTACGGCCACAACTCGGACGCCTACCTGATCGCCTTCCTGGGCGCGGCCCGAGCCGGCCTGGTGCACGTCCCGGTCAACCAGAACCTCACCGGGGACGACCTCTCCTACATCCTCGACCAGTCGGGCAGCACCCTCGTCCTCACCGACCCGGACCTGGCCGGCCACCTCCCCGACGGCACCCGCACCCTGGCGCTGCGGGACGCCGACGACTCGCTCCTCGCCCGCCTCGCGACCACCGAGCCGTACGACGGGGAGGAGTCCCGCGCCGAGGACCTCGTCCAGCTCCTCTACACCTCGGGCACCACCGCGCTCCCCAAGGGCGCGATGATGACGCACCGCGCCCTGGTGCACGAGTACCTCAGCGCGATCGCCGCCCTGGACCTCCAGGCGGGCGACCTGCCTCTGCACTCCCTGCCGCTCTACCACTCGGCGCAGATGCATGTGTTCCTGGTGCCGTACCTCGCGGTCGGGGCCACCAACACGATCCTCGACGGGCCCGACGGCGACCGGATCCTGGACCTGGTGGAGGAGGGCCGCGCCGACAGCCTCTTCGCCCCGCCCACGGTGTGGATCGCCCTCGCGAACCGCCCCGACTTCGACACCCGCGACCTCGGCGGGCTGCGCAAGGCCTACTACGGGGCGTCGATCATGCCGGTGCCGGTCCTGGAACGCCTCAGGGAGCGCCTGCCGAAGCTGGCCTTCCACAACTGCTTCGGACAGAGCGAGATCGGCCCGCTGTCCATGGTCCTCGGTCCTTACGAGCACAAGGGCCGGATGGACTCCTGCGGGCGTCCCGTCATGTTCGTCGAGGCCAAGGTCGTCGACGAGGACGGTGAGGAGGTGCCCGACGGCTCTCCCGGCGAGATCGTGTATCAGTCGCCCCAACTCTGCGAGGGCTACTGGGAGAAGCCGGAGGAGACCGCCGAGGCGTTCCGTGACGGCTGGTTCCACTCCGGGGACCTCGCGGTGCGCGACGCCCACGGGTTCTTCACGGTCGTCGACCGGGTGAAGGACGTCATCAACTCCGGTGGCGTCCTGATCGCCTCCCGCCAGGTCGAGGACGCGCTCTACACCCACGACCGGGTGGCCGAGGTCGCGGTGATCGGCCTGCCCGACGACCACTGGATCGAGGCCGTCGCGGCGGTCGTCGTCCCCCGGGGCGAGGCGACCGAGGAGGAACTGATCTCCCACGCCCGCGAGAAGCTCCCCCACTTCAAGGCACCGAAGCGGGTCTTCTTCGTGGACGAACTACCGCGCAACGCCAGCGGAAAGATCCTCAAGCGCGAGCTCCGCGACCGTTTCACGCGCCCCTGACCGGACGCGACCCCGGTGGCCGGCTCACGCGTCCGCCGCCACCGCCACCGAGCGCGCCCAGCGGTAGTCCGCCTTGCCGCTGGGGGAGCGCTGGATGGCGTCGGTGAGGACCAGCTGGCGGGGGATCTTGTAGCCGGCGAGGCGGGTGCGGCAGTGGGTCTGGATGTCCTCCAGCGACGGCCGGGCGGCCCCCTCGCGCAGCTGCACCACGGCGGCCACGTGGTTGCCCCACCGGACGTCCGGCACCCCGGCGACCAGCGCGTCGTAGACGTCGGGATGGGCCTTGAGCGCCTGCTCGACCTCCTCCGGATACACCTTCTCGCCACCGGTGTTGATGCACTGCGACCCCCGGCCGAGGACCGTGACGACGCCCTCCTCGTCGACGGTCGCCATGTCGCCGAGAAGCACCCAGCGCTCGCCGTCCCGCTCGAAGAAGGTCTCTGCGGTCTTCCGAGGGTCGTTGTAGTAGCCGAGGGGGACATGGCCCCGCTGCGCCACCCGGCCGGGCACACCGACCGGGACCGGCTCGTACGTCGCCGGGTCCACGACCTGCGTACGGGAGTGCACGCGGATGCGGAAACCGTCGCCCGCGCCCGCGTCCTGCGTGGCCGTTCCGTTGAAACCTGACTCCGACGAGCCGAAGTTGTTCAGCAGCATCGCGTTCGGCACCAGGGCCTGGAACTGCCGCCGGACCGTCTCGGACATGATCGCCCCAGAGGTCGACACACTGAACAGCGACGAGCAGTCGGTGCCCTTCAGGGGCCCGCCGAGCGCGTCGATCAGCGGCCGCAGCATCGCGTCGCCGACCAGGGACACACTGGTGACCTTCTCCCGCTCGATGGTGCGCAGGACCTCCTCGGGCACGAACTTGCGGTGGATCACGACCCGTTGGCCGAAGTTGAACCCGATGAACGCGGTGAGAGTGGACGTCCCGTGCATCAGCGGGGCCGTGGGGAAGAACGTGATCCCCTCGCCCCCGGCAGCCACCCGCTCGGCCAGCTCCTCCGGGGACTTCACCGGCTCCCCGGTCGGCGCGCCGCCGCCCAACCCCGAGAAGAACAGGTCCTCCTGACGCCACATCACCCCCTTGGGCATGCCCGTGGTGCCGCCGGTGTAGATGATGAACTGGTCGTCGCCCGAGCGCGCCGGAAAGCCCCGGCCGTCCGACGCGGCGGCCTCCGCCTCGACGAAGGCGACGGCGTCGAGGGCGGGCGCGTCCGGCGCGGGGGTCCCCACCCGCACCAGGTGCCGCAGCTTCTCCGTCCGCGGCAGCGCAGCCGCCACCCGCCCCGTGAACTCCGCCTCGAAGACCAGCCCGGCCAGGTCCGCGTCGCGGTAGAGGTAGACCAACTCCTCTGCCACATAGCGGTAGTTGACATTGACCGGCACGATCCTCGCCTTGAGGCAGCCGAGCGCGGTCTGCAGGTACTCGACGCCGTTGTAGAGATGCAGGCCGACATGCTCGCCGGGCCGTATCCCGCCGTCGAGCAGATGGTGGCCGATCCGGTTCGCCGCCGCGTCCAGTTCGGCGTAGGTCAGCCGGCGTTCCGCGCGCGTACCGGGGATGTCGAGGTACGCGAGCGCCGCCCGGTCGGGAACCACGTCGACGACCGACTCGAACAGGTCGGCAAGGTTGTACTCCACCGCACTCCTCCTGACCCCGCTGCCCCTCGGTTGCCGGTCATCAGAGCAAAGGGCGGCACAACTGTGAAGAGTCCACGCACAGAAATCTGACTGTCTGTCAGAAAACCCTTGAAGTGCCGACCCGGCTCCTGCAACCTGTTCTCGTTTCCTGTGGACGGAGGACACCGGATGGGCGGCACCGAACACCTCACCGTGCGACGCGAAGGCGCCACACTGGTGCTCACGCTCAACAGGCCCGAGGCCAAGAACGCGCTCTCGCTGCCGATGCTGGTCGGCCTGTACGACGGCTGGGTCCAGGCCGACGAGGACGAGGAGGTCCGCTCGATCGTCCTCACGGGAGCCGGCGGTGCCTTCTGCGCCGGGATGGACCTGAAGGCCCTCGCGGGCAAGGGCATGGAGGGCCGGCAGTACCGGGACCGGCTCAAGGCCGACCCCGACCTGCACTGGAAGGCGATGCTGCGTCACCACCGGCCGCGCAAACCGGTCATCGCCGCGGTCGAGGGGCACTGTGTCGCCGGCGGCACGGAGATCCTCCAGGGCACGGACATCCGCGTCGCGGGGGAGTCGGCGACGTTCGGCCTCTTCGAGGTCCGGCGCGGGCTCTTCCCGATCGGCGGTTCCACGGTCCGCCTCCAGCGGCAGATCCCGCGTACGCACGCGTTGGAGATGCTGCTCACCGGCCGGCCCTACAGCGCGCACGAGGCCGCCGGGATCGGTCTCGTCGGGCACGTCGTGGCCGACGGCACAGCCCTGCCCAAGGCCCTGGAGATCGCCGAACAGATCAACGCGTGCGGGCCGCTGGCCGTGGAGGCGGTGAAGGCGTCCGTGTACGAGACGGCCGAGATGACCGAGGCGGAGGGGCTGGCCGCCGAGTTGAAGCGGGGGTGGCCGGTCTTCGACACGGCCGACGCGAAGGAGGGGGCTCGTGCCTTCGCCGAGAAGAGGCCCCCCGTTTACAGGCGGGCGTAGACGTACTGCTCAGGTCGTGTGTCGGCCGCGGGTCCGTCGTGGCTGGTCGCGCAGTTCCCCGCGCCCTCGGGGGCGCTCCTGCCGCCCCCCTTTCGAAGGAGGCAAGCCCCGATGTCCGCGATCCTCAAGGCCCCCCTCACCGTCGAGTTTCCGTTCACCCGGTCCGTCGGCCCCGTGCAGAGCGCCTTTCTCACCGGGCTGCGGGAGCGGGTTGTCCTCGGTGTACGCACGGGTGACGGCAAGGTGCTGGTGCCGCCCGTCGAGTACGACCCCGTCACCGCCGAGGAGATCCGGGACCTCGTCGAGGTCGCCCCCACCGGAACCGTCACCACCTGGGCCTGGAACCACGAGCCCCGTCGCGGCCAGCCCCTCGACACCCCCTTCGCCTGGGTGCTGGTGAAACTCGACGGCGCCGACACGGCCCTGCTGCACGCCCTCGACGCGCCCGGCCCCGACACCGTCCGCACCGGTATGCGGGTCCGGGTGCGGTGGGCCGAGGAGCGGTCCGGTGCCATCACGGACATCGCCTGCTTCGAACCGTACGACGGCGGACCGGTGGAACCGGCGGGCCGCAGCGGAGAGTTCCAGGAGGCGATCACCGGCATCGTCGCCGCCGCCCGCCTCGACTACACGTACTCGCCGGGACGCGCCCAGACCGGCTACATCGAGGCCCTCGGCGACCGGCGCATCGTCGGCGAACGATGCCCGTCCTGCCGCAAGGTGTACGTCCCGCCCCGCGGCGCCTGCCCGACCTGCGGGGTCGCCACACGGGAGCGCGTCGAGGTCGGTCCGGGCGGCACGGTCACCACTTTCTGCATCGTCAACATCAAGGCGAAGAACCTGGACATCGAAGTCCCTTACGTCTACGCCCACATCGCCCTCGACGGTGCCGGGCTCGCCCTGCACGGCCGGATCGCCGGCATCCCCTACGACCAGGTGCGCATGGGGCTGCGCGTGGAGCCGGTGTGGACGCAAGGGGCCCGCTACCCCGACCACTACCGGCCCACCGGCGAACCCGACGCGGACTACGACATGTACAAGGAGCTGCTGTGACGCGCGAAGAAGCCCCGGGAGCCCGTGACATCGCCGTCGTGGCCTTCGCCCAGACCGACCACCGGCGCACCAGCGACGAGGTCTCCGAGGTGGAGATGCTCATGCCGGTGCTCCACCAGGTCCTGGAGCGGACCGGGTTGAAGACCGCCGACATCGGCTTCACCTGCTCCGGCTCCAGCGACTACCTCGCCGGCCGCGCCTTCTCCTTCACCCTCGCCCTCGACGGCGTGGGCGCCTGGCCGCCGATCTCCGAGTCGCACGTCGAGATGGACGGGGCGTGGGCGCTCTACGAGGCCTGGGTGAAACTCCGCACGGGGGACGCCGACACCGCGCTCGTCTACTCCTACGGCAAGTCCTCGCCGGGCTCCGTACGGGACGTCCTCACCCGGCAGCTCGACCCGTACTACCTGGCCCCGCTGTGGCCCGACTCCGTCGCCCTGGCCGCCCTCCAGGCCCAGGCCCTCATCGACGCGGGCGCCACGGACGAACCGGCCCTGGCGGCGGTCGGGGTGCGCAGCCGCGCGGACGCGAACGCCAACTCCCATGCCCAGCTGCGGGGTTCGGTGCCCCAGTGCGACTACCTCGTACGGCCGCTGCGCACCGGGGACTGCCCGCCCATCGGCGACGGGGCCGCCGCCGTCATCCTCGCCGCGGGGGAGCGGGCCAGGGAACTGTGCGAGCGGCCCGCCTGGATCCGGGGCATCGACCACCGCATCGAGGCACACGGCCTCGGCGTGCGCGACCTGACCGACTCACCGTCCGCCCGGCTCGCCGCCGAGCGGGCCGGGGCCTACGAACGGCCCGTCGACACCGCCGAGTTGCACGCGCCGTTCAGCTCCCAGGAGATCGTCCTGCGCAGGGCCCTCGGGCTCGACGAGACCGTGCGCGTCAACCCGTCGGGCGGGGCCCTGGCCGCCAACCCGATCATGGCCGCCGGGCTCATCCGGATCGGCGAGGCCGCCGCCCGCATCCACCGGGGCGAGTCCGACCGGGCGCTCGCGCACGCCACCTCCGGCCCGTGTCTCCAACAGAACCTGGTCGCCGTACTCGAAGGGGGTCCCCGATGAGCAAGGAGCCCGTGGCCGTCGTAGGGGTCGGCCAGACCAAGCACGTGGCGGCGCGCCGGGACGTGTCGATCGCCGGACTCGTCCGCGAGGCCGCCCGACGGGCCCTGGACGACGCCGAGTTGGGCTGGGCCGACATCGAGGCCGTCGTCATCGGCAAGGCGCCCGACTTCTTCGAGGGCGTCATGATGCCCGAGCTGTACCTCGCGGACGCGCTCGGCGCGGTGGGCAAGCCCATGATGCGGGTGCACACGGCCGGCTCGGTCGGCGGCTCGACCGCACTGGTCGCCGCCAGCCTGGTCGCGGCCCGAGTCCACGGCACGGTGCTCACCCTCGCCTTCGAGAAACAGTCCGAATCCAACGCCATGTGGGGGCTGTCCCTGCCGATCCCGTTCCAGCAGCCGCTGCTCGCGGGCGCGGGCGGTTTCTTCGCCCCGCACGTGCGCGCGTACATGCGCCGCAGCGGTGCCCCCGAGACCGTCGGTTCCCTGGTCGCGTACAAGAACCGCCGCAACGCGCTGAAGAACCCGTACGCCCATCTCCACGAGCACGACATCACGTTGGAGAAGGTGCAGGCCTCGCCCATGCTGTGGGACCCGATCCGCTACTCGGAGACCTGCCCGTCCTCCGACGGGGCCGTGGCGATGGTCCTCACCGACCGGGCGGGCGCGGCGCGCGCGCCCCGGCCCGCCGCGTGGATGCACGGCGGCGCGATGCGCAGCGAACCCACCCTGTTCGCGGGCAAGGACAGCGTGTCGCCGCGCGCGGGGCGGGACTGTGCGGCGGACGTGTACCGGCAGGCGGGTATCGCCGATCCGCGCCGCGAGATCGACGCGGTGGAGATGTATGTGCCGTTCTCCTGGTACGAGCCGATGTGGCTGGAGAACCTGGGTTTCGCCGCCGAGGGGGAGGGCTGGAAGCTCACGGAGTCCGGGGTCACCGAGCTGGACGGGGACCTTCCGGTCGACATGTCCGGCGGTGTCCTCTCCACCAACCCCATCGGTGCCTCCGGCATGATCCGGTTCGCCGAGGCCGCGCTCCAGGTGCGGGGTCTCGCCGGAGAACACCAGGTCGACGGCGCCCGGCGGGTCCTGGGGCACGCCTACGGCGGTGGTTCGCAGTTCTTCTCGATGTGGCTCGTGGGCGCCGAGCCGCCCGCCTCCTGAACCTTCCGCTCGCACGGCCTGTGCGCGGTGGGGGCCGATCGCTAGTCTGACGGGCGGACGACGAACCGGGAGGAGCACGGACGTGGCCGAGACCACCATGCAGCAGCGATCCCTCGATGGCTGGCACAAGCCGGCGGAACTGGACCTGAGCAACGCGGACTGGCGGTCGAGCAGCCAGGGGCGGGGAGATGTCCAGATCGCCTTTGTCGAGGGTTTCATCGCCATGCGCAACAGCGGCAGCCCCGAGAGCCCCTCGCTGATCTTCACCCCCGCGGAATGGGGCGCCTTCGTGTCGGGGGCCCGTGAGGGCGAGTTCGACCTGACCTGAGCGGCCGTACGTGCCGTGGAGTGGGCGGTCAGGCCGCCCACCCCACGGCGGGGTCAGCGCAGGGTGACCTCGCGCGGGCCGTTGTAGGGCGCCAGCGACAGCACGGTCCGCGGTGTCCGCAGCCCCTCGCGTTCCGCGAACAGCTCGCGCGCCGTGGCGAAGCGCACCTCGTCGCCCACCACCGCGGCGACCTCGTCGTACAGTTCGCGGACCGGGGCGACGAGCTCTTGCCCGGCCTCCGTCTCGGTGCCCCAGATGTCCCACAGCAGCGTCTCGACCTTGTTCAGCGCCGCGAGATCGAGCCGGACGTTCCCGGCCACGAACCACTCCCCGTTCAGCGGCCCGTCCTCCGGCGGGTGCAGGCCGAACGTCCGGGCGTCCGCCTCACCCGCCCGGACGGCCCGCCACGCCTTGCCCGCCACCAGGAAGCGGTCGCGCGGTACGTCCATCGGGTCGAAGTCGATCCCCCACTCGTCGGCGACCAGCGGCTCGGCCAGCTGTGCGTCGGCCAGCAGCCAGCCCCGCGCCGGGTCCCAGTACTCGGTGACCACATGGTCGCAGTGGAATCCGTTCTCCCCGAAGTACGTGGCGAAGCCCGAGCGCAGCCGGGCCGGCACGCCGAAGTGCCGCAGGAGCGAGCAGTGCAGCAGCGAGAAGTCGCGGCACACACCGACGAACCGGTCCCCGGGCTCACGGCGGTGCGACAGGGGCGCGTCGTTCCGTTCGACGATGAGCCGCAGGATGTCGTCGAGGTAGCGCGTCTCGGCGTCGTCGTGCAGCCGCTCCCGCGCCACGGTGTGGCCGAACGTCCCGCCCTCGCCCCGATGGATCATCAGATCCCGTGCCACGCGGGCGAGTCGGGCCGGATCCCGCGGGAGGTCGGCGTACAGCGAGGCGAGGTCGCCGGGGTCGGTGAACGCGCTCTGCTCGGTGTAGAAGGCGGCGACGTCCGGTGCGAGCCGTACGGGTGGCATGAGCGAACCCCCAGAATGAATCGGCCACGTGTTCGATTTACGGGCCGCTCCGCCCCACCGTGCCAAAATTCACCCGCAATTGTCCATAATTCACGCAGAAACACGGGGGAATGCGGGTGCCCGGAATTCTCCGCATGCTCCGCACGCGCGTCACTCGACGAGAATTAATGGATGTGAATTAATGGATGCGGGCTCCCCTATCATTAGCCGCATGGAGTACTCGATCAGCGGGGACGCGCGGCTCGCCCTGGACCTCGCCCTCACCGTCCGCCACGACGGCAGCGGCGGGGTCGCCGACGACCTGACCGATGTCATGGGACTCGCCACCTGGATCCGCGCCCACACGGACGACCTCCCGGCCGCCTTCGGCCGGGACCTCGACGAGGCCATGCTCACCTCCGTACGCGACCTCCGCGCCGCCGTCCGCGCCCTCTTCGCCCGCGCCGTCGCCCCCGGCGAGCCCAGCCCAGCCGACGCCACGCGTCTGCTGCCCGTCCCCGAGGCCCTGGCGCGTCTCAACGAGGCCGCAGCCCTCACCCCGACCGTCCCGGTCCTCACCTGGGGCCCCGGTGCCGACCCCGTCGTGCACCACCGGCCCGCCACCGGCGAGGACCCGCTCACCGCCGCCCTGGCCCGCGCCGCGCTCGCCTTCCTCGCGAGCCCCGAACGACAGCGGCTGCGCGCCTGTCACGCACCGCGCTGCGTGCGCTACTTCCTCAAGGAGCACCCCCGCCAGGAGTGGTGCAAACCCGCCTGCGGCAACCGGGCCCGGGTGGCCCGCCACCACGACCGCCACAGGAAGACCTCGGCCTGACCAGCCGGGACCGTCCTCCCCGGCGCTCCCTCGGCTCCACCGTGGGACGACACGCCGTACCATTGCGGCATGTCCTTCCTCCGCCGCCGCAGCGCCACTCCCGCCGGGCCCGATTTCGACGTACTGGCCATGGATCCGGGCGACTGGCCGGGCAATCTCGGTGCCGGTCTGCTGCCCGCCCCCGACGGCAGCTGCCAGGGCGTCTTCCTGCGCTACGACCTCTACGGCGGCCGCGGCCCCGCGATGATCATCGGCAACCTCCCGGAGGGCTCCCCGGCGCGCGAGGTCGCCGACGGCGAGATCCCCTTCGAGGTCGCCCAGCTGCTGGTCGCCCTGGAGAACGAGGAGGACATCACCGTCGTCGGTTCCGAGGACATCCCGGTCATGCAGGGCGACAACCTGCTGATCGTCCGCCGCCTCAAGCTCTCCGAGTCCCGGATCTCCTGCGTCCAGTTCGACCGCAGCGACAACGTCCTGGTGACCATCGCCGCCTGGGACCGCCCCATCACCGACGACCTGTACGCGCTGCTCAAGCCGCTCCCGGCGGAGCTGTTCCAGCAGGGCTGAGAGCGCGCACGACGTACGACGCCCGACCGGGGCGCGACCCGGTGAGGACGAGGACGAGAAAGGGCCGGGTACGCACCCGGCCCTTCTTCGTGCCCTACGGGCGTCCCCCCGCTCACCCGGCCGGCAGTACCCGCACATCCGCCGCCTTGACGAACGCCACCCGGTGGCCGAACTGGATCTCGTAGTAGAGGTCCTTGCCGACCACGACCCGGTGTCCGCTCGTGTCGAAGGTGACGGCGTAGTAGTACTCGCCGGGCACTAGGCCCCCGGTGACGTACTTCTGCCCCTTGAGGAGCTTGTACGGCCACGGGGACACCGCCTGCGCGGGCACCCCCGCCGGGTAGGCGGACGCCTCCGGGTAGGCGCGGCCGTACACCGGGATGTCCGCCAGGCCGTCCCGGGGCGTCACGACCAGCCCGGTGGCGCCGACCGCCGTCGGCTTGCCCGGCGGGTTCTGGAACCATGCCTTCTGCCCCAGGAACCAGATCGCCGTCCAGTCGCCCTGCCGTTCCGCCACCGCGTACTGCTGCCCGGTGGAGACCCGGGACCCGAGGTCGTTCACGTTGGTCGTCGAACCGCTGCCGTCCGGCCGCAGCCCGATGTCCTTGATCAGGGGTGAGGTCACGTCGGGGCGGCTGTAGAGGCGTACGGCGCTGGAGCCGTGCACCGCGCACGTCGCGCCGCCGGACCCGCAGCCGGTGAACACGGGCCGGTTGGCGGCGTAGTCCGGGAGGATCGTGACCATCGTGCTGTCGGCGCCGGACGTCGCTCCGAGCGGCTTGCCCAGCAGCTCGAAGTAGTGCCGCCAGTCCCAGTACGGACCCGGGTCGGTGTGCATCCCCGGGATCGTCGCCGTCGTCGGACCGGGCACGGTGTCATGGCCCAGGATGTGCTGCCGGTCCAACGGGATGCCGTACCTGTCGGCCAGGTACCTCACCAGCCGCGCCGACGACCGGTACATCGCCTCCGTGTACCAGGCGTCCGGCGAGGCGAGGAACCCCTCGTGCTCCAGACCGATCGAGCCCGCGTTGACGTACCAGTTGCCGGCGTGCCAGGCCACGTCCTTGTGCTTGATGTGCTGCGCGATGTGCCCGTCCGTGGAGCGCAGCGAGTACTGCCACGACACGTACGTCGGATCCTGGACCAGTTCGAGGGTGGTGTCCCAGTAGCCCTCGGTGTCGTGGACGACGATGTACCGGATGGGCTGCGCGTTCGGCCGGTCGGCCAGGTCGTGGTTGCCGTAGTCGTTGTCGCCGAACTCCTGGTACGGCGCCGGGATCCACTCACAGGCCACCGTGGTCGGGCACTCCGCCCCGGCGACCGCCGCGCGCAGTCCGGACCGGGGCAGCTGCCCGCTGTCGGCCGCGAGGTCCGGGTCGGCCGCCAGGGCCACCCGCTGACCGGCGTCCGTGACGCGCTCCGCGCCGGCACGGATGACCGCGAACACCTCGTTCGCGTACGCCGCCGCAGTGGCCCGGTCGTCGGCACCCGAGAAGCGCGCCACCGCCCCGTACCAGTCCGCGGGATCGGCGCTCGGTTCCGCGCCGAGCTGCCGCTGGGCGGCGGCGAGCAGCGCTGCACCGCCCGCCACGTTCGCCCCGGCGTCCGTGCGCAGCTCCCGCGCGGGCAGGCCGGTCAGCTCGGCCGCCCTCGTCAACGTCCGCAGTCGGGCCGGGAGTTCGGCGGGCTCCGGCAGTTTCGCCTCCGGCACGATCAGCGGGCGCGACTCGTCGCCGCGCGCGTCCTCCGTGCCCTCGCTGTGGTGCGGGGCCTCGGCCAGGGCCGTGCGCGCGTCGGTGAGATGCATGGGCCCGTAGCCGCCGGTCACGCTGGGCGCGCCGCCGTGCTCGTCCCAACGGGACTGGAGGTACGAGACGCCGAGCAGGACGCTGCGCGGTACGCCGTACCTCTCGGCCGCGGCGGTGAACGCGCCCTGCAGACCGCCGGAGGCCGAGGAACCGCTCTCCGGTGGGGCCGCGCCCAGCAGGGGCAGCAGCAGGACGGCGGGAGCCGCGGCGAGCCCCGCTCGGCGGACACGTCTGGGACGGGGGGTGGGCCTGCGGTCGGTGAGGGATCCTCGCAAGGCGGCCTCCTCTAGCGGTGGGGCGTTGGCGGAGTGGCAGACCAAAGGCTCCTCCCGCGGGCGAGGCCCGCGTGCGGAGGAGCGCTTCCGTGCTATCGGTCGGCCGACGATCCGTCAATCATGCCCTCAGAAGGCCGCTTCCCCGGTGATTGCCGGGCGCCCGACCACCCCCGGGTCATGACGAAGGCCCGCGGTGCGGCCCTTGCGCAGGCATACCGCGGACCTTCGTATCCCCTCAGCGAGTGCCGACCGCCGCCCGTACGGCCTTGCGGGCCAGCTGGCAGTCGTCGTGCAGCCGCCTGAGCAGCAGCCGCTGTTCCTCGCCGGACGGCGCAGCAGCCGGGTGGGCCTGACCCGGTGCCGCCGGGGTCGAGTCGTGCATCGAACGCTGCACGGCTGTCTCGTAGGTACGGATCTCACGGGTCAGTACGAGCATCAGGTTCACCAGGAACGCGTCCCGGGAGGCCGGGCCCGCCGACTGCGCCAGCTGGCTGATCTGCCGCCGTGCCACCGGTGCGTCCCCGAGCACCGCCCACAGCGTCGCCAGGTCGTACCCCGGCAGGTACCAGCCCGCGTGCTCCCAGTCCACCAGCACTGGACCGGCCGGTGAGAGCAGGATGTTCGACAGGAGGGCATCGCCGTGACAGAACTGCCCCATGCCCTGACGGCCGGACGCGTGCGCGATGCCGTGCAGCAGCTTCTGCAGATCGCCCATGTCCCGGTCGGTGAGCAGGCCCAGCTCATGGAAACGGGAGATCCGCTCCGCGTAGTCCAGCGGGGTGTCGAACATCCCCACCGGCGGCCGCCACGCGTTCAGCCGGCAGATCGCGCCGAGCGACGCCCGGATGTCGGCGCGCGGCGGCGCCTCCACCGGGTGCCGCTGCAGGGCCGCCACCCGGCCCGGCATCCGCTCGATGACCAGGGTGCAGTTGTCCGGGTCCGCCGCGATCAGCCTCGGCGCCCGCACCGGGGGGCGGTGCCGGACGAACGAGCGGTATGCGGCTATCTCGTGCCGGAGTCGGTCCTCCCAGATGGAGGAATGATCCAGTAAACACTTGGCGACGGCCGTACTTCGCCCGGTGGTACCGACGAGCAGCACCGAGCGGCCGCTGCGGCGCAGCACCTGGACCGGAGTGAACTCCGGACAGATGCGGTGCACCGAGGCGATCGCCGTGCGCAGCTGCGCGCCCTGAGGGCCGGACAAGTCGAGTCTCCCGCTGAGCGGTTGGGGGCCGAGCCCCGGCACGCGCCGCGCCCGGCCGCCGAGCACCGGGGCCGCCGTACGCGTGGGGTCGAGGTAGGGGCCGCCGCTGCCCGGCTGACGGGGGTGCAGCGACCGGGGAGGAGCGGACACGGAGGACGATGCTGCGTACATGGGGGAGGACAGATCCCTTCGTGTGCCGGCAGGTCACGTGCCACCCGCCCCGGCCGTACCGGGGGCACCCTGGGGAGTGCCCGTCGGGGCGACCGGGTCGGGGTGGCGCATTCCTACCTGACACCGGATGGGCCCTGGCACACCATGTAGCGCACCCTGGCGAAGCCTGGCGAATAGTCCCCGAGCAACTGACAGCGGGCTACATTCAACTCAGCCGAGAACCTGGGGGCTTGACGTGAGCGGACAACCCAACACCCGACTCGCAGACCTGTTCGGCCTGGCCGGCTGGTCGAAGGGAGAGCTCGCGAGGCTGGTCAACCGGCAGGCGGCGGCCATGGGCCACCCCCAGCTGGCGACCGACACCTCACGGGTTCGGCGGTGGATCGACATGGGAGAGATCCCGCGCGATCCCGTGCCACGGGTGCTGGCGGCGCTGTTCACCGAGCGTCTCGGCCGTGTCGTGACCATCGAGGACCTCGGTCTGGTCCGGCACGGGCGTACGGGGAAACGGCAGGGCGGCGGGAATGTGGAACATCCCGACGGCGTGCCGTGGGCGCCCGAACGGACTGCCGCGGTCCTCACCGAATTCACGGGAATGGACCTCATGCTCAACCGACGCGGCTTGGTGGGTGCGGGCGTCGCGCTCACCGCGGGATCCGCACTCAGCAGCGCCATGCACGACTGGCTGCACACCGATCCGGCCCTCGCGGCCGACGCCCCCGACCTCGACAACCCCCTGCACGCCGACCCCGCTGGGTTCGACCGTTACGAGGCCGCCCCCATCGGGTCGCAGGAGATCGAGGAACTGGAGCGCTCGGTCGAGGTGTTCCGGGCCTGGGACGCGGCCCGCGGCGGCGGGCTGCAACGCAAGGCTGTCGTGGGACAGCTCAACGAGGTGGGAGGCATGCTCTCCTACCGTCACCCCGAACACCTCCAGCGGCGCCTGTGGGGCGTCGCCGCCAACCTCGCCGTCCTCGCCGGCTGGATGTCGCACGACATCGGCCTCGAACCCACCGCCCAGAAGTACTTCATCATCGCTGCCCACGCCGCGAGGGAGGGCGGTGACCGGCCCCGCGCCGGCGAGGCCCTCTCCCGGGCGGCCCGACAACTGGTGCACCTCGGGAAACCCGACGAGGCACTGGACCTCATGAAACTCGCCCAGTCCGGGTCCGGTGACCAGGTCCTGCCCCGCACCAAGGCCATGCTCCACACCGTCGAGGCCTGGGCGCAGGCATCGCTGGGGAAGGGCCAGGCCATGCGCCGCACCCTGGGCCAGGCCGAGGACCTGTTCGTCTCCGACCGTGGGGACGTGCCGCCGCCGAGCTGGATGCAGATGTTCAACGAGGCCGATCTGTACGGCATGCAGGCCCTGGCCTACCGCACCCTCGCGGAGCACGAACCGGCAGCGGCGCAGCACGCCCGGCACTACGCGGAGAAGGCGTTGGACCTCAGGACGAACGCCCAGGGGAGGTCGCAGATCTTCGACTACCTGTCGATGGCCTCGGCCTGCTTCATCGGCGACGACCCGGAGCAGGCGAGCGGGTACGCGCGTCTGGCGCTGGCGTCGATGGGGTCCAACTCCTCGCACCGCACCTGGGACCGGCTGCGTGAGATGTACCGGCTCACCGGTCAGTACGCCGGCTATCCGAAGATCCAGGATCTGCGGGAGGAGATCCAGCTCTCCCTGCCCAAGCCCCAGCCGAGGGCCTCACTGCCGAAGAACAGGGGCGACATCGCCCCGGCGTGAGGCATCACCTCCCGGTGCGAGGGTGAGGGACGGCGTGCGGGTGAGTGGCCCGTTCCTCAGGAGCTGACCCGGGCGACGAGCACGCACGCGTCGTCCGTACGCTCCCTCTCGCCGAACTCCTCCACCACCGTCCGGACACATTCCTGGGCCGTACGTGCCTCGCCGAACCGGGGGGCCAGGTCCAACAGCCGCTGGACGGCTGCCTCTCCGTCCCGCCGGGGGACCAGTCCATCGGTGTGCAGGAGCAGCAGATCGCCCTGTTCGAGCGTGACTTCGGCCTGCCCGTAGACGGCTCCGGAGGTCGCTCCGAGCAGGACTCCGTCCGGCGGGGGCAGCACGTGCCCCGTCCCGTCGCGGAACAGCAGCGGGGCGGGGTGCCCGGCCTGCGCCCAGACGAGGGTGCGGGTCGCCGGCCGGTAGCGGCAGCAGACCGCGCTGCCGAGCGCCGGCTGCACGGTGGCGTCCAGTAACTGGTTGAGGCAGGCCATCAGCCGGCCCGGCTCGGTTCCCGACATCGCCATGCCGCGGAGCGCGCCGATCAGCATCGCCATGCCCGAGGTCACGGTGACACCGTGACCGGTGAGGTCGCCGACGCTCAACAGGCTGTCGCCGCCCGGCAGTTCGAGGGCGTCGTACCAGTCGCCGCCGATCAGCGCGCTCGTCGAGCAGGGCAGGTAGTGGGCGGCCAGGTCCAGTCTCTCGGGGCCCCGCTGCGGGAGCCGCAGGGGGCCGCGCCACGGCGGCAGCACGGCCTCCTGCAGCTCGACCGCGAGCCGGTGCTCGGTCTGCGCGATGTGCCGCTCGCGGTGCAGCGAGTCACGGGTCTCGCTCACCGCCCGCTGGCTGCGCCGCAGTTCGCTGACGTCCCGCAGGACGGCCCACATGGAGGCCGTACCGCCGTCGTCGTCGAGCACGGGCTCGCCCATCATGTGCACGGTGCGCACCCCGCCGTCGGGGAGCACGATCCGGAACTCCCCGTCGATGCGTTTGGCGTCGATGAGGCAGTCCGTGACCATCGCCGTCAGCCGGGGACGGTCCTCGTCGTGGACCAGCGACGGCAGTTCGTCCAGGGTGAGCGGCGGGGCGGTCGGGTCGCGGCCGAGGATCTGGAACAGCTCACCGGACCAGCTCGCCTCGTCCGTCAGGAGGTTCCACTCGGCGCTGCCGACGCGGCTGAGCAGCGACTTACGCCGGGGCCGGGGCGGCGCGACCGGGAGGCCTACCGTGGCCGCGGGGGCGGGCGGCGGGCCGGGCCGTCCCGCAGCTGCGCCAAGTGGTCGTCGAGATCGCTCAGTTGATGCAGGGCCAGCTCGTAGAGCGCCCGCTGCCAGCGGATCTCGGGATCGGCTTCGTCGGCGGCCGCGTCGCGTCGTACGGCGTCCACGTCGCCCCGCAGCCGCCGCGTCTGCGAGATGAGCGCGTCGACCGTGCCGCGTCGGGGCGGCTGGGCGGCGGGACGATCCGCAGAGAGAGGGGACGGCATCACGTACTCCGATGGGGGACGGTACGACCAACGCTGACGTAAGGGCCGATTACGACTGTTGCACAGGCCCGGACGCGCTGTAAGGGATTTGGCAAGACACGATACGGTGGTGCTTCCGGCATATGCCACCGTCCTCGCGGTCGGGGGTGCCCACTGCGGTTCGATGAGCGTCCCGAGGGCCCAAGTCGTAGGAATCGTACGTGACTTGACGGGTCGTCGACCGCACTCACCTGTCTTTCATTCCCCTGTTCGAGGGGCATATGTGCGAGTGCTTCCCCGGGCCCGCGAGTGACATGGGTCACAGGGATGAATCCAGGGCGTCGCGTCCTGCGAAACCTCTCGGCAGGAAGAGCTTCATCCGAAACGGAGACCGTTCATGACCGTCACGCTGGAACAGCCCGCCCGCGCGCTTCTCGTCACCGAGGAGGACCGGGAGATCCCGGTGCCCGCGAGCCTGCGCTATTCCTCCGACGATCCGCTGGCCGTGCACCTCGACTTCCCGGCCGACATCGCGCTGAACGGCTCCATGGTGACCTGGACGTTCTCCCGCGGACTGCTGGAGGAGGGCGTACGCGCCCCCGCGGGCGCCGGCGATGTGCACATCCGTCCCAACGGCAGGTTCCGCACGGTGGTGGAGCTGCACTCCCCGTACGGCATGGCGCTGCTCCGGTTCGAGAAGGCGGCACTGCAGCGCTTCCTGCTGCGCAGTTACACCGTCGTCGCGGCCGGAAGCGAGGAGGTGGGCCCCGCGCTCGACCGGGGACTGACGTCCCTCCTGCGGGGTGTCTGACATCCCTCCCGGTGGCGCTGCGGTGGACGGGGGCGTGGCTCAGTAGCGCAGGACGCCCGCGATGCCCCGGGCGTCGCCGAGCATGCCGTCGGGGACGAAGCGGACCTCGGCGCCGGTGTCCAGACAGCGCTCGACGATCTCGTCCACGATGTCCTCGCGGACGTCGAGGTCGCCGCTCTCGGCCGGCACGAGATGCCCGTCGGCGCTGCCGCCGTCCGCGCGCACGGCCGCCCGGAAGTTCTCCTCGACGGCCAGGAGCTGGATCCGGCCCTGCCGGGAGTTCTGACGGACCTCGTCGACGCCGGCGGCGAACGTCTTGTGACCGCGCGCCGCTTCGAGCCGCCGCGCCACGGTGTCGACGCTCCTGCGGTCCTCGGCGGCGACCACGGGGCCCACCGCCTGCCACACGGCCTCCGGGGTGCCGTGCGCGAGACCGCCGTGGGGGACGTGGGTGGCGTCCCTGGTGACCGTGCCGATCTCGTCGAGCAGGGACAGCGCCGCCGTCTCGCCGGTGACGTAGAGGGGGCGCTGCCGGGTGCGCAGCACCCGGGCGAGCGCGGTGTCGGCGTCGCGGAGGAAGTGCCGGGTGTCCTCGTCGCGGTAGGCGGACGGCTGGTCGCCGATCCGTTCCTGCCGCTCGGCGTCGAAGTTGTCGCGGTCCCTGGTCATCGGGAACCCGCCGACGTGCGCCTCGGTGACACGGTCGCCGCCGCCGTTCCACAGGGTGACCCGGTCGGCGGAGACCGCGAGCACCCAGAACGGCCGCTCGGCGGCCTGCGCCGCCACCAGGTTGCGGGTGAGGAAGGTGTCCGAGAGCACCACACGCTCCGGCACCGGGCGGGTGAGCGACCAGACCTGGTGCTCACCGGGGGCGGCGAAGATCACCAGACCGTCCTCGGCGTGCGTCAGGTCCACCTCGGCCAGCGCCCGGTCCAGCTGCTCGACGACGTCGTGGCGCCGCTCCCGGGTGACGGCCGGATCGTGCTCCAGTCTCTTCTTGGCCTCGGCCACGACATTGCGCAGCCGGACCGGGTCCTGGGCGTTCTCGGGCTCTCGGCGGTGCGTCGGCGTCAGTACCGAGACCGCCGGGTAGGGCCGCGGACGGCGCAGTTCGATGAGGGTCGCGGGGCTGAGGGCATGCTCCATCCCTTCACGATAGGACTGATTCGCGTATCGGGCATTTGGGGTGGCGGAGCCCCCGGTCGGACCTCGCGGGTCAGCCCACTTCCTTCTTCAGCGCCTTGTCGGCGGCGGCCTTGGACGGCTTCCACCAGGTCGTCACCGGCTCCCAGACCTTCACCTTCTTGGTGGCGCCCAGCTGCTTCAGGGTGAACGTGCGGCCGTAGAGGTTGGGGTTGGCCGACACGGTGATCGTGCCGACGCGACGCGCCTCGGGGTCCTTGAGGTCGGCGATCGTGCGGACCGCGGCGTACACCGTCTTCCCCGCGCCGACCTTGTACGGGCCGCTCTCGCCGGACGGCACCGGCTGGGCCGCCCCGTCGAGGTCGCCGAAGGTGACGACGGGAAGGCGGTCGATCGTGCAGGTGCGGGTGCCGGTGTTCTTGACGCTGATGTGCACGATCCGCGTGTCCTTCGCCTGCTTGGCCCTCAGCTTGAGGACCTTCGACTTGCAGACCGGGGTCTTGGCGGCGGGCTGGGCGGCGAGCCCCTGAGGGGCGGCGGTGAGCAGGAGCGCGGCGCCGGCGGTGGCCACGGTGGAGACGGTGAGCAAGGAGCGGGTACGCATCGGTGGATTCCCCCAGGTTCAGTCACATACGGGTACGGCACGCGCAAACGTGACGTCTGCCCAGTGTGACGAGCGAGATGCGCCGGGGGTTGTACCGATTGCGCCCGTGTTGCGCGCCCGATGCTCAGTCGTCGACTCCGCAGGAACTTCCGTCGTCGGGCAGCGTCCCGAACAGCAGGAAGTCGTCGACCTTCGCGTGTACGCACTTCGAGGACCCGTAGCCGGTGTGCCCCTTGCCCTTGTTGTCCAGGACGACCGCCGAGGGGCCGAGCCGCTTCGCCGTCTCCACGGTCCAGCGGTACGGAGTGGCCGGATCGCCCCGGGTGCCCACGAGCAGCATCTTCGGGGTGTCGACGTCCCGCACCTCCTCGCGGATGAAGTCGCTGCCCGCGGGGCGGCCGTAGCACATCAGCACCTGGGTGAGCCGGTACCGGCCGAACACGGGGGAGGCGTCCTCGTAGGCGGCGCGCAGGTCCCGCAGCTTGTCGGTGATCTTCCTGGCGGAGGGCCGGTCGGGGTCGTCGGCGCAGTTGATCGCCATGAGCGCGGCGGGGAGGTTGTCCAGCGGGATCTCCTCGATGTCGACCAGCCCGTCGTGCGGGGTCGCGGGGTGGACGGAGTGGGATCGGGGGTTCGTGCGGGCGGCCCGGCGCCGCGACGCGGTACAGGGCGGTCGGCGGGGCCACGCGGTACGGGGTGGTCGGCGGGGCGAAGCCACCGCCGGTGAGCGCCATGACGCCGCGCGTGTCGCCGTCGTGGACGAGCATGTTCAGCGCCTGGGTGAGCATGGGCCACAGCTGTTCGCCGTAGAGGGCGTGGCCGATGGCGCCCACCAGATCCTGGCCCGTGAAGTCCGGCCCGAAGTCCGACGGCAGGGGGTGCTCGTCCAGCGAGTCGACCAGCGCCACGACCTGCTCACGGGCCGAGCGGGCGTCCTGCCCGAACGGGCACGTCAGCTCCTCGGCGCAGGCGTCGAGGTAGTCCTCCAGCGCCTTCTGCTGGCCCTGGGCGCCCACCAGACCCTGCTCGGTCAGCGGCTCGCTCAGGGTGTCCACCCCGTCGAGCGCCATCCGGCCCACCCGCTGGGGGAACTGCGCGGCGTACACGGCGCCCAGCCGGGTGCCGTAGGAGAAACCGAGGTAGTTGAGCTTCTTGTCGCCGAGGGCGGCGCGCATCACGTCGAGGTCGCGGGCGGCGTTGCGGGTGCCTATGTGCGGCAGCACCGGCCCGGAGTTCTCGCGGCACTCGGCGGCGGCCCGCCGCAGCCTCGCGAGCGCGGTCCCCGGGTCGTCGGCGTCCTCACCGCCGTCGGTGGCCTCCAGGGCCTCGTCGGTGCCGTCGCCGCAGCTGACCGGGGAGGAGCGGCCGACACCGCGCGGGTCGAAGGTCACGACGTCGTAGCCCTTGGTGAGGTCCATGAAGTCATCGCCGCTGTAGGCGAGTTCGGGGACCCCCGGGCCGCCGGGGCCGCCGAAGTTCAGCAGCAGCGAGCCGCGTGCGTCGCCCGTGGCCCGGTAGCGGGCCATCGCCAGGTCGAGGGTGCCCGCCTGGGGCCGGGTGTAGTCGAGCGGCACGGTGACCTTGCCGCAGCGCAGATCCCGGGGCATCTCCACGCCCTCGCACTTGGACCACTTGATTTTCTGGTCGTAGAAGCGGCTCAGGTCGGGCCGGGCGTCGTCCTTGTCGCCGTCGGCGCCCGCCGTCAGGGCGGGCAGCCCGGCGCCCAGCAGGGCGAGCACCGCGACCGCGGCTCCGGTGAGAGGGCGCCGTCTGTGCGTGGACCGCATGCGTGCCTCCAGGGAAGCCCGGCCGGGGCGGCCGGGGACAACCCCCGGATCACCATAGGCGGCCCCCCGGGGCCACGCCTCCCGGCGGGCGGGCTGCCCGGGAGTGCCGTACGCTGCGCCGCGCCAGGACGCCCCACCGGCGGTGCGCGGGTCGCTCGTATGCGTGAAACGGGGCGCCGGGCCGCAGGGCCGACCAAGGCGCGGCGCGAGGTCGGCCGCTTCCGGCGTCACGGGCGTGATCGGGCTTCGGCGAGGATGCTGCGGGGCACGGCCGACCACCGTCGCCCGCGGTCGCACGGCGGCCGCACTCGCGACCTCAGCGAAGGAGCGCAGAGATGACCTCTCCGGGCCATCAGGACCTCGTCGTCACCCGGGCCGGCGTCGACGACTGGGCGGTGGTCGTCCGATGGGCGGGGGACGAGGGCTGGAACCCGGGCCTGTCGGACCCGGCGTGCTTCTTCGCGCAGGACCCCGAGGGCTTCTTCATCGGCCGGCTCGACGGGGAACCGGTCTCCGCCGTCTCCGTCGTCACCTACGGCGACGACTACGCCTTCCTCGGCTTCTACCTGGTCCGCCCGGACCTACGCGGCCGGGGCCACGGCCTCACCACCTGGAAGACCGCGCTCGCCCACGCGGGCGACCGCACCGTGGGCCTCGACGGCGTGGTGGCGCAGCAGGACAACTACCGCCAGTCCGGCTTCGAGCCCGCCCACCGCACCTTCCGGTACTCCGGCGTGGTGCCGCGGACCGCCGTACCGGCCGATGTACGGCCCGTCGACGACGCCCGGCTCCTCGCGGCGTACGACAGTGCCTGTCACCCGGCCGACCGCCCCCGCTTCCTGGAGCGCTGGCTGACCGCCGACGGACACTGGGCCCTCGCGCGGATCGTCGACGGGCGGCTCACCGGCTACGGCGTCATCCGGCCCGGCCGGGACGCCCTGCGCATCGGCCCCCTGTTCGCCGACACCGCCGCGGACGCCCGCGCGCTGTTCGCCGGGCTCGCCGCCGAGGCCGCCGGCCGTGAGCTGGCCGTCGACGTGCCGGAGCCGAACAGGGCCGCCGTGGCGCTCGTCGAGGAGTACGGGCTGACGCCGTCCTTCGAGACGGCCCGTATGCACACCGGCCCGATCCGGCCGTACGCGGCGGAGCGGGTCTTCGGGGTCACGACCCTGGAGCTCGGCTAGGGGCCTCCCGCCGGGCCTCCGCGGAAGCCTCGCGCCGGGCCTCCGCGGAGGCGGGAGCGGCATCGCCCGGCGGGGCGGCATCGCTCTTCCTGAAGGCCCACTCCATGCGCGGCTCGACGACACAGCGGAGCACGGCCCGTACGGGGGAGGTGCACAGCAGCGTGATGCCGCCGACCGCCACCGCCGTGACCGCGAGTTCCCCGAGCGGGGTGTGCAGCCACTCGACGGCGTACCAGTCCCGGAAACGCGCCCACTTGATCACGAAGCCGTGCAGCAGATAGCCGTACATCGTGCCCGCGCCCAGCGCCGTGAACCACAGGTGCCGACCCGGCACCCAGGCCAGGAAGCAGGCCGTCAGCAGCACCGCCAGAGCGAACAGGGCGGGCGTGGTCAGCAGGCCGGCCCAGCGGGTGACGCCCTGGCCGGTGACGCTGCCCCGGTGGTAGAACCAGCCCGCGTCGAACCACGGGGCCACCCAGTACGCCACCACGAGCGCCCCCAGACCGACCGGGAGCAGCGACAGCCGTACCCGGCGCGTGCGCAGCCGTTCGAAATGCGAGGGCCGCAGGGTCAGGCCCAGCACGAAGAACGGCAGGAAACCCAGCACCCGCTGGATGGAGACGTCGCCGCCGAGATCGGGTGAGACCGCCGCCAGCGTCGCCAGGCCCAGCGCGACCGGCAGTGGATGACGCAGCATCAGCCACAGCGGTGTCGTCAGCCGCCAGATGAACAGCGCGACCAGGAACCACATCACGTACCAGGGGTCCAGCAGGCTCAGCGGATAGCCCGGGTCGTCCTGCGCCCACCGGTAGAAGAGCGTGTACGCCGTCTCGAACACGACGTACGGCAGGGCCACGCCCGTCAGCAGCCGTTTCAGCCGGCCGGGCGCCATGTCGAAACTCCGCGAGAAGTACCCGGAGATCAGGGCGAAGGCCGGCATGTGGAACGCGTAGACCGTCAGGTAGGCGGCCGTGGCCGCCCGGCTGCCGTACGTCAGCGGCTCCCACGCGTGCCCGCAGGCCACCAGGACGATGGTGAGGTACTTCGCGTTGTCGAAGTACGGGTCCCGCGAGGTCCGCCCCGCCCGGGGCGCCTTCCCCTCGGGTGGGGCGGCGGGAGAGGGGCGGGTGTGCTGCACCACGTCTTCGGGCATCGCTGAGAGGTCTCCGGACGAAACGACGACTGAACCCGGACCGCCTGCCCCGTCCCGCCGGTCCCAGTCGTCCTCGACCACATGACCGACGGTTTTGGCGTGGAACCGCCGGTGGGTTCCCATCCGCCCGACCGACTTGGGCACCGGGGCCCGCCCGTAGCACCACCGAGTGGTGAGAAAGCGGATGAATTCCGTTGCCAGGGCGAACGACTGGTGATGGAGTGAGCACCATGGATCACGCTGCGGTGCTGGCACTGTTCGACCGGGACATGCGAGAGGGCGCCCGCCCCGACGGGCCCGGGGCCCGGATCGAGCGCGTGGGCGGGGTGGTGCGCCAGGTGGGTTCCGAGCAGGGCTGGAGCGGTGTCGTCTGGTCCGACCTGGACGAGGCGGGCGCCGACGCGGCGATCACCGAGCAGATCCGGTACTTCTCCGGGCTCGGACGCGACTTCGAATGGAAGCTGTACGGCCACGATCTCCCCGTCGACCTGGGAAGACGCCTGCGCGCGGCCGGTTTCACGCCCGCTCCGGAGGAGACGCTGATGGTCGCCGAGGTCGCCGACCTGACCCTCGACGTCGAGCCGCCCGAGGGCGTGCGGATCCTGCCGGTCACCGACCGCGCGGGCGTGGACCTGGTGGCCGACGTCCATGAGAAGGCCTTCGGTACGGACAGCTCCCGGATGCGCCACCAGTTGCTGGCCCAACTCACCGGCGACACCGAGACGGTCGTGGCCGTCGTGGCCCTCGCCGGGGACGTACCGGTGAGCGCCGCCCGGATGGAGTTGCTGCCCCACACCCGTTTCGCCGGGCTGTGGGGCGGTGGCACCGTCGAGGGCTGGCGCGGCCGGGGCGTCTACCGGGCCCTGGTCGCCCACCGCGCCCGCGTCGCGGCCGACCGCGGCTACCGCTACGTCCAGGTCGACGCGCTGGCCCGCAGCCGCCCGATCCTGGCCCGTCTGGGTTTCGAGCCGCTCACGACCACCACGCCGTACGAGTACGCGGTGGGCAGCGCGGCCGCTGCCTGAGCGCCGGTCACAGGTCGAGCTGGTACTCGGTCGCCGTGTGCGTCGGCCGGTAGCCGAGCGCGTCGTTGACCTGGCGCATGGGGAGGTTCTCCTCGGCTGTGTCGGTGAGCAGGGCCAGGTCCGGGGCCAGGGCGTGGGCGTGGCGGATCGCCTCCGCCTTCATCCGCAGCCCGAGGCCGTGGCCCCGGTGCTCGGGCAGCACCGCCGTGCCGTAGTGCTGCCCCTCGCCCTTTCCGTCACCCGGCAGGACCAGCTCGGAGAAGCCGACGATCGTGCCGCTCGACGTGTGCACGGCGGCCACCGTGTACAGCGTGTCGCCGCGCCGCGCGATCGCCTCGGCGGCCGCCACGACCCGCTCGACGTCCCAGCCGACCTTGCCGTAGTCGGTGTCGCCCATCGGCATGTCGTCCATCGCGCGGCGCGAGGCGGCGTAGGTGCGGGCGAGCGACGTCGGTACGACGCCCGTCCACCGGGTCAAGTGGTAGCCCGGGCAGGGCTGCTGGAGGATCCGGGTGATGCGGTCCGGGTCGATCCCGGAGAGTTCGAGCCGGGCGTACGTCAGGGTCAGCACCCGGCGGAGACCACGCGCCGCGAGGAACGCGTCGCCGGGGGAGCCCCGGTCGGCCTGGGCGATGACGGCGCGGCGCCGGTCGTCCCGGGCCGAGATGATCGCCGCGTCGAGCAGCGCCGTACCGACACCCCGCCGCCGCTCGGCCGGGTGCACGGAGACCTCCAGCTCCGCGAGATGGGTCTGCCCCTCCTTGGTGTACAGCCGCAGGAAGGCCGTCCCGAGGGGGGTGCCGTCCTCGCCGGTCGCCAGCCAGACGAGCCGACGGCTCGACGGGGTGACGGCGGGGTCGGTGAGATAGGTGATGCGTGGGGACAACGGCCCTCCGGGAAGGTCGACGGGCGAACGGCGGCGCCCGGCGACGCTAGCCGCCGGGCGCGATCACCCGCAACGAGATTCCGGACGTGCGCAGGCGCCCGTCGTCGCTCCCGGGCCGCTCAGCGGCGAGCCCGGCCGCGGTCCAGTGCCACGATTCCCAGGGCCGCCAGGGCGATCTGGATCAGCCACTCGATCCAGTCGACGCCGCCGGTGTCGGCCACACCGATCCCCGCCGCGATCGCACTGCCGATCAGCGCGGCGACGATGCCCACAAGGATCGTCAGCAGGATGCCGATGCGCTGCCGACCCGGTATGACGAGCCGGCCGAGCACACCTATGACAATGCCGATGACGATGGCGCTGATGATGCCGTCGATCTCCATCTGAACTCCGCCCCTTGTCGTCGGGATACCCGCAACCGAGCGAGTGCCCTTCGGACGCGAGTGCAGTCCGTTTCGGTTTCACGTTCTTCACGGGCCCGGCACCCATCCCGTGACGGCGAGCGCCTCCGCCGCGATGTCCATGACGGGGCGCCCGTCCGTCGGGACACGGACGGTGTCCGCCGGCGCCCGTTCGTCCAGCAGTCGTGCCTTGCGCGCGCTGCCGGTCAGCTCCCGCTCCAACTCGGAGCCGATCTCCCGTCCCCGGAGCCGTCGCTCGGTCGTCTCGTCCGAGGCGGTCAGGAGCACCCGCACGATCCGGACGTCGGCGCCCATGGCCCGCCGGAAGGTGTCGGCCGTCCCGGAGAGCACGCTCAGGGTGTTCGTGTAGATGAGCCGACGGTGACCGAGGGCAGCGTAGTCGCCCCACACGGCGGTGAGGTTGCGCTCCACGAGCGCGGCGCGCTGCGGATCGTCCGCGGGCGCCGGGTGGACCTGCCCCATGAAGTCGCCCTCGATGAGGGCGTGCGGGACCTCGGCGACCCGCAGCCGGTCGGAGATCTCCCAGCCCACGGTCGACTTGCCGACTCCGGCCCGGCCGCCGATGAGCAGCACCTCGGCACGATCCATCTAGTCCACCATCTCCGTGAAACCGAGGCCGGGATGCCTCTGGCAGTGCAGGGCCCTGCGGATCACCGCCGCCGGGTCGCCCTCGTGGTACGGCCGTTCCGAGGGCTCGATGCCGTCGAGGAACTCCTGGTAGCGCACGGCGTACGTGAGGTGTGCCAGCGGCTCGGCCAGGGCCAGTGCGCGGGCCGGGTCGCTCCGCGGGGTGTGCGTCCTCCAGGCGTCGACCCAGACCCGGACGGCCGTGCCGCGTACCGCCTCGGGGAGGAAGTCGTACAGGCGCAGACAGTCCAGTACGGGGTTGCCCCAGTGGGCGTCGGCGAAGTCCATGACGACCGGTGACCGGCCGTCGCCGCGCCAGTTGCCCGGGTGGAAGTCGGCGTGCACCAGGGTGTCGGGGAGGCCGCACTCGGCGAGCCGCTCCCAGCGGCCCGTCAACTCGCGTGCCCTGTCCCGTTCCTGTGCGGTGAGGTCCGGTGCGGCCGGTCCGTCGAGCAGGTCACGCACCAGCCCGGTCAGGACCGGGTCCCGTCGGTCCCGGAGACGTGGCGGCTCGCGGCCGGCCAGGGCGGCCTGCGCGGCGACCGTACGGCGTACTCCCGCCTCGACCGTCGCGGCGTCGGCCGCCCAGCAGTCCTCGCCCGGGACGTGCTCCAGCAGCATCCGGCGCTCGTCGGAGGCGAGGACCGTCGGGACGAGTCCCGCGTCGACGCGGGCGAACGCGGCGATGACGGCGGCCTCGTCGGATGCGAAGCGCGGTGTCGCCTTGAGCCAGACCGGCCCCTGCCCGGTGGGCAGCCTGAAGAGACCCGCCAGGTTCCAGGTCCGCCGCTGCCGGACCGGTCCGGTCACCGGCCGCCCCAGCGCGGCCAGGGTCCGCGAGGCCCAGCCGAGCAGGTCACGCAGCCCGTCCGCGCGTGCCCACGGGGAGCGGAGGGCGTTGTCCGGCTCCAGCAGCGCGCGCGTCCCCCGATCCGCGGGGCGGAGCGCCGGGCTGCCAGGGGCGGGAAGCTCCAACGCCTCGACGTGGTACGTCACATGCCCGTCGCGCCCGCCCTCACCGCCGTCGACACGCAGCAGCCGCACCACGTACACGGCCACCCCGAGCGCGCGTTCCAGCCGCTCCACGACGGGCTCTACCTCGGCCCACCACGGGACGTCGACGGGGAAGGGGCCGGTGACGCCCAGGAGGTCCGCACCCGAGGTCACCAGGGCGCTGAAGGTTCGGCTCACGGCGACAGTGTGCGGTGCACCGTCGACGATTGACATGCAGGTAATTACCTGCATAACGTGGGGTGTGCGATCAGAGAGCGATCCCGGCATGGACAAGGTCTTCAAGGCGCTGGCCGACGAGACCCGCAGAAGGCTGCTGGACCGGCTGCACGAACACAACGGGCAGACCCTGGGCGAGCTGTGCGCGCGGATCGACATGGCGCGGCAGTCGGTGACGCAGCACCTGGGTGTCCTGGAGGCCGCCAACCTGGTCAGCACGGTGCGGCGGGGGCGGGAGAAACTGCACTACCTCAATCCGGTCCCGCTCCACGAGATGCAGGAGCGGTGGATCGACAAGTTCGAGCGCCCCCGGCTGAGAGCGCTCGGTGCCGTGAAACGACGAGCCGAGGAAGCCATGACCGACAAGCCCACATTCGTGTACGTCACCTACATCGCGAGCACGCCCGAGAAGGTCTGGGAGGCGCTGACCAGCGCCGATCTGACCGCCGACTACTGGGGGCACCGCAACGAGTCGGACTGGCGGCAGGGTTCGCGCTGGGCCCATGTCCGCGCCGACGGCTCCGGTGTCGAGGATGTCGTCGGCACGGTCGTGGTGAGCGAGCCCCCGACCCGGCTGGTCACCACCTGGGCCTCCCCGGAGAACGAGGGCAAGGGAGAGACCTACTCGCGGGTCACCTTCGACATCGTGCCGCACGCCGACATCGTGCGGCTCACCGTGACCCACGAGGATCTGCAGGACGAGGGCGCGCTCGCCGAGGTGTCCTTCGGCTGGCCGGCGGTGCTGTCCAACCTCAAGTCGCTGCTGGAGACCGGCCGGGTCCTGCCGCAGGAGCCGTGGAAGGTGCCGGCCCGAGGGTGAGCGGCGGATCGTCCGACCGGGAACGGCGGCGGTCGCCCGAGGACGAACGGCGACGGCCGGTCCGCCTGAGCGGATCGGCCGCCGTTACCCCTCGCGGGCGTTCTGGTCACCCCTACGGGGTGCGGCCCCCTCGGGTGCCGCCCTTGGCTGCGACGCCGGCGCACATCAGCCCCAGCAGCAGGGCCAGGCAGCCGATGACGATGTTGTTGACCACGACACCGGCGTCCGGGCTCTCGCCCACGATCCATGGCGAGATGATCATCCAGACACCCAGTGCGCCCATGGCCCAGCTCAGGCCGTACATCCTCTCCGGCGCGGCGGTGAAGCCGAGGGCCAGCAGTCCGATCGCGATGCCCACGATGAGGTTGTGGGGCACCAGCGCGGGCTGGCTCGTGGTGAAGTGGAGTATCCACGGGGACACGGCGCAGTACAGACCGAGCAGGAACACCGGTCCGTCCACGAGCGCCACGTCGCGACCGCCGAGCATGCGGGCGTACCGAGCCTGCATTTCGGGTGCGTCGGGGTGACTGGAGATGTCACTCCTGTGTGAGACGTTGGCCATGAGTCGACTCCTTTGAACTCCGCAGGCCTGACCGCGTCTGGTGGGGTATGCGGTAAGCGCCGCGTACGTTCATTCTGCGCTTATTTTGCCTTTATGTGTAGTGGTCGGGTCGGAGCGGACCATGGGATGACGGCCGTCCCCGAGGGGCGCCGACCGCACCTCGGGGACGGGCCTGGACGGGGTCGCGCCCTCGACCGGCAGTGGCCCGGTCGTTCGGCCCCGCCCGTTCGCCACTTCCGTGGGAACCAGCCCTTCGGATGCGCAGGGCGGCGATCTCGCCGGATCGGACTCCGGTTCGCACCGCTTGTGCATCGTATAGTCGCCCGCATGGGTACATGCGGGGAGGAAAACCCTGCCGATCCGGGACTCACCAGCGGAGCTCTGGCCCGCAGGCTGGGCGTGTCGCCGACCACCTTGCGTTCCTGGGACCGCCGCTACGGCATCGGGCCCGCGGTCCGCGCCGACGGCCGGCACCGGCGCTGGACCCCGCGGGACGTGACGGTCGTCGAGGCGATGTGCCGGCTCACCGCGGCGGGGGTGCCGCCGGCGGAGGCGGCCCGCGCGGCGAAGGCGGGGGCCGGAGGCCGCAGTGCGGAGGAGGACCCCGGACGTGCCCGCCCGCCGGACGGCGGGCGGCCCCGGCCGTCCGGCACCGCCGGCCCGCCCGCCCCGGGGGACCTCCGCAGGGAGTGCCGGGGCCTCGCCCGTGCCGCCGTACGCCTCGACGCCCCGGCGGTGGAGGAGCAGCTGGCCGAGGCCGTCGAACGGTACGGCCTGACGGTCGCCTGGCAGGAGGTGATGGTGCCGACCCTGCACGCGGTGGGCCGGAAATGGGCCTCCTCCGGGGACCGCTACGTCGAGGTCGAGCATCTGCTGTCCTGGCACGTCTCCACCACTCTGCGCCGCCACGCCCGGCCGCCCGCACCCCGGCCCGACACCACCGCGCCCGGACCGGTCGTGCTCGCGTGTGTGCCGGGCGAGCAGCACACCCTCCCGCTGGAGGCCCTCAACGCCGCCCTCGGCGAACTCGGCCTGCCCACCAGGATGTTCGGCGCGGCCGTCCCCGCCGAGGCGCTCACCTCGGCGGTCGACCGGCTCGGCCCCGTGGCGGTCGTCCTGTGGGCCCAGGCCCGCTCCACGGCGAGCCTGCCCCTCGCCCGTCATGTCGCCGCCGCGCGCTGGGGTGTGAAGGGTGCCCGCAGGCAGCCGCTCGTCGTGCTGGGCGGCCCCGGCTGGCACGGGCACCCCGCGCCCGGCACCGTCCGGCCGTCCTCGCTGGGCGACGCGGTGGAGGTGCTGTCGGCGCTGCGGGGACAGGTGGACCGGCCGGAACGGTCGCAACGGCCGTCTTCCGGCGTCGGAGCGGACGATCCGGCGCGTCGGGCGCCGGAGCCGCGGGAGCCGGCGCCTCGGGATCCGGAGCGTCAGGATGCGCGTCCCCGGAGGAACCGTTCCCGTCCCTCGGCCAACTCCACGATCGGCTCCGGATAGTCCAGCGCCGCACGGTCCAACCCGAGCAGCTTCCACGGCTCATGGACTGCCGGCCCCGCGACGTCCGCCAGCTCCGGTACCCAGCGCCGTACGTACTCCCCCTCCGGGTCGTACCGCTTCGCCTGGATGACCGGGTTGAGGATCCGGTTGGGGCGGGTGTCCGTGCCGGTCCCCGCGACCCACTGCCAGTTGAGCTGGTTGTTGGCCACGTCGCCGTCGACGAGGAGATCCAGGAAGTGCCGGGCACCCACGCGCCAGTCGACGTACAGCGTCTTGGTCAGGAAGCTCGCCGTCAGCAGACGGCCGCGGTTGTGCATCCAGCCCTCGTGGCGCAGCTGGCGCATGGCCGCGTCGACCACCGGATAGCCGGTGCGGCCCTCCCGCCACGCCTCGACCTCGTCCGGTGCGGATCGCCAACGGTCGTGCCTGGCCCGGTAGTCCACGGACGCGGCCGCCGGCCGCACGGCCAGCACCTGGCGGTTGAAGTCCCGCCACGCGAGCTGCCGTACGAACGCCTCGGCACCCGGGCCGCCCGCCCCGCGCGCCCGGTGGACCAGTTCGACGGGGGAGAGGGTGCCGAAGTGCAGATGCGGTGAGAGCCGCGAGGTGGCGTCGCCCGCCAGGTCGTCGTGCCGGTCCTCGTACGCCGCGATGCCGGACCGCAGCCACGAGGTGAACCGTGCGCGGCCCTCCGTCTCACCGCCGACCGCCAGCTCCGGCGACAGGCCGGACAGCTCCGCCCGCGAGGGCGGTTGCTCCGAGCCGATCTCTTCCGGCACCCGTACCGTCCGCGGCGCGGCCAGCGGGTCGCGCAGCCGCTGCCGGGACCAGTGGCGGAAGTACGGCGTGAACACCGAGAAGTGGTCCGACGAGGCCGGTGTCACCGCCCCGGGATCCACAGCGGTCGTCACCGTCTCGTGCACGTGCAGGCGTACGCCCTCGGCCTCCAGGGCGCGCCGCAGCCGCTCCTCGCGCCGCTGGGCGTACGCGCCGGCGTCGGCCGCCAGATGCACCTCGTCGGCGTCCGCCTCGGCGGCCACCTTGCACACCTCCTCGACCACGTCTCCTGAACGCACCACCAGTCGGCCACCCCGCTCACGCAGTCCCGCGTCGAGGTCACGCAGACAGTCGGCGAGGAACGCGAGCCGGTTGGGCACGGCGAACCCGGCCGCGGCCACGGCCCTGTCGCGCACGAACAGCGGGACCACCTGCCGGGATCCGTCGAGCGCCGCGCGCAGCGGCGGATGGTCGTGCAGCCGCAGATCGGAGGTGAACAGGACGACCGAGACGTTCATGGACGGGCTCCGGGGATGGGGAAGCGGAAGCGGAAGGGGAGGGAAGGGGATCGAGCGGGGGGCGGATCGGACGGGTTGGGCGGATCGGACGGATCTGATGGATACGGATCGGGCGCTCACGGGCGGGCCGCCGCGCACGGCGGGGTCGCGGGGCCACGGCCCGCCGGAACGCGGTCGCGCGCCCCGCGTCCGGTGTCGCGGCCCTCGACATCACTTCCTCCGTGACAGCGGTCACGGATGCGCCCGGGGAGAATCGCCGCGCGTTCGGGTGATCGGTACGGCGACTACGCTGACCGCGTGGCCACAGTGAACGATCCCGCTCGGCAGCCGGGGAACGACGGGGGTGCCGTCTCCGGGGCGCCGACCGACCTGCACGCCTTCGCCGTGGCGCTGCGCCGGATGAACGGCGAGATCAACCGGCTGGTGCACGCCTTCGCGGGCGACCACGGACTGCACGCGACGGACGTCCAGGCGCTCGCGGCGATCCTGGACGCGGAGGCGCCCATGACGCCGAAGCGGCTGCGTGAACGCCTCGGGCTGACCTCCGGCGCGGTCACCGCGTGCGTGGACCGGCTGGAGCGCGCCGGGCACGTCCGCCGGGTCCGGGAGAGCGCCGACCGCCGGGTGGTGCACCTGTACTACGCGGCGGACGCGCGCGTCACGGCCCGTACCTACTTCCGGCCCCTCGCGGCGGCGACCGAGGCTGCGCGTTCCCGGTTCACCGCCGAGGAGCTGGCCGTCGTCCTGCGCTTCCTCGCGGCGATGAACGAGGAGTTGGGCGCGGGCGCCGACGCCGAGCACGCCCGCTGAACCGGCCCCAGCCGGGTCGACCAACTCCCTGCTGACACGGGCGAGGGTCGGGCCTCTAGGATCAGACCGCGAAGTAACTCAATCATTGAGATTGTTTTTCGTTGAGTCATCTGT
Source organism: Streptomyces sp. MNU76 (assembly GCF_020982545.1). Taxonomy (GTDB): domain Bacteria; phylum Actinomycetota; class Actinomycetes; order Streptomycetales; family Streptomycetaceae; genus Streptomyces. Next base: position 136,963 of record NZ_JAJKLK010000010.1, on the reverse strand, counting down.
TTGGGTCACTCGTCGATGCAACTCCGCCCGGACTCTGGAGCACCATGTCCCCCACCCCGCGACGCGCCCGCCGGCTCGTCCCCCTCCTGCTGATCGCCGTCTGGCTCGTCGTCGGTGGAGTCCTCGGCCCGTACGCCGGGCGTCTCGGCGAGGTCGCCACCAACGACCAGGCCTCGTTCCTGCCGCGCAGCGCCGAATCCACCGAAGTCGTCTCCGCCCAGCGGGCCTTCCGGCAGGACGAGACGCTGCCGGCGATCGTCGTGTGGACGGGCGACGGTCTCGCGGAGCGGCGCGTCTCGGCCGACCGCGTCCTCGCCTCCCTCGCCGACACCCCCGGGGTCACGGGAGAGGTCTCGCCCGCACTCCTCTCGCGGGACGGCGAGGCGCTGCGGGCAGTGGTCCCGCTCAGGCCCGACCTCGGCGACAGGTTGCCCGAGACCCTCGACCGGATCCGTGCCGCCGTCGAACGCCTGCCCGCCACCACCGTCCACCTGGCCGGGCCCGCCGCGAGCCAGGCGGACCTGTCCGACGCCTTCGCCGGCATCGACGGCCTGCTGCTCGCCGTGGCTCTCCTGACCGTGCTGGTGATCCTGCTGCTCGTCTACCGCAGCGTGCTGCTCCCCCTGGTGATCATCCTCGGCGCGGTGTTCGCCCTGAGCCTCGCCTGCGCGGTCGTGTACGCCCTCGCCGACCGGGGCGTCGTCCGCGTCGACGGGCAGGTCCAGGGCATCCTGTCCATCCTCGTCATCGGCGCCGCCACCGACTACGCCCTGCTCCTCACTGCCCGCTTCCGTGAGGAACTCGCCGACCGCGCCGACCGGTTCACGGCCATGCGGGCCGCGCTGCGGCAGTCCTGGGGCGCGATCGTGGCCAGTGCCGCGACCGTCGCGCTCGGCCTGCTCGCCCTGCTGCTCAGCGACCTCACCAACAACCGGGCGCTCGGACCGGTCGGTGCCATCGGCATCGGCTGCGCCGTCCTCGCCACGCTCACCTTCCTGCCCGCCGTCCTGGTCGCCCTCGGTCACGCCGCCTACTGGCCCGCCCGGCCGGGCGCCCGCACGGCCGCCGCGCGGCGCGGCGAGGGGGTATGGCCGCGGGTCGCGGACCTCGTCGACCGCGAGCCGCGCCGGGTGTGGGCCGTGACCCTGGTCGTCCTCCTCGCCGGCGCCGTCTTCGCCCCGACCCTGACCTCCAAGGGCGTCCCCCTCGACGAGACCTTCGTGGGCGGCGCCCCCTCCGTCGCCGCCCAGAAGACCCTCGGCGAACACTTCCCCGCGGGCTCCGGCAACCCCGCCGTGGTCGTCGCGGACGCGGACCGGCTGGAGCCGGTGCTCGTCGCCGCCCGCTCCACCGACGGAGTCGCCTCGGCGGCCGTCGGCGAGTCCGGCCGCCCCGGGGCCGAGTCGCTGGTCGTCGACGGACGGGTACGGGTGGACGTCACCTTCGACGCCGCCGCGGACAGCGACGCCGCGAAGCGGACGGTGGCCCGGCTGCGGACCGCTCTGCACGCCGTGCCCGGCGCGGACGCCCTCGTCGGCGGCTACACCGCACAGCAGTACGACACCCTGCGCACCGCCGAACGCGACCGCACGCTCATCGTCCCGGTCGTCCTCGCCGTCATCCTTCTCATCCTGATCGGCCTGCTGCGCTCGCTGCTGCTGCCGGTGCTGCTGGTCGCCACGGTGGCCCTGAACTTCCTCGCCACGCTGGGCGTCTCCGCCCTCGTCTTCAAGCACCTGTTCGGCTTCACCGGGACCGACCCGTCCGTCCCGCTCTACGGGTTCGTGTTCCTGGTGGCGCTGGGCGTCGACTACAACATCTTCCTCATGTCCCGGGTCCGCGAGGAGTCACTGCGGCACGGCGTACGCCAGGGCGTGCTGCGCGGGCTGGTCAGCACGGGCGGGGTCATCACCTCCGCGGGCGTGGTCCTGGCGGCGACCTTCGCCGCGCTGGGCGTGATCCCGCTGGCCTTCCTCGCCCAGATCGCCTTCATCGTGGCCTTCGGCGTCCTCCTGGACACCCTCGTGGTGCGCTCGCTGCTGGTGCCGGCACTGGTGCGGGACCTCGGGGAGCGCGCCTGGTGGCCGGGGAAGGTGGGCTCCGGCGATGCGGCCGACGGCGGCGGGACGGCCGACGGCGGCGGGACGGCTGAGGACGGCGGGTCGGCTGAGGACGGCGAGGCCGCGGACCGCGACGAGGCGGGTCGCCACGCCGGTCGGTGAGACGTGATCGCGCCCGGGGCGGGTCATGAGCCTGCCTCGGGCCGGGGCATGAGCTCGCCCGGCGCCCAGCGTCCGCGCCCCCCGGACGAACGCCTCGTGCAGATCCCGGGCCCCCTGCGGTACGGAATCCGCCCTGCGGCGCTGGAGCGTCAGCAGCACCCGCGTCGTGTCGACGCGCCGCGCGGACCCGGCCGGTTCAGTACGCCGCCGACAGCGAGGCGAGGTGGGCGCGGCGAACCTCGGGGGTCTGGCCCTGCACCAGGAGGAACATCGCCTCACGGGCCAGGCGCTGCGCGCGGTTGTCCAGGTCGATGGCGCGTCCGCCACCGGCGACGACCGCCGCGGTCGTCGCCGTGCGCATCAGGTCGAACGCCTTCGTCTTGAGGGCCAGCCGCTCCTCCATGTGCTCGTGCGGCGCCGGATGGTCGGCGAGGGCGTACGCCTGCCGCCGCACCTTGTCGAGCCGCAGCCGGAGCGCCTTGGTCGCGGGGTCGTCCTGGTCGAGCAGGCCGAGGGCCGACTCGGCGACCCCGAACACCGCCGGCGAGGCGTTCGTCGGCTTGGGGCGGTCGCTCGCGGCCCATGACTCGTACGGCGCGTGCAGGGCCACGGCGTCGTCGGGGACCCACAACCCGTCGAGTTGGAGCGAGACCGTACGGGCGGCGGTGAGCGCCGCGAGCCGCATGGGCGCCGAGGCCCGCAGCCCGGTCTGCGGACGGGCCTCCGTGAACGCGAACACCACCTCGTCCGCGTCCGTGACGCCGGCCAGCAGCATCACGTCGTTGAGGCCCCAGCCGGTGTACCAGGGCACCGTGCCGTGGAACCGCCAGCCGCCACGCCGGGGCACCGCCCGAACAGGGACCTGCGGATAGCGCCGCAGATGCGCGTACGCGACGCCGGACAGCAGCTCGCCGGTGGCCAGCTTCCCCAACAGGTTCTCCCGGGCCGGGAGTTCGCTCTTCGCGAGGGTCAGGACGGGTGTGTGGTGCTGGGTCTGCACGAACCAGGTGGAGCAGCACGCCCCCGCCAGGATCTCGGCGGTCTCCCGCGCCACCGAGCCGGGCGCGCCCGCCCCGCCGTACGCCACCGGCGCGCTCACCCCGAGCAGCCCGGACCGCTTGATCGCCTGGATGGTGCTCGCGGGCACGCCCTCCTGGTCGACGCGCTCCGCCTGGGGCGCGAGGACCTCGGCGGCGAGTCCGCGCGCCTGGACGACGAGAGGGTGTGGTGACGTGGTCATGGGGTGATTCTCCCCGGCCCGGGTCCCAAAGATCACATCTTCGGGACCGGAAGATCACACGTTCTCCATTCGCCTCGCATGGCGTGTGACCTGCGCCACGTCGGCCTGTTGTCGGGTCGTCGGGCGCAGGCGGTCAGGGGGCTGCGTTCGCATGTGCTCGTCGTGCCCGCGCCCCGGAGGGGGCGTCAAGCCCGTCCGGGGCGCCGAGGTCCTCGACCGCCCACGGCGCGATCGGGAGTTGACTGGTCTACACCCTTGACTGGTACAGACCAACGCGCTTGAGTGTGCCCCACACCCCCACCACGGCCGCCCCCACGCCGTGGCCGGCACCGCCGGCACGTGCGCGCGAGGTGCCTCCCAGCCATGCCTCCGGGCCCTCGCCCGGGTGCGGCCGTGCTCCACGAAGGAGTTGGTCACGTGTCGAGGCGCCGCATATCCGCCCTGCTGACCGTGCTGGTCATCGGCGGTTCCACCCCCCTGCTGCTGCCCGCCCAGAGCGCGTCCGCGGCTCCCTGTTCGAGCTATGCGAGCTGGGTGGCCGGCCGGTCCTACGTCACCGGCGACATCGTGCGCTACACCGACGGCAGGGCGTACATCGCCGAGCACGACAACCCGGGGTACGACCCCACCATCAGCACCTGGTACTGGGAGCCGTACGCCTGCGAGAACGGCCCCACCAACCCCTCCGGGTTCGTGGTGAGCGAGGCGCAGTTCAACCAGATGTTCCCGAACCGGAATTCGTTCTACACGTACAGCGGTCTGCGGGCCGCCATGAGCGCCTACCCCGCCTTCGCCACCACGGGCAGCGACACCGTCAAGAAGCAGGAGGCGGCGGCGTTCCTCGCCAACGTCAACCACGAGACCGGCGGCCTCGTCCACATCGTCGAGCAGAACACCGCCAACTACCCCACCTACTGCGACTGGGGTCGGCCCTACGGCTGCCCGGCCGGACAGGCGGCGTACTACGGACGCGGCCCCATCCAACTGAGCTGGAACTTCAACTACAAGGCGGCCGGCGACGCGCTCGGCCTGAACCTGCTGGGCAACCCCTGGCTGGTCCAGAACGACGCGGCCGTCGCCTGGAAGACCGCCCTGTGGTACTGGAACACCCAGACCGGTCCCGGCACCATGACCGGCCACAACGCCATGGTCAGCGGCGCCGGCTTCGGACACACCATCCGCAGCATCAACGGCTCGCTGGAGTGCGACGGCAAGAACCCCGCGCAGGTGCAGAGCCGGGTCAGCGCGTACCAGCGGTTCGTCCGGATCCTCGGCACGTCGGCGGGCGGCAACCTGTACTGCTGAGGGGACCCGGTCGTGTACGCCCGGCTGCGTGGGAGACTGCGGCAGTCGGGCCACGACCGGGGCGGGCGTCCAGGCAAAGCGGCATCAACGGGTTCATATAGGCTGCCAGTTCTGTCCCTGCCGTTCGTCACCACCCGGGAGAGTCACCCGTGAGCGTAGCCACCGCCCACTCCGCATCGGCCGTACCACCCGGCGACGAGACACCCGCGACCGGCGCGGCGCCGACCGGGGACGAGGGCTTCTGGGTCGAGCCCGGAGCGGCCGAGACGCCGACCCCCGAGGCCGCACCCGCGCCCGAGGTGCCCGCACAGCCCTCCGGGGGAACGGCTCCCGCGCGGCCGACGTCCGACGAGGCTGCGCCGTCCGGCCTCGACGTCCCCGCCGAAGAGGCCGTCGACGGCGCCGCCGAGGAGACCGTCGACGACTCCCCGGTCGACGTCGTGGACGAGCAAGTCACGCGCGACGCACGGGAGTTCGGGGTGTACGCGCGCACCGGTGGCTGGGCCTTCGCGCTGAAGGTGGCGCGGAGTGTGCGGCCCGGCGGGGAGCTGGCGGGCGAGACGCCGAAGGTGTCGGCGAAGCACTTCGCCGAGCTGGCGGGATGCTCGCCGGAGCGGGTCATGCGGTACTACAAAGCCTGGGACAGGGCGGCCGACGACGGCATGGTCCCGCACTTCGAGGCACTGGCCCCCGGCGAGGAGGTCGACCTCCCGGACGCGGACGTGTGGCTGTCGTACTACAGCTCACGGTCCAGCGCGACCTCCGACCGGGGCACCGCGATCACGGCGGCGGCCGAGGCCGAGGGCATCCGCCCGACCAAGGCGCTGGAGGTCGCCGAGAACCCCACCGCGCTGCGCGCCGCGATCCTCGCCGACCCCTCCACCGCCCAGGCGGCGCGCACCGCGCTGCTGGACCGCCTCAAGGAGGACCCTGCCCTTCAGGCCGAGCTGGCCCGTGACATCGCCCGCACCGACGAGCTGAAGAAGGCCGTCGCCAGCGAGACCCAGGCGGCCAGCCGGATCGGTTACGTCCGGCAGATCGTGGAGAACGGGCAGGTCAAGACCCCGGCCGGGCAGGTGATCGACGCCACCGCCGAACTGCGCGCCGAGGCCGAGCGGCACCTGTCCCTCATCGACGAGCTCGACGACGACGAGGACACCGGCGAGTGGGCGACGGAGGCCTACGACACCGTCAAGGAACTCGTCGTCCAGGCCGTGGAGTCCGACCCCGAACTGCGGGTCCAGGAGCGGCGGACCAAGTTCTACAGCAGCCTCCAGAAGGCGACGAAGGTCTTCGAGGAGCTGACCCTCGACGACGCCGTCGACCTCGACGCGATCTACGAGGACGACATGCTGGAGCGCCTGGAGGAACTGCAGCAGGCGCTGAGCACGTGCATCGCCGCCCTGCGCAAGGCGTCGCCCGGCGAGTGAGCGCGGGCCGTCGCCCTCCCGCGCCCCGAGACCCCCTGCATCGCGGGGGGTCTCGGTCGTGCCGGGGGCCGCCCGGAGGTACGGGAAGAATGCCACTTGCCGTCCGGTGCGTGTTACGTATAACCTCCCGGGAACCCCGAGCGACCCGAGAGGCCCCGATGAGACGCATAGCCCTGGTCACCCTCGTGGTCGACGACTACGACGAGGCCATCCGCTTCTACACCGAGGCGCTCGGCTTCCGGCTCGTGGAGGACGAACCGCGGCCCGACGGCGCCCGCTGGGTCGTCGTCGAGCCCGGGAGCGAGGGGCAGGGCGGCGGACTGCTGCTGGCGCGCGCCAAGGACGAGGCGCAGCGCGGCCGGATCGGCGACCAGACCGGCGGACGCGTGGGGTTCTTCCTGCACACCGACGACTTCGCCCGCGACCACGCCCGGATGCGGGCCGCGGGCGTCAGTTTCCTGGAGGAGCCGCGCCACGAGCCCTACGGCTCGGTCGCCGTCTTCGAGGACCTGTACGGCAACCGCTGGGACCTCCTCCAGCCCGCCGCCGACTGATCCGTCCCCACCTCTCGACCCCACTCCACCGCACCACCTGCCGAGGAACGAACGCCATGTCTGCTACGCGCATAGACACCGAAGTGATCCGCCGCCTGCCCAAGGCCGTCCTGCACGACCACCTCGACGGCGGCCTGCGTCCCGCCACCCTCGTGGAGCTCGCGGCGGAGGTCGGCCACACCCTCCCGGAGACCGACCCGGAGGGCCTCGCCACCTGGTTCTACGAGGCGGCCAACTCGGGTGACCTGGTGCGTTACATAGCCACGTTCGAGCACACCCTCGCGGTGCTGCAGACCCGCGAGGGCCTGCTGCGCGCGACCGAGGAGTACGTCCTGGACCTGGCCGCCGACGGTGTCGTCTACGGCGAGGTCCGCTACGCCCCCGAGCTGAACACGCGGGGCGCGCTCACGATGAGCGAGGTCGTGGAGACCGTGCAGGAGGGCCTGGCCGCCGGTATGGCGAAGGCCGCAGCCGCGGGCACCCCGGTCCGGGTCGGCACCCTGCTGTGCGGGATGCGGATGTTCGACCGGGTCCGGGAGGCCGCCGACCTGGCCGTGGCCTTCCGGGACGCCGGTGTCGTCGGCTTCGACATCGCGGGCGCCGAGGACGGCTTCCCGCCCGCCGACCACCTGGCCGCCTTCGAGCACCTGCGCCGCGAGAGCGTGCCCTTCACCATCCACGCCGGCGAGGCCCACGGGCTGCCCAGCATCCACCAGGCCCTCCAGGTGTGCGGCGCCCAGCGCATCGGCCATGGCGTGCGCCTGACCGAGGACATCGTCGACGGCAAGCTCGGCCGCCTCGCCGCGTGGGTGCGCGACCGCAGGATCGCCCTGGAGATGTGCCCCACCTCCAACCTCCAGACCGGCGCGGCGACCTCCATCGCCGAGCACCCGATCACGGGCCTGCGGGACCTCGGCTTCCGCGTCACCCTCAACACCGACAACCGCCTGGTCTCGGGCACCACCATGACCCGCGAGATGTCCCTGCTCGTCGAGGAGGCCGACTGGACCCTCGACGACCTGCGCACGGTCACCGTCAACGCACTCAAGAGCGCCTTCATCCCGTTCGACGAGCGCAACGACCTCATCGAGAACGTGGTGCTGCCCGGCTACGCCTCGGCGTCGTCCCGCTGAAGCAGTCCTCGTACGTACGCCGCCTGGCCGACGTGCTGGAGATCGTCGGCCAGGACACTGACCAGGCGCACGCCGAGAGTGACGGGCGGGGTCCACCGCTCGTCCACGACACGGTCCAGGTCGGCGGGCCCGAGCCCGCGCACGTACTCCACCGTCCGGGCGTGCACGGCGTCGAGGTAGCCGGTCAGCAGGTCACCGGAGTCCACCCGGACCTCGGCGACCTGCGCCGGACCGTGCCCGTAGCCCGTGTCCCGGGCCGGCAGCGCGAGTCCGAGGCGTTTCTCCCAGCCCTGGGACAGCCAGACCTGGTCGAGACCGGCGGCGTCGGCCACATGGTCGTCCTGGATCCGGGTGAGATGCCAGACCAGCCAGGCGACGGAGTTGGCCTCGGGGGCGGGGCGGGCGCGGAGTTCCGCCGGGGACAGTCCGTCCACGGCGGCGTGGACCTCCTCCTTGATCCGGCCGTACGCGTCGATGAGAACGTCCTTCACATCCATACGTCCACCATCGAGCATCGCGGCCGTGCCCGCACCGCCCCGCCCAGCGGCGCCGGTCCCCTGATGTGGCGCCGCGCGGTCCCCGTCAGCTGCCCGCGGCACCCTTCGTGCCGATGTGGAAGATCCTCAGGTCGCGGGTCATGTCGACGACCAGCTTGGTCGTCCTGCCGTTGCCCCAGGTGAAGGTGATACCGGCCTCGGCGTGGTTCGCGGTGCCGTTGTCGGTCACCTTCCACCGCACCGGGGTGTTCTGGGCGCGCAGCACACCGTCGGCGTTGTTCTTCTTCTCCCAGGCCTTGAGTTCCTTGCGCAGGGCGGGTGTCAGGTAGAACTTCCGCAACTCCTCGGCGAGCTGCCCGCCGCCAGGGCCGTACGGCGGGTGGCCTCAGTCGCCGGTCAGTGGAGCTTGTTGACGGCGGTGGTCGTGGTCTTCTTGAAGGCCTTCACCGGTGCGTCCTTGAAGCCGCCCATCTGCCCCCAGTCCACGACCGTGACGGTCCGGCCGTCCCGGCCGACCGACAGGAGGCTGATGTCCATGGCTCCCCAGGACGTGACCGTGGCCACGCCGTGGACGCGGGCGCCCTCCTCGACGGCCAGCGTCCCGAGGTCGCGGTACTCGGCCTCGACGTCCGGGTCGGAGGACTCGCTCACACAGTTCTTGAAGTCCTTGTTCAGCCGCGCGGCGAGGGCCTTGGCCTTGCCGGCGCTGCCCGTGACGACGACGACCTGCCGGGCGCTGGTCTCCAGGTCCGTCCGGTAGGAGCGGTGGTTGATGTCGTACGCCAGGAACGCGTCGCCGAGGCAGTACTGCAGCTCCTCGGGGAGACCGTCCTCGATCCTGCCGGCCGTCCAGGAGGACGAGGGGTGCGGCGGGAGCTCGGAGGCCGACAGGTACTTCGGCGCGCCGCTCGCCTTCGCGGCGGCGGCCGGAGCGGCGCCGACGGCGAGCGCGGAGCCCGCGGTGACAGCCGCCAGGGCGAGTGCGGTGAGCGTGCGAGGCAGGGTGTGCTTGGGCATGGAGGTCCCCCGTGAACGAGTACTGAGTGCGGACATGGAATGAATGGGCCGCTTCGCCGACGACGCCGGATGGTCCGTCCGGCCGTGGTCGGTGCGACACCAAGAGCATCGGCCGTCACGGGGCGTGAGCGCAACGGACTACCTCCGATCCCCGGCCATGGAACCATCCCAGCCCCTCTGACGTGCATGTATGGGGAGTCCCTGGGATGCCGTCCCGGGGCGGGGAGGATGTGGAGAACAGTGTCGGCAGCACCGGACGACGTGCGGGAGTTCGCGGAAGCGCTCACGCGTCTCAAGGAACGCACGGACCGCAGTTACGGGCAGCTGGCCCGGCGCCTGGGCATGAACACCTCGACGCTGCACCGCTACTGCGCGGGTGACACCGTCCCGCTCGACTTCGCGCCCGTCGAACGTTTCGCCGCGCTCTGCGGCGCGACCGGCGCGGAGCGGCTCGAACTGCACCGGCTGTGGCAGCCGGCGGTGGCGGCGCGGCAGCGAGCGCGGACGGGTGGGGAGGGCGGCCGCCGAGCCGACACCGGAGCCGGCCGAGTCGGCCGAGCGGGTCGGTCCTGCCGAGGCGGCCCAACGCATCGATGCCCCTGGCCCCGTCGGGTCGGACGAGCCCGCAAAGCCCTTCGAGTCCGCCGAGCCGCCCGTGAAGTCGGCAGAGTCCGTGGAGTCTGCTCCGGCCGCCGGTTCGGCCGAGCCCACGGAGTCCTCGGACCCCACAGAGCCCATCGGGTCCACTGATCCGGTCGGTCCGGTCGAGTCCGTCGGTCCGGTCGAGTCGGTCGACGCGCTCGCGTCGGTGCCTCCGTCCCGGCGGCCCTGGCACCGCCGTCGGCGCACCCTCGTCAGCGCGGCCGTCGCCGCGGTGCTCGTCTCGACGCTGGGCAGCCTCACCGTGCTCCCGTCCGGGAGGTCATCGGGTGACGGCACAGCGCCGGGCGGCGAGCCGACCTCCTCCCGTACGAGCTCGGCGGCCCAGCGCCCGTCGGCCGCGCCCATGAGCCCGTCCCCAACGCCCTCGGACACCGGCAGCACCAAGAGCCCGTCGGGAACCCCCTCGCCGTCGCCCACGCCCACCGAGACCGAGGCCCGTCCCACCGAGGACGACGACAGCGCGGAGGAGCAGGCGCCGGCCACCGGGGTGCCGCTCAGCTGGACCATGAAGTCCCAGATCTGGGACCTCGGCTGCGGTCATGACTACGTTGTCGCCAAACCGCCGAAGGATGTGCCCCCGCCGCCGGCGCCGCAGGACGCGGAGGTCTGGGCCGCGACGCAGCGTGCGGTGCACGGCGGGAACATGATCGTGGAGGTCACGGTCCAGGGACGGAAGTCCACGGACGTCCTCCTGACCGCGCTGCGGGTCCGCGTCGTCGAGCGCGCGGCTCCGGTCAAGGGCTACTCCTACCTCATGGGTGGGGGCTGCGGGGGACGGGTCACGCCCCGGTACTTCGACGTGGACCTGGACCAGGACCGGCCGGTCGCCCGCTCGGTGGACGGCGCGGACCTGGACGTACGGATCCCGGCCGTGCGCTTTCCGTACCGTGTGTCGGCCGAGGACCCGGAGATGTTGAAGGTCTCCGCCAAGACCGTGACCTGTGACTGCAGCTGGTACCTGGAGCTGGAGTGGTCCTCCGAGGGCCGAACCGGCACGGTCCGGATCGACGACGAAGGCCGTCCGTTCCGCACGACCGGGATCGAGGGACTGCCGCGCTACGAGTACGACACCCTGAACCGCCGGTGGACCCCCTTCACCGGCTGACCTCGGGACACCCCGCCGGGGTGTCGAGGAGTTCCATCAGGGCGCGCGCCGCGGGGCTCATGGCCTGCGGCGGCGGCAGCAGTGCGACCGTCTCGTACACGGTCTCGCCGGTGCCCTTGACGGCGAGCGCGACGAGCGAGTCGCGCTTGTGCCGGAAATGGCGCGGGACGACGGCGACACAGAGGTTCTCCTCGACGAGCTCCAGCAGGCTGTGCACGTCGTTGACCTCCAGGGCGACCGTGCGGCGGACCCCGGCGGCGGCGAACACCGCGTCGGTGGTCCGACGCGGGCCCCAGTCCGGGTGGAAGTCGACGAAGACCTCGCCACCTAGTTCCTCCGGCGCCACCGCGGCGCCGGCGGTGGCGAGGGGATGGCTCGGGTGGCACAGGACGGTCATCGGCTCGCCGGACAGGGGGACGACCCGCAGCTGGTCGGTGTCCCTCTGCGCCGCCCGCACGGCGAACGCCAGATCGAGGCGGCCGCTCGCGACCTCCTCGGCCAGCGCGCCCGAGCCCGCCTGGCGCAGACAGATCTCCACATCCGGATGGCGGCGCCGGAACGAGGCCAGCAGCCCCGCCACGTTCAGCCCGGCCACACACTGCTCGGACCCCACCGCCAGCATGCCCCGCAGCACGCCCTGCACGGCGGCCACCGCCTCCCGCGCCGACCGCACCTGCGCGAGGATCCGCTCCGCCTCGCCCAGCAGCGCCCGCCCGGCGGGTGTGAGCATCACCCGGCGGGTCGTCCGCACGAACAGCGGCGTCTGCAGCTCGCGCTCCAGGGCCCGGACGGAGGCCGACAGACCCGACTGGGAGACCAGCAGCCGTTCGGCGGCCCGGGTGAAGTGCTCCTCCTCGGCGACCGCGACGAAGTGCTGGAGATGACGGAGTTCCATGACTGAGAAGCGTAGGCGCTGAATCCCATCGGATTCTTCTGTTGGACCAATGCCTCCAGGTCGCGACAGAGTGGGCACCGGTCCTCAGGGACTCCGGTCCCCTCGTGCCCACCTCTCTGGAGTCGCGTTGTACACCGCACACCCCGACCGCTACGCGGACATGCCCTACCGGCGCACCGGACGCAGCGGCCTGAAACTGCCCGCACTCTCGCTCGGCCTGTGGCACAACTTCGGCCCCGACCGCTCCGTCGAGACGCAGCGCGCGATCCTGCGCCGCGCCTTCGACCTGGGCGTCACCCACTTCGACCTGGCCAACAACTACGGCCCGCCGCCCGGCTCCGCCGAGTCCGCCCTCGGCGAGGCCCTCAGGACCGACCTCGCCCCGTACCGCGACGAGCTGGTCATCTCCACCAAGGCCGGCTATCTGATGTGGCCCGGTCCGTACGGCGAGTGGGGCTCGCGCAAGTACGTGCTCTCCTCGCTCGACCAGAGCCTGAAGCGGATGGGCCTGGACTACGTCGACATCTTCTACTCGCACCGCCCCGACCCGGAGACTCCGCTGGAGGAGACGATGGGCGCGCTGCACTCGGCGGTCCAGCAGGGCAAGGCGCTGTACGTGGGTGTCTCCAACTACTCGGCCGAGCAGACCCGTGAGGCCGCCCGGATCCTGGGCGAGCTGGGCACCCCCCTCCTCATCCACCAGCCGCGCTACTCCATGCTCGACCGGCGCCCCGAGAGCGAGGGCCTGCTCGACGCCCTCGACGAGCTGCAGGTCGGTTCCATCGTCTTCTCCCCGCTGGAGCAGGGCCTGCTGACCTCCCGCTACCTCGACGGCATCCCGGAGGGCTCCCGCGCGGCGAGCGGCAGCCCGTTCCTGAACTCGGAGGCCGTCACCGAGGACCTGGTGGGCAGGCTGCGCGCGCTGGACGAGCTCGCCAAGTCCCGTGGCCAGACCCTCGCGCAGCTCGCCCTGGCCTGGACGCTGCGCGGCGGCCGGGTCACCTCGGCACTCGTCGGCGCGAGCAGCGCCCGCCAGATCGAGGACAGCGTCGGCGCCATCGCCCAGCTCGACTTCGACCCGGAGGAGCTGGCCCGCATCGACGCCATCATCGAGGGCAAGGGCTAGCCTCCGCCCCCGAACACCTCGGCCGGTCCGTACACCCCGGACCGGCCCCGGGGCCGACTAGCTTTCGATCCGCTCCTCCAGGCGGACGGTCACCGACTGCCCCGCCTCCTTCCCGATCGCCCCGCGCAGCTCGGCCCTGACAGGCAGCTTGTGCGTACCGTCGCCCAGGGCCATGAAGGAGCCGCGGAAGGGGTGGCCGTCGATCGTGCCGCGGACCTTGACCAGGCCGCGGGTGCCGAAGAATTCGGCGGACCCGGGCCACACCAGGTAGGTCCAGCCGCCCTTGGCCGGGCTCTTCCGCAGCTCCGCCGTGAAGTGCTCGTCGAGCGTACTCATGATGTCTCCTCCGCTTCCGGTGGTGCGCCACGAACGGGAGACCCGCCGGAGCGGAGGAACTCATCGCACCGGGGACATCGCCGCCGTATTCGGTGAACGCCTTGCCGTCGGCATACGTATGGAGGAAAGCCGAAGCCCCCGGTCGGAGGCCCCTTCGCAGCGTTTCGGCCAATCGCGCCCTCGCATATGCCAGGAGACTGGCTGAATTGGCATGGTGACAGAGGGTCAGGAGTGGCGATACTCGACTGACAGGGCGATTGAGTCATGAACGAACGCGCACTGCCGCGCGCTCTTCACGTCACTGTGCGTGACGTTCTCGTCGCCGGAAACGCACGACCAGCAAGTCTGCGAGGCGAGAGCAAGCCCGCGCGGCGAGTGGGGCCGGGCGGGTCCGGCGGTGCGATCGGGGGAGCGAAGCGTGCACGACGAATTCCTGTGCCATGTCACCGCGTACGGCTGGTGCGGCGGTCAGCGCGTCGGCGTGCCCCTCGGTACCTACCGCGCCCCCACCCTGGCGCTCGCCCTGTGGTGGATGCGCGACCGTGCGTTATGGATCGCCGAACGCCTCGACCCACGTCCCGAGAACCCGAACTTCCCTCCCCGCGCGGTCGTCCCGGTCGCCGACACCGTACCCGACGTACCCAGCCAGCTGCGCGCCTGGTCCGCCGACGACGTACAACAGGATCTCGTCGCCGAGGAGTTGGCCGCCGGGAACCTGGTCCGGATCGCCACCAATGACGACACCACGGAGTACGAACTGCTCGCGGAGTCCGTCGACGCCGTCCGCATGCAGCGCATCGCCCAGCGCATCGCCGCACCCGCCGCCTGACGCCGGGCTCGAACCGGTCCCGGATCCGCGCCGCACCTCGCCGAGCGCGCATATGGGGACCCATCGGTAGAATTTTCGACATGGCAGAGCGGTCGATCCCCTCGACTGCGCCCGCACTCGTGCTGGAGACCGAGTCGGGCTCGACCGTGCTGGCCCCGTCCCACTACTACCACGTGGGGCGCGACCCGCTCAGCGACGTCGTCCTCGACGACGACCGGGTCTCGTGGCACCACGCGGTGCTGCGGGCCGAGGCCGGCCACTGGACCATCGAGGACGAGAACAGCACCAACGGCACGTACGCCGACGGCCACCGGATCCACGAGTGGGACGTCGGCCCCGGCACGGTCATCCACTTCGGGAGCCTGCCCGACGGCCCCGCGCGGTGCTCACCGGCCTCGCCCCCGAACGCCCCTCCGGCATCCACCGCCCCGCCACCACCGGCACCTTCCGACAGCCCACCAGCGTCCACCCGCTGCCGAGCGGACCGTCCGCATCGGCCGCGCAGCCGACAACGACCTGGTCATCGACGACCTCGTCGTCTCCCGCCGGCACGCCGAGCTGCGGGCGCGGCCGGAGGGCACGTACGAGATCGTCGACCTCGGCAGCCACAACGGCACCTACCTCAACGGCACCCCCGTCGACCGGGCGCCGGTCACTCCCGGTGACATCGTCGGCATCGGTCACTCCGCGTTCTGCCTGGTCGGCGACACACTCCAGGAGTACGTCGACACCGGTGAGGTCTCCCTCGACGTCCAGGAGCTCACGGTCGCCGTCGACCGCGGCCGGAAGACGTTGCTCGACGCAGTGTCGTTTCCGGTCGGCGAGAAATGCCTCCTCGCCGTCGTCGGCCCGAGCGGCGCCGGCAAGTCCACCCTCCTGAACGCCCTCACCGGCCAGCGCCCCGCCGACACCGGCACCGTCCTCTACGACGGCCGCGACCTGTACCGCGACTACGCGGAGCTGCGCCAGCGCATCGGCCTGGTCCCGCAGGACGACATCCTGCACGCCCAGCTGACCGTCCGCAGAGCCCTCTCCTACGCCGCCCAACTCCGCTTCCCCCAGGACACCGCGAAGGCCGAGCGACAGGCGCGGGCCGACGAGGTGATCCGCGAACTCGGCCTGGAACAGCGCGCCGGCCAGCCCATCCACAGCCTCTCCGGCGGCCAGCGCAAACGGGTCAGCGTCGCCCTGGAACTCCTGACCAAACCCTCCCTGCTCTTCCTGGACGAACCGACCTCCGGGCTCGACCCCGGCATGGACCGCTCGGTGATGCACATGCTGCGCGGCCTCGCCGACGACGGCCGCACCGTCATCGTCGTCACCCACAGCGTCCTCAGCCTCGACGTCTGCGACCGCCTCCTCGTCCTCGCGCCCGGCGGCAAGGTCGCCTACTACGGCCCGCCGGAGGACACCCTCGCCTTCTTCGGCTTCCAGCAGTGGCCGGAGGCGTTCGAGGCCTTCGAACGGGACCGGGAGCGGGACTGGGCGGGGGAGTACCGCGACTCGCCCTTCCGGAGCCGGTACGTCACCGCCGCCATGGACCGGCCCTACCAGGCCGAATCGGAACCGGTCGCCGTGGCGCCGCCGCCCAAGCCGCAGAGCTGGGGCGCCCAACTGGGAACACTGGTCCGCCGGTACACGGCCGCGCTCAGCGCCGACCGCACCTTCCTCGCCATCATGATCGCGCTGCCGTTCGTGATGGGGGCGATGGCCAGGGCACTCGCGGGCGGCACCCTGGACCGTGAGACCGCCATGAACGCCCTGCTCATCCTCTGCGTGGGCGGCGTCCTGACGGGCGCCGCGAACGCCGTGCGCGAACTGGTCAAGGAGCGGGTCATCTACCGGCGCGAGAGAGCCGTGGGCCTGTCCAGATCCGCGTACCTGATGTCCAAGGTCGTCGTCCTCGGCACGGTCACCGTCCTCCAGGCCGTCGTCCTCACCCTGGTCGCGCTGCTCGGCGTCGACCTCAACGCCCCCGGCGGCGAAGGGGTGCTGCTGCCACCCCTGGTCGAGATCACGATCGCCGTGGCACTGCTCGCGTTCACCGCGATGATGCTCGGCCTGGTCGTCTCCGCGCTGGTCCGCAAGGAGGAGGTCACCATGCCGCTGCTGGTGCTCCTCGCGATCGTCCAGGTCGTGTTCTGCGGCGCCCTGCTGGACGTGCGGGGCACGATCGTCCTCGAACAGCTGGCGTGGCTGGTGCCGTCGCGGTGGGCTTTCGCCGCGATGGCCGGCACGATCGACCTGGAACGGATCGTCCCCGACACCTCTGACCCGCTGTTCGCGCACTCGGCGGGCGTCTGGCTGCTCGACCTCGGGATGCTCGTCGTCCTCTCGCTGCTCTGCGGCTGGGCCGTCGCCCGGCTGCTGCGCCGCCGTGAGCCCGCGGTGATGCGGAAGTAGCCGCCATGACGACCCCCGGCTTCCTGCCCACCCATGTCGTCCCGCCGGACGGCCTGCCCGCCTGGGAGAGCCCGGACCCGGCCCACCCGACCGTGGCCCTCGACGCGCTGCTGCCGGTCCAGCTGCTGGAGCGGCGCGGTGACTGGGGCCGGGTCCTGTGCGCCAACGGCTGGTCCGCCTGGGTCGACGGCCGCCTCCTCGTCGCCGTACCGCAGGACCCGCCCGCCGCCGGTGCCGCTCCTGCCCGCACGGCCGACCCACGCCCGCTGCTGGCCCGCGCCGAGGATGCCCTGACGCGCTACCGCACCGAGGCGGAGGCGCTGGCCGCCGGGCACCGCGACGGCGAGTCCTTCCGCGAGCGCACGAAGGGGCTGCGGATCGGGGTGGTCGTCGACGGCGAGTCGCTGTGGCTGTTCGACGCGGCGCACGAGCGGTGGGTGTACTGCGACGGGACACGGCTGAGCACGTTCGCCGCGGTGGACGAACCGCGCGAGACCCCTGCCGCCCCCGCTTCACACCGGCCCCGGCCCCGGAACCGACACCGGCCCCGGCCCCGGCCCCGGCCCCGGAACCGACACCGACACGGGCTCCGGCTCGGGCAACGTCCCCGGAACCTACGAGGGTCGTGGGGGAGCCGGTGCGCGAACCGACGGACCGGCGAGCGGCCGACCCCTCACCCGCCGGGCCTCGGCCCGCCACCAGGCCGGCCGACCGGGGGCCGAGCGACGGCGAGCCCACGCGCCTGGTCCCGCCGGTGACCCGTGATGAGTGAGACGCAGCCGTACGTCGGGCGTCCCTCCGAACTGGTCGGGCGGCAGATCGCCGGTTACCGCGTCGAACGCGAGATCGGCCGGGGCGGGATGGCCGTCGTCTACCAGGCGCGGGACCTCCGGCTGGAGCGGACGGTCGCCCTGAAGCTGCTCGCCCCGGAACTGGCCCGCAACGACACCTTCCGGCGCCGCTTCACCCACGAGTCACGGGTGGCCGCCGCGATCGACCACCCCCACATCGTGCCGGTCTTCGAGGCGGGCGAGACGGACGGCGTCCTCTACATCGCGATGCGGTACGTCGCCGGCAGCGATCTGCGGCACCTGCTGGACCGGGAGGGGCCGCTGCCGGTCACGACCGCCACCCGCATCGCCGCCCAGGTCGCCTCCGCGCTCGACGCGGCGCACGACCACGGCCTGGTCCACCGGGACGTCAAGCCCGGCAACATCCTGGTCGCGCGGGGCACCGACAGCGACCACCCCGAGCACGTCTACCTCACCGACTTCGGCCTGACGAAGAAGTCGCTGTCCCTGACGGGCTTCACCACCGTCGGCCAGTTCGTGGGGACCCTCGACTACGTGGCGCCGGAGCAGATCTCGGGCAAGCCGGTCGACGGCCGCTGCGACGTCTACAGCCTCGCCTGTGTCGTCCACGAGACACTCGCCGGCCGGCCGCCGTTCCAACGGGACGACGACATGGCCCTGTTGTGGGCCCACCAGTACGACCAGCCGCCGCCGCTGACCGGCGTGCGCCCCGATCTGCCGCGCGCGGTGGACGACGTCATGGCGACCGCGCTGGCCAAGTCCCCGGACGACCGGTACGACTCCTGCCTCTCCTTCGTGGCGGCGCTCCGGGCCGCCGGCACCGCACGCGGCTTCCCGTCGGGGCACGCGCCGACCCGGGCGGTCGCACCGGCCGGGTCCGGACCGCACGACGCCCCGCCCGAGCCGCCCCGGTGGGCCGCACCCGTGTTCATCCGGTCCGACCGGCACCCCGACTGACGTCGAGCCGCTCGATGTGCGCCACGTTCTCCCGGTCGTCGGCGTCCGAGCCGGCCTCGGCGGCGAACCAGGCGTCCAGGATCTCCTTGAGCAGTGGCTCGGAGGTCAGCCGCAACCCAATCGCCAGCACATTGGCGTCGTTCCACCGGCGGGCGCCGTCGGCCGTGTAGGCGTCCGTGCACAGGGCCGCTCGTACACCGGGCACCTTGTTCGCGGCGATCGACGCGCCCGTGCCGGTCCAGCAGCACACGACGGCCTGGTCGGACGCGCCGGAGGCGACCTCGCGCGCCGCAGCCTCGGAGCAGACGGCCCACCGTGGGTCGTCGCCGGCGCGCAGCGCACCGTGCGTCACGACGTCGTGGCCCCGGCCGCGCAACTCCGCGACGAGGAGACGCGCGAGAGGTTCGTCCATGTCGGAGGAGACGGAGATCCGCATGCCCCCGAGGCTACCCGGCCCCTGATGAGTGTGGTGTGCCCGGATGTGGATGGTCCCCAGCGGTGCCGCACCAAGCCGACCGCGCAGGAGTGTCCCCGAGGCCGCGGGGATGGTCCCTCCAGCCCGGCCTGGACGCTCTCCGTCACGCAGTGCTCCCCGCGCCCGCGGAGATGATCCGCTGTCCACGCGGAACGCCGTCGAGCGCCGGCGGCGATCCCCCTCGCTCTGCGTGACCCGCTGCGGGGGATCCCGGCCACCATGGCCGGCGGTGCCGTCACCGGCGTCCTGACCATGCACTTCGGCTCCGGCATGGCCGTCCCCTACGGCGGTTTCCTCGCCGCCGACCATCTCGGCAAGCCGCTGATGCTCGCCGTCGCCATCGCCGCCGGAACCCTGGTGACCGCGGCCGTGGCCATCGGCCTCAAGAGCCTGCGCCGCACGGCACCGGCCACGGCTCCGAAGGACACCGCAGGAGTCCGGCAGGCCGTACCCGTGTCGGCTGACCGATCACTCCGCTCGCAGGGCCCGGCCGACCTCATGCCGTCGCGGCAGTCGGCCGGGCCCTCGGTTGAGCGGGACGCCCGGCGGCGGGATGCTGGAGGCAGCGCCCCCGGTGGGCGCGCAGCGCCGTGCTGGAAAGCGGCAGGAACGACGTCGGGGTGCACACCCATGGACAACGAGCCCGACACGACCACAGGAGCAGAGGGAACCACCGCCCCCGACGACTTCGCGGTCGTCGTCGACGACCGCGGAGTCGTCCTGGTGTGGAGCGCCGGGGCCGGGCGGCTGCTCGGGTACGAGCCCGAGAACGTGGTGGGCCGACCGGCCGCCCATCTGCGCGCCGCGAGGCTGCCCAGCGCGCTGCGACGTCACCTGGCCGCCGGCGAGCCCTGGGTGAGTGAACTCGCCCTGCGGAGGCGGGACGGCGACCGGGTCACCGTGCGGCTCAGGGGCACGCCCCTGCTGGACGCGCGCGGCAGGATCCACTGGGTGGTCAGTCCGGCGGCGGTGACCTACTCCGCCGGGCCGACGGACGCGGGATCCGCCCAGCTGTGGGACCTCACGCTCGCACAGCTTCCGCTGCCCGTGGCCATTTACGACAGCGAGGCCCGGTTCGTCACCTGCAACCAGGTCATGAGCCAGGCCATGGGGCTGAACCCGGACGAGATGCGGGGGCAGACGCTGTGGGAGATCTACCCCACCCCGCCCCTGGACGAGATCGACCGGCTCCAGCACCAGGTCGTACGCACCGGCGAGATGATCTTCCGCGAGGAGCAGCCCTTCCGCGCCTCCGGCGAGGTCCGCGACCACGCGTGGTCGCTGTTCCTGTCCCCGGTGAAGGACAGGGCGGGCGCCGTGCTCGGACTGTCGGCCCTGGTCATCGACATCACCGAGCAGTACTGGGCCCGTCGGCGCCTGGCCGTGCTGAACGACGCCAGCGTGCGTATCGGCAGCACCCTCGACGTGACCCGGACCGCCGAGGAACTGGCCGAGGTGGCGGTGACGGGGTTCGCCGACTTCGCCACCGTCGACCTGCTGGAGTCGGTCGTCCAGGGCCACGAGCCGCAGCCGGTGCCCCCGGACACGTCGGTCGTCTGCCGCCGCACCGCACAGCGGTCGGTGCTGCGTGGATGCCCGGAATCGGTGGTCGCGACCGGCGACACCGACATCCACCCGCCGGGCTCTCCACCGGCCCAGGCACTGATCACCGGCCGGGGCAGCCACCACAGCGCGGGCGACCCGCTGCTGCGTGCGTGGACGGCGGCCGTGCCGGGCCGCGCCGAGAACATACGGCGATTCAAGATCCACTCGGTGTTGATGGTGCCGCTCCGGGCCCGGGGTGTCACCCTGGGCGTGATGCAGCTGATGCGCCACCGCACCGAGGACGCCTTCAGCCAGGACGATCTGGTGCTCGCCGAGGAGATCGCCGCGAGAGCCGCCGTGAGCATCGACAACGCCCGCCGCTACACCCGTGAGCGCCGGACCGCGCTCGCCCTCCAGCGGAGTCTGCTGCCGGAGCGGCTGCCCGAGGTGGAGGCCGTGGACCTCGCCTACCGCTATCTGCCGGCCGGCCCGGGGGACGAGATCGGAGGGGACTGGTTCGATGTGATCTCCCTGTCCGGGGGACGGGTGGCGCTGGTGGTGGGCGACGTGGTGGGCCACGGTGTGCACGCCTCGGCCACGATGGGGCGGCTGCGCTCCGCGGTACGGACCCTCGCCGACGCCGACTTCACGCCCGACGAGCTGCTCACCCGCCTGGACGACCTGGTCATCCGCCTCGACCGGGAGGAGGGCCCGGACGCGCGACGCGCGTCGGAGGAAGCCTCGGGCGAGGTCGGGGCCACCTGCCTCTACGCCGTCTACGACCCCGTCGCCGGTGTGTGCGACCTGGCGCGGGCCGGCCATCCACCCCCCGTTCTGCTGCGCCCCGACGGCACGGCGGAGATCCTGGACCTGCCCCCCGGGCCACCGCTCGGCCTGGGCGGACTGCCCTTCGAGGCAGCCCGCGTCGACATGAGCGAGGGCAGCATGCTCGCCCTCTACACCGACGGCCTCGTCGAGGCTCCCGGTCGCGATGTCGACGTCGGACTCGACCTGCTCACCGAGGCGCTGCGCTGCCCGGCCAGCGACCTGGAGGGTACCTGCGACGAGGTACTGCGCAAGGTGCAGCCCGACCCCCCGGCCGACGACATCGTCCTGCTCCTGGCCCGGACCGCCACGCTCGGCGCCGACCGGGTACGCACCTGGGAGCTGCCCATGGACCCCGCGGCCGTCGCGGGGGCACGCCGGGAGACCGGCGAGCAACTCGACGCCTGGGGACTGGCCGAGCTCGACTTCTCCACCGAACTGATCGTCAGCGAGCTGGTCACCAACGCGATGCGCTACGGCAACGCCCCCATCCGGCTGCGACTCATCCGCGCCGACGCCCTCGTCTGCGAGGTCTCCGACGGCGGCAGCGCCGCCCCGCACCTGCGACGTGCCCGCGTCTTCGACGAGGGTGGACGCGGACTGCTGCTCGTCGCCCAGATCGCCGAGCGCTGGGGCAGCCGCCAGACCTCCGTCGGCAAGACGATCTGGGCCGAGCAGCCCCTGCCGGGCACCGAGACCCCCATCTGACGGACGGCCGGTGGGGCTTCCGGTCCTGAAGGTCGTCAGACGGCGCTGAGGGGACCTGTAGTCGTACGCGGTAGCCGCCTTCGGTGGTGGGGCCTGCGTTGAGGGTGCGGTGGAGGATGTCGGCTCGTTCTCGTAGTCCGACGAACCCTTGTCGTGATCCGGGGAGGGAGAGGGGCGGGTGGGCGGGGTGTTGGTGAGGGCTTCTTGGACGGTGCGGTAGAGGGCGCGTTGGGGGGCGAGTTCGGTGGTGTTGCCGCCGGAGGCGCGGAGCAGGGTGACCATGGTGCGGAGTTCGTCGAGGGTGGTGACGCTCGGGGAGCCATGGTGCGGGCGGCGTTCTTGGTGTCCGGGTACCCTCCGGGCAACCCTACCGAAGTAAAAGAGGGTGATCCGCTTGTGTGATCGGGGGCGGTGGTCGGCCCGGACGCGTCGGCGGTTCCACCGGGGCGGGCGGTGGCGCGGTCGGGTTCGGGGTCGGGTGGTCGGCATCGGGCGGTGGCCAGGAGCAGGTTCGGGCGCCGGTGCCGTCAGGGCGAGGCGGGCGGATCCAGGTGCCGGACGACGATCGACCACGGTCCGTCGGAGCGGGCGTACAGGAGACAGGGGCCGGTGAGCGCGGCTTCGCCCTGCCAGGGACCCACGCGGTTGGCCAACTCGTCGAGGAAGCCGGTGCCGTCCGGTTCGAAGGTGTCGACGAGGAAGTACCCGCCGTCGTCGGAGCGCGGATCGCCCTCGTACCGCAGCGTCGCGATCCCGGGCCCGCCGGTGTGGCGCAGCACGTCCGAGGCGGGACGCCGCGTGTGGCCCGCACAGGGCAGCGCGCTCGACAGCGGGCTCACGTCGACCGTCCACGGTCCGTCCGCCTGGACGCGGAACGCCCGCACCGGCCGGTCGTCGGCGTTCACCAGGGCGCGGCACGAGAAGGGGCCGTCGGTGTAGACGAGTTGACTCTGCGAGTGCAGTCTGCCGTCCAGGGTGTCCACGACGAAATGCCCGTTCCCCGAGTGGGTGATGTCGAGGATGACCGGACCCGTCCCGGTGGTGAGCCGGGCGACCGTGTCGCCGTCACCATCGATCCGCTGGAGCGCCGGATCGCCGGCGGTCAGCAGCGGGGGCGCCTGCCGGGGCGGCTCGTCGCTCCTGCCGACCTCGGAGGGCGGCACCACGGGGGCCTGTCGCCGCGCACGGTCGTGTCGGAACCACTTCATGGAGCCCCCCGGTGACGTCTGCGCACAAAGTATTGGGCGTCCGACTCTCCACGTATACAAAAAGGACCGCACTTCACCAACCGGCTTCCTGGCGTGGGGGATTGTGGCGTTCATCATCGGGGTGACCGCGCCGCGCGGTTGCCGCATCGGCCCCGACGGCTCCGGAACCATGTGCTTCGTGCCCTCGGCGGACTTCCTGCGCAGCATCCCGGCCCGGCGCCCGCCGATCCGACCCGTCGCCCACCGATCTGACCCGGCGTCCGCCGGTCCGACCGGCGCTCACCGAGCCGTCAGTACGCGTCCTCGCCCTCGACGAACGTCCGCACCACCTCGATGTCCCCGATCCGGGACACGTCCACCCGGCGCGGATCGTCTCCCAGCACGACGAGGTCGGCCCGCCTGCCGGGGGTGATGCTGCCCGCGTCGCCGTCCCAGTGGCAGGCGCGGGCGGCCTCGACGGTGTACGCGCGCAGCGCCTCCTCGACCGTGATCGCCTCGCCGGGGCCGATGAGGCGGCCGGACTCCGAGGCCCGCTCCACCATGAACTGGATCGCCCGCAGCGGGGCGCCGTTCGCGACCGGGCGGTCGGAGCTGCCGGCGACCCGGACACCGTGGTCGAGGAAGCCCCGGCCCCGGTACAGCCAGCCGGCCCGGTCCTCGCCCATGACCGTCGCGTAGTCGTCGCCGTAGTCGTCGCCGTAGTAGCGCAGGAAGCACGGCTGGATGACGACGGTGACCCCCAGCGCGGCCAGCCGGGGCAGCTGGTCGGGGCGGACCAGTCCGGCGTGCTCGACGCGATGGCGCGCCTCCGGGCGGGGGCTCAGCTTCCGGGCCTTCTCCAGCGCGTCCAGGGC
Organism: Streptomyces sp. MNU76; assembly: GCF_020982545.1. Classification (GTDB taxonomy): domain Bacteria; phylum Actinomycetota; class Actinomycetes; order Streptomycetales; family Streptomycetaceae; genus Streptomyces. Next base: position 112,824 of record NZ_JAJKLK010000010.1, on the reverse strand, counting down.
GACGTCGAGCGCCCGGTCGCCGATCGCGTGCACGGCGAGCTGCCAGCCCGCGAGGTGTCCCTCGACGATCGTGCTCCCCAGGACCTCGGGCTCGTGCATGAGCTGACCGGAGCCACCGAAGCCACCGGAGCCTTCGGGGGTCAGGTACGGGCTGGTCAGGGCCGCCGTACGAGCCATCATGCCGCCGTCGGTGAAGATCTTGAGCGAGCCGAGGGAGAGGGCGCCCTCGCCGAAGCCCGTGCGCAGGCCGAGGTCGATCGCCCGGCTCGTGGTGTCCTCGGCGTCCGCGCGCACCGGGCGCAGCGCGTCGGCGGCCACCATCAGCCGTACCCGCAGCGGCAGTCGGCCCGACTCGTGGGCGAGCTGGTACGCGGCGCCCTCGATGGGGCTGTGCCCGAACAGTCGTGCCCCGACGCCCGCTTCGGCGCACCCCGTGATGCCCTCGGAACGGCAGACGCGGGCGGCGTGCTCGATCGCCGTCGCCAGTTCGGCGAGCGAGTGCGGCGGCCGGGAGCGCAGCGCGGCCCCCATGGCGCCCTCCGCGAGGAAGCCGTCCGGCCGGGCCACCTCCGCCGGAAGCCCCGCGAGGACCGCCGAGTTGACGAGGCAGGCGTGCCCGGAGAGGTGACCCAGGCACACCTTGCGACCGGCGCTGACGGTGTCGAGGTCGCGCGCCGTGAGCGGGCGGTCGAGGGTGCGCTGGTCGTAGCCGCCGAAGTCCACCCAGCCGCCGGCCGGAGCGTCGGCCACCGCCTCCGCGACCACCCGGAGCACGTCGTCGGCGCGCCGACTCGGCGCGACACTGGGCGCTTTGGCCTTCAGGCCCGCCCACGCCAGGTGCACATGGGCGTCGACGAAGCCGGGGAGCACGGTGGCGCCGTCCAGGTCCAGCGTCCGCCGCGCCGGAAGGCCCGCCACGTCCTCGTCCAGACCGACGACGCGCCCCCGCCAGATCCCGAGCTCCCGGGCGGCCGGGTGGTCCGGATCCATCGTGACGATGCGGGCGTTGGTGATCCTGGTGCTGAGCATGGACGGGTCCTTCCGGTCGGGGCGGTGCGCCCGGTGTGTCTCGTATGAGTGAAGTGGCTGTGAAGTGGCCTGCCGCGTCTGCGAGTTGACGGTCGCTTCGGCTGATGTCCTTGGCCTTCGAGGAGGCCGCTCAGGTCTCGAAGACGTCTCGGGGCTGGCCCAGGAAGGCAAATGTAGTTAGCCTTACCTAAGTTTCCTTGTGCGTCTCCTGTGTTGGCGAAACCGGTCCGGAGTGTTGCGTGAGAAAAGCGGACCCACCGGGACGGAACGTCCTGTGGCGCGCGGTCGGCGGACAGCGTCGGGACGTCCTGCTCGGCTCGGTCCTGGGGATGGGACACCAGACGGGCGAGGCCCTGGTGCCGGTGCTCATCGGACTGGCCATCGAACGCGGGGCCGTGGACGGCGACATCCCCGGACTGCTGCTGTGGCTGCTCGTCCTGGCCGCCGTGTACGTCGGGCTCTCCTTCAGCTTCCGGTTCAGCGCGCGGGCCGGTGAACGTGCCGCCGTCACCGCCGCGCACCACCTCCGGACCGCGCTCGTCGGCCGAGTCCTCGCACCCGAGGGCGGCGCCGAACAGGGAAGACTGCCCGGCGAGTTGACGAACATCGCCACCGAGGACGCCAAGCGGGTCGGGGCCGTGGCCATGGCCCTCATCGTCGCCTGCGCGGCCACCGCCGGGCTCGTGGTCAGCGCGGTCGCCCTGCTGCGCGTCTCGCTCGTCCTCGGCCTGCTCGTCCTCCTGGGCACCCCCCTGCTGCTGTGGCTGGGACACCTGTTGAGCAAGCCCCTGGAACGGCGCAGCGAGACCGAACAGGACCGCGCCGCACAGGCCTCCGGAGTCGCCGCCGACCTGGTGGCCGGACTGCGCGTCCTCAAGGGCATCGGTGCCGAGCAGGCGGCCGTCGCCCGTTACCGGCGCGTCAGCCAGGACTCCCTCGCCGCGACCCTGCGCGCCGCCCGCGCCGAGGCCTGGCAGAACGGTGTCGTCACCATCCTCACCGGTGCCTTCATCGCCCTGGTCGCCCTCGTCGGCGGACGGCTCGCCGCACGCGGTGACATCGGCCTCGGCGAACTCGTCTCCTCCGTGGGGCTCGCCCTGTTCATCGTCGGCCCGCTCTCCGAGTTCGCGTGGATCAACACCGAACTCGCGCAGGGCCGCGCCTCCGCCGCCCGTATCGCCGAGGTGCTGGACGCCCCCGGGGCCGTACCCGCGCAGGGGCCCGCCGAGGCTCTCCCGGCGGTCGGCGTCGAGGGACGGCTGACCCTGCGCGGCCTCACCCACGGCCCCCTGCGCGGGGTCGACCTCGACATCGCCCCCGGCGAGACCGTCGGCGTCGCCACCACCGACCCCGCCGACGCGACGGCGCTGCTGCGCTGCCTCGGCCGCCACACCGACCCCGACGACGGGTCCGTGGAACTGGACGGCACCCCGCTGACCGCTCTCGGACCGGACGACGTCCGCGCCGCGATGCTCGTCGCCGAGCACGACGCCGACCTGTTCGAGGGAACGGTCCTGGACAACGTGACGGCGGCGATCGGCACCACCGTGCCGACACGAGCGACGAACTCCGCGACGGCGGCCGTCACCGCCGCGATGGCCGCCTCCGGTACCGACGAGGTCGCCCGCGCGCTGCCCGACGGCGTGCACACCGCCGTCACCGCGCGCGGCCGTTCACTCTCCGGCGGCCAACGCCAGCGCGTGGCCCTGGCGCGCGCCCTGGCCGCCGACGCGCCGGTCCTCGTCGTGCACGAACCGGCGACCGCCGTCGACGCCGTCACCGAGAGCCGCATCGCCGCCGGCGTCCGGGACGTCCGCGGCGGACGCACCACGCTCCTGGTGACCAACAGCCCCGCCCTGCTCGCCGTCACCGACCGTGTCGTCCTCCTCCACGAAGGCCGGGTCACCGCGACCGGCGACCACGAACGCCTCGCCCACGAGTGCGCCGACTACCGGACGGCGGTCCTCACATGACCGATCACGCCGCATCCGCGGGGACCGACGAGGCCGCGGAGGCCCCTCGACACGCCGAGACCGCGCGAGCCGGGGGAGCCGGGGGCGCCGGGGGAGTCCTCCGAGGCCGGGACGCGGCAGCGCTCGCCGAAGCCGGCCCGCCCGCCGAGGGCGCGGACGCAGGGAAAGACGTCCGGTCGGTCGTGGCCGCGGACGACGCCGGAACCGTCCGGCCCGACGAGGCCGTGGGCGTCGCCGAAGCCGGGGAAGTCGGCCACGGCGTCGGAGCCGTCGAGGCCCACTCCCGGGGCAGTGACCAAGCCGGACCCGTGCTGCTGCCCGTCGCCACGCACGCCCGTACGCGTGCCGCGGTCGCCGAACTTCTGCGGCCGCAGCGGCGGTTGGCGGTGGCCGCGTTCGCCGTCATGGTCGGGTCCACCGCCCTCGGCCTGCTCGTGCAGCCCCTGCTCGGCCGGATCGTCGACCTGGCCGCCGACCGGGGGTCCGCCGACGCCATCACCGCCACCGCGGCGCTCCTCGTGGCCGTCGCCGTCGCGCAGGGCGTCACCGCCGGGTTCGGGCTGTCGCAGATTGCCCGGCTCGGCGAGACCACCCTGGCCCGGCTGCGCGAACGCTTCGTCGAGCGCGCCCTGGCCCTCCCTCTGGACCGCGTGGAGAAGGCCGGCGCCGGCGATCTGACCGCCCGGGTCACTGCCGACGTCTCCCTCATCGCCGACGCCGTCCGCAACGCGCTGCCCGCGCTCGGCCGCTCGGTGCTCACCATCGTCCTCACCTTCGGCGCCCTCGCCCTGCTCGACTGGCGGTTCCTGCTGGCCGCGCTCCTCGCGGTCCCCGTGCAGGCGGCCACAGCCCGCTGGTACGTCGCCCGCGCCATCCCGCTCTACGCCGAGCAGCGGGTGGCCGCCGGCGCCCAGCAGCAGCAGATGCTCGACACCATCGGCGGCAGCTCCACCGTGCGGGCGTTCCGTCTGGGCCGCGAGCACACCGAGCGGGTGACCGAACGGTCGTGGTCCGTGGTGGCGCTGACCATGCGGGGCCTGCGGCTCGTCCTCGGCTTCTACAGCAGGCTGCACATCGCCGAGTACATCGGGCTCGCCGCCGTCCTCGTCACCGGCTACTGGCTGGTCCGCGACGGCTCCGCCAGCATCGGCACGGCGACCGCCGCCGCCCTGTACTTCCACAGCCTGTTCGGCCCCGTCAACGCGGCCCTCGCCCTCCTCGACGACGCCCAGTCGGCCACGGCGGGCCTCGCCCGGCTCGTCGGCGTCACCGACGAACCCGTGGCCCCGCCCCCGACACGCACCGTCGCGGCCGGCGGTGTCGACGTCACCGTCCGGGGGCTCGGCCACGCCTACCGGCCGGGCCACGCCGTCCTGCACGACATCGACCTGACGATCCGCCACGGCGAACGCGTGGCCCTCGTCGGCGCCAGCGGAGCCGGCAAGACCACCCTGGCGCGACTCGTCGCGGGCATTCAGCCACCCACCACCGGCGCCGTCCTGGTGGGCGGGGTCCCGCCCACCGAACTCGGCTCCGCCGTCTCCCGCACGATCGCCCTGATCACCCAGGAGACCCATGTCTTCGCGGGCCCCCTCGCCGACGACCTGCGGCTCGCCAGGCCCGACGCCACCGACGACGAACTGCGCGCCGCGCTCGACCGGGTCGACGCCCTGGCCTGGGCCGAGGCCCTGCCCGACGGCCTCGCCACGGTCGTCGGCGACGGCGGTCACCAGCTCAGCGGCGAACGGACCCAGGCCCTCGCCCTGGCCCGGCTGATCCTCGCCGACCCGCCCCTGGTGATCCTCGACGAGGCCACCGCGGAGGCGGGCAGCGCCGGAGCCCGCACGCTGGAGAAGGCCGTCGCCCGCGCCGTCGACGGCCGGACCGCGCTGATCGTCGCCCACCGCCTCAGCCAGGCGGCGACCGCCGACCGCGTCGTCGTCATGGAGGACGGCCGCGTGGTCGAGAGCGGCACCCACGACGAACTCCACGCCGCGCGAGGCCCCTACGCCGCCCTCTGGGCGGCCTGGTCGGACGCCCGCGACACCGGCCCACGGCCGGCCCCCGAGACCCCCACACGCACCGCTCCGCAGAAACCCGAACCGAAGGACCGCTGATGTTCCGCTCCCGCAGAGCGCCACGGCTCGCCGTCGTGCTCGCCTCCGCCACCCTGCTCCTCGCCACCGCGTGCGCCGGCGGCTCCGACTCCGACGACGCGTCGGGCGCCGGCGCGGAGGCGAGCACCTCCTCCGGTGACTCCGCCTTCCCGGTCTCCCTCGACCACAAGTACGGCAGCACCACGATCAAGGCCGAACCCAAGCGGATCGTCACCGTCGGCCTCACCGACCAGGACGCGGTCCTCGCCCTCGGCAAGGTCCCGGTCGGCACCACCGAATGGCTCGGCGGCTACCAGGGCGCCATCGGCCCCTGGGCCGAGGACAAGCTCGGCTCCGCCGAGGCGCCGACCGTCCTGAAGGACACCGGCACCGGCCCGCAGGTGGAGAAGATCGCCGCCCTCAAGCCCGACCTGATCCTCGCGGTGTACGGCGGACTGACCAAGGAACAGTACGAGTCGCTGTCGAAGTTCGCGCCCGTGGTCGCCCAGCCGAAGGCGTACAACGACTACGGCGTCCCGTGGCAGGAGCAGACCGAGACCATCGGCAAGGCGCTCGGCAAGCCCGAGGAGGCCGCGAAGGCGGTCGCCGACACCGAGGTGAAGATCAAGGCCGCCGCCGACGACAACCCCGGCTTCAAGGGCGCCTCGGCGGTCATGGCGACCCCGTACGAGGGCATGTTCGTCTTCGGCAGCCAGGACGCCCGGTCCCGTCTGCTGACCGGCCTCGGCTTCGCCCTGCCGACGGACCTGGACAAGGCGATCGGCGACAAGTTCGGCGCGAACATCAGCAAGGAGCGCACCGACCTGCTCGACCAGGACGCCGTCGTGTGGATCGTCGGCGACCCCGCGAAGGACGCCGCGAAGCTGCACAAGGACGCCTCTTACAAGGACCTGAAGGTCGTGAAGGAGGGCCGCGAGGTCTTCGTGAACGAGAGCAGCGACTACGGCAACGCCACGTCCTTCGTCTCGGTCCTCAGCCTGCCGTACGTGGTGGAGCGGCTGGCCCCGCAGCTGGCGGCGGCCGTCGACGGCAAGGCGGACACCGAGGTGGAGCAGCCCGCCTCCTGACGCGGCGGCGACAGCGCGGCACGACGAAGGGGGCCGGTCACCGACCGGCCCCCTCTCGTGCACCTGGTGTCAGCCGTCCATCGACTCCGCCAGACTGCGCGGCCGCATGTCCGTCCAGTGGGTCTCGACGTGATCCAGGCAGGACTGCCGCGAGTCGGGTCCGTGGACCACCCGCCAGCCGGCCGGCACGTCCACGAAGTCCGGCCACAGGCTGTGCTGGTTCTCGTCGTTGACCAGCACCAGATAGGTGCCCTCGGGGTCCTCGAACGGGTTGCTCATGCCACTCCTCTTTCTCACTTCGGGTTCCGCTCGGCCCACGCGACGAGCCCCCGTAGGGCCCGGAACCAGGTCTCGGCGAGATCCTGGACCGTGTCGCGCGGCAGCAGTCCTTCCAGATACGACCAGTGCGCGGCCAGCACCGGCCCGTCCGCCCGGTCCTCGGCCACCACGTTGATCTCCAGCGCGTGGCCCTCCCGCATCGCGTCCTCCGACCCGATGTCCGCCGCGTCCTCCTCCGGCGCGTACGACCAGTCCGTCTTCTCCGGGATGCCGAACCGGCCCAGGTAGTTGAACTCGACGCGCGGCGCCTCGTAGGCCGCCAGCACCTCGCGGGTACGGGGGTTGAGGTGCCGCAGCATCCCGTAGCCGACCCCGTTCGCGGGCAGTGCCGCCAGATGCTCCCGCACCCGGCGCACGGCCTCAGCCGCCGCCGGGCCCCCGGCGAAGGCCTCGACGGGGTCGGCCGGTCCCGAGTCCAGCCGGACCGGGTAGACGCTGGTGAACCAGCCGACCGTACGCGACAGATCGATCCCGTCACCGCCCAACCCCTCCTCCCTACCGTGCCCTTCGAGGTCGACGAGGACCGAACCGTCCCCGCTGCCGTCCCGGCGCCGCCGGTCCGCGAAGGCGAGCGCGAGCCCGGCCAGCAGGACGTCGTTGACGGCGGCACCGAACGCGGCCGGCACCGCCGACAGCAGCGGGCCGGTGTGCTCGGCGGGCAGCCGGAGGACCACCTCGCGCCGGGTGGCGCTGGTGTCGCGGTCGGGGTCGCGGTCCCGGGACAGCGGCAGGGAGGCCGCGCCGTCGGCGAGAACCGCCTCCCACACGGGGAGTTCGGCCTCCCGCTCGGGACGCTGGGCCAGCTCCGTGAGCAGCCTCGACCAGCGGGCGAAGGAGGTCTCGACGGGCAGCAGCCCGACGGGCCGTCCGGCCGACACGTCCTGCCAGGCCGCCGCGAGGTCCGGCAGCAGCACCCGCCAGGACACACCGTCCACGACGAGGTGGTGGCCCATCAGCAGCAGCCGCCCCGGGGCGTCGCCGGCGTCGAACCACACGGCCCTGACCATGATTCCGGCATCGGGGTCGAGCAACGCCCGTGCCGCGACGGTGTGTTCGCGTACGGCCTCGCCGAGCGCGGTCGCGTCCAGCCCGCGGACGTCGACCCGTTCGATCCAGTCGGCCGGGTCGACCGTTCCGACGCTCGGCACGTGCAGCGACCACTGTTCGGTGTCCTCGGCGGAGGGCCGGACCAGGGTGGCCCGCAGCAGGTCGTGCCGGTCGGCGAGCGCCCGCAGCACGGCGGTCAGACCCGTCAGGTCCAGGTCCGTCGGAGTGCGGACCAGGGCCGCCTGGTGGTAGGAGGCGAAGGGGCCGCCGAGTTCGCGCAGCCAGTGCATGACCGGGGTGAGCGGCACCGTGCCGGTGCCGTCGTCCGCCGGACGCGGCGCCGACACGTCGGCCGCCTCGGCGACCGTGCCCAGCGCGGCCGGGGTGCGGTGCCGGAAGACCAGCCTCGGGCTGATCCTCAGTCCCGCCGCGCGGGCCCGGCCCACGAGCTGCATGGCGACGATGCTGTCACCGCCGAGGGCGAAGAAGTCGTCGTCCGCACCGACCCGTTCGAGCCCCAGCACCTCCGCGAAGACCGTGCACAGCACCTCCTCCATCGGCGTCGAGGGTGCCCGTCCCGAGGACAGCGCGGAGAAGTCCGGCGCGGGCAGGGCGGACCGGTCCAGCTTGCCGTTGGCCAGCTGCGGGAACCGCGCCAGGGCGACCACGGCCGCCGGGACCATGTGGTCGGGCAGCCGTCCGGCGACATGGGCGCGCAGCGCCGCCGGGGCGGGCTCCCGGCCCGGGGCCGGCACCACATGGGCCACGAGCAGCTTGCGCGCCCCGTCCTGATGGACCGTCACCAGGGCCTGGGCGACCTCCGGATGGGCGGTCAGCGCGGCCTCGATCTCGGCGGGCTCGATCCGGAAACCGCGGATCTTGACCTGGTCGTCGGCGCGGCCGAGGTAGTCGATCCGTCCGTCACCGGTCCAGCGGGCCAGGTCGCCGGTGCGGTACAGCCGTGATCCGGCCGGACCGAACGGGTCGGCCACGAACCGCTCGGCCGTCAGACCCGGGCTGCCCAGATAGCCCCGGGCGAGACCGCCGCCCGCCAGATACAGCTCACCGGGGACGCCGGGCGGCACCGGCCGCAGCCGGTCGTCGAGGACGTACGCCCGGGTGCCGGCCACCGGCCGCCCCACCAGCGGCCGTTCGCTGTCGCGGACGCGTCCCACGAGGGCGTCCACGGTCGACTCGGTCGGCCCGTACAGGTTGAACGCCTCGGTGCCGGGCAGTTCGGACAGCCGCTTCCACAGGGCGACGGGCACCGCCTCGCCGCCCACGCCGACGACCACGAGCGGGCAGTCGCCGCCCTCCAGCAGCCCGCTGTCGGCCATCTGCGCGAAGAACGAGGGCGTGACCTCCAGGAAGTCGAAGCGGTGCCGGAGCACGGTCTCGGTGACCAGTTCCGGGTCGCGCCGGACCTCCTCCGACAGCACCTGCACGCAGTGCCCGTCCAGCAGCCACAGCTGCGGCTGCCAGGACGCGTCGAAGAAGAACGACCAGGCGTGACCGACCCGCAGATGGCGCCGCCCGGCCGCCTCGATCGCGGGCGCGTACAGCGTCTCGCGGTGGCTGTGGAAGAGGTTGCCGAGCGTCTCGTGGGTGATCACGACACCCTTGGGGCGGCCGGTGGAGCCCGAGGTGTAGATGACGTACGCCGGGTGACGGGGCGTCAGCGGGGCTCGGCGGTCGGCGTCGGTGAGGTCGGCCGGGTCCTGTGCCGCGAGCTGTTCCCGGGTGCCGGGATCGTCCAGCCGCAGCGCGGCGATGCCGGGCGGCAGTCCGGCGCCGGACTCGCGGGTCGTCAGGGTGAGGACCGGACCGGCGTCGGCGAGGACGTCGGCCGTACGCTCGGGCGGGGCGTCCGGGTCGAGCGGCAGATACGCCCCTCCCGCCTTGTGCACCGCGAGGACGGCGGTGAGGAAGTGCGCGGTGCGCGGTAGCGCGAGCGCGACGAACCGCTCCGGTCCCGCGCCCGCCTCGACGAGCAGCCGGGCCAACCGGTTGGCGTCCGCGTTCAGTTCGGCGAAGGTCAGCTCCACGCCGTCGGAGGCCGCGGCGGGCAGGCCGCCGTGGAGACGCGCCCGCTCCTCGAAGAGCGCGGGCACCGTGGTGGGCCCACCGGCGACCGGCGTGCTGTGCCAGCCGCCGAGCAGCCGGGCCCGCTCGTCCGGGGCGAGGATGTCGATGCCGCCGAGCGGGGTGTCCGGATCGTCGGTCACGGCGCGCAGGACGTGCCGCAGCCGGTCCGCGAACGACTGGGCGGTGGCCGGGTCGAACAGATCGGCGCTGTACTCCAGGACGCCGTCCACGCCGGTGCCGTCGCCGCGCTCGACGAAGTCGAAGGACAGGTCGAACTTGGCGGTCGTCCGCGCCACGTCGTCCTGGCGGGCGGCCAGACCGGCCAAGCCGGACAGCCCCGTCTCGTCGCGGGACGCGAGATATACGACCATCACCTGGAACAGCGGGTGACGGGCGAGCGAGCGGGCCGGGTCGAGCACCTCCACCAGCCGCTCGAAGGGCAGGTCCTGGTGGTCGAAGGCCGCCAGGTCGGCCTCCCGGACGCGGCCGAGCAGCTCCCGGAACGTCGGGTCACCGGAGGTGTCGGTGCGCAGCACCAGCGTGTTGAGGAAGAACCCGACCAGGTCGTCCAGCCCTGAGTCGGTGCGCCCGGAGATCGGGCTGCCGACGGGGATGTCGTCGCCCGCGCCGAGCCGGGACAGGAGCGTGGCCACGGCCGCCTGGAGCACCATGAACACACTGACCCCGTTCTCCCGGGCCAACCCGTCCAGCGCGGAGGCGAGCGCGGCGTCCAGCGACAGGTCGGCGGAGCCGCCCCGGTAGGTGGACTCCAGCGGACGCGGCCGGTCCACGGGCAGCGCCAGCTCCTCGGGCAGCCCGGCCAGCGCCCGCTTCCAGTACGCGACCTGCCGTGCCGCGAGGCTGCCCTCGTCCTTCTCGTCGCCGAGGACGTCGCGCTGCCACAGCGTGTAGTCGGCGTACTGGACGGGCAGCGGCTCCCACTCGGGCGCGCGTCCGGCCCTGCGGGCGGCGTAGGCGAGCCCGAGGTCCCGGTGCAGCGGGCCCTCGGACCACTCGTCCCCCGCGATATGGTGCAGGAGCAGCAGGACGGTCCACTCCTCCTCGCCGGTGCGGAACACATGGACCCGCAGCGGGAGTTCACGCTCCAGCGCGAAGCCGTACGCGCCGGCCTCCGCCAGCAGCTCGGGCAGCAGCTCGTCGTCCGTGTCGACGACCTCGAACGGCACCCGGACGTCCCCGGGCGCCAGGACCAGCTGGTGGGCCCGGCCCTCGTCGTCGGGGAAGACCGTGCGCAGCGTCTCGTGCCGGACGACCAGATCGTGCACGGCCGCCCGCAGCGCCTCGACGTCCAGCGCGCCCGTCAGTCGCCAGGCCGAGGGGATGTTGTACGTCGCGCTGGGGCCCTCCACCTGGTACAGCACCCACAGCCGTTGCTGGGCGGAGGACAGCGGCAGCCGCTCGGGGCGCTCCCGGACCGTCAGCGCCGGGCGGGCGGTCCCCGCCGTGTCCGCCGTGTCGGCCAGCCGCCGCGCGAGCCGGGCCACCGTCGGCGCGTCGAACACCGTGCGCAGCGACACCTCGGACCCGAACGCGGCCCGGACGCCGGCGACCAGCCGCATGGCCAGCAGCGAATGGCCGCCCAGGGCGAAGAAGTCGTCGTCGACGCCGACCCGGTCCACGCCCAGCACCTGCGCGAACAGACCGCGGAGGATCTCCTCCCGCGGACTCCCCGCCCGGCCGGCGCCGGCGCCGCCCGCCGTGAAGTCGGGCGCGGGCAGCGCGCGCCGGTCCAGCTTGCCGTTGGACGTCAACGGCAGCGCGTCGAGGACGACGACCGCCGCGGGCACCATGTGCTCGGGCAGCGCGGCGGCGGTGTGGGCCCGCAGGACCGCCGGGTCGGCGGCTTCTCCCACGGCGGGGACGACGTACGCGACGAGCCGCTGGTCGTGGGGGACGACGACCGCGTGGGCGACGGACGCGTGCCGCGCGAGCACGGCCTCGACCTCCCCGGGCTCGATGCGCACACCACGGATCTTGACCTGGTGGTCGGTCCGGCCGAGGAAGTCGAGTGTGCCGTCGGGCAGCCAACGGGCCAGGTCGCCCGTCCGGTACATCCGCGCGCCCGGTCCGCCGTACGGGTCCGCGACGAACCGCTCCGCCGTGAGCCCGGGACGGTCGAGGTAGCCCCGGGCGAGCTGGACGCCCGACAGATAGAGCTCTCCCGCCACACCGGGCGGCACCGGCCGCAGCGCCGCGTCGAGGACGTAGGTCCGGGTGTTCCACACGGGACGCCCGATCACCACCCGGTCGGACCCCGGCGGCACCCGGCCGGCCGTGACGTCGACCGAGGCCTCCGTCGGCCCGTACAGGTTGTGCAGCTCCGCCGGGAGCACCTCGTGGAAGCGCTCGGCCACCGTCGGCGGCAGCGCCTCGCCACTGCACATCACCCGGCGCAGACCCGTGCAGCGCGCGGCGGTCGGCTCCTCCAGGAACACCTGGAGCATCGACGGCACGAAGTGCGTGGTGGTCACGCCCTGCTCGCGGATCACGCGGGCCAGATACGCCGGGTCCCGGTGGCCGTCCGGCCGGGCGACCACCAGCGCGGCGCCGGTGATCAGCGGCCAGAAGAACTCCCACACCGACACGTCGAAGCCGGCCGGGGTCTTCTGCAACACCCGGTCGTCGGGGGCGAGTCCGTAGGCGTCCTGCATTCACAGCAGCCGGTTGACGATGCCCTCGTGCGGGACGACCACTCCCTTGGGGCGGCCCGTCGACCCGGAGGTGTAGATGACATAGGCCGGGCTCGCCGGGTCGTACCCGGTGGGGAGTTCACCCTCGGGACCCTGCGGCAGCGCGTCCTCGACGACGCACACCGGCCGGGCCTCCTCCAGCATGAGCGCCCGCCGTTCCCGCGGCTGGTCCGCCTCCAGGGGCAGATAGGCGCCACCGGCCCGGTGCACCGCCAGCAGGGCGACCACCAGGTCCACCGAACGCGGCAGCGCCACCGCCACCGTGCGCTCCGGACCCACGCCCATCCCGGCCAGCACCCGCGCGGTCCGCTCGACCCGTGCGTCCAACTCCGCGTACGTCAGGCGCTGTTCGTCGTGGACGAGGGCGAGCGCGTCCGGGGTCCGCGCCACCTGGGCGCGGAACAGCTCCGGCAGGGTGGTCGCGGGCACCTCCCGTCCGGTGTCGTTCCACCGGACCAGCACCGACTCCCGCTCGGCCTCCGCCAGCACCTCCAGCTCCCGCACGGGCGTGTCCGGTGCGTCGGCGACCTGCTCCAGCAGCCGTGCCAGCCGCCCGGCCGTACGCCGGGCCGTCTCGTCGTCGTAGAGGTCGAGCGCGTACTCCAGCAGCAGGGTGAGACGGTCCTGTCCCACCTCGTCGACGAAGGTGAAGTGCAGGTCGAACCTGGCCATGCCGGTGTCCATGTCGAACCACTCGGTCGGCATGCCCAGCACGTCCGGGTCGCCGTCGGGCCGGTAGTGGTAGCCGAGCATGACCTGGAAGAGCGGGTTGCGGCCGGCCACCCGGGGCGGGTTCACGGCCTCCACCACGTGGTCGAACGGCAGGTCCTGGTGCTCGAACGCCTGGAGCGCCGACTCCCGCACCCGGCCAAGAAGCTGAGTGAACGTCAGGTCGGAGGGGCCGTCCTCGGCGCCCGACAGATCGGTGCGCAGCACCAGCGTGTTGACGAAGAAGCCGACCAGGTCGTCGAGTGCGTCGTCCGTACGTCCGGCGATGGGTGCCCCGAGCGGAATGTCGTCCCCGGCGCCCAGCCGGTGCAGCAGCGCCGCAGTGGCCGCCTGGAACAGCATGAACATACTGGTGTTCGTGGCGGCGGACAGCTCGCGCAGCGCCCGTCCGGTGGCGGGGGACAGCTCCAGACGCACCTTGCCGCCCCGCCCGGTGGGCGCGTCAGGGCGGGGCCGGTCCAGGGGCAGCGACAGCTCCTCGGGCAGCTCCCGCAACGCGTCGGTCCAGTGGGTGAGTTGGGCCGCACCGACCTGCCCGAGCAGTTTGTCCTGCCAGACGGTGTAGTCGGCGTACTGCACCGGCAGCGGCGGCCACCCCGGCGCGTGGCCCTCGGCCCGGGCCCGGTACGCGGTGGTGAGATCGGCGAGGAAGGGCCGGTCCGACCACTCGTCGGTCGCGATGTGGTGCAGGACCAGCGCCACCACGTGCTCGGCGAGGCCTAGCCGCAACACCTCCGCGCGAACCGGCAGTTCGGTGCTCAGGTCGAACGGCCGCCGCTGTGCCGCCTCGATCCGGCTCGCCAGGTCCTCCTCGCTGACCTCGGCGACCTGGAAGGCGGGTTCGGCCGCACCCGGCGCCACGATCCACTGGTAGGGCTCGCCGTCCTCCTCCAGGAAACGGGTCCGCAGAGTCTCATGACGGTCCGTCACATCGACCAGGGCCGCCCGCAGCGCGTCGAGGTCCAGCTCGCCGCGCAGCCGGAAGACGAGGGGGAAGTTGTAGGCCACCCCGCCGCCGGTGAGCCGCTCCACCAGCCACAGCCGCCGCTGTGCCGCCGACAGCGGGATGCGCGCGGGCCGCTCGGCGACCGTCCGCAGGGCGGGCCGCGCGGGACGTCCGGTGCCCGCCCGTAGCGCCAGTGCCTCCGGGGTGGGCGCCTCGAACAGATCACGGATGGCCAGCTCGGCGCCCAGTTCGGTGCGGGCGCGGCTGATCAGCCGGGTCGCGAGCAGCGAGTGGCCGCCCAGGTCGAAGAAGTTGTCCTCGGCACCGGTGCGGGGCAGCCCCAGCACCTCGGCGAAGAGCCGGCACAGCACCTCCTCGACGGGGGTGCGCGGGCCGCGCCCGGCCGACAGGGCGACCGCCGGCTCGGCGTCCGGCAGGGCGCGCACGTCCAGCTTGCCGTTGTCGTTCATGGGCAGGCCGGGCAGTACCACGAACGCGGCGGGCACCATGTAGCCGGGCAGTCGCTGTCCGAGGTCGTCGCGGAGCCGCCGGACGAGCGCGGTGTGGCCGCGTCCGGCCGCCGGCGTGTTGGCGTACGGAGCGGTGGTGTCGCGGTCGGCGCGCGGCCGGTACAGGCCGGCGGTGCGGGCGGTGTCGGTGCCGGGCACGAACACGGCCTCGTAGGCGCCGGGTTCGGCGGACCAGGTGGTGAGCAGCCGGTAGCCGCGTGCCTCGGCGGTCTCCCGCAGGTCCTCCGGTTCCACGCCCGTCGCGGCGACGGGCGACGGGCGGCCGGTGTCCAGGGCCCGCAGCCCGGCGAGGTCGCCGGCCGTGCGGGCGTCCGGGACGCCCCGCACCCGCAGCGGTCCGCCGTCGTCGAGCCGGGCGAGGAGCGCCTCCCGGCCGGTCCAGTCGACGGCCGGGACACCGTCCAGCGAGAGGCCGGCGTCCCCTTCGTAGAGCACCACGTCGTACCGGTAGCGCGTCAGCTCGTTGTGGTGGCGGCCCGCCTTGGTGCGCAGGTCGACGCCGACACCGAGGGTGGTGAACCAGTCCGGGTCGACGAGGAGTTCCTTCTCCAGCGCCAGACCCCGCTCCACGGCCCGGCGCAGGACCTCGGGGTCGGTGTCCGCCTCGGCGCGGGCGGCCTGGATACCGGACTGGAACGCCCGGGCCTGGCGCAGGTCGCGGACGTCTCCGAGGAACAGGGCGCCGCCGGGCGCGAGCAGGCCGAGGGCGCCGCGGATCACCTGGTGGAGGTGGTCCAGGCTCGGGAAGTACTGGACGACGGAGTTGATGACGATCGTGTCGAAGAACCCGGTGGGCAGGCCGTCGGTCACCTCGGCCGCCTGGCAGCGGAGTTCGACCTTGCCGGCCAGCGCAGGGTCGCTGCGCACGCCTTCGGTGAGCTTGCGGATCACGGGCGCGGCGAAGTCGGTCGCCCAGTACGTCTCCGCGTCCGGGGCGAGCTTCGACAGCAGCAGACCCGAGCCGACACCGATCTCCAGGATGCGGCGCGGCCCCAGTTCGCGGATGCGTTCCACGGTGGCCTCGCGCCACTGCCGCATGTGCTCCACGGGGATCGGCGTGCCGTCGTAGGAGCTGTCCCAGCCCGCGAAGTCCTCGGTGAACAGGGCGGTGCCGATCTCGGTGTACTCGGCGGAGTAGATCTCCTGCCACTCACCGATCTGCTCCCGTTCGGCCGAGTCCCGCGCTTCCCTGTCGAGTTCGGCGGGAACGACGTAGCCCACGAGCCGCTTCGTACCCGGTGCCGTGGTGTCGTCGCGGGCGAGCACGGCCGCCTGGGACACCTCGGGGTGCTGGGCGAGGGCGGTCTCGATCTCGCCCAGCTCGACCCGGTAGCCCCGGATCTTGACCTGGTCGTCGGTACGGCCGAGGAAGTCCAGGTTGCCGTCGGCGCGCCGGCGTACCAGGTCGCCGGTGCGGTACATGCGCTCACCCGGCAGCCCGTAAGGGTCGGCCACGAAGCGCTCGGCGGTCAGTCCCGGCCGGTCGAGATAGCCGCGCGCCAGGCCGACCCCCGCGATGTACAGCTCGCCCGCCACCCCGTCCGGCACCGGACGCAGCCAGGTGTCGAGGATGCGCGCGCGGGTGGCGCGGATCGGCCGGCCCACGGTCGGGGTCGCGCTGTCCTCCGTGCCGCCGCCGAGGGTGTTGATCGTGTACTCGGTCGGGCCGTACAGGTTGTAGCCGTACGTGCCCTCGGTGTCCCGCAGGGTGTTCCACACCGTCTCGGTGACGGCCTCGCCGCCGAGCAGCACCAACGGCGGCCGGTGCCCCTCCAACAGGCCCTCCTCGATGAGGAGATGGGCGTAGGTGGGGGTCACGTTGACGACGTCGACCCGGTGTTCCTCGCAGTACGCCACCAGCGCGGTCGCGTCCCGCCGCAGCTCCTCGTCGCAGATGTGCACCTCATGCCCCTCGACGAGCCACAGCAGCTCCTCCCAGGACATGTCGAACGCGAACGACACGGTGTGCGCGATCCGCAGCCGCCGCCCGCCCGCCGACGCGATCGCCGGCGCGAAGATCTCCTTCTGGTGGTTGAGCTGCATGTTCGTCAGGCCGATGTACGGCGTGACGACACCCTTGGGGCGGCCCGTGGAGCCCGAGGTGTAGATGACGTACGCCGGGTGGTCCAGGCTGAAGGACACCGACACCGGGCCCGCCGGGTAGGCCGCCAGCTCGGCCGCCACCGCCGGGTCGTCGAGCAGGACGCGCGGCGTGTCGCCCGTCAGCGTCCGGGACACGGCCTCGGTGGACAGCAGGAGCAGCGGGCGGGCGTCCGCCAGCATCAGCGACAGCCGGTCGGCGGGGTGGTCCAGCTCCAGCGGCAGGTACGCCGACCCTGTGCGCAGCACCGCGAACAGCGCGACCACCATGTCGATCGAGCGCGGCAGCCCGAGCGCGATCACCCGCTCCGGTCCGGCGCCCCGCGCGAGCAGCAGCCGGGCCATCCGGTCGCAGCGCGCGTCGAGTTCGGCGTACGTGAGGGTCCGCGCGCCGAAGACCAGGGCGGTCGCGTCCGGGGTGCGGGCGGCCTGCGCGGCCAGCATGTCCGCGACCGTCTCGTGCGGCACGGGCTGCCGCTGCTCGGCCTCCTCGCGGGCCAGCGCGGCGGCCTCGGCCGGCAGCAGGGCGTCCAGCGAACCGACGGGGGCGGTCGGGTCCGCCACCAGCCGGCCGACCAGCAGCACGAAGCGGTCCAACAGGCCCTGGGCGTACGTGTCTTCCAGCAGGTCGGGGCGGTAGGCCAGCGTCACCCGGACCCGTTCGCCGGGGGTCACCACCAGGTTCGCCGGATAGTGCGTGGCGTCGACATTGGCCACGGCCGTCGCGCCGTGCCGCGCGCGCAGCTCGGCGAGCCGCTCGTCCGTGTCGGCGTTGCGCAGCACGAACAACGTGTCGAACAGCCGCCGGTGGCCCGTCTCGGCCTGGAGCACACCCAGGCCCAGGTACTCGTACGGCATGACCTCCAGCCGCTCGCCCTGGACCCGGCGCAACAGGTCCAGGACCGGCTCGCGCGGATCGAAGGCGATACGCGCGGGCACGGTGTTGAGGAACATGCCGATGACGTTCTCGACGTCCGGCACCTCGCTGGGCCGCCCGGCCACCGTCGTACCGAACGCGATGTCGCCGCGGCCGGTCGCGCCCGCCAGGACCAGACCCCAGGCGGCGTTGAGCACGGTGTTGAGGGTCAGACCGTGGGCGCGCGCGGTGTCGCGCAGCCGCCGCGCGACCGCCGCCTCCAGCACGGCGTCCAGCTGCCGCGGGATCACCGGCTCCCGGCCCCGGTCGGAGGAGGCCGGCACCAGCAGCGTCGGCTCCTCGAAGCCGGACAGGGCCGCCCGCCAGGCGCGGGTCGCCTCGGTGTCGTCCTGCCGCTCCAGCCAGGTCAGGTAGTCGCGGTAGGAGCCGGGGCGGTCCAGGCCCACCGGGTCGCCCCCGCTCTCGTACAGCGCGAACAGCTGGCCCAGGAAGAGCCAGGCCGACCAGCCGTCCCACAGGATCAGATGACGTCCGACGACCAGCCGGTCGCCACGCTCCGCACCGAGCCGCACCAGCAGCATCCGGAAGAGCAGCGGACGGGTGAGGTCGAACCGCTGCGCCCTCGACTCCTCCAGCAACTCCCCCATCCGCAGGTCCTGTTCGGCCGCCGGGAGCCCCGAGAGATCCACTTCCCTCAGCGGGACCTCGGCGTCGCGCACGATGAACTGCACCGGCCGGCGCAGCCCTTCACTGGTGAACCCGGCGCGCAGGCTGGGGTTGCGGCCCAGCAGCGTGCGCACGGCGGCCGACAGCCGCTCGGTGTCGACGCGTTCGGCGAAGTCGAAGGACTCGTGGACGGTGTAGACGTCCAGGGAGCTGTCGTCGAAGTTCGAGTGGAAGAACAGGCCCTCCTGGAGCGGGGCGAGGGGCCACACGTCCTCGATCCGGCCCGGCGCGAGCCGGTCGATTCGTTCCCGCTCCTCCTCGGTCAGCGTGAACGCGGACTCGGCGGGACTCTCCCCGGCGGCCGACTTGTCGAGGGCCGCGGCCGCCGCGAGCGCCGCGGGCGTGCGGTGCTCGAGCACCTCGCGCGGGCCGATCACCAGACCCGCGCGGCGGGCCCGGCTGGAGACGGCGATCGAGCTGATGCTGTCACCGCCGAGGTGGAAGAAGTCGTCGTCGACCCCGACCTCGGGGAGCTTCAGCACGGCCGCGAAGATCTCGACGAGCACCTGCTCCCGGGGGTTGCCCGGCGCCCGGGTGACGGTGCCGCGCGAGCCCTGCGGCGCGGGCAGCGCGGCCCGGTCCAGCTTGCCGCTCGGGGTGAGCGGCAGCGCGTCCAGGACGACCCAGGCGCTCGGGACCATGGGGGAGGGGAGGGCGCCGGCCAGGGCCTCGC
Source organism: Streptomyces sp. MNU76 (assembly GCF_020982545.1). Taxonomy (GTDB): domain Bacteria; phylum Actinomycetota; class Actinomycetes; order Streptomycetales; family Streptomycetaceae; genus Streptomyces. The sequence continues at coordinate 93,875 of NZ_JAJKLK010000010.1, read as the reverse complement.
GCAGGTGGCTCGGCTCGGTGGCGTCTCCGGTGGGCACGACGTACGCGACCAGGGTGTCGTCGCGTACCGTCACGGCGGCCTGCGCCACCTCCGGCAGCCGCACCAGCGCGGCCTCGATCTCGCCGAGCTCGATGCGGTTGCCGCGCAGCTTGACCTGCCGGTCGGTCCGGCCCAGGTACTCGATCACCCCGTCCGCGCGCCGCCGGACCAGGTCACCGGTGCGGTACATCCGGGTGCCGGGCGGCCCGTAGGGGTCGGCGGTGAACCGCTCGGCGGTCAGCGCAGGCCGGGCGTGGTAGCCGCGGGCCAGCTGGACGCCGGTCAGGTACAGCTCGCCCGGGACACCGTCGGGGACGGGCCGCAGACAGGTGTCCAGGACCCGGAGCCCGGTGTTCCACACGGGCCGTCCGATGGGCACGGACGCGCCGGTCGGCTCCTCGTCGGAGGCGTACGGGTGGTAGGTGACATCGACGGCCGCCTCGGTCGGGCCGTACAGGTTGTGCAGCGGCACACCCGTCAGCGCGTGCCAGCGGCTCGCCGCGGTGACCGGGAGCGCCTCGCCGCTGCTCAGCACGCGGCGCAGCGACGCCGACCAGGTGGGGTCGCCGGTGACCTCGTCGTGCTGCAGGAAGGCCTCCAGCATCGACGGCACGAAGTGCATGGTCGTGATGGACCGCGCCCGTACGAGTTCGGCCAGATAGGCGGGGTCGCGGTGGCCGTCCGGGCGGGCGAGCACCACGGTCGCGCCTTCGAGGAGCGGCCAGAAGAACTCCCAGACGGACACGTCGAAGCTGGACGGCGTCTTCTGCAGCACCCGGTCGTCGGGGCCGAGGCCGTACTCGCCCTGGGTCCACGCCAGTCGGTTCACGACGGCCCGGTGGGTGACGACGACGCCCTTGGGCAGACCGGTCGAGCCGGAGGTGTAGATCAGGTAGGCGGGATCGTCGGGGCACGCGGGGGCGAGGGTGGTGGTGGGGGCGAGGCCGGCTGGCTGGGGCGGGGAGTCCCCGGTCGGCCCGGTGTCGGTGGCGTCGAGCAGCAGGACGGAAGGAACGTTCCCTCCGGCGGACCGGCTCGCTCCGGGCAGTCGGGCGGCCGTCGCGGCGAGTGTGACCACCGTCGTGGCGCCCGAGTCGGCGAGCATGTGCGCCACCCGGTCGGCCGGGTAGTCGAGGTCCACCGGCAGATAGGCGGCGCCCGACTTCAGGACGCCGAGCAGGGCCACCATCAGCTCCGCCGAGCGCGGCACGGCGACCGCCACGAACGCCCCCGGGCCCGCGCCCCGGTCGCGCAGCCGTACGGCCAACGCCGCGGCGCGCGCGTCCAGTTCGGCATAGCTCAGCCGCTCGTCCTCGAAGACGACGGCCGTCGCGTCCGGTGTCCGGGCGACCTGCGCGGCGAAGCCCTCCGCCAGGGTGGACTCCGGGGCGACGCGCTCTTCCCCGGCAGGGTGGGCCCGCAGGGCCTCGTCGGGGGAGAGCAGTTCAACGGAGGCGGCGGCACGGTCCGGTGCCTCGGCGATGGCCTCCAGGACGCGGGCCAGCCGGTCGCCGAGAGCACGGACGGTGTCGCCGTCGAGGCGCTCGGCGTGGTGCTTCAGCCGCAGGTCGAGCCGTCGACCGGGCTTGACGACGAGGGCGAGCGGATAGTGCACCGTGTCGTGGAAGGCGTCCCCGGTGATGCGTACGGTGCCCGAGGCGTCCCCGAGGTCCGACTCGGCGGGATAGTTCTCGAACACGACGAGGGTGTCGAAGAGTTCGCCGGAGCCCGTGTGCCCGGTGAGCCGCTGGATCTCGGCGAGACCCAGGTGCTGGTGGTCGAGCAGCCGGGCCTGTTCCTCCTGGAGGCGCGCGAGCAGGGTCCCAAGTGACTCGCGGGGTGTCCAACGGAAGCGTGTCGGAAGGGTGTTGATGAACAGGCCCACCATGGAGGCGATGCCGTCCACCTCGCCGTCGCGCCCGGAGACCGTGGTGCCGAACACCACGTCGTCCCGGCCGGTCAGCCGGCCCAGCAGCAGACCCCAGGCACCCTGCACCACCGTGCCGAGGGTGACACCGTGCTCACGGGCCCGTTCGGCGAGCCGCGAGGTGGTTCGCTCGGACAGTTCCACCCGGACGTGCTCCGGTCGTACGGGTGCCCCGTCGGCCGGGGCGCCGACCAGCCGCGTGGGCTCCTCCAGCCCGGCGAGCGCGTCGCGCCAGACCTCGCGCGCCGCCGCACGGTCCTGCTCGGCGAGGCGGCGCAGGAAGCCGCGGTAGGGGGCGACCTCGGGCAGCGCGGGCGCGTCGGTGCCGTAGAACGCCATCAGTTCCCGGTGCAGCACCGGCAACGACCAGCCGTCCGCGATGATGTGATGGAACGTCAGCACCAGGCGGCTGCGCTCCTCGCCGAGCCGGACCAGGGCGCAGCGCAGCAGCGGCGGCGCGGCCAGGTCGAAGCCCCGGGCCCGCTCGTCGGCGGACACCGCGTCGCCCAACGTCTCGCGGACCTCCCCGTCCTGGGACGAGAGGTCGACCTCCCGCCAGGGCAGCTCTGCGTCCCGCGTGATGATCTGCACCGGGGTGCCGTCCGGGCGCTGGCGGAACGCGGCCCGCAGCGGCGCGTGCCGGTCCAGCAGGCGCTGCGCGGCCCGGCGCAGCACGTCGGCGTCGACCGGTCCGGAGAGGTCCAGGACCTGCTGGACGACATAGGTGTCCCCGTCGGCGCCGCCGGTGAGGGCGTGGAAGAAGAAGCCCTGCTGGAGCGGGGTGAGAGGCAGCAGTTCGGCGACGGGCAGCGGATGTGTGCCCTGGATCTCGGCCAGTTCGGCCGGGCCGACCTCGATCAGGGGCTCGTCGGCGGTGTGTTCGGCGACCCGTTCGACGGCGGCCTCGGCCAGCGCCTCGACCGTGCGGTGCCGGAAGACGTCACGAGTGGTGAGCCTGAGACCCGACTCCCTGGCGCGGATGAGGAGTCGGATGGCGCTGATGCTGTCGCCGCCGAGCGCGAGAAAGTCGTCCTCGGCGGTCACCGTGTCCAGGCCGAGCACCTCGGCGTACAGCGAGCACAGCAGCCGCTCACGGGGGGTGCGCGGCGCGCGGCCGGAGCTCATCGTGGCGTAGTCCGGCGCCGGCAGCGCTCGCGCGTCGATCTTGCCGCTGGGGGTGACCGGCAGGGCGTGCAGCGGGACGAACGCCGAGGGGACCATGTAGTCGGGCAGCCACTCGGCGGCGTGCCCGCGCAGGGTCCGCATCAGCGCGCCCACGTCACGGAAGGGCGCGGGCCGGTTGGCGCGCGGATGGACACCGGCCGTCCGGTACAGCGGGCCGAAGGGGCCGTCGAGGACGAACACGGCGTCGAACGCGCCGTCGTCGGCGTTCCCGTTCCAAGTGAGCGCCACCCGGTAGCCGTGCTCGGCTGCCAGGGCGTGCAGGTCCTCGGGGTCGGTTCCGCCCGCCGCCTGCCTGCTGCTGCCCTCCAGGCGGCGCAGGTCCGCCAGGTCGTCCGCGAGGCGCGCGTTGGGCACACCGGTGACGCGGAGTCCGTCCGGTCGCCCGGCGAGCAGCCCCGCCAGTCGGCCGAGGCCGCCGACCTGCGACCAGTCGGCCTCCGGCAGCTCCCGGGCCGCCGTCGGAGTCCCCGGGCGCAGCACGACGTCGTACCGATAGCGGCTCAGCTCGTTGTGGTGCGCGGCCCGCTTGAGACGGATGTCCGCGTCGAAACCGTCGAGGGCGGCGAAGAAGTCCGGGTCGAGCAGGAGTTCGCCCTCCCAGCGCACCGACCGCTCGACGGCCGCCCGCAGCGCGCTCTTGTCGTCCTCGTCACCGCCGGTCGCCCGGCGGGTCTCCACAGCGGCGCGCAGCGTGCGCAGCAGACGCAGGTTGCGCACGTCGCCGACGAAGATCCGGCCATCGGGGGCGAGCAGCTCCGACACCTGACGCAGGACGTCGGCGAGGTACTTCCCGCCGGGGAAGTACTGGGCGACGGAGTTGATGACGACGGTGTCGAAGTACCCCTCGGGCAGGCCCTCGGTGTCATGGGCGGGCGTGGTCCGCAGCTCGACCTTCGCGGCCAGCTCCGGATCGGTGGCGACCTGCGCGCGCAGGGCCGCGACGGCCTCCGCCGAGAGGTCGGTGCCCCAGTAGGCCTCGCAGTCGGGCGCGATCCGGGACAGGATCAGTCCGCTGCCGACGCCGATCTCCAGCACCCGCCGGGCCGGACCGAGTTCACGGATCCGGTCGACGGTCGCCGCGCGCCATTCGCGCATCTCCTCGACGGGGATCGGCGTGCCGTCGTACATGCTGTTCCAGCCCGCGAAGTTCTCGCGGAGGCCGGATCCCCCGGACCCCCCTCCCTCAGAACCCCTGGATCCCGCGGAACCCTCGGCGCCCTCGATGCCCGAGTCCTCGGAACCGGCCGCCCCGTAGAGGAGTTCGTGCAGCTCCTTCCACTCCTCGACCCGTGCATCCGGGTCCGCGTCACGCGGTGCGTCGAGGGTCGGGACGACGTAGGCGGCGAGACGGCGGTCGCCCGGGCGGTCCTCACGGACGACGACCGTGACCTGGTCGACGGCCGGATGGCCGCGCAGCACCGACTCGATCTCGCCCGGCTCGATACGGAAGCCGCGGATCTTGACCTGGGCGTCGGCGCGCCCCAGGAACTCCAGCCGTCCGTCCGCCCGCCAGCGCACCAGGTCACCGGTGCGGTAGAGCCGCTCGCCGGGCTCCCCGAACGGGTCGGCGACGAACCGCTCGGCGGTCAGGTCCGGTCGCCCGAGATAGCCCCGCGCCAGGCCCGCGCCGCCCAGGTACAGCTCGCCGGTGACCCCGGCGGGCACCGGCCGCAGGAACGCGTCCAGGACATACGCCCGGGTCCCCGGGTCGGGCACACCGATCGGGACGATCGCCCCGGCGGGGATGTCCGGATCGCACAGCCCGAGCGTGGAGTTTGTGGTGGCCTCGGTCGGGCCGTAGGCGTTGAACATCATCCGCCCGCGCGCGTACCGGCCCACCAGCTCGGGGGAGACCCGCTCGGTTCCCGCCAACAGGGTGGCCGTGGGCGGCAGTTCGATGTCGTCGGGCATGGCGTCGAGCAGTGCGGGCGGCAGGATCATGAAGGTGATGCCGTGCGCGTTCGCGTAGTCGGCGAGCGGCGCTCCGGGCACCCGGCGCTCCGCCGGGACGACGACCAGCCGGCCGCCGGACAGCAGTCCGAGGCACAGGTCCCAGAAGGCGACGTCGAAGCTGGGCGAGGCGAACTGCAGCACTCGGCTGTGCGGTCCGATGCCGAACCGCTCGCTCTGCGTGGCCACCAGCTTCGCCACGCCGCCGTGTGCGAGGACGACGCCCTTGGGGCGGCCGGTCGAGCCGGAGGTGTAGATCACATAGGCGGCGTTGAGGACCGTGAGGGGCGCCCCGCGGTCCGCCTCGGTCGGGTCGTGGGCCGGGCGATCCGCCAACTCGGCCGCCGTGGCGGGGGAGTCCAGCTCCAGGAGGGTCATCCCCCGCACCGGGTCGGGGAGGTCGCGCGCGGTCTCGGCGGTGGTCACCATGCAGACGGGCCGTGCGTCGCCCAGCATGTACGCGATGCGGTCCGCCGGGTAGTCGTGGTCGATCGGCAGATAGGCGGCGCCCGACTTGAGGACGGCCACCTCGGCCACGATCAGCTCGGCGGACCGCGGCAGCGACAGGGCGACGATCCGCTCGGGACCGGCACCCCGCGCGATCAGCGCGTGCGCCAGGCGGCCCGCGCGTTCGTCCAGCTCGGCGTAGGTGAGTTCCTCGTCCTCGAAGACCAGCGCCACGGCCTCGGGGCGTCGGCGCACCTGCTCGGCGAACATGGCTGGCCAGGTGTCCGCCGGCACCGAGTGCGCGGTCGCGTTCCAGCCGAGGACGACCTGCCCGTACTCCTCCCGGGACATCAGATCCAGCCGGGCCACCGGCGTCCCGGGCCGGGCCACGGCGTCGGCGAGCAGGGTGCGGTAGTGGCCCAGCAGCCGCTCGATCGTCGTGCCGTCGAAGAGAGCGGGGGAGTACGACGCGCGCGCCGAGTCCCCGTCCACCTCCAGCAACACGTCGACCGGCGCGGGGAGTTCACCGGCCGGGCGGTCGGCCGTGCCGAACGCCGTGTTGCAGAACAGCCCGCCGCCCCGGGTCGGCCGGGGGCGCAGCTCCTCCACCAGCAGGCCGACGGGCACCCGGTGAGTCGCCGCGTCCTCCCACGCCTCGGTCACCCGTCGCACCAACTCGGCGAACGTCGGCTCGTGCGCGACGGACACCCGCAGCGGGAGCCCGCCATGACAGACCGTCAGATCCGTGGCCCCGGTGTAGCGGTGCAACAGCGCGACGAACGCCGCGAGTCGGACGGTGTCGGGGGCGTCCGGGAGGTCCGTCACCGCCCGCGTGTCCCGTCCGGGCAGCGGATGTGGCGGATGCGGCCGGTCGGCGGGCAGCGCGATCTCGAGCGGGAGCGGTGTCAGCAACCGCCGCCAATGGGACAGAACTTCCTCGGAACCGCACACAGCCGCGAGCCTCCCCAGCGGGTCGGGGTCCCGGACCAGGGGCCGGGGTCGCGGACATACTAAGGTAAGGGTTACCTAATTCACAGGGTCCGCGAAGAGAGGTACCCGCCGGGGCGGGGCGGCATTCGAGGGAAGACCTACAGTTCACCGCGTGCTCGCCCTACAGTTAAGGCAAGCCTCATCAAAGAAAGTTGAAGACGTGGGGACCTCGACGGTCCGGGCGGCGAAAGGCCCCCGCGCGGTACTGCTGCTGACGCTCTCCGGCGTCCTCCTGCTCACGCTGTGCGCCCTGTCGATGGCGTTCGGCGCCCTGGGCGTCCCCCTCGACCAGGTGTGGCACACCCTGGTCGGCGACGCCCCCAGCACCCGGATCGACAACGTCATCTGGTCCGTACGCCTGCCACGCACCGCCCTCGGCCTCGCCACCGGCGCCGCCCTCGGCCTGTCGGGCTCGCTGATGCAGGCGCTGACCCGCAATCCGCTGGCCGACCCCGGCATCCTCGGGGTGAGCGCGGGCGCGGCCTTCGCCGTGGTCCTGTCGGTCGGGGTGCTGGGCATCGGATCGGTGTACGGCTACATCTGGTTCGCCTTCGGCGGCGCGTTCGCCGCCAGCGTCCTCGTGTACCTCCTCGGCGGGCTGGGCCGGTCCGGCTCTACACCGGTCAAACTCGCGCTGGCCGGTGTGGCGGTGACCTCCCTGCTGTTCTCGCTGACCAGCGCCATCGCCCTGACCGACCCGGACGCGCTCAACCGCTACCGATTCTGGAGCGCCGGCTCCCTCGCCAACCAGGACGAGGCCGTCCTGCTGCGCGTGCTGCCCTTCCTGGCCGTCGGCGCGATCCTCGCCCTCGCCTGCGCCCCCGCCCTCAACAGCCTCGCGCTCGGCGACGACGTCGCGAAGTCGCTCGGCCTCAAGCTGGGCCTGGTCCGCGTCCAGGGCGTCGTCGCCGTCACCCTGCTCACCGGGGGAGCGGTCGCCGTCATCGGGCCCGTGGTCTTCGTCGGCCTGGTGGTCCCGCACATCGCCCGGGTCCTCGCCCAACTGGCCGGGATCGGCCCGGACCACCGCTGGCTGCTCCCGCTGTCGGCCCTCCTCGCCCCCTGCCTCCTGCTGGCCGCCGACATCGCGGGCCGCCTGCTCGCCCGCCCGACCGAGATCCAGGCCGGTGTCCTCGTCGCCTTCGTCGGCGGCCCCTTCTTCATCGCGCTGGTCCGCCGCCGACGTCTCGCGGAGCTGTGAACCATGACCTCACGACCGGGCGTACGCGGGCGCGTGAGAACCGAATCCGTGGAGCTGTGAGCAGATGACGACCGAACTCGCCCCCGTGCCGCCCCCGAAGGGCGCCGGGGACCCCACGCCGAAGCGGCGTACGGCCGACCGCGTCGCCTTCCGGCTGCCCGCCCCGCCCGTCTCCGGCGTCGTACGGCCCCGGTTGCTGGCGGTCGGTCTGCTGCTCGCGGCGGCCGCGTTCCTGGCGTTCTCGGTGGAGACCTCCGTCGGTGACATCGCCCTGCCGCTCGGCGACGTGATGAAGGCCCTGGTGGGCACGGGCGATCCCGGTACCGAGCTGATCGTCCACGAACTGCGGCTGCCGCGTGCCCTGGCCGGGCTGCTCGTCGGCATCGCCTTCGGCATCTCCGGCGCCCTCCTGCAGACGGTGACGCTCAACCCGCTGGCCAGCCCCGACATGATCGGCATCACCCAGGGCGCCGGGACCGCCGTCGTCGCCGGGATAGTCCTCGGCTGGGACGCGGGCCTGGGCACCCAGGCCCTGGGCCTGCTCGGCGCCGCGGTCACCGGCCTGCTGGTCTACGCGCTCGCCTGGAAGCGTGGCACCACCGGGTATCGCATCGTCCTCGTCGGCATCGGCGTGGCCTGGATCTGCACCAGCCTCACCGACTACCTCATGGCCCGCGGCCAGCGCTTCCAGGCCCAGGCCGCCCTCGGCTGGCTCGTGGGCAACCTCAACGGCCGTACCTGGGACCAGATCGGCCCGCTCGCCGTCACCCTGGCCGTGCTCGTGCCGCCCGCGATCCTGCTCGGCCGCCAGATCCGTGTCATGCAACTCGGGGACGACGTCGCGAAGGGCCTCGGCACCCGGGTGCAGCTCGTCCGGGTGGCCGTCCTGCTCATCGCCGTCGGTCTCGTGGCCTTCGGCACGGCCACCGCCGGACCCATCGCCTTCGTGGCGCTCGCCGCGCCCCAGGTCGCCCAGCGCCTGGCCGGCACTCCGTTCCCACCGCCCGTCGCCGCGGGGCTCACCGGTGCGGTGATGGTCCTCGTGTCGGACCTCGCCGCCCGCAAGCTCGTCCCGGACACGGAGCTTCCGGTCGGGATCGTCACCGGGGTGCTCGGCGCCCCCGTACTGCTGTGGCTGCTCATCCGCGCCAACCGCGCCGGTTCAGGAGGCTGAAGACGTGTCATCGAAGGACGAGCCGACCACGAAGCGCGACGCCCGCGCCCTCGGCGATTCCCGTGCCGGTTCCCACGCCGATTCCGGTGCCGATTCCCGTTCGGGCGGTCCCGTCGACGGTCCCGAACTCCGTGCCGAGGGTCTGCGCCTCGCCTACGACGACCGGATCGTCGTAGAGGACCTCGACCTGGTGATCCCGACGGGCCGGGTCACCGCCATCGTCGGCGCCAACGCCTGCGGCAAGTCGACCCTGTTGCGTGCGCTGGCCCGACTGCTGACCCCCAAGGCGGGCACCGTCCACCTCGACGGCCGCTCGGTGCACTCCCTCCCCACCCGGGTCCTCGCCCAGCGGCTCGGCATCCTCCCGCAGACGCCCGTGGCACCCGAGGGCCTGACCGTCATCGACCTGGTGGGGCGCGGACGTTCCCCGCACCAGACCTGGTGGCGGCAGTGGTCCCGGAGCGACGAGGAGGCCGTGCACGAGGCGCTCAGGGCCACCGCCATGAGCGACCTCGCCCACCGTCCCGTCGACGAACTCTCCGGCGGACAACGCCAACGCGCCTGGATCGCCATGGCCGTCGCCCAGGGCACCCCGGTGATGCTGCTCGACGAGCCGACGACCTACCTGGACCTCGCCCACCAGATCGACGTCCTCGACCTGGTCACCGATCTCAACCGGCACCAGGGCCGCACCGTCGTCATGGTCCTGCACGATCTCAACCAGGCCTGCCGGTACGCCGACCACATCGTCGCGATGAAGGGCGGCCGGATAGCGGGCCAGGGAGCCCCCGCCGACGTCATCACCGCGAGGACGGTCGAGGACGCCTTCGGACTGCGCTGCGTGGTAGGGGAGGACCCCGTCAGCCACACGCCCATGGTGATCCCGATGGGCCGTCACCACGAGGGCATGGAGGCGGACGCGGTACCCGTCGCGGGCACCGCAGGCTGACCCGGGACACCCCGCGGGCACCGTCGGCCGATGAGGCCGGCGGTGCCCCCGAGTTCACGGACGGGCCGTCAGATAGCCGCCCATCGTGCGGAAGTAGTCCGTCGCCGCGAGTTCCGTGCCGTCCTCCGTCCGCACCCGCTTGACCACCAGCCCCGGCAGCCGCCCGGAGCGCGCCTCGGCGCCGGCGACGACCACGACACCGTCGCCCTCCCGGATGAAGATCCGCCCCGGCGTGCCGCCGTATCGGCCCTCGGACACCGCGGCCGAGACGATCCGGACGCGCTGACCCCGATGGTGGGTGAAGGCGTTCGGATACGGGTCGGACTGGGCCCGTACGAACCGCTCCAGCTCCTCGGCGGGCCAGGTCCAGTCGATCCGGCTGTCCTCCAGGGACCGCTTGTGGAAGAAGCTCGACCGCGAGCGGTCCTGGGGCGTCCACACGGCCTCGCCGGAGGCGATGAGAGCGAGCGACTCGGTGACGAGCGGGCCGATCAGATCGACCGTGCGGTGGAACAGGTCCGTCGCCGTGTCCTGCGGCCCGACCGCCACCGACCGCTGCAACAGCACATCTCCCATGTCGAGTTCGGCGTCCATCCGGTGGGCCGTGACACCGACCTCGGGCTCGCCGTTGATGAGCGCCCAGATGAGCGGGGAGAAGCCAGCGTAGGCGGGGAGCAGCGAGTCATGGATGTTGAGCGTGCCGTGCGGCGGCAGACCGAAGATCTCCGGCGGCAGCCAGGTGCGCCAGTTGTTCGCCACGATGAGATCCGGCTCGGCCTCCTTGAGCAAGCGCAGCAGCTCGTCGTCGTCCGGCCGGTTGCGCAACAGCACCGGTACGTCGTGCTGTTCGGCGAGATCGGCCACCGAGTCGTTCCAGATCTTCTCGTACGCGTGGTCGCTCTTCGGATGGGTGACGGCCAGCACCACCTCGTGTTCGGAATTCAGCAGTGCCTGCAGCGTCCGGTGTCCCCAGGTCTGGTACCCGAACATGACGACCCGCATATGAGCCCTCCTCAGCCGTTGCTAGGTAAGGCTTACCTTATCTAACATGGCTGTGCTTGGGGGAGGCTGTGTTCCGGCTTGGGAGACTCTGTGACCCCTTCTATGAAAGGCGGATGACGCGGTGACGACGCTGCACACCGGGGCGGATTCCATCTACGACGTACTGGGGATCGGGTTCGGCCCATCCAATCTCGCACTCGCCATCGCACTGCACGAACACTCCGTGGCCTCCGGCACGCAGGACGCACTGCGCGTCGGATTCCTGGAGAGACAACCCCGGTTCGGATGGCACCGGGGCATGCTCATCGACGACGCCACCATGCAAGTGTCCTTCCTCAAGGACCTGGTGACGATGCGTGACCCCACCAGCGACTTCAGCTTCCTGTGCTACCTGCGCGACCGCGGCCGTCTCGTCGACTTTCTCAACCTGAAGACGCTCTTCCCGCTGCGCATCGAGTTCCACGACTACTTCGAGTGGGCGGCAGCCCGCGTCGCGCACCTCGTCGAATACTCCTCGGAGGTCGTCTCCGTACGTCCGGTCACCCGGGACGGCGAGATCCGCTACTTCGACGTCACCAGCCGCGTCCCCGGCGACCCCGACAGCCTCACCGTCCGCAGGACCCGCAGCATCTGCGTGGCCACCGGCCTGGAGCCGCATCTCCCGCCCGGCGCCGCCCTGTCCGAACGGGTCTGGCACAACAGCGAGTTGCTGACCCGCGTCGACCAAGTCGTGCGCTCCGGAAGGCCCGTGCGCCGCGCGATCGTCCTCGGCGCGGGCCAGAGCGCGGCGGAGGCCGTGGACTACCTCCACCGCAACTTCCCCGAGGCCGAGATCTGCTCGGTCTTCGCCAAGTACGGCTACACGCCCGCCGACGACAGCCCCTTCGCCAACAAGATCTTCGACCCCGAGGCCGTCGACCTCTACTACGGCGCGCCCCGCGAGGTGAAGCAGTCGCTGTTCGACTACCACCGCAGCACCAACTACTCCGTCGTGGACATGGACCTGATCGAGTCCCTGTCCCGGTCGATGTACCAGGAGAAGGTCCAGGGCCGGGAGCGACTGAGGATGATGAACGTCTCCCGGCTGCGCGAGGTGGAGGACGGCCCCGAGGACGTCAAGGTGACCGTGGAGTTCCTGCCGACGGGGGAGCGTGAGGTCCTCTCCTGCGACCTCCTCGTCTACGCCACCGGCTACCGGCCCCGGGGCGTCGGCGACGACCTGGGCGAGATCGGCAAACTCTGTCTGCGCGACGACGAGGACGCCCTCATGGTCGGCCGCGACCACCGGGTCACCACCAACCCCCATGTCACCGCCGACATCTATCTGCAGGGCGGCACCGAACACACCCACGGCCTCACCTCCACCCTCCTGTCCACCACCGCCGTACGCGCCGGGGAGATCTGCGCCTCCCTCCTCGCCCGTCGTGCGGCGGTCCCGGCGGCAGCGGCGGGGTGAGGACCCGCCGCGACGCGCCCCCCCCGATGCAGGGGGCGGCCGCTCGCCGCAGCAAATCGGTCATTTGCTTGGCGCGTTGGCGCCGCGCACCCGCAGATCCGGACGAGTGACCTCCGGGGCGCGTTAGCATCACGGTGTGATGACGGTTCGGCCACTTCGACGCATGGCTCGGGCCCGCGCTCTCGCGGGCCCGCTGCTGCGCCTGCTCGGCCTCGCCGTAGTGTTGTTCGCCGTCGCCCTGACACATGGGGCGACCCCGGAGAGCGCCGGTGGACACGGGGTGACCAGCGCCGTGACCTCGGCGACCGTTGCGACCGAACTCCCGCCCCACGGTGGGGACGTGCCGTCCACGATCTCCCCGGCCGCGGCCGTCGAGGCCCTTGTCGGGCCTTCCGCCGACCTGCACGACCGGCCCGGAGGGCACGGCGACCACGGCGTCGACGGCCCGGCCGAACACTGTGCCTCCGCGCAACCGCAGCAGGGGCCGTCCCTGGGGCAGCCCCGGTTCGCGGTGTCGGTGAGCGAAGTCGTCGCACCGGGCTGCGCCCCATCCGCGCGGGACGCCGGCGAGGCGCACCCGTCCGACCGGTCGTCAGCCGCCCTGAGAGCACTGGTCGTCCAGCAGGTCTAGGCCCCCGGGCTCCTCCCTCCCGACCTGTTGTCTCCCCGTTCCCCATCCGCGCGCCCTCGTCGGCTCCCGGCCACCCGCCGCCGAGCCGGGCCTGCCGTGCGCGCGCCCGGAGGATCCCCGTGCCGCTCCACTTCCGCGTGCCCGCATCCCGTCGGCGGGCACCGGCCCTCTCACGCCGGCCGAAACCGCTCGCCGCCCTCGTGCACGGCTTCCTGCTGGTCGCGTTCGTCCTGTGCGCCCTCGCGCACGGGCCGTCCGACGATTCACACCACTCGTCCGCGGCGCCCGCCCCCGTGTCCACCGCGACCCCGACGGCCGGGGGCACGGTCGGAGCGACCCGGGCAATCTCGCCGACCTGGGCAACCCCGGCGGCACCCGAAGCCCCGCACGGACCCCATGGTCACCACTCGGCCGAGGAGTGCCTGTCGGGCGGCGTCCCCCGGACACCGACCGCCCAGACCTCGCACCACCCACCGCCCGCCACCGATCCCGCGTTCCTGCTCGCCGGAATCACCGCCGCGGCACCGGGCCCACCGCGGCCGGCGCGCCGCAGCCCGCTCCGGCGCCGGTGCTCCCGCACGGGCCGGACCGTGTTGGTGCGCACCTCGCGGTGGCGGATCTAGACCTCTCGCCCGCGGCCTCCCCCGACGGCGGCCGCCATGTGCACGCGACCATGTCAACGTCCAGCGAGAGCGACACCATGCGATCCATCAACGCCACCTCCCACGCCCTCCCCGAGGCGGTCCCCCTCACCTCGTCCACCTCGACCGCACTCACCGACCGCATTGCCGCGAACGGCCGTTCGGCCCTCCCGGCGCTGGTCGGCAACACCCCCCTCCTGCGCGTGTCCGAGCCGCTGACCCCGGCCGGACACGGCTTCTGGGCCAAGCTGGAGGGCTTCAACCCCGGCGGCATCAAGGACCGCCCCGGCCTGTACATGGTCGAACGGGCCCGCGCTCGGGGCGAGTTGCGGCCCGGCGCGCGGATCATCGAGTCCACCAGCGGCACCCTCGGCCTCGGCCTCGCGCTGGCGGGCATGGTGTACGGCCACCCCGTCACCCTGGTCACCGACCCCGGCCTCGAACCGTCCATGACCCGGCTGCTCGGCGTCTACGGCGCCGTCGTCGACATCGTCACCGACCCGCATCCCACGGGCGGTTGGCAGCAGGCCAGGCGCGACCGCGTCACCGAACTCCTCGGCCGCCACGACGGCTCCTGGTGCCCGGACCAGTACAACAACCCCGACAACACCACCGCGTACACCCCGCTCGCCCTCGAACTCGCCTCCGCGCTGGGCCACATCGACACCCTCGTGTGCAGCGTCGGCACCGGCGGACACTCGGCGGGCGTCGGCCGGGTCCTGCGCCAGCTCTATCCGGACATCCGGATCGTCGGTGTCGACACCGTCGGCTCGACCATCTTCGGCCAGCCCGCCCGCACCCGTCTGATGCGCGGCCTGGGCTCCAGCATCCACCCGCGCAACGTCGCCTACGACACCTTCGACGAGGTCCACTGGGTCGCCCCGGACGAGGCCGTACGCACCTGTCGTCTCCTGGCCGCGTCCCACTACGCCACCGGCGGGTGGAGCGTCGGCGCGGTCGCCCTCGTCGCTGGGTGGGTGGCCCGCACCGAGTCCCCGGACACCCGTATCGCGGCGATCTTCCCGGACGGCCCTCAGCGCTACCTCGACACCGTGTACGACGACGAGTACTGCGCCCGGCACGGGCTGCTCGCCGGACCACCAGCCGTCGAACCCGACGTGATCGGCCGCGCGGACGAGAAGGAAGTCACCCGCTGGACCCGCTGCACCGACGTCGTCGACCCCCTCGCCCTGCCCGCCGCCCGCGAGGAGGACGGCGCGTGAGGGGGACGCTCTCCCAGGTGCGGTCCTACGACCCCGCCGTCCAGCTGTTGATGGTCAACCAGTTCACCATCAACCTCGGCTTCTACATGCTGATGCCCTACCTGGCCGCCCACCTCTCCGGCACCCTCGGGCTGGCCGGCTGGATCGTCGGACTCGTCCTGGGCGTACGGAACTTCAGCCAGCAGGGCATGTTCGTGGTCGGCGGCGCACTCGCCGACCGCTTCGGCCACAAGCCGCTGATAGTCGCCGGCTGCGTCCTGCGCACCGTCGGCTTCGCGGCCCTCGGCTTCGTCGACTCCCTGCCCGCCCTGCTGGCGGCCTCGGCCGCCACCGGCCTCGCGGGCGCCCTGTTCAACCCGGCCGTGCGGGCCTACCTGGCGGCCGGGGCGGGGGAGCGCAGGGTCGAGGCGTTCGCCCTGTTCAACGTCTTCTACCAGGCGGGCATACTCCTCGGCCCGCTGGTCGGCATGGTGCTCACCGGTGTCGACTTCCGCGTCACCTGCCTCACCGCCGCAGGCATCTTCGCCGTGCTGTCGGTGGTGCAGATCCGCGCGCTGCCCTCCCGGGACCGCGAGGACGACGGGGCCCGGCGGGACGAGAGCCGAGGGAGCCTGCTCGCCCAGTGGCGCGGCATCCTCGCCAACCGCCCCTTCCTGCTCTTCGCCGCCGCGATGACCGGCTCGTACGTCCTCACCTTCCAGGTCTATCTGTCCCTGCCGCTGGAGGTGCGACGCCTGGGTGGGGACGGGGAGTTCGGCACGGCGGCCGTGGCGGTGCTGTTCGCGGTGTCCGGGCTGAGCACCGTCCTCGGCCAGACCCGGGTGACGGCCTGGTGCAAGGCCCGCTACGAGCCGGGCCAGGCACTGGTGCGGGGACTGGCGGTCATGGGCGCCGCCTTCGTGCCCCTGCTCGTGCCCGCGTTGCTGCCCGTGCCCGACGCCGGGCCGGGGCGGTGGCTGTCGGCGGCCCTCCCGCCGACACTGGCCGCGCTGCTGCTGGCCGTCGGCACGATGATCGCGTACCCCTTCGAGATGGACACCATCGTCCGCCTCAGCGGAGACCGGCTCGTCGCCACGCACTACGGGCTGTACAACACCGTCTGCGGTATCGGCATCACCGTGGGGAACCTGCTCACGGGCGCCGCGCTGGACGCCGCCCGGGAGGCCGGGCTGCCCGCGCTGCCGTGGCTCGCGCTGACCGCGCTCGGCCTCGGCTGCGCCGCGTCCGTGCACGGCCTGCACCGCGGGGGCCGACTGGCGGCACCCGCGCCGGAGCCGTTGACCGTCAGGCCGGCCTGACCGTCGGACGACGCTGACCGTCCGACCGGCCCGACCGCTCGACGGACCTGAGGCACCGCAAGGGGCGGACGCCGTACGGCGTCCGCCCCACCTGGCGGCTGGTCGGCGGTGCCCGCCGCCACCGGGCCTGGGCCGGGGAGACACCTCGGCCCCTCGCGGATGCCCGGCAGTGCGGTGTCGGTGGCGGGCGACGGCGACGGCCCGTCCCGCCTCGGGGCGGAGTTGCCTCCGGGGCCCGCGCCCGTGGCGGGCGGCGCACGCTCGCCACGGGCGCGGGTCGCCGCCGCGGGAGCGGGCCAGGGCGCCGCCGCCCCGCCTACCGGCGGTCGCCGGCCGTGTCGACCTCGCCCCGCCGTCGTACGCCCTTCGCCAACACCCCGCCCAGGAACCCGGTCACGAGGCCCCACAGCACGGCGAGTCCGAGCGCGGACCACAGATGGGGCCGCAGGTACAACTCCCCGCCCAGGTCGCCGCCGAGGTCGCCGATGCCGATGACCGACAGCCCGTAGTGCGCGGAGATCCGGGCCACGAGGCAGATCATCAGCACGGTGAGGGCGAGCGCGGCAGCCATGTGCACACCGTGCTGCCACAGCCGCACCCGGGCCGGGGAGCGGGCCGCCATCACGAACGCGGCGGAGGTCAGCAGTACGGCGTTCACGACCACCAGCCACCAGACCCGGCCGTCGTACTCGGCGAGGGAGCCCAGGTTCAGCGTCGACACATCGGGTCCGCGCACGACCTCGTCCAGGATCTTGGGCATCGGCAGCCCGAAGGGCCCCTCGACCTGGCTGTCCCAGGTGACGCCCAGGCCGATCGTGAGCACCAGCCACATCACGTTGGGCAGCCCCAGCAGGATCACCGCGGCCGTCTCGGCGGCGTGCCCTCGGGTCAGCGCCACCACCACGGCGATCACCAGCCCGATGCCGACGTACGCCAGCAGCAGGCCCACCATCGCGTACGCGGCGGGCCGCACGGACTCCTGGAACCGCAGCAGCCGCGCCGGGAGCGGCGCCCCGCGCGACACCAGCAGCGCCAGGACGAGGACGCCGGCGAGCCACAGCAGCCCGAAGAACAGGGTCGGCGTCACAGCGGTCTCGAACCCCACTCGGGCGGAGGCGCCGAAGAAGTCGCCCACGTCGCCGAGCGGGAGGTCGAAGCTCTGGCGGGCCGCGACCGCGAGGCCGATCAGCGCCACGAGCCACAGGACGGCGATCCGGGCGGCCCAGCCCGCGAGTTCGCCCGCTCCGGCGACCGCCCGGTGCCGCAGGGGCCGCAGGAATCCGGCGGCGATCACCAGCGCGCCGACGAAGGTCACCGACAGCGGGACCACGGTCAGGCCCGCCCGCGTCTCGGCGAGGGGCCCGGCGTCACCGGAGAGTTCGACGGTGCCGCCGACCGCCGTCACCACGGTGGCCGCGACCACCCGGGGGAACGCGCCGTCGGGGAGGTCCGCGGCGCCCGCCGCCCAGAGTCCGAGGGACGCCGTCACGATCATCGCGATCAGCCCGGCCAGCACGGTCGCGAGGGCGTGGAGCCAGCCGTGGCGGGCGACCGCCCGCCCGGATGACGCCGTTCGCCGCGGACGCAGGGTCTGGGGACTCACCCTTGCCACGCTAAGCACGGCCGGGGCACTCCGCGCGGCGAGCCGGCGGGGCCCGTCACCGACACCCGTCGGCTTGCGGGGTGCACGGGACCAGAGCACACAATGGGCCTGTTGTGGAACAGAACGCCATCATCGGCGTGAATCGCCGCAGATCCCTACGGCGGGAGAAGCCCCGTGAGCGCCGACCAACCGTCCTCCGGCCGCCCGACCGGCCCGCCGTCCGGCCCTCTGTCCGGCCCTCTGTCCGGACCGTCGCAGCCCGGCCCCACCCACCCGAGCCGTCCCGTCCGAGTGGTGGGGACCACCGAACCCCGAGCGGACCCTCGGGCGCGGGCGGAACAGGCGACTCCGGCGGGGACCCGGCGGGCCCGGTGGCCCTGAGGGGCCGGGCGGGCCCGGCGGCTCCGGGCAGGACCCACGGGCCCCGGCCGCCCGTGGTGGCGGTCCGCGCCCCGCATCGCCCTCCTGGTCGCCGCGGCCGTCGTCGCCGTGGTCCTGGTCGTCGTCCTCACCCGTTCCGACGACTCGGGCGGCTCGGCGGACGGCGAGGTCTTCCTCCAGGCCGCCGGCAAGTCCGGCCCCGACCCGTTCACCGAGTCGACGGCGACGGACAGCTCCACCCCGCCCGAGACCCCCACCACCACACCGACCCGGTCCGAACCGGCCAACGTGACCCGCGCCGTGGACGGTGCGGCCGCCGGCCTCTACGGCGGCACCCGCAACGTCGCCAGCTGCGACGTCGAGAAGCAGGTCGAGGTGCTCGGGGCGAACCCCGCCAAGACCGACGCGTTCGCCGCCGTGGCCGGCGTCGAGTCCGCCGACGTACCCGCCTATCTGCGTTCGCTCACCCCGGTGCAGCTGCGCATGGACACCCGCGTCACCAACCACGGCTACCGCGACGGCGCCGCCACCAGCTACCAGGCCGTCCTCCAGGCGGGCACCGCCGTCCTCGTCGACGACCGGGGCGTGCCCCGGGTGCGCTGCGCCTGCGGCAACCCGTTGAAGCCGCCGGTCGCGCTGAAGACCACACCGGAGCCGAAGGGCGACGCCTGGTCGTCGTACCGGGCCCAGAACGTGGTGGTCGTCGAGCCCTCGACGGTGATCATCAACGTCTTCGTCCTCTACGACCCCGACCACGACGACTGGTTCACCCGCCCCGCCGGCGACACCGGTGGCAAGGACAAGAAGACCAGCCCACCGGTCGACCAGCCCTCCCCGTCGGCTTCCACGTCGTTCTCCGAGGAACCGCCCACCGAGTCGCCCGAACCGTGTGACTCGACCGGCGGCCCGTGCCCCTCCTCGTCCGCCGTGACACCGTCCACCTCCGCGCCCGAGCCGGAGCCGGAGAAGCCGGAGAGTCCCGAGACCGACGACTCGGCGCCGGACGACACCACGACGACGGGTACGGCGGCCCTCCGCGACGCCCCGGAGCCGGCCGCACCGAACATGTGACCGGCCCGCCGAACGGCCGCCCTGCGACCCGCCGGCCCTCGCGGCCAGGCACTCCCCGGGCGGCCTCCGAGGGGATTCGCGGCTGTTCGACAGCCGATCAGGGGCGAAGGTTGCACGGGAGTCCACAGCGACGTCAGTCGGCTCCCGGGGCCGGGGACGAGCCGTCCCGACGGAAAACGGGTGGCGGACCGCCGCACGGACGGCCGATGCTCCTGCGCATGACCGACCATCGTGGGACACGGAACGACGAACAACCGCTGCCGGAGCGGGTGACCGGGTGGGGCGACCGTTTCGTCGGCCCCGACCAGGATCCGCGTGGCGACGGCGGGTTCGACGGGGAACGGGCCACGCTCGTCGGGTACTTGCGCAACCAACGGCTCACCCTGGAGCTGAAGTGCGCCGGCCTGGACGCCGAGGCGCTGGCCCGGCGCGCGGTGCCGCCGTCGAACATGTCGCTGCTCGGGCTCGTGCGCCATCTGGCCGGCGTGGAACAGTACTGGTTCCGCGAGGCGTTGGCGGGCCGGCCGGAGCCTCGCCACTACCGCGCCGGCGAGAACCCCGACGCGGACTTCGACGGCGCCGTGGCCGACCCCGAGGCCGTCGCCGACGCCTGGCGGACCTGGCGCGCCGAGGTCGACTTCGCCGAGCGCTTCGTGGCCGCCGCCCCCGACCTGGCCGTCACCGGACAGCACGACGGCGAGCCCATCGCCCTGCGCGAGGTGCTGGTCCACCTGATCGAGGAGTACGCCCGCCACAACGGCCACGCCGACCTCCTGCGCGAACGCATAGACGGCCGCATCGGCCAGTGAGCCCCGGCGCGGAACCGGATTCCCCTCTGGGCGGAACGCCGCCCCCTTGCCCTCCCGCCCGCCGTTCCTAGGCTGGAGAAGTGAGCCAACACGCGTCGAACGAAGCCCGAGTCATTCCCCTGCGCCCGGTCCCGCCGGCCGGCCCGCCCGCCAAGGAACCCCTGTGGCGCGACCTGGTCGGCGACGTGCTCCGCCGGGAGCGTCTGGCCCAGGAACGCACTCTGAAGGACGTCGCCGACGCGGCCCGCATCTCGATGCCGTACCTCTCCGAGGTGGAACGCGGCCGCAAGGAGGCCTCGTCGGAGGTCCTGGCGGCCGCCGCCCAGGCTCTCGGCCTGGGCCTGGGAGACCTGCTCTCGCTGGCCCAGCGGGAACTGACCCGCGGTGCGCCCAAGGCATCCTTCAACGGCCTGTGCCTCGCGGCCTGACGGGTCTCGACGGACTCCCCGCGCCCCTGAGGGGGCGCGGGCCTCAGACCTCCACCGACCGTCGGCTCAGCACCTCGTCCGCCAGCCCGTAGCCCACCGCCTCCTCCGCCGTGAACACCTTGTCCCGGTCCATGTCGGCCCGTAGTTCCGCGACCTCACGCCCTGTGTGCCGCGCGAGCACCCGCTCGACCTGCGCCCGGATCCGCACCATCTCCTTGGCCTGCAGGGCGAGGTCGGAGACGGTGCCCTGACGGCCTCCGCTGGCCGGCTGCCCCAGCAGCACCCGCGCGTGCTCCAGCACGAACCGCCGCCCGGGGTCGCCGCCCGCCAGCAGCACCGCCGCCGTCGAGGCCGCCTGTCCCACACAGAGGGTCGAGATCGGGGCCCGTACGTACGACATCGTGTCGTAGATCGCCATCAGTGAAGTGAAGGAGCCCCCGGGCGAGTTGATGTAGACGGAGATCTCGCGGTCCGGCATCGCCGCCTCCAGATGCAGGAGTTGGGCGATGACGACGTTCGCCACCCCGTCGTCGATCTCCGTGCCGAGGAAGACGATCCGCTCGGACAGCAGCCGGCTGAAGACGTCGTAGGACCGCTCGCCCTGCGCGGTCCGCTCGACCACGTTCGGAATCGTGTACGTCCCCATCACTGCAGTCCCATCCGTCGACGCGAAGAGGCCGGACGCACGTCGTCGAGCGACTCGACGACCCGGTCGACCATCCCGTACTCCCGGGCCTGTTCGGCCGTGAACCAGCGGTCGCGGTCGCCGTCCCGGGAGACCGTCTCCTCGGACTGCCCGGTGTGCTCCGCGGTGATCCGCTCGATGGCCCGCTTGGTGAACTCCAGGTTCTCCGCCTGGATCTCGATGTCCGCGGTGGTGCCGCCGATGCCCGCCGACGGCTGGTGCATCATGATCCGCGCGTTGGGCAGCGCGAACCGCTTGCCGCGCGCGCCGACGCTCAGCAGGAACTGCCCCATGCTCGCGGCGAAGCCCATCGCCAGCGTGGACACGTCGTTCGGGATCAGCCGCATCGTGTCGTAGATGGCGAGACCCGCCGTCACCGACCCCCCGGGGCTGTTGATGTACAGGCTGATGTCGGTGCGCGGGTCCTCCGCCGACAGCACCAGCAGCTGGGCGCAGACCCGGTTCGCGGAGACCTCGTCGACCTGGGTGCCGAGGAAGACGATCCGCTGGGCGAGGAGCTGTGCGGCGAGATGGTCGTCGAAGCGCGAGGGCGGTGTGTCACCCTCCTCCGCGCGCGGGGCGAGCAGCGGGGCCCGGCCTGTGATCAATGGAGCCACGGTTCCTCCCTGTGGGTGAACGCGGCCGTGGTGGCCGCTGACTCCACCCTCCCCGTGAACCACCCCTCACCTGGCCTTTCTCTGCCCACGGCAGATTCGCCGACAGCAGAGCACCCCCGGCGCGCCCTCGCCCGGCGCATCTCGTGTCCGCGCCACCGATGAGTTTCCGGACCAGGATCGGTCGACACAGGGGACGACACACCCCGCCGGAGGAGGCGCACATGTCCAGCGAAGGATTCACCACCTGCCTGTGGTTCGACGGCCAGGCCGAGGAGGCGGCCGCCCACTACGTCTCGGTCTTCAAGAACTCCCGGCTCGGCCGGGTCACGCACTACGGCGAGGGCGCGCCCCGGCCGGCCGGCTCCGTGCTGACCGTGGAGTTCACGGCCAACGGCCAGCAGTTCGTGGCGTTGAACGGCGGCCCGGAGTTCAAGTTCACCGAGGCCATCTCCTTCCAGATCCTCTGTGCCGACCAGGACGAGATCGACTACTACTGGAACAGCCTCACCGAGGGTGGCGAGCCCGGCCCCTGCGGTTGGCTCAAGGACCGGTTCGGCGTCTCCTGGCAGGTCGTGCCGGCCGAACTCATCGACATGATCAGCGACTCCGATCCACAGAAGGTGGCCCGGGCGACCGCGGCGTTCATGGCGATGGGGAAGTTCGACCTCGCCGCCCTGCGCAAGGCGTACGCGGGCGAGTAGCGGGAGGCGGGCGACGAGGAGCCCACGTCCCAGCGGCTCTGAGAGGGCGGTCCGGCCTACGGCCTGTCGGTACGTGCGTCGGCGATGGCCCGGGTGATCTCCCGGGCCATCCGCGTGACCCCCGGGGACCGGACCGGGCACGGCCTCGGCTTGGACGTCGTCGGGGCCAGACAGAAGTGCAGGTAGTCCTCGTCGTGGTGGAGCGCCGTGCGACCCCGGCCGGGCTGGGTGCAGTAGCCGTCGTGCTCACGTTCGTAGGCGGTGCACGGCAGGTACTGGGCCCAGGTGTAGCGGTCGGCGGCCGGGCTGACGGCCTTGCCGGCGTCCGCGACCAGGTCACCGGAGGCCCTGGCCTGCTTCGTGTACAGGGCGTTCACCCGGCGCACCCGGTCCGGGGTCATCGGGTCCGGGCCCTGGAGCACCCACACGATCGTCGGCCGGTGTTCGCCGCCCGCGTTCGCGATCTGGTCGGTGAGCTGCTCGGCGGCGGCCGTGTACCGCCGGAAGTACTCGGCGCGGGCCTTGCCGTAGGTGACGCCGTCCATGCACGGCGTGTAGTCCCAGGCGTTGCCCCAGAACTGCAGAACCACATAGTCCGGGCGCAGCCGCCGCACCAGCGCGGCCGCCTTGTCCCGCGGCGGGACGAGCGACCGGTCGGCGGTGCCCTCCAGATAGTCGCACAGGGTGGTGCCCGAGTAGGGGGCGCTGGTGTAGCGGGCGTCGAGGTCGTCCTTCAGCAGGTCACCGAGGACGGTCTGGTTCTCCGTGGCGAGGGAGTCCCCGAGGTAGAGCACCCCGGGCGCGGGCTTCGTCGTGCCGGTGCCGGTGCCGGTGCCGCCCGTGCCGCCGTCGTCGCCGGGCGACCCCGTGGCGGCGCGCTGACGGGTGGTCGACGACGGCTCCGGTGCCGCGGCCGACGGCGGCGCCTGGTCCGGTGCGGACTCCGGATCCCCGCACGCGCCGAGCAGCAGCCCGGCGAGCACCGCCCCCGTCATTCCCACGATCCACGGCTTGCGCATACGGCGACTCCCGCCCCGACCACCGAAACGGTTCCCCAGGCAAGCACAGCCCGACCCGGGGCGGAAGACCCGTGTCGGCCACGAGGGCGCCCGTTGGTGCGGACGCCCCCGCTCCGTCAGATCACGGGGTCATGCCGCCCGTGCAGGCGGCCCCCGGCTCCGGTGTCTGCTCGCCCTGCACGTACTTGTCGAGGAACTTCCGCACCCGTGGGTCGGACGCCTTGTCCACCTTCAGCTGGTGCTCCCAGGCACTCAGCACGATCGGCGACGACTGGTCCTCGTAGGGACTCATGAAGGTGTACGTCGTCTTGTTCACGAGGCCGGTCAGCGACTCGACGTCCGCCTTGGCGGCCTTGTCGTTGTACGTGATCCAGACGGCGCCGTGCTCCAGCGCGTGCACCGCGTTCTCGTTCGGCACGGCCTTGGTGTACACCTGCTTGTCGCAGTTGACCCACACCTGGTTGTGGTCGCCGCCCACGGGCGGGCTCATCTTGTAGTCGACGGTCTCGGTGACGTGATTCTGGGTGAGCTTCGACCAGCTCTTCACGCCCTCGACGGGCGCGGCCTTCGCCTCCTCCTTCTCCTGCGCCGCGTCGATCAGGTACCAGCCGCCGCCGACCAGCCCGGCGAGGATCACACCGGTCACACCGAGGGTGAGCAGCCGCATGCGCCGCTCACGGGCCTGCTCCGCCTTGCGTATCTCCTCGACGCGGGCACGCCGCGCCGCCTCTCTGGCCTTGGGGCTGTTGTTCCGGCCCTTCGGCGCGCTGTTCTTGGCCTTGGACTTTGATGAAGCCATGGGGTGTCCTTCTCCCGGCCCTGCCCGTACGGGCACGGCGGTCCTGCGAGTCGTCTGAGGTGGGGTCGTCACGGCCGGTGCCCGGCCCAGCGGGCCTAGACGCGGAGCAACTGCAGTTCGTGGAGATCGGGAGGACGGGCCAGCCCCGGTTCCCCCGCGCCGGACGGGGCGAGCGCGGCCGGAGCCGGCGCGGGCTGCCAGGGCGCGGCCGTGTGATCGGCGCCCGGCAACGGCATCTGGCCCAGCACCGCGGCCGGGTCGGAGGAGTGGCAGTCGTGCTCGCCGGGACTGTGACCGCAGGGATCGCGATCCACGAGGGAGACCGAGTGCGGGCGGCGCTCGGACGCCTCAGCCGGGGGCGAGCCCGCGCAGAACAGGAGGAACGTGGTCAGGGCCAGCGCGGCCACGAGCACCAGGTGCGCCGTCCGGCCCCGGGCGCACGGCAGCGCCGTACGTCGGAACGGTCGGCCGGACATGGCGGCACCTCACGAGTCGAGTCACGAGTCGAGGCGAACGGGAGTGCGAGCGCCGCTGAAATTATCAGACACCGCACGGCCGTGGCCCCGCCTCCCGGGACTCGTGCCGGTTTCACGCGGTCCGTCCCGTTCGGCGCGCGACCGGAACCCGTCCTGGCTAGCGTGAGAGCCGGGAGACCACCCGTCGAACCGAGGAGAGTGGCAGTCATGGCCGCACAGCCCGAGGGAACGCCCTGTTGGGTCGACGCGATGTTCGGCGACGTCGAGGGCGCCAAGAACTTCTACGGCGAGGTCCTGGGCTGGACCTTCGGAGAGTCGTCCGCCGAGTACGGCAACTACACACAGGCGTACGCGGACGGCAAGGCGGTGGCCGCGGTCGTCCCGCCGATGCCCGGCCAGGAGGGGCAGCCCGTCTGGTGCCTGTACCTCGCCACGTCCGACGTGGACGCCACCGCGGCCAGGATCCGTGACAGAGGCGGCGACGTGCTGATGGAGCCGATGCGGGTCGGCGAGTTCGGCTCCATGCTGTTGGCCCGCTCCCCGGACGGCGTCGTCTTCGGCTGCTGGCAGGCCGGCGTCCACGAGGGCTTCGAGGCGATGGGAGTGCCCGGCGCTTACACCTGGGCCGAGATCTTCACCCGGGAGCCGGAGAAGTCCGACGCGTTCTTCCCGGCCGTCTTCTCCTACCGGTCCAGGCAGATGGAGGACCCCGGCGACCCGCACATGGACTTCCGCGTCTTCGACCTGGGACAGAACCCGCTCCTCGGCCGGATGAAGATGACGGCGGAGGACTTCCCGCCCGAGGTGCCCTCGTACATCAACGTGTACTTCACCGTCCCCGACTGCGACGACGCGGTCGCCAAGGCGACGAAGCTCGGCGGTGTCCTGCGCTTCGGCCCGATGGACACCCCCTTCGGCCGCTTCGCCGCGCTCAGCGACCCGCAGGGCGCGTCGTTCTCGGTGATCGACGTCACCCACACCCAGGGTGAGATGCCGGAGCTCAAGGACGTCGACTGAGCGGGCACAGGAACCGACGGGCACGCGCGGCATGGCATGATCGAGCGCATGTCGGAACGTGTTGTGGCCGCCTGTGACGGAGCCTGCAAGGGAAATCCCGGACCGGCGGGCTGGGCCTGGGTGGTGGCCGAGGACGATGAGATCCCCGCGCGCTGGGAGGCCGGCCCACTGGGCAGGGCCACCAACAACGTCGCCGAACTCACCGCGCTGGAGCGGTTGCTGGCGGCCACCGACCCGGCGGTCCCGATCGAGATCCGGATGGACTCCCAGTACGCGATGAAGGCGGTCACCACCTGGCTGCCCGGCTGGAAGCGCAACGGCTGGCGCACGGCCGCCGGCAAGCCGGTCGCCAACCAGGAACTCGTCGTCCGCATCGACGAGTTGCTCGCCGGACGCTCGGTGGAGTTCCGCTACGTGCCCGCCCACCAGGTCGACGGCGACCGCCTCAACGACTTCGCCGACCGCGCGGCGAGCCAGGCGGCCACCGTCCAGGAACCCGCCGGCACCGAGCTGGGCTCCCCGGAGCCGCCGGCCGCGCCCGACACGGTCCCGGTCCGCCGTGCACCGGCGAAGAAGTCCGCGAGGTCCGGCAGGGCGGGCGGCCGCAGCGGCTCCTCCGCCTCCTCGTCCCGCACCATCAAGGCGAAGTTCCCCGGCCGCTGCCAGTGCGGCCGCCCGTACGCCGCGGGTGAGCCCATCGCCAAGAACGACCAGGGCTGGGGCCACCCGGAGTGCCGTACGGGGGCGACGGCCGGGGCCGAGTAGCCGGCCCGGCGGGACGCCCCGGGAGGGCGTGCGCGTCACACGACGGCGCCGCGCCACTCCCCGGTCTCCCGGCCGCGCTCCTCGATGAACTTCTTGAAGCGCGCCAGGTCGCCCTTGGTCTGCCGCTTCACGACGCCCAGCTTGTCGGCCACCTTCTCGGCGGTGCCCTCCGGCTGGAACTCCATCTGCAGCATCACCTTCGTGCGCCCCTCGGCGAGGTGGTGGAAGGTGACGACGCCGGCCTGCCGGGCCTCACCGGAGACGGTCGTCCACGCGACCCGCTCGTCCGGGGTCTGCTCGGTGATCTCCGCGTCGAACTCCCGGTGCACACCGTCCACCTTGGTCACCCAGTGCGTCAGCGTGTCCGACCGCTGTTCGATCCGCTCGACCCCGCTCATGAACTCGGGGAACGTCTCGAACTGCGTCCACTGGTTGTAGGCGGTCCGTACGGGGATCTGGACCTCGACGGACTCCTCGATCTGGGTCATCGGTCGCCTCCTCACATCGGTTGCTGCTGCCGTCGCGGCCGGGTCGCCCGGCCGCGACCCGACGCGAGTACCCAGGTCCCCGGCGGATCAACGTCCCCCTCAGGCCGCGTCGAAGGTGTAGTGCGGGGTGTGGTCCAGCAGCGTCGCCGGGGTCGTGTCGTCCCACGGCTTCATCGTCTCGTTCAGGTCGACCACGTTCGGCGTCCCGGCGGCCGGCAGGTACGCCGAGTTCGGGTGCAGCCGCTGCCAGTCGGCCCACAGCTTGTCGATGAACGCGTGGTGCAGCCAGAACACCGGGTCGTTGGGGGAGACCCCGGTGCCCATCTGGCCGCCCACCCAGACGTGCACCCGGTTGTGGAGGTTGACGCCCCGCCACCCCTCCAGGTGATTGCGGAACCCGTCCGAGGCACTGTTCCAGGGCGCCATGTCGTACGTGGACATGGCGAGCACGGAGTCCACCTCGGCCCGGGTCGGCAGCTGCCGCACCGCGCTCCCGAGGGCGCGGCGCAGATAGGTGCGGCCGTCGATGCGCACGTTGATCGGCCAGTTCCCGGTGGACGCCGCGAACGGGCCGTCCATCACCCGTCCGTCGCGGCTGCGTCCGGTGCCGCCGAGGAAGTCGGGGGCCCAGAGGGAGGAGCGGGCCGTGCGGTCGGCCGTCCAGTCCCAGTAGGGCAGGGCGACCGTGGAGTCCACGGACTGCAGGGCCCGTTCGAACTCCAGCAGGAATCTACGGTGCCAGGGCAGGAAGGACGGCGAACGGTGGCCGGTGCGTTCGCCGTTGTCCGTGTCGCCGAGGATGAACGCGTTGTGCGTCGTGACGAACTCGTCGTAGCGGCCGGACCGCTTCAGCGCGATCAGCGCGTCGACGAAGCGCCGCTTCTCGTCGGCGGTCAGGGTCGCCTGGTTCTTGCGGGTGGTCATGGTTCTGCGGCTCCTTGCGGTGTTTCCGGTGGTGCGCGTGCGGGCGGCGCGGGTCAGGCGAAGGGGACGAGGCGGGCGCCCTGGAGCTCGTCGACCGCCGCGCGGGCGGCCGCGCGCGGGGTCGGCACGGGGGAGTAGTGGCTGACGACGCTGATCCAGCTGCCGTCGGCGTTCCGCATCACGTGCAGCTCCGCCCCGTCGACGAACACCGCGTATCCGGTGCCGTGGTGGTGACCGCCACCCTCGGTGGCGTGGCCCTGTATCCGGCGGCCCCGGTAGACCTCGTCGAAGGGCTGGAGCGGCTGATGGCCGTCATGGTCGCCGTGGCCGCCATGCCCGCCGTGGTCCTCGTGGCCCGTGCGGTCGTCCGCGGCCGCCGCGGTGAGCGGGGCTCCCACGGTCACGGCGAGGGCCGCCGCGGCCCCGAGAGCGTGGCGCCGGGTGATGTCGGGCATGCGAAAACCTCCTGGGAAAGGGGGGATTGGTGACCCGTCATACCTATCGACCCGCTGTGGGGCGGGAGAAATCCCAGGAATCCGGTTGGCTGCGATCAGGACAATCATGCATATGTCGTGCAAGGTTGAACAAAGATGATCTTGCTGTGTCGGCCTCGCGAGGGAGGGTGGAGGGGGATATTCCGCCCGGCGGCCGCATCGGCGCCGATGATCTTGCGGTGCGGGTGCGGAGCGCGTGGTCGGCGTCACGCGGGCAAAGTGGCGTGAATCCAGACCGCACGCGCACTGCTACTCTTCGTGGTCAATTGATCGCTTTGCGCAGCGAAATGGGAGTGTGCGTGAAGATCGCGTGCGTCGGCGGCGGACCCGCAAGCCTGTACTTCTCGATCCTGATGAAGCGGCAGGACCCGTCCCACGACATCACCGTCCATGAACGGAACCCGGCCGGGTCCACCTACGGCTGGGGCGTCACCTACTGGTCCGAACTGCTGGACAAGCTCCGCGAGAAGGACCCCGAGACGGCCCTCGCCATCAGCGAGAACTCCGTCACCTGGAACAGCGGGGTGGCGCACGTCCGCGACCGCAGCACCGTCCAGCCCGGCGACGACGGCTTCGGCATCGGCAGGCGGCGCCTGCTCGAACTGCTGGCGGACCGAGCCCGCGCCCTGGGCGTCCGGGTGGAGTACGAGGACGAGATCACGGCCGTCGCCCTGCCGGAGGCCGACCTCGTCGTCGCGGGGGACGGAGTCAACAGCACGGTGCGCGAGAGGTACGCGGACCGCTTCGGCAGCGACATCACGCTCGGCCGCAACGCCTACATCTGGCTGGGCACGAGCAGGGTCCACGACGCCTTCACGTTCTCCTTCCAGGAGACCGACCACGGCTGGATCTGGGCCTACGCCTATCCGTTCAGTGACGAGCAGAGCACCTGTGTCATCGAGTGCTCCCCCGAGACGCTGAGCGGCCTCGGCCTGGACCGTCTGGGCGAGGCCGACGGCCTGGCCCTGCTGGAGAAGCTCTTCGCCGGCATCCTGGACGGCCATCCGCTGCTGGGCCGGGACCAGGGCGACGGCACCGCCCGGTGGCTCACCTTCCGCACCCTGACCAACCGCGTCTGGCACCACGGCAACCTGGTCCTGCTCGGCGACGCCGCCCACACCACGCACTACTCCATCGGCGCCGGCACCACCCTCGCCCTGGAGGACGCCATCTGCCTGGCCGAGTCCCTCGGCGCCCATCCGGACACGGGCAGCGCGCTCACCGCGTACGAGGGACGGCGCAAGGCCGACCTCCTGCGGCTGCAGAGCGCCGCCCGGTACAGCGCGCAGTGGTACGAGAACATCCAGCGGTACATCGAGCTGCCGCCGGAGCAGATGTTCGCGCTCCTCGGGCAACGGCACTCCCCGCTGCTGCCGTACGTGCCGCCGCAGCTCTACTACCGCCTCGACCGCGCGGCCGGCCGCCTGGAGGCCCTGCGCCGGCTCAAGCGCTGGCTCGGACCGAAGCTGGCCCGGTCCTCGCAGTCGCGGGCCCTCGCCGGACGGAAATAGCCGGGAGCGAGCCGCGCCGCCCCCACCACGGCTCGCCCGCCGTGCCGTCCCGCACCACGGCTCGCCCGCGGCCCCGCCCGGCAGGCGGACTAACCGACGCCGCGCGGCCGGAACTGGATGCTGACGCGCGGCCCCACCGCCCGCGTCGACTTGGGCACCGCGTGGTCCCAGGTGCGCTGGCAGGAGCCGCCCATCACGATCAGATCGCCATGCCCCTGCGGGAAGCGCAGGGTCGGTCCACCGCCGCCGTGCGGGCGCAGGGCCAGATCGCGGGGGTCGCCCACGGACAGGATGGCCACCATCGTGTTCTCCCGGGCGCCCCGGCCGATCCGGTCGCCGTGCCAGGCCACACTGTCCCGGCCGTCGCGGTAGAAGCAGAGCCCCGCCGTGGTGAACGGCTCGCCGAGCTCGGAGCCGTAGTGCGCGGACAGCGCCTCCCGCGCCTCGTCCAGGACGGGGTGCGGCAGGGCGTCCTCGGGGCCGTAGTGGGCGAGCAGGCGGGGTACGTCCACCACCTGCTCGTACATCTGCCGTCGCTCCGCCTTCCACGGCACCTCCTCGGCGAGCCGCTCGAACAGCGCGTCGGCGCCGGTCAGCCACCCGGGCAGTACGTCGACCCAGGCCCCGGCGCCCAGCTCCCGCCGACGCAGCCCGTCGAGGGGGCCGAGGCGGACGTCGTCGGACTGGTCGAAGAGGGAGCCCTGGAGGTGCGCGGCCATACCTGCAGCGTACTCCCAGATTCGAAAACCTGTTCGCCCGGGCTCCCCGTCGTCCGTCGGCTCAGTGCTGCTGGGCCTGCGGAGTCACCTCGCTCGGCCGTACCACCACGAAGCCCTCGCCCTCCAGCTTCAGCTGCACGGCCTCCCCGGAACCGCCGCGGATCATCGAACCGAAGGACTGGGAGCGGTGCAGCGAGGTGGTGAGGTGAGCCGTCCAGCCCACCACCGCGTCCGTGTCGACGAACACGGGCAGCTGCGGCGAGACCGGGATGACCAGCGGATTGCCGTCACAGATGAGACCCAGCTTCCCCTGTCCCGTGAAGACGCTGTTGAACAGGCCGCCACCGGTCATGCCGGCGCCCTTCACCGTCTTGATCTCGTACGACAGGGACGCGTCGAAACAGAGCACGTTGCGGCCGTTGACGGTGAACACGTCGCCGGGCTCGATGTCGACGATGAAACAGTTCTGCGCCTCGTGCGCGAACCAGGCCTCGCCCTGACCGCGCACCGTCATCAGCGCCAGCCCCTCGCCGGTGACCGCGCGCTTGAGCATGCCACCCACGCCCTGGCCCTTGCGTTCGAACTGCAGATTCCCCCGGAAGGCGATCATCGCGCCCTGCCGGGCGAGCATCTCGCCGTTCACCGCGTACTTGATCGACTTGGCGTTCTGGACGCTCATCCCCGGCGCGTAGGCCGGCTGCACCATGTTCTCGTTGGAGAAAAGATCGCTCTTCATACGGGCATGCTGTCCCGGACCGCCCGATTCCGCCAAGCGACGCGCGCGGCAAGCGAATTGAGGTGCCTGACAACATCTCGACCGGAATGGTAGAAGCGGACGCATGACCAACAAGACCGTCGGAGTCGACGTCCCTGACCGCCGGGGCCGTACCGGGCTCGACCGCACCGGCCGGGACCTGACCGGCAACCCGCGCGTCAAGGTGCGGGACGTCCGCCTGCTGTCCAGCCACTGGTACGTGGAGCGCACGACCACCTTCGACTTCCAGCACACCGACGGCACCTGGAGCACCCAGGAGCGCGAGACGCACGACCGGGGCAATGGCGCCACCGTCCTGCTCTACGACACCCAACGCGAAACCGTGCTGCTCACCCGGCAGTTCCGCTACCCGGTGTACGTCAACGGCCACCCCGACGGGATGCTCGTCGAGACCCCGGGCGGTCTGCTCGACGAGGAGGACGAGCACCCCGAGGTCGCCGTGCGGCGCGAGGTCGTCGAGGAGACCGGTCACACCATCGGGGAGATCCGGCACGTCTTCGACATCTACATGAGCCCCGGGTCCGTCACCGAACGCGTCAGCTTCTACGCCGCCCCCTACGGCCCGTCGACCCGTACCCACGAGGGCGGCGGCCTCGGCGAGGAGGGCGAGGACATCGAACTCGTCGAACTGCCCTTCCGCCGGGCGCTGGAGATGATCCGCAACGGGGAGATCGCCGACGCCAAGACCATCATGCTGCTCCAGTGGGCGGCGCTGGACGGTCCGTTCGGTACCGGCCGCGACGCCTGAGGGAGCCGCAGGGCCCCGTTCAGGGATCGAGCGTCTCGGCGGCCTCCGCTGCGACCGCCTCCGCCACCGCCGTCAGCGCGGGGGAGTCGAGCTTCCACTGCTGCCAGAACAGCGGGGCGTCCACGGTCCGTTCCGGAGCCAGGTCGACCAGCCGGCCCTTGTCGAGGAGTCGCTCGGCCTGGGCGGCGGGCACCATGCCCCAGCCCATGCCGGCGGCCACGGCGTCCACGAACCCCTCCGAGGTCGGTACGTAGTGCCGACGGGGACTGGCCGGGCGGCCCCGCGTCAGCCGCCGCACGAAGGAGTCCTGGAACTCGTCGCGCCGGTCGAAGAACACCACCGGCGCGTCGGCGATCAGCTCCTTCAGCGGTGTGCCCGATCCGAGGCCCAGCCACCGCTGCGCGAAGGCGGGCGCGGCGCAGGGCCGGTAGTGCATCCGGCCGAGTGGCCGGACCGAGCAGCCTGCCACGGCGTCCGGTGCCGAGGTGACCGCGGCCATCACAAGCCCCTCGCGCAGCAGCCGGGCCGTGTGCTGCTCGTCCTCCCGGAGCAGTTCGTAGCAGGGGCGCAGCTCCTCGGGCACCCGGGTCAGGGCGGGCAGGAACCAGGTGGCCAGCGAGTCGGCGTTCACCGCGATCGACACCCGCGTGGTCTCCCCGGCGCCCGTCATCCCGAGCGCGGTGTGCGCGTCGTGTTCGAGACGGGCCAGCTGGCGCGCGAAACGGACGATCACCTCGCCGGACTCCGTCGGCCGCACCGGCTTCTCCCGGATCAGCAGGACCCGGCCGACCCGCTGCTCCAGCGCCTTGACCCGCTGGCTGACCGCCGACGGTGTCACGTGCAGGGCACCGGCCGCCGCGTCGAAGGTGCCCTCGTCCACCACGGCCAGCAGGGTGCGCACCAGGTCGAGGGGCAGCTGAGACATCACGATTGCTAATGATACGTAAGAATCTTTAGCTGTACGCATGGCGGTGCGTTTCCTAGCGTCGTGGCTGTGTTCAGTGAAATGACAGCTCTCGCGGCCGGATTCGGCACCGGCCTTTCCCTCATCGTCGCCATCGGAGCCCAGAACGCCTTCGTCCTCCGCCAGGGCCTGCACCGCGACGCCGTGCTTCCGGTCGTGGCCATCTGCGCCCTCTCCGACGCGCTGCTGATCGCCCTCGGCGTCGCCGGGGTCGGCGCGGTGGTCGTCGCCTGGCCCGGCGCGCTGACGGCGGTCGCCCTGATCGGCGGCGCGTTTCTCCTGGTCTACGGAGCTCTGGCCGCCCGCCGCGCCCTGCGACCCGGCGACGACGCGCTGCGCGCGGGGAGCGGGTCGGCGGGCTCCCGGCGCCGGGCCGTCCTCACCTGTCTGGCGCTGACCTGGCTCAACCCGCACGTCTACCTGGACACCGTGTTCCTGCTCGGCTCCATCGCCTCCGACCAGGGCCCCCTGCGCTGGACGTTCGGCCTCGGCGCCGGCCTCGCCAGCCTGTGCTGGTTCGCCGCCCTGGGCTTCGGCGCCCGGCTGCTCAGCCGGTACCTGGCCCGCCCGTCCGCCTGGCGGGTCCTCGACGGCCTGGTCGCGGTCACGATGCTCGTCCTCGGCGGGATGCTGATCGCCGGAGCCTGAGTCACGGGGAGACAGCATGTGAGACGGCGGCGAGATCGCCTGTCCCGGCGGTGGTGATCTCCGCGATAGTGGTGCCCGTATCGAAAGATGTATCGAGCATCAGGATGCCCGTGGACACCACCCAGAGCAGCGCCGGCGACGACACCGCACCGGAGGACGACACCGCCGCGGAGGGCGACCCGGCGGCGCCGCCCCGCGAGGGCTGGCGCCGCTGGGCGATGGACACCCGGCCGCTGCGCCGCCCCGCCTACCGGCGTCTGTGGTCCTCGACCATCGTCACCGCCGTCGGCAGCCAACTGACCGCAGTCGCCGTCCCCAAACAGATCTACGACATCACCGGCTCCTCCGCCTGGGTCGGCTACGCCAGCCTCGCCGGCCTGCTGCCGCTGGTGGTCTTCGCGCTCTGGGGCGGCGCGGTCGCCGACAGCGTCGACCGCCGCACGTTGCTGCTCGTCACCAACACCGGTATCGCCGTCACCTCGGTGCTGTTCTGGGTGCAGGCCGTCACCGGTCTCGAATCCGTCTGGGCGCTGATGACCCTGCTCGCCCTCCAACAGGCGTTCTTCGGCCTCAACTCACCCGCCCGCAACGCCTCCGTGGCCCGGCTGGTCCCGGCCGAGGAACTGCCGGCGGCCGCCGCGCTCGGCTCGACCGTGATGCAACTCGGCCTGGTGGCCGGACCGTTGCTCGCGGGCGCCCTCATCCCGGTGATCGGCCTCGCCGAGCTGTACCTCATCGACGCGCTCGCCCTCTGCGTCACTCTCTGGGCCGTGTACCGGCTGCCCTCCCTGCCGCCCCTGGACAACGCCACGGCCAAGCGGGCCGGCCTGCGGGAGGTGGTCGCGGGCTTCCGTTACATCGCCCTGCACAAGGTGCTCCTGCTGTCCTTCCTCGCCGACATCATCGCCATGGTCCTGGGCATGCCCCGCGCCCTCTTCCCGCAGTTGGCCGCCACCACGTACGCGCCCTACGGCGAGGGATTCGCCCTCGGCCTGCTGTTCGCCGCGATCCCCATCGGGGCCGTCGTCGGTGGCCTGATGTCGGGCACCTTCTCCCGCTCCCACCGGCACGGACTCATGGTCCTCGCGGCCGTCATGGCCTGGGGAGCGGCCATCACGGGCTTCGGGCTGAGCACCAGTCTGTGGCTCGCGGTGGCGTTCCTCGTGGCGGCAGGAGTCGCCGACATGGTCTCGATGGTCTTCCGCGGCGCCATCCTGCTCTCCGCCGCGACCGACGAGATGCGCGGCCGGATGCAGGGCGTGTTCACCGTGGTCGTGGCCGGCGGCCCCCGTCTCGCCGACGTCCTGCACGGCACGGCGGGCGCCGCCTTCGGCACCCGTACGGCTGTGGCCGGGGGAGGCCTCCTGGTCATGATCGCCGTGCTGCTCCTCGCGACGGCCACACCGGCACTGCGGCGGTACCGGATCTGACCGATCGGCACACCGCTCGGCACACCGCCTCTTTCGTACGCTTGTCAGCCCACCCCTCACAGGCAGGAGTTGCCACGATGCAGTACGTGAAGCTCGGTTCGACGGGTCTGGACGTGTCCCGGATCTGTGTGGGATGCATGAGTTTCGGCCTGCCCGACCGAGGCACGCACGAATGGACCCTGGACGAGGAGGCGTCACGCCCGCTGATCCGGCAGGCGCTGGACGCGGGGATCAACTTCTTCGACACCGCGAACGTCTACTCCGACGGCACCAGCGAGGAGATCGTCGGCCGCGCGCTCGGCGAGTACGCGCGGCGCGAGGAGGTCGTCGTCGCGACCAAGGTCAACGGCGCCATGCACCAGGGCCCCAACGCCTGGGGCCTGTCCCGCAAGGCGATCATGACGGAGATCGACAACAGCCTGCGGCGCCTCGGCACCGACTACGTGGACCTCTACCAGATCCACCGCTTCGACCCCCACACCCCGGTCGAGGAGACGATGGAGGCCCTGCACGACGTGGTGAAGGCCGGCAAGGCCCGTTACCTCGGGGCCAGTTCGATGTACGCCTGGCAGTTCGCGAAGATGCAGCACACCGCCCGGCTGCACGGCTGGACCCGGTTCGTGTCCATGCAGAACCACTACAACCTCCTCTACCGCGAGGAGGAGCGCGAGATGCTCCCGCTGTGCGAGGACCAGAGCGTCGCCACGCTGCCCTGGAGCCCGCTCGCCCGCGGCCGCCTCACCCGGGACTGGGGTTCCGTGACCGCACGCACCGAGACCGACAACTTCGGCAGGACGCTCTACCAGGAGGGCGACCGGGAGATCGTCGACGCCGTCACCCGGATCGCCGGTGAGCGCGGGGTGCCCCGCGCGCAGGTCGCCCTGGCCTGGCTGATGAGCCGGCCCACGGTCACCGCCCCCATCGTCGGCGCCACCAAGCCCCACCACCTCGCCGACGCCGTGGCCTCCCTCGACGTCACCCTGACGGAGAAGGAGACCGAGGAACTGGAACGGCCCTACACACCCCGCGCGATCAGCGGTCACTGAGCGGCCGCGGGCCTCACAGGCGGGAGTACTCCAGACGCACGGTCGTGGCGAGACGGGCCAGGGCCTCCTCGGCGCCCTCGCGGTCCGTCTTGTCGAGGAGCGCCAGGGCGTCCGCCGCGGCCAGGCGCACCCGCTGGGGCACCTCGTCGAGGGCGGCCATGCGGTAGGCGATGGTGCGGCGGGCCTCGCGCTCCTCGGCGCTGACGCCGCTCGGCCCGGTGCGGGGGAAGACGGCGGCCTCGTAGGCGGTCACGTGGATGAGCACACCGTGCGCGATGCCCTCGGCGTAACCCCGCTGTCCGGCCTGCCGCTGGGCCATGGCGAAGTGCGCCATGGCCCGCCGCCGCACGATGAGCGAGCCCACCATGCCGACCAGCCCGGCGCACACCGCCGCCCCCAGGGCCACGGGGCCGCCGCCGATCAGCGCGCCGATGAGGGCGCCGCCCGCCATCAGCAGACAGGTCAGCCCGGTGGTCAGCATCAGCAGGGCGCGCGCGGGAGTGAAGGAGGCCATGACGTGCAGTGTCTCAGCCTCGCCCGACTGCCGGAGCGGTGGGCCGGTGGGGGAGGGGCGACGCGGCGCGTCTCGGAGGGTCGGGCGGCGCCCGTTTCGGCGGGCTGCCCGCCCCCGAGGGACGGGCGGATCGAGCCGGGACCCGCACGCGGCGAGCACCGTTTCGAGTGACCCGCCCGCGGCCCGCGAACGGATATCGGGGACGAAGGGCCGACACTGCCGGCTGCCGTACTCGTCCTGCGGGGAAGCCCCCGTCGTGCCGTGCCCGAGCGGTTCCGGCCGGGGGCAACTACCCACCCCGGTACGAAGATCAGGTGACTGCATAGGGTGGGCCCGTGAGAAGCAGCGACACCGGTGCGGCAGTCGCGTGTCCGAACGCGACCGAGGGGGAGACCACCGTCCGATGAACCAGATCCTGTACGCCGGGGCCATCGGCCTGTTCCTGACGTTGATCGGCACACCGCTGCTGATCAAGCTGCTGGCCCGCAAGGGATACGGCCAGTTCATCCGGGACGACGGGCCGCGCGGCCACGCGGGCAAGCGCGGTACGCCCACCATGGGTGGCATCGCCTTCATCCTGGCCACCCTCGTCGCCTACCTCGCGACCAAGGTCATCACCGGCGAGAGCCCGACCTACCCCGGCTTCCTGGTGCTGTTCCTCATGGCGGGCATGGGTGTGGTCGGGTTCCTGGACGACTACATCAAGATCGTCAAGCGGCGGTCGCTGGGCCTGCGGGCCGGGGCCAAGATGGCCGGCCAGCTGATCGTCGGCATCGTGTTCGCCCTGCTCGCCATCCGGTTCGCGGACGACCGGGGCCAGACACCGGCCTCCCTGAAGCTGTCGTTCGTCACCGACTTCGGCTGGACCATCGGTCCCGTGCTGTTCGTCGTCTGGGCCCTGTTCATGATCCTGGCCATGTCGAACGGGGTGAACCTCACCGACGGTCTGGACGGCCTCGCCACCGGCGCGTCGGTCATGGTCTTCGGCGGCTACACCTTCATCGGTCTGTGGCAGTTCCAGAACTCGTGCGCCAACGCCCTCGAACTCACCGACCCCGCCTCCTGCATAGAGGTGCGCGACCCGCTCGACCTCGCCGTCGTCGCGGCCGCGCTGATGGGTGCCTGCTTCGGGTTCCTCTGGTGGAACACCTCGCCGGCCAAGATCTTCATGGGCGACACCGGTTCGCTGGCGCTCGGCGGGGCGCTCGCGGGCCTCGCCATCTGCTCCCGCACCGAACTGCTCCTGGCCGTCCTCGGCGGGCTGTTCGTCCTGATCACCATGTCGGTGGTCATCCAGGTCGGCTCGTTCAAACTGACCGGCAAACGTGTCTTCCGGATGGCACCGCTCCAGCACCACTTCGAACTCAAGGGCTGGTCCGAGGTCCTGGTCGTGGTCCGCTTCTGGACCATCCAGGGCATCTGCGTGATCGCCGGCCTCGGCCTGTTCTACGCGGGGTGGGCCGCGAGCTGACCGCCGGCGCGCGACGCCCGACACACGGTCCTCAGGCGGCGTCGGGCGTCAGCCGGAACACCACGCCGCGGCGCAGCGGTCCCTCCGGCATCGAGGGGTCGTCGAAGTCGTCGCTCGGGTTCCGGGTCATGCCGAGGCGGCGCATCACGGCCTGGGAGCGGAGGTTGGCGGCGGTGGTCACCGCGAGGATCTCCGGGAGCCGGAGCTGCTCGAAGCCGAAGTCCAGGACCGCCCGCGCGGCCTCGGTGGCGTAGCCGTGGCCCCACGCCGCACGCGCGAGTCGCCAGCCGGCCTCCACCCCGGAGAACGGTATGTCCTCGTCCACCGGATCCAGTCCGGTGAAACCGATGAACCGCCCCGTGGCCCGTACCTCCACGGCCCACCACCCCAGCCCCGCTTACCGAGGTCGTCCTGGAAGCGGGCGGCGGACGCCTCGCTCTGCTCCTTCGTGAGGACGCCCGGAAAGTACGCGCGCACCTCCGGGTCGGCGTTCATGGCCGCCCAGGGGGCCAGGTCGGACTCCCGCCAGTGGCGCAGGAGGAGGCGTTCGGTTCGCAGGTCGGGCATCGGGCGACAGTAGCGCGATCACGGGGCGGGGCGGTCGCAATTTCCGGGCCACGATCGCCGTCTGCCTCCGGTGGACACACGGTTGTTCACAGCCCTCCGCTTGCCCCCAGGTCGACGCGTACCGCCCGTAGATGGTCGGTCAGGGGGCCGAGGCCCACGTCCTGGCGGCGTTCGTCGACGGACTCGGGGTGGCGGATGGGGTACGGGAACAGGGTGCCGGGGTCGATGCGGGTGCCGTAGAACTGGGGCTGGTTCAGGGCGACGGCGCAGTGGTCGGCGATGTACGCGTGGTGCACCGCGGGACAGCGGCCGTCCGCGACCGCCTCGGCGATCAGGTCGCGGCACGTGAGCTGGAAGCCGAGGTCGGGGGAGTGCAGCAGGAGCATGAGGGCCGCCGTCGAGGCGGGTTCGCCGACCGACTCGGCGGTGGGCCACCCGTGACGGGCGACGAGCGCGCGCAGGGCCTCGCCGTTGTCGGTGTGGCACGCGGCGATGCGGTCCCGGGCCCGAGCGGTGGGCACGGACCGGGCCTCCCGGGCCAGCCGCCGCTCGTCCTCGGCCCGGCGGATCAACTCGGCGGCGAGCACCCGCTCGCGGGGCGGACCGGCGCCGGTCGCCGGTCGCGACGTGGGTTCCATGGCCGGGGCGCCCTTCACACCGGCTCCCGCACCGCGAGCGAGAACCACACCCTCTTGCCCGCGTCCCCCGGCTCCGGCGGCTCGGTGCCCCAGTCGTCGGCCAGCGCGGACACGATGGACAGCCCCCGCCCGGCCTCGGCGGACGCGGGTGCCGTGCGAGGCCGGGGCGGCATGGGCGAGGGGTCGGCGAGGGTGACGCGCAGTTCGCGCCCGGAGCACTCGAGGACCACGGCGATGGTGTCGCCGGGATCGGCGCTCCCGTGCCGGACCGCGTTGGCGAAGAGTTCTCCGGTGGCGAGGACCGCGTCGTCGAGGATCGCGAACAGCTCCCAGCGGGCCAGCTGCGCCGCCACCGTGCGCCGTACTCCGGCGGCACGCGAGGGGTGCGCGGGTACCGCCATCCGGACGAGGCGGGACCTCTCCAGGGAGATCAAGGCAGCCTCACCGCGCCCGGGGGTCGCCCCACCCCGCCGGACGGGGCGTCGTGGACGCCCCACCCGGGGTCGTGCGCTGCCGCGGCAGGGATCCGTCGGCGGGACGTGCCGACACTGACCGCCGTCATCGCGTTCCTCCACATCCTCGAAGGTGATTTCCCGGGGGTGTTGTTTCTGGGGGTGCTGTTGTCGAAGACAACAGCACCGGGCACACAAAACGCCAGGTGGTGGAGGGGTTGTGCAGTTGCGGGCGGGTAGTGGCGCCCGCTGGACAGGTTCACCACCGGCGTCGTAAGCCTCCTGCTCGCCGAGGGCGCCCACGTGGCGACCTGTGCGCGCCCGACGGCCGGACTGACGGCGCTGGGTGACTCCCCGGCCGGGGAGCAGCGGGTCCGGCTGACCACCGAGGCGCTCGACGTCACCGAGTCCGGACGGCTGGAGGACTTCGTCACGACGGCGGCGAAGGGTCTCGGCGTCCTCGAGGGCACCGCGAAGCGGCACGGCGGGGGCGGCTCCGACGGAACGGACGGTGCCGACGACCTCGGCGGCATGGACGGTGCCGACTGGGCGGCCACCTGGGAACTGAACGTCGGACACACCGCACGTGTCGTCCGCGCCGTGCTGCCGCACCTGCGTGCCGCCGACGGCGGCTCGGTCGTGCTGATCGGCTCCGTCCCGGGCTGGAAGCCCGGGACGCCCGCCCAGTACGGGGTGGCGAAGAGCGCCCTGGTCCACCTGGCGGCATCCCTGGCCCGGGAGTTGGGCCCGGACCGTATCAGCGTCGACGTCGTCTCGCCCGGGTCCATGCTGATCCCGGGCCGCGGCTGGGACCGGATGCGCCGGGAGGAGCCACGGGCGTACGAGGCGTTCGTCGGGAGGGAGCTGCCGACCGGTGCGCCCGTCACCCCGCGCGAGGTGGCCCGCACGGTGGTGTTCCTGCTCTCCGACCGGGCGACGGGTGTCTCCGGCGCCCACCTGCCGGTGGACCGGGCCCAGAACGCGCCCTCGCCGGACGGCTACTGAGGCGGGCGTCCGCGACGCGCCCATCTCAGGCGGCCGCCCCCAGCACCGCCCGCGACCGGCGTTCGAAGTCCTGGACGAGCGGCTCGTCGCGGCGGGACGCCAGGCGGCCCCGGAAGTCGCGGAGCGCCTGGATGGAGCGCTCGCTGTGCACACCGCTGAGCGCCTCGAGCGCGTCCGTGGCCGTGGCGACGGCCTCGTCGAGACGGTTCTGCTGGAGATGGGCTGTGGCGAGCACGGAACGGCTGATGGCCTGGCGTCGGCGACGGTCGGCGTGGGCGCGCACCGACGCGCTCGCCGTGTGCTCGGCCTGCGCGGCCAGGCCCAGGTCGCGGAAGCAGAGCGCGGACTCGGCCTGGAGGTAGTGGTGGTCGAGGAACCGCACCCAGGGCGACTCCTCGGCGGCACCCCGGCTCGCGTCGAGCTGCTTCTCGGCGGCCCGCAGCGCCTCGGCGGTCTCCCGGGGCCGGCCCAGTGCCGCGTGGCCGCGCGCGGACATGGCGTGCAGCCGCATCAGACCCAGGGGACTTCCGGAGTCCTTGGCGGTGGCGACCCCGGCCCGGGCCAGGGCCACCCCCTCGTCGGGGCGGCCCAGACTGGTCGCCAGATGGGACAGCCCCGCCAGGATCTGCCCGCCCAGCACATGGTCGCGGCCCTCCGCGCAGAGCCTGAGCCCCTGGGTCATGTACCGCTGGGCCAGGCCGTACTCCCCGGCGTCGTACGAGCTCCAGCCCGCCATGGCGGCCAGCCGGGCGGCGGCCGCGAACAGCTCACGGCGGTGGTGCGGGGTCACACCGCGTTGCTGGAGCAGGGGGATCACCTCGGTGGTGAGGTACTGCACGATGCTCGTGCGGATCCCGCCGCCACCGTACTGGTTGTCCATCTCGTCGAACATGCGGAGCATCGCGTGGACCTGCTCCACCGGCCCGCCACCGGACACCGGCGCGAGCCGGGGCGCGTCCCGGCTCTCCACCAGCCAGAGCAGCCAGGCTCGCTGAGGGTTCGTCAGGGCACCCGGCACGAACGGCACCGCACCGAGCAGACTGCGCCGCGCGATGTCGGTGGAGCCCAGCTCCGCCAGGGTGTGCAGGGTCTCCGCCACGTTCTCGACATACATCAGTGCCCGTCCCGTCACCGGTCGCCCGCGGTCGAGCGGAAAACCGAGGTCGGCCGGAGTGAGCGCGCGGCCCAGCCGTTCGCCGAGGACCGCGGCGATCAACTCCGGTGTGTTTCCACGTGGTTGCTGGCCCTGGAGCCAGCGGGTGACGGAGGCCTTGTCGTAGTTGGTCTCCGCGCCCTGACAGCGGCCCAGTTCGTTGACCCGGAGGGCGAGGGACGCGTACGAGCAGCCCGCCTCCTTCAGGGCTGTCGCCAGCGGCTTGTTGGGCCCACCGGTCCCCTTGACCGGGCTCCTTGGTAATCCGTTCGTCACGGCGGCCATCCAGGTGTCGCATCGTGTCGGCGCGCGGCTTGACCCCTGCCCGCCGTGGCGCCAACTCCGGGGCGGGCAGGAGGAGTTCGAGGGACCTTGCGCAGCGTGTGCGGCAGGTCACTCGATCACTATGGTGGCCGAACGACTCAGCCCGCAACCTGCGTTCTGATAATTTCAGAATGAACCGTGCGGACCTGTCCGTGTCAACGGATCGCGTGGCACACTGCACGCTGTGAATCCCGCCCCGGGAGGTTGCACGTGAGTGAGACCCGCTCAGGAGGGAGTGCTCCTGCGGCGCCCACGGTCCTGCGCATGGTCCTGGGCAAACGGCTCCGCCAGCTGCGGGAGCGCGCCGGAGTGTCCTTCGACGACGCGGCCCGCGCCATCGAGGTCACCGCCCTGACGGTCCGCCGTATGGAGAAGGCCGAGGTCGGCCTCCGCATCCCCTACGTGAAGGAGCTGCTGCGCACCTACGGGGTCTCCGGCACGGAGATCGAGGACTTCCTCTCCCTCGCCCGCGAGGCCAACCAGCCCGGCTGGTGGCACAAGTACCGCGACGTGCTGCCCGAGTGGTTCAGCGCGTACGTGAGCCTGGAGAGCGAAGCCGCCGTCATCCGCCTCTACGAACCCCAGTACGTCCCCGGCCTGTTGCAGACCCACGACTACGCGGCCGCCCTCATCCAGGTCGGCTTCCCCAACGCGAGCCCCGAGGAGGTCGAACGGCACGTCGCCCTGCGCCTCAGGCGCCAGGACCTGCTGGTCAAACCCGAGGCGCCGGCCGTCTGGGCCATCCTCGACGAGACCGTGCTGCGCCGCCCGGTGGGCGGACCGCAGGTGATGCGGGAGCAGATCGACCGGCTCGTCGAGGCCACGGAACGGCCCAAGGTCAAGATCCAGATCATGCGGTTCGCGGCCGGGCCGCACCCCGGGGCGTACGGCCCCTTCCACTACTTCCGGTTCGGCTTCTCCGAACTCCCCGACATCGTCTACACCGAGGGTCTCGCGGGCGCCCAGTACGTCGACCAGCCCGTGGATGTCGTGACCTATCTGGAGGTCCTCGACCGGATGTCCGTGCAGGCGGAACCGGTGGCGCGGACCAGGGACATCCTGGCGGCACTACGCAAGGAGTTGTGACACATGGCAAGGACACCCGACGGCCCCGTCCACAGCGGTATGCCCGCGCCCGAACTCGGCGCGGAGGGCTGGCGCAAGCCCTGGAGCGGTACGAACGGCGGTTCCTGTGTGGAGGCCAAGCGGCTGCCCGACGGCCGGGTCGCGTTCCGGCAGTCCACCGATCCGGAGGGGCCGGCCCTCGTCTACTCGCGGGAGGAGATGGTGGCGTTCCTGGAGGGGGCGAAGGCGGGTCAGGCCGACTTCCTCATCGCCTGAGAGCTCGGGGGTTTCGGCTCCGTCGGCGAGTGCGGGTCGGTGGGGCTTCTCGCGCAGTTCCCCGCGCCCCTGAAAGCCGGGGCCGCGCCCCGTGCTTTCACTACGCCCGCACAACCGGACAACCCGCACGCGCACTCCCGGTACCTTCCCGCCCCGCCCAGACTGGGGGCACCTCCCGGCCGTGCACGGGTCCGGGAGGGCGACGACCGCCGCGCACCACCCGAAGGGAGCGGCATGCGCACGCCGCCTCGTGCCCCGGGCCGCTCCCGAGGGGTGGGGACGACCCCACCGTCCGCCCTGCCCGCGCTGGCCCCGTACCGGACCCTGATCGTCGAGGGACACGAAGGGCGCGGCCGGGCTCGTGTGGTCGCCGAGCTGGCGCGCCTCGGGTTCGAGGTCCGGCGGCTGCCGTCCGCCCTGCACCACCTGGACCCCGCCCTGCCCTGCCGCGAACTCCTCGCCGGCCCCGGACGGCTGGCCGTCGACGGCAACCTGATCGCGGAACTCGTCCACGGCCCGCTGCGCCGGGGCCGCTCCCGGGTCACCTGGATACAGGCCCTGGACCTCGCCGACGCCGTGGCCGAGCGCGACGGGGCCATGCTCCACCTGACCACGCCCGAGGTCTCGGAGGCGGCCACCGCGTACGCCCGGGTGTTCCGCACCCTCGCCCAGCACGTACCCGTGGTGACCCTCGATGTCGGCGAACCCGGCGGCCCGTCCGGGCACTCGCCGCTCGCTCGCCCCAACTCTGGCGTGAAGCAGTGCAGTTGACGATAGGTTGGCGACGACCACGCGATGTGAGGCAGGAGAGTCCCATGGCAGAAGGCCACCCCACTCCCGACCAGGAAGCGCTGTCGAAGATCGACACCACGGTGCCCCACTCGGCCCGTATCTGGAACTACTGGATGGGCGGCAAGGACAACTACGAGGTCGACCGTGAGGCGGGTGACGCCTACCGGGAGATCGCCCCGAACATCGAGACGATGGCCCGCGCCTCCCGCGTCTACCTCATCCGCACGGTCACCTTCGTGGCGCGCGAGCGTGGCATCCGCCAGTTCCTGGACATCGGCACCGGCCTTCCGACGTACGACAACACCCATCAGGTCGCCCAGAAGGTGGCCCCCGAGTCCCGCATCGTCTACGTCGACAACGACC
The DNA here is from genome assembly GCF_020982545.1 of Streptomyces sp. MNU76. GTDB lineage: Bacteria > Actinomycetota > Actinomycetes > Streptomycetales > Streptomycetaceae > Streptomyces. Next base: position 49,024 of record NZ_JAJKLK010000010.1, on the reverse strand, counting down.
CGCTCGTACTGCGGCACGCGCAGGCACTGCTCACCAGCACCCCCGAAGGGGTCACCGACTACGTCGACGCGGACCTGCACGACCCGGACACCATCCTGGAGGCCGCCGGGAAGATCCTCGACCTCGACAAGCCGGTGGCGCTGATGCTGATGGGCATCCTCGGCCACATCCAGGACTACGAGGAGGCCAAGGAGATCGTCCGCCGCCTCCAGGCCGCCCTGCCGTCCGGCAGCTACTTCGTCCACTACGACAGCACGGACACCGACGCCGAACTCAAGCGCGCGCAGGAGGGCTACGACGACACCGGCGCCGTCCCCTACGTCCTGCGCAGCCCCCGGCAGCTGCACGCCTACTACGAGGGCCTGGAACTGCTGGAACCCGGGATCGTCTCCTGCCCGCTGTGGCGCCCGGAACCGGGCACCACCCCGGAGCCGACGGACGTGTACGGGGGAGTGGCCTACAAGGCGTAGCACCACGGGCTCGGCGCGGAGGACTCGGGTGCTGCATGCGGCCCGGGGGCCCGGTCCGGGGCCCGCGAGGGAGTCGGCCAGGACGGCCGTGTACTCGCGGGCACTTCGGGTAGGCCCCCCGCATGACCGGACCCGCCGACATCGACCGGCAGGTTCTCGACGCCGTGGAGAACCTGGTGCCGCTCTGGTTCTCGGCAGTGGAGGAGGTCACCCCGCGACTGTCCCCGAGACATATCCTGGCGCTCCGCGCGGTGCGCGGGCGTCCCGAGCTGAACCTGACCGGGCTCGCGGAGCGGCTCGGCGTCGGTCTGCCCACGGCCAGCCGGCTCTGCGACCGCCTAGAAGCGGCCCACCTGCTCCAGCGCTGCGTCCGGCTCGACGACCGGCGCGAGGTGCGCCTGGTGGTGACCGAACGCGGGCAGCGGTTCCTCGCGGAGATCTCCGAACGCCTGTCGGAGCGGCTCGGCGACGCCCTGGCGGCGTTGCCGCCGACGGAACGCGTCCGGGTGGAGCAGATGCTGCGTGCCCTGGGGGGAAGCGTCAGTTGAGCTGTGCCGTGACCCGCCCGGCGGCACTGTGCACATGGCAGAGCAGCAGGCAGACGTCGTCCTCGTGCTCCTCGTCCAGCAAGGGGGCGAGGAGCTGGTCGGCCGACTCCTGAAGGTTCTCGTCCAGCGTCGTGGACGGCAGCCCGCCGAGCGTAGCCGCGAGCTGTTCGATGCCCGGGTCGATGCCCAGGGCACGCCGTTCCACCAGCCCGTCCGTGTAGAGCGCCAGCGTCGAGCCGGGCGGCAGCGGCACGGTGTGGTCGGCGATCTCCTGGTGCAGGGGGATGCCGAGCATCGCGCCCGGCTTGGCGTCCAGGATCCGCACACCCCCGTCGGGCGAGCGCAGCACCGGCGGCGGATGGCCGGCGGCGGCCCAGGTGAGCGTGGGTTCGTGCGGGTGGAACCGGGCGATGACGGCCGTGGCGTACAGGTCGGGCTGGAGATGGTGCAGGAACAGATGGAGACGGGTGAGCAGCTGCCCGGGGCTCTTGCCGTCGACCGCGTAGGCGCGCAGCGCCGTCCGCAGCTGGCTCATCATCACCGCCGCATGCAGACCGTGTCCGGTGACGTCACCGATCACGGTGATCAGGCTGCCGTCGGGCTGCTGGAAGGCGTCGTACCAGTCACCGCCGATGTTCAGGCCCCGCGTGGCCGGTAGATAGCGCGCGGCCAGCCGCAGCCCCGGCGTGGTGGGCAGTTCGGTGAGCAGGGCCCGTTGCAGGGTCTCGGCGATGTCGCGGTTGTGCTCGAAGCGCCGGGCGTTCTCCAGCGCGACCCCCGCCCGCCGGGCCAGCTCGATCAGCATGAAGGCGTCGTCGGCGTCCCACCGCTGATCATCGGGCGGCGACAGCGTCAGCACGCCCAGGGGCGCGCCCCGGGCCATCAGGGGTACGCACAGCAGCGGCCGGGCGGGGTCGATCGCCGAGGGCGGCTGGTCGTCGACACCGGGCAGCTCGCCGGGATGGTCGGCGGCGTACTGGGGGCGCCCGCGGCGTGCCGCGATGACGGCGGCGGCCGGACGTGGACGGGCGCCGGCCGTCTCGCCCTCCCCGTCGAACAGCCACACGTCGGCGCTGCGGGCGTACCGGGGCACCAGCAGCGACGGCAGCAGCCGCACGATCGCGTCGGGGTTGAGGGACGCGGTCAGGGCGGCGCTGGCGTCGGCGAGGAGGGTGAGTCGGCCGCGCGCGTTCTCGGCCTCCCTGCGGGCCATCTGCTCGGCGTCGAACAGCTCGCGCTGCGCCCGCCCGGCCGCGTCCAGCTCGGCGTGCAGGGCGAGGACACCCTGGTTGGTCTGGTGCAGTTCCTCGCGGTGGAAGGCGACCAGCGCCTCCTTCTCGTCGAGCTTCTCCAGCAGCAGTGCCGCGTCCTCGTCGGCTCCGAACAGCGCCTCCGCGAGCGTCGTCGGGTCACCGGGCACATGCTCGCTCTCCGGCAGCCGCACCTCCTGCGAGCAGGCCACCGTCAGCCGCCACGGCTGCCGGTACTCGCCCGGTCGCCGGTTCGCCGACGTCACCTCGACCAGGAACCGACAGCCGGCGGGCCGCGCCGTGACCGCCCGCGCCGTCAGCTGCCACGCGCCGCCCTTGGTCAGGCACTGCCGCAGCTGCGCCGAGAGCACGGACACCAGCCGAGCCCGGTCGGTCGGCGACACCCCGTGCGCGGTGGCCAGCCGTGCGGTGGCGATACGCGCCCGGGCGGCGTCGGTGACGGAACGGACGGTCCAGGTACGGGTCATGGGAGGCGGTCCGGCGGGGAGGGGCTCAGTACGGCGACGGTGGTGTCGTCGCGGACCGGCCGGGCGGGGCTGCTCGCGTCGCGCACGATCACGGCGGCGATCACAGCGGGGTCGAGGGAGGGGCTGTGGGCGGCGGGGCCCGGGCTCCAGCGGCTGGGCAGACCGTCGCTGTGCAGGACGAGCAGACGGTCGTCCCCCCAGGCCACCTCGTGCTGCGGAAGATGGGCGGCCCGGTGGGCGCCGACTATGCCGGGCCGGGACAGCAGCGGCTGCCACTGCGCTCCGGCGCGCAGCCGCGCCCCGATGTTGCCGATCCCCGCGAACAGCAACCGACCTGCGGAGAGGTCGAGTTGGGCGACGGCGACGGCCGCGCCCCGGGTGTCGCGCAGCGCGCCCTCCAGCCGCCGCAGCAACTGTGCGGGAGGCAGCTCGGGGGCGCGGTACAGCTGCTGCACCGCCGCCGAGGACGCGCGGGCCGCCGCCACGCCGTGACCCAGCCCGTCGGCCAGCATCAGCGTGGTCAGGTCGCCGGATCGGACCCAGGCCCAGGCGTCGCCGGAGAACTCAGCGCCGGCGAAGGGGACGTTGACACCGCCGGCCCGGACGGCGGGGGCGGGGGAGGCCGGCTTCGCCCGGCGACCCTTCCGGGCGCCGAGCCGGGCCAGGGCGATGGTGCCCCGGCCCACCGTGCTGTGCAGGTCGAAGTCGTCGGCGACCCGGCGGCACGTGCCGAGACCCGCGCCGAGCGACGACGTCGTCGAGAACCCGTCCCGCAGCGCGCCCGCGATGTCTCGCACCCCCGGCCCGTGGTCGATGGCCACGATCTGCACCATGGGGGCCGCGCCGTCCGCCCGGTCGGGGTCGGGGCGGGAGACGACGTCCAGCAGTATCAGCCCGCCCCCGGCGTGCTTGAGCAGATTGGTCGCCAGTTCGGTGGCCACCAGAGCGCAGCCCGCGGCGCGGCCCTCGTCCAGCCCGGCCCGCGCCGCGGCCGCCTCGGCGGCCACCCGGGCGTCGCGCACCCGGGTCGAGTCGTGCACCGGGACCTCCCAGACGCGCGGCATCACCGCTCCTCGCGCGGGCGCGGCGCACCCGCCGGCCAGGACGTCACCGTCACCGTGGTGCCCGAGCCGGGCCGGCTGTCGATCGCGAAGTCGTGGACCAGCCGCCGGGCGCCGCCCAGCCCCATCCCCAGACCCTCGCCGGAGGTGTAGCCGTCGAGGAGGGCCTGGTCGAGGTCGGCGATGCCCGGCCCCTCGTCCCTGAACGTCAGCCGCAGCCCTCGTGCGCCGCCCTTGTCCACGGGAGCGCACTCCATCTGGCCCCCGCCGCCGTGGACCAGGGTGTTGCGGGCCAGCTCGCTGGCCGCGGTGACCAGTTTGGTCTGGTCGACCAGACCGAAGCCGAGCTGGGCGGCCGCCTGCCGCACATGCTGACGTACCCACACCAGATCGAGATCCGAGTGGATCGGCAGGCAGGCGGAGATGCCGCCGGCGGTCTGCATCACGGACTCTCCTGGCGGGCGTGGACTCGGTGGCTGAAGGTCGGGTCCGCTTCGCCGAGGAGGCGCAGCGCGTCCTCGGTGGTGAGCGCGGTGCGCAGCCCCGGCAGGGTCAGTCCCAGCTCCACCAGGGTGATCGCCACGGCCGGACGCATGCCGGCCACGACCGTCCCGGCGGCGAGCAGACTCGTCTGGGCGGCGATGTCGCCCAGCACCCTGCCGAGGAAGGAGTCGACCATCTCCACACCGGACAGGTCGATCACCACCCCCGTGGCACCGCTGCGCGCGACCGTGTCGCTGATGTCCTGCTGGAGCTGCTCCGCCGCGCCGTCGTGCAGATCGCCCTGGAGTGAGACCAGGAGCACCTTGCCGAGTTTGAGCACGGGCACGGGCGCCCCGTACGAGGACGGGCCGCCGTGGGCGGCGAACAGATCGCCACTCACCTGTGCCCCGAACCGGCGCCGTCGCGGGAGACGATGTCCGTGCCCAACTGCCGGAGCGCGTAGGCGAGGGCGTCCGCGAGGCTCGTGCGGGTCAGCACCGAGCTGAGGTCGATGCCCAGGTGGACGATGGTCTGCGCGATGGGCGGCCGGATGCCGGAGACGATGCACTCGGCCCCCATCAGCCGGGCCGCCGCCACGGTCTTCATCAGGTGCTGGGCCACCAGCGAGTCCACGGTCGGCACCCCGGTGATGTCCAGGATGGCGAACCGTGCGTGCTGCTCGACGATGGAGTCGAGGAGCCGCTCCATCACCACCTGGCTGCGCGCGCTGTCCAGCGTGCCGATCAGGGGGACGGCGACGATGCCCTCCCACAGCTTGATGACCGGCGTGGCGACCTCCATCAGCTGCAGCCGCTGCCGGTGGATCAGTTCCTCGCCCTCGCTGAGCGCGGTCTCCAGCACCACCAGGCGCAGGGTGCCCATCAGTACGGTCAGGGTGGTGGTGCACTCCCGCAGGTGCGCCGCCGGCGCGGCGCCGAACTCGGTCAGCAGCAGATCTGTCACGGGCGGCCGCAGCGCGTCCACCTCGGCGGAGATCTGGGTGACCGTGGAACCGGCCCGCGCCCGGGAGGCGGCCGTCCGGGCCAGCTGTTCACGGACGACCTGGAAGCCGCCGGACTCCGCGTCCTCCACGCTGTCCGTCGCGGCCACGGCGGCGAGGGCGTCCACGACGGCCCGGCCCGCCTCCACCGCCTCGTCCCGGGAGTGGGTGAAGACGGTGCGGAACAGCGCGGCGTCGGCCCAGCGCTGGGCGATCTGTTCCTGGCGGCCGCGCAGGAACCGCGCCACCTCCTGCGTGGGCGTCAACTGCTGGCCTGCCGTGTCCTGTTCCGGCACGGGTGTCTCCTCACGTGCTGTAGCGCCTCCCCGCTCCGGGGAACGACTGCTGGGCTGGTTCATCGGTCGGGCCGGTCGGCACCCCCTCGGCCGAACCAGTCGAGACAGACCACGAGGGCGTCGTCGTCCGCCACGGGTGTGCCGCGGTGACCGGAGAGTTCCCTGAGCACCGCGCCGGGGACGTCGGCGGCGGGCAGCAGCCGGGTGGCGTTGATCGCCCGGGCCAGCGCCCGGTCTCCGTACGCCTCCCCGCCGGGTGTGGCGACGGAGTAGACCCCGTCGCTGACGAAGACCAGCCGGTCGCCCGGTTCGAGCCGCAACTGCTGTGCGGTGTACTCGGTCTCCTCGAACATCCCCAGCGGCAGCTGCGCCTCCAGTTCGACCGCGCTGACGCTCCGGTCGCGCAGCAGCAGCATCCGGGGCGAGCCCGCGTCGACGATCTCCAGTTCTCCGGTGGCGAGGCTCAGGTCCAGCAGGAGCACCGACAGGTGCTGGGCCCCGCCGTACTGGGCGTGCACGGCCTGGTCGGCGAGGGCCGCCTGGTCGGCGATGGGGACGCCGGCCCGGCGGGCGTTGCGCAGCGCGTTGATCCCCAGCTGGGTCAGCAGGGAGGCCTCGATGCCCTCGCCCATGCCGTTGGTGATGTACAGCATCAGGTGGTCGGCATCGGCGGACCAGTCGAAGTTGTCGCCGAAGATGGCGTAGGCGGGCTCCAGTTGGCCGCCGAGCGCGTACTCGGGCCGGGTGGAGGAACGGCCCGGCAGCAGCTCCCACTGCATCTCCGCCGCCAGGGTCAGCCTGCTGGAGCGGCGTGCCCGGAGGTACACGTCGGTGTCCCGTTCCGCGACGACCAGCTCATGGCCCAGCACCTGGGCGAGATCGGTCAGTTCGGCGAGACTCTCCTCGGTGTGCGCGGCGGACGGCAGCGTCAGCCGCAGCACGCCCAGCCGGTCACCACGCACGGTGACCGGCAGGTGCACCCGCACCCGGTCGTCGCCGCGCTTCTCCACGTACGGCTCCTGCGCCCCGAACGCCCGGCCGGTCGGGCCGTCGTGCATGGGCAGGGGATCCGTCCGGTCCGGGCGGGCTGACGCGGGCCGGAGCGCGGTGAGCGAGTAGTCGGCCAGGTAGAGCTCGATGTCCCGCGCCGACCAGTCCTCGCCCAGTACGTCGCGGAGAGCGTCCACCAGGTGGTGCGGAGCAGCGGAGCGAAGCGCTCGTTCGGCCGCCACGAATCTGTTCACGATGTCGGATACGCCATTCTTTCCACAGCTGACAGTGTTCGAGATGCCTGGAAGAGTGGGTGCGTGACTTCCTCCTCCCATCCGCGGCCGGACGAGGTGGCGCGTGTGACCTCCGAGGCGGCAGAGCTGCTGGAGGTCGTGTGGGGACGCGCCTCGACGGCACCCGTGTCCGCCTCGCAGCTCCGCGTGCTGTTCATCCTGGAGCACAACGACGGCATCAACCTGCGGATGCTCGCCGAAGCCCTCGGCTCGACGCCGCCCTCCACCAGCCGGCTGTGCGACCGGCTGGAGGCGGTGGGCTTCGTCGAGCGGCACGCCAGTACCGCCAGCAGGCGCGAGCTGTGTCTGCGGCTGAGCCGGCGCGGGCGCTCGTACCTCGTGGACCTGCGCGCACGGCGCGAACGCGCCCTGCGGTCCGTGCTGGAGCAGATGCCGACCGCGAAGCGGACCGCTCTGGTGGAGGGGCTGGAGGCGTTCTGCGACGCCGCGGCGGCACAGATCCACGAGGGCGACGCCACCGACGCACGGAGCGCCTGACCGCCGCCGACCCGGTCCCGGTTCGACAGCCTCATCCCAACCCTTCCCACTCTCGGCCCTCGGCTCACTCTGTTGCCTTCCGGCCATAGTTGTCAAACGACAACCATTGGCCATGGGTGTGTGCCGCCGCGCCGACGGAGATGCCAAGCGGTGCTGCCCGTCGGCGCGTTGACGGGCAGCGGTTTCATTCCTGAGCCGGCGGCTCGTCCGGATGCGGGGCGACCTGTCCGGAGTCCACGGCGGCCAGCGCCTCGTCCACGCTGTCCACCGTGGACACGGTGAGGCTGACACCGGTGAGATCGAGTATGCGTCGCACCGCCGGAGCCGGGGCGATCACATACACCCCACCCGGGATTTGGCGCACCTCTTGATACGTGCGCAGAATGATGTTCATACCGGATGAGTCCATGAAGGGGACGGCCGACACGTCCAGCAGGAAGTGCCGTCGACCGTGCCGCAGTTGGTTCGCCAGATGATGCTGCAGCTCGGTCGCCGTGTCGATGTCCAGTTCCCCCTCGATGGTGAGCAGCACGGCGTCGTCGCGGGGCAGGTCGACCTTGATCGACAGGGGGTTGTGGGCAACGGACACGAGAACCTCCAAGGCGTGGACCGATCGGGACGGTTGCCCCGATTCACGGATTCGACGCATCGCCCGGCGATGCGCCCGTGCGCATACCCGCGAATCGTGCGGGTACACGGCCCCCGATCAGGCGACTCCGGGTTCCAGCAACCCCGCGCGCAGCCGCTTGATGATGCGGCTGATCAGCCGGGACACATGCATCTGCGACACCCCGAGCTGCTCGGCGATCTGTGACTGGGTCTGCTCCTCCACGAACCGCAGATGCAGGATCCGCCGCTCACGGTCGTCGAGTTCGGCGATCAGCGGCGCCAGCGAGTGGAAGTCCTCGACGAGCTGCAGGGAATGGTCCTCCTCGCCGATGAGGTCCCCCAGCACGGTGTCACTGTCCTCGCCGCCGTCGGAGGTGAGCGCCGCGTCGAGCGAGGAGGTGTTGTAGCCGTTGGACGCCTTGCGTGCCTCGATGACCTCCTCCTCGGACAGCGACATCAGCTCCGACAGCTCACGCGTCGTCGGCATCCGGCCCAGCCGGGACTGCAACTCGTCCGTCGCGCGGGCCAGCTCCACCCGCGCCTCCTGCAACCGCCGCGGCACATGCACCGCCCAGCTGGTGTCCCGGAAGAACCGCTTGATCTCGCCGACGATGTACGGCACGGCGAAGGTGGTGAACTCCACCTCCCGGGACAGCTCGAACCGGTCGATGGCCTTGATCAGCCCGATGGTCCCGACCTGGACGATGTCCTCCAGCGAGTCCTCGCGCCCACGGAAGCGCGAGGCCGCGTACCGCACGAGCGAGAGATTCATCTCGATGAGCGTGTTGCGTACGTATTGGTAGGTGTGCGTGCCCTCGTCCAACATGGCCAGGCGGTCGAAGAACTGCCGGGACATCTCCCGCGCGTCCTTCGGCCGTACCTGGGACGGGTCCTCGATCAGGGGCAGGTCGACCCCGTCCGTCATGACCCTCCCCCGTGCCGTGGCCGTAGTACCTGCCGTCACGGCTGCCATGCTGTCCACCCCTCTCGCCCGAAGCCTTGTTGCCATCCCACGCTTGCCCCGCGAAGCGCATCTCAGTCCCCCTCGTTCGGCAAAGGGACCGTGTCGCTCCCCACTCTGGCCAGAAGTCGCCGCCGACCCGAGTGGCACGCCTCACCGGGTCTGGCGATCCGTCACCAAGAATGCGTGGACCGTTGTTTGTCTGCCGGGTCGCGGGGCAATCGGAGTTCCACGCCTCCGTACGGGAGGCGCGCCGGCGGAAGCGGTGTTCCGCGCACGGGCCTCGGTCGCCCGCCACCGTTCCCCGCCGCGAAGTCCCTGAAAGCGTCGTTCAGGAGCGATTTCCCATGCTGGTCAATGTGTCCGCAAACGGCTCAGGCACCTCCGTTCGTCCCGGCACCCCCGACAGGAGGACGCACGACGACGCCCCCGACACCGCCACCGCGTTCGCCCGGCTCGCGACGATGGACGAGGGACCCGAACGCGACCACGTCCGGGACGAACTCGTCCGGGTCTGGCTGCCCATGGCCCACCGCATCGCCGGCCGTTTTCGCAACCGCGGCGAGTCGCTGGAGGACCTGCGCCAGGTCGCCGCGATGGGCCTGGTCAAGGCGGTCGACCGCTACGAGCCCGACCGGGGGGCGTTCGAGAGCTACGCCGTGCCCACCATCACCGGAGAGATCAAGCGGCACTTCCGCGACCGGATGTGGACGCTGCGCGTCCCCCGGCGGGTGCAGGACCTCCGCAACAAGGTGCGCGTGGCGCGGCGTGAACTCAGCCAGACCTCCGGCGGTGCCGCCGAGCCCTCCGTCGCCGACATCGCCGCCCTCGCCGGGCTCACCGAGGAAGACGTCCACGCCGGGATGGAGGCGCTCGACAGCTTCAGCGCGCTCTCCCTGGACGCCGAGATGGCCTCCGGCGACGACGGCTACAGCCTCGCCGACACCCTCGGCGCCCCCGACACGGCGTACGACACCGTCGTGGACCGCGAGTCGGTGAAGGAGGGGCTGCGCCGGCTGCCCGAACGCGAGCGGGCCATCCTCTACATGCGCTTCTTCGAGGACATGACCCAGAACCGCATCGCCGACCGTCTCGGCATCTCCCAGATGCACGTCTCCCGCCTCATCAGCCGCAGCTGCGCGCGCGTCCGCGAAGAGGCCCTCGGCCGCACCACGCCCACCGTCTGACAACCCCCAGGAGCGACACAGATGCTGATGCCCCACCCCGCGACCCTGCGCCGGCTCGTCGAGGAGTACGAGTCGGTCGTCGCCCACGAGGGCGAGCGAGGCGATCCGCAGAGCGCTCGCCGCGCGCAGGACCTGGCGTACATGTTGTGCGTGTCCACGGGCACCCGCGACGTCCGCCGGGCCCTGGACGCGGCACGCACGCAGCTCGCCGCCGCGCAGGCGACCGAGACCGCGGAGCTGTGCGGGACCGGGACGACACTCCCGGGAGATCTCGGCAGCCATGGTCCGGGCGGGAGCGGGTATGCGGCGCTTCATGAACAGTGATGGACCCAACTGTCCCGAGTCGTCGACCCCGTACCTGCCATGACATCGATGGAACGCCGCCCGCTCGTGCACCACGACCCCGCTCCCGCGGAAGCGGCAGGGCCCGACGGCCGGCCGCCGCGGCCGCCGATCGCGATCACCACCGCCGCGGCCGCCCGCCGTCACGTACGGGCGTTCGTGGGGGAGCGGTGGCGTTCCCCGGCGGGACCACCGACCGAGCAGTCGATGATCGATCTCATTCTCGTCGTCTCCGAGCTGGTCACCAACGCGGTCCGGCACGGCGGCGGGATCGCCGGGTTCGACGTCGCCCTCACGCCTGAGGGTGTGCGGCTCAGCGTCCGTGACTACAGCGCCGCCGTGCCCGTGGGTCTCCACGGGCCCGGCGTGCTGCCCCGCGCCCACGAGGGCAACGGCTACGGCTGGCCGCTGATCAACCGCCTCTCCAGCAGGGTCGACGTCGAGCGCCGCGCGTCCGGCGGCAAGACCATCAGCGTGCTGGTGCCGCTGACCTGAGGCCTCGCGCGACTTTCACCGGCCCGTCGCCGGGGCCGACCCCGAGGCCTTCACCACGGCAGGAAGACGTGGACGTCCTTGCCGTGGTCGTGCACCACCACGCTCACCTCCTCGCACAGCGTCTGGATCAGGTACCAGCCGATTCCGCCGCCGCCCTGGCTGGGGCTGAAGGGGCGCGGCGCGGGCGACGTCGTGCTCGTGTCCCCCAGCGTCACATGCACCCCGTCGAGGGTGCGCCGCATCGTCAGCTCGAACCGCCCGGGGGCGTACTGCACCGCGTTGGCGGCCAGTTCCGTGACCACCAGCAGGATGTCGTCCCAGTGCTCGACAGCGGCCGGCGGCGACGTGCGCGAGAGGACGCCCAGGAACCCCTCCGCGGCCGTACGCGCCCCCGTCACGTCGCCGAGTTCTCCGTCGAAGGCGGCGTGGCTGTCGTAAATCTCCTCGGCAGGCAGTTTGTCGTCCCTACGTGGCTCTGTTGTCATCTCGTCGTCCCCGGCTCGGCTGCTTGAGGCGGACGCGATGGCGCGTTCCCCTCCGACGCTCGTGTTTCCCGTGCGGAGAGCTGCTACGCGTGCGAAAGCGTAGGGATGTGTGGGGCCTTGGGGAAGACCGTGGCCTTCCGGAGCCCCCGGCCCGCGTCGGCGTTCTACCGGTCACCCGCCCCACCGTCCTCGGCCGGTGTCCGGAAGACCAGCAGGGCGACGTCGTCGTCGTTGTCGACAGGGCGCGCGCGCTCCAGCAGAAGGTCGCAGAAGACGTGCAGGGGCCGGTGGACGAGAGCCGCCGCGTGCTGGCGCAGCCGGGCCAGGCCCCGGTCGAGCGTGTGCCCGGGGGATTCGATCAGACCGTCCGTGTACAGCACCAGCGTGGACTTCGGCGGCAGCGGGGTGAGCGTGTCGGTGCGTGCCCGGGTCAGCCCCGTACCCAGCAGATGGTCGTGCTCCTCGTCCAGGAACCGGGACCTGCCGTCGTGGGTGATCAGCAGCGGCGGCGGGTGCCCCGCGTTGCTCCACCGCAGGGCCCACGCGTCGTCGTCCCGTACGACCCTGCCGAAGATCAGCGTCGCCATGGACGCCTCGGTCACGTTCACCACGGCCCGGTCCAGCCGCTCCACGATCAGGCTCGGCGGCTCCTCCAGCGCCCACGCGTAGGCCCGGAGCATGTTGCGGACCTGGGCCATCCCGGCCGCCGCGTCTATGTTGTGTCCCACCACGTCCCCGATCGCCACCGCCGTGGACCCGTCGGCCAGCGTGAACACGTCGTACCAGTCGCCGCCGACCTGGGAGGACTTCGACGCCGACTCGTAGCGGGCGGCCATCCGCAGCCCCGGCACCTCCGGCATCTGGGGCAGCAGATGGCGCTGCATGGTCTCCGCGATGTGCCGCTGCCGCTGGTACAGGCGCGCGTTCTCCAGCGCCAGCCCCGCCCGGCGGGCGATGTCGTCCAGCAGGGACAGTTCGGTGTCGGTGAAGGCTCCCGGCCGCTCGCTCAGACCGAGCGTGAGAGCGCCGAGCACGGCGCGCGGCCCCCGGATGGGCGCGATGGCCGCCGAGCGCAGCCCCGCCTCCTTGAACAGCCTCTGCTGGGCGACCGTGATCCCCGAGTCCGCCGGCCCCTGGTAGGTCTCCGGCCCGGCCAGGGTCGACGCCGCCCCGCGCAGCGCCCGGGACAGCGGCATGAGCGACTCCTCGTGCACCGGCGGGAGCGGGCCCTCCAACTCCTCGCGCCGCACCACCACGCCGTCGCGGTGGGTCGCCACCGTGGACCGCCAGACGTCGTCGCTCTCGGTGATCAGGTCCACGACGGCCCAGTCCGCCAGCCGCGGCACCACCAGCCGCACCAGGCGGGCGACCGCCTCCTCGGCGTCCAGGGTCGAGCTCAGCCGGGTCGTCGTCTCGGCGAGCAGCGCCAGCCGGTCCAGCTGTGACAGCGTCGGCGGCTCGCCGTCCGGGACGACGTCGCTCTCCGGGGCGCCCTCGTGGAAGAGCACCACCGCGCCGGTCGCGGCCCCGTCGAGCCGGCACGGGGTGACCAGCCACGTGACCGGCAGCAGTGTGCCGTCGCCGCGCAGGAACCACTCCCGGTCCCCGCGGCCGGTGCGGCCACTGAGGAAAGCCTGCATCATCGTGCAGGTCGCCCGCGGCATCGTGTGCCCGAGCCGGTCCCGGTGCAGCAGTTCGTGGGCGTCCCGTCCGACGAGTCCGTCGGACGGGCGGCGGAGCAGTTCCTCGGCCCGGGGATTCACCGTGACGACGAGGCCGTTGTCGTCCACCGCGTACATACCGGCGTCCACGAGATCGGGCAGCCCGGCCGCTGAGCGCACCGCCGGACCCGGCGGCCGCCGCTCGGTGTGATCCGGGCTCCACGCGCTCATGTTCGGGCTCCTCCGGCTCCGGCCGCGAACCGGACGGTCGTAGACGTCGGCGGACGGTTCCGCCGCATGTGCTGCACGCACTACCCCGTCCTCGACGACCTACGCGCACGAGGTGCTCGACCGCAGGTGGGAACGGGTCGGCGCGCTCCGGGCGCCGCCGGAACGGACGGGGCCGCAGGGAGTCAGGCCTGGGTGTGCCGTACGCAGGCCGCGACGACCTCGCGCAGGCTGCCCGTCCGGGCCATCACCTCGCGCTGCACCCGGGCTCCGTTGCCGCGTCGCGTCAGCTCGGCGACGGCGTCCCGGGCCAGGTCGGCGTCGCCGTGGTCGGCGAGGGCGTCCGCGACGTGGTCGAGCAGCGAGCGGATCACCTCGACGGCGGGCCGGGGCCGCATCGTGACGGGATCCAGGAGGTTCTCGGAGATCCCGGAGCGGGCGGCCCGCCAGGTGGCCAGCCGCAGCAGCCCCGCGCTGTGCCCGAGCGGCTCCGCACCGGCCCGCCACTCACGGGCGGAGGTCTCCACGAGCCCCCGGGCGAGGGCGGCGACGAGGACCGCGGTGTCGGGGTGGAGACAGACGTCCGCGACCCGGATCTCGACGGTCGGGTACCGCCGGGACAGCCGCGCGTCGAAGTAGATCATGCCCTCGTCGCGGACGACCCCCGTCGCGATCAGGTCCGTGACGCACTGGTGGTACCGCTCCGCCGAGCCGAAGACGTCGGTCGGCCCGGCCATCGGCCACATGTCCCAGACCTGGCTGCGATAGCTCGCGTACCGACTGTCGTGACCCTGCCAAAAGGGGGAGTTCGCGCTCAGGGCCCTCAGCACGGACAACCACGGCCGCATCCGATCCAGGACCGCCACACCCTCGTCGTCGGACTCGACGGACACATGCACATGGCAGCCGCAGACCAGCTGCACCTGCGTGTGCAGGCCGAACTCGCGGGCCATCCAGCGGTACCGGCTGTTCACGGTGATCGTCGGACTCACCGGCAGCGGCGACGTCGCCAGCGCCACGACCGCGCTGCCGAGCCCCTCGGCATGTCGGGCCGCGTCCTTGCGGCAGCGGACGATCTCCGCCCCCAGATCGGCCATCGACGACTGCGGGTGGGTCGCGAACTCCACCTGCTCGTCGTGCAGCTCCTTCTCGAACACGTCCTGGCCCGTGCCCTCCAGCGCGACCCGCGCGAGCACCGCCGCGGCTCGCGCCTGCGGCTCGCCGGTCTCCGGATCGACCAGCAGGAGTTCCTCTTCGACACCGACGGTACGCACGTCATCCGGCCCTTCTGCCCTAGGTGGTGAGAGCCGTGTGCCCTCGGACGCCACCGGGACACCTCACCGCACGGCTCGCGGGCCGGGGCCGTGTACGCGGCGGCGGCCCGGGTACCCGGGCGGCGCCTCGGGAGCCGCGCCGGACGGGTGCGGGCCCCGTGTCCATGAAACGGAGGAGGAGAACGTGACCAGCACCGCCGAGACGGGCGCCGTGACCGGGACCGCCGACAAGGACTACAACCTGATCTGGTACGTGGAGGCATGCCTGAGCAACGCGCTGCGCCTCGAGTCGTACATCCAGGACGCGGAGCGGGAGAAGGACACCGAGGTCGTCGAGCTGTTCCGCAAGGCACAGGCCGACAGCCGCAAGGGCGCCGACCTCGGCAAGGAACTCCTGCGGCGTCGGCTGAGCGACTGACGGTGCTCCCGGGCCGCGTGCGGTCCGGGAGAACATCGCACGCTCCGTTCCCGGCACAGCGCCATTGTGGGCACGCCCCGGGCCCTCACGCGAACCGGAGGGCGATGCCGGAGAACCGGAGGAGAACGACAAAGGCAAGGAGGTCCAGTCCTCCTTGCCTGTCTCAACGTATAGCGCACCGGGGGGCTTGCGGCAAGACCCTCCCCGTGCCGCAGAATCGCCGACCGAAGCGAGAAACGACGGCACATCTGCGCACATGGGGGTTGGGATGATCGACGTCATCGTCGTCGGGGGCGGACCGACCGGGTTGATGCTGGCGAGCGAACTGCGGCTGGCCGACGTGGAGACGGTCGTGCTGGAGCGGCTGACGGCGCCGACCGGCGAGTCCCGGGGACAGGGCCTGCACGCGCGCAGTGTCGAGGTGATGGACCAGCGCGGCCTGCTGGAGAGGTTCCTCGCGGTCAGTGAGAAGTTCCGGGTCGGCGGACTCTTCGGCGGCATCATGAAGCCCTGGCCGGAGAGCCTGGACACGGCACACGCGTACGGCGTCGCCACCCCGCAGCCGGTCACCGAGCGCATCCTTCAGGAACGCGCGCTGGAACTCGGCACCGACCTCCGGCGCGGCCGCGAACTGGTGGGGCTCGACCAGGACGAGGACGGGGTGACCGCGGAACTGGCCGACGGCACCCGGCTGCGCGCCCGCTACCTCGTCGGCTGCGACGGGGGCCGCAGCATGGTGCGCAGGCTGCTCGGCGTCGGCTTCCCCGGCGAGCCCGCCACGGTCGAGACCTTGCTGGGCGAGATGGGGGCGACCGAGGACCCGGCGACGATCACCGAGGTCGTCGAGAAGGTGCGCAGGACCGAACTGCGGTTCGGCCTCGCTCCGCTGGAGAACGGCGCCTACCGCGTGCTGGTACCTGCCGACGGGGTGTCCGAGGACCGTACGACCCCGCCCACCCTGGACGAGTTCAAGCAGCGGCTGCGGGACTTCGCGGGCACCGACTTCGGTGTCCACTCACCGCGCTGGCTCTCCCGGTTCGGCGACGCCACCCGGCAGGCCGAGCGCTACCGGGTCGGCCGGGTGCTGCTGGCCGGCGACGCGGCGCACATCCATCCGCCCACCGGCGGCCAGGGGCTCAACCTCGGTGTGCAGGACGCCTTCAACCTGGGGTGGAAGCTGGCCGCCGAGGTCAACGGCTGGGCGCCGGAGGGGTTGTTGGACACCTACCACGCCGAGCGGCACCCGGTCGCCGCCCGTGTGCTGGTCAACACCCGGGCGCAGATGACCCTGCTGGGGTCCGCGCCGGGGCCGACCGCGCTGCGGGAGCTGCTGTCGAAGCTGATGGACTTCGAGGAGGTCAACCGGTACGTGACCGGGATGATCACCGGGGTCGACGTCCGCTACGACCTCGGCGACGGTCACGAACTGCTCGGCCGCCGGATGCGGGACCTGCGGCTGAAGCACGGGCGGCTGTACGAGCTGATGCACGACGGCCGCGGTCTGCTGCTCGACCCCGGCGGCACGCTCTCGGCGGAGGGCTGGGCGGACCGCGTCGACCACGTGGTCGACTCCGCCGAGGATCTGGAGGCGCCCGCGGTCCTCCTGCGACCCGACGGCCACGTGGCGTGGGCCGGCGAGGACCAGCGGGACCTGCTCGACGTGCTTGCCCGGTGGTTCGGGGCGGCGAACACGCGCTGAGGAGGCGGTCGGCCGAGCGGGCCACGGCGCACGGGGAAGCATGCGTGGCGTCAAGAGACGCTGTCGCTCGGGCGGTTGTGGGGGCGGGCGACACCGCGCAGGATGCTGCGATGACCCCGTCTCCCGCAGTCCGCCCGTACAGGCCCGAGGACCTCGACGCCGTCCACGACATCTGCGTCCGCACCGCCCACAACGGCGGCGACAGCCGTCCCGTCCACGCGGACCCCGACGTCTTCCCGGCGGCCTTCGCCACCCCGTACACCCACCTGGAACCGGAGTCGGCCTTCGTCCTCGACGACGGCGGCGGGCGAGCGGTCGGCTACATCACGTCGGCCGTGTCCTCGCCAAGATCGGTGCCCGGGACCGCGTCCAGGCCGTGATCATGGCCTACGACGCGGGCCTGGTGCGGGCGAAGCCGTAGCCGCATCGCCCTGTGCGGTCGGCGTCGCCGTGTCGAGCAGCCAGGGGTGCCGCCGGTCCAGCAGCTGCCGCCGGCGCCGACCGTGCAGCATCCGGCCCAGGACCGGGTGCCAGGCGGCGTCGAACCCCGGGGACGGCGGGATCGCGGTCCCCGGGGTGGTCTCCCCGGCGGGTGTCGCGCGGTGCGGACTCATGGTCCTCATTGTCCTCGGTTCTCTGCGGTGGGCGTCCGCCCTCGCGGGGGCGTGGGTGCCGGTCCCCGGCAGGTCAGGCGTCCCGGCGGACCAGTCGGTGGGCCGCCCCGGCGAGGGCCAGCGCCACCCAGCCGGCGAAGACCGCGAGCCCCTGCCCCGGTGAGAGGGCATCGGCGGACCCGGTGAGCGCGTAGATCGCCGATCCCGCGTTGCTGGGGAGGTAAGGGGTGATCGTGTCGTACCAGGAGTCCGGCAGCAGCGTGGCGAGCCCGGGGAGGATGAGCAGGATGCCGACCAGGGCGGCGATGGCTCCGGCGGAGGACCGCAGCAGCACCCCCAGGGTCACCCCGGCCACGGCGACCAGGCCGAGGTAGACACCGGCGTCGGCCAGGGCGCGCAGTACGCCGTCGTCGCCCAGCGAGAGCGAGATCTTCTCGCCGTCCAGGCCGGGAACGCCCAGCTGGAACGCGGTCAGCGCGCCGACGGTGCCGAGGACGAGCGCGATCACCCCGATCACGGCGCCCTTCGCCCACAGCACCGGCAGCCGGCGCGGGACCGCGGTGAGCGTGGAGCGGATCATGCCGGTGCTGTACTCGCCCGCCGACAGCAGCACCCCGAGGACGCCCACCGCCAACGATGCGAAGGTCACCCCGGTCAGCGCCAGGGAGACCGCGTCGCCCGCTCCGGAGGGCTGCCCGGGGGGACCGTCGTCGACGACACCGGGACTGTAGGTGTAGCCGGCGATCGCCCCGAAGAGGATCAGCAGCACCAGGGCCACCCCGAGGGTGATCCAACTGGAGCGCAGCGACCAGAACTTGGCCCACTCCGAGCGCAGCACCCGGCGGCCGGTCACCTTGTGCACCCGTGTACGGGCCGGGACCACGGACAGATCGGTGGCGGTCATCAGGCGGCCTTTCGCGCGGGCTCGGCGGGAGCGCTCTGGTATTCGACGGCGTCGGCGGTGAGTTGCATGAAGGCCTCCTCCAACGAGACGGCCTGCGGGGTGAGTTCGTGCAGGGGCACCCCGTGCTGGGCGGCGAGCGCCCCGATCTCGCGGGCGTCGAGGCCGGAGACGAGCAACTCCTCGCTGGTGGAGGAGCTGATCGTGACGTCCGGGCCGGCCAGCAGCGAGCGCAGCTTCAACGGCTCGGAGGTGGCGACCTTCACGCCTCCGCCGCCCGCGTCCCGCACGAAGTCGTCCACGGTGGTGTCAGTGAGGAGCCGCCCCCGCCCGATGATCACCAGATGGTCGGCGATCAGCGCGGTCTCGCTCATCAGGTGCGAGGAGAGCATCACGGCCCGTCCCTCGTCGGCGAGTCGGCGCAAGAGGGTGCGCACCCACAGCACGCCCTCCGGGTCGAGGCCGTTGACCGGCTCGTCGAGCATGACCACCGCCGGGTCGCCGAGCAGGGCGGCGGCGATCCCGAGCCGCTGCCCCATGCCGAGCGAGAAGGCCCCCACCCGCTTGCCCGCCACACTGGTCAGGCCGGCCAGCTCGATCACCTCGTCCACCCGGCCGCGCCCGATGCCATGCGTGTGGGCCAGCGCCATCAGATGGTTGACCGCCGTCCGGCCGGGATGGACCGACTTGGCCTCCAGCAGCGACCCGATCTCGTGCAGCGGCGCCGCGTGCCGGGCGTAGGACCGTCCGTTGACGGTGACCGTGCCCCCGGTGGGGGAGTCCAGTCCGATGATCATGCGCATGGTCGTGGACTTGCCCGCGCCGTTGGGTCCCAGGAATCCGGTCACCTCACCGGCCTTGACGGTGAAGCTCAGTCGGCCGACCACCGTCCTGTCCCCGTACCGCTTCGTCAGCTCACGCGCTTCGATCATGGCAGTGGACCTTCCTGCTCGCTTCGGAAGGGGCCGTGATTCCGTCCGCGGCCTCTGCCTCCGAACCTACGAGCGCGGCCGACCGTGCCCCTGGGACCGCGGGGGACACTTCGGCTCTCCACTGGTACCGGGGTACCACCGGCACGTCATACCTCGTACGTACCGGGCCGGCGACCGACGGCGGCGGGAGCGGTGTGCCTCAGCTGCGCCTCAGGTGCCGGATGCGTCGCCGCCACGCACTTCGCGGGCCTGTCGGCGGGCGCCCAGCAGCACCCGCAGGGTGCCCGCCACCGGTGGGGACGCGGACCCACGCGAAAGCCGGGCACCACGGGCGGACGCCGCGTCGGCGGTCAGCAGCTCGATCCTGACGACCGCGTCCAGGAGCACTCCGCCGGGCCCTTCCCCGAGCGCCGGCAGTCCGGCGGCGGTGCGCAGGCAGACACGGGCCGCCTCGACCTGGTCCTGCACCAACTCCCGTACGCCCGCCGACTGCCGGCCCGCAGCGAGGTCCTCGACCGTGACCGAGAAGCGTGCCAGCGTCTCGGCCGGGATGCCGAGACGTCCTTCCGGCAGGTCCTCGGCCAGGTCGTTGACGAAGTCCAGCCGCTGGCTGCCCTCCATGAGCGTCCGGCACGCCGCCCGGAACCGCCCGTCGTCGGCCTCCGGGCCCAGCAGTGACGCGACCAGCATGAACGCGGGCAGCGAATAGGCGTCCACGTAGGCCTGGTAGTCCGCCTCCGTGGCGAAGCCGGTGAACTCCAGGTCGGTGGTGGCGGTGGACAGATACTCCTCGATCGTCCCCCGCAGCCGCGGATACTCCGCCGTGGTGTGCAGCAGCGCGCGGATCAGCGGATCGTCGCTCGTCCCGGTGTCCAGCGCCTTGCGCACATCCTGCTCCCACGACGCCCACGCCGCGACGCGCTGCGGCTTCGGGCCGGTGTCCAGCAGATTGTCGCCGTGGTGCATCACGGCCGTCGCCGCCACGGCGTGGGGCAACATCCGCCGTGGCAGCAGCAGTCGAGCCGCGAGATACGAGGTGCGCCGGGCACGCGCCACCAGGTCCCGCTGTTCGCCGTAGTCCTTCCGCAACCCCGGCTCCCGGATGCCCGCCGCGTCCAGACTCCGCTTCCACACACGCATGCGTTGATCGTAGAGAACACCGTGACGCTGTCGCTGGAGACGAGGCGAGAGAGGCGTCGGCCGTAGCGCACGGCGACCAGCACTCGTCCGCGCTCCGCCGTGGCGAGACGAGGGAGCCGCCGGACATCGATGTCGCGGCGGCTCCCCGGGGTGCGCTGTGCGCCGTGCGCCGGGCGTGCTGCCGTTACTTCTGCTTCCAGGCCCAGTGCAGCCGGTCCAGGCCGCTCTGGTTGTTGACCTTCAGGCTGAGGCGGGTGCCGGTGCCCTGGAGGGTGGTGAGGGAGTAGGTGTCACCGTTGCGCAGACCGGGCCAGTAGACCGAACCGAGGCCCAGCTCCCGGATGATGTCGGTCGCGGCCTGGATGTAGGCGACCTCGTTGGAGCCGTTGACCGGGCCGTTGTAGTCGAGGCCGGTGGTCATGGAGGCGCCGAACTCGTCGAGGATGGTGCGCGAGGCACAGGTGCCGATGCGCTCCTTGAAGTCCGCCTTCCACTGGTCGACGCTGGTCCAGTCGGTGTGCCAGAAGCCGTAGTTGTGCAGGGCGATCCGGGTGCCGTTCAGCCGGCCGTCGGCGCAGATCGGCTTGACGTCCTCGCTGTACTTGAAGCCGCCGATGAGGACCCGGTCGCGGGGGACGGCGCGGTGCGTGACCAGCCAGCGCGCGGCGACGTCGCGCCACTCCTCGGAGGTGTAGCCGAACGGCTCGTTCATCGGCTCGAAGTACACCTTGCCGTTGCGGCCGTACGCGGAGGCGATGCGCGCCCACATACGGTCCCAGGCGGCCTGGTCGTCGATCTTGCCGTCCTTGGCGTTGTCGGCCTCCCAGTAGCCCAGGATGACCTTGAAGCCCTTGGCGGTGGCGGCGTCGATCGCGGCCCGGTACGACTTCCAGAAGGGGCCGTTCACGGAGGTGGGGTTGACCGGCAGACGGACCGTGTTGGCGCCGAGCTTGGCGAAGCCCCCGATGATCGCCCGGGACTTGGCGTACGTGGTGCCGTAGTTGTCGCGGGTGGACAGGCCCGAGGGGACGACCGCGTCGTCGGCGAAGTTGTCGCGCGGGTCGGCCCAGTTGACGCCGCGGAAGTCACTGACCGGCGGCGGTGAGGCGTGACGGGAGGAGGCGGACGCGGGGGAGGCGAGGACTCCGCCGAATGCCGTGATGCCGGCCAGCGATGCCGCGAGGCAGGCTGTCCCGCGATGGTTCTTTCGTGGCACCAGATCCCTTTCTGGACAGTTGCGTCCGCGAAACCCGGCTGTGCAGGTCGGCGGCTCAGTGGCTCCCGCAACGTAGAAGAGATCTCGAACAGAGGTCAACACATCTGCACACCAAATTTCATCAAGAACCACTGAATCACTGGCCGCCGAAGGCCAGTTGCGACCCGGTGAGCCGGACCCGGATGCCGTCCTCCTCCACGCGTACGTCGCGCAGCCGCACGTTCCCCCGCTCCGGCTCCGGCAGTTGGAAGGAGAGGGACAGCCGGTCGGCGAGCGCGGGCCGGGTGAGCCGGGACAGGGCGTCGAGGAGGTCGGGATCGAGGCCGAGACGGCGCAGCACGCTTGGGTTGTCCAGGGCCAGGTCGATGAGGTTGAGGTTCTGGGCCTGGCGGGCGAAACGCGGTGACCCGGTCAGTTCGGTGAGCTTGCCCTCGTCGGCGAGGGCGGCGCGGGCCGTGGCGTCCGACATCCCCAGCCGCCGTACGATCGCCGGCACCGACAGCAGCGCCTTCGCCCTGCGGGTCTCCCGCGCGAGGTCGGCGGAGGCCTTCGGGGTCAGATGCAGACCCTCCGAGGCCCGTGTGCCGGGGCGGAACGTGGCCAGGTCCCCGATGTCCAGGCGCATACCGCCGATCTCCGTGGCGATGCCCCGCTCACCCTGCCGCTGGATCGTGGCCTCGGCCCGCAGCCGCAGATCACGCCCGGCGACCGGCAGGGTGCCCCGCGCCCGGACCCGGTCGCGGCCCTCGCCGGTGAACGTCACCTGGGACGCGCCGAGTTCGCGGTTGAGATCGGCGAAGGACAGCAGCACGTCGCCGTCCAGCCGCGGGACGTGGGCGCCGCGCACGGAGGCGAAGCCGTCGGCGTCCAGTCGCACGTCATGGGCCGTCGCCGACACCTTGGCCAACGACACCCGGTCGGCGGCGACGTCCGGCACGGTCAGCCGTACCGACTCCAGCCGCTTGTCGACGAGTTGGGTGAGGAAGGGGAAGCCGCCGATCTCCACCTCGGGAGCCGCGGCCAGGTCCAGCCGGTCCTTCAGGGCGTCCGCGGCCCGGTGCTCCGCGTACAGCAGCGCCCACCGGTCCGCGAGGCCGGCGAAGGCGGCGAGGACCACCAGTCCCACGACCCCCTTCACCGCGAGCGGCAGCCCGGCGAACCGTCCCCGGCGCCGCCGTCCGCCCCGCCGGTGCACGGGCGGGGACCACTGCGGCTCCTCCTCCTCGTCACCGCGTCCGGTGGTGTCCTCGTCGAAGAACTCCTCCAGGGAGGTCACTTCCAGGGGGCCGTCGTCGAGGGCGCCGAGCTCCTCGTAGGGGTCGCGCGGCGCGTCGGAGCGGCCGTCGGGGAACTGATGCGGATCTGTGCGGCGGGGGGAGCGCATCGCCTCATCCGAACATGTCCACCACCCCCGCCCGCAACCTGAACCCCCGGTATGCGATGTAGTTCACGATCGCGACGCGGGACCGTGGAGGCGGTTCCCCGTGGGCACGAACGGGTGCTGACCGACTGTCACCGAAGGTGCCCTTCCCCGTACAGTCCGTGCTGCGAGCAGTCGAGCAGTCGAGCAGGGGAAGACACATGGACACCGAAGCAGGTCCCGGCTCTCTTCCGCATGTGCCCGGAGCGGCACCGCCCGTCCCCGAGGCCGAACCGGCGCTGGTGGACCGGTGGCGGTCGGACGGCGGTGAGCTGATCGACCTGCTGACGCTGGTGCGGCAACGGCTCGGCGGGGTCGCGGCGTTCCGCCTCGGGCCGACGCCCACTGTCCTCGTCACCGACCCGCAGGCGGTCCGGCACGTCCTCGTCCTGCGGCCGGAGCGCTACGTCAAACGCTCGCACCGCGCCCGTCTGCTGATCGGCGACGGCCTCCTGGCCGCCGAAGGCGCGGCGTGGAAACGGCAACGCCGGTTGCTGCAGTCCCAGTTCACCGGCCCCGGGATGCGCCGCTACGAACAGCGCATCACCGCCGCCGCCCGTACCACCGCCGCACGCTGGGACGCGTACGCCCATACGGGGCAGACCTTCGATCTCGGCCAGGAGATGCGCCGGTTCGCCCTGGACACCATCTGGCGTTCCCTCACCGGCCACCCCCTCGACGACGAGACCCAACGCGAACTGGAGGCCGTGGAAGCCGTGGGCGCCGCGCTGCCGGCCCTGCCCGCCGACGCCGACAAAGCCCGGGAGGCGGTCGCCGCCGACCTCGCACGCATCGACGCGGTCGCCCGGCACGCCATCGACGCCGCCCGCGACGGCGAGGCGGGCCCTCACGGCCCGGGACTGCTGCACGTGCTGACCGATGCGTCCACCGAGCACCCCGAGTACACCGACCAGCTGATCCGCGACGAGTTCGTCACCCTGCTGGCGGCCGGACACGAAACGACCGCCACCACGCTGACCTGGCTGTACCTGCTCCTCGACCGGCACCCCGAAGCCCGGGAACGGGCACTCGCCGCCGGCGGCGAGGACTCGCCGGAACGCCGACAGGCCGTCCAGGCCCTGATCCATGAGGCGCTCCGCTTCTACCCGTCGGCCTGGATCCTGGCCCGCCATGCCGCCGAGGACGACGTCCTCGGCGGTCACACCGTCGAAGCGGGCTCCGACCTCCTGGTCTGTCCCTACCTCACCCATCGCGATCCCGCCCTGTGGCCGGCCCCCGAGCGCTTCGACCCGGGGCGCTTCACCTCCCCGGGCGGCCGCCCCACCCACCCGGGCGCGTACTTCCCCTTCGGTATCGGGCCCCGCGCCTGCCTCGGTCTCCAGTTCGCGCTGCGGGAGTCGACCGTGCTCCTCGAGCACCTGCTGCCGGCCCACCTCCCGGTCTTCCACTCCGATCCGCCGAAGGCCGTCCACGGCATCACCGTCCGCCCCGACGGCCCCACTCCCGTCAGCCTGAAACCGCCACGGGACTGAGGAGACGCCCACCGGCGGGTGCCCGCTGTTGCCGTGCTGGTCGGGGCCTGATGCGCGAATTCGCCACGGACTCGCCCTCGGCCTCGGCCCGTGGCCCGGGTCGACGGCGTAGCCTGCGGCGGGCCGACGCCTGACGAGGAGCCGCTCGTGACCACCCCTGAAGCGACGAGACCCCACCCGCGCAACTCGGGCCTGCGGGTGGACCTCAACCCGGCCGCCGCCGTCGCACGCAACGCCCTCCATCAGGGCGCCTGCGTCGTCATCCGCTATCCGGGCGGCGACCTCACCTACGCCGAACTCGACGACAGGTCCGCCCGCCTGGCCACCGTGCTGGCCCACGGCGGCGTCGGCGACGGGGACCGGGTCGCCCATCTCGGCCTCAACAGCAGTTCCTTCCTGGTCACCCTGCTGGCCGCCCACCGGCTGGGGGCAGTCTTCGTCCCGGTCAACTTCCGCTTGGCGGTGGCCGAGTTGGAGGCCGTCCTCGTCCGCAGCGGTGCCACCGCCCTCGTCTGCGAGGAGGGGCACCGGGAGAGCGTCGACGAGATCCGCGACCGGACCGCCCTCGCTCGGTTCCTCCTGGTGGACGACGACCCCGAGGCGCCGACCGGCGGCGCGGCGGGCTGGGAGTCCTGGGCGGGTCTCCTCGCCGAATCCCCGCCCGCGACCTCCGTGGCCGCGAAGTCCGCCGACGACCCGGCGATCCTGATGTTCACCTCCGGCACCACCGGCACGCCCAAGGGTGTCCTGCTCACCCACGGAAACGTCTGGTGGAACGGCGTGAACGTCGACCTCCGACTCGACACCCGCCGCGGCGACGTCACCTACGCCGCCGCCCCGCTCTTCCACATCGGCACCCTGAACAGCTTCGTGATCCGGACCCTGGTGCGCGGGGGCACGGTGGTCGTCAGTCGCGGGTTCGACCCACGGACGTGTTTCGACGACCTGGTCACCCACCGGGTCAACTCCATGTTCGGCGTCCCCCAGATGTTCGCCGCGCTGGCGAGAGAACCCGGTCTGTTCGACCGGGACCTCGGCCATCTGCGGTCGATCGTGGTCGCGGGCGCCCCGGTACCACCCTCGCTGATCGAGCTCTACGCCCGGCACGGTGTACTGCTCCAGCAGGCCTGGGGCCTGACCGAGACCGCCCCGTTCGCGACACATCTGCCTGTGGAGCGCACCCGGGAGAAGATCGGTTCAGCGGGGATCCCCATGTCGTTCACCGAGGTCCGGGTCGTCGACGTGGCCACCAACGCCCCCCTGGGGCCGGGCGAACCGGGGGAGATCGTCGTACGCGGCCCCAACGTCACCCCCGGCTACTGGAACGACCCCGAGGCCACCCGCGCCGCCTTCGACGAGGAGGGCTGGTTCCACTCGGGCGACATCGGCCACCTGGACGAGGACGGCTGCCTGTACATCGTCGACCGGCTCAAGGACATGATCATCAGTGGCGGCGAGAACATCTACCCGGCCGAGGTCGAGCGGGTCCTGGCGGCCATGCCGGGGGTTGTGGACGTCGCCGTGGTCGGCGTCCCCGACGAAGAGTGGGGCGAGAGCGTGCAGGCCGTCGTGAGCGTGGACGGTACGGCGGAGATCACCCTGGAGGCCGTCCACGCCTACGCGGCGGACCGGCTGGCCCGGTACAAGCTGCCCGAGCGCCTGACCGTCGTGCCGGCCGTCCCGAGGAACGCCTCCGGGAAGCTGGACAAGGCCGGCGTCCGGCGCCTGGTCGAAGGCGTGGACTGAGGACGCTCCCGGACCCTGCGGCCGGGAGCCGGGAGCCGGGAGCCGGGAGCCGGGAGCCGGGAGCCGGGAGCCGGGAGCCGGGAGCCGTCGGCACCGTGCGCGCGGTGGGCCGCGCGCACGGTGCCGGTCGGGCGGCTCCCGCCGTCCTCCTGGTCACCCGTCAGAAGTCGTCCGGTGTCCTGACGCGCTCACGGATCCAGACACCCGCGGGCTTGAGGGAGGACGTGCCGGTCCACGGACCGTTGCCGGTGCAGGTGCCCTGCTTGAAGACGGCGCCGCTGCGCTGGTCGTCGGAGTAGTTCCAGTTGACCCAGCTGATCTTCTTGGCCGCCAGGAGATCGAGGTAGCGCTGCGACATGGCGAAGTCGTTCGCGCCCTCGCCCGCGTAGTTCTGGGTGCCGAACTCGGTGACGAAGACGGGGATGCGGTCGGCCGCGCGGGAGAGGGTCCGCAGGTACTCGTCCCGGTGCGAGTAGGCGTAGAAGTGGAAGGTGTACATGATGTTGGCGGCGTTCACCGGGTTGCCGACCACCTCGGACTCGTCCGCGCCCTCCGACACACCGAGCGAGGACCAGGCACGGGTGCCGACCAGGATCGGGGTGTCCGGGTCCTTGGCCCTGATGACGGGGATGAGCTGCTCGGCGTAGCTCTTGATGCGGGACCAGCTCACGCCGCTGGGCTCATTGGCTATCTCGTACAGCAGGTTGTTCTTGTCGCGGTGGCGCTGTGCGATCTCGGAGAAGAAGGTCTTGGCGCGGGCGAGGTTGTAGTGCGGGTCGCCCGGGTCGAGCATGTGCCAGTCGACGATGACGTACATGCCACGGGCCGTGGCCTGTTCGACGGCCGAGTGGACCAGGTCGGTGAAGCGGCGCGGATCGGTCTCGTACCCGTCCTCCTGGATGTACATGGAGACGCGCAGGACGTCCGCTTTCCAGTCGGTGGCGAGGGCGTTGAGCGAGCCACTGGTGACGCACTGGCTGTACCACTGCAGCCCATGGGTACTCATCCCGCGGAGCTGGATCGTTTTTCCTTGCTGGTTGCAGAGCTTGGTGCCGCAGACCCTGAGCTGCCCGTTGGCGGCGACGGGGGTGGACGCGGCCGCGCTCGGGGCCGTCGGGGCCGTGCGGGTGCCGGGGGCGGTGGGGGCGGACTGCGCGGTCGCGGGGGTGAGGACGAAGCCGAGGAGCAGCAGCGCGGCGACGAGCAGAACGGATCGTGCCGGTCTCATGGGGGACTCCTGCCAACTGGTAGGAAACTTTCCTAACAGAAAAGGGATTAGCAGTTGGTCCGGACCTTTGCAAGGGATGATGCGGAACCGCCCCGGAGTGATCTCCGGGGCGGACGGTCTCCGTCAGGGTGGTGTGAGGCTATTCGGAGGGGGCGTCGAGGCCGGTCACCAGGCCGCGCAGGACGGGCCCGTACTCCGGGTGGGCCAAGGCGAAGGCCATCTGGGCGACCAGGTAGTCGGCCGGGTTGCCGGTGTCGTACCAGCGGCCCTTGATGACCTGCCCGTACACCGCGCGCGTCGCGGCGTAGGCGTTGATGGCGTCGGTCAGGTAGACCTCGCCCGTCCGGTGCTCGTACCAGCGGCGGGTCTGCTCGCGCAGCTCGTCGATGATGCCGGGTGTGACGACATAGCCGCCGATGGCCGCGAACGCCGAGGGCGCGGCGGCGGGTTCGGGCTTCTCCACCAGGCCGGTGATGCGCAGCTGGCCGTCGCCGAGGTCCTCCTTGACGATGGGCACGCCGTAGCGCTGGGACTCGGTCGGGTCCATCGGCAGGAGGGCCAGCACCGGGCAGCCGGTCTGCTCGTAGGCGCGGATGAGCTGCTGGGCGCGGGGGACCTCGGCCACGAAGACGTCGTCGGGCCAGAGCACGAGCACCGGTTCGTCGCCGAAGGCGCGGGCTGCGTTCAGCACCGGCGTGCCGTTGCCGTACGGGCCGTACTGGTCGAGATAGGTGATGTGGCCCTGACGGGCCAGCTCCGCGACCTCCTCGACCGCGTCGGCGTACGCCGTCTTGCCGTCCTCGCGGAGCTGCTCGACGAGGGCGGGGTTGGGCCGGAAGTGGTCCTGGATGAGGCTCTTGCCGCCGGAGACCACGATGGTGATGTCGGTGATGCCCGAGTCCACCAGTTCGCGCACGGTGTGCTCGACGACCGGCTTGTCGCCGACCGGCAGCATCTCCTTCGGAATGGCCTTGGTGAGGGGCAGCAGACGGGAACCGAGGCCGGCGGCGGGGATGACAGCCCTGCGAATCGTCGGGGACATCATGTCTCTCCTGGTCGAGCGGCACTGCGCACCGGTCGGTACGACGGCGCCTGGGCACCACGCGGTCGCGCGGCCTCGCAGCAAGCCTACCCAGGCTCTTCCCGGCCCCCGCGCTCCGTCCCCGATCGGCGACGCACCTCCGCCGTACCGCCGCGGTGATCGCTAAATCGATTGCCGCCGGCTTTTCCCGCCCGGTAGGAAGCTCGCATGCTGAGAGGTGCCAAGGTCGGGCTCAGGGCCCGGCACGAGGACGACATTCCGATACTGCGGACCGAGCTCTACAACGACGTGGTCTACGCCTCCCGGACCGATACCGCGCCGTGGCGGCCGATCGCCCCCGACAGGGACGCGCGGCTCATGGCGGACGACGAGGAGCAGACGCGTGTCCAGTTCTCCGTGGTCGAGGCGGAGGGCGGGACCCTGGTCGGTTCCACGGCGCTCTGGGGCATCGACACCCACAACCGGACCGCGCACATCGGGATGGGACTGCTGCCCGCCTTCCGGGGCAGGGGCTACGGCACGGACGCGGTCGCGGTGCTGTGCCACTACGCGTTTGTCGTGCGCGGTCTGCACCGGCTGCAGATCGAGACGTTGTCGGACAACGTCTCGATGCTGCGCGCCGCCGAGCGCAACGGCTTCCTCCGTGAGGGAGTGCTGCGCTCCTCCGCCTGGGTGATGGGCGAGTTCCTGGACGAGGTCGTGCTGGGGCTCCTCGCCCAGGACTGGAAGCCGGACACCACGCCCTGAGCGCTGCCGAGGGCGTGCGACGGCGGGGCGCAGGCACCCCGCGTCTCACCCCTCGCCGCCCGGCCGGGGCCGACCCGGGTCCGTGCGTCGGTGGCCGGCCGACGACTCGATGGTGACGAGGACGGGACCGGGGTCCGGGCGAGCAGCCCGCCCCTCGCCCGTCGTGTTGTGCAGCAGGGCCCGGGCCACCGCGTGCGCCTTGGCGACGGCACGCTCGGACACCGGGCCCGCGTGCCGCCGCCGCACCACCGCCGACCACAGCTCCAGCCAGCGGTCGAAGTGCTCGGCGCGCAGCGGGCTCTCGTCGTGCAGGGCGCGGTGCGCCCGGAGGGCGTTGCGGCGGTAGACGCCCGGGGACAGCAGGGCGCTCTCCCAGAAGTCGGCCATCACGGGCAGATGGGCGGCCATGTCGACGCGTGCCACCTCCGTGAAGAACCGGCCTATCAGGGGATCGCCGAGGACGTCGTCGTAGAACGCGCCGACCAGTCGCTCCACGTCCTGGCGGTCGCGGATGTCGGGAAGGTGCCGCTCCCCGTTCACTTGCCGAGCCAGAGGTCGGGGCCGAACACCTCGTAGTGAACGGCGGCGGGACGCAGCCCCTTGGCCAGCAACTCGCCCCGCACCGCGCGCATGAAGGGCAGCGGCCCGCAGAGGTAGGCGGTGGTGTCCGGGTCCGGGGTGAGGTGGTCGAGCGCCGCGCGTCCGGTGAAGACGTTGGTGCCCGGGGAGCGGTGGGCGTCCTGCTCGTACCACAGGTGCAGGTCGGCGCCGGTCAGACGGCTGACGAGGTCCGCCTGCTCGTCACGGTGCACATGGTCGAGCGGCGAGCGGTCGGCGTGCACGACGGTGACGGGGCGCGTGGAGGAGGTGAGGGCGAGATGGTCCAGCATCGACAGCATCGGGGTGATGCCGATGCCGGCGGAGGCGAGGAGGAGAGGGGTGTCGCCCTCCGGCAGTACGAGATCACCGGCCGGCAGCGACACGTCCAGGACGTCCCCCACCTCGGCGTGGGCGTGCAGCCAGGACGAGACCTCGCCGTCGGGCACGGAGCCGTCGACCGCCCTCTCCCGCTTGACCGTGATGCGCCAGGTCTTGTGGTCGGGGGCCGTGGACAGGCTGTACTGGCGGATCTGGCGGGCTCCGTCGGGCAGTTCCACACGGATGCTGACGTACTGGCCGGGCCGGAACGCGGGCGTCGGACGCCCGTCGGGCCGACGCAGGACCAGGGACACGGCGTCGGCGGACTCCTGACGGCGCTCGGCGATCTCCATGGACCGCCACACCTCGCCCTCCGCCACCCCCGCCTCGGTGTACAGGCGGGCCTCGATGGCGATCAGGGCGTTGGCCATCAGCCAGTAGACCTCGTCCCAGGCGGCACCGATCTCGGGGGTGACGGCGTCACCGAGAACCTCGGCGACCGCCCCGAGCAGGTGACGTCCCACCAAGGGGTACTGGTCCGCGGTCACACCGAGGGAGACGTGCTTGTGGGCGATGCGCGCGAGGACGGCGTCGGGGCGCTCGTCGGGCCGTTCGACCAGGAGGGTCGCGAAGGCAGCCACCGAACCGGCCAGGGCCTCGCGCTGGGCGCCGGAAGCCTGGTTGGCGCGGTTGAACAGATGCCGCAGCAGCTCCGGTCGTTCCTCGAACAGCCGCCGATAGAACACTTCCGTGATCGTGGTCAGCGAGGCTCCCACCACGGGAAGCGTCGCACGGACGACGGGGGCCGACTGCGCGGAAAGCATCAGACACACTCCTGTACCGAGGGTCGACTCGGTGTCACGGGAACCGAGTCGTATGGGCATTGCGGTTGAATTGGTATGTGAGACTCGTATTTTTGGTCGCGATAGCCGCTCGACGGTCACGGTCGTGATCGCGAGCGGCGGAACGGTCAGCCCGGGGGAGCGCCGAGGGCCAGCAGGACCGGCCCCGTCGGTGACGTCACCAGATCGGCCACGGTCGCACCGTTCAGTGAGGCGTAGAAGGCGTCCTGCGCCTGTCGCAGTGCTCGCCGCAGCCGGCAGGCGCCCGCGAGCGGACAGGGAGTGTCGCCCTCGCACACCACGGCTTCCCGGTCGCCCTCCAGCGTCCTGACCAGATCCCCCACGTGCGTGCTCCGGCCCGCCTCGGTGAGGGTCAACCCGCCGTTGCGGCCACGCCGCGCCTCGATCACCCCCAGGTGCTGCAGCTGTGCGATGGCCTTCGCCATGTGCGTGTAGGGGACGTTCATGGAGTCGGCGATCTGCCGCGTGGTCAGCAACTCCTCGCTGTCCACGACGGCCAGGCGCATCACCGCCCGAAGTGCGAGATCCGTGTATCTGGTCAGCCTCACGGCAGCAGCCTAGCAATCTTGCATCAAGGATGCGTATTAAAAAGGAGTGCTGGGGGAGTGGCATACGTCTCGTCGGACCCCTACGCCTGAAGGCGGCTCAGTTCCCGCATGGCCTCACGCTCCACCCGTGCGAGTTCACCGAGCACCCTGCCCGCCTGCCGCAGGTGCTCCTCCTCGCCCGACGCACCCGCCTTCTCGATCAGTGCCGCCACTTCGGTCCACAGGGTGGCCGCCTCGGCGTACAACGCGTGGCCCGTGCGGACATGGCCGCTGTCGAGCAGTTCGGCGCACTCGGCGAGGAAGTCACGGTAGAGATTGCGGAACAGGGCGCCGCCGGTGCCCGCCCTCTCCATCAGCAGTGCAGCCTGCGGCAGATCCCGTCGCGGATCGTCGGTGCGCCGCAACCATGTCGGTACGAGCCTGCCGGCCTTCTCGATGCCCCGGTGCCCCAGGTTGGCGATGGGCGGGTGGAGGAAATCGTCGGCACAGGCGGTGATGGCCGGGGCGATCCGGTCCGCCAGGCCGGGTGTGCCCCCTGCGGGGACGGTGAGCGTGAACGAGCGGTGCCTGGCACTCATCGGGCCACGCGCGGCCCGGGCCTCGGCGAGACTCGTCAGGCTGGTGGACACCGCCCCGCCCTGCTGATCGGTGTCCACCAACTGGGCGTCGCGGTCGTCGTAGCCGTACAGGGCGACGACGTGGCCGGCGAAGTGCACCTTCGAGGAGAAGTACGGCAAGTGGTAGCTGTCGAGCTGGAGTCCGACCGGGTGACCGGCGTCGAGGGGGGCCTTCACGTTCTCCCACGCCCTGCGGGGCGAGCCGGTCTCCTTCACGACCAGGTCCAGGCCGAGTGCGGCGGCCAGGTTCCTGGTGAGTTCGAACGGCTTGACGCGCCCGCCGAGGAACGGGAAGTCCATGTTCTTGCTGTCCCAGTAGATGAAGGACAGCCCGGAGCCGAGACCGAAGAGCATGGGCTCGGACAGATCGAGCCCTTGGTGCCGCAGCAGCACCCCGAGGGTCGTCGTCTCGCAGTGGTCTGTGTCGCGGACCTCGATGCCTTCCACTGTCGTCATGCGGGCCATCATGGCGGACGCTCGCACCACGGGAGGGCACGACGGTTCCCTCGGCCTGGAGGCCGCCCCGGTTCCTCCGGGCGCGACCCGTCGGCCACCGAACATGTGCCCAGTGCTCCAGCCTTCAGGGTGGAGGTGTAGGGCATCCTCACCTCGGCGGCCCGTAGGGGCGCAGCGCCGCTGCTGAAGTCGCTTTGTCCGACAACCTGGTTGGCGGACCTACCGCCGGACGGGCGGGAAGTCAGGCCTGTGGAGGCCTTGTAGGGCCACTCCGGGTGGCAGGGGCCCGTGAAGCAGGAACCCGAGGTGGCGCCGCGTAGCGGTGCTGACCGGAATCGCCTGCGTTCACGCAGGCGAGGGCGTCAATTGGTGGGCTCCGACAGCCGCTCCACCTCCGAGGCGGCCTCGCGCGCCGTCCGTTCGGCCCGCGCGAGGGCGTCAGCGGCCTCCTCCCGTTGTATCTCCGCCGCCCGTTGCCGCCGCTCGGCTCGCTTGAGGTCCGCACGTGCCTCCCGCACCCGCTGATCGGCGGCCCGAGCCTCCTCGCGCGCCCGGCGCAGACGCTCGCGCTTCTCCTGCCGCTCACGTCTTTCCTGGGCGAGCCGCTCTCGCTTCTCCAGGGCGAGCCGATTCCGTTCCTCCCGGGCGAGTTGCTCCTGTTTCCGGCGGCGCCGTTCGGCGACCTCGTCCCGCGCGTGCTGGTGGGCGGCAGGCGCCTTGGTCTCCGCTCCGGCCGTACCTCGGAGTCGGTCGGTCTTCACGGTCGTGGGGTCGGGAAAGTCCGACGGAGGGGTGAGGGCTCTCTCCAGTCGGCCGGTCGCCCACCGGTCGGCCGCGTCCTGGTCGGCGAGCACGGCCCGCAGGGTGGCCTCGACGTCGCGCAGGGCCGGGTCCGACAGCCGGTGACCTGCCTCGGCGGCGAGCCCGGCGGCCTGCCGGGACATCGCGGAGACGACGCTGCGGCGCTGTTCGGTCAGCTCCTTCACTCCCTCGGCGTCCAGGCTCCGGTAGGCGTCGCGCAGCGCGCGCCCGAGACCCAGGAACGTCCGGCTCTCCTCCGGCCGGGAGCGCAGCAGCAGGTTCGCCGCCCAGGCCGCGAGGGAGGGGCGCCGGGCGGCACGGATCCGACGGGCGTCCGCCGTGCGGCCGGCCGCCTTTGCCTCGACGGCCAGGCCCTCGCGGCGGGAGACGAACGCGGGGGGAGGCGTGACGTAGAGCTCGTCGAGGGCCGTTTCCACGGCGTCGCCGTCGCCGCCGCTTTCTTCGTCGTTGTCGCCCTGGCCGTCCCGTCCACCCTTGCGGCGCGTGATCATCAGGTTCGCCCCGGCCGGTCCGCGGCGGGGGCTGTGCCGAACCGGGCCGTGTCGACGCCGCCCTGACGCAGCCGTTGGGCCTCCCGGAACAGGTGGTCGGTCCGGTCGGACAGGACGCCGCCGAGAAGCAGCTCGGGGGTGTAGAAGGACCGCGCGGCGGCGGCCACCTGCCGGGCCGACAGGTCGATCTGGATGATGCCGGTGCGGCGGATGCCGTCGATCGAGGTGGCCCAGACGACACGCCGCACATCCGCCCACGCCAGCGCGCTCATACACATCGAGCAGGGCTCGCCCGTCGTGTAGAGGATGGTGTCCCCCCAGCCCTGGTTGCCCTGCCGCCGTACGTAGTCGTTCATGGCGACCACCTCGCCGTGCAGCAAAGGGCTGTCCGCCCCTTCGTTGACCCCGCTTCCCAGCACCTCGCCGGTACGACTGCCGACGATCACCGCGCCGAACGGCCATTCCGGGTTCCGCCGGGCCTGCTCGATGGCCAGCTCCATGAATCGCTCGTGCTCGGTGCGGGTGCGGGTGCGGGTGCGGGTCTGGGCCTGGGTCTGGGTCTGGGGGCGAGCGGCTGGGCGTGGCTCTCCCGGAGCGCGGGCCGGGGGAGGGTGACGGGCGCCGCGGCTCCCGTAAGCACTGCTCCCCACCTGCCGAGAATCTGCCGCCTGCCCGCATCCATCCATCTCTCCTCACGTCGCACCGTCGATTCCGGAGAGTATCGGTTCGGATCCGTTGTGTAGTTGATGCGGGGGTGGCCGGGGCCCTGCCGTCAGGACGTCGCGTCGGAGCGGCCCCCGGGGCCCAGGAGGTCTGTAGGGCGGAGAGGTGTCTCGGATTCGACGCGGGGGAGATTGCGGCGGGTCGTGCGGAGGACCAGGGGTGGGATCGCGGGTGCCGCCCTCCCCTCGGAACTCCTCGTCGCCCACGCGGCGTACCGGTGTCGCCAGGGCGCGGGCCATCCGCAGGCCCCCGGCCGCTCGCAGCCTGACGGCGAGGCGGGCCGCGGCGGGCAGCGGCGGGAAGGGGGTGAACAGGACGTCCACGATGTCGGGGCCGAGGCGCTCCCAGGTCGCGTGCAGACGCCTCCAGGCGTCGCCGTCGCCGGGGTGGAAGGCGTCGAGGGACGCGGCGGTGACGTCGATGTCGCGGGAGAGCACCGCGCACCTGTCGTCGGTGAGGGGATGGGCCAGGACGTGCGGGGCGTGGCTCCAGCGCAGACCGTGCTCGTGGAGACGCAGACGCGCGAGGACCGGTGACGCGGAGGCCAGGGGATAGAAGGAGCTGAAGAGGTCGTTGACGAAGTCGGGGTGGACCTCCCGGTCGTGGCGCACCGCGCCGCCGGGCTCCGGCTGTTCCTCCAGGACTTCGACGCTCCATCCGGCGTCCGCCAGCAGATTGGCGGCCACCAGCCCGTTGGGACCGGCCCCGACGACGACGGCGTCAGGCATGGCCGTCGGCGCCGCCGTGCGCCGCCGCCCCGCGCAGCCCGCGCGTCCTCGCGGGCCGTTCCGTCCCGGCCTCGTCCGGGGCCTCCGGCTCGGGCGCGCCCTGCGCCTCGCAGAGTCGGGCGAGCCGGGCGAGCATCGTGCGGTGCCGCAGCTGGATCAGCGCTTCCACGCCCACGTTGTGGAGCTTTCCGCCCACGCCCTGCAGCGGGTGCTCGTCGGCGATCACCAGGCAGTACCGCCCCCAGGGGCGCAGCTCGAGGGAGATGCGCGCCGTCCCCAGCACACCTGCCCGGGCCTCCAGGCCCAGCGCGGAGCCCTCCTCGCAGGAGCGGACGACCGTCTCGTTGCCGAGCCGCACGGGGCCCACCCGGATCTCGTAGGCGAGCGCCGAGCCGACCTCGGGCCACTGTCCCCGCACCGGCTCGGTGTCCGAGGTCCCCACCACCCACTCCCCGTACCGGCTGCCGTCCGCGAGGACGTCCCACACAGCCCGCGGGCTCACCTTGATCAGACGCTGCCGTATCGCCATCGCGCACCTCCAGCCGTGTCACGCCGCGGTCGACGGCCGAGTGCCCGGCCCGGGCGGAACCACACCAGACACGCACACCGCGTGATGTCCGGTGTCCCAGGGGCCGCCGACCGCGTCCGTGGTGTTGCCCGATCGGATGCCGAGGTCTGCCCCTATGGACCTCGTCGAACAGGGCGGCGCCGGTGTAGCAAGGAGTTTCACGCGTTGGTCATGGGAGAGGGCTGTCAGTGCGGACACGCAGGAGCGACAAGGCAGGCGACGACAGGAAGGAGAACCGGGGCCCGGCCGTCACAGCGGCGTCACCCGCGCGGCAGCACCCGGATCTGTCGTCGCCGCAAGGACTGCTCGCACTGCAGAACGCCACCGGCAACGCGGCGGTCGTCCAGCTGCTCCGCCGGGCCGGCCATTCCTGGGCCCAGGAGGAGCACCGGCACAGTGCCGACTGCGGGCACCGGGATGCCCCCGAGCCCACCGTGCAGCGCTCGGCCGTCCACGACGTCCTGCGCGCGCCCGGCCAGCCCCTCGACGAGGCCACCCGCACGGACATGGAGGCGCGGCTCGGTGCCGACTTCTCGGACGTCCGCATCCACGACGACAGCGCGGCGAGGGCGTCGGCCGCCGAGGTCGGAGCGCGTGCCTACACCTCCGGCAGTCATGTGGTCATCGGGGACGGCGGAGCCGACAAGCACACGCTCGCCCATGAGCTCACCCATGTCATCCAGCAGCGCCAGGGGCCGGTCGCCGGCACCGACAACGGCGGCGGGCTGAAGGTCTCCGACCCGTCCGACCGGTTCGAACAGGCCGCAGAGGCCAACGCGCGCCGGGTGATGTCGGGCCCCGCGAGGCCCGAGGTGCAGCGGGCGGCCGCCCCTGGGCGGGACTCGGCGGATTCCGTGCGTGAGGCTCCCTCCGCGCCGGCGGTGCAGCGGACCCTCGGGGATCCGCAGGAAATGCTCCAGGAGAAATACTGGAAGGACAAGATGACGGCCGCGGGCCATCCTCTCCTTCCGCCCAAGACCAAGAAGAAGGGAAAGGCCGGGGCGGCTCCGAAGCGAAAGCTGGAGGACATTCTCCACACCGTCGGACCCCAGCTCCTGGCGGAACTGGCCGAGCTGGGCGACAAGGGCAAGGGTCGTCTGAAGCTCTACCGGACCATGTTCGCGAGCGAGGCCGTCCAGATCATGGAATGGAAGGGAAAGGCCACCGCCACCGAGGACTGGCTGAAGACCGAGAGCAAGGACGGCGACGGGATCGCGAAGCGGTTCCGTACGGCCGTGGCCGACGGCGCCGGCGACGTCGGAGTCATGCCCGTCAGCAACCACCTCGGTGACGCCGGTCAGGCGGAGGAGTACTTCCATGACGAGGACAGGCAGGTGATGGTCGAGTTCACGCTCAAGGAGGGCGCGCACGAACTCCTCTTCCATCCGCAGTACATGGCGATCTCCGGAGACAAGGGAACTCCCTATCACATCAGGAAGACCCGCGAGGAGGAAACGGGAAGCACCTTCCCGACGGCCGCGGGCGGCGAGGGAAAACTCCCCGGGTTCATCGGGCTCAAGCCCGAGGCGAAGGAGCCGTTCAGTCTCTCCCTCGGGGACAGTGACATCACGCGCCTGCTCTTCCAGTTGTTCGTGGAGGACGTCAGGCCGGTGAAGGGCGAGAAGAACGTGTAGCCCCGGACCGCCCCGGGCGGATCCCTCATGGATGCCCCGGGCGAGGGGGTGGACCCGCCGCCTCGGCGGAGCCGATCATGGGCGCCATGAGTGACATGCCCGTGGGGGAGGAAGCCGCCGAGGTCCGCCGTTTCTGGGAGGCGCTCGCCCTGCCCGGACTGGTCGACGTCCATACGCACTTCATGCCCGAACGTGTCCTGCGCAAGGTGTGGGAGTACTTCGACGGGCTCGGACCTCTGACCGGCGGGATGGAGTGGCCGATCACCTATCGGCACGAGGAAGCCGAACGGGCCGCCCTGCTGCGGGAGTTCGGGGTCCGGGCCTTCACGGCGATGCTCTACCCGCACAAGCCGGGCATGGCCAGGTGGCTCAATGCCTGGGCGGCCGACTTCGCCGGCCGCACCCCCGACTGTCTGCACACCGCGACCCTCTATCCGGAGCCGGGTGCCGAGGCGTACGTCCGCGAGGCCGTCGAGGCGGGCGCGCGTGTCTTCAAGGCGCATGTGCAGGTGGGCGCGTACGACCCCGCCGACGAACTCCTCGATCCCGTCTGGGGACTGCTGGCCGAGGCCGGCGTCCCCGTGGTGATCCACTGCGGTTCCGGACCCGCGCCGGGCAAGCACACCGGCCCCGAGCCGATCGCCCGGGTGCTGGCGCGGCACCCCCGGCTGCGGCTGATCGTCGCCCACATGGGGATGCCCGAGTACGAGGGGTTCCTCGGATTCGTCGAGCGGTACGGGGAGGTGCGGCTGGACACCACGATGGCGTTCACCGACTTCAGCGAGGGGTTCATGCCGTTCCCCCGTCGTGCCCTGCCCCGGCTGGCGGACCTCGGTGACCGTGTCCTCCTGGGCTCCGACTTCCCGAACCTCCCCTACCCGTACGTGCACCAGCTCCACGCCCTGGAGCGGCTGGGCCTCGGCGAGGAGTGGCTGCGGGCGGTGTGCCACGACAACGCGGCCAAGCTGTTCGCGCTGTAGGGCCCCGGGCACGTGTCACCCGGGCCCTTGATAGGCAAGTAGCAACTTGCCTATGCTGGGGGTGTGGCCGACGACCTGTTCAAAGCCCTGGCCGACCCCACGCGCCGGGTCATCCTCGACGAGCTCACCGAGAAGTCCGGGCAGACACTGTTCGAGATCTGTTCCCGGCTGAGCATGAAGCACCAGCTCGGGATCTCGCGCCAAGCGATCTCCCAGCACCTCGCCGTGCTGGAGTCCGCGGGGCTCGTCGAGACCAGACGGGAGGGCCGCTACAAGTTCCACGACCTCAACACGGCCCCACTGCGGCGGATAGCCGAGCGGTGGCACATGACCGACACCCCCGCACCGCAGCAGGAGAGCACCCGATGAAGATCCATCTGACCAGCGTCTTCGTCGACGACCAGGCCGAGGCTGAGCGGTTCTACACCGAGATCCTGGGCTTCGTGAAGAAGCACGACGTCCCGGTGGGCGAGAAGGACCGGTGGCTGACCGTCGTCTCGCCCGACGAGCCCCACGGCACCGAACTCCTCCTGGAACCCGCCGGTCATCCGGCTGCCAAGACCTACCGTGACGCCCTCGTCGAGGACGGCATCCCGCTGGCCCAGTTCGCCGTCGACGACGTGCGCGCGGAGTACGAGCGCATGCGCGGCCTCGGTGTGCGCTTCGTCCAGGAGCCCGTGGAGATGGGCCCCGTCACCACCGCCGTGTTCGACGACACCTGCGGCAACCTGATCCAGATCGCGACGGAGCCGCAGTAGGGGAGTAGGGGCCGGAGGGGCCCCTCCCGCCACGCCCCGGCGGACCGACCGCGCGGCCCGGCGGATCGTGGCCGTCGACCTGGCGGGGCCCTCGACCTGGCCGAGGCGGGCGACGCCTTCGCGGTCGGACACCTGTCCGGCATCGTCCACGACGCCGCCCGTCCCGACCGTTGCACCCGGCTGTCACCCCGGTGGCAGCCGTCGGCACGGCCGTCCGTCGACCGGCCGACTCAAGCGGGCGAACCGGTCACGGTGTCCCCCGACTTGGTGACGTGGTACGTAGCCTTGGCACCGCTCCAGAAGTGGAAGATGAGCGTCACCCGCGCACCCTCCCGCAGGGAGGTGACGAACTCGGCGGTCAACTTGATGGCGTCGTCGGTGTAGGCCGTGAACGCGGTGTCCCACTGCTTGGGGAGGGTGTTGACCCACATCCAGGAGTCGTGGTGCATGTTCAGCAGCACGTACAGGTTCTCGTCCAGCGCGAGATCGACGACCTGGCGCACCTTCGCCATCCAGGCCGGGTCGATCGTGTACCCGGGGGCCGCGCCCTGGTGGATGCCCCAGGTGACGGGCAGGCGGATGCTCTTGAAGCCCTGGGGCCCGATCTTCTGGAAGAGGGCCCGGGTCACCGGAGGGTTGCCCCAGACGTCTCGTCGGGGATGGCGTCGTAGGTGTTGCCCAGGTTCCACCCGGGCTGCATGGCCGCCACGGCGCTGCGGACGGCCGGCGAACTGGCCGGGGGGACGGGGGGATCGGCTGCCCGCGAGGTCGCGGGCGTCAGCGGGAGCAGGACGAGCGCGAGGAGGAGCGCCGTCAGTCCGCTTGCGAGTCTTCTCGTCATCACGTGCACCTTCTGAAGTGGGGGTGTGCGACGCGCGGGATCGGCCCGAGGCCGAGAGACACAGAAGAAGGAAACTTTCTCTCTTGGCGGCGGAAAAATTAACATGGGGCCGCTTCGGAGGCCACAGTCGCGGCGACGAGAGATGCCAGAATGAGCCGGGTGCGATCAGGAGACGGGCGGGCTACCTTGGCGGACCAGACGGCCGACGGACCGGCGGACAGCAACGACG
Source organism: Streptomyces sp. MNU76 (assembly GCF_020982545.1). Lineage (GTDB taxonomy): Bacteria > Actinomycetota > Actinomycetes > Streptomycetales > Streptomycetaceae > Streptomyces. The sequence continues at coordinate 8,633 of NZ_JAJKLK010000010.1, read as the reverse complement.
GACAGGGCGACACGTCCCGGCCGGTCACGATCGCGTTCATCGCCGAGTCGGCGGGAGTGTCGGTGCCCACCGTGTCCAAGGTGATCAACGGCAGGTCCGGCGTCTCCGCCGACACCCGCGCCCGCGTCGAGGAACTGGTCGACCGGTACGGCTACCGCAAGCCGACCGGCGCCCAGCGCAACAACGTCCTGGAACTGGTGTTCCGCGAGTTGGAGCACCTGTGGGCGGCCGAGATCATCCGGGGGGTCGAGCGGGTCGCCCGGCGCCACCGCGTGGGCGTCATGGTGTCCGAGTTCGGACTGCACGACTCGGACCCGCTCACCTGGGACGACACCGTCTCCCGGCGGCCCAACTGCGTCTTGTCCGTGGCCCAGCTGTCCGAGGCCGAGCGGGAACAACTCACGGCCAAGGGCATCCCGTTCGTCGTCTTCGACCCGGCCACGGAACTGCCCGACGACGTCCCGTTCGTGGGCGCCACCAACTGGTCCGGCGGTCGGGCCGCGACCCGCCACCTCACCGAACTCGGCCACCGCCGCATCGCCATGATCGCCGGCCCGCCGGACCAGCTGTACTGCAGCGCCCGGCTGGAGGGATACCGCTCCGCGATGGGGGCGGCCGGTCTGCCGGTCGCCCCGGAACTCGTCGTGCACGCACCCCTCACCGGGGAGGACGGACAGCGCGCCGCACGCGCCCTGCTGGCCCTGCCCGACCGTCCGACGGCGATCTTCACCACCAACGACCTCCAGGCGCTGGGCGTCTACCAGGCGGCACGCGAGGCGGGTCTGCGCATCCCCGACGACCTGAGCGTCGTGGGATTCGACGACCTGCCGGTCGTGGCGTGGGTCGACCCGCCCCTGACGACCGTTCACCAGCCCCTGACGGAGATGGCGGTGGCCGCGACCGAACTGGCGCTCACGCTCGGCCGGGGCGAGGCCGCCCCCCAGGCCGGGATGGAGATCGCCACGACCCTGACGGTCCGGTCCAGCACCGCCCCGCCCCCGCAAGCCGACGGGCCGGGCCATTGACCACCGGGACGGCCGGTAACTAGCCTGCTGGAGAAAGTTTCTACAACTTGATACGAGACTTTCGTGACTGCGAAAGGACCCCTGAGGGTGACCAGCGTGTCCGAGACGGACCACACCGTCAGCAATCCGGTGATCCCCGGCTTCTACCCCGACCCCTCCGTCTGCCGGGCGGGCGACGACTACTACCTCGCGTGCTCCAGCTTCGAGTACTTCCCGGGCGTCCCCCTCTTCCACAGCCGGGACCTGGTGCACTGGACCCAGATCGGCAACGCCCTCGACCGCCCGAGCCAACTGCGGCTGCCGCCGGACGCGGCCTCCTCCGGAGGGATCTACGCGCCCACCCTGCGCCATCACGACGGCCGTTTCTGGCTGATCGTCACCAACGTCAGCGGCGACGGCAACCTGCTGTTCACCGCCACCGATCCGGCCGGACCCTGGTCCGACCCGATCCGGCTGTCCGGGGTGCACGGCATCGACCCCGACCTCGCCTGGGACGACGACGGCACCTGCTGGTGCACCACCGCGGGAGTCGGACAGATCGGCCTCGACCCCCACACCGGCGAGACTTCCGGCACCCGCCGACAGCTGTGGTCCGGGGTTCCCGGCGCCAAGGCCCCCGAGGCACCGCACCTCTACCACATCGGCGACCACTGGTACCTGCTCATCGCCGAGGGCGGCACCGAGCGGGGCCACGGCGTCTCCATCGCCCGCGGCACCAGCCCCACCGGCCCGTTCGAGCCCTGCCCGGACAACCCGATCCTCAGCCACCGCGGCAGGGACCACCCCATCCAGAACACCGGCCACGCCGACCTCGTGCAGGGGCCCGACGGCTCATGGTGGATGGTGCTGCTCGGCGTGCGTCCCGGCGGCGGCACCCCCGGCTGGCACGTACTCGGCCGCGAGACCTACCTGGTGCCGGTGGAATGGGCCGACGGCTGGCCCGTCGTCGGAGAACTGTCCACGACCATGCCCGCGCCGCCCTGGCCCCTCCACCCGCCCGCCGTCGTCCCGGAAACCCGGGACGACTTCGACGCCGCCGAACTGGCGCCGCACTGGATCTCGTTGCGCCGGCGTCCCCCCGAGGACGTCACCACCAAGGAACGGCCCGGCTCACTGACCCTGCGTGCCCGTGGAGGGTCGCTCGACGACGCCGAGGTGACGTTCGTCGGACGCCGCCAGCAGCACGCGTCGTGCCGGGCGCGCACCCTGGTGGACGTGGCGGAGGGACAGGGCGGCCTCGCCGTACGCCTCGACGAACGGCACCACTACTCCGTCGAGACGAGCGCGGGAGATGTGCGGGTCCGAGCCCGTATCGGCCCGTTGAACACGGTCGTGGCGTCCCGGCCGGCGCCGGCCGGACCCGTGGTGCTCCGCGCCGAGACGGTCCCCGCGACGGTGAACGACCCGCGGACCGGCCCCGACCTCGTCTCTCTCGGCTACGAGGAACCGGACGGCACCTACGTCGAACTCGCCTCGCTGGACGGCCGGTACCTGTCCACGGAGGTCGCCGGAGGCTTCACCGGACGTGTGTTCGGCATGTTCGCCTCCGTGGCCTCCGCCCACTTCGACTGGTTCGACTACGAGCCGCTGGAGAGCTGAAGAGACCGCTGCTCCCGGCGCTGCCGCTGCAGGTCCGGGTCGGGCACGGGTGCGGCCGCCACCAGACGGCGGGTGTACTCGTGCCGGGGCCGGTCACACACGTCGACGCTGTTCCCCTCCTCCACGATGCGCCCGTGCTGCAGGACCAGGGTGCGGTCCGCGCGCTCCTTGACGACCGCGAGGTCGTGCGTCAAGGGCGGGCCCGGTGTCGGTGTCCCGGCCCGAGGTAGACCGGCACCGCCAACGAGACAGGCCGGAACGTCCTGTTGGGCGGGGCACGCGGCACTGACGACGTTTCCCCCTACGCCACTCCCGCCCGCGCTGCCGACCTCCGGCCTCGGGCCGCAGGCCGCGCTCTCGGCTCATCAGGAGCGTGGCAGGTACAGGGACGTCCCAGTCTGTTCGACCTCGACCTCGACCTCGACGTCGTCGGCGAAGGCCCCGGTCGCCGTCACACCACCGAAGAGCACGGTGGCGGCCACCGCGGCCACCGCGGCCACCGCGAACGTCCTCCGGCGCGGCAACACCCGCCTGGCACGCCCGCTCTGGAGACCCTCTCTCGCTACCTCCCGGCAGCGCGGGTCCGGGGCTGCGGCGACCGTGCGAGGCCGCACGGCGGTCTCGGCGGGCGGCCCGCACGCGATGGCCACGCGTGCGTCCAGCCACGCCTCCGCTTCCTCCGCCCGCACCCCGCACGCCGCCACGAACGCCGCGACCAACTCCTCGCGGGGCAGGCGGTCCCGGCCGAGCATGGTCGCCGCCGTGGAGTAGGGCAGGGTGTGACCCGCTTCCGTCGCGCGGCGTTCCAGTTGGCGGTAGCTCTGGCCCGACCAGGCCTTGAGGCGGCGGAGCGCCGCCACGAAGGCGACGGCGTCGGTGTCGGGCGGTGTGGGCGGTGCTGTGGTCATCGTGGTTCCCCCCCTGTTGGCCTGGACGTGCACGGGCTCGCACAAGCTCGAACACCATCATGGCTTGAGAAGCGGCGGGAGCGATGGTCAACATCGGGACGGATTCCCGATGTTGGAGGTCATATGGGTACGAGTCCCTCCCACCACGGTCACGGCCGCAGTCACCGCTCCCGCCCCCGCCGCCGGACCGCCATCGGCACCGCCTTCGCCGCTCTGCTGGCGATCGGCGGGTGCGCCGAGGAGCCTGGTGCCGAACGGGCGGTGGCGCGCGCTCCTGAGGCCCGGCACCGCGAAGCGGAGTCGGTCGCCGACTTCCTCCGCCGTACCCTGCCCGCCGGGCCCGGTGGCACCGTGATCGCCGCCCGCGGCGACCGGCTCGTGCACTGCGGCGGATTCGGGGCGGCGGACCGTGCCGCCGGCACTCCCGCGAGCTGCCGGACCGTGTACGACGTCATGTCGATCACCAAGCAGTTCACCGCGGCCGCGATCGTGAAACTGGAGGTGCTGGGCCGGCTCCGGGTGAGCGATCCGATCAGCCGGTTCCTCGGCCGGGGGCGCACCGTGCCCGAAGAGAAGCGTGGCATCACCGTCGAGCACCTGCTGACGCACACCTCGGGTCTGGTCGAGGGCCTCGGCGACGACTACGACCCCGTGTCGCGGGAGGAGTTGGTGCGCGGGGCCCTCTCGTCGCGACTGCGGTCCGCCCCGGGTGAGGAGTTCCACTACTCCAACACCGGATACAGCCTGCTCGCGGCGATCGTCGAGGAGGCGTCCGGGGAGACGTACGAAGGGTTCCTGGCCCGGCACCTGTTCCAGCCGGCCGGGATGGAGCAGACCGGCTATGTGCTGCCTCGCTGGCCCAGGCACCTGGTCGCGGTGGAGTACGACAGCCGGGGGCGCGCCCAGGGGCGGCCCTTCGACCACCCCTGGGCCGCCGACGGACCGTACTGGAACCTGCGCGGCAACGGCGGCATGCTCTCCACCGCCCACGACATGTTCCGCTGGCACCGCGCGCTCCTGGGGGACGAGATCTTGCCGGCGCGGGCCAGGGACAAGCTCTTCGAGCCCCACGTCCCGGAGCCCGGATCGGAGAGCTCGTACGGGTACGGCTGGAGCCTGCGCGACACCCCGAACGGCCGGCTCGCCTGGCACGACGGCGGCAACGACTGGTCCCTGGGCCTCCTGAGCCGGTCCCTGCGGGACGGCGTCCTCGTGTTCTGGATCAGCAACCACGCATCCCGCGACGGGAAATGGAACCTGGAGGACCAGGCGCAGGCACTGACACTGGGCATCGCGGACCGTGTGCGCGCGGAGGGCGACTGACACGCCTGGGACGAGCCGCGTCAGTCGCCCTCCGCGTGGCGTCGCGGGGCTCAGGGCAGTCGTGGCAGTACGTCCCTGGCCGTGTGGCTGAGGATGCGGAGGTCCTCCGCGAACCGCCCGCGATCCGCCTCCGGCAGCGGGCTCAGGAAATACTTCTTGATGTTCTCGACGTGGACCAGAGCGGCGCGCACCGTCGTCTCCTCGCCCAGCGGGGTCAGCCGTACCAGCTTTCCGCGCCGGTCGGAGGGGGACTCCGCCCGGGTGACCAGCCCCGCCGCCTCCATGCGGTCGACCAGCCGGGTGGCCCCGCCGGTGGTGAGGACCTGCTCCTGGGCGACGGCCCGCATGGACAGCCCTGGTTCACCCGCGCGCCCGAGGATCAGCAACACCTCGAACATCAGATGACTGATGCCGCACTCGACTTCGAGTGCCCGCCCGAGGATGTACTCCAGCCTGTTGGCCGCGCCCTGCAGCCGCCCGAACGCGAGGACGAGCTCGTGGTCGGCGGCCTCCTTGGCCGTACCGATGCCTGCTTGCTCACTCACGGCCACGCCGCCCCTCTTCCGGTCCCGACCGCCACCGTACCGATCACGTCGCCGATGCGGGGACGGCGGCCGGGCGGGACCGCGACGTCGTCGCGACGCCCCCGGGTGCAGTCCCAGCCGGCCGGGCGTCGGCTTTCCCTGGACCTCACCGAAATACAGGGCGAAGGTCTGCCTCCAGCGCTCGACCGCGGCACGGTCGGCCATGACGCGGGGGAACGTGGGGAAGCCGTCCACATGGGCGTTCGGGGGTCTCCTCGCGCCCTTCGCGGTACGGGACCAGGGTGCCGGGCCTCCGCGCGGCGGGCCCCCGATCACGCCTGAACATGCCCGAGGAGCATGCGTGGCTAGGAAATCCCTCCCTCGCTCTTGACGGGCTCTCCCCTCGCCCGAGCCCTGGGGCGTGCGCTCCTCCGGGCGAACCCCGGAGCGAGGTCCCGGGCTCAGTCGGTCGCCGCCGCGGGCTCGGAGGAGGACTGTGCCGGGGCGGCCGACTCCGGCGCGTCGGGAGCGGTGTAGTACACGGAGGAACCCTGCTTGACGCGCTGGGCGTTGCTCTTGGCGACGAGCCCTTCGAGGGTGGTGCGCACGACGTTGGTCTGCACACGGCGGTCCGGGTGGGCCTGGGCGAGCGCGGCGGCGACCTCGGCCGCGGAGCGCGGTTCGCTCTGCTCGGTGAGGTGGCGGCGGATGAGTTCGACGAGCGTGGGCTGCGCCTTCTCGACGGTCGCGGTCTTGGTCGCCGTCGTCTTGGGGGCGGCCGTCGCGGTCTTCTTGGCCGTCGCGCTGCCGGACTTCGTACTCGCGGACTTCGTGCTCACCGTCTTCGTGCCCGCGGTTTTAGCGGTCGCTGACTTCGGGGCGGCGGTCTTGGTGGCAGCGGCCTTGGGAACGGCGGTCTTGGGAGCGGCGGTCTTCGTGGCGGTCGACTTCTTCGTCCGCTTGCCGTCCTGCGTGGGCTCGGCCTTCTTCGCCCGGGTGCGCCTGCCGGTTTCCGGGGAGGGAGCGGTTTTCTGCCGGGGCACGGAGGGAGTCGCGGGCTCCTCGGCCACGGCCGTGGGCTCGGATGCCGCGACACCGAGGGCCTGCTGCATGTTCACCAGCACGGCGTGGTCCTGCCGCAGACCGAGGAGTTGCTCCTGCAGAGCGTCGATCTCCCCGATGAGACGGTCCTGTTCCTTGGCGTTGCGCTCCAGGTCGGCTGCGACCTGGGCGGTGTACTGCGTCTTGAGATCGGCAGACTCGGATGGTGTCTCGGTCATGGCGGTTCCCTTCCCGACAACAAACGTGATGTGTGCGGATGGTACTCACCCATGTGCCCTCACAACCCCCGCATGAGCAGTTGTTCCCACGGAGAGGTGGCTTCCGCGCGGTGTGCGCATCTCGGTTGCCGCGGTGGTGCTCCGGCCACGATGCTGAGGTGATGAGGCACCCCGTATGCGGCTGAGGCTGCGCGAGTTCAGGCCCCGGACCGGGCCCCACGAGCACCGTGTCGTCCAGCCCCGACAGCCCCTGCGCCACACCTCGTTGCGCGCGCCGGAGCCGATCGGAATCCTGCTCGGCGACCACGACGGGCTGAACCGGCTGGCCGGACTGTTCTCCTTCGCCGCCTACTCCCGGCACACGATCGTGCATGTGCCGTTGCGCGACGGTGTCCCACCGGACGAGGGCGTCGGCGAGCGTGTGGACCTGGTCCTGGCCCACCACACGCTCGGTCTGCGCTCCAGCAAGTGGCCCGAACTGCGGCGCAGGCTGGTCGACGGCACTCCGTTGACCGTCCGCACCGACGAGGCGCGCACCGTTCGGGACGCCGGTTCCTGGACCGAACATGGGCAACGGGCCGACTTCCGTGACGGGTTGCGGCACGCCACCCACGCCAGGACGTTCTTCCTCTTCGGCAGCCGTGACGTCTTCGCCGCGACCGCCACGTACTTCGCCCACGCGGCGGGCTGGGGCCCTCACCAGAAGGGAGTGGCCAAGGGCCACTCGGCTCTGATGACGGCACTCCCGGCACTGTCCCAGCCACCCGGCGGCGGCCACCCCCTCGAAGTCCTGATCTGCTTCAAGCCGTATCCGCCCTACGCCCACTTCGGGCGGCCGGGACACTGAGCGGGTTGAAGTCCAGGACGACCGTGCCGTCGGCGGCGGGCGGGGCGAGCGCGAGAGCCCGGTCGGCCGCGTAGGTGGTGACCCCGGACGTCGCGTCGGTGAACAGCACCAGCAGACCCCCCCGGCCCGTGCCCGGGAACGCGGTCAGGGCGAGGGAACGTCCGTCCAGTTCGAACTCGACCCGGCCCGGCGCGTCGTACACATGCTCAAGGCCCTCCACCGCCGCACCCACCGTAGTCGGCCGGGGTGCGTCGAAGGTGCCGCAACCGGGCGCCCACCGGGACCAGGAACTTCCCGGTGGGGACGGTCAGGTCCACGGCCCGACAGCGGTGACGGCCTCGCCGCCCCGACCGTACCGGTGGGTGACCCGGTCCAGCCGCACCGTTCCGCGGTCCTCGCCGGGCTCGGCCGCCGCGTCGGTTCAGCAACAACACGAGCCCGGGCGGCGGCACAGGTCGATGACCAGGTGTCGCACCAAGGGCTCGGGGTTCATGGCCCTTTTCTCACGCAGCCGCGGCTCGACACCAAGAGGCGCCCACTCTCTGGAACGCGGGGCGGGAAGGACACTTACGCGGGACTGGAGGCCGGATCGCTCGCGGGTCTGCGTCCCCAGGCGGTGAGCATGCCGGCGGACAGCGCCGCGCACTCGTCCCCGCCGAGGTACCGGATCGCCGCGTCGACGGCCGCGTCGTCGACCAGGCCGGTGGCGACCATCGCCGCCCTGCTCCGGTCCCATGTGTCCGCCCAGAAGCGGCTGATGGGGCTGTCCGGCAGCAGCGGCGGCACATGGACCTCGGCGGCGACGGACTCCAGCCCCGCGCCCCGCAGCAGCCGTGGGTAGGACGGCACCCAGGAGACGTCCGTGCCGATGGTGGTCCGCAGCCCCTCCCACATGGCCCGCATCGCCACGCCGTACGGCGTGGCGGGTGTCCGGTCGCCCGTCAGGTCGACCGCGTCGCTGAGCACCAGCACACCACCGGGCGCGACGAGTTCGGCCAGCGTCGTGATCAGGCGCTCGCGCTCGGGGAGGTGCATCAGCACGAAGCGCGCGTGGACGAGCCGGAAACGGCCGGGGGCGAAGGACGGGGCCGAGATGTCTGCCTCCAGGACATCGAGCCCGGGTACCG